>NZ_CP192738.1:0-987500 GCF_050749805.1 Hahella sp. NBU794
TTGGAAGTGACGTCTGAGCTGTGGCATCAATGTCTGGGCTATTTAGAGGACGAGTTGCCAGCACAACAGTTCAACACTTGGTTACGCCCTTTGCAGGCGAAAGGTTCTGAGGAAGAACTGCTTTTGTTTGCGCCAAACCGGTTTGTACTGGACTGGGTTAACGAGAAGTACATTGGCAGGATCAATGAAATTCTCAGTGAACTGACGTCTCAAAAGGCTCCGCGTATTTCTTTGAAGATTGGCAGCATTGCCGGCAATAACAAAGGAACGCCGGCAAGTAAAGATACGGGAACTGGCGCCGCAAGGGTTACGGCTCCCTCCAAACCTGTTATCGCCGATGTCGCTCCGTCCGGAGAAAGAAACGTCACGGTGGAAGGGGCTATCAAACACGAGAGTTACCTGAATCCTACGTTTACCTTCGAAACCTTTGTTGAAGGTAAATCGAACCAATTAGCGCGGGCGGCCGCCATGCAAGTGGCGGATAATCCGGGTAGCGCCTATAACCCCCTGTTTTTATATGGTGGGGTAGGTTTAGGGAAAACGCACTTGATGCAGGCGGTAGGTAACGCCATTTTCAAGAAAAACCCCAATGCGAAGATTCTTTATCTGCACTCCGAAAGATTTGTTGCAGATATGGTGAAAGCGTTGCAGCTAAATGCTTTCAACGAGTTCAAGCGCCTCTATCGATCCGTCGATGCGCTGCTGATTGATGATATTCAGTTCTTCGCACGCAAAGAGAGATCTCAGGAAGAGTTTTTCCATACCTTTAATGCCTTGTTGGAAGGCGGTCAGCAGATGATTCTGACTTGTGACCGTTATCCAAAAGAGATTGATCACATGGAAGAGCGCCTGAAATCCCGCTTCGGTTGGGGACTGACGGTGATGGTTGAGCCGCCTGAACTGGAAACCCGTGTAGCAATTCTGATGAAGAAGGCGGAACAGGCCAATGTCCATTTAAGCAGTGAGTCCGCTTTTTTTATTGCGCAAAAAATTCGCTCTAACGTTCGAGAACTGGAAGGCGCGTTAAAGCTGGTGATTGCAAATGCCCACTTCACTGGACAGGAAATCACGCCGGCGTTTATTCGCGAATGTTTGAAGGATCTGCTGGCGCTGCACGAGAAGCAGGTCAGTATCGATAATATCCAGAGAACGGTGGCGGAATATTACAAAATCCGTGTTGCGGATATTTTGTCAAAGCGTCGCACCCGCTCAATTACCCGTCCAAGGCAGATGGCCATGGCGTTGGCTAAAGAGCTGACTAACCATAGTCTGCCGGAAATCGGCGAGGCGTTTGGGGGACGAGATCACACCACGGTATTGCACGCCTGTAAGGTCATGATAGAACTTCAGCAAAACGATCCCACTCTGCGTGACGATTATCAGAATTTTATGCGCATGTTAACCAGCTAGTTAGGCGAAAATATGCGCCGTCAGCTTGATGGCGACCCAAAGATTTAGTTTAAAATAGCAACATTTTCAGTGATTTAAGAGTTTATAGAAACGGGATATTACATGAAGCTCACTATAACCAGAGAGGCGCTTGTCACGTCATTGCAAATGATTTCTGGGGTGGTTGAAAAACGCCAGACCATGCCTGTGCTCGCCAACGTATTGCTTGACGCCAGAGACGGAAAGCTGGTTATCACCGGCACAAATATGGAAGTGGAGCTGGTTGCAGAAATTAGCGACGTAAACATTGAGCATGAATCCAGAATCACCGTTCCCGCCAAGAAATTTACAGATATCTGTCGCGCCCTTCCTGAAGGAGCCGCTATCGGTATTGAACTGAAAGACGGACGTTTGAACGTTCGTTATGGCAGCAGTCATTTCATATTGTCTACATTGCCTGCGGAACACTTCCCCAATGTGGAAGAAGAACCTGAAAGCGTTAAAGTTATGTTGCCGCAAAGAGAACTTAAGCGCTTGATTGATGCAACAGCCTTTGCAATGGCCCAGCAGGATGTTCGTTATTATTTGAATGGCATGTTGATGGAGTTGGATGAGCAGGGTCTGCGCGCTGTCGCAACAGACGGCCATCGCCTCGCCCTCGCCAATGTGTCCCTTCAAACCGGCGTTATTGAAAAGCGCCAGCCTATCGTACCGCGTAAGGGGATTTTGGAGTTAGGTCGTCTTCTTAACGATACAGATGAGTCCTGTACCCTGGTGTTCGGCGATAATCATGTGCGGGCCAGCGTAGGGCATTTTACTTTTACATCTAAGTTAATTGACGGAAAATTCCCTGATTATCAAAGAGTTATCCCAAGATCGGGCGATAAGGTGATGATCGCGGACAGGGTCCTGTTGAAAGGCGTTTTGTCGCGCGCAAGTATCTTGTCACATGAAAGCATCCGTGGCGTACGCCTGCAGTTTGAAGATGGACTGTTAAAAGTATTTGCGAATAATCCAGATCAGGAAGAGGCGGAGGATAGCCTGGAAGTCGAATACCCGCATGAAGCACTGCAAATTGGCTTCAACGTCGGTTACCTGATTGACGTGCTTAATGCACTGGATGATGAACAGGTCAAAGTGACGCTTTCCAATGCGAATAGCAGCGCTTTGGTGGAAGGCGTCGATACCAGAGACGCTGTGTATGTCGTTATGCCTATGAGGCTATAGTCAGTTAAACTGATAGCGCCGTGAATCTGTTCGAGTTCGAAAGGTTACGGCGCGTCGCCCACTTGGGTATGACGCTTGGCAAGGATGTATCGCCCCTGAATGCAGACAGAGTTTGAATCTCAGCGAGAGTGGAAAAGCTTATGGGAAAAATTGTTAACGCAGTAAAGGGAGCCGCCAGGATTGGTCAAACGGCGGCAGTCATATCCAAGGTTGGCCTTGGCTGGTTGAAGGGAAATCGTGCGCCTGCGCCGAAGCTTTTGCGACAGACTTTTGAAGAACTGGGCGCCACTTATATCAAGCTGGGGCAATTTATCGCCAGTTCGCCAACGTTTTTCCCTGCAGATTATGTTGAAGAGTTTCAGCTGTGTTTGGATAAGACCAAACCTCTGCCCTACTCGCAAATCGAGAGAATCCTGAAGGAAGAATTCAAGCGGCCATTGCAGTCGATATATTCGCATATCGACACCAAGCCGTTGGCTTCCGCATCCATCGCACAGGTTCACGCGGCGCGTTTGGTGACAGGCGAGGATGTGGTTATCAAGGTTCAGAAGCCAGGCGTTCGCAATGTTCTGCTGACTGATCTGAATTTTTTGTATGTGGCAGCGCGTGTAGTCGAGTATTTAGCGCCAAAGCTGTCCTGGACGTCGCTATCTGGCATTGTAGAAGAGATACAGCGAACCATGATGGAAGAGTGTGATTTCTATCAGGAGGCGGCCAATCTCAAAGAGTTTAGAGAGTTCTTGGTGAATAGCGGCAATGACCAAGCGGTTGTGCCCACTGTATATGAGCAGGCTAGCACCATGCGGGTGTTAACCATGGAGCGTTTCTATGGCGTGCCTCTGACAGATCTGGAAACGATTCGCAAATATTGCCCGGATCCAGAGAAGACGCTGATCACCGCAATGAATACCTGGTTCGCCAGTTTGACGCAGTGCGACTTCTTTCACGCGGATGTTCACGCAGGAAACCTGATGGTGTTGGAAGATGGCCGCATCGGTTTTATCGACTTTGGCATCGTGGGGCGTATTGGCGCTGGAACCTGGCAGGCGGTGTCTGATTTCATCACGGCGATAATGATGGGTAATTTCCACGGTATGGCTGACGCTATGTCGCGAATCGGCATCACCAAGACTCAATTAAGCGTGGATGACCTCGCAGCGGATATCGCAGACGTCTACAAAAAAATGGATGCGATGACGCCTGATATGCCGCCGATATATTACGACCAGCAAACTGGCGATGATGAAGTTAACAATATTCTGATGGATCTGGTGAAAATCGGTGAGCAGCACGGTTTGCACTTTCCTAGGGAGTTTGCGTTGCTGCTAAAACAGTTTTTGTATTTCGACCGTTATGTACATGTGCTGGCCCCAGAGCTGGATATGTTTATGGATGAAAGGCTCAGCCTGATTCAATAACGGCGGTTCACTTGCGTAGTTAAAGAACCTAGCACATTGTTGTGTTAGGTTTTTTTGTTTAAGGGGAAGTTGATGGATATCGTATCCGCGTTGACCTTGTTAATCGTGGTCATGGACCCATTGGGAAATATTCCTTTGTTCTTGAGTATTCTTGAGCGGGTGGACGTCAAGAGAAGAAAGAAAGTATTGTTCAGAGAACTGCTGATCGCTTTGGCGATTCTGCTGGTGTTCTTGTTCTGTGGACAGTACTTGCTCAAGATATTCAGCCTAAGCAAAGAGTCCGTAGGCATCGCTGGCGCTATCGTATTATTTATCATTGCATTGCGTATGATCTTCCCCGCTAAGCGGGAGTGGCTTGAAGACCTCCCTGATGGCGAGCCTTTTATCGTGCCGTTGGCGATCCCCTTTGTGGCGGGTCCCTCAGCCTTGGCGACCTTGATTCTGATTTCCACCCGGGAACCGGAAAGAATGATGGATTGGTCTATCGTGGTATTGTTGGCTTGGTCCGTCACCGCCGTCACGCTGATGAGTTCCACCTTTTTATATAGAGTACTCCGCAAGCGAGGCATCATCGCCATAGAGCGTCTTATGGGGATGCTGTTGATCGCGGTATCGGTAGAGATGTTCCTGATGGGCTTACAGCCTCTATTGACTAAATTGACCCACGTATCCTGACGTTGGATTGTTGGAATGGGTCTTAGTCGTATTGCATTCACCAACTTGCGTAATATTTCCAGCCTGAAGTTGGATACCTCTGCGAGATTACTGTTATTTCACGGGAATAACGGAAGTGGAAAAAGTAGTCTTTTGGAAGGCGTTTACCTGCTGGGACGGGGGGCGTCATTTCGTACTAAGGAACTGGATTACGCTGTTTCACATCTATCTGATGAAATGGTCTGTTTTGGCGAAGCCGTCAATGAAGACGCCGGCAAATCATTCCGCATTGGCGTCAGCCGTCAAAAGACAGGCAAACTAACCAGAGTCAGAATCAACGGCGAGAGCGCCAGAACCTTGTCTGAGCTGGCGGCGGCCCTCCCTATCTTGATTGTTACTCCTGATACCTTTGGGTTTATTAATGGAGGCCCAGGGGAAAGAAGGCGCTTTGTTGACTGGGGAGTGTTTCACGTGGAACACCAATTCAAAGTGGTCTGGCAGAACTGGCGCAAATTGCTATTGCAAAGGAATAAATTGCTGAAAAGTGGTAATATTAGCCGTTCTGAGTTAAGTGCATGGGACAACCAATACGTAGCGTATTCAGACGAGATAAGCCGTTATAGAGACGCCTACTTCGCTGAATTGAAGGAAATTCTCATCGAATCTCTGAAAGAGTCCAGTGAGCAAACCAGGGATATTGGCGACAAGCTGACGATTACGCTTAGCAATGGCTGGTATCAGAATGATGTTATTCACATGGAGCAACTGGCTTCGTCAGTCGAAAGCGACGTAAAAAAGGGATTCACGACTTTAGGCCCACACCGGGCGGATATTAAGGTAAAGGTCGGTGGAGTTCACGCGAAGGAAGTGTTATCAAGAGGTCAGCAAAAAACCTTGATAACCCACCTGTACTTATCACAATTGGAAATATTACGGCGGCGGACAAATCAAAGGCCCATTGTGCTGATTGATGATGTTGGAGCGGAGCTGGATACCGGAAATCAGGTAACACTGTTAACGAGAATGTTGGAGAAAGGGGCCCAGGTGTTTGTGACGGTCCTGGATAAACAGCAGTCAGAATATTTGTTCGGCCATTTTAATCAAGAATACGACACGCAAATGTTTCACGTGGAACAGGGTGCTGTCACCAAAGTCCACAATTAGCGTGTGACGGTTAGGAGAGATATATGTCCTCATCGGGAAATTATGATTCCTCAAGCATCAAAGTGTTAAAAGGCCTGGATGCGGTAAGAAAGCGTCCAGGTATGTACATTGGCGACACTGACGATGGCACCGGTCTTCACCACATGGTGTTCGAGGTCGTTGATAACTCTATCGACGAAGCCTTGGCCGGACACTGTAAAGAAGTGAAGATCACGATTCACGCTGATGAATCAATCACGGTTAGCGATGATGGCCGTGGCATCCCTGTCGATATCCACGAAGAAATGGGCGTCTCCGCCGCAGAAGTTATCATGACGATGCTGCACGCTGGCGGTAAATTCGACGACAACAGCTATAAAGTATCCGGCGGTCTGCACGGTGTGGGCGTATCAGTTGTTAACGCGCTTTCAAAAGAACTGCGCCTGACTATTCGCCGTGACAACAAAGTGCATGAGCAAGTTTATAAGCATGGCGTACCACAAGCGCCTTTATCTGTGGTTGGCGAAACTGACCGTTCAGGTACGGAAGTTCACTTCTTCCCTTCCGCAGAAACGTTTAACAATATCGAATTCCACTACGATATTCTGGCTAAGCGTCTGCGCGAACTCGCCTTCTTGAACTCTGGCGTTAAGATCACGTTGCACGATGAGCGCTCTGCAAAAACAGAAACCTTCGAATATGAAGGTGGACTAAGAGCCTTCGTTGAGTATCTCAACCAGACCAAAAACCCGATTAACAAAGTGTTCCACTTCCTGAAAGAAAGAGAAGACGGCATTACTGTAGAAGTGTCACTGCAGTGGAATGACTCCTTCCAGGAAAATATTTTCTGCTTTACCAACAATATTCCTCAGCGTGACGGCGGCACTCACTTGGCTGGTTTTAGAGCCGCCCTCACCCGCTCTCTTAACAGCTACATTGAAAAAGAGAGCATGCTGAAAAAGACCAAAGTGGCTACCTCTGGCGACGACGCGCGTGAAGGTTTGACTGCGATCATTTCTGTTAAAGTGCCTGATCCCAAGTTCTCTTCTCAGACCAAAGATAAGCTGGTTTCCTCTGAAGTTAAGACTGCGGTTGAGCAGGAAATGAATACTCACTTCGCAGACTTCCTGGCGGAAAACCCCCAGGACGCGAAGAACGTAGTCAACAAAATGATCGATGCGGCTCGCGCCAGGGAAGCTGCCAGAAAAGCCCGTGAAATGACCCGTCGTAAAGGAGCCCTCGATATCGCTGGATTGCCAGGTAAACTGGCTGACTGCCAAGAGAAAGATCCTGCTCTTTCTGAACTGTACATAGTGGAGGGTGACTCGGCGGGTGGTTCCGCCAAGCAGGGGCGTGATCGTAAGACCCAGGCTATTCTGCCGTTGAAAGGTAAGATCCTGAACGTGGAAAAGGCCCGCTTCGACAAGATGCTGTCTTCCGCTGAAGTTGGCACCCTGATTACAGCCCTGGGCTGTGGTATTGGTCGTGAAGAGTTTGATGTAAACAAGTTGCGCTATCACAGCATCATCATCATGACGGATGCGGATGTGGACGGCTCGCACATTCGTACCTTGCTGCTGACCTTCTTCTTCAGACAAATGCGCGAAATCATCGAGAACGGCCACGTTTATATTGCGATGCCTCCTTTGTACAAGGTGAAAAGAGGTAAGCAGGAACAGTACGTTAAAGATGAGAAAGCGCTCCAGCAGTACCTGACACAGAGCGCGCTTGAGAACACGCAGTTGTTTGTAAATCCAGAGGCTCCGCCCATTATCGGGACTGCGCTGGAGACGCTGGTGACAGACTACCGTACGGCGACAGGCGTCATTGATCGTATGTCCAGAGCCTACCCCAAAGGCGTGCTGAATCAGCTTCTTTACGTGCCTCGATTGACGCAGGAGCAACTCAAAGATAAAGCCGCCGTTGAAGGCTGGGTCGCCTTGCTGAATGAGAAGCTGGGCTATGACAACAGCACTGGCAATAACTACGTTATCAGCGCTGTGGAAGATGCTGAAAGAAGCCTGTTCCTGCCTCAGGTGGAGTTGGTTCAGCATGGTGTGGACTATAAATACACCTTCAACCAAGACTTCTTTGGCTCCAGCTCTTACGCCAATATTGCCGATATGTCCGAGAAACTGGATGGTCTGGTTGAGGCTGGCGCTTATGTGAAGCGGGGTGAAAAGACACAGGCTATCGAGACTTTTGACGACTCATTGGTCTGGTTGATGAAGGAAGCCCAGCGCGGTTTGAACATCCAGCGCTATAAAGGACTGGGCGAAATGAACCCTGAGCAGCTGTGGGAAACCACCATGGACCCTGCCGTACGTCGCATGATGAAAGTTACTATCGAGGACGCGATCGCTGCGGATCAGATCTTTAATACATTGATGGGCGATGATGTTGAACCTCGTCGTGATTTCATCCAGACCAACGCGCTGTCTGTTATGAATCTGGACGTGTAACTAATCCCCCCTCTCTAATAGTAAAAAGGGCTGCAATCGCAGCCCTTTTTTTCTCCATCGTTTGTTAAGAGCCCCATGAAAGCAGGCAGCTCTCCATCTCTTTCGGAGAACGAATCCGAATAAAGCGGATGTGAGCGTATCGCGGATCTCTCATTATCGACAGGTACTTTTTGCGGTTTTTCTTATAGGTAGTCATGGTCCAGAGGACGATGGAGTCCCTGCTGAACAGCTTGCGTAGAGATTCTTTATTGCCTGTACCCGCCCAAAGTTCCCTTTTTGTGATGATGCGGGTTAGTGCTCTTCTGATTGCCTGAAAGAGTGTGCGTGGGAAAGAGTAGTCTATCCAAACGACTATCTGAGCCCTCTCCCATTTCAACTGAATTCTGCTGTTGTAATTACCGTCCAATATCCAGTTTTCTTGCTGCAGCGCCTGCGCAACCCGGGCGCTGAAGATCTCTTCTGGATGGTTTCGCCAGTCTGCTCCCCAATATAGGGCGTCCATTTCTATATAAGGAATGTCGAGCTTTTCTGACAGCCTTTTACTGAAGGTGGACTTCCCACTGCCACTGGTCCCAATTACGTTAATTCTCATCTTCACTCCTTATATTCAGAAAAGGTTAAACAGGGGTGAAGCAACGCGGGAGAGGATTATATATTAGGTGTCACGACGAGTAGACGAGAACTAGGAGAATAAACTTTAGATTGGCTTGAAAAGACTTTTCCCACTACCGAAAAGAGAGTTGTGAAATTCGGTAGCATACCTATCGGTCATACCGGCGATGAAGTCACAGATAATTCTTTTTTTGTTCCTGCTATCCCGATATAACTGCTTCCAGTCATCAGGGAGTAACGAGCCACCACTATTATCAATGGCTTTAAATAACTCACAAACAATATCTTTCCCCCTATATTCTACGACAGCCAATCGTGGTGATCTAATGTTAAGCTCGTAGTTGAGGTGTTTTAAAATCTCAACTTCTAGCATTGCCTCTCTTGTGAGTCTGGCTTGGGAGAGGGCTGGGCAATGCTCGTTATATTTGACCTCAGTAGAACCGATTAGTTTTCCTACTCTTTCTGCAGTAAATTTTGTCCTGGTGAGAGAATCTTGGGCTATTTGCTGGTCCAATTTATAGATCTTTGTCGCCTCAAGTGCGCTACTAGTTTTGTCGGAAAAACCTGCTTCTGTAAGCCCATCAAACACCAAGGATGCTGCCTCAAATAATTCGTCAAAGGATTGCATTTCCTCATGCTTCGCTTTCTTTAACTCCTTATTTGTACGATCAAATACAGTCTTTCTGATAACCCCATCGTTAAACAATGCTGAGAGAATTGAAACTGGCGTAGAAAAACCTGCGTGTAAACTATCCTCTAGGTCATACGTTGAATAAGCAATGTCGTCAGCTATCTCCATAATGCTACATTCTATGGTTCGAAAATCGCCTTGGTGTTGTTTCCGAGGCGCTACTTTGCTTTTAATTTCTTTTACGATATCCGCAGAGGATGAGTAGTAGCCCTTTTGTAAAGGAGCCCTTTTTTTCCTTTGTTCTGGTATTTCGGTGTCGTACTTGAGTATTGATGCCAAGCTTCTTACGGTTAGGTCTAACCCTAAGTCTGAGTAAGTATTCTCTCCTACCTTTATCAGCTTTCTTTCAGTGCATGTCAGTATACGCAGAGTCTGTGCATTCCCCTCAAATCCTCCGAACGCAAGCATCATCTCGTCTAATGCGCGCTCGCCATTATGGCCAAAGGGAGGGTGACCCAGATCATGAGCGAGTCCAGCAAACTCCAGTAAGTCTAGGTCAATGTGACTGCTCTCAAATTCTGGTTCGACGGAGTTAATTCGCTCGCCTATACCAGTAGAGATTTGTGCAACTTCTAAAGAGTGGGTAAGTCTGTTTCTGAAAAAATCAGACTCATATCCAGGAAAAAGCTGAGTTTTGCCTTGTAATCGCCGGAAGGCTGGAGTGTGAATAAGTCTTGAGTAATCTTTGCGGAAGGATAATCGTCCTGGCTCTCTTTCTTTATCGCAATGCTTGCCGACATTAATGCCACTAAGGCGATAGTAGTCTCCATCGCCATATAGCGGCAGAGGTTTCATATTTGACATAACTTAGGCATAAACACTTCGTGTTTTGCCTTTCCTATTTCGTACTTTTGTCGCTTTTGTTAGCGGAGCTTCGAGTCACGCTCTTGATAGCGAATGCCATGTCTTTTTCCACCATGCTAATCGCATAAGCTATTGCTTCGGAAGGCTTGTGAAAATCTTGAACCGGTTTTGAAGACTTAAACCCCTTTTCTTTAGACATTTCTTTCTCCGGTGTTGTTAGTTATTCCAATACTAATAGTATAGAACTGCTTGAATAAATGTCATTTGACTGAAAACAAAATCAACACTGCTTCACAGAGTTAACAAGTTAACAAGTTAACAAGTTGACTGTTGTACGAGTAATTCTTTAACTAGAGGCCAAATATTCTCTAAGCAAAGGATCTCCCCCCACAGGAAAATGACACGCGGCTATGCGCTCCTCTCCTTCCATAGGACGAAGTCTGGGTTGCTCATGGCGACATTTGTCTCGCGCGTTGACGCACCGGGGAGCGAATGGGCATCCCTGGGGGGGTGCGGCGGGATCGGGGAGTTCTATTGTTTCGCTCTCTCCTCGCAAACCTTTTTTACCAGGAAGCGGGATAGAATCGAGCAGCAAACGGGTGTAAGGGTGTTTCGGAGACCTGAACAGTTCACCGGCGGGCGCCTGTTCTACGATGCGCCCGAAATACATGACTGCGATGACGTCGCTGACTGCTTCCACGACGGCCAGGTCATGGCTGATAAATACGTAAGCGAGGTGATAGTGTTGCTGGAGATCCTGCAGCAGATTCAGCACCTGGGCCTGTATGGAGACATCCAGCGCGGAAACCGGTTCATCCAGAACCAGGATCTGTGGTTGCGCCGCCAACGCCCTTGCTATACCGATGCGTTGCGCCTGACCGCCGGACAATTCATGTGGATAACGCTCCAGTAGCTCTGGCCTTAATCCAATGGCCTCCATAAGCTCCTGTAGACGCCTGTAGCGAGCGTTTCTCTTCATCCCCAGAAGATGATCCATCGGAGCCTCTAAAATCGCTCTAATCGTCTTACGGGGGTTAAGAGCGCTAAGAGAATCCTGGAAGACATATTGGATCTGGCTATGCAGACGCTTTCGTTCGCTACGGCTGCGATCAGGCCAAGATTTCCCATCTAGCAGCAAATGGCCTGCGCTGGGTTGATCAAGGCCTACCAGCATGCGCGCGAGGGTGGATTTGCCGCAACCGGACTCACCTACAATGCCCAGAGTGGCGCCGGGTTGAATACACAGGTCCACGCCCTGCACTGCCTGTATCAGCGGCTTGCGTCGACCGAGCCAACCGCGCCCGCCGCCATAGTGACGAGTGAGATTACTGGCGGTCAGAAGAGTGGCGGTCATGGGGACGTTTTCCACAAAGGTTTGATACAGCGGGCGAAACGATTTTCGCCCAGTGGACGTAAGCTGATATCGCTGTTCCGACAGTCGCCTTCCGCAAAAGGGCACCTATCCGCGAACGCGCACCCTGCGGGCAGATTATTAACCGCGGGAGGAGAGCCGGGAATGGCAGGCAGGCGATCCTGGTTTCGACCAGGAATCGGGACGCAATCGATGAGCAGGCGAGTATAGGGATGGGCGGGCTTGTTCAATACTTCTCCTGCGGCGCCGACCTCCACTATGCGTCCAGCGTACATGACCGCCACACGGTCACAGATTTCGGAAACGACGCCAAAGTCGTGGGTGATGAACAAAAGCGCCGCCGCCTCATTTTGTTTGCGGTGCTGGTTCATCAATTTCAACACCTGAGCCTGTACCGTGACGTCCAGAGCGGTAGTGGGTTCGTCCGCCACGATGATCTGTGGATGATTGGCGAGAGCCATGGCGATGCAAACCCGTTGTCGCATGCCTCCAGAAAGCTCATGGGGATAGCTGTGCGCTATTGAAGCGGCGTTGGGAAGGCGCACTTGTTCCAGCAGGCTCACAGCGGCGCGCCACGCCTCCCTATGAGAATAAGGTTGGTGCGCTTGAATCGCCTCTGCGACTTGGGCGCCGACACTAAAAAGCGGGTGAAGACTGGAGAGAGGGTCTTGGAATATGTAGGCGATTTCCCCGCCTCTGAGCGCCTGTATGCGATGCAGTGGGAAAGAGAGTAGATCTTCCCCTCTCCGCCAGATCTGGCCGCTTACGATGCGTCCTGGGGGCGTAGGCGCCAATCTGAGCAGAGACATCGCCGTAACGGATTTACCGGAGCCGGATTCGCCCACCAAACCCAGGCATTCCCCCTTACCCAGCTCGAAGCTGACGCCGCCTACTGCCTTGTAAATGTCCGTCCCAACAAGAAACTCGGTCTGTAAATTTCGCACCGCCAGGGCGTCCTGAGTCGCACTGATGTCTGGGGCTGGGGAGCTTTTAGCATTAGCGCTCTGTACTTCCGTCATGGCGGAGGGGCGTGTCAAAGAGCCTGACTTTAATTTGGGATCAAGCACATCTCTGACGCCATCGCCAATCAAATTGACGCTCATGACCAGCGCGAAGATCATCAGCCCGGGAATCACGGACACATGCGGCGCTGTAAACAGCAATTTGCGTCCCTCCCCCAGCATGGCGCCCAGATCCGCTTGCGGCGGTTGCGCGCCCAAACCGAGAAAACTGAGTCCTGCGGTTTCCAATATCATCCAACCCAGGGTTGTCGACATGGTGATGACGATGATGGGTGCCACATTAGGCAGTATTTCCGTAAGCAGAATGCGCACAGGACCTTTGCCGGAAAGCCTGGCGGCGTCGACAAAATCCCGTCTTGTCAGGCTCAACGTGACGCCTCGGATATTGCGGGCGAAGAATGGAATATTCACCAGGGCGATGGCGTAGAGAGCGTTTGATAACCCCGGCCCTAATGCCGCGACGATCGCCAGCGCCAGTAAAATATAGGGGAAAGCCATCAGCATATCGACGCCGCGCATCAACACATTATCCGTTCGTCCGCCTGCGAAACCCGCGATCAAACCCAATGCAGAGCCGATGACGGAAGCGATCAGCGTGGCGGATAAACCCACTGAGATGCTAACGCGCGCTCCCCATATCAAACGGGAGAGGAGATCCCTTCCCAGATGATCCGTTCCCAATAAACGGCCTTCGCTTAATGGTCGTAGTAAACGCTCCGCAGGCGCAGTGTCGTTTGGCGCTGATAACGGAAGTATGGGCGCCGCTAGAGCGATGACCGTCACCAGCAAAAACAGGCAGAGCCCGAAAAAGGCAATGTGGTTATGCCGGAATAGTTTCCAGGCGCTGGGGCGAGATGAGCGAGTCATGAGGTCAGTCTTGGGTCGAGTCGATGCTGAGCAACATCCGCAGCCAGATTAAAAAGGACGTATGAGGTGGCGACTACCAATACTCCCCCTTGCGCGAGCAGAATGTCCCGGGTGGCGATCGCCTGCACCAACATGCGACCTATTCCGGGCCATTGGAATACGGTTTCGATATAGACTGCGCCGCCAAGTACGAAGCCAGCCTGAATGCCCAATACAGGGATAATGGCGACCAGCGCGGCCTTAAAAGCGTGGCGATAGATCACGCGGCGCTCACTTAGCCCCTTGGCGCGAGCCGTGCGAATGTAATCCTGCCGCAGTACCTCCAACATGGCGCCTCGGGTTAGGCGGGCGATAACGCCAGTTGCGATGACCGCCAGCGTAATGGCCGGTAACGTGAGATGGGAGAGCAGGTCCTGAATATCGCCACCGCCGTATATCGCGTACATACCGCTGGCCGGCAGCCATTGCAACTCGACGGCGAAAACCAGTATCAGCAGCAGTCCCAGCCAGAATGACGGCGTTGAAATGCCAATCAAAACCAGCAATGTGATCACTCTGTCAGCCCAGCTGAACTGGCGCGCTGCAGAGACAATTCCCGCCAATAGTCCGAACAGAGAGCACAGCAGAAAGGAGGCTCCGGCGAGCGTCAATGTGGCGCTGAAGCGCTCTAAAACCTCATCCAGAACGGGGCGATTCAAGCTGTAAGATCGGCCTAAATCTCCTTGCAGAATGTGTCCCAACCAGATTAAATATTGTTCAAATAGGCTATGATTTAACCCTAACTGACGGTTAATTCGTGCGATATTTTCAGGCGTTGCATAGGCGCCGAGAATTGCGGTGGCGGGATCTCCCGGAATCATGGCCATGATCAAGAAGACGATCGCGGTCATTCCGAACAGGACAGGAATGACGAAAAGGAGACGTTTGGCGATATAGCTCCACATGGGGGTTAGAGTTGTTCTTTGACGATGGGAAAATGGAAGACGGAATGTGACAAAAAATCCCGTTTCCTCCTGCATTTTTCCTTACAAGAAATCTTGTGAGTGCTCGGAGAGTTTGAAGGGGAATTTTGGTCAAAAATGGGGTTTGGAGAGGCCTCTTTTCCATTGCTCATTGAAAGGGTCCTTTTGAAGTCCTGATTTGAGGTGAGATAACTTGGTTTCAGGTCGTTATTTCTTCATTTCTATAACGGCAAAAAGTGCTTTTTCCGCTCGTTTTTTGAACATGTTTTATGGGGTTAATAACTGAAAATTTTCCTCAAGGTAAAATATTGCCGATTTAACTCAGCGTTAAATATTTTTTCTATGAAAATAACTGAAAATATAACTGGCGGAGTTTTTCATAACTTCAAATAAAATATATAACTTAATGTTTTTATTTCGTTTATTTATCTAAGGCGTAACGACTACGAACGTCACTCAGGGAATAAAGTTTTTGCTATGAAGCTGTGATGAAATATGATTTATTAAAAATATGCCGGTTAGAAAATCCTGATAAATCTCATGGCTTCTTCACCTCTCTTAAATCCAGAAAAAATGAAGGCTGTAACCTGAAGTTTTTAACGCGTGACTGACTGACGGCGTTTTGTTTCCAGTTGGCGATAAAAGCCCAGGGGGCGTCTTCTTGTACGATGACCTGCATTTCTTTGTAGAGTGCGGCTCTCTGGTTTTGGTCTGTAGCGCGACGCGCTCGTTCAAGCAGATCGTCCACTTTGGGGTTGGCGTAGTAACCGGAGTTGAAGCCGCCCTTATCCGGCCAGGCGTCGCTGCGTAATGCGAGATAAGGCAAGGTATCGGGGTCGTTGGTCATCCAGGCCATTTCCGCCATATCGACGCCTTCCGGTAATCCGGGATTCACTTTGCTGAGAAAGGTATTCCACTCATAAGTCTCTATCTTTACCTGAAGACCCACTTTGGCGAGGTCCGCCTGAATCGCCGCGCCCATGGCGACGGGCTCCAGCATCCCTGAACCCCCTTCCGTCACGTAGAAAGTAAGCTGAGCGCCTTCGTGTCCCGCCGCTTTGATTAGTTCGCGCGCCTTGTCGGGGTCATATGCGTAAGCGTCCAGATTTGGGTTATACGCCCAGGCGAAAGCAGGCGGGATGGGTCCTTTGGCGACTTCTGCGGTGCCTTGCAACACGTTTTCCACCAGCGCTTTCTTATCAATCGCGTAGTTGATCGCCTGACGCATACGGCGATCCGCCAAGGGACCTTTTTTGTTGTTGAGAATGAGAAACCATAAATGCGGTCCCGCCTGCTGATAAACCTGGAATCCAGAATCTTTCTCGAATACGGCCAGATTATCCGGCGGGGTTTCCACCATGAGGTCTACGCCGCCTGAGAGCATTTCCGCCATACGCGTGTTGGCGTCGGTGATGGGTCGGAACACCACTGCTTCCAGAGGCGGTGCGCCGCCCCAGTATTTGTCGTTGCGGACAATAACGACCTTGGCGTTGCTGACCCACTCGGCAAAGTGGAACGGGCCGGTTCCCGCCGGATGACGACCATAATCCTTACCGTACTTTTTCACTGATTCGGGTGAGATTATCAGACCGGTTGGATAGGCTAGGTTGGAAAGAAACGGGGCGTAAGGTTCTTTTAATTCAAATCGAACGTGGAGGTCGTCAATCGCTTCCACCTTCTCTATTGGACTGAAGAAAAACGCCAATGGAAAAGGGCCGGTGTCATGATAAGGATGCTTTTCGTCAAGCATACGTTCGAAATTGAACTTTACCGCTTCTGCGGTGAGAGGCGAGCCGTCATGAAATTGCACACCTTTGCGCAGAGTGAAGGTGTAAGTCTTGCCGTCGTCGCTGATTGTCCAGGACTCCGCTAACGCCGGCTCCACTTCCAAGCTTCCGTCTTTGAAGCGCACCAGCCCGTCATAGAGATTGATCAGTATGCGAAAGTCATTGAGAGCTGTGACGGCGTGAGGATCCAGAGATTTGGGCTCGGCGATCTGGCCGACCACTAAAACATTGGCGGGAGTCTGCGCCACGCTGGGCGAAGTTAATGTAATGAGTAAGAGGCAGCAAACGAGGACGCGCAGTACGCCCGACAGCCGGTCCATGAATCCCTCCTTGTGCGGAAGCGTTACTTTCGCGTCTCCGCGCCTCTCTCCTTCCTGCCCATCCGCTTGAACGTCACTGACGACGTTCGGCATGGCGCTGAGAGGCTCGGTACTGTCCCTGACGCAGCCTCATTACACCTTAAAGAACATTTCCCACAACCTCAATGCCTTAACGCCGGATGAGACAAGTCGCCGACAGGAGGTCTATAACACGGGGTCTTGAGGATGGATCTTTGAAGCCGCTGAGGCCGTCCTGTTGCTGCGACGGCCCGTCAATAGCGAAAGCGATTAGCGGTTTCTTCCATCCAGACAGAAGCGCCCGGCCCCGAATGCCGCGATTTGCAATAATCCTCCGGCCATGGCGATGTTCTTGAAGAAATGAATGAACTGGTTCTGATCGCCAAGCTGATTATGAAAAGCCAGGGCGGCTGCGACAGTGAAACCCGCCAGTATGAGCGCAGTAGCGCGGGTGCGGTAACCGGCGATCAAGGCTATCCCTCCAGCCAGCTCCACCAACACTGCGGCGGCGAAGCCCAAGGTGGCGAATGGCAAACCGGCGGACTCGATATAAGCAATGGTTCCCGCCGGCGCGCTGATCTTGGCGATGCCTGAAAGAACAAAGATGATGCTTATAAGCACTCTGCCAACGAGGGCGGAGACGGAGGCGATATCGAAAGCGCCGTTAATGGAATGAGCTGAATTCGCATTGTGGGTCAGTTGAGTCATGTTGGCTTGCTCCAGTAATGAGTGTCGTTGCTTGATGGAACCACTATATTGCGACTACTCTTTTCGCAAAACTGGGATAATTTCAGTCATTTTATTCGAGAAATTAGGCATGTTATCAAACCCTGGCGCACCGACCCTGGATCAACTGAAAGTGTTTTTGGCCGTGGTGGAAGTGGGCAGTTTCGCTGGCGCTGCGCGTAAACTGCATCGAGCGACCTCAGTGGTCAGCTACTCCATCGCCAATCTGGAATCCCAGCTGGGCGTGCAGTTATTTGATCGTCATACCACGCGAAAACCTCAGTTGACTGACGCAGGACGCCTGGTTCTGTCGGAAGCGCGGCTGGTGCATAACGGCGTCAACAGCTTGCGCTCCAAGGTGAAAGGGTTACTGCAAGGCCTGGAGGCGGAGGTGCGTCTGGCGGTGGACGTGATGTTGCCCTCCAGCAGAGTGGTGGATGCGCTGAAGGCGTTCCGCGAGCAGTTTCCTACCGTATCTCTGAATCTGCGGGTTGAAGCTCTGGGTGGCGTTACACAGCTGGTGCTAAACGGCGAAGCTTCCATAGGCGTCAGTGGACCGCTCAATCCGGTGTTGGACAGGGTGGAAAGAATCAGCGTGGGATCTGTCGCCCTGATTCCCGTCGCCGCGCCTTCACATCCTCTGGCGACGGCGGGGAGCAATGCCCCTGGCGCGGGCAGAGAGCATACTCAGTTAGTCCTGTCTGATCGCTCTTCCCTGACCCGCAATCAGGAGTTTGCGGTGATCAGCGCCCATACCTGGAGGCTGGCGGATCTGGGCTCTAAGCATATGTTGCTGAAAGAAGGGATAGGCTGGGGAAACATGCCGGAACCGATGGTGAGGGAAGACCTGGCGAATGGGCGGTTAGTGCGTTTGGATATGCCGGACGCAGCCTCCGTCACTTATCCGTTTGATGTCATCTACTTGACGGAAAACCCGCCAGGACCTGCCGCCGCCTGGCTCATCGACAGGCTGGCTCAGCAGGCCGTTGCGGGTGGCGGCGGCGCGACTTAAGCGGACTTCCTTCGGTGATATACAGTCTGGGCGTCAAATACCCAGGGTTAGTTAGTGTGTGCTCACAATCTGGGATACTCTTTATTTTCCGGTAAAAAAGCGCTTCATTACGGGAGTGAGCTTATCGTTGTAACGGGAAAGAGCCTCATCGTCTGACGTCAGAATGCGCAGATATTTCCAATACTTCTCACCCTCTTGAACGGCCAGATAGGACACATATAAGGGCATGGGGTCTGCGTCCTCAACCAGGGCGGTGAAAATGGCGACTCGCTTGTCCAGTTTCCATTCTTCATCGTCCAGGTCTTCTCCCAGAGAGGTCAAATCGGCGCGTACATAGTCCTCAAATTGCTGCGTAAAAGAATCTTTGTTGCGTCTCAGGCTGTCGCTGAACGCCAAACGAAGCACTTCATCCTCTTCCAGATTCTTCGGTTCATAGAAGCGATCCTCGTTGATGTTCATCACCAACTCAAAGTTCCGGGGAAGGTCTTCCTCCAGGTCCGACTCATCCATCCAAAACACGCCGCCCTCCAAAAAGGGACTGGTGCGATCGTTATAGCAGAAGCCAAATAATTTTCGCTCCTGCTCGCCATTATCGAAGTGCAACGTCAGGGTATATCCGGAAAGTTGATATTCTCCACGGTTTTTGGAACCGTCTCCGCCTTTCTTTTGGGAGTGGGTGAAAACGCCGGAGCCTGATCCCGCCGCCAATGACTGATCTCCTGATGCGTCGCTGCTCGATTGCGCATAAACGGAGGTTCCTGTCATCGCGGAATAAGCGCCGCCGCTACCGGCGAGGCTGGAGCGGCCTTTGGTGAAGCGTCCGTCGCCCCGGAAAGTCCAGCGACGGGTGTTGACCGTGCTGCTCATACTGATCCCCGCCATGCCGTAAGCGACCATGTGGTAGAGGCGTCGGTGCAGGCGTTCGCCTTCGCGGGCGGGAACCAGACGGTCCGACTTTGAGAAAGTGCGCCACTCTTTTTCGTCATCAGGAATTTTCACCCGGTAACCGTCGTCATCGCTTTCCCAGATTCCCCAGCGCGCAGGCTGTTCTTCCCGCGATGTTTCCACATCGAAATCTTCCGGCGGTACCCCCAGGGACTCATACGCGGAGCCGTCCTCCATCAGCAGTAGAATTTTATAATCCACCCGATAATTGGAAGCGACTATGCCTGACGTCGACTCACATATCAGTGCTTCGTAATCGTCGGGGAGTTCATACATCGGAAGCTCTGCATTGTTAACCGGTCCTGCCTGGGAGCCGGATTCTTGAAACGGAAGAGCCTCTTCTTCATCGCTGTCTCCCCAGGAAAAGTAAACCAGTAAAACCAGGACGGCGATGGCGATATTGCGATAAGCGGTCGATGACATGTTCAAGTTCTTCTCCTTGCGGCAGGGCGACGCCGATGAGGAGGGCAGCGGCGTCTGGATGATTAAACAGGGCGATGATTACAGCATATTCTCGGCGCAGGTCATCTGGGAAAAACCCCAGGTTTTTCACCCCTGTGGAACTTGAAGGCCTAACGATGGTCTGTAAGAAGGAAGTGCGGGGGCGTGCGTTAACCATTGATTTACCCCCCGGGATGGTTCTATATGAACCTTGTCGTTAAAAACAATTAGAACTGATAAGCGTAGTAGGGACTATTATGAGTACGGATAATGTGTTTAAGGCTCTGTCCTCCACCCCCCGTAGAAGAATTCTGGCGTACCTCTCCAAGTCGCCGCTGACCGCGGGAGAAATCGCCGACCGATTCGATATCTCCAAGCCGGCCATCTCCAAACATCTTTCCATATTATTGGCGTCAGGGCTGGTGCAGGAAGAAAAAAAAGGACTTTATGTCACTTACTCTCTGGTAGAGGAAAATGTCGCTAACGCACTGATGAGCTTTCTTTCCGAAGTTTGCTCACTTAATCGTTTTACCCAAGAGGAGAGCGCAGATAGCGACGTTTTGTGTGAACCTGCGCAGGAAGAGTCCGAAGGCGAACAAAACGCCTTTACGGCAATAGTGGAAAAGTCGTGACGCTCAAGCGCCACGAGACTTTTCTTAAGCGGTGAGGCGACGCTTACAGGCCGCCGTGGGTCAGTTTGGCGGGGTCCAGTAACTTCTCCAGTTCCTGTCGGGACAGATCGGTTTGCTCCTCCGCCACGTCGATGACCGGGCGTCCTTCTTTGTACGCCTGTTTGGCGATTTCCGCCGCTTTCAGGTAACCGATGATCGGATTCAGCGCCGTGACCAGTATGGGGTTGCGGGACAGCGCTTCCTGCAATTTGGCTTCATTGACTTTGAAGGTGGCGATGGCCTTGTCCGCCAGTAACTGGCTGACGTTGGACAGCAGTTCAATACTCTGTAGCAGGTTGCGGGCGATCAGCGGCAGCATAACGTTCAGTTCAAAATTACCGGACTGGCCGCCGATAGTAATTGCGGTGTCGTTGCCGATAACCTGCGCCGCCGCCATGGCCGCCGCCTCAGGTATGACCGGGTTGACCTTGCCGGGCATGATGGACGAGCCGGGCTGCAGCGCCTCCAGTTCAATTTCGCCCAAACCCGCCAGCGGACCGGAATTCATCCAGCGCAAGTCATTGGCGATTTTCATGATGGCGACGGCGACGGTCTTCAATTGACCGGACAGAGAGACGGCGATGTCCTGCGAGCCAATATGGGAAAAGAAATTGGCGGCGGGTTTGAAGCTAAGGCCTGTCATCTCACTGAGCTGGCGATTGAACTCCGCGGCGAAATCCGGATGCGCGTTGATGCCGGTGCCCACCGCCGTGCCGCCTTGAGCCAGGGTGTGCAGCGCCGGTTGTGTCGCTTCCAGTGCAGCGATGCTCTGCTCAATCTGTGCGCCCCAGCCCAGCAGGCTCTGGCTCAGACGCACAGGCATGGCGTCCATCAGGTGGGTGCGGCCGGTCTTGATGTAGCCGTCAGTTTGCGCGGCTTTGTCCTGAATGGTTTTTAACAGGTGGCGCAGCGCCGGCAGCAACAGCTTGTCCAGCTCCAGCGCGGCGCTGATGTGGATGCTGCTGGGGATGATGTCGTTACTGCTTTGCCCGTAATTGATGTGGTCGTTAGGGCTGACTTTCTCGTCCAGAATGCGGCTGGCGAGGCTCGCCAACACTTCGTTGGCGTTCATGTTGGTGCTGGTGCCGGAACCGGTCTGGAAAACATCCACCGGAAAATGAGTCATCATGTCGTCGGCGGACAGCAGTTGCTGCGCCGCTTCGCAGATAGCGTCGCCCATTTTGGCGGGAATCAGCTCCAGCTTGACGTTGGCGCGCGCCGCGGCGGATTTCGCCAGCAACAGGGCGCGAATGAAAGCCTTGGGAAGGCGCTCGCCGCTGACGGGAAAGTTGTTGACGGCGCGCTGGGTTTGCGCGGCGTACAAGGCGTCCGCCGGCACTTGTAACTCGCCCATGCTGTCTTTTTCGATACGGGTTTTCACACGGTCTCTCCTGAGTGTTTCAGCCGGTCAGGCTGGCTTGAAAGAAATGGCTGGTGGTTCTGAGTTCGTAGAGGAACTCATTTAGCTGGCGGCGGCGGGACTCGCCATCGGCGATGCGGCTCAGCGCCGCCAGGGGGCGATAAATCTGATCCATGCACAGCGTTCGCCAGTGGCCGGGAATCAGATCGTCCGCAAGCGTGTCCAACAAGAGCCGGAACTCTGCGGCGTACAACCGCCAGCGACTGGCGGCGCAGGCGGGCGTCAGGGTTTCTTCCATCGACAGCCACAAGGGCAGTAACTGCGGATTGTCCGCTTCTGTGGCGTAGCGGATCTTGCGGCGTAGTTCGCGGATCGCCGGCTCTTGTGTGTCGAAGCCGTGAAGTGTCCCTGTCATGAATCGGATGTTAAGTTTATTAATTGATAATGATTATCATTTAACTCTGAGCCGAAGCGGACTGTCAAGCCGGGACGTCCATTAAGTCCCGGGTTTCAGGCCCGCCACCAAGCGGGCGGCTTTTAACATCTGCTCCTGCATCCGCTTATACAGGCTCAATCGCTGTAGAGCCTGATTCATCGTAGTTAACTTGAGCGTTTTCTCCAGCGCGTCGTCCAGCAATCTCTGCTTGGCCTCACGATATGAGAGTTCCGCCTGAGCCGCGCTGTCAGCGCCTTCCTGCGCCGTTTCCGTCACAATGGAGGGATGGCAATACAGATTCAGCCAATCGTTCATAGGGGCGGTCAGAGAGCGATCCAGCGATGGTTCCTGCTCTACTTCATCCAGCGTCTCCAGGAGATTATAGGCGTATTGAATCACTTGCAGGCACTGAGGCAGCTGTTGCGTCAGCGGCAGTCTTAGCGGCTGATGCAGAATATTAGTGATGTGCTGGTTGAGTTCATCCAACAGCTCTCTCAGTTCGCGACGGGTTTCCAGCGTGCGGTGGTCGCCGGGGTTGAGCAGCGAATTCTGGATATGGGCGGACAGCAGCCCCTGAAAACGCTCCAGCTCCATGACGACGGCGTGAATGGCGACATCCGGCACCACGATGGCGCTCTTATCAAGGTGTTGCAGGGAGAGCACTTTGCCGCCTTTCTGAAAGCGGGTTTTCAACCACGCGGTCATTGGCGTCCCCAACGGCCACATCAGAGCGACGCCCAACAGGTTGAAAACAGTATGGAAGGCCGCCAGCAAAACTGCAGGGTTATTCAGGTCCTGGCGCATGCCGCTAAGCGCCCCCAGCGCCCACAGAAACAAAGGCAGCATCGCCAGGGCGGCTGCGCCGGTGATGAGGTTGAATAACACATGCGCCAAGGACAGACGTTTCGCGTTGGCGGTGGCGCCGAAGGAGGCCAGAATGGCGGTGGAAGTGGTGCCGATATTCGCCCCAATTACCGCCGCCGCTCCCGCTTCCAAGGGCAGCATCTTGCCTGCGATGGCGGTCAGAATAATGGCGATAGCGGCGCTGGAGGATTGCATCAGCACGGTCAGCACGATGCCGACCACCACCATCCATAGCAGAGAGAGGTTGTCTCCAAAGTTGAGGTTATCCGTAAAATTAGCGCCCAATCCTTCAAAGGCGGACTTCATGGCGTCGATGCCCAGGAACAGCAAGCCGAAGCCGGCGATGGCGGTTCCTGCGGCTTTCAGACGGGGGCTGCGACCGCCGAGATGAATGAAGGCGCCGATGCCGATTAACGGCAAAGCGTAAGCGTCGATTTTAATACTGAAGCCCAGTAGCGCCACCAGCCAGGCGGTCAATGTGGTGCCGACATTACTGCCGAAAATGACCCAGGTGGCGTGTTCAAACATCAAGAGACCCGCGTTAACGAAACCCAGGGTCGCGACCGTGACGGCGCTGGAAGACTGCACCAGGGCCGTGATGGCCACGCCGCTGGCAAGGGCTCGCGAACGTGTTGATGTCCAGCGACTGAGCATGACCTCCAGCGCGGGACCGGCGGCGAGTTTGAGGCCGTCCGTCAACAAGGTCATTCCCAGCAAAAACAGGCCGACGCCTCCCAAAAAATGCGCGAGCATTCCTTATTTCTCCCCTACTACGTGTTTTATTTATGCGGCGGACAAAAGTCGTGTCCGCCTGTTCGTTAATCAATATAGATGGCCATAAAGCTCAGTCGCATGAAGTCAGGCTGTTGATCCAGTCTTGAATCAGGACGCCGCCTTCCGTATCGACTTGATGACTCGCCAGCGGCGGCATCCGGTATTCGCCAGGGTGGGTCATACGCAGATAAATCAGCGACATGGATGCGTCTCCCGGAGAGATCAGCTTCGCATTGTCGACGCCGATATCGCCGTTCAATGGCTCCTGGTCGCAGGCCTGGGTCGAAGACAGCGCTGTCGAAAAGCGTAGGTCCATCGTGCTCTGCGACGTGCCGCCGGGTTGATGGCAATTGGCGCAGTTACTGTGCAGATAAGCACGGGCCCGTCGTTCCAGCGGGGCGTTGTCATTACTGCTGACGGGAAGCGCGTTGGCCAGATGCGCGTCGCTCAGTGGCGCTGAGAAGACGTTGATACGCGCCAGAGTCTGCAGCTGGTTGGCGCGTATGCGGCTTTGCGGATAGATCAGCTCCCGGTTCAACTGCATAGTCTCCAAACCCAGGCTGAAACCCGCGGCGCTCGTGTGGCATTGAGCGCATTCGCCTGAACCGGGAAAGCGCCAGGTTTGTCCGCTGTAATCCACGTCCTTGCCTTCCGCGACCAGCGTGGCGTCTGTTTTCGTCTCATTCCACTGATAACTGTAGCCGCGCCAGTCACCTTCCGCCCGTTTCATGAATAGGCGGGTTTCGATAATGGCGCCGTTGAGGTAGAAGTGTTTGACCAGCACGGAGCCGTCGGGAAACAGAAAGTCTCCCGCTGCATTGACGTCAATATAGGTATTATTGGGCAGCGCGAAAAAACGTTGTTTGTCTGCGCCATCGGACCAGAACGGCTCAATGACGGTGTAGGGAATGAGCCCGGATGCAGGTTGCGTGGGATTATCGGGATTGACGCAGCCGGTTTGCGATAATAACTCTGGGACGTTATCAGAGTCTCCGCTTGAGGTGTCCGGATCAATGCGAAAGAGGCCGGAAAAAGTGACCACGTAGAGCTCCCCATCCGCTCCTTCTGCGAAAGACGCGACGTTGCGGCCGCTTTCCAGCAGGGTCTCCCGGTCATAGCCGCCGCTGCCATTGGCTCTCAATCCCCAAAGGATTCCCGAACCGAAGTCGGCAAACACATAGACGCCTTTAAGACCAGGAATGGCGTCGCCGCGATAGACATAACCCCCAGTGATGGAGATGCCCTCGGAATGGTCGTATTCCGCCACTGGCGCTATATAAGGGCCAGTGCTTGTGCAGCTGTTACCGGTGCGGTGCATGCCTTCGTAACAGCGCCAACCGTAGTTACCGCCAGAGGTGATGATATCCACCTCTTCATACTGACCCTGGCCGACATCGCCCAACCATAAGTCGCCAGTGTCCCGATCAAAACTCCAGCGCCAGGGATTGCGCAGACCGTACGCGTAGATTTCCGGTAGCGCGCCGGGCACGTTATTACCGGAAGCGGGAGAGCCATCGTCATTCAGGCGCAACATGGAGCCTAGTAGTGTGGAAACGGTCTGACCATTATTGTCGGGATCGTTGCCGGAGCCGCCGTCACCCAGGCCGTAATACAGCAAATTGTCTGGACCGAAAGCGATGTGGCCGCCGTTATGGTTGGAATAGGGTTGGCTGACTTCAATTAGATTGTCCCGCAGCAGATCGCCGCCGCTATCGGAGCGTAGAGATTGACCGTTGTCCGCGCTTTCGAATCGGGCCACAAAGGAGGTCATACCTGAGACGTTTTCCGTGAAGGAAAAATAGAGATAGCCGTTTTCGGCGAAGTTCGGGTGAAATGCCATGCCGAGTAACCCGCACTCGCCGCAAGTACTGAGATTGTAGTGCTCGGAGAGGTCAATCAGCGTGGTGCGGGTGTTGTCGTTGAGGTTCACCCGGTAAACCCGTCCCCGTTGCTGCACGACATAAAAAATATTAGTCAGGCTGGGATGGGGCAGCATCAGAATCGGGCTGGAGAAGTCCATATCCTGTGCAATGGGGGTAAGTTTGATGGCGCTGGAGCCGCTACTGTCGAACGCCAGACAAGTCGTATTATCCGGTCGCTCAGACAAGCCCACCGGGGTATCCTCGCTCTGGTCTGAACCGCCAGATCCGCAACCCGTCATAACCAGAACTAAAGCAGAGACAAGTAGAACACGCAGCATCATGCATTCCTCCTCCGGCGCTGTATTAAGCGTAACGCATACCACCAGGGGAATCAGTATGGAATTTGGCCGATTATGAGGGGGAATTTGGGGGGGGGGGGTGATCTGGATTCTGTGAATGCTCTGGAAGGCCCTTCGACAGGCTCAGGGCGAACGGGGATTATGTTAGAGATGGGAAGTAAACAATGGGTTGGGATGTGTACATGGTCGGCGTGAGAGGATTCGAACCTCCGACCCCTTCGTCCCGAACGAAGTGCGCTACCAGGCTGCGCTACACGCCGTAAACTGTGCCGCATAACATAGATAATGCGGCGGTTAAAATCAAGCTTCGTTTAGCTCTCTGAATGGCTCTCTTTGAGCTTTGTGATGGCATAGTTGGCGAAGTCCGCCAAGTTGGTAAAAACGGGGACGCCGTCCAGTTCTTCAGGCGCGAGTTTGACCAGGGTGCGCTCGCCTTTGCCGGTTTTCACCAGCACAGGCTGGCAACCTGCAGCGCGGGCGGCGCCGATATCGCCGACGTTGTCGCCGACAAACCAGGCGTCAGCGGCGGACATGCCGGTTTCTTCTTCAATTCTGCGCACCAGGCCGGGCTTGGGTTTGCGACAATCGCATTGATCGTCCGGCACATGGGGACAGAAGGCGATGGCGGCGATGGCGCCGCCATGCTGCGCGACCAGATTGAGCAATTTGGCGTGCATCCTGCCCAGCTCGGCTTCATCGAAATAGCCGCGTCCCAGACCGCTTTGGTTGGTGGCGACGGCGACGGTGAAGCCCGCAGCGGATAAGGCCGCGATAGCTTCAATACTGCCCGGAATCGGCCGCCATTCCTGTTCCGACTTGATGTAGTCGTCGGAGTCTTCGTTGATGACGCCGTCCCGGTCCAATATCAGCAGTGTATTGATGCTCACCCGCTCTTCCCTGTGTGGTTTACGCTTTGTTTTGCAGTAAGGAGATATCCGCCACCTGCAGGAACACGTGACGCAGGCTGGCCAGCAGCGTCATACGGTTGCTGCGAATAGCTGGATCATCCACCATTACCATGACCTTGTCGAAGAACAGGTCGATGACGTCTTTCAATTCCGCCAATTGCTGCAGCGCCTGGGTGAAATTGCGTTGTTCGATAAACGGACGCGTGGACTCGGATTTCTCCTGCAAAGCGCGGAACAGGTTCTTCTCCGCTTCCTCGGTGAACAGCTCTGGATTCGCCGACTCTGCGGAGATTTCCACCTGCTCTTTGCTGAGGATATTGGATACCCGCTTGTTCGCCGCCGCCAATGCCTGCGCTGCGTCGAGCTTCAGGAACTCCGCCACCGCCAGCACGCGTTGATCGAACTCCACTGGTTTGGTGGGACGACGAGCCAGCACGCTCAGGAATACTTCAGTAGGCACGCCGGCTTCTTCGTACCAAGCGCGGAAACGATCCAGCATGTAGTCAACCACAGCCGTTTCCAGGTTTTCCGCCGGCAGATCGCCGTGCAGTTCCTGCGCCCATTGCACGCACTCGGTAAGGTCCAGATCCAGCTTTTTCTCCACCAGAATCCGCAGTACGCCCAAGGCGGCGCGACGCAGACCGAACGGGTCTTTGGCGCCAGTTGGCGGTTGATTGATGCCGAAAATACCGACGATGGTGTCCAGTTTATCCGCCAGGGATACCGCGCAGCCGGTCAAGGTTGTTGGCAGCTGATCGCCGGCGAAACGAGGCAGGTACTGTTCTTCCTGGGCCAGGGAGACTTCTTCCGGCTCACCGTCGATAGCGGCGTAATAACGGCCCATGGTTCCCTGCAGCTCGGGGAATTCCATGACCATTTCCGTCGCCAGATCGGTCTTGCTGAGTTCGCCTGCACGCTGCGCCCATTCAGGATTGCTTTCGATCTTCGCCGCGATTTTCGCCGCCAGCTTGCCGACGCGAATGGCCTTGTCGTACACCGTTCCCAACTGCTGCTGGAATACGATGGGTTTCAGGTCTTCCAGGCGACTCGCCAGGGTGCGTTTCTTATCCGTGGAGAAGAAAAACGCCGCATCGCTGAGACGGGGGCGGATGACTCGCTCGTTACCGTCGATAACCTGTTGCGGGTCTTTGCTTTCAATATTGGCTACGGTGATGAAGTAAGGCAGCATGCGGCCTTCCGCATCCACCACGTGGAAGTATTTCTGGTTGCCTTTCATCGTGGAGATCAAGGCCTCCGCCGGCACTTCAAGGAAGCGATCCTCAAAGCGTCCCATTAACGCGGTTGGCCATTCGTTCAAGCTGGCGACTTCTTCCAATAGCGCTTCGTCGATAACGGCGACGCCGGAAGTTTGCTTGGCGATGGCTTCCACTTGTTGTCTGATCAGCGCTATGCGCTCTTCAAAGTCCGCCATGACATAGCCGGCTTTCAACGCCTCTTTGTAATTGGCGGGCGTGGCGACCTCGATAGGCGCGGGGTGGTGGAAACGGTGGCCCAACGTGGTATTGCCCGCTTTCAAACCCAGAATTTCGCAGTCGATAACTTTTTCGCCGAACAGCATGATGATCCAATGCACGGGACGCACGAATTCCGTGCGGCGTGCGCCCCAACGCATGCGCTTGGGAATTGGCAGCGCCGCCAGTGATTCTTCAACGATGGCCGGCAACAGGCCGGTGGTTGGCGCGCCGGACTGTTTGCTGCGAAACACCAGCCATACGCCTTTGTCCGTTTCCAGTTTCTCCAGTTTGTCCGGCGTGGTTCCGCAGGAACGGGCGAAACCTTCACAGGCCTTGGTGGGCGCGCCGGCGGCGTCGAATGCTGCTTGCAGAGCGGGGCCGCGTTTTTCCACTTCCAGATCCGGCTGCTTTTCCGCCAGTCCTGAAACATGCACCGCCAGACGTCTTGGGGCGGCGTACCATGTCAGGTCAGAGAAGGACAACTGCGCTTTTTCCAGACGCTGGCGAATGCCTTGTGCGAAGGCGTCCGCCAATTGACGCAAGGCTTTCGGCGGCAGTTCTTCAGCGCCGATTTCTACTAAAAAATCCTGGTGGTTCATTGACTTACTTCTCCCCTTCGCTGGCTAGCACTTCGTCACGGATAGAGGCTTCGGCCAATGGGAAGCCCAATTGTTTGCGGCGGTCAAAGTAGGCTTGCGCCACATCTTTGGCGAGGCCGCGCACGCGCAGGATGAAACGCTGTCTTTCAGTGACTGAAATCGCGTGCCGTGCGTCCAGCAGGTTAAATGTATGCGACGCCTTCAACGCCATTTCATAAGCGGGCAGCGGCAGGCCTTTTTCGATCAGACGCTTGCTCTCGCGCTCGTAAGTGTCGAAGTGATGGAACAGTTCGGTGGTGTCTGCTTCTTCAAAGTTGTAAGTGGACATCTCCACTTCATTTTGGTGAAACACATCGCCGTAAGTGACCGGGCCTTGCGGGCCATGGGTCCAGATCAGGTCGTATACGCTGTCGACGCCCTGCAGATACATGGCGATCCGCTCCAGACCATAGGTGATTTCGCCGGTCACGGGATAACATTCCAGACCGCCCACCTGCTGGAAGTAAGTGAACTGGGTTACTTCCATGCCGTTCAGCCAGACTTCCCAACCCAGTCCCCAGGCGCCCAGTGTCGGGGATTCCCAGTTATCCTCCACGAAGCGGATGTCGTGAACCAGGGGATCAATGCCCATTTCCCGCAGAGAGCCCAGATACAGCTCTTGAATATTATCGGGAGAAGGCTTCAGCACTACCTGATATTGGTAGTAATGCTGCAGGCGGTTGGGATTTTCGCCGTAGCGGCCGTCAGTGGGACGGCGGCTGGGCTGAACATAGGCGGCGTTCCAGGTTTCCGGACCGATAGCGCGTAAAAACGTGGCCGGGTGAAAGGTGCCTGCCCCTACCTCCATGTCCAGCGGCTGCAATATGACGCAGCCCTGACGAGCCCAATAGTCTTGGAGAGTTCGGATTAATCCCTGAAAGGTTTTTACATCTGGCTTGTTTGTATCAGTCACGGTTTACACCACTTGCTGTGCATGTTTGGTTCTTTAGCCGCAGGCGCTTACTTGTCAGGACGTCGCCGGCCTGTAGAATAAAGCGGCAAATTATACTACGTGTGCGCGCCGATTGCAGATAGCCATAGGATATAGCCGCGAAATTACGCGAAAATTGCTGTTTCTGCGGAAAAAAGACGCTATCTGACGCCAGTTTAAGGTGACGTACGCCCCGAATTCACAGGTATCTCTTGAACAAATCCAAACTCATCGCCACGCTGATCATCTTTCTGATTCGCCTGGTTTCCAAACTGTCTCTGCGCTGGGCGCAGCGATTGGGCGGTTGGCTGGGCGCCTTGACCTGGCGCTGCAACGCCGGCCCGGCGCGGGTGACGCGCACCAATCTGCAACGTTGTTTCCCTGAAAAAAGCGCTTCTGAAATCAATGCGTTGGGCGCCGCCAGTATGCGCGAAACCGGTAAGGTGGCGTTTGAAACTGGCGCGGTGTGGGAATGGCCCGCAGAGAAGACGCTGTCTTTGATCAAATCCATTGATGGCGAGCACCTCATCAAAGAAGCTGAAGACGCCGGCAAAGGGTTGATTCTGCTGGCTCCGCACCTGGGCAACTGGGAAGTGGCGGGGTTGTTTTTCGCTGCGCGTTACTCCATGGCGGCGCTTTATCAGCCGCCTAAAATCGAGGAACTGGACGACTATATGCGCGCAGTGCGCGAGCGCAATGGCTCAGAGCTTGTTCCCGCCAATAAGCGCGGCGTCATGCGTTTGTTCCATATTTTGCGGGAGCAAGGCGTAATCGGCATTCTTCCCGACCAGGAACCGGAGCTCAGCGGTGGCGTATTCGCCCCTTTCTTCGGCATTCCCGCCAATACTATCAAGCTGGTCTCCAAACTGATTGAACGCACCGACGCCAAAGTGCTTTGCGTCTACGCCAAGCGTTTACCGGAAGGAGAAGGTTTTGTGATGACGGTGCGGTCAGTGGCTGCGGATATCTACTCCGAAGATCTGGAAACCTCCGCCGCTGCATTGAACGCCACGGTGGAGGCCTGCGTGCGGGAGACGCCGGAGCAGTATCAATGGGAGTATAAGCGGTTCAAACGGCGTCCGGACGGCGAACGCCATTTCTACGATTGAATGCCCCAACGGACCGGAAACCCTTAAAAGCGGTTGCCGGTCCGCAGTGGCGAGCGCTGGGACAGGTCGCTTTCCCGCAGCACTTTTTCATCGATTGAGCCAGAGCGGCTGATATTTTTCAAAGAGCTTGCCAGAGACAGATTGAAGTAAATCACGTCAGCGAGTTCATCGCCGTTGTCTGGATTGTTCTCCATGGTGAACAGGCCGTGCGTTTGCTCCACAACACCTGTCTGGATAAGTTTGTTCTGACCGTTCAGGCGGCCAAGATTAAGCACAGGCAAGCCTTCATTCAGGTTGTACGAATTAAAAACCGGGCGGTTGTAGTAACCGCTTTCGAAGGCGGGCACATAACTGTCGACGGAGTCGTCCGGATTCGGGTCTGGGGTTTCTTCTCCCGTCATCAGCACTGGCGCGTAGCCGATCCCTACTTCCTTGAAGGTCTGGAAGTAAAGCCAATGGGCGTTTTCCGTGACGGCGCAGTGATCGCCTGGGCAGGCGGTTGCAGCCATATCCAGATTCACCAGATAGGCGCTGGCGTTGCTGGCGTCTTGATAGTTAGCGTAGATGCGAGAAGCGCCGGTCAGGTAATCGCCGCTGATAGGATTAATGATTTCCCGCGACTCCCCTGTCACTTTATCCACCAAATACAAACGTACATTATCCACAGCGATAACCAGATAATTCGTTGTTTGCGCCAGACGACCAGTAATAGAGCCCTCACTGGTGAAGTCATGCAAGACGTCATTGGCGCCGCCTTCCAGAGCGATTTTGCGCACCAGGGCGCCATCAATCAGGTATACAGTGTCGCCGTCTACGACCGTTTTTGCAGGGTCCATGACATTGGCGTCGATAGTGGTCAGCGCCGTCAACGCCATGCCTGTATCCAGTAGTTCGGCGCCGCTATTGGCGAAGACCTGGCTGTCTGTGGTCAGTAACATATCCAGTTCGCCGGTGGTGAAGGCGTAATCGAAGTCAGCGCTTGTCAGCCCGTCGATGCTACGCGCCAGAGCGCCTTGCGCGTCCAGTATCTCCAGGGAATCGGCCGTGGACCGCAGGTAACCCGCCAACGCCCAGTTGGGTTTCCAGAAAGGCGTCAGGTTGAGGTCGTTAGCGGCGCCATTGCCGGGCGCGTCAGTGACCGCAGCATTGAGTGGAATTTTGAAGTAGGCGTCGTCCTCATTGGCGCATGTGGCGTCTACGCCTGGCGTACGCACGGTGATTTTAGACTTACCGTAACCCAGACCTTCCGGCAGGACGGCGGCGGCGCAGACGGTGGAGGCGAGTGTACTGACCTGGGTCAGGGAGGATTGATCAGGTTTCCCCAGGAATAGTTTTCCAGACTCGATCATCAGCATATAGCCTGCGCTGGCGCGGCTTTTCCCCAGCGGAATTACCGGAGCCAGGGTGGAGGTCGGTTGACTGGGACTTTGCCGGTATACGCTGCCGGCGGCGATGTCATAGCGGAATGCGAAGTTCTTTTCCGTATCCTCACCAGGGTTTTGCAGCCCTGAGAAAAACAGGTTCTTGGTGACAGGAAAAGGTTCTTGAGGCTCCTCTACAATGACATCCGGCGGTTCCACCACCACTGGCGGACTGGACTCATCTTTCTTTTCACTACCCCCACAGCCCCCCAGCGCGAGGGAACTTAAGCACAAAGACAACAGAATGTTGCGCTGGAGTTTATCCATACCTGCCTCGCATGACGCCGCTATTTTTATTGGTTTGTTAACGTGCAATAACTAACAAACACATAAATTTACAGTAATTTTCGCCGTGAAAATTTGAACCAGCCTTGGTTCTGGCGTGTTGCTCATAGCCCTGACAGCCTGCTGGTTAGACAATATGAAGCCCTTTGCTATATTTTGTGATGCGATCCGCATTCAGGGTTTGGAAGCGACCGGCGATCCCGGACGCTGTTGCTTAAGTAGTTGGAAGAAGTAGAGAGGTAAGGCATCCATGAACATGCCTTGGCGAAGGAATGTATCCCCCCTTCCCGCAACAGGCGCGCTCAACCTGTTGCAACTCCCCGGCCAGCGAACCCTCGCCTATGGCGAATGGGGCGACCCCGCTGGAGCGCCGGTTTTTTACGCTCACGGCGCGCCCGGCTCGCGTTTGGAAGGCGCTTTTTTTCATGACGCGGCGCGCGCCGCCGGGTTGCGCTGGATTGTCGTTGATCGTCCGGGCATGGGCGCATCTTCCCTGGCGGACAATTACACGTTGCTGGATTATCCCAGAGACGTCAGCGCCGTCGCCGGTGCGCTAGGGATTGATCAGTTCGCGGTGGCGGGCTGGTCCAGTGGCGGCGCCTATGCTTTGACCTGCGCCTTTGAGATCCCCAAACGCATCGCCTTTGTCGCAGTCATGGCCAGCTATACCAATTTTGGAGAAATGAGCGCGGCCAAAGATCTGCTCTGGCGTAATGAGCAGCGCGGTCCGAAGATTGCTGAAGTCAGCACGGGGTTGTTTCGTACTTTATTATCCCTGCTGAGGCTGACGGAGCGATACAGCCCCAAGTTGTATCTGAAGTTTATTGAAAGCTCGAGTACGGAGCAGGACCTGGCCTTGTTGCGCGATGCAGGCATCTTGGAGCGTTTCATGGACAATCAACATGAAGCTTTTAACCAGGGCGTACAAGGTGTGATGTTGGATTTGCTGGCGCAGTATCGACACTGGGGTTTTTCTTTATCAGAAATCCGTTTGCCGACTCATATTTATCAGGGGGTGAAAGACCGCTTCGTTCCCTGGCGGTTTGCTCAACATCTGGCGGATAACCTGCCGTTGGCGGATTTGCGTATGATCACCGACGCCGGCCATATGTTTCCGTTGGAGGCGGACTTTCAGCGTGAACTGATGTCCGCCATCCGGCGTCATTTAGTGGCGCCTGAGACTAGCGACGCCAGAAAGCAGGCGTAAACAGAATCAGCAGCGTAAACACTTCAAGACGACCCAGCAGCATGGCGAAGCACAGTATCCACTTGGCGGGCTCATTCAGCTCGCCGTAATGCAACGCCACGCCACCTAAACCTGGTCCAAGATTATTGATGCAGGCGCCGACGGCGGACCAGGCGGTGACCTGGTCCAGCCCGGTGGCGAGCAGGCCCATCAACATGAACACAAACATGAACATGTAAACCGAGAAGAAACCCCATACCGCCTCTAGCACCCGGTCCGGCACCGGCTTGCGCCCCAGTTTTACTTGCAGTACGGCATTGGGGTGTACGATGCGCTTCACTTCCCGCATACCTTGTTTATAAATCAGCAGTACCCGGATGACTTTCATGCCGCCCCCTGTTGAGCCGGCGCAACCGCCGATAAAGGCGACGACGAACAGTAGGAACGGCAACAGGTGCGGCCAATGGGCGAAGTCCGCGGTGGCGAAACCGGTGGTGGTCGCCACGCTGACCACTTCAAACACGCCGCGGATAATGGCGGTGAAGGGATCGTAGGTGGAAGTGCCAATCAATACGCCGACGGTGACGATGGAGACGCTCAACAGAATCAGCGAATAAAACACGACCTCTGGATCTTTCAGATAGACCAGTACTGAGCGGCGACGCCAGGCGAAAAAGTGCATGGCGAAATTGATCCCGGCCAGGAACATGAAAACGATGCAGATGATTTCAATCAGCGGGCTGTTGAAGTAGCCGATGGAGGCGTCATGGGTGGAGAAACCGCCGATGGCGATGGTGGCGAAGCTGTGTCCGATAGCGTCGAATGCATCCATGCCCGCCCACCAGTACAACAGTGCGCACAGCGCCGTCAGTGAGACGTAGATGTACCATAAGGCCTTTGCGGTCTCGGTGATTCTGGGGGTGAGTTTGTTGTCTTTTACTGGTCCCGGCGCTTCCGCCCGGTATAGCTGCATGCCGCCAATGCCCAGCATCGGCAGGATCGCCACCGCCAATACGATAATTCCCATGCCGCCCAGCCACTGTAGTTGCTGCCGATACCAGAGGATGGATTTGGGGAGTATGTCGATACCGGTCATCACGGTGGCGCCGGTGGTGGTCAGGCCGGATACCGATTCAAAAATAGCGTCGACCAGACTGAGATGAGGGTGTTCGCTGAGATAAAGAGGCACCGCCCCGCTCAGGCTGAGCACTACCCAAAACAACACCGTGACCACGAAGCCGTCGCGTATGCGCAGTTCACTGGTTTGGCGAAATACAGGCAGCCATACCAGGAGTCCGGTCAGAAAAATACCGCACATGGCGGTAAGGAAAGGCTGCATATGGCCGTCTTCGTAGATCAGCGACACCACGATGGGAGGGATCATGGTGGTGCTGAACAACATCAGCAGGACGCCCAGAATTTTAGCTATCGCCGAATAATGCATTGATCTGTTGTGCGCTTATTTTTGGTATATGCGTTAAAAGAATGCGAGTCCCACCTGGAACAGGCGCTCAACTTCGGCGATTCTGCGTTTATCCACCACGAACAGGATGACGTGGTCATCCGGCTGGATGCGCAGATGGTCGTGAGCGATCAGTACTTCGCCCCGTCTTACAATGGCGCCGATAGTAGAGCCTGCGGGCAACGAAATTTCATCCAGCCGCTTGCCCACCACTTTGGAGGAGCGATGGTCGCCGTGAGCGATCGCCTCAATGGTTTCAGCCGCTCCGCGTCGCAGTGAGTGTGCGCTTACTACGTCGCCTCTTCTTACGTGCGTAAGCAAACTGCCGATGGTGGTTTGCTGCGGCGAGATAGCGACGTCGATTTCGCCGCCTTGAATCAGGTCGACGTAATCCGGGTTGTTAATCAAGGTCATCACCTTACGCACGCCAAGCCGCTTGGCCAGCATGGAGGCCATAATGTTGGCCTCGTCGTCGTTGGTGACGGCGCAGAAAACATCCGTGTCTTCGATATTTTCTTCCAGCAGCAGCTCCTTGTAGGCCGCATTGCCGTGTAGCACGATGGTCTTGTTCAGCTCTTCGGAGAGCTGGATGCAACGGTCCTGGTTGTGCTCAATTAGTTTGACCTGGTAGCGCCCCTCCAGTGTTTCCGCCAGCCGCGCCCCGATATTGCCGCCACCGGCGATCATGATGCGACGATACGGCTTCTCCAGCGGCTGCAGTTCACTCATGACCTTGCGGATGTTATCCCGCGCGGCGATGAAGAAGACCTCGTCATTTTCCTCAATGACCGTATCGCCCTGAGGAATAATGGCTCTGTCCTTGCGATATATGGCCGCGACGCGGGTATCGATATGCGGCAGATGCTGGCGCAGGTAGGCCAATTCATGGCCGATCAAGGGGCCGCCTTTGGTGGCTTTGATGCCCACCAGTCGCACCAGTCCTTTAGAGAAATCCAACACCTGCAAGGCGCCGGGATTCTCAATCAGGCGGGTGATGTGCTCGGTTACTACCTGCTCCGGGCTGATAATGACGTCAATGGGAAAGGCTTCAGTGTTGAACAGGCCTTTTTTGGTGAGGTATGCGGAAGTGCGCACCCGGCTGATTTTGGTCGGCGTCTTGAACAACGTGAAGGCGACCTGACAGGCCACCATATTGACTTCATCGCTGTTGGTGACGGCGATCAGCATATCTGCGTCGTCCGCCCCCGCCTGTTTCAGAATGTTGGGATAAGAAGCCTGTCCCTGCACGGTGCGGATATCCAGCCGGTCCTGCAATGAGCGCAGGCGCTGGGGATTGGAGTCCACTACAGTGATGTCATTCGCCTCGCTGGCCAGGTTTTCCGCGAGGGTTCCCCCAACTTGGCCGGCGCCAAGAATTATGATTTTCATGCTAAGCGTCCACAGCTGAGACTTTCAGAGTTGGTTGTTTCCGCAATCTGGCGTAGAAAAAGCCGTCATGGCCGCCGGTTACCGGCAAAAGCTGCACTCCGAAAGACGACTGAATTCCATATTTCCCTTCAATCGGTAAGACCTCCGCGTCCGTAGCGTCGGCGATAAAGCGTTCAATTATATGCTCATTCTCTTCTTTAAGAATAGAACAGGTCGCATAGACTAATAGGCCCCCAGGCTTCAGGGTAGTCCATAAAGTTCGCAGCAGCTTTAGTTGCAGCGTTGCAAGCTGGGGAATATCTTCACTGCGGCGCAGCAGCTTGATGTCTGGATGACGGCGTATCACACCCGTCGCGCTGCACGGGGCGTCGAGCAGGATGCGATCGAATGGCGTCCCATCCCACCATTGTTGCAGGTCGCCGACATCCGCTGTGCGCACCTCCGCGTCCAACTGCAGGCGCTGCAGCGTGTCGCGAGTACGAAGTTGGCGTTCGGGGTCTACATCTACGGCGGTCACGGAAATGTCAGGACAACGCTCCAACAGCGCAGCGGTTTTGCCTCCCGGCGCGCAGCAGGCGTCAAGCACCCGCTCGTTGGGCTGAGGGTCTATCAGGGCGGCGCTGAGTTGCGCCGCTTCGTCTTGTACAGAGCACAAACCGGCGTCGAAGAATCCCGGCAGGCGGCATACATCCACTGCCTGTTCGCACTGGATTCCGGTTTCCACCCATTCACAGAGGTGGGCGTCCACTTCCGCCTGACGCAATTGCTCCAGATAGCCTTCCCGCCGGTTTTTCTGTAAGTTGACTCGCAGCGTCAGCGGGGCCTGGGCGTTACTGGCGGCAAGCAACTCGTCAAGTTGTTGAGGATAGGCGGCGGCCAGTTTGTCCAATAGCCACTGTGGCATCGCGTAGCGGAGACTGAGGTCCGCTTCGCTGTGCGCCAGCAATTCGTCCTTACGGCGTTGAAAGCTGCGGAGTACGCCGTTGACCAACTTGGTGGCCCAGAGCTTGTTGAGCTCCTTGGTGACGTTAACAGTTTCATTGATGCTGACGTGAGCGGGTTTATCCATAAACGCCAATTGATGCAGACCACTGAGCAGCAGGAAATGAATATCCCGTTCTTTGGCCTTGATGGGCTGACGCAATAACTGCCCCAGCCAATGCTCCAAGGTCAGATAATGTCGACAAACGCCATAGCACAGCGCTTGCAGAAAACTGCGGTCATTTTCTTCGACCTGTTCCAGAGCCGGCGCCATTGCGGCGGACAGAGAACGTCCTTCTTCCGCCACTGCGCGCAGGGTTTTGGCCGCCGCTGCGCGGGCGCTGAGAGTTTTGCGTCGCTTCATATCAGCCGTTTATCCCCAGGATCTGGCCCAATTGCATCAAGGGCTTGCCGCCGTTGATCAGGTCCTGGCAACTGATGGGCTTGCCGCCGGGCAGCTGCAGGCTGGTAATGGATAGCACGCCTTCGCCGCAGGCGACTTTGACCGCTTCCGCTGTGCGCTCAATAATCGTCCCCGGTTGCGCCTTGGCGTCTTCGACAGAAGCGCTCGCCGCCCAAATGCGGATAGTTTGTCCGTTGTCTTCCGTGAAACACACAGGCCAGGGATTAAAGGCGGCGATTTTGCGTTGGATCAGCGCCGCAGGCTCTGACCAATCGATACGAGCTTCCTCTTTTTGCAGCTTGTGGGCATAGGTGGCCAGATCGTCTTGTTGCCTTTCACCCTGAAGTTCGCCTTCCTGCAAGAGCGACAGCGCTTCTACAATTGCAGCTCCGCCCATTTGCGCCAGACGGTCGTGCAGTGTGCGGCCTGTGTCGTCAGCAGTGATTGGAGTGACTGTCTTGAGCAACATCGGTCCTGTATCCAACCCCGCTTCCATTTGCATGATTGTGATGCCGGATTCTTCATCTCCCGCAATAATCGCCCGCTGAATTGGCGCTGCGCCGCGCCAGCGCGGCAACAGCGAGGCATGGATATTGAGGCAGCCGTGTTTGGGTGCGTCCAGCACTGCTTGGGGCAGGATGATGCCGTAGGCGGCTACGACCATCACGTCAGCGTCATAATCGCGCAGGCGTTGGCGATCTTCTTCATTTTTGAAGTTGAGCGGCTGCTCCACCGGAATTTCGTGCTTTAGCGCAAGCTGTTTTACAGGGCCAGGAAGAAGCTTGTTGCCACGGCCGGCGGGCCGGTCAGGTTGAGTGTATACGGCGACGATCTGATAGTTGGCGTCCAGCAGCGCTTGCAGTGCGGAAGCAGCGAAGTCTGGGGTGCCGGCGAAAATGACTTTCAGGGGTGATGACATGAAGTTTCAGGCCTTAAAAACAAAAACCGCCATGGTGGGCGGTTAAAAAATCTTTCGGAAATGTGGACTTATGCGCGCATTTTATGCTGCTTTTCCAGTTTCTTCCGGATTCGAGTCCGTTTAACATTACTCAGGTAGTCGACGTACAGTTTGCCGTTGAGATGGTCAACCTCATGTTGGAGGCATACCGCGAGCAGGCCGCGGGCTTCCATCTCGTAGGATTCGCCGTTACGATCCTGTGCTCTGATCTTGACGTGGGGAATCCGTGTGACCGACTCGTAGAAACCCGGGACGGACAAGCATCCCTCCTGCATTTCTTCGGGGTCGCCGTCCAGTACTTCGATGTCGGGGTTGATAAACACCATTGGTTCGGATTTGTCCTCGGACACATCAATTACTACGATGCGTTTGTGGACGTCCACCTGGGTGGCGGCCAGCCCGATGCCGGGGGCCTCGTACATGGTCTCAAACATGTCGTCGATTAACTGACTCAAAGCCGCGTCAAAGGTTTGTACTGGCTTGGCCACAGTACGCAGCCTAGGGTCAGGAAATTCAAGAATTTGGAGCTTACTCATAATTAAATTTGTGAAAAAATTTCCATTACAGATTGGATAACGCCTGCTAGTATTATCTATTAGTGTAAGAATGAGTACAAACTAAACAAAATTGAATAGGCTAATCGTCATTATAGCCTGATTTCATCCCAAACTGCCCGGTTATGACCTAAGGGAATGTATCATGAGGAAACTGCTGTCCTTTGTGTTCGTAGTGATGCTAACGTTGAGCCAGTTTGCGCTGGCCGCGCCTGAGCTACGTGACGACCATCCAGATCGCTACACTGTCGTCAAAGGTGATACTTTGTGGGATATATCTTCGCGCTTTTTGCGGAATCCCTGGTATTGGCCGGAGATCTGGCATGTTAATCCGCAAATAGAAAATCCCCATTTGATTTTCCCTGGTGACGTGTTGGCCTTGGTGTATATCGACGGTAAACCTCATGTCACCATCGCGCAGCGGGGCGATATCGGCCGTACGGTGAAACTGTCCCCGAAAAAACGTATTACGCCGCTGGAAAGCGCCATTCCCGCTATTCCCCTTGAAGCCATCAACCCTTTTCTTACTGACAGTCGCGTGGTAACAGAAGAGGAGCTGAATAAAGCGCCTTATGTGTTACTCGGCAAAAAAGGTAATTTGATCGTTGGCGCGGGCGATCAAGTTTACGCCAGAGGCGATGCTGTGCTTGAAGCTTCCTATGGCATTTATCGTCGAGATGATGTTTACGTTGATCCTGACACCAAGGAATTCTTAGGTATTCAAGCCCGTTCAATTGCAGTGGGTAAAGTCGTTGCGCAGGAAGACGATGTTCAGACGGTACAGATTCGTCGTTCGAATGAAGAAATCCGTCAAGGCGACCGGTTGCTGCAAGAGGAAGATCGTGAAATTAACTCTACTTTCTATCCCAGCAATCCCGAAGGTGAAATCAACGGCAAAATGATTGCCGTTATAGACGGTGTAAGCCAGATTGGCCAATATGACGTCGTAGTCATCAATAAAGGTGATAGAGAAGGCCTAAAAGTGGGGAACGTGCTGGCTATCTTCAAAGCGGGCGAACAAGTGCGTGATCCTTACACCAAAGAAATTTTGCTTTTACCTTCTGATCGCGCAGGTGTGCTGATGGTATTTCGCACATTTGAAAAAGTCAGCTACGGTCTGATCTTAAAAGCTGAGCGTCCGCTTGCTATAATGGACGAAGTTCGTAATCCATAGTTTTTAATGTTCTGAGACGTCACGAGTTGTGGCGTCTCAGCCGATCAAGGATGATCCAATGTCTACTCTTACTCCTATTGTCTGGTTAAACCTCACTACAGTTCCTACTTTGGGCGATAGTCGCCTTGCCCTGCTTGCGCAGCATTTTGAAGAGTCGTCACAGACTGATGATTTTCAATTAGGCGTTTCCTCCAACCTGTCATTTTCCACTGAACTGTGGCGCGCCATAGAGAGAGTCATCGCATATGGCGACCGTCCCATCAATGCTCAGGTGGCGAGCATTTTGAGATGGAGCGAGCAGATGGGGAACCGTCTGTTTCTGTTACCTGACTCTGATTACCCCAGTCTGCTGCGTTTATTGCCTGATCCTCCTGCGGTGTTGTATGCACGAGGCCGATATGAGCTGATTCATCAGCCGCAGATCGCCATGGTAGGTTCTCGCAACCCAAGTGTGCATGGTCAGGAAACGGCGCGTCAGTTCGCCCGCTCTTTGGGAGAGAGTGGTTTTACCATCACCAGCGGTCTGGCGGCGGGAGTTGATGGCTCCGCTCATGCGGGCGCATTGGGAACATTGGGATCGACAATTGGTGTGCTGGGATCGGGTTTGAATGTCATCTATCCCGCCAAGCATCGCGACCTTGCCCAAAAAATGATGGAAAACGGTTTGCTGGTCAGTGAGTTCCCCCCGGATACTCAACCCAGGTCGCAGCACTTTCCCAAGCGGAATCGCATTATCAGCGGCTTGTCGCTGGGGACGCTGGTGGTGGAAGCCAGTCTGCGCAGCGGCTCGTTGATTACGGCGCGCAATGCCCTGGAGCAACACAGGGAAGTCTTCGCCATACCCGGCTCTATCCATAATCCCCAGGCGCGTGGCTGTCATCACCTGATCAAGCAGGGTGCGAAGCTGGTGGAATGCACCGACGACATACTCGCCGAACTGCCTGCGTTGATGGGGCTGTACCGCTCTCTCAATGAGCCATGGACGACGGTGTTCGCTGCAGAAGAATACCCTGGCCAACAGAGTCAGCCTGAGCCGGCGTATCTGGCGCCCTTGTCTGAGCAAGCGGAGGTGGTGCTCAACGGGATGGGGTACGATTGTACGCCCCCGGATGCTTTGGTGGAGCGGACGGGTCTGTCTATCGCGGAAATCAGAAGCGTATTGATCGAACTCGAATTGGAAGGCTGGGTGCAGGAAGTCGCGGGAGGCTTCATTCGCAACGCCCGTTAGTTATCCATCTCCCATAGATACCCTTAGAGCTTGCCCCCACGGTCGCCTTCGGTTACTTTGCGCCAGATTGGTATCTGGAGGGGCAAAACTTGTCAGCATGGTTTATTCAGAAAGCGGTGTGCGTTCTCAACCGCGGCGGCGTGCTCGCTTATCCCACTGAAGCGGTATGGGGTCTGGGCTGTGATCCTTCTTGTGAATACGCGGTGAATCGCATCCTGCAGCTTAAACGCCGGCCATGGCGCAAAGGCTTGATCTTGGTGTCAGGACAGATTGAACATTTTTCCCAGTTACTGGACCGATTGCCGCAGCAACAGCAAGATCAGATGCTGGCGTCCTGGCCTGGACCGGTTACCTGGGTTGTCCCTGATCCCGGCGTCTATGCGCCATTGGTGCGTGGCGCCCACGACGCCATCGCTATTCGGGTGACGGCGCATCCCCTGGTGGCGGAACTGACCAAGGCGTTTGGCGGACCTATCGTTTCCACTTCCGCCAATCCTGCGACGAGGGAGCCGGCCCGCACTCTATTCGACTGCCGTCGCTATTTTAAATCCGGCGTCGATCACTATCTGCCCGGAAAGCTGAGCGGACTGAATAAACCCAGCCAAATTCGCGACGCCGCCACCGGCGCCATTCTCAGACAATAAAGGCGACTTCATGCAGCAACAGATTACGCAGGTTAAAGACTATCTTCTGGGATTGCAGGACGAGATCTGCAATGGGTTAGCAGCCATTGACGGTGGCGAGGGATTCGTCGAGGACGCCTGGAAAAGAGAGGAAGGCGGCGGTGGACGCACGCGTGTGCTTAGCGAGGGCGGAGTGTTTGAGAAAGCCGGCGTCAATTTTTCTCATGTCAGTGGCGCGCGCCTACCCGCCTCCGCCAGCGCCGCCCGGCCGGAACTGGCGGGACGAAGTTTTCAGGCCATGGGCGTCTCATTGGTCGTGCATCCGCGTAACCCCTATACGCCGACTTCCCACGCCAACGTACGCTTTTTTGTGGCGGAAAAAGAGGGTGAAGAGCCGGTATGGTGGTTCGGCGGCGGGTACGATCTGACGCCTTATTACGGCTTCGATGAAGATTGCGTCCACTGGCATCACACGGCGGCGCAGGCGTGCGAGCCCTTCGGCGCGGAGACTTACCCCAAATACAAAAAGTGGTGTGACGACTACTTTTACCTGAAGCATCGCGATGAGGCCCGCGGCGTGGGCGGACTGTTTTTCGATGATCTCAACGACTGGGGATTTGAGCGCTCGTTCGATTTTATGCAGGCGGTCGGGAACAGCTATCTGCCCGCCTACCTACCCATTGTCGAGCGCCGCAAAGATATGGTTTATGGTGAACGGGAGCGTTCATTCCAGCTTTATCGACGCGGTCGTTATGTCGAGTTCAACCTGGTCTATGACCGGGGCACATTGTTCGGTTTACAGTCCGGCGGCAGAACGGAGTCGATCCTGATGTCTCTGCCTCCGCTGGTGCGCTGGGAATATGCCTGGACGCCGGAGCCGGGTTCAGATGAAGCCCGTCTGACCGAGTATTATTTGAAGCACAGGGACTGGGTGTAATCCCGCAACGCCAAAACCTTAATCAGCGCAAATAAAGGCAGGTATAGCATGGATACGTACGCGGTGGTCGGCAATCCGGTCAGTCATAGCAAGTCTCCCAAAATCCACGGAATGTTCGCGCAACAGACCGGCGAGAGTTTGGAATATACGGCGATCCAGGCTCCCCTGGACAGCTTTAGAGAGACGGTGGAGGCATTTTTTATCGGCGGCGGCAAAGGCCTGAACGTTACAGTGCCATTCAAGGAACAGGCTTGGAATATTGTCAGTGAGCGCTCGCATCGAGCCGAGCTTGCCGGCGCCGTCAATACCTTGCTGCAACGGGACGGACGTCTGTTCGGCGACAATACCGACGGCGAAGGCCTGGTGCGTGATATCTGCGTCAATCAGGGCGTTGCGTTAAGCGGTAAGAAGATTTTGCTGGTCGGCGCCGGCGGAGCGGTGAAAGGCGTTATGGCGCCGTTGCTGGATGAAGGTCCCGCCTCTATCGTGGTCGCTAACCGCACTGTTTCCAAGGCGGAGGATCTGGCGCGTATCTTTGGTCGCAATGGATCGGTCAGTGCTTGTGCGTTCGCGGATTTGCAAGGTCCTTTCGATGTCGTGATTAACGGCACTTCCGCGAGCCTGGCGGGGGATATTCCTCCTCTCCCGGATGCCGTCATCGCGTCTCACACCTTTACCTACGACATGATGTACAGCCTGCGTGACACGGCATTCGTCGCCTGGGCCAAAGCGCGCGGCGCAGGACAATGTTGCGATGGGCTCGGCATGTTGGTGGAGCAGGCGGCGGCGGCCTTTTATCTGTGGCGCGGCGTGCGTCCGGATACCGCTCCGGTGCTGGCTGCGCTCAGACAGGGAGATTAGCGCCACCGCCAACTTTGACTATGCTTAAGCTAATGATTTTAAGTGCTTAGGTTCGCTTTGGGCGAATTCGGGCCAGTTACTTGAGCATCGCGAAGTATGGACGGTCAACATGGATATACTCACCTGGGTGGGACTTTTGTTCGGAATGGGCGTGGTGCTGGGAGCAGTGGCTTCCGGCTCCGGGCTTTGGGACTTCGTCAATGTTCCCGGGTTGATGATAGTGGTCTTCGGCTCTTTCGCCGTCACTTTGGTGAAGTACCGCTGGCGTAACTTTTTTGGCAGCGTGCGGCTTGCCTTCTCCACTACTTTTCTTGAGAAAACCCAGGATCCATGGGACCTGTATCGCGAAGCGCGGCAACTGGCGGATGTCGTGCGCAAGCAGGGACTGTTGGGATTGGATCGGGTTGAAATTACCCATCCGTTTCTACGCAAAGCCGTCGGTCTCGCCGTTGACGGCCATCCCCCGGAATTTATAGAAGAAGTCCTGCTTGAGGACACCCACCAGTTTGTCGAGCGCCTGCAGACAGCGGAAAAGGTGTTTCGCGGTCTGGGTGAGTCGGCGCCGGCGTTGGGCATGCTGGGCACCCTGGTGGGACTGGTGCAGATGCTGAATAACATGCAGGATCCCTCTTCCATCGGACCTGCTATGGCGATCGCCTTGCTCACCACGTTTTACGGCGCCTTTATCGCCCAGATTATTGTTCTGCCCCTGGCGGACAAGCTGCAGCTTAAAACCCAGGATGAAGTCCGTAACCGCATGATCGTGATCAGCGGCATTCTGAGTATGGTGAAGGGGCTGAATCCGCGCATTATCAAAGACGTGTTGGCGTCTTATCTGCCTGAGCTGGACGCCATGGAAGACATCCATGAGTCGGCGTCCGCACAGGAAGAGACATGATCAAGCCGCGCAAGCAATCCGGTGGTTTGCTGCCTGTCGGGGCGCCGGTCTGGATTGTCACCTTCGCTGACCTGATGACGTTGCTGCTGACCTTTTTCATTTTGCTGTTGAGCTTTTCCAGTCTGGATGCGGAGAAATACCGCGCCATCGCCTACTCCATGAGTAAGGCCTTTGGCGTGGCCTGGGTTCCTTCGTCTCAGGGCGCGCCGGATATGTATCCTCTGGGGGGCGATATCACGCCTACCGTGCCCATGGAGCCAGTGATCCGCGATAAGGGCGACACAGAGCAGCCGGCGCCCCAATCCAACGTAGAGCCCAGCCTGGATTTAAGCCAGGAGGTGGTGAGCGAGGCGGCGTATATGGAGAACGACCGCCTGGCCTCGCGCATGATCAGTTTGCTGGAGAATGAAATAGAAGATCAGGCGGTGGCCATCAAGTTTGACGACCAGGGGGTGGTGCTCAGCTTTACCGAGCGCGCCACGTTCGCCTCCGGCAGCGAGGAGTTGAAGTTATATATGCTGCCGGTGCTGATGAAAGTCACTGACGTGCTGGCTGATTGCAAGGGAGACATTCTGGTGACGGGACATACGGATGATCGCCCTATCGACTCAGCGAGATTTCGCTCCAATTGGGATCTATCGGCGGCCAGAGCGGTAAGCGTGGTGCATCGGCTGGTGCTGGATGGACGTCTCGACGCCAGTCGCGTGAGCGCCATCGGGCAGGCGGAGACGCGTCCTCTGGTTCCCAATGACAGCGATGAGCACCGGGCGCAAAACCGACGGGTGGAAATTCATATCGAAAACGCCGAATGCCGCATGAGCTAAGCGCCTACAACCTTCATTATCCGCGCTGGATCGGGGTAGAATGTGCGGCCCGGTAAATAACTATGATAGACAGGTGAATACGATATGAGCGGTCCTTCACAACCGAAGGTAGTGGATGAGGAATGGAGCGATGAACGGGTTCAGGGCTTTTTAGAGCTGAAGCCACGGGATGAATCCGATCCCGATTATCATGTTCTGCGCCAAGCCTATGAATACATGCTGGCTCGCGATTATGCGCGTTTCGTGGCCTATTTCGCGGAAGCTGGCCGCAATATCAATGCGTTGAGTCCAGAAGGCGAAACCATGCTGGATCGCGTTGATGAGCATGCTCGTGGCGCGGAATATGCGCAAATCCTGCGTGACGCCGGTGGTAAAAAAGCGGCTGAGCTGTAAAAAGCAGGCTTAAAAATAAGGGGCGAACTATGTGTCGCCCCAGATGGTTTGCGGTGACAGTAGTCGTCCGACTTACTGTACGTTGATCTCTATCGCTTTCGGCTGCGCCTTTTCCACCTTGTTCAGATGCAAGGTGAGGATGCCGTCCCGGTACTCTGCGCGAATGTTGTTTTCATCCACATTATCCGGCAGTGTGAAGGAGCGTGCGAAGTTTCCGTAAAAGCGTTCTACGCGATGATGCTTCTTGTCGCCTTCTTCCTTCTCCAGCTTGCGCTCGCCCTGAATGGACAGCACGCCTTCGTGGACGGCCACCTTGACGTGACTTTTATCGACGCCAGGCAACTCAGCCTTGATCAAGAACGCTTCTTTGGTCTCCGTGATATCCACGGCAGGAGCCCAGTCGGCTTTGCGGATCACTTCTTTGCCGTTTTCGCTGGTGCGAGCCTGACCCTGCAAAGAGCGGTTATAACGGTCAAGAATATCTTCAAATTCAGAAAACGGGTTCCAACGGGTAATCGCCATAGTTCTATCTCCAAAAAGAGTTTAAGTACAAATCGGTTGGCCTGATGCGACAGGCCCTCTGTAATCATTTACACCTGAAACTGCTGATTGGGGTGACGTCTTGCCCCGGTTACGCTGCGTATCGTGATAATAGAAATAATGGCGTTAAAAATGTTTTCAAGGGGCGCCCTAGTGACAAAAAAATCATATTCTGATTTACGTCAATTTCCACTGCGCCCCTGAAATGTGGCTACTCGCCCCAGTTTTCCTGCAAATGCCGGTCTTTCAATTTGACGTAATTAGCGGCGGTGTACTGGAAAAAATTTTTTTCTTTGTCGCTGAGCGGACGGGCTTGTTTCGCAGGCGCGCCAACGTACAAGTAACCGCTTTCCAGGCGCTTGCCGGGAGGCACAAGCGTACCGGCGGCGATCACCACCTCGCTCTCCACATGGGCTCCGTCCATGATGATGGCGCCCATGCCGACGAGGATGCGGCTCTCAAGCGTGCAGCCATGCAAGATAGCCTTGTGGCCAATAGTGACGTCCTCACCGATCGTCAGTGGATAGCCGTCGGGGTTGAAAGGTCCTGCGTGGGTGATATGCAGCACCGATCCATCCTGCACGCTGGTGCGCGCGCCGATGCGAATCCGGTGCATGTCGCCGCGTATCACGACGGTCGGCCAGACGGAACAGTCGTCGCCCAAGTGGACGTCGCCGATGACGACGGCGGTGGGGTCGATAAAGACGCGCTCTCCCTGCGTCGGGGTGATTCCCTGATAAGTGCGCACAGACATGGTGGACTCCAAGCATCAAAAATCTGAAGCGCCGTAGACGGGTTCAAGGGCCCGAATGGCGGATTGTTACTTTAGCATTGATCGGACTATTCTAAAGCAGGATTCAGCGGCGCATTACTTGAAAGCGGCCCCGCACGCCCACATTTTGTTTGCTCGGGGGCGTTGCGATCAGCAACCCCGGAAGACTCGTCAATTCAGGAATATTTCAATGACCAATCCATTGCTCGCCGATACGGCGTTACCCCCGTTCTCACAGATTCGCGCCGAACATGTCAAAGAGGCGATGGACAAATTACTTGCCGAAAACAGACAGCGCATCGCCGAGCTGGCGTCTCAGCCCAGCTTCAACTGGGATAATCTGGCGCAGCAAATGGATAACATGTCGGACAAGCTGAACCATGTGTGGTCCCCGGTCAGCCATCTGAACAGCGTGCTCAACAGCGAAGCGCTGCGTGAGGCCTACAACGCCTGTATCCCCGAGCTGTCCCGCTACGGTACGGAAATCGGTCAGAACAAGGCGCTGTACGACGCTTATCACGGCATTAAAGAATCTGATGAATTTAGTTCGCTCAGCGAAGCGCAACGTAAATCCATCGACAATACCCTGCGCGACTTTCATCTTGCCGGCGTTGATCTGCCGGAAGACAAGAAAGCGCGCTACATGGAAATTTCGCAGCGTCTGGCGGAGCTGGGCAGCAAGTTCAGCGATAACGTGCTGGACGCCACTCAGGCCTGGACCAAACATGTGACGGATGCCGCTCTGCTCAAAGGCATGCCGGACTCCGCACTGGCTGGCGCGCGCCAGGCCGCCAAGTCCCGTGACAAAGAAGGCTACGTGCTGACGCTGGATTTCCCCAGCTTCTACGCGGTGATGACCTACTGCGAAAATCGCGAATTACGTCAGGAAATGTACGAGGCCTACAACACCCGCGCTTCTGAACAAGGGCCCTATGCCGGTCGCTGGGACAATTCGGAAGTGATGCAGGAGATCCTGGCGCTGCGACTGGAGAAGTCGCGTCTGCTGGGCTTTAACTCCTACGCTGAATACTCCCTGGCCACTAAAATGGCGCGTACGCCGGATGAGGTGCTGGGCTTCCTGAACGAGCTGGCGGAGAAGTCTGTAGCGGTGGCGCGTCAGGAGTTTGCAGAGCTGCAAGCGTTCGCCGCGGAGCAGGGACAGACGGAACTACAGTCCTGGGATGTCAGTTTTTATTCAGAGAAGCTGCGTCGTCACCGTTATTCCGTGTCTCAAGAAGAGCTGAAGCCTTACTTCCCCGCTTCGAAAGTGATCAATGGCATGTTTGCCGTGGTGCAGCGCCTGTTCGGCGTCACACTCGACGAAATTACGGAATTTGATAGCTATCATTCAGACGTGCGCTACTTCAAAGTGCGTCGTGACGGCGAGGAAATCGCCTCTATCTATATGGATTTATTCGCGCGGGAGAACAAGCGCGGCGGGGCCTGGATGGCGGATTACGCCGTACGTCGTCGTTTGGACGACGGCTCTGTGCAGAAACCCGTGGCGTTCATTACTTGTAACTTTGCGCCAGCGACGGAAGAGCATCCCGCCCTGCTGACGCATGATGAAGTCACCACGCTGTTCCACGAATTCGGCCACGCTCTGCATCACATGCTGACCACGGTGGATTGCAACGATGTTTCCGGCATCAATGGCGTGCCTTGGGATGCGGTGGAATTACCCAGTCAGTTCCTGGAAAACTGGTGCTGGGAGGAAGAAGCCCTGGCGCTGATTTCCGGTCATTACCAAAGCGGCGAGCCGCTGCCGAAAGAATTGCTGGAAAAAATGCTGGCGGCGAAAAACTTCCAGTCCGGCATGCTGATGGTGCGCCAGCTTGAGTTCGCTTTGTTTGATTTCCGTCTGCATCATGAATACGACGGGTCGGCGGATTTCGCCGTCCAGCAGGTGCTGGACGAAGTGCGGGATAAAGTCGCAGTGATCAAGCCGCCCGCATTCAATCGTTTCCAGCACAGTTTCAGTCACATTTTTGCTGGCGGATACGCCGCAGGCTATTACAGCTATAAATGGGCGGAAGTGCTGGCGGCGGATGCGTTTTCCTTGTTTGAGGAAAATGGCGTGTTCGATCCAGAAACGGGTCGACGCTTCCTGCATTCGATTTTGGAAAAAGGCGGCAGCCGCGAGCCGATGGATTTATTCATTGAATTCCGCGGGCGTCCGCCGGAAGTGGAAGCGTTGTTGCGTCAAAGCGGCATCGCCGCCTGAGAGAACCAGCAAGGCCTGCGTTGTGGGCCTTGTCGACATTCAGCAATCGTATTTACCTGGTAGTGCATATGGTGAAGCGTTTTATCGCGGGGGCGGTGTGTCCCCGTTGCGGAGAGATGGACAAGATCGTCAGTTACGCTGACGAAGATCAACGGCAAGTGCGTGAATGCGTGGCTTGCGGTTTTTTTGAAAAGCTGCGCGAAGCTGACGGTCCGGCGGAGCTGCAAACCCGCGTCACCCGCCCGAAACAGGCGGAGGCGCAAGTGCAGACGATCAAGTTCTATCCCCGTCCCAAGAAAGAGCAGTAACGACGATATGAGCCTGACGCCTTGTTGTTGAAACCTGTCAGCAACGGGGCTGAAAGCTCATGCGGATGTGATGCTTGTCCAACAGGTTCAGCCAATCCTCGTTCAGAGGACGCCAGCGCTGGGTGTTGGTCTTCGCCAGAAAGGGCGACAGATCCAAATGGTAGAAGTCCGGCAAGCTTACCATCTGGCGTACGGTCAGATGGGTGGCTTGATCCAGTTCATTGGCGAAGGGTTCGCCGATCAGATGATGGGCCAACAGATTGGCCTGAGTGGCCTGCAGATCGCAGATGGGACTGTTGCGCAGGCTGCGATTGTTTTCATAAACCTCCTCCACCAAACGATGGCTTTGATAGGCCATGATCAACAGGCAGTCCAAACCGGTATGACGCAGCACCAGCACGGATGGGTGCGCGAAATAATGGATGGACTTCTCGATGAAGGGCGCGAACAGCTTTTCCGTCTGGCTCGCAGCGGCGCAATGCGCCACGCACTCCACTAAACGCGGGGCGAGTTCGATATAATCGATGACGAAATGAATGAGGTCTTCAACCGGCTGTGATCCGTTCAGTTCAATGACTCGGTGCAGAGAATCCAGTTGCTGGCGAAGCCACTTGGCGTAATTTTGAGTTTTAAGCTCTGCGGCCTTAGCCTGATTGATGATCTCGTATACTGCAGCGAGGCTCATCTATAACGATTTCCCTAAGTGACAACTATAAAAAACTGTTTCAATCCGGACGCATGACTTCAGTGTAGTCAAGGGTTAGCAAAGTGCGTAATACTAATTTGTAATGAACCACTTTTCATGCTGACAAAATGTTTTGTACAGCCACGCCTGATAGGCGCCTCTGGCCGCCAGAAACAGACAGAGTGAAAACCAGAGTCCGTGATTGCCCCAACCCTGAGTGAGCCACCAGCTGGGTAAAAACACCAGCAATGTCGCGACGATGATTGTATCCCGCATTGCCTTGCCTTGGGTAGCGCCGACAAACACGCCATCGAACAGGTAACTCCACACGCCGATCAAGGGACACAGGATCAGCCAGATCAGATAGCGGCTCGCTTCAGTGCGGATGACTTCCAGGTCGGTGAGGCGGTTGATCAGCCAGTCGCCTCCCAGCCAGAACGCCAGCGTCAGCAGCAGTGCGGTCACCAGGGACCAGACGCCCCCTATTCTGGCGGTGCGGCGCAGCATGGCCTGATCGCGCTTGCCTACGGCTTCTCCACACAGAGCTTCTACGCCATTGGCGAAACCATCGAGGGCGTTGGAGATGATCATCAGAAAAGTCAGCAATACGGCGTTGGCGGCCAGAACGTTGGTTCCGAGCTGTGCGCCCTGGGCGGTGAAGAAAGCGAAAGTGAACAGCAGCAGGATCGTGCGAATGAAAAGGTCGCCATTCAGCTTGAGCAGCTTGGCGAAGGCGCTGCGCGCCCACAGCTCAGGGTTGCGTAACTGCGCAAGGAAATTCCCCGCATCGCCGCGAACGACGAAATAGAGCCCGAGAACCAGACTGTAATACTCGGCGATGAGCGACGCCCAGGCTACGCCGTCGGCGCGCATGCCGAAGCCGACCACGAACAGCAGGTCCAGCGCGATATTCACGATGTTGGCGCTGACCGCCAGAATCAAGGCGCTGCGGGTGCGTTGGCAGCCTATCAGCCAGCCCACGACACAGTATTGAATCAATACGGCGGGAGCGCTGAAGATGCGAATTTCCGCATAGTTGTGGGCCTGCGTCCAGATGTCGCCAGTGGCCTGCATCCATTCCAATCCCAGGGGCAATATCCAGGCGCGATTGAGGATCATGAATAACCCGATGCCGAGCGCGATGGCGGCCGCCCGCAAAAACTCGCGGATCAACCTGCCTTGGTCCCCGGCGCCCCAGGATTGCGCCGCCAGTCCGGTGGCGCCCATGCGCAGAAAACCGAACGCCCAGAACAGAAATGTGAACAGATTTCCCGCCAGCGCCACGGCCCCGAGATAGACCGGAGAATCCAGGTGTCCCAGTACGGCGGCGTCCACCAGACCCAGCAACGGCGTGGTGATATTGCTCAGAATTAACGGCCAGGCGAGGGCCCACAAACGCAAGTGAAGCGTTGCCGGGGGATTGCTCATGAAACTCCTGAAGATGTGGCGGTCAGATCACTGAAAGTGACCAGATTTGTGCATGAAATCAGCTGGATAGCTTTTTTACCTAAACCATGACTGAACAATTGCCAGCCCGATCCAAGTTTGTCTATACTGGCGCTGTACCTTGCATTTGACTTCCTACAAACGTAGTCGACGGACCGCTGTAGGCGGGCCGTCTTGCAGGAAGTGTCCGGCAGTAACAATAAAAACTAAGCTGTGGAGACACAATAATATGATGTCACGAAGACGCGCAATAGCGGTGGCTTCGCCCGTTCCGTTTGTATCTGCGTCCGCTTCGGCCGCCTGGGAATTGAACATGACTCCCGGGGTGACTGAAGTGAGTCAGTCAGTATACAGCCTCCACATGACTATTTTCTGGATCTGCGTGATCATAGGGATAGTGGTGTTTGGAGTAATGTTCTGGTCGATCTTCAATCACCGCAAAAGTAAAGGGGCGAAACCCGCCCAATTCCATGAAAGTACGACAGTCGAGATTATCTGGACTGTTATTCCCTTCCTTATTCTCATTGGCATGGCCATACCCGCGACCGGCACTCTGGTCAAAATGTATGACGCCAGTGAAGCGGATATGGATATCAAGATCACCGGTTACCAATGGAAATGGCGATACGAGTACCTGAATCAGGACGTCAACTTCTTCAGTAATCTGGCGACCTCCCAGGACCAAATCTACAATCGCGACGACAAGGGCGAACACTACCTGTTGGAAGTGGACGAGCCTCTGGTGTTGCCGATAAATCAGAAGATTCGATTCCTGGTCACCTCCGCCGACGTCATCCACTCCTGGTGGGTGCCCAGTCTTGCGGTCAAGCGCGACGCCATTCCCGGCTACGTTCGCGAGGCCTGGACCGTCATCAAAGAGCCCGGTATTTATCGCGGTCAGTGCGCTGAACTGTGCGGTAAGGACCATGGCTTCATGCCTGTTGTGGTGAAAGCCGTGCCTCAGGAGGAGTATCAGGAATGGCTCCTGGCTAAACAGGAACTGGCTCGTCAGGAATACGAGTTGAAGAACAAACAATGGACGATGGAAGAATTGGTTGCACGCGGGGAGAAATCCTATGCGTCCAATTGCGCAGTGTGCCATCAGGCCAATGGCGCCGGTCTGCCGCCGACATTCCCTGCTCTTGCTGGCAGCGGCATAGTCAAAGGCCCGGTAGAGAAGCACGCCGAAGTTGTATTGCACGGGGTGTCAGGCACCGCCATGCAGGCGTTCGGAGCGCAGCTGAGTGAAGTTGATATCGCCGCTATCGTGACCTACGAGCGTAATGCTTGGGGCAACAAGATGGGCGACATGATTACTCCGCAACAAGTTGCAGAGTTAAAGAACAAGTAGTTCTCAGCGACACACAACCAATTTAAGAGGAGTTTGACCATGAGTGCGGTACTAGGCGCTGACGCGCATCACCATCACGGTCCGGCTAAAGGCTTCAAGCGGTGGCTCTTCACCACCAACCATAAAGACATTGGCACCATGTACCTGTGGTTCAGTTTCGCCATGTTTCTCATCGGGGGCACCATGGCCCTGGTGATTCGGGCGGAATTGTTCGAACCAGGCATGCAGATCGTCCATCCGGAATTTTTCAATCAGATGACCACCATGCACGGTCTGATCATGGTGTTCGGGGCGGTTATGCCCGCCTTCGTAGGGCTCGCCAACTGGCTGATTCCCATGATGGTCGGGGCGCCGGATATGGCGCTGCCCAGAATGAACAACTGGAGCTTCTGGATTCTTCCATTCGCTTTCGCCATGTTGTTATCCACACTGTTGATGGAAGGCGGCGGTCCTAACTTCGGTTGGACTTTCTATGCGCCTCTCTCCACCACCTACGCGCCGGCGAGCGTGAACTACTTCATCTTCGCAGTGCACATGATGGGGATCTCCTCCATCATGGGAGCCATTAACGTGATCGCCACCATTCTGAACATGCGGGCGCCGGGCATGACCCTGATGAAAATGCCCCTGTTCGTGTGGACCTGGCTGATCACCGCCTTCCTGCTGATAGCGGTTATGCCGGTGCTGGCGGGCGCCGTCACCATGATGTTGATGGACATCAACTTCGGCACCAGCTTCTTCAAAGCGGAAGGCGGCGGCGATCCGGTGCTGTTCCAGCACGTATTCTGGTTCTTCGGCCATCCGGAAGTGTACATCATGATCCTGCCCGCCTTCGGCGTGGCGTCGCAGATTATTCCTACCTTCAGCCGCAAACCGCTGTTCGGGTATCCCTCCATGGTGTACGCCACGGCGTCGATTGCGATCCTGTCATTCGTGGTATGGGCGCACCACATGTTCACCGTCGGCATACCGCTGGCAGGAGAACTGTTCTTCATGTACGCCACCATGTTGATCGCCGTCCCCACCGGGGTGAAAGTGTTCAACTGGGTCAGCACCATGTTCCGCGGCTCGCTGACCTTTGAGACCCCGATGCTGTTCGCGGTGGCCTTCGTGATTCTGTTCACCATCGGCGGCTTCTCCGGTTTGATGCTGGCCATCGCGCCGGCGGACTTCCAGTATCACGACACCTATTTCGTGGTGGCGCATTTCCACTACGTGCTGGTGCCGGGCGCGATCTTCTCCATCTTCGCCGCCACCTATTACTGGTTGCCGAAATGGTGCGGGAACATGTACGACGAAACGCTGGGCAAAGTGCACTTCTGGATGTCGTTCATTGGCTTGAACATGACCTTCTTCCCGATGCACTTCGTAGGGCTCGCCGGCATGCCGCGGCGGATTCCTGACTACGCTCTGCAATTCGCCGACTTTAACCAGATATCCAGCGTTGGCGCGTTCGTTTTCGGAACCACGCAACTGCTGTTCCTGTTTATTGTTATCAAATGCATCCGGGGCGGTAAGAAAGCCACCGCTCAGGTCTGGGAAGGCGCGGACGGACTGGAATGGACGTTGCCGTCTCCGGCTCCCTACCACAGCTTCTCTGAGCCGCCTACTGTGAAGTAGGCGCGCAAGGGTATTGAGATAACAAGAACAAAATAACTGCCACGGGAGGACCTATGGCGACTCAACAAAGTTATTACGTACCGGAACAGAGTAAGTGGCCCATCATCGCGACGGTGGGGCTGTTTTTGACCCTTTCCGGTCTGGCGACGGTGATGGTGAACAAAAGCGGCGGCGACACCAGCACCGGCTGGTGGATGTTCAGTATCGGCGTTGCAGTGATGGTGTACATGCTGTTTGGCTGGTTTGGCAATGTAGCCAAGGAAAGCATGGCTGGATTGTACAACGCTCAAATGGACCGCTCGTTCCGCTGGGGCATGTCCTGGTTTATCTTCAGCGAAGTGATGTTCTTCTCTGCTTTCTTCGGCGCGCTGTTCTACGTGCGCTTCCTGGCCGTGCCCTGGTTGGCCGGCGAAGGCGAAGGCACTATGAACACCTTGCTGTGGTCGAATTTCGAGGGCTCCTGGCCCTTGCTTCATAACCCGGATCCGAAGGTGTTCCCAGGGCCGGAAGCGGTCATCAATCCCTGGAGCATTCCGTTGCTCAACACTGTGTTGCTGCTGACTTCCAGCGTCACCATCACCTTCGCCCATCACGCCATCAAAAAGAATGATCGCGACAAAGTGAAGTTATGGCTGGCGTTGACCATTCTGCTGGGTGCGGTCTTCCTGGGCTTTCAGGTTTACGAGTACATAGAAGCCTATCATGAGCTGAACCTGACGCTGGATTCCGGCATTTATGGCACTACGTTCTTTATGCTGACCGGCTTCCACGGTATGCATGTGACGCTTGGGGCGATTATCCTGACCGTTATTTTGCTGCGCTATATGAAAGGCCATTTCTCGGCGGAGCATCACTTCGGTTTTGAAGCCGCCGCCTGGTATTGGCACTTCGTGGATGTGGTTTGGGTGTGCCTGTTTGTGCTGGTTTACATCATGTAGTCTGATGACTGACCCGATGCTTGCGTCGGGTCTTTTGACCTCGCCGGAGCGGTGACTCCGGCGGCGTCCCAACGATCAGTGGGGCGTCGGATTCAACTGCAAATGCCCGCTGAACATCAGGACGAGCAGCACGACGATGAGGGCGACGGAAAAGCCCACGCGATAGGTGAGCGCTTTAGCGGTGCGTTTACTGGTGCTGTCATCCTTGACCAGAAAAAACAAACCGCTGAAAAGACTGACGACTGCGCCTGTAAGTAGTAACAAAACAAGGATTTTCATGGGTTCCCTCTTATTTTTTCAGCCCACTATAACAAAGACATTGCAGACAAACTATGCGCGCAGCATCCGCGTGAAAACGCCGCTGGCGAAAATGTCTGCGGGCTTCTGGCCGACGTGTCGGGATGGGAATGAGTGAACTGGAAAATCCTGCTCTTCAGCCTGTTATTGCTGCCGGTTTTGGTCGGGCTGGGTTGCTGGCAATTGCTGCGGGCGCAGGAAAAAGAACAGTGGCTGCAGGCCTATCAGACCATGCAGAACAAAGCGCCGCAATCTCAGGACAATCTGCAGGAGCCGCCGCGCTATGCGCGAGTGTCAGTGTCCGGCGTTTACTCTGAGTCAGGCGACTGGCTTTTGGACAACCAGATACGGGAAGGCCGCTTCGGATATCGGGTATTTACGCCTTTCTGCCTCCGCGATGACGCATGCGTGCTGGTGGAGCGGGGATGGATACCGGGAGATTTGGACCGAAGCGTGCTGCCGACGATTCCTTCCGCGCCGGGACGGCTGACATTGGAAGGACGCGCGGACCAGCTCACGGACAGCTACTCCATGGGCGCGAATGAAACGTCAATCTCCGCGCCCTATCGAGTGCAGATTCTCAAGCTTGAGGAAGTCCGCGAACGCGTGCCCGGCAGGTTGGCGGATTGGGTGTTGCGGCTCGACCCGAACCAGCCTGGCGCGCTGACGACTGTCTGGGAGCCCGTGGTGATGGGCCCGGAAAAACATTATGGTTACGCCGTGCAATGGTTCGCCATGGCGTTAGCGCTGGTGGCGCTGACGATCTGGAAATGGCGTCGCGGCGATAGTGAAGATAAGCAATTACAAGCAGCAGGAGAGACAGACATTGGAACAACTGGCCATGGTTGAAAACGCGCCTCCGTCCCGTGGGCGACTCAAACTCTGGGGCATCATCCTGGTGGCTGCGACCCCCCTTATTGCGGCGATGGTGATGTATTTCGGTCGTATCGGCATTCCGTCCGGCACCACCAATTATGGCGACCTGATCATTCCTCCTCTGGACGCCCTAGAGATCGGCGTGAGCCTGCCGGAAACGCGGCTGGATGAAATCACCCAGGCTGACGGCAAACGGCAATGGCTGATGGTCACCGTCGCCGGAGACGCCTGCAGTGAGCGCTGTTTGCAGGCGTTATACCTGTCCCGTCAGATTAATGTCGCGCTGGGAAAAGAAGCGGATCGCGTGGGCCGGGCGTTGCTGGCGGGAACCGGCGACGCGGCGCTGCAACAAGCATTGAACGACTATCCCCGTATGCTGCCGGCGCCTTTTTCCAGCGCCGACATGGAGGGGCTGCGCGCAAAGTTGGACAAGCACAATATTCAATTGCAACCGTACGATATGCTGTTGATGGACCCGCTGGGCAACATCATGATGCATTACTCAGAGAAGCACGACGGCAAGGCGATCCTGGAGGATCTTAAGCGGCTTCTCAAAGTATCCAAGATTGGTTAGAGTGAGTCTGAAGACTTCCTCAGGGAGCCGTTGAGCCGGCAGTAAAATCAACGTCTTCCGAATGCAGTAACAACAATAACAAGAGGCGTTTGGAAAATGGACTATGTCGCCCCGCCGGCGCTAGTGACGTCGGCTGTCGTAAACCCGCGTCTGCAGTGGCTGCGTCGCCTGGTTATCCTGACCACGGTCTGGGCCTTCTGCGTGATTCTGCTCGGCGCGTACACCCGTCTGGTGGACGCCGGTCTGGGATGCCCTGACTGGCCTGGCTGCTACGGCTTTCTTACGGTGCCGAACGAGGCGCATGAGATCGAAATTGCCGAAGCCCGTTTTCCCCACGCGCCAGTAGAGGCGCATAAGGGCTGGCCGGAGATGGTGCACCGCTACTTCGCCAGCGGTCTGGGCCTGTTGATATTCGCCATCGCCGCGCTGTCCTGGCGCGATGTTTCCCCCAACTCTGTTCCTGGCGCGCGTCGGCCGCCTCGCAAACTGACTCTGTTTTTGTGCGCCCTGGTGGTTCTGCAGGGGCTGTTCGGCATGTGGACTGTCACACTCAAGCTCTGGCCGCAAGTCGTCAGCGCGCACCTGCTCGGCGGCTTCTGCACACTCACCCTGCTGACGCTGACGGCCATGCGGCTCCTTGATAGACCGCTGACGGTCTCTGCGGAAACGCTGCGGCGCTGGCGTCGACTCAGGCCGCTGGCGTTGCTCGCCGTGGCGTTATTGGCCACACAGATTTTTCTGGGCGCCTGGGTGACGTCGAACTACGCCGCTGTCGCCTGTCCCGATTTCCCAACCTGCCAGGAAAAACTGTGGCCGGAGATGGATTTTCAGCACGGTTTTAATCTCACTCAGACCATCGGCCCCAATTATCTCGGCGGGCTGATGCATAACGAGGCCAGAGTCGCGATTCACATGACCCATCGCCTGGGCGCGGTGGCCGTGCTGCTGGTATTGGGCGGCTTTCTGATCGCCGCCTGGCGCCGCTCCCAGGGATCGCCTCTCCGGCGCAGCCTGGGTCTGACTGGAGCGCTGCTGCTCCTGCAGATTGCGCTGGGCGTAACCAATGTGGTGGCGCTCGTGCCATTGCCTGTGGCGGTGGCCCACAACGGCGTGGCGGCATTGCTGCTGATTTCCCTGGTATGGGTGACATACCGTTTATGGACTGCCAAAGAGGTGCGCTCATGAAAAATACCGCTTCCACTACGGCCGCCGCCGGCTGGCGCGATTACTACGAACTGTGCAAGCCCCGGGTGGTGGCTCTGATGATGCTGACCGCGGTGGTGGGCATGTTGCTCGCCAGCGACCAGGGCATGCCCTGGAATGCGCTGATTCTGGGTAACCTCGGCATCGCTTTGCTGGCGTCTTCCGCGGCGGCGATCAACCATATCGTCGACCAGAAAATCGATGCGGTGATGGCGCGTACGCAAAAACGTCCTATTGTGCAGGGGCGCGTGGATAACCTGCACGCTTTGACATTCGCCTTCGCTCTGGCGGTGGTGGGCATGGCGATTCTGGCCTGGGGCGTGAATCCCCTGACCGCCTGGCTGACCCTGGCGTCGCTGATTGGCTACGCGGTGGTGTATACCCTGTTCCTGAAACGGGCCACGCCGCAAAATATCGTGCTGGGCGGGCTGGCGGGCGCTGCGCCGCCTCTGTTGGGCTGGACCTCTGTGACCGGAACCGTCGACCCCCACGCGCTGTTGCTGGTGCTGATTATTTTCGCCTGGACGCCGCCGCACTTTTGGGCGCTGGCGGTGCATCGCAAAGACGAGTACGCCAAAGCCGGCGTGCCCATGCTGCCGGTGACCCATGGCGACCGCTACACCAAGCTGCACATTCTGCTGTACACCTTTATGCTATTCGCCGCCACCATGCTGCCATTTATCACCGGCATGTGCGGCTGGATCTATTTTGTCTCCGCGCTGGCGCTGGGGTTGCGCTTCCTGGACTGGGCCTGGGCGATGTGGCGGGATTCGCGCAAGCATGCGGCCATCAAGACATTCCGCTACTCCATTACCTATCTGATGCTGTTATTCGTGGCGCTGCTGGCGGATCACTATATTCCGGTGACCCTGTCATAGCAGGCCACGCAGTTGCTCAGGGAAAAACGCTGTCTCGCTCTGGGCATCTGTGTAAAAGCGTCTAGAATTTAACAGCTACGTGGGACGTTTTTTTCCGCCAACGTGGAAGTGCTGTTATGTTGAGTCTACTGCGAAATCCTCTGCGCCTGGCGGAGGTCGCCGCTGATCCGGCGCAGGTGAGCGTCATCGATGAGGGTCTGGAAGTCTGTCCGGAACGGGTGGATGTGGCGCCGGAAGGCGTACAGCAGATCTGGCGAGCGGTGGAGCGTCTATACGCCACCGGCACCCAGCCGGCCATCAGCTTGTGCGTGCGTCGCAAAGGCCGCGTCATTCTCAATCGCGCGATAGGCTACGCCAGTGGCGGCGGCCCCGGCGACGCGTCTGATGAGTTCCGCCAACCCATGACCACCGCCACGCCGGTATGCCTGTTTTCCGCTTCCAAGGCGGTGACGGCGGTGTTGATGCACAAGCTGGCGGAAGACGGGCTGATCAATCTGCTGGACCCGGTCAGCTTCTACTTGCCGGAATTCGGCCAGCGCGGCAAACGCAATATCACGATTCACCAGATTCTCTCCCACCGTGGCGGCATTCCCGGTCTTCCCACCCATGAATCCCTCGACACGCTGTACGATCAGGAGCAAGTGTGGAAACTGCTGTGCGCCGCCAAACCTATCGCGGTGGACGGCGGCAAGCTGGCTTACCACGCCATCACCGGCGGTTTTGTGCTGCAAAGGGTGCTGGAGAAAGTAACAGGCGCTGGCATTACAGAATATCTGGAACAGACGCTGCGTGCGCCGCTGGAGATGAAGTACTTTACCTTTGGCCTGGAGGAAGCCGGGAAGCATGCCGTCGCGCGTAATTACGCCACCGGTCCCGAGGCGCCGTTTCCCGTGTCCTGGGCGCTTAAACGCGCTTTGGGCGCGGACATGTCGGCGGCGGCGAACATTTCCAATGAGCGACGCTGGATGGACGCCATTATCCCCGCCGCCAACCTCTATGCGACGGCGGAGGAAACCTCGCGCTTTTTCCAGATGCTGTTGAATGGCGGCGAGTGGCGCGGACGGAGGATTCTGCAACCCGTCACCGTAAAACGGGCGACGCAGGAGTTCGGCGGCTGCACCTTCGATCGTACGATGATGATCCCCATGCGCTACAGCGCCGGCTTTATGCTGGGGGGAGATCCGGTGGGTTTATGGGGACCGCGCACGGAGCGCGCCTTCGGTCATATCGGACTGATCAATAAGTTCTGTTGGGCGGACCCGGATCGGGAGATTTCCGTGGCGTTGCTGACGTCGGGTCTGGCTTTGCTGGCGCACCATCTGCCGCGATTGGCGGCGTTGATCCGGCAAATCAATCTGCAATGCGCGCCGCTCGCACTATAGTCGGAACGACGCGAATTCGGGGCGTGGAATTACTCGTGACTGGACCAGCGGTTAGCCTGTTGTTCGATAATCAACATGACGTTTTTCAATAACTGACGCAGTCTGACCTGGGTCTGGGTGCGCTCCACCACCTGAGAGACGGACGCCTGCAAACGATGCAGTTTGGGGCTGACCTGTCGAATGCCTTCGGTGATCATCTCATAGGGATAATGGTGGTCCTGGATACTGAGCTTATTCAGCTCCGCCGCTTCCTGCTGGAATACGCTCAGCACATCATAAATCGTATCCTTGTTAGTGATGGTGGACGCCTCCCAATAGGCATCGTCCAACACTTCGATCAAGCTGAGGAACTCGGTGCAGGCATCGGATATTTTTGCGGGTGTCATGTGCGCCTCAAATTTACGGATAAGCTTGGAACGTTCTACATTCAGCATAGCAAAAACTGGCGCAGGCGCCTGAAAACTGGACACTCTCGCCCCGTCCTGGCGTCAGGGAGGCCTGTAACGTTAGTTTTAGCGAGGGTTAGCGTTATGTAACCGCACTGTGTGTGTTACGGTTAGAAATGTGTATTAAGGTTAAATTTTGAACTATTTCTCCAATTGTGGAAGGATTGTGGATATACTGGTTTTTACCTATCCCGACGGCGGGCGCTACGGGAGGCCAAACAACAACAGGAAGTCGTAAGCCATGAACACCCTTGAGGCTCAGCGTTGTCGCTTGCAGGAAGAGTTAGCGTTGGCGGAAAAAGAACTCGAAGAGTTATTACGCACCCCGAACCCGAACAAAACGATGGTGAACTTCTACAGCGATCTGCTGGTGCGCAACCGCGAGCTGATCCGCATGATTGACACTCACCTTAGTCAGTCGTCCCATTGGATCACTGACAGAGCGAACAGTATCGCCAAACTGGCGGACGGCGTCGCTTAATCTGTTTGCGGGTCCGGTTAAAGTCCCGGACTTTCGCTTTCACTGCGGGTTAAAGATAAACGGCCGATCCGGTCTCCGGTCAAGGTGCCGAACAACAGGATGTCGCCGACTTGCTCCACGGATGTAATGGTGTGCAGGCGCTCGCCCTCCGGGTCCTGCAGGTTGTGTAAAACCTCTCCCTGCTCATTAATTCCCAGCACGAATCCATAACGCTCCGCCTGCGGTTGCAAAGCTTCCGGCAGCTTGGACATGCGGCTTTTCAACCAGGGAAACGAGTGGATGAAATCCAGTATCCCGTTGCGCGGCGCTATCAGCGCGATCCAGAATTCTCCCGCTCCGTTGCTGGAGACGCCATCGGGGAATCCGGGCAGATTCTCGATCAACATATCGCTGGTCCCCTGTTTGGGACCCTGCAGCCAATAACGACGTACCCGGTAGCGCCCGGTTTCGCACACCGCCACAAAATCCTCGTTTTGCGACAGCGCCACGCCGTTAGCGAAGTACAGGTCGTCCAGCAGAACCGTGGTGGCGCCGGTGGCGGGATCGTAACGGAGCAGGCGTCCGTGTGGACGGCTCTCGATAAGATCGAAGCGATGCTCATGCACGCCCCAGCGCCAACTGGCGTCGCTGAAGTAAATCACGCCGTCTTTGGCGACATCTACGTCGTCCGCGACGCCGAAAGGCAGGTTGTCCGCCTTGCTGGTCAGCACGGTGAGCTTGCCCGCGTTATCGAGTTGTAATAATCCTTTTGCCGCGTCAGCCACAATCAGATCGCCGGCCGGATTGAACTCAATGCCCAGCGGACGTCCGCCGGTATTGGCGAGCACTTCAAATTCACCGTCTTTGTTGATGCGAATAATGTCGCCGTTGGCGAGCCCGGCGTAAACGGCGCCCTCGGCGTCCTGATCCACGTCTTCAGGGCCGTCCAGTCGCCCCTGGCCGATTAATTCCGCATCCAACAGCTTTTGATTCGGGGCGTAAGGCCCTTCCAGATCCGGCGCCGATGGGGCGTCATAGGCTTCCGGATCAATGACCGCAGGCGAGAACAAAAAGTAGGTCAGTAAGATGACCCCCACCACCGCCAGTAGTCTGAGAGAAGCTTTCATTATTCTGCGTCGGTTCCTGTCCGTTTATGGAAGCGGATAGGTTACTCCATCAGGCGATGTAATGCGTCATACTCGTAAGTGACCAGCACAATGACGTCGCCCTCTTCGCCCTGGGGTTCGGCGTCCACGGAGTAACGTTCCAGATAGACGTAATCCAACAGCCCATCCTCCCGATACACGTAGTGTTCGCACCATTCGAAACCGGAGTCATGAATGTCGGTATAACGTCGTGTCAGTTTGCGGCCGTCGGCGTCGTAGGTAAAGTTGGAGGTCGCTATCTCGCACCCCGGCTCCGTAACGCAGGAACTCTCCGGCCTGTCCGTAAAGGTGCGCATGCCGTTCAGTCTGCCGTCGCTGGCGTAGGCGTATTGCGTGTTCAGCTTTTCCAGATTGTTATCGTAGGTGTCATTGGACAAATGTCCGTCGCCGTCAAAGACGAAAGCGCGTTTGACCAGCACCTGATTGTGGGTTGCGCTGTCGGTGGAGTAGGAATTGATGCGCACGAGCCCCGCGCCTGCGTCTTTTTGCGGTCTCATCTGGCCGGTAACCGTCTCACTGGTGCGCTGGCTTAACACGGCGTCGCCGACCTTGTTGAACGTTTCCACCCAACGACCGCGATCCAGCGTCAGTGCGTTGACGACGTCCCACTCGCCGTCCGCGGGCGAAATTTCCGTATACAACGGGTCCAGGGTCAGGGAGGAGACATAGGCGTCCAGAGACAGGGCGCGACGGCTCATATCCACGCCGCCATCCAGACGCACCGCCGCGACCGCGCCTTTGGAATCGTAGGTCAGTCCGGCGCGACCAACGTGCTTGCGTTGGGGGTCCTGTACGCCGGCGAGGGCGAGTAGCTTCACATCGTTGTCATTGCGTCCCTCCAGCGCCGCGCTTTCCGTGTCCGGATGCACGTACCAGTTTATTTGCTTGATCGAAAGGGGATCGTTAAGGGCATTTTCATACTGCAGTGATGTTTTCCAGGGAGAGAAATCATAGGCCGCAAAGTCTTCCGTGGAGCGTATATCCTTCATGACGCCCGCCGCCGCATAGGCGATTTTCGGCGCGTTGTGCAGCAGACTGGCGCCCATGACTTTCACTTTGGTGGCGTCCAGATTGTCGAGACGCTGGGCGGCGTCAATACTTTGCGCCTCTTCCGTCATCATGTTCTGTAACGCCATGGCGAAAGCCTTGGCGTAGACGTGGTGGCGATACTGTCCGCTTTTGACGTAATCGAACAGATAATTGTTGTTGAAGCCCACCCGCTCACGGGCGCGCTGGTGCGCCTGCTCGACGGTGGCTTCCGGGTCTTCCTCCCGCATCAGGTCGTACTGCATGCGCACCAGCGTGGTCAGCGGGGAAATGACCGGGCTTCCGGGCGGCGCCATCAGAAAATAGGCTTTATCCACCAGTCCCGGTTCGCTGGATGCGCAATCCGTGGCGGGAGGGACGGCGGCGTTCATCAGGTCTTCATCCTGAGTGACGCAGGGAAGCGCATAGGCCATGAGCGGGTAGAGCTTGGGGTCGTTCACGGCAGCCAGTTGTTCCGCTGTGAATTCATACTCTCCGCCGGCGCCGCTCATCACTGCAGGCTCGTCATCGCCGGCGAGATAATCTCCATTCAAATCCAGCCAGACTTTGGCCTGACGCAGATAACCGTCCAGCACCACTCCGTGAAAGTTGGCGTTGGGCGGCGGCGGTTGCTCCGGCTCGCGAGGGTCGCGCAGAGTGGATACATCGGATTTCTCGCCGCCGCAGGCGCTCAGAAGCGGCGTCAGCAGACTGACGATAAGCAGTGCGCCACAGTGGATTCGCATGGTGTTCCCTGTCCTTTTTGTTTTTGTGAGCGAGTCAATCTAGCGGGGAGCAAGCGGAAATTCGTTGATAGGCTTAACAAATGCTTACAAAGGGCGAAAGTAGGGGAAAGAAGGCCGAAGGCGTCTGGCGCGCAGACAAAAAAATGCCTCGCTTCCGGGGTGTCCCTATTAAAAAGTCCATCCTGGTCCCATCGCGAGGCTTAAGGCACGAGCGTAGAGGTAACAGTCGTTGTACAAAAGAAGTACCCTGACTATTGATGAAGAAACGTTAAGCCTGTAACAACTTAGCGAAATCTCTTCACCCTGTTTATCGCACAGACTGTGCCAACCTTGTCATGCCTTATTAACCAATTGATAAATATGGATTTTATTTTATTTTGCGTAGATTTTACGGAGATTGAAGGAAAGATTTCGTGCCCTAAATCTAATCCTGACTGCTCCATTACGGTGCATTTTTTCTTTTTGGACAGGTTTTAATATTTGGACCGGTTTTAATGGCGGGAGGCGTCCAGGTGTGGGCGCTGACGATAGCCCAGACGACGCCAGATCATGGCGGTGAAGGCGAAATAGGTGGTCATGCTGGATGCAAAAAACCACTCAATGACATTCTCCCAACGATCCTTTGCGGGATTTTGCAGTAACAGGCTGTTGGCGACGCTGGCCAGACCCAGCGCCAGCATCCACCAGCATAGCCAGGATTTCGCCCGCAGCCACGTCTGCACGCGGGCGCTGCGGCGCCAGTCGGAGGTGCGGGACAGGGTCAGGAGACTTCGCAATAACAGCATCTGCGCCAGCACGGTGAAAGAGAAATAAATGGTGACGCCGTACTGGCGCAACAGTCGGTAAATGCGTCCGTCCACGCCGAGGAAGTCTGCGTATAACACCAGAAACAGCGCGCCGATGGCGCCCAGGCACTGCATGGCGCGGACTACGCTGCTCGAAGACTGATGCAGCTTGAGGAAAGCGCCTGCTTGTAACCAGAAGGCGAGCAGTAAGACAGCGTGAATGATCATGCCGGCGCGAAACAGATACAGGGCGTCGCTGGAGCGCGCCGCTTTGCTGATGGACACGCAACCGTCCCAGTACGGCAGACACCCATCGATGGCGCCGAGCAGAGTGCTCCACAGCCAGGCGGCATGGGCCACCAGCACAGGCAGTAAAAAATTGCACCAGGCGATTCGCTGCGGTTGCATGGCGGCCCACTTTGGCATCGCGTTTAGCTAATACTTTAATGCTATAGTGCGCACTTGACGACTGCGCTATTGAAGGCATGGAATTTATTCAGAGGTGAATGATGCGAACCGAGCGTATTCAATTGATGAGCCCGTCCCCCGGCACCCGTCGGGAATTGCTTGTCCATCGGCTGGGACAAGCGGATGCGCGCCCGAAAGTGTATTTTCAAGCCGGTCTGCATGCGGATGAGTGGCCGGGTCTGCTGGTGCTGCAGCATCTGCTGACCTTATTGCAGGAGGCGGAGCGCCAGAACGCGATTCAGGGTGAAATCATCGTAGTCCCTTACGCCAATCCCGTTGGACTGTCTCAGAATGTGTTCGGCTATGTGGCGGGGCGCTTCGACCTCACCGGAACCGGCAATTTCAACCGCAACTTTGCGGACCTGTATCTGGACGCTCGCGACAGTGTGGAAGGTCGACTCGGCTCCGATCTGGAAACCAACAACGAACTGGTGCGCGAGGCCTTGCGCGCCGCCGTGGCGGCGGAGCTGGCGGAAGATGAAACCACCGCTTTGAAGAAAACTCTGTTGGCGTTGTCCATCGACGCGGACTACGTCTTCGACCTGCATTGCGACGATCACTCCAGCGCCCACGTGTATTCCGTCAAACGTCAGGCGGAGAAAGCGCAGGACCTGTGTCGCCATATTGGCGCCCGTTATCTGTTGACGGAGGACCTGGACGGAGTCGTCGCCTTTGACGGCTCCCACCTGCAACCCTGGCACTGGCTGCAGAAGGATTTTCCCGATAATCCCATGGAAATGCCGAAGCTGGCGGTGACGGTGGAGTATCGCGGTCAATACGACGTCTCCGATGAACTGGCCGCCGTCGACGCCGCCAATCTGTTCAATTATCTGGTCAGCGAAAATCTGATTCGGGGCGATGCACAGGCGCTGCAACTGGACGATATCCATGTCAGCCCGTTGGAGTCCGTGGATTCCATGAAAGCGGAAGCCGCCGGTTTGCTGGTGTTCCAGAAGCCGTTGGACGCCTGGCTGGAGCAGGGCGATGTCTTCGCTGAGATCGTTAGTCTGGATGGCGGCGAGCCGAATCAACGGACGCCGGTGCGCGCACGCACGGCGGGTTATCTGATGGCGCGCACTCACCGTCGGCTGGTGCGTCCGGGAGATCAGATCGCTAAGGTGTGCGGCGAAGAACCGCTACCGCATCGCAAAATCGGCAATTTGTTGCAACTTTAGGCGTCATTGCCGACACTTAAATTACAACTATTTATTTGGCTGTGAACGCTTAAACGCGGTAGAAAGACTGCGTAAGGCGAAGGAACACTCCGGCCCGCGCATAAAACGGATAGCGGGTCGGGACAGTATAACGGGGAGTCTAAGCGTTTTGATGGTGTGAGTCTGATCAGGTGTGGAGTCAGTGACAGTAAGGGTTGTCTGGTTTAAACGTGACCTCAGGGTCACCGATCATGGGCCGCTTTATCACGCCGCCCGACAAGGTCCGGTGGCGCCGCTGTATGTGGCGGAGCCGGAGTATTGGGCGCAGCCTGACGCTGGCGAACGGCGTTGGGGATTTGTGCGGGAAACGCTGCTGGAGCTTGACCAGACGTTGAGCAAGCTGGGGCAACCCCTGTGGTTCATGCATGACAGCATGATCAACGTGCTGGAATACCTGAAAAGCCGCTTCGGCGTCTTTGAGCTGTACTCCCACCAGGAAACCGGCGTGCAATGGTGTAACCGGCGCAATCAGATTGTGCGGGAATGGTGTCGTCGCAACGGCGTGCTGTGGCGGGAATGGCCTGTCTGCGGCGTGCTGCGGCGAGCCACCGGCGCAGAGCGTTGGCAAGCCGCCTGGAAGGATTTCATGGCGCAGCCCCGTTACCCCAGCCCCAAAACTTTGCCGATGGTGGGCACGTCGCCGCTCAAGCCGGAAGTCTGGCCTGAGACTATCGGCGCCGATCCTACCCCCTGCGTGTTGCGTCAGGCGGGCGGACGCGCCGCCGCCGCTCAGGAGCTGAAGAGTTTTCTGCAGGCGCGTGGGCAAAACTACTTCCGTGACACTCACTATCCCGCCACGGCCTTTGACGGCGGTTCGCGCCTGAGCCCTTATCTGGCCCACGGCGTCATTAGCTTACGCGAGACGGTGCAGCAATCCCGACGCGCGTTGCAGACCTATCATTCCCGCCGCTCCGCGGACTGGGTGAAGTCCATAAACGAGTTTCTGTCCCGTTTGTACCTGCGCAGCCATTACATGCAGCAGATGGAGGATGAGCCGGGCATGGAGTCGCTCAATCTGCATAAAAGCTTCAACGGGTTGCGCGAGCATCAGTTCGAAGAAGCCAAGTTCGACGCCTGGAAGAACGGCGAGACCGGCTTTCCCCTTATCGACGCCGCCATGAAGGCGCTGATTCAGTACGGTTGGATCAACTACCAGTTGCGCGGGTTGTTGATGTCCTTCGCCGCCAATCAGCTATGGCTGCACTGGCGTGAACCGGCGTTGCATCTGGCGCGGCTGTCTATCGACTATGACCCCGCGGTGCATTTTCCGCTGACGCAGCAGTTCGCCGGAACCACGGGGATGTTTGAGCAGAAGATTTACAACCCGGTCACCGAATCCCATCGACTCGATCCCGCCGGCAAATTTATCCGGGCGGAATGTTCGGCGTTACGGGAAGTGAGCGACGCGTATCTGCATGCGCCCTGGAAAATGCCTCATGCGGAACAGATCATGTCCGGCTGCGTGATCGGGCAGGATTACCCCATGCCTATCATCAACAACGAAGACGCCACGCTTGTCGCCGGGCAGCGCTTGAAAGCGCATCTGGAAGAGCGACTTGATCCCATGGAGACCGCCCGCGTGCGCGCTGCGCACCTGCGCTCCATCAAACTGGACTAAGCATCGAACAGACGTAAAAAAGCCGGCGCGCCCTTGGGGCGGCCGGCGAAGAAGGGGAGCCTGCAACGGAAGCGGTGTTATACCTCTTCGTCGTCGCCTTTATCGCAGTTCTCAGGATGAGGGCGACGTTCTTTATGCTTGCCGCGCGCCTCATGCATTTCTTTCAGTTTTTCCATCTGCTCCGCGTTCAGTACGGCGCCCAGTTTGGCGTCGGTTTGCGTGCGCAGATTTTCCATCGCCGTGTGCATTTCTTCACGTTGCGGTTTGTATTGCTCCATCAGGGTGTGACGTTGCTCGCGGCTCTCTTCCATAATGGTTTCGAACTGCGTTTTCTGGTCATCCGTCAGCGCCAGCTCTTCCGCCAGACGGTCAATGTTCGGGCCTTGATGGGGGCCGCCCTTGGCCAGTGCGAATCCGCTGGCGGCGATTAAACATGTCAGGGTGAATGCAGCGAATTTTTTCATAACCTTTTTCCTCAATTTCCTGTTTGGCTTTGTGTGATTATCAATCTAAGCCCGAAATGTGCAGGAATTGTGGAGGCATTAAGGAACAGGGATTACAGCGCTGTCATCCTTCGTATTTATAGCCCAGACCATAGACGGAATGGATGTAGTCATGGTCGGGAGAAAGCTCGGCGATTTTCTTGCGCAGCTTTTTGATATGGCTGTCCACCGTGCGATCGCTGACGATGCGGTGATCCTGATAGATGCCGTCCATGAGCTGATTGCGGGAGAAGATGCGGCCAGGTTCATCCGCCAGCATTTTCAGCAATTGAAACTCTATGGCGGTCAACTCCAGCGGCTTGCCCCTCAGGACCGCTCGATAACGGGACGGGTCCAGCGCCAGGGCCTGTTCTTCTCCCGCAGGCGCACCGCGCACGCGCCGCAGGATGGCCTTGACCCGGGCCACCACCTCGCGCGGGCTGAAGGGTTTGCAGACGTAGTCGTCCGCGCCCAGCTCCAGCCCAAGCAGACGATCGATTTCCTCCACCCGGGCGGTCACCATGATGATGGGCGTATCGGTGAAGCGACGCGCCTCCCGACACACGGACAAGCCGTCCAGACCCGGCAGCATGAGATCAAGCAGAATCAGGTCAGGCGCGCCGGCGCGGATTTTCTCCAACGCCTGCTGACCGTCGCCAATGATGTCGCATTGGTAGCCTTCCTGTTGCAGATAGTCCTTCAGCAGACTGGCGAGCTTTGGCTCATCTTCCACGATGAGTATGCGGTTCTGAGGCATGTGCGTTGTCTCCGCTGTATTCAGATAAGGTCGGCCGGCGTCACTCGTGATAAGCCGGCAAAGTCACGTCGATGGCCAGTCCGCCGAGTGGCGATCGCGAGGCGCTGATATCGCCTTCATGAGCTTCGACGATTTTGCGGCAAATCGCCAGTCCCAGACCGGAGCCGCCGGTGTTGCGGTTGCGCGAGTTCTCCACCCGGTAAAGATGATCGAACAGCTTGGGCAGGGCTTCGTCCGGCGCGCCGGGACCGGAGTCCTCGATGCGCAGCCGCACTTCTTCATGGTCGACATTGAGAGAGACGCGCACCTGGGCGCCGGGGTCGGCGTATTTGCAGGTGTTGCTGAACAGATTATCGAGCAACTGGCTTAATCGCGTGGCGTCCGCCCACACCATGGCGGGGCTGGGGGCCAGATCGTGAATCAGTTGAAAGCCGGCGGCGGTGAAATTGGCGTGATGCCTGTCCAGTGCGTGCTGCAGAATCAGACGCAGGTCCTCTTCGTCTTTTTGATAGCGCAGAGCGCCCACTTCGGCGTTGGTCAACTCGTACAGGTCGTTAATCAGTTTTTGCAGGTGTTCGATTTCCTGTTGGATGGACAGCAGATTGTCGCGGTTGGTGGGGCGAACGCCGTCCACCAGCGCCTCCAGCTCGCCCTTGGCGATGGCCAGCGGCGTGCGCAGCTCGTGGGAAATATCCGCAATCCAGCGTCGCCGCGCGGTTTCATTGGACTGAAGCGTTTGCGCCAGTTGATGGAAATCCCGCGCCAGTTGTCCCAGCTCGTCTTTGCCCGAGACTTTCAGCTCCACGTCATAAGCGCCCTGGGCCAGCTGTCGTGTGGCGACGGCGAGGCGTTTAATGGGGGTGACGAACTGACGCGCCAGGGGCAAGGCGATAAGCAGGGCGATAGCCACCATCAGCGTACTGATAACCAGGAACGCCTTATCCTGACTCTGACTGAACGCCAGATCATTTTGCTCCGTCACTCGCACGCGCGGGGGCAGCGCCAGCCAGCCGATGGTCTGATCGCCCAGCTTGATCGGCGCCATGATGAAATCACTGCGGAAGCGGCCCGTCACCACCTGCTTGTCTGCGTCCAGCAAGGTCGGCGGACGCGGCGGGTGCGGTCGGTCGGGACGATCATCCTCGTTGCGACGAGGCGGTCGCCAGGGTTGCTGGTCGTCGTCTTCCGCCTCTAACAGCCGCCGCCACAGATTATGGTCGCGGCGCAGGGGCTCCCAGCTGCCGGTTTGTCGATAGAAACGCTGGAGATTGTTGATCAGCGTCTCCTGCCGCTGCAGATCGCGACGATTCACGTAATCCAGGAAACCGCGGTCGAAGCTCCACTGCATTAGCGAATACATGGCGGCGAACATGGCCGTGGTGGCGATCAACAGCGCCAGAATAAGTTTGGATTGAATGCGCACGTCGGTTTCCGGTTGGCTTGGTCGGGATAGGTCGCTTCACCAGATAATCTAGCGGCTTTTCCCGGCGCCGTTAAGCTCAGTGGCGCTCTGAGGGCGTGATTTCCTAAGTTTTTCCATATTCGTCGGCTTGCGGCGGGAGTGTGAAGACGGTCATAAACCCAATGATCGGCGTTATTTACCAAAAATTAATTTTTCTCTAAGATACGCCGGTTTTTTTACCTACCTTGTGGAATCCCCATGCGCAATTTATCAATTGGATTGATATCCATTTTGACTGGCATTGTCCTGACTGTTGTCGTTACCTGGAACAGTATTTTTTACGCCGAGCCCGGCTATGTGTATCACGTGAGAACCATCTTAGGCGATGAGCACGTGGTGTCCGACGTGGGCTATCAGTTTTACCTGTGGGGACGCTGGAACGCCTGGAAACGCGCCCTGACCGTGCAAGCGGTGAAAGGTGGCGACAGCACCGTTTCCTACGTTGAAGTGGAAAACTCAGAAACCAGCGCCGCGCTGCCGCCGCTGAAAATCATGTTTCTGGATCAGGTGGACGCGGCGGCGGAAGCCACCGTGCGCTTCAGCATTCCCACCGATCAGGAAGGCTTCACCCGCCTGGCCCATGAATACCGCACTCCCGCCAACCTGCTGCGTACAGCGTTGATTCCGGCGTTCAAGGAAACCCTGCAGGCCACGGCGTCGCTGATGAGCGCAGAGGATTACTACAGCGGCGGACGCACCGAGTTCAACACGGAATTCGAAAACCAGATGTCCAACGGCATTTACATCGTTAAACGCGAAGAAATGCTGATCAGCTCGCAGCGTAAAATTTCCGGTTCCGCCAACGCTTCGATGGGAGCCTCTCAGGAGGAATATGGCGACGAAGCCAAAGCGGTGTTCGTTGTGCGCAAAGTCACTGACGCCAACGGAACCCCTCGGCGCAAGGACCAGAAGTTCACCCAGTTTGGCATCAGCGTGGTGGATGCGCGCATCACCGACATGACGCCCAACAACCGCTTTGTCGAGCGTATGCAATTGAAGCAGAAAGCCAGCGCGGACCGCGCTATTGCCCGTGAGCAGCGGATTCAGGAAGAAGAGCAGCGCCTGTTGGCGATCGCCCGCGGGGAGCGCGAAGTCGCGGAGCGTCAGGCCAAAGCCAAAGTGGATCAGATTCAGAAAACCACTGAAGCGGAAACCGATAAGCAGCTGGCGGTGACCTCCGCGACCAAGATGAAAGAGCAGGCCCGCATCGAAAAGGAAACCGCCGAGATTAATCTGGAAAAAGCCCGCATTGAGGCGGAAACTAAGCGCACTCTGGCGGAAGCGGAAGCTTACCAGAAAGAAGTGATCCTGAAAGCGGATAACGCGTTGGCGCAAAAACTGGATGCGGAAATCGAAATTCACAAACTGTGGGCGGACGCGTTCGCTCGCCGTTCCGTGCCGACCAACGTCTTTGGCGGCGGAGCCGGCGCTGGCGCTCCTCAGGGCTCCGATACGGAAGTCACCGCCTTTATGCAGATGTTGACCTTGGACGCCGCCAAGCGTCTGGCTTATGACCGGGAGATCGGCAAAGGCGAGTGATCCTTGTCGCCAATACCCGTCGTCAAAGGGGCGCCCGCTGAGCGGAGCGCCCTTTTTTATGCCGCTTCAGCGAGAGAGCGGCAAGGCGAGACCAATGAGAATAAAGAGGCCGCTGCAAATCTGATTGAAGCGCTTGCCATGTTTCTCCAGCTTGGGCCCGATACGGTGCGCAGCCTGCGCCAGCAGTACCTCGACCGTAAATTCGATCAGGGCGAAGGTCAGCGCCATGATGGCGAACTGGCCAGGCAACCCCTGTTGCGGATCAACAAACTGCGGCAGAAAGGCGGCAAAGAAAATCAGCACCTTGGGGTTGGACAGCGCGGCCAGCGCGCCCTGACGAAACAGACGCGCATTGTTCTTGCGGGCGGCTTCGTCCTGTAACTGCAAATGCAGCCCCGGCGCGCGCCATTGCTGTATCCCCAATCCGATCAAATAAGCCCCACCCAGCCATTGCAGCATGGTCAGAGCCGTCTCCGAGGACTGCAACAAGGCGCCGACGCCGAACATGGACAACAGCATCAGCAGAAGAAATCCCAACACCCCGCCGGCAATGGTAAAGACGGCGCGGACGCGTCCATAAAGAGCGCCATGGGTCAGCGCGAGCAGACCGTTAGGGCCGGGTGAGCAGGACAGACCGGCGGTGGCGGCCAGAAACAGAAGCCAGGTTTGCAGAGTCATTGCTAACGCCTTGGTGAATAGGTGATGTGAGCAGTCTAAGGCGCAGAGGCGGATTTAAATGGTAATTACTGGACGTATTAAGGTAGATTTTGGTCATTAGGATTCAAGGAAACTTCACGGCTGAATATGACTCAACCTGCACCCTCCGTCCCGGACGTACGCTTTCTATTGCTGCCGCTGCCGGAGTTCACCATGCTGCCTTTCGGTGGATTTCTGGACAAGCTGCGTTTCAGCGCTGACGAAGAGGATTACAGCGCACAGCGTTATTGCGCCTGGCGCGTGCTTGGCCTGGAGCCGGGCTCGATCGTTTCCAGCAGCAGCGTCGCCATTGAGGTGCAGGAAACAGCGGCGCAGACGCGGCTCACTGATTTTGACTATCTGGTGGTGTTTGGCGGCCGCACCGCCCGTCGCAGCATGGAGCTTGCCGGCGAATACGGACCTCTGCTGCGCAAGGCCGCCGCACAGGGATTGTCGCTGGTCAGTATCGACAACGCCTGTTTCCTGCTGGCCGCCGCAGGTTTGTTGCAAGGCGCCAAAGTGGCGATGCACTGGCGCCATGTGCAGGAATTCCAGGTCGCTTTTCCCCGTATTGAAGTCCGCACCGGGCAGTTGTATTGCTTCGACGGCAAGCGCATCAGCTGTGCGGGAGGCGTCGCCGCGGTGGATCTGGCGGTGGAGTTGCTGGCGCGTCATTGCGGGAGAACCCGGGCCCTGAAAGGCTTGGCGGATATGCTGGTGGATGAGGCGCGCAGCGAAACCCATCCGCTGAGATCGCTGTCCCGAGAGGGCGGACTCGGTCGCAGCGTCGGGCGCGCGACCAGCCTGATGCGCCAGTGGCTGGGAGACGCCTTCAACGTGGACGATATCGCCGCCGCCATCGGGGTCAGTCGTCGCCAACTGGATCGTCTTTTTATGACCGAGTTTGACTGTACGGCGCGGGCTTATTGGCGTGAAATGCGCCTGCAACATGCGCGTTGGCGTCTGCTGAATTCTCATCACAGCCTGGCTGTGCTGGCGGATGAAATCGGCGCGCAGGATGTCAGCCATCTCTGCAAAATGTTCCGTCAGCGTTTCGGCGTCAGTCCGGACGCATTCCGTAAAAGCGGCGGTTGAAGCCGCTGTCCACGCTTAGCTCCTTTCCCTTTATTCGAACCTTTTAACGCAATTTTTAAGCTTTTTATTCAATGGCATAGCTTATAAGGTGAGTTTTTGACAGGTTTATTGGAGGAAGGGGATTATGGGGTTGCTGGTCGACGGAGTCTGGCGTGATCAATGGTACGACACGGCCAAGAGCGGAGGCAGGTTCGAGCGTGAGGCGTCCCGCTTTCGTCGTCGCGTCAGCGCGGCGGCGGACGATGAATTTCCGGCGGAATCAGGCCGTTATCATCTGTATGTCAGTCTGGCTTGCCCCTGGGCTCATCGCACGCTGATTTTCCGCAAGTTGAAAGGACTGGAGCCGCATATCAGCGTTTCCGTTGTATCTCCGGACATGATGGACAACGGGTGGGAGTTTGATGCCGCCAAAGGGCTGCCAGATCACCTGTACGGCGTTGATTTCATGTATCAGCTTTACCTGAAGGCGCATGCGCAATACAGCGGCCGCGTCACCGTGCCGGTGTTATGGGACAAGCAGTCGCAGACGATCGTCAATAACGAGTCTGCAGAGATCATCCGCATGTTCAATGACGCCTTTAACGATCTGACCGGCAATCACGCCGACTTTTACCCCGAACCGCTGCGTGAGCGTATCGACGCTGTGAACGAGTGGGTGTACGCCCAGATCAATAATGGCGTGTATCGCTGCGGCTTCGCCACCACCCAGGAAGCCTACGAAGAGGCGTTCAGCGGGCTCTTCGCCGCCTTGGACAGAGTGGAGGAGATTCTGGCGCGGGAACCTTTCCTGGCGGGGGAGTTTTTGACGGAGGCGGACTGGCGTTTATTCACCACCCTGATCCGTTTCGACACCGTTTACTACGGCCATTTCAAATGCAACCTGCGGCGGATCGCCGACTTCCCCAATCTCAGCCAATACATGCGTCAGCTGTATCAGCATGAGCACGTGGCGGAGACCGTCAATCTGGCGCATATCAAGCGCCATTACTACTACAGCCACGTCACCATCAACCCCACGCGCATCGTTCCTGTGGGACCGGAGTGCGTGTTGAACGGACCTCATGACTGTGGACCGGTGCGGGTCATGGCGTAAGTCGTCGGGTGGCTGGATGCGCCGACAGGGTCTAGGCTATTAGCGGTTACCTGAAATATTACGGAGCGGCGCACGAGTCCACGGCGTCGCCTGGAGGGCGAAATGGCGCTATGTTAGGCGGCAAGGATAAAAGGTGGTTATTCGCGTTCCTGTGGCTGGCGTTTGGAATGTCGGTTCAGATTCATGCAGCGCAGGCGCAGGAACTCAAAGTGGCGCTGATGGTGTTCAGCGGCGATCAGCGGGCGGCGTTCAACGAATTATCCCGCCAGTTCGAGAAGGAAAACCCCGATATTCGCGTGCGCTGGCTGGCCTACGACGAGGACGCCTATAAAGGGGGCATTGAGCGCTGGCTGAGCAAGAACGAGCCTGCAGACGTGCTGTATTGGCAGGCGGGAGAACGGTTGCTGCAATATGTGCGTAAAGGGTTTGTGGAGCCCATTGACGATCTGTGGCGGGCGCAAAACTTTGACGCGGATTACACCGAGGCGATCAAAGACACGGTCTCCTGGCGCGGCCGTATTTATGCGGTTCCCTATTCTTACTATCAATGGGGACTTTATTACCGCGAGTCCCTGTTTCGCCGTCTGGGTCTGCAACCGCCGCAAGACTGGGACAGCTTGCTGAATATGTGCGGCGACATGCGCAAAGCCGGCGTCGCTCCCTTCACGATCGGCACTCATTATCACTGGACCGCCGCCGCCTGGTTTGATTATCTCAACTTGCGCATCAACGGCTTGGCCTTTCACCGGGAGCTGACCGGCGGACTCGCTTCCTATATGGACCCGCGCGTGCGCGATGTGTTCGAGCATTGGAAGACCCTGTTGGACAAAAACTGTTTCATCGACCACAAACTGCATCGGGAATGGGACTGGAAACAGTCATTGCCTCAACTCTACCGCGGGCAAGCCGGCATGTTGTTGATGGGCAACTTTTTCAGCAGCACGTTGCCGGAAGATCTGGCGGCGGACTTCCGCTTTGCGCCGTTCCCGGTCATTAATCCTGACATCCCTCGTTACGAAGAAGCGCCGACGGATGTCTTTCTGTTGCCGGTGAATTCCGTCAATAAAGAGCCGGCGAAGAAGTTCCTGGCGTTTATCGGCAGGGCGGACGTGCAGGCGGCTTTGAATAATAAGGTCGGTAAAATTTCCACCAATCTGCGCGCTACCCATGGCGACGATTACTTCATTCGCGCGGGCGCGGAATTACTGCAATCCGCTGCAGGTATTTCGCAGTTTTTTGATCGCGACTCCCCTAAAGCGATGGCGGACGAAGCGGTAAGAATTTTCACCGAATTTATGGTGGTGCGGGATATTGAGCGCACTCAGGCGGCGTTGGAGCGAGCGCGGCAGAAGCACTATTAGCGTTTGTCGCCGAGACGCCGCCGGGCGCTAACAAATGCGCGGCAGCGGGTCGCCGCTGCGCCAGTCCACCACTCTCTCTCCACCGAATCCCGTGCGCAGACGCACCAGGCGGCGCTCGTCCTCGATGACATCTCCGATGATGGCGGCGTCGCGGCCTTTCGGGTGCGACCGCATGGCCTGAAGCAGGGCGTCCGCCCGTTCCGGCGGACAGAACGCGACTAATTTGCCTTCGTTGGCGACGTATAGAGGGTCCAGTCCCAGGAATTCGCAGGCGGCGCGCACTTCCTGCCGAACGGGAATGGCTTTCTCATGTAAACGCATGCCGACATTCGCCTGCTGCGATATTTCATTTAGGGTCGCCGCCAGACCGCCGCGGGTGGGATCGCGCATGCAATGCAAATCCGGGGCAACGGCGACCATCGTCGCCACCAGATCAAGCAGGCTTTGACTGTCGGAGCGCAGATTGGCTTCAAAGGTCAGGTTTTCCCGCTGTGACAGAATCGCTACGCCATGATCGCCAAGGAAACCGTTAACCAGAATTTTGTCCCCCGCCGCCACCCGCGCCGCGCTGCAATGAACCTGATCCGGCAGGCGTCCGACGCCGGTAGTGGTGATGAAAACGCCGTCGCCTTTACCCCGCTCCACCACTTTGGTGTCGCCGGTCACGATGGCGACGCCCGCCTCCCGGGCGGCGGCGGCCATGGATAAAACGATGCGGCGCAAATCACGCAGAGGGAAACCTTCTTCCAGAATGAAAGCGGCGGACAGATACAACGGCGTCGCGCCGGACATGCAAACGTCGTTTACTGTGCCATGCACCGCCAGGGCGCCGATATCGCCGCCGGGGAAGAACAAAGGGGAGATCACGTGGCTGTCGGTGGTCATGACCATGCGTCCCGGAGCGACCTGAAAACAGGCCTGATCATCGCCGGCGCGCAGCAGAGGATTATCGAAGGCCTGCAGGAACAGATCGTCAATCAGACGGCGCATGGCGCGTCCGCCGCCGCCGTGAATCATTTCCACGCAGTCGTGGGCGAAGTTCGTATCCAGAGTCATCAGCGGGCATGTCCGTAGCTGTAATGGGCGGCGCAAGCGCCTTCGGAAGACACCATGCAGGCGCCGATGGGATTGTCGGGGGTGCATACGGTGGCGAACAGTTTGCAGTCCGTTGGCGATTTGGCGCCGCGCAGCACCGCGGGACATTCGCAGGCTTTGTTTTCCCTGGCGTCGCTGGGGCTCAGCTCGAATCGCGCTTCAGCGTCGAAATCCGCGAATTCCGCCCTGATCCGCAAGGCGCTGTGCGGCATCCAGCCCAGGCCGCGCCATTCGAAACGGTCGCGCAAGGTCATGGTTTGCGCCACCATGGATTGGGCCTTTGCGTTGCCGCAAGCGGTGACCGCTCTCGAATATTGGTTTTCCACGTCATAGCGGTTTTCGTTGCATTGGCGCACCAGCAACAGGATTGCGTGAAGGACGTCGAGCGGCTCGAAGCCGGCGATGACAATCGGCGTGCGGTAGCGTCGGGCCAGGGATTCATAAGCTGCGCCGCCGGTGATTACGCTGACATGGCCGGGCCCAACCAGCCCTTCAATGATGCGCTCGCCAGCCTGCTGCGCCGGCTCCAGGATGCCGGTGATCGCCGGAGGCGTCAGGACATGGTTGCAGAAGACGGAAAAATTCTTCAGCGCCAGTTGGCGCGCTTTTAGCAGCACGGCGGCGGTGGGCGGCGTAGTGGTTTCAAAACCGATAGCGAAAAACACCACCTGGCGTTGTGGATTTTCCTGGGCGATGCGCAAGGCGTCCGCCGGGGAGTACAGCATACGCACGTCGGCGCCTTGGGCTTTCGCCTTCAACAGGCTGGTGCGATGGGCGCCGGGAACCCGCAGCATGTCTCCGTAACTGCACAGAATTACCTGATGACGCACGGCCAGCTCGATGGCGGCGTCAATGCGCGCCATGGGAAGCACGCAAACCGGACAGCCGGGTCCGTGAATCATGTGCACATTGGCGGGCAGCAGATCCGGTATGCCATAACGGAACAACGTGTGAGTGTGGCCGCCGCAAAACTCCATGAAGCGATAGCGCCGTCCCGGATCGGCTTCTGTGTGAATGCGGCGCGCCACTTCGGCGGCGTAATCGCCGTTACGGAATTCATCGATGTATTTCATTGGTGGCCGCCCTCGTCGGACTCCAGACTCGCGCCCAGCTCTTCTTGCAGCGCCTGCATCTCGTCAAAAAGCGCGAGGGTGCGTAATGCTTCGTCCTCGTCGATTTTACTGAGCGCGTAACCCACGTGAAGAATGACGTAATCGCCGACACTTACATCTTCCACCAGCGCCAGGGAAATGCGTTTTTTCAGGCCGCCGATATCCACCAGGGCTTCGTCGTGGTCCAGCAGGCTTTCCACCTGCACCGGTATAGCTAGACACATGGGGAGGAGTCCGTTTCTGTCTGAACAATAGAGTGGGTTTGGGGCGCATGGGCGTTGAGGTAAGCATACCAGACCTGCCCCAGGCTGATCCCGCTGTCGTTGGGCGGCAGTTGGCGGGGGACGTGAACCTGCATGCCTCGCGTGCGTAGTTCGGCCATAAGCGATTCACGCAGGACGCGATTAAGAAAACAGCCGCCCCCCAGCACAATGGTATTTACGCCCGTCATGGCGCGAGCGTTGTCCACCCAGGCCAGCAGTCCGCGCACCAGTACGTCGTGGAACAGACGCGCGCCGGCGTGCGGGGCGCAGTCAATCAGAGCTTCCAGCAGAGGATAAAGATCCAGAGCGCCTTGAGAGGTAATCTCATAAAAGGGCGGTATCTCTGGCGTTGGCGGTGTTTGTCGGCATAAGGCTTCCAGTGCGATCGCCGCATGGGCTTCGTAGTCCGTGTGATGGCGCACGCCGAGGATCGCCGCCGCGGCGTCGAAGTACCGTCCGGCGCTGCTGGTGAGGGGACAGTTGACGTTCTTCGCCAGCATCTGACGCAGGACCGTATAACCCGGATACGCGCCGAACAGACGCTCTGCGTCCTGCTCACGGCCCTGTGACAGCAAGACGGCGACGCCGAGACGCCAGGGCTCACGCACGGCGCTGTCGCCGCCAGGAAGCGGCAGCGGGCGCAGGCCGCCGAGTCGCTGATAACCTGCGCCTTCCACCAGCAATAATTCGCCGCCCCAGAGTCTGCCATCGTCGCCCAGCCCCAGTCCGTCCAGCGCCAGTCCCAGCACGGGGCCCCGCAATCCCGCCTCCGCCATCGTCGCCAGACAATGGGCGTGGTGATGCTGCACCTGCAACAGCGGAACGCCCAGTTGTTGGCTCATACGGCGGGCGGCCTGGGTGCTGTAGAAATCGGGATGCAGATCGCAGGCGATCACATCAGGTTGAATGGCCAGGGTCTCCAGTAAGCGTTCCGCGGCGAGATCCAGATCGCGGCAGGCGGCGGCGCGATCCAGGTCGCCGATATAAGGTGAAACATAAGCGCGATCGCCCTGGCTGAAGCAAAGCGTGTTCTTAAGAAATCCGCCGAACGCCAGCACCGAAGGCCCTTTCTGGGCCAGTTCAATGATATGGGGCGCCAGTCCGCGACCCCGTCTGACATAAACGACGGGTTGTGAGTTCTGCAGGACGGAATCGTCGCTGCGCGCAAGGATTTCTCTGTTGTGCAGCAGGAAACCGTCAGCGATTCCCTGCAAATCACGCAGGCATTGCGCGTTGTCGGTGATCAGCGGCTCGCCGCTGAGGTTGGCGCTGGTGACCACCAGGGTCAGAGGGTGCGCCTGTTCCAGCCAGCCTGCGTCCGCAGGGCGATTCAGGGCTTCATGAAACAGCAGATAGTGCGCTGGCGCATAAGGGGTCATGATCCCCACCTCTGCGCATTGCGGCGCGAGACCAGGTAAACGGCTGTCGCAATCTGGGCCTTTGGGCGTCAACGCAATAGGCGCAGCGGGGCTCTGCAGCAGGTGTTCCGTGTAGTCATCCATGTCAGCCAGTCCCGCCAACGAAGCCCGATTCAATACCATCACTGCGAACGGCTTATGGGGCCGCTGCTTGCGCTGACGTAAGGTCGCCACCGCCTGGGCGGAACTTGCGTCGCACACCAGATGGATTCCGCCTACGCCTTTGACGGCGATAATTTGTCCCTGACGCAGAGCCCGCCAGGCTTCGGCCACAGGATCGACGTTATGCTGTAGCTCCCCGCTGGCGTCATGCCACTGCAAGGCCGGGCCGCAGGCGGCGCAACTGTTGGTTTGCGCGTGATAGCGACGGTGCGCCGGATCGCCATACTCCTGCAGGCAATCCGGGCATTGCTGGAAAGCGCGCATGCTGGTGCGGACGCGATCGAACGGCGCATGGCGCATCAGGCTGTAACGAGGCCCGCATTCCGCGCAGGTCATGAAGGCATAACGGTAGCGACGGTTCTGGGGATCAAATAATTCAGCAAGGCATTGAGCGCACAGACGCAGGTCAGTGGGGAGCGCGCCATGTATGCCGCCGGGTTGGGAAGCGGCGATGGCGAAGCCGTGCTGATGGGGAAGGATTGGCGCTGGCTGAGCATGCAAGGCGCGCACCTGCGCCTGCATGGGTTTGTGCGCCAACAGTTGTGTTTTGTAGGCCTGTATTTGGCTGGGCGATCCCTGAATATCGATCAGCAGATCGCCGCCCTGATTCCACACTTTGCCGACGACGCCCAGCGTGGTGGCGAGACGATGGGCGTGAGGGCGAAAACCAACGCCCTGCACCACGCCGCTGAGAGTCAGGATTTCCCGGGCAGACGCTGTTGCAGCCATTGTCGCCACTGCTCCATTCCGGCGCCGGTTTTAGCGGACAGAAGAATGATCTCGATCTCTGGATTGACCCGCCGCGCAAACTCCTGCGCCTTTTCCACATCGAAGTCGACGTAGGGCGCCAGATCGATTTTGTTGATCAGCATGAGCTGGGAGGCGTGGAAAATATCCGGGTACTTGAGCGGTTTGTCTTCTCCCTCGGTGACCGACAAAATCGCCACCTTGGCGGCCTCTCCCAAATCGAAACCGGCGGGACAGACCAGGTTGCCGACGTTCTCGATAAACAGCAGGTCAAGATCCGGTAATGGCAGTCGCTCCAGGGCGTGGCCCACCATGTGAGCGTCCAGATGACAGCCTTTGCCTGTGTTGATTTGTACGGCTTCAACGCCGGTGGCGCGGATGCGTTCGGCGTCAAACTCCGTCTGCTGATCGCCTTCGATGACAGCGATATGAAGCCTGTCCTCCAGCTCGGCGATGGTGCGGGTCAGCAGGGTCGTTTTGCCGGCGCCGGGGCTGGACACCAGATTGAGCGCCAGGACCTGATGGGCGCCCAGGCTGTCGCGATTGGCCATGGCGAACTGGTTGTTCTTGTTCATGACGTCCTGCTCGATCAGCACCATGCGTGTCTGACTCACCCCGGGCGCGTGGCTGTGAGCCGGCGCCAGAGGACGGCCGTTGAGGCTGGTGTGTTCATCGCCGCATCCGCAAACGCCGCACATGTTGGTCTCCCTCTCGCTAGCCCTTTACTGGGCGGTTGGCGTCACATTGTACCCGCTATTGAGGAATTTGGGGCGCGCATCTGGCCGCATCTTGCCTCAGATCAAGCGCCGCGCCATGACGGCGGAGTTCAGAGGCCGGCGAAGATATCCGCCGGCGGATGAAACAGTGACTGAAACTGCGGTTTGGAAAAGTAATAGCCCTGTTGCAGATGAATGCCCAGATCCAGCAGCGCCTTGGCCTCATCCAACGTCTCCACGCCTTCGGCGATGACGGTGATGTCCAGCTCCCGGCACACTTCTGTGATGGCTTTGATAATGGCCTGGCGCGTCTTGTGATGATGCAGCTCACGCACCAGTTGCATATCCAGTTTGATGATGTCGGTCTCCAATTCCGCCAGCAAATTCAAGCCGGAATAGCCGGAACCGAAGTCATCAATGGCGACCAGAAACCCCTGTTTTTTGTATTCGTCCACGATTTCGCTGACATGAGGTAAATCCTTGATTTGTTCGCCTTCGGTGAATTCAAAAATGATGTGTGAAGTGGGGATGTTGTGAACCCGGGCGCACTCCAGGGTGGTGCGAATGCAGAGTTCGGCGCGATACACCGCGTTGGGCATGAAATTGATGCTGACCCGCGTATTCAGATTCAGCTTGGCGGTCAGTTCGATGGCTTTGACCCGACAGGCCTGATCGAAGCGGTAGCGGTTGTGGTAATCAATCTGTCCCAGAATGGACGTGGCGCTTTCATTGTTGAGGCCCCGCACCAGGGCTTCTTGCGCGAACACATTGCGCTCGTGGAGATTGACGATGGGCTGGAACGCCATGGAAAAATCGAAGTTCAAACCCGCACCATGCGCGCACTCCGAACAGCTTAACGGCTTGAATTTATGCTGCGCCTTCATCCCCCGAAAGCCTCCCTTGGTGTTAGTCGCGACCTGTAGTCAGTTTAGTACAGTCGAAGGGTTTTTCAGGATTGATCCCAGTTTCCTGCGCGCAGGGCGGCGGCGCGGGCGAACTGGTCGTCGAAGCGGCGCGGAAAGGGCAGGAAGCGGTGTTTATGCCGGTATGGCTGCAACTGGCGTACGGTGTTGAAGCCGCAGGCGCTGAAGATGCGGTGCGCTTTGGCGAACCAGGGCGTGGCGGGATACTCGCAGCGATGATCGATCTCGGCGGGCAGTTCATCTGGGCGCTGCGGCGACAGCAGCATCAGCTTTGGGAACGTTTTTTCCAGGGTGGCGCTGTCCTGGGCCAACGCTGCCAGCTCCAGAATTTCCTCGGTCGAGCCAGCATGCACAATCAGCCACAGCGGCGGCTCCAACGAATCGATTTGTACTGAATGCGACGCAGGAGGATCGTAAGGCGGATCATTCAGGCGCAGAGAGTCGATGCTGTCACAGCAGGCGCTTAACGCCTTCATATGATCATCGCGGAGCGGCTCCAGGCGAAAGCCCTGTCGATAACGGGGTAAGGCGCCGTGCAGCAGCGCGCTGTAGCGATCCCAATGCAGCAGTCGGGCGCAATGGATCAGCTCCGCGCCGGGAGGAAACGGGAAGTCGCACAACTCTCCCAGCAGGCCCCCAGGAAAGGCGTCAATGATGATTCGGCGGTAGGTTTTTTGCGCCAGCGCAGCGGACAGCCAACGGCGCACCTCTGCGGGATCTTTGCTGATTTCCCGAGGCGCCCGCAGCGGGTGGAATTGTGAGGATAAAGGCGGCTCCGTCTGGTTCCAGGAGGAGCTCATCGCGAGCGTGACGGGCTCATCGAAGCCGAGGGTGTGAATCAGCGCCTGGGCGCGGGTGATATGACCCAGACCGCCCCCCAGCGCGTAGAAGAAGATCATGGCTACTGCCGCATCAGGATTTCCGCCATCAGGATATAGCGATACTCCGGCAGGATGCGTTCGTCCAACAGCAGGCCGTAGGCGGACGACAGGCGGAAATCATTGATGCGGTAACGCTCGTCCTTGTCCGCGTCTTTGACTTTGATCTCTTTCCTGTCCTGACTCAGTTGCGCCTGACCGATAAAGATTTCCGATTCGCCGGACACGCGATACACCTTGAGCTTGTCGTCTTTCGTCTTGATTTTTACCGGGCGTTTTTCGTCGCCGTTGACGACGATCTTCAGCTTTTCGATGTCCCCTTTGACTTTGATCTCGCCATTGAGGCCATCCGCCCGCAGCTTGAAGTCGTCGCCCTTGCTTTTGACTTCCGCCACCAGCGCGCCATTCGGGCCGTAATATTTCCGTTTGTCGTCCTTCAGCCTGGAACTGAGGCGAGTCATGACGCCGTGATCCCGATAGCGGATGGAAAGGTCGTCATAGTTCAGCGTGAATTCCACCACCAAATCGCCGCGATCATCTTCGACCGTGAGCGCCTGGGCGGCCGCTTGATGAGTCCAGAGGGCGGTCAGCAACGCCAGCCATAGCATGCGCCAGGGTTGGAAAAGCGGATGAGACATACAGATATTCCTCAAAGACTGTGCAGGTGACTGACTTTCTGTTCCAGGGCGATGACCTCGCGGAACAGGGTTTCATAACGGCTGATTTCCGCATCCAGATTCAGGCGTTGCGCAGCCAGCTCGCGGCAGGCGTCGGCCATCTCCTCCCGATGCGCCGGCGCAGCGGCGAATGCGCGCTTGATCGCGGCGACGCAGGCGTCAGTCTGACCGGGTTCAAACAAGAAGCCATGCTGGTTGTCCTCCAGCACATCCGCCATGCCGCCGGCGCGGGACGCCAGCATGGGAACGCCAAGGGCGGCCGCCTCCAGCATGACGTTGGGCATACCGTCGTAGTAGGACGGAATGCAGACGTAATCGCAGGCGAGATAGTAGGGCAGCAACGTGTAACGGTCTGCGAAGGGAACGTGGCTGTAATCCAGCTCTGGCGCGTTATCGAGTTGCTCTTGCAGCATCGGCTCCATATCGCCCACCACCAACAGGTGCGCCTTGTCCGCCAGACCTGACCGCAATAGCGCGTCGATGAAGTAGTCGCCGCCTTTTTTACGTTTGATGTGGCCGAACATGCCCAAGGTCAAACGCGCCTCTGCGCCGATGCGCTCCTGACGCAGCGCCTGCGCTTGATCGTAGTCGGATTGAATCGGGCTCCAGGAGGCGAGATCAATGCCGTTGGCGACCCATTCCACGGCGGCGCCCGGCCATAGATGCTGAATCTTGGCGACCTTATCACGGCTTACCGCCGCCACTCGGGCGCAGGCGCGAATCGCTTTGTCCAGCACGGCGGAGCGTTTGGGGTCGAACACGGCGGCGTCAAAGTCGTTGCCGCGAATCAGCACCGACAGCGGTTTCTGCAGCCAGGCGGCGTATACCGGACCCGCCAGCATCGGCACATAACCGCCGAAGGCGACTACGCCGTCATAACTGTCCGAGCCCAGATGAGGCAGGGCGCACCAAAGTCGGTTCAGGGTATGGCTGACGTCGGCTTCCAGTGGGCATCGGATGTTGACCCCGCCCAGCTTGCGCTGCGCATCCAGGTCGCGCCATTTGCTGCTGAAATGAACCAGATCGATGCGCCAGCCCTGGCGACGCAATCCCGATACGATACGGTCGCAGCTTTGCGCCATGCCGCCCTGTTGTGGGAAATGATTCTGGGTCAGCCAGAGTAAGGTTCCGGTCATGAGCGCGCCTTCAACTGTCGAACAGGTCGGCGGAATCATTCTCGCCGCTCAGGTCGTCCTGCATGTCCAGCATATCGGCGCCGACGAAAGCGGCGGCTTCGTCCGCGCCGAATCCGTGGTCTTCCGTCAGCATGTCGGCGTCGCCGGTTTCGGTGTAGTAGTGCTGGCGGTAGTAGTAAAACCAGCGTGTGGAATTACCGCCGTCGTCCATGTACATCTCATCATCGCCCGTATCGCTTTCGCCCTGCACGGCGCCGCATTCGGTGCACAGCATTTCGCCTTCAACGGGCATGGTGTGCAGGGCGCACACCGGGCGCTCGCAAATCGAACATTGCAGAGCTGCGAGCGCTTCACAGGGGCGCAGTACGAAAAATCCAGCTTTTACTTCACATTTTGCCATTGCATCACCCTACCGGTCTTAAGCTTTTATAAATCATGGACACGCCGATCAGTAGCTCTTTGAGAGCCATTTTCTGGCCAGGGCTGGAGCCTCCCGGCGCTTGGCGGCGACATCTGAGCACGCTTCTGCGTTCTCCTTCTTTCTTGACCTGCGGCGCTGCGGCGCCGGAGCTGACCTGCGCCTGATAGCGGTCGTTTTTGTAGCTCAGGCTGACGTCCATGCGGGTCTTGATCTTGTACTTGGTTTTCATTTTGATTTTGCCGCGCGGGTTGCGCTTGCGAATATTGCGGCGACGCACCATATCCAGCACTTCCCAGTTCAATACGCTGCCGTCGGCGAGGCTGAGGCTGCCCTGAAACCAGGGATCGCTGAACATGGATTCCTCCACTTTGGGATATTTATTCCCGGCTTTGACAAAGTTAGTGCGCTTTGACAGTAATTCTGGTCCCAAAAGATCCACTTTCAGCTTCAACGGCGTTTCCGCATCGGCGTCTTGGCGCAGAATCGTCAGCAAGGGCAACACGGAGTCGCGCAATCGATTGGGAATATCCTTGCCTTTTAAGGAAAAGAAGGCGATGAGACTAAAGACGAAGGCGACCGCAGAACCTGCGGCGGCGGGTGGAAACTCAGCGATAAGCGAGCCGATAAAGCCCACCACCCATAGGGCGATGGAGATACCCACCCATTTCCTGACGCTATCCCCGCTTTTGTCGCGAGCGGCTATGAAGCGTAAGCGCTTGAGCCATTCGTCGATGCTGAATTCCCCTTCGAGCTTTTTCGTACGCATGGTTTCACGAAGGTATTTTTTTAACTCTGGGGTGGGCGCTGGCGCCCTTTGTTGCTTTGTTTTAGCCATCTACTTCCCCGATATCAGTTCCACATGAATTTTTTGCAGCGCCGCATTGGCGTGAGACCACTGCAGCCCCTCCGCAATTTTGCGCTGCGCCGCCGCGCCCATTTGCGCCACGGTGTCCGGATAGTCCAACAGCACCCGCAGTGCGCGGGCCAATTCCGCTGGCCGTTCCGGCGCCACCAGATAACCGTTCTCACGGTGCTCCACCAGCTCCCGCACCACGGGGAGATCGGAAGCGATTACCGGCACCCCCGCTCCCATGGATTCCAGGATCTTCAGCGGGCAACATCCTTGATCGATATTGCGGGCGCACTCTGTGAGCGGCGCCACGCTGACGTAGGCGTTGCTGACCCAGGGCGCGAGTTCGTCTTTGTTTAGACGGTGCAGCCAGGTGATCCGCTCCGCCACGCCCAGTTTTTCCGCCAGTTTTTGATACCCTTTCGCGCGTCGGGACTTCACCGAACAACAGATCACCAGATGCAGGTCCGGGATATCCTGCAGCCGTTGCAACGCCCGTAACAAAACATCCAGTCCCTGCCACGGCTGCACCGCCCCAAAATATAAAATATAGCGCTTTGGCGCGTCTTCGGGGCGCGCATGGCCATGGTTAAGTTCCGTTCCGTTGGGAATCACGCTGACGCGTTCCGGCGCCACGCCACGTCGCGCCAGGTTGTCGCGGATGACGCCGGAGGGGACCACAATGTGGTCCGCACGGGTCAGACACTCGTCCTCCAGCGCGCGGATTTTCCCCAGGGTGGCGGCCCCGACATTGGGGTAGGCCATGGGCAATTCCACGGAAGGCAGGCCGTTGACCTCGTAAACGGTGCGATAGCGTCCTGTGGCGTGGCGAACTAATGGGATACCGCTCCATGGATCGCGGAACTGGGCGATTTGCAGACTGTCCTGTATCCCGCCTTCCAGCACGCCCTGCAATTCGGCGCTATAGGCCAGCGCGCGATGCAGATAGTTATCCAGTAAGCGCCCGAAGCGCAGGATTTCCACAGCGCCTTCCCGTTGAAAGCGAGGTAGGCGCTCATTTCCCAGCACATACAGCAGTCCGCCGCCTGCGGCGTCAAACAATGTCTGCGCGGCTTGTTGAATGTGCGTGGCGGCGCCTTTGGCGGAAGGATAAACATCGAAAGCAGCGTACAGTGCGGGATGAGATTGCAGAGGTAGATTCACGTTGTTGCGCTTATTCCATGAGGCGGTTGTAGAGCGTTTTTTCTGAGGTTTGTTGACGTTTTAAGCGCCCGCGCATGAGAGCGTTAGCGGATACTAGCAGAAACCGGCGCCAGGTCTCCACTACACTACGGGACTATAGGCGCGCCGGACAATAACCTCCCATGGCGTTGTGCTTTTCCACAAGAGATATTTGTTTTTCCAGCAAATTCGGCTTTAAGAAACCAAATCCCTGTCTAGACTTAGAGAAAACGCTCATATCTTTTTCCGGGGTTGTGAACATGCACTTTAGACGTTTCAAAATCGGTCATCGCACCGCCGCCGGGTTTGTGGTCGCTCTCGCCTTTATTCTCGGTCTGGGCTTGTTCTCATTGAAGCAGATGTCGGCGATCGCGCAATCTTCCGCTGAAATTGCGGAGGACTGGTTGCCGCGCCAGCGGGTATTGGGAGAGATCCAGTCGTCCCTGAATTTTTTCCGCACTCAGGAGCTGCTGCACGTAATGGCGGAGTTCAATCAGGAAATCATCGACGCCGATGAACGCATGAAAGCCGCCCAGGATAAACTGGAAGGATTGATGGCGGACTACAAGAAAATGCTGGATTCCGACCAGGAGAAAAACCTGTTTGAAACCCTGACCGCCTCTTGGAAGAGCTATCTGGAAACCCACGACGAAATGATAGGTTTATCCCGGGTAAAATTTAAGGAAGAAGCGCGCGAGATGATGACCGGGCCCAGTAATGAAAGACTGGAGCAGCTGCGCAAGGTCTATGTGGATCTGTCCGACTATGTGGCGTCCGGCGCCGACTCCGCCAAAGGCCGCGCCAGCGAACTGTACGCTGCGACCAAGGAACTGATGATTATCGCTATCGCGCTGGCGGCGGTGATTACTTTCACCTTCGCGCTGGTGCTGACCCGCAGTATCAACAAACCGCTGAAATCCGTACTGTCCGCTGCGAGGCGCATCGCCCGCAACGACCTGACCCAGACAATCGAAGTGGAAGGCCAGGATGAGATTTCCGACCTGCAGAAAGCCCTCGCGGAAATGCAGGATCGATTGCGTAAAACCCTGCAGAAAGTCACCTCGGCCGCCTCTCAGGTGGCCTCCGCGTCGGAGAATTTAAACTCGCTGACGGAGGACGCCACCAACGCCCTGAATATGCAAAACAGTGAGATTCAGATGGCCGCCACCGCCGTCACGGAAATGTCCACGGCGGTGGACGATGTGGCCAAGCACGCCAACGATGCGTCGGAGGCCTCGCAAGCGGCGGAATCCGCGTCCACCAGCGGTCGCAAGCAGGTGGGCGAAACCAAGCAGTCTCTGGAAGAGTTGACCAATTCCGTCACCAGCACGGGAGAAGAAATTCAGGCGTTGGCCACCCAGGTGGGAGAAATCAGCCGCGTGCTCGACGTGATTGGCTCCATCGCCGACCAGACCAACCTGCTGGCGCTTAACGCCGCCATTGAAGCGGCGCGGGCGGGAGAACAGGGACGCGGCTTCTCGGTGGTGGCGGATGAAGTGCGTGCACTGGCTCATCGCACGCAGGAATCCACCCGTGAAATCACCCAGATGATCGACAATATTCAAAGCGTCACCCGCAACGCGGTGAGCTCAATGACCGCCAGCAATGAGCACACGCATAAAACCTTGTCGCTGGCGGAAGCGGCGGATGGCGCGTTGGAGGAAATCATGCGTATGGTGGGGCGCATCAATGAGATGAATCTGAGCATCGCCAGCGCGTCGGAGGAACAGGCGCATGTGGCCAGGGAAGTGGACCGCAATCTGGTGAATATCCGCGATGTGGCGGACCACACTGCGGAAGGCGCGCAGAAAACCTCGGCGGCGAGCCATGAGCTGGCGGATCTGGCCCAGGACCTCAACGGCATCGTCGCCGGGTTTAAGCTGTAGCCAGTAGTTATTTCGTAGCCATCGCGCTCCGCCACCCCTGCATGTCGAGGTGGCGGAGGTGTTCTCGCGCTATTGGCAGACGTCGCCTGTAACAGTCGGTGTTTGCGCCGTAGCGGACCCTTTCTGACCTACCATGCCGAACTCCACGTAAGCGCCGGGCTGAATGGTTTTATTCCAACCCAGAGGGCTCGCCTTGTAGGGATTTTGCCCGGAGAAATTGGCGTTCCACTGATTGTTGATCTGGGTTCCATCGCTGTATTTCCAGCTGACTTCCCATCCTTCAACCGGCGCTGATCCCTGATTGTGAATGCGGATCAGCGCGACGAAACCGCTGTTCCATTCGTTCTGCACAATGTATTCGCATGAGCCTTGCGAAGGCGCGTCCGTCAATGTCGCCTGTTGCGTTGCACTGCTTGCGCCGCCGCGGCCGTCGGTGATCTTGAGGGTGACGTTATAGACCCCCGGCTCCGCGTAATCATGGCTGACGGTCCTGCCTGAGCCGACGGCGCCGTCGCCAAAGTCCCATTGGTAAGTCAGCGTGTCACCATCGGGGTCGCTGGAGGCGCTGGCGTCCAGGTTCAGCGTCAGGCCGGAGGCGTTGATTGAAAACGCCGCCACGGGATCATGGTTGGGGTCTGGATCGGGGTTATCGCCGCCTTCCGCGAGATCGTTGACGAACGCCAGGGTCCACACCAGCGCGCCGTTCCAGTTGATGGTGATTTCATTGGTGGACCAGGAGCCGATGTCGTCAATGAAGCAGGTTTGCGGTTTGCTTTCGCAGCCGGATAACGCCGCTTTCGCCACATCATCTTCTAAACCGGGGTTAGGTCCTCCCGCCAGCGCGCCAGGGGGCGCCCAGGGATAACTGCTATTGAGAACGCCGGCCCAAAAACGATGATGAGGTTGTTTGACCGCATGCGCGCCATGTCCGGTGACATAGGACAGTGACAGGGCGTTGCGGCCGAACAGGTAATCCACGGATTTCAGCGTAGCCTGAGCGTATTTGTCCTCGCCGGTGAAATCATAGGCCAGGGCGGTGATAGCCAGTTTGTTGGCCAATACATTATTGGAGCCCCAGTAATATTCCTCGTTCCCCAATGGCAGCAGATACCCTTGCGAATCAATGACTGCGACCAGTTTGTCCGCCAGTGACACCAGCGTACCTCGGGCCCGCTCGCGCAAGGTCGCGCTGTGATCGCCGGGAACCATGGCCAGGGACATCAGAGCGGGAATGCGGGTTTGCGGCCAGGCCCAGTCAGGCGCCAGATCCTCATCCCATTGAATGTCGTTCTTGTAGCTGGCGTCGCCGGTGGTGACGAACAGCTCCGCCGCCGCCCACACGAATTCATCGCTGACATCCTGATCCCCGTATCCGCCGCCGCCATTGTTGAAGTCGTCTTTGTAGATGACGTCAGGGTGCTGCCTGGCGGCTTGCCAGGCCCGCTGCGCCGCCGTCAGACAGCGGGCTGCGAAATCCGGGTCGATGTCTTTCCATATCCGCGCGCTTTGCGCCGCCGTGGCGGCCAGATTCAGGGTGGCGGCGGTGGAGGGGGGAACCAGATAGCGCTGACGCGGGTCTTCATGAGGTGCCAGCGGCAGGCCGGTCCAGTTTTCATCATGCATTTTGTGATGAACCATGCCTGCCAGGGCTTCGCCTTCTGGAACCTGCATCGCCAGCAGGAATTCCATCTGCCAGCGGGCTTCGTCCAGCAGGTCGGGGACGCCGTTGCCGCTTTCGGGAATATTCAGGGTTCCGTCGGCGAAAGCCTCTTTATGCTTGCCGAAGTATTGATTGCGTTCATAGGCGTTCAACAGCTTCCACACGGAAATGCCGCCGTTGACGACGTATTTGCCGTGGTCGCCGGCGTCATACCAGCCCTTGGAAACGTCCAGGGAGTAATTGCAGGTTCCCGGCCAGCAGGGGACGTTGTAATCACCCAGGTTGGGCGCTACGCCGATGTGTCCCGCCGGACGCGCCAGCTTGGCGTCCGGCGCATAGCTGCTGCGTCCGCCGCCGGTAAACTGGGGTTCGATCTCAATGCCGCTGCGGTTGTGATAGTAGTAGCGGATGGCGTCGTACAACGGGCCGGAAAAGACCTGCTCGTCAATGGCGAAGGGATAACTGCGGTCGCCGCCGACCTTCAGTTCATAGCCTTCTCCTTCGATATCCACATTGGAAAAATCGATCTGGTGCAGGCGCTCGCCGGAAGCGGCGTCGGCGCCTTTGGGGGTGGTCATGCCGGACGCCACCAGGGCGCCATTGCGCCATAATTCCCAGGTTTGCGCGGTGTCATTTGCGGTGGCGTATACAGCGACTTTGGGCGCTTCCGGCAGATAACCGCGCTGGTTGACGCGAGGGTTGCCGTCGGCGGAATAAGCCTGGATCGGGGTCATGGCGGCGGCCAGGGCCAAACTTATAGAACTTAATAAAAACATTGGCGTGTGCATAATCAGCGTCTCCTTTTCAGGTTTTTTGTTGGTCCTCAGGCGATCCTCCCTGATCGCCCTGTTTCAGGTTCGTGCAAGCGGACCGAATCACCGGTCCGGCGTTTAATGCGATTTATTCAATCGGCGGGTAAGCGTTCTCCACCAGCATGCGGAACTGCTCGTGGAACCAGTGTCCCGCCGCGGGCGCGCCCGCTTTGGCGCCGGTGGGGTACCCGGATTTGCCGACGTAATCGGGGCTGCACATGGGGTCGAAGCTCTTGCCTTCGTCATCCGGCGTGGTTTGTGATGGATCGCTGGTGCCGTCTGACTCGCCGGGGGGCTTGATCCAGATGAAGGCGTCCACGGGCGCGTCGGCGCCGAATGGCGCAGCGCGGGGACGTTCGCCCACCCCGGCGCCGTCGGCGTTACACCAGTTGCCGCGATGGAAACGACGATCCAGGCGGGCGGCGGTAACATAGTTGTCCACCGTGCTGGCGGAGGCGTCCGGTCCCGTGGGGCGTTCGTTTCCACCCCAGCCGTTGCGGCTGGTGTCGATCAGCAGGCCGAGATCGCTGGGGAAGCCGGCGTTGACGAAGGCTTGATGCAGGTTGTTGGCAAAGCCTTTTTCGTCGAATTGAGGGTTCCACTCATAGAACTTGGAAGAGCGAACTTCCTGCCCGTTGATGCGCAGGCTCGGATCAGGCAGATAGACTTCCTCTGTTGGCGTGTAGTTGGCGACGTTGGAAACGAAGCCGTCAATGACGCTTAAATCGCCGCCGGAAGCCCCTTTGACCACTTGCGTAAATAACTGCACGGCGGGGCCGAAGTTACTTTCCCAACCCAGCCAGCCGGAATGGGCGATATCCAGATAGAGATAGACATTAGGCAGTTGCGACAGACGACTGATGGCGTACTGTACGCCGTCGACGTAAACGCCGTTTTGCGCCACCTTGGCGCACTCGGGAATATCGCGGTTGGTGACCAGATTCGGCAACGAGTCCGGCTCGATCACCGTGACGATGCGGATATCGCGGAAGCGGGGATCGGACATGACGTCATAGATCACGTCAATGTAGTCAGACTTGTAAATCGCCAGGCCATTCTGGTCTGAATGCAGCGTGCCGTTGGACGCCAATGCGGCGCAGTCCCGATCCGGCAGGTTGTACACCACAAAGGTGGCGGTGATGGGATCATCGCCGTCTTTTTGCGCCAGCGCCGCTTCCAGATGCTGTTCAAGGCTCAGACGACCGCCGTTGACGTCGCCGCCGTAGATGGCGTCGATACGGTCCAGCCATACTGCGGTGGGGGTGTCTTTCAATGTCGCCATTTTCGCAGCCAGAGAGGCGTCTACTTTAGCCATGGAAGCGTCCACCTGCTTCGCATAATCCGGGTTGATATAGGCCTTGGCGCCGGCGAAGGGATTGCTGACGTGCGCCGGATCGTCGCCGGGATCGGTATCGCCTTCCTCCACGGTGACGCTTTTGCTGGCTCTATCGCTTTGTTCGCCGTCGCTGACGGTGAGCTGGATGCTGTAGGTTCCCGCTTCCGCATAGGTATGGCTGGCGCTGACGCCAGAGGCCGTGGCGCCGTCGCCGAAGTCCCAGATATAGGTGAGATTGTCGCCGGTTGACGCGGCGGCGTTCACGCTGACGGTTTTATCCACCACGCTGCTGGTGAAGCTGGCGGTGACCGGGTCAGCCGTATCCGGCTGTTTCACGCGAATGCTTTGGGAAGCAGTGACGGACGCTGCGCCATCGCTGACAGTCAGAGTGACGTTGTAGTCGCCAGGATTTACGTAGTCGTGGGAAACCTTGACGCCCGTCGCGCTGGAGCCGTCGCCGAAGTCCCACTGGTAACTGAGCGCATCGTTGTCCGGGTCGCTGGAGGCGGAAGCATCGAAAACCACTGGCAATGGCGCGTCGCCAACGCTGACGGAGGCGGTGAAGGCGGCGACAGGGGGATGGTTATCCGGTGCGCCACTATCATCGCAAACGTCTCCAGTGACGACGGGAACCGGGGCGGCTGCGGCGCCTTTAGCGCCCTGCATGCCGAACTCGATGGTCTGGCCGGGAGCGATACGCCCGTTCCAGCTCATATTGGCGGCCCGATAAGGATTGGCTCCGGATAACTGGGCGCTCCAGGAGTTGCTTAGCAGCGAGCCGTCGTCATAACGCCAGGCGACGTCCCAGCCGTTGATTTCGCTGGCGCCGGTGTTGGTGATTTTGATCAGCGCCACGAAGCCGCTGTTCCACTCATTCTGCACGACATATTCGCACTTGGCGGCTTGTGCGAGAGGACTCTGCACGGCGGCGAATCCCAGGGAAAGAGCGGCCGCAAGGCCGTATCCCGATTTCATTGAAAGTTTCATTGGCGTTCCCTTTTTGGAGAAATAAGTCAGTCCGATATTCAAGCTTTTCGCTTTGTCGTTAGGGGCGCGGTGCGCCAGAAAAGCGCCTCAGGGCGCAATGAGCGGCGGCGATACCGCTGAACTCGCCGCAGTAAACAGAAACCAGAAAAATGCGCACGCCTCAGTTCGCTCCGCACTGGATAACGCGGGGTGTGCTGGCGGCGTCCCCTTTGACGCCCTGCATGCCGAATTCCACGCTGGCGCCGGGAGGGATCTCCGCATTCCAGCTCATACTGGAGACGTGATAAGGGTTCTCGCCGGATAACTCGCCGTTCCACACGTTGACGATGCGGGTTGCGTCTTCGTAGGCCCAGTCTGCTTCCCAGCCATGTAAGGGCGTTGTGCTGGTATTGGTGATGCGCATGGATGCGATAAAACCGGCGTCCCACTCGGCGCCCCACTCATTGACGAGTCTGTAGTCGCAGCTGACTTTGGCGTCGGTTGACGCTTCCACGCTTATGTCCACGCGCGCGGGAGTTGAGCTCAGGCCGTCATTGTCCAAGGCGACATAGGTGAAGCTATCCTCGCCGACAAAGCCGGGCGCGGGAGTGTAGGTCCAGAAACGGTCGGCGCCGACGAGCACGCCATGGCGGGGCTGGGCGTCAACCTGAAATGCGACGACAGCCCCGTCCGCGTCGCTGCCGAAAAGCGTTATGTCGAGAGAGCGTCCTTGGGTGACCTGTAAGGACTGAGGAAGCGTTTTAGGCGGCTGGGGTCCGGTTTCTCCGCCGGTGAAAACACTGGCTGGCTTGGCGGTGGCGCGGATGCCGTAGGCGCTGTTGATGAGAAAATCTCCCCAGGGCGTCAGGCGGTTGGCGTCAAAATCATGGGTAATGTCCAGTGATTCCGTACCGCCGCTGTTGCCTGACCAGGACCAGCCCAGGTAACCGATGCGATAGAAATCCGCCAGCTCCAAGATGGCGGCTTCATCCACCTCTTCCCCTTGGTGATCGGCGCCAAACTCTCCCACCACCAATGGCAACTTATGGACATTGACGAAGGTGGACAGGTAGTTGTCGATTTTGCTGCGCTCGGCGTACACCTGATACATGTGCACGCTGAACACCAGATTTTGCAGCGGATCTGTAGCGAAGACTTCCGGCGCCTGCTGCAGCATGGTTTCCCGCCAGTCCTGACCCCAGGTGGGCGCGTCCACCATTAGCGTGTGGGTGAAGCCCGCATCGCGCAGACGCTGTATCGCTTCCTGGTGAATCTGCGCCCAGGCGGTGGTGGGAACATTGTTGCCCAGGGGCTCATTGCCAATGTTGATGATGACGTAATCTTCCTGGCCCATGAGTGTGTCTTGAATGCTCAGCCAGTAATCCACGGCGGCGGACAACGGCGCCGCTTCCGGCTTTTCGCCATAACCGGTGACGTCATGCACCTCCAGTACGGCGATCATTTTTCTGGCTTTGCATTTGGCGATGATGCGCGCGACTTCCTCGGCGGAAGTGCTGGGCCATTGGTGGCCGGAACCCAGGACGATGCGAACTGCGTTGGCGCCTGTGGCGGCGATGTCCTTTAACGCTTGCTCCGTACGATAGGCGTACCAGACATGAGGATGATTGATCCCGCGCATGACGAAAGGCTTGTTGAAGCCATCCAGCAACTGTCCTTCATGCACGTGGAAACCGGCGTAAGCGCCCGGCGAAGCGAGCGTCGTCGCCAGACAGCCGAGCAGTAATTGGCGTGGTTTGCAGCGGGTTAGTCTCTTAAATAGCTTTCCTTTCATACAAGATTCCTCATTTCCTGGTCGCCACTGCTCAATGGAGATATCGATCGGAGTGGCGTATATGAAAATGTTTTCAAAAAATCCCATGAATTCCCTGTGCTTTATACGTTTTTCCCGTCTTATCGGAAGACTTTTCTGATTCATGAAATTTATTGGTATTACAGTGGTATCTGACTATCTTCCTAAGCAATGCGAGGCGCTTTAGTTAGACACTTGTCTATTTGAAAACGTTTTCAAATTAATTTCAAAAAAATGCCCGAATCGAAGGGCTTTAACAGTAAAAATCCTAGACCCAGGTCCCCAATCCCGCAATAGCCACTTTGGGTTAGGTTTTATGGGTGGCGCTTGAGAGATATCTCACACGCTTTGCAGACAAGTCGGCTATCTCCCAAACGGCGAGATGACTAGTATAGAAAGCGTAGGGACACGGATGCCAAAGTAAGGAAACGCAGCAAGGAGGCGACAAGGAAGATCTTAGTCAAAAGGAATGGATCAGGAAGGCATCAAAATCAAAAGGCGCGGCAAGGAGCTGCGCCTTTTCTTTTTGTGTTTAAAAACATCCATTTGAAGTTTTCTCCCTCCCACTATTCCCTTCGCCACATTTCGTCATAATTCATCCTTTCACCTGCCTTAATTGGCCCGGTGGCCGCCTTTTGTGAGCCACATACTGCAGGCACGCTTCGCTCTAAAAGAAAAAGGAACGCCTGCATGCTAAACGCAACCTATATCCATGCCTCCCTGTTTAGGGGATGGATGGTTTTCGCCTTGCTCTTATCGACGCTTTGTTGGACCAGTCTCGCCCGCGCGGTGAGTGGCGACTGGTCGGATGTCGGCTCTGGAGAATTGTTCTTCCTGGAAAACGACGCCTCCTCACCGAACTATCTTCCCGCCATCACTTTGTCCACCAGCTACGACGCCAATGTGGCGGGCCTGATCGCCATGACGGAGATGACACAGACATTCCGTAATGACTCTCAGCAATGGCGGGAGGCGGTATACGTGTTTCCATTACCGGAGGATGCTGCGGTATTCAGCATGGACATGCAGGTGGGAGACCGGCTGATTGTCGGCAAGATCGAAGAAAAGCAAAAAGCCGAAAAGGTGTATCAGCAAGCAAAAGCAGAAGGCAAAAGGGCGGCGGTTGTGCATCAGCAGCGTCCGAACCTGTTCACCCATAAGGTCGCCAACATCGGTCCTGGAGAGATGATCACACTCACTTTGCGGTATCAGCAGAATATCCGCTACCGCGCTGGCGCATTCTCGTTGGCTCTGCCCTTAACGGTGACGCCTCGATACATCCCCGGGTCGCCAGCGGCGCCTGCCTGGTCTGAAGAAGATAAAAACCGTCTGCGCAACGAGTTGCGTTCTCATGAGCGCACGTTGATTAACGACAGCGGCTGGGCTCCGGCGACGGATCAGGTAGCCGATGCACCAGAAATCACGCCGCCGACAATTATGGTGGAGGATTTGGCGATCCCTTCCCATCAAGCGCGCATCCGCGTACACCTGAATCCCGGTTTGCCTCTGGAGTCGATAGAGAGTGCTACGCATCGTATTCAATGGGTGCAACAAACCAACGGCTACGAGGTTTCTTTGGAGTCTAACAAAGACATCCTCATGGACCGGGATTTCACATTGACCTGGCGCGTGAGGCAGGGAGCGGAGCCGGAGGCGGCGTTATTCAAAGAAGTGGTGGGCGATGATGTTTACGCGCAATTGCTGTTAATGCCGCCGCAGTTTTCCGATGAAGGCTTGAGTCTGCCGCGAGAGCTGATCTGGGTGATTGATACTTCCGGCTCCATGGAAGGCGTGTCTATCCAGCAGGCGCGTGAGGCGTTACTGCAGGCGCTGGATACGCTGACGCCGCGAGATCGTTTCAATGTGATTGAATTCAACTCCAGCGCCCGCAAACTGTTTCCACAAGCGGTCCCCGCTCAGGAACGCGCACTGCAACAGGCGCGCGGCTTTGTGCGTAGCCTCAAGGCTGACGGCGGCACAGAAATCGCCGAGGCGCTGGACCGCGCTCTGAGTGATGCGGCGCCGGAAGGCTATGTGCGTCAGGTTGTGTTTCTGACCGACGGCAGCGTTGGCAATGAAATGGCGTTGTTCAAGCAGATTGATCAGCAGCTTGGGGACTCGCGTTTGTTCACCGTAGGTATCGGGCCATCGCCCAATCGCTTTTTTATGCGTAAGGCGGCGCAATTCGGCCGTGGCGCGTATAGCCACATCAACGATACGTCGGAAGTCAGCGCTAAGATCGCGGAGCTGAGCGACGCCTTGCGGCAACCGGCGTTGCGGGACGTGCGCCTGGATACCCCCGTCACGCCGAACGCTGAAGTCTATCCTGCGGCGATTCCTGACTTGTATCGCGGTGAGCCGGTGCAGTTGTTGTTCAAGGTGGAAGACGGCGCAGGGATGTCGGAGCTGCCCGCCTCGATTCAAGGGTTCGGCGTAGGATTGCTGCAAGACGAACAGCCTTTGTGGTTACGCAGCCTGGATCTGCAACAGGCTGCGCCAAGTCAAGGCGTAGCGCGGGCCTGGGCGCGTCATAAGATTGACCACTGGCTGGATCGCAAAAGCATGGGTGAAACGGAAGAAAGTGTGCGAGACACCGTGCTGCCGCTGGCCTTGGATTTCGCCTTGATGAGCCCCTATACCAGCTTTGTGGCGGTGGAAGAGACGCCAGCGCGTCCCAGAGACAGTGAGCTGGAGAGCAGTGCCGTTCCTAACTTGGCGCCACAGGGCCTGTCTCCGAATATGGCGCGTATGCCCAGAACCGCGACCGCTTCGCCTCTGATGATCCACGTGGGCGTGTTCTGCCTGACGGTGGCGGGTCTGCTGGGCTGGAGGGATATACGGGAGCTGAGAAATCGTAAGCATCGTTTCGGGAGGCGTGTATGACTTTACCAAAGCGCGCCGCCGCGTTGATATTTCTACTTGTTGGCGCTGTAAGTCTGGGCGGTGGTGGATATATCCAGGCCAAAGCCTGGCTGGCTCAGATACTGCTGGAGCAGGCATGGCGGGATACCCTGGCGGCACGCGCTTTCTCAGGCGAGGAAGCCGTGGCGTACAAACCCTGGCCCTGGGCGGACACTTACCCAGTGGGACTGATGGAGGCGCCGCGGTTGGCGGCGCGCTGGGTGGTGTTGGAAGGCGCCAGCGGACGTAATCTGGCCTTTGGTCCGGCCCATATGGAAGCCAGCGCAGTAGTAGGGGAGCCGGGAATGGCTGTGGTCAGCGGTCACCGCGACACTCACTTTCTGGCCTTGCGCGATCTCCGTGAGGGCGATGTGGTGCGCTGGCAGACGCCTGCGGGCCAATGGCTGGAGTTCAGCGTGACCGGGGCCCAAGTAGTGAATGCGGATGAAGTCATGCTGGCGCTACCCGGAGCGGACGCCGCATCGTCGGCGATGCCGCCGCAACTGGTGCTGACGACCTGCTACCCCTTTGACGGCCCGGTAGGGGGACCGTTGAGGAAGCTGTTTTATCTGGAGCCCGCCCCCCAGACTGTTGCGTTATAGATGAAAAACAGGAGCTTACGATTGCCGTGTGAGATATGGCGCCGGTGATGGTGAGACATATCTCAAGGCGATGAGTGAATGTCTCACAACAGGTAGCGGATATGTAGCCTGTTGCGATCCAGGGCTGCTGACTAATATAGAAAGCGTAGGGACACACACCAGACGTAAGGACACGATGCAGGGAAGCAACAAGGATGAATAACGAGCCATAAGGAACGGCAAGGGAAGCATTTGATGCGGAAGCGCGGCACGGAAGCCGCGTTTTTTATTTCAGCCCGGCTCGGGCGTCTTTTTTCCTGTCACGTTTCAACCTTTCGCCAAGCTCGTATTCATCAGCTCTGAGAGAACGGCTTCCCATTCCTGTCATTTTTAATCTTCCTTCTGTAGAGTTAATGTAAATTTTCGTTAACTTTTTTGACGCCTTTGCATACAATCCCTCGCTATAGGTGATTGATAAAGCCACTAATTCAAAAGTGGCGGTTGCTATAGCCGGTTTAAGCAATCGGTTACGGAGTGTGGTGACAATACGGAAGTTGAAGGGTTAATCACTTTATCGCCCTCAAAATAATCACAATTTCAGTTCACACTCACTTTCCACCCTGCAAGACGAGGCTGCGCCAATCATGGCGGGTTTTTCTGCGGGCGCGCGCCGCCACCACAAATAGTTTTAGATCAGGGTGTCAGATGATCAGATTCGTATCTCGTGTTTTGCATGCCGGTTTGACTTCCAGAAGCGCCATTCTCGTGGGCTCATGCATTGTGTCGCAGTCATTGTGGGCGACTCCTCCCAGCGCGGTGGATGACTCACGCACTATGGCCTCTGACAGCAGGCTCACCATCAATGTAATGGCGAATGACTTTGACTCCGATGGCGACGCTATTAGACTGGTCAGCGTTGGTTCGCCAGATAACGGCTCCACCACCGCCAATGCGGACGGCAGCGTGCGTTATATCCCCAATTCAGGCTTTATCGGCTCTGATACTTTCACATATGTCATTGAAGACGACGCGGAGCCCGCTACCCGCTCTACCGCCACTGTTACCGTCACCGTCGTCGACAGCTCCGTGACGCCGCTGGCGGATGGAGACAACGATCGCAAGGTCGCGCAAGCCTTTGAGAGCGCCTGTGGCAGCTTGAACTCCCAGACGGATGATGAAATTTCCGCTGGCGGCAGCCTGTTGTTGGCCCGTTGTGAAGGGCTTTCCCAGTTAGGCATCAATAACCCTGAATTGGTGGCGGAAGCGCTGAATAAGATCGCGCCGGAAGAGACCTCTTCGCAAATGCGGAACTCCGCATCCTCCAGCCGTTCGCAAAGCAGCGCAGTCAGCCAGCGTCAAAAATTGCTGCAGAATGGCGCTACAGGCTTCTCTTTAAACGGGGTTGCCTGGAATGGCGCCGCCAGCGGCGGCGCAGCGGGTGAAGAATCCAGCCCCTGGTCGCGAGTGGGCGTGTTCGCCAACATCCAAAGAGAAGGCGGTGAATACGATAAAACTGGCCTGGAAAGCGGTTATGACTATTCCGGCGTGGTGCTGACTCTGGGCGCCGACTACGCGTTGCGTCGTGATTTGTTTGTCGGCGGCGCTTTCGGTTGGACCCACACTGGCGTCGATTACGCCAACCAGGGCGGCGAACTGGACACGGACATCTATACCTTTCTTGGCTACGCCAGCTATTTTGTAGGCGATTTCAGTTTTGACGTGCAGATGGGGTATGGCGCGACTCGTTTTGACTCCAAGCGTCGCATCGCTTACACCGATCCCACCGGCGATGTAGACGTCACTGCTGTTGGCGACACCAGCGGCGACCAGTTTCTCTTCAATACCCGCGCGGAATGGCAGTGGTCGCGCAATGCGCTGACCCTGAGCCCCTATGTGCGTTTAGATTATCTGAACAGCAATATCGACGGTTACGGCGAGAATGGCGCAGGCGGTCTCAATATGACCCTCAGCGAGCAACGCATTGATCAGTTGACGCTGGCGGCGGGCGTGCAGGGAACCTACGCCATCAGCCGTGACTGGGGTGTATTGATTCCTTCTTTCCAGCTTAGCGCTCTGAGTGAAATTCATTCTGATCGCGATGCGGTGACGGGACGTTTTTCCTACGATCCAGATCCGAACAATCGCTTTGATCTGCAAGCGGACTCTGAGGAGTCGCTGTTTTATCAAGCCGGCGTAGGAACCACTGCTGTGTTGCCTCATGGCCTGTCAGTGTTTTTGGAATATCAGCAGATATTCGGATACGAGCATCTCACCGCCTATCAGGTGCAGACCGGCGTGAGATACGAGCTATAACAGGGAGTCAGTCATGCTTAAGAAATGCCTATCCTTTTTCTCATTATTGATATTACTGCTGTCGCTGTCCGCCTGCGGCGGCTCTTCCAGCTCGACGGACGATGCGCCGGCGACGACGGATGGCGGCGCGACGCCGACAGACCCTACTGATCCAGGCTCGCCCACACCGGGTGGCGACTCTGGCGCAGCGCCTAAAGTCAGCGCCGGCGGCAACCAGTATGCCGACCCCAATGTCGTGCTGTCTCTCGCGGGAACGGCGGAAGCGTTGGAAGGCGCTGAAATCGTAAGCACTACCTGGACTCAGGTGTCCGGGCCGACGGTTTATCTGTCCACGCCCAGCAGCCTGAGCAATATGATTCTGGCCCCTGACGTCACTAAAACCCAGACTTTGAGCTTTAAACTGACGGCAAAAGACACCAAGGGCAAAGAAAGTTCGGATATCGCCAGTATTGTGGTGGAGCCGCTCGCCAGTTTCGTGCGAGTGACTGGCTCCAGCGTTGATGAGGCGGCGGGTCAGGCGACTTTGAAACTGATCCTGAACCGAGCCTCCAATGCGCCGGTCACGGTGCAATACATGACTCAGGATGGCGCCGCCACCAGTGGCGAGGACTATGTCGCCGCTTCCGGCTCGGTCACCTTTGAGCCCGGCGAAACCGAGAAGACGATCGCCATTGAAATCATTGATGACGAAGATGAAGAAGCGGACGAGCCCTTTACCGTTCGTATTACTGCAACGGAAAACGGCGTGGTCGCCTCAGCCGTGGGCACAGTGGTCATTCGTAATGGAATGGATACCGCGCCGGAATTGAAAGAGCAGAATATCGCCTTTGTTTCCGCTGGTCCCTTGACCGGTTTGGTTGGCGGCAGCCTCACTAATGTGATCGACGAGGAGGCGGCGCCAGGTTCGGGCGCCGTTTCTTATGCGACCGCTGACGAAAGTATCGCGACCGTGGATATTTCCTCCGGCGTGGTGCAACTCAAGTCCGCAGGCTCCACCGTGATTACCGCCGTCAAGGCGGCGGATTCTGAATACAAAGCCGCGCAGGCGACTTATACCGTTGTCGTAGAAAAGCGCCCTGGAGAGGTCACTTTCGCGACATCTGGGCCATACGCCGTCGCCTATGAGGATTCCTTCACCAATATCGCTACAGGTATTGGCTCTGGCGAAGTACGCTACGCTTCCAGCAATCCGTCAGTCGCCAGCGTCACCTCTGGCGGCGTTGTGACGATTGTGGGCGTGGGCAGCGCCGTCATTACCTCCACGCAGCTGGCGGATGACGTCTATCTGGAGGCGACCGCCACCTACGCTATCGAAGCGGACAGAAAAAACCTGAACCTGTCTTTCAAGGATGTTGGCCCTGTTGCTGGCGTCATTGGCGGAACCTATACCAACACCTTGTTGGGTAATAAAGGCTCTGGAGCGCTGAGCTATCTCAGCAACAATACCGAGGTCGCGACCGTGAATGCTGAGACGGGCCTTGTATCCTTCGTTGGCGAGGGCAATACGCATATTTCGGTAATCAGAGCGGACGACGACCTCTACAAAGCGTCCACGGCTACTTACTCTGTTTCTGTAGGTAGAAAAATCCAGAGCATTTCCTTTGTAAATCCCGGGCCAGTGGAAGGCGTTTATGGGGAAACGGTTAGTAACCCCATCGCGGAAGGCGCTCCCGGCAGCGGCTCCGTAACTTACTCCTCTAGCAATACCTCTGTGGCGTCCGTTAATGTTGAAAGCGGCGTCGTACAACTCGTTGGCGCAGGCTCTGCTGTGATCACGGCGGAAAAGGCGGGCGATTCCGTCTACAGCAGCGCAATCGCCAAGTACACCCTGACTGTCAACAAGAAGGCTCAGACGCTTTCGTTAAGAAACCCAGGGCCTATCGAAACCAATGTTGGCAACATCGTGACCAATGGCGTGACTGTTGTTGAGGGCGGCTCCGGCGCCTTGTCCTATAGCGCTGATGCGGAAACGGCGATTGAACTGGACAGGGAAACCGGTGAAGTGCACGCCGTCAGCGTAGGCGAAGCCCAGATCACCGTCACCAAAGCAGGCGACGCCAACTATAACGCGGCTTCCGTTAGCTATAAGGTCATCGTTGGCAAAGGCGTGCAGACCATCGCCTTTACGACGCCAGGCCCTGTGACGTCCACCTTTGGCGACACCTACACTAACGTCATTACCAGCGGGGCCCCAGGGTCTGGCGCTGTGACTTATGCTACCAGCAACGAAGGCATTGCGACGATAAATAGCGCTACCGGCGAAGTGACTATGGTCAGTGTCGGTAGTGTAGTGATTACCGCCACCAAGGCGGCGGACGCCAACTATGAAAGCGCAGAGGCCAGCTACACCATCAATGTGGCGAAGAAGACGCCTGCCCTTACTTTTGGCAGCGCGGGTCCATTGAGCCTGACTATTGGAGAGACCCTGACCAATGCCGCCACCAGTACGTCTACTGGTGCAGTGACCTATAGCGTTGGCGATTCCGCCATTGCGTCAGTCGATGCGGAAAGCGGCTTGGTGACGGCGTTGGGTGTTGGAAGCACATCCATTATGGCGACACAGGCGGGAGATACGAATCACAACGCCGCCAGCGCCAAATACACGGTGAGTGTCAGCAAGAAAACGCAAACTATCGCCTTCACGCAACCAGGCCCTCTGGACGGCGTTTATGGCGATACGCTGACCAACGCCATTAAAGAAGGCGCGCCAGGAACCGGCGCTCTTCTCTACGCTTCCAACAATACCAGCGTCGCGACGGTAAACAGCGAAACTGCTGTCGTACAGCTCGTGGGTGTTGGCACGGCGACGATCACCGCCACGAAGGATGCGGACGCGACCTATGAAGCCGCCACCGCCAGCTATACGATTACCGTGGCTAAGAAGGAACAGGTTATTGCATTCTTGAACCCGGGACCGGTTTACGCATACGTAGAAGACGCCGTTAATAATCCTGCTTCCACCGTTGAGGGCGGAGTGGGCGTCATCACCTACAGCGTTGACAACGCGGATGTGGCTATAGCCGCCGCAGGTGATGGCGTATTCAACATCGTTGGGATTGGCGACGCTGTAGTAACCGCGACCAAGGCGGGAGATGCGAATCATAATCCTGTGTCGCTTGAATACAGAATTTCCGCCATAGAGACAGGCGTAGGCGCCGCTGCTTTTGTTGGCGCCGCAGATACGCTGGTTCAGCTGACATATGGCGCCGACAGCTCAGTCAGCGGTCTGTCGCTTATCAGTTCGACTGATCCGGAGTGTGACATCGCCAATTACAGTTTGTGTGAAAATGGCGCTATGACGCTGATTGATAGCGATACCGTGACTGAAAGTGCGGCTTTGCTCGACAGAACCGCCTATTACTGGTTGTTGCATGGCGAAAGCAGTAGTTCGTCCGCCACCATTAAGCAAGGAATCGGCGATTCAGCGAGTGAAGTAACGACAGTTCGCGCCGCTATTCCCCGTCGCTATGATCATCAGATTGTTGAGTTCAATGGGTCTCTGTGGATGATCGGTGGAATGGCGTTTGATGGCGAAGTCAGCATACCCAACCCTCAGGTTTGGAACTCCACCGATGGCGTGTTTTGGACCCGGAGAGCGATTATCGAATCAGATGGGATGAACAAGCACAAAGCCGTTGTTTTCGATGGTAAGCTGTTTGTTTATAACGAAGGTGTGATTTGGTATTCCACCGATGGGGTGGCTTGGAATAAACACTCCATTGCCCCTGCTTTTGGCCTTAGGGAGGCGCAAGGGTTTGCAGTGTTTCAGGGCGCACTCTGGTCTATCGGCTATACTTCCGGGGATGACTTCCCCGTTATGTGGAGAAGCATCGATGGGCTTGAATGGATAAAACAAGGTGACATTGCAGGTGTGGGCCAGCGCAGCGACTATCAGATGGCTGTGCATAATGATCAATTATGGCTAGTGCCAGATGCTGAAGGTAGCCCAACGCTGCAAAATGATGTGTGGGCCACTACCGACGGCGTTAATTGGAAGCCAATCCTGGCGGAGGGCGAGGCGCCTTTCAGCGGCAGGAAAAACCACACTTTATTTGAACACGATGGCAAGCTCTGGATTATCGCCGGTAATGGTTATGAGTTCGCCGTATTCAATGACATTTGGACATCCGTAGATGGTAAAACGTGGACGTCTATGGATGCTCCCGCCTTTGCTGCAAGACTTTCCCATCAGGCGGTAGTGTTCGGTGGGCAGTTATGGTTATTTGGCGGCAGGCCAAGTCCAACGGAACTGACTCCGCTTGGCGACACGTGGCGCTCAGCAGATGGAAATAACTGGCGCAGATTAGTGAGAGCTAAATTCTCATTCCTAACTGAACCCACGCCCATGTAATCCAAAGGATTATCATGTTCAAGAAACGCCGGCCTCGCGCCGGCGTTTTCGTTTAAACCAAACGTAAGGCTCGCTCGGAGACCAGCCTTTCGACCACACGAATTTTATGTGGGCCATTCTCTAACAGGCGATCAAGAGGCTGTGGCGCTGCGCATTGTTGTAGAACGTCTCTTTCCGTTGCGGTAGCGGCTCGCCAGTACTTTCTGACGCCGGGAGCCGCCAGTACTGGATGGCTTCCTTCGGCGGCAGGCAGAGGTTGGTTCAACATCAGGGCGCAGAGTAGTTTTTCCGGCGCTGCGGGAAACTCGATTAATTGCGACATAGGCGCGATGACTACGGAAAAATTACGACAGCGATTACTGTTCGGCTCCATCGTGCTGACGGGAGAAAGTCGATATTCGTGAATCGCCTTCAGTGCGCTCTCGAATGTGGCCAGCGCCTGGAGCAGGGGATCCGCCGTATGCTCGCAGATGAAAGTTTTGAACGACATCGCCTCCGGTACAAAATAGAGGGAACGGCAGGGCATCGCCCGCATATATTCCTCCACCAGCGCTTGTAACTGTAAACGTTCCAGCAGACGTAAGGTCAGTGGCGCTGCGATTTGCAGCCTGGCTTTACGCCACCATTTCTGCACGTCGCAGGTTACCTGAAACCCCTTAGACAGACTGAGCTCATGCAGCCAGGCGCGCTCCGCCTCATTTAAGTTCAGATGATTTAGATCGACCTCGCCCGAGCAAGCGGAAGTGTGGGAGTGAATCATCTCCACCATCGCAATTTGCAGATCATGTAACGGCATAGCTGCGTTCCTCTTTTACTGGTTGGCGATGACGCAACCAGATTTCCCGGGCTGTTTGCAGTTGTTGCTGAACGCCTCGCTCGCTGACGATATCCAGGGCCTGTTCCAGCAACTCATAGGTAATCGCGTTGGCGTTAGGCGCGCGCTGCAGCGTCCAGTCCAGCAACTCCCACACTGGCTGCGGCGTTTTGTCACTGTGTACGTCCAGTTGCAGGCCTTCATGGATAGCGCCGCCCGCTACGTGAATCTCGATCACCCGGCTCATGTCCAGACGACTTAATGCCTCATAGACATCAAACCCAAAGTTGATCGCGTTGCAGTAAAGGTTGTAGAGGTCCAGCAAGAGGCCGCAGGAAGTTCGCTCGGTGATGCGGTTAAGGAATTCAATCTCATCCATACCTGCGTCATGGGGCATATTGGGCAGGTAATAGGTTGTGTTCTCCAATAGAAACGGGACCTGATAACGCTGCTGGATCGCCTCTATTCGCGGGCAGATGATATTCAATGCTTCCTCCGTGAACGGCACGGGTAATTGCACGCCAGCATGCAGGCCGGCGCCGTCAGCGGCGCGTATTTGCAAAAATCCCAGGTGCTCGCTGTGCCAGTGAAATGGCTGCACGTCCGCAAAGTCATCCAGAATACGGATATAGTCCTGATTCCAACCGCTGGCGGAGCCTATCGACAGACCGAGGCCATGCACGACGACGGGATACAGTCGACACCACTCGATGGCTGCGCTGAGCCGATCAGGGCTGAAGCCAGTGCGCCGTTGCGCGCCGTCCCAGTACTCCTGGCACAAAATGTCAGGACTGACTTCAATAAAGTCGATCACGTCCTCACAGCCGCGTAGAAGAGGAATAAACTCCGGCTGATAGTTAATGCCGACGCCCAACTTGGGCAAGGAAGATAAAGCGTTCATGGCAAAGGCTCCGGCTGCTGTCCCGCCGGTCCGGCAGACCGGACCGGTTGAGTTAATTGGCGCTTATCCGCCGTAAAGAGTGACGTTGACGGGAATCTTGGACTGGATTTTGACAACGGGGTCCAGTCCCAGGCGCAGATCGAGACCGACCAACCCGCAGGTAGGGCAGCCTGACTGGTTCAGAATCTGTTCCAGAATATTCTGCAAGTCCCAGATGCTGACTTCGTACTGCGGATCGAATGAAGCGCTGACAGTTTTACGGTCGCGGGTTACGCCACTGTCGTCTGCGGCGGAAGCGACGCCGGAAAAACTGGTGATAGAGGCTGCGCCAGTTACCAACGCGGCATTGCGAAGGAAGGTGCGGCGATCGCTTTCGCTGGCTTGTGGACGAGTGCTTGCGGATACGTCGTTAGTTATGTCGGACATCGTGTCTCTCCTTTGCGGTTGTGTTGTCTGGCGGGGTCGGGCGAAAAATGGAAATTCCCGTTTAACAACCCCTGAAGACAGAGCTTAAATCCAGAGAGATGACTGAGCAGCGCAATGTGGCGCAAAGGAATTGTGAAATACTCACGTTTGAGACTTGCGAGAGGAAGACAAGTTTGGCGTTAGGACCCGTTGTCATCGTCAATGCAACAACGGGTCTTTGAAAATCAGGCGAGTAGCTGCTTGATGCGGGCCTTCAGCATCTCGATGGCGACGCGGTTTTTGCCGCCTTTGGGGACGATGATGTCAGCGTATTGTTTGGTGGGCTCTACAAACTCGAGAAACATGGGGCGGACAGTGGATTTGTACTGTTTGATGACCGATTCCATGGTTCTGCCACGCTCTTCTATATCACGCTGTAAACGTCTCAGCAGACAGATATCCAGGGGCGTGTCGACAAAAATACTGGTGTCCAGGCGACTGCGGATATTTTTATCCGACAGCAGCAGAATGCCTTCAATGATGATGACCCGACGCGGCTCCATGGAGATCGAATCTTTTGCCCGGTTGTGCTCTTTGTAGTCATAGACCGGTACATCAATGGCGCGCTTTTCCTTGAGCTGGTCCATGTGACGCACCAACAGACCGTGGTCGAATGCGGAGGGATGATCGTAATTGGTCTTCAGCCTTTCCTCCATGGAAAGGTGAGTTTGGTCCTTGTAGTAAGAGTCTTCTTTGATAATGCCGATATGGTGGGCGCCAACTTCTTCTTTCAGTTCGTCATAGATTGTGACGGATAAAAGGCTCTTGCCGGATGCGGAGGCTCCGGTGATGCCAATAAAAATGGGAGACATGCAGGAAATATCCAAATGTGGTCAGACCCGCCTAGTTTAATGCCTTGCTCCTGAACTGTCATGAACAGGGTCAATATTCCTGCCAGATTCCTTGTTCTCTGGTCTATATGGCTTCTTGGCCTCCAGTAACTCCGCATCTTTTAAGTATTGGCCTAGCTCAAGACTAGAACTCTTGCTCGCATGTCCCGCCACCCTGGGCCAAATAACAACGATTGGGGGCGTAAATGGCCATAATTATCATTCAATTGAACTCCCTTACAATATCACTCCAAATACAGTTATCGAATTTGATTGTTCGAGCGATGTTGAAGCTGAGATATATGAAAAGGAAACTTCTAGTCAATAATATGCGCAAATACGCGGTGTAATTATCTCAATGACATTTATTTTTAATCATCGACGGCGATAATCAGCGTTAGCCATACATAAACAAAAGCGCCTCTGATGTTGGTGATTAGCCTGCGTCAGAGGCGCTTTTTATTGTTGGGAATAAAGTGGGAAATTGATGAAAAACAGGCAGTAATGTAAAGAAATGTTTCAGAATTGATTTAAATGTTACTTAACAGCGTTAATCTCAATAAATTCTGTTATTTCAGTTGATCTGCACGCATCAATTGTTTTATTAATGTTCGCCACGAAGTATCACGTTAGATGACGCGGCTTCGCTTCTCTGCAATCATAACGGACGCGTGCAGCTCTGTGAGCGGCGCGCTTTTTATTAATGGAAAACGAGGATATAGATGGATTTGCCCATGGACAGAATACTCTCGATCTTGCCCCTGACCTGTTTCGCTCACTCAAGCTTCTCCAAATTGACCATTTAGTCCGTAAGGCTGTCTTGGACTCACTGCGGCTCGGATAATTTTCGGCGTTTTTGCTGTGCAGGCGCAGAGTCTGCGCGGGTATTGCTACGCATGTGCGCCGCACCAACGCTTTGAGGAAAGCATGCCTGACGATTCGCCTGTTCGCGCTTGATGTTTGCAAACATAAGTTCGGTATAAACAGCTTTATAACAAAGGACGTCATAAGATGTTTACATGTTCGCCACGCAATCTGGCATATATTGTATTTCTTCTTTTCACCCTCTCGGCCCATGCGGAAGAAGACGAGTTTCCCGGTCGTCGCCAATATCCGGCCGTAGATTTCATTGAACTCCAGGAGTTTTATCAGCAGCTGGCTGCTGGCGAAATTGTCGCCGTCGACGTACGCACGGACTATGAGTACAACACGCTGCACATAAAGGGCGCTTTCAACGTCTCATACACATCCCATAACTTCGCGGAGGAAATGCAGGCGTTGCAGAAGCAGCATCCCGGCAAGAAGCTGGCGTTGTATTGCAACGGTAAAACCTGTCTCAAATCCTATAAAGCCGCCAGCAAATGCCGCAAATACGGCATTGAGAACGTCATCGTCTACGACGCCGGAGTGTTTGATTACGCCAAAGCGTACCCGCAAGACACCAACCTGTTTGGCGAAATCCTGGGCGATCCCGCTCGCCTCATCGGCAAGGACAAACTCAAGGCGCACACGATCACTGTGGCGGAGTTTGAAGATAAAATCGTCAAAACCGATGGCATTGTTCTGGATGTGCGCGACAAGCAGCAAAGAGAAGGCATCGCTATCTTTTTCATGCGTGAAAAACGCGCGCCTTTGGATCGTCCGGATTTGATCGACCGATACATCAATCAGGCGAAGAAACGCAACGTGCCTTTGTTGATCTACGATCAAGCAGGCAAGCAGATCCGATGGCTGCAGTACTATCTGGAGAAGCAGAACGTATCTTCCTACTACTTCATGGCCGGAGGAATCGACGAATACTATAAAACGCTTTAGGCGGACCAGACCGGCCGTGCGGAAAAGCCTGTCAGGCGCTTTCCGCGCCGCCTGAGCGTAAATGAGCGTCGTTTCCAATTTATAAAACCACCCTAGGCAAGGGACATAAAAAAAGTGAGGAACCACCATGACGGATGATAAGAAAGAACGGGGGCTATATGAGTTGTACGCGGATGATCCAGAACGCGCGGATTATCTGGTGTTTGGGCGCCGCGCCCATTCTGATCGACGCGGCTTTCTGAAAGGCGCCGGCCTGGGCGCCATGGGGGCGATGCTGGGAATGGCGATTCCTTTTCATCGCAATTTCCCCTCCGGTCTGATACCGGCTGCGATGGCGGAAGACACGGAAATCGGCTTATTCGGCGGTAAAGACGGACTGACTTTGCTGAACGACCGTCCTATCAACGCTGAAACCCCCGCTCACTTGCTTGATGACGCTGTCACTCCCACCAGCCGGCATTTCGTCCGTAATAACGGTGTTGTGCCTGAGATCGCGCATCGCATGGATGCGTCTGACTGGAAGCTGACCATCGACGGTGAAGTAGAGAAAGTGCTGGAGCTGTCGTTGGATGAGCTCAAGTCCAAGTTCAAACCGGTCACGTTGAAGCTGCAGTTGGAGTGTGGCGGTAATGGACGCGCGGCGTTCAATCCTCCGGCGAAGGGCAATCAGTGGACAGTGGGCGCTATCGGCAACGCCGAGTGGACCGGCGTGCGTTACGCGGATTTGTTGAAGGCGGCGGGCGTCAAACCGTCAGCGATTTATACTGCGCATCACAGTCTGGACGGACACTTGTCCGGCGATCCCAGCAAAACCCCGATCTCCAGAGGCGTGCCTATTTCCAAGGCGATGGACCCTCACTCCATCATCGCCTATGCGATGAACGGCGAGCCTCTGCCGGCGCTGCATGGCTTTCCAGTGCGCACCATCTGTCCGGGTTGGCCGGGCTCCACCTCGCAAAAGTGGCTGAGCCGAATTCAGTTGCGGGATGTGGTGCATGACGGCCCCAAAATGACCGGATCTTCCTATCGCGTGCCCAAATTCCCGGTGGCGCCCGGAACGCATGTTGCGGACGAGGACTACAAAATCATTGAGTCCATGCCGGTCAAGTCCCTGATCACCACCCCGCAGACTAACCAGACCATCAAGACGCGCACTCTGAAAGTGCACGGCCATGCCTGGGCGGGGGATAACGTGGTCAAGCGCATGGATATCTCTTATGACTTCGGCGTCACCTGGGTGCAGGCGGATCTGAAAGCGCCACCCAATCCCTACTCCTGGCAGGAGTGGTATGCGGAAGTGACTTTCCCCACTCGCGGATACTATGAAATCTGGGCCAGAGCCACGGATGACAAAGGCAACATGCAGCCTTTCGCTGTGAACTGGAATCCAAAAGGGTACCTGAACAACAGCATGCACCGTATTGCGGTGATCGTGGACGCTTGATCCGGGATAGGGGTTAGCGCCCAATGATATTGGGATGCTGACAGATGCGCCCTGGCTTTTCTCTCATTGGAAAGAAGAGCCAGCGGCGTGTTTGTGTAACCCTGGCTAACCCAGATATTTACGTCTTTAATCCTCCCTTAAAAAGAGGAAAAACCATGACAATAAAAACTCTGACTCCTCTCCTGTTCGCCAGCGCATTGAGCCTGACGACTTCTGCAAGCGGCGCGGAGTCTCCATTCGGCTCGGACTGGCCGGAAGGCCCTGGATCGCAGGAAGCCGGCGCGCTGTGTGGCGCCTGTCATTCCCTGGCGCTGGTGAAACAGCAGGGGCTCAGCAAAGAAAGCTGGGATGAAGTGCTTACCTGGATGCAGGAAGAACAGGGCATGCCAGAACTCAATGCGGAATTACGCAGTCTGATTCTGGAGTATCTGTCGACGAACTTTAATCCGGAGACGCACGCCCAGCGTCGCAATAACGCGCCATGACGGCGTCCATACAACGCCAGATTCAGGCTTATTCCACCTCTACGCCACGCACGCGCACTTCCATGCCGGCGGTGACTTGTACGCCAAACTTCCCGCAATGAGCGCAGGGATCGTAGAGTTGGTGGAGTGGGGTGGCCTGATGGCAGTGCGGGCATTGGCCTGCGCCGGGTATGGAGAGGTATTCCAGTGTGGCGTTTTCAACAACCGTGCCTTTGGCGACGGCGCTGAAGCAGAAGTCCATGGCGCTGGTCTCGACGTGCGACAGTTCGCCGATTTCCAGCACGATTTTGACGACCCGTTGAAAGCTTTCCTTTGCCGCGCTGTCCTCAATCAGTTGCACGACGTTCTCCATGATCGACAACTCATGCATAACCGCGATGTTTCTCTCTGCTCTGCAACCAGCTCGCCAGATAGTCGAAAGCCTGATTGAGGTTGTGTTGCGCTTCTGGCGACAGCGCTTCTTCGAAGCGATCGAAAGCATACCCGCGAATGCCCATCAGGAAGGCTTCCGTGTCGGCGCTAAACAAGGTGCGGGACAAGGTCACTACTGCTTGCGGCGACAACACATGGCTGCTCATGGGGCACTCGTCGTCGGCTTCTATTTGCTGAAGAAAAAAAGGTTTGCCGCCGCGCAGGCTGGCGTCGATAAAGACGACCTGCTGATAACGACTTAGTTCCAAAGCGTCTTCCACCGTGAGCTGGTAGTTGGTTTCCACCGTCACGCCAGCAAGATTAAGTTCCGCAATGCGGTCCGCGCAGGCGGGTCCGAGTCCGTCGTCCTGACGGCCAGGATTGCCGTAACCAATCACCAGGGTGGATAAATTGATGTCCTTGGTCATCATTGTTGGGATCCTTTGAACTCAGTCCGGGGGAATGCCCTGTCCCATATGCTGGCTGTTGCTGTGAACGAGCGTTCCGTCAGCATCGAACAGCTCCACGGTCAGGGGCATTTGCCCCAGAGCGTGGGTGGCGCAGGACAGGCAGGGATCATAGGCGCGTACGGCGACTTCCACGTGGTTCAGCATGCCCTCCGTGATGCGCTTCTTACCGCTCAGATATTTTTTCGCTACATCCGTAACGGCCCGGTTCATGCCGTTGTTGTTGTGAGTAGTGGAAACAATCAGGTTGCAGTAAGTGATCTGATCGTTTTTGTCGACTTTGTAGTGGTGGAATAAAGAGCCGCGCGGCGCTTCGATAACGCCGACGCCTTCTTCCCGGCGTTCTCCAGTGACTCGGAGATCGGCGCCTTGCAGGTCCGGGTCCAGCAGCAGCTCGTGAATCTTCTCCACGCAGTGCAGCACTTCGATCATCCGCGCCCAGTGATAGGCCAGACTCATATGGTTGGGCTTATTGTGGGTCAACGCCCTGAATTCTTTATGCTCGGCGTTCGCCAGGGGCGTATCGATAAAGGCGACATTATTCAGGCGGGACAAGGGGCCGACGCGATACCAGCCATCCAGCGCGCCGCGACTTTTTATGAAGGGAAATTTCATGTACGACCAGGGCCGCACTTCCTCCATGATGTAGTCATTAAAGTCCTGATAATCCACGTGATCGAAGATGATATTGCCGGCGGCGTCAGTGGCGCGCAGGCCGCCGTGATATAGGTCCAGCGCGCCGTCTTCGCGCACCAGGGACAAATGACTGGAGTTAGAGTTGGCGAACTGCTCCACCTGAGACAGGTGTTCAAGCGTGTAACCCTTGGCGATGTCCACCGCGCCTTTGGCCCAGACTTTCATCTGCTCAATGTCCTGCAACAACAGATCTCTTTCCTGCAGAGACAGATTTTTATTGATGCCGCCGGGTATTGCGCCGGTGCCGTGAATTTTCTTGCCGGCGGTATGCAGAATCACCTCTTGGCCGTATTTGCGCATCAGCACGCCCTGTTTGGCCAGATCGGGAAACTCTTTGATGACGTTGAAGATATTACGCTTGCCGCGAGGCGCGTCGAAACCAAATAACAGATCCGGCGAACTCAGGTGAAAGAAATGCAGCACGTTGCTTTGCATCACCTGACCGTAGTGCATCAAACGACGCATTTTCTCCGCTGTCGGCGGCAGTACGTCGGCGCCGACGATCACATCCATCGCCTTGGCGGCGGCGATGTGGTGGCTGACCGGGCAGATGCCGCAGAGACGCTGTACAATCACCGGCGCCTCCCATAACAGGCGTCCGCGAATGAAACGCTCAAAACCGCGAAACTCCACAATATGCAGGCGGGCCTCCGCCACATTGTTATCGTCATCCAGGTGAATGGTGACCTTGCCGTGACCTTCCACGCGGGTGACAGGTTCTATTTCCACAATGCGGGTTTTGGGCTTATCAATATTCATCAGCGCCAGTCCTAATCGTATTTGATCATGTGGTATTCCTGTGGCGCCGGCTCGCCTTTGATCAGCGCCGCCAATGTGGCCCAAAGCACTTCTCCAGTCGGCGGGCAGCCGGGAATCTGGTAGTCGATTTTGACCACTTCCGCGCAGGTGTATACCTTGTCCAGCAACAGCGGCAGCGCTGCGTCATTGGGAATCTGATTGTTGGGGTTATATACCTTGGCGCTGCTGGAATAGGCTTCTTCCAGGCACTCCCGTAATGGGTCTTCCGAATGCATAATGGCGTTACGCATCACCGGCAGGCCGCCCATGATGGCGCATTGCCCCACCGCCACCAGTACGTCGCAGTGCTTGCGGAACTCCTGCAGGGTGTGGACGTTTTCTTCATTGCAGCAGCCGCCTTCGATCACGCCGATATCGCAGCGGCGGGAAAAGGTTTTGAAATCGGTCAGCGGGGAACGGTCAAATTCCGCAAGCTCCATCAATTCCAGGATGTGCTCGTCCATGTCCAATAAGGACATATGGCACCCGAAACAGCCCGCCAGAGAAACCGTGGCGATGCGCTTTTTACGTTTCATGACTGTTCCTCGGACGGATCGATCTGATGCACGGCGATACGGTTTTTATGGCGGGCTTCAATTTTCCAACCGATGGGCTGGTTGTCGAACTGGCGTTGGCCTATCGGGGCGAAAAATCCCTCTCTTTTACGGATGATGCAGCCGACCGGACAGACCTCCAGAGACATGGCGTAGTCGTCAATGGAGGCGTTGCTGGCGGCTAGGTTCTCCGCATTGACGCCAATCCGCTTATGAATGCCGCGCCCCACATATTCAAAGATATTCTTGCCGTCCACATCCCGGGAGGCGCGAATACAGCGCCCGCATAAGATGCAGCGGTTGGTGTCCAGGGCGATATCCGGGTGGGAGGCGTCCACCGGGCGCACCGGTTGCAGATAGGGATACAGGCTGTCCTGGGAAATGCCCAGGCGATAAGCCATGGCCTGTAGCTCGCAGCGACCGCTGGCCTCGCAGATCGGACACAGATGATTGCCTTCGTGAAACAGCATGCGCACCAGATCGCGACGATAACCCTGGACTTGCGACGTATCGTTTTCCACCACGACGCCAGGTTCCGCAGGCTGTGTGCAGGCGGCGGCAGTGCGACCGTTGACCTTTACCGTACAGACGCGACAACTGCCTTGCGGAACCAGTCCTTCCACGTCGCACAGACGGGGAATGTAAACGCCGGCGTCGTCGCAGGCGTCCATGATGGTCTGGCCGGGCTTGGCGACGACGGTTTCTCCATCTACGGTGAATTCGAACTCTGTGCTCATTCCTTGTCTCCATAAGCCGGGTCATAGATGAGCGAGCGCCGCTTGGCGATGATTCTGGCCTCGTCCAGCGCCTTTTGAATATTGAAACCCGCCTGCATGCCGTCAGGTCGTTCCTTCACCATGGCGGAGTATACCAGGGGGAAATATTCCATGGTGGAGAGAATGGGGTTAGGGGAGGTGTGCCCGAGTCCACATCTGCTGGTGGCGATGATGGTGTCGCTCAGGTTGCGCAGATAATCGAGATCCTCCGGTTCGCCCTCTCCGTGCATGATTTTTTCCAGACCCTTTTTCAGGAAAACGTTGCCCACGCGACAAGGCGTACAGTAGCCGCAGCTTTCCTCGATGAAAAAGTCCATGTAGTAGGCGGCGGCTTCAAGAATGTTGCGGGAGCTGTTGAAGCAGACAATGGCGCCGGCGGAGGCGAGATCTTCAAAACACAGGCGGCGGTGAAATTCGGTGCGTCCTACTATCTGTCCGCTGGCGCCGCCGACTACGATAGCGGCGGCGTCTTGGGCTCCGGCCTGCTCCAGAATCTCTGCGAGAGTGACGCCAAAGGCGACTTCATAGATGCCGGGACGCGCGCAGTCTCCGCTGACGCTGAGCAATTTGGTTCCGGAACTGCCTGTGGTTCCCATGCCGCGAAACCAGGTTGCGCCCTGCGCCATGATGCGTGGAACGCAGCTCAGGGTTTCCACATTATTGACCACGGTGGGATAGCCCAGATACCCCGATTGCACGGGAAACGGCGGGCGATTTTTGGGTTCGCCGCGCTTGCCTTCGCAGGAGCTGATCAGAGAGCTTTCTTCCCCGCAAATATACGCGCCGGCGCCCATCTGAATCCGAATATCGAAAGTAAAATCCTTTCGTCCGAGAATGCCCGAGCCCAGTAAATTCTGTTCCCGGCGACGTTGCAGTGTTTCTTCCAGGTAGGCGCGCAGATAGCGGTATTCGCCGCGCAGATAGAGAATGCCGTGGCGGGCCCCTACCGCGTAGGCGGCGATCGTCATTCCCGCGAACAGCAAATCAGGTTTTTCGGTCAGCAACACGCGATCCTTGAACGTGCCGGGTTCGCCTTCATCCGCGTTACAGATGACATAACGTTCTTCGGCGGGGGGCGCCGCCGCCAGCCGCCATTTTCTGCCAGTAGGAAACCCGGCGCCGCCGCGTCCGCGCAGTAGCGACTCTTCGACGTGGGCGATCACCTCTTGCGGCGATAACTGCAAAGCGGCGTGCAGACCCTGTTCTGGATCGGCGTCGGTCAAAAGGACCGGCCCGGGCTGGCGAATATTATTGCGCACCATGGCCTGAACCAAAGGGTGGCTGTTAGCGCCATCGCCGGTCTTGCCGATCAGCGTTTGCGGGTCTTTGGTCTTGCGCAGAGTTCGCAGAATACTTTTGACTTTGGCTGGCGTCAGACGGGTGACGACCACATCGTTGATCAATGCCGCAGGGGCCTGATCGCACATGCCGATGCAGGGCGTGAACTCCAGGGAAAATGCGCCATCGGCGCTGGTTTCGCCCGGCTGGATTCCGAGAGCGCCGGAAAACGCCTCGGCCACCGCCTGCGCGCCGGCATGACGGTCAATGATGTCATCGCACAAGCGAATCGTGATATCGCCTTTGCGTTTGTCGGAAAAAAAGGCATAGAAACTGACGACGCCTTCCACTTCAACCCGATAGGTTCCGGTAAGCGAGGCGATCAGCGACATCGCCTCGCCATCGATGCAGCGCAGCTTATCCTGCACCTGCCACAGGATGTCCATCATCCGGCGCGGATCGTTGTCATAGTCGGCGCAGGCTTGCTTGATGAGAGTTGCGTTATCGTTATCCATGCTTCGTCCCGTCGGCGCGTGCGAGATTTCCCGATTGGGTTGATGACGCTGAACGGCGAACGCAGGTCGCAACGCCGCCCAGCGTATTCCATAGTATCGTCAGTCAGGGAAGGTATTTTGACGTGCGTCTGTTTTTCCCTGAAAAATCTATAGCTTAAGAGATGCGATCCATTCAGGCACACCGGCGCAGGCGGTTTTACGGATAATCGTGGCGCCTTTGACTTTCACATCTTCGCCGGGATCGATCACCGTTATTGGACAACTGGGCGGCGCGGCGTACGCCAATCCTGCGGCGGGATAGACCTGCAGAGAGGTGCCCACCACCAATAGAACGTCCGCCGTGGCGACGATATCCGCAGCGGCCTCCAGCATCGGAACCATTTCTCCGAACCAGACCACATGCGGTCGCATTTGTTTGCCTTGAGGACATAGATCGCCCAGCGCAATATCCCGGTCATCCAGATCAACCAGATAACGTTCATCGACACTGCTGCGCGCTTTCATGATTTCACCGTGTAGGTGGACGACGTTGCTGGACCCTGCGCGCTCGTGCAAGTCGTCGATGTTTTGCGTAATGATGGTGACGCGATGTTGCGATTCCAGCGCGGCGAGGGCCATGTGCGCGGCATTGGGCTGGGCTTCCCGGGCCTGTTGGCGACGGGTGTTGTAAAACTCCAGCACCAATTGCGGATCGCGTTCCCAACCGCCGGGGGACGCCAGATCATGTACGCTGTATTGTTTCCATAGTCCGCCCACGTCCCGGAACGTAGGCAGGCCGCTTTCGGCGCTTATGCCAGCGCCGCTGAGCACGACGATATGAGCCACGAACTTTCCTCAGAGTATGATTAGCTGTGCATTCGCCGGCATGTACGCCGGCCCGAACAGGACCGCTGACGTTAAGCGACCCAACAAGGCTAAACATAGCCCGGCGCGGCGCCGGGGTAAAGCTCGGACGAATCGGGCTTAGAGAACGCTCTCCACGGCGGCGATGAAGTCCGGGTCTTCCGGCGTAGTGCGGCTGGGAAATGCGGCGACAACGCGACCTTCTTTGTCTACCACATATTTATGAAAGTTCCATTGCGGAGGCTTCCCGGTCTGCTCCGCCAGATTACGGAACAAGGGATGCGCGTTGGGTCCTTTGACGGGGTGGGCGTCTGTCATGGTGAAGGTAACGCCGTAATTAACGAAACACACTGCCGCAGTTTTTCCTGCATCGCTGTCTTCCTGATTAAAGTCGTCCGAGGGCATGCCGATGACTTCCAGGCCTTGTTCCCGATAGCGCTTATACATCGCCTCCAGCCCTTTGAACTGAGGGGTAAAACCGCAGTAGCTCGCCGTATTAACGATCACCAGCGGCTTGCCGGCGAAGCGTTCGCATAAATTGATGGATTGACTGGAGTGCAGCTTTTTGACGTCGCCGTCCAGCAAGGCGGGACAGGCCGCCAGCGCTGACGCGCTTTGACACAGTAAAAGGCTTAGTAACGCTGTTTTGATGAATCTGGGCATGACCGTTTTCCTTGTTAGTCAGTACTGACTGATTGTGCGGCAGGGCGCTGGCGAAAGTCTATGATGATCGAGTGCGCGTGGAGTAGCCGTCCTCAATAAATACGGAGCCGGTCTTACTATAGATTGCGAGTTGTTTGCTCGCGCCACTTGAACCGGTGAAAAAAGCCGGCCTAGAATAATTGACCTTTGGTCATTATGAGGCGTTAGCCATGTTCAACTCCCACAATTTTGATGTGCTTGGCTCCACGTTGGCGTCCACCCTGCGACGTTGGCGGGGCACGATGGGTAGCCGCAAAACGGCGCAACCCGAGAAAGCGCCAGAACTGTTTGATCGCGAAGGCTGTCCGCATTGCCGTCTGGTGCGGGAAGCGCTGACGGAGTTGAACCTCGACGCCATGATTTATCCGGTTCCGCAAGGCGGCGTGAGGCATCGTCAGCGTTTGCAGGAACTTTCCGGTGGCGACGCGGTCCCATTTCTGTACGATCCAAATACGAATGAAAAAATCGCGGGCGCGCAGGCTATCGTTACTTACCTGTTTCGTCAGTACCGCGCCAAACAGCCGCCTGCGGCGTTGAGGGAATCCTTCATTAATTTGACAGGCTCCAGGCTGGCGACATTGGTGCGTGGAGGGAAAGGCCTGAAGGCGGAGCCCTCCAATGCGCCGAAGAAACCGTTGGCGCTGTACAGTTTTGAATCCAGTCCCTTCTCGCGGCTGGTGCGCGAACGCTTATGCGAATTGGAAATACCCTATCTTCTCGTCAACCTGAGTAAACAACAGTTGGCGGACTTGGGGCCGGCGGTGCAACGGCTGCATTTGGGCGAATACAAACCTTTGCCGGGAAGTAAAAGAGAGGCTTTTCTCAAGGAACATGGACGCGTACAGGCGCCGTTTCTGGTGGACCCGAATCGCGGTGAAGGCGCAGGGCTGTTTGAATCCGCGGAAATTCTCAAGTATCTGAACGCCGCCTACGCTGTCTGAGCCTGCGGATTATGCTGATAATTACTTGAAAGCATTCATATTCCCGCCGCGCTATACTGTCGCTCCTTAACCTATCGCGCGTCCCTGTAACTTGGTGAACGCGCGCCGCGTGTTCTATCAGGGAGAGTCCTTTCTTTGGGAGTGGGTGAAATGAGGAGGGCGTTTCGCAACAAACTCTCATGACTATACAAAATAGGCATTGAAGCCAACGCGGGCAATTGCCATGATTAGCAGCTCGGCCTGCGCCGCTTATCGCGGTCGGATGCGCCAATTATGGAATCTCGAACAACTATCTGGATGAATGTGCTAGGGCTAGAAATGAAAAATAAGTTGTCTGCGAAGGACTTGTGCTTCTCTATACCGCGTAATCTGCTGCTGGTGGGGGCGGTTGCTCTCAGCGGTTGTAACATGTCTTCAATCAAACCCTCGACGGACTCCGGCGCCAAGACGGAAGACAAGCAGTACGCCACTCCCTCTACTACTGAAACGACAAATGCGACCACTTCGCAAGAAGCGGCGACGTCAACCACGCCAGGTATGACGGACGCAACCTCGGAAGCGGGATCTGCGACGATGGAAAGCGCCGATGGCGCTGATCAGACAAACGCTGGCAAGACGACGCAGAAGACCACATCGACTGCAAAACAGAAAGCCAATACGCCCGCCGCTAAAAAGACCGTAAAGGAAAAAACGGCGACCAAGAAAACCGCCAGCTCCTCAAACGGCGCTTCTGCGAAAAAGAAAGAAGCGGAGAAGTCGCAAACCAAGCCGGCGGCGACTAAAGAAAGCGTAAAGAAAGACACTGCGAAAAAAGAGACAGCGGATACCAGCGCAGAGACAAAACCTGTCGTTGAGACCGCTATGCTGTCGCAACCAAAAGAAACATCAGGACTACAGATTACCGGTAGCATGCTGCCCTATGATTTCGGCGGCTGGATGCTGGAGAAGGATTGGGATAGCGCGCACATCGGCGTATGTCGACTGCGTTCGGAGCGTCATCCGATATTCGACGGCTATGAAAATTCCAACGTATGGATTGAGGTGTTGGCCAAGGAGATCAACGTATACACCAGATCGAACCTTGACCTGACCTATCCCGGCGTCGGCCTGCAATTAGCGGAACAAACCGTTCTGGACTTTAATGAAGTGTTTCAGGAGACAAACGCGCGGATAAAAGGAGACCATAGCCGCGCGCTGCAAAACGCCAACAAACTGACGGTTAAATTAGGTTTCTGGCCAAGCTGGCCGCAAACCCAAACCCAGCAGGCGGTGATACCGGCGACGGTGTTGAAGCAGGCGATACCGGTTTTTCTCAACTGCAAAAACCTGTAATCACGCATTAGACACGGAACGAATGGCGGCGGCGTCAAAGGTAATTGTTACGACCGCCCAGCCGAACGAAAAAAGTAAATCATAGCTGAAGGATGTTTCGGGGATGACCTTAAGACTTAAATTTAACCTTGTATTGGGTTTGGCTTCTTGCGCCGGCATCGCTCTGGCGGCCTTTCTGGTTTATGAACTGTTGCAGAAAAACGCGCGGGAAGAGGTGCTCGACAGCGCCCGAATCATGATGCAGAGCGCGTTCGCCGTACGCGGTTACACCGTTGATGAAGTGCGTCCATTGTTGGCGTTGCAGCAGAAGCGCCAGTTTTTACCGCAGACCGTGCCGGCTTATGCGGCGCACCGCTATATTGGCAAGCTGCAGAAGGAATATCCTGAATACAGCTACCGGGAAGCCACGCTGAATCCAACCAATCCAGCGGACCGCGCTTCAGATTGGGAAGCGGACATTATCAACCATTTCCGCAACAACGATGGCGCGCCGGAACTGGTCGGCACCCGGGAAACGCCGACAGGTCCCTCTCTCTATATGAGCCGCCCAATCAAGATCACTGACCCGAAATGTCTGGCCTGTCACAGCACCCCCAGCGCGGCGCCGCAGACCATGATCGACATGTACGGCAGCTCTAACGGTTTCGGTTGGAAGCAGGATGAAGTGGTCGGCGCCCAGATCGTATCGGTGCCTATGTCGCTGCCGCTGCAACGGGCGGATGAAACCTTCAAACTGTTTATCGGCTTGCTGGTAGGCGTTTTCCTGGTGATTGCGGTGCTGCTCAACGTCATGCTGGACTTCGTGGTTATCCGTCCGGTCAAGAAATTGTCCGATAAAGCTAACGAAGTCAGTCTGGGCGCGTTGGAAGCGGAGGAAATGCCGGTGAAAGGCAACGATGAGATTTCCTCTCTGACTCAGTCCTTTAACCGTATGCATCGTAGTTTGGCTAACGCTGTCAGATTGTTGGACGAAACTGGCGAGCCTTGAGTATAAAGTAGCCAGCTCAGGCGAGACGTCGATGCGCCCGTCGACCATGTCGGGTGCGTCTGCATTACAACCTTTTAAGTGGCCGCTATGGCGATGACGTGAAGGTTCGCGCTATATTGGCCGCATTGTAAGTCAAGTCCGGGACCTCTTCTCAAACTTACAAAAATCAACGAATTGGTTTGTATGGTTCAAGTAAGCGTAGAGTAAGCTTACCTATACTGAAGGACTTTTGGGGATACGCCGCACTGCTCTGTGCGCAGGCGGGTTAAATCGGATGTTACACGGAAGACGGCTGTCGGCGCCCGCTTAGCGGCGTGGCGGTTTGCTTTGCTCAGTACGTAAGAACTATGTCGACGAAACCACCATTTGACGTAATCGGAAAATATAGCGTTGAGTCCACCATCGGCCAGGGCGCAATGGGCGTGGTGTACAAAGGCCATGACCCGGACATTGATCGCCCGGTCGCTATCAAGATGCTGCACGCCCACCTGATGGTGGACCAGACTGACGGAGGCCTGCTGGCCCGTTTCCGTCAGGAAGCCCAGGCGGCGGCCCGCTGTCTGCACACTAATATCGTTACCGTCTTTGATTTCGGCGTCTTCAAGAACTCGCCCTATATGGTGATGGAGTTCGTCGACGGCATCGATCTGCGTTCTTTCCTGCGGGAAAACATGCAGCTTTCCGTACGTCAGATTGGCGACTTGGTCATTCAGGTGCTGGAAGCTCTGGATTACGCTCACCTGAAAGGGGTGGTGCACCGCGACGTTAAACCCGCCAATATTCTTTTGCTGGAATCCGGTCATGTGAAAGTGACGGATTTCGGCGTCGCAAAACTGGATACCTCCGAGCTGACCAATGTCGGCGACGTGATCGGCACGCCCAGTTACATGTCCCCGGAAGCGCTGCGCGGCGACCGGGTTGACGGACGTAGCGACCTGTTTTCCGCCGGCATCGTCTTACTGGAATTGATCGCCGGTAAACGTCCGCAAAAGGGCGGTTTGCCCTGGACGGAGAAAGAAATTCTGCAATTCATCGCCGACAGCCCCACACTGCCAGTGCAATTGGATCGCGCCTTCTCTGGTCTATTGGCGAAGGCGTTGACCGCAGAGCCGAAAGACCGTTATGAAACCGGACAGGAATTCGCCATCGCCTTGAAGACGCTGCTGGCGCCTAATCAGGTGTATGTGCCGGATCTCAACGATCTCGCCGCGACGGTGATTCAAAGCAAGGTTACTTTCGCTGGTCGTCAGACAGATCAACCTTCCACCTACAGCTCCGCGTCAAGTTCCCAGATCGCGCTGTCGCCGGAAGTGTCTCTGATATTGAGCCAGACGCTGGCGCCGTTCCTTGGGCCGGTGGCGCACCATATGATTCGCAATGCCGCCGCATCCTCGACGACCCTGCAGGAGATGATCGAGAAACTTTCCCGTCATATTCCCAATGAAGTCGAGCGGCGTAATTTCCTCAATACGTTGAATCGCACGGGGATTCGCTCCATGCCCAGCGAAACCACTGGCAGTGGCGCATCGCGCATCACCACCATTGGTACGCGTTCGTCTATCAGGCCAGGACAGTCTGGCCCGTTGACGTTAAGTGGAGAAACTTTGCAGAAGCTAACCCAGTTATTGGCGCATCATGTCGGCCCACTGGCTTCGCGGCTGGTGCGTAAATCGGTGAAAAGCTCATCGGATATGGAAACGCTGTTCAAGGACTTGGCCAACAGCATTCCAGATGAATCGGAACGCACCCAGTTTATCTCCAAGGCGCGTAAGTCGATCTAAAAAGAATCTAAAAGGGCAGGATCGCCGCTAGGGAACCCAGCGGCGATTGGCTATTACTTCGCGTCTTTGCGCACCCAGACTTCCACTCGTCCGTTACGACTTGCTCCATGCTCGCCGCCGCTGGCGCCGACAGACATGTACTGGCCATAGCCGGTTACCGCCTTGACCTCTGCGCCGCGCTCTTTCAATGCACGGTTGACTGCATTGGCGCGCAGCTCGGACACCATTTGCGAGCGTAGCTCATCTCCGCTTTTGTCTGCGAAACCAATCAGCATGAGATCCGTTGACGAGCGACCGCTTTCGCGTAAGTACTCCAACAAACGCTCCAGATCGCGTTGGGCTTTGTTATCAAGCTTGCTGCGTCCGGCGGCGAAGCGGAAGTTCACCGTCAGGCGATTGTAATTGCGGGTTAGCTGGCGGAAAGATTCCGGGACGCTGTTATCCAGTTTGGGATCGACTTCCACAATATTCTGAGAAACAAAGCCGCTGTCCGCGACAATGTCCTGGCCCATGGCGGAGTGTGTGAAGTGGATAAACCCGTCAATGGCGGCTTTATCCGGGCGCCCGCTGGTGTAGAAGAACAAGCGACGCGCCAGGGGATAGTCTTCCGTCGCCAGACTGAGTTGATCCGGCGCAATGGCGGGGCTGTTCGCCTCGGCGATGGCCAATGCTTTGCTGCTGCGCACAGAAGCGAAGCCGCTGAAACCAATAGCGCCGCGGTCTTTGCTTACATCGTCGGACAACTGATCGTTGGATTCATAACGTTTGGCGGTTTTCACCAGTTTATAGGCATCGCCGAGCACTAAACTGGAGAAGGTATCCCAGGTGCCTGAGCTTTCGTCTCGGGCGTAAACGGTCACCGCCATATCCGGGCCGCCGACCTGCTTCCAGTTGTTGATTTTGCCGGAAAACAGCTCCGCTACCTGAGTGGTGGTTAGGGACTTCACCGGATTGCGCGGATGCACCAGTATGGCCAGACCATCAACGGCGATGACGTGCTCTGAATCCAGCGCCTTCAGGTCAGCGCGTTTCTGATGCTCTTTCGCTTCGGAGTCTCTGACAGGGCGGGATGAGGCCCACACGTCTGCTTCTCCGGATTTTAATGCTTTATAACCGGTGCTGGAGCCATGAGCTGCGACTCTGACGGCGATGGATTTGCCTTGCACGGTTCCGCTTACGACGGCTTCATTTTCTTTGCCGGCGCTTTTCACAGTGACATTCTGCGCCCCGCGCTCCTCTAAGTAGCGTTTTATCAGAGCTGGGGCCAGAGCGGCGCCAATGGTGTTGGAGCCATGAACTTCGAATAAATATCCTTTTGTGGGAACGTCTTCCTGACTGAATGGGGTTAACGCATTGACACGCAGGCTGGCGAAGATTAGCGCCAGGCTTATGAAAGCGGTGAACCGACGTGCGCGCACAATTTTTATATCTCTCATTTGAAAAGAACAGTGTGTCAGGTTGGAAAGGAGCGTTGATGCTATTAAGTATTTATGACAGAAATATGACAGAACTGTAACAAAAGGTTCCGATTAGGAGGCCGCATTGTTTCAGCTTCGTCATGCATGTATGACGAAGTATAGTTCAAATAAATGAATAAAATATGTTGGGTAACAAGCGTACTTTCTCTGAGAGTCCATACTAATTTGGGTATAGGTTATGCTCAGGGACGAATCTCCTGCTTGCTGAATATGAGTTGAGCCTGATATGCGTCGATCTGTTGCTTGGGCCACGTTCCTGGAAGTGGTGTGCGCGATTCTGCTGCTGGCGGCGCTGATCGCCGCGTTGTTGTATATCTTCAACACCCCAGAAGCCTCTCTGCAGGATGAGACGGTGGCGCTTGATCAGAAAAATCCGGAACTACCCAATACTGTAAATGGTTCGGGCGAACAGGAGCAGACTCCTGCTGGCGCGGATGAGGGTCCCCGGTTCGTTAAAATAGACGCTGGCGGCGCAGAGCTTTCGCCAGAGACGGGGGAGTGGTCCTGTGTATTTGATCGCAGTACCGGGCTTTTGTGGGAAGTTAAGCGGACTGACGGTGGTCTGCAGGACGCTGAGCACACCTACTCGTGGGCGCGGGAAGGCGACTTGCCGGACGCGGATGCGGAGCCAGACGCGCCGCCGCCGGGAGGCAGCGTCTATAACCGTGGACTGTGCCTGTATTCTGAATGCGATACCGCCGCCTACGTGAGGGAAGTGCGGGAAATAAGTCTGTGCGGCGCTTCCGACTGGCGTCTGCCTGAGGCGGCGGAGCTACGGACCTTGGAGCACCCCACCCGTTATTATCCGGATATTGATACGGACTTCTTTCCCAACACCATCTCCGGCAATTACTGGACCTCCACGGAAGTGGAAAAGGCGAGGACGCTGGCCTGGTCCGTGGACTTTAATAATGGCTTTCCCTACATCGCGGAAAAGCGCTTGGCGCATCACCTCCGGCTCACCTCCGGACCCGTTCGCTAGAGGCGCTAACGCAATTCCATGTGGGTAAGGTTCACTATCGCTGAACCGGTTCAGATCTGATATGTTGGGCGCACTTGGATACAGGATCTCAACATGACTGCGCCGAACACACATCCTTTCGATGCTTTAACCCCCGAATTTATCATGGACGCCGTCGAGAGCCAGGGCTATTTATGCGACGGACGTATCTTCGCCCTCAATAGCTACGAAAACCGCGTTTATCAGGTAGGCGTAGAAGGCGCCGATCCCCTGATCGCTAAGTTCTACCGGCCGAATCGCTGGAGCCGGGAACAAATCCTCGAAGAACATGAGTTCTGTTATGAACTGGTGGAGGCGGAGCTGCCCGTGGTGGCGCCGCTACGCCTGAGCGATGGCGGAACGCTGCCGCAGGCGGGAGAGTTTCACTTCTCTCTGTTTCCTCGCAAAGGCGGCCATGCGCCGGAACTGGATAATTTCGATAGCCTGCTGACCTTGGGTCGTCTGTTGGCCCGTATTCACGCGGTGGGAGCGGTCAAGCCCTTCCAGCATCGTCCGCGCATCGATACGCAAAGTTTTGGCCGCGACGCGGTGGCGTTGGTGCAGGAACAATTCGTTCCCAGTGAATTACGCGCTTCCTATGATTCATTGACGCGTGATTTATTGCAGGCGCTGGAAGAAATCATTGGTGATGGCGGCGACTATGTTTATATCCGCACTCATGGCGACTGTCACGTAGGCAACATGCTGTGGCGCGATGACGCCGCTCATTTTGTGGATTTCGACGACACCCGCATGGCCCCGGCCATACAGGATCTTTGGATGTTGCTGTCTGGCGATCGCGCCAACCGGACGGCGCAGCTGGTGGAAATCATTGAAGGGTATAACGAATTCTATGATTTCCGTCCTTCTGAACTGAGACTGGTTGAAGCGTTGCGGACGCTGCGCATGTTGAACTACTGCGCCTGGCTGGCCAGCCGTTGGAGCGATCCCGCGTTTCCGCGCAACTTCCCCTGGTTCAATTCCGCGCGTTATTGGGGAGATCATATACTGGAGCTGCGTGAGCAACTTGCGGCGTTAAACGAAGAGCCACTACGACTCCCTTCCTATCAGGTTCGCTAAAGCGCGATCCAGTCAGATTGTATCGCCATGTAGGTATTGAAACCCGATACCTCGCATGGCGGATTCCGACACTTTCCGGTTTCAGCTTCCGCTTTTTTCAACGCTCCTACATGTTGAGAGATGGCTGAAATCAGCTCTACCGTTAATAATTGATGTAAAAGAAAAAACGTTGCTTTGCGCTATTTGCCGGCGTAGATGCGGCGCGCGGATGGTGAGTTCAAATAGGCGATTCAGCTTTGCTCGTAAAACTATTCAAGGTGCGTGGTCAGCATGGACATTCTTATTCTTCTGATAGTCGGCGCGGTGGTCGGTGGAGCCGCTTTGCAATCCTTCGGCGGCGCGTTGATGGGCGCTGCGTTGGGGGCTTTGGCGGCCAGCTTTCATCGCCTGCAGATGAAAGTGCAAAAGCTGGAGAAAAAAGTCAGCGCATTTGAAAAGGCGCGCTCAGAGCCTATCGCCGCACCGCCGCCAACGGTGGATGTCCCTCTTGCCTCAAACATGGAAACAGCGGTCTCATCGCAGCCTGTGGCGACGGCCTCGACCACTGTGACGCAAAACGTGAAGACGTTGGATGAGGTCAAAGAAATAGAGGAAGATGTATCCCTTGATATCAGCGCCCTGCAACTGGATTTAGAACCGTCTCCAGCCCCGGCAGTCGCGATGGAGCAGGCGTTCGTTACCCCATCGCCTGTGACTGAGACTGAATCGCCACTGGAAGAACCTGTCGTTGCGTTAGAGCCGCCCGTTGCGGTTGCTCAACCTGAACGTTTACGCCCCACACCTTCTGAGCCGGCGCCTCCCAATGTGGTCGATAAGCTGGTCGCCTGGGTGACTAACTATTTCACCGGCGGCAATATTGTCGTGCGGGTGGGCGTCATTATTCTGTTTTTCGGCGTAGCGTTTCTACTGAAGTATGCGTCGCAAAAAGTGGTTATTCCTCTGGAACTGCGTTATTTGGGTGTGGCGGCGGGCGCCGCCGCCATGTTCGCCATCGGGTGGCGTTTGCGCCGCAAAAACCAGGGCTATGGCCTTATTATGCAAGGCGGCGCGATTGGCCTTTTGTACATCACTATCTTCGCCGCTTTCCGCCTGCATGGCTTGCTGTCTTCGCTGACCAGTTTTTCCTTGATGGTGGCGGTGATTTGTTGCGGCGTATTGATCGCCGTCTTGCAAAACGCGCCGGCGCTGGCGGCGGTTAGCGTCATTGGCGGTTTCGCCGCGCCTATTCTTGCTTCCACCGGGCAGGGCTCGCATGTGGAGCTGTTTACTTACTATTTGCTTCTCAATCTGGGCGTTACCGCCATCGCCTGGTTTAAGTCCTGGCGCACGTTGAACTGGCTGGGGTTTGTTTTCACCTTCGGCATTGGCATGGTGTGGGGCGCGCAGTATTACACCCCTATGTTCTTCCATTCCACCGAGCCTTTCCTGATTGCTTTTGCGGTGATGTATAGCTTGATCGCCCTGCTGTTCGCCTCGCGTCAGCCCCCCAATTTGAAGGGGCTGGTGGATGGAACCCTGGTGTTCGGTACGCCTACGGTATTTATCGCCCTGCAATCGTTGATGGTTAAAGACACGCAATACGCCATGGCCTGGAGCAGCGCAGGCGTGGGTATTTTTTATCTGGCCTTGAGTTTGCTGGTGCGCGCGCGTCCTCAGATGCGCTTGTTGTATGAATGCTACCTGGCGTTGACGATTGCGTTTCTCACTCTGGCGATTCCACTCGCCTTTGACGGGCGCGTTACGTCTGCGCTGTGGGCGGTAGAGGGTGTGGCCCTGTTTTGGGTGGGGGCGCGCCAGCAGCGGCTGTTGCCGCGCTTTTCCGGACTGGGATTGATGCTGTTTGGCGGCGCGATGTATCTCACTGAGCCGCCATCCCAGGAACCACAATGGTTTGTGTTGAACGCTGACTTTATTGGAACTCTGCTGGTGACCATCGCAGGCGGTCTCGCCGCCCGCATCGCGACGCGTTATCAGGATCGCCTGTTGCGTCAGGAAGTGCAGTGGGCGCCGATTATTCTGTCTCTGTGGGCTTATGCATGGTGGATGGCGGGCGGTTTATTTGAGATACATCGCCACATCGCCGATACGCACCTGCCGATAGCCGGCAGTCTGTTCACGGTGTTGACGGCGATGGCCTGCCAGTTTTTTGCGGGAAGATGGCGTTCGCCGCATTTGCCCTGGTTGGCGATGGCGAGTTTTGTCATTGGCGTGGTTTACCTCTTTACCCACTATCAAGTAGACGCACGCGCTATCGCGTGGCTGAACGCGGACTTCCTGGCGCCCATGGCGTTGGTGGCGTATGCGTTATGGGCGGGGATATTCGCCTGGCGCGGCGAGCAGAGCCGGTATTTTGCGCCGGCGGAAATGGTCAATGCGCTGGTGTTGGGCGTGGCGGTGGCGTTAGGGTCGCTGGCGGGCGGAACCGAGGCCATTGAGCAATATCCGTCAGCGCTGGAGCCTGCGGCGTTTCTGCTGTTCTATACGCTTTTCATCGGCGTTTTTGCGCTTTCTTTCATGCGTTTTAAATGGGCGATGGCGGCGTATCCGGCGTTACTGCTGGCGCCGGCGATACTGTATGTTTTGTTTGTCTACGTGGTGGAATACCAGGCGCTGTACGCCAATGTCGGTTGGCTGGCGTTCCCAGTGGCCTGGGCGGCGCATTTCGGATATCTGCGTTTGATGCAGGATCGTGTCCACGCGCCAATTGGCCTTTTTCACTGCGTGATGCTATTCGCTCTGGTGTTTGCGGTCACCTGGCAGATTCATTTTGAAATCACTGGCGCATTTGACCCTGAAACCATGGCCGGGCAGGCGGTGTGGGGATTGATTCCGGCCCTTGCGCTGTTGCTTTTGCGGCGCGCATTGACCGCTATCTGGCCCTTCGCGCGCTATCCGCGTGAGCTGTTGCAATGGCTGCCACGCGCCTTGCTGGCGAGTGTTGGTTTGTGGCTGCTGTGGAACAATATGGTTGCGCCGGCGAACAAGGGCCTGGCGTTGTTGAATCCGCTTGATCTGGTCAACCTGCTGGCGTTGTGGGTGCTCTGGTCGGAAGTGCGCCGCTATGGCGCGCTGAATGCGTTGCAACAGAGAGTGGCTGCTTATGGCGTGGTGGCGGCGTTTTGCTTCCTGTGGCTCAATGCGGCCCTGTTCCGCGCTTTCCATTTCAGTCTGGCGATACCTTACCGCTTCGATGATATGGTGTCGTCCATTGTGGTGCAGAGCGGCATGAGTCTGCTGTGGAGCATTGCGGGCATGCTGTGCATGCTGGTCGGCGCGCGCAGGGCGCATCGCTCGGTGTGGATGGTCGGCGGCGGCTTGATGGTGGCGGTAGTCGCCAAACTGTTCCTGTTTGATCTTTCCGGCACGGGCACCGTGGCCCGTATCGTCGCCTTTATCAGCGTTGGCGTAGTGTTGTTGCTGGTGGGCTATTTCGCTCCGGTTCCGCCTCGGGAAGGCGCTGAGAAAGCGCCTGCGTCGGAAGCGGAAAGTGGCGTGGAGTAAGCGTCAGGCTAATGCCTGTTTAAGGAAAGCGATGGTGCGCTCCCAGGCTAACTGAGCGGCTTTTGCGTCATAGCGGGCGGCGTTGGCGTCATTATGAAAGGCATGATTGACGCCCTCGTACATGTGCAGCTCATAGCGCGCGCCAGCGGCGTCCAGGGCTTCACGATAGTCGGGAATGCCCTGGTTAATACGGTCATCCAGACCCGCATAATGCAGTTGCAGCGGGATTTTGATCCTGGCGGCGTCAGCGGCGCTCACCTGCCTGCCGTAAAAGGCGACGGCGGCGCCGAGATCCTGAGAGTGAGCCGCCAACTGGTTGGCCAAAGCGCCGCCCCAGCAGAAACCGATGCAGCCGACCTTACCGTTACAATCCTTGTGCTTTTTGACGTAAGCCACTGCCGCCTCGAAATCCATACGGGTTTTTTCTCCATCCAGCTGCGCGATCATACCTCGGGCCTTTTCCTGATCGTCCGGCGTGCCGCCCAACGGGGTTAAGGCGTCTGGGGCCAGGGCGACGAAACCCGCCAGAGCCGCGCGTCTGGCCACATCTTCGATATGCGGATGCAGGCCTTTATTCTCATGGATGATGACTACGCCGGGCAGCGGTCCGGATGAGGTGTTGGGCTTGGCGAGATAAGCGCGGATTGCGCTGGCGCCGCCTGGGTATTCGACATATTCGCTGCTGATGCGCGCGTCGTCTTTGGCGATAGTTTCCGCTCGCGCGTAGTTGTTTTCCAGCAGGGGCAGAAGCGCCATGGCCGCAGTGGTTCCGCCAGCCAGTCTGGTCAGACGGTCAATGAAGGTTCTGCGGCTCATGGTGGAGTGCGTGTATTCGTCGTAAAGCTGGATGAACTTTTGTTCCATGGAAAGCTCCTTTTCTTGTTGATCAGCTGTTGATCCGCGACTTGTCGCCGCGCAGGCGCATGCGTGTTTTTGGGTACTGCTTTCCTAACGAAAATCTTTAGCCGGAACAGGCGTGGTTCACGAAACTGTCATTTACTTGCAGTAAAAGTGCTGTCGGATCAACGCTGTTAAGGTATAAAAAATGACTGTACAACATCCTCAATATGGTTGGGAAATAAAAGACTCTGATGACATTCCCTCCAGTCCTGAGCAGGGTCGGAGCTTCTTTGACATCCTGCAGGCTCGGACTTCCCGTCGCAGCGTACTGCGCGGTTTCGCTGCAGGCGCGGCGGCTTCAGGCGTTTCTCTGACTGGTTGCAGCGCAATCATGGCCGGCTCGGATAAGGGTGAGCTGACTTTCACAGAGCTGCCTCACGGACAGGACGAAACATTCCATGTGGCGCCCGGTTATGAACACGATGTCCTGATCAGCTGGGGCGATAAAGTGTTAGCGGATGCGCCGGCGTTTGATCCCCGTAACCAGAGCGCGCAAGCGCAATCCAAGCAGTTTGGTTACAACAACGACTTCGTTGGTTTCCTGTCATTGCCGTTGGGTTCCGACAATTCGGATCACGGCCTGCTGGCTGTGAACCACGAATACACTATCTCTGAGCTAATGTTCCCCGGCTCGCCGAAGACCGACCAGATGAGCAAGGCGCAGGCGGATATCGATATGATGGCGCATGGCCTCAGCATCATTGAGATCAAGAAAACTGACGGCAAGTGGGCGGTGGTTCAAGGCTCAAAATACAACCGTCGCATTACTCCGGTAACGGAAATGCGTATGACAGGTCCCGCCGCCGGCAGCGACCGTTTGCGCACCGCGATTTCCCAGGATGGCGTGAGAACCCTGGGCACCTACGGCAACTGCGCTGGGGGCGTGACGCCATGGGGTACGGTATTGACCGCCGAAGAAAACGTGCAGAACTATTTCAAAGGCGATCCGACCAAAACCAAAGAAGCAGAGAACTATAAGCGATTCGGTCTGTCCGGCGAACATGAGTACGCCTGGGCTAACTTTTATGATCGCTGGAATCTGGCCAAAAGCCCCAACGAGCCGCTGCATGTGGGCTGGGTGGTGGAGATCGATCCGTTCGATCCTGACTCCAAGCCGCAAAAGCGCACCGCTTTGGGCCGTTGCAAACATGAAGGCTGCAATGTCTTTGTGAACAAGGACAATCGAGTGGTGGCCTACACTGGCGACGATCAGCGCTTTGAATATGTCTACAAATTTGTGAGCAAGAACAAATACGACCCCAGCAACCGCGCCGCCAATATGCGCCTGCTGGAGGAAGGAACGCTGTACGTGGCGGAGTTCACCGACGGCGGTCTGGTGACCTGGCGTCCGCTGGTGTTCGGCCAGGGCCCGCTGACGGCGGCCAACGGTTTCCGTAATCAGGGCGACGTGTTGATCGATATGCGTAAGGCGGCGGATTTACTCGGCGCGACGCGCATGGACCGCCCCGAAGATGTGGAAGTGAATCCGCAGACGGGTTCGGTGTTCGTCATGCTGACCAACAATAGCAAGCGTAAGGAAGGCGACACCAACGCCGCTAATCCTCGCGCCAAGAACCAGTCCGGCCATATCATCGAAATGACGCCGCCGGACGGCGACCATACTGCTGATCGCTTTATGTGGGATATGTTCATTGTCGCGGGAAATCCGCAGACGGAAGGCGCTAAATATCACCCGGATATTTCCGCCAATGGTTGGTTCGCCGATCCGGACAACTGCGCTTTCGACAATCACGGCAACCTTTGGATCGCCACTGACGGCGCCTACAAAGACGGCGTCGCTGACGGCGTATGGGCCTGTGCGGTGTCCGGCGAAGCGCGCGCGCTGACCAAACACTTCCTGCGTACGCCCTTACAGGCGGAGCTGTGCGGGCCCTTCTTCACCCCGGACAATCAGTCTTTCTTCTGTTCGGTGCAACACCCCGGGGAAGAAGGTACTTACGATCAGCCTACCACCCGTTGGCCTGACTTCCGCAACGATCTTCCGCCGCGTCCTTCCGTGGTGGCGATCAATAAGTCCGGCGGCGGCCGCATCGGTAGCTGACGCATCGATCGCATCATCTGAAAGTAACGAAAAAGCCGGCGCTGGAAACAGCGCCGGTTTTTTTATGGATGAGTATTTATTGAGCGTTTTCGCCAATGGTTTGGAAGATTACGCCATTCTCCGACGCCGGTAATCTTAATAGTATGAATCTGCGTTCACACTTTAGACGACAGCTATGAAACTCGACAGCTATCTCACCAAACAAGAACAACAAGAATTAAGACAGGGCTCCAATTTTCGGGGCATGATGGGCTTCGTGACTACTTGGGGGCTGATCGTTGGTGTGAGCGCGCTTTTTGCCCTCTATCCTAATGTTTTCACTCTGATTCTGGCGCTTGTCGTGCTCGCCAACCGGCAATTGGCGCTGGGCATTCTGCTGCATGATTGTTCGCACCGATCCTGGTTTCGCAGTCAGTGGCTGAATGATCAGTTGGGGCATTGGCTGGCTGGCGCGCCGGTGCTGGTGCCGCTACCTTTTTATCGCAAGTATCACTTTATCCATCACGTTAAGACTGGCACAGATGAAGATCCGGACGTAGGCAATATCCGCAGCTATCCGGTCACAAAAACCAGTATGCGACGTAAGATTTTTCGTGACTTCACTGGGCAATCCGGGCTGAAGAATGCATTGGCGCTATTGCTGTATGTGAATACCGGCAGACCCGGCAATGCGGTATCCATGGGCGTGCAGACACGTCAGGCGGATAAGGCGGAGGTGCGTCGCACCACGCTGCGTAATTTCAGTCATCTGCTATTGGTGCATGGCGGCTTCTTGGGCTTGTGTGTGGCGTTGGGCCATTGGGAGGTCTATCTGCTGTGGTGGGTCGCCTATATATTCACGTACCCCTTTATCATTCGCGTGCGTCAGGTCGCCGAACATGGCGCCATGCCGGCGTTGTCCTCCGATGACGTGCGAGACACCACGCGCACCACGCTGGCGCGTTGGTGGGAGCGTCTCTTGTTTGCGCCGCATTATGTGAATTATCACTGCGAGCATCACGCGTTGCCCACTGTCCCTGGTTATAACCTGCCTCGCATGCATCAGATGCTGCGTGAGCGTGGTTTCTATCAGGATAAGCCCGAAGCATTGGTCGTCGGTTATCCTGAGATCATCCGTAAAGCGGCTTCCGCCTAACTCTCTATTTCCTTCATATCTGTCTTTTCTCTTTTTGTTTTTCCTGACTTTGCGCACCCCCTGCGCGCTTTTTGCGTGCGCGTAAGCCGTCCGTAACTCTCTGTCTTAGCAGTCTTAGTCCATATAACGTCTACCATTTCACCTGTACGGCCTATTCTTTGCTGCCCAGAAACCGGCTATCAATATCGTCACAAAAATAACCATAAGCTGTCATAGCGGCCACGTAGGGTATTCCAGTTGTACGCCCGGCATTACTAACCTGGAGCCAGTTAAATGAATAAGAACGTATGGATGATCCTGCTGGGGGCGATGGGGCAAATGATTTGCCCGTCTTCTCATGGGGAATTGTTGATCAGTGAAGTGTTGTACGACGCGCCTGATAATGATGCGTCGCAAGAGTGGGTGGAGATATTCAATCCGTCCTGCCAGAACGTCAATCTGGCGGACTACAGTTTGCAGGACAACGGCGGCGCTTATCCGTTGAGTGGCGTGATTGGCGCTGGCGCCTACGTCAGCGTGGCGAAGAACGCAGCTGGATTCCAGGGCCTGTTCGGGATGAATCCGACGCTTTCCGGGATGTCTCTGAGCCTGGGCAATTCCGGGGACTTTGTCAAACTGATGAAGGGTACCCAGGAAGTGGACATGGTGGCCTGGGAAGGGGCGGTGTCCCAGTGGTATTTGAATGCGCAGAATGTGTCTCTGATGCGCTTCGCCAGCGATGACACGGACACCCAGCAGGACTGGGTCGCCGCCGCCACAGCGGGCGCCCCGGGCGTGGGCGATCTTGACGCCGGGTGCGATGGGTCTGATCAAGGCCCTGGTGATGACTCTTCCTCGACGGCAACGCTCGTCAATGGCGTGGCCAAAACAGGACTGGCGGGCGCGGCGGGCTCGAAGACGTTCTATGTCGGCAGCGTTCCCGCCGGCGCCGTCAGCCTCAAATTCGAACAGTCCGGCGGTAAAGGCGATGCGGATTTGTTCGTGCGTTTCGGCGCGGCGCCGACCTCCTCCGTTTATGACTGTCGCCCCTATGCGGGCGGCAACAACGAAACCTGTGAATTTAAAGGTCCCGCCGCGGGGGATTATCACGTGATGGTGAGCGGTTACAGTGATTACAGCGGGCTCAGCCTGCGTATGAGCTACAGCGCCGACAGCGGTGGCGATGATGGAAATGACGATGTCGACGGTTATTACTCTTCCGCCATGGGTAAAACTGGAGCGGCGCTGAAATCCGCGCTTAATGGGATTTTGCGTAACCATACAGCGATGAGTTACTCCCAGGTTTGGGACGCTCTTAAGTACACCGATGAAGACCCTGACGACAGCAGCCATGTCATGCTGCTCTATTCCGGTCGCTCCATCGACAAGGACGACAATGCCGGCCAGTCCAATTCCGGCGACGCCTGGAACCGGGAGCACGTATGGCCGAAGAGTCATGGTTTCAGCAGCAGTAGCCAATACGCGCATACGGACATCCATCACCTGCGTCCGGCGGATGTTTCCATAAACAGCGCACGCGGCAACAAAGATTTTGACCTGGGAGGCAGCGCGATTGGCGAAGCTCCAGAGAACAAGACCGATGCAGACAGTTTTGAGCCCAGAGATGCAGTAAAAGGCGATGTGGCGCGCATGATTTTCTACATGGACGTGCGTTATGAAGGCGGCGATGACAGCGGTACGCCGAATCTGCAGCTCGTCAATTATTCTGGTACGGGGACCAACGATCCCAAACTGGGCAAGCTGTGCCAGCTGTTGCAATGGCACAACCAGGACCCGGTGGACGCCTGGGAGAAACGTCGCAACCAGCGTATTTATGAACGCCAGGGCAACCGCAACCCGTTCATTGATAACCCGGGATGGGCGCAGGAAATCTACGCGGCTTCTTGCCAGTAACGCTTATCAAAAGTGTAAAGGCGCGCCGCGGTCGTGGGGATCGCGGCGATTTATCCACTCGCTATATTCGTCATAGTCGAAGCGGGAACTTTCCTGCTATAAACGTGGGTTTATGCTTTTGTACTTCGAATTCAGGCGAGCACTCGCAAAGAAGGAGGCGGCGTTACTATGGCGGAATTTTCTGGATTTTCACCAGACTTTTTTAAATTTTTTCAGCAGTTGCAGGCAAATAACAACAAGGAATGGTTTGAAGAGAACAAAGCGCGCTTCAAACAGGAGGTGCAGCAGCCCCTAGTGCGCTTTATTGAGGCCATGGCGCCGGAGTTGATGAAAGTCTCTCCCTATTTTGTAGCGGACCCGCGATTGAACGGCGGCTCGATCTTTCGTATCTACCGGGACACCCGTTTCTCCAAAGACAAGACGCCTTACAAAACCCACGCCGCCGCGCAATTCCGGCATCAACAATACAAGAACGTGCATACCCCCGGCTTTTATGTGCATCTGGCGACAGACGAAATTTTCTTCGGTGGCGGTATCTGGATGCCAGAGTCGCAAGAGCTGTTGAAGATTCGCGAGCGTATTCGCGATAAGCCGAGCGCCTGGGAAAAGGTGTTGGCGGATAAGAAACTGAAGAAAGTGCATGGCGGCGTAACCGGAGATGGGCTCACGCGGCCGCCGAAAGGCTTTGACGCCGACGCTCCCCATATTGAGGACATCAAGCGCAAGAGCTTTTTCGCCATGACGCAATGCCCTGTGGATGCAGCCATGGAGAAAGACTTCCATAAACAGGTCGCCGCCGGTTTTGCGGCGGCGGGACCTTTGGTGGAGTTTTTGTGCGGCGCGATGAACGTGCAGTTCTAGCCGCCGCTTCATGAGAGACGCTAGAACAGCGTCTTCATGGTTCCACCGTCCACGACCAATGACGCCCCGGTGATGTAGCTGGCGGCGTCGGACAGCAGAAATACCGCTGCATTGGCGAACTCCTCCGGGCTGCCGTAACGGCCCAAGGGGATGCTGGAGGCGGAGGCATCGCGCTGTTGTTCCACTGATACGCCTTTTTTCGCCGCGGCGGTGGCGTCCAGGGATTGCACCCGAGGCGTATCGATGCGACCGGGAATCAGATTATTGACGCGAATGCCTTCGCTCGCGAGGCTACGGGATAAACTCTTCATCAGGCTGGTCACCCCGGAGCGCATGACGTTGGACAACAACAGCATGTCGATGGGCTCTTTCACTGAAGATGAGGTGATGCTGAGAATGCTGCCTTTGCCCTGTCCGCGCATGGCGGGCAGAACCGCGCGCACCATACGCACGCTGCTCATCAGGGTCAGTTCAAAAGCGTCGCTCCAGGCGGCGTCGTCAAAATCGTCGAATTGCCCCGCCGGTGGACCGCCAGCGTTTACCACCAATCCCTGTGGGACTCCCAGTTCATCGGCGGTGCGTTGCGCCCAGGCGCTGATGGCGGAGGCATCTTTGGCGTCCACGGACATCGCCAGCACCTTGGCGCCGGTGGCGGCGCGGATTTTTTCCGCCGCCGCGTCTATGCCTTCCTGCGATCGGCTCATAATGGATAAGCGGGCGCCCTGACGCGCGCATTCCATGGCGATCGCGAAGCCCAGGCCGGAGCTGGCGGCGGCCACCATGACGGTCTTATCCTGCAAACCAAATTCCATCGTCGGTTACCTCTTTTATTGATAAGGATTGGCTGGCTTTAGCGGCTGGAGCCAGCCATCACCAGGCCGAAACTGATGAATACGCCACCGGTGATTTTGTTGAAGCGATTCATGATTTTTTCTTTGCGCAAATAGGCGCGGAGCCGGGTGGATAAGGCGGCGTAAAAAGACAGGAAACCGAATGAACACACGGCGAAAGTCAGCGCCAGGGGCGGGAACTGTTGAATAAAGGGCTTGGATACATCAATGAACTGGGGAAACAGCGCGGTGAAAAATGCGATGGCTTTGGGATTGCTGATGCCTGTCAAAAAGCCTTCCCGATACAGCTCCCAGCGGCTGTATGTCAGGGTTGCGACTTCGCCGTCCGCGTCGATGGGCAAAGCGCCTGTGCTGCGCCAGGCTTTTACGCCAAGGTAGATCAAATAAAGTCCGCCGAGAACCTTGATGATAGTGAACAAGGTGGCGGAAGCCAGTATCGCAGACCCCAGCCCCAGGGCGGAGACTGCCGCCAGAACCAAGACGGCGGTGACGTTGCCGGCGATGCTGACGCTGGCGCCTTTAAGGCCGTATTTGGCGCCGTTTTTCACCGCCAGAAATACCGCCGGCCCAGGGCTGGCGATAGCGGTGGCGACAATGGCCAGGAATATCAGGTATTCCGTCATGCTTTATTCTCCTTGTTATCTATAGCGCGCCAGCGTTTATCTGTGGTTGCTTCGTTTTTTCCGTCCTGTTGTCGCGCTCACCCCAGGCAGGGCAACTATACTGAGAGGGTCTGACGGCAATTAAAGGCGGCCGGAAATGGAACCCATCAAAATCGGATATCGGTTCAAGCTCGATAAGTCGCGCAGCGAAAATTTTGAAATCACGCTCGATGAGAACAATGTAGAAGTTCTTGATCGAAATATAAAAGACTTTCCAGAGTGGACTCAACTGGATTGTCATAAATGCCCCCATTGTCCACTCGACTCCATGTACCATCCTCACTGCCCGGCGGCTTTAAGCCTAGTGGAGGTGGTGCAGCGCTGCCAGGATATTATGTCTTACGAGCAGGTGGATCTTGAGGTGGCGATAGGGGACAAGAAAATCAGCCAGCATACCTCGGCGCAGAAAGGCTTGAGCGCTCTGATTGGCCTGCTGATGTCCACCAGCGGCTGTCCGCATCTGGACTTCTTCCGACCCATGGCGCGCCTGCATCTGCCGATGGCGACGGAGCAGGACACCGTGTTTCGCGCCGCGGGCATGTATCTGCTGGCGCAGTATTTCCGGTCTGCGGAAGGTCGGGATGTGGATTTGACTCTGCGCGGACTGAAGACAATTTACCGCAATCTGCACCAATTGAATCTATGCATATCCAAACGCCTGCGTGCTGCGTCGGAAGCGGATTCTTCCGTGAACGCCGTAATTCTGCTGGATCTGTTCAGCACCGTGATTCCCATCATCATCGAAGATAATCTGGAAGACATCCGCGAGTGGTTCGACCCCTATATGTCGGAGCTGTTCGACAGAGTGTTGGAGCAGGCGGGTAAAGAGCCGGATTAGCCTTGCGGTGAAGCGTTGAGCAGGCTCAGAAACTGTGGCGGCACTGCGTCGGTGAGCCAGACTTGGTTGGCGGAGAGGTAGAACCCATGCCCCGCCTGAGACAACGCTCTGGCGTCGATGCGAAAAATCACGGGTTTGCCGTGTCGGCTTCCCACTTTATGTGCTGTCTCTACGTCTGCGCTCAAATGCACATGACGACGCTGGCCGGGCTGTAATCCCGTCGCCAGGATAGCGTCCGCGAATCGTGTGGCGGAGCCGTGATACAACACATCCGGCGGCGCCACGGGCGTCAACTGCAAATCCACATCGATGGAATGCCCCTGACTGGCGCGAATGCGTCGTTTGTCCTCGGACAGGGCGAAGCGCTGTTTGTCATTGGTGGCGACGATTTCCAGCACGTCCTGAAAACTGATATGCACGCCCTGACGGGCGGCGCCCGCCAGTAAAACCGCTATATCCGCCCAGCCATTGGCGTCCAGAGGAAGCTGAATCAGTTCCGGCTGATGCCGCAACACCAAACTGAGGAATTTGCTTTTCGACTTCAACGCTTTATCCATGGAAGCCAGACCTGTTGGGTTAGGAAAGAATGTCGACGTATTTCTGAATAACCTGATCAAAGCCCATTTCCAGCGCTTCCACCGTTAACGCATGGCCGATAGACACTTCCGCAATCGTGCCTTGCGCCACCAGCGGCGCCAGATTTTCCAGATTAAGGTCATGTCCGGCGTTCACCGTCAGCCCCAGTGACACGGCGTACTGAGCGCAGGCCAGATACTTGGCGGCGACGGCTTCGAATTGCGGCGCGCCATAGGCGTGGGCGTATTCTTCGGTGTATAGCTCAATGCGCTTGGCGCCGGTGGCGTGGGCCAGTTTGATCTGCTCTTCGTCAGGGTCCATGAAGAGGCTGACGCGTACGCCGGCCGCCTGCACTCTGTTGACGATATCCGTGACAAACGCATTGTCCTGGCGCAAATCCCAGCCGTGATCGGAAGTGATTTGATCAGGCTTGTCCGGGACTAAGGTAAATTGGTGCGGCTTGTAGCGCAGCACATACTCAATCAGCTCTTCTTCCGGGTAACCTTCGATGTTCAGTTCGGCTTCTCCGAACTCCTTCACCAGCTCGCTCAGTTCAGCGATATCGCTGTAGCGGGCGTGACGTTGATCCGGTCGTGGATGAATGGTGACCCCACCGGCGCCCGCCTGCAACGCGCGGCGTCCGAACGCCTTCACGCTGGGATAATCGCGCCCTCTGGAATTGCGGATCAGGGCGATCTTGTTGAGGTTTACGCTCAGAACGGTCTTCATATCTGCTGGGTCCTTATAAAACTGTCACGCGATGTTGCTGGATCATAGCACCCCGCCGCGGACAAACCCACTGCGACGCCCTTTACGCCCCGCCACCAAGGGTTTCCCCCAGAAGTTTGTAAGTACTTATTATGCTTCAATAAAGCACCCAATAACCGCTACTGAGGACGCCCATCCCATGAAACCTCGACTCCTCCCGCGATGGATATTACGCATCGCCAGACGCAGCGCCGTAATGCTCGCATTCCTGCTCTCCTTTTCCGCTCTGGCGGCGCCGGATGGATGGAACGTGCTAGTGGAAAACGGCGAAGAGCTGTTCATTCCTGGCGATCTGAAAGCGGACGAAGAATACCGCCTGTTTATTTCAGTGGCGGAAGACGTGCCGCAAAGTAAATATCGGGGTTGGTTCGAACGTGTGCTGAAAGAAGACGGCGGCAAGCTGGGTGAGGTTATCGACACATTGGCGGTCAAAGAAAGCAAAGGCGGCGTACTTAGCTCTACCGTGATGATGCAGACTGAGGGTAAGGCGCGATTCGTCCACTATATGGCGTTTTACGGTAAGGGGAAGGCGGTATACATGCGCATTTTCGCTTCAGACGGCGCTAAATTAGTTACCCGCTACAGCGCAGGCATGCAGCAGGTAATGAAGGAAAATCTGCCGCTACGGCTCAAGGGCGTCGCCAGTCAGTCAGGCGCTGCGACTCCGGCTCAGCCTGTGACCACGCAGAAGTCTGCCCAGAGCCTTCCTGCATCAACTAAAAGTAGGGATGTAACCCCAAAAACGAATATTCAAAAAATCGATAACGGCGCGTTGCCTCGCTACTCTTTGCCCAATACCTACGAGGCGCTGATGTGTGATTACACAACGGGCATCTCCAACTCCAACTACAAAGTGGATAACTTTGTTTATCTGTTATTTAAGGATGGTAGCGCTTACAAGCGTTTGACGGTTCCACCGGAAGATTTCGGCGTCGCCAAAGCGCGCAAAGAAGATCCGAAAAACTGGGGCGTATGGAAGAAGAGCGGCGATGGTTACAAGGTTAAGGTCGGCGGCGACTGGCGCGAGCTTAAGCGCAGCGCCCTTCTGGAGCCGGCGCGGATTGGGGAACGACTGAACCGTTACATCTACATCATGAATGCGCATGGTATGGCGGGTATCTCAGCCACCAGCAGCGTGTACACCAACAGTTGGACCTTTCACGGCTCAGGGCGCTTCACCAAAGGTTCATCCAGCCTGCATGGCTCGGGGGGAGCGGCGTCAGCCTTGACCGGCACGAGTGTATACGCCTCCAGCAAAAGCGACGAGCATGGCGATAGCTCTGTGGCCGGCGGGATCGCGCCGGGGATGGTGACTTCTACAACCAGAGGCAACAAAGACGGCGCTAAAAACCGGGGCGCCTATCAACTGAACGGCTACGCCATGAATCTGAGTTTCGATAACGGCGAAAAACAACGCATGCTGTTTGGATTTTGCCACGGCGACCGTACCGATCCGTTCCTGGGGGGGACGATGTATTGGATGAAGGAGTCTGAAGCCGAGCGTGATTTGCCAGTCGACTGGAAAATGGTGATCACTGAAAATGAGGACCAGTTTTATGTCCCCGGCGATCTCAAGGAAGGAGAAGTTTTCCGTCTGGTGATCTCTCCGAAAGTGGAATTAAACGGGCGCTCGATGGAGGACTGGTTCAAAGAGACCGTGACGGAAAACCTGTCGTATCTCGGTGATCCGCTACTCATGGCAGATTGGTCGGGTCGGCAGGGGCTTTATCAGTATTACAATGCGTTCAAGGAAAATGGTCGAGACCTTTATGTGGTGTACTACGGCACGAAGACAAGGGGCCGGTTCGGGCGTTTCGTTCGCCTTGTAATGTCGGATTCCGCTATGGCGCAACGTTATGCCAAGGAACTGCAGCCAGCTCTCAAGGAAGCTTTTCGCCAATAGTCGCCAGAGGTTAGAAAATTGCAATCATCATGCTTCGTCGAAACTGTACGTAGGTTGCTGGTGTTTGTCTTTGCGCTGTCGTTCATGCCTCTCGCATCTATCGGCCATGCCGCTCCAGACGGTTGGTCTGTCCTGGTCGAAGACGGGGAAGAGATATTTATACCCGGTGATTTAACTGCTGAGGAAGACTACCGGATGTTTGTCGCCCTGGCGGAAACGCTCCCACAAAGCGAATATCCGCAGTGGTTCAAAAAGCGCATCGATCTGGACGCCAGCAAGTGGGGCGAAGTATTGGCGGCGCCGGAACCCAGGCGGAATAATGGCGGCGTATTGACGGCGACCTATGCGCTGCAAAGGCAGGATGGCGTACTCCGTTATGCGCATTACATGGGGTTCTTTGGACAAGGCAAAGCAGTGTATCTGCGCATCTTATCTTCAGACGTGACGACGCTGGTGTCCCGTTACGCCAGTGGTATGCAGCAGGTAATCAAAGAGACGCTGCCGCAGCGCCTGAAGGGCGTTGCGATCTCGCAGGCGGCGCCTAACGCGCCGGTTGAAACAACAACATCTGGTGTAACCCCCATGGCTCCTCCAGCCAAACCCGCTACCCAAGCCGCCCCACCGGAAATAAAACGCATCGATAACGCCGCCGCGCCAGAGTATTCGCTGCCTGACAAATATGAGGCGTTGGTATGCGACTTCACTGAAAACAGAATTGATGACACCTACGACGACTACGTGATTCTGTTACTCAAAGATGGCACTGCCTATAAAGGGCTGACCGTGCCGCCGGAAGATCTGGACGTCGCCAAGTCTCGCGAGGAATACTCCAATAGCTGGGGGATTTGGAAGGATGACGGCGGAGAGAGCTATAAAGTGAAAATTCCCGCCAGCAAGAAGGAGTGGAGTTCATTATCTAAGGGGCGACATTTGGCGCCGGCGCGAATGGGCGAACGTCTGAATCGCTATATTTCGAAAACCACGATGGTGAATATGGGCATGATTGGGGGAGGTAGCTCCTATACCAACAGTTGGACTTTTCTCGGCGCCGGCGGCTTCTCGAAAGGTTACTCCAGTCTGTTCTCAAGCGGGATGATGTCTTCCATGACGACAGGAACCAGTGTTTACGCCGCATCATACAGTGACGACACCGGAGATAGTTCAATTGTCAGTGGCAACTCTCCTGGCGTTGGCGTCACATCTCAGAAAAAACGCAATGATGGTTCCAATAACCGTGGTCGATACAGCTTGAATGGGTACGCCATGGAACTGACCTACGATAATGGCGAAACGAACAGAAGCCTTTTCGGCTTTTGTTATGACGACCGCACGCAGCCTTTCTTGGGGGGAACGCTGTTTCCAATGCGTAAATCAGGCCCGGCGGAGAAGTTACCCTATGAATGGCGTATGCAGATCAGTCTCAACGAAGAGCGTTACTATGTTCCGAAGGAACTAAAAGAGGGTGAAATCTTCAGAGTGGTCTTCTCGCCCATGGTGGAGCTAGAAGGCGCCGCGATAGAAGATTGGTTCAAAGAGGCGGTCAGTCAGAATTTCACCTATTTGGGCAAGCCTGTTATGGAAGGAGAGTGGGGTAACGATAGAGACACGGTCTATTCCTACTACAATGCATACAATGACGAGGATGACGCGCCTTTGGTCGTGTTTTATTACGGTGCGAAAGTGGAAGAAAAATATGGGCGTTTCATGCGGATTATCACATCAGATTTGAAGCTTAATAAGCGCTTTAAGGAAGAAATGAAGCCCGCTTTGCTACGCGCCTTTATGCCTTAAACTTTAACAGGGCGTCGTATTCCGATTCGTCTCCCCGAGGATGAAGTAGCGGCGCCATAATTCGCCATAATCCCACCTCTCGAAAGTCAGTATTGCTGTGTATGCTGGCGCTTTATCCTGATTCAGATTTTATTTGGCCGTGGACATTATGACCCCTCAAGAAACTCGTTTTCCCTTTTACTCCACTTTGTTCGCTGGTATAGCGACGGGCGTGGCCGCCTGGCTGGGCGCCGAGCATTGGCCGGACGGTCTTATGGCCCAGAAGGCCGTGGCTGTCGCGATAACCTTCGTTTTTGTCTTCGCCGGCGCATTTTTGTTTACCGCCAGAACACGCAGGAGCGCCCCGAATTGGGCGCTGGCGGCGGGCATTGCTGTCGCTATCGGGTTGTCCGCAATCTGGTTAATCGCCAACACCTTCAAACCAGAGGGCGGTAGCTACGAGGGCTCCTCAGGTTTGGTGACCTCATGGTGGGTGACAATCGTGCCGCTGCTATTTGCGCTGCTGCCCTTTGTTCAATGTGATTTTCAGAAGAATCAGAGCTTTATGAGCGATATTCTCAGTGTGGAGCTGTATCGCAAGTATTGGGAAAACCTGTTTATTCTGGCGTTTGCTGGGCTATTGGTGGGCATCTACTGGTTGGTTGCAATGCTGGGCGCTTCTTTGTTCGATATCCTGGGAATTAAGGGGCCGGGCCGCTTTGTTGAGTCTCCTCCAGTGGGATGGACCGCCTCGGCGATCATTTTCGCCTTGGGCATCAGTCTGGGGTGTCGCTACCCAAATTTATTGAGCATGCTGAGCGGGCTGATCGCCACCGTATGTCGCGCGATTCTGCCGCCAGTGGCGGCGTTCATGATCGCCTTCGCTGTCACCCTGCCGATTGTGGGTCTGGAGTTGATCTGGAGTACTGGCCGTTCCACACCCATGCTGCTGGCGATGATTCTGGTGGCGGTGGTGTCATTGAATGGAGCGGCGCTCTGCGGCGGTGATCGTAATCCGTATCCACAATGGCTACGGGCGGGGATTTATGTATTGGTGGGCTTGTTGCCTATATTCGCGCTGTTGGCCGGGTACTCGCTCTATCAGCGTATCGAACAATATGGTCTGACTCCAGACCGTTACTATTCCGCGTTGTTTGTGGTGTTCGCTTTGGCCCTGACGCTAAGTTATAGCGTTATCTTTTTGGCGAAACGCACCTCCTGGCGGGCGATGCTGAATTCGGTGAATACCCCGATCATTCTCTCCGCAGTGTGGGTGGCGCTGCTTACGCTGACGCCCTGGCTGAATCCTCAGGAAGTGAGCGCCAGCAATCAGTTCGCCAGACTGAAAGCCGGTGAAATCTCTGTGGAAGACATCGATCTTGGATTGTTTCGCTATCATCTGGGCCGATCAGGTGAAGAGAAGCTGGCGCAAATCAGGGCGTTGACGGAAAAGGAAGGGGCGTTGTCAGAGGCGGAAGCGACAGTCTTGGCGCAACGGTTGGACGTGCTTGAGAGCGCCCAGTATTACTATGACTGGGAGCAAAAACAGCGCCTGGCGGAACTTTACTCGAAGCAGGCTGGTGTGGAATGGCTTAACGAAGGCGTAGCCGATAAGGCGGCGTTTGAGCGTAGCATAGAGCCGGAGTTGTGCCGGGAACAATTGTGTTTCGCCTTAACTGTGGACCTGGACGACGATGGTGAAGAGGAAGTCTTGATTGCCGATAGTCCCGAGTATATTTACGATCTTAAAGTTTATGATTTGGATGAAGCGGGCGCATGGAATAAAGTGGGTCGGTTGATCATGCCCAGCTCCTCGTATTATTACAACGAAGATTTACTTGGCGTACTCAAGAGAGGCCAGTACCGCCTTGAGTTGCCGCGTTATAAGTCAATTCATTTTGGCGGTACGGTGATGTCCTTTTCGCCAATGCGCTCTGAATAGAATACGGAGCTGCGACTGGCCTCTCCGTTTTAAAAACGAGGGAGGCCGGTAGTCAGGCGTTAAAAATAGGCTAATTCTTCACATTAACGCGGGTTTCCTCAGGGCATTTGGCGGTGGTGCCGAATGCCTGCTCCGGCTCCAGAAACACCACATTCACGTCATCAATCAGCCACTCGGCGCCTTCCTGCACATAAGCCAGATAAAACGTTAACGGCTCTCCGCCGATGCCGTAGCCATTGACCGTCAGGCAGCCGCTATCCTCTCCAACCGCGGCGGAATGGGAGTGCTCCCGCAGCATGTAGGCTTTGAATCCTAACTGTGCGAACGCCGCCTGATCGCCCGCCACTTGGTCCACGACCCGCCGGGAAAAGTACAGCGGATAGTCTGCGCTCAGCGCGTTGGCGTCGACGGCCTCCGCGTACAGGCGATAATTCGGATACAAGGGATCGAGCTCACCAACGGATGCGCATCCTGTTGCCAGCAGACATAGAATCAGTCCCCAGATTTTCATGCTCAGTTCCCCATGATGTTCCGTAGTTGTTCGTCGTAGGCGTGATTACGTTGCTGCATGGCTTTGGCGGCGCGGCACAGCAGACCGGAGCAGGAAGTAATTAACGCCTCAAGATCAAAACTGCCGCCTACGGTGATACTAATAAGTCCTATAGAGAACGTGGCGTTGTACTTGATCAGATTCCCTTCGCCATTGGCGAACGCAATGCTCACCCATTTCATCTTGGCGCCAATCGCCTTTAACGCCGGCTCGCCGCTGAAGGTCAGCACTCCCGCCGAACCGGACAGCGTCGCCTTGCCATCCTGATCCACCGCTAACTTAAACGGCCCCTGACTACGCACGATCTTCGCTGTCAGTCCCTTGTCTGTCGAATAAGCCGTTTCAATCAACTTGGCGACAGAAATCTTCAACTCAGCCCGCGTCGGATTCATCTCATGTTTCCTCAAAAGCTAGTTAAATTCAATTTTTATTGGCAATAAATATTGCTTTTAAGAAAATAAATCAGGAGAAAGCACAAGAGAATCGGTGTTTTGGTTTAAGGAAAAGCGACTAACCGGAAATGCCGAAAAGCGGGCTTGGTAAGCCTGATTGGCCGATAAAATGCATCTTTAAATCAATGAATTAACTAAACATATACAAAGCTGATGCTTAAAGGTGAGAACTTAACCTATTCCCAAAAAAGCAAGTTATGTATACTGCCCGCCCCTTTTAAATGGGGTTAGGAAAAAGAAAAGTTTTAGAGGAATTAAAATGTTAGTTAAGGCAGTAAAGGCAATCGCTCTTACCTCAATGGTTTTCTCAGCAGGTTGCGCATCTATCCTGAACGAAGACACTCAGAAAGTTAATGTATTGTCCACGAGCGGAGAGAAGTTCTCCGGTACTATCGACGGCGTTCCTTTTGAAGGTCCTGGCGTTGTTGAAGTAAAGCGTGCGAACAGAGACAAAGTCATCGTTGTGGACTCATCTGAGTGCGCCAAAGAAACCGTGATGACTAAAAGTGTAGATCCGATATTTTTCGTGAATGTTCTGTCTGGCGGTGCTTTTGGTTCCACCACTGACTACTCAACTGAGAAAATGTGGAAATACCAAGATTCAATCACTGTTAGCTGTAAATAATTATTTTTCGCGATGAAAAATACTTTTAAGGGAGGCTTAATCGCTTCCCTTTTTTTAGCATCATCTGTATTCGCCGCGTCTGTTAAAGAGGTGGTTGACCTCGCCTTAGAAAAAGAGCTTTATCAGGACCCTGCCTGGAAGTCGCTGATTCACTTTCAAGATGGCAATACGAAAGTTAATGATAATTCTTTTATACTGTCCGGATCAGACTTTAATCCTAAGAACGAGCTTGTACTTACCATAAACTATTTATTGAATAGTTCAGGAGATAGTCAGGCAATATGCCGCTTTCCTGCTCGCTACTATTGGCTTGGCGAGAAACTGTCGATAGATACTGCTAATTTAGAAAATTGTTCTGGCCTGAAAGAATATATTAGTCGCGCTCCAATTGATGATATAGATCTTGTCTATTCATCTGAAAATCTGTCGCAGCCATCAAGTATGATGGGACATATATTGCTAAAGATTTCCGGAAAGAATGATGAAGGGCGCATAGTCGAGCATGGCGTTTCCTTTTTTACTGAAGTGAAAGGCGTTAACGTTCCTAAAATAATGTTTGATAGCCTGGTGGTGGGTAAACCTGGTTATTTTGCGCTAACGCCATACTCTGACAAGCTGGATCAGTATCTAAGGCGTGAACAGAGAAATGTCTGGGAATATCGCCTGGATTCAACTGAGTTCCAAAGGAAATTAATTCAGTACCACATATGGGAATTAAAGCAGACAAAACTGGATTACTTTTTTCACGACTATAACTGCGCAACGCTAACCAGTTTTATGGTTTCTTTTATTGATCCCAGCGTATTGAACATGGATGGTCTATGGATGACGCCGCTTGATGTAGTGAAGCAGGCGCATCAGGCGGGAATTATTGACCACGTTTCAGTATTGCCGTCAAACCGATGGAAAATTCGCATGCTGGAGGAGAGTCTTCCTCGTAGCGTGGCCGATAGCGTCAAGAAGTCAGTTGAGCATAATGAAATTAATGACCTTCCTGATTCGGATAACCCAGAGCAAGATTTTCTTATGCTTCAGCTTGCTGGTTATTACACTGATTACCTGCATGAAACAGACCTAATTGATGCGCGCTCTTGGCGTAATCTAACGGATAAAGTGGAGCAGAGAAAAGCGAGGCAAGAGGAAGTCTACGAAATAGATATTTCGGAATATAAGAACCCTGTAAAAACGCCAAAGGACAGCCAGTTGTATAGCGGTTTAGCGTTAATCGGTGATGAGGCATTCATTAGAGTAGGCTTTTTGCCTGCATCTCATGGCATCGAAGACGATAATCGGCAGTTTTTCAGTGAAAATGAACTGAAGCTCGGGGATCTTTCTTTCCTGGTCTCGCCTGAAGATGGGAAAGTTAAACTGGATAGGTTTCAGTTATATTCAGTCTCATCTCTGATCCCTTGGGATAGCTTCACGGGAGGCCTGTCTGGCCGCCTGGAAGTTGGGCTGGAGCAGCATTATGACGAACATATACGTCGACATAGCGCAGCCAATATCAGCGGAGGTCTCGGAATGACCTTTGCCTTAGACAGAGATATGAGCGTTTACTTCCTTGCGATGGGCGGGTACGGGTTTGGAGATGGAACTTCTTATTTGTACCTCAATCCAGAAGCAGGAATGATCATCAATGAAGTATACGACATGAAATCCATCATCTCTTATCAGACAGTATGGAATCAGCTTGACTCAGGCGAGGCCTACCACTCTTTCAATCTGAAGCAGTCAAAGTTCATTGGCGATGACTATGCAATCTTTCTTGACTATGAGCGGCGTTGGAGCAGTTCTTATTCCAGTGATGGCGTAGAAGCCGTATTTAAATATTATTTTTAGTCGATGGAACGACTTCTCTCCCTAACGCGTGTTGGGTCACGTCCACTTGCCATCCACCCGCCACCAAGCCTAAACTAATCGGCACATCTTGTCGGGGTGCCTGGAGTAACAGGCTGAGACCACAACACAGTGGGGCCCGTAGAACCTGATCTGGTTAGTACCAGCGTAGGAAACAAGTAGTTCATCAAAAGTTCTTAGCGGCGCTCCATCATTGTGACGCGGGCCCGATTGCAGACCAAGACGTTGATGCCCTCTCTCCTCCCTGGTGCTACCCCATACAACCAACTAGGAGAGTACTGTGGGCGGCACAATCGATATCAATAAAATCAGCAAACTCAGTGAGTCGGCGCAGGTGGATGCGCTGTCCACGCAACCGTTTCCCGCTTCCCAAAAAATCTATGCTGAAGGCAGTCGTCCCGACATCCGGGTGGCGATGCGCGAAATCACGCTGACGCCGACGCCCTTGCAGGATGGCGCTACGGAACAGAACCCACCGCTGCGGGTATATGATACTTCCGGTCCCTACACGGACCCCGCTGTCGAGATCGACGTGCGACGCGGTTTGCCACGTATGCGCGAAGCCTGGATCAATGAGCGCGGCGACACGGAACATCTTCACGGCTCGTCTTCGTTTTACGCCAAAAGCCGGGAACAAAATCTGTCCCTAGACAATCTGCGTTTCGAACACCGTCACGCTCCCCGTAAGGCGCGCGCCGGGGGCAACGTCAGCCAGCTGCATTACGCCCGTAAAGGCATTATTACGCCGGAGATGGAATACATCGCCATCCGTGAAAATCTGGCTCTGGAGCAGGCGGAAATTGAGAACGCCATGGGCAGCCAGCATCCCGGCATGAACTTTGGCGCCAACACGCCCCGTTACATCACCCCGGAGTTCGTGCGTCAGGAAGTGGCGGCGGGACGGGCGGTGATTCCCTGTAACATCAATCACCCTGAAGCGGAGCCGATGATCATCGGCCGCAATTTTCATGTGAAAGTGAACGCCAATATCGGCAATTCTGCTGTGACCTCGTCTATCGAAGAAGAGGTGGAGAAGCTGGTGTGGGCGACCCGTTGGGGCGCGGATACGGTGATGGATTTATCCACGGGTAAAAATATTCACGAAACCCGTGAGTGGATCATCCGCAACAGCCCGGTTCCTATCGGCACAGTGCCGATTTATCAGGCGCTGGAGAAAGTCGACGGCGTCGCTGAAGACCTCAATTGGGAAGTGTTCCGCGACACCCTGATTGAGCAGGCGGAGCAGGGGGTGGATTACTTCACCATTCACGCCGGCGTGCTGTTGCGTTATGTGCCCATGACCGCCAAGCGTCTGACCGGCATCGTCTCGCGCGGCGGCTCCATCATGGCGAAGTGGTGTCTGGCGCATCACAAGGAAAATTTCCTCTATACCCACTTTGAAGAAATCTGCGAGATCATGAAAGCCTATGACGTCAGCTTTTCGCTGGGAGACGGACTGCGTCCCGGCTGCATCGCCGACGCCAATGACGAGGCGCAATTCAGTGAGCTGCGCACATTGGGCGAACTCACTGAGATCGCCTGGAAGCATGATGTGCAGACCATCATTGAGGGCCCTGGCCATGTGCCCATGCACATGATCAAGGAAAACATGGAAGAGCAGCTCAAGCACTGCAAAGAAGCGCCCTTCTACACGCTGGGGCCGCTGATCACGGATATTTCTCCAGGCTACGACCATTTCAGCTCTGGCATCGGCGCCGCCATGATCGGCTGGTACGGTTGCGCCATGTTGTGTTACGTGACTCCCAAAGAGCATCTGGGGCTGCCCAACAAGGACGACGTCAAACAAGGGCTGATCGCCTACAAGATCGCCGCCCATGCGGCGGATCTGGCGAAAGGCCACCCGGGGTCGCAGCTGCGGGATAACGCCATGTCCAAGGCGCGTTTCGAATTTCGCTGGGAAGATCAGTTCAATATCGCCCTGGACCCGGACACCGCCCGTGCGTATCACGACGAAACCCTACCCAAAGAAGGTCATAAACTGGCGCACTTCTGCTCCATGTGCGGACCCAAATTCTGCTCCATGAAAATCACTCAGGATGTACGCGATTATTCCGCCAAACTGGAGGCGGAGAAGGCGCAGGCTGAGGGCGCGTCGCAGCAGGAAGCGGAGCAGGGCATGCAGGAGATGTCGCAGAAGTACAAAGACGCGGGGCGGCGTCTGTATCATGAAATCTAAGCTGCGTATCGGCATCGCCGGCGGCGGTCTGCTCGGGCGCTTGTGCGCCTGGCGGCTGGCGCTGCTGTACCATGAGGTCACTCTGTTTGACGCTGGAGACTTCGAGCGGCCCGGCGGCGCCTGCTGGACCGCGGCAGGCATGATTTCGCCTCTGAGCGAGCTGGTGTCCGCAGAGCCAGAGGTGTACCACATGGGCATGCGCAGCCTGGATATCTGGCCCCGATGGATCGCCGAGCTGGAGCGTCAAACCGGCATGTCGGCCAGCTATCGTCAGGCGGGCTCGGTGGTGGTGGCGCACCCGCTGGATAAGGCGGAGCTGGCGCAGTTTCAGCGTGACCTCAACGCCAAACTTCCCGCCGACGAAGCCTTGCAATGGCTGGATCGAGAGGGCGTCGCCAGGTTGGAGCCGGGGCTGGCGGATCATTTTGAGCAGGGCCTTTACCTGCCTTCGGAAGCCGACGTAAACAGTCGCCTGTTGCTCAACGCGCTGCTCGCCGCGCTGCGACAAGGCGGCGTTCGCCTGGTTTCCGACACGCTGGTGGAGTGCTCCGCACACCGTATGCATTGGAGCAGCGGCAGCGAGCGTTTTGACTGGGTCATCGACGTACGCGGCCTGGGCGCCAGTCGCAATATGACGGGACTGCGCGGCGTGCGCGGAGAGGTCATGATCATTGAAACTTCCGAAGTCAGCCTGAACCGTCCTGTTCGTCTGATGCATCCCCGCTATAAGTTATATGCGGTTCCGCGCTTGAATGGCCAGATCATTATCGGCGCCACGGAAATTGAAAGCGCGGATATGTCGCCGATCAGTTTGCAATCCACGCTGGAGCTGAGCAGCGCTCTGTATGCGTTGAATCCGGCATTCGCGGAGGCGAGGGTGGTGGAGACCAGCGTCAACTGTCGTCCGGCGTTGCCGGATAACCTGCCCAGGGTGACGCGAGAGCCGGGGCTGATCTGCGCCAATGGTTTGTATCGCCATGGCTATCTGTTGGGGCCGGTGGTGGTCGGGCAGGTGCTGGACCAATTTCACAGCGAGAAACAATATGCCGCCTGAAATCGAAATTACGTTGAATGGCGAACCTACCCAGGTGCGCGACGACGCCCTATCTGAAGTGCTACAGACATGCGGCTATGCGGGCGTAGGTTTCGCCGTCGCCATCAATGGCGAGTTCGTGCCGCGCTCCGCTTACGCGCAAACCAAAGTGAGCGCAGGAGATCTGGTGGATGTGGTGGCCCCGGTGGCGGGTGGCTGACGCGCCTTGAAACAAGTACAGGTGGCCATCGCCACCGGAGGTAAATCGTGGATAAGCTGTCTCTGTATGGAGAAACTTTTGCGAGTCGTCTGCTGATCGGTTCGGCGTTGTACCCGTCGCCGGCCATCATGCTGGAGGCGGTGCGCGCCAGCGGCGCCGAGATCATTACATTGTCCCTGCGGCGACAGAATCCGGCGCACCAGGACGGCAAAGTCATTTGGGACTACATCCGCTCCAGCGGCTGTAAACTGCTGCCCAATACCGCAGGCTGTAAGTCGGCGAAAGAGGCGGTGACGCTGGCGGAAATGTCCCGGGAAATCTTTCAGACGGACTGGCTGAAACTGGAGGTTATTGGCGACGATTACAGCCTGCAACCGGACCCTTATGGACTGGTGGACGCCGCGAAAGAATTGAGCAAACGGGGCTTCAAAGTGCTGCCCTACTGCACGGAAGATCTGGTGTTGTGTCGCCGCTTGCTGGATGCAGGCTGTGAGGCGCTGATGCCCTGGGGCGCGCCGATAGGCACCGGTCAGGGATTGCTGAACAAATACAACCTGCGCATGTTGCGGGAACGTTTGCCGGATACCCCGATGATTATCGACGCGGGTCTGGGTGCGCCCTCCCATGCGGCGGAAGCGATGGAGATGGGCTTTGACGCTGTGCTGTTGAACACGGCGGTCGCTAAGGCCCATGACCCAGTCGCTATGGGCGGCGCATTCAAAATGGCGGTGGAAGCCGGTCGCGCCGGCTACAACGCCGGCCTGATGCTGGCGCGGCAGACCGCCAGCCCCAGCACGCCCACCATCGGCATGCCTTTTTGGCAGCGGCAGTCGCAATGAGCCTTGCCTTACGCCACGTTTGCTTGATCGCTTTGAGAGATAACCGCCACCATGACTGACCCGAAGCCGAAAGTATGGATCATCGCCGCCTCAGACAGCGCGGGCGCCTCCGGAGTGCAGGCGGATCTCGCCACCTTGCACGGGCTGGATGTCCATGGCGGCGCTGCAATCACTGCCGTTACCGCACAAAATTCGCAGGAGGTTGTCAGCATCAATCCCGTTTCCGCATCAGCGTTACGAGACCAGTTGCAGACCCTGCGTGCGGACGGCGATGCAGCGGCGATTAAGATGGGTCTGCTGGCCGATGCGGAACAGGTAGAGGTACTACGGGAGTTTTTGCGCGACTTCCCCGGGTTGGTGGTGCTTGATCCGGTGTTGGGCAGCACGACTGGCGCTCATTTCGGCCTTGCGGTGGCGGCCTTGAAAACGCTGCTTCCTCATGTCGATGTGGTGACGCCGAATATTCCAGAAGCGGAGCAGTTAGTGGACATGCGCATCAGCGGGCCGCCGGATATGCTGTCCGCCGCTGGTCGGCTGCGTGAGCTTGGCGCCAAAGGCGTCTGGCTCAAAGGTGGTCATTCGGCGCAAGACGGACCCTGTCTGGATTTGGTGTGGGTGTCGGAGCAACCCTGCTGGTTTGCGCAACCGCGCCTGTCTGTACGTCATAGCCGCGGCACGGGCTGCACGCTCGCCAGCGCATTGGCGGCTTTTGTCGCTCGGGGAGAAGCGCTGACGGATGCGGCGGCGTTGGCCAGCGCTTATGTGAGACAGGGGTTGCGTCAGGGTTACGCCATTGGCCCTGGACCCGGCCCCATTGCGCGCCTGGGCTGGCCGACACAGATGACGGATTTTCCCAGAATTGTCGATCGCCTGGACTGGCTGGATTATTCCGCTTTTCCCGATTGCGGCGAATCGCCTTTGGGATTGTATCCGGTGGTGGACTCGGTGGAGTGGCTGCGTAAGTTATTGCCGCTAGGGATTGATACCTGTCAGTTGCGCATTAAGAGCGATGACCTGAGGTTGTTGGATACGGCTATCAAAGATGCGGCGGAACTAGGTCGGCAATACGGCTGTCGCCTGTTTATCAACGACCACTGGCGTTTTGCGATCAAACATGGCGCTTATGGCGTGCACTTGGGCCAGGAGGATATTGCTGACGCTGATCTGGACGCTATCCGCGATGCCGGTTTGCGCCTGGGCGTGAGTACGCATGGCGACTTTGAGTGGGCCCGCGCGGCGTCGATAAAGCCCAGCTACATCGCCATAGGAGCGATTTTTCCGACGCAAACCAAGGAAGTGCGCATTGTCGGTCTGGAGAAGCTGTCCCGCTGGGTTAGGTTACTCAACCATAACTATCCACTTACCGCCATCGGCGGCATAAATCTTGGTAATATCGAAGCGGTCCTGAGCACCGGCGTCAGCTCTGTAGCGGTAGTGTCCGCGATTACCCAGGCGCAGGATTTTCGTGAAGCCGTGGCGAACCTGAACCGCAAACTTTTGAAAGGAGCGGAATAACGCGGCATTATGCTGACCCAGTGCGACACAGGTCGATGGAAGCCTATGATTTAATGGAGAAAAAACGATGGCCTCGATTAATCCTGACTGGGAAGAACTTGCCGAATTGATAGCCCGGATGCCAGCAGATCAGCCCGTTGTAATGCTGAACCTGCTGAAGTTTCATGAGGTCGCCGCCTATGCGGACGCCTCCGTCCATTGCAGTGGTAGAGAAGCCTACGCCACCTACTCACAAACCGCGCTGCAGAAAGTGCGCGAAGTCGGCGGCGAGTTGCTGTGGATGGGACGGGCCCAGGCGTCTGTGATCGCGCCAGCGGGAGAGACATGGGATGAGGTTCTGTTGGTGCGTTATCCCTCCATCCAGGCATTTCGCCGCATGTTGTCCATGCCTGACTATCAAGCCTGCGTCATTCACCGCACCGCCGCTTTGGCTGACTCCCGTCTGATCGCCACCACGGAGCATGATCCACAATGAAATTGCGGAGGTCGTCGGGAGATAAATTGAACAATTTGTGTTCAGGGTCAATACTAAAAACGCCTGAAATGGAAAATCACAGTATTCGGGATCAATGCAATGACCCTTTCTAGCGGCGAATACAGTCGGAGAACTGGCGTTCTGGGCATACTGTTATGCTTGGCGCTCACCAGTGCGGCGCTCGCTGATTGTGATCGTCCACTATCCGTTGGCTGGGAGTCCTGGCGTCCGTACATGTACAAGAACGAGGAAGGGCGCCTGAGCGGTCTGGACATTGAGCTGATTCAGGCGGTGGCGGATCGAATGGGGTGTCAGCTGGAGTTTTCCGAAATCCCGTTCAAGCGGCATCTCCTGCAATTACGTCAGGGTAAAATTGATCTCGCCACCTCGGTGCAAAAGACGGCGGCGCGAGAAGAATATGCATGGTTCTCACAGACCTATCGCACCTCCGCCTCCAATCTGATTATCCGCCGCGAAGACGCCGACCGTTACCACTTCAAATCCTTCAAGGAAATGACCCAGAGCCGTTTCAGGCTGGGCGTGACGCGGGGTTATTTCTACGGCGATGACGTCAACAAGTACATCGAGAAAGAAGATGGACAGCTACATGTCGAAGACGTGGTGTCTGACGAACTGAACTTGATGAAGCTGCTGGCCAGGCGGGTGGACGGCATCTTCGCCGACCCCATCGTGATCTACAGTCTGGCCAGAGATATCGGCAGGAAAGACGAGATTGCGGTGCACCCTCTGGGCCTGGTTTCCGACACGTTTTACATCATGGGGAGTAAGGCTTCGGTATCGCCGAAAACTATGGAAAACCTGAATCAGGCATTGCAGAGCTTGCAACAGAGCGGCGAATTCGACGCTATCGTTAATCGCTATCTGGAGGGAAGCTAAGGCGTCTCAGCATGGACGCCTTAACTTTCTTACGACTTCCTCAGGAGAACACCGTCTCCACTTCCGCTTCGCCGCCGGTCTGCACCTGCCATTGCGACCAGTACATACCCTTGCGCTCCAGCAACTGGCGATGGCCGCCTTGCTCCACCACCTTGCCGTGATCGACCACTACGATATTATCCGCGTGGACAATCGTTGAAAGACGGTGAGCGATCATCACTACCGTGCGGCCATGGGCGATGTGTTTCAGCGAGCGCTGAATCGCCGCTTCGGTCTCGTTATCAACGGCGCTGGTGGCCTCATCAAGCACCAGAATCGGTGGATCTTTCAACAGCGCGCGCGCCAAAGACAAGCGCTGGCGTTGGCCGCCGGATAGTTTGACGCCGCGTTCGCCGACAGCCGTATCCAGACCTTCAGGCAGACGCGCGATGAACTCCCAGGCTTCCGCCGTTTTGGCTGCGGAGATGATCTCCTCTTCGCTGGCGGTGGGACGGCCATAGGCGATGTTGTCGCGAATGCTGCCTTCGAACAGGAACACATCCTGACTGACCAGACCAATGGCGCCGCGAAGCTCCTTGAGAGGCAGCTGTTCGATAGGCACGCCGTCCACCAGAATCGAGCCCTGCTTAGGTCTGTAAAAGCGCAGCAGCAACTTGATCAGCGTCGACTTGCCAGACCCGGTGGCGCCGACCAACGCCAGGGTGGCGCCGGCTTTGACCTGCAAGTTGACGTTTTCCACGCCGCCCGCGCCAGCGGAGTATTCGAAGCTGACATTCTGGAAGTCCACTTCGCCGCGCACAGGCTGCGGCAAGGAGCGCGAACCTTCATCGCGTACGTCGATGGGGGTTTCTATCACGCCCAGGATGCGTCGGGTGCTGGCCATGGCGCGCTCAAACAGATCCACGGTTTGCGCCAGATTGGTCAACGGCCACAGCAGACGCTGGGTCAGGAACACCAGCACGCCATAAGCGCCGGCGTTGAGTTCGCCGGACAAGGCCTGCATACCGCCCACGGTGAAGGTGGCGAGAAAGCCCGCCAGAATCGCCATCCGAATAACCGGAATGAAAGCGGAGCTGACTGCGATCGCTTTGCGGTTGGCCTGAACATAGGCGTCGCTGGCTTCGCGCAGGCGTTCGGATTCCTGCGCTTCCGCGGTAAAACTCTTGATCGTGGCGATGCCGCCAATGTTATTAGCCAGACGGGACGCCAGCCCGCCCACTTTCTCACGCACGTCTGCGTACAGAGGATTGGCCCGCTTCAGGAAGAAGAATGCGCCCCAGATAATGATAGGAATCGGGGTAAAGGCCAGCATGGCGATAAAGGGAGATATCGCCAGGAAGACGCCGCCGACGGCCACTACCGTGACGAAAACCTGAATCAGGTTATTGGCGCCGCCATCGAGGAAGCGCTCCAACTGGTTGACGTCGTCATTGATGATGGAGACGAGCTGTCCGGAGCTGCGCGACTCGAAGAACGCCATATCCAGACGCTGGACATGGTCATAGGCGTCCTGTCTGAGATCCGCCTGCAATACCTGACCCAGGTTACGCCACATGATCAAGTGGAGGTATTCGAAAATGGACTCGCCGGCCCAAATGAAAAACGTCAAAACCCCTAACGCAAGGATTTGCTGCTGTGGGGTGTTGAATCCCATCGCGGCGACGAAACTCTGCTCTTTGTTCACCACGACGTCGATGGCGATACCGATGAGGATTTCTGGAGCGATGTCGAAGAGCTTGTTGATGATTGAACACGAACCGGCGGCGATGATGCGTCGCCGGTAGCCACGAGCGTAGCGCAGCAGGCTCAGCAGCGCCTGAAAGCTGGACTGGGATTGCGAGGCCATAGGATTCCTTGTGTACAGACTGGAAGGGACGCGCCGCGCGCGGCGCGACAGACTCATCAGCCTATCCTGTGCCGGCGTAAATGCAAGTGGTAATTATTCTAATGAAGACAAGAAGATGGCGCTTAACGCCGGAGGGCATATTCAGGACGAAAAAAAACCGGAGACCATGCTCCGGTTTTCGTACGCCGCGGTAGGGATCAGGCTTTGTTGGTCGCGCTTTTGCGGTTCAGTAAGAAGGCGCAGAAAGCGATCGCCAGCAGCGCTGGTACGCCGGGTTCGCTGACCGGTACGGACTCGGTTTCCAGCTTCAGTTTGATGTTGCCGCCGTTATAGCCCTTGTTGGAGTAGCCGAACAGAAAGTCGATGCCGTCATTGGCGGTGATCAGGCTGCCGCCCAGAGCGAACAGGTCGTTGGCTGCGTTCAATGCAGTCAGCGCAGCGCCGTTCAGTACGATGTCGATGTAGCTGTAGTTGCTGCTCCAGGATACGCGGGTAGCGCCGAACAACTCACCGGAACCCAGGTCATTGTATGCGTTAACGCCGCCAAAGCCGGACAGCAAGGTGCTGATATCGGTGTTCACGTCAAACAGGGCGAACCACTCGGAATAATCGTTGGATTCGTAACCGTTGCATGGGTTGAAAATGCTCAAAGTGGCGGACACGATGGAGCCTTCCACTTCGCTCATGTCAAAGGCGAAGAAGTTGTTGTGCTTCTTGTCCGTGTAATAGTTAGTGTTGCTCGGCGAATGATAACCGTTGGACTTATACCAGCCGGAGTCATAAGCGTTTAAAACAACAGGCGTCGCCTGAGCGGCGCTGCTCAGGAAAGCGGTCAGCAGAAGCGAACAGATTGCGGCGTACAACTTTGACATGCGTTACCTTTACAAAAGCAGTTAGAAAGTCACGTTATAAAACTGGCGGCAATTGTACGCGTTAGTTATTTAAATGTAGGTTAAACAATGTCAAACGCAGTTACTGAGTGTAACTGCGTTTTTAAGAAGAAAATCAGAGAGAAATCAGGAGAGGGCGTGCTCAGCGCAGACGGATATCCACCCAGACCAGGCGGTGATCGGAGCTGACGGCGCCGCCTTCGCCAACCAGGCGATACAGCTCATCGTCAGCGCTGGGCCAGAATACGCCGGAGTTGACGATCGTCAGGTCGGTGGAGGGCAATACATAGTCCGTACGCAGGTTGCCCGGGTTGGCGTCGGTAAAGTCTCCGGTGTCCTGCGCGCGGTTGCCGATCTGCAGGGCGTTGGCCTCTCCCTGCCTGAACGCGGCGTCCGCTGAGCCTGCGCTTAGAGGCGTATGTTTAACATTCACCCGTGGGTGCTCCAGCAATTGCGCCATGGGATTCTGGGTGGCGTCGCCGTCAAACGGGTCTGCGTTTTGGTCGCCCATGATCACAAAGCTTTCCCTATCGCTCAGCCCGCCGCGTCGACCTTCGTCATCCACAATGTAACGGCTGATGCGACGGCCGGAAATGTAGTCCGCCCAAAAACGGATTTCATCATGATTGCGGGTTCCGTTGCGGTCTTCCGGACCATCGAAAACAGGAGGCGTGGGGTGGCTGACCAGCGCGTGAATACGACGTCCGCGAATATTGATCGGCGCGTCCCAATGACTTTTGGAAGACAAGCGCACCACTTCCAGCTCCTCGAGACTGAACCAGTCCGCAGGCGCGTCTGTGTCGGGATTGTCCGGCAGCAAGGCGTTGGGCATGTCCCGCCAGAGAAAATGCTGAAACGTGCGTGCCCGTTGCTCCTGAATGGGGTATTTGGATAACAGCAACATCCCGTACTGGCCTTCGAAGACGCCAAAGCCGAAAGCGTCGTTGGCCAGCTCGAATCCGGACTCGCCGACGACGCCGTCGTTATTGAGGTCAAAACCGGAAGCCACGCCGGTGTTGGATGGCGCAGAGTAAACGTAAGGGTAGATCGCCGGCGCAGCGCCATTCTGGCTGATCGACAGGTAATTCTGCTGGAACAGACGAGCGGCTTCTCCCGCGGCGTCGTAGTCAAATTCATTGATCAGCAGCACGTCCGGCTGGGTGCGCTGAATAATCTCCGCCACCGCCTGTATCTGGGCGTTGTCGCCGCTGTTCAGATCTGCGATGAGTTCTCCCGGCGCGGAACGGTTCAACGAAGCATTGAACGTGGCGAATCTCACCGTTTCCGTGGCGTGACGGTCACGCCAATGAGATTCAGCGGAAGCCAGGAAGGGATGAGCCGCCAGTGCGCCGCCCAATAAAAAGCGGGCTGCTGTCCCAAGCAGTTTGGACGCATTCATGATAATCCTCTATATGCAGCAATATTTGACATGTACGAAATGCGAACGGCGCGTCGCACTCTGGTCTTGCCAGATGAGAGCGGGGTTGGAATCGAGCCGTTGCGGGAAGACAACCAATGTCAAAGAGCCGCCGGGCCTGCTTACAGCTCGAATGGCAGGCCGGCGTTCGTTTCTAAGGGGCGTCGTCTCCAGTTATAGAGACGCATTATTAAGAAAAGATGATAGCCGCAGGGCTATCGCTTCGTTTTCTAAATAACGGTTACGCCCTTACTTTACGGTGATGGTGACTTTGTCAGACACCACAGGATGCGCGTGGGGCTGGTGCAAATGATCGCCCAGGATCAATTGCAGGGTGTGCTGTCCAGGCGGCAGCTCCAGTGTGGTTTCAGTCTGGCCGCCGCCAAAGTGTTTGACGTCCGCGCCCAGGGGCATATTCATGTCCGGCATCTTTTCGCCGTCGATGAGCAGGTGATGATGTCCGGTATTTTCGCGCTCAACGCCAGCCGGAGCCACGCCCATGCCTTCCAGACCGAAGCGCACCACGAATTTGCTGGATACGGTTTCGCCGTCGGTTGGCGAGATGATATAGGCTTTGGCGTTTTCAGGGTTGGCGGTTTTGGGAAGGCCTGCGGCCATTGCAACGCTGCTGAGGCCAAGCAAGGATACGGAAAGTAAATGACGAATTTTCACGGATTATCTCCATTATGTATGGTTGAGGTTGTTGCAGAAACTGTCGCCGGCCTGGTTATGGTTATAAATGCGTGGCCGATCTTCTTTGTGTCGCGCGTTAACGCGCGGGCTTTACTCCGAAGCGACATAATATCGTTTTCCCCGTCAGGGTGGGTATAAATAGTTTAGGCGCGCAGAGCGCGGGCTTCCGCGGTCGGCGGCTGATTTGCAGCTCTAGTAGTCAGCGCCTACAATCCCCGGGCGCACTGTTATGAAATCAGGATAAGGAACTTGCCATGTCTTCTCTGTTACTCCGTCTACCACTGCTGATCTGTCTATTGCTGGGACTGTCCGCGTGTCAGAGCGCCTATTACAGCGCCATGGAAAAAGTGGGCGTGCATAAGCGCGACATTATGGTGGATCGCGTCGGCGCGGCCCGTGACGCTCAGGAGGAGGCCAAAGAGGAGTTCAAGTCGGCGCTGGACCGTTTCCAAAGCATGTTCGGCAAAAAAGATTCCACGTTGCAGAAGCAATATGATCAGCTCAGCGCGGCGTTTGAAGACAGCGAAGACGCGGCGGAAGAGGTGAGCAAACGCATTGATGCCGTGGAGGACGTATCCGAAGCCTTATTCGAGGAATGGGAAGAGGAGCTGGAGCTTTACACCAGTCCCAAGCTGAAACAGGACAGCGCCGCCAAACTGGCCGCCACCAAGAAGAAATATCAGCGCCTCATCACCGCCATGCGGGCGGCGGAAAACCGCATGCAGCCGGTGCTTAACGCACTGCGTGATCAGGTGTTGTATCTCAAGCACAATCTTAACGCGTCTGCGATCGATGGCTTGAAAGGGGAGCTGCGCTCAGTGGAGAGCAATGTGTCCAGACTGGTTGCGGATATGGAGAAATCCATCGCCGAAGCGGAGTCCTTTATTGCGACCTTGGGCGACAAGGGCTGATATTGGTATCAGGTGGTTGGGAGCGACGAGGAGTGGGAACGGATGGGATTACGCACTGCCGGGCCAGCTGCAAGCTTGCGCTGAAGGGACAATTCCTATTGTCACCCGGCGGACGGAGATAAGGCTCACGCGGTGGCGCGCCCCGGCAAGACTTTCAAATGAGCTTCCTGACTGGCCTCTATGCGGCCGCGAATGGATTCACCGTGAAAATTCGCAGGCAGGTGCGCGGCGGGGTGATTGTCGCGGCCTTCCAGCTCTACTCGGCTGACAGAGGTACCCGTCATTTTCAACAAAGTGTGCGCCATATCCTTGGTCGTGCTGACATCGGAGAGTTTGGCGAATTCGATGACGTTCTGCAGAACATCGGGATCAGTGAGACGTAAGGTTCCCAGGTTCTCTTCTTTGAAACGGCGACGCAGGGTCTTCAGAATATTAAACATTTCGTTGGTGTATAACATTGCCCGCTCCTTGTATCGGGCGGCTCAGCGCCCGCAGTTGAGTTCTTTACTGTCCCGGACTCCCTTAGCCGCCGGGAGCGTTCCTGCAAATAAACTCGGGTTGATGTCATCCCAGGATTGCAAAAGATCCTGAGTCACTATGCAGTGTAGACAGCGGCAAGTCCCTATTTCCGTTGTGTTTTTGCTTCAAAAATCTGAAAAACGTAATCTTGTTGGATGAGTTCACATAAATCCGGTTTGCGTTAATCTAAAAGGGCTGCTACCGGTTCCCCATAGCCGGCGGCGACAGCCTGTAAACCAACAAGAAACGGAAAAAACGTGAAATGACCTATGTCGATGCAATCAGTTGGGACATGCTTAACCCCTTCATCATGCCCATCAAAGTCCTTGAGCCGCACACAGACCGGCTGGGACACACCAACAACACGACTTACCTCAATTGGATGGAGGAAGTCAGCTGGCGCCATATCGACCCGCTCGGAATGAGTTGGGCGGCCCATGAGAAACTGGGTAAAGCCATGGCGATCACCCGTACGGAAGTGGATTACCTTGCCGCTTCCCATGCCGACGATGAGTTGTATATCGGCACCTGGATTACGGCGTGCGACGGACGCATACAGTCCAGCCGTCACTTTCAGATATTTCGCCCTGCGGACGGCAAAACCATTGTCCGCGCCAACAGCTATTACGCCTGCATAGATATGAAGAGCGGCAAGCCGACGCGAATGCCGAAAGAATTCGTCGATGCGCACCGCAAAGCCATGGAAGCCCATGGCCTTGCGCCAGCGTCGGGTTGAGCGATGACGCAGGGATGCGTCAGGAGTGTTGACTGCACTGTAACTGCTTTTGCTTGAGCGCCATCAGTACGTGAGTGCGGCTGATGACCCCGACCAGCTTGCCATCGTCCACCACCGGATAGACTTTGGGACGATGGTCGTCCATGTAGTTAGCCAGGTCGACGATGCTCGCCTCGGGGTCCACCGTCACGGTGGCCTTGTGCATGACCTCGCCCACAGTGGCGGGGGCGTCGCAATGGTAGCTGCTTAGCAGTAGTTTCTTGATACAGTCCTTCTCGGATATGAAGCCGATCACATGTTTGTGTTCATTCACCACCGGCGCGCCGGATATCCCTTTTTTCAGAAGGATGTCCACCGCCTCGATAATGGAGGCGTCGGCGGCGACGAACGCGGGCTGCGTGTCCATAAAGTCGCTGATTTTGATATCTGCGTTCATAGCTTTCCTCCTGTTAGTGATTTGCTTAGGCGCCGGGTCCGCAATCAAGACAACGCTCGATGACGTCAGGCCCCAAATGGAGTTTGCTGTTCAGATCGCGTAGCGCCGTGCGCACGCCTTCTTCTATCACCGGGTGGTAAAAGGGCATCTCCAGAATCTGACTGACCGTCAGGCGCTGCTGTACGCACCAGCTCAGCAGGTGGGCGATATGCTCCGCTGCGGGGCCAAACATTTCCGCCCCCAGAAACAGGCCCGTGCCTTGTTCGCCGTACACTTTCAGCAGGCCGAGGTTTTTACCCATCACCCGACTGCGTCCTTGATCTTCGAAAGACACTACACCTTCAGCATAGCAACTGCGGCAGCGTTCTTTCACCTGATTGATATTCAGCCCCAAAGACGCGATCTGTGGATCGCTGAACACTACGCCAATGGGCGTACGTCGCTTGCCAGCGCGAATATCAGGGTAGCGACCGGCGTTGTCTCCGGCGATGCGGCCTTCATCAGCGGCCTCATGCAATAGAGGCAGATCATTGTTGGCGTCGCCGGCGATGAAGATGGCGCTGTCGCCGCATTGCATGGTGTAACGATCAAACACCGGCATGCCTCTGGCGTCCATTTGCAACTCCGCCTTTTCAATGTCCAGATTGTCGACGTTGGGACGGCGTCCGGTCGCGGCGAGCACATATTCGAACGTTTCCGTGATCTCTCCCTGTTCCTTATCCAGGAAGGTGATCGCCACGCCCTGGTCGGTGCGCTTCACGCTGCTGACTTTGGCGTCGGGGTCCAGAGGAAACTCATGGTTAAAGACTTTCTCCGCGTAGTCGCGAATCTCCGGGTCCTGAATCGGTCCAATGGCCCCGCCGACGCCAAACATGCGCACTCGTACACCAAGGCGACTTAAAGCCTGACCCAATTCGAGGCCAATGACGCCGGGGCCGAACACCGCGACGCTGGAGGGCAGATCGCGCCATTCAAACAGATCGTCATTGATAATCAGACGGTCGCCTGCGTTTTTCAAAAAGGGCGGCACATTGGGGCGTGACCCAGTGGCGATGACGATGCGCTGCGCTTCAACGATAAGGTCGTCATCCACCTGTAATCGATGTGGTGAAATAAATTTCGCTTTGCCGCGAACCTTATGTTCGGCGGGAAATCCTTCCACGGAATCGACGACGAATCCTGCGAAGCGATCTCGCTCATTGCGCACTCGCTCCATGACCTTGCGGCCGTCGATATGAGGGTTGTTGGAAGCAACGCCGAACAGATCAGAATGGCGATGGTGATGGGCGGCTTCCGCAGCGGCGATTAACAGCTTGCTGGGCATGCATCCGACGCGGGCGCAAGTGGTGCCGTAGGGTCCGCTTTCAATCAATAGCACATTTTGCGTGTACTCGCGCGCGGCGCGGTATGCGCCCAAGCCTGCAGTGCCGGCTCCAATAATTGCTACGTCCACTTTGCGTGTTTGCACTGGGTTATCTCCCCTGCTTGCTGTATTCCTAGTCAGTCGGTCCGGTCGTGGTTATACGCCGGACCGACGCTGGCTTGCGTGCGTTACACGCCGAAGTGGGCTTCCAGATCATCAGCGCCGCCGATGCGCTGTCCGTCAATGTAAATCTGCGGCGTGGTGCCTTGGCCCGTCACAGCTTGCAGGGTGCTGTAGCTAAGACCGTTGGCGCCCAGAACGATGTTCTCAAAGCTGATGCCGCGATCGTTCAACAGCTGGTGTGCGCGGGCGCAGTGTGGGCACCCTGGCTTGCTGAATACGGTGACTCGGCTGGGCAGCACCGCTTCTTTATTAATGTAGTTGAGCATGGTGTCGCCGTCGCTCACCTTGAAAGGGTCGCCTGGCAGTTCAGGCTCGATGAACATTTTCTCAATCACGCCGTCCCGCACCAGCATGCTGTAACGCCAGGAGCGTTTGCCAAAGCCCAGCTCGCTTTTTTCCACCAACATGCCCATGCCTTCGGAAAACTCACCGTTGCCGTCCGCGAGAAAGTAAATATTTTCTGCTTTCTGGTCCGCCTTCCAGGAGTTCATGACGAAAGTATCGTTAACGGACAAACAGATAATCGCGTCAATGCCGTTTTGTTTGAACACGGGCGCCAGCTCGTTGTAGCGCGGCAAATGCGTGCTTGAGCAAGTGGGGGTGAAGGCTCCTGGCAGTGCGAATACGATGACGTTTTTACCTTTGAACAGATCGTCGGTGGTCACCTGAACCCATTTTTCTCCTTCACGCAGATTGAAAGTAACGCTGGGTACGGTTTGTCCTTCTCTACTCTGTAACATTCATTGGTCCTCTATATTTCGTTTTTCATTCACTTGAGCTGGTAGCTAAGTGCTTAATCTTTAAGACGAGGAGCAGTGTCGCAGAGATGGGCGATTGAATAAATTTATAAAAAAATATCAATTCAATTGTTAATTGCTATCGAAAGGGGCGCATTGATAGATAGGCGCTAACGAGCTTTAAGGGAGAGCAGAGTTGAGAGGGTTAAGCTAAGCGACGAGGAGATTAGAAAGAGAGAAAAGTGGGAGAGGGGAATTCAAAAGCCTAAAAACAAAACGGGCGCCGAAGCGCCCGCCTTGTCAGTCTGCCGAAACTGCGCAGACCGCAGTAAACTGCTTAGTAACGTGGTCTGCGAGCTGGACGCTCTTCACGTGGCTTAGCTTGGTTTACTTTGATATTGCGGCCTTTCAACGCTGTGTCGTTCAGACCCTTGATAGCGGCGTCCGCTTCAGAGTTGTTCGACATCTCGACAAACGCGAAACCTTTGGACTGGCCGGTATTACGGTCAATGATCAGGTTAGCGCTGGTAACTTCTCCAAAAGAGGAAAAAGCTTCTCTCAATTCTTCTTCAGTGACGCCGTAGGCCAGATTTCCAACGTAAATATTCATATCGATCTCGTGTGATTTATGCGTTTTCCACAAATAAAGTGACACCGCAAGCAAACGCACAAATTCGCGGAGTCGCCATTAGCTGATTAAGCCAACAGAAAGCAGTCTAGCAGTAATCTTTAAGGTTGTATGCATTTTATTCAGGTTTTTATTAAAAAAGTTTGATGTGTCCATTAATTATATGATTTTAAACAAAAAAACTAAAAATTAGAGCCCGATTTTCAGCCCTAAAAACAGCCTTTTAAACAAAAAAAGGGCCGCTTGGAGCGACCCGGAAAATAACTCCAACTGGAGTTTTAGCATTCGTTGCTTCCGCAAAACGCAAGCGGCGGATTAATTAGCGTCGCTTGCAGGAAATTCAAGGGCGGCCATTGTCGCAACATATAAATAGCATCTTTTTTATCCAGATCAATTTTTCAGCGATTCAGTCTGAAAATGGTCCGTTATGGATAACTCGTCACGACAGGCCAGCCGGGGAGCATTAAGACGGAGTTATGTTAAGGAATGATGACGCGGGGGGCAGCGTTGACCCCCGGAAACAGGCCGTATTTGTTAGCCCGAGGCTTAAGAGACTAGGCCCTATTGTCGTTTCGCGAGGTTGTTTCTTCACCTAAAATTAAGGTTTTTTCATACTTGCCAAATACTTAATTCCGGGATGACCGCGATGACCACGCTCAGAAGGACGCTTACGCTAACTCTGCTTACAACCCTGCTCGCCGCCTGTAGCGACGGACCTAAGGTGTCGCAGGACGCCAAGGTGATCGAAGACGCTGGCGCGTTGCGACCAGAAACGGTGGGCTCCTCTGAGATGGTGTTTGAGTCGGAGAAGGCTGTTGCGGACGTGAAGCCCGGTTCGGTGATTGTGTCCGGCGCTTCGGACAATGCGCCCTACGGTTTCTTAAAGCGGGTCAAGAGTAAGTCTGAAGTGGATGGCTCCACGGTCTTGTCGGTGGAAGACGCGCAGCTGACTGATGTCGTGGAAGAGGCTGACGTTTCACTGAGCGGCGCCTTGAATCCCAGCGCGTCCCCAAGGCCGCGTTTGGCCGCCAAGGGACTGGATTTATCCGCGCGGGGCATCACCGTATATGCTCCTGGAGAATCGGCGGACCTGCCTGACGCCTGTGCGGACAAAGATTTCCGAGTCGCTTTCGAGGCCACTGAGGCGGCGCCTTATGTCACCGTCACCGGGTGTGTGGGTTTCAGTAGCAACTTCATTTTTGATCTGGAAATTGAGCACTTCCAGGCGACGCGTGCGGAGTTCGTCGTAGACAGCAAAATCGGTAGCGCTTTGGCGTTGAAATCTGATGTCGAGCTGGCCAGCATTAATCAGAAGACTGAATTGGCGCGTTTTGATGTGGACCCGATCAATTTCCAGATTGGGCCAATACCGGTGGTGATCGTACCGGAAATCGTGCTGGTCATGGGTGTGGACGGCAAAGTCGACGTCAACGTGGACATCAGCGCCAGCCACGAGTTAAGCGCTCAGGTGGGCTTATTGTACGCGGATAATCGTTGGTCCACCGTCAACGAAAGCCAACAGAAATTCGATATGCCTTTGCCTCAGGGCGATGGCTCCGCCAATGCGCGCGTGTACGCCGGTCCAGAAATGGAGTTCATGTTCTACGGCGTCGCTGGTCCTGGCGCGAATATTTATGTCTTTTCCCGCATGAATGCCGATGTGGACGCCGTCAATCCCGCCAAATCCAACTATGAGTTGTGGGCGGGCGCTCAGGCCGGGGCTTCCTTCCGGGTGGAAGTGTTCGATAAGACGTTGTTCAAGATTCACGAATCCAACCTGATTGGCTATGAAGGCTTGATTGCTTCCTCGGAGTATGACGGTTTGGCGCCGCCGGGCGCAGGCCGAGTTATTGGCGTCATTGGCGACGCCATGCAAGGCAAGCTGGTCAGCGGAGACGACATCCTGCGCGATAACCTGTCTGGAGAGCTGGTGGACTTGCTGAAAGGTCTCGCTGCTAACGAAGATGATTCCGATGGCGGCTACACGGTAGCGGAAGCCAACGCACGCCCCCGCTGGCGCGAATTGAAAATCGCCGGCCGTTGTTTGCAACCTGATTATGTCGGTCATCTCGCGATGATTCGTCCGGTTGCCTGCAATGGCGGCGATAAGCAGAAATGGTGGTGGGACACTAATGGCGCAGTGCATCCCAAAGCCAACGCCAAGTTATGTATGGATGGCCTTGGCGTCACGCCAGGCGTCAATCTGGCGCTTTGGGGATGTCATGGAGGCGACAACCAGGAGTGGATTTTTGAAGATGGCCGTATGCGCAACAAGCGCAGTGACTCCCTGTTTGTCACCTATGAGAAAGATATCTTCAATTGGCTTGATTACGCCCAGTTGAAAAGCCTGAAAGAAAACACGGAGAAACAGTTCGCTCAGTGGGGGCAGGAAGAACGCGTCAACGGCGTCGCCGCTTCCCATTTCCGTCCGTTAAAAAGTGCGCGTAGCGGACTGTGTCTGGGTGTGCAAGCAGGGAGTGCATCTCCTGAGTTGCAGGCATGTGGAGACGCCTCGCAACAGCTCTGGTTCTACGATAGTGTGGCTCGAACGTTGTACAACGCGGCGGGAGACTGTCTAAGCCACCATAGCGAGAACTACAACGGCGCGACCTTATTCGTGGAGACTTGTTCTACGTCCGCGAATCAGACATTTGATTTCGCTGACGGCGCTATCAAAACGACGTCGGACGCGGCGATTGTCGTCGACGCATATGGCTCGGAGGATGGCGCTATGGTTGGTCAGTGGATGTTTCACGGCGGCGCCAATCAGCTTTGGCTGTGGGGCGAGTGAGTCTTTGTCGACTCACCTTTCCAAACTTTTGTCTTTTATCGTTCCGTCTTTATGACCACGCTCAATGGATGAGTTTCGGAGACAATTCGTCGCGTAGACCCTGACGGTCATCCGCCAGGGTTATCTCTACTGTGAGCCCTGGCTGCAACCTGTATAATGCGCGGCTATGAATCGCATATCATCTTCTCTTCAATCGCCACTGCAGGCTTTGCAGACCTTATTCGGGTACGAGGCATTTCGCGGCCCGCAGGAAGCCGTCATCGGGGAACTGATGGCTGGCCGGGACGCCCTGGTTTTGATGCCTACCGGCGGCGGTAAATCACTTTGCTATCAAATTCCCGCTATCTTGCGTAATGGCGTAGGAGTGGTGATTTCTCCTTTGATCGCATTGATGCAGGACCAGGTGGACGCTCTGCGACAGGTCGGCGTTAACGCGGGTTTTCTGAATTCCAGCCTCAGTCTGGCGGAGTTGCGGGATATGGAACGCGCGCTGCTGGACCAGGAGCTGGATATGCTCTATATCGCGCCAGAGCGTTTGACTCAGGAGCGTACGCTGGAACTGCTGCAACGCACGCCTATCTCCCTGTTCGCCATTGATGAAGCCCACTGTGTGTCGCAATGGGGCCACGATTTCCGCGCTGACTATCTACAGCTTAACTTGTTGCAGGAGCGATTCCCTCACGTGCCCAGGGTGGCGCTGACCGCCACCGCCGACGAGCGCACCAGAAAGGAAATCGCCGAGCGCCTGGGGCTGACGGAGGCGCAGCATTTCATCAGCGGTTTCGATCGTCCCAATATCCAATATCGCATTACCCAGAAACAAAATGCGCGGCAGCAGTTATTGCGCTTTTTACGTGCTGAACACGCCAGCGACGCAGGCATTGTTTACTGTTTATCCCGCAATAAAGTTGAGCAAGTGGCGGAATGGTTGTGCAAGGAAGGCTTCAATGCGTTGCCGTATCACGCTGGATTGCCGGCGGATGTGCGACAGGAGCATCAGCAGCGTTTTTTAAGGGAAGACGGCGTTATCGTGGTGGCCACCATCGCTTTCGGGATGGGGATTGATAAGCCGGATGTACGTTTTGTTGCTCACCTGGATCTTCCCAAAAGCATTGAATCCTATTATCAGGAAACCGGCCGCGCGGGCCGTGACGGACTGCCTTCCACCGCCTGGATGGCATACGGGCTGCAGGATGTGATCAAACTGCGGCAGATGATGGAAGGCTCTCCCGGCGCAGAGCAATTCAAACGGGCGGAGAGACAGAAACTCGACGCCATGCTGGGACTGTGTGAAATCGTCAGCTGTCGCCGTCGCGCGCTGTTGCGCTATTTTGGTGAGACGGCGCCTGAGCAATGCGGTAACTGCGACGCCTGTTTGAATCCGGCGGAAACCTGGGATGCGACGGTAGCGGCGCAGAAGGCTTTGTCCTGTATTTATCGCACGGGACAGCGCTTTGGCGTCAATCATCTTATTGATGTCGTGCGAGGCGAACTGACCGACAAGGTGAAGCAGTTTGGTCATGAGCGCCTGCCCACTTTTGGCGTCGGCGAGGATATGGATGCGGCGCAATGGCGTTCGGTATTGCGCCAGCTAACCGCGCGGGGACTGTTGAATGTGGATCTGGATGGCTTCGGGGCTTTGAAGTTGACGGAATCCTGCCGACCCATTTTGCGCGGCGAACAGGAAGTGCGGTTGCGGCGCGACGTAAAAGAAGTGGTGTCGAAAGCGCCGCGACGCAGTGGCGAATCCCTGCGTGAAGAAGATCAGCCATTATGGGATGCGTTGCGTATCCGCCGTAAGGAGTTGGCGGAGGAACAGGGCGTGGCGCCTTACATGATTTTCCATGACGCCACACTGATGGAAATCTTGCGTCATCGTCCTCAGAACGAGATGGAGTTCTTGGCTCTCAACGGCGTCGGCAAGAGCAAGCTGGAGCGCTACGGCGAGGACTTCATGGAAATTGTCCGCAACGCCTGAGCCTGTCAGGCGGATGCATTTTCTATGCGTTCGAAAATAGCGTCCGCCGCCACAGCAAGCAAAGCCACCAGGATGGCTCCCTGTAGCACATAGGCGGTATTGCCGTTGATCAAGCCCGCCACGATAGGGTCGCCGAGGGTCTTGGCTCCGATGGTGGAGCCGATGGCGGCGGTGGCGATGTTAATGGTCACAGAAGTGCGTACGCCCGCCATGATCACTTTGAAGGCGAGAGGCAGCTCCACCTTCCATAACACCTGCGACGGCGACATTCCCATACCGCGCGCCGCCTCCAGCACTGCGCCGGAGACGCCTTCCAAACCAGCAATTGTGTTACGCACCACGGGCAGCAAACCGTAAAGCGTTAGTGCGACTACGGTGGGCGCGCCGCCAAAGCCAGTCATGGGAACCGCCAGCGCGAGCACGGCGACGGGAGGAAACGTTTGACCAATGGAAGCGACGTTATTCACCAGAGGAAGGAAATCCCGTCCGGATTCCCGGGTCACCAATATGCCGGAAACCACGCCAACCGCCGTGGCGATAAACCCGGACAGCAGCACCAGACCCGCGTGGCTCAGTAACAGGCGCCAAAAGCTGTCGCGGTCATAAACTACCTGTGAGGCGTCAGGCTGCAGCCAGCGAAAGAGCGTTTCCATATGGGGAAACAAGCTGGCGCATAGAATTAACAGCAGCGCGGGCGTCAATGCCCTCCAGGGCGCGCGACGAATAGAGGCTCGCCACATCAGGCGCAGCCTCCTACCAAATCCGCCATGCGCACTTCCGCCAGCAAGGTTCCATCAGAAGATAAAACTGGCAACGCAGCGACCTTGCGCCACAGCATTTTGGAGATCGCCAGCTTGACGCTGTCTTCCGCCTGCAGGCCCATGTCCGGCGTGACGTCTATTTCCCGCCAATGATAGCTGGCGTCGCCATCCACAGTTGCCTGCAGTAATCGCACCGGCGCATTCGCGCCATCAACCGCCCACAGTCTTCCCGAGCCCCTGCATGGAGGCGCGGCGCCCTGTACTCGCGGTGGATTGGGGCGCATGATGTCGCGCACCTGCTTGCATGACGCCGCTTTGAGACCCCGGTCCTGGCTGCCGATAATATTCTCGACAAAGTGATTCGCTGGGCGGTGCAGAATGTTTTCCGGCGTGTCGTATTGGATGATCTGACCGGCGTCCATCACCACCATGCGAGTGGCGAGCTTCAATGCTTCTTCAATGTCGTGAGTAACGAATACGATGGTTTTCTTGATCTGCGACTGAATCCGCAGCATCTCTTCCTGCAGGCTTTCCCGGGTGATGGGATCGAGAGCCCCAAAGGGTTCGTCCATGAGCAAAATATCCGGGTCCGCCGCCAGCGCACGCGCCACACCAACGCGTTGGGCCTGTCCACCAGATAATTCATGGGGCATTTTGTCAGCGAAAATGGCGGGATCGAGCGCGAACAGTTCCAGTAATTCATTGACCCGATTGTGTATGCGTTGCGCATCCCACTTGAGCAGGCGAGGAACCACCGCGATATTTTTCGCCACGCTCCAGTGAGGAAACAAACCGATGTTTTGAATGGCGTAGCCAATACGCCGACGCAGCGCGTTGATCTCAAAGCTGGCGATTTCCTGATTATTGATCAGAATGCGCCCTTCATTGTGCTCCACTAGTCGGTTGATCATTTTTAACGTGGTGGATTTGCCGCAGCCGGAGGTGCCTACCAGCACGCAAAAGTCGCCGCTGGCGATGTCCAAAGAGAGGTTGCGTACGGCGTATTGCTCGCCGTATTTCATGGAAACGTTGTCCAGACGGATCATGGGGCGCCTCGGGTTGTGGCGGTCAAGAATGCGAACAGGGCGTCTGCGGCGAGGGCGAACAGGATTGTGGGAATGGCGCCCAAAAGCACTAAATCCATCGCCGCCTGACCCAGGCCCTGAAAGATGAAGGTTCCCATACCTCCGGCGCCGATTAGCGCGGCGACGGCGGTTAGGCCGATGGTTTGCACGGTCATGATGCGCAGTCCTTCCAGAATCACGGGAGCCGCCAATGGCAGGCGCACCTGCAGGAATACCTGGCTTTCACTCATTCCCATGCCGCGAGCGGCCTCCAGAACCGGTTCAGGGGTTCCGGTGAGAGCGACGTAAGCGTTACGGGTCATGGGCAGTAAACTGTAGCCAATCAGGGCGATCAACGCGGGGGTGAAGCCGATCCCCTGAACGCCGATAGCGCGCAGCCACCCAAACTCGTTGGCGAGGTAACTCAGAGGTGCGATCAGTAGGCCAAAAAGCGCCAGGCTGGGAATCGTCTGCACCACGCTAAGCACCCCAAACAGCCCCCGTCGGGCCTTTTCCGAGCGCGTCGCCCAGATAGCGAGCGCCATGCCCATCACCGCGCTGGGCAGCATTGACCAGAAAACGAGGTTGAAATGCGCGCCCATCTCCGTCACAAACTGGCGTTGCCTGACATGAAACTCTTGCGCCAGGGATAACTTCTCCAGTACGCCATAGGAGTAGGCGATTGCGATGCCCGCGACGACGACGGTGACGCTGGCGAGTTTCAGCCAGATTCCGGCCTGTAGCTTGTGGCAGGCTTCAATCATGATCAGCGCCATGAAGAAGCCCGCCAGCCAAAAGCCGCTACCCAGCGCCGCACGGCCATGTTGCAGCCCTTCGATTGCGCGCTCTAGTCCAAATACGCCCGCCAGCACAGGCAAGAAGGCGACCAGGGTGGTCGCCGTCAGCAATATGGCAAGATAGGCATGGCGGTTCGGGCGCCAGGATAACAAAGCGATAGCGAGCGCGCCGGCGAAAACCGGCAGGGTCCATCGAAGGGAAAGAGCGTCCAGTAAGGCAACGCCCTCCCCAGGCAGTATGCGGTTCGGTTGAAAGGAAGCAAAATCTAGAAACAGCAGCGCCGCGACGGCCAGGACGGACATTGAAAGCGTCACGCGATTTGCGCCTTGCAGCGCGCTGCGGTCTCCCGCCGGCAATATATGGGTTAGAGCAGTCCGGCGGATTTTAAGAACTCCCGGGCCACTTCTTTGGGGTCGAGACCATTAACGGCGACATCTGCGTTGAGACGTTGCAGCGTGGTCAAGTCGAGCTTTTCGAATATAGCGTCGATCATCGGACCTATGTCTGGATTCGCTTTCAGTATCTCGCCGCGCACTACCGCTGCCGGCTCATAGACCGGCTGCACGTTGCGCGGGTCCTGCAGCACCACCATATCCAGTGCGCTCAGGCCGCCGTCAGTGCCGTACGCCATCGCCGCATTGACGCCGTTGGTGCGTAAGGCGGCGGCGCGAATGGTTGCAGCGGTGTTGCCGCCGGATAATACCAGCAGCTGATCGGCGGTCAGTTCAAACCCATAGGCTTTCTGAAAGGCGGGCAGGGCGAAATCCGACTCCACAAACTCGGCGCTGGCGGCGAGCTTTATTTCTCCGCCATCTTTCAGAAAGCGGGAAAGGTCATCCAGGGTCGTCAGTTTTTGCTCTCGCGCCAAATCGCCGCGTACGCTAATCGCCCAGGTGTTGTTTGCGTCAGCGGGATGCAGCCAGACTAGATTATTGGCGGCGAGATCTTTTTCTTTTGCTGTGGCGTAGGCTTTGGTTGGGTCCTTCCAGACAGGGCTGTCCGCCATGTCGAAGAAAAACGCCGCATTGCCCGTGTATTCCGGGTAAACGTCTATCTGGCCGTTGATCAGCGCGGTGCGGACGATTTTGGTGGCGCCAAGTTGGATGCGATCTTCTACTTCATAGCCGGCTTTTTCCAGCCGAAGCAAAATCATGTTGCCGAGCACGGAGCCTTCCGTGTCGATTTTAGAAGCGACGACAATCTTGTCTTTGGCCGCGACGTGAGTGGCGATGGACAGGCCCAGTACGAGGGCGGCGGCAAGTCGTCCAAGTCTGCTCTTGCGGTTCACGATATGTCTCCTGTCGGTCAGGTCGGTAATTCAATCAGGGAAGCGGCATGAGGATCTTATTCGTTTGATGCGTCCACTTTTTCCTGCCGGGAGGCAGCAGTGTCCCCCATGGCGCGTCTTGATTCAACCTTGGCCCGGCAATGCGGAGTGGGATTGGTAGTTTGTGAGATCCAGTATGCGAAAACCGAGACTACACATATAAGTGGTTGACATGGCGCAACTAAATGGAGTCTGATAGCCGCTCAGTACACGCAAGAAATGCAAGGGAGGAGCCACATGATGACTCAATCAACTCATCAAAAAAGAGCCAAGGATCTGCGATCTACTCAAGGTTGCTCTGTCTCCTTAGCTTTCCGTGTGCTGACGAACCACTAAATACTATCTATCAGCCGCGGAACTCATCGCGGCTGGTTGGATATGCGCCTGAAGTACCCATAGATACCCTTCCTTCCCGATGTGTTCCCGGCGATAACCGAGGAATACACGATGAAAAAGTTTTTCGTTCGCATTAACACTGCAGCACGTCGTATTTTTGTTGGAACTCCACGTATCGAAGGCCTGTATGGTATGAGCGACCACTTGCTGAGAGATATCGGAATGGAGCGAATCAGCGGAAAAGGCCTGCAGCTAATGGTGAACCCAGAGTCCACTATCGAACGTAAGCGTCCTGCCCGTGAAAGGGCGGAAACGCCTCTTCCGATACCTGAATTGACGAAGATATAGACCACCGCGCCGCAGCCGATCTGGTTGCGGCGCTAATCTATATGTCCTCGACTTCACTTTAGTACTTATTAATACTTAGATCCTGTCTTTCGCTTTTCCTCTTCGTTCGCAACGCCTTTCTAAGCATGCCCATGCTTTTTCACTTTTAATGAACGACGTCACAGACCGCTCACCGTAATTTTGAAGTAATTACGAACTCTTTTATTAAATATCGGTTAGAATGCGCGGAATTTTTTCGCCCCTCATATTCAGGGAGAGCGCCGGTCAATCGCATTGCTTGCTAACGGCGTTTATAGGATTTAGATATCAAAGCGTTGGCTTATGCAAAAACTCACCTCATTTTTGTTCGTCTTTTTGGCCGCTGCCGGCATTCTCATACAGGCGTTCGTCTCCTGGTATTGGATGAATACGGAAGCGCCGCAGCAATTTTTGGACTTTTTCACATCCCTTTACGGTTACGCGCCAGCTTGGTCGGAATGGGCGTTCGGTCTTAAGCAGAACTCCTGGTGGCCTCCATTGGTTTGCGCAGCGTTGTTGATCCTGGCTATCACTAACCGGCGGGCGCAAAGTCTGCTGGGTATGGCGGCTGGAGTTTCCCTGTTGTTTGCAGGCGGTCTGGTGTACGCCATGTATCCCCTGCATTTGATGATGCAAGCGCCGGTCTAAGCTCTCGTTTATTCGGGGCCGCAAAACTGAGCACTTCTATTTACCTGATGTTATAGAGTAAGAAGTTAGAAATGCCTATTTTCGCAATTTCCATTATTTTTCAAGTTGCTCTGGTCATGCACATAGTGAAGACGGGGCGTAGTACAACCTGGATCTGGATTGTGGTCATGTTGCCCTTCGCAGGTTCTGTCGCTTATTTTCTGGTGGAAATGCTGCCGGAGCTGGCGGGAAGCCGGACCGGCAGAAACGCGCAGCGCAAAATGCAGTCTATCGTTAATCCCGACAAGGCGGTCAAGCAGGCGGCCTTCAACTACTCCGTCACAGACAGCGTGGAAACCTCCATGCGGTTGGCGGAAGAATGGTTGGAGAAAGGGATGTTCGGGGAAGCCAAGGCGATGTATGAAAAGTCCCTGAAGGGAATTCACCAGACTGACCCTCACATCATGTACGGTCTCGCGAAAGCGGAATTTGGCCTGAACAACTATGGCGCAGTCCGTTCTGTGATGGACGACCTGATCCGCCACAATCCTGATTTCAAAAACGCGGAAGCGCATCTTCTATACGCCCGGGCGTTAATGGAACTCAACGAAACTGCTGCAGCGAAGCACGAGTTTGAAGCGCTGGAAGCCTACTTTCCTGGCCCTGAAGCCAGTTATTGGTTTGGGATGTACCTGAAAGCCCAGGGCAGGGAAAGAGAGTCACAGGAGCAGTTCAAGAAAATTCTGGAAAAAGCGAAGATCTCCGGCAGACATTACCACTCATACCACAAAAAGTGGCTCAAGCTGGCCAAGCAGGAATTTACGGGTTGATCATGAGATCTGAGTTGGACAGGCGAATCGAATACCAAAAGCTGAGATTGGATCAGAACAACACGCCGCCGCAAGAAATGAGAGAGGCGCGATCCAGAATCATGTATATCGAAGACAAATCTCTTGGTCTTGAAGGCTCGGCCCGCATTGGACGTGTTTATTTTTCCAAGAGTGGTAAGACGCTCTACTATCGTGGAAAAACGTTTCAAAGCCTTAAAGGACGGGGCTACAAATCAAATTTTTATGATATTGAAAGCGGTGACGAATATTGGATTTCTGGTCCAAGAAAGGACCGTAATGACCGTTTGTATGGCGGCAATGACGGAGTAGTGGTGGATGAGGACATTGCGCAGGAATACTTTGCGTACGTGAGTGGCGCTCTTAATTGATTGAGTTTTCAGAACATAATCGGAACGCACAAGTTCTGGCGCTGCATTATGCGCGCAGTCTGGGAGATGATTATGTGGTGGCGGTCATGTTTTCGCAGGCGGAGATCGCCACGTCTGAGGAGGCCTTACGAGTGGCGGCCTGCTTTTGGGAAATGACCGATCTGGCGGTTGCAGACGATAATGCGGAGCGCACAGTCGACGGCGTCGACGATCTGCAGTTCTGGATGTATAAGCTGTTTAATCAGGTTTATGGCTATCTAACCAAAGCGGGCTTTATTGATGAATGGAAACAGGCTTCCCGAGAGCAATATCAAGAAGGGTCTTATCAATAGTAAGCAGCAATCAAAATAAGGAGAGGCGGGACTCCTCTCCTTTAGTGTTTCCATGAATAGTTGCTTCATCACATCAGCCACATGATAGCGCCGTCACATTCTATTTTGCGTGACGTGAACAGTTCGATGACTTCCGCATTGGTCTGGGCGTGCAGAGACCATTCTGAAATGGAGAACCTGCCGCCTCCCGCCACCAGCATGGGCAGCATCATCTGATCCGTCAGATGCTCATCCAATACCGCGTTGCTGTCCAGGTAGGTTTTCACCTTCTGGCTGAGCAACTTGGACACCAGCTCCGCCCGTCTTCGCACCTGACCCAGTTCGGAAAGACAGATACGATGGCCGTCGAATTGCAGGTCCACCGCCAGCAGATTGCCGGCGCAGCCTGCTTCCGGCTTGCGTTGCCGTGACTCATGCACCGGGTGTTCGCGCAAAGATAAGTACGCCTGTACTTCCCGCTCGCCCACTTTGCCGGGAATGTTATAGCAGTAGGCGGTCAGGCGGCTGTGGTTCAGCTCGCCGCGCTCTAGCCGCTCAATCGGCTGCAAAGCTTCCGGCTGTATGCGAATGCGCCATTTACCGCCGCCAGCGGGCATAAAGCCCCAACGCTCTGTTTCCACTTCGATTTTAGCTCCCATATCCCGCAGCAGCGGCAGGAAGGAGCGTTCAATTTCCGTAAGAGGCGGTGCGAACGGGTTATGGGTGCCGCCGCCGAATTCCACGGTAGAGGCTCCTTCCGCCTGTAACAGAGGCAGTAATACGGTTTGGAACACCAGCGCCGTGCTGCCTGCGCTACCCACATCGAATTTGTAATCGCCGCCCTTTATCGAGCCGGGTTTGAACGTCAGCCGGGAGGAGCCCAGTTCCGCCCCGTCTACTTTGGCGCCGCATATCGCCTGGGCGGCCTTAACGCAGGTCAGATGCTGACGCATCAGGCCTGGTTTGGGGCGCTTGCCGCGAATATGGTTAATTTCTATTTCTTTGCCGTACAGCATGGCCAGGGTCAGGGAGGATCTCAGAATCTGTCCTCCGCCTTCGCCCATGCGTCCGTCTATTACTATTTTATCCATCTTAAATACCGTACAACTTATTGCGTCAGCGGCATGACGCCGCCTCTCTTCAACCTTTTACGCAAACCACCTGTCTCAGCGTATGCACGACTTCAACCAGGTCGGACTGCGCCGCCATCACGGCGTCGATGTCTTTGTAAGCGGAAGGCGTTTCGTCCACTACCGCCGCGTCTTTTCGGCATTCCACATGCGCTGTGGCGCGAGCGTGCTCTTCTACGGATACGCGCTTTTTCGCCTCGGTGCGGGACATCACTCTTCCTGCGCCGTGGCTACAGCTACAGAAGCTTTCCGCGTTGCCTTTTCCGCGCACGATGTAGGAGCGGGCTCCCATGCTGCCTGGGATAATACCCAGCTGGCCTTCCTGTGCGCTTACTGCGCCTTTTCGGGTCAACCACACGTTTTTCCCGTAGTGGTTTTCCTTCTGCACATAGTTATGGTGACAGTTCACCGCTTCCAGCTCGGCGATTACCGGCTTGTTCAACGTAACCGCCAAGGCGTTCAGCGCCCGTTGCATCATCGCCTGACGGTTGATGCGCGCGAAATCCTGCGCCCAGCCAACAGCTTGCACATAGTCGTTGAAGTAATCGGTTCCCTCCGCCAGATAGGCCAGATCTTTATCCGGCAGGTTTACGAAGAAGCGCTCCATTTCTTTCTTCGCCAGCTTGATGAAATGCTCGCCGATACGATTCCCAACGCCGCGGGAACCGGAGTGCAGCATAATCCATACGTCGTTGTTCTCATCCAGACACACCTCGATGAAGTGGTTACCGGTTCCCAGGGTTCCCAGGTGGTTCACGTTGTTGGTGTTTTTCAAAACCGGGTGCTTTTCGCACAGGATTTTAAAACGATCCGCCAACTCATGAGTCCAACGAGCGCCTACATCCTCTGGAATATCATGCCAGGAACCCCGGTCGCGTCGTCCTGGCTGACGGCCATGGGGTATCGCCGCTTCTATCGCGCTACGCAGCGCTCCCAGAGAGTCCGGCAACTGGGTTGCATGCACGTCGGTCTTCACCGCCATCATTCCACAACCGATATCCACTCCCACCGCAGCGGGAATAATGGCGCCGGAAGTGGGAATAACAGAGCCGATGGTCGCGCCTTTACCTAAGTGCACGTCCGGCATCGCAGCCACCCACTTATGAATAAACGGCAGGGACGCAATGTTTCTTAATTGCTTGCGCGCTTCCGGTTCGAATGGAACGCCGTTGGTCCAGCTTTTGATCGGAACGCCTTTTTCTACGTTAGTTACTTCGTAGGGCATTTGGGGTTTTGTGCTTTGCATCATTCTCAAACCTTTTTGGTGGGACTCGCTTGTCCCGGAGCAACTGTATTTGGATGAATCGCCTTGCAGCAGGTTCATCTTGATACCATTACTATTACAAAAGCTGGGCCAACTTTTCTCATATACTTAACTATATGAAAAATAAGAATATATAGAATATTGTCGAAATATGTCGTTGAATAAATATATCTATTTAGATAGAGATTTATGTTTTTAGATTATCGAATTCCAGATCGAACTTACTCAGATACTGCCGTAGACGATGAGAGTCGTTACTGGAGCTTTTACGCAATCTTGAACGGTTGAAGAGCTGGCGCCCCGCCTCCGACAAGGAGCGGCTATCACGGCAGAGCGCAATCACACTGCGTAACTGATATTGGTCGAAGGCGTCAATTTCCGCCACCTGTTCAGGGGACAGGTAGTCTTCCAATGGCGGCAGAGACTCCTGAGCGCTGCTGCGTCGCCAGAATCGCCGTAGACGGTCGCACTCTTCATCCACCAGCGTTTCGTTGATGCGGCCGCCTTCAGAGAGTGTGGCCATGCGCTGTACACAGGCGTTCAGGTCGCGGAAATTACCTTGCCATAAGGAATCCGGTTGTTGCGCGAAATGCAGAAATCTGGCCCGGGCGGCTTTATTGAAGCTGACCTTATGACCTAACTGCTGCTCGGCTTTTTGTAGCTCATACTCCAGGTTAGGCTCTATGTCTTCGCGGCGGTCTTTTAATCCGGGGAGTTCATAACTCCACAGATTGATGCGGGCCAGCAGGTCCTCCCGAAAGCTGCCATTGTCAACCTGCTTCTGCAGGTCGCGATTGGTGCCGGCAATAAGCTGGAAGTCGCTGTGCGCAGGATTGTCGGAACCGACGGGGTAGAAGCGCTTCTCTTCAATGGCGTGTAACAACATCGCCTGTTCATCCAGGCCCAGTTCGCCGATTTCATCCAGGAACAGCAATCCCTGATCGGCTTTGGCGAGCAGGCCCTTGCGAGCGGTCTGCGCACCGGTGAAAGCGCCCTTGTTGTGGCCGAACAGCGCCGACATAGCGCTGTCGCCACGTAGCGTGGCGCAGTTGACTGATACAAATTCACCTCTGACGGAGCCGCGGATTTTCTTCAGCTCAAAAATCTTGCCGGCGAGCTGGGATTTGCCTGCCCCAGTGGGGCCGGTGATCAGAATCGGCGCCTGGGAGCGAATCGCCACCCGTTCGATTTGCTGGATCATGGCGTTGAAGCGGGCGTTGCGGGTCGCTATGCCTGATTTGAGAAACTCTGTCCCTTCCAACTGCTGGCGCCTGAAGCGTGAGCTGATGGCGTCGTATTTGGAGAGGTCGAGATCAATCAGATGATATTTTCCAGCGGCGACGCGCTCGCCCCGGTCTGGAGAGGTCTGCAAAATCTGCGCGGGAATGTAATTCGCTTCACATAGCAGGAACCAGCAAATCTGCGCAACATGAGTGCCGGTGGTGATATGCAGTAGATAACGCTCTTCATCTGGCTTGAAAGGATAGTTTTCGGCGAAATCCAGCAGCGTGCTGTAAACCTGTTCGAAGTCCCAGGGATCGCTGAAACTGACCTGGCGCAGGCTCACTTCTGTATCCGGCGATACAGTCTCGATATCCGCGCCCACGTTATTGGCCAGGCGTGAGTCTCTGGCGTCATGCAGCAGCTCTATGCGATCAATCAGCAGGTCCTGTTGCATGAATATGCCGACGGTCGGTCTCCAGGTTTCCCAGCGCGCAGGCCCCTTGCCGCGTTTATCCATGGTGGTGCCCAGCAGACCGATGACTACGTTTTTCATATGATCTTTTTCGATAAATGGTTACAGACAGCGATCATATTCTCCGAAGGCCGAGAGGAAGGCAACTTGATAGCTGGAGTGTATGTTTGTAGGGATTAAGGTGGAGAGGGGCGGGAAGTCTATGGGTGAGTATAAAAAAGGCCGCGCAAAGGCGGCCACAGGGGTTTATGAGATCGTTAAGTTCTAACCGCCGCCATTTTGACGGTGGCGAAATGCTCATTGGTCAACTTGACCAGAATGGGCGACAACAGCAATAGCGACAGCAGGTTGGGGATGGCCATGAAAGCGTTGAAGACATCGCCGACCAACCAGACGAATTCCAGCTGCGCCAGCGCGCCGATCATGACGCACAGGGTGCTTAGCAGACGGTAAGGAATAATCGCGGCGGAGCCCATCAAGTACTCCCAGCATTTCTCGCCGTAATAAGCCCAACCGAGGATGGTGGTGAAGGCGAAAACGATCAACTGGATCGCCAGCAGATATTCGCCGAACCCCGGCATCGCCGCCGCAAACGCGCTGGCGGTGAGCGCTGCGCCGGACATGCCGCTTTCCCAGACGCCGCTGGTGATCAACGCCAGGCCGGTCAGGGTGCAGACAATAATGGTATCGATGAAAGTACCCATCATGCCGATAAGACCAGAGGTCACCGGGTCAGAGGTTTTCCCCGCCGCCTGCGCGATACCTGCGGTGCCAAGGCCGGCTTCGTTGGAGAAAATGCCTCGGGCGACGCCGTAGCGAATCGCCATCATCACTGCAGCGCCGGCGAATCCGCCTGTAGCGGCGGTGGGAGAGAAAGCGTGGGTGAAGATCAGGTCGAAAGCGTGAGGGATACGATCAGAGAACGTGAACAGGATATAAAAGGCGCAAAGAATATAGGAGATGCACATGGTGGGCACCAGCGCTTGCGCCACAGCGCCGATGCGTTTGATGCCGCCGAGCAATACGAAGCCAATCAGCACCGTCATGACGACGCCGGAGGCGGCGGCGGGGATGCCGAAGGAGGTGTTCATTACCTCTGCGATGCTGTTGGATTGCACCATGTTGCCGGCGCCGAATCCCGCCAGACCGCCGAACAAGGCGAAAGCGCCGCCCAGCCAGGCCCATTTGGGGCCCAGGCCGTTTTTGATGGCGTACATGGGGCCGCCAACATATTCACCGTTCTCGTCTTTTTCACGAAAGCGCACCGCCAGTACGACTTCCGCATATTTGGTCGCCATGCCCACCAGAGCGGTGGCCCACATCCAGAACAGCGCGCCTGGCCCGCCGAGCGCCAGCGCCGTGGCGACGCCGGCAATGTTTCCGGTGCCCACTGTCGCAGCCAGGGCGGTCATCAGTGCGGCGAAAGGACTGATTTCCCCAGGGTCCCGAGTATCCGGCTTACGACCTCTCCATACCAGTTGCAGGCCCAGCTTGAGCGTAAATAAGGGCATGAACTTTAAACGGCATTGTAAAAACAGCCCTACGCCCAGAATAAGAATGAGCATGGGGGGGCCCCATACGAAGTCATTCAGGTCGGATACCAGCTTATGAATAGTTTCCAAGGGATTTTCTCCTCTCTTTATTTATCAGGCGGCGCTGTGGAGGGCGCTGCGCTGCTTCCCATACGGTTTTTGAAAGACGCGGCATCGCGTCGGGTCACAGCTCCCGACGTGCGCCAGACACAGGATATGGATCAAGCGTGCGTCCAATGGTTCGCCGTCCTCATTGAGAACGGCGGCGAAGCGGAGCTCCATCCGCCAGCGACGGTCCCTCAAATAGCAGTGGTTGTCAGTAGCGGTCTATTCCCAGTCCCTCAGTGTCAATCTCGGGTTGGCGTCCAGATACAATATCCGCCATGACGCGCCCCGTTCCCGCCGCCATGGTCCAGCCCAGGGTGCCGTGGCCGCTGGCGACATAAAGTTTGTTGATGGGCGTCGCCCCAACGATAGGAGTTCCGTCTGGAGTCATGGGGCGCAGTCCGGTCCAGAATTCGGCTTCGCCATTGGCGTAGCCGGTTCCGAACAGGTCGTTCGCCACAAACTCCAATGTGTTCTTTCTGGCTTGATGCAGGCGCAGGTCATAGCCCGCCAGCTCCGCCGTTCCTCCGACCCGTATACGGTCGCCCAGGCGGGTGACGGCTACTTTGTAGGTTTCGTCCAACAGCGTCGACTCGGGCGCCCGTTCTGGGTTTTTCACCGGCAGAGTAATCGAATAGCCTTTCACCGGAATGATGGGGGCTCTGAGTCCCAGGGGCTTCAGCAACAGGGGAGTGTAGCTGCCGAGCGCGACGATATAAGCGTCCGCCTGCAACGGGCCCTGATCCGTTTGCACGGATACGATTGCATCGCCGTTTTTTTCCAGCCCACGGATGACCACGCCTTGTTTAAATACGACGCCTTTTTCTTCCGCCAATGCGGCTAAAGCTTGCGTGAATTTGAAGCAGTCCCCAGTCTCGTCGCCGGGCAGACGCAGTCCGCCGCTGATCTTGTCTCTGACAGAGGCGAGTCCTGGTTCGTACTTGATGCAGCCGTCGCGGTCCAGCAACTCATAAGGAACGCCAAAGGATTCTAGAATTTGGGTGTCCGCCAAAGCGGCGTCGACCTGCTGTTGCTTGCGGAATAATTGAATGGTGCCGCGGCTGCGTTCGTCGTAACTGACGCCAGTGTCGGCGCGCAGCTGTTTGAGTACGTCGCGGCTGTATTCGGCCAGTCGCAACATGCGTGATTTATTCTGGTAGTAGCGGTGAGAGTTTGCGTTAGCCAGGAATTGCGCTGTCCAGCGCCAAAGGTCGGGGTTCAGACTGGGGCGAACTACCAGTGGACGATGCTTCATACACAGCCACTTGATCGCCTTTAACGCAATCCCTGGCGCCGCCCAGGGCGCAGAGCAGCCGGGGGAAATCTCGCCAGCGTTGCCGTAACTGGTTTCCAATGCAGGACCGGTTTGACGGTCGACAACAGTTACTTCATGACCCAGCTGAGCCAGATGATATGCGGTGGAAACGCCGATGACGCCGCTGCCCAGGATAATTACACGCATTTATTGTCCTTGTTGTCTCGCTTTGACTTCGCTGCGCGGCTCGCTGGACGCGCAGGCTGCGCCATTAAATAACAACCGTATATAAATCTGCATAAGTAATTCCCATAGTTGTGCATGGAGAATTTGGCGTTTAGGTTGCCGAATTGTGCAATAAATAACCTGATCAAAAAAGATAATTAGCTATTCAATTTGATAACATATTCTCACTTTGGGATTGATCTCTTACATGCTTCGCGTGCAATAAAATTCAGATAAATGCTTTTAAAACATAAACATAAAAAAATATTCGCCGCTCTAAAAATATTGGCGCGATCTTTGTTCTGTGAAGGGTGAGAAGAAAGGGCGCGAAGGCGAAAAGGCGAGCCGCCGGCAAACGATTAAGGCAGCCGGTGAAGGGTAATACCGAGACCATTTGGCGTATTGACGAAATTTGAGGATGCAGGTCCGGGCTCGTTGTGGGGTTCGCGACTGGCGCGCGTTGTAGGTCAATACCGCTTCGGAGTAATGCCTGAAGTTTTGGTTATTGTGGGTTCGAGTCCCACCGCGTCCACCATATTAGAAGTAACAATAGGAGTGGCGACAATGGAAAAGCGGATACAGGAAACCCTGGAGCGGATCGAGTGGGAGCACGATGTGAAGGTGCTTTACGCGTGTGAATCAGGCAGCCAGGCCTGGGGATTCGCTTCCCGGGATAGTGATTATGACGTTAGATTTATCTATCAGCGCTCACTGTCCCACTATTTATCGTTAGGCAAGCGGCGGGATGTGATTGAGCTCCCGATAGATGATGAACTAGATGTCAGCGGCTGGGATATCAGCAAGGCTTTGACGCTGTTACGCAGCGGTTCGGCGACGCTGCAGGAATGGCTTAACTCGCCAATTGTATATAGTCGGGACGTAGTGTTCCTTGCGCAAATGAAGTATCTGGCGTCGCTGTCCGCGCGTCCAGCATCCTTGTTTTATCACTACTTCTCCATGGCGCGTAATGAGCGCGAGAGGCTGGCGGCGGGCGAGGTCAACGCCAAGCGCTATGCCTATATGCTGCGCACGTTGCTGGCGGCGATGTGGGTGGCGGAACATCGGACGCCTCCACCAGTGCGCTTCTATGAATTGAAGGCGCGCATGCTGGGCGGCGGTCCGATAGTGACGGAAGTTGATGCATTGCTGGAGCGCAAGGCGATGGGGAATGAAAAGGAAGTTATCAGACCTGCCTTAGCGATAGACTGCTTTGCGGATGCTCAGTTTGAGGCGTTGGAGACAGTGCGTTTTGAACCTGTGGACAAGCTCGATCTTGAAACCATGGATCGATTTTTCATGCAGATGCTAAACGCCGCTTAGCCTCTACAATTAGGGCCGGAGTTTTCCGGCCTTTCCCTCCACACACTGTTCTGTGACTGCGAAGCATTGGCGCAGCGCGCATTTCGGCTATACTTTCATCAGAATTCTCTTTAAATCTGAGCCATTTAGCAGTTGAGAAACGGTGGGTGCAAACAGATAGCAATAACAAGAGGCAACTCAACAAGCTCGCTGTGGGAGGCGTCGTCCTGGCGTTGACGATTCTGACCATACTGGCGTATTGGTATCATCGGCGCTCAGCGGAAGTCGAATGGCTGGGGCTTAATCCCGATCCAGATGCGCAGACGCTGGTGTCTCCTTCGCAACCTCAGGGACTGCCGCCGGATATCTTCACTACCGAGCCGCAACACCGCACATTTGATGGCGATGTCGTCTACGTTACGCCTTTGCCGGGCGGCCAACTCTGGCTGGCTCGCCGCAATCCCGTGTCCACGTTCGTCTTGACGGCGATTCTGCGCACTATCCCGGTATTGCTGTTACTGGCTAGTCTTGTCGTGCTCGGATATTACATCTGGAAAACCCGTATTTTCGCGGAACGGGTGAAAGAGCTGATTATGTATGACCCCGTCACCAAAGTATTGAACTGGCGATTTGCGGAAGAGCGCTGCACGCAGATGGTGAAGCATTGTCGTCGCTACAAGGAGGAGTTCAGTTTTCTTGTGCTGGATGGCGACCACTTTATCTGGATCAACGACAACTTCGGGCCGGAAGCGGGGGATGAAGCGTTGATATTCCTGGCGGAAACCATCAAGAACGTAATTCGTGAGGTGGATATTCTGGGACGCTACGGCGGCGAAAAGTTTGTGATTGGGTTGCCTTCTACCGACCTCAATGGCGCGGTGGTGGTCGCGGAGCGCATCCGGCAACTGTTTGAGCAATGCAAACCCACCAGCTACGACGTGCGCTACAGCGTCAGCATCGGCTGCGCCCAACTCATTCGCAATGAAGACCTGCATGACACTATCAAACGGGCCACCCACGCCCTGTATCGGGCCATAAAAGGCGGGCGCAATCGCGTCGCCGCCTCCAAGAACCATGAAGCCGCCGCCTGACGGGGGGCTTGTTTTAAACTCTCCTTTCGCATTTGCGCGTCGTCGCGAACTATACTTGGATTAACTGCTGGTTGAACGGATAAGACGACCTTTATCCAACTTGCCTTTCACTTGCGGCCATGGAGGACGTCACATGAACGCCGGGACTACGCTGTACAGACGCGTCTTTCTCAAGCTTGTGCTGGGAGCGTCGTTGTGGCCCTTGCATGGAGCGCGCGCGGATGATCTTGATAGCGATTCTTGCAGCGTCACGCAGGCGGCGCCGGAAGGCCCCTTTTATGTGCGCAACGCGAGAGAAACCGCCTATATTAACTACCGCAATCTTCCTGGTCGCTTGATGAGAGTAGAGGGAGAAGTGCTAGGAGGCCCACTGGGCGATCTTCCTTTGCCGGAGGCGCGCGTCGAGATCTGGCACGCTGACGGCGATGGTCGTTATCACCCTGCGGGCGACGGCGACGTCAGTGAGTATTCTCTGGATGCAGTGAACCTGCGTGGCGTGGGTTATACCGACGCCATGGGCCGCTATACGTTCCACAGTATTGTCCCGGGAACCTATGGGGGGCGTCGCAGGCATATCCATTGGAAGTTCAGCGCGCCGGGATATCGCACCCTGACGACGCAAAGCTATTGGCGTGAGGATCAGGGCGGCGCTCAGGCGTTAACGGATGTGGTTGATCGTAACCCGGACCGCTGTCGATGGTTGGACTTCTCGATTGATCGGAAAGGCATTCAGGTCGGCGTCTTTAATGTGGTTTTAAAGCCGTTGCAGTAACCTTCGCAGTTGATTTACACCGCCAAGCTGTACACAGCTCGTGACGTGCGTGGATGCGCGTTGACGGGTTTATAAAAAAGGACGTACGCATACAAAAGGATTGATATATGAAAATTGCATTGGCATCTCCGCCGATCCCGAAGTCTGTCGATAATGCGCTGCAGTGGGTGGACCGTCTGGTCACGGAGGCGACCCTGTCGAAGGTGGACCTGATATGTTTTCCAGAAGCTTATGTGCCGGGAATTCGAGGCATGGACTTCAAAGTTGAAAACTGCTCGCCAAGGAAAATGCAGTCAGCGCTGGACCGAATTTGCGATCTGGCGCGTAAAACCTCCACAAACATCATACTTCCCATGGAGTGGCCAACTCCAGAAGGGCGTCGCAATGTCGCCTTTGTCGTGGATCGCCGCGGCGTGCTGTTGGGACGGCAGACGAAGAATCATCTGGAGCAGGGGGAAGAGGCCTATTTCATCCCGGGGTCCCGGCGCCAGCTGTTTGACGCGGATGGCGTAAAGTTCGGCATTGTGATCAGCCATGAAGGGTGGCGTTGTCCTGAAACGGTGCGATGGGCGGCCAGTCGCGGCGCCAAGATCGTCTTTCATCCCCATTTTACGGGCAGTCATTTCAAAGGAGTGAAGCTGACGCAATGGGGAAAGCTGGAAAACCCGTTCTACGAGCGGGCCATGCAATGTCGCGCTATCGAAAACACGGTTTTTTTCGCCAGCGTCAACTACGCCATGGACTTTCAGGGCTCCGCCACCACATTGATCGCGCCTGATGGCGCTTGTGTGGCCTATCAACCTTATGCGGAAGTGGGTGCGTTGGTGATTAATATCGACGTCAGGGACGCCACCGGGATCAACGCCCGGCGCTACGCCCCTGAACGGGATCTGGAGGAGGCCTGAGGTCAGTCCCAGCTCCAGCGCTGTGACTTGCCGCCGTGATACTCCCACAAATGCGCGCGCTGGCCATCGCCCCAGAACGGGTCTTTGATGTCCAGCGCCATGTTTGTGGCGTTGGAGATGCGGAAGCTGTTGCTGGGCCCTCGCAGCCAAACCTGATTGGACCCGCCGTGGCAACTCCACAGCACGATGCGGGTTCCTTTCTCAGTACCGGCGCCGGACACGTCGATGCACTTGTCCGGCGCCGATTTGGCGTGGATCATGCCGTATTGATCCCGCCACCATAGCTGACTATCGACGCCGTGACAGGACCATTGATGGATCTCCACGCCGTTATGGGTTTCGCGGCCTTCGAGGTCCAGGCATTTGCCTTTGTCATTGCGCAGCTTGCGCCACACTACGGCGCCATCGTCTCCCGGCAGGGTGACCGCAGGCTGATCGCCCGGCGACCAGATCCCTTCTTGCGCCAAGTCAGAATAATTCAGCCACACATTGGCGTAGCCCATTGCCGCCTTGGCGTTCTGCAGCATTTGGTTCTGGTAGCCGTTTTTCGGTGTGGCGAAGCGATAATCGCCGCCGAACTCCTGTTGGCAGAAGAACTCGCCCTGTTCCCAGATTGCATTGCTCTGCGTAACCGCCCAGGCGTCGCTGATTTTGCTGTAACAGGCGAAAGGACGCACGTTGCTGCAGGCGGCGTCATTGAAGCGGCCGTTGCCCCATTGCTCGGCGCAATGCTCGTTGTTATTGGCGTTGTTGGGCTCATTCTGGTCCCAACTCCATACTGCGGCGGTCATGCGTTCGTCAAAGGCTTTCAGCTGATCAAGACCGACGATGCCCAGGCTGCAGCGCGCGGCCTGCGCCATTAATTCCGGAGTGATCGGCTGTGGCGGGTCGCCGAATACATCGGATAGGCGGGTGCTGTCCTCAAAGATGCGAACCAGATTATTCTGCACGAAATTCACATCGTATTTGTCCGTGCGGCATTCCGGGTAGGGATGGAAATGGTCATTATCGGTGGGAAAGCCATAGTTGTAGACCGTCTGCGCCCAGGCGTCCGAGCCGCAATTACCGCCGATCAGCAGCACTTGCCCGCCGCTGTTGAGAATGTCCGCTTTGCTGATGTTCATGGGCAGCGTGGCGCAATTGCCCGGCTTGTATATCAAGTCTCCCATCTGCCGGTTCAGCGCCGCCACGGCGTCATCGTAGCGGCCGTCCACATGTTCTTCGAGATAGATGATCAATACTTCACCGCGATTACCGTCCTGTCGCAACCAGGTAGCGACCTCTTTCAGGCCGTCCTCAAAACGGCGGTCAAAAGCGGAGCAGCCAGTGTGTTCATTGGTTCCGTGACATAGCTTCAGGTCGCCGTAGGTGTAATGAATGTCCAGCTCCAGAGCGCGGATGCCCATATCCAGCTGATCCACCAGACTGTAAATGTGGTTGGGGTCCCAGTAGCTGCCCAGGTTGGCGTAGGCGGAGGAGTTATAACTGTTATGTGTATAAGGAAAGTTAGTGCGGCCCAGTGGTTCTCCCAGGTCCAGGGTGCGTTGGTGCGTTAGGGCGCGGTAAGTCCAGCTGTTGCGGAAGTCTTCAATCTCGTTCGCGCAGACCGAAGACGCGACCGCCGCTATCACTGCGGCGTATGCGAGTTTTTTCATGAGAGGTATCCCTATCTTATCGTTATTTTGCCAGGGGCTTTTTATATCCAGCTCAGGTTACAACTCAGGTACAGGCTTTAACTGTGCGGATACAAAGATAAGGTTACAAAGTGTTCTATTTTCTTCCAATGCAATGGGCTTGAAATGCTTGGCGGGTCACAAATTGAGCGGTATTTGGTCTGTATGACTATGCATCCGCTATGCCACACATTGTTACAAATACGTACGCAGGCCGCCGCTTTTTTGTGAACAAAAATTAACCAGTTTGCGGGCGCCAACTAGCGGAATTTATGGTCCAAACTGAAAAAGAGACCGTAATTTTTGGCGCAGCAGGAACAACAATACTCCCAAAAAACTGAGGAGGTGACGTATGAGTACTAAACAATCAGTAGGCTTTATCGCTGGTTTAGCGCTAGCGGTGTCCAGCTCTTTTGTTCTGGCCAGTGATGGAAGCATCGCTAACACCAGAGCGGAAAATCTTGAAGTTCAAAATATGGACGAGATGATCGCGGAGTATTATATCGAAAAAGGTGAAGCAACCGCCGCGGGTCCTCAATCTCAAGACATGCGTAGCATGCGCTATGAAAACAGAAGGAGCAGCGAATATCCTAATGCCCACCAACGCAAATGGGAACAAGTCGGAAACGACTGAAAATAGCCTTTGTTCCCTATGATCTCCTTCTCAGGTGGACAAAGGATTCGAGTATGTGCTCGTGAGAGACAGGGACTGGCGGCAAGGAGTCGTTGGTCCCTTCTTCATTATTGAATCAGAACTTCTTCGTAGAGGGTTCGCGGCGCAACTTGGTGAAAGATTGCGGTTCCCAGGGTCGTATCGCCATGACGAAGGCGGTGCCAAATTTATCGTTCAGCGGGATGGCTTCATCCTCCGCCACCAAGGCGTGAAACTCCGCCGCCAGACGTTGCATGCGACGCTGAATTTCCGCGTTCGAACGTCGTGACAGCATTCCACTCAGGAAAAGACGGCTTTCTCCATTCTTGTTGAAGCGCGATTGCAGAAATTCGTTTTGCACTTGTTGCTCAAAGAATTGCTGGATGGGGCCATGAGGGCGCCAGGAGAAATGTCGGGAGATTTTCAATTTCACCCGGTTGCCCGGCAATAATTCAATCAGCTTCATACGGTCCAGCTTGGCCAGTAGACGCACGCCTTCCAGTTCTTCGATCTGATAGGTGCTGATGATTTCCTTGAAGGTCCATTTATTCAGCAGTAGTTGCGCGGTGAGCAACAGATTGATATCGCCGGCCAGGTCCTTTTCCTGCTCCTCCGTCAGTTCCGTAATTTCTCCAGAACTGTTTTCCATACTGCGCACCAGATCGGATATTTCGATACCGAGGAACTCGCAAACCCGGTCCAGCCGCTGCAGCGAAAAGCTGCGTTCGGAGAATAAGCGCTTGACGCTGGCCTCCGATAACTCCAACGCGGCGGCGACGTCAGCGTAGGTTTTCCCTTGGGCTTTGAGGGTGCGTTTGAGAGTGTCGATCAAAGCGATGGTCTGCGGCATAACAATCCTTCCGGGGGGACAGCGGACCCAAATAATAGCCCTGTCACAGGGTGACGTCGAGAGAGGAGGAAGATTGGGCCCTGCCTGAACGCGCCAGGGTCGTGCTGACCCTGGCGGAATAAAAGCGCTGACGGCTTGCGGGGCTAGCCCGCCAGCGTCATGTGGTTATCCCAGCGGGTGCCGGCGACAGACCAATGCTGTTCAACTTTCATCGTTGTCGGGTCGACGCGGATGACTTCCCCTTCGCCGCTGCTGGCCAGGAATTCTTTGCCGTCAGGCGTCAACGAGAGTCCGCAGACATCCGGCAGGTTGATCTTCCCAACGCATTTATGTGCGTCCAGGCTCCATAAGGTGATGGAGTCCCCTCTGGGAGAGGTGATGCCCACCACGCGCAGCTGTGAATTGATCACCACGCTGCCGGTGTAATTCTTCAGGCTGCGCCACAGACTGTATTCAGCCGACGCGGCCTGAATTGGCGAACCGGACTTGTGCATGTAGACCAGCGGTGGCGTATCCGTGGGAGGGCCTTCGTACTGGCAGCCGAAGCAGACTGTGCCGTCGTCGGCCACGTCCAAATGGCGAATGCTGAGCTTTTTATTTTCCAGCTCCCAGCGTTCCAATAACGCTCCGCTGGCGATGTCGATATAAGCCAGTGAAGGCTCCATGGCGTCAGGATTCATTTTTTCCCGTGGATTATCCGGGTGTGTCAGGATGCCGCCATTGGCCACTACCAGGGCTTTGCCGTCTGCGGATAAACGCAGCTCGTGCGGTCCGACGCCGCCGCTGGACCACTCACCCAACTGACGGTAGCCGTCCTGGGCGTCGCGAACGCCAATGACGCCGCGGCCGCTGGCGTAATCGTTTTCCGTGGTGTAGAGATAGCGACCATCGCGGGAGTAGCAGGCGTGACCGAAGAAATGTCTGCCTTCCGCGCTGGAGAACTCTTCATAGCTGGGTTCGCCATTCGCCTGACGGCGGACTACCGCCGCAAAGCGGGCGGGACGACGGCCGACCAGGACGAACTCCTCGCCGGAGGGATGGCGCGCCACGCCGTGCCCGCGTCCGGGTAGGGCGTGCTCCATCAGAACGTCGCCTTGCAGACTCCACAATATCAGATGGGAGTCGCCGCCAGCGCCATTCACGGATGAAAACAGCGCGCCTGCAGCGGCGCTGCCGCTGGTCGACTGTTTGGCGGCGAAGGCCCAGCCAGGGACAGCCATAGCCAGTCCGCCGAGCGCCAGTCCGCGAGCCAGTTGCCGACGGGTTAAGGTAAGTTGGGAGTGGTGATTGGGTTTGGTGCGCATATCAGTCCCCATCCTCGCTGTTGAAATCCCGGGTGACGCCGATAGCAGGAAACAGTTCTTTTTCCACGGTCGCCTGCAATTGGCGGAGGGCTTCATGCAGCTTTTTAACCTTGGCGGTTTTTTCCGCGTCATTCACGGCGTCTTCCAGAGCGAAGTCGATCTGCGCCAGTTGCGCATCAACCTCATCCAGCAGTCCGGTGACTTTTTTATGCATGGCGGCGTTATCGCGGGAGAGCAGGAAGTCGTCAAAGCCATAACTGTCGCCGCCCATATAAAAGCGTCTCAGCGCACTGAGATTGTGGCGGATATTGGCGATGGAGTTGCGACTGTGGAAGGACTCCAGCGCTTTCAATTTGGCGGCGCGACCTTCCAGACCCAGCGGCGCCGCCACTTTGTTGGCGGTGATTTGCTGGATGCCGGTCATGAGCCCGTTCAGATACTCATCAACGCCTTCCTGAGGCACGCTGAGATCGCCATCGGCTTCAAAGGGATTTTCGAAATTATCGCCGAAGCCGTCTGTCCATTCCTTTTCCAGCTCCGTCGCCAGCGTAACGCTGTGGTCGGCGATCGCAGTCAGGGCCTGACAGCGGCGCGCGCCGTGATCGGCGGACTGCAGTTTATTCAGGGCGTCTTTGCCGAACAGCAGGTATTCAACTGCAGGCAATCCCTGGATAGCGATACTGCCGTTGTTGATGGCGTCCTGCAGCGGGTCTGGTCCAGACGCCAGCCCTTCTACAGCGCGCTCCAGCAACTTTTCCCGGATAGGCCAGCTTTGCATACGCAGGCGGCGGTCCTGCTCCTGGAGTGGACCGAACTGAATGAGCGATACGCTCATCCAGGTTTGCATAACATCGCGCCATGCCTGTTGCGCTTGCTCAAGAGACTGCGTGTTCGTCGCTTCGCACAGAGCGGACGCTTTGGTTTTGAGCGTCTGGACTCTGGCGCTGAGCTCTTGGTGGGCGGGAACGATCATATTGTTTCTGGCCTGCTTTAGAATCTGCAGGTATTCCTTCTCAAAGCTTTCTCCCGCCGCCATTGAGGACAGCGACAGCGCGGACGCCGTCAGGACGCCAGCGCGGAACAGTCTGAATAGACTTGTCGATTTAGAATTCAAAAGCGGACTCCTCTACAGAGATTCCAAAAACTTCACCAGCGCATCACGATCATCCGCTTTAAACGCCAGCACTTTATCCCGTGATTGCTGCGCCTCGCCGCCGTGCCAAAGCACGGCTTCCAGCAAGCTGCGCGCGCGTCCGTCATGCAGATATGTCGCCTGTGGATTGACGACCTGGCTCAACCCTATGCCCCAAAGCGGCGGCGTGCGCCATTCCGTTGCGGTGGCGTCATGCTCCACCACTTCGTCCGCAGGCGCGGGAGAACCGTTCAGTTTCAGATCCGCCAGATCCGGGCCCATATCGTGGAGCAGCATGTCCGTGTAAGGGAAAATAGTCTGCTCGGATTGTTCGATATGATCTTTGCCCAGCTTCGCAGTGACGAAAGACTCGTTGTGACAGGCGTTGCAGCCGGCCTCTCGAAACAGACGGTGGCCTGTTTGTACGACGCTGTCCTCAATGTTACGACGTGCGGGAACCGCCAGATTGCGGCCGTAAAAGGCGACGAAATCGAGGATGTCGTCGCGAATTTCAATGCCGTTTTCATCCGCGCCATTGGGTGCCTTTTTGCACGCGCTTTGGGCGTCTGTGCAATGGTCTGTGGTAAACAGGGAGGACGTGAGGCCCATGTCGCCATTGAAGGCGCCGGCCGTCTGCTGTTTGACGGTGGGTTGTCCGGCTTTCCAGCCGAAGCGGCCAAGCGTTTGCGCTTTTTGCTCTACGTCCCAAACCTGATTGGTGCGCCCGGATACGCCGTCATGGTTGCTGTCCTGCGGGTCCGCCAGAGCTTCGATATCCGCCTGGGGAATAGCTTCCAGCAGGCCCAGACCGATTACCGGCGGCGCCACTCGTAATGACAATGTCAGGTCGTCCGCAGGATCGCCATAGGCCCAGTTGCGCAGACGCCACTGCGGCCGTCGCAGACTGACCTTGAAGCCGTCGGCGAAGCTGACGGTCTCTTCGTTGTAGCTGACCTCAATATGGGCTTCCGGCGACACTCCGGGAATGGCTCGGTCCTGCAACTGACCGCCGTAAACCGGATCGCCCAGATTGGCCACGTCGGGTTTGTCCAATAACGCCTGCTCTTCAGCGTTACGCGCCGGTCGGCTCAAACGGATCAACAGGCTATCTGCGTCATCCGCAGCGTTGGCGGGAGCATGGCCGCGACCGTCATTGAAGTGACAGCTTTGGCAGGCGCTGACGTTAAACAGCGGTCCCAGACCGTCGCGCAGATCGGTAGTCGCCGGCGCGATGACCCAGGGGTCTTCAAAAAAGTCGTTGCCAATCAGGAAGTCGCCTTTGCGGCGGGAGCTCATGTTGGCGGAGTTCAAACTGAATGCGCCGGCGTGCGTCGCCGGAACGGTCGTGTCTCCGCCGGACTGCTTCTGGGTGGCGAGATCGTATTCCACCGCAGCGGCGCAGGAGGACGCGGTGATCAAAAAAGCGCCCTGTATAAACGCAAAAAAAGCGCCTTGGCGCTTCCCGGGGAGTTTAGATAATGGGTGTGGGTAAAAGGGTGTTGGTCCCGATTTTTTCATTATTTCATCACAGCTAATTATTCAGAGATTACGGCGGTCGGCCAGGGATTTTACCCGATTTTCGCCCGACCGCCGTGATTTATATCAGGATCAGGATTCGCAGTCGCCCACGTTTTCAGTCGGACAGGTGCCGGCGTCGAATTCCTGCAGGCTCAGAGCCAGCACTTTGGACACGCCTTCGCTCAAAGGTTCTTCCAGGCTAACCAGCGCCGCAGCGGCGTCCAGCACCAGTTTTTTGTCTTCTGCGCTGCCGCCGACCAACTGGTCGAACTTCTTCCCGCCGGACTTCGCTTCCGCTTTGTCGACGATAGCGCGCATGCGGCTCTCGATCAGATTCATGTGCTCATCCATCTGCTGTTTGAGCACAGGGTTTTGATGCGCCACCAGATCCGCCAGACTGGGTCCGCTGACCACGCTGCCGTCAAGGCGGGTATAGCTGCCGCGGTAAGCGTCCACGACGCCCATCGCGTTGTTGTAGATAGCGATGTGAGTCAGATCGCTAAAGCAGTCGTGTTCGTCTTCAGTGCTGCCGAACAGGATGGCGACTTTCATACGCTCGCTGGCCAGTTCTCCGATAGCCAGATCGCCCATGGAGTCCAGAATGCGCTGCAGGCCGTCGCCGCGGGTCAGGAAGTCGTTACGCAGGGTGCCTTTTTGCGCGCCGGCGGCAGGCGTCCACTCCGCCTCCATGGCCTGTAAATCGTTAACCAGCAGGTCTGCTGCGGCTTTCAGGTACTGCGCGCGACGCTGGCAGATCTTGTAGTCGGATTTTTTGTCGCCGCTGGTGCAGGCGCCCTGGCTCGACTTGGTGAAGTAATCGCTGACGGGACGTGCGCCGGCGCCAGGTCCAGTACCGTTAAGATCCTGGCCCCACAGCAGGAATTCAATTGCATGCACGCCGCTGGTGACGTTGGCTTCCGCGCCGCCAATTTCATTCATGCCCGCGATTAGTTCCGGAGTGATGGTCGAGATGTCAACGCTCTGGCCGCCTACGGTGAAGACGCCAGTGCTGTTGATGATGTTCTTGGGTGAGTTGTATTCGCCTTCATAGGAGCCGGAAACGTAGTCGATCAGGGCTTCGTCCAGCGGCCATGCGTTAACCTGACCTTCCCATGCGTCGATGCTGGCGAGGCCGCCATCTGCGTCCAGGCCTTCCGTCACATGGCCGTTCTCTACGTCAAAACGCAGAACTTCACTTTGCTGATAAGGAACCCGCGCCTGTGCGTAGGCGGCTTTGGCTGCATCCAGATTGGCCTGGGTGGGGTTGGCCAGGAATACGTCGATGGACTTGTTTAACTGCGTCGCCGCCAGCAGAGAATCTTCATACATGGCGTGAGCCATGTTAGCGAAGTGATCGACAACTTGTTTCGGTTCAACAACTTGGCTGGTGCTGGAAGTCTGCTGCCCGGCGCAGGCGGACATAAACAGCGGAACAGCGAGAGCTGCGGCGAGTTTGCAAGGGCGCATCATGGGATCGGTTCCTATTAGTGAATAATACTAAGAATGTAAATGATAATAGTTACTATTATTTCATTATTCAATAACACCGAAAGATAGCGGCGTTAGATGTCCTGATGTCTATGGGAGCAGGTAAGCCAGAGGGGCCCCTGTAGCAGTAGGCTGAAGTGAACCTGAAACGGAAAATGCGCGTATAGTGACTGGTTCGCTGTCATTACTTGCAGAATGGGAGTCGTATGCTGATCAACCGTGAAGATATCGAAGCGATGCCGCACTTGTATCGGGTGGCCTTTATCAACTCCCTGTCCGGGTTCAAGAGCGCCAATCTTGTAGGCAGTGTGGATCGGGAGGGGCGCACCAACCTCTCTATCGTCAGTTCCTGTACGCATATCGGGGCGCATCCGCCATTGGTGGCCATGATCATTCGACCCCATTCGGTTGAACGGCATACGCTGGAAAATATCCTTGCAACAGGGCATTACACGCTGAATCAGGTGCATGAGGGTATTTACAGGCCCTCTCACCAGACTTCCGCCCGCTACCCCAAAGAGGTTTCGGAATTCACCGCCGTCGGACTGACTGAGGAATGGCGGGATGACTTTGTCGCGCCCTATGTGAAAGAAAGCAAAATTTCGTTGGGGATGGCGTTGCGGGAACACCACCATCTCAGCATTAATGGAACCGAACTGGTGATTGGCGAAATTCTGCAGGTGCAGTTGCCGTCAGAGTGTCTGATGCAGGATGGTTTTGTGGATATAGAAAAAGCCGAAACTGTGGCGTTGTCGGGTCTCGACAGCTATCACCGCAGCCAGCGTCTGGCCCGGTTGAGTTACGCCAAGCCGGACGCGCCTTTGCAAGACATAGAGTAACGCCGGAGCGCTGACGCTAGTCCGCAATCATGCGCAGCGCCCAGTCTGGCGTGGTCTCTCCCCACTGTACTGGACGGCCATGCTCCAGTTTGACGATAAACTGATAGGGCGCTTCCGCGCTGGTGTTATCGAAGAAATATGCGAAGTCGACGAAATTGATGGCGGCGCTGACGTTTTCCCGTAGCCTCGGCAGCCGGCGGCGTAAACGCTCTTCCGGCACGTCGTGGCCGCCAGCGCGCACGCGCTGGGAGACTCTGTTAACGTGCAGATCTTCCAGCTGCAGATGAATGTAAACCAGCGTGATTTCATAGCCATGGCGCTTGGCAGACAGCAACAGATCCACTTTGGAAGGGTGGGAAAATACGGTTTCCATGCAGAAGGAGCGTCGCTCGCGCAGGAGCTGTTCGCGTAGCGCTTGCGCTTCTTGCGCGGCCCTTAAGGTGACTTCGTCATCAATGGTCTGGGCGTAACCTTTGGCGATCTCGTCGGCGTTGACGAAAGGGATGTCCAGGTGTGCGAGTTTGTGCTTGTAAAAAGTGCTTTTGCCTGCGCCGTTGCCGCCGACGAGGACCCATAAAACCGGTTTACGTCTCACTCTCCGTCCTTATTGTTGTGTTTCCGTATGATGAATGACTTTCGGGTCAGTCAGGGCTCATAACGCTTGATTGATTCGCCGTCCTCGCTGCCGTAATAACTGTCATCGCGGTTTTTCAGTTCGTCCGTCACCGAGCTGAAGTCGTCGTCGATAAACTGGTCGAACAGCGTGCGGGACGCCATCAGTCGCTCGTCGTTGTTCAGGTTGTCTACCGGCATCTCGCCGGACAGGAAGCTTCGGATGCGCTCGTAAGATAAAACGCCGGAACGCTCCACCATCTGGCCAATTTTGGCCCAATGTTCAATCTGGCCCTGGACGGAGCGGTGCGCGCCTTTGGCTTCACGCCTGGCGCTGTCAATGAGAAGGTCGTCGATTCGGACGGACTGGGGCATGGCGGGCTCCAACAACTTGAGTGTCGATAATGAACAAATTATAGACGTAATCGCAAAATGCGATCAAGCTGTGATTAGCGCGTCGCCATACTTTGACGCCCATCAGCCTCCTGCTTTTTTGGCGGTAAACCCTTTCTTTTTCAGCTCTTCCACGATCAGGTCGCGATGATCGCCTTGAATTTCAATTACTCCGTCTTTGACCGTGCCGCCAACGCCGCATTTCTGTTTCAGATGCTTGGCGAGATTCTTTAATTCTTCGCCCGCCAGCAGCACGCCTTTCACAACGGTGACGCCTTTGCCTTTTCTACCTGCGGTTTCGCGGCTGACCCGCACCACGCCATCACCCTGGGGGACGGCGGTTTGACCGCAAACGCAGGCGTCCACGGGTTTGCCGCAATCCGGACACATCCGGCCAAACTCTGTGGAGTAAACCAGTCCGGAGTTTTTTGCGCTTTTCTTCGACATAGGTAATTCGTGCCTGTTCAAAATCATATATTCAGCGAGAGGGATCAGCGTTGCGCATCTTCCCTCAGGAAGTCGGCGATATAACGGTCCGCCCAGCTTTCCATTTTGAAATTTTCGATAAATCCGCAGTGGCCGCCGTAGGGAGACCGCACTATTTTCAGTAGCGGGTTGCCGTTGAGGTGGTCCAGGTCCCGCGCGGGGATCACTGGATCGTCTTCGGCCAGCACCAGACGGGTTTCCACCTGAATCTCGCGCATACGCTCGCCGGTGACGGCGTAGCCTTTGAAGTATACTTCGGAGTTGGCGTAGGGCGTATGGGCGCCGACAAAGTAGTCGCTCATTTCCGTCAGACTTTTACGATCATAGAAGGCGTCGTAGTCGATCAACCCGGGATGGTTGTCCGCTTTTTTGCGCAACGAACGTAACCATTTCTTGCGGAAATAACTGCGATAGATCGGCAGACCATGCTCCAGAGCCCATAAGGTGTGCATCGGCTCCAGAACGGGGGAGATCGCCGCCACTTTGCTCAGTTTAAGCCCAAACTCCTGAACTTTCGTCGCCACTCTTAGAGCGAAATTGCCCCCCAGAGAAAAACCGGCCAGATACCACTGTTCCGGCTCCAATTGCGTCTGCATTTTATTGAGAGCTTCACAGACTTCGTCCAGGCGGTTGGCGTGGAACAGCTCTTCAGTCAAATGATGGGTGGGACCGTGATCGCGCAGATGCAGACGGAAGATATCGTAACCGGCGTTATACAGGTGCGCTGCGAGGGAGAGTATATACAGCGAATCGGCGCAGCCTTCCCAGCCATGAATCAAGACGGCCAGCTTGCGCGGCTTGTCTTCCCGACAACTGAGCAGGCCATGAATTTTGCCTCCTTCAGCGCAGTCAAAGATGTAAGGCTGGGCGCGATCCAATACCTCCTGAGCGCGTTTCGCCATCATGGGACGTCGCAGTTTCACCGACGCGAACAGCGACTGAACGTGCCGGTTGCGCAGGCCGAACTGGGGTTTCCATTCGGCGGTTTCTTCACTATGGCGGTCGTCTGTGGCGTCGTTCATGGCGGCGATACCCTGCTGCAGAGTGGTCTTGAGAGCGTCCAGTATAAATCCTGTGAACGCTCCCGTCTCTGAGACTTGCGCAGGGGTAGGTTCAGGACGACTGTAGTTCTTCTTTCACCCACTGGCCGATCTTACGCACCGCCAGCTCCCGCTCCGGCGACCAGCCCTGGGCGTAATTCAGGCGGAAGCAGTGGCGGTACTGGCCCGAAATAGAGAACAGTTCGCCGGGCGCCAGCATGACGCCTTCCGCATGGGCGCGGTGATACAGTTGCGTGGTGTCGATCTTGCGCGGCAGTTCGAACCAGGCCACCAGTCCGCCCTGGGGACGGGAGATGCGGGTGCCCTCGGGAAAGTGTTCGTTGACCAGGTCCAACAGCCGCGCGAAGCGTTGCCGATAGCACTCCCGCGCCTGTCTCAGGTGGCGGTCATACATGCCTTGGGAGAGCACCTCCGCCATCACCATCTGCGGCAAGGTCGGCAGTGCGATGCTGTTGATGAATTTGCGATGACTGACCGCTTCGAAATAGCGGCCCGGCATCACCCAGCCGAGACGCAACTGCGGGTCGATGGTCTTCGATAGCGAAGAACACAGCAGCACCCGCCCGTCCGGGTCAAAGGCTTTGACCGCCTTGGGCCGGTGATCGCCAAAATAGAGGTCGCCATAGACATCGTCCTCGATCAGCGGAATATCGTAACGGCCTAGAATTTTCACCAGCTCCGCTTTGCGCTCATCGGGCATCAGCGAACCAATGGGGTTGGAGAAGGTGGCGACGGTCAGCACGACTTTGATCGGCCATTTCTCCAGCGCCAGTTGCAGCGCCTCCAGGCTCAGGCCGGTTTGCGGGTGAGCGGGAATCTCCAGCGCCTTGAGGCCGAAGGTCTCGATCATCTGCAGCAGACCGTAATAGCAGGGGGATTCCACCGCCACGATATCGCCGGGTTGGGTCAGCACGCGCAGGCATAACGCCATGGCGTTCTGGCAGCCGGCGCTGGTGATGATGCATTCCGGGGAGATAAAAACTCCTGCGTCCACGGCGCGGCGGGCGATCTGATGACGAAACTCACGCACGCCTTCCGGCGAGTCGTAGCCAATGCCCAGAAACGTCTTGCTGCGCGCCATCTGCGCGAAGGTGCGCTGTACTTGCTTGAGAATAGGGAAGTCCAGGGCGGGAATCGCCGCGCTCATGCTCACCCCTTTGCGGGCGGCGGCGTCGCGCTGTACTTCCATGACCAACTGTGAGGTATTCGCCGGGCGGGGTTTGGGCGTGTGGCGAGTCTGGGTCGGGGTGGCGAGCCGGTCCTCCTTGCGTTTGCGCACGTAGTAGCCGGACTTGGGACGCGCCTCTATCCAGCCGCGATCCTCCAGAACGCCGTACGCGGTGTTGACGGTGGAGATGCTGACTTGTTGTTTCTTCGCCATTTGACGTACGGAAGGGAGTTTGTCGCCGACGCGGAACACGCCTTCGCGAATCTGATCCGCCAACTGGTCGGCCAGACGCGCATAAAGATTCATTTCCATAAGCAGTACAGATTTAGCCGGTTAACACCATAACAGAAGGGTAATTAGGAAATCTGTTATGGTCAACATGTTTGGTTTTTGAATCTGTAACGGCTCAAAAAAGGGCGATAAAGTATGCATCCTAGATTGGTGGCGAAAATTAAGGCGCGACCAGGAGTACAGATTTGTCCGGATCGCGTCCGAGCAGAGGAGATGAAGCATGGCCGTAGCACATTTTGGAAAATTCGGTCGGAATGCGACGCCTTCCGACAGTCATGGCGCACATGACGCCGCAAGACACGGTTTGAGAGATTTGATTGGCAAATGGCGCCGCAATATAGATACCCGGCACCAACTGTCATTGATGTCAGACAGTATGCTGGATGACATCGGTCTGACCCGCGAAGCGGCGGAAGCAGAAGCCAGGAAGCCCTTCTGGCGCGACTAAGGTCGCACTGAGGCGAGATCGTTAAGCATTTTTGTCTTCCCATACGAGTTTACCCTCGTATTTTTCGCCTCCGGACGCCACGTCCGGAGGCTTTTTTAACCCTTACAGTTTGCAAATCCCTACGCGCTTCGGGTTTCTATTAACTCGCGCATCCCGGTAGTTGCAGTTATTCCGCTTCGGCGGGGAGTCGTCATCATGGAATTATTTTTCGCCGTACTGTTGTTTGCTGTTTCCACCACTGTCACCCCCGGACCGAATAACATCATGGTGATGGCCTCCGGCGTCAACTTCGGCGTGCGCCGCACCCTGCCGCACTTTCTCGGTATTTGTCTGGGCTTTCCCTCCATGGTCGCCGCAGTGGGGCTGGGTCTGGGAACCGTATTCGCCCAGGCGCCGGCCCTGCATATCATCGTTAAAGCAGTAGGCGTGACTTATATGTTGTATCTGGCCTGGAAAATCGCCACGACGGATACGTCCATCCGCGCGGATAAAGACGTCAAGCCCATGACGTTCTGGCAGGCGGCGGTGTTTCAATGGGTGAATCCCAAAGCCTGGATCATGGCGATTGGCGCGGTGGCGGCTTTTACTACGGTCAGTGGCGATATGAGCGCGCAGGTGGCGGTGATCGCCTTGGCGTTTCTCTCCGTCAGCTTTCCCTGTGTCGGAGTGTGGATGTTGTGCGGCGCCATTCTGCAAAAAGTGCTGACTCAACCCAAACAACAGCGCGTGTTTAACCTGACTATGTCGTTTCTCCTGGTAGCCTCCATTATGCCGATGATCGCCGCCAACCTCAGCGACGTTCCGGTTTGACTCAGCGCGGCCACTGCGTCGCGCAACGTTTTTATCCTCAACCCCCATTTCTCCTGACAGTATGCTGTCAGGAGCTCTTTTTTATGCTGTCTCCGTGTTCTTAACATCACTTCCATCAAGGAGACTAAGCATGAGCCAGATCGTAGAACTTGTAACGTTTAAACTACTGCCTGACGCGGACAAAGGCGCATTCGCCGCAGCCAGCGAGGGCGTCAACGCTTTCGTCAGAGACCGTGACGGCTTCCTGTATCGCAGCCTGTGCGAGAACCCTCAGGAAAACAGCTGGACTGACATTGTGTACTGGCAGGACATGGATGCGGCTAAACAGGCAGGGGAAATGTTCATGACCTCCGAGCTGACCCGCGGCTTTATGAGCTATATTGATCCGACTTCCGTTACAATGCGGCATCTGCAGGTGGCGAACGATTCCGGTTGTTCAGCGACCGCCTGAGAACCGAAATCTCCCATGTCGTGAGGAATCCTTTCCCGGATGCGCAGAGCTGATCGTCTTTTCCAAATCGTGACCATTCTGCGCAGCCGGCGTGGGGCCACCACCGCCAGGATTATCGCGGAGCAGTTAGAAGTGTCGGAGCGCACTGTCTATCGCGATATCCAGGCGCTGATGGTGTCCGGCGTGCCCATCGAGAGCGAAGCCGGCGTGGGATATCGGTTGATGAGGGGCTTCACCTTGCCGCCGCTCAACTTTCAAGAAGATGAACTGGAAGCGCTGTTGCTGGGCATGCGTATGGTGCAGGCCTGGAGCGACCGCGCCATGGGCCGCGCCGCCACTCACGCCTTGCAGAAGATTCTGGCGGAGCTTCCCTCGCACCTGAAACGCATGGGCGAGCAGACCCAGATATATTCTCCGCAATTTTTTGTCGACGCCAAAACCGCCCAGTTTGGCGAGGAGCTGCGCGCTGCAATCAGACAAAAAACCTTGATCTGGGTGCGCTACAAACGGGTCGATGGGGTTGAAAGCGAACGCTGGCTGGAGCCGTTAGGCATGTTTTTCTGGGGACGCACCTGGACCCTGGTCGCCTGGTGTCGTCTCAGGAAGGAATATCGCGAGTTTCGGCTGGACCGTCTGCTGGAGCTCAGGGCCGCGCAAGAGACTTTCGAGACCCAAAAAGACAAATGTTTAGATCACTACCTGGATCGTGTAACCTCGCTGTATAACGAATACTTTCAGGAACATTCCAGAACAGACCAGCCCAATCCCAATGAGTGACGCCCCTTCCTCAGGCGTAATCGGCGATTTTCCCGGCAAACGCTGGTTGAAGATAGCGCTGCGTACGCTGCATATTCTCAGCGTCGCCGGCGTGTGCGGCGGCATCTGGTTCGGCCACGGGCAGGAAGAATGGCGCGGCTTCTGGATGTTCGCCCTGGCCAGCGGCCTAGCGATGCTGCTCCTCGATTTGCTCTCCAACTGGTTATGGCTGGTGCAGGTTCGCGGCGCGGTGATTCTCTCCAAGTTCGTTCTGTTCTCTATGCTGGGCGTGTATCCCTCTGCAGATCGCTGGCTGCTGACCGCGATCATCGTGGCTTCCGTGGTAATTTCCCATGCCCCGGGTTCAATTAGATACTATTCTTTATTACATCGGCGCGTGATGCGTTCACTCTCGGATATGAAAGGATGACAGATGTATTGTCATGATGAAGAACCGTCGCCTTTACTGGTCAGTTGGCAAGATGCGTTTCGTGATGCGCCGGTAGCGCCGGTGCTTGATCTTGCCTGTGGACATGGCCGTAATGGGTTGTGGCTGGCGCGCCGGGGGCGGGACGTGGTCTTCGCCGACCGGGACGCCGAAGCCCTTGACGGCATCGCCGAGGTGTTGTCGCAGGAAGGGCTGCCGGGACGTATCTGGTGCATCGACCTGGAGACGCGCCTGCCGGACCTGGACGACGATAGTTTTTCCGCGATTCTGGTGTTCCGCTACCTGCATCGTCCGCTATTTCCCCTGTTGAGACGCGCCCTGGCCCCTGGCGGCTATCTCTTCTATGAAACTTTCACATGGGAGCAGCCGCAGTACGGCCGTCCCTCTAATCCTGACTTTCTATTGCAGCCCGGCGAATTGCGACGGGAGTTCGGCGCCTGGGATGAAGTGCATTATTTCGAGGGGGTAGACCCTGAGAAACCCCGGGCGATTTCTCAATGGGTCGGGCAAAAGCCCCGCCTCGCCATAGCGGAACTACCGCCATTGCCAGCTTGAGCGCGGAATCGTCATTACCTGAGCGGAATTCTTGTTGGCGTGCCAATTCAGAGCGGCGGCGCCATCGGACTCGATATAGTCAATCAGATCCGTATAGGCCAGTCCCATGTCGGTGCGCTCCGTTGGGGGCGACCAAGTGTCCGGTAGGATCAGGCCGAAGGGGTAGCCCTGATCGTTCACGAAATCCATGCCGGCGTAGACGGTCTGGAAGTTAGGGCGCACATAAAGATAGGGGCGGAATGCGTCAGGAGAGAATGCCTCCATGGGCGTATCCAGTGCAATCGTAAAGGTGAAGCCTGGCCCTTGAATGACGGGGTGCGCCGGTTCGGTGTTGATAAATTGCGCGCCAGCGACCGGGCTCCATAAACTTTTTATTGCCGTGAACAACGGCAAGTCAGTCTGGCCGGACACCGTCGTTGCAAGGCTCTCTTCCTCTATGGCTAAGCCGGTCTCAGGAGATAGCACCTGTGTCGTGGCGCCGCCGCTGATAGCCCCTAAATTGAAAGACAGCCCCCAATCCAGGTCATACTCCGCGCCTTTGGCGATCAGAAAACCTTCGCCAAATATCTGCACCGCTTTACCGTATTTGTTGAAACCGGCATTGACGCGATAAGCGACCACCAAATCATTGAAGTCATAGTCGCCCCGTTCCGGATAACAATCCTCAAAGGCAACGATGTAGTACTGGTTGGCGCTGGGAAAGTACTGCGCGCTCGCCATCGTCAGGTCAGAATCGCCGGGCCTGATCACCAATGGCGCCTCCAGCCACCCGGCCTGCAATTGATCCAAAAACGCAGCGTCTTCGGCGGAGATGATGGCGATGTCTTCATAGCCATTGGAGTAGTCGTAGAATGCCTCCGGGTCGCCCAGTTGCACTTGCGTATCCATGAATTGGATATTGAGTGTGATCGTGGCTGCTCCGGTCAGATCAATATCGACCGGGACATAGACGGTGGCGTCGAAGTCCGAACCATAGATATCGCTGTCCGAATTGGGGGTAATGCGGCTGGAGCCGGTGTCGCCAATCAGGGTGTAGCGCAACTGGCGCTGTTGCTCGCCTTTGGGCGCCAGCATGCTTTGGCTTTGGCTCCAGAAGTCAGTGAAGACATAGGTGACGCCTGCAGACTCCACGATCAACTCCAGATTTTCGATGGCGACGCCCTGTGAGGACGCTTTTTCCGTGCCGTTAGCGGCTTCATTGACATCGATGGCGAAGACCAGGCGGCCGCCATTGTCCAGGCGGAACGCCTCCAGCTCGGCGCCTGTCAGATCTGGCTGGCTGCCGGCGATGTCCATGACATTAATATTGCCTATTCCTCGTGACTCAATCACATCATTCAGGCGTTTGGAGACGGTGGCTGCTGAGACCGACGCGTGGATCGCCAACAGCGACAGGCATAAAACAAGGCGGTTGTAACCTCTCATAGCGTAATATCTCCTGTCACAGTGGCAACGGCTCCGCTGACGCCAAAGAGGTCGTAATGAAGCTGACTTTGGCCTTGTAGCAGACTGACTTCCAAGCGGTATTCGTAGAGCAGCCCGTTCTGGACCGGGATAATTTCTCCCAGAAAAAGCGGCGCGTTGGGATTATCGTAGAGTTTCAGAAACAGGCGGGACTCGACGAGCAGCGAGTCGGGAATGGTGACGACCGCCAGTTTGTTAACGTAGGCGTCCAGTGAAGTCCCGCTGTCGTTGATAATGGCTGAGAGGGTAGAGGTTGCGCTGGAATCTGTCGTCTGCGGGGCAGGGGCGCTGTCGGTCGTAGACGAACCGCTGGCGCCGCCGCCACCGCCGCATCCCTGCATAAACAAGGATGAGATCGTCAGCGTTAAAGTAAGCGCTGTAAGTCGGGCATGAGTCATAAAGGGTTGCTCCATTAAAGCTTTACCAATAATGGGCAAGACTCAGGCCACTAATAAGCCTCTTCTAAAACAGATACTTATGATGTCGCGCCAGACGCGTCGCGCATTGCGCTAAGCACTTTGAAAAGCATATGTGCAAGCTGCAATCAGACGCTGCGCAACAATACGGAGCCGTCCACCCGGCTCCAGAATCCGGCTTTATCCGGGTGCGCGCGACGCAGCTCCGCCAGAAACGCGCCGTGGTCAGGCGCAGTTTTATAGTCAGGCGCCGCGACGTCCAGCTCCGCCAGCTCTTTCATGTAATCGGCGGCGTAAGCGTAAGCCTTGGCGTAACTGCGATTGAGAATATCCTCCAGCAGGGCGCGATAACAAAGAATGGCCCCTAAACCAATGCGATGCTCTTTGAATCGCTCCGCCAACGCCAGCAGGTCGCCATGATAGTACTGCTGTAGCGCTGCGCCTTGTTGCTGCAACAACGCCAGCGCCCTTTGCGGCTGTTGCAGCTCCAGCAGCAAGCTGGCCGCCAAGGCGCCGTCGCCGGCTTGCTCCGCGCTTTGGATGGCGTCGTCGATGATGTCTTCGCGCTCCTCGCGCGGAGCCAGTTGCAGCAGCGCCTGCAGGTGCTCCGGCGTGGGCTCCAGATTGAACAGGCGTTGCAAAGCCTCGCGTTTGCTGGCGCGATCGCCGAGCTGTTCATAAGCCAGCAGGCGCATTTTCAGCAGATCTGGATTCTCTGCTTCGGGCGCATCCAGACAGGCCAACGCTTTGTCCGGCTCGGACGCTTTCAGATAATTTTCCGCCAGTTCGATCTTCAAAAAATCGCTCAGTTCGGGATAGGCCAGCTTTACCGCCTGGGCGTACAGATCCGGGTCGTTCATCGCCTGGGCTGTTCCCTGTAATCCGGCCAAGGCTTCGCGAAAGTAATCGTCCTGGGGCGCCAGTCCTTTTTTCACCGCCTGACGTAGCTGACGTTCATAACGCCAGGCCAACTGACTCAATTCGCTGTCCGTAAAACAGGCTTTATCTGAGGCCAATAAGCCAAGCAGGAGATTACAGGCGTCCTTATTGCGCCATTCGGCGAAACGGCTTAACCAATAGCCTTCGGGAAAGCGCTGACGCCGCCGCGCTGACGCAATGGCTCTGGCCATCATGGCGACCGCCTCTCGATAAACATCGCTGATGGCTCCGGCGGAGTCGTCGCTGCGCACGAAGACTTTTTCGTGAGTGGTGATGAACTCCGCCAATATGTCGCAGGCCTGTAACGGATATTCCTCCATCAGGCTCGCATCGATATCCTGCAACAATTGCTGTAACTGCGCCGCATAACCAAAGGTTTCGCCATAGCGGATAAACTGCCGACTTTGCCCAATCGCCTGGATACGCTCGCTCAGGTTGGCGGACAAGGCGGCGGGAGAACGCCGGAGCAGGAACAAATCAATAAAGGCGTCCACCTCTTCATGTCTGCCGTGCAACTCCAGCAATAATTGAGTCAGCTCGCTTTTGCTCAGCTTTTTGAGGCGGCGCTGAAGATCGCGGGAGTTATTAAGATCCTGGGAGTCGGAAGACATGAGACACCTTTGCTTGCAGGACCCCTGACGAGTTACGTCACAGGCGTCCGATTAGTGGCGATGACGGTCAGCGTGTAAACTGCCTTATGTTATTAATTTTAGACAAAGTGCAGAGGGATGGACATGACGAAAGAGTCAGGTTTGCAAAATGCGCCGTCGCTGACCGCCGATGAGGTGCTGCGATTCTGGTTTGAAGAATTGAGCCCCGCGGACTGGTTTCGCAAAAGCGACGCGCTGGATCGACGCATCGCCGAACGCTTCAGCGCTTTACTTACCGCAGCGAGATCAGGTGAGCTGGCGCACTGGCGCGACGAGCCTCGCGGTCGTCTGGCGGAGGTGATCGTACTGGACCAGTTTTCCCGCAATATCTATCGCGATCAGGCTGAATCCTTCGCGGCGGACAATATGGCGCTGGCGTTGGCTCAGGAAGCCGTGCGGGCGGGAGCGGACGGGGAACTGCGGCAAGAAGAGAAGAGTTTTCTGTACATGCCCTACATGCATAGCGAGTCCGCTGTGGTCCATGAACAGGCTGTGCGCTTGTTCAGTCAGCCCGGACTGGAGAACAACCTGGATTTTGAGTACAAGCACTTGGCGATTATCAAACGTTTTGGGCGTTATCCCCATCGCAACGGGATTTTGGGGCGTGAATCCACGCCGGAAGAGCTGGCGTTTTTAAAGGAGCCTGGGTCAGGCTTCTAAGCCGCCTGCGCCGTTTGCTCAGGGCAAACGGCCAAAGAACGCTTCGTAGGGCGGTAGATAAATCCGATTGTCCCGTAGCTCGCCGGCGAAGCCATGACCGTTTAGAACTTCTGGAGGTTGCGGCAGGTTAAGCTCAATCTCCGCCGGTTCATAGGATACATTGAAGGCGGCCAGCAACCGCCCTCCTTTATGTTTGCGCAGCAACAGCAATACCGACGCGTCTGCGTGAATGATCGACATGGAGCCCAAAAGAATCTCCGGCTGCTCTTCTCGCCACTGAATGAATCGCTGAACCCGACGCAAGACGGATTCAGGGTCTTTTTGCTGCAGATTAATGGCGTGGGACAAGTGCCGCGGATCGATGGGCAGCCAGGGCTTATGGGTGGAGAAACCCGCGTGGGGCAGGTTGTCGTCCCAGGGCAACGGCGTACGACAACCGTCGCGTCCCATGTACTGCGGCCAGGACAGCTTGCCGTAAGGGTCGCACAGGTTATCGAAAGGAATGTAGGCTTCCTCCAGACCCAGTTCATCCCCTTGAAACAGGACCGGCGTTCCCCTCAGGGACAGATGCAGAGCCAGCACAATGGCGGCCAGACGGGGCGCGTCATGGTCGCCTTCCCAGCGTGACACCAGCCGGGCGACGTCATGGTTGTTCAGCATCCAATAGGGCCAGACCTGATCGCAGTTCTCCTCGAAGGTTCGCACGACGTCCACCAGACCGGGCAGGTTGCAGACGCTGGGCAGAGCCTCGTAAATATTCGCCATCTGCAAGCCTTCCTGCGAGCCGCTGTAAATGTTCAGCATTTCAAAGGTGGCGCTGCTGGTGACGCTGCCCAGCAAAGCGGCTTCATAACGATCACACAGGCGGCGGATGCGGGCCAGCGTCGGCAGGGTTTCGGGGCGGTTCTGGTTATAGATCTGCAATTGATATTCGAACGGGTTGATCAGCGCTTCTTCAGGAATCGCCGCCATATTGCGCCGCGCCGGGTTATTGCGCAGCTTTTTATCATGGGTATACAGGTTCGGGCAGTCCAGACGGAAACCGGCGACGCCGCGCTCCAGCCAGAATTGCAGAATATTGAGCACTTCGGCGATGACTTCGCTGTTATGGAAGTTGAGGTCCGCCTGCCGGCTGGTGGCGTTATGCAGGTAGTACTGTCCGCGCGTGGAGCTCCATGACCAGGCGGGGTGACCAAAGGTCGTCTGCCAGTTGTTGGGAACCGTACCGTCCGCCTGGGCGTCCGCCCATACATACCAGTCCGCTTTCGGATTATTGCGATCCTGTTTGCTTTCCAGGAACCAGGGATGCTGCACGGAAGTATGGCTGATGACGATGTCGAGCAACACGCGCAGACCGCGTTTATTCGCTTCGCGGATCAGCGCATCGAAATCGTCTAGATCGCCGAAAGCGGGATCAAGGCTGTAGTAGTCGCTGACATCAAAGCCGAAGTCGCTCATGGGCGAGGTAAACACTGGCGTCAGCGCGATGGCGGCGACGCCCAGTTCGACGAAATAGTCCAGTTTTGCGGTCAGGCCTTTGATATCGCCGACGCCATCATTATTGGCGTCGAAAAAGCTGCGCACATTGACCTGATAAATAACGCCGTATTTCCACCAGTCATCCTGTGTGTCTGCAGGTCGTTGCGTCTGTGGCCGCTGATTGTTCCGCTTTCCCTGGAGTTGCGGATCGGATGATTTCATAAAGCGCTCGCGTTGCCGGATTCCTGGCGCCGAATCTTGCTGTTCGGATTATATGTCTGACGCCCGTAGCGCCCAGTGTACGTGCGCGACAGAGGCTTGTCCACGTAACCCGGAGTCGTGGAAATTTGGGCTATGTAAAAGTCGGCGCTTGTGTTGCAGAAAACTTTTTGTTAACTTCGATCCTCACAGGTGTTGATATACGCCTGCCGCCCACACAGGCAAAGTCGAGTACGACATTATCTACAAATCTATGAGTGTTATAGGTTTAGTGACTCATGAGACAAGATGTGAGTGGGCCGCGTCATTGCCGTTGTAGCGAGACATTGCTATGAATCATGCGACCTGCAGACACGTATCAGAAACCACGCTGAAGAATTTCAAGCGTGACGCCAAGAAAATCAAACGCAGCCAAGGAATCTCCCACGCCCAGGCGTTGGATCTTGTTGCTGTGGAACATGGATTCCGTTCCTGGTTTGATGTTCTAAACCGCGCCAAAGATCTCTCCTCAGCGCGTCAGCAGCCGCAGAAACTTCAAACAACGAATCGCGCCAGCGTAGTCGTAAATCCTTTCGGAAAGCACATTTCCCTGTTCGCAGAATCTTTCGCTCATGCGGTGCCATACAGTTGGCGCATCGCACGACGCAGTATTGGCTCCGGCGTCGCCGGCCATGAGGGGCGTCGCGAGGGTTCAATCCATTCCGTAGTCGTATCTCCCAGCGCCTGGTCTTTGATCTGACGAGGGTTTGATGCCGGCGGCGTCCTCACGGTCGCTCCGCATACGGTGTATCTTTATTTTCATTCTCGCAATCCACGTAATGTGCTCCATATAACAATAACTCGGAGGAATCCATGATGAAAAAAACCATAATTAACGCTATTGGTACGGGTGTATTTCTGTCCGCCGCTTTCAGCCTGCAAGCGCATGCGGAAACGCTGACCATTTCCTGCGGCGCTGTCGGCGCGGAACTGGAATTGTGTAAAGAGGGCGTCAAGGCCTGGGCGGAGAAAACCGGCAATGAGGTGAAAGTGGTGTCCACTCCCAACTCCTCATCCGAACGTCTGGCGCTGTACCAGCAATTGCTGGCCGCGGGCAGTCAGGATATCGACATTTTCCAGATCGACGTGGTGTGGCCGGGTATGCTGGGCCAATACTTCGTCGACCTCAAACCTTTCAGCAATGGCGCTGAGAAAGATCACTTCGAATCCATCGTCAACAACAACACTGTCGACGGCAAACTGGTGGCCATGCCCTGGTTCACGGACGCCGGCGTGCTGTATTACCGCAAAGACCTGCTGGAAAAATACAACCAGCAGCCCCCGGAAACCTGGGCGCAACTGGAAGCCTCCGCGAAAATGGTGCAGGACGGCGAGCGCAAGGCCGGCAATGACAAAATGTGGGGCTTCGTCTGGCAGGGGCGGGCTTATGAAGGGCTGACCTGTAATGCGACGGAGTGGGTGGCCAGCTTCAACGGCGGCACAGTGGTGGACGAGAAAGGCAAGATCACCATCAACAACCCGCAGGCCGCCAAGGCCCTGAACACCGCCGCCGGCTGGATTGGAACCATCAGTCCGCAGGGTGTGACCAACTACGCGGAAGAAGAATCCCGTGGCGTGTTTCAGTCCGGCAACGCCGTGTTTATGCGTAACTGGCCTTACGCCTGGTCGCTGGCGCAGGCGGAAGACAGCGCCATCAAAGGCAAAGTGGGCGTAGTGGCTCTGCCGAAAGGCGGTGAAGATGGTCGCCACAGCGCTACGTTGGGCGGCTGGCAACTGGCGGTGTCCAAGTACGCCAAAAACCCGAAATTGTCCGCGGATCTGGTCATGTATCTGACCAGCTATGAAGAGCAGAAGCGCCGCGCTATCAAAGCGTCCTATAACCCCACCATCAACGCCCTGTACAAAGACAAGGACGTGCTGGCGGCGACGCCTTTCTTCGGCAGTCTGTATGAAACTTTCGTCAGCGGCGTGCCGCGTCCCTCCAGTGTGACCAAGAGTAAGTACAACCAGGTCAGCACCGCTTTCTTCAACGCCGTGCACAGCGTTGTATCCGGCAAGGAAAAAGCCGAAGCCAGTCTGGCTCAGTTGGAAGGCCAACTGCGTCGATTCGCCCGTAACGGAAAATGGAAATGAAACTCTCTCAATCCGGCGCTGCATCTGCAGCGCCTCCCCGGCCTGAGGTAAGCGACAAGATGTCCCAGTCGTCCCGACAACGCCAGCGCGCCCGCAGCGCCTGGCTGTTCCTGGCCCCGATGATCTGTACGCTGCTGTTGGTCGCCGGTTGGCCGCTATTACGCACGATCTGGTTCAGTTTTACTGACGCCAGTCTGACAGATCTCAACGCAGCCGAGTTCATCGGCTGGGGGAACTATTTATACAAGGAAGATGGCGAGTGGTACGGCCTCCTGGCCGACGCCGTATGGTGGAAGTCAGTATGGAACACCTTGACGTTCACACTGATTTCCGTGTCGGTGGAACTGGTGCTGGGCATGATCGTGGCGCTGGCCCTGAACGTGAACTTTGCCGGTCGCGGTCTGGTGCGCGCAGCGGTGCTGATTCCCTGGGCGATTCCCACCATTGTCTCGGCCAAGATGTGGAGCTGGATGCTGCACGACCAGTTTGGGATTCTCAACGACATGCTGATGGGAATCGGTCTGATCTCAGCGCCGCTGGCCTGGACCGCGGATGCGGACCTGTCGATGGTGGCGGTGATCATGGTCGATGTCTGGAAGACCACGCCTTTCATGGCGCTATTGATGCTCGCCGCGCTGCAGATGCTGCCCAAGGATTGTTATGAAGCGGCGAAAGTGGATGGCATTCACCCGGTAAGGGTTTTCTTCAGAGTGACGCTGCCGCTGATTATGCCGGCCGTCCTGGTGGCGGTGGTGTTCAGGGCTTTGGACGCGCTGCGGATCTTCGATTTGATTTATGTGCTGACTTCCAACAGTGAAGACACCATGTCCATGTCCGTTTTCGCCCGCCAGCAACTGGTGGACTTCCAGGATGTGGGATACGGCTCCGCCGCCTCGACGGCGTTGTTCCTGGTGATAGCATTGCTGACGTTGGCCTATCTGTATCTGGGGCGCAAGTACATGCGTGTGGGGGACTGACATGAGCCAGACTGTCGATGCAAAACAGTTGCTGCGTAAAACCGCTTTTTACCTGCTGGTGGCGGTGATCGTGGTGTTTTCCGTGTTCCCCTTTTATTACGCAATTCTGACGTCATTCAAATCCGGCAGCGAATTGTTTGTGGTGGACTACTGGCCGACCTCGGTGCAATGGGGGAACTATATCTCCGTATTCAAAGGCACGGCTTTTGGGGAAAACATCCTCAACTCGGTGATGGTGTCCAGCGCGGTGGTGCTGGTGTCGCTGATGCTGGGTCTGACCGCCGCTTTCGCCCTGGCGCGGATCGATTTCCGCGGTCGCGGGCTGATGCTGATTGCGATTCTGTCGGTATCCATGTTCCCTCAAGTGGCGGTGCTGTCCGGCCTGTTCGAAGTAATTCGCGGCCTGGGTCTGTACAACAACCTGCTGGGCCTGGTGCTGGCGTACCTCATTTTCACGCTGCCGTTCACGGTGTGGGTGCTCACCACTTTCATGAAGCAGATGCCGAAGGAAGTGGAAGAAGCGGCGATTCTGGATGGCGCTTCCAACCTGACCATTATTTTCCGGGTATTCCTGCCGATGATGTGGCCCGCGCTGGTCACTACCGGACTGCTGGCGTTCATCGCCGCCTGGAACGAGTTTCTGTTCGCCCTGACGTTCACGCTCACCGACGCGCAGCGCACTGTGCCGGTGGCCGTCGCGCTGATCAGCGGCAGCAGCCAGCATGAGCTGCCCTGGGGCGTGATCATGGCCGCATCGGTCATCGTGACCGTGCCGCTTGTGGCGCTGGTATTGGTGTTTCAACGTCGCATTGTGTCCGGCCTCACCGCTGGCGCAGTCAAAGGTTAAACGGGCGCCGCGTGGCGACGCCTGCAGTTATAGATTGTTTTAGGAGTTTCTCTCATGTCGAAGGTTGAGCGGGATTGGTGGCGCGGCTGCACCATTTATCAGATTTATCCGCGTAGCTATCTGGATTCCAACCAGGACGGTATCGGCGATTTGCCGGGCATCGTCAGCAAACTGGATTACATCGCCGGTCTGGGGGTGGACGCGATCTGGTTGTCCCCATTCTTTACGTCGCCGATGAAAGACTTTGGCTATGACGTATCCGACTACCGCAGCGTCGACCCTATTTTCGGGGACCTGGACGACTTCAAGCGTTTGGTGGAAAAGTCTCATGCCCTGGGCATGAAGGTCATGATCGACCTGGTGATGAGCCACACCTCGGATCAGCACCTCTGGTTCCAGGAAAGTTCACAGGATCGCACCAATCCCAAAGCGGACTGGTACGTCTGGGCCGACCCCAAGCCGGACGGCACGCCGCCGAATAACTGGCTGGCCATGTTCGGCGGCTCCGCCTGGGCATGGTGCGCCAAGCGCCGTCAGTACTATATGCACAACTTCCTGAGCAGCCAGCCGGACCTCAACTACCACAATGCGGAAGTACAGGATCAGATGCTGGAGGAAGTCCGTTTCTGGCTGGATCTGGGCGTAGACGGCTTCCGACTGGACACCGTCAACTACTACTTCCACGACAAGCAGCTGCGCGACAACCCGCCACTGCCGAAAGACGCCAAGAAGACTCTTGGCGCGCCGGAACAGAACCCGTATTCGTTGCAGCTGCATGTCTACGACATCAGCCGCCCGGACAACATTGGCTTCCTCAAGCGTCTGCGTGAGTTGCTGGATCAGTACGAAGGCATCACTACGGTCGGCGAGATCGGCGCCGATGAGCCGCTGAAAATCATGGCGGACTACACCGCCGGCAGCGACAAGTTGCACATGGCGTACACCTTCGATCTGCTGAATGTGTTCCATGAGCCCACCTATATTCGTGAAGTGGTGGAGCGTCTGGAGAATCAGATTGGCGACGGCTGGGCCTGTTGGGCGTTGTCCAACCACGACGTAGTGCGTTGCGCCACGCGCTGGGCCAACGGCCGCGATCGCGCGCCTTTCGCCAAGCTGTTGCTGGGTCTGCTGCTGTCTCTGCGCGGTAGCGCCTGCATCTATCAAGGCGAAGAGTTGGGACTGCCGGAGGCGGATGTTCCCTATGAGCGCCTGCAGGACCCCTACGCCCTGCCGTTCTGGCCGGAATACAAAGGCCGCGACGGCTGCCGTACGCCGATGGTCTGGGAAAGCGACAAGCCCTACGGCGGTTTCTCCTCCATCGACCCATGGCTGCCGGTGTCCGAGGAGCATCTGGGGCTGGCGCCGGATGTACAGGAGAAAGATCCGGATTCCGTGCTCAACTTCTATCGCGGCTTTATTCACTGGCGCAAGCAGCAGTCCGCACTGAAGGCTGGCGCGATTCGCATGCTGGACGCGCCGGAAGGCGGCTTGCTGTTTGAACGCAGCGATGAAGAGCAGCGTATCGTCGTCGCCCTGAACATGACCGCGAAAACCATTCGCATTCCCTGTCGCATGGCCAATGTGGCGGCGATGAGCGGACACGGATACAGCGGCGTGCTGGAAGGCGAAGATATCGTATTGCCGCCGTATCAGGCGTTTTTCGGCGAGCTGAGATAGCTGAGACAAATAGCTGAAATACAAGGCGCGTGGACGCGCCTTTCGGCACAACAAATACAAGAGACGAGATGTTATGGCTGAGCTTAGATTACGCAACGTCAATAAAGTTTTTCAGCAGACCCATGTGCTGCACGACGTCAACTTGCAAATCGCAGACGGCGAATTTGTCGTGTTTGTCGGCCCCTCCGGCTGCGGCAAGTCCACATTGCTGCGCACCATCGCGGGTCTGGAGGACATCACCTCCGGCGAGCTTTATATCGGCGGCGCACTGGTCAATGATGTAGCGCCGGCCAAGCGCGGCGTGGGCATGGTGTTCCAGTCCTATGCGCTATACCCGCACATGACGGTGTATGAAAACATGGCGTTCGGATTGAAGCTCGACGGCGCGGGACCGGATGAAATTCGCAGCAAAGTGGAAGCGGTGGCGCAAACCCTGCAGTTGGGCGCGTTGCTCAAGCGTAAGCCGGCGGCGTTATCCGGCGGTCAGCGTCAGCGGGTGGCCATTGGACGCGCAATCGTGCGTGAGCCCAAGGTGTTTCTGTTCGACGAGCCGCTGTCTAACCTGGACGCGTCCCTGCGCGTGCAGACCCGTCTGGAAATCGCCAAGCTGCATGAACGTCTCGGCTCCACCATGATTTACGTCACCCACGATCAGGTTGAGGCCATGACCCTGGCGGACAAGATCGTAGTGATGAATCAGGGGCGCATAGAGCAGGTAGGCACGCCACTGGAGCTGTACAACCAGCCTGCGTCTGAGTTTGTGGCCACTTTTATCGGCTCGCCTCGCATGAATATGCTCAAGGGCAAGGCGGCGGAAGATCTCGGCGCCGCCACCCTGGGCATTCGTCCAGAACATCTGCAGGTGCGCATTCAGGGCGAAGCCGGCGACTGGAAAGGCGTGTTGCGCATGGCGGAGCATCTGGGCAGCGACACCTACGTTTATGTCGACGTCGCAGGCGTTGGTGAAATGACGGCACGCATCGTGGGGGAAATGGAGCTGGAGCCGGGGTGTGAGCTGTACTTGCATGCGCCCTCGCAACATCTTCATCTGTTCGATGCTCAAGGTAAGCCGCTGGACGCTTCGTTGCGCCGCTCAGCCTGACGTTAAGTCAGAGATTAAAACAACAACAAACGTCATCTCATGAAAACAGCAAATGCATCGGCGGCGGCCGCTCCCAGGGGCGGCTCTCCGCACCATTATTTCGGCGCGCTGGCGGACTCTCCCAGTCTGACGGACGCCGCTCATTTTGAAGTCGCCATTTGTTGCGCTGGCGGCGCAGTGCTGTGGGACGCCCGCCGGCGCCTGGTGCTGCAACCATTCAGTCTGGTGTGTTTTTCTTCGCTGCACGGCGCCAAGCAACTGCACAGCGATGCGGAAGCCTGGGGATTACGTTTGTGGTTGCCCTTGTCCTTTCTGGCGGAGCTCTGCATCCCGCACCGGGTGAAACAGAAGCTGCTGCACGGCGAGATCTGCGTGGCGGACGCCGCCAAGGCGCTGGAATCGGAAACCGTTGCGCGTTGGGCGGAAGAGCTGGCCTGTCAGGATGACTATTTGAAAGATCTGGTCTGGGACGAAATAGCCTTGTTGCTGCGGCGTCTGTTCAAAGACGCCTTGGGGCCGGACGCCTGCGTCGCCAGGCCTGCGGCTGAACCCACGGGTTCCTGTCGTCATGTGCACAAGATGGTGGATTACATGAACGAGCGCTATTGCGAGTCCATCTCCGTTGCGGATGTCGCCGCGCATGTGCGACTACATAAAAACTTCGCCATGGGATTGTTCAAGCAGGTGCTGGACATGACCATTCTGGAATACCTGACCCAGCTGCGAGTGAATCACGCCGCCCGCTTGTTGACCACGACATCCCTGCGCGCCAGCCAGATCGCATTTGAAAGCGGATTTTCCTCCATCACCCGTTTTTACGAAGTATTTGCCCGCAGCTTTAGCCAGTCCCCCTGCGATTACCGTAAGTCGCGGCGGGTGTAGTAAGCGACTCTCCCGCGACTCGACACTGCGTCAGCGCGTCCCGCCAAGCCCGGCTATAATTAGGGACAGGAGGGGATATGGCGCAAGCACACTTTTTTGTCGGCCAGTTGGTTGAACATAATTTATTTGGTTATCGCGGCGTGGTGATCGGCGTCGATCCGACGTTTAACCATACCGACGCCTGGTATGAGAGCGTCGCCAAGTCGCGTCCGCCGAAAGATCAGCCCTGGTATCATGTGCTGGTGCATGAGAGCGACCATATGACCTACGTGGCGGAACGCAATCTACGAGTCAGTCTGGATACGACCCAGATCGACCATCCGCTTTTGGGCGCTTATTTTGACCGTTACGACGGCGCGCGCTATTTCCCGCGACACTCCATGCATTAATCCTCCGCGTCCGGCGCAGGCATGTAGGGCAGCTCCAGATAGAAGGTGGCGCCGGTCGGCAGAGTGGAGTTGCTGGAAATTTCCTTGGCGATGGATTCGAAGTAAATCTGCCCGCCCTGCAACTCCACCAACCCTTTCGCCAACGTCAGGCTGAAGCCGGAGCCCAGGGAGTCGCTACTGGCCTCGTCACTGCGCGCCAGTCCTTCGAACAGATAGGGGCGGATTTTCTTGGGAATGCCGGGACCGTTGTCGCTGACCGACAAGCTGATCAAAGCGCCCTCCCGGCGTAGATGAACGCTGATCTCGCCGCCTTTACCGGAATGCCTGACGGCGTTGCTGAGCAGAATATCGATAATCTGCTGCAGGCGCTTTTCGTCACCGCGCACCCAGGCTTCCGCCACCCCGCTTTCGAAGTGCAGATTTTTGCTGGTTTGATAGGCCTTGTTACGCCAGATTTCCGTTTGCGTCCGCGTCAGCTTGAGCAGATTGACCGGGCTTAAATTCAGCGAGAGAGAGTGGTTCTGAATTTGGTAGATATCGAACAGCACCTCAATCAATTTTTGCATGCGTTCGCAGTTACGCTCGGCAACATGCAGCATGTGCAAGGTCTTCTCCTGTATCTCTCCCGTCAGACCGTTTTTGCACAGCATGACCGCACCCTGAATCGCGGTCATGGGGGAGCGAATTTCCTGCGACACCATGGCGAGCAGGCGGGCGCGCACCGTATTGTCATGAGCGCTGTCTTCCCGCACCTGTTTTAACTGACGGGTCTTCTCCGCCACATTGAAGGTGAGGGAGTTTTGCAGGTCGTATAGAAGTCGACTGTTATCCGAGAATTTCACCAGCGCCCGCGCCACATTGCCGATTTCATCGTTGCGTTGAGTGTGGGGAATGCGCTGCTCCAGATCGCCGTCCGCCAGCCGGGTGATGGCGGCGGTCAGCTCCTCCAGCGGTTGCGTCATCCAGCGGCAGGCGAGGTAAATGGCGACCAGGCAGATAATCAGCGTGGCGCTGAGGGTGACGGAACGCTCCGTCAGCTTGACCAGCATGGAGCTTTCCACCTGGCTGATATCGATCACAATATTGAGCGTGCCGATCTCCTTTTCTCCAGCTTGATCCCAAAGCAGCGGCCGGGTGATGCGCATCTGCGCTGCGCCGTCCGACAGCTTGCCGGCGGAGGCGATGACCTCGCCATCTGGATAGCGAATTGCGACCTGCATGATTTCCGGCATGGAGAACAGGTTGTTGACGGCGTTGTTGATAATGTCGAAATCAAAGTTCCAGACGGCGGCGGCCAGCACCGACCGTTGCGCGTCCGCCAGCAGATAGGCTTCCTTCTCCAGGTTGGCGAGTTGCGCCCGGTAGTCGTACCAGGCGGTCACCGCCGCCTCCAGCGCGAACATGGAAACGATGATGATGGAGGTCAGCGTCATCAACCGGCGACGCAGGTAGGCGCTGTGTGGATGACGTTTTGGTTTCCGATCCTTGGAGGGCTCTTCGTTGATGGACTGATCTGGAAGCATTATGTCGTCACGTCTCGCCAAAAATGAGTTCACTGCTGCTGAAGCAGCCGCTCTAATGAAAAGTCATACTGCTTGAGTTGAGGATTCAACGTTTTTGAAAAGCGAGTGAAGTCAATTTCACTCCAATTGACGCCGACAATGAACTTTAAATATCTGTCGACGTTTTCCGGCGTGAGCAGCCCCATGTTGGAGTGAATGGACACACCGACGTCATCCGCGAAATCCCGGCCATGGTGGTAGTCGTACATCAGTACGAGGCTCCAGGCGCCCTGCATGAAATGGCCGCCGAAAGAGCCCGTCAGCTTGCCCTCCCGAATATACTCCAACGCGGAAGGGCTCCAGTCGATGCCGGCGATAAGCAGGTTTTCCCCGGGTTTATAGCCGAGGCTCTGCGCGCCTCGCAGAGAGCCGACGGCGATGGAGTCGTTGGCGGCCCAGATCACGCGGGTGCGGGGGTAGCGTTTCAACAGGCCGACCGCCTGCTTATACGCCAGCTCCTCGTCCCAGCGGGCGGACACCAACTGTTGCAGCTCCACTTCCGGGCGTTCCGAGAGGGAGCGATGCAACCCCATTTCCCGTTCGATGGCGGCGTTGTCCGTGGGCGTGCCGCCTATCGCGAGAATGGGCAGCACCTGACCGCCGCGCAGCAGCTCACGAGAGGCGGCGGAGGCGAACAGCATATTGGCGAGGGCGTAGCCGGCGTTTTCATCGTTGGGCAGCATTTGCCCGACCCATTGTTTGAAGCGCTCCCGCGGGTGTCCGTATCGTCGTTCCTGCTCCACATTGAGACCGGAGTTAAAGATGAAGGAGCGCACCTTGGCCTCCTCCGCCAGCGCCAGCAACTCCGGGGCGTTGCCTTTGAAATTCTTGTACATGATGAAGTCTGGCGGGTCGCTGGAGAGAATATGCTTGATCTGCTGGCGCATGAGCAGTCGGTCGTGATTGGCGCTGAATACATCCAGACGGATATTGAGATCTTCCGCGGCGGCGCGGGCGAAGCGAATCACCTCGGACCAAAAGGTGTCGTCACTGCTTTGCGGATTGAAAAACACCACATGCATCGCCGGCGTCATGGACGGGGCGGGGGCGGCATACGCCAGCGGGGACGCCAACAGCCAAAAAAGCAGCCAAAGCGCGCCTTTGCAGGACAACTTATAGAGCATCGTTTCCGGCCGGACCAAGTTAGAATTCATTCACTCAGTGTAGCCGCAAATCCAGGGATGCGCTTTTAGCGCGGAGAGGGGCGTCAGGGGAGAACGCAGCGACGACGGCGCGTCGCTGCAACGGCGATCAAAGGCGGCGCAACTTAGTCCGCGCGACCCATGAAACGCTTCTCTGCGGTATGAATTTTGACGCGCTCGCCCTGCTCCAGATATTCGGGAACCTGAATCGTCAGACCAGTGACGAATTTGGCGGGTTTGGTGCGGGCGCTGGCGGAAGCCGCTTTCATGGCGGGAGTGGTTTCGATGACTTCCATTTCCACTGTTTGCGGCAGCTCCAGTGAGATAACCTGACCATCCACCATCAGCACTTGCAGTCCCTGGGTTTCTTCGGTCAGGAACAGCAACTGGTCTTCGATGTCATTCTTTTTCAGCATGTATTGAGAGAAGTCTTCGTTGTCCATGAAGACGTAATCGTCGGCGTCGATATAAGAAAAAGCGACCTGACGACGCTCCAGCTGAGTGGTGCTCAGCATGTCGTCGCCTTTGAAACTTTCTTCATATTTGAGACCGGTGCGCACATTGCTGAAGCGCATTTTGTACAGGGTGGCGGCGCCTCTGGCGCTGGGGCTGTGCACTTCGATGTCTTTAACAATCAGCAATTGCCCGTTTAAATCAACGACTTCGCCTTTCTTAATCTCACTGGCCCGCGGCATATGGGTGTCTCCGGAAAAAATGGTTGCGCGCATTTTATGGCATCAGTAGTCTTAAGAAAACTATAGCGATAGCAAAGACGGCCCCTTCCCGGCAGGTCATACCTCATACTACGCATAACGGATTGGCTTCCCTTTCAATGACCACGATTTTAGGCATTTCCGCTTATTACCATGACGCTGCGGCGACGCTGGTAAAGGACGGCGTGATTCTGGCCGCCGCCCAGGAAGAGCGATTTACCCGCAAGAAACACGATGCGGATTTCCCCCGCCACGCCATTGAATACGTTCTCGACGCCGGCGGCGTCGCCCTGGACGAAGTGGATAGGGTGGTTTTCTACGATAAGCCGCTATTGAAGTTTGAGCGGCTGCTGGAGACCTATCTGGCGTTCGCGCCGCGAGGTTTCCGTTCTTTCGCCACGGCGATGCCGGTGTGGCTCAAGGATAAGCTATTCCTCAAAAGTGAGTTGAAGAAGGCGTTGAGAGGCCTGTTGCGGGACCCCAAGGCCGCGCTGCCGCAGCTGTTGTTCGCGGAACATCACCAGTCTCATGCGGCCTCCGCCTTCTACCCCAGCCCGTTCGCCAACGCGGCAGTTCTGTGTCTGGATGGGGTGGGGGAATGGGCGACCAGTTCCGTGTGGGTGGGCGAGGGCGCTGCTTTGCGCCCGTTGTGGGAAATCGAGTTTCCCCATTCTCTGGGTCTGCTGTACTCCGCTTTTACCTACTTTTGCGGCTTCAAGGTCAATGCCGGCGAATACAAGTTGATGGGGCTGGCGCCCTACGGGGAGCCGAAATACGTCGACTTGATCATGCAGCATCTCATCGATGTCAAAGCCGACGGCACTTTCCGCTTGCACTTGCGTTACTTCGATTTCATGACCGGTCTGCGTATGACCAACCAGCGCTTCGCAGAACTGTTCGGTCTGCCCCGGCGGGAGCCGGAAGCGCCGTTGACGCAGGCGTATATGGATCTGGCGCGCTCGGTGCAAGCGGTGACTGAGGAGATTGTGTTGCGCCTCGGGCGGACGATCGCCGAGGAGACGGGACAACGTCATTTATGCCTGGCCGGTGGGGTGGCGCTGAATTGCGTCGCCAATGGCCGCCTGCTGCGAGAAGGCCCGTTTGACGATATCTGGATTCAACCGGCCTCCGGCGATGCGGGCGGTTCTCTCGGCGCCGCCTTGCTGGCCTGGCATCATTATCAAGGCGAACCCAGAACGCGTCCCCTGGCGTCAGGAGAACTGGACGCCATGCAGGGCGCTTATCTGGGACCGCAATACAGTGACGAAGAAATTCAGCGCTATTTGACGGAAGCCGGTGCGACCTTTGCGGTGCTGGAAGATGAAGCGTTGTACGCGAACATCGCCAGTGATCTGGCCGACGGTCAGGTGGTGGGCTGGTTTCAGGGACGCATGGAGTTTGGACCCCGCGCTCTGGGGGCGAGGTCTATTCTGGGCAATCCGATGGACCCGGCCATGCAGACCAAGATGAATCTCAAAATCAAATTCCGCGAATCCTTCCGCCCCTTCGCTCCTGCGGTGGCGGCGGAGCATTGCCGTGATTATTTCGATTTGGACAAACCCAGCCCCTACATGCTGCTGGTGGCGGATGTTCAGCAACCGTGGCGCAAATCCGCCGAACCGGGCCTTGAGGGGCTGGAGCGTCTGCGGCAGATTCGCTCGGATTTGCCCGCCATCACTCATGTCGACTATTCGGCGCGGGTGCAGACGGTGCATCAGGAAACTAATCCGGAATTTCATCGTCTAATAAAAGAGTTCGCCAAGATTAGCGGCCATCCGGTGTTGATCAACACGTCCTTTAACGTTCGTGGCGAGCCGCCGGTTTGTTCGCCGGACGATGCGTTTCGGTGTTTTATGGCGACGGAGATGGATGTATTGGTCTTGGGGCGCTGCGTACTGCGCAAGGCCATGCAGCCGGAGGCGTTAGTGAATAAAGATTGGTCTCGGGAGTTTGAACTTGACTAACTCAGTGCGACAGGACTTTGCCTCCGCTCCGGAAGGGGAACTGAGAAAGTTCGGCCTGGTTATGGCCGCCTTTCTTATTCTGGTGTTTGGATTGTTTTTGCCTTGGGTGTTTGCGTTGAGCCTGCCCCGATGGCCTTATCCGGTTGCGGCGGTGTTCGCCGCCCTGGCGATCGTGAAACCGGGGCTGTTGCGTCAGGTATATGTCCTGTGGATGCATTTCGCCTTAAGGCTGGGCAAGATAAACAGCGCTATCATTCTCGGCGCCGTATTCGTTGTTCTGGTGGCGCCGCTGGGTTGGGCGCTGCGGCTTGCGCACAAGCTGCAACTGCAAAAGCGCATCGATCCGCAGGCGACTTCTTATCGAACTGTACGCGACGAACCTATTACCCCTGAGTCCATGGAGCGACCATTCTGATGTGGGAATTTTTAAAAGACCTTTGGGCGTTTATGCGACAAAGGAAAAAAGTGTGGCTGTTTCCACTGGTATTAACCCTGGTGACGCTGGGCGGCCTGATTGTGATCACCCAGGGATCGGCGGTGGCGCCCTTCATCTATACGTTGTTTTAACGGCGGCGCCCACATGAAAACGGCCTCTTTGGAGGCCGTTTTGCTATGCCGTCAGCTTCCCTTCCTGATAATCCTTCACCGCAGTGAGAATTTCGTCGTGGGTATTCATGACGAAAGGACCGTAATGCGCCACCGGCTCATGTAAGGCTTCTCCCGCAAGTAACAGGAAGTCCGCGCCGCCTTTATCCGCGCTCAGTTGCAGGCGTTCGCCTGGGCCAAGAATGCCGAGCTGGCCCGCCTGCAACACTGAGCCCATGTGCACGCGGCCGTTATAGACGTAGATCGCCGCCTGTCGGTCTTGCTCCAGCGGCAGATCCAGCTTGCCGTTGGGCAGCAGGGATATATCGAGCAGGCCGGCGGATTGCGCCAGTCGATTCAAGGGTGAAGTGCTGAAATTATCCTGAATGCGCCAGGAGCCGGCGATGACCCGAATCTCGCCGCAACTCAGAATAATAGAGGGCAGTTCTTCCGGCTGCGCGTCGCGCCACTCCGGCTGCTTCATTTTCTGCGTACGGGGAAGGTTGATCCAGATTTGAAAGCCGTGCATGCGTGCGGCTTCCGGTATTGGCATTTCCGAATGGATGACGCCTTTGCCGGCGGACATCCACTGCGCGCCGCCGCTTTTGATAGCTCCTTGGTTGCCCATATGGTCGCGGTGTTCGAAGCCGCCTTCTTTCATATAGGTCAGAGTTTCCAGGCCGCGATGGGGATGTTCGGGAAAGCCGGCGATAAAATCGTCCCGTTCGTCGGAACGGATTTCATCAATCATTAAGAAAGGTTCCAGATCGGTAGCGGAAAATCCTGCGATCCGGGAAATCCTGACTCCCGCGCCGTCGGTCGCCGGGCTGGCGTTAATGATGCGCTTGAGTTCTCGTACAGCCATGGTGGTGTCCTCCCACTCCATTGCATGATTTGCATATCCTGCAAGCAGTCTTCTCATTCTTGCATTATGCATCGTAAAATTCGAAAATAAATTGCAATTATTCGTGTCTAAATTTCGATAAATTAGAATTCATGCCTAAATCAACGTTGGAACAATGGCGTATGCTGCACGCCGTGGTCGCCCACGGCGGCTTCGCCCAAGCGGCGGAGATGGTGCACAAAAGCCAGTCCACGGTGCATCATGCCGTACATAAGCTTGAGGAAATGCTGGGCGTACAGATTCTGCAGGTGCAGGGGCGCAAAGCGACGCTGACCGAGGCGGGAAAACTGCTGTTGAGGCGTTCGGAAAACCTGCTGCAACAGGCGGAGCAGCTGGAATCCGTGGCCTCCGGTCTGGCCCAGGGCATTGAAGCGCACATCCAGATCGCGGTGGAGATTATCTATCCCCAGGAAGCCCTGTATTGCGCGCTGGCGGAGTTTTCCGAGCAGTATCCCAATACTCGCATCGAAATTATCGAAACCGTGTTGTCCGGCGCTGAAGACCTGCTCAAGCAGGGGGTATGCGACTTGGTTATAACTCCATTCGTACCGCAGGGATTCATCGGCGATCTGATTACCAATATTCCGTTTACGCCGGTGGCGAATCCAGAGCATCCTTTGCATCAGCTCAATCGCACCCTGAATAAAGATGACCTGGCCCGACATCGGCAAATCGTCATTCGCGACTCCGGCGCCGTGCGCCGTAATTCCGGTTGGCTGGGCGCAGAGCAACGCTGGACGGTGACACACATGAGCACCTCGGTGAACATGGTGAAGCGCGGACTGGGTTTCACCTGGCTGCCGGTTTCCTGGGTGGATGCGGATATTCAAAGCGGCGCCCTGAAGGCGCTGCCGCTGCAGGAAGGCGGCGATAGAGAAGTCCCGCTGTATCTGGTCTACGGCGATATGGACAGACAAGGTCCCGCCACGCTTTATCTGGGAAATCAGCTATTGCGACGGGGACGTGAATGGACCAGATTTCCTGAATAGGCCTCTTGGCGCAGCGCCTTGAGGAACTCCAGAACAATCAACAACAATTTGGCGACATTATGAGTTTAAGCGATCTGAACCCGCAGCCCTTGTGGCGTTTTTTCCAGCTATTGTGCGACACCCCGCGGCCTTCCAAACAAGAGCAGTTGCTCAAGTCCCGCATCAGAGAAGCCCTGGCTGAATATGAGCTGGAAATCATCGAGGATCAGGTCGGTAATCTGATAATCCGCAAACCCGCGACGCCCGGCTACGAAGACGCGCCCGGCGTAGTGATGCAGAGCCACCTGGATATGGTGCCGCAGAAGAACGAAGGTTCTACCCACGATTTCAGCAAAGACCCGATTCAACCCTATATCGACGGCGACTGGGTGCGCGCCCGCGGTACTACATTGGGCGCGGATAACGGCATTGGCGTGGCGGCTATTCTGTCCGTACTGACGTCCAAAGACATGATCCATGGACCGCTGGAAGGCTTGCTGACGGTGGACGAAGAGGCCGGGATGACCGGCGCCAAAGGATTACAGGGCGGCGTACTGCAGGGCTCTTTGCTGCTGAACCTGGATACGGAAGAAGAAAACGAACTGTATATCGGGTGCGCCGGCGGTGTGGATATCGGCGGACGCTTCATCTATCAGGCGGAGCCCCGGGACGACCGCCGTCAGTATTGGCGCATTGCCCTAAAAGGGCTGCGCGGCGGTCACTCCGGGCTGGATATCCATTCTGGACGCGGCAACGCGTTGAAGCTGGTGAATCGCGCTTTGGATCAATTACGCAAACAGTTTCCCGCCTTGCGCGTGGCGTCTCTGACCGGCGGCACCCTGCGTAACGCCATTCCGCGCGAAGCCTTCGCCGTGGTTGCAGCGCCGGCGGAGCAGGGCGAAGCGATCGCCCGCCGCATCAGCGAGCTGCAGCAATTGTTCATGCAGGAGCTGAAATCGGCCGAGCCGCATTTGCATCTGACCATCAGTGAAACGGATGCCGCCGATTTGTTGCCGGAGGATATGGTGGACCGCTTACAGCGCGTGATTTTCGCCTGCCATCACGGCGTATTCCGCATGAGCGCGGATTTCCCCGGCGTGACGGAAACCTCCAATAATCTGGCGCGGGTGGTGATGGATAACGGCCATATCGAAGTGCACTGCCTGGCGCGCAGTCTGGTGGACTCTTTGCGGGATGACGCGGCGCAATCTCTGGCGAGCGTTTTTGAACTGGCGGGGGCGGAAACTTCGGTGGGTAACTCTTATCCTGGATGGGCGCCGGACAAGAACTCTCGACTGCTGGATAGCCTGACCCGTCTGCACGAGGACGTCGTGGGCGTTGTTCCCAAGATCCAGGTGATTCATGCAGGTCTGGAGTGCGGTATTCTGGGCGCTAACTATCCCCACTGGGACATGATTTCTTTCGGGCCGACCATTCGCGGCGCGCACTCGCCGGATGAAGCGGTGCATGCGCCAAGCGTAGCGAACTTCTGGAAATTTCTGGAAGCGGCGCTGGCGCATCTGGCCAAACCCGCCTGACGCAGGCAATGACATAGCGGGCGCCGATACTGGCGCCCGACGACAGGCTGCGTTACCTCATTGGTTTCGCACGCCTGCCGCGCCTCTCCCTCAGCTGGGTTCTTCTTCTGGCTCCACTTCCACCAGATCCAGCAGATTAATCGCGATCTTGATAAAGTCGCCTCCCGTCAGAATACCCACGACATGACCATTTTCCACCACGGGCAGACAGCCGTATTTCTTGGTTTGCAGAAATTCCGCCGCTTTACGGATCGGCGTGTCCAGGCTGGCGGTGGCGACTTTGGTCCGCATCACCTGGGTGACGGGAATTTCGGACTCATGGGCCTCCATCAACTCCGGGGGCATGTCATACACGGAGGAGTCCATGGCGGCGAAGACGTCGCGCTGGGTGACGAGCCCTTCCAGTTTGTTTTTGGCGTTGACGACCGGGATGTGGCGGATGCCCTGTTCCTGCATCATTTTGCGCGCATCGGCCAGGCTGTTCTCAGTGCTCAACGTATGCACGGGGTGGCTCATTACATCTTTCATCAGGATCATGCTTACCTCCAATTGCGTAAGCTTTAAGGTAATGGAACCGGCGTCGGTATGGCTTGATGCGAGTCAAACCCGCCGCTACCCAGGGCTTGGCGATATTTCAACGTTGTTCCAGGAAGTATAGCCAGCCTCGGCGTATGGAGCTTTGCGGCGCTGACGCTGTTACACAGACAACCCCTAGTGTATGCTTCGGCGCGCTGTCGGGACAGCCCAATAATTGCCTAAAAGTTTACCCAAGCTGTGAGATGGGAGTTGTAATGAATAGACTGAGTTTAGGATTCACTCTGGCTTTATCGATGGCCGGAAATGTATCGGCGGAAATCTATGGGGAAGCAGGTCTAGATTATGTGCATGCGTCCTCAGATAAGCTGATCGATAATATTATGCTAAGCGGGGTCGTAGGTCTGCGCATCAATGATTATTTGGGACTGGAAACACGCTTGGGGTTCGACGCATTTTCACTCATTTTCGACGACGATCCCGTAGATGGCTCCGGCGATTTTGTAAACGGATTTGTAGCAGGGTTTGGTCGTTTCACTTTTCCCGTCAGCCACTATGTTAAGCCCTATGCTCTGCTTGGGTGGGAGGGCATGAACGTTAGCACTAAAAGATGCTTCGTTCCTGGATTTAGCGGATGCTCGACAAATTATGAAACTCACAGTGGTTTTGCCTACGGCGGAGGAGTCGACTTCCGCATTGCGAAAGGGGTTTACCTAAAGACGGAAGTAACTCACTTTGGACATGAAGATGTGCGTTTTAATACCTTCAGTGTTGGCATGACAGGCTTGTTTTAAGCACCTTTAAATTAATACTCACCACAAATCCAGTTGCACGCCATCGCCGGAGGCTGCGTCCGGTGGATTATCCGCGCTGGGTTCGTTCGGCGCCGAATCGCCCCAGATTCTGCGGGCGAGTCCGGACATCCTCTGAGTGGGGCGCTTGATGGACTTGATCAACAGATGACGCGCCCCCCATACGCTGATCCTTTTCCTGGCGCGAGTGACGCCCGTGTATAGCAACTCCCGCGTCAGCACCGGTTGATCGGTTTCAGGCAGCGCCACCACGCAATGGTCGAATTCAGATCCCTGACTTTTGTGTATCGTCATGGCGTAGACCGTTTCATGCGCGGGCAGGCGGTATAAAGGTATGCTGCGCAGGGGGCCGTCAGCGTCCGGGAACCAGGCGCGCAGCTGCCCCGACGCCGGATCACGCCAGATCAGGCCCACATCGCCGTTAAACAAGCCCAGACTATAATCGTTGCGGGTCACCATGATGGGGCGGCCGTGGTAGTGCAGTTGGTAACGCGGCGCCAAGCCTTTGCGCTGCAGCGCGGACTCCACCCACTGATTGATTTCCTGCACGCCGCCATGGCCTTCCTTCACGGCGCAGAGAATGCGGAAGCGATTCATGGCGTCCAGGGCGGTTTCCACCGAATCGGCTTTGAAGCAAGTTTCGTAGGCGTTGGCGGCGGTTTGCTGGATGATTGCCTGCAGTTGCGACGGCGGCAGGTTTTCCCAGTCCGCGTCTTCGAATTCCGGCTGTTTGAATACCTGCAGAGCCGCTTCCGGCTCGCCGGCGTTGATCGCCTGCGCCAGTCGGCCGATGCCGCTGCGGGCGTGAAAACGATGACTCACTTCCAGACGGATGACGCAGTCGGCCACTGGCGCGGCTTCCTTGTCAGCGGGGTAAGGCGGCGTCAGGCCAAGCTGGCTCAGGTAATCCGCCATATCCGGGCTGACGCCGGCGGCGCTTCGTTGCGAGCAGATGTCGCCAATGACGCTGCCGGCTTCCACGGAGGCGAGCTGTTCGCTGTCGCCCAGCAACATCAGGCGGGCATGGGGAGGCAGCGCCTCCACGGTGCGCAGCATCATCGCCAGATCCACCATCGACACTTCATCTATCAATAGTAAATCCACAGGCAGCGGGTGGCCGGCGTGATGCACGAAGCCTTTGCCGTCGCCCCGTACTTTGAGCAAGCGATGCAAGGTGTAGGCGGTATCTGGAATACGCTCGGGATGAGGCAGGCGTTCCGCCAACTGCAATTTGGCGTTGCGGATAGACTCCATCAGGCGTGCGGCGGCTTTGCCCGTCGGCGCCGCCAGGGCGATGCGCAGAGGCGGGTCGGCGAGTTCTCCCAACATGCCCAGCAGTTTGGCCACGGTGGTGGTTTTGCCGGTGCCGGGACCGCCGACAATGGCGGTGAAGCCCTGACGACAGGCCACGGCAGCGGCGATAGCCTGGCGATCCTCTGCGTCAACGGAAGGAAAAAAGCGCAGTAACGCCTGGCGTACTTTTTCTGGTGGAAAAGAGGCGTGATTCAGGATGCGTTGTTGCAGCCGTTCCGCGAGCTGGCGTTCATATTCGAAGTAGCGGGCCAGATAGAAGCAGTTACGGTCGTCAAGCACACACGGGCTGACCGGGCCCGCCTCGCCGACCTCTGCGTCCGCCTGGGTCAGGCCGCTGGCGAGCAGCGCTTCGCGCCATAATGTGAGGGATGGAGCGATAAAGGCGCGTATGTCCTCTTCCGCGGAGTCCGGCCATAACGAGCGGCCGGCGTATTGCGACAGGTCCAGACAGGTGTGGCCATTGGCCAGGGCGTTGGAGGTCAGCGCTACGGTCAGCGCCAGCAGCTCCCGTTGTTCTTCTGTCGCCGACATCGCCATGTCCGCGAACTGATGGCCAAGATAATAGTCCAGTGGCCGCAGCAGGTTACTTTGGCGGGCGGCGTCAATCAGATGGGCGATGCTCATGTCGGTTCCCCCTGCAGAATCTCAGCAAACGCCGTCACCGCCGCCTGGGAGGGACGATCGAAAAATACGCCTAATTCTGGTTGGTTCTGACTGTGCATGCCCCGCAAAAACAAGTAATACACGCCGCCAAAATGGGTGTCGTAATCGTAGTCAGGCAAGCTGCGTTGCAGGTAGCGATGCAGCGCCAGCGTATAGATCAGGTACTGCAGATCATAGCGGTGCGCGAGTATTTCGTTGTGTAGATTTTCCTGGGCGTAGCTCTCGCGCTTTTCTCCCAGCCAGCTGCCTTTGTAATCGACGATATAGAAGCGTCCTTCATGCTGGAAAGTGAGGTCGATAAAGCCGTGCATCAGGCCTTCGTTCGAGGCGACGTTCAGGTTAACCGGCGTTTCTGAAGCGGAGTAATCCGCGAGGAAGCGCGCAAGCCGCGTTTGCTGAATCAGCGTCACGGGGAACAAGAACTCCATTTCCACCTGCATATTGGCCTTGTCCAGTTGCGACAGCGCAAAGGGCTCTGCGCCGGTTATGTTGAGCGGGGTGTTCACCACCTGCCATAACTGTTCCGCCACGCAGGCCACCCACTCTTCGCCAAAGCCGTGTTGTTGCAGGCTGTGGCTGGTGAGTTCATGCAACACCTCGGCGTTTTCCGCCTGAAACGGCATATTCTCCAGAATATGGTGGAAACACTGACCCGCCCAGGCGCCTTTGGGAAATTGAAAAATATCGCTGACGTCAGGCTGCAGGCGAGGTTGTACTTCCTGTACTGGAGCAGCTTCGTCCAGGGGTTCTTCATGATGACGACCGCCGCCACCGGCGGCCAACTGCGAATAACTTGAGAGGCGCCAGTTTTGTTCTATCGTGCGCTGGGCGGAGCGCGCCCGCCACTGACCGGCGCCTTCGCCGGGGTGATGGCGCTGATGCACTGGCTCAGGAGCGGGGCTCCAGCAGAAGTCCGTCTGCGCGGCAAGGCGAGTCAGAGGCTCGGCAAGTTGTGTATCGTCCAGGTTTTTCAGGGACGTCAGCCAGTCGGTCAGATTGTCCGTCGCGCCGCCATAAAGCAGCCACGCCATAGCGGCGTACTGGAACTCATTCACGGCGCCCCAGGCCCAGACGCACAGGTGTTTGGCCCGGGTCAGCGCCACATAAAGCAGACGCAGATCTTCCGCCAAACGTTCCCGCTCCGCCTGCTCCTGTAAGCGGTCGCCGCCGCTGAGATCGAGCACCAGTCGGTGCTCCCGCTCGGGGTCATGACACATCAGATAATCGTCTTTGCCGCTGCGGCCGAATCCCAGGAAAGGCAGAAACACTAATGGGTATTCGAGGCCTTTGGAACTGTGGATGGTGACGATTTTCACCAGCGCCTCATCGCTTTCCAGACGTAATTGATGGTCATCGCCGCGCCCGTCCGCCTGCTCCAATTGCCCTTGATACCAGGCCAGCAGGCGCTCGGGCGTGGGGTAGTCGCGTCCGGCCTGTTGCAACAGCTCCGCCAGCTGCAACAGGTTGGTGAGGCGGCGCTCGCCCTCCGGCAGGCCCAGTAGTCTGGCGGCGACGCTAAAGGTTTGCAGCCATTTCTGAAACATGGGCATGAAGCCGGCGTCCTGCCACTCCTCTCGCAACTGGTGCAATGAGGTCAGCATGTTTTCCCAACGCTGCTCGTCCCGGGCCAGCGTCTCCAGCTCCGCCGCCGTCCATCCCCAGCTCAGGGTCACCAGCGCCGCGCGCAGACGGCGTTCGTCATTAGGCTCCAGTAAGGCGCGCAACAGGCGCAGCAGATCGGTGGCCTCTTCGCTTTGATAGACGCTTTCCCGAGTCAGAAACACGCTGCTGACGCCGACGGCGGACAGCTTTTCCGACATGATGCGAGCCTGATTGTTATCCCGCACCAGTACCGCGATATCGCCGGCGCTGAGCGGGCGCTCGCCCAGACGGGCGCGTCCGCATTCTCCCAGGTTGAGCCAGTTGGCGATTTCACTGGCGGTAATTTGCGCCAGCTGAGGGCGCGCCTGATCTTTACTGATGGCTTTGCCGCCGTCTTCCCGGCCGAGCAGCCAGGCCTGCAATGGCGTCACAGGGACGCCGTCCAGGGTCAGGACGGAGGCGTCAGCGGCGCCGGCGGCCTGCACGGGAATGAATTCGATATCGCCGGCGAACAGAAACGGATTGGCGCACTGTTCGAATAATCCATTGACCGCCGCCACCAGCTCTTTACGGGAGCGCCAGTTGGTGTCCATGGTGTAGCGGTTATCCTGAGGCGTGCGCTGTTTGGCTTGCAGGTAGGCGTAAATATCCGCGCCCCGGAAGCTGTAAATCGCCTGCTTGGGGTCGCCGATCATAAACAGGGTGGCGTTATTGTCGGCGGCGTCATATAAGGAGGAAAAGATTCGATACTGGGAGGGGTCGGTATCCTGGAATTCGTCAATCATGGCGACCGGGTAGCGGCGTTGCAGCGCCAGGCGTAACTGGGGGCCAGTGGCGGCTTCGAGGGCGTCTTTGAGACTGCCGATCAGGTCATCGAAGCCCAGTATTTCCGCCTGGGTTTTCAGGCGTCGCAAGACGTCTCTGAAGTTGGTCAGCGTCGCGCCCACCAGCCAGGCGTCCAACTGCGCCTGTTGGCTCAGAAACTGGTCCAGGGCGGTGAAGAAGGCATGTTGTGGCGCGCCAAGACCTTTGTCCGCCGCTTTTTTCAGCACGGATGCGTCAAGGAGGCTCTGGCTGAACAGAGCTGCGGCGGGCGGCAGCGTCATTTGTTCTTCCGTGCGACTCCAGATAGTGAGGCTGAGAGCCGCATCGTTCAGTTTGTCTTCCCGGTAAGTTTTCTCCGCGCGCCCCAGAATTTTGTTCTCCGCCGCTTCCCGTACAGCAGTGATGAGTTCGTCGCCTTGCTGGCGCCATTGGGCTTTGAGTTCGACGGCCAGATTGCTGAGGGTTTCTGGCTCCACATCCGGGTGGATCAATTCCAGATCGCTTTGCGCCAGATAACTGCGCAGTCCATTCAGCATCTCCGCCGGCTCGCCCCACTTGGCTTGCGCCAGCTCCGCCAGCAATCGGTCGGGATAGAACAGCTTGCGCCAGGTGTCCTCCGCCGCTTGTTGCAACAACGGGCCCAGGTCTTCCTGTAGACGCAGATCAAACAGGAGTCCGCTTTCGAATGCGTTGTCCTGCAGGGCGCGCTGGCAGAAACCGTGAATGGTGAAAATGGACGCCTCGTCCATGTTTAACAGCGCCTGTTGCAACAGGGCGAGAGCGTCCTCGTTGCGTTCCGGATCGCGCCAGGGCGCCAGCCATTCTGGCGTTTCCGCTTCCGGCGGCGCCTGCAAGGTCTGCATGACCTCGCGGATACGCTGACGAATCCGCGTGCGCAGCTCTTCCGTGGCGGCGCGAGTAAAGGTAACCACCAGAATCTGCCTGACGTCGAGCTGGCGTTCCAGCAGCAGACGCAGATACAAGGTGGTGATGGTGTAGGTTTTCCCGGTGCCGGCGCTGGCTTCGATGAGCTGCACGCCCTGCAGGGGAATGGCGATCGGGTCCAGCGGCCTCATGCGGGCGCCTCCCAATGCTCCAGCGCGGGCTCCCAGATGCTTTCCGCCAGCGCCACGAAGCGCTCGTTCAAGGTTTCCGCTTCAAAGCGCCACACCAGAAAATGGTGCGCGTCCGCCAGTTCGCCCGGTTGCCATTCGTTGCCCAGCCAGCATTGCTGCGCGGCGTTGATGGGCTCGCTGCGACTGCGAGGATTATTCTTGGTTTCCACATACTTTAAAGAGGTCTTCGGGAAGAAGCGCACCGGTTCATTCTCACTCTGCGACAGCAGATCCATAAGCTCCGCCAGTAACTTTCTGGCCTGATCTTGCGCGACCTGACGGTAATGGCCAACCCCTTGGCGGCACACCAGAAAACTGGGTCGGGCCAGAGGGTCGGCAGTAACGCTGCATAGCGCCAGATGCTCCAGCCATAACAACAGCATGCGGGAAGCGTTGCAGCCGGCGGTAGTCAGATGCAGCAGGCCGCGCGGGCCAATACCGGCCACTGCGCCGCGCAACGGCAGTCCTGATTTTTCCGGGGTAATTTCAATACGGTCCTTGCCATACAGTTCACGGGCCTGCTCGCGCAGCGCTTCCAATTGTTGCCGCGTCTGCTTGCGGCTGATGGCGCCGACAGCGCCGCCGGGCAGCAGCCCCTTGGCCTCCAGATAGCTTTCCGCCTCCTCGTCCGTCGCCGCGTTCATCAGTTCCTGCAGCCAAAGCTCTTTCACCTGGAAGCCGTGCAGACCGCCCAGGTCGAAAGGCTCCCGGTCCTGAGTCAGATCACTGGCGTCCAGCAATATATTGAGCCGCTGCTGCACGAAGTAGCGGGTGGGATTGCGTAGAAAGCGTCGCAGACTGTCCAGCTCCACCGGGTGGTCGGCGGAAAACGGCTCCCGCTCCCGGGACGGCAGCGCTTCCGGGCAGAACGCCTGATACTCCTGCTTGCTGTGGCGACCGTGCAGGGCGGGCAGCCATTCTGACTGATAGCTGAAGTGGCCGCCGTCGGCGGTAAAGTAATGCGGGCTGAAGGGCTGCAGCGGGTGTTCGGTGAGAATGCGCTTCATGGCCGCCTCGCCGCCTTGTTCCTGAATCGTATCCAGCAGCTCGCTGAGAATGACCGAGGGCGCGCACTCGCTGTTGTCGCGGATGCTGCGCCCGACATAACTCAGATAAAACACGTCGCGGGCCGCCAGTAGGGCTTCCAGAAACAGGAAGCGGTCTTCTTCGCGGCGGGCGCGGTCGCCTTTGCGAGGATACGCGGCGATCAGATCGAAGCCCGGCTGCGTCTGGCGGCGCGGGAACTGATCGTGGTTCAACCCCAGGACGGCGACCACCCGAAAGGGAATACTGCGCATAGGCACCATGGCGCAGAAGGTCACTGCGCCGGTGAGGAAACTCTGACGCCGTAACGGGCTGTCCAGACGCCGACGCAGATCCTGTTTCACCACCGCCAGCGGCAAGGGTTGATCGAAGCCAGCGGTCTGGGTTTCCTGCAGCCACTCCTGCACCGCCTCGCGGGCGACTTGCAGCGCCTGCTCTTCATCCCGATCAGGGTCGAACAGATCGTTCATCCAACTGTGCAGGAGGTCCGCCCATTGCTGCGGCGTCTGGCCACGGGAGATCTGTGCGCGCCAGCGCGCCAGTGTATCGATTAATTGCGATAGCGCGCCCAGGCTGTCCGCATCGCCGCCCTGGATATGAGGATAGGGGGCGACGTCCTGGTACATCTGCATCGCGTCGGGCAGGGCGAAGCCCAGCAGCAGGCGTTTGATGCCGGCTTTCCAACTGAACTGATCGGCGCAGTCGACGCCGTAGGCCTGCTGCGATTCGCCGTCCAGTCCCCAGCGAATGGACGCCTCATGCAGCCATTGGCGCAGGCGCGATAATAATTCTTCATCCAGCCCGAAGCGGCGTCCCACGGCGGGAATTTCCAGCAGGCCGAGCACTTCCGAGGCGGTGAAACGGCCCGGCAATAGGTCGAACAATTGCAGTACCGACTGCACCAGATTGAAGTCACTGTAGCGGCTCAGGTCGGCGAGCGACCAGGGAATGCGGCGCGGACCTTCCTGCGCGCCGAATACGGCTTCAACCAGAGGCGCGTACTGGCCGATATCAGGCGTCATCACCACGATATCCCGGGGAGACAGGCTGTGATCGGTTTGCAGCAGATCCATCAGTTGATCGTACAGTACTTCCACTTCGCGTAAGGCGCTGTGGCATAGATGCACTTGCAGAGAGCGGTCGTCAGCGGCGCTTTCTGGCCATGGCTCCTGACGCAGGTCGAAAACGTCCGCCTGCAGGCGTTGCAGCAAGGTTTGCGGCGGCGCGGGGGGGACGTAGCAGTCGGCTTCCGTGACGGACACGTCCTGCAGCACATCCAGATAATCCCGCAGCGGTTTGCCCCAGGAGGCCAGCAGTCGATGGCCTTCGTCGTACAGCCCGGAGACTTCCGCGCCATCGCGGGTGCGAATGCGGCTGATGTCTTTGCGGGAAGCGATGTCGCCCCAGTAATGCTCCGTAGGGTTCCATTGATACATATGCACTTCTATATGGCGTGCGGTGTTCTGCAGCACGTCCAGATACGCCGGGGCCATATAGGGAACGCCAAAGACAAACAGGCGCGGCGGCAGCTTATCCACATGCTGCGGCAGCTGTTCCGCCAGCTCCTGCAATACGCGGGCGCGGTGGGGCGCCTCGCTGTCACGGGTCAGGCCGCGCCACAGCTCAATCTGCCAGGCGTGTTCGCTGGCGCTGGCTTCAGTGGGCAGGCCTTGCTCCCATTCGGATAACCAGTCCGGGCGATACATCAGATAGTGGTCAAAGACATCGGCGATGCGTTGGCTCAGCTGATAATTACGCAGCAGATCCGGCGACTTGCGATCCGGGCCGGTATGAAGATAACGATGCAGGGCGTCGAATTCGCCGCTGTCTGGAAGCGTGGGCGCGAGCTGCATCAAGCGCCAGGTCAGAATGGATTTGTCGAAGGGATGCAGCTCTGGCAAGTCGTCCCGGCACAGTCGCGCCAGCCGCCAGATCAATTGCGCCGGCAGTTGAAACTCCAGGTTGGCGGCGACGCCGTTGAGTTCCGCCAGTTGCTGGCTCAGCCAACGGCTCATGCCCTGGCTCTGCACGATCAATATGTCGCTTTGCAACGGGTTCGCCTTGGGACGCGCCAAGGCGTCGGCGAGCAGTGCGAGCAGCTGTTCCTGACGGTTGCTGTAGTAGATTTTCAGCATGAAGGAGGCGTAAACGGTGACAGTGAAATTGTGTGTGAGCTATTTATCATTTTCGCTAGGAGTATAAGGAAATCCAAGGATGGCTGCATGGATAAATCATTTTCCTGGTCAATCGGTCAAACCCGCGGCGTACGCCGTCTCAGCGTCGTCGTTAGATGCTTGTCCTTATATTTAATTTTGTTATAAGGATATAGTGGAAAACCGCTATATCAAGCTGAGTTCCTATCACATATAGAGGTAAGTGCAGTCCGTTAGCGCCTGCTGTTAGGTTTTCCCAAAAAACGCCGCTCCCGCCGGTTACCCCATATCACTGGAATAGCGACGTTGACTCAGCCGGAAACCTCTCCGCAAAAGGCCTGTAACGGCACATGGATCGAGTGCTTAGGGCTCCCCCTCACCCCCTTGGCCGTAGTCTAGCAGTAGTCCGAACTAACTTTCCGTTAACGATAACCATGAATAAGGAAAACATCATGAAATTAGTTAGATGGCTAGCCTTGATTTGCACGATACTGCCGGGGGTCGCGCTGGCCGGGCAACTTAGCATGGCGCGAATCACTCTCAACAGCGGCGATGAATTGAAATCGGCCAAGAAGCTTGGCCTCGACATCGTCCACTATCACAAACTGAAAAATCTGACCGCGGGCGTAAAAGGGGAATCTTTTACGGTGGAAGCGGTGCTGTCTCCCGTTGATAAGGAAAAGCTGAATAAAGCCGGTATCAAGTGGGAGCCTATGCAGATGCCTTCGCAGTTCCGCTCGGCTTTCTCCGCCAGCGGCGAAACCGCTTATCACAGCTTTGACGAACCTGAACTGGGTATCGAAGACCGCCTTTACGCTCTGGCGGAAAAATACCCCGCGCTGGTGACGCTGTATAAGATCGGCGAATCCCATCAGGGACGCCCTTTGATCGTCGCCAAACTGTCCCGTAAAACCTGGTGGGACCGCTGGTTCGATCGCGGCGGCGACCTGAAGGACGGCTATGGGGTCAGTCATCAGCCTCCCGGTCGTAAAAAGCCTGAGGTATTCTACGTGGCCACGCATCACGCCCGCGAATGGGTGGCGACGCAAATGGCCATGCGTTACATGGACTACCTCACCGAGAACTACGGCAAGATTGAGCGCATCACCAAGCTGCTGAATCATAACGAGCTGTGGATCATGCCGGTGGCTAACCCGGACGGCTACGAGTACACCTTCACCAACGAGCGTCTGTGGCGGAAAAACCTGCGCGATAACGATGGCGACGGCCAGATCACGCTGCAGGACGGCGTCGACCTGAACCGTAACTTCGGCGAGCATTGGGGCCTGGACGACGAAGGCTCCAGTCCGGTGATGTCCGATCAGACCTATCGCGGACCTTCAGCGGGAAGCGAGCCGGAAACCGTGGCGCTGACTAGCTTTATCCAAGCCCATGACTTCCGTTTTACGCTGTCTTATCACACCTACAGCAACCTGATTCTGTATCCTTTCGGATGGCAGGTGCAGACCCCCAGCTTCGATAATCCGATCTTCGTGGCGCAGGCGGGGACTGACGACAATCCTGCTATCTACGACAGCATTATCGAAGCGGGATATGATCCCGGCGTGAGCGCCGACCTGTACACCACCAATGGTGATTTCACCGATTGGTCCTACGGCGCGTTGGGCATTCCTTCCTACACGGTGGAGCTGACTTCCGGCCAGGATAAAGACGGCAACGCTTACGGCTTTGAATTCCCGGACGATGAAAAAATGCTGCAGGCGGTTTTCAACGACAACCTGGAGTTCGCACTGACCATCGCGGAAAGCGCGAGAAGACCGGATGATCCTGTTTCCGCCGTAGGCATCGAAACAGAAGACGTCTATCACGAGCCGCTGACCACTTCCTGGGGCGCAACTCAGTCTGTGGACATGCTGGCCAAGCGTCGTATCGGCGACCGCAGCTTCCTGGTGTACCAAGTGGACGGCGGTTCGCCCAAGCTGACTCGCTTCCGCAGAAAGTTTGGCGACCGTTACAACACGGAGCAGGGAACTTACTTCAATCGCTACGAGGCGAAGATTCGCGGTCAAGCCGCCGGCAGCACCGTCACCTATTGGATCAAAACCGTCAAAGGCGAGGAGTTCGGTCCCTACAGCTACACCGTAGAAAAAGCCAGCGGCGCCAAAGTGCTGGTGGTTGCGGCGGAAGATTACACTGGCGAATACCCTGTGTATGAGAACAACACCGCTCCTAACTACCTTTCTTTCTACACTGACGCCCTGGACGGCGCCGGTTACTCCTACGACGTGTGGGACGTTGACGCCAGAGGCGCCGTGCCGCCCGCTCGTGAAGTCATGAGCCACTACGACGCAGTGATCTGGTATACCGGCGACGACTTTGTGTCGACCGTTCTGGAAGGCTTCCAGGCGCATGAACAGATGAAGCTGCAGGCGCGTGAATACATCAACTACTGGGACGGCAAAGTCATGGCCACCGGCCAGGGCCTGTCAGAAGCGTCTACTGTCTACGCACAGTTCAACGATGACTTCTTCCAGTACTACATGGGCGCCTTCCTGCACCTGGAGACATCCGGTCTGGGCAAAGAGGGCAATGCGCTGGACGTAGTCGGGCAGGATGACGATCCCATCATGGCGGGTCTGCGTTTCTCCCTGAACGGCGGCGACAGCGCCAACAACCAACACACTCCTGACAGCTTCCTGGTCACCAGCAGCTTTGTGGACGAGTATCACCAGACTCTGGCGGCGACCTATGATCGCCCTGGCGGCGGCTTCAACCCCACTTCCGGCACGCACTATGTGTACAGCCAGCAAGCGGATCAGAGCTTCAAACGTCTGGGTGGAACCATCGAAGTACCAGCGGATGCGCCGTACATCACCTTCAACATGGCGCATGAAACTGAAGCGGATTGGGACTTCGTGTTTGTGGAAATCGCCGAGCAGGGCAGCGATAACTGGACCACTCTGCCGGAAGCCAATGGTTTGACCAGTCAGGATACCGGCGAAAGCTGTAAATCCGGCTGGGTTGACCTGCATCCGACATTGGCCCATTACATGGACGCCAGCTGTAATCCTACTGGAACCACTGGTCAGTGGAACGCCATGAGCGGCAGCAGCGCCGGTTTCCGCACCATGTTGTTTGACCTGTCCGCCTACGCTGGCAAAACCGTTGAAATCTACATTTCCTATGCCTCCGACTGGGGTACTCAGGGACTGGGCGTTTTCGTCGACGATGTGAAAGTCGGGGAAAATGACGCAGAAGATTTCGAAGACGGCTTCGGTCTGTGGCAGCCAGGCGCTCCCGATGGCGCGTTCAACATCAATAATTGGGATAACATCGAAGGCGCAGGCTTCGTTGACGGTCCCGTCATCCGTGACGAAGACACCATTTATATGGGCTTCGGTCTGGAAGGCGTCGATGGTTATGAAAACCGCGTTAAGCTGATTGAGCGTTCAATGAGTTACTTTGGTCTGTAATTTCAGACCTTTCCACTCCTAGAGAGGGCGCCCGCATTCGCCGGCGCCCTTTTTTTCTCCTCACTTTCTTGCAGACTTCGACTTTCGTCTATATCCTTCGCCGCCTTTTACGCGCTGCGCCGATTTGGGGCCAAGTTAGTTTTCGCGCCCTGTTTTCAGGCATGAATGTGATATTTGGCTGCGCGTAAATCATTCAAATTGTGCATTTAAATTGCAAATTGTTGACTAAAAGGTCAATATTTGCCGGTCATCATTGTCGTTGGCGCGCATATTGCTCTTCTGCTCCCTGTCAATAAATACACACAGCGCGGGGAGACGACTGCATATGTGGGGCGATGGGTCGGAAAAGTCCGGCTGCGTCGCAGGGGGGCGGTGGCTTTCCCCGCGCGGTGATGTATTTGCAGGAAAACAATCAAAACAAAGCAAACACAGAAGTAGGAGTATTCATGACTCTCAAGAAACAGTCGGCCCTGGCCGCAGCAAGCGGCGCGTTGGTCGCCGGTCTGCTTTTTTCTTCAGCTGCGAGTGCTGTAGAAGTTCCGGAAGATATTCACGCCGCGGACTATCATTGGATGAACTGGCATCTGTATCGAGGGATTGATCAACGTGGCGGACCTTACAAGTTCGACGACACCTATTTCGAAATCGAGTTCGGAGGCCGTTCCGGCGCCCTGGACTTTTTCGGCTACGTGGATTTTCTGGATATTTTAGGCGACTCAGGCAATTCCGATAAAAATCGCGGCGATAACTTCTTCGCGGATATCGAGCCCCGTCTTTCTATCGACTACCTGACCGGAACGGATCTGTCTGTCGGTCCGATTAAAGAATGGTATCTCGCTTTTGACCTGCTGATGGCTGACACAGGCCCAATCGGAGGTCTGCAGGTATTGTGGTCGGGTATTGGCACAGATACGGAGCTACCTTGGTTGGGTAAAACCGGTATCGCATTCTACGCCCGTTTTATTGGTGAGAACTACGGCGCTAAGAATGAAGGCCATTGGGATGGTTATGTCGCCCACATCAACTGGTTCAAACCTTTCTATCATAACGGCGATGACTTTGTCGCTTTCCAGGGCTACGCAGATTATGAGTTCGCCTCGGATCTGGGTGACGATGACCCGGCCCGGTCCTCCGACTCATTCCAGTCCTACCTGGGCATCTGGTACCATTCCAAGCAATGGGCGGTAGGGTATGGCGCGAAGGTATACCGCAATATGACTCAGTTTGAAGACGGTGCGCCGGGATTTGCTGGCCCGAAACAGGACACTACCGGCGTTGGCCATTACTTCAACCTGACCTACAAAATCTAGCCGCCGTCTACGCGCCGAATGACGCGGCGCTGGATTTCGGAGACGAATCCGAACGAACTGAAGACGCAGCGACGTCTTGGGATTCGTCTCCTTTTTCAGGCAGGGAAATGACTTCAGGAAAGGGAACAATGCAGACAGTCTCCACTTACTATTTGGAAATGACCTCTCCTTCCGATCTACAGGCGAAAAGCCCAGTGGGAGAGTTGCAGATCATGGAATGCGCAATCCGGCAGTTTGAATACAGCCGCTTTCTCTACACGTTGGTAGGCGGCGCTTGGGGATGGACGGACAAGTTGTCCTGGAGCGACGATCAGTGGCGGGATTATGCGGAGAACGAGAACCTGCGCACCTGGGTCGCTTACGTCAAAGGCTCGCCAGCGGGTTACTTTGAACTGCAGAAACAGCCTGAACGACAAGTGGAAATTTCCTACTTCGGACTGGCCCCTAAATTCATTGGCCAAGGGCTCGGCGGCTATCTGCTCACCCAATGCATTCGCGAAGCGTGGAGCTGGGGAGCGGAGCGGGTGTGGGTGCACACCTGTACGCTGGATCACCCTGGCGCGCTGGCCAACTATCAGGCCCGCGGCATGCGTCTGTACCTGACGGAGACGGACTGACGCGTCTGTTTGGCTCGCCGCCATTAAATGCGGCGCCTCCGAGGAAGTCTTCTATACTGAGGGGATAGGACTATCCCAGCCGGAGAAGTCTTGCCGGGAAGGAGCATTATGGCGGAGCTGGATGAACAGACGAATCGACTGACCTTAAAGCTGGTCTATTATGGCCCGGCGCTGAGTGGGAAAACCACGAATCTGGGCGCGCTGCACGAATTGTCTTCGCCGGAACTGAAAGGCGAGATGATGGTGCTGGAGACGCAAAAAGACCGCACGCTTTTTTTTGATCTGTTCCCGCTGGGTTTTGAAGCGCCCAGCGGTCTGTTGATTCAACTCAAACTCTATACCGTTCCGGGGCAGGTGCAGCATGACAGCACCCGCAAAGCGGTTTTATCCCGCGCCGATGGCGTCGCCTTTATCGCCGATTCCCAGCATAACCAAAGCCATACCAACCTTGAGGCGTTTGAGAATCTCGCCGCCAACGCCGGCCGCGTGGGCATAGACTTCGAACGCCTGCCGCTGGTGGTGCAATTCAATAAGCGCGATTTGAAAAATATCCTGAGCGAGCAAGAGATTCGCGAACGCTGGGAGCCCAGCCCCTGGTGGCCGGTGGTGTTCGCCAGCGCTTTGCAGAATCAGGGCGTGCTGGAGACGCTGGAACTGTTGCTGCAACGGGTATATCCAGAGCTGGATGAAGAATACAAGCTTAGCTCCGCGCATCAGTTGAGCCGGGAGGCGTTTGTCGCTGGCTTGTTGGGGAAATAACGGAAGCAGGGGGGCTGCATCGTCGTGAAGGACATTGATCCGGAATTCACGCTTGCCGATTTACTGACGCCGAAAGACATTGAGTCGCTGCAAAATCGATTGCCGCCGCTGTTGGAGACGTCCGCCAGCATCGTCCCTGTACAGGATAAGCCGGAGGCTGACGCCTGGCCTATCCGCTATCAGATTCGCACGGTCGCCTATTTAGTCGCATCCGCTCCCAAAGAAAAAGCCGAAGCCGCCTGCAAGCTGGTGGAGGCCATACTGCATCAGGCCGCCCGCTACCGGCTGGCGGCTTCTCTGCATCATCATGTTGTGGAGCAGGATTATGAGGAGCTGCAGCTAAAGCATCAGGCTCTGCAGGAATCGGAAGCCCGATATCGGGAACTGGCGGAGCAGCTTGAACGCAGGGTGGAGGAGCAGGTGGCGCAGATCGAGCTGCGTCGCAAGCAGGTCTATGAAGCGGAAAAACTGAGCGCATTGGGGCAGCTCGGCGCCGGCGTCGCCCATGAGATTAATAATCCCCTCGGATTTATCCAGTCCAATCTGAACTCAGGTAAAGGCTACCTGCAGGATATCAGCGATGCGCTGACGGAAATGTCGCGCGGCCACGATGTGAAGGCGATTTTCAGTCGCTATGAATTGGACTTTGTTATCAAGGATCTGCATATCCTGATGGGCGACACTCTGGATGGCGTGGCGCGGGTCGCCAAAATCGTCAAGGATCTGAAAGGCTTCGCTGGAACGGATGGCGGCTCCAGGCAGAAAGTGGCCATGGAGGAGCTGATGGAGAGCGTCTGCAACCTCGCCAAACCATTGATGGGCGGCCACATCCGTCTGCGCAAGGAGTATGAGCCGACGCCGCCGGTGTGGTTGGATTATTCGGCGTTCTGTCAGGCGGTGTACGCGATCATGCTGAATGCGGTGCAGGCCATTGGCGAACGCGGTGAGGTGCTGGTGCAGTGCGGTCCCGGCGCAAGCGGGGTGCGCATTGTGATTGAAGACACCGGCTGCGGTATGGACGCGGAGACTCAGAATCGTATTTTCGAACCGTTTTTCACCACCAAACCGGTGGGCTCCGGCACCGGACTGGGCATGACCTTATGCCGGGACATTATCCGCGCTCATGGCGGCGAGATTCAGGTCGCCAGCGAACCGGGCAAGGGCAGCCGCTTTTGCATTGAGCTGCCCGTGACGGAGGAGGCTCCCGGATAATTCATTTATGTCGAAATTCGCTTCTCTATTCGTCAATAACTCTGCTTCCGATCAGGATGAGGATAAAGGCAAGCCCAAAGTGTCCTACAGCGTTTTGCTGGTGGATGATGAGCCTGCTGTACTGAATGCGTTAAGTCGGGTTTTTCGTAAGGAGAGCTACGACATTCTCACCGCCAAAAATGCGATGGAAGCCCTGGAGATCATCAGCCAGCGTCGTATTCATTTATTGATTTCCGACTATATGATGCCGGGGATGACGGGAGCGGATCTTCTGCGCAAGGTGAAGGAGCAGTCTCCAGACACCATCCGCATCATGCTGACCGGGCAGGCGGACACTACTGCGGTGATGGCCGCCATCAACGAGGGCGCGGTCTATCGCTTTATTCTCAAGCCCTGGAATGACGACGACTTACGCGTCACCGTCGCCCTGGCGCTTGAACAGTATGATCTCATTCAAAAGAACAAAGAGCTTGAGAAGACCAACGCCAAACAGCAAAAAGATCTGCAGGCGTTCAGCAAGCTGGCGCAGCAAAATCGCAGCCAGCTGGCGATCATGCTGCATAAACATAATCTGCTGAACAAGCAGCAGGTGCAGGAGGTGTTCAAGCTGCAGCAAAGCCGTAAGGAGACGGTGATCAAACTGCTGCTGGAAAAGCAATGGATTGAGGAACGCAAGCTGGTGCAGCTCCTGAAGAAGGAAATGTTCTTTGAAGAGGTGTCGCTGGCGGAGTTTCAGATTGAGCCGGCGACTTTGTCGCTGATCCCCACGTCGCTATGTCAGAAGCAACTTATCATCCCTCTCCGGGTCAGCGGCAAGCGCCTGTTATTGGCCATGGCGGACCCCCTCAACGTGGAGCTGATCGATGAACTGGGCTTTACCACGGGCATGCAGATTGACCCTGTCGTCGCCACGGTCAGCGCAATGGAAATGAAACTCTCCGAGTTGTTTGCGGAAGAGGAAACCTCCATCAAAGAGCTGGAAAGCGTGGTGATGGGGGTTGATCCTTTCGAAGGCATCGAAGTAGTCATCGAAGACGATGATGACGACTCACTGGAAGACCTGCTCAGTCAGACCGAACAGCCGCCGGCAGTGCGCCTGGTTAATGCGATTATCATTGAGGCGTTGCGTCTGGGCGCCAGCGATATCCATATCCATCCCCGCACCAATCAGGTCATTGTGCGTTATCGCATAGACGGCGTGCTGGAGGACAAGATCCGTATTCCGCACAACATGCATATGTCCCTTGTCTCCCGCATCAAGGTGATGTCCGAGTTGGATATCACTGAACGCCGCCGTCCCCAGGATGGACGCATCACGGTGAAAACGCCGATGCGGGTGGTGGATTTGCGCATTTCCACCCTGCCCACGTTGAACGGGGAAAAAGTGGTGATGCGGGTGCTGGAGCGTAATTCCTCCGTGAAAAACCTGACCCACCTGGGACTGTCGGAACTCAACGCCAAACGCATGGAAGCCGCCATCAACAAACCCCAGGGCATGATTCTCGCCACGGGGCCTACCGGCAGCGGCAAAAGCACGTCGCTCTATGCGCTGCTGCAGCATAACGCCACGACGGAGAAGAATTACGTCACCATTGAAGACCCGGTGGAGTTTTATCTGGATATGGCCGGGCAAGTGTCGGTGCGGGAGAAAATCGGCTTGAGTTTCGCCTCTATTTTGCGCGCCATTTTACGTCAGGACCCGGATATCATTCTGCTGGGAGAGATTCGCGACTTCGAGACGGCGGAAGTCGCGCTGCATGCGGCGCTGACCGGACACCTGGTGTTTTCCACCCTGCACACCAATTCCTCTATCGGCACTATCGCCCGCTTGCTGGACCTGGGCATCAAACCTTTCGTCGCAGCGCAGGCGCTGGAATGCATCATCGCGCAGCGGTTAGTGCGGCGCATCTGTGACCACTGCCGGGAAGAAGTCACCCCCAATGAGGAGGAGATTTACCTGCTGGGGCCGCTCTTCGACGATCCGCAACTGAAAACCTTTCACGGCCGCGGTTGTCACAAGTGCAACCACGGCTATAAAGGCCGCATTGGCCTGTACGAAGTCCTCACCATGACAGAAGAACTGCGCCACCACATCGCCGGCGGCGCCTCCAGTAAAGAACTCCACGACATCGCCGTCGCCAACGGTCTCGTCACCCTCGTCGACGACGCCAAATCCCGCGTCCACAACGGCCTCACCACCACCTACGAAGTCCTGCGAGTGCTGGGAACACAGATAGAGGTGTAGCCACAACACTCTCGGTCCTGAGAGTTATCTGTATAGCGCAAGATTGCTTTTTGACGATGCTTTAAAGGGTATACTTCGCCTTCAAAATCAATGTGGTTGATGGGTGTATGGAAGGAGTTGCAGTGACTGTCTCTGATGTATCTTGCTTCTTAATAGGCTTTGCAATAGTTGGACTGATTAGCTTCTCGATAGTTTTTATTTTGAACAAGGTATTTTATGTAGATTATAAGAAGCTATCGGGCATGTTAGGGATAGCCTGGGTTCTTCTGTACTTTTTATGTGTATTTGTTCCGTTTTTTATCTCAGGCGTAAAGCCCGGGTTTGAAACTGCGTACTCCCCTGATCAGCTTGATAGGGTAGCGGGCCAATATAGCTTAATCACTGCCATAGTGGGGTACGCGCTTAGCCATGATATGTTTGTGTATGCCTTAATGGCGGTAACTGTGATGTTGTTGTTAAAAGGCGAATTTTTTAAAAATGAGAATGTTGAATATGTGGCTAAGTCACTGATATTTATTTTCTATTCTGTGATCGTATTTGAAAGTCAGAAATATCTGCATGTTCTGAATTTTGCTCTGGAGTAGATGTATTGTCAGTCCGATGGCGCTTGCTTTCACCACCTCTGATTTTTGAAGGGAAAGTTGGGAAATAGTAAGCATAAGATCCTTTACTCTTGTCATATTGAATCCCGCCCTCCTTGGCGAGACTCATCGCTTTTAGTCCCGTAATTTTCCCTGTACCTCAACAAAGATCCGCATCCTCCACTCTTAGAATCGCCAGGCCGGGGCTGCCGGCGGTGCTGGTTCGGCTGAGGATGGCTTCGATGTAGTAAGCGTTTTGCGTGAAGTCGAAGCTGGTGGTCCAACAGCCGTCGCTGACGCTGTGAGTCTGGTAGGCCGCGTTGGCGGGACGGGTGTTGCTGTCCAGCGTCAACAGCGTAGTGGTGACGCCGGTGTTGTAGTTGTACTGGCGGAGAGACAGCACGACTCTGGCGTCGCTTCCGTTATCTCGGAAGCGGGCGCTGAGGCGCTTGTTGACGCCGCCATTATCGAGATCGGCGATGGCGGTGACGTTATACCGTAAAGTAACGCTGCTGGATGCCGGCGCAGCGCCATTGATCTGGGCGACGCCGCTGGAGAAGTTAACCTCCGCTGCATCCGCCTCGTCGAAAACGCCGGTGGAGCCTACCGCCGTCCACGGCGAAGCCGCCCAGGCCGCGCCCACAAAACCGGTTGCGAGCGTGAAAGCGCTGGCTTGCAACAAAGTCGTCAGTTTTTGTGATGGGCGTAGCCACTGAATTAAATGGCTGAGAGATCCGCTGACTCGTTCCATATTTGCTGTCTCCGTTTTTTAGGGGCGGCGTGTCCGGCCGCCGGGCGGGCTCCGGCGCGTGGCGCCGGAACACAGCAAGCTTAGACCTGAGAGGGAGACTGTGCGTGGGAATATGTCGCAGCAGGGGCGTTAAAAAGTACCTCGACAAGTGCGTTACACCTTGGCGTAACGCGCTGACGGATTAACTTTGCGGGTTTATTGTTGCAAGGCCAGAATCATTCCGCCGCCGACCGCCAGGCTGATAAGCATGCCCAGGGCGGGAGCGTAAAACTGCGGCTTTTTATAGTGCTTGTACAGGTTGATAAGAATCAGCGCGACGAAGGCGATCAAGGCCAGTGACAGGGCGGGAATCGCCAACGGCTTGAACATGACGGAGGCGGTGCCGGCGATCACCAGTCCTGCGAGGAAAACCAGCCCCATTTTGGCGTCATGAAAAAAGATCTGCATGAACATGAAACTCGCGCTGGCGAAGAAGATCACGAACAGGACGGTGAATAGATTGAGGTTGGTTAAAACTACTTCGGACATGTGCATTCCACGCGCTGGTTGAGCTGAAGGTCTGGTGCGAGCCCGACGATCATAATCCACCCTGACGAAAATGCAATTCCGGGTAAGGGGTATGTGGAAGCATCCGCCATCTCTAATCCAGAGTGCGCCGGTACCGGCGTAAGCCAATCGCCATCATCACCGCGGTGAAGGCCAGTAATGGCCATAAGTGCTCCCAGGCGAATGTCCATTCGTTGCCCTTTAACAATAAGCCGCGAATAAAACGCAGGAAATGCGTCAGCGGCAGCGCTTCGCCAATAACTTGGGCCCATTGCGGCATGCCGCGAAACGGAAACATAAAGCCGGACAGCAGGATGGACGGCATGAAAAAGAAGAACGACATCTGCATGGCCTGAGCCTGATTACGCGCAACGCTGGAAATGGTGATGCCGACGGTGAGGTTGGCGAGGATGAACAGCAACACGCCGAGCATCAGCAGCAACGCCGAGCCCAGCATTGGCACATGAAACACCCACAGGGCGGCGGCGAGAATAACGAGCACCTGAATGTAGCCGATCAGGATATAGGGCGTGATCTTACCGACCATGACCTCCAGCGGCTGCACCGGCATGGCCAGCAGATTTTCCATGGTGCCGCGTTCGTGCTCGCGGGTGATGGCCAGGGAGGTCATCATGATCATCGTCATGGTCAGAATCACCCCCATCAGGCCGGGCACGATGTTGTACTGGGTGACGCCCTCAGGGTTATAGCGGCGATGGATATCGATGGAAAACGGCGCGCCTGCGCCCTGCAAGGAGGCCAGCGGACCATTGAGGTCGTGAGCCAGGGCGGTGTTGGGAATCTGCTTGATCGCCGCCAGGGCGTTGGAGGTAGCGGCGGGGTCGGTGGCGTCTGCTTCCAGCAGCAGGCTTGGGCGTTCTCCGCGCAACAGGCGACGGGTAAAGTCGGCGGGAATGTTGATTACGAACTGGGCGGCGCCGCGGGCCAGTATCTCGTTGGCGGTTTGTTCGGAGTCGGTAATCTCGGTGACATTGAAGTAGCGGGTGTTGACGATGGCCTGGATGATGCTGCGGGTATAGGCGCTGGACTCCGCACTGCGCACCGCCATGGGCAACTCTTTGGGGTCTGAGTTGATGGCGAAACCGAACAGGGCGAGCTGAATCAGGGGAATGCCAATGATCATGGCGAAAGTCAGCCGGTCGCGGCGCAACTGAATAAACTCCTTGGCGACTACCGCCCACAAACGGATGGGAGAAAGGAGCGTCACCATCTTTTTTCCTCCGAGCTGCGCATCAGCTGAATAAACACATCTTCCAGCCGTGGCTGGGTGCGCTCAGGATTGACGCCTTCCCGCTCCGCGAACGCGCTCAGGTCCTGCTCCAGTTGCTGGGCGTCCGTGCCGGACACAAACAAACGGGTTCCAAACGGCGCTACCTGTTCCACCGCGTCGATACGCTTGAGCTTTTCCGCCACCTGATGAATGTCGGCGCTTTCAATGCGCCAAGTGGCCAGTCCGGAATCGGCGATCAGAGACCGGGGCGACCCTTCGCCCACCAGGTGGCCGTAAGCAATATAAGCGAGGCGGTTGCAGCGCTCGGCTTCGTCCATGTAGTGCGTGGACACCAGCACAGTGACGCCTTCATCCGCCAGGCGATGGATCTCCTCCCAGAAATCCCGCCGCGCTTCCGGATCAACCCCGGACGTAGGCTCGTCCAGCAGCAACAGCTTGGGCTTGTGCAGCATACAGGCGGTCAGCGCCAGCCGTTGTTTCCAGCCGCCGGACAGTTCCCCCGCCAGTTGCGTCTGGCGGCTTTTCATCCCCAGATTATCCAGCGCTTCGTCCACCGCTTTGCGGCGCTCCTGCAAATGGTACATGCGGGCGACGAACTCCAGATTCTCCCGCACGCTGAGGTCTTCATAAAAGCTGAAGCGCTGGGTCATGTAGCCGACCTGGCGCTTGATATGACGGGCTTCCTTGATAATGTCGTATCCGAGACAGCGGCCTTCTCCCTCATCCGGCGTGAGCAATCCGCACAGCAGGCGAATGGTGGTGGTTTTGCCGCTGCCGTTGGGGCCCAGAAAGCCGAAAATATCGCCCTTGTATACACTGAGGCTGACCTTATCCACCGCCACCTTACCGCCGAAGGACTTCGACATGTCCTTGACCTTGATAATCTCCTCGCGGTTATTCATGCGCATTCAGCCCGGGCGGCGCTACGTCCACGGGTTGCCCCGGATGCAGTTGCGGCGATCTGTCTGCGGCGGGCCAGGCTTTCACCAGATACACAAACTTGTCCCGACTCTCTTTGCTGTAGATATAGGGCGGCGTGAATTCCGCGTTGGGGCTGATATAGCGCACGGTTGCCATAAACGGCGCGCCGCAGCCATCACAATGGACGCTGACCTGATCACCGGTTTTTATTGCATGCAACGCCGTTTCCGGTACGAAAAAGCGCACGTTGATCCGCTCCGGCGGCAATAGTTCCACCACAGGCTGTCCGGCGGGCACAAATTCACCCGGGCGATATAGCACCTGCCGCACCAGCGCCTGCGTTGGCGCCGCCTGTTGTTTTTGCTGCAGACTCCAGCGCGCTTCCCGCAGGCTGGCCTGCGCCGCCGCCACTTGCGCCTTGGCCGCCTCCAACTGGTCGGAACGGGCGGCGAGACGGGCGGAATTCAGTTGCGCTTCAATTTCCTGAATCTGGCGGAGATTACGTGTGTGGGCGGTCTCCGCTTCGTCCAGGCTGGAGCGGCTGGCCAGTTTGTTGGCGTAAAGATCACGTGTGCGCAGCAGCTGTTTGGAGGAGAGTTCGGCGGCGGCCTGGGCTTGTTCGTATTGGGCTTCGATCACCGCCAGTTCCTGCGGCCGTTTGCCCTTCTCCAAGTCCGCCAGTTCAGCGCGGGCGCGCTGTAATTGCGCTTCGGCCTGTTGCTCCGCTGCGCGTTGGGGCTCATCGTCAATGCTGAACAGGTGGGCGTCGGCGCTGACTTGATCGCCTTCCTCCACTGCAATCTCCGTGAGCGCGCCAGCGGAGGGCGCTGCGATAAATATTGAATCGCCTTCGACATACCCCTGCCAGTGTTCGCTCGCGGCGGAGTCGCAGCCTGTCAGCGCCAGCAGGGCCGCCAGCACGACAAAATGTCTGTAATCCATTGTTCAGCTCCTTGAACCGGAATAGGCGCCGCCTTGAGGGAGAACCGTGACGGCGATCGACTGTGATCAGCATCGCTCGTTGTAACTGTTTGATCAATACAGACTTTTGACTAACCTGGAAAAATTTGACGTAAATACGTCCCGGCTGTATCAGAACTTACTCTGCCGATGCGCGACTGTGATAGCCTAGTCGCCGGGCAGGCGCACCCATGCGCCTTTTACCCTTCAGCCTTCAAGGAGTGATTTTTTCGTGTACGAAATTCTCGACGCTATCGCCGACAGTTATAACCCGTTGCTTGGTCTGGTGACGCTGATGCTGTTGGGTTACACCCTGTGGCGTCGTCGCTGGGCGGCGGCAGGCCGATTGTCGCTGACGCTGTTTGGCGGCCTGGCTATCGCCTACACGGTGCGGTGGGTTGATCACACCCTGGATATATGGCCCGCGCTGGGCATGGATTACAGCACTCACTCCGCTGTGGCGATCGTCATCACCCTCAGCCTGATCGCCGCCGCGCCGCGTTTGCGTATTCCCGCCATGAGCGGGTTGCTGGGATACGCATTGCTGATGCTGTATCAGGAGTACCATAGCGTCGCCGATATCCTTTCCACCGCTCTGGTCATTGCGCCCATGTGGTGGTGTGTGTTTCTGCTTTCCCGCGCGGTGTCCAGGGAAGTCGCGACGCAGTCGGCATAGCGGCGCTCAGCGCTGTGACAAGGCGTCAGCGAAGACCTATCATACGTCCTTCCATCGTCAACGGAGGGGCGTATGCAAGACGCATCGATCAAGCTCACGGAATTCAGTCACGGCGCTGGCTGCGGCTGTAAGATTTCTCCTGCAATTCTCGACCGTATTCTTCTTTCCCAATTGCCGCCCATCAACGATCCCCGGCTGCTGGTGGGCAATGCGTCGAAAGACGACGCCGCCGCCTATGATCTGGGCGACGGGCGCATCATTCTCAGCACCACGGATTTTTTCATGCCCATCGTCGACGATCCGTTCGACTTTGGACGCATCGCCGCCGCCAACGCCATCAGCGATATCTACGCCATGGGCGGCGAGCCTTTGATGGCGGTGGCCATCCTCGGTTGGCCGGTGAATACCCTGCCAGCGGAGATCGCCCAGCGCGTGGTGGAAGGCGGACGCCACACCTGCCATGAAGCGGGAATCATGCTGGCGGGCGGACACAGTATCGACGCGCCGGAGCCCATTTTCGGGCTGGCGGTCACCGGCTCCACGACACCTGCACATCTCAAACGCAACGACGCCGCTGTCCCCGGCAGTCTGCTCTATCTCACCAAGCCACTGGGCGTCGGCGTGCTGACCACCGCGCAAAAGCAAAAGAAACTTCAGCCGCAACACGCCCACTTGGCCCTTGAGCAAATGTGCGCGTTGAACCGGGTCGGCGCGGAGGCGGCGCGCTTGACGGAAGTCTGCGCGATGACTGACGTGACAGGGTTCGGGCTGATGGGGCACCTGTTGGAGATGTGCGAAGGCTCTGGACTGAAAGCGCAATTGAATTACGCCGCCATTCCCCGCCTGTCGCCAGTGTTGGACTACATCCAGCAAGGCTGCGTGCCTGGCGGCGCGCGGCGTAATTTCGACAGTTACGGCGCGCGTCTGGGAGAGATGACGGGGGAACAGCGCTTGTTGCTCTGCGATCCCCAGACCAGCGGAGGACTGCTGATCGCTGTCGCCCCTGAAGGCAGAGACGCGCTGGAGCGCATATTGAAGGACGCCGGTATAGCGCCTGCGCTGATAGGAACTTTGCAGGCCTATCGCGACGGGCCGCGCATCGAGGTGGCGTGAATGACCGAATCAGGTGACAGACAGGATACAGACGACTACCTCAATGTGTTCCTGTCCGGCGCGCCGCTGCTCGACACGCGCGCTCCGGTGGAGTTTCACAAAGGCGCTTTTCCCGACGCCGTTAATCTGCCGTTGATGACCGATGACGAACGGGCGCAGGTGGGAAGCTGTTATAAGCGTCACGGCCAGCAGGCGGCGATAACGTTGGGACACCGGCTGGTGCATGGTGAGGTGAAAGAGGCGCGGGTGCAGGGCTGGCGGGAGTTTGCGCAGCGACATCCGCAGGGATATCTGTATTGTTTCCGCGGTGGTCTGCGTTCCAGTATTTGTCAGCAGTGGCTGGCGGAAAGCGGCGTGGCGTACCCTCGTATTCTGGGTGGATACAAGGCTATGCGGCGCTTTCTGATTGAGTCACTGGAAAGGATTTGTCAGGAAGCCCGTTTCGTTCTGCTGGCGGGACATACCGGCGGCGGCAAGACTGACTTGCTTATGCGCCTTCCGGGAGCGGTGGATCTGGAGCGTCTGGCCCATCATCGCGGTAGCGCCTTTGGCCGTCGTGCTGAAGGGCAGCCTTCGCAAATCGACTTTGAAAACGCCCTGGCGGTGGCGGTATTGCGCCAGCGTCACGGCTTTGCGGAGGCTCCGCTCTTGCTGGAGGACGAAAGTCATCTGATTGGTCGCTGCGCATTGCCTCAGTGTCTAAGGCGGGCCATGGCGCAAGCGCCGCTGGTGGTGGTTGAAGTCGCGCTGGAACAACGAGTGGAGCACAGTTTTCGTAACTATATTCTGCATAAATTGCACGAGTGGCGGCGCAGCCAGGGCGAGGAGGAAGGCTTTGAGCGTTTCGCCGACGATCTGCGTCAATCGATGTTCAACATCCGCACGCGCTTGGGCGGGTTGCGCTATCAACAACTGGGCGAGATGCTGGAGGCGGCGCTGGCGCGGCATCGGCGGGGAGATCCCGTTTTGCACCGGGATTGGATCAGATGTTTATTGGAAGACTATTATGATCCTATGTACGCCTATCAATTGAACAAGCGTGCGGAGCGTATTTGTTTTCGTGGGGATGCGGCGGCGGTGTGCGATTATTTAGCGCACGCGTCGCCAACGATGACGACTTCGAGGGACGAGCGACTTTGACCGGCGCATAGCGGTCGCAATGCCGAAGGGCGGGAGAGAGCGATGGCGGACAGGGAAACAAAACCTCTGGATTGGCGACGTTGGGGTGGCCTCGGGCAGGCGGCCCTGAACGGCGTCTTCGGCGATTATCTGGCGCGACGGGGCAACCCGCTGGCGATTGAGATGGATTTCTATCATCAGCGACGGCCATTGCCGTTGGATGAGACGCTGGCGTTGCGCTCCGGGCTGGTGCTGTCCAACAAAATCGTCGTCTTGCTGCACGGGCTCACCAACCTGGAAAGCATCTGGGATATCAAACCCCGGCAGGCCGAGGCGGCTATGGCGCCCAAGCCGGATAATTATGGCTTGAGGCTGCAACGTGACTTCGGATACACCCCCCTGTTTTTGCGCTACAACAGCGGGCTGCCGGTGCAGGAGAACGGACTGCGCTTTTCCCAGTTGATGACGCGTTTGTTCGCCGCCTATCCGCTGGAAATTGACGAAATCATTCTGATCGGTTTCAGCATGGGCGGACTGGTGATGCGCAGTGCGCAGAAATCGGCGGATCTGTCCGACGCTCCCTGGTTGCCGAAACTCAAGCGCTGTTTCTACATTGGATCTCCGCATGAGGGATCGCCTTTTGAACAAATGGGCCATCGCATCAGTGCATTGGTGCGTGAGTTTCCCCGGGATTACATCAGTCAGTGGGCGGACTGGATCGACGGCCGCAGCGAGGGCGTCCGCGACCTGCGTGAGGGGCTGGACCCGGCGCCGTCGGCGACGCCGGGACGCGGCTTTTATCCCGGCGCCAGACACTGCTTTATCAGTGGTTCGGTGTCCCCGAAAAACGGCAGTCTCATTAACAAACTGGTCGGCGACAGTCTGGTCACCCAGACCAGCGCCCATCCCCGCGCAGCGCCGGCGGACAGCCGCTTCGCTCATTTCGAGGGCGTGCCGCATATTCCCCTGGCGCACTGCAATCGCGTATACCGCCAGATTCAGCAATGGTGTGAAGAAGACGCGTCTCAAGGAAGCGCGCAGCCGTTGCGACAAACCATTTCACTGACGCCGGTTGCGGCGCCTGAGGCGGCGGTGTGGCGAGACGGGCAGCTGGCGGCGGGTGTGGTGGATTTACTGGCGGATGGCTATCTGCAAACGGTGGGCGCGGTGGAATCCATGCACCGGGCCATCGCTCGCGATCCTCATGAGGTGCTGGCCAGAATACCCATTGTGCGGCCCGTGGCGAGAGTGGTGGATGAGACCCACAAAGGCGTCGCCGGCGTTGTATACGGTTCGCTGAAATTAGGTGGGAAGCTGGTGCAGGGGGGAACCCGGTTTGTCGCCGGGCGCTGGGGCGGCAAGAGGCCGGATGGACGCCGCCAGGAAGACGACGATCCGACCGTCGACGAGTAAATCAAATCGGCGCCACGCACTTCACCATATGCGAGGTGACGGTTCCGCCGTAGTACGTTCTGAATTTACGGAACCACTTATGGAACTCCGCTTCCGGCACGTGAAACTCACCGTAGTTGGGATCGAACACGACGATGGTGGCGTCATTGGGAACGAGCTGTCCCTGGCGACCGGAAACGGAGCGGAAGAAGCCAATCGTGTGCGCGCCGTCGGCGCCGACCACTTTCATCGGAAACCAGAAAGAATAGATGTAACCGGCGTATTGCGGCGTCATCAGCGCGCTTTCCAGCCAGCGCTGGCTGAAGTGAGAGTAGTCTTTTAGAAGCGCGACTTCTTTCAGGCCGCGTATCTGTATCATCAGTTTGTCCGCCATCTTGTAGGAATTGCCGCCTTCTCCCCAGCGATCCCCAAAGGCTTTCTGCAGCACCGGGTTGCCAGCGCCGGAACGCACTCCTAACTTCGCCATCCGCTGTTTGGCGCGCCTGATGTCGCCGTTGTCCTGAAACATCAGGCTCAGCCAGTTGATGGTGAAGTTATGGCAGGCGCCCTCCGAAGCGGCCTGAGATCGTCCCGTCAGTCCCGACATGACCACTGTCTGGTCAAACTCCGCTATCCTTCTGATAATCATGACTACCTCTACTACTCAAAAAAAGACGATGCGCGTGGAGTCAGCCTGGAGGCGTCACTCAGCGCGCAAAACTTCGACTTGGGGTTCCTGAGGAAGTTCCTAAGCGAATGAAAAATAAGCGTTAAATAAATTTAATAGTGATCAATTAACTTGGGTGTCTATGGGTGATAAAAGTATTTTTTTAAAAACCGCAGCGGAAATAAGCGCTATGAACGCCTGTGATCTGGCGTCCGTCTCCAACAATAAAGCGGTGCTACAGGAGAAGCTGGCGTTGATGAAGTCTGTGATGAGCGAGGAAGGCGTCAGGTTTTGGGATGATTTTCTCTATGAATGCGAGGAGGCGACGGAGGATCTGGAGCTGGAGGAATACTTTGAGGGCTGGGATCGTCAGCGGTTATCCAGGTATATCGCGGCCGCGATTCATGAAAGCGGCGTCTTTAACCTGCTTGGCTTTCCTCATAGCCAGACCGCGTCCTTGTTAAATCTGCAAGACATGGCGGAAACGGAAATAGCGGAAATTTATGAGCACATCGAGAAAGTGCAGTGGCGCATCATGGAGCTGTGCCTGGCGGAGCGTATGACGGCCTGACATCTATGATCAGTCAGGCCGATAGCAAGAGAATTGCTTAACTCACCCCACAACACTTTTTGTATTTATGGCCGCTGCCGCACACGCAGGGATCGTTGCGGCCGATTTTGCGATTGATGGGAAGCGGCGGTGGTTCGGGCTCTTCCTGTTGGCGTTGCGCGCCATATTCTTCCAGGTCCAGCAGTTCCTCGATGCTGAGTCGGGGCGTGGATCGCTCTTTGCGGAAGCCCAGGCTGATTTCCGCGTCCTCCAGATCGCCGCCGCAGATCAGGTCCACGCAGTTGTGCGCATATAACCGGCGGATGCCGTCGATGGCTTGAGTGGCGTTCAGCTCCAGCAGGCGCGCTACCAATATGCCGTTGAGGACTTTGGCGGCTCGGTTCGGAAACTCCATGTATTCGCGGAAAATCTCCACCACCTGATCTTTGTGCGCCGGTTGCGCGACGGCGATAGCCGCCAGCGCCTTGATCGCCAGTGCGGGAATCAACTCGTCTTCGGCGGGCTCCTGCAGCTTCCTCGCCAGCGGCGCGATGGCCACGGGACCGATCATGGCGAAGGCGCGATGAATTTCCGACAGGGCCCAGTCCTGAATGTAGAGAAAGTCGAAACTGTGCAGCAAAGGCATAACGGCGCGTTCCGCCTGTAACTGCCCCAGCGTACGACAGGCGTGCAACGGAGCCCATGACAGGCTGCTGTTTTCGTCTTCGAGATTAAGGCTCTCATCCGTCAAAACCTGGATAAGTTCGGGGATGTCATCCTGGTTAAAACCGTACTGCGCCACGTAGTCCGGCCAGTCGAAATCTTTGGGGGGGCCGATATTCAGCAAGGCTTTGATTTTAGGATTATTCGTGATCATAAAATGCGTTGGTTCCAACTTATCCTTCGGTCGGGAATAAAAGGGCGTTGCGCGCAATTGAGTCGCGCCCCGAAAAAGTGCTTAAATGCGCGGCGGAAGGATATCAGGTGAGATCGCGACGCTTAAGTGGAAATTGCAAACTTCAACAACGCGGATGCGGAAGCATGCTCTAATCGATCAGAAAACCGGCGCAGCAGGCTGTTTTGGGCGGCGACGCTGAGTTCCGCACTGGCGCATTTGGGGTTTTTGTTATTACCTTCGCTGGAAAAATCACCGGCTCCGCGAGCGCAAACCTCCACAATCAGCGTCCAGCTGAATTTTTCCACAAGTCGTCCGCAGGCCCCTGTAGAGCCCTTGGCTGAGCCGGAGACTCCCGCGAACGATACGCCGCTGGCGGAATCCGAGCCCGCGCCGCCAGCGACCGCGCCTCCGCCAACCCCTAAACCGCCGCCAACGAAGCCCGCAGAGCCCAGGCAGAGCGTCGCTAAAGCGCCAACGCCCCCCACTGAACCTGAGACGCCGCCGACACCGGACACACAGCAAAAGAAGCCTGCCGTGACGACCCTGAGAGTGCAGGACGCTCCAGTCGTAGAACCACCAAAGAAAAGGCTGCTGGATAGCGCCCTGGGATACGCCCGCGACAATGCGACGGCTGATGACGATGAGGCGACGCCAAAACGTTTTGACCGCCGTCTGGATCAGGCGCTCACGGACGCCAAAATCTATAACCAGGAGGGGGAATACCCGCCTGACGCCGTGGAGAGTTTTGAGGACAGCGCCGGGCGCCGTTTCGTTAAAGTGCAGGGAGGCGGTTGCTTTGAACTGGTGCACGAGGAAATGAATCGGCGCAAAGGCGACGTCTGGTACTTTTCCGACGGTTGCGGAGGCTCCGATGACGATAAAATCAAAATCGACTTTAAGAATCTGAATTAGGAAGGGGTGTTACGGCGTCGCCGAATAAACGCAGAAAGCGTGATCCCCCGCCTGGGCGGGGGATGCGGCCGCCTTATTTAGCGTCAAACGTCAAATTGAAGGTGACGGGAACGGAAATGCTGATGGAAGGCAGTTTGGCGAGATCCTTCAGCTTCATGACGCCGTCTTTCAGAGCGAAATCCGCGGCGTTGATAACCAGCGGCTGCAGCGTGGAAACCACGACCTGCTTGTCGGAGACGCGATTGATCACGACTTCCGCTTTCACTTCTTTCTTCACATCGTGCAGTTCCAGAGAACCGTCAATGCTGGTGATGATGGACGCGCCGGGAGTGACTTTTTTCAGCAGCTCAGGATCGAGTTTTACGCTGTAGGTCGCTTTCGGGAACTGTCCGGTCTGGAAAAGCTCTTTCTTCATCCGTTCATTACGGATGTCGATGCTGGTGGCCACGCTGTTCAGGTCGATTTCCAGTACGGCGTCGCCCGCGTCGCTGATGCTGCCGCTCAACTGACCGAAGTGGTGCACTTCCGCCACGTCGGTGGCCTTGATGGAGACAAAGCTTAACTTAGATTCTTCGTTGTTCAGCTGCCAGCTTGCGAATACAGAGCTGCTGATGCAACACAAACCCGCCAATAACCATTTTGCTTTCACGTTTTCACCTCGCTGTGAATGTATAAATTAATCCCTGGTTTCGGAACGTAACTGGGGATGGGTACTGCAAAAGGCGGTTACTGTACCAGAAAATGACCTGGATTAAATAAAGTAAAAATATAAAGCTTTTGTTAAATTTTACTAATATTCAATGGGTTGCAAGACAGCTTGTTACTTTTTCAGGGCGGATTAGGCAAGATGAAACGACCTGCTGAAGGGGCCAATTAGAGGCGCTGCGCTTTCTTAAGTCGGTCGGGAAAAAGAAGTAGCTCGAAAAAATGTAGGTTGGAAAAGCGAAGCGCCTTCCAACGCTGCTGACCAGCCAGTGATTCGCTCTCAAGTCAGTATTAAGTTGGCGGTTGTGAAAAACGGGGCGTTGGATGGCGCGTTGCTTATCCAACCTACGTTTCTCTAAGACCCTGGTTTCCCAGATCGCATTGAAAGAAGAAAATACTATGGGCACTGGAATGGGTGTGTATCCAAATACTCTTCTAATCCAAACTGATTTTTTCCCTCCAGCACGTCTGCTTTTAACCCGACATAGTAAGACTGGTATGTCACGCTGCAGGGAATGCTTGCGTCTGAAATAACCCCAACGCCGCCGCCAAAAATTGTAAGCTCAGGGTCGTTTCTGTTTTCTGGCGTATCATCCAGGCTCGTTGTCCATCTGCCTTTAATTTCTACGCGCTGGCCGTCTTCCCCGACGTAGTAATATTTTACGTCTTCTGCGGCTATCCAACCTTCGTTCAGCTTCCCTTGGGTTAGCAAAACGCCTGATGGGGGAATTTCATAAATCCGACTACCCTTCACATGCCTGACAGGCTCTCCAGCAGGCGTGTTAAACAGGATATAAAACTTACCTACAAAATTATCTGGCAATAGATAGATTTCTGGTTCTGGCGAAACCGCTTTTTCTCCGCAGGCGGCAATAGGCGACATAATAATCAGCAAGAGACCAATATGTAACTTTTTCATTTAGAAAAACACTCTGTAATCTTTTTATAATCCTCTAGGCCCATACAATGGTTTCTATTTGGATTAGAAACTAAAAAGCGATGGTTCCACTTAGTAATATTCTCGTACACCAGCTTGTCAGAGTTATTACGACGTCGCAGTAGTTCGTCTCCTACTGTTCCGACAAAATTTCCTTGAGAATCTAAGGGTAAACGAATAGCGCACGCTATCATGGGGTAGTCTAAATTCAAAGCCAAGCTAACTGGAGCCGCGCCTTTACGCACATGTACGCCCAGAAATACCGCCTTACCTAGCTTATCGACGACAAAGGCTTCGCAATTCGGAAATCCGTCACCAGTTACATAAAGGACAATATCTATATGATTATTTGTGCGGTCGACATCAACAGCCAGTTTATAGCGTACATCTAAGGTCGGGACGTAGGTGACGCCTATGCTCTCCTTAAGCTCAGGAGAGGCGGGCATTGCGTGGTTTTCTCCTCCATAATGCCCTTCAATTTGTATGCTGCATATATTTTGCTGGGTTCTTATTGGTCGGATATGTTGAATAACTCCTTTGGGCGCCAGACGTCCCAAATATTCTCTATAATCCTTGCTCCATGGAGCCTTGGAGCGGTCAGATTTAGTCTCCGGGTACTTTATTTCCCCTGTTTCAGTATTTAATTTAAATTTTTGCCAGATCCGCGAAGTGACTAGCTCTGTACCGCTAGGGTTTAAGGAAAACCCTCTTTTGTCACCTTCAAACATCAGGCCACTCCAACCAAAATCTTTTTCGGGGTGGAATGAGCGTATGTTGAATTCATAAGTAGATAGTTTAGTGAGGGGCTGCATATCAATCCTTAGATTCAATAGGGTTCGCTAGTTACTTATTTGCAGTGGTCTTGATTACCTAGGCACTGTAATTGTGAGAGTATTCAGAAGAGGGGGGCTGCTTTCAATTGGCTAAAAGACATAGTGCTGAAAGACTGAGAAAAGAAGTGGTTGGCCAGCGCGGAAAACAAACCGACGCTTGAGCCATTGCTGGCGCCAAGCGTCGGATGGAATGAATGGCTTGTCTGAAGAGGTTACTTCATTTCAGCCACAGTGGCAGTGGTCAGGGTCAGTGTGGTCGCATCTTTATCGGAAGCGTTAAAGCGGAAGGTGACTTGGCTTTCTTCCGTCAGGGTCAGGCTGAGGTTATCGCCGCCGGCGGTAAGTGCGGCGGTTTCCCCCGGCGTCAGCGTCAGGCCACCGCCGAAGTTGATGGCGGCCCAGTCCGCATCGGCGATTTTCAGGCCGTAGCTCCCCGCAGCCAGGGTCAAAGTAGCGACATAGTCGCCATTGCTGCTGAAGGTCAGGGGCGTTTCAGTTCCCCAGCCGTTCATATCGCCACGCAGATACAGGGTGGTCGGGCCATACGGTGGAATCGCAGAGGGATCTTTGTTGTCGTAATTCACCGGCAGGCCGGTTCCTTGCGACGCGCCCTGGGGTTTGACGAAGACCGCGCTGGTGAGGGCGGGGACGGTGAAGCTATCGCCGCTGCTTGTTGCGCTCGCCGCCACAGGATCGGCGCCGGACGCCTGCGCGTCGATCAGTTGGAAACCGCTGGCGCCGGGAACGGCGATGGTCTGCTGCGCGCCGCTGGCGTTGATGATGACCACGATGGCGTCATGGTTGGGGTCCAGGTCGGTCAGGCCGGCTCCATCGTCGATGGACATGGCGATCAGACCGGGAATCTGGCTTGCACCCACATTATGGAAGTCTACTCGCGCTTTGATATCGGCGGCGTTCTCCAGACGGAACAGTTTGCTGCCGCTACGGACGCGCAGGAAGTCGCGGAATACGGCGGCGGCGTCAGTGATCTGCGCGGTGGACGCCTGCGCATTGACGTTGGCGATCACATTCTGGATCAGCGGCCAGTTGGCGCCGTCTTTGTCTTCTCTGGGCAGACCGACGTTCCAGTTATTGTCGGTGTAGCTGAAGTCCACTTTATTGAACCAGTCGCCGGAGTCGTAACTGTCGCGCTGCATGGATTTGGAGCGCAGGATGTCCGATCCCATGTGCAGGAACGGCACGCCCTGACTGAGCAATGGAATGCTGAGCGCGAGCATCTGCATACGTGCGCGATCCTGGGCGTTGACGTCCGAAGCGGCCTTGTATTGGTTGTTATCCCACAGGGTCTGGTTGTCATGCTTGGAGACATAGTTGATGGTGTCGGCGGGATCTTTCGCATAGGCGGTGGGCTGCCCGTTGTAATCCAGGTTGGAGCCGACATTGGTGGCGCCGGACGCGTCTACCAGTACGAAGTCGGTGAGGTTTCCGGCCATGCCGACGCGGATATTATCGCTCAGGTGCAGCAAGGAAGATTTTTCCGCCTCGGAACCACTGTTGAGCTCGTTGGGCAGGTTATACAGTCCGTTAGCGAAGCCCTGGTTGGCGCGCAGGCTGTCGGCGGAATCGAAGGGGCCGCCGCCGCGAACCGCATCCCGCAGGCGGTCGGTGAAGGTGCCGATCTGGCTGCCGCCGAGATTGAGCTGCGTGGCCTGGACGAAGCGGGCGTCGTTCTGCACTTCGCCGAAATTCCAGCCTTCGCCATAGAAGTAGACGTTGCTGCGCACGGCGCGCACTTTGGCGAGCGCTGACTCGATGCCGGCCTTGGGATGGTGACCCATCAGGTCGAAGCGGAAAGAGTCAATGTGATAGTCACGAGCCCACACCACCAGCGAGTCTTCCATCAGTTTTTGGAACATGGCGGCTTCGGTGGCGGTATTGGAACAGCAGGTGGAGTTCTCCACCGCGCCGGATTCAGGATTCAGACGCTGGTAATAGCCGGGAACGATTTTATCCAGCACTGATTTTTCCGCCGCGCCGGCGGCGTTGGTGTGGTTGTACACCACATCCATCACCACATTCAGTCCCATGTCATGCAGCGCTTTCACCATGCGACGGAACTCCAGAATGCGCGACGTTCCTTCCGGATCATTGGCGTAGCCGCCTTCCGGCGCGGTGTAATGGTATGGATCGTAGCCCCAGTTGAAACTGTCCAGCGCCCGCAGATCGTTCATCAAGGCCTGGGCGCAACCGGTGGCGGGATCACAGGCTTCCAGTACGCTGCGCAGGGTAGCGGAGTCCGCTACGGTCCCGTCGCCGCACAGAGTGGCCGCACTGTTGAGGGCGCAGAACTCCGCTTTGGTGCTGTCCAGATCGGCGCGGGAGCCGCTGCGCTCATCAACGGTGGCGATGTCGAAGACCGGCAACAGGTGGACATGGGTCAAGCCGGCGTCTTTCAGCGCCTGCAAGTGCGTCATGCTTTCACGGCCAGGCTCGGTGTAGGCCAGGAACTTGCCATTGTAGGCGGCTGTGCCGTTCTTATCCGCACCGCTGAAATCGCGTACATGGGTTTCGTAAATGATGATGTCCTCCGGCGCTGACACGGCGTAAGCGGAGGTGTCGGCGTCTGCGCTCCAGTCGCCCGGTTGCAGGGCGACGTCGCTCAAATCCGCCACCTGACTGTATTCGCTGTTGGTGGAGAGACTGAGGGAGTAGGGGTCGGTAACATCGAAGGTTTCCACGGCGCCGGTCTGGTAGTGGTAGACCTTCACTTCATAGCGGTAGTAGCGGCCGTTGTCGTTCTGATCGCTGGCGAAGGTCCAGACGCCGCTGCTTGGGTCTGCGGCCATGGCGTCGGCGGAAAGCAGGTTCTTATCCGCGTCGTAGCGTTTTACTTTGACGCTTTGCGCGGTGGGCGCCCAGAGTTTATAGGTGGTGTTTCCGGCGGTGACCGCGCCCAGTTGCGCATCCGCTGCGGCGTCCGCATACAGCGCGTCCAACGCGCCGCGGGTCTGCACTTGTGTGGCGCCGCGTAATTCGCCGCCGGCGCTGAATTGCGCCACGATCAGTTGTTCTTTCAGCAACGCTTTGGCGTCGGCGGAGTCGGGCAAAGCCCAGGCGCTGTAGGAGGCCAGATGCGGAAAGCGAGCTTTGACCTGATCGCTCAGGCTGGCGGAGGTCAGTTCTATCGCATCGCCGCCGCTCAGCTCGCCAGTGGTGGCGTTCACGGTAATCGCGGCGCTGGCGGAGTGATACAGACGCACGCTGCCGGAGCCGTTATAGGCGATGAGGTTGGCGTCCAGCCAATGGGCTTTCGCGCCTTCCAATGCGACGGGAGGGCTCTCCAGCGGGTCAGGGTAGAGCACGGCCACGCCGCTGAAAGAAAAGGCGTCATCGCCCAGCGTCGCTTTAGTGTAGGTGTGGTCCTGGCCGCCAAGATCCTTGTCGTCGCCGTTGTGCATGATCAGATTGAACGAGGACCAGGCGGCGCTGTCGAAATCCACCACGTAGTAGGCGCCGTATTTAGTGCTCACGCCCGTGGCGGGCAAGGGCTTGGCCCAGCTGGTTTCGCCGCCGCTGATATAGTCGCCGGGGCTAAAAGCGGCGCCGGAGGCGTTCCACAGGTGCAATCCCCAGCCTTCGTAGTTGTTGTCTTCGCGTTTGTAGTAAATAACGGCCTGGGAGGCGGTGGGAGTGTAGAGGCCATCGTCGCCGTTCGAGGAGCCGTCGCCCTTGTCGCCGCCCCCGTTGGAGCAACCGAACAGGGCCAGAAGTGTTAACGCCAGCAAAGCGCTGACGCCTTGCCTGCAGTTCCATGTAAAACAACGTTTCATAGAGGTACGCCTTTCCGATTATATTTGTTGTTGCTTTGAGTGCGTGTGGTGGAGCTATGCTATAGGCAATACGCGACACCCACCAAGCCGCCGTCCAAGCCGTGCTGGCGTCATATTGTATTTGTTAATCAATGGGTTACGTAGTTTCTACGGAAGGCGTTTAAATCCAGACAGTAAAATTCCCCCCTAAAATCCCCCCTGGAGGAGATGGCGCAGTCTTATCCTCCTTGCTGGCGGCGCAGGTCGGCGTAAAAAAGATGAAAATACGCCCCCGGGGTCATCCCCCGGAGGTGTTGGCGGGCAGTGTCGCCGCGGAGGGCGTCAGTTGATGGCGTAGGAGCCGTAGCGCATGCGCTTCGCCAGAGTGACAGTGGCTTTTTCCGGGCTCATGCCGGGATCGTGCAGAAATTCATGCAACACGGCGTAGAACTCTTCCTGCACCCGCGCGGTAGTGGCCATGCCGTGGGCGATGCTGGGCAGTAGGCCGCCGCTTTTCTCCGCCGCCAGAAAATCCGCGCGGCTCAGGCGGGCGCAGTCGTCGAACTGATCCAGGCTGACGTCCATGCGCGCAGGGATGGAGCCTTTTTTCAGATTGAAAACATTCTGGAAGGTCTCGCTCATGATCGCGTCCGCCAGGTCCTGCTGGGCGGCTTGAGCGTCTGCGGATTTGAGCTGGAACATCACCAGCGTGTCGATGTTGTAGAGAAACTGGCTGGACGTGCCCGGCATGGGCGCGCAGACGAAATCTTTACCGGCTTTCTGGCCCGCTTTTTCAAACTCGCCTTTGGCCCAGTCGCCCATGAACTGGAACGCGGCTTGACCATTGATGACCGCCTGGGTGGCGACGTTCCAATCCTGGCTCTTCAAGTCGGTCTTGAAATAAGGCTGCAGGCGACGAAACTGCGCCAGCACTTTAGTCATGGTGTCGCTTTTGATAACGCCATAGTCGTTTTCTACAAAGGCCAGACGGTAGAACTCTTCGCCGCCCACCGCCAGCGCGACGGACTCAAACACGGTGGCGTCCTGCCAGGATTGATCGCCATGGGCGATGACCGGGTAGCCTTTGGCCTGAATTTTTTTCGCCGCAGCTTCGAATTCTTCCCAGGTGGTGGGAACGGCGACGCCGACATCATCGAGAATGCGCTTGTTGATCCACATCCAGTTGACCCGGTGCACGTTCACTGGCGTGGAGACGTAATGGCCGCGAAACTTCGCGACGTCTGCAATCACAGGGGGAAGCTTTTCATCCCAGTGCTGCTTTTGCGCCAATTCATCCAGATTCTGCAGAAAACCCAATCTGGCCCAGCGTTCGATATCTGGGCCCTTGACCATGGCGGAAGCGGGCGGTTCGCCCTGGATCACGCGTTTTTTCAGTTCGGCGTTAGCGCTCTCGCCGCCGCCGCCCGGCACCACGAAGTCGCGCCAAGTATGTCCGCGTTTTTTCACCAGATCCTTCAGCACGTCGATGGCGGCGGCTTCCCCCCCGGAGGTCCAGTAGTGCAGCACCTCGACTTCGCCGGCCGTTGCGGCCTGGCTTTGCCAGCATAGCGCCAATGAGAGAAGGATCGTTTTCTTATTCATGGGTTTTATCCTCGTGCGAACTTAAACTGCAGTTCAATAGAGCCACGCTGCTGATTTCCGAAACGACGCCCAACGCCGCAGCCTTTCGGCCCGGCCTCTTAATCGTTTAACGTGCAACGCCCGCACTGCGGCGAGCCCTGGCGCTTTTCCCCGCCTGCCTCCCTGCATCCCGGACAAACTGCAAGTGCAATTCGGGCCGGCGTCCGTACCCGCCGCCGACGCTCCAACAGGAAAAGAGTCGGTCCGGCCAGGTTTGCGCGCTTTGTGCGGCTACCTCCCCACGCTAAAGGGGAAACGGGGAAAAGACTTACGGCTTTTGGGGAATTTCATTCGGGAAAGTAATCTGCAGGCAGTCCATGAACTGTCCATACTGTAAAACGCCGGTCATGTGCGGCGACTCTCTCCATCAGGCGGCAAAGGTAATGAAAAGCGGCGGCAATGCAATCGGAAAATGCGGCCGGGCCGCCTGAATGTGACAGACAGCCCGGTTTTCTGTTTTTTCTTACAGGGTAGGGAGTTAGATCAGGTTGTGTTGTTGCAGAAAGCTATCCGCTGTCGTGACCTCGGCGAAGAAACCGATAACGCTGGCGAGCATGGCCTTTTGCACATGCTCCGCCGGAACGCTTTCTCCGTCGAGAATAAGGTCGCGGGTGGCGGTGGCGTCGCCGATCAGGGTGACGCCGTAGCCATGCTCCGCTGCGGCGCGCACCGTGGTGTTGACGCACATGTGAGTCATCATGCCGACGATCACCAGATGCTTGACGCCCTGCTTCTCCAAGAGTTGATCCAGTTCAGTGCGAAGGAAGCTGCTGGGGTAGTTTTTCACGACGACGGTTTCATCCGCTTCTGGCGTGACGGAGGCGTGAATCTTTTGTCCTTCGGTGCCGGGAAGAAAAAAGCCGCGGTCGCCAACCATTTCATGCTGGACGTGGATCACCGGCAAGCCGGCGCGGCGGAATCCGCGCAACACGCTGGCGGCTTTCGCTGCGGCCTGTTCGGATTGATGCAGCTCCATGGCGCCGCCAGGGAAGTAGTCGTTCTGGATGTCGATCAAAAGCAATGCCGTATTGGGTAGGCTAGTCGCGGGCAGGTTGGTCGCAGTCATATTCGTCTCCTTTCATCTTCATTTAGGGTTCAGGTAGCCTGCGCCGCCGCATTGCTGATGGGGATTCGGCTGGCTGATCAGGTTGAGGACTATCTTAGGGACTGGGCGCGAGGTATGCTGATGTCGTAAACGACAAATGCGGGGTGGATTACGACATGGTGCAAACCCAATCAGGCATCAAACGTTACGAGGTGGGCGTGCTGCTTTATCCCACTTCCATGCAGTCGGCGGTGTTTGGACTGAAAGACTTGTTATCCGTGGCGGAAGAATATCGACGTCAGGCGGCGTCGCCGCATTGGCCCGAGTTGCAGATCAGTTTCTGGCGCACGGGAGAAGACGCCAGCCAGCCGGGGTTGGCCTCCCGTCCTTTACATGAGGCGCTGCAGACGGCGCCGGATGTGTTGATCGTACCGCCCTGTTTTGACGCCCTGGCGGTGGACTGGCGCCAACCGGCGCTGACAACCGGATTGCAGGCGTTGCATGAGCAGGGAACCATCATGACCTCCGCCTGCGCAGGCAGCTTCGCGCTGGCGGGGGCCGGTTTACTGGATGGCCGCAAAGCCACCACCCACTGGCGGCTGGCGAAGGATTTTCAGGCCATGTTTCCGTTGGTGGAGCTGGTGGAGGATGAGCTGCTGGTGGATCAGGGCGACATCGTCACCGCGGGCGGCGTCAGCGCCTGGATGGATTTGGGCCTGCGCATGATTCAACGGGTGACGTCCGCCTCTCTGACCATGAATCTGGGCAAGTTCTTCCTGGTGGATACCGGCCCTCGCCGCCAGCAGTATTATCAATTGTTCGCCCCGGACTTCTCTCACGGCGATGGCGCGGTGCGCAAATTACAGTTGTGGCTGCAGGAGCATATGGCGGAGGAGGTCGCCCTCGAAGACATGGCCGCCGTGGCCCGCGTCGGCGAGCGCACTCTGCAGCGCCGTTTTCGCAAAGCCCTGGGGATGTCGCCGCTGCAGTACGTGCAGCAACTTCGCATCCAGCGCGCCAGAGAACTGCTGGAGACCAGCGTAACCCCCGTGGAGCGCATCATCTGGGATGTCGGCTATGAAGACCCCAGCTCCTTTCGCAAGCTTTTCAAACTCGCCACCGGCCTGACCATGACGGAATACCGCGCGCGCTTCCAACCTGCCTGATTAAAGTCAGTTGCTATAGTTGTATTTTGAAAAACAGTTTTGCCTTGCAAAACGTTTGAGAAATACAAGCAACCGAAGGTGCGACTATGCGAAAGAACCTTCCTGTCACAATGAAAGAAATCAAATTCACGCCGGAGCAAAAGCTGGTGTCCGCCACGGATCTGAAAGGCGTCATCACCCATTGCAACGATGTGTTTGTGACGATCAGCGGATACACCAGAGAAGAGTTGATCGGCAAGCCCCATAACCTGATCCGTCACCCGGATATGCCGCCTGCGGCGTTCAAGGTCATGTGGGAGTGTCTGCAAGCGGGAAAGCCCTGGATGGGGCTGGTGAAAAACCGGGCCAAGAGCGGTGATTATTACTGGGTGAACGCCTACGTCACCCCGGTGACCGAGAATAACCGGGTGGTCGGCTATGAGTCGGTGCGCACCTGTCCCGCCCGCAAGGATGTTGAACGTGCGGAAGCCTTGTATCGCAAGATCAATCAAGGAGGCAAAGCGCGGGGGTGGCGTCCGCCGCCGTTGGAGTACGTGGCGCCTGTGGCCGCGACCCTGGCGTATCTGATCGCCTGGATAATGGGCGCCGTGTCCGGCTGGGCGGGACCGGCGTTGCTGGCGGTGATGTTGCTCTGCGCCGGCATGGCCGCCTACCGACGCAAACATCTGGTCGCTACGCTGCAAAAACTGCTGGAGCGCTCATTCAGTCATCCCCTGGCGGTGCTTTCCTATACCGACGGCGACCCGGAAGAGGGCGCGCTGGCGGTGGCCATCATGAGTTTGAAAGCGCGTCTGGACGCGGTATTGACCCGTATCGAGGCGGAGTCCGCCCGGATGTTCGAACGCTCGGGAGAGGGGCTGCATAGGGCGGAAATGGCCAGAGAGCGTCTGCGCGACCAACAACGGGAAACCCAGGAAGTGGCGGCGGCCATGCAGCAAATGACCAGTGCGATCAGCTCCGTTTCAGAGCATGTGCAGGAAACCGCGGACAAAGCGGAAGAGTCTTCCGAGCTGGCCAAAAATGGCCGTGAAGTGGCGGTGGGAACGCGTCGGGCGATCGAAGAATTACACGGCGTCGTGGAGGAAATCGGCGGTTCGGTGCTGGAGCTGGCGTCGCAGTCGAAACAGATCGCCCAGGTGGCGCAGATGATCAATCAGGTGGCGGAGCAGACCAATCTCCTGGCCTTGAATGCGGCCATTGAAGCGGCGCGGGCGGGAGAGCAGGGACGCGGATTTTCTGTGGTGGCCGACGAAGTGCGGCATCTGGCCCAGCGTACGCAGGAATCGACCAAAGAAATCCATCAGATTATTGAAACGCTCACGGCATTGGCGCAGCGTTCCGTCGCGGTGGCGGAGAGGGGCAAGGCCAGCGCGGGCTCAGGTCTGGAGAAGATGATCGAAGCGGAAACCATGTTGAGCGGCATCGCCGACGCCGTCAGCGCTATCGCCGGCATGGCGATCCAAATGGCGGCGACGGCGGAGCAGCAGGCGCAGGCGGCGGAGGAGGTTAACCGCCAAGTGGTGAACATCTCCGACTTGGCGGAGGCGAGCTCCACCGCTGCGGGAGAATCCACCGCCAGCATTGAGCAACTGCGGGGCGTGGCCGCTAATTTGTATGAACTGGTGACCCGTTTTAAGAACTAGGGTTTTGCGTCTGCTCGGTTAACTGCAACAAGCCAAGCTGGGCCTGCTGGGTGAAGTGGCAGAAGGAAAAAAACTGCTCCGGGGACGGACGCGTGCGACAGTCTGCGTTATCGGCGTAAATCAGTCCGACAATGCGCGGACCTACGCGCAGCGGGGTGAACATGCTCGGCGTGCGACCGATCAGGCGGTCGAAATCCGGTCCCCGCAGAATCCGCCAGGCGGGATCGTCCGCATTGGTGAAACAGCCGCTTTGCAGCGCTTTCGCCATGGCGGCGAGCAGGCTGTCGGACTCCAGATTGACGCAGAAGTTTTCTTTCCAGTGATCGGTATGTGGTCCCAGCACCTTCTTCGGAACCAGTTGTTTCTGGCTGCGATCAGTCATCAGCAGCGCCACGCGGGTCAGGCCGACGGCGCGATGCAGGCCTTCCACCACCGTCATCAGTATCAAGTTGATGTCGGGCTTTTCCGTCAGCATCACCGACAGGTCGCGCAGAATCTGCAACTGCAACGTTGGGTCCGCAGGTTGCGGCGGCGTCTGCTCGCCGGCGTAGCGGGCGTTATGACCGGGGATATGATTGACGATCTGTTTCATGCCGATGGCTGCGGCGATTTTGGCCGCCTCCTGAGCATTGGTTTTCAGGCGCTGCTCCAGGTTGTCCGGCTGCTCGTTCAGTTGCGAGGCGACATGGTTGATGGACTGCCGCAATGTGGGGGAATTCCAGCCCTGTTCGGCCTCTTCCACCAGTCCAACGATACTGCGGATCAGCGTCACCATCTGGTTGTCCGCTTTGTTGCCACTGACCACCGCCTGCAGCAGCGGTCCCAGTTTCCAGCAGTCCACCAGACCGCGGGTGATAGCGGGGAAGGTGGCGCCGAGAACCTGTTTCTGGGCGGTGACCGGCTCTTCCCGCACCAGCAGTTCGTCAAGGGCGTCCGCCTGCGGCGTGCGGCAGGACCAGAACGCCAGTTCGCCGATATTGCTGAGCAACGCGGCGATAAAAATCTCTTCACTGCGCGAGGGCGTAAATTTGCCCAGCAGACGCTTGGCCTGCACTGCCGCATGCAGCGCGCGGGCCAGACTTTTCTGCAAATGGATGCGCGGCGATTTGCTTAACAGCGCGTCAATCACCAGGGATGACACGGCGATTGAGCGAACGGTTTCGAATCCCAGCAGCATAATGGAGCGACTGATGGTGCTGACCGGCTGACAGGATGGATTATAAAAGGCGGTGTTGGACTGACGAATGACTTGCGAAGTCAGGTCGGCGTCTTTCAAAACGACGTCCGCCAGCTGCTGTACGGAACAGTCGCCGGTAGCGGTGAGCTCGTTGATTTCCCGCATGGTTTCAGAAAGTACGGGCAATTCGACTCGGCTCAGAAAGTCGACCCAGGCTTGGCAATTCTTGGCGATCATTAAAGGTCCCCCCTGTCGCTCAGTATGACCGGCGCAACAGGGGAATTCCGTAACGGTTTTGCAACCGGACTTGTACGGAAGGTGAGAACTCTGTGCAGATTTGCGTTTAAAAGTGACTAAATGTTGCGCAATTCCGCCAGCATTTCATCCATGAACGGGGTCTTATAGCCAAGTCCCCTGGCGCGGCGGCTGTCCAGACTGACGTCGCGGGGGCGCTTGGCCGGCATGATGACATCCCTTTGTTTTTGTTCCTGAACCAGGTCTTCATCAAGTTCGAACGTGCGCGCCAGCGCCTTGAGAAAGTGATGACGGGAGACAGTTTCAATACCGCCCAGATGCAGAGTCAGGCCCTGTTGCATCTGGAAAAAGCGCACGATGCCCTGGGCGGCGGTGGCGTAATCCACGGCGGAGCGATATTCGTCGACAAAGCCGGTGAGTGCGTCGCCCTGACGCAGGCGCTCCAGCCATTGCGTCACGCCGCTAGGCTTGAGCAGACCCAGCCCGAACATCCAGGGCAGGCGCACAATGGTGGCGAGGGGATGGCGTTCGCGGATCGACTCTTCCGCCAACACCTTGTGCTCGCCATAGCGATTGATGGGGCTCACCGGATCGCTTTCCCGGTATACGCCCTGGCGGCCATCGAACACCAGATCGGTGGAGGTGAACAGCAGCGGTATATTTCTCTCCGCGCATAAGGCGGCGAGCAGACGCGTCGCTTCCACGTTCACCTGCAGAGAGCGTTCCGGTTGCTGCTGGCAGGTATTGGGATCGGACAAGGCGGCGGCGTGGATCACGGCGTCCGGCGTCAGATTGCGGAACATGGCCTGCGTCAGCTCTGCGTCACACAGATCCTGGCGCACTCGAAACGGCGCCAAGTCCTCCGGCAATGTCAAATGATGGCTCTGCGCGAGCACTTCGTAATCCTGATTCAGCGCCCGGCAGATATGCGCGCCTAAAAAGCCGCTGGCGCCGGTGACCAGCACTCTGGGTTTTTTGGCTTCGTTGGAAAAAAGTTGCATGGAAGTCCCTTGTTTTTTGGCCTGAGCCTGTTAACGGCAAGTCTGCCATTTAAGGCGGTTGTGATACAATCGGCGGTTTGTTTGCGGCCTTTGGACTTTTATATTTTCCCTGGGGATTATGGAGGTAGTTGATGAGAGTCGGCGCGTATCGTTCGGAAGCGATGTTGATTGTCGCGGCGGCGATTTGGGGATTCGCCTTTGTCGCCCAGGTGGCGGGCATGGAGCACGTAGGCCCCTTTACTTTCAACGCCGCCCGCTTTGTGCTCGGCGGTCTGTCACTGATTCCTCTGCTCATTATATTGCCGCGTTTGCAGCGGGTGGCTCCGGCCAAACCCAAGGCCAAAGGTCTGTTGCTGGGAAGCTGTCTGGCGGGCTTCTTTCTGTTCGCCGGCGCCTCGCTGCAACAGGTGGGGCTGCAGTACACCACCGCCGGTAAGGCGGGTTTCATAACCGGGTTGTATATCATTCTGGTGCCACTGATCGCGTTATGCTGGGGACAGCGCGCCGAGGCCAAAATATGGTTTGGCGCCGTGCTGTGCGTCATTGGCCTGTTCTACCTCAGCGTGCGCGAAGACTTTACCGTCTCCTATGGCGACTCCCTGCAACTGATCGGCGCCGGTTTCTGGGCGGGACATGTATTGATGATCGGATGGCTGTCTCCCCGTTTTAACCCTTTGCATATTTCCATCGTGCAGTTTCTGGTCTGCGGCCTGGTGAGCTGGGCCGTGGCGTTCGCCATTGAAACGCCCACCTGGAGCGGGCTGTGGGGCGCGTCCTGGTCAATCGCCTATGCGGGCTTCATGTCCGTGGGAATCGCCTATACTTTGCAAGTGATCGGCCAGCAGCATGCGCCGGCGACGCGGGTCGCCATCATCATCAGTCTGGAGACGGTTTTCGCGGTGCTGGGAGGGTGGCTGATGCTGCAGGAAGTCCTGGACGAAAAAGCCATTTACGGATGTGGTCTTATGCTGGCCGGCATGATAGTTTCGCAGCTGAATTTCAACCGTGGCCGCAACCGTGAGAGAGAGTTGCTGGATTCAGGCGCGGCAGGCTCCTGAGCAGGCCATTCGCACCGAGCACAACGCCTGGAAACGCCTGTTGGACTGCGCGAGACGCCCTTTGGGCTGTGCGAAACGCCCATTGGGCTATGCAAGTCCGCCAACTACTGTAAAATACGGGGCCCTTTTTGATGTACTCCTTAGTAAGGTGATTAAGCCGGGATGCTGGATACTTCCATCGCAATAGAAACGCCGGAAGGCGTGGATTTCGATCTCACTCCCGCCGGGCCGCTTTCCCGCGCGCTGGCGTACATGGCCGACTTCCTCATTCGGCTGGGTGTTGTCCTGGCCTGTATGATTGTCCTGTCTATTTTTGGAGAAGCCGGCGTCGGCATCTCGCTGATTATTTACTTCGTGCTGGAGTGGTTTTACCCGGTGTTGTTTGAGGTCTACCGGGCCGCGACGCCGGGCAAAAAGTGGATGAACCTTATCGTCGTACACGATGACGGCGCGCCCATTACCTTTTCTTCTTCCTTGTTGCGCAATCTCCTGCGCACGGCGGACATTCTGCCTGTGTTTTACGCGTTGGGGCTGGTGTCCATGATGTGCAACAAGCAATTCAAGCGTCTGGGCGACATCGCCGCCGGCACGGTGGTGGTCAGGGCGCGTCGCCCGGAGACCCTGACGGCGCTGGCGGAGCCGGGCGTGCGGGCGCCGAGCGTTCCCCTCAAACCGGAAGAGCAGAAGGCCATCGTGCAGTTTGCGCAACGGGCGGGCGTGCTGTCCCAGGCGCGTCGCCAAGAGCTGGCCAACATTCTGGAGCCGTTGCATCACGAAAAAGACGAGGCGGCGGTCGTTAATCTCAATCAGATGGCGAACTATCTGCTGGGTAAAACGCCGGGACCCGAGCCTGTGCGGGAGCCTTTCGCACCGGAGCCGTCATCATCCATCGCGCAACCACCTGAGGAGCGGCAGTGAAGCAGGACGTATTTGAGCGCCAACAGCAGCATTTTTGGAGCGAGTACGCAGTATTACTGCAAAGGCTGGAGACAGGCGATACAACAGGCTATCGCAATTTCGCCAGTTCCTACCGGCGACTGTGTCAGCACTTGTCCGTCGCGCGTCATCGCAGCTATTCGCCGCACCTGATTTCCTATTTGAATGATCTGATGCTGCGCGGACATCAGATGTTGTACCGTCGCCCCAGTCATTTCTGGCTGAGCTTTCTTGGGTTTATCCGCTATGACTTTCCCCAGGCGGTGCGCGCCAATCAGCAATATGTCTGGTTGGCCAGCGCTCTGTTGTACCTGCCGTTCATCGTGCTGATCATCGCCATCAAACTGCAGCCGGATCTAGTGAATCTGGTGCTGGACCCGCATGATGTCGCTTCCTACGAAGCGATGTACGATCCCACCTCAGAACGCTTGGGGCGGCCGCGAGAAGCGTCTACCGACGTGCAGATGTTCGGTTTTTACATCTATAACAACATCGGTATCGCATTCCGCACCTTCGCCACCGGCATTCTGTATACCCTGGGCAGCCTGTTCTTTTTGATTTACAACGGCATCCATATGGGCGCCGTCGCCGGACACTTGACGGAGATTGGTTACACCGAGCCGTTCTGGACCTTCGTTATCGCCCATGGCGCCTTTGAGCTCACGGCGATAGTGTTTTCCGGGGCGGCGGGCATTAAGCTGGGCTTTTCTCTGTTATCTCCCGGCAATCTCTCCCGCCTGGAGTCACTGAAGCGGTCGGCCAAAGCGTGCACGCCCATTCTGTTTGGCATGGTGGGCATGCTATTGATCGCCGCTTTTATTGAAGCGTTCTGGTCGTCGGATCACACCATGCCAGTGGCGGTGAAATATAGCGTAGGCGCTGTGATGTGGGCGTTGGTGACCTGTTATTTTGTGTTCAGCGGGAGGGTGCGTGAACCCCGCTAATATCAATTTCCGTTTACGCCCCAGGGACCACTACGAAGCGGTGGACCTGGGGTGTCAGTTTGTACGTCGCTGGTGGAAGCAGCTCTACGCAGTATGGCTGTTGACGATGACGCCGGTGGTGGCGTTGTGCTGGTTACTGATTGACGACATTAACTACGTCAGTATCGCCGTGTGGTGGGTGAAGCCGCTGTTTGAGCGTGGGCAGCTTTATTTCTTGAGCCGCGCGGTGTTCGGCGCGCCCCCGACGATAAAGGAAACCCTGCGGCAAACGTCGAAGCTGATGTTTCTGCAATGTTTCGCCACGCTGACCTGGCGGCGCTTCAGTCCGACCCGCTCGTTCGATTTGCCTGTGATTCAGTTGGAAGGCCTGAAAGGCAAAAACCGACAGCAGCGTATGACGGTGCTGCATCGCGATAATGCGGCGTCGGTCAGCTTCTGGGTCACTATTGTCGGCGTGCATCTGGAGAACTTTTTGATGCTCGCCGCGGTGGGGCTGGTCGTTATGTTCATTCCACAAGGCGTGCAACTGGAGTGGGAGACCGTTTTAGAAGCTGCGCCGCTGTACACGGCCTGTTACTTCATCGGCATGACCTTAGTCGGCCCTATATACGCCGCCAGTGGTTTCTCTTTGTACCTGAATCGCCGCATTACCCTGGAAGGCTGGGATCTTGAGCTGATTTTCCGTCAGCTGGGACAGCGACTGGATGATGGTAAGGGATCGGTTCAGCCCGGCGAAGGCGGGGCTGCGCGTCGGGTGACGCAGGCAATGTGTCTGGTCCTGGCGTTGGGCGCCCTGGCGCTTCCTCCCTCTGGTTCCGTTCGCGCAGAGACGGCGACGGAACAGGCTGAAACGGCGGACAGCCAAAGCTGGGACGAGGAAAGATCAGCGCTGACCCCGGACAAGGCGAAAGAAGATATCGAGAAGATTCTGAAAGGACCGGACTTCCGTAATATCGTCAAGAAAGAGGCGCCCAAGTTCTGGAAAGAGTGGGAAGACCGCCAGGAAGAAAAGCGCGAAAAGCAGTTGGACGACTTCAAAGGTTCCAACTTTTCCTTTGGCGAATCCTTCGCCCAGATCTTCAAATTGCTGATCTGGGCGACGCTGATCGGCCTGATTTTATATCTGCTGTATCGCTATCGGGACTCCATCCTGGCGTTGTCATGGATGCCCCGCATCGAGCGTAAGGAGAAGAGCAAGCCGACCCACGTGTTTGATCTTGATATCCGTGAAGAGTCCCTGCCGCCGCAATTAGCCGACGAGGCCTGGGCGCTGTGGGAGCAAGGGCGACATCGGGATGCCCTGGGTCTGTTATACCGCGGCGGCCTGTCTCGTTTGGTGCATCGCCATGGTCTGCGTTTGAATCGCGGCGCCACCGAAGGAGATTGCGTGGCGATGGTGAAGCGGCGTCAAGGCGGCGCGCTCAGCGACTATTTCGCGGTTTTGACCCGGGTCTGGCAGCATCTGGCCTACGCTCACGAACTGCCCACTGCCGAGCATTTTCAGGAGCTATGCCGGGGCTGGACCAACGTGTTTGATGTAGAGCGGGAAGGAGGCGACCATGCAGCGCAGTAATTCCTTCGCCGCTATCGGTATCGCCGTCGCTGTATTGGTGCTGGTGGCATTGGGCGTCTATTGGTATCAGGGACTGGAGTGGATCGAGTACGAGCGCGACCTGGGGCCGAATGAGAAAGCCCGCCGGGAGCCTTTCCTGGCGGCGCAGATATTCATTGAAAAACGCGGCTATAAGCTGGAGAGCAATCCCAGCTTCCGCGACTTCGATAACCCGGATTTTGCGCTGAAAACGTCTACAGACGACGCCATTGTGCTGGTGGACGCTTACGGCTCGCTGTCACAAAAACGGGCGCAAACGCTGTTGGAGTGGGTGGAGCGCGGCGGTCACCTGATGGTGACGGCGAAGAACCCCTACCTCAAGGGCATGGAAAAAATCCAGGACCCGATTTTCGAAGAGTTCGGTGTGGAAGTGGAGCGCAATGGTCAGGGCGACTTCGACGAGGAGCTGTGGGGCGCCATTAGCACTATTGGCGGGTATGTCGGCATCACGCAAGCAGATCTATGCCCCATGCTGTATCCCCAGGCGGAATTCTCGTTCGAGGGTGATGAAAACACCATTGGCGTGCATTTCCTGTCCAACGATACGCTTTATGGTCAGGACGATTATCTTTACGCCTCCGTCGGCCCGGATGGCGCCTCGCGCATGCTGCAGTACGAATATGGCGACGGCATGGTGACCTACATGGTCAGCCTGGATATGTGGAAGAACTTCGCTATCGGCTGCCAGGACCACGCCTACATGCTGTGGCAAATGGCTCCGGGAGACAGCGGGGTTATGCATTTCTATTACAACCGGGACTTCCCCAGTCTGGGGTCCGTGCTCTGGCGTCACTTCTATGCGGCGATTGCGGTAGGAGCGCTGACGCTGTTTTTGTGGCTGTGGTATCGGGGCATGCGCTTCGGTCCGTTGCGGGATGAAGAGCCGGGAACCCAGCGCCAGATTCTTGAGCATATCGCCGCCAGCGCCCGTTTCCTGTGGCGTATGGATAAAGGGCAGGCTCTGGTGGAAAGCGTCAGAGCGGAAACCTGGCAGGCGATTTCCAAGCGGCTGCAGCATATTACGCGGCTGGAGCAATCGGTTCAGATCGCCCAGCTGGCCAAGCATTTTCAAATGAATGAACAAGCGGTGGAAGCGGCCCTGTTCGGCCCGATACCCAATGATCCGGTAAGTTTTGTCAATATTATTCGAGCGTTGAAGCGAATAAAGGATAAGTTATGAGTGAAGCCCACATCGAAGAATCCCAACTGCAATCCATCAGCCAGCAACTGCAGACTCTGAAGTCTGAGCTGGAAAAGGCGATAGTGGGGCAGTCCGACATTATCGAACATACCCTGATCGCCCTGGTGGCCGGCGGACACGTGCTGATCGAAGGCGTTCCCGGTCTGGGCAAGACGCTGCTGGTGCGGGCGCTGGCGAAAACCTTCCAGGGCAAATTCGGACGCATTCAGTTCACTCCCGACCTGATGCCCAGCGACGTGACCGGCCACTCCATGTACCACATGGAAACGCAAAGCTTCAAAATCCGCAAAGGGCCGGCGTTCACCAACCTGCTGCTGGCCGACGAGATCAACCGCGCTCCCGCCAAAACCCAGGCGGCGCTGCTGGAAGTGATGCAGGAATATCAGGTCACTATCGATGGCACGTCTTTCCCGGTGCCCACGCCGTTTATGGTGCTGGCGACCCAGAACCCGATTGAGCAGGAAGGCACTTATCCGCTGCCGGAAGCGGAGCTGGACCGTTTCATCATGAAGCTGTTGATCGAGTTCCCCAGCGCGGAAAATGAAGCCTCTATCGTACGTCAGGTCAATGACAGCCGCGGCGCCAAAGTGGATTATCTGGCCCGGGTCAGCGCTCTGACCACGCCGGAAGAAGTCGGCGCCTGGCAGGCGGCGGCCTGGCAAATTCTGGCGGATGACGCAGTGGTGGATTACGCCGTGCGCATTACCCGCGCCACTCGTGAATGGCCGGGCGTCGCCCGCGGAGCGGGTCCGCGCGGCAGCATCAATCTGATCCGCGCAGCGAAAGCGAGGGCGTTGATGGAAGGGCGTCCCTATATCCTGCCCGATGACGTTAAATTACTGGCCCCAGCGGTGCTGCGTCATCGTTTGCTGCTATCCGCAGACATGGAGATCGAAGGCGTCAGCGTCGATAAACTCCTCGCCGGTATGCTGGAAGAGATTGAGGCCCCTCGTAAATGAAACGCAGAGGGGTGCAACCCAGTCCGCAGTTACTTTACTGCGGGCTCGCCGTTACGCTTGCTCTGCTGTGCTGGCAGGGCTATGAGCTGTGGACAGGCGACGGCGATTGGCTGCCGGCGCCAGGGAGCGAGGTCGGCGAGGGCTTTTTCAATGTGCTGATGGGGCTGGCGACGGTGGCGGTCCTGCTGCTGGCGGCGGATCTATTCGTGTCCTGGCGTCTGCCGTCGGCGCAGATTCACCGGGAAGTGCGCCACAATCTGGCGCTGGATCAGTGGATTCCCGTCAAGTTCACTATAACTCATGACTTTCCTTACGCGGCCACGCTGGAAGTGCACGACCATATTCCGGTGGATTGTGAGTTCGAAGGACTGCCCTTGGTTGTGCCAATGGAGCCGGGTCACCGCACAACCGTGGAGTATCGACTGCGGCCCCGTCGCCGCGGCCCCCTGGAATTAACCCGGGCGGAAGTCCGCGTACGCTCGGTGGCGGGATTCTGGCTGTTGCGCCAGACTCATGTCGTGGAAACCTCCGCCAAGGTGTTTCCAGACTTCGCCTCCATTGAAGGTTATCAATTGCTGGCCACGGACAATCACACCAGCCAGATGGGCATCCGCCGCAAGCCGCGTCGCGGCGAAGGCATGGATTTCCATCAGTTGCGGGAATACCGGCAGGGAGATTCGCAGCGGCAGATCGACTGGAAAGCCACTTCCCGTCGCCAGAAATTGATTTCCCGGGAGTATCAGGACGAGCGCGATCAGCAGGTCATACTGCTGCTGGATGGCGGTCGCCGTATGCTGACGCAGGATGGCGTGAGTACGCACTTCGACCACTGTCTGAACTGTTTGCTGATGTTGTCTTATGTCGCCTTACGTCAAGGCGACGCGGTGGGCATGATGAGTTTCGGCGCTTCCGTAAAGCATGCGTCGCCAATCAAAGGCGCCACCAATATCAATCGTCTGATCAACCACTTCTACGACTTTTACCCGGATAAGTCCGCGCCGGATTATCTGGAGGCGGCCCGCGAGTTAATGCAGCGATATCGCAAGCGTTCTCTGGTGGTGCTCACCACCAACCTGAGGGAAGAGGACAGCGACGACATCATCAACGCCTGTCGCCTGCTGCAAAAGCGTCATTTGGTGCTAGTGGCGAATCTGCGTGAGGAAACCCTGGATCGGACGCTTGCGGAGGACGTGCGCAATTTCGATCAGGCGGTGGTTTACGCCGGGGTGGTGGATTATCTGCGCCAGCGGGACAAGCTACAGGAAAAACTGCGCGCACAAGGTCTGTTTTTCGTAGATTGCGCCCCCAGCAAGCTCACCGCCCAGGTTATCAACAGCTACTTTTCCATCAAGCGGGCGGGCTACCTCTAGCCCCCTTGACGCGCTTCGGGGTGGGCTCTGCTATGCTTTCATCTGTCCAAGCATTTATTCGCGTAGTAATAATATTCGTATGTTAATGGCGTGTTAATAAAGAGGCGCAAGGATGCGCCTGCGCGGCGGCCAGCCGCGGGAGGCTGGGCCTGACATATGCAGACCCTGTCGTTGCAGACAAATAGAAGGAAGCTATTTGCCTGCCTGATTAATAATAGGAGCCTGTTCCGTGTCCGACCCCAATCCTTACCAATCGCCGTCCTCAGAAGTGATGGATGAATCCAATTCGCCCGGCGTACTGGGTCCGCCGCAAAGCATGCCCGCTGGCTGTGGCTGGAGCTGGATTGCGGAAGGCTTTGCAATATTTCGCGCCGGTCCAGGGCCTTGGATGGGCATGATGATCGTGTACGTTCTGATCATGTTTGTGGTGGGGATTTTGCCTTTGATCTCCATTGTTCTGGTGAATATTCTGGCGCCTTTGCTGATGGCGGGTTTTATGATCGCCAGTCGCAGAGGCGCGACCTCGGGACGCATTGAGTTTGCCGATATGTTCGCCGCCGTGCAGGAAAAGTCGACGCCGTTGATTCTGTTCGGCCTCATCGTTTTGGGATTCTCCGCATTGATTATGATCATCTGCGGCGTATTGTTTTTTTCCTCGGTGGCGGACTCCATGGACGCGGCGCAGTTCGGCGGCGCGCCTGACGCCAAGTTCCTGCTGGCGGTTCTGATCTATCTGGGATTATTAATACCGCTGATGATGGGCGCCTGGTTCGCGCCGGCGCTGATCGTATTTCACGATCTGGGCCCCTGGGATGCGTTCACTATGAGTTTCAAAGGCTGTCTGGTAAATATCATTCCGTTTCTGCTTTATGGAATCATTTCTCTCATACTCATGATTCCGGCAATGATTCCTCTTCTTCTGGGAATGCTGGTGCTGGGACCGACGCTGATTGGCTCGATCTACGCCGCCTACAAGGATATTTTTCTGGTCACCGAGCAACAGTGAGCGGGACTTGGATTCCTAGGGTCTGATGCTGCGCAATAGCGTCAGCAGGTCGGGCGCCAGTTGCGCGTAGCTGGCCAACAGGCCGGCGGCGTCCAGGGCGTCGGCTTTGCTGGCCAGGGCATTCTCCTGCACCTGATCCACCAGTCGATGCAGATAGCGTTCTCCGCGCAGACGGTTCACTGCGATTTCCGATATCGGCGCCAACAGAGGCGCGATAGCGATGGCGGCGACTACGCCAGCGGCGGCTCCACTCCAGGTCACCCAGGCGGGCGCGCCGGCCCATTGCACCCAGAGCGCCCCCCACCAGGATTGCTGCGCCAGATACAGGCTGCTCGCCATGGCGCTGCCGGTGGCGACGGCGCTGCCGAAGGTGGCTTGTCCGCCGAGACTCTTGCCCAGTGCGCCGATCAACAGAAATACCAGAAGATCGCGTCCGCCTTCCCGGGGGCCGCTCAGGGACTGCATACGCTGACTCAAAAACGACTGAATCTCCTGCTGATGGCCCTGCATATGCGGCTGACGCATCAGCTCGCCGCATTCCTGCAGTTCTGGAATATGGCGCTCCATCAGACGTTGAATCTGGTTTTGCAAAGCGGGCAGCTGCAACAGTTCTTCTGTGATGATGCGCAACATCGCCTGTTCCTTGCCTGATAACTCCGTCTGTACCGCTGTTTTTTTGCGGCGTATCAGCTTGCCGGCGACGCGGACCAGCCCTCGCGGCAGGCTCATCAGGTCCGCCGGGATATCGCGGCGATGTGTCCAGTGGCGCCGCAGAATGGCTTTGGTGGAAGACATATGCTCCGCGTACACCTGGGGAACGCGGGCATGGGCTTCAGTGAAGTGACGCAGGAGCGTTTGTTCAATATCCTGCTCAAGCTGATCTGTGGCGGAAGCGTCTGACACGGTGAGGGCGCTGCTCAAAGTAATGGGTTAATGCGCTCACGATTTTACCCTATCGCGCCGCAAACCGGCATACCGCTTTGTTTTCCCCTACAGCCTCACGTTGGTCAGCCAGATGTACTGGTAGGGACGCAGGATAATCTGGCCCACCCGATCCTCGAACGCCTGCTCGGAAATCAAATCGAACCACTGATCGGTGGAGATCAGATTCAGCTCCGCCAGATTAATGGTCTGCGGCTGATCCGAAACATTATGAATGGCGAAGATGCTTTGCATGCGGTCCTGACTTTGACGCCAGAATGAGAATAGCGCATCTCCAGTGTGCAGAGTGTATTGCGTGGCGTTGGGATGGAAGGCTTTTTGGCGCTTGCGGGTGGCGATCAGCTTCTGCATGGCGGCGAATACTTTCGGATGATGTCCATCCCCTTGCAGCGCCTGCTCCAGATCCTGCTGACGCCAGATGTGACGATTGATGGAGCGGAACTGACCGGTGTGCTCCACCCGCTCATGATCATTTTCCGTTCCGAGCAGGCTGTGAATATAAAACGCGGGGACGCCCTCCAGCGCCAGCATGATGGCGTGGGCGCAGAGGTAACGGGCGAAGCCCAAATGGTCGGGGCCATGCTGCACGGTGCCGCTGAGCGCGTTCCATAGACTGATGTTGATCTCATAGAACTTGGGCTGGCCATCGGGACCGGTGCGGGCGCTGGCCTTGCCGCCGAACTTCTGCATGGTGGACACCAGCGCATCCAGCTCCCACTCGCTCAGCAAACCCTCTGTCGGGCGCAACCCCACGCCGTCATGGGAGGCGATGAAGTTCAGATAAGTGGTTCCCTGTTGCGCCGGCGGCATGCTCATCAGCCACTTCTTCAGGTACTCGCAACTGCCGGTGACCAGACTGTTGATTAGTAATGGCGGCAAGGAGAAGTTGTAGATCAGATGGGCTTCGTTGGCGTTGCCGAAATAGGTCAGGTTTTCGTGGTTGGGAATATTGGTCTCGGTAATGATGACCGCGTCATGAGCGCGATGCTCGATCAGCAGGCGCAACAGCCGGATCATCTCATGCGTCTCCGGCAGGTTGATGCAGGAGGTTCCGGGGACTTTCCAGAGAAACGCCACCGCATCCAGCCGGAACCAGCGCACGCCTTTGTCCAGATACAGGCGCAGTATGCGCAAAAACTCCAGTAACACCTGTGGACTGCGGAAGTTCAGGTCGATCTGGTCATGGCTGAAGGTGCACCAGACATGACGGACGCCGTCAGCCGTGGCGACTTCCCGCAGCAGCGGTGAGGTGCGCGGCCGCACCACCTGAGTTAAATCCGTGTCGGGGGCTGCCTCTACAAAGTAATCGGCGCCGGGCGTCTGTCCCGCTTTGTAGTTCTCGAACCAGAGCGAACGGCTGGAGCAATGGTTGATGACCAGATCTCCCATCACCTTGAACTCACGGGTGAAGGCGGCGATATCCTCCCAATCGCCGAGGGCGGGATTCACGGTGGTGTAATCCATCACGCTGAATCCGTCGTCGGAGCTATAAGGAAAAAACGGCAGAATATGCACGATGCTGATGCAATGCCGCAGCTGGCGGCGTAGAAACTCATGCAGGGTCTGTAGAGGCGGCTGGTTATCGTCGCGCAGCGTATCGCCGTAAGTGATCAGTACGGCGTCTTCCTGAGACCAGGGGTTGCGGTGAGGCTGAGGAGGCGGCGCGTTGGGCTCCAGTCCGAATGTGTCCAGACACTCTTTGACGAAATTAAGCGCGTTGACGTCCGGATACAGCGTTTTGATGTGCTCCATCAGGCGCTGCTCCAATTGAGTGAGCGAAGCGTGCTCCATAATTTTGCAGTTCTCCTGGTCGGAAAAGAGGGTTATCCCAAGGCGTCACCTACAGCATAGTCTGTGACTGGATGGTTCGGGCGTCTCCCTGGCGACGCCGAAACCCCAGTGGACTTTACTGGACGGCGAACTCCCGCATGTCGGCGTCAACGGCGTCATAAAGGCGCGTCAGCACGCTGGGAAAGGCGCTGATGACCCGGTTCCATGACGGGATGAACGGCGCTTCCATCGGATGCTCCAGAAAGTACTCGCCCGCCTTCATGATATTCTTGGCGAACAGCTCTACGGCTTGTTCTTCATGGTGCACGTCGAGGGCCAGACCATTGATTTCGGCGTCGTTGCGATAGGTCTCGACAAAATCCAGCGCAATGCGGAAATAGCAGGCCTTGATGGTGCGGAAGGTTTCCTGATTGAAGACGATGCCCTGGGTGGCCAGCTTGCGGAACAGGGCTTTGGTGATGTCGATGGACATTTTCGACAGCCCGGTGTCGTCGTTGTCTGCGGACAGGTCCTGGTGCTTGTGGTCATAAACGTCGGCGATGTCCACCTGACACAAACGGTTGGTGGAGTAGTTGCGCTTCATCTCGCTGAGGACGCCGATCTCCAGGCCCCAGTCGCTGGGGATGCGAATGTCGTTGATCACGTCTTTACGGAATGAGAATTCGCCGGCCAGGGGATAGCGGTAGCTGTCCAGATAGTCGAGGAAATCCAGGTGGCCGAGTACTTTCTTTAGCGCCCGCAATAGCGGCGTCACCAGCAGACGGCTCACACGGCCGTTAATTTTGCCGTTGGCCACGCGGGCGTAATAGCCTTTGCAGAATTCATAGTTGAAGTTGGGGTTTGCCACGGGATAAATCAGACGCGCCAGTAACTCGCGGTCATAGGTGACGATATCGCAGTCATGCAGGGCGACGGATTCGCAGGCCCCGGAGGCCAGCACATAGCCGAGGCAGAACCAGACGTTGCGCCCCTTGCCCGGTTCCCGCGGCGACAGCGATTCCTGCTTCAGTTCCGCGTCGATGGCGCGCAGTCGCGGGCCGTCGTTCCACAGCACCCGATGGCGCTGCGGCAATGCGGAGAAGAATTGCAAAGCTTCCCGGTACTGCCCTTCATCCGCCCGGTCCAGACCAATGATAATTTCCTCCAGATAAGGCACTTTGCATAAGTGTTCCAGGATACGCGGCATGGCTTCGCCCTGCAGCTCTGAATACAGGCAGGGAAGCACCAGCGCCAGGGGTCTGTGTTGAGAAAATGCGACCAGTTCCCGTTCGATATCCTCCAGTGGACGACGGGACAGGTTATGCAGGGTGGTTACTATGCCGTTTTGATAAAAATCGCCCATGCTTGATCCTCTTTATTGTCTGCGTGCGTCCCCTGAATGAAGCCAGAACGCCGCAGCATTCCGGCGCAGGTTACGAACGCATGGATGGCGCGTTCAGCGACTGTTGCGACGCAAGCACCTGTTCTACGGCTTCGGCCCAGCCTTCGGGACCGAACTTCTTGGTCAGGATGCGCTCCTTGCGCTCCAGGGAGGGCGGCAGGTGCGAGGGAGAACGCACTACCACCGCAATATCCGCGGCGTTGAGCATGGCGATGTCATTATGGCTGTCGCCCAGGGCCATGCTGACCGGCGTTTCGCCGCAACGTTCGGCGTAAAGCTCTGTCAGCCACTGCATGGCGGTGGCTTTATTGAACTGCCCCATCACATGCAGGAAGCGGCCGCCGCGTAAAATTTGCAAACCAGTGTCATTGAGTTCAGCGGTAAACTGTTTCAACGCCGTCGGACTGTCCTCCCAGACCAGCGGCTCCGTGAACTCGCGTTGCTTGGCGAGGGCCGCATCGGCTTTGGATAAACCAGTGAGCGACGCCAGCGTTTCGGCGTCCATTTCGTAAAAGCTCTTGAATCCGTAGGAGCCTTTAAACTCCTGCAGAACATCCAGAATATGCTGACGGCTGGGACCGAAGCTCTTGGCGTAAAACTCTTCGCTGACATGCGCGCCGCAGAAGGGCTCCTGGAACTGGGACTTGGGCAGATACACTGCGGCGCCGTTCTCAACGATGAACGGGTCCTGATGATGCAGCCTTTGGCGCAATGTGCGCAGTTCGGCGTAAGTTTTACTGGTGTTCCAGACACAGGGAATGCGCCATTGCTTTAACTTGGCCAACGTGGGTAATGCTGAATCCGCAGCGTAGGTGTGGTGATCGAGCAAGGTGCCGTCCAGGTCGGTGTAGATAATTAGCTGGCTCATATCGTTCCCACTGGGACTATCGTCCGGTTGATGTCGTTGTGACGGTGTTTCTGCAAATCCGATACCAGCTTCCCGGCAGCATGTATGTTTCTCGCTTTCGTTCCTTGTTCGATCTGGTCTGGTATGGCATGACGGTGCGGAGAATCCCGGTTAGTGCGTTGGATGCGCCCTAAAAGCGGGCGCCAAAGGGGCGAAAGCGCCAGGGCGCCTTATTTTGGTGCGCATAACGCAAGAATACCTGTTCTATATTTTCTTTTACGCTTCCGGGTGGACCGGCGCAACAGGATGGCGGGGGCTGGCGTGAGTCAGCCGCTGAGAGGAATACACACAATCAGCTACAAATTTCTGCATGTCATCCATATATAAATTAAGCTATAAGAAACGGATTAACGAATCAGCCATATGGAAAAGGCGCCTGCGGCGCGCGCGACGAAAAGCTTACATAAATCGTTAACGGTAAACGCATAGCTGAAACTCACGAAACATCCCGCCGGCAAGCGCCCAAGGCGCACGAACCGAAACAGCGTCGATGGAAACGACGAAAATCTCCATCTGCGCTTAACTGAATCGGGTACGCATGAAACACGAAATTAAGACGATCGAACTTCCCTGCGGCAAGCTTGAGGTGGGTATGTTCGTCAGCCAGCTGGATCGTCCCTGGCTGGATACGCCGTTTCCGTTACAAGGCTTTTTGCTGCGCACCCGGCGTGATATCGAATTACTGCAACAGTTTTGCGATTACGTTTATATCGATACGGTTAAAGGGCGCAAACCCAAGGGCGGCGTCTCGCCTTTGTCTGTAAACATCAAGGACTCTCTGCAGCGTCGTCGCAAATTGTTGCCTGGCGTCAAGCTGCACAATTATGTGGATGTCGCGCCGCTGGAAGAAGAGATGCCGGTGGCCAAAGCGCTCTACAAAGATTTCAGCGCCAACGTCGCCTATCTGATGGATGAAATGAGTCGCGGCGCTTCCTTCCAGCTCAAGAAATTTCAGGCCCTGGTGGCGCCTATGGTGGAGAGCGTTATCCGCAATCCGGACGCCTGCGCCTTGATGGCCCGCATGAAGAATCAGGACTCATACGCCTACAAACACTCCATGAGCGTTTCCGTCTGGTGCGTCATCATGGGGCGCCAGTTGGGCCTGTCACAGAAAGACCTGGAGGAACTGGCGGTTGGCGGGCTGTTATTGGATGTGGGTAAGCTGCAACTGCCAGCGGAGCTGTTGATGCAGGCGCGCCGACTTGAAGATCATGAGTTCGAACTGATGAAAAGCCATGTGGCGCGCGGCTTGGAGACCGTGAAGAATATCGAGGGCGTCAGCCGCACGATACTGGCCATGGTGGAGAACCACCATGAGCGCCACAATGGTTCCGGTTATCCTCGGAGCATGGCGGCGAACGCGATTCCTATCTACGCCCGCATCGCGTCTCTGGCGGATTGCTATGACGCCATCACCAGTCAACGTCCTTATGCTCATCCTCTGCCGCCCTCGGAAGCGGTGCGCAAGTTGTATGAATGGCGCAACGTGGAATTTCAGGCGGAACTTGTAGAAGAGTTTATCCAGGCGGTGGGCATCTATCCTGCCGGCACCCTGGTCGAATTGACCGACGGACAAGTGGGCATCGTCATCGGAGAATATCGCTCCAGACGTCTGCGTCCCCGTTTGTTGATGTTGCTGGATGGCGAGAAAAACCTCTACGACGTCCCCAAAGAGCTCGATTTGCTGGATTGTCTGGAAACCAGCGCAGGGCGGCCGCTGCATATCGAACGCAGCCTGGAGCCGGGCTCTTATGACATTGATCCTGAAACGCTCTATATCTAGATGGAGTCATCATGAGCGACGCCCTCAACACGACGACGCCGCAGCGCAGTGAGTTTCTGCAGGAACTGCGGCGCGCTGCGACAGTGTTGCCGGAGGGGCGCGCGCTGGGCGTTATTGTTTTCGACCTACGGCGTTTGCTGAGGACCAACGAAGTCTATGGCGACGCGGTCGGCGATCACCTGTTTCAGGCCGTCGGCGAGCGCCTGCATAAACTCAGGGAAGGAAAAGGTCCCGTCTTTTGCGTGGGCGATGGACGCTTCGCTATCACGGTGCAGGCGGTCAGCGCGGCGATATTGCAGTTGGCGGCGCAGCAAATGCTAAAGATGCTGGAACAGCCCTTGGATATCGATAGTCATCGTCTCAGCGTACATCTCACCTGTGGCGGCGCCAGTTATCCCGCTCATACCTCCAAGCCTGAGACCTTGCTGAATTGCGCGGAGCAGGCACTGTCCGGGGCCAAGTATCTGCGCGTGCGCTATATGGACTACAGCGACATGCCGGAAAGCCATCGTCTGGGAGACTGGAATATTGAAAAGGAAGTCATTCAGGCGATTGAGCAGAACTCACTGGAGCTGTACTTCCAGCCCAAAATTCATATTCCTTCACAGACCGTCGCCGGCGCTGAAGCGTTATTGCGGTGGCGCAGTCCGACCCGAGGATATGTGTCGCCGGAATTGTTTATCCCCTATATCGAAAACGCCGGTCTTTCCTATGAGCTGCAGAAGTGGGTGCTCAACACCGCCTTGCGCCTGGGACGCGACTGGCTGGACCGCTATCCTGACTTTGCCCTGGCGGTGAATATCTCGCCGGAGTTTGTCTCCAATCCTGAACTGAGCAATCTGGTGCTCGGAGCGCTCGGCATATGGGACGCTGAGCCGGAAAATCTGGTGCTGGAGCTGACGGAAACGGTGCTGTTATGGGAGCGCAACCGCAGCATCGATAATCTGGAGTCGCTGAGAGTGACGGGCGTGTCCGTCGCGATTGACGATTTCGGCACCGGTTACTCATCGCTGGAATATTTCAAAGATCTGCCCGCCAACCAATTAAAGATCGATAAGGCGTTCGTCTTTCGTATGCTGGACCATCCTGCGGACGGCGACATGGTGGGTCTGATGATCCGGCTGGCGCACATCTTCGGCATGCAGGTGGTGGCGGAGGGCGTGGAGGACGCCGCCTCGTTGCATCGTCTGGCCGCGATGGGCTGTGAGCAGGCGCAGGGCTATTATTTTTGCAAACCCATTCCCCGCGACGCCTTCACCGAATGGATGCATGCCTTTGATCCGGCGCAGTATTTCCGCTAAGACGCTTAGCGCTTGCGCGTTCGTCCGTTTCAGGCGCTCATCATTGTCAGCGCAGTGTCCAGCATACGATGAGAAAAACCCCATTCGTTGTCATACCAGGCCAGCACCTTGACCATGCCTTCATGGGACTGGGTATGGTTGGCGTCGAAGATGGCGGAGGCGGTGGAATGAGTGAAGTCGATGGAGACCAGCGGCAGGTCGTTGTACTCCAGGATCGGCGTCTCCCGGCTGGCCGCCAGCATCATGGCGTTGATCTCCTCGGCGCTGACATGTCGCGCCACCTTTAAAGACAAGTCCAGCAGGGACACATTGGCGGTGGGCACCCGCACCGCCATGCCGGTCAAACGCCCCTCCAGCCCCGGCAGCACCTTGCCAATGGCGCGCGCGGCTCCGGTGCGGGTGGGGATCATGGACAGCCCGGCGGCTCTGGCGCGGAACAGGTCTTTCTTATGCGCTAGGTCCAGCAGATGCTGGTCGTTGGTGTAGCTGTGAATCGTTGTAAGCACGCCTTGTTCGATGCCCAGGTTTTCATGCAGCACCATCGCCACCGGCGCCAGGCAGTTGGTGGTGCAGGAGGCGTTGGAGACGATGGCGTGGCGGGCTTCAAGCACATGTTCGTTGACGCCGTACACCACTGTGGCGTCGGCGTCTTCGGAAGGGGCCGAGATCAGCACTTTCGAGGCGCCGGCCATGATATGGGCCTCGGCCTTTTCCCGTTTGGTGAATTTGCCGGTGCATTCCAGCACCAGATCCACATTGGCCACCGCCCAGGGTAATTCCAGAGGGTCGCCGTGTTGCAGCATGGCGATGTCGTCGCCGGCGACGCGCAACAGTTCGCCACTGAGCCGCACTTCCTGATTGAATTTGCCATGAATGGAGTCGTAGCGCAGCAGGTGGGCGCAGGTCTCCCGGTCCGCCAGATCGTTGATCGCCACCACCTGGATCATGTCCCGATATCCGGACTCATAGATAGCGCGTAGTACATTGCGTCCAATGCGACCGAAACCGTTGATGCCGACCCGTATCATATGTAACCCCTTCGCATGGCCTTTTTGCGGCGGCCGCCCCTGGCATTGTCCGTTAACAGCGTGACTAGGTTAAGTCTTTGATCTGTTTACGAAATGACGCCAAGGGCAGACTACCAAGTTTATTTGCATAAACTTAAGTATAGAGCCTGCGCGAAAGTTCGTTATTTCAGGCCATTAAAGGAACATGGTTGGCGGCGGATGCTTCGCGCGCAGGCGCGCGTGGGCCTCCTGCAGACGGTCCAGGTGCGTCTCCCTCAGCTCCGGCTGCTGTTGCTCATCAGACTGACTGGCCAGCACCAACAAATGCTCTTTGATTTCCTCCGCGGTCGCCTTGGTTTCCGGGTGCATGGCATGCAGATGCGGCGCTGGCGCACGGCGCAGTCGCACCTGGCGCTCACCATTGAGGGCGGGCGCGGGTTTGCGGTCGTCCAGTTCATACAGGTGCACCACATTCAACGCGCAATCGGGTACGGCGATGAAATTGCCGGCGCCATGGAGAAGAAAAGGCATCCATAACTGTCCAGTGCCGGGTTCGGCCCCTAGGCCCGCATAGCTGCAGATAAACTGGCCGTCCGGGGTAAACACCTTGAGGGCGCGGTTGACCAGATCGTTTACCACCAGATGGCCATTGACGTAATGCACGCCCGTAGGCAACAGAAAGTGATCGCCGGTCTCGCCGTATCCGGCCTGACCAAAAGCGCCAACGTAGGTTCCGTCCGCCTCGAAAATCTGAATGCGGTTGTTGAATTGGTCGCTGACGTAGACGCGTCCTTGTTCATCCAGGGTCACGTCGCTGGGGGAATGAAATTCTCCTGGTCCGGCGCCAAGGCGGCCGAAAGTGCGCACATGACCGACAATGCCGTGACTGTCGATGCGCCATTGCGAAATCCGATGATTGCCGGAATCCGCAATATAAATGTCTCCCTGCGGCGATACCGCCATGCCCATTGGCTTTGACAGTTCCCAGGGATCGTCGCCGGGTCCGCCGAAGAAGGTATAAAGCGTCAGGTCGTTGATGAATGGGTTGTATTGCAGGACGGAGATAAAGCCGCTCAAGTAGTTGCCGAGCAGCAGCAGGGGAGCGTCTGCGTCGATTTGCCCGGGCAGGGGTTGTGGCGGCTGGTAAATATCTACGCCCAGCATGCCGGCGAACATGGCGTAACTGATCTGCTCGGGGATTTCCACTTGTTCATTGAGGTCCGAATGCAGCACCGTGCGCGGCACGGCGTTCATCATCCAAACGCCCACATCCGGGTCTTCCCGCACATTGAGAGCGGAACGCCACCACATCTGACAGGCGTCCCAGTAATGGAACCACCATTGCGCTGACATCTGCGCCGGCCAGAACGGAGAAGAGGCGTCAATTTGTGGCGAGGTTATCCGGGGTTTGTCCACCATCGCCACGGAGGTCACATAGTAAAACTGGCCCGGATTACTGCGCGGGTTGCCGGCCTGGGCGATGAAGGTGGGGGTATCCAGACCGGGAATCAGATCCTTGGGATCAAGCAGGTAGACTGTCGCCAGAATGGGATCGGACACCAGCAGCCGATTGGTTTTGCCCGGGACGGCGGTGACCTGGATAGGGGCGAAGAAGCCGTGCATGGAGTCCAGCGGCTGCCCTTCGCGATCAAAGACGCCAATCTGATATTCGCCGCTGCCGGGAATATACAGGCGGCCATGGGCCACCGACACATCCCGGGCAACGCCAAGACCGGTCAGTTCGCTGCGCCCGCTGGTGGCGAATGGAACGCCTTTGCCCTGCAGATCGCAACGGAGCACGTTGGCGTGGCCGGTGTTGGCGATGTACAGGCGACCCTCGTCATCAGAGCTGAGGCCTTGCGGCCACAGCAGCGTGAACTGTTCTCCGCCGCAGTCGATATGCTGGATGTCGTGGCTGAATTCGCCACTTTCAGTGAAAATGGCGATGCGGCTGTCGCCCTCGCTGTTGGCGTAAAACTCATCCGCTACACAGAGATGGCCATCTATAAAAGTCAGTCCATTCGGCCCCACCAAGGGCTCTTTCTGCTTATCCCCAAATACATTGACCACTTCCAGCTGCAGATCCTTGCGATAGGCGATGACCTGGATGCGACGATTGGCCAGATCCGACACATACATGAGCGCCTTTGTAGGATGCGGGCACAGACGGAAGGGCATGTTGAAACGGCCGGGTTCCTTGCCTGGACCTCCGAATACCGCCAACACCTCGCTGAGGTAAGGATTCATGATCACCAGACGATTGTTGCCGGTGTCTGCGATCCAGACGCGTCGGTGACGATCCACCGCCAGACCGACTGGCGAGTTGAAGGTGAACTCAGGATGGGTGGCGAGAGCAAAAGGCGTGGCGGCGGTTGCGGCGGTTTCAGTATGACCAAGCGAAGAGCGATAACTCAGCAGCATGACGGGCTCCCTTTCTGACTGAGCGATACAGTCGGTTTCCGCCCTGGCGGCCTGATCTGTAAATCACATCACGGCGGCAGAAACCATTTTCCCTCTGCGACCAGCTCATGCAGCGCGTCTTCCAGATCTTTGAGCAACATGGCGGCGTGATCGCGCTTCTTGCTCACGACGAAACGCGCGTCCAGGGAGGACAAACGCTTGCGATGCAGGTCCTGGACCGGCTGTTTCTTCAGCTCCAGCCGCATAGGTCCATCATAGTTTAGTAGATAATCGCAACGTTTCACTTTGAGCATGCCAATGGCCTGGGCATGGTTGAAAGCAGAGCAGTCACGGATGCGGTTGACCGGATCGCGGAGAAAACTGATGGCGCCGCCGTAACTGAATCCGTGCAGCAGGACCACGCTTTCTCCCACCAGATCTTCAACGCGGTTAATGATCTTCTTGTCGCCTTGCCAATAGGCGTTGAGTTCGATCCGGGCGACGATAGAGTCGCCGACCAGAGTGGCGCCAGTAAATTCCGGCAAGGTGGCGAGCCCGATCCAGAGATCGATCTTGCCGTCCGCCAGCTCAATCGCCATGCGTCGGGTGGGGCGGGAGACGGCGCGCCAGGAATACTTTTTTTTCTCCAACAGCATGCGCGCGAGATCAATCAGATAGCCTTCCGGCTTTCCCTCGTCATTGGTGAAGAAAACAGGTGGGAATTCGATGTAACCGACGACGACTTCTTTGTCTTCCGCGAGCAGATCGTGAATGTCGACATCAGCGAGAGCGGGCGACGAGATCCACGCCAAGGCTCCCGAAAGCAACAACGTAAACAGACGGTGAAAGGTGTTCAAGATGACTCACATTGAATGCATAAGCGTTCAGCCGACGCTCGGCGTTTAATCCGTCAAAACACAGGAGAGAATCCTGCAGCGAAAGTCCTGTTCGCAGTCGTCAATGCGATAGTGTCAGCCGAACGGAATGCGAGTTCCGGCGGCTGATGCGGGCGTATGACCCTTCTGACGGTCTGCCTGAACAATGCTATAAAGCATAGCATTGTTGCGGGCAAACAATAGCGGCGGATTAGCCGTCGGATTTTTCAGCTTTGACTGACAGCAGCTCAACTTCGAACAACAAGGTTTCGTTCGGGCCGATGCGACCGTTGCCGCCAGGGCCGTAAGCCAGTTTGGCGGGGATGAAAAGCTGCCACTTGGCGCCGGGCTTCATCAGCTGCAGCGCTTCAGTCCAGCCGGGAATAACGCCGTTAACCGGGAAGGACACAGGCTCGCCGCGTTGTACGGAGCTGTCGAATACTTCGCCGTTGATCAGGCTGCCGGTGTAATGCACTTCAACGGTGTCTTGCGCTTTGGGGCTGTCGCCTTCGCCAGCTTTCAGCACTTTGTACTGCAGGCCGCTGTCAGTGGTGACAATGCCTTCTTTCTTAGCGTTATCGGCCAGGAAGGTGTCGCCTTTCTTAGCGTTTTCCTCAGCCATTTTCTCGAACTGCTCCATTTGCTTCTTCTGCATGGCCTGCTGATATTGCTGAACCTGCGCAGAGATCTCTTCGTCGGTCATCATGGAAGGCTTGCCGGCGTATGCGTCGGCGACGCCTTTGGTGAAGCTCTCGATATCCAGCTCAGGCATGGAGTCCGCCAGACGACGACCGAACATTTGACCGAAGCTGTAGCCGGTTTTTTGCGCGTCGTTAGTGAGCTTTTCCGTTTCCGCGTGGACTGCGACAGGCAACGATAACGCCACAGCGCATAGCAGACCGCTCATGCTGGCTAACGCTTTTTTCATAATTATTCCTCAAAAAAATTAGATGGATTGGCAGTATAAAGCGCTTTAAGGTACAGCTTTTTGGCGCCCTGCGCTAGGGGATGTCAACGCCGGGATCTGGCAGTATCCCGGGCCTGGTTCACAGTTCTAACCGCCGTTGACTTGTTGCAACTGCTTGTTGCGTTCATTCATGAGGTCGCGCACCGCCTTGGCTTCATCCATGATGTTCAGCGCGCGTTCGAAACTGAGGGTGTCTTTGTTTTCCGCCTCCTCCAGAGTCTTGCGCGTCTCGGGAGGCAAGCCGTCGCGAGGAGATCCGGTGGCGACCTGGCGCTCTTCCTTCTTCTCTGTGGGGACCGACTGAATAATATTGGTTTTATTGCTGACGCTGATCACGTCCACATTGACGCCTTCGGGGGGCGGGGCGTCGCTGTACTGCAGCACGCCGTCAGCGTCGCGCCATTTATAGACCTGGCGCACTACTTCCTGCTCCGGCAGCTTTTTGTCCATGGTCATCAGCGTTGGCGTCTCGGTTCCTTCCGGTAAGGGCAGCCGCCACATGGGCGAACCTGTCTTATCTTTAATAAAAAAGGGCAGGGCGAGGGCGACCCCAAGCGAGGCCAATGTCAGAAATCGAAAAATCCACTTCAAAGGTTTACATCTCCATGACCAGATTGGCGGCCACCAAGTTCAATTGCGCCTGATTCACTCCCTGCGCGTCATTGAGACGGGAGAAGTAATCAAGCAGATTGCGACGGCAAAGAGCAACCGTCTTTACCGCTTCCTGCGGCGCTGATAAATCCTCTTTCCCCGTACCTGATAGTAAAGCATAAATAAGCGATATTTCGTAGCGCTCAGCCGCCAGTTCCAACTGAAGAATGCGCTGTCTGAGCGCGTTTTGGCGGCAGTCTTGTTTATTCAGCGCGTTACGTGCGGTTCGCAGCGGCAGAACAATTTTTGCGCGCCAGGAATCGATGGCGCTGAAATCGCTGGCGGGGTTAAAGCGACGCTGACGCAGGGCGAGCCAGCCGCAGGCGAACAGCAGGTTCACATCGGCGTCAAACTGGTTTTGCCATTGCAGACAGATTGCCTGAGTTTGCGGGTGTGCATAGCGCGCCAGAGCATAGTCCCAAAGCGGATTGTCCAACAGGGGCGGGCCGCCCTGGGCGGGGTTTTGGGAGGCCTCGGGCTGTGGCCTGTCAGAGGCGCTTTCGCTCATAGAAAACTCTTTAATGAATCGATGGCAAGCGTGCTAAAATCCGCCGCCATGTTAAGTCTAAATCAGTTATCGATCCAACGTTCCGGCCAGTATCTGCTGGAAAACGCTACTGTCACCGTTACGGCGCGCAGCCGCGTCGCTATTGTCGGCCCTAACGGTTGCGGTAAATCCACTTTGTTCAGCCTTATTCTGGGGGAGATCGGCTCCGATTCGGGAGACATTTCCTTTCCTGGCGGAACCCGTATCTCCCACATGGCTCAGGAGACGCCCGCGCTGGATTGCTCCGCGCTGGACTTTGTTCTCGACGGCGATAAGCGACTGCGTCAATTGCAGGCCGAACTGGCGCTGGCGGAGCAGGCGGACGACGGCGTCGCCACTGCGCGCTTGCACCATGAGCTTGACCTGATCGACGGTTACAGCGCCGAAGTGCGCGCGCGCCGCCTGCTGGAAGGCCTGGGCTTTCCGACGCACTGGCACTCGCGTACGGTTGGAGAGTTTTCCGGAGGCTGGCGCATTCGACTGAACCTGGCGCAGGCGCTGATGTGTCCGTCTGAATTATTATTGCTGGACGAACCTACCAACCACTTGGATTTGGACGCTCTGGTCTGGCTGGAGAATTGGTTGCTGCGTTACCAGGGCACGTTGTTGTTTATCTCCCACGACCGTGACTTCATTGATCACCTGGCGACCCATGTGCTGCATTATGATCAGCGCTCATTGGTGCTTTACGCCGGTGGCTATAGCCAGTTTGAAGAAGCGCGCGCGATGCGATTGGCGCAACAGCAAGCGTTGTATGTGAAGCAGCAGACCCGTATCGCTGAGATCCAGTCTTTTGTGCGGCGCTTTGGCGCTAAAGCCACCAAGGCGAAGCAAGCCCAAAGTCGCTTGAAAGAACTGGAGCGTATGGAGCTGATTGCTGCGGCGCACGTGGATTCGCCGTTCAGCTTTTCTCTACCGTGCAGCGATAAGATTTCCAGTCCGTTGCTGGTAGTGGATGACGGGGGCTTGGGATATGGCGCTGAGCCCGTATTGCAGCATGTAAATCTGACGCTGTTGCCCGGCGCTCGATTAGGCGTCCTTGGCGCTAACGGCGAAGGTAAATCGACCCTGATCAAAACGCTGGCGGGACAGTTGCCGTTGATTTCCGGCCGCAGAACAGGCGGTGAACATTTAAGGATTGGTTACTTCGCGCAGCATCAATTGGAAGCGTTGGACCCAGGCGCAACGCCGATGCAGCATCTGCAAAAAGTCAGGCCGCAGGCGTCGGAGCAGGAAATTCGTAATTTTCTGGGCGGATTCGGTTTCCCCGGCGAGCAAGCGGCGGGCGACATCAAGAATTTTTCCGGCGGTGAACGGGCGCGTCTGGCGCTGGCGTTAATCGCCTGGAACAAACCCAACCTGCTATTGCTCGACGAACCCACCAACCACCTTGATCTGGATATGCGCCACGCTCTGAACATGGCGCTGCAGGAATACCCTGGCGCGGTCATCGTCGTTTCGCACGATCGTCATCTGTTGCGGGCAATGGCGGACCAGTTCGTCTGGGTGCATGGCGGCCGTATGGAGCCCTATAACGGCTCCCTGGAAGACTACGAAAAAGAATTGTTGAGCCGGTTGCGCGCGAATCAGCCGGAAGCGGCGAAAAGCGATGACTCCGCCGACGCCGAAATGCAGGAAAGCGCGGAAGACCGTAAGCGTCGAAAGCGTGACGAAGCGGAAAAAAGACAGCGTTTAAGCCCGTTGCGGAAAAAAATAGCTACACTGGAAGCTGAGATAGAAAAGTTGCAGGGCAAACTGCAGGAAATTGAAGCGCAATTAGGAGAAGGAGATCTTTACGAGGATCAAAACAAGGAACAACTGAAAGCGCATCTGGAATCCCAGCGGGTGAACCGCCAACGTCTGACTGAGGCGGAAGAAATCTGGCTGGAGCTTAATGAGGAGTTGGAAGGACTGCTCTGATCGGCCTATCTCTCTATGCGTATATATGCCTATAGACCGCTTCGCCGCTACGGAGTTTAGTTAGAGTCCTTGCAACCACGATAATCACAATATATTCGCAAGGAGTATTCCCATGAAACTGTGGAAACGCACCCTGACCGGGCTGGCAGTCGGCCTGTGTCTCTCCTCCGCTCTTCAAGCCGCTGAAACCATTAAAATCGCCATCGCAGGACCCCAATCCGGGTCAGTCGCCCAGTACGGCGAGATGCAGTTTAACGGCGTGCACGCAGCCATTGACCTGATCAACAAAGCAGGAGGCGTCAAGGGCAAAATGCTGGAAGCAGTTGAATATGACGACGCTTGCGAGCCCAAGCAGGCTGTGGCGGTCGCCAACAAAGTCGTCAACGATGGCGTGCAGTATGTGGTCGGACATTTGTGTTCCGGTTCCACCCAGCCCGCCACCGACGTCTACGAAGACGAAGGCATTCTGGCGGTGACCTGCTCCACCAACCCTTCTATCACCGAGCGCGGCTTCCGCTACATTTTCCGCACCATCGGCCTGGACTCTGCGCAAGGGCCCACCGCTGGAAAATATATCGCGGAACACCTCAAGCCCAAGCGCGTTGCGGTAATTCACGACAAACAACAGTACGGCGAGGGCATCGCCAGCTCTGTAAAAAGCACCCTGGAAAGCATGGGCGTCAATGTTGTCGCGTTTGAAGGCGTCACCGCTGGCGATAAAGACTTCTCCTCCCTGATTGCGAAGCTGAAAAAAGAGAACGTGGATCTGGTCTACTACGGTGGTTATCACCCAGAGCTGGGTCTGATTCTGAGACAAAGCAACGACGCGGGCTTCAAGCCTCAATTCATGGGACCGGAAGCGGTTGGCAACAAAGAGATTTCCTCTATTGCAGGTCCTGCATCTGAAGGTCTGATCGTAACTTTACCCGCCAGATACGACCTGAACGCGAATAACGCAGACGTCGTAGCGCTGATGAAGTCAAAAGGACAGGATCCTACTGGACCTTTCGTGTGGACCAGCGTTGCAGCCGTGCAGTCACTGGTTGAAGCGATGAACAAAGTAGGCGATGGCGATACTGAGAAAGTCGCGGATTACCTGCGCGAAAACACCATCAATACGTCGATGGGTCCTCTGACCTGGGATGACAAAGGTGATCTTGAAGGCTTCGAGTTCGGCTTGTTTACCTGGCATCAGGACGGCACTTCTACACCGCTGTAATGTATTAAACAAAAGGGGCGCCATCTTGCGCCCCTTTTCCCACTCTCGATTTCTTACTTTTCTAACCCATCAGCAAGTGTTTTCTTTATAAACACTGAGTACTTTGCTGACTGAACAGCCTCAGGCTCAGCTTTCCTCTTCCTTAAACTCCATATCAATACCGAACTTGGTGAGCAGGCCTTTCTCCGCTTCCAGATCAGCGCTGGTCAGCGGGCGGGATTGCAGCCAGTCTTTCGGAAAAATCAGCGTTAACGATCTTTTGTTCGCTTTCACTTTGACGGAGTCCAGCACTTCGCAGTTACGTGAGTGTTGCAGGACCACCGCAAGTCGCAACGCCACGGCTAATTGCTTCAATGGATCAGCATCTTCCAGCGCGTATTCGTCGAAAACGGTATCCAGAATTTTCCGGCGGTGAACGCGAATCAGCATCGCCAGCGATTGCTGGGTCTGTCGGGAAAATCCCGCCAAGTCGGAATAGCGAATCAGGTAAGCGCCGTGTTTGTGGAATTGAGTATGGGAGATAGCCAGACCGACTTCATGCAGACGCGACGCCCAACGTAGTAGTTCAGTCAGCTCTTCGTTTGGCAGTTTCCACTGCTCCGCGAGCTGCTTCCATAGCGCTACGGCGGTTCCCTCGACGGCGGCGGCATGCTCGCGGTCGATATGATAACGCTCCTGCAGGCTGTTGATGGTGCGCTCGCGCACGTCCTCATGATGGATGCGGCCGATCATGTCGTACAGCAAACCTTCACGCAGGGCTCCGTCGCAGAACTCCATTTCTTCGATTTGCAGCACATCGAACGCCGCCATCAATATCGCCAGTCCCGCTGGGAAAATCGACAGCCGGTCTTTGCGTACGCCAAGCTTGGTAAGCTGGCTGATTTTACCCAGACGTACGACTTCGTCTTTGAGTTTAACCAGTCCATCTGGAGTGATTTTGTGCATTCCCCACTGGTTGTGGGTGAGCACCTGCTCAATAGCCTTGATGGAGCCTGAGGAGCCGACGCAATGGTGCCAGCCGACATTGCGGTAGCGATTGCGTATGTTGAGCAACTCTCGGGAGGCCTCTACAAAGGCGCGGGCGAATTGCAGTTGAGTGATCTTACCGTCGCCGAAAAAGCGATCCCGGTAGGACACGCACCCCATGTGCAAACTTTCCAGCTCTTTGGTTTCAAAGCGCTGGCCGATGATGAATTCGGTGCTGCCGCCGCCGATATCAATGACCAGCCGGTTGTCGGCGTCGTCGGAAAGTGAGTGGGCGACGCCAAGGTAAATGAGTCGCGCTTCTTCCCGTCCGCTTATCACTGAAATGGGGTGGCCGATAAGTTTTTCCGCCCTGCGTATAAAGGCGCGGGCGTTTTTCGCTACCCGTAATGCATTAGTGCCTACAATCTGCACTGCGCCGCGGGGCATGCCGCTGATGCGCTGCGCGAAACGCTCCAGGCAGGCTAACGCCCGATGCTGGGAGGCTTCGTCGAGGAAGTTGCGTGCGTCCAGACCTGCTGCGAGCTGGACTTTTTCGCCTAGTTTCTCCAGCGGCCGGATTTCATTGTGAACCAGCTGGGCGACGACCATATGGAAACTGTTCGAGCCCATATCGATGGCGGCGATCAGCTCCGGAGAAGTAGGCGCCGGAGAGACGGCGTCCGCCGGGGTGGTGGATGATATTGTCATGAACTCTCTTGAAATCCTTGCGCTAAACCTTATATTTAGGAAATCTCGTTTTAGATTGTCAACTTGCTTGCTGAATTAGTCGACCTAAGCGGTCAATTTTCAGTTGTACTGATTGCTCCAATATTAAGGTCAGCCGACCGAAATAAGCCGGCGGAGAATGGAACCACTTCTTTCACAGGACGTCAAAGTCATTTTCCTAACCGGATTTTAAGGTTATTTTTACCAGGCCCACCTTATATAGTAGTCGGTAAAAGCATTCACCTCTTAGCCAGGATTAAATAATGAGCAGCCGAATTGTTAACGTAACTGATGACTCTTTTGAAAGTGAAGTCTTGAAGGCCGATGGCCCCGTGCTGGTGGATTACTGGGCTGAGTGGTGCGGTCCCTGTAAGATGATTGCGCCAGTATTGGAAGAGATCGCGGAAGAATATGGCGATCGTCTGAAAATCTGCAAACTGAATATCGACGAAAATGAAAAGACTCCGCCCAAGTTCAGCATCCGTGGTATTCCAACGCTGATGTTGTTCAAAAATGGCGCTGTAGATGCGACCAAAGTAGGCGCGTTATCCAAGTCCCAGCTGACGGCTTTCCTGGACAGCAACCTTTAATATACGCCCTCTCTGAGCGGGGGGCTGACCCCTGCTCAAAATGCGCGTAATTTTCTGGACGAAGGCTATAATTCAACCTATACTGATTTTGCTTTCAACTTTTTGGCGATAGTCCTCCTTTCGCTGGATTAATAAGTAAAACGATAAACTCTTCCATCTATAACCTAACCCTCTCCAATCAGGTCAACTGTTTTTCGATCCTATGAATCTTACTGAATTAAAAAAGAAACCCGTTCCTGAGCTATTGACCATCGCCGAAGAAATGGGCCTGGAAAATATGGCTCGCTCCCGCAAGCAGGATGTGATTTTCAGTATTTTGAAAAAGCACGCCAAAAGCGGAGAAGACATCTACGGCGATGGCGTTCTGGAAATCCTGCAGGATGGCTTCGGCTTCTTGCGTTCCGCGGACAGTTCCTACCTGGCCGGCCCTGACGACATCTACGTCTCACCCAGTCAAATCCGCCGTTTCAACCTCAGAACGGGCGATACAATCGCCGGTAAGATTCGACCGCCGAAAGACGGCGAGCGTTATTTCGCGCTGTTGAAAGTCAATGAAATCAACTTCGACAAACCTGAAAACGCCCGCAACAAAATCCTGTTTGAAAACCTGACGCCTCTGTTCCCGCAGGAAAGACTGCGTCTGGAAGCCGGCAACGGCAGTACGGAAGATTTATCAGCGCGTATTCTGGATTTGGTCGCGCCTATCGGTAAAGGGCAGCGCGGTTTGATCGTATCGCCGCCTAAAGCCGGTAAGACCCTCCTCATGCAGAATATCGCCCAGTCCATCACCCGCAACAATCCCGAAACCCACTTAATGGTTCTGCTGATCGACGAACGCCCTGAAGAGGTGACCGAGATGCAGCGCACCGTACGTGGTGAAGTGGTTGCGAGCACCTTCGACGAGCCGCCGGCCCGTCACGTTCAGGTTGCTGAGATGGTTATCGAAAAAGCCAAGCGTCTGGTTGAGCACAAAAAAGACGTAGTGATCCTGTTGGACTCCATCACTCGTCTGGCGCGCGCTTACAACACCATTATCCCGTCCTCCGGCAAAGTACTGACCGGTGGTGTGGACGCCCATGCGCTGGAACGTCCCAAGCGCTTTTTCGGCGCCGCGCGGAATGTCGAGGAAGGCGGCAGCCTTACCATCGTCGCTACGGCGCTGATCGACACCGGCTCCAAAATGGACGAAGTGATTTACGAAGAGTTCAAGGGCACCGGTAACCTGGAAGTGCATTTGGACCGTAGAATTTCTGAAAAACGCGTCTTCCCTGCAATTAACATCCGTCGCTCCGGCACTCGCCGTGAAGAGCTGCTGATGTCTGAGGAAGAGCTGCAAAGAGTGTGGATTCTGCGCAAGCTGCTGCACTCTATGGAAGACGATATCGCCGCGGTGGAGTTCCTGCTTGATAAGCTGAAGGACACCAAAACCAACGACGAATTCTTCCAGGCCATGAAAAAGCGCTAAGCGCATGGCTGACCTGAGATGAGTTTAAGCCCCTGTCGCCCACCGGCGCAGGGGTTTTCTTTTATCCGCTGCGCCTATATTGTGCGCCTATGAATCCATCGATCCCAGCCTGTCTATATCGAATCTTATGAGTCTGCAATACCGAGATCTGCGAGACTTCATCCGTATATTGGAACAACGCGGCGAGCTGAAACGCATCACTGCGGAAGTCGACCCCCATTTGGAAATGACCGAAATCTGCGACCGTACGCTGCGGCGTGAAGGTCCGGCTTTGTTGTTTGAAAATCCCCGCGGCTACTCAATTCCTGTTCTTGGAAACCTGTTTGGTACGGCTGAGCGCGTGGCGTTGGGCATGGGCGCGGAAAGCGTCGAGAGTTTGCGGGAAATTGGCAAACTATTGGCCTTTCTGAAAGAGCCGGAGCCGCCCAAGGGACTGCGTGATGCCTGGAGCAAGCTGCCAATATTCAAGCAAGTAATGAATATGGGGCCGAAAGAAGTCAGCTCCGCCCCTTGTCAGGAAGTGATTATTGAAGGCGATGACGTCGACCTCTATCAATATCCGATTCAAACCTGCTGGCCGGGAGACGCCGGCCCGCTGGTGACCTGGCCATTGGTGATTACGCGCGGTCCTAACAAGACGCGCCAGAACCTGGGGATCTATCGCCAGCAACTGATTGGCCGCAACAAACTGATCATGCGCTGGCTGTCGCACCGTGGCGGCGCTCTCGACTACCGCGAGTGGCGGGAAGCGCATCCCATGGAGCCGTTCCCGGTCGCAGTGGCTTTGGGCGCCGATCCGGCGACAATTCTGGGCGCAGTGACGCCGGTGCCGGATACATTATCAGAGTATGCTTTCGCGGGCTTACTGCGAGGCAACAAGACAGAGGTGGTGCGTTGTATCGATAGTGATCTGCAGGCGCCAGCCAGCGCGGAGATCGTGCTGGAGGGAGTCATTCACCCGGGAGAAATGGCCCCGGAAGGTCCCTTTGGCGACCACACAGGTTACTACAACGAAGTAGATCGTTTCCCAGTGTTCACCGTTGAGCGCATTACGCAGCGGAAGAAGCCGATTTATCACAGTACCTATACTGGACGACCTCCAGATGAGCCTGCGGTGTTGGGCGTCGCTCTGAACGAGGTGTTTGTGCCAATCTTGCAGAAGCAGTTTCCGGAAATCGTCGATTTCTATCTGCCGCCGGAGGGCTGCTCTTATCGCATGGCGGTAGTGACCATGAAGAAGCAGTATCCCGGTCACGCCAAACGGGTGATGATGGGCGTCTGGTCGTTTCTGCGTCAATTCATGTACACCAAGTTTGTGATCGTCACGGACGATGACGTCAACGCCCGTGACTGGAAGGACGTCATCTGGGCCATTACGACGCGCATGGACCCTGCGCGGGACACCGTCATGGTGGAGAATACGCCTATCGATTACCTGGACTTTGCTTCGCCAGTATCAGGGTTGGGTTCCAAAATGGGCCTGGACGCCACTAACAAGTGGCCCGGCGAGACGCAGCGGGAATGGGGCCGCACTATCCAGATGGACGCGGACGTTAAAGCGCGCGTCGATGACCTCTGGTCGCAGCTGGGTATTGACTAAGGATCTGCTGATGCGTCATCGCCTGCGCTTTCAACCTTCCAACCATGAGTTTGATGCGGGTGAAGGCGAGACGATATTGGCGGCGGCGTTGCGACAGGGATACAAGATTCCTCATGCGTGTGATAATGGCGTTTGTCATATCTGCGCGGCCAGACTTCTAAAAGGAGAGGTTGCGGGCGGCGCTGGAGAATCAGGGCGTCGGCGCTTGGGTGCAGATGAAGTTCTATTATGCAAAGCGACGCCTGCGGGCGATTGTGAGTTTGAATTAAGACGGATTTGGGGACCAAACGAATTGGAAACAAAAACATTGGCGTTTCAAATTAAGGCGGTCACTGCGCTGTCCGACGATGTGTATCAAGTGCAATTGCTGGCCCCTGCCGGCGCATTGCCGGAATTCTTCGCCGGTCAATACCTGGAGCTGTTGGTTCCAGACGTCGAGGCGGCTTTCTTTTCCATTGCGAATACGCCAGGAACCAGGGAAGTTGAACTGCATATCCAGGTTCACCAGGAGAGCCGCAGCGCTCTGTCGATCTATCAATACCTGACCTCTGAGTCCGTGGTGCGCGCTCGTTTGCCGTTGGGGAAGTGTTTTATCTCCGGCGTTCCCGATATGGATGTCACTCTGATCGCCGCAGGTACCGGGTTTGCGCAAATCAAGTCCATCGTTGAGTATCTGCTGGCGCAAGGGTTTGACCGTAAGCTGTCTATATATTGGGGCGTAAGGCAGTCGCAGGAGATGTATGCCCGCGATCTGCCCGAAGACTGGGCCGAACGCTATGAGAATATCTCTTTCACGCCAGTGATGGCGGATAACCGCGATAACGAATGGCAGGGCCATCATGCGGAACTGGTGCGTGCGGTGCTGGCCGAACGGCGGAATTGGGATAACAGCCTGGTTTATGTGAGCGGCTCGCCGACGATGGTGTATACCGCGATGGATGCGCTGGCTCCATTGGGGCTACCCAATGAGCAGTTCTTTTCGGATGTGCTGGAGTATGCGCCCAGGGGCTGACGCCCCTGGATGAGTGTGGATCAGGCGCTGCGTCGTTGCGACTTCGGCGACGGCAGATCAGGCAGTTTGGCGCTGTCCTGTAGCGCCTGAATAAAGTATTCATTACTGGCTTGAGGCTGGTCCATGGCCGCCAGCAAGCGCGCCAGTTCATAGTAAGTTTCCCGGCGACGTTTCAGTTTCAGGCTCGCTTCAAAATACTCTTTGGCTTTGCTCCAGCGTTCATTTCTCAAGCTTAGACGTCCCAGCGCGAGCAACAGGCTGGCGTCATTGGGGCGCTCTTTCAGCCAGTGTTCCGCAGCCAGTAATTGCTCCGCTACATTGCCGCCGGCGATCTGTCCATACAGATCAATCAGGATGTCGCTCCAGTGCTGTTTCAACGCCTTGCGCAGAAGCGTTTCCGCCTGTCCGCCAGCGCCAAGCCGCATCAGTTGTGACGCATAGGCGTAGATGACGTGGGGATTCTTGCGCAGGTTAGCGGGCATGCGATCCCAGATGGCGTTCAATGGCTCGCTGTTGAACTCGCCTTTGCGGGTCCGCAACGCTTCGTCACAGGCTTGTCGCAGTAGATTGAGCCAAGTTTCCAACTCCAGCTTTTCCACCTCGTCGTCTTTCAGCACCTTGTATTTGCGCAGCTCCGGCAAGATCTCACTCATCTTCTGCCAGTCATTCAGGCGGGTGTAAACCTGCTGCAATAACTTCAGCACGAAAGGATGGTGGGGCGTTTTCTTTCGCAGGTTCAACAAGGTGGACAGGCACTGTTCCAACTGCCCGCGGGCCAGCTGCAATTGCGCTTGAGTCACGCCGATGGCGACGTCGCCGCCAGGCGTGTTGTCGAACGCTTTCTTTAGAAATAAGTCGCTTTCTTTTTCATTGCCCAGTTCATTGGCGGCCTGTGCGGAGGCGAGGTAGTTGATCAGAGGCGTGTCGGATTGCTCCGCACTGCCGGACAAAAATTTCTGCGCCTGCTTCCAGTTGCCCTCTGCATAGTGCAGCAATCCGCGAATGGTATTCTGCTGCGCCCGGCTGTATTTACGCTTCTTGCGCCATTGCCGCCAGCCGGCTCTGACTGCAAGAGTGGTCGACAGGGTTCTGAACAAATAGTGCAGGGCGAAGTAAAACCCGATCAATAGGGCGAAAGCGATCCAGACGTTGGTCTCCACCAGCCAGTTCAGCCAGGAGACGCGCACATAACCTGCGTCCAATTGCACTAAAAAGCCCAGCGCCACGCCGATGGCGAGGGATATCAGCAGCACCAGCGCATAGAAATTCATGAGGCCAGCTCCTTGTGGTCCAGAGTGAGCGCGCCGGTGGCGGGTTTACCGCCACGCTTGTACAAGGACTCCATCAGGTTTTTCAGCATACGCAAGGACGTGGAGATATCCGGTAACTCTGGGTCGATGGGCTCTTTCTTCAGCTGTTGCAGGTTTTCCAGCAGGGCCTTGGCGGAGGCGTTGTTGATGACGAAATAATCCGCCACCCACTTCTCTGCTTTTTCCAGACTGTGCACGTAAACGTCCTGGTTTTTCTCCAGCAGCGAGAGTTCCGCCTGCTCCAGCATCATGCGGAGATTCTGGCGCAGATAGTAAATTTGCTCTGGCGCCAGCAGCGGCTCAACGGGAGCATCCAGGCGACGAATAGAGAAGTACTTCTCGAGTTTGCCCATGGAAGCCAGCGCGCTGTCGTACCAATGGCTTTCGCCGCTTGGCGTTGGCGTTTCCTCAGGAACCGGGTTGTCGCTGAGCATGACGGTATCTTTCAGGAACAGGCGCTGATCCAGGTTTTCCACCTGATTGATCAGGGCTTCCAGACGCAGGTAGATACCTTGACGATCAATGTCCGCAATGGCCTGCAGGCTGACGATTTCTTCCGCCAAAGCCTTGCGCACGGGATAGGCGGCGACTTCTTTTGTCTCCGCCAGCACTTGGTCTGCAGCCTGTAAAATAGCGAGGGAGCCGACGTAGTCTTTCTCCATGTGCAGACGTTGGTTAGCGAGACGCAGCAGATATTCGGCTTCGGCGAACAGCCAGTCGATGCGGCCGGTTTCGCCTTTGCTCAGCAGATTTCTCGCGGTCTGGTCCATCATCTGCTGCAACTGGGTCTGACTCTCACGCTGTTTGGCGACGGCGGCGTCCAGTTTGTCCAGGCGGTCCTGATAACGCCGCCCCACTTCGTCCGCAAGCTGTTTTCCTGCTTGGCTCTGGTCCATAGCGCGGTCGAGCTTGGCTTGCCAGGTCTGCATATAGGTCCAAAACCAACCGGCGCCAACGCCCATAACCACTAGGAGGACAAGAATCGCCAGCCATAAAGGCCAGGTCTTAGGCTCTTTCGCCGCTACAGGTGGTGATGCGGGCGGCGGGGGAGATAATGGCGGCGGCGTTGGTTTGGACACAGGCTCTTTGACCGTGTCTTCCGCCTTGATGGATGGCTGTTCTGGTTCTGGTGCGGTGGATTCGGTTGTAGGCGCTTCCACGCTGTCTTTTTCTGCGCTGGCTTCCGGCCGAGACAAAGTAAATGACGCGGACAAGCCTGCGTCGGTCTCTGTGACGCTTTCCTTGGCGCTGGCGGGTTCCATTCCGGGTTCAGGAGAAGTCGAGGGCTCCTGTTCCAGAGCGGACTTTTCCTGCTCCGGCTGTTCTGATTTGTTTGGTTTTGCTTCTTCCGTCACACTCGTTCCTACCCAGTAATCTAAGTAATCAACGCGCCTGCAGGCAACGGCGACCCTCCTTCAATAGAGAAGGGTTAACATGCCGTTTTGAGGAGGGCCAGTAAGGCCTCGTCGGATAACTCCGGCGCGATTTTGTAATTCAGACGGTTCTCCTGCGCCAGGGTGGCGACTCTGGCGCTGGGGATGACGAACAACGTGTCGCCCCAGGCGTAACCGATATTCTGGCCCAGTTGGCAAAGGTGCAGAAGAGTCTCGCCGGACAACGTGACGATGACCTCCGGGCGCCATTGCTTGAGGGCTTCGTTTAAATCATTCGGATCATATTCCAGCGCTTTACGCTCATATAATTCCAAGGTGGCGACATGCGCGCCACGCTCCTGCATGGTTTCTGCTAACAACTCGCGTCCGCCGCAGCCCTTCACAATCAACACTCGCATGGGGGGCTCGTCTTCGTTGCGCGCCTGCAAACCGGGATGTTCCAGTAGTTGCTCGGAAGCGCAGCCTTGCTCAGGCGTGTTGACCGTCAGTCCATAGCTGCGTAGCGGCGCGGCGCTGCTCTCGCCGATGGCGAACCAGCGCACGCCCTGTGGCGCTTGCGGCCAGTAAGCGTCTATCAATTCCAGCAGTAGACGCGACGCATGTTTACTCACGCAGATCACATGAGTATAGCGATCCAGATCGAGGATGCAGTCTTTTATGGCTTGTGTTTCGGGCAGCGGCTCAATGGCGATGGCCGGCAACACCCGAACTTCCGCGCTGCTTTGCTCCAACAGCGCGCGTAAGGAATCGTTTTCTCCCTGAGGGCGGGTCAACAGCACTCTGAGGCCGCTCAGCTCCTGACTAAGAGTGGTTTCCATACACGGCTTCCAGAATTTTTCCTGCTCCTTGTTGCAATAGACGCTCGGCCAGCTCCGTGCCGAGGGTTTCCGCTGCGGCGACAGGCCCTTTCACTTCGTCACGGAGCACTTGCACTCCGTCCGGGCTGCCTACTAAGCCGCGTAATCTCATTTGGTCGCCGGTAATTTCAGCATAGCCGGCGATGGGAACCTGACACCCTCCTTGCAGGCGGTGATTCATGGCTCTTTCCGCCGACACCCGCGCGCTGGTTTCCGCATCCTGCAATGGTGCGATAAGCGCCATGGCTTCAGGATCGTCGAGACGGCATTCAATGCCAAGCGCGCCCTGTCCGACAGCGGGCAAACTGACTTCCGGCGTCAGCTCTTCACGGATGCGATCGGCGAAGCCCAATCGCTTCAGTCCGGACGCGGCAAGAATAATGGCGTCAAAGTCGCCGGCGTCGAGCTTGGCCAGACGGGTATTGACGTTACCGCGCAGGGAAACGATTTTCAGATCCGGTCGCCGCTCGGAAAGCTGGCACTGTCGGCGCAGGCTGGAGGTGCCCACGACGGCGCCCTCAGGCAATTCATCCAGGCTGGCGTAGTGATTACTGACAAACGCGTCGGTCGGAGTCTCGCGCTCCAGGATCGCCCCCAGGCCCAGACCGGGAGGGAACTCCATGGGAACGTCTTTCATGGAGTGGACGGCGATATCGGCGCGACCCTCCAGCATGGCTGTCTCCAGCTCCTTGACGAAGAGCCCTTTACCGCCGACCTTGGCGAGCGGCGTATCCAGAATAATGTCGCCTTTGGTGGTTAGTCCGAGCAATTCGACGGTCAATCCGGGGTGTAACGCCTCAAGGCGTTGTTTGACGTGCTCCGCCTGCCATAGCGCGAGCGCGCTTTGACGTGTGGCGATCACAAGGTGCTGTTTCGGCATAGTTTAAAATTGCGCTAATTGTGTCGTATCCGGCGAAAAAGTCAGTTGAAATTACACGTAAATCCAACCGCAGGCGCTAGCATACTCATTTTCCCGCCGCTTGTCTTTGCTGGAGGTCGATCAGGTCGGCTGCGCCAGGAATTGTTTGACCTCGGTCACTAGGCGTCGGCTGACGGGAAGCGCTTCTCTCACGCCCCGCAGGCGCACTTCGTAATGGCCGTCGTGGCGGCGTTGCAGTATTTCTATGTAGTGGCGGTTGATCAGTGTATTGCGGTGGATGCGCAGAAAATGGGGATTCAGGGCTTGCTCCAGCTCTTTCAGCGGCTGGTCGCTGAGCGTTTCCCCTTGTGTATGAAACACCGTCACATACTTGTGTTCTGCTTGCAGATAAAGGATGTCGCTGATTTTAATGCGCTCTATGCCGCGACTGCTGCGGCACACCACCGCTGGCTCCTCGTCCTGCCCGTTAATCTCTTGCTTCAGGCTTTGCAACTGAGCGCGATTCACTTGCGTGGCGTTTTGCAGGGCGCGCATCAGGTCCTCGCGGCGGATAGGTTTGAGCAGATAGTCCTGCGCGCGCACCCGGAACGCCTGGATGGCGTATTCGTCATAGGCGGTGGTGAAGATGACGGCGGGTGGTTGAGGGTGTTGCGCCAGCTCCGCCGCCACTTCCAGGCCGTCTTTTCCGGGCATGCGAATATCAAGCAGGACAATATCCGGGGTGTGGAGGCGGATGCGCTCCAAGGCTTCATCCCCCTCGGCGGCTTCCGCGCAGACCTCATAATGAGTGTCCAGCAGTAATCGCTTCAGGCGCTCTCTGGCCAGGGGCTCGTCGTCGACGATGATCACTTTCGTCATATCGCATTCATGAGTTCAAGGAGTTGCATGTTATAGCCTATAGCCGCTCAGCTTCTTTTATGTAAAGGCGCGCGCATAGTGGCGGTAAAGCGGCCGTCCATCTGACTGGTTTTCAGCACCGCCTGATCGCCGAAAAACGCCTGCAGACGGCTGCGTATATTTTGCATGGCGATGCGGTTGCCTTTGTGTCCCTGGCTTGGATCGCCGTTATGCACAGGGTTGCTGATCAAGACATACAGCCAGGACCCCTGCTCGTAAGCGGTGATGGTGATGAGTCCGCCTTCCGCCGAGGGCTGTACGCCATGATAAACCGCATTTTCCACTAACGGCTGAATGCTCAATGGCGGCACTCGGGCGGCGTCGGATAAATTGCGCATATCCCATTTAACTGTCAGTCGCTCGCCGAGACGGAGTTGTTCAATGCGCAGATAGCGTTCGCAAAGAGCCAGCTCTTCTTTCAACGGCGCCAGGGACGAGGACTCTTTCAGCGCCGCCCGAAACAGCTCAGCCAAATCCAGCACCGCCTCTTCCGCCTCATGGGGATTGATCGGTATCAGCCCGGCAATGGAGTTCATACTGTTGAACAGGAAGTGCGGGCGTATCCGCGCCTGCAACGCCTGCACCCGGGACTCCAGCTCTGATTTCTGCTGCAGGTGCCAGAGGTGCTGGAGATAGAAATAACGCAGGATAATCCCGGTTAGGATCGCGCTGATCGCCACCGCCTGCACCACAAACCAGAAGCCTGATCCAGGCTCTTCCAATGCGCCTTTGCGGAACAGGGCGTTAGCGAGCATGGCGTAGATGAGCGTAATGGACGGGGCGATCAGGTAAGCGACCAGAGCCTGCCGCGACATGCTCCAGCCTGCGCCGAGTATGCGCAGACGACACAGAATCAGCGCGCTGGTCAGCACCACCCACAACATGAATAACGAGGTGAGCGCGAAATAGTCCCAGTCGAAATGACCGGGACCGGCGTAGATCAGCGTAAACAACAGCGCGCAAAGTCCCGTGGCGATCACCATCAAGAGGACCGCTTGAACATTGCAAAGCTCTGGTAGAAACACCCCTGGCGGGTGCGAAGACTTGGGGGACTGCTCCATTTTTGTGCCGTCAAAGCTGGTTGGCGAATACAAACGCCCCGACCCGTCGCCTTGCATGTCTACAGAGCGCGGGAAACTGTTATAATCGCGGGCCTTTACCTATCATGCCACAGGTTGGGCATGGGTTCCGTGCGCTTCGATTCATTTCCAAGTATGAGGCAACTTGACCATCATGACAAAGCAGGACACTACCGATAAGCTCTGGGGCGGCCGCTTCACAGAAGCCACCGACGCCTTCGTAGAACGTTTCACGGCCTCCGTGGATTTCGACAGGCGCATGTATCATCACGACATCCGCGGCTCTATCGCTCACGCCACCATGCTGGCCAAAGTCGGGGTGCTGACTGAAGAAGAACGCGACCAGATCATCAATGGGTTACGTGAAATTGAAGCGGAAATCGAAGCCGGCGCATTTGAATGGTCGGTCAAACTGGAAGACGTGCACATGAACATCGAAGCGCGCCTGACCCAGAAAATCGGCATTACTGGTAAAAAACTGCATACCGGTCGCTCACGTAATGATCAGGTGGCGACGGATATTCGTCTGTATCTGCGCGATGAAGTTGATGTCATCGCCGCTGACCTTCTGCGTTTGATCGCCGCCCTGGCGGATCTGGCGGAGCGTGAGGCGGACGCCATCATGCCCGGGTTCACTCATTTGCAGACTGCACAGCCGGTAACCTTTGGACATCACATGCTGGCCTGGGCGGAGATGCTGAAGCGCGATTTCAGCCGTTTGCTGGACTGCCGGGAGCGTTTCAACGTCTCGCCGTTGGGCGCGGCTGCGCTGGCGGGCACTACTTATCCTATCGATCGTCAGTACACCAGTGAGCTGCTGGGCTTCAACGGACCGGCGGAGAACTCTCTGGATGCGGTCAGTGACCGGGATTTCGCCATCGAGTTCTGCAGTTTCGCCAGCTTGCTGATGATGCACCTATCTCGTTTCTCTGAAGAGCTGGTGCTGTGGACTTCCGCTCAATTCAACTTCATCAACCTGCCTGATCGCTTCTGCACAGGCTCTTCCATCATGCCGCAGAAGAAAAATCCGGACGTGCCTGAACTGATTCGCGGCAAGAGCGGTCGCGTGAGCGGGCACCTCATCAGCCTGTTGATGTTGATGAAAAGCCAGCCGCTGGCTTACAACAAAGACAATCAGGAAGACAAAGAGCCGCTGTTCGACGCCATCGATACGGTCAAGGGCTGCCTGAAAGCCTATGGCGATATGATGCCGGCGGTGTCGGTCAATCGTGACTCCATGGCGGAATCGGCGCGTCGCGGTTTTTCCACTGCAACGGATCTGGCGGATTATCTTGTGCGCAAAGGTTTGCCCTTCCGCGATGCTCATGAAGTCGTCGGCAAGGCGGTGGCGCTGGGCGTTTCCAGCGGCAGAGACCTGAGCGAAATGAGTCTGGAGGAGCTGCGCCAGTTCAGCACCGATATTGATGCGGATGTGTTCGAGGTACTGACGTTAGAAGGTTCCGTCAACGCCCGGAATCACATTGGCGGTACGGCGCCGGAACAGGTGCGCGCCGCTGTGACCCGTACGCGGGAATGGCTCAAACGCAACACTGAGATGTAAATCTGCCGCGTTTGATCGCGGTTTCGCCCGGGTGGTTTAACTGACCCGGGCCTTTACATTCCTTTGCCTAATAAATACCGACCGTCGCAAACGCAACGCGCCGCCCCCGCTATACTCTATGCATGAGTTACCGGCGCAGCCTAAATCCCGATTACACCGAAGGCGTGGACCGCAAAGTCCTGAAAACGCTATGTCAGCGTTTCATCACTTTGGTGGAACATCGTTTACAACGCACCCGTCTGGCGCTGACGCCAAGACAGCAGGTTGTGTTGGAGCTATTGCCGTTGCTTTTTCATGTCAATCACCCCTTGCTGCCGGGCTACGTTTCCCGCACCACCCCCCATCGACTGGTTAACTATGAACCAGATAAGAACATTGTCGCCCAGGCGCAGCGTCTCAGTCGGTCCTTCAATTATCGTGAGCCGGCGCGCCATCATGGAGATATCACCAGCCTCTATCTAATGGGCAGCACCGGTTCGATCGCCCATTCCGGGGGCAGCGATTTTGATGTCTGGCTTTGTCATCGCTCTGATTTGGACGCCACGGCTCTTATGGAGCTGCAACGCAAAGCGGATTTGGTGTGCCAATGGGCGATGGAGATGGGCTCGGAGATGCACATTTTTCTGATGGACGCGGAGGCGTTTCGCAGCGGCCGTCATGAGGCCACCGCCGACTCTGAAGATTGCGGCACTGCCCAGCATTATTTGTTATTGGATGAATTTTACCGCACCGGCATCTGGCTGGGCGGCGCTTATCCTTTATGGTGGCTGATTCCACCAGATCAGGAGGCGAACTACGCTGAGTTGGCGGAGCTGCTGCTGGAGAAGCGTTTCATCAAGCCCAAGGATTACATCGACTTTGGCGGCTGCGCCCGGATTCCACCCAACGAGTTTGTCGGCGCCGGCATGTGGCAGCTTTATAAAGGCATCGACTCTCCGTATAAGTCGGTGCTCAAACTGATGCTGGTGGAATCTTACGCCAAAGATGAGGACACTCTGCCTAACCTCAGCTTGGCGTACAAACAGGCCATCTTCGCGGATACGCTTGACCCCGATGAGCTGGACCCCTACGTCATGGTATATCGGCGCCTGGAGCAATCGTTGCAATCCCAGCGTGAGCAAGGACGTCTGGATCTGGTGCGGCGCAGCTTTTATTTGAAGATCGGCGAGCGCCTGTCGGTTTTCGTTCCAGAAAGAGAAAAGTCATGGCGTCGCAAAGTCATGGAAAAGCTGACTCATGAATGGGAGTGGTCAGAGCGGGAATTGCGTTATCTGGACGGCCGCAGCGCATGGAAAGTGGATCAGGTGATTCAGGAAAAGCGCGCAGTAGTCAATGAACTCACCGGCTGTTATCGATTCTTGTCCTCCTATGCGCGGGAGAAGGGTTTGGCGGCGGCGATCAGCGCACGCGATATTAACTTGCTTGGCCGTAAACTCTATGCGGCTTTCCAGCGTAAGGCCGGCAAAGTCGAGATGATCAATCCGGGTATCGCTCCAAATCTGTCAGAAGACAATCTGGCGTTTCATCATCTCAGCAGCCAGGCCATTGGCGCAGCAGGCAATGGTTGGCTGTTGTATCGCAATCTGTCCAACCCCATGGACGCGGCATTCAATCCTGCCGTCAAACGTTCAAACAGCCTCATTGAGTTGCTGGTCTGGGCGTATTGCAATGGCCTGCTGGACCGCAGCACCAGCGTTAGTCTGGCCTCAGGAGAGAGCCACGCCAGCCAGTATGAGTTGCAGCAGATCATCTCCAGTTTGCGCTCACTGATCAGCCTGCCGCTACCGGAGGTGACGCAACAGGACTATCGCGCCAAAGCCAAACTGCGCGCAACGCTGGTGTATGTAAATGTCGGCGTCGATCCTATGGCGGATCTGAGTCGCCGCGGTCTGCACAAGCTCAGCAACCGCAACGATGCGCTGGGCTACGCCTCCGAGCGAGCCAACCTGGTGGTGACGCTGGATCAGGTCATCATCAATAGCTGGAACGAGGTGATGGTGCAGCGTTATGAGTCCGGCGACACCTTGGTGCAGTGCCTGAAAAACTACCTTGCCGCGCTGGCGGAGAGCGAACAGTTTGGCGCAGGGCTGCCGCAGCTGTCTGTGCTCTGTTATTGCCCAACCCGGGCGGGGGCGATCGCGCAGCGGGTCAGCCAGCTGTTTCAGCAAGTGGTGGCCTGTTATTTCAGCGCCAAGGAGCGTGCGCGCAGTCGCTATATTCTGCAGATGGAAGACCGTTACTTCGTGCTGCAATTTGTCGACGACCAGCCCCGGTTCACTGCATTGGACGACTACGTCGGGCTGTGTGAGTTTCTGGCGCAGCCGCAAAAGCATTACAGCTCGATTGTCGTGGATGACTATGCATTGAGCGAAGATGTGCTGCGCGCCGTATTCGCCCGTATGCGCCCGCATGCCGTGCAGGTGTTTTACCTGAGTCAGGGGCGTATTACCGATATTTATGTGATTGACGAGAAAGGCTCGCTGTTGGTGTATCGGGAGACGGGTTCCGACATCAATGTGCTGTTGGGGTCGTTGAAGCAATTTTTGCTGGGAGTGCAGGAACGCAAGCAGATGCATGACTCCCTGGCGGATGACGGCGCTGGATTCCTTGAAGTGGAGTTTTATCAGTTACAGCCGGGGAAACCGGAGTACCGGACTGAAAAACGGGATATCAGTCTGCATAAAGGCTTTGGCGATTATGTGGAGATACAGGCGATCGGGGCCTACGAGAACGGCCGCGAGCTGGATTTCAATCTCTACTGTGAGCACAAGGAATTCACGGTGCTGGAACATGGCGGCCGGGTAGCGGCGGCGCTGGCGCATTATTTAAGCAGCCGCTTCCGTAACAGCGCTGCATTACCCGGCTATATCATCGACCTCAGTTTGCCCCACGATCTGGAGCGCGAGGAATACCAGAGTCATCTACAGACCACTCAGTATCTGCAATATAAAGTGGTGCTTGAGCGCGAGATCCGCACGGCCCGCACTGACGGCGGCGCGATGGCGGCGCCGAACATGAATCCCGCCGCAGCCAGATAAGCGGCGCCAACGGGATTTACCACCGTATCGTTTACTTTCCTCACAACGCCGTCGCCCGGCGGCGGTTCTATTGTGTTCAGGACTGTTTCTATTGTGTTACTGCGCCGTTATACTGGCGAAATTTGATTAATTCCGGGATGGGTTATGCGCGCAATCGGCGTGATCTTGTTGGTATACGCTTCTACTTGGTTAATGTCCTGCGGTCAGAAAGGTCCTTTGCAACTACCTGATCAGCAGACATGGCGGAGCGGGGACGTCCGCATTGAGTTGAAAGCGCCGTCGGGGTTTTGACCTCGGCCAGGATCAGGTCCGGCCACTGAGTCGTCAGGGGCCAGAGCGACACCCGTTCCGCAGCTTGAGTTGACCTATGGACCACTTTGAATATCGCAATCATCAGCTCTTCGCTGAGGACCTTTCCGTTCAGGAAATCGCCGAACATTACGGCACGCCTTGCTATATCTACTCCCGGGCCACGCTGGAAAGGCATCTGAAAGCCTATCAGACTGCGATGGACGGCTATCCCCATATGATTTGCTACGCCGTCAAAGCGAACTCCAATCTCGCAGTATTGAATGTACTGGCGCGATTGGGCGCGGGTTTCGACATCGTTTCCATAGGCGAAATGGAGCGGGTGCTGGCGGCGGGCGGCAAGCCAGAGCGAATTGTCTTCTCCGGCGTCGGTAAGCTGGAGCATGAAATGCGCCGCGCGCTGGAAGTCGGCGTGCATTGCTTCAATGTGGAGTCCGCGCCTGAGCTGGAAAGATTGCAACAGGTCGCTGCGGATATGGGCAAAAAAGCGCCAATCTCCATTCGCGTCAATCCAGATGTGGACCCGCAAACGCATCCTTACATCTCCACTGGACTTAAAGAAAACAAGTTTGGCGTCAGCATTGATGAAGCGCTGGAGCTTTATCGCTCAGCGGCTGTGTCGCCGCACCTGGACGTCATTGGTATTGACTGCCATATCGGTTCGCAACTTACTCAGATCAGTCCGTTCCTGGATGCGCTGGAGCGCGTGTTGAATATCATTGAGACATTGCGCAACGAAGGCATTCGCCTCAAGCATCTGGATTTGGGCGGCGGCCTGGGCGTCACCTACAACCAGGAAACGCCTCCGCATCCCAACGAGTACGCCCGCGCCGTCATGGAGCGCCTGAAAGGCAGCGGCCTGACGCTGGTGCTGGAGCCGGGGCGTTCTATCGCCGCTAACGCTGGCCTGATGGTCACCCGCGTAGAGTACCTGAAGCATAACGGCCACAAAGATTTCGCTATCGTTGATGCGGCGATGAACGATCTGATTCGCCCGTCTCTGTACGGGGCCTGGCAGAATATCGTGCCGGTGCGGCAGCACAGCGAAGGCAAAGAAGCGCGTTATGATATTGTCGGCCCGGTATGCGAAACCGGGGACTTTATTGGCAAAGAGCGTCTCTTAAACCTGAAACCAGGAGACCTGTTGGCGGTGCGTTCCGCAGGGGCTTATGGTTTCGTGATGAGTTCCAACTACAACTCTCGCGGTCGCGCTGCAGAGGTGATGGTGGATGGCGACAAGCATTACCTCGTGCGTCGTCGCGAAACTATCGAGGAGTTGTTCGCGGGAGAGTGCGCGCTGCCGGAGAGCGCTTCGGTAAAACCTGCATAAAAGTGAGCTGAAATGTTAATAAAGTTCACCAAAATGCATGGTTTGGGCAACGACTTTATGGTTGTCGATCTGATTTCCCAGCATGCGCACTTCCGTCCGGAGCAAGTGCGTAGACTGGCCGATCGCAACTTTGGCATAGGCTTCGACCAGTTGCTGATCGTTGAGCCGCCGGGACGTCCCGATGTGGATTTCAGATACCGTATTTTCAATGCCGATGGTTCTGAAGTGGAGCAATGCGGCAATGGCGCTCGTTGTTTTGCGCGCTTTGTTAAAGAAAACCGCCTGACCAACAAGAAAAGCATCCGTGTGGAGACCAAAAAGGGAGTCATCGAGCTGGTCGTTAACAAGGATGGCTTGGTGACTGTGGATATGGGCGCGCCCAGACTGACTCCGGAGGATATTCCTTTTATCGCCGATTCACAGGAGTCGATTTACCCGATCGAAGTCAACGGCGTGATGTATGAGATCAGTGCGGTATCCATGGGCAATCCACACGGCGTACTGGTGGTGGATGATGTAAATAAAGCCCCGGTGCACAAATTGGGCAAAGCGTTGGAAAATCATCCGCGCTTTCCAGAACGCGCCAATATCGGATTTTTACAGGTGGTTCACCGCCGTTTTGCTAAGCTTAGAGTGTTTGAGAGAGGCGCGGGAGAAACCTTGGCCTGCGGGACTGGCGCCTGCGCGGCGGTGGTGGCGGGCAGGCTGCGCGGCCTGTTGGATCGCAAGGTGGAGATCAAGCTGCCAGGCGGCAACCTCAAGATAAGCTGGGAAGGCGAGGGCCATCCGGTCATGATGACCGGGCCGGCAGTGCGCGTTTTTGATGGTCAGGTAAGGATATAGCTCGGCAGGGACACTGACAGGAATAAAATAGACGGACTATTAATACAAACGTCAGGCATACAACCGGAACTCGCTAGCCCTGATGGGCGCTAAACAGAGTTCCGGCAGTGGAGTGGTGAATGAATAATCAGGCAAAGCGCAGTGACGAAAATCCGGCGCTGACAGCAGAAGCTGTGGTGGCTTACCTGCGTGAGCACCCCAACTTTTTTGTTGAGCATGAAGATCTGCTCAATGAAATAAGGCTGCCGCACCGGTCCGGCGCGGCGATTTCCCTGGTTGAGCGACAAATCAGCCTGTTTCGGGAACAACGCGATCATTACGAGCGGCAGCTGTACGACTTGATTGATACGGCGCGTCAGAACGACCGTTTCTTTGAAAAGAGCAAACGTTTGCTGATGAACTTGCTGGAGGCGCGTTCTCTAGACGAAGTGGTGATTGTGCTGGAAGACAGCTTCACCGGCGACTTCCAGGTGGATTTCTGTAGCTTGGTGCTGTTCGCCGAGCATAAAGACTTCCCGATCAGCAATGTTTCCACTGCTTCGCTGACGGAATGCTCCGATGCGCTGGGCGAAGAGCTGCTAAACAGCGTCAAGGCGGTTTGCGGCAATATGGAGCCCAAGCAGCTGCAGGTTTTATTTCCTCACAATCATGCTGAGATTGCGTCCTGCGCGGTTATTCCCCTTAGGTACGGCGATTTGCTGGGAATGCTGAGTATCGGCAGTCGCAATGAGCGTTATTTCAATACCAGTATGGGGTCGTTGTTCCTGTCATATATCAGTGAGTCTCTTAGCCGGATGCTACCGCCTTTATTGGCGAAAGAGGGGCGGGGAGACGAGCATTTCCCGGATTAGTCACTGGTTGCGAGTCTTGCGGTCGGAGAGCCCTCAATGAGCTTGTCCACACAAGTAGAGGCGTTTATTGCCTATCTGCATAGCGAACGCCGCTATTCCGTGCATACCGTCAGCAACTACAATCGAGATCTACGACGCGTCGTCGCGTATTGTGAAGCCAGTGGCGTTACTACATGGAAAGACCTGCATACGCCACAGCTACGTCAGGCTCTCAGCGAGTTTCACAGACGAGGACTCGGTAGCCGCTCCCTGCATCGTTTGCTGTCTACCGTCAGACGTTTTTACGAATACCTCTTGCGAGAGCGTGTCGTATACGAAAACCCCGCCAATGGCGTACGCGCTCCGAAAATGACCAAACGCTTACCGGCGACTATGGACGTCGACCAGGCCAAGCAGCTGTTGGATTCGCCAGTAGAAGACGAAGAACTGGAAATACGCGATCAGGCGATCGCCGAATTATTCTATACATCCGGCATGCGCTTGAGCGAGTTGGCGGGGCTGGACTTGACGCATTTAGACTTGAGCGAGGGCTTGGCCAGAGTGCTGGGTAAAGGCGGTAAAGAGCGTCTGGTGCCCGTTGGCGGTCAGGCCCGCAAGGCGCTGCAGGATTGGCTGCAGGCGCGTGCGTCGCTGGCGGGAGCGGGAGAGCCGGCGGTCTTTGTCAGTCTGCGAGGAACCCGTTTGTCCCGCCGCAGCATACAAGTCCGGCTGCGCCAATGGGCGCAAAAGAAAGGCTTCAGCGGTCGCTTGTATCCTCACTTATTTCGCCACTCTTGCGCCAGTCACCTGTTGGAATCCAGTGGCGACCTGCGAGCCGTACAGGAATTGCTTGGGCACGCCGATATCTCTACTACGCAGATCTATACCCATCTGAACTTCCAGCATCTGGCGGAGGTCTACGACAAAGCCCACCCTCGCGCCCGCAAGCGTAAGTCCGATTAGTCTTTACGCCGAGACCGTTCTCCCTAAAAAAACGGCCCTAACGTCCGCATTTGCGACCGCCTCTTGGTTAGCGTTCAATGTTTTAGAAACCGCCTATACTCATAGTGAACCGGGTAAGCATTGATGACTGTCTGCCCGACGCTGGCTTTACTTTACGTTCAGTGTCCAGGTGTCCGAGGATTACTGAATGCACTGCTAACATCATGAAAAATAAATCCTTTCTTCATGGCTTCTGAAAACGATCGTTGGAAAAAAAAGTATTTCGATAAGCTGGATGAGTTCGAGCAGTTGGAGTCCGGGCTTAAAGAACGCATTCATGTACTGGAGCGTATTGTTGTCCGCGTCAGCTTGGCGGCGGAAGGCGTGGACAAAGATCTTGACCGGGAACTGGAAGCGCTGCGCAACATTCTGAGAAGAGAAAACGGAAGCTCGCGTGAGCTGAATCAACAGCTGGAAACCATAGAGAAACGCGTGTTGGCGCTGGATCAGCACAAGCAGGCGATCTCCAGTGGCGTGTTGGAGGCCTTGGGGGAATTAATAGAGCAGCTGTTGCAGCAGAATGTTTCGCGTGAGGCGCGCAAGCAGCTAAAGAGATATGGCAAACAACTCAGGGATCGAGTGGAGGATCTGCGACATTATCCGCAGTTATTGAAGGAGTTTTCGCAGCTGCAAGCGGCGGCGCTGCAGGAGCTGTTTACCGACTCAGATGGACGTAAGGACAAGAAAGAAGGCTTTTTAAGCCGGCTATTCGCTAATCGTGAAGGCGGCGGAGAGAGCGTTGCACAAGAAGAGCTGGAAGACGAAACTGCAGTTCCGCCGCAGCAACCGCCCCCTCAGGATCCAGAAGAGAGTCGCTATGCACTGGAAGTAGGGCAGGACGCAGCGGCGACCACTTTAGGCGGGGAAAACTTCGAACCTGGCTTTTCCGCAATCGCCGATCATGTGTGCACGTCTTTGAATCATCTCATTGATCAGTTGGTGTTGCCGCCAAACATGCTGGGAGATTCAGAGAAACTAAAGAACAAAATCAGCGCGGGCCTGAACTGGTATGAGCTGGCCCCAACACTGGACGATGTGGCTGCGCTGGCGATTGCGGCGGTCGGTCGGGGACAACGGGAGTTTGAGAGTTTCCTGAAGGCACTGGATGAACGCTTGGCGAGCATTCAGAATTTTCTGCAGGGAAGCCAGGCTAATGTCCAGGAGTCGCGAGATAACAATGCGGAGCTGGAAAAAAGCGTGCGGGAGCAAGTGACTTCCATGCAGGAAAACGTGAGGGGAGCGACAGACATAGACTCGTTGAAATGCTCTGTGCAGCACAACCTGGATACGCTGATTTCTTCCATCGATCGTTTCATGCACAAAGAGGCTGATCGAGAGGCGCGTCTCAGCGAAGAAGTTGAACTGCTGCACCATCGTCTGCGGGAATTGGAGAGCGAGTCCGGCGAAGTACGCGAACGTTTGGAGATAGAGCGCGCCAGGGCGCTTACAGACGCCCTCACAGCGCTTCCGAACAGAGAAGCCTATGAGAATCGCGTGCGCGATGAATTTGAGCGCTGGCGGCGTTATGGTAATCCTCTGACGCTAGTGGTGGCGGACATCGACCGTTTCAAAGAGGTGAATGACAAGTTCGGACATCTTGCGGGAGATAAAGTCATTCAACTGATAGGCAAGGAGATCTCACGGCGAATACGCAAAACGGATTTTATCGCCCGCTATGGCGGTGAGGAGTTTGTCGTCCTGTTGCCAGAGACGCCAGCCAGTATAGCTGCGGAAGTGATGGATAAGACCCGTGAGATGATCTCCCGGCTACCCTTTCATTTTCGTAATGAAAAAGTTCGCATTACCATGTCCTTTGGCGTCTGCGAGTTTCACGGCGACGCAACGGTGCAGGGGGTGTTTGAGAAAGCGGATCAGGCGCTTTACAAAGCTAAGCGTGGCGGCCGTAATCAGGTGCAAATTGCGGGGGTATGAAGCGTAAGCATTTTGCCTTTTGCAATAGCCGGTTAGTTATAGGCGTTAGTTTTTAGTATGCACTCCGTCACGGTTCTGCTAATGGGATAGTCCTTTCGGGTTAGGTTAAACGGGATGAATCATCCTTCGGGCTTATTGTTTGGGTCGTAAACTTATGTAACATTTTGTGATTAGCTAAGTGGATAGTTAGCATTAATCTAATGTTGCTTATAGGGTTTCCCCATGTCACGCGAGTCCTCCAAACATCAAGACGCAGGTCTGTTTAAAAGACTCTTGTCAAAGCTTGGATTAGCGAATGGTCGTTCTGGCGGCCGGGATGGAGCCCAAATCAATTATGAACTCAATTGGGAAATGAGCGCCATGGAGGCGTTGCGGGTGAGTACGCTCGGCTACGCCTCACCAGCAGCCACAAGTAAACTGGTGTCTTCGCAAAGCGAGACGCTGAAACCGACCGCTCATTCCGATATGCCGACGTCGCAACCGGCAATGTCGCCAGCCAAACAAGCCGTGAGGCCAGATGCGCAGTCTGTTATGGTGGTGGATGCTTCCGACAACCTGCATGCGACGCTCGACAAATTATTTGAACACATGGGCGTGCGGTTAGTTTCCGCACGCAGCGGCGCTGAAGCGCAGCGCCTTATAAATACGATCAAGCCCGCTTTGATTTTGGTGGACGCCGCCCTCCCGGATATGGAATGGGCGCGTTTGGCGACTTGGATTCGCCGTAACGAACAGCTTACTGAATCCCCCATCGTGTTGATGGCGGAGGACGATAGGGAGTTAGAGCATGTGTCTCATCCCTGGCTGGAGATCAACGACTTTCTGCTCAAGCCGTTCAACTTATATGGCTTGCAGGATATGTTAAGTAAATACTGTCGGCTTTCGGCGAATGTCGCTAAACCGGCGGTGCGTGGCGTACTGGGGTTGGTGGTCGATGACGATGAGCAGCGTTTGGTGTTACGACGCTTTCTTAGTCGCAAAGGCTATCATGTACCGGTAAGTTGCTCGCCGGACGCCAGGGAGTGCTGTCTGTTATTAAATGGCTCCAAGGAAGTAACCAGTTGGCTCGTACAGATACAGGACGAGGATAAATGTATCGAGGTCGTTAGCGAATTCGACTCGCTCTATGATGCGCCAGTGCTAGTGGGACTGGAAATGGCGCTCGACAGTTCTCAGACCGGCAAGGAGCGTGGGAACTGGGAGTCGAGACTGCTGGACAAGTTGTCCAGAGTGGCGGCCAAGGATGAACTGGATGCCGCTTAAGACATCGAACAGGTCAAAAAAACGATAGATTAATTATTAGTCACAAACAGGAGTTTGCTATAGTTTAGGTATGTGTCCGATACGCATAGGCAATACTCGCATAAGCAAGCATACTGCTGTTTGTCTGAACCCTTAATTCAACGCCAAGTAACCATGAACAACAGATTCGTAATTACTGACGACCACGGCATTTTTCGCAGTGGTTTAAAACTGATCATTAGTGGTCTGTATCCTGATGCAGAAATCCTGGAAGCCGCCTCGGGATCGGAAGTGTTTCGGTTGCTGAACGCCAACACTGACGTGGATTTGGTGTTGCTGGATCTCAGCATGCCGGATAGCCAGGGGCTTGAGTTGTTACGCAAACTCAAGCAAGAGTTTGTCATGACCCCCTTCGCTGTTATTTCCGCCAGTGAGGAAGCGGCTTTGATTCAGGGCGCGATTCAATTAGGCGCGCTGGGTTATGTCCCCAAATCCTCATCGAATGCGGTTATCGCCAGCGCAATTCAGCTGATGCTTTCCGGCGGCGTGTATATTCCGCACGAGTTGCTACGCACCGGACACGACGAAGGCATGCCTACAGGCGACATCTGTTTGACTCCGCGTCAGCATGAAGTTTTGGGCCTGTTGGCGGAAGGGATGTCCAATAAGCAGATCGGCACTAAGCTAAGCATCGCGCCAGGCACTATCAAGGCGCACATTGCTGCTATTTTCAGAGAACTGAATGCCGCCAACCGCACCCAGGCGGTTCATCGCGCCAGAGAATTGAAGTTACTCTAATAACTTCTCTGCGCCATACGCTTCCCGTAGCCTTTGCGTCCTCGCAGAGCTGCGGGTAGCTCCTGTTTATACTCTACTCCCCCCAATCCATAATCGTCTTCCACAGCCACAGCCACAGCCACAGCCACAGCCACAGCCACAGCCACAGCCACAGCCACAGCCACAGCCACAGCCACAGCCACAGCCACAGCTATGATTCAGCTCAGCGGGCTTACTCGTTAGAAAGGTAAACTTATTGTGGAGGATGGTTGGTTCTCAGGAAGCTCAAAAGAGCTTCCTGATCCAGACGTTATTACGAGGTCTGAGGCGCACCCATTTTCAACACGGACATGCAAACCGAGCGTAATTGCGCAGGTTTGATTGGTTTGTGCAGTAGTGGGTAGGGGGAATCGTAAGCCAGTTTCACCCTGTCCGGCGCGGTATCCCCTGTTATCAGAAGGGAAGGAATATTAGAGCGGAAGTGCTGATGCATGCGTTGAATCGCGTCAAGACCGGTGACGCCAGCCTGTAGACGCAGATCGCTGATAATCAGATCCGGCTTTTGCTTATAGGACTTACAAAGATCCAGCGCTTCTTCGATGGACTTCGCGAGTATGGGCTGCAGTTGCCATGATTCCAGCAGCGCTTTCATTCCCAGCAGGATAGAGGCGTCGTCATCAATCACCAGCACTCTTTCATAGCGCAGTGGCGCAACAGTCGCCTTGGGTGGCGCGGGGCGTTGTGATTTGTTCAGTCCAAGCGGCGCGATGATCTCAAAGCGGGTGCCTTGCTCCAGCTGCGAAGAGAAGCGAATTGGATGATTCAGCAACTGACAGGTGCGTTTGACGATGGATAAGCCAAGTCCCAAGCCTTTACTGCGATCCCGCTCTGGATTGCTCAACTGCACGAACTCTTTAAACACGGAACCTTGATCGTCCGGCGGAATGCCGGGACCGCTATCCCAGACCAGCAGACGGGCTCGTTTGCCTTCACGCTTGCAACCAATGAAGATAAATCCGCTTTCTGTGTATTTAATGGCGTTGGAAACCAGATTCACCAACACCTGCTCAAGCAAATGCGGGTCGGAATAGATGAATGAGCGGCTGGGAACAATCCGCAAGTCCAAACCTTTGTCCATCGCCTGCTGGCGGAAGACCACTTCCAGGCGATCATAAATACGCTGTAGCGGGAAGTGTTCCTTCTTCGGCTTGAGTACGCCGGCTTCCAGCTTGGAGATATCCAGAAGTGAGTTGAACAGCTCTTTCATGGTTTCCAGGGAGCGCGCCAGATTGCGATGTATATCTTGCGCCTGTCTGGTGGTCAGTTGCGGCTGCAGGGCTTCGATAAACAAGCTCATGGCGTGCAGCGGCTGACGCAAGTCGTGGCTGGCTGCCGCCAAAAAGCGGGTTTTATCCTGGTTGGCTTTCTCCGCCTCCCAACGCGCCTGCTTGGCCGCCAGAGCGGAAGCTTTGGCGTCGAACTGTTGTTGCACGAACTTTTTGTTCAATTCCACCAGCTCGGATGTGCGTTCATGCACCAGCTTTTCCAGATGACGGCGGTGAGTTTTTATTTCGTCTTCGATTTCTTTACGGCGTCGCAGCTGTGAATCAATGCCCAGCAACATCTGGTTAATATGCGAGGCCAGTACGTCCAGCTCGTCCTGAATGCGCAGGGCTCCACGTAAGGGGAGCAAATGTCTGGCGGGGCGATTGTAGTTAATCTGCGCCAAGCGCTGCAGGATGCCATGTAGAGGGCGTTCAATGGCCTGGCTCAGTTGAATGCTGTGGAACAAGTAAAGGATGATGAGACAGGCCAGTCCGGTGCTCCAAAGAGGCAGCGTTTGCTGAGCGAGTTCTTCCATCAATACAGCGGACTGCAGCTCTACCCAAAGCTCGCCTTTTGTTGCGTTTTGAGGCGTTGTCGTGGCGGTCGGCAATTCAAAGAGTTGAGAGCCGATTACGGGTAAGAAGCCGAATATGGCGTGCCAGGGCCTGCCTTCCTTTCGCTCGATTTCGTAGCGCAGCAATACTGCGCCCTGCTTTTCCCGCAGAATGGCTTCACGCAACGGCAGCAGCTTATTGAGAGTCTGTAGAGTGGCGATGGCTTGCGACTCGTTTTTAGCCGCTAGCGCCGTGGCTAGATCGTCCTGGATGATAGAGACGCTGTTGTTCATGGCGCTACGCCACTTCTGTTCCAGCGTCAGCCAGCTCAACGCCAGCATGACACAGGCCAGTAACATGCCGAACAACAGGTAGGCCAACAGGGTTCTGCGCCTTAGCCGATGCGAAATGTATTGCTGATTATTGAGATTCATCCTGACGCCGCGCTGAGCTGTGAATTGGGAGTGGCATTGTGTAATCCGGTCAACTTCTTATAGCGCAAAATAATTATGGAGGCTCAGCCCCGAAACGCTCGCCGTGACAGTCGATCAGGGCGTTGAAGATGTGTGCGGGAAAACCGCGGCCGATTACAAACAAAGCCGGCGAATTGCGCATGATACTACGTCTGTCGGCAAGAATTAATCTCCCAACCCGTTTGGACTAGGCCCGTCTGGCGCGGCCTAGGCGGCTGTTTTGAAAATAAAACGTCCTACCAAACTGGCGCTATGTAAAGTGATAAAAAGTTCTTTCCTGGCAAGCGTCTACCTAGTGGCGAAGCAGGGCGTCGAGCTCGTCGATAGCCTCGCACCAGTCAGAGTCTTCCTCCCAGGCTTGCATGATGAACTCACGTTGCGCTTCATTCCAGAATGGCGCTTCGGCCAGGGAAACTGCGCTGTTTAGTGGGCTGTGACTGCTAATCCATTGTTTTACATGGGTTGGGTCGTTTTCCAAGCCTAGTTGGGCGAAGAGCGTATTCATATTATGTGTCGATGTATCCATCAGACGTCTCCACTTAAAGTTTGTGTCGAGCTTGTGATCAGCATCTCAATCCGTCCGCCGCAGCACTCAAAGTATAGGCGAAGTTCAAGCACAGCGGCCAATTGCGGGCGGCTGTCAATAATGCTCAATCGTGCCATAATGTTACCCGCTCCGGCCGCAGGGCTTCGCCGTCATTTTCTGAGCCGGGCGCCAGATCACAAGGGGACAGGGCGGGTGACGATCCGTTTTAATTCAAATCTATTGTTCTGCACGAGCTTGTCGGCATGAGGGCGAAGCGATGCGTCGTTCGTCAACAGCTTTGGTCGACGCGTTTAGGCGTGGCGCTTTTGCTTCTGCTATGGGGATGTCTGGCGCCGGTGAGCGCAGATGAAGGCGCTGCGGATATTCTGACCCCGTTCGAGCGTTCCTGGCTGCTGGCGCACCCCAATATCCGCATTGCGGGCGATCCCCACTGGCCTCCTTTTGAAATGATTGATGAGGAAGGTAACTACCAGGGCATCGTAGCGGATTATATTCAACTGCTTGAGCAGCGACTGAACTATCGTTTTGAGCGCACCCGTCGCGAGAACTGGACCGCGACCCTCGGCGCCATGCAGACCCGGGAGCTGGATGTTATCGCCGCCGTCGCGGTGACGCCTCGCCGTGAGGGACGCATGCTGTTCTCCGAGCATTACCTTTCATATCCGATTGTGATGGCGGTCCGTGATGAAATGCGCTTCATCGGTTCTCTGGAAGAACTGGATCGGGAGCGCGTCGCTGTCGTTAAAGACTACGCCAGCCAAGACTTTCTGCTGATCAACCATCCCAATCTGAATCTGGTGTTTGTGGACACGCTGGAAGAGGGGCTGCTGGGCGTCTCCAATGGAGATATAGATGTTCTGATCAGCAATATCCCCAGCATCAGTTATCTGGTCAACCATCTTGGCGTCAGCAATATCAAGCTGACGGGCATTACCCCGTACACCTATGACATCGCAATTGGCGTGCGGTCGGACTGGCCGATTCTGACGCGGATTCTGGACAAGGGGCTGAACACTATCACCACCGAAGAGCAGGAGGCGATCTACAAAAAATGGATCACCTTCAGCTATGAGGAAAAAATCGATTATGCGTTGGTCTGGCGCATCACTACCGTAGCAGTCGTGGTGATCATTATCTTCCTGTATTGGAACCGTAAACTATCTAGGGAAGTAGCCGAGCGGATTCGTTCTGAAGAAGCGCTGCGCAAGAGCGAAGAGCGTCTGCGGGCGGCGATGAAACACGCTGAGCATCTGGCGAAAGCGGCGGATTCCGCCAACAAGGCGAAAAGCGAGTTCCTCGCCAATATGTCCCACGAGATTCGTACGCCGATGAATGCGGTTATCGGGTATACCGAGCTGCTGGAAGGGCTGATCCACGACGCCAAGCAGAAATCCTATCTGGACGCCATCAAGAAGGGCAGCCGCGCTCTGCTGACCATCATCAACGATATTCTTGACCTGTCCAAGGTGGAGTCCGGCAAGTTGCGCATCGAATACGCACCTCTGGACCCGCACCGTTTATTGCAGGATGTGGCGCAGATATTTTCCGCTCGAATCTCGCAGAAAAAGCTGGATCTACGCATTGTGTTGGATGATCAGTTGCCGCACTCGCTGGTGCTGGATGAAGTGCGTCTGCGGCAGGTGATATTCAATCTGGTGGGCAACGCGATCAAGTTCACCCATGAGGGTTATATTTCCCTGAGCGCTAAGGCGTCCTCCATTCCCGGCGATGATGATCACATTGAGCTGGAGATTGCAGTCGAGGACAGCGGCATTGGCATTGCCCAGGATCAGCAGGCGCGGATATTCAATGCTTTCGAGCAGCATGAAGGGCAGAGTAACCGTCAATATGGCGGCACAGGACTTGGCTTGGCCATCAGCAAAAAGCTGGTGGAGATGATGAACGGAGAAATTGGCCTTAAAAGTGAGCTGGGCAAAGGCTCCCGTTTCGAAATTCGCCTGCATCACGTTTCTGTCAGCCAGCGTAAAGAAGAGAACAAATACGAGTTGCGCTCCGCCAAGGCTCCGCGCTTCCGTCCGGCGAAAATTCTATTGGTGGACGATGTGGAGACGAACCGCAAGTTGATCAAGGAATTCTTCAGCGGGACGGAGCTGCTTATTACGGAAGCCTGTGACGGACGCGAGGCGCTGACGCTGGCGCGTCAGGAGAAGCCGGATCTGATTCTCATGGACCTGCGTATGCCGCGCATGGACGGTTATGAGGCGACTCGCCTGCTTAAGCAGCATCCGCTCACCGCCAAGATTCCCGTCATCGCCTTGACTGGCTCCACACTGGCGGATGAGTTTGTGCGTATCGATCAGCTTGGTTTCGCGGACGCCTTACGCAAACCGATTGAACGCGCGCTACTGTTTAACGTGTTGACCCAATATCTGGCGGTAGTAAAAGCCAAGAAAGCGAAGGTGGAAAGTCCGCCAGTGCGTGAGCGAGCGAAACCAGAAGCCAAAGTGAAACAAGCGACTGAAGCGCAAGTAAACGCCATGGCGCAGCAGAAATTGGCGTCGGAGTTGAAGCAGGAGTTGTGGACCGATTGGGAAGACTTGAAAGACAGTGGCGATCTGCAGCGCGTGCAGGAGTTCGCCAGTCGTCTCAGCGCCATGGCTGAGACTTATGCCCATGAAGGATTGGAAGAGTACGCCCGTTCGCTGTCGACCCTGGCGTCTCAGTTCGATCTGCAGGGATTGCAGGCGCAGTTGGCGGCTTATCCTCAGGAGGTGGAGAAGCTGATGTCGGAAGCGGAAGATGGAGTCAAAAATACCGCATAACCTGTAGTAAGCACCCTAACTGACGGGAGATTGACGTAGTTTTTCTTCTCTTGCAGTCAAGTTTGCGTCGACTTTGTAAACCAATGAAAAACACGTTGGTTCGAGGCGATGCGATGAACAAGTTTGGCTAATAATTATGCAGTGTTCATTTGAACGCTTCAGGGGAGAAGGTCAATGGTACGTCAATGGTTCTTTGTTTTGATGATTTCCATCGGTTGCGCCCCAGCCGTTTTCGCAGAGTCGCCTACCCGACAGCTGCACCTGGCTCTTGCTGACATGGAGAGAATCAGCTCGGATATGTACTTCATTGGTTATCAGAGTGTGGAGCTCAGTCAGCCCGATCAATACGGTGTGAAGAAATACATGGTGTTGGATTTTCGGTTCGCTGAGCAATTGGCGCACAAAGACACCAATGCCCAGGTACGGCGAATTTGCCGGCGGGTGCTTGATAATCCCGTACTGCTGAAGGACCTGTCCTCGATGGGATACGAAATGGTGTCGGTGGCCTTCGACGAAGCCGACCAGTTCGATTGTCTCTGATATTACGTCAGCCGGCGCGGAAGCGTCGGCTACGCCTCATCCTCGCTTCTGACGCACAAATCCAGCACTTCTCCTTCATAGCTGCAGGTTACGTGCATGGACATGGAGCGGCAGCAGATACGGCAATCTTCGTAATAATCCTGAATCTCGGTGGAGCAGTCGACAGCGACAGTTTGGGTTTCTCCGCAATAAGGACAGGAAACCTCACAGTAACGCAACATTTCTACTTTCTCGGGCAAATACAGATAGGTATTTAAGTGATAGATCAAAAATTGCGCTTAGGCAAGCGCATTTGGCTTTATCACGCATTCTGCAGCGTCCGCTGGCGCATGAGCCCCAGCAGCATCAGGTAAAGCGTGGCGGCGGCGAAGCCGGCGAGCGTGCCCGTCAGGACTCCCAGGTTGTCGTAGGTCAAAGCTACCGTCAGGGTGTATGCAAGCAGAGAACCGAGTCCAATGGGGTAGAACTTGATGAGCGTGCGAGCTGGCTCTGGTCCATAGCTCAGGTGAACGATGAGCAGAAGAGGAAGAAAGGTCACCGGGAACGCCGCAAACAGTCCCGCCAATAAGGTATCGCCCAGATAGGCTAAGGCGGTAATCGCCAGCACCAGGACTGAGGACAGAAAGCCGCGCAGAAATAGCACCGGATAGGTCAGACGCACGGAGGCGGCGATATTCACTGAAGGGATATTTCTATAGGCGACGGCGATCAATGTGACGCCCACGCCGGCTACCGCCAGATTACCCCACAACCCCCCACTGATCAGACTGAGTGCGCCATTCGCCACAATAAACGCCAGAATGCCCGCCAGCGGCGCAAAAACTGCGGAATAGGGGAGTTTGAGGCAGAACAAATAGGCGGTAGTCATCGCCAGCGCCGCCAGGAAACCAAGTAAAGCATGAGAGGCGCTGGCGGCGGCGAACCCTGGCCCCTGTTCTATCCCAATAAACGCCAATGCGATGGCGGTGCCCAGAGGAAAACCGGACAGCAGTCCGGCGGTGCGAGTGCTTACTCTCTCGGCGACCCAGGCCAAGCCCATTACCGTCGCCACCGTGGTGACAACTTTGGCTGCCTGCAATATCAGGATGTCCACAAGAGGGCTCTGATGACAGCAGATGCAAAAGCCGTTTTGAGATGGCGCGTTTCTATGGAGTCCGGCCTCTAGTAACTCTTCTCACTGGCGAGTCCGGCTTTGGCCTGTTTAGCCATTTCCACCAGAACTTGTCGCGCCTCATCCGTTGAATGAATCGAGCGAATCAAGGGGACGGACAGTTTGCAGGAGAGGCTGTGAGCGATCACCTGCAGATAAAGCTCGTGGCTGGTGATCTCCGTCAGCTCTGCGGACACCACGTCATGGACGCCGCCATAGTAGCGAACGTAATTACAGAGGGTCTCTGCATGGTCGTCGTTCATGTGTTGAATAATGCCGGCTACGTCTTGGGTGGAAAGGGTCATAGCTTCAAGTTCCGATGGTTATTAATATGGCAATGATATTGGCATGTTAATAATCAGGCGCTGTCGTTTCAGACAAATAGAAGGAAGCTATTTGTCTGCCTGATTAATCGTATGCTTTGGCGGCGCTATAACAGGTCGCTTGCAGCCTATTTCCGACGTCACGCAGCCGCGCCGTCAGGAAATCCTCGAACCAGCCGCCGATTTGCGGCAGGCTGATCAGTAAACGATGGTTGTCATCGACAAAATGCAGAGTGCAACGATGCTGGCTTCCCCATTTGAGCACATTTTGCGGCTCAATCAGATGGTCCCGCCAGCCATGCACAACTTCCGTATGCGGCGCAGACGGCTCCAGCCAGGGTTCTGCATAACCGGGCAGGCCGATCGCCGGGGCCAATAAAAACAGGCCTTCGACGGGATAGTCCCGGGAAACTTTCAGCGAGACATAAGCGCCCATACTGGAGCCGACCAGAATCAAACGCTCATCGCCGGGCAGTTGTTTCAGCAAATGCTCCGCTCGCTCATCAGGGTCAGACATGCCGCGATAATCCACGCTGGTGATGGAGAAGCCCATGCGTCCCGCGATATCCGACAAATACTGAATCTTTCCGCCCCAGGGACCGCTATCCCGGCCGTGGGAAAAAATGACCCGCCACATTGTTTATCCTGTCGCTTCTTCCAAATTTGTCGAGAGTAAGGCGTTACAACCGTTAAGCGTCGCGCCACTTTATATTGCAGCCCATACTCGGGCGTTGATCAGAGGCAATTTCGCCGCCGTTTAATAGCGCGTCCACCGCCTGACGTAAATCTTTTCCAGTAATGGGCTTGTCGGAGCCGGGACGGCTGTCGTCGAATTGCCCCCGATAAACCAGGCGACGTTGGGCGTCGAACAGAAAAAAATCTGGCGTGCAGGCGGCGTGATAGGCTTTGGCGACTTCCTGCGTCTCGTCGTATACGTAGGGGAACACATATTTGTAGCGCGCCACTTCCAGCGCCATGTTTTCCGGGGAGTCCGCCGGGTAGGCGCTGGCGTCGTTGGCGTTGATGGCGATAACGCCAAGGCCCTTGGTGGCGTAGTCGCGGGCGAAATCCGCCAACGCTGTTTTCAGATGGATGACATAGGGACAGTGATTACAGATGAACATCACCAGTAGCGCAGGATCGTCGCTGAAATCCGCCAGCGACCAGTGGCGTCCCTGAGTATCGCTAAGATTAAAGTTCGGCGCGCGGGAGCCCAGTGCGAGCATGGTGGAAGAGGTCAGGGCCATTGTAGTCTCCTTCTTTGTTTTCCTGGGGGAATTTAGCGTATTGACTGGCAAGGCTGACGGGTAGAGTTTACCATTAAAAAGAAACTGAAGGAGATATGAGTGGCGCAATACGAATTGGTGTTTACTGGCGGCTTGGTGGACGGTTTTCCCCTGGACCAGGTCAAGGAAAATGTCGCTAAGTTATTTAAGGCGTCGCCTGCGCAGGTGGACCAGATGTTCTCCGGTAAGGCTGTGGTGCTGCGCAATCGCCTGGATGACGTCACCGCCCAGAAATACAAAGCCGTACTGCATAAGAACGGCGCCGTTTGTTTGATTCGTGAAATGGGCGCGCCGGAGGCCTCAGAGCCTGCGCCAGCGCCAACTGCGCCTCCATCCGCGCCAGCACAGCCCGTTGTTCGCGAACCCGCACCGCAGGCGGCTGCGCCCGTCAAGCCGGTTAAATCTTCTGCGCCAACAGGCGGTTTGCCTGTCGCTGGCGAGAAGGTGGATGAGATTCTGTCAGATGTGGATTGGGATATCGCCCCGGTCGGGACCGCGATGGCCGAGCATCATGAGACTCCGCCTCTCCTTGAGCCGGATTTGTCGCACCTGCAACTGGCCCCAACCGGCAGCGATCTTGGACAGAAGAAAAAAGATCCGCCGCCGCCAGCTCCCGACACCAGTCACCTCAAGCTGGAAGAACCCCGCAAATAGGATTCCGGCCCTTTAAACGCCCGGCTTAATGCAAAGGCCCCATCAGCTCGTAGAATTCTTCAGGGCAGGGGCCGCTGTATTTTTTATAGCGAATCGCTCGAAATTCCTCTCCTAGCTGCGGTCTCGGCGTTCCCGACGGCGTCGGATAGATAAACTCCAGATCTCCGGGATAAAAGCTCATCAGCCACTGGCGGGGATAAACCTCCAATACTTCCGCGACGCCTTTTAGCGGACGGAAGACGCAGGTTTCTTTCTGCTTTGGTTTGCTCCGACGAGCCGGCGGTTTGGGCTCTGGCGCTTCCGGTTCGGGAGCTGGCTGCGCCTCTTCGACAGCCGGCATTTCCGGCTGTGGTTCGGGGGCGTCGGGTTGCGTGGTTTTTCCGGCGCAGCCAGCCAGTAGCGCCAATCCGAGCATCAGCGGCAACGCTTTTCCATATCTGGAAGAATAAGGCCGCGTTAAACGACCGATCATCTGTTCTGTTCTCACCGCCGCGTCTGCGCTCTCACACACTCAATAACTTGCTGACGCTGACTTTCCGCATAGGAGGCCAGGATGGATTGCAGGCTGTGCTCGTCACGTTGATGGATGGCGTCCAATGAGCTGCGCATGTAAGACAGATTGTCTTCTATGATTTTTGGGCCCTGACGCAAGGCCATAAAGCTGCAGCGCTTGGCGGACGGCCAAAGATCGTTGACCATGTTGATAATGAAATAGTTATCCGCGTAGACCAAAGAGGCTTGAGTATATTCCACGCCGATTTTATGGAAATTCAGCAGGTCGCCTTTTTCGAAGCAGGTTTTCATTTGCGTATAAAGCGATTCCAACCGTTCCATATCATGAGGACGCCAGCTACGCACCAATTTGACGCCGGTGTGACCCAATATCAGCAGCAGGGTTTCATACAGGCTATCGACAAAGTGCTCGTTCAACTCCGTGACGAAAGCGCCTTTGCGGGGCACATTGGTCACAAGGAAGCGCTTTTCCAGCAGCAAAAGCGCTTCCCGGATGGAGCCGTGGCTGACTTCCAGCTCTTTGGACATGGCGTTCTCGAAGATTCTTTGGCCGGACTGCAACTGGCCGAGCACGATGAGATCTTCCAAATGCTGGGCGACCTGCTCGGTCAGCGTCTCCTTGGGTTTGAACGTCATTTTTACCCCGATGCGGGCGAAAGAAAGATGGGATAGGGTTACAGGGCGCTAATGGTTGCATAGAAATTGCTTGAAGAAAACCGCAGAAGCCGCAACCTGCGGGCGGTTTACGGTTTTAACGGATAACAAAGTGTTCTCAATAAATAACTTAAAGTTATATGGAACGGCGCCGATAACTCTGAAGCAGACTGTGCGTTTCTATAAAGCCTCAGGCAAAAAAAGCGGAGCCGCATCCGGCTCCGCAAGCGCAGCAGATAAAGAACGTTCCCATACACGTCGACTACACACGAACGAGAGCAATCGCCAGTGTCTGACGCTCAATCGGGGGCGTCCTTATAAACCAGTGTAGACCGTTCCCGGTCATTTACCATCTGGGAAATTCCCCGTTCGCCCCGTCATTCGCGGGCGGACGGGGAATTGACTCCGTATTTTTCCCGTTTTATGCGAATTTGTGTTTTAGCGCAGCTCTATTTCATATTAAGCAGCTTCGGAAAGTCCTTGATAAAGCCGCATTTCCGCCAATTGGTCAGCTATTTCACTGGTTGGCGCGCGCTGTTGTTCTGATTGAGTAAAGATTTCTGTCAAGGTGTTGGCGATTCGCGCTGTTTTGTCGTCAATGAGTAACTGTTTATTGCCGCTGTGGTGCAGCGACGCATAAATCAGGCCTCCGGCGTTGATGACGTAATCCGGCGCGTACAGAACGCCGCGCTGGTGGAGAGCGTCGCCGTGGCGGGTTTCGCCGAGCTGGTTATTCGCTGAACCGGCGACAATAGCGCAATGAAGCTGCTCCAGCGTTTTATCATTGATGACGCCGCCAAGGCCACAGGGGGCAAAGACGTCGCAAGGCGTGCGATAGATATCCGCAGGACTTGTCGCTTCCGCATTGAACTCTTCCTTTACGCGTTGAATGCGGGCGGAGTCGATATCCGTGACGACCAGTTTGGCGCCGGCCTGATAAAGAAACTTGCATAGAAGGTAGCCGACATTGCCGACCCCTTGCACGGCGACTTGTACGCCGCCCAGGTCGCGCTTGAGCTTGTAAGCGACAGCGGCTTTGATGCCTTCAAATACTCCGCGGGCGGTGTATAGAGACGGATTGTCTTCGTCGCTGGTGCTGGTGACATGATTGGTTTCGCGACGGATGTAATCCATTTCCCGGGCGCTGGTGCCGGAATCGATCGCGGTGATGTAGCGTCCGTTGAGAGATTCAATAAAGCGGCCAAATGTGCGGAAAAGTTTTTCCGCATCGTAAGCGCCTTTGGGTTTCATGATGACGGACTTGCCGCCACCCTGCTCCACGCCCGCCAGCACAGCTTTGTAGCTCATGCCTCTGGCTAGCCTAACGGCGTCAAGCAGGGCCGCCTCCGTGGAATCGTAAGAGATAAAACGGCATCCGCCCAGGGCGGGACCGAATCGGGTATTGTGAATAGCGATAATCGCTTTGAGCCCACTGTCTGCATCGTCTCTGACATGCAATTCGTTGACTCGATATTTGTCGAGCAGATCAAACATGACTGCACTCCTCTTAAAAACTCACGTTACAGCTAAGGGGGAAGGAGACTTGTGGTCGCCGCGCCTTGCCGGAGCCGTGAAAGGTGATAACCTCGCGTTAACAGAGGAAACGCGCTTTTTTATTTTGGGCGGATGCGCTTTGCTGTAGGAAGCTAAGACTCCGCGTTAGGAGTTATTTCCCGCTCTAAAGACGGGGCATAACCTCGTTTGAGTATAAAACGACCTGGCCGCTTAATAAACCCGCTGCCAGGTCCGGGAAAAATACTGGCGCAGTGACAGAGCGAAGCGGCTTGGCTATGCTCTTAGGTATCGGAGAAACCCATTAAAAATAAATAATTAAGCTGGCGCTCCAAAGCGTAGAGGAGATTCCGGCCGTGCGTACGATTGAAGAACTTGCGCTGGCGAATGAATTGATGAAATGGGCGTACGTGAAAAAACTCACGTTGCACCCTGACTCTGAGGATTTATCCGCCATTCTCGAACAGCACCCTAAATTAGTGGTGACGATGAATCATGGCCCGGCGCTAGGCGCGCTGGCGGCGGCGATTGCCCTGATGCACGCGTATTTGCGCAATGGAGGCGAAGAGCGTGTGCCTTTTGCGTTGACTTGGCGAGGTTACTATCAGGCGCCTGTGCTGAAGCAGTTTTTTACGATGCTGACACAGGTTGATCGCGCCTTGTCGTTTAATGATGTCCTGCGGTTGATGCGGGCCAGCCGCTACACGGACTGCCTTATCATGCCGGAAGGCGAGAATTGCAGCTTCGGCGATGGCCTGAACGTGCAGCCTTTCCTGAGCCCACGCTTTATTGAGCTTTCCTTGCGGTCGCGCGCGCCATTGTTGCTGTGTCTGCATCAGGGAGCGGAATCCTGGGCCAGATCGGTGCGCATCCCTCCATGGCTATTAGGCGTGGGGAGGCTGTTGCCCAGAAACATGGAGCAGCGGCTGCGGGATTCGCGCATGCTCAGCATTCCCCGTTTTCCGCGCAAACTCAGTAATCTGAATGTGATGTTCCGACTTTATCATCCTCGCCTGTTGGAAAAAGATCTCAGCGACGACGCCTCGATCAGGACGCGTCAGCTCTGGCAGGAGGCCTGGCAGATCCACGCTGTCATGCAATCCCATATTGAAAAAATGGCGCAGGCGACGGCGCCCAGCTTACATGGAAATGACTATGAACTTCACTCAGGAGGTTAGCGCGTGGCTGTCGGAGAATGGATATGGCGAGCTTGAGTCATCGCAGTCCGTGGGGGGAGGTTGCATTAATCAAACTCTGGAAATTCACACCAGCCACAAAGAGCGGTTCTTCCTGAAATATCATGGCTCGCCGCCGGTAGGGATGTTTTCGGTGGAGGCGCGTTCACTGGATATATTGCGCGAAGCCAAAGGCGTGCGCGTTCCGGTGGTGATCGCCAATGCGGAGCACTATCTACTATTGGAGTGGGTGGAGCCTCACGAGAGAGCGCCGGACTACTGGACTCGCTTTGGCGAGGGGCTGGCGAAGCAGCATCAATCTGTGGCACCGGAATTTGGCTTTGGATTCGCCACCTATTGTGGAACCACCTTGCAGCCCAATGATAATTACACCGACGGATATGTTTTTTTCGCACAGCAGCGTTTACTGTTTCAAGGGCAGCTCGCCTACGACAGCGGTAAACTGGATAGCGGCTCTATGTGGCGTTTGGAAGCCTTGTGTCGCAAGCTTCCCGAACTGGTGCCACAGCAGCCGCCATCGCTGCTGCATGGTGATTTATGGTCCGGTAATGCGCATCAGGATGAAAACGGCGCTCCCGTCTTGATTGATCCCGCCTGCTATTACGGTTGGCGTGAGGCGGAGCTGGGAATGACCATGTTGTTCGGCGGGTTTGGTGAAGAGTTCTACGCCGCCTATGACGCGGCGTACCCGCTGGAAGAAGGTTGGCGCGACAGAGTCGACATCTACAACCTTTACCATTTATTGAATCATCTCAATTTATTTGGCGGCGGTTATGCCGGGCAGGTGCAGCGCATATTGGGCGCGTACACCTGATTGGCGCGTTTAATCCATCGTCAGTACGATTTTGCCGCGCACGTGTCCGCCTTCCAACATTCGATGGGCCTCCGCCGCTTGCGCCAGCGGGAAGGTCGCTTGCACTTCCACGCGCAACTTTTCCTTGGCGGCTGAGGTCAATAACGCCTGCAGACGACGCGGGTCGGGGTGTACGGTATAGCCGCTGGCCTGTTTCCCCTGAACCTTGGCCGCATCGCAAATGGACGTGGCGCTGATGGTCGGCAAGGTCACCAATGCGCCCTTGGGGGAGAGGAAATCCAATGCCGCCAAGCCCGTTTCTCCGCCTACGGCGTCAAAAACGAAGTCCATATTGCGCAGTTTTTCCAGCTCGTGCGGATTGTGGTAATCCACAGGAGTGACGCCCATGCTGTTCAGAAAATCATGATGGGGTTTTGACGCAGTGCCCCAGACATGAGCGCTTTTGCTTTTCGCCAATTGCGCGGCGAGATGCCCAACGCCGCCCGCCGCAGCCAGAATAACCACTTTTTGCCCTGCGCACAGCGCGCCGACTTCGAATAACCCCTGCCATGCGGTCAAGCCAGCCAAAGGTAATGCGGCGGCTTGCACATAGGAAAGCTCCGCAGGAATTTTGACCAGATTGTCGGTGGACAGGGCGATGTACTCACTGTAGCCGCCAGCGGGCAGAGGGAAATTTACCAGGCCGCAAACCCGGTCGCCGGGTTCAAAGGACAATCCCGCGCCGTTCACTTCAACGATCTCTCCGGCGATATCGTACCCAGGCGTCCAGGGCATACGTGTTTTGACCTTCTCAGCTACGAAACCCAAGCCTCTGCGCGTTTTATAATCAATAGGATTGACGCCGCAGGCGCGCACTTTGATCAGTGCTTGATTGGGGGCGGGTGTTGGGATTTTCGCTTCGCTCAGTCGTAACGTGGATGGGTCGCCAAATTCACTTATCTGGACGATCTTCATGGGGGAAATACCTCCTGTGAACAACCTCTAAAGACGGCCTCACTGCAGGTGAGTATTATTCTTTTGAGTTATTTAAACGTTATTTAATGCGGGCAAGTATACCTTTTCGGGGAGTCAGTTTCAGTGCGGCGGTGACCTTTATTTATTTGTGTTTTAATAGAAAAGGCTTGACGCAGCGTTGAATTGCGGGTGGATTTTTAATTGTGAATGAATAGATTATTGTATATAGCGCATAAGTTATGCGGCGGATATGCAATGGAGCAGAAAGTTTGCGTGAGTAATCACCAGATTGAGATAGGTACTCCCCGCTCTGGGATTGTCGGGGGTTAGTGCTAAAATGCCGCTCAGATGACAACCTCAAAACAACGAACATATTTAGTCTCGTTACAGGAATTCGAATAATGAAGCTGAAAGCAGCCCTGATTGGATTAGTTGGCGCAGTGAGCATCCAGGCGTTAAGCGGTTCGGCCGGGGCGCTGGAGCTGACTTGGAATCCCAAGCAGGATATTGTCGGTAGAGAACATCGATTGGTGGCGAAAAGAGAATACACCTTCGTCGATCTCGGCGAGCAGTACAATTTTGGGTTTAATGAACTGGTGAGCGCCAACCCCGGCGTTGACGCCTGGTTGCCTGCGGAAGGCGATGAAATTGTCATTCCCGGACGCTTTATTCTCCCACCGGGATTGCGTAATGGCATCCTGATAAACTTGGCGGAATACCGCCTCTACTATTTCCAGCCTGATAAGAAGCGCCTTTACACCGTACCTATCGGTATCGGCACTGTCGATTTCCCTACGCCGATCATGGACACCAAGATCGTCACCCGCATGAAAAATCCAACCTGGTATCCGCCAGAGTCCATTCGCCAAAGACAGATGGACGAATATGGCGAGCAATTACCCAAAGCGATCCCCGCTGGGCCGGATAACCCATTGGGCTCCTATGCGTTCAAGTTGGATGCGGACAGTTATCTGATTCATGGCACCAATAAGGGCGTGGGTATTGGAATGCGCGTCAGCCATGGCTGTATCCGTCTGTATAACTGGGATATCAAGCAGATGATGTCGCTAGTGCCGGACGACACTCCGGTCAAAATCATCAATCAGTCCGTCAAGCTGGCCGTAGACGATGGCAAACTCTGGATGGAAGTGCATGCAGAGGCTGATGTTACTGAACAAAAACTGCGGGAAGAGTATACCTATCAACTGCTTAAGCTACAGTCGACTGGCGTCAGTGTGATGGTGGACGAAGAGAAGGTGACGAAAGCGCTGGCGGAGTTGAGTGGCCTTCCTTCGCCGATTGGAGAGCTGCAGCCGTCCCTGGCCGCAAGCATGTCATCCGGTTCGTAAAGAGCCGGATTACTTCATGCTGGCTCTTTCCAGCATGCGACGCGCGCGTTCGTTTGCTTCGTTAGCCGCTTTTTGAGCAGCCAGAGCTGCAGCTAAAGCTTCTTCAGCTTTGGCGTAAGCTTCGTTAGCGCGTGACAGAGCTGTATCAGCAGTGTTTTGCGCACCGGAAACAGCTTGCTCTGCGTTGTTCGCAGTAGTCGTGGCGGCGTCGAGGGCTTGACGGTCTTGCTCAGTCAAGCTGGCGCAACCACCGGCAAGCAACGAAGACATAACGATCCCTGAAACTAGAAGTTTTTTCATTGAGGTTTCCCCCTTTTTTATGGGTGGTGATAATCTGTTATGACTTTGAACTGAAGGTTCAAAGCGCCGGGTTAGTTTAATTAGACTGCATCGGGTTTTAAAGCCATTAAGTATAAATGCTAATCGGAATAATTAATTAGTAAGTTCTGCTCAAATATCAATTTATTTATGCCCTATAACAGGGCGTTTCAGTGGACGCTCCCTTAATCGCTGCATAATATTCCCCTGTTTTCGTGAAACGAACGATAATTAAGGGTGTGCGACTAAATATGCTTAATCAGATTTATTAATAAATGGTCATATTTAAAAACGGGATTAAGCGACAAACATCCAGGCAGCAGCAGATGACGCCCGGCTCTGGAGGCATGCGTTATTTGCGCAGCGGTATTTTTGTTCTGGTTTTATGTTTGCTTTTCAGCGGCATGATTTATGTCACTGAAGACTGGGCCCGGACCTCTGCTGTTCGGGAGCTGGAGCAGGACGCCGCTAATGAGCTACAGCGCTCCGTTTCCAGCCTGCAGGCGTTGTTGAGTAAGTATGAATCCCTGCCCCATATCCTCGCCGTAGATCCCCGCTTGCTGGCTTTGTTGCAGGACCCGACAAACGCTGAACTGACCAACCGCACCAATGCTTATCTGGAATCAATCAACTTCATTGGCGGCGCGGCGGATGTGTATTTGCTGAATGCGCGTGGAGACACCCTTGCCGCCAGTAACTGGCGTCTGCCGCGAACCTTTATCGGACACAACTTTTCCTATCGGCCCTATTATTCAGACGCCATGCAGGGGCGCTCCGGGCAGTACTTCGCACTGGGGACGACCTCAGGCGTTCGTGGTTTCTACTTCTCTTTTCCCGTATCGGATGACGATGTCATCCTCGGCGTCATTGTGGTCAAGATTGACCTCTCCGCCGTTGAACAACGCTGGGGCAGCCCTTGGGGGAAAAACGCCTATGAGGTGCTGGTGACGGATAATTATGGCGTGGTGTTTATTTCCACTCGCGCTGAATGGCGTTTCCGGTTGACGCGCCCGCTAGGGGCGGTGGAAGCCCGTGAGATAGAAAAAGAGCAGCGCTATGATCCGGAACTGTTAAAACCCATGATGCTGACGCAAACGCAGGCGTCGGATCAGCTACTGGACTCTGCTACACAGTTTGTCCGCGCCGGATTGCATGACGAAAGCGCGCAAACCTATCTGACCAAGTCCGCTGATATGCCCCAGGCCGGTTGGCGGGTGCAGGTTTTATTGCCGATGGAGCGCGTGAAGAAAGAAATCAGCAACGTTCTGCTGCTCAGTCTGTCGATGATTTTTATCATTGTGCTGCTGGCGTTGCTGTTGGTGGAGCGGGCGCGGCGGGAACGGGCGCTGCGCGCCGCCCGTGATCTGCTGGAGGCGCGGGTACAGCATCGTACTCGTGATCTTTCCGAGGCCAACGCGCGCCTGCTTGAGGAAGTAGAAGAGCGGGAAAGGGCGGAGAAAGAGCTTAAGCTGACTCAGGATGAGCTGATTCAAGCCGCTAAATTAGCTTTGCTGGGGCAGTTATCCGCAGGCATCAATCATGAGCTTAACCAGCCGCTGACGGCGCTGCGCACCTATGCGCAGAATGCGCAGGCGTTTATTGAGCGTCATATGTCGGAAAAGGCGCAACTGAATTTACGGGAAATTGTTGGTCTGACCGATCACATGGCCTCCATCATCGGGCAGCTGAAAATCTTCGCCCGCAAAGAGGCCAATGTGTCTGGGCCGGTGCACGTGAACAGTTGTATCGACGCGGCCTTGAAAATCACTGAGCCAGAGTTGCGTCGGGCGCATGTGGACTGGCGCGTAGACGCTGCGGCGGACGATATTTATGTTCAGGGAGATATGGTGCGACTGGAGCAGGTGTTGATCAACCTGATCACCAACGCTTTGCACGCTATGTCTGGCAGTCAGGAAAAGCAGTTGCGCATTCAGTGCGTCAACCAAAAGGGCAAAGTGCGCATCCAGGTTCGCGATACCGGTTCGGGCATCCCGGAGCATGTAATGCAGCACATCTTTGAGCCGTTTTATACGACCAAAAACAGAGGACAAGGCCTGGGATTGGGTCTTTCTATTTCATACAGAATCATCGAGTCGATGAAGGGCGAATTGCGCGCCGCCAACAATGAGGACGGGGGCGCGCTGTTTATTGTCGAGCTGCCGCTGGCTCAGGCGGACGCTTCCAACGTTCCCGACTCGCAAGCCGCCCTGCAGTCGGCCGGCGGCGACAATGAGGAGTAAGACTTTGCAGTCAGAGAATGCGGGCGCAACAGGCGCCGAACTGATGGTGTACTTCATCGATGATGACCGCCATATCCTGCAGTCCGTTGGCCAGACATTGGAGCTGGAAGGCCTGCAGGTGGAAACTTTTCTCAGTGCGGAAGAGGCGTTGCGGAACCTGCAGACTGACTGGCCCGGCGTGCTGGTCAGCGATATCAATATGCCGGGAATGGACGGGTTGCAGTTGATGCAGGCGCTGCAGAAAGTGGATTCCGAATTGCCGGTGATTCTGGTGACCGGGCATGGCGATATCTCAACAGCCGTTTCCGCCATGCGCGAGGGCGCCTATGACTTTATAGAAAAGCCCTTCAGTAACGAGCGCCTGCTGGATACCATCCGGCGAGCCATGGACAAGCGTCGCCTGACGCTGGAGAACCGAGATTTACGCAGAGAGTTGCAGGAACAGAACGCGCCCGGGCCGCGCATTCTGGGACGCACTCCTGCGATATTGCGATTGCGCCGCGTGTTGCAACAAGTGATGAACACCCCGGCGGATATTTTATTGTTTGGTGAAACCGGCGTCGGCAAAGAGCTGGTCGCGCGCTATCTGCATGAGCACAGCAACCGGCGCGAGCACAACTTCGTCGCCATCAACTGTGGCGCGGTGCCCGAAAATCTTATTGAAAGCGAGCTGTTCGGTCATGAAGCGGGCGCTTTCACCGGTGCAGATAAACGTCGAATCGGCAAATTTGAGCACGCTAATGGCGGCACGCTGTTTCTGGATGAAATAGAGAGTATGCCGCTGTCTCTGCAAGTCAAAATTCTGCGGGTGCTCGAAGAACGCAAGGTGGAAAGGTTAGGCTCCAATACGCTGATTCCACTGGATTTGCGCGTAATCGCCGCTACTAAAATCAGCTTGAAGGAAATGGCGGACAAGGGCGAATTTCGTAGCGATTTATATTATCGGCTGAACACCGTGGCGGTGGAAATTCCCTCTCTGCAGGATCGGCTGGAAGATGTGCCGCTTTTATTCGAGCACTTTGCGTTAGTCGCCGCCGCTCGCTACCAGCAGGAAATCGTACCGTTAAAACCTGAACAACGACATCGCCTGCTGACTCACAACTGGCCAGGCAATGTGCGGGAGCTGCGCAATTTGGCGGAGCGTTACGTGATTATGGGGGAGGAATGCTCCTTCGATATGGAGCATATGCTGGGCGAACCGGAGATTCAGAGTCGCCGCACGCTGACGGAGAAGGTCGAGCTGTACGAACAGACTCTCATCCGCGAAGCCTTGGCCGCCCATCACGGCAGCATTAAGGATACGCTCGTTGCGCTGGGCCTGCCGCGAAAAACCCTGTACGACAAGATGAAAAAATATGGCATCAGCCGCCAGGATTTTCGCGAGTCGGAGTAGGGCTCGCATTCTTATATTTCTCTTCAAGGCATGAAGTTATTTCGTTTATGAAACGTCTGCTGTGTTTCGTATTGGCGCTGGCGGCTTTGCTGTTTGCGTTATGGTATTACATCACTGTTCCCGTCTTCTTTGTTGCGTCGCCCGAGAGCTACCAGTCGCTGGCCAGCGCCGACACGTTGCGACGGCATGTAAGAACGCTTTCTGAGGAGTTACCTTCCCGCTCTGAGGACGCTGACGAACTGGCGGCGTCCGCGGGTTATATCCAGGCGCAATTTCAACAGCATACGGATAGAGTTGAAGCGCAACCCTTTGGCGTGTGGGGAATCGAATACCAAAATATATCGGCGAAATTCGGTCCTGACGACGACAATGCTCCAGTCATCGTCATTGGCGCTCATTATGACGCGTTCAAAGGCTTGCCCGGCGCAGACGACAACGCCAGCGGCGTCGCGGGATTGCTTGAGCTGGCCAGACTATTCGCTGCTCAACCGCCTCCTATCCAGGTAGAATTAGTCGCTTACGCCTTGGAGGAACCGCCGTACTTTCGCACTGACGATATGGGGAGTTTTCATCACGCTCAGTCTCTGAGGGAGGAGGGGGCGGAAGTCAGATTGATGGTCTGTCTGGAAATGATCGGCTATTTCTCTGAGCAAGCCGGCAGTCAGCGATACCCTTTAGCCAGATTAAATGCGCTCTACCCGGACAAGGCGGATTTTATCGCAGTTGTCTCCAACCTGGGCGGACACAGCGACGTCCGCGCATTGAAAACCGGCATGCTGCAAGCCACGCCTCTGCCCGTGGAGTCCATGCTCGCGCCCGCTTTCCTGGCCGGCGTCGACTTCTCCGATCACATTAACTACTGGTTTCACGACTACCCTGCGGTCATGGTGACCGACACCGCATTCTACCGCAATCGCGCTTACCATACGGTCCAAGATACCTGGGATACGCTGGACTATGAGCGGATGGCGATGGTTGTGGATGGTGTGTACTCGGCTGTTAAGGAATTACCTTCCTCGTTCTGAGTCCCTTCTGATGAGGATGCTCAGCCGTTATTGCCACTTCGATTTACACTGTTCAGTTTCAATTCAGCTTGCATGTACATAATGGCCTCCGTGTTGTTGCTTCATCTGGTTTGACCGAGGTGGAGGGCGCATCTAACGGTAGCCTGCAGCTTTTGATGATAACGGGTGGTTTTCACCGCTGGCGTGGTCGGTTGTATGGCGGATTATCAAATAGTATTCGTACATAAGTCATCTCAGGAATATCTATGAAAAAGGTAGTGGTAGCGTCGGTTCTAACTTCATTTCTTCTTTCCACTGGTTGCGCGAGTATTGTCAGCGACAGCAGCTATCCCGTAGCGATCAGCAGTTCTCCTTCCGATGCGCAGTTCATCGTTGAAGATTTAAATGGCAACGAGATTCACGCGGGCCGTACACCTGCAACGGTAACCCTGAGCGCTGGCGAAAGTTACTTTCAAAAAGCGAAATACCGAGTGAAGTTCCACAAAGACGGCTATGACGATAAGACCGTCATGCTGGAAAGTAAGCTGGATGGCTGGTACTTCGGCAATATCTTGCTGGGCGGCGTAATTGGCATGCTGATAGTCGATCCGATTACTGGCGCCATGTGGAAGTTGCCTGAAGGTCAGGCGACAGTATTGGAGCAGAAGTACGCTGCAGCGCCAAATAACGGCGGTCTGACTATCGTATCTATTGATCAGCTTTCAGATATCGAGCGCGATTCCCTGGTGCGGATTAATTAAGACTCCCAGTCCCGCAGCGGGTGAAGCCCCGCCCTCTGCGTCTACTCTCCTCTTCGATCATCTCCTTGCATCATGCGCAGAAAGCGCTAGGCCACAGGCGCCAGTCGGCGTGAACGGTAGCGCATCACCGCATCCCAGGACACCAGCGCCAAAGCGCACCAGATAATGACGAACGTGATCCATTTGCCTTGCGGCACAGGCTCCTGGTAGAGCGTGATCGCCAAGATGAACATGATGCTGGGGCCGAGGTATTGGAAGAAGCCGAGGATTGTCAAAGTCAGCCTGCGGCTGGCGATGATGAACAGCAACAGCGGTAAAGTTGTTGCGGGCCCTGCTGCGAGTAGCAACAAGTTGTGGTAAGCGTCGTTGGTGAGCATGTCGCTGGCGGGAGACGCGGAGGTCCACATATAGATCAGCGCAGCCGGCGCCAGCAGGCAGGTCTCCACGCACAGTCCGCTGACGGCGTCCACCGCCACCTGCTTGCGCAATAAGCCGTAAAAGCCGAAGGAGAGCGCCAGCACAACAGCGATCCAGGGCAGGGAGCCAAAGGCGACGATCTCCAGTAATACTCCACCCACCGCAAGGGCGGCGGCGATGCGTTGCAGGAAGGTGAGTCGTTCACCCAGAAACAGATAACCCAACAGCATGTTGACCAGTGGGTTGATGTAATAACCGAGACTGGCTTCCGTCAAATGATTGTTGTTCACCGCCCAGATGAACAGCAGCCAGTTGCCGCCCACCAATAACGCCGACAATGCCAGCCACCGCAATTTGCGCCATTCGAGCAGACCCGCGCGCACCGCCATCAGGCGACCGCTGACGGCGCACAGCAATACTGTCAATACGCTGGACCAGACGATGCGATGCCCCAGGATTTCCAGAGCGGGCATATGGCTCAGTTGCTTGAAATAAATAGGCATGAACCCCCAAAGGAGGAAGGCTCCCAACGCGGCTAAGGCGCCGGTGGATGAAGACGGTGGTGTTGACGATGCGCTCATGGGTTCCTGCAGAGGCAAAGGTAGGGACTGGTTACTATGCTGATGAAAAGCCTGACTGGCAAGCTCGGATTAACCTGAACTCATACAGGGTGTGATTCGGTGGCGAGAGGAACTGGAGCGTTGCATAATTTGTCCAATAACCGTAACCGGTTCCCGCTTGCTGCTAAAATCAGGCGCAATTACGCAACCCGCCGAATATGGAGACTGCTGCGATGCCCGACGCAATCCGAAATCTGACATTTACCCTGGTTGAAATCGCCACCTTTTTCGGTGCGGCGGTGATCGCCATATTGGTAGTTTGGGTGTTGATCGCCTATGTCATCGATATTACCCAGAAGAAACACGCGATTCGCCGTAATTTCCCGGTGATCGGACGTTTCCGTTATTTTTTCGAACACCTTGGCGAATTCTTTCGGCAGTATTTTTTCGCCATGGACCGGGAAGAGTTGCCTTTTAATCGGGCGGAGCGGGCCTGGGTTTATCGTTCCGCGAAAAATGTCGATAACACGGTGGCGTTTGGCTCAACCCGTAATCTCACTCATGCGGGCGAAGTCATATTTTTGAACTGTCCTTTCCCCACGCTGGAGGAAGACGCAGTGCCGCCAAAGGAAATCACCCTGGGAGAGGGCTTCGCGCGCACGCCCTACAGCACCAGCTCCATTTTCAATATCTCCGGTATGAGTTATGGCGCGATCTCGCGTCCAGCGGTCCTGGCGTTGTCACACGGCGCCAAAGAAGCGGGCGTGTGGATGAATACCGGCGAAGGCGGGTTGACCAAATATCATTTGGAAGGCGGCTGCGACCTGGTGTTTCAAATCGGTACGGCTAAATATGGCGCACGCAACGAAGAGGGTGCGTTGAGCGACGAGAAGCTGTTGCAGATTGCGTCGCATGAGCAGGTAAGAATGTTTGAGGTCAAGATGAGCCAGGGCGCCAAACCCGGTAAAGGCGGCATTCTTCCCGGCGGTAAAGTGACGGAAGAAATTGCCGCTATCCGGGGCATCCCTGAGGGTAAATCCTCTATCAGCCCCAACGGTCATCCGGAAATCCGCAATGTGGACGATCTGATGGATATGATTCACCACATTCGTGAAGTCACCGGGAAACCGGTGGGATTTAAAGCGGTGATTGGCGCTTACGGCTTTCTCGACACCTTGTTCAAACGCATTCATGAACGTGGGCTTGAATATGCGCCGGACTTTATCACCATCGATAGCGCGGACGGAGGCACGGGCGCGGCGCCGCAGAGCCTGATTGACTATGTAGGGCTGACCATCAAAGAAAGTCTGCCTCTGGTGGTGGATAAACTGATGGAGTACGGCTTGCGACACCGTATTAAAGTCATTTGCTCCGGTAAGCTCATTACGCCTTCCGGCGTCGCCTGGGCATTGTGCATGGGAGCGGATTTCATCGTTTCCGCGCGAGGGTATATGTTCGCTTTGGGATGCATTCAGGCGCTGCAATGCAACAAGAATACCTGTCCAACTGGCGTCACCACTCATGATCCGGAACTGCAGAAAGGCCTCGACCCCGCCAACAAAGCCGTCCGCGTCGCCAACTACGCCAAGAAAATGGCTTATGAAGTGGGAGTGATCGCCCACTCTTGCGGTGTGCGCGAACCCAGGGAGCTGCGTCGCTATCACGCCCATATTATTAACGACAGCAGTTTCTCTACGTCCCTGGAAACACTGTTTCCCACGCGTCAGGTGCGTCCGGAGTACGCGGAGGAAGTGGTTAAGTTAGTCCAGTCCGAGTAAGCGCTGTTTCAGCGACTCATCAAAAGGGCGTCGGCCCAGCCAGATATTGAAGTAGGCGTGCGCCAGCGGCTCCTCGCGCAGGCGCGCCAGCTCCTGATCGTTGAGCAACAAGCGCAGGCCATCGTTGGCTTGATACTCCAGGCGATACTGGTCGCCATCACTTACATCGCGATAGCTGGAATGGAATTGGCGCAGGGCGCTGGCGTTTTCAGGCAAGGATTGGTTGCGACGCAACAAGGTTTCCGCACTTTCCGTAAAGGCGTGGGCGGGGATGTTGCGTTCATAGCGAAACAGCATCACGCGACTTTCCTGTGTGTCCTGTCGCCAGGATGTTGCGCAGTTCTCACGGTAGAGAGCGGCGGCGCCAACGGTGAACAGTCGGTAGGCCTTTAACTCGGCGACGCCGCAGCGTTGTAACGTCACGTCAGCAATCTGCTGTGTTGATGGAAATCTAACTGAGTCTGCAGCCCAAATCTTTGGGGTGGTTAGCGCCAGGATGAGCAGCAGGCAGGCTTTCACTGGTTTGCTCCCACGCCGCCGCGAATCTTCTGCAGGACGCCTCCGACCAACGGGAGGTGGTAGTAAAAACCCTCAGCACTGTCCCAGTAGTCCTGATGAAGAACGATCTCTCCTTGAGCATTGAAACGTAGATGAGAGATGCCGATGGAGGTCACTTCGACCTGCTTCCACCAGACTTTGAACTTTAAGGTCATGGTCCAGCGCAGCAGGATGTCATCGCCTGTCGATGCAAAGTCAAGGAACTGTACTGACGTGGAGGCTTTCTCCGCCATCGCGACGAAGTAGTGCGTCAGGTCCTCCCGCTCCTGCAAGCTGTGAAAGGTGTCATTGAAATAAAATGTCTTCGCGTAAGCGCGCTCGACGGCGGCGGGGATAGTGTCTGGCGTGAAATTATTCATGAGCGCTATGAAACCTTGCAGTCGTGGTTCCTGCTCAATGGAAGAGAAAGTGTCGGAACCCGCTGCGGTTAAATAATCCTGATGGGGCGTCAACGGACCTGAACTGGAGCAGGCGCTCAGTAAACTTGCGAGGGTGGCGGTCAAACTGGTGCGGAGAAGTGCCATAACGTCGATTCCTGAAAGGTTTCCATGTACTTGATGCTAAGCTTTACGACGCTGGACGAGATTCAGTTTTGCCATGGTCGGCGATGATGACGTTGAAGCCTCGTCGAACCTGACCAAGACAGTTATAAAATCCCGCCTGCAAACCAAACCGCTTCTTCGTTCGTAAGATATTGGCGATGGCAGCGGCGACTCTCTCAACTGAGGACTGATTTTAATATGCAAGGCTTGGGCAGGTTATTGAGCTGGATTGATAATGACCGCAAAGGAATGTCGGTAGATGTGGGTCGGGACGCTGTGGACTGGTATAGAGTCTGGCCGTTCGTCGGCATTCATCTGGCCTGCCTTGCGGTGCTTTGGGTGGGCTGGAGCCCCGTAGCGGTGTGGGTGGCGGTGGGCGCTTATCTGTTGCGCATGTTCGCCATCACGGCGTTTTACCACCGATATTTTGCTCACAAATCCTTTCGCACCAGTCGCCTCGTGCAATTCGTTTTCGCTGTGCTGGGGGCTTCCGCCACCCAGCGCGGCCCACTTTGGTGGTCGGCGCATCATCGCCATCATCACCGCACATCAGATACCGAAGCAGACCCTCACTCGCCCCGACACGGCTTTTGGCGTAGTCATGCCGGCTGGTTTTTGGGAGGCAAGTACTTTAAGGCTCCGCTGAATCTGGTGAAGGATTTCAGTCAGTATCCCGAATTACGCTGGCTTGATCGGTTTGACATGTGCGTGCCTCTGGCTTTCGGTTTCAGCATGTGGTGTCTGGGCGAAGGGCTTGCCTATATGGCTCCGCAACTGCAAACCAGCGGCTGGCAAATGCTGGTGTGGGGCTACTTCATTTCCACAGTGGTGTTGATTCACGCGACTTTGGCCATCAATTCCCTTGCTCATCGCTGGGGGCGGCGGCGCTATGAGACAGGGGACGACTCCCGCAATAATTTTCTTCTGGCGCTGCTGACTCTGGGAGAAGGCTGGCATAACAACCACCATCATTATTCCGGCAGCGCGCGCCAGGGTTTTTTTTGGTGGGAGCTGGACTTGAGCTATTACCTGTTGCGATTGATGGCGGTGGTAGGCTTGATCTGGGATCTCAGAGATGTCCCTGAACATAAGAAGTGGGCTCACAAACCTGAAGTTTCAGGCCTGACGCTGAACGGAGGCCGTAGATGAATATCGCGATCATCGGCGGTGGCGTTTCCGGTCTTACCGCGGCTTATTATCTGCATAAAAACCATGAAGTGACGCTGTTTGAGGCGAACGGACGTCCAGGCGGCCACACCGATACTCATTCTTTGCGACTGGATGGTCAGGATGTGGCGGTTGATTCCGGCTTTATTGTATTTAATGAACACAACTACCCCAGATTCTGCGACATGCTGCGAGAGTTAGGCGTGCAATGGCGCGACAGCGACATGAGTTTCAGCGCAGTGAATGAGGCGACGGGCATGGAGTATGGCGCGGCGGGGTTGAGTCGTTTGCTGGCGCAGAAGCGCAATCTGCTGCGCCCGGACTTCTATCGGATGCTCAAAGATCTTGCGCGTTTCTACAAAGAAGCGCCGAGGCGGGCCCTGGAAGTTGATACGGATCTGACATTGGGCGAGTTCCTGCGCCAGGATGGATATAGCCGCGCGTTTATCGACAACCACATTGTGCCCATGGCATGCGCGCTATGGTCCGCGTCCGCGCGAATGATTGAGGCTTTTCCGTTTCGTTTTTTTATCTCCTTTATGGATAACCACCGCATGCTGCAATTGCGCGGTCGGCCGCAGTGGAAAGTCGTGCAGGGCGGTTCGCAGCAATATGTGCTGCGCATTCAGGCAGTGCTTGGACGACGTGTGCGCCTGTCTTGTCCGGCCGCCGTGGTGTCTCGTTGTGGTGATTCCGTGATGGTGCACTCGGAGCGCTATGGCGCTGAAAACTATGACGCCGTCGTCTTCGCCTGTCACAGCGATCAGGCGCTGGCTCTGCTTAAAGACTCGGACCGAACGGAACGTGAGGTTTTGGAGGCGATTCCCTATCAGGACAATCTGGCCGTGGTGCATTCCGACACACGCGTCATGCCCTCGCAGCGCGCCGCCTGGGCGAGTTGGAACGCCTTTATTCCACAGCAGACAACGCAGCATTGCTCCGTCAGCTATTGGATGAACTCCCTACAGGGTCTTTCTTGTGAGACGCCCGTGATGGTGACCTTGAATCCAACCTTCCCGATCGCCCCTGAAAAAATATACGCCCGTCGCACCTATGCGCACCCCGTCTATACCCGTGAAATGTTGGCCGCCCAGGCGCGCCGGGAGGAAATTAATGGTCGCCGCAATACCTATTTCTGTGGCGCTTATTGGGGCTGGGGGTTTCATGAAGACGGCGTGCGAAGCGCGTTGGATGTCGTGTCCCTGATCCAGCGGAGGCGTTATGGCGTTGCGGCATAGCGCAATCTGCGAAGGTAAAGTGCGGCACCGCCGTTATACGCCAGCGTCGCATCATTTTGAGTATCGCATCAGCATGACCTGGCTTGATTTGGATGAGCTAGAGGAAATCAACACTCTGCCTTTCTGGTCCAGTCGAGGCTTTAATTTGATGCAATATCGGCGTTCGGACTATCTGCGTCGAGATGTTCCTGACTTAAAGCAGGCGGTGTATGAACGTCTACAGGAAGCAGACGTGGCCCCGCAGGCTGGCGCTATTCGCCTGTTGACCCATTTACGCTCCTGGGGATTTTGCTTCAACCCAGTCTCGTTCTATTTCTGCTTCAACCAGCGGGATGAGCTGTACGCCATCGTCGCGGAGATCAATAACACGCCCTGGAACGAACGGCATTCCTATGTGTTGCCGCTGACGCCGCAACGGCTGCAGGGACAGGCGCTCACTTTCAGCTTTGATAAGGCGTTTCATGTGTCGCCCTTCATGCCGATGACTCTGAAATATGAGTGGCGATTTCGATTGGACGAGCAGCGGGTCTGGACGCACATGCGTTTATTGGACAACGGCGCAGCGGTGTTCGACGCCAGCCTTCGGCTGGTCAAGAAACCCCTGACCGCCGCCAATGCCTGGCGCGCGCCGCTTAAATTTCCCTTTATGTGCGCCACCGTCGCAATGGCGATTTATCGGCAGGCGTTTTCGCTTTGGCGCAAAGGCGTTCCTTTCTATCCCCATCCCAACAAAAAGGCGCGGGGAGAGGGAAAGCGGATGAATCAGGAAACGGTTTAAAACGGCGTTAAGCCGTGATAGTTCAAATAGCTGGAGACATAACTATGTGGGCGAGTGCGATCAGCAAACCCTTATTGTTGCCCGAACGTTTTTGGAAACAAGCTTTATACCGTTTGTGCTCGGGAATACAAGGCGGGGAACTTGAGCTGCGCAGCGACGGAGAAAGTCGCGTTTTCGGCGCGCCGGGACGGGATGCGTTACGCGCCAGAATTGATGTCGCCACCGCCGATTTCTACCGCGTCGCATTGACTGGAGGCGTCAACGGCCTGGCGGAAGCCTGGATGGCGGGCTCCTGGACGTCACCGGACCTGACTGCGCTGGTGCGCTTGTTGTTGCGCAACCGCGCGCGACTGGAGCAGTTGGAATCCGGCATGGCGCGCCTGCCGGGGGCGCTGAGTAAGCTTTGGCACAGCTTCAACCGCAATACGCTGCAGGGCTCCCGCAAAAATATCGCGGCGCACTATGACCTCGGTAATGATTTCTTCCGCCTGTTTCTGGATGAAAGCATGATGTATTCCTCTGCGGTGTATGTCACCGGCGAGGAATCTCTGGAACAGGCCTCGAAAGCCAAATTGGAGCGAATTTGCCGCAAGCTGGCGTTAACGCCTAACGATCACCTGCTTGAAATTGGTTCAGGTTGGGGAGGCATGGCCTTGTACGCCGCTGGGGAATATGGCTGCAAGGTCACCACGGCGACCATTTCCGTCGAGCAGCACGCCGCCGTAGTTGAGCAGGTTCAGCAGGCGGGGCTGCAAGATCGGGTGACTGTGCTGTTGCAGGACTATCGCAAACTGGAAGGCAGCTATGACAAGGTGGTGTCCATTGAAATGGTGGAGGCGGTGGGACATCAGTTTCTTGATGGCTACTTCCGTCAGATCAGCGGCCTGTTGAAGGATGATGGTCTGGGGCTGATTCAAGCGATCACCATTGATGATAATCGCTACGAAAAAGCGCTGCGGCATGTGGACTTCATCAAACGCTATATTTTTCCCGGCAGCTTTATCCCCTGTGTGTCCGTGCTGACGCAGAGCGCCGCCAATGCCGGCTTGCGTCTGTTTAATCTGGAGGATATCGGGGAAAGCTACGCCCTTACTTTGCAGGAGTGGCGCAGTCGCTTCTTGCGAAATTTGCCGCAAGTGCGCGAGCAGGGATTTGACGAACGTTTCATTCGCATGTGGGAGTTTTATCTTTGCTATTGCGAGGGTGGTTTCCGCGAACGGGCGATCTCCAATGTGCAGATGTTGTTCGCCAAACCGGGCTGTCGTCGCAAGCAATGGCTGTGAATCTGATGCTGCTATGGTGGTCGCCGGTCTGTTTGGCGGTCGTGTTCTTAGTGGCATATCTGTGGCAAACCCAGAGCCGCAATGCCGGCTGGGTTGACGTTTGCTGGGCGGCCGGCGTAGGCGTCACTGGCGCATTGCATGCCCTGGTGGGAACCGGCGATGCGTCGTTACGTTTGACTGTGGCGTTGATCTATCTGGTGTGGTTCGGACGATTGTCGTTGCACCTGGCTGGCAGAGTCGCAGGAGCAGAGGAGGATGGCCGTTACGCCGCTCTGCGTGTATGGGCGGGGGATCGTTGGCGGAGTGTGTTTCTGGGAATGTATATGACGCAGGCGTTCTGGGTTTGGCTGTTCGCGCTGCCAGCCTGGGTGATCAGTCAGGCCCAGGAACCGCCAGCGGTATTGTATGTGGCGGCGCTCCTCCTGGTCGTTGTCGCGTGGCTTGGTGAAACCCTGGCGGATCGTCAGCTCGCAGCGTTTAAAGCCGATCCGCAAAACCAGGGTAAAACCTGTCGAAAAGGTCTATGGCGCTATTCGCGACATCCCAATTACTTTTTTGAATGGCTGCATTGGTTCGCTTATCCGCTACTGGGGGCTGCATCTCCCTGGGGATTCTGGCTCTGGAGCGCGCCGGCGGTAATGTTCGTCTTCTTGTATTTCGTCACCGGCATCCCTTTTACCGAACGACAGGCGTTGCGTTCGCGGGGGGAGGACTATCGGGATTATCAACGCCGCACTCCCATGTTTATACCCTGGAGGCCAAAATCATGAGTATGATCGAACTGGCGGAAAAAGGCTGGTTGCCTGACGCCCTGATTCGTTTTGGTATTCGCCGACTGTGTCGCGAACGTCTGCTGCAGGAACGCAAGCGGGGCGGCGGCGAGCTTGAAAGAATCGCCCGCTATCTTAATGGTCCTATCGCCATAGAAACGCGTGCGGCCAATGAACAACATTATGAAGTGCCTGCGGAGTTCTATCGTCTGGTTCTAGGGCCGCGCTTGAAATACAGCGCATGCTGGTGGGGGAAAGAGGTTGGCGATCTTGCTGAAGCGGAGGAGGCTATGCTGGCGTTATACGCCGAGCGGGCGCAGTTGGCCGATGGACAGCGTATTCTGGATTTGGGGTGCGGCTGGGGCTCTCTAAGCCTGTGGTTGGCGGAGACCTTTCCCAAGGCGGAGATTACTGGCGTCTCCAACTCCGCATCGCAGCGCAGCTATATTGAGGAACAGGCGGCGCTGCGCGGTTTACGCAATCTTAAAATTCTGACTTGCGATGTAAATGTGTTTAGCCCTTCCACCACCTTTGATCGCATCGTTTCGGTGGAAATGCTGGAGCACGTACGCAACTATCAGGCGTTATTTGAGCGAGTCAGCCAGTGGTTAGCGCCGGCGGGATTGTTCTTTGCTCACATATTTTGTCATCGCAACCTGCTTTATCCCTTTGAAACGGAAGGCGCCAATAACTGGATGGGCAGATACTTCTTCACCGGCGGACTGATGCCTGCGGCGGGAACGTTCGGTCATTTCCAGCAGAACCTGCGCCTGATGCAACAGTGGATGCTCAATGGTCGTCATTACGGCGCGACAGCGGAAGCCTGGCTGGCCAACCTGGACGCCAACGAAGCCAAAGTAAGGAAAATCTTCGCTGACGCCTACGGAGACGAGCAAGCCGATCTCTGGACCCAGCGGTGGCGCATGTTCTTCATGGCTTGTGCGGAGCTGTTCAATTATCGCTCCGGGGCGGAATGGCAAGTTGGTCATTATCTCTTTATGAAGCAGTAAGTTGCGCTGCATCTGGTTTATGGCGCTGCTGCTCAGCGCCTTATAGTCCCCTTTGACGCCTTGCGGACTGCAATCGCCGGGCAAGACCCGGCATAGCTTCTGACATGGCCACGCACTTGAGGCGGCGCGAGATGTGCTGTCTCAGCCTGCTCATAGACAGCGAATCAATGACTGTCCTTTCGGAGGACTTTGGTGTCGTCTGTTCACAAAATGTAATAACGATATTCATATAAATGAATATATATCTGCTAGTTCATTGTTGCTTCGCGGAATAGCGCTGAAGTGTACGACTTTATTATGAATTTTAAGCCCGCCATTTTTATAACTACATGATAATAAAAGCCATTATTAATGCTCATCCGGAGAGTGTAGGCGGTACGATCGTCCAAATAGTCCATATGGATGGTCGTAATTTCATCAATCATGGGGTTAAATACGCCGCTTGTTGGATGATTCGCGTGTAAGCAGGATAGGTTTCAGTATTGGTCGCCAGGGTATCCGGCGCTTTTTCCGCCGCAAACGCGAATATTTTGCAGAAAAGGTTAGATAGATTCTATGGAAGAACCCAGAAATCGGGCCGGTTTCGTTTCTCCGGAGTTTGAGCGGGGAGAATGACGATGTTGAAACTCGTGCTTAAATTTTTGTTTCTTGTAGGCGCGCTAAGTCTGTTCGGTTGCGGACAGGACGAAAGCGCTGCGGACAAGGCTCCGTTTTCTCTCGAAATCACCGATGCGCCGGTGGATGGAGCGACCAAGGTGGTCATTGAATTTACCGGCGTGGAGATCCAGTCTCAGTCAAACGGTCGTTCCGTCTACGAATATGCAGAGCCGCGCAGTATAGATTTGTTGTCAGAATCTCTGGCGGGAAATCGTATTTCCCTGTTGCAGGGAGAGCTGGGCATTGGCGCGTACTCATGGTTGCGACTCATGGTGAATGCTCGTTTGGACGGTATTTTCGACTCCTATATTGAGTTAGCGGATGGCTCACGCTATGAGTTGGCCATTCCTGAAGATAATCTGGATGGACTGAAAATTGACCGGGAGTTCCTGGTTAGCACTGGACAGCCCAAAGGTTTTCTTATCGATCTGGATTTGAGACGCTCCATCATTGAGAACAACCGTCAGTTCAAGCTGAAGCCCGTACTGAAAACGGTGGACTTGAACAGCGTGCGCTCTTTGACCGTCAATGTTGCGCCCGAATTGCTGGCGGCGAACTGTGATGACTCCGGCCAGTATGCTGGCGCGATATATATGTTCGCCGGCGCTCATGCAGTTCTGGACGATATTGACGGTGACGACAAAGATCCAGTGGCGACAGCCGTGCTGTCCAGCGCCGCGAACCCGGAGAATGGCATGTATAAGGCGGTTATCTGGAATCCGGACAACGGCGCATATCGCTTGGCGTATAGTTGTAATCCCAAAGATAATCCAGAGCTGAATGACCAAGGGTTCTCCTTCGCCGAACAAACGGTCACAGTCGTTGTTGTTAATGATGACGGCGATAAGACTGCAACCCTGGACGCGTCCGCGACGCCGCTATAAGCGGCGTCTGCTTAGACATCACTCATTACCTTTAGGCCTTGGCGCCGTTTTCTAATCTACTCCCTCTCCTTCCTGACGCTACGCCCCTTCCTGCGGCGTTATAGATGATGCGCCTTGGCCCCATTTCACCGAGCATTTTGGTTCTGACTGCGACACATCCAATAACAACTTTGCAGGAGAACAAGAATGCAAAAGCCTATCCTTATTTCCGCTTTGGCGGCGTCCCTATTGCTGGCCGGTTGCGCCTCCACTGGAGGCAAACGCGACCTCAGCCAGTCGCTGTACCTGCGGGGACAGTTTGCATGGTGGGATGCGCTGGATGAATACAAGGTTAAAAAAGCCGGACCGGATCTTTATGTCGCCAGCGTGGAATTGAAAGCGGACGGACAGCCCTACGAACTGAAGTTTGGCGACGCAGCCTGGAGCGCTGGCACTAACTGCGGCTTTCTGTCTCAGGAAGATCAGATGTTGGAGTTTGGGAAGAAGTCCAAAGCCAATTGCTCGTCCGTTTTTGAAAACTTCAAATTCAACCCACCCGAAACCGGGGTGTACAGCTTTTATCTGGATAACAGCGGCGAACAGCCAGTGGTTTACGTAGAGCCGGCTAAATAAAGTCGTTATCCCTGCTGCAGGCTGGTCCCGTTTCTCAGTGACGTGGCCAGTTTGTACAACTGATCTGGAGGTAAAGGTTTGGCGAACAGGTATCCCTGAGCTTCATCGCAACCCTGTTTTTGCAGATAGGTGGCTTGCGCCTCTGTTTCCACGCCTTCCGCCACGACGCTCAGATTAAGGTTATGCGCCATGGCGATGACTGCGTTAATGATGACCCTGTCATCCGCGTTGGTTTCCAGCTGCGACACAAAGCTGCGGTCGATTTTGATGCAAGAGATGGGGAAGTGCTTGAGATAGGCGAGGGAGGAGTAGCCAACGCCAAAGTCGTCGATGGATAGACGGAAGCCCATTTTAATCAGCTCGTTAAGATGGGCCATGTTGGACTCAATGTTCTGGATGAAAACCTCCTCTGTCAGTTCGAACTCCAATTGCCTCGGTGGGACGTCGAACTCTCGTAAGAGGTCGTCGATTTTGTGGACCAGTTCTTTATCTTCCAGTTGGATGGCGGATAAGTTGATCGCGAGCCGGATATTGCCTAATGGAGTACCTCGCCATTCCGATAATTGCTGGCAGGCTCGGCGCACCACCCACATGCCCAATTCTTTTATCAAGCCGGTTTCCTCCGCCAAGGGAATAAACTCCACCGGGGAGATAAAGCCCTGTTCTGGACGATACCAACGCAGCAGCGCCTCGGCTCCAGTGTACTCGCGGGTCTTCAGATTCACTTTTGGCTGGAACGCCAGGCTGAGTTCGTTGCGCTCGATTGCTTCGCGTAGCCAGCGGTCCAGCTCTAGGCGTTTAAGCGCCTCCGCGTGCATGCCTGTGGTGTAGAAATGGTAGCCGTTGCGTCCTGCTGCCTTGGCCCGGTAGAGCGCGGCGTCGGCGTTGCGGATCAAGTCTTCGGCGCTGACGCCGCCTTCTGGATAGACAGCGATGCCGATGCTGCAGGTAATGAAGACTTCTTCGTCGTTGAGCGTGAAGGGCTGCTTCATGCAGGCCATGATGCGATTGGCGATTGCAATCACCTCATCCACAGATTCGGGGTTTTCCAGCAGCATCATGAACTCGTCGCCACCGGCTCGCGCGATGCTGATTTCGCTTTCCAGTAACGTGTTGAAGCGTTTGGTCAGCGATACTACGAGTTGGTCGCCGGCGCTGTGAGTGAGGGTGTCGTTGATTTTCTTGAACTGATCCAGATCCACTAGCATGACGGCGAGATATCGGTTGGCGCGCTGGGCGCGAAGAATGGCTTGAGCCAGGTCTTCCTGGAAGAAGGATCGATTGGGCAATCCGGTCAGTGCGTCATGGGTGATGACATGAGACAGCGTTTGCTCCACTTCTTGTCGATTGGCGATTTCACTTTGCAGGGACTCGTTGGCGCTGAGCAGTGAACGGCGTTGACGCCCTAAAGACATGGCGAGATAGCAAACCCAGGCCAGCAAAGCTGAGGAAATAGTTCCTGCGCTCATGACGAAGGCGGGAAGAGGGGATGAGTAATTGTGCAGCCAGTCGGATTTTGGCTGTACGCTCAAGCGCCAGGAAAACTGCAGTGGCTTCCAGTCCGCCGCGGCGCTGGTGTCGGGACTGACGTCAGCGGAGCTGTTGCTGAATATCAGTTTATCTTCTTCATACACGCGGACATGGAAGTGATCTTCTTCCTGTGGCGAGATGAGGCTGCCCAGCAACTGCTCCACCAGGAAAACGCCGACGATAAATCCCTGAAAGTCCTCGCCTTTGCTAATGGGGGCGTACACAACCACGCCCTGGCCGCCTTGTTGCAGAGTAATTACCGGCGTGGAGTTGATGTCGCCCTGTGCGCGGGCGGCGTCCAGCGCCCGACGTCGGCTCTCGTTGAAGGCCACGTTGAAGCCCAGGGCCTGTTCATTTCCTGCCATCGGCTCGATCCACTGGATAACGTAATTTTTATCTGTCCACTCAATGGCTTTGAAGTTAGGGAAATCCCGATGTAGCGCCTCCGCGTTCTTGCGCCAGGTTTCCTTAGTGAAGCCGCCATTATTGTCCCAGTAAGCGGCGAGGCGCTTGAGCGCGCGCACTTGCTCCAGAAACTGGCGGGTAATGCGCTTGCTGAGAAATTCGGCCTGGTAATCCAGAGCATGCTGTCGCCTTTCGCTGGTTTCGATATCAATGCGCGACCATAAGGACAGCGTCATTGTAAAGCCCAGGCAAAACACGAGTAGCGACAGTAGCAAGTGATAAGACGCTCTAGCGGACAAATTGCACCCTGCAGGATTGTGAGACTTATCAATAAAAAATAGCAGGCGCAGCCATTATCGACAAAGACTGAAGGCGTCTGGCGTAGGCAGTAAAATCTGACGGGCAAAAAAAGGGCCGGTTAACCGGCCCGAACACTTGGGTTGAGATTGGGGAATGGGAGGTGGATTACCACCAGGCTTCCATTTGGACGCCGAAGTTCAGCACGCTGTCTTCACCGCCTTCAAACGGCGTACCTTCGCCATCGTTAATGTAGCTGGCGAAAACCCGGATTTCCGGACGCGCCCAGAAGCTGGGGCCGGCGGACCAGGCTTGTGCGATAGTGACCTTGTCCAATTGAGAGTCGACGCCATTATCATCTGCAGCGAAGTGACCCACTTCCAGATACGTGCGCATGTAATCAGACCACTTATACGCGGGGCGTGCGGAGATGCTGTAGAAAGACGAATCGTCATTCATGGTGTCGTCGTCGAAGACGCCATACATCGCGGCATAGCTGAGTTCGATATTGGAACCGGCTTTCACTACGCCCCAGTCGATCAGACGAAAGCCTTTGCCGCCTTTGTCCAACGTCCCGTTCCATTGACCGCCGCCGAAGTTACGCATTGGAGAGGCGTAGCCTTCCGTTCCATACTGGAATACGATTTTGTTGAAGCCATCGAAAATAGAGGTGGACAGTTCAGCGGTGAGCAAGGTGCTCAGATCGTCCGCTGCGCCCGCGTCTTTTTGGGCGTCTGTCAGTCGTGGTTTGGCCAAGTCCAAGCCCACTTCCAATGAGCTGGCGCCGACTTGAATGCCGGAATAACGGAAGTCGAGGATATTGATGTTGCCGTAGCCTCTGGTCCAGGCGGCGGAGAATTTGCCCGCGCCTGCGTCGATACCTTCAATGCCCGCGCCAGGACCGGATACGTCCCAGTAGAAAAGATCCAGATGGTGAATATCATGGCGCTGATAGTAGCGTTTACCCGCCCACAGCGTTGCTTCGGGGGCGAATCCCAGCACCCCTTTGGCCTGAACGTTCATCTGGCGAAGCGCGATTTCGTCATCTTCGCTGTTCAGGGCTTCATAGTCTCCGTCCTGGTTGGATTTATAACTGAGCATGGTTTCAACTTTGAACGTTCTGCCGTCGCGGTTGAAAAGCTCTTGCTGAAGATCCAGCTCCGCATAGGTTTCGCATTCGTTGCCCAAACGGCCAACCGCCTGCTTGTTGATGCACTGCTGGTCGCCGTTGTCGCTCATGCCAATGCCTGAACGCGCATAGCCATGCCACTCAACGGCGCTGGCGTTCACGGTGAACAAAGAAGCCGCGATGGCGGTCGCCAGAGGGGCTACTTTGAAGAGGCGCTTGTTGTTCTTGTCTGTCATCGTTTTTTCCTGCTCTTGTTGTTAAAGGACTCGCCAGGCCGGACCTTTGAGTACGCCCGGATAACGGAGGCGCTTTGTCGATGGGACAAATTGTTATTTGCTTGGTCTCATACTCAGTGAACGCCTGATATGGCACATCCTCCGTTAGGAAAGTTTTGGGGGGGGAGGAGTCAGGGGGAGGGGGGAGGAGAAAAGTAGTAATGCGTGCGTCAGGCTGATAGCGAGCGCTATTTCAGTGATGAAGGATGCAAAACGAGGGCGCCCGGAGAGTAGCTGTTACGCTCCGGGTGTGGGCTTATATAGAAAGCAGAAATAGAAGAATCAGCGCGCAGATTTAGGCGCCTTCAGCGCCGTCATCGTGAGGATAACGGGTGTCGCGCAGGCTGTCCTTGATGCGCTTCAGATGTGAGTGGAAGTCTGCGCCGCGCTTGAGGGTGACCCCGGTGGCGAGAATGTCGATCACCGCTAAATGCACGATGCGCGACGTCATGGGCATGTATACGTCCGTATCTTCCGGCGCGATAACGTCCAGCGCCACGGTGCACTCCTTCGCCAACGGAGAGTCCGGCGCGGTGATGCCGATCACGATGGCGCCCCGCTCCCGCGCAATTTTGGCGACTTCCACCATTTCCCGCGTACGACCGGTGTAAGAAATGGTGACGATGGCGTCGCCGGTATGCGCGGCGGCGGCGACCATGCGTTGCATGAGAAAGTCGTCGTAGGCGGTGACCGGAATATTGAAGCGGAAGAACTTATGCTGGGCGTCGATAGCTACGGCGGCGGAGGCGCCCATGCCGAAAAACGAAATTTGCTTGGCCTGGATCAGGTAGTCCACCGCCTTGGAAATGCCGGAGGTGTTCAGGGACTGTCTGGCTTTATCCAGATCGGCGATAGTACTGAGGAATATTTTGTCGCTGTACTCCTCAACGGTATCGCTCGACTCCACGCTCTGGCTCACATAAGGCGTGCCGCTGGCGAGGCTTTGCGCTAGCTGGATTTTGAAGTCGGGAAACCCGCTGGCCGCGAAATTACGACAAAAGCGGTTAACGGTCGGTTCACTGACGTCGGAGGCGCGCGCCAGTGCGGCTATACTGTAGCGAGTAGCGGCTTTGGGGTCGCGCAGGATGACTTCGGCGACTTTGCGCTCGGATTTATTCAAATCGTCGAGCCTCTGCCGGATCACCTCCAGCAGATTCTGGTGGGATATGGTTTCATTCATTATCTGTATGGATTCCGGGAGCGATTTATTTATTGTTGTAGTGAAATTACTACACATTTTGTTATCGCCTCTAATATAACCCTGCGCATCCTGGGTCGCCAGCCGAACGGTCGGTCGGCCACTAGTCAATAAGTGGAAGGGAAATCAGTGAAAACGGGAAATGTAGTAAAATTATCACAATATTTGCCGTTTCAGGTTGAAAATACCAATTTTTTGTCTCAAAATTACGAATAATTACTACCAAATATGAAAACTATGAATCGAGCAGCATCTACACAATGTGACTTGGCGCTCTTCGGCGCGCTGGGCGATCTGGCGCAACGCAAGTTGTTTCCGGCGCTATTTCAACTGGAGCGGGCGAAACTGCTACATCCGCAGACTCGCATTCTCGCGCTGGCCAGACAGGAAGTTGACGAAGAGTCCTTCAAAGCGCAGACCCTGGAGCGTTTCAAGGCGTTACTGCCCAAGAATGACTTGGAAGAGGCGGCGCTGAAACGCTTTTTCGACAAAGTCCGCTTCCAGCAGCTCGATTTCGGCGATGCCGAAGGCTATCGCAGTATCAATCAATGGCGCGGGGATTCTGAAGTTCCTCTGATCGTCTATATGGCTACCCCTCCCGCGATCTACGGCATGATCGGGGAAAACCTGAAAAGCGCCGACTGCGTTCAGCCGTCCACCCGCGTAGTGGTGGAGAAACCCATCGGTCATAATCTGGAGTCTTCTTTCGAGATCAATGACCGTTTGGCGGAGTTCTTTGATGAATCCCAGCTGTATCGCATTGACCACTATCTGGGTAAAGAAACCGTACAGAACCTGATTGCGCTGCGCTTCGCCAACAACCTGTTCGCGACTCAGTGGAATCAGCGTTACATCTCCCACGTGGAAATTACGGTGGCGGAGAAGGTCGGCATCGAAGGGCGCTGGGGATATTTTGACAAGGCGGGACAGCTGCGTGACATGGTGCAGAACCATTTGCTGCAATTGTTGTGTCTGATCGCCATGGACCCGCCTTCTGATCTGTCCGCTGGCAGTATCCGTGATGAAAAAGTGAAAGTGCTGAAAGCGCTGAAGCCGATTACGCCGGATCTGATGGAAACTCACATGGTGCGCGGACAGTACACCGCTGGCAACATCGACGGCAAACCCGTTCCAGGATATCTGGACGAAGAGGGCTCCAACGAGGGCAGCTCCACGGAAAGCTTCGTCGCTATCAAGGCGGAAATCTGCAACTGGCGTTGGGCGGGCGTGCCTTTCTATATGCGCACCGGTAAGCGTATGCCGCAGAAGCTGTCGGAAATCATCATTCACTTCAAGCCGGCGCCGCACTATATATTTGATCCTGACCAGAAACATCTGGCCAACAACAAACTGATTATCCGTCTGCAACCGGATGAAGGCATTTCCCTGCAGGTGCTGACCAAAGACCAGGGCCTGGATAAAGGCATGCGTCTGCGTCAGGGCCCATTGCAACTGAGTTTCTCCGAAGCTTTCAACACAGGCCGGGTGCCTGACGCCTACGAGCGATTGCTGTGGGAAGTCATCAAAGGCAACCAGTACCTGTTTGTGCGTCGCGATGAAGTGGAGTACGCGTGGCGCTGGATTGACCAGGTCATTGAAGGCTGGGCTGAGTTGGGACTGCCGCCCAAGAAATATCCTGCAGGAAGCTGGGGGCCCGTGGCTTCCATCGCCATGATCACCCGGGACGGAAGGAGCTGGTACGAAGATGCTTGAACTATCCTGGCCGCAGGGCGTCACCCTGCAATTGGAAGAAGAACGTGAAGCGCTGGCGCATAAGCTGGCGTTGCAAACAGCGGAGTGGCTGCGCGCCGCACTGCTGGAAAAAGAACGCGCCTTGCTGGTAATTTCCGGTGGCCGTACGCCGGTGGCTTTCTTCAAGTCGCTGGCGCAGCAGGAGCTGCCTTGGAGCAAGGTGGACGTCACTCTGGCGGACGAGCGCTGGGTGGATGAATCTCACGATGACAGCAACGCCGCGCTGGTGAAAGAATTTTTATTGCAAGGCCCTGCGGCGGAAGCGAATTTCATGCCGCTGAAAAATGCAGCTGCGACCCCTGAAGAAGGGTGCGAACAACTGGAAGCCAGTCTGGCTGAATTGTCCTGGCCGATTGATGTTCTGATTTTGGGAATGGGCGCGGACGGACACACCGCCTCTCTGTTCCCGGGCGCGAAAGAGCTGGCTCACGGCCTGGACACCACAGACAAGTGCGCACCGATGCATCCGGTCACGGCGCTGCATCCGCGCATGACGCTTTCCTACAAGGTTTTGGCGGCGGCCAAGCATCAGGCGCTGCATATCACTGGCGAAGACAAGCTGACCACCCTGAACAAGGTGCTGGCCAAGCTGGACGCCGTGGCGGAGATGCCCGTGCGCGGATTTATCCGCCCAGGCCTCAATGTTTTTTGGAGTCCTTGAGAAGGAACCTCGAGAGTAATAGAGAGAATAGAAACCTATGACATCCCAGACCTATCCTGAAGCGTTGCAAAAACAACTGGACGCTATCGTAAGCAGTTGCCCGTTGGTGCCGGTCATCACTATCGATCGTCCGGAAGACGCATTGCCGCTCGGGAAAGCCCTGGTGGAAGGCGGCGTCCGTATTCTGGAAATTACCTTGCGCACGCCGCACGCCCTGCAGGCGATCACGGACCTGCGGGCCGCGCTCCCCGAAGTTTGGGTTGGCGTAGGCACGGTGGCGACGGTTGAGCAATTCAAGGCAGCGGAAGATGCTGGCGCTCAATTCGTTATCACGCCGGGCTCCACCAAAGAACTGCTGGAATATGGCCTGACGGCGAAAATTCCGATGTTGCCGGGTGTATCTTCACTGTCTGAAGTCATGGAAGGTTATCGCCTGGGATATCGCGCATTTAAGTTCTTCCCGGCGGAAGTCGCTGGCGGCGTGTCTGCCCTGAAGGCTTTCTCCGGTCCTTTCCCCAATGTGAAGTTCTGCCCGACAGGCGGCATCACCCGGGAAAAAGCGAAAGATTATCTTGCCCTGCCAAACGTATTGGCGGTTGGCGGCTCTTGGTTAACCCCCAAAGACGCTATTTCCGCTGGCGATTGGCGGCAGATCCGGACTATTGCTGAAGAGAGTCTGGCCGCTATCTGACGGCGACTGGAATCTCTCTTTATCGATAGCAACGACCCTCCCTCATTGCATTAGCAATATATTTTTACCCGTCGCCTGGCGGGTTTTTTTATTTCTGAGCAGACCTATTCAAACAGGGTCTGCATGAGATCAGGTGTTGGCGCAGTCTATAAAGTAGAACAGGCAGTCGGTGGTGGCGATGATGGGATTGGTGGTCACCATGAACAGTTTCAATGGATGTTTGGGGGATAGTCTGCCGTTGATATCGGCGAAGTGATCATGCAGGCGCTCCCGCCCCAGATGGTCTTTGGCGGTCAAAGCTTCCAGGCCCGCCGCGCCTAGAATAGCCAGACGTTCGCCGGTGGGCACTGAACCGTAATTGAAACGGGCGGCGTCCAACGGCAGTGTTAGCGCCGCATCGGGGTCAGCAGCATCGCCGTAGTGCACTCGTCGGCCTGGCTTCAATTCCATGCGAATAGGATTGCGAAACCGGTTCACGCCATAATCGCGCCCGGCGGCGGCAAGCACCTGCTCGCTGCCGAAGTAACGCTGCATGCCTTCCCGCGCGATCAGCAGAGAGGTTTCATCCTGGGCTCCGCCGCATTCTATCGTCACCGTGGGCACGTCCAGCTCGCTGATTTCCATCAGAGCGCCCAGGCGCAGGTCGGTGACGATCAGGTCGTTGGTCCAGAGTGAGGTCAGGGCGCGGTGATCGGCGTCGCAGCGTATGGCGACGCCGAAGGCGGGACCGCTGCCTGACGTATTGTGCAGATCAATCAGGCACTCGGGTTTGCTGTCGTGCAAGAATCGCAGAATCGCTTCGGCTAATTTGCCCTGACCATCATCAAAGGGGGGGCGGAAGCAGCGGTTGAGATCACGCTGGCCAGGCAGCATGCGCTGGCTGAACATCGGAGGGGCCAAAGCTGCGGGAATGGAAGCGATAATGACGTCCAGATCCACCGCTGGGGTTTCGCCGGAGCGCAGGTACGCGTACAAGGCGCGGGCGCCGGAGGGCTCGTTGCCGTGCAGCAAGGTGCAGAAAGCGCGGCGGCGTGAATGGTCGCGGCCCTGCAGACGAATCAGCGTGGGACCGCCCAGGCGTTGCAAGAAACGGGTGAGGTCCTCTTCCAGCGCTAAACTGCGAATTCCTTCAATGACCTTGAGCGGCATAATAGACAGCCCCCTTGGGGATTCTCTGAGTCGATGGACGCATAAGACTTAGTAGGTCCATCGATGCACGGGTTCTCCACTACGATAATTATCCTGATAGCGAATCACCAGCTCTCTTAACGCCTCTTCATCATTGCGCTGGAGACGCAGTTTCTCAAGCATGCGTAATTGCCAGAGCGCGCCGTTGACCGGTTGCGCCAGATTCTGAGCGCACACTCCCAGATAGTGACGAATCTCCTCCGGGTCGATGGGCAGTACGTTCAGGCCTTGTTCCGCCACCGGCAGCATGTCGTCCAGAATGTCCATGACTGGCCGCTCCTGCAAGCCTTCGCCGTCTTGTCCCGGCCAGAACAGTCTGGCGCGCAGTCCGTATTTGGCGGCGCGATAAAAGTTGTATTCGCAGTAGCGGAAAGGAATGGCGGGAAGCATATCCTGCATGGACGGGCGCAGCCCTTCGATCAGCCCCACCATCAAGGCGGCGTTGGCGAGCATGTCCGTGGTGCTGGGGCCGGCGGGCAACGCGCGAATTTCTATGCGGATATGGCCGCCGTCCACCGGATCATAGATGGGGCGATTCCAGGCCCAGATACTGCCCTGATGCAAGCGCAGCTCATCCAAGGGCGGCGCCTGCCCGGGACGGGGTGCGTCTTCATCGCCGCAAATGGGGAGCAGCGGCTCAAACAGCGAGACGCCTTCGCAGAAAATCTCATGGGCGTCCTTGCGCACCCAGCCATTGCCGAATAACACCCTTGCGGGCAGCCTGAAGCGCAATGGCGTTTCCATACGACAGTCTGTCGCCTGTTTGAACAGGGCGATACGGGTTTCATGCCAGAGTCGACGCCCCAGAAACAACGGAGAATTGGCCGCCAGCGCCACGGCAAGCGGCGTGGCCAGTTGCGCGGCGTTAAAGGCGTCGGCGAAGTCCCCAGGGTTCACCCGATAATGAAACTGGAAAGAGGTGTTGGCGCCTTCCAGGGATACATCCTGCCAATACAGATCAAGCGTATCGCGGCCTTTGATGCTGATGTGAAAATCTTCACCTCGTTTATCCCGCAACTGTCGCGCCAGGGCCTGATAACGGGGACTCTCTGTAATCGCCTCCGGCCCCATATCGTCAGACGTCAGCGTCGGCAGAATGCCAATGGGCAGGAGTGAGGCCCCTTGCGCGGCGGCGTGAGTTTCCAGCGATTGCAAGACGCCGTCAATCTGTTGCTGCAGGGCGCGGAAAGGCGTTCCGGCGGCGGGTGTCGGCTCCAGATTATATTCTAGATTGAAGCGATTCAGCTCCAGCGTCAGATTGGGATCGTCAACGGCGGCCTGGATTTCCTGGTTTTTGGCCGTGGGCCGACCGTGCTTGTCGATGATGTATAGCTCCAGCTCCGCTCCGAAGGACGGCGGTCCGACGCCAAAGGCAGGGTCATCGAGCAAGTTTCGCAACGTCGCCAGATTTTCCTGTAATCGTCGTTGGAAGTCCGCGTATTCCTGAGCGCTGAACCGCGCCTTATCAATATGTCGCCCCATCTTCGCGAGTTCTCCAGCAACCGCTCACGCAGCTCACTTTTTTAATTAAAGTAGGCTAACTTTTCAGGGTGCGAAACTGCAGTGTGAAAAAAGCGGTTGCAGGGCGTCTTGTTCTGCTTACTCAGCCTGCTTGAAGGGAAGGTGGGCATTGGCGTCGCGAACATACTCACTGACGCCTTCGCGTTCTTCATCCAGAAAGTTGGCGATGGCCTGACGGAAAGCGGGATGCTCGATTCTATGCAGGGAGTAGGTGGGCGTGGGCCGAAATCCTCGCAGCAATTTATGCTCCCCTTGAGCGCCTGCGTCAAAGCGCAGCAGTTTATGCGCAATGCAGTAATCGATGCCCTGGTAATAGCAGGTCTCGAAATGCAGGTGATTGAACTCTTCAGTACAGCCCCAGTAGCGGCCGAACAGTGTTGACTGATTCTTCAGGAACAAGGCGCCGGCGACGTAGCGCTGCTCCCGTTGCGCCAGGATGAGAAATACCTGCTCCTGCATGACAGCAATCAGGCGCTGGAAAAAGGCGTAGCTGAGGTAGGGCCGCTGTCCTCGTTTCAGGTAAGTTAACTGGTAGAAGTCGTAAAAAGCCTCCAGTTCAGACTCGCCCACATCCGCTCCTTCGATCACCTTGAATGCAATGCCCTGGTTGAGCACTGCCTGGCGTTCTTTACGGATGTTCTTGCGTTTGCGTGAGGCTAGCGCCAGCAAAAAGTCATCAAAGGACGCATAGCCTTCGTTGAGCCAGTGGAACTGGGTTCCGTGGCGCAACAGCAGAGATTTGTCTTCACTCAGACTTTTCCGCGTGGCTTCGTCTGGAAACAACAAGTGCCAGGAAGAGGCGCCGGTTTGATGTATGCGTTCGCCCATGGCGTGACTGATCGCCAGTGAGACGCGCTCCCGCTCAGCGTTGGCGGAGACCAACAGACGCGGTCCGACGGAGGGCGTGAAAGGGATGGCAGTGAGCAGCTTCGGGTAATACTCCAGACCATGGCGATGGTAGGCGTCCGCCCAGGCCCAGTCGAACACATATTCTCCGTAGGAGTGGGATTTCAGATAACAGGGCGCAGCGCCGACTAAGACGTCTTGGGCGTCGCGGATCAGAATATGTTGCGGCCGCCAGCCGGTTGTTCCGGTGACGCAGCCGGTCGTCTCCAGGGCGTGCAGAAACTCGTAACGGATAAAAGGGTTGTCCACGCAGCTCAACTGATTCCATTGAACGGGGGAGACGGCTTCAATGCTGTCGATAAACTCCGCGCGCAGCGCTGTCATACTCGGGCCCAATGCATGTTTCGATGAAACCAGGAATTTGGCCCATTATTGGTCAGTTCGCCGTAAAGGAAAAGCCGGAGCGACGCCTGCGCCGTCCGGCGGAAGGAGATTACATGACGGATTCCAGGCCGCGCTGGGCGAGAATCTCCCGCGCCTCGCCGGATTCATAGGTTTTACGCAGCGCCTTATTGAACTGGTTCACCAGTTTGCGTCCGGTTTTTTTGCTGAACCCAATGTGATAGTTGCGTTCCGTGTGGGTCCAGGCGAAACGGACTTTGTCCGCGAGCCCGCTTTGCCGCATCAGGTCGAGGCCCACATCGCGATTGATATAGACAGAGTCGAGTTGTCCCTGAATCAGTTTTTTCAGGTTGCCCAGATCGTCCTTGGACAATTGTATGTCCATGTTCACCACAGGATTGATGCGATCCAGCGTCTTGGAGCTGCTGGACGGACCAAACACGCCCACCCTTTGGCCGCTGAAGCTGGACAGGGTCAGGTAGTCCTTTTTGTCCGTCGCCGGCACGAAGAATCCCCAGCTGGTGCGCAGAACTGGGAGGGTGTAGTACATCCATTCCGCGCGGCTTTCGCTCCAGCTCACCAGATAAACGCCATTGACGACGCCGGCTTTTACCTGTTCTTCCGACTTACTGAAAGATTCCTGTTTGATGCTGCATTCCACATTGATCTTTTTGCAGGTGAGCAGAATGACGTCGGTGACGGGTCCCCCCATCTTGCCATTTTCCTCGTAAACGAAGGGGCTGAATTCCGCAGAGTTGAAGATGAGCTGTTCGGATCTGGCGAAGCCCGCCAGGGAAAGGGAGATGAAAGTGATGACCGAGATGATTAAGCGCATTTTGACTCCTGTATAGTTGGTCGTTTTATCGGAGCGAACTGCAAAAAGGGGGCAGAACCGAAGTTCTGCCCCCTGAATTACTTACATCGGGCGGCGGCGTGCGAACCGCATGGTCAGCAGAGCCAGAATGCTCAGCAGACCCAGGCTGCCGCCTCCGTCATCCTTGCCTTTGTCCGTGGACTTTAAGTCCATCGTCACCACAACCGGATCGTGGTCGGAGCTGCGATAGGGGCCGACGCCGAAATATCCGGTGGAGTCTTTGTAGTATTTGAACAGGCCGTCCGCCTGCAGGGCGTAGGCTTCGATGGAGTTAACGTTCCAGTGATCGAGATCCACGATATCCTCCATGGCGGCGCGGCTGGCCAGGATATGGTCAAGGCTGCCTTGCGCGCCGTCGTAGGTATAAGAGAACCCTTCCGCATCATGGGTTTCAGCAACCAAAGCATAGCCATAGTTTTTGCTTACTTCCACTGCGGCCCCTGCGTCCATGCCAGTGTTGGCGGCGGTTTTGATGGTGTAGCCGTGGGTGGCCGGGTTGTAGTCGGTCAGCACGGAAATTGGGTCTTCCTTGGAGTAGGCGTTCAGGTCGCCCAGGATCAGAATGCGCTCAGGCAGACCCAGCGTCGCCAAGGCTTCGCCGAGGGTGACCGCAGCGGAAACGCGCAACGGGTTGCAGTTGCCCTGCATCTGGTCGATATCCGTGGGAGCGCTGTTATCGCAGGCGCTGCTGGAACGCTTGGATTTGAAGTGGTTGATGGAGACGGCGAAGCTCTGCCCGGTTTTCTTGTGAGTGAACGCCTGCACAAGAGAAGGACGCATGGCGGCGGTTTCTGCGCCTAGAGTCTGCTCGGGCATATCGACCACAATGGCGTCGCCTTTGGGGGTGACGTTGGCGGCGCGATAAATCAGGCCGACGGTGATTTGATCCGTCCCAGGCTTGCTGCCGTCTTTCGTCGACACGTAGGTATAGGCGTCTTCGCCGATTTCATTGTTTAGCGCCGTCACCAGTGTGTTGATAGCGGAGTCGTCGCCGAAACCGTCGTTCTCCAGCTCCATCAGGCCTACGACATCCGCGTCCAGAGTTTTCAAGGCTTTGACGATGCGCGCCTGTTGCAACAGGAACTCGTCCTCTGTTGTAGCGCCCCGTGGGTTGGCGGAGTAGTCGATGGAACCGTCGTCTTTTTTCACGCCGTTGAAATAGTTCAGGACGTTGAAGCTGGCCACCGCCAGATTGCCCAGCGCGGCTTCCGGCGCTGCGGTGCGGCCGGGGGAGGTGACGCTAATCGGAGCCATTGGGTTGATGCGGTACACATCGTAAGAGAAGTTCAGCGGCCCGGTGGCGGACACCAGATCGCCCAGCAGAATAGGATTGTCGTAGCCAAACTCAGGATAGAAGCTGACGCTGGCGGTATTCTGGCTGGAAGTATTGTCTTCGATGTAAAGCAGGTTGGCTTTGTTTTCCGCAATGACGGCGTCGTATTCCGCGCTGCCGGGAATGGCCGCGTCAGTGGGGGTCCATTTCAGCTTGTCGCTGATGGTAATTTCCCCATAGCGGCCCAGGCCGTAAGTATTGGCGACCACTGCATTAGACACGCTGACGACCATGCCTTCCAGCGCTTCCAGATTAAGATCTGCAGCAAACGGCAGGGTGATTGGCGTGACCGTGGCGACGGCGTCAGTGGCGCCGCAATCCGCCAGTTCGGAGACGCTGATCTGGCTGTTGCCGTGGTAATCGGAAACGGCGCCTTTTATACGCACCAGATTGCCCAGGGTCAGAGAGCCGCCGCCATTGCTGAATGCAAAGATGCCTTCAGAGGTCTGGGGATTGCCGTCTTCGTCAGAAGGTTCTTCCTGGACGAAGAAGCCGTTGTTACGAAAACCGGTGATTATGCCTTCAACGGTCACGGTCTGGTCTTTCATCGCCACTTCGTCAGCACTGCCTTGTACGGCGCTGATCAGTGTGGCTGCTTCGCCGCAGGCCCCCAGGGTCGGCGCAGGATCGCCGCCGTCGCCGCCATCTCCTCCGTCCGCGCCAGGGGCTTTGCCCAGCCCGCTGAAGGTGTCTTTCGCCAGTGTTTGCCACTGATCCTGGTTAAAATCCGGGTTGGCGGTCGTATCTGTACGGGACAGAGTGACATCTTTCAGGTAAGCGCTTGCGCCTTCTTTAAGCGTTCCCACACGGTCGACGATCGCGCCGCCAACCAGGCGCAACACGACGGAATCGCCGCCATTAAATCCGATGGCGTCGTCAGTTGAGGTGCTGTTGGCCAGCGCTTTCAAGCCATCATTAGCGCCGCTGTTAGCGTGCACATATACCGCGCCGGCCGCCAGGGAAAACGAAGGCAGGGTCATGTAGGCGTTAGGAGTTTCTGCGCCGTCTTTAAAACGGGCGATCTCATAGGCGCTGAGTTCTACGGCGTCGCTGCCGGTGTTGTAGAATTCCAGGGCTTTATTGTTGGAAGAACCTTCCACGTATTCCGAAATGATGAGGTCCGCCTGAGCGGAGAGTGGGAACGCGGTGATCATCGCCGCCATGAGGGCGCGGCGTCTGCTGTTTTCAGGATATTTCATTTTAATTATTTCCGAGTTACAACCAGGATTGTATAAAGTGCGTCCGGCCAATACTGCTCTGACTCCAGCCAGATATAACCGGACGAGAGCTTAGAGCAAGCGTTATGCCACGATCAAGGCGGGGGAAGAGCGTAATGTGACCTGGTTACAATAAATATAAATACCTATTACTCGGACAATAGAGGCAGCTGCAAACAAAACGGATTTAATAAGCGGCAAATCAATTGCTTATGAGGCGTCAGCCGGAGTCTGGCGAAGTTGGACGGACTAATCCGGGATAGAGTCAGGCTCTGTTTATTATTTGACCATATGATCAACAAGAGTGCATTTTCTGACGTGAAGGTCAAAAAATGCGCATCCTGAAAATCGCCTTTTATGGCGAGATGTTCAGTCAACAAATCCCAGTGGACTGGGGTAAAATCCTCCCTTCGTCATCTTCAAAGCCAAGTTGGCGGCATACCAATAAAACTACAGGTGGTCCGAACGGTGTCGGAAAATGAAGTCGCCGCGATGAGTTGGTGCGTGTATATGTTGCTGGCCAGCGATAACTCGCTGTATACCGGCATCACCAATAACCCTGCGAAACGTTTTCGGGATCATTTGCAGGGCAATGGGGCGAAGTATTTTCGCGGGCGTAAGCCAGTGCGTCTGCTGTATGTGGAGGCGGGACACGATCGCGCCAGCGCAAGCCGCCGGGAAATTGAGATTAAAAAACTAAAACGCAGTGGCAAACTGCGCCTGATAGAAGAAAATGTATTGGATAACGCTTTTCGGGAGTTGAATCGTAGTTGCTTCGGCCTGTGACGACAGGTCCCGCGTTCCTGATGCGACCTTCACCAAGTGAGATGGGAGAACAACACGATGTCCACGGACGTAATCGTCAGCCACTTTCTGGCTATTTTTTTCACCATGATTGGCGTGCATTACACCTGTCGTAGCCTGGGGCTGCGCAAGCGCACCGGCGTCAGTCATATTCATTACGGTTCCGCCGCCAGCAAAAGCTGGTTCGTGCGCTGGGTGTTCAATCTGTTTCGTTTACTGATTCTGGCGGTGACGGTGGCGCGGGTGTTCTATCCCGATGTGGACGCCTATCTTGGCGTATTTCCTGCGCTATACACGCCGGCGGTGTTGTGGACGGGAGTCGGCTTGCTGCTGTGTTCTTTTGGGTTGATTGATTACGTGCATTCCTACATGCACACGGACTGGCGCTCGGGCATTGATACTGACGGCAAGGCGCAGTTGCTGACTCAAGGGCCTTTCCGTTATTGCCGTAATCCGTTGTTCGCTGGCGTATATATCGGCCAGATTGGGCTGTTTCTGGCGCTGCCGTCACTGTTTACTTTGGCGTGCCTGCTCATCGGCGCAGGGATGATCGCCATTCAAACGCGATTGGAGGAGGCCGCTCTGCGACGCGCATACGGACAAGCCTATGAGCGTTACTGCGAACGGGCGCCCCGCTGGCTGCCCCGTTTCGGTAAGGCCATAGGGCCGGGCTGGCAGGATTAAGCGTTCAGCCCTTTTCCGCTTCCAGCAGGCGCATGAAAACCAGGGTGATTTCCGCGGTTTCCTCCGGCGCTTCGATCATCGGCGCGTGGCCGACGCCATCGATGATCATCTTGCGTGAATTGGCGATCTGCCGGGTGAATACCTCCGCATTGCGATAGTTGATCACCCGGTCTTCTTTCCCCCACAGCACCAGGGTGGGGCTTCTGATGTCCAGCAACACTTGCTTGAAGTCATAGCGGTGTCGCTCTCTCACCAATTCCGCGAATATATGGTCGTAAATGCCCGTGTTGGCGATGGCTTTTTCCGTGAGCACGGAAGTAATCGGCCAGGGAATGAAAGGCTTGTCCTCCATGGCGAATTCCATGAGGGCGTCAAAATCCTCCGGCTTTCTCACTATTAGCGGGTTTTCTCCCTTTTGCAGGCGCGTTTCCAGCTCGCTGGAAAAGTCATACACGCCAGCGGGGTCCATCAGCACTAACGAAGCGACGCTGTCTGGATATTCGGCGGCGTACATCGAAGAAATCGCTCCGCCCATGGAATTTCCCATCAAGTGAAAACGGCTCAGGCCGGCGGCTTCGGTAAAGGCGCGCACGTAGCCGACCTGATCGTCGATATCATAGGGAATGCTGGTGTCCTTGCTGCTGTCGCCATGGCCCAACAGGTCGAGGGCGACGATCTGATAGCGCGGGGGAAGATGGCGTATGAAACGCAGCCAGTTTTCTTTGCTGGCGCCGAAGCCATGCAACAGCAGGATCGTTTCGGCGTCCGGCGGCGCCTGATTTTCCAGAAAAGCGAAATGACGCCCCTGGGTCTCCAGGCTTTTGGGAGTCACGCCCGCCTGGGAGCGTTCGAAGTCCATGGCGAGATCGTACAGGCCGTATTTGATCTCGGAACACGCCGACAGCAGGGTCAGCGCAGCGATGAGAAACCCGGCCCGGAAAATCTGAGCGGAATGAGACATGCGCATGCTGTTTCCTGTAAATCCATACTGACAGACAGGAGCCCTGTGAGCGTCGCTGGACACGGGATCTAAGGGCTGCCGTAAGCGGACATTTAATCAAATCCGGAGCCGCCGAGGCAACGGTCTAGCCTTGAATCTGAGTGGCGGCGCGGCCGAATTCTCCACACTGATCTACACTGAGATTGATCTGTAAATCAACGCGTCTTTTGCTTCTACATGAATATGACGCCCAGGCTGATTGCGGTGGAGAACCAGGCTATGAACGCTGACACCCAACCCCCTGACGACAGTTATTGGCGCGACGCCGATCGCGAAGAAAGCGATGAGTTGAAGTTTCAGCTGGAGCAACGCGCCCGTACGGGCGAGCCCATGCGCGGATTCAAGCTGAGCCGTGCGGAACTGTCCGGGGTTGATCTGGTGCGGCGCAACGCCAAGGGCGGCTATCAACTGGTGGAGTCCGATCTTTACCGCGCCAACCTGGAAGGAGCCCATTGCTTTCACTTGGATTTACGGGGCTCTTCCCTGATGAAAGCCAATCTCAGCAAGGCGAATTTACACTGCGCCAACCTGCAGGACTGCAACCTGTTGGGGGCGGTGTTTGAGCAGACCAAAATTGAACACATCCAGTGGGGCGAAAAACTGCTGCAGGAGAAACTGGCGGAAAAAGCCGCCAATCGTGAGCAGAAGCTGGATTTGTATCAGCAGGCGGAAGAAATCTATCGGCATTTGCGCAAGGTCGCAGAGCAGCAGGGACTTTTCGAAACCGCCGGCCATTTTTTCCAGAAAGAAATGCTGATGCGACGTTTCCAGCTGCCGCCTTTCTCCGGCGCGCGCTTCGTCTCCAAACTGGTGGATTTATTCTGCGGTTACGGTGAGCGTCCTGACCGCGTCATTATTTTTTCCTGTCTTATGGTGCTGGCCTTCTCTCTGATCTATTTCACCCTGGGCATCCGCGAAGGAGAGCAGGCCCTATATGCGGGCGGCGGCGCCAATTTGTGGTCGGAATTGCAGTATTTTCTGAGCTGTCTGTATTTCAGCGTCGTCACCTTCACCACCCTGGGCTATGGAGACCTTGCCCCGGTGGGTCTCACCCGTGCGTTCGCCGCGACCGAAGCCTTTGTCGGCAGTTTCACCCTGGCGCTCTTTGTTGTCGTTTTCGTGAAGAAAATGACGCGATAGACGGCCCGGTTGAAATCTGATCCCGCCGTTGTCCCTTCAGGACATGGGCTATAGTTAAATTAATTGTGACAGGACTGAAATATTCGGGAGCCGGCTTATGGGATTCTCATATTTCATGGTTGCGGCGGTGTTGAGCGCTTCATGCAGTCTGGAGCCGCCCGCGCCTACGCAGCCTTTATACAGGGTGGCGGTGATTGACCGTTTTTATCCTGGCGATGAGTCCTTCGCTTCCGAAGAAGACAAGGACATGGACGGTTGGCTCAATGGCATGGTCGACCTGGATCGCGACCGCAAGCGGGAACCGCTATACCATGGCGACATCGTCAGCCTGCTGGCCTCCGCGCCGCAAGTGGAGGTGACGCCTTATCCTCTCACTCCCGGTCAGCCTGCGCAGGAAGAAATCCTGCGGCAGTTGGCGGAAGTACGCAAACATGTCTTCTGGGGCGAGCCCATCGACGCGGTGGTGTTGTCATGGGAGTCCTCCACTTTGATCAGCGCTTTTGAAAAGCCCCTGCGTGCGGAGAATGTGGAAAACTACAAAGCGGTCGTGCGCAGCTGGGCGGAGCATGATCCGGTATGGAGTCTCAGTTATCGCATCATTCGTCTGATGGAGGATCTGGCGGAAAGCGGTGTGCAGGTCTACACCATCGCCGGCAATGGCGGGCGCGGCATGGTCAACACCTATTCCTTTGCGGATGGCGTAGTGACGGTGGGCGCGGTGGAGGAGGAACTGGGCGACTTCATCGCCGATAACGAATTAGTGGATACCCACGAGCAAGCCGCGTACTTCTTCCGATTGGTGCTGGACGCCACCGGCGCTCCGGTAGGCTACGATGTAGACGGAGATGATTGCGCGGATGTGCCGGTAACCTGTCTCACAGGCTACTCCCCTGAACGTAAGGATTATCCGGCGAAACCCTGGCCGCCATTGAAAGGCTCTTCCTTCGCCGCGCCCATGGCGCTGCGCAGGCATCTTTTGGGCGATCAAAGCCACAGGTGCTCTGGGACCTGAAGCAAATTGAGGGGCGCTTCCGCCGTTACGCCACCAGAAGGTTGCGGAAGCCTTTTTTCAAATACTCCATCTGATCCGCCAGAATGCGTCGATTGGCCAGATACAGATACTCGTAGCGGTTCGGCGTATAAGGCACCGCCAGCAATTCCATGTTGCACTCGCTCAACAGCCGCGCGCCCTTATGCCCGTTGCAGCGTTTGCAGGCCGTCACCACATTGGTCCACACGTTACGACCGCCACGGCTCAAGGGCACGATGTGATCGCGGCTCAGCAGACTGTGGTGGAATTTTTCGCCGCAGTACATGCAGCGGAAGCTGTCTCGGGAAAAAAGGTAGCGGTTGAGGAGGGGAGGAATGCTGCGTAGTTCTTTGGGGTCCTTGCGGCCAACGATGATCTGCGGCACGTCAATGCTGGACTGAACTCCTTGCGAGTTATACCCGCCATGCAGTGTGGAGCATATTTCTCCAAATGTGTATAACGCCCTATCGCACACGATCTCAGTCACGGCGGCGTAAACATCCAGCCAACACTGAGGAAGTCCTGACGGCGTTATCTTGAGTACCATGGGATACATGGACACCTCTGATCTTTCGTCAATTAGGCACGTTCCAGTGCTATATGAAATACATTTACTCTGACAGTTGTATTACAAGTGAGCAGTTTTTTCCATGTATTTCGGTAAATTAAGTGAGCAAGTCGATGATTTTTTGTACGCCCGGAACGGATTTTGTATTCCTGAAAGTGGTCAGTGTAAGCGCTGTAAAAATGGCGGGAAACGGTCCCCCGAAACCGCTTTCTTATGCTGCCTGTCCAGTCATCAATAACCGGGTGGTTCTTTCCCTCTGCTACACTTTCAACAACAGCCTTTCAGAGCAGGGACATGGATATGAGTGGGAGTATTTCAGAGGCGCAGTTGCAGACAGTCGGAGGTGCGCCGACAGTGAATAAAGCGCCGTTGTCCGCCTACCGTCCTTCCACCAAAATCGCCTCAGAAACCAGCAATGACGAGGACATGCTCAACCGGTCGCCTCTGGCGGACACCCTGGCCGGCTTTCTGGCCGCCCCGGCTAACAATGATCATCAAACCATTGGACTCATGGGGGATTGGGGCGTTGGCAAAACCTCGTTTATTCAGCAGTTGAAGAAGACGCTGCGGGAAAAGTACGGTGAGGAGCAGCCCTTTCTCTTCGGCGAGTATAACGCCTGGAAATACGAGCATACGGAGAGTCCTCAGGCCGGGCTGGCGCAGGAGACGATCAAGGCATTGTCAGCGTTTGCAACACCGGCAGGGAACGGGAAATCCTCTTCCTTGAAGCTTAATATGGTCGGAAAGGCGCTTTTTTCACTGGCTGCGGTGATTATTCTCGCTCTCGCAGCGCTGCATTTTCTAAAGGCCTACGCCGGATTCAATACCTGGGTGACCAATTTAATCGGCGACGGCATGGTGTCCTGGCTGATGTCCGCCAGCGTCGTATTGGCGGCGTCCTCCATCCTGTATTTGCTGTACCTGGGATATCACAACCGGCAAAAACTGCTGCTGACATTCAAGTTCGGCTGGAAACTGAAGTCAGAGCGCATTTGTATCTTCGCCGCCGTATTGGGATTGCAGATCGTATTCTGGTGCGTGCAATACTCGGACGACACTTCCGTGTTCTCCTCAGGCATCGGCAAAATCGCCGCGCATATTCCCGCATTGTTGCTGGCGGGTTCCTATAAATACTTTCAGACGGTCTGGGCGAGTCCCATGGCGCCGGAGTTGAACACGTATCTGCGTCTGCCCACCTATGGGCACTATCTGGGAACCGCTCCGGTCATGCACAACCATCTGCAATCGCTCTGCGAGCTGCGGCTGAATCCGAAAAAAGGACCGGAAAGCCGCTTTCTGCTGGTGGTGGAGGATTTGGATCGCTGTAGTTATGAAAACATCGTCAAAACCTTTGAGACCCTGCGTCTGGTGATGAATATTCCCCGCGTCACCGTGATCATCGCCATCAACCAGCAGATCGCCCTCACTGCGCTGGCGATGCATTACGAAAAGCTGGCCCCGCAGCACAAGTGGCAGAATCCCCAGGCGATTGCGCGGGATTATCTGGCGAAAGTCATGCATGTGCCTATTACGCTCAGCGAGCCGGATGCGGCCGCCGTAACGCGCTATTTGGGAAGTGTTTGCGGCGCTCAGGCTGACCTGCAGCAGGAAACGTCCCACATGGCGATTCATAAACTGCTGCCCGATGCCCCAGCTCGCGCCAACGCGGAAGGCATGGCGCCCCAGCAAAAACAAGCGTTTTATTACTGGCTGGAGCATTTCGAGTTAAGTAATCCCAGGCAAATCAAGCGCCTGTATAATGGTTATAACCTGCTGCGCGCCTACCTGCGGGAGGACTGGCTGCAGACCGAGGATGAAGCGCCGGGCCTGAGCGAACAGCGGCAACCTCTCGCTTATCCCATGATGGTTGCGCTGTTTGCGATGGAATACGTCAACGATCATCCAGATCAGCTTGGCGAGAAAGGGCTGCATTACTGGAAAAAATTCCTGCGCGGCGAGCGGGTGAAACCGCTGGAAGACGGCGACAGCCTGGGCCGCATCGATCATGACGTTCTGACGATCATCAAAGAGCCGGCATGGGAAGACAAACTCATTCCGGCGATTAAGGCGTTTGTGCTGCCCGCCATTGAAACCGAGGAGATTGAGCCCGTGCTGAAGGGCTGAAGCAGGACGCCCCCAACCTTTACCCGATACCAATTCCCGCCGCATACCAGTAAAGTGAGTATTTAAGGCAGGTTATTGATCGTACGTTTTATGCTGAGTAGAGTTTTGGGCGGGTGTTTGCGGCCGCTGATTATCGCCGTGACAGTGTTCCTTTCCGCTTGCGCAGAGACTACATCCAGTCCGCAACTGCATCTTGGCGATGCGGATCTGGACTGGGTAGGGCGCAAAGTTTTTCAAAATGAATGCGCGGGCAAGCGCGAATGTCTGGTGACCTGGAATCAGGGAGAAGCGTTTCCATCCCTGGGAATCGGTCATTTCATCTGGTATCCCGCAGGTGTTGAGGAGAAGTTCAAGGAAAGCTTTCCTCTGCTGTTTCAATACATGCTGACGCAAGGCGTGGTCGCTCCTTCCTGGATACTGGAGCTGGACCCGCTCGACGCCCCCTGGCCAACCCGACAGGCGTTTCTGGCGGTTCAGAACAGTCCGCAGGTTGAGGAACTGCGGGGCTTTCTGGAACGTACTAAAGCGCAGCAGGTCGCCTTTATGTTTCAGCGGGCGTCCACGTCGTTGGAAGCGATCATTGAATCTGCGCCGGTCGGCAGCCATGAAACCATCCGTCTGCGGGTCATGCGCTTGAGCGAAACCCGCGGCGGGGCCTATGCGCTGATTGATTACGTCAATTTCAAAGGCGACGGCCTGTCGGAGTCGGAGCGCTACAAAGGCGAGGGCTGGGGCCTGAAGCAGGTGCTGGAGGAGATGGATCGCTTTGAGCAGGGAAGGACGCCTTTGCTGGCGTTCCGGATGGCGGCGATCTTTGTGCTGGAAAGACGGGCGCATAACGCCGCAAATCCTATCGAAAAGGAAAAATGGCTGCCGGGATGGAAAAACCGGCTGACCACATACACGGACCCGGAGGCTTCGTAATCGTGCTGGAGATTTCCAACAAAGTCAGCATTCCCGACCATGAAATTGACATGCAAGCCATCCGCGCCCAAGGCGCGGGGGGGCAGAATGTCAACAAAGTGTCTTCCGCCGTGCATCTGCGCTTTGATATCAGGGCGTCGTCGTTGCCGGACATTTACAAGGAAAGGCTGCTGGAGCTGAGCGATCAGCGCATCACCAAAGACGGCGTTATCGTCATTAAAGCCCAGCAATATCGCACTCAGGAGCAAAATCGCGAGGACGCGCTGGTGCGGTTGAAGGAAGTGATCGTGGGAGCGATGGCGACGCGCAAGAAACGCATCGCCACCAAGCCTACCAAGGGCTCACAAACCCGACGCCTGGACGGCAAAACCAAGCGCGCTCAGGTCAAATCCTCCCGCGGGCGAGTGAACCGTTACGACTGATTTATATTATTAATATGGCGATGATATTGGCCTGCCTGATTAATAGTTCTCGCAGTCCGCCGACAGACTGTGATTGCAACCGTCGCGGCCAATATACTGCTGAGTGCTGTACTCGGCGATCGGCAGTTTAGCCACGGTCATGCCGTCTTCGGTGAGCGCGTCCACATAATCCACGAATCCCTGCGCATACTCGGTGAACGTATCCACATACAGGCCGGCGTTATAAGGCGTGGCGAACGTGTTGTAGCCATCCTGGCCGGAGGCGATGAAGTCGTTGGTGACCACGGTGTAGGTCGCGTTCAGGTCGATGGCGCTCCAGTCCCCCGCCACACGTGAGTTCACCTCCACATTGGACAGGCGCGCGCCTTTGGCCTGTGAGGCGTCCACATTGAAACGCAGGCCGGCGGCGTAGGGGTAGGAGCCGGAAGAGCCATTGTTATCCAAGGTATTCGACAGCGCATCCTCCAGCACGTCGACGATTTGTTGTCCTGTCATCTCCAGCGTCACCAGGGTGTTGGAGAAGGGAAGCAACGTAAAGGCGTCCGCCACGGTGAGGTCGCCCATGGGAATGTCCGTTCTCACGCCGCCGCCGTTCTGGATGGCGATATCGGCTGTGGGCGTCACGGTCAGGAAGGCTTTGGCGACGATATTGGATATGTCGCTGCCGTTAACGTAGTTGTCTGCGACATCGCACAAACTGGAGCGCGATTCGCCGGGCCAGCGGACCAGACACAGGTTGTCTGATACCGTACCGATCACGGTCTGCTTCAGGGTATCCACTTCATCGTCATAAATCGCCAGCAGGCGCTCTGAAATGGCGTCCGCCGTGGTGGAGACGATTTCCTTGCGGCTGGTCAGCGCTTGCGTCACCCGGTCGGCGTCAGCGGCAGGCAGGGTTTTAGTGACTTTATCCGCGGCTGTATAGGTGAACGACTTGGCGACTGGCATGTAAGGATTTCCGCTACAGGCGGTGACTTTTCCGCTGGCGTCGAAGCTGACGTCCAGGGCGCCCAGCAGGTGCGCGTATTCCCATGCGTGTACGATACAGACCGCGTCCCCGGCTTTATCCGTGGCCTTTTTCGGGTAGTCGCTGACGACGTTGAAGCCCAGTTGGGTGAACGTTTCTCCGCCCATCAAGGTGTGGGAGTCGCCGCCGACAATGACATCCACCCCAGTCAGGCTCGCAGCCAGGGTTTGGTCGTTGGCGTAAGTGTAGTGCGTCATCAGGATGATTTTGTTGACGCCCTGGGCGCTGATTTCATCAATGTATTTCTGCGCGGTGGCGGTTTCGTCGAGTAGAGTGGTGCCGGCGTCAGGACGGCTGGATTCCTGGGTCTTTTGCGCGATATCGATACCGATAAGGCCAATTTTCTGGCCGCCCACTTCTTTGATGACATACGGCTTGATGTAGCCTTGGGCGATAGGCGAGGCGTCGCCGGGAGCGACGTTGGCCGCCAGGACGTCGGTTCCGCAATCGTCCGCCGCCAGATAGTTCAGGAATGACGCCAGGCCGCTATCGCCGTTGTCGAACTCATGGTTGCCGAGGGCGAAGGCGTCAAAACAGATCCGGTTCATCATCTCCGCATCCGCTTCGCCGCCGAACAGCGTGAAATACAGAGTGCCGGTGACCGCGTCTCCAGAGTGTAGTTTCAAGACATTGCGCTTTTCATCCGCCAGGGTGTCGGCAAGGCTGGTCAACATAGGAAAACCGCCGTAAGAAACGGTCACCGAACCGATGTCAGAGCCGTTATCCGCCTTGGTTTGCAGACCCAGCGCGCTCACGTCGTAACTGAAGGTGGACGCGGCGAGATGGGAGTGATGGTCGTTGATGTGCAGGATGCTCAGGCTGAACCCGGAGTCGTCATTGCTTTGGGTGTTGTTGCTGTCGCTGCAGGCGGCGAGTGCGATCGACGCGCACAATACTGCGCCTGTGCGCGTTAAAGGAAAAGGCGCCATAAGACATGCTCCACAGTGAATTTGAGTGTTGAAGTTCGTTGTTATCGGAGCAGGGAGTGTCCCACTGAATTATTGCGGCAATGTTGCAACTAACGGAGAAGGAAAGAGGGGCGCTCCCTGTGGCGCGGCGTCAAGGGAGCGGTAGCGATATGGCGTCGCGTCAGGATGACTTGGGGACGCCCAGATATTTCTGGCGAATGCGGTCGTACTCGCCGGACTCGCGAATCATGCGCAAACCTTTGTTGAACTTCAGCATGGTGTCCAGACTCATGGGGTGTCTTTTGCTGAAACAGGTGTAATAGGGCGCGCTGGATATGCCGATGAAGTTCAATTCGGGGGGATTCTCCATCTGCTGCGCCTCGTACTGAATCGTGTCGGCGAAGGAATAGATGGCGTCCACGCGCTGGAAGGTGAGCATATTGAGCAGCAGTTTGTCTGTTCCCACGGTTTCGATGTTTTCCAGTCCCGCTTTTTCCAGCTCCGTCTCCAGGTTGTAACCGCGCACCACCGCCAGCTTGTAGGGTTTCATATCACTCAGTGCGACGACTTTATGAATTTTGCGTCCGCTCAAGGTGAAAAAGCCTTTCTCCAGTGCGCCCAGTTCGTCGGAGAAGTATAGAAAGCTTTCTCTTTCCGGCAGATACGAGCAACTGCAGAGGCCGTCGTAGGTTCCGGTTCTGGCCAGCTCCAGCGCGCGATTCCATGGGAAATAGCGGAAGGTGACCGCCACGCCCACCTGTTGGAAGGCGGCCTGTAACAGCTCGATGTCGTAACCCGGCCGGTCCGTGTTCTCGGGAGAGTCGATTTTTTGAGGAGGGAAGTAGTTGCACGCCAGATTGATGGAACTGTCAGCGGAGGCGGCGGTTGTCCAGAGTCCTGTGCTGACCAGTAACCAGAACGCCAATCTACGTAATAAAACGATGCTCAATAGGACCTACCCGTATGCTCGAAACCAAATCAAGAATTATCATGAGGCCCGGCGCTGCGTGACGAGTGCATGTTTAGAAGAGCGTCGTCGCACGAACTCGCGCTGGGCAAAATTTCACCAATCTAAAGTATGTCCGGCCCTGGTCTATTTCAATTCAGGCGCGTTCCCAGCGTCCGTATTTTTACACTCTTTTTAAAAGTGACGCTATTTGACTTTTTTACAGTAGATTGATGAAAAACGAGTCAAATTGTCATGATTTTGTTGCGAACAAGCCGGATCAGGGCGTGGGGAGCGTGATCCTGTCGTTTCGATGTTTACAATTTGCGTCTGCGTGAGAGAAGGGAGCCGAGACGCTCCGGGTTAAGCTTTCGCTCTCTTTTCTCACGCCATGTTCACCCACTCTGTCGACAGGAGGACATTGATTTGTCATATGAACAGCGATTGCGGCGCACCGAGAAAGAGTATCCTTTCGATCTTTGGGCGGAGCGTTTCCAGGATGGGTTGGAGCAATATACGGACGAGAATAACACCGCCGCCAGACGGATTATGGATAATTTGTTGCAAGCTCTGTTGGAGCTGAGTGAAGGCGCGACGGAGAAGGTGAAGGTCAAACAGTTTGAGGTCGCCGTGGAGTCGCTTAACTACCTTAACGACACAGTGGGCGGGGACTTGATCGAAACGGCGGAAAGGGAAGAGCTGTGCGATCTGTTTGACGCCATCGCGGTAGCGGCGGGCATCGATCCGGAAAATTATGGCGACGGGGAGGGTATCGCCAGCGAGTGGCGAGACTGGTAAGCTGCTGATGTGACAAGTCGTCCGCTCTGATGCAGGCGCGTTGGAGTGGGCGCGAAAGGAATAATAATCAGCGAGAAAGCAGGAATGACCGACTTCCACGATATTCAGAAGACTTTTCCCCATGAGCAGGACTGGACGGCGCTTCAGGAAAATACCCTGATAGAATTAGTCCAGGATTATCAATCAGAACCCTTCTGCGCCAACTCCGCCCTTGTTGAACTCGCCATCCGCAATCATCCGAAAACCACCGAACTGAGCGAGCACATACTGGACGACGAACGGGCGGACAAATGGCTGAAGGCCTCCGCGCTGGGCTCTCTCCTTACCAAAGACTTCAAGCGCGCCTTGGACAAGTCCCTGGGTTTTATCGACCACTGCGATCACCGGCTGCTCTGCGAGCTGGTGGAAGCGATGAATTATGAGTTTCAGGGCGAACTCAAAGACTACGCCGCCAACCACGCCACTACTCAGAAATTGAAACAGCGCCTGCGCGCCGGCGCGGACAAAGACGTGGATTACTGCGAATTGTTTTACGAGTACGTGGGGGCTGAGTAAAAATAGCCGCTTTCGATTATTCGTAAGCTAAGGAGTCAAAACGTGCTCGTCAGCACCATTTACCCCGTTCAACCTATTGGAAACGGCCGCTTTTCCGTCATGGCCAAACCGGTCGCCGGGGAGTGGATGGAAGAGGAGTTCGCGGGCATCGCCCGCAGCGGCGTCACCAGGATGCTGTCTCTACTGGAGACCCAGGAGATTCGTGAGCTGGGGCTGGCGCAGGCGCCGGAGCTGTGTCGCCGCTTGGGCATGGCGTTTACCCATTTCCCCATTCCCGATTTCGGATTGCCCAGGTCCGTGCGGGACGTCGCCGCACTGCTGGACGCTATTTATCCCGCCGTGTTGGCGGGCGATCATCTGGTTATTCACTGCCGCGCCGGCATCGGACGCACTGGCACGATCGCCGCCTCTTTGCTGGTGCGTCATGGCTGGACCCCAGAGCAGGCTTTCGCTGAAATCAGCTTGAAGCGCGGCGTGGAAGTGCCGGATACGGACGCGCAGCGGCGCTGGGTGATAGAGCATGCCCGCGCTTTATCCCAATAATGTCAACTTCTCGTCTACGTAGTACTACTTAGATTGAGTCCGTAGTTATGCGGGCGTATTCGCCCACCGCCTAACGGCGCTAATACGGATAGAATTTGATCAGTCAAAAAGAGAGCATTTTGTGAAGCGCCCGGGTACGAGTGCGACGCGAGCCCGTTGCCGTTTAACGGCGACGGCGGTTATTACGCGAAAATAAATATAAGAAAGGTACACAATATGACTCTTAAGCGATTCCTGAGAATCCTTCCCGTATCTGTTTTGTTGGCTTTCGGAATCTCCGGATGCAACGAATCCAGTCCGGCCGCCAGTGCGCAGGCCGCCTCCCCAGAAGCCAAAGCCCCGGAACAAGTGTATACCTTGAGACTGGCGGAAACCTGGCAGCCTAACTTCCCGATATTCGGCGATGCGCCCCGCAATATGGCGGCGATGGCGGAAAAGATGTCCAATGGCCGGCTGAAAATCACCATTGATTCCGCCAACAAGCACAAAGCGCCCTTCGGCGTGTTCGATATGGTCAAGACTGGCCAGTATGACATGGGCCACTCCGCTTCCTATTACTGGAAAGGCAAAGTGCCTGAGACGCTTTACTTCACCACCATGCCTTTCGGCATGATCGCGCCGGAGCAATACGCTTGGTTTTACTACGGCGGCGGCATGGATCTGATGGAGAAAGTCTACGCCAAGCACAACATACTCTCGTTCCCTGGCGGTAATACCGGCAACCAGATGGGCGGTTGGTTCCAGAAAGAAATCAACTCGCTGCAGGACCTGCAGGGTCTGAAAATGCGTATTCCCGGATTCGCCGGCGAAGTATTGGCCAAAATCGGCGTGAGCCCCACCAATATCCCTTCCGGCGAGCTGTATACCGCGCTGGAGCGCGGCACCATTGACGCTCTGGAGTGGGTCGGTCCCTCTCTGGATTTGCGGATGGGCTTCCACAAAATCGCGCCTTATTACTACACCGGCTGGCATGAGCCTGCGACCGAGTTGCAGTTTATGATCAATAAGAAATCCTGGGAGAAACTGCCTGCGGACCTGCAGGAGATTCTGCGTGTGTCCATGCGCACCGCCGCCTACGACATGTATATCCAGTCCACTCATGAGAGCGCGGTGAATTGGGCGACCATTCAAACGGAATTCTCCAACGTCAAACTGCGCACTTTCCCCAAAGAAGTTATCGCCGCCATACGTAAGGCGAACGACGAGCTGCTGGCGGAAAAAGCCGCTACCGATCCCATGGCGGCGGAAATCCTCAAGTCGCAGCACGATTACATGCTGAAAGCGCGTCGCTGGACCGAGATTTCCGATCTCGCCTACCTCAACAGCCAACCCCAAGGCTAATCGCAGTTAAACCCGGGGCCGTTCAGACAGAGCGCGCCTCCGGCGGAACTTTCACTGGCGTATACAAAGCGCCTGCCTGTTATAGGCGGGCCTGAGGAGACGCTGTGTGTGGGAGCAATCTGCTGGAGGGCTGTCCTGCGCCCGGGCCGGAGTGGAATATGCAGTGGATTAAGATCTTCGATCGCCTGTTCGAGCGGGCGTCTCACCTCTGCGGCCTTATCGCCGCAGGCTGTTTCCTGATGATGCTGGTCAACGTGTTTTATGACGTGGTGATGCGATATCTGTTCAATCAGGTGTCTATCGGCATGCAGGAATTGGAGTGGCATCTGTTCGCCGCCGTCTTTTTATTAGGCGTTCCTTATGCGCTGCGTACGGATGGCCATGTGCGCGTGGATGTGCTGTATGAAGGCTGGTCGGATCGAGTGAAAGCCATCGTCAACATGGTTGGGGCGATCGTATTCGTCACGCCATTCTCACTGCTGGTGATGTATTTCGGTTTTGGCTTCACCGTGGATGCTTTCGATCTGATGGAAGGCAGCGGCGATCCAGGCGGTTTACCTTATCGCTGGATCATTAAGTCATTGATTCCTCTGTCCTCTCTGCTGATTCTGCTGTCCGGCCTGGGCATGATCACTCAGGCGCTGAGAGTGCTGCTGTTGGGAGAGAAGTACGCAGAGTCTCATGCGAAGGAGGGCTTGGCGTGATCGGCATTATTATGTTCGCGGTGGCGTTGCTGATGTTGATGTTCGGCTTCCCCGTCGCATTCACTTTTGGCGGCGTGGCGTTGGTGTTCGGCTTGATCGCCCAGGGGCCGGAGCTGTTCGCTTTCATGCCGTATCGTATTCAAAGCATCATGGAAAATACCGTGATGATGGCCATTCCCATGTTCATTTTCATGGGGTTGGTGTTGCAGAAGACCCGATTGGCGGAGCAGCTGCTGGAGGCCATGGGACGTCTTTTTGGCGGCGTGCGCGGCGGCTTAGCCATTTCCACCGTACTGGTCGGCGCCTTGCTGGCGGCTTCTACAGGCGTGGTTGGAGCCAGCGTGGTGGCCATGGGGCTGATTTCATTGCCGGTCATGCTGAAGTACGGCTATCACAAGGGTTTGAGCACCGGGACCATCTGCGCCTCCGGCACCTTGGGGCAGATTATTCCTCCCTCTATTATTCTGATTATTCTGGGCGATGTGATGGGCATTCCCGTAGGCGATCTGTTTCAGGCGGCGGTGGTTCCTGGCGTGGTGCTGATCGTCGCCTACATTGCCTATATTTTGATTGTCGCCTGGCTGAACCCCGATATGGCGCCGGCATTGCCGGACAACGGCGAGAACCGGGCGCAGCAGGTGAAAATCGCGCTGTTCTCTATCCTGCCGCCATTGGCGTTGATTCTGGTGGTGCTGGGATCGATCTTCACTGGCGTCGCGACGCCGACGGAGTCCTCCGCTCTGGGTGGCGTGGGCGCCTTGCTGCTGGCGGTGTGCTATCGCCAGTTTTCCTGGAAAATGGTGTGGGAGTGCAGTCGCGAAACCGTGACGGTCACCGCCATGGTGTTTGCGATTCTGCTGGGCGCGACGGCGTTTTCCATGACCTTCACTTATGCGGGAGGCGATACGCTGGTGGAGCACTGGATGACGCAATTGCCCGGTGAGAAGTGGGGCTTTCTGATCCTCACCATGCTGGTTATTCTGGTGCTGGGATTTTTCATCGATTTCGTGGAAATCTCTTTTATTATTGTGCCGATCCTGGCGCCGGTGGCGGAATCGCTGGGCATCAGTATGGTCTGGTTTGCGGTGTTGATCGCCATGAACCTGCAGACCAGCTTCCTGACGCCGCCGTTTGGGTTTAGTTTGTTCTATCTTAAAGGAGTCGCTCCGAAAGAGGTGACTACGATGGACATTTACCGGGGCGTGACGCCATTCATCATCCTGCAGGCGCTGGTGCTGATTTTGCTGCTGGTCGCGCCAGGATTGTTTGGCTTTGAAGTCTGATTGAGGCGAGGCGCAGGGAGGCGCTCCGCCAGATCCTGTTTATCTGCTGGAGGCTTGCGTCATGACGCTGCGCACTAAAGTTGTTCTGTTGGCGTTAGCGCCGTTGCTGCTGATCTCCATCGCATTTGCGCTGGCGATGGTGAATCTGGCGGATGAGCTGGCGCAGCGTGAACTGGAGACCTTTGAGAACAATCTGTTGCGCTCCAAGGAAACGGCGCTGAAAAGCTATGTCAGCATCATGCGCATCACCTCCGGCTACCTCATTGAGAAGGCGGAGTCCGACGAAGAGGCGAAGCGCAGCATTCAGGAACTGATGCAGCGCATGCATTTCAGTGAGGACGGCTACTTCTTCGCCTACACCCCCAGCGGCGTGAATCTGGTGCACGCCACCCAGCCCGGACTGGTGGGCATGGACCTGCTGAATATTAAGGACAACAATAGTAACTACGTTATCCGCAATCTGCTGGCGCGCGCTACGGAAGGCGGCGGCTTTCACAACTATCTCTGGCAGAAACCGACCTCCCGGGTGACCGTGGACAAGATCAGCTATGTGGAGTCCCTGCCGCCTTGGAACTGGATGTTCGGCACTGGTCTCTATCTTGATGATATTCAACAGGAAATGGAGCTGATCAAAGACGGCGTGGACGAGAACGTGGCGGATGCGCTGCTGACCTTCGTCATTATCGCCTTGCTGGCGGTGATGGGTGTGCTGATCGCTTCAATCTGGTTCAACGTGCATGAACACCGCCTGGCGGATCAAAGCCTTAAGGAACTCAGTCATAAAACAGTGCAATTGCAGGAGGAAGAGCGGCGAAGGGTGTCGCGGGAACTGCACGATGGCATCAATCAATTGCTGGTGTCGGTGAAATATCGTATCGAGACGGTGCTGGGCCTGCTGCAGGAAAGCCAGCAAACCTTGCGCGAACCTCTGTTGAAAGGACGGGAAACTCTGAAGCAGGCGATTCAGGAGGCGCGGCGTATCAGTCACGACTTACGCCCCAGCATTTTAGACGATTTGGGTCTGGTGGCGGCGTTGGAGCATCTCGGAGAAGATTTTGAAGAGCGCTCCGGCATTGACGTATCCGTGTATCTGCAGGTATCGGAAACCAAGTCGGATGAAGATATCGCCACGACCCTCTACCGCATCGCCCAGGAAGCGTTATATAACGTGGAAAAACATGCCGGCGCCAGGCAGGTGACGTTGCGCCTGGAGCAGGATGCGGAAGGACTGTTTCTTGAAGTGAAGGACGACGGCGCAGGATTTTCGTTGCGGCGTCTCGGTCACGGCAGAGGCATCGGGATTCGCAATATGCGCGAGCGAGTGGAGTTTCTTGGCGGAAATTTCAGTGTACATTCGGAAGAAGGCAAAGGGACCTGCATTCAGGTGACCTTCATGGGATAAAGAGACAAGAATGATAAGACTGGTATTGGTTGACGATCATATTCTGGTGCTGGAAGGCATCCGCGCCCGGCTGGAGCAGGAGCCTGACATTGATGTAGTGGCTCAGGCCACGGACGGTCAGCAGGCGATTGAAGCGGTGGCGACCCATCAACCGGATGTCGTGATGATGGACGTGAGCATGCCGCGCATGAACGGCATCGACGCCACGGAGTACATGGCGCAGCACTTTCCCGATACCCGCGTGCTGATTCTCAGCATGCACAACAATAAAGAGTATGTGTCGCAGATTCTGCACAAAGGCGCCAAGGGCTATATTCTTAAAGATGTGTCTGTGGATGAAATGATTCGCGCCATTCGCACAGTGTATGAAGGCGGCACCTATATCAGCAGCGGCGCCTCCGCAGCCCTGTTTTCCCAGCCGCAGTTGCGCGGCGAGACGTCCGCCAGTCTGACTCACCGGGAGGCGTCAGTATTGAAGAAAGTGGCGGAAGGCAAGAGTAACAAGGCGATTGCGGAAGAGCTTGCCATCAGCGTGCGTACAGTGGAAACTCACAGGCAGAATATCAAGGCGAAACTGGGACTTAGCTCCACGGCGGAATTAACCAAGTACGCCATTAAGCATGGGTTAATGTAAGTCGGTTTATCGTTTCGCCTGTCAGCGCAAGTTTAGAGGATCGGCCGATGCGTATATCCGGATTCATATTAATCACCATTTTGATGGCGTTCGCCTCCGGGTGTAGCTCTGTGCGGGTGAATCGTCCGCCGACGGCGATACCCTCTCCAGAACAAATATCCAGCCCTGTCGCCGCTGCTTTGTATGACCAGTATGACGAGTGGCGCGGCGTAGACTACCGCTATGGAGGCCTTGATAAGTCCGGCGTGGACTGTTCAGGTCTGGTGTACCTCACTTTTCAGGAGCGCTTCGACGCCAGGCTGCCCAGAACCACGAAAGGGTTGGCGCAAAAAGGGCGTCAGGTGAGCCGAAAAGAGTTGCAGCCCGGCGACTTAGTGTTCTTCAAACCCGGCGGCTGGAAAGGGCTACATGTCGGCATTTACGTGGAAAATAACCGTTTCCTGCATGCATCCACCAGTAACGGCGTGGAATTGGCCTATCTGCATAACGGCTACTGGGCCGACCATTTTTGGCAGGCGCGGCGGGTTAAATAGTAGGTCCGCCGTCGTTGGCGCAGAAAAGCTTTAGGCTAGGCGCAACATTCATCAACTTCTGAATAAAGAGCTGCTCACGGTTTCATTGGGTTTAAATACATCTTGAGAAATATCCTATTTGTTTGCAGTCGTAACCAGTGGCGCAGCCCTACTGCAGAGCAGGTTTGGCGCAGGCATCCAGAGTTGCGTGTTCGCTCGGCGGGGACCAGCCCTAAAGCCCGCAAAAAACTCGGTCCGGCGGATATTCTCTGGGCCGACATTATTTTTGTTATGGAAGATAAGCATAAGCATCGTTTAATGTCGGAATTTGGCCACTTGCTGGAGCACAAGCAGGTGCATGTTCTCGATATTCCGGATGAGTATCAGTACATGGACCCAGAGTTGGTGGAGATACTACAGATATCTGTCGCATCCATTCTTGAATTAACCAATTTTTAATCAACTAACGCCAGCCTGAACAGGTTTATTTCCTTTATGATGGTTCAATTCAATATTGAACCCTTGTGTGGGACTGACCATGAAAATGACGAATCTTCTTGAAAGGAAGTTGATCGGCGTCGATCCATTTTGGGTCGTCAGAATCGACTATTCTCCTTTGACCGCAAAATTGTGTCTGGATCTCACACCGGAGCCGGAATCCGGCATCGTTACCAGAAGAGCAATTTTTTCCGGGGTCACTACCTGCAAAGCGGATTATTTTGACGCCGTCGGCGACGCTGACTATATGCCCACCGTTATTGGCGTGCTGAGCGCGCAGAAAGGCGCGCAACAAAAGATTATCGTTACGACGGATGCGTTCGAACTGACCTTTGACTGCGCCGGAGAGCCCGAAATCGACCTCTAATTTCACAAAATTTTTCCCGCCATGCACATTTGAGACTGTTTGTCAGCCCTTATAATTTTCGGTTATCTCTTTATAATGTTCGGCCCTCTCGAAGTTAGGTCTTCGAGCAGGAAAAAGAAGAGTGTGCGGCAACGAATTTGAGGTTTTTGGTGATAGTTTTTACTGCTACCGATCAAGTTACGGGGAAAGTTTTTGCGGGCAGCACCCGCAGGTCATTGGAGGATCATTGGGGGCATTTGTTGGTCCAGGAATCCGAAGGCGCAATGGGTGAGTTCTTTGAAACTCTGCGGTCCAGCGGCGCGGACTCTTTCAAAATGGAAGAGTGGGGTTATTCTGATAACCCTAAAGAACTTCGGGAAATGTTGGCTGAAGCGATGGAAGCGCTGGGCGCCAAAGCAATCAAAGTCACACTGACTCGACCAGAGAACAAATCCAAACCATCAATGGATCTGATGAAAGAGTTGGAAGCATTGAAACAGGAAATGTCGGACGGCTCTGACGATCCCGACTATACGCCGAAGAAAAAAGAGGCTGTGGTTAAGCCGGAAGCTCCAAAGCCCGCCCCTAAAGCGGAACCGAGACCACTGCGTCACACTGCTTCCACCCGTGAGGCGGAAGAGATGCGCGCATTGATTGCCGGTATCGAGGCCCGCCGTCGCGGTGGGACCAAAGCGGGGCAGAAGGCGGCGAAGAAAGCCGGCGCTGCAGGTCTGGCGAAAGCAGCCAAATCTGCGACTGGCGCAACCGCTCCCGCTCCAGTGAACCGTCCCAAGCTGTCTGAAGGCCGTACTGGCTCAGCAGCGAAGGAAAAACGCATTCGCGAAGCGATTGCGGCTGAGAAAGCGGAAATGGAAGCGCAGAAGCGTAACCAGGCTTCAGAAGAAGCGAAAGAAATGCGCGAGATCATGGCGCGTTTGGATCAGCGCACCAAAGAAGGCGCGCGTATCCATCGTCGTCTGTAGTACAGCGTGTTCTAAGCAGGGCTCTGTGATCAACAGGCCCTGCGACCTCTCCCGAATATTCTCTCTTTCCTCATCTGTAGTAAGTATAGTAAGCAACACTGTTATCTATTCCAGACTTGTCCCTGTTCGTCTTCCTGATGATGTCGGCGCTATTTTGCCGAACGCGTTTCTAGTGCTATGATGCCGCCTCCCCGCTGTTAGGCGAGAGGAGCAACAATGACGGAAACATCAATGGAGGTGTGTCATGCGTACCAAATACGAAGAAATGCTGTGCTTTCGAGGTCACCAGTAAGCGCAGGAAAGGTTATCCATCTGAAGCTCAGGTGAAGCGCGGCTACAGAGTCGTTCATGGAGACAAAGATCTGCATGAGAAGCTGGGGAGAAATGACCCCTGTCCCTGTGGCTCACGGAGGTTGTTTCAAACAATGTTGTCTTAAGTCAGGTTGCTTTCGACGGCGTTAACCGAGACGACTATTTCCGCTAAGCAGGCGCTTGTGGCCCCTGTGTCGACAAGCGCGCAAAATCAGACTTACCTCAGCCATCGCCGCCGCCCATACAGGCGGGGCGATGGCCTCCAGATACTTCCCTATCTATACCCCTTTCTACTTCATTGACCCCCTGTGCGTGACAGGGGTACATTGCTGGGAGCGATATTTGATCTACAGCGTTATGGCGGTGGCGTATGAGTCTGGATACTTATTTGATGTTTGTGGTGGCCTCTCTGGTCGTGGTGATGATCCCCGGACCTTCCGTCATGCTGGTGGTCAGCCAGGCGCTGTCGTCAGGCAAAAGCTCTGTCGCGCCATTGGCGGCGGGCGTGGGATTGGGAGATCTGGTCGCCATGACTTTGTCCTTTCTCGGCCTTGGCGCTATTCTGGCGGCTTCCGCCTTTACGTTCACGATATTGAAGTGGGTCGGCGCGTTATATCTGGCCTATCTGGGCGTGAAAATGTTTCGCTCTTCCACGTCGCTGAGCGCTGACGATGGGCAGACGACTGGCGTCAGCGGGCGCAGTCAGTTCCTCAGCGCGTTTATCACCACGGCGCTTAATCCCAAGAGCATCATCTTCTTTATCGCCTTCGTGCCGCAATTTGTCTCCACTGAGGCGGCGCTGGCTCCACAATTTGTCATACTCGGCGCTACTTTTCTGGTGTTAGGCGTTCTCAACGCCGCCATGTATGCGGTGTTCGCCGGCAAACTGCGCTCCATATTACGTGATCCCAAAGCGCTAAAGCGTTTCAACCGCGTTGGCGGCTCCCTGCTTGTTGGCGCAGGCGTGCTAACCGCTGCGGCGAGGCATGGCTAGGCGGTTTGCGAGGTGACTCCAGATATCACTCCGACTCCTCGGAAGAGCTGGCGCCGGGAACGGGCGTGGCGATCATTTCTTTGGGCGCCGAGCGGCGTATTTCCTACCGTAGTAAAGCGGATAAGGCGCATGTTGTAACTTATATGCTCGAACATGGTGCGCTGCTGTACATGGATAAAGGCGTACAGGACCGCTGGATGCATGCGATTCCCAAAATGCCGGGCGTGGGGGAGCGCATCAGTCTTACATTCCGACTCATTCTCAAATAAGGAACCTTGGCATGCAGTCAATTGGAGCCGCCTCCTCTCTGTGGCGTTATCCGGTTAAATCACTTTTGGGAGAAACGCTCGACGCTCTGGCGTTTGATGGACGCGGTGTGGTGGGCGACCGGATATTCGCTGTCCGCAACAGAGCGGGTAAATTTGGCAGCGGTAAGAACACAAGACGCTTCGCCAGGATAGAAGGGCTTTTGAGGATGAGCGCGAGCTCTGATGCCGACTCGGTATCGTTGCAATTGCCTGATGGGCGGGTCATGTCGAACGACCATCCCGACCTGAATCAAGCTCTTTCCTCCCTGTTGGAGCAGGAGGTAACGCTGGTGCGAGAAGAGGCTGTATCGCACCTTGATGCGGGGCCTGTACACCTGATTTCAACTTCAGCGCTGCACTGGTTGCGAGGGCTGCTGCCTGAGTCGCGTATCGATGAACGCCGCTTTCGGCCTAATATCCTGCTGTCGACCACTGGCGTTGGCGTGGTTGAGCATGACTGGCTGGGTAAGACCCTTTCCTTTTCCGGCGGGCTGCGTCTGCAAATTAGCGGACTGACTGAACGGTGCGTGATGACGGGGATGCGGCAGTTTGAATTACCCGATGATCTTATGATCCCCCGGACGATTGGCGAACATATGCAGTTTAATTTCGGCGTCTATGCGCAGGTGATAGAGCCCGGTGTATTGCGGCAAGGCGAACACGCTTTTTTAGAATGATTGCTCTGTGGCGCCATGGCTGAAAGTCATCGCACAAGATAAATAAGCTACGTCTAAACTTTACTTGTAATCCATACTTTTCACGTAATCCGTTAATACTGGAAGGCGCGACGCAGGAGGCTTCGTCCTATCCTCAACGCAAGAGGTAAGCGTCATGGCGTGGTTGGTGGCGGGAGCGGTCATTGCATTCATACTCTATCGCGTGCTGCATAGTCGGGTGCGACGACAAGCGCTGAAGGCATTTCAATTTCCCGGTAGCATAAAGAGCAAGGTCCAGAACAAATATCAGCATCTGAATGACTCGCAGTTAGAGATGGTCATGACAGGGCTGAAGGAGTATTTTGCGCTCTGCCAGCTTGGCGGTCGGCGCATGGTGGCCATGCCCTCGCAGGCAGTGGACGTGGCTTGGCACGAGTTCATATTATTCACCCGCGCGTACGAGCAGTTCTGTCAGAAGTGCTTCGGTCGGTTCTTACATCATACGCCAGCGGAAGCCATGCAAAGCCCCACCCAGGCCCAGAATGGCATTAAGACCGCATGGCGGCTGGCCTGTCATAAGGAAGGCATAGATCGTCGCAACCCAAGTCGCTTGCCGATGATTTTCTCGATGGATCACGATTTGCAGATTCCTGATGGTTTTGTTTATAGCCTTAACTGCAAAGGTCCAGGCGGCGTGGGCTATTGCGCCAGTCATATTGGATGCGGCTCCGGCTGCGCCGGTGGCGGAGATAGCGATGGCGGCGACGGAGGATGCGGAGGCGGAGATTGAGCCCAAATCGCAGGCAAAAAAAGAGCAGGGTGGAATGGGGACTCCGGAACCCTGCTAAATCACTCAGATTGCGAGTGCGAGAGTGTGATCGAAAATGAGGAGGCCGGGTTAGACGCGGCCTCCCGCAAAAGTGGATAAAAAGCGTTTGGGACCCTTCATCCTTACTGAATAGAACCTCCTACGCGTACGATCTTCATCGTATTGGTGCCGCCCTGTGCGTTGACGTAGTCGCCCTTGGTAAGGATTACCAGGTCGCCATCGGTCACTACATTGCGTTTCACCAGCTCATTCACCACCAATTGGTTGATCTCTTCGTTAGGATGCTGATCCGAATCGAAGGGGATCGTTTGCACACCGCGGTACAGAACGACTTTGTGCTGAGTTTCATGGTGGCGCGAGAACGCGTAAATCGGCAGAGGCGATTTGATGCGCGACATCAACAACGGCGTAGCGCCGGTTTCAGTCATACAAATGATCGCCTTCACGCCTTGGAGATGGTTGGCCGCATACATCGCCGACAGAGCGATGGATTCGTCGATGCGGGCCATCCCCTCGTGAATACGGTGTTTGGATTGATGCGTGGACGGATGTTTCTCTGCGCCAACGCAAATCCGCGCCATGGCTTCCACCGCCTGCGCCGGATACTGGCCCACGGCTGATTCGGCGGACAACATGACTGCGTCGGTGTAATCCAGCACCGCGTTGGCGATGTCGGACACTTCCGCGCGAGTCGGCATGGGGCTGCTGATCATTGACTCCATCATTTGAGTCGCAGTGATCACCACCCGGTTCAGGGTTCTGGCCCGGGCGATAATGTGTTTCTGTACGCCGACCAGTTCTGCGTCGCCGATTTCCACCGCCAGGTCGCCACGAGCCACCATGACTGCGTCGGAGGCCAGAATAACGGCGTCCAGTTGTTCGGGATTATGAACCAGGTCTGCGCGTTCGATTTTCGCCATCAGGCTGGCGTTGGAACCTTCCGCCTTCAGCAGCGCGCGCGCTTCATGCATGTCTTCCGGAGTGCGTGCGAATGAGACGGCGACATAGTCCGCACCCAGTTTGGCGGCGGTCTTGATGTCTGCTTTGTCTTTATCCGTCAGCGCTTTGGCGGAAAGTCCGCCGCCTTTCTTGTTCAGGCCTTTGTTGTTGGAAAGTTTGCCGCCAATAATCACGCGGCAGATAATTTCCAGACCAACAACCTCTTCGACCAGCAGCTCCAGACGGCCATCGTCAAGCAGGAGTGTGTCTCCGGCGGAGACGTCGTTCACCAACTGCTCATAGTCGATGCCGACGCGATCAATGTCGCCGGCTTCTTTGTCCAGGCGCGCGTCCAATACGAAACGCTGGCCTGGCGTCAGAGTGACTTTGCCGTCGACAAACCGCGCGATGCGCAGCTTGGGGCCTTGCAGGTCGGCAAGAATGGCGACAAAACGATTTTGCTTGCGCGCGAGTTCGCGCACCAGTTCCGCACGGGCGATGTGCTCAGCGGCCTCGCCGTGGGAAAAGTTGAGCCGGACAACATCGACTCCCGCCTTGATAATGGATTCCAGCGCCTCAGACGAACTGGTGGCTGGACCCAGTGTGGCGATTATTTTGGTGCGACGTAACATATCTCTACCTCTCGTATGAACCGGATTATCTGGCGACCTTCATCAGAGCCAGCGTGTTGTCCAGCATACGGTTGGAGAAGCCCCACTCGTTGTCGTACCAAGCCATGACTTTTACATGGCGGCTTTTAACTTTGGTTTGGCCCGCGTCAAAGATGCTGGAGAACGCCGAATGGTTGAAGTCGGCCGATACCAGTTTCTCTTCGTTATAGTCGAGAATTGCTGATTTCGCAGCAGCTTCCCGCATGATTTGGTTGATTTCTTCTTTGCTGGTGTCTTTGCCCGCGATGAAAGAAAAGTCCACCAGAGAAACATTGATGGTTGGAACCCTCACCGCCATGCCGTCCAGTTTGCCTTCCAGTTCCGGCAACACCAGGCCGATCGCCGCAGCGGCGCCAGTCTTGGTGGGGATCATGGATTGGGTGGCGGAACGTGCGCGATACAGGTCCGAGTGGTATACGTCAGTGAGTTTTTGATCGTTAGTATAAGAATGAATCGTGGTCATCAAACCGCTTTCAATACCTACCGCAGCCTGCAGAGCCTGAGCGACCGGCGCCAGACAGTTGGTGGTGCATGAAGCGTTGGAAATAACCTGATGGTCCGCGCTAAGAACATTCTCGTTAACGCCGAAGACCACTGTGGCGTCTACTTCAGTCGCGGGAGCGGAAATAATCACTTTCTTGGCGCCGGCTTCAATGTGAGCCATGGCCTTGGGCTTGCTGGTGAAGAAGCCGGTGCACTCGTAAACCACGTCTACGTTCAGGGCTTTCCAGGGCAGCAGCTTGGGGTCTCTTTGTGCGCTGATGGAGATACGGTCGCCATTGACGGTCATGGACTCTTCGTCATGGCTGACTTCACCGGAGAACCGCCCATGAACTGTGTCATACTTGAACAGGTGAGCGTTGATGGCGGAGTCGCCCAAATCATTGATAGCGACTACCTGAATGTCTTTGCGATAGTTGTTTTCATAAAGGGCGCGGAGAACGTTGCGTCCAATGCGACCAAAACCATTAATAGCAACTCGAATCGTCATGCCAATCCTCCAGGTGGGGAATTTTTTGTTTTCACATGTAGTAAATATAACAAAATAATTTCTGGAATGGTACGGTCATGTCGTGATTTTGATCAATTAATCTTGTAATATTACCAAATAATTGGTTTTTTCCTCGTCGGACTTGGCGTTACCCGCGTATCAGCGCAGCCGCCCGGCGTTCAATTGGGACAAACAGACGAACATATAAAAGAGCGATCAGCTATGCACCCGACTGTAGACAGAGTTACCCGACGCATTATCGAGCGCAGCAAAGCCACCCGAGCAGCCTATTTGCAGCGCATGGAGAACCTGAAAAACAACAAGCCGCAGCGTAAAACGCTGGCTTGCGGCAATTTGGCGCATGGTTTCGCGGCCTGTACGCAGTCGGATAAAGATGTGCTGCGTTTGATGAATCAGGCTAACGTCGCAATTGTCTCCGCCTACAACGACATGCTCTCCGCCCATCAGCCCTACGAAACCTATCCCGAAGTGATTCGCAATGCAGTGCGGGATATGGGCTCCGTGGCGCAGTTCGCCGGCGGCGTGCCCGCCATGTGCGACGGCGTGACGCAGGGGCAGCCGGGCATGGAGTTGAGTCTGTTCTCTCGCGACACTATCGCCATGAGTACGGCGATTGCTCTCAGTCACAACATGTTCGACTCCGTCCTTTTATTAGGTATTTGCGACAAGATCGTGCCTGGTCTACTGATCGGCGCGCTGAGCTTCGGTTACCTTCCTTCTATATTGATTCCCGCCGGTCCGATGCCATCAGGTCTGCCTAATAAAGAGAAGCAGCGCATTCGTCAGCTTTACGCCGAAGGCAAAGTGGGCAAAGACGAACTGCTGGAATCGGAAAGCCAGTCTTACCACAGTCCGGGCACCTGTACTTTCTACGGCACCGCCAACAGCAACCAGTTGCTGGTTGAGGTGATGGGCTTGCACCTGCCAGGCGCGGCGTTCACGCATCCCAATACCCCGCTGCGGGAAGCGTTGACCAAAGAAGCAGCGCAGCAGGCGGTGCGTTTGTCCGCGCCCAATGGCGGCACGCTGGGCATGGCGGATATGGTGGACGAGAAAACCATCGTCAATGCGTTGGTGGCCTTGCTGGCTACTGGCGGTTCCACCAACCACACTATGCACTGGGTGGCGATCGCTCGGGCGGCGGGTGTGATTATCAACTGGGACGATTTCTCAGAGCTTTCCGACGTGGTTCCTTCGCTGACCCGGATCTACCCGAACGGTCAGGCGGACGTGAATGCATTTCATGAGGCAGGCGGCACGCCTTTCCTTATTAAGGAACTGCTGGGTGCTGGTTTGCTGCATGACGATGTGGAAACGGTGGTGGGTAGAGGCTTGAGCCGCTATGCGCAAGGGCCTGTGTTGCAGAACAATGAACTGGTCTGGAAAGACGCGCCGACGGAAACCCTCAACCCCGCCGTACTGAGCTCGGCGGCGGAGCCGTTCTCTCCCAATGGCGGATTGAAAGTGCTGTCCGGCAACCTGGGTCGCGGCGTTATCAAAGTGTCCGCCGTTGCGGAAGAGCACTGGGTGGTGGAAGCGCCCGCGGTGGTGTTTGATGACCAAAACGACCTGGGCGACGCTTTCAGCAGCGGCAAACTGAATAAAGACTGCATTGTGGTCGTGCGTTTCCAGGGGCCGAAAGCCAATGGGATGCCGGAATTGCACAAGCTGACGCCCTATCTGGGCGTATTGCAGGACCGTGGCTTCAAAGTGGCGCTGGTGACGGACGGACGCATGTCTGGGGCATCCGGCAAGGTGCCGGCGGCCATTCACGTCTACCCGGAAGCCGCCAACGGCGGTCCGCTGGCGAAAGTGCGCGATGGCGATTTGATCCGCCTGGACGCGCGTAGCGGCGTACTGGAAATATTGACGTCTGCGGAAGAGTTTGACGCCCGCCCATTGGCGACGGCGAATCTGAGCGCGAATGAACTTGACTATGGCCGCGAGTTGTTCGGTATGATGCGCCGTCAAGCCAGCCATGCGGAAGCTGGCGCGTCTAGTTTCTGGAGTAGCGTCGATGAGTAAAGCGCAATACGCCCTGGTGGGCGATATTGGCGGCACCAATGCGCGTTTCGCGCTGGTGGCCCGGGATAGTTTCGAACTGGAGCACATCCAGGTGCTTCCTTGTAATGATTACGCCAATTTGGATGAAGCGGTGCGGGATTACCTGGCCGGCCATCCCGAAGCGGAGGTTCATGAAGCCTGTATGGCGTTCGCCTGCCCGGTGCATGGCGACACCATCAAAATGACCAATAATCACTGGACTTTCAACAAGGCCGACATGCAGGCCCGTCTGGGCTTTGACACGTTCAAATACGTCAATGATTTCACCGCCATGGCCCTGGGCACTCTGCACGTGACGGATGCGCATTTGCAGCAGGTGGGCGGCGGCGAAGGCAAACCTGGCGCGGCCAGATTAGTGATTGGCCCTGGTACGGGATTGGGCGTATCCGGTTTGGTGCGCACCATGACCGATTGGGCGCCGTTGTCCACCGAAGGCGGCCATGTCGATTTCGCGCCGACGGATGAAGTGGAAATCAGCGTGTTGCGAATCCTGAAAGAGCGTTTCGGGCGGGTTTCCGTCGAGCGGATTCTGTGCGGTGAGGGCTTGTTGAACCTGTACCGCAGCCTGTGCGAGATCGACGGCGTGGAGCCTGCGCACACGCAGCCTTCGCAAGTAACGGAAGCCGCTCTGGCGAACAGCGACTTGATCGCTCATAAGACCTTAAAACTGTTCTGCGCCATTTTCGGACGCGTGGCGGGCAATGCGGCGCTGACATTGGGCGCGCTTGGCGGCGTTTACGTGTGCGGCGGCATTATTCCCCGCTTTATTGAGTTTTTCCGCGACAGCGATTTTCGCCAGTGTTTTGAAGACAAAGGGCGGATGGGCGATTATCTGGGCGGCATTCCGGTCTACGTCGTGACGGAGACCTACACGGGCTTGCTCGGCGCTGCGGAAGCATTGAAAAACCAAGAGGTGCATTAGTAGTGACGGATCAAATTCGGGCTGAGCTGCAAGAAGCCCCTTTGGCGCTGGGAATGATGCGCCTGCTGGATTACCCGGAACTCTGTCCTGCGCCAGCGTTGGCGGAGTGGATCGAGGCTCGCCTGGATCAGGGACTGAAGGTATTTGATCACGCTAATATTTATGGCGGCGGCGAGTGCGAGCGCCTGTTCGGTCTGGCGTTGCAGGCCGCTCCAGAGTTGAAAGAGCATGTGCGCCTGATTTCCAAGTGCGATATCGTCCCTCCCACTGAGGACGGTTCCTCTGATTTCGTGAAGCATTACAACACGGAAGCCGCTTATGTGATGGCTTGCGTGGATGACTCCTTGCGTCGTCTGCAAGTGGACAGCATCGATTGCTTTCTATTGCACCGGCCAGATCCGTTGATGCCGGTGGAAAATACGGCGCGGGCGCTGGAAGACCTGCTGATGGCCGGCAAGATCAAGTCCATCGGGGTGTCTAACTTTCTGCCCGAACACTGGCGTCTGCTGGCGGACCACCTGAATGCTCCTTTGCTGTGCAATCAGATAGAGCTTTCCCTGCTGGCGAACCAATCTTTGTTTGATGGAACCATGGACGCTCTGCGGCGGGACCAGATGCAGACGATGGCGTGGTCTCCATTAGGCGGTGGCGGATTCTCGCGGGTTCCTGCGTTGGGTGACGTCTTGGCCGCCATGTCGGCGCAAACTGGCGTGTCTGAGACCGGATTAGCCTTATCCTGGCTGAAACGCATCCCCGGACGGCCATTGCCGGTATTGGGCTCTTTGCGTGAATCCCGCATTAATGACGCTTTGGGCGGGGCTGGCCATGAGATGTCCCGGACTGATTGGTATGCGTTGCTGGAAGCGGCTCGCGGCCACTGCGTCGCCTGATCCAGCGCCTTGCGTCAGTCTGGCGTGAGGCTTACAGGCACCTTGATGCGGCCAGCGAGCCCGTCAAGGCGCCTAACAAGTTGACCGCCATGTCCTTATAACTCCAATACTTCCCTGCATAGTTTTCATCGTAATACTCTTTTCCCGCGCCGAATGTCATGGCCACTCCTACGCTTAACGCCGCGCTTCCACAGTCGCTGCGCGAGCTGCTGTCCAATTGATCGGTCGCCGCCGCGGCGAGAGCGGCGGAGGCGGTAAAGTGGGCGATTTTGTCTTTGCCCAGCCAGTCGCTGGGATCTTCGCGCAATGCGGCGCAGCCGCCTAAAGTTAAGCTCAGCGTTAGCGCGAACAGAGGTTTTATGCAGTGGCCCATTTCACCGCCATGGCGCAATGCAAGTCTGTGGTGTCGTAGAGGGGAATGACGCAGTTTTCCGGGCTGACCAACAGGCCGATTTCCGTGCAGCCCAGAATCACGCCTTCCGCGCCCTGGCTGGCTACGTCGTCAATGACGCGATAATAGAAGTCTCTGGACGAGGGCAGCAGCTCGCCCCGGCACAGTTCTTCATAAATGATCCGGTTGATTTCTTCCTGCTGCGCCGGTTCCGGTGTGATCACTTCAATACCGGTGGCGTCATGAATGCGTGTTTTGTAGAAATCTAACTGCATCGTGTAGCGGGTGCCCAGCAGCGCGACTTTCTTATGGCCGTTGCGCTGAAGCTCGGCAGCGGCGGCATCGGCTATGTGCAGCAGAGGAATAGTGAGGCGACTCTCCACTTCCTGCGCGACTTTATGCATGGTGTTGGTGGCGATCAACATGGCTTGCGCGCCAGCGCGCTCCAGACCAGCAGCAGCTTCCGCCAGCATGTTGGCGAGACTGTCCCAGTCCTGTTGCGCCTGCAGACGCTCAATGTCGGCGAAGTCAAAACTGTGCAGGAGAAGCTTGGCGGAGTGCAGGCCGCCCAGGGTGTCTTTAACTCCCTGATTGATGAGGCGGTAGTAGCTTTGGGTCGACTCCCAGCTCATTCCGCCCAGAATGCCCAGGGTTTTCATGGTCTGTTCCTTCTGGCGCAGGTTGATGATTTATAAACGGTTGAGTCACCACGCTAACGCCTGTGGCATTCTCTGGCAAGAGGATGCGCCCGCCAGCTTAAGCGTTTCGGCTTCAGGCGGGCCTATCAGGATCAGACTTCGCGGTATTCCACTTTGTTGTCGTAAACCACCATGCGCGATTTGCCCGCCAACCAGGCGCGATCATAGGGCGAGATGAAGTAGACGCCGGTGATGAACAGGTAAAACACGCCAAACATGTAGGAGTAGGCGAAGGTGGCGATGCCGACGAACAATACGGCTGCGCCCATCAGATACAGCTTGAGTTCGCTGAGATCGGTGACGGTCGCCATCTGCAGCTGCTGCAGGATGATGAACAACTTGGTGGAGATGTAGACGGTTCCTGTGAAGACCAGGAACAAAAGGATGTTCGACCAAGTCACGCCGCCAAAAAGGAAATGAGCAGCGGAGAAAAATAATGAAACCTGGACCAATCGGGTAGGGGTTTTATCGCTTAATTGCATAACTGCGCTCCTTAGGCTCTGTTGATACTGCAAATACGCCCGATAAGTAAAATGGGATCGGTGGGGGGTAATGGTCATTCTAGACCATAAACTCCCCCTGGGGGATTACGACTTGGTTATTAATCAGCGGCAATTTGTAAGGATTTTTAGCTGCTCCGACGGATGCGATGGGGTTCCGTCGGAGGCGAATGGGCAAGGAGGCGCTTAACGCCGGTTTTCTGCGGAGATAATAATGACGCGGTCGGCGCCCTGAGTGCGGGCGAATGCATAAGGCGCGTCGCTGAGCTTCTGATGCTGGCCCGCGCCAATGGCGGCATGCCGTTGGCGGAACTGGCCGATCTTACGCCAATGCGCCAGGATTGCGTCCACAGCGCCGGAGTCAATTTCCGCCCAGTTCATGTCGGAGCGGGTTCCCTGGCTGGGGTCAGAGCCGGTGGGGCCGAAGCGGCGCAGACTTTCATCGCCGTAGTAAATCTGCACGGCGCCTGGCGCCAACAGCAACGCGGCGGCGACACGCTTTTGCAGCTCCGGCGATTGCTTGGCCAGGGTGCTGAACAGCTGGGTGTCATGGGAGGAAATGTAGGTCATGACGTTGAATTCAGGGTCGCTGTTCAGCTTATCTGCGTAGTCGCGGTATACCGGCTCCAGATTGGACAGGCAGTCCGCTCCCTGGCGGGCGAACTTACGTTGAAAGTCGAAGTTGATCACCGCGTCGAAGCCGGCGTCGAAATAGGCGCTCTTGCTGACGTCATGAGGGAATACCTCGCCCACCATCCAGAAGGGGGCGTTAAATCCATCGGGAGCGTCGTGCTGATTGCGATATTCCGCCAAAGCGGCCGTCGCCCCCTGCTTTAACGCCAGCCAGGACGCTGGCTCCACATGTTTGACGGTGTCTACCCGAAATCCATCAAGGCCGTATTCGCGCACCCAGTGGGTGAGCCAGCTGACCAGATAGTCCCGCACTCTTGCGTTGGGAAGGTCGCGGGCGCCCGTGTTGGGTTTATTGCGTAAAAAGGCGGGCAGGGCGACGGTCTGGTCGGACTCGGTTTTAAAATCCGGCAGAAACGCCAGCGAGCCTTTGACGGGATCGACGCCAGCGTTGGGCGGACTGTCGTAGTTATAAATACCCGCCCGCACCCAGTCCCGCCCCCACCAGTCCGCCCATTTGTCGTGGTCGTAATTGATGTTGGCGTGATAGCCGTGGAAGTTTTCATTGCCGCTGGGTTTCCAGTCGCCCCAGCGTGGCGGCAGGTATTGTTCAAAACCATCGAACAGGCCGCCGAAGCCGAAATCCTGCATATCCTGCAGGGTGGCGTAGCCGGGGTGGTTCATTACAACGTCGAACAACACCCTAATGCCTCGCTTGTGGGCCTGTTCAATTAATGTCTTCAGCTCCGCCTCCGTGCCCATGTTGGCGTCCAGACGGGTGAAATCAAGGATGTAGTAGCCGTGATAGCCATAGTGGCGGAAATCGCCGCGATCGCCGCCGCCGACCCAGCCGTGAATCTGCTCGAAGGGCGGCGACACCCACAGCGCGCTGACGCCCAGGGATTGCAGGTAGTCGAGTTTGCCGATAAGGCCGGCGAAGTCGCCGCCATGGAAGGTTCCGATCTCCTCTGCGCCATCCGCCTGGCGTCCGTAACTATGATCGTTATCCGTACGTCCGTTGGCGAAGCGGTCAGTGAGAGCGAAATAGACGGTGGCGTTGTCCCAGGTAAAGGGTTGCGGGGTGGCTGTGTCCGCCTCAAGCAGCATCAAGCCCTCGCTGTCGGCGGCGGGCGACAAACTGATCTTGCCGTCTATGACTAGGGCGCGCCGACCGGAGTAGAAGTCCCGCACCCACTCTCCATCCTTGAAAACTGGCGCGACCTGAATGCTTTGCTCTTCTATGGCGGGCGCGCAAACCCCGGCGACTGTGGCGTTGGCGTTCGTCTTTGGTATGGCGGTCTGCTTGGACGCGGCGCGTTTGCTGACGCGGAAATGCGGCTCATCCCCCTGATTCAGCAAAATCTGGTAGACGCCGGCGGTTTCTATTTGCAGGATGTAGTCCCCATGCAGATCCGGCTCCAGATTCACCTTGCGATACAGCTTGATGGCGTCCGCCGGCGCGTCGGCGTCGCCAAAACGTAAATGGTACTGGCCAGGCTCGAACTCGCCGTAGGCCAGCTTCTGGTCAGCGCTGGGGGTTTCAAAACGCAGCGCCACCGAAGACGCTCCGTCTATATAGACCCAGCTCGCCTGAGGCCCGCCTGTCGGCTGATTGGCGCAAGCGGTGAGGAGCGTCGATAGATACAGGGCGGGTAGCAGAACACGGGGGCTGGCCATGTTGGAAACCTCTTGTTTTATTCTTGGATGGGCGGACCAGGCGACGTTCAGACGTCTTCAACAGACCCTAATGGAAGCAGAATAGACGGCGGGAGAGTAGGTGGAATTAGGGGGATGAGTCTACTCCCCCCCTATACGCCTATGGGATTAAAAATAGGGATGATGCGGATCTTACTCATATGGCGGAGTATCCCTAAACACATAATGCCCCCACATGGCTTGTGGACAACAACAATAACCCACAGAGAGGTAATACAATGAAAGCTTGGCAAAAGCTTGTCGGCTCAGTCGCAGCCTCATTGCTAGTGTCGGCCGGAGCGGTTTCGAGCGCGCATGCCGATATAGAAGAAGGGAAACTGGTTGTCTGGATAAATGGCGACAAAGGTTACAACGGACTACAGCAAGTCGGCGACTGGTTTGCGAAAGACACCGGCATCGAGGTGAGCGTCGCCCACCCTGATAATGTCACCGATAAATTTCAACAGGCCGCCGCTACCGGCAACGGGCCTGATATTTTCATTTGGGCTCACGACCGTTTTGGCGAGTGGGCGAAGTCCGGTTTGATCTCTCCGCTGAATCCTTCCAAGAAAATCAAAGACGAAACCGTCGATTTCACTTGGGACGCGGTGAGCTGGAACGGCAAAGTCTATGGTTATCCTATCGCACTGGAAGCGGTTGGTCTGATCTACAACAAAGATCTGGTCCCCACGCCCCCCGCTACATTTGAAGACGTCATGGCGCTGGACAAGAAACTGGCGGCGGACGGCAAGCGCGCCATTCTGTGGGATTACAACAACACCTACTTCTCCTGGCCTCTGTTCGCCTCCAATGGCGGCTACCCCTTTAAAAAGAACGGCGCAGGCTATGACGTCAAGGACACCGGCGTGAACAACGCAGGCTCCAAGTCCGCGGCGAATCTGATCAAGCAGTTGATCGATCAGGGCATGATGCCGAAAGGCGCTGACTACGGCGTCATGGAGTCCAAGTTCAACAAGGGCGAAGTGGCCATGATGATCAATGGTCCCTGGGCTTGGGGCAACCTGAAGAAGAGCGGCATCAACTTTGGCGTGGCCATGATTCCTTCCGTCAACGGCGAGCCCGGCAAACCCTTCACTGGCGTCCTGGCGGCGGCGGTCAACTCCGCCAGCCCGAACAAAGAGCTGGCGATCGAGTTTATCGAGAACTACATGCTGAACCTGAAAGGTCTGAAGATGGTGAACGACGACGTGCCTCTGGGTGCGGTGGCCAACAAGGCCTTCATGAAGGAGTTGTCCGCAGATCCTAATATCGCCGCCACCTTCAAGAACGCGGAAATGGGCGAGCCCATGCCAAACGTTCCTGAAATGGGCGCTTTCTGGTCCTCCATGGGGCCTGCGCTGCAAAACATCACGTCTGGCAGACAGAGCGTGGATGAGGCGTTGGACATGGCGGCGAAGCGCATCATTCGCTGATGCGGCCGCTCGGGCTCATGGACGGGCCCACGCCTGATCGGCCTCGCCGACAGGATAGCGACCTTTTTCCGGCGACGCCGGAACAGTACGACCATTATTGATCAGACGTAGCAATAGGGGCTATATACATGCTAACTCACGCCCTTTCGTCACCTGTTGTAGATAACAAGCGACCCATGACAAAAGCAGTTTTCAAGTGGGCGGCGGTCGGAGCCGTACTGTTATTGGCTCTATATTTGACTGTCGCACTTTACGCCCAGAACCAGATCGCCTTCGCGCTGCTGTTTCTGGTGGTAATCGGTTCGGCCGCTTATATCTTCAGCAGTCCGAAAGCATATGCACACCGCTATATTTATCCCTCCATCGCCGGCATGGTGGTGTTTATTATTTTCCCCCTGTTGTACACCGTCGGCATAGGTTTCACTAACTACAGCGCCAGTAACCTGCTGTCTCAGGAACGGGTGCTCGAGCAACTGCTCAGCCAGCGTTTTCAGACTGGCGAAGAAAGATACGATTTCAAGCTCTATCCAACGGACGACAAATTTGTCATGCGCCTGGAGAGCCCTGCGGGACAAAGCTGGGCGTCCGCGCCATTCAGCTTCAGTGAACTGCAGAATAGCGCGTTGGCGGTGGCCCCGGTTGAACTGGCGGCCCCGGATACTCAACCGCTGGGGATCAAAGACGTCATCAAGCTGAAAGAAGACCTGAAAAGTCTGTCCGTCAATCTGGAAGGCGGCGCTTCGTTAAGCCTCGCCGGATTGCGCAACTTCGCGCCCATGCAGTCGTTGTACGGCCTGCGTGACGACGGCAGCCTGGTGAATCAGCAGACTGGCGTGGTGTATGCGCCGAATCAGGATATTGGTTTCTACGAAGGCCCGCAGGGCGAAACCCTGTCTCCGGGCTGGACCGTCACCATTGGCTGGGACAACTATGTGCAGGTAGTTACCGACTCCAGCATCCGTGGGCCTTTCATTGAGATCTTCGTGTGGACGTTGGCGTTCGCCACCATGACGGTGCTGTTTACTCTGGCGGTAGGTCTGGTGCTGGCGAATATCCTGCAATGGGATCAGCTCAAGGGCAAAGGCTTCTATCGCATGATGCTGATCCTGCCTTATGCCGTGCCCGCCTTTATTTCCATTCTGGTGTTCAAAGGGTTGTTCAACCAGAACTTTGGTGAAATCAACCTGGTGCTGGAGAACCTGTTCGGCGTGCGTCCGGACTGGTTCAGCGACCCCGCGCTGGCGCGCACCATGATTCTGATCGTCAACACCTGGCTGGGTTACCCTTACATGATGCTGCTGTGCATGGGGTTGCTGCAGGCGATTCCCCGTGATCTGTATGAGGCCTCCGCCATGGACGGAGCGACTCCGCTGGATAACCTGTTCCGCATCACCTTGCCGCAGATCATCAAGCCGTTGATGCCTTTGTTGATCGCCAGCTTTGCATTCAACTTCAACAACTTCGTGTTGATCGCTCTGTTGACTGGCGGCGCGCCGGATATTATCGGCGCCACGACACCGGCGGGCACCACGGATCTATTGGTCAGTTACACCTACCGCATCGCTTTCCAGGATTCCGGGCAGAATTTCGGTCTGGCGGCGGCTATCGCTACGGCGATCTTCATCCTGGTGGGTTCGCTGTCGCTGATCAACCTCAAGTTGTCCAAGATAAAGGTATAGGAGCGTTATTATGGCGATGGTGCAGCCGCGTTCAGTGCGCTATCGGGTCTGGGCGACCCACTTTGGACTGCTGTGTTTTATCGGGATCATCCTGTTCCCGCTGCTGATGGTGGTGTCGATCTCCTTCCGCACCGGCAACTTCGCAACCGGCAGCCTGCTGCCGGAGCATCCCTCTCTGGAGCATTGGTCGCTGGCTCTGGGCATTCCCTATACCCAGGCGGACGGCACGGTGCTGCAGCCGCCTTTCCCGGTGTTGTTGTGGCTGTGGAACTCCATCAAGATCGCGGTGATCTCCTCCGCGCTGATCCTGTTGCTGTCCACTACCAGCGCTTATGCGTTCGCCCGTCTGCGCTTCAAGTTCAAGGGTGTGATTCTGAAGTCCATGCTGATCTTTCAGATGTTCCCGCCGGTGTTGTCGCTGGTCGCGCTGTACGCCTTGTTCGATCAGATCGGCAACCACGTGAGCTGGCTCGGCATCGACACCCACGGCGCGGTGATTCTCGCCTCGCTGGGCGGTATGGCGTTGCATATCTGGACGATCAAAGGGTATTTCGAATCCATCGACCGCTCGCTGGAGGAGGCCGCCATTGTGGACGGCGCCACCACCTGGCAGGCGTTCCGCTACATTCTGCTGCCGCTGTCGGTGCCGATTCTTGCGGTGGTGTTCATCCTCGCTTTCGTGATGAACATCATGGAGTACCCGATCGCCTCCATCCTGCTGTTGGATGTGAACAACCTGACCCTGGCGGTGGGCGCTCAGCAGTATCTCTATGAGCAGAACTATTTGTGGGGAGATTTCGCGGCGGCGGCGGTGCTGTCCGGGCTTCCCATCACGCTGATTTTTCTTTATTGCCAGAAATGGATTGTGGGTGGACTCACTGCAGGTGGGGTGAAAGGGTAATCGCGCAATCATCCTCTCGTCTTCCAAATTATTCCTTGCGCGTACCCGGCCGGATGGCCGGGTCTTTTTTTGTGCGCCAGTCGAGTTTTTCGAACTGGGTCTGAGTATTCCTCTCCCGCTGTGATAAATTGAATCTCCTGATAAGGAGATTCCCTAATGTTCCCGCGAATTTCGTTAATTATCGCAGCTTTATCCCTGACCGCCGGACTGGGCGGCTGTTCCGCGTTTTCCAAACTACCGGACTATATGGCGAAAGAAGACGGTCGGCCCCACGGTTATTCCGAAATTGCGTTGCCGGAAGGGGGTTATCAGGTCAGTTACGAAACCTACAAGAAATATGAATTGGTCGAAGTGGAAGAGCTGGCTATTCGGCGCGCCGCAGAGTTATCGGTAGAGCAGGGCGCCAAGGGGTTTGATGTCGAGAATACCCTGTGCTTCAAGGAATACCAGTTCGATAACGTGCCGGAGCAAAGCGCGTCCGGGCGTACTGTCACGCTGGCTTCGGCGGCGGGTCCTGTCTCGGTGCCGGTGGATGAACCCAACTTCCCCGGTTATACCCGCACCTTCGAGGTCAGGAAGTGCTTACTTAAAATCAAGTTGTTGCAGGATCTGGACGCCCCTGGCGAAGGGGGCGGCGCAAGTTGACGCTGTCGCATTCGTCACGGGTGAATAAAGGGTTGGCGGTGGTGATATGTCATCAATTGGAAATGGGAATGTTCCATAGTTAAATCATTTGACGTTTTGCCACTTTTGTTCCAGATTTGTATGCATTGTGCGCAGGCGCGAGAGCGGGCCTGCAACCGAATTAGCCAGCGGTTGGCTAGTCACTGACGATAATTGGAGCGTTTGGTTTTCGTCAGTGTGATTGCTACAGGCGCTCGTGACAAATAATGAGATGGTGAGATGAATATTTATGTTGGAAACCTGTCCTATCAGGTAACAGAAGACGATTTGCGGGAAGCGTTTGCGGCCTATGGCGATATCAGCAACGTCAATATCATCCGCGACAGAGATACCGGCCAGTCCAAAGGATTCGGCTTCGTAGAAATGTCCGATAACGGGCAGGCGGAAGAGGCGATTCAGAAGCTTAATGAAAGCAATCTGAAAGGCCGTAACATGAAAGTTAACGAGGCTCGTCCCCGGGAAGAAAAGCCAAAGCGTAATTTCAGACCTCGCCACTAATTTGTCATTGTAAGGAAAATAACCGTTCACCGGCTTAGCCGGGCGGCGATTTTTGTTCCTTACTGAGCGATGCTTTGTAGCAGCCGCTTCCGTTCGTCCTGAACGGAAATTGTGCCGCTAAGCGCGCCTTTGCTTTTCCAAACCCGGCCTTGCGCCGGGTTTTGGCGGTTTTCTTTGTATCGGTGAAAACGTCGGATCGTGGCTAATGTTTATTCTGCGTCAGCGGAGAAAAACAGCGTCGACGGATGAGACGGCTTAAATCCGAACCTCTGGAAGCGTAAAGCGGGTGAGCGCCAGGATCAGCGTGTCTGCGTACAGGCTTTCGCGGCTGAGCAACTCTCGGGTCAGCAGTCCGATTGCGCCTGTCTGTTGCTTGCTGTTCTGCGTTCCAAATAACCGGTCGTTGGCTTCTCCCAGCTCCATTCCCTGATCCATCATTTCGACGACGGCATGCGGTAGCGGCAGTGCTGCTGAACGCGCGTAACTGATATCGTCCCCGTGTCCCACCGCCACCCAGGCGACCGCGAACAGTTGGGAGCGAATCCGGTCGACGCCGCCTTCAAAGCTCACCCAGTAGTCGGCTGAAGGATGCGCTTCCCGCGCCGCCTGCACCCGGTTCAGGGCGCCTTGCAGGGTTTCGTCGTCGGTGAGGGGCTGAGAAGCGACGCCGGATTCGGTTCCGGCGCCGACGCAGTGAATCTGCGAATCGGGAAAACAACGACCGAAGCCGTTGCGCGCCGCATTGACTTTAACTGGATTGACGGAGGCTACGATGACTTCCATAGACATCTCACTGTTGCAACAAAATCGCAATTAAAACTTGTTGGTTTGCGGCGAATCAAGCCATATATTCTGTTTAGTGACATTCTTGCCAGGGAGAGCAATACCAGCCTGGGATACCACAGTAAGCATCGCGAAGGAGAGATTATGCAGCAGTCCCATATCAAGAACAGGTTGTCCGAGCAACTGACCGAACTCATCACCCGTCTGGAAGAGATCACCCGCGATCTCACCTCGGAGCACTCTGCGGACTCAGCGGAGCAGGCGCAGGAGCGGGAGAACGACGACGTGCTGAACGCGCTCAAAGTTGAGACGGAAATTGAGATCAATCAGGTGAAAAAGGCCCTGCAACGGTTACAGCAGGGTGAGTATGGCGTCTGTGCCGCATGTGGGGAAGATATTCCCGAGTCCCGCCTGCAGGTGTTGCCTTTCGCAGAGCTGTGCGTCAGTTGCGCCAGCAAGTCTGAATAACCACCTCTCCGGCATTACTTCCTATGACTCCAGGCTGAACTGCTCCAAAGCGCGGTTCAGTTCTTCAGGAGGCAGTTTCATCATTTCGGATATTTGCTGGATCAGCTGTCGATTCCCTGGATTAACCCGCAGACCCTGATGGAAGATGTCATTGGTGGTGAAGATGGCGTTGTCGATGATCGACATGATGGAGTGTTCCTGCTCTTCCGATAACCCCAGGGTATTCAGGGCGAACACCATTTGTTCGGCGGCGTTTTCCGTGGCGCTGATAATTTGGTCCGCCACGTCGGCATAGCGCTTGTCGATCTCGTCCAGCACCGTCTCTGCTTTGGACGTCAGTTGTTTGAGAATCTCCACCTGAAGTTCCGTGGTGCGGCGGTCGTCCAGCGCTTTCACCCGGCTGTCCATGCCCTGCACCAGATAGAACAGGTTGTCGCGCAGACGTCCGCAGCGTTTATCGTCACCCAGCGGCATGTTTTTCACCAGTAGCGACACCTGGTCGAAGTTGATGAACAGGCGGCGTCCGGCGGCATGCAGGCGCCCCGCGTCCTGGAAATGTCGCAGCAGACGGCTTTCCAGATCCCGGGAGAGGCCGTTGGGCTCCATGTTTTTTTCTTCGAAGCGCCCGCGAATCTGCAGACTGCAGCGCACATCGTAATTATTCAGCGCCTGAAACAGGCGTTGTCCCAGCTCGTCGAAGTTATTGCAGTCGGCGGAATCCAGCAGGAAGTTGATATTGACGCCCATATCGCCGCTGTCAGTCATGGCGGACATGGCGACGTCGTGGGTGAACTGCAGTTGCGACTTGAGCTGTCGGTTGGCGATGAGGTTGATGATGGCCTTGTTGATGCGGGCGATAAACTCTTCCGACGGCGTATTGGTGGGGATGACGTCATCCGCGCCGGAGTTGAACAGCGCAATGGTGTCTTCGACGCTATTGTCGGAGGTCAGGCATATCAGAGGGGTGTCGCCGATCTGGGTGTCCTGGCGCAACATGCCGAGAGTCATTTGCGCTTCTTTCAGCGGTTGCTCCACACAGAGAATGATCGCATGCCATTGGCCATCGTTGATCTTTTCAATGGCGTCGTGCAGTTCGCTTTGTTGCAGTTCCAGTAGGCTCAGGCTGGCTGTCTGCAGGGGCTCGGGCAGCGATCCTATGACTAGACCTGCGTATTTCAGACCCATATGAAACTCCTTGCCGATGATCCGTATTCCGCTTTTTCGCATGGTTATTCCAGAAGCATAGCGCATTTTTCCGGGTTGGCTGCGATGCGTCAGCGCTGATCCCGGGAACCCCGGTTTATTTTGATCAGGGTCTATTTTTTAAACGGCGGCGGCAGGTTGTTCTATAGTTATTAAATCCATTTCTAACAGCTTTCCTGGAATCCTATGCTTTCAATGACACAGAACCTCATGGCGAAAGACCCAATTGTGTTGGCTGCCCTGGGAACAGGACTGGCGACGCTTTGCGCCGGCTGGTTGACGTCGGGATTGCTCTCCGCTGGACTGTTCACCGCCTCCAGCCTGTCATTTTTCGCTTCCTGCCTGATTTCCGACGGCAAGCAGAATGAAAGCAAAGGAGAAGAGGAGCGACAGCGACAGAGCAGCGAGCGTGATTTCCAGAGCGCGGTTAAGGAAATCGACAATTACGCCAATGGGCAGTTGGCTTCCATCAGCTCGGATAATCGCGATCTGGCGGACACGATCAGTAACAACATTGAGTTATTGGGGCAGGCGTTCGTTTCTTTGAGTGAGTTGGCCAATCATCAGAATGAGCTGGCCAAAGAAATCTTCGAACGGATGAAGGGCAAAAAGAGCGACCCCAAGAAAGGCGGTAAAACCGGCGGAAAGAATGAAATCGGCGATGACAATATCAGCATCGAGTTTTTCGCCAAGTCACTGGATCAGGTTATCGGGACCTACGTTGACCTCTTGGTCAGCGTCAGTGAGAAAAGCGTCAATGCCGTGCATCGTATTGAGGATATGGTGACTCACATCGACCAGATGTTCTCACTGCTGGGCAATATTCAGGAAATCGCCGACCAGACCGACCTGCTGGCGCTCAACGCGGCCATTGAAGCAGCGCGGGCGGGCGAGGCCGGACGTGGCTTCGCGGTGGTGGCGGACGAAGTACGGCGCCTGTCGCGCACCTCCAGCGACCTTAACACTCAGATAAAGGGCAAGGCCAACGAAACCAAAGACGCGATTAGTAAAGTGCGGGCGATTGTCGGAGATGTGGCCTCGCTGGATATGAAAGACGCGCTCAATGCGCGCAGCTACATCGACCAGATGCTGCATACCATGCGGGAAGTCAATGATGAAGTGAACGACGCCGTGGGCCGCATGACCCAGCTTACCAAGGAAATCAAACAGTCTGTGGACTCCAGTGTGCGCGGTCTGCAGTTTGGCGATATCGCCATGCAGACCTGCGGCCGCATGTTGAGACGGTTGGAAACGCTGAACAACGCGATGCTTTTGCAGTCGGAAGTCTGCGGCAAAAGCGCTCAACATGCGGATATCGGCAAGATCAGACAACGTTTGGACTCCCTGCACAATGACACCAGCAAGCATGGCTCCGCCAAGGCGGCGGAATCCGGCGCCGATATAGAGCTGTTTTAATTTAGAGATCCGGTTTGGGGCCCGAGTCGACGGGTCCAAAACGCTGGCGAGCGCGTAGAAGGAATTATCAGCACGCAAACAGTGAGAGTCTGGTTGCGTGTAAGCGACAGGACCTGGGCAGATCGGGTTCTGTCACCCGCGGCTTGTCGCCGCGCAGGCGCATTTATGCGTCTGGTGATTAACATGACGACGATGTCGCCTGGTTAATCCGTCAGATCAATCTCAGGGAACAGGGCGTTATGACTATAGAAACCAAAGTCACCTCGGACGGCGCTGCCGTCACTATCTACATTCGCGGACGTTTCGATTTCAGCGTGGTGAACCAGTTCCGGGAAGCCTACGAGGCTCACAAGCAAAAGAAGCATTTCTACATCGATATGCGCCAGACTGAGCACATGGACAGCTCGGCGCTAGGCATGCTGTTGAATATGCGCAGCTATCTGGGCTCCGATGCGGTCAAGATTGAAATCGTCAATTGCTCCCCCGGCATTCGCAAAATTCTAGAGATAGCGAAATTTGACAAGAAGTTCGCCATTAGCTGAACTCGCGCGGCTTTGTGAGGGGGATCGGTATGAATATTCTGGTGGTGGACGACGATATGTACAGTCGTCAGCTCATGGGGTTCGTATTGGAGGAAGGCGGCCACAAATGTGAGTTCGCGGAGTCCGGCGAGCAGGCGCTGGAGATCTGGCGCAAGCAAGGCGCGGATGTGGTGCTCATGGACGTGCTGATGCCGGGGATGAATGGCTACGAAGCGGCGCGCATCATCAAGGAGGAGGCGGGACAGGATCATATCCCTATCGTATTTCTGACTGCGCTGGATGATGACCGTGCTTTGGTGGAGTGCCTTTCCATCGGCGACGACTTTCTTGGCAAACCGGTTAACTTCGTCACCCTGCAGGCGAAAATCCGCGCCCACTCGCGCACCCTGGCGCTGAACCGGCAGGTGGTGGAGCAAAACCGCGAATTGGCCTATTTCCACACCAAGGTGCAGGCTGAGCATGAGATGACCCAGCACATCATGACCGCGGCGCTCAAGCTCAGCGCCAAGGATGTGTATGGCGTTCGCTACCACTGCACCGCGCGCTCCACGTTTAATGGCGATCTGGTCTTGCTGAAAGAGAAGCGAGACGGCGGCGCTTATGTGCTAGTCGGGGATTTCACCGGGCATGGATTAGCCGCCTCGGTGGGCTCTATTCCTGTGGCGCAGGCGTTCAGCACCATGTGCGAGCGTAATCTTTCGGTGAGCGAGATTTCTCTGGAACTGAACAAAATCCTCAAGCGATTTCTTCCTCCCACCATGTTCTTCGCCGCCTGTATGCTGGAGATTAACCCCACTCGCAGCAAAATTGAGGTATGGGCCGGCGGGCTTCCTGACGCCTTTATCGTGAGCGGCGACAACAAGATTCGACGCACTATTCATTCCGCCCATATGCCTCTGGGAGTGATGGATATGGACGAGTTTGAATCCTGGACGGAAGTGATCTCCGTTACTCCACAGGATCGTCTCTATATCTACACCGACGGCATCACTGAATGTCCCAATATCGCTAACGAAATGTTTGGCGAGGAACGTCTGCGCGAAGTGTTGGAATCCGGTAAGGACAATCTGTTCGACGCCTTGATCGGGGCGGTGCATGAGTTCAACGACGATCCGGATTTACAGGACGACTTGTCCTTGGTGGAGCTGAAATGCGCGCCGCCGCCTGAGTCGGTATGCGAAGCCTCGCCGGATCAGGAGACAAAGGACGATGAGACCTCTCCCAAGTCCAATCTGCCGGAGTTTCATTTGGAGCTGCATTGGGGGCCGGATCAACTGCGCGATTCCGATCCGCTGATGATTTTGCGTCAGTGGCTGGGCAGTCACGCGGTGGTGCGTAATAACAAGGAAGTCGTGTTCATGGTGTTGGCGGAGCTGTTCAACAATGCGTTGGAACATGGCGTATTGGGATTATCGTCATCGCTGAAAGACGAAGAAGAAGGCTTCGACCGCTACTACCAGGAACGCGGCGCCCGTCTGCAAAAACTGGAGGACGGTTACGTCAGCCTGCAGGCGCATTTATCCAACACCCGTCCGGCGCGCATGATGGTGATGGTCAGCGACAGTGGGCCCGGTTTCTCCATTAAAGTTGAAGATCTGGACTGCAATGACGAATCCTTCGGCCGTGGTTTGCCGCTCATCAAAGCCTTGTGCTCAGAGTTTGAACTGGACGGAGAAAACTCCACCGTCAAAGCGTTGATCGAGTTGGATTGAGCGCGCCGGGGCGACGGGAATGTCGCCTCAACGGTTAGCGGTGCGCAACGCCGAGCCCACTTCCAGTTGCTCCAGCCAGTCCAGGAAGCGTCCCACGTCGTCGTCTTTGAAAATGCGTCCATGTTGCGGCGCCATGTACTTGATATCCAGCCGCCGCACCCGGGCGACCCAATCATTCTTGGCGGTATTGGACGGCATCCAGCGCTTGTGGAACAGCTCCATATAGCGGGTGTGCTCCTTGAAATTCTCCACAAACAGCGGTGGTTGTCCCGGCTCCAGGGAGGCGCCGATATCGCCGCTCATCAGAATCTTGAGCTCAGGATCGTAGACGTTGAAGTTGCCGGAAGAGTGCATGTAGTGAGCGGGAATCAGCTGCAGATTGACGCCGTCCAGCTCCAGCACGCCGCCTTCATCCGGCAGGGCGACGTATTCGATATGGCTCATGCCGAAATGGCGGATAAATCCTTCCCACAGCCAGGGCGCATGCAGTCGCGCCTTGGGCAGCGCCTGATCCCAGAGTCCCAGCGAAGAAATGATATCGGGGTCCTGATGGGAAGCGAACAAATCGGTGATCTCATGGATCGGCGCCCAGTCCAGCGCGCACGCCAGCATGGCGGAAAACAGCTCGATGCCGCCGGGCTCCAATATCAGCAAGCGGCGGTCGGTGCGCACCATGTATTGATTGGTGTCGATGATTTTTTGAGGTTTGCCTGTGTCTCGGCCGCAAATAATCCATTTATGGCGTTTGCCCTGCCATAGCGCTTCAGAATGCATGGACGCTGCTCTCCACCTGTCTGCTACAGGAAACGCCAGACCGCGCGCGTTTCCGCATTGTTGTCGTTCAATGCCTGCTGTGTTCCGAGGCGGTTGGCGTCAGGTCAGCAGGCCCATCAGACGCAGACCGATTGCAATACGTTCGCTGATGCGTTCGGCTGCGTTTTCTATATTCTCGGCAATAGTGAACAGGGATTCCTGAAAGGGTCCCGCCCGGGACGCCTCGATACGACAGTTGGCGACGATGGACTTGAGGGCGCGGGTGCAATCCCTGATCTCAGTCAACAGTTTGCGCACGCTGCGATAATAACCGTTGGTTTCTTCTTCCAGTTGCGCCTGGTCTCTCAGATTGCGCTGAAGAATCTCCCGCAATTCCTCCGACTTCGCCTCATTGGCGCGCATGGATCTGTTCAGCGCTGACGCAAATTTCTGCTGGTTCATCAGTTTGACGGCGCTGCGTGACAGCTCCCTGGAGGCGGCGCCGATATCCGCGGCGCACACCATGCTGCGGGAGGCGATTTCCTCGATGAATTGAGTGATGCCGCTGAAGCCTTGCCCCCATTCGCCGGCGCGGGCGGTAATGGCCTGGGCGTTCTTGGAGGAAATGGCGATGAGTTTGGCGTAGTGAATGGTGCTTTTCAGTTCGCTGGCCAGGGTCGCCGAGGCGACGAAACGGGGAATGGAACGGCCTTCGTACTGACGCACAAGATCGTCAATGTCTTCCTGCTTCAGCACATTGAGTTCAGCCATTGTCGCGGATCGTCCGTTCCTGATCTTTTCTTCAATTAAAGCGGAAGTTTTCGCTTTTACAACTCGCAGAGCCTCATGGCGAAGGCTTTCGCGTCCCTTTCGCGAAACCGGTGCGTCTCGCGTTCTTTGCTCCTGTGATTTTTAAATATGCTGCTATGCTTTTATTTCAGGTTCCGGTTAAGTTTTGAGCCGTTATTCTGTTTGAGCCGTATAAGACAGTAATCTGGGTTAGTTCGGGAAACCTGACCGGTTTATTGCGCACAATCAAAAAAAGTGTTGGGGACTATATGGCAAAGATACTCGCAGTGGATGACTCCGCCTCCATGCGCCAGATGGTGACGTTCACACTCAAGGGAGCCGGATACCAGGTGGACGAAGCCGCCAATGGTCAGGAAGCGCTGAGCAAAGCGAAGTCCGGCAAATACGATCTGGTGATCACCGACGTCAACATGCCCGTCATGGACGGCATCTCCCTGATCAAAAACCTTCGCGCGGAAGGGGCTTACAAATTTACCCCGTTGCTCATGCTGACCACCGAGTCCGGCGCAGACAAAAAAGCGGAAGGCAAAGCGGCGGGCGCGACCGGGTGGATCGTCAAACCATTCAACCCGGATCAACTGGTCGCCACGGTAAAAAAAGTCTTGGGATAACCGGCCTGACGCCGGCTTAGGAGAGTCGCATGAGCATGGATCTCTCTCGCTTTCATGATGTCTTTTTTGAAGAAAGCTTTGAAGCCGTCAACACCATAGAGGCGAGCCTCTTGGAAGTGGATCTTGACGCGCCAGACCCTGAATCGATCAATAACATTTTTCGCGCCGCCCACTCCATCAAAGGGGGGAGCGCCACCTTCGGTTTTTCTCAGGTGGCGGCTTATACCCACGTGATGGAAAACCTGCTCGACGAAGTTCGCGCCGGCAAACGCCGTTTGACCCAACCCATTGTGGACGTGTTGCTGGAGTCCGTGGACGCGCTGCGCTTGTTACTGTCCTCCGCCAAAGCCGGCGAGGATATTCCCGAAGAAGAGTTCGCCCAACATAAATCCAAGCTGGAGGCCATTTCCAAGGATCAATCGTCATTAACGACCGCCACTGCGTCCTCAACCAGCGACTCAAGCGCCCCCGTGGCGGAATCAGCTGGCGGAGACGATGGCGTCGCCGGCTGGCGCGTGGTGTTCACCCCGCACAAGGAAATGATGCAACGGGGCAACGATCCTTTGCGTCTGGCGAAAGAAATTGCGTCCCTGGCGGAAGGCGACGCAGAGATCGAATGCGACATCAGCACGCTGCCGGACTGGGAACACTTTGAACCGCTGAACAGTTATCTGGGCTGGACTGTGAGGCTGCGTCAACCGGTGGAGAAAGCCGCTATCGACGATGCTTTCGCCTGGGTCGAGGACGAGTGCGACATGGCCATCGTCCCCATACCTAAAGCCCAATCGGCGCCGCCGCAACCCCAGCATGAAAAGCCCTCTGAGCCTGCCGCCTCAGCGGCGGAATCAGTGCAAACAGCGGAGAAAAGCGCTGCGCCCGCCGCCAAACAAGCCAAGGCTGCGGTGGTGACGGAAAGCCAGTCTATCCGCGTCGACCTGGACAAGGTGGATGCGCTGATCAATATGGTGGGCGAGCTGGTCATCACTCAGTCCATGTTAAATATGCTGAGCGAGGATGAAGCCTTGCAGGGCATGGAGAAACTGCTGCAGGGACTGACCCAGTTGAAGCGTCAGACCCGGGCGCTACAGGAAGGCGTCATGCAGATCCGCATGCTGCCGATCTCCTTCTGCTTTAATCGCTTTCCGCGCATGGTGCGGGATTTGAGCCGGCAGCTGGGTAAAGATATTGAACTGATGCTCAGCGGAGAGAATACCGAGGTCGATAAAACGGTCATTGAAAAGATTACCGATCCTCTGGTGCATCTGGTGCGCAACAGCGTCGACCATGGCATTGAAAACCCGGCGGACCGCGTCGCCAAGGGCAAGCCCGAACATGGCTCCGTGTACCTGCGCGCCTATCATCAGGTTGGCAATATCGTCATTGAGGTCGAGGACGACGGCAAGGGGCTGGACCCGCAAGTGCTGCTGTCCAAAGCCAAACGTAAAGGGCTCATCCCCGGCGACGCCATCCTTAATGAGGCGCAGATTTTTGAACTGATTTTCCTGCCTGGCTTTTCCACCAAGGAAGAAGCCAGTGATTTGTCCGGCCGTGGCGTCGGCATGGACGTGGTGAAGCGCAACGTGCAAAGCCTCGGCGGCAGTATTCAGGTGGAGTCTGAGCTGAATCGACGCACCCGTTTCACCATTCGATTGCCTTTGACTCTCGCCATCATGGATGGCCAGCTCATTTCGCTGGGCGAAGAGCTTTATGTGATTCCCCTGGTCACCATCATTGAGTCCCTGCAACCGGACCCCTCCATGATCAACCGGGTGGCGGGCACCCATGAGACCATCAAACTGCGTGGCGCTTATCTGCCGGTGCTACGGCTATCGGAGGCGCTGGATGCGGCGCAGAGCGAAAGCGAAAAACCTAAGCCGCTTACAGATGGCATTATTGTGATCGTCGAGCATGAAAGCCGACGCTTTGGTTTGTTTGTGGATGAGCTGCTCAGTCAGCAGCAAATCGTCATCAAATCCCTCGAAGAGAATTACCGTCTGATTCCTGGCGTATCGGCGGCCACCATTCTCGGAGACGGCAGAGTCGCGCTGATTCTGGATGTCGGCGGCCTGTCGCAACTGCAAAAAGATTCGGAAATCAGCTATGCAGATGCAGGTTAAACAATCCCTTGAAGAAGAACAGGATGCGGAGCAGCAGGCGGAACAGGAAGATGAATATCTGACGTTCAGTCTGGCGGACGAAGAGTACGCCGCGCCCATCATGCTGGTGAAGGAAATTCGCGCCTGGGAGCCGGTGACGCGGGTGCCCTACGCGGAGCCTTGGGAATGCGGTCTGATCAATGTGCGCGGCTCCATCGTGCCGATCATCGATCTGCGCAAACGCATCGGACTGACCAAACTGGAGTACAACAAACACACTGTCGTGGTGATGTTCGCTTTTGACGCCGGAGGACGGGAACGGGTGCGCGGCGCGGTCATTGACGCGCTCAATGACGTAGTCCGCTTTCCCTCCCGCAAAATCCAACCCTCGCCGGAATTACGCAAACGCAAAGCGACGCAGTTCGCCCAGGGCGTTGTCGAGTATGACGGGCGCATGATCGTGATGTTGGATTTGATGCGGGCGTTGGGAATGGACGTCGAAAAAAGCGCGTAAACGCAGGGCGGCAACAAGAATAACTTTGGGATAGCGGGGAAGGACATGACGTTAAAGCGTACTTTATGGCTTGCTGGGGCGGCCGTCGTCATTATTTTTGCTGTAATCGTAACAGTGTTGGTGGTGCAGAACCGCTCCACGGTGTCCAACCAGGATCAAATGGAGCGCTTGACCGAGGTGGTCCGGGTGATGGGCAACCTGGACATGCGCAGGGAGGGCGTGCGCGGCGCCACCTATAATTACGCCTATGGGATGGAAACCTCCAGTCAGGCTTTGCAGGAAGGAGCGCGTAAGGATTACGCGGGCTTCGAAACGGCGATACGTCGGAATGTGGAGACCCTGCTGAACACCCATGTTTCCGAAAAAGTGTCCAACGCAATGAAGGATGCCGTTCCAAGAGTTGAAGCCTTTCTCACCGCCGCTAATCAAGTAATGCAGAGTCAAACTGTCGCTGCGTTGCACTCTAATACACCCGTATTCGCCCGCGAGTTTGATGAGTTGGAAACCCGCACTATGGCGATGAAAGAGCTGCTGAAGTCGGAGCGCGACCGCATTCTGCAGGGTAATCGCCAGGAAATCAGCACATCTTTCGCCGCAGTGTTGGGCATCGTCATAGTGGGTCTGGTCATTATCGGCGTCGGACTTTGGCGTTTCGGCCATAATCTGCTGGCGACTCTGGGTGAGGAGCCGGCGGTGCTGGAGAGCGCCGCCGTCACCATCAGCGCTGGGGATATGGACGCGCAGATGACAGCGGCGGGCGGGGTCTACGGCAAATTGCGGGAGATGCGCGATGAGTTGAAAGAGCGTATTGAGCGGGACCGCCAGCAGCTGATCATCACCACTCGCCTTAAACAAGCCATAGAAACCACCTCCACCGCGTTGATGGTGGCGGATGAGGCGTTCAATATCGTCTACGCCAATCCCGCCGTGAAAAGGGTGTTGAAGGATGCGGAGGCGCAAATTAAAAAGAAGCTGCCTAACTTTAACGCGGACAAATTGGAAGGCGTCTGTATAGATACGTTTCATCGTGATCCATCCCACCAACACCGTTTGCTTAGAGGGCTGCGTCAGCCTTATGACGCCAGCCTGCAGTTGGGCGATGCCTATTTTGATCTGACCGCAGGCGCTATCCGCAGCGAATCCGATCAGATATTGGGCTTTGTGGTGGAATGGCGCGACATGACCACCCAGGTGAATACCGAAAGGGAAGTGCAGCGCATTGTGGAGTCCGCACGCAGGGGCGACCTGGATGTGAAGGTCGATTTGACGGGCAAGAAAGGCTTTTTCTTGTCCCTCGGTGAAGGTCTGAATGCGCTGATTGATGTGATGGACGACGTGCTTGGCGATGTCGGCAAGGTCATGGACGCGCTGGCGGAAGGCGAACTGCAAGGGCGCATGCGGGACGATCACGAAGGCCGCTTCGCTGCGCTGGCGGAAGCGGTGAACGGCAGCATGGTGCGGCTGGCCAATATCGTCACCCAGCTGGTCCAGAGCAGTGATTCCGTAAGGGCGTCCAATCAGGAAATTTCCACTGGTAACAGCCAATTGTCGGAAAGAACGGAAAAACAGAGTTCCAGCCTTGAGGAGACCGCCTCCAGCATCGAAGAGCTGTCCAGCAACGTCAGCAACACCGCGGATAACGCGCGGCAGGCGGATCAACTGTCGAGCCTCACCCGCAATACGGCGGCGGAAGGCGGCGAAGTCACTCAGCGGGCGGTGAAGTCGATGCGGGAAATCAACGAAGCCAGTCGCAAGATCGCCGAGATTATCGGCGTCATCGACGACATCGCCTTCCAGACCAACCTGCTCGCCCTCAACGCCTCGGTGGAAGCGGCGCGCGCTGGCGAACAGGGACGCGGGTTCGCAGTGGTGGCGACGGAAGTGCGCAATCTGGCGCAACGCAGCGCCACCTCGGCGAAAGAAATCAAAGATCTGATCGAAGACAGTGTGAAGAAAGTACAGGCCGGCTCCAATCTGGTGGATGAATCGGGGCAAAAGCTGGAAGAAATCATCGGCAACGTGAAAAAAGTCGCGGACTTGATTTCCGATATTGCTGCGGCGACGGAAGAGCAAAGTTCCGGCCTGGACCAAGTGAATCAGGCGGTAATGGAGCTGGATGACATCACCCAGCAAAACGCCGCGTTGGCGGAAGAAACCGCGTCTTCGGCGGAATCCTCTCTGGAAAGCGTAGAACAGATGGCGCAATTAATGTCCTTCTTCAAGGTGCGTGGGAGCGGGGGAAGCCCTCCTGCGAGGTCGCCGAAACCTAAACTGGCGCCCGTGCCTGAACCGGTCGCCCGACAGTCGAAGAAACCCGCCGGCAAGCCAAAAACAGAAGGCGGAGAAGATGACTGGGAGGTGTTTTGAAGGACCTGTTTCTTTCGTAGGACCCGGCGACGAGCCGGACAACGCCAATAAACGATAACTCCTTGATGACAGACGCTATTCGGAGGACCGAAACATGTCTCTAAAGCGTACGCTGTGGTTGGCTTTAATTCTCCTTACTCTGGTATTTGCTGTAATTGTCATTGTTCTGGTGGGACAGCGGTCCGCCAACGACGCCAATCAAAGTCAAATGGAGGCTGTGGTCACCGCCGTGCGCGCAGCGGGGGATCTGGATATGCGTCATGACGGCATTCGAGGGGTTGTATATCAGTACGCCTATGGGATGGCGGAAGGTCGCGCTAGCGATATGCAGTTGGCTCGTAATGACTTTGCCGAGCATGAGTCGGCCATGCGTAGTGACATTGAGGTGATTCTGAAATCAAGTATTTCAACGGCGGTGGGGGAGGCGCTGGAAAACGTCAAACCGGATGTTGAGCATTATTTCTCTACGGCAAAAGAGGTTCTGGGCAGCCCAACACTCACCAGTGTTGAAACTAACGCGTTGAAATTTCAAGAATCGTTTGAGGTGTTGGAGGAAAAGCTGGGTGCGCTGAGCGAGCTGATTGAAGGCCGCACGACCAGCATTGGCGAGATGAATCATGCGGAATTGAATCGCACCTTTACCATTGTCCTGACGGTGGTGCTGGCGGGTCTGTTTGGCGGGGCGTTTGGCATCTGGCGCTTTCGTAAATGGCTGTTTAACGTGCTTGGCGGAGAGCCTCTTGAGCTGCAAAACATTGCTGGCGCAGTCTCCGAAGGGCGCCTGGATGAGGCCATGGAAGAGCGACCAGGGGTGTACGGAAGTTTGTTTTCCATGCGCAATATGTTGCGGGAGCAAAGAGAGCGGGACCATATCCAGATGGTGCGCATGTCGCGTCTGCGCCAGGCCATAGAAACCGCCAGCGTAGGACTGATGGTGGCCGATGAAGAGTTCAAAATCACTTACATGAACCCGGCTGTGACGCAGGCATTGAAGAATGCGGAGCCGGAGATTCGTAAACGCTTGCCCCAGTTTGATGCGGACAAATTGATTGGTGAATGCATTGATGTGTTTCATAAGGATCCCAGCCATCAGCGTCGTTTGCTGACGCAGCTCCAAAAGCCTCATGACGCCAGACTGCAACTGGGCGACGCTTTCTTTGATCTGACGGCGGGGACGATTCGCGACAAACAAGGCGCCATTCTGGGCTTCGTCGTGCAGTGGAGTGACATCAGTGCGCAGATCGCCATCGAGCGTGAGGTGCAGGAGATGGTCGAGAAGGCCAAGCTTGGCGATCTGAAGAAGCGTATTAGCATGGAAGGCAAAGAAGGCTTTGTGCGCTCGCTGGCGGAAGGATTGAATGAACTGATCGGCGTGATCGATTTGGTGCTGGAGGATGTCAGGAGCCTGATGCAGAGCCTGGCGGAAGGCGAGCTGCAAGGGCGCATGCGTGATGATTATCAGGGCGGCTATGACGATCTGGCGCAGGCGGCCAACACCAGTATGGAGCGTCTGGACAGCATTATGCGTCAGCTCATAGACAGCAGCGACAGTGTGCGTTCGTCTAATCAGGAAATCTCCAGCGGCAATAATCAACTCTCCGAGCGCACTGAAAAGCAAAGTTCCAGTCTGGAGGAAACCGCTTCCAGTATCGAAGAACTATCCAGCAATGTGCGCAATACGGCGGACAACGCCCGTCAGGCGGATCAGTTGTCCAATCTGGCCAGAGACGCCGCGACTACCGGAGGCGAGGTCACCAAGCGCACCGTCGCGTCTATGGGCGAGATCAATGAGGCCAGCCGCAAGATCGCTGAAATCATCAGCGTCATTGACGACATCGCCTTTCAGACCAATCTACTGGCGCTAAACGCCTCAGTCGAAGCGGCCCGCGCCGGTGAACAAGGTCGAGGGTTCGCTGTGGTGGCGACGGAGGTGCGTAATCTGGCGCAACGCAGCGCTACTTCCGCGCGGGAGATTAAAGACCTCATCGAAGACAGCGTGAAGAAGGTGCAGGCCGGCTCGAAGCTGGTGGATGAATCCGGCAAGAACCTGGATGAAATTATTCTGCATGTGAAAAAGGTCAGCGATTTAATTTCCGATATCGCAGCGGCGACGGAGGAGCAAAGTTCAGGGCTGTCGCAGGTCAACAAAGCGGTTATGGAGCTGGATGAAATCACCCAGCAAAACGCCGCGCTGGCGGAAGAAACTGCGTCGTCAGCGGAGTCTTCCCTGGATAGTGTGGAGCAGATGGTGCAGTTGATGTCGTTCTTTAAGGTTGATGGCGGAAAGGAAACTGTGGCGAGCGCGCCAGCGTCCGCCCCTCGACATAAATCCGCCTCCGAAACGAAGTCCAGGAAAACGTCCAAACCGTCCGCAAAACCTGCGCCCAAGTCAGGCTCAGGAGATGATGAGGATTGGGAAGTGTTCTGACCTTTGCCTGGAGCACACAATCTATGTGCAACATAACAAGTGGCTGGCGTAGATGATCAAATCGGAGGGGGTATGTTTAAAAAGCTAAAAATTTGGCAGCAGCTGGCGATATTCGCGTTTATTTTCACTCTCCCGATGGCGTTCTTATTGGGGAAAAGCATCGTTGACGCGCAGACGCTGCTGAATGAGGAAAAGATGGGAGAGCAGGGGCTGGAGATCATTCGTCTGATTATTCCTGTGCAAAAACTCACAGCCGAACATCGAGGGACCACCGCCTTGCTGATAAATGGCGACGCCAGTGTGGTTGGGGCCCTGCAGGCGAACGAGGGGAAGCTGGCCTCCGCTTGGAAGGAGCTTGTGGATGCGGCAGTCAAATATGACCAGACACTCGGCTCTGCGGAGTCGGCCCAGGCCCTTTCCAGTGATTGGTCCCGCTTAAAAGCTGGTTATGGTTCCTTGAGCGGTCCAGACAGCTTCGCGCGGCATACCGATATCATTGCAGGACTGAGTGAGTATTTTAAATTTGTGGCGGAAAATTCCGCGCTGGCGATCAGTCATGATGTGGATGTCCGGTTTCTGACCACAATTAACGCCACAAACCTCCCTATTATTGTGGAGAACATGGGAAAACTCCGCGGCGGTTTTTCTGGCCAGTTGGCGCGCTATGTCGAAAGGGGCGATACGGATCTTAATACGCTTTCTCAAGCAGTTGGGCTGGGTAATGCAGTGATGCAGCGCTTGAAGGATATAGAGCACAATGTCGGTCTGGTGGCGGAACGTTATGCTGAGTTGCCTCCATTGCTGGAAAAATCACTGATCGCTTCCCGTGGCTTAGTGACCAAAGCCAGGGAACTGACGGCGGCCATAGATCGTAATGAGACTATTCCGCAAGCCAGCGGCAAGCAGTTCTTTACAGATGCGACGGCGGCGCTGGCTCACTCTTTCGAGTTGTGGGACAGCTCTGTGAATGCGCTGGCGAAAGCGATTGAGGCGGATATTTCTGAGGCTACGTTAGCCCGTAACTTTGCAATCATCTTAAGCATTGCGATCCTCCTCGCCCTGCTGGCCTGCGGCTACTTTATTGTGCGTTCTATTACCGGCAGTCTGGGAGGGGAACCGGGGGAACTGGAGGCCATTGCGAAAAATATTGCGGCGGGAAGTTTGGAGCAAGATCTGGAGGAGCGTGCAGGCGTTTATGGCCAACTGCGGTTAATGCGAGATCAGTTGAAGGAGCAAATGGAAAGAGACCGCAAGCAGCTGATTGTCACCAGTCGTTTAAAACAGGCGGTGGACACGACTTCAACCGCTATTATGGTGGCCGATGAAAGCTTCTGCATTGTCTATATGAATCCGGCGGTAAGAAAAGTGTTGAAGAATGCGGAATCTGAAATCAAAAAACGTTTACCTCAATTCGACGCAGACAAACTGGATGGGCAATGTATTGATTTCTTCCATCAAAACCCAAGCCATCAGCGCAACTTACTAGCCGGACTACGCCACCCCCATGAAGCCAAGTTGCAACTGGGAGACGCGCACTTTGATCTGACCGCCGGGACCATTCGCGGCGAGAACGACGCGGTCATTGGCTTTGTCGTGGAGTGGCGCGACGTCACAAACCAGGTCGTTACCGAAAGGGAAGTTCAGCATATTGTGGAAAGCGCCAGAAGAGGCGATTTAAAGGTGCAGGTGGCCATGAAGGGCAAGTCCGGGTTCTTCCAGTCGCTGGCGCAAGGGCTGAATGAACTGGTAGAGGTAATGTCTTCCGTTTTGGAGGATATCAGCTCGGTGATGGGTTCCTTGTCGGAGGGCGATCTGCAGGGGCGCATGCGGGATGATTATGAGGGCCAGTACGCCAGTCTGTCGGAGGCGGTAAATAGCAGTATGGTGCGCCTGGACAATATTATTTCGCAATTGAATCAAAGCAGCGAAAGCGTGCGCGCTTCCAATCAAGAGATTTCCACCGGCAATAACCAACTGTCCGAGCGGACGGAAAAGCAAAGTTCCAGCCTTGAGGAAACCGCCTCCAGCATTGAAGAGTTGTCCAGCAACGTGCGCAACACGGCTGACAATGCCCGCCAGGCGGATCAGCTCGCCAACTTCGCGCGCAGCGCCGCCGCCAAAGGCGGAGAGGTCACGCAACGAACGGTTTCCTCCATGGGCGAAATCAACGAAGCCAGCCGCAAGATCGCCGAGATTATTGGCGTCATTGACGATATTGCCTTCCAGACCAATCTACTGGCGCTGAACGCCTCTGTGGAAGCGGCGCGGGCCGGCGATCAGGGGCGCGGTTTTGCAGTGGTGGCGACGGAAGTGCGCAATCTGGCGCAGCGCAGCGCCACTTCGGCGCGGGAAATCAAAGACCTTATCGAAGACAGCGTGAAGAAAGTTCAGACGGGCTCTCATCTGGTAGATGAATCCGGCAAGAATCTGGATGAAATCATCCTGCATGTGAAGAAAGTCAGCGATCTGATTTCCGACATCGCTTCCGCCACGGAAGAGCAGAGTTCCGGTATTGAGCAGGTCAATCGGGCGGTGATGGAACTGGACGAAATCACTCAGCAGAACGCCGCGTTGGCGGAGGAGACAGCATCCTCGGCGGAATCTTCGCTGGAAAGCGTTCAGCAGATGGTGCAACTGATGTCTTTCTTCAAAGTACAGGGCGCCGGCACTAGTGTGTCAGCGCAGTCCACGAAGCCAAAATCGACCAAAAAGTCGGCGCAGCAGGTCAAACCTGTTGCTAAAACAGCAGCGCGACCGCAAGCGGACAAAACGCAAACAGACGAAGACTGGGAAGTGTTCTGATGGATAAGCGACAGAATGCGCAGCAGAGCGCGGACAATAACCTGCAATTTCTGACCTTCTGGCTGGGTGACGAGTCCTATGGCCTCGACATCTTGCGCGTGAGGGAAATTCGGGGCTGGAACAGACCACGGGAAATTCCCAATGTGCCCAGGTACATCAAGGGCGTCATCGACTTTCGCGGCGGCATTGTGCCCATCGTTGACCTGCGGGTGCGCTTCGCGTTGCCCAAGGCGGATTACGACCGCGAAACCGTGGTGATCATTGTCTCCGTGGAGTTGGACAAGGCCGACGGGGCGGAACATCACACCATGGGCATGGTGGTGGATCGGGTGGCGGACGTCATGGATGTGGCGGAGAAGGATATCAAGGCGCGTCCGCAACTGGGCTCCAAGCTCGACACCCGCTACCTCACCGGCGTCGTCAATCGCAATGAAGGCATGGTGGTGCTGATCGATGTGGACAAACTGCTCGATCCGGAAACATTCACCCAGATGGAATCCTGGAGCAAGGAATGAGCGAACAACATCAAGGCAATGAGTCCGGCGCCATTAAGTTGCCCGGCACATTTTCCATCAGTTCGGTGGAAAAAATCTATGAGCAGGTGAATGGCGCCTCCGCCTCGCAACGCATCAAACTCGATGGCTCGGAGGTGGAGGTCATGGACGCGGCGGCGCTGCAACTGCTGCTGGCGGCGCAAAGGCGACAGGCCAGTCATGGCGGTGGCGTCGATTGGCTGGAAGCGTCGGACTACATGAAGCAGATCGTGCGCATGTTGTCCCTGCAGTCGCAACTCCCTGGTCTTGCAGACTGAAGGAAGGCGGCTTATGAACGATAAGCTGCATACCGGCGAACGGGCGCGGGAATTTAATTTCACTCAGGAGCATTTCGCCAAACTCAGCGCCCTGAGCTACGACCACACCGGGATCGTGGTGCAGGACAATAAGTATGAAATGTTCTACTCACGTCTGGCCAAGCGCGTGCGTGCGCTCAAACTGAGCAACTTCGATCAGTACGTGGCGTATCTGGAGCGGCACAAGGACGAAGAATTCACTCATTTCATCAATGCGCTGACCACCAATCTCACGTCCTTTTTCCGGGAAAATCATCACTTTGAGTTTTTGCGCGACAAGGTGGTTCCAGAACACGCCAAGGCCGGCGTCAAAGAATTCCGGGTATGGTCGGCGGGCTGCTCCACCGGCGAGGAAACCTACTCTATCGCCATGACCCTGGCGGAGGCCACGGAAGCCACCAAGATGAGCTGGCGGATCACTGCGTCCGACATCGACACCGAGGTGCTGGGCAAGGCGCAGCGCGGCGTTTATCCCCTGGAGCGCGTCGAGTCGATTCCCGCTGCGGTCAAGAAACGCTGGTTACTGCGCGGTAAGGGCGCCAACGCGGGCATGGCGCGGGTGTCTGCGGAGCTGCAGAAAAACATTGAGTTCATGCAGGTGAACCTGATCAAACCGTTCTCCTTTCAGCACAAATACCATGTGATTTTCTGCCGTAACGTGGTGATCTATTTTGATCGCGAAACCAAACAGAAACTCATCGCCCGCTATGCGGACAGCCTGGTGGACAAAGGCTACCTGATCATGGGTCATTCCGAATCCCTGCACGGCGTGTCCAGCCAGTTTGTCTCCCTGGGGCAAACCATTTATCAAAAGGTGACCTAGCGTGAACTCCGCACAGAAAAAACCGCAACCGCCGCCGCTGAGTCTGCCTTGGTTCCAGAATGTGAATCGCTTCTGGGTGCAGAACCAGGGGCGCTTCATGGCCAAGATTATGCCCGGGGAGTATTACGTCACCAACCAGCAGGAATTGATCGGCACTGTGCTTGGCTCCTGCATCTCCGCCTGCGTGCGCGATCCGTCCTCGGGCGTGGGCGGCATGAATCACTTTATGCTGCCGCAAAATGCCGGCGGCGGCCGCATGGATATCCTTAGCGACGCGTTTCGCTACGGCAACTACGCCATGGAGCATCTGATCAACGACGTCATGAAGCTCACTGGCAAACGCAGCACTCTCGAGGTGAAGATATTCGGCGGCGCTAATGTGATTCGCGGCATGAGCAGCGTAGGGGAGAAGAATATCGACTTCGTGCGCCGTTATCTGGAGGTGGACGGTTTCAAGATTATGTCGGAGGACGTGGGCGGCGATTACCCGCGCAAGATCCTATATGACCCCTCCAACGGCAAAGTCATGATGAAGCGTCTGAAGTCTCTGCATAACGATACGGTGATTCAGCGTGAAGAACATTATATGGACGAGTTGAGCCATACCAAGGTCGCGGGAGATGTGGACTTGTTCTGAGCGGGATGGAGGTTTCCGGCGCATTTGAACGAATAATGACGAGGCACAATTATGAGTAGCGGAGCGGGGAAGGTATACAAAGTCCTGGTGGTGGACGATTCAGCGCTGATGCGCAAGATTCTGGTGGAAATTCTCAATCAATCGCCACAGCTGGAAGTGGTGGACACTGCCGGCGATCCCTATCAGGCGCGGGATAAGATCAAGGCGCTCAGTCCGGACGTCATCACTTTGGACGTGGAAATGCCGCGTATGGACGGGCTCACTTTTCTGCGCAATCTGATGCGTTTGCGTCCCATGCCGGTGGTGATGATTTCCAGTCTGACCGAGCAGGGCGCCGCGGTGACGCTGGACGCCATGGAGTGCGGCGCGGTGGACTTCATCGCCAAACCCAAGATCGATTTGCGCGAGGGCATCGAGGAAAAGGCCCAGGAAATTATTGATAAAGTCATCACCGCCGCGCGCATCCCTCACGACAAACTGCTTCTCAAGCAACAGCGGCTGCAAACGCAGCATCAGAAAGTCGCCGCCGGCGAGAGGCCGCAACCGGTGTTCGCCACCACGGACAAGCTGATCGCCGTCGGCGCTTCCACCGGCGGACTGGACGCCATTCGTGACCTGCTGGATGGGTTGACCATGGACCTGCCGGGCATCGTCATCACCCAGCATATTCCCGGCGCCTTCTCGCGCTCCTTTGCGGAACGTCTGGACCGACGTTTGCCCATGAAAGTGGAGGAGGCCTACGACAACGCTCCCATCACCATGGGGCGGGTGTACATTGCTCCCGGCGAATATCACCTCGAAGTGGTGCGCACCGGCGCCAAGTACGTGTGTCGTCTCAGTGAAACCCCTCCGGTGAATCGTCATCGCCCCAGCGTGGATGTGTTGTTCGACTCGGTGGTCAAAGCCGCCGGCGCCAACGCCATGGCGGTATTGCTGACTGGCATGGGCAAGGACGGCGCTGCTGGACTGCTGCGTCTGCATGAGGTCGGCGCCTACACTATTGCCCAGGATGAAGCCTCCAGCGTGGTGTGGGGCATGCCCGGCGCGGCGGTGAAACTCAACGCCGCCGATGACGTTTTACCCCTGGAAAAAATCGCCTCCTCGGTGAAGCGCTGGTATGCGGAGAACCCTGGCTAGGCGCGCTGATCCCAGCCGCGCTCCAGCTCCACAAAATGAGCATCTTCCCCGGTAATCCGGTAGCCATGGCGACGGTAGAAGCGAATCGCCCCATGGTTATCTTTGAAGCTGGAAAGGGTGATCGGGCGCTGCGTCTCTTGCGCCAGACGATGTAATTGCGCCATCACTTGCGACCCCAGCCCCTGACTTTGCGCCTCTCTGAAGATTAACGCCAAATGCAAATGCAAATGCAGATGCAGCGCGTCCTCATGCAACCGATAGCAGAGCAGGCCGACCCGTCTGTCGGCGCTGACGATCCAGTACAGATCCTCCACCGCGTAGCGGCTGTGAAAGCGCTGGGTTTGATAGTCTTCATCCCATCCGAACGCGGTGTCGATGGACGTATAGAGCCCCGCTTTATAAGCGGCGAACGCCTCGCTGAGCTGGTGTGTCTTGAGAGAGATAAATCTTACGTCGGCGTCTTCGCGCATGCCTCAGCTACCTTGTCCTTTCACTCGCATTTCAATGGCGTCGTGCAGCCAGAATTCTCGCTCCAGCGCGATAGGTTCGCCAGCGACTTTCACCTGACGCTCCAGTTTTAGAGAAGGGCTGCCCTCCCGCACCTGCAAATGTTGCGCATGGCTGTGGCTGAGAGGCGAGGAGGAGATGCTGACGTCCAGCTCTCTGGCTCGATAGCCGTATTGTTCCCGCACCAGTGCGGTGAGAGACCCGGCCAGATCATGGGAGAGCAGATCAGGGAAGGCGGATTCCCGAAAGTAGCAGACTTCCAGCAACACCCAGCGCTGGTCCACCGCGCGGCGACGGGTGACGACAAAGGCGCTCTGCGTCGGCGCCTGTTTCAGCGCCTTGCTGACCTGGATCGGAGGTGTCTCCCGCCCGGCGCTGAGCAGTTCCGTGGTCAGCGCCCGATGCTGGTTGATCGCCTCTTCCTGAATACTGCTGCTGCGGGTGGGATCGTAAATAAACACCGGCGGCGCCACGAACCAGCCCATACGATTCAAACGATAGATCAATCCCTGTGACTCCAGTGCGTGCAGGGCGTCGCGGGCGCTGACGCGGGAGACTTCGAATAGGGCGCATAAAGCGCGTTCCGAGGGAAGCTTGCTGCCGGCGGGCAATTCGCCGTTGAGAATGCGCTGCTGCAGTTTGGCGGCGAGAGACAGATAAGCGGCTGCCTGATTCACAATTCATTCCTTACGTCTTTTCCGGCGCGGACCCGCGTCCGGTGTTGGCTTTGGCGCATTACAGCGAATCGGCGTGACATAAATATGACAATCTGGTTCGTACCAGCGGTCATAAAACTGCCTTGTTTATGAAATTTTATGGAAATTCCAATGAAATATTCCAACTTTATCTTGGTCCGAACCAGATGATTCGCCAGTTATTAACACGACGCTGATATTGACGTGTTGGTAACCGGGCGCCGGGATGCGCCTGCGAGGCGGCAAGCCGCGAAGGCAGGACCTGACACGTGCAGGCCCTGTCGCTTCAGACAAACAGAGGGACGCTGTTTGGCTGCCGGATTCATAACCTACAAGGAATATCTCATGCTTCATAAACGACTTGCTTGGTTGGCCTGCGGTCTCGCCTTCGCTCTGGCCGGCTGTTCCGGCGACCAGGACCCCACCGACCCGCCTGGCTCTGATGTCGAGCCGCCGAGCAGCGCCACCGCGCCGGATTTTATCGTGCAACCCTATCTGCAGGCTCCCGCGTCCGATCAAATGACGGTGATGTTCGAAACGGGAGAAAGCAATGCGGAAGTATGGGTGCGCCCCTTCGACGGCAAGGGCGAATTCACCCGCGTCAGCGCGGAGTCTCATTCCCTTGACGGCTTGGTGCGTAAAGCGCCGATACATCAGCTCAGCTCCAATACGTTGTATGAGTACTACGTGGTCACCAAGGTGTTGGGGGAACAGCGGGCGACGCCGCGTTACGCTTTCAAAACCTGGCCCCAGGCGGGGGATGGCGTGGAGCAGGCGCGCGTCATCGCGTTGAGCGACACCCAGTTGGATCGGGATGAGTACGCCAAGGTGCTCACCAATGTGGTGAACCAGGGTTTTCTGCAGCATGAATGTGATGCCGCGCAACCGCAGACCTGTGCGGAAAACATCGCCGCCATCACGATTTCCGGCGATGTAGTGCAAGTGGGCGGCAATCGCCAGAACTGGCGCGAGCAGTTGTTCGGCAGTCTCGCCGCCATCACGCCCTATGTGCCGCTGGTGACTGTGCCCGGGAATCACGATTATTACAGCGACGCTGAATTACGTCTGTACCGCAGCTATATGGCGCCGCCGGAAAATGGTTCTATCGGTTACGAAGACAAGTGGTACTACCTGGACTACATGGACCTGCGTCTGGTCGGGCTGGACAGCTACACGATCTCCGGCGCCCATGGCGCGTTCAACCGGGATACGCTGGCGGTGCAACGGCAGTGGCTGAAAGAAACGCTGAACGACGCGGAAGTGCAGGGCAAACACTTTGTGCTGGGGATGTTCCATCACGGTTGCCTGTCGGAAATGTGGAACGTGGGAGAGAGCATCGGCAGTTGTGAAATGGTGGCGGAGCTGGAGCAATACAGCGCTCGCACCGGCGCGGTGACCGGGCACCTTTTCGGTCATACTCACGCCTATTCCCGAGGACAGTCACGGGATGTGAATCACCTGTGGCTCAACGCCGCCAGCGCCTCCGGCTACATCGAACCGCTGGATGATGCGGATCATCAGGCCAAGCAGATCCGCGATTACGATACTTTCGAAATCAGCCGCAGCGAGTTCGGCTATAACCTGCTGACCTTCCATTTCGGCGACGCGCCGACGATGACGCTGGAGCGCAAGAAAGGCGGCTTTGACGGCGACACGGAATTCTCTGTGGTGGACAGCCTCACCTTCTCCGTCGAGGACAATATCAATCTTCCTCTGGTCACGGCGGGAACCGGTGAGCAGGACGCCAGCGCCGTGGAGCTGGGCGTGCAGGTGGCTATGCCGGATGCGGTGCGCGCGGTTCATTGGCAAGTGTCGGAAAGTCCCGAGTTCGACGGCGCGGTTTACGATATCTGGGGCAACCGCACGCGCCGCCAGAATCTGTACTACGGTCCTGCCGATGAGGTCGAGGGCGATCATGAAAGCGGATATGTCGCTATTGATACGCAGGCGGATGCGGACATTTTTAATCTGCAGTTGAGCGACATGTTGAGCGCCAGTTCAGTGCGTGTCGGCGGCGATGACTACTATCGCTGGAACAAGCGCTACAGCGAGCAGAACACCCATACTTCCAGCTATGACGCCTACGCAGGCCAGAGTCGGCCGGAGCTGGCGTTGCGTCCGGGGACGACCTGGTATTGGCGCGCCCGAGTGCGGGATGAACATATGAACTGGTCCGCTTGGAGTGACGTCGCCAGTTTCGATATCGCCGGAACCCGCACCGATAACCTGATTCTCAATGGCGATGCGGAAGCCGGGGACATGAGCGGATGGAATCTGCAAAAAGGCATGATGAACGCCATCACCGCCAACGACAATGGTGGTTTTGGTCCCGCTGAAGGAACCTATTATTTCGCCGGACGCGGCTTCGGCAAAGGCGCGCCTTCCGACTGCTGTGAAGAACAGGTCATACAGGAAATTGACTTGTCCGCCTACGCCACGGAAATAGATGCTGGCGACGCCTACGCGGAATTCAGCGCCATGCTCTCCACCTGGAGCGGCGCTGATGAACCCCGTCTGCAACTGATCGCTTTAGACGCCGACGGCGCTGCATTGGCCTGGGCGGGAGATGACGTCCTGACCAGTAAAAGCTCGCAATCCTGGGAAGCCCGGCAGGTCTCAGGCCAGCTCCCCAGCGGCGCCCGCACCCTGCGCGTGAGCATGGGAGGCGTACGCAAAGCCGGTAACGACAACGACGTGTACTTTGATGATTTGAAGCTGTTTTTGTATTACTGAGGGGAGTGCGGAAAGCCGCGCTTCTGCATTGTTTCGGCATTGCTTCCGCATTCGAACGTTAACGGGGATCAGTCCGTTAACGTTCTTTCCCTTTTTAGCCTGGCCGCGCCGCCCTCCCACGTGAGTTCAATAACGTCGCCTTCCGACATCGCGCGCATGGCGCTACGAATGCTCTCGCAAGAGGTATTGGCCGGCTCTCCGTTAATGGACGTGATGGGTTGACCGACCTGCAATCCCGCAGCCTTGGCGGGTGAATCGTTCCAAACCAGGGAAACCCTAGGCGTCTCTTCGAAGTTCAGACCAAACCCATACGACGAGCGCGAGAAAGGTCCGTCGCGATACGGGAGAAAGTAAGCAGAGGAAGACCGTGAATCCAGTGTGACAATAAAGTGCTCCAGCACGGATGCGCCAATCAGACTGGGCGGCGATTCTCGCAACAGCGCGCCAACCCGACCTAACTCAACATTGCCGATCGACAGGTTTTTAAACTGCATCTGCAGTTGTTCTTTGTTTGGCGCCGCGCCGCCCAACGAGCCACCGAGCGAACCCGCGCCCGAGAGGCTGGCGCCAACGCCGCCGTTGCGCTTTGCGCCCTCGAAATCAGGAGGAGAAACCGCCAGATACTCGGGCGAACCGGTATCAAACATTGCCTTGCTTTTGGCCTTGTCCGCGAACTGAATATCGAATATCGGCGCATGCGGATAACCAAAGTCATACAGAGTCTGCTTTTTGGCTTTATCGAGGTGGTCCAGCTTCGATAACTCGGAATGACAACGCAGTACGGAGGAGGATAAATCAATCTGCCAGGCGCAAAGCGGCAGCACTTCAGAGCCGAGTACGCCATCAAACAAGCACTGCGCCGTCTTTGGAAAATCCGCTACGAAGAGCGGCGTTTTATGGAAAACCGTTCCCCCGACATTCAAATCCGCCTGCACAATCTCACTCTCGACGATCGCCCCGTGAGAATCTCGCCCTTGCCGTTTGTCGATGCCTTTCAGGCCTAACTCCTGCGCGAGCTTCGCACTCATCATCGAAGGCGAACCGGTGTCAAAAACAAAACGCCGAGGCGCGCCGCCAACTTCCACTTCAACAAATAACTTGTTAGCCAGAACCTCCAGAGGGAGTTCGAAAGAGAACGCCTTCTCCGCGACGTAAGGACCCTCCGTCACCCAAACCTGCGCCTCATCGGACGCGAACGATAGGGAAGAGGCGGCGACCAGCGCGACGAGGGGAAGAATGGCTTTTGGCAATTTCATATCGGTGTCCCTATTAGGTTTGAAAGGGGGTGGGCAATGCCCTGGCGCTGTGCCTCTCGGAATCTGGCCACGCTCTTAATAGAGTGCTTTGATATCCGCTATGAAGCTAATTTACCCAGAAAGAAATAGCCGCAATCGGCTTAGCGATAAATCTCCAGACCCTCCTCATAAAACCATAGCGCATCAAGCGGCGCCAACCCTTGTTTAACGGGCTTGGCGGAGGCGGGGTTTAAGGTCTTTGTCAGAAGCGTAGGAGACTCCTACGATAACGCCTTGGCAGAAACCATCAACGGCTTATACAAAGCGGAGGTTATCCACAAAAACGGGCCCTGGAAAGGGCTGGATAAAATCGAACAGGTGGCCCACATCTAGAGGGAGTGGTTCAACAATCATCTATTGTTACAGCCGATAGGAGATGTGCCTCCCGCCGAGTACGAAAACCTGTATTATCAACAAACCGACTCTGTAGTTGCATGACTCAAATAAAACAGCCTCCGACAAAACCGGATTGATTCTCTCGGAGTTTTGAGGCTATTTTGGGGCAGCCTTGAGCAACTGTAACTAGAAGTGTGAAACTCAATTGGGGCCCAGATTTGGTTCCCAAAAAATGGATAGTAATTCGTAAATGGACACCAACAAAACTCATCAAGTAATTAAAGGCTGGTCAGGTTTTGTCGAGGCTGCTGGTATAGAGAATAGTAAAATTTCAGCACAGGATATTAATGATAACCAACAGCTACTGATTAAAAAGGGCGACATTACAGAGGACGACAATGGAATTAACTTCTCACTAACCCCAGAACAATTATCATTTCTCAAGCGTCGCTACGTAACAAGCAATAACGACAACGAAATATCCGTCGAAACTCTTCAAGTCGGCTTTCCACTACTGCGGTTTATCGAACAAGGTAAAACCAACTACTATCCATTATTTAGATATAGGCTATCTGATAATCTGCTCACTGGCGAAGAGCTTAATATCCATATACCGGTAAAGCAAGGAATTGAAGTTGATACAATAGAGCAGACATTCCTTCAACTATTAGACACAAATATTCAAGAGCTGGGCTCAGATCGCCACATGACGAGCATTATCGCTGCATGTATGGAGAAAAAAGAAGATAACTTTAATGTCCTCTTTGAGTCATTTTTAAAGTGGATAAAGGGAAAGTTAAAGTCATTAACAGAGGCTTCAAAGTTTGAAAAAAGCAGTGGGTGGCGGAAGAAAATATCACTAGAACTCGGCTTTAATATGCTAATCAGCCAAGAATCTAATACTGACTTCAACATAAATGAGCAATTAAAAGACTATAAAAACCTATCCATTGAAAACATCAATAATTTCCCACTATTAGAGAAATACATTAACGCAACATCAAATGAGAATCCCAAGGAAGCCAAAATTATGAGCTTCCCATATGGTGCTTTTGAGGAAAAATATCCCTTAAGTCACGGGCAAATGAACTCTCTCCTGCAAGTCAGCAACAACATTTCATTAATAGCTGTTCAGGGCGCTCCAGGCACAGGTAAAACCACTCTATTCAAATCATTGATTGCCAGCCAGATTGTAGAAAGAGCACTTGCCATTATCCATGGTAAAGACCGTAATCTAGGTATTCTGGTAACCTCAACAGCAATAAAAGCAGTAGAAAACGTTATTGATGATCTTAGGGAAGACCCTAAGCTTAAACCGCTGAACTGGTTGTTTTTTCAAAGTGGCAGCAAAGACCAGGTTAGTGCAGAAGTTAACCGTATAGATCGGTTAATTGATCAACTCAATTTAGAATGCTACGACGAAGGCGTTCATAAAAATCATGCAAACGAACTGAAACAGATTAAGTCAATACTCGATAAAAGCTTTGACGAATTTTGCACGCTACAGGAGAATTTTCAAAAAGCATTCCGTCAGCTTGATTGTGATAATATTCCCCAATTTATTGAAAAGTGCGATTCGATAAGAGCGATTATAATCAACAAGTGTTCAAGCTTAGGAATGTCGTCCCAGCCAGAGCATTCCAATCTATTAACATTGAAAACCCTATGCGATGAAACCATCAAGAAATGCGAGGAAAACTCCAGTCACTATATCCGTGCAAAAGAAGAAATTTTTCACAGCTACGACAAATTAATAGGGCCGACGTTTTCTAAGAATGAATATGGGGAGTGGTTAGGTAGCTGGATTAGTAAAGCTATTCAGCATCATTTCATTAAATATCCCCAATGCTCTTTGGGACGATTTTATTTCAGATTCTTTTCCGATAAATACGAAAAAGCATGGAAACAAATTAAGTCAAATCACCCCTCTGATGTGAAATCATATAGTCTATCTGAGCATAGCCATATGAAGTTATCTGAGCTCGCCCGTAACCGAATGTCTTTCTTCAATAAGACTACTGCTAACCAGCTTCTTGACGATTTTAAAAATTATTCTGGAGAAGCCGCGAGACAAGAATCACTGTTACAACTAAAAACAAGTATCGAGGATCTTGAGAAAAAGAAGCAGCTATTGCAAGAATACTATGACGCAGTTAGTGCGCTGGAAAAAGCTTATCCCGAGAATGACTGGATTGATGTACTCCGTAAGCGCTTTATTTCGGAGCAACGGAAGATGTTCGAAATATCTATAGATTTTCTCTGGCAGGAGTTACTTCGGCAACGCGAACAGGTTGTTGCTGTTTTACCTCTATGGCAGAGTCTCTTGATTGGTCAGACGGATAGTGGCTTTTATAAGTGGAAAGAGAAGCTGAACGATTTTTATAGAGTGCTTTCTCTTGCATACCCAGTATTAGCCTCCCCATTAGTTTCTATTCAAAAACTTGCTGGTTACCGTGATATTGCTGATTTTAAACAAGTTAAGCCTCATTACTTGAGCCTAATTGATGAAGCTGGCATGGTATCAGTAGAGTCTATGGTGCCAATACTATGCCGTAGTGAACGAACTATTTTAGTTGGTGATCCTCTTCAAATAGAACCCGTCCGAACCCTAAGCTCTAGCGCACGAGAAAGACTTCGACTTCGGTATTTCCATGATGACAATGCACTTTATGAAGCAGTCTCACCTGCACTGGTTACAGCTTATCATCGGGCTGCTGGAACAGAAACAGGGCACGTATCTGATGTAGGCAATGGAATTTTGCTTGATGAGCATCGACGCTGTCAGCCCGCCATTGCCGAACTCTTTATGGATTTGGCTGGCTATAAGGGCGTGAGCATCGAAACCACCGCTCCCAAAGCAAACATTCAGCAAGCATTTGATAGAATGGGCGCTTTCAACCTTATGTTCTATGGAGTGCAAGGTAAGCAAGGCGATCTACCAAATACTAACATAGACGAGGTTGAAGCTATCGGTTCGTTGCTGGATAAACTCTCTGAAGCAGGCTACGACATTACCAAAGACGTGGGCATCATTACCCCATACTCAAACCAAAGACAATTACTGACGATACACTATGGGGCGCGGCTTAAAAACAACGAAGCATTAAAGATAGGATCAGTTCATCAATTTCAAGGAACAGGATTCGAGGTAATAATATATTCTCCAGTTATATTCCGGGTTAATGATCGAGATTTTTTCCAAAATAGTAAGCCTAACCTTATAAATGTGGCGGTTTCCAGGGCAAAGCAGCAATTCATTGTAGTCGGCAATTACCAACGCCTTATTTCCGCTGGAAGGTACTTAGAAAAACTGGCAAAAACATGTGCCAATCAATTTCTAGTCGAAATGGAAAGCCAAAGCAGCCTCTATAATGCCGCAACAAATTTTAAGGATATAACTTACTACCAAGATTGTGAGCATTGTTCTGGTCAAATCCCACCGGACACTTTCTTTAGAGAGTTTTCATAATTAACCGGCGACATATCATTGTTCGCCGTATGCAGTCTTTCGAGGTTGTAATACCTCATGTAGGCTGCGACATCCTGCTTCATGTGTTCCCGGGTGGGCTGGGGGATTTTTAATATCCAGTCATGCTTAAGGCTACCAAAAAAGCGTTCAACCACCGCATTGTCCCAACAGGCTCCTACATCGCCCATACTTGCCCTGATTTCATACTTTTCCAGCAGTTTTCGATAATGTCCGCTGGTGTACTGAGAGCCCCGGTCACTATGGAATACCAGGCCCTTGGGCGGCTTCCGCAAATTGTAGGCCTTGATCAGCGCCTGGCTGACCAGGCTCGTTGTCATGCGCTTATCGATGCGCCACCCGACGATCCTTCGGGAATATAAATCCATGACAATGGCCAGATATATCCAGCCTTCTCCTGTTTTCAGATAGGTCACGTCGCCAGCCCAAACCTGATTGGGCGCGGTAGGATTAAAATTCTGATTCAACAAGTTATCCGCCACCGCATGATGGTGTTTGCGCCTTGTAGTGGCTTTGTAAGCAACGCGTTGCGTGACCTGAAGACCAAGCCGCCTCATGAGCTTGCGAACCCGGTAGCGTCCCACCTGAAAGCCTTCTTCGCGTAGCTTCTTCATCATCTCTCGACTGCCCAGACTGCTTCGAGAAGCGTTAAACAGTCGCTTCATTCGCCGATGCAGATGCAGCTCATCAAACCGGATCACCGGCGCGGAGCGCCGTCGCCAGGCATAGAATGCTGATCGACTTGCACGCAGAGCCCGGCAAAGCACTTTCACAGGGAAGCGATTCGACTCTGCCTGAATGAAGGCGAACTTTATTTCATTTCTTTCGCGAAGAAGGCCGAAGCCTTTTTTAGAATTTCCTTTTCCATGCGCAGCTCTTTGTTTTCTTTGCGAAGCCGTTTTAACTCGGCGCGCTCGTCTTCAGCCAGAACCTGATTTTCAAGTTGAGCTTCAATCTTTTCCTTCCACTTGTAGAGCATATTGGCGCTAATGCCGAGGGATTTAGCCGCTTCTGGGACGGAATAACCTTGGTCGCGCACCAAGGAAACGGCCTCTTCTTTAAACTCTTTTGTATACTGCTTATACGACTTTTTCTGACTCATGCTGACACCTTAATCGTTGACGGGTATTGTCTCTTATTAATGTGTCCGGGACTATTAGACCACTACACATATCGAAGCATTCCATTCACTGCTCACGAGCTGTCGCAGTTCGTTTAAAATTATCGTACCTTGGATTCGCACCAATCCCTATCAGCCTCACCCGCCTCTAAAGTTGCTTAAAGAAGCCCAAGACCGAGGAATAAATATCACCGTATTTTATGGTTACAACCATATGGACCACCGCGACGCTGACGATGGAGATCACAGACTGATAAAGGAATACCGGAAAATTTTAGGGGATAAAAATATCATCAGACTTCCAGAAGGTACACACGAAAAAATATTAATTGTTGACGGCCTAGAAATAGTAGTGGGAAGCTGGAATTGGCTTTCACATTCATATTATAAATATTGTGAAAACCCCAAAATGTGGAAGTTGCGTATCCGTAGGGAAACAAGTGTTAAGCTCAATGATGGAGAATTTATTTCAAAACTTAACTCTCAATTAGATATACATCCACATTCACATTAATGAGAAATTACTCCCTTAAAAATGAGGCTCAGGTAAATCAGGGCAGGGGAACCTGAACTGCTGTAAGAAGAGGCCGGGTTACAAACAGAAATAATGCTGGCGTTATTGTATTTGTGCCTGTTTTTTGATCAATCGTCCTTTGGGACTAACGCCAGTCATGAAAAAGGAGTAAGTGAAAGTAGCGCTGTAGAGAAGGGGGCGGTTTACGTGTTTAAAACAGATCGATTTCTCCGTCATCTTCGTTTTGTTTTGCCATCTCATCCAGATAGTTGGCTTTGAAGTGGGCTAAAGCGGTTTCAATGGCGACGCCATTGAGGATCATATCGAACATTTCTCTCTCGCAGGCCATGGTGTAGCGACCTTTGAGTTCCTGTTGCAGGTTCTTCCATTCTTCCGGTTTGTCCAGACGTTCGCGTGCCTGCAAGAGTCCGCCCAGTTCGCCCAGGCTTTCCTTTACGTGGCAAAGGCGTTGCGCCAAGCGGTCGAAAAACTGGAAGTCGACCACGGCGTTATGGACGTCTTTCTTTAATCCGTCCAATTGCAATTTCAGTTCATGGGCTTGTGTAGATGGGTCTGGGGCGGAGTTGACGGTTTCCACGATGGTCGTGAAGGACTGGGTCAAACGGCCGAAAGATTTCTCGCTTTCCAGAATGGAGGCTTCGATCTGCGCCACCGCCAGCGTAAGCATGGTGATGGTTTCGTTGATGTGCAGCCATTGCTCTTCGCTTAGCTCCAAAGGGGTTTCTGCCTTGCTCATCCGTTTGCCTCTATTGTTTGTTCTGATCTTACGCCCTGTTTCGCCTGTCAGATTTCCACAATCGTGACCCGGTCGCCCTGAGCGCCGGCTTTGATCAGGCCCTGGCGGGCGCGGTTGAGAACGCTTTCCGGGCGTTCATCCAACAACTGGTTCTGGGTAATGCCGATACTGACTGTAAACGGCGGCCGGATGCTGGGGTGGCGGTCCACCAGCGCCGCCAGCTTGCTACGCAGTCGCTCTGCGGCAAGGCCCGCCTGACGCAGATCCGTTTCCGGCATCAATACGGCGAATTCGTTTTCTCCGATGCGTCCGAGGGTGTCCTCGCGACGGAATACCGCTTTGCAGGTCGCGCCGATAAGCGCCAGCATTTGCTGGCTTTGCTCCGAATCTCTGGCATGGGAGGCGTTAAACTGGTCCACCTGAAAAGTGAGTAGCGAGAACAGCGAATGATGTCGATAGGCGCGGCGCCATTCTTTGTCCAGTCCATCAAGGAAATGGTCCTTGTTGGCGAGCAAGGTGGTTTCGTCTTTACCGGCGGCTTTGGAGAAGTGCTCCTCCAGTTTCACATACGCGCTGATATCCCGTTGGATTGCAGCGAAATGGCTGACCGCGCCGCTTTTATCCAACAACGGCATAATGCTGATTTCGATCCAGTATTGGCTGCCGTCTTTGCGATAGTTCAGCAGCCTGCAACGCACTTGTGACTTTTCCTGCAAGGCGCGACGAATGCGTCGGCAGGCGCTTGCATCGGTTAATGGTCCTTGCAGCATTCTGGGAGTGGCGCCGAGAAGTTCATTTCTGGAGTAACCGGACAAGTCCTCCATGGCGCTGTTGACGTAAACGATTTCCGGGCCAGGATCGTCCAAGGGCGAGGCTTTGGTGACCAAGACGCCGTCAGCGGCGTTTTCCACAATGTCTTGAAAACCGAACTCTTGTTCCAGTGCGTTCATTGCTGTCCCAATTGCAGGTGTTCCACTTTTAAGTCTAGTTAAATCTGTCTGTCATCACTCATTTTTAGAAAATATGTTTATAAATCAATTTGTTGATATATCTATAATAAATAACTGACTTAACCCAGGATGCATATAATTAATTAACTTCATTCAAGTGTAGTAGAAAGCTGAATAAAGCCATTATCTGCACGGACTCTATGGAAAGACGCGAAACCTATGCAAAGTATTGAGATTAAAGCGCCGCTCACGCTGACGACGGAGCGCTTAAGGTTGCGCCAGTTTACGGAAGCGGATTTGCCGGATTACGCCAAGATGCTGGCTGACGACGAAGTGATGCGGTACATGGCGAACGGCCAGGGGTATGATTTGGACGCAGCCTGGAAAAGCCTCGCGCTGATGCTCGGCCATTGGCGTCTGCGGGGATATGGTTTGTGGGCGTTGGAGGAGATTGAGAGCGGGCGTCTGCTGGGGCGTGCGGGACTCTATTATCCGCAGGGATGGCCAGGTATGGAAATCGGTTGGCTATTGCGTCGCGCATCCTGGGGGCAGGGCTATGCCTATGAAGCGGCGCAAGCGATCAGGGATGTGGCGTTTTCGCACGTGGGCGCGTCCTCTCTGGTCAGCCTGATCCATCCCATGAACGCCCGCTCGCGGCGTCTGGCGGAAAAGCTGGGAGGGAAAGCCAGTAAAACCCTGGAGATTCAGCAGAAGCAGGTTCTGCTTTACAGCATTCCAAAATCCTGATTTGGGTAGGAGTCGATATGTCGAGAAAGACAGGACAAAGTAAGCCGCCTCCATTAGTGAAAGCGGGCTGTGGCGTCCGTTTCGATCCAGAGCAGTTGGACGAAGACACGGGATTTGATTTTTCCGGCGCCGCCGACTTATTAAAGGAAGAGAAAGCCCTGCAGGAAAGCGATGAGCGTGAACAGGAAACAACCGCGGCAGACGAAAAAAAACCCGGCGAAGGCCGGGCAAAGCGCTGAGTAAACACTCAGGGTCGAGGTGCTTACATAGACGGAGTGAGCGACACAGGAATCGCTTGATCCGTCTTATCACTGCGGTCGCAGTAATCCTTTAACGCCGCTGAACTGGCGCCAGCAGCGGGCAATCTCCAGCTTCTATTCCGGCGTTGGCTTACAGCTCTACGCCAGGCTCCACATAAAGACGCGGGCAGGCGCTGCCGTCTTCTTTGAACAGATGACAGTTATGCGCCTTGAGGCCCAAAGCAATCGGGTGATTTTCCCGTACAGGATTGGCGCCGGGCGTACGCAGGGTCAGGGTGCTGTCGAATCCTTCTACGTCGGCGTGCACCAGGGTTTGATAGCCGAGTCGTTCAACCACATTCACCACGCCATTGAGGATGACTTCGCCTTCTTCCGCGCTGACGAAATGCTCCGGACGAATGCCCAGGGTCGCCTTATCGCCGGTTTTCAGTCCTGCGCCATTAACTGGAACGATCAGGTCGATGGCTCCTGGCAGTGAGACTTTGACGGAATGAGCGCTGGCTTCCAGCACCGCGCAGGTGACGAAGTTCATCTTGGGTGAACCGATGAAGCCGGCGACGAATTTGTTGGACGGATAGTGGTAAAGCTCCAGTGGCTTGCCCACCTGAGCAATGCGTCCGTGATCCAGCGCGACGATTTTGTCCGCCATGGTCATGGCTTCCACCTGGTCGTGGGTGACGTAGATCATGGTGCTCTGCAAACGTTTGTGCAGCTTGGATATCTCAATACGCATCTGTACCCGCAGAGCGGCGTCTAGGTTGGACAAAGGCTCGTCGAACAGGAACACCTTGGGCTCGCGCACCATGGTCCGGCCAATAGCCACCCGCTGACGTTGTCCGCCAGACAGGTCTTTCGGCTTGCGTTGCAGCAGATGCTCTAATTGCAGAATGCGCGCGGCGTTTTCCACTCGCTTGTCGATCTCGGCTTTGGCGGTTTTCGCCAGTTTCAAACCGAACGCCATGTTTTCCGCCACGTTCATGTGGGGGTACAGGGCGTAGGACTGGAACACCATGCCGACTTCGCGCTGCATGGGCGCCTTTTCGTTCATGCGCTCTTCGCCGATGAACAGGTCGCCGGAGGTGATTTCCTCCAAGCCTGCGATCATCCGCAGCAAGGTGGATTTACCGCAGCCGGACGGGCCGACGAAGACGACGAATTCGCCGTCTTCAATATCCAGATTGATGTCTTTGGATATTTCTACCGTGTCATAACTTTTGCAGACATTTCTTAGCGTTACGCTGGCCATGGCTGGACCCTCTTAACTTGATTGCCGGCGTTGTTTACGCCAGCTGACAAATACCGATTCCGTATGCAGGAAGGTGCACGCAGGCGTCGCTCCATTCCGCATTGAGAACGCTGAGATCGCTCACCACCGTTTTGGCTCCGGCGGGCAGTTCGATATCCACGCTTTGCGCCGACAGGTTCAGCGCCACCAACATGCGTTCGCCGTTCAGGCTGCGCTCATACAGGAGGGTATCCTGTGGGCTTGGCAGGAAGCGTATATCGCCTTTCTGCAGAAGCGGTTGCGCCTTGCGCCAGACCAGGAATTCCCGATAGGTATGCAGCAGGGAATCTTCCGCATCCTCCTGTTCCGCCACGGCGGCGGCTACATGCTCTGGATGGACCGGCAGCCAGGGCTTTCCAGTCGTGAAGCCGGCATGCTCCTGCTCAGCTTTCCAGGGCATCGGCGTGCGGCAGCCATCGCGGCCTTTGTATTCCGGCCAGAAGGCGATGCCATAGGGATCGACCAGATCTTCGTATTCCAGCTCCGCTTCCACCAGGCCGAGTTCTTCACCCTGATAGAGGCAGACGCTGCCGCGCAGAGTCAACAGCATCGTCATGAAGACTTTGTTCAACGCCAGCGGCGCTTCCTGTCCGCACCAGCGCGTGGCGACGCGGGCGACATCGTGGTTGCCGATCGCCCAGCAAGGCCAGCCGTCCACCAGTTTTGACTCGATGGTTTCTACAGTCTTGCGCAGAAACTTGGCGTCGCACTGTTCGGTCAGGAAATCGAAGGAGTACGCCATGTGCAGCTTGTCGCCGTCGGAGGTGTAAGCGGCCATGGTGTCCAGGGAGTTGTCGTCGCCGATTTCGCCCACGGTGGTTGTACCCGGGTATTTCTCTAACAGGGCGCGCACCCGTTGCAGGAACGGCAGGTTCTCCGGCTGTGTCTTGTCGTAAAGATGACGCTGATAGGCGTAGGGGTTTTCTTTACGCACGCCGATGGAGCCTTCCGCCACTTCGGTATTGGCGGGGTTATCCCGCAGCAGCTTGTCGTGGTAGCAGAAGTTGATGGCGTCGAGACGGAAGCCGTCCACGCCTCTTTGCAGCCAGAACTCGACATCGCTGAGCACTTGTTCAACCACGTCAGGATTATGGAAGTTCAGGTCAGGCTGGCTGGTCAGGAAGTTGTGCAGATAGTACTGACGACGACGGCTGTCCCACGCCCAGGCGGAACCGCCAAAGACAGACACCCAGTTATTCGGCGGCGTGCCATCGGGTTTCGCCTCCGCCCACACATACCAGTCCGCTTTCGCATTGTCGCGACTGCTGCGGCTTTCCTTGAACCAGGCGTGCTGGTCGGAAGTGTGGCTGAGCACCTGATCGATGATGATTTTCAGGCCGCGCTTGTGCGCTTCCGCCACCATCGTCTCGAAATCTTCCAGGGTTCCGAAAATAGGATCGACGTTGCGATAGTCAGAAACGTCGTAACCGAAATCCTTCATGGGGGAAGTGAAGAAAGGAGACAACCAGATGGCGTCCACTCCCAGACTGGCGACATAGTCCAGCTTTGCGGTGACGCCCGGCAGGTCGCCGATGCCGTCGCCGTTGGAATCAAAAAAACTACGGGGATAAATTTGGTAGATGACTGCGCCGCGCCACCAATCACGATCAACCTGCATGTCGCCTCTCTTAACAACTCCAAACCAGGTAACGCACTTGCACCCACAGAAAGTGGAAGACGTTGTTATTTTTACAGTTATGGAGATGGTGCCTGCGGCGAACCGGCCGAACATCCTCCCTCCCTCTTTTTTCTTGGCGTAGTAGTGGGGATGAGGGGGGAGGAGGAGGCGGAGGGTGGGTATGAGGGGGAGCTGCGCTCACTCCCCCTGTATCTTACTCAGCAGATCCCGCGCCAGATTGATGGCTTCGGAGCGGTGGGTGATGTTCTGTTTTTGGTAGAGGCTGCGGATGTGGGTTTTCACGGTGGTGGGCGCCACTTTCATGTGCTCGGCGATCTGGTCGTTGGACAGACCTGCATGGATAAGGCTGAGCACTTGCCACTCCCGACGGGTGAGGGGAGAGGTGCGGATGAGTTCCGGCACGTCAGGGCGGTCGATAATATCCTGGATGATGGCTTCATCCAGTGAAATGCGAATCGCGCGGCTGAAATCTCTTTGTTGTTGCGCCAGTTGGATCAGGCGTTCCGCCCGCTGTTTTTCCATCTCATCCAACTGCTCTTCGCTGATCAAGGCTTTGAGAATGTTGATCAGCACCTTACCGATGCGCAGGAAACTGCCCACCGCGCCGGTGGTGCTGGCGAGTTTGAGTGCAATGGCCATGTGGCGCAGGGCGTCTTCACGCTGCTCGTTGAGCCAGTAAAGCTGCGATAAATGGATATGGTTGCGATTGATATCGGTTTTCAGGCCAAACTGTTCCGCCATGCTTTGGATGCCTTCCAACAGCGGCAGCGCCTTGTCGAAATCTCCCAGACTGACGTAGGCCCGCGCCCAGTTGCGGATATTGCACTGGGTAAAGTGGTTGGTGGCCTGCTCTGGCGTGGGCTCCGGCGCCGCGGTCAGCCAGCGTTGAATGGATTCTTTATCGCGCACCGCGTCCCAATAAGAGAGCATGGCGGCGTGCGCGTTGGCGGTCCAGTCGATATGGTATTCGCCGGAGGCCAGCATCTTGTGAATCTTCTGCACATAGTCCGCGCACAGCGACTGACGTCCCCGCGCCTGGGCGATCTTCGCCAGCATCACGTAGCTTTGGATAAACCAGCGCTCCCCCTGGCTTTCCAGTATCTCGATGCCTTTTAGCGCGCATCGCTCCGCGCTTTCCAGATGGTGCCACTCCCACATGATCTGACTGCGTATGCGGTACAGGAACTCCAGAATGGGCAGACGCTCCAGGCTGTGGTCTTCCGCATATTGCAGCGCCTTCTCCTGGATGTTGTAGGCTTTTTGCAGATAGCCCTGGGCGACACTGATCTCTGATTGCTGGCACAAAGCCCAAATCACGTTCTGGTGCGCATGTTCCGCCAACGCCAGTTGTTCGGTGTCCTGCATGCGGTTAATGGCTTCCTTGAGGTGGCCCTGCACGAATAAGGATTCGCCAATAACCGAAGACGCCGCGGTGCGAGAGGTGGGCAGATACACCGGATCATGGGCCAGCGCAGATTTTGCGAAGGTTTGCGCCCGTTCTGCGTCCCCGACATTCATGGCCACCTGGGCGCGCACGGCGTTGAATTCGCCGGTAATGGCTTCCCATTCTTCTTCGCTGCAGTGGGTTTTCAAATGCTGCTCCGCCGCTTTCAGCCAGGATTCCACTTCAGACCACTGGTACTGCCCTTGCGCCACCCAGGCGCGCAGCAGGGTGAGAATAGGGTGATCGGCGATGACTTCTTTATTCAGCGCGTCGAAACAGCGTTGCAGCAGATTGAACTGCCCTTCGGTGAAAAAGTCGCGGCCGCAACTGAGCAGGATATCCTTGATGCGTTGCTGGTCTTTGGCCAGCACTGCGTGACGGGCGGCGTCTTCAAAAAAGCCCATTTCACGCCAGGCGTCGCTGGCGCGTTGGTGAAGACGTGCGGTTTCATCCGGCAGCACGCAGGCTTGCATATGTCGCAAATAGGCGGCGAATAGTGGATGGTAGCGGAACCACAGGCCGCTGCTGTCCAACGGCACGATAAACAGCCCCAGGTTCAACAGAGAGTTCAGAAGAAACTGGCCGTCCTGTTGTTGCGCCAGACGCATCACCATTAACGCATTGAAGCGTTCCAGCACGCTGGTGCGCAGCAGGAACAGGCGCTGCTCGTTGTCGATACTGGTGCGGGTAAGCTCGTCAAAGTAATCGAATATATAGTGATTGCCGCTGTGCAACTGCTCTACGTATTCGTTGAATTCGACGCCAGTAGAAGCGGTCGCCGCCAGCAGTTGCAAGGCTGACACCCAGCCTTCGACCCGGCGGTTGGCGCGCTCGATACTCTCTCGGGATACTTCAAATCTCAGGCGCTGCTCAAAATACACCTGAGCTTCGTCGGCGCTGAAAGAAAGGTCCTTGGCGGTGATTTCCAGCATCCGCCCCTGCATGCGAAGTTGCGCGACACCGATGGGCGGTGTGGTGCGGGATAACAGCACTAATGTAATGTAGGGAGGCAGGTGGCGCAGCAGAAAAGTCACGCCGCTATGGATCTCTGTATTGGTGATCAGGTGATAATCATCCAGCACCACAAGCAGCGGATCGCCTTCCAAGGGTAACTCAGACAGCAGGTCAGTGAGGAACGTCTGCAAGGTCGGGTAACCTTGTTGGTTTAACGTGCGCAGGGTTTCCGGACAGGCGCCTCGGGTGGCTTCATTTAATGAATTAGCGACATAAAAGGCGAACTGCTCGCTCAGGTTGTCCTGAGCGTCGAGACGGAACCAGGCGGCGTTGGCGCCCAGTGCGTTCAGTCGATCGTCGATCATCGTGGTTTTGCCGTAACCAGCGGGCGCCTGCACCAGGATCAGGTTGATCGGATCGATCTCATGCAGCAGGTCGTCGAACTTCTCCCGCTCCAACAGGCGCGCAGGCCTGGGCGGAGGCATTATCTTGGCTTTTATCAAGGTTAAAGACTCGGGCTTTATTGTAGTTGTCATCGGCGACCCTAATTATGTTTCAGCGCTAATGTCGTCCATTATTGGCCGGTTCATACGCCGGTCATGAATTTGTGATTATATGGAGCCGTGGCTCCCTGGACGCAGTTACATCAGACTTTAGCAAATATCGCTTTGGAAAGTCAGCGTCCATTCACCGTATACGCCCTGACAGCGGGCGCTTATGTGGTTATTGCGTATTGCTGGTATGGGGCTGGAAGACCACCATACGCGGATGTATACGACAGTGCGTTTTCATTATTTCACTTTGCCCGCAATGTCTTGCGCATCCATTCTGCGATGTGCGCATGCGGCAATGGTGAAATAGCGGGATCGTAACAGTTCTTGATGCCGCAGCGGTTCTTCCCCTGCGGCTTTTTTTTTGCCCTGAGGGCCCGATCTAAAGTTCCCCGACTGCGATAAATCTGTGACGACGAGCGGCTGTGTTTAAGGAAAGGCGCGGAGGTTGGCGGTGGTTATTCTTGCATATGCGATGGTGATATTAGTCTGGTCCACGACGCCGCTGGGAGTCGTCTGGAGCAGTCAGTCCTTTCATCCGACGGTGGCGGTGGGTTTGCGCATGACGATCGCGGCGATCGTCACTGGCGTGGTTATCCGTCTGTATCGCATTCCAATGCACTGGGACAGGGACTCCTTCTATAGCTATCTGTGCGGAACCATGGGTGTCTTTGGCGCGATGATGCTGACCTATTTCGCTTCGAAAACCGTTCCCTCCGGATTGATCTCTGTGATGTATGGTCTGTCGCCGATTATGTCCGGCCTGCTTGGCGTGTATCTGTTGGACGGCGCGCGCTTTCAGAAAAGCCAGTGGCTTGCCCTGGGTCTGGCTATTAGTGGGTTGGCGACCGTATTTGGCAAGGATCTGCATGCCTCAGGCGCTATCGCATTTGGTTTGCTGCTGGTGTTGGGCGCAGTGGCGTTGTTCAGTCTTAGCGGCGTGTTGTTGAAGAAACAAAAAGCGACGCCGCATCCGCTGGCGCTGACCTTCGGCTCGATTCTGCTGGCTTTGCCCGGTTACTTTATTCTGTGGGCGTTGATGGATGGGGAAATCCCCCAGATTACCCTGAACGATCGTGGTCTGTGGGCGGTGGTTTACCTGGCCCTGGTAGGCTCCGTATTGGGCTTCTTCGCTTACTACTATGTTTTGCAGAAACTGCAGCCGTCCACGGTGGCCATGGCTACGCTGGTCACGCCGGTTCTGGCGTTGCTGTTGGGCGTTACGCTGAATGATGAGACGATCCATCCCACAGTGCTGCTCGGCGGCTGCCTCATTCTGCTGGGGCTGGCGTTGTACTTTGATCTGCCGCGCAAGACGCTACGTTGGCTGCGGCCGCTCAGCACGCCCGCATTGGTTATTCCGTTAGGCGAAGAAGAAAATAAACGCACTGACCAGCAGAGCGCAGGCGAGGTTTAAATAGAAGCCTACCCTGACCATCGTTTTCTGGGGCACAAGCCCAGTCCCGTGAACGATGGCGTTGGGTGGCGTCGCCACCGGCAACATGAAGGCGCAGGAGGCGGCGATACCGATGGTCAGCGCGGTTTGTTCGGGGCTCAGCTGCCCCGTCGGCAAAGCCAGAAAGATCGGAACCAGTAAAGCGGCGGTGGCGGTATTGCTGGACAGCTCGGTCAGGAATATCACAAAGGCGGTGATGGTCAGCAGCAACAGATAGGCGGGCCAGGCGGCCACCAGCGCCGCCAGGGATTCACCCAGTAATTGGCTGGCGCCTGAACTCTTCAGCACCACACTTAAAGTCAAACCTCCTCCAAATAGCAGCAGCACTCCCCAGTCTGTGGTGGCGCTGACGTCTTTCCAGGCAACGACTTTGCTGACGGTCAGCGCGACCAGCGCCAATATAGCGATCCAGCTATCCAGGTCTTTTTCTATTCCCAGCAGTTCTCCTAAAGGCTTGCTGAAGAGCCACATCGCAACCGTGGCGCTGAATATGCCCAGTAGAATTAAACGCTCACGGGTCCAGGTAAAGTCGGAGCGTGTCCCTGTCTGGGCGTGACCGCTAAGATCCGGTCGCAGCGCTTTGTAGAGAATGAAAAGCATCACCGGCCACAGCATCAGCGTCACGGGCAAACCCAGTTGAATCCAGTCGCTGAAGGACATACCCAACTGCGCGGCGACAATGGCGTTGGGCGGACTGCCCACCAAGGTGGCGACGCCGCCGATGCTGGCGGAATACGCCACCGCCAGTAGCGCGAATACGCGAGGATTATCCGGACGATCATTTTCCTGGCTGAGCAGGCCCAGAACCAGAGGCATCATAATGGCGGTCGTAGCGGTGTTGCTGATCCACATGGAGAGCAGCGCGCTGAGGGCGCATAGTAAAATCAGGGCGTGACTGATTTTGCCGCGCGTGAGGCGCAGCACCTTGGCGGCGATGGCGCTGTCCACTTGCTGTTTATGCAGCGCTGAAGCCAGAGCGAAGCCGCCAAGGAACAGAAAGATAATGGGATTGGCGAATTCACTGAAACCCTCCCTGACCGACAGTAAGCCCAACGTCACCGCCATGATGGGAATCAACAGGGCGGTGACGGTGACATGCAGCAACTCCGTCATCCACAACACGGCGGCTATCCACAAGATAGAGAGCCCGTGACGGGCGTCGGCGGGCGCCTGAACCAGCGTTTCCAGGCATAGCGGCCCTGCGGCTAGGATTATCCCTATCAATTTCAATCGCATATTCGCTCAGCCATGGCTTCCATTAACGCCGGGGTCTTGGTTGATGTAACGTCAAAAATGGGGTAATTATCGGTTTCTCATAGAGAAATTGACTTGATACAACGCAAAAGGACGCCAATGACCTCGAACGCTTCTCAGTTTAGCCTACGATCCATCACCGCTGCGGATAACTCGCAAATGGCGGAGGTCATCCGTCAGGTCTCCGCCGAACACGGGCTTACGCCTGAGCGAGGATTTGCTGTCGGAGACGCCAGTGTAGGCGCCATGTATGAAACCTATGCAACCGCTGGCGCCGCCTATTGGGTGGTGGAGTATGAAGGACGCATCGTCGGCGGCGGTGGCGTGGCGCCGTTGGCGGGAGGAGACGGCTCGGTGGCGGAACTTCAGAAAATGTACTTCCTGCCGGTCTGCCGTGGGCAAGGCTTGGGTTACAAAATCGTGCTCATGGCGCAGGAGTTCGCCAGGGACCAGGGGTTCAAGCAGTGCTATCTGGAAACGACAGCCGCGTTGAAAGAGGCTATCGCTTTATACGAACGCCTGGGTTTCGAACTGCTGACCGACCCCATGGGAGATACCGGACATCAAGTCTGTGAAGTACGTATGATCAAGGCGCTGGACTGACTCCGCGCCTTACATCCAACCAATCGTGTTCAGCACGGTAATGCCGATCGCCAGGGAGACGAAGGACGCCAGAGTGGATAAGGCGACAATGGCGGCGGCCAACTCACTATCCCCACCCATGGCTTTCGCCATCACGAAACTGACGGTGGCGGTCGGGCTGGCGAACATGAGAAAGAGCGAACCCAGGTAGATATCGCGTATGCCTATGGCGAACGCGATAACGATCTGCGCCACAGGCAGCCAGACCAGCTTCAGTTGCGTGGCGTGCAGCGCGAGTCGGGACGTCGCCCGCAATACTTTGCCGTTGATGGAGCCGCCGACGCAGAGCAGCGCCAGAGGCAGGGTCAAATCGGCGAAGTAACCGGCGGCTTTTTTCGCCATCTCCGGCAATGGAATCTGTAATGCCGCAAATCCAAGCGCCAGTACGATGCTAATGATGAGGGGATTGCGGACGATCTCTTTCAGCACGCCAGCCCAGGGCAGCTTGGCGTTTTGATGTTGCGAGGCGGTTAACGCCCAGACTGACAACAGGTTGTACAGCAAGGTGACGAAGCCCAGTAGCACCGATCCTATCGCCACGCCCTGCGCGCCATAGGCGCCGGCGCATAACGCCAAACCGACGATGCCCAGATTGCCTCGAAACGCGCCCTGTACGAACACGCCCAGTTGCGTAGGTTCTGAAATATAGCGTTTGGCGATGAGCCAGACTGCAATAAAGCCAATCGTCGTGGAGACGATGGCGTAGCCCAATTGCGCCAGATTGACCACCTGCCCCAACTGTAGTTCGGCGACGTTGAGGAAGATGAGAGTAGGTAGCGCGATTTTGAATACCAGACGGGAGCCCGTCTCAATGAACGCGCCGTCAATCATGTTGCTGCGTCGCAATAGAAAACCAAGGATGACGAGAAAAAATATCGGCAGCACCACACCGGCGGCGAAAACGGCGCTTTGCAGCAACAACTCAAACATGGGCGGACTCTGGAAATTAATGGGCTTGGTTGAGGAGTTTAAGCGAGATTGCCGTAGCGTATGAATGAGATGTCAGTATGACGAGAGGGAAATATTCAATCGCTGGCGGACAGGTTGGCCAGGCGGCTACGTTGGAAGACCGCCCGGCCGAGATCGATCGTTACGAATCAACGCGCTGACAGCTTGTCCAGGTCGCGCTCGATTTCCTTGATCTTGTTGTTCACGACGCGCTCCAAGTGGCGCAGATCCTTCAGGATCTTCTCTTTTACGTCGACCTGTTCGGTTTCTTTGCAGGTGATTTTGTCCAGCTCATCCAGAACGTGCAGCAGGTTAGGCGCAATTTCAGATGTGTTTTCATAACGCTTGGTGCCGCCTGAATCCACCAGCAACTGCTTTTGCAGACGGGGGAATTTAACTTTCAGGCTTCTGTGGAAAAGGTCGCCTTTTTCCTTTTTGTAGTAGATCTTGAGGATGTCGTTCTCAGCTTCGGTGCGCAGCGTGTATTTTTCGATGCGTTGGGGATCGGCGACGCCGATATGCTTGAGATGGTCAGTCATGGGTACTCCAGATTAGTTTTAAAATTTAAACCTTAAAAGTCAGTTTAGTTAAGAAATCGGTAAGTTGTTAAAACAACGATGAAAAACTGTATTGGGGCATATCTTGAACTTTTGGTAAAAAATTGATATAGGTACAACCCGACAAAAATGTTACCAACGGTAACCTTTTTGACTTATGTCTAGTTCTGTGAGCGGCGGATGTTTTTTGTACAACTGTGTAAGTTGGTCTATAAATCAAAAGTAGGTCCATCAGTTGTAATTTGGACGGCTGTTTGCTCGTATGACTCGCATAAATATTCTGAAAGATATGATTCGTTTGGGGATGCATTTCATTCCCAACAATTTGATGGCTTATCGTCTGTGCGCCTCTCAGACCTCGTGGTTTATTCATGCTCCGCCGGGGTTCTCCAGCGAGCCTTGTGAAATTGACGGGTTACAGGCGTTATGGTTGAGTCATCGCACTGAATGCGAATCCCGCGTGGTTCTGTATCTGCATGGCGGCGGATATGTCATTGGCTCCAATCGCACCCATCTTGAACTGGCCTGCCGCATCAGCAAGGCCGCCAAAGCGCGCACTTTGATGCTGGAATATCGGCTGGCGCCGGAGCATCCATTTCCTGCGGCGTTGCATGATGTGGTGGCGGCTTATAAACACCTTTTGGATCGAGGCGTTAAAGCCAGGCATATTGTCATTGCGGGTGATTCCGCCGGCGGCGGCCTTACCATGGCGGCGCTGCAATTCATTCGTGATATGGATTTACCGACACCTGCGGCGGCGGTGTGTATTTCGCCCTGGCTGGATTTGACCTGCCAGCTGTCGAGCAAATCTCATCGCCTGCCTCATGACCCGGTGATTTCGCCAGAGCGCATACGCTTTTTTGCCCGCCATTATGCAGGAGAACACGATCCTAAATTGCCTGGCATCTCGCCGTTCTTTGGCGACTTGCACGACCTGCCGCCAGTACTGATTCAGGTGGGCGGTGATGAAATTTTGCTTTCAGAATGTAAGCAGTTTCACCGGCGCGCCCGACTGCAGGGCGTACCTCTGCAATTACAGGTGTGGCCGCACATGTTTCATGTCTGGCATTTCGCATCCCGTCTTTTGCCGCAGGGCGGTCGCGCCATTCATGAAATCGGCGATTTCATTCGCTCGCACACCCCGCTGGGAGCGACGGCTGCGGCTTAATATTCGTCACGCGGGAACAGAGCAAAAAAACAATTCGCGTGTGGTAAATTCCGCTCTATAATTCTTCGCCCGGTCAGCACGGCAGCCGCCATTGACCTTGACGTCCTCCTATTGTTCTCGCCGCCGGCGCGGAAGGAATTGCATCCTATGTCCTTGAATCAAGATATCGCTCAGTCGGGCGCTTCAGCCTGTGTGCTTCCTTCTCAGGAATGGCATGAGCGGATGGCTGACGTTTTGGCGCAGCAAGGATGGGGCGTCTTTGACGATTTGATGCCGCTCGACTTGGCTTCCCGTCTGCGACAGGAAGCGGAATTTATGTATACCGAAGGCGGTTTTAGTCCCGCCCATATTGGACGTGCGGAAGACCGACAATTGAATGACTCTGTGCGGCGCGACTGGTCATGTTGGCTGGATGGGCGCAGTGAGACGCAACAAGAGTTTCTGCTCTTTCTGGAAAATGTGCGTCAGGTTCTGAATCGCACTTTGTATCTGGGCTTGCAGGAAGTGGAAGCGCATTACGCTGTATATGAGCCGCAGGCGTATTACCGCCGTCATGTGGACAACTTTCGCGGCCGCAGCCCCCGTAAGGTGACGCTGGTGCACTACCTGAATCAGGAATGGCTTCCAGATGAAGGCGGCGAGCTGGGTTTATACGATGGCGGAAACGGCGGTCTCATCGCGGATATTACTCCCGAGATGGGCCGGACAGTGATCTTTCTCAGCGAAGATTTCCCTCACGAAGTCAGACTGACTCACCGCGCCCGCTGGAGCATCGCCTGCTGGTTGCGCACTAACTCATCGCTGTTCTGAAGCTCCGCGGGGATACGCGGAGCCTTCTTCTGATTTGAAAATAACTATCTGGTCTATTTGCCCAGCAGGATTTTGCTGAGATGGAGTTGCTCGTCGACTTTATCCAGCAACTCTTCATCACTGGGTGGCGTACGCGGATCGAAGCGCGCTACGCAGCGGCCTTCGCCATTCACCAGAAACTTCTCGAAATTCCAATGTATGTCCTCGCCATCGCCGATGAGCCACTGGTAAAGCGGGTGCCGTCCCGGGCCGTTCACCTCTATCTTGGCGGTCATGGGGAAGCTCACCTGAAAACGCGTAGAACAGAACGCGTGAATAGCGGCTTCGTCGCCTGGCTCTTGTCCGCCGAACTGGTTGCAAGGCAGTCCCAATATCACTAAGCCATCGTCCTTGTGCTCTTCGTATAGCGACTGCAGCTCTTCGTATTGAGGCGTCAGACCGCATTCACTGGCGACGTTCACCAACAATAGCGTTCTGCCTTTGAACTGCTCCAGCGGCAGGTCGGCGCCATGAATATCTTTGACGGTGAAATCGTAAAGCGTCGTCATAGTTGGATGTCCTTATGTTGCTCTGGATGTTTGGGGGCTGACCCCTTATCCGCCGTGGCGACAGCGGGGTCCGTTTTGGCGTTGGCGGGGCCGGCGATTGCCAGCAAGGCCGCGCTGCCGGCGCCGCATGAAATAATGGTGCGAATAGCGGCTTCCACTTTGATATCCGGTCTTAGCGTCACTGCTTCGCCTAGAACGTGAAAAACGAAGCCGGTGGTGGGATTGGGGCCGGTCGGGACAAAAACCGTGTAGCGGCCGTCGTCGTGCGTGCTGGTGACAATGGCGGTGACGCTGGTCGGCGTTGAAGGGCCAAATATTTTGACTTCCGCCACGGCGCCGGATCTGAATGGCGAGTTTTTCTTATCGCCCAACAACTGGGTGACGATCTCCTTCACCATTTGATAGCCCGGCGCGATACGGCGTAAATGACCGTCAAACCGAGAATGCAGATAGCGACCGATGCTGGTGGCGGTGAGGCTGCCCACCAGGATGCACGCAATAGCGATCACTAGGATGACGACCATATCTCCGACCACTTCCGGCGCCGACACCATGCGGATGACGATATTGGTGATCGGTTGAATCAGGTCTGTGACGGCGCGGAAAAGCCAATTGAAGAATAAACCCAATATGGCCAGTGGTAACAGTACGATAACGCCGCCGATAAAGGCGTTGCGCAATAACAACTTCAGTTTTGTCATAAAGGTTAGAGATTACAGTCCCAGTCGGGTGATTTCGATTTTCGGGCAGCGGTCCATGACGACTTTGATCCCCGCATCCATTGCTTTCTGCGCCGCCGGCTCATGGATGACGCCCAACTGCATCCACACGACGCTGGCGCCAATGGCGATCGCGTTGTCGACGATGTCGGGAACTGCATCCGGGCGGCGAAAGATATCCACCATGTCTACAGGGACGTGAATGTCGCGCAGGCTGGCGTAAACGGTCTCGCCCAGCAAGGTGGAGCCTTTCAGCGCGGGGTTGACGGGAATGACCCGGTATCCCTTGTTTTGCAGAAATAGCATGACATGGTGGCTGTCGCGCCCCGGTTTATCGCTGGCGCCGACCATTGCGATAGCGTGTACGCTTTTCAATATTCGGCTGATTTCGGCTGCTGAGGGCATGGTGTCGTTGGCTCCGCTGATAAGCTGTCAGCATTATGCGGAGCACCGTCGTCGCCTGCAACTGCACTCAGACTACTTGGGATTTTTCGGCTGTAATCTCAGCAGCTCGCCCATCTCTGCGGCGGGCAGAGGTTTACTGAACAGGTAGCCTTGGTAGTAATCGCATTCGTTCTCTTTCAGAAACTCCAGGTGCTCAACGGTCTCCACGCCCTCCGCCACCACCTCAAGATCCAGGTGTGAGGCCATGGCCAGGATCGTGGAGACAATGGCGGCGTCGTTTACGTCGCTGTTGATGTCGGTGACGAAGGAGCGGTCGATTTTCAGGCAGTCGACTGGCAGCCGCTTCAGATAACTGAGGGACGAGTAGCCGGTGCCGAAATCATCCAGGGAAAAACGCACGCCCAATCCTTTAAGGCTGAGCATCTTGTTGATGGTGTCTTTGACGTTTTGGATAACCACAGTCTCCGTCACTTCCAATTCTACGCAGTGCGCAGGGAGTCGGGTGGCTTGCAGAATTTCTATAATTTGTTCAACAAACTCCGCCTGATAGAACTGCTTGGGACTGACGTTGATGGCGACGCGCATATCCTCTTCCCACCACCCTTTGTCCAGCCACTCCTTCACCTGCATACAGGCCTGGGTGAACATATCCAGGCCGGCGGTGAGAATCAGGTTGGAGTTTTCCAGCACGGGCACGAATTCATCGGGAGTAATCAGTCCTCGTTGTGGATGGTTCCAGCGTATTAACGCCTCCGCGCCGATAATGCGTCCATCGGTGACGCTGACTTGAGGCTGGTAGTAGAACATTAGCGCCTTGTCTTTTACCGCTGTGCGCAATTCATTTTCGATACTGAGACGCTTGCTCACTGCATCCGCCATCTCCGCTTTGAAGATGGTCATTTTGTTGCGGCCTTCATGTTTAGCCTGGAACAGCGCTGTGTCGGCGTAGCGCAGGATGACTTCCGTGTTGGCGTCTTTGTCTGGATACAGCGCCACGCCCATGCTGGCGGTTACGGTGAATTCCTGAGTGTTGAAAAAGAACGGAGAGGACAGTTCTGAGAGGACTTTCGCCGCGATCAGGTTGGCGTTTTGCTCCGCCTCCTCCGGCGTGCGTCCCAACTCTGGCATGATCACCGTAAACTCATCGCCGCCGAGGCGACCGACAGTGATTTCTTCATCCAGACAGTTACGCAGATTTTTCGCCACATTACGCAGTAGCTCGTCGCCGACCGAATGCCCCAGCGAATCATTGATGTTTTTGAAATTGTCCAGATCGATCAACAATAGCGCCCCGTAGGCTCCGTGGTTGCGGGAGCGGGCGATGTCCATGGTGAGACGGTCATAGAACAGGTTGCGATTGGGCAGGCCGGTGAGGGGGTCGTGAAAAGCCAATTGTTCCACGCGGGATTGCGCCTCGACTCTGTCAGTAATGTCCACGGATACGATCAGCGCACAGGGTTTGCCGAAAAAACGAAACGGGATTTTGTTGCTTTGCAGAATGCGACGGCGGCCATAAATATCCGTGAGGCCGTGTTCGGGAATGAACATGACTTTCTGCTTATCGATGACCTCTCTGTCTTCGTTATCGAAGCGCACGGACTCCAGGTTGGAAATCAAATGGTGCAACGAGTGGTGATCCGTTCCCTCGATTTCTGTGATATTGCGATCGTAGAAGCTTGCCAGCGCCTGATTGACGAAGACAAAGGCGCCGTTGCGATCTTTGGCGTAAATCAGGTGGGGAACCGTATCGATAATCTGCCGGGTCTGGCGTTCACTGTCGCGTAAAGTCTCTTCCGCTTCGCGACGCTCTTCCAGGCGTTTTTGTAAGGTCTCAAGAAACTGGTTGCCGATCTGCGCCAGATAGCCCAGCTCATCGCCGTCATGACTGCGAGGCAGGCGCAAACGGCGGTCGCCGGGATCTTCCGGATTCACCTCAGAAAAGCTGGCGGCGAGAGAAATCAGCGGTCGCGTGATCATGTAATAGAAGGCGATAAACAACAGCAACACCAGCACCATGTTGCGCACGATGCCGATGATCAGTACGTAATAGGCGCGATTGAAGAAGGGCTCCAGCGCTTTGTCCACATTCACCACCACTTCCATGCGGCCGGTCTGGAGCTGGTGATAAGACTCCATTTGCAGCGCGATAGGATAGGTGCGATAAATCGCGCCGATGCTGGACGTAATCCAGCCAGTGTTGGAGTCGGCGACAGGCTTGGCGCCTTCAGCGAGGGTTTGCCCCAGTTCGTCAACGATCAGCACCTGATGAACATAATCATATTGCATGAGGCCAGTGACGACTTCTTCCGCCAGGCGAGCATCCAGAGTGTGAACGGCGCGTACAGCGGGAGGACGGGCGGCTTGCAGCACGCGCTCAATAAAGTCCTGAAAATCCTTCTCATGACTCAAATAGTCGAAATACACCTGTATGGAGCTGAGCAGGCCCCCAAGGATAAAGGCCAGAATGACTCCGGCGCGCGCCAGCTTGAAGGATATACGTCGATGAAACTTCAGTGTCATGTCGGAAACTGCGTCAGGCGCATCCCTCGACATGATCGGTGCGGCGGTGAGAAGGGATGCTGAGTAAATGTTATCTAATCAGTATAGTCGGAAAATCTGCGGCGCCGGCTAACGGGAAACATTGGATTTTCAGGTTATTGCAGCGGGGTTTATTCCTCCGCTGCGCAAGCCGTCGTAATGGCGTTGAGGATGTCTTGCGCACTGAGCTTACGGTAGTCCCTGCCTTCGGCTTCCGCTTGTTTAATCAGGTCCATCAGTGTCCGGTTAACTGGACAGGGAGCGCCTAACTTGTCGGCCAAGTGCGTTACTTCGCCATTGATGTATTCCACTTCCGTTTTTTTACCAAGGCGGAGGTCATCCTGCATGGAAGAGCCAGCGTCGGGATCAATGGCCAGCGCAGCATTAGCGATAAGCCGGAACAGCGGCGTCGGAAGATGCAGAAGATAGGGCGACAGTTCCGGCACAATCGCGCCCAGCCGAACGGTCTGGAAGCCTGCCTGCTCAATCACCCTTAACGCTTCCCGTTGCGCCGCCGCCAGTGCCTTACGATAACCGGGGTTGAGCAACATGGCGCGCAAAGGCAGTCCCGATAAAGCATTAATGGCGTTGTTGAGGTTGAGCAACAACTTGCTCCACTGTACCGGCTCCATCCGCTCGTGAATATCCAGCGGCAATCCACCCGCCTTGAAATCTTTCTGAATCTGTTCTGAAAAGGGAGAGGCCTGGATGGCTAAATGGCCGGACGAGACTTGCCGCAGATCGCCTGGATGAGGCTGGATCACGTTGAATGGAACCATCCCGGGAATAATCTTATGGGGTAAGCGGGCTTTGAGCTGTCCGGCATTGCGGACTCCGTTCTGGAAGCTCACGATAATGGCGGATTCTGGAGCGTGACGACGCAGAACCTCCGCTGCGCTGGCTGTATCCTGGCTTTTGACCGTCACTAGTATGCAGTCGGCGTTGGCCAGAACGGCGGGGTCGTCGCCGAAATGAAGCTGTGAGCCATCGAAGTAACGTCGTCCGCCTTTGAGGTTGCGTAGATGCAGGCCCTCCTGAGCAATGAGCTGTGCTTGCGCCGAGCGGCCAACGAACCAGACGGGATTGCCGCCTGCCTGCAGCATTCCTCCCAAAAAACTGCCTATTGTTCCTGCGCCGAGGACGGCGTACCTCATCTTTCTACTCCTTTTGTTATTTTTCAGCATGCTGAGCGGCAGATTTTGTCCGGATATCCGGACGCAGGCAGACACTTTTTGGCGGTGAGTTCTATCTCCTTTTAATTGCCGCCATGCCCAAGGGGCCGGGCATTAGAGCGCATACCCTCAATGAATGTAGCACCAAAAACAGGATAATAAAATTAATGACAGGTTCATGCAGGGAACAAATTCAAGGAGTTACAAAATATATGTGTAATGTTGTTCCTGTCGTCTAGATACGGAAATGCTACAACAAATGAAGGTGTAAAATTTTCAGACGTATATTTCCGCTTTTGTTAAATACTTTACAAAAGCCTTGTAAAGTTTATTGAGTCACAAATGAATATAAAAATAGATATATATAATCTAATTTATTATAAAGGACGTTTGTATGAGGCGACGGTGGGGACTCTGTAAGGGAAACAGAAGAAAAGCTAACAAATTCAATGGATAAGAGGCTTTATTGATAACGCTGACTACAGCTCTCCCTGAAGGAAAGGGGCGTCGGCGATAAATAGAAGACTATTTAGCGCCGACAAATTGTTTAAGTTCCTGACAAATCGCGTCAGCTTCCGCCTGTAATACCAGACAACGTAGTTTGTTGCCTGCAGTCATTGCGCGGTTAAGTTGTTCCATTTTGCTACTGTATAAACGCTCTAAGCGTTTGTTGTAGTGTGAAATTTGGCTGGTCATTGCAGTTACCTCCAAAATTTCTGTCTGTAATATTTTTGCCATGATCCTTGCTCACTATATCGGCAGTTTTACTCTCATCTATAGATAAGCAAAATGCTTGCCTATCTCCCTCTACTACAGCCTTTGGACTTTAACTACTCTGTCTCTTCAAAAGGCTCTCTTACTTTTAGAAAGCGCTGAACCTTGATAATTCCCTTGATTGAAAATTGTTGTGAATTATTGCCATAAGAAAAGAATTTGCAACCTTACAACATACTTTTTTACAGCGCTCAACCAAGGGAGGAATGAGCAAAACCTTATTTATTTAGTAGTTTAGACAAAGTTTTTAATAAGTCAGTTAAAAAATGCACAATAATTTAAAAATTTCGGAAATTACCTAAGTTACAAATCGTTTCCGAAAGAAAATGAATATGAAGACTATGTGTTTATACGCACATATAAACGCATATTAGAGGAAATAAAGTGGTACGGAAGTGCAAATAAATCAATGAGTTGGTCGCACTTCCGTAATTAAGAAGAGCTTACTTGGCGCTGAGATGTTGGCGGAGTTCTTCACTGAGATGAATATTTTCATCAGCGCCTTCAACTGATTTATGAGTGTCTTCCAATAGATTCTGAGTGCGGTGATTGAGTGAATCGAGCTCTTGTGAAAGATGGTCGAAATCCCGAGCGACGCCTTTTGCCGCCTCCGCGCTTTCAGTGGCGGAACTCATTAATTGGTTGAGATTGCGAACGGTTTCGCTGGCGATAGTGACGCTGCTGCCTATGACTTCGGACACTTCCTGCTGCTTCTGGATGACGCGTCCGGAAATGTCGGTGATTTTCTTTATTTCGCTTTGTATTTCTTCCGCCGATTCGTTGGCGGTGGTGGCCAGTTGCCGTACTTCGTCCGCGACGACGGCGAATCCTCTGCCGTGCTCACCCGCCCGAGCGGCTTCGATAGCAGCGTTGAGGGCGAGCAGGTTGGTTTGGTCGGCGATAGCTTTGATGGATTCGACTAGCTGATTGATCGTCTTGTTGCTTTCTTCCAACGAGGACAGCAGATCGGTGAATTCATTGATGTAGCGCGAAGAGGCTTCGATATTTGAGGACAGTTGCTTGATGTCGGCCACACTTTGCTGGGTGGTGTCGACGGTGCCCACCGCCACCTCCACGGATTGTTCCGTCACCCCTTTGATTTGTGCGGAGTGATCTATAAACGCTTCCAACTGATGACAACTGTCCTGAATTTCAGACAGTCGCTTTTCTGTGGATTTTTTTACTTTGACGGCATTGTCGTGGATCGATTTCGCCATGGCCGCAGGGCTCTTCTCCATAAGCCTGTCTAGCAATTCCGCTTTGCGCTCCAACTCCCGCAAGCGTGAGTTGTCTATGATGGTCTGGTCGTCATTTGCGCGTGGTTTGCCGAATCCGAACATATTCTTATCCGCCTGTGGTCATGTTTTTTGTCATCGCCCGATTTAAGCAGGCCTGCGCCGGTGGATGGCGTCAAGGAGTATTCTTGAGTGTAGACGCAGGCGGTAAATTTCGCCTGCGCAAATCTATTTAAAATTCATAAAGATGAGGGGTCAGTATTGCGGTCCTTTCTCTGACTCTATAGGCGTCAGAACGCCATCCAGCGAGGACCAGAATACGCAATTACGACCATAAGACTTGGCCTGATAGAGCGCTTTGTCCGCAAGCTCCAGGAGTTGTTTGGGCGTCATGGTCTCTCGAGGAACGCCGCTGACCCCGCCGATGCTGATCGTGACGGATACCGGGTCCGATAGATTCCACACGGCGCATGCCGCCACCGCTTTGCGTAATTTCTCCGCCAGCGCGGCGGCTTCCTCCGCATCCACGCCCGGCAAAATGATGCCGAATTCTTCTCCGCCATAGCGAGCGAGGACATCGCTGTTGCGTTGTAATTGTCGCATCAGGGTTTGTGCGGTTTGCACCAGACACTCGTCGCCAACCAAGTGGCCGTAGCGATCATTGACCCGTTTGAAGTGATCGATGTCGATGAGCAGGAGTGATATGGGGTAGTTCAACCGGGAGGCTCGCCGCAAATCGGTATTTAGAATTTGGTCAAAATAACGGCGGTTTTTGACGCCGGTCAGACCATCTTGAATCGTCAGTTCGGTCAGGTATTTGGCCTGTTGTGACAGCTTTATGATGCTTAACACCGCGACTTCGTATTCGTGACGGGGCAAGGTGGAGATCCAGCTCATACCCAGGCCGAAAGTAATCAATAAAAAGCCGACCGCGCCAGGTTGGGTGGCGTAGGGGGAAAACAGCGCCAGAGTCATAGGGCCCAGCAGGCAAATGATGAACAGATTCACCATGCGACCCAGAATCGCCAGGGATGCGGCGCCGCCGGCGCACAGTCCGAGAGTGCAGGTAAGAAACAAAGGGAAGTGCGGTGAAAAAGGCGTAGGAAGCACTGATAGCGCAGCGATGCCGCCCCACAGACCTGCGCTGAAGCTGGCGCCAAATAATAGAGGTATATAAGAAGCCTCATGCCCTACCTCAAGCTTACGCATGAACTGGTGCATCGCGTAATAACGATAGCCTGATACGGCAATGATCAGCAGGGCGACATAAGCCAGCCAAAGAGATTTCTCTGGGGTGGGAGAACTAAACATGATCGCCGCCGAGATGAACACCCAGGTTGCGGGATAGAACAGGATTCCGGGGCGCTGGCGGTTGGCCAGGTCACGTTTGCGCTGTTGCTCCAGTTCATCTCGCAACTCCGGTGGGAGGTCCCGATTATTTGGCGAATTGCGATGGAAGGCGAATCCTCGCATGGGATATTCCCAATAGGAGTAAATTTTTGACTATAAGCGCATACTGCTATTTTTTCACGCCTTGAAACGCGCATGCCAGTTCCTCTGTCTCGACCCGATGGATGGCGTACAATGCTCCGGGCAGCTTGCGGATAATTTAAATATTAGCCGCTTTCCTCGCATAGAGCGCGCTGCGAGACTAGAAAAAGAGAATGACGATTATGACGACCCCTCCCGGAAAGGCCTTAAAACTTGGCGAGCAGCTTTGTTTTGCTCTTTACTCCACTTCGTTGGCGATGAGTAAACTATATAAACCCCTATTGAGCGAGTTGGGGCTGACCTACCCGCAGTATCTGATCATGCTGGTGCTTTGGGAGCAGGAAGGGCTGACCTCTTCAGAGCTGGCGAAACAATTGACCCAGGATCTCGGCGCTCTGAGCCCAGTAGTTAAGCGTCTGGAAAAAGAGGGGTTGCTACAACGCAAACGCTCAACGGAAGATGAAAGAGTCGTGCGTCTGTTTTTAACGGAAGCGGGAAGACAATTAAGAGACTCTGCGGAAAGCATTCCAGAGCAGGTGCTTTGCATTTCCGGTTTAAAGATGGATGAAGCGAAGGCGTTGCGGAAGCAACTGGAAGAATTACGTCAGGCGTTGTTGAAGCGTGAGAAGTTAGAGTGAGGCGTTGTTGAAAATTATACGTTGGTGTCTAGTTCTGAAATAGGTGTCAACTCTATTCAGGACGAGTCAAATATAAAAAAGCCGGCGTCGCCGGCTTTTTTATTTAAGCGTGAGTTACGCTGCTTTACGACGACGGGACAAGCCGAAGCCAGCCAGACCCAGACCAATCAGAGCTACTGTTGCAGGCTCTGGAACATCGACAGTTTCGATGGTGACATGTCTCAGTTTGAAGTGGTCATTGTATGAAGACCAGCTCTCGCCGAAGGCAGGGTTGTAAGCGCCAATCAACCAGAACTTGGACGCGATGTCAGTGCCAGTTGCAGTTTCGTTTTTCTTGGTGTCGGCGTAGTTGCCCGCCACGCTCCAGCCGTCGCCCAACAGATCGTTCCACTCTTTGTCATTCAGGTCATAAGCGGAAGCGCCGCCAGTGTAGGCCAGAATGGAAACGTCGGAGTCGGAGTAGTACCAGCCGTTCTTGAAAGAGCTCAGGTTAACGGCTTCAGAAAAAGACAACATGATCATGTCGTAGTCGGCGCCGTAGCCGCTGTCGTTGTCAATTGAATGCTCAGGAGAGGCGCAACGATCCGCTCTGTACTCGTCGTCGTTACAAACGCCCAGGCCGTCCCAACGTCCCAGACGCGCATCTTCGAGTTTGTTGTCGGAAGAACCTTTGGTGTCGCTCCATGCGGTGACAGTCAGGCCCAGGCCGTCTTTAGAGTAAGAAATAGAGTTGTTGTAGGAACCGTAAGCAACGCCATCATTCAGGTCCCAGGAGATAGTGCTTGCGAATGCTGAGGAAACCGTCAGCCCGGAGACCAGTACGCTTTTTGCGATAAATTTGAACATGTCGTTACTCCATTAAGAAATATCTTTGAGGTTGTAGTGAAATTCTGGCTCATTAGATAGCAATAGGCGTGCCACGTGTTTTAAAACAAAGAGTTACGCATATTGTTAAGGTTGATTGTGTAAAGGAATATGACGCTTTGTCTTGCCCAATAAAGCAGGACTACGATAACTTTCTTTGTGCGTGGCCTTGGCGCGCAAGGCCTTCGGGGCGGATTGCATTTTTAGTGCGGTAGACTATTTTTTATACATGTGTAAAGGGAAATAGTGGGTGAAATTTCCCTGGTCGCTGATGCCTCTTCGATTCTGCTGGAGAACGCGCGATTGACGCTACGCTTGCCTGCGCCGACAAGGATCGAAGACCGGCCCGCAATGCAATACGGGGGAGGGATGTATGGGCAAGTCGATAGTTGTCTGCTGCGATGGTACTTGGAATAGACCGGAATCCGAACAGGATGTGAATTGTCATCCTACAAACGTGCTCAAGCTGGTGCGCTCTATTACACCTTGTTACCAAGGGGCGCATCAGGTGGTGTTCTATGACATGGGCGTGGGTGTGAACGGCTTGTGGGACCGTTTTGTTGGGGGCGCGTTGGGTGCAGGACTGTCCGATAATGTCATGGATGCTTATCGCTTTCTGGCCAATAACTGGTCGGAAGGTGATCGCATCTATCTGTTTGGATTCAGCCGCGGCGCCTACACTGTCAGGTCTCTCGCCGGCTTCATTCATTTATTCGGGTTGCTGCCGAAATATGAAATGAAAAACTTCCCATTAGCCTATCGCTACTATCGCACTCAACCAGAAGAACGTGAGCAGTTGGCGCAGGCCTACACTGCCCGTCGTTTGATTGATCTGGTGGAGAGTCAGAATCGGCGCGTGGAAATTGAGTTCATGGGAGTATGGGACACCGTTGGCGCGTTGGGCGCTCCCATTACGGGTTTGCGCGCGCTGTCCCGACGCTGGGTGGGGTTCCATGACACTCAGTTGTCCGATACGGTGAAGTTCGCCGTGCAGGCCCTTGCGATTGATGAGTTGCGCAAGCCGTTTTCCCCGGATCTGTGGACCCATCATCCTGACGCTTCCGAGTTGCGTCGCGATCGGGATAACCAGCGCATACTGCAGGTCTGGTTGCCGGGCAGCCATTCTGATGTGGGAGGCGGCTACAGCGAAGCGGAATTGTCTGATTTGACTCTGGCGTTCATGAGTGAACAAGCAAGGGCTCATGGCCTCTATACTGATTCGTCCATGGTAATGTCCACCGCTGAGGAACACCGTGAAATGGGTTCCTTGCATGATGAATTCAACGGTATTTATGCGGCGATGGGCGAGTTCTGTCGTCCGATTGGTCCCCAGCAGCGTGAAGAGCTTGGGTTGGAGCTGGGAGTGAATGAGAAAATTCATCACTTTGCGAAAGTCAGGTCGGACAATAAAGGCTCCGGGCTCAATAAGGGCAACTTGTACGCTGCATTCAATGATCATGTTCCCCTGTTCTATCCCCGTAGATGTGAGCGCATTCTTGTGGACGAAGCTGCAGTGAGCGCGACGCTTACCGGAACGGGAGAACTTTGCCGGGTACTGGATTACTCCGGTGCTGGCGCTCGCCTGGAGGCGGTCGGCGCTATCAGCGAACAAAACCGTGTTACTGTTCGACATCCATTATGGGGCGAGCGTTTTGCGGAAGTGAAATGGCGTAATGGACAAGAGGCGGGGTTGGCATTCGCTGCATGACGGATTAAGCGGTTCCGTTCCTTTGCGCCTGGAGGTCCGAGGGGTTCCAGAGCATAGAGATGAATTAAAAGGGAAGGAGCGCGAAGGAAAGTGAGCAGCAGCCTGGACGAACGCATAAAGAGTCATCAGCACATTCGTAAGCGCCGCACGCTGATGACCTTTGGGTCTTACCTCCTCACCTTCGCTGTCGCCTTGGCGGGGTGGGCGTCAGGCCTGCTTGAGCTGCGCTATGCGGTGCATTTCCTCATCATGAGCGTCGCCATCAACGGCGGTTTTTACCTGTGCTTCCTGAGTAATTGGAATTTAAGCCGTAAAGATCCCAACCTCACGGAAGAGCAGATGCTGGTCTCCTTATTTCCTCCGCTGTATATCATGTATTTCATGGACGACAACCAGGCCCGCAGCGCAGTGGCGATGGTGGCTATCATTCCTCTGCTATATGGCATCCTCGGCATCGACACCAAACGCTATATTCGCGTTGCTGCAGCTTATTTCGGCGGGTATCTGGGGCTGCTAGGTTTGTTGCTATGGTTGAAGCCGCGCTTAGTGACGCCGAACTCGGAACTTGTATTGTTGACTGCGCTTTTCATGGTCATGGCGCAGATGGCTCTGATTGGCGGCTTCATCAGTAAATTACGCGCGAGCCTGAGGGCGAAGAATCATCAATTGAATGAAGCGCTGGAAAAAATCAGCGTGATGGCGAGTACAGATGAGTTGACCGGACTCTGCACCCGACGGGAATTAATGAAGCAACTGTCCAATGAGCTCAGTCGTTGTCGGCGTAGTTCAGGCGCTTTGTCGCTCTGTCTGCTGGATATCGACCACTTCAAACGCATCAATGATTCCTATGGCCATCAGGCGGGGGACGCCGTGCTGAAAAAAGTGGCGGAAACCATGCAGTCCCTGGTGCGTTCTATCGATTGTTTAGGACGCTATGGCGGTGAGGAGTTTTTACTGATTCTTCCGCAAACGCCCCTTGATGGCGCTTTCATTACAGCAGAACGATTACGGCGGGCGGTCATGGAGACTTCATTTTCGGAAGTAGCGCCGGAGTTTCGCGTCACCATATCTCTTGGCGCGGCGGAGTTGGAAGAGGGCGAGGCCATGGAAGCCCTGATCGCCAGAGCGGATCAAGCCTTGTATGCGGCCAAAGGCGCGGGACGTAATCGAGTGGTATCCGCGGGGCAAACCGCGGATACCCTTACCTAGAGCGACTCAATATTAATCGCTGACTGCAATGCCGCTAGGAACCTGGTTGGGAATCAGTTTACGAAGATCAAGGCTGTTTGCGTCCGTCAACGTATGCAGGAAGGCGATTAAAGCGCTGACCTCCGCATCCGATAGCGGGTTGGGGCGTAGCTCGTTGTTCTGAGCGATCTTGTCCCGTAGCGAAACATCCTCGTAGCCCTGAAAGTCAATCTCGTCCAGATCGCTGCGCGAGGGCATCAACGTCTGCGATGTGTCGTAGTTGTCCAGTGACTCCAGCGCATTCAAATGATGCCTGACGACGCCTTCCAATGATGCATAAGCGCCGCTGTGGCCATACGGAGCGGTATGCGCGACATTGCGCAGCGAGGGCGTTTTGAACTTGGCGAAGTCACTCTGTTCACGACTGGCTTCCGTCCGACCGCGATCCTCTAATGGCATGCGCGCCTCCGGCCCGGGGCCGATTTGCGGCATGGCGATGTTATGGAAGCTGTGGTCGGTCTGGAATTTACCGCTATGACAGCTGTCGCAACCTGCCGCGCCATAGAATAAGTTCATACCTTCCACTTCCTTCGGACTGAGAGCGTCGACATCGCCTCGCAGATACTGATCAAAACGGCTGTTGTCGGCGCGAAAGGCGTTGGTTTCAAAAGCGGCGATGGCGTTTGCGTAATGAGCGATCTTGATATCTTCAGGCAGGCTGATATTGGGATATGCGGCCTGGAATAACTCGACATATTCTGGAATGGCGCGGATGCGTTTCAGATAACCTTCCCAAATGGGACGGAAGCGACCATTGCCGGGGCGGACGGAGTCGGCGATTTCATTCTCACCGCGTTGTCCGATCATCTCATTGATGTTGGCGATGGGGAACAGCGCCTGTCCGGCTAGCACGTTATCCAATCCCCCTGGTTTTTCCGGGCCTGCCGGAATACTGATTTCGCTGGGCTTGTCCGCATTGCCCTCCATGATGCCTTGCCAGTTGAGATGGATAAACTCCCGCGCGCCCAGGTTATAAAGGTGTGGCGCATGTCGACCTATACGACCGGGCACGGCGTCGTCGCCGAAACCTGTAGTGCGATAAGGACCGATAAAACGCCCGCCTTCGCCGATGCCCAAAGACAAACCATCCGTTGTAGCGAGCAGTGGGTTATGGCAAGTGGCGCAGGAAATATTGCGATTGCCGCTCATGATTTTGTCGAAGAAGAGCATCCGCCCTAACTCATATTTAGCTGGAGCCGGATCGCCATTATCGTAGTAATCCGAATCGACGACAGGCGTCGGTAAAGGCCCGGCCAAGGCGTGTGCGCTGGTTAAAATAGTAAGTGCGATAGAACGACGTAAGAGATTATTTTGATTGGAACGAGTCACAGCATTCTCCCTGTAAAAGCTGTCGCAGTAATACTCCCTCTGCTTTGTATTATTTGTTGTTAGCTTGTATGAGGCGACGCGGGTTTTAGCATCATTTTTCGTATTTTGGTTAACCCGGAGCCTCTGAAATTGACCCGACTTTGTACTTTTGGTGGCGTAGCTCTCCTTTGCTTTTTCGTTAGGTAGGTCTATACGACTTTATTCAAATGAATTTTCTTTGTAAACAGAATGTTACGTTTATTGTAGGGGCAGTGAATTTGGGGCATGTCGTCGTTGGGGTAAGGGCATGTAGAGCATGGATATACAGCCCGCATAATTGATCCTGTTCCGCCGTAGGCGTCCAGCCGGCTCCCGTCAGATGGGACAAATCCTGTCTTAGTATTTAACCCGGCGGCGGTAACGCCGCCTGGTCGCTCAGAAAATCTATGAAGGCTTTTATTCTGGCGCTGGTGAGGCGGCGGCTGGCGTGTAGCGCCCAGACTTCCACTGGTGGGGTGGGCAGGCGTCCCCAGTCGACCAGGGTTCCGTTGGCCAGATCCTGTGCGATTAAAGCATAGGGCAAGATGGCGACCAAACCGCCGGTGAGCACCGCGTCGCGCTGCATCAGCGGGGAGGGCAGACGTAGTGCGCTGCGAAGCAGGTAAGCCCGTTCGATTTGGCCATCCAGCACGCGTAGCGTGCGTTCGTCTGGCGTGCTGGAACGAGTGACCGCAGGTATGGGAACTGTTTCATCACGGGGTTGCGAGAGCCCGGCCGGGGCCACGAGGTGTTGGACGTTACGCAGTATGCAGCGGCCGACAAGCTGGCTATCCGGGCGGGGATTGACGCGAATGACGACGTCATACCCTTCTTCAATCAGGTCCACCTCGCGCTCTTCCACCGTCACCTCCAACTGGATTTCCGGGTAGGCCTGCGCAAACTCGGCGGCGCGCCGTCCCATCACCATATGTCCAAACATCATCGGGCAACTGACGCGAAGGCGGCCGCGGGCAGGAGCGCGGTCGTGGGTCAACGCGGTCACCGCCTCATTCAGATCGGCCAGAAGATCGCGTGTTCTTTCGTGCAGCCATTGTCCTTCTTCAGATAAGGCGAAAGCCCGGCTGTCGCGGTTGATCAGACGAATGCCCAGCTGATCCTCTAACCCCCGAACCTGTCGGGAAAGCGTGGCCTTAGGTTTGCCAGAAGCCTGTTCCGCCCGACTGAAGCCGCCATGGCGCGCGACGAGGTCGAAGTGCGCCAGGGCGTCCAGGACAATAGCTTGTTTCATTTATGGAACGCTCCGTCAGAATATTGGTTATTTATTGTCATTTGTGGGATGGCCTATTCTACCCGAGTTCCATTCGCAGGGCGCAAGCAGACGGCTCTTAACCCCCGCCCCGTAGCGGTTGTTGTATCGCGCCTGTCGTAAGTTGTTCGAATTACAGAGGTGTAAAAAGATGTCCCGAGACCAAAACGAACTCTTCACCAACCATCCCGTCAGCCCGGCCGACCTCGCCGTTGTAGACGCCATACGCCAGCAAACCGCTCCTTTCAAAGGCATGCTCAATGGGCCGCAGGCGCGTGACAGTTATAATCAGATGATAGAAGAAACGCCCGCCGCCGCTGGTGTGGAGTATTACTCCGATACCGTGGGCGGCGTGCCGGGGGTGTGGGTGCGGGTTAAGAACGCGCTTTCCGGCGCGGTTATTCTCTACTTGCACGGCGGTGGTTATGTGGTGGGTTCCGCGCATGCCTACCGGCATTTTGCCGGGCAATTCGCCGCGCGGACGGGAATCGATGTGTTTATCGCAGATTACGGACTGGCGCCCGAGCATCCGTTTCCGTCAGCGTTGAACCAGGCGAAAGCGGTATACGCGGGGCTGATTGCGGCGGGACGCCAACAGATCGCCATCGTGGGGGATTCCGCAGGCGGTGGGCTAGCTCTGTCACTGGCTGAGCAGATCGGCGCTGACAAAGAGGGCGCTTATGGGCTCGCACCGGTTTGCTGTGTGACCATGTCGCCGTGGACCGATCTGGCTCTGACGGGGGCGAGCCACGAAGAGCGCGCCGAAGAGGAGTTCTATCTGACGTATGACGCGGTGGCGGCATTTGCTGGATATTACCTTGCTGGCCACGATGCATATGATCCGAAAGTCTCGCCCCTGTATGGTCAGCATTCCGGATTGCCTCCATTGCAGATTCATGTAGGAACGGCGGAGATACTGCTGAGTGATTCACTGGCGTACGCAGAGAAGGCGCAGGCAGCCGGCGCTGTGGTCAGCGCGCATGTTTGGGAAGCTATGCCGCATGTATTTCCTAATGGATTTGCTCAGATTGATGCGGCGGAGTGCGCTATGCAGTTGATGTCTGATTTTCTTGTCTCTCACTTTTAAACGTGATCGGGGGGGGGAGCGTCATTATGGCGGTTGGGCGATGATTCGCCTCGCCAATGCTTTTCGGCGCTCTTCTCAGACTCTTTCAATGGTCGCGATCTTGAGCCGCAATAAGAGAATTGACGGGGAATGGGCTATAAGTACTTGTTATAGTGATGGGTTCCCTGTCCGCGCTGCAAGCGTGTGACGTACTTATATTTAGCTATTACGCCGGCGCGTCCTAACGCAGGCTGTAGCCCAACACTGACCCTGTTAACGACTGATATATCATTATGCGACGTTCCAGTTCCGCCACCGATGCGCCGGACAACGAAGCGGGGATCAAAACTCTCCGATCTTTGTGGCCTTATCTGCTTGAGCATAAACGCCGGGTTTCATTGGCTTTGTTATGTCTGATGGGGGCTAAGGGTGCCAGCGTCGGCTTGCCGTTTATTCTTAAGTACATTATCGATGGCCTCGATTCGGGGCGCGCCAACATTGTGGTGGGATTGCCGCTGGCGTTGCTGTTGGCCTATGGCGCGGCAAGGCTCGGCAATGTGCTGTTCGGCGAAGTGCGCGATGCGTTATTTGGAAGAGTGACGGAGCGGGCCATGCGGCGCATCGGCTTGCAGGCGTTTCAACATTTGCACTCCCTGGATCTGGATTTTCACTTAAATCGCAATACCGGCGGCCTGTCTCGGGATATCGAGCGAGGGCTGTCCGGCATCAGCTTTCTGATGCGGTTTATGGTGTTCAATATCGCGCCCACGCTGCTGGAAATCCTCATGGTGATCGGTCTGCTGTTGATGAACTACTCCCTGTGGTTCGCGCTGATCACCTTTGTCGCCGTGGTGTTGTACGTCGCTTACTCCGTGGTGGCGACGGATTGGCGTACGGAGCATGTGCGGGAAGCCAATCGCGCTGACTCTGAAAGCAATACCCGGGTGGTGGACAGTCTGCTCAACTACGAGACAGTGAAATATTTCACCAACGAAGAATACGAGGCGCAGCGCTATGACGCCGATCTGGCGCGTTGGGAGCGGGCGCGGCGCAAGAACCGCCTGTCGCTATTCGTACTGAACGGCGGGCAGGCGTTTATTGTGGCGCTGGCCATGACGTCGATGATGATTCTGGCTGCGCAAAATGTCGTGGCGGGAGACATGACCTTAGGCGACTTCGCCCTTATCAACGCTTTTATGATGCAGCTATTCATGCCGCTGAATTTCCTGGGTTTTATCTACCGCGAGATGAAAGGCTCGCTCGCCAACATTGAGCAACTGTTCGTACTGTTGCGCAGAACCTCGCAAGTGCCTGACAAGGCGGGTGCGCCGGAGTTGCAGGTCGGACAGGGGGCGCTTGAATTTTCTGACGTCCATTTCGGCTATTCGCCCCAACGCCCCATATTGCAAGGCGTTAGCTTCCGCATTGAACCGCAGCGCAAAGTGGCGGTGGTGGGAGGCAGCGGGGCGGGGAAGTCGACGCTGGTCAAACTGCTGTTCCGTTTCTATGACGTCAATGGCGGCGCGATAAAAGTGGATGGGCAGGATATTCGGGAGGTGGCGTTGAGGTCGCTGCGTTCTGCGATTGCGATTGTGCCTCAGGATACGGTGCTGTTTAACGACACCATATACGAAAACATCCGTTATGGTCGGATTGATGCGACCGAGGAAGACGTGTGGCGCGCTATCCGTATGGCGCATTTGGAAGGGTTTATCCAACGTTTGCCTGAGGGCGCAAATACGTTGGTGGGAGAGCGTGGATTGAAGTTGAGCGGGGGGGAAAAACAAAGGGTCGCTATCGCCCGTGCGATTTTGAAGAACCCGCCCATACTGGTGTTTGATGAGGCGACCTCTTCGTTGGACAGTAAGTCCGAACAAAGCGTGTTGCAGGCGATCAGGGAAGTCTCTCAGGGGCAGACCAGTCTGGTGATCGCCCACCGGCTGTCTACGGTTATCGACGCCGACTTGATTGTGGTGTTGCAGGAAGGAAAAGTCGCTGAGCAGGGGACGCACTCTGAACTGCTGGCGCGCAATGGCGTATACGCCAACCTTTGGCGCATTCAGCAACGGGAGGATGCGGAAACTCCGGCCGCCGGGCCGGAGCAAGAAGCCTCAGACGAGAATTATTCAACGCCCAAATAATCAGCTTTGCCGATGTCTACACCGTTATGGCGCAGGATGGCGTAGGCGGTGGTGATGTGGAAATACAGATTGGGAAGCACGAAGTGCAACAGGTAGCGCTGACCGGTGAAGGTTGGCGTATAAGAGCCCAGCTTCAGTTGAATGGTCTTTTCTTCCGTATTGTCGATCTGCTCTGGCGTGAAGGTTTTTACGTAATCAATGGTCTTGGTGACCCGGGCGGATAACTCCGCCAATGTGGTCTCGTTGTCCTCGAAAACCGGCGGCTGTTGGTCGGAAAGTCGTGCGACGCAGCCTTTCACTGTATCAGTGGCGATCTGAATCTGGGAAGAAAGCGGCAGCATATCTGGATACAGGCGGTAATTAACCAGGTTTTGAGGATTGAAGCCTTTTTTCTCCGCGTGGGCGGCGGCTTTCTCCAGGATCTGGTTGAGGTTGCCGAGCATGCGGATGAAGATGGGGACGGAAGTCTGGTACATGGATATAGACATAATATCGCCTCCAGCGATGATAAGAGTTGGTTATTTGCGGTCATAAGGCCGGTCATGGCCGGTAAATACAAGCTAACCAGACGGCGCCGACAGATCCTGGCGCCGGGCTCCCCATTCTAACTGGCTCAGAGTGGGAAGACGTAACTTAATGACATACTTTTTAGCGGTTACGGTTTTCCGACGTGCGATTGGTTAAAATTTGAGTATAATGTCGCCCGCAAATTTTTTGCTCTGGTTTTACGTTCCAGCACGCAATATAGGAAAAGTGAATGTCACAGTATGTTATCTGTGCGCTGTACAAGTTCGTCGCCCTCGACGACTTTGAGGCGCTGCGCGCTCCATTGCTTGAAGTCATGGAGAAAAATGAAATCAAAGGCACCTTGTTGCTGGCCCGCGAAGGCGTAAACGGCACGGTCTCCGGAACCCGCGAGGGGATGGATGCGCTGCTGGCCTGGCTGAAATCCGATCCTCGTATGGCGGACCTGAGCTACAAAGAATCCTACGATGAGAACATTCCGTTCTATCGCACCAAAGTCAAACTGAAGAAAGAAATCGTCACCATGGGCGTGGAGGGCATTGATCCGAAACGTGTGGTGGGCACTTATGTCAAACCACAGGATTGGAACGCGCTGATTACCGATCCTGAGGTGTTGCTGATCGACACTCGTAACGATTACGAAGTGCAAATCGGCAAGTTTAAGAATGCGATTAATCCAAATACGGAAACGTTTCGTGAGTTTCCAGATTACGTCAAAAGCAATCTTGATCCAGCCAAACACAAAAAAGTGGCGATGTATTGCACTGGCGGCATTCGCTGTGAGAAATCCACCGCTTACTTGAAAGAGCTGGGCTTTGAGGATGTCTATCATCTGGAAGGCGGCATTCTGAAGTATCTGGAGGAAGTGCCTCAGGAAGAATCAACCTGGGAAGGCGAGTGCTTCGTATTCGACAACCGGGTGGCGGTGGATCACGGCCTCAACAAAGGCAGCTATGACCAGTGTCACGCCTGTCGTATGCCGATCAGCGCGGAAGATATGCAGAGCGAGCATTACAAGAAGGGCGTCAGCTGCCCTCATTGTTATGACAAGGTATCCGAAGACCAGCTTCGCCGTTTCGCAGCGCGTGAGCAGCAGATTGAACTGGCTAAGTCGCGCGGAGAAGAGCACATCGGCTCTGAAGCGGCCAAAGCCATCAAGAAGCGCCAGGCTGAGAAAAAGCTGAAGCGCAAAAACTATCATCAGCACCTGACTCAGGGCGCTGAATAGCAAAAAGGCCGGCTTAAACGCCGGCCTTTTTCGTTGTGGTTTCCCCTGCCTTAATCCGCAATCAGACGGCTGAGTTGTTGGTTCAGTCGCGCCACTTCGCGTCTGAGTTCGTTGACCTCGTCCAATAAATCCAATGACATGGCGAGCCCGGGCAGGTTGAGCTGCAGGTCACGCTGCAGGCGCATCGCCCGACTTAATCGCGCCAATGCCAGCGTATCGAACTGCCATTGGTGGGCGGGCCGCTCCTCCACTGGCGCGATGACGCCATAACTGACCAGCTCGATAATGAACTCGGCGTTGACGCCGCCGCGCTCGCATAATTCGCGCAACGTGTAGGTGTCGCTTTGTCCAAGCACTTCCACCGTGCTGATGATCGTTTTACGCGTCATCTCTCACACCCCCAACTTGCTGCGCGGATTATAGGATTTTTCTTTTTCCGCAAGCTCCTTATAAAGCGCTTCCGCATCTGCGCTATGGGACTTGGGTAAGGTTACCTGCAGTACGATAATCTGGTCTCCGGCGGGATTGCCGGGCAACCCTTTGCCTTTCAGTCTCAGCTTTTGTCCGCTGCTGGCGCCTTTGGGAACTTTTACGTTGACCTTACCGCTCAATGTTGGCGCGGTCACTGTGGCGCCCAACGCAGCTTCCCATGGCGAGACCGGCAGGGTCAGGTAAATATCCTTGCCGTCGACGGAGTACACCGGGTGGGGCGCAAGCTCCACTTCCAGAAACAGATCGCCGTTCTCAGCTCCGCCAAATCCTGCCGCGCCCTGACCGCGCAAACGAATGTGCTGTCCAGGTCCCATGCCGGCTGGAATTTTCACATTGAGAGATTTGCTGCGATGACCTACCAGCCCGTATTCGTCGATCTCCGGCACTTGCACCTGAACTTGTTTCTCACATCCGTGGAAAGCTTCCTCCAGGAACAAGGCGATTTTGGCGTGCACGTCCTCGCCGCGCATGCGGAAGCTCTGCTGATGACCCTGCTTATAGGTGCGATGGGCGGAGCCGCCGCGACCGAAGATGGACTCGAAAAAGTCGCTGAAGTGGCGCGCGTCCGCCTCGGTGAAGCCGCCGCCGTTGAAGTTTGAAGCGGATTCCCAATCTGGCGGCGGACGAAAACGGCCATCTTCGCCATAGGCGCCCATGCGCTTGAGTTGATCGTACTCCGCGCGTTTTTCCGGGTCTTTCAATACCTCATAAGCTTCGCCGACTTCTTTGAATCTGACCTCCGCATCCTGTTCTTTACTGACATCCGGATGATACTTACGGGCGAGCTTGCGGTACGCTTTTTTGACGTCATCGGCGGATGCTGCTTCCGCGACGCCGAGAATCTTGTAATAGTCTTTGAATTCCATAGATTTTTACCAACCTTCACAGACCCTGCGTCTCATTGCCGTTAGAATATCCAGCCCAAGGTCGGGCGGGCATTGCCATAGGTCAGATATAATGCTGAAAAGGCGACATTCAACGTCGGACCACATAAAATAAGCGGCTTTTTCAGGGGAAGGAGTCAGCGCCCTCTATGCTGAGCTATCAACATGTCTATCACGCAGGCAACTTCGCCGATGCCCACAAGCATTGGGTGCTGTCTTTATTGCTGCAGGCGCTATGTAAAAAATCCACGCCCTGGCGCTATCTGGAAACCCATGCAGGCCGCGGCGACTATGACCTGACCTCGGAGGAAGCGCAAAAAACCTCAGAGTGGACGGCGGGCATTTTGCCGCTGATGCAGGCCAAAGGGACCTGTCCGCCGGAGTTCGACGCCTATTTAGCGGCGGTGAGAGGGTTGAATCCCGACGCTGGAAAACTGACCCGCTATCCAGGCTCTCCAGCTATCGCCGCTGGTTTCCTGCGTGAGACGGACCAGTTGGCTTTGTGCGAACTGCACCCTAAAGAATACGCAGAACTTAAGCGTCAATTTGGCCGGAACAGGCAAATCCATGTCCACCAAAGAGATGGCTTCGAGGGCGTTATGGCGATGTCGCCGCCGCCGGAGAAGCGCGGCCTGGTGATGATTGATCCCAGCTATGAGCTGAAGGACGACTATCAACGTATTCCCGCCTATGTAAGCAAACTTACGAAGAAGTGGTCGAACGCGGTCATCGCCATCTGGTATCCCGTACTTGCGGAGAAGCGTCATGAACAAATGCTTGAGTTGATGCGTCAGCTCCCTTTGCACAAGACGCTGCGTAGCGAGTTGATCTTAACGCCGGTGGCGCGCGGAATGTACGGAAGTGGTATGCTTGTGATCAATCCGCCCTGGCGGCTCGATAAGCAACTGCAGGCGGGTTGGGCGCACCTCAGCGAAGCCCTTCGCGGCGATCCAAAAGCCTCCTGTAGCGCTGATTGGCTGATAGCGGAGTAATTACCGCAGCGACAAGCCGGCCTGGGAGCGCCGACGCTTGAGGATGACACAAAGGGGATGCGGCAGGCGCCGCAGCCTACTGGACATGAATTCATTGGATACAGGTTTGTGTGGTGAATTGGACTAGCCAAGGAACAATATTAATAACCGGAGCGGCCCAGAGGGTTGGGCTCCATTGTCTGCAGCGGTTGCTTGAAAAAGGCGAGCGGGTCGCCATGACCTATCGCTCCGAGCGGCCGGAAATCACAGAACTGCGGGAGCGCGGGGCGATATGTCTGCAGGTGGATTTTACGGAACAAAGCTCCGTCGAACGGCTTATACGACGGTTAAAGGAGGAAGTGGGCCCACTTAGGGCGTTGATACATAACGCGTCCTCATGGGCTCCCGACCGGAGTGAGGATACGGACTACCGGGCGGTGATGCAGGATATGGTGGCGATACACATGACGGCGCCTTACCTGCTGAATATGCATTGTTACGACCTGCTGGAGCAGGGACGTAACCCATGGTCCGATATCATTCATATTTCCGATTACGTGGTTGAAAAAGGAAGTGACAACCATATTGCGTACGCCGCCGCGAAAGGGGGAATGGAAAGCATGACCCGATCTTTCGCCAAACGCTACGCGCCGCATATCAAGGTAAACACTATCGCTCCGTCGTTATTGATGTTCAATGACGGCGACGATCCGGACTACCGAACTAAAACCTTAAGGAAGTCCGCCCTTGGGATCGAGCCCGGTCCCGACGTGGTCTGGCAGGCGATCGCCTTTATCCTGGACTGCTCGTATATGACCGGGCGGGAAATCAAGCTCGATGGCGGACGTCATATCCGTTGATCATAATGATCCATAGGTAATGTAGAGGAACCAACATGTTAGACAAACTGGTCGCGCAGTACAGCGCAATTATTGAATCCCTCGGAGAAGATGTTAACCGAGAGGGACTGCGCGATACGCCTAAGCGCGCCGCCAAAGCGATGCAGTTCCTGTGTCGCGGCTATAACCAGTCGTTAGAGGAAGTCACCAACGGAGCGATTTTCGAGTCGGATACGGACGAAATGGTTCTGGTTAAGGACATCGAATTATACTCCCTGTGTGAACACCATCTGCTGCCCTTCATCGGGCGTTGCCACATTGCCTATATTCCGAATGGCAAGGTGTTGGGCTTATCGAAGTTTGCGCGCATTGTGGATATGTTCGCACGTCGAATGCAGATTCAGGAGAATTTGACCCGACAGATCGCAGAAGCCGTCCTGAAGGTCACCAACGCTCATGGCGTCGGCGTGATCATCGAAGCGCGCCATATGTGCATGATGATGCGCGGCGTTGAGAAGCAGAACTCGGTTATGAGCTCATCCGTCATGCTGGGCTCCATGCGCAACAATCCTTCCACCCGCAGTGAGTTCCTCACGCTGGTGCATAGCCGTCGGGCGCTGTAAGCGCTATCGACAGGGGCGCCGCACCGCGGCGGCCTCCGCACAGGCGCTTGTCAGGTGATGGGCGCTTCGCTGCGGGAAATATGATCCTCCATATCGGAGTGGAATGTCTCCACTACCTGTTCCGCCAAGTCCACCTGATTAAAGCGCGCAATGTGAAAGATCGCCTCGCCTTCATGAGCCAGCGGCAAATTACTGCGTCCTATGACAATGCCGGAGCAGGGCGATAAAATGGGTTCGCCCTGGCTGTCCAGGGGGCCATTCAGGTAGCCCAGCAAGTCTCCTTTGTTAACCCGACTTCCCAGGGGTTTCAAAGCACGCAGAAATCCGCCTACCGGCGCCCGCACCCATTGCGAGGACCGCGCTACCACTGGCGTAGCTTTAGCTCTGCCTTTCACACGCATCTTGATCATGCCCAGTTCTTCCATCACCCGGCGCACGCCACGAACGCCGGCGGCGATGCAGTTCTCATCAAAGCGCAGCGCTTCTCCCGCTTCATAGGTGATGATCGGTACGCCAAGGTCGTCTCCGGCGCCGCGAAAGGAGCCGTCACGGATTTCCGCATCAATAATCACCGGCACGCCAAACATATGCGCCAGATCCGCCGCTTTCTGGTTGTCCAGATGTACCCTTATTTGCGGAAGATTGCTGCGATCGATAGCGCCTGTATGAAGGTCAATGGCGTAATCCGCCTGTTGCAATACGCAGGTGGTGAACAGGTGCGCCATACGCGCCGCCAGTGAGCCTTTTTCGCTACCGGGAAAGCATCGATTGAGGTCGCGTCGGTCAGGTAAGTAACGGGATCGATGAATGGTGCCCAGCACGTTCACGATGGGAACGGCGATCAGGGTGCCTTTCAGATTTTTCAACCAGGTGGCGTGCAATACACGCCGCACGATCTCTACGCCGTTGAGTTCGTCGCCATGTATCGCAGCGCAAATCAGCAGACGCGGACCTTTGGACCTGCCGTGAACCACTTCGACAGGAATGGATACATCGGTTTGGGTGTAGAGCTGTCCGACGGGAAGCTCGAATTGTTGACGATGTCCCGGCGCGACCTGCGCGCCGAGAAATTCAAAAGGTTTGGACTTAACCGCCATTGTTGCACATCCTGACTGTCTTCAAGCGGCGGCTTCGTCCGAAGTTCGCCAAGCGTTACCGCACCAGTTCGATTTCGCCATTGACGGTCATGGTGACCGTTTGCGTGCCGGCTGCGACGGCAGGCGTCGCCATGTCGGCCATCTTGGCTGCGCCGAAGCTGCGCATTTCCTGGCGGGCATAATAGACGGGACCGCTGCTTGAAATATTCATGTTTACGATTTTGTAGCTCTGCGCTCCCAGTTGGGAGGTAATCAACTTGGCGCGCTCGCCAAATGATTTCAGCGCTTCGCCGATCAGTTCGTTTTCTTTGGCCGCTTTCAGAGCGTCAGAGGCGTCGAATTCCACATTTTGTACTTTCAAACGCTCCTGCAGTTCGCCAATAAGGCCGGACAGCGCTTCGATATCTTTACTTTCCAGTTTCAAAGACTGCTCCGCGTTCCAGGCTACGATTTTTTGCTCTTTGTAGCGGGGATCTGTGCGGTAGTCCTGAGTCTGATACTTCACGCTTTTGGCGGATTTTACTTCATCCAGCGCCCAACGCATGGCTTTGTTTACATCATCCGCCGCTTGTTGCGCGGTTTTCTGCTGTGATTGGGAGTGTAGTACGACGCGCATGATGTCGTTCTCCAGTTCGCCTTTGGCTTCGGTGGAGAGTTGAACGCGATCGTAATTGGTTTGCTCCGCAGCGAACGCCGGCATGGCCAGAACGCTGAGTACAAGAAATCTGCTTATCGACATGATTTTCTCCCTAATCCTAAAAATAGTTGCTGTTCAGCAACATAGCAAAATGATCCTAAGTGCTAAAGATAAATTTAGTTAAGGAGATGCGGTGACGAATGAATTTACGACGGGACGTGTTAGTAAAGAAGGGAGAGGGAAAAAAATTCAGCAACGTGCTTTATTCAGGACAAAAAAAAACCGCGAAATAAATTTCGCGGCAGGAATTGTGCACTTTCATCAGGCTGGAGTCCAAAGGGTGTCAACAGTAGTAGATGCTGTTGAGATACTCATCCAACGCTGCAAAATTTGCTTGCTCTTGGTCAGTATTTGGAACACAGACTTTCCAATTTTCATCATACATCATACTTGTCTCTCCCTAAGTCAAGTGGCCTGAGTCGGTTCTCTAGGGCCTGAAAACACAGTTAAACGATGGCTACTGCTTCACGTTTACGGGATTCATATTATCAAGGCGAAAGAAAACTGGCTTGACCTCCTGTGTTAAGCTTTTGACATTCTGTTGCAACTTTGCGCAGCTATGGTCGGCTTCTTCTGTAATTGCTACAGCGTCTGCATTGTTGCGGAAAAATCGCCCCCGACTCTTACCGCCATACGTGGATGATTGTTATATTGGCCGCTAATAATAATTAACAGTCCCATTTAAATGGTTGAGATTAGTTGATATGGATCAGCCCACTGTCGCCGGTTCCACCGTTAAAGCGCTTTGCTTTTGGCTTGCTGAGCGAGGGATGGATATCAATGCGTTGGCGCTTGAGGCTGAGCTGGACCTCTCCATGCTGGAGGATCAGGACTATCGTGTCCCGTTACCGGCTTATAATCTGTTGTGGTCGCGTGCAGAAGAAACTTTGGAAGACCCTGCTGTTGGCCTGCACGTAGGAGAGTGGGTTGATTCGCGTCGCATGGGGGTGATTGGACACATTATCTTCAACAACCGCACTCTGGAGCAGGGGTTAAAGCAGTACGTACGTCTGTCTGCGCTAGTGAACGAGGGCGTGCGTACGGAATTTCACCTGCAGGGGGACGATGCGGTCATTGAGTATCACTGCGAACGCCCCGAGTATTATCACCGCGCGGGCATGGATCGAATGCTGGCGTTGTCAGTGACCAGGGCGCGACGCTTTGTCAGCGAGAAGATCTTCTTGACCAAAGTGGGGTTTTCTCACCCCGAACCTGAGTATGTCGCTGAGTACGAGCGTATATTTCAATGCCCGGTGAGCTTCGGCCAGCCCTGTTGCTCCCTCGCCTTCAATAAAGACTTTCTTACCTTTGAACTGCCCCAGCGTAATCCCTATCTGCATCAGGCGCTAACTCGCCAGGTGGAGGCGCTGCTGCAAAAGCTGTCCCTGCGCCGTACGGTGTCGCACAAAGTAAAGGCGATTGTGGCCAAACGTTTGTCCCGAGGCGATATCGAAGCGGAAAAAGTGGCGGAGAAAATGAACATGTCGCGCCACACCCTGTACCGCAAATTGAAACAGGAAGATGTGTCATTCCAGGAACTGGTGGAGCAGGTGCGTAAGGATAAAGCCTTGGATTATCTGCAAAAAGGCAAGTATTCCCTTAGTGAAATCGCTTTTCTGCTGGGATTCTCCGAGCTGAGCGCATTCAGCCGCGCGTTTAAGCGCTGGACCGGGGAGAGCCCCGCCAACTATCGCAGTCAGCAATAGCTGGCGTCATAAGGCTTAGCCTTCTAAAACCCTTCCGCATCAGTGTCCGCCTCACCGCTCTTCCGCGTGGGACGGGCGAGCAGTAACGACAACAGAATGCTGATGATGGCTCCGGAGATAAATAGGGTGACCGTGTAACGGTTATTGGTTTGATCATGGAAGGCCTGATTGGGCGTAATGCGCAACAGCCACTGCCGCTCTGGCAGTTCCAGCGTATCGCTGTACAGCCAGGATTTGCGTTTCTTAATATTCTCCTCACCGTCCGGCGGCAGCACCAGCTTCACTAATGGGTCGCTGGCGTAGCGCATCAAGTCAAACATGGATAGGGTGAAGCCCTCAGGCTTGTAGTCGACGACCGCGGTTTTCAGGCTGTGCTCCAGATCGAAACTGATGGCGATGAGCATATCGTCGACGCGACGGATATAGCGAACTTCGCCGCGGTAGGCGGGATTCTGGGAGTTGATGCGGGTCACCGGCGTTGCGATGGTTTCCCCGCTGCGCCACGCCTCGTCGAAGGCGGGTTGCAGCTCGGGCAGTTCGGTGACGCGCTTGATGTCGTTGAGCGTCAGGGGTTGCAGGCTGTTGATGTCCGTTACGCTGAAACGACGGCTATCATCGGCGGATTTGGCGATAATCAGGTGCTCAATGGAGCTGATGTTGGGAAATCCCTGCAAAAACACTCGTGTGGCGTCAGTGGCCGCGTCCTCCGACTCGGGACGAGCGCTGCACATGCGAAACCACAATTCCGCAGCGGCGCGATTTTGCTCGAACGTGCGGCGGACCGTTTGTGCAATAAACTGCGCTTCCTGGACAAAACGCGCATGAGCGTCTTTTTCTTGCTGCTTATTGGAAAAATAGGACATCGCTGCGGTTAGCGATAGCCCCACCAATAGCGCCAGGAGTGATGGCAGAGAAAGTAAAAAACCGTACATATTGCGGGACTGCATTGAATCCTCCGGATAATTGCCGCCCCCAGGCGGTTACCAACCTACTTCCGCTGAAAGCGTACTCCATATTCGTGACAGCCGGTAACTATAGAGTTCCCTATTATCCGCATCAAGCGGAAGCCTGAAAGCCTTTATCTTTGATATACATAAGTGCCCGGTGCGTCACAAAGTTGCGGATAATCGGAATCCGGCGCGCCAAGCGGCGGAGGCGAGGTTTGCTCAGGGCTGCTGTGATCCCGCAGCCACTGGCTCCAGGCTGGCCACCATGAACCGTCATGGCGAGACGCGATGTTAAGCCAGTCGTCGGGGCTGTAATTGCGGTCCTTGCCGTAGCGGGTGTTGATTTGATAACTGCGCCTCGGGTGACCGGGCTCGCTGATGATGCCGGCGTTGTGGCCGCCGCTGGTCAGTAAGAAAGTAATCTCCGCGGAGCTGGTGAGACGGCGGATTTTATAAACGGATTTCCAGGGCGCGACATGATCTTTGGTGGCGCCAACGACGAAGATGGGAATGCGGATATCGCGTAAAAATATCGGACTGTCATCCACTTCAAAACGGCCTTCGGCGAGGTCGTTATTCAGAAACAGGCTGCGCAAATATTGTGAGTGCATGCGATAGGGCATGCGGGTGGTATCCGCGTTCCAGGCCATCAAGTCGTTCATCTTGCTGCGTTCGCCCAGCATATATTCGCGCACGATGCGCGACCACAGCAGATCTTTCGAACGCAACATCATGAAGGCGCCGGACATTTGCGTGGCGTCCAGGTAGCCCTGTTCCCACATCAGGTCTTCCAGGAAGGTGAGCTGACTTTCATTGATGAACAACATCAGTTCGCCAGCTTCCTTGAAGTCTGTTTGCGCGGCGAAAAGGCTGATGGTGGCGAGTCGTTTATCTTCATCTCTCGCCATCGCGGCGGCGGCGATGCTGAGCAGGGTGCCGCCGAGACAATAGCCGACGCCGTGTATCGGCGGCGCGTTGGGAACGATGGCGGAGATAGCGTCCAGCGCTTCCATCACGCCCAGATGCAGATAATCCTGCATGCCGAGATTGCGATCTTTGCCATCCGGATTCAGCCAGGAAATCATAAACACCGTATGGCCTTGCTCCACAAGATAGCGCGCCAGGGAGTTATGCGGCGACAGGTCGAGAATGTAGTACTTCATGATCCACGCGGGAACGATAAGCACTGGCTCTTTGTACGTGCTCTCAGTCGTAGGCGCGTACTGAATCAGTTCTATCAGGCGATTGCGATAAACCACTTTGCCCGGAGTCACGGCGAGGTTCTCGCCAACCTTGTAGTTTTCTGAGCCGACAGGCGGGTCGCCATTGAGCAGGCGCTGAGCGTCTTCGCGCCAGTTCTCCAGGCCGTCGAGAAAATTTTTGCCGCCGGTTTCCAGGGTTTTCTTGATGACCTCCGGATTCAACCAGGGAATGTTGGATGGAGACATCAAATCCAATATCTGACGCGCGCAAAAGGAGACGATATTTTCGTTGCGGGGCGACACGCCGGGAATATCCGTGGTTGCGTAGTGCCACCACTGCTCGTAAAGCAGGAACCATTGGTAGGCCAGATTAAAGGGAAAGTGACCCCATTCCTCGTTGCGAAAACGCATATCCTGGGGAAGGGGTTCAATGACTGGCTCCGGGTTCTGGTTGGCGATGGCGCGGGAGCAATAGACGCCATAACGCAGCAGATTGCGGGAGATGTTTTTGGCCAGTTCAGCCTGCTTTCCGGGCGCCATGACCGCATGACTGACCCAGTCTGTGTACGCCTGAATGAAAGCGGCGGGAGAATTGCCGCCAGTGCCGTACCCGATAAACGCATGCAGGAGGCGGTCAATCGCCTTGGATTCCGCAAATAGAGAGCTGTCGTCCACGTTAGCCTCTTTGTTTTAGTAGACGTTAAAACACGACGCGAAACGCAGGAGCGCGTCCTGGGTAGATCCGGGGACTGCTTGTGGAGTGATCACAGTAAGGAGTTGAGGCTTTGAAAGCAACCGTGAAAGACGGCCGGCGAAACGTAATGCTCGCCGGCTTTGCTTTGGGTCAAGCGTGGCGTAGGCGGTGTGCGCCCATGCTGCTTAAAAACAGGACGAACGCTGCAACGACGACCGATGGTCCGGCGGGAGTGTCCCACCACCAGGACAGGCTCAGTCCCGCCACTACCGCGAAGACGCCGCTGGCGATGGCGAGCGCCGCCATTTTTTCCGGTGTATCGCTGAAGGGCCGGGCGGCGGCGGCGGGGATTATCAGCAAGGAGGTCACCAGCAGTACGCCGACGACTTTCATAGCGAGAGCAATGACCAGCGACATCATCAGCATCAATAGCAACTGGGTGCGTAATACGTTGTAGCCTTCTACCGCTGCGAGATCTTCGTTCAGAGTCATCATCAGCAGGGAGCGCCACAGTAGTTTGAGCATGATGATGGCCGCCACCGCACCAGCGAAAATCCAAATGACATCCTGATAATTGAGCGCCAACAGGTCGCCGAACAGATAGCTCATCAGGTCCACTTGCTGATCCCGCATAAAGCTCAGCGCCACCAGGCCCAGAGACAAGGAGCTGTGCGCCAGGATGCCCAGCAGCGTGTCGGTAGCGATATGCTTTTGCCTCTGCATCAGGGCCAGCGTCAGGCCCATTAGCACGCATCCGGCGGTGATGGCGAGGCTGACGTTCACCTCCAGCATCAAGCCTAACGCCACGCCCATCAGTGCGGAATGGGAGAGGGTGTCGCCGAAGTAGGACATGCGTCGCCACACCACAAAGCAGCCCAGGGGGCCGGTGATAAAAGCCAGACCAATGCCCCCCAACAGGGCGGGAATGAGAATATCAAACATGGTGGCCGCCGTGAGAGCATTCGCTGCCGGCGGCGACGGTGCCGTCGGCATGGTGATGATGGTCGTGATGGTGGTGGTAGACCGCCAGCGAGCGCGCCGCCTGAGTGCCGAACAGATTGATGAAAGCAGGCTCGTTAGACACTTTTTCTGGATGCCCGGCGCAGCAGATATGCCGGTTCAGGCATAACACTTGATCCGTAGACGCCATCACCAAATGAAGATCGTGCGAGACCAGCAGAGCGCCGCAGTGCAGTTCATCCCGAAGCGAGCGGATAAGGCGGTACAGCTCCGCCTGACCGGTAACGTCCACTCCCTGCGCGGGTTCATCCAGCACCAATAAATCCGGCGCCCGCTGTAACGCCCGGGCCAGCAGCACACGTTGCAGCTCGCCGCCGGATAAGGTATGCATGGGCTGTTTGGCGACGTGCTCCATTTCCACTCTTTGCAGCGCTTCACGCCAGCGTTGCGGGTTGTGCGCCAATTGCAGAAAGCGTTTGACGGTCAGAGGCAAAGACGCGTCGATGTGAAAGCGCTGTGGCATATAGCCGATTTTCAGGCCGGGACGGCGCAACACTTCCCCGCGGCTTAAGGCCTGTATGCCCAAGAGCGCTTTGGCCAGCGTGGACTTGCCGGCGCCGTTGGGACCAATGACCGTGATAATCTCGCCGGGATTGATGTCGAACGTGACGTTTTCAATCAGCGTGCGGCCTTGAATCTCCACGGTGACGTCTTGCAGACGTATCAATGGCGGCGCGTTCATTGGGCGGTCCTGCAGGTGGTGCACAGGCCGCTGATTTCCAGCGTCATACTTTCCACTTCGAAATTTTGCTCCTGCGCCAGGCTTAACAACTGTTTGCGCAGAGTGTCCTCAGTAATTTCCTGCGCGCGTTTGCACTGTTTGCAGATCAAGAAGCCGCCTTGGTGACCTTCCTGCGGACAAACGCAACCCATGAAGGCGTTCAGTGACGCAATGCGATGCACAAGACCGTTTTCCTGCAGAAACTCCAGCGCCCGGTATACGGTCGGCGGCGCGGAATTACGGCCTTCCTGCCCAAACTGAGCCAGGATGTCGTAGGCGCCGATGGGCTTGTGAGATTGCCAGATCAGCTCCAGCACCCGCAGGCGTGTATCAGTCAGTCTCAGACCGCGTTCTTTACAGAGTTTCTTGGCGGTAATCAGCGCGTCATGAATGCAGGAGGCGTGATTATGTTGCTGAAACACGGCTTTGTCAGATTGGCTGTTCATAATGATTCCGCAAGAGTTGCAATGCAGGCGTTAGCGCCGTCGTCGGCGGAGGCGTAAGAAATGTAATGTTATAACAATTGAGCTTGCGCTGAAACCGTCAACGGCGTTCATCGCCGCGCCTGACGTGAAACAGGTCGCCAAAGTGGCGAAATTTCGCGTTTTTATAAGGTTGCTTGTATGCAAAACCGCCGGTTAGGGTCCATAATCCTTGGCTGGATGTTCGACAGGCGCTTGTCGACGTCCGCATTATAAAAATATAAATCAGGGCGGAATGAAACCGGCGTATGCCGGATTGCCAGGAAGGTCGCGCTGAGTCCTCGGGTCGAGACTTCGAACCCCGTGAGACTTCAGAGGTAAAATAAGAATGTCAGCGCTAAAGAACCTTTTCACACTGGCGTTATGCTTAGTCAGCACTTTCGCCTGCGCGTTTGAAAAAGACTCTCTCATTGTCTGGATAGGAGCCGACAAAGGCTCAAAAGGCGTCGCCGAAGTGGGCGCCGCATTCACTGCAGCCACTGGTATGAAAGTGAAGGTGGAGACGCCGGACGATCTCACCGTTCAATTCGACCGCCTCGCGCCCACGGCGCAAGGTCCGGATATTGTCATATGGGCCCATGAACGTTTTGGTCCCTGGATCAATGACGGCTTTCTGGAGCCGGTTACCCCCTCTCAAAAGATGCGCGACAGCGTAGCGCCTTTCACTTGGCGGGCGCTGACGGTTGGCGACGATATATATGGCTTTCCCATCGCCATAGAAGCGGTGAGCCTGATCTATAACAAGGCGCTGGTGAAAGCGCCTCCGCGTACGCTACAGGAAGTCATAACGCTGGATCGCGACTTGCGTAAACAAGGCAAGAAAGCCATTGAGTGGGACTATAAGAATACTTATTTCAGCTGGCCTTTTATCGCTGGCGCCGGCGGCTACAGCTTTGGCAAGTCCGACGGCGTTTATAATCTGGCGGACGTCGGCTTTGACAACCGCGGTTCCGTCGATGCCGTGCAAGCGATCAAGCAGCTGCTGGATCAGGACGTACTGGAAAAGACCGCAGATTACGGCTCTATGATGAACGGCTTTAAGAATGGCGACGTGGCGATGATCATCAACGGTCCCTGGTCTTGGCGTGAGATCCGCGACGCGGGGATCTCCTTTGGCGTGGACTATATTCCCGGGCTGACGGCGGAGCATCCAGGGCGTCCTTTTGTCGGCGTGCTGGCTGCGGGAATCAATTCTGCGGGAAGAAACAAAGAAGCGGCCCAGCGTTTCCTGGAAGACTATCTGCTGACCTATGAGGGGCTAAAGAAAGTAAATACTGACAAGCCCTTGGGCGCGGTAGCCAATGTTCAGTTAATGAAAGAGCTTTCCGCTGATCCGTTGATCCGCCACACCTTCGTATCAGCGGAAAAAGGAGAGCTGATGCCGGATGTGCCGGAAATGAAACGTTTCTGGGGATTATTTACCTATAAGTTGCCCGCGATGCTGAAAGGAGAGGCGGCGATCAGCGCAACCCTGAACGATATGGCGGATCGATTGCGGAAACTGGACGAACTAAAAGGCTGGGGGCGGCGGCACTATCTTTCCGATAAGGAAAGCTGAGCGTTGACTCTATAAACGACTGGGGCGCATGAGCGCCCCGGTAAATCGATCAGCGTGCGGAAACCGCCTGTAGTGCGAGCAGCTCCATTTGTTCCAGAGAAGGAATAATGGCCTCTTCGCCGCTGACCTTCACCATCATCTTGTCCATAGGGCCCAGATCGGCTTTTTCGTGGGCGCTGACTTCTTCGCTCCGCACTTTCATCAAACGAGGCAGGCCCTGGGTGACGAACGCCATGAATGGCAGTTGTTTATGCTTGTCGCCAATGGTATTGGTGACGGCGATCCGGGTATGGGCGGATTGTGCGCCTGTGGCGGATTTATTGGCCTTGTCATAAGACACCAGCGGCAGACGCAGACCGCGCCAGCGGATGTAGCCCAGGAACCAGTCCGCGCCGTCTTCAACGGGCTCCGGCGCCTGATAGTCAACGATTTCAGCGATGCTGGCGTTGGGTAATAGCAAGTTCTTTCCCTGTACGGGAATCAGTAAACAGGAGATCTGTCCGGAGGTTTGCTCCACCATGAATCTATCCTCGAAATCGTTTGTCTTACAGGCGCCTGTCTCACGGCGGGCGCGAATATCTTCTCTGGACCAGCCGCAGGTCCAAGCCGATAGAGCTTCAGTCTGAGTCTAGCTTAACAGACTGGGTTAGGGAACGTCAGGCCAGGCCGCGCTTGCGCTTCGCCAGTTCCTCAAGCTCTACGGTTTTCAGTAACTTTTCCGCCAACTGATGTGGCGAGCCGCGAAACTCCACGCATCCCGTCGCGGCGACGGAGTCCGGCATTGAGCTGTTGGCGCAGGTGTCCGAAGTCTGTGACCAGATACGACTGCCATAGGCGCGCAACAGAGGGCCGGCGAGAGAACCGTCATTGCCCATGCCGCTGAAAATAATCGCACTACAACGGCCGCTATAATAGCCGCCGACATTCAACATGACCTGATCAATGGAGGGTCCATAAGGACCCGGCCAGGCGTTTTCTCGGACCTCCATCGTTCCCTCAACGCTGAACACCACTTCGTGGTCGACAGGCATGATCACCACTTCGCCGTAATGCAGGCGCGCGCCGTGCTGCACTTCTTTTAGATCGAAGGCTGAATGACGACCTAACACCCGCACCAATACATTGGCGGCGTTCTGGTCGATATGCTGAGCATAAACGAAGGCGACGGGCAGGCCTGAGGGCAAGCAGTCGAGAAAGCTCTTCACCGCCGCGGGGCCGCCTAAAGACGCGCCTAGAATCCATACCCTTTCCACTGGATCGTTAACGCCGCCGGGCCGGATATGATGAGGCAATGGCAGCGCGGAAGGACCGCCAGGAGAAGCTTCCAGTGCGGTTAGAGATGCGCTGGCCTGGTTAAGTGTGGGCGGCTCGCCCAGCAACTCCACCAATTTGGTGAACAGGCGCCGCTCCCACTTGGCGTAATCAAGGCTGTGCTTATTGGGCGCTTCGCCTAATCCGAACAAGACGGGGGCTTCGCTATGATCGATCAGCGTATCAATGGCGTCCGCCCAACGGTCTTCGTCGGTCAGTATGACGATCCATACCTCGGCAGCGGCGTGGCGCTCTAAGAGCTCCGTGCTCAGCCGGGAAGGATCACAGCTGGCGATCACCGAAAAACCGTATCCTTCCACCGCGCTTTGCATGATATGCCGCTGTAAAGGGCAGTCCGAAATAATGCCAACTTTTGCAGCCTGCACTGACATCCAGTTATTCCACTAGTCGTTCTATCGTCTCAAGCAGAATTTTTTCCTGGAAGGGTTTACCGAGATATTCGTTAACGCCGATTGAAATCGCACGCTCGCGGTGTTTCTGTCCGGTACGCGAGGTGATCATAATAATCGGCACATCTTTCAGGCGCTCGTCGTGACGCACCAGACTCGCCACTTCGAATCCGTCCATACGCGGCATTTCTATATCCAGCAACATGACGTCCGGTTTGTGATCCTGCAACAGTGCGATCGCGTCCACACCGTCCTTCGCGGTAATGACTTCCATACCGTTCCGTTCCAGCAGGCGAGAAGTAACCTTCCGCACTGTAACCGAGTCGTCCACCACCATAACGGTAGTTGGGCCGGATGCTGCGCGCGCAGGCTCCCCGGCTGGTTTGAGCGTCGGAATGAGGCTTGGGCCGTAGTGAGACATATCGCTGCGGATAAGCGCAGGCAAGTCAAGAATCACGACCACGCTACCATCCCCCAGGATGGTGGCGCCGGAGACGCCGCGCACTGAAGAGAACTGGGTGCCGAGACCTTTTACAACGATCTCGCGGGAGCCCATCAAGCTGTCCACCTGCAGGGCCAGAGGCTGATCGCCGCCGCCGCGCACCAGAATGACCGGCAAGGGCAGGGGCTGACCTTGCAGTTTCGGATGGTGTTCGCTCTTCAACAGGCTGCCCAGGTACTGCAGACGATATTTTTGGCCTGCGTACTCGTACAGCGGCGCGTTGGGTTTGTAGTACTCCTCCAACTCGTAGGTGCTGACGCGCACGATACCTTCAATCGTGTTCAACGGAATCGCGTAATAGTCCTCGCCGGTGTTCACCATCAGCGCCCGGTTCACGGATACCGTGAACGGCAGGTGGACGATAAAGCGCGTGCCGTGGCCGGGCTTGGAGTCGATTGTGACGCGTCCGCCAAGCTGTTTGATTTCGCTGGCCACAACGTCCATGCCGACGCCGCGTCCGGAAATCTGAGTGACTTTCTCCGCGGTGCTGAAGCCTGCCTGGAAGATAAACTGCAGCATATCGTGATCGCTAAGGTGCGTGCCTTCGTCGATCAAGCCGCTCTTAATGGCTTTATTTCTGACCGCGTCGACGTTGATGCCGCCACCGTCGTCGGAAAGAATCAGTACGACGTCGCCGCCTTCACGGCCTACCGACAACTCAATGCGTCCGGTTTCCGATTTGCCTTTGGCGCGACGCTGCTCGGGCATTTCCACCCCGTGGTCGATCGCGTTACGCAGCATGTGCTCCAATGGGGCCAGCATGCGCTCCAAAACGGTACGGTCCAGCTCGCCTTCCGGGTTGTACACTTCGAAGTCGGCTTTCTTGCCAAGTTCGGAGCTTACCTGCCGGATGATACGGCGCAGCCTGGGCACGATCGAGGTGAACGGAACCATGCGGGTTTTCATCAACCCTTCCTGCAGCTCCGTATTGATGCGGGATTGTTGCAGCAGCAGGGTTTCCGCGTCACGGGCCTTATCCATCATGGTTTCACGAAGGTCGGTCAAGTCCGAGGAGGACTCGCTTAACGCTCGCGACAACTGCTGAATAGAGGAGTAACGGTCCATTTCCAGCGGGTCAAAGTCTTCGTATTTGACGCCGCTCTCTTTTTCCATGCGGAACAGAACCTGAGCTTCCGTCTCCATGTCCATCCGACGTAGCTGCTCGCGCAGACGGTCGATGGTGGACTGCATCTCTTCCAAAGTGTAGGTGAAGTCACTGATCTGCTGTTCAAGCAGACCACGGGTGATACTGGTTTCACCCGCGAGGTTAACCAGGTTGTCGAGCAGGTTAGCGGAGACCCTGACGGTTTCCGCGGCCGCCTGACGTTGCGCCGCAGGTTGTGCTGGCTGTATCTCGGTTTTGGCCGGCTCTTCTTTTTTGACAGCGGGAACGGCTTGCTCACGCTGCATTTGCACCATGCGTTCAGCCAGGGCCTCAGGTTCGCTCTTCGGCGCTTCCGCCGCCGCAGCTTCCACTTCGGCTTCCTGCTGACTGCTGTAGAAGTTTTTAACCTGACCGATTTCACTCTTCAGGCGATTGAACAGGATCTCGATTTCACTGCGCAGGGCGTCGTCCAGCTCATGCTTGTGGTCATAAGCTTCTTTGACGACGGATTCGATTTCCTGAGCCAGGTCGCCGATGTTGGTCAAGGTCGCCAGACGCGCGCCGCCTTTCAGCGTATGCAGTGCGCGGGACATGGAGTCCGCATGTACGCTGTTGCGAGGCTCACGGGTCCAGTCGTTGAACTCGCGCTCCAGACTGGCCTGCAGTTCATTCGCTTCTTCTACGAAAACTTGCAGGATTTCCGGGTCGACATCCAGCGCAAACTCAGAGGCGGGCAGTTCTTCTCCGCTGCCGACTTCTTTCAGTTCGCGAATCAGTTCATTGGGAACTTCTGGCTGCTCCAGCTGTTCAATTTGGTCCAGCAGGCGGCCGATGTAACGGATAGAGCGGTCCACCAGTGTGATCAGTTCGTCAGGCACCTGATGCTTGCCGTCGACGACGCTCTCCATACGCTCGGTGAGCGCTTCAGTGAGAGCATGCACGCTGTCGATATTCGCCAGCTTGGCGCCGCCGTTCAGGGTTTGCAGGTCCCGAACCAGCTCTTTCGCCGGCGTAATGTTATCTGGATTGGCTTTCCAGCGATCAAAGCAGTCAATCACTGCGTCCATGATGTCCCTGGATTCGTCCAGGAATATGCTGCGCAGATCTTCGTCGCTGGTTTCCTGAGCGGAATCCAGCAGAGACTGCTGTTCGCGCTCGATGTCCAAAATGGTGTCTTCGCGATCATGAGGGCCTTTCGCCGCCAGATCATGTTGCGCGCAGTATTTGATGACTTGCTGGGCCAGATCGTTCGCCGCGCGTACCGGGCTGTTGCTGGTGACGCTATCCACCATTTCCGCCAGACGGTCATGGCAGGCCAGCATTAAGTCAGACAGTGACGGTTCCGCCAGGAAACGACCTTCGACAATGCCCTCGAACAATGTTTCCAGTTCGTGGGCCAAATCGCCGATAGGCTTGATTTCCGCCATACGCGCGCCGCCTTTCAACGTATGCAGGGCGCGTTGCAGTTCCTTCACATGCTCGATATTTTCGAGTTCGCCCAACCAGCTTTGCAGGTTGCGGGCGGTGGAATCCACCAGTTCATTGGCTTCTTCCAGGAAGATGGAGACCAGTTCCTGATCCAGATCACGGATGTCGTAAACTGGGTTCTCGATGGGCGCTTCTTCAACCGGCGCAGGCTCCGCTGTGATCTCTTCGACGCCAGCAAGGTCTTCCGCTATCTCTTCCACTAGAGGCTCGGGCGTTGTCGCAGGAGCGGCTTCCACTTCCGGATGTGCGTCAACGATATAGTCGTCTTCGCCATCCGCGTAGTGATGACCGGCGCCTTGCGCCATGTCGTGAACACGGCCGATCAAGTCGCGAGCAGGGGAGGCCACCTGGTTCTGGGCGACGGCGTCCACCATACCCGCCAGACGGTCGTGACACTCCATCACCAGACCAACCATGGCGGGCTCTGGCGACAGACGGCCCTCTGTCATTCTTTCAAACAGCGTTTCCAGCTCGTGAGCCAAGTCGCCAATGGACTTGATCTCCGCCATTCTGGCGCCGCCTTTCAGCGTATGCAGATCACGCTGCAGCTCTTTTAAATGCTCCAGATTGCCCAGCTCTTCAGACCAGCTGTGCATGGTCTCGCCGGTGCGCTGGATAATGTCCTGAGCTTCCTCAAGGAAGATTTCGACCATTTCTGGATCAAGGGGCGCGACTTCCTCAAGGACAGGAATTTCGTCCTCTTCGTTGAAATCCATCGTCGGCAGACTGGCTTCGTCGTAGGAAACCTCATCGCCTTCATCCTCTTCGTCTTCTGAAGAGCGCTCGCCGGACAGATAAGCGTGCAGGGCGTCGATCAGATCCTGAGCGTCATTACAGGTGCGCGTGGCGGTGACAGAGTCAACCATTCCCGCCAGGGTGTCATGCGCCAGCAAAGACAAGTTGCTGGCCTCTTCATCCGGCGTGACGCGCTGTTCTACGATGCCTTCGAACAGGCTTTCCAGCTCATGGGCGAGGTCGCCGATAGGAGGAATGCCCGCCAGTCTGGCGCCGCCTTTCAAAGTGTGCAGATCGCGCTGTAATTGCTGAACTAACGCAATGTTATGAAGATCCTGCGACCACTGCTGCATCACATCCGCGGAGGATTGAATGATGTCCTGGGCTTCTTGCAGGAACACATCCGCCAGCTCTGGGTCCAGTTCGTACACCACGCTGCCGGAAGCGACAGGCGCAGGCGTTTCTTCGATCTCCTCCATGAAGCTTGCTGAAGGTTCAATCACCTCCGGCTCTTCAGGCAGACCAATATCAAAATTAATATCTTCGGCGAGATCGTCTTCTTCCGCCTCTTCGATGATTACGTCGTCCAGAAGAGGAATCTCGTCATCCGCTGAGTGGGCGACTGGTTCCAGGTTTTCTTCTTCGGCGACTTCCGCGACGGGAGGAACGTCCCCAGCAGGCGCAGATTCAACAGGCTTGGCCAGGGCGTATAGCTCTTGAATCAATGATGCGTCAGACTGCGTGGCGAGACCCGCTGCAACTTGGTCCATCATGCTAATCAGCACGTCATGACCGCGTTTCGCGATAGTGAAGAAACGATCGTCTGTGTTGGCGCCGCCAGCTTCCGCCAGCTCATAAGCAGTTTCCAGCGCGCGGGAAAGCTCTGCGACATCTTCCAGGCCGGCCACTTCTGCGCCGCGGGATAACGTGGTCAGCTCAGTGACCAGCTTGTTCAAATCTTCTTTGGAGTTCGGGTCCTGGCTCCACTCGTTAAGGATGCGCTCGGCGTCCAGCAGAATATCAACGCCTTCCGTCAAGAACAGATTGATCAGTTGCGGATCAGGCTTGCTGGTGGCCTGCAGCACATCACTTTGCGCGGCGTTAGTCAGGATGCGATTGCTGACGGTAGCCAGCTTCTCCAGGTACTCGTTGGCGCCGTCCAGCGGCTTCAGCGGCGTGCTTTCAATTTGATCCAGGCCGCGACGCACAAAACCTGCGCCTTCCTGCAACAGTTCGCGAATGTCGCTGTCCACGCTGACGCCGCGAGCGCGGGCTTCTTTGACAAATTTCTCAAGCGGCACCACTACTGTGGCGATAGGCTCAATGCCAGCGGTATTGGCGCTGCCTTTGAGCGTATGCATGGCGCGGGAGATTTCGTCCGTAATCGGCGTAGGCTCGCCATTTGCGGCGGCTTTAGCGGTGAACGTCGCCAGCGTCTCAAGGTGGCTTTCTGTTTCCGCCTTGAAAATGTCTTTCAGGGCTGGGTCGATGTCCAGGGTCGGCTCGCCTGACTCTGTGCCGGAAGCGTCCTGATCGAGCTTCAATGGCTTGGGAATCTCGCCCTTTGCGATGGCGTGAGCCTGATCCATATACGGTTGCGTATTATGGCTGGGCTTACGGCGCAGTTTGAAGTCTTCGACAAGATCCGGAAGGATCTTGGTCACAGCCTGCATCAGCTCGCCAATATCCTGGCTCATGAAAATAGTGCCGTCGATGATACGGTTCAGCAGATTCTCAATAGACCAGGCCAATTCGCCAACGAGCGTAGCTCCGACCAAGCGACCGCTGCCTTTCAAGGTGTGGAAGGCGCGGCGAACTTCGATCAATGCTTCCTGATTGTCGTAACTGGCCACATAAGAGGGCAGGTACTGACCAATGGTGTCCAGTACTTCAGCCGCTTCTTCGACGAAGATTTCGATGATTTCGTCATCGATCATGTCATCTTCGTCTTCTTCCTCCAGTTCTGGAACCTCTACGGTTTCAGCGACAGGCTCAGGGATAGACGGTGGCTCAATGGGCTCTGGCTGCGTTTCTTCAACAACAGGCGCTTCTGGTTCGGAAGCCGCTACAGGCTCTTCAACTGGAGCAGGAGCGGGCTCTTCTTTGGGGACGGACAGATCGATATCTGACGCCGAGCTTTTCTCACGGGAAAGGCGACGGGCCGCCGCCAGCGCTTCGGCCTTGGCGACGAACTGATCTACATCGTTGATTTCCTGACCAGTCTTAAAGCGCTCAATCAGCTCAGGCAGCTTGTTGATCACGCCTTCCAGCAGTTCGAACATTTCCAGCGTGGCGGTAATGGAGCCATCGATCACGCGGTTAAGCATGTTCTCCACACTCCAGGCCAACTCGCCCAGCGTGGTGGCGCCGACCAAACGGCCGCTGCCTTTAAGGGTATGGAATGCGCGACGGATTTCCGCCAGGGCGACCTGATCGTCAGGATTGCTTTGGAAGCTGGGGAAGTAATTGTGAATGGTCGCAAGAACTTCTTCTGCTTCTTCGACAAAGATTTCGACGATTTCGTCGTCGATAAGCTCCTTGTCGGAGGCTTTGTCGCGGGACGACTCGGGCGGCGCGGACATTGTCGGCGCAGTGCCCGCCACGGTCTGCGGCGCGATGGCGACGGCGTCGCCCACCGGATAACCCAGTTGCGCCAGGCTTTCTTCCGCAACCTGCAGAATCAGTTCGTTGTCCTGGCTGCCTTCGCTCAGACGCTCCAGGTAGTACTCAATACTGGTGATGGCGTCGGCCAGCGTATCCAACTGGTTCCAGTCTGGAGACTGGTCGCTGTCGAGCAACCGGTCCTGGATATAGCGCGCGGAGGCGTCCAACAGATCGGCGGCGCGCTCCAACGGGATAATGCGCAGCCCGCCGCGGATGCTCTGCAGCAGCTTCGGCACGCTTTCAATTTCAGAGCGATCCCAGTGAGAGGCGATATACTCGACAATATCGGTTTTCGCCTGCTCCAGGCCGTTACGGGCTTCACGAATAACCGCTTCGTGAGCGTTGTCGACCTGCTCTTTCGGAATCGCTGCGCCGCTGGCGTTGTCGCCGCTGCTGGCGCGCTGTGAGCCTGCGTCGTCGCTGAAGCCGCTAAGCGTGGCTTCGACGTAGAGGAGCGCTCCGGCGATGTCCATCAAGACGTTGTCGTCCGGCGTATCCGTACCAGAGGACAGGGTATCAATTAAATCGATCTGCTCTTGCACTACTTTGCGGGGAATACCCAGGCCCAGAACCGCCATGGTGTTGGCGACCTGATGCAGTCCCGGCAACAGCTCCGCCAAGTCGCTGCTGTCTTTGAATTCGCCCCGGACGAACAGGTCCAGCTGGTCTTTAACCCGGGCCAGCTCTTCGTTAAGCGCTTCTACTACGGATTCAATCGCGCCTTTGTCCGGGCCGGACATTTTCTGACGCTCGATATCCACTTCTTCGTCGCTGGGGAGAGCCTGATCCAGACGGTAATCTTCACGCACGCCTTCTATGGCGGGGGTGCGGGCGTCGGAACGAGCGACGTAGTAGAGCAAGTGCTTCAGTAAATCTTCAGGCGGCGCCTGCACCAGAATGTCGATGTTCTCATCAATGACTTTCTTGATGCGGTAATCCAGCGCGCGCAACAGGTTCTTGATCGCGGAAGACAGGTCGATGCCGTTATTCACCAAGGCTTCGATGAAGGCATGAGCAACCCGCCAGATCTGTCCTTGCGCGGTATCGCGGCAGAGGGACTCAAGGCGTTTGAATACCTTGCCCATATAGCTGAAGTTAGCCGGCAGCTCGCTTTCGCGGATAACTCCGGCGAGGGCGAACTGATACATTTGCCGTAACTTGCGCAACTGCATGATGACTTTGTCGTCGTGCAGGCGCTGATTCACTCCCGGCGGCGCCGCGACGCGAGCCATGGAAAGGTCAGGGGTGAACAGTGATGTGTCGGAAAGCAGCGATTCACCGCGCGAAGCGCGCAGGTCGTTCAAAATCGGCAGCAGAATGACGGGCAGATCGCGCCGGCTTGACTGCAGGCGGTTAAGATAGTTAGGCAGTTGCAGAATCGCCCGCATCAGCACTTCGATGGCTTCATCGGGGTGCGGAACGGTTTCCTGCAGGACTGCCTGCGCCAACTTCTCCATTTCTTCCGCCAACAAGGCGGCGCCATAGAACTCGACCATCTGCAGAGTTCCATGGACCTGATGTATGTAATTCAGACAAAAGCGTAATTTGGCGCTGTCTTCAGTGTTGTTGACGTAGTCCTCAAGCGCTAACTGCGCTTGCTTAAGTGTACTGTCGATTTCGCCCTTAACCCAATCAAGAGCTACATAGTCATGGTTGCCCGCCATAACTTCTCCAATTAACTGTTGCGCTCGTTTCGCCTGATAAAAGCGAGAGTTTTGTCACTTCCGACCCGCTGCAAAAGAGGGTGGGTCCAGTCAACGATTTCTCCCAGTCCCAATACCAGAATGCCACCTGGCACCAGGCGTTCAGCCAAGCGGTTAAGAATTTCCTTCCGCCGCCAGCGTCTGAAATAAATCAATAAGTTCTGGCAGAAAATAATGTTCATGCCATGCATCGGCGCGTCTTTAAGGTTAAGCACGTTAACCCTTGCAAAACACACTCTCTCTTTCAAGCGCGGGATAACTGCGTAGAGATTCCCGTTACGCTTTTCAAAAAATTTCTCTTTGCGTTCTTCGTTCAGGGTGACCAGTTTGCGTGCCGGATAAACAGCGGTTCGAGCCTTCTCCAGCACCGGCGAGGATATGTCCGTGCCGGTAACGCCGTAGTACTTGGCCAATCCCAGAGCTTCAAGACACTCTTCGATGATCATGGCCAGCGTGTAAGGCTCTTCTCCGGTTGAGCAGCCTACGCTCCAGGCTTCGATGGTGGACTTGGCCAGTGCTTCAACCGGCCGGGTCAGCAGATAATCCTTGACCAATCCAAACGCATCTTCGTCTCTGTAAAACCGGGTTTCCTGAACCGTCAGCCGATCTACCAGGATGGCCCATTCGACGACGCCGGATGGACTGTCAACGATTTTGTGAAAGTACTCCTGATAGGAGGGGCAGCCGATTTCCCGCATCCGAATGCCCAAGCTGGTCTGCAGAAATGTCTTGCGCTGTATTGGCAAGTTCATTCCAGTGCGCTTTTCCAGCAACGCCTGCCACCGGAAGAATTCCTGATCTTCCATTGGCGGCAGGGTTTTTAAACTCCATGATCCCTCAACTTCAGTGCCATCATTGATCGCCATAGTGGCGCCTTAGTCGTGTCCTTGCTGTTGTCGGACGATAGGTCATTGGAACATCAACACAGGTTTAGGCGGCGTCGATGTCCAGGTCTTCCTCGTTGCTGTGACCTACCTGGTCAGGCAGCTTGAAACCTGCTACAGAGTTACGCAGCTGGTTGGCCAGTTCCGCCAGTTTACCGATGGACTTCGCTGTCGCGTTCGTACCTGCGGAAGTCTGCGAGGTGATTTCCTGGATAACGTTCATCGTATTGGAAATGTGACCTGCTGAAGACGACTGCTGACGTGCGGCGTTCGAGATGTTCTGGATCAAGTCCGCAAGGTTTTTCGATACGTTCTCGATTTCTTCCAGGGCGACACCCGCGTCTTGTGCGAAGCGCGCTCCACGCACCACCTCTGCGGTGGTTTGTTCCATGGAGATTACCGCCTCGTTGGTGTCTGTCTGGATGGTTTTTACCAGTGCTTCAATCTGCTTGGTCGCTGCAGAGGAACGTTCCGCAAGGCGCTGTACCTCGTCCGCAACAACCGCGAAGCCTCGACCTGCGTCACCGGCCATAGATGCCTGAATCGCAGCGTTCAAAGACAGAATGTTGGTTTGGTCGGCAATGTCGTTGATCAACGATACGATATCCCCGATCTCCTGGGATGATTCACCCAGACGCTTGATCCGTTTGGAAGTTTCCTGGATCTGCTCACGGATGTTATCCATGCCGCGAATAGTAGACTGTACGATTTCTGCGCCTTTCTTCGCGATCGCAACCGACCGCTCCGCAACCGCTGCTGATTCGGCGGCGTTGGAAGATACCTGGTCGATAGAGACGGCCATTTCGTTGATCGCCGCGGATGCGCCAGCGATTTCCTGCGCCTGGTGCTCGGAAGCGTCAGCCAAGTGCATCGCAGTCGCCTGGGTTTCCTGGGCTGCGCCCGCTACCCGTACTGCGGTTTCGTTAATGGAGGTTACCAACTGACGCATCTGGTCGATCGCGAAGTTGATGGAGTCGGCGATGGCTCCCGTGAAGTCCTCAGTTACCGTCGCCTCTGTAGTCAGGTCGCCGTCCGCGAGGTCGGCCAGTTCGTCCAGCAGTCGCAGGATCGCGTTCTGGTTCTGTTCGTTCTGGGAAGCCTCTTTTTCGTAACGCTTTTTGGATTCCTGAGAACCAATGTAGAAGATGATCAAGATCGCAACGATGATGAGGAACAGCAGGGCGTAACCCAACTGGTCGCTAACCAGACGGCCTTCAGCCTGAGTCTGGAATACTTCGTTCAGTTTGGAAGTCTCGGTCAACAGCGCCTGAGATTTCTCAAAGATGTTGTTCGCAGCTTCACGCACCCGGAACAGTTCAGGGGACGTTTCAAGAATGGTGTCTACGTTTTCGTTAACGAATTCGAACAGTTCCGCGATGGCTTCCAGACCGAAAGTAGCGTCTTCGTCAGCCACTTTGGTGATGCCCATAACCTGGTTGCCTTCGACCATCCCGTTCAGTACGCGACCGAACAAGTTTACGTCGCGGCCGAAACGGTCGGCAGCGGTTACCGCGTCCTCGCCACCGGCGAGGACCTTGTTAACGCTTCGTACAATACGTTCCGCCAGCAGTGACTGACGCTGGGCTACCGCGACCTGATCGGCGGGCGCGTTATTTTCCAAAAGAATCTGTACAACGTCGTCATACTCAACCTGTAGCTGGGGAATGGTGTCGTTGAGTGTGATGGCGACCTGGTGCAACTGCAGAACGGTGTCTTTGGAGCCGAGGATCTGGTCCGCCGCCTCACGTACGTCGTCCCACAGGCCGGTTACGTTAGACATCTGCACGCTTTCTACAGCAGGCAGGTTACGCTCGGGATTGCCTTTGGTCAGATAATCCCACAAGCGTTGGAAGTCGTCCCGGGAGCGGCGCAATTCTTCGAAAGCCTGCGATTTACCGTCCGCGGCCTCCGAGGAGTTCTTTGCGATCTCCTGAGAAAGTACCCGCAGCTCGGAAGCGTAACTGATGTAGGTCTTATCCTGACTCGCGTTAAGGTTTACCGTAAATATAACGTAGAGAAGGGCGATTACCGCCACAATCACCACGCCATACATGGCTAGCTGAATAGGGTTCGCACCCTGTCCGGACGAAGTTTTTCCAGATATTGATATCATTGCTTTGGCTCCCCAGCCTTTTCAACTCTAACCATCTAACAGCGTAGCAGACGCTGTAATAGCTGCGCAGCGATTTCTCACTGCGCTACGTTTATGAAATTGGAATCTGCCACCAGACTGGTCGTATCGAATACAATCCAGCGTTCGTTACTACGGGCGTAAAAGCCGCTTACGTAAGGTCTCAGCACTTCCGGGATATCCGGCGCGTCCTTTTGGAAGCTGTCCACCGGGAAGTACTGCATGCCAAGCACGCCGTCCACTATCAGGCCGCTGAAAACATCGCCCTGCTCAATGACCAGTACGCGCCTGTTTCTCGTGCTGCGGGTTTGTTGCGGCAGCTCGAAGAAAGAAGTCAGGTCCATTATAGGAAGAAGCCGCCCACGTACGTTGGCGACGCCCTGCATCCAGGTTTTAACGCCTGGAATCTGTGTGAAACGGGGGACCGGGAGGATTTCAACCACCTCTCCCATTGCTGCGACGAAGTTAAGTCCAGCCAGAGAGAAACCGATTCCGTTCCATAACTCAATGACGTCTTCCTGCGCAGGCAAACCCTCTGCTAAGGCCTTGCTCTTGGCTTCAATCTCGGCAAGTACGGCAAACGGGTCCGTAGTAATTGACATGATAAAAAGTGGCTCCGCCTATCTGATGAGCTCGTTGATCGTATTGATCAGATCGCTTTCATTGACAGGTTTGACCAGATAGCCCTTGGCTCCCTGACGCGTACCCCATACCCGGTCAGTTTCCTGGTCTTTGGTAGTGACGATAACCACCGGAATATTGGCGGTTTCTTCTGCGCGAGTCAGCTGACGAGTCGCCTGGAATCCGTTCAATCCGGGCATAACGACGTCCATCAGGACAAGGTCAGGTTTTTCCGAACGGGCGAGCGCCACGCCGTCGGCGCCGTTGTCGGCGGTTAAGATTTCGTGTTGATGCTTTTCCAGAATACTTGAGATCTTGCGGACCTCAGTTGGCGAATCATCTACGATAAGTATGCGAGCCATAATTCCCCCGAAAACTCATGTGTAACCCTGTAAAAAAAGTGTAGCTTAATAAACTGACATCATTTCTTCGGCAAATGATTTCGAATTGTACCCAGTAGTTCGTCCTTGCTGAAAGGCTTGGTCAAATACTGGTCCGACCCCACAATGCGTCCCTTGGCCTTGTCGAAGAGTCCGTCTTTGCTTGACAGCATGATAACGGGAGTGCTCTTGAATGCGCTGTTGTTTTTGATAAGCGCGCAGGTCTGGTAGCCGTCGAGCCGGGGCATCATTATATCGACAAAAATGATGTCCGGGTGAGAATCGGCGATTTTTGCCAAGGCGTCGAAACCATCTGTCGCGGTAATTACAGTGCAGCCGACTTTTTTTAGAAGCGTTTCGGCAGTACGACGAATCGTCTTGCTATCGTCAATCACCATAATTTTGAGGTTTTCAAAGTTATCTTCCATCTCAATATGGCCCTGGTAATGAGGTCATGTTTTCGTTGTGTGAGTCACTAATTCGGCTGGCTGATTTACGTCGGAAAGCGGCGTCAGACATGTTAATGGCTTTTTTAACATAGAATTACAACGCAATCTATAAGTAAATACTATTTATAGTTCAGATGCCCAGTAAGGCAAAGAAAATCTTTGTGTATAAATGTCACAAAACCACTAACAACCTTAACAATTGGAATCTGACTACCTTTTAATTAGCAGACTAGTACAGAAAATAAGATAGTACAGAAGTGGGCTTTGGGCCCGGAAAGTGGCATCATTATGCCCGCCCGTTTACCGGGCGCCCAGTTAATTTTTGCAACCGTCTTTTAACGCATTTAAGTAGGTGCGGATATGACTATCAGGTTGGGTGTGGTGATGGACCCCATCGCCGACATCAACGTTAAAAAAGACAGCACGCTCGCGATGCTGTTGGCGGCCCAAAAACGCGGTTGGTCCGTGTATTACATGGAACAGGAAGATCTGTATCTGGAGCAGGGGCGGGCCTATGCGCGGATGCGCACCCTGGAGGTGGCGGACGACCCTTCCAGTTGGTTTGAGATTCAGGACGAATTTGTGGATGCGCTGGCGTCGCTCGACCTGATTCTGATGCGCAAAGATCCACCAGTGGATAGCGAATTCGTATTCGCCACTCACATCCTCGAAGCCGCTGAGCGCGAGGGCGCGCTGGTGGTTAATCGGCCCCAGAGCCTGCGCGATTGTAACGAGAAGTTATTCGCCACCCAGTTTCCGGATCTGTGCCCGCCTGTTTTGGTCAGTCGCGACGTCATGCGCCTGCGCCGCTTTTTTGCGGAGCACGAGGACGTGGTGTTCAAGCCGTTGGACGGTATGGGCGGCAAGTCTATCTTTCGGGTGAAAGCCGGGGACTTTAACCTTGGCGTTATTCTCGAAACGCTTACGGACAATGGGCGTCGCCAGATTATGGCGCAGCGTTATTTGCCAGAGATCAAAGACGGCGACAAGCGTATTCTGATGATCAACGGCGAGCCGGTTCCCTATGCGTTGGCCCGGATTCCGTCGCAGGGCGAAAACCGCGGCAATCTGGCGGCGGGAGGCAGCGGCGAAGGTCGCGAACTGAGCGAGCGGGATAAAGAAATCTGCGCACGCGTCGGACCGGTGTTAAAAGAGAAGGGTCTGCACTTTGTTGGACTGGATGTAATTGGCGACTACCTCACAGAAATAAATGTCACTAGTCCTACCTGTATTAGAGAGTTGGATAAACTTTATCATTTGGATATAGCGGGACAATTAATGGATTATTTGTCGTCTTTATTAAAGTCACGTCGGGATATTGTTGTTTAAATAAATATGAGTGATAAGTCGCTTTCTTCTCCGGCTGCGGGAGTCACCGCTTTTGATCGCCTGGGTTTTTGTATGTTCTTCGCTATCGCCGTACATGCGGCGATTGTGTTGGGAATTACCTTTACTATCGAACCAGAGCGCCCTGTCCCTCTGACAGTCGAGGTCACCCTGGCTCAATTTGATGATAAAGAAGAACCGGAGGACGCCGACTTTCTCGCGCAGTCCAATCAAAAAGGCAGCGGTTCGGAAGAAGATAAGAAAGAGCTCACTACCACTGAGCAGGCGGACTTCCGTGATATAGAAACTCATGAAGTCGCACAGCTGCAGCCTGAAGCGGTAAAACCCAGGGAGGCCTCTGCCGAACGTCAGGTGGTTTCGAACAAGACTTCCGATCGCGACATGAGCATGTCGGAAAAGCCGAAGAAGGATAATCCGGAAGAAGCTCCTCCAGAAGAGCGCAGTCAGTTGTTGCAACGCAGTCTGGAGATCGCCAGTTTGGAGGCGAAGCTTTCCGAACAGCAACAGGCGTACGCCAAGCGTCCCCGCGTGACGCGTTTGACTGCGGTGTCGGCGAGAAAGACCGCCAGCGCGTATTATATGGAAGAGTGGCGTCGGGAGTTGGAGCGCATCGGCAACATCAACTACCCGGAAGAGGCGCGTAAGCGCAAGCTGGAAGGGAAAGTTCGCGTAGCCGTCATTATTGAGCCTGATGGACAAGTGCAGGAAATCAATATCCTGTCCTCTTCCGGCGCCAAGATATTGGACGACGCGGTGGTCCGGATTATCCGCCTCGCTGAGCCATTCCCACCGTTCACTGAAGAGATGCGCAAAGAGTCGGACCTGTTGGAAATCATCCGTACTTTCTCTTTTGGCGAGCGCATGTACGCTACTGATTCATGACAACTTTCCGGTTAATCCCTTTGGTTTTTTGCCGCATCGGGGTTAACTGGTTTATGCTTAGAACTATACAGGCAGTTAAAAAGGCCGCAACTGCATGAGTTCATCAATGTCTACATTACGCAATCAATTTCTGATTGCCATGCCTCACCTCAAGGACCCTAATTTCGAAGGGACCATCAGCTATATATGCGACCACAATGACGAAGGCGCCATGGGGATCGTCATCAATCGGCCTTTGGATATTCGGCTTAGCGATATGCTGGCGCAACTTGAACTAGGTGGAGAAGGCATCGCCATGCCGGTGTATTCCGGCGGTCCCGTGCAAATTGAGCGGGGCTTCGTTCTGCACTCGCCTTTAGGCGACTGGCAATCCTCTATTGAGATCGCTCCTGACATTTGCATAACCACTTCCAAAGACATTCTGGAGGCCATGGCTCGCGGCGTCGGTCCGGACCGCACCCTGGTGGCGCTTGGCTATGCAGGGTGGGGCGCTGGCCAATTGGAGAAGGAAATCTCCAACAATTTCTGGATCACCTGTCCTGCTGACTCCGCTATCATTTTCCGTACGCCGGACAGTGACAAAGTCGTTTCCGCATTGGGACGGGTGGGTATCGATTATCACCGTCTCTCGTCGATTTCCGGGCATGCCTGAAGCTGTGACGCAGAGGACGTTCGGGAGGCTCGACACGTAAATTATGGCGACAGTGGTAGGCTTTGACTTCGGACTCAAGCGCTTTGGCGCGGCAGTCGGACAGTCGGTATCGATGACGGCTTCTCCTCTCAAGGAAATTCCCGCTCAGGACGGCATCCCCCGATGGGAGGCGATTGAAGCGCTGTTGGAAGAATGGAAGCCTGCGCTGGTCATCGTGGGAGAACCTTTGAATATGGACGGCAGCGTCAGTGAAATGGCGTTGCGCGCCAGGAAGTTCGCTCGGCGTTTGCACGGGAGATATAATCTGCGCGTCGAAATGGCGGACGAGCGACTCACCAGCAGCGAAGCCAAATCCATGGTGAGGGAACGCTACGGGCAGCGCGACTTCGGACGATACGCCGTGGACTCCATCGCCGCGGTCTTTATTGTGGAAAGCTGGCTGGAAACCCACGCCGACAATCTGGACGCATTTCTTCATCCTCCTCGTAAACAAGGAAAATCCGATGACATCATTGATTGATGTTGATGCGGCCATGCGGGACATGGTCGAAAAACTCAAACTGCTCTGCGCGGAACGCAATATAGATAAACCTGCGCTCGTAGGCATCCATACTGGCGGAGTATGGGTCGCGCGACGACTGCAAAGCCTGTTGGGCTGGGATGGCCCGGTGGGCGAGCTGGATATCTCATTCTATCGCGATGACTTCACTCGCATCGGCTTGAATCCCAAGGTTAAAGCCTCGTCTTTGCCTTTCGAAACAGAAGGTCGGGATGTCGTGCTGGTGGACGACGTGATTATGAGCGGAAGAACGATTCGGGCCGCCATGAACGAACTTTTTGACTTTGGCCGGCCGGCAAGTATCCTTCTCGTCGCGCTCATGGATGTGGGCGGTCGCGACCTTCCCATACAGCCGGATGTGGTCGGCGCCAGCCGGCGGCTGGAGTCAAATCAACGTGTGAAACTGCTGGGGCCGGACCCTTTGGCGGTGGAGCTGCGGGAGAAAACAGGCTCCAGCTGAAAGACCTTAGCGACAAGTTCACACATGGGCGAAATCCATCAACCTGAGAATTGATTTCCATGCCTAGCATAGACGACGAACTCAGTCCCCTGCAGTTGAACCGGTTTCAGCATCTTCGACATTTTCTGACCATCGAAGGGCTGAGCCGGAAGCATCTCACGGACATTCTGGACACGGCGGACACCTTTATTGAAGTCGGCTCCAGATCAATCAAGAAAGTTCCTTTACTCCGCGGCAAAACCGTCGCCAATTTATTCTTCGAAGCAAGCACCCGCACCCGCACTACCTTTGAACTGGCCGCCAAACGTTTGTCGGCGGACGTTCTCAATATCAACATCACCACCTCCGCCACCAGCAAAGGCGAATCATTGTCCGACATGCTGCGTAACCTGGAAGCGATGGCGGTGGACATGTTCGTAGTGCGTCACGCGCAGAGCGGCGCCCCGCATTTCATCGCTAAATCGGTGACGCCAAGAGTCTCCGTCATTAACGCTGGCGATGGCCGCCATGCGCACCCGACTCAGGCGATGTTAGACATGCTGACCATTCGCCAGCACAAGCATAAATTTGAAGGGCTTAAAGTCGCCATCGTGGGGGATATTCTGCACTCGCGGGTGGCGCGCTCTCAGATTCAAGCCTTAAACCTGCTCGGAGCCGAGGAAGTTCGGGTTATTGCGCCGGATACGCTGCTGCCGCCCTATGTCGACCAGTTTGGCGTCAAAGTGTTCAGCTCCATGAAGGAAGGTATGCGGGACGTGGACGTGGTGATCATGCTGCGTTTGCAAAAAGAGAGAATGGAAGGCGCCCTCCTGCCCAGCGAGCAGGAATTCTTCCGTCTCTACGGATTGTCCCAGGACAAACTGGCTTTGGCCAAGCCTGACGCGATTGTCATGCATCCCGGCCCGATTAACCGGGGTGTGGAGATAGAGTCCGCTGTCGCTGACGGTCCGCAATCCGTCATATTGAATCAGGTGACCAATGGCATTGCGGTGCGGATGGCGGTCATGTCCATGGCGATGAGCGGCCAGATAGCTGAATTGACAGCGGATGAGGAGGTTGCGTGAGCGGGCGGATACTCATAAAAGGCGGTCGAATCATCGACCCGTCTCAAAGTCTGGATACCCAGTCGGACTTATACATTGCTGACGGCGAAGTCGTCGCTATCGGCGCGGCGCCAGCCGACTTCAATGCAGATATGGTGATTGAGGCAGCTGGTTCCTGGGTGACGCCCGGGTTGGTGGATCTGTGTGCGTATCTGCGCGAGCCGGGTTATGAACATAAAGCAAGCATCGCCAGCGAGTCGTTGGCGGCGGTGAAGGGCGGTTTTACTACGCTATGCTGTCCTCCGGCGACATCGCCGGTCAATGACACTGCGGCGGTGACCAATCTTATATACGATCAGGCGCTGACTGCAGGTAAGGCGAAGATACTGCCCATCGGCGCGCTGACCAAAGGGCTGGCCGGCGAGCAACTGAGCGAAATGCACGCGCTGCGCGAGGCGGGCTGCGTTGGCGTTTCCAATCTGCGCTATCCTTTCCGGGACAATCAGGTCATGAAGCGCTGTCTGGAATACGCCTGCTCTCAGGACATCACCATATTCGTATGCCCGGAAGATTACGCACTGGCGAAAGATGGCTGCGTACATGAGGGCGCCACCAGCGGATTGCTGGGGCTGAGCGGTATTCCCGCTATTGCGGAAACCATGGCGGTGGCGCAGTGGTTGATTCTGGCGGAGGAAACTGAGGCGCGGATACACCTTGGACAGTTGTCCTGCGCAAAATCGGTCGAGCTGGTCGCAGATGCTAAACGTCGTGGCTTGAAAGTCACCTGTGATGTGGCGCTGGCGAACTTGATTTACACCGATGCGGTGATCAAAGACTTTAATCCTGCATTTCATGTGCGTCCTCCGCTGCGACGGGAGGAAGACCGTAAAGCACTGCTGAAAGGCGTGAATGACGGCATGATCGACGCCATCTGTTCTCATCATCAGCCCCATGAAAGCGCGGCCAAGCTGGCGCCGTTCGCGGAAACCCGTTCAGGCATGTCGGTGATTGAGCTGGTATTGCCGCAGATCATTGCGCTGACGACGTCTGGCGAGTTGCGTCTGGATGCGGCGATGCGGGCGCTGACCACAGGTCCGGCGCAGGTGCTGGAGTTGTCTACGGGGAGCTTACAGATTGGAAGCGCTGCGGATGTGGCGCTGATTGATCCGACTGAGAAGTGGCTGGTGACCGAATCAAATCTGGTCTCCAAAGGCAAGAATTGCCCATGGCTGGATACGGAAGTGGTTGGACTGGCCTATAAAACCATTGTGGAAGGACGTGTGGTGTACGATCGCGCGTTGATGATGGAGTAGCATTCCACGTTCACTTATTGGCGGTGCTTGTCAGTTTTGACGAGACAATGACGAGTTGATTGAAGGAGGTTGGGAAATGGGATCTTTCATCCTGTTTATAGCGGTATTGGTTATTATTTATCAGTTATCGAACATCTCCCGCAATACTGCGGACGCATTGGATAAACAGGTGGCGTTGCAGTATGAAATCGTCGCTGTCGAGAAGCGCCTGGATGAATTGACCGAGTTGCTGAGCGCGCGACAATCTGAGGGTGGACGGGAGAGCGAGGCCACTGCCGACGCGGATGAGCTGGTCAACATTAACCACGCGACGCTTAAGCAGCTGACTGCTTTGCCCAAAATTGGCCGCGCTACGGCTCAGAAGATTGCTGAAGCGAGGCCGTTCTCCAAACCGGAAGACCTGAAACTGGTGCAGGGAATCAATGAAGATATCTTTGCGGATCTGGCGGAAAAAATAACGGTCTGAGTCCGTTGCTTACAACCTTCTGATCCTTCAGGTCTTCTTAGACTTCTGCGGCGGAAGCGCCCTGTTCCCGCCTGTCCGGACGGATAGCGGGCAGGACGGGGCTTCCGCCGCTACTATTATTTATTGACCGCATCCTTCAAGAGCTTGCCAGCCTTGAACCCAACGGTTTTGCTGGCGGGAATTTTAATAGCGGCCCCAGTTTTGGGGTTTTTACCTGTACGTGCGCTCCTATTGCGCTGACTGAAGGTTCCGAATCCGATCAGTGAGACGGTTTCATTACGGGATACCGCGTCGGCTATTTCATCGGTTAACGCGTTCAGTACCTCCGCAGCTTTGCTTTTCGACAAATTCGTGCGTGCTGCAATCGCTGCGGCAAGTTCAGGTTTGCGCATACTCTTCTCCTATCGGGTTTGTATTGTTATTGGTGGCGAACGCTGTGAGCCGAAGTCCTACAAACCCTGCTTCAGGCCCAGCGCTCCTTTAGTTATAGCGGCTCCCGGAGCCCTGTCAAATGCGCGGCGGCGTAATTTCGGCCTTTTTTGAAAGGGGCTTTGGTAACGGTATTTATCGTTTTTTGTCTTTTTGTGCCAAATTTATTGAGCTTTGTGCCGTTCATCTCACAAAAAACCTTCCAGTTTGTCCATAATCTGGCCCGTCCTAAGCATAAACCCCTATGCTCGCCCGGCTGCGGCGACATCGAAGAATAAAGACAAAAGGCAACTGGGAGGTTTTTGTGAGCCCACATTTCTTGAGGTTTTCATCTGCGTTACTGCATTGCGTCAGACCGGTCCGACAGCGGCTTTCCAGCAAGCGCGCGGCGGTTCTCGCCATGAGTCTGGCGCTCGCTGGATGCGGCGCGACGCGCAATGTGATGTACAAGACCACTGGCGACGTCATGGTGGGCTTTGCGCAGGAACATCAGACTCCCTTTGTTCTCAGCACGGACGATGTCTCCATGAACTGCGGCATGTCGGAAGCCCTGGCGCCGATGCTGATGTCCTTTGGTCGCGTCCGCGACGAACCTCATTCTCTTGCAGTCATGATCTACGGCTCCGCCGGTATGTGCGCAGAATCCCGCGCCCTCAATGAAGAGCTGCGCTATATGCGAGCGATTCGGGATCAGGACGCTGCGGAAGCCGAAGATGCGTTAATCGCGCAAAAACGCTTTAACACCCTTGCGGCCAAGCGCAACTACGAAGCGTATCAGCATCTCGTCGCCCAATATGGCGAACCTGGTGGAGCCTGTCCGGAACTTGACGAAGACTACGACGAATTCATATGGATGATGGGCATGATTGCCGGCTTGCAGGCGCTTAACAACGAAATTGCGTCGGGAGCAGGGCTGGGCGTACCCAAGAATATCGCGGCGAAAGTCGAACGCTCCGCGGCATGTGTGGATGACGACAAGTGGTGGGGCGCGCCCATGGCGATTCGCGCGACAGTATGGTCCATGCTGCCTGGCGCTGAACCCAAAGGCGAGAATGCCTCACTGAGACTGGCTGCTGCGGCGAAGAAAGGCGAGCGCGCCGGCGTGCGTCTGGCGCATGTATTTCAAGCGTTGGCTGCATACGGGAAAGGGGATGTGGCTGCTGTAAAGCAGGTTATTCGCGCCCATGCCAAGTCCAAGGCTAACAAGGAAGCCCCTCCTGAGGCGCGTCTGTTGGACGAGTTGGCGACGACCATGCTGACCGGGTTGTCCGATCGCATGTGGACGGAGCATACCGGCCATCGCACGCCAGTGGGCGCATTGGGTAAGTTCTGGGACGATAAGAAGCAAACCACAGCGGAGACTGTGGATCTCAGCGATATTTTGTAGCTGACCGGCATGGCGGGAGCGCACCGGATCAATCTCAAAGAAGCTAACGACTGGGAAATTAAAATGAAAACAAGGGCGATAAGAAAACAACTGGCGGCTCTGACCTGCGCCGCCGCCATGACGCTGGCGGGTTCCGCCAGCGCGGAAATGGTGGAGCGTTCGTTCTGTGTGTTTGATCCGATTGGGGCCAACGGTCCACTGTTCAACATCATGAAGACGGCGAAGCCATCTGCGCTGGGTTGGGGTGTGAACCTGGATTTGCGCGCTTACACCGACGAAAAGGTGGCGGCGGAGGATTTCAAAGCCGGGCAGTGTGACGCTGTGTTATTGACGGGCACTCGCGCCCGAGAGTTCAACCGGTTTACCGGCACCTTGGAAGCGATGGGCGCGATCCCTGGCGATGAGGAAATGAAACTGCTGCTGCAGACGCTGAATCAACCCAAGGCGGCGGCGCTGCTGACGGAGGGTGAGTTTGAAGTGGCTGGCATTCTACCTGCCGGCGCCGTTTATCTGTTTATTCGAGATCGTAATCTGGATTCCGTTGAGGAGTTACAAGGCAAAAAGGTCGCCACCCTGGATTACGACAACGCGGCTTTAACAATGGTGCGCCGTGTAGGCGCCTCGGTAGTGAGCGCTAACTCCAGCAACTTCGCCGGTAAATTCAATAACGGCAATGTGGATGTCGCCTACGCACCGGCGGTGGCCTACACCCCATTGGAGCTTTATAAAGGGCTGGAGCCGGATGGCGGCGTGTTCAATTACAAACTGGCGCAGATGAACTTCCAGATCATTATTCGCCAGGACCGCTTCCCCGAAGGCTATGGCCAATTGTCGCGGGAGTACGCGGCGGGCCGATATGAGGAAGCCTACCAAATCATCCGCGATGCGGAAGCGGAGATTAAGGACGAGTACTGGATGCGCCCGGCGGCGCAAAAGCTGGAAGGCTACGACAAGTTGCTGCGCGAGGTGCGCATTGCTTTGCGGGACGAGGGCGCCTACGACAGTCGCGCTTTGACGCTGATGCGTAAAGTCCGTTGCAAGACCAACCCCACTGCCGCGGAATGCGTGGAAAACCTCGAGTAATCCGTACCGTTCCGGCTTGGGCGCATAGCCCCGGAGGCCGGCGGGCGGTCATCGAACATCATCTGGATTGCACTAAATCATGAATGGTTCCCTAGCCTATGAGTCCGGCGTAGCCATCGGCCGGACCAAGCGGGAGTGGTTTTCATCATTTCCGGTTTGTCTGCTTTTGGCGGCGGTGGTGGCGTTCGGCGCCGCCAGCGATATCCACAATAAAATTCTGCAAATGGGGCAGGCGATTTGGCCGGGATATTACGAGTTGCGTACTGAGCCGGTCGCGCCGGAGTGTAATCCCAACCCAAATATTGAGTCTGAGTTGCAGCGATTGATGGTGCAACAGCAAGCCCCCGTCGACGATCTGGGATTGTTCGAGCCGGACCCTGTCGATCCTGCGACATTGCGGGCGTCTTTACTCAACGCCAAGGCCGCGTGCGTCGAGAAGTTTCAGCGCTATGAAGCCACCAAGGATCGCATCACCCCAGGGCTGAGGGCGTTCCGGGCTGGGGAGCTGTTTGTGGCGGACGTCATCGCATTTGGCCTGACTTCTCAGCGCTTTATCCTGGTCATTCTGGTGTTGATCTGCGCAGCCACTGCGACCGCCGGCCGTCACCATATCGCCATGCGGCCGATGGTGACGGCGCGGGATCATCGTGTTTCCACCGCTTTGCAACTGATCGCCAATGCGATGCTGCTCGCGTCTTCCTGGTCCTTCCGTGAGCTGGGGGTTGCTCATGGCGGCGAATCGCCGCAACGGGACGCATTGCATCTGTTGTGGATGTCCGGATTTGGCGCTCTGACTCTGATGAGCCTCTGGCAACTGATCAAAACGCCGGATGACGCCAGGCCAGGGGGCCGCCTTGGCGGAGCGTTACTGAGCGTGCCGTTGTATACCACCATGTGTCTGATATCCGGAACCTACTTCATGCTGGAGGGACATGTCGCGGGAGTGGGTATCTATCTGGATAAGATGATGGATTTATCCGACATGTTCCTGAATGTCGGGCTATATGTCTGGATTGGCATGATGCTGAAGGAGACAAGACTCGCCAGCCTGGTGTTCAACGTATTTCACCCTTGGAAGATGCCCCCGGAAATGCTCGCCTTTGTGGCGATCGCTGTTGCGGCCATACCCACGGCGTATACCGGCGCCTCGGGCATATTCGTGATCGCAGCGGGCTCGGTTATCTATCTGGAACTACGTAAAGCCGGGGCGCGCCGCCAACTGGCCTTAGCGGCCACAGCTATTTCCGGCAGCCTTGGCGTAGTGCTGCGTCCTTGTCTGCTGGTGGTGATCATCGCCTACTTGAACCGGGAAGTGACTACGGATCAATTGTTCGGCTGGGGCGGCAAAGTATTCGTGCTGACGCTAATGCTGTTCGCCGCCTTCAGTATGACCATAAACCGCTGTAGCCCTATTGCGCTGGCTCCGGTGCGCGTCGCTGCGCCAGCCATGCTGGCCGCGTTAAAACCGCTTATCCCTTATGTGTTGGCGATCAGCGCCGTCGCTCTGGTTTATTCCTGGGGATTAGGCGTTGCTCTCAATGAGTTTACCGCCCCGCGCATATTGCCGGTGATGATGCTGGCTATCCTGATTTACGAGCGCTATCGAAAACCAGACGTGGCGGAAACAAAAGAGTCTTCCGAACAAGGAAAACAAGCTGGTTTTGAGAAGGCGTTGCGCTCGGCGACGAATGAAACGACGACTCATATCGGCGCTCTGTTATTCTTAATGGGGCTTTCCGTCAGTGTAGGAGGCGTGATAGAGCGTTCTGGCCTGATGGAAATCTTCCCGCACAGCTTCGCCAGCGTCTGGATGGTCATGTTGATGCTGGTGGCGATACTGGTGGTGATAGGGATGGTGATGGACCCTTATGGCGCCGTCATTCTTGTCAGTGCGACCATCGCCAGGATTGCTTATGACAATGGCGTCGATCCCGTTCATTTCTGGATGGTGACCCTGGTGGCCTTTGAATTGGGCTATTTAAGCCCACCAGTGGCGCTCAATCATTTATTAACACGGCAAGTGGTTGGAGAAGAGGAAATCCGCTTGGCGCAGATGGAGGAGGGAAGCTTCTATCAACGTCATGAACGTATTCTCATGCCGCTGCTGGTGTTGGGTAGCGCTTTGGTCATCGTGGCTTTTGGTCCATTAGCTTATCAAGCATGGAGCTAGCCAGTTTCGGATGCGTTGACGGTAAAGTCTGGGCATAAAAAAACCCGGCGAACCGGGTTTTTTGACAGAGCCGTCGCTTAGTCCAAAGAAGGACCCGCTGCGCGGATGGCGTCGGAAACGTCGAACTTTTTAAAGTTCTCCACGAACTGCTGGATCAGATCCTGCGCCTTGGCGTCGTAAGCTTCTTTGTCCGCCCAGGTGTTGCGCGGGTTCAGCAGTACGCTGTCTACGCCTTCCAGTTCTTTAGGAACAGTCAGGTTCAGTTTTTCCAGGTGCTCCGTTTCGACATCCGCCAGCTCACCGCTTTGGATGGCGCTGATGATGGCGCGAGTCACAGGAATGCTGAAGCGCTTGCCTACGCCGTGGGAGCCGCCGGTCCAGCCAGTGTTGACCAGATAAACCTTGCTGCCGAATTCGTCCATACGCTTCATTAACAGTTCTGCATAAACGCCTGCGGGGCGAGGGAAGAACGGTGCGCCGAAGCAGGTGGAGAAAGTGGATTTCAGCTTGGAGCTGGAGCCCATCTCAGTAGAGCCTACCAGGGCGGTATAGCCGCTCAGGAAGTGGTAAGCCGCTGCTTCTTTGCTCAGGATGGAAACAGGAGGCAATACGCCCGTCATATCGCAAGTCAGGAAGACGATCGCAGACGGTTCGCCTGCGCGATTTTCCAGCACGCGTTTTTCCACGTGCTCAAGCGGGTAGGCGCAGCGAGTGTTTTCGGTCAGGGATACGTCAGTGTAGTCCGGCGTGCGGTCTTGATCGTCAATGACGACGTTCTCGACGATGGCCCCAAAACGAATAGCGTTCCAGATAACCGGCTCGTTTTTCTGGCTTAGATCGATACACTTCGCATAGCAGCCGCCTTCCACGTTGAAAACCGTGCCGCGTCCCCAGCCGTGCTCATCGTCGCCGATCAGAAAACGGGACTCGTCAGCAGACAGCGTGGTTTTGCCAGTGCCGGACAAACCGAAGAACAGGCATGTCTGACCATCTTCGCCGACGTTGGCGGAGCAGTGCATGGGCAGCACGTCTTTTTCCGGCAGCAGGAAGTTCTGCACGGAGAACATCGCCTTCTTCATTTCTCCTGCGTACCGCATGCCGGCCAGTAATACTTTGCGGCGCGCAAAGTTGATGATTACTGCGCCATCGCTGTTGGTCCCGTCGCGCTCAGGCTCGCACACGAAGTCTGGAATGTTCATCACTTGCCATTCCTGTTTGTCCGCCGGGTTGTAACGCTCGGGGCGAATGAACAGGTTACGGCCGAACAGGTTGTGCCAGGCAGTTTCGGTGGTGACTTTGATAGGTAGGTAGTGCTCGGGATCGGCGCCTACGTGCAGGTGGGAAACGAATCGGTCGCGGGTGGAGATGTAATCTTCGACGCGGTCCCAAAGCGCATCGAATTTCTCTGCATCGAAGGGGCGGTTAATCGCGCCCCAGTCGATCGCATCCGCAGTGCTGGGCTCCTGTACGATGAAACGATCCATTGGGGAGCGTCCCGTTCGTTTTCCGGTGTTGACCACCAGGGAGCCGTTGGCGGCCATGCGGCCTTCTTTACGGCAAATAGACTGTTCAACCAACTCGGCTGAACTAAGATCTGTATATATATTGCTCACTTAACCTCGCCCTCATTATAACAATCATAGGCGCAGACGCCGCCGTTCTTTTAGGTTTTGTTATGCTCGGGACGCGCTGCGTTATCGCAAACAGGGGCGCTATTATGCCAAAAGCAGGTTGAAAAGACGACAGTTTCCGGGTGTGCGTAAGGCCTAGTCCTGCGGGCGTTTCCGGCCCGCCCCGTGGGGGCCGGCCGGGGTGCGCGAAACGGTTCGCGCGCGCGTCAGGTTCAGTGAAGGGTGGGGGAGTCGAATAACTGCTCTATGCGCTCGCGGGCAAAGCTATAGCGCTGCATGCAAAACTGGCAGTTCATTTCTATTTCGCCGCTCTCATCCAGGATGGATAAGGCTTCTTCGCGGCCCAGGGATTTAACCACTTCCAGGGTTCTCTCTTCTGAGCAGGAGCACCAGAAACTGGCGGGTTCTTCCTGCAGGACTCTGACGGACTCCTCATGGAACAGGCGATGCAACACTTCTTCCGCGGGCAAACTGAATAACTCCTCCGCCGTTAGCGTGGCGGATAGCGCAACGATACGCTCCCAGTTTTCAGCGGAGTGCTCGCCGCCACGGGCTGCGGGAAGTTGTTGTAACAGCAGTCCACCCCAGCGCCCGTTGGACTCATATAGCCAGATTCTGGTCGCCAACTGCTCGGAGCGCTCAAAGTATTCTTCCAGACAGGCGGAAAGTGAATCCGAAGAGAGAGGCACAATGCCTTGATAGCGCTGACCATTTTGAGGCGTAATAGTTATCGCGAGAGCGGCGCGATTTCCCAGCAATTGCTTTAATGACGCGCTGTTTGGCGTACCTTCCCAGCGAGCGATGCCGCGGGCGGTGCGGCGGTGGGTCGCTTCAGCCATCAATAGGCGTAACTCGCCTTCGCCGGTGGCTTGCAGGGTGGTGTCGCCCTTGATTTTGAGCGTTGCGCTCAGCAGCAGACCCGCGCTTAAAGCCTGGCCCAGTAAAGACTGGATGGCCTGTGGGTAGTCATGGCGAGACAGCGCGTCCTGTACGGTTTTTTCCAAAACCAGCAGTTCGCCGCGGATGTCCAGTTCGTCAAAAATAAAGCGTTGCAGTAAATCGGCTTTCATGAGTGAGGAAATATCCTGCTCTAATCAATATTAATCGTGTTCAGCTTGTTCTTTGAAGCGGTGGATCATACGCCGTTGCTTCTTCGTCGGCCTGCGCGCCGGCGGCAATTGCGCCGCCTGAATCTGCTTCTGCTGCCAGGCCAGTTGTTCGCGTTTTTCGACGCTGGCTTCCGTTTCTTGATATAGCTTCTGCGCCACAGGGGCCGGGCCGCGTTTTTCGGATATGTCCAGTACCAGCACAGTCTTTTCCGACCAGCCCTGTTTGAGCGTGACCTCCGCCCCGGCTTCAACTACCCGTCCGGGCTTAACGCGGGCTCCATTATAGTGCACTCTGCCGCCTTCAATGGCCTCTTTGGCGAGGGTGCGGGTTTTGTAGAAGCGCGCGGCCCATAACCACTTATCCAACCGCACTTTGTGTTCTGTCGCTGAAGCCTGCTCCTTCATTTATTACCTGTCTCTAAACTTTACTGTTGACGAAGACGTTGGCAGGCAAAATCTGATCGAAGTGCAGAATGCCCTTAAATTCCGTCTCTTCATTTGCGGGGCGCTTACTGTCCGGGTGCAAGACCGCCAGCAAGTGCGCGACGCCGTATTCTTTGGCTGAGCGCAGTACGGGCAAGCTGTCGTCTATCAATAGCGCTCTGTCCGGCTGGAATGGCTCAACCTCCTGCAAACGGCTCCAAAATGCGTTGTCCTCTTTGGGAACCCCAAAGTCGTGGGAGCTGACAATGTTGTCAAAATAAGGCGTCAGGTCGACCTGGCGTAACTTGAGGTCAAGGCTTTTGCGATGGGCATTGGTCACCATTACCACTCGATGATGGCTGTCCCGCATTGTCTTGAGGAACTCCTCAACAAAGGGGCGATAGCCAATAAGATGTCGGACTTCTTCTTTTAGCGTGGGAATGTCGACGTCCAGCTCACGACTCCAGTAGTCGAGACAGTACCAGTTCAGCTGCCCCTGCAGTTGGCGGACTTTATCGAGCAGATCTTTGCTCACGACTTCCGGATGAATATCTTTAAGCTCCGCCAAGCGCTTTGGCAGGTGCTCCATCCAGAAAAAGTTGTCGAAATGTAAGTCCAGTAATGTGCCATCCATATCAAGCAATATGGTATCGATGGCGCTCCAATCCAGCATGCAATAACCTTCTTTACTTCATGAGTAACTCTGTTAGATTGTAACTCTTTCAAAGAGTACAGGACAGGCGCGTGCAAAGATGGCGTCGTCCCCCTTCCCATCAGGACAAGGTTACATGATTGATAAAAACACCATTGAGCGTATGCATGCCGAAATTCAAGGGATTATGAATGCGGCCGGAGCAGCGATTCTCGATGTATATGAAAAAGCAGAATCCATTGAAATCACCACCAAAGATGATGACTCCCCATTGACCCAGGCGGATCGCAGAGCCCATGCAATTATCGCTGAAGGCCTGCGTAAAATGCCGGAAGGGTTTCCTGTGCTGTCGGAGGAGTCCACCTTGCCGGACTACGAAGAGCGCCGTCAATGGACGACCTATTGGCTCGTCGACCCGCTTGACGGCACCAAGGAGTTTATCAACCGAAACGGTGAGTTCACGGTCAATATCGCGTTGATTCATGAAGGCTTTCCGGTTGCAGGTTGGGTGTATGTGCCTGTGAGAAGCCAGTTGTATTATGGCTGGAGTCTGGATGGCGACGCCGCTGCGTTTTTGGCGGAAAATGGCGCATCTCATGCAATCACCGCCCGCAAGCTGAACCCGGAGGCGGACGTCGTGGTAGTGGCCAGCCGCCGTCATGGAGGCGAAGCACTGCAGCCCATGCTGGATAAAGCAGAAGCGCGTTTTGCGAAACTGGAGCGCAAAAGCATCGGCAGCTCTTTAAAAATCTGTCTGGTGGCGGAAGGCAAAGCGGATTGGTATCCCCGTTTGGCGCCGACCTCTGAGTGGGATACTGCTGCGGCTCATGCGGTGCTACTTGGCGCGGGGGGCATTATGGTGGACGCAGAATATAAGCCGCTGCGCTATAACTCTAAAGAAAGCATCTTGAATCCGCACTTTCACGCTATCGCAGACGATGGCGAAGTATGGAAAGAGCTGGTGCTCTAGTTGCGCAAGCCTTCTGCTTCAAAGGTGGGGCACTAAAACGAAAAAGCCGGCGTAAGCCGGCTTTTTGTATTCTAAACGTAGTCTGTCGACTTAATTTTGAGCGCCTTCGTCGCCCAAAGTCACCACTTTCTCTTTACGGCCAACCTGGGTGCAGCCCAGGCAACGTACGAAGGTGGTTTTGGCTGGGCCGATAACCAGAGTCTCCGCCGCTTCGCCAGCGTTTCCACCCAAGGCGGAAAAGGGCAGTGACGCGACATAAACGACAGAGCCAATGACGGTGATGCCGAACAGCACTGGACGGGCGAACAGAGCGTCACCGGTCATGGCCAACGCGGATGGCTTTTCCTCCACGGTTTCGCTGTATCCTGCAGTAGGCATGACAAAAGCTGCAGTGGCGACAACAATACTAATCCAACGAATAAGCGTCTGGCGCATGGGTGAACTCTCCCAATTAACAAATCCAATAGTCTATCTATTAAGACAAATATAACAGGCTTTTGAAAACTTTCTAAAAAAGAATCAGCTGTTTTGCAATAATATTTTGTGTATTTTCTAACTTTGCTGCGCCCCTGTCGACGCCTTTTGTTGAGTTTGTGACATTCTCCCATCAGGCGCCTATAGCGATAGTAGGCTTATCTTATCGTTGGCAAGAGGGGCAGAACACGCTGGCCCGCTGGCCTAATTTGATTTCTTTGAGTTCCGTTTTACACAGTATGCAGGGCTGTCCGCCACGACCATAAGCCCGCAGCGTTTGCTGAAAATAACCGGGCTTGCCGTCTCCGCCTACAAAATCACGCAAAGTGGTGCCGCCCATGTTGATGGCGTCGCTTAGTACTTTTCTTACCGCATCCGCCAGAGCCTGATAACGTTTTAGGCTAACTTCTCCTGCTGGTCGCGTGGGGCGGATGCCCGCCAGGAACAGAGCTTCATTCGCGTAAATATTGCCTACGCCGACCACGATGGCTTGGTCCATGAGAAATGTTTTTACCGGTGACTTGCGTTGTCGGGACAACTTATAAAGAAGCTCTCCACTGAACTGGTCGCTCAAGGGCTCAGGACCGAGATGTCTCAGCAGGGGGTGTTCCTGCGTTGGCGGATTTAGGAGCAACAGGCAGCCGAAACGTCGTGGATCGTTGTAACGCAGAGTTATATCGCCGTCGAGCAATATATCTACATGATCATGCTTCATGCGTGGGGTTTCCGGCGCCACGATGCGCAGATTGCCGGACATTCCCAAATGAAAAAGCAGCTCATTTTCACCCAGATTGATTAACAGATATTTGGCGCGCCGGGTGACGTCCTGCACCGTTTTGCCCTCGGCGGCGGCAGGCAAGTCGGTTGGCACCGGCCAGCGTAGCCGTGGTTCATAGACATTTACTTTAAGAATTTTACGGCCGGTGATGTGGGGCGCGACGCCTCTGCGGGTGGTTTCCACCTCTGGTAATTCTGGCACGGGGTAAACCTTTGTCTTCGAACTGGGTAAGAGGGTGAACGTTATCGGCTTGATTATACCCCACGGAAAAGGTGGAGCTCTTAGCATTCGCCGCGTAAAAATCACAGTCTAACCATGAGGTTGCGAAAAACCTATAGAGAACTTCCCCGAGACAGCATGAGTTAGCCTTTGTAATCGCTGATTGCAGAGTGCGAACATCGTCCCGTTTCAGGCCGGTTTTTCAGCAATTTCTTACAAACTTTAATATGCGGGCGCGCAAAGTTTAGCGTACACTTGTACGCTCAAATTTCGGGATACAACAAGAGAGATTTCCACATGTGGTATGAAGGCCTGCTGGGGCTGACTGCTTGGCAAACCGTCCTGGCGACCCTGATTCTTACGCAAATCACCATTGTGAGCGTCACTGTTTACTTACACCGTCATTCGGCTCATAACTCAGTCGATCTGCATCCGGCGTTAGCACATTTTTTCCGTTTCTGGCTGTGGCTGACAACAGGCATGATTACGAAAGAGTGGACAGCTGTACACCGTAAACATCATGCGAAGTGTGAGACTGAAGAAGACCCGCACAGCCCGGTGAAAAAAGGGCTGAAGACCGTATTTTGGAGTGGCGCGGAGCTCTATAAAGCCGGCGCTACAGAGGAAACCCTCAAGCGTTACGGACAACGCACCCCGGAAGACTGGCTGGAGCGTAACCTATATGCTCCCTACAACTGGATTGGCATCACCGTCATGGCGGTGATTGATCTGCTGCTGTTCGGCGCCAAGGGGATTACCGTATGGGCGGTGCAGATGATGTGGATTCCCTTCTTTGCCGCTGGCGTTATTAACGGGATTGCGCACTTCTTTGGCTACCGCAATTTTGAATGCACCGACAACGCCAGAAATATTTCGCCCTGGGGCTTTTTCATTGGCGGCGAAGAGTTGCACAACAATCATCACACCTATCCGCACTCTCCCAAGCTTTCCGTTAAACCCTGGGAGTTTGATATTGGCTGGATGTGGATCAAGATCTTTGAATTTCTTCGTCTGGCCAAAGCTAAGCCTGTCGGCCCTATTGCGCATCAGGTGCCCGGAAAGGCGCTGCTGGATATGGATACACTGATGGCCATCGCTAACAACCGCTTTCAAGTGATGGTGCAGTATCGTAAAAAAGTGCTGGCTCCGTTACTAAATGAGCGCAAGCTGCAACTGCCACCGGAAGAGCGCACATTACTGCAGAAAGTGCGTAAGTTGATGTATCGGGAGGAATCTCTGATTCATCCGCAAGAACATCACCGCTTGCAGGAAGTGCTGGCGAAGCATGAAACCCTGCAGATGATCTATCAAAAGAGCAAAGAGCTGCAGGCGATCTGGAAACGTCAGCCGGGTATGCAATATCAGGATAAAGTCGCGGCTTTGCGTGAATGGTGTCATCAGGCGGAGCAAAGCGGCGTGCGCCATTTGGAGGAGTTTGCCGCCTGGCTGAAATCCTTCTCTTTGGTCCCGGCGCCTGCCGTGGCGCGATAGCGGCTTCCTCTGCCTGACATATCTCTGGAAAGACCGGCGGAAGCCGGTCTTTTTTATCCTCTTTCCCCAATCTTTGACCATACTTTCCTCTGACTCAGGCGAGAATCAGTCCGCCGCACTTTGCGCTGTTCATCTATCAGGAGGAAACATGAAAAGCGAAAGCACAGTCGGGACTTTCTTATATATTTCTTTGCTCACCTTGCTCATCCTTGGCGGGTGTGATTCTGACAACAACTCATCAGATAGCGGTAGTAGCGGAAGCGTGTCCGCTACGGTTGATTTCCCCACAGGCGTGACTGTGGCCAGTCCTGTGGACGCCTCCAGTGGTCTGGGCGCTCTAAAAGTCGGCGACAAATCGCAACGGAAGGAACTTCCCGGCGCTGCCTTTTCCGCCTCAGCGGTGGCGTCTTCAAGCGCCTACACGGAAACGTCTGCGACCATCTCTCGGGTTTTGAGCCGAGACTTGGCGTTGACTGCGAGCTTTGATCCGACGGCGTTCTTTACCCGCGGTGGTAATGCCTCCTGTTACGGACCGACATTAAAGTGGCAAAACCACCCTGATGCAGGGATGGGCGATCCCGGTTCGGGCGAGCTACCGAGTGGGGATCTGGGCATTTGGAACGCCAGTACGGAGGACGGGGAAGCTTGTGCGGCGGCCCAGTTGAACGCTCGAATGCGGGATGTTCAGGCGCGAGTAGGGATGGGGATGCTGACATTGGCGGGGATGGTGGCGGTTTACGAGTCCACCGGCGCGACTTGGCCGGACGATATCAGCCCTGGCGCGAGTGTCGACCTGACGGATGAGCTGAATGCGTTGAGTCTGAGCAGCATGACTTTTAACAGTGCGACCATGAGCCTGGATGCTGGCGGCTCTGTCTGGTCTTACAGTTTGTCCGTGAGTTACGACGACGGATCTGGATCTCGCAATATCGTCTTGAGTCTACAACACGCGATTACTGATCGTGACGCGGGTCTGTTCGAAGGTTTATTTTCGTACATTGTAGAGGATGTTTTCACTGGCGGTAATTGCGGCGTGGGGGATAACAACGTCTCCCACAATGGTTCCGTCCACTACAAGAAAACGGGTTCCACCAACGTCACTTTGCAATCAAGAAGCGCCACAGCCTGTGGCTGGGCCAGTACGACGCCAGCAGCGGATATCCGGGATAATCTGGTTTCCTCTACGGTATTGAGCGAGGCCTTTGCTGTTGATCCGGGTGGGGCGTGGGCGGACAACTTCAATGTATTTACTGCTGAGTTTAATACCGACAGTCTGCTGGGCCTCTATTCTTATTCGTGGCAGGCGGGTTCAGGCGACTCCCATGCGCGGATTTTGGATGTAGGTATAGAGACCACGGCCGGAGGCGAAGCATACTTTGGTTTTGGCGACAGGGTTCAGGAGAGTCTGAGCGGCCAAATTAATGGTTTTATATGTAACTGGGCTGGCCCGGGAGGCGATCACAGTCCAACGGACTTTAATCAATATGCCCAGAGACAGTTTCTGACTTATGACTCGACCAGCGACAAATACATCGTCTCCAGCGATGGTTCGTCCGACATTACCTATGCCCCAACCAATATCTGCATGTATGCAGGCGGCGCCTTTTTATATGATCGGGATCTGGATAGTGATTTGAGTGATGAAAACGCCAACACCGTCAACGTTGTGGACGGCGGCTCGCCATTGGATTTTGACTTAATGACAGTATCTGACTCGGAAGCCAATATTTGGGAGCATATTCTTGCTCGGGGTTACAACCTTCCCGCATATCCATGATAACCGCTTACTGAAGATGAAAGCCTGAGTGCGGCGCTCTCCGGTAGTGAGCGCCGCTAAAAAATCAGTCTGGCTGGCGAACCTGACATAATGCATATTGCACTTGCCCCGCTGTCTTATGACGGGAAATAGTCCAGCCAGGAGGCAATGGGAGGGGATTGAGCTCTACCTCCGCTTCTATGTACACATAGGCGTTTGCTGCAAGCAGTTGTCTTTCCGCCAGGATTTGCAGGACGGGAGCAAGAAACTCTTTTCTGAAAGGCGGATCAAGAAATACAACTTCCCAGGGCTTGTCCGGCGATGCCGCTCTTAACCAACTCAACGCGTCTGCGTTCGCCACGCTGGCATTATCCGCGCGTAGAAGCTGTATTTGGCTTTTCAAATGAGATGCAATCACTGGGCTTTGATCAATAAAGGTCACATCCGCCGCGCCGCGGGAAAGCGCCTCCAATCCCAGCGCGCCGCTGCCGCAGAATACATCCAGGCAGCGAGGGCCGGGAAATATGGGCATTAGCCAGTTGAATAGCGTTTCCCGCACCCGGTCTGGGGTAGGGCGCACGCCGTCCAAAGCGGGAAACGTCAGTTTTCTACCCCGGTGGGAGCCGCCGATAATGCGCAACTGGCCCAACTCCGGGGCGGACTTGCCTTTATGTCTCATGCTATGTGTGTAGTCCGAATGAAATGTAAATTACCAGGCGCTTAGGGCGTCACGTCCTCAATTTCGCCGCCTATATTTGAGCGCGGCGGAGCAGGTAGGGCCGTTAGCCTTGCGTACGAACATCGCAGGTTAATAGAATAGGGCCCCATTTGCATCTTCGCCTAAGTTTTGGACATCTCTGATATGCATTCAATGATCAACTATGTGTTTATGGCCCTGATGGGGCTGTCGGTATTGTTATTGATCGCCGACATTCTGTCCCGTAGAAATAGCCTCCCGCGTCCGCGCCCATTCGAACTGAGCCCGCCTGAAACGCAGAAGCAAGCTGAAGCGAAGGGCGTCACGCCGGCAAAGACGCAGCCTGAGCCTGCACAAGAGGTCGCTGCGCAAGAGCCTTCCGGCGGATGGTTGACGAGGGTGCGCACAGGCTTGAGCAAAACCCGCGGCCAGTTTAGCCAGAACCTTATGGCGCTGTTCGCCGGCACAAAGGCGATAGATGAAGAGCTGCTGGAAGAAATCGAAACCTTGTTATTATCCGCCGACGTGGGTATTGAGGCCACGACGCAGATTACTCAGGCCATTACTGAAAAGCTTGATCGTAATCAGTTAAAAGACTCATCTGCCCTCTATGAAGCTCTGAAAGAAGAGCTTCGCGGCCTGTTAGAACCATGCTCCAGCCCTCTGCAAGTCGAAAACAAGACCCCTTATGTGATTCTGGTGGTGGGCGTGAACGGCGTCGGTAAGACCACCACGATTGGCAAGCTGGCCAATAAATTCCAGCAGGAAGGCCGCTCTGTCGTCCTGGCCGCCGGAGATACCTTCCGCGCCGCTGCTGTGGAGCAGCTACAGGTTTGGGGTGAGCGCAACAATGTGCCGGTTATCGCGCAACATACCGGCGCGGACAGCGCCTCCGTCATTTTTGACGCGGTGCAGGCGGCTAAGTCGCGTGGAGTGGACGTTGTTATCGCTGATACCGCGGGACGTCTGCAGAACAAAGAGAATCTGATGTCCGAGCTGGAGAAAGTGGTTCGCGTCATCAAGAAGCATGACCCGGAAGCGCCTCATGAGGTGTTGTTGGTGCTGGACGCAGGTACAGGACAGAATGCGCTGAGTCAGGCTCAGTTGTTCCGTCAGGCGGTTGGCGTCACCGGTATCGCCATCACCAAACTGGATGGCACGGCGAAAGGCGGTATCTTGTTCGCCATCGCCAAGCAACACGGATTGCCGATCCGCTATATCGGCGTAGGGGAAGGTATTGACGATCTACGCCCATTCAACGCTAGCGAATTTGTGGATGCGCTGTTTGACGCATAAAACCGAGGCTTAAGAGCAAGGCGATGAGGCAAAGAGGAAACTTATGATCGGCGACAGCATGATCCACTTTGATCGGGTCTCGAAACGCTACAGCGGTGGGTTTGAAGCCCTGTCTGAGGTCAGTTTTTCATTGCGGCGCGGAGAGATGGCGTTTCTGACCGGGCACTCTGGCGCGGGCAAAAGCACGCTTTTGAAATTGATCATGCTCATGGAGCGTCCCAATCAAGGGCGCATTTATATCGGCGGTCAGAATCTGGAGAAGTTTCCCCGCCGGCAAATTCCCTATTTCCGTCGCCATGTAGGGGTCGTGTTCCAGAATCACCATTTGCTGTTTGATCGCACTGTATTTCAAAACGTCGCCTTGCCATTGGAAATCGCAGGCGTTTCCTCCCGGGAGATTGGAAGAAGGGTGCGTGCGTCTCTGGATAAAGTAGGGCTGTTGAAGAAAGAAAACTCATTGCCCATCACTTTATCTGGAGGGGAGCAGCAGCGGGTGGGCATCGCCCGGGCGGTGGTGAACAAACCGCCATTGCTGCTTGCCGATGAGCCGACAGGAAACCTGGACCCTGAGTTGTCCGCCGAGATCATGCGATTGTTCCAGCAGTTTAATCAGGTCGGTGTGACCGTGCTGATCGCCAGCCACGATCTGGCGCTGATCTCTCATATGAAGCATCGCGTAATGCGACTGGATCATGGCCAACTGGTGGCCGGTCGCGGCTGATTAAAATCTCCCGAGCGAAGAGAATAAAAGAATATGAAAGAAAACATACCGCGCGGAGCCAGCCCTTCAAGATCGGGTCGTAAACAGCCGCCTCCTCCGCCAGCGGAAGCCCCGCCACGTCAGGGCGCCTCCGCCGGATTAGAGCAAAGCGGCCTGGAAGCCTACTTTTCCCACCACCGTCTGATCGCCCGCGACAGCTTAATGCGCCTGATACGAAGTCCTTTGTCCAGTCTGATGACATGGCTGGTGATCGCTGTGGCGCTGGCTTTACCGTGTGGCTTGTTTGTCATGCTCGGCAATCTGGGTGGACTGACGGAAGGGCTGGAGGGCGCCTCGCGGGTATCGCTCTATATGAAACTGGATGTGGACGACCAGGCAGCGTATCAATTGGCGCAGAAGCTTAAAGAGCGTCCTGAGGTGCAGTCAATGCAGTTCATTAACCGCACTCAGGCGTTGGAGGAGTTCAAGTCTCTGTCTGGTTGGGGGGATGTACTGGCTTATCTGGACGATAACCCGTTGCCGGCGGTGATTGTATTGCAGCCCGCGCCGGAATACGGGCAGGCGGAAAAGGTGCAGGCTTTCACGGAAACGTTGTCCAAGCTTCCTGAAGTGGACAATGTGCAATTGGATCTGCAGTGGGTGAAGCGCTTGAATGCCTTGTTTGAAGTGCTGGGGCGCAGCACCTTGGCCATAGGCGCGTTATTGGGGCTGGCCGTCATTCTGATCATCGGCAACACCATCCGCTTGGCGATTGAGAACCGTAAAGACGAAATTCTGGTGGTCAAGCTGGTAGGGGGTACCGATCCCTTTGTGCGCAGACCGTTCTTGTATACCGGTTTTTGGTATGGCGTAGGCGGCGCTTTATTAGCCTGGCTATTGGTGAACATGGCGCTGCTCTGGCTGAGCGGACCGGTGAACCAGTTAGCGGCGTTGTATTACAGCAGCTTCAACTTGTCCGGCTTGTCTATTGAAGCCTCTTCCTTGCTGCTGTTGACGGGCTCTTTCCTGGGCTGCGGCGGCGCCTGGCTCGCCGTAAGACGGCATTTGGATGATATTGAGCCTAAATGACCAATTTTTAATATCGTCCAGCTATTGAAATAATGACAGCCGGCCTTAATTACAGTTAAGTCCTGTAATCCAGTGCGGGCGGCGGGCTTGATAGGGATAGGCTCGCAGAGGCTTTCAGACGAGGACGATAAAGTCGATTGCAGCGTTACATATCGTTACAATGGGGAACTTTAGACTGCGTTGGCAGTCCAATCGTCAAGTGCTATATTTCACGTCGAGTAAGATAATTGGAGATTTTGAATGGGTACCAGTTTACGGCCTGTAGAAATGCTTGCTCCAGTAGGGAATCTGGAGGGATACGTTCACGCGGTAAACAGCATTCCTGTTCTCAGCGCTGAAGAAGAGCGCGAATTGGCGGAACGTTTCCACCAGAACGAGGACTTATACGCAGCCAGACAGTTAGTCATGGCTCACCTTCGCTTTGTGGTGCATATCGCCAAGAGTTATTCCGGATACGGTCTGTCTCAGGCTGACTTGGTCCAGGAAGGGAATATTGGATTGATGAAAGCGGTTAAACGCTTCAACCCTGAGTTCGGCGTTCGTCTGGTTTCCTTCGCGGTGCACTGGATTAAAGCGGAAATTCACGAATTCATTTTGCGTAACTGGCGTATCGTCAAAGTGGCGACCACCAAAGCGCAACGCAAACTGTTCTTTAACCTGCGCTCCGCCAAGAAGCGTCTGGCTTGGTTGACCAATGACGAAGCCAAAGCCGTTGCGGAGGACTTGGGCGTCGATACCCATGTTGTGCGGGAAATGGAAAGCCGATTGGCTGGCCAGGATACGTCTTTTGACGCAGGCGCGGATGAAGACGACGAAACGGCGTTCAGGGCTCCGGCGAACTATTTAGAAGATCGCCGCTATGATCCGGCGATGATGCTGGAAAATGAAAACTGGGAGGAAGACTCCAACAGTCGTCTCCACGACGCGCTGACTCAGTTGGATGAACGCAGTAAAGACATCATTCAAAAGCGTTGGCTGGCTGAAAGCAAAGCCACCTTGCATGAGCTTGCCGATGAGTACGGCGTTTCCGCTGAGCGTATACGCCAGCTGGAAAAGAATGCAATGAAGAAGGTCAAGCTGATGCTTGAAGCATAAGCGACGCCAGATATTGAAAAAACCGCCGCACGGCGGTTTTTTTTTGCGGTGACTCTGCTGCCCACCTTTAGAGGAAACAATACCATGCATATCGCTTTTCTTGGCGTCGGCTTGATGGGTGCGCCCATGGTGGAGAATCTGTTAGGCGCTGGTTATTCCTTGACGCTATGGAACCGCACTCGCGCAAAGGCCGAAGCGTTTGCTGAGCGAGCCCATATTGCTGACGAGCCTGCGCAGGCGGTTGCAAAGGCGGATGTCGTTATTTTGATGCTGGAAAACGGTCCGGTGGTTGACGACATTCTGATGCGGCAGGGCGTTGCAGATGCTGTTCCGCCCGGGGCTTTAGTCATAGATATGGGCTCTATTCCGCCGTCATTAGCGCGTAAACACGCTGGTTATCTGCAAGCAAGAGAGGTGGCTCACCTGGATGCGCCCGTCTCAGGCGGGACGGTGGGGGCGGCGCAGGCGACGTTATCGATAATGGTGGGGGGCGAGCGGAGTCAGTATGACAAAGCCCAGCCTATCTTCGGCGCATTGGGTAAAACCACCTACATAGGTCCTCATGGAGCTGGGCAACTGGCGAAGCTCGCTAATCAGGCGATTGTGGGAATCACCATCGGCGCTGTGGGCGAAGCCTTAATGTTGGCGGCCAAAGGCGGCGCCGATCCGGTGGCTGTGCGAGAGGCGTTGTTGGGCGGGTTCGCATCAAGCCGTATTCTGGATTTACACGGCCGCCGCATGCTGGAGCGCGATTTCCAGCCAGGAGCGACAGCCAGAGTACAGCACAAAGATTTGACCATGATCCTTGATGAGGCCAAAGCGGAGGGGTTAACTCTGCCCCTCACCGAACAGGTTTTCGAGGAATATCAGGCTTTGTTGGAAGCCGGGCATGAGAATGTGGACCACAGTGGCCTATTGCTGCACATAGAGGCGCTTAATCAGATTCGTCTTGATGGAGAGCATAAGGATGCCTAAGTTCGCCGCCAATCTTTCCATGCTGTTTACCGACGTTCCCATGGAAGCGCGTTTTGCGGCGGCCGCCGAGGCTGGATTCACCGGAGTGGAAATGCAGTTTCCTTATGCCTGGGATAAAGCTTTACTGTCCGCCAGCCGAGAGAACGCCGGCGTCAGTGTAGTGCTGCATAACTTACCTGCTGGGGATTGGGATGCCGGTGAGCGCGGAATTGCATGCATTCCGGGCCGGGAGAGAGAGTTTAGGGAAGGGGTGGAATTGGCTATCACATACGCCAAGGCTCTCGGCGCGCCCAGATTGAACTGCTTGGCGGGGATAAAGCCTGTTTCAGTAAGCGATGAGCAGGCATGGCTCACGCTGACCGAGAATTTGCGCTATGCGGCGAAAAAGCTGAATGACGAGGGTATTGTGCTGACGTTGGAAGCGATCAATAGCCTGGATGTCCCTGGTTTTCTGGTCGACAGCACAGAAGCGGCGTTGCGTGCGATTCAGCTATCAGGTGTGAATAATATTAAATATCAATATGATATCTATCATATGCAAGTGATGGAGGGAGATCTGGTGCGGACTATCAAACGCCATCTCGCCAATATTGGACATATTCAGTTCGCCGATAATCCAGGGCGTCATCAACCTGGAACTGGCGAAATCAACTTTGCATATATTTTCTCTCAGCTTGATGAAATGGGTTATCAAGGGTGGGTGAGCGCGGAGTATATTCCCCTTGGAAATACGCGGGATACGCTGGGGTGGTTGCAATAAGCGGCCTCGCCCCCAAATTACTAAATCTTAACTGGGCGTTTATTTACCCTGTACCTAGACTACGCAATGGGTAAATAATGAACTACCAGCTTAGTAAATTAACATCAGACGACGACTGGAGACTTGGAATTTAATGGGCTGGTGGGGAAAAGTTATCGGCGGCGCATTTGGATATGCATTAGGTGGTCCCTTAGGGGGATTGCTCGGCGCTGCAATCGGACATAGTTTTGACGTCGGCGTGCAGCGGATCGAATTAGAACCGCCGAACTGGGGCGCAGGCGATCAGGAGCGGGTGCAAACGGCCTTCTTCACCGCCGTGTTCAGCGTAATGGGGCATGTCGCCAAAGCTGATGGCCGCGTCAGTGAGGTGGAAATCCAGGCTGCGCGCCACATCATGGCGGGTATGCAACTGAATCCGGAACAGGAAAAGTTGGCGATTGAATTATTCAATCGCGGTAAACAGCCGGAATTCGACCTGCAAGCGGTATTGCTACAGTTCCGGGATGAGTGCCATCGTCGCGCCAACTTACTGCAGATGTTCCTGGAAATATTGCTGGCGACTGCGCTGGCGGATCAGGATCTGCACGCCAATGAACAACGCATACTGCGTGAAGTGGCTGAAACTCTGGGGTTCAGCCGTCATCAATTTGAAGGCTTGCTGGCGATGGCTATCGCCAGACAGCGATACGCCCAGGAAGGTTTCCACGCCGGCGCGAAAGAAAAAACGCCGAGTCTATCGGACGCTTACGCCGCGCTGGGAGTGAATGAAAACTCTACTGATGAAGAAATTAAGAAAGCCTACCGGCGTCTGATGAGTCAGCACCATCCGGATAAGCTGGTGTCGAAGGGCCTGCCGGAGGAAATGGTTAAGATAGCGACGGAGAAAACTCAGGAGATCCGCACCGCCTATGAGCAAATCAAGCGGGCGCGGGGCGGATGAGTTCGGACGCTGTTGGCAAGGAACTTCTGTTTCTGTAGTGGTATCAGGTAGTGAAGAGACGGGGATGAAAAATGCGAGTTTTAGTTATTGAAGACGACAAAGATGTAGCTGCCTATCTGAGTAAGGGACTCAAAGAAAGCGGATATGTGGTGGACGCCACTGAAAACGGAAAAACCGGCCTGCATATGGCCACGACCGAAAGTTATGATCTGCTGCTTGTGGATCGTATGTTGCCGGAGCTGGACGGCTTGTCCGTCGTGCGCATGCTGCGCGCAGGCGGCTCAAAAACACCCGTGCTGGTGTTAAGCGCGCTTGGCGAAGTGGACGATCGCGTTCAGGGCTTGCGCGCCGGCGGCGACGACTATCTGGTTAAACCCTTCTCCTTCAGCGAGTTGTTGGCGCGTATTGAAGCCTTGCTGCGTCGTTCTCAGCAGCAACAGGACGTCGTCACCACGCTGAAAGTGGCGGATCTGGAAATGGATCTGTTGGCGCGCACGGTCAAGCGAAATGGTTTGTCCATTGATTTACAGCCGCGGGAATTCCGTTTGCTGGAATACTTTATGCGCAATCCTGGTCAGGTTCTGACGCGCACAATGTTGCTGGAGAAAGTGTGGGATTATCACTTTGATCCGCAAACCAACGTTATCGATGTTCATATCAGCCGTCTGCGGGCCAAGATCGATAAGGATTTTGAGACACCCCTGTTGCACACCATTCGTGGAGCAGGGTACGTCCTACGTGAAGCTGCCTAAGCTATTACGCACCTCGGCATTTCAGTTCGCAATATTGTACATGCTGCTCTTCGCAGCCTCTGTACTCTTCCTTCTAGGCTTCATTTACTGGGCGACGGTAGGTTTCATGTCCGCCCAGTTCGACGAAACCATCCAGGCTGAGATTCAAGGACTGGCTGAGCAATATCGCCGGCAGGGGCTGCGCGGTATGGTCAGCGTCATGAATGAGCGTGTACTGAACGATCCTCAAGGCGAATCATTGTATCTGCTGGTCAATTCCGACCTGCAGCCGCTGGCGGGCAATTTGAATGAGTGGCCTGCTTTGGTGGAGGATGAGGACGGTTGGATCGGCTTTTATCTGAATCGTTCAGGAGGCCGCTTCGCAGCTCCCCACATGGCGCGCGCGCGCGTGTTCACGCTACGGGGCGGCTACCGCTTGTTAGTGGGGCGGGATATCTTTGACCTTTTCCGGGTGCGGGAGTTGATCGAGCGCTCACTGACCTGGGGGGTGGCCATAACCCTTGGATTGGCCTTTCTAGGGGGCGTGGCGCTGGCGAAAAGTACGCGACGACGAATTGAAGCGATTACTCATACCAGCCGTCAGATTATGCAGGGTAACCTGTCATTGCGCGTTCCAGTGCGTGGCTCTGGCGATGACTTCGACGAGCTGGCGGATCACTTGAACCGTATGCTGGACCAGATCGAAGCCCTGATGGCGGGAGTTCGTCATGTCTCAGACAACATCGCGCATGATTTGCGAACGCCATTGACCCGTGTCCGCGGTCGACTGGAGTTGTTATGCCAGAAGGATCTGCCTGAGGATGCCCGCGCCGTGGTGCAGGAAATTATCGGCGAGGCGGATCAGCTACTACAAACGTTCAATGCGTTGCTGCGAATCGCGCGTATAGAATCTGGCGGCTATAGCGCCAACTTCTCGGAGGTGGACCTGCATGGCCTGGTGGCCGACGCCGTTGAGCTGTATGAAGCTTTGGCGGCGGATAAGTCTCAGACGCTGTCTCTGGACCTCGCCCAGGGCATTATCGTGAAGGGCGACCGGGATTTACTGTTCCAGGCCATCGCTAACTTACTGGATAACGCCATCAAATATACCCCAGTAAACGGTAACGTCGGTGTCAGATTGCGGGCGTTTGACCAAGCTGTCATCAGCATATGGGATGAAGGCCCTGGTATTGCCGAAGACGAGCGCGACAAGGTGGTGCAGCGGTTTTATCGGGTAGATAAGACGCGGGGCTTGCCGGGCAACGGATTGGGACTGAGTATGGTGAAGGCCGTGTGCGAAATGCACAAAGGCGCGTTGGAGTTGAGGGATAACCAGCCTGGTTTGCGTGCTGAAATGAAATTACCTATCCCCAAAGCGCTGCCTGCTGCATCTGCGCCGGAGCAGGACTCGCCGGGAAAAGCGCCCGCCTTGCCAAGCTGACGTTGAGAGGAGAGGGAAAGTCCTGCTCTTCCTCTCCTGCAGTCCTCTTCAATCGTATCGAGAGAAAACTTAGTTCAGGCGTGATCTTATCAGGCTCAGAGTTTGTTTGAGCGGATAAGCGGCCGTTTCCAGGGTGGTATTCACGAGCCCCTCCACTTGCCTGCGCGCCCGCTCAATTCTGGCTTTCTGCACGCCTACGCGAGCGCTGATGCTGTCCAGTTCGCCTTCAATATGCTTTTGCTCCGCCATAATGAACGCCAGGACGGTGTGGCGGTTTACTTTGTCTGTGACGCCGTAGTGTTCCAATTGGTAGCCGATGTAATCGAGCCCGTTCAATGCATTATTGAGAATATCTTGGGTCTTCATGATGAATTTTTCCCTGGGCTGTCCGCTAGGATAGGTGATGAGGTTGTGCAGAACCTACCTACAAAAAATAGAGGAGACAACCTAATTTTTCCATCCCGCCCCGGCCTTGCTGGGCTTGCCTAAACTGAGCGCTTTAGCTTTGTTGTTCCCGGTGGCGATCTACAAATCGCTGCAGCAGCAAATCCAATATGTGCTCGTAGGTTTCCAGCGGCGTATCCGTTAAATAAGCGGTATTGCCTGTCAAATGAAGGCTGACCATGCCATGCAGCAGACTCCATAGTTCGATCAACATGGTGCGGCGCTGATCGCCGGATGCGTTTAGGCCGACACGATCCAGGACTGACTGCAGACAAGTCTCAGCGAAATTGGCCACTTCCATGGAAAGCGCGTATTCCTGATTGGACAGAGGTTCTATGTCTGTTCCTTTGTATTCACGGAATTTTGGCGCGTGGGAGGAGAACATCAGCTCATAATGCTCGGGCTGGCTGAGTCCAAACTCAATGTAGCCGCGCATGATAGCGCGTCCGCGGGCGATGGCGTCTTGCTCCGCATCCGCTCTCTTTATCAGATAGGCGCGGAGTTTGCTGAAGCCCTGAATCATCAGGGTGACGTAGATTTCGTCTTTGCTTTGGTAATAGTTGTAGAGGTTCGGCGCGGTCATGCCGAGGGCTTTGCCAAGCCTGCGCATGGTGAGGGCGGCGAATCCTTCCTGAACGATGAGGCGCAAGGCCACATCGAGAATATTCCTTTTAAGTTGCTCAACTTCTTCGGGGGGCCTGACTGGGCGCATTAGCTCTATCTAACCTGGGGTATTCCGATTGCATCAGATTAGTTCGTGACAATAACAGCGGCGGAACCCTAAATTCAACTATTGAATGCAGGAAAACGGGAATTTTTCATGATGAAAGTCAAGTATCCCTGAATATTCTCTGAAAACAGAAAGTTAAGTCATATTTTCAAACGAGCTCCGCCCTTTAAAAAAGGTTAATAATTAATCCACCTTGGGGCAATAAGCCATCCTGTAGTCTTAGCTCCAAGGATGGTGAAAAGAAGGTTTCACCCAAACGCGCAACGCACAGTGTTTTAGGTTTGTTTTTTTATGTGCCAGTTGACGTAGTTGTTGTCCTGCCCTTGAGTGTTGTTTTTTTTAAGAGCGTTAGCCACTGCCTAGATTATCCCCTGTTTTGCAGGGGATTTTTTTTGTCCGCCGCGATAGAATTTGACCCTGTACCAACGCCTCAGTCCCTGCTTACCGGTGGCCATCAAACAGGGGACATACGGCGCCAGTCAACTCATCGTGCAGATACGGCAGTTAATTTTCTTATGACGTTGAATTTCCGAGCAGTCATTCTAGGAACCGTTTTTGACCTTGGCGGCTCTATAATCGCCATTCGGCTCATAGCTGGCTTTTATCTTGCGATGATGCATGCAGGAGGCGCCTCCAAAGAGGAGCTTGAGGCATTCCTCGGCAACCCCAGCGACGCCTTTGCGCTAATGGCTATTCTGATAGGAGTAGGTATTGCTTTTGATGGTCTGGCGGGCTATCTGACAGCTAGAATGGCGGGATTCCTGGAGTATTGGCACGTTTTGGCCATGTGGGGGCTGCTGACGGTTATGCAGTTTGCGCTCAGTTCCGGGAGCGGAGAAAGCGACGCAATGTTGATTCCCTCATACGTGTTCGTTGTGGGTTATGTCGGTGGTTTGATTGCGGCGTTCACCGGCGCTTATCTTTTCAAAAAAAGCAAGCGTGAGCGTCCTTGAGCGCGCCCAGTTTATGGTGAGAACTTAAGATGAGTCGTTATCGCCCTCCCAGCCCTCCGAAAGCCCGTTATATCACCTCGGAAGGCGAGCGCACCTTGCGCGAAGAGCTACAGTATTTGTGGAAAGTAAAACGCCCGGAAGTCACCAAGGCCGTGTCTGAAGCGGCGGCAATGGGCGACCGCAGTGAAAACGCCGAGTATATCTATGGCAAAAAACAACTGCGTGAGATAGATCGGCGCGTTCGCTACCTGACCAAGCGGTTGGATGAACTCAAGGTGGTGGATCGTCCACCGGAGGATCAAAGCCGGGTTTATTTTGGCGCCTGGGTGACCTTGGAAGACAAAGAAGGCGATGAGCATCGTTACCGCATCGTTGGATCGGACGAGCTGGGCGCTCAAAAAGGTTACATCAGCGTTGACTCCCCTATGGCGAAGGCGCTGTTGAAGAAGCAAGTAGATGATGAAGTGATAGTGACGACGCCTTCCGGCCGGAAGTCCTATTTTGTAATTGAAATTGAATATTGCGGCGCGTAAAGCGTTTGGTTCCGCGGGTGACTATGATGTATGCGACTGCGCCACAGGCGCCTGTTCAGAGAAGTAAGTTTCATTGGATGTTCGGTCTGGCGTTTGTCGCGGGCCTGTATTTGTTGTTTGCGGATGTGGGGCCTCACAAAAGCTCCTCCATGCTGTACAACGCGCTTTGGGATTTTGGTCATGTCGTCTGGACCGCCGTTGTGGTGGCGTTGGCGCTGCGTCTACCGCAGATACGCCGGTTCGGCGCCAATAGACTGTGGTTGCTGACGCCCGTGGCGGCGTTCGTATTCGCTGGCGTGGTGGAATTGATTCAGGCGCATATCGGCCGTTCTCCTTCATGGGGAGATGTGTTCGCTGATGTCGCCGGCGCCCTGATGGGATTGATGCTGGTGATGCCGTCGGAAGGCGTACGCCATCGCTCTTTCGTCGTCCTGCGTTGTGTCTTGGCTATCGCTGCGTTTTTGTACACATGCTTGCCGGTGGCGAAGGCGGTTAACATCTCACTGCATCAAAGCGCAGAGTTCCCTGTGCTGGCGGATTTTGAAACCGCACGTGATCGTCAGCGCTGGACAGGACGGGTGATCAAACTTACCCGGGAGCACGCCAGCCATGGCGAGCAGGCGCTGTATATCGAATTGCGCAAACAGGATGTTTTTCCCGGCGCGTCTTTCGTTGAGTTTCCTCACGACTGGACAGGCTATTCCAAGCTGTCGTTTTCCGTGTATGCCGAGAAAGACATGCATGTAGCTGTTCGTTTGGATGATGGGTTCTATTTGGACATGCCGACAGACAAGTTTGAGGACCGGGTTAATATCCGCCTTCAGGCCAAGAAAGGGTGGAATGACTACACCCTGGATTTTGACGAGTGGACCATGACTAAATCCGGCCGTCGTCTGGATGTATCCGATGTGCGCAACTTCTTCATCTTCACGACCCATGATTACGGCGCCAAGTGGATGATTGTCGATAACATCCGTCTGGAAAAGTAATTCACCTTGTGAACTTGGTCACGAATGACGGCGAAAGGCGGTGAACCCGCCTGCGCCGTCCATAGAATAGGACGATACCCTGATCAATATTTGCTGGGGATAGTCATGTTCACAACAAGAAAAATATTATTGTCTGTTACCGTATCCTTTTGCTTCTGTACTCAGGCGATGGCGGCGGAAGCTCCTGTCGTTCACGTTCAGGAGGGGTATAAAGAAAAGTCGACGCTCGAAACCTTTCCTTTGCAGTCTCTGGACTCTACAGCCTTATCCGCTGCTGTCATCGGTGGCTCTTTGGATGCTCCAGCGGCGGGAGAAGAGACTGATGCGCCTTTTGAACTAAAGGAACGCACTGCTCAAGCTGAAAAAAGGGAAACGCAGGATGAGTTTCGGGCGCTATCCATTCCCGCTGATGCGCCTCAGCCTCGCTTCACGCCCGTGACGCCGACGACCCATATTTACGATTATCTGATTACGACAGAGCGCTAACTGCAGGCCCGAAGATCGTCGTTAGGCGGGTTGCATATCATCCAGTCCTGGCAGTGGTTTTTTCAGCACATCCTGATACATGAAGCGTAATGCCTTCAGTGCCTGTTTACAGCGTGCGGGCGAAGCGCTCAGTGTTGTAGCGACATAGCGCAGAAAGCGACGCACGTCTTTTTCGCCAAGTTCTTTTGGACTGCGGTTTTGATTAAAGGAAATGAAGCGATAAATCCAATGCAGGTAAGAGTGTTCGGTGCGGGGACTGAAGCCCTGCGACTCAATCGCCTGCTTCAATTGGCAAATAAATTCAGGTTCGTTCGGCAACATTAATTCAGCAGTTTCCATTACGATAACCTCGCTGGTTCTTCTTTTTATAATTATCCTTAAATTCTATTACAACGAAATGTTGCCTGCAAAGTTGGTTTGATGAAGCTTTTGCAAACTTTTGCCGGTTGATTATTTTGTTAGGTTTTTGGGCTCTGGGATGAGCCTAATTGGAGAGACAAAGGGAAACGAACGCAGCGCCCGTTTCCCGGCAAGCGCTTAGCTGTAGCGCTTTTTCAGATCGGCGATGACGTCCACATAACGCTGCATCGCTTCATCTTTGGACACCCCTTGCAGCTTCGCCCAGGCATCGTATTTGGCGCGTCCCACGAAATCCATCATACCGGGACGGGAACCGCTGACGTCGCCCTCGCAGGCCTGTTTGAACAGCGCATACATTTCCAGCTTCATTTCATTGGAGGGAGAGAAATCGCCCTCGGCGGTTTTGACGTAATTGAGCGCTTCTTCGAACGCTTTTTGTAAGTCACTCATTGCATAGTCCTTAACTGTTTGGGTGTGAAAGGGCATTATAGCCCGGCGGCAAAACTGACTGAAGGTCATTTAACCTCTCCGTGATCGGTTTCGTCGCCTGGGGCCCAATAATAAACGCAGGTAAAGAACATGAATAAATTAATGTCTATTGTCCGCAAAATTAATTTGTTGCCGGAGATCGCCCGCAGTAGAGCTTTGTCTCTGTTTTTCGGAAAGACGGTCAAGTATGCGGGAACTACGGGAATCGTCGTGGAAGAGCTTACCCAGCGCCGTTGCGTTATTACACTGAAAAATCGTCGCGCCGTGCGAAATCATATTGGCTCCGTGCATGCTGTCGCCAATGCGTTGATTGCAGAGTCGGCCACGGGTTTCCTGGTGGGAATGAACGTGCAGGATCACGCCGTGCCGGTCATTAAAACCATGAAGCTGGATTACGTGAAGCGGGCGAAAGGCGATATGCGCGCGGAAGCCCATTTGACGGAGGAGCAGGTACACGCGATTCAGACACTTGAAAAAGGCGAGGTGACGGTGGCTGTTGCGATTACTGACAGTGAAGACAAAGAGCCGGTCATGGCGGAAATGATCTGGGCCTGGACGCCTAAGCGGCGCTGAACGCCAGCCGTCGCAAAAGTCTATTGGAGGAGGGCGAGATGCGGCTAGCGCCCGTCAGGCCGTCGCACTAGAATGGAGTCATCGCAACAGGCGTCTGCGTCGCCGTTCTGGCTGTCGCCCAGACGCTTTTCATTGCGTTTGATCGAAGTAAGTCGCGGAGGACATTTTGCCAGACCAACAACGCCATACTGACCGTACTGAAACCGCCAACGAACGATATGACTGGCGGCGAATCCGGAATATGGTGCTGGCCTACAAGCCGCAGTTGGCGAGGGCGAACCTGATCGCGGTGCTGGCTACATTGGCGGCGGTCCCTGTGCCGTTACTGTTGCCTTTGCTGGTGGATGAGGTATTGCTGGAGCAACCTGGTCCTGTGATTGCGCTGATTAACCAGTATTCTCCAGAGTCATTACACGGGGCTACGTTTTACATAGGCGTCATGGTGTTCGCCGCTCTGGTCTTGCGCTCGTTTTCGCTGCTCATGAATGTGTGGCAGGGCAGGCAGTTCGCCAGTATCTCCAAAGATATCATTTGCCGTATCAGACAGGATCTCTTGAGCCGACTTAGCAGCATCTCCATGGCCGAATATGAAGTTATGGGGAGCGGCGCGGTGGCGTCCCGCTATGTGACCGACCTCAATACCATCGATCAATTCATCGGCAGTTCGGTTAGCCGTTTGCTGGTGGCGTTGTTGACGATAGTCGGCACTGCGGTGGTGTTATTGTGGGTGCACTGGCAGTTGGCGCTGCTGATTCTGTTTTTTAATCCCTTCGTGATTTATCTGACCACGCGCCTCGGTAAAAAGGTCAAAGAACTCAAGCGCCGGGAAAATCAGGCGTTGGAGCTGTTTCAGGAAGCGCTGACGGAAACGTTGGACGGGATTCATCAGATCCGCGCCGCTAACCGCGAACAGCATTACATTCGTCGCCTTTTGGATCACGCCTGGGGCGTTCGCAATCACGCGGTGCAGTACGAATGGAAGAGCGACGCCGCCAACAGAGTCAGCTTTATGCTGTTTCTGTTTGGGGTGGATCTGTTTCGCGCCGCCGCCATGCTGACAGTGTTTTACTCCGATCTGAGTATTGGGCACATGTTTGCGATATTCGGCTACCTCTGGTTCATGATGGCGCCGGTGCAGGATATTTTGAGCATGCAGTACAGTTTCTACGCCGCCAACGCGGCGTTGGGAAGGATTAATCAATTGTTGCAGTTGCGGCGGGAGCCGGTCTACCCGCCGCAAACCAATCCCTTCTCCGGAAAAAGGACCGTCGCGCTGGATGTGGAGAATGTGCATTTTTCCTATGGCGATGGCCCTGACGTGTTGCAGGGCGTGTCTTTGCATATCAATCCAGGGGAGAAGGCGGCGCTTGTTGGCGCCAGCGGCGGCGGAAAATCCACTCTGGTGCAGGTGTTGTTGGGGATGTATTCACCTTCCCAGGGCTCCGTCCAGTTCGACGGCGTGCCGATTCAACGGATTGGACATCATCGAGTGCGTGAGCACGTAGTCACGGTATTGCAGCACCCCACGTTGTTCAATGACAGCCTGCGACAGAATCTGACGATGGGGCGACCGCATACTGACGCGCAACTCTGGCAGGCGTTGGAGGTGGCGCAACTGAAGGCGGTCGTGGAGAACTTGGCGGAAGGGCTGGATACCTTGGTCGGTCGGCAAGGCGTCAGGCTGTCGGGCGGGCAGCGGCAGCGGGTGGCGATCGCCCGGATGATTCTGGCCGACCCGCAAGTGGTGATTCTTGATGAGGCGACGTCGGCTTTGGATGCGGAAACCGAGTACAACTTGCATCGGGCGCTGGCGGACTTTCTCGATCAGCGCACCACACTGATCATTGCTCACCGCCTCAGCGCTGTGAAGCAGGCGGACCGTGTCTATGTATTTGAAGACGGCCGCATTGCCGAGGAAGGCAAACACGAAGAGTTGTTGCAGCAACGGGGTCTGTATGCGCAGCTTTATGGCGAGCGCCAGCACTGAGCTGGCCTCTGACGATTTTTGGCGATGAAAGGAGAAGCGTGTGCGTCAGGTCTATGAAGCCGCCAACGTCTTGGAAGCTCACATGATTAAAGGCGTGCTGGAGCAATCCGGCGTTACGGGATTTATCGACGGCGAGTTCCTTCAGGGGGGAATGGGAGAATTGCCGGCGGCGGGGTTGGTGAGGATTTCCGTTAATGACGTGGATTACGAGCAGGCCCGTTCAATTCTGCGAGATTGGGAAAACTCCCAAGTGCAAGACGCGCACACACCGGCCAGTCACTTTACCGGGTGGATTGGCATCTTTTTATTCGGCTTCATCACCGGATTAGTCACTGCGTTTTGGTTGATGTAATTTGCCTCACCCGCCCAGAGAGCTGAAATAGAGATGGGCGCTTTTCTTGCTGAAATTCATTCTGCGACCATCCTCAAACTCCACCTGAAAGGCGTCGTCGAGATCGGCGATGACTTCACCCTCGCCCAGAATGCTGTGGCGCACCCGATCACCGGACCAGATCTGCTCAGGCTCCTTTGCGGCGGTCTGCGCTGGTTGTTCATAATTAACGTCGTGCCATTCGAGATAACGGGTGGCGATGGGCGTCAGTCGTTGCGTCGATTCGTAATGGCCTGAATCTTTGGCCTTAGATTGCTTACGCTGATCCAGAAACGCGCCCACGGTCGTGGAAACGTCAATGCTGGCTTCTTTAACAAAGCGGCTGGGTTTGTCATCCTTGCTGAGCGCGGCCTTGCCGTTCAGGGTTGGAGTGAACAGATACAGGGCCTCTTTGGCCCGGGTCATGGCCACATACAGCAGACGCCGTTCCGCTTGCAGGTGGTCAACGATGTCTTCGCCGCCGCGCATACTGTAGGGAAGATATTGTTCGTTCAGCCCGATGATCATCACCACAGGCCACTCCAGACCTTTAGTGCGATGCATGGTGGATAAGGTGACGCCGCCTTGCTGCTTCTGCGCTCCCGCCAGACGCCGCAATTCATCGAAATGCTGTAGCGTCTCCAATGACGGCAGGTTCAGCGTGGCGAGGTAATGCTCAATGCCGAGCACGTTATTAATGCGCTCGTCAGCGGTTTCATGGGTGAGGGCTAGCTCCTCAAGGGTCTTGAACAACTCCGTATCGTCAATATAAAAGCGCACGATATCCGCGGCGGAACCTTTCATTTTCGGCAGGAGGCTCCAGGCTTGAGCGGTGCGCTTCAACTTGCGTTTTTGCAGGGCGTGGAGCGAGTCAGGAATCCATTCCAACAGCTGATCGCCCCAATGCGCGTCGTGTTGCGCCAGTATATGCGCCAGCTCACGCAGGGTGTCGTCTTTCAATCCTACATGAGGGAAGCGCAGCAGGCCGGCGAGCACCTCCGCGCGCTTGTTTTCCTCCAGCATACTCAGCCGTCCCGACGCCATTTCCAGCACATATTGGATGTGCATAACTTCGCGATTCGCCAGAGCGCCTTTGTCTCCGTCAATACGATAGGGGATGCGGTGAGCCAGAAGAGCCAGCTCAATGGGCACGGCCTGGGACCAGACTCTGAATAAAATGGCGATCTCTTCCGGCTCGCAGCCGCTGTTAAGCTGTCGCCCTAATTGCAGCACCAGTTGACGAGTTTCATCGCCGCCCTGCAGGACGTTGACTTCCGTGGCGGGCGTTCCCGTGTGCGAGCGACATAGAACATCCTTGCGTCCATGATTGTGAGTAATCAGGTGATTGGCGAGCAAGGCGACTTTATGGCCGTAGCGAAAGGTATACGAAAGAGTGAATTCACGAGGGCTTTCAAACTCCTCCGCGAAGCGATTGAGAATGAACTCCGGTTGCGCGCCGCGAAACTCGTAGATGGTTTGATCAGGATCGCCCACAACGGTCACCCGGGCGCGTTTACCGGCGATATAACGCAGCAGTAAGTGCTGGATCTCGTTAGTGTCCTGATATTCGTCCACCAGGATCACATCCATTTTGTCCGCGACCAGTTTTACCAGATCCGGGGACTCCTGCAGGCATTTGACCGGCTCGTAAAGCATGTCTGCGAAACTGATGCGCGCATGCGACTTGCGCCAGGCTTCAAAGCCGTTGACGACTTCAATGAGAAACGCGAGTTCTTTGCGGTACTCCAATTGTTCGAAGACGGTCTGCAGTGGCAGCAGCGACGTTTTGCTCATATCCAGCAGACGAGAAGCCAGCTCAATGAACTCTTTCTTATTGCGCTTGACGCTGTCCTGGTGCGATTCGGGCGCGTGCCGACGCAGCAATTGCCAGAGCTGGAAGTGAATCTCCTGATCCGACAGCACTTGCCCTACAAACGCCGGTAGCACACCTTCGCGGATGAAGCGCTGATACAGGCGTAATCCCATGGCGTGGTAAGTGCGGACTTCCGGCAGTTCGCGGTAATGCGCGCCCGCAACTTCTCGCAGCTTGCGCTCGAAGTCTTCTTTGGCGGCGCGGTTGAACATCAATATCAGAATACGGCGCGGATCATGCCCCTGGTCCATCAGATGATGGATTCGATGAGCGAGAGTGGTTGTTTTGCCGCTGCCGGCGACGGCGGTGATAACGCTGTGCTCAAAGCCGGACTGGATGATCCGCTGCTGCTCTTCGGTTAACTGCATGCTCGCCTGATAGTGATGGTTGGAGAGACCGGGCTCATTGGCCCCTGATCGAGGGGCCTAAGTTTAACCACAGGAGAGGTTGGCCTCCAGCCTAATTTCAGACGTGGGGAGTGGGATTATCCGCTGTTGCGGGATTTGTCTATATGGCCCAGTGACTTATCGGGGCAGGCGGCGTCTCGGACAATCTGTTTTAGTGTCGCGACATCAGGAAAGCCGCCATGCACGCTGCGATCCCAGATAGTCTCTGCGTCACAGAGTATTTTGAATTCGCCTTTGCCGGCGGGAACCAGGGCGACTTCTTCAAGTTCGCCGGTAAATGTCGTCAGCAACTCCTGCGCCATCCAGGCGGATCTTAGCAGCCAGCCGCACAGAGGGCAGTAACGTATGGATATTTTGGGTTTCATGGTGTGGTCCGCATATTCCGCATAAGTTTTTCCCTATTATAAATTGCAGGTGAGACGACGGTGGAGTGCGGTAAGCATCGTCGAGCGCCTGTATTTCCAACGCGAATAATAATTAAGACATAAGCAGCGGCATAGGAAACAAACATGCTTTGCATTCGATACCGTCAACTTCCCCTATTTTCTCTTCTTTTTGCCTGCAGGACTGGCGTTGAAATTTCTTGGACGCCATTGTCGAAAATGCTGTGCGCGCTGTCGATCAGCGTTGTGGTAAGCGCCTGCAGTTCACACCCGTCCCAACAGCAAACGGCGGTGTTAACGGCGGAACAGCCGACCGAAGTCATTGTGGCGACACAGCAGGGCGACCAAGGGCGTCTGCGCAGTTTGCTGGCCTCGGGCAGTCCAGTGAATGTCGTGGCGCCAGTGGGTTCCGCTTTGGATGTCGCGGCTCAAAATGGCGATACGGAAGCGGTGATCGCATTGCTGCGAGCAGGCGCAGATCCTAATGTGGGACTCCGCGCGGGTGCGCCGTCACCCTTGCACTACTTGGCTGAGCGGGGCGACGCCACTGGCGTAAAGGTGCTGGCGGCGGCCGGCGCCAAGCTGGATTATCCGATGGCGAATGGCGCCACAGCGCTGGCGCTGGCGGTGCAAAATGGCCACCTATCCACCGCCAAGGCGCTGATAAAAGCAGGCGCTGACGTCAATGTCGTCTATGCGGGACGGTCTCTGTTGATGTATGTGGTGGAGCAGAACTCTCTATTAATGGCGCAGCTCTTGGTAGACGCTGGTGTTGACGTTAACTATCGCAACGCCACTGGCGACTCAGCGCTGAGTACGGCGCAACGCAAAGGTTTACAGGACCTGCAAATGCTGTTGTTGCAGTCTGGTGCCCGCTCCTAGCTGAGGTTGGATAAAAATTGAACTGCGTCCTAGACTGATAAAGGGCGCAGAAAATAACAATCAGCGTGGCGTTCGCCCATTTCAATGCGCTGCGGTGTTGGTCGGGATCAGGTTTATGTGCGTATCTCCTGGACGAAGTCTGGGGGTGTTCGTCGCCGTCGGCTTTCTTTGCGTGATGCTGGCGTGCAACGGAGTGTCTGCGATAACCCCTGGTATTCATGATGCAACCCGTCGCGTGTTGTTCATCAGCTCGTATCATCCACAGTTTCCCACGTTTTCTGAGCAGGTCAGGGGGCTCAACAGCGCCTTCGATGGACAGAACATTGAGCTCGATATCGAGTTCATGGACAGCAAGCGCCTCAGCAGTCCCGAGCACTATCAACGCTTTTACGAATTATTGAAGGGAAAGTTACAAGCGCTGCCTTCCTACGAGCTGTTGATTGTGGGCGATGATAATGCGCTTCACTTTGCTCTGGAGCGACAAGCGGAAGTCTTCGCCGCGACGCCAATCGTCTTTTTCGGCGTCAATGACGAACGTCTCGCCGCAAGTCTCAGCGGAAGAAGTGGGGTGACTGGCGTTGTTGAGGCTATTTCAATGGACGATACGGTGCAGTTGATGCGGCGCTTATATGGCCCCAAGGCGCCGATTACCGTGATTACGGACGCGACGACCACCGGGCGTAACGATCTTGGTAGTTTCATTCACTTCATGACGAGAAGTCAGGACCGCAACTTTCGGGTGCTGTCATTGGAGCAACTGAGTTTTGGTGAGCTTTATGCGGAGCTGCGCGCGATACCCGCCAATGAGCCTGTGCTTCTGATCTCTCTGTTCCGGGACAAGAATGGCGCAACCCTTGAGTTTCAGAAAAGCCTGTCTTTGATCCGCGATCATCTGAAAGCGCCTTTGTTTCATTTATGGATGCATGGAATCGGTCAAGGCATTCTGGGAGGTAAAGTCGTCTCTCATTTCGAGCAGGCGCGCGTCGCCGCCGATATCGGACTGAGGGCGCTTAGGGGGGAAACGGTTGGTGATATTCCGGTCGTGACCGATAGCCCAAACCGCTACGTGTTTGATTATCGTGAGATGCTGCGGTTTGATATTGGAGAGGATGAGTTGCCGCCGGACAGCGTATTACTGTTTCGTCCGGTGACCTTGTATCAGCAGCACAAGACGTTGTTTTGGGGTGTTGTGCTGGTTGTCGGCTTTCTCTCTTTGTTGGTTATGCTGCTGATCGTCAGTTTGCGCATGCGGGTGAGAACCCAACGTGAAGTCATGAAAATCAATGTGGATCTTGAGTCCAAAGTAAAGGAGCGTACGGAACAACTGGAGGAGAAAAACACGCAGCTCAGTCTGGTGCAGGCGATCGCCCAACTAGGTTCTTTTGAGTATCTGCCTGAACAATGGAGCGTATGCTGTAACGCGGAGTTTTGCTCTATGGTTGGATTGCCCTTTGAAGCCAGAAGCCTCAGCGTTGAAGCCTTCATGAGCTTTATCCATCCCTCGGATCGGGATGAGCTGCGTAACGCGACGGAACGCGCCTTGAAGATCAATCAACCTTTTCATGGCTGCCTGCGCACCATTCGTAAAGACGGCTCACTCTGCTATTTCAATTACACCAGCCGTCCCATCACCCACCGGGATGGGCGTACCTCCATTCTGGGATCGGTGATTGACGTCACCCAGCTGAAAGAGGCGGAGTCCCGCTTCAAAGAAATGGCGAACCATGATGATCTGACTGGTCTCGCCAATCGGCGCCTTTTGGATGAGTTGTTCACCAAAGCGGAACATATGGCCAGACGATGCGCGAACGAAATTGTGGTTCTGTATTGTGATCTGGACAAGTTCAAGCCGATCAATGATCAATACGGACATGATGTCGGCGATGCGGTCTTAGTGGCGGTGGCGCAGCGCTTGCGGGAAAGCTTTCGCGAGTCGGATACGGTGGCGAGAATTGGTGGCGACGAGTTTGTCGTTCTGTTGAATGGGCACTGTTCCAAAGATCAGCTCCACGGCATTATCCACAAGACCAAACACAGCCTGCGCGGTCCTATTCATATCAAAAACGTCAGCTGTAACCTGGACGTCAGCATCGGGTACGCCGCCTACCCAGGAGACGGCGTTTGCCTGGATACACTGTTGAACGTGGCGGACAGCAGGATGTACCAGGAAAAGCAATATTCGTGATCATTTGTAATACTCAGGGAACCTTCGGCGAGCAGCCCGGTCTAACTGTGCAATTCAATATATCTAGAGGAAATAACAATGCCGAACGCGCTAATCATGCCTTTTCAATGGGGAATCAAGGCAGTGGAGATGTTGCAGCCAGTATATTTGCTGGCCATCCGGATTTACCTGGCGAAAATCTATTTCATGTCCGGAATGACCAAGATAAAGAGCTGGAGCACCACATTGGCGTTGTTTGAGTATGAGTACTCTGTTCCTGTTGTTTCTCCCGCTTTCGCCGCGTATTCCTCTACGGCGGTTGAGCTGATCTGCTCTGTTCTGTTGGTGGTGGGCTTGGGCGCCCGTGTCGGCGCGGCTGGCTTGTTGGCGTTGAGTATTGTCGGTATCTACTCTGCGGCTGAGTTGATTGGCGCAGTGGGAGTGAAAGAGCTGTTGTTCTGGGGCGGGCTGCTATCTGTGATTGTCGCCTACGGTCCTGGTTTACTGTCTGCGGATCATTGGCTACGTAAACGTTATTTGCCGACCGCCTGATTCCAATAACTGACCGAAAAAAGGGAGCTGTACTAGCTCCCTTTTTTAATGCTTAAGGAATATATCCGGCGATAAATCCTGCTTGTATACATTGTTGTAGCAGGCTGCCCAAGTCGGCTTCCGGGAAGTTTTCGGCGAACCGCTCACACACCTCTTCAAAGTCAGAGAGTTCCTCTATGAGCAGCAGAAAACGAAAAGTGGGCGCGTCTAAAGGATCTATTCTGGCGCTCCATTCCGGACGCCAGATCATCAAGTAAAAGTTGTCCTCAGATAACTCGACGGAGGCAAGATCTCCACCGGGTTGATGCGCGGCCCATATTTCATGCGTCGGATAAGCGCATTGCAAAAGCGTGGCGTTTGCAGGCAGGCGAAACTGTAGCGGAAGACCTTGAGCGCAGTAGTCGTTGAACTGCGCCCAGTCATCACTGACATGATCGTCTGCTTCTTCCGCAATATGGATCAGCAACTCCAGCTTGGCTACATCAGTAAGAAATTCGATATGTTGAAGAGGCGTAAAATCAGCGAGAAAGGCGACAAATGCGGCGCCAAACTCTGTGAAGGAGCTTTCTTTAGAGGGAACTTCTGCAAAATAGCGGCGACTCGTCGCGCGGAAGCACTCTTCTCCTAACAGTTCCTGGCAGACTGGAAACATAGTCTGCAAAGCGCGGACATGGGTTTCCCGTAAACTGTCGCGATAGATATCCACACAGGTGCGTGCGCTCAAGCTGGTTTTGTCCTTGACCTGCAAGCACTCGCCTTGCTGGCGAATCTCCGCGAGCATACTGAGTTGTAAATCACGCAGCGACATCTACTTCCTCCAAGATGCGCTGAGCGATTGCGGCCTCGGCGGCGACTTCTTCAAAGCCGGGAATATCATTATCCCGCTCAATAAGAGTCGGCCTTGCGCCAATGGTTCTCAGGGCGTATTCATACAAATCCCAGACGCGCTGGTCCACCGGGGCTCCGTGGGTATCAAGGAGGTGGGTCTTCTTGTCTTCGAATCCCGCCAAATGGTATTCAGCTACACGCTGTGCAGGAATCGCGTCGATATAAGTGCGCGGGTCAAATTCATGATTGATGGCGCTGACGTAGATATTATTGATGTCGAGTAACAGCAGGCAATCCGCGTCTTCTGCAATCTGACGCAGGAAATCCCACTCGCTCATGCAAGAGCTGTCATAAGTGAGATAACTGGACACGTTTTCCAGCAGAATCCGGGTCTCAAAAGTATCCTGCACGATTTTTATGCGTTCAGCGACATGGCGTATGGTTTCCTCCGTATATGGCAGCGGCATGAGCTCATGCAAATCGACGCCGTGGACAGAGGTCCAACAAAGATGTTCTGAGATCCAGGCCGGGCGTAACTCACGGCTCAAGGTTTGGAGTTTACGTAAATAGTCCTTATCTAACGGCTCTGTGCCGCCCAAAGACATTCCGACGCCGTGTAATGCGACAGGGTAGATAGAGGCGATATCAAGCAGGCGCTTTTTGGCTACGCCGCCAGCAGTCAGGTAGTTGTCGGTGAGGGCTTCGAACCAGGGAAGAGAAGGGCGTTTTTCGAGGATATGACCGAAGTGGCAAGAGCGGAGGCCGATTCCCGCTCCGGAAATCGGCCCAGTCGCCTGCCGCCAAAGCGGCATTGGAATCATGACTTAACTTTGCCGCCTGACAGTTTTTCGCAAGTACCGGCGGGAACGTAGATCCACTCATCAGATGCATTGTCTGCTGTAGACTGGCCTGCACAACCGTGGCTGCCTGCGGCGCAATCATTCATGCCAGCTTTTACGACGCCTGCGCATTTTTCGAAACCTGGTTTGGCTGCGTTTGCGGAACCTGCAACGCCCAGAGCAAGAACGGCTGCGATAGCGGTGGCTGCGGCAGTATTTTTAGCTTTCATCTACTTTATCCTTTAACTGATTTGGTTTGATAAATTGCAATGCACTGAATGTTTGGTGCTGGCAATTTTGACCTGCTGCGAAGAAAAAAGTTCACAACACTTCTGCAACGAAGCCAATTCTTTGATTAACTTTCCTTAACCAGCAGTTTTCGACGGCGTATAACCTTCACTTCTGTTCGAGGCGGCTGCGACGAATTCTGGGCTGGGTATCGGGAATTATAGGGCCTGACGTGTTGGCGGGCTAGAATGGTTTCACGGGCGGATCGTATAAGCGCACACAGTGTGGTCGGGTCCATACTGGTTGGCACGTTGAATGGCGTTATCTGGCTGAGCTCGCCACCAGTGAGTTTAAATGCGACCTTTAAGCCTGAGCTGTGCTCAGCCTCCTGCATGATAGAGTCTATCTCCCAATCCATATTTCCCCTCCAACTTAAAGTCTGAGTCCTAACCGCCGGAATCTAAACGGTTAATAAAACTTGAGATTGTAGGGAGATTTCCCGGATTTACATCAGGAACATGGACGAGTGCGTTCTGTCTGAACTGCCTATGACTTAGGCTTATAAAGAGAGGATATTGGTGAGGAAGTAATAAGGGGAAGCGGTTTTGGGCTGACAAATAAAAATGCGGAGGGGCCGAAGCCCATCCGCACTTTCTGCTGGTTAGCGAAAAAACTATTACAGCTTTTTGCCAGCTTCCAGGTCGTAACCAACGCGCTCTGGAGTTTTGCCAGCGTGCTTCTTGTCAGAAGCAGTGTAAGACATGGTCACTTTAGAGAAGCTCAGAGATACTGACTCGCTAGGAGCGGACTCTGCGCCAGCGGAAACGCTGTAGCTGCTGATCATTACGTCTTCCATTTCGTAGGAAACGTATTTTTCGATTTTGTCAGCTTGGGTGCGAACGATGTCGACCACAACTTTAACGCCAGCAGTACCAGTCAAAGACTCTTTGAACAGACCGGAAGAAGCGCTGTCCATCAGCTTGGAAACGGAGATTTCGCTGATGCTAGGACGAGTAGCTTCGCGGTTGGACATATGGCCTGCTTCCATAGTGATGTGGCGACCAACGCCGAATTGGAAGCTGTCCAGACGAATCCAGTCTTTGTAGCCTTCAGCAGTTACGTTGCCTTTAACTTTCAGACCGTCGTAGTTCATGTAAATAGCCATGGTGTATTCCCTATTCTGTAGTTTACGAATGTTTTGTGATCGACATTATATAAAGCGTCTATCAATTGGAAATGCCGTCAAAAAATTTCATGAAAAAGTAAATTTTTTTCAGAGGCCTGCGGCATCCCGTTGAGACAGCATAATAGAGAAGAGGGCAAAGGGTGGCAATACGTAAAATCCTTATTTTTTAATAACTTAAATCGACTCTGACACTATTTAATTGTCAAGGGAGTACGACTTTTACTCCACTCTGATGGCTTTATTTTGACCAAATCTAGTTCACTCTGACCCTATTTATTTTGTTGAGAGTGTAATGATGTCCTTAAATTACTTATATGCCAGTATCTTCACTCTGTCCCCATTTTTTAAATCACTCTGACACTATTTAATTTGGCCTGATATAAATTACAGTTATTCACTCTGAGTATTATTAATTGAAATTATTTTTATGCGCTTTCATAAGAGGGGTTGTAACTAAAATAAAATCAATCAAAAGGCATAATCCTATTGTTTTATCTGGGTGGTGTTAACAATGAATTTAAGTTGGGTTTTACCGTCGCGATGAATGGTCTGTATATATTTTGTTCGCTATGGGCGTAAGGAAAATAAATGTAGGAAGCAGGTAACGGAAGAAAACGAAACTATTCGCGAATGGAATTGATTGAGGGAGAGTGACTTATTCGAGAAGACTGGTCGTCACCAGCTTCTCGAGGTCAGCGTGAGCGGCTCGAAAGCGCCGGACTTGTTGAGCTGAAGAGCCCAGACGTTTTCGCTGGCCTGATGATCAATGGAACTGAAAGAGATCAACTCTCCAATCCCGAGGTCAACATCTCTCAGGCTTTCCAGCGTGGAGACCATTGTTTCCGTATTAAAGTTGCGGCCGGCCCGCTGTAAGGCTTCGGTAAATATTGATGCGGCCAGATAGCCTTCAAGGGATTGCGCGTCAGGTTTGTGATCTGGGAAGTAGCGCTGCATAGCCTGACGGTGGCGCAGCACGCCGGTTGCATAGGAATGCACTGGAGGGGTTGCCTGGGTTGCGATAAGTCCGGCTGTGTGCGGCGCTTCCAGACTTTTTAAGTCCTCCGCCAGCGCATCAGTGCTGGCGGAGGATACGACGGCGATCCGTCCGTCCCAACCTGCTTTGCGGATGCGATTAATTGTTCTCGCTGTGGCGGCATAGTTGCCGATAACGACCAGGGCCTGAATTTCACTTTGCTCTTGGAGAAAAAGACGGGCAGGACCTTCGATTTGCTCTATATAGGGCTGGTAGGTGAACTGCGGAATATCCCGTGCGTGCACATTATAGAAAGCGAGAGCCCGCTCCATTCCAGCAAGCCCGTCACGTCCGGAGGCGGTGTCTTCATAAAGTACGGCGATTCGGCTGGGTTCAACTTCCTGAATATCCACAAAGTGGCGCACGATAGCGAAGGTTTCATCTGCATATCCAACCCGGAAATTAAAAACGTAACGATCAGGGGGATTGCGGCGTAGCGCAGCCGCGCCGGATTGCACGCCGATCACCAGCGTCTGTTGCTCCATAATTGCCGGGAGGAGGACTTCCGGTGCGCCAATATTGCCAATAAGAGCGAATGAGCCGTTCTGTGATAGCAGCGTTTGCATGTTGATACGGGACTTCAGCGGCTGATTTGCGTCGTCGAAGGCCTGTAATGTCAGCATTCGGCCATGGATGCCGCCTTTGGCGTTGAGTTCTTCAAAACGGGCCTGTACTCCACGTCTGGCGGAGCTGCCTTGCGATTGGCCCTCTTCACTTATCGGGGCGCTCATGCCTATGCGAATCTCATTCTCGTTCACTCCCCGTGGCGCGGACCAACCATTAAGCTCTGCGTTCAGATCGGACAGCTGGTAGCGTACTTTTGGCGATAACAGGCTGGCTGATAACAAGCCCATGACAATGGCGGCCCCAGCAAAAAAGTATTTAACTGCGGCGGGGATACGGAATGCCTTGCGCTTCTTAGACTCGTGCGCCTGGGGCAATTGCGTTGCAATACCGGAATGAGACTGGCTGGTTGTGCCGGATGTTCCATTACGAGTGAGGTGAAGCGACTTGGTCAGTGTGGTTGAGTCTACTTCAATAGGCTGACTGAAGGCGCGCTCTTCTCTTGAATGAGCGGGGTCAACCAGCGTCGCCGGGTTCATATCTTCTACATGGCCGAGGGCGCCTAAGGCTTTAAAGGCGGATTGAAACTTCTTCGCCTGACTTAGGTTCAGGTTCTTGCGAACGATAATACGCTTACCGCTGAACATTTTTTTCAGGCCGGCGTCACTGATGGAAAACTTGGTCTTCAGTTTTTTCAGGACGACGGCGCGTTCGACGCCTTCCGCCAGTTCGCCAGCAAAGACAAACGCGTAAGTGGTCAGGTTGACCAGCTTCAGGCCGTGATCATTGCTGTTGCGTACGGCGTTTCGCGCCCGCAATTGCAGGTCGCGGACCATATCAAGGCAGTTTTCGTAGCGATCCGCAGGGTCAATCGCCATGGCTTTGGTGAGCACAGGCTCCAGTATTTTATTGCGCGGGTCAGCCAGCTCTTTATCACTTAAGGGCTGCGGCAGGTATTTGCGCTGTTGCGCCATGATGTGGTGATGCGTCTCGCCATTGAAAGGACGCTCGCCTGTGATGCAGTAATAAAGGACGGCGCCGAGCGCATAGATATCCGCACGTCCGTCGATGTCTTTCGAGCTGTCGATCTGTTCCGGCGCGAGATAGCCCGGCGTACCAACCACCAGACCCATCTGGGTGTATTGCAGATCCTGTTCTTCCAGCGGTTTGCTGATGCCGAAGTCGAGCAGCTTGGCGACGGAATGATTGCCCGATACCTTGGCCACCATGATGTTGCCGGGCTTGAGATCGCGATGGACGATATTGAGCTGATGCGCCGCCTGCAGACCTGCGGCCATCTGTTCGATAAGCCAGACGACATTTTCCAGCGGCAGTCCGTTCCCGTGCTTTTCCATCAGGTCGGACAGGACTTCTCCTTGCAGGAACTCCGCCACCAGATACAGCATATTGTCTTCGGTGGCGCCGAAGTCGAATACCTGCATGACATTGGGGTGATTTAGCTGACTCGCGATGCGGGCTTCGCGATAGAAGAGCTGGATATAGCCCACATTCGGAGCGCCAGAGCGCAATACTTTGACGACGACCAGCCGGTCCAGCGACAACTGACGGGCGACATAAACCCGGCTCATGCCGCCATCGGCCAGGAGATATTCCAGGCGGTACATGCCTTTAAGCACGCGGCCGATCATTGAGTCGGCGGCGTTATAGCCCGCGGCGTCCTCGAACGAGGCGGGCGCCGGAGTGTCTGTTGTGAACTTTGCAATAGCCGTCATCAACGTCCCTATTCAGATCTGGACAAATTATTCTGTCTCCCATCCGGACAAAAGCGGGGTGGGCGCGTTGACGCCGGAAGATTCCGCGGAGACTGAAGGATGGTTTTGGATTCCAACTGCCGGGCCTAAATGTGTGGCCGGAATCTGTTCAAAGTCGATTCAACTTTGATCAGTTTTTATCTTGCCTGATATTCTCTCATATTTATTTAGTGAGTATGGTCTAGGCTATTCGGGTGAGGCCAGAGAGCCCATGGAATGGGGCTTCCGTGAAAAATAAAGGCGGCATTCAGGCCGCCTTTTTTGACGAGATTTTACAAAGTTGTCACGTTTTGTCTGCGAATAATTTTTGGATGCTGGAAAAGTCCAGCTGTCCGGACCCCTGTCTGCTGTGCGCTTGATACAGAGACTTGGCCAAGCCGCCCATCGGCGTGCTGGAGCGGCTTTGAATAGCCGCCTCCAAAGCCAGGCCGAGATCTTTGTTCATCAGATTAACGGCGAAGCCGCCTTCATACTCGCGACCGGCCGGCGCGTTTTCCATAACGCCAGGATAGGGGTTGTAAAGTTCCAAAGACCAGTTTCTGCCTGAGCTTTTCAACATGATGTCGGAAAGCACCTTAGGATCGAGCCCCAGATTGACGCCCAGCTGGAGCGCTTCCGCAGTTCCGATCATGTGAACGGCCAACAGCATATTGTTGCAGATCTTTGCGGCTTGTCCGGCCCCGTGATCGCCGGCGTGGAACAGGTTTTTACCCATTGCTGACAGAGCTGGCTGCGCTTTTTCCAGATCCTGAGGCGAGCCTCCGATAATGAAGGTCAGCGTCCCTGCTGTGGCTCCCGCTGTGCCGCCGGAAACTGGCGCATCCAACATGGCGAAACCTTTCTTGCTGGCTTCCGCAGCGATGCGGCGAGATGTCTCTGGCGCGATGGTGGAGCAATCGATTAGCAGAGGGCGCTCGCTAAGCTGGTTCAGCAGGCCGTTTTCACCGAGATAAACGGCTTCAGAGTGCTCACTGGCCGGCAGCATAGTGATCACCGCATCAACGCCTTGGGCGGCTTCCAGGGCGCTGCCGCAAGCATTGGCGCCAGCCTTCTCCGCAGCGGAGACCGCATCTTTGACCAAGTCGAAAACACGTAACTCAAATCCGGCTTTCAGCAGGTTGTGAGCCATAGGGCCACCCATGTGCCCGAGGCCGATAAATCCGATAGTTTTCATGGTTTCCCTCCAGATTGTTATTTTTGTCTGGGTGATTAATTGAAGGTCCGGGACCGTTGCTTGTGCTTACAGTACTGCTAAGTCATGCAAGGGACTGATGTCCCAGGGGGAAGAGAAGAATTCATCCACCCACGCCTCCGGAACATCCGCAAACGACGGATAACGCCATTGCGGTTTGAAGTCTTTATCAATGAGCAGGGCTCGCACGCCTTCGCGGAACTCGGGGTGCATCGTACACTGCACCGCCATAATCAGTTCGCGTTTGAATACGTCGGGCAAGCTCAGGCCGCCGCCCTCGTGAATTTGCCGCCATACAAGATGTGCGGTGGTCGGGCAGCCGTTACGCAGAGATTTCTGCGCTTTGCCAACCCATTCATCCACGGTGGGGTAGTTCAAAATGGCGTCCACCACCTGAGTGACGGAGTCGCCCTGGGTAACCTGCTTGATCATGGCGCGATGCTGCGCCACCTGACCGCCCGGACGTTGCGACTGATGCTGCTCATTCCAGGAGCGCAGCAGTTGCGTGACGCGGGTATGGTTACTTTCAGGGCTGCTCCAGGAGGTTCGGGTCAGCGCTTGTAGAAAGGCATCCTTTTGCGCATGGGGTAAAAAGCCGTCAGCCCAACCCAGCTCAAGCGCATCGGCGGCGTTACAGGCGGCGCCGGTCAAGCCCAGATAAAGGCCTGCACCGTCAGGCATGCGGTTGAGGAACCAAGTGCCGCCGACATCGGGAAAGAGCCCGATGGTGACTTCTGGCATGGCGATACGGGAAGATTCCGTGACGATGCGATGACTGGCTCCGGCCATCAGACCCAGTCCGCCGCCCATAACGATGCCGTTGCCCCAGCAGACGACAGGTTTAGGATAGACGTGAATGAGGTAGTCGAGACGATACTCCCGCGTGAAGAACTCTTCTGCGTAAGCCGGCGGACCCTCGCCTGCGTCGCACATGGATTCATACATCTGCACGATATCGCCGCCGGCGCAGAAGGCTTTATCGCCCGCCCCCTGCATAAATACCGCGACGATTTTGTCGTCCAGCCGCCATTCCTGCATGACGCTGTACATCGACTCGATCATGCTCAGCTTCAACGCGTTGAGCGATTTCTCCACGTTCAGGGTGATCACGCCTATGCGGTGACCATCGCTGCATTCGCGTTCTTCAAATAAAACAGGTTTTTCGCTCATTCCACTCTCTTCCATCTATTCAATATTGTCAGGCGTCGCCTTCTAGCGGTTTTTCCATTGCGGCGAGCGTTTTCCGAGGAAAGCGTTTACACCCTCTTTCTGGTCTTCGGTATCAAACAGATCCACAAACAGTTCTCTTTCTACCGGCAGGCCCATAAGTTGCGGCGCGCTGCGGGCGGACTGAATCAGTTCTTTACAGGCGCGCACTGCGGGCGGACTCTGACGTGCGACTTTTTCCGCCCAAGCCAGTGCGGTCTCGCGGGCGGCGCCTTTTTCCACGACCGCTTCCACCAGTCCGATATTCAGCGCGGTTTCAGCGTTGATTCGCTCGCCCATCAATATCATGCGCTTCGCCCAGCCTTCGCCGACCAGCCAGGGTAGATTCTGTGTGCCTCCCGCGCAGGGCAGCAGGCCGACGCTGGCCTCGGGCAGCGCCATTTGCGCATGAGTTTCGGCGATGCGCAGGTCGCAGGCGAGCGCGCACTCCAAGCCGCCGCCCATGGCGTAGCCGTTGATTGCGGCGATGGATACGCCGCGGTAGTTGGATAGGGTTTCGAATGCTTCGCCAAAGATACGCGCCATGTGGCGCGCTCTGGCTTTGTCTCCATCGGAGAACAGGTTCAGGTCTGCGCCGGCGGAGAAGAATTTTTCGCCTTGCCCGGTGATCACCAGCGCATAAACGTCTTTGTTGTCATTGAGTTGCTGAATTAATGCCTTGAGCGCCGGCAGACTGGTTTCATCCCAGGTGTTGGCGGGCGGGTTGGCGATAGTGAGCACGGCGGTGCGCTCAATGATTTCAAGTTGGAGTTTCTCGGTGCCTGTCATTAGCGAATAGTCTCCATGGCGTGTTCGAGGAGTAGGCGGCGTGCGATGATGACGCGCATGATTTCGTTGGTTCCTTCCAGAATCTGGTGCACCCGGCTGTCGCGAACGAAGCGTTCCAGCGGATATTCCTTGATGTAGCCATAGCCGCCGTGGATTTGCAATGCGTCATTACAGACCTTGAAGCCGGCGTCTGTCGCGAAGCGTTTGGCCATGGCGCTATAGGTGGAGGCTTCCGGGTGTTTGGAGTCCAGTTTGAACGCAGCGAGTCGCACCATCTGGCGGGCCGCCACTAAATCCGTAGCCATATCCGCCAGTTTGAACTGCAGCGCTTGAAAGTCGGACAACTTGCGCCCGAACTGCTCACGCTCCTGCATATAACGCTGCGCGGTTTCCAGCGCCGCCTGGGCGGTGCCGATGGAGCAGGTTGCGATATTAATGCGACCGCCATCAAGCCCCATCATCGCAAACTTGAAGCCTTCACCTTCCGCTCCAAGGCGGTTGGTTTGGGGAATGCGCACATTGTCGAATGTAATCGCGCGGGTAGGCTGGCTGTTCCAGCCCATTTTGTCTTCCTTGCGGCCGTAAGTGACGCCGGGGGCGTCAGCGGGCACGACCAGCGCGGACACGCCTTTGGCTCCGGGTTCCCCGGTGCGGGCCATCACCACCAGCACATCCGTGCTGCCGGCGCCGGAAATAAACATCTTGGAGCCGTTGATAACGTAGTCGGAGCCGTCCTTCTTCGCAGAGGTGCGCAAAGAGGCGGCGTCTGAACCTGCGTTGGGCTCAGTGAGGCAATAGGAAGCCAGCAGTTCGCCGGAGACCAGCTTGGGCAGCCAGGCCTGACGCAACTCATCATGGCCAAAGCTGGCGATCATCCAGGTGGCCATGTTGTGAATGGTCAGGTAAGCGGTGGTGGAGGTGCAGCCGCGTGACAGCTCTTCGAAGATGATCGAGCTGTCCAGACGGGGCAGGCCCAGGCCGCCCCATTCCTCCGGGGTATACAGGGACAGAAAGCCCATTTCGCCCGCTTTGCGGATTGTCTCCACAGGGAAGTGGGCGGTGGCGTCCCACTCGGCGGCGTGGGGCGCCAGTTCTTTCTCGGCGAAGGCGCGGGCGCTGTCGCGGAAAGCAATTTGCTGTTCGGATAGTTCAAAATTCACGATACATACACTCTTAACAGTTGCCTATCACCGCATCCTTACCGCATTTGAATGGTCAGGTTCGGGCCTTGCACTTCTTCGCCATGATGGAACCAACGGCTGATCACGGTTTTGGTTTCGGTGTAGAAACGCACCGCCTGTTTGCCGTAGGCATGCTGGTCGCCATAGAAAGAGTTACGCCAGCCGGTGAAGGAGAAGAAGGGGAGAGGCACGGGAATAGGGATGTTGATGCCGACCTGTCCCACTTGCACATTGCGCTGGAAGTGGCGCGCGGCCCCGCCGGAATTGGTGAACAGCGAGACGCCGTTGCCGAAGGGGTTGTCATTGATCAGCTTGAGGGCGTCGTCAATGGTGTCCACTTGCATGGCGAGCAGCACTGGGCCGAAGATTTCCTCACGATAGATCGTCATTTCCGGAGTGACCTTGCTGAACAGCGTTGGACCAACCCAGTTGCCTTCCGGGAAATCCGGGTGGGTGAAGCTGGAGCCGTCCAGAAGACACTGTGCGCCTTCTTCTTTGCCCTTGGCGAGCAGACCCAACACGCGATCTCTGGAACCGCGACTGATCAGCGGGCCGTAGCCGGCGGCTTCGTCGTTCCAGGCGCCGGGCTTCACTTCCGCCATAGAGGCTTTGAGTTCGTCCAGCCACTGTGCGGATTCGCCGACGAATACCGCGACGGAGATGGCCATGCAACGTTGCCCAGCAGCGCCGACGGAGGCGCCGGTCAGGTGCGAAATAACCTGCTTCTTGTCCGCATCCGGCATGATGACCATGTGGTTTTTAGCGCCGGTCATACATTGCACCCGTTTCAGGTGCTGCGTGCCGGTGCGGTATATATGCTGTCCGACAGGCGCTGAGCCGACGAAGGAAATGGCTTTGATATCTGGATGCGTCAGCAGCATGTCTACTTGCTCGCGATCGCCGTGCAGAACCTGCAGTACGCCTTTGGGAAAGCCCGCTTCGTCAAACAGTTGCGCGATGCGCATGGGAGTGAGCGGGTCCTGCTCTGAGGGTTTGAGCACGAAGGTGTTGCCGCAGGCCAGCGCCATGGGGAACATCCATAGGGGGATCATCGCCGGGAAATTGAACGGCGTGATGCCGGCGCAAACGCCAAGCGGGTGCATGTAGGAGCTGGTATCGATATCCCGCGCCACGTTCTCAACGGTTTCGCCCATCATCATGGAAGGGATGTTGCAGGCATGTTCCACGACTTCGATGCCGCGCCAGACATCGCCTTTGGCGTCGGCGAAAATCTTGCCGGTTTCCTGACTGAGAATTTCTGCTATTTCGTCCTGGTTCTGCTTGAGAAGTTGCACGAACTTCATCATCAGGCGCGCCCTGTCGATGACGGGGACATCCTTCCAGGTTTCGAAGGCCTGTTTGGCGCTGGCCACCGCCCGGTTGACTTCGTCCGGGGTGGCGCAGGGAGTGTCGGCCAGATTCAGCTGTGTGGCCGGATTCAGGTTCGGGATGTGGCGAGTGGCTGCGCTTTCCGTAAATGAGCCGTCTATATATAACGGGACCCTGGTTTGCATTTTGGGACTCCTTGTAATCTTATTTTTATGGATAGAATGAGCCTGCTCTGGAAGATGTCACACGGTCTTCCTCTACGCTCTGAGCCTTGGCTCGCATAGGGCCATTCTAGACCTTATGGCGGCGCAACGGCATTGCAGAATCCACCACGGGAATTAGCCATAACCGCCAAGAGGTGACGTAAATGCGTTATTTAAAAAGAGAAAATCTTGTGGCTATGGGCGCTAAACGGAATAGCCAGGAAACGTTTTAAGGAAGCGGCGGTAGCGCGAAGGGCCCGGAGTATGCGAGTAAACGCTGTTAAGTTTTTAGAGCTCCCAAGCGGTTGCATTTTGAGAGTGAAGGGGCGTTTGGGGAAGTAAGGGCAGCAACTGACATTGAGTCAGTTGCTTGAGTAATCTGGACGAGTGTCCGATCAGGCGTCAGCGGTGGAGGAGGCTCCTGTGTCTCCCGCTTCGACGGTGGCTGCGTCGCGCTTTTCCTGCGCGCGCTTGATCATGTGGTTAAGTACGGTGCGAACAGTATAGGTTATGCCGAACAACGTCAGGGCCGCAGCTAGAGTTGATTCGATAGGCGCTTCCAATAACATGGTTTCTCCCGAGATTTAAGATGAAAACTTTGGTTAGCGCACTGACTGCATCGAGCTAACCAAAGCTTTCCTCCTGTGTGTTAGTGAAAATTTAACGTTCTCAAGGAGTAAACGGCTGTTCGAAAAAGCGGCCGCAGAATAACCAATTAGGGCGGGCGGTTCAAGGCGGAGCTTTGTTAAATTGTGCAAAGCTTGGCCTTTTTGATGCTTTTGTATACAAGGATAAAAGTGGCAAGTTTATGTTTTTTATAAAAAAATTCATTAGTTACTGGGCAATGCCCTTACCCCTTGCTTTGCTGATCTCATTTATTGCGCTAATGATGCTGATCAGGGGGCGCAGACGAAAATTGGCGCTGGGAATGCTCGGCGTGGTTTGGCTGGGATTGCTCACTATCAGCACCCCCTGGTTCTCTGACAAAGTGATGGAGCCGCTGGAGAGTCAGTATCCGCCTTACGCCGGTCAGGAGGTGCGCTATGTGGTGGTGCTGGGCGGTTATCATGAGTCGGATTCGAGTCTTCCTATCACCAGTTATATAGAGGGCGATGCGATATATCGCATTATTGAGGGAATACGGGTGGCTCTGCTTAATCCGGAGGCGAGGCTGCTGGTGTCCGGCTATGCGCGTACGGACCCTCTCTCTAACGCGGAAGCCTACGCGAGACTGGCGGAGTCGCTGGGTTTTCCCCGTGAACGGATCGATCTGCAGGAAGATCCTCGTGATACCCATGAAGAGGCTCTGGCGGCGCAGGCGCGAATGGGGGATCAGCCATTTGCGCTGGTGACCTCGGCTTACCATATGCCCCGGGCGATGCAGCTATTTGAAGGCGTGGGACTGCATCCCATTCCGGCGCCCACAGGACATACCATCAAACATCATCAGGAACTGGATTGGCGACGCTTTCGGCCGGCGCTCGGCGGACTGGCCGCGACACAGAAGGCCTGGCACGAATATTTAGGCGCGTTGTGGGCCAACCTGGTCGCAAGCATAAATTGAAATGGATCAAAAAACGGGCGTGTCTCCCGACGCTCCGTGGCGGCGATGCTATGCTTAAAGCATTCTCGCTTCGAATATCTCGACGCACGCTTCCTACTAGATTTCAAACTGAGCTGAAGACTGATGTTTAACAGGGAATATCGCAACGCACGCTTCCTGATAGTGGACGGCAATACCCAATTACGTCTGGCTCTGGAGAAAATGCTGAAATCCTTCGGCGCCTGGTACATAGATATGGCGGCGGATGGCGATGAGGCTATCAACAAGTGCGAGCATGGACTGTTCGACGTCGTCATTTGCGACTACCAGCTCTCGGGCAGAAATGGTCAGCATGTTCTGGAAGAGCTGCGGGAGCGCAAAATTCTGCGTTACACCTCCCTGTTTGTCATGATGTCGGCGGAAACCACCCGGGAAATGGTGCTCGCGGCCATTGACCATCAACCTGACGCTTACATCAACAAGCCGATCACTTCCGATGTCTTGAAGCAGCGTCTGGATAACCTGTTGGTGGACAACGAGGTGTTATATGAGCTGAAGCACGCCATTGATATGGAGCGCTGGAGCGAAGCGATTTCCCGCTGTGAAGAAAAAATCGCCCGTGGCAGCAAGTACCTGCGCTGGTGTGAAAAAACCGTGGCGGAGCTGTACTTCCAGACCGGCGCGCTCAATGAGGCGCTGCGGGTGTATCAACAGGTGCTGTCGGAGCGCACGCTGATCTGGGCGCAGGTTGGGGTGGCCAGAGTCTATATCGCCCAGGCGGATTACGACTTAGCGGAAGAATTACTGCGCAAGGTGGTGGAGGCGGCTCCAAACTGTCTGGTGGCCTATGACTTGCTGGCGCGGGTGTTGGTGGACACGCACCGGGGTAAAGAAGCGCAGGAATGGCTGGTGGATGCGGTGGGTTTATCGCCGACGGCCATCCTCAGGCATGCCAGGCTGGGGGATATTGCCTGGGAAAATCAGGATGTGGACTGCGCGGTTGAGGCGTTTCGTAATGCGGTTGAGCTGGGACGCAAAAGCATCTTTGACAGGCTCGACAACCATCTGGGATTTTCCCGTAGTCTCTGTGAACGCGCCGGCGCGCAGCCAAAAGTCATGCGTGAAGCGGCGCTGCAGGAAACCTTTGAGGTCCTGCGTAATATGGACGAGCGCTTTGTCATGAACGACACCGCGCGTTTTCAATATGAAGTGGTGGCGGCGAAGGCCTGCTGCATGCTGAAGCATGAAGAGGAGCGGGACGAGCGACTGGCGTTGGCGGAGACCCTGTATCAATCGGTTGGATTCAACCTGCCAAGCTCGCGCGTCATGGAGTACGCTCAGGTGCTGCTGGCCAGCGGAAAAGACTTGGAGGCGGAGTTCATCCTGTCACAATTGTCATTAATGCACGGGGATGAGCCGGAGCTGCAAAAACGCATTGAAGAAATGCGTGACGAGCCGGTCAGTCCGGCGGCGCGGCAAAAAGCGGCGGAACTGAATAAACAGGGGATTAAGCTGGCCGAACAGGAAGACTTCAAAGGCGCTGTCGCAGCCTTTAACGAGGCGCTGGAGTACTCCGCCAGACATCCTGCCTTAAATCTGAATCTGGCCCAGGTGTTGCTGAAGCAGCTGAGTTCATCTCCCGGTGACGGCGCGGCGCGTAGAGCCTGCGCCGCCTGTTTTGACCGCATTGTGCACATCAAGCCCACGCACAAGCAGTATCCCCGCTTTCAACACCTGCGCACTAAGTTCGAGGGTACTCATGGCGGCGGCGTCGAGGCGCAGAGCGCCGGATAACAGTCAGTCGTTAAGGTCAGATCCAGCCTCGTAGGTGCTGTTCGCAGAGTTCCTGTAACAGTTCGATATGCTCCGGTTCTGCATTTAGGGCAGGGATGTAATGAAAATCCTTGCCGCCAGCCTGTTCATACAGCCCCCGGTTTTCTTCTTCGATTTCCTCCAGCGTCTCCAGGCAGTCTGCGGAGAAGCCGGGACAGATAACATCCAAGGCTTCGCAGCCGTTGGCGCCCAGCTCGGTAACGGTGGCGTCGGTGTAAGGCTTCAGCCACTCCGCTGTTCCAACCCGGGATTGAAAGCTCATCAGCCATTGCGATTCCTCCAGCTTCAACTCTCTCGCTACGGCGAGGGCGGTTTCTTCCGCATCACGACGGTAAGGATCGCCTTTTTCCACGTAAGCTTTGGGCAGTCCGTGAAAGGAGAACAATAATTTGCCCTGACGTCCTCTCACCCGCCAGTGGGCGCGCACGCTATCCACCAGAGAAGAGATATAGGCGGGGTGATTGTGGTAGCGCTTGACGAAGCGAAGCTCGGGAATGTCGCGCATCTTCGCCAGCGCCTGAGCCAGCGCGTCGAAGCTGGCGGCGGTGGTAGTGGCGGAGTATTGCGGATACAAGGGCAGCACAAGTACCTTTTCGATGCCCTGGCGTTGCAGCGCTGCGAGCTTGTCCGGCAGGGATGGCGCGCCATAGGTCATAGCGAAATCCACCAGCACGCGTGCGCCCAGTTCTTGTCCCAGTGCGTTTTGCAGTCCGCAGGCCTGTTGTTGCGTGATGGTTTTGATCGGCGAGCCCTTTGGCGTCCAGATTTTGCGATAGTTGGGAATGAGTTTTCTGGGACGCAAACGAAGAATGACCAGATTCAGGATCGCCCACCAGATCAGGCGCGGGACCTCGATCACTCTGGGATCGCTGAGGAACTGCTTCAGGTAACGGCGTATGGCGGGGGCGTCTGGGGCGTCCGGCGTGCCCAGGTTGACAAGCAGCACGGCGCTCCGGGTGTTATCGGGACTAATGATCATTCAGATAGGCATTCCAGCTAAGGGATATTAATTTTATATCGGGAGAGCGCTTTGAAAACTGCAATGCGTCAATGCAAGCGCGCAGTTTGAATATTTACAATTGCGATCCCGAGCGTATGGCGTTGAATTATAGCGCCTTCGCAGAACGAAATGTGTCTACGCTTCCCATGCGCGGACGGATCATTTTCGACGTCCAGACAACCGTTCAAGCATAAGTTTTTGGCGGCTGGTGGGCGGCGAGCGACCTATGCTATAAAGGCTTGACAAAAATTCCAACACTCCAAGAAGGAGAATTACTGATGAGAGTAGCCAAGAAAGTCCCTTTAATCCTGGCCGGCATGGCTTCCATACTGCTTTCCGTGTCCGCACAAGCGGCGGACGCTGCAGCGGGCAAAGCCAAGTCTGCAGTCTGCGCGGCATGCCACGGCGCGGACGGCAAGGCCATTATCCCAACTTATCCCAACCTGGCGGGTCAGAACGAGCAGTATCTGGTGGAGGCGTTGAAAGCCTACCGCAGCAAAAACCGTAATGGCGGTCAGGCGGTTATCATGCAAGGTCAGGCGGCGGCGCTGTCTGACGACGATATCGCCAATCTGGCTGCGTATTTCTCCGGCATGAAGTAAGCTGACCTTTCGCGCAGCCGCGGATCAACGGCTGCGCTTGTCCCGCTCCAACCACGTTCAAGTCCCAGATTTCCGCCGCTTATCCTTCGTTCTCCCATATATCTTCATGGTTCAGGCGCTTTCCTTTCTTGAGCTTGTCTTTACGCCATGGATAATTAGCGCCGTTACGCTGATTATCGCTGCCAAAGGAGTTAAAACAGGGCGTTATGACAGAACAGACAGTCAGACAGCAAACCGATGTGACGGCAGCCGATTTTGATTCCGGAGAATATATGCCTATCAGGGGCGAGCGACCTATCGTCGCCAGGGCCCGTGAATTTTCCAGCGGATATCGGGTTACGCCGCATAAACACGAGTGTTGCCAGCTTATTTTCGCCACGTCTGGCGTGATGGAGCTGGTCACCGACGAGGGGGTATGGCTGATACCCCCGCAACGGGCGGTGTGGATGCCGCCCAATGTGGAGCATGGCATGCGCGCCCGTGGCGACGTGTCTCTGCGCACCATGTACATCCAGCCCCATGCCTGTCCCGTGAGTTTTCCGCAAAAGCCGCGCACGCTGCAGATATCGCCGTTGCTGAGGGAGTTGATCATTCGTGCGATGCGAGTTCCCAGCGATTACGACGAAGGTGGTCGGGATGGCCGTATTATGTCCTTGATTTTGGAGGAAATTGAATGGTCTGATGAGCGCCCGTTACGACTTCCCGCCACCCGCGATTCCCGCTTGCAGAACCTGTGTCGGGCTATCCTGGCCAACCCGGCTGATCCGCGCGAGCTGAAAGATTGGTCGACTGTAATCGGGGCGTCCGAACGTACGCTTTCCCGTTTGTTTCGCAATGAGCTGGGAGTGTCTTATCAATACTGGCGCCAGCAAGTCGCCGCGCTCAACGCAATCCCCCGTCTCGCCGCCGGCGACCCGGTGACACTGATTGCTGCGGATCTTGGCTACGAAACGCCGGGCGCCTTTTCCGCTATGTTTCGACGCATTATGGGCGTCGCTCCCAGTCTTTATTTTCAGCGCCAACCAGAAAGCTGACTTTTTATTAGGTTTGTCCGGTTCGGCGTAAACATTGGCTTCTCTCAGGAAGTAGGGCGGGCTGCACAGGCGTAAGATCGCCGTGGTGAAGGAAAATTTATCAGGGATATGAGAGACAGCGGCTATGCGCCTGAGCACATTGGAGATATATGGCGGTAAACCTGAAAGCGCTGAAACGGTTCTTGTTTATGTGCCTGGCAAAGAACGTGGGATACGGGCGAGTGAGCTGGCGAACTTTCTGCGACTAGATGGGGTTGTTTATGTTTCTGCATCTGTGTGGCGAAGACATGCGCAACTCTGTTGTCCGTCACATGCTGATCCTTCTGACTCTTTTTGGATTAGCGATGCGGTCACGGTTGTGTCAAATCTGATTGATGATTTGCTGGCGAGGGTGAATAAACGGGCGCACATTGTTTTGGTGGGGGTCCGTGAAGGCGCGAGTGTCGTAGCTGAATATCTATACCGTAATTCCACGCAGCTTGACGCAGTTGCCTTTTTAAACGGAGTCGCGTTAAGCGAAAAGAACGTTGCTGAATACTGCGTTGAAGACTTGGAAGGGCTTCCTATGTTGATCACCCTGAGAGACCTTGAAGCAAGGGTTTTGATGCAAAAAGCATGGGAGGCGGCGGTTATTTTTGAGGATATGGGCGCGCAGGTGGATATTCGCGTGTATCCCAACGATGGCTTAATCGAAGAAGGATATGAAATCCAGGCCCTTGGGTCATTGATGCAGAGGCGGTTAAGAATAAAGGGAGAGAGTTTCAATGCCTATCACTGAAAGGCGGTGCTCACTATGAAGGCTTCTTTTCCAGTGGCTCGTCCCCGGCGTCTACGTCGCAATAATTCTATACGCGATTTGGTGCGGGAGACTGCGTTGCGGGTGGAGGATTTGGTGTATCCCCTGTTTGTCATCCCTGGCGTTCAGCAGCGTGAGGCGGTTGCGTCGATGCCCGGGGTTGAGCGCCTGTCGCCGGATCTGGCGGTGGAGCTTTGCGTCGGCGCCTGGCGCAGCGGCATCAAGGCGGTTTTGCTGTTCGGGCTGCCTGAAGTTAAAGACTCTCAGGGGCGCAGCGCATGGGAAGACGGGCCGGTGCAGCAGGCGTTGCGGTTGATCAGGCAGGCGGCGCCAGGGCTGACGCTGATCACGGATGTATGTCTATGCCAGTATGCGGAACATGGCCATTGCGGCGTGCTCTGCGGCGATGGCGTGGATAATGATCGCACCCTGGCGCTGTTGGCCAAGGTGGCGTTGAGTCAGGCGCGAGCCGGCGCGGATGTGGTCGCTCCCGCCGCCATGATGGACGGTCAGGTGGCGGCGATTCGGCGTGCGTTGGACGCAGACGGATTCCAGGACGTATCCGTCATGTCCTACGCGGTGAAATACGCGTCCGCCTTTTACGGACCTTTTCGGGATGCAGCGGATTCCGCGCCCGCCGGCGGCGACCGCAAGCACTATCAGATGGACCCGGCCAACATGCGTGAAGCGATGCGGGAGGCGGAACTGGACGCTGCAGAAGGCGCGGACTTCCTGATGGTGAAGCCAGCGATGGTGTATCTGGATGTGTTGCGCAAACTTCGCGATCGATTCGATCTGCCGATGGCGGCTTATAACGTCAGCGGCGAATACGCCATGGTGAAAGCCGCGGCGGCCAACGGTTGGATCGACGAACGCAGCGTGGTGTTGGAAACCTTGTTGAGTATGAAACGGGCGGGCGCGGACATGATTATCAGCTATCACGCCCTGGATGCGGCGCGTTGGCTGCAGGAAACCTGATCGCTGACTTCTGATCCCCGAGCGCTGGCGGCTCGCCGCCGCCAGTGCTTCTCCTTTCTAGCAAAGACGCATTCTTAATCCACAATGCGATAGCTGGGCACGTATTTGCTGCCTGGCAGTTTCATTCGCTGTTGCTTCACGAAAGACTCTAACAATGATCCGAAAGAGCCGACGATGGTTTTGTCGCCGCTGATTTCGAATGGTCCCAGACGTTCCACCAGCTGCACGCCTTCTTCCTTGACGTTGCCGGATACGATGCCGGAAAACGCCCGGCGCAGGTTCGCCGCCAGTTCATGAATGGGCTGTTCGCGGTGCAACGCCAGCGCGCGCATGCTCTCGTGGGTCGGCTGGAAGGGATGCTGGAACTGTGGCTGAACCTTCAGCAACCAGTTGTAGTAGTAAGCATCGCTGGAGCCTTTACGATGATAAGTGACGTCCTGGATGCCTTTCTTCATTTCCAGGGCGACCAGCTCGGGGTCATCGATAATGATGCGATAACGACGTTGAGCGGCTTTACCCAGGGTCAGGCCGATAAACTCGTTGATCTGGCCGAAATACTCCTCGTTTTTCTTGGCTCCGGCGAAAATTACCGGGAAAGGCAGCGAATCGTTTTCCGGGTTCAGCAGAATGCCCAGCAGGTACAGGATCTCCTCTGCGGTGCCAGCGCCGCCAGGGAAGACGATGATGCCATGGCCGAGTCGTACGAAGGCTTCCAGGCGCTTTTCGATATCCGGCAGAATCACCAGCTCGTTGACGATGGGGTTTGGCGACTCGGCAGCGATGATGCCCGGCTCGGTCAAACCGATGTAGCGTCCGGTCTGAATACGCTGCTTGGCGTGAGCGATGGTGGCGCCTTTCATCGGTCCCTTCATGGCGCCGGGGCCGCATCCGGTGCAGATATCCAGTCCGCGCAGACCCAGGGAGTGTCCGACCTCTTTGGTGAAGTCATACTCGTCCCGGCTGATGGAGTGGCCTCCCCAGCACACGACGATGTTGGGGTAACGACGGGGAATCAATACGCCGGCGTTCCGCAGCATATGGAAAATAAAGTTGGTGATATCCTCGCCGTTGTTCAGGTTCAGCTGGGTGTTGTGAGACAGCACGTTGTTGGCGTAGATGATGTCGCGCAGCACGGCGTAGAGGTGCTCTTGTATCCCTTTGATCATCTTGCCGTCGACGAAAGCGTTGTGAGGCGCATTGATCACCTCCAGCTTGATGCCGCGGGCCTGTTGGATCAGCTGGATGTCGAAATCGGCGAATTCAGCCAGAATGGTGTTGGGGTCGTCGGACTCGTTGCCGCAGTTCAATACGGCCAGGGCGCATTGTCGGAACAGGCGATACACGCCGCGATTGCTGCGGTCCTTCAACAGGTTGACTTCGTGTTGTGAGACCAGATCGAGGCTGCCTTCCGGGGCGATGCGTGCGGTTATTTTGTTACTCATATCTATATCTTTCCTTTTCTAATACTTCTACTTGCCGGCGGGGCCGGCGGTTCCGATTCCGGCGGACGGCTGTGGGAGCAAGCCAGAGCCTGACGGCGTATGCAGGCGTGACGGTGGCGACGCTGCAATGCCAATAGAGCCTAATCTGCTATTGTTATCATTTATAAGAGCCCATCCGGGAGCAGGGTAATGTAAGGATGACCGGCGCGGCGTAGGTAAGCGGGTTTTCCGGATGGAGTCTAAATAGTAAGTCGTCTGGGCGAAGTTGGCTATCACTCCCTGGCGTTGTCCGCGCAGGGGGATTTTTGGCGATCGGCCCATGCATGACAGGGGGAATGATAGTAGAATAGCGCCCCCGCTGAGATTTGGATCAGGCCAGATTATGAAGTTTCTCGTCAAATTATTTCCCGAAATCACAATTAAAAGTAAACCGGTGCGTAAGGATCTGGTCAAGCAGTTACGCATAAATATTCGTCGCGTATTGCGTCAAATTGACGAAAACGTGGTGGTGGAAGGATCTTGGGACAAAATTGAAGTCTTGCTGCCGGAAGCCGACGAGCGCACCAGTAAACGGGCGATTGAAGCCCTGCAAAGGGTGTCCGGAATCACCAACTTCCTGGTGGTGCATGAATATCCCCTGGCGGACTTCCACACTATTTACCTGAACGCGAAGGCGTTGTACGAAGAGCAACTGGAAGGCAAACGCTTCCAGGTGCGGGTCAAGCGCGCCGGCAAGCATGATTTCACCTCCATGGATCTGGAGCGTTACGTCGGCGGAGGACTGCGCCAGCACACCAAGGCGGCGGGGGTGGATCTGTCGAATCCGGAAGTCATCATTTCCATCGAAGTGCGCGACGATAAATATTACTTGGTGGAGAAACGTTACGAAGGCCTGGGCGGGTATCCCGTCGGCGGTCTGGAGCCGGTCGTGTCCCTGATGTCCGGCGGCTACGATTCCGGCGTCGCGAGCTACCTGACCATGAAGCGAGGCATGCGCACGCACTTTTGCTTCTTTAATCTGGGCGGAACCGCTCACGAAGTGGGAGTGAAGCAGGCGGCGCTGTATTTGTGGGAGAAGTACGGCGGCGGCCAGCGGGTCAAATTTATCACTGTGCCCTTTGAAGGCGTGGTGGCGGAAATTCTGGACAAGATCTATCACTCCAACATGGGCGTAGTACTGAAGCGCATGATGTTGCGGGCGGCGACTCAGGTCGCGCGTGATCTGTCCGCCACGGCGCTGGTTACCGGCGAATGTGTGGCGCAGGTGTCCAGCCAGACTCTGACCAACCTGAATGTGATTGATTCCGCCACTGACATGCTGGTGCTGCGTCCGCTGATCGTTACCGATAAACAGGATATTATCCGCATGGCCAGCCAGATTGGCGTGGAAGAGTTCGCCCGCAACATGCCGGAATACTGTGGCGTGATTTCTGATCGCCCCACCACCAAAGCACGGGATTATCGCATTGAGAACGATGAGAAGCGGTTCGATATGCAAGTGCTGGAACAGGCGCTGGCGAACCGTCGCGCGATCAACATCGACGAGATTATGCAGTCGGAACTGACCGTGGATGAAGTAGAAGTGGTGTCGACGCCTTCGCTGGACGACGTGATTATCGACATCCGTCACCCCAACGAGCAGGAAAAGGCGCCGTTGATGCTGACCAACAACAAAATTCTGCAGGTGCCTTTCTACGAGCTGGAAAGCCGCATGGCGGAGCTGGACGGAGAAACCCGCTACCTGCTGTTTTGCGACAAAGGCGTTATGAGTCAGTTGCACGCCAGCCATCTCAACGGAAACGGGCGCAAAGTGCTGGTGTATCGACCACTTTAACCGTATTCGTTCTCGCGGAAGCGCTGTTGGATTTCTTCAATTTGTTTGCGGCAATCCATCAGCGCCACCACACACCCCCTGTCTAATTTGTTTCCCGCCAGACGCTTGAGTTCGGCGAAGGCTTTGTCATTGTCCCAGGCTGGCTTGTAGGGACGGGCGCTGGTAAGCGCGTCGAAGACGTCGGCGACGCTGACAATTCGGGATTCAATGGGAATATCTTCGCCGCGCAAATGCTCGGGATAACCTCCACCATCCAGAGTCTCATGGTGATACAGCACGATATTGCGCAGCATGTTCACATGACTGACGCCATTGAGGCCGTAGTTATTAATCAAGGCGTCCACCAGTTCATGTCCGTACATCGGATGGCGACGCATTTCATCCAGTTCTTCTTCCTCCAGTCGACCAGGTTTTAGCAATATGCTGTCGGGCACTTTTATTTTGCCGAGATCATGCAAGGGCGCAAACAGGCAAATGTGTTCCACATACTCGTCGGAGAAGCCATGCTTCGGCGCCAGACGCGCGGCGATCAGTCTGGAGTAGCGCGCCATGCGTTCAAGATGGCCGCCGGTTTCGGGGTCGCGGGAGTGGGTCAGCAACATGGCTGATTTGACCGTGGCGATCAGCGTGCGGATATTGCTGCGCTCGTTGTACACGATCAGAGTGATCATGTGTCCGATCATATCCATATCCACCAGCGCCCGGCCCTGAAAGCAGTCCTTTTCCGCTCCGTTGAAAAACACGAAGCCGAGAAAGCGTTCGTTGTAGCGCATGGGAAAGGTGTAAGAGGCGTGAAACCCGGCTTTCAGCAGGGCTTCCGTGTGCTGGGTTGGACTCTCTCCACCGCCCAGTTCATCGCCGATGTCATTGATGACGCGGATGAACCTGTTGTCTTTCATATGTTGCAGGGAGGAGACTTCGTGCAGCGCCGTCTGATAGTGCTCCAGCAGGGGATGGCTGGAGCCGGCGGAGGCGAAGGTTTTGAGCTGATCCTGCAAGGCGTCGTAAATGGCGATGGCGATGCGGCAAATATAAGGGTAGGTCTGCTGGAGATTTTCCAGCAGATATTCCAGTTTTTGCTGTACGCTGCCCTGATGGTTGAGGATATCCAGAGAATCCGGCTGATACTCGCTGGCCACAAACATTCTCCCGGTTTGTCGATGCAACTTCCATTAAAGCTCCGCAGGAGCGCGGATACTTAAAGTGTAGTCGAGATCAGGAGCTGGCTCTGGAATTATGTCTGGCCGCTTAGTTGTACTGATAAGGCTCGAAGGCGTCCGCCTGCATACTGTAGCCGCTCTCCGCCAGCTCGCTGCTGACCGTCTCCACGCTGATCGCCCCGGATACCCAGAACGCGTCGTAGAGGTAGTCCAACGGTAACGGTTTCTTTTTGGCTTTGACGTAAACGATCTGGTTAGAGGGCGGCGGCGGTACGTGGATGCATGCGCCCATGTACGGCACCAACAGGAACTCGGTCACCCCGCTTTCGTCGCCTTCCAAAGGCACTGCAAAGCCCGCTATGCGAACTTTCTGCTTGTTCAGCTCCGGCACGATTGGCGCGCTGGCTTGGGGCGGCGGCTCCATGGCGATCTGGCCATGCTCCACGGTTCCGCTGACGGTTTTTTGCTGCGCGGACTTGGGGATCAGGTCCTGCCATTGTACGGTCTTGAAATCCTCCGCGAGTACGCCGCCGGAAAGCAGGGAGGAGAATGCGAGCGCGATCAGCGTCGAGAGCAATCTGTTCATAAATATCCTATGGAATCAGTGGTTTCGTCAAAACGTGGAAAGGCGATCCAGACCGCCGACAGCCGTTCCTAATCCTGGCCAGCCGCAACACCAAGTGCAACACATTGTATGACCGCTCGCGTCCAAGATTAACTTTTTTGAATTTAATTCGCCCTATAACAATTTCGTTTCGTTATGTTATAACATAAAAAACCAAGCGGAAGAATCACTCTCTAAGTTCAGGAGCATTAAATTTATGAGTTATAGAAATCGCCTGTGGGTCGGTATGATGGTGTTAGCGGCCAGCCAGTTCGCGCACGCCGAAGAGTTTGAGCAGCATGGGGCGCATGTGCATGGCGCGGCGACGATGAATCTGGCGCTGGAAGAGGGAAATCTGGTCGTTGAGCTGGAAAGCCCCGCGATGAACCTGGTGGGCTTTGAACATGCTCCCGCTACTGAGGCGGAACGTCAGCAGGTGGAGAAGGCGGCGGTCTTGCTGAACAAGGGCGAAGAACTGTTTGGCCTGACCCCGGCCGCGGGTTGTAAGCTGCTGTCGGCGGAAGTGGACGGCGATGTTTTCGAATACGACGAAGACGGCGGCAAGCATGAGGAAGCGGCGCACGATGAGCATGAGCACGGCGATGATGAAGATGCTCATGACCATCATGAACACGGCCACTCCGATATCGACGCCTCTTACATCTTCGAATGCGGCGACGCGGGCAAGCTTACCGCAGTGGACGTTTTGTTGTTCAAGCATTTCCCAGGTCTGAAAGATCTGGACGTACAGGTGATCGGGCCGAAGGGACAGACCGCCATAGAGCTGAGCCCGGAAAAACATCAGATTAATTTGTAAGCAGTGAGAATGGCGTCATGCAGAATGTGAGCGAACCCGCCATCGCGCCTGAGCGAAACGCGACGGTTAAACCTACGCCGGCCCGCGCCCTTGTGCAGCTGGAAGGTCTGAAGTTTCGTTGGCCAGGGAGCGATGATGATGTGTTGGATATTCCCGAGCTGCAGGTGCGGGAGGGAGAACGCATCTTTCTGCGCGGCGCCAGCGGCAGCGGCAAAACGACGCTGCTGAGCCTGCTTGGAGGCGTGATCCAGCCCAGGGAGGGAAGCATCAGGGTGATGGATACCGAACTGAGCGCGCTTGGCGCTTCAAGCCGGGACGGTTTCAGGGCGGACAACATCGGCTTCATTTTTCAGATGTTTAATCTGATTCCTTACCTGTCACTGGTGGATAACGTGACATTGTCCTGCCGCTTCTCCAAGGCGCGGCGGCAAAGAGTGAGCGCCCGCGGCGCGAGTCTGACGCAGGAAGCGGAGCGCCTGCTTTCTCATTTGCGTCTGGATGTGGGCAAACTCGGGCGCAGGCCGGTGACTGACCTCAGTGTGGGGCAGCAACAACGGGTCGCCGTGGCGCGGGCCCTTATCGGCTCGCCAGGGCTGATCATCGCCGATGAGCCTACGTCCGCCCTGGATGCGGACGCCCGTGTGGCGTTTATCGAGCTGCTGTTTCAGGAAGTGGCCGCCAGTGGATCGACGCTGGTGTTTGTCAGTCATGATCCTGCTTTGCAGGACCTGTTTGATCGCACTGTCAGCCTGGCGGAAATCAATCGCGCTTATCAGCCACCGGAATCTTGACCTGCGGGAGCCGCTTTTCGATGTCTATTTACAGTTTGACGTTACGCAGCCTGTTGAATCGCAAGACCACGGCGCTGCTGACCATTTTCTCCATCGCCGTCAGCGTCATGCTGCTGTTGGGCGTGGACAACATACGTCGGGAAGCCAAAGCCGGCTTCGCCAACACCATTTCCGGCGCTGATCTGATTGTGGGCGCTCGCAGCGGCTCCGTGCAGCTCTTGCTGTACTCAGTTTTCCGCATCGGCAACGCCACTAACAATATTTCCTGGCATAGCTACCAGGAAGTGGCCGGCATGAAACGGGTGAAATGGACCATCCCGTTATCGTTAGGCGACTCACATCGCGGCTTTCGCGTGCTGGGCACCAATACGGATTACTTTGAGCACTTCCGCTATGGCGCCAAACGTGAGCTGGCGTTTAGCGACGGCGGCCGTTTCGAGGATGTATACGACGCCGTATTAGGCGCGGAAGTGGCGGAGAAACTGGGCTATAAACTTGGTCAGTCCATTGTGATTTCTCACGGCGCCGGCGAAGTGAGTTTCGCCAATCATGATGATAAGCCTTTCAAAGTCGTCGGCATTTTGAAGAAGACCGGCACTCCGGTGGATCGCACCGTGCACGTTTCCCTGGAAGGCATTGAAGCCATTCATTTGGGATGGGACAGCGGCGCGCCCAGTGGTTCGATTAGCGCGGAGCAGGCGCGGCATGCGGATTTACAACCCAAGCTGATAACCGCCTTTCTGGTTGGACTGGACTCCAAAATCGCCACCTTCACTCTGCAACGGGCGATCAATAATTATCGCGGAGAGCCGTTGCTGGCTATCCTGCCCGGCGTGGCGCTGCAGGAGCTGTGGAGCATGATGGGCGTGGCGGAGGTCGCCTTGCTCGCCGTGTCGGCATTTGTCGTCGCGACTGGCTTGATCGGCATGTTGACGGTAATCTGGTCAGGGTTGAACGAACGCCGTCGGGAAATGGCTATCCTGCGTTCCGTTGGCGCCAAGCCGCGGCATATTTTCGTTCTACTGATGATCGAAGCCGGTTTGATGGCGGTTTGCGGCGTGCTGGTCGGCGTCGCAATGCTGTTTCTGACGCTGTTCGCCGCTCAGCCGGCGCTGGAGAGTTACTTCGGTCTGTTTATCGGCGTGGACCCGCTGACCGTGGATAACCTGGTCGTCCTGGGCGGCATCATCCTGGCGGGCGTATTAATCGGAGCAGCGCCGGCCTATCGGGCTTATCGCTATTCTCTGGCGGACGGAATGACAATTAGAACATGAGACAATCCTGGGCTAAGGCGCGAACATTCATGTGGGCTCTTATCAGCACTCTTCTGCTTATCTGCTTTTCCGGCGTAGCGTTCTTCTGGTTATATCAGGACCGGATGATCTTTTTCCCGCAGGCGGTGGACGCAGGCAATCGCAGCAGGTTGAAGTCCATAGAGTTTAAGTTTGAGCATGATGGCGTGACCTTGTCCGGTTGGTTTCAACGGGGAGAGATTTCCGCACGCAAGCCGTTGCTGCTGTACTTTGGCGGCAATGGCGAAGAGGTGTCCTGGAACGCCTGGGAAATGGAAAAGTTACCGGTGGAGTCCTTTCTGCTGATGAACTACCGGGGCTACGGCGACAGCGAGGGCTCTCCGGGAGAAGAGGCGTTGGTGGGCGACGCCGTCGCCTTATATGACCATCTCACGCGCAAGCTGAAAATCGACCCCCAACATATCGTTCTGCTGGGACGCAGCCTGGGTTCCGGCGTGGCGGTGCAGCTGGCGGATCGCCGTCCGGTGCGGGCGGTGGTGTTGACCACGCCATTTGACAGTCTGGCCGCCGTTGGCAAGCAACATTACCCCTGGTTGCCGGTCGGTCTGTTGGTGCGTCATCCTTTTAATTCATTGGCTCATGCGGCGACGATCAAAGCGCCTGCGCTGGCTTTGCTGGCGGGGAGGGACCGGGTTGTGCCGATGGAGCACGGGCAGCGGCTGATGGCGGCCTGGGGCGGTCCGCAACGGACAGTCACGCTGGATAGAGCGGATCACAACGACATCAGCATGTATCCCGAATACTGGCGCGCGATCAGTCAGTTTATTGAGAGTCTCTAAACCGTCCGGAATTGCTCTCGTGGGTAGTTCCTATTCCTGCGTAGCCATCATCGCCGCTGCGTTAACAAGCTTGGGTTAGCTTTCAGCGCCCACCAGACCTTCTTTCGATGTATCCGACTCCCGGCGTGGGGCGCAGGAGCGATAATCCACCACTCTGTTGCGGCCCTGCTGTTTCGCCGTGTACAGCGCGTAGTCCGCGCGTTCGAACAGTTTGTTGGGGCAGTCGAATTCATCGTGATTCATACTCGCCACGCCAACGCTGATGGAGAGCTTGTAGCCTGACTCGGTTTCTTCCGCCACTTTGACTCTGAGGCGATTGGCCAGGCTCATGGCGGCTTCGTGGTCGGTATTGGGCAGGATGACGGCGAACTCTTCGCCGCCGTAGCGGCAGGGACAGTTCGGCTTACGTACGCCTTTCGCCAGTATGCGGGCGACTTCCTTCAACGCATGGTCGCCGACGTTGTGGCCGTAGGTGTCGTTGAACTGTTTGAAGCAATCGATATCGATGACCAGCAGAGTCAGCGGCTGTTTGCTTTGTTGAGCGCGATGAAATTCCGTTGCGAACTTGTCATCGAAATGGCGGCGGTTGAACAGGCCGGTCAGGGCGTCCGTGTAGGTTTTACGCTGCAGTTCGTTGACCCGGCTGCTCAGCGCCAGAGACAGCAACACCATTTCCGTCAGTGAGCCGATCTGAAAACCGTTCTGGGTCAGCACGTTATGGGGCAGCAGGCCAAAGGTTTTCAGCATGTAAGCCAGCACGCCGATCAACAGCGCCGTCCAGGCGGTCATGTAATAGCGCGCAGGGCGCGATCCCGCCATTAACGCCAGTACGCCCATCAACAGTAATTGGGCGGCGATGACGAAGGTCAGCAGGGATATCGGCACGATCATCGTGTGGTAGGTAAAGAACGGCGTACAGGCCAGGCTGATCAGCATCAGCCACTCCAGCACTCTGGCGGCGAAGTCGGTTCGGGGCGCAATTTGCTGCGTCACCAGAATCGAGCGTGCGAATTGTAACGCTCCCAGCAAAGAAAGAATCAGCAGGATCAACAGGCTGTGATTGGCGAACCAGGGAAAATTCGGCCACAAAAACTGGAACGTCAGTCCGTTATGCACCGCCATATACAGGCCATAACTGGTGACGTACAGCAGATAGTGAGCGAAAGTGCGGTCGCGAACCGCGATAAACATGAAAAAGTTATAGATAACGAGGACCAGAAAGCCGCCGTAGTAAGCGCCGTAGGCTAGTTGCTCCTTGCCGATATGTTCCAGCAGAGCGTCTGGCGCATACAGGGACAGGCCGATGTTCATGGAACCGTCGCTGCTGAAGCGCATGTAGTACGTGTAGGACGCATTGGCCGGCAGCTTCAGAGGAAATAAGTAGTCGCGGTGCTCGACGTCTCGGGAGTAGAAAGAGAGGCGGTCGCCTGTGGCGTGGCGTTTCCAGGAGCCGTCAGCCAGTGGCTCCCAAAGCGTCAGGTGATCGATCAGAGGATAGTCTTGGCGTAACGTGACCGCTAACTCTTCCGCAGTGGTGTTATGCAGCGTGAATTTGACCCACCAGGCGGATTCGGAAAAGCCGAAATTAGGGGATTGGCCTCCCGTGGATTTAAAGCGGTCGGCGAATTCAGGGGAGCTGACTTCTTCAAAACGCAGGGATTGCGATGGGTCCTCAAGCAACGCCAGATGCGGCGTCAGCCCTGCCATGTCGAGGCCTTTGTCCACGTTGAACGGAGGCACGCCATCGGCCGCCTCCAAACTTCGGGCAAAAAGCAACACAAACACTAAGCAAGCTAGCGTATAGCTATGGCGAGGCATTTGGCCATCTCCAAAAAGTTGACTAACTTATGTTCCTTTGGAAGAAATAGCTTCCATGCCCTCTCCTAGCGTACGCCGGAGGAAAGGCGCAATAGTCGGTTAGTATTACCAATAAAGGCCGCATTGTCGACTTAACAGCAGGCTGTTGCAAGCCCCCTTTGTCGGCCTCTTTTCTTTACCGTCAGACGCTGTGAGCGCCTTGCGGCGCTCAGTTTGCCGAGGCTGTCGCGCACCCGGGAGGCCTGAATTCCAGAGGCGTTTCCGGCGCATCACGATGCACTTTCAGATACTCGATAATCGCCATGCGCTGCTTCTCCGTGAGCATGGGTCCGATGACGCCTTTGGGCAGCGGATTGGCCTCCGAGTCCCGCAGGAACGCGCGCCAGTCCGTCATGGAGGCGGAGAACGCGTGACCGCTGTTGCTGTTGCCGGGCAAACGGGTGTCGAACCAAAAGCCGTTGGCGTCCGCGCCCTGTGGCGGCTGTGAAACGAAGCCGACGCGTTGGGGATCGAAATCTCGGTAGCCCACCTGAAAACGGCTTTCCCGCTGCTCGGGCGGCGATAACAGTTGATAGAGATTAGGCACCGAGCCGTTGTGCAGGAAGGGTGGCGTCGCCCATACTCCCGCCAGAGGGCGCGGCTTATAACCTGCGACTTCCTGCGGCAGGTCGAGCGTGCCGAAGCCTTCCAGGCATTGGCGCTGCGCATAGTCGATATTGTTGTCGGCGTAGTAGCGGTTTTTCACCAGGACGCCAATGAGATTCAACGCCAAACCTTCGGATAGTCTGTGGATGTCCTGCTTCGCCAGCAGGTTGTCGATGTCTTTGGTTCCCTGCTGGGTGAGTCTTAACAATTTCCCGTTAAGGCAGAGCAAGTCGCAGCTTTCCACGTAATGGGGACGATAGGACGTTTTCGACGAAGCGCTATCTTCTGGTGTGGACAGACTGTTTAGCGCTGTTGCAATAGCGGCGAAATCGCCAATAGGCGCGACGACGGGAACGACGTCGTTGGCGGGGTAAGCCGCCAGCAGCTCCGGCAGGTCGCCGAGAGGCAGCTCCCGCTCCTGGCGCAGTGCGATGATCTGTCTCAGTCCGGCGCGCACTTCACGGATCAGACGTTGCGTAAACAACGGGCGTAAAGCGTCGTCGATATCCTGATTGCTCAATCCGGTCGCTGACAGGTCGTAGTGCTTGTCGATAAAGGCCTGGGCGGCGCTGGGATCGGTGCCGACCACACTGAGCGGCGCTACCGAAATCATCCATTCCGACCAGGGAGCGGGTTTCAGAGGCGCATTGATCTCCAGGTCGGCGACATTGGCTTCATGGGGGCCATGACAACCCTGGCAATAGCGTCGGAACAGTCCTTCGCCCTGGGCGGCGAGGTCTTGATCCACGGGACCGAATACTTCTTCCGGCCAGGTGGGCGCCTTGAGCGTTTGCAACGCGCTTTCGATACGGGCGAGATCTTCGATACGCACGGCGCTGTGGAAGCGCTCGCCGGGAGGGACGGGGGAGCCGTCGGCGTTGACCAGATCAATGCGCGCGCCGACGCCAAGCGCCTCGCCAATATTGCGCGCCAGAGGCTGCGCCACCGAGCCGTTATACTGCACCCAGTTGAATTTCCAGATATCCCACAGGTAGGGATAGCTGACTGGCGCTGCGCCGACTTGATAGTTGGACGCGCTCAGGTGGTCGCCGAACAGGGTATTGCCGATGCGGCCCAGGGCGTCGGTGCGGCCGTAGCCTTCATTCACCGGGTAGAGTTTACGCAGAGGGTTGTTCTGGCCTGCGCCGACAAACCCGCCGACACTGCTCCACAAGGCGGAGCGCAGCTCATCTTTGCCTTCCGGGTAGCGATCGCTCAGCACTTTCTGCGCAAAGCGGTCGAATTTCCAGGGATTGACGGCGGTATAAAACAGAGAGGCCACCAAAGTCGGCGCAAACGCGCCGCGCTCCATGCTGGTGAGCGCGTGCATGGCGGGACCGCCATCGACGCGCACGGCATAACGGACGCCATCGCGTTGATAGTGCAGTTCGCCGCTATGGCAGGCGGCGCAGGAGACATCCAGTACTTCCTCGCCGATTGCTGGATCAAGGTGTTTGCTGAAGCCCAACGGAAGTTGATCAGGGTTGGCCGCGCTGGGAACAGGGTCGACGACAAAGCGGAAAAGTCGCATGCGTTCCGGGTCCGCCAGACGTTGTTCGCTGAATGGCTCCTCCAAGTGTATGAACCAGTTATAGCGCACCGCCCCAGCGGATGCGCCCTGGGGCATGGAAACCCCCTGCGGAGTGTAATAGTAAAGTTCCCGCAAGGACGCGTTGTCCCCATCCCAGCCCTGATCCAGATACACATATTTATCGACAGGCTCCGCTGCCGGCAGGCTGTTATTGGGATACAGCACAAACCAGGCGAACCCGGCGCATGCGGCGACGACCAATACGATAACGGCGAGCGTTAGCCATTTGATCAGTCGCAGCGGCGCGCTGCGTTTTTGCTGGACAAACTTCATACTTCCCTTGGAGGTCATATCCTTTCCTTTCGCACCTATTTCGTTCTTATTGCGTTGTTATAGAGATTTCAGATATTCGAGCAGCGCCTGCTTTTCGTCAGCGCTCAGATCCACGCCAAATACGTGCCCTGCATTGCTGTTTCCGGGCAGACGCGTGTCGAACAGCGTCGCGCCGGGAACCTGTTGTGTGCTGGCGCCAACCTTAACGGGATCGAACTCACGATCGCCGACATAGAATGTTTGCGGGCGTTGTTCCGGCGGCGACAGCAGTGATTGCAGGTTGGGGACGGAGCCGTTGTGCAGATAGGGAGCGGACGACCAGACGCCATCCAGCGGGCGTCCTTTGTAATAACGTGGGATCGCCGTCGCGCTGGGTTTGCCGCTGGGATGTGAGGCTTCCGCGACATCCAGAGTGGCGGCGATGGGGTGACGCACGATGGCCCCGATGGCGGCGTGAATGACCAGCTTGATGCTGGGCTCCGTCGCTCCGAGCGCCGCGCCGCCGAATACCATCAGCTTACGTCCCTGATAAGGTCCGCTTTGTGCGCTGGCGAGCAGGAAATTCATGGCCATTTTAGGGTCGGTGCCAACTTCATCAAGCGGCGTCAGAGCGACATTGATCTTCGCGTCAGGCGCGTTGTGGTCCGTCAGCGTATGGCAGGAGAGACAGCGTTCCGCGTATAGACTGCGCCCTTGCTCTACTCGTTGCGTATCCAACTTGCCAAGAATTGATTCCGGCCACTTCGGCGCCAGCAGGGCTTCATTGCGCTTTTGAATATCGCCCAGATTGCCGAAATTGACGCTGCTGGGATAACCGGGCAGTTCGCTGTGGCCATCTACAGTCGCTGCGCCATATACCGCTAACGCGGTAGTCACGTTTTGCGCCAATGGTCCTGGTGCGGCGTTGCTGGCGGAGCCGTTCCACTGCACCAGATCCATGCGCGGAGTGCCCCAGAGTACGGGAAAACTGACGGGCGCATCGGGCGAGCGGCGGTTTTCCGGTTGATGAGTGATTTCAGAGGTGACCACATTAAAGATCTGCCCGAATGCATCCAGCCTTCCGCGACCGTAGGGGACCTCGGTGCTGTTCATGGCGAAACGCTCGGTGAAATAATCCAGGCGTTGCTGAAGGGCTGCTTTCAGTTGTGCTTCTGATTCGGCTGATAACGCTTTTGCGAAGCGGGAGAATTTCTCGGGTTGCGCCAGCGTCGCTTGTACGCTGTCGCGAATAGCGAATTCCAGGCCGCTGTAGTTGATCAGCGCTGAGCCGCCGTCAATACGGATGCTTTTTCCCTGATAACGCACTTCCGCCGTATGGCAGGCGGCGCATCCCAATCCCGCCCAGGCGACTCCGTTGTCGTCCACATCTTTGGCGAAGCCTACAGGCAGTGCGTCAGGGTTGTGTTCGGACGCCGGCGCGCTCAGGAATCCCAGTTCATCCATATGCGCAGCGGCCAGGAACGGCGCTGCGTTATCCGCCTGTTCCAGATGTAGAAGCCAGTCATAGGGAATGATACGCGAACCGAAAGAGGCGAACTGAGCCTGGTCCCGGGTGGCGCTGGACCAGCCTTGTTGCAAATGAACCACCTCTGGCGTAGTTCCCGGCCCTGTATTAGGCGCATCAGGCGTTGTGTCCGTGGCCTCCTCAGTCTGCCGGCAGGCGGCGATGCTGAGTAGCAACGCCGGCGCGCATACCGCCAGAACCAAGCGCCGCGCACGCAGCGTGGGAGAACTGCAGAGTGGCGATTTGGCGTCGCCGGATAATAAGGAATGTCTGGGCAAGGCGCGTAGTAAGCCGCGGCCGAATGAACAGCAAAGCATTGTGTACAGTCCTGGATGTCCCTGAAAAGCGGATTGGTATCTTTAGTTGTTATCGCCGCCAGTTAACTAACGATGTACTGATCGGCCGTACGCAAAATGAATGTCCTTCGCGCACGCATTAACTATAGTTCATGTTTCTGTGAAACCGTGAGAGTTTATTGCTTATTTTTCAGAGAGTTGTTCAAAAAATGATAAATTTTCATGAATTTGTCATGCAAGGTTGATATCAGAAGAGGGCTTAACGTCTTCTTTAAGGAATCACTATGCGAACATTTCTCAGTAAGGGCGCATTTACGTTCTGTTTGAGCGCTATTGTCGCCACCGCGTCAGCGCAGGAAGAACTGGTCGGCGCGCTCGCCTATTCGGTAATAAAGAAACTGGATAATGGCGTGGAAGTACGCAATGGCGGATTTGGCTCCGCCATGACGGGACACCCCCTTAAACCCAGCCATTTCTATGTCTTGACGGATCGTGGTCCCAATGTGGACTTTGATGGGCCAGAGGGGAAAGGTAAAAAGTTCCCTGTGCCAGGTTACTCGCCACGTATCGCTGAAGTGGAGCGCCTCGGCAATGGCGAGCTGCGAATTGTGCGCACGCTGACCCTGCATGCGCCCGGCGGTGAGCCTATTACGGGGCTGCCTAACCCGGAAGGCATGGGGGCGACGGGGGAAACGCCTTATGATTACGCTGGTCGCGTACTGCGTTTCGATCCCTACGGACTTGATCCTGAGGGTATCGCAGCGCTTAAGGATGGGGGCTTTTGGGTGAGCGATGAATATGGCCCCCATATCGTGCATTACTCTTCCGCAGGCTATGAGCTGGAGCGCCTTAATCCGTTCGGAACAGGGACGGGCGGTCGTAAACTGCCGAAAGTGTTCGCCAATCGAAGACCTAATCGCGGCATGGAAGGACTGGCGATTACGCCGGATGAGCAACGTCTTGTAGGCGTCATGCAATCCACGCTGTTCAATCCCTCTAAAAAAGCGGTGAAGAATAAAACCCTGACGCGCATTCTGACGTTGGATATTGCGACAGGCGAAACCCATCAGTATCTGTATCGTCAGGAAGCGGACAACCTGTCCAACTCAGAAATCGCCGCGATTTCCAAAGATGAGTTTCTGATGGTGGAAAGGGACGGCGGGTTCGCGGGTGAAAAAGCCAAATATAAGCGTTTATATAAAATTGATCTGCGTGGGGCGACGGACGTCAGCGGAGAATTTGATTCGCAGACCGGCATGCAAATCAATGGTAAGGCGTTGGAGGAGCTAAGCTGGGACGAGCTTGCGGCGGCGGGCGTGCAACCCGTGCGCAAGACCCTGGTGGTCGACTTGCTGGCGCAGATGAATTATCCGCACGATAAGCTGGAAGGGTTGTGGATTATGGATGCCAACAAAGTGGCGGTGATCAATGACGATGATTTCGCGGTGGCTGAGCAGAATGGGAATGTAGCGCAAAAAATAATACCAGCTACAGGGCGCGTAGACGCCAACACCCTGTATGTCATTGACCTGGAGAACCCCCTGAACAGCGACTAACTCACAACGCTACGGGCGTACGGCGCAAGCTACGCCCGTCTGCCGAACAAGCCGGCGGGGTCCTGGGTCAGGGTTTCTTCTTCGCGCAGGGCGTACAGGACTTTGACGCCCAATGGCTGCGCCGGCTGGGGCGTGGCCAGAATATTGGAATAATGGAAGAAGGCGGTGTTCTCGAAGTCCAGCGCCATGAACGCATTATTCTGGTATGGGTCGGGAACGCCCAGCAATACCGGCCGCTGATAGCTGACGTAACGCAGGCGCCAGCTGCTGTTGCTTAGATCCAGGCCCCAATAAGTGCGCGGGCGATGCTTCACCACGATTTCACCCAGGGCGATAGCGGTGTCCATCAACATGGAGAAAACAATATGATCGCCGTCCCGTTTGGAATTCAACCATATGTCTTTTCGCGCTAGATGCGGTTCGTAGACTTCCGGCCAGTGTTTATAGGCCCAGGCGTGAAGATCGCGCAAGAAGGCTTCCGGCGAAGCGTTGTGCAGCCCTTCGTCCAGGTCCAGACCGAACTTGCGTAGCAGTTCGCCGTAAATAACCAGACGGTTGGCTTTTTCTGCGATCAGGTAGTTGAGATTGGCGTAGGCTTGCTCAATCGTTAAGGAAAACGGTTCCTGTGAATGCGGGGCCTGATAGGGCGGGTAGTCCTTCAGCAGCCGTTTGAGTTTGGCTTGTCCCCTTCCGAATATTGCTTGCACCAGAGTCGGCATGTCCATCACCTTAAATCCATTTTATTTCCGAGTAGTTTGCTCTGCTTTCCCTTTATCGTAAATAGCCCATGTGGCTGTACTTATCAACTTTGGGCCAATTAATTTTACACGATTAAATTCATTTTCGCCCTGTCTTTGCATGTCAGGGGGATTCGGGTGTTTCCGGTCTCTTCAGGTGATCATCATAACGCTGAAATTGCGGCGCGTCAGCGCTATTTCCGCGTTCCTATGCTAATTAGCTGATATACTGGCGAATCTTCCAAACAAGAACCAAACTAGTTTGAGCAAAACTATTTCCAAAAGGGGAGCATCTGTTCGAAATGCGGGTCTTTAAATTTTTGATCGCACATTCTTTTCAATCTCTACTGCTGGCGCTGACTCTGTGCGCGGGCGCCGCGTCTGCAGCGGAAAAAGTGGAGACATTTCTTCTAGTTACGGAAAACTACCCGCCGTACAACATGAGCATGAACAATAGTGAGTACGAACACTCCGGCGACCAGATATACGGCGTCTCGGCGGATATTGTGAAAATGTTGTTCGAACGCACCAAACTGCCTTACAACATGAAGCTGCGCGCCTGGCATTACGCCTTTGAACACGCACAACGCAAGGCCTATCGCGGCGTATTCTCCACCACTCGTACAGAAGAGCGCGAGAGCATGTTCAAATGGGTGGGGCCGCTGGTGGAGGATTCCTGGGTGGCGTTCAGTCGCCCCAATGAGTCCATGAGCATCACCAGCATTGAGGATCTGAAGAAGTACCGGGTGGGCGGATACAAAGGCGATATCGCCAGCGAGTATCTGATTGAGAAAGGCGTGAACGTCAGCCTGATCGATGATGATACGCTGAACCTAAAGCGTCTTTATGGCAAGTACATCGACTTGTGGATCTCCGGCCCTTATTCCGGCCCGTATTATGCAAAACAGGCGGGATATCCCTCTCCGCAGCCGGCCTATGTTTTCAACCAGGCGGAGATGTATTTGGCGTTGAATGTGGATACGCCGCAACAGTACGTTGACTTGCTCAACGAGACGCTGGCGAAGATGCGCAGCGAAGGTAAAATCGACGAAATTATCGCCCGCTATCGTTAACCGCATGGAGGCCAGGGAGGGCTTCCCGTATACCGTTGTTCCTTTCTACTTAGCTTCTTATGAACTTCCTGGCGCACTTCCATTTGGCGGATGTTTCCGCGACATCATTCACTGGCAACTTGCTTGGCGATTTCGTAAAGGGCGCGGAGCTGCATTATTTGCCTGCGTCGGTAGCCACCGGAATACGTCTGCATCGGGCTATTGACCTGTATACGGATAATCATGCGTTGGTCAAAGAGGCCATGGCGTTGATTTCTCCCGCCCGCCGCCGTTTCGCTGGAATTATTGTGGATGTGGCGTTTGATCATTACCTGGCTCGGAGCTGGCGAGACTGGCATGCCGATTCACTGGAAGCATTCGCTGGCGGCGTCTATGCGTCACTTCTGGAAGAATATGAGCTGATGCCGCCAAGGGCGCAACGCACCGTGAGCCATATGAGCGAACATGACTGGCTGAACGGCTATGCGCGCCTGCCGAATATCTACCGATCGCTGGACAACATCGCCGCCAGACTGAGCCGGCGCACCACGATGTATGGCGCAGGCGAGGAAGTGGAACTGAACTATCAGGCGCTGGAAGTCTGCTTTATGGGCTTTTACCCTCAGTTGCTGAACTACGTCGAAAACATCGACACCCATTCTCTGTAGCTTCCCAAACGCTTATTTCCCTCAGCTGGAGGCGATTCCGCACCAGCTGTTTTTCATTGTCTATACTTAAACGGTACGGCCCGCAATGGAGAATGCCTATGACAATGAATATTGTTATTGCAGACGACTCGTCACTGTCACGGAGAATGGTGATGAACGCTCTGCCTCCGCAGCTTAGCGATGTGGAAATCACGTTCGCCCGTAATGGTAAAGAAGCGATGGACGCCTATTACGCCGGTAAGGCTGATGTTATGTTTCTGGATTTAACCATGCCGGAAATGGACGGCTACACCGTGCTAAAAAAGCTGAAGGAAGCGGAAGCGAACACAATTGTCTGCGTCATCAGCGCCGATATTCAGCCCGAGGCGCAGCAGAGAGTGCTGGCGTTGGGGGCGGCCTGCTTTATCGGTAAACCCGTCACTACGGAATTGTTGAGAAAGCGTATTCACGATATCGGTTTACTTTAAAGATGTTTACTCGAGACCAGTTAGACGCGCTGCAGGAAATATTCAATATCGCCATGGGGCAGGGCGCTAACAGGCTTGCTCGCCTGATTGAAACCTTTGTAGTCCTGTCCGCGCCGAAGCTCTACTCCCTCAAATCTCAGGCCGATCCGGAACTGAGCAAGCGACTTGGCGATACGCCCATCATTGCCACCCGACAGTCGTTTGTGGGGCCATTGCGGGGCGAAGTGGTGATATTTTTCGGCATGAACGGCGCCAATGAGCTGGCCGAATTAATGGGATACTCTCAGGACAGCGGCGATGCTCAAAGAATTAAGGAAGAGCTGATTCTCGACGTTACCAATATTCTGGTGGGCGCCTGTATTACCGGCCTGAGCCAGCAGCTGAATTTCACTAAATCGTCATTCTCCACCCCTGGGCTGTTGGTGGAAGGAAAAACCGTGGCGGAAGCTCTCGAAAACCAACGCCTGCCTCAGGATTCAGAAGCGCTGCTGGTGGAAATCCAGTTCAAAATTGAAGCGCACGCCTTTTTCTGTGAATTGCTGATCTGTATTGCGAATGAATCCATCGCCACTGTCGTCACCGCAGTGGATAAGTTGCTCAAAGGCGTTTGACCCATGGCGCGCGTTTGGCGAAAGACGCGCGTAAGTAAAGGACTTGCGGGAAGGAGTGGGGATGTCGTTCGAACAAAAGCTGTTGGAGAATGTGCTGCAGCAAATCAGCATGGGAATCGTCATTCTGGACCAGGATTGCCGGATCTGCTTTTGGAACGAATTCATGCAGATCAACAGCGGCGAAGCGAACGCGATCGACAAAAGCATCTTTGACGTATTTCCCGACCTGCCGCAAAGCTGGTTCAAGAAAAAAATCGACACGGTGTACACCATTCAGAACATGGCGTTCACTGACTGGAAAAAACGCCCCTACGTCTTTCGTTTCCCTACCAGCCGTCCGATGACCGGAGGGCTTGATGTAATGTACCAGAACGCCACTTTCTCCCCGCTGACAGATGAAAAAGGCGAGGTCACCGGCGTCTTGATCATGATCACGGATGTCACTGAGGTAGCGGAGCAAACCCTGCAACTGGAGCAGCTGACCGCCCGTCTGGAGCACGAAAAGCAAGAGCAGAAGAAACTCATCGTCAAGCTGGAAGAGGCGCAGAATCAACTGCTGCAGTCAGAGAAGATGGCGGCCATCGGCCAGTTGGCGGCGGGCGTGGCCCATGAGATCAACAATCCTACCGGCTACGTGTACTCCAACATGGGGTCTCTGGGACATATGGTGAATGACCTGCTGGCGGTTATAGAAGTTTATGAACAACAGTTTGAGAAGGTTGGCGACGCAGCAGTTAGGGACGCCGTCAACAAGGCGAAAGAAGAGTATGACTTCGATTATCTGAAAGAAGATCTGGTGACGCTGGTCAATGAATCCAAGGATGGCATTGAGCGAGTCAAACGCATCGTGCAGGATTTGAAAGGCTTTTCGCACGTCGGGGAATCCGACTGGCAGTTGGCGGATCTGCACAATGGTATGGACAGCACGCTCAATGTGGTTTGGAATGAGGTGAAATACAAAGCCGAAGTTCAAAAAGACTATGGCGATATTCCCCGGGTGCAATGCATCGCATCGCAGATCAATCAGGTATTCATGAACCTGATCGTCAATGCGGCGCATGCGATTGAAAAACAGGGCGTCATCAAAATCTCCACCGGTCTGCAGGGCGACATGGTGTTCATTCGAGTCTCTGACTCCGGCTCCGGCATCTCGACCGAGAATCTAAACCGCATCTTCGAACCGTTCTTCACGACCAAACCAGTGGGTAAGGGAACCGGATTAGGACTGTCCGTGTCCTACAGTATTGTGCAGAAACATCATGGGCGTATGGAGGTGACCAGCAAGCCGGGAGAAGGGACGACATTCACGATCTGGCTTCCCGTCACCCAGCCTGAAGAAGAGGCGGGAAAAGAATGAAGAAACATTCATTGAGGCCTCTGGCGGCAAGATGACGCTATGGGTAAATAAGAGGGGATTAGCCCATAATTCTCATCAAGTAGTCTTTTTTGCCTAAGCTGAATATTGCCGCTACACTCTATCCCTGTCTAAGGAATAAAAAAGTGGGTTGAAATAACTTTCTTTTGCGACGGCGCAGCGCGCCTACGCTGAACTCCTTACTAAGAAGGCGGCAGGAAGCCGGCTTGGCGAAGACAGCCCGAAACTCGTCTGGCTCGGAGGGCTCCCAGGCGAAGCAGAAACTGCTGCACGAAATGCATCGGATAACCGGTGCGGATGTAGTGAATGTAGGCTTGGTTTTTGTGAGAGCGTAATAGTATGCACCTGATAATAATAATCGCATCTGTATTAGTCGTCGTCATCGCTGGTCCGCACCTGTGGGTCCGCCATGTAAAGAAAAAGTATTCTGCTGATATCGTCGATATGCCAGGTACCGGCGGCGAGTTGGCTTCTCATCTGGTTCAACGCTTCGGACTGGATGACGTCAGAGTGGTTATGGCGCAATCCGGCGGCGACCACTACTCGACGGAAGAAAAAACCATTCGTCTGAGCCCTGAGACATTCCGTGGCAAATCCCTGACCGCCGTCGCTGTCGCCGCCCATGAAGTCGGCCACGCAATCCAATACGCTCGCGGCGAAAACATCACCAAACTGCGCGCGAAATACTCCCCGGCGGCTCAGTCCGCGGAAAAACTGGCTCTCACTATTTTCATGTTTTCCCCCGTCATTCTGGCGGTGCTGCACGTCCCGCAACTGGTGTTGCTGACCATCGCCACCGGCCTGATCGCCTTACTGGCTTCCGTGGCGGCGCAGATGGTCGTATTGCCGCTGGAATGGGACGCCAGCTTTAACAAAGCGCTGCCGATTTTGGTGGACGGCGAATACATCACTCCCCGACAGGAAGCCGCCGTGCGTCGCATACTCAGAGCGGAATCTTTCACCTACGTCGCCAACACCCTGGCGGACATGTTCCGCCTATGGCGCTGGATCGCCATATTGCGCGGGGCGACGCGCTAAACATCTTGGAGTTGGCTTCTCCAAAGGCAAAGGGATCGGGCGAATAGTCTGAATGGATTATTTATCTCACTGCCCGATTCTTTAAACTTTTCTCCCGAATTTTCCTGCCCGCTTGAAGCGGACTGCATCCCATCCTCTGGATGACAAAGCGAAGTTAAGGGAGTACATGTCCACCGTTCCGCTAACTGAATCAGCGTCAAGCTCCGTTGTCCGCTACGACTTCGCCGCGATGCCTCGCTATCTGGTCAATCTTTCCGGCATCGTTCTTAGCGTTCCTTATCCGGCCAGCAAAGCTCGTGACGGTTCTTTGGATCTATGTGGCGTCTATGACATTTATCAGGAGTGGAATTACGAGATGTGGGGCAGGCTCCCGTATATCGATCTCCTGAAGTTTGACCTTGCCTATCATTTATCCGGGGCATTAAAGAAAGCGAATGCTGTGGCGGAATTGCGTGTGCTCGCCAAGCTGGTGTGGGCGCAAGACAGTGATGGTTTGGATTTACGCGACATCGAGCAGTTAGCGGAGTGGGTGCTAACATCCGTACAGAAGGCGTTTAGGGAGAAAGATAAACAGATCGTTGCCGAACGCCTCGAAGAATTGGGGCTAGGGGGGCGGGATAGCCATAAAGATTCGGTAAAAGCCTTTGGTAAATTGATCAAGGCTGTTTATGGGAATGAGTTGGAAGGAAAAAATATTGTCGAAGACTTGCGACTTTGGCGACGTCCTCGACAACCGGAGGAACTGTTTACTTGTTTGATCAATGGCGTCCCCTGGCTGATATATGAAGCCTTTAGACCTCATGATCATGGTCATGTGGTCGCCCACGCCGCGGTGACTCCCAGCCATGTTGTCACCCTTACTTTTTATCTCGACGACAAAACACCTGACTATTTCAGTCCCAACCTGAACGTTGACGATGTCATTCCTCTCGATATCCGAAATCTGATGCGCGAAATTCGGGTCATTTACTCTCCTTACGCCAGAACGGACGCCCATATTGCGGACAGGAGGGCGGATGAAGTGGTTTAACCGCGCACGGCGAAAAGGCCCACCCCAGCAAGACGAATCCGTTCTGCGTTTAGGGTCCAGATCCAGTCTCTCGGGGCCGGATTTCAAGTCTGCGCCAGTGCATGAAATCCTGCTGTCTCGGAGCACACTAAGCTTTTCGCTGCCAGCAAGCTCGGCCTCTCGGACGACTCCGTGGGGCGAGCAGCGAAAATCATACTTTATCTCCAAGCAAGCGGATCTTTATAAAGATACTTTACTGACGAGGCTGGACGATGTTCCGGTCAGAAGGCTGTCCATTGTTTATGCCGGGTGGGGCTATTGCGATCATGAGGGCGTTGTGGGAGAGGCCCTGCTGGAGATGAAACTATGTCGGTTGCCATGCCGGAATAGCGATACTGACTTTCGTCGCGCTGAGTCGCTGAAGCGGTGGCTATTAAAAGCGTGTGAGGACGACTGGCGGGAGCTGTATGCGACTGTCTATTTACCGAAAAAATCTATGCATAAGGTGATACGCTTTGAAGCGGGCAAGGTGTATTCAGGACAGCAGCTTCAGTACCCCATAACCATGGACGATCTGATGGAAAAAGAGGCTAACGGGCTGACGTGGTTTCACTATGAGGTGCGTATTCCAGGCGCCTGTCGGCGACTTTTCTACCTGCTTCCGCTGACAAGCGAGCATCTGCTTCAGGTTTCCGTAGAGCTTTCCTCGCAAAAGGGGCCCAGCGACACCAAAGACACCAACTTTATGGAACGGGTCAAACAAAATATGGCGGAGTTTCTCGACAGCGTTTGTTACAAACCCAATAAGACAGAGTCGGGAAGATTTCCGCTTCTGCGAAAGACTGATTGGCCGGCGACAATGACCGGAACAAAGGCAGGGGGCGGCAATGAGCGACTATAAACTTGCGGATGAAGGTCGCTGGTCCCACAGGTACTACTTTGCGTCTTTTATCTCTAATCCGCTGATACCCTTGATTGCATTTTTAATGCAGGGTGTCTGGCTCAGCTGGCCCTTGTTTATTCTGGGAGGGTGGATTGCAGGGAACCCAAACTACGTCCGAGAAGTTGTCGTTATGGCTGTGGGGATTATTGGGGCCTATTTGCTAGCTGGGTTTCTGCTGCCTTGGTTTACAGTCGACGGCCCAGGGTATGAGGGTTGTTTGCTGGTGTTGTTCGCATGGAAATTGAGCGCCACTGTTTATGTTTTTATATTGCAAAATCAAGGGCGAGATAGAACGAAATACAGAGATAAGAGCGAAGAGTATGAGCCGGCGTTAATCTTTGGTTTCACTATGTTGGCGGTGAATTTGGACGTGTCTGATCACTTCACAGAGATAGGTCGTCTTGTGCTCGTGGGGATAATATGAAGCTCGATAAAAGCCTAAGTGAAGCATGGCGCAGCTATAACCATCTAGATTATGAAAAAGCTACGTGGCAGCTGAAAGATATACTGGATTCGACTCCATCGGCTGAAGGGCATGCACTTTTGGCGTTATGTCTTATTCCGCAAAACCGTATGTTGGCTGCGCGAGTGGAAGCCCAGTATGGCGTGGCGGAAGATCGTCGCAGCGCATTCTGCCAATACGCCGCGGCGGTCGTTTCTGAAGCGAACAAACGCTATGACGCGGCTCGCAGGCATATTGAGTTGGCTCTGGAATTAGAGCCTCAAACTACCGCCTATCAAATCGCTTCACTTCGGTTGAATCGACTGCAGCAGGGATTAGATATCTTAGCGCCGTTGAAGTTGCTTTTATCTGAGCACCCAAATGATTTTGCTGTTATTTACGCCCTGGCGGAGTGTTATTGCGACAGCTCAGAATGGGAGCAAGCGTATCTCTATGCCGAGCGCGCTTTACGTCTGGAGGCGACTAATCAGCGGGCGTTGATGTTGATGGCGCGAGTTTGCATTCAGTTGAATAAGTATGACGAAGCGCGAGGCCATATATTCTGGATTCTTGGAGCGAATAAAGGTAATGCCGAGGCTATAGAACTGCTAAGCCGGATTGAGACCAGAGATAAGCCGGCCTGGCGAGGTTTCAGGATGTTTTACAAGAAACTGCAATACCATGGTTTCGACGCGCTGGTGCTGGCGTATAGCGTTCTGATTTTTTTCGGGGTCGCCTTTTGACTAACTTTCCCTGAGTTCTCTGGCGTAAGTGAGAGTCAATCTACTGATAAACTTCCTTTTGTCATTGCGGTTGGAGGTTTGGTGGCGCCGCTCGTATTTTACGGCGCTATGGGTCATTTCTGTAAGTGGAAAGAAAGATGTTGGATAGAGAAGCTGACTCCTTTGATTTAATAAACGCAACACCGGGCTTTTATCTCATCCATCAGACGAAAGAGGCCCGCACTGCAGGTGAGCCGGCGGAGCGAGTGCGCTGCTCTTCTGTTGTAATCAATGGCATGAACCTGGGTATGGACATGGTTATCAGCCAACAGCTGTCATGGATCGGCGCCCCTTTTAATTGGAGAGCCAAAGGCGAGGACGTCATAGGCCCTGACTATGAGTTGTTTTACCTGCCGCCTTTTTTGTATGCGAAGTCGGAAGGAAAGCTCAAAACATCTCGGGAAGCCTTTATTGAAAAGGCGTCAGCACTGCTTGCCGATGCAATTATTGCAGCGCAAGAAAACGGGCAGGAGATTGAATGGACCCTGCATGGCGATGGCGCCCGGCTGTTTTTTGAAGCGCTACAACGGATTGACGGAATTGTGTTGGATAAACAGTATGTGCGGTTTGTCGCGCCGACTCAGGATCTAAGGACACTGCTTCCACTGATGCGCGGTCTGGGATTGAAGCTGTTTGGAGAAGTGCTCAGTTATCACAAATATGACTTTTTCTCTGTTGGCAATCGCCTGTTCCATCGGAGAAAGATTTTAAGGGAGATCGCGGCTTTTGGTGCGGAATACGAAGGGGCGGCTTTTTGTTTGGGACTTAAATCCGTGCATGAGCGGAAGATGGTCGTGAATCTGTTGACTTTCCTTGTAGTCGCCTTGCTTTTTTTCGTTGGGTATACGCGGTATTCCGGAGACCTCAGCAGTTGGATAATCATGGGTATCGGTATGTTTATGGGCTTTCATGGTTTATTGATCTTGTCCGAAATTAATACTCTGGCGAAAGCCATTTTCGCAAGACCTATCCCGAACCCGAGCCTTAACCCTCACTTTTCCCTGAGTGAGTACTTTAGCATTCGTTGCTCTGACGAAATCAGCGGCCCATTTAAAGAGTGGCGTAGTATCTTTCGCGCCCGCGCCGCACTGAAAAAGCAAATACGCGCGGCGGCTTAAGGCGATTTTCACTCGTCATCCGCGGCGGTTCACCTCTCCACTAGCCAGATACTCCCGCGCTATTTCCGCTATTTCATGGGCGCGGTCGCGTCCGTTGATGCAGCGGCGGGCGTTGAGGAAGTCTTTCTTGTTCTCGTTGATGTAGTCCGAGATTTTGTGACCGGTGAAGGCGCCGGTCATGAAGCCGTGAGTTAGCACAAACAGGGCGATTTCCGGCTGCATGGCGAGGTCAGGTTCCTGCACTAGTGGTGCGCCCAGGAGCTGCTGATATTTGCGGTAATTATTCTCCCAGGTGAGTTGCACATAGCCGCGGCCGTAATAGGGGTAATAGCGCAGGTTGTGTTTGCGCCATTCCTCGCTTAACCAGAAAGCTTCCTTGACCGGTTCGAAGGTTTGAGCCGTTTCCCATTGCACGGTCGCCAGCACGTAGGCGATTTGTTGCGGCAGTCCTATGCCTTGCTTTTGACATTCGTCGCAGATGGCCTGCTTGACCTGATCCATGCTGGAGAAGTCATAGTGTGCGGACTCGTAGCACTGCGTGGCGCGTCGGATCAATTCCGCCAGGGATTGAGGGCCCACCAGCGTTGGATTGCCTGGAAACACGTCAATTTTGAATTCAGCCCAGGCGCTGCGGGTTTTCGGTCCGTACAGGCCGTCAATGTCGCCCACCGGATAACCCAGGCGATGCAGCGCGATCTGCAATTCACGCAGTTGCTCCGCACTAAGGGTTTCCAATGGCCTTGCAAAGGCGATTTCTGTCAGTTCCTGGAATCTGGAAGATCGTTCGGCGGCGGGCGCCTCGCGAACGACGGAAGGAATGTTGCGTGTGTCGTGTAAGGTGTCGACCATAATCCCACCCCCGATATAGATGCGTTTTAAGAGCAACCGGAAGTTTCCACCGCGCCTCCCTGGACTGGTCCGGAAAAGACTCGGGATAGATTTAAGCTTGGTCCAAGTTTGACGCAGAGGCAATTCTCTTTCGCTGTAATAGAACGTTACACGCTACCGGTTTTGCAAAATATGCAATTTTGCGCAAAAGCGTTGCAAAAATTACGTTGAGAGAAACCTGTGATTTCTCGTGTCCCCCATATGATATTCATGAATCTCCAGTCCTTCGGCGCGATTGCCGTGGTCTCGACATGGCGGCATGATTATTGCCGTTTCCCTGTTGCAGACAGGCGAGCGTAAGGCGACGCCTGCTAATCAACAAGGAGACCGAAAATGAGTGTCAGAGAAGAAGCATTTGTTCGCGATAGAACTGAAAACCCAGATTACACCAACCTGAAAAGAGATCTGGACGCTCTGCGTAAAGATATCGCCAAGCTGTCCGCCGGCGTCTACAACGACACCAAATCTCGCGCAGGAGAAGCCATTGACGCGGTCAGTGAAAAGTCCAACAAAGCGGTGCACGTGGCGGAAGAAAAGATCGGCGAACGTCCGTTTCTGAGTCTGCTGATGAGCTTTGTATTGGGATTGGTGATGGCGAAGGTGCTGGATTCAAGAAAGCACTCCTGATGCGCCAAAGAGCCCCGCTCACGTTTAATGCGCATAAAGAGGCCGCTGTGGCGGCCTTGTTTATTCCGGCCCGGAGGAAATGACCATGAAAGAAGCAGTGCGATGGCTATTGTTCTATGTGCTGACGGCAATGGGAATATGGTTGTTGGCGCTGGCGTTGATTCTTGGGGGCCTGGCTCTACAGTTTAAGGCGTTGGTCATGGTGCTGCAGCCCATGCTGGGAGCCGCGGCGGCCTATTCCCTGACAGGGCTGGCCTGCTTTGTTTTACTGGCGACGCCATGCCTGTTGATGTGGATTGGATTGCGCAGAAAAGCGCAACGGCCAGCCCCTGCGGCAAGCGCGGAAGCCCATGACCCTTATGCCAGCGCCGCTGTTTTAGTCAAAAAATACCCTCTGGAGTCGGTGGCGATCGCCTTTGCCGCCGGTTTCTCCGCCAATGATCGGGAGCAGTTGCAGAGCCTGCTGGCTACTGTCGCCAAGAATGCTGAGGAAATTTGATGTTTCCTTGTGCAGACCTGGGTTGAGCGCGTTACAGTTATTATCAGGAGCGGTATGGTCGCTCCCGATATTTACTTTCTCAATTCATCGTCTTGCAGGGGGATAATCATGGACCTCCCGATCAAAAACCGCGTCTCCGCCGGCCGGATGCTGGCGCAAGCGCTTGATGCCTATCGTTCCCGCAACAATCTTCTTATTTTGGCTTTACCCAGAGGCGGCGTTCCGGTCGCCAATGAAATCGCTGTGGCGTTCTCGGCTCCGCTGGATCTGCTATTGGTGCGCAAACTCGGCGCGCCCCGATATCCAGAACTGGCTATGGGGGCAATCGCCAGCGGCGGTGCGATCGTTATGAATGAAGATGTTGTTAACGTTCATCAAATCAGTGAAGAGGAAATCGCCAGCGTTAGGAAGAGAGAAGAGAAGGAGCTGCGCCGACGAGAACAGACCTATCGCGGCGATAAGCCTGCGCCAGAGATTCGAGGCTGCTGTGTGATTGTGGTGGATGACGGAATGGCTACTGGCGCCACGATGAAAGCCGGCGTCGCTGCGTTACGACAAATGCAGCCGGAGGCGATTGTGGCGGCTATCCCTGTCGCGCCCAGCGAAACGGTAACGGAGTTACAGGGGATGGTCGATGAGGTGGTGTGTCTGGCGACGCCGGAGCCCTTTTACGCCATTGGCGGTTGTTACACGGACTTTGGCCAGACCTCAGATAACGAGGTCATTGATATTTTAAAGGCGGCCTGGGCGCAAGAGTCGAAAAGCTCAGACGAGGAGCCTCATACTTTGGAGAAGACAGACTGGTCTGAATACTGTCGGCAATTCAGCCATGAGCATCATGGCTGGTTAGTCTCTTTTCGAGAAGAAACGCCTGCGCCTGTGGAGGCGCGGCGTAACAAGGAAATGAAGTTTCAGAACCTGCCTTTGGAGAGCCTGGATTATGACGCGCGGGACGATGTCTTTCAGCTCAGCGTGCTCGACACCGGCAAACCTCATGAAATCTCCATTTTTTGTCCCAAGCGTCTGGCTGAATCGCCTCATGGCGCCAGTAGCGCATCGCTACAGATTGATACCGACGAAGGCGGCAGTATCCTGCTGGGCTTCAGCGAAACCTACGCGATCGCCAAAGCGCGGGCGTAGCGCCTGGCGCGGCGGCGTTTATATGACGCCGCTGCGCATCAGGATGAGCATTAGCGCCATCGCCGCCATGCCCAGATCTTCCGTTAACGTCACCGTGCTCAGGGGAACGTCCAGTACGGTGCCCATGCAGGGGCAATTGATGTCCAGCCCCTTACGCAAAGCGGAGAGTACGCCGGCTGCCCCAAAGGACAGTACAATAATCGTCAGAGCATAGGTGAGATAAGGCGCAGCGAAGGATAAGTAGGCCAGGCCCAGTCCCAGCTCTATAAAAGGATAAATGTACGCGTAGCCGCGAAACCGTCTGGCCAGCAGGTCGTACATTTCAAAGCCGTTGGCGAAGGAGCCGGGGTGAAACAGCTTGAGCATGGCGAAAATGCACAGGAAGAATCCCATGAAGTAGTGCATCCAGACCATTGCGGTGAAAGGTCCGGGTAAGGACGCCGCTAACGCGGCGAGAGCGGAGACGGCGAGTAAAGCGAATAGGGGGCGATAGTCGGAAAGGTGCGCGCCTCGCTCTTCTTCACGCACCTGAAAGCCGGGTTTGCTGTTCATAGTATCCTCCTTGCGGGTTTGGGCGTCAGCGTTTGTCGCCGTTATCCGTCCAGCGGTTGCTGATACATCCCAGGGTTCTCAAGACAATCAATACGATAATGGTGAGTCCGACCGCCAGCACATACTGCTCCAGTGCGGCTGCGACGCCCAGCGCGCTGGCCATCAGCAATGTCGCTGCGGTGGTGAGTCCGGTGACGCCGTCTTCGCTACGGAAGATAGTGCCGGCGCCGAGAAAACTGATGCCCGTGGCGATGGCGACGATCACCCGGGTCGGATCGGCATTGATGGTGGAAGTGAGGTTGGCGTCGATAGACGACGTCAGCAGGGTCGCCAAATCCGTAAACAGCGCTGCGGTAGCGGCCACCAGCATGTGGGTGCGAAACCCGGCGGGTCGCTTTTTCATTTCCCGCTCAAAGCCGATGGCGCCACCCAGGACAAGGGCGATGCAGACATGCATCAGCACCCACAACTGCCCTTGATATTCGGTAATAAAGCTTTCCATATCTGGAATTAGAAGTTGTAGCCCATACCGACACTATAGACGAATACGCCGTCGCTGAAGCGGTTATCCGCCTCGTCCGCATCTTCAAACAAGAACTGGTATTCCACCTGACCGACCACAAAGGTGTTGTCCGCCACATAATATTTCAGGCCGGCTTCGGGGGCGGCGATGAAGCTCTCATCCACCGATTCGCCGTAAATGTAGCCGAGGTTGGCTCCCAGATAAGGTCTCAGATTGTCGCGGCCCAGATGGTAGTCGTAAAAAACGCGGGTGGAGCCGTTCCAAACGCTCTCTTCTCCTTCGTTATCAGAGACGCTGACCGACTGGCGCACCCCTATTTCTGCGTCTGGAGAAAGATACTGTCCGTAAGCGCCGTCCATGGAGAAGATGTTGCTATCAAAGTCTTTATCGCTGGAGCCCGAGCCGGAAATCGAAAATTCCTGTGTTCCCACATCAGGGGCGGAGTAAGCGGCGACGGGGATGGCGATCAGGCTGATGGCGGTAATTAAGTGTTTCATGGCTACTTTTCCTTTTCGTTTTTAGTGACTCAATGAATGATGTTCATCGCCGCGCTAACAATTTTGCGCGGCTGCCTGATCCTAAAACGCAGAAAGTGTGCCGATTTGCTGAAGCCCTTGGGACGCGTTGGATTAGAGAGAATTAAACGTTTGACGAGTCGCGTGGAATGCGAGTGTCTAGGGGTAATTATTCCAAGAATTTGTAAGGCTTACATGGAGATAGAGCGGACTTCAGGGAATTTATCGCATCAGGAAAACATGACCAGGAAAACGTGAAAGGCAAGGCCCATCGTTTCCTGGTATATGAGGCTTAAAAGAGAGATTAGCGCCACATTAACCTGAGCAAGAGCATAGGCAGAGCGCCGCCAACCCTATAAACGACGCTTACCAACGGAGTAAATGACAACAAATGTCCGCTAATTCATTCATCACTCAACTCCCCGGGCTCTCAAGCAGATAATGCCTGTAGAGCCATACGCACTGCGCCGGCGGCGAGCGTCAGAGCGACGACTCCCGCCAGGTAAAGCAGCACGGCATTGCGAGTCTGACGCCATTTGTTCATCAGTAGCCGTCCTGAGTAGTGGTTTTACCGCTGAACACCCGATAGTTGTAGATGTTGTAAGCGATGATCACTGGCAGGAACAGCACGATTCCCACCAGGGTGAACGTGGTGCTGCGCTCGGGAGCAATAGCCTCCCAGATAGTGAGCTGTCCGGGAATGATGTAAGGAAACATGCCGGCGGCTAATCCAATGAAGGAAAGCCCGAACAACGCCATGGCCAGACCCAGAGGCTTCAAATCATTGCCTTCGCCGCTGCGCAGGGTTTGCCACAGACGGAGACCTGCATAAGCGCTCAACAATGGAACGGGCGCCAACAGAAGTCCGGTGGGCCAGGTCAGCCAGCGTTGGAACACCTGAGGCTGGGCGAGCAGCATCCAGACGCTGACCAGCGCCAGAAAGAACATGACGGCGAACAGGCTGATGATGCCCAGGCGTCTGGCAGACACTTGCAGGCGACCTGATGTCTTGCGCACCAGCCAGCAACTGCCGAGCAGGGCGTATCCGCAAACCAGGGCGATGGCGGTCATCAGCGAGAATGGCGTAAACCAGGCAATTTGCTCGGATGCATGAGGCGTGAGAGTGAATCCCTGCACCAGCGAACCGAGAACAATGCCCTGGCTTAAGGTCGCCAACGTGGACCCGAAGCTGAAACTGAAGTCCCACCAGCCGCGACTGGTATGGGATTTAAAGTAAAACTCAAACGCCACGCCGCGAAATATCAGCGCAATCAGCATCAGGATAATCGGCAGATACAGCTGCGACAGTACTGTTGCGTACGCCTTGGGAAAGCCTGCGAACAGCACCACGCCGCCGAACACCAGCCAGGTTTGATTGCTGTCCCAGAGATGAGACAGGCTCTTCATGGCGATAGCGCGGTCTTCCGCTTTGTTGAGCCAGGGCGACAGGATGCCTACGCCCAGAGAAAAGCCATCCAGCAATACATACATCAGAACGCCGATGGCGATGAGTAACAGGTATATAAGCGCAATGTCCATGGCGATTCTCCTAGTGTGCGGGGTTTAGCGTAGTGGGCAGCTCTTCATCCTGAGCTGCGCCGGAGACGTCAGCAGGACCCTGACGGATCAGCTTACGCATGAAGTACAGATAGACGCCGAACAACAGGGAGTACACTGCTACAAAAAGAATCAGCGTAGACAAGACTTGCGAGGCCGGCAGCGGCGACGTCACATCCACTGTGCGCACCAGCCCCTGCACCAGCCAGGGCTGACGACCCACCTCTACGACATACCAGCCCGCCAGAGTCGCGATGACACCCGCAGGAATCATCAGGCGGGAGAGGTTCAATAGCAGACGGTTGTCGAACAGACGACCTTTGCTGCGCGCCCACACACCCAATACTCCAAGCAGCAGCATCAGCCCGCCCAGCGCCAGCATGATGCGGAAAGAGAAAAACACGACCGCCACAGGCGGCCGGTTTTCCGGCGCCACTTGATCCAGTCCGGCGATTTCGCCGTTGATGTCATGCGTCAGAATCAGACTGGCGGCCTTGGGAATGACAATCTCGAAATCGTTCTTGGCTTCTTTTTGATTGGGCAGAGCGAACAAGCGAAATCCCGCGCCCTGTTCAGTTTCCCATACTGCTTCCATCGCCGCGACTTTTACTGGCTGGTGTTCATGCACATTGAGGCCGTGCATGTCGCCCGCCAGGATCTGCAGCGGCGCCAGAACCAGGATCGCCCACATGGCGATGGAAAAACCGCTTTTGGCGAACTCGGTATGCTGCTTCCGCAACAGGTAAATAGCGTTGACGCCGGCGAACAACAGCGATGCGGACAGGAAACTGGCCAGTAGCATATGAGTCAGGCGATAGGGAAATGAGGGATTGAAAATCACCGCCCACCAATCAGTCGGATGAAATACGCCGTCAACGATTTCATAACCCGCCGGAGTATGGAGCCAGGAGTTGGCCGCCAGAATCCAGAATGCGGATATCATGGTGCCGACGCAGACTACACAGGTCGCGATGAAATGCACTTTCGGGGAAACTTTTTTCCAGCCGAACAGCATGATGCCGAGGAAGCCCGCTTCCAGAAAGAACGCAGTGAGCACTTCATAGGTCAGTAGTGGGCTCAGTACCGGTCCGACGATTTCTGAGAAGCGGCTGAAATTGGTTCCGAATTCATAGGACAGCACGACGCCGGAGACGACGCCCATACCAAACGTAATGGCGAAGGGCTTCTGCCAGAAACGGGCCTGTTGCAGGTAGACCTGACGACCGGTTTTAAGCCAGAGCCCCTCCATCAGGGCCAGATACAGCGACAGCCCGATGGTGATGGTGGGAAAAATGATGTGATAACTAATTGTGAATGCGAACTGGATGCGTGACAGTAACGCGGGATCAGGCATTTTGCTCTCCTCCCTCGAATTGCAGGCGTGCGGTTCTGAGCGCGGTTTTGCGGGAGCGTCGATTGCGCTGCAGCACTGGGGCGAGAGTCATGCCACAAGCCAACAGGATGACAGCGGATACGGAAAGCAGATCGATTAACCAGGCGCTCATACGAATACTCCTATCTCTTATTACTTCAAACGTTCTATGACTTCACAACTTTGACTTCGCCGCGTCGGCTGAGGTGATCGTTTGTCACCCCGAAGGCGGCTGGGTACGAAATTCGCTATGCAGTAATAAGAGCAACATGCGCGCCAATCACAAAACGCGCTGAGACGCCTTGATATGCGGCAAATTTTTCCTAATTTATGGTTCTGGGTGTAAACTTCGTTTACTGTTTTTGGGGAGGCTGGCGTAAACAAAGTTTACGCTTGGGGACATGAATACGATTCAGCTTTTTTCCGTTTCCATGTGGACCACGGTGCTGTCCGCCGGGGGCGTTTCACTATGGTTATGGTCGCGACGGCGGCAAGAGCCTGCGCTAAGGGCATTGTCCGGGTTTTGTCTGTCGATGGCAATCTGGTGTTTTGGCCATATTCTGGTGCTGGAAGATCATCAGGGGATAGGAACGCTGATCCTGTTGGGCAACCCATTGATGCCTACTGCTTTCCTGCACTTCGTTCTGTTGTGGCTGGGTGATCCGCTGGAGCTGCCGCAGCAATTGCGAAGGCTGGCTCCGCTCTTCTACTTCACCGCTGTTGCGGTTGTGCTGGCCAGTTGGTTGACAGGGGGCGGTTATATCGCTCCCTGGATGCAGTTCGATGGATTTTTTCATCTGGCCTTCACGGGGTGGCTGAATCTTGCATATACCGTAGCGATTGGCGTAATCGGGCACTTACTGCTGTTAATGGCGTTTCAGCGCAGCAAGGGCAACTTGAGACGTTCCATTACCGCCATGTTCATTACCGGCGGCTGGGGATTCACCCTTTCTACCAGCTTTATCTTTCCCTCCCTGGATATCAACCTGTTCCCCTACGCCATGCTGGCCCTGCCCAGCTACGCCGTGCTGGTGGTATACAGCGTAGTGCGTTATCGCCTGGTGGAGGTGAACCGTTGGGTGAATCAGGCGGTGATCTGGCTGGCCTTGCTCGCCACCAGCATGCTGGCCATGTCGTTGATCTTGGCGCTACTGGCGCCGTTGGGGCTGGCTGAGCTGGCGCAGGCGCCGTTGAGTCAGCTGGTGGTGTACTCCGGCATTTTGCTGGCATTCGCCTGGCTGGCGTATGGGCCCGCCAAAGAATTCGCCGATCGTCTGGTGTATCCGGGCGCGGTGCTGGATAAGTCCACGCTGGACCAGTGGGTTACCCGTCTTAATGCTGTGAGAGGATGGGGGGAGTTGCGTCAGACTGCCGAACAGCTCTGGCTGAAAAAGAGCGGAGTGACCGCCAGCGTGAATATTGACGGTCGCTTCGACTCCCCGTCAGGCCCGGTGTTTGTGTGCGAGAAGCGCGATCAGTGGGATTGTCGTTTGCAAGGCTGGGAGGACATTGCTCCATCGCACCAGCGTCTGGCGGAATTTATGGCGAAACTGTTGCCGTCCGCCTGCGCTACGCTGGAGCGTTCGCTGTTGCTGGCGGAGGCGGAGCGCAAACGCCTGGAGCAGCAGCATCTGGTGGAGCTGGGCGGCCTGACGGCGGCGATTGCCCACGAACTCCGCAATCCTCTTAATATCATCACCATGGCGGCGGCGCAGACCGACCCACGTATCCGCGAGCATATTTCCAAACAAGTAGAGCGGGCGGAGCTCTTGATCAAGGACGTGCTTACCTACGCCGGACAGATTCGCCTGGACCTCAAGCCAACCAATTTATGCGCGTTAACGGCCGCCACAGTAGCGCAAATTCGGCAATTGCATGAGGTGGAGATAGAGCTGGAGTCCCCCGACGAAGTCTGGTTATCCGTTGACCCACAACGTCTGCAGCAAGTGTTGATCAACCTGCTGGATAACGCCGCCGCCTTTGTCAGGCAGACGCCTCAAGGCAAAATTTTGGTGGCGCTTGCACAGGATGAGCGTGGGGCTCTGATTGCGATTCACAACAATGGGCCGGCGGTGCCTGACGCGATGAAGCCGCGCCTGTTTCAGGCCTTTGTCAGCAAGCGAGCCGGCGGTAGCGGGCTGGGACTGGCGATCGTCCGGCGTATTGTCGACGCCCATGGCGGCGATGTCTGGCATAGCGATGAGGAGGGATGGCCGGTGAGTTTTATGATCCATCTTCCCCTTGAACATGATGAGAAGGAAACAGCATGAGCGCAGCGAAAATTTTGATAGTGGATGACGAAAGCGCCTTTTGCGAGCTGTGCGCATTATGGCTTGAGCAAGCGGGATACAAGGTCAGCAGTTGCGGCGACGCAGAGTCCGCGCGGCGTCTGTTCAATGAGCAGGATTTTGATCTGGTGTTGCAGGATCTGGCGTTGCCGCCGACTTTTTTGCCGGAAGAGGGACTGCAACTGATCGCCCTGTACGCGGATACCCCGGTGGTGGTGTTGACCGGGCATGATGAAAAGGAGCTGGCGATTAAAGCGATGCAGGCGGGCGCCTGGGACTTTATCGGTAAGCCTGTCGACCCGGATATGCTGCGGGTGGTGGTGCAACGGGCTATTGAGCGGCGACGTCTGGCGAAGGAAGTGGAGCGTCTGCGGCGGGTGGTGGGGCGTCCAACGGAGTCCGATGACTTGGGTCTGATCGGCGCCAGCGCCAGCATGGATTCTCTGCGCGAATTGATCCGGCGTATTGCGCCCACTGACGTGCCTGTCCTGATCCAGGGCCCCAGCGGCACAGGTAAAGAAGTGATCGCTCAGGCGCTGCATCGTCTCAGTCAGCGCGCGGCGGAAGCTTTTATTTCCGTTCACTGCGGCGCGATTCCAGGTGAACTGTTGGAAAGCGAGTTGTTCGGCTATAAAAAAGGCGCGTTCACCGGCGCGGATAAAGACCGTAAAGGACTGTTGTTCCTGGCGGATAAAGGCACTCTGTTTCTCGACGAAATAGGGGAGATGCCTCTGCCCATGCAGGTGAAGCTGCTGCGGGTGCTGCAGGAGGGATGTTATTACCCGGTTGGCAGTCGGGAAGTGGAGCATATTGATGTGCGTCTGGTCAGCGCCACTAACCGCAACCTGCCCAAAGCGGTTCAGGAAGGCGGCTTCCGTGACGATCTGTACTATCGCATCAAGGGCCTCACGCTGATGACGCCGCCATTGCAGGAACGACGCTCCGACATTCCGCTGCTGGTGCGACACTTTCTGCAGGGAATGGCGCGTAAGAGCGGGCGCGAATTACAAGTGGATGGAGAAACCATGCGCTGGTTCTGCGCGCAACCCTGGCCTGGCGCCGTTCGGGAACTGAAGAACACTTTGGAAAGCGCCGCCGCTATCTGCATGGGAGACGTGTTGACTATGCAAGAGGTCAACCTGATCAGCGGAACCGCCTCCGCACCGGTCGCGCAGATAAAAGGCGACACGCTGGATGAACAAGTCAGCTCACTGGAGATCCACCTGATCCAGCAGGCCCTGAGCGAACAACAAGGCAACAAAACCCGGGCCGCTGCGCAATTAGGGCTTACAAGACAGGGGTTGCTGAAGAAAATGGCGCGATATGGCGTGGGGGGATGAGCGCTGGACGTTGCGGAGGCGACGTCCAGCTCAAAGGCTTAACGGTACTTACGGTCTCTGTCTTTCAGACTGACTTTGGTTCCGAAGAAGTAATTGAAGCCCACAGAAAAGGTGTCATCTTTTCTACCATCGGCGTAGGAAAAACTGACGCTTGCTGCATTCTGAAACAACTCTGGCTGGTATTCGACGGTAATACCGTAGTTGTCTTTTGAATCCATGGCGGAAGCATCAAGCGATGTACGTACGTTTTCAGTTGCGTACCACGCTGCGCTAAGTGCAAGCCCATTGAAGCGCTCATCCGCTTCCTTAGCCTCTGAAACATAGCGAATTGCGGATAAGGTAAAGTCGCCAAGGTAGTATTGCCCAAATATACGATAATGATCCGATTCCGAGTCATCATCGACGTATGGGCTAAGCCAGCTAGGTAAGTCGAATGACGTTTTGCTGTAACTGTAGCCCAAGCCGATTTTGCCTATATTGAAATCTCGCAGAAATAAATTTCCGCCGAGACCATGGCTGTCGGAATCAATTTGGTCGTCTTTACCGTCCTGATGACTGGCGTTTGCGTTGAGGTTAGCGCCCACAAAACTATATACCGGTAGAGTGACGCTACCCCCTACTGAATAATTTTCAGAGTCTCGAGATTGGGAGTAATTGATGCCTGCTTCGAAGTTGGTGTTAGCGACGCCGCCTTCAGCAGCAAAAGTGCAAACAGGAAAAATAGCTAGAGAAATGAACTTGAATACTGCGTTCACTAAGTTAGTCCTTGTGAATAGTCAAACTGAAAAAAAGGGCGGGCATAATACCCTGCAAATGATGTAAGTGGAACACTTGTACCGCTGTCAGCGCTGTTTTAAATGAAAGGATAGTATTAGCTTTTTTGTGAAGTATTCTATGGGGCGTCAAGACAAGCCAAACTTTAAGCAACACGCAAAAAAGAGCCGGCAGTCAAACTGCGACGCCGGCGAGAGTGGAATAAACTTTTGTTGCAGGACTTGTTGGAAATTCCGCTTCCGCCTGGGTAAGTGGAAGCGGGCGCCACAAGATTAGTCGGTGATTTCCTTCCATTTCAGGCACGAGACCTGATGGTCCGCGCCGGTATGTTCAAGCACCGGGATCTTCTCCGCGCAGCGGCTTTCTGCGTAGTTGCAGCGCGTGCGAAAGACGCAGCCGCTGGGCGGGTTGATCGGGGAGGGCAGGTCGCCCTTCAAAACGATCTGTTCTTTCTGGCGCTCGATATCCGGGTCCGGAATCGGCACCGCGGAAATCAGAGCCTTGGTGTAAGGGTGCTTGGGCTCCCGATAGATCGACTCTTTGTCCGCAAGCTCCATCACCTTGCCCAGATACAACACCATCACCCGATGGCTCACGTGGCGAACCACCGACAGGTCGTGGCTGATAAACAGCAGCGACATGCCGAATTCTTTTTGCAGTTCCGTCAGCAGGTTGATGATCTGCGCCTGGATGGAGACGTCCAGCGCCGAAACCGGCTCATCGCAGACAATCAGCTTGGGCTGCAGAATCATCGCCCGGGCAATGCCGATACGCTGACATTGGCCGCCGGAAAACTCGTGCGGATAGCGGTTGATCATCTGCGGCAGCAGACCCACTTTGTCCATCATGGCTTTGACTTTGTCGCGACGCTGCTGCTTGCTGAGTTCTGGATAGAACGTCATCAGCGGCTCAGCGATGATATCGCCGATAGTGCGGCGCGGGTTAAGGCTGGCCAGTGGGTCCTGGAAGATAATCTGCATGGACTTGCGGTGAGGACGCATGGTTTTACTGTCCAGTCCCGCGATGTCCTGTCCCAGCCAGACGACCTTGCCGTCTGTTGGCGAAATTAACTGCAATACGGCCCGCCCCAGTGTGGACTTGCCGCAGCCGGATTCGCCCACAATGCCCAGTGTTTCCCCTTCGCGCACTTCAAAGGAGACGCCGTCGACGGCTTTTACAAAGCGGTCGTTTTTCTTGAAAAAGCCGTCACTGCCGAGAGGGAAGTGCACTTTCAGATCGTTGACGGTCAGTATGGTCTTGCCTGTGGGAATGGCGCTATTTCCCGCGCTTTGTTCAATTGCGTTGGCTTGGGTCATGAATGAGTCTCCAGAAGGCAGGCGCTCAAGCGATTCTCGCCGACTTTACGCAACGGCGGATCATCCAGCTTGCAGCGGTCTTGGGCGTACGGACAGCGGGGATGAAAAGAACATCCCTGAGGCAGGTTCTGCAGGTTGGGCGGCTGCCCGGGAATCGCCTGCAGAGAGCTGTGTCCGGCGCCGTCCAGACGCGGCATGGAGGCCAGCAGTCCCATGGTGTACGGGTGCTTGGGATTGTAGAAAATCTCCCGTACGGTGCCTGACTCCACAATCCGACCGCCATACATCACCAGCACGCGATCGCAAAGCCCCGCCACGACGCCCAGATCGTGCGTGATCATGATGATCGCGGTATTCATTTCTCGCTTCAGCTCCGCCATGAGCTTGAGAATCTGCGCCTGAATGGTCACGTCCAAAGCTGTGGTGGGCTCGTCGGCGATCAGCAGGTCCGGCTGACACAGCAGGGCCATGGCGATCATCACACGCTGACGCATGCCGCCGGAGAACTCATGGGGATACATATCGAAGCGCTTGGCGGGTTCGGGAATACCGACTTTGCTGAGCATCTCAATACAACGGGCGCGCGCTTCCTGCATTGAGACGCCAGTGTGCTCCACCAGTACTTCCGTCAATTGTTTGGAAACTTTCAGGAATGGGTTCAGCGATGTCATTGGGTCCTGAAAAATCAGTGACATATCGCTGCCGCGCACTTTGTTCAGCTTTTCTTTCGACAGGCCGAGAATTTCCTCTCCCTTGAAAAGCACGCTGCCGGTGGACTTACCATTATCCGCCAGCAGTCCCATGATTGACATGAACACCTGGGTTTTGCCGGAACCGGATTCTCCCACGATGCCCAGACTTTCCCCGGGAAACAACTGAAAGCTCACGTCGTTAACCGCATTCACCTTCCCATCCGGGGTGTTGAACTTGGTTTCCAGGTGGCTTACTTCCAATAAGGGTTGCATGATGAAAATCTCCGCCGTTATCTGTCTTTGGGATCGAGCGCGTCACGCAGCCCGTCGCCGATGAAGTTGAAGCAAAACAGGGTGGTGGCCAGGAAAATAGCCGGGTAAATCAGCATCCAGGGAGCCATTTCCATCAGCTTGGCGCCTTCGGAAATCAGCACGCCCCAGCTGGTCAGCGGCTCCTGCACCCCTAAGCCCAGGAACGACAGGAAACTCTCGGTCAGAATGACCTGGGGCACTGTCAGAGTGACGTAAACGATCACCGGGCCCAGAACATTCGGAATGATATGACGGAAGATAATTTTCAGGTTGCTGACGCCGCCTGCATGCGCCGCTTCCACGTATTCCTTGCGCTTGATGGACAGCGTCTGACCGCGCACGATACGCGCCATGGTCAGCCACTCCACCGCCCCCAGGGCGACGAAGATAAGGAATATATTGCGGCCGAACACCACCATCAACAGGATGACGAAGAACATGAACGGCAGGGAGTACATGATGTCGACGAAGCGCATCATAAAGTTGTCCACCTTGCCGCCGAAGTAGCCGGAAATAGCGCCATAGGTGACGCCGATAATCAGACTCACGCCGGTGGCGAGAATGCCTACCATCAAAGACACGCGAGCGCCGTAGAGAACGCGGATAAACAGGTCGCGCCCGCTGCTGTCGGTGCCGAACCAGTGCGCGTTGGCGTAATCCGGAGCGGCCTGAATGCGGTCCCAATAGATTTCATCGAGTGGGTGCGGGCTCAGGAAAGGCGCGAAAATGGCCATGAGCGCGATGATGGCGAGAATCGCCATGGACACCACCGCCGCCTTGTTCTGGAACAAACGGCGTCTGGCGTCCTGCCACAAACTGCGCCCTTCGATGGTGTTTTCCGCATCGGGCATCATGGCGGCGAGCTTACTTTTTTGACTGTACATTGCTTGATCCTGGGATTGATTCATCTGCGCCTCCCATCAGTCGTGAAGACGGACTTTAGGGTCGAGCAGGCCGTACAGCATGTCGACAATGAGGTTCAGAACGATAATGAGCACGCCGTAGAAAATGACGGTTCCCATTACCAGGGGGTAGTCCCGGTTAAGGGCGCCTTGGATGAAGTAACGACCGATGCCGGGAATATCGAAAATCGTTTCGATAACGACTGAGCCGGTGATAACGGCGGCGGTGGCGGGACCAAGGTAAGAAACGACGGGCAACATGGCGCCTTTCAGAGCATGACGCAGCAGCACCAGACGCTCGCGCAGACCTTTGGCGCGGGCGGTGCGAATATAGTTGGAATGCAGGACTTCAATCATGCTGCCGCGGGTCAGTCGCGCAATATAAGCGATCTGCGGCAACGCCAGGGCGAGCACTGGCAGAATTTTGTATTGGAATGAGCCGTCGCCCCAGCCCGCCACCGGCAGCCAGGATAGATATACGCCGAAAATCAGAGTGAGCACCGGCGCCATGACGAAGTTGGGGATGGCGATGCCGGTCATGGCCATGGTCATCACGGAGTAATCGGCTGCGCTGTTTTTGCGCAAGGCGGCCATCGCTCCAAATAAAGTGCCGAATATGACCGCGAGGAAAATCGCCATACCGCCTATCTGTAAGCTTGCCGGGAAACCTCCCATGAGCAGGTCGGTGACGCTGAAGTCGCGGAATTTGTATGACGGCCCGAAATCGCCCACCAGGATCTTGCCGAGGTAGATGAAGTATTGCTCCACCAAGGGTTTGTCCATGTCGTAGGCTTTCATAATGTTCGCTTCGATTTCCGGAGGCAGCGAACGTTCTTTATCCCAGGGACCGCCGGGTGCGATCCGCATCATGAAAAAAGCGATAGTAATAACGATGAGCAGGGTTGGAATAGACGCCAACACCCGCCGAATGAAATAGTTCAACATAACGGTTACGCAGAATAGGCTGAGCGGAGGCCGCCCATAAGGGCGCCTCCGCGAAAAGGTTTAGCGATTAATTCTCGATACTTAACCAGCGAGTGCGGTGCGTATCGTTGATAGCGTCTTTCCAGCCTTTGATTTTGGTGGAGACCAGATTCTTGGACACGTAGTAGTAGATAGGAATGATAGGAGCGTCTTCCATGGCGATCGCTTCTGCTTTGCCCATGATCTGCGCGCGTTTCTTCAGGTCAGACTCAAGGTAAGCGTCTTCCATCAGCTTATCGTACTCAGGATTGTCGTAGTTACCGTAGTTCAACGATTTGGAGGTGCTCTCCAGCAGGAACAGGAAGTTTTGCGGATCGTTGTAGTCAGCCACCCAGCCAGCGCGAGCGACTTCGAAGTTGCCTTGCTTCAGTTCAGCGTAGTGAACTTTAACTTCGCTGTTGAACAGTTCAGTTTCAACGCCGATCTTCTTCCACATTTGCGCAACAGCGATAGCGATACGCTTGTGGTTGTCGTCAGTGTTGTAGCGCAATTGCACTTTCAAATGTTTGTCGTCGCCGTAACCCGCTTCTTTCATCAGCTCTTTGGCTTTAGTGATGCGGTCCGCCATCGGCATGCTTTTCCAGGTGACGTAAGAAGGCTCTTTGTAGTTGCTGGTGCCAGGGGGAACCATGCTGTAGGCAGGCAGCTCGCCGGTTTTCAGCACTTTGTCCATGATGATTTCACGGTCGATAGCCATGGACAGGGCCTGACGAATGCGCTTGTCAGTGAACGGCGCGCGCTTGGTGTTGATCGGATAGTAGTAAGTGCCGAGGTAAGGCGCGATCTTGGTTTCCTCTGGCATGTTTTGACGCAGCCAATCGATCTGGCCGGAAGGAAATTTGTAGATGCAGTCGATCTCGCCGGCGCGCATACGCTTGATCAGCGCCGCAGCGTCTTCCTGTGGATAGAAAATGACGTTGTCGATTTTCACGTTCGCCGCGTCCCAGAACAGTTCGTTCTTGGTCACTTTGACGTGGGTGTTAGGCAGCCATTCCACCAGCTTGTAGGGGCCGTTGGTGGCGATATGTTCTTTCTTGGTCCAGTCCTTACCGTATTTTTCAACGATATGCTTGGGCACAGGGAAAGCGGTGTAGTGGGTCAGCATGCTGATCAGGAAAGGCGCAGGTCCTTTCAGCGTGATTTCCAGGGTTTTGTCGTCCAGCGCGTGTACGCCCAGGTCTTCAGGCTTGGCTTTGCCGGTGTTCAGCTCTTCGCCGTTTTTGATGATATACAGCAGTGAAGCGTATTCCGCCGCCGTTTCCGGCAACAGGATCCGGCGCATGGCGTATTCAAAATCCTGTGCGGTAACAGGTTGGCCATCGCTCCATTTGTGGTCGCGGATTTTAAATGTGTAAACCAGTCCGTCGTCGCTAACGGTCCAGCTCTCTGCGGCGCCGGGGATGGCGTTGCCTTCAGGGTCTTCGGTCGTCAGGCCCATAAAAAGATCCCCAGCGATGCGGTTCTCCCAGTCACCGCTGAGGAAATGAGGGTCCAGTGACGCCGGCTCACCCTGGTTGCCGATTCTTAGTGTTGTGTCAGCTTGGGCGATGGGCGCTCCCAGCAGAGAAAGTGTCAGCGTTAAGGCGGAAAATATTTTCCCTGTGCGAGATTTAAAACTCATAAAATCCTCTCGTCTTAATGTTGATGTCCTCAATGGTTTTATTGTTTTTTCCATAGCGGACTGGTTACGAGGCTGACCCGTTTTCAGAGCGCACGAGGCCTCTGTGATGGTACAGCATCAGTTTTAAGTTATTGTTAATTACGCATCATGCCAGTCATTGGACAACGAGTGTGGAGAGAGGCGCTAACTTGGTCAATCGAAATGCCGTATACCTATATGTACTTTTTGTATATCTACGTATTGATGTGGGGCGCCGACCATGCTGGGCGTATCAAAACGGGGCGAAAGAGGGTATATGGCCATAACGCTTAATTTAAGTTCCCATTAAGGCGATAGTGTCCGGGGCGCCGACTACTGTTTTTTGTCCCCGGCGCAATTTACACTTTGCGCGATTTTTTAAGACGAAGATGACGCCCTGGCGTACTTTTTATGGCGATTCCCGGTAGAGAAATATTTCGCACCTATGACGAATTCGGGTGCATTCAGGTGTTTGACGACGGCCAGAAACGCTATCTGGGATTCGGCTCGAACGATGAACAAAGCTGTCTGCTGAAAGACAACCCCTCTTTGCTGGCGCACGGCTATACCCGCGCCATGCTGTTGTGTCTATTGCTGCATGAGCCGAGGCGGGCTGTCATGTTGGGCTTGGGCGGCGGCAGCCTGATCAACTGTCTGTATCATCGGCTTCCTGACCTGCAGTTGCAGGCGGTGGAGCTGCGGGCGGAAGTGATGCGGGTGGCGCAGCGCTTTTTCCAGTTGCCGCGGGACGAACGGGTTCAGGTTACCATTGCTGACTTTGCGTCCTATTTGGAGACGGCCCCGGCGCATTCCGCAGACCTGCTTCTGTGCGACGTATTTACCGGAGAGGGATTGGACGGCCGCCTGCTGCAACCGGACTTTCTTGAGCAGAGCGACCGCCTGTTGAGCGACGATGGCTGGCTGGTGATGAACTGCTGGGTGGATCATCGCCTGGAAAAAGTCATGCTGGCGGAGTTGGGGCGGCGCTTTCGCAGTGTCTATCTATGCGCCACCCAGGAAGGCAACTGGATTATCCTGGCGGGCAAGCCCGCTGTGGAGTTCACCGAAAAACAGCTGACCGCCGCTGCGAAAAAGCTGTCGCCGCAGCTGGGCTTCTCCCTGGCGCCCTTCATCAAACGCATGACCCGATATCAGGCCTAGGGAACCTCTGAAAAACGTTGGCGAGGCCGCCAGTGCAAGGAAAAAGTCGCTGAAAAAGCGCAGTTTATCGTGAATAAATGAGCATTTTGAGACGACTTTTGACGCAGCAATGGCAACGCAGGTAGTTTTTCAGAGGTTCCCTTGGGCCTGTTGGCGCTCCGGACGCTGATTATCGCTGGGCGTTTCTCTCCAGCAAGGCGCAGACATGATCAACATCGTCCCGCGTGGTGCGCCAGTTGCTGAATGCCGCCCGAATGGCGCTGCGTCCCCGCCATTGGCCCGGCGTCATAAAGACTTCCCCGGTGGCGTTGAGTCGCTGCAGGAAAGGGGCGACTTCTGCGTCATCTATTCCTTGAGGACGAAACACCACCACATTGAGTTTGGCCGGCTTGAGCAATTCGTAGTCAGGTGACTGTTCCAGCCATTGAGCCAGGCGTTCAGCCTGCGAACAATTGTCTTTAACTATCTGACGGATGCCTGCCTTGCCGTAAGCTAACAGGCTGATCCACAAGGGCAGAGCGCGAAAACGGCGCGAGTTCTCGATTCCCAGATTCATGAACGACGGCGTGACGCTGTTTACCGCCAGATAAGGCGCGGGCACTTCCAGGCAGGTCTGTAACACTGACATATGACGACAGAAGAAGATGCCGCAATCATAAGGCGTATTCAGCCATTTGTGCGCATCGGAGGTGATGGAGTCGGCGCGCTCCAGCCCCCTGGTCCAACCGCGTCGATCTTCCAGCAAGCGGGAGAACAAGCCGAAAGCGCCGTCCACATGCAGCCAGGCTCCGTGTTGCTCACACAGGTCGGCGATGGCTTCAAGGTCGTCAAAATCCGTACCTGTCACCGTTCCGGCGCTGGAGAGTACGATTTTCCCCACACAGTCGCTGCTCTCCAGAGCAATACGCAAGGCGTCCACATCCATAGCTTCACTGTCGGCGAGCCGCGCTACCTGAACCAGGCGCTTGCGCCCCAATCCGGCGATCGCCATGCCTTTTAGAGCGCTGGCGTGAGGCGTAGCGGAGAACACTTCCACCGCAACGCCGGATAACCCGTCAGCGGCGATATCCACGCCTTGTCTTTGGCCTGCGAACTGACGACCGCAGAGAATCCCCAATAGATTGGATGCGGTGGCGCCGGTGGTCAGGCAACCGGAAAAACTGTCCGGTAGATCGCAAAGGTCGAGCAGCCACTCAATGGTTTGAACTTCCAGCGCAGAGGCGATGGAGTCTCCCGGGGTGGACAGGTTCTGATCCACCGCTGCTGCGATCCAGTCTCCCAGCAGCGCGGCTGGAGTCACTCCACCGGTAACGAAGCCCCAATATCTGGGGCCTATGGCGGCGGCAAGATGGGGGCTGACCTCCTTGATGAAGCGCGCCACGGCTGCCTCCGCGCCCTCACCAAGCTCCGGCGCGGCTAATGCGGGGGGAGTGATGTCGGCGGTCATGGCCGCAGGACGATCGTCGGCGGAACGGATGAAGTCCAGGCACCATTGGCGAACGTCAGTGGTCAATCTGTCCAGGTCGTGAAAATCGTCGTGTAGCTGCGACATGGCGGCGCTCCTGAGTAAGGTTGCTAAATATGCATTGCATTATCGGAGCAGGAGTGAAAGCATAACAGTGACAATTCACTTCCATAAAAAGAGTACAATTTGCCTGCGTTATATCAAACCCTGGCGGAAAGCCTGATGCAAGATATCCATAGCGGTCGCCTGCAACCCGGGGAGCGCCTGCCCTCGGTGCGGCGCTTCAGCCGTCAGCGTGAGGTCAGCCTGACAACGGCGCTGCAGTGCTACCGCCAGTTGGAGGCGGAGGGCTTTGTCCAGGCGCGGCCGCAATCTGGTTTTTACGTCAGGCATAAAGAAAAGCTTCCTGCGGGACCGGAATTGCCGGTGTTCACGGGGCGCGCTGCGCGGGTCGCCAACATTGGTGCGATCGAAGAAGTGCAGGCTGTGTCCAGCCGTCGGGATTTTGCGCCTTTCGGGGTTTCCCTGTTAGCGCCTTCGCTGGTTCCTTCCGACATGCTGCAGCGCAGCCTGATCCGCGCTTCCCGGCGCCTGGGCGAGCGTTTGTTTCATTACGGTCCCGCGCAAGGCGACGTGGGGTTGCGGGAGGCGCTGGCGCGGCATTTCAAAGACGATGGCATGGCGTTCTCGCCGGATGATCTGATGATCTGCAATGGCGGCATGGATGCGGTGAGTTTGGGACTACAGTTGTGTACGCAACCTGGAGAAACGGTGGCGGTGTTGACCCCCTGTTTCAGTGGACTGTTGCAGGTGATAGAAAGTCTCGGACGCAAGGTGCTGGAGATTCCGTTGCATTACCGGGGCATTTACCCGGAGCGTTTGCGCGCAGCAATGGCGCGGCCGGATGTGAAGGCCTGCCTGTTGAGCGCCAATAACCATAACCCGCTTGGGTTTACGCTGTCGGCGCAGGAAAAAAAGGACATCGCCGCCTGGGCGGCGGCGCACCAATGCCCGGTGATTGAAGATGATATCTTCGGTGAGTGCGGCTATGGCCGCCAGCGACCGCTGCCCATTAAATCCTGGGATGACGAGGGCTGGGTATTTTGGTGCGGCTCCGTATCGAAAACGCTGACGCCGGCGTATCGCCTGGGCTGGTGCGCGCCGGGTAAATGGCGACAGGCTGCATTGCAGCACCGCCGGGCGCTCACGATCAGCATCAACCTGCCTTTGCAGGCGGCCTTGGCGGACTTCATGCACTGCGGCGAATATCGCAGCCACTTGCGCAAGTTGCGCTTGAGTCTGGCGCAACAGGTGGACGCCATGAGCCGGGCCATATTGCAGTCTTTTCCTGCCGGCTCCACCGTCACGGAGCCGGAGGGCGGGTATGTGCTATGGGTGACTCTGCCGCCGCAATGCGATGGCTGGCGAGTGTTTCAGCGGGCGGCGCAGGAAGGCCTGAGTATTTCCCCGGGGACGGTTTTTTCCATTACAGAACGCTATCGTCACTGCATCCGATTGAACGCGGGCTGGCCGTTTGATGAAAAGGCGCAGACGGCGGTGCGCAGGCTGGGGGAAATCTGCCGGGAGGCAGTGAGGTAGCGCCTATTTTTTCTGAATGAAGTCGCCCATGCGGGACTTTTCAAACAGCGACTCCAGGCGTCCGCTTGCGCGCATCTTCTTCAAGCCGCGATTGAACGCCTCGATTAACTCATTGGCGTCGGGAGTGCGACGGGACATCAAAAGATAGTGCTTCTCCTCGGACAACGGCTTCAAATGGCTGGTGACCATGCGGTCGACGCCGGGGGCGAATTCGCTGGATAAGATGAAGTAACCCACTTCGACATCTTCCGGCACCACATCCACCCGGTGTTTGAACATCATTTTGAAGCTGCTGACGATGTCGCTGGCGTAGTCGTGGGCAATTTCCTCATTACGCACCATGTCCATGAATTTGTCGTTGTAGTTGTAACCCAGGGTCAGTCCGAAACGGTATTTTTTCAGGTCGCTGAAATCTTTCCAGTCAAACTCGGCGTTGCGCAGATGAAAAAATACATACTGGGTGCTGGAGATCGGGTCGCTATAGATGAAGTACTGGGTGCGCTCTTCGCGATAGGCCCACAGGATGGAGCCGTCCCACTCGCCGTCCTGTGCGCTCTGCAGGGCGCGCTTCCAGGGCAGGAAGGTGAATTTGACTTCGTAACCTTCACTGGCGAAGGCCTCTTTGACGATCAGCGATACGACGCCATCGTACTTGAGTTCCTGAGAGACATAGGGCGGCCATTCGCCATTGGTGAGGCGGACGACGCGTTTGGCGTCGGCGGCGTGAGCGAAGGATATCAGGCTCAAAGCCCACCCAAGAAGCAAGAAGCGCCAGAGACAGGTATTCATGGTTAGACGGCCGCGCAAGTGAAAAACATATCCTGCGAAAGACTTTGAGTCTTTCCCGTTATGTCATCATGACAATCCGCTAATAGATTAAGTGTATGCGAATTGTCCCAGTTCGCAAACGCAAGCACGGAACGCAATGGCGGACAGCGACCGAGACTATACTCAATAAAGCGTCGCCCGGTGCGGCTCAATTGTTATCTAAGGAACCCTGATGAGGCGCCTGACGGAAAGACTATTATTTACCCTTGCTCTCATCGCCATGATTGACGGCGCGATGGCGAAAGAAAAGGTTTTGCTGGTGACCCAGGATTTTCCTCCATTGCAGGTGATGACGGGGCATGGCGAGTACACTGGCTTCGTGATCGACTTTATGAAGGAAGTGATGGCGGAGGTCGCCAAAGAAAACGACATTGAGAGCAGCATTATGTTCGCGCCCTGGAAGCGGGCGATGCTGTTGGCGGAGAGTCAGCCGAACGTCGTCTTCTTTTCCCTGTCGCGCACCCCTGAGAGGGAGACAAAATTCCACTGGTTGGGCTGGGTGGCGCCTTACGACGTGTATCTCTATAAACTCAGCTCTCGGGAAGATATTCAAGCGAAGGGCTGGGAGGATATCCTTGGTAAGGGCTACAGCATCAGCGTGCAAAGCGGCAGTAACTTTGAAGAGCTGCTGAAACGCAAGGGCATTGGTTTCCCGCCGGACAATACGATGGTGGAGACGGTGGTGCATAACTCGCAGAACATCATGCGCGAGTATCGCGGCTTTACAGATCTCATGATGCAGGTCGAAGTCAGCTTTCCGATTCGTCTGAAAGAGGTGAATCTCAACCCGTCCAACTTCGAGAAACTGTTCAGAATCGAAGAACTGTCTGGACGCTTGTGGGCGGTGGTGAGTCCGAAAACGTCTGACGCCGTCAAACAGGCGTTGCAGAAAAGCTTTGATCGTTTGAAAGCGGCGGGACGGGATAAAGAACTGATGCGCCGCTACTTCGTGGAGCCGCCGGCGGACGCGCTATTGGAAGTGGAAAGAACGGTGGAGGGCGGCTCCGCTTGGCCAGGGTGAGACGGCAGTCAGATTGAGCCGGTCAGGATATGCGGACGCTGGCGACCACGCCCTCGCAGCGCAGAGAGCCCAGAGTGGAGCTGGAGGTGTAGATAAAGAAGCTGCCGCCATCCACATCAATCGCCGCCACTTCTATGGAGAACTGTTCGGACATGCGGTTCGCCTCGCTCAGCGCGTCATTCCCAGACTTCAGAAACACAGTAGCGCCGCTTTCAAGGCCTGCAATGTCGCCTTCCAGCGGCGCAGGATCATCGCAACCTGAATTGACGGCGATGTGGAACTGAGCGTCACACCCGCCTAACCAGGGCGATACGCATAGAGTCGCCAAAGCGACCCAGCTTATAAGTTTGTACATGAGCGGCCTCTATCCCATGAACTTCATCCGAGTATACGCCTTTGTGGCGGATGACGTCAGGACCTGGCTGCGCGCCGGCGGCTTTCCCATATGGATAAGGTATCCAGGAGGGTGCGGGCGCAGGCGGCGGGGTTGGCCTGGAGCAGAAAGTGAGGGCCCTGGATGCGCACCAGACGGTTGTCTGGGAAATGCTGTTGGATTTCCAGCGCTTTGCCTGGCGACACTAAATAATCGTCGGTGGCTTGCAGGTAGATAGAGGGCGAAGAGACCGGCTCGTGACGCCAGTGCAGGTGCTGCAGCGTCTCCAGGCGCGCCTTGAGCGTCGCCGTCGGTATAGAGCGCACTGCGGCAGTGAAATGTTGCAGGAAGTCATCGCCGACATCCGGGCCCAGCAACAGGCGTCGCTGCGTCCAACTGGAAAAAGGCAGACGCATCATTCCTTGCAGCGGCAGCCGTCGACCGACGCATACCGCCCAAGGACTGGGGATCGATAAAAACGTGGCGACGAAGATGACGCCTTGCAGGCCCGGGACGCCATCCGCCGCCAACAGCGCGCCGATAGGGCCGGAAAAGGACTCCGCCAGCAGATAGAAGTCGTCGTCAGGAAGCTGTTCGCGAACGTAAGCGGCCAGCGAGTCATAGTCCTGGGCGCCGGTCTGCGGCAGCGGAATAATCTGCGTCTCAATCTGAGGGATACACTCCAGAAATGGCGCAAACAAATCCCCGGTCCCGTCCATGCCTGGCAACATCACTAATTTGGGTTGTGACTTCATCGCTGATGCGCATCCTTGCTGGCGGCCATTATTTCGTCCTGCAGCTTTTCCAGATCGTCCAGAATGCGGATGAACTTGCGTCCGAATGGAGTGATTTCATATTCCACACGCGGCGGGATTTCCGGGTAGGCGATGCGTTTGATAATGCCGAAGCTCTGGTTTTTGCGCAGGCAGTCGTTAAGCACTTTGGTCGTCAGGCCATCCACCCGACGCACCATTTCACCGGGACGATTGACGCCGTTCGCCAGCAGACTGAAGACGGTCAGCGACCATTTGCAGCCATAAATGGTTTCCACCATACGGGCGCTTTCCAATGGAGGCGTTTTCAAGGGGACGGTATCTTCGGACATAGACTCGAAACCATAAACGGACGACGATGGCGTCAGGGCTGCAACGACCCCAGATAATAAACAAAAAGACCCGCAAACCTAAATAAGATTTCCGGGTCTTCCGTCATAGGAAGGGATTATTCCGCCACTGCGTCAGCCTGTAGCGATTCCCCTGATTCGCCGAACAAACCACGCACCACCTGCCAGCCCATGGCGAAAGCGCCGACGATAAAGATTACGTCGCCGAAAGTGCGCGCCCAGCGTAGAGTTTCCATGATGTCCTGTTGCATGAAAAGCTCGCTGCGCGCGTACCACAGACCCTGGCTGGCGCTGGCGTAGAATTGCAGCAGCCCGATTGGGGCCAGGCTGACGACGACCATCAACGCCAATCCTGCGTTCAGCCACCAGAAGCCGGTTTTCATCAAACGATCGCTAAAGACCATATGGGGACGGATATAACGCAGCACCAACAGAGTGAAGCCCAGGGCCAGGAAGCCGTAGACGCCAAACAGGGCCGAGTGAGCGTGTACGGGCGTGGTGTTCAATCCCTGGATGTAATACAGCGAAATCGGCGGGTTGATCAGGAAGCCGAACACGCCTGCTCCCAGCATGTTCCAGAAGGCGACGGCGACAAAGCACAGTAGCGGCCATTTCAGGTTTTCCATCCATGGGGCTCGTGCTTTTAAACGCCAGTTCTCCCAGGCTTCGTAGCCCAGCACGATCAAAGGAACCACTTCCAGCGCGCTGAAGGTGGCGCCGACAGCCATCACGGGCGTCGTGGTGCCAGCGAAGTAAAGATGGTGAAACGTTCCGGGAACGCCCCCAAGCATAAACAGTGACGCCGAAGCCAGGCTGGCGGTGGTCGCCATGGGCCGCGACACTAGTCCCATGGTGGAGAAAATAAACGCCAGCGCGGTTGTGGCGAATACTTCGAAGAAGCCTTCCACCCATAAGTGCACCACCCACCAGCGCCAGTATTCCATGATGGAAAGATGTGTGCGCTCGCCGTAGAAAAAGGCGGAGCCGTAAAACAGACCAATAGCGATCACGGACGCGGTCAACAACGCTAACAGGTTTTTATCGCCGGGACGTCGCAGGCCATTGACGATTCCCCGCAGCATCAATACCAGCCAGAACGCGACACCGAGGAATTTACCGATCTGCCAGAGCCGTCCCAGATCCACATACTCATACCCTTGATGGCCAAGCCAGAAATTCAGCTCTGGCGGCATAATCTGTGCGATGGCCAGCCAGTTGCCGACAAAGGAGCCAACCACCACCACGACTAGCGCCCAGAACAGGATGTCGACGCCCAGCTTCTGATATTTGGGGTCTTTGCCGCCGTTAATAATGGGCGCAAGAAACAAGCCTGCGGCAAGAAAGCCGGTGGCGATCCAGAACAGCGCGCTCTGAATATGCCAGGTGCGCACCAGCGAATAGGGAAACCATTGGGAGACATCAAGACCATAAAAGTGCTGACCTTCAACGGTGTAGTGGGCGGTGAAGCCGCCGACCAGCACTTGGAAGGCGAACAGGGCGACAATCAGGAACAGGTATTTGCCCAGCGCCAGTTGAGAAGGCGTCAGCGCGAAACGGGTCAGTGGATCTGATTGCGGCGCCACGGGCTCCGCTTCATCATGTTTATGCAGGAACGCCCAGCCCCAAATCAGCAGGCCGACGCCGGCGATCAGCAGGGCGACGCTGACAATGGACCACATGATGTTTTCAGCGGTGGGGCGGTTGTCTATCAAGGGCTCATGGGGCCAGTTGTTGGTGTAGGTGACGTCGCTGTCAGGTCTTTGCGTGGCGGCGGCCCAGGCGGTCCAGAAGAAAAAGGCGGCGAGTTTTTCTCTGCGTTGGGCGTCGGGCAGGGTATTTTCCTTCATGGCGTAACTTTCGCGAGTTCCCTGTAACTCCACTGCGTCGCTGAACAGGCGGCTGTAGTAATCTGAGATATCCGCCATGGCCTGAGCGCGTCGAGGGCTCACTGTCGCCGCTCCACTGTCTGTGTTGTAGGTGTTGGTGCGGTATTCGTTTTTCAGGCGATGGCGCAGGATGTTTTGCCGTTCGTCATCCAGGTCCGTGTAAGCCGCGCCGTAGACCTCCTGCGCCGCCAGCTCAAGCCAGCGCACCAGTTCACGGTGCAGCCAGTCTGCAGTCCAGTCCGGCGCCTGATAGGCGCCGTGCCCCCAGATTGAACCCAGTTGCATGCCGCCTACGGACTGCCAGGCGGTTTGCCCATCGAGAATATTTTCCTGGGTAAAAATGGTCTCGCCCGAAGTGGTGACATAACGCTCCGGAATCGGCGGCGCCTGCCGGTAAACCTCGCGGCCAAAGAAACCAAGCAAGCAGAAGGTGGCGCCCAGTACGGCGATGAGCAGCCACCAGAGTTTACGATAGTCAGACATGGGCGTTCTCCACGGCGTCGGCGAACAATATGTTGTTTTCTAGATGGATGTGCTGCATCAGGTCGTCACGCAGTTGGGCGAGGCCGGTGTATAGCGCGCGCCAAGTGTTGCAGGCGCCTTTGGGTGGCGTGATGTTGTTGGTCAACGCCTCCAGATGCGCTAGTGCGTCGCCGTGCTGATCATGCTCCATGCGCATGACGGAAATAGGGCCTTGCGCCTGCATGCCGCTCATTCCCGCCAGCAGTATGGGAAATAGAATGTTCTCCTCTTTCATCATGTGGCTTTCCAACTCCTGGAGCATTTCCGTCAGGTGCTGGGCGAGTCCATTGGGACATTCCTCTCGCTCCCCGTGAACATGCTCCACGCGGCGAGCGAGGTGTATCAGCTCCGGAAGCTGTTCGCGATGGCGGGCGTGGTAGCGGGTGAGGATATGGTCGATCAGTTCAGGACGGCCGGCCTGGCTCCAAGTGTCCGCAGGCTCTTCCTGCAGGGCGTTGAGCCGTTGCAGCACAAGGTCCGGCTCTACTTCTTTTTCAGCCAGCGCATCACGTAACTTCTTCGCGCCTCCGCAACAAAAATCCAGTTGGTATTCACGAAAGAGGCGGGTGGAGCCGGGGAGGTTGCGAGCGATCCAGCCGACGGGGCGATCCAGTAAGGTCATGGCGGGTTTCCTTTGATAGTGATTAACTCGCCATAGCCATCGCAACCTTTGTGCCATTGATTATGTTATTGATATTTATAGAGTAAAAATTACATATGGTGTTTTTTACCCAAATCGAATAGGGTGATAAAAACCCTTTTAAGGTGATTAATACCATGATTGAAGCCAGTCTATTGGCGGACCTGGTGACGGAGCTGCCCCATGCGGTGCGTTATCAGCGCTTAATGAACGCCATGCGGGAATATTTCCACTGCGGCGCGGTGGCGCTATTACGGCTTGATGGCGACAGTCTGCGGCCGCTGGCGGCGGAGGGGCTGGTGGTGGAAACCCTGGGACGCCGTTTTATTATCGCAAAGCATCCCCGGCTTGCGGCGATTCTGGCCAGTCGACGGCCAGTGTGTTTCCCCTGCGATTCGAGCTTGCCCGATCCTTACGACGGTCTGCTGGAGAGCTGTGTCGGCGAGCCTTTGCCCGTACATGACTGTATGGGCGTGAGCCTCTATGTGGATGGCATCCTGTGGGGAGCGGTGACCCTGGATGCGTTGCAGGAAGGCACTTTTGACGCCCTGGCGCAGCAGGATCTGGCGCGTTTTACGCTGATCATCGAAGCGTCGGTAAGAGTGACCCGACTGGAGCAGGAGCGCCGAAATCTGGCGCTGATGCGGCAGGATGGCGATCGGCGGGGCGTAGCGCAGGAGGAAGGCGAGATCATTGGCTCCAGCGACAGCATCCGAAACCTGCTGCGGGAACTGGACGTGGTGGCGGACTCAGAACTACCGGTGTTGCTGATGGGGGAAACAGGGGTGGGTAAAGAGCTGTTTGCGCGGCGGCTGCACAGTCGCTCGCCGCGTCGGGAACGGCCGTTGATCCACGTGAATTGCGCGGCGCTGCCGGAATCGCTGGTGGAGAGTGAATTGTTCGGTCATAGCAAAGGCGCCTTTTCGGGGGCTTCGGCGGATCGCGCAGGTCGTTTTGAGGCGGCGCAAGGCGGAGTGATCTTTCTGGATGAAGTGGGAGAGCTGCCGCTCAGCGTGCAGGCGAAGTTGTTGCGGACGCTGCAGAACGGCGAGATTCAACGCCTGGGTGAGGACAAACCCAGGCAGGTGGATGTGCGGGTCATCGCCGCGACCAACCGACAGTTGAAAGACAGCGTTCGCGCCGGCGACTTTCGGGCGGATCTGTATCACCGCCTGTCCGTCTATCCTGTATGGATTCCACCGTTGCGCGAGCGGGGCTCAGACGTGCTGGTGCTGGCGGGGCACTTCTTGGAACTTAACCGCTCCCGCCTGGGCGTACGCAGTCTGCGGCTGTCGCGTGCGGCGGAGCAGGCGCTGTGCGCATACTCCTGGCCGGGTAATGTGCGGGAGTTGGAACATGTCATCAGTCGCGCGGCGCTTAAGGCGATCAGTCGGGGCGCTAATAGAAATGACATTGTGACGCTGGATGCGGCGTTACTGGACCTGGATTATGGCGACGCGGTGTCGGCGCCCAGAAAAAGCGCACCATCAGAAAGCCTGAGTTATCCGCGTGTCCGCTCCCTGCGCGCTGCCGTAGAGGACTGTCAGCGCGAAGTTATCCGCGAGTCGGTGAATCGTCACGATGGCTCCTGGGCCGCCGCCGCTCGTGAGTTGGAGGTGGATTCGAGCAATCTGCATAAAATGGCCAAGAAACTGGGGCTGAAGTGAGCCTGTTTTTGGCGGCGCTTTTGCTGGTTAAGCCCAGACTGCCGCCGTCAGCGATAGTCAGCAAGATCAATCAGGCGAATCTGCGCATGCGCTGCCACACTGCTCTCCGTTGAGGCGAATATGGCGAATGAGACGACTGTAAGCACATATCAAAAACGGCTGCGGCGCGTGCTGGCATACATTGATCAGCATTTGTTGGATGACTTGAGCGTCGAACAGCTGAGTCAGGTCGCTCACTTCTCCAAATTTCATTTCCACCGGCAGTTTTCTGCGAGCATGGGGATGGGCGTATACAAGTATGTGCAATGGCGACGGCTGAAAAAAGCCGCTCATGAGCTGGCTTATCGCAGTCGTTACAGCGTGACGGATATTGCGTTGAATACCGGGTTTGACAGCCTGGAAGCCTTTTCCCGAGCCTTTAAGAAAGCATGTGGGCAAACGCCTTCCCAATTTCGGCGACAACCGCGGTGGGAGCCTTGGCGAGATCATGATGAATTTCTTTTCAAAGCAAGGGCGGACATTATGCAGACGGATAACTCGAACTATTCAGTCAATATCCTGGAACAGGAGGCCATTCCTGTTGCGGCGCTGGAACATCACGGCGCTCCAGAGCGTCTCGGCGAGTCCATCCGACGCTTTATTGAATGGCGTAAAGCCAACAAACGGCCTCCCTCAGTCAGCGCCACTTATAACATTCTGTACAACGATCCTGAGTCTACGCCAGCGGAGGCGTTCCGCATGGACTTGTGCGCAGGCGTCAACTCAGCGGTTGAGGAAAATCCGTACGGCGTCATTGCTAAAACAATCCCGGCGGGACGTTATGCCGTGCTGCGTCATATCGGCCCCGACGCCGGCATGCGGGCGGTTTTCCACTTCTTATATGGCGAGTGGCTGCCTGGGAGTGGGGAAACATTGCGCGACACCCCTTGCTTCCTTCAGCGCGTGACAATGTATCCAGACGTTCCTGAACATGAAGCGATCATCGATATCTATTTGCCATTGGTTTGATCAGCGGCGCGCGCCGCCAAAAAGGTTCTTCTTCGGCCCAAATCCAGCAATAATGCGAGCCAACGTTGAGAACCAGTAATGAGAGATAAAGATGTTGCGTATTTTGGGGATTCTATTATTGCTGTCGCTGACCAGTTGCGGTTTTGTGGAAGGCGTTGATGACGCCAAGGCCGCCGCCGCAACCTTTTTTGACGACAGAATCAAGGAGGGCGGACCCGGAGCGGACCGCTTCTACTCGCCGCACTTTATCGATTCCGTGGACCCTGAAGAGTGGGAGAGCATTCGTCGGTTGGTGCAAAAGGCCAATGGCGACTTGCGTAGCTACTCCCTTGATACATGGCGCGCGCAGGACAAAGTGCAGACAAATGGGTTGTCCGGTATGTTTGTGACGCTCACCTACAAGACGACCTATACAAACGGGGAGGGCGTAGAGACGCTGATTTTGTTCAGCAATGACGAAAACCCGGAATATAAGGTGCTGTACCATCACTATAACAGTGAGTCGATCGACCGACTCGTCAAGCAAGGAATTGATGAGGTCGCCAGTAAGCCGGAAGCGATCAAACCCATCGCCGTCAAAGGCGCTGACAAGTAGCTGGGTGCGGCGCTCACATGAAATTGACGGCGAAACTGGCCGAGTGGCGTCTGGGGTGGAAACTTTATTTTTGCCTATGCGCGTTGATTGCAGTCGTGTTTGCGGTGATTGTCACGCAAGCGTCTTTTGGCTGGCATGATTATGTGGATTTAGCGTTTTTCTACATCAACTTACTGGCGATTTATGGCTACGCCTTTCACAAAAGAATCGGGCGCGCCGGGTTCTGGAAATGCCTGTTATGGGTTTACCCTGTCTGGTCGCTGTTATATCTGTTTGTTTTGCCATTTGGATATGACTTCCCGCAGATGGGCATGCGGGCTCACGCTAACTGGACAATGATATTCCCGTTGGGCGTTACCGCCGTCAGCTCCCGCTGTATTTATAACTATGGATTTAAGTCGCAGGGCTTATGGCGGCGTTAATTCAATTCGTCAACCATATCGTGAAATGAGAATGGAATAATTGAGGATCAACGAATGAGCGACTTGTATGCGCCGCCCAAAAGCGAAGTGTCGGAAGGCGAAATGGCGATTAAAGAGCCAATCGTCATATGGAAAATATTCTTTGTGGTTTATGTGTTGTTGAATCTGTTCGCGGCGCCATTTTTGATTATGTCCTTCATTGGCGCAGACTATTTGGAGATAGAGCTTAACGCTGGCGCGCTGGACTATCTGGACTGGCTGATACAATGCGCCATGATGGTTGGGCTGTTTGGGTACGCATTTTCCAGGCGTATCGGCGGAAGGGCCCTATGGAGAGCGGCCTTGCCTGCATATGTCGTCTGGTATGTGTCATACGCTTTTATCCTGCCGTTTGGCTTCGGCGTGCTTCCATACAATGAGCCGCCTACTTTGGACTGGACGATGGCGATTGACCCGCTGTTTACTCTAGCGGTAGCGCAGGCATTATATCTATACGGCTTTTCATCGGATCACCTTTGGCGAGAGCGCTGAACTGGTGGTTCAAGCCTGTTAAGAGACGCTACTCAATGGGATACTCTCTGCCGTATTTCTCATAAAGCGGCAGGAGCTGATGGGTTTCAATGAGGTAAGAGACGCCTTCGTTATATTTCTCGCGTAGATATTCGCCACGTTCGTTTTTGGCGAAGGTCATGTACAAGAAGACCCGGGTTACCGGCTCAGTGCGAAACTGGGTTTTATCCACCAGAATATTGCTGAAAGTAATGTTGGTCTGGCGCAGGTTGTCGAAGTAGTAGTCCGCCCGCTTCAAATAGACTTTGGATAGCGCGCTTTCCCGGGAGTTCAGATCTTCTCCCTGTAGATACTGCTTCACCTTGTCGTCGATATAATCCGTATAACCGCGAATCCATACACCGTTTTTCCCCTCCAGCGACGCGACTCCTTTCCATTCGCCAAAGTGCTCCGGCAGAAAAGTGACCGCTTCAGTGATAACGGAAATAGGGTAGAGCGCTTGCGGGTACTCGTCAGTAGGATCGAGGCCGCCGTACATGTCGGCGTGTCCGTCTTTCACCATCAGCTCGGCCCGCTTCCACGGCACGATAATCTGATTTACCTCGATATTCACATGTTTGAAGGCGGCGAAAATGACTTCGTTGTACAGTCCTGTTCCGTCTTTTTCCACGCTGCCTTCCCACTCTGGAGTGGCCCAGGTCACGCGTTCCGGCCCCTCCGCACAGGCGAGGTGGCTGATTAAGCTGGTGAGAATAAGTAATGCGAGTGGTTTGAGCATCTTGCGTCCAATCAGATAATGCCCGGGATATCCGGCGGAATAATAGTACAAGCCAGGTCCAATGCGAAGGAGGAGATGCGCTATCTGTATGTCCCTAACTGGCGTTGTCGCGCAATAATATTTTTTTCTTGTCTGGAATCAACTATCTATACCGATAAGTGCCTACCTGACCAATTTGTGCTTACTTTTTTGACTCTCTCTGGAAGCCTACTCTGGGGCCTGTTTCGAATGACTTTAGAGAGGTGAGACATCATGAAATTGGTAAAAGGTTCCTGGGCGTTGATCGTGGGCGGCTCCAGTGGAATGGGGTTGGAAATTGCGCGCCGGATGGCGACGGCGGGGGTGAATATCATGCTGGTTGGCAAGCGTCGGGAAAAACTGCAGCTGGCTGGCGACGCATTGCGGGACGTTGCGGAAATCAGGACGTTTAGCGTGGATCTTTATGACGACGAGCAAGTCACTGGTTTGATAGCTCAACTGAATGATCTGGGGGAGCCCATTCGCTATTTGGTCAACGCCGCCGGGTATTTCAACCCCAAGCCGTTCCTGCAGCATACGCCAGCGGATTATGACGCCTACCTGGGGTTGAATAAGGCGCTGTTCTTTATCTCCCAGGCGGTCGCTGCGAACATGCGCAAACACGGCGGCGGCGCTGTGCTGAACATTGGGTCCATGTGGGCGAAGCAGGCGGTTAAAGCCACGCCGTCCTCCGCCTACTCCATGGCGAAGGCGGGCTTGCACGCGCTGACTCAGCATATGGCGATGGAGCTGGCGGATGATGGCGTTCGCGTCAACGCCATCGCGCCGGCAGTGGTGAAAACGCCGATCTATGAAGCCTTTATCGCCCCTGAAGAGGTCGATGAGACCTTGGCGACGTTAAACGCATTCCACCCTATTGGTCGGATTGGCGACGTTGGGGATGTGGCGAACGCGGCGATATTTCTGCTGTCAGATCAGGCGGACTGGGTGACCGGCGCGATTTGGGACGTAGACGGCGGCGTGATGGCGGGGCGCAATTAGCCCGCCTCATGCAGGGCTCGCTCGCTGCGTGGTCGGCGAGAGCCCTGCTATACTGCCGCGCCATATCTCTTAATACGATATGCAGGAGTAGCCGTGTAATGGATGAGATGATGAATAGGAGACTGCGCTGTGCGGTGTTGGACGACTATCAGAACGTGGCTAAGACCTATGCGGATTGGAGTGCGCTGGAAACGCGCATAGATCTTCAGGTGCTCAACCGCCATCTTGGCAGTGAAGATGAGGTCGCTGCCAAGATGGCGGACTTCGATATTATTGTCATCATGCGTGAAAGGACCCCCTTTGCCGCCACGTTATTGAATCGGTTGCCGAGGTTGAAGCTGCTGGTGACCTCCGGCCCCCGCAATGCCGCCATTGATCTTGCCGCCGCTGCCGCTAATGGCGTGACGGTTTGCGGCACCCAGGCCTCGAAAGCGCCGCCGACAGAACTTACCTGGGCGTTGATACTGGGGCTGGCGCGCCACATAGCGTTAGAAGACGCTACATTCAAAGCCAACGGTCCATGGCAAAACACGGTTGGCGTTGATCTCGCAGGGAAAACGCTCGGCTTGCTGGGGTTTGGTCATATTGGCCAGAAAGTGGCGATGATTGGTCAGGCGTTTGGCATGAACGTCGTCGCCTGGAGCGCCAACCTCACTGCGACACTGACCCGCTCAATGGGCGTGACGCTTGCAGATTCGAAAGATGCTCTGCTGGCGTGCAGCGATATTGTCTCCATTCATCTGGTGTTAGGAGATCGCAGCCGGGGGCTGATTGATGCGGAGGCGTTGTTGCGGATGAAAAAGTCAGCGCTGTTGATAAATACTTCCCGCGCTCAAATCGTCGACCAGACGGCGCTGGTGGAAGCGCTGCAGCAGAAGCGCATCGCCGGGGCGGGATTGGATGTATTTGAACAGGAGCCGCTGCCGGAAGGACATGTCCTGCGCACGCTGCCAAATGTGCTGGCGACCCCCCACCTGGGCTATGTCACAGAGAATAACTATCGCACTTACTACACTCAGATCGTCGAGGCGATTCAGGCTTATCTGGACGGCGCGCCGATTCGGGTGATGGGTTGATCCGCAGCGGTCAGCGCCACTCGCAGTTACTTTCAATGCTGGCTGCGCCCAGATGCACGTATCTTCGCTTCCGCGTCAGTTCGCAGGTAAAGCGCAGGGGGCGTCCCGCCAGCTCGTCATTGGGCTCTGAGCCGATTTTGATCGTGCTCCAGATCAGGTGTTCAGTGCCGTTTACATCGACGTAAATGGTTTGCGCCGCACGGAACGGGATCGGCAACAGCGTCGCCAGTAAAGAAATTTTATATAGAGCGGGCAGGCGGAAGCTCCCATCCTGAGCGGTGCGTACACTGTCGGAGGATTTTTGACGCCATTCGACCCAGCGGGTCACTGTGGCGCCTGATACAGGTTCGCCAGCGTAGGTAATCACGCCGTAAACTTCTGAAAATAGGCATACTTTGCCGATCATATCCAAGACTCCCATGTCTTGCGCAGACATCATGGCTAGCGTAGAGAATGATAGCATGTTTCCCTGTAAAGGTTATGTAAGGGGTTAATTTTAATATATATTTCATGCTGGCCTCCCAATAGGCGATAGCGCTCGGCGCAGGCCAGGGAGATGCATGCCTCAACAGAATCGGGACAGAACGGAGAGTGAAGAATGATTTTCAGGAGAGATGGATATAGGGATATCAAAAAAATTCTCGCCCTGGGGGCGATGCTTGCGCTAGGCGCATGCGCCCATCAGAGCGCCAAGCCTCCCATACAGAAAAACCTGAGCCAGGCGTATGCTGATGCGGTCAGGGATGCTGAAATAGTAGAGCCGAATGAGATATCCAAAAACCTGACGGCGATTACGCCGCTGAATCCCGCTCTGGAATGGAGTGGCGACCGGCAAAAAGTGTTGGTGACGACATGGACATCCTGGGACGGCTACGACAACTCAGTGGGCCAGACGCAGGCTCTGTCCAGAGAAGTATGGGTGACGGTGGTTCCTGAAGTGAAAAACTTCTGTCGCACTCGTTATAAGTTTCCAGAACAGACCATTTTGCGACTGGAGCAATTACTGGGTTTGCCGCCAGGGGATAATAAAACCAAGTTCGTGGAAATGTGGGTGAGTCCGTCAGATTTGTTCCGCCCCTCTCCAGATCCAGAAATCAGCGACCATGAAGCGGAGCTGGACTTCCCTGTTTCCGATCGGTTTGTCACTGTCAGCAAAGAGCACAAGGAATGGTTCAAAAATCTGCGCAAAACGTCGTACGGCGAAAACGGTTATCCCTGGACCCGGTTGGGTTACACCTATGACTGGGGCAACCCAGAGTCGGAAGTGGGATTGAGCGAGTTTGTCATACGCGCCGGAGCCAATGTCAAAGTGCACAGTGTGACCAAGACGATCAAATACTGCGAATAACCAGGAACAGCGGCTCCGGGCGCGCCCGGAGCTTAGCTCAGGTAAATCTCCACGCGCTCTTTGCCCTTGCCGACATTCTTGCGTTTCATAGAGATGCGTCCGACTTCGCCAGTACGGGTCAGATGCGTACCGCCGCAAGGGACTTCTGCAAACCCCTCCACCCGCCAGTAGCGTCTTTCCGCGTCTGCGTCACTGAACGCGCTGATGATGTCGCGGTTTTCGTCGATGAGACGCTGCGCGTCGGCGTCGATGTCCGGCAACAGAGGAGAAATGCTTTGAGGCCAGGAAAAGTCGATACGCGCCTTTTCCTCGGCGATATGCGCGCCAACTTTATCCACGCCGCCCAGCTTGCGATAGAACAGTTCGAGCACCAGCTCGGCTGCAAAGTGCAGCCGCATAAGGCGATACCGTCTTTCCCAGTCAATGGTGATTTCCACTGGGTCGCCAACCTGCAGCGCATGATCTTGCGGCAGCTCGTAAAAAATTTCCTGCTCTTCCTTGCGCGCGCTGATCACTCTGAAGCCGCCAATGGTCCCATGATCGCTTTCCTGACCGCCGGAAAATGCGTAAAAGATAGTTTCCTCAACCGTTACTGCCGCGCCCTGGACGCCAGTGACGTAAGTGCTGAGAGTCGTGAGATAGGGGTCTTCCCAGAATATTTTTCTTGTCATACTTCTGCCTGAAAAAGTCCTTTAAACAGATACGCGGAATCTTCGCCAACCATTGCAGCGTTTGCAAGAGGGGAGGCGCTCAATGATCAGCCTGACTATTGCTTTTGACCTGCTCCAGGATATTGCGCCAAAGCTGTAGTGGGGGAATGCTGGCGTAACCAGATTCCTGGGCGTCGTTGCATTCGATGATGATCCAATGCCCTTGCCGGGTTTTGGCTATGTCGATAACCAGAAAGGGGACCTTCAAGCGCTCCGCGGCTTCCTGAGCGAGCTGTAAGCCCTGCTTCAGGTCGGGGGCGCTGTAATCCGAGGGCCAATACCTGCCATAGCCAACGCACTCACCATGCCACCAGAATGACCTGTACTCCTGAGAGGGACTTATTTTTCCCGGAATACCGCCAGAGACGGGCAGAGCTCCACAGGTGTACAAATGAAGTTTCCAAATTATCGGCGCTATCGCAAAGTGACAATAGGGTGTAAAGGCGCGACGGCTCAGCCGCCGCTTGATTTTATAATCTGAACACCCCTGAAACGAAAAGAAGTTATCTATCAGGCTAAGCCATACGCAAATAGTAAGATTTGGCTTGGGTGAGTTGCGTGTAGGCAAGTTCCGATAACAGTGAGCCGCATCCGGATTGCTTAACGCCCCCCCAAGCCAGGGTGGGGTCAATTTGAGTGCTTTGATTCATCAGCACTGCGCCAGTCTGCAGTTGCTCCCCAATTGCCTGGGCGCGGGCGGCGTCCTGGGTCCAAAGTGAGGCCCTCAATCCATAGAGGCTGTCGTTCATGTAGTGGATGGCTTCAGCGTCATCCTTCACCTTCATGACGCCCATAACTGGACCGAATGTTTCACTTGTCATCAACGCCATGGAATGATCGACATTCGTTAACACTTGTGGCGGCAAGTAGGCGGGGCCGAGGCTTGCGTCAGAGTAGTGAGTGTGCTCAATGCAAGGCGTTGCGCCCTGGGCGATAGCCGCGTCCAGTTGTGTTTTGACCTCCATGGCTTTTTGCTGGTTCGCCATTGGCCCTAATGTTGTGGAGGGGTCCATCGGGTTCGCCAGTTTGTAGCGTTTAACTTCTGCAACCAGGGCGTCTAATATTTCATCATAGATGTCCTCGTGAGCGTAAATCCGGTTAATGGCGCGATTGGATTGCCCACAATTGAATAGTGCGCCATTAGCGATACCGGTGGCGCATATACGCAATGACGCATCGGAGAAAACATAAGCAGGATTGTTGCCGCCTAACTCTAGGGTTAGCTTTTTGAATGTTCCAGCGGCGGCGCGTTCAATGGCGACGCCTTTCGCACTGGAGCCCATAAAAGAGACATGGCTTATTCGGTGGTCGCTGATCAAGCGTAATGTATCTGCGTCGTTGACGTGCAAATGCTGAAATACGCCGTCTGGGAGCCCTGCCTCAAAAAAAATGTGAGAGAACCGCTCCGCACACAATAACGTCTGTATGGAATGTTTGAGAATAACGCAGTTGCCGGCCATGAGCGCAGGAATAATCGCATTGGCCGCGGCCAGGTATGGGTGATTCCAGGGGGCGACACACAATACTATGCCCAGAGGCTCGCGTCTCATATAACGGCGAAAGCCGGTTTTTGGTTGCGTTATTAGGTCTTCAAGATATCTTTCGGCGATATCAATCATGTACTCAGCGCAGACTTCCGCTTCATTGATTTCCTGAGGCGTCTCTCGCACGGGACGGCCCATCAAGAGTGTAATCTCTGGAGCGATCTCCTGTGCTTGCGCCGCCAGTGTGGCAATGGCGAGACGGCAGTAGCGTGCGCGCTCTGCGATGGAGACTGTGCGCCAGATTCTTTGGGCGGTGAGTGCGCGTTCGAGCGCTGCGTGGATTTGCGTGTCCGTGGCTGGTTCCCTTTCCGCCACTAATGATCCGTCAATGGGTGAAATGATTCTCATGGTAGTTGCTTCCCTATGCTTGTCGTCGCAATAAATTTCCCTCTGCTCAGCTTTAATTATTGCAAATTACTGGGGGATGTCGCGGGGTTTTGCAAATCTTGTGGAACGTTTCCTATTTGAATTTGGGAGGTCTATGGAGAGATAGGAGTAAAGGAAATGATTTCCCGGTTTCTTTGTACGTTAGAGTGTCGGTGCGGTATGCACTAGTTTCAGAAAATAGTCCATTATTTTTACATATCCAGTAAGACAAAAAAGCTTTGTCTTTATAAATCAAAGATCTAAAAGTTGGCATGCGGGTTGCTGTATAACGGGGACAATAAGGGCACGACTCTTCACTATAAAAACTAGCATTTACGCTAAATTAATTTAACCGACATTTGTTCAGAGGACATCATGAAGAAACTCGCATTTCTAGCAAGCCTTCCATTAATGCTGGGCGCGGCCAGCGCATACGCTATTCCTGCTTCTTACGGCACAGCTACTCACGACACAACTGCGTGGCAAGAACTGGCTGACGCGCCTAATGGCGATTCCTACGGCGTTTCCTGGACTACCGATGGCGGCGCAAGCTGGGGTCGTAACGATCTGACTGTTGGCCAAACTGTTCAATTCAAATTCAGCGTACACAAGAAAAACGTGGGTACTCACTACGCCGACCTGATGAAGGCCTGGATTGACTGGGATCAAAATGGCGTATTCGACGCTAGCGACGAAATTGCATACGGCGAGCACAAACTGACTGATTTCGAGCCGGTGCTGGGAATTTGGCAAGCGCCTACCAACCCTGACTTCTCTTTCTTCTCAAGCGAGTACACGCTGACGAACGCTGACGTAGGCGATTTCTGGTTGCGCTCTATCGTAACCTGCAGCCACTCCATCACCAACATGTACGGTGGTACTTGGAATGACCAGTGGAAAACTAAATACACTGGTAGCTATGAAGATCGCATGACTCCAACTGGTCACTACTACCAGGGCGAAACTGAAGAGTGGAAAATCTCTGTTCACTCTGTACCTGAACCCACTACTTTCGCACTGTTGGGTTTGGGCCTGGTTGGTCTGGTAGCTAGAAAGCGCGCTAAATAATATTTAGTCGCGGCTAGCTTTGATGATCCTGGATCGGAGGAAGAACCTTTTCCTCTGATCCAGACATCTACAAACTTCTTCTCCCTTAGCTGACGTTTATACTCAGATTATCTCGAAGTAGCGTTCCAGCTCCCACATTGAAATATATTTCCTGTACTCCCGCTCCTCCCACTCGCGAGTCGCTGCAAAGTGTTCGACAAAAGGGGAACCAAAGAAGTCTCTGGCCATCTGGCAGTTTTTCAGACGCTGCGCCGCGTCCCATAAAGTCGATGGAAGCTGCAGATGCTCAGGAAAAGCCTGATCGTAGGCGTTGCCCTCCACCATACATTCAGGCTCAAGTTTGTTTTCCATTCCCCACAAACCCGATGCGATAACTGCTGCGAGGATGATATAGGGATTGGCGTCGGCGGCGCCAATTCGATACTCCAAACGTTGGGACTGTACGTCTCCAGGAATGACTCGGATAGCGCAGGTTCTGTTATCTATGCCAACGCTGGCTTCTGTAGGAGCCCAAAACCCAGGAATGAGTCTTCGATAAGAGTTAACCGTGGGAGCAATCATCGCCATCAGTTCAGGCATCAGCTTTTGTTGGCCTGCAATGAAATGGCGCATCGTGGCGCTCATGTGGGCTTCTCTTTCTCCATCATAAAAAAGATTCAGCCCTTTATCGTCTTTTAACGATAAATGTATGTGACCACTTTGTCCTGGGTAGTCTTTAGACCACTTGGCCATGAAGGTGGCCATCTTACCCTGCTTTTGCAGCGCAATTTTGGTGAACGTTTTAAATAATGCCGCTTTATCGGCGGCGTTAATTGCTTCATCGTGGGTAATCGCCGCTTCAAGGACGCCGGGGCCGGTTTCCTCGTGAAGGCCCTCAAGAGGAAAGTCCATATCATCCGCCAATTGCAGCAGGCTCAAATAGGTATCTGACTCCACACTGTTGCGGATAACAGAATAACCAAATTCTGACGGCGCCATGGGAGTGAGGCCTTGGAAAGATTTCTCTCGAATACTGTGAGGCGTCTCTTCAAAAACAAAGAATTCATATTCAAAACCGCAATCGACTTCCAGCCCCATGTCTCTCGCTTTCGCGACCACTCTTTTGAGCAGGGCGCGTGGGCAGATTGCTTCTGCTTTATCAGCAAATTCAGCGAGGAAAAATACGCCGCCGCTTTCAAGAGGCAACGTACGGCAACTGGAGGGAATGATGCGCACTTGCGCATCAGGGTAGCCTGTATGCCAGCCAGTGTAGGCAACATTGTCATAAAGCTGATCTTTTACATCCCAGCCCAGAACAACATCACAGAAGCCAAATCCTTTGTTCAATGACGATAAAAACTTGTCTCGCGACATGTATTTGCCGCGCATGACGCCATCAATATCAAATATGCCAACTTTTATGTGCTTGAACATGGAGTCTTCGATAAGCGTGCGTGCGTCTTCGGTGGATTTCACTTCCCTGGGGTCCATAACATCACCTGTGCAATAAACGGATGAAGAAGGGGCGTATTATTAAATATAACAGCTCCTTGGGAACTTGATCGGATATCGCTGGTCCAACCTTGCTTGGTCTGACCCACCGCGAAGAGTTGGACTAAAGTCTAGGAATGCAAAGGTGGTTTGTGCGCGCTTTCCCAGATACAAGCCGGCGGTCGATCTGAATTAGTATCTACATCAGTCGCGACTGCAGTTTTGCGCTTTCAGTTTCACCCCTTAATACCTGGGGAAAGTGCGTTATTTACGAGATTTAGTTGTATTTAGGAGTACGTAAAATGCCCGTTATGTTCGATTGGTTAGCCCACAATATCTTGTCTTTGCGTGTGGCGGGAGTGCAGAACTCCGCAACAGCCGCTGGCGGTCATTGCACTTGGCGCTTTTCTCAGGTGAAGAACCCAGTAAGAAGCTTAATTCTTACCAACCCGGAATCCAGTGGCGGAATATGCGAGATGCTGGCGGCGAAGTGGTTGGAAGTGCACGCCAATGCAGAGAAATATGCTCGTTCCGGTGAGGCGACCTCTTTGGCGGGTTGGATAAGCCGCGCTGGTGGAGATATCGATCCTAATAAAGTCCGCCAGATTATGCAGATGTTTATTATCGGGAGCACGATGAATTCCGGAGCGCTCGTGGGCCAGCCAGGCAGCGGCAGAGAAGACCAAACTTATGCGACAGAGCGTTGGTTGCAATCTAAAGGTGTGACCAGACGTAAGCATATTTCCAGTGGTCCAAGCTGGTTCAAGGGCATGTCGCGAGGATCGACTGGCACTCGTGGAGGGCGTCGTAGGGACTTTTCCGCAGACATTGGGCGGGCTATTACATCCAGCGCCAAGTCATACAAAATGATAGGTATTGCCGGGCCTAATTTTGCTCACGCAGTCGCAGCTTGGAGCGATACGGATGTCACCTTTTTTGATCCCAACTTTGGCGAGTTCTGGTTCCCTACGACAAACGCCTTCCAGGGGTGGTTTCCCCGCTTCTGGCATCTGGCGGGATACGGAACGCCAGCGATAGGCCTGAGCGACTCTTATGAAATTATGGAGTATGACACTGTAGCCTAGTTTTTCAGTTAAGATAACGGGCGAATATAATTGGCGGATAGCCCGAAAGGCGTCCATAGCGTCGTTTCCAGTATTCCAGCCTGAATGCGATAAAGGAGTCTATTTTGGCCAAAGCATACCTTCCTCTTATTGGCGTTATTCTTTTGGTTGTGGTGCTTTGGCCCTATCCGGTGCTGATACCTCTTAAATTACTGGTGGTATTCTTTCATGAGGCCTCGCACGCCATTATGACGGTGGCGACGGGAGGGGAAGTGGTGGAAATGGTTATTTCCGTTGACCAGGGCGGACATGTGCTATCCCGCGGCGGTAACCGGTTTCTAACGTTGTCCGCTGGTTATCTTGGGTCGTTGATCTGGGGCGTACTGATTTATCTGACGGCTCTGCTAAGCCGACTTGATCGTGCGCTGATGTTCATTCTTGGCCTGTCTTTATTGGCGATAGCCGCCTGGTGGATAAGAGATGTCTTTGCGTTGGGGTTTGCGCTCGCTACGGGGGGAGCCATGATAGCGAGCGCGATCTGGCTGCCGATGTCGTTTAATGACGCTGTGCTGCGAGTGATCGGCGTCACCAGCATGTTATACGCGCCATTGGACATATACAGCGATACGATTGAACGCTCTCACCTGCGGTCCGACGCAGTGATGCTTGGGGAGGCTTATGGCGGCTCAGGCATGCTTTGGGGCGTGGGCTGGTTTCTGTTGAGTCTGGCTGTCATTTACGTCGCATTTAAATTCGGGCATCGAAGCCCGCCTTCTTCACAAAATAATTGATACCTTTTCCCAGCGAGGCCGTATATCTATACTGGGCTCGCGCATGCAGTTCTGTCGGTATTGAAACGCGGGATGCGAACAAAAATAACAACAATCGATAGACAATCAGGAGACGGACTATGAAAGCTATATGGAATGGCGCAGTCATTGCCGAAAGTCAGAACACAATCATACTGGAAGGGAACCATTACTTTCCCCCTTCCGCAATCCGCTCGGAATACTTCAAGGCAAGTGATACCCGCACTGTCTGTGGATGGAAAGGTACGGCCTGCTATTACGACATTGAAGTAGAGGGCTCAACCAATCGCGATGCGGCCTGGTATTATCCTACCGCCTCAGAAACCGCCAGTAATATTCAGAACTATGTTGCTTTCTGGAGAGGGGTGACGATAGAAGAAGGTTAGCAGGGGAAGTATGGCGTGAGCGTTAATCCGAGCTCCACTCAGCAAGTACGCTCGCGCCATTGTAGTCATAACTCATACTTAAATAGTCACTACGCATCTCAACCTGTGCAGGAACCGAAAAGCCTTTTTCCCAAGACAGGTCATTACTGGATGTGATCAGCAGACGCCAAGCGCCGTTTTCCTGGTAGAGTTGGCCCGTGTAGTAATAAATAACCGGCAAGCCAAAGTCGGTGTAAGACTCAATATCAGCGATCCACTCATACGTATCCTCTGCAGTTGGGCGAATATCCATTGAACCGTTGAGCTGTTGAGGCATTCCATTAACGCTGTAAGACAGCAGATCGAATGTGCCTGCTTGAGCGCCTTCTCGCCTTGAAGAACTATTCTCTGGAGCTTGAACAAGTGAGTCGGTGAATAGTGTCGGGCTGCCGCGAACAACCATGCCTGTATCATAAACCGATCCCGCGCCGGGAGGCGGTAATTGCTCAAGTTCAGTTAATTCGGGCTGTGGCGTTGGAACCAGCGTTACACCGACGCCCGCAACAGTAAGCATGAGGGCGGGGTATAAAATATCTGGTGGGAGCCGGCCCTGATGATTGTGATGTATTACCTTTTCCGCAATAAACAAAATAAGTCCGGCAACGACGAGGGCCGTACCTGATATTGCTAAGAGCGCATCGAAATCTGACATGGCTTTCGCTCGTTGCTTGGCATTGTAAATTGCTTCCACTCTGAGCTGCTGTCTTTCTGCGATAGCTCTTACTTTACGAATGCCGATGCTGGGCGTGCAGTCTCTCCTTATCTAAAAATAGATCAAAACAAGTAACACCACCTCTTCTGGCGATCTCTTTTTAAGAGTTTATCGCCATATTGCGCTGACGAAGCTGACACTTGGCCGGTTAGAATGTCGGTTAAATTTACATCATTAACTTAAAAGCTAAGCGCCAAGAGCTGAGTTTTTATGCTTATCCTTTTAATAACAATAGATTATTAATATTGGCCCCGAAAATGCATATATTCTGTCACTAATTTTGTACGGGCCTTTTGGCTTACAAATCAATAAACCAATTATCGGGTAGTAGTTGTCTATGAAAACTTTCAAAGTACTGGCTGCAGTAGTAGCTTTGGGTTCCTCTGTCTCCGCGTTTGCATACCAAATTAACGATGAGTATGTAGGCAAAGATCATGGATATGGCGATGTTATCGGCGACGCCTCGAAATTCGATGTAAAGGGAATTGACGTGAGTGTAGCTGGAACTTTACTGACGGTAGACGTTTACACTAACTTTGTTAACCATGTTGGTGTTTTTAATAACTACGTCACTGATACAGCACTGAGTCAGAAAAAAGGCATCGCGTTTGGCGATTTGTTCTTGTCTTCTTCCTGGACGCCCAATGGGGATGCCGATACCGGTTACCTGGAAGATAGACATAGCACAGGCACTAAGTGGACCTACGGCTTTAGCTTGGATGACCGTTGGAGCACGGTAGGCGGCGATGGCGCTCTGTACGAACTGAACGGAGCTGCAAACCGTGATAACGCATATTTGTCTAATAACTTCATTAATGGCACTTATGCCAACTATCGCCATGGCCAGGAAGTTGCTGTCAAAACTGGCAGCTCTAACGTAACTTCTGTTGGTTCTGGCTCTTGGTTGGTAGACACTGTAAACGGTAAGGTTTCTTTCACCTTTGATATTGCTGGTACTGATCTGGTTAAAGGTGATGAGATTGCTTTCCATTGGGGTATGACCTGCGGCAACGATACTATCGAAGGCAAAGTTCCTTTCTCAGTACCTGAGCCTGGCGCTCTGGCTCTGATGGGCCTTGGTCTGGCGGCGGTTGGTTTGCGTCGTCGCAAGCAGGCTGCTTAATAAGCCTTATGTAATAAAGCGGGGATCATTGATCTTCCGCTCTTAAAGAAAAACCGCGTAGGCGACGCCATACGCGGTTTTTTTATGTGTTGTCGTTGGGCTGTTGTCCTAACTTTCCTTTGCGATATAGAGCTTTCTTACCGCCATGTTGAATGCTTCAACGCAATCGGGATCAAACAGTGAGCCGTTATAGCTGTTAACGTAGCGCACGGCCTCAAACAGAGACTTCTTGTACGAGCGATCTTCACGTTCGCTGGTTATTTCGAAGAATGCGTCGCATATCGCCAGCACTTTGGAGCCCATAGGGATGTCTTTACCGCTCACTCCGAATGGATATCCGCTACCGTCATAATGCTCATGATGATGCAGAACAATCTGCGCTGCGTCTTCCCAGCCGCCAAAGCGGTGCAGAATTTGCGAACTGGTGGCGACGTGAGCGGCCATGATTTTCTGCTCTTCGCGGGACAGCTGTTCTTCATGTTTGTGGGCCAGCCCAACTGGCACAAAAGCCATGCCTAAATCGTGCAGCAGCACTGCGGCGCTGAGTTGTTCTTCGTTTATCGGACCGCCCAACTCTTCGTTGATGGCTGTACACAGCTCCAGTTCCTTTTGCGTGCGATCCTTTCGGTAGATGCTGAGTTGATCCAGCTGGCGCGCCAGGAAGCGAAATAACTGCTGATCAGAGTCTTTGCCGGGGGCGAAGTAGCTCGGCATAGCCGCTTCGGGGCGGGGCGCTTCTCCTGCGTCCTTGGGGCCGGACAACAACTCATCCAGACCTTCGTTGATGACGGCGATTACGTTTCCAGGGGAGGCGTTACGCACTTTGGCGATGACTTTAAGCAGGGACTCCTGTAGATCTCCGTCTGCAGTGTGGTCGCTCGCCAACTGCCCAACCAGGGTTTCGACATAGCCAATGATGCTCATAAAGAAAACGCCGAACATAGGCTGATAAGGCAGCTCTCCTTTGCGCATGTCGGAAACGATTTCCTCCAGCTCGTGGATAACGTCCACCATGGCGTCCAGAAAGACCATTCTGCAGTTGCCTTTGAGGGAGTGCATGCTGCGGAACAGCTCGTTGATCAAATCAGGATTAACCTGATGCTCCAGGGTTTGAATCGTGTGTTCGATCTCTTCGACGTTTTCCTGAAAGCAGGCGACAAACTCGTCAATCAGGTCTTTTTCCAACTCAACAAACTGTGGGCAGGTAATTGGCTTCATGACATATCGGGCTCCTGTTGAATACGGACATCCCCTTGTGCGACTACGCCGCGATGTGGAGGCGATTGTTTTTAGTATAGACGCTGGCTGTACTTATCGAGCGGATGCTCAATCAAACTCAAGTAACGCCAGCTTTTCGCCAAACAGGTAACGATGCCAGGGAGACCAGGCGAGCAAGCTTAACGCTCCCCAGCGTTCCCAGTGGTAGTCGAGAATGCACCATTCCTGTTTGACTTTGATGTGGGAGTTCCAACTTTCCAGGCGACGGATATTATGCAGTGTCCATTGAAAGGCCGCGTTCATCCACCCAATGGCCTCATGTAAATGAGCTTGCCCCAGGGCTCCATGAGGCAGCATCTCGAAAAGCATGCGAGCGTGAGGGATACGTTCGGCAAGGTAATTGAAAAACTGTTTGATGCGTTGTTCTGTGAAGTACATCAGCACGCCTTCCGCCAAAATCAGGCAATTGTCAGACTCACCGGCGGCATGCTCCAGCCAGGATACGTCGAACAGTGACTGCTCCAGCATGTGGTAACGATCAGAATCGCTGAAAAACAGGCGACGAGCGGCGATGACGTTGGGGAGGTCGAGGTCGAACCATTGAATCAAACCGTTGTCCACGCGCAGGTAGCGGCTGTCGAAGCCGGCCCCAAGATTAATGATGACCGCATGAGGGTGGGTGTTGATGAAATCCGTCACCAGTTTGTCAATGAGATCTGTGCGGATGGCGATGGCTAACTGTGACAGCCAGGCGTTGCTGAAGCGTTTGAAGTCATAATTGAGGCGCTGGTACATTTCCAGAGCCTTGTCGTCGTGAATGATGGCGTCGGGGCGCAAAGTTTCCATCGCCCTGGCCCAAAGAGGCAGGAGTGCGGTTTCTGAAATATCCCGCAATTGCAGCGTTTCCATCGTCATGCTCCCTGGATGTCCCCATGTCTGCTTCAGCCGCTCACCGGCATCAACAAGTCTGGTTTATTTTGACGAAATATCCAGCGGCCGCTTGGTTAAGCGGAGGACGCGCGTGCGTCCGGGAGGAAGTGGGAACGCACGCGAAGAACGCTATGAAATGCGTTTATTTAGAAAGATAGTAATCTTCGGTAGCCTCACGCAACCGCTTGTTTTCCAGATAGTCTTCTATCGCCCTGCGGGCTTGAAGACGTCGCTTTGAGGCTTGCTTTTCTTTGCTTTTCCTCTCTTGAGTTTCGGACTCGTAAAAAACGTCAAGAATTGTACTGGCGACGGAATCGGAAGGTTGATTCATATTTTGCATGGCTTTCCCCTTAGCCTAGTGACGATTCACTGTAGTTGTTATTTTTTACACTGGAATGACAACCGGCTTACTGCTTGATAACGCGTGTTATCAATCCGTTCCTGCGTTGGTGCGATGCCTTGTCCAGCCGACTGAGGAGCGTCGGTCTTATGCTGTATATTATTTCACCGATAATACAATTAATTAGGTGAGAGCCGCAACGAGCTTAGATTCTTTTTAGCCTGGTTGAGTTTTTGCGCATGACGCTTATCAAGTTTTTGAAACAGATTGGTGGCGATGGTATCCAGAACCATTAAATGGGCAAGGCGTGAAGCCAAAGGAGTGAAGGCGTCAGTATCTTCGTCCACTGCGACGCCGATATTTAGATTGGCGATATTAGCCAACGCCGACTGAGGCGGACTGATGGCGACAACCCTTGCGCCGGAGGCTCGCGCACGCATGCAGGACTGGATCAGGTTGTTAGTGCGTCCGCTGTGAGAGATGGCGACGATAACGTCGTTTTCCTCCACCAGACCGGCGATCAGCATTTGCATATCTGGATCGGGGCAGGCCTGGGAGTTCAACTTTAAGCGAAAGAACTTTTGTTGCGCATCCGCCGCCACGGCTGCGGATGCGCCATAGCCGAAAAAGTATAAGCGGGAGGATTCGGAAATCCAGGCGCATACCTGCTCAATCCGCTCCCAGGCCAGCTGATTGAAGACCTGCTGTAATGACGACTGCACGTCGCTGAATATCTTGGCGCCAGTCTGCTGCAGACTACCTCCAGAGTTTATTGGAAACGGCGTTTGCCTTTGTATACTTGCAAGTTGCTGGGCGAGGCTCACTTTCAGGCTTTGGAAGCTGTCAAAACTGATGGTGCGACAGAAGCGCACTATAGTCGGCTCGCTGACGCCGGCCTCTGTCGCCAGATCAACGATGCGCATGTGAATGACATCGTTGGGGTTGCGCAGCACACATTCCGCCACTTTCTGTTCGCTCTTGCGCAGCGAATCCCGGTTTTGTCGAAGCCAATTCAATATATCGTGGGGGCGTCCCATCCAACTACCTTGGAGTGTCTATAAGCCCTGTGGGATCGGTAGGCAGGGTAAGCCCGTGAATCCGCTTTCGGGGCGGGATTGAAGAACTGCTTTAAGAATAGACAAAAGTGAAGCAGGATTACACTGACCAAAAGTCGCTAGATGTTATTGAATGACCTGCGTTGGGTTTTGCAGTGCGGGAGAATCGATGCGTTGCTCTCGCAACAGGCTCGCCATCTCTTCGGCCCCCAGCGGCTCGGCGATGAGGTATCCCTGCACAGTATGACATCCGCTTTCTCGCAAGAACTCCAAATGCCCTTCGTGCTCCACGCCTTCAGCGATGACTTCAAGATTCAGGCTTTTACCCAGCATGATGACTGCGCGGGTGATGGCGGCGTCGTCGGCGTTTTGGTGTGCGTCTTTGATGAACATGCGGTCTATTTTCAAAGCGTTTAGCGGAAAGCGCTTGAGGTAAGAGAGAGATGAATAGCCTGTCCCGAAATCGTCCACAGTGATGCGCACGCCCATCTCTCTCAGACGGGAGAGCATAAACTGGGTGCGGCCCATGTTTTCCATCAGCGTGCTTTCCGTCAGCTCCAGATCCAGCAGATGCGGGGGAAGATCTGTTTCCTGCAGGACTTTGCGCACCAGTTGCGGTAAGTTGCTCTGACGTAACTGATGTGCGGAAAGATTGACGGATACCTGTATATTATCCAGCCCCTCCCGGCTCCAGGCGGCGGCCTGAGCGCAGGCGGCGCCGAGCATTTGTTCTCCCAGCTCGGTGATCAGACCGCTTTCCTCCGCCATGGGCACGAAGTCGCTGGGACCGATCAGTCCCCTCTGAGGGTGCCGCCAGCGCGCCAGCGCCTCCACTCCGGTAATGCGACCGCTATCCAGCGATAACTTGGGCTGGAAGAAGACTTCCATCTGTTGATTTTGTATCGCTCGGCGTAATTCAGTCTCTACTTCCAGGCGCATGCGCGACATGCTGCGCAACATGCGGCTGTAAAACTCATAGGTGTTACCGCCGAGGTATTTGGCCTGCCGCACCGCCATATTGGCTTGCTGCATCAGGGTTTGGATTTCCCAGCCGTTGTCTGGGGCTTGAGTGACGCCTATTGAGGTTGAAACGTAAAACTCATGTCCGTCAATATTGAACGGCGCTTTCAGTTCGTCCAGCAGTTGTTCACAGAAACGGCTCATCTGGGAGCGGCTTTTCGCAGGGGTGAGAATTGCAAACTCATCGCTGCCGAGGCGCGCCAAAGTATGGGCGTGGGATGCGGTTTGTGAGATGCGTGTAGCAACCTGCTTTAACAGCTCATCTCCTCGGTCCTGCCCCAGGCTTTCGTTCACCTGTCGAAAGCGGTCGACATTCAGCAGCAGCATATTAATGCTGAGTCCTTGCTCTCGCACTTTGCGGAGAATTTTATCCAGTCGCTCGCGGAACAGCATGCGATTCGCCAGCCCGGTCAATTCATCATAGTTCAGCAGATAGTGGAGCTTCTCGTCCGCCTGTTTACGCTCAGTCAGGTCGGAAAACAGGCCTGCGTAATGGGTGGTGGCGCCTTCTGTATTGATGATCGAAGTAACCTGCAGCCACTGACAATAGAATTCGCCGGACTTGCGCTTTTCATATAACTCGCCTTGCCAACGGCCTCGCAAAGAGAGCTCGTCGCGAATTCGGCTGAACACTTGTCGCTTGTTGGGCGCCTGGCTGAAATCCTCAAGACTGCTACCGATCACTTCTTCTGTTTCATACCCTGTGATCTGGCTGAAGGCATTGTTGACGGTGAGGAAGCGGAACTCCGTATCCAACGCGAAGACACCCTGGGGAGTATGGTCAAACACAGACTTGGCGAGAAGCAGCTGCTCATCGCGGCTTTTCTCTTTGCTGATATCTCTGCGTGACCCGATCATGCGCGTAATGCGGCCAAGCTTGTCGAAGCTGACTGGTTTGCCGCAATCCTCAACCCAGATCCAGGCGTCTTTGGCGGTGATGACGCGGTACTGCACTCGATAAGTGTTACTCAAACCTTTCAGGCACAGCATCATTTCTTTTCTAATGCGTGGGCGATCGTCAGGGTGTATCAGTCCATGCATGCGCTCGACGAAAGCGGTCGCCGACATTTCACGAGGACCAAAGGCGTCGTGAAAGAATGATTGATAAAGGGAGTTTCTCGGAATATCCCAATCCCACAAGGCCAACCCGGTGGCTTCAATGGCTTGCGATAAACGGGTCTGGCTTTTCATCAGCGCATCGCTGATATTTTTCCGTAGTTTGATTTGCTGACTTAGAATACGGTTGGCTTCGGACAATTCGTGGGTGCGCTCGCAGATTGCGCCTTCCAGCTCCTTTTGCGTTTCCCGCAACTCCTGTTCAATCTCTTCTCGGTAGGTTATTTCATGGGCGAGCTGCTGATTAAGCTGTTCTGACGCGGAGCGGGCGTTATCCAGGTAGGCGATCAAGCCTTGCATCTGCAGATTCTGATTAAGGTAGCGACTGGAGGCGAGATACCATAGCGCGGCGAGCGGATAGAGAAAGACGCTGAGAATGGCGGCGTTGGTCAGTAACTCTTGAGGGAGGGGCTGTCTGCCGATTAGCAGCACTGCAAGCCACAGAAGAGGCATCGCGCTGAGAACAATAAACGGGGTGCGCCAGACGCCAAGGAAAAAGGATAGAAGACCCGCGCCGACAAACTGGGCGATAGTGGCGCTGTCCAGCCAGGAAGCGGGGAGATCCATGATGACGTATGCGGTTATCGGCCCCAACACCGTGGCGATTGTGGCGCTGAGTAATACATAAAGCCTGCTGAGGTTGGCGACGTTGCAAGGTAGGTTGGCGCTCTCATTCTGTAATTGCGCCTGAGCCTGTGAACCGAAGGCGACGAGCAAAACTGCACAGAAAACTCCCAGCGCAGCGAGGCCGATCAGAGGCTCTATGGCCTGATGGGGAAAGGCGGTGGCGACAAACCCCATGGTGATTAAAAAAAGCAATGCGGCGGCGTGGCGACTGCGACGCCCCAGCTTTATGAGTTGCTCCCGACGCACCATGAGAGGTTTAGGGCGCGCCATGGTCGACATCAGCTTTAAACTGCTTGCTTGAATATCGTTTGTCCCGGGGTGCATGTTAGTATAATTGTCCGATTTCACTGGAATCCCGCCGCACAAACAAACCCGTCATATCTGCTTTTGACGGTTGGCGAACCTGGAAAGCAGCGATGCAATGTTGTAATAGGCTGTAAAATTATCCAGTATTAATCGCCGCAAATATGCAAAGCGGCGACTCCGGTTTAGCGGTTCAGTGTGCTTACTGTATGTAACATTTTGTTATTTTTTGTTCGTTGTCCCATTTAACCCGATAGTGAACTCGCGCACAAGCACTTCGAATAAAATCGGAGATTGGTCTGCGGTTAATTTTCCTGACATGTCATACGCGGAAAGCCGTTAACAACAAAGCCCTTCAAACAAAGAGAGGTAAGTCTCAGCAATGGACGTAACGGCGGTATTGGACCCGCTTAACGATGCTCAACGTGAGGCGGTGACCGCCAGCGCCCGCAACCTGCTGGTTCTGGCAGGCGCCGGTAGCGGCAAAACCCGCGTTCTTGTGCACCGCATGGCATGGTTAATTCAAGTCGAGCGTATTGGCGCTCACGCAATAATGGCGGTGACGTTCACCAATAAGGCGGCGCGGGAAATGCGCGAGCGGGTGGAGTCGCTGTTGCATATTCCTACTCGCGGCATGTGGCTTGGCACCTTTCACAGTCTGGCGCATCGACTGCTGCGCGCCCACTGGCGGGAAGCCGGACTGCCGGAAAATTTTCAGGTCATAGACTCCGATGACCAGCAGCGCATGCTGAAGCGAGTGATTCGCGAGCTGGGACTGGATGAGTCCAAGTGGCCTGCGCGCCAGGCGCAATATTTTATCAACAGCCAGAAAGACGAAGGGCTGCGACCGGAAAACATTGAGCCGGGTAGCGACGCCTGGCGGCAGACCATGAACAAGATATACCAGCGTTACGACGAATATTGTCGGCAAAGCGGACTGGTGGATTTTGGCGAGTTACTGCTGCGCTCTCATGAAATCTGGCTGCAAAAGCCTGATCTGCTACAGCACTATCAGCAGCGCTTCCAACATATTCTGGTTGATGAGTTTCAGGATACCAACACCATTCAATATGCATGGCTGCGCGTGTTGGCGGGGGACCGCGTCCCTATGACCGTGGTTGGAGACGATGACCAGTCCATTTACGGCTGGCGTGGCGCCAAGATTGAGAATATCCAGCGTTTCCAGAATGACTTCGGCGAAGCGGCGCTGGTGCGTCTGGAACAAAACTACCGCTCGACACAGACCATTTTGCGGGCCGCCAACCACGTCATTGCCCACAATCCGAGTCGCCTTGGTAAGCAGCTCTGGACGGATCAGGGCGAAGGCGAGGCGATTGATGTGTACGCCGCGTTTAACGAGCAGGATGAAGCCAACTATATCGTCGAGTCCGTGCAGTCCTGGGTGAATCAGGGGCGTTCCCGTTCGGAAGTGGCGCTGCTGTATCGTTCCAACGTGCAGTCGCGGGTATTGGAAGAAGCGCTGATTCGCCACAGCGTGCCTTATCGGATTTATGGCGGTTTGCGCTTCTATGATCGCTTGGAAGTCAAAAACGCTGTGGCGTATTTGCGTCTGGCTCATTTCGCTCATGATGACGCGGCCTTTGAGCGGGTGGTCAATGTTCCGCCTCGGGGCGTTGGCGCCAAGTCATTGGAGACATTGCGCGACGCGGCTCGCGAGCGCCGAGGGTCGTTGTGGCAAACCACGGTGGCGGCGGTTGGCGCAGGCCTGATCAAAGGCAAGGCGGGGACCGGCCTGAAGCACTTTATTGAAATAGTCGAAACCCTGCGTGAGTATGCCAAAGAGAACAGCTTGCAGGATCTGACCAAGCATATGCTGGATGTCAGCGGCATACTGGAGCATCACTCCAATGAAAAGGGCGACAAGGCGGAAGCGCGCAAGGAAAACCTGCTGGAGCTGGTGAATGCGGTTGCTGAGTACGAAACGCTCGACAATGAATCGCCGCTGGCGGAGTTCCTGACTCAGGCGGCTCTGGATGCTGGCGAGCGGCAGGCGGATGCGGATCAGGATGCAGTGCAACTTATGACGCTGCACTCCGCTAAAGGTTTGGAGTTTCCTTTGGTGTTCCTGACAGGCATGGAGGAAGAACTGTTTCCTCACTCAATGGCGCTGGAAGAGGCGGGTCGCTTGGAAGAAGAGCGTCGATTGTGCTACGTCGGCATCACGCGCGCCATGGAAAAGCTGGTGCTTACTTTCGCGGAAAGCCGCCGCTTGTACGGTCAGGATAAATACCACTCTATCTCTCGCTTTGTCCGCGAAATTCCCAATGAGCTATTGCGCGAAGTGCGTTTGCGCTCCGTCGTGAGCAAGCCTATGTTTTGGGATCGTGGGCCGGCGCATGGGGCTATTGGCGAATCCGCGCAGCAGTCGGGTATTTCCCTTGGACAACGAGTGCGACATGAAAAGTTTGGCGAAGGCGTGGTGCTGAACTATGAAGGCAGTGGTCCGCATTCCCGGATTCAGGTGAACTTCGACGATCAGGGCAGCAAATGGTTGGTGCTTTCATACGCCAAACTGGAAGTGATTTGAGCGGCCTGGCTGTTAAGTGACCCGTTAGATTTTGCGTGCGCTTCGCCAGTGTCCTTTTGCCGGATAATCGAGTTATACTGCGGAACGCAGCCTTCTCGTCGGCTCATCTAAGCAGGTTTTATCCGCCTGTTTAGAAGGCTTGGCGACTGGCGCTGGATGCTTGGCTGCGCAAGGCGCCGAGATCGCATAAGAATAAAGACAAAAAGGAGACGCAATCGAATGAAAAGACGCTATCTGTTTTCCCTGATGGGCGCGGGCATGTTGGGAATGCTGTTGGGCGGATGCTCCGCCGAGAAAGAAGCGGCGGCCCCGGTTGCCCAGCAGGCGCCCAAGCAAACCATCCAATGGAAGCTGGTAACTTCCTGGCCGAAAAACTTCCCGGGACTGGGCGAGGCCCCAGAACGCTTCGCTAAAGAAGTCGAACGCATGAGCGATGGCCGCCTCAAGGTCAAAGTCTACGGCGCCGGCGAACTGGTTCCCGCGTTGGAAGTATTTGACGCGGTCTCTCAGGGTACTGCGGAAGCAGGCCACGCTGCATCCTACTACTGGAAAGGCAAAATTCCCGCCGCACAGTTCTTCTCAACCGTTCCTTTTGGTCTGAACGCCCAGGAAATCAATTCCTGGATCAGCTATGGCGGCGGTCTGGAGTTATGGCGTGAATTGTATGAACCGTTCGGCGTCATTCCTATGCTTGGCGGCAACACCGGCGTACAGATGGGAGGCTGGTTCAACAAAGAGATCAACTCTCTGGATGACCTGAAAGGTCTCAAGATGCGTATCCCAGGCCTGGGTGGCGAGGTGCTGCAACGGGCGGGAGGCACGCCTGTGCAGTTGCCTGGCGGCGAAATCTTCACTGCTCTGCAAACCGGCGCTATCGACGCCACCGAATGGGTGGGCCCGTACAATGATCTGGCGTTCGGCCTGCATAAAGCGGCTAAATACTACTACTACCCAGGCTGGCATGAACCCGGCACTTCCTTGGAGTTTACCTTCAACAAGAAAGCGTTTGAGGCTCTACCGAAAGATCTGCAAGCCATCGTCGAGGTGGCTGCGCGTATGATCAACCAGGACATGCTGGATGAGTACACAGCGCGTAACAATGCAGCGTTGAACGAACTGGTGAACAACCACGGTGTGGATGTCAGACGCTTTCCTGACGACGTGTTGAAGGAGTTGCAAGACATCTCCCGTCAGACGATTCAGGAGATCGCGGAGAAAGATCCTGCAGTGAAGAAGGTATATGAGTCCTATGAGAAGTTCCGCAGCAATGTGTGGAAATACCACGAGATCTCAGAAAAAGCTTATATCAACGCCAGATCCTAAGACGATCGACTAACACAAAAAAACCGCAGCTCAGACTGCGGTTTTTTTATGCCTTGCGCCATAGTTTGGCTCACTCTCCGGCAGGCACCGCGCGAATGCGTCCGGAGTCGTCAATCGCAACCAGTACAAACACGCCTTCAGTCACCTTGCGGGGAGTATTCTGGTGGTTGTCGCGAGTCCAAACTTCCACTTCGATGTGCATGGAGCTGGTGCCGATATTAACCATGCGCGCATAACAACTGACTTCCGCGCCGACTCTAACCGGAGATAGAAAATCCAGTTGTTTCACGGATACTGTCGCAGTACGGCCTTTGGCGATACGGCCAGCCATGCTGGCGGCGGCCAGGTCCATCTGCGACATCAACCAGCCGGCGTAAATATCGCCGTTGGAGTTGGTGTCCTTATCGAGAGCGATGACGCGAAGCGCCAGTTCTCCGTTGGGTGCTGAGCTACTAGAAGCTTTCATGACAGTTCTCTTGTATTTATGAAAATCCGATATCTGCAAGTTTAGGCGCTGTCGCGACGTTTCTCCGCCGTAGCCGAGGCGCCTGAACTAAGGAGGCGGTCAGGGCCCGTAAACCACCTCCGGCAACCAGGTCGCCAGTGACGGCCAGGCCGCCAGCAGACAAAGCATTAATACCTGGATTGCGATAAATGGGGCCACGCCCATATAAATGTCCGTCGTTTTCACATGGCTTGGGGCGACCCCGCGTAAATAAAACAGCGAAAACCCGAAGGGCGGGGTCAGGAACGACGTTTGCAAATTCAAGCCAATCATGATGCCCAGCCAGATGGGGTCTACGCCCATCGCCAGTAATACCGGGCCGACAATGGGCACCACGACGAAGGTGATCTCGATGAAGTCGAGAATAAAGCCCAACAGGAAAATAACCAGCATCACTACCAGCACCGCCATGAACACGCCGCCTGGCATGGATGCGAAAATATCTTTGATCAGCTCATCGCCGCCATAGGCGCGGAACACCAGTGAGAAAATGGTGGCGCCTATCAAAATCATGAACACCATACAGGTGACGCGGGTGGTTTGCTGGCATACATCCCTTAATACGGAAATTGAGATCTGGCGTTTGTAGATCGCCAGGATAATGGCGCCAAATGCGCCGACGCCTGCGGCCTCCGTGGGCGTGGCGATACCGGACAGAATTGATCCCAGAACGGCGATGATCAGCGCCAATGGCGGCGTCAGGTCGCGTAACAAGGAGAGTTCGCGGGAGTGCATTTCCTGCTTGCTCAGCTTTTCGCCCGCAGGCAACAGGTCGGGTTTAACCAGCGCCAGTACAAATAGATAAATGATGTACAGCAGAACCAGTACAAGACCGGGAATCAGCGCTCCCACGAACAGGTCGCCTACGGATACGGTGTCCGGGTTGAAGATGCCCATGTCACGCTGGGCTTGCTGATAGGCGCTGGATAGCACGTCGCCCAGCAATACCAGGGCGATTGACGGGGGAATGATCTGGCCCAGGGTGCCTGTGGCGCAGATTGTGCCCGTAGCTACCGCTTTACTGTAGTTGCTCTTCAGCATGGTGGGCAGGGAGATCAAACCCATCGTCACTACGGTGGCGCCGACGATGCCGGTACTGGCCGCCAGCAACATGCCGACGATCGCCACAGAAATACCCAGACCGCCAGGAATATTGCGGAACAGCATCGCCATACTTTCCAGCAGGTTCTCTGCGATCTTTGACTTCTGCAGCATGCAGCCCATGAACACAAATAAGGGAACCGCCAACAGGGTCTGGTTATTCATCAAGCCATACAAACGGCTGGGAGTGGCCAGCAGGAAACTGTTGTCAAAAACACCCGCCATGGCGCCAATGCCCGCAAAGGCGAGGGCGGTGCCGGCGAGCGAGAACGCGACAGGATAACCGCAGAGCAGTACCAGACACACCGCAGCGAACATGAACAGCGACATATACTCCATCTCAGTCTTGCTCCTCTTGTCCGCGGGAATGGCTGGGGTCGATGATCAGGCAGAGGTTGCGCAGAACCTCTGCAATGCCCTGCGCGCCAAGCACAAAAACCAGCGCCAGAATGAGTGACTTGAGAATAAAGACCGCAGGCAGGCCGGCCGCTTCGGCGGACACCTCGCGAATGCGCCAGCTTTGCGCAATGTAAGGCCAGCTTTCAATGCCGATATAAATAATCAGAGGGAAGAGCAGCAACAAGGTTCCCAGCAGGTTCACCACTGCTTTGCCGCGTACGGAAAATCGTTGATAAAGAATATCCACCCTGACGTGCTCGTCGTGTTTCAGGGTGTAGGCTGAAGCAATCATGAATACGAAGCCGTGCATGTAGAGCACGGATTCCTGCAGGGCGATGGAACTATTGTTGAAGACGTATCGGAGCAGGACGACGGCGACAGTTCCGACCACCATTCCGATATTGAGCCAGGCGATGATCGCGCCGGTTTTCTCGGTGAATGCGTCAATGAGTCTCACAACAGCAGTGAGGCCGTTAGTCATTATGGATTTTCCTTCTTGTTGTTAGATGGGGCTATCGGTGTGGCGACCGAGTCAGCAGCCCTTCATGTCCACAGCTCTTACTTCTGACATATCTATGCATACGACGCCCGAAAAATCCCTAATGTAAAGCAGTCTCTCGTTTCCTTAACCGGGGCGGAAATTCAACCGCTAAGTTTAACCTGAGTGAAAGGGGAATGCGATGAGCCTTGGGTGAAATCACGTTGCAATCTGAATGTCACAACGCGTCATTTTGTAACATCCCTGTCATATTCGAATCCTATAGTGGCGATCAATCCGACGAACCTATCGGATACGTCGCAATCGAAACCAGGAGTTCATCCCTATGCAATTAAAAAAATTTTTTGCGGCAGCCACAGTTGTAGCTGCTTCATTCTGGGCAGGCGCAGCTTCCGCGGATCTGGATCCCAAGCTGACTGATTACAGCAAAGCAAGTGGTGTTTCCGGCAATCTATCCAGCGTAGGTTCCGATACTCTGGCCAACTTGATGACACTGTGGGCTGAAGAGTTCAAGCGCAACTATCCAAACGTCAATATTCAGATTCAGGCCGCTGGTTCTTCCACTGCGCCGCCTGCGTTGACTGAAGGCACTTCCAACTTGGGCCCAATGAGCCGCAAGATGAAAGATAAAGAGCTGGAAGCCTTTGAGAAGAAATTCGGTTACAAGCCAACCGCTATCCCTGTTGCGATCGACGCCTTGGCGGTGTTCGTACACAAAGACAACCCTATTAAAGGCATGACCATGGCGCAAATCGACGCTGTGTTCTCCTCTACTCGCAAGTGCGGTTACAGCAAAGACATCACTACCTGGGGCGATCTGGGCCTGACTGGCTCCATGGCGAACCGCTCTATCCAATTGTTCGGTCGTAACTCTGTATCCGGTACTTACGGTTACTTCAAAGAGCACGCGCTGTGTAAAGGCGACTACAAAAACAACGTGAACGAGCAACCTGGCTCCGCTTCTGTTGTACAAGGCGTTTCCGAGTCAGTTAACGGCATCGGCTACTCTGGCATCGGCTACAAAACCGCTAGCGTACGTTTGGTTCCTCTGGCCAAGAAAGAAGGCGACAAGTTCGTAGAAGCTTCACCTGCAACTGCGATCACTGGCGAATACCCACTGTCCCGCTTCCTGTACGTATACGTTAACAAGGCTCCAAACAAAGACCTGGACCCTATCGTTGGCGAATTCGTTAAGATGATCATGTCCAAGCAAGGTCAGGAAGTGGTTGTGAAAGACGGCTATGTGCCGCTGCCTGCTTCCGTCACCAGCAAGTACCTGAAAGAGCTGTCACTGTAAGACTTTCTTACAGACAAAGCCTAAAGGTCGAAAAAACCGCCTCATGCAGGCGGTTTTTTCTTTTGTGAAGCGCACTTACCTGCTTTGGTTCTACGCATAATCCCCGCCATCCCGCAATACACATTTCACATCCGCGCTGCTATCTTATGCGGTTATCGGGGTAACTCTCTCGCCAAAGAAAACATAAGGAAAAGCCATGCGCGTACTTAAGTTTGTTGGCTATGTATTCGTTCTGTTGATCGTAATAGTCATAGCCGCTCTCTTTTTTATAGATATCATCGCCAAGTTCGCGATTGAAGAAGAAGGAACCAAAGCGGTTAAGGCCAAGGTTGAAGTCGATTCGGTGGATGTCCGATTCTTTCCCCTTGGCGCCTCAATTCATGGTTTGAAGGTGACCAATCCTCAGGCGCCGATGACCAACGCGTTTGAGGCGGAACTGATCGACGCTAATCTGGACTGGGAACCTCTGCTGAAGTCCAAAGTGATTGTGGAGACCGCCGCGCTGGAAGGCATGCGCTTTAATACTGCGCGCTCGGTTACCGGCGCTGTGCCAGGATTAACGCCGCCGCCCAGCCAGGAGCCGTCGTTGGTTGATCAGTTCAAAGAAGATATGAAACTGCCGGCCATTGATATTCCAGACCCGAATGAACTGCTGGCCAGAGTGGACCTCAAGACCGTATCCATGGCCAAAGAGATGGAAGCGTCTTTGGCTGCGCGCAAGAAAGCCTGGAAAGAGCGCATCGATGGTCTGCCGAACAAAGAAACCCTGGAAAGCTATAAGCAGCGCATCAAGGCGTTGAAAGAGGCGAAAAATCCTCTGGAAAGACTGCAGGCGGTCGCCAAGGTGAAAGATTTGCAGAGCGACGCCAAGAAGGACTTGCAGAAAATCCGCGACGCCAAGTCTGACCTGGAAAAAGAAGTCGCTCAGTTGAAAGCGGATCTGGCCAAAGTAAAAGCCGCGCCGCAGGAAGATATGAAGCGTGTGATGGAGCTGGCTGGTTTGAATCCAGGCGCCTGGGAAGGGCTGGCGAAAGCCTTGTTCGGCGATGAAGTGGCGAAATGGGCGAATAACGCCTATATGTGGTACGGTCGCTTGCAGCCCTACATCAATGGCTCTGGTGAAGAAACGCAGAAGTCCGCTCCCGAGCCTGATACAACCGACTACAGCGATGGCTTGCCACGGTTCCTGGTGAAGACGCTAAGCATCAGCGGTAAGTTGCCGATCCCGCAGCAGGATGTGCCGTTCTCCGGTAAGTTCAACAACTTGACGGATCGCGCCGACGTTTGGGGCAAGCCTGCGCAACTGGCGTTGCAAAGTCAGGCTCAGGGCGTCGGAAAAATGGACTTCAAAGGCGTTCTCGATCATGTCACCGCGATCGCCAAAGACTCCTTCTCTTTCGACCTGAAAGATCTGCCTGTCACCGATCTTGTTTTCTCTGATAAAGAAGATTTCCCTGTGACCTTGAGCAAAGCGATCGCCGCTATTGCAGGCAAGGCGGATATCACGGACGGCAAACTGGCGATGAATGTCGACGCCAAGTTCCTGGAAGTGCAACTGGCTAATCTGTTGGAGGGTGAGAGCGCTCCGTTGAAAAAGGCGTTGCTGAACACGTTGAAGAATATCTCTCAGTTCGATGTGAATATGCTGGCCTCCGGCGCATTGCAGGACCCACAAGTGAAGATCACTTCCAGCCTGGATAAAATCCTGTCGCAAAGCGTGAAAGGGCTGATCGATGAAGAGAAGAAAAAGCTTTCCGGCAAAGTGCAGGCGAAGCTGAATGAAATCGTCAGCGAGAAAGTTGGCGGGTTGGACAGCGAGCTGAATGGGTTGGTGGATATCAACGCATTGTTACAAGAACGTATCGGCGACTTTTCCAACCTGTTGTAAAGGTATCCGCTGTTATCAGCAGTAATACGCGGGGGCGAAATGGCTTCGTCCCCGCTAACGCTTCCTCTCTATATTCCCTTAAATTGCGCGTTACGCGCAGGCTGCGTTGATGATCGGCGCCAGCTGGGCTCACGTCCTGACAAGCTGTCACAGAAGCTTAAAATCCCTCTGCTTTAATGAAGATTCCGCCAGCGACAAATGTGACAGGGTTGTAACATAACTGTCACATTATGCCGCTATCGTTTGCGCATCTTTTAATATTGGGATTTCACTATGAATGAGGCGGTATCTGTCAAAGCTCCGGAGATAGACTTCAATACCCCCCAGCTCAAGCGCCACCGCAATATCAGAACCCTGAAAGACAAAATGGCGAAAGGGTTTATCGCCGCTGGCGGTGTGAGCGTCATTGTTGCAGTCACCCTGATCTTCTTTTACTTACTGTATGAAGTGGCGCCGATTTTTGAATCCGCGTCCGTAGACGCCGTCGCCAGTTATGACGTTCCCGGCGAAAAGGGGGCAACCCTGCTATTGGGCATGGAAGAGCAGGCCGAGAAGGGGCTGCGTCTGGACGATAATGGCAATGTCACTTTCTTCAATTTGAAAGACGGCTCCGTCGATTCCGCGACCCGTCTGCCTATTCCTGATAGTGCGTCCTTGACTGGCGTCAACGAAGGCGCGCCGGGCTCCAACACTGTGGTGGCCGGCGTGAGTGACGGCAGCGTCGTTATTTTCAAACACACCTATAACATCACCTGGCCCAACAATGTTCGGGTAATCACGCCATCGCTGGAGTTCCCCTATGGCGAATCTCCTATGGCGCTTGATCCATCCGGTGCGGCGCTGACCCATGTGGCGGTGCGTGACAATAATGATTATCTGCTGGTCGTCGGCTCCAATGAGTCGAACAAGCTGTTCGCCAGCTTTTACGAGAAGGAAGCGAACTTTCTGACTGGCGATGTGACGCTGGAAGAATCCTCCGTCACCATGCCCTCAGTGAATGGCGATATCGTTTCCATTCAGATCAGCCCAGACACCCGTTGGCTGTATGTCGCGACCAAGAGCGGCAAGCTGGATATGTACGACATCTCCAACAAGCAGTCGCCGGATTTGATCGCTCGCGTTGACGCTGTCGCGTCAGGCTCCCAGATCACTGACATGAGCTTTCTGCTGGGCGGCTATTCTTTGTTGATCGCTAACAACCGTGGCGAAATTCGTCAGTGGTTCCCTGTTCGCGATGCTGAAAACCAGTATCACCTGCAGCATGTGCGCAGCTTCCAGGCGGGTAATGCGGCTATCGCCAAGATCGCAGTGGAGCCAAGACGTAAAGGCTTTTTGATTGCTACCACTCAGGGCGAAGCGGCGATTTTTAACACCACTGCCGAACGCAATCTGTTGCAGGAGCAGGTTGTCGATGGCGACGTCAAACACTTGGCGATTGCGCCCAGAGCCAATTTCATGCTGCTGCAATCGCAGGATGACCGCCTGCATTTCTGGAGTATCGACAACGAACACCCGGATGTGTCCTGGTCCGCGCTATGGAGCAAAGTCTGGTATGAAGGCTACTCCGAACCTGATTATGTCTGGCAGTCCTCCGCCGCCAGTAATGACTTTGAACCCAAATACAGCCTGACGCCTCTGGTGTTCGGCACGATCAAAGCGGCGTTCTACGCCATGTTGATCGCAATTCCTCTGGCGATTTGCGGCGCCTTGTATACCGCTCATTTCATGTCGCCGACCCTGCGTCGGAAAGTGAAGCCGGCGATTGAGCTGATGGAAGCGTTGCCGACGGTTATCCTTGGCTTCCTGGCGGGCTTGTTTTTCGCTCCATTCATGGAGTCTCACATGCCAGGCGTATTCACGCTGCTGGTGCTGACCCCGATCGCGATTCTTGTGTTCAGTTTTGCATGGGCGAATATGCCGCAGTCCGTGCGCCTGATGGTGCCAGAAGGCTGGGAGCCGTTGTTGTTGCTGCCGGTTATCTGCTTCATCGGCTGGCTAAGCTTCGCTATCAGTCCTGCTGTAGAAGTGGCGTTGTTCGATGGCAATATGCCCCATTGGCTGAAAGAAACGGTTGGTTTGGATTATGACCAGCGCAACGCGCTTGTGGTCGGCGCGGCGATGGGCTTTGCGGTGATCCCAACCATATTCTCCATCACCGAAGACGCGGTGTTCAGCGTGCCGAAGCATCTGACCTACGGATCTCTGGCGCTGGGCGCTACGCCTTGGCAAACCATGATTCGCGTAGTGTTGCCGACCGCCAGCCCCGGTATTTTCTCCGCGCTGATGATCGGTCTGGGGCGCGCTGTCGGTGAGACCATGATCGTACTGATGGCGACAGGCAACACGCCGATTATGGATATGAATATCTTTGAGGGCATGCGCACGCTGGCCGCTAACATTGCGGTGGAAATGCCGGAGTCCGAAGTTGGCAGCTCCCACTTCCGGATCTTGTTCCTGGCGGCGTTCGTGTTGTTCCTGTTCACCTTCCTGGTGAACACCGTGGCTGAATTCGTGCGCCAGCGTCTGCGGGCCAAGTACAGCGTGATCTAAGATCGCGCTGAGTCATGCAAGTCCGATGGGCAGTAAAGAAATCTGAGAGAATCGAGAGAACAGAATGCGCGTTTCACTGAAAACCTGGTTTAACAAAGGCGATCCCTGGATCTGGATTAACGCCGGCGCTGTATCAATCAGTCTGGTGATGGTGTTCGGTCTGCTGTTGCTGATTGGCGTGCGCGGCTTGGCCCACTTTTGGCCTCACAGCCTGATGGAAACCGATTATCTGGGCGAGAACGATAAAACCACGCTGTTGATTGGTGAGATCGTCGAAACAGAAGAAGTGCCGGCGGAGCAATTGCACGCCGCGGGTGTGCAGGTGCCGCCGGGCGTAGATTATATGCGCCGGGATCTGATCAAGACCGGCAACCGTGATGTGCTCGGCTCCGACTTCCGTTGGGTGCTGGCGGACCGTATGCGCGACGTACGCTACCCCAAAGAGTTGATGACGCTGGAGCGTCGCGAATGGGGTAATTTTTACGGCTATCTGGTGTCCGTCAAAGAAGACGGCTCGGTAGTGGCCTCAGGCTCTGGCGCCTGGGATGAGTTACAGACCCGCATCGATCGCGCCTTGTCGCTGCACGACCGTATCTATGACATTGAGAAGCAGCAGATTGGTAAGGTGAACTACACGCTGGAGCGTCTGCGTCTGAAGGAACGTCGTCTTGAGCTGGATGGCCGCAAGACGCCGGAAGCCATGGCGGAGATTGAAGCCGAGCGCGCTGAACAGCACGCCACCTATGAAGTGCTGCAAAAGGATCTGAACGAGCTGTATCAGGAAATCAAACGCGACGCTTTGGTGGCGCGTGCGATGAACGGTAAAGAGCTGGAAATCCCTTTGTCCAAAGTAGTGCGCGCCTTCCAGCCGAACCAAATGGGGCTGGGAGATAAAATCGGATTCTATTTCGCCAAAATCTGGGAGTTCATCAGTGATGACCCGCGCGAGGCGAACACCGAAGGCGGTATTTTCCCCGCTATCTACGGTACGGTGCTGATGGTGGTCATCATGTCCGTACTGGTGACGCCTCTGGGCGTGATCGCAGCGGTTTATCTGAGAGAGTATGCGCATCAGGGCGCCTTGACGCGAATTATCCGCATTGCGGTGAATAATCTGGCGGGCGTGCCCTCTATCGTATATGGCGTGTTTGGTCTGGGCTTCTTCATTTATTTTATTGGTAGCGGCATTGACGAGCATTTCTTTCCAGAAGCGCTGCCGTCGCCGACTTTTGGCGCTCCCGGATTATTGTGGGCCTCTATCACCCTGGCTATTTTGACCCTGCCTGTGGTGATCGTCGCTACTGAAGAAGGCCTGGCGCGTATTCCCCGCTCGATTCGTGAGGGAAGCCTGGCGCTGGGCGCGACCAAGGCCGAGACGTTGTGGCGGGTTGTGCTGCCGATGGCCAGTCCTGCGATGATGACGGGCGTGATCCTGGCGATTGCGCGCGCCGCCGGGGAAGTGGCTCCTTTGATGCTGGTAGGGGTGGTCAAACTGGCCCCGTCGTTGCCCTTGGATGGCAATTATCCCTACCTGCATTTGGATCAAAAATTTATGCACCTGGGCTTCCATATCTATGACGTTGGCTTCCAAAGCCCGAACGTAGAGGCGGCGCGCCCACTGGTTTATGCGACGGCCCTGTTGCTGGTGGCGGTGATCGCATTGCTTAACCTGAGTGCGGTGGCGATTCGTAACCGCCTGCGTGAAAAGTACAAAGCCCTTGAGATGTAACCTGAGCCGGATGACGCCCCGAAGCCGGTGGGGAGGACTATAATGAGTGAAACTATGACCAATCAGAACGTAGTGAACGAAGAGCAGCCATTCAACGAATCCAAACACCGTTCTCACGGTATCGACATTAGCGCGATCGAGCGCTCGATGGAGGATTTGTCGATCGACAATGAGACGATCGCCCTGGAGGTGAACAAGCTCAAGCTGTTCTACGGCGAGAAAGAAGCGTTGCATGGCATTGATATGCGCATTCCGCAAAAGCGGGTGACAGCGTTTATCGGTCCGTCAGGTTGTGGTAAGTCCACCCTGCTGCGTTGCTTTAACCGCATGAATGATCTGGTTGACGGGTGTCGTATTGACGGGCAGATTCTGCTGGAAAAAGAAGATATCTACCGTAAGGGCGTGGACGTGGCGGAGTTACGCCGACGCGTAGGCATGGTGTTCCAGAAGCCGAACCCATTCCCCAAGACTATCTATGAGAACGTGGCGTACGGGCTCAGAATCCAGGGCATCAACAAGAAGCGTATTCTGGATGAAACCGTGGAGTGGGCGCTCAAGTCCGCGGCATTGTGGGATGAAGTGAAAGACCGTCTGAATGACAGCGCTTTGGGTCTGTCTGGCGGTCAGCAGCAGCGTCTGGTTATCGCCCGCACTGTGGCGGTGAAACCGGAAGTGCTCTTGCTTGACGAACCTGCATCGGCTCTTGACCCGCTATCGACGCTCAAGATCGAAGAGCTGATCCATGAGCTGAAAAACGATTACACCATTGTCATCGTCACCCACAATATGCAGCAGGCGGCGCGAGTATCGGACTATACTGCGTTCATGTACATGGGCGATCTGATTGAATTCGGCAGCACTAACCAGCTGTTCACCAATCCGTCCTGCAAGCAGACAGAAGATTATATTACCGGGCGTTACGGGTAACAGTTTTCCCCGGCGGAAATTAGTAATAGGAAGCATATATGGCGAACTCAGACGTTCATTTGCAGCATATTTCTCAACAGTTCAATGTGGATTTGCGGGAGCTTCGGAACCATGTCCTGGTGATGGGCGGCCTGGTGGAAAAGCAGGTGGCGGACGCAGTTGAGGCGTTGGTGCGCGGGGATTCAGAACTGGCCGAGATGGTGCGCCAGAATGACAATGACGTCGATAAACTGGAAATAACCATCGATGAAGAGTGCACCCGGGTAATCGCCAAGCGTCAGCCGACGGCGAGCGATCTGCGTTTGGTGGTGGCGATTGCGAAAATGGTTAACGACCTGGAGCGCATCGGCGACGAGTCGGAGAAAATCGCCAAGAACGCGCTGCAATTGCTGGAAGAAGGCGAAGCGCCGCGCGGCTACGTGGAAGTGCGTCATATCGGCAGTCATGTTGGAAAAATGGTGCATGACGCTCTGGACGCTTTCGCCCGATTCGATCTGGATCTGGCTTTCGAGGTTATGAAAGAAGACAAGTCAGTGGATATCGAATACAAAACTGCGATGCGTTCACTGGTGACGTTCATGATGGAAGATCCGCGCAGTATCTCCCGTATCCTCAGCGTCATGTGGGTGTTGCGCGCGCTGGAGCGCATTGGCGACCACGCCAGAAACATCTGCGAGCACGTAATTTTTATGGTGAAAGGCAAGGATGTGCGCCACGCTTCTCTGGAGAAGACAGAGAAGCTTATTGAGAGATCCTGATCTTTTTTCGGCGACTCATTTTATGGTAAAACGCAGCTTCGGCTGCGTTTTTTGCGTTTAGGCCGCGGTTTCAACCACTGTTATCAGGATTTGTGCATTGTCTACGCCGCTTTTTTGTTATGGCACGCTGCGTCATCCTCATGTGATGCAACGGCTGTTGGGATGGGCGCCCGAAGCCTCCGCCGCCAGATTGCCGGGATATCGATGTCTGCAGGTTGTCGGGAAGGCCTATCCTGGTCTCTGGCGCGATCGTGGCGCTATTTGTCCCGGTCACCTCTACCATGGTCTGACTCAACATGACATTGCCCGCCTTGATCATTATGAAGGCGATGATTATGTGCGCCGTTACGCCATAGTCAGGACACCGGGAGGCGGCCGCCTGACTGCTTGGATTTACCTTTATCGCCGGCCTGAGAAACTGACCACCCGTATCTGGCGTTACGAAACCTTTCTAAGGGACAGTCTGGTTAACTATCTTAGTGAATTGTAGGTTTTTGTAATATAAGCCGGTTTTCCAAAGCGCTGAAAATTTAGACAACTATACTGGAAGACAGGCGAACGGATTCATGCCGCTCGCCATGTCTTCCTGTTGTCGTTGTTTTTGGGATGCACTCATATGAAGTTGTTCCGCGCTATTTTCTGTCTGCTGTCCGCTATTCTACTCTCCACTCCTGTTTTCGCCGTCAAATCGGACACTTCGTTGTCCGCAAATTTGCTGGCTCAGACCGGTGTGGATGAATTGCTGTCGCGCTACCCGGATATGATAAAAACCGGGATTCGCGCCAACATCCGTCGCACTGGCGCGTCGGAAGATCTGATGGATCTGTTTGAGCGGGTGGTGGATGGCGCTTATCAGGCGGACGACCTGCAAAGTCAGGTGGAGAGACGCCTGGAGCAACAGCTGTCGCCAGCGGAAATGCGCCATGTCTTGCAGTGGTATCGCTCGCCCATCGGCCAGAAAATCGTGGCGGCGGAACTCAACGCCATGAGTTCGGAGGAGTATGCCGAGGCGCAGAAAAGAATGGAGCGCCTGAGTGAGGAAAACAAAGGCGGTGAGCGGGAGCATCTGTTTTCCGCCTATGATCGCGCCACCCTGGCGACGGACTCCATGCTGGATAATACCGTCACTATTCAACTGGCGATGGCCGCCGCTATTACTTCGGTGGTGAAAGGTCCTGAGCTGCCTTCGTACCATGAGCTTAAAAGAGTCATTGAAGAGCGTCGCTTTTCCATGCGCGGCATGGTGGGGCAGCAGGTTTATCTGAATTATCTCTATACCTATCGGGATGTGCCGCTTGCAGACATGAAGGGTTACATTGCATTCGCGCGCACTGACGCGGGAGCGCGTTTTGTGGAAGTGTTAAAGACGGCGTTGTTTGATGTGTTGCAAGAGCGCTCAGAGGTGCTGGGCGAACGGCTGAATCAGTTGGCTGGGGCGCAGTAACCGCTTTGGCTCTTTGGCTGGCGAGTGGCGTTAAACGCCTAACCTGAAAGATAAGTTGCCCGCGGGTCGGGAGGAGGGAGAGATGACCCGCGGGCGACCACCCTGTCGAAACTGGATGGAGCGCCGGATGGCGTTGCAACATCACCGAGCCCATTGAGTTCAGTCCTGCCGCTAATCCGCCAGCGCTGTGCGGAACTGTAACCAATTCCCTCCGCATCAGGGTTGACGCATATCAACAACCTCAGCGTTTTATCCGGATTATCCTTAGGGCTATCAATACCTAAGAGACTTAAGCGTAATTGCGCAAAGTGATTCCAGCCCATAGAATCTCAACGTTTTTCATTATGTTCTGCGTCTGCAGGCGATGGTTTGTAGTAAATCGTTGACAGGGGCGCTCAATAAAAATAACCGAGAACTAAAGTACGGATTAGCTGAATGAAAAAACTGCAACTTCTGCTGGGCGGTCTGCTGTGCGCGGCTGGCCCTGTTTACGCCTCTGAAGGCGGCATGCTCGTTCTAGACGCCACCGACTCACCCAAGGCGATACTCGCCGTCATCCTTTTTATCGTCGCTTATATCGCCGTCATGGCGGAAGAAGTGTTGCATTTAAGGAAATCCAAGCCGGTCATTTTCGCCGCTGGATTGATCTGGGTGTTGGTGGCGAGCGTCGCTCAGGACATGGGGCGCAGCAATGACGATATCCACGGCGCCGTCGCTCACAACCTGCTGGAATACGGCGCTTTATTTCTATTTCTCTTGGTGGCGATGACTTTCATCAATGCGATGGAGGAGCGCCATGTATTCGAGTCCTTACGCTCTTATCTGGTTCACAAAGGTATGAGCTATCGCAAGCTGTTCTGGGTTACCGGATGGCTGGCTTTTTTCATTTCGCCGGTGGCGGATAACCTGACCACCGCTTTGCTGATGGGCGCGGTGATCATGGCGGTGGGAGGCAAAGACACCAAGTTTGTTTCCCTGTCGATGATTAATGTGGTGGTGGGCGCCAACGCAGGCGGGGCGTTCAGTCCTTTTGGGGACATTACGACCTTGATGGTGTGGGCGTCCAAGAAAGTGCAGTTTGAAGAGTTCTTTGAGCTGTTCATTCCCTCTGTGCTGAACTTTGTGACGCCTGCGCTGATTATGAATTTCTTCCTGCCCAATGGCGTTCCAACAGGACATGGGGGACTGGTGCCTATCAAACGCGGCGGCTTGCGCATCTGTATTTTGTTCTTGTTGACCATTGCGACGGCGGTCTGCTTTGAGCGCTTTTTCCACTTGCCGCCGTTTCTCGGCATGATGACCGGTATGTCCGTGCTCATGTTCTTTGCGTATTTTCTGCGTAAAACCGGAACCGTCGAAGACGATATTCAGTTTGATATATTCCGCAGAGTGGCGCGTGCGGAGTGGGACACGCTGCTGTTCTTCTTCGGCGTGATTTTCTGCGTAGGCGGCCTGGCGACGCTGGGCTTCCTGCAGATGATGTCTCATGGCATGTATGACAACTGGGGGCCAACGATCGCCAATATCGTGGCGGGCACCATCTCGGCGGTTGTGGATAATATTCCGGTGATGTTTGCGATTATATCGATGGAGCCGGACATGGACGTCAGCCAGTGGCTGTTGATTACGCTCACCGCCGGCGTTGGCGGCAGCCTGCTGTCCATTGGGTCGGCTGCCGGGGTGGCGTTGATGGGGCAGTCGAAAGGCAGCTACACTTTCCTGTCGCACCTGAAGTGGTCCTGGGCCATTTTTATCGGCTACGGCGTATCTATCGCCGCACATTTGGCCATCAACGGAACCTGAGTCGGCGTTCAGGGAAGATCCGGTTGAAGTGAAACCGGGTCTTCACGTTTCTTGCTTATCAATGTTAGCATGGAACACATTGACGCCAGAGAGCCTTCGCCATGTCCCCTGAAATCCTTCCTGTCATTAGTCCGGACCAAGTGCGTTCCACGCTGTCGCTCTATCGCACGGAAGATGCGTTGGCGCCAGTGGTCGTCTGCATGCCCGCCATGGGCGTCCGCGCCAGTTTTTATTCGCCCTTGGCGGAGGCGATAGCCGCACGCGGCGTTCACTGCGTGACGGCGGATCTGCGCGGACATGGCAGTAGCTCAGTGCGCGCCTCCCGGCGCACCAACTTCGGCTACTACGAGATGATCCAATACGACTGGCCGGCCGTGCTGGACTGTGTGAGGCTGCATCTGCCGGATTCGCCGATCTGGCTGCTTGGCCACAGTCTGGGCGGACAATTAAGCTCTCTTTACATGGCGGAGCAGCCGGGATCTGTCGCAGGGCTTATTTTGCTGGCTTCCTGTAATGTCTACTACAAAGGATACGCCAAACCTTTGCGGACTCTCGCCGGTACGCAGTTGCTGCGTGGTATCAGCGAGATCTGGGGATATATGCCGGGGGATCGTATCGGTTTCGCGGGGCGGGAGGCGCGTCGCCTGATTCGTGATTGGGCGCGCAACGCCCGCACTGGCGACTACTACCCGGAGCGAAGCCCGATAAATTATGAGCGTCTGCTGGAGGCGGTCACCAAGCCTGTGCTGGCGATTTCCTTCGAGTCCGATGAACTGGCTCCGGCTGAAGCCGTGGCGAACCTGTATCGCAAAATGCCTTCTGCGGAGGTAACGCACTGGCGTCTGACGGACGCTGATTTCGGCGGCGCCTGTGTAGGACACTTCAATTGGATCAAGCATTCAGAGAGTCTGGCGCAACGTGTAGGCGACTGGCTGGAACGCAGCGCTCTGCAATCTGAGTCGCCTTTGGCGGTCTCGGAAGGGGGTTGAAAGGGTAAGCTCACTTACCCTGTCTATCGTCTAAAAAGGCAAGCCTAGACTTTGAGTTTGTCCGTATAAGGCGGCCAACCCAGAGGTTTCCCCGCCAGAACGTGAAGGTGGATATGGAAAACCGTCTGTCCTGCGTTTTCGTTGCAGTTCATCACTACACGGTAGCCGTCATCGGCGAACCCTTTTTCTTGGGCGATTTTAGCTGCGGCGATATACAAGTGGCCCACTAACTCACGATCTTGTTCTTCAATATCGTTGATGGTGGCGATGGGCTTTTTGGGAATGACCAGGAAATGCACTGGCGCTTGAGGGTTGATGTCGTTGAACGCCAGACAGAACTCATCCTCGTAGATAATGTCGGCGGGGATTTCCCGTTTGATGATTTTGCTGAAAATCGTTTCAGACATGGTCTTGCATCCTTTGGCTGCGTTTACGGTGTGGTTATGTTTTGCTGCGACAGTCAGCGCGTCAACGGACGTTCCGTCTGTGCGCCATTCAGTCCCATGGCGTAGGCGATGACTTTGCGTTTCGCCGGTCCTAACAGGCCCGCAAGCCCGAGTCCCAGGTTGCGCGCCAGTTTCACCGGGGCGAGGTTGTTGCTGAAGGCGTAATAAAATCCATCCATCAGCGTCATCATTTTAAGATTCTCTCCTCGGCGCAGTCGCTCATATTGACGCAGAGTCTGCAGATCGCCGATGCTCAGTCCTCGCTCTGCGGCTTGTTGAATCACCTCCGCCAGGGCGGCGGCGTCCTGAAACCCGAGGTTAACTCCCTGTCCCGCCAGGGGATTAATTGTATGCGCGGCGTCGCCCGCCAGCGCGACGCCCTGAGCTACATAGTGTTGAGCGTGTCGTTTCACGAGCGGAAATGAGCCTTTGCCGAGTACTTGGCGTAGTTCCGGCAACTGACGGGGAAACTCTTTGCGCAGGGCGCGGATAAATTCGTCCTGAGAGAGTTGTTGTAACGCCTTTAATTTGGCGGGCTGGTCGTACCAGACCAATGAGGCGTAGGCGACGCCGTCCATGGCGCACAAGGGTAGGAACGCCAGTGGCCCATTAGGTCGGAATGCCTGCCAGGTAATATTTTGAGGCTCGCCGGCGATGGCGACGCTAACCACTAGCGCATGCTGTTCATAGGCGTCGCTGAGCAACCCGAGCTGCGCCTGCTCCCGAACCAAGGAAGAGCCGCCATCGGCGCCGACTATTAAGCGTCCGCTCAGCAGGGTTTTATCATCCAGCATGACTTCAGGCGACGATGCGCGAAAGTTGATGGCGTGAATGCGCCGGCCGCTGATCAAGGTTACGTTTTCCGCCTGCTCGACCACACGCAGCAGCGCCAATTGAATGACCCGGTTTTCAACGATGTGACCAAGATGAGAGTGGCCAACCTGGCGGGAGTCGAACTCTGTTTTGTTGACCACCGACGACAACCGCTCGCCGAAAGGATTGCCCAGTTTCTCCCACACCGCCAGACGTTGGTAGGGATGGGCGCGCATACGCAGAGCGTGCTCCCAGGCGCCAATCTGGGTGAGAAACTGCTCGCTGGCGAAATTAATCGCGGATACGCGCAGGTCCGGAGTTTCGTCTGGGTTGAAGGGAGCGGGCAGCTCTCTCTCTATCACCGCCGTTTTTAACGACGTGTTCTTTAACGCTGCGGCGATAGCTGCGCCGACCATGCCTCCGCCGACGATGATGACGTCGTAATCAGGAGCGTCGCTGAGCTGGGAAGAAGCCTTGTCTGTCATAGTAATGTCAATAGGTTCCGGACGGCGGCTGGATAAGCCGGGAGCCTAATGATAGAGGAAGAGGGAAGGAGACTGCAAAACCTCGGCGCAGGCTTCTGGGGCCTTATTCGTCCGCCATGGAAGGCGGCGTGCGGGTAAGGATATCCAGAGGGCTCTCCGCTATGCCGTAGCGACGATAGATGGTCGCGACCCAACCGCTTTGCAGAAGCTCAGCCAGAGCGGCGTTGAAGTCGGCGACGATGGTCTCGGCGTTGTCCAGGTTACGACGAACCCCCATATGCAGAGGGCGGTACACCAGGGGGAGAGGCAATATCTTCAGGTGCTCGCTAAGCCGGTCATCATGGTTGATGAGGCTATGCAGAATCCTGACATCCTCTACGGTCAGATCCAGACGCCCGACAGCGGTCATATTGAGGGCGCTTTCCGTGGTATTAACGGTGATTTTGTTGAGCGATGTTGAGAAGTCAAATGGACTCCAAAAGCGGGCGCCTTGGCGTACGCCGATGCGGGCGTTGGTGAGGTCGCTGAGGCGCGATGGTTTGAATGTGCTCTCTGTCGGCGCGGCGAAACCAATGACGTTGACGTAATAAGGGGATGAAAAGACAAAGGCTTCTTCTCTTTCCAGCGTCCACCAGAGCCCGATCATGACATCGACTTCTTTGAATTCCGCTGCGCGCAATAGTCGAGGCCAGGGCAAAATCTTTATCTGTACCGGGTAGCCGGCTTTATTGAAGGCGGACTCCACGATTTCCGTGGCCAGGCCACGGTGGATCTGATCTTCATCCAGGTAAGGCGGCCAGGGAGGGCCGCCCAGGATCAGCGTGGGCTTCTCCGCGCTGGCGAAGCCCGCGTGCAGCCATAACGCCGCCAGCATAAGCGACAGATATTTGTATATCGGCAACGCTGCCGGTCTATGCTGGCGAATATTGACTGCTCCGGGGTCAGGCGTGCCTGTGGGCGCGTTTACGGCCTTGCCGCACCCGCTGTAGCGGCGGGCTGTTGGGCTGAACGAACCCTTCATTCATGATTAGCGGCCGCGCTAAGTCGACATAGGCGCTCATGGACATGCGCAGTATTTCGCTGTGAGTGCCTGCGCTGAAGGCGATCTCTTCGTTATTGCGCAGATGCTCGTCCATATAGACGGACATGCCGTACAGATTGCCGAAAGGGGGGATGGCGCCGACTTCGCATTCCGCAAAATGGTCTTTGAAGTCCTCTTCGTCCGCCAACTCTATGAAATCCGTACCCATCGCGCGCATGAACCGGTCCCAACGAATACGCGATGTCGCGGGCATAACCGCCATCGCGAACTTGCCGTCCATCATGACAATCACGGTTTTTGCGAGCATCTTCCCGCAGATATGCGCGGATTGAGCGATCTCCTGAGCGGTATAAGCCGGGGAATGCTGTATCGACACATATCGGACTTGATGTCCATCGAGGAAGTTCTTCAAAGATTGTACAGGCATAAGCCACCTCCAGCCTGGATAAGAAACATTCGCTCTTAATAATTAAGATAGCCTATTAAGTTGCGATTGCAGCAAATAGCGGGGCTGAAAGTTGGGAACTGGGTAACGGTTGGGAAAATAAAAAGGGGAACCTGAGTTCCCCTTGCTTGGATTATCTGGCGAATCAGCTGTTATTGATTGGTTTTAACGGTCGCTTCTACGACTGCGACAACGCGACGGTTGGCGCTACGGCCTTCTGCGGTGTTGTTATCGCCAATCGGACGGGCTTCGCCGTAACCGACGCTGGAGATTCTCTCGCCAGCAATGCCGAAACGCTCAACGACCATCTGACGCACGGCGCTGGCGCGCTTCTCAGACAGCTTCTGGTTGTAGGCGTCTTGCCCGCGATCGTCAGTGTGTCCTTCAACAACCGCTTTCGTGTCTGGATACTGGCGCATGAACTCAGCCAGTTTCTCTACTTCTGACACAAACTCCTCTGGAATAGCCGCTGAGTTAGTGGGGAACGTGACGTTCATGGTAATTGTGACCGTCTCGCTTAACTGAATACGGCAGCCGCGGTTGTCCACTTTAGCGCCATAGGGCGTGTCAGGGCATGCGTCCAGACCGTCGGTGATGCCGTCACGGTCGGTGTCCAGAGGGCAGCCTCTGCTGTCCACTTTCGCCGCTGCCGGAGAGTTCGGGCACTGGTCTTTTTCGTTCGGTACGCCGTCTGCGTCATCGTCGCCGACAACTGGGCAGCCTGTGGCGTCAACGCGCGCGCCGGCTTTGGTGTTGGGGCACTGATCTTTGTCATCGGTCACGCCATCACCGTCCGCATCGCCAATCACCTCACATCCGCGAACGTCGACTTTAGCACCGTAAGGCGTGCCAGGGCAGGCGTCTTCGTCGTCATATACGCCGTCTCTGTCGCTATCCTTAGGAGCAGGCGCGGCGGAGGCGAACATGTAAGTGAAGCCCAGGTTCAGCATGGCGTCTTTGGTTTCGTCTTCATCGCCATACACGCCGCGGGCGTCAAAGCGTACGTCCATAGATTCGCTGATGGCGTGCTTGATACCGGCGCCCAGATTGTATTGGGTTTCCTCGTCTCTGCCGCCTTCATCGTATTTAAAGGCGTAGTTGCCGACGCCGCCGACTAGATATGGACGCCAGGCTTCGCCCGGGCTGAAGTGATATAGGGCGTCTAGGCGATAAAAGATGCCATTGAGGTAACCCGTGTTGTGTTTTCTTTCGAGGTCTGCGCCACCGAAGAGAACCTCTGCGGAAATGGCTGGCGTGAAGTTATAACCCAGGCCTGCAGCAAGGTTCGGATCGTCTTCAATTTGACGCTCATGGTCGAAGAATGTGTAGCCGAGCAGGCCGGTGAAATACGCACCTTTTTCGCGACCGTCGGCAAGCGCCGGCTGCGCGGATGCAATAGCGCCCATAAGTAAAATAGATGGGAGTAGTTTTGCTTTCATTGCCACCTCTTTGTGTAATCTATTCCCGAACCTGCCGGCTCGGGGGAACTTTCCAAAAATAAAAGGGATTAAGGGATTTATTGAGTTTCTTGATAAATGTGGACATCCCTTTGGGGGAACGGAATGGTGACGCCTTCTTCGTCGAAGCGCTTCTTCACGTTCTCATGCATGTCGAAGTACAGCGGCCAGTAATCCGCAGTGACGACCCAGGGGCGTACGGCGAGATTAACGGAGCTGTCCGCCAGCGCCATGACGGCGATCACGGGGGCTGGATCTTTCAACACGCGTGAATCGGCTTCCAGCATGGATTTAATTATATTTTTAGCTTTGTCGATGTCGTCGCCGTAGCTGATGCCGAATACCATGTCCACACGTCTGGTTGCTTCCGCTGCGATATTGATCAGGGGATTATTCGCCAGATTGGAGTTGGGAATAATGACCCGGCGGTTATCCGGCGTCATTACGACCGTGGTGAATATCTGGATTTCCCTGACTGTGCCGATGTAGCCGGCTCCATCTATCACGTCGCCGACTTTGAAAGGCTTGAACACCAGGATCATGATGCCGCTGGCGAAGTTCGACAGGTTGCCCTGCAGAGCCAAGCCAACAGCCAGACCGGCGGCGCCTAAGACGGCGATAAAGGAAGTCGTTTCAATGCCCACCATTTGCGCAACGCTGACCAGCAGCAACGCCTTGAGACCTACTGACGCAATGCTGTGCACGAACTTGGTGAGTGTGGGATCAAACTTCTTCTGCAGGCGGTCATCTGTGAACTTGAGCGCTCTGTTGATCAGCCACATACCTACTATGAGAGTAATGATGGCGAGCAACAATTGCGGCGCGTACTCCATCACCAGTTCGACGCCCTTATCTAAATACTGATCTAGGTTCTCCATTGAAGACTCCTTAGCGGTTTTAGTTCTTATGCGTCAGCGCCCGCCACCTGGCATGGGTGGGGTTGGGTATTGCATTGCAAAGGATGACGGCGAGCGCGCGGACATTGAAGCCAGACAGCGCTAGTCTAGCAGAAGCCGCCGCGCTGCCAAGCGCTTTTACGCGCAGAATCCTGGAGTTAGCCGCGCAATAAGTGCATTTCCGTAGGTGTGACGAAAATCTGACGCAAATTCCAAGCTAGAGTCTACGAAAAGTTTTCATAACCGGATTCCCTTGATTTGGCGCTATTTGTGACATAATGGCCGCTATTTTCTGGAATTTTCGTCTTATTCGATAATTTACGTTCAGTAGTGGATGAACCTCTCATGTCGGACTTATTACTGCCTTTGCTGCAGCGCACGTTGCCTCGCAGCGCGCTGCGGGTGGCTGCACCGCCGCTTATTCCTGAAATCCGTCTGTATCTATTCGACCCTGCGGTGATGGAAGGACCGCTCTCCCATGATGAGGCTCAAGCTGTCGTCGCTGAACCGGCCTACTGGAGTTTTTGCTGGGCCAGTGGGCAGGTGTTGGCGCGATATATTCTGGATCACCCTGAGCTGGTGGCGGGCAAAACGGTGTGGGACATCGGAGCGGGGTCCGGCGTGGTGGCGATTGCCGCAGCGCTGGCGGGAGCCTCCGCCGTCATGGCCTGTGACCTGGATTTGGCGGCGCAAGTGGCGGCGGCGGAGAATGCGGTGTTGAATGGCGTGCAGGTGAGGGTGTGTGAGACGCTGCCGTCTGCCGACAAGCCTGATGTGATCACGGCGGCGGATGTTCTCTATGATCGAGACAACCTGCAATGGTTGCCGGAGTGGCGGGATAAAGCGTCGAAAGTGCTGTTAGCGGATTCGCGGGTGCGTAATCTGTCGGCGCCTGGATATGAGTTAAAGAAGACTGCGTCTGGCAGAACGTTTCCGGATCTCAATGAATTTGAAGAGTTTAATGAGGTGAGAATTTACGAGAGCGGGCGCCATATCCCAGGCGAAAAAAAAGGCGACTAATCAGGTCGCCTCATTTGGAATAGGTTTTGGATTCCGATCCGCCGTTCCTTGGTAAAGCGCCATCCTATGCGCCAACTTTATCCTGTTTTTATTCCTGGATTAACTCCAAAAATTCCCTCAAGCATCAATCCTTATCCTTGCTTCCCTTCGCTTCCTGCGAAGAAACCATCCTGGCTGGATTCCATTTCCTTGTCTGCCTTGACGGTTGTAAATATACCTCGGGCCGAATGACCTTTTTGTGACAATCTTCAAGAGCGAGTGCGCCGCTTAACTCAGGCTGTTTTGGAAAGGTTATATAAAACAACGTATTACGAAATGTCTCAGCAAGTAAATCCGTAATGATTACAGTAACTTCCGCTAATTTCCTACGGCTTTGTGAGATATTTCGCACAAGATTTCAGGTCAATGTCTTACTACTAATACATTAGTGCATTTTCTGTAGAAGCCTGCTTACCGGGGAAATCCGGTGGGCGGTTTCAGTAGGAGGCTTTGGGTGGGCGGGCGGAGACGACCAGCCAGTTCGCCAGGGACACGCCAATCGCAATGCCGATAGTATTAGCCACAATATCTCCAAGGCTGCCGTCCCGGTAGGGAATCAAGCTTTGCAGGCCTTCAATGAGCAGGCCGTAGCAAGTCATGGCGATAAAAACATGAACGACCCGGCTATTGCGGTGACTCCACATGGCCATACCGCTCATTACGGCGAAAGAAAATGCATGCCGTATTTTATCGTTCACTGTTCCCAGTGGCGTGTACTCGTTGGGAGTGAGGGCAATGACCAGCCCCACCACCATCAATACGTAGAAGGCGACACGGGTGGACCAATGTCCTCCAAGAACGATCAAGCTTTTATATAATTGAGACAAACTGAACATGGGAAAGCGCTTCCTGGGCATCAAAACATGAAATTATATCTGTACGCCGACAAGCTGAGCATTACCATCTTGAGAGAGGGCAAATTGCCTTTACATGGGCTGGCCGGCTTGCACGATCCGTTTCTGAGTCCAGAACTTCCTTTAGCGGTCGCTCCGGTTAGGGATATCACTCAAGCGGAGTTCGTGGCGGAAGTAAAGCGGCAATATGACGCGCTTCCAGAGGATCTGAGCAGTCTGGTCACCTTCGAGTATTATCTGCAGCAGGCCAAGCATAAACGCAAAGAAATAGAAGCCATATTATTGCAGGGTGTCGCGAGCGATCCTTTGTTTCTCAGCCCTCGTTTTATGCTGTCGTTGGGGGTGCTTGGTCTGTTTGAATCTGTTGAAAGTATTGCGCTGTGGCGGTTTCAGGGGGATCGCCATCGAGGTGTCGCGCTGGAGATAGATCCTGATAAGGCGGGACTAATGGACGGGCACTATCAAGACAGCCCGCAAACATTCAAAAAAGTCGAATATTGTGACGAGCGGCCGCAGACTGGCGCATTCGGCTTCAGTCCTTTGTTTCAGCGCTCCACTGAGTTTTCTGGAGAGGGGGAATGGCGCTTGTTGCGCCCTCTGGATACGGGACAAAAGCAAATACATTGGGATGGTGAGGCATTGTCCCTTTGTAAGTTTCCCTCCAACGCCATATCTGCGATCATGTTCGGCTGCGCCGTGGACCCTGAACTGCGAGATGCGTTGACGCAATTGCTTCAGGTGGATATGCGCTACCGTCAATTGCGGACATTTCAAATGAAAATGAGCGCGTCCCGGTTTCGCCTTAGCGCGGAGCCTTTAAATTGAGTGCTACGGCGGCTCTCACTAATTTTTTGTATGAGGCAGAAAGGAAAAGAGCGTGAAATTATTCGCTAAAGGTTTTAACGACCTGCTGGAAGGGTTTCGCCTGATTCAGCATCCCAAGCTGCGGGTCTTTGTCATTATCCCTTTGATTATCAATATATTGGTCTTTATCGGCTTCATCTGGGGCATGAGCGCTTACTTCTCCGGCTGGGTGGACGCCATGGTCAGCTGGCTACCAGACTGGCTGTCTTTCTTGCGCTGGTTGGTATGGCTGGTTTTCGCCATTCTGGTGGGCGTTCTGGTGTTTTACACCTTTGTGTTTGTCGCCACACTGGTTGGCGCTCCCTTCTACGGTTTGTTGGCGGAGCAGACGCAGAAGTTGCTGACTGGAAAAGAGGTGGATGAAGACACCCCTTGGAAGCAAGTGATCATGAATATTCCCGCCAGTGTTTGGCGAGAGATAAAGAAGTTTCTTTATTATCTTCCTCGTGCGCTTGGGTTGTTTTTGCTCAGCTTCATCCCTGTAGTGAACTTGGTGTCGCCGTTGCTATGGGCGGTATTCTCCTCCTGGATCATGGCGCTTGAGTTTGTGGATTATCCTGCGGATAACAACAAGCGCAAAATTGATGATGTGATTCGTTTCATGCGCGAGCGTCGCAGCCGGACGTTGGGCTTTGGCTTAGGCGTTTGGGGCAGCACTTTGATTCCTATCGTGAATTTGGTGTCCATGCAGGCGGCGGTCGCCGGCGGCGTTAAATTCTGGCTGGAGGAGCACGGTCAGTTACCCAAAGCAAACCCCGCTTCTGGCGCAGGAGTAACGGTGAGGTAATCCTGCTGTGGCGGCGTGGTCGTTACGCCGCCGCTTAAGTACTGAATAAAGTGGGAATTTTGCCAGACAGTGCTAGCCTTATAGTTATGTGATTAACGGAAAGTGTAGCTCTGACATGGCTTTAAAGGTGTTGGTGGTTGATGACGCGAGTTTCGTCCGGGATATGGTCAAGCGGGCGATGCGAACCTATTTTCCTCAGGTGACGGTGGAAGAAGCCATCAACGGGAAAAAAGCGCAGATCCTGATGAATAAGACGCACTATGATCTCATCCTGTGCGACTGGGAAATGCCGGAAATGTCAGGACTGGAGTTGTTGCAGTGGGCGCGTGGACAAGACGCCTACAAGAAAACGCCCTTCGTTATGGTGACCAGCCGGGGGGATCGTGGCCATGTAGTGGAAGCGGTGCAGAGCGGCGTTTCCGATTATCTGGGCAAACCCTTCAGTCCTGAAATGCTGGCGCAGAAAGTGAACAAGCAATTGGCCGCCAAACTTAAACGCGCTGCTGGCGAAAAGTCCTCTTCGGCCCGTCCGGGCTCTGATTCCGCTTCCGTATTGATGCAGGCGTCTGACAGCGCCAAGCAGGCTTCGGCTCCAGCTGCGACGCCAGGCCCGTTTGCTGACAGTGCGGCCCTGTTGACTGGCGGCGCCACTGCGCCCAAAAAATCAGCGCCGGACCCAACCTCTGGCAAGAAAGCGCTGGCGCAGATTCGCTTTGCTGAGTTCAACCTGCCCTGTGTGATCAAGGCTATTACTTTGACTGAAGTGAAAGTGATCGCCAAACGGGGGCAGAAGTTTCCGATGATTCTTGATCCCGCCGTGGTTGATATAGAAGTCGACGATGGCGAAACTCTGGAGCGGATCAACGGCTACGTGCACATGCTGCAGGCGGTGGAGAAGCGGGTGGACACGGACTTTATCAGCATCGTTATTCGGTTTGTGGATGAAGACCCGGATAAGATGGCGTCGCTGTCCAAGTTTATCGCCAAATTCTAACCCTGTTTAATCTCTGACATCCTCGGCTTCCGCCAATGCTTCCGCAGAAGCCATGCGACTGCGAGGGAAGTGGCAGGTGAAGGTGCTGCCTGCGCCGATGTGGCTGGTGATTTCCAGCTCGCCATCATGGTTGATCAGGACATGTTTGACGATCGCCAGTCCCAACCCTGTGCCGCCAGTGTCCGCGGCGCGAGAGGGGTCAGCCCGGTAAAAGCGCTCCGTCAGTCTGGGAATATGCAGGGGATCGATGCCAATGCCGCTGTCCCTTACGGCGAAATGCACGCCTTTCTTATCCTCGAACCAGCGCACCCGAATCTCACCATTGGGAGGCGTGTATTTCACTGCGTTCATAACGATATTGGAAAAAGCGCTGTGTAATTGCGTTTCGTTGCCAGTAAGTCCAGCGCCGCTCTCCAGATTCAGCTCTATGCGGTGGCCTTTTTCCTGGCTCAGGGCGCGAGCGTCGTCGCAGATAGCGCGCAGCATGCTGTCGACATCCACCAATGTGGCTTTGAAGTTGGAGCCGTCATTCTCTATGCGGGAAAGCAGCAGTAAATCATTGACCAGGGCTTCCATACGCTGCGCTTGTTGCTGCATCTGATTCAAGGCGCGATTCCAGCGCGGCGGCAGCTCATCTGCGTTGTCGATGAGGGTCTCCAGATAGCCGGATATGACCGTCAATGGCGTACGCAGCTCATGGGATACGTTAGAAACGAAGTCCCGTCGCATCTCTTCCAGACGATATAGCCGCGTCACGTCCTGCACCAGTAGCAGGCGGTCGTCTTCTCCGAACAGCGTGATATGAAACTGTAACTTCAAGTTGGGATTATTGGGGGCGTTGAGGATCAACGGTTCCTGGTATTTCTTGGAGGTGAAGTAGCGCTTGAAAATGGGCGTGCGGATCAGGTTGTAAATCAACTGGCCCCGGTCGGTCGGATACTTGAAGCCCAGTAGTTTCTCTGCGGATTGGTTCCACCAGTCCATGGCGCCTTCGCTATTAGTCATGACGACGGCGTCTTTAAGGGCGTTGGTGGACTCCTGGATGCGGTCGATCATGGCTTGCAGTCGATCGCGGGAGCGGTAGTGCTGAACCTGGAGACGATGAATACCGTCGAACAGATCTCCCCATAAGCCACGGCTCTCGGGAGGGTCTTCCATTTTCGCCTGATACAGCCAGCGGTGCATGCGAAACGCCTGGGTGAGCGTCCATCCCAGATAGGCGGTGAGGCCGAACACCAGCGCCCAAGCTACTGAACCGATAATAAGGCCGACAACGATACAGCCCAGCAAACTGTAAACCAGTAGCCGTACATAATGACGCCAGTGATTGCGCATGCGTTTTATGAATACTTCTTTTGGAATTATTTATTTTTTAAGACGGATCGCGGCGCTTATGGCGCTCGGGTCGAAAAGCGATAGCCCGTCCCACGCACGGTTTGAACCAGATGATGATGACTGGGCTCCAGCGCTTTGCGTAAACGTCGAATATGCACGTCCACCGTGCGTTCTTCCACGTAGACGTTGCCGCCCCATACCTGATCCAAAAGCTGCCCGCGAGTATACACCCGTTCTTGATGCGTCATAAAGAACTGCAGGAGCTTGTATTCCGTGGGGCCCATGTTGAGCGCATCGCCCTTGGCGGTGACGCGGTGGCACACTGGATCGAGGCGCAGTCCTTCGACTTCAATGGGGGTTTCCATGCCTTGTACGGCGGTGCGGCGCAGCACCGCTTTCAGACGCGCGACCAGTTCTCTGGGAGAGAATGGTTTGGTGATGTAATCGTCTGCGCCCACTTCCAAGCCCTGGACTTTGTTGTCCTCTTCGGTTTTGGCTGTGAGCATGATGAGAGGGATTTCCGAGGTGTTTTGATCGCGCTTCAGTCTGCGTGCGAATTCAATGCCGCTGACGCCGGGAAGCATCCAGTCCAGCAGTATAAGATCAGGCTTCTGATCAATGATCAACGCATGCGCTTCCCGCGCGTCCCCTGCCTCCAGGTAGTCATAGTCAGCCATTTCCAGAGCGACTGCGATCATTTCCCGGATGGCGGGCTCATCGTCCACAATGAGAACTTGTTTGCTTGCCATGCAAAACACCTTTTTGAATACTCGATTGCCGAATTATTACAACGGCGTTTTGTTACAAGTATATGACAGGCGCTTAATTAATGTGATGGAAATGAGCCAGGCTGTTTGCAGTCGGGCTGTAAGCGAGGCGGGACGGGCTTTAGGGCCGGAAAATAAACTCCAGAACCAAACCGAGAAACACAGCTGCGCCGACCCAGTGATTGTTAAGGAACGCCTTGAAACAGTTCTGGGAAACGCGGGCGCGAATCAGGTGCTGCTGATACACAAACAGCACGGCGGCGACGATCAAGGACATTTGGAAGTAAACGCCCAGCTCGTATTGCGCGCCAACCATGAACAGGATGCCCAGCGTCAATACCTGCAGGCCCGCCACGGCGGCGCGATCAGCCTCGCCAAATAGAATGGCGGTGGATTTGACCCCGATCTTAAGATCGTCTTCCCGGTCCGCCATGCCGTACATGGTGTCATAAGCGACGGTCCATACCACCGTTGCGGTATACAGCAGCCATGCCTGCTGGGGAACGGTGTCCAATTCTGCAGCGAAAGCCATGGGGATGCCCCAGGCGAAGGCCGCGCCCAGTACGACTTGGGGCAGGTAAGTATGGCGCTTCATGAAGGGGTAGGTCGAAGCCAGCGCCAGCGCTCCAGCGGAGAGATAAATTGTCAGCGCGTTGGTGAACAGCACCAGTATGAAAGAAACCCCCACCAGAACGCCGAACAGGGTGAGCGCCTCTTTTTCCGTCACTCGATTCTGCGCAAATGGACGGCCTTTGGTGCGCTCGACGTGCATATCTATGCGGCGGTCGGCGTAGTCGTTGATGACGCAGCCTGCCGAGCGCATCAACAGTACGCCGAAGACGAAGATGAACAGGTTCTTGATGGAGGGAGCGCCCTCCGAGGCCAGCCATAGCGCCCACAGTGTCGGCCAGAGCAACAGATAGGTTCCGATAGGGCGGTTCAGTCGCGTGAGGTCGATATATACCGGCAATTTCGCCTTGAATTGTTCCGCCAGGGATGGAAGTGGACGCCCTTGGGATTTCATAGCCAAACAGAATCCTGATTTAGTGTGTGGTTTGCAACTGCGTTCAAGCTTAGCCGCCCAGCAACTTGTTTTCCGCCTGTTCAACCTGGTCCGCCGATCCATGCAGGATCAACGTATCGCCAGGCTGCAGAATGAAATCACCGGCAGGGTCGAAGAATTCCTCATCACCGCGTCGAATACTGTCGACATTACAGGCGGCCAGTTTCATCTGCGCCAGAGAACGATGACAGCTGTAAGCGCCATCCGGCAGCGTCAACGCATGCAGTTTTTCCAGCGGCGTGCCGTCAGCGCCGACCAACTGGGAATTAATGCCCGGGTAATAACCGTGCAGCATTTTGTAGCGGCTACGGCGCACTTCTTCGATTTGACGATGGATCTTCCTGGCCGGCGCGCCCATAAGAGTAAGCACTTGAGTCACCAACATCAAGCTGGCCTCCAGCGTCTCCGGAACGATTTCCGTCGCTCCCGCTTCCTGTAGCAACGACATTTTTGAGTCATCCGCCGTACGCACCAGGATAGGCACATTGGAGCCGGTGGAGCGGACCTTGCGTATGACCGCCAGACTCTTGTCCACATCTGCGTAGGTGATGATCAGCAGACGAGAGCGCTCCAGGCCCAGCGCCTTGAGAATATCCAACCGCTCGGAGTCGCCATAGTGCACGGGTTCGCCTGCGGCCGCAGCTTCTTTTACCCGCACAGGGTCCTTGTCCACGGCGGTCATGGGCATGCTGCTGCGACGCATGAAGCGGGCGACGGTCTGCCCGACCCGGCCGAAACCGCAGACAATGGCGTGGCCTTCTAACTCGGAACAGGCGTCGGTCAACGCCTCCACGCGGGTTTGAGCGACGCCCTGTGCTTTATCGGAGGGGAAGCGGGCGCTGAGATAGCGCGCCAGATTCATCAGCCAGGGCGTCAATGTGATACTGAGAATGACGGTGGTGATCACCACTGCGCCAGCTTGTTTGGATATCAGCTGGAACTTCTCGCCCAATGCGAAGAGCGCGAAACCAAATTCGCCGCCCTGGGCCAGATAGAGACCGGTCTTCAGCGCCACGGCTCTGTCTTTCTGGTGACGATAGGCGAGGGCGCCAATCAGCGTCGCCTTGGCCAGCAGGAGCATTGCAGTGATGAGGATAATCCACGGCCAGTTGGCGAGCACTTCCTGGAAGTCCACGATCATGCCTACGCTGATAAAAAACAGGCCCAGCAGAAGGTCGCGGAAAGGGCGAATATCCGCCTCAATCTGATGTTTATAGTGGGTCTCCGACAGCATCATGCCGGCGATAAACGCGCCCAGCGCCATAGATAGCCCGAAACTGTGGGTCAATGCAGCCGCCAGTAGAGACACCATCAGCACGGTCAGAACGAAGAGTTCTTCCGAGTGAGACTTGGCGACTTCCGTGAAAATAAACGGCAGCAGGTATTTACCAATCGCCAGCATCAATGCGAATAGCAGAGCGCCTTTGCCCAGAGTGATGGCCAGGGCCGCCGCCAGTGAACTGTCTGAGCCGCCCGCCAAAAACGGGATCAGAATCAAAAAGATAACCGCCGCCAGGTCCTGAAACAGCAGCACCCCCATCGACATCACGCCGTGCGGCTGGCCCAGCTCATTGCGCTGCACCAGTTCTTTACTGACCACCGCGGTGGAGGACAGCGCCAGGGCGCCGGCGATGATAATGGCCTCTTCCGTACTGGCTTTGAACAGCCGGGCGATGCCAAAGATCACCAGACTGCTCACCGCCACCTGCCAACCGCCCAGGTTGAACACCACCTTGCGTAAAGCAATCATTTTGGCCAGAGAGAACTCCAGTCCCAGGGAGAACAGCAGAAACACCACGCCGAACTCCGCCAGCACCTGGATCGTTTCTACGTCATCCACCCACCCCAAAGCGGTAGGGCCGACGCCGAGGCCCACCGCGAGGTAAGCCAGGACAGAGGGAATGTTCATGCGCCGGAACAGCGACGATACAACGACCGCCGCGGTTATCAGCACCAAAAACTGACTCAGATTAGCTTCATGCATAAGAGGTAAGGAACCAACATCGCCTGTTAGTGAATTGGTTTAGCGCCCGGGCGGGCTTGGCTTAAAGGCCTTTTACGGCGTAGATGCCGGGTGCGTTGCGCCAGTAGCCTTTGTAGTCCATGCCATAACCGAATATGTAGCGGTCGGCGACTTCCAGGCCCGTGAAGTCGCACTTCTGGCCGGGGTAGACTTTACGTTCATGCTGTTTGTCCACCAGCACGGCGGTGTAGACTTTCTCCGGCTTCTTGTCCTGGCAGTAATCGCAGATGGCGTGCAGGGTGGCGCCTTCATCGAGGATATCGTCAAGGATGATGACCGTGCGTCCTTCCAGATTTTCCGCCGGCTCCACTTTCCATTTCAGGCCGCCGCCGCTGGTCTGGTTGTTGTAGCGGGTGGCGTGAATATAACTGACTTCCAGCGGAAAGCGCAGCTTGGGAAGCAGCTTGCCTGCGAACACGACGCCGCCGGTCATCACGCAATACACCAAAGGGTTGCTGTCTTTCAGCTGCGCCGTGATTTCCTGCGCCAGACGTTCAATCGCCTGGTCTACCTGTGTTTCGTCGAATAGGCAGTCTGCTTCCTGAAATACCTGCTGCATGTTTTCCATATTATGGGACATTGGAATTACCTGAGAGTTACCGTTGTGATGATGAATGTTCTAAGAATTTATAAAAGTTACCGGCTTTGTTGGCGACGCCTGCGCCTCAACAAAGCCTAGTATAACGATTTAGCCCCGGAATGACTTGATCAATGCCGGCCGGAACCTTATAAATGCACTCACTGTGAATCAGGCGTTTTACCATAAATAAGAAGCTCTTTGCGGCTTTTTTGACAAATTTGAATAGGATACTGTGATGCGTAAATGGCAATGTGTGGTGTGCGGATACATTTATGATGAGGCGGAAGGCTGGCCCGAAGACGGTATCGCTCCCGGAACCCGCTGGGAAGATGTGCCGGAAGACTGGATTTGCCCAGACTGCGGCGTCGGCAAAGAAGACTTTGAAATGATTCAAATCGGTTAATTCGCTCTCCAAACCGCTCCACTCTCTACTGGAAACTTAAAAGGATACGTCATGCCGGATACTGCGCCCATCGTCATTATCGGAACCGGTCTCGCTGGCTATACGCTGGCCCGTGAGTTCCGCAAACTCAATAAAGACGCGCCAGTGCTGATGCTGACAGCGGACGACGGCCATTCATACTCCAAGCCGATGCTCTCCACTGGCTTCGCTAAAGCCAAAACCGCGGATCAACTGTCCATGGCGGACCCCGGCAAGATGGCGGAGCAATTGAATATCGAAGTGCGCACCTTCGCCACGGTAACGGCGCTGGACCCGGAAGGCCATCGTTTGTTCATCGGGGATGAGGCGGTGGAGTACAGCAAACTGGTGCTGGCCTGGGGCGCGGATCTGATTCATCTGAATATACCCGGCTCCGGCGCAGGCAAGGTTTTCGCGGTGAATGACTTGATGGATTACCGTCGCATTCGCGAAGCCTTGCAAGAGAAAAAGAGAGTGGCGATTCTCGGCGCGGGCTTGATTGGCTGTGAGTTCGCCAACGACCTGTTGCAAGGCGGTTATGAGGTGGCGCTGATTGCGCCCTCTGATACGGCGCTACCGGGCATGCTGCCGAAGGCCGCTGGCGATGCGGTAGTGAAAGGCTTGCAGGGCCAGGGCGCGGTATTCCATTTGGGACAAGTGGCGACAGCGGTGGAGGATACTGGCGACGGCGTGGCGCTGACGTTGGATAACGGCGTCAAGGTGCAGGCGGATATCGTGCTGTCAGCCGTCGGACTGCGACCGCGTACGTCTCTCGCCAAACATGCCGGCGTTCAGGTTAACCGAGGCATCGTCGTGGACCGGGAGATGCGCACCAGCGCGCCGGATGTCTATGCATTGGGCGATTGCGCGGAAGTGGACGGGCATGTGCTGTTGTATGTCCTGCCGTTGATGGCATGCGCAAAAGCTCTGGCGAAGAGTTTGGCGGGCGAGCCGACCAAGGTCAGTTACGGGGTGATGCCGGTAGTGGTGAAAACGCCGGCTTGTCCGGTAGTGGTCGCTCCGCCTCCGGTGGGTGCGGAAGGCGACTGGCAAGTGGAGCAGTCCGGAGAGTGCGACGTCAAAGCCCTGTTCGTCAACGCCAAGGGCGCATTGGAAGGGTTTGCGTTAACCGGTGCGCATGTGATGGAAAAGCAGAAACTGGCTCAGCAATTGGACCCCATTCATAACGACTGAACGGGGCCCTTGTTATCTCAGCCCTGACCTTTGGTGCGGGTGCTGGATTTATTCTCCTGAATCTTCTTCTCGATAAAGGCGTAAATCAAACCGGCGATATCCTTGCCGGTTGCGTTCTCAATGCCTTCCAGGCCTGGTGAGGAGTTAACCTCCATGACCAATGGGCCGTGGTTGGAGCGCAACAAGTCGACGCCAGCGACGTTCAAGCCCATGACGCGGGCGGCTCTTACCGCGGTGGAGCGCTCCTCGGGAGTAATCTTGATCACCGACGCCTGACCGCCCCGGTGCAGGTTGGAGCGGAATTCGCCCGGCTGAGCCTGCCTCTTCATGGCGGCGACCACTTTATCGCCGACGACGAAGCAACGGATATCGGCGCCGCCAGCTTCCTTGATGAACTCTTGCACCAGAATGTTGGCTTTCAAGCCCATAAAGGCTTCGATAACGCTTTCCGCAGCCTTGCGGGTTTCCGCCAGCACCACGCCAATGCCTTGCGTGCCTTCCAGCAACTTGATGACCAGCGGCGCGCCGCCGACCATGGATATCAGGTCGCGAATGTCGTCAGGGGAGTGGGCGAATCCGGTGACCGGCATGCCCACGCCTTTGCGTGAGAGCAACTGCAATGAGCGCAATTTGTCGCGGGCGCGTGAGATGGCCACGGACTCATTCAACGGAAATACTCCCATCATTTCGAACTGGCGCAATACCGCCGTGCCGTAGAAAGTGATGGATGCGCCGATCCGGGGAATGATGGCGTCAAACCCTTCCAGCACCTGACCCTGGTAATGGATGGTGGGTTTGTGGGTCGCCATGTTCATGTAACAACGCAGTGTGTCGATTACATGCACCTCATGCCCCCTTTTTTCACCTGCCTCCTTCAAGCGGGAGGTGGAATAAAGAGAAGGATTGCGCGACAAAATGGCTATTTTCATAAGTTACCAAGGAAATATTGAACTAAGGTAGATTGGCGTCGTTGATAATCAGCACTTCAACTCTGCGATTAGCCGCGCGCCCTTCTTTGGTGTCATTGTTCGCCACCGGACGGGAGGCTCCGAAGCCTTCTGCTTCTATCCGGCTGGAATCTATGCTGCCCACATTGGCGAGGAAACTGGCGACGTTGCTGGCGCGCTTCTCAGAAAGAGACTGGTTCAGGGCCCGGTCGCCGCGGTTGTCAGTATGACCGGAAATGCGAATTTTGCAATTGGGGAAGGCTTCAATTGCGTCGATGATCTTGTTCAGCAGGGTGACGTTGTCACGTTGCACTTCACTGGAGCCGGAGGCGAACTTGAAGCCGTGGGCGCGGATCAGCACATTGGCGTTCTGCCGGTAAACGTCGGCTTCTGTCAGGGTAAACAGTTCCTGCACGAACTCAAAGCGGCGTTGGATTTCCTCGCTGGCGCGTTTGGCCGCGTCAGTCTCCAACTGGACCGCCAGCAGCTTCTGATCCATTTCCTGCTTCATTGTCTCCAGGCTGGCTGCGCTTTGGACCTCTCGAACTTCCGCTTCAGCCAAAGCATGACGCAGGGTCAGCTTTTCTTGCTGTAGACGGTTCAGGGCTTCGTTGATGGATTCTTTGACCTGCGCAGGCCCTTTCTCGAAAGGAATCTCGGGAACGACAGGCTGCACGGCCTCGGCCAGTCTGGCCTCATGCCAGAGTAAAATATCTTCCAGACTGGCGTCTTTGGCGTCGAAGTCTGCGGCCTGGGCGGCGATGGCGCGGGCGTGTTGCACCTGGGTCAGGGCGCTGTTGGCGTGACGACGAGCCTTTTCTTGTTGCGTGCGGTCATTTTCCAGTGTGGACAGGGCCAGCAACATTTCCTCTTCCGCTACCCGCAGGGTTTTAGGCGCGCGGTCGTCGATATCTTCTTTGCGAGCCTGTTCGATCGCCTTGCGGGCTTTGCCTGTTACGTCCAGTTTCAGTGAGCGCAGTTCGATATCTCGGTATACGCCTGCGAGGGCGGTCTGGGCTTTGCTATTGTCGGCGCCGGGTTGCTTCTCCAGTTGCCCGGCGATATCGCGCAGTTGCTTGTCGGCGGAAGCGAACTCGTCTCCGAGCAGCTCATCTCCGCTCACGGCTATCGCCGCCTGACGGGCGTTCGCAATGGCCTGCAGTTTTCCGCGGGCGGCGTCCGCCTGCTTCTCCGCCTGGGCGGCGTAAGTCAGGCCAGCCTGAGCCTTGGCGGCGGCGACAGTGGGTTTGCTGCGGGAAAGGTCCAGCGCTTCATTATAGGCTTCCACGGCTTTTCCATAAGCGTCCGGCGCGTACAGATGCACATCGTTGTCGCGCGCGGTTTCCATTTGGGCGTATAGCTGCTTCGCCTCATCCAGAGAAACGGCGGCGGGCTCCTGCTTCAGCACGGGTGTGCTGCTGCAGGCTGCGATAGCCAGGGCCAAAGAGGAGGCGGTGAAGAGACGATATAGCTTTTTGGAAATAAACATTATTCGGTAGTCCGTGTTTGATTTGAGGCGGCGACAAAGCCGAATGCAGAGTCTATCTGTCTTCCCCAGTTGAACTTTTCTTATGTCGTTCTGTTGTACGTTATTTGGCTGGCATACTAGCTCAAAATGACGCCGGGCCAAAGTTTACCAAACCTGGATTATCATTATATTCAGAATCATTGACGGTTCACGTAGGTGGCAGACTCGCCCCCTGCAGTTGAAGGCGGCGCTAGCGTTCTTCAATGATGCTCAGTCAGCCGCGTCCGTCTCACTTTGTCTGGCTTTCAGGCGCTCGTTCAGACAGCTTCTGCAGTAACACTTCGCGCCTTCCGTGAATAACTCGGAGGTCAGTCCCGAAGGCGGGAGGGAGAAGCACCAGCATGTGGATTTGCCTTTCTCCAGATCGCATTGAGCTGGACGACCGCAGCCCGGACAGGCGTGCGAATAAGCGGGGTCGGGAAAGGCGATGTTGACGGCGTTTTTCATTTTGCCGGTCTCCGGAAGCTGTAGTATTGATCGTTAGCCAGCCCGATAGCTGCGGGCTGCTTTTTATACTTAGACGTCTTCCAAGTCAATAAAAGGACGGGGCGCTTATCACTAAGGCGACCTGCTTTAGGTTAGGAGCATTTGAAATTCGACGCAAGCCGTCCCGAAAAGCGGGTTGATTTACTGCTGGCCGGCGGTCAGTTAAAGTTTTATGACCTACTCAAACAGGAAAGCAAGATGAACGATGTAGTCCAGAAACTGTTGGATTTGTTGCAGCTGCGCGCGCTTGATGATTGCCTGTTTCAGGGCTCAAGCGAAGACCTGGGATTTAAAAACGTATTTGGCGGTCAAGTCGTCGGTCAGGCGTTGATGGCGGCCTATCGCACGGTGGATGAGACGCGGGTCGCTCATAGCCTGCATGCCTATTTTTTGCGCGCTGGCGACCCTGACCATGACATTATTTATGAGGTGACGCCGATTCGTGATGGCCGCTCGTTCAGCGCCAGGCGCGTCGCCGCCCGTCAGCATGGTAAGGAAATACTTACTCTCATGGTTTCGTTCCAGACGCCTGAACAGGGGTTTGAACATCAGGAGCCGATGGTTGACGTATCAGGGCCGGAGGGAGTCGTATCGGAGCTGGAGATGCGTCGTCGTTTCAAGGATCTGATCCCTGAGAGTCGTCGTGAACAGCTGACCCGTGAGCGCCCGATTGAGATTCGTCCGTTGAATCCGGTTAATCCTTTGAATCCCGAGAAGCAGGAGCCGAAAAAGTACAACTGGTTTCGTGCGGTGCGCGACATGCCTGAGGGCGTGCGTTGGCATCACTGCGTATTGACGTATGCATCGGATTTCGGTCTGTTGGGAACCAGCCTGCACCCTCACGGAGTCTCTTTTTTCCAACGCGGCATGCAGGTGGCGAGTCTGGATCATGCGGTCTGGTTTCATCGCGACTTTCGCGTGGATGACTGGTTGCTGTACGCGATGGACAGTCCCAGCGCCTCCCATGGACGCGGTTTTAATCGCGGCCTGATCTATGACCGTTCTGGTCGGCTGGTGGCCTCCACTGCCCAGGAGGCGCTGATTCGTCGACGCACGGATTGAGCCTCAGGGGATGCTTTATTCTTAATACTAAACGCCTCTGGATAGTTCGGAGGCGGAAGACTTCTATTATCACTGAGAGACTGGCGCATGACCAAAATACTGGACCTGGATGTTCCCCACGCATACCGCAATCGCCCCCACCATGTTGGCGGTCGCTTCCGGTCTCCGCCAGGAGGGCATCATGATGGCCGGCATTCCTCGGAGATGGCGAAAGTCCTATGGGAGCTGTTCCGTCATGGCAATGACCCGGTGCGCGCCACTCACGATCATTGCCTGCATCGTGATGCGGCGATGGCGGAGTTAGCGGCGGCGCGGGCGGAACAAAGTTTGACTTGGCTGGGGCAGTCTTGCTTTTATCTGCGTCTGGGGGATCAGAGAATACTGACGGACCCGTTTCTGGGGGAGCGGGCGTCGCCTCTGCAGTTCAGCGGCCCCAAGCGTCTGGTGGCGTCGCCCCTGCAGATTGAAGACCTGGATGTCGACGTCATCGTCATGTCCCACAATCACTATGACCATTTTGACGCGCCGACGCTGGCGCGGGTGAAGAACAAAGAAAATGTGCAGGTTGTGACAACCTTGGGGTTACGCCCGGATTTTATCCGCCTGGGGTACCGCAAGGTTGTCGAGTTGGACTGGTATCAGAGCTGCCGTATTCACGGGGTGCTTTACACTGCGCTGCCGGCTTATCACTTTTCAGGGCGTTCGCTCTGGGATGCGGACCAGACATTGTGGGCGAGCTTCGCGATAGAAGGTGGGGGCGTTAAGTGCTTCTTCGCCGGCGATACCGGATATGGCGATGAGTTTAAGCGCATTGGCGAGTTAACCGGCCCTTATGATATCGCCCTAGTGCCTATCGGCGCTTATGCGCCGCGGGAAGTTTTCGCGGGGGTGCACGCCAGCCCGGAAGAAGCGGTTTCAATGGGCAAGGACCTGAAGGCGGCGCGACTGGTGGGAATGCATTGGGGCACAGTGCGACTGACCACTGAGCCGTTCTGGGAGCCGCGAGACCGTTTTATGGCTCCTGGCTCTGGGCCGCAGAGACGCGTTATGAAAATCGGCGAAACCCGTGCGATATCCGCGCTGTAACCGCCTCAGCCGGATTTGGCGCGCATATCCCGTTCCGCCGCCCGTTCTTGAGCATGGGCGGCGTAAGTGCGCAGCCACTCGATGGCGAACTCCCAGGGCATCGGCCGGGCCAGCCAGTAGCCTTGAATGTAACGGCAATCCATGGATCGCAGCAGATTGAGCGACTCGACATCCTCCACGCCCTCCGCAATCGCCTCGTAGCCCAGTCCATGGGACATATCGATGGCGGTGCGCGCCACGACGCCGGCGTCCGGCGCGCTGGCGAGATCGCTGACCAGGGAGCGGTCAATTTTCACCTTATGCAGGGGCAGCTTCTTGATATAGGAGAGAGAAGAGTAACCCACGCCGAAGTCATCCAGCGCAATCAACACGCCTGCCGCTCTGAGGGCCTGCAGCGCCGATAGCGCCCCCTCGGGATCGCGCATGAGTGCGGTCTCTGTGAGTTCAAGCGTCAGTCGCGCCGGGGGAACGCTGGCGCCAGCCAGTAATCGTTGCACCTTCTCGATAAAGCTGTTGTTTTCCAGATCCACCATGGAAATGTTTACCGCAATGCCGATGCCTTCGTAGCCTGCTTCGCTTAACTCCTGTAGATGGCCCAGAGCCTGTTTGATCACCCAGAGTGTGAGTTTGGTGATATGGCCGGCCTGCTCCGCCAAGGGAATGAACTCATCTGGGAACACTTGGCCGAAGTCGTCATGAGTCCAGCGGATCAACGCCTCAAACCCGGTAATGACATCGGCCTCAATGTCCAATTGCGGTTGGAAATGCAGACTGAGCTTATTGGCGTCGATGGCTTTGTCCAACTCCGCCAGCAGGGTGAGGCGCCGCTCGCTGTAAGGGTTGTACTGAGACTGGTATACCGCGGCGCAGCCCTTGCTGTGATGGGTGGCGTCCAAGGCGATGCGCGCCAGCCGCAACAGGCCTTCGGCGCTGTCTGTGTGATGGGGGTAGGCCGCGAGGCCAAAGCGTGGATCTAGATCGAGAGAAAGGTAGCCGAACTGGATGCGTTGCCCCAGAAACTTCGACAAGGCCAGCACTTCCTGGTCGTCTTCGCTGTCGCGGCGTCGCTCCAGCAGCATCGCCAGGGTGATTTCGTCCAGCGACGCCACGTAGAGCGGCCCCTGTACGGACTGCTCGATGGGGATGACGCCATCCAGCGTTTCGACGAACTCATTGAGCTGATGAGCGATCTGATACATCAGCTGGCGTGCGTTTTCGTTGCCCAGGGTGCGGTCTATGTCACGGTAGCGCTGCAGGCTGATCAGGCAGGCCATAAAGGCGGCGCCGGGCCTGGCGCTGATGCGATCGGTGATGAAGCGCTCCAGGTAGGCGCGGCTGGGCAGCTCGGTGACATGGCTGTGGGTCGCCTCATATAAACGGCGTTGCTCCAGCAATTGCAGTTCCTGCTGCTCTTCGATGATTTGCTCCTGGGCTTTGAGACGCTCGTTCCGCTCAACATAGATGCGCTCCACAATGGCGACCGACAGCAGCACGGCTTCCGCGGCGGAGCCGATTTCGAAACCGTAAGCGGTCAGCAGGTTATGGGGAACGACCCCCAGGACCAGCAACAGGGTCAAACTGGCGCCCAACTCCAGCATCAGCCAGGCGCAGGTAAACAGGCGAGCGGAGCGCACGCCTTTCCACCAGAGATAGGGGCCGATAATGACAAGTATCAGGTCGGTCACCAGCACTAACGCGGTGGACACGCCTTTTGACAAGTGCGGCGGCGCGGCGAATACACCGACGATTGAAGCCGCTCCGGCGATACTGATGCCGATCAACAGGTAATTCAGGCGCGGGGCTTTGACGGGCAGTTTCAGGAAACGCCGGGAAAACTCCGCCGCCGACAGCGCGATTAGCGGCACGGAGACCAGGATCGTAAAGTTCTGCAGCTGCGGTACGGTGGGCCAGAGGAACTGGAAGGTGCGGCCTTGCAACGTCGCCTGCACCAGTAGAATCATCAGGGTAAAGATGACGTAGAACAGATACATGGGCTCTCTGAGCGCCAGAAAAATAAACAGGTTGAAGGTGACGACGAAGAGCAGGAAGCCGTAATAAAGTCCGTGAGTAAGGGCCTCCCGATCATTGCGCAGGTAGAACGCGTCTTCCTTCCATATCTCCAGAGGCAGACTCAGGGAACCCTCGCTTTGAATGCGGAACATAAACTCATGCGCTTCGCCGGGCTCCAGCTCCACGGGGTAGATATAAAGAGGGTGCAGGGTCTCCCGTTGACTGAACGGGTAGTATTCGCCGGTCTGGCTGCGCCGGACGACCTCGCCATTGATCAGCTCGACAAAGACAACATCATCCAGATGAGGCGCTCGGACTACGAGCAGACGACGCTTCGGCTTATCGGTGGCGTTGGCCAGGGTGAAACGGAACCAGAAGCTGTCTTTGGTATAGCCGAAATTGGCGTGGTTGGCGGCGATGGTCTCCCAAGAGTGGTCGGCGTGGCTGATCAGTTCCTCCAGGCTTTCTTCCCCGGTAACGTCCCGCCAGTAGTCGACAACCGGTATCGCCTTATCCTCCGCGCTGACATAGTTGCGCGGCGCTGCTTCCCCCAGGCAGTGGGCGCTTAGCGCGAGCAGACATAGGAACAGGAACGCTTTGATATTTGGCATTGTTCTTTTGAATTCAGCAATTAGCGTCGCCCCATCAAGGCGGTAATGGGGAGAAGCGAAGGCGGCGTATACAACTTAAGATTAGGTAGGGATGGGCGATCACGCCAACCTGGGGCGTTCATCGGAGAGAGAAAGGGAAGGCCATTGCGAATCAATGGCCTGTTGAAAGTAGTCGTAGACTGGCGTGGCGACGAGAAAGGTTAAGCCAATTGCTGCGCCCAGGTTTGCGCCCAGGCGACGGCTTCCGCGGCGGGATCGGCGGTTTCCATCGCGTCGATCTTGAGACCGTCTCCCACTTTCACCGCCGCCAGCTCGGTCATGGCGTGCTCCATCAGCTCGCCTGCGCCGCAATAGCTGTCGAAATAAGAGCTGTCGCCCAGGGTGATAACGCCAAAAGGCTTGCCGACGATATTGGGGAATTGCGTGGTCAGCGCCGTATATAAAGGCGCGATGTTGTCGGGCAGGTCGCCGCTGCCGGTGGTGGAGGTGCAGATCAGCGCGGCGGAGTCTGTTTCCGTGATGTCTTCCAGAGTGGGATTTTGCGCCACCCGGGCTTCATATCCTTCCTCATTCAGCGCCTTTTGCACCGCTTCGGCGGTTTCCAGCGCGGCGCCGTACACAGTGCCGACGCAGATAACAATCTTTTTCATGCTCTTTCCCGGTTACTGGGACGATTCAATGTCCGATTAATTCAGTCGGGTATTGTAAGCATCCGCGCCAGGAATTTTAAGCGCCCCCGCCAGGTTTTGTTATCGGAGTGCGCCGCATTAGAATTTTCCCGGCTTAGCATTTATTGTTTAGACCCCGCCATCCCGCATCTCAACAGGAGGACAAACCTATGGCGTACTGGCTGATGAAAACGGAACCCGACGCATTCAGCATCGATGATCTGGCGAATTCGCCGGAAGGCGTGTCCGGCTGGGATGGCGTGCGGAATTATCAGGCGCGTAACTTTATGCGCGATGATATGAAAGTGGGAGATCAGGTGTTCATCTATCACAGCAGTTGCCCCGAACCGGGCGTGGCTGGGATCGCGGAAGTCTGCCGGGAAGCCTACCCGGACCCGTCCTCTTTTGATCCTGAGTCGCCTTATTACGACCCCAAGTCCACGGAGGAGACCCCCCGCTGGTGGTGCGTCTCAGTGAAATTCGTGCGCAAATTGAAAAAGGTCGTTCCGCTGGCGGAGATTAAGCTGAATCCGGCGCTTCAGGACATGGCGCTGGTCAAACGCAGCCGGCTTTCCGTGATGCCGGTAGAACCCCATGAGTGGGGCGCGATTATGGCGATGACTTGACGGGCTTAGACGGGCTCATCCTCGCTGGCTTTTTGCACCACTAACGGAATCACCATGTTGCGGCCTTTGATTTTGGCCTGATACAGATTGACGTCCGCCTGCTTTAATAGAGAGGCCAGATCCTTCGCCTGACTGATGGAGCAGACGCCGCAACTGATGGTGTAGCTGATATCCTGGTTTTTGTACTGCAGCGGACTGGCCTCGATGCTCTTGCGCAGCCTTTCCGCCAAAGTCAGGGCCTGCACCAGTGAGGTATCCGGCAATTGAATGAGGAACTCCTCGCCACCCCAGCGCGCCGCCATGTCCATTTTGCGGCAGGCGTTGACCAATAACTCTGAAATTTTCATCAGTACGAAGTCACCAGCGTCGTGGCCGTATGTGTCATTGATCATCTTGAAGTGATCGATATCCAGCAGGATCACCGAAAAGTGGCTGCCATGACGCTTGTAGCGGAAATACTCTTTCTCAAGCTGTTGCTGCATGTCGCGTCGGTTCGGCAACTGAGTCAGCTCGTCGGTGCGCGCGGCCTTTTCATACAGGCGCGCCATGTTGATCAGCTCCTGGCGCGCCTTGCGTCTGGAATGGTCCATCACAAAGGCGAAGACGGAGACGAAGGAAACCGTGGCGGCGAAGCGGAGTTGGAAATCCAGATTGTAGACGGTGCGCACCCAGGGGAGTTCCGGGAAGCGGAAGATAATAGCGATCAGCGTCACCATGATGATCAACATCCAGCTGCCGGTGCGCAGCCCCGCCACATAAAAGACGAAGGGCGGGAACACGTAAAACCACAGAATGCCGGTGTTGCTCTCGCCGCCGCCGGCGATGAGATACAGGAATAAAAGACCCACCAGCCACAAGAACAGGGTTTTGAACAGTTGCTGATTGAGAGTGCGGTTGTAGGAAATCACGTTCATCAGCATCAGCGCGCAAAACAGGAACAGCGCGGATGCGTGCGCAGTATGGGACCACAGCCAAGACTTCACGCCGATAACGAAGGACATGAAGGACGCCGCATAAGCCAGCGCTTTAATGACGCTAACGACTTTGGCTTCTTCGTCGAGGACTGCGCTTAACAGATGGAAGTTGGTTTTGCGGTTACGCTCTGTCATGTCTTATTGTTATGGCCGCCTCTGCAAGTGACTGTTTCTATTATAGTCCACATATATTCGATAAATTGCCGACACTATCAGGTATTTCCCGCAACAACTGTTAAATATTATTTCGGAATGCGATGGCGGCGGTCGGCGAAAGTTCAGGAAATCAGGCGGCGCCCGTCGGATTAACCTAACGGGCGGCGATGGGTTTGTTCGGAGCTGATTCCCGGCAGTGAAATAGCGGCCAGCCTGAAGCGTACGAAATCCAGCGCCTGTTGCGCGGAAGAAAACCGGAAACTGGCGTAACGGCTGGCTCCGCGGCGGTCGCGGTATTCCGCGTAGACCCAGTAGCAGGCGTGGCTTCCCTGAGTTTTGCACCGGTATGAGCCGTGCGCCATCCAAACATACAGGGGACAAAGGTGAACGTAATGACTGATCGTCGCGCCGGACGTGAGAAGCTGTTCGAGACCGGGCGGCGGTAGCTCGGGCTGATCCTGAAGCTCATGGGCCTCAGCTTGATCTGCTATTGAAGCGGTTAATGACATGTTCTTGGTTCTCCACGTTAATACTATCGATTAAAACGTGCGAGAACTGACGTGGGGCTTGCCTGTGAGTTGCCAGGATGGCCACATCTCAGAACCCGGAAAACAGTTTTTTGGTTAAGTCATTCCCGCACGTGGGAGTTTTTTCTAATGTCTATTGCCTAAAGAGGCGCAAACGATCGGGGCTTATTTACCGGTTGGTAACATGCCCTTGGTAATTCGTTTGGTAATCGACATTAAAGACTTAAACAAAATGTTTCCTGTAATGGTTCTGGCACCACCTTGCCCAGGTCGGCAGGTTGGTGAGGACGTCAGTCCTTCTCTTGATGCACGAACTCGCTTAATGTATACAAAATAATCGGTTGAATCAATAACCTGGCGAGACGCAGATCAATCTTCCAGGAATTTCCCCGTTAATAGCCGTTATTTCCGCGATTTTGGACTATGTCCATCAGATGACTGTTTTGTTAAAGTTGCGCCTTCAAATTTACTGAGGGGAAAATCTGATGGAGTTTCGCAACCTGGGTCAGTTGGAAGAGGCCGCCTCCAGTGGGCAGCAAGAACTGGCTCGCATTGGTATTGCGCTACTTTTTATTCTGGGCATCCTGATATACACCAATCTTCGGATCGGCGATCTTGAGGGAGGATACCTGCTTGTAGTCGCCGCTATGATCGGCGGTTATATGGCGTTGAATATCGGCGCCAACGACGTAGCCAATAATATGGGGCCCGCTGTGGGCTCGAAAGCGATCACTCTGCTGGGCGCGCTGGCGCTGGCGGCGATATTTGAAGCGCTGGGCGCGCTGGTCGCCGGGGGCAACGTAGTCAGCACCATCAAGAACGGCATTATCAACCCGGAGTTCATTCAAGATTCAACCACCTTTATTTGGCTGATGATGGCTGCGCTGTTAGCCGGCGCGCTGTGGCTGAATGTGGCGACCTACCTGGGCGCGCCGGTATCCACCACGCACTCCATTGTTGGCGGCGTATTGGGCGCGGGCGTTGCAGCCGGCGGCTTTGGCGTGGCGAACTGGGGACAAATGGGCGCGATCGTCGCCAGCTGGGTCATTTCGCCGGCATTGGGCGGCGTTATCGCGGCGGGAACCCTGTACTTCATCAAGCGCTCCATGCTGTATGAAGAAGACAAACTGGGCGCAGCCCGTCGTTACGTTCCTGTTCTTATCGCGATCATGGCATGGGCGTTCGTCACCTACCTGTTGCTGAAAGGCACTAAAAACATCATCAAGCTGGACTTCTTGACCGCCTTGCTGGCGGGGCTGGCCGCCGCCGCCGCGCTGTACTTTGCGCTGTTGCCGTTGGTGGGCCGCGCCGCACGGAAAATGGAAAACACCCGTGAAAGCGTCAACAAGTTGTTCACTGTGCCTTTGATTTTCGCAGCGGCGTTGCTGAGCTTCGCCCATGGCGCCAATGACGTGGCCAACGCAATCGGGCCGTTGGCGGCGATCAATGACGCTATCGTTAACCACGGTATCGTGCAAAAGGCGTCCATTCCGTTGTGGGTAATGATGGTCGGCGCGCTGGGTATCTCCATTGGTCTGCTGCTGTACGGACCAAAGCTGATCAAGACGGTCGGCAACGAGATCACCGAGCTGGATAAGACGCGGGCTTTCTGTATCGCGCTGGCCGCGGCGATCACTGTAATTGTGGCCTCTCAGTTGGGCTTGCCGGTCAGCTCCACTCATATCGCTGTCGGCGCAGTCTTTGGCGTGGGCTTCCTGAGGGAATATCTGAAAGTGAACTACGCCAGCCAGCTGCACCTTATTCTGGATGAGCATGCTGGCCTGGAGCGTGAGAAGCTGCAGAAGTTCCTGAACAACTTCGAAAAAGCGTCTGTGGAAGACATGAAGCAGATGTTGAAGCAGGCCAAAAAGCACAAAGAAGACGTGCCTCTCACCAAAGAAGAGCGCAAGCGTTTGAAGCATGTGTATCGTGAAGAACTCGTCAAGCGCGCCAGCATCAAGAAGATTGTGGCCGCCTGGGTTATTACAGTGCCTGTGTCAGCGTTGCTGGCGGCCCTGTTGTATTTCATGATCCGTGGCATGCTGTTGCCATAGGCTGTCTCTGCTCTACGAAAGCCCGGCTTTCCTGATGGAAAGTCGGGCTTTTTCATTTTGGCTTACCGGAAAGTGGCGTTGAGCCGTGCTCTGAACTTAGCGTATATATGCAGTTATAAGGACTGTTAAGGTGAGCGATCGGTGATTCAGACTCTCGTAATTTATCATGGCAATTGCCTCGATGGCTTCGGCGCGGCTTATGCGGCGTACCGACGTCTGACGATGTTGGATAAACAGGATGCGGACTACTACGCGGCGACCCACGGCGAACCTCCGCCGGACTGCGCGGGCAAGCGCGTTTACCTGCTGGACTTCTGTTACAAGCGAGAGGCGTTGAAGCAACTGTGCGCCAGCGCTGACGCCGTTATCGTGCTGGATCACCATATCAGCGCGGCGGAAGAGGTCGCCGGGTTGGATCAGGAATGCCCGAATTTAAGTCTGACGTTCGATATGAGCCGCTCCGGCGCGGTAATCGCCTGGGAGTACTTTCACGAAGACCCGCCTCCAGCCTTGCTGGCGATGATTCAGGACCGCGACCTTTGGCAATGGCGCATCGCTGACAGCCGTGACGTCAATGCGGCGCTGATGTCTTATCCCAAGGACTTTGAGGTATGGGATGAGCTGGCGCAGTCAGGGGCGGCCTTGTCGCGTTTGGCGGACGAGGGGCGCGCCATTAACCGGTTTCGTGAACAGATGATCGAGTATTACAAGGGACGGGCGGTGATGGGGGAAATCGCCGGCTATGCGGTGCCTATTGTTAACTGTCCTCTGGCTGTGACCAGCGAGTTGCTCAATGTGCTGGCGCAAGGGCATCCCTTCGCAGCAGGGTATAGTGATAAAGGCGGTAAGCGCGGCTGGTCGCTAAGATCTACGGAAGATGGCGTCAATGTAGCGGAAGTGGCGATAAAGTTCGGCGGCGGCGGGCATCCGCGCGCAGCGGGCTTCTCCACTCGGATAGATGAACGCTGGTTGACCCTGGAGCCGACGGAAGTCACATCGGAATGAGCGCCTCAACGCCTTCTCTCTACAGTATTGGTTACGCCACCAAGCCGATAGCCGTCTTTATCAGCCAGTTGCAGAACCATCGTATCGACGTGGTCGCTGATGTCCGCTCTGTGCCATATAGCCGCGCCTTTCACGACTACCATCGGGAAACCCTGATCCAGCACCTCAAGGAACATGGCTTACGTTACGTTTATCTTGGCGAGGAATTGGGGCCGCGCTCCAAGGACCCGACCCACTACGACGAAAGCCGACAGGTGCAGTTTGACCGCCTGATTCAATCCGATTTGTTTCAGAGTGGGGTGGGAAGGCTGAAAGAAGGAATGAACAAAGGCTTTCGCATTGCCCTGATGTGCGCCGAGAAAGACCCCGCCAGCTGCCATCGTAGCCTGCTGATCGCCTACGCCCTGCAACGTGAAGGCATTACCGTCAGACATATCTCCCATGAGGGCGACATCGAGGCGCAACCTGAACTGGAGCGCCGTCTGATGGAACTCACCGGCATTCAACCGGATATGCTGACCCCAGAGGAAGAGTGTCGCGACCTGGCCTATCGTAAATATTGTCAGGTCATGGCTTATCGGAAGCCGGAGTGAGGAGGACTTAATAAGCCTGACGACAGGGGCGCGCTTATGGTTGAGGCGTGAGCGATATTTTGTATGCGGCCCTTTAAACTCTTGTGTGAAGCGCTTTAGGAATCGGGATTGTAGTCATACTTGAGATAGTGCTCATTATAGAAAGCCTCCAGGTCCAGGTCTGACTCATATAATACAGACCATATTTCATATCCGTTTCTCAGTTTTTTTCCGTCTTGTTTATAAGCACTTTGCTCCGGGTGTAACTCGAAGTTGCAGTCCTTTGCGTATTTCTCAGCTTCCTTTAGGGCTTTTGCGTGAGCGGAATCGAAACTCTTCGCTTTAAAACATACGATGCGTTCTTCGTAAATATTTTTGCCTGACTCCTTGATTCCAAAATGGTAAAGGCTCTTGACTGCATACCAGCTCATTTCATGTTCTCCGTTGGAATATTAATTCAATGCCAGCGATCTAAGTTTGATCTATTTGATGCGCCCAAACTGGGGTGGCGTATTTCTATGGAACGTTTGCGATAATCTGAGGAGACAGATACGCAGTATCTCTATAATTATGTTGAAGGCTCGCACAGAGGCAGGAGAAATAGCCCTTGCCTTGCTGACCGTTCCCTCTATTTATTCTGCTCAATCCGATCCCCATGGCTGGGCGGGGTTGAGGTTACCGTGAAAATTAAGTCCTCTGTTGACTCGTTCCTTAGTTGATGAGGCGCGCCGGCGGGGACATGCTTGCCTTGGTGAGGATACAGGGTATAGGTTTCTCCGCTGACCTCCAGCGTCGCAATGCCGGATAGGACGAAGAAGAACTGTTCCGCCTTTTGATGCAGGTGGCGCACTTCCGAGCAGCCGCTGGGAACCCGCTCCTGGATAACGCTTAATGTCGGACTTTTAACCAGATGCCAGCCGTCGCAGCGTTCTCCCCAGATGTAATGCTCGGCGTTGTCCTTGGATACTACGCTCATCATTTCTTCCTTTAAGTTTTTGTTTTACTGACGCTTATTAATAAGTTGGCGACTATATTCCCTTATGTGGGGCTCTGACTCAAGGTGGGCGGTTGCAGTAACTGATGCAAGGTAAAGGGGCTGGATCTGTCACCAGTCCGGTACGAGACCGCTTTCGACTTCACAGTAACCCGCGTAGTCCTGATTTTTCAGCTAATCTCTTATAGATAAAAAGCGGCGTCGTCATAAATCCTGGCGGGGCGGCTTCTCATTCTGGCGCGAGGAGGCGGCTGGCCATTGGCGGCGGCGCTTGTTCGGGCCCGCCGAACAGGCGACGGGAGCTTGGATGTCAGGGAAATCCTCCTCAGCTCAATGGCGAATCCTATCTGCGCTGATAGTCGTTGTCGGCGTCTGTCTGCTTGTCATTTACATCAGTATCGGCGTTGAGCGTCGCCGGCTTTATGCGGAAACGGACTCGCTGATGCAGGCGCAGATTGCTTTCCGTTCGGAGAAGTTCACCCAGCGACTGGAAGGGCTTTCCCATGATGTGCGCTTTCTCCTCTTCACTCCTCCCATTCAAGGCATCGTGCGCGCTTCGGAAAACGATGGCTACGATGTCAGGGAAGATAGTTCCCTGGCGCTGTGGCGGCGGCGCTTGAATACGATTTTCTCCGGCTATGTGGTGACTCATCCCGAGGTCACGCAGGTGCGTTTAATTGGCGTTGCGGACGGCGGCAGGGAGATCGTCAGGGTCGACCGCATCGGTGAGCTTCCAGAGATTGTCTCGGATGACGAGCTGCAACCGAAAGCGCAACAAGGCTACTTCCAAGAGGCGATTTTGATTCCGCCCGGCTCTTTGTATGTGTCAGACCTGAACCTGAATCGTGAATACGGGATGGTGCAATGGCCGCATGTGCCGACAATCAGGGTGGCGACTCCGGTTATTAACTCCGCCGGCTCTGTGTTCGGCGTTCTGGTGATCAATATGAGCGCGGAGTTCATGTTTGCCGACATTACGGAGCAGACGCCGCCGGGATATAACATTTACCTCACTAATCAGGCCGGCGACTTTTTGATTCATCCTGATGATAACAAAACGTTTGGGTTCGACCTGGGCAGGCGACATGTCTGGGAGGATGAATTTACACAGGAGCAGGTCGATGCTGACTTGTTCGGCGCCATGTCTTTATTTGAAGGAGAAGAGGAGGGCCGATTACTGGTAACAAGTCGAGATCTGCCTTTGCAGGAGGGGCAGCCGGACCGCTTTCTAAAGCTCTACATTACCTACCCTCAGGAGATGGCTGAGAAACGAGTTGGGCGTATCGTTTCGAATATCATGCTGGCTTTGCTTGGCGGTATGGCGGTGGTCGGCGGCTTCTTGTATCTCTACTGGTTGAACATGCGGCAGCGACAACTGGTCAGCGCCGGGCAGGCGCGATTGGCGGCGATTGTGGAGAGCGCCCAGGATGCGGTTTTGGGGATGGACCTGGACGGCGTCATTACGGATTGGAATCGAGGCGCCGAATTGATGTTCGGCTTTCGTCGCGATGAGGCGATTGGGCGCTTCGTACAAAAGCTCACTGTGCCGTCGGAGAGAGTGGCGGAAGAAGAAAATATCCTGCGCATGATTGGAGAGGGTGAACCTGTGAAACCCTTCAATACTCAGCGTAAATGCAAGAATGGCCGGATGGTGGAAGTGTCGGTGTCCGTATCGCCGATCAGAAACGCGGATGGAGAGATTGTCGGCGCCGCCAAGACGATTCGCGATATCAGCCGCCAGATCTCCATAGAGAATCAAATTCGCGAATTGAATGCGTCTCTGGAACGCCAGGTCGAGGCGCGGACGGCGGAAATACAGCGCTATCTGGCGTTGCAACAGGCGATTCTCAACAATGCCGGCAATGCGATTATCGCCACGGACCTGGAGGGCGTGATCACGCTTTTTAATCCCGCTGCGGAGCGTATGCTGGGATACAGCACGAAGGAAATGGTGGGCAAAAGAACGCCCGCGGTTTTCCATTTGCGGGAGGAAGTGGCGGCGCGGGCGCGGGAGTTTTCCGAAGAACTGGATGAGAAACTGGCGCCGGGCTTTGAGGTATTCATCGCAAAGACCAAGCGCGGCCTGCCCAATGAACACGAATGGACCTATGTGCGTAAAGACGGTTCCCGTTTTCCTGTGCAACTCTCTGTGACCGAGCTGCGCGATGAACATAACCGGACCAGCGGCTACCTTGGCGTCGCCACGGATATCTCCCGGCAGGTGCAGGACAGACGCAACCTAACTTCCATGCGCGATCAGCTGCTGAAAGCGGCGGAAGTGGCTGAGCTGGGAATCTGGACCTGGGACCTGGAGAGCGACACGCTCACCTGGAACCGGCAGATGTTCGAGATCTATCAGGCGCCCTATGAATTGAATAAAGGCGGTCTGAGCCATCGCCACTGGCGCCATGCGCTGCATCCGGAAGACGAGGCGACCACGGTGGCGAAACTGGAGGCGGCGCTGGCGGGCGAGGGCGTATACGACCCCATTTATCGCATCGTGCGCCCTAGTGGCGAAGTGCGCTATGTGCAGGCCGCCGCGGTGGTGGAATTCAATGATCTGGGCAAACCGATATTGGTGCTTGGCGTCAACCGAGATATCACGGAGCAGCGTGAGTACGAACAGCGCCTGCGTGAAGCCAAGTCGATGGCGGATAAAGCCAGTAATGCAAAATCGGAATTTCTGGCCAATATGAGTCATGAAATCCGTACGCCCATGAACGCGATTCTGGGGATGGTCAACTTACTCAAGCGCACCGACCTGGAAGAGCGTCAGCGAGACTATGTGCAGAAGGCGGAGTCTTCCGCTAGAGCTTTGCTGGGCATTCTTAACGACATTCTGGACTTCTCTAAAATCGAAGCCGGCAAACTGACTCTGGATTTGGAGCCTTGCAGCCTGGATAAACTGCTGCAGGATGTGGCGGTCATTATCACCGCCAATATTGGCGACAAACCGCTGGAGGTGCTGTTTGACGTTGATCCGAAAATTCCTGACTGGCTGGAGCTGGATGGCCTGCGTTTACAGCAGATTCTGATTAATCTGGCGGGCAATGCCGTGAAGTTCACGGAGCAGGGCGAAGTGGAGATATCCGTCAGACTGGAGTCTGCGCAAGATGATAATCTGGTTTTGTCTTTCGCTGTGCGCGACACCGGTATCGGCATCTCTCCAGAGCAGTTGCAGCGCATCTTCGAAGGCTTCACGCAGGCGGAGGCGTCAACCGCCCGGCGCTTCGGCGGCGCGGGTCTGGGATTGGCTATCTGTCGGCGTCTGGTGCGTTTGATGGGGGGGGAAATTACGGCGGAAAGCAAGGAAGGCGAGGGCAGCCTGTTCCGCTTTTCTATCTCTTGTCTCCGGGCGCAGCCATGGAATGCGGCGAAAAAAGCCTGCAGTCTGCCTAAACGGCTGCGTGTGTTGGTGGTGGATGATAACGCCAGCGCCAGAGAAGTGCTCAGAGGCGTGATTGAATCCTTTGGCTGGACGGTGGAGATCGCAGTCAGCGGCGAGGAGGGCGTCGACAAGTTGATGGAGGCGGCGGATTTCGCCACGCCATACAACCTGGTGCTGATGGACTGGATGATGCCCGGCATGGATGGCTGGCGGGCCGCAGAGCTGATCAAGGCGCAATATCCGGCGGGCCAGGCGCCGCTGATCATGATGGTGAGCGCTCAGGCCCGTGATGAGATGGAGCGTCGTCGCCTGTCTTCGCCGAACACGATTGACGGTTATCTCACCAAACCCGTGACCGCCTCCATGATTCTTGACGCCGCCTCGGATACCCTGAAGTTGGATCGCTCCCGCAATCGCGTCAACGGTGCAGCCGCGGGTAAACGCCTGCATGGGATGACCATCTTGCTGGTTGAGGACAACCCGACCAATCAGCAAGTGGCCATGGAGCTGCTGCAGAGCGAAGGGGCGAATGTAAGCATTGCCGGGGACGGTCTGGAAGCGGTGGCGGCGATACAGAGCGCGGAGTCGATGTTTGATGCGGTGCTGATGGATATCCAGATGCCGGGCATGGATGGCTATACCGCCACCCGTGAGATTCGCGGCAAACTGAAAATGAATGCGTTGCCGATTATCGCCATGACCGCCAATGCCATGTCCTCGGACCGGGAGGCGGCGCTCTCCGTGGGGATGAACGAGCATGTCGGCAAACCCTTCGACTTTGATCATCTACTGGAAGTATTGATAGAACAAACGGGCTGGGATAGCTCACTGGAATCAACGCCAACGCCAACGCCAACGCCAACGCCAACGCCAACGCCAACGCCAACGCCAGCTACCGCTGCTCCTGAGGCGGAAGCGAAAGAGGAAACAGTAAAAGAAATGGAGTCGGTAATGGAAGCTCAGCCAGAAACGGAGACTGTCCCACAGGAAACCGCTGGTTGCGCCATCGAGAGCAGCGGCGCCATAGACTCCGCTTGCGCACTGGCGCGGATGAGCGACAACTGGGGGATATACTGCCGCGCCATTCAGCTGTTTCTGCGCGACGCGCCGAAATTGATGGAGCTGTATCCCGCGCAATGGCCTTCGGACCCCGAGGAGACCCGGCGGAATTATCACAGTCTCAAAGGCATGTCCTCCACAGTGGGGGCCAACAGGGTGTCTGAGCTGGCGGCGGAGCTGGAACAGCTGGTTAAAGGGGGGCTGCGCGACGACGCTCGCTATCAGGCATTGCTGGAGCAGCTCAGGCTTCACATCAAGGCGGCGTACGCGGAGGCGGAAGCGTTGTTGCAACGTCGTGACGTCGGTTAACGCTCTTTCGACTATGCTTAAGTCCTTTCAATGGGTAATGGAAACGCAAGCAATGAAAAGAATAGTCATATTTACTGCCCTGGCGCTGTTCGCGATAGGCGCGCAAGCGGCGGAGCTGAGCAAGCAGGCCTTGCAGGGAAGCTGGTTGATTCTGTCCATGAACGGAGAGTCTGACGACGAAAATGACAAGTGGGAATTTGAGGGCGATAACTTCTATCAGAACCTGGGCGGACGGCGTATTTCTCCCGACGCTTTCACGGTGAAAGGACAAACCATTGACCTGGGCTACGCCAAAATCAAAGTGCTGGCTTTCGATGGCGACACGATGACGGCGGATATGGCGGGCTTCACCTATGAACTTAAAAAGGATTGAGTCAGTTTTATATAAGGAGGACTGACAGCCAGCTTTCCCGGCCCCGCTCTGGCGGTCGTGGGTCTATGTGCGCATAATGCCGCTCGGATTTAATCGAGCGGCTGTCGACGCGCAGGACTAACAGCCGCCAGTAGCGCAAGGATCATATGAAGTTACGAGTATTACTGTTCACGCTTATCACCGGGCCGTTTTTTAGCGCGTTTTCCTTTGTTACGGTTATCTTCGTAATGGGTGCGATTCAAGCTCCTGACTCTTTCATGGACAGGGGCGTTGAAACGCTGGGAGTCTATTTAGGTTCTATTTTCATCTCCACCATTGCTGGTTATCTGGTGGCCTTTTTGGGCGTTGAGGAGCTGCCGCCAGGCATCTTCCCTCTTGTCATCTATTCAGTCTTATTTTCTGTAGCGATCAGTCGATATTTCCTGTGGACCTACTTTAAGGAATATTCGAGAAAGACGGTGGTTCTGCATATCACGCTGATCAGTATGGTCGTCGCTTTGATCGACTACGGCGTGTTCTTTCTGCTTTTTCCTCTGTCGCCTCAAATGAAGTTTGTTATGCCGTATATGGTTCTGCCGACCAGCATTGTTCTGGGGGTTATCTGCGGTGTCTGGGAGAGCGGTAAAGAAAATCGTAAAGGCGTAAGGACGAGGGAAATGGGCAAGGAAAAAAGTGGATTAAGCCCGAGTGCTGAGGCTGAAGAAAAGCTTCAGACGACGGACGTCATCTGAAGCCAGATATGCTGTTATCAGCCTTTCGCCGGCGAGCGTCCAGCAGGTTTTCCGCGCTTGGGCCCGGCGCCCTGACGGGGAGGCAGGCCAGTGTGCTGGGTTAGAACCCGGCCTTTGCGCGGCTGTCCGCCTTGCGGATTCAGCTTGGAGCCGTACTTTTTGGCGCTGGGGTGATTCGCTGGCTGCGTCGGCGGCACCAGGTGCTTCTTGCCGTAGCCAATCAAATGCGCCTTGCCCATACGCTGCAGGGCTTCCCTGAGCATCGGCCAGTTGTCCGGATCGTGATAGCGCAGAAACGCCTTATGCAGACGGCGCTGCCGTTCGCCTTTCGGGATGTATACCTTGTCCGTCTTATAGTTGATGCGGTGCAAGGGATCGCGCTCAGAGTGATACATGGCGGTGGCGCTGGCCATGGGAGAAGGATAGAACGCCTGCACCTGATCGGCGCGGAAGCCGTTTTCCTTCAGCCACATCGCCAGATTCAGCATGTCTTCATCCGTGGTGCCTGGGTGGGCGGCGATGAAGTAGGGAATCAGATACTGTTCTTTACCCGCTTCTTTGGAGAAGCGTTCGAACATCTCCTTGAACTTGTAGTAGGTGCCCATGCCAGGCTTCATCATTTTCGACAGGGGCGCTTCCTCAGAATGCTCCGGTGCGATTTTCAGATAGCCGCCGACATGGTGAGTCACCAGCTCGCGTACGTATTCAGGATCTTCCACCGCCAGGTCATAGCGTAAGCCGGAGGCGATCATTACTCGCTTGACGCCAGGCAACGCGCGGGCGCGACGGTACAGTTGCGTGGTCTCCGAATGATCGGTTTTCAGGTTCTTACAGATCGTCGGATAAACGCAGGACAAACGACGGCAGTTGGCGTGAATCTCCTCACTCTTACAGTTGAGGTGATACATATTGGCGGTCGGGCCGCCCAGGTCGGAGATGGTGCCGGTAAAGCCGGGCGTCTTGTCGCGGATGTTCTCGATCTCGCGGATGACGGAATCCTGAGAGCGGCTTTGAATCCAGCGGCCTTCATGCTCAGTGATGGAGCAGAAGGAGCAACCGCCGAAACAGCCGCGCATGATGTTCACGGAGAAGCGGATCATGTCGTAAGCAGGAATGCGCGCCTTGCCATACGCAGGATGAGGAATGCGCTGGAAAGGCAATTCGAAAACGTCATCCAGTTCCTTGGTCTGCAGGGGAATCGCCGGCGGGTTCATCCACAGGTAACGGTCGCCATGCTTCTGCGCCAGCGTGTGAGCGTTGGCCGGGTTGGTTTCCAGGTGCAGCACGCGGGACGTATGCGCGTACAGAACTGGGTCGTTGCGTACTTTCTCGTAGGAGGGCAGTTGAATAAAGCGCTTGTGGCCACCGCTGGGGGGCAGAATATGCACGACTTGCTCTTCCGGCTCATTAGCGACGGCCTGCTTGGAGCTGCAGCCTTCTTCCGTTCCTTCCTCATTGGCGTACACATAAGGATTGGGCAGCGGATCGACTCTGCCGGGCTTGTCGATGCGAGTGGAGTCCTTCATTTCCCAGTCGTGGGGAAGTTCAGACAATACGCACGCGGTGCCGCGGATATTGGTCATGTCTTTCATTTGTTCGCCGGCGGCGGCGCGATGGGCGATTTCCACCACCGCTCTTTCCGCGTTGCCGTAGACCAGCAGGTCGGCCTTGGAGTCGAACAGAACCGAGCGGCGCACTTTGTCCGACCAGTAATCATAATGAGCGATGCGGCGCAGACTGGCTTCGATGCCGCCGACCAGCACCGGCACGTCGCTGTAAGCTTCTTTACAGCGCTGGGTGTACACCAGTACGGCGCGGTCTGGACGTTTGCCGCCTTCGTTATTGGGCGTGTAGGCGTCGTCGTGACGCAGTTTGCGGTCCGCAGTGTAGCGGTTGATCATGGAGTCCATGTTGCCGGCGGACACAGCGTAGAACAGGTTGGGTTTGCCCAAAGTCATGAAGGCGTCTTTCGAGGACCAGTCCGGCTGCGCAATGATGCCGACGCGGAAACCATGGGATTCCCACAGACGCCCAATTACCGCCATGCCGAAGCTGGGGTGATCGACATAGGCGTCGCCGCTGATGATGATAATGTCGCAGCTGTCCCAGCCCTGCGCCTCCATCTCCTTGCGCGACATCGGCAGAAATTCCGCCGTGCCGAAGCATTCAGCCCAATAGCGTTGATAGGAAAACAGAGGACGCGCCGCGTGCATACAGAACTCACCGGGAGGGTTGATTAAAAAATGGCCGAGTATTTTACTCGATTATTCCGGCGGACGCGATAGCGGAGACCCGGCGCGGAGAATAATTCCCCTTCGACCGGGCAATATAGGGTTGCTACGAAGCCTATCTCTTAGCTTGTTTACTCCGGCGGCAGGCGCTTGCGTATCTTTTCGGTCAGCGCCTTATTCCGGGTGTTTGCGATCGACTGCTGGCGTTGGTGCAGCGCAACTTTCGCCAGCATATGCGCCGTAACTGGCGCAGTGATCATCACAAACAGGGTGATCAGCAGTTCATGGGCGGAAAGGCGTTGCTCACGCACAGTGAAGGCGATAATGGAGGCGATCAACAGCGATCCCATGCCCACTGTCGCGGCCAGAGTCGGCGCATGTAGACGGGTATAAAAGTCACTCATCTTCAGTACGCCAATGGAGCCCAGCAGGGCGAAAAGGCCTCCAAGCAGGACCAAAGCGCAGATAATCAGTTCTACCGTAAAGCTCATATCACTACTCTCACATTCTTTTCCGGCCTCATTCGATGATGTCGCCGCGCAGAAGAAACTTGCACAACGCCGCCGTACTGGCGAAGCCTAGCATGGCCACCAGCAGCGCGGCCTCGAAGAACAGGGCGGCGCCTTGCCAGAGTCCAAACAAAATAATCAACGCCATGCTGTTCAGATACATGGTTTCCAGGGCCAGAATCCGATCGGCGGGTTCCGGGCCCAGCAGCAGACGCCACAGGTTGAGAAGCATGGCGATGGAAACCATGCCGATGGCGATTTGCAGAGCCAGATTCAGCATTCGAATATCTCCTTCAAGGCGGCTTCGTAACGGCCTTTGATATGCGCAATCAGCTCGGCCTCGTCGTCCAGGTGCAAGGTGTGGATATAGAGCCAAAGCTTATCTTCGGAGATCTCCACGCTGACGGTGCCGGGGGTCAACGAGATGGTGCCGGCGAGAATGGTGAGAGGAAGAGGCTCGTGCAGTGCCAGCGGCAAGGCCACGAAAGCAGGCTGCAAACGCTGATTCGGCCCCATGATCAACAGGGCGACGCGGAAGTTGTCGCGAATAATATCGCCCAGCACGCGTAGACCATAGCGGATCGCCAGGACAGGCCGTTTCATGGTGGGCTGTGGGTCGCCAAGTCGGGCGGTCAGTCTTGGAATCGCGATCGCCAACAAGGCTCCCAACACCAAGTGACCCGGCGCCGCGCTGTTGTTGAGCATCAACCAGGCGACGAACAACAGCAGGCTGAGCCAGGGCGAGGGAAACCAGAACAGGCGTAAGCGGTTAACCATCAGGAGCCTCCTTGTTGCATCATGCCGCTCAAGGCGGCTGAGTCATGCAATTGCGTTGCGGCGGCGTCAGTAAATTCGGTAATCGGCCCGCCGAACACGACCAGCAAAGGCGAGGCCGCCAGCAGCAGATAGACCGCGATTATCCTTAGCGCCGGCGTCGGCTCCGCCACAGGCGCATCTTCACTGTGACGCCAGAACAGGGACGAGCCGGCGCGGGACAGGGCGATAATCGCAGCGAGTCCGCTGATCAGCACGATAGGCCAAATTAAACTCGTTTCCACTGCGCCTTCTGTGGCCTGCAACAGCAGCACTTTACCGACGAAGCCGGACAATGGCGGCGCGCCAGTGGCGGCGACGGCGGCGATAACAAAGGCGACGCCCAAAGCAACCGGACGCTGCATACGCCGTGAGGCGACGAAGCGGTCCTCCGCCTTTCCGCGCTGTCGCCCGATCATGTCCGCCAACAGGAACAGCGCGCCGGTAACCAGAGTGGTGTGAATGGTGTAGTACAGCGCCGCTGCAGTGGCGTCAGCGCGCTGCAGGGCGATGGCGGTCAGCAGAATGCCCATGGAGACCAGCGTCAGGTTGGCGGTTAACGTGCGTAAACTGGGGCTGGCGAGCGCGCCAATGGAGCCGATGATCAGCGTCAGCAACGCCAGAGGCTGCAGCCACGGGGTGGCGATTTCCGCCAACGCGCCGGCGCCGGCGCCGAAAATCGTCGTGTGGATGCGCAGGATGCTATATGCGCCCACCTTGGTCATGATGGCGAACAAGGCGGCCACTGGCGCCGAGGCGGAGGAATACGAACGCGGCAACCAGAAATAGAACGGCAGCAGCGCGGCCTTCAAGCCGAACACCGCCAATAACAGCAGCCCGCCCGCTTTCGCCAGCGGTTGTTCGTCCGGTCCCAATAGCGTGGCTTTGGCGGCCATATCCGCGATATTGAGCGTGCCCAGGACGCCATACAGCGTTCCCAGCGCAAACAGGAACAGGCAGGAGCCCACCAGGTTAATAATCACGTAGTGCACCGCCGCCCGGGTTTTCTGCTTGCCGCCGCCATGGATCAGCAAGGCATAGGAAGCGATGAGCAGCACTTCAAAGAAAACGAACAGATTGAAAATATCACCGGTCAGAAACGCGCCATTGACGCCCATGAGCTGGAACATAAACAGCGGGTGAAAATACATGCCGTTTTTGTCGTCGCCGGCGCAGGCGTACAACAATGCGCCCAGGCCCAGCAAAGAGGTCAGCAGCGTCAACAGAGCGGAAATGCGGTCCGCCACCAGCACAATGCCGAAAGGCGACGGCCAGTCTCCCAAGGCGTAGGTGAGAGCGCCTTCCAGATGCGTCCGCTGCAGCAGCATGACCGCCGTGACGATCAGCGCCAGATTCACTGCGACGGCGATGAAACGCTGCCTGGGCAGGGAGTGGCAGAGCGGGGGCAGCAATAACAGGACGCCCGCCAGCAAGGGAATGACGATGGGAAGGATTGGCAAATGCTGCATCATCCTTTTCTCCCCGTGCGTCTTTGCACCAGAGAAGGCTCTGAGGGAATGCGTCCGTCCACATGATCATTGCCCAGGTCCGCCCGCGAACGCATCGCCAGGATAACCAGGAAGGCGGTCATGGCGAAGCCGATGACGATGGCGGTCAGCACCAGGGCCTGTGGCAGAGGGTCGCCGTATTTTTCAGTGGAGCCCAGGACCGCCGCGCCGTACAGGGCGAGGCGCCCGCTGGCGAACAGGAACAGGTTGACGGCGTAGGACAGCAGCGTCAGCCCAAGCACCACAGAAAAGGTGCGTCCGCGCAGGCATAAGAATACGCCGCAGGCCGTCAGCAGGCCGACACAGAATGCGTAAACGCCTTCCATTTAAAACTCCTCTTTGTGATGCGTCGCAGGCGCGCGCGGGGCGTCGCCGTTTTCAAAAGTCGGGCGCTCGCTGGTGGTGAGCTTGCCCAGATTCGCCAGAATCAGCATGGCGGCGCCCACCACAGTCAAATAGACGCCAAGGTCAAACAGCATGGCGCTGGCGAGTTCGAAGTCGCCGATCCAGGGCAGATGAAAATGATCGAACCAGCTGGTCAGGAAGGGGCGGTCGAACGCCCAGGCGCCGGCGCCGGTAAGGGCCGCCAGCAGCACGCCGCCGGCGATCAGAGCCTGATAGTTGATGCGTACGCGGTGTTTGATCCAGTCCACGCCATGGGCGATGTATTGCTGGATAATCGCCACGGCGGTGATCAAGCCGGCGATGAAGCCGCCGCCGGGCAGGTTATGGCCGCGCAGCAGGATGTAAACCGACACCAACAGCGCCAGGGGCAGCAGGTTTTGCGACACCAGGGCCAGGATCATCGGGTGACGGTCCTGGCTCCAGGGGCGACCGCTGTCATCTCCCGCTGGCATGTACAGACGCATGCCGGCGATCAGCTTGTATATTCCCAGGGCGGCGATGCCCAGCACGGTGATTTCCCCCAGGGTGTCGAAGCCGCGGAAATCCACCAGGATGACGTTGACCACGTTGTCGCCGCCGCCTCCGGTTTTACTGTGAGTCAGGTAGTAATCGGAAATGCTCAACAATGGACGCGTCATCAGTGCATAGCTGATGCTTCCGACCACGCCGCCTATCAGCGCCGCAAGACTGAGGTCGCGGGTCAGCCGGTTGGGACTGGATTCTTTGAGGGTGGTCTGAGGCAGGAAGAACAGGGCCAGCATCAGCAGTATGACGGTGATGATCTCAACGGACAGCTGTGTCAACGCCAGGTCCGGCGCGGAGAAGTAGGCGAAGGCGATGGAAACGATCAGCCCCGTCACGGACAGCGACAACAAGGCGATAAAGCGTCGCCGCGCCCAGATTACTGTCGCCACTGCGCTCAGGCTCAGCAGGATGGCTCCTGTCAGCACTACGCCGTTGAGTTCCAGCTGCGGGCGGGAGCCGGCGCTGTGGTGTAAATCCAGCAAAGGACCGGCCATAAACATCAACGCGAACAGCAGCAGCAAAAACACGTAGCGTTGCAGGGAGCCGTTCTCCAGCGCGTCGATAATACGCTCGCACTGCTTGGCGACGTATTGCACCGCGCCTTCGAAGATCTGTTTGGCGTCGTGCTGGGGAAACTGGGCATGAAACTGAAACAGCATGCGCCGGTTGTAATAGATATAGAGGCCGCCAGCCATGGCCGCCAGACTCATCAGCATGGGAATGTTGAAGCCATGCCAGATGGCGAGGCTGTATTCCGGCAGGCGCCCATTGAGCACCGCGGCCGAAGCGGCGTTCAGCAGGCTGTTGACGACATAGTTGGGGAACACCCCAACCAGCAGACAGAGCGCCACCAGAATTTCCACCGGAACCTTCATGTAACGAGGCGGCTCGTGAGGCGTCCGCGGCAAATCAATGGGGTCGCCATTGAAGAAAACGTCGTGAATAAAACGCAGCGAATAGGCCACGGAAAACGCGCCGCCGACAGTGGCGAGAACGGGAATGACCCAGGACAGCCCGCCCAGGGTGCTTTGATCCAGGGTTTCCGCAAAGAACATTTCTTTGGACAAGAAACCGTTCAGCAGTGGCACGCCGGCCATGGAGGACGCCGCCACCATGGCCAGCGCCGCCGTATGCGGCATGTATTTCCACAAGCCGTTGAGCTTGCGCATATCGCGAGAACCGGACTCATGATCGATGATGCCCGCCGCCATAAACAGCGAGGCCTTAAAGGTGGCGTGGTTGATAATATGGAATACCGCCGCCACTGCCGCCAAACGGGTATTCATACCCAACAGCAGGGTGATCAGTCCCAGGTGGCTGATGGTGGAGTAGGCCAACAACCCTTTCAGATCGTGCTGGAACAACGCGGTGAAAGCGCCGTAGAGAAGAGTAATCAACCCGGTCATGCTGACCGCGAGGAACCACATGTCAGTGCCGGACATGGCCGGGTAGAACCGCGCCAGCAGGAAAATACCGGCTTTCACCATGGTGGCGGAGTGCAGATAGGCGCTGACCGGCGTCGGCGCCGCCATGGCGTGAGGCAGCCAGAAATGAAATGGAAACTGGGCGGATTTGGTAAACGCGCCCAGCAACAGCAAAATCAGGGCGACGGGATAAGCGGGGTCCGCCTTGATCAACGCGCCATTCGCCAAGACGGTGTCCAGACTGTAGTCGCCGACCATATTTCCAATCAGCAGTAGTCCCGCCAATAACGCGAGTCCTCCGGCTCCCGTGATGGCCAGCGCCATGCGCGCGCCTTTACGGGCGTCGCTTTTGTGGGACCAGAAACTGATCAGCAGGAATGAGCTGATGCTGGTGAGTTCCCAGAACAGCCAGAGCTGCAACAGGTTATTGGACAGCACGATGCCGAGCATCGCCGTCATAAACAGGAGCAGGTAGGAGTAGAACCGCCCCATGTTTTCCTGTTCGGAAAGGTAGTAACGCGCGTACAGAATCACCAGCAATCCGATGATCAGTATCAGCAGGCAGAATAGCAGGCCGAGTCCATCCAGGCGGAAAGCCAGTTGCAGCCCGATGGCGGGTATCCAGTCCACCGCGAAGCGCAGGGTTTCGCCATCCAGCACGGCTTGCGCCTGGATCAGCATGTAGACCAGCGCCCAGGCTGGAAACAACGCGACGGAGAGCGCCAGGGCGCTACGGCCCGAGCGTCCGGAGAATAAGGGAACCAACGCCCCCAACAGGGGAGCCAGTGGAATTAAATACAAACTCATCCGCAGACGTACTCCTTTGTTTTTCCTGCCTGTCCGTGTGGCGCGGGGCATCCGGACAGGGGCCTTACACTATAAAGGTCTGACTGCAAAAGGGAATGCTCAAGGCAGGATTATAGTCTCTCCGGCGCGCCGGGACGGGGCTGAGGTGAAAAAAACGTCAATCCTGGGGAAAACCGAGGGCCTGATGATCAATTATTCTACTGTTATCCGTGGATGGATCGCTTGGTAGCCTTTAGCCGTTCGAGAAGGATAAAACCGGTCTTTAGCGACTTGTCGTTGGACAGGGAATTGATGCGCAGGGTTATTAACATGTCGGGCGTCTCCACGTTACTATTTTCCGCCTGCGCAGAGTCGTCTTATTGCGCTACTTTAAATAGTCGTTAATCGCCATCACTCATTTCAAGGAGAGAAATATGCATACGTTGATCAGGAATTGCGTCTGTCTGCTGTTGGGCCTGCTGGCCTTCACGGCCGCAGCGGGCCCTTTACCCTACGATGAAAGCGCCGACGCCAGGCGCGATATTCAAGCCGCCCGCTCCGCTGCGAGCGAGGATCATAAGCTGATATTACTGACCTTCGGCGCCAACTGGTGTCCGGATTGTCGCGTTTTCGATGAAGCCATGCAGGATGCAGAGATCGCCGCGCTGGTCAGCAAACACTTCAAGGTCGTCAAAGTCGATATCGGCGACTGGGACAAGAATCTGGATATTGTCGAGACCTACGGCAATCCCATTGAGAAAGGCATTCCCTCCATTGTCGTCACCGATAACGATGACAAAGTGCTGTTCGCCACCCGGGGTGGACAGTTGGCCACAGCGCGCAGTATGGGCAAAGACAAGTTTATTGAGTTTTTTGAATTTCTGGCTACGTTGAAGCAATGAGCGTCGCCCTGTTTCGCCTTGCGGGTTGTGTGCGGGCGTAGAAACAGGTAAATATGCTCTAAAAATAAAAAGCCAGAAAACAACGAGTTAAGCGGTGTCTGGTTGCACATTTTCGTCAATAAGGAGAAAAGCAAATGATCAGACGTCTGATATGGGTATTGGCTGGCGTGACCGTATGCGGGCAGGCATTGGCCAGTGGCGAGTCGCATTGGGGATATGATGAACCCGAGCGTTGGGGAGACCTGAAACCGGAATACACCATGTGCTCCGCCGGGAAAAATCAGTCGCCGGTGGATATCAGCGGCCTCATCAAAGGCGAACTGCCTGCCGTGGGTATGAGCTACAGCAGCGGCGGCCATGAGGTCGTCAACAACGGCCATACCATCCAGGTGAATTACAAGCCAGGCAGCAAAGCCAGTGTGGAAGGACGGGAGTTCGAACTTAAGCAGTTCCACTTCCATGCCCCCAGTGAGAATACGGTCGACGGCAAGAGCTTCCCGCTGGAGGCGCACTTTGTGCACGCCAATGAAAAAGGCGAGTTAGCGGTGTTGTCCGTGTTGTATGAAGAGGGCGACCATAACGAACATTTGGCGAAAGTCTGGGAGCATATGCCTAAGGAAGCGGGCGGCGCCAAAGCGCTGCCGACTGAGGTTCACGCCGGCGACATGGTGTCAGCGAACTCGGGCTACTATCGCTTTAACGGCTCGTTGACCACGCCGCCTTGTTCCGAAGGCGTACGTTGGCTGGTGATGAAGGATTACCGCAAGGCTTCCAAAGAGCAAATCAATCAGTTTACGGAAACCATGGGCGGTCCCACTAACCGTCCCGTTCAGGGCACAAACGCCCGCGTTATTCTGCATTGATCGATACCCTCGCGCAGGCTCTGCCATAGAGCCTGCTTTTCCTGCCGTTTTTTACCTGGCTGACCCAGGCCAAAACAAACGCCAGTTCGAGGCGCCCCATCTTTCTTGACGACTCACCCCATTTTTCTAGGGCGTATGGGGGATTTACCCGCTCATCGTGAATTTGGATTATGAAAACGTATTCATAAATCTGAATGCTATGCTTCTTATAGCGCGTAAGACACGCGCCCATTACCGCCAAATAATGAGTTTACGGAAGGAACAACAATGAACAGAAACTGTAGATCCCTCTCCGCCGGCGCATTGCTGGCATGCATGGCTGGCGGCGTTAACGCCCACGGCCTGATTGAAGACCCGCCCTCCCGCAACTGGTATTGCGGCGCTGTGACCAAGCCCGATGAAATCGACAATGGCACAGCGGAATACGAAGAATGCCGCGGCGCCTTCGCCCAGGACCCGGTGGGCGGTTACCAGTTCATGAGCGTGTTGACTCACGCTCAGGGGCGCGCTGTGGTGGACCCGTTGCCTGAGCATGTCTGTGGCTTCGGCAGTGAAACCTGGCAGGGCGGGGCCACTCCCTGGGACAGCGCTATCGACTGGCCTACCTCCCACATGAGTCCAGGTCCGAGAACCTTTACCTGGAATATTTCCTGGGGTCCTCACTTCGATGACACGGAAGAGTTTCGTTACTGGATCACCAAGCCAGGGTTCCAGTTTCAATCCGGGCGTGCGCTGACGTGGGATGACTTTGAAGAAGAAGCGTTCTGCGTTCTCAACTATGACGACAAAAACCCAGACGCCAATCCCAATGTGGAGCCGGACAAAGGCAACGCGCGTTTTCGCACGACCTGCGATATTCCAGAGCGTAGCGGTCGGCACGTGATCTATGGGGAGTGGGGGCGTAATCAATACACCTTTGAGCGTTTCCATGGATGTGTGGATGTGGTGTTCGACGGGACTGATCCGGGCGATGGTGAAAACGTTTTCGCAAAAATCGGTCTGACGCCGGATGTCAGCGAGTTTACTGGCGCAGGGGAGCTGCGTCTGGACGCTGGCGAATCTCAAGGCGAGGGCTTGTCTTATCAATGGAGCGTATCGTCGCAGAATCCAGGTCTTTATGAACTGGAAGGGGCCAGCCAGAAGGTCGCTACCTTACGTATGGCGAATCCGGAAACCGCCGGTCGCGTCACTATCTCTCTGCATGTGAGCAATGCGGACGAAAGTGATGACGCCAGCGTCGCCATCACGCACCTGCCAGCGGGCTCTTCGCCATGGCTGGACTTAGGCGCGCTCACTGCGCAGCCAATGAATCTGTCCGCAGGCGACAAGGTCAGCGTACGCGTGGTGCTGCAGGACGGGCGTGATCTTTACTATCCGGCGCAGCCTTTGGCGCTGGGCGACGCTGATTCCGCGGCGGCGGAATGGCCTTATGCGCTGGCGCAGGCGGTCAACGCGGCGGGAGCGGAAATCAAAGTCGGCGTGGTGAACGCGGATGGCGAGGTGAGCCCGGTGCGCGACCCCGTGGCGAACAAGGTCTACGCTAAGACCGACGCGGCGGTGGCGAACGCCTATCTGCAAGTGAAGAAAGGCGGCGATGAGCCCGCCGCGGACTGCGCGGTCGACTACGATGTGGTGAATGAGTGGGATGGCGGATTCCATACCGTGGTGACTGTCACCAATAACAGCGACGAACCCGTGCGTGGTTACGAGTTGGCCTGGACACTGGGGGCGGGCGAAAGCTTCGACTATGGCTGGAACGCCAACTTCAGCGCTGATGGCGCTGGAGTGACCGCCGCCGTTCCCGCGACGCAATGGAACGGAACTTTGGCCGCTAACGGAGGAACCTCCACCTTCGGCTTCATCGGCAAAAAAGGCGCTGCCTCCGCCAGCGTCCCAGCGATCATTAAGCTTAACGGGAGTGAGTGCGGGCAATAGTGCGTTAACAGTAGCCTGTTAAACGGCAATATCTCTTAACCACTACCTCTTAACTATTGCCTCCAAATCATTACCTCCAACCCAATGCCTCTGACAATTCAGAGGCATTGGCTCTTTCGAAGAAAAGTCAGACCTTTTGCTTGACCGCGAGGACGCCTTTTTACGTTACTCTTTAGTCTGTCGTGTTGATAAGAGAAACGTTTACTAAGGAGTCGTCGCAGTATGTCCGGTACATCAACCAGCAAAAAAGTCGTCATTATTACTGGCGCGGGAAGAGGAATTGGCGCGGCGGCGGCGATGCTGGCGGGCGCTCGTGGTTACGCGGTGTGCGTGAACTATCTGAACAACCATGATGCGGCGCAGCAAGTGGTGGCGGCGATTCGCAATAACGGCGGCGAAGCGATCGCCGTGCAGGCTGACGTTTCTCAGGAGGAGGGCGTGCAGGCCTTGTTTGCGACGGTGGATCGCGAACTCGGAAAGGTGACCGCCCTGGTTAATAATGTCGGCGTGCTGGAGCGGCAGATGCGTCTGGATCACATGGACGCCGAGCGGCTGACGCGTATCTTCCGCAACAATGTCGTCAGCTACTTTCTGTGCTCGCGGGAAGCGATCAAACGCATGTCCACGATCTATGGCGGTGCTGGCGGCGTAATCGTGAATGTCTCCTCCACGGCGGCGAAGCTGGGCTCTCCAGGGGAATACATCGACTACGCCGCTTCCAAGGGTGCGGTAGACTCTATGACCGTGGGCCTGGCGAAAGAACTGGCGCAGGAAGGCGTGAGAGTCAATGGCGTGCGGCCCGGATCGGTATACACGGAAATCCACGCCAGCGGCGGCGAGCCGGGTCGCGTGGATCGGGTGAAAGCGAATATCCCCATGCGCCGTGGCGGCCAGCCGGAAGAGCTGGCCAATGCGATTTTATGGTTGCTGTCGGAGGAAGCGTCCTATGTCACGGGAGCAATATTGGACGTAGCCGGCGGGCTATAGAACCAATGCTTTATCGGCGGTGGTTTATCGACAGTGGTTTATATCGCCTCCTTTGGATTAACTGACCGGCCGGGTGTTGAGGTAGTGGTCGAAATGCCGGGCCAGTTGCTCACTGGCGGAGACAAAGCCCGGCAACAGGCGGTTAACTTCTTCGATATCATCCAGGCTGGCGGCGTTCTCTAATGCACTGGCGGCGTGCTGTAATTGCTGCGCATGCAGTTGCCCCGCCGCGCCTTTGATCGAGTGGGCAATGAACTCCACTTTGCCGGTATCGCTTTCGCTGATGGCTTCCTGCAGCGCCGCCAGGCGCTCCGGCAGCCGGCTGCAGAATCCGCCCAGTAAGCGACTCAACAACGCATGTTTCCCCATCAGACTTTCCAGCGCCGCTTTTTCATCCCAAAGCTGCAATGGCTCCTGACCTACGGTATCCGCCTCAGCCCCTTCTTCTGATGCGGCGCCTAATATCTGGAGGCCAGGTCTGGCGCTGGAGCGGCGGAACAGCCAGAGCTTGAGCTTTTCCTCCAAACCGCTGGCGCTGATCGGCTTACTGAGATAATCATCCATGCCCGACGCGAGGCATTTTTCGCGATCGCCTTTCATGGCGTTGGCGGTCATGGCGACAATGGGGATATGACGGTTATGCTCGCCGGCTTTGCCTGCGCGAATTTGACGGGTGGCTTCATAGCCGTCCATTTCCGGCATCTGGCAATCCATTAGGACCAAGTTATAAGGCGCTTCCTCCAGCGCGCTCTGCAGAGCCGCCAACGCCTCCAGGCCGTTGCCTGCGACATCCGCCGGCAGTCCCATTTCCTCCAGCATCAGTTGCGCCACCTCCTGGTTGACCTGATTGTCTTCCACCAGCAAGAGGCGACTGTGTGCTGGCCATTGCATCGGCGGATGCGTTTCCGCCGTGTCCGATTCGGCGGCGTCACTGGCGGGGAGGGAGCGCGCGTAATGGCGTGTGACCAGCGGCTTGGCCTGACGCAAGGCATCGCCGCCTTCCGCCACCACGGAGAGTGCGGCGCTCAACTCCGCAACGGTAACCGGCTTGGGCAGATAGGCGCTGAAACCCAGCTCTGCGAAATAACGCGCATCGCCCCGGTGGCCGATGCTGGTCATCATTACTAACGCCATATTGCGGTAAGCCGCGTTGGCCTTGAGTTCACGTCCCAGCATAGCGCCATCCATTTGCGGCATATGCATGTCCAGAATGGCGATGTCAAAGGGACGTCCGTAAACGGCGGGAGAGCCATTGATTTTCGCCTCGCACATGGCGAGCGCTTCTTCGCCGCTGGCGGTTTCAAGCACATGCGCGCCCCACATCCTGAGCTGCCCGCAGAGCACTTCGCGATTGGCGGCGTTATCGTCCACCACCAGCAAGGAAAGCGCACGCATATCCACTTTGGGAAGAATCGGTTGCGTCAGTTCGCTGCGTTGCAGACGGATGCAAAATTCGAAGCAGCTGCCTTTGCCTTGTTCGCTATGGACGGTAATGCCGCCGTCCATCAGCTCGCTAAGGCGTTTGCAAATAGCCAGTCCCAACCCGGTGCCGCCGAACTGACGGGTAGTGGAGGCGTCCACCTGGGTGAAGGGTTCGAACAGCCCGCCGATTTTCTCTGCGGGAATGCCGATCCCGGTGTCGGTGACGGACACGGTCAACAGCAGGTGATCCTCTTCCGGCTGCAACTGGCAGCGGATGACGATTTCGCCTTCGGCGGTGAATTTGATAGCGTTGCTGACCAGATTGGTGAGGATCTGCCGCAGCCGTCCGGGGTCGCCCCGCACCATGGATTGCTCGACGGCGCTTTGATCCAGCACCAGCTCCAGCTCTTTCTCCTGCGCCCGCAAAGCCATGGTGCCGGCGAACTCGTCCAGATGATGGCGCAGGTCGAAGTCGAGAAGCTCCAGCTCCAGTTTGCCCGCATCCACTTTAGAGAAATCGAGGATGTCGTTGATCAGGCTCAGTAAGGACTCCGCACTGGATTTGGCGATATTGACCTTGCGCTGCTGTTCCGAATCAAGTTTGGAATGCAGCACCAGATTAAGCATGCCCAAAACGCCGTTCATTGGTGTGCGAATCTCATGACTCATGGTCGCCAGAAAGTCGCTCTTGGCGCGGGCGGCGGCTTCGGCGGCTTCTTTCGCCTCAGTCAGCTCCATTTGCGCATTGCGTTGGGCGGTTATGTCCACCGCCGTAGCGTAGATTTTGCCGGAAGCCGGATCACAGGCGGCGTTCCATAGCAGGGTCACGATTTCTCCGCTGTAACAGCGATAGCGATTGACGAAAGAGATGGCGGGCTTGCCCCGGGCCAGTTTTTTCAGCTCCAGCAATGTGCTTCCCACATCGTCAGGGTGTATGAAGTGAACGATGGGTTCCGACAGCAGTTCTCGCTCCGAATAACCCAACACTTTGCTGAAGGTGAAGTTGATTCTTTCGAAGTAGCCTTCGGTGTTGGCGATGCACAGGAAGTTGGTGGAGAGATCGAAGAAGTTCTGCAACTCCTTCTGGGATTGTTCGATTTGCTGGCGTGCGACGCGACTTGCCGCCTCCGCCTGTTTGCGCTCGGAGATGTCCTCGATGATCGACCAGATATATTCCCGACCCTGGGTATCGGAAATCAGCACGCCGTTCAACAGCACCGGATAGCGGTCGCCGCTCTTGCGTATGTACTCTTTCTCGTAGGGGCCGTAGCGCCCGCGAATGCTGAGTTGCTCCAATTGCTGTGACTCTAGTTCTTCGTAGTCCTTGGGGGTGATGTCCCAGTAACTCAGCATGAGAAACTCTTTGCGGGTGTACCCCGTCGGGCCCAGTAATGCGTTGTTGACCTCCAGGAAGTCGCCGGTTTTGTAGTCATTGAGGGCGATGCCCAAAGGGGACAAGTCAAACAGGCTGCGCAGCAACATTTCATTTTCATGGCGTTTGCGTATTTGCCGGAACACCAGTAGCGTCGGCGTCAATATCAGCAGCCCGATTGTGAGGACGCTGATGCGCAGTGCGATGGCGCCTTCCGCCAATTGCGGCCAGCCGCCCTGGGGCGTGGCGCCGATACGCCAGGCCCCGTTGGGCAGCGTGACTTCAGCGATAACCGGGTTGGCGTGAAAAATTTCCGGATCGCCATAGAATACGTCGCTGTCCGTGTCGTTGTTATAGGCGGAGCGGATAGCGATATCCAGCCCCTGGGCTGCGCCGGTCAGGCCGCTGGCTTTGTATAGCTCCTCAACGTCAATAACGGCGGACACCAGCCCCCAGAAGCGCTCTTTTTTGCCGCTTTCAGAGTAAGTGAAAACTGGAATGCGCCCGATAAATCCGTAGCCTCCTTGCACCAGTTTGACAGGGCCTGTCACCAGCGGTTGGCCGGAATGTCGCGCTTGTTCGGCGGCCTCTCGCTGGTCGGGCGTCGCGCTCAAATCCAGCCCAATGGCGCCTTCATTGCCTTGCAGTGGATAAATCAGCCGGATAACCATATCCGGCGCTGCGCCGATGTTGCGTAATTGCGCGCGGCCATCGAACAGGGGGTGTGCGAACTCGGTGAAACGATCCTGGTTCATGTCCGGCTCAACGCTGATGGCCGCCACCAGACCTCGAACGGTTTGGATATTGCTGCTGATGGCGCCTTCCAGGCGTGCGCGCACCACGCTCAACTGGCTGAGTACGTCGTTGCGGACTTCCTGCTCATGACGAATGTTGTTGAGACGGTCGATATAAAAGCCGGCGGCGATGACGCCAACCGTGATGATCAGCGCAGCACAGCGATACAGCCACTTGGACCTGCCGAGGCCGCTGCTATCAGGCTGTTGCATGGGGCGGTCAAGAGTAGCGCCTTCCTTTATCCCAGGCTGGCTGTTCATAAATCGCTTCGTCCAAGAGTTCCGCTACATTGAGTTCGGCGCCAGCGGCCAGGCCGTCCAGCGTTTTTCATGTCTGAAGTCTGTCTTTGTTTGCGCGGGGAACCGCTTTCTTCGCCGCAGACCTGATGGCGTTTCTGTATCGTCAACAAGCCTTAGATTCTAGCTTAGCATGTATCGCCGGGCTCGCTTCCGCAATGACTGCGATGCTTGCGTCGACATAGTCGATGTTATTGGGGAAAACATAATAATTCGTTATAGTTTTGCCCAAATAAAAATAACCATCCCATGCAAATAACTGAAAACACTGAATAAGCAAAGGCGACGGACCTGGGAGGGTTTATGAGCACGCACGTTGACAGAAAGCGCATCACTATTCCGCAGATACGGTCGATGAAAGGCAGGGGAAGCATCGTTTCCCTGACCGCCTACACGACGCCCATGGCGCAAATGATGGATGAGTTCGTGGACTTGATTATCGTCGGCGACTCCACTGGCATGGTGGCCTACGGCTTTAACTCCACCATGTCCGTCACCCTGGACATGATGATCAACCATGGCGCGGCGGTGACCCGGGGAGTCAGCAAAGCCTGTGTGATTGTGGATATGCCATTTGGGACTTTTCAGGAATCGCCGCAACAGGCTTATCGCAATGCAGCCCGAGTTTTAGTGGAGACCCAGGCGCAAGGCGTGAAAATGGAAGGCGGCGAGGAGTTGCTGGAAACCGTCGATTTTCTGGTGCGCCGGGGTATCCCGGTCATGCCCCATATTGGCCTGACGCCGCAGCACGCGAATGTGCAGGGCGGTTTCAAGGCGCAGATCCGCACCGAGGAAGAAATCAACGCGTTCATCAAACTGGGGCGGGCCTTTGAAGACGCGGGCGCATTCGCCTTATTGGTGGAAGGCGCGTTTGAAGAGGCGGCGCGCAAAGTCACCGCGGCGGTGAGCATTCCTACCGTCGGCATCGGCGCTTCGCCGGAGTGCGATGGCCAAGTGTTGGTGACCGAGGATATACTTGGCTTGTTTTCGGGCTATACGCCCAAATTCGCCAAACGCTACGTGGATTTGAGCCAACCTATTAAAGAGGCTTTCTCCAGGTACGCTCATGAAGTGCGCTCCGGCGAGTTCCCGGCAATGGAACATTGCTTTGGCGTGCGCAAAAACAGCGAAGGAGGCTGACTCCTCGCGAAAATCCGAAGATAACGCCGTCGCCGTACGCGCAGTCGAAGCTGCGATGGCTTTATCTCCGACATTAGACGTTATTGAAGAAGTATTAAAATGGATTTATCTGTAAAACCTGATTACTACCTGATCATTGATCTTGAGGCCACCTGTTGCGACCAGGGCTCCGTTCCCCGTAGGGAAATGGAAACCATTGAAATTGGCGCAGTGATGGTTGACCCCGCGTCTCTGGCGGTGGTGGATGAGTTCCAGACCTTTATTCGGCCAGTGCGACACCCGCAGTTAACGGACTTCTGTCGTGAACTGACTACAATCCAGCAAACGCAAGTCGATGACGCGCCGACTTACCCGGAGGCGATTGAGTCTCTGCAAGACTGGATGCGCCATTACCCCAATTATCTGTTTTGCTCCTGGGGGGATTACGATAAAGGTCAGTTCGAGCAGGATTGCCAATATCATCGGGTCGCCTATCCTTTCGCCAGCGGGCATCTCAATATCAAGAAGCAGTTCTCAGAGACGCAAGGGCTCAAGAAAAAGTATGGCATGGCGGGCGCCTTGCGCGTTGTCGGTTTGTCCCTGGAAGGCTGTCATCACAGAGGTATCGACGACGCCCGCAATATGGCGAAACTGATGCCTTATATAGTCGTACCAAAAATAGTCGTTCAGGAAAAATAGTGGGTCGGGAAAAGGTGAAACATTGATTCTAGCGGTAGACGTTCAATACGAAGACGATGGCGGCGCAACCGTGGCGGGCGTGCTGTTCAAAGACTGGAGCGACCCGGAGCCGACGCGAGCGGTGCTGACGCATGTCAGCGAAGTGCAGGATTATGAGCCTGGCCAGTTCTACAAGCGTGAGCTGCCCTGTATTTTGCAGTTGCTGGACGCTATTTCCGAATCAGTCGATATCATTGTCGTGGACGGCTATGTCACGCTGGGCGCGGATGATCGACCCGGTCTTGGCATGCATTTGCATAACGCGTTGCAACAACGTATTCCGGTCATTGGCGTGGCGAAAAAAGCCTTTCTGGACACGCCGCCGGACCGTGAAATCTTACGCGGCGACAGCCTTAAACCTCTGTATGTTTCCGCCGTGGGCGTCCCACTGACTCAGGCTCGGGACTGGATTCTTGCAATGAGCGGCAAGCACCGCATCCCCACACTTCTCAAGCGGGTCGACCAACTGTGTCGAGGCTCCTGGCGTCCATAACGAGAGTATTTCCTCCTCTGTTCTATACTGAAAAATAATGCCTGTGACTTGCTGAGAAGATTTCCAATGCGGGTCAGTGGGTTTTGTAATGAATTCAGGACGGATGACAGAGCTTTGCGAGCGAGCCGCAGAGCGGGGAGCCATGTGCGTTATCTGTTATGTCTGTGTCTTAGCTGTTGTTTTGGCATATCCGCTGTCTTCAGCGCGGAACCCGTGGTGGTGCGCCATGTGGGGCCGGAAGACGTTGGCGATATCCGCAAAAATTACTTCATTGGCGTGCTGCATCTGACGCTGGAAGAATCCGTATCGAAGGTGGGCCCCTACGAGATGAAGCAGATCCAGGCCCCGATGTCGCAAGGGCGGGCGTTTAAAAGCCTGCAGGAAGGGCTGGTCGATGTGGTCTGGTCCATGACCTCGGAAGAGAGAGAAACCAACTTTCGCGCCATCCGTATTCCTTTGATGCAAGGTTTGATCGGCTATCGGGTGCTGGTCATCCGTAAAGAAGACCGTTACAAATTCAATGCAATCACTGAGCCTGAGCAGCTCCAGGCGTTGCTGGCCTATCAGGGCCACGACTGGCCTGATGCGCAGATCCTGCAGGCTAATGGCTATCGCCTGAACACCAGCTCCTGGTACAAGGGATTGTTCAAACTGCTGGCGCAGGGCGGCTTTGACTACTTCCCGCGCAGCGTGTTGGAAGCCTGGGATGAGCTGGCCGCCTATGATCAGGATAGTTTGATGGTGGAAGAGAGTATTCTGTTGCATTACCCGACGGCGGTTTACTTCTTCGTGCGGCGGGAGGATGTCGATCTGGCGGAGCGGATACGTCTGGGGCTGCGCAACGCTATCGATAATGGCAAATTCGAACGCCTGCTGTATGGATTTGAACCCCATCGCCGCGCGTTGCAGGCGGTGGACTTCAAACATCGTCGTATTTTTCAGCTACATAATCCGCTACTGACCGAGCAGACGCCGTTGGATGACGAATCGCTCTGGTTTGACGTGGAAGCTTACGTGAAGAACCATTCCCAATGAACTGATCGTCGCGGTGAGCGGCGGATGCGGTTCACTCCTGGTTGACGCAGGGACGCCGGCCCTGAAGAGGACCGGCGTCGTGTTGACGGGACAAAATGATCCCGTTCCCTGCGTGTTTACAGGTCGCCATGGTCACTGATTCCTTGTGGAGAGAGTTTCGGCAAGCCTCGCCGAAGGGGGAGACTATTCTGACGCCAGTTGGATGCTGGTGTGCACCAGCGTCAGATCGTCGCTGAGTGCGTCGCTCTTCAGGTCAGCCGCCCAGACTTCGATATAGTTGAAGCCGGAATCCAGCGCGAACTGAATGGAGCCGAGCAACTCTTCTTCGGTGAGCTGGATGTTGGCGCGGTCGGATGACGCCGTGCCGACGATTTGCACCGCTGCGAAGCTGGTCGCCTGAGCGGACACCAGCAAATTGTACATCTCCGGATAGGCGGTCATCGCGTTCTCTTCGCTGAACCAGGCGGCGAACAAACCGAATCTCTGACCGATGCTGGCGTGGCCGTAGGCGGCGACTTCCTGAGCCACTACCGGGCTACGGAATACCGGATGAATTTCCACGTCCAGTTTAGTGTTGGGGAACGCGTCGTCGTAAGCGTCCATAATCTGCTTCCAGGATTCCACCAGCGCCTCGTTGGAGAACCCCATGGATCTGAAACGGTTCTCCGTATCGCGGTCGAAGAAATACTGCATTTCAAAACCGTTAGTAGTGGAGTTAGTCATGTGCACCAGCGCGATGTTGGGATTGCCGTCGTAGCGTTGACCCAGGGCGTCAATAAACTGCGAATAGCGATCCAGGAAAACGCTGTCCCATGGCAACGGCATGCTCTTCGGATATACGCTGCGGAACAGATAGTCCAGGGTTTGCGCGCCTTCCGACTTCAGCCAGGAGGGCGCCTCCGCTCCGTTAGTGATCGCCAACGCGATTTTTACGCCTTCCTGTTGCGCTTTCGCCAGCTGGCTGTCCAGGCGGCTCCAGTCGTAGACCCCGGGGGTTGGTTCCAGCAGCGCCCAGCTGATGCGCACCAGTACGCCGTCCATGTATTCGATTTCTCCGGCGTTGTGGAATACCGAGGAGTTACGCTCAGTGGTTGGGCTGCAGCTACAGTAAATACCTGACAGGTTCGGACTCTGCATGGCGTTGGCTGTGCTGGAGACGGCGCCGGAAGCGGCGATGGCTCCGCTGATGAGCAAAGAATTGAAAGCCGCTTTCCAGTTGTTGCGGATAGAAGAAAATGTGTGTGAACGGGTGGCGAAGATCTCCTTGTACATGATGCTATACCTGCTTATGTTCTGCCCATGAATGGGACGATGGATATCGGGTTAATAACTCTCGAAAGTACCGCTCAGCTCATTCGTTGGGCGCAGAATAGGCATCATGAAGGAGGGGTTAAAGGCAGTTTCCGTAAAACTGTGACGCGCCTGCCGGGGCGTTACCATAAGCCAACGCAAGTTAATGGTTTTGACCGGGTATGTATCTGTATGTATGTGAAATTAAAGAATATATTTCTGGCGTGAAACTGCAGAAATGGGACTTGCCGCACACTGGAAATGTGACCGTTCCGCTTGTTGAGGTGTCTGCTATGACGTTAAAGGGATATACTCCGCCGCGTTAACGGCCGCCTAAGATGACAGTGACGAGGAAATGGCATTCATGAAAGTAGAGCTGGAGAAGATTTTCAGTTTCATCATCGAACTGGAAAAGCTGAAAAGCGTCAATCGCATGACCAAAGTGATTGGAACCGATCGCCGGGAAAATTCGGCTGAGCACAGTTGGCAAATCGCGGTGCTGGCGATGTCCCTGGAGAGTTACGCGAAAGAGAAGGTGGATATCAACCGGGTCGTGCGCATGCTGTTATTACATGACGTGGTGGAAATTGACGCTGGCGACAAGTTTGTCTTCTCCGCCGCCCATGCGGACACGGAAAATGAAATGAAGGCGGCTGAACGGATATTCGGGATGCTGCCGTCGGAAGTAGGGAACGAATTTAAATCCTTGTGGCTGGAATATGAAGAGAGGCGGACCCCGGAGTCTCGCTACGCCTACGCCATGGATCGATTGATGCCGGTATTGATCAACCTGAATAACGGCTGTCAAAGTTGGGTGGAGAATGGCGTGCGTCTGGAGCAAGTGCTGTCGAAAACGGGAATCCTGGCCGACTTCAATGAAGCACTGTGGGAGATGATCAGCGGTCGCTTGCATGAAGCCCATCAAAAAGGTTTTTTAGGCTAAAAATTATTTTAAAACAGTGTGGTGGAGAGCCGAAAAGTACAGGCTAAATAACATGTGACCTGCTCGGCGTTATCAATTGGCTTAAGCGTTTTACGCTGGACGTTAAGCGGCATTCAAGGTAATTTACGCCCACCTATAGTGCTTACTGATAAACCCAGCACTATATTACCGCCTGCCGGCGACGCATTGCGCGCCTCAGGCGGTTACCTCCCCTCCCTGATTTTCCTCTATCGCGTCAGTAAATTATTACAACTTGTTTAAGCCGGTTTTTGTAATTAGCAATAGCTGATTGATTTCCATAATATACCTTTACTTTTCTGCAGTCTTGGCACTGCCCAAAACCAATCACGGAAAGAATTCCAATGCGTCAAATAACTTGTATCTTTACTTGCTTAGCCTGTTTCTCTGCGCCAGTTCTGGCGGAAACTTGGTATGTGGGAGCGGATGGGGGCGTAGGAATGGTGAAAGCCTCCTCCGAAAAATTTTACATCCCTGCAGCCAATGTTCGTTTGGGCGGACGTCTTGAAAACGGCGTTGGTCTGGAAGCTTTATTCTCTACAGGCGTTACTGATTCCGAGGAAGCGAACGTCAATATGGAGCTGAACAGCATGGCGGGCGGTTATTTGACTTACACCGGCGTACTGAGCGACACCACGTTGCTGACATTGGGAGTCGGTTACGTCGCCACTGAGCTGGAAACCGAAGTGGGAGGCAAAACTTCCGATCTCTCATTCGATGGAACCAGTCTGGCGATCAGGTTGGAAGAGCCGCTCAGAGCCTATCCCAGCGTGAAACTGTCCGCTGGCTACTATCATGTGTTTGAAGATGATGGCGTGAAGATCAGAAACTTTGGTCTGGGATTGCAATATGATTTCTAACCTCAGAAAAACCCGTGTTGTAGCCGGTTTTGCCGCGCTGGCGTTGTGCTCTGCGTTGCTGTCCGCCTGCGGCGGAGGCTCTGGCGATACGGATGCGTTGAATGACGCGGTCGATGCAGGAAAACTGGACGCTAAGAGTCTGACCCTGACTTCTACCTCTGACAAAGTGCTGTTTGAGCCTAATGAGAGCTGGCAGATGAAGGTGGTGGCGGAGCTGAATAACGGCTCGACCCAGGACATCACCAGTAAAGTGAAATGGAGCACTGACGATGGCGCTCTGGCGACAGTCGACAATGCCGGCAAAATGACGACCGGAACCCCGGTTGGCAATCAGGATGTGGTGATTACCGCATCACTGGTGAACCTCAACGCGCAACTGACGGTTACGGTTTCTGACGCCACCTTATCCACTATTGAGGCGAGCGCGAGCGATTCCGAAGTAGATGAGTGCCGCAGCCTGACCCTGAGCGCAACGGGAACCTACACCGACGGCTCTCAGCGTCCAATTGTTTCAGGGTTATCCTGGACTAGCAGTGATAGCGCCGTGGCGACGATTAACAGCGACAGTAGCATGCTGGTGACCCATAACAGCGGCAACGTAAATGTGTCTGTCAGCCGGGGTACAGTAAAATCTACGGACGTGCCTATCACGGTCAACGATACACTGGCGTCTTTGAAGATAAACGAAGGCAGTACGGTTTCTGTCAGCAAGTCCGGCAGCACGACTCTGACGGTCAGTGGCGACTACAGCGATGGAACCAACAACGTCGGCATCACCTCCAACGCTATCTGGACCAGCGGCAACACGGGCGTGGCCACGGTTGATGGCGGCAAGGTCACAGGCGTATCTACGTCTTCCACGACTGTCAAAGCAGAATGTGGTGGACTTTCCGCCGAGACGACGGTGAAAGTATTGGAGATTTCCGGTTATGAGCTATCCGATGTCAAAGGCGACACGGCTCTGGAAGAAGGTGAGGTGCGGCAGTTGAGCTTCTATGAGGTCTACACTGACAGCACTAAAAACAATATCTCTTCTAAGGCGGACTGGGAAATTACCACCGGCGACGAAATCGCGGATATCAATGGCGATGGTAAACTCACCATGAAGAATGACTTCAGCGGATATAGCGGTACTTCTATTACCGTTAGAGCTGAATATGACGACAAATCAAAATCGTTGACCATTAATATTGAGAAATAGTTGGTGATTATTCTCTAACTCTATGTAAAAGGGGCGATTTATCGCCCCTTTCTCTTTTCGGGTAGGGCAAGGATGTGGATAATGAGCGCCGGCGTTGTTAAGGAGGCTGCCTTGAATTATCTGATTAATGTCCTTGTACTTGCTGTCTTGGCGGGTCTTTCCTATTTTGGTTATCAGCAGTATCGCAAAGCGGTGCGCAATAGACGCGTCCGATTTATCGATAACTACCGTTTCCCTCCCACCATTGATCGGCGTATCGCCAGGAAATATCCGCATTTGACCCCTGCGCAGGTCGAAAGAGTTCTCACTGGTCTGCGTGAATACTTTCATATCTGCCGCATGGCGAATGGACGAATGGTGTCCATGCCGTCACAGGTAGTGGATGTCGCCTGGCACGAATTTATTTTGTTCACCCGTCGTTATGAAAAATTCTGCGACGAAGCTTTTGGGCGCTTTTTACATCACACGCCAGCGGAAGGTATGGGCAAAGCTACAAATGTACAGGATGGGGTGAAACTGGCCTGGCGCTTGAGCTGCTTAAGGGAGAACATTGATCCTCTGCGGCCCAAGGCGTTGCCCATTCTATTCGCCCTGGATGCGGAATTGAAAATTCCCGATGGCTTTTACTATTCGCTGGATTGTACAGGGCGTAATGACCACTGCGCGTCTAATATAGGGTGCTCTAGTTCCAGCTCCAGTTGTTCTAGCGACTGCGGTGGCGATTGGGGGAGCGGCTCCGGCCGTCGCTACAATGATAATGACAACGACAGCAGCTCAGACAACAGCAGCAGTTGTGGAAGCAGCTGCGGCGGAGGCTGTGGCGGCGGCGACTGATACAACGCGTCATCCCTGCTAATATTTCCCTAATAATCCAGCGGACAATTAGCGTTTTCCTATATGTCCGCAAACGGCAGGAGCTGCTACTTATGTCAGCCCCTGTCTTCAGAGGCTTGTCGTCGCGAAGCGTACCGCCTCATTGAATACGGGATCAGGGTATGAAGCTGTTGTGTGGCCTGTGGCTGACGTTGATGGCGGTTTCCGCCTGCGCGGATCAGCGTCCTCTCCGTTATTATCAAAAAGACAGTCGTTACGAATATCGCATTCAGTTGCTGCAACTGGCGTTGTTAAAGGCGGGGGTTGGTAATGAATTCATGCTGCGTCCCCTGCAGGACAATGTCACTGCGGCAAGAGGCCTGGCTTTACTGGAGCGGGGGCAGCTGGATGTGGCGTTCCTGCCCACCACCGTTGATCTGGAGCGGCGCTTTCGGGCGGTGAAAATTCCCATTCTACGGGGAATACTGGGCTATCGTGTGTTTTTGACGCATAAACACAGTCTCCCCGCATTGAGCCTGGTGAAGAATCTGGATGATCTGCGCGAGCATTTTGTCGCTGGCTTTGGCGCGCAATGGAGTGACATTGATATTTTGCGCGGCAACCATCTCAAGGTGGAGGACTCCCCGCAATACGGACTTTTATTCGATATGCTGATGGAGATGCGCTTCGATTACTTTCCCAGGGGGTTAAACGAAGCCTGGAAAGAGCTGGAAGAGCGTCAGGCGCAATATCCCGATCTGGCGGTGGAGCCCACGCTGGCGTTGTATTACCCCTATCCGGTGTACTTCTTTGTGGGCAAAGGGGATGAAACCCTGGCGCGATTGATTGAAAAAGGGCTAAACGTAGCGCTGCAGGACGGTTCGTTCAAACAGCTGTTCCTTGCCCATCACCAGCCGTTTTTAGACCGCGCGCAGTTACCGCGTCGACGTGTATTTCTATTGCAGAATCCCACTCTTCCTGCTGAGACGGAGGCGCCTGATACGCACTGGTGGTTGCCGGAATCGCCCCTGAATGAAAGCGCGCCGTCAGTCGAATAGTTGCAGTCCTTCGTAAGGTTCCTCGCGCAGTGAACGCAGTCTGGATTGTAGAGAGCCGACATGGATTTCGAGCTTGTGGCCGTCGGGATCGAGAACATACAGCGAATCGCCTTCGCTGCGGTTTTGCTTCCATTGCTTCACACCTGCCTGGTTGAGCGTTTCTCTCATTAGAGGGAAGTCTTTCTCGGCGATATCGAAGGCGATGTGTGAGTAATCGCCGCTGGGTCGGCTGGCGTCCAGAGAAAGACATAACCAGAGTTCGCCCGCCGACAAATAAGCGCCTTGTTTCCACTTGGCGTGAGGCGTCATTCCCAACAGAGAAACGTAGAACTCGAACGCGACGTCCAGGTCGCTGACCGCAATGGTGATATGGTTGAGACCATTCAACAATCCGCGCGGAGCGCCTTCGTTTTTCAACATGGCTATCTGACGTCAGATTTTGCTGTGGTCGATGAACAGGGCTTCCAGGCCGGGTGTTTTACTGCCTTTATTCGCCTGATACAGATGACAGCTGATGCGGGCGTAGTTATCGAGATCGCTCTGCACCAGACACGTGCTCTCATAGGCGATGCTGTTTTCTTGAAAGCGCATGCGCAAGACCGTGGCTTCGCCATGCACGGCGTCTTCAATCGCCGCCTCGCCGAATATCACGGCGCCGCCGATTTCCCGTTTGATCTTGAGTTGGTGATTCTCGGAATAGATTTGCAACGCGCCTTGATAGGTACTGGTGGAGTCAGGCGCCTTACCGATGAGTTGGTAAGCGCCGATGATGAAATCTCCGAGGAAATCTTTGGCGGTCTCGCCGCCGAAAGCGGAGGGGGATAACAGGCAGCACAACAGCGCTGCAGGTTTGAGGTTCATCCTGAAAATCTCCTTAGGATACTGTGTAAGTCGCCGTGCCCAGCGCGATCGTCTGCTCTCTATCATTGACCAGTTCCATGCGCGTCACCGCTATCGACTGGCCGTGACGAATGACGCTGGCGGAGGCGACGAAAAACGCGCCGCGCCCGGGGCGCAGATAATCCACCCGCATATCTATCGTGCCGAGCCTGCGCAGTTTGCGCTGCACTTCTTTTGGATCAATTTCCGTAAGCCGCTCGATGATGCTGATCGTCGCCACCAAGCCGCCAGCCACATCAAGCAGCGTTGCGGTGACGCCGCCGTGCAGGATGTTCTGAAACGTATTGCCGACCAGCTCCGGCTTCATTTCCAGTCCCAGCACGACTTTCTCCTTGCTGACCTCGCGGACTTTGATGCCGACCAGCCGGTTAAAGGGGATATGCTCGTTAAAATAAGCGGTAATTGTTTCTATCAGCTGTGCTTTGTCCATGCAATGCGCCTTTCACCTTGTTGGGCGGAATGTCTCATTAAAGCAGAGGCTCCATTACGCAGCCTATGAGACATAAAGGTTTGTTGACATTACGCTTTTATAGCCTGTTTCCGCCTCCAGGCGTAGCCCTGATTTTCCTCCAGAAACTGGATGAAGTCGGCGCCGAAGTTTTTATACCCCTTTGCGGAGAGGTGAATTTCATCCGCCCAGAATTCTTTGCCGGTCAGATTCAGACGACGTGTCTGCGCGTCGTAGAACAGCGTATTGTCGTATTGGGAGAGCGTTTCAGCGAGGGCGTCGGACAGACGTCCATGTATGATGCGGATGATGTCATGACGCAAGGGCGATGCTTCTGCGGGCGGGTATCCATGCAGTTCGAATACTGATGAGATCCAGGGACCCGAGCGTAGAAGCAGAAACAGTTTCCATCCCCGTTCACGGCTCAGCGGCGCACTGTAGCCATGGCTCACGACGATGGCGTTGGGGTGATAACGGTCGCGCATTTCCAGGCTGCTTTTGTAGAAATCCGTGATATTGCTCAACACAGTATCAAGAATATCCTGCCGCAGGCATTGCTGCGCCGTTAGGTCCGGTTCGTAGGGCGCAAGGATCGGCGCCAGATTGGCGAATATGTCGTTGCCGCCTGCGCTGATGAAGATATAGTCAAGCCGGACGTGGGCGTGCTTCAGCCTGCGATAGTGCTGTAAATGCGGTTGCATCTGTAAGGTGGTGGCGCCGGAAATGGCGAGGTCCAGCCAGTTGGCGCCCTGCGGTTCCAACATGGCGATCGCTTCAAAGATATTATTGGGAGCGTTTAAGGCGCCCCAGCCGCGGCCTGGGTAATCAAACCAGGAATCGCCTTCCAGCAGGATATTTGGATACTCGCGCCGCACGCCCTGTCTGACGCCGTCAATAAACTCGTTTAAATTTCCGCTGATGTAGTGTTGTCCTATCTGTCTCGCCATGACCTGTATTGCCTGTCCTTATGTTCCTGATGATTCAGCGCTTGTGTTGAAAGCGTCCCTCCCGCAGGAAATGCAGGGTTTGTTCCAGCGCAGTCTGGTTGCGCATGATAAACGGATGCGTTGCAGGGAGCACCAGAAAGTCTCTCATGCCCGTCAGCTTTGCCCGCTCAACCGACACTTTACCGTCATTGGGACCTTTGATCATGAGGGAGAGCAGAGGATTTACGGAGCGGTCGCCGGTGATGACGCCGCATTCAAAGTCGGGTGAGCCCAGATTTTGCAGTAACTGGTTGTCGACGGCGCCCAGTTGCCCGCCAGCCGGACCGTTAATCAACTTGAATAACCTCAGCTTGCCTAATTTGTCGACCACTTCGCTACCCTGACTAGGCGGGCTGAGCATAACGACCCGACCTATGGAAATGTCAGGCTTCGATGCCCGCAAAACCCTGACCAGGATACCGCCCATGGAGTGTGTGACGAAATGCAGTGGCAAGCTGTCGGCGCCGAAGCGAGCGAGTAAGGCGGGATAGAGATGCTGCGTCGCCAGTGCTTCCAGGGAGAGTCGCGTGGAAGGATAGTTCAGGTTGACCGTATCGAAACCCTGTGCGTCGAGATAGCGTTGCATACGGTTCAGACTGCGGGACGTACGCGCCAATCCGTGCAATAGCACAACCGGCTGCCGCGTCAGGGAAAGGGGATGATGATTCATGATCGGGCTCCGTTGAGAGACAGGTCTGTAGAGTCTAGATGCGTGGATGTATATAGGGGCGCCGCAGAGGATAGGGTTGCGCCAGATAAACCTTTAAGTTGCGTTTTTCAATACCAAACAAGGCGCTGGCGTTAGGCGTTAATTGATAAAGGACAAGCTAAAACAATTGAAAACACACTCGGTGCGGGCAATCATCTATACTAGACCAATGGCTAAGGTTAGCTAACGCGTTGGATGCTATCCAGAAGGAATTTTCGCTTAATAATTAAACAAATAAAGCGAATGTATGAATGAACTATCTCGTATGCAAGGGGCTTTAAGCAGGGGGCTGAGATGGATATGCGATTTTATGGTGTGGACTGGATCGCCATGTTGTTGACGTTTGTCGCAGTGTGGCAGATCGGCAATAAGAACAAAGCTGGGTTTTGGCTGATGATGCTGGCCAATGTGGGATGGATGATGGTAGGAATCATGGGCCAGAGCACCGCCATTTTTCTGGCGAATGCAGTTTTTCTCTCAATGAACTGGCGCGCCGCCAGTAAATGGGCGAAACAGGAAACGACCGCTCATGCGGATACCGCTTGAGGCGGGGTCGTTTACAGTAACGGGGACTCCTGCAGGCTTTGCCGGTAAGTCTCCGGCGAGCAGGAAAACCAGCGTTTAAAGGCGCGGCTGAAATTGCCGGCGTCGTTGAATCCCAGACTGTATGCGATTTGGGAGATGCTCATGGAAGAGGACTTCAGATAACGCTCCGCTATTTCCTGCCGCACTTCATCAACCAGCTCACGGAAGTTGGTTCCCTCCTGACTAAGATGACGTTGTAGCGAACGTTCACTTAAATGCAGCGTATGCGCCACTTTCTGTAAAGACGTTTCCTCAGTCGCCATGGTCTGGCGCAGCAGCGAGCGTACTCGCTGAGTCAGCTTTCTGTTGAACAGGCGGCCGAAGTAGATTTCGCAAAGTCGCTCGTTTTCATTCGCCAACAACACATCGGCGTTAGGCAGGCGGCAGTGAAAATAATTACGGCTGAAAACCAGGCGGTAGCGACTGTCGCCCCAACTGACCGGACTGCGGAAATAGCGCTCGTAGTTTTCATAATCCGCGGGTCTATCGCGCCCCATGGAAACACGCAACAAGTCCGTTCCCTGCGGGGTCAGAAAGCGGCAGATGCGCACCATCATACAGGCTGCGGCGTCCAGAATGGCGTCGTGCAGCAGCGCCTCGCCTTCGCGCACCACGCCCAACTCCACTTCATCGCCATTGGTTTGCAGATACAGTCGGGTGACGTTGGAAATGCCGTAGTTATAACGAATCACGCGAGAAAATCCCTCCCACAAAGACTGACTGGCGATAACCGCGTAGCCCAGGGCGTGGAAGGTGGTCAGACTGATATTTTTGCCAGCGTCGATGCCGATGCTTTGGCATTGGGTCGTTGCAATGACGGCGTCGAATAAGGCGTTGATTTTATCGGTGTGCACGGGGGCGAGGGGAGACTGCAATTCGGAAGCGCAGAGTTGCGCAGACTGCATTAAATCATAAGCGTCCAGCCCTTGTTTCTCAAAGGCGTCCAGACACATTTTCACCCAGTTGGCGATGATGAAGGGTTCGTCCAGTTGTGGCGTCATAAGAGTAGTTTCTCTTCCATAGACTTGGCGAAATAACTAGCCTGCCGCAGGGTCGCCGCCCATGCGTATTCGAATATAGCAAATCAAGGGCCAGGGAAAACTCGGCCAAATAACCTAACGAAATAGGCGTACTTCACACTGTTAAAAAAATGGCAGCAAGTGACAGGTGAATAGCGCGCAATGACATGTCGAATGGATTCTCAATAGCTAGGATGTTCCGCTCCGATAAAACCAAAATGATAGAAACAAGAGAGGGGAACTACTCGTGAAATTAAAGCTTTTAGTAGCTGTCATGGCCGCCATGACAGGCAGCTACGCCTTATACCACCAGTTAGGCGATGGATCGTCGGACGCCACTTCGGCGTCGGTGGAAAACGCTCAATCATCCGCTCAGACTGTCGCAGCCGCGACGGCGATGACGCCTGGCGCCGCGCCAGCGGGTGCGCCCGCCTCTGCGAAATCGGCAGGCGATGCGCCCAGCATGGCGGATGTTGAGGACTTTGTAGCCAATCTAGATGATCAGGCGGATACGGGTTATCAGTCCCCCAATGCACAGTTTTCGCCCCCCGCGGCTGGCGCTGACCTATTTCAGGGCGAGCGCACCGCTGGGGTTGGCGCGCCTTTCCATCTAAAACCGAATGGCGATCAGCCGTTGGTGGCCAGCGACGCCAATATGGCCAAGCAGGCGATTATGATGGGCGGCAAGCAATTGCTGAATATCAGCGAAAACGACGACCTGGAGTTGAAAACCTCCAAGCGTGATGATGAAGGCAACGTCTATTACAAATTCGCCCAGGAATATAACGGCGTGCCTGTGCACGGCCGTGAAACGGTGGTGCAGGCGTCCGGCCAGGACGAAATCAGTCTGGTGACCGGCGAATTCGAGCCGGGCATCCAATTGGACGTTAATCCTGGTTTGAACGGTCAGGTGGCGTTCAACAAAGCGGTCGACAGTATGCGCGACACCCTCAAGGGCGAGCCAAGATTCCGCGAAGATCCCAGCCTGCAGATTTATGTGTCCGAAGCGGATGGTCCGGTCCTGACCTGGCGCTCCGTGGTGGAATACACCACCACCGACGAAGGCTATCGCGTAGATGAAATCTTCGTTGACGCCAACAGCGGCAAGATCGTGGATAAACTGCCGCGCTTCTACTCGGCGTTGTCGCGCAGCGTACACTCGATCGACCGTCAGTGTTTCGACCCTAACTGGGGCAGCAACATCCTGCCGGGCCGTGAAGTGTCGCCTAATGCAGATGAGCACGCCAAATCCGCTTACGACAACTCCGGTTACACCTACTGGTTCTACGACAACATGTTCAACCGCGACTCCTTTGACGGCCGCGGTAAGAAGATGGTCAGCACCGTACACGCCATGTTCTCTTCTCCGAATGGCGGCTGTTCCGGCGATAACGCTTACTTCAACGGCGAGCAGATGATCTATGGCGAAGGCGGCAGCATGTTGCAGAACCCCGCTGGCGCGCTGGATATCGTCGCTCACGAGCTGACTCACGGCGTGACGTTCTCTGAAAGTAACCTGACCTATCGCAATGAGTCCGGTGCGATCAACGAAGCGTTGTCTGATATCTTCGGCGCTGGCGCTGAAACTTACATGATGTCCGGCGGCAGCTCCAGCGGTAAGCCTTCTGGTGGCCTGAAACCTCAGCGCAGCAACTGGACGCTGGGTGAGAAGGCTTCTCCGAACGGCAGCATGATGCGCGATATGACCGACCCTGTGGCCGACGGGCAGAGCCGCGACAGCTACGACTCCCGTTACACTGGCTCGGAAGACAACGGCGGCGTTCACCTTAACAGCGGCATCATGAACCTGGCGTTCTATCTGCTGTCTGAAGGCGGCGTTCACCCTCGCGGTAAAACCACCAACCGGGTGACCGGCATCGGAATGGAAAAAGCGCTGGCGATCTACTATCACGCCAACACCAATCTGTTCACCGCCTCCACCAACTTTGCTTCCGCGCGGACGCGTCTGGCGCAATCAGCGGAAACGCTGTACGGCGAATGCTCCCAGGAATGGCACTCCATTCATGAGTCTTTCGACGCTGTAAAAGTGCAGGGCAGCTGGACGCCTTGTGACGATGGCGGCGATGACGGTGGAGACGACGGCGGCGACAATGGCGGAGATGACGGCGGTGATAACGGAGGGGACGACGGTGGAGATAACGGCGGCGATACTGGCTCCGTTTCAGTTTCCAGCGCGAAAGCCTCCAGCACCTACAGCAGCAGATATCAGGCTTCGAATCTGCATGACGGTTCTCTGTCTACGCCTTGGGTGTCTTCCACTATCTACAACAGCTATCAGCAACAGTGGGTGATGTTGGATCTGGGCAGCGCCAGAAGCATGTCCGGTATGACCATCAACTGGGATGGCGGCAACTTCGCTGGTTCTTATGACATCTATGTCTGGCAGAACGGCCAGTGGGTGCGTGCGCAACGCATCAGACAGTACCGCTCCGGCGCGGCGGATATCCCGCTGCAAGCCAACTCTCAGTACGTACTGGTCACCATGCGCTACGGCAACTACGGCCGTTGGTACGCTATTGACGAAATCACGCTGAGATAATCTGCGTTGAGGGGCGCTTGTCGCCCCTTTTGTTTCCGGCGCCGTTGGGACGTTGATGCGGCGTCGGGCCTTCAGCCCGGAGGAGACTGCCTCCCTCAAAAATAACAACGCGGCAGTAAGAGACAAAATCAAAATGAATATCAGAAATGAACTTGCTCCCATTCTTCTGCAAGCCGTATCGGATGCGATTCAATTCAATCGCGCGATTATGGACGGCGGCTTCTTAAACGATTCGGAAAGTCACTTCGAGTATTTGGTGAGTTTGAATCACCTTCTTCATTATCTGGAGGAGGAGTACAAAAAAATAGAAGCAGAGGTGGGCATGCCTCTGAATCTATTAGCGTTGGAGAGCGCCTGAGGCAGGCGCGTAATGAGTCAGTGGCCGCCCGGATTGCGTTATGGTCGCCGGCTCAATAAATGGACCAGTTCTCTCATGTCATGAAAGCATAAGGCCGCACCCGCGGCCTTTTGTTTTTCCGCATCCATGTCCGCACTATAGGCGTACACCGTCATACCTGCGGCCACAGCGGCGGTGATGCCCGCTGTGGAGTCTTCCACCACCACACAGTGTTCAGGCGCTACTTCCAGTGCGGAGGCGGCGTGCAGATAGATATCCGGCGCAGGCTTGGGGTTCTCAACATCTTCGACGCAGAAACAGTGATCGAAATACGCATGCAGGCCGGTCCGATTGAGTTTGAAGTCCATATCTTCACGCAGGGCGTTGGTCGCCATGGCCTTGGGTAGATGGATCGCCTGTAGTGTTTCTTCTACGTAAGGGACCGTTTTCAGACCAGTGTGCATGGCTTCCCAGAAGCCGGTGCGCAGGCGATGGTGGGTGTCCTCCGGTAACGCCCGCCCCAGTAGGCCGGCGGCGGTGATCAGGTTGGCTTCCGTGGTTTGTCCAGTGAAGTGGGTATGCATTTCCATATGGGACAAATGCAGTCCCTGTTCCGCCAGCAGGCTCATGAATACTTCATTGGTCAGGCGCTCGGTATCCACCAGCACGCCATCGCAGTCAAAAATAACAGCGTCGTACATATACTTCTGCATGCATTGATCCAGGGTGAGTGAGAGGTAGGGTGTTCGGACAGTATACCGGGCGGATGGCCCTAACGGCATTTATACGTGCGTATAGGCGCGCCCAAGAAAAGGTTTCTCCAGCGCGGAGAAACCTTTTGATCAAGAGATGTAGAAATCAGTAACTGGAAACGTCCGAGTGGTCCACCTTACAGCTGGCGGTATTCCAGGCTTCGCCTTTTTTCTCGGACTTGCCGTCGCCTTTGTTCACGCCTTTATATTCCACGCAGATTTTTGGCTTGCCGGATTTGTAGTTTTTGACTTTCAGGTTGCGAATGGTGGCGGTGTCCTTGTAATTGCTGTTGACGCCTGCGAGTCCACTGGACAGCGAGCCTTCAACGATGACGTTGTCCACGATCAAATGCCGGGGGCCGCCATTGTTTTTGCAGTCGCCGCAGGACCGCCATAACTTGCCGTTATCGCCTTTGATGGTGAAGCCGCCAGTGATAATGGTTGTGCTGTTCTTGGAGTTATGCTGGAAGATCTTGTCCGGCTTGCCGCCAGGACCGCCATTCCTGTTGTAAGCCCAGCCGCCAATGATGGTCATGGTCCCGCCTTCCGCCGAGTGAGTGGCGGCGTCTTCACAGATGTCTTCCCAGACTACATTTTCCAGCGTGCAATTGCCGCTGTCGCAGTGAATGCCGTCGGAACCGCCATCAGCGGCGATGCGCAGGTTCTTCACGCTGGCGTTGATCAGAGTAAGCACCGGCGGCTGGTGTTCATCATCGCTGTTGCAGGACAGTCCGATAGTCTTGCCGCCGCAATCCACGCTTTTGTTTTTAATCGTGGCGCCGGCGAAACATTCATCAGCATTGCCGGAACCGCCGGATGGCGTGGCGGACTGTGCGGCGGTGCTGGCGACGGCGCCGTTAGTGTCTGTGTACTTGATCCAGTACCAGTAGGTGGCGCCATTGTTGACCTTGGTGTCGGTGAATGTGCGGTCGGAGCGGGCCAGTCTGGCGATGCGCTGACGGCCAATAGGGTTAGCGTCGGTGTCGCGCATCACCTGCACATTACGCAGGGCGCCGCTGGCGCTCCACGACAACTTCACCCTGCCGTCGTCGCCGTTGGCTTGCAAGGTGACGGTGATTGCGGCTCCTGCGCCGTCACCGGGGCTGGCGACGTTTTCACGAATGGAGCACTCCTTCACCGACTTGGCCGGGTTTGGGTCGACTCCGAAAGTGGCGACGTCACAGGAGAATGCGCCGTTTAGCGATTTATAGACGAATTTACCGGCGGCTCCAAAAGCTACCTGAGTTTGACTGCTGACCATACAGGTTTGACCGCTTTTACAAAGCGTGGCGAAGCCGTCTGGTCTATTGGCGGCGGCCTGAAGACTTGTTGCTGAGGCAAGCAGAGTCAGGCCTAAAGCGAATTTACGAAACATCATGTTCTCCGAATTTATGGTTTTTGTTGACCCTGAAAACGAATGCGCTTGTGTTGTTATTGGCTTATTGGTTTTTATGTGCGGTGCTGGCCTTAACCAGTTCAACTTTGTTTGGCGTAGATTCCCTCCTGTGTAGACTGCCTTTATGAAGCCGACCCGCTCATTGCGTTTGCAGTGAGGCGAGCAGGCTGTCTTCCATTTCTTCAAAGCTCAGCGCTTCAAAATCCGTTAACGCCGCCATTTGCTCTTCGTCGAGATAGGCGGAAGCTTCCTGCAGATAGTCATCCCGATAACGGGTTAGCGCTTTGACTGCTTCATCCGCCATAGCGCGTTTATTGCTCTGGGCGACGGCGTAATCGCGCATGGCGATATTGAATGCTTCTTTGTGGCGGAGTTTGGCGAGGAGCAGCGTGCGCTCCTGCTCGTGACTAAGCGGATTGACTGAGCTTAGACTGTCAGTGACTTCTTTCAGTTGATGTTGTTCAAACTCTGAATTGCGGGTGAGTTCGAACAGGCGTGAACTGTTTGCATCCAGCAGATCGACAATGCGTTGGTCCACCTCGTCCAGCGCCTGGGTGCGCAGCTGGGCGTGCTCTTCAATACTTTCTGGGGCGGAGAAATAGTTCACTGTGGGCAGCGTGGCGAGGCGCTCTCGCTCCAGCAACAGACTTTGCAATTGTTTCTCTGTTGTGGCGTCGAGGGATATTTCGGAAAACAGGACGCGGTATTTTTCGCTGACCGCTTGTTGCAAGCTTGATTCTTCCGCCTCCAGTAGTGGTTGTGCGGCGCTGTGCGTTAGAGATGAGCGTGCGGTTATAGCTGACCCAGAGGTAATGCGTGACGCTGGGTTCTCCGGGGATGCTTGCTGGTTCCGCCGTTCTACGGGATGTTCCAGGTAGGCGTTGAACGCAGCTACGGCCTCCAGGTAGCGAGCGTCTTGCTGCTGTGTATGTTCTTGAAAACGTTTTCTTTCCTGGTCAAATTTTAATTCTAGATTTTTATTTTCAACCCACAGGTAAGTGGCTGCCGCAGCACAGGCGAGCGCGCATGCCGACATGCCTGCTGAGAACCTAGTCATATCCGTGACTCCTGTTTGTCTTGAGGTTGTCGTGATTGTTTATTAATCAGTGGGCGTTAAGCGCATTAAATGTTAGTTAATCTACCTGCGGCGTGAAAACCGGTTAAACGGCATAGACTGGTTGAGTGCTCAGCTGTCTAGCCATGGCAATTGCGAGGTTTTATCTTGAGGAATGGAGCGATTAATGCTCCAGGGACGTGCGAAGAAATCTGGTTACCCGCTCCTCGTACTCTTGTGCCGAGAAGTCATAGAAATCCTGATGATGGGCGCCCACCGCCAGCCAGAGAGATTTGGGCTCTGGGGCATTGGCGAAAAGGCGTTTTGATTCTGGCAATGTTGTGTGTTCATCCTCCGTACCGGCAATGATCAGGACGGGCGCCCGCACACGTTTGATGGCTTCTTCCGGCTTCAACTCATCCAGGCTGACGCCTAAACGCAAAGGAATTTGTGCGGTTAACAATGGCGTCAGCCATTCTCCCAGCACGCCGAGTCGCATAGACAAACGATTGCTGACGGCTTGTTCGATGTTTGGGTAAACGGCTTCCAGAACATAAGCGTCTACAGGCGCGGGCGACTGTCCCAGCAGGCTTGCGGCGCCGCCGAGAGAGACGCCAATAATCGCCACTTTGGCGCACTGGCGTTGCGTGCGCAAATAGGCGACAGCGGATCTGACGTTGTCCGACTCACGGTAGCCAAACGTGATGTGCTCCCCAGGCGTTTCACCATGGGCTTGAAGGTCTATCAGCAATGAGGAGTACCCTGACTTCTGCAGGAACAGGGCGCGCCTGATCATACTGGTGCGGTCTGAGCGTACGCCGTGTAGAAGCAATACGCATTGCTGGCCGATGGCGGGGGCATACCAACCGCTGACGCCGTCAAACTGCACTGCTTGCGCGTTTAGGGAGGCGGGCGGTGAGGGAAGGGGATGATTGACGGAGGCGGATAGCGCGCCACCAGCGGTCCATACCGCCGCGAGACCTAAAACCAGTGCGCCCGTGGCGAAAGCGATACGTTTTTTAAGTTTTTTCATGGGGTTGGAGGACTTCATCATCGCGATAGATATCTACATCGGCGCCGAAACACATATAGCGGGACGGGGACAAGTATGTCGATTTGCGGCCCTTTCGGAAACTGGTTATTTCAGAGTTAGACAATGAGGCGGGGTGAGACGACGCAGCATTGAGCTGCGCCGAGAGAAGGGACGAAGTAAGGAGTTAGCTTTGCAGATTCTCGTAAAGGCCCGTAATTCTCTCCATATTCTTCAGCATGCCTTCCGTCGTGGTGGCGATGATGAAAGGCACAAAGTTCTGGCCTTGCATCAACTGAAACCCTGAGCGAGAGAAGCTCCACTGGGAAATCACTTTGTCCAGGGCGGCGTTGATGTCCTGATTGTTGATTTTCGCCTGACGCAGCTCATGTAACGCCTGATCATATTCCTGCACGGCCTGGGTGAAACTGTCTTGTAGATCCGCCTGCTCCAGATTCCAGCTCAACGCGGAGTAATATAGCGCGATGCGCTGGGACAGCATCCGTTGTCGGCCGGAGAGGTTGATCATTTTGTTCTTGGGACTGCCCGACTGTTGCTCCAGTGACTGTACGATTTTATTGCTGAGCGCGAGAACACGCTCTCCAGCGTTGATCAGCTCAATGGCCTTGTCCTTCGCGGGCTTAGCCGTCGCCAATTGACGAAACCCAGTCCATTCCTTGCGCACGGACTTGAGCTGCCCCGAGATTTGCGGCGACTTGGAATAGGCTTCCAGTTCTCCCAATTGTTGTTCGAATAAGGCGACGCTCTCTGTGAGCTGGCTTGAAGACTTATCTGGTTGAATATCCTGACCCATCAGCAAATATGACTTCACAATTCGCTGACTCAACATACGTTGGCGCCCAGCCTTGTTGATGGCTTCGTCCAGGTCGGTAATGTCTGCGATAACAATGTGGCTCCAGGAGAGTGCAAGCAGGGAGAGAACAAGCAGACTAAAGTTCCTTATATGGCGCATATGCGTTTACCTCATGTGATTCAATCTGGTGCAGTCTAAGTTAAAGCCTATAAATATCAGATGCTTACAGCGCGATAACTGGGTAGGTAGTTAACGCATCGCTGATCTGGCGCAAGTTAGGCGCCAAATGAACCGGAAATTTGTGGGTATGGACAAAGAGCAGTTTTTGAGAATGGCGAAAAGGCTTTTAGAAACAACAAGAAAGAGAGGAGTGGTCGCGTATTTGGATGAGGCGGAAAACTTTTACGCGATGAGCGACGCCTGCTGAATGCGAGAGGGAAAAGAGGCTGGGTAAGTGGGAAAAAAAGAGTGCGGCTTGCGCCGCACTAAACGAAGAAGACGAATAAAACAGGAACTCGGTTTAATAGTTCAATCCTTGCGGATTAGCTTTTCAGACCTGCGTACATGTCGGAAATCTTGCGCATGCTTTTCAGCATGCTTTCAGTGGTCGTTGCGATGACGAAGGGGACGAAATCATGACCGTCCATTTTTTCGAAACCAGAGTGGGAGAATGACCACTGTGAAATAACTTTATCCAGCGCCTTGTTGATATCTTCGCTGTTGGCGTCCGCTTTACGCAGCTCGCTCAAGCCTGCATCGTACTTTTTGACCGCAGCTTTAAAATCGTTTTCCAGGTCGGAAACGCCCAGGTTCCAGCTCATGGCAGAGTAGTACATGGCGATTTTCTGGGACAACATGCCTTGTTCGTTGGAGATATTGATCAAGCGGCCTTTGGTGCTGGCGACTTGTTTTTCCAGATTGCTGGTGACGCCTTGAGTCAGGCTCAACAGTTCTTCACTTTGCTGGATCAGTTTCGTTGCGTTTTCCTGATTGGGCGCGGTGGTGGCCAGTTTACGGAAAGCGGTCCACTCTTTGCGGACGGATTTCAAATCGCGCGCCATTTCGCCTGCTTTCAAATAACCTTCCAAGTCGGACAGTTGAGATTCAAATTGCGCCACACTGTCATGTAATTGAATCGATGATTTGTCAGGAAGAATGTCCTGACCAATCAATAAATATGCTTTAACGATTCTTTGACTCAACATTCTTTGTTGACCCGCGATGTCCAGAGCCTGATCCATGCTCGATATTTCCGCGCGAGCCAGGCCGGCGCCGAATGCGGTAAGTGTGACAAGTAAGAAACAAATCTTTCTGAACGACTGCATTAAAGTTTACCTAGTGCTAAAAATGGCGTGCATATTGAAGGATTTAGATCAAAAATCAAGCGCCAAATGGCTTTTGACATATAAGTAATTTACGAAGTCAATAGATGTTGTTCGTTTCCTATCAAATATATGTGTCAATATGTTTTGTAACAGTGAGTTTAATGCACATTTATGTAACTAAAAGTTGCATTTCAATGAGGAAAAAGAGGCGGGTATATAATTCGTTATACTGTATTATTTTTAATAAATTTTACATTGTTTTTCTTTTACGAATTGTACGTCACGTTTTTATCGCCATGCGTATTCGTAGTTATGTTTGAAAAAACATCAATGGATGGCTGTTATTTTGATTAAAAAAGCGGCCGGACTTTCGCTGGCTTATTCCGCGTATTGGTCTTTAGATGAATAAAATTAGTCCTGATAACAAAACATTATAAAAAATATGAAGGGCGTTTGAGTCGGGTTGACGCTAGCTTCAGTATCCGGTCACGCGCGCGACGGGACGCCTTTTCCCAAAACGAGTAAGAACCAAGGCGAGGCTGCGGTGACTGTCGGCAATAACGAGTTTAAGGAGACGACAAGATGGCCCTGGCGGATATTTTTAAACAGAATGCGAACAAGTCAATTACCGTGACCGGCGCGGAATCCTCAAATATTTCTCACGCTACCTACAGCGTCAAATGCAACAACATCCAACGCAACTGCTATCTGGTGAACCAGCTTGAGCGGGCCAACCTGCAAGAAGGCGCACATGTGGCTGGCGGAAATACGGTCACAGTCGCCACTGCTCACAATGGTAACTGCTATTGGTTGCCATGGCGCGGGTGGCGGGCTGTAGCCGGACAGCTTCAGGGGGCGTGTAACTTCTTCGTCACCGCCAATCTGACCGGGTGCTGCTTTGTTGTATCTGGTAATCAGGTATCTCCCTTTGTCGTCCATATGAACTGCCAGCCAGCTAACGAAGGCTTGGTGAGCTTCCCCAACAGTGGAGATATCAAGGAATATAACTTTGATCTGCAAGCGGCGCAGGATCAGTTCTATGGGCAAGTCACCGAGCAATTGATCACTAACAATGTGATTGCACACGCTGGTCTGCAGATGTTGAAACCAAGTGATTACGGGGCCAAAGCGAGAGAAGGTTACGGGACGCCCACGAGCGTCTTTGGCGTCCGCACAGGGGGGCTGTGGACCTTCTATTACAACGTAGGTAAAGGCGGCGGACCTGGCATTACCCGTGAACTGTTCCCGAATTTCCAACCTCTCTGACAGCGCGCTTTCCTTTCACGTATTTGCACAGCCGGCGACTCAACGCCGGCCTGCCTCTGCGTTTTCCTTGATCCTTCATCTCAACCTATCTCCGCGCCTTACATTACAGTCATTGGCGTCCCGTTTATAAACCCATAGGTTAGTGGCATAATCCCGACGGCAATCAACAGGTTGCCGCCATGCAGGCATGGGAGCGCCATCTACGCGTTGCGCGATGAGATGGAAAATGGAAAACACGGAAAGCTTTTGTTATGAAGAATTTGCTGATTGTCGGTAATGGAGAGGCCTTCTCGGAAGAGTGCAACACCTCATTCCTGTTGCAGTCCGCCGATAGCTCCATTCTTATCGACTGCGGTTATCAGGTTCCACCCCGCTTATGGGCGGGCGATTTGCACCAGAATATTGATCTGGTTTTGCTGACCCACCACCATGCGGATCACTCCTTCGGAGTCGTACCTTTACTGGTCCGCTATCTGGAAGAAAAAAGAACCCGCCCCCTGAAGATCTGGGGACCGGCGGGCACGGAAAGTTTCATTAAAAGTCTCCTTGAGCACGGCTACCCTGGCGTGTCCAAGTATTTCAAGTACACGATTGAGTTCGCCGAGTTCGACACCCTGGACAGTAAAAAATACGGGGATGTTTCCATTCGCTGCGCGCCCACCGTACACTCTATCCCGAACTTATTGTATCGACTGGATTTTGACGGCCGCTCCTTCTCCATATCCGGAGATGGCAAGCTGACGCCGGAAGCCGTTGAGCTGATTCAAGGCGTCGAACTGCATTTGCAGGAAGTCTACGAGCTTAACAACAACATCCCCAGTCACTATTCATTCAGCGAAGTGCTGCAACTTGCTCAATCCGACGTGGCCGCCAGTGTTGGCGTTACCCATATGTGCCGGAATGAAATCAGCGTGATTACTGAGACCTACGATAAGTTAGTAAGGGAGAATGAGATTGAAAAGGACAGACTGTTTATCACCCGTTCGGGGCAAACTTTCGAATTTTAAAACCTGCGCGCTACTGACGGCCGGCGTTTGGGCGTTGTCGCTTAACGTCGCCGCCAAGGAAATCTTCGTCATCAATAAAAACGCCGCGGACTATCGCGTGGTGGAGACGAACAAAAGCGCCAAACGCATCGACGTATACTCCAATACGCCGCACCGATACCTGAACAGTGAGAAAAAGGAGCACGTTTTCACCGGGGTGCCGGTGAGCGAGCTGCCGCCCAAGGAGTGGCGTTACGATAACGTCTACTTCATTGGCGACGACGACTACATAACGTTCATGCCCGCGCAGATCGCCAACAATCCGCAAACCATCCTGGCGAGCGCCAAGGACGCCGCGCCGTTAAGCAAAAGAGACGGTGAGGTGCAGGTCATTCTTCCCACTCGCGCGGAGGCGAAGGTGGAAGATAAGTATCTGAAAAAGGCCGCTTTTTGGGCCTGGTATGTGAAGGCGGTGGTGTATGGCGAATTAGACAACCGGCTGCAATATGGCGGCGCTTCCATCGACATGACCAACGTTATTGGCGCGCCTGCGGAAGCCTATAAGGCCCCTTCCGTATTTTCCTATGATCCTATCGCTTGCCCGGATACCTATCAGGTGTCGGTAAAAGATCTGGACCCGGGATTTGATAAAGGCAAAGTCGAATTCCTGCAATTGAACGGCAATCAGCGGACGTATGGCGCGGGAGACGTCATGCTGATTTTCTCCAAGGAGGATACGGCGCTGCCTATTGAGTGCGGCGGCCCTTATGCGGTGCGCAAGGGCGAAGAGTATATCTACAGCGTATATTCTTTTAAGGGAATTTAATCAGCTAACAAAGTGCGTCTAACAATATGGATAGTTTTAGAAAGTACTCGTTTCAGCGTTGCATCAAGTTTACGGTTCTGGTCGCTTTGTTTGGATTTGCGGTGTCCTTTTTCGTACACCAGTATCAGGTGCTGGCGAACTCTATCAAGGTCTCCGATCAGACTTCCGGATTGATTAACCGACAGCATATTTCCGTGCTGCTTGGACGGGGCAACTTTGTCCATATTGAAGACGCCTTGGCGCAGCTGGTTAAGGAGAGCCCTCTGCTGTTTGCCTATGTGCTGGACGCCGACGGCAAGGTGGCGGCGACCAGTAACAAATCCGCAGCGGTGGACGTTCCCTGTTGTTATGACTGGGAGAACCCTGAGGATAGCGCGTTTAAGTTTGAGGGGACGCCTGCGGCGCCTTTCGAGGCGGTAGCGGATGGCGTTTCCTTCATTCGCAAAGTAACGCCAGTGCTTGAGCACTCCTCGGGGGAGGAAATCGGTTCACTGGTGACCTTCCTCGTACCGCGGATGATCAAGCGCGAGCATCTCGTGGATACTCTGATTATCAGCTCCATGGCGCTGATTTTTATCCTGTCGACCGGTGTGGCGCTTTCGCTGTTATTGTCGCGGGCGCTGACCGCCCCGGTGAGGGAGCTGACGCGCTTTGTCGACTCTGTGGACGACACTGACGCCAAAGAAGAATTAAACCGACTGGGATCGCATCAATTCGCCGGCAGCAACATTGTGGAGATACGGCAGTTGCTGCAGTCGTTTTTGGCCTACCGCGAAAAAATTCTTGATCACAAGAACATCCTCGAAGCGCAGGTGCGGGAGAGAACTCATGCGCTTGAAGTGGCGGTTGAGGAAAATCGCATGCTCGGTAAGACACTGCGCACTGCGTTGGAAGGCGAACGCAAACTGATCGCCCAGGAAATCCACGACAATTTCAACGCCACGCTGGTCGCTATCAAAATGTACTCCCAGAAAATTGAGCAGTTGGCTCGGGAGGGTGGCGAAGACGCGCAGATCGCCAGCATGGGAAGTAAAATTACGTCTATCGTCACGGATGCCTATAGCTCGGCCAGAAGTCTGGTTTCCCGGCTGCGACCCGAGATTATCGATACGCTGGGCTTGGGCGGCGCCCTGGAGGAACTGGTCAACAATTACAATCAGTCCTCAAATGGGTGTTCGTTTATGCTGTCGATTGGCGACCACTGCGACAATCTGGATGAAGAGCGCAATATCGGCATTTATCGCATTGTGCAGGAAGCCGTCACCAATGCGGTTAAGCATGCTTCGGCGAAAGAGGTGGCGATTTCCTTACATCGTCCCAAGGACTATGAATTGGTGATTCAGGACGATGGCGTGGGCTTCAAGCCCTCGCAGGATAAGGACGCAGGTATCGGCTTGATCTCCATGCGTGAACGCGCCATGAGCCTGGGCGGGCGCTTCGAGTCGGAAAACACCCAGGCGGGCGCCCGCATCAAAGTGTCTATTCCCGCCTAAATGCGTCCTTCCAGAGCAGGTATGCCGACTCGTGGCGGTGTTACATAACTGAAGCGTTTGCGGTATTGCTCCATCGTGCATCCGGTGGCTCGTTTAAAGAGTCGCCGGAACGAACTGATATCCTCGTACCCGACCTCCCAGATAATTTCATTCGATGACTTGAGCGTCGTCTCCAATTGGTGCTTCACCGCTTCCACCCTTAATTGTTGCAGGTAATTGATCGGATTCTCGCCGGTGGCTTCCTTGAAGCGGCGTTTGAATGTGCGTCCTCCCAGTCCGGCCAAGGCTGCTACATCGTCCACGGAAAAATGCTCGGCGTAGTGAGACTCCATCCATTCCTGCGCTTTTTTTACGGCGTTGTCTTTGTGGGACTTGTAGCCATAGAAGGTGATGTAAGGGGTTTGTTGTTGGCGTTTGCTGTCAAACAGGTGCAGTTTGGACACCGCTGACGCCAGCCCTTGGCCCGCGAAACGTTCGATCAGATGAAAGCTGAGATCGATATAGGCGGTGGCGCCGCCAGCGCAGATGATGTCGCCGCTATCGATGAGCAATCGATCTATGTCCAACCTGATTTCCGGGTAGCGCTGGCGGAAATGTTCTGCGGCGCGCCAGTGGGTGGTGACGGTTTTACCTTCCAGAAGTCCGGCTTCAGCCAGAACGAAACTGCCGGTGCAGGCGCTGGCGACGATGGCCCCGCGTTCGGTATGGCGGCGGAGCCATTCATAAGCGTCATGAAATTGCGCCAGATGTTCCGGCAGGGCGGCGCCGGCGGTGATGGCCTCAATTGCGGAGGCGACGATAATCAAATCCGGCTCTACTGACTCGAACGCCGCATTCGGCGCAATGGCCATGCCGTTGTAGGCAGTAACGGGCTGGTCATTCTGCGTCACGACTTTGATGTTGAAGTAGGGCTCCAAAGGGCGTTTGCCGGCGGCGCCGGACAGTCGGGCGTGACAGTAATTCGCTGTCGTGAATATATCCAGAATGCCATGCACAGAGGCGGCGGCGCAGTGGGGAAGGGCGAGTAAAACGATCTTCATGGGCGACTCCTTCATCCAATTCGGCAGTGAAAAAAGAAAAGATGAAATGTCATAAAAAGCAATTTAAGTGTCAAATATGACACTCCCGCTAATGCATTGCAAACCTTATCTTGTAGTCATAGCCGCTGCGACAAAGCCACGAAAAAAGGCGTGACGCAGGCGATTGTATCCAGCAAGTTGAGAGGAGAAGCCCCATGTCCGCGAACATTCCCCTGGTTGTCGCCCCATCCAAGCCTCTGCGGGAACCGCAGGTTCCCTTCGCCTTGAAAGCCATGCGCTGGGCGATTCGCGCCTATGCCCGTATTTCCTCTCAAGGCGCGGGCCGAATGCTGAATCGCCTGTGGTTCACACCGCAACGTTATGGTTTGGACTCGCGCTTTGACGCCCTGTTGGACAAGGCGGATGTGTTCATGAATCTGAAAGTGGGCGCGTTGACGATCCCTGTCTATAGCTGGGGAAGCGGCCCTGTGGTGTTGTGCGCCCATGGCTGGTCCGGGTCTGGCGTGCAGTTTGGCGCGATGGTGAAACCCCTGGTGGACAATGGGTATCGGGTTGTGGCGTTTGATGCGCCCGGTCATGGACGGGCGCAAGGCGTGCGCACTAATGTTCTGCAGATGCGGGATGCGATTCTGCAAGTGGCTGCGCAGACTCTGGGCGTGCACGCAGTGGTGGCTCACTCCCTGGGCTCTATCGCCGCCGCCATGGCGGTGCGGGAAGGGTTATTGACCAACAAAGTCATTATGCTGGCGCCGCCGGCGGACATGCAGGTGGTGCTGGATGTGTTTCAACAGCGTCTGCAGGTTCCGGACGCCGTCATGCTCGCTCATTGCAAACTGATGGAGCAGGAGTTTGGCGACGATATTTGGGACCGTTTGTCATTGATGAAAAATGTCCCACTCATCCAGGCGCAAGGGATGATCGTATCAGATACAGATGATGCGGAAGTTCCTGCTGCGTACGGTGAAGCCCTCGCCCTCAAATGGCGCGGCAGTCGTTTCTTGCAGACCGCGGGGCTGGGGCATTATCGGGTGCTTCGGGATGAACGCGTCATTGAGGAAGTAGTGAAGTTCATAAACCGACTCCCTGATTGACGCCGGTGAGGGGCATTGTGGTTAAGGGACGGTCTCCTCGGTCAGACCGGCGCAGCGACGATACGACGTAATCATGTTTTAGGTGAGTGCGTATCGTCGCCTTTTTTGCGGCGGCTGGGATTGCTGGTTAGACGTCAACGGCTTCCAGAGCAACCGGAACGTATTTGTGATAAGGCGTCTTGGCGATGGGATCGCAGTGTTGTGCGTCCGTCAGCAGGTTGATCGCCGGACCATTGCGCAACTGTCTTCCTTGATCATCCTGATAGAGCATGCCGAAACCGTGAGGCAACGTCAGTACTCCAGGCAAAACGCTCTCATCCGCTGAGGCGATGGCTTCTACTGCGCCACGTCGGGAACGGCAGCGCACTTTATCTCCGGAAACCAGTCCCAGCTTGGCCAGATCGGAAGGATGAATACGTAGCAGGCCCTCCTTGTCCGTCTTGCGCCACTCCGGTCCGCGGTAGATCTGGTTGGCGTTATAGGCGCGGCGTTCACCGGCAGCGAGGATGAACGGATAGTCCCTGTCTTCACTGAGAGCCTCTGTTTGCAAACGATCCAGCCACTCAGTCAGTTCGGGTATATACAGGTTTATTTTGCGATCCCTGGTTTTGATCAGGTTCCAGGTTTCCTCCACCTTGAAAGTGGCGATGGGCGCAGGTCTGGGACTCTCCAGAAAACGATTGAACAACGCCAGACCCAGTGTGTAGCCCTTGCCATGCAGCCCGGTGCGCCGAACCTGCGAGCCGAACTTGGCGGCGTACATCTGGCAGACGCCCCAGATCGCCGCAGCGGATTGCATGCCTTCCGGCAATGCCTTGCCAAGGGTGGCGTATAAAATGACTGGGACGTACTTGCGCCACTGCGGATGGCGTTTCAGCGCCGCCGCCAGCGCCAATGGAAAGGCGCGGCTGACCGGCAGGCGACGGTCCAGTTTGGCCGCTCTTTCCAGTAGTGGAAAACGGTCGGGAATCGCTCCCAGACCCACCAACAGGCGTCGGTAGATTTCCGGCTCGGGAAGCGTGTCGCCGCTGCGGGGCAGTGTGGGGCGACGCAGATGGTAATAGTTAGTGGGGAAACCGAATGTGAAATAGGTGGACTCCACTTTTTCAAACTGACTGTCCGCTGGCAATATGTAGTGCGCGTGGCGGGCGGTTTCCGTCATCGCCACATCAATCACCACCATCAGCTCCAGTTTGTCGAATGCTTTTCGATAGGCTTTCGTATCAGCGGCGGACAGGGCGGGATTGGCGCTGTCCACCACTAAGGCGCGGATGCGGTCAGGATGATCGCTATCGATTTCCTGAGGCAAAATGTTGGGCGGAAACAGCTTGGCGATGCCGTACATCCCAGTGACGGCGGTTTTCTTGTCATCGGTTTTGGAATGACCGATCAACGGGGCGAATTGCGCCATCAAATGATTGCCGCCCTGTTTATTGAAATTGCCGGTCACCAGAAACAGTAGCTTTTCCAGATAGGAATTCAGCGTGCTGTGTAAACTGTGTTGGATGCCAAGGTCGGCTCTGACTGTGGCGGATTTAGCGGTGGCGAAACCTCGGGCGACCTGCCGCGCTAACTCGGGATCGACGCCGGCGATGGTGGCGTACTGCTCCACTGGCAGATCGATGAAATGACGGCGCAATTCGTCATAGCCGTTAGTGTGTTGACGCAGGAATTCTGTATCTTCCAGCGCCTCCTGAAAAATGACGGCGATGATGGCGGCGAGCAGGTAAGCGTCCATACCGGGGCGCACCCGCAAATGAATGTCCGCGTCTTTGGCGGTTTCGCTGACGCGTGGGTCAACGACGACCAGGGTGCGGTTGGGATCTTTCTTGTAGGCTTTCAGCAGGTCCCGGGTTTTGCGCACGCCGTGGGCCATATAAGGGTTGGCGCCCAGCACGATGCAGTAATCAGAGTGTTCCATGCCTTCCAGCACAAAGCAGCTTTCGCGGCCGAACAGTTTTCCGTTTACCCAGAAATCCCCCGTCTTTTCCTGCGCCAGCGCGGTATATAAATAGGGCGTATCCAAAGCCGCCCGCAATGCGCCGGAATAACTGCCGCCCAGGTGATTGCCCTGGCCTCCGCCTCCATAGTAGGCGAATGCGCCGCCCCCATGTTGGGCCTTGATGTCGCGCATGCGCGCAGTGATCTCGGCGATGGCGGCGTCCCAGGAGACAGGCGCGTATTCGCCGTTTGGCTGACGTTTTAGAGGCTGCCGCAGACGGGCTGAGTGATTCTGGTAGTGATCAAGTTTGGCGGCTTTCTGGCAGATGTAGCCTTCTGAGTTCGGCGCCAGTTTATCCCCTCTGACCTTGACGATGCGTCCTTGGTCCACCTGCATCTCCAGGCCGCAATTGATGCTGCATAGAATGCATGCGGTAGGCCGCCACTTGTGCTGATCGGAGTGCTTTTCAGCCGTCTCGGTATCATGCATGATCACTCTCCTTTTCTTGTTAGTTCTATTTTGGAACTATCAAAATAGTAAATTCCAAACTGGAACCTGTAAAGCTATACTTCCCGTCATTCTCCATTCCTCTTCCGCTAACCCAGATAAGACGCTGTATTCGCCTATGCGCTGGAATGAAATCCAAGACATCCCTTGTTCAATCGCACGCACCCTATCGGTCATTGGCGACCGCTGGACTCTGTTGGTCATTCGCGAAGCGTTTCTGGGCGTGCGTCGTTTTGAGCAGTTTCAAAAGCGTCTGGAGATCACGCGTCATCGCCTGTCGGATCGTCTGAACAAGCTGGTGGAAAGCGGCGTGCTGCGCAAAGCGTTGTACCAGGAGAGTCCCGCCCGTTATGAGTATAGGCTTACCCGCAAAGGGATGGACTTATACCCCGTGATTCTCGCTATGGCGGGGTGGGGCGATAAATATATGGCTGGCGATGCGGGCCCACCGGTGGAGTATGTCCACCTGGGTTGCGGTAAGAAGATAACGGCCACGCTGGTTTGCTCTGAATGCGGCGAACCGATAGACGCCAAGTCTGTAAAACCCATGCTAGGTCCCGGGCTTAGTGGGCTAGCGACAAAGGCAGGCGAATAAAACCAGGGCGCGCCGCCTGACGCCTTTACCGCGCTGAGATAATTTCCGTTTCTCCGTTTCTCCTCTGTCGTGCACCCACTTCTTGTCAGCTTTTCTTTGAGAAATTGTTGCTACTCAAAGTAATTCCAGAAAATTCTTCTCCTTTCTAATTAGAGTGCTAAATATTGTGTGTTTACAAAAAATTACAATGAGCGAATGCTCTTCTTTTATGTGTGCTTAATTGTTTGTAATTAAAGTGATTTAATCTGTTTTTCGTTAGTCTTTCTGCTCGTCTCCTCTTGTTTTTCAAAATTGAAATATTGAGTTCAAACTATTAGGGTGTGTTTTTAATTGAACATTCAATCAATAAAAAATGCCCAAAATCGTCGTCGAAGCAGAGAAGAAAGAGCAGCTTATCGAAGCCACCCTGAAGTCGGTGGAAGCCTATGGCATTCAAGGCACGACTATTAATTCCATTAGCCGTTACGCGGGCGTTTCTACAGGAATTATCAGTCACTACTTCGGAGGCAAGCAGGCGCTGATGGAGGCGACTGTCCGCTACCTGCTGGAAGCCTTGAAAACCTCCCTGCTGAAAGAGCTGGCCAAATCCAAGGACGGTTCGCCCTACAGCCGCCTTCTTTCCATTGTCGAAGCCAACTTCAGCAAGCTGCAGGTGAGTGAACGGGCGGCGAAAACCTGGATGGCCTTTTGGGCTCAAGCGATGCATGACCCACAGCTGGCGCGATTGCAAAGGGTCAATGAACGGCGATTGTTCTCTAATTTGAAAGTAAGCCTGCGGGAAATTCTGCCGCCTTCCCAGGTAGAGGATCAGGCCCACGCGATCGCCGCTCTGATCGATGGCTTGTGGCTGCGCAGCGCGCTCAGCTCCGGCGGTTTGTCCGTGGTGCAGGCGGAACGTATTTGTAAGAACTACGTAAGTGAGTTGTTTGAAGGAAAACATAAAGCATGAGCATTCCTGTTTATCAGTCTTTTGTTGACGGCGCTTATCGGGCGTCCACATCGAACGAGACCTTCGATGTGGTGAATCCCGCTACAGGCGAACTGATCTATCGCGTTGAGCAGGCTTGTGAAAGTCTGGTGCAGGCGGCGGTGGAGTCCTCACAGCGCGGGTTCGCAGAGTGGTCTGCGATGACCGGCATGCAACGAGGGCGAGTGCTGCAGAAAGCCGTGGCATTGTTACGGGAAAGAAACGACGAGCTGGCGCGCATCGAAGTGCTGGATACCGGTAAGCCATGGCAGGAAGCAAGTGTCGTGGACGTAGTGACCGGCGCTGACAGTATTGAGTTTTTCGCTGGCCTGGCGGCGTCGATTGAAGGCAATCAGCAATCCCTGGGCGAAGATTTTTACTACACCCGTCGAGAACCTTTAGGCGTTTGCGCCGGCATTGGGGCCTGGAATTACCCCTTGCAGATCGCCTGCTGGAAATCCGCGCCAGCCTTGGCGGCGGGCAATGCGATGGTGTTCAAACCTTCTGAAGAAACCCCGTTGGGCGCTTTGAAGTTGGCGGAGATTTTCATTGATGCGGGCGTTCCCGCCGGCGTCTTCAATGTGGTGCAAGGCGATCATCGCGTCGGCCGCATGCTGACCGCCCATCCTGGCATCGCCAAAGTCTCCTTCACGGGGGAAGTGGGGACCGGCAAGAAAGTGATGGCGGACTCCGCCTCCACTCTGAAAGACGTGACCATGGAGCTGGGTGGTAAATCGCCGCTGGTGATCTTCAATGATTGCGATCTGGAAAACGCCGTCTCCGCCGCTTTGCTTGGAAACTTCTACACCCAGGGCGAAGTTTGCACCCACGGCACGCGGGTGTTTGTGCATAAAGAGATTTACGACCGTTTTCTGGCGCGAGTGAAAGAGCGCGTCGAAAGCAATGTGCGCATCGGCGATCCCATGCATCCCGACACCAATCTGGGGGCGCTGATCTCCGCTCCGCATCTGGAAAAAGTCATGGGCTACATCGAGTTGGGCAAGCAGGAAGGCGCAAGGCTGATCTGCGGTGGTGAACAGGTGCGCCCGCAAGGCGTGGAAAACGGCTACTTCGTCGCCCCCACGGTATTCGCCGACTGTCGCGATGACATGAGCATCGTGCGGGAAGAGATATTCGGGCCCGTCATGAGCGTACTCAGCTTTGAGGACGAAGAAGAGGTCATTACGCGCGCCAATGATACGGAATACGGATTGGCCGCTGCCGTGTTCACCAATGACATCCGTCGCGCCCATCGTGTGATCGGCAAGCTACAGGCGGGCATTTGCTGGATTAACAGCTTCGGCTATTCACCGGCGGAGATGCCGGTGGGCGGTTACAAGCAATCCGGCATCGGCCGCGAAAACGGCATGACCACCCTGAATCACTATACCCAAATCAAGGCCGTCTACGTCGGCATGACGGACCTGGAATCACCTTTTTGAGCGAGCGTTATGGCTGACAAGCAGTTTACCAATAGTTTTGATTACATCATCGTCGGGACCGGCTCCGCTGGATGCGTTCTGGCCAATCGCCTGTCCGAAAGCGGCAAGTTCAACGTGCTGGCGCTGGAAGCGGGTCGCAAAGACGATACCTGGAAGATTCACATGCCCGCCGCACTGACTTTCAATCTGGCGGACGACAAGTACAACTGGTACTACCACACCGAACCCCAGGCGTTCATGAATAACCGTCGCCTGTATTGGCCGCGGGGAAGAGTGTGGGGCGGCGGTTCCGCCCTCAACGCCATGGTGTATATCCGCGGTCACGCGCTGGATTATGACCGCTGGGAAGAAGAAGGCGCCAAGGGCTGGGCGTACAAAGACGTGTTGCCCTACTTTCGTAAGGCGGAGACCCGTGAACGCGGGGGCGACGCCTATCGCGGCAACGCCGGCCCCTTGAACGTGCATACCGGGGACGAAAAGAATCCGTTGTTCGACGCGTTCATCAAAGCGGGAATGGAAGCCGGCTATCCCTACACCGAGGACATGAACGGCTATCAGCAGGAAGGCGTGGGCGTGATGGACATGACTATCAAGCACGGCAAACGCTGGAGCGCCGCTCAGGCGTATCTGCGTCCGGCTTTGTCGCGTCCGAACCTGACGGCTGAGACCGGCGCCATGGTGACCCGTCTGTTATTCGACAAAGGTCGCTGCATTGGCGTTGAGTACGAACAAAACGGCGTGCTGATTAAGGTTAAAGCAGAGCGGGAAGTCATTTTATCCGGCGGCGCCATCAACTCGCCGCAGACCTTGATGCTCTCCGGCATTGGTGATGAAACGCAGTTGCAGTCTCTGGGTATTCCCGTTGTTGCGCATGTGCCCGGCGTAGGTCAGAACCTGCAGGATCACTTGGAGTTCTACGTTCAGCAAGCCTGTTCGCAGCCGCTGACCCTGTACACCTATACCAAGCAGCCCCGTAAGACGCTGGAAGGCGTGAAGTGGTTCCTTAATCACGACAGCGGCGCCTGCCGCACCGCGCACTTGGAAGCAGGCGGCTTTATCCGCACTGAAGCAGGCGTGAAGCACCCGGATATCCAATATCACTTCCTGCCGTCGCAGGTGATCGATCATGGTCGCGTGGACCCGCAGTTGCACGCCTATCAGGCGCATGTTGGTCCTATGCGGCCAACCTCCACTGGCTATCTCAAGATTCTGTCCCGCGACCCGCGTAAACATCCGCTGCTGGAGCCGAACTATCTGGCGACCGAGCGTGATCGCTGGGAAATGCGTCAGTGCGTGAAGCTGACCCGGGAAATATTCGAGCAACAAGCGTTTGACCCATTCCGTGGCGAAGAGCTGCGCCCTGGACCCGCGGTGACCAGCGACGAGCAAATAGACGCATTTATCCGTGACAAGGCGGATAGCGCTTACCACCCCTCCTGCACCTGCAAAATGGGTGCGGATGACGACCCGATGGCGGTGGTGAATTCCGAGGCGAAGGTCAGGGGCGTTGAAGGACTGAGGGTGGTGGACGCATCCATCATGCCCAGCATCGTTAGCGGCAACCTGAACGCGCCGACCATTATGATGGCCGAGAAGTGCGCAGATCACATTCTCGGCGTTTCGATGCTGCCGCCCAGCGACGCGCCAGTCTGGATTCATCCCGACTACGCGAACAAGCAGCGGTAGCCAAGGCCGTCCTGTTGACAGGGCGGACCCCAACCATTTCTGGAACGATTGAAGAGAGGAAAAATAATGAACCACTTCAAGCGACTGTTGATCAGCGGTCTGATGTTATTGACGAGTGTTAACGCCTATAGCGCGCAAAGCTGTAAAGAAGTCACTTTTGCGGATGTCGGCTGGACTGACATCACCGCCACGACTGCGTTGACCTCCGTCATTCTGCAGGGGCTGGGCTATTCCACGGAATCCCAGTTACTGTCTGTGCCGGTGACCTACAAGTCGCTGGAGAACGGCGACGTGGACGTGTTCCTGGGTAACTGGATGCCGACCATGGAAGCGGATATTCGCCCCTATGTGGAAAACAAGTCTGTGGAAGTCGTCGGCAAGAACCTGGAAGGCGCCAAGTATACGTTGGCGGTGCCTTCTTATGTGGCGGAAGCGGGCGTGAAAACATTCGCGGATATCGCCAAGCATGCGGATAAGTTCAAAGACCGTATTTACGGCATTGAGCCTGGCAACGACGGCAATCGTTTGATTCAGGATATGATCGATAAAGACGCCTTCGCTCTGAAAGATTTCAAAGTGGTGGAGTCTAGTGAAGCAGGCATGTTGTCGCAGCTGAAAAGAGCCGTTAAGCGTAAAGAGTGGATTGTGTTTCTGGCCTGGGAGCCGCATCCGATGAATGCTAATTTCGAGCTGACCTATCTCAGCGGCGGCGATGACTATTTCGGTCCTAACTTCGGTGGCGCGTCTGTATTCACTAACGTGCGTAAAGGCTTGATGAATGAGTGCGGCAACCTGGCGCAACTGCTGAACAACCTGGAGTTTTCCCTGCAAATGGAAAACGAAGTCATGGGCGCGATTCTGGATGACAAGAAAAAGCCTGAAGCGGCGGCCAAAGCCTGGCTGAAGGAAAACTTCGACAGCGTCGAAGCCTGGTTGCAGGGCGTGAAAACCATTGACGGCAAGCCAGCGGCGCCGGCAGTGAAAAAACACCTGGACCTGATGTAAGCAGGCGCAGGTATGGACTGGAGTAGTAATTTAAGCGCTCTCAGCAGCTACAAACTGCCAGTCGGCGATTGGATGGAAAGCCTGGTCGATGTGCTCATCGACCATGGCGGCGCCTTCTTCGACGGTGTCGCCGTTTGTCTGGAATACCTGATCCAGGGGCTCACCGAAGCGCTGCTGTTTGCGCCGCCCTGGTTATTTATCGCCGCCATCGTGGCCTTCGCTGCCTGGCGTCATCGCAACTGGTCATCGCCGTTATTCGCACTGTTCGCCCTGGGGCTCATTTGGAATATGGGGTACTGGGAGGAGACGATCGAAACACTGGCGCTGGTTCTGTTTGCGACCGGGTTCTGCGTGCTGTTCGGCGTTCCTATCGGCATCGCCGCCGCGCATCGTCCCTGGTTGTATCGTGGTATGCGGCCCTTGCTGGACCTGATGCAGACGATTCCGACCTTTGTTTATCTGATACCGACCCTGACCCTGTTTGGTCTGGGTGTCGTACCGGGCCTGATTTCAACCGTGATCTTCGCTATCGCCGCGCCGATCCGTTTGACCCATCTGGGCATCACGCAGGTGCCGGAAGAATTATTGGAGGCGGGCAAGGCGTTCGGCTGCAAACCCAGCGTATTGTTGCTCAAAGTCGAAATTCCCGCGGCGATGTCCAGCATTATGGCGGGCGTCACTCAGTGCATCATGTTGTCTCTGTCCATGGTGGTCATCGCGGCCCTGGTTGGCGCGGACGGACTGGGCAAGCCGGTGGTGCGCGCTTTGAATACCGTGGATATCGCCACCGGGTTTGAAGCTGGCCTGGCTATCGTACTGATCGCCATTTTATTGGACAGACTGTTTAAAAGAGCCTGAGCGCATTGCGCTTGGTCTCTGCTGAAAAAGTAGTGGGCAATTGCCATGATTGAGTTTAAAAACGTAGACGTGGTGTTCGGCGACCAGCCTCAGCAGGCCTTGGGCATGCTGGACGAAGGTCTGGACAGGGAAGCGATTCTCGACCGCACTGGACACACCGTCGCCGTCAATAACGCCAGCTTGCGAGTAGAAAAGGGCGAGATCTGTGTGCTGATGGGGCTGTCCGGCTCCGGTAAGTCCAGTTTGTTGCGCACAGCGAATGGCTTGAATGACGTGAGCCGGGGACAGGTCCTCATCACCACGGAAGAGGGCGAGCAGGACTTCTTTGCCTTGTCGGTGGAGCAGCAGCGCAAGCTGCGATTGGAGCGCATCACCATGGTGTTCCAGAAGTTTGCGCTGATGCCTTGGCTGACGGTGGGAGAGAATGTCGCTTTTGGTCTGGAAATGAAAGGCATGAGCCGCGCCCAGGTAAGAAAGCGTGTGGACGAGCAGTTGGAACTGGTGGGGTTAGCGCAATGGCGCGACACCAAACCCGGCGAACTGTCCGGCGGCATGCAGCAACGGGTCGGTCTGGCGCGGGCGCTGGCGATGGAGTCCGACATTATCCTGATGGACGAGCCGTTCTCGGCTTTGGACCCGCTGATCAGAAATCAGCTACAGGATGAATTGCTGCGCTTGCAGGAGAAACTGAACAAAACGGTGATCTTCGTCAGCCACGATCTGGATGAGGCGCTGAAGCTCGGCAACCATATCGCCATTATGAAAGACGGATGCATCGTGCAGCATGACACGCCGGAAAACATAGTGTTGAATCCCGCCAATGATTATGTGCGCAGTTTTGTATCGCACACCAATCCGGTTAATGTGCTGCTTGCGCAATCGCTGATGCGTCCGCTGACGATGGCGGAAAAGGTGGCGGATGAAATCTGCGTCAGCAAGCGCTACGACTACTGGCTGAAAACGGCGGACAAGCTGGAAGAGAGCCAGGTTCGGTACGCGGACGCCGTATTTCCTGTGCAACGCTGGAGTACGGAGCAAGACGTGGAAAGCCTGCAAAAGCTGCCCACGATTATCCCTGCAGATACGCTCATGCGAGACGTAGTGGCCATCCGCCACTTCACCGGCCACGCCATACTGGTTGGCGGAGAAAAGGAAATATCCGGCGTCATCAACGACCAGAACATCTACCACGCCCTCCTGGGCCGTCACCTCGACGACAACTGATCTCAACGGCTCGCAGAATGCGAGCCGTTTTCTTTCCTTCCATTAAGTTTTCGTCTGGCTGTTTGACGAGTTCCGTAGTTATGGCCAGGAAAGCTCGTATTCTTGGCACTGACCATCCGTCAATTTTTTACAGAGACTATGATCATTTATTAACGAGTCGATCGCCTCCGTCTGGCTAAAAAGAGGGGATGCGGAAACAACGAGAGGGGTTGAGCCATTGTCTGAGCTTACAAGGTATCCATACCACTTTCGCTCTAATGTTTGTGACTCAGAAAACGGAATTTCACTAACGATGAATCCGCTAATGCTGGTTGAAAACGAGTTAACTCTGTATGAAAGGGTAACCGTATAAGTGCTGACAACATATATAACTGCAGAAACTACTGCGCCTCCGAGCATTGCCTTTGTAGATTTTTTAGATAGAAAGTAAGCGTAGCTAATAAGGCAGGTTATAAAAGCAAGAACTGCTTGTAAGTAAATGGAGACAGAGTATATTTTTTCGAGGTCTGCGAAGCCGTCAAGAAATCGCCAACTATTTGTAACAATAAAAGAAAATAACAGCGTTAAAGTTATCGATAGACAGATGGTAATGCTTAAAGCTTTTTTCATTGGAGATCATTTTCGCTAGTACTTGCAGTCAACAACAGCGACCATGTGTCTTCCGCTAGTCTGATTGTCATATCAGATCAGAATGGCTCCTGGTTTGATATCACCGGTCTTATTCTTGAGCGCCCATTCTAGAGGCGCTTGTGGAAAAGGGATAGGCTTTGTGATCTGATTGGTAATTAGTTTGTTTCTTAAGGCCCTAAGCTTTCAACGATGCTGAACATCTCTACACCTGCACTACTGTTTCCCGCCATCTCCCTGCTATTGCTGGCTTACACCAATCGCTTTCTGGTGATTGCCCAGTTGATTCGCTCTTTGTACAAGCAGTTGAATGAGACGAAGGAACGTCATATGAAGCAGCAGATTCTGCATTTGCGAAAGCGGATTCATTTGATTCGCTGGATGCAGACTCTTGGAGTGATGGCTTTTATTTTATGCACGCTCTCCATGGGCAGTCTGATTTTGCAGTTGGAGTACGTGGGGGAAGGGCTGCTTGGAGGGAGTTTATTGTTTTTAATCGGATCTCTGATTATATGTTTGGTGGAGATACATATCTCTGGCGCTGCGTTGAGCATCCAGTTGAATAACCTGGAAGATCTCTGATATCTACATAAAAAAGCCAGCATTACGCTGGCTTTTTCGCACAAGAAGCCGCTTGGCGATTAACCCGCCATAGTTTCCTCTTCCACGCCGAAGATATTACGGTACAGTGCGCCGTAACAAATCATGGTCATGGGCAAGGTCCAAATCAAGCCAATGCCCAATGGGATCATTGCCACAAAGTTAATCAAGCCCAGCAGCAAGAACAAGCCAAAAACGGCGAACCAGCGCTTGGTGATGGCTTTACGAGAGGCTTCCAGAGCCTGCCACGGAGAAAGACCCTTTTCTGCAATTAAAGGCAACGCCAAATAATAACTAACAGCTAGATAGATGCCTGGAATGATCAGCAGTACAAATCCGAGGGCGATCAACAGGTACATCAGGATCACGCCAATAAGTAGCGGGACGACTTTGCTGAAGTAGTTGAAGATTTCTCCTACATTGATAGGCGCATCAACTGAACGCTTTAATCCTAGGATGAACATGCCCATTGCAATAGGGATGGTGACTGCGGAAATGACAATCTGGTTTACAAGACCGAGAATGAGGGCGATCACGGCGTTGTCTGGGGTGATAATGCCGAAAATGATGCTTGTGACGATTGTCACGCCGAACATTACCGCGATATAGACTATTCCCGCGAGGATGAGGGTCATTTTCGCACCATTGGTGCGCTCCCAAGCCTCGCTGATCAGTTCGCCCACCCGAAAGTGGTAGTTGCCGTTAACGCCGTCTTCCAGCGAGCCCCACCTGCGGTCTCCACTACGCTCCGGAGTGAGGTTGGATTGCGGAGTAGAATAAACGTCGCTCATAGTTATTCCTTAATGCCCGTTGTTTTATTAAAAATAATTAACAGACAAAATATAGCATATTATTCCTAACAGGTAGCCAGACTGGAAAATTTATTTTTTACAAAGAGTTACGTAGCCCTCGGTGTGAGGTGGGAAGTTGCTCAAAAAGGGAACTGTTTGTAGCGTTACTGAGCGGGGAAAGTATTGGAGCCTTTATCCAGACTCCAATATACGTAGCGCTTATTTTTTAAATGCCTGCAGCGCTTGCATCAGGCGATCGACGTCATCCCTTGAGATATCGAGGTGCGTAACAAACCTGATCATTGGTGACGGAGAAATTAAGATATTTTGTGACTTCAGATACTGCGCCAGCGCGTTGAGGTCGTCCCCCCGGTAGGCGGCGAACACCATGTTGGTCTGCACCAGACTTATATCTATGTCGAACAGGTTGGTCTCCGCCAGACGTTGCGCCAGATAAGCGGCGTTGTCGTGATCCTCTTGTAGACGTTCAACCCCTGATTGCAACGCAATGATGCCTGCTGCGGCCAGGACGCCAGCTTGCCGCATGCCGCCGCCACAGACTTTTCGCCAGCGCCGGGCGGTGTCGATAAAGGCCTTGTCGCCGCACAAGAGTGAGCCAACCGGCGCGCCGAGGCCTTTTGACAGGCAAATGGAGACGGAGTCGAAGTATTGCGTGACCTCTTTGGGTTCAATGCCTTGCTTGACGGTCGCATTGAACAGGCGGGCTCCGTCCAGGTGAGTGGCGAGGCCCCGGCGGCGGGCAAGGTCCGTTGCGTTTCGGATGTAATCTTGCGGAATCACCTTGCCGCCTATCGTGTTTTCCAGGCTTAGCAGACGGGTGCGTGCGAAATGAAAGTCGTCAGGCTTGATGGCCGCCTCGATTTTCGCCAGAGGGATAGTTCCGTCCGCATCGTGCTCGATAGGTTGAGGTTGTATGCCCCCCAACACCGCTGCGCCGCCGCCTTCATATTTATAGGTGTGCGCCTGTTGGCCGACCAGGTACTCGTCGCCGCGCTGGCAGTGGGTGAGCAACGCCAGTAGATTGGTCTGGGTGCCGCTGCAGGCGAACAAGGCGGCTTCATAGCCCAGCATCTCCGCCGCCATGTCCTGCAAGCGGTTAACCGTTGGGTCATCGCCGTAGACATCATCGCCGACTTCTGCGGCCGCCATGGCGGCTCTCATGGTCTGGCTGGGGCGGGTGACAGTGTCGCTGCGAAAATCAATCATAATTGGATCCCAATGCGATAGAATGTTCTGTTTTGACCGGGCTGCTCAAATCATTGACGCCGAATATCCTGTCCGTGAGGACAGGAACGAGTTGTCAAGCCAATACTAATTTGGTAATTCTGAGCGCCCCTGACTTTTTTTAAAGGACTAGACCAGAGCGAATATTACGGATTAATCGCGAAATTGCGGAGCCTGGCCCTCCCAATTGTGTTAAAGTTACGTGTTACTACGTATGCCTCTGTAGTCGACGGTTTATGCGGCTAAATAAACCGTATTGAGGGTAGTAAGGATTAACACGCCCAGATTCGGACGACAATGTGTTTCGAACCAAAAGACGTAGAGCCAAGCACTCGATCCAGTTCCATTTGGCGATGGCCTTTATTGCGCTGTTACTGACCTTCGGCGCGGTATTGGGCTGGTTTCATCACCAGAAAATGTCGGACATATTCATAACGTCCACCCATCACTTGTTCGATAGAGTGGCCACGGACGTTAGCGGCGCGTTTTACGCAGGCTACTCTCCCGTTTCCGCCACCGTCAAACTACTCTCACTATCGCCGTTGATGCAGGAAAGCGACCTCGAAGGCCGCTTACAGCACTTACCCAGCCTGGTCGCCGTTTTACGGGCGCAGCCGCAAGTCGCCGCGTTATCCGTAGGGTATGCGGACTCCGAATACTTCATCATTCGCAACCTGAACTCGGAATATCTGCTGAAACGTTTTGACGCGCCATTGGGCGCCCATTATGTGGTGGACAATATCGAGCGCAGCGACGGCGCCAACGCTTTCATGCGCTTTTACTACGATGAAGCGCTGAATCGAATTGGCGAGAAAGACCTCGGCTACTCCAATTACGATCCCACCGTGCGTCCCTGGTATCGTCTGGCGGCCTATACTCGCGACGTCACCACCACGCAGCCTTATTTGTATTATTTTATCGGTAAGGTCGGAGTGACGGCGGTAAAGCAGGACCCCGCCAGCGGCGCGGTGTTCGCGGCGGACATCACCCTGGAGTCGCTGTCGCAGACTTTGCAGGAGAATCGAGTCAGTCCTTCGTCGCAAATGCTGATCTATACCCATGACGGTAGTGTGATCGGTAGTCTGGACCCCGCCACCATAGTCGTGGATAACGACCCCGAGAAATTGCGCATCCTGCAACTGGCGGACCTGAAAAGTCCTGAGATTCGCGACTTCATCGCGCGGCAGAAGGAATCCGCTGGCTCCGACTTCTTCTTTGACTCCCACGGCGAACGTTGGTTGGGAGTGACCCGTCCCGTTAACCTGGTGGGCTTCACCGCTAACCTGATGATACTGGCGCCGGAGTCCGAGCTGTTGGCGGAGGCGTACGAAATCACTAATCAATCAGGCATTATCACTCTGGTTATCGTGATACTGGCCTTGCCGTTCGCCCTGTTTTTCGCCAATCAAATTGCGCGCCCGCTCAGAAATCTGGCGGAGGAAACCCGCCGTATCCAGCGCCTGGATTTTGTGTCGCCATTAACTGTGAAGTCATCTATTAGCGACATCGACTCCCTGGCGTCCGCGATAGAACTGATGAAGAACACCATCAGCCGCTTCACTGGGCTGACTCGTACTCTGGCGGAAGAGCAGGATTTCGAGCGCCTGCTGCATGAGGTGTCCCTGAATGCGATGCATATGAGTCAGGCGGAAGGGTCGCTGGTCTACCTGATCGACCCTGAAGAGGAGCATTTGTGGCCGGCGTGTTTCCAGACGCGTCATGGCGCTAAAACTCATCACGCAATGCCGTCGCTGCGTTTGTCTGATCAGAATATCGCCTTTGTGCAGGCGACTTATCAAGAGGACCTGAGCGTCATCGCCGTCACCTACGATTCCGCAGCCCGTTGCGGCACCCATGAGAGCCTGCTGAATCACGTCGGCAGCGAACGCCTCAGCGCTGTGGCGATGCCGCTCAAGAATCGCCAGGGGCGTCGCATTGGTCTGCTCTGTCTGCTGTTTCAACCCGATGAAGAAAATGGCCTGTCCGCGCCGGAGGAGAGGCTGGCGTTCGTGCGGGCGCTGGCGGGCCTGTGCGCCCTTTCCATCGACAGCGGATATCGCGCCAGTCCCCGCAAGCAGGCGGTCTGAGGCTAAGCGGCCCGCATAGCGGGCTATGCCATCTCTCAACTTGATTTATAATTCGATTCGTGGAAAGGTTGTGCCCACTCATGCGGATCAAATTAGCGAACAAATAATGCCGAAACGTCAACAGCCTCTTGGCGTCCGAACAGGCGACGAATATGCAGCGCGAGCGCGTCGCCGCAAGTCATGCGGCAAGCTCCAATAAGCCTGTATGCCAATTCATTTTGTTACCGGCTCGCATAATTTCAGGCGGCTTCTATCCTTACTCCTGTTGCTTCTCAGTTGCGCCTGGGCGTTAACGGCGCATGCGGACACCATGGAGGAGCGCCGCATCCGCACCGGCTTGAAGTTATTCCGCTCCCTGCTGGCGGCGGATCAGGATATCGAGTCCAAGAAGACCCACGACGATTATTTAAAAATAGTGCTTATATACGCCAACAACAGCGCCAAAGCGGAATTCTATGGCCGTGAGCTGTTGGAGCTGGGCGAGGGCGAGCTGCAGGCGCGGGTGCGAGGGCTGCCCATTCGGGTTGAGATCTCCAATGATTTCGCCTTGAGCAAATATCAGACAGCGCCGCCCGCCGGTATTTTCATCATTGAAAAACTGTTTGACGACGAACTTAAGCAACTGATCGAGTTCGGCGTCGACAAACAGGTGGTGCTTTTCTCACCGTTTGAAGGGGATGTGTCCAAAGGCGTTTTGGGCGGACTGGCGGTCGAGGCGCATATAAAGCCTTACATCAATTTGCAGACGTTGGCGGAATCGCAGATTCGTATCAAAGCGTTTTTTCTGAAGGTGGCGAAAACATATGGCCCGTGACATCCGTGCAGAGCGATCCCGCGTGCCTATCGCCGCCACGCTTGCGTTTTCATTGCTGGCGCTGGCGTTGGAAGGCGTATTGGCGGTTTATTGGTTTCTCGGTCTGGAGCCCCGTTTAAGCGAAGAAGCGCAGGCGAACGCCCAGATACTGGCCTACTCCCAGGGAGTGGCGTTGGCGGATGTGCTGACGGAGCATCCTGGTCAGCCGGTGGACCGGGAGCGGGTGGAGCGGGTGATTGATCAGATTCTGCTGCTGACCGACCCGGTATCGGAGACGCCTTTTTTCCAGAGCGTGACGCTGGAACTGGACTACACCACGTTGAATGCGCCATCAGGGATTCTCAATCGCACCTGGGGCGTGCGCAAATGCGCAGGTTGCTACGCCGCTCAAATTGAGCTGTATTCCAGGGTGACAGACGAACTTCTAGGCGTCGCGCGTTTTGAAGTCAGCCATCTTTTCTTCAGCAAGCTCAAGCGCAACATGCAGCATGCGTTTTTAATGGACGCCTTATTGACGCTATGTCTGTTGCTCATCGCCTGGGTGGCGATCAACATCCTGATACGGAAACTGCGTGGTGAGATAGACGCGCGTAAGCAGACGGAAAAAGAGCTGATTCTCGCCAAAGAGCAGGCTGAAACCGCCAGTGAAGCCAAGAGTTTCTTCGTCGCCAACGTCAGCCATGAGATTCGCACGCCCATGAATGCGATATTGGGGATGTGCTATCTGATGCAGCGTACGGACCTGGATGCAAGGCAGACAGATTTCCTCACCCGCATTAACGTCGCCGCCAAGTCGCTGCTGGCGCTGATCAATGACATTCTCGATTTCTCCAAGATCGAAGCGGGCAAGCTCAAGATTGAAAACAGGCCCTTTACCCTCGATGGCGTTCTACAGCAGTTGGCGCAAATGGAAGCGGCGAAGGCGGCGGAGAAGCAACTGGAGCTGATCTTTTCCGTTTCCCAGGACGTGCCGCAGCGACTGAAAGGGGACCCGGATCGTCTGGGACAGATCCTGCTCAATCTGGTGAATAACGCGATTAAGTTCACGGAGCGAGGCAAAATTGTGGTGACGGTGCGTCTGTACAAGAAAGAAGCCGGCGAGGAAGGACCGGTGATGCTGCGCTTTTCCATCCGTGACACCGGCGTGGGCATTGCGCCGAAAAATCTGTCGCGCCTGTTCGCTGCATTCAGTCAGGTGGATAGCCGTTTAAGTCGGCGTTATGAAGGCACTGGCCTGGGGCTCGCCATCTGTAAGCAACTGGTGCAGTTGATGGGGGGCAAGATCTGGGCGAAGAGCACGCCAGGAAAAGGCAGCACATTTGTATTCACGGCTGGTTTCCAAGTGGATACGGACGAGGCTCCGCCGCCACAGGAAGTGAAAGAAGTCGGTCCTGTGGCCCGTCCAAGGGTATCTGGCAAAGTGCTGGTGGTGGAGGATAATCCGGGTAACCAGGAAGTGGCTCGTCATCTGCTGGGGGATCTGGGGTTACATGTAGACATCTGCAACAACGGCTTGCAGGCCATTAACCGTATCAAAGACGCCTTGTATCGCAAAGAAGGACTCTGGGATCTGATATTCATGGATATTCAGATGCCCGAGATGGATGGCTTGCAGGCGACGCAATTGTTGCGCAAACTGCCGGGTCTGGATAAAACGCCGGTTGTCGCCATGACGGCGATGGCGATCGCCGGTGATAAAGAACGTTGCCTTAAGGCGGGTATGAATGATTATATTACCAAGCCTATCGACGTTAACCAGTTGTACCGGACGTTAAAGGCCTGGATGCGGGAAGCGCCTCCAAGCAGGCGAACAGAGGCTGCCGAGTCCACTGTGGACAAGCCCGCCCGTAAGATCACGGAGAACTCCATTGAACTGGATCTGCCGGGGATCGACTGGCAGCAAGCGCAAGCGCGCTTCCTGGGCAATATATCGCTGCTGCTGCATCTGGTCGTGGATTTTATTGAAAACAATTCTCACGCCTGCGCCCGTTTGCAGGACATGCTGGACCAGGGCGATGAGCAGGGGGCTGAACATTTGGCCCATAGCCTGAAAGGCGAAGCCGGTAATCTCGGCGCCGAGGGTGTGTATCAAGCCGCCATGACTCTGGAAAAGGAAATACGCCTGGGGCAGGTGAGAAACGAGTCCCTGGTGGTGCTGGCGGACGCACTGGACGAAATGTCCGGCTCTGCGCGTCAGGCGGAGCTGCTGTTGCTGGAACTGGAAAGCAACGGCGAACCCGAGCCGCAGCCTCAAAACGAGGATGGGCCGTTAGCCCGGGGGGCATTGCTTGAAATACTGGATGAGCTGGAAAAACTTATTTCCAGCAATAACTTACGCGCCAGGGACGTCGCTAAAGAAGTCAATGCGTACGTATTAAGTGACGCCGCAAAGAGAGAAAATCAGGATTTGCTATTAAACTTACAGAAGTTGAACTTTAAAGAGGCGCTGGAAGCGTTGAGACGTTTGCGAAACCTGATACGAACAGACGATTAGAGCGACGACCTATGGCTAAGCAACAACCGGCCGGGCGTATTTTGGTGGTGGATGATCAGGCCACCAATATTGAGCTTCTGCATAACATCTTCAAAGAAGTGCACGAAGTGGAGTTCGCCATGACTGGCGAAGAGGCGCTGGAAATGGCGATCCGGGACTTACCGGACATTATCTTGCTAGATATCCAGTTGCCCGGCATGGATGGCTTTGAAGTATGCCGCAGGCTTAAAAGCAACGCGAATACCCGGCATATTCCCGTCATTTTTCTGACTGCGAAAAATGACGTGGACGACATGGTCAACGGCTACAAACAAGGCGCCGTGGACTATGTCATCAAACCGTTTAATTGGTTCGAACTCATCGCCAAGGTCAACACGCAGTTGGTGTTGCGGGAAATGAAGTCGGAACTGCGCAACGCCCAGGAGCGGGAAGAGTTATTCCTGCGCCAGATTCAGCTGTCTTTGGAAGAAACTGAGCTGACTCTGGGAGGCGGCAGACCGCAGACCAAGCAGCGTGTTCTTATCGTGGACGATTCCGTCAGCAATATTGAGACTCTGGCGAGCATGCTGGGGGACGAGTATGAGCTGTTCTTTGCTGTCAATGGCGAGCAGGCCAAGCAGATCGCCCGTGAGGCGCATCCGCATCTGATCATGTTGGATGTGGTGCTGCCGGACACGGACGGCTATCAGGTCTGCAAACAGCTGAAGCGTGAACCGGAAACCCGCGATATCCCCATCGTGTTCGTCACCTCGCGGGACTCTGCGGAAGACGAGACGCGCGGCCTGGAAGCCGGCGCCATCGATTACATTATCAAACCTTACAGCCACTCTATCGTCAAAGCGCGAACGCGTAACTTGCTGGAACTGGTGCGCAATCGGGATTTGTTAAAGAAGCTAACCTTGACCGATGCGCTCACTGGCGTGCCGAACCGGCGCAATTTCCAGGAAGTCTATCGTCGCGAATGGTTCCGCGCCTGCCGGGCGCGAGAGCCGTTATCGTTGATTATGATCGATATTGATAACTTCAAGCGATTCAATGACTTCTATGGTCACCCCGCCGGCGACGCCTGCCTGCAGAAAGTGGCGAAGATGATTTACCAGGTGCGCAAGCGCAACACGGACTTTGTCGCCCGCCTGGGTGGGGAAGAGTTCGTGGTCATTCTGCCAGACACGGATGCGGAAGGCGGTCAGCGATTCGCTGACGCCATGTTGAACGCCGTGCACAAACTGGCGATCGCCCATGAACATAATGACGGCAAGAAGATCGTCACCATCAGCGCCGGGCTGGTGACATGCTATCCCGGCCCACACATCAGTCGCGAAAACCTGCTGTCCACCGCCGACGAATGCCTGTATCAGGCCAAGAAGGAAGGGCGTAACCGGGTATGCAGTCGCATGGAGCCGCCGGACGACCCGGCGTAAACTCCACGTCTTAGATTACTTTCAGGCGCATTTTCTAACGAGAGGCCCCGCGATCATTTGATGCGGATATTGCCTTGCTCTGATTGCTTGAAAATGGTGTAGGGCAGGGACAACGTATCGAGCACGCCTGATACGACCAAATCCACTACTAACATGTGCGCTTCTCCATCCGTCGCCTGCCAGGTGTGAATGGGGGCGGGTGCGCCATGCAGGCGGCACAGGTCATAGGCGACGCCGCTGTAGACCCGGGGAATGGACTCACAATGAGTGCCGATTTCGTTGAGGTTGCGCGCGGCGACGTCATCGCCGCGCATGACGGTGTTTACTGTGCCACAGCCGGTAAAAGCCGTGACGGAGACAGCCGCGAGGCTGCCCAGAATGGCGGTTTTTAATATATTCATTGTTGGCGGATTAACTGCTGTATTTGTTGTTTAGTTATTGTTTTTCTTTATCTATTTTTATGAGTCGGCGCGATGTCGACGAAGAAAAATTCTAGCCAAAAGATCAGCCTTTTGGCGTGAACTTCATCAACATTGTCAACCAGACTTGGTTATAGAAAAGTATTCTAATAAGCGAGTCTGGGATAGACTACCGTCTAATGACCCTATGAAAATCCGCCTATGCAGACGAACCAGAATTTACCTCCTTCCACCGCAAAAGAAGCCGCCGAGCTGCCTCTCTCCCGCGCCTTGATATTTTGTCTCGCCAATGAGTTGCAATGGGATCAGACGACTCTGGATCGCGCGTTGGACCATGCCGGTTATCAGACCTCTCGCCCGGATTGGCTCGCCAGATGCCGCCTGTTTTTTATGTTGTGCGGCGCGGCGTTGATATTAGCCGGCGTCGCCGCATTCTTTGCCTTCAACTGGCAGGATCTGCACAAATTCGCCAAATTCGCTTTGATCCAGGCGGGTGTCGTAGCAGGAGCCTGGGGCGCCTGGCGTAAAGGGCTGGATAGCATCGTCGGGCGTTGCTGCCTGTTCGCCGCCGCGTTTTTGACGGGCGTTCATTTGGCGGTGTATGGACAGATCTATCAGACTGGCGCGGATCCATACGGACTCTTTGTCGCCTGGGGCGTTCTCGTGGCGGCCTGGGTGGCGATTGGACGACAGCCAGGCTTATGGATGCTGGCGGCGGTGCTGGCCAATCTGGCCCTGATTCTCTATTGGACGCAGATGCTCTATCCCCACTCAAGCTGGAGCGAAGACTTTGGCGGGCCATTGCTGATGCTTGGGCAAATGGTGTGGGACCAAGGGCTGGCGCTGTCGCTCTTGTTGCTGAATGGCCTGGTGCTGGTCACATGGGAATATAGCGCCGAACGCGGCGTGTCCTGGATGCGGGGACGCTGGTTTCCTAGGGTTATCAGTACGGGCGTATTGGCGTTAATGGCCTGCGCCAGCTTGTCCGTCATTTTTGATGGGTGGGAGCATGGCGGACGCCTCGCTCCATTAACGCCTCTAGGTTTCATTGTGGTAGTGGGCGGTTGCCTTTGGTTTTATCAGCGCCGCAAGCCTGATTTGCTGATTCTGGCTGAATGCGCCTTAGCCATCATTTTGGTGTTGAACTCCCTGATAGCAAGACTTTGGGCGGATTCATTCGAGTTCGCGTTGTTCATGGCGTTGCTGGTGATCGGGCAAACCGCCTTCGCCGCACTCTGGTTGCGTGAGCTGGCGCGTAAGATTCGTAAGGGAGCTTCCCATGCGTAACGATAAATTAACGCTGGCGCAGCTCCTGGAGCGCATGCGGACGGAGAATTCCGCGATTACTGCAGCATCGGAATTACCCGCGTCGTTACAGCAACGGCTGTTGCAGTTTGAGGAGCAGCCCTGGTTCATCAAGGCGCTGGTGGGCTTCGGCGCCTGGTTGGGCAGTTGGCTGTTTATCGCCTTCGCATTAGGCGTTAGCTTGATGGCTTCTGATGGGGGCTATGTCGCCCTGGGGCTAATATTCATCGTTGGCGCGACTGTTCTGAGTCGTTTAGTGGATCACCTGTTCATTAACCAAGTGGCGTTGGCGACCAGCATGGCTGGCCAGTTGATGCTGGGCTTTGGTCTGGAAGAGATGGATCTGGTTGACGATGTGGAAGGCATACTGGCGACGCTGATCATGCTTAATCTGGCGTTGATTCCGCTGTTCGCAGACCGTGCGCATCGCTTTTTGTCCGTACTCTTTATCTGCATCGCGACAGCCATACTGCTGTATATCCACAAGCAACAGGCGCTGATACCCGTAGCGCCGCCTCTGTTGGCGGCGGGATTCGCCTGGCTGACCCTGAATGACTCGCAGAGTGGGTTACGCCGATACGAAGCTCTGACGTCCCCTCTCGCGGCGGGCATGATCGTCGCTGCGTTAGGATGGTTATTATTGTCGACGGTTTATGTGCTGCCGGATCTGCTGGATGATTTTGTGTTTTACCCCAACCCCTGGATTTCCACTTTGGGAATAGCGGCGGTTTTAATCTGGTCGATATGGCGAGTGTTGTTTCCTGTCTTTGGCGAAGACAAGCGTGCGCCAGCAATCCTGATCGCGACGGTGCTTATTACTGCGGTAACCGCGCATAACGCCCCGGGGTTGATGGTCGCTTCTCTGGCTCTGGTGGTGGGCGTCGCGCAATGTCGCACGTTTTATATCGGTCTGGGCGTCGTGTTTTTGTCCGTGTTTCTGACCACTTACTTCTACGGAATCGAAATCAGCCTGTTGGCGAAGTCAATCAGTCTGGTTGCGACAGGCGCGGTCCTGATTGGCGTGCGCAAATTGCTGGATCGCATTGTCGTTGAAGAGGGGGCCAGATCATGACTGAGATGATGCGCAGACGAATTCTCTGGGGCGGCCTGACGCTGGTCCTACTGGTATGCAACGGGCTGATCATCGCCAAAGAAAGACTGCTGGCTAGCGGTGAAACCGTGCTGTTGGAACTTGCTCCTCGCGATCCCCGCTCGATTATGCAGGGAGACTATATGCGCCTGCGTTATTCGCTGATCCGGCAAATCGACAATGCGCTGGGTGATCAGGAAGACGTTGTGACGGCGGACGGCTATGTGATTGCGACGCTGGATGAGGATAACGTCGCTCGCTTTCAACGCCTGGCGCAATCGGCGGATGAGGCGGGCTCATCCGAGGTGGCGCTGCTGTATCGGATCAGAGGCGGACGGATCAACATTGCTTCGGACGCGTTTTTCTTTCAGGAAGGGTTTGGCGAGTTTTATGAAGCCGCCCGCTATGGAGAAGTGAGAGTGAGCACAGGCGGCGACGTATTGCTGGTTGGGCTGCGGGACCGCGACAAGCGCCCCATGCAGCCGGCTTTGTCGGAAGCGGAGTAGGTTACGCCGCTTGTTCTTCTTCGCTGTTTTCCTCGTCCGTGATCTCTTCATGATCCGAACGCGGGTCGAATTCCGCCATCACCGGCGTATTCGGCGTAGTCAGCGTGTAAGCCTGGTGTTCTTCCAGGGGCACAGGCGTTCTGACTCTCCGACGCCATAACAGGAACCCAACCAGGGCGAGGGAAACGGCGGCGAAGTAAGTGAAGATGCCCTTTGGTCCCATCATAGAAACGAAGGCCGGCTCCACCAGTGGTCCGGTCATCGCGCCGATGCTGTAAGCAATCAGCAGCCCCTGATTGGCGCTGATCACCTGCTCCGGCTGCAACTCATCGCAGGCGTGGCTGAGACTGATAGGATAAATAGAGAACGCGACGCCCCCCAACAGGAAGATCATCAGCGCCATTGTGGCGTTGCTGCCGCCAGCGCCATAGCTCATCAGACTCATGATGCTGCTGAGAATAGCCAGCGCCGCCGCCAGCGCTGTCAGCGTCAGACGACGGTCATAGCGGTCTGACGCGCGGCCGACCGGATATTGCAGCGCCATGCCGCCGACGATCACCACCGCCATCAGGTTGGCGACCCAATCCAAGTCATAGCCGGACTGGGTGAAGAACAGCGGTAACAGCCCGTACACCACACCCAACACCATTCCCGACATGAAACTGCTCAGTACGCCAGCCGGTGTAAGGCGAATCAGCTCCACCATACTCAACGGATGCGGCTCGCCCATTTCCGGCATAGGCACGCGAGTAAGAGAAAGCGGCACCACGGACAGTGAGGCGGCGATAGCGGCTAACGCGAAAGGAATCAACGTTAAAGGATCGATGTACTTAAGCAACAGCTGTCCACTCGCCAGCGAGGCGTAGAAGAGAATCATGTAGACCGCCATCACCTTGCCGCGGTTTTCGGAAGAGCTGGACACCAGCATCCATGATTCAATGACGACTAACAGGCCGCCAGTGGCGAAACCGCCCAGCAGACGCAGAAAGGCCCAGGTGTAAGGCTCCACCACCAGTCCATACATGATGGCGACGCTGGCCAGCATAGATGCGTACGCCGCGTAGGCGCGGATATGGCCGACCCGGATAATGAGTTTGGCGTTGACGAATGAACCGATCACCAGACCCGCGAAATACGCGGTGGAAATCATACCGATGGCGAAGGTGGAAACATTCTCCGCGGACATGCGCAGGGTCAGTAACGTGGTTAACAGGCCATGGCCGACAACAAAGATCAGCATGCTGAAGAGAGGAGGTATGACGCCAAGGGCGCCTGAACGGGGGGCTGACATGGTCAGACTCATAGTGGAAACGAACTCACTTTGGTAAAACAAGAGACATGCGCATTTTTCTGGGGACTATAGTGTATGCAGTTATTTATTCAAGTGAGTGAGGGTACGTGAAGATACCTGTAACGGCGGTCTTATTCGGCGAGGAGTGGTGGCGGATCTAGTGTATCTATTTGTTTTGTATTGAAATATCTGTTTGATAAGTTTTGTGTGGAAATTGTAATTGGCGAATTGTTGGCCGATTAGGTTAATCGATATACGCAGTGGCGCGAGGGATTGGAGAAGGGATAACAGTGGTGGAAAAAAGGGCGCCGAAAGGCGCCCAAGGCAGGGACTATAAACCGTTGAGGAACGGCTTATGGTTCTTCAGATATTCGTTGTTGTTGACGCGATCCCAGTTGATGGACCAGGTCATCAGACCTTTGAAGCCAGGATAACCATCAGGATTCTGTAACTGGTAAGATCCGCCGAAAGATTGCCCTTTCACCAGATAATTCACCGCTTGATGTACGACCGAGGGCGAGGTGTAGCCGCTGCCTGCGGCTGAAGCTGAGGCGGGCAGGCCAATCGCCACTTTTTCCGCTGGCAGGGGCGGGAAGCGGTTGTTGGCATTGCCGCCTACAGGGAAACCAGCCAACAGCATTTCCGCCATGGCGACATGGAAGTCGGCAGTGCTGACGCTGTAGCACTTGCCGTCCAGCCCCAGCATGCAGCCGGAGTTATAGTGCTGCACATGAATGAAGCTGAGTTCATTGCGCAAGGCGTGAATGACCGGCAAGTAAGCGCCTGAGCCGCCGCCATAAGCGCTGAAGCCGCCCTGAACATAGTAGGTTTCCGGCGCCATGGTCAGCATCAGGTTGCCGCCGAAATTGCCGATGATGCGCTTGCTGGCGGAGATCAGATGCGTCAGTACCGGAGATTTCGGATTTTTGAAGTCGGTGTCGCCAGCATCCAGAGACAAAGAGCTGCCCTCCAGATCGATATCGAACCCGTCGAAGCCGTATTCGCGAATCAGCGCCGTCATACTGTCGACGAATTCCTGCTCTGCGTTGGCGTCCGTCAGCTTCACCACGGCTTCCGCGCCGCCGATGGAGATAATGACCTTTTGACCGCGGGCCTGTACAGCGGCGATATCCGCTTTCATCTGCGCCGGTGAAATCTGGAACGGAGAGAATTCCATGTCGGAATGGCTGCCCAGTTTGGGTGTGGCGAAGGCGACATCAATCACATCCCAGTCCGCTGAGACATCCGGCAGTCTGACGAAGCCGGAGCCATTGTCGAAGTTGTGCCAGTAACCGACGATAACGCGATCAGACGTCTTGCCGCCAAGCACAGTCACCAGGATGGGCGTGGACATGGCCTCGTATCCGTCTTTGTCCGTCGCAGTGACGGTAAGCTGGTATTGGCCTTCCGCAGCAGGCGTCCAGTTACTTTGATAGGGGGCGCTGGCGTCTGAGGAAATAGAGGTTCCGTTAACAAAGAACTCCACCTTGGCGATATCTCCGTTGATGGAGCTGGCGTTGGCGTTAATGTTGACGCTGGCGCCAAGCGTGACTCGCGCATTGTTTTGCGGTGAAGTGATGGCGGTGGCGACGGCTTCGTCGCTGACGGTGATGGTGACGCTGTCGGAGGTAGTGGACTTGCCCCCATCGTCTTTAGCCACGGCGGTCAACGTATGTTGTCCGACAGGCGCGTTCAGCCACTCATAGGCGTAAGGCGTGTTTACCGTGCTGCCCAGCAGGTTTGAACCGTCGTAGAAAGAGACTTCCGTGACCACGCCGTCGCTATCGGAGGCGCTCGCCTGCAGATTGATGGCTGTTCCAGAGAGGATGATTGCGCCGTCTGCAGGATTGCTCAGGGAAACCGTCGGAGCGGCGTTGCCGTCGCTGCATACGCCAAGATCGCCCCAGGCTTGTTCCCAGTAAAGCCCTTTACCTGGTTCGTACGCCCAGGCGGCGCTGGAGGAGCACCATCCGCCGACTTTACACTCGTAAACCCGACCCAGATTTTGCACCTGGTCGCCATTGGCGTATGCGGTTCCCGCGGCGTATTGCGGGGCGTCACAGTCCGAAGAGGGCGGTTGTGTGTCGTCATCAGAGACATTAATGGAAACGGTTGCGGATTCGCCCTGTGCGGAACGGTCATCGGTAGCGACGACTTTCAGGGTATGTGCGCCAGCGGTGGCGGTCCAGGTGGCCGCATATGGCGCGGTGGCGTCCTGGGAGATTTGCGCGCCGTCTACGAAGAAGGCGACGTTGGATACTGAGCCGTCTGCATCGGAGGCTTCCGCGTTAATCGCCACCGTTGCTCCAACTTTGAATGTTTGCCCTGCGCCGGGGGAGGTCAGTTTTGCGGTGGGACGTTGATTGCCGCCGGCGCCATCACAGGCGCCTTCCGCTTTCCACTCCTGCCATTGTCCGGAGTGGACTTCCGGGTCTGCGCCCTGGTTCCACCAGTTAGCGGTGTAGGCGTTTTGCTTGTGTTGGATTGTTTTGCCGCCGACATAGACGGCGGCGGCGTCCCAGCTGCTCAGTCCTGCGCAGTCATAGGCCATTGCCGGCCCGGCTGCGATAAGCGCGGCGATAGCCGTCGCTTTAAGTCCCTGCTTAATCATTGGCGATACCTTATGTAATTGTCAGGTTAAAAGGCCGACGCGCTCACTGCGCGCGTCGGAATCTCCCGAGGAAGCTTTACGCCGGAGGGGCTGGAGCCGAGTTCACAACTTCGACATAGCCAATGCGGTATTAGCGCGCCAGCAGCCATGACGGACGGAAGACGGCGCCTGTCATGTCGCCCCCGGTAATTCGTCGCGACGAGAGTGTTTGCTGGTGCTTAATTAAGTAACGCCTTTGTCCGTGGTCATTCAGACGGGGCAAGACGTTGAAGTGGAATCGTTTTCATTATGTGTGCGAAATACTCTAGCTTTCCTTCGAAATATTGCAAACCCCCATTTGGACTACATCTGGTGATTTGGGAGATAACTGAAACGCCTGATAACGATGCTTTGGCGGGGCTTATTCTTAAGAGGCCATTGCTTTCTCTGGAAAGCGTTTTCAACGATGGCTGTCGAATCTGGATGTCGAGAAGAGACTTAAAATGGAACTAATGCATCGGGGCGTCCAGGGAACTGATTGTCTTAAGCGGACTCTAAACCGTCAGACTTTGGTTTTATTCAATGACCAGAGGCTGTCGTCTTGATGTCTACAGCCTCTGAAGCGCGAGGAGTGAAAAGTGAAAGCTAACCTGTTTGCATGCATATTATTGGCGTGGCCATTACTGGCTTCTGCGCAGGAGTTTGTCAGCGCAAAACACGCCACGGATGTGGTTGAACTCTTTACTTCAGAAGGCTGTAGCAGTTGTCCTCGGGCGGATGAGTGGTTGTCGGAAATGAAAGGGGACAAGGGGCTGTTTAAAGATTTCATCCCTATGGCGTTTCATGTGGACTATTGGAATCAGCTGGGCTGGACCGATCGCTTTTCGCGGGAGGAATACAGTGAAAGACAGCGGGATTACGTACGCTCAGGTCTGGTCGCCCATGTTTACACGCCGGGCATTGTGGTGAACAGCAAGGAGTGGCGTCGCTGGTTTTCCGGGGCGAGACGGTGGCATGGCGGTGACGCCGAGCCTGGCGTACTGTCAGCACAGTTGCAGGACGGCCGTTTACATGCCTCGTTTGCGGCTTCCAGTAAAGCCGTTTTGAACGTTGCATACCTGGGCGTGGGGCTGACGTCCGAGATCAAGGCAGGGGAAAACCGCGGACGTATGCTGATGCATGACTTTGTCGTGCTGGACAGGATGCAGACGACGGGCGCAGGGGAGTGGGACATCGAACTTCCCCCGCCGCCGCAGATAGGTCAGGAGAAAACGGCGTTGGCGATATGGGTGTCGCCGCCGGATTCTCCCCGAATTATCCAGGCTGTCGGCGGATACCTTCAGCCCTAGTGCGCCCTGTATTGACCTCAGAGCGCTTGATGGCGAGCGTGCAGGACGCTTGCGCCTAGGTGCGGACTGCACGGCTTGGGCGTGCTCTGAGGCGTCTCCAGCTCCTGCCTGAGCGATTGCCGCATGTCCATCATGTTCAGCAGGATGGCGGCCATTTCGCTGTCGTCCAGGCTGAGCGCCTCGCGACTCATGCATAGCTCCACCGCACCCGAGTGTTCCGATAGCGCAAGCCATGCCCCCAGCATGGTTTCCGGTTGTGAGTTGATGTGCAGTAGTTTGGCGTAAAACGTCTCCCTGTTGGCGTTGGGGGGCTGGGTCAGAGGCATTCTGAATACCACCGTTTCTGAATCCCGGCCGACCTGCACGTGCAAACGGGACTCCTGATCAAAGGAGAGCGTGCAGTAGCCGTTCTTCAGCGTCAGATCAACGCCGCAACGGTTTCCTATCACCTGCAGCAATTGATGAATATGCGTTTGATATAGAGTCATATTGGAACTCGCTATACTCCTGTGGTTGATACTACCCGGTATAAATGCAGCGCCGACTCGTCCTGCTGGTCATAGCGCCTCAACTTGTAAGTAACAGGGAAAGCGAAAAAGTTCCTAGTCCAAAAAGATTATGTCCGCTATGGCGAATTGCAATGGCGGCGGATTTGATTGCTCCGGGCAACAAAAAAGCCGGCGTGAAAGCCGGCTTTTGGATAGCGAGTGAGGTGATCAGGATTTCTTGATCTTCGCCATGGGGTTAGGCAGGTCGGTAATGGTTCCCGCCGCCAATTCGCCAGCCAAACCAACGGTTTCGTGCAGCGTTGGGTGAGCGTGGATAGTCAGCGCCAGATCTTCCACATCCGCGCCGAACTCAATGGCCAGACTCAATTCGCCCAGCAGTTCGCCGGCGTTGATGCCCACGATGCCGCCGCCAATCAGCGTGCCGTCTTCTTTGTAGATCAGCTTGGTTTTACCTTCGCTGCGCGCGGCGCCTAAAGCGCGTCCGCTGGCTACCCAGGGGAATACAGCGGTTTTGTAGGGGATGCCGGCTGCTTTGGCTTCTTTCTCGGTCAAACCAGTCCAGGCGATTTCCGGGTTGGTGTAGGCGATGGAAGGAATGACTTTAGGATCGAATACGCACTTGTGGCCTGCGATCACTTCCGCCGCTACATGGCCCTGATGGGTGGCTTTATGCGCCAGCATCGGGTTGCCGGCGATATCGCCGATGGCGTAGATGTGCGGTACGTTGGTGCGCTGCTGGTTGTCAGTGTTGATGAAACCGCGCTCATCCACTTGGATGCCCGCTTTTTCAGCGCCGATCTTCTTACCATTGGGTGAGCGGCCTACCGCCACCAGAATGGCGTCATAAGACTGCTGGCCTTCTGGCGCATTCTTGCCTTCGAAAGTCACGTACAGACCGTCTTTCTTCGCTTCCACCGCCGTTACCTTGGTGGACAGCATGACGTTGAACTGGTCTTTGACGAATTTGCTGTAGACGGCGATCAGGTCTTTGTCCGCAGCCGGGACCAGTTGATCAGCGAATTCGACGATGCTGACTTCGCTGCCGAGGGCTTCATATACAGTGCCCATTTCCAGACCGATGATGCCGCCGCCAACGATCAGCAGGCGTTTGGGGATTTCCTTCAACTCCAGTGCGGAGGTGGAGTCCAGAACGCGGGGATCGTCGTGAGGAATAAAAGGCAGTTTAACGCTCTGAGAACCCGCCGCGATGATGCAGTGGTCAAAGGTAATTTCGGTTTTGACGCCTTCGTTGTCCACGGTAATCTGGTTGGGGCCGGCGAATTCGCCATAGCCGTGAACTACTTTCACTTTACGGCCCTTGGCCATGCCCTGGACGCCCTGGGTCAGCTTCTTGACCGTGTTGTCTTTGAACGCGCGCACTTTATCCAGGTCTACTTCCGGCTTGGCGTATGTGACGCCCACGGCGGAGGCGGAATGCGCTTCTTCCATAACGTAAGCAACGTGCAGGAGCGCTTTGGACGGAATACAGCCTACATTAAGACAAACGCCGCCCAAGGATGAATAGCGTTCAATCAAGGTTACTTCCAAGCCCATATCCGCGGCTCTGAACGCTGCGGAGTAGCCCCCCGGTCCGCTGCCCAACACTACAACCTGGGAATGAGTCGTTTGCCCGGCCATATAGTCTCCTTAGTTGTCTTCTAGGTTAGATTTTTTACCAGCTAGGCAAACTAAAGGCTTATTCTCACCGGGTCAATAAGATGTTTGTCGACGGGAACTGACGGTGGTTTGGGGCGTGTGGACGATGCGCCGCCAGCGCCTGGGGGAAACCCCAGGTTGTAGTGATTTTCAAGGCGTCAGAGTGAATGATTCGTTACAATGGCCGCAGCGTCTGACTTTAAATTCATTGATTCCCAAGGAGAAAAATGATGTTGAAATCTGTAGTCGCCTGCGTCATGACGGCGATTCTACTCAGCCCTTCCGCTTTCGCTGCGGATGATGGCGCCAAGAAAGCCGCAGCCAAGTTGCTGGATGTCATGAATATGGAAGTCATGATGGAACACTCCATCGAACAAATGATGACGATCCAGCTGCAACAAAATCCCAATCTGACGCCATTCCGGGATGTCATGATGAAGTATTTTAAAAAGCAGATGAGCTACGACACCCTGAAGGGAGAGTTCGTAAATATCTACGCGGACGCTTTCACTGAAAAAGAGCTCAATGAGATTATCGCTTTCTACCAGACTGAAACCGGACAGAAAGCTATCCAGAAGATGCCTGAGCTGATGAGCAAGGGCGCTCAATTGGGCGCTTCTCGCGTGCAGGCGAATATTCAGGAGCTGCAACAGATGATCAAGGCGGAAGCCGAGCGTCTGAAAACTGAGGGCGGTCCTACTCCTCAGTAAAAACGTTTCCGGCACAAGGATGTGTCGCGGCTTTCAACTATTTCTTCCGTGCTTATCATCACTATACTGCTCAAATATCGCTCTTCTTAACCGATCTGACGGCGCGTCAGAGTTCCGGGTTGTTTCCTGAATGTTCCTTCAATCCAGCTAAGTGGCGAGATTTCTGGAAAAATTTTGAACAATGTTCACTTATCGGGAGCCCAGGCCTGGTCTGGACTAGGACAAATATAGATCCTTTGGGTGATCGTCTGTAAACGGTTCCCGTCCTATACTCGGCGGTTTCGAGAAAAAAGATAGTTACTCATGTTTGGGTGTAGCTTGCGGAGGCGGATTTGGTAAGTGTTCCGGCAAGTCTATGGCGCGGTCCATGGGATCACAGCAAGTTTCGAAACGCTGCCGCCGATGTGGTGGAAACAACCCAAGCGAATCAGAATTTCTTAAACGATACAGGTAGTAATGCATATGGATAAGCAAAAGCAGCCCACGCCTCAGCAAATGGTTGAGGAGGCGATCAAACGCTACGCTCCGATATATGTTCCTGATGCGCCGCAATGGGCTGAGGAGCAGATCTGGGCGACTACGGATGAGCAACGGGACTGCCGATATCGCAGAAATATGGGACTGCGCCAGATCGCAGAAGTTATGAACGGCGGAGTCGCCGCTTCTCAGGTTAAAAGAAAGAAGAGCTGATCTTCATCAGAATGGCTGCAGGCGCTGGTTCCAGCGACCTGGCTGTCAGCCGCCGAATTTTTTTCTCAATCGTCACACGCCCTTGGCCCGCCACCGGCAAACTCAATTAACTCAACTCTCTCCGCATCCTCCGTCCCATTTGCAACCTTAACGTGCGTTATCCGCAGCGCAAAGAGCAAAAACGTACAATACAGCCGTTAATGAAGCCGCTAGACTGACTCTATATTGGGCCTTCCCATTTATCGTTAAGTGACCTTTACCATGAGTGTCGGTTTGTGATTGAGCATGCTAAGTACTGGCAGGACAAAGCGCTAGGCGGCGTCGAGATTCTGAAAGCCACCTTCGTCAAACAGCACTTTCCCCGGCATGTGCACGAGGGCTACTGCGTGGCGGTCATTGAAAAAGGGGCGCAGCATTTCCTTCGCGATGGCGCTGAGCATACTGCGCCTGTCGGCAGTATCGTATTGGTTAATTCCGATCAGGTGCACACGGGGCGCACCGCGACGGAAGAAGGGTGGTCCTATCGGGCGATTTATCCCACTCCGGCCGAACTGGCGCCGGTTATCGCGGATATATTCGGTCCTGGCGTTGAGCCCTGGTTCCCGGAGCCGGTGGTGCGCGATCCACAGTTGGCCAGAGGACTGCAGGTTCTGCACTGTCTTCTGGAGCAGGGCGATGAGCCGCTGCATTGTGAGACGCTTTATTACCAGATGATGGGGCAGCTGATGCAGCGGCACGCCCGTATGCGTCCCCGTCAGCTTCTGGAGAAGGGCGGCTCGCACTGGGCGGTGGCCAAGGTGAAGGAATATCTGCAGGCGCACTATGCCGACGCAGTTTCATTAAAGGATTTGACCGACTGTACCGGGTTGAGCCCCAGCTATCTGACGCGGTTGTTTACGCGCATGACGGGCATGCCTCCGCACGCATATTTGAATCAGGTGCGGGTAAGCCGCGCGCAGCATTTACTGCGGATGGGGCTGAGCCTGACGGATGTGGCGGCGGCCACAGGATTTTCCGATCAAAGCCACTTAAGCCGTCACTTCCAGCGAATTATGGGCGTCTCTCCAGGACGTTTTGCGAAAGTCTGTTAGTTTGACGACCCTGATGCGCTCATCTTCGATGCTTTCTATAAGCAAATAATTAATCTCTTAGAGCAGTTCTTTTATGACGACTCACGCATTTGAATCGCCCGGACAGGCGTTCCGAGCCGGCGCACAGAACACGATTCCTTTGATCGTCGGCGCTATTCCATTTGGCATTGTATTCGGCACCCTGGGGCCGGTGAATGGGCTGTCTTTTGAGGCGACGCTGGCGATGTCTTTGATCGTGTTCGCCGGCTCGGCTCAGTTTATTTCCCTGGGTTTACTGGCGGCGGGAGCGTCTCCCTGGTTGATCGTCCTGACTACCTTTGTGGTTAACCTGCGTCATCTTCTTTACGCCGTCACCTTGATTCCCATGGTGCGCACCTTGCCGCAGCGCTGGCGGGCGCCGATGGCGTTTTGGCTGACGGACGAAACCTTCGCTGTTGTCGCCGGCCGCCTGGGCGGCGAGCATACAGGGCAGTTTCATTGGTATTACCTGGGGTCTGCGCTGTCCATGTACCTCAATTGGCAGCTATGCACCCTGTTGGGACTGACCTTGGGCGAGTGGGTTCCTGATATCGAAAACTGGGGCCTGGATGTGGCCATGGCGGTGACCTTTATCGGTATTGTGGCGCCGCAGGTGGTTAACCGTCCTCGCCTGGCGGCGGTGTTGGCGGCTGGCGTCTGTTCGGTATGGTGGCGTGATTGGCCGCATCAGCTGGGGCTGTTTGCGGCGGCGCTGACGGGAATACTCTGCGGGTTGGGCGCGGAAGTGGCGTTGCAAGACCGCAAGTCTGAACTGGCCGAAGGAGGTTGCTGATGGAGTGGGCCATGTTATTGGGCATGATGGCGGTAACCTTCGGCATTCGCTATCTGCCGTTCGCCCTGGCGGATCGGCTGCGTCTTAATCCATGGGTGGAGAGAGCTTTGAGCTATGCGCCGATGGCGGTCCTGTCGGCGATTATTGCGCCTGCTGTGCTGGTTCCGAAAGGCGAGCTTTGGCTTGACTGGCGTAATCCTTATCTGGTCGCGGCGGTCGTGGCGATCATTGTTGCCGCGCTCACCCGAAATCTGCTGGCGACCATCGCCGCGGGCATGGGGCTTTTCGCACTATGGCGGTTTTGGTTGTAACGCGCTTTATCTTTGGGCGGGGACGGCGCTCAGAAGAGCGCCGTTAACCTGCCTCCCGCACAGTGATTACTATCCCTGCTTTTTGTAGATAGCGGTATTATTGCTTTCGTCGCACTCGTCCACTTTGTGGGAATAATCCACCATGAAGTGCAGTTCGGCGTCAGGGTCGAATACCCAATAGCCAAGCCGGAATGCCACGCCAGCGGAAGCTCCCGGCGCCAGTGCGGGGACGGGCTGTACGTTCGATGCGCCCGTACCGGGATCGTAGACGCGTGCGTCCGTTGCCGCAGACATGCTGACGCCCACATTCGTGACGACAATTTTTATGACGGACTCGCCGGTCGTAGAATCCCATACAGGGTCGTATACCGTACGAATTACCAAGTCCGGACCACTGCAATTGCTGACGCAGAGGCAGTAATAACGCTCGCTGACGATAGTCTTTTCACTGGGCGTTCCCATGAAGCAGGCTTTTTTATCACCAAACTGGTTTCCGTAGAGCCACATGTCTCTGTCAGTTGGTGAGGGGATGGTGTCGATGTTGTTCGACTTGCACACATAGGTGGCTTTATGCTCGTCATAGGGAGTCCGTTCACCTTCGGCGCGCCAACCTGTCCAGGCGCGGCAGGTTTTCGGGCAGGTTAAAGGACCCTCGTTTTCATAAACGTTCGGATACCAGCCGGCCTTGTAATGGTTGGAAACGCTGTCCTGAATCGGGTCAGCGAAGGCATTGGAAATCGCAAACAAAAGTGCGATAGAAATACAGCGAAGAAATGTCATGGCGTCCCTCCATCATAATCCTGAAGTGATAAAGGCATCCTGCCCGGGCGTTGAGAGTCCATGCCCGGTATGGGTAGTTTAGATTCGGCGGGATTTTATTGGAAATAACGAAAAGGAACTTATCGGTTTAAGGCGTGACGCTATTACTTCGTTGAGCAATATGCGCTGTTTTTTCTGTCTTTTACGCTTTGCAGCATATGCCAGACTAGGTATGCATGCATTGTTTCCTCGTTATGGAAATCGGCCAGTGATTGTTTGCTAAAGGTATTTATGGATTCTTTGCTGGCATTGTTAGTCAGCCACTTGGAGAAGGAATTAATTAATATCTTCTCCTGATCGGAGCCTTGTTTAACTCTTTGAGCCCGCCCCTCAAGCTGGCCTAGGATAAAGGTGCAAGGATGCTCTGACTCAAGCGCCTTGTCGAAAGTTACCCACATTTTTTCACCGTCGGTATCAATGCAATAGGCCATGCTTCCGCCATCTGAAGGCAGCGCGAGTTCACAAATATCAAAATCGCCATCGCTATCCTGGATATGACTTATAGCCGCCCCCGACGTGTCACAAGCTGAGAAAAAAGGAGTTGAGATAAGCGCCAGGGTAAAGTGCAAGTAACGGGATACTTTTCTCATGCCAGAAGTATCTTTCCTGAATTTTGGCTCATGAATGTATAGATCTGAGCATAGGAGCTCAAGCTTCAATGCCTGAGATCAAATATAAAGGCGCCGGATCTGAAGGCCCTAAACGATCTTAACCTTGCCCGGGTGGCGACGATGCATAATGCTTATTTTGTTGAGAAGTTGTTATTTTTTCTGGCGGACTGCCTATCTTTGCCTACACTTAGAAAGACACAGCGAATGCGCAGTCTGCCTCGTCAGACCAGCGGTTCGAACCTCTCGAATGATGTTTTCTTGAACGCTACTCGGCCCCTGCTTGGGGCCTTTTTTTATTCCTGGACCTGGAGCGTCGTATAGCTGCTCAATGGTCATCAGGGGCTGGGTCTTGCGACCAGAATTGAGTAAGACCGGATTGCAGATTTTGACTGCTTCTGACGAGCTGCGGACGCCAATGTTGTGGGGCCAAGGCAGGGTAAGGCGGTTTGGTGAAACGATCATCCACCAGGATCACAACGCCTTTGTCGGACTCGGTGCGGATTACCCGTCCTGCGGCTTGCACCACCTTTTGCCAGCCCGGCAATTGGTAAGCGTAGGCAAAGCCGTCCATTCCCTGGCGCTCAAAATAGGCGGAGATCTGCTCGTTGACCGAACTGATCTGCGGAAGACCTGGGCCAAGAATAATGCAGCCCACCAGACTATCTCCGACCATATCGATACTTTCCCCATAGACGCCGCCAATAACGGTGAAACCCAGCAGCTCGCGGGCCTTGCGGAAGCGGGTGAGAAAACGCTGCTGATCTTCCTGGCTGGCCTGTCGGGTCTGCTGCGCAAACTCTATCTCTGGATACAGCTTGGCGAAGCGCTCAGTGAGCTGCTCCATGTAACTGAACGCTGGCGTGAATACCCAATAGTTTCCAGGTCGGGAGGCGATGCTCTGCTGGATCAACGCGCACACTGCGTCCAATTGCGTGTCTCTGCTGCGCAGCCGGAAATTTAAATAGGGCGCAATGAACACTCCCAGATGCTCTGGCGGAAAAGGCGACAGGCTACGGAAAAGCTGGGGATTATCGTCCAGGCCTAATAAGCTCTGGTAGTAATACGGTGGCGTCAGTGTTGCGGAAAACAGGGTGACGCCATGACAGGCCTGCAGCATCGGCCGCAGTAAACGGGCGGGAGACAGGCAGCGAAGACTCAGGACGCGCTGTTGCTCCCAGTCGCGTTCGAAACAGGCGAAATCGTCGCCGATGCTGGGCGCCAGACGTATCCAGCCCTGTGCGGTGAAAATCGCCTCCTGCACCTGTCGATTCAGCTCCGTATCCGCTGACGCCAGCAAATCCTGGGGCGACATCAGCCAGTGCTCCGCCACGGCGCAAAAATCCTGCAGACGCGCCTCCAGCGCTTGCTGGCCTTTTCCTGGCGCCTGCTCGGGCGTGATATGCATTTGCCTGATGGCTTTGGCGACGGCGCTGGCGTCTTTCCTCAGCGCCTTGCATTGTCGGCCAATACGGTTGAAAGGAGCCTCGGACAGCTCTGCGGAGAACAGATCCCGCGCCCGGTCAGGCAGGTTGTGCGCTTCATCCGCCAGCAGGCCGATACGATTTCGAGTGAAAAGGCTGTCTGATCTGACCTGGGGAGAAAACGCATAGTTATAGTCGCCAATGAGGACATCCACCCAGGGCGCCAGCTCGCCCTGCAAACCGTGAGGGCAGAGATCGTATTTCAGCGCAATCTCGCGCAGGCGTTCGCCATCCAGCCATGCCGCTTCCAGCGCTTCCTCCCTTGCTTCCGGTAGACGTTGATAGAAGTCGCGTCGGCGTGGGCAGTCCAGCGGATCGCAAACGGAGTCACCCCCGCAAATACGGTCGCGGGCATGGAGCTGCAAGGTGCGCAGCGGCGCATTGTCCAGGCGCATATCCTGCGTGGCTTTTAGCGCGGCTTCTTGGGAAGAAGTCTTGGCGGTGATCAGCATCACTTGATCCAGGTGACCTTCCCCCATGGCCTTCAGCGCAGGGAACAGCGTCGCCAGTGATTTGCCGCTTCCAGTGGGCGCCTCTATCAGCGCCTGACTGGCGTCGCGCAGGCTAAGATAGGTTTGGCGCGCCAACTCCCGCTGACCCGGGCGAAATCCGCTATAAGGAAAGTTGAGATCGCGCAGCAGACCGTTACGTTGAAGTCGATGCTCGGTCAGACGCCGATACCACTCTTGCAGACGCTGAAACAGCGTGTCGCTCTCTTGTTCGGCTTCCTCACAGGACATTTCGCTATCAAACTGCGTTTGCTCCATGTCCGGAACGCGCACATAAGTCAGACGCAGCCTGATCGGCGTTAGTGGGGGCTCTGTTTGCTCCCGTCGCCACAGCAGGGCGTACAGCAACAGCTGCAGCCGGTGTCTTTCCGCCAGTCCAAGGGGGATATGCTGAGGGTCCTGGCGCAGCGTTTTGATTTCTTCGAACAACACATGGTCGTCAGCAATGCGGAGGCCGTCTATGCGCCCCTGCAGTTGTAGTTGAAAGTCCGTTTCGGAGAGGGTGATCTTTACCGGGGCTTCGCTGATGTAGTCCGCCGGCCAGCCTTCCTGAACCTGCTTGTGCGCAAGCTGCCCTTCGCGGGCGCTGGCGGTGTCCCGATCCTGATGGTCGAGATCGCCCAACAGCGCAAGAAAATGAGCGGCTTCCCGAACGCTGAGCTTGTAGGAGAGTTTGTCCGGAGGCGAAGTCTTTATAGCCAAGTGACTTGAACCAGTTGGTAAGGGATGCCATTTTGCTCGAACGTCGCCATCCAGCGCTTTTGATTAGGTTGCAGGCTGTCGGTGGGGCTTTTCACTTCCAGCAATTCATAGCCGCCCTGTTCAGGGAAGTGAATCAAGTCTGGAAAGCCGCTGCCGTTCTCCCGCAAGTCCCGCAGCATGCGTTGAAAGACTGCCCGCCAATGCTCGCGGGGAATACGCTGTAGCGCTATCTGCAGGTGGTCTTCTCCTGCTTCCGGCCAACCGACGAATGGATTGCTCAGGCCGAATTTGTCCCGCCATCGCGCCAGTATGACCTCCGGCCAGTCTTCTGCGTTTAATAAAGCGAAAGCGGCCTGGATCTGCGTATGACGCTTCTTGGTGAAGCTGGCGTCGTAAAGATCATGGGGGCGATGCTGATAGGGATGGCTGAAAGCGCCGGAAACCGGGGCGAAGACAGCCGGCCAGAAGGTCAGCCCGAATACCGCATTGAAGAGCCAGTTCTCTACGTAGACACAAACTCCGCCCGCCCCGGCGACCTCCAAGCGCACCAGTTCCTCCACCCGCAACTCGGGATTGGCGGCGATAGTGAGCAAGCGCTGTAGGGGACGGAAAGGCGAAGAACGGTCCTTTGGGCGGCCCAGTGCTTTGGCGCACTTGTCGGTGAACTGCTCAGCGAAAATCAACTCCGCTTCGGTGTAAGGCGAGTCAATGATGCTTGCGCAGATATCGTGCGCCGCCTCATATTTTTCCTGCTTGAACAGAATGCGGGCGCGGCGCTCCCGCGATGGTGGCGTCTCCGTACGCTGGTAAACCTGATACGCTAGATCCAGATCCTGCAGGCGCTCCAGATCACGAGCGACTTTATTGCAGAAGCGATCGTGGCGACGGCGTAGGACGGCGCTATCTCCCGGCGCCGGCGTTCTGGCGACAATATCGGCGCATACGTCGACGCTTAGAGTTTCTAGAGCGGAATATTCGTCCGCCAGCGCCACCAGTTGCTTGATGTGATCGATATCCTCACGTGCGGCGAACAGTCGGTGCTCGGGATCGAGCTGGTAGCTCTCGTAGCGAATGACGCCCAAATCAGAGGTGACGAAGGTGGTCAGGTCCTGATAGAGGTTGCCGAAAAACAGCAGCCGAAACAGCAATACTAAATCGGTATGGTTCAGCTGCAGAAAGCGGAAGTCGCCCTGTTGATAAATGTCCGCGCAGGTCAGCTCAAGTCCTTCCAGCAGTTTGTCGCGTTTGCTGCTGCGAGGGGCTTCCGCACGCCAGTTCTGGCGGATTTCCTCCTTGGTCAACAAGGCCAGTAACGCCGGGGCTTCTGCATCAGGATTGAATTCAATCCAGCCCTTGTCGGCAAGAATATCCAGGTCTTCGCCAAGTTGGGGAATCTCTGTATAAGCCAGTTTGTCGCTACGAAACAGCGGGCCTTTGCGCCCGTACAAGCGCACCAGCAATGCCTGTTGCGTGCGCGTCAGGGAGCGGAAATTCTGGATATAGGCGCTTTCTTCTGCGTTCAGCAGGTTGGCGTATTGAGCCTCCACGCAGCTCAACAGGGTAAGGAAGTTGTCCAGGTAATAAAACGGCTGAAGCGGCGGCGCAGTGACGGGAACATCCGCGTTGGAGAGGGTGGCGTTTGCTTCAGACATAGGGTTGGCTTCGGACATCAGGTTATGCTGCGCCGCTGGAACTTGTTTCGATACTCTTTCGGCGTCAGGCCGGTTTTTTGCCGGAACAGTTTGGTGAAAGAGCTGACGTCTTCATAACCCACCGCTAGCGTGATCTGACTGACGTTGTCGGAGGTTTCCTCCAGGAGCTTTTTGGCCTCTTCCAGACGCAATGTCTGCAGGTAGCCAAGCGGCGTATCGCCGGTGGCGGCCTTAAAGCGGCGCGCCAGAGTGCGTGGACTCATATTGAAGCGTCCCGCCAGGTCGTCGATGCGCACGTCCTGATCGCAGTGCGTTTCCAGCCAGTTTTGCACCCGCAGCACATCCTCATCGCGATGATATTTGCGCGCCCGCATGGAGGAATAGCTGGATTGATAGGTGCGTCCCATATCAATGACGAAGGTTTTGGCGGTCTGCACCGCCACTTCGTGGCCGCAGAAATGTTCGATCAGGTACAGACACAAATCCAGCCAGGCGATGCCGCCGCCGGAGCAGAACACGTTTTCCGAGGCGGTGAGCATTTGCTCCGGCCGCAGGTCCACGCTGGGGTATCGCTGGCGGAACATGTCCACAAAGGCCCAGTGGGTGGTCGCAGTGCGGTTGTCGAGAATGCCAGCTTCCGCCATGAAAAAGGCGCCGGTGCAGTTGCCCGCGATGATTGTTCCCTGACCATTCATGGTTTTCAGAACCTCAATCAGTTGAGGGTTCTGCGTCAGTGTTTTTTCGATATCGCCAGCGATGGAGGGAATAACCAGGATATCGCTCGGCTTAATATCGTCAAAGCAGGCGTCGGCCTGAATCAGCAGCCGGTTATGGCAGCGCACAGGCTGGGCGTCCCGGGTGGCTACGCGGATATTGAACTTGGGATGGGGCTGGCTGCGCTGAATGTGATTCCAGGTGACCCCGGCCATCGCCAGCAAATCCACCACGCCGGTAATGGCGGAAGATACCGCGTAGTCGAAACCGAGAATTGTGACTTGCTGCATGCTTTTACCCGTCATCGCTTGGATTGGCTATATTAGCCTAAAAAATGTCGAAACAGACAGTGTTGGAGCGAGGCGATGCATGACATTCTGCTTTGGCCAACCAGATAGCGGCCTAACAGCTATCCTTTCTGGTTTGATTTGTCTCATACGCACCGCGTCAGCGGTACTTATCAGCCCATGTTCGACGACTCCCATGAAGGCGTCGGGCGTGGGTTTTTTTATGGATAAACCCTCACTATACTCACTATAAGAACTCAGATACGTTGTCTCTTGGTTTTTGCGGAATAAATTATTAGAACAAGCTGTTATAGGAGATCGCCAATGAGTATGGCGGAAGAGAGCCGGCAGGCAAAAATGATTGCGGAGATGCGGGGCTTCATTAAGAAAGTGCTGATGGATCCCACCATTCCGGTTAAGTGCATGGAAATCGCACGCAGGTTGCAGCAGGAAAAAGACGCGGAACGTAAAATGGCTGATGAAATCAGCGCCAGCACCACCATCCGCATTCCAGAAAACATGAGTGATGCGGACAAGCTGTTCCTGGACGTACTCAACGAAGTCTTGGAGGATGAATCGGCGCTGTACTGATTCCCGCAGGCCGGCGTCGCCGGTCTGATCAACGGCGCGCCAGAGTATTAATGACTCTGGCGTCGCACGCTTCTTATTCGCTTATTACCACTTTATACACATACAACTCGGCGTCTTTATCGCTAATCACATAGAGCGTTTGGCTCGTCGGATCATAAGCAACTCCTTCCGCCTTTCGCACTGGCTTGAGCTTGCCGGGCTTTTTCCCAGGCTTGGTCAGCGCCGCAGAGCTTTTAACCCGTCCGCTTGTAAGATCATAGAAATAGATCCTCGCCGCTTTGTCGCTGACGATAGCCAGCAAGTTGTGCTCGGGGATCACGGTCAGGCCGGAGTAGTCGATGTCATCCAGGGCGATATCGTCGTCGCTGACGCCGGTTTCCGCGAGTTTGACGCTGCTTATCACCTTGCTTAGATCGCCGGATAAATGCAGAAGTACGCCGGGATCGCCTTCTTTTATAGCGTAAATGCTTGCGTCTGCGGGGTTCCAGGCGATTCCTTCCAGACCTTTATTCTCTTTGGTTTGAGAAAAAAAGGTCGCGCTTTGGGCGAAGTCCTCGAAGTCCGATAAGCGACGCTGCGCCACTGGTTCGCCAGACGCGAGGTCGAAAATGAAAAACGCGTTGCTTTCCTCTTTAACCGCGATCAAACGGCGGTGTTCAGGGTCATAGGCGACGCCTTCAAAACCGGATGCAGGCGCATCGATGCTCTTGAGCACCTGTCCCTGACGATCCAGCAGAAATAACTTGGCGGTGTCGTCGCTGACTGTCCAGAGTCCGCCGTTGGCGTCGAGCGTCAGCCCGGATGGCTCCGTTAGCCCTTGAGCCTTGTTTTTAACGGAATGGAGTTCGGTGAACTGCAGCGATATTTCCATGGGAGCCGCCTGTGCAGACAGATGGATACTGGCTGCCAGCAGCAATGTGAGCCCCTGTTTGTGCGTCATGAAATGACGGAATGGTCTGGCGAATATATGGGAACAGGAAAGCGAATAGCGACGCATAAGTTTGATGTCGAATATTTATTGGCAAGGTTGGAGCGCTATTGTAATGCAAAACCTGATTGAGACGCCGGTTAACTCCCTGAAAGCCTCTGTTTCAGGGGCTTGCGGAACTGTTGGTGAGGATGGCTAGGTTGCAAATATTATTAGAATTCAAAATATTTATTGAGAATTAACTTTCACCTACTTATGATTTTTAAGGATTTCGATAGACATTTTTGTTTAGTCATATAAGGAATTCGAGGGAAGTCATGAAAAGTATATTCGCGTTTATATTGTTCGCGCTCTCCACCGTCACAATGGCTGACACCTGGGATGAGATCAGCAAAGAAGGCAAGATCACCCTGGGCGTCGCCAACGAGCGTCCCTATGGATATCTCACTCCCATGGGTGAGCCCGCGGGAGAGGCTCCATCCATCGCCATGTACGTTTTGGACAAGCTTGGTGTGGATGATGTGGAAGTGGTCGTAACGGAATTCGGCTCCCTGATTCCCGGGTTGAAAGCAGGCCGGTTCGACGTCATTGCCGCCGGCATGTACGTTAACCCCAAAAGATGCAAACAGGTGTTGTTTTCCAACCCTACCTACACCATCGGCGAAGGCTTTCTGGTGCTTGACGGTAACCCCAAAGGGTTGCATGGCTATGGCGATGTGAAAAAAGCGGATGAAGTAAAAATGGGCGTGATGGCTGGCGCGGTTGAATTTGGCTACGCGAAGAAATTCGGCGTGCCGATGGACCGCATTGTGACGTTGCCGGACTATCCTGCTGGCGTAGCGGCGTTGAAAGCCGGGCGCATTGATGCGCTAGCGGGCACCAGTTTGACCATGGCGCAACTGGCGCAGAAAGATGAGCGCGTGGAGTTGGCGCAGCCGTTTGATGAGCTGAAGATTGATGGGGAGTCCGTCAAAGGCTACGGCGCATTTGGCTTCCGTAAGGGCGATGAAACCTTGCGCGACAACTTCAATCGAGTGCTGGATGGTTTCCTGGGAACGGAGCAGCACGTCAGCATGGTGCAGGAATACGGATTCGGTAAGCACACTTTGCCGGGCGACATCACTACCCAGGAGCTGTGTAACTAAGCCTTATCTCATGGAACTGAGCGAACTGACGCCTATTCTGCTCCAGGGCGCCTGGATCACCCTAAAAATTCTCTGCCTGTCTCTACCCGTAGCGGGGGCGCTGGCTTTTATCGCCGGCTTGACGCGGCTATTCGCGCCCACCCCGTTGCGGCAGATAGCGCGGGTATATATTGAGTTTTTTCGCGGCACTTCCGCCTTGATTCAGCTGTATTGGATTTATTTTGTGCTGCCGTTTTTCGGCTTGAATCTGGATGCGATGACGGCGAGCGTCATTGCGCTTGGATTGAATATCGGCGCTTATGGCGCGGAGGTGGTGAGAGGATCTGTGCTGGCTGTGCCCAAAGGGCAGTACGAGGCGGCGGTGGCGTTGAACTTTACGCCCTGGGGCCGGTTATGGCGCATTATTCTGCCGCAGTCGCTGATCAATATGATTCCGCCGTTCGGCAACCTCGCTATCGAATTGATGAAAGCGACCTCACTGGTATCTCTGATCACCATTGGCGACCTTACTTACAAAGCCAAAACCCTGGCGGACGCAACCTTGCAGGTGGGGGAGATTTTTGGTCTGGTATTGCTGATCTATTTCGTGATGGCGCAAGCGATGGCCTTTTTGTTCCGGTGGCTGGAAGCGCGTCTGGGCCGGGGCCTGGATAGAGGAGGTCTGCGCTCATGATAGAACTGGATTGGGACTGGGATTTCACCTGGGAAGTGTTGCCGGACTTATTGAACGCCGCGCAGATAACCTTATCCGCGACCCTGTTGGGCAGCCTGCTGGCGATTGGCGTAGGGCTGGCTTTGTCATTGTTGCGACGCAGCCCCTCACGTTGGATCAGTTGGCCGGTCTACTGGGTGGTTGAGTTTGTGCGCAGCACGCCGTTGCTGGTGCAGATCTTTTTCCTTTATTACGTCATGCCGGAGTTTGGCGTGAGTCTGTCGCCCATGACCACTGGCGTGCTGGCGCTGGGCGCGCATTATGGAGCGTATCTGTCTGAAGTGTTTCGCAGCGGCATCGATGGGGTGGAGAAGGGGCAGTGGGAAGCCGCCAGAGCGCTTAACCTGTCTCAGTTCATGACCTATCGCGATATCGTATTGCCGCAGGCGTTGCGGGCGATGATTCCGGCCACCGGCAACTATATCATCGCCATGTTTAAGGAAACCCCTCAGCTCTCCGCCATCACCTTGTTGGAAATGTTGCAGACCGCCAAAATCCTGGGTTCTGAAAATTTCCGCTACCTGGAGCCGTTCACGCTGGTCGGCTTGCTTTACCTGGCGTTCAGCATTGTCGCTGCGCTGGGCGTACATCAGATCGAGCGTCGTTTTCCCAAAGAAGGATTCAGCCTACGATGACCTCTCCCATTATTGAATTTCAGAATGTAAAAAAGCAGTTCGGCGAACTGGCGTTATTTGAAAACTTTAACTTCAGCGTCGAAGAAGGCGAGATTGTGTCTATCATTGGCTCCAGCGGTTCCGGCAAGAGCACGCTGTTACGCATCCTGATGACCCTTGAGGATATCGACGGCGGTGTGGTCAGGGTGAAAGGCGAGCCGTTATGGCATATGTCCAAAGGCGATCGGCTTGTTCCCGCTGATAAAAAACACCTGCGCAAGATGCGCAACCATATGGGCATGGTGTTTCAGCACTTTAATCTGTTTCCGCATATGACGGTGCGCCGTAACATCACCGAGGCCCCTATGCGAGTGAAGGGTAAATCCCGACAGGAAGCGGAACGGGAAGCAATGGATCTGCTGGCGCTGGTCGGGCTGCAAGATAAAGCGGACAGCTACCCCGCGCAGTTATCCGGCGGACAGAAACAGCGGGTTGGCATCGCCCGCGCTTTAGCCATGCGGCCGGAAATTCTGTTGCTGGACGAAATAACGTCGGCGCTTGACCCAGAGTTGGTGGATGAAGTGTTGGACGTGATTCGCAACCTCGCCAAAGAGCACAGCTTCACCATGCTACTGGTGACTCATGAAATGTATTTCGCCCGGGAGATAAGCGATCGCGTCTGCTTTTTCGACCAGGGCAGGATTCTCGAAGAAGGGCCGCCGGATAAAATTTTTGTGGCGCCGGAGAAAGAGCGTACGCAAGCGTTTCTGAATGCTTTTATAAGCGCCTGATATCCTTCAGAATGCCCATCTAAACAGGCGGTTTTTTTCTATATGACGGCTATATGAAGGGTCGCTTTTACAAATAACGCTTTGTGTTTCTTTTGCCTGAATTCATCGGAAGTAAACGAGGAGTAGGTATGTCTGATACTTTGATACCGGATGTGGTTTTTAATGATAACAACAGCCAGCGCACGCCCTGCGTATTGGTGCTGGACGGCTCCAGCTCCATGTTTGGCGAGCCGATCAGACAGCTCAATGAAGGCTTGAAGTTGCTGGAGCAGGCCCTGAAAGAAGACGCCAGCACAGCGATGCGTGTGCAGCTTTTGGTGATCCGCGCAGGCAACCATGATCAGGCGGAAATATTGACGGACTGGGTGGATGCGATGGACTTTAACGCCCCCGAAGTGTTCGCCAACGGCACGACGCCGCTGGGCGCCGCCATGAATCTGGCGCTGGATAAAATCGAAGATCAGAAAGCCGCGTATGACGCCAACGGCATTTCCTCCACGCGTCCCTGGATCATCCTCATCAGCGACGGGGCGCCTACAGACTTCGACTGGGAGACAGTCGCGGATCGTTGCCGCCATGCGGAGCAGAATCGTAAAGTCGTAATTTTTCCCATCGGCGTGGAAGGGGCGACCTTCGAGACGCTCAACCAGTTTTCCAACAAAGGCGCCAAGAAACTGAAGGGTCTGCAATTCCGTGAGCTGTTTGTCTGGCTGAGCCGGAGTATGGCCACTGTATCGGTGTCGTCTCCTGGCGAAAAAGTGCAGTTGCCTGCGACAGACTGGTCCGAAGTCGAAGTTTAATCCTCTATGACAAGCAGTTATCCAGAGCCGGCCTGGAAAGTGGTCGCGGCCAGCGTTGCTGGCCCGCACCATGTCCGGGACGGACTACCCTGTCAGGATGCGTTCAGTTGGCGCGTTATTGGTGAGCGGCTGGTTGCGGCGATAAGCGACGGCGCGGGTTCTGCGGCGCAGTCGGAGCAAGGAAGCCGCATGTTAAGCCAGTGTGTCGTGGACGCCTTCGCTGAGAACGTTTCCGCGCCGTTGCAAGAGTCCTACGTACGAAGGATTGCCGAGCAGGCCGTCGAAACTTGTCGCGGTCAACTACTGCAGGCTTATCCTGACGCCAATCTGGCGGACTTTCATGCGACGCTGGCGGCTGTTGTCATGGACGACAGCGGCGGATTTGTTCTGCAAATCGGCGATGGCATGGCGGCGGCGGTGCAGGAGCGTCAATGGGCGCCTTGTCTGCTGTGTTTGCCGGAAAACGGCGAATACGCGGAAGAAACTTTCTTTTTCACCCAGGATCGCTGGCGTGAGCATCTGCGCATAACCCCGGTGCCCTCTGAATATGATGAGCTGATACTGGTGACTGACGGCGCCTACAGCTTTACCGCCAAACCCGCGGCTAATGGATTGGACCGCGACTTTATCGCTCCGGTCTGCGCATTTCTGGAACAGAACGAAGAAGAGCGGGGCGTCGTTGCGCTCCAGCAGATTCTCGATCACGCCAACGCCCGCCGTATTTCTGGTGACGATAAGACGTTGTTATGGGCCAAACGCAAACGCTGATTGAGGTGGGCGGCGGGGCCGTCCGCCTGCTGGATAAACCTTTGGGGCAAGGCGCGGATGCGGCCATATACCGCGTCGAGGGACGCCCTGATCTGGTCGCTAAGATCTATCACAAGCCAGAGCAGGACCCCGGACGCCGCGCCAAGCTGGAAGCCATGTTGGCGAATTCGCCGGAGCTGTCCCACATTGAGCACGATGGACATCGCTTTGTGCAAATCGCCTGGCCGCAGTCCATTGTGACGAATAGGCGCGGCGAGTTGAGAGGCTATCTGATGCCTTTCGTCGATCTGTCCCGAGCCGTTTCACTGGAAATGATGCTGAACCGTAAGACACGGCAGTTCAGCAAGCTTCCTGAGCACTACGGATACCGCCTTTCCGCCGCCAAGAATCTGGCTGCGCTGATCGCAGCGCTGCATCGCAAGCGCCATCATGTCATCGACATGAAGCCGGTAAACATCAATGTTTATCGGGAAACCTTCTTCACTGCATTGCTGGACTGTGACGGTTTCAGTATTCAAGGCGCTGGCAAGCGCTTCACTGCGCACCAGTACACGCCTGACTATATCGCTCCGGAAGCCATTAAGGGACGTCAGGGGCCGGATCAGCTTGGTGAAGAGCAGGACCGTTTTGCGCTGGCCGTCATCCTGTTTCAATTGCTCAATCAAGGCGTGCATCCGTTTCAGGGAACCCCCAAAGGCGGCGCCAATTTACCTACGACTAACCACGAACGTATTGGCGCGGGTCTATATGCTTATGGCTTAAAGGAGCACCCCCGGATTGCCCCATCCCCCTGGAGCATTCACCAGTCTCTGGATACGCGCACGCGCCAGCTATTTGAAAACGCCTTCACTCAGTCACCCTACGCCAGGCCGACAGCGCAGGAATGGAGCGATCACCTGCATTGGTTATTGGCGGCGGATGATTCGCCGTTGCAACCCTGCCCGAATAACAAGGAGCACTTGAGCTTCGGTAATGGGTGTCCGTTCTGTTCCGTCGAACAAAAAGCGGCGAACAGCGTAAAACGTAAAGCCAAGCGGCCCGCCAAGGCGCAACCGCCCAAAGGGAGAAGGGCGCATCGCGCTACGGCGCAGACGCAACCCCAACCTCAATATAGGCCCCAACCTCAGCCTGCTGCGCCGCCTATTGTTATGCCGCGCAAAGTTAAGTGGGGGCTCATCGCGGGCTTATCTGCTGTGGTTATGCCATTTCTATTGTCAGCGATATTAAACCCAGTGATTGCGTCCTGGCGTTGGCCAGGAATTACGGAGGCGGCACTTAATATGGGGTGGCCGGTCTGTGATCAAGACAGGGATTTCAACCTGCTGTATCAGGCTTTATTGACCAATAACCAGGCGCACATCAAGCTGGCGTTGGATAACGTCAGTGGCCTCGGTTGTTTGGGAGACATAACCGTTGACTACGCTAATGGAGGCATTGGCGAGAACCGTGTATTTGATGACGAAACATTCTGGCTGCTGCTGCAAAAGCTGTCCTCCGCACCACAGTCGTATCAACGATGGCTAAGCCAGGAGTCGATCTCTCAGAGCTATAACGGTTCCTATATGGGCTATTACAGCGAACCTCTAGAGTATATTGGTAAGGCGGTTACAAGATATCTGGGGACCCAGTTATATAGCCGCGACTTGCGGAATACCTGGCGGCGGCGCTTGGCTGTTTTAAATGAAGATCACAGTCGCCGGGCGTTGGATGGCAAAGCGCTTGGTGATGAACTGGCGCCTGAGTATGAGCAGAACAAGAGGTTAGTGAACGCCATAGAAGAATCTATATTTGAGCCCCTTTGGGAATGGACCGCCAAGCATAATGTTAATGACTTTTTGAAGATACTGCCCCCACGGCCGGTGGTGGATTTGGATAAAGTCGGCTGGATCGTCGCTACGGTGGCGGAAGATAAACAGGAACGCGTGGAGACGCTGCTCAAGCACCCGGCGATAGCTTTTAACGACGATAAGCTTTCCAAAAGCCAGCGAGCAGAGCGGGATCAGGTTATCGCCGCCAACCTACTCAAGGCGAAGGACATTTCTCTACTTCCGAAAGCTATTAGAGAGTTGCCCTTGAATTGCGACGAGCTGTCCAGCGCTTTTCATTATGTGGGTGTCGACAATCGCAACATAATAAAAGTCCCTAATGATTCCGCCTCGTACTATAGCTCTTGGCGAAGCTCTGGACGTTCGTCATCACAGGTGCAGATGAAAAAAGGGGGGATAGAGTATTTGGTTCGTCAACCGCAATTGGCTTGTACGCTGGCGGGGATGACCGGGATGAAGCGTGATGGAGGAGAACACCTGCAAAGCGTTGCTGACTTTTTGAACAAAATTGAGGCTGAGACTCCGGGCGTTAAGCAGAAAGTGCTCTGGGATATCGCACGGGACTTCCCACATTGGGAAGGCAAGATTCGCTTGATTCTCAAAGGGACTCGCAGCAATACGGAGAGACTGGTGATCTGGTTGTTGAAAGATCAGTCCGCTGCGGAATGGGTGGATAAAGACGGGAATACTCTGGCGCACTATCTGGTGAGCTGGGCGTCGCCGGAACTGGTGCAGAGTCTGCCCAGCCTGGGCGCTTCGACCCTGCGAGCCAATAACGGCAATTTGACGGCCAAGGATATTTACCTGCAACGCCTGGCGTCGAAAGATTTTGTATCGGAGGAGGAAAAAGCGGCTTTGGCGGCATTGGAGAAACGAAGCCCTGCGGAAATGCTGGATGAATACTTTTTCGGGGGCGATAGCGAATCATGAAGGCGTTTTTCACTCTGGGCGCCTGGCTGTTCAAGAGGCCTGGATTGCAGGGGGCGCGCATCAGTGGCGCTATCATGCTTCTGTCGCTTGCGTGCGCGGCCCACGGGCAATCGGAAGAAGCGAGAGCCAGCGCGCTGTATGCAGCGGATAAGCTGCAGTGGGACTCGGTAGTGGACACGGCATGGCCCGAACTGATGAAAAACGCCAAGGACTCCCGCTATCCGGCGCAGGGCTTCAACCTGGACGCATTCTCGCTTGAAGATACGCAAGGGGCTCCTGGTGTGTCTTATCTCAATTTTCTGGCTCGAGATGGGATGTATGAAGCGCTCTTGGACGCGCTTCGCGCTGGCGTGAAGTTTCCCCGTAGCGATAACTATGACGCTATGTATACCGCCGTGATTGAGTCGAAAAAGCACGAAAATCCTTTTTTCACCATGGCGTTGGTGTCTTCCATCGACCAGTGGAATATCGCCCATCGTTTGGCGGCTCGCAACAAAATCAAAGAACTACGCGGGCTGGATAAAAAAGTACTGATGGCGCGGACGGAATTTGGCCGCAACGCGCTGATGCTGGCGATTCTTTACCAGAATGAAGAGGCGGTGAAGTATTTAAGCTCCTATCAGGCGCTTCTGAACCAGAAGGATGACTTTGGCTGGAGCGTTATGATGTATGCGGTTTATGTGGAAAACCCATCGATTCTGGACGTGTTGTTCAGCCTGCCAAAACCGCCAAATGTAAACCTGCAGTCTTATGCATGCGTGGACGCCCCTAAACTGCGTATCGCCATGATTGGCAGTCGTATGCTCAGACAGGCGATGTCGGGAAGAGGAGGTCAGACGGACACCAGGGAGCTGGTGCAGCGGGATGATATCTACACTCGACTACAGGCGCTATCAGGCAAACAGCGCAGAGACTCCTGTAAGTATTATTTGATGGACAGGCCTTACCATAACTGGCTGTTATAACTGGTGAACAGTAAGTCCACACTTTACTCAGGACGGGTCACCCTAATAAAAAAGGCCGAACATCCCTATGGATATTCGGCCTGTCTTGCGGCTGGCAGTCAGCCGATCATTACACTCTTATCAATAACATCAGTTACAGGGAACTGCGCCGATGTCAGAACCGTCACTGGCCGCGCCGCAGACCGGGGAGTTGGGGAGCGGGGTGTAGTCACGGAAGGCTGGGCCTATGAGCATAGGGCTTCCTACAATGCTATTAATATCTTGACCAAATGAGTTCCATGTAGACATTGTGAAGCGATTGCTTCCCCACATACCTGCGATGATGGAGCTAGATGTGGAATATAGATTGTAGTCTCTCTCGGAAATCTCAGAGGCCCATGCTCCACCATCTCCAGTGTTACAGCAGAAAATAGCAGGTCTCGACGATCCGATGCTGTCAATAATATTGTCACGAATTTGTATGCTATTTGCTCCACCCACTGGAGAAGTACCGTTTTTGTGCTCCATTCCACCATACACTGTGTTGTGATGGGCAAGAATATTGCCTATAACACCAACGTTCTGATGGCCAATTCGAAGCCCGACAAACTTACCAGTAAGCTTATTGTTAAGAATATCTACTCCAAAAGAATAGTATTGATTAGAAATAGATAAACCAGCTTGACTGACGTTATAGGCTAGATTTCCTCTAAACGTGTTCTTGAATGAGTTGTCTTTGTCGTGGTAACCATTACCGTCAATGTTGTATGCGACATTATCTTCAATTAGAGACTCTCTCACATCGTACATAACCATTGAAGAGCCATGATGGTTGGACGTGTTGTCTCCATGGATGCCTGAGCCGCGATCAAATAAATCATGGAAAGTGTTGTTTTGTATTACGAAGCGGGCAGTGTTATATCTGCCTCCATCATTGAAGAAAATAAAAGATGGATTTCCAGAAGTGGAAGTGTCATATAAATGATGCATATGATTTCTTCTAAATATCCAGTCTGTTTCAGCTCCGCTGACATAGAAGCACCAGCGAGCACAGTTTTTAATCTCTAGTCCATCAATGACGCCAAATTCGCCTTTGGTGTCCATTACCCCTGCATAGTTTACATCGACAACTGGGGTTTCACTTGGGAACGCAAGAACTTTATTGGTTTTGTTCGCGGAGAAATTAATAAGCTCATAATAGTCGCCACCGCGAACATACAGAATATCATCTGTAGTTCCTTGATCAACGCCATGTGAAATGGTCTTCCATGGACTGTTGATTGTTCCGTCTCCGCTTTCGTCAGATCCATAGGGAGATACGAAATGGAAGCCTGTGGATGTTACTTGGAGCGTATACTCCTGTGAGGTCATTTGCTGAAGGCTGTCATATACATCCACTTTTACTTGGTAGCTTTGCCCTTCTAAAGAGGCGGAAGGCTTCCAAGATATTTCACCTGTTTTGGGGTGGATAGACATGCCTGAAGGCGCTTGCGTTAAGCCAAAGGAATAAGGAAACTTACCGCCAATTACGCCTAGTCGAATGTTGTACTCAACTCCAGGGTAAGCCTTTGTTAGTGGCCAGGAAACGATTTCTGGCGTTAAGCTCACCATTGAGTAAATATTTGCAGGTTTCCCTTGTGGGCTAGAGGTAGCAGTTAAAGAGCTTTCACTAATCCAGCCATCAACACCTGAATCAAAATCCACATGCCACCAGTTAGAGCCGCTTAATGTTGCTGGCCCTTCGATGACAAGCCCAGTCGCGTCGGTTGACTGAGAGCCAATAGGAGTGATGCTGGAAAACTTTGGTGGTTGAGCATAAATGCTGCTGTCGGAATTATTTTTCACCAGAACGTTAAGTGCCAGAGAAAAGTCTTCAGCACTTGCTGAGCCTGTTGATGCAATAAGACCAAGCGGTGCAAGTAATACAAGACTACGCGCTAGCTTGGATTGAAAGAGATGAGTAGGTTGTTTCTTTAACATGACCGAATTAACTCCATGGCCGGTTGTTTAAGAGCTTTATCGTTTTATGAGCGTCACGGAAGGGGAAAATTTGTTCGGCCATCCGTGTCCGCATCGCAAATCTATACTACAAGTTATAACGACATAACTAGGGTGTGCACTAGGTAAGTTTTTGACTTCAAATGTGATAGCTGGTTTTGATCTGTGTCGAGTGGACAAATTTTCTGCTATGTGTGCTCTGTTAACTCTGGACGGAGTTTTCACGTTATCCCCTTCATCTATAGCCTTTACCCGCCAAGCTTCGTAAACTTTGCCGAAATTTGGATTCGGCTGACTTTTTCTAATGACCTTTCGTATTCTTCATACCTCGGACTGGCACCTTGGCCAGCATTTTTTCGGTAAAACGCGGGCGGATGAGCATGCCATGTTTTTCAACTGGCTGTTGGAGCAAGTCCAGGTGCATGAGGTGGATGCTTTAATCGTCGCGGGCGATATATTCGACACGGGAGCGCCGCCCAGTTATGCGAGGGAGCTGTACAACCGCTTTGTTGTGGAGTTACAGCGGACGGACTGCCAGTTGGTGCTGTTGGCAGGGAATCATGACTCCGTCGCCACCCTGAATGAATCCAAAGATCTGCTGGCCTGTCTGAATGTGCATGTTGTGGCGGGTATGCCGGAAACGCCGGAGAACAACGTGCTGTTGTTGAATGATCGCAATGAAGAGCCAGGCGCTATTCTGTGTGCGGTTCCCTTCCTGCGGCAACGTGACCTTACCACCAGCAAGGCGGGACAGGACGGTGTTGAGAAACAGCAGGCGCTGCAGCAAGCGATTGCCGATTACTATGCGCGCCTGTTTCAGTTGGCGCAGGCGCGTCGCGAGGAATTCGGCGAGGCGCTGCCCATTATCGCCACGGGTCATCTAACGACGGTGGGTGCGGAACTCTCGGAGTCCGTGCGGGATATCTATATTGGCGCGTTGGACGCGTTTCCTTCCGGCGCCTTTCCTCCGGTGGACTACCTCGCTTTAGGCCACATTCATCGCTCACAGAAGGTGGGCGGTCAGGAGCATATTCGCTATAGCGGTTCGCCCATTCCTCTGAGTTTTGATGAGGCGGAGCAAACCAAATCGGTGTTGATGGCGGACTTTGAAGATGGGCGTTTGCAACAAGTGACGCCACTGGAGACGCCCTGTTTTCAGCCGATGCAAGTGATTCGCGGCGATCTGAAATCCATAGAGAAACAGCTGGGCTCCATTGTCGCGCCCAACTCTCAATTGTCGCTATTCAGCAATGCGGATAAGGTCTGGGTCGATATCGAGGTGGCGGCGACTCAGGACTATCTCGATGATTTGCAGCGCCGCATCCAGGACATGGTTGGCGCTCTGCCGGTGGAAGTGCTTTTGGTGCGTCGCGAACGCAAGAATAAGGGGCTCAGACTGGAGCGGCTGGAGAAAGAAACCCTGGCGGAGCTGACGGTGGAAGAGGTTTTTGAACGCCGCCTCGCTCAGGAAGTCTGGGAAGGAGAAGATGCGGAGGCGCGGAGGCAGCGCCTGATGGGGATGTTTCGTCTGGTGGAGAGTGATGTGCTTGCGGACGGCGTGGAAGCGGAAGTTGTCGCTGAAGCCAGTGTTGCAGCCTCTGTGACGGGGGACGATGCATGAGAATTTTGAGTCTTCGCCTCAAGAACCTGAACTCCCTCAAAGGCGAGTGGAAAATAGACTTCAGAGCAGACCCTTTTCATAGCAATGGGCTGTTCGCCATTACCGGACCGACCGGCGCCGGTAAAACAACATTGCTGGATGCGATCTGTCTTGCGTTGTATCACCAGACGCCACGCATCAATGTCTCACCCATGAACAATGAGATCATGACCCGGCACACTGCGGAGTGTCTCGCCGAAGTCGAGTTTGAAGTGAAAGGCGAGGCCTATCGCGCTTTTTGGAGCCAGCGACGTGCGCGCAATCTGGCGGAAGGTCGGTTTCAGCCGCCTCAGGTCGAATTGGCGACAGCGGACGGCAAGATCATGGCGGATAAAGTGAAGGATAAGCTGATCCTGATTGCGGAATTAACGGGTCTGGACTTCGCCCGGTTTACCAAGTCCATGTTACTGGCGCAGGGCGGCTTTGCGGCGTTTTTGAACGCCCCTGCGAATGAACGCGCCGAGTTGCTGGAAGAGCTGACCGGCACAGAGATCTACGGCAAGATTTCCGCCCGGGTCTTTGAGCGCCAGCGTGACGCAAAAGGCGAGTTGGAACGACTGCGGGCGAAGGCGGAAGGGCAGGACCTGCTCAGCGACGATGAGCTGACAGCCTACTATGAAGAAGCGGCGGCCCTCGACACTCAGGAAAAAACAGATACCCAACGCCTTGAGACTTTGCGGGCGCAGAAGCAGTGGCTGGACCGATTGACCCAGGCGCAGCAGTCCTTCAATGAAGCTGAACGGGGTCTTACCGAGGCGACGGCGCGACTGGAGCAGGAGAAAGCTGACCTGGGGCGTCTGGCGCTCAGTGAGCCGGCGGAGAAGCTGCGTCCTTTCTATAAAGACTTCCAGCAGGCCCATGACGCTTATGCGCAGACAGAAAGGCATATCAAGTCTCTGACGGAAAGCCTGGAATTAGCTCGTGAAGAGCTGGAGCGTAAATCCTCTGAACTTGCGTCGGCGAAACAAGCGTTGATGCAATTGCAGACGCAACGGGAAGAGTTGGAAAGCCTGGTGGCGGAAAAGGTCATGCCTCTGGATCAGGCGATCGAACAACTCAGTTCTCTGATGCGGCAGCAACAAGAAACTGTCACTGAGGCCCTGCGACGCCAAGAGGAATCTGGAGAGCAGGAAAAAGCCCTATCCCTTCAGTTGAAGACGTTACGGGAGGAGATCCAAGAGGCGAACGAATACCTCGAAAGCAGGCGCTCCCATAAGCTATTGCCGGAGAATCTGCCTCTATGGCGGGAGCGTCTGGCGCAGCGAACAAAAGCGAAGATTGAGCTGACCAAGTTGCAAGAGGCTGTCAGCACGCGTCAGGTGGAGCATCGCCAGCAGGAGGCGGAGTCTGTTCGTTTGCAGGAGGCGCAGGCTACGGCGCACAGCGTTCTGGAAGAGCGTAGTCAGACCGTCGCCGCGACTCAGCAAGCCATACTCGATGCATTGTCGGGAGAGACCGAGGCAGATCTGCGTGAACGCCTGGCGTCAATGCAAAAAAGCCGCACGGATCGTTTCCGGCTGGGACGTTTGGCGGATGATCATGGCAAACGTAATCAGGAATTGACGGCGCTGAATGCGCAACTCAGTCAGCGCGAGAATGAGTTAGAGCAAGGAAAGCAGTCTCTGGCGTTGATGCGTAAGCAGTATAAAGCGGAGAAGACGCATCTGGATGACCTGGATCGTCTGCTACAGCAAGAGCGTCAGATTGCTTCGCTCAGCGAGCATCGCGCCCGCCTGAGCCCTGGAGAGCCTTGCCCTTTGTGCGGCTCTCACGAGCATCCCGGCATCGCGGCTTATGAAGCGCAGCGGGAGTCCGACACGGAAAAACGTCTGCAAGAGAAGCGCAAGCAATTGCAGGAATTGGAGGACAAGGGCAAGAAGCTGAACGAAGCGGCGGCCCGACTGTCCAGTGAGTTGGAGTTGGGAGGGGCGACCCGCGGCAAGCTGAATCAGGAAATGGCTGCTCTGAAGGATGAGTGGACGCAGTTGTGTCAGGAGTTCGGCGTCAATCTGGCGATTGATGCGCCTGCGGGCGCCCAAAACGGCGTTGATGTTTATTTACAGAAAGAAGAAGCCAAAGAAAATGCTCTGGCGGAGCGTGTGCGGTCGTTGGAGCAAACGGAAAAACAACTGCAGCAAGCTAAAGAGTCCGCGACTGCTGCGGAGCAGGAGCTTGGCGAGATTCGCAGAAAGCTGGAACTGCAGCAGCGCGACCTACTGAATCTCGGCAAAGAGATTGATGCGCATCTTGCGCAGCAGACCGAGCAACGCTCTGTGCTGAGCGCCCTTGAACAGGGGCTGACGGAAGCGTTTTCCAGTATGGGCTATGGGATGCCCCAGGAGGATGAGCAGGACGCCTGGCTGGAGACGCGTAATGCCGAAGCGCGAGAGTATCAGGCCCGCCAGGAGAAGCTGGAGCAGGGCGTGAAACAAGCCGGGGATCTGGAGCGTCAGCGGGAGCATGTAGCGGAGAAAACCGCGGATATCGCACAAACCTTAAAAGGATTGCAGGAAAACTTGGCGCAGACGGAAATGGCGTTGGCGGAGAAAAAGACGCAGCGTCAGGCGTTATTTGGCGACAAGTCGCCGACGGAAGAGCGTAAGCGTATGCAGGAGCAATTGGCGGCGGCGGAGAAGCGTTGGGCCACATTGCAGGAAGCCAAAGAAATGGCCGACACTGCGCTGCAGCAGCACTTGGGACGTGAGGAAGTGTTGAAGACGCAGCTGGGCTCACAGCGTGCTCTATTGTCCGATGCGGAACGCTTATGGAGCGAAGCGCTCGCCGCCAGCCGCTTTGCGGATCAAGCTGCTTTTGAACAGGCGTTGATTAATGAAGACGAGCGACAGGCGCTGGCGGTATTGAAGCAGGAGCTGGATCAACAGAAGGATCGAGCGGCCACCCTGAAGCAGCGTGCGGAAGCAGAATTGAATGCGTTGTTGGCGGCGCCAGCAACTCAGTTAAAAGACGCTGAATTGACGGAGCAGCTGCAAGCCCTCACGGATGGGCTGAAAGCCATCAGTCAAAAACAGGGTGAAATCAAACAGTTATTACAAAGCGATCAGTCCAGGCGGATGAGTCGGCAAAAGCTGCTGGTCGATATTGAGTCGCAACAGCAGCGCTACGACGACTGGGCGTATTTGAGTAGCCTCATAGGGGCGGCGGACGGCGCCAAGTTCCGCCGTTATGCGCAAGGTCTGACTCTGGACCATCTGGTCTATCTCGCCAATCAGCATTTAAGTCGCTTACACGGTCGTTATGAGCTGGAGCGTCGTGAAGGAGAAGCTCTTGAGCTGCAAGTGGTGGATACCTGGCAGGCGGATACCGTCAGAGACACCAAGACCCTGTCTGGCGGGGAGAGTTTCCTGGTGAGCCTGGCCTTGGCGTTGGCCTTGTCTGATTTGGTCAGCCATAAAACCAGCATTGACTCGCTGTTTCTGGACGAAGGCTTCGGCACTCTGGACAGCGAGACCTTGGAGGTGGCGCTGGATGCCTTGGACTGTCTGAACGCCAGCGGCAAGATGATCGGCGTCATCAGTCATGTAGAGGCGATGAAAGAGCGTATTTCCGTGCAGATCAAAGTGAAGAAGATGAGCGGGTTAGGCGTTAGCCGGTTGGATAACCGGTACTGTCTGGAGGGCGCTATGTAGGGCGCGATTCGGAAGAAATTGAAGGCAATAAAAAACCGAGGCGTTTGCCTCGGTTTTTTTGTCCGCTTAGAGCAGGATATGCACTTTGCGGGGGTCGCTCTCAAGTCCGAAGAAGTTGGTGATTTTCTTCTCACCATCTTGCACTAATTCACGGACTTCTGAGGCTGATAATTCTTCCGGGATATTACGGGGCATCAGTTCCCGTAACTCGCCGCCGAATGCGTAAAAAAACAGCTCGAGTCCGCTTGGATGAATGGCGTTTCTTTGGCTGCTATTGATTATCCAGTCCACAACACTAACCGTATATGTTTCTATGTATTCGAGAGTAGTCTAAAGAATCAGTTGGTTAGCGGTCTGTAGTGGATTCTCTGTAAGCATTATTGCTTAAGGCTGGAAACGCAGATATAAGCCTGGGCGAACCAGCGGCTCGCCCTTGAAAAACAAGGCTTTTAGCCATTGCAGCGTTTGAGGGCGGGGATAGCTTTGCGCATATCCTGCAAACTGAATTCCTGGTGAGCAAGCGACGACTTTTGCTCGCCTAATACCAAGTAAACGTGCAGCATTTTGCTCTTTTCGAGTTGCTCGCTCAGGTCCGACAAGACAAGCGTGCGGGTAGGGTAATCCTGTTGTGAGAAAGTCATCAGCTTGGACTGGTCCAGGCGCAGGCCTACGCCGCGCTTTTTCAGGAAAATGTCTGATGAGGCGTAAACGACAAAGCGGCCCGGCTCCAAGGATAACCATATTTGAGAGGTGTGGTCGCCGATTTCCACCTGGCGGGTTGGCGTGCTGAGTCGGCAGCTGTCCGGGTGTTCTCCATCCCAGTTGCGCTCCAGGGTCCAAATGCCGAATGAAGCGACGCTCTGACTCAGCGCGGCTGTCGTGGAGGAACGTTCGATAGAGGTAGGCTGAGCTTTGACTTCCACGACCTTCAGTGACCCGGCTTCTTTATCTATAACATCTTCACTTTGCCCTACCGCCTTAGCGTTGGCTTGCTCTGGCGAAGGCTTTGAATCTTGCGCTATCGCCAGCATGGGCTGTGAAGTCGCCTGTTGATCATGGGAGGCTTCCGCCGTCGGTGGCGTAAGTGCGGAGGCTGCTGTCGTCTTTGTGACGATAGTGGGCTCTTTACTGGTTTGCGTTGCAGGTTGGAGTGAATCCTCGTGCGCTAACGCCGCAGTGTCATGTCCAGCAGATGGCGGTTCGCTACTGATGATTTCTACTGAAACCATAGACTGTTCGAACTCGTCGCCTTGAAGGGCTTCTTCAGATGTGGAGACAGCTGCAGTCTGAGTCTGAGAGATGGACTCATTGGGGACGACAATCTCTTCCGCTTGGCTGATCTCCTCTTGTGGCGCGGAGGGCTCCGCGTCTTGCCACCAGGAAGTCGCACACCCGTGCAGGCTGACGACCAGACTGACGAAAAGGCTGAAACGAATTGTGTTGTGGAGACGACGGGAGAACTGCGACTTTATTATTGTTAGTGGCATGGCTGTTACCCTGAAATAGGCGTTGCTGAATCGATATGACAGCTGTTGACTGTGCAGGCTAGCACTTAATTTCAGGGCAAACTGATAAGCAGTCCTCGAAAAAAATGGGTTATTCACATGGCGGCGACAAGCCCGCCGCTTCTGTTATCGCAGGCGAGACAAATAAAAAGCCGCTACTTGTCCGCCGGCTGAATAACGCCTCTATGGCAGAATCCCCTCCGATGTCATGATGCGTCGGGGAATGCTTTTTCTGAACGCCAGCTTTTCATTCTTGTCGATATCGAAATTGGCGGCGAAGAAATACAGATCAGCGCCTTTTTCCACCCATCCGACCCACCAGGCCAAACCAGGTTTGGTTGCATCGTTGTATCCTGGCATGCCCAGGCTATAGCCGGTTTTACTCCTTAATACAAAGGTGTTGGCGGCTTCGGTCAGCAGCGCCTCTTGTACGATCAGTTGATTGCGTTCAGAAAATGGCAGTCCGGCGTAATAAAGGCGGGACAGGAATTCAATTTGCTCCGCCGCGGATATTCGCAGCGCGCCATCAAGCCAGAAGTGGTCCGCGCCGCCGCTGATATCGGCGTTACCATAGTTCACTTGAGCGACATGATGGCGCATGCGTTCTTCGCCAATCTTTATCGCGAGTTCCTGAAAAACCGGCTCGACGGAGTTTTGCATGGCTCCACGTAAGCTGAAGTCGTCTTCCCATATTTTGAACGGGCGTTTTTGCCCATCCCAGTGAAACACTTCCCGGCCGTCTTTCAAAACGCCGGTCTCCAACGCAATCAGCGCCTCCAGGATTTTGAATGTGGAGGCGGGGACGAAGCCCTCTGAGGCGCGTTGCAGATCGCTGGTTTGACAGTTGCCCGCATTTTGTTTGCAAAGCACGAAGACGCCCTGAACCTGGGCGTTGCGGAAATACTCGCGCCAGTCGCTGCGCTCCGTTAGCTCGCGGGCGTAAAGAGAGGAGCAGAAACATAAAAAGTAAAGGGTAGTCAGAAAGCGCCGTAACATGGTGCACTCCGAGTCTTGGGGCGGGGAGCGCATACTATTACGGCGGCGCAGGCCGCGCAATCAGGAAGCGCCGACATGGAAGGAAATATTTTACGTCAGTGGGCGCCGGGCGGATTCTTTGCAAACTAGCGGTTATGGTCCACTCTTAATGGAGGTGCCTTATCTATAAATAACTATGAATCTCGCAACTGTAATGAAGTTCTTGCGCGGCTTCATTGTCGTCTGGGTTATCGCTTCGTCCGGTCTGTGTCATGCTGGCGCTCCGTCTGTCGGACGCTTGTCCGATACGGATTATTTCCTGTTTATATCACCGTCTCCCGCTGAAAATATCTTCTGGGGGAAGACCGGCGCCTTCGCCAAAGACGTGGCGAAGGACCTGGGCGTCAAACTGGAAGTCATGTACGGGAACGATCAACGCTTCAATGTGCTGAAAATGGGCATGGAGGCGCTGCAGCGTCCCAATCCGCCGAAGGTGATTATTGTTGGATACTTTTTTTCCATTACGGAAAAGCTCCTGCAGGAAGCTAATGCCCGAGACGTAGGCGTATTTCTTGTCAATACCAGTGTGCCGGAACGCGATCGGGTTCTGGTGGGACAGCCGCGTTCGGAGAAGTTTCCCAATTGGCTGGGACATATGTACCCCGACGATGAGGAGGTCGGCTATCTGGTCGCGGCGGAGTTACTGCGACAGGCTCAGGCAAAGTGGCCGCGAAAGGGCAGCTTTGACATGCTGGCGTTCAGTGGAGGCATGGATTCCACTGCGGCTTTGGACCGTAACGCCGGTTTGCGGCGGTTTCTGTCAGAGCACACTGATAAGGTAAGCCTGAAACAACTGGTTTACGCCAACTGGTATTGGGATGAAGTGACGGCCCGCGCTCCGAAAATGTTGGAACGCTATCCCTCGGTGGACCTGATTTGGGCCGCCAGTGACTTGATGGCCCTGGCGGCGCGCTCAGTCGCGCGGGAGCCGGAGCGTCTGATTGGCGGTGTAGACTGGTCGAATGAGGGGTTAGAGGGGGTAAAGGACGGGCGTCTGTCCCATAGTGTGGGCGGGCACTTTGTCGAAGCCGGCTGGGCGGTCGTGCTTCTGTATGATTATTTCAACGGCGTTGATTTTGCGGATTATCTGGGCGTCACCATTCGCACGCATCTGGCTGTGGCGACGGCGGCCAACGTAGATAAGGCTATCGATGTCGTCACGGAAGCCCACTGGGCTAAAGAGGATTTTCGCCGTTTCTCTTTATCGTTGCGCCCGGAAAATAAGGGCTACCACTTCCACGACTTTTTTACTGAATAGCTAATTCCCCAGTAACTCAACTTTGATGAGAACGCTTTGTTCATCCGCGCTCTGTCTGCGTGTGGAATAGGTTATGCCGCTGTCTGAGCGGCTGCTGGTTAACGACGCGCCTCCCAGTTCCACCCACTCGCCGAGCTGGACGACGCGAATGGTGTCCAGGGAAGACGTATTGATGCGTTGCTGTTGAATGTCGTCGCGCTCGTTGCTTTGTGAGCGGACTTTCAATTCAACCCGGTTCTGTCCGGTCAGACGGGGCTCTACGTAGACGCCGCTGCTCAAATCCAGATATTCCACGCTGTCCACCAGTCGGCCATTGATCCGTTGCGTCGTTCTGACTGGTTGCTTCTGGCCGGTATTGATAAAGGCGGAAGAGCCTTCCACGACGGTGAGCGTTTGCTGCCCGCCGCCCTGGGTGGAGTAGACTTTCTTGCCTGCTTCGACCCGCGCCGATCCGCCTTCATTGCTGATGATGCCTGAGACGCCCCAGCCGCTGTTTTCTCCTAACCGGTTGCGGTCACGGCTGACCGTAATGAGAAACTGCCGTTGCGGAGTATCCAGTTGCATCACCAGGTCATGGATTTCCGCAATAACCGAGTCGTCTGCCCGAATCAGCAACTGGTTGCGATGTCCGCTGATATGGGCCTGATCCTCGGGGTACAGTTCCCGAACCTGGCGCGCCATGTCCTCTGCTGTTCGGTGTTGCAGTGTGATCGTTTCCAGACGCTGGGCCTGTGTCATGAGACTCAGGCCCAAAGCCAACAGCAATGTTATGGCGCGTAGCATGTCCACTCCCTCAATCGATTCTGGCCTGACCACGAAAAGTGGGAGGCGTGCTACCTGAGAATAATGGACGTCGCCGAGGAGTTAAAGAGCGGGTGCTGCGTTTGAGCGGGTTTCTTGTTTGAGTCGCTCGCCGAAATTTTTCAACGCGTTCAGACGGGCGAGGCGTCGGGTTTCATACCTTTCTGAGTACATGAATGGTCGGGTTTGAGACGCTTTGCCGAAGGCGCGGGCGAAAGCGTAGAGATAGCCGTTGCGAACATCCACCAGAGAGCCTTCCAGGCGCACGTCCGACGACGTGTGATGCGCCGGGACCACCCACATGCCGACCAGTGTGATGTTGAGAATGCTCAAAGGGTTGGCGTATTCCTCTTCACTGCTGTTGATGTCGAAAGCCAGCCAGGCGTCCGCCTGAAAGCGCGCTGCCTCCATGCGCTGTTCTTCAAGTTGGCAGTTGTCATACTGATAGCAGTTTCTGCGCGACGACTCCGGCGCGACAAATAATTCAGACACCAGGCCGTTTTTTTTCAAGAAGGGCTTCCATGACTCGATTTCCTCAATCTCCTCCTGGCTCCACGGGTTGTCATTGGCGGGTTGTGGTACGTACAACCGCAATGGAAGCTCGGCTTGCGGTTTCAGTGCGTCGATTTCTTTGACCGAGTCAGCCCGTGCGTACTCTTTGGGCTGTCCAGACTCGGCGGATATTCCTTCCATCGCGGCGCGATTGAAGTGAGAAGAGGTGGCGCAGCCACTGAGGTAAAGAAGAGTGATAGCGGCTAAAGCAAGTTTTTTCATGATCGGTTCCTAGTGCTGATTGCGGCGGTAGCGGCGCTTGACGCAGCCTTTGATTCCCGGTCAGCATAGCGATCTGGAAAGAGGCCTAAAAAACCAGTTTCATAGCAAAAACTGGTCTTGACATTTTGCAGAACATAAATGACTACAACTTTTAACAAAATTCATCGCTTAAAACGTCTTTGGACATGGGAAGCGTTTGTGGCCCAGTATGAGGCTGGCCCGGATATCAAAACGCTGAAGGCGAACTATCACCATCCCCACCATAAACCCAATAAAAATACGGTGGACATTATCAATGCTTTGCATGAAAGGGAGTTTCCCAATCCGTTTCCTGCGGCATTGGAAGGCATGTTCGATCTGTACGAGGACTTGCTTCGTCGTAATGGCGACCTGTCGCAGGAGGAGAATATCGGGCGTCTGGAGTTTTTCCTGCGTCATGAGTTGAGGATTGCAGGGCGCGAGCCTGTGGGGGGCGCGCGTTTGTGGTGGTTGCTGGGAGATATATTGTTTGACCGTTGCCTTGGCGCGCGTAAACGCAATCAGGGCCAGCGTATGCTGGCGTATCGCGGAGAAGCGATTCAGGCATACCAGTCCGCACTGGATATTCTTGAGCAGGCGCAACTGGCTAATTTAGTCATCCGTTATAAGTTGCGGCAGAATATCCTCGCCTGCTATCTCAATGCGTCGAAACGCCAGGGCGTGTGGACGAAAGATCCAGAAACCCTGAGTTATTTCCATGAATCCTGTTTTCTGGCGCGTACTAAAGAGCTGCTGGCTGAAGAGCCCTTCCAGTGGAGTATCGCCAGAAACGGACTGCGTTTTGCGTCGCTGTTGGAGAATGCGGAAGAAGTCACTTATTTTTTCGCTTGTCTGCTCAAGGTCAGCGTCCAATTCGCCGACTTTGATTACCAACCCTATCAAGCCCCTGCGATAGGACGCAGTAAAGACTTTGCATGGGCGCGAGAAAATGTATTGACGGATGAGCGTGTGCGCAGCCTGATTGACGAGTGCAAATTAAAAGGAAAGTTCAAGTGAAAAAGCTGTTTAGACTGAAGTTGCGTTGGCTACGGCCTGCGTTGGTCGCTTTATTAGCGCTAGTGTTGTTGTCCTGCGCGTCGCATCATCGGCCTGACCCGCAAACTCAGCATCCGGTTTGCGACGAAACGCAAACGGACAAAGAATGCCGCAAAGCGGAGGAGTTATCCGAAGACGATGACATGGGGCGTTTGCGTTGAGCGTCTTTAGTCACTCAAGCGTCCGTCCGCCTCGATGAATCCGTCGCTGAAACGCTCGGAAACCATCACTGCCTGTATGGCTTGCGCCAGCGCTGCGAGCCGCTTGCGGATTGGCGCTGACGGCGGATAGCTCAAGTAAAACTCCGTCAGTAGCGGCGAGCTATAGGACGGAAACAGCTCAATGACCTTGCCTTCCGCGATATCCCGCCCCACAGCGAAGCTGGGCAATATCGCCACCCCCAGATTATTGCGAACGCCTTCCGCCAGTGCGAAGGTATTGCCCAGGCGCATGCGCTCCGGCATCGCATCCAGATTGAGATCATTCTGCTTTAATAACTGTCCCCAACTGGCGGCTTTGCCGTTGGCGCGTGTTAGCAGGCGGTGATGTCTTAGATCTGCTAGGGCTGCCGGAATACCCCGTCGCTGCAGATACTCTTTGCCGGCCACCACCTGTTTTTTGGAGGTCGTCAGCAGGTGATGCGTCAACCCGACGCCAGTCGCAGGAGAGCGAATTGCGACGTCAAACTGCTGCGCGACAAGATCGATAAGGTCGTCACTGACGTGTAACTCTATTTGCAGCGCAGGCGCCAGACGCTCCAATTCCGCAATGGCGGCAGGCATAACCAGACTGCCGAAGTCGACGGGGGCGGTGACCTTTAATCTGCCGCTGAGGCTTTCACCACTCAGACTGTCGAGAGTCGCCTGCAGGCGCTGCTCGCTGACCAAGTACTCATCCACCAGATTCTGTCCGGCATGGGTCAGATGGATGCGGCTACCGGATTGGCGCACGACCAGACAAACCCCGATCTTTTGCTCCAACTGCCGAATCTGGTAGCTCACCGCCGCCTGGGATACGTGCATTTCCTCCGCCGCGCGGGTAAAGCTGCGCGCGCGATAGACCGCGGCGAGAAAGGGAAGATGGGCGATGATGTGATGAGATAAATTCATAAAATAATTTTATTAATTAATAAAAATAAACTCGTTTCACAAATGTTAGACGCTGTCGCAAGCTATCCCAAGTGAAATTTTCCGCCTCGCACTGCTGATCTGAGGGATTGGCGTGTGCGATGTGTTGTAGGACTGATTTTAGGGGGCGACTATGAGAGCGGCGCTGATGGCCCTGTGCGGCTTTTTCTTTTTTACCTGGATGGACTTAAGCATCAAACATTTGTTGGCGAATTACCCGTTGCCACAGGTCATTTTCTTCAACTGCCTGTTTGCTCTGCTGGCGTTATCGGTATGGGTGGCTCCACGCTGGACGCTATTGAAGACATCGCGGCCGGGCCTGCATTTAGTTCGGGCCGTCATGCTGTTGCTGGTCGACGCCCTGGCGTTTTACAGCTATGGCGCTGCGCCCTTAACGGAGGCGTACAGTCTGATTCTGACCATGCCTGTGTTTGTCGCGGTATTCGCGATGGCGATGAATATGGAGCGCTTCGATACGGGACGCTTCATGTTGGCGCTGATGGGCTTTGTTGGCGCGTTGATTGTGCTCTCGCCAAGTTTTGGTGTGGTGAATATGGCTTTATTGCCCGCCTTGGCGAGCGCCATGATTGAAGCGGCAGCGTTCATAATGGTCGCAAAATACAAAGACCAGGAGCATCCTCTGGCGTTCGCCGTTTATGGGCTGAGCCTGATCGTTGTCGTGACGGGATGCTGGCCCGGATGGTCTCTGTTCTCCTTTGATATGACCGCGCTGGCGATCAGTGCGGCGGGCGGAGTGTGCTACGCCTTGGCGACTTTGTTGGTGCTGTCTGCATTTCAGAGTGGATCACCCAGTACGGTCAGTGCGATGCAGTACTCTCAGTTGGTATGGGGGATGGCGTTGGCTTATGCGTTCTGGGAGGAAACGCCTGCGTCGTTGGCGTTAATCGGCGCTCTGCTGATCGCGGCGAGCGGTTTGTTGTTGATGCGGCGGGAAATGAGCGCACGGCGCGCCAGAAAGCGCGCGCCGCTCGCAGCGTAAGCGAAGCCTTATGCGGGAAACAGGCTGACGGGTTCGATGGCGACGCTGTTGGAGGCGTCGCTCAGCCAGACCTGTCCATCCTGAATGGTGCATTGCAGATCCATGGCGCGTTGCGCCAAATCCGCCAGTTGTTTGGTCGTCTCTGCGCTGACTTCCATGATGCGCAGGTTATCAAAGCGGGCGAGTTCGTCCTGATTTTTCCGCCACCATAACGGAACGGCTCGACCACCATAGGCGTAAATGATGACTTGCCTGGCGCGACCGCAGGCTTTGCGAATGCGGCTTTCTTCCGGTAGTCCGAGATCAATCCACAGGTCGATTTCATCACTCAGGCTTTTTTCCCAGATATCCGGCTCATCCTGCGTGCTGATGCCTTTGGTGAACTGCAGGCGATCTGATGCGTGCAGCGCGAAAGCGACCAGACGCAGCATCATGCGTTCGTCGGTTTCTGAAGGGTGTCTGGCGACGGTGAGTGTCAGGTCCTCGTAATAGTTCCGGTCCATATCTGCAACATGCAGTACGGCTTTATAGATGGTTGCTTTTAACGCCATGGGGGTTGCTCCGCTGATTCCGGCGGGGATTATACATCTGCGGCGATCACAGTGAGAGGCTCGATTACTCGGGGGTGAGGTATTTCTGATGGATCGCCTGGATTTCTCCCTTATCCCATAGCGTCTGCAGCGCGAGCCTGAGACTGTCTACGGTTGCGTCCGGCGTCTCCAGGCTGCAAGCCATATAGAGGTTGTAGGAAATGTCGTCCAACGTCAGCACATTCTCTACCTCCGCAGGGGAAAAACCTTCTTGTTTCAACATGATGGGGAGGCTGAACTCACTGAATGGAATCAGGTCGATGCGCTTGGCGAACAGCATGCGAATGTTGAGCTCGTCTTCCGGCATCAGCACAATATTCTTACCCACCTCGAAGCCCTGCTTAACCAGATAATCCTGCTTGATATCCTGATACTCACCGCCGACGACATAGCGTTTGGCGTCTTCCAGGCTGCTGATAGTGATGTTTGACCGGCTTCTCAGCTTGTAGAGGTTGACCCGAAACGGCGCAATCTCTCCGACCCACTTGAACATCGGCTCTCGTTCGGAGGAACGGGCGATGGAGTAGATCAGCGTGTTGGGCTCGGTCTGAGCAAGTTTATAAGCCCGCGCCCATGGGTAAACGCGGAACGAAGACACACCGACGCCAGATTTCGCTAACACAGCTTTCACCACTTCCGTCGCCATACCGCGGATTTCGCCGCTCTCTTCAAAGGAATAGGGGGGGAAGTCGGTGGTGACTACTTTTATTTCTGCTGCGGGAAGTCTGAAGGAACATAGCGCGATCGCTATTATGACCAGCAGTACGCCAAGCTTTCCTCTTTTGCTAAATAATGAGTTTTCCATAACGGTGCTGCTAAGAGACATAGTTTGTCCTTTTCATGTGGCGTATCAGGAATAAGTTTAATGCATAACTGAAAGCTTTCACCCCGGAATCTAAATGAGCTTTCCGTGAATTTTGCTTCGTGAAATAACTCTTATATTTCATGCAATTATTTTTTATACGTGAGGCGTTTTCATCTTTTTTGGCGCTAATGCTATGTTTTAGTAGCCCAAGGAAATGAAACGATGGATTTCGCAATTAATCCGGATGATTTGAAAAGGACTCAGGCCGTTCTCGCAACCAACGGCTTCGGAGAAGTTCTTCACACTGCTGCATGGCTGGTTGCGATGTGTTACGTCGGGAAGGCGTCGGATGTGGAGTTAATTATTGATTCCCTGGAGCCGCCAGGCGATATTGTTTCCGACGCGCAGATACTACACTTTTTACATAGATTTCATCCAATAAACTCTAAGCTTAAGCGACAGAATAAAGACGATCCTCTCACGACAAACCGCACCACTCTTACTGCCTATAGTCACCTCGATGAGCTTGGACCTCCGTTAATTCGTGAAGAAATCAGAAAGGCGTTTGTATTCGCCTGTAGCCCGGTTAATCCAAGCATTGAAGGTCAGCTGCACCGTCTTTTGGGCAATATACAGCGAAACAAAGTATTGGTGTGGGTCCGGCGCGGTAGCAAGGACCGGCGAGGTACATCAGAGGCGTCTTTGCAGCAGGTTGTGGAAGCGCTAGATGCGCGAGGTCTTGTGGCGGTGCTTGTTGGCGACCTCCGGGATATCAAGAAGGTTCCTGCAAAGGCGATTGATTTGACTCCTGTGCAAAACACGCTTTACACATTGAAAGCTTCTTATGTCAGCCAGGGTGGCATGTTACTTTGCGCGCACGGTATGGGGGTTTTTGCGTCGATAGGCATGATGAGTGGGGGAATGGATTTTGGCGCGTTTCTGGGGATACCTACGGTCAATATAACCAAGTATACGCCCAGCCCAACTGTGTCCCAGCGGATGCGGGCGATGGCTAAAATAGCGTACATGAAAAACGTGGGCTACGATGAAGCCTGCTACGACTCACAAAGTAATACGCCTTTGCCTCAGCGCGTTATTGATGAGGCGATGAGCTACATTAGCGCGTGGCACAAGAAGTCCACGTATCTGGCTTCTTGGTGGGACCCCGTCAACAATAGTCTGTTCCGTTAATCGCTTCCGTTATTAACTAAACAAAGCCCCCACACTCTCCCCGGAATGGATTCGGCTGATCGCCTCCGCCATTAGGGAGGCGACGGAGAGTTGGGTGATTTTCTCCAGTTGTTTCTGTTCCGGTAGATAAACCGTATTAGTGACGACCAAAGATGAAATGCTCGCTTCACGCAGATTGGTGATGGCGGGACCGCAAAGCACTGGATGCACGGCGCCGACATGAATGCTGCGTACGCCTGCCTGCTGCAGGGTTTTGACGGTGGACATCAGCGTGCCGCCGGTAGAAATTTCATCTTCGAAAATCACGGCGTCCATATCCTTTACGTCGCCCACGACATGTCCTTGTTTGACCTGAGTGTCGCTGACCCGTCGCTTATCGATGATCGCCAGAGGAATATTCAGGCGTTCGGAAAAGCGTCCCGCCCGCTTGGCGCCGCCAGCGTCTGTTGCAACCGCTACCATCCGGCTCAGGTCGTAGTTCGCTTTGAAGTAGTCGGCGATCAGCGGGACGGCGGTCAGGTGATCGACGGGAATATTAAAAAAGCCATGCACCTGGTCTGCGTGTAAATCCATGGTCAGCACCCGATTGGCGCCGGCGGTTTGCAGCAAGTCGGCCATCAGCTTTCCGGCGATGGAAATGCGGGGGGCGTCCTTCTTGTCGGAACGGGCGTAGGAGTAATAGGGAATGACTGCGGTGATACGGCGGGCGGAAGCGCTGCGTAAGGCGTCCAGCGTAATCAGCAGCTCCATGATGTGTTCGCTGACCGGCTCAGTGAAAGGCTGCACCACAAATACGTCCCGCTCGCGCACGTTTTCCTGGATCTGCACAAACAGGTTGTCGTTGGAGAAGCGTGAGATTTGCAGGGGGCTTAGATCTATCCCCAAATGCCCGCATATTTCGTAGGCCAGGGCTGGGTTGGAGTTGCCGGTGAACACTTTCAGGGGATGTTTCATTGCGCCTCTCTCGTTGGGTTCCGCGCTGCATTGATAACCCGTATTACACATCAATTCAAGGGATTGCGCTATTTTATTAGCGCTAACGCCTCCTGCTTATTTTGAGTGGGAGGTCTTTATTCCTTATGGACGTCGCGGTACATCAACATATCCCATAGGCGCTGTTCTTTGGCGTCGTCGAAACCGCAGGTTTTATTCCAGGTTTTGGGATTCTCATAAGTGCCAAAAAGCATGTCCCACCAGGTAATATCGCCATAGTTATTCTTGTGGCGACCGTATTCATGATGAATACGATGCATTTCCGGGCGTTGGAAAAAGTAACCCACCCAGCGCGGCGTCTTGATATTGGTGTGGTAAAAGAACTCACCAATCGCCGTGCAGAAGGTATATACCGCGCCTGCGGCGGGGTTCAGGCCGAGCAGCGCATAGACCAGTAGACCGCCCAGGATTGAGTTGAAGATCATTTCACCCGGGTGTTTATAAAAGGACGTGATGACTTCAAGGCGCTGGGGACTGTGGTGTATTTGATGGAAGATGCGCCATAAAAAGTCGCTTTCATGGCGCCAGCGATGCCACCAATAAAAAACGAAGGTGGCGATGAAGTACGCGAAAAAGCCGCCGGCGATAGGGTTCAGATGATTCGAAAGATGGAAAACAGAGTAAGCGGACAGCCAGATTTCCCAGGTGACGCCTGCCAGCAGGACCACCGCCAGTTGGAATGCATTCACCAGTAATACGCGAAACCACCAGGTCTTTACCTGTGGCAGACGCCAACCGGTGTGCACACGTTCCAGAATAAAACAGCCGATAAAAATCAAGAAGAGACAAAGCAGCATGATGCGGTCCTGGCAAGAGTGGTGGGTATCGTTTGAAGAACGGCCACCTTGCCTGATTGATCCGCTTTAGCGCTAACGTGGGAGGACAGGTTGCGCTTTGTAATACGCAGGGTTCTGGCATAAGCTACGGGCAGGATTACCGGTGTTGGATCGATTGCTCTATGTTCGCCCGCAATATTGTTTTGTCGTTATTATTGCTAGCTCCCGCCTTATGCGTCGGAGAGGAACTCAAGCCTTTCGTCAGCGATGGCTGCAGTTTGTTTCCCGATGGCTCCTTCAGTGAAGAAAATCTTTGGTTTGACTGCTGCTATCAGCATGACCTCGCCTACTGGAGAGGTGGAACATACGAAGAGCGCGTACAGGCGGATAAAGCCTTGCAGCAATGCGTCGCCGGCGTAGGAGAGGAAAGCCTGTCATTTGTGATGGAAGCCGGTGTGCGCGTCGGTGGGTCGCCATACTGGCCGACTGGCTTTCGCTGGGGATATGGCTGGCCCTATCTAAGAGGCTACAAAGCGCTCACTGACGAAGAGACGCGTCAAGTTGAAGAGGTGTTGGAGAAGTTGACCACACCCTAGCGCTGCGTCAGTCGGCCACCACAAATAACAGAGCCTCTATATCCTCAATAATTTCTTCCTGACGCAGCATATTGGTTTGTAGCGTTAGCGCATTCATACGCTCCTGCAAGTGGCGTGTTGCGTATTCCAGGTGACTGAGTCGTTTCCTGTTTTCCCCCAGCAACGCATCCTTGAGACAGGATTGTAGAGAGGCGAATAGATACATGGGGATCAGTTCCAGCAACAACTCCGGCGCAGGACGGTACATCATGGGAGTTATGGCCGCGGCGGCGCCTCCATGATTCCGCTTGGGGAAAAGTGGAAATCGGCGGGGATGTCCATCCTGCTCCCGATAGTAGAGAATCTCCGCCTCGGTTAATGGGTAGCGTTCGCTGTGTTGGGACAGAAGAGTGACCAGCTCATCGGTGACCGATTCAACGTCTTCCGCCACGGAAGGTCCCGAGACTTGCGCCAGCACTTCAAAGTTTGCGTGGGCATGGCGATATAACCGGTCGCCCACCAAAATGACGCCACATGGCGCTGCCCTCATCATCTCAGTGGTTGCGTCGAGCAGACGACGGTTGATATCGCCACAAAAACCTCGCTCTGTTCCCATCACAATGACCAGCTTGTTGAGCGGCCTGTCCTCACTAGAATGTTGCTGCAGTTTTGCTATGGCGGCGCGCATGCGCTCGGCGATCGCCAATTGCGGCGGAATCTGTCGCTGTAACTTGCGGGTTTCCGCATAGGCGAGGGCTTTTAGCGCCGCCATGATTTTATTCAATGTGGCGTACAGCTCTTTCTTACTCTGCAACTGGCGTCTGCTTGGCACGGTTCAGTCGTCCGCGTGCGTCAGCATTTCCTGGAGCGCCGCCGTCCAGTCTTCACGGGGCGTTTCCAGACCCAGGCGAGAATTGAGCCCGGACTGTATCTTTAGCAACACTGAAGGGATGTCTGTGAGGCTATGGTCGTCCAGAAGCCCTTCGTTGTAGGCAATCATCCAGGCCAGTTCCTGTTCCGGCGAAAAGCGTTCGAATCGGTCCTGTTTGAGGAGTTCGCGGAGCAATTGGCCGCGTTTGATAATGGTCTGCATGCCTGGGTCCAGTTTGGCTCCGAAACGGGTAAAGATTTCCAGTTCCAAAAAACGGGAATAGTCCAGCTTCATGCGGCCGGCTTCATGTTTGATGGCGGGGTGCTGGGCTTTGCCGCCGATGCGCGATACGGAGCGCCCCACGTCAATGGCGGGGCGTACGCCGGCGGCGAACAGGCTGCGCTCCAGATAGATCTGGCCGTCCGTGATGGATATCAGGTTAGTGGGGATGTAAGCGGCGATTTCTCCCTGTTGGGTTTCCGCAATGGGCAATGCAGTGAGGCTGCCCCCGCCTTGCTCGGGCGAAAGGCAGGTCGCCTGCTCCAGTAGACGTGCGTGTACAGAGAACACATCCCCAGGATAGGCCTCGCGCCCAGGAGGCCTGCGCAGCAACAGAGACAGCTCCCGATAGCTGCGCGCATGGCTGGAGAGATCGTCATACACCACCAATACATGGCGTCCTTGGCGCATCCAGTGCGACGCCAGCGCTGATCCGGCGAACGGCGCCAGATACTGCAAGCCGGGGGGCGAGCCGGCGTCAGCCACCACCAGTGTGGTGTAGGCGTCCGCGCCATGACGCTGCAGCGTCTGCATGACATTGACCGCCGCGCCTCGTTTTTGGCCGATCAGCACGTAGACACAGCGAACGTCCTTATCTTTCTGATGTAACACCGCATTCAGCGCGATGGAAGTGCGTCCCAGACCTTCGTCGCCAATGATTAATTGCCGCTGTCCTCTGCCGATAGGAATCATTGCGTCGATCATGCGGATGCCGGTATAAAGCGGTTCGTGCACGAAGTCCCGTTCAACGATGGCTGGAGTGGGGGCGTTAAGGTTAACCCAGGCGCCTTCATGCAAGGGCGGTTGACCGTCCAGAGGTCGGCCGGTGGGATCAATGACACGACCAAGCAGGTTGTCATGGGCCATTAATCCCAAGGGACGACGGGTGCGATGCACCTCTTGTCCGGCGGTCAGGGAGCCGGTTTGTTGCAGAATGACGGCGCCGACCAGCTCTTCGCAAAGATCGAACACCATGCCCTGGCTGCCGTCTTCAAAATCCAGCAATTCTTCCATGCGCGCCGACGGCAGGCCCTTGATCCAGGCGACGCCATCGCCGACGGACACCAGCACGCCGCGCTCCTGTATGCGAACGTCAGGGGAGTAGTCGGATATCCAGTCACGGGTGCGCCGCAGCGCGCGGTCATCTTTGTTTGGATCGTGATCTTGCATGGGATCAGAGAGATTATTCATGGTGTGACTCGGCGAAACCTCTTAATTCATCCGCCAGATTCAGACCGAGCGTCCAGCCTCCAGAAGCGATTCTGACGCCGGCCAGAAGACTTGCGTCCTGTTGAAAGAGTATGGAGCGATGGTCCGTCGCCAACGTTTGCAGCGTCTCCTGCAGACGCTGTTGGGTGTTTTCCTGCAATGGATAGGCGGTGCTGATTTCGATGTCGCCGCCATTGCGCAGGCCAGTGAGTCGCTCCGGGGGCCATGCGCTGACCCGCTCACAGAACAGATTGACCAAGCGTTCTTCCAGGTGAGGATCGGCCAGTGGCTGCAGCAATGCGGAAGCGAAACCTGCGCCCATCTGCAACGCCTGCTCGGTGGTCTCTCTGCGCCACTGCTGGTTCTGGCTTTCGCGAGCTGCGCGGGCTTTGTCCACCTCTTGATCCAGACGCACTCGCAATGACTCCAGCTTGCCTGCTTTTTCGCGGGCGAGTTCTTCCTGCAGTTTATGACGGGCTTCCTGCTTCTCCTGTTCCCAGGTCTGCAGACGCTCGCTGTACTGGCGCTTGAGAGCGTCGGCCTGCTCTTGGGCGTCGCGAGCCTGATCGAGAGAGGCTTTGATGTTGGCTTGCCGCTGCTCGACGATGTTCAGCACGGGGCGGTACAGAAAGCGTTTCAGTAACCACACCAGAATTATGAAATTGATAATTTCCAGTGCGACGGTGGTCCAATCCAGTTCCACGGTATTTTCCTTCTAGGCCGGTCGGAATTATTGCGCTGGCAGCAGGTACTCCAGTAGCGGATTGCGGAACAAGACGATCAGTACGATGACCAGCACATAGATCGCCAGGGATTCAATCATCGCCAAGCCGATGAACAGCGTGCGGGTAATCGACTTTTCCGCTTCGGGCTGACGCGCCAAGGCGTCGAGCGCGCTACTGATGGCTTTACCCATGGCCAGGGCGGGTAACATGGCGCCCAGCGCAATGCCGATAATCGCGGCGACGGTCGAGAAAGATACAAAGCTGTTCATGGTCTCCATTAAGGGGCTCCTGAGTTTGAACGTGACGAGGTCGTTACGGGGGATTCCGTTGTTTGTTGCATGGCGCCGGCGACATAGATCAACGCCAGCATGCCGAAGATGTACGCCTGCACCAGCGCTTCAATGATGTGCAGCATGAGAATCGGAACGGGCGCCAGAAAACCCGCCACCAGCAGAATCAGCAGCGCCGCCATTTCCAGGCTCATGATGTTGCCGAACAGGCGAATCGCCAGCGCTACGGTGCGGGTGATTTCGCTGATAATGTGAAACGGCAGCAGGATCGGACTGGGAGACAGGTAGTGCCTAAAGTAGCCCAGGCCCGATTGGCGGACGCCATAGGCGTGCACCGCAAAAAACACGACCAGCGCCAGGGCGGCGGTGACTGACAGGTCGCGAGTGGGCGAATGCATGCCGGGAATGACGCCAAGCAGATTGGCCACGGGAAGGAATATCCAGAAGGTTCCTATCAACGGCAACAAGCGCCGCGCATTGCGGCTGTCGGCGTTGGCGATGGCGTTTTCCAGCGTCAGAACGACGCCTTCCAGCATGGCTTGTACGCGACCCGGCTGAAGAGAAAGTCTGCGCGTCATCAGAATGCTGGCGACGACCAGCGCAAGCATGATCAGCCAGGTTGTGACCACGGTTTCATGGATCGCCAGCGGGCCGATATGCAGCCATACCGGAGTCGATACGCCGTCATTCATAGGTGTGTCCTTTGCGATGCCCTGTGTAGTTAAAAGAAAATCCGGGTCGGCTGACGCGCATGATTTATTCCCGTAACGCCAGATAGGCGTTGACGCCGCCAACGACGATTCCCAGCAAGATAAAGCCGACTGTCCAGCGTACGGAGTAACCTTCTCCAAGCCCGTCCAGCCAATGCCCCAGGTAAGCGCCCCCGATGACAGGCAATACAAACAGAAAACCCAGCACACCAAGGATGCGAGTGGCCTGCATCAGCGTAGAGCGTTCCCGGCCAGCCTTGTCGAGTCGGGCTTTGTCCCGTTCCAGATTATCCCGCAAGCGTTTGTATTCCATGGCTCACTGGTTTCCTCGTCAGTTATTTCAGGCGCGACTCAGGCGACGCATCAGCTCGTGCTCCAGCTGTTGCAAATGGACGTGAGAACTGGCGCGGCGCTCTTTCTCATTGGTCAGCCATTCCATTAAGCGCTGCTGGATAATGTCTGCGTCGGCGTCAATAAAAAAACGTCGCGTACTGAAGTAAAGCACGCCTTTCTCAAACTCCAACAAGCCGCCAGTGGCCGCCAGAAATTGCGCTCCCTGGCTGCGCGTCAATTGACTGAGCCCGGACTCGGTCAAGGTGAGGAAGTCGGCATGACGCGCCTGCAGGCTGAAAGCGCCGCTGGCGTCACGGCTACGAAAGGAAACCAGATCGTCAATGCGTAACTCTTGGTCGCTGTCCCTTAGAATGGCGGTGAATGGTGTCACGACGTCAATCCTTCCAATCCGCCGCGCATGTAAAACTGGTCTTCGCTGAAGTCGTCATAGCGACCCGCCAGGATGCCGTCGCAGTCGGAAATGGTCTGTTTCAACTCTACGGAGGCCCCGGTCATGCCGGTATGGGCGGCGGTGACGACAAAGGGCTGGGTGAGATAACGTTGCAGTTTTCTGGCTCTGGCCACGACCTGTTGATCCTCGGCGGACAACTCCTCCACGCCCAGCATGGCGATGATGTCTTCCAGTTCTTTGTAGCGGGCGAGATGTCCGCGCACCGCTTCAGCGACAGTGTAGTGGGCGGCGCCAAGGGTATGGCGGTCCAAAGCCTTGCTCCCGGATAGCAGTGGGTCCACGGCGGGATACAGCCCTTTCGCCGCCTGGGTGCGGGATAGAATCACGCTGGTGTCCAGATGGCTTAAAATGGTGGTCACCGCCGGGTCGGTCATGTCGTCGGCGGGAACGTAGACCGCCTGCACGGAGGTGATGGCTCCGTGCAGAGAAGAGGTGATGCGGTCTTCCAGTTCGGCGACTTCACTGCCCAAAGTCGGTTGATAGCCCACCGTGGCGGGCATACGGCCCAGCAGACTGGAGACTTCAGCGCCGGCTTGCACGAATCTGAATACGTTATCCATTACCAGCAGCACGTCCCGACGCAGGCTGTCGCGAAAATATTCTGCATACGCCAGGGCGGATAAACTGACTCGAAAACGCACGCCAGGAGATTCATCCATCTGCCCGAACACCAACAGCGCGCGATCCATGACGCCGGCGTCCTGCATATCACGCCAAAGTTCGTGCGCCTCGCGAATGCGCTCGCCGATCCCGGAGAATACGGAAACGCCCTGATGAAGGTGCGCGATGGCGTGCATGAACTCCATGATCAGCACGGTTTTTCCCACGCCGGCGCCGCCGAACAGGCCCGCCTTGCCGCCGCGTATAAACGGACAGAGAAGGTCGACCACTTTGATGCCGGTCGGCAGGAGGTCGCCCTGGGCCGTCAGTTCGTTAAGCGGAGCAGGTGAGTGATGGATATTGCGGTAGTGATCGGTTTCAATGACGGGACCGCCATCAAGCGGCTCGCCGAAGATATTCAGCAGACGTCCCAGACAGTATTCCGCTACGGGAACATGCAGGGGCGAACCGCTGTCATACACCGGCATGCCGCGCCACAAGCCTTGAGTGCTGTGCAGCGTCACCGCCTGGAGTTCATTGGGGCTGATATGACGGTGCACTTCAAAAATGCAGGTGTCGCCATCGAGACGGGTATAGACCGCGCGTCGCAGAGGCGGCAGCTGAGGGCAGCGAATAATCGCCACGGGGCCGTGAACTTCGACAATTTCTCCAATAGGCGCAGTGTCTGCGGTCATGTGGCGAGATCCTTGTCGTGCATAATTGTTTGTTTCCTATGGAATAAAAATAATCCAGTTACAATCGGCGAGTCAAAAAAGAGTTTTTCGAGTGTAGGCGGCGGGAACGGAGCCCTGGTTGATTTGGCGCATTTTTTGGCAAACCTGACAGGATGGTAAGGTTGAGACCTTGATTCCCACAGGTACGGAATGTCGTTAAGATGAACGCCAATAAAAACAAGTGTAGTTGACCATGCTCCCGGCTGATTCGTCCCGTCCGTCCCATCGCAAGGCGCGCCAGATCGCGCTGGCTTTTTTGCTGCTGGCGACGGTGTCTTTGAGTTTTTTCCTCTCCCGCAACCTGCTTATCAAGCATAACGGCGTTGAGTCGGAGCAACTGTTGCAGGCGTTTGAAAGCGCTTTGCTGACGGCGATTGATAAATATGTCTATTTTCCCGCTATCCTGACTGCGGACCCGCGTTTTCAGCGGATGCTGCGCCGCAATGAGCGTGACGACGACATTTCCGAACTGCTGAATCGCTTCAATCAAGCGGCGGGCTCTGATGAGATATTCATCATGAACGCAGAGGGGCTGACCCTGGCTTCCAGTAACTATCGCGACGTCACCAGCTTTGTCGGTCACTCCTATGCGTTTCGACCTTATTACGCGGACGCCGTAGCGGGACGCACCGGGTTTTACTATGCGGTTGGCGTCACCACCGGCAAGGCGGGATTGTTTATTTCCGCGCCGATACGCGATAACACAGGACGCATCCTCGGCGTCACGGTCGTCAAACTGGACCTGACGCCGCAACAGGCGAGTTGGGCCGCGACCGGCAACCGGATATTCCTGAGCGGACCCAACGACATTATCTTCCTGGCGTCTGATCCGGCGGCGCTGTATCGCGCATTGAGGCCGTTAGAGCAGAGGGTGACGGCGGAACTCAAGGTCACCAAACAATACGGCTCTGCGGAATCGAAGCCATTGCCGACGCAAACGGACGCCTGGTCTGACGCGCCGATTGTGGAAGTGGAGGGCGCCCGGTTGCTGCTGTATTCGCGTCAGGTCGTCGGTCAGCCCTGGCGGATGCACCGGGCGTTGCCGGTAGCCGATGTGAACACCATGGCTGCTCTGATCGCCACTGCGTGCGGCGGCGCCGTGTTGCTGCTGATCGTGCTCGCCTTGTATTACCGCGAAGCGCGCCAGAAACGCCGTACGGAACTCCGGCTCTTGAAAGTGATCGAAGAGAGCGACGCTCATCAACGCGCCATCATCCAGAACACGGACGCAGGGTTGATGACCCTCAACGAACGCTTTGAAATACGCGAGGTAAACCAGAAAGCGGCGGAGCTTTTCGGCGTGGCGGCGCAGGAACAAGGCGTATCCCTGGACCCGACGCGCTTGCTGTCGCCTTGGATCAACGCGCCCGACGGAGAGGTCAGGGAAGCGGAAGGCTACCGTTCAGATGGCGCTTCATTCCCCATCCTGTATTGCGTCAGCCTTATTCGCACTGGGCCCGATCGGGAGTATTTGCTGACGGTTCACGACGTCAGTGAATTGAAAGCGGCGCAGGCGTCTTTGCTGCAAGCCAATGAAGAGCTTGAGGCGAGAGTGGAGGAGCGCACCCAGGCGCTGCGGGCGACGCAGGAAGCATTGATGCAGGAGCGCAAACTCGCGGCGATGGGGCGCATGTCCGCCGCCATCGCCCATGAGTTGAACCAGCCGCTGACGGCGCTGGTCAGTTATGTCGCCATGGGACGTCTGTATCTGGCGCAGGAACAAAAAGACAAAAGCGCCGCTACCTTGGATAAAATGGATGCGCTGGTGCAACGCATCGCCAGAATTTCCTCACAGCTCAAGTCGTTTGCCGGCATTCGCTCCGTCGACATACGGCCAACTGCTTTGCAGGCGGTCATGCGTTATGTGGGGGAGGTGCTGGAGCATAAGCTCAGCCAGCAGCGGTCTGTCATTCGTACTCAGATTCCTGAAGGACTTCAGGTCATTGCAGATCAGCATATGCTGGAGCAAGTGATGATCAACTTGCTTGATAACGCCATTGCGGCGGTGAAGTCCGCGGTACAGCCTGATATTTTTGTTATGGCGGAGCTCCGCGGCGATAAGATCATGATATCCGTTCGCGACAATGGCGAAGGGATGGACGAAGAGCGCATGCGACACCTGTTCGATCCGTTCTTCACCACCAAGACAGGAAGTGAGGGGTTGGGCCTGGGATTGGCGATCAGTTATAACCTGCTGCAGGACATGCATGGGGAGATAACCGTTACCAGTACACCGGGTGAAGGCAGCGAATTCACCCTTAGCTTACCGGCAGTAAAACAACATGACTAAATTGGTTTATATCATCGACGACGACAGCTCCGTCAGGGAGGCCTTGGAAGAGTGGCTGGCGCTGGCGGGTCTGGAAGCCAAGGGGTGGGCGTCCGCTGAAGCGGCCTTGCAGACCATTGATGAGCACTTCGTCGGCGTGGTGGTGTCAGACGTCAAGATGCCCGGATTGGACGGCATGGCGCTGTTGCAGAAGATGCCGAAAAATATTCCTGTGCTGCTGATCACGGGCCATGGCGACATCGCCATGGCGGTGGAGGCGATGAAACAGGGCGCCTATGACTTTATTGAGAAGCCGTTTCAGCCCACGCATCTGGTGGACGCGATCAAGCGCGCCTGCCGGCAGCGTTCTTTGCTATTGGAAAATCAGCGCCTACGCAAGGCGTTAGAGTCGCAGCAGGGGCTGGAATCGATTCTTATCGGGGACTCGCCGGGCATCAAACGACTGCGTCGACATGTGCATGAATTGGCGCAGTTGGATGTGGACGTGTTGATCCATGGTGAAACCGGCGTAGGCAAAGAGCTGGTGGCTCGATGCTTACATGACTTCGGTAAGCGCGCGAAACATCCTTTTGTCGCCCTGAACGTGGCGGCGATTCCGGAAAATCTGTTTGAAAGTGAACTGTTTGGGCATGCCGCCGGCGCCTTCACCGGCGCGCAGAAAGCCCAGGCGGGTAAGTTTGAATACGCCAACAAGGGCACGCTGTTTCTGGATGAAGTGGAAAGCATGCCGCTGCATTTTCAGGTGAAGGTGCTGCGCGCCTTGCAGGAGCGGGAAGTGGTCAGGCTTGGCTCGCATCAGGCGGTAGCGCTGGATGTGCGTGTGGTGGCGGCGACAAAAGAGGACCTGAAAAAAGCCGGGGATGAAGGTCGCTTCCGCAGTGATCTTTATTACCGCTTGATGGTGGCGGAGTTGCGCATTCCTCCGTTACGGGAGCGACGCGAAGACATTGCGCTGCTGTTCGCGCACTTCCTCAAGCTGGCGGCGCAGAAACACGATAAAGAAGCGCCCGAGCTGCGCGGCGATGACTGGATCGCCCTTGAAGGTCATAACTGGCCGGGCAACGTGCGGGAACTCAAGAATCTTGCAGAGCGCTATCTTTTACGCAGCCAGTTCAGCGACGAATCCATCCGGGAAGTGCTCTCCGGTGAAAAACTGGACATGTCCAGCCCGTCAGATCAGTCCCTGGCGTCCCGTGTCGCGGAATATGAAAAAGCGGTTATCAGCGCGGAACTGACCGCCAAGAAAGGCAATATCAATCAGGTGATGGAAGAACTGGACCTGCCCCGCCGCACACTGAATCAGAAGATGCAGCGTTATGGATTGCGGCGGGAGGATTTTTTGGGGTGAAATTCATTTCAGGCGAAAAGCTGCTTCAGCAGAAAGAGAAGCTTCGGGATAGATAAAATCAATAGGGAAACGGAGCCAATAAATACATAACAGTCGAGCCAGTTCTTGGCTCGAACACGTCCTTTCTCTATTTCAACGCCATCAATTGATATGCTATATCGCGTCAGTAAAGCTGACGCAGGAACTAGTGAAGTGAGTAATCCCTTATACTCCACATCGTCCGATCGAAATGAAAAGGGTATAGTTTCAGATAAGCCCTCAAGTCTATCTGGCGATTTACCCTTTAGTTCGCCATCGACATAAACTTCTATGGTCAGGCTAAGCCATAGGTGTTTTGGTTCTGACTTTGACGTAACTTCAATACGATGGTTTTTCCAAACATGCACTGGCATTATTAACTCTCCTCCACCCACTCTTTACGCCACTCCTGCGGCGCAAAGTCATCTGGCCAGTACTCAACCTGTTTGATGATCAAACCGTCCCTGACCGTACTGAAGGTGAGGGCGCGTCCTTTAATCACACCATCCGTGACAGACACATCCGTCACCACCTGCTCGCCTTCGCACAGGATGTGATTAAGCGTAAAACGCCACTCGCCCTGTGCGGGATAATTGGCGTTGATCAGAACAAAATTCTCACGCCCTCGAATGACTTCACCAGACTGCGGCCAATGGCAGACATAATCCTCCGACAACATCTCGCTGGCCTTGTGGAAGTCATTGGTTTGCATGAGTTCCCAGTACCTTTCAATAGTAGCCTTTGGGTTCATATTACTCACTGGTTATATTTGCTCTATATAGCTATATGACTAAGAACTTGTATAAGTAAATTCAACTCCCCCGCTTACTACGCCAAGCACAATACTGCCTAACATTAAGTAAAGAGGGGTTCTCATTTCAGATTCATAAATAGCGAATATGCCTTGCGCTATAGGCGGGAAAAAGAAGTTTAGCAAAAAACATACGAATGATACTTGAAACCCTTTTATTAACGACATTATGTAGCCAATAATGAAAATGATTGCTGCGATAGTTTCCATAGTGTTTACTGCGACTCATGTGGTTTAGATGATACTGGTTTTTTCTCAAATTTTCTGGAATGAGGGAGAATAAAAATATATCCCGCCACTACTTAGGAGGGACTATGCAGTCCATCATTCTCATTCCATTCTCGTGAAATTCATCCTTGCTGCCAATCATGTCCGGCATATCCTTTCCGACGCGGCTTCTACACATACTTTTAAAGCTCTTTGCCCGCTTCATACAGCTTGCGTAATTTGGTGAGTGCTCATCCATGTTGTTGACTTCTAGACAAAGTCCTTCTTTTTGTGCGGACATGAAGTCAAGTAGTTCTTAGTTACGGGGTTCTCATCAAGCTTGCTGAAGGAGGCTGCGTAGAGGCCTGATTGTTATGCCAATAATAATATCCTGCCGCTATGGCTAGAAGGTACTTCATATATGCATCCTGGTACTACAATGCTATAAAAATAAAAGACTTAGCGAACACGGAACGTGCTGTCAAAGATGGTAGTGGAGCGAGAAGGGAGAAGTATGAGGGCTAACTCATAGAGTCCTGCATGCCAACGCATCCGTGCCAAGTTGTCAGCATTATAAGTATCAGAACCAGGAAGGCAATATTCTGTCTAGATAATGACCGAAGTGGGTTGCAGTGTAGGGGGGAACTGTGCGCTTGTTCTCAACATGGCGCTACTTACAGGGGCGCCTCGTTATCTATGTTCTGTTGAGGTTGATGGCTATTAGAAACGGCTATCAGACCAATGCGCGTTGAAATGATTATCAGAGTGTGGAGACGCTGATTCAGATCAGTCCTTTCTGAGAACTGGGCTCCTAGTTTCACGCTTTTTCCTAATAAACATAACCAAGAAACAAGCCGTGACCACTAACAGTCCAACCTTCAGGTTAAACAAAATAAACACGCTTACTCCAAAAACAAGGGCTGCCCCTCCATAAACCGGGCTTTCCTTTCTCCGTCTCGCCAGGAGCGCAAAGAATATGGCGGCGAGGGCGCATGAAAATGCTATGCCGTGATTGATCTGCACGGCTAACTCTTCGGTAAGCGAAAAGCCGCCAGTGATAAAAGCAGGCTCCGCGACAGGGGGAGCGATAGAGAATGCCGACAATATATGGGCGTAGAATTGTGCGAAGAAAGTCACGTACTGATCGTTGATAGACCAATAATATTGGGTGACTCCCAGTAGAAGTACGCCTAGCGCGGCGAGAATAACGCCTGCTCCGGCTATCTTGCTGTGCCTCTTTGGCGGCATAAGTTATCAAATCTCAATCGTTCATCATGGCCACTGCGTATTGCGTGGAGCTGTCTTCCCTGATTGTCTTTGGGGAGTGAAGAAGGCGCTCAGTGTAGTCTAGCGACGGACGGACGCCAACATTGTGAGCGTCAGATAACGATCTGTATAACAGAACCGATCTAGTCAGGCTTAGCGAGTCGATTTTTTAACGATTTGATATATCTGAACAAGGCTGATCCCGTTTTAACTAGCGCGAGAGCGGCAAGGAGGTTGCCCACCAGAGAAAGAGGACTGACCAGCGTTGTGTGATCTTTTCAATCTCGCCAATGGGGATAAGATACCAGTCAATGTCCTCATGGGATGGAAATCCCAACGGGAAAGGAAGACCGTAAGCGGTTCCGCCCATGCAGAATTCCCATGGAATGGCTGACAAAAGGAGCGTCACTGCAAGCGTCATTTGTAATGGCCGGGATATGCGCACTGGCGATGTGTCCTGATGTGAAGATACAAGGCCGGCATTATCGGTGCGGTCAAGCCGGTGTGCAACTAAGCGTGCGGCGCAATCCACGCCATAAATTGAATGGGATGGATTGCGTGGCGATAAAGTCGCTTAGAACGTGACGGCGCGCTCGTTCATGGGATATAGCGCGCCTTTATCGATGATGGCGACGCGGGTGGGACTAACGGAGAAAGCGCCTTGATAGCCGGTCACCTTAACCTTGGGAAAGCTCTGCTTCATCGCGTCTTTCAAGCGGCTGGCCCAGGGCGCCATTTTCCCTTCGTAACCGCCGCCGCAGGCGCAAACGTGCAGGTTGACAAAGGTGCTGGGCAGCCCTTCTTTGGTCAGCGTGGAGGTGAGCTGATCCGGCGTATAACTTTTCCACTCGCCGCCTTCCCAGGTGTCGTTACCGTTAACGTTGACTCTTTTCTGTTTGTTTTTCCCCATGCTGCGCTCCGAGCCGATGGTCAGGGCGTCAGCGGCACCAGTGCCGTGGGTGACGACATAGAGCGTGTCGTCCTTGGTGAGTTTACTGAGACACTTGTCAATCCAGCGATACATCGCTTTGCCTTTGCCTGAAACGCACTTGTTGGCCAGTATCTGATTGACTGGAATCCCCTTCGCTTTCGCGAATCTCTCCGCGAACTCGCTCATTTCATCACTGTTTACAGGGATATAGATGTATTCATTTGCCATGGTGTTAGCCTTCTTGTTGATGATAGCGTCGCCGCTCAGAGTTATTGATAGATGTTGATAACTCTGAAAGCGCTCACCCACGAGGAAGGCCGTCGGCTGAAATAAGGAAAGAATGTGCAAATTCAAAAGACGCTTACGGCTTCTGTTTCGCCAGCTCTTTTCGGCGCCTTTCGTAATCGTCGTAACTTTCATTCGCCTGTCTCATGCAGGCCTCGTACTGTGATTGTTCAATATATTTTTCGCACTGTTGTCTTTGGTTTTCCCGTACGGCGTAGTAAGCCTGCTTTGTCGAGCAGGCCTGGATAAGCAGTGCGCCGCCGACGAGTAGAAGCAGCTGGGTGGCTCTATGCATGTTCATCTCCCTTTAATTTCTGCTTTGCGACTCCGGTTGAGCGCATTGAATGATGACGCTGGGTCCCGCTAGTTTTTCGGTCTGTATTTATCCATCACCTGATCAAGTCTGTCGTTGGTGATCTCTGGGTTGGCTTGTTGCAGACAGGGTAAGAGCACGGATTTATTCATGCGTTCTCTGGCTTTTGTGGGCGTTTGACCTTGTGGAACCGGATGGACGTCGTTGAAGCAAGTGACGAATTGGTCCGGCGTTACCCCTAACTCCCGGCTGATATCAGCGACAGGGCGCTTGGGATCGTTTTTCAGCATGGGCGCTTCCGCGGCCAGGGCCGGCAATGCGAAAAGGCAGAGTGTGAGCGCCAGGATGCGTTGGTTCGACATAGGAAAGGTCTCCTCATTCAACGTTTTATTACGGCTTGCTTGCATTGATGGTGTCGTCACGGTTTTCAAGCATAAAGCCACATTCATTGGTCGATAAGCAAAATTTTGCCTATAAAGTTTTAGCGATAAGCCAAAATTAGCTTATGGCGCTTTTTGTATTTTAGTTGGCTTCTTTATAAATCAGTAAGTTGTGTGAAGGTGGTAAGCGGCATGACCTTTGCGAAGCATTTGAACGCCTGTGACTTAAAAAAATAAAACTTTGAGGTAATTCAGTATGAATCGGTATATCCGACTAATCTCTCTCACCCTTTCCGTTCTGTCCTTTTCTGTGTTCTCTTCCGGCCTGCGCGCCGAGGAAGAGAAGAATTACATCATGGCGACCGCCAGCACAGGAGGTACTTACTATCCCGTTGGCGTCGCAATCGCCACGTTGACGAAAGTAAAGCTGCAGCCGACGCATAAAATCGGCATATCCGCCATCAGTTCCGCAGGGTCTGCGGAAAACATCAAATTGATGCGGGATAACGAAGCGCAGTTCTCCATCCTGCAGGGGCTTTTCGGCAAATATGCGTGGGAAGGCTCTGGTGTATTCGCCAATGAAGGCAAGCAACGCAACATCCGCTCCATCACCATGTTGTGGCAGAACGTCGAGCATTTCGTATTGGACAACAAATACGTCAAAACCGGCACCATCAGCGATCTGGTCAACGCCAAGGGCGAACGTCTGGCTCTGGGCTCCAAGAACTCCGGCACTATTGAGTCCAACCGCACCATCCTCGCCAACTTCGGTCTGGATCTGGATAAAGACTTTGATCTCTTGTACGCCGGCTACGGTCCCAGCAGCCAGGCGCTGCAAGACGGCAAAGTCGTGGGCATGGGGACGCCGGCCGGCGTTCCAGTGGGGGCTGTGATTAACGCCTTCGCGCAACGCTCCGATATCACCCTGCTGTCTTTCACGCCGGAGCAAATCCAGCGGGCGGACAATGGCTTTGATCTGTGGACGCCTTTCACGGTGAAAGCTGGCGTATATCCAGGCGTGAACAAAGATATCGTTACTATCGCCCAGCCTAACTTCCTGGCGGTGCGCGACGACATCGACGAGGAAACCGTCTATCTCCTGACCAAGGCGATTTATGAAAACCTGCCTTTCCTGAACAGCATCCACAAGGCCACCAGCGACATGGCGCTGGAAAAGGCGATCGCCGGTCTGCCGATTCCATTGCACCCTGGCGCAATTCGCTACTACAAAGAACAAGGACTGAATATTCCTGACCGGCTGATGAAGTAACAGCCTCCATCACTGAGTCACAACGGGGGCCGCGTCCCCCGCTTACTTTGGAGATTTGTAATGAGTCAGTCTGCGACGGAGTGGAGTCAGCTCCGTGACAGCCGCATGTTTTTTTATGTGGCTGTCGTAGTATCCCTGATCCATCTCGTTATCAATATGACCGGCTGGATCAGCGGTTTTTGGCCTAACGTCATTCATTTCATTGGATTCGCCTGGCTATGCGTGGGCTGGTATGTCTCCAAAGACGCCAGCAAAACGTTGAAAGCGTTCAACTATGCCTTGGCCGCGGCCGCAACGGCGGCGACGCTTTGGCTGTTTTTCAGCGAGGACATTATTTATGAGCGCGGTCTTCATTTAAGCTGGGCGGACTGGCTGGCCGGCTGTGTGGTGGTGCTGTCTTCGCTGGAGTTGACCCGGCGCATGGCGGGCTGGCTGATACCCACGCTGATTATTATCGCGTTGGGCTACGTCGCATGGTGGGGACAGTACCTTCCCGGTGTGTTCCGTTTCAGTGGTCTGAGTTTGGAAACCATCATGTTTCGCAGTCTTTTCGGCGATGACGGCATGTTTGGAAGCATTGCGACCATTTCCTCCAGCTTCGTGATGATGTTCATTCTGTTCGGCGCTTTTCTGGTGCGCTCGGGCGCTGGAGATTTCATTATCGATCTGGCCAAACGCTCCGCAGGCAAGATGCACGGCGGCCCCGGTCTCATCGCAGTTATCGCTTCCGGTCTCACGGGCACCATTTCCGGCTCAGCGGTGGCCAATACCGCCTCAACCGGCGTCATCACCATTCCTTTGATGAAAAAGGCGGGGTATTCGCCGCGCTTTTCCGCTGGCGTTGAAGCCGCCGCCTCTACCGGAGGGCAACTCATGCCGCCGATCATGGGCGCTGGAGCCTTTGTCATGGCCAACTACACCCAGATTCCTTACACGGACATCGTGGTCGTGTCGTTTCTGCCAGCGTTGCTGTACTTCCTGACAATCGCGGCTTTTGTGCGGCTCCAGGCTAAGAAAGAAGGGCTGAAACCTATCGGGGACGATAACCCGGAACCGTTGTCAGTGTTGATGAAGCGGGGCGGTTACTCCTTTCTGGTTCCGATTGTCCTTTTAATCGGGCTGCTCATATGGGGATTGAGTCCCACCTACGCGGCGGGTTTTGCGATCCTGGCGGTGATTGGCTCTTCCTGGCTGACGCCTAACCGCATGGGGCCGTCGGCGATCTGCGACGCGCTGGCGTTGGGCGCCAAGAATATGGTGATGACTGCGCTGTTACTGATCTGCGTGGGACTGATTGTCAACGTGGTGGCCACGACCGGCATTGGCAATACTTTCTCGTTCATGATCGTGCAATGGGCGGGGGGGCAATTGTGGATCGCCATCGTGCTGATCGCCCTGGCTTCACTGGTGTTGGGCATGGGGTTGCCGGTGACGGCGGCGTACATCATGGTGGCGACGATCGCTGCGCCGGCGTTGCAGCAACTGATTCTGCAAAACCAGTTGGTGGATTTGCTGGTAGCCGGACAATTGCCGGAGACTGCGCGTGTGACGCTGCAGTTTATGGCGGGCGTGACGGATGTGGATCTCAGTCAGCCGATTCCTTACGATCAAGCCGCCGCGCTGGTGGGGGGCATCAGCCGGGATATCCTGCCGACGCTGCTGGATGTGGCGATTGCGCCGGAAATGATTACTCTGGCGCTGTTGTCCGCGCACATGATTATCTTCTGGTTGTCTCAGGACAGTAACGTTACGCCGCCAGTCTGCTTGACCGCCTTTACTGCTGCGGCCATCGCTAAGACCTCGCCGATGTCAGCCGGGCTGTCCGCGTGGAGCCTGGCGAAAGCCTTGTATATCGTTCCGTTCCTGTTCGCCTACACGCCGTTTTTGAGCGGCGACTGGGGCGAGGCGCTGCAGATCTTCGTGTTCTCCGCGTTTGGTCTGTACGCCTTCGCCGCCGTGTTTGTGGGCTGGCTGGGACAGGCGTTGAATCCAGTCATGCGATTGCTGGTTTGCGCTGCTGCGCTGTTGTTGCTCTGGCCGCTGTCGCTTTGGTGGCATCTTGGCGGCCTTGGTATGTTGATCGCACTGCGTTTACTGAACCGCTCGCACGCGTCATCAGACGACTCGACGCCACTGCAGACACCCTAGCTCCCAGGGCTTCTAAGCCGTAAAGGAAGGCATTCGCCACTTTCACACCAAGCCATGGACGGCTTCATTTCTCCGGCGCCGGAGAGTCTCCTGTTTCAACGCTTTTACTCTTTTTCACGACGCTGTATTCTCGACCGATTCAATTTGTATGACAGCGGCCGCTTGGCGCGGCTGCTTTGCATAAAATATGGCGTCTACACTCTCCTCCAATGTGAGGCGCGACAACCTCAAGGGAAGCTCATATGTCCAGAACAACCATCAGCACGGGCGAAATTCAGTTTAAAACCAAAGATGCCGGCGACAAGAAAGCGACGCCAGCCAATCAACCCTGTCACATCGTGGTGTTGGGGGATTTCAGCGGCCGTGGACATCGTGGCGCGCATGAACCGGAGACGCTGGCGAAACGCAAACTGATTGAGGTGGACCGGGATAATTATGACGACGTTTTCGAGCAGTTGAAGGTGGAGCTGGATATTCCTGTCATCGATGACGTCATACGTTTTCGCGAGCTGGATGATATGCATCCGGATTACATCTATGACCGCACCGCACTGTTTGAGAAGTTCAAAAGCCTGAAGCGTCGTCTCAAGAGTAACGATACTTTCCAGGCGGCGGCGGATGAAATCCGCGGCTGGAGTGGTTCCGCTCCAAAAGCGGAAACGTCTGTGACGGAGGCTAAGCCGTCTAATGTGGGCGGCTCCAGCGACAGCGGGTCTCTGTTGGAAAGCCTGTTGGACAGCACATCTGGCGTTCAACGCTCCAGTAACGCTTTTGACGTGCGCACGCTGGTGCAGGAAATCTTTGCGCCCTATGTGAGCCAGGGACCGGACCCTCGCCAGCAGGAAATGCTGGAGGCCGTGGACCAGGCCGCCAGCGACCTGATGCGCAAAATCATGCATCACAGCGCTTTTCATGCCTTGGAAGCGAGCTGGCGCGGGCTGTATTTGTTGGTGCGCAGGCTGGAGACGGACGCAAACCTGCGCGTTTTCATCGTCGATGCGACGCGTCAAGAGCTGATAGCCGACGCCAACGCCGCGGAATCTATCGACGAAACCGGACTGTACAAATTGCTGGTGGAAAAGCGCAGCGCCAGCGGCGCCACGCCATTCAGTATGATCCTTGCTGACTATGCCTTCGGACCGGAGACGGAGTCGCTGAACTTTCTTTCCACACTGGCGGGTTCCGCCCATGTGATCGGAGCCGCGGCATTGACCGGCGGCGCAGCGACGCTGGCGGGATGCGGCGATTTGGCTGCGACCCCTGACCCGGATGACTGGAGCAACGCCGTCGATGCGGAATTCTCTGAACACTGGAAAACCGTGAGGGAGCAGGTTTGCGCAGGCAGTCTGGCGATGGTGGCGCCGCGGGTATTGCTGCGCATGCCCTATGGCAAACGCACCTCCCGTACGGAGCGCTTTGATTTTGAAGAGCTGCCGGAACGTAATCGACATGCTTTCTACCTGTGGGGCAACGGCGCCTGGTTGGCGGTAATGCTGCTGGCGCAACACTATACGGATTTCGGCTGGAATTTTGTTCCGGGTAAAAAGCAGCAGGTGGACCGCCTGCCTTTGCACGTTTACAGCGAAGATGGCGAATCCGTGGTGACGCCTTGCGCGGAGATTAACATCACTGATTCGGCGGTGCGGGCGCTGAGTCAGGCTGGCTTGATGGCGGTGCGTTCCATCGTGGGTAAAGACAGTGTGCTGATACCGAATTTCCGTTCGATTGCAGCGGCCAGCCCCGACCTTAACGGTCCTTGGAACGCATGAGTCGTTAACAGCTCGTTGATATGGACATGTTGATAATCTGGCGCAGGGACGCGCCAGGATGGCGGCAAGCCTCTGGAGATAAGGCTGTATAGACGCATGCCTTAAGGCTCAGGAGGATAACAGTTAGACAAAAGGAAACTCAGGCTCCCTCCTTGTGAAGATGACAGGCGGAGAGTGAGCCAGTAAGCAGTAGTATGAAAATTAGAGTATTAAGCGACCTCCATTTGGAATTTGAGGACTTCGCTGTCGATATCGACGATGTGGATGCGCTGGTCCTGGCCGGGGACATTCATGTCGGCGACAAAGGCGTGCGTTGGGCGCTGGAGCAGAGTCCAGCGAAGCCGATCATTTACGTGCTGGGAAATCATGAGTACTACCGGCATATCTACCCGAAGCTGGCGCGAAAGTTACGAGAGATGACGCAGGGAACGCATGTTCATGTGCTGGAGAATGAGTCCGTGGCGCTGGGCGATGTCGTCTTTTTCGGATGCACGTTGTGGACGGACTTCGAGTTGCTCTGCGATCCTCGCGTGGCGGGTTTTGAATGCCAACAGGTGATGAGCGACTTTCGTAAAATTCGCAGAGAACCCGGCTACTCCAAAGTGCGCTCACTGGATCTGGCGGTGATTCATTCTCGCTCGCTGCACTGGCTAAAAGGCGCCTTCGCCCATTGCGACGAAACGCATCCAACCAGCCGGCGCGTCGTAGTTACCCACCATGCGCCCAGTAGTCAGTCACTGCCGCTGCACAGGAAAAACGACATCATCAGCTCTGCGTATGCTTCTAATCTGGAGCCAGTGATCGAGTCCCTGCAGCCGAATCTGTGGATTCATGGGCATTTGCACAACAGCAATGATTACCAGATCGGAACCACACGAGTCGTATGCAATCCACGCGGTTATCCCGGCGAACGCAATCTGGATTTTGATCCGGCTTTCACTGTCAGCCTTTAATAGTAATTTGTCTAACTAACAGGCGAAGGCCATATACCTATTTGATAAATAGTGAGAGCAATATAGTTGTGAATATTGATGTGATTGATTACGACTCTCAGTATGCCGTGGCGGTGGCTGATTTGTTTCATGGGGCGGTGCATGGCGTCGATTCGCAGATGTACACGGCTGCGCAAAAAGAAGCGTGGGCGCCGACGCCGCCTGATTATGATAAATGGAAAGCCAGACTGGATATCAAAAAGCCGTTTTTGGCGATAAGCGATGGGCGGTTGCTTGGTTTTATCGAATTGGAGGCTGATGGCCATATTGACTGCCTGTATACCCATGTCGAGTTTCAGCGGCGTGGCGTGGCGGCTCAGCTTTATCAGCGGCTGGAGCGGGAGGCGGTTGACGCAGGTATGACGCGCCTTTATGTAGAAGCATCAAGGGCTGCGCGCCCATTCTTCGAGTCAAAAGGCTTTGTAACAACGCAACTTAATGAAATACAACGCAACGGTCAGATACTGGTTAATTTCACAATGGAAAAGAAGTTAACAAAACGCTAGCACATTTGGTTTTTTTATATCCATTTGATCTTATCGTCGTTATTTACAGAGTAAATCCTTTACTAAACTGTAAATAATGGCGCCGCATAAATACTGCTTCTTGGATTTTGCGCCCAAAAGGACGAGAACAGCCCGCATATTTATTCACGCCAGAACAACATATCCGTCGCAGCCCGAAGTCATGCGCAGTGAAGCGCCAAGTGGCGAGTCGGCGGGAAGTATCCTCAGAGGGGGGAGTGGACATGGCGGAAGCACCCGTATCATCGTCAGATAAGACCCGTTTAGGGGACCTGTTGCTCGAGCGGAATCTCATCACCCAGGAGCAACTGGAAAGGGCGATGTCTTTGCAGAAGACATCCCATAAAAAGCTGGGTGAGATCCTGGTCGAAGAACATTTGGTGTCAGACCGGCAAATACGGCGCACTCTTAAGATTCAACGTAATTTACGACGCACCGTACTGACATCTGTTTTAACTTTGTCGCCGTTATTCCTTGCAGGGTGCGGGGGGGCGACGCCGGCTAGCGCCGCGCCAAAAACACAGGCTTCAGCGGAAAGTTCCATCACCGTTTCAGAAACCGAACTGAGCGGCGATACGGTACTGGATTCGTCTTACACCACTTCCACCAAGAGCGGTAAAGGCGGGACCAAGGGTGGAGGCGGCAGATGGGGCGATGGCGGTACGACCACGGACACATCGGGAACAACGGATACGTCGACTACGGATACGTCAACCACCGAAACCTCCACTACGGACACAACGTCGACCGATACGACAACCACCGACTCTTCCAGTACGACGACTGATACAACTGCTTCGAGCAGCGATCAGACTACGGATACCAGCACTACTGATACGTCGTCGAATCAGACCACCACGACGGATACTACCAGTACGACTGACACATCCAGTACAACCGATACTACGGCGACGACGGATACCTCCACCACGGATACTTCCACAGATCAGACACAGCCAGATGAGGTGGACATAGTCATTTCTTTGCCTCCCGCATCGCAGTCTGCATCAGTGGGATCGTCGGTCACCTTGAACGTTAGCGCCAGTGGCAGCAATACGCTGTATTATCAATGGCGTAAAGACGGACAGAATATTCCGGACGCGGTGACCTCCAGTTACACCATACCCAATGTGAGCGAAGCGGACGCGGGCAGTTATGACGTCATGATTGGCAACGAGAGCGGTGTTGTCATCAGTGATGCGGCGACGCTGGACGTTGTGGTCGATCGCACTGCGCTGCTGAGTTGGACGCCGCCGGCGACCCGTGAAGACGGTAGTGTGCTGGCTGCATCGGAAATCCAGCTTTACCGGATCTATCACCTGTCTGAAGACGGTTCCGTGGAAACAGTATATGAAGCGTCGCCGGATGAAATCAGCTTCTCCTTCGACAATCTGCCCGTCGGCACCCACTACTTCGCCGTGTCGGCTGTGGATGTAAATGGGCTGGAGAGCGACACGTCAGATATTGTGATGAAAAAAGTCTTATAAAAACCAAGGGCGGATTATCCGCCCTTTTTACTTCCCTTACTTCTATTAACCTCATATCCCTCAGTAAGCTGGCGCGCTCTCGTATTGGATGCCTTTTTCCGCCGCCTGGGCTTTAACTGTTGAGTAAATTTTGTAGTCCAGCGTTTCTTCTTCTGCGCCGCTGTCTTTGAGTTTCTGTTCGATAAATTCCTGACGCTGGCGTGACAGATCCGCAATTTGCGTGCGCAGGGCATCGCGTTTTTCCGCTGTTTCCTTGATGACTTTCGCCTGTTCGTCTTTTTCCAGCGCTTGCAACGGAGCGGGTAGCGTCGCCGGGGCGATGCTGTCCAGATCGACGCGGCCGCTACTGATGTCATCGACCAGTTCGCTTTCCGCGAGGAAATTACCTTCACCTGCGGCTGACGCATTAAAGGCGGCCCGTTTAGCCAGCGCGGCATCGGAGCTGACTGCATTCAGTTTGTCCGTGGCGGCGCTTTTGGCGGCGAGAGCCTTACGTTTTTCTTCCGTGCCGTAGAACATGCGGGTCTTGTCCATTTCTCTGGAGAGGGACGCCAGCTGTTCGTCAAATGGCGTGGCCACCGCAACGGCCTGACCGGATTGCTCTACCTGGAAGAAGGAGCCCTGGTTCAACTGCGCAATGCGACGCCATTCCGTTTGCGTGAAAGGATCATCGCCAGCCTGGATGGTGTTGACGACGATGCCCTTGGTCAGAGCGTCTTTCAACGTTTGCGGGTATTGCTGCTCGTTCTGATAGTCCATGTGCGGAGGCGCGTCGCCAACCAGAAAGATGACCCGGTAACTGTCTTTGTCCTGACTCCAGGAAATCTTATGCACGGCGTCGAACAACGCCTGATTGACGCTTTCTGGACCGTCGCCGCCGCCTTCAGCCTGGAAGTCCATCAAGGTGGCGTACATGGAGTCCAAGTCCGGCGAAAGATCGATGACGCGGGTGATATAGCTGTCTCCTCGATCCCTGAAGGCGACCAGCCCCATTTTGATTTCTGGAGCGGGTTGCGCGGAGGCCATGGTGCTGGCGATGGACCAGATGTTTTCTTTCGCCGCCTGAATCAGACCACTCATGCTGCTGGTGGTGTCGAGAGCGAACACCACTTCAATTTTGGCCCGCTTCTCATTAATTGTCGCGATCGGGTTCGTTGTAGTGATGGGGGCCGTTGTCGTGACTGGATAAGTTATCTGGTTGACCGCCGGCTTCGCAATGGCGAGGTTCTGCAGCGTAGGGTAAAAGGCGACCACGCCGGCGGTGGCTGCAAACAGGGTGAAGGCGAACAGTTTCGATTTCATGGTTGAGTTCCTCCAATAAATAAATGAGCCGATGTCAGGAATGTCTGGATAGACGGCGCAAGGCGGCGTCTGCATTGCGATAGGCGCGCTCGAATTCCTCATTGCTGGCGGGAGCATCAACGCGTCCTGACGCAGACAGTTTGCGAGGGATGTAAACGAACGCCGCTTGCACGAGAAAGAACGTCCACAGAGCCAGAAACAGACTGTGGGTATGTAGTGCGGCGGCCAGGGATGCGAGCAGGGCTGCGCCATTGAGGAAGGCGTCCAGCGCGGCGGCGATCAGGCTGTCGTGAATATACAGGCAACGCGTCAGCCAGATAGCGGCGGTTTGCGTCGCCAGCCAGACCCATACGCCAGGGTTAAGCAGGAACAAGGCGGCGGTAACGGTCATCCAGGCGGCGAACACGACCAGACGTCCGGTGCGAGCGCGACTGTCGCGCAACAAGATCACCACATACGCCAGACCCAGCGCGGAAATCAGCAGCCTGAGTCCGAAGCCTTCTCCAACCACTGGTGCGAACAGAACCAGCGCCAGTGCGCCGACGATACTGAGCGCCAGCGCAATCACAGCGCCGCGCCAAAAAGTAGACTTGCTCATGACGCCCTCCGCTTTTGTTGTTCGCGCAGCATCGCCAGATCAATGTCTTCCTCGGTAATGCTGACGTCTTTGCTATCCCAGGCCTTGGGCTCGACGCTGTGATCAGTCTCAAACAAAGCGGCTTTCTGTCGCATGCTCTCAAGCCGGCGACGCTGATCGCAGAGGGATGAGGCTTGGGCAGTAATGGCGTCGGTCAGTTGACTGGCCTGCTGACGGAATTGCGACAGCAACAGCTCGCCTTCCAGTTTGCGACGGAGCAGGCTCCGGGCGAGGTTTTCATTCTCTGCTTCGAAGCAAAGATCCAGTTGAGCGTCGAGTCCACTCAGAGACTTTTCCACCTCTTTGATGCGACTGCTAACCTGCTGTATCTCATGCTCTTTCGCTTGCAGCCGGCGCGCGTTTTGCGATACTTCCTCTTCCATTTCCCGAATCGCCTGACGCAGAAGGGCGTCGGGTTCTTCCAGGCGGTCCAGCACGGCGTGCATATCCGCTTTGAATAAACGAGTCAGTCTGGTGATCAGCGCCATGTTCGTCTCCTTTCAGGGTGTTCGTTGATGTGGTTACAGTCTAAAAAGGAGCGTGCAGGTGTCGTAGACAGGCTTTTGTAAAACCTTCGCGGCGCTGTTTACAAAGAATTTACATGGCGTGGCGGCGCTTGTTGTTAGACTCGTTTGTAACTACATTCGCTATCGCGAGAGTGATTTTTTCAGGTATCAATTGAGGTGGAGATGCAACGCAAAGCGCGCATTCTGATCGTGGAGGACGAAACGGCGATTCGCACCGGACTGGTGGATGTCTTCGTTTACCATGGCTATGAGGTGGATTTCGCCGTGGATGGCGACGAAGGCCTGAGCAAGTCGCTGAATGGCGCTTATGACCTGATCCTGCTGGACGTAATGTTACCGGGTAAAAACGGTTATGAGATATGCGAAGCCGTGCGTGTTAAGGACCGCGATCAACCCATCATCATGCTGACCGCCAAGTCTTCCGACGAAGATGTCATTCATGGCCTGTCACTGGGCGCCGATGACTACGTCGCCAAACCTTTTTCCGTGGCGCAACTGGTGCTGCGGGTGCAGGCGGTATTGCGGCGCTCTCGCTCCACGACGCTGGATGACGCCCATATTCGTCTGGCGGGCGGCCTGGAGATAGACACTCTGAATCTGAGTTGTCAGCACAAGGGTGAGGACGTGGCGTTTACCCGCAGAGAGATGGATGTCCTGCAATATCTGCATGAGCACTGCGAGCGCCCGGTATCGCGAGAGGAGTTACTCAACAAAGTCTGGGGTTACGCTCGGGATTTGGATATTGAAACCCGCACCGTAGATATTCATATCGCCAAACTGCGTCGTAAGATCGAGGATGATCCCAAGCAACCGCAACGGCTGGTGACTGTGCGCGGCGGCGGCTACCGCCTGATGACGGAGTCCTGATGGCCGCCTCGCTGCGACATGGACTTACGCCAGGACGCCTGCGCCTGTTCCTGGCGGTTTTGTTTTTGGCTCTGCTGATCCCCTTTGCGGTATTGGTTTGGCAGACCCAGCAGCAGATCAAGTGGGAAGCGTTTCATCAGTACCGCTTGCTGGCGGAGGAACTGTCTCAGCGTATCGACTCTGAACTGCAGCGCTGGATTGCAGCGGAAGAGGCGCACTCTTACGCGGATTATCAGTTTCTGGTTCTGACCGGCGATCCCAATACCTCCAGTTATGTGCAGCGTTCCCCCTTGGCGACGTATCCTGTGGAATCGTCCATTCCGGGGCTGCTAGGGTATTTTCAGGTGGATGCGGAAGGCGTTTTCTCCACGCCGGCGACCCCTGACACCCTGGATAACCCTGAGCGTTGGGGGCTGAGCGCAGAGGAACTGACCCAGAGAACCTCCTTGCGCGACACTTTGTTGGATATTCTCAGCCAGAACCAATTGGTGCAACGTCGCCGGGCGGACGACAAGCCTGTCAGTCTGGCGGATGAAGCGATGAGCCTGGCGGATACGATGGGGCTGTCTTCCAGCGACTATAGCTCGTCGGTGGAGTCCGGCGCGGGAGGCCTGAGCGAGAACGCGGACAGCAGTTGGAGCCGCGACGCGGAGATGGACAGTACGGCGCAGACCGAACCAACGCCAGCGGCGTCGGTCGCGCAGGAGAGAGAAATCGCGCAAGCACCGGCGCAGGAAGAATACAAAGCCAAGTCCCCGCCGGTATACGCGCAGCAGGCATTTGATAATCTGAACTCGCCGGTGTTCGAGCAACGCCAGCGTAGCCAGAGCGACAAGCGTCTGGAAGATCTCAAGCTACAGAGCAGCTTCAAGAAAGAAAACGTTGCGAGCAAGTCCCTGTCGAAAGCGGCAGGCGTTTCAGCGCCCGCCCCTAATCGCTCCTCGCGCATAGAGCAAACCGCCTTGGTCGAGGAAGTGGAGTCCGAAGCCGCCCCAGGAGAGCCCGCTGTTGCTGCGCCCAAAGTCAAAATCTTTGAAAGTGAAGTTGATCCCCTGGAGCTGGCCTTGTTGGACAGCGGACAGTTTGTCCTGTTCAGGAAAGTCTGGCGCGATGGCCAGCGCATCATTCAGGGGGCGATCATTGAACAGAACGCCTTTATCGAAGGCGCGATGGCGCAGGCGTTTCAAGGGACGGCCCTGGCGCAGATGAGCAATATGGTGGTGGCGTTTCAGGGCGATATCCTGCAGACCGTTTCCGGCTCCATCAGACGTGGCTACATGGACCAGAGCGATGAATTAAATGGTGAGCTGTTGCATCAGGTGCGCTTGTCAGCTCCCCTTGGCGACTTTCAGTTGCTGTGGACGATTAACCGACTTCCCGCTGGCCCCGGCGCTCAGGTTGTCATATGGGCCAGTGTGATTCTTGGCGGTGTGCTGCTGCTGGGATTTATCATGCTGTACCGGCTTGGCCTGCGGCAGATCAAACTGGCGCGGCAGCAGCAGGACTTTGTTTCCGCCGTCAGCCATGAACTGAAAACGCCTCTGACCTCTATTCGCATGTACGGCGAAATGCTGCGGGAAGGCTGGGTTGGCGAAGAGAAAAAGCGGGAGTACTACGACTTCATTCATGACGAGAGTGAACGCCTTTCCCGCCTCATCGCCAACGTGCTGCAACTGGCGAGAATGGAGCGCAATGACCTGAAACTGGAACTCAAGCCCGTCGGCGCCCAGGCCCTGATGGATATGGTGCGCTCCAAAATCAGCAGCCAGGTCGAGCGGGCCGGATTTGAGTGCAGTTACGAACTTGATCCTTCCTGTGCGGATAGAGAGCTGCACGTGGACGCAGACGCCTTCGTGCAAGTGATCATCAATCTGGTGGATAACGCCATTAAGTTCTCCTCTAAATCCGAGCGCAAACGTATCGAGATCCACGCGCGGCCGCGGGGCCCCAAGTCAGTCGCCTGGAGCGTCAGGGATTACGGCCCGGGCGTTCAGAAAAGCCAGATGAAGAAAATCTTCCAACTGTTCTACCGCTCCGGTAATGAACTGACCCGTGAAACTGTCGGCACCGGAATTGGGCTGGCGCTGGTGCGACAGCTGACCCGCGCCATGGGAGGCGAAGTCGACGTGCTCAACCGCACTCCGGGAGTGGAGTTTGAGGTGGTGTTGAGCTGATGCAGGAATAAGTGGCTAACTGTAATTTTCTCTATAAAATAGCCACTTATCTGTTTTAAGACTTGTTGCAGGACGCAAACGATGATGTATCCCCCGCTTCGCTTGTTGCGAACTTCCCCCTCGACGATTTACCTCTCATCTGCGCTATGCCCAATTAGTCGCGGATAGCAACGTTCTCTGAATTTTCCCTCTAAACGAAGCCGGTTTTTGCTGGGCTTTGCAGTTGGTGGCGATAGCGCTGAATGATTAAGGATTGAGTAGGGCTATGAACGCTGTATTGCGTATTAAAAATGATCTTGTCGCGGCCAGTATGGTCGCCAGTATTCTGTTCCTCGCAATTGTCAGTCTGGGGCTTTCCCTGGCTGTCTTGCCGTTGTACGTCAATAAAACGCTGGGCTACTCTGCGTTTTATGTCGGATTGGTGGTAGCGATTGAGTCAATTTCTACGTTGCTTTCCCGCGCCTATGCCGGCAGGTTTTCGGATAATCATGGCCCCAGAAAAGGGATGGTGCTGGGGCTTACGCTGACCTTCAGCGCGGGAATGCTGTGCTATTTGTCATTCGCTTTGTTGCCGGCGACCATTCTTACTTACGTGATTATCTGCTTTTCCCGTATTTTGATGGGAATTGGCGAGAGCCTGATTTTCACTTGTAGCGGAACATGGCCTATTGGTCTGGTTGGGCGGGAGCACGCCGGTAAGATTATGTCCTGGGTGGGTATCGCTATGTTTTTAGGGCTGGCTGCCGGTAACTATGTCGGGGCCTGGTCTTATTACTCTGTAGGCATTGTCTATGCGGCGCTTTTCATGAGCCTGCCGCCAGTCATTGGCTTTGTATTTGTGGCGGTTGTCCGTCCCGTGGATGTGCATCCGGAAAGAAGCGAAATCAAGCTCGCTTATGCGATCAGTCGGATCTGGAAGTCGGGGTCAGGCTTTTCTCTCGCGAATATTGGCTATGCGGCGATTACCGCTTTTCTGGTGCTGTACTTTGTGGAAAGCGGCTGGCGGGAAGAGGCGGCTTTCTCTTTATCGCTCTTTGGCGTGGGCTATGTTTGCGCGCGTTTGACGCTGGGCTGGATGGCGGATTCATCCGGCTTAAAGATGACGCTGTTTTCTCTCGTCATTGAGGCGGTAGGGCTGTTGTTGATCGGATTGGCGACGTCGCCGCAGCAAGCGATGGTTGGCGCTTTTCTAACTGGGTTCGGTCTATCCATGGTGTATCCGTTACTGGCGCTGCCAGCCCTGAAAAGCCTGCCGGATAAGAACATCGGACTGGCGTTGAGCACCTATGAATCCTGCTTTGACATTGGAATTCTGATTGCGGGCATTATCGGCGGCTCGATCGTCTCCTGGTTCGGCTACGAGTCTATATTTATTTTCTCATTCTTTTGCTGCCTGTTAGCGATGGCGTCTACGGTGTTGGCATTCAGACAGTTAGATGAAGAGCAAATTGAGCCGATTGCGGTGACGAGTTAAGTCGCTGATAGACGGGTTAAGTGGACTCAGCCGGAGCCTATGGTCATTCGCTCCGGCTTCAGGGCGTCACCTATGCTGCGCTTCAGGGAAGAGCAGTGCGTAGGCGTCGAAAAAGGACAGAGCGTCTTCTTCGGTGGAGGCGTCTGCGAGAGTTTTCAGCTCAGGCTTGAGCGCCAGTCTATAGCCGTCCAGCAGGTGCTCGATATTGTGCAGCTCGGGATGGTGGTTGACGGCGTCGGGCATCATTTTCAGGATCGCATCCACATAGTCGAGGTTGCGATGAATCGCGTCTTCATTATGCAGGCTGGAGGCGACCCAGAGGTGGTTGAGTTCCTTGCCTGAGGTGCGCTTTTCCGAGTCGGCGGCTTGCACGACGGTGGTTCCATACACGACCGTGCACAGCTTTTCTTCCGCCTCAAACTCGCCATTTCTGTTGGCGTCATACCAAAACTCATAACCCAGCTCGTGGGTAAAGGCTCGGGCGTCGATGCTGATTTTGGCGACAGGCTTGCTGTCTGGACCCATCTCCAAGCCTTGATACAGGGAATAGCCATCGAACCAGCTGCGGGGACGTCCCAGGAAATTACCCGGGGGATACTCTTCTTCTACACGATAATGAACGCCCAAAATGTTGAGGTCACTGCCCTGGTGAAAAAACAGATCTCCCAGCAAAACGCCGTCTTCCTGCGTTTCCATGAGCAATTGCTGGCGTTCGTCCTTTAATTTGGTGCCGGTGCGGATGCGTTCGCCCAATATGCCCAGCATGCCCCGGCCTTCGATGACGGTATACAGCGGTTTAATATCGTGGACGTCGCCGTTGTTGATAGCGCCATACACTTCGGTTTCTTCCCGGCCAAAGGCTGGGTCATCTTCGTTGATGGCGAAGACAGGAATAAGCTGATCCTCGACAAGCACTCGACCGATCAGCGCCTCTTTGCGGCCCGCCAGACCTAACCATTTGCGGATTTCACGCTCTTCAGACGAGGCCAGCAAGACGCCGTTGGCGTCCTTAACCTGAAATGTTTCCACCTTTCCGTTGTCGTTAGCGTTGATCTCAGCGATGACGTCGCCGCTGGGAAGGTTGATGTCGTTGTCGCCCCAGAAGTTATAAGATCCGCTTCCCCGACTAACGCCGCTATACACTCGAATAACTGACTGATAAGGGACATCCTCATTAGCCCCTGCGTTCCATGGATAGGTTGTTCGGCTTTCCGCAATGGTCAGCACCGCATTGGAGACCGGGTAATCATTAAAAGGCAGACTGCAGATGAACTTAATAATTCCCCATAGGATGAATGCGGGAATGATATAGATCCCATAGCTAAATAGTTGATTAATAAACTGCATATCTAAGTAATGGATGAGGCTTGTCGGTAGTGTGTCGGATATGTGAGGCGTTAGCTGGCCGAGTATATCATAAGGTGATAGTATTTCGGCCCGGCTCATCGTCGAGTCCTCACTTCTTATGTAGTTTGCGCTTATGGCGCTTTATATTTGACGCAATATATAGCAATGGAATACTGGTCTTTACTCTACCTCCCGTGTCTCTTTTGGGCTGCCTATCACTACTATAAGGACCGGCATAAACCAGAGCCTGTTTTAATGCTGATTTTGGCCCTGGTATTGGGATACTGCTCAGCCTATATCGGCTTATATTTGTATGAAGCGCTGGACTATATTCATTTGCGTTTTGACGCCTATGAACTTGCGAAAAGTTCAAGTCTGCAATTATTTTTATATTCCGTTTTAGCCATTGGGCCGATAGAAGAGCTGGCCAAATTCATTCCTTTTCTTTTTATCATTGTTAGATTGCCGCATTTTGATGAACCCATAGACGGCATTATTTATTCCTCGTTTATCGCGCTCGGATTCTCACTACATGAGAACAGTTATTACCTGACCTATCTGGAGGGCTGGGAAGCGTTGGCCAGATCGCTGACGGCGCCGATGGTGCATGTCATGTTCGCCTCCATTTGGGGGTATGCATACGGCTATTCTGACTCCCATGGTGGCAATCGATACCTCGTGACTTTCTGTTTTCTCCTCATCGCGATGTTTCTGCATGGCGTGTTCGACTTTTTCAGTATTGGGTTATCCATCTGGGCGAATATTGCCCCGCCATTACTGATCCTGGCGATCTGGATGTGGCGGTTGCGGATTCTGCACCGTGTGCAAAACGAGGCTTGATGGCTCACATATGATTAACTCCAACGACTATGTTTATTCATTGCAGGCGCTGCGCTTCTGGTTGCAGGACATGACGCGCCGTTTGCACTCCCGCGCCAATCTTGATCCTGACGAAGAGGAATTAATGCTTCAGGTCGAGCTATGTTATGAGGACGTCTGGCAGGCGTATGCTTCTACCTATGACCCATCGACAAACATGGTTCCCCCTGACTTATTACAACGGTCCGCCTGGGTTCAGAGTCCAGAATGGCCGGAAGCGCTGCAGGAATTACGCCCGGAAGATAAATGCGATACGGATAAAGCAAAGAGATTGCTGCAATTGCCGTTTGAGCGAATCGAACCTTGTTTGCCAGAATTGCTGACGTGGTTACAGGACCCTAACTGGCCCGTTGCGGGAGTCATTGCCGAACCTTTGGCTGCGCTGGGGGAGAAGCTAACGCCCGCGTTGCGGCAGGCGCTCAAAATGGCGCGTCAGGATAATGATTCCTGGTGGGTGTCCAATCTCATCCTTAACCTGATCAACAGGCTGCCGGCGACCTCTGTGGAGGCGCTTAGAACGGAATTGTCATTCTGGATATTGAGCGAAGACCAGGAATTGGGCGTTCAGGTTATCCAGCTCTTGCTGCGTCATAAACTGGGAGACCAGCAGAATCTGCGCAGATGGGCCCAGATAAAGATAGATGCGTACGCGGAGTATATAGCGGAGCTGCAAGATGCTCTCAAGGAAGAGGAAGAGGAAGAGGAAGAGGAAGAGGGAAATCAGCGTTAGCCAATCTCCCTTGTAGTGAGCCTGATCCGAACGGTTAAGTCGCGTCCGCCTGTTGTTCAGGCGTCGCCTTCTGGAAAGCTTCCAGTTTCAAGCAGTTGTCGTTGATCTCACGCAGTCTCGGGAAATTCATCATCGGACAGTTAAAACGATTGGCGTTATATACCTGAGGAATCAGGCACACATCCGCCATTGTCACTTGCTCTCCGAAGCAATAAGGGCCCTTATCCGCGTAGCTCGCCGCCATTTGCTCAAGCGCCTTGAAGCCTTCAAGAATCCAATGCTGATACCACACCAGCTTCTTCTCCTCGTTGACCTCCATGGGGCCAGTCAGATACTGCAACACCCGCAGGTTATCCAGCGGGTGAATGTCACAAGCAATGACCTGACTGAAAGCCCGCACCTGCGCTTTAGTTTGAGGGTCTGCAGGCAGAAGAGCCGGAGTCGGATGACTGTCCTCCAGATACTCAATGATGGCCAGAGACTGGTTCAGGCGAAACTCGCCGTCTGTCAGTAGCGGCACAAGACCCTGAGGATTCAGGGCCTTATAGTCCGACTGGTGCTGTTGACCGCCGTCTTTCACCAAGTGCACGCTATGGGCTTCGTAAGGAAGCCCTTTCAGGTTCAGCGCGATACGCACCCGATAGGCGGCGCTGGAGCGCCAGTAATCGTAGAGCTGCATCATGAGTAGCGCGTCACTTTCTGGTCGATGGCGCCGAAAATGGAGCGCCCCTGCTTATCCAGCATCTCAATACGCACTTGGTCTCCGAAACGCATGAACGGCGTTTTGGGCGCGCCGTTTTCAATGATTTCCAGCATGCGCACTTCCGCCAGACAGCTTGAGCCGGTGGAACGGTCTTTGTTGGAGACCGTACCTGAACCGACGATGGCTCCGGCGGACAGCGGACGGGTTTTCGCGGCATGGGCGACCAGCGTGGGAAAGTCGAAGGTCATATCAATGCCGGCGTTGGGTTTACCCAGCAGCTTGTCATTCAAATGCGTGATCAAGGGCAGGTGCACCTTGCCGCCGTCCCAGGCGTCGCCCAGCTCGTCTGGCGTCACCGCCACAGGAGAGAAGGCGCTGGAAGGTTTGCTTTGGAAAAAGCCGAAGCCTTTCGCCAGTTCGCCGGGAATCAGGTTGCGCAGGGACACATCATTAACCAGCATCAGCAGGCGAATATGTTTGCCGGCGTCCGCGGCGTCAACGCCCATACGAACATCGTCGGTAATCACCGCCACTTCCGCTTCCATATCGATGCCCCAGTCTTCCGAAGCCATGGCGATATCTTCGCGCGGCCCCAGGAAGGCGTCGCTGCCGCCCTGGTACATCAGTGGGTCGGTCCAGAAGCTCTCCGGCATTTCCGCACCGCGAGCCTTGCGCACCAGCTCTACGTGATTAACGTAAGCGCTACCGTCAGCCCATTGATAGGCGCGTGGTAGCGGAGAGGCGCACTGGTTGGGATCAAATGCAATCGCGTCTTTGACGCGGCCTTCGTTCAAGGCGTTGTATACCTCTTCCAACGCGGAAGACAGGTCGTTCCACTGGTCCAAAGCGGCCTGCAGCGTGGGAGCGATCTGTGGAACGGCGACGGCCTGTTGCAGATCGCGACTGACGACAACCAGGACGCCGTCGCGCGAATTGCTTTTTAATGTTGCGAATTTCATGGATATTGCTCCTTAAACCGTCGCTATTTCATTTTCCAACTGTCTGCATACTCGATGGTCTCCACCTGACAGGCGGCCGGCCCGACTTCCAGCGCATCGCGGGTGTCGAGCATCACGGCGACTTCATCGGTTTCTTTGCGGGTATATTCGAGGCCCGCCGCGAACGCTTTGGGGTGAGGCCCGTGAGTGAAACCGGAAGGATGGAAGGTCACCATGGCCGGACCGATATTGTCACGGCTGAAGAAGTTGCCTTGATGGTAGAAAATGACCTCATCGAAGTCGTCATTGTTATGGTAGAAGGGCACTTTCAATGCGCCCGGATCGGATTCGATCGGACGGGGCACAAAGGTGCACACCACAAAACGACTGGCGACGAAGGTGGAGTGCGCTGACGGCGGTAAATGGTAGCGGTGAGACGCCAACGGGCGAATGTCGCGCCAGTTGATGCGCACCACGGACAGATCGCCATGCCAGCCGAGAGCGTCCAACGGGCTGTAAGGGTAGGTCACCCTGGAAATTGCATTGCGACGCTTGATCTCCACTATCCACTGTGTGTCGTCCTGCTGGGCGAGGAAGGCGTCGTCAATGCGGGGGACGTCCAGCATGGCGGGATCAAAGATCGCCTGCGGTCCCACCAATCCTTTTTCCGGCAGCTGATAGCTGTCGTTAGTGGCTTCGATCATCAACATAGTGATGGGAGACTTAGGCTCCAGTCGCCACATGGTGCTGCGCGGCAGCACGATATAGTCGCCTTCGCGCACGGTCAGACGGCCGTAATCACAGAAGAAGTCGCCCTCTCCTTCGTGAATGAAGAACAGGTCATCGCCGTCCGCATTGCGGGCGAGGGTGTCCATCTTCTGCGTGCAACGCCAGTAGCGATACTGACAGTGCGCGTTGTGTAGCAATACTGGGGCGTCGAACGGAGACTTCGTCTCGATGTTCAGTCTGTTGAGGTCAAAAGCCCGGGGGCGTAGCGGCCCTTCCCAGCTATCCCAATCGGTAGGCGGACGCTTGTGGTGGAAGTGGGCGGTAGGCCCGAAGAAACCGCTGCGTCCGGCTTCCCTTTCATAAATGGCTTCGCTGGGCAGATCTGCGTGGGCCTGTCTGGAGACAAGCCCTTCTTTATGCGGAAAAGAGATCCACTTACGCATGTTCCTTCTCTCCGGCGTTGGGTGACAGCAGACCGCGACGAATCTGGTCTTCCTCAATGGATTCAAACAGCGCCTGGAAGTTGCCCTCGCCGAATCCTTCATTGCCTTTACGCTGAATGATCTCGAAGAAAATCGGGCCGATGACCGTGCTGGTGAAAATTTGCAGCAGCAAGCCGTCATTATCGTGAGGCGCGCCATCAATCAGAATACGCAGATCTTTCAGGTTATCGATATTTTCATCATGGCCGGGGACGCGGGTGTCGATTTTTTCGTAATAAGTATCAGGGGTGTCCATGAACACCACGCCAGCTTCGCGCATATCGCGTACTGTCTTGTAGATATCCTCGGTGGACAGCGCGATGTGCTGGATGCCTTCGCCTTTGTACTCCTGCAGATATTCTTCGATCTGAGACTTGTCGTCAGCGGACTCGTTGATCGGAATGCGGATTTTGCAGCAGGGGGAGGTCATGGCGCGGCTGTGCAGGCCGGTCAGCTTGCCTTCGATGTCGAAATAACGAATCTCGCGGAAGTTGCCGATGCGCTCATAAAAGCCGGCCCAGGTGTCCATGTTGCCGCGGAAGACGTTGTGAGTCAGGTGATCCAGAGTGGTCAGTCCCAGGCCTTTCGGATGTTTGTCCACGCCCGGGAAGTACTCGAAATCAATGTCGTAAATACTGTCTTCGCCATATTTATCAACGAAATAAAGCACGCTGTCGCCGATGCCATACACCGCAGGGATGCGAACTTCTTCGCCTTGAACGTCGCCTTTGTCAAAGGGCTTGGCTCCTTGAGATACGGCGTATTCGAACGCCTTTTGTGCGTCCTTGACGCGGAACGCCATGGCGCAGGCGCAGGGACCATGATCCATGCTGAACTTGTGGAAGTAACTGGGGACGTTTTCGTTGACCAGGAAGTTGATATCGCCCTGACGATACAGGGTGATGGCTTTACGCTTGTGTCTGGCGATGGCGGTGAAGCCCAGCGTTTCGAAAAGAGGTTTCAGGCTTTCTGCGCCTGCTTTGTCCGGAGCTCCAAATTCAACGAATTCGAAACCATCAGTGCCAAGTGGGTTTGTATATACATTACTCATGATACAGTCCTCTGTATTATCAATTAAAAAACGCGTAATGGAATTGTCGTCAGCCGGGGCAAAGCCCCGCTTAGCTCCATTGGGCGCGTATTTCTGCGGCTATCAATAGCTTCAATGCGAGTAATGCAAAATCGTTCATAACCTTGGTGGATTTAACCTGCTTCGTCTGTACGTCGTCGCCGTTCCCGCGCTTCAGGCGCCGGCGGCTAACTTCTCCGTATTGGATTGTTGTTTGGGTGGAAAAGTCGGGGCGAACAGCCCAAGTTCTTTGGCTTGGCGCACTTTATCCATGATGTCGCAGTGGGCGACTTCGTAAAGCTGTTTGAGGCCATCCAGCACGTAATAAATAGGTTGCATGATATCGATGCGGTAAGGCGTTCTTAGCACATCCACGATATCAAAGGGACGGCGTTCCGGCCTATCGGAGAAGCAATATTGCGTCTCGCCGATAGAAGACAGAATGCCGCCGCCGTAAATTCGTTGCCCTTGAGCGGAGTTCATCAGACCGAATTCGACGGTGAACCAGTACAGCCGCGCCAGGAAGATACGGTCTTCCTTGGAGGCGGAGTAGCCCAGCTTGCCGTACATTTGCGTGAATTCCGCGAAGTAGGGGTTGGTCAGCATGGCGCAGTGACCGAATATTTCATGAAAGATGTCCGGCTCCTGCAAATAGTCCATTTCGTCTGGCGTACGGATAAAGGTGGCGCAGGGAAATTTCTTATTTGAGAGCAGGTCGAAGAAGGTATCGAAGGGAATCAATGCGGGCACTTGCGCCACTTCCCAGCCGGTTTCACGGCGTAATACGGAGGAAACGTCCTCCAATTGGGGGATACGGTCTTCGGGTAAATTCAGTAACTTCAATCCATGAAGGTATTCGTCGCAGGCCACATTGCGTATGACCTTGTCTTGTCGTGTGATCAGTTCACGCCAGACGGCGTGCTCCGACTCGGGGTAGGCGATAAAGCCGGATGCGTCAGGCTCTCTCGCAACATACTTTGTACCTTTGCCCATTTTCTCACCTCGTGACGTGTCAGGAAGGGTGTATTCCATGGCACTCTTATTATTCTACCGGCTTGTGGCCGGCTTAATCTGGCGGCCGTCAGTTGGGTTGGACGGCGCGAGGTCGGATTTTTTTCCGGCCGGGCCTTCCTCTGATTAAATGACAATCCGCAGAATTTGTCTATACATTGCTAATAACGGCTGGCGATTAACGAGGGAGGTTTAATGACAATTCTTTAGTGAAGTCGCCTTAGCCCGAGAAGGTGCGCCACAGTTTGGCGAACTCTCCGGAGAACTCCCTGACGAGGCCGGGGTGGTCGGTCACTACGATGTTTTCCTGGTTATAAGTGCTGGCGCTGCGGGTCCAGTTAAAACTGCCGTGAATCAGGGCGCTGTCATCGATAAGGGCGAATTTATGATGCATATGGTGGGGTTCATCGTCCATCTTCACCAAAATGCCGGCATCTTTGAAACGATTAATGTCGCTGCCCAGGTCAAAGGATTTGTCATTGTCCGTGATGATGCGGATTTTTAGCCCCCTTTTGTGAGCGTTAATAATTTCATCTGCGATTTTGTCATCGGAAATGGTGAAAACGCAGATTTTCAAGCTGCTTCGAGCATTGCGTATGCGTTCTATGATTGCGCGACGACATTGCTCCCCTGGGCTGAAGTAGGCCCGTGTTAAGTTACTCTCCTCCTCACCAGAGTCCAAAGCCTTGATCACCCGCTCCAGCCATTTCAGCGCCCTGAGCGCACCATCGCCGCCATTGACGATCAATGGACGGGTCAACTCAAAGGCGCGATTACGCATAAAACGCACCTGATCCGGCTGTAAAGTTTCAAGCATCGCCAGCAACGCCTGTTTCTCAGCATTATCGAACCTTTCATCCGTGAGGGTTTGTTGGAGGAAAAAAGTCAGTTGATCCAGTTGCATGGGGAAAACGCCTTATTGCTAAAAATACAAGCGCACAGTCAGCGCTATAGGTGTTTGCTTTGTTCTATCTATAACTAAAAAAGCTTGCATGAAATGCCTTTAGATATCCAGCCTGCTCGGATGGCGCGCAGGTTGAGATAACTCGATAGAAACTTTTTCTGTCGTATCGGAAGCTGGTGCTGAAATTTATCGCCTAAAGTCTCCAAACATGAGCGCTCTCCCTTGTATACTTGCTCGCTAAATATGAATTGATGACTTGTTATTCAGGATTTCCTATGGCGATTAAACGCGTATCTTCTTGGCTATTGGTGGTGGGGTTGAGTCTGGGCGCTTTGGCCGGTTGTTCTCCAGAGGTGGGGAGCAAGGATTGGTGTGAGGATATGGCGACCAAGCCGAAGGGCGACTGGACGGCCAATGAGGCGACGGATTACGCCAAACACTGTCTGTTCCGCTCTGACAGCTAAGCGAACAGCCCCAAGCCTAAACTTTGGGATAAGTGGACCAGTTTTACATTTTGATAGTTATCAACAGGTTGTCGTCATCTTCGAGCCTGTTGTTTTCGTGAGGCGCTTTGTGCGCCTTGACTTTGCCGGGGCGGCCATTTAGCTTACGCCCCCATTGCATCAGGTGTCCTGAGAACATTCGTTCAAGGGATGAAACGGGAAGTCGGTTTAAGCCCGACGCTGCCCCCGCAACGGTAAATGAGTTAAACGACAACCCCCTGTCACTGCGGATTCGCGGGAAGACGTTGTCGCCGGTTACGCCACTCATGAGCCCGGAGACCGGCCTGACGCCTGCTTATCGCGTGGCATAGCGGAGGGCTTTGCCGGGACTCGTCTGACTCGACTCCTTTCCCTCTTTGCTTGTATCCGCTGCGCAACAATTGCATTCACTGGCGCTATTCTTTCGGAACATTATGAGGCTTGTAACCTTTTTGCTTTTAGTTGGCTCACAACTGACCGGCGTTCGCGCGGAAGAGTTGGAGCCTGTTGTCGTCGAAGCCAAGGCTCCATCTGCGGATGAGATTGACGCTGAGTATCAAACTGGCTTCGTGAAGGTGATCAAGCGCGAGCAATTTGACTCGAAAGTCGCAACCGTCGCAGACGTGCTGAAGAATGAAACCGGCGTTCAAGTACGCCAGAGCGGCGGACTGGGGTCATACTCCGCCGTTTATCTGCGTGGCTCCACCAGTAAGCAGGTGAACGTTTATCTTGATGGCGTATTGTTAAACGACGCGACTGGCGGCTCGGTGGACTTGAGCCAGATATTGCTGAACGGCATTGAGCAGATTGAAATTTATAAGGGCGCGACGCCAATTCAGTTGGGTTACTCTGGCGTTGGCGGCGCTATTAACATCAAGTCCCTTCGCTTCAGCAAACCCCTCAGGCAATTAAGTCTTGGGTATGGCTCATTCAATAGCCGCAAGGGGGCGCTTACATTCGCCGATAGCGTTGGCGAAACCAACTACCTGGCGTCCCTTGATTATCTCGGCAGTGATAACGACTTCGAGATGCTGAACAACAACCAGACCGAATTTAACCCCTACGATGACCGTGTGGAACGTCGTCGCAATGCGGATTTCAGTCAGTTCAACGGCATGCTGACGGCGGAGCGCAGCCTGTCGGATCGCACGGACTTGCAACTGATGGCGCAACATTTCAATAAAGATCAGCACTTACCTGATATCGCCAACCTGGAGAGCACGCGAACCAGTCTGGATACGGACTTCACTCGTCTGCAGAGCAAACTGAGCTTTGCCCGAAATACACAGGAAAATTATTCGGGGCGCATTTTCTGGTCCACACAAGAAGAGCGTTATGACGACAGTCAAAGCCGAATCGGCCTGGGCGTACAGAAAACGCGCGCTGACACAGATGTGGTCGGCGCAGAGTTATATGGCTCCTATTCAATCGGTCTGCATCTGCTCTCCGCTATGTTGGAGGCGCGCCGTGAAACTTATCAGGAAGAGGACCTGACCGGACGCAGCCAAAAGCAGGAGTTTGAGCGTTTTACCTACTTGCTGGGTGTGCAAGACGAATGGGCTGATGCGGAAGATATCTGGTTGGTGCGGCTGAGCGCGCGCCAATACTTTCTTGAAGATGAGACGCCCGCTGCATCTATGAGCGGGCGCACGGCGGTGGCCTCCGATTCCGCTCAGTATCATTCATTGCAGGCGGGCGTTCGTTACCGCCTGACAGATTGGCTGTCGCTCAAGACCAATGCATCCCGGGATGTGAGGTTCCCTCAGTTAGCGGAGAAGTTCGGCGATAGAGGATTCTTCATTGGTAATAGTGACTTGCAACCGGAAACAGCGTTGAACGGTGACATCGGATTTGAAGTGGGCGTAGATAGTTTTAGTGTATCTGCGGCCTATTTCTATCGGGATTTAAAAGATGCTATCGTCCCCTCTTATGACTCAAGGGGAGTCGGCCGCTTTGAGAATGTTGGCAAAGCAAGGGTTAGCGGAGTGGAAGTGGACGCCATGTATCGACCTGTTCCCGCCTGGACGTTTATCGCCAGAAGCACCGCCCAGGACACAGAAAACCTGTCAGACGCCCGTGACCTGCACGGCAAGCAACTGGCGGGCGCTTACACCTATTCCCACTTTTTATCCGCCGCCTGGAGTATCGGTCGCATCACTACCTCCGTCGAGTACCGCCATGAATCCGGGGCGTATTACGACAGCGCTCAGGAAACGGAAGTGGAAGATCAAAACATTGTCGATGTGGTGGGCCGCTGGTCCGACGGCGAGACAACAGTTGAAGTTAGCGCAAACAATGTGACTGATGAGGTCGTTGAAGCCTTCAACGGTTTCCCTTCTCCTGGACGTCACTTTTTTGTTTCTTTAATGCATTTATTTTAATGGCTTACTTTTAATAAAAGAGGGTTCAGTCATGCCAAGAAGCTACAAAATATTAGGATGGATTGGTCTATCTCAAGCGCTGGTCTTATTACTAAATGGATGTGGAGGTGGTGGGGTTGAGGGCACTGCGGGCACGACTCCAAACTCAGAGACTCTTGCTGTAATCGCTAACATTTCTACAAAGTTCGACTCAAGTGAAATATCTATTGCTTCAGCCGTCTCGCCTTATGATGTTGAGGAAGGTTACGCTGGCTCAGACAAGTCTGATATTGCCGTTGCTGCTTGGGGGGATTACTTTTATCGCTTGGGTAAGTTTGGCCAAGACAATATTACTAAATACAGTTTTGATCGTCCGGGGGGCGTTCCCGAGTGGCAAGTATCAACTAATGATTCTGGTAAGTCTTTAAGTAACCCATACGATATCTTATTTGTTAGTGAAACGAAGGCGTATGTACTTCGTTATGGCGCCTCTTCAATTTGGGTGGTTAATCCGAGCGATCCTGAAGAATTCAAAATTAAAGAAATAGACTTGAGTCACTACGATGACGATGGTGTGCCAGAAATGTCGGCTGGGGTTATCGTGAATGGGCGCCTCTATGTGGCCATGCAGCGCATGGACTCTACATTCACTCCTGATGATGCATACATAGCCGTCATAAATACGACTACAGATAAAGAAGTGAATACATTTACTGATGATGCTCAATACGGGATTAAGCTAGGTATCAAAAACCCGCACAAATTGGTGACGATGAATGGCTTTGTGTATGTTGTCGGTTCTGGCAGGTATGCAACATCTTCAACCCCGCCTGACTACACTGGGGGAATTGAAAAAATCAATACCACCAACTTTACCCACACTCAGGTAATTGATGACGACCTAGGTACTGATCATCCATACGGAGTTATTACAGATATGGCGATAGTATCAAACACAGTCGGTTATTTTAAAGGTTCTACCGGTTATAAAGACGATACTCTATATCGTTTTGACCCATCTACAGGTGCTGCCTATAAGTCCTTGATTCCGGGAACGAGCAACACAAATCTCCGAGCCCTTGCTGTAAGCCCTAGTGGAGAGTTATGGATAGGTATTGGAGGGGATAACCCAGATTTGGTTATAGCTAGTGTTGTGGCGGAACAGCGGAAAAAAACGATCCCTGTTAATAAGGACCCAGCACAGATTGTATTTATTGAAGTAGAGAAAAAGTAATTCAATGCAAACGTTGAGTAGTGGTCAAGGAATGCGTTGTGGCTAATAAGACGCTTATGATCCAGGGGACCACTTCCGATGCGGGCAAAAGCACGCTGGTCACCGCGATGTGTCGCAATCTGCTGCGGCGTGGCGTGAATGTGGCGCCGTTCAAGCCGCAGAATATGGCGTTGAACAGCGCTGTGACGATAGACGGCGGTGAGATTGGGCGGGCGCAGGCGGTGCAGGCGCAGGCCTGTGGCTTGCAGCCGCATACGGATATGAATCCGGTGCTGTTGAAGCCCAATACGGATATTGGCGCGCAAGTTATTATCCATGGCAAGGCTCGCGCCAACATGGACGCAGTGGCCTATCACGACTACAAACGCACCGCCATGCAGGCGGTATTGGAATCCTTTCAACGACTCTCTTCCGCTTACGATGCAGTTCTGGTGGAGGGCGCAGGCTCTCCGGCGGAGATTAACCTGCGCGATCGCGATATCGCCAATATGGGGTTTGCGGAAGCAGTCGACTGCCCAGTCATCCTGATTGCGGATATTGATCGCGGGGGCGTGTTCGCTCATTTGGTCGGTACCTTGGCTTTATTGAGCGAAAGCGAGCAGCGGCGGGTGCGCGGTTTTGTCATCAACCGTTTTCGCGGCGACATTGCTTTGCTTGAGCCCGGCCTGAAGTGGCTGGAGGAATATACCGGCAAGCCCGTGTTGGGGGTGCTGCCTTATCTGAACGGCCTGCATCTGGAAGCGGAAGACGCCTTGCCGCGAGACTCAATTGTAAAATCTGGCGCGACGCTTAAAGTCATCGCGCCCGCCTTGCCCCGAATCAGTAATCACACTGACTTTGATCCACTGCGCTTACACCCGCAGGTGGACTTCCAGTTTATCGGACCAGGTCAGTCGCCGCCGTCAGCTGACCTCATTATCCTTCCTGGCTCCAAATCCGTACGCAATGACCTGCAGTGGCTGCGCGACAATGGCTGGGAAGAGGTTATTCGCAAGCATCTACGTTATGGCGGTCGAGTCATCGGTATTTGCGGCGGCTACCAAATGTTGGGACGTAGCATCGCCGACCCTCATGGTTTGGAAGGAGGCGCTGGAGAGAGCGTCGGCCTCGGATGGCTGGATATCGCCACCACGTTGGAGCCGGAAAAGCAATTGCGGCGAGTGGAAGGACATCTTTGGTTGGATGACGCCTCGATTACCGGCTATGAGATTCATGCTGGAGTGACTCGCTGCGCAGCGTCGCAAACGTCGGCGGTGCGTCTTGAGGACGGGCGATTGGACGGCGTCGTCAGCGATGATAATCAGGTGCTGGGGCTGTATCTGCATGGACTGTTTGAAAGCTCTCAGGCATTGGCGGCGCTATTGCGCTGGGCTGGACTGAACGAAGTGCAACACCTGGATTACGATGCTTTACGAGAAGCTGACATAAATCGCCTGGCGGATGTCGTGGATCAGTACTTAAACTGGGACGAAATCGCAGGGTTTCTACAGATTGAGCCAAACAGCGGCGACAGGGAGAGCAGGGCGTGAGGACGTTGATTCTAGGCGGCGTGAAGTCAGGGAAGAGCGCATTGGCTGAGCAATTGGCGATTTCCCAGGGGAAACCTGTCGTTTACATTGCTACGGCGACCGCCGGCGATGGCGAAATGGCCGCGAGGATCGCTCATCATCGCGCCCGCCGTCCTTCCTCCTGGGGATTGATTGAAGCTCCTATCTATCTCGCTGACGCCATTCGTGACGCCATGCAGGAAGGAAGTCTCGTACTGGTGGACTGCCTGACGCTTTGGCTTACCAATCTTTTAATCTCAGACTCCAAAGAACTTTTTGAACAGCAACGGCAGGCGCTGTTGGAGATGCTGTCCGACCTCGATGGCGATGTCATCTTCGTCAGCAATGAAACCAACATGGGCATTACGCCTTTAGGAGAGCTGACGCGACGCTATTGCGACGAAGCCGGGCTCTTGCATCAGGCGCTCGCCGCCCTCTGTGATCGGGTTGTGCTGACCGTCGCAGGACTGCCTCATTGCTTGAAAGGTCGTTTGGAGCTTGCCTAAGTATACTGATTACTATTAAAAATAAGGTCTGAACCTTAGGTTGGGCCTGTTGATGTGTTAGCGCGTGGGTTTGGAAAACAACAATGACTGACTATTTGACGAGAAGAGGATGAAAATGGAATTTATCAGACGCTTGCGCGTTCCCCCGATAGACGACACGCTGGATGCGGCGTTGCACCAAAAAATCGATCAGAAAACCAAACCCCTGGGCGCATTGGGGCAACTGGAAAGGCTGGCGTTTCAGGTCGCCCGCATTCAGGGCACCATGACCCCCACTTTGAAGAATCCCCATATTCTGGTATTCGCCGGCGATCATGGCGTGGCGAAATCCGGCGTCAGCGCGTATCCACAGGACGTCACCTGGCAGATGGTGCATAACTTCCTGCAGGGCGGGGCGGCGATTAACGTCTTTGCGCGTCAGCACAATATCAATATGCGGGTGATCGACGCAGGCGTGAATCACGAATTTGAAGACCATCCGCAATTGGTGAAAGGGAAAATCGGCCCGGGGACGGAAAACTTTCTGGAGCAACCGGCCATGTCCGAGGAACTCTGTGAGAAGGCGCTGCGCCTGGGCGCGGCTCAAGTCGATGCGATTGCGGAAGAAGGCTGCAACGTCTTGGGCTTTGGTGAGATGGGCATCGGCAATACCTCTTCCGCCTCCATGCTGATGAGTTACCTTCTCGACGTCCCACTGGAGCACTGCGTGGGGCGCGGCACAGGACTGAGCGATGAGCAATTTGAGCGCAAGGTTAAATTATTGCAGCAGGCGGCGGATAAGTATCCTGATCTGAAAAGCCCGATTGATATCCTGCAGACATTCGCCGGCTTTGAAATAGTCGCCATGGTCGGAGGCATATTGCGCGCGGCGCAAAACCGCATGCTGGTGCTGATAGACGGCTTTATCGCCACCGCAGCGTATCTGGCCGCTTATAAGCTGGCGCCGGCCATTGGCGAATATGCTATTTTCTGCCATCGCTCCATGGAGCAGGGGCATCAACATATGCTGGAAGCGCTTAAGGCGGACCCCATTCTGAAGATGGACTTGCGGCTGGGAGAAGGGACCGGCTGTGCGCTGGCGTATCCCTTGTTGCAGTCGTCTCTGAATTTCTTCAATGAAATGGCCAGCTTCGCGGACGCTGGCGTCAGTGAAAAAAGTTAGCGGACTCGATTCGTGAGCGACTACGAGCGCGTTGACCAAAGATCCCGAACAATCATGGACGGCGGCGAAACCGTAAATGAAACCGAGGCGTCCGCGGCGCAGCGCTGGGCGGAGATCCTGCGTCGGCAATGGCACCTGCTGATGCTGTCCTTGCAGTTCTATACCCGTGTCCCGGTGCGCTTACTGTATGACTTCAATGAAGCGGATCTGAATCAGGCCAGTCGCTATATCTCCCTGACGGGGTGGCTGATCGCTCTTGCGGCCGCCTGCGCTTATTTGCTGGGCCTCTACTTCTATGGATCCTGGGGCGGAGCTGTGCTGGCTATTGCGGCAGGCGTTCTTATCACGGGCGCGTTTCATGAGGATGGACTGGCGGACGCCGCTGATGGATTCGGCGGCGGACACACGCCGGAGCGTATCCTGGAAATCATGAAGGACAGCCGGGTGGGAACCTATGGCGCGCTGGCGCTGGCGTTAAGTCTTTCTCTGAAAATAGTCATTCTGGCGCAGCTTACTCCTGACGCCGCTCTGTTATTGCTTTGGATATCCCATGCCTGCAGTCGCGCCCTGGCGATCAGTCTGATCGCGAGTCTGGACTACGTGCGCGCGGACCAGCTCAGCAAGGTCAAGCCGGTCGCTAAAGGCATCGCAACGAGAGACATCGCCATTGCCGCAGTGATAGCGCTCGCGCCGCTGCTGTTGGCGGGCGTCAAAGCGCTGGCGTTGGCGGTTGTGGGTTTGTGGTTCCTGCGTCGCGCCAGTATTGGTTACTTGTCCCGTCGTTTGGGCGGCTACACCGGAGACTGTCTGGGCGCCGTGCAACAACTGGCGGAAATCGTTTTATTCCTGTTGCTGGGGGCGCTATGGAGCTCTATCTGATCCGGCATACTCGGGTTGCGGTCCCGAAAGGAACGCTGTACGGCCAATCCGATGTCGCACTGGCTGATACATTTGCGGAAGAAGCCGCCACCATTCGCAAGCAATTACCGGCGGCCTGGGACCTGCTTTACAGCAGTCCACTGACCCGTTGTAAAACACTGGCGGACTGGTTGGGTTCTGCGCCGGATTTTGACGACCTTCTGATGGAAATGAGTTTTGGAGATTGGGATGGCAAGCTGCTAACCGATTTGCCGCAAAAAGAAGCGCGGGACTGGGGCGACAACTGGCTGACTCAGCGCACTCCGGGTGGCGAAGGTTTTCCAGATCTGTATCGGAGAAGTGAACAATTTATTGAGCGCCTGGCGCGGGAAGCGAAGGGGAAAGTGGCGTTGGTGGTGGCGCATTCGGGCTTATTACGTTGTCTGTGTCTGCAACTGCATCCTGAATACAGCCGCTGGGACAAGTCGAAAACGTTCAGCATCCCTCTCGACTATGGCGGCGTGATTCACATCCCCACTCCGAATCTGCCTGAACGGTGAGCTACTCTTTGCCTGCCTCGCGGCGCTTCAGCCAGGCCTCAAAATCCTCTGGGGCCATCGGCTGGGCGATATGAAACCCTTGAGCAATATCGCAGCCCAGTTTGGCGGCGTAATCCCAGTCATCCTGATTTTCCACTCCCTCCGCGACGATACTCATGCCCAGTTGTTTGCCCAGGGCGGCGCTGGAGTCAAAAATGGCGCGCGCCGCCTGGTCGCGATTGGACCCGTGCACAAAGCTGCCGTCGATTTTGAGTTCGTCGAAGGGAATGCGCTGCAAGCGCTCCAATGAAGAATAGCCGGTACCGAAGTCGTCGATGGACAGCCCCAACCCTTTAAGCTTGATGCGAGTGAGCACCTCCAGCATGGTCACCATATCCTGTCCCACTTGGGTTTCCGTAATCTCAAGCGTGATTCTCGACGCCTCCACTTTATGGTGCTGGCAGTAGTGTTCCAGCAAGTGCGGCAGGTCCAGGATGGAAATAGAGGAAGAGGAAATGTTGATGGCGACTTGCAGATTGAGCTGCTTCTGCTTCCACTTCTGCATTTGATCTATCGCCTGGGCGATCACCGCAGTGGTGAAGTCACCGACAAGATTGCTTTCTTCCGCTAATGGCACAAACGCGCCGGGGCCCAGCAACCCATGTTGTGGGTGCTTCCAACGAGCCAGCGCTTCGACTCCGACGACGGCTTCCGTTTTCATATCCACCTGGGGTTGGTAATAAAGCGTGAGGTGGCCGTCATTCAAGCCCTGGCGCAGCTCGCTGGTATTGAGCAGAGAGCCGCCGGAAACTGTGTTACGGGAGCGGAAATAAGACTGATAATGGGTGAGGTAATAGGTGAGGGCGTCAACGGTGACGGGCTTCTGCAACGACCCCAGCACATTCAGGTAGCGCGCTCGCGCCACATTCACTGCCGCTTTCAACACTTTGCTGTCTGCGCCGCTGAATAGCAGAACGCCGCCCTGGTATTCATGTTCTGCCAGATGGCGCAGCAGTTCGATACCGTCCATGCCGGGCATCAGCAGATCCACCAGCAAAATATCGAAGTGGGAGTCGTCGCCTTCCAACAAGGTCAGCGCTTCTTCTCCGCTAGCAACGCTCTCCACACGCCCCAGATTAAGTCGCTGCAGCGTTTTGGTGATAATGCTGCGCATGAAGGCGTCGTCATCAATAATCAGGGCGTTCAGGTGACAAAACTGCTTTTCGCTCATAACAATCAATTCTTAACTCTTTTGATCTGTGTCGCCGAGGCTCGCTCCTTCAGTATCGGCCAAGCAGCCGCGATGTGGGGACGGAGCAGTCGGGGGCGACGGGGCTGCGTGACGGTTTGGCCGCAGTCAGCTCAACCTCCGTTATGGGCCAGCCAGTTTTGTAAATAATAGTCTACTTTTTCGAACTCTTGCTCAATCCCGCTGACTGCGAAGCGGATATCGCGCCAATTAGCGCCGCGCCCAGCCATTTCGGCTTTTTCACTCCATTCTCCCAGCGCTTCCGCGCCGATCGCGCGGGAGGAGGATTTGAGGCGGTGCGCTTCGAAGGTTACGGCTTCAGGATTGTCCTGTTGGGCCGCAAGCACCAGCGCCCTCAGGTTGGCGGCGGCGTCTTCCCGGTATTTGGTGAGAATTTCATGCTGGACGTCTATATCCGGCCCCACAGAGTCGCTCAAGACATTGAGGTCTACAGAGCCTTCCACCATTTCCGGGTGCTCTGCGGGGTTGAGCTTGCGGCGCTGATGCGGCAGCCATTTGGCCAGCGTCTCATAGAGTTTGCGTATTTCCACAGGCTTGGAAAGATAGTCGTCCATGCCCGCGTGCAGGCAGCGCTCCGCTTCACCACGCAAGGCATTGGCGGTAATCGCGATAATGGGGGTGCGCAGGCCTGCGCCTTCTTTTTCCCGGATCGCTGAGGTCAATTGAAAGCCGTCCATTTCCGGCATATGGCAATCGGTAAGCACCAGATCCACCTGACGCTGTTGCCATACCGCCAGCGCCTGACAACCGTTCTCCACAATAATGCAGTCGAGGCCGAGCCGTTTCAGCTGCAGGCGGATGACCTCCTGATTGGTGAGGTTGTCCTCCGCCACCAGTATGCTCACAGGGTGCAGGCCTGGGCGATTCGGCACGTCGAAACGGGGGATCTTGTCCGGGTCCTGAAAGTGTCTAACTGGTGGACTGCAGCGCCCTGCCGCCGCGGCGGCGGCCATCACAAGATCATTACGACACAGCGGGTAGACATAGACTTTGACGGAGTCCGGCGGCGGATTCAGTGATCGATAGCGTCGCGGCGTCAGGATGATAAAGCGCACGTCCTGCCCCCAGGGTTGTCCACGTAGCTTTAGCAAGGGCGAGAGATCGCCGTCCTGCTCCGCGTAGGTCAGCAGAACGGGAGGCGTACGGTCCAGTTGCAGGGCTTTGGAGAGGTGCGTGGACGCTTCTTTTATGTCCTGGCAGCTTTGCACCGTTGCGCCGAATTTCAGCAAGTAGCTGGTGATAGTCGCCCTAGTGAGCTCATCGCTTAAGACCACCAGCGTCTCGATGCCATCCAGAGTGGGAGGCGGTTCTATGCGAGCGCCTGGAGCGGCGGCCAGGGTCAGATTGAGCCGGAATTCCGTGCCCTGTCCCGGCTCGCTGGCGACTTCTATGGCCCCGCCCATTATCTCCGTTAAGCGTTTGCAAATGGACAGGCCCAGCCCAGTGCCGCCATAGCGGCGAGTGGTGGAGCTTTCCCCCTGAGTGAAAGGGCTGAACAGCTTGTCCAGGGTGCCCCGGTCCATTCCGATGCCGTTGTCTTTGACGCTGATGCGAATGGAATAGAGCTGGCCGGCGCTGTGCAGAAGGTCGGCGCGCAAGGTGACGCACCCTTGCTGTCCGTTGGCGGTGTCGGTGAATTTGGTGGCGTTGCTGCACAGATTGAACAGAATCTGGCGCAGACGCACTTCGTCGCCGATAAGTGCGTCGGGAATGTCCGGGTCCACGTAGCAGTGCAGGTGCAGATTGCGTTTGTTGGCGCTGGCCGCCACTGTCTCCGCCACGCCTTCGATAATTTCCTCCACGGACAGGGTGATGTTCTCCAGCTCCATGCGTCCGGCTTCTATTTTGGAGAAATCGAGAATGTCATTGAGAATATTCAGCAGGGAGAAGGCGGAGTCCCTTACTGTGCTGATCATCTTGGTTTGTTCGGCGCTGAGCTGCGAATGCGACAGCAGCTCCAGCATGCCCAGGATACCGTTCATCGGCGTGCGGATTTCATGGCTCATTGTGGCCAGAAACAAGCTTTTGGCCTCGTTAGCGCTTTCCGCCGCTTCTTTGGCGTCGAGCAGCTTGCGATTGGTTTCCGCCAGCTCAGCGGTGCGCGCGTCTACGCGTTTTTCCAGGGCGGTATTCAGCGCCAGTATTTCGCCTTGGGCTTTAGTGACCGCTTCCACCTTGTTTTGCAGGCGTGCGTTGACCCGCTGGTAATCATCATGGGTCGTGGACAGGTCGCGACTGGCGCGCTCCAGTTTCAACTGCAGTTCCTGGGATTCATCCAGCAGCGGAATGGTGTCGTCCAGCACCTTTAACATGGGAGTGAAGATTTGCGCCAGGTCATTGAACCAGTGATGAGGGGCCTGCAATAACCAGCAGCGTGGCCCCAGAGGTTGCAGATCAAAGGCGTCGCCGAAGCTGACTATCGCTCCCTGTAAGCGGTCGCTGCGATGGTCGACAATGGCGAGCACCTGCTCGGAATTATCGGTGACCACCACAACCGGTCCTGCCACCAGATCGCGTTTTTGCGGGTGGCGGAAGGTGAAGCCTGGCGGTGCGGGGTCGAGCGTACTGATTAACCTGGCTTTCATTTATTATCAATGCCCTACGGAAGCGCGAACGGGTTATTCGGATATTAACAGAAGTACATAGGTCATGTTGTGGAACAAGTTTCTTGAATAACCCTTCGCGGTCTTGAGCGGACCGATCTCCCCAAATGACGGAAACCCTGCGATGGGCAGGGCGCTGCCGAAGTGCTCCGCCAAGGCGCGGATTTCATGTTCGATTTCATGCCCCAATAGCCATTTACGGCCCACGCAGCTGACAATAAGCGCGGCGACAGGTTTCACGCCACGTTTACGCGCCTTTTCGGCGATGCTGTATACCTCGCTGATAATGGTTTCCGGTTGCGCCAGACATACTTGTACCGTCTTGCCCTGTTCTATGCCGCCATAGAGCCCCAGAAAACGCTCGGAAACGGAAAAGTCCGGCACGATGGATCGTAGTCGGGTGATATCCGGTTCATCGGAATCAATAATCGACAGGGAGGTGATGCCACGGTCCGACTGTAGTACCGGCTTGCCGGTTTCCCGTTCGATAAAATCCATGGCGTCGGTGCCGTCGATGGAGAAAATCGTGGCGCCTTCCGCTTTGTCGATGATTCCCGGTTGGCCGACAGCATTCAGGGTGTTGCCGATGGAGATATCAAAATGCAGCTCGCCGGACGCCGTCATGACAACGACCGCGTCGGAAAGGGCGCGACGGTTGGCGTACAGGGTGCAACTGGCCATCTTGTTGTCGTCGGCGGCGAAGCCTCCGACAATGGGAATGTCCGTCTCGAACTCCAGCACTTTTTCAATCTGCGAGGCGTCGGCGCGAAAATCCGCCACCATAAACATGCATGTTGGTTTGTCGTCGCCACAGGCTTGCAGCGCGTCGGACAGGGCGGTGCGCGCGGTCTGCGCCGGTTGCTCGCCGACCCCCAATGCGTGGGATGCTCTCCACCTGACCAGGCCTTCCGAGTTGAGCGCCAGCGCGCAGGCTCCGATGTCCCGCGGCCCTTCGCTTTCAAAGAATCCGTCTCCTGTGCTGCCTATAATCACCAGGTCATCATTGCCGATACTGTCGTACAGCCCTTCGACAAGTTCTTGCGGGTTCTCATAATGAACGGTGGAGAATAAGAAGATGACTTCAGGGCTTATGGCGGCTAGCACGTCGCCCATCATGGTCCCCGCCCGATATGGATCGGCGGCGTTCGTGGAAGTGGAACAGGCTTTCATGGGACACCTTCACGGTAACAGCTGTTATTAAAATGACGGCTCAAGCCAGTGAAATGCATCAGTTCAGGCGTTACCTAAAGTCTAGTTGCTCAATGGTGAGAATTCATCCCGCCCAATAAAGTTCTCCCCGCCATATTTCGCCCTGATTTTCCCATCGGTTCGCCCTATTTGTTTGTTTAGATAGCCACAGAACAAACAAAGGAGCGGGCAAGGTGAACGTAAAAGAAGTAAATTGGCGGCGGTTTGGGCTGCATTCTCCACTGGGCAAAGCCTTTATGATTGGCGTGCTGATCCTGATATTGCAGATTCCCATCATGGAGATTAATGGCCTGATCGGAGAGCGCAGTGTCAGATACCATAATGTTGTGACGGAGATTACTGAGAAATGGGGCGGCGAGCAGACCGTGAACGGCCCCTTTCTTGTCATACCGGTGGACACCGCATCCAACGCAGTCGCTTCGGAGACCGCCGCCAGACCTATTATGCGGACCCATTATCTAATGGTGACGCCGATCTATTTGCACGCAAAATTTAAAGTGATCAGCGATATCCGATATCGAGGTATTTATGAGGCGCCTCTTTATCATACGGACGCCAATCTGAAAGGGGCGTTTGACCTGCGTCCGCAATTGCAGGAGCTGGAGGAAAACCAGTCGCTACGGTTAAAAGACGCCTATCTTGCGGTAGCGGTCGGGGATGTCAAGGCGATTCAAAGCCCGATTAAGTTTCTTTGGAATGAGCACGAGGCTGCGCCTTCGCCCGGCGGCGGCATGGCTGACGTCAGCGGCGTACATATGCGACTGCCGGTAGGATCGATACGCACCGACGCCCCTAATGATTTCAATCTGGCGATTCGTTTAAAGGGCGCACAGGCGTTGTATGTATCGCCGGTCGGGCAGGAAAGCAATATCGAAATCGATGGAGACTGGTTAGATCCGAGCTTCCAGGGAAATTGGCTGCCGGTGGAGCGTAAGCTGGAAAAGGACGCCTTTTACGCCAAATGGGACATTCCGTTTCTGGCCAAAGGGGTTCCCGCTTCCTGGACGGGGTCAGCGCCTGCCTTGCTTGATCAGGTTTCGCCATTAGTCGGCGTGTCGCGACCTGCTGCGGGGGCGGGATATCAGGAAATCAGCCGTTCGGTGAAGTATGCGTTACTGTTTCTTACCTGCACCTTTGCGTGCCTGTGGCTCTTTGAAGTCATCAGTGGCGTGCGCATCCACGTTATGCAGTACTTGTTTACGGGACTGACTCTGTGTTTGTTCTATCTGCTGTTTCTCTCCCTTTCAGAGCATTTGGGGACTTGGGCAGCGTATTTGATCGCCTGTGGCGCGGTCATCGGGCAGGTAGGATGGTACGCCGGGCAGTTTATCCGGCGGAGAAAGCTAACCATCGCCTTCGTCGCGTTATTGATTGTGTTGTACGGCTATCTATTGTCGCTACTGAACGAACAGGATCTGGCGCTGCTGTACGGCTCTCTGGGATTGTTTGTCATCCTTAGCGCGGCCATGTTCGCCACGCGCAGAATCGACTGGTACAACCTTAGAGGCGGCGAAGGAGACATAAGGGAAGCTTGATCGGGATAACTGGCGCGAGACTCAGAGGTCTTCGCGCCAGCCATCCAGTTTCAATTCCTGGCCTTCCTTGACCGTCTCCATCACGACATAGCTGCGCGACTCCCTCACACCGGGCAACACCAGTATCTTTTCACCCAGCAAAGCACGGTACTGATCCATGTTGGCCACCCTGGCTTTTATCAGATAGTCGAAATTGCCGGAGACAAGGTGACATTCCTGCACTTCGGGGACCTTGATGACGGAGTCCTTGAAGTCGGCGAATACATCCCTGGAGGTTCGGTTCAAACCGATTTCAATAAACACCACCAAACCCACGCCCAGCTTTTTAGCGTTCAGAACAGCGGTATAGCGCCGAATGTAGCCATCTCTTTCCAGCCGTTTTACCCGTTCAAGGCAGGGAGTGGGGCTCAGGTTCACCCGCCGGGACAGTTCACTGTTACTAAGGCGTCCTTCACTTTGTAGTTCGCGCAAAATGGCGTGGTCTATACGGTCCAGCTGCTTTTTCATTTTTTGCCAGTCAAATATGCTGAAAGTTTTAAAATAAAAGAATAAAACACTGAGTCTGATTTTAACAACAGAGATAAATTCTGCATACAAAGCGTAGACTGGAATTATTACTAACCTTGAGAGGGCTTATTAATGATTGTCGGTGTACCAAAAGAAGTAAAAAACCACGAATACCGTGTCGGATTGACTCCCGCCGCTGTCCAGGAGCTGATTCGCAATGGACACAAAGTGGTGGTGCAAAAGGATGCCGGCGCAGCCATCGACTTCTCTGACGAGCAGTATGTCGCGGCTGGCGCGGAAATCGCCGCTACCGCTGAGCAAGTGTTTGAAGTCGCCGATATGATCGTCAAGGTGAAAGAACCTCAAGCTCAAGAACGCGCTATGTTGCGTCCTGGGCAAACTCTGTTTACCTATTTGCACCTGGCCCCAGACGTTCCTCAGACTCAAGATCTGTTGAACAGCGGCGCCACCTGTATCGCTTATGAAACTGTTACTGACGCGCAAGGTCGCTTGCCGTTGTTGTCCCCCATGTCAGAAGTCGCTGGACGCATGAGCATCCAGGCTGCTGCGCGCTGTCTGGAAAAATCCCAGGCGGGTCGTGGTCTGCTGTTGGGCGGCGTTCCTGGTGTGGAAGCAGCTCTGGTCGTGGTTCTTGGCGGCGGCGTGGTTGGCTTTAACGCCACACAGATGGCTGTCGGCATGGGCGCGCGGGTTGTTGTAATGGACAAGTCCGTTGACGTGCTGAGACGCTTCGACGCTACTTTCGGCAACAGCGTCCAAACCGTATTCTCCACTGCGCAAGCGGTTGAAGAGTGGGTAACTCAGGCTGACGTGGTAATCGGCGGCGTTCTGATTCCAGGCGCAGCGGCTCCAAAACTGGTTTCTCGCGAAATGGTGAGAAAAATGAAGCGCGGCGCGGCGGTTGTCGACGTGGCGATCGACCAGGGCGGATGCTTCGAGACTTCTCACGCGACCACTCACGCGGAACCGACCTTTATCGTTGACGACGTTGTTCACTACTGCGTAGCCAACATGCCTGGCGCTGTAGCGCGTACTTCTACTCTGGCGCTGACCAACGCAACATTGCCATTCGTTCTGCAACTGGCCAACAAAGGCGCGAAGCAGGCTCTGGAAGACAACGCCTTCCTGCTGCAAGGTTTGAACGTAGTGAAAGGTAAGCTGACCTGTCCTTCTGTCGGCGTAGCTCAGGACATCGAGTCCCTGACTCCAGAAGAAGGTTTGGCGCTGCTGTAACAGGCGACATTGTTCTAACGGGTAAAACCGTTAAACCTCCGCAAAAGCGCTTCGGCGCTTATGCTCTCTAGTGCATTGGAGAATGGATTCTCGTCTTCCTTGCGGCCCTGAGTGGCCGCTTTTGTTTTTGCGGGGACCGCAAAACAGCGCAGAGGCAGGAGAACGTCCTTGTACTGTGCGTTTCCTGCTCGGCGGGACGCCTTAGTTGGCGTAATACATCCACTCAAAATACTCTCTCATTTCCTGCATAACCGTCACCTCATAGGGGTGGGTTAAAGCGAACAGCAGACTTTCGTTGGTTTCGGGTTTCATAACTTAAATCCTTCTTCTCAGTGGTTAGATTGAGACAATCCGTCTTCGTTGGGTTGTGGGTCTATCGTTTGGTTTGGGACACCTCTTTCACTCCAGTTTCAGCATAAGCCGTGCCAGTGGTTTTCAACTTCCGGGCAATTCACTGAAAGCAAAAGAAAAAGCGTTAGTCTTTGGATAGCTTCCATGTAATCGAGGACGTTTTTCCTTCCTATTTCCGCCCCGGATATTTGCTGGAAGCTCCAAGATGGGGCGGTAATCCTGGAGTTTGGTCAATTAATGTGCGCTTGTGCAGACAAGTGTTGCGTCAGTCAATCCTTGACGCCGGCTCCATCAGCATTTGCAATCGTTCGGCGCGCATTATCAAAGCCGGGCTTTTTTCATCAAGGCCTAAACGGGTCAGGTGCTCCGTCATCGGATGGTCGGTTTCGCCGACCGTAAGCCTGACCGTGCCTGCGGGGTAGAGCTTTCCAAATCCTTTCAAACGTACTTTGGTTTTCGTAAGTCGATGCTCCACCTGGGTGTAAATCAGCAGGTTGACAGGAATCACCGGAATGCCGGGCAGCGTTTCGCCGCTCAAAGTAAAAAGCGTTTCGCCGTCAGAGCGGACTTGCGCGTGTATCTGCCTGCGCTGGCTGGCGAGGGTGATCTCCGCCGGAAAGCGCGGTAATCCCCACAGTTCTCTGCCAGTCGAGAGAGCGCTCTCAGATGTGACCGGGAGGTCCAACGGAAAAAATCCGATACGGCGTTGATTAATAGGCAGGTACAAATCCAGCACGTTGCTCAGAGGCAGACTTTCACCTTCCGGCAGTACGGGAATAACCAGACCGGCCTCTTTATGCGCGCCGATGGCGCAGCGCTTGTGATCATAGATACTGACCACCACCAACGTGTGAGAGCCCAGTGCAAAAGCCGGTTTGAGCCCGCTGCCTTTTAGCAGAGATGTCGCCGCCTCCACAGAAACGGGAAAGAATGCATTGATGCAGGCGCTGTCGCGGTAATTGATCGACGCGGAGAGTGCGCCTTTGTCTGTGCTTGGCATGGGAGTTGGAGTGGTTAATCCTAATTTGACTCCGGTCATCGGGATGTCTCCGCAGATGGCGTGGGTTGAGGCGGCGGCTCCTGGCCGGGTGATTTACACAGATTAACACGAACTTGCCCACTGGGTTTGATGTGAGTCAGTTCGCGCAGCCGGCGCGCTTCATGGTCCGCCGACATCCCTCCTGCTCCGCTGTATGACGCGCGCATTATCCTGGTGAAAAGCTGCTCTCACGCTGGTTGCGCCCGCATATGAATATTAACAAAGAAATTATTGCAAGCATGCGTCGCCAAGTACATTATGCAGCCGATTCCCTGTTGTTTAATGAGAGCGCGGTCGTGACATACTGTTTGGCGATATCCGTTGATGCCGGGTTGGTGTTTGCATCTGATTCCCGTACCAATGCAGGGGTTGATAACGTCAACACCTATCCCAAAATGTATTCGTTCAAAGTGCCGGAAAAGGCCTTTGTCACCGTGCTGACTTCCGGCAACCTGGCGACCACGCAGGCGGTGGTCAGACGTATCTCCCGTGACCTGGAAGATCCTTCTGGAGAAGGCGGGCTGGCCGCGTGCAATGATATGAGCGACGCGGCTCGCTACATCGGCGCCTTGAGCGTCGAATTGAAAAACTATTACGAAAAGGATTTGAAGCAGGGCGCTAATTTCGACTGCACCCTGATCGTTGGCGGGCAATATCACGACGGACCCCATGAGATATTCATGGTCTATCCTGAAGGAAACTATATTCAAAGCTCGCCCTATGCGCCGTACCTGCAGATAGGGGAGACGAAATACGGCAAGCCTATTCTGGATCGAGTGATCCGCAGTAACTCCAGTCTCGAGGCGGCGGCCCGTTGCGCCCTGGTTTCCATGGACTCCACCATGCGCAGTAATTTATCCGTGGCGCCGCCGTTTGATCTTCTGGTGTATGAGACCGGTAAACTGGAGCCGGCCCATGTCATGCATTTGAAGCTGAATTCGCCTTACTATGCGACATTGCGCAAGCAATGGAGCGAGGGGCTTAAGGCGTTGTTTAATGAGTTACCGCTTTTCGAGTGGGAGAAAAATAAATAAGCGCCAAGGCGCGGTAGTTGCGTAGAAGCGCTGCGATAAGATGAATTAACGTATTCCTTGACCGGACGGTCGCCTCCTATCCTTGTTGCGGAGCAAGGGAGCTAGCGAGAGTCAGTAAAGGATGCGTCATAACAATGCAGGCGCTTACCGACGATGACTAAGCAAGGGGGTTGCTATGAGTATTCTGGTAGGGATCAGACATCGAACGACATACACCTATGACCGACTGGTCAGTCTGTCTCCACACACTGTCCGACTTCGTCCCGCTCCGCACTGCCGCACGCCGATTATCAGTTACAGTCTGAACATTCATCCCAAACCGCACTTCATTAACTGGCTGCAGGACCCTTTCTCCAACTACGTTGCGAGGCTGGTTTTTCCAGAGAAGACGTCCAAGCTGGAAGTGGATGTGGATCTGGTGGCGGACTTAACCGCCTATAACCCTTTCGACTTTTTCGTTGAAAGCTTCGCGGAACATTACCCTTTCCAATACCCGGATAAACTGAAAGCCCAATTGGAGCCTTTTCTTGCGACGCAAGAGTGGGGGCCTCGCTTTGAGTCTTATTTAAAGTCGCTGCCCCGGAAGAAAAAGCCGATCAATGATTTTCTGGTCGAGCTGAATCAGACCCTTTGTAAAGACATCCAATACAATATCCGTATGGAGCCGGGAGTGCAGACTCCAGAGCATACGCTGGAGATAAAGCGGGGCTCCTGCCGGGACACCGCCTGGCTGATGATCCAGTTGTCGCGGCGGATGGGGTTGGCGGCGCGGTTTGTATCCGGTTATCTGGTGCAATTGACGCCGGACCAGAAATCGTTGGACGGTCCCAGCGGGCCGGAGAATGACTTCACCGACTTACACGCCTGGTGCGAAATCTTTGTTCCCGGCGCGGGCTGGTTGGGGCTGGACCCAACCTCCGGCTTATTCGCCGCGGAGGGACATATTCCACTCACCTGTACTCCCAATCCGGAAGAAGCGGCGCCTATCCTGGGGTCTGTGGATGAAGCGGAAGTTGAATTCAGTTTCTTCAACCAGGTGACCCGAATAAAAGAAGATCCACGCGTTACCAGGCCCTTTACTGAGCGGGAGTGGGAAGACATTGACGCCCTGGGTCAACATATCGATGAGACGCTGACTCGTAATGACGTGCGTCTGACGATGGGCGGCGAACCGACATTCGTTTCCATCGACGATATGCAGTCGGCGCAATGGAACACGGATGCAGATGGGCCGGAAAAGCGGCGTCTGGCTTTTGACCTGTCCCTGCGGCTTAAAAAGCAGTACGCGGAAAACGGCTTTATGCATTACGGTCAGGGCAAATGGTATCCCGGGGAGCCGCTGCCGCGCTGGCAGTACGCCCTGTATTGGCGCAAAGACGGCGCGCCCCTGTGGCAGGGACCGGAAGATGCGCTGAGCCACGACGCCAAGCCGGATGACGCGCGTGCGCTCATGGCGGCTTTCTGCCAGGAAATGGGGCTGTCCGACAGTGCGGTGCAACCTTGTTACGAAGACCCTTTCTACTACATGTGGCGTCATGCTCAACTGCCGGCGGGAGACGGTCCGCACGGAGATCATGAGGAGCTGGCGCGCCGCACTTTGGCGCAGGTCATGCAACGGGGACTGAATCAGACGGTGGGTTATTGTTTGCCAATCGGTCTGAATCAGGTGACAGGCGTTTGGCGCACTTGTTTCTGGCGCTTTTTACAGGGGGCGTTGTATCTGAGCCCCGGTAATTCTCCTCTTGGTTTCAGACTGCCCTTGGCGAGTCTTTCGTCCCATGAACTCAGCGACGAATACGAAGTGCATGAACGTGACCCTTTCGCTCCGTTGCCGCAGGAAATAAGGCCGCTCGCAAAAGCTGAAAGCCGTCCACTGGCGGAGATGGTCATCCATACCGCAATGTGCACGGAAGTTCGCGACGGCTATCTACACGCCTTTATGCCTCCGGTCAGTACGCTGGAGGAATATGTTACGTTGCTGGATGCCCTGTCCCGGGCGGCGACCAAGATCAAGCGCCCGGTGCGTATCGAGGGCTATCCTCCGCCTCATGATGTCCGACTGGTGAAAATGGTGGTGGCGCCGGACCCAGGGGTGATTGAAGTGAATATTCAACCCGCCTCGAGTTGGAATGAGCTTAAGCAGATTACGGAAACGCTTTACCACGAAGCGCGCCTGAGCCGCCTTGGAACGGAAAAGTTCATGTTGGACGGTCGGCACAGCGGCACCGGCGGCGGCAACCATGTGACGCTGGGCGGGCCTACGGCGGCGGACAGTCCGCTGCTGCGGCGTCCTGACCTGCTGCGCAGTCTGATTACGTTCTGGCAGCATCATCCAAGTCTGTCTTACCTGTTCAGCGGCATGTTCATCGGCCCCACCAGCCAGGCGCCGCGTCTGGACGAGGGGCGGGTGGAGCGGATATACGAGATGGAGATCGCTTTCTCTCATATGCCGGCGGGAGACGTGCCGCAACCCTGGCTGGTGGACCGGCTGCTCCGCCACCTACTGACTGACCTGACCGGCAACACCCATCGCAGTGAATTCTGCATCGATAAACTGTATTCCCCGGACAGCAGCACTGGTCGCCTTGGCATTCTTGAGTTTCGCTCTTTTGAAATGCCGCCTCATGCGCGCATGAGCCTAGCGCAAATGCTTCTGCTAAGGGCCTGTGTGGCTCTGTTTTGGGAGCGTCCCTACAAGCATAAGTTGATTGAATGGGGACACAGCTTGCATGACCGTTTTATGTTGCCTCACTTCCTGTGGCGGGATCTGACGGATGTGCTGCAGTTTCTGGCGGACAATGGCTACCCCTTTAAATCTCAATGGTATGAGTCTTTTCTAGAGTTTCGGTGTCCACGTGTCGGAACCATGGAGCTTGAGGGCGTTGAACTGGAGCTGCGGCATGCGCTGGAGCCCTGGTTTGTGCTGGGTGAAGAGGCCGCGGCAGGGGGAACGGCGCGCTACGTGGACTCCAGTATGGAGCGGCTGCAGGTCAAGCTGAGACTGGCGACGCCGGAGCGTCACGTGTTGACCTGCAATGGGCGTGTCGTCCCTATGTCTCCAGGCGGAGAGGAGGGCTGTTTTGTCGCTGGGGTGCGTTATCGGGCTTGGCAGCCTTGGTCTGCGTTGCATCCCACCATTGGCGTTCACTCGCCGCTGGTGTTTGATATTTTCGATACCTGGAACGGCCGCAGCCTGGGTGGATGCACGTACCACGTCATGCATCCGGGGGGCCGTAGTTACGAGCATTTCCCGGTCAATGCGCTGGAAGCGGAAGCGCGTCGCATCAGTCGTTTTGAGGATATTGGCCACACCCATGGCCCTCTGATTGCGCCGCCAGTCGTCAATGGCGGCGGGCGCTTTTATCCTCGTCGCGAGCCTCGCGTCGGCGCTGCGCCGCCCCGGCCCAAGCCCAACGCCAGCTATCCCTTAACCTTGGATTTACGCTACGATTAAGCTATGTCAGAAAACATAGCGCCTTCTACGCAGCCCAGTCTGGATCTGACTGGGTTGCCATATTCCCCCCTCGCCACCGCATTCGATGAAATGCTGGGTTCCGGCGGCGAGGCGCGTCCTCACTGGCGCGCCTTTGCAGAATATTTTTCTCGGGTATCCCGGGACGATCTTGGGCAATTGCGTCGCGACACGCTGCGCCGTTTGAAAGAGCAGGGCGTCAACTACCACGTATATGACGACCCGCAGGGTATGCGTCGAACCTGGCAGTTGGACCCGCTGCCGATGGTGATGTCCGAAGCGGACTGGAACCCGATTGAAGCGGGATTACAGCAGCGGGCGCATTTGTACTCACGGGTGCTGGCGGATTTATTGGGACCGCAAACCTGTCTGAAGCAAGGGGTGTTGCCGCCGGAACTGGTGTTGCAGCATCCGGGGTTTTTGCGTTCGATGATGGGCTCCGCGGCGTTGCCGCTGAGTCTGTTCGCCGCGGATCTGGCCAGAGGCCCTGACGGCTCCTGGTGGGTGCTGGCGGATCGTACTCAGGGACCTTCCGGCGCCGGCTACGTTCTGGAAGCCAGAATGGTGACCAAGCGCGTTTTAAGTCAAAACGCCGTGGATTACGCCATCGCGCCGCTGGCGCAATTTTTCTATCACTTCAAACGTCATGTGGCGGCGCTGGCCCCGGACCAGCAAAAAGAGCCCACGATCGTGCTGTTGTCGCCGGGTATCGGCAACGAAGTGTATTTCGAACATGCTTATCTGGCGGCGCAACTGGGCATCACCTTAGTGCAGGGCGATGATCTGACGGTGCGTCAGGGTAAGGTCTACCTCAAAACCGTGGACGACTTGCAGCAGGTGGATGTCATTATCCGCCGGGTGGACGATGCTTTCTGCGATCCTCTGAACTTTCGCGCCGACTCCATGCTGGGCGTGCCGGGACTGGCGCAGGCGCAAGCGCTTGGGCGGGTGGGAATGGCCAACCCATTGGGCGGCGGCTTTCTGGAGTCGCCGGCGATGTTGCCGTTTCTTCCGGCGTTGTCGAAGCATTTCCTGGCGGAAGAACTCAAGCTGCCCAACGTGGCCACCTGGTGGTGCGGGCAAGAGAAAGAACTCAAACACGTCCTGCAGAATCTGGATGACTTGGTGATCAAGACGGTAGACCGCCACGCACTGGTGTGTTTCGGGCCCAAAATGAGCGCACGGGAACGCGACGCACTAAAACGGCGCATTCAGGCGGAGCCCTGGCGCTATGTTGGGCAGGAACTGCTGAGCTTTTCCACCACGCCGACCCTGGTCGGCTCCGAGATTCAGCCGAGACATCTGGTGCTGCGTGGATTCGCCGCCGGCGATGGCGAACAGTACGACGTCATGCCTGGAGGTCTGACACGGGTCTCTCCAGATGCGCATACCTTTCTGGTGTCCGGCCAATCTGGAGGATGGAGTAAGGACACATGGCTGCTGAAAAGTTCCGGCTCCATGCGCGATGTGCTGCGGCTGAGTCCAACCAAACAACGTCGTATCGCCTCCGCGGTGCTTACCAGCCGGGCGGCGGAAAACCTGTTCTGGCTGGCGCGCTATCTGGAGCGCACGGAATCCCTGCTACGCCATATTCGCGCTTATGTGCGACGCCTGGAAAATTATATCGACTATGGCTTCGATACGGATAAAGCCGTGTTGGAAGGCATGTTGCCGGCGGTGGAAGCGTTCTGCGCTCTTGGTCGCGAAGGCCTGCCTACCGTTGAGGATTTGAAACAGTATGTGCTGGACTCCACCCGCGTGGGAGGCGTCGCTTTCAATCTGCGCGGCGCTATCAACTCCGCCTACACCGTACGGGACCTGTGGTCCGGCGACTGCTGGCGCGCGGTGGAGGAGCTTGAGGAGTTGCTGGAGTACAGCGAAAAAAACCGCAGCGTGCTGGCGTTGGACCAGTTTATCCAGCCTTTTCTTACTGCTCTGTTGGCGTTTTTAGGGGCGAGTCAGGAGAGTCTGGCGTTGAACCAGGGAGGCCTCTGGTTGCAATTGGGGCGACGTCTGGAACGGGCGCAAAACACGCTATCCAGCACTCATAAAATCTGCGCGGAATTGAACGAAGACAACGAGGCGGGGCTGCGGGAAATGTTGCTCGAAGCCCATGACTGCCTGAGCAGCCATCGTCGCCGTTATGGCACTGAGTTGCCTTTTTACACGTTATGGAAACATTTACTACTGGAGCCTACTAACCCGCGCTCGTTGGTCTATGCTGTCAGTGAGCTGGAGCCCTTGCTGAGCTATCTGAACCCAACGCCGCAACAGGGACTCATCGGGCTCGAGAAGAACGTTCTGGCGATTCTTACGCCACTGCGACTGGCGGATGCAGTGGAGTGGCGCGACCTCGAATTGACTCAGACAGAGTTGGCTCCCTTTTTGCAAAACCTGACACAACAACTAAATCAGTTTGGTCTGAATATTGAGCACCAATACTTCAAGCACGCCCAACCCCTCACCCGATTCATGCGCTGACGGCGTATTGCTGAGGGTGAAGCACGAGACGGTCTACCGCTATCCGGGACCGGCCTCGCTCGCCTATAACGCCGCCTGGCTGGAGCCGTTGTCCGGCGACGGTCAGATGCGCATTGAGCATCGCTTGAAGGTAGACCCCAAGCCGCAATTCCAGAACCTGAGGACAGACGCCTTCGGTAATCAGATGCACTACTTTGAAGTGCATAAGCCGCATTCTGCGCTCAAAGTGGTGAGCGAGGCGATTGTGGAGCGTCGTCCGAGGCCGCATAACGAGGCCTGCGCGGCGCCATGGGAGCGTGCGCGCTACGCCGCGGCGTCTGCCCCGGCGGAACGCGCTGCGTTGTGCTCTTTCGCGTATCCGGACGCTTCGATTCCGATTATTGATGAAGTGATCGACTATACGTTGGTGAGCTTTCAAAAAGGGCGTGCGCTGAATGAAGCAGTGAAAGACTTCGCCGCCCGCATCTATCGGGATTTCAAATATACGTCCGGCGCCACGCAGGTGGACACCAGCGTTACCGAATTCTGGGAGTTGCGCAAAGGTGTCTGCCAGGACTTCGCCAATCTGGCGGTATTGGGATTGCGGGCCATCGGACTGGCGGCCGCTTACGTTAGCGGCTATGTGCTCACGCATCCTCCGGAAGGAGAGAAAAAGCGTCAGGGCGCGGACGCATCTCATGCCTGGTTTGCGGTGCATGCGCCGGGCTATGGTTGGATTCATGTGGACCCGACCAACAATATGTGGGTGGCGAAAGAGCATATCATCGTGGCGATAGGGCGGAATTACACCGACGTACCGCCGCTCAAGGGCGTTTGTTACGGAGGGGGCCAGCAGCAGCCTGAAGTTGCGGTAACCGTAGACATAATAAAACGAGAGGATCTCTTCCATGGGCATTCAATGGAAAGACTATAAATACCCGGAACTCTATGACGAATTGATTGACGGGAAAGGGAAGCCAAGGAAAGTGGCGGAAACATTGGCCAGGCATATGGCGGAAATGGAGGACGAGGAGCTGGATCGGCTGAAAAGCACTTCCGAACTGGCGATCAAGGAAATGGGCATTACCTTTACCGTCTACGATCAGGAAGGCGGCTCCATCGACCGACAGTGGCCATTCGACATTATCCCCAGAGTGATGAGCAAGAAAGAGTGGGATGTGGTCGACGCCGGACTCAAACAGCGCGTCAAAGCGCTCAACATGTTTATCGACGACATCTATCACGACCAGAAGATCGTCAAAGATAAAGTCTTCCCCAAAGAGCTGCTCAGCAAATCCAAGAATTTTCGTAAGCAATGCATTGGTGTGAGCCCGGCTCACGGCGTGTGGGCGCATATTTGCGGCTCGGATCTGGTGCGGCACTCCGATGGCCAGATATACGTGTTGGAGGACAACCTGCGGGTGCCGTCCGGCGTGTCCTATCTGCTGGAAAACCGGCAGGTCATGAAACGCGTATTCGCAGACCTTTTCGGCGACTTCAGCATCTTGCCGGTGGACGATTACCCCTCGCAGCTATTCGATACCCTGGCGGCGCTATCGCCGCGTCCGGCGGATTACCCCCAGGTCGTGGTGCTGACGCCGGGCATCTATAACTCCGCCTATTTTGAACACGCTTATCTCGCCCAGCAGATGGGCTGCGAGTTGGTGGAAGGCACGGATTTGGTGGTGACTGACGACGACTGCGTTTATATGAAAACCATATATGGCCTGGAGCGGGTTGATGTGATCTATCGTCGCGTGGACGATCTGTTTCTGGACCCGGAAGCCTTCAACCCTGACTCAGTGCTGGGCGTGCGCGGCCTGATGAGGGCTTGGCTGAAGGGCAATGTGGCGCTGGCCAACGCGCCGGGCGCGGGGGTGGCGGACGACAAAGTGGTGTATGCGTTTGTGCCGGACATGATCAAGTACTACCTGAGTGAGGAAATGATCCTGCCTAATGTACCCACTTATTTATGTATGAAAGACGAAGACCGCAAGTACGTGCTCTCTCATCTGGAGGAACTGGTGGTGAAACCCGCCAATGAATCCGGCGGCTACGGTATGCTGGTCGGCCCCAAATCCACCAAGAAAGAGCGGGAAAAGTTCGCGGAGCTGATTGAAGCCGATCCGCGTAACTATATCGCGCAGCCGACGCTGAATCTCAGCACCGCGCCTACGCTGGTGGACGGTAAGGTGGAGCCGCGACATCTGGACATGCGTCCTTTCATTCTTTCCAGCGATCAGATTTACGTGACCACCGGCGGACTGACCCGGGTAGCGTTGAGAAAAGGGTCGCTGGTGGTGAATTCCTCCCAGGGTGGGGGGAGTAAAGATACTTGGATCATAGACGAGGAGGCCTGAAATGCTCTCACGAGTAGCCGGAAACATATACTGGATGGCCCGGTATCTTGAGCGTGCGGAGGACATGGCGCGCCTGATCAACGTCAACGCCAACCTGACACTGGACTTGCCGAAAGGCTTGTCGCCAATCTGGGGACAGCTTATCGCCATCACCGGTGTGGGCGAACTCTATGAGGGCGAATTCGACGAACGCTCAGTCCTGAAATTCCTGATTGCAGAAAACAACAACCCGGTTTCCATCCTGTCCTGTATGGCTTATGCGCGGGAAAACGCCCGCACTATTCGCGATGTCATCCCCCGGGAAGTGTGGGAAGCCATCAACCGGGTTTATCTCTACGCCAAAGACCATGCGCAGCAGGCGCTGACCAAACGTGGACGTTATCCTTTCCTCTTTGAGATCATCAGTGAATGTCAGCATATAACCGGCATTCTGGCGGGCACGATGAACCACGATGCTGGGTATACTTTCCTGAAAGTGGGGCGGAATCTGGAGCGGGCGGATATGACCAGCCGCATTATCGACACCCGTTCCGCTAACTTGGTGCCGGACGCCATAGTGACCAAAGCCACTAACGATAACCTGCAATGGATGAGCGTGCTCAAGTCGCTGACCGGTTATCAAATGTATCGACGCGAGATGCAGGTGCGCATCCAGCGTCAGGAAGTGCTGAAATTCCTGATTCAGTCAAAAGTGTTTCCAAGGGCGATCGCCCATGCCATGTCGGAAGTTGAGAAATCGCTGGAGTCGCTGCCGAACCACGAAAAGGCGCAATTGGTAATTCATCGCATCAACCGGCAGATCGACAATGTGGAGATCGCCAAGCTGAAGCAGACGGAACTACAGAACTTTATGGATCAACTGCAGGTAGGGTTTGCGCAGACGCATGAGGAATTGAGTGTCGCCTATTTCGGCGGGCAGGTCAGCGCTCAGTCGCAAAGTCAGGACGCAGCCTGAGCGCTGCGCCCCATACAAAATCAATCTAATAGCGACTGCGCGAAGGCGATCAGCTCCTCCGCCGCTTTTTCCCGGATGGCCAGCGTGTCCTCCGGGTCAATGCCATATTTCTGCGCCAGCAGAGTGAAATCTTCCGAGCGCAAGGAAACGGTCAGGCGCGGGCGAATCGGCGTTTTGTTATAGGAGAGTCCCAGTATCTTGCGGATCATGTCCGGCGGATTCAGGTCCTGATCCAGCGCCGCCCGCTTCAACACTTGCTGCACCTCTTTGGATACGTCAAAAGCAAGTTGGGTGGCTCTTACCGCTTTTTGTTCTTCAAGCCAACGATCTTTACCTTTGTTCAACGTTATCTCCCGGCGCCGCTCCGGCCGTCTGGTCGCCTTTCATATGGTTTTCTCATTGATAGTAAAAAGCAGCCTGTTCGGGGCTGCGTAAATGTCATCAGAAATTTCCGTCGTAATTCAATTCAGGGCTTTTGCGCTTTCAGACGTTCAAGAATGTCGCGGGCGCTGCGTGAATCTCCCGTCAGACCGGCGGCTTCAAGACGCTTGGCTAATGGATCTTCATTGCGCTCCGCCAGCAGCTCTTCGCCGGCTTCTATCTGGTAATCCGTCATCTGCTGACTACGTTTGATGCGCTCCAGGGTTTCCCGCGCCGATCCCAGATTCGCGTTGTGGGCGGCGGCGTTGTCCGCAATCTGCAAGGTCGCCTTTTGCACTTTATCCGTTGTTTGCACGACGGCGAGATCGCGTTCGTTATCGGCGATTAACTTTTCGGCTTTTTGAATGTTGCTCTTGAGACGCTGGATCTGTTCGTTATAGCGCTGGCTGATCGTCAGCTGCTCATGCACGCTGGTCTCCAGCCTGGCGATGTGCTCCGCTGCTTGCAGGGCGAGGGCTTCGTCATTCTGGTTAAGCGCCGTCAGGGCTTCGGCTTCGCGTTTGGCGATATCCAGGCGCAGAGACTTGGTTGTGGCGTCAGCCTCCAGCTTATGGACCATGACATCCGTCAGACTGCGTTTGGCGTCTTCAATATGGCCTTTGGCGACCTCAATCTCTCTTTCGATGGCGCGTACGCCGTCCGCATCCATCACGGCCTCTCCCATTTCCCTCACGCCCCCGCGCAATGCGGTCAGTAGCTTTTCGATGATGCTGCTCATGGAACACCTCCGGTGATCTATTTCAAATACTCTTCAAAGGCCTGGAAACAATCGTTGGCGTTGCGGGCCAGCGTCACCAGCTCTTTCAGGACGTTTTCGAGAATGGATAGAGGCGACAAGGCGCCGTAAATGACGTAGAAGTCGTCGACAATGGCGAAAGCGCTAAGGGGCATCGGCAAGCTCATTTCCAGTAGCGATTCATTTAACTCCGCGAGACGGGATTCCAGCAGTTCGCCCTTGCGAAACAAATAGCTGATGCATAGGATTTGGGTCTCTGTAGCGGTCACGTATATCGGTAATGCATCCAGTTCCGACACTTGCACCTGCAGCACTTCCACTTCTCCCCTGATTGGGAGGCAGTCGAACGTGTGGCCTTCGTAGGCGGCGTCGGATAACTTGAGGGCTAAATCGTTAATTAAACTCACCGTTGTCTCCTCGCGACATAATATGTCCCGCGTCGATCCTAAAGCGCGCGCCATATCATGTCAATCTAAAAAAAGCGTCGGATTTACAGCTAAGCTTAATCGCTAAATGATTTGTTTGAAGGACGAAATTTTCTGTTGACATAATATGGCCGTCCTGAGTATTAATGACATAGTATGTCGTAAGAGGTGAGATATGGAAGCATACTTGGCAACAATTTTTTCGTTTCCGACTGTGGTTTTCACAGTCTTTTTAGGGATTGTCGTTTGCTATTGGATTCTCGCCATTATCGGCTTGCTTGACCTGGATCCTTTCGACTTGGATCTTGATCTGGATGTGGCCGACGCGCAGGGGCTGGCGGGACTCATGGTTACCCTCGGTTTAACCGGCGTTCCATTGCCCCTGGTGTTGAGTTTCCTGGCCATGTACGGCTGGGCTCTCACTTATTTCGTTTCTCTTTATATCCTGATTCCCATGTTTGGGGGCGTTATCCTCTACATCGCCGGCGCAGGCGTTATTGCTATCGCCTTTGGAATTTCGATCCTGTTGACGGCTAAGACCATACGTCCTTTGCGTCCTTTGTTTCGCAAAGCTTATGGTACGGCGAGCGCTAAAGTCATCGTCATCGGAAGAACCGGGACTGTGCGGTCAGGGAGCGTCAGTGAAACGTTTGGAGAAGCGGAAATAACCATCGACGGTGCGCATCTCATTCTGAAGGCCAGAGGTGAAGCGGGCTTGAATCTGAAGCGTGGAGATAAAGTCATATTCGTTAAATACCTGGAAGCGGAAAACGCCTATCAGGTGATGCCCGAAGAAGACTTTTTGGCGGACTCTTGATAGCCGCCGTTGCAATATTTCGAACTAATTAAATTCATAAATCAACTAGGCATAGAGCTAGGAGAAAGTGGCTTATGGAAGTGGAAGCAGGGGCTGTTTTTGGACTTTTAACCATCATAGGGGGCATTTTTCTATTCCTGATGGGAATACTCGCCCTGTTTAAAGCGTTCTATAAAAAGGTAGAGCAAGGGCAGGCGTTGATCGTTAACGATATGTCGACCCAGCCGAAAGTGTATTTTACCGGCGCTATGGTGCTGCCGGTTATTCACAAAGCCGAAACCATGAAAATTTCGGTTATCACGTTGGAGATTGATCGTCGCGGTAAAGACGGCCTGATCTGTCAGGATAACCTCCGCGCTGATATTACTGTCGCGTTCTATTTGCGAGTGAATGAAACGGCGGAAGACGTGCTGAAGGTAGCGAAGGCGGTGGGCGTGTCCCGTGCGTCAGACCGCGTCGCCGTCAATGAGCTGTTCAACGCCAAGTTCTCCGAAGCGCTGAAGACGGTCGGTAAGCAAATGGAGTTTCTGGGGCTGTTTGAAGACCGTATCGGCTTCCGGGATCGCATTGTTCAGACCATCGGTAATGACCTGAACGGTTATGTGCTCGAAGACGTCGCTATCGACTATTTGGAGCAAACGCCTAAGTCCAGTCTGGATTCCAGCAATATTCTGGATTCCGAGGGCATCAAGAAGATTACCGAAATCACGGCTCAGCACAATATCCACACCAACCGTCTGGAGCGTGACGAAGAGCTGGAGATCAAGCGTAAGAACGTCGCCACGCGCGAAGCCATGCTGGAGCTGGAGCGCCAACAGGCTGACGCCGAAGCGAAACAGAAGCGTGAGGTGGAGTCCATTCAGGCTCGTGAAACCGCTGAGACTCAAAAGGTTCGTGAAGAAGAACGCAAGAAAGCGGAAGAAGCGCGCATTCTGACCGAAGAGCAGCTGTCGATTGCGGAAGAGAACAAGCAACGTCAGGTGGAAATCGCGGTTAAGAACCGTGAGCGCACAGTGGCGATCGAGCATGAGAAAGTCGAAAAAGCCCGCCAGCTGGAAATGGTTAACCGCGAGCGCGAAGTTGAGCTGCAGCGCATCGCCAAAGAGAAAGAGCTGGAAGAGCAGCGTAAAGTCATCACGCTGACGATCAGTGAGCGTATCTCCGTCGAGAAGAAAGTGGCGGAAGAGGAGGAGCGCATCAAAGAAGTTCGTGAAGTGTCTATGGCTGAACGCGAGAAGCAAGTGCGCATTCTGGCGGCCCAGGCGGAAGCGGACGAGCAGTTGGTCAAGCAGGTCAAGGCGGCGGAAGCAGAGAAAGAAAAAGCCGTGTTCCGCGCCCAGGAGATCAACACCATTGCTCAGGCGGAGCTGGAAGCTTCCTCCAAGAAAGCGGAAGCCAACAAGAAGGAAGCCGAGGGCATCCAGGCGATGGAAGCCGCGTCTGGACTGGCGCAGGCCCGTGTAGCGGAAGCCAAGGCGGCCGCCTACGAGCGCGAAGGTCAGGCGAAGGCGAATGCTCAGAAAGCGGAAGGTCTGGCGAAAGCAGAAGTTGTCGAAGCCCAGGCGGCGGCCAACGAGAAGAGTGGTCTGGCGGACGCCAAGGTGCTGGAAGAGAAACTCACCGCCAAAGCGCGCGGGGACGAGAGCATTGGTATGGCGAAGGCGCGGGCGGAAAGAGAGCTGGGTGCGACCGAAGCGGAAATCATTCGTCAGAAAGCCAAAGCGGAAGCGGACGGCTTGGTGGAGAAATTCAACGCGATGGGCAATATGTCCCCAGAAGCCCGCGAGTTCGAAGAGTTCCGTATGCGTATGGACGCTGCGATCAAGGAAGTTATGGCGAGCATCGAAGCCAACAAGTCTATTGCAACCGATCAGGCTCAGGTGCTGGCGCAAGCGCTGCAGAAGTCCAATATCGAGATCGTCGGCGGCGGCGGAGAGTACTTCGAGAGCTTCTCCAAAGCCCTGGCTGTCGGCAAAGCCATCGATGGCGTGGCTGGCAAGAGCCAGGCGGTGCAAGCGGCGCTGGACAAGCTGTTGTCCATCACCGGCAAACCGTCCGGCGAGAAGTCCCACTAACCCTTCGACCCTTTCTTTGCAGTCAGACGGGCGGCCTTGGTCGCCCGTCGGCCTGATCTGATAGAACCGCAGTTTGGATGGAGTCTTTATGACATCGCAAACCAATGATCTGGTTGAAAACGCCGTTGCTGAAGGAGGCGCCTACGAAGTCTTGCGCAAACGCCTTCAGGAACAGGGGCTTCGCCTGCGCGAACTGGTGGAGGCGCTTAACAAGGAGCGTCTGCAGGAGTTCGGCAGTTCTGATATGGATATCCTCAGTCGTATCCGGGTGCGCACCGAAAATAATTGCGTCGCCCGTGACATCGTTCGGGTTGGAGACTTTCTGTTATTCGGATACAACGTTTTTATCGGCCTGAAGAAAGAAACCAAAGTTTCTGATGTCTTTGCGTTGTATCAACTGACTGAAACTGAGCAGGGATTGGAGCTCAGCGAGCATTCTTCAGACGGAACCTTTCTGGCGGACGCCAAGTTCCTCTCTGATTTTAATGAACTGTATACATACTATAAAAACGCCAAGTTGCTGCAGTTGGTGGTGCGCCAGGGGCGTCTGCTGGCGGCGTTTCAAATCGGCGAGCGGCTGGAAGACCTGCGAGTTTTCCAATGGGCGGTTAATGCCGCCGGCGAGGTGGAGAGCTACATCGACAACCGCGGCGAGCGCTATATCCAACTGCCTCCCCGCCATGACTTTGAATGGATTGAGGTCAAGCGGGAGCAAGTAGTCGAGGGGCAGCATCCGCACATCAATATCCTCGACACGCTGTTCGTCGATAACATTCGCGGCGACCTGACGTTCAAGATTGAAAATAACACCCGCACCGGCGAAGGCATTTTTTCCGATCCAGTTGACGATGAAAATCAGTCTCTGGACGACGGCCAGTTTTTTTACGCGGAAGTGGGTGAGCTGATCCTGATAAAGGTCCTGCCATATCGGGAAGAGAGCTGGCGTTACTACGTTTTCAACAAGCGCCTCAGCAAAGTGACACGCATTGACGCCATCGGGCAGTCCTGCGTTCAATTGCCGGAAGATCATGGCCTGATGTTCCCCGGCGGCTATTATCTGGAAACCGGCGAACTTAAGCACTTTGATGAAGAGATTGACGGCTTTCGCTTCAAACGCGCGATTCGTTCACCCAACGGCGAGGACGTGCTGTTTGTCTTCTATGAAATACCTCAGGGCATCAGTGGCTTATACAGCTATAACCTGATCACCAAATCCCTGCAGAACCCCATCGTCGGTCATGGCTACGCGCTGCTTAACGACGGTCGGATGGTGGTGTTCACGGCGGACGACGAGCCGACGCGCATTCATCCCATGCAGGTTTGGAAGACCCCTTACTTCAGTGAGACGTTTGCGGCGCAGGAAACCGCCAGTCAAACGTTTCTGGGGCGTATCGGCAACAAGGAGCTGGTGCGCGGTATTTCCGATCTGCTCAGCATTTGTCGTCTGGTGGAGCAGAATGTCGCCTCTTTTGAGCACTACAATTCGCTCATCAAATCCGCCATGCGATTGTTCGATCAGTATTACTGGTTGGACTCCAAAGAGTTGGCGGAGGTGCACGGGCTATTGAAAGAGCTGGTCGCCAGCGGCGAGCTGGTGCTGGACGAGTATGAAAAGGTCGCGTCGATTCAGGAGAGTTCGCGCACTGCACTGGAACAGGCGGCGGCGGATAAGAAAAAGCTGATTCAAAGCCTGTCGCCGGAATCCTGGAGCCAGCCGGGAGATTTCGTCAACGCGCTGGACGCGGCCCGCAAGTTGCGCGGCAGACTGATGACGCTGCGTGATTACCGTTATATCGACCTCTCTGCGATCGACGCAATGGAAGCTGAATTGGTGGAGACGGAGCAGGAGCTGGCGGAGGAAACCGTCAAGTTCCTGGCGACTCCCAAAGCGCTTGATGGCTATTACGAGCGCCTGGAGGAGCTAACGGATAAGGCGGAAAAACTGGAAACCCGCGCCGAGCTGAAACCGTTGCTGGAAGAATTCGGCGCAATCAGCGCCGGGCTGGATTTATTGTCGGAGCTGGTGGCGACGCTGGAAGTGGAGGACGCCGTACAGCGCACGCATATCATCGACGGTATTTCCGAGCTGTACGCCAAGATTAACCAGCAGAAAGCCAAGGTTCAGAACAAAGCCAAGTCGCTGGGTTCGAAAGAGGCGACTGCGCAATTCGCCGCGCAGTTCCGCTTGTTTGAGCAAAGCCTCAGCAATGCTCTCGGTCTGGCGGATACGCCGGATAAATGCGACGAGCTGCTGTCACGGCTGCTGAACCAATTGCAGGAGCTGGAAGGACAATTCGGCGAATTTGATGAGTTTCTGGGCGACATCCTCGCCAAGCGCGATGAAGTGTATGACGCCTTCGACAAGCATAAGCAGCGTCTGATCGAAGAACGTCAACGCAAGACGCACACACTGGCGGACGCCGCCGGGCGCATTCTGGAAAGCGTCGGCAAGCGGTGTCAGCGCTTCCAGCAAATGGATGAGGTGAACACCTTCTTCGCATCCGATGCGCTGGCGCAGAAAGTCCGGCAAATAGTGAAGCAGTTGCGTGAGCTGGGTGATCAAATCGCCGCAGACGACCTGGAAAGCCGCCTGAAATCCGCCAAGGAGCAAGCGGTAAGAGGACTGCGGGACAAAACGGACATTTTCGAAGAGGGCGGCAAGGTAATCAAGTTAGGGCCGCGTCACCGCTTCAGCGTTAATACGCAGGAACTGGATCTGTCCATTTTGCCCAGGGACGACAAGCTGTTCATTCATGTGACCGGTAGCGACTACTACCAGCCGATTGATGATGCGGAGCTGGATGCCTGCCGTCGTTATTGGGATATGACGCTGATATCGGAAACGCCGGATGTGTATCGCGCGGAGTTTCTGGCGCACCGTTTTCTGGAGCGTCTCAGCGATCCCAAAGAAGTCGCCTTCAAGGATAAGGTCATGCAGGCGTTGGCGGCCGGGGATGAGATACAGCCGTTTGTCACCGAATTCGCCGGTCCTCGCTATAAAGAAGGTTATGAAAAAGGCATTCATGACCATGATGCGGCGCTGATTCTGGCGAAGATTCTGCCAGTCATCAATCAGGCGCAGCTGTTGAAATATACCGGTCGAATTCGGGCGCTGGCCTGTCTGTTCTGGTCGGCCTGGCAGTATGATGAAGGCAGCGCCGCCCGTCGTGCGCAGGCCCGCGCGGCGCAGATCATGCTGGATGTGTTGAACAGCCCTCAGGCGATGTCGCAGTTACAAGGCGCATTGGGAGAGAAGCTGACGCAATTTGTGGCGCAACAGCGTCTGGACTTCAGTGAAGTGGATATCGCGCAGGCGGCGGCTTATTTGGCGGCTGAGTTGGGCAAAGATGCGCTCGCATTCGAAACCGGCAAGTACGCCCTGGATTGCTATGAGCGCATGAAACTCAATCTGCAGACCTCCAATGCCTGGAATATGCTGCAGGAGAGTATGAAGTCTCTGGGCGGCGACCTGGGCGCGCGCTGGCGCCTGGCGCAGAGCTGGCTGCAGGCGTTCATCCAGTCTACGGGGCAGGCGTTCGAGGATTTTCATTACGAAGCGGTGGCGATTCTGGCGGCGGAGCAGGAAATCCCCAGGGATAAGCGCGAGGTCGACTTACGCTTCACCGTATCCGGATTGCTGGGTTCGTATCCGCGGATCAAGGAGCAAGCGCTGCAGCTGGCGTTAGACGACTTCATGGCGCGTATGACTCGTCATGTTGAAGAGGACATCGCCGGTTATGAGCGTTTCCTCAAATTGCGCCAGCAGAAGCTGGATCAGGCTCGCAAGATGCTGCGTCTAAGTGAACTCAAGCCTCGGCCGTTGACCTCGTTCGTACGCAACAAGCTGATCAATGACCACTATCTGAAATTCATTGGCGATAACCTCGCCAAGCAGATGGGGACCGTTGGCGAAAGCAAGCGTACGGATAATATGGGCTTGCTGATGATGATATCCCCGCCGGGATACGGTAAGACCACTTTGATGGAGTATACCGCCAGCCGTTTGGGGCTGACGTTCGTCAAAGTGAACTGTCCCTCTCTGGGCCATGACGTGGTCTCGCTGGACCCTGAAAAGGCGCCGCACTCGACGGCCAGACAGGAGCTGATCAAGCTGAACTTTGGCTTTGAGCTGGCCAACAACGTCATGCTGTATCTGGACGATATCCAGCATACGCATCCAGAGTTTCTGCAGAAATTTATCTCTCTCTGCGACGGCACCAGAAGAGTGGAGGGGGTCTGGAACGGAGAAACCCGGACTTACGACCTGCGCGGCAAGAAGTTCTGCATCGTCATGGCGGGCAACCCCTACACGGAGAGCGGTGAAACGTTCAAAGTGCCGGATATGCTCGCCAACCGGGCTGACATCTATAACCTTGGCGACGTTCTTGGCGGCATGGAAGACGCCTTTGCGATGAGCTATATCGAGAACGCGATGACGTCCAACCCCGTCTTGGCGCCGCTGGCGACCCGGGATATGGAGGATTTCTACAAGTTCATTGATGCTGCGAAGGGCCGTGAAGTCGCAGCGACGGATATGAAGCACACCTATAGTGGCGCTGAGTTCAAAGAAGTTGTCGATGTTTTGGACAAGCTGATGGATGTGCAAAAAGTCGTGTTGCGGGTTAATCAGGAATACATTCGCAGCAGCGCCCAGGCTGACGCTTACCGCTCCGAGCCAACATTTAAGTTGCAGGGAAGTTATCGCAACATGAATAAGTTGGCGGAAAAAATCACCTCGGTGATGACTGGGGATGAACTACAACAACTGTTGGAAGACCACTATCAAGGAGAGTCTCAGTTGTTAACCCAGGGGGCGGAAGAGAACTTGCTGAAGCTGGCGGAATTGCGTGGAACTCTGACGGCTGAGCAGCAAACCCGTTGGTCAGCGATCAAAGAAGAGTTCGCTAAAAATCGGGGCCTGAAGGACATGGATGCGTCACAGCAGGCGGTGCGCCAACTGCGCGAAATGACGGATGGATTGAGTCGTCTTACTGAGGTTGTCGGTCAAAGGAATGAACCTGCTTTGCCGGTGGAAGCGCCCAAGGATCATTCCGCTGATGTGGTCAAGCAACTGGCCAGAATGGTCAAGGCCATGAGCGAGTTGAAAGACGCTGCGCCAAAAGTGGATGTGGCGCCCAAAGTGGAAGTCTTCAACCAGCCCATGCCTGGACTGGATAAAATTCTCGCGACTCTGGCTGACACCATTCAAAACAGTATTTATCCCCTGGTAAAAACGATGGATGGTAAGCTGCAGTTGGACCTGGAGACCCATAAGCGCATGGCGGACTTGAACGCAAAAATAGAGAGTCTGCGACTTGAGCTGAAAAAACCGGAAGCTTAACAGGCGGGAAAGACGGATTCTGTTGATAAACAAAAGCGGGCGTTAAGCCCGCTTTTTTGTGCTATCGGTTGGCGGAGTAAGGATCTTTCGCCAGTAGATAAGCGATCATTGATTTCTGTTTGGACTGTTTGTCCAGCCACTCGCGAATTTCTCGTAGTTTGGCGTATTCTTCTTTGCCGAACTCTTCTTCATATAACGCTTCGAAGACATCGCGAGCTTTGCTTTCGCGAATCTTGCGCTGCCAGGGATCGGTGAAAATCGCATTCAACTTGGTGGCGAGTCCTTCCCGCTTCAGCAGTTCCCATTCGCCTTTATCCAACCACATGGCGAGAATTTCAGGGCTGAGGTCGAGTCGGTGATCAGTATTTTTTGAAATACGATATTTCAGCATCAGGCGACCGGTTTTGGGGCAGAGCAGCGCTTTTTTGGAGTCTTCCGCATTAACTGCGAGATCAAAGTCCACTTCGCTTAAAGAATGTTCCGAGTTTAACCAGCGAAGGTAATCCTGCAGATAAATCAGGGTTCCGCCGCAGCTATCGCAGATATGGCAGGCCAGTAAGTCTTCGAGGAAACCGGGCTTTAGTGCGCCTGAGTTACAGCTTGTGCATTTCATGGAATGGTCTTCCTATAGTAGAGGCTGTCTTGAGGAAAAGCATAAATTGGCGGCTTTTCACTCTGCGCCGCGACAGGATACGCGCGGACGCCTTTATATTGGAGCGCGGTTAAAAGAAGGGACTCAAATGCGATCTTTTGATCGTTCTGTATTCCTGAATGGCGCTCAAATACGAAACGGTATTGTATTAACTCAGGGCAGGAAACGACAGGGCCAAATGGCTAAACGTCGCTGGAATCGAAGCGTTCGGTCACCAGGGGAAAAGTATTATCAATAAGCCGGGAGGGAAAGCCGCCATGAAAGCGGAATATTGCGTTAGCCCTGACTTCGCCTGCAACTGGCGGATACTGCTGCCAGTGTTAGAGCAGGCGTAAAAGGGGCGCTGATCACAAAAACCTAATTGGTTTCGTTGTTCAGCACTAACGTTCTTTTCCTTTTCACAACAACCTTCGGCGTGTGGGCCGGGGCTGACCTGCCGCCATAATAATGGCCTCGGTCTTCTGTCCTTGCAGTACTTTCAATGGCGGATTTAGACTCGCGTATAAGTTGGCATACTTGAACCGGCGACAGGTGCTTGGGTACCTGGATAGGTCTCAGCTCCACAATTTCCCCGTTCCGTAGTTCAAATGCCATTTCGAAACCACTTATATGACGAGCTATATTGAGTTTTGAATCAATGTTCCATTCCATGTGATTCACGCTCCGTAGTTTTTCTGGTTATCTAGGGTGTTGCCGGTAGACGAGGCCGCCTCCATACGATTTAAGTGGGCCTTACCAAACCTGGAAGGCGTCCTTTGCTGGAAAGTCGAAGAGGGCGTGAGAGCCTTCCACGATACTCCAAACAAGACCTGGATGATCCCGCAAGGGGGCGTCCACGAACTGGCCGGAACGGCTAGTATAGACACTTACGCGGCGAATAATAACAACGACTGTGTAACAGGATGTATCCCGGCAAAAGCGGCGCCAGGATAATTAGGTGAGCGGCGTTCAGTTTTACTGTGACGCGCCAATGATTTGTACGACGGGAAAATCGTCGATATGGCTGTTATCTTAGCAGGAATATCTTCTTTGTGTGTGTGGCTAATGTAAAAACATGTCAAAACCCGTCGCCGCCAGATTTGCCTGCGCCGGGCGGCAGTGGCTGCTAATCGCCGCGTCGGGGCATGGTTAAAAATAGACGTCGTCAGGATTGAATCGGTAGTCGCCCATGTTTTGCTTACGCTCTTGACGCAGCTTACGTACTTGCGCCTGAGCTTGCAGGCCCCAGATGCTGACGGTGTTCTCAAGCAGATCAAAATTGATGTTCAGCAGTGACCCCGCTATTGCGTTCATCGCGGCGCGGGCTTGCATGAAGCTGTGATAGGGACCTTGCAGTTTCACCTTTACTGCGGGTTTGCTTTCCTGCCCCGCCAGTGCGATCAGGGTGTAAGTGGCGTCGCCTGTATCTTTGATAAATAACTCTACCCGTTGCCGGTCATTGCCCGAGAGGGCGCAGAATTTGGCGTCGTCAGCAAGAGGGGAACGGTAATCCAGACGCATAAGCTTCTCCCATAGTGATACTGCCGGGAAGCCTTTAATGTGCACTGAATTATTAGCGGGCGCAATGACCTTGATCGAATTTTGCGCTGTTTTACCGTTTTTCAGGAATGCGGCGTCTCAGGACGCCGCTGCTTTGGCCTTTGAAATGGCGCAGAGATGTCTCAGTTCATCCATGCGATCAGTGAGAAGATCCTCTGCGGCGATAGCCCGTTGCTCCTCAAGAATGTCCTGCAGAATTTCCGCTGTCGTCAGCGGATTCGCCAGCACTACCCTGAAGACGACGCAGGCCTGCCCATCATAAGCGGCGGGATTGAGCCGCGTACGGGAAACGAACGCTTTGCCCCGCGCCCGCTGGGTTTTCTGAATGCCTTTGGTGATTCGGCTCAGGCAGTCGTTAATGGCCTGCTGGCGTTCTTCATCGGCCAACTCCAGGGCCTGCCTCACCCAGGCGGGACAATAACGATAGGTGAGTATGTTAAGTTCTGGCTCACTGATGAGTTCGAAGTCGTCGGCCTGATTGATCATCGACGCGAAGGCTTTGGCTTTTTCGATGCCGAGGTCGATCAGAATCTCGTAACCCGTGCGACCAATGATTTTCAAGCCGGACTGGATGAGCATGGCCATGCCGGGCCGCGAACCTTCCAGTGTTTTACTGCCGAGGTCGCGAGACCCCTGACGAATGATGTACTGGGCGTGATGCTCAATGGCGTTGCTGGTGGATGGGTTCTTGAACACGACCAACCCAGCGCCCATTGGCACATAAAGCTGTTTATGGGCGTCCATAGTGACGGAGTCCGCCAACTCGATGCCCTTCAGTAAATGCCTGTAATTATTGGAGAATAAAGTGGGACCGCCCCAGGCTGCGTCAACATGGAAGTAGGTGTTGAACTCTTTGGCGATGGCGGCCATTTCTTCCAGCGGGTCAATGTTACCGGTTTCCGTTGTGCCGGCGATGCCTACCAGACTGATAATGCGCACTTTGGCGTCCCGCAGCTCTTCGCAGGTGGCGCGCAAGGCTTGCAGGTCGATTTTGTTATTGGGGCCGGTCGGGATGGCGATGATATTGTCGCTGCCCAGACCGAGCAGATCGGCGGACTTACTGAGAGAATAGTGACCTCGCTTGGAGACCAGCACCGCCGCGCCTTCATAACCGTAGTGCTTCAGGGCCTTGAACATGCCTTCACGGCGTACGCCTTTGAAGACGGAGTCGGTAGGAAAGCACAGGTTCCTCGCTACCCAGAGCGCGGTGATGTTGGCCACCGTACCGCCAGAGCACATACTGCCCAGCGCCGCGCTGCTATTGTGCATCCACTCTTGGTAATAGGCGTCGTCTCTGTCATAGACAAGCCGATGCATCATCCCAATAACCTGACGCTCTAACGGCGTAAATGCCTTAGAGGTCTCCGTTTTCACCAGATTCTGGTTCAGCGCGATCATGATTTTCGACAGCGGCAGCATGAAATAAGGCAGCGCCGACGTCATATGACCAATAAAACTGGGGGAGGCTGTGTGCACGGACTGGGAAACGAGCTTATCCAGTAGGAACTGGGTTTGCTCGGAGACGAACACGGGCTCTTCCGGAATGCGGGACTCGGCGAAGTCTTTTTCCATTTCGCTGAGATCTTTTTCCACCGCCACAATGTGATCCTGTAGGAATCCGGCCAGATTCTGTGAGATTTTCTGGTCGATTCGACCCAGTGTGGAATTCGGCGCCTCGGGAATGGTGAACACCCGATACATGGTTTCCAAACTGGCTTTGGCGATTTTTTTGGTCTTCGACATAGGACCCCGCTACCGCTTAATGGCGCTTTCGGGACGCGCGGAGTCGCCCCCGCGTGTCCAGCAACAATATTCCTGGGCTCTGGTCTGGCCGCAGGGGGCGGACCGAGCCGACGCGCAAGTATAGAGGTTGTCAAATACAAGCGCCAGTCGCCCGATATTACACCAGTTAGCTGCTGTTTTGCATCAATCCGGCATCCAGTCGAGCCCACCGATATGGGGCTCGGTCGCCTTACAACGGCTCTTGTTCGAAAAGCGTAATGCGCGCGTCCAAACTTTGCGCCAGTGTTTGCTCAAGTTGCGACAGGTGTCTGTCCGCTGTCGCCCGGTTAGGCGCCAGCAGAATTAACGTCCACTCGCCAGTTTGCAAGGCGTCTGTCTGTCCGGACTCGATAATCGCCAAGTGCGGTTGTCGCCCCAGTTTCTCGCGAACGCCGCTGGTGCGCTGGCGTTTTTCTTTTAGCGACGCGCACCCTTGTAGCTGAAACTCTAACCTGATGACGAAACCGTGCATGACGCGACCCGTATAATCTTGTTATTGCCTCAGCCTGCGCGGGAGCGCGCCACGGCTGCATTGACGGCTTCTTCCAACGCGGCTTCCAGGTTATCTCCATGGAATGGGAGGCCATTGATGAAGATTGCAGGCGTGCCGCGCAATCCCAGCGCCATCGCCTGATTTTGTTCTTTTTCCACGAACTGCACGGCTTCTGGGCTGGAGGCGCACTCTTCGATTTTAGCTCCGTCAAGACCAAGATTTTCAGCAACGCCAGCCACGGAGGCCTCGTTTAGTTTACCTTCATAGTCAAAGAAGGCGTCATGGAACTCCCAGTATTTGTCCTGCTTGCCGGCGCAGTAGGCGACCTGAGCCAGATACACGGACGTTTTTCCGGTCACCGGAAAGTCCACCATGGTCCAGCGTACGCTATCGCTTTGTTTCTCAAGTATTTTTCGTAAGGTATGCGAAGCGTGCTTGCAATGAGGACAACGAAAATCCGCAAACTCAACAATACTGACGGGAGCCTGGGCGGCGCCACGGACGGGGTAGCCTTCCAGTTGCAGGTCCGCAATGGGAGCATTGGGCTCAACCAAGTGCAAACTCAGCTGTCCCTGCTTCTTCAGGCTTGCGATGAGGTCTTGTTCTGCGCGTTGCAGGCGGTCTTTTTGCAGGGCGTCCTTGATCGCGTCTTTGATTTCGTAGAAAGGGCGCTGAATTTGCTGTTTGTTGGCTTCAAAAAACTGTGAGACTTCTTCGTCAGTGACAGGCTTGATTTCAATCAGCTCATTACGAATCTGCTCTTTGGAAACATTCCGCGCCTTCGCCAGGTTTTGAAAATGCACCTGAAGCGCAGCGTTTTCCAGAATTTGTGACTTACGTTCAAAAACCTGCTGCTCAAGCTCGAACAACGCGGCGGCCTCGGCATACGGCAGTTGCTCAGGCGTATATTCCTCGCCCTGTAGTGTGAACAACGAATCGCCTGCCGTTGGGGCTGACAGGGCGCCTTGAGAGAAACGGGCCGAGTGCAGTAGCGTGGCGATCAAGAGACCAAGCGCAAACATAATTACGCCGATATAAAGAGCGGGAACCGGTTTTTTCTGAGTAGCCATGAGCGTTTTTGGTGGGGTCTAGTCTAATTGGTTGATATTAATATGCCATCGATTGCGATAAATAATTGTTGATCCGCGTCAGGACCTTACTTGAGAGCCATGGCATTCTGACAGACCTGTCAGGCCTGCGCCAGTAGCGTTCCGGCTTGTTTTAGGCGATCATTGCGCCCCTCCAAGGGCATTGTTTAAAACATGACGGAGAGTTTTTGTTATCAGCGCTTTGGAATAGGCCCGACTGCATTAATGCAGAATTCTGCAATATCCATGACGATCGGGTGGTCTGCGGTGATGGGCGGTTGCATGTCGCTGCTTAGGCCGGGGACGTAGGACTTGATCTGTTCGGCGAGGGGGCCGATCAGGGATTCCGCCAAAGCGCCAACCAGCGCTGCGCCGCTGACCTCCGGGTTCTGTGGACGTAGCGCCGCTGACTTGACGCCTTCCGCTATGGTTTGGCTGAAGAGTTCTGCGTAAGCCTGGCGGTAGTTCAGACGTTCTTGGTCCAGCACCGGGTCCACGGGCTCTGCTATGAGCGCATAGGCCAGGCGTCTGCCGCGCAAGGCCCGGCGCGCGAAGGTGGCGATTGCAAGACGCAGACGGACATCAATGCCGCCCGGCGCGTTGAGAGAGGCGGCGACCTGATCCACTTCGCGTTGGGTGACATGGCGAAAGACTTCGGCGCAGAGCGTGGATTTGTCCGGAAAGTAGCGATACACAGTTCCTGTGGCGACGCCGGCGCGAGCGGCGATAGCCGCTACAGAGGCTCCTTTGAAGCCGGCTTCGGAAATGAGTTCCTCCGCGGCTTTGAACAGGCGCAATTTGATGGTTTCTTTGCGCGCCCGCACTTTCTCTGTTTCTCGGTAAGCCATGGGGCGATTGACGCGGTCTGTTGCAGTAAGGGAAAAGTAAGTGCGTGAAAGTATTACGAAGTTTCAATAAATATAAAAGAGGTTTCCTTCCCTGATGAGTTGTTCCCCGCAGTAAGCCGCGACGGATTTTCCCATGCGGCGTCAGATTGACGCTCCATCGGAAAATCCGTCGCCCAGGAATGTCCGGTGATAATCGACTTCTGTAAATTCGGCGGCCCAAGGGGCTGGCGGTTGCTGAATCGTGGGCGATGACTAAACTGATTTAAGGGAACCTTCATATGACGCCCGTATTGTTTTGATGCAAAACAACAAACGCCAACACCCCCGTTATTCGCTGCAACATGAGGCGCTTATCGTGGCCAAAGGGTTCACCCCTGCTTCCTGCGGGGTGGCCAACATTTGTGCTGGCGGTATGTTGTTGTCCGATATTGATTCGGAGAAGCTGGCCCATCATTTGAGGGAAAAGCCCGACTGCCGGGTGGAAGTACATATTTTCTGCCAATACAACGGTAGTGAGCATCATCTCCGGTTGCTGGCCGACACCCGCAGGGTGGAGGGGCGTAAAGTGGGGATTGAGTTTCTGCAGTCCCAGCCGCAGCTGGTGGAAATGATGCTCAAGATCCGGCAAAGCGCGCCCAACATGCCTTCCTATACTACCCGCAGCAAACGACAGAAGCTGAAGGAATGGTTTGAGAATGCGGCGGAACGCCTCATCGGCAACATGCTGGAAACATTCTTCACCAATATCGAAACTGAGTTGAATACCCGCATCGCCTCCAGCGCGGTGTTGCGTGACATCAATGCGTTTCGGGACGCGAAAGTCCTGTTTACCCAGGGACGCAAAAAATTCAAAAAAGATTTCATCGAGCACTGGCATCAGGAACTGGATTTACTCTTTGGCGCCCGGCCTATGGGTGAATGGACGTCCAGCGAGCTGGAGTTAGTGGATAAGACGCAGTTCGAGGACTGGCTGGAAGTGCAGATGGTGGCGACCGCAGTGGCGAACCGACAGCGCACCCGTCTGTTCATGTTGAACCAGATGCTCAGTCAGGTATCCGGTAAGGATATTGATGACCGCTGGAACCCGATTGGACCGGCGGTGCTTTGTCAGTGCCTGCATTACGCTGTGAACTCTCTGCAGACGCCGGATCCAGCGAAGCCGGTGCTTTATCTGGCGTTTGAACGTTTGCTTTCGCGAGAGCTGGGAGATTCTTCCGACGAATTTATTGACATGTTCAAGTCGCATGGTCTTAAAGCCGTGCCCTTGGATCAGATGCGCACTAACTGGTCGGAAGGCCGCGCTAAACAGCGCTCGCCGGAACCAAAAGTCATCGAAGGCGCCGCTTCGGATCTGGATAGCTTGGATTTCTCTCAGGACGCCCCTGTCGCTTCTGCGCCTTTGCATCCCAGAATGCGCGCGCCTCGCGGCAGCATCCTCAGTCTGGTCAGGATGCAGCGTGGAGGGTATACGCCTTCACGAGGCGTGTCAGAGCCCGGTGCGGACTACGAGTATGGCGCAACCCAGCTTCTGCAGGATTTACAGCAAAACCAGCGCGAACTCTTAGGTTCTCTGGCGCAGCAGGATGGAACCATCCGGGAAGTGGTCGAAATTATGGCGGAAGGCGGGCGTGTGCATATGCCTTCCGATTCGCAGGAAGTCTGGGACCGCGTTGATCTGGTTGACCGTATTTTCGCGCCCCTTTCCTCGCGTAATATGCCGACAGAATTGAAAGGGCTGATCAACCAGCTGCGTATGCCGTTGCTGTTTTTGCTGCTGAAAGACAGCTCTTTCCTGGATGACAGCCGCCATCCCGCCCGCAGCGTGCTCAACCATTTTATGGCTCTGGCTTCCGCAGACCGGGTATCCAGCAAGAGCCTGGAAAAAGTACTCAATGAAGTCATTGATGAGCTTTCCGCTGGCCGGTTGGATGCGGCGTTGCTGGAGTCGGTCTCCACCCGGCTGGAGCAACTGGTGGAGCGGCAGGAGCGCGCCTTTGTTCGCAATGCAGAGCGCATTGCTAAAACCTGTGAAGGGCGCGATAGGCTGAAGCGGGCGCGGAAAGCGGTCTCTCGACGCATCAGCACTTTATTGGCGGGCGCCCAAGTGGCGGACGTTGTACTGGAGTTGCTGGCGGCGGGATGGGAAAACTTTATGGTGCTGGCGCTGCTGAAAGAAGGCGGCGATAGCGACAGCGTAGCGGACTACTTCGCCGTTATTGAGCAGTTGCACGACTGGCTTGGTAAAGATAACGACAGCGAGGACCTGGCGTTTGAGCGCGAGCTTGAAGGTCCCGCTATGCTGGATTTGATTGAAAAAGAACTGGCCAGCAGCCCGGACCCCCAGAAGGCCTCCGCCGTTTGCAAAAAGTTACGCGCCATATTTGCAGATGATTTGGCGGTTACTTACACTTTGGTCGCCGCTTACCCCACTACCGAGGAAGCCGATGAAATCGGCGCTGAGAGCGATTCTGACCTGGCGGAACGCTGGCAGGAAAGGGCGCACCAGTTGCAGGTGGGGGATTGGGTGGAAATGTGCGAGGCGGATACTTCTCAACGCATGCGTCTGGTGTGGGTTGGTGAGGATGCTTATAAATTTGTCTTTCTAACCCCCCAGGGTTTACATGAGGTGCACTTGGACTATAGCGATTTGGTGACAAAGATGGATCGGGGGCAGCTTGCGCGTGTGCAAGAGGGAGAAGTACCTTTTGTCGACCAAAGCCTTTACTCAATCGTCCAGGACCTCTACCACAAGATGGCCATTCAGGCCGTTCACGACCCACTTACCGGGTGCATGCACCGGCACGAATTCGAAAAGCAACTGCAGTATCTCTCCACCTGGGTGAAAAACAACGACGAAACTGCGGCGCTGATCGTTTTTGATATTGATCAGTTTGGCGCAATCAACAGCAACTACGGCAACGCCATTGGCGACCGGCTACTGCGCGACTTCAGCCTACTGGTCGATAGCTGGCTGGATGAGTTGCGTATTGAACTTAAGTTGGGACGTATCGGCGGCAATGAGTTCGCCCTTTTAGTTTCTCCCGCAAGCCAGGATGTCGCGTTGGACGCGGCGGAGCGAGTCTGCAAGCAGTTTTCCAAACATCGTTTTGAAGCTGGGGAAGGGCACTTCTCCGCAGCGCTCAGTGTCGGCGTTGTCATGATTAATGGCTCCAGCACTGACGCCAGCGCCTTATTGAATCACGCCAGTCTGGCGTGCCGCTCCGCCAAGCGCGCGGGCGGCAGCCGGGTAAAACTGTTCCTGGAAGAGGACCGCGATCAGGTATTCCAGCAGGAAGTCCTGCACTGGGTTTCCCGGATAGATCAGGCGATAGACGATTGCGATCTGTGGTTACGCGCACAGCGTATTCAGTCGATGGATAAATCCAGCGATGAGCATTTCTATGAAATTTTGCTGGGTCTGAACGATCAGAACGGCAAACCGATTTCTCCAGCCGCCTTTATCGAGGCGGGAGAGCGTTATAAGCGCTCCATATACATTGATCGCTGGGTGGTGGATAACGTACTGGCCTGGATGCGCGCCAATCCCGCCAAGCTGGAAAACATGGGCGGTTTCACCATCAACCTGTCAGGACATTCGCTCAGTGACGACGGCTTCCTGGAGTTTCTTGAAGGCCACTTCCGTAAAGGCGGTTTTCCTGCGCAGAAAGTGTGTTTCGAAATCACTGAAACCGCTGCGGTCGCCAGTCTGCATTACACCGCTGACTTTATCCGTGAGCTGAAACGCACGGGCTGCCGCTTCGCCCTGGATGATTTCGGTACGGGCTTCTCTTCCTACGCCTATTTGCAAAGTTTGCCCGTAGACTTTCTTAAGATTGACGGTGTGTTTGTCCGCGATATACACGAGAACATGACCAACTACGCTATGGTGCGCTCCATTAATGAGCTGGGACGTTTCATGGGCATGGCGACAATCGCCGAGTGCGTGGAGAGCGTGGAAGTGCTCGAAGCCTTGAGTGAAATTGGCGTGGACTGGGTGCAAGGATATATCGTTGGTAAACCGGTTCCATTGTTGGATCTTTAACCCCCGCCTTACTACATTTTCTTCTTAGTTTGCGGTATCCCCCCTATATTTTGTGTTCTGCGCTTTTGTGACGGGATGTGAGGTTTTGCGTTATGACGACTGGCCTCAATCCCTTGTCCGCCAATGCTTACAGAAAATCACAGTTTGATACAAAATTCTTCTCATAGAACATTTGCAGAGTTTCATGGCTCAACTATAAATAGGTTGAAAATTCCCAGAGGACATAACAACAAAGGATAGCGACCACCTACTCTGTCTTTTGGAGGTAACCCCATGAGCGACATTGATAACGACGACTTTGAGGAACTGGAGCCGACCTACGATTCCGGCGCGGCTGATTCTGATGATGAGGGCCCTGCTGTTAAACAGGCGGCGGATTCAGAGTCTCAGTCGCTTGCTATAAAAAACAAGATTCGGGAGCAATTGCATAGCGATATTGAAGCCTTCCTTCAACGTGGAGGTCAGGTGCAAACCATCGCTAACGATGTGCGCGCGGATCCGCCTCGAAAACCGGATATGCAGTACGGCAGCAACCCTATTTAACGATATTGTTGTGTGGCGAAATGAGGCCCGTTTCGATGCCAGGTAGGCGTCGGACGGGTGACTCGGCGATTACGGGTTTTGCTATTAAGTCTTTGTTCTGATTGTCAATAATATTCCCCCTCCTTGCTTTTCTTTAATTCCTTGCCTGAGACCTGCGTCACGCTATTGCTGTGAGATTTTTCCTTCTTTATACTCTCCCTTCGCAGCGTGCACTCATCAAATAATAAATTGCGTTGAAAACAAGATAATAATAAGGAAAACACAATGGACGTCCTGATTCTGCTTATGGGCCTTACGCTCATTACTGCAGGGTGGGTCCTGATATGGGAGTTCACCCGGTTTCTCCACTGCGCTTACGCCGTTCAAGGGCGCGTCGTCTCGCTTGAGCCCGGTTATGGCATGCGTAAAAAAATCGCGCAGCCAGGCAAAGCGTCATATAGCTTTTTTCCTGTTATCGAATATCAATGGCAAGGCGATAGAATTCGCTTCACTTCTCTTGACGATAAATGTATCGCTGGTCTGCAGATTGGCGACCAAGTTCAACTCTCGTTCTCCCGCTCTCGTCGCAAGCACACTCGTATCGGCCGTCTAGTGGCGCTGATGATCGCCTCAATGACCATGCTGGTCGCCGGTATTCTTGGTGGCGCTATGCTGTTAGGGCAACAGGTGGACGTGTTGCATATCCTACTGGGGTCGGTGGTGCTGGCAATTTGCCTGTTTATCATTGTGCTCTACCTGCGTCAGCAGGATGAAACCGCTGCGGACAGTGTTCATCACGTGCGCCGTCGCGTGCTTAACTGCGTGTTTTTGCAGGAGCCCACCAATGTATGTCATTGGCGCGCTTTATTTACCAATCGCAGACAGCGTCGCCGCATTTGGGCGTCCCGGGTGCTGGGTGGAGGCTGTCTGGCGACGGGAGCATTTCTGTTCGCGGCCGCTTTTTTCCTTGGCGGCGCTGGATTGGCCCCGCAATTATCGGGCGGCGAGTTCACAGCGGATGCCGAGTTTGTTCAACCTGCGACAAGCCGCGTCGTGCAGCATACGGTGATTAGAAACTAGCTCTTATAGGGGCGCTAACTGAGTTGGAGGAGGGCGGCTCTTTCTCGGTTTGCCGAGCGCCGCCCAAACTGCCTCCGCACTAAGCTTCGTTGTTGCTTTGCCCTAATGCAGAGTTCATATCGGTGTCGCTCTTGCGCCTCCAGCGGTGCCATTTCTCCAGCCATTGCAACGCTTTTTGCGGCGCGTGCGCGCGTTTCCACTCGCCAGCGGCGTATTTATTGGTTTCTGACAAAGTCGGGTAGATGTGGATAACCCCCAGGATTTTGTTGAGGCCAATGCCATGCTTCATTGCGGTGATGTACTCCGTAATCAGCTCGCCCGCATGGTAACCGACGATAGTGGCGCCGAGGATTTTGTCTTTTCCGGGGACGGTCAATACTTTAATAAATCCATGCGCTTCACTGTCGGCGATGGCGCGGTCCAGGTCGTCAATGCCATAACGGGTGACTTCGTAGGGAATATTGCGAGCGATAGCGTCCTGCTCATTCAATCCAACGCGCGCGACCTCGGGGTCAGTGAAAGTCGCCCAGGGGATCACCCGGTAGTCTGCTCTGAATTTTCGAAAGACGCCAAACAGGCTGTTTACCGCTGCGTACCAGGCCTGGTGGGCGGCAGTGTGGGTAAATTGATAAGGGCCTGCGACATCGCCTGCTGCGTAGATCGTCGGTATTTCTGTCTGTAAGTACTCATTTACTCTTAGCGTTCCGTCTTTATTGACGTTTAGCTGTAGTTTTTCCAGCCCTAGATTGCTGGTGTTGGCTTTGCGCCCGACCGCCAGCAGCACTTTATCGAAGGCGAGTTCTATTTCCTCTCCGTCCTTTTCACAGACCAACAAGCTGTTTCCAGAGGCGTCTCGCTTGAATGCTTTTGCGCTATAGCCCAAGCGCAAGTCAACGCCCTCGTTACGAAAACGCGCCTCCACCGCTGCGGATACATCCGCATCTTCTCTTGGCATCAGTCGGGGGGACATGTCCAGTTGCGTGACCTTGACGCCCAGGCGATGAAACGCCTGGGTGAGTTCGCAGCCAATAGGCCCTCCGCCGATGATCAGTAGACGCTCTGGCTTGTTGCGCAGGCTCCAGATTGTATCGGAGGTGTAATACTCCACTGAGTCCAGGCCCGGAATTGTCGGGATAAAAGGGCGAGCTCCGGTTGCGATGACGATATTGCGAGTAGTTAAAACCTGCCCGTTCACCTTTACCCGGTAAGGATCGAGGATAGTCGCTTCGCCTTCGAGGCACTCAACACCCAGGTCGGTGTAACGCTGCACGGAGTCGTGAGGTTCAACTTGCTTGATCACGGACTGCACGCGCTCCATGACAGCGGCGAAATCCACGGTAGGGTTACTGGTTTGCACGCCAAACTCGCCAGCGCGTTCGACATAATTGGCGATCTTTGCTGACCTGATTAACGCTTTGCTGGGCACGCATCCTGTGTTCAGGCAGTCTCCACCCATTTTGTGCTTTTCAATAAGGGTGACTCTGGCCTTTACCGCCGCAGCGATGTAGGACGTCACCAGACCCGCCGCGCCGGCGCCAATAACCACCAGATTACGATCAAAGTGAGCGGGCTTATCTACTCCCGCCAAGGCTTTGCGTGCTTTCAGCGCGTCCAGGATGCGGCGGGCGATAAAAGGAAATATTCCCAGCAGTACGAAAGATGCAATCAGTCCTGGAGTCAAAATACCTGAAGCGGATTGCACTTGTCCGAGTTGAGTGCCTGCGTTGACGTACACAATGGTGCCGGGGAGCATGCCTAATTGACTGACCCAGAAGAAAGTGCGGGTTTTAATTGGCGTCAGCCCCATGACAAGATTAATGACGAAAAACGGAAATAGCGGCACCAACCGGAGCCCAAACAAGTACATCGCCCCCTCTCGCTCGACGCCGGCGTTAATAGCTTGCAGCGAGTCGCCGAATCTGCCCTGCACCCAGTCGCGCAGGGAAAGACGAGAAACTAAAAAGGCGATGGTGGAGCCGATTACGCTGGCGAATGACACCAGTAAGGTCCCTTCGAACAGTCCAAAAACAGCGCCGCCAACCAGGGTCAAAACAGTCGCCGCCGGCAAAGACAGACCTGTAACCACTACATAGACGAGAAAATATATGGCGGCGGCGGTGAAGGGGTTGGCTGTAGTGTAGGCGGATATCGCCTCCCGTTGCTCCGCAAAATACTCGAGGCTGAAGTAGCGGTTGAGATCGAACAGGAAAAATGCGCCGATCAGCAACGCCAACAGCAATAACAGGCCAAGTCTTTTTGCTTTCATGTCTTATTTCCGAAACCCAAAGGCGTTAAAAAGTCAGTGATGAAATAGACCTCGTACTGAGGAGAATAGTTCAATTTATCTTGCCTGAAATCCCTTCTCTGAGGTGAGGAAATGGCGTGGCGCTCATGAAAACAAAGGCTTATCATGATGCGATAAATTTTCTGACAGCATAGAGGGCGATTACGTGGCATTTACCCCCCGTCAATATCCGGCTGTGCGCATGAGACGCATGCGTTACGATAACTTTTCTCGTCGACTGATGCGCGAAACCACGCTTACCGTCGATGATCTGATCTACCCGATGTTTGTTCTTCCCGGCCAGGAGAAAGCGCAGAAAATCGACTCTATGCCTGGGATTGAGCGGGTCAACGTCGAGGATTTGTTGCGTGAGGCGGAGGAACTGGTGGGCCTGGGGATTCCCGCTATCGCTTTGTTTCCTGTGATCCCGGCTGCTGGCAAAAGCGAGAACGCGGCGGAGGCCCATAATCCTGAAGGACTGGTCCCGACAGCGGTACGCGCGCTTAAAAGCCGTTTTCCCGAATTGGGCGTGATCACCGACGTGGCCCTGGACCCTTACACTACACATGGGCAGGACGGCCTGATTAACGACAAAGGTTATGTGCTCAATGATGAGACTGTAGAAGTACTTGTCAAACAAGGCCTTACCCATGCTGAAGCGGGCGCGGACGTCGTAGCTCCGTCGGATATGATGGACGGACGCATCGGCGAGTTGCGCGGCGCTTTGGAAAAACAAAGCTATATTAATACAAGGATACTCGCTTATTCGGCGAAGTATGCGTCCGCTTATTATGGGCCATTCCGTGACGCGGTCGGCTCGGCGGCCAATCTGGGGAAAAGCGATAAATACAGCTATCAGATGGACCCCGCCAACAGCGATGAGGCCATGCAGGAAATCGCACTGGATTTGGCCGAAGGCGCTGACATGATCATGGTCAAGCCTGGTATGCCCTACCTCGATATAGTGCGTCGAGCCAAATCCGAATTTCAGGTTCCGACATTTGTATATCAGGTCAGCGGCGAATACGCCATGCATATGGCGGCGGCCCAGCAGGGCTGGCTGAACGAGACCGCGGTGATGATGGAGTCGCTGACGTGCATCAAGCGCGCCGGCTCCGATGGGATTTTGACCTATTTCGCCAAGAAGGCGGCGCAACATTTAAAACAGACATAACCAACAAACGCTTAAGGATTACAGTTTCATGAGTACCGATTCGACAACGGTTGCCGTTAACGATGTGTTAGAAGGGGAGGCAGACTCCTCGCAGGTCCCTGTGATAGACCTGAACAGTTCCGAGTATTTCTTCAACCGTGAACTGAGCCATCTGCAGTTTAACGCCCGAGTGTTGAATCAGGTCTTGGATTCTTCTCACCCGCTGCTGATGAGGCTGATGTTCTCATGCATCTTCAGCAGCAACATGGACGAATTTTTCGAGATTCGTGTGGCGGGCCTTAAGCAGCAGATCAAGTATGGACGGGAAACGGTCGGCGCTGATGGTATGTCGCCGGCGCAGACGTTACAGCACATCGCCGAGCAGGCGCACAAGCTGGTAGAGCAGCAATACAGTGAGCTGAACGATGTGATGATTCCCGCTCTGGAGCAGGAGAACATCTTCTTTCTGCGCCGCGCGGACTGGACGCCGACTCAACGGGATTGGGTGGCCCAGTATTTCGAGCGCGAATTGCTGCCAGTCATCAACCCCATTGGACTGGACCCCAGCCATCCCTTTCCCCGTCTGGTCAATAAAAGCCTGAACTTTATCGTTGAGCTGGACGGCAAAGACGCTTTTGGCCGTGAGACAGGTATGGCGATCGTCCCGGCTCCGCGTTCATTACCAAGATTGGTGCGGTTACCAGACGAAGTCTGCGAAGGCGGCGATAACCTGATTTTCCTTTCTTCCGTTATTCACGCTCATGCCGACGACTTGTTCCCTGGTATGACGGTGAAGGGCATGTACCAGTTCCGCATTACTCGTAACGCGGACTTGGTGCTGGAAGAAGACGATATGGAAGACTTGGCGCAGGCATTGCGCGGGGAGCTGCTCAGCCGTCGTTTTGGCGATGCGGTGCGGTTGGAGGTGGCGGATAACTGCCCTGAGGAGCTGGTGCAGTTTCTGTTGCAAGAGTTTGGTCTGACGGAGACGGAGTGTTATCGCGTTGCGGGCCCGGTAAACCTGACGCGTTTGCTTGCCGTAAATGACTTCGTTAACCGGCCTGATCTGCAATACCCCGGATTCACCCCAGGGTTGCCCAAAGAAATGCGGCATAAAGAAAACCTGTTCGAGGTCGTCGCCAAGCAGGATATTCTGCTGCTGCATCCATTTCAGAGTTTTACGCCGGTCATCGACCTGCTGCGTCAGGCTGCGAAAGACCCCAATGTGCTGGCGATTCGCCAGACGCTGTATCGCTCCGGCAGCCAGTCTGAAATAGTCGCGGCTTTGGCTGATGCGGCTCGTCGAGGCAAGGAAGTGACGGCGGTTATCGAGCTGCGCGCCCGTTTCGACGAGGCGGAAAACCTGGAGCTGGCGAGTCGCCTGCAGGAGGCGGGGGTGATTGTGGTATACGGCGTGGTGGGCTTTAAAACTCACGCCAAAATGATTTTGATCGTCCGTCGCGAGGAAGGCCAGTTGCGGCGCTATGTGCACCTCGGCACCGGCAACTACCATGCCAGCAACGCCAGACTTTACACGGACTACAGCTTGCTGACCGCGGAGAACGCCCTGTGTGAGGATGTGCATAGGATATTCCTGCAGCTGACCGGAATGGGCAAAGCGCTCAAAATCAGGAAGCTGTTCCACGCGCCGTTCACGTTGCATGACAAGTTGCTTGGACTGATCAGCCGTGAGGCGGAGAACGCAAAAGCGGGCAAAGAGGCGTATATCCTCGCCAAGTTCAATGCGTTGACCGAACCCAAAGTCATCACTGCCCTGTATGAAGCGTCCCAGGCCGGGGTGCGTATTGATCTGCTTATTCGCGGCATTTGCTGCTTGCGTCCGGGGATTCCCGGCGTGTCTGAAAATATTCAGGTGCGTTCGGTTGTCGGACGTTTTCTGGAACATACGCGCGCCTTTTATTTCCACAATCATGGCAAATACGAAGTGTATGCTTCCAGCGCGGACTGGATGGTGCGCAATCTGTTGAATCGGGTGGAGACCTGTTTCCCCATCGAGCGAAAAGAGTTAGCGGAGCGCATCAAAAGCGAGCTGGACGCCTATTTGCGGGATAACTCCAACGCTTGGCTTCTGCAGCCGGATGGCTCCTATGAGCGCAAGGTGATGGAAGAGGGTGAAGAGCGCTTCAACGCCCAGAACTTTTTGCTTACTCAGCTGGCTTCCGTCTAGGAAGCCCTCTCCGTAATTTCCAGGAGCACTTTTATGTCTCAGCAGGCAGGATTTTCTGCAGGCGCGCGATTTTTAATTACCCTGGCGGCGTTTATCGTTGTCGCCGCCGGAATTAAACAGGCGGAGTCTATTGTCTCTGTTTTTCTCCTTTCCGCTTTTTTCGCCATTTTGTGCACGCCGCCATTTGTCTTCCTTCAGTCCAAGGGCGTACCCGCCTGGCTTTCATTAATACTGGTGCTGGTGGGAATCACCTGTGCGCAATTGCTGGTAGTGAGCGTCATTGCTTCGTCGTTGGCGGACTTTAAGGAAAACCTGGATTTTTATCAGGAGCGCCTGCAGGGGATTAGCGGGGAGTTTATTAATTGGTTGAACTCAATGGGGATACATATCTCGCAGGGAGTTGTGAAGAATTACTTCAACCCTGGCTCGCTGCTCAAGACCGCCGTGAATATGCTGGGAGGACTAGGGGGCGTGTTGTCCAACGCGTTTCTCATCGTTTTGACCGTAATTTTTATGGTGTTTGAGGCTACGGTGCTGCCCAATAAGCTGCATCGCGCCTTTGAGGGACGCATGGCTTTCGAGCGTATGGACTTGTTTCTCGACAACGTAAAACGTTACATGTCGATAAAGACCATCATCAGTCTGGTGACGGGATTAACAGTTTGGATCATGTTGTTGGCGTTGGGAGTGGATTATGCGCTGCTATGGGCGGTGCTGGCGTTGCTGTTCAACTTTATCCCTAATATTGGGTCGATCATCGCGGCGATCCCCGCTGTGCTGCTGGCTTTGATCCAACTGGGACCGGGTCATGCGGCCATCGCCGGCGCGGGCTATGTCGTGATCAATGTGGTGATGGGGAATATTATCGAGCCCAAGTTCATGGGGCGTGGATTGGGCCTGTCTACGCTGGTGGTGTTTCTGTCATTGGTATTCTGGGGATGGATACTGGGGCCGGTGGGGATGCTGCTGTCCGTTCCGTTAACCATGATGCTGAAGATTGCGTTGGACTCCAGCGAAGAAACCCGCTGGATGTCCATTCTGATGGGGTCTGAAAGCGAAGGCGAATGAACCAGGCCTGTTCAGCCGCCGGGCTCAATAAGCACACCGCCTGTGTTCAGGCGCTGTAGTTCACGCTGGCGCTCCTGACTAAACTGGAGCGCGCGGTCCATTTTTTCATTATAGAGTTCCAGCCACGTGCGAGATCCCGGCACCATGCGCGCCAGATCGTACATCCCTTCTTTGACGCCGCGAATAAACTCCTGGTAGCTCGCTTCCTGCTTCAGCAACAGGCGCTGAAAAGCGGGGGCGCTGCCGTTTGCAATGGAGGTTTTAATAGTGGGAATCTCGGCATTCAGGGCTGCGACCTGCTCGCGGGTCGCCTGGAGTTCCTGTCGCAACTCCTGCACTTTGTTTTGCAGGTCTGCTATCTCCGCCGTTTTTGCGGAATCGCCTCCGCTGTCCATAGCGCTGATAATGGAGACGGTGATAGTGACGGATAAGGTCACGACGATCAGCATGGCGAGTAACAGCAAGAAAAAGCGGTTCAGCGACATGCTTTTCTCAAGCAGCGTCAGCCGTTGTGCTTCGGTCATTTGTTCGTCTTCCGCTTCTTTTTCTCGCTCACGGGTAGCCATGATCTATCTCCAGCAAAAATACAATGATGAGACGGCTTCGCCGTTTGGAAATACATTTCCAGTTTATAAGTTTAGCTCACATTGCTTAAAGATGTCGTGAACTAATAAAGGTAAGTCCTTTATATCAGGTAAAAACAAGTAAAAGAGAGTGAGGATATATTGCCGAACTTATATAGAAAGGGGATGAGTAGATAAAGGTGGGGACGGACAGTTATGCGTCCGTCCCGGCAAGCATATTAGGCGGGCGTGTTGCCTGTCAGTTTGTAATATTTCGTCATCAGCTCCTCTTCGGTTTCCACCTTGTTAGGGTCCAGAGGAATACAGTCGACAGGGCATACCTGCTGGCACTGTGGTTCGTCATAGTGGCCGACGCACTCAGTGCATTTGTTGGGGTCGATAATATATATTTCTTCGCCCGGCGAAATCGCTTCATTCGGGCATTCCGGCTCGCATACATCACAGTTGATGCAGTCGTCCGTAATCATTAGCGCCATAAGGTACCTCATGCTTGTCGGACAGGGTGGCCGCCGCCACTCTTTTATCGCCCTATCCGACTATACAGTGCTCTAGAAACATGCCGATTGTATCAAAAACACAACCCTGGAATCACTTGCGCAATGCGAATTGTTGTTGCAAGGCCTTAGAGACGATTGGATCTACAAACTCCGTCACATCGCCGCCCAGCACAGCGATTTCTCTGATAAGCGTAGAGGAGATGTAGGAGAGGTGGTTGGCAGGGGTCAGAAAGAGGCTTTCCACGTTCGGAGCCAGCTTGCGGTTCATGTCGGCGAGCTGGAACTCATACTCAAAATCGGACACGGCGCGCAGCCCGCGGAGAATGATATTGGCCTGGTTTTGTTGTACGAAATCCGCTAACAGGTTGCTGAACCCTTTTACATCTACGTTGGAGAACGGCTTGACGACCTGACGCACCAGGTCCACCCGCTCTTCCAGTGAAAACAGAGGATTCTTTTTCGGGCTGGCTGCAACGGCCACCACTACTTTATCGAAGATGCGCGAAGCGCGGGCGATCAAGTCTTTATGACCATTGGTGATAGGGTCAAAGGTGCCTGGGTAGATAACGGTATTCATAGACGGAATATTCCGGCGTCAGCTAAAGGGGTGTTATGGGGTTAAGTGGGCGCGTAGCCTGTACGGCGCGCAATTCGCGTATAGGCTACGCGCCCTGAAGGCGCGGCGCAAGTTGAGTCGCTGGAGGCGTCTATCGGCGAGCGTTCGGCTGCTCCTGCTAACGCAGGAACAGCTTGTATACCAATTGATGCAGCAGTGTGCCATGAGGGGGAAAGATGATTTTTCCGCTGTGGAAGCGCTGCTTTGTATGCACGGCTTTGTGGTTGGAGAAGGTGAGAAAGCCTTCCTTGCCGTGATAGTGCCCCATGCCAGACTCGCCGATGCCGCCAAACGGCAGGTCGTCCTGGGCGAAGTGTACGAGGGTATCGTTGATGCAGACGCCGCCTGCGTGAGTACGCTCCAGCAAATGTTTCTGCTCGCTTTTCTTGTAGCCGAAGTAATAGAGCGCCAAAGGGCGAGGACGGTTGTTAATGTAGCGAATGGCGTCATCGATGGAGTGGTAGGGAACTATCGGCAACAGAGGTCCGAATATTTCCTCCTGCAACACTTTCATCTCTGGCGTGGCGTTGATAATCAGCGTCAATGGGAGTTTGCGGGTGCCGCGGCTGAAATCTTCATTGGCCGGATTCAATTCAATCAATGTAGCGCCTTTGTCCTCCGCATCTTTTAAATAGCCGCAAAGACGTTTGTGTTGGCGATCGTTGATAATCGCGGTGTAGTCCGGGTTGTCCTTCAATGTTGCATACAGCTTGCGAAACTTTTCCCTGAAGGCGTCTATAAAAGGCTCGACCTTATCCTCAGGACACAAGACATAATCCGGCGCAATGCAGGTTTGGCCGGCGTTAAAGGCTTTGCCAAATGCTATGCGCTCGGCTGCGTCAGTAATCGGAAGGTTTTTCGAGATGACAGCGGGAGACTTGCCGCCCAGTTCAAGCGTCACGGGCGTCAGGTTTTCCGCCGCGGCGCGCATGACCATGCGTCCGACAGTAGTGGAGCCAGTGAATATCAGGTGGTCAAATGGCTGGCGAGAGAACTCGGCGGCGACATCCGCTTCGCCAACGATTACGGAAACCAGATCCTCGCTAAAGGTGTTGGCCATGAGGTCCTGGAATACCTGGGAAGTGCGCGGCGTATACTCGGACATTTTTATCATCGCCCGATTGCCTGCCGCTAATGCAGTAATAAGAGGACCAACCGCCAGGTTGAGAGGATAATTCCAGGGAACGATAACGCCTACCACACCCAGCGCCTGATAGTGGACTGAATTTTCGGAACCGAAAAACAGTAAGCCAACTTGCCGGCGAGAAGGCTTCATCCAGGATTTAAGGTGCTTAAGCGTATAGTTGATGCCTTGAATGGCGGGCATAAACTCCGCTAAAAGCGTTTCGTCGCGAGAACGGGAGGAAAAGTCTTCATTAATGGCGTCAAGCAGCGCCTCTTGGTTGTTCAGCAACGCTTTTTTCAAGCGAATTAAGGTGTCGCGCCGCACTTCGTAACTGGGATTGGGGTCGTGGTCAAACGCGCGCTTTTGCGCTTGAAACGCCCGGTGCAGGTGTTGAATTTCTTTCTTGCTAGTTGTGATCGTGAGAACGTCCGCCGCCATTATCGCCTCCTGGGCGTCTTGCCCCATGGTGCTGATTTTTGTTTTTCTACGCTTGCATCAGTGGTTATATTTTTAGAGTATATACTCTAGGTGTCAAGGCCTGGATGTGTAGAAGGAACTATTCATAATGAAAGCCGCCGGTTTGGATCAGAGCAGTCGTAATGAACACTAGAGAAAAGATAATTTTAGCCAGTCTGGATTTATTTAATGAGCGCGGAGAACGCAACATCACTACTAATCATATCGCCTCTCATTTGGGCATTTCTCCGGGCAATCTCTATTATCACTTTCGCAATAAAACGGACATTATTTACGAGATTTTTTTACAGTATCAACTGCTGGTCGACCACTATCTACAAGCCCCGGAGGGACGGCCACTGACTGTTGAGGATCAGTTTGATTATCTTGAGTCAGTATTCGATGGCTTGTGGAGCTACCGTTTTTTCCATCGGGATCTGGAGCATTATCTTGAGTCAGATGAGCGCTTGAAGGCTGACTATCGTAAATTCACGCAGCGCTGTATCGGCAGTGTGGTGAATATCATCCGGGGAATGGAGCTGTCTGGTATTTTAAGGCCGGTTTCCGACCACTTGCGTCGATCTCTGGCTTTAAATGTCTGGCTGGTGGTGACGAACTGGATGTCGTTTCTAAAAACTGCCGCAGGAGAAGAGAGCGCCTTGATCCGTAAAGACACTCTCAAACATGGGATATATCAGGTTATTTGTCTGGAAGCGCCGTATCTGCAACCCGCGTTTTATGATCAAGTGACCGGATTACAGCAGAATTACTCCCCCAGCGTTCTCAATGACCTGGGTCTATGAGTCGCTGGTCGTGAGATGTTTATGCCTGGGGCTCAGCGGTTTCCTCAATATCTAAAGCCGTGTCGTCAGGCGGGATAAAAAAGCGGTCCATAAACGCGTGGGCTTCTTCAACTCCCGTTTTGCTGACGGAGGAAAAGAGCTGCGCTTCGACAGGGAACTTCCAATTCTTCTTCAGCTCTTTTCTTACCTCTTGAAGCGCACTTTTGGCGGGGCCGAACTTGAGTTTGTCTGCTTTCGTCAGCAACACCAGTGTCGGCAGTCCCCGCGCTTCGCACCAGTCAAGCATGCTGCAGTCAAAGGGGCTGAGAGGATGTCGGATATCCATGACCAGGATCAAAGCGTTTAGCGTCAATCTGTGTTCTAAATAGCGCTGCAAATTGCTCCGCCACTTTTCAAGCATGGCTTTCGGTACTTTGGCGTAGCCATAACCTGGAAGATCGACCAGTCGGCAGCCTTCGCTATTCAGGGTAAAGAAGTTAATAAGCTGGGTGCGGCCCGGCGTCTTGGATGTCTTCGCCAGTTTCCCGTTTTGGGTGATCGCGTTCAGAGCGCTGGATTTTCCTGCATTAGAGCGTCCGGCGAAGGCGACCTCTACGCCCATATCAGGCGGACACTGCTGCAACTGTTCTGCGCTCATAAGGAAGCGGGCGCTTTGATATGAGACGGGGCGTTTGGTGGTTTGGGTCATACCTTTAATGCTTGCAAATATCGAAAAATGAGTGGATGCAGCATCGCTTTGAGGCTGCGTTTTTGAATGACGATGTCGCGTTGTTTATTCGTTCATGTTTTGAGTGTTTTATGTATAATACCAGACCGTTTTAAGGGCGTGGAAAGATAATCCAGTTCTTTTCACGTAATTGCAGCATGCGCGAATTGGTAAAATAAGATACTGATTGTGCTTGGGGTATCTTGGATCAAAGCGCCTCAACAATGTAATTGCAAATTAAATAGGTAGCTGATGGGGTCAACAATGAGAATTTTCGTAACTGGTTTGGTGCTGGCGATGGGTATGGTTGGCCTGGCGCACGCTGAGGGAGACCCTAAGGCGGGACAGACCAAATCTGCAGTTTGCGCGGCCTGCCATGGTGCTGACGGTAACAGCGCCGTTCCCAACTTCCCCAAACTGGCGGGGCAGGGGGAAAGATATCTGATTAAACAGATTCACGATATCAAGTCCGGAAATCGCGCAGTGCCGGAAATGGCTGGATTGACAGATAACCTGTCGGACCAGGATATCGAGGATATCGCCGCATACTTCGCCAGTCAGCCTGCAACAGTCGGCTCCGCCAGTGAGGCTTCTCTAGAGAAGGGCGAGTCGCTTTATCGCGCAGGTAACGCCGCCAAAGGCATCCCCGCCTGTTCCGGTTGCCATTCTCCCAATGGTGCAGGCAACTTCCCAGCAGGATTTCCTCGTCTAAGCGGCCAGCATTCTGACTATGTCGCCAAGCAATTACAGAACTTCCGTTCTGGCGACCGATCCAATGATGGCGAGACCCGCATCATGCGCGACATCGCCGCCAATATGAGCGATGCAGAGATCAAAGCATTAGCTAACTATATTCTGGGCCTGCACTAATCGCAGCCTGGAATATACCAGTTCGAAAAAGGCGGCTTTGGCCGCCTTTTTTGTTATGCGCAGCTTGCAGCCATATTAATTGTTTGTCATAAGCTAGGCTCTGGAGTTGCATAATGAATGCTAAGAGGTAAAACTTTTTTCCTTACAGCATGCCTGCAAATATTTTCTAATCAACGGAGCTCGGAGATCGTAAATGCGGAAGTTCGCCAGGATTCTATTAATAATGACTTTGGGTCTGGTTGCTCTGGCGGCCAGGGCTGAGACTTATGTTGAAGGACAGCACTATAAGACGTTGCCGGCGCAGATTCCGGTGCGCGACGCTTCTAAGATCGAAGTGGTGGAGTTGTTTTGGTACGGCTGTCCTCACTGTTACAAGTTTGATCCTCTGGTTAACGCCTGGAAAAAGAGTTTGCCGGAAGATGTAAGCTTCTTCCGTTCGCCAGCGGCTTTCAATAAGATCTGGAAGGCTCATGCCCAGGCTTTCTACACGGCGGAAGCATTGGACGTTTCAGAAAAAATGCATCAGCCGCTGTTCGACGCGCTGGCGAGAGATCACCAGTCCATCAACTCCGAAGATGACTTGGCTAAATTCTTCGCTGAGTATGGCGTGGAAGAAGCACAGTTTAAAAAGGCCTATAATTCTTTCAGTGTGAAGTCCAAAGTTGAGCAAGCCGCTTCACGTGCGCTTTCTGCCCGTGCGACAGGGGTGCCTGCGTTGGTGGTCAATGGTAAATACCGTATAGACGCTATTCGTGGCGGTACTTACGAGGATATGCTGAAGGTTGCCGACTTCCTGATAGATAAAGAGCGTCAGGCAAAAGGTTCTTGAGAGGGCGCTAACTAAACTAACGTAGTAGGAGTGCTGGGGCGTGTATCAAAAGTTCAGAGATAAGTTTGGCGCCCTACTACCCCGTCGCTCTCCAGTCATGGAGGGCGACATGAATGCAGCTGAAGAGTTTCCCCATCACAGACATATCCGTCTTCTCAGTTTTAATATCCAGGTAGGCATTTCGACTGCGGCATATCGTCATTATGTAACGCGTAGCTGGCAGCATGTTTTGCCTAGTCAGTCTCGTAATAAAAACCTTGATCGTATCGCTGCTTTGCTGAGCCAGTATGATGTGGTAGCGCTGCAGGAGTGCGATGGCGGCAGTATTCGTAGCGGCTTTGTCAATCAGGTGGAATATCTGGCTGAGAAGAGCGGGCATCCGTACTGGTTTCAACAGTTGAATCGAAATCTTGGGCGTATTGCTCAGCACAGTAATGGGCTGTTGAGTCGTTATCGGCCGAACTCGGTTACGCAACATAAGTTGCCTGGCGTTATTCCTGGACGGGGCGCGATTATCGCAACTTATGGCGATCCCACTAATCCTCTTGTTGTGGTGATGTTGCACCTGTCATTGGGTGAAAAGGCGCAATGTCAGCAATTGGAGCATGTCTGCGAGTTAATTGACGGATATGAGCATGTTGTTTTGATGGGGGATCTGAACAACCATGCGGAACAGTTGCTAAGCTCTACGGCGCTGGGGCGTACGACTCTGGTGTCTTTACCTGAGCGAGTGAATACCTTTCCGAGCTGGCGTCCTGAGCGGTCTCTTGATCATATTATGGTTAGCCCTGGGTTGCAGATCAGAAACGCTGGTGTGGTATGTTTTCCCGTGTCTGACCACCTCCCTGTTGCGGTAGATGTGGCGTTGCCAGTAGAGTATGGAAAAGGAAAGGCATAAAAAAACCCGACTAGGCCGGGCTTTCATCAGCCAAGCTGAAAGGGCTTGGCCGTTATCTTGAAGAAGTAAGATGCTTACTTGATCTTGGCTTCTTTATAAGCAACGTGCTTGCGAACAACAGGATCAAATTTTTTGATCTCCATTTTCTCAGGCATAGTGCGCTTATTTTTAGTAGTAGTGTAGAAATGGCCGGTTCCAGCTGAAGAAACCAATCTGATCTTCTCGCGCATAATATAGCTCCTTAAACCTTGCCGCCACGTGCGCGAATATCGCTCAGCACTTTATCAATGCCGACTTTATCGATGATTCGCATACCTTTAGTAGAAACACGCAACTTAACGAAGCGCTTTTCATTCTCGACCCAGAAACGATGAGTTTGCAGATTCGGAAGAAAACGGCGCTTGGTTTTGTTGTTTGCGTGAGAAACATTGTTACCAGTTATTGGGCCTTTGCCCGTAACCTGACAAACTCTAGACATTTGACTCGCCTCCAACCAAACGTTGGTACTGAAAAATTCCTGCTTCTGGGTGGAGAATTTCCCGCTTTACCCAGACCCGTAAAAATGAGCACGACTTTATAGCAGAAAGAGGCTTTCAAGGCAAAATATTTTGCATTTTTTGCACAATTTCCAGAGGGCTTGGCGCATCTCTTTATGCTTTTCAGTCGCAAGCGCTTCTTTATATGGGCGGAGAGTTTAAATCCAACCCCGCTCCGCCAGAGAAACGACTTCTCCGTCGCCGACAATCATATGGTCCAGAACTCGCACGTCAACCAATCTCAGCGCTTTGCGGAGAGTTTCTGTGATTTCCTTGTCGCTAAGACTCGGCTCTGCGACGCCGGACGGATGATTGTGAGCGAATATTATAGCCGCCGCGTTGTGTTTTAGCACTCTGCGCACCACTTCTCGTGGGTGCACGCTGGCGGAGTCGATAGTTCCGCGGAATAACTCTTCGTAGGCGATGACGCGATGTTGGTTGTCCAGAAATAGGGCGGCGAAAACTTCATAAGGATAATGTCGCAGGTGGGCGCTCAGATATTCCCGCGTCAGTTCGGGGCTGGTGAGATTATGGCTTCGCTGCATTTTTTCCTGCAGGTAGCGCTTGGCGAGTTCCGTCGCCGCCTGCAATTGACTGTATTTTGCTTCGCCTAAACCAGGAACCTGGGTGAATTCATCCAAGCTGGCGTCCAGTAAGGGGCGAAGCCCGCCGAACTGGTTAATGGTGTCGCGAGCAAGATCCACCGCGCTGCGGCCGCGAGAGCCGGTTCGGAAGAATATAGCGAGAAGTTCGGTTTCACTTAATTTGCTGGCGCCATGGGCGATAAGCTTTTCGCGAGGACGGTCGGCCTTTGGCCAATCGGAGATAGGCATACAAAATCCCTTTACTGATTTGTTCATCCATTAAATACATCTTTGCTTTGATATGCTGCGGCAATCAAAACGGCCGCTATTATATACAAATGCGATGAAAAAAAAACGGACTGGTGCTATCTTAGCCCCAGTCAAAACGGGGACAGAGTGAAGTAACGCGATGCTTACCGGCAGAAAAGTTTTACTGGCGATCACGGGTGGAATCGCCGCCTATAAATGCGCTGAACTAACCCGATTGTTGGTAAAAAGCGGCGCTGAAATACAAGTGTTGATGACGTCAGGCGCAAAAGCGTTTATCACCCCGTTAACCTTCCAGGCGCTATCAGGCAGACCCGTTAGAGACAGTCTTTTGGACCCAGAAGCCGAGATGGGGATGGGGCATATCGAATTGGCACGCTGGGCGGACTTAATCATTGTTGCGCCTGCATCCGCGGATGCTATCGCCCGAGTCGCGGGCGGATTAGCGGATGATTTACTCGCCACTGTGCTGCTCGCCAGTGAAGCGCCGTTGGCGGTGGCTCCTGCGATGAACCAAGCCATGTGGCGCAATCCAATGACTCAGGCGAATGTGCAAAAACTGGTTTCGCTGCGACCTCGTACCTTTATTTGGGGGCCCGATGCGGGTGAGCAAGCCTGTGGTGACTTGGGTCCCGGGCGGATGTTGGAGCCGGCTGCTATGCTTGCTTTGACGGAAGCGTTTTTCGCCTTGGGAGATCAGCTCAGGAACTGCAATGTCGTGATTACCGCCGGGCCGACCCGTGAACGTATTGACCCGGTGCGTTACATCAGTAACGACAGCTCAGGAAAAATGGGGTATGCCTTGGCGGAGGCTGCGGCCGGGATGGGGGCTCAGGTCACTTTGATCTCCGGTCCGGTTGCCTTGGCTAAGCCCGGCGGAGTGAAGGTCGTTAATGTGGAAGGCGCATTGGAAATGCATACGGAAGCCTTGGCTGCGGTGCAGGCGGGTGCTGATATCTTCATTTCCGCAGCGGCGGTCGCGGATTATCGGCCTGTAGCTACGGCTGACCAAAAAATGAAAAAGTCCGCTGAACAGCTACAGATTACATTGACGCGCAACCCTGACATTCTCGCGGATATCGCCGCCTTGCAAAACGCTCCATTTACGGTTGGCTTTGCTGCGGAAACCCAGAAAGTGGAAGAGTACGCGCGGGGCAAGTTGGAGCGTAAAAATATTAATCTGATCGTCGCGAATGATGTTTCTCGCAAAGACATCGGTTTTAACAGCGATGAAAACGAAGTTTCTCTCATCAGCCGCGATGAGGTGATTCCAATAGCTAAACAATCCAAGCAGGCGCTGGCGGGACAATTAATGTCTCATATCGTCCAGCAATATCGAAAAACACTATCTACTGATAATTGAATTTGGTCTGAGTTTCATGAAACAAGCATTACTCGTGAAGGTTCTGGATAAACGTCTGGGCAAGGAAATCCCACTACCCGCATACGCAACTGACGGCTCCGCTGGTCTGGATTTGCGCGCCTGTCTGGCGGAACCTGTCACGCTTCAACCAGGGGAGACTACGCTTATACCCACGGGAATGGCGATTCATCTTTCTGACCCCGGATTGGCGGCTATGCTACTGCCCCGTTCAGGCTTGGGACATAAGCACGGAATCGTCCTGGGGAATCTGGTTGGTCTGATTGACTCGGACTATCAAGGCGAGGTCATGGTCTCATGTTGGAACAGAGGGAAGGATGCATTCACTATTAATGTTGGCGAACGTATAGCGCAGATGGTGATTGTGCCTGTGGTGCAGGTTGGTTTTGAGATTGTTGACGATTTTAATGATAGCTCTCGTGGCGCAGGCGGCTTTGGTTCAACGGGAACTAAATAAGCATTTGCTCGTTTTGATAACCGCCGCAACTAAGCGGCGTAGGCCGAGTTGCAGTAAATGTGTATTCTTTACATGACGTTAGCTTCAGTGTGCGAAGGGCGTGCTGAGGCCATGTGGCGAAATGCGAACAAAAGGTAAATTGGCTTATCAATGAAACCGATGAAAAAGAAGCAGGCGGAGACTAACGGCAAAGCGAACGGTAACGGCGCAAAGAAGCCCAAGCCGGCCCCAGCGAATAAAAGCAAACAGACGGAAACCAAAGGGCTTGCCGGTCCGGGGCTTTTTGCCGGATTGAGCGCAGCCTTGGCGGCGGTTTGCGTCGTCATCACCGCTTTTGTATTAAAAGCCACGGTATTGCAGCCCTTGGTGGATGAAGTCAATGCCGCGACCCAGAAGAGTAATCTGGATGCGGCGGTGTCCGTCATTAATAACCGTCTGAAATTTATCGAGGATCAGGTTGCAGTCTTGGCGGGCAGTGTGGACGCCGCCAGATTTGTGGATGATCAAGTGCGTGCGCAAGTTACAGGTATCGCCACTAAAACGTTGCCTGCCGCAGTGCGGGCGGTGGCGTTTCAGAAGGGAAGAGGCGTGCGCGACACGGAATCTCCGGTGCCGGTGAGCTTCGCCAGCCTGGATATGGTGCGTAATGTAGAGCAAGGCAAGGCGGTGCGCCTGGAAGCCTTCGTATCAAACGAAAAATGGTTTATTCAGGTCGTAAAGCCGGTGCAAACAGATTCCAACGTGATTGTGGGCACGGTTTTAGTGATGTTCAGCACTGAGATTCTTGAGCCGACCTGGCGCCAGACTGGCGGCGGGAAGTATCAGTTGTTGCAGTCCGTTGGCGGACAGCAACGAGTGGTGATAGAACATGGCCAAGGCTCAGGCGACAAGCTTGTGGGCGGTACGGCGCTGCCGCAATGGCAAGTGGCGTATTACCCTAACGAGACCGCCCGCTTTTCATATAGCGACCAGATGTTGTGGATCGTCGCGCTCGCTATTGCTTTATTGGCAGCGGGATTGGCGGCTGCGCCCGTGTTTTTGCTTACGAAGAAGGTGCGCAAGGATATTTCCGCAGTTACTGCATTTGGCCAAGCCTGCATCATGGGAGAAAAGCCGAGTTCACCCAAGATCTCTTTGCTTGCGTTCCATTCTATGGTCGTGTTGCTGGATCAGGCGCGTCAGACAGTTGTGAAGCGCTCAATCCCCACTAAATCCAAAGCCACGGCTGCTGACTCAGGGGCTGAGGCGGCTCCGGCTAAGAAAGCGCCTCAGCCTGCCAAAGAGGAGGCTGCGCCGCTGTTTAATGATGATGCGCTGGATATCAGCATGCTGGGAGAGGACGACGATCTGCTGGGGTTACACGATGACGAGCCTGCCTCCGACTTTGGCGAGGGCGCGTCAATGGAGGTGAATGAATCCCAGGTCGTGAATGTCTCCGATACCATATTCCGGGCCTATGATATTCGCGGAGTAGTGGGCGATACCCTGGACGCTAAAGTGGTGTATGAGATCGGGCGAGCGCTGGGCTCTGAAGCGCGCCAGAAAAATGTGACGGATATGTGTCTGGGCTATGACGGCCGTGAATCCAGTCCCGCCTTGGCGAAGGCGCTGGCGCAAGGGATTATGGCGACCGGCGTTAATGTCATTAATGTGGGGCTGGTGCCCACACCAGTGCTTTATTTTGCTGCGCATCATACGCAAACGCTCTCTGGCGCGATGGTGACTGGCAGCCATAATCCCGCCGAATATAACGGCGTTAAGATGATGTTGGCGGGAGATACATTGGCGCAGGCGGAGATTCAGAAGCTGCTGCAGCGGATACGTACGCAGAACTATATTAAAGGGCAGGGGGAGCTGAGAAATCAGGATATCCGCCAGAATTATATCGACGCTATCGTCAATGATATTGCTGTTGCTGCGCCGCTTAAAGTGGTGTTGGATGCGGGTAATGGCGTTGCTGGCGATATTGCGCCCAAGCTGATTGAAGAACTGGGCTGCGAAGTAACGCCGCTGTTCTGCGAGGTGGATGGCAACTTTCCAAATCACCACCCAGACCCAGGCAAGCCGGAGAACCTGCAGGCGCTTATCGCGAAGGTGAAGGAAGTGGGCGCGGATATCGGCGTGGCCTTTGATGGCGATGGCGACCGCATAGGCGTGGTTACGGCGAAAGGCAAGATTATCTGGCCGGACCGTCTGTTGATGTTGTTCGCCAAGGATGTCGTTTCCCGTAATCCCGGCGCTGATGTTATTTTCGACGTGAAATGCAGCCGCCGACTGAACTCCCTTATTTCCAGCTATGGCGGCCGTCCGATCATGTGGCGGACCGGACACTCCCTGATCAAGGCCAAGATGAAAGAGACGGGCGCATTGTTGGCGGGAGAGATGAGCGGCCATATTTTCTTCAAGGAGCGCTGGTTCGGTTTTGACGATGGCATATACAGCGCCGCTCGTCTGTTGGAAATTCTTGGTATCGATGAGCGCAACGCAGACGCTGTGTTTGACGAGTTCCCGGAAGATGTTTCCACCCCGGAAATCAATGTTGCGGTCAGTGACAGCAGCAAGTTTATGGTCATGGAAAAACTGTCTCAAAACGCATCCTGGGGCGACGGTAACGTGTCCAGTATTGATGGCGTGAGAGTTGAGTACGCTGATGGCTGGGGCCTGTGCAGGGCTTCCAATACCACGCCAGTGCTGGTGCTGCGCTTTGAAGCGGAGAGTCAGGAAGCGCTGGCGCGCATTCAAAAAGTTTTCCGCGACCAGTTGTTGGCCGTGGACCCTTCTTTGTCTATTCCTTTTTAAATCACAGCGGGTCCGGGATTGGGCTCGCTGAAACTGTGCATTGAGATTCGCAGGAGACTAACGGAATTATGCTTGATCGAGATAACGCCCTCCAGGTTGCGGCGGTATTGAGCAAAGCGCTGCCTTACATACAGCGCTTTGCGGGGAAAACCATTGTGATCAAATACGGCGGCAACGCCATGACGGATGAAGAGTTGAAAAACAGCTTCGCCCGAGATGTGGTCATGATGAAACTGGTAGGGATCAATCCTATCGTTGTGCATGGCGGCGGCCCGCAGATCGGAGATTTGCTGCAGCGACTAAATATCAAATCCAGTTTTATAAACGGACTGCGTGTCACGGACAGTGAAACCATGGATGTGGTGGAAATGGTGCTGGGCGGTTCGGTTAACAAAGACATCGTCGCCCTGATCAACCGCAATGGCGGTAAAGCTATCGGTTTGACTGGTAAAGACGCCAACTTCATTACTGCGCGAAAACTGGAAGTCACCCGCGCCACGCCTGATATGCAAAAACCGGAGATCATCGACATTGGTCATGTCGGGGAAGTAACGGGCGTACGCAAAGATATCATCACCATGCTCACTGACAGCGATTGCATCCCTGTCATTGCGCCTATTGGCGTCGGGCAGGATGGCGCCTCCTACAATATCAACGCTGACCTGGTCGCAGGTAAAGTTGCTGAAGTACTGCAGGCGGAAAAGCTGATGCTGCTTACCAATATTGCCGGCCTGATGAATAAGGAAGGCAAAGTGTTGACTGGCCTGAGCACAAAGCAAGTCGACGAACTGATCGCTGACGGCACTATTCACGGTGGAATGCTGCCCAAGATCGAATGCGCCCTGTCAGCGGTGAAAAATGGCGTGCATAGCGCCCATATCATCGACGGCCGGGTTCCCCACGCCACGCTACTGGAAATCTTTACCGATGAAGGCGTAGGCACCTTGATAACCCGCAAAGGCTGCGACGACGCCTGATCTAGCGCCAAACCGCAGAAAAGCCTTCAGGCTGAGGCCCGGTTCACACCGGGCCTGTTTGTTTTTGCGGACTAGGCTGCTTTAATTAAGTCGCGCATTGATTAGTAAGCAAATATTCGGATGCTGACCTCATGAAGAAATTTATAGTCACTACTTTTTTAGTTGTATTAGGGGCCTATGGGGCGTTCAAAGGATTGGTCTGGTATCAGACGGATCAGGCTATCGCTAAATTTAAAGAAGCGACGGCGCTTCATATGGCGGTGGATTACGGCTGGATCAGCTCCAACCTGGAAGGCGAGATAATTATTAAGGATATTAAAGTTACCCCTTATCAGTTAAGGGAGACTATTCCTATTCAGGAAATTAGTCTGAAGTTTCCATCAGTATTCGCCATGCTGGATTATTACTCACCGTTAAATCGGCGTTCTCCGCACAGCCCAAATGCTAGTGCGCCAGATGCTTTTGAAATTACGGTGACTAATGCAAACTTCCCAACGGTTGATACTTGGGAAAACTATAAATCTCCGGAAGACGGCTCGCATAATTTCAACGATCTTTTGGCGATCAATTGTGGCGACGTAGAAGAGATTGAGTTTAAAGAGTTAAGAGAGCTGGGTTATGACCGTTTAAGAGTCGATGCATCCTGGGGATATCGCAATGAACCAGTATCTGCGAATAGTAGTATTTTCTTTAATATTGATATCCAGGGAATGAATAACATTCAAGGACAGATTGACTTCGATGGGGCTTTATCTATGCCTTCTAGTGAAGGCGGTAAATTTCCACGGGTGAAATATCTTTCTTATGTGCATCAGGATGCGTCTTTCAATAAACGCCTAAGTTCATTTTGTACCCGAAAGACGGGAGACTCTCCAGCGCAATTTATACAAGGTAGCGTTGATAAGACGGTTCAGCGGATGGCGGAAGCCGGCATTACTTTAAACCAAGACTTGATTGGAGCATACGCTGATTACTTGAAAGACGGCAGGGTGTTTGAGGTTATTGTGAACCCCGTTGATGAGCTGGACTACAGCTTGCTGGCCTTTATGGACATGAGCTCCATCGTAGATGCGCTGGGGCTGCAACTCCGCATGAACCAAGTCATGATCCCGGATTTGAGCGCAACCATCGATCAGGCTAAGTTGAAGGCGTTTCTGTCGCCGCCGCCTGTGGTTGTGGAAGCTCCCAAACCGCCGCCGCCCAAGGTTGAAAAGGCTTATCGTCAAGTCGAAGTGGAAGAGCTTGATGCATATGTGGGGTATCCCGTTAGGCTGAAGGAAAATTCCGGTAAGTTGATCGAAGGCAGCATCGAAAAAGTGCTGGAATACCAGATAGACGTAGCTGTGCCATTGCAGACGGGGTCGGTGAGCTTCCATATCAAGAAGCGCGATATTGCAGAGATTAAGGTATATAAATAGCCATAACGCGGCTGCCTGAAGGGGGCCGTTATTAACATTCAAGCCTGAGGAGTGCGCATGCCCGAACTGCCGAAGCTGGAAACCATGATCCGCGAGCTAGTCGCCATTCCTTCCGTGAGCAGCACATTGCCGCGATGGGATCAAAGTAACCGCCCTGTGGTGGAGCGATTGGCGCAATGGTGCGAAACCCTGGGGATGGATGTTGCGTTATTGCCAGTGAACGAAGCAGGCGATAAATGGAATTTAGTCGCCAAGGCCGGGCAGGGCGAAGGTGGTTTAGTGCTGGCGGGGCACACGGATACAGTGCCCTATGACGATGGCGCCTGGAATAGCGATCCGTTCAAGCTGAGTGAAAGGGATGGCAAGTGGTACGGCTTGGGCGTTTGCGATATGAAAGGTTTTTTCGCTCTGGCGCTGGCCGCCTTGGCGGCAGCCCTGCCGTATCTACGCAAGCCGGTGACATTGATCGCTACTGCGGATGAAGAAAGCTCAATGGATGGCGCGCGACGGCTCATGCAGGCGGCCAAAAATTACGGCGACTATGTCGTCATCGGTGAGCCGACCGGTATGCGACCCATTCGGCAGCACAAAGGCATTTTGATGGACGCCATCAAAGTAGAGGGCCGTTCTGGCCATTCGTCGCAACCCGCGTTGGGACGCAATGCGCTGGAGGCGATGACGGATGTGATGATCAGTTTGAGAGAGTTGCGCTCGTCATGGGTGGAGCAATACAGCAATCCTGGTTTTGAGATCCCTTATCCAACCTTAAATCTGGGGTGCATCCATGGCGGCGACAACCCCAACAGAATCTGTAAAAGTTGCGAACTGCAGTACGACGTGCGCTTAATGCCGGGAATGCCCATGGAGATGGTGCGTGACAGTATACGCAGCCAATTGCGTAGCATTGCGGAAAAGCATGAAGTAGATATTCAGTTACGTCCTCTGTTTGACGGCGTAGACAGTTTCCAGGAACGTGAAGACAGTCGCTTGGTTCGCATATGCGAAGAGCTGACGGGCAAAGCCTCCGGAACCGTAGCGTTTGCGACGGAAGCCCCGTTTTTCAAGCAGTTGGGAGCGGAAACGGTTGTCCTGGGTCCTGGAGACATTGATCAGGCGCACCAGCCTGATGAATACGTGTCTCTGGATCGAATTCCCCCTATGATGAAACTGCTGGAAGAGCTTATACGACGTCTGTGTCTATAGTGCTTAGTGCTCCGAATAAGTTATTTCCCCGGACTTTTCAAATCTGCAAATTGCCTTATGCTAAGCGGCAGTCGCTTCTGCTGGAGAGTGAGTTGAGCTTCAGTATGAGCGTATGGCTGGATTAACCGCCTGGGATACGCCCAGGAAAGAATTGAGACTGGCGACTATGAATGAATTAAATCAGGAAAAACCTCCCTCCCTCGGTGCGCAATCCGGCGGCGCCGTGCAACGCGATCCAGCGCAGCAGGTTTACTGGTTCCGACATTCTTCGCCTTATATTAACGCCTATCGTGGCAGGACCGTCGTTATTCTTCTTACTGGCGAAGCGCTGGCGCATGCTGGAATAAATACAATTGTGCAGGATATCTCTCTGCTCAACAGTCTGGGCCTGCGTCTGGTTGTGGCTTTCGGCGCCAGACCGCAGATTGAGGCCAGACTGCAGGAGTCCGACCTGCAATCCCACCATCATCATGGCGTGCGTATTACTGATGGGGAGGCGTTGCCCTGCGTGTGTGAAGCGGTTGGACGTTTGCGCACGGAGTTGGAAGCCAAGCTGTCCATGGGGCTGGTGAACTCACCCATGCACGGCGCTGCGTTGCAGGTGATCAGCGGCAACTTTGTCATCGCCAAACCTGTGGGGGTGGTGGATGGGGTTGACCACTGTCATACGGGTTTTGTGCGTAAAGTGCAGGCGGAGCCCATTCACAAGTTATTGGCGATGGGGCAGATCGTCCTGTTGCCTACCTTAGGATATTCGCCGACTGGAGAAGTCTTCAATCTCTCTTGTGAAGATGTAGCGGCTTCCGCTGCAGTGGCGTTGAAGGCGGATAAACTGATCGTCTTTGGCCCTAAACGCGGGCTGACTGGGCCGGATGGCGGCGTTCTGCGTGATTTGTCAGTGAATGATGCATTGCAGCATTTGCAAAATTTATCCTCCGACACAGAAGAATACCGGCAACTTTCTTCAGTTTGTCGCGCTTTACAAAATGGCGTGCGGCGAGCGCATCTGATCAGCTATGCGGAAGACGGCGCCTTACTGCAAGAAATGTTTACGCGTGATGGCGTAGGCAGCTTAATCACCGATGATTCCTATGATGAGATTCGCCCTGCAACCATTGACGATGTCGGCGGCATATTGGCGCTGATCCGGCCTCTGGAGGAGCAGGGCATACTGGTAAGGCGGTCTCGCGAGCTGTTGGAGCAGGAAATTGGTAACTTCATCGTAGATGATCGCGACGGCGCTATCATTGGCTGCGCCGCCCTTTATCAGTTCGAAGATGAGCGCTGCGTGGAGCTGGCCTGTGTCGCGGTCAGAAACAGCTACCGCAAGCAGGGCCGTGGCGACCAACTGTTAGCCTACGCTGAGCGGCGCGCCAAATCCGCCAATATGAGCAAACTCTTTGTTCTGACCACGCAAACAGCCCACTGGTTTATCGAACGGGGTTTTCAGTTAGGGCAGGTAGCGGATTTGCCGGTGAAAAAGCAAAGCATGTATAACCTGCAACGCAACTCGAAGGTGTTTGTGAAAAATCTGGACTAGGCGCTCGCCGCCCTCTATTTATCTGTCTTGCTCTCATGTGAACTGGCCACGCTTGACTGCGCCAGTTCATTCAGTTTTCTCAATACCTCCGTGCGTTCCTCTTTAGTCAGGTCAGTCAAGGATTCCGACCACTGATAAAATGCATTGAGGTCGCCCAGCTCGCGGATTTTGTAGCGCAATCCAGGCGTCCATTGGTGGTAATTAGCGACGGTCAGTAACTTGGCGTTGTTGATTGGCGCGTTGAACCAACGCTCATAGCCTGAAGATATCTTGCGCTGTTGCGCCAGCTCTGCGTACCGGGTGCGTAATGTCTCAATAATTTCCGTCTTGCGGGTGCGCTTGTCTTCCGCAGATATGTCTTCTTTATAAAGCGCTTCCAGTTCACCAATCGTTTGTTTCACCAAGGCGACGAACTGTTCCCGGCTCTGGGCGCGTTCGGCGTAGCGCGCGTTAATGGCGTTTGCAGAGTAGGCGCTGAGAAGTAGTGGAGTATTCTGAGAGGAGGTGCTGGAAGTGTATTGGATATATCTCTGCACTCCTTCCTGCTCGACGGCGGTCGCCCAACTCTCATTGAAAGCGGTGTCTCCCTTTATATACAGCCTGCGATGCGCCAATTCATGGAAAAGCAGCCCAGCTAAGTCCACTGGGTCATACCATATAAAGGTGTTCAGGACCGGGTCGTCGAACCAGCCCAAGGTTGAGTAGGCCGGGACGCCGCCTACATGGGTGTCGAACGCTTCACTCGCCAATGCTTCAGCAGCCTCATGGGCGGGCTGCTCGGCGAAGTAACCCTGGTAGGCGACGCAGCCTGCGACGGGGTAACACCAGGTTTTACTGCGCATAGAAAATTCTGGCGCGGCAAAAACGTTCCAAACGACATAGGGACGCTCAAGGTCAGCATATTCGCTATAGGCTTCCTCCACGGGAAGATGCAAAGAGGCGGCGGCGAATTCTCTGACCTGGATGACATACTCAAGCCGTTCCCGGAGGTTGGCGGGCGTCGCGTCTTCCTGCACGATCTCTTCAATGGGGCGCTTTTTCTGCAGAATCTCCCACTGTCCCTGAATCGCCTGCAGCATAAACCCCGTAGATTGACAGCCTCCCAGAACCAGCAACCCCATCAGTAACAGAGGTAAAAGTTTTATAACTGGAGATAAAGGAAAGGTTTTTTTTAGTAAAGCCATCGGCGAACTCTTTCTCCAAAAATTTATTGGCTGTCTATACTGGTAATAGCGCTCTGATGCGGGCGGAGCGATAACGGCGACCGGCGCCTTCTTAGTTAATAAACTTAACCAACAGAAACCCATGTCCGAAATCAGCGGCAGAGAACAGGAGCGGCGTGCGAGTCAACGGCGCCCCATACAGTTGAGCGCATCTCTCGACTTTAAGGGATTGAGCGGCCTGTCATGCACCATTGCGGATTTCTGCCCGGAAGGCGTTTATGTCACTTATCCCACAGAGACGGCTCAACGCCTCAAGCATAGCGGCTTTACCGCCGGTCAGCGCGTACAAGTGAGTTTTATCGATCCTTTCGTGAATCGCAACCATGAGCTGAAGGTGAATGTGGTAAGGGCTATCGACGGCGCTATGGGAGGAAGTTTCGCGGAAGGCAATATGGCGGCGGTGACTGCTTTACTGCGCATTTGTGGCGCCGAGAACATTGGGCCTGGCGCTCCCAAGAGCTCCACAGACTCCGCCTCGCTGTTGATGAGGCAGTGCGAGCGGGTCATTCATCAGCATTTGACGCCCCTGTTTGATACTTATCTGCGCGCCTTGCCGAAAAGCTTCGACGAGGCCATTAATACTGCGCCTACGGATAACCAACGCTCGCAACTTGCCGACGCCGCTATTGCCCTGGCGAAGCAGAACGAAATTTTTTCCAGCCAGTTTTTCAAACATGTTGGTCAAGCGTTGACGCCCCGAGCAGAGAGCTCCGCTAAAAAGGAAGAAGAGCGGACGGACTTATCATTAATAGATAAGTCCGAGTTTGAAGACTGGCTCACGCTGAAAGTCATGGTCACAAAGGCGGAAACCACCTATCGGGCTGTGCTGGTGCAGTTGAAGATGCGCCTGGACGCCGCCGGAGTGGTTTGCAACAAGGGATATAACAATGCAGTGGGGCCGCCGCTTTTATGTTACGCCTTGCGTGACACCTTAATTCAACTGCATTTACCTCTGCCAGCGGAACGCTTGTGTCTGAGAGTGTTTGAGCGCACGGTGTTGGCCGAACTCGGGCCCGTGTACGCGGAACTCAATGACCTGTTGGTTCGGCGGGGAGTGCTGCCCAATCTCGATTTGTCGAAATACATGAGCACTCCAGAGGGGGAAAAGAAGGCGGCGGAAGAGGAAAGTGCAAAGAAACCGCCAGCAGAGAGCAAACAGGACTCGTTCAGTGCGGAGGATAAAGAGCGCGCTGAGCAATTGCGTCAAAAGTTGATGGGCTCAAACCAAGAGGAGTCCAAACAGCCAGCCAAGCCCGTCACTGCCCCAGACTCAAACCCTCCGCCCTCAGGAGCGCAGGGCGAAAGGGATATGCACGGCTACCTGGCGGATGCGGAAACCAGCTTCGCGGCGGTGAACAAGCTGTTTGAAATTCTGGAAAGCAATCGCGCCTTGTTGAAGCAAAAAGAGCAGCAGGCTCCTCCATTTCCAAAAGCATCCGAAGCGCCTCAGTTTCGCAATGAAGAAATATTATTTAACTTGCAGTCGGTACAGCAGGCTCCGCCTGGGGATGGCGTCAGTCTAGAAGAATCTGGGCTGCGTGAGCGCCTGTTCAGCGTGCTGCAGAATAATGAAGCAGGTTTGAAATCCTTTGGAGCGGAGCAGGACAAAGCACTGGATGTGGTGGATCGCTTTTTCGCCAGCCTTTTGAAAAACCAGAAGTTGAGCGGAATCGCCAAGATGCAGATCAAAGGGCTGGAGCTGCCGGTTCTGCGCCTGCTGATGCGCAACCCTGACTTCTTGGAGCAGAATGAAAATACGGCGCATAAGGTCATTAACCGTATTGCGCAGATCGGCGTCAAAGGGGGGCGGAGCAGTCAAACGGCCCTGGAGCGTATCAACACGCTCATTCATCGTATTCAGGTGGATCACGAACGAGATCCGGGCGTATTTGATGAAGCGCTGGCGGAACTGGATGAATTGCTGGAGCGGCAGAATTTACTCTATCGGCGGAATGTGGAAAGAGTCACCGCGGCGGCGGAAGGGCAGCAGAAAGTCGAGGAAGCCAAGCAGGCGGTGATTGACGAGATAGAGCAACGCATCGCCGGCAAGAAGGTGCCTAGAGCAGTGGCGACGCTGCTGAATGGCGGCTGGCGGGATTTGTTGTCGCTGACCTATATTCGACAAGGCGCCTCTAGTCAGGCTTGGTATGACTATCTGAGCGTTCTGGATACGCTGATCCATGTCGGCGATGACCCCAGTTTTGAATTCAACTTGCCGGAACTGCTGCGCATTATTCAGGACGGCCTTTCCGCTATCTCCTCCAATCATATGCCGTCCGGCCATATCCGCGACGAGCTTAAACGCCTTCTCGTACGTAGCGTCGAGGCGGCGCCTGAAATGGTGACCATGCCGGATAATCGTGACGAAAGCAGTGATCCGGGCGTGCAGTTGCTGGGCGAAGCCAGGCAAAGAGGGCTGCAACGCTGGCTGATGCGGGCGCAAAAACTGAAGGTAGGGGATTGGCTGCGATTAGAGCGAGACGAGAAGGAGGCTGAGTTTATCCGGCTGGTCTGGGTCGGCCGCAGCTTTTCACGTTATGTGTTCGTGAACCATCAGGGCATGAAGGTGATAGACCTGGACGCGCTGACGCTGGCGGCCTACCTGCAGAAAGGCATCGCCGCGCCGGATGAGTCGGTGGATACCCCTGTGGTCGATCAAGGTCTGGACGCCATGGTGCAGGATCTTTATGAGCAGCTTAGCCACGCGTCCTCACATGATGAATTGACGGGGCTGATCCAGCGTAAGGAGTTCGAGCGTCAGGCGTTGGTGAAACTTTCTCAATCCAGTGATGGCGATAAGTTTGTCGGGCTGCTGGTCAGTCTTGGGCAGTTCCGCCTGATCAACGAGTCAGCCGGTATTGAGGCGGGCGATCAGGCGTTGAAGGATATCGCAGGCTTATTGAAGGCGCTTTTTACGCCGAAGACGCTGGTATGCCGGTTTGGCGGCGATGAATTCATGTTGCTAGTGGAAGGCGAGGCGACGGCGGCGGTGGAGAAAATCACCACAGCGCTACGCCAATATCAGCTGCAGTGGGAAAGCAACGTCTTCTCTGTCTCCGCGAGTATTGGTTACGTCGAGGTCAGTGGTGGCGTGCTGGATGTGCCTCATATGATGCAGGCTGTTGAAGAGGCTGCTCGTCGAGCCAAGAGCAAAGGAGGCAATCGAGTTGAGGAGTTTGATGTCGATCAGGCCCTGATTGCCAGACGAGACGCAATCGCTTCAAAAGTCGCGAGTTTGGGTAAAGAGCTGGAGAACGAGCGGGTACTGTTGCGTTGTCAGAAAATCATACCGCTGCACCCCGCCGCCAAGATGGGCGCCCAGTACGAGATACTGCTCAGTATATATGATGACAATGGCAACCTGATTCCAGCCGGAGACTTTGTTCGCGCAGCGGAAACGTATAAGCGGATGCAGGCGGTGGATCGCTGGGTGGTTGGACATATGCTGGACTGGATGTCGAAGAATCGACAGCAGATTGAAACCATGGGCGGGGTCAGCATTAACCTCTCCGGTCACTCTCTGAATGATGAGGGGTTGTTGGAGTTTATCTTTGAACGGTTGACCAAATACGACTGCCCTATGGACAAAATGTGCTTCGAAATCACAGAAGCGGCGGCGATCTCGAATCTCTGCGATGTCTCCGAATTTATCGTGGAGCTACAAGAATATGGCTGCCGTTTTTGCCTGGGTGATTTCGGCACCGCCATGGCCTCCTATCAATATCTCAAACAGTTGCCCGTAGACCTGATTAAGGTGGACGGCTCTTTTGTTAAAGACGTGGCGACCGATCAAAATGATCAGACGATGATTCGCTCCATGACGGAAATGGCGCACTACTTAGGACGTGAAATTATCGCTCCGCAGGTAGAAACCAAAGAGTCATTGGAGATGCTGCAAAAGCTGGGCGTCGATTACGTGCAAGGTTTTTATATAGAGAGGCCGAAATCCCTTGCGAATTTCTAGGAGAACGTGGGAGCAGGGGCGTGAACGCCCCTTATGTTTCGTCTGTAGTGAGACCCGGGATTGACTTAGTCGTCGTCCTCGCTCTCGTCATGTCCCGCCATTCCAAGTTCTTTGATTTTTCTGGTTAGCGTATTGCGTCCCCAGCCAAGTAGCAGCGCCGCGTCGCGTTTTCTTCCTGCCGTCTGCTTCAGTGCGCTTTCTATCATGATGCGCTCAAAAGTGGGCACCGCTGTATCCAGTAGTCCACTTTTGCCTTTCTTCAGTTCCTGTTCGGCCCAGGTGCGTAGTGATTCCTGCCAATCCTGGGTTGGGCTGCGGTGGTTGGATTGTTCCTGCAGTTCCGGGGGAAGGTCGGAAACGTGGATTTCCCGGCCAGAGGCCATCACCGTGAGCCAGCGACAGGTATTTTCCAGCTGTCTTACGTTACCAGGCCACGCGAGCGAACACATGTACTCTTCCGCCTCGGTTTTCAGCACCTTAGGCTCGACATTCAGCTCTTCCGCCGCTTTTTTCAGGAAATGCCCGGCGAGTTTGGGGATATCTTCCCGGCGCTCGCTCAGCTTGGGCAGATGCACTCGAATGACGTTCAGGCGGTGAAAAAGATCTTCCCGAAAGCGTCCCTCCTGCACCAGCTTTTCCAGGTTTTGATGCGTGGCGGCGATAATGCGCACATCCACTTTGATGGGGGTGGCTCCGCCGACCCGGTAGAACTCGCTGTCCGCTAGCACACGTAGCAGGCGCGTCTGGGTATCCGGTGGCATGTCTCCGATCTCATCTAGAAACAGCGCGCCGCCGTTGGCCTGCTCGAAACGTCCCTGACGCTGTCCGCCAGCTCCGGTAAAAGAGCCTTTTTCATGGCCGAATAACTCAGATTCGATCAGGTCTTTCGGTATCGCCGCCATATTGAGAGCGATAAACGGTTTGCCTGCCCTGGGGCTGTGCTGATGCAAAGCGCGCGCGACCAGCTCCTTACCAGTGCCGGATTCGCCGTTGATTAACACCGTGATATTACTGTGAGAAAGCCTGCCAATGGCTCTGAATACCTCCTGCATGGCGGGAGCTTCACCGATGATCTCTGTGTCCTGACTCAAGGAGCTTCCCTCGGGAGCGCGGCTGGTGGCCATCTGTTCCTGCGCATGAGCCACGGCGCGTTTTACCAGAGAAACGGCGTCGTCCACATCAAAAGGCTTGGGAAGGTATTCGAAAGCGCCGCTTTGATAGGAAGACACTGCGCTATCCAGGTCCGAATGCGCAGTCATGATAATGACTGGCAGGTGCGGGTAGCTGGTGTGAATCTGTCCCAGCAGACTTAGTCCGTCAATGCCAGGCATGCGAATGTCGCTGATAATCGCATCCGGTTGCTCCCGTTCCAGACGATGCAGAACGCCGTCTCCAGATTCAAATGACCGGGTATTCAGATGCGCCTGCTCCAGGGCTTTTTCTAAGACCCATCGAATTGAACGATCATCATCAATGATCCATACGTTGGGTGATGCGCTCATGATAGTGGCTCCAGTGGAATAAATATGATGAAGTTCGTACTGCCGGGCTGGCTTTCACATTCAACCAGCCCTTTATGTTGTCCGATGATGCTTTGTGTTATGGAAAGCCCCAGACCCGTCCCCTGAGCGCGGCCACTCACCATTGGATAGAAAATGTTATTCAGGAATTCGGATGGGATGCCGGGACCGTTGTCGATGACGTCTACTCTTACCACCAAGCGATGTCGCGTATGACCGATCGTGAACTGCCTGAGCGGGCGTGTGCGTAGTAATATTTGTGGGCGGTCAGACCCAGGGGGCGTGTAGTCCTCAAAGGCTTGCATGGCGTTGCGGCAAATATTAAGGAAGGCTTGAATGAGCTGTTCTTTGTCACCGGCGAATTCGGGGATGCTGGGGTCGTAATCACGAATAAGCTTTATCTTGCCGGCGCTTTCTACTTCGATGAGGCTGTAAACCCGCTCCAGCACTTCATGGATGTTGGTCGGCTCTTGTTTAAAGCTGCGATTGGGGCCAAGCATGCGGTCAACCAGATTACGCAGCCTATCCGCCTCATCAATGATGATGCGGGTATAGTCATGCAGACCTTCTTCCTTTAGTTCTTTGTCCAAAAGCTGCGCCGCTCCACGGATGCCGCCCAGGGGGTTTTTGATTTCATGGGCGAGCCCGCGAATCAATATGCGGGAAGTTTCCTGCTTGGAGAGTAGCTCCTCCTCTCGACTGATGCGCAAAAGGCGATCACGGGGTTGAATCTCCATGATGACGTAGACGTCGTTGACGATATTCACGGGAGAAACTGTGTAATCAACCAGAAGGCGGCTCCCGGAGGGCAACAGAAACTCCGCCTCTCTTTGGGTGTAGGTCTGGCCTGTGCGCAGGCACTCTTCCAGGCCCGTCAGCGTGGAGCTGCCTTCTATCAATAAATCCTTGATGGTGGCCCCATGGGCTCTTTGCTCGCTGGTTTCCAGCAACACTTCTGCGGATGAATTACTGAATGCAATCCGCTGCTGGGGGTCAATGACCAGCACGGAAGTGGTCAGATTTTCGAGTAAGCGAGTCTGAAAAACGATGGGTAGCATAATGTTGACCTATTTTTGCATTGAGAATGCAATATCCAAACCAGAACTGCGGTAAAGCGGTGCGAATTACCGGGTTCTCTGCACAGGCGTGGGGCGGATCGCCCAAATGTGAGCTATGCCCTTAGGAAGCGCTCCAGAAGCGGGCTTTGACGGAACCTAAGTCTGCGGCCATGTGCATGATCGTGGCGCATCATGCACAAAGTGGATGCGCCAGGTTTTAATTGTGCGCCATTTTGGTGCGGTGCGTCGGACTAGTTTTTTACGCTGGGACGATGAATGGTGAACTGTACTGGGGTTGCGCTCTGAACGACCCCTGAATTATCAACGACATCAAGAGAAACGGAATGGGTTCCCCGATTGACGCCTTTCAGCTCAAGGAAATTATCCTTGGTTGTTCCAATAGGAGCTCCATCCAGGGAAACGCGGTAGCTGTGGTTGGGATAAAGGGTGGGATCTGAGGTGAACAAGACCGTCAGGTCGCCATTGCCGGAATGAAAAGCGCTGTCATTGCTGGGAAAGGTGATGTTCAGCGTTGCGTAATAGCTTGACGGTGCAGGTTCCGGCTCATCGCCGCTACTAGGCGGGATCTCCGACATTTTAGGCATAGTTATCGTTGCGGTTGGGCCGACCTCGACCTTCTCCGCGCCTTCTCTCTCCTGGTCTGAATATTCCACATTGCCTTGTGCGTCAACCCAGCGATAGATTTCAGCGCAGACCAAACCTGAGTAAGAAGAAAAAAGCGCAGAAGAAAGAAGGATATAAGCGAACCGAGATTTCATAACTTCAACCCAATTGACCAGTTACTTGAACTGTAGCAGAAGCGGAACCAAAAAAAACCCCGCAGAGCGCGGGGTTTTCGAGTCTGTCGTAGTTAACTACGCAGCGGATTATACAGAGTAGTACATCTCAAATTCGACTGGGTGAGTGGTCATGTCCAGACGCTCTACTTCTTTACGCTTCAACTCAATGTAAGCTTCGATCATGTCTTTAGTGAACACGTCGCCTTTAGTCAGGAACTCGAAGTCTTTTTCTGCGTAATCCAGCGCCTGTGACAGAGAGCTACAAACAGTTGGGATGTTCATTGCTTCTTCTTTTGGCAGATCGTACAGATCCTTGTCCATCGCGTCGCCAGGGTGGATCTTGTTCTGGATGCCGTCCAGGCCCGCCATCAACATGGCCGCGAACGCCAGGTAAGGGTTAGCGGATGGGTCTGGGAAGCGAACTTCGATCCGGCGCGCTTTCGGGTTAGTCACGAAAGGAATACGGATGGACGCAGAACGGTTGCGTGCGGAGTAAGCCAGCATAACCGGCGCTTCAAAACCAGGAACCAGACGCTTGTATGCGTTGGTTGAAGGGTTAGTGAAGGCGTTCAGTACGCGAGCGTGCTTGATGATGCCGCCGATATAGTACAAAGCCACGTCGCTCAGGCCTGCATAGCCGTCGCCAGAGAAGATATTCTTGCCGTCTTTGGACAGGGACTGGTGACAGTGCATGCCAGAACCGTTGTCGCCAACCAAAGGCTTGGGCATAAAGGTTGCGGTCTTGCCGTAAGCATGCGCTACGTTGTGTACGCAGTACTTCAGAATTTGCACTTCGTCCGCTTTGCGGGTCAGAGTATTGGCGCCGACGCCGATTTCGCACTGGCCTGCGGTACCCACTTCGTGGTGGTGCACTTCGATGGTCAAGCCCATGGATTCCATCGCTGCGCACATCGCGCCGCGCAGGTCATGCAGAGAGTCGACCGGAGGTACAGGGAAGTAGCCGCCTTTTACGCCAGGACGGTGACCAACGTTGTTTTTCTCGAAGTCGTCGCCAGATACCCAGGCGGCTTCTTCAGAGTAGATTTCATACATGGCGCCGTTGATGTCGGACTTCCATTTTACGCTGTCGAAAATGAAGAACTCGGGCTCTGGTCCGAACAGCACGGTATCCGCGATGCCTGTGGACTTCAGGTACTCTTCCGCGCGCTGGGCGATAGAGCGTGGGTCGCGATTGTAACCCTGCATGGTGGTAGGTTCGATGATGTTACAGGTCAGGTTCAGAGTGGTTTCTTCTGTGAACGGGTCGATAACCGCTGTTTCATCGTCCGCCAGCAGGATCATGTCTGATTCGTTGATGCCTTTCCAACCAGCGATGGAGGAACCGTCAAACATTTTGCCTTCTTGAAAGAATTCCGGAGAGATTTCGCTAGCTGGGATAGTTACGTGCTGCTCTTTACCCTTGGTGTCGGTAAAGCGCATGTCAACCCATTTAACTTCGTGCTCTTTAATAAGATTCAGAGTTTTCTCTGACATTCCAGTTACTCCGTAAGATTTTATTTATGTTGAGGTGAAACCGAAACACTGCAGTAGTGTATCCTCGCCACCATGAAACAGACCCGTGGAGGGGAGAGCGTTCCGGGAAGTCTAACGAGCGCAAAAATACTATCACGCCTCATGGTCAGTTGCTTCTGGTTTTCCTGATTAGCAATTTATTTGCCAAGAGATTTTTGACTTATAACAAATTGTTTTTAAAAGGGTTTGTGAAAGCCCGTTCGGAATGGCCCGATCAAGTCACCCATGGCGCTGCACAGAATTGGTGCGCAAAAGCAAGCTCTCGGGCGCTTTTGGTGCGTCGTGCACCATTTTGGTATCAGGCTAAGGATAGATAAATTTTCGGGAGGGTGTATAAAGATGTATAAAAAAGATTCAGGCGTCAGCTATAATGTCGCGCCCTCAGCCCATGACTGTTTATTTTGCAGGTGTTTTTTGTGATCGAGAAATTAAGAAATATTGCTATCATTGCCCACGTTGACCACGGTAAAACCACACTGGTCGACAAACTCCTTCAGCAGTCGGGCACTTTAGGCCGCAAGGACATGGACGCTGAACGCGTTATGGACTCCAATGATCAGGAACGTGAACGCGGTATTACTATATTGGCGAAAAATACCGCCATCAAGTGGAATGATTACCGAATTAATATCGTAGATACACCTGGACACGCTGACTTCGGCGGCGAAGTTGAACGTGTTCTGTCTATGGTTGACTCTGTTCTCCTGCTCGTTGATGCAGTTGACGGCCCGATGCCGCAAACTCGTTTCGTTACTCAAAAAGCCTTTGCTCGTGGGCTGAAGCCTATTGTTGTCGTCAATAAGGTGGATCGCCCTGGCGCTCGCCCTGATTGGGTCGTCGGTGAAGTGATGGATCTTTTTGACCGCCTGGGTGCGACAGAAGAACAGCTGGACTTCCCTGTTATTTACGCTTCTGCGTTGAATGGCATTGCAGGGCTTGAGCCAGATGCGTTGCAACAAGACATGACGCCTCTGTTTGAAATGGTGGTTGATAAGGTGCCCGCGCCGTCTGTCGATGTTAATGGCCCCTTCCAAATGCAGATCAGCGCCCTCGATTACAACAGCTACGTTGGCGTAATCGGAATCGGACGCGTTTCGCGCGGTAAAGTAAAAACCAATACGCCTGTTGTCGTGGTTGATCGCGATGGCGGCAAACGTAATGGTCGCGTATTGACAGTAATGGGCTATCACGGCCTGCAGCGTGTGGATGTGCCTGAAGCGGAAGCTGGGGACATTATCTGTATTACAGGTCTGGATGAGCTGAATATCTCCGATACGCTATGTAGCCCTGAGCGCCCAGAAGCGCTGCCAGCGTTGATCGTGGACGAGCCGACAGTCAGTATGACGTTTCAGGTTAACGATTCGCCATTCGCTGGTAAAGAAGGTAAGTACGTTACCAGTAGAAATATCAAGGAGCGTTTGGAGAAAGAGTTGCTGTACAACGTAGCGTTGCGTGTAGAGCAAGGCGACACTCCTGATAAATTCATCGTATCCGGTCGCGGCGAGTTGCACTTGTCCGTATTGATCGAAACCATGCGTCGCGAAGGCTTTGAATTAGGCGTTTCCCGTCCAGAAGTTATCGTGAGAGAAATTGACGGACAGAAAGTTGAGCCTTACGAGCAGGTTATCATCGACGTGGAAGATGAACACCAGGGATCGATCATGGAAGTAATGGGCCTGCGTCGTGGTGAGCTGGTTAACATGATTCCAGATGGGAAAGGACGTACACGTCTAGAATTTGTTGTACCTTCTCGCGGCTTGATCGGCTTCCGTTCTCAGTTCCTCACCATGACCTCGGGCACAGGCATTCTGACCCACATCTTTGATCATTATGGTCCTGTGAAAGAAGGTGTGAACGTCGAGCGTAACAATGGCGTTCTTATCTCCAACGTAGCGGGTAAAGTATTGGCGTACGCGCTGTTTAACCTGCAGGATCGTGGCCGTCTGTTCGTAGACCCCAACATCGAAGTCTACGAAGGCATGATTATCGGTTTACATAGCAGAGATAACGATTTGGTTGTTAATCCAACCAAAGCCAAGCAGCTGACCAATATTCGCGCAGCAGGTACGGACGAAAATATTCTTCTGACTCCGCCGATTCGTTTCTCTCTGGAGCAGGCGTTAGAGTTTGTCGAAGATGATGAGCTGGTTGAAGTGACGCCTAGCAACATCAGGATTCGCAAGAAGTTGCTGAAAGAGCATGAGCGTAAGCGCGCTGACCGTGCTAAGGACTAAAATCCAAAAGTAGTTGGATAAAGTGATCTAGAAAGTTTTCGGCTTTTCCGCAGAGTGCTATAGTTCTTTCGAGTTAAAGGACAATGCTGGAAAAGCCGAATGCTCACCTTATACCCAGAACTAAAGCCCCATAAAGAACACTTCCTTCCCGTAGATAACATTCACACAATTTATATTGAGGAGTCCGGCAATAAAGACGGGCTGCCAGTATTGTTTGTGCATGATGGGCCAGGATATGGCTCAGACCCTTTCTGCCGACGTCTGTTGGACTCTGAGCGCTTTCGCATCATCATGATCGACCAGAGAGGCTGCGGAAAATCCACACCACTGGCTGAGACTGCTCATAACCGTCCTGATATTCTGATCCAAGATATTGAGCGGGTGAGGCAGCACCTGAGTATTGATAAATGGATGCTGGTTGGGATGGGATGGGGAGGCTTTTTGTCGCAACAATATGCCGGCGCCCACCCCGAGGCTGTATTGGGAGTGGTGATTTCGGGTTTCTTTGTTGCCGATGAGGCGGGCATCTCATGGATGCTGGCGGAAGGCGCACCCAGAATGTTTCCTGATATTTGGCACGAAGTGATGAAGGATTGTCCGCGGGAAAACGTTGTGGAAGTGCTTAGTTATTTCTCAAAGTATCTGAATGGATCGAATGAGCTGCTTCAGATACAGGCTGCAAAACAGTGGGCCGCATGGGTGGCGAAGATCTCCACCCTTCATCCTTGTCAGGACTTGGTGGATAGACTGACTCATCCTCATCAGGCTATTGCCTTGGCGAAATTAGGCTGCAAGTTCTATCAGGAGCTAAGCGACAGACCTGCAAGCTCAAATTCTCATTTCAAAGACCTCCCGGGCATTATTGTTCATGGTCGCTATGACGCCATATCTCCATTGGCGAGAGCGTTTGATTTGCACCAAAACTGGGCGGGAAGCGATTTGTACATCATCCGGGACGCCGGCCATTCAGTAAGAGATCCCGCAATGGTTGATGCGCTGATCAAATCTATCGGCTCTATGGCGGATAGGATTGGTGGCGTATCAAAACTTAATGGCTAGTCCTATTGACAGTTAAGTAATAGGCAGTTTTAATGCCGCAAATGTTTAAAAAGGCTGTAACAGTTCCTTAAGAATTAAGCGCGAGCGTAATAAATGATCGGATTGATTCAACGCGTTGCGCATGCTTCAGTGAAAGCAGGTGGAGAGATAACTGGCTCAATCGGCGAAGGTATTCTCGTTTTGTTGGCGGTTGAACCAAATGACACCGAGCGTTCAGCGGAAAGACTGTTAGATAGAATCGTAGGCTACCGCATTTTTGCTGATGCGAATGGCAAAATGAATCTAAGCCTTAAAGATATAGGCGGGGAATTATTGGTTGTATCGCAGTTCACGTTGGCGGCGGATACAAAAAAAGGAATGAGGCCAAGTTTTTCTTCCGCAGCTTCGCCTGAATTAGGCGAGAGGCTTTATGACTATTTTGTTGATAAGGCGTCAAAAGTAGTAAGCAATGTTCAGACGGGGCGGTTTGGCGCAGACATGGAGGTGACGCTTGCTAATGTCGGACCAACAACCTTTTCGTTGCGTGTTGAGTAAAAGGATATTGAAATTTACGGAGCTTATGTTTGAAGCTTGTACTACATAACCCAGAGATTGGGGTGTTGTTGAGTTTCGGAAATCCACTATGGGAAGCATGGCCCAATAATATATTTCCTTTGTTATAGTACTGGTGCGCTTTTATGTACGTTTGTTTAAGCAGAGAAAGCTGCATCAATATCAGGCCGTTGAGGTGAGTGTAACTCTACTGGTTTAACTGCTTGATTATAAAAAGTTTTGATTTTTTTAGGGGAAGCTCCCTTAGTCTCTGTAAGGCTTAAAAGTAGGATTTTTGTTACAAAAAAAAATGCCATATAGGCACTTTTTGGTTGCAAAAACGACAACGTTGTATTACATATGGTTATTAATTTTCTTGTTTAGGAAAGTTATATAACCCGTTGTTTGTAAGGATTTTTTGCCTCTCTGCAAAATAGAGCTGTCAAGGTTTTGATAGTAAGTTGTTGATAGAGTGGGAATTTAAGCCTTTTTGGCTGGCCTTCAGTGAAGAAATGTAGACCTCTGTGAAGAGGCCTGGTTTGCGAAAATCTATCAACATTTAAGAACTGATGGTGTTCGGCGAAAAAGGAGGCTTTGATATAGACAAAACATCGGATTGAAAAATGTCATTAAGTTGACATAATCACGAACTATAAATTGGCGAAAATTTTTTGCCTAAATAAAGAAAAATGTGGCTTTTAACCATCAACCTTCGAAAGAAGTTGATTTAACACACAAAAGGAAGACGAAATGAAAAAGACTTTGATCGCTTCAGCTGTTGCCGCTGCAACGATTTCTTCTACAGCTTTCGCTGCTGATTCAATGGCGAACATGCCTACCTTTTACGGTAACATTCAGTTGGCGTATGTCCACTCTTCTTCAGAAACTGGTAGTACTGAAACTACTACCAATGAGTTTATCGATAACGGCTCTACTCTGGGTGTTAAGCATGAGCATGAAATTGCTCCTGGTCTGACGGGCTTTTTGAAAGCTGAGTGGGACTTTGATGCCGATGATAAGTCCGGAGATGATGGCTTTGAGTTAGACGAAGCCTATATCGGTGTTAAAGGTGACTTCGGTTCCGCTCAAATTGGTTCTGATGATACTGTATACGAATGGTGGGATGTCATCGATATCTCTGAGGCTGTAGGTATTTCTGGTGAAATGGCCACTTATAATCATACTTCTGGTGCTTTTGGTGGTGTGGCTGAAGGTGACAATTTCCAATATGTATCACCAGTAATCGCTGGCGGTTTGACTGTTGGTGTTACAATTCCTGTTGTAAATAGCGATAAGTCTCACGCTGCAGCACTTGGCGCCAAGTTTAAAACTGACATGTTTGAAGCTATTTTCGGCTATGCAATGGGCCGCGAAGAAGATGGTGTTGATACTGGTGACAGCATTGGTTTAGGTGGTCGTGTGTTCTTGGGTGACCTGACCTTGGGTCTGCAGTACGAAACTCGCTCAGCAGATTCTGTGGGTGGCGCGGATGTGAAAGCCAGTGAAGCTGATGGCTACGGTTTGATTGCAATTTATGCAATGGGCGCTTCCCAATTTGCTGCAGGCTATCAAGCGTATGAGAACGATGCTGATGCTGAAGCAGACAAATTCTATCTGCAGGCACTGCATAACATCTCTGACAACATGTATGCATACGTTGAGTATACTAACGGTTCTGTAGAGACTAAAGGCTCTCCAGATACTGATACAGAAGAGTTCGCAATCGGCGCAACTTACACTTTCTAATTCTAGCTTTTAGCTGATTAGAAAATTTAAAAACCGGCTTCGGCCGGTTTTTTTGTGTCTTATTTTTATGCAGATATTAAAAATATTTTGTTTTTACTGAGCTTCAGGTTATGAAAGAAATTGAGTTAAAACTTATGTTCCCCTCAAGCAAGCATCATGCTGTGCTATCTACCCTGAAGAATAGATTTGGCTCGCCAGAATATAAGGCTGTTTTGCGTAATATTTACTTTGATACGCCAGATTTGCGGCTTAAAGCATTGAGAGCTGGGCTTCGAATACGTAATGCGGGTTCTGGGTGGGAGCAAACGCTGAAGGCAAAAGGAGGAAGTGTTGCGGGCCTTCATTCAAGAAATGAGTGGAACTGGTCTATAAATTCAGAAAGATTAGACTTAGAAAAGTTACAAGATATTGATGCCTTAAGCGGGGTCAATCTTGCTTCGCTAATCCCAATATTTACAACAACATTTGAACGCTTGACATGGAATATCGCTCGCGAAGGGGCTGAAGTGGAGTTGGTGCTTGATGTTGGTAAAGTGACGTCAGGTGTTGAGTGTACCCCAATTGCAGAGATTGAGATTGAATATAAAAAGGGAGAGTTTGGGCTTCTGTTTGACGTTGCTGAGGAGATTGTAGAACTGGCTCCATGTTGGGTAAGCGATGAGACAAAGGCTTCCAAGGGGTACAAGCTCCTAAGTCTCCCTATTAATGATCCCGGTGTTCAACTGGAGCATGGCGATGTACTTATGGCAGAGCTAATTAAAAAGCTTGCTAAATTAAAGGGAAGCGCAGGCTCAAAGTTAACCGGCTGGGAAGAATATGTCGGAACAATCACGGCTATACCTGTCGCAGCTTCAAATATACTTGAAAACTGTGATTGTCACAGGTTGGATGAGTTGGTTAATGGTGAAACGTTGGCTGTTATAGACTGGTATAAGCGCTCTAACGATATGAATTTCAATGAGATGTTAGAAAACTCCACTGCTGCAGGTAAAATTGGGGTGCTAGTAACCAAGGCGCTAGCAATTAAATCTATCGGGTAGTTGTCCCCAAATTTGATGTGCTTACATGTTCTATTTTCCTGTCTCTTAAATCGTCTAAATAGTTGTTGGCGCGTGCTATCCTTTCACAATGCGTGATAGTTAAAAGGAGCACAGACTAATGGCCGCGCCAAGCGAGCTTGATTTATATCCGTCAGCAATTCATCCAACGATTCGGAAGTATTGGGGAGAGTTTGCTACTCTGCCTACCGAGATATTCGGCGCGTTTTCTCCTTTCTATCCCGATATTCTTCGTGCTTTTGCAGTTAGTGACTTCCTCGCATTAATCATTCTCAGGGAGCCTGAGCTGGTTCTCAGTTTCTTGCAGTCTTCGCAATACCAAAAAGATTATCAGTTTGTCGATTTCAGAGCGTTATTGGCCCAAGAGTTGTCTGAGGCTCACAAAGAGGATGACTTGCTTCGAATATTGAGGCAGTTTCGTCGACGAATGATGTTTCGAGTTATATGGCGAGATTTGGTGTGCTTAGTGGATTATCAAGTCACGGCCCGTGAAGTTTCATGGCTTGCGGAAACTTGTATCGATGAGGCTTTGAGTTGGATTTATCGTGACTTAAGTCAGCAGTTTGGTGAGCCTCATTCTGAAGCTGGCGATAAGCAGCAGCTGGTCGTTCTTGCTATGGGGAAATTGGGGGCGAGCGAGCTCAATGTGTCATCCGATATTGATCTGATCTTTACTTTTCCAGAGAGAGGGGAGACTCAAGGTGCTCCGCGCTCTTTAGATAATCAGGCGTTTTTCACTCGATTAGGGCAGAGGTTAATACAGGCGTTAGATAAAACGACAGCCGATGGCTTTGTGTTTAGGGTTGATATGAGGTTGAGGCCCTATGGGCAGAGCGGCGCTCTGGCTCTCAGTTTTGCGGCTATGGAGGCCTATTATCAGGAGCAAGGTCGGGATTGGGAGCGCTATGCGATGATCAAAGCTCGGGCCGTTGCCGGTGATATTGAAGCCGGAGAAGAGCTGCTAACCTCCCTTAAGCCGTTCGTTTATCGCAAATATATCGACTTTGGCGCCATACAGGCGCTGAGGGCGATGAAGGAGATGATCGAAAGGGAAGTTCAGCGTAAGGGACAGGATGGCAATATCAAGGTGGGTAGAGGGGGCATCAGAGAGATTGAGTTTATCGTTCAGGTGTTCCAGCTAATGCGCGGCGGCAGAGATGTCAGGCTACAGCAGCGGAATCTTTTGTCGACGCTTGAGTGTCTTGAAGATGAAGGACTTTTACCTGTCGCCGCGGCTGCGGAATTACGGGAAGCCTACATTTTTCTGCGTAATATTGAGCACGCTATTCAGGGGCTTGATGATAAGCAGACCCAAGAGATACCGACTGATGAAGTAGAGAGAGAGCGGGTGGCGGTGGGAATGGGCTTCCCGGGTTGGGGGGAATGCCGGGGTCAGCTGGACAAGCTCAGAGACTGCGTAACAGAGCATTTCGCCGACATTATTGCTGAGCGCAGGGAAGCTCCTTTAGAGCGTCCAGATACGGTCGAGTGGCGGGCTCTTTGGGCTGGCCGATTAACTCTGGATGAGGCGCAAGACCTATTGTCTCGGTCTGGATGTGAACAGGCGATAGAAATCTATGAGTCAGTAAAACAGCTCCGCCAGAGCTCCAGAGTGCAGCACATGCAAATGCAGGGAAGGGAGCGTTTAGATGAGTTTATGCCTAATCTGCTTCAGTCTTTGGCGGAAAGCAGGGCTTCGCACGAAACGTGCAGACGACTCCTGGCTTTAGTTGAAGCAGTTTTGCGGAGAAGCGCTTATTTGGCGCTATTGAATGAGAACCCAGGTGCGCTGAGCGAACTTATTCGATTGTTTGCAGAAAGCGCCTGGATCTCGACACAAATTGTAACTACCCCCTTGCTGCTGGATGAGTTGTTACATACCGGCAGTCTTTACACTCCGCCTGATACCTCTTCGCTGCGTGATGAACTCCGTCAGCAAATGCTGCGCATTCCCAATGATGGTCTGGAAGAGCAAATGGAGGCGTTGAGGTACTTCAAAAAGGCTCACGTGTTACGGGTGGCTGCCTCCGATCTGCGTGAGACTCTTCCCCTTATGAAGGTGAGTGATTACCTGACTTTCATCGCTGAAACCATTGTTGAGCAGGTGGTGGATGAGGCCTGGGAAACTATGGTGAAGAAATACGGCGAGCCAGGCTACGAAGACGCTGCGCCAAATGATATGCGATTTGCAGTCATCGGTTATGGAAAGCTTGGTGGAATTGAAATGAGTTACGGTTCGGACTTGGACCTAGTGTTCCTGCACGGCGCTTCAGGAGATTTAAGTACGAATGGTGAAACCAGTATCGCCAATCAAGTCTTTTTTACCCGCCTTGGGCAGAGAATTATCCATCTACTAACGACGAAAACCGCTTCTGGAGATATATATGAAGTGGATATGCGTCTGAGACCTTCTGGAAACTCGGGATTGCTGGTCAGCTCTGTCAGCGCATTTCAGCAATACCAGGAGAAAAGTGCGTGGACATGGGAGCACCAGGCTTTAGTCCGATCGAGAGCGGTAGCTGGGTGTCCCAGTATTCGCGCAGAGTTTGAAAAAGTAAGGAAAGAAATTCTTACGCAATCTCGTGACCCAGTAAAATTACGCGCAGAAGTGATAGAGATGAGAGAGAAAATGAGCGCCTCTCTCGGAACCAAATCGGATTCATCAGGAAGCCTGCCTTATTTCGATCTCAAGCATGATAGGGGCGGTATCGTTGATATTGAATTTATGGTTCAATATGCAGCTTTGCGCTGGGCGAATGAGTTCCCTCAGATTGTTGTCTGGAGCGATAACATCAGGATACTGGAAGCCTTGGGTGAGGCCGGTATTTTCACTCCAGAAGACGCGGAAAAGCTTTGCGATATATATCGTGTGCTCCGCGCCCGCGGGCACCGGCTAGCGCTGCAGAATCTTCCTGCGCGGATACAAGCTGACGAACTGCTGGAAGAGCGTCGTTGGGTTGTGGCGTTTTGGGAAAAAGTATTTGCGGAGTGACTTGGTTCCTCTTCTATTAATCAATACTCTTCCGACGTTAAAGTCGGGTTACAGTTTAAGAATGTGTGGCTTTGGGCCCCGAAGGAGTTGACTGCTATGTCCATGGCTGATCGTGACGGTTTGATCTGGTTCGACGGCAAAATGACGCCTTGGCGTGACGCCAATGTGCATGTGTTAACACATACGCTGCATTACGGCATGGGCGTGTTTGAAGGCGTTCGCGCATACCAGACTCCTGAAGGCGCGGCGATTTTTCGTTTGCAGGAACATACCGACAGGTTGTTTGACTCCGCTCATATCATGAACATGAAGCTGCCTTTCACTAAGGATGAGCTTAATGAGGCGCAGCGTCAGGCAGTGCGTGACAACAATCTGAACTCCGCTTATATGCGGCCCATGGCGTTCTACGGTTCTGAAGGCATGGGACTGCGCGCCAATAATCTGAGCGTGCATGTGATCGTCGCCGCCTGGGAATGGGGCGCGTACTTGGGAGAAGAGTCGCTGCAAAAAGGCATCAAGGTACGGACCAGCTCTTATACCCGTCACCATGTAAATATTTCTATGACCCGCGCTAAAGCGAACGGCCACTACATCAACTCTATGCTTGCCTTGAACGAAGCGCTGGCGTGCGGATGTGACGAGGCGCTACTGCTTGATCCAGAAGGTTATGTGGCGGAAGGTTCCGGTGAAAATATCTTTGTCATCCGTGATGGCGTTATTTACACGCCAGAGTTGACCTCTTGCCTCAACGGCATCACTCGTAACACGATTTTTCATCTGGCGGAGCATTTGGGCTATAAGCTGGTGGAGAAGCGTATCACTCGCGACGAAGTCTATATTGCCGATGAAGCGTTTTTCACTGGCACTGCGGCGGAGGTTACGCCGATTAGAGAGTTGGATGGGCGTCCAATTGGCGCTGGTCAGCGTGGGCCGATTACTGAAAGACTGCAGTCTTTGTACTTCGACGTAGTCAAAGGACGTAACGAAGAGTTCAAGCACTGGCTGACGCCCGTCGCCTAAGTTTTAGTCCATTTCCATGTAAGAGGCGCCAGCCCTTGAATATTCTTATTATCGGGCCCTCTTGGGTTGGCGATATGGTGATGGCGCAAAGCCTGTTTAAAGTGCTTGTGCGCCTCTACCCAAATGCCCAGATAGATGTCCTTGCTCCAGGCTGGAGTCGCCCAATTCTTGAGGCTATGCCAGAAGTGAGAGATGCCATCGATATGCCGGTGGGTCACGGCAAGTTGATGCTTAAGGCGCGACGTGAACTGGCTGCGTCATTAAAGGCGAAAGATTACGCGTGGTCCATCGTTCTTCCTAACTCATTGAAATCCGCATTAATTCCCTGGTTTGCAAGCATACCAAGGCGCACTGGTTGGCGGGGAGAAATGCGTTATGGTCTGTTAAATGACATTCGCAAGCTTGATAAAGAGCAACTCCCGCTTATGGTCGAGCGCTTTGTGGCGCTTGCCTATGATAACGGGGAAGCTGACTTAAGCCGTATACCCAACCCAGAATTGAAGCCCAATGCGCAGCTTACCGCGGATGTATGCGCTAAATACGCAGTAGATGCGTATGGAGCGCCTGTTTTGGGGCTATGTCCCGGCGCTGAGTTTGGCGCCGCCAAGCAGTGGCCTGCTGAGCATTATGCCGCCGTTGCGCGTCACTACCTGCAAAAAGGGTGGCGCGTCTGGCTGTTTGGCTCCACCAATGACAAGCCCGTTTGCGAAGAAATAGCGACGGCCTCTGGCTCTGTTGGCGTTATGAACTTTGCTGGCTTGACGACTCTGCAGGAAGCCGTCGCGCTATTGTCTCTAACCTCTCGCGTCGTTAGTAACGATTCAGGTCTGATGCATGTCGCTGCGGCGTTGGGGAGTCCATTGGTCGCTGTTTACGGTTCCACCTCTCCAGACTTTACGCCTCCGCTTACTGAGCACAAGCAAATCGTGCGCTTGGGGCTGGACTGCAGTCCCTGTTTTGAGCGCACTTGCCCTTTGGGACATTACAACTGCCTGAAACAGTTGCCTGCGCAACAGGTCATTTCTGCGCTGGATAAGCTGCCTTGTGGTTCCGACAGCCAGGGAGTTGCGCCCATTGCCTAAAGTTCTATTGGTGAAAATGTCTTCCTTGGGAGACGTCGTGCATACGCTGCCTGCCGTTACAGAGGCTGCGATGAACGTGCCCGGCTTACAATTGGACTGGGTGGTTGAGGAAGCGTTCGCTGAAATCCCTACATGGCATCCCGCTGTGAACAAGGTCATCCCTGTAGCGTTGAGGCGTTGGCGTAAAAGTCCCTATGAAGCATTGAGATCTGGCGAGTGGGCGAGTTTTGGCGAAAAGCTTAAATCAGAGTACGACCTTGTTATTGATGCTCAAGGCTTGTTGAAAAGCGCCTTTATCGCTAAAAAGGTTGGCGCAGAAATTGTTGGATACGATCGCACATCTGTAAGAGAGCCTCTTGCCAGCGTTTTCTATCATCGGGGCTATTCTGTCGCCAGGCAAATGCATGCAGTGGAAAGGACTCGTGAGTTATTCGCGCAGGGGTTCGGTTATGCAAAAGGTGGGGCGCCGGATTATGGGCTCAAGATAGAAGCTGCCGAATCTGAAGAAACGGCGCCAACGGTTATGTTTCTTCATGGCACGACATGGCGTACTAAGCACTGGCCTGAATTTTTCTGGGGTGACCTTGCTCTGCGTTGCCGGGAAGCTGGTTTTGATGTGTGGGCCGCATGGGGGAACGAAGAAGAAAGACTGCGGGCGGAACGCCTGGAAGTTTCCGCTGGCGTGCGGGTATTGCCGCGAATGCCGTTAAAGGGGGTCGCGGAGCACATCGCCAGGGCCCAAGCTATTGTCACCGTGGATACCGGGCTGGGCCATTTGGCGGCGGCGCTGGCTAAACCGACAATTGCCTTATATGGGCCAACTAACCCCTCCCTCACTGGAATATACGGTGCGCAACAAACTTCACTTAGTTCAAGTTACCATTGCGCGCCTTGTATGCGAAAGCACTGTCGGTATGAAGTCTTGGGTGAAAAATTTGACTATCCTCCATGTTGGAATGAACTGTCTCCTGAACTGATTTGGGAACGTTTGCGTCAAATAATGCCCTCGTCAGGTGGCGGTATAGTAAGATGATGCTAGTAATATATGGTTTCTGAAAGAAATTCTCTTCTGAACATTTTGAAAAAAATCGACCCATTTATTTGGATCTTTCTCCTCGGCTTCATGCTGAGATTAAATGCTTTTTTTCGTGCGGATATATTTAACTCAGATGGAGTTTTATATATCGAGGAAGCTCAAAATGTTTTTTATAATGGGCTCGAATATCTAGGGGCTTGCTTTCAAGCTACTAATATTTTTCCGCTTTTGATTGCTGCAGTATACAAGATTGTCGGCGAGTGGGAGTTGGCGGGGCGCTTAATTTCTCTTTTTTTTGGCACGCTGACAATGTTGCCCCTTTATGGTGTTTTAAAGCGTGCACTACCTAAAAATTTTGCCTTACTAACACTGCTTCTTTTTGCTTGTAATCCTTCTTTTGTCGTTCTTAGTGTGGATATTCTGCGTGGTCCAGGGTATTGGTTCTTTTTATCCTTGGCCATCTACTTCATCTTGAGAGCAGAGCAGTCAGCTAATTACTGGATATATCCTCTGGCGTGCATGCTTTTTATGGTCGCTGCTTCGTTTCGAATAGAAGCGGTGGCATTCATTGCGGGAACGATGATTTTTCTATGCGCCAGAAGAGAGATCAAGGAAGGCGTTGTTCGCTGTGTTATGTTTTTCCTCCCTATATTAGTGGCTATGTTTGCGCTCCTGTTAAGTGAGTGGCTTTTGAATAGGCAGCTTGTTTCTTTTCCCAAACAATATGAGCGTGTCGTTGAGCTTATCTCAGGGTATAAGCAACTTAGGCAAGACCTTAAAGGGCTCTGGACCCACCCGCCTGAGGGCTTTCATTTTCAATATTACTGGCGAGATATGTCGACAATTGTAGGCTGGACTGCGCTAGGGGTAGAGCTTAATTGGCTGGCGAAAGCGATGTTTGAGCCTGTCGCGGTATTTTTCATCGCGGGCTTAGGTCCGGTTTTTCGGAAAGCGAGAGTGAACCTCTCTATTCGTTATTTATTGGTATTAAGCATTGTCGCCTTTGTGGTTCTTTTCCTTCAAACCATAACTGCCTGGTGGCTAGACTCTCGCATGATGGCTCTACTGTTAATACCTGGTTATGTGATTATCGCTATGGGGCTCATGAGAGTTAGCAATGCATTTAAGGAATGGTTTGCTCTGAAAGGCAAGATCGTTTTTTTTATATTATTAGGCTGTGTAGTCCTTGGGGCTGTAGTAAAACTATTGAAGTACAGAGAGTCTGATAAATATTTGTTGAAAGAAATCGGCGCCTATATTTTGCATGACTCTCATAGTGCGGGTGGATTTATACGAGTTGGCGGATCATCAGAGTATATGATGTTTATCAGTTATTACGCTAATTCTGAAATAAAAACAGGGCAGTGCTCTCATGTGGAGAGAACATGGGAGGTTAAGGGGGAGGCATCTCATGTGCTCAAGATCATAGATGAGAAAGAGTATGATTATTTTGTTTGGAACTCCCGCTATGATCCAGTTGAATTAAGAGAAAGCCTGCAACGTAAGTATCTCCCTATACAGGATTGGAAGACTAGCCTTGATGGTAATGTCGTTGTTTTTAGGCTGAAATAAAACTTGTCTATATTAACGAACTTAATGGAATGACTAGGGTGAAAGGGCGTAATAAAATTCTAGTTGTCGGGTATAACATGAAGGGGCAGGGAGGGAAAGAGACTGTATGCAGGAAGCTTTTTGACCTGCTTTCTACGGATTGTTCTGGTACAGATGTGGAGTTCTTGTTTATCGATGACTATAAACAAGGTGTTGGCGATGTGTGTGACAATTGGTTAGGTAATGCGCCTTTTGCGCGCATTAATTCTTCTGTTGCCAATACAAAAGTAAGGCGCTTCTCTTTTGCAGTTAAACTGGCTGGAATAATTAGGCGGAAAAAGCCTAGTTTGATTATAGCTATTGATCCGCTAAGCTGTTATATATCCTATTTTGCAAGGGTTATATCTATGAGGAAATTTAATATATTCTCATGGATTCATACATCTCTTGACGCTCTTTATAAGGCGGTTTACGTTACTAAAGCTGATTTTCATTTGGCTATTAGCTCCGGTATTACGCAGCAGCTATCTAAAATGGGGGTCAGTGAGAGTAATATTTTTCTGGTTCATAATTCAGTCGCTAGGGCAAGGATGCTATTGCCCAGACCGAAGGGTGCGGCTAGCTTTGTTTACATCGGGCGGCTAAGCGATAAAGATAAAAATGTTAGTGAGCTGCTAAAGTCTCTGGCTAATGTTTTGGGTGAGTGGACACTGCACATAATTGGTTCAGGTCCAGATGAGCCAAATTATAGAGACTTGGCGAGAGAGCTGAATATTGATCGCAGAATTGTTTGGCATGGATGGCGTGAAAAACCATGGGACTATGTTTTCTCTGAGATAAAAGAGGTGAGCGCCTTGCTACTGACGTCACGCATTGAAGGTTTTGGGATGTCGCTGGCTGAAGCTATGTCTTACGGTGTGTATTGTGTAAGTTCAGACTGCCAGTCTGGCCCCTCTGACATTATCAGAGAGTCTGTGAACGGAGAGCTTTACCCTCCTGGACGTGAAGATATATTGACGGCGCGTTTGCAGTCAATTGTTGGCGGTGCGTCTTTGCCTGATGGAGAAAAGATAAGAGAATCAATTGAGCACTTATATGATGATGCTTATTTAACTAGAATTAAATGTGCGCTCAAAATTTGATCCTGTAGATAGAGTACTTGTGATGCATAGTAATTCATCTTATAAGCTGTCAATAATTATAACCGCGCATAATCTTGAAAATGAGATTATTAAATGCCTTGAAAGCATCAAGCAGCTCTTGCAAGGTGTTTCTGATGCGTGTGAAGTTATGATGATTGATGACGCCTCCTCAGACCGTACCTCGCACATTATGAAGGAGTTCTCTAATGATAACGCCAGCTTTGAGTATTTGAGAACGGAATATAGAAATATTGGAAAGGTTCGGCGTTATGCGTTAAGTAAGGCCTGTGGCGAATATATAACTTTTGTTGACGGGGATGACTTCGTTCCCCTCTTTTCTCTCAAAGAAATGATTAACTTTTTTGACAAGAAAAAGCCAGATATTTTTCTTTCAAAATTACACGAGGTGTGGAAGGAAAGTGATCAAGTGACTTCCTCTCCTCTGACGACGCCCATGAATCTGAGCAGGAATGAGGCGATTAAGCGCTTCCTGATTCACAAACAATTTAAGGCCCATTTATGGGGGAAGTACTTTAATCGCAGGCTTTTTAAATCGTTCGAGTTTCCTGAAATGGCATGTTACGAAGACTCAATGGCTTTTCCCTATTTATTGGCCAATAGCGAGAACCTTTATTACACGGATGCCGTACTGTACAACTATGTTAGAAGGGAAGGCAGTCTTTCTAACGAGCTTGATTCGGTAAAGTTAGATGCTATGGCTGACGTGATATTGACAATGAGTCGTGTCTTTGGTGACGGCTTCAGAAACCTTACTGCTTGTCATGCTATTGATTTACTACATAAATACAAGAACAGGCTTGCTGAGGAAAAACGGCGTCAGCTTTCTCAAATGGTGGAGGGCCTGTCCACTCTGTCTTTCCTGCTGGACTTCAGCGTTAGAACAAGCTTTAAGCGTAAGTTCATTGCGTACAAGAAGGGTGAGAGCGCATAGTTTACTCTGAGTATCCTCTTCACTTTAGGAAAAACTACGCGCAGACTTTCTTATAGATATCTAGCATACCGTCCATCATTTTCTCAGAAGTCATTTCTTCCATGGCATGCTGATACGCGTTCTTCCTTAAAGTTGCCGCTAACTTGCTATCTGTTAGTAGTTTAATTGCCGCTTCTGCTAAGGCTTCTGGATTTTGTGGGGGGCAAAGTAAGCCTGTATTGTTGTGGGAGATCATTTCCGGTAGACCTCCAACGGTCGTAGCTATCATGCTGTTTTCCATTAAGAAGGCTTGAGATACTAAGCGGGTTTGCGCTTCCGTTCCAATTGAGCAGATCATGACAATGTCACTAAACGCCTGGTAGTTTTCAATATCAGATTTATAGCCTATAAACTTGATTCGCTCTTTAAATTTTGATTTCTCCCAGTGCTCCTTGACCTGGCTTTCGTATGCTTTAGTATCCGCTGTGGCGCTACCTAGCTGTATAAACGTCACACCAGGCAGCTGCTCAGCTATAATCTCGCATGCTTTTACGAAGAATAGTTGTCCTTTGTCCTCTCGAATCATCCCAATGTTTGATACCACTTTGTGGTCAGAAGGTATCCCCAGGCTTGCCTTGAGCGCTGAACCATCAATATTTGCGTGGTAACGGTTATGGTCTACGCCAGCTTTTGCCGTATAAACTTTGCTGGCAGGAGCGAGTTTAAGCTGGATGATCTGTTCGTTTATCTTATTGGCGGTAGTGATAATCTGATGATTACCGTATTTCCAAATCAGCCGATGGAGGAAGTCGTGTTTTATTGGGGTGGTGACATGGCGCGAGCGAACTACTTTCACCTTGGTCAGCCATTTAGCGAACATTGCATAGGATGCGTCTCGATTGCTATGAGCATCGATTAGCTCAATTTTATTTTGATTGATAAAGCGGATTAGCTTTCTTATGACTTTAGGATTCGCGGAGCCGCGAAAGTCTATTTCAGTGTTAGGAATATTTCTTTTTCTCGCCTCCATCAGGATCGCAGATTGAGGGCGCGCGACAATCCAGCAGTGATGTCCATTGGCATTTAACCATTGAGTTTGCTCTATTACTCGTAGCTCCTGTCCGCCCCAATTTAAGCTACTTTCCAAGTGTGCAATGTTCAAAATTTGATCTCGCTGAATTAATAAGGCTAGTTAACGAGCGTTAACCGGAGGGCGGTCAGTATATCGTGAAATAGTGAGAACCTCGAAATGGGAAATCGCCCAATGATAACTAAGGTAATCGTGTACTATTGCTCTCTTAACTTGTACAGGTAATTGGATCATGCACAAACTGACAGCCACTATTATCACTCTGAATGAAGCTTCTCGCATTGCGCGTTGCATCGAAAGCGTCCAATTTGCTGATGAAGTGGTGGTTGTCGATTCGGGTAGCACTGATGACACTTGTCGGATCGCTCAGGACATGGGGTGTCGCGTTATTACTCAAGAGTGGCTGGGGTACGGTGGGCAGAAGCAGTTTGCTGTTGATCTGGCGAGCAGTGATTGGGTGTTGTGTATCGACGCCGACGAGGTGGTCACTAGCGAACTTGCTGCTTCTATTAAGCAAGTCATGCAAAGGCCTGATGCGGATGCATATAGTTTTCCTCGCAGGAACTATTTTTTGGGTGAGCCTCTTCGTTATGGCGAGGGGTATCCAGACCGTAGCCTGCGGCTTTTCAATCGAAAGAAGGCAAGATGGACCCAAGACTTGGTGCACGAAGCTGTGAGGTGTGAAGGGCGGATTCAAAAGTTAGAAGGAGACTTGAACCATTTTTCCGAGGAGACAATCTCGCAATATTTAGCCAAGCAAAATAAGTATACGCAGATTCAGGCGGAAGATATGTTTCGACGAGGGAAGAAGGTCGGGCTTGGTAAAATTCTCGTTAGCCCTATAATTCGATTTTTTAAGTTCTATGTTATACGCCGGGGCTTTCTAGATGGTATGCCGGGGTTTGTGCATATTGTTATTGGTTGTATGAATAGCTTCGTGAAGTATGTGAAGCTGTATGAGCTGAGGTCTAAGAACCGGGATTAAATGTTTTGTTCTGAGACTGCATGTAACACGCTCTTGAATCTGTCGAAATAAGTCTCAGGAGAGAATAGTGAGTGAGACCTGATGCGTGCTGCATGGCTCATTCTTGAATAGTCGGCTGTATTCAATATAAGTTCGCAAATGGCATTTGCCATGCTATCGGGGCTGACTGCTTTGGGTGGTCCTAGTTTATTGGCGGACGCATCAAAAATAATGGGTGGTAATCCTTGTATATTGCCGCCCATTTGTTGGTATTCTTCTAAGCCAAGGCTCACGGGAATTGTATAGCCTGTAATGTTGTTCTCTACTACGTCGGCAAGTCCATCTACGTCGGATGCAATGACTGGGCAGCCGAACGCCATAGCCTCTAGAGCCACGAGGCCAAAGGGCTCTCTAAGTGAAGGGCAGAGAAGGCAGTCAATATCTAGGTAGAACTGCTCTATTTGACTTTGTAATCCCAAGAAGTTAACTGCACCCTCAATGCACAGTTCTTTAGTGAGAGCTTTTAATTGCTGCTCGTCTGGGCCTACGCCAGCGATTGAAAGAATAACCGGAAAATTCTTGTCTAATAGTATCTTGAGTGCATGAAGAGCAGTGGTGACGCCTTTGACGCTGACTAGCCGGCCTGCGAGTCCCAGCCTAAATGGAGAGTGTGGTAGTTTGTCGCAACTTGCATGAGTAGATGAGAGTTTAAACTTGTTGAGTAGAGGGTTGTGGATGACTACTGCGTTATCTTTCGAGTAGCTCCAGTTATACCGAATAACTTCCAAGGCGGCTTTTGAATTACAGATGACTCCATCAACCTTGGATAAAAAAGCGGTAGCGGCTTTTTTGTCATCGCAGCGCCAGCCAGCCCCATGCTCATAATAGATAACTTTAGTGCTCGAAGGGCAAAGGCTCAGGTCGATTCCCTCAATTTTGTTCCAGACAACGAGTATTTCAGGGGCTATTTGGCTTAGCAGGCGTTTCAGGTTCCGGTGGCGTAAGAAACTTGGTTTTTTGGGGAGGCGTAAAGAGTGATAGTACTTGACGGAGTATACCTGCTCAGAATACGCGTTTACCTCCTCTGCGAGCTCCGAATGGATATGGGAGCGATCACTAATCGTAACATTCTGGAAGTCGCTATAGCTCATCCTTAGATAGTCGCAGTAGAGCCTCTCTACGCCCCCTATTGTGTCAAGTGCGACCAAGTGAGCAACTTTTATCCGCTTCGATGGCATGTCTATACGCTCCTGGCGGGACTCTGCATGTTCCCTTACTTATAGTAGTAAGGTCATTTCCAAGATAATCCATGAGCCTCTAATTTAAGTAAAGAGAACATGGCCACACTTATAAGGTTAGCTGGTGTGTCCTGTAAGCTTGGAGAATCTGCGTGAAGATGTATACGAACCCGATGATGCAAAGAGGGAGCGAGCACGTGATTCAGGCGGGCAAGAAGAAGATAGCGCAGGTTTTTGTGAAATAACGAAAATAGTGCTTGCGCGAAATTAAGGGGTGCGTATAATGCGCCCCACTTCGACGGGGAAGCCGGTCGGAGGGGAGGGAGAGAGCTGGTTCGAGAGAGTCGGCGGCGCTAAAAAGGAGTTGACACTGAGAAACGAAAGTGTAGAATGCGCGCCTCGGTCGGAGAGAGTCTCCGGAAGAGAAAGTTCTTTAAAAAGTTAATCAAGCAATTTGTTGTGGGCGCTAACTGAGGCGGATCTGGAAAAGATTAAGTCTTAAGTTAGTGACTCGTACAATTCATGAGTGAGCAATCACTCAAGAGTACAGTAGTTTTAACTTGAGCAAGATTAAGAATCTTAATGATTCACACTCTTTAAACTGAAGAGTTTGATCATGGCTCAGATTGAACGCTGGCGGCAGGCTTAACACATGCAAGTCGAGCGGTAACAGTCCTTCGGGAGCTGACGAGCGGCGGACGGGTGAGTAATGCATAGGAATCTGCCTGTTAGAGGGGGATAGCCCGGGGAAACTCGGATTAATACCGCATACGCCCTACGGGGGAAAGCAGGGGATCTTCGGACCTTGCGCTAACAGATGAGCCTATGTCGGATTAGCTAGTTGGTAGGGTAAGAGCCTACCAAGGCGACGATCCGTAACTGGTCTGAGAGGATGATCAGTCACACTGGAACTGAGACACGGTCCAGACTCCTACGGGAGGCAGCAGTGGGGAATATTGGACAATGGGGGAAACCCTGATCCAGCCATGCCGCGTGTGTGAAGAAGGCCTTCGGGTTGTAAAGCACTTTCAGTGG
>NZ_CP192738.1:990000-2300000 GCF_050749805.1 Hahella sp. NBU794
AGGCCAATCAAACTCGGAGATAGCTGGTTCTCCCCGAAAGCTATTTAGGTAGCGCCTCGGACGAACACCTACGGGGGTAGAGCACTGTTTGGGCTAGGGGGTCATCTCGACTTACCAACCCCATGCAAACTCCGAATACCGTAGAGTGATATCCGGGAGACACACGGCGGGTGCTAACGTCCGTCGTGAAGAGGGAAACAACCCAGACCGCCAGCTAAGGCCCCCAAGTCCATGTTAAGTGGGAAACGATGTGGGAAGGCAGAGACAGCTAGGAGGTTGGCTTAGAAGCAGCCACCCTTTAAAGAAAGCGTAATAGCTCACTAGTCGAGTCGGCCTGCGCGGAAGATGTAACGGGGCTCAAACATGGCGCCGAAGCTGCGGATTCATCCAATGGATGAGTGGTAGGGGAGCGTTCTGTAAGCTGATGAAGGTGTGTCGAGAGGCATGCTGGAGGTATCAGAAGTGCGAATGCTGACATGAGTAACGATAATGCGGGTGAAAAACCCGCACGCCGGAAGACCAAGGGTTCCTGCGCAACGCTAATCGGCGCAGGGTGAGTCGGCCCCTAAGGCGAGACCGAAAGGTGTAGTCGATGGGAAATCGGTTAAAATTCCGATACTTTGTATTGCTGCGATGGGGGGACGGAGAAGGCTAGGTCAGCCTGGGATTGGTAGTCCAGGTTTAAGCCTGTAGGCAGTGTGTTTAGGCAAATCCGGACACACAATGCTGAGGGGTGATGACGAGCTCTCTTTAAGAGAGTGAAGTGATTGATGCCCAGCTTCCAGGAAAAGCCTCTAAGCTTCAGGCAATACAAAACCGTACCCCAAACCGACACAGGTGGTCAGGTAGAGAATACCAAGGCGCTTGAGAGAACTCGGGTGAAGGAACTAGGCAAAATGGTGCCGTAACTTCGGGAGAAGGCACGCCGTCATGTACGTGAAAGCCCTGCGGCTGGAGCGGAAGGCGGTCGAAGATACCAGGCCCCTGCGACTGTTTATTAAAAACACAGCACTCTGCAAACACGAAAGTGGACGTATAGGGTGTGACGCCTGCCCGGTGCCGGAAGGTTAATTGATGGGGTTAGCGTAAGCGAAGCTCTTGATCGAAGCCCCGGTAAACGGCGGCCGTAACTATAACGGTCCTAAGGTAGCGAAATTCCTTGTCGGGTAAGTTCCGACCTGCACGAATGGCGTAACGATGGGGGCGCTGTCTCCACCCGAGACTCAGTGAAATTGAAATCGCTGTGAAGATGCAGTGTATCCGCGGCTAGACGGAAAGACCCCGTGAACCTTTACTATAGCTTCACAGTGGACTTTGAACCTGCTTGTGTAGGATAGGTGGGAGGCTTTGAAGCGAGGACGCCAGTTCTCGTGGAGCCATCCTTGAAATACCACCCTGGCATGTTTGAGGTTCTAACTCTGACTGGTAATCCCGGTCGAGGACACTGTGTGGTGGGTAGTTTGACTGGGGCGGTCTCCTCCAAAAGAGTAACGGAGGAGCACGAAGGTGCGCTAAGTACGGTCGGACATCGTACGGTTAGTGTAAAGGCAAAAGCGCGCTTAACTGCGAGACAAACACGTCGAGCAGGTACGAAAGTAGGTCTTAGTGATCCGGTGGTTCTGTATGGAAGGGCCATCGCTCAACGGATAAAAGGTACTCCGGGGATAACAGGCTGATACCGCCCAAGAGTTCACATCGACGGCGGTGTTTGGCACCTCGATGTCGGCTCATCACATCCTGGGGCTGAAGCCGGTCCCAAGGGTATGGCTGTTCGCCATTTAAAGTGGTACGCGAGCTGGGTTTAGAACGTCGTGAGACAGTTCGGTCCCTATCTGCCGTGGACGTTGGAGATTTGAGGAGAGTTGCTCCTAGTACGAGAGGACCGGAGTGAACGAACCGCTGGTGTTCGGGTTGTGATGCCAATCGCATTGCCCGGTAGCTACGTTCGGACGGGATAACCGCTGAAAGCATCTAAGCGGGAAGCCCCCTTCAAGATAAGATCTCCCTGAGGACTTGATCCTCCTAAAGGGCCCTTGTAGACCACGAGGTTGATAGGCTGGGTGTGTAAGCGCTGCGAGGCGTTGAGCTAACCAGTACTAATTGCCCGAGAGGCTTGACCATATAACACCGAAGTAATTTACCGGTATTGATTGAGTATAACTGCTTATCCAAGTTAAAGGTCTTCTGACCAAGCGCCAACTAGACAAGCTAGACTAAGACAAAGCTTAACGGTTTTGCCTGATGATCATAGCGGACTGGAACCACCTGATCCCATTCCGAACTCAGAAGTGAAACAGTCCAGCGCCGATGGTAGTGTGGATTACCCATGCAAGAGTAGGTCGTCGTCAGGCTCTTAATACGAAGAACCCGTCCTCGTGACGGGTTTTTTTATGCCTGAAATTTAGAGCCAGGCCCTGCGCCACAGCTATCCCTTCTGCAAACACTCAGTGAAAGTCCCGCGAGGGCGACTCCAGGCCTTCCGGCTGTGGCGTCAGACGGCTCTATTGAGATAGATTCAGGGCTGTTATCGATGTAACTTACTGGGGTTGCCTAGCCATGCCACCGATCTCTTCAGTACTCGAATGATTAGGGGCGCTGGCAGACTCAGGTCAACTTCAATGGTCAGCGTCTCACGATTAAAATCATCACAAAGTTACTAATCCGAAACAAAGTAGGCGAACACAGAAATAGTCTATATTCAAGCATGTCATGGACCCGACTTTAGATAAACAGAGTGGATGCTATGCCCTCAAATGATGGAAGAAAGCTTGATCATAAAACACTAGAAGTCATTCGCATTCGCGCAGTACAGCAAGTCCAGGCAGGAGAAAGCCCGGAGGCAGTTATACGGGCGCTAGGCTTCAGCCGGCCGCGTATTTATGAATGGCTGGCGGCTTATCGGGAAGGCGGCTATGACGCACTTAAAGCGAAACGCCTATATGGCCGTCCCCGCAAATTAAATGGTCGACAGCTACGCCAGATCTATACCTGGGTGGTGGGATATCAGCCACAGCAGTTTAAGTTTGAATATGCATTGTGGACTCGCGGACTGGTGCGGGACCTGATCAAGCGGAAATTTCGGGTTAGCCTGTCTGATGTATCGGTGGGACGACTCCTGAGGGCAATGGGGCTGACGCCGCAGAAGCCGCTTTTTCGCGCTTACCAGCAAGATCCAGATAGGGTTGCTCGCTGGAAACAAGAAGAATACCCACGCATTCGCCAGTTGGCGAAAGCAGCGAACGCGGAGATTCTCTTCGCGGACGAGGCGAGCATTCGTTCGGACTATCACAGCGGAACGACGTGGTCGATCAAAGGGTTGACTCCGGAAGTGAAGACGACAGGGGCGCGCTTTGGGCTTAACCTAATTTCCGCAGTGTCGGCCAGAGGCGAGTTTCATTTCAAGGTGATAGAAGGCAAGCTCAACGCGGAGAGCTTTATCGGATTTTTAGAGGACTTGACGTATAAGTCTGAACGACCAGTCTTTCTAATCGTCGATGGACACCCAGCCCATCAAGCCAGGAAGGTAAAGGAATATCTCGCCACCCAGGAAGGCAGGTTGCAGCTATTCTTCCTGCCGCCTTACTCCCCTGAACTCAATCCAGATGAGTCCGTGTGGAGCTACTTGAAACATCAGCGACTGGGAAAGATGAAGATTGCAGGTCCAGACCAATTAAGAAAGATGGCTTTAAAAATCCTTCGGAGCATGAAAAGAACGCCATCATTGATTCAAAGTTTATTTAGGCATCCAGAACTTAAATATATTATGGCTTAGTGATCGGATACTTATTTACGGGTTAGTAAATGTTCTTAAGTGACGCCCGCATAGTAAACTGTCATTCATGAAGCCCAATGACCAGCACTAGTTAGCCCGTGTTGGTGATGCTAGAGGCTCTGGATGCCGTGTCGGCAGACATTTTTTACCTCGACGACATTTGTTGAGATTAAGCTCTCGGTACACCCGATACATGCTTCAGCGAAGGCCCCAACGCCGAAGAATGGTGAGAGGTTTGCAGAACTTATATGCAGGCTGGCGCTCAACCTCTTCCTGACGCTTGGCAGTCAGCTGATCATTTCGATTGCGGTCAGGTTGGTAACGGTAGACGGAATCGCTGAGGCCAACGGTGCGACAGGCATTTGTAAACTGGCGCCATGCCGCTGTCGCGTATCACGTTGGCTTTACAGCTTTTTTCCACAATATCCGATGCTCCAGACTCAGGTCAGCATGCATGGTTTGTAGTCGGCGACTCTCTTCCTCAATTTCGTTGAGCCGCTTGATATCCTAAGCCTCCATGTCCCTGTATTTTGACTTTCAATTGTAATAGGTGGCGTCAGAAGCTCCATATTCCCAGCAGGCATCATTCACTTGGCGACTGGTTTCCGTTTCCTTCAAAACCTTCACGATCTGATTTTCTATGTATCGAGATTTTTTCATTGGATGTTCTCCGTATTGCGCTAGTGTACGCTGGAGAGCTCTAGAAGAATGTGTTCGATATGCACAAGTGCTAGGTCAAATATCAAGGGCCGGGAGCTCTAAATGCGAGTGGCACTAATTAGGAAAGGTTTACAGAGAGTTTTCTTTGTTGAAGCAGAATGTCGCTGCATTTGGGCAGACTAACTTTGCTGCAAACCAAGTTTTCGAGGAGTGATATATAGTTGAGCTGATTGAACTTTCTAGAAGTAAAAGGGCGTTTCATAACGCCCTTCATAGTGGGAAAAATTAGCTCTTTCTACGGCGGACGAACAAGCCGGCCAGGCCAAGTCCCATCAATGCCAAGCTTGTTGGCTCGGGTACATTTGAGGCTACAACAATGTGGTCTTTTTCTGTGGCGACTCGACCGCCGTCAACAGTCGCGTAGATGTCAAAGTCGTATGTTCCTGGAGTTGTGCCAGTAAATGTGACTTCAAACTCGTATGATGCTGCGCTGTCTCGAGTGAAAGATCCGGTGTAAGCGCCAGGGGATACTGACACCATGCCCGCAGGAGCGCCTGAAATATCCAATGCTACTTCAGTGTATGAGGAGATAGCATTTGAAATTGCTTCATTGATAGTGTCAACCAATGTGCTAGTGTCTATGCCAGCGTGATAGGTGCCGCCAGTAGCGGCTGTGATACGTGAGGCTTGGCCTGTGCCGTCAAGGCAGTAGCCTGTTCTACAGCTAGATGCTACATCGATTGCTTCCACTTGAATGCTAGCAGCCTGAAGCGCGCCCGTAGCGCTGGCTTCTGTCGAACCCAGAGATGGGTCGTGGCCTGTGGCGTCGCCGAACCATAAAAGTATCCGCTCAGCGTCTGGGCGCCATGAAACTGTGCTTGCTACTTGCTCAAGGGCGTAGATATTGGCTTCCGGAAAGTCATAGCCTCCAGATGCGGTCCAGCTATTGATCGCTGCTTGCGTTGCAGAGGTGTCAGAGGTCATATCAGTAAGTGTGCGATACGTGAATGCGTCGCTGATATCTCGGTAACCGCCAACTCCGAAGTTGATGTCCCCAAAGCCAGCTGCAGTGCTTAATATTGAGCTTGCCGCTGCTTTTACGGCTGCTATTTCTCCGCCCATGCTTCCGGTTTCATCCATGAGAAAGAATACGTCAACTTTTGATGTGGTGGCTTCTGCATCAATAGTGACAGTCTTGGTAATGGTTACGCTTTCACCTACTCCTAAAGTTGCGGAGTAGGATGAGGGGGAAATAGAGTCCGCCATTGCCGAAAGTGGCAATAGCGCAGTTAGCGCAAAAGAGCACGCCAATCGTTTCATTGTTATCTCCTGATGTCGATTGTAGTTAGTGAGCTTATGAAAAAATGAAGTGTTTGGAATTGACTCGATGCCCCAATAAGCACAAATCTGGCCACATTTATTGAAATGCTAGTTAAGATAATGACTTACTGTTTATTTTCTTGATGTTTGGTTTTTAAACAGATGTAAATCCATTGGACATGAAAAATGGAAGTATTCTCGGTGAATTTATGACGGGTTATTCTTAAAGGCTTATTTCCATATGGCAGGGGGCGGGTGCTGGACTAGGTCATAATGTTCGGATTTGTTTTTATAAAGCAGACTTTTCAAGATACTCTGCATTTTTAGGTATTTTTTATTCCTATTTATTATAAGGGTGGGGCAATAGGAAACGCTGATAAAGTGTAAAGTCTTTGAACGGTGTGGTGTTTTTTGCCGACAGCGCCTACAAGCATAGATATGGGGTGAGGCTCACAGGCTCATATAAGGGCTCTTATGACATACTAGTAGCCGTGTTTATGTCTGAGCGTATAATATTTTCTGACAGTGGCGGACGCCTTTTAAATGAAGTGGGAGAGTCGCGATGAGCAGCGGACATTTGGTGATATTTGATACAACCTTGCGTGATGGAGAGCAAAGCCCTGGGGCTTCCATGACAAAGAATGAAAAGCTGCGTATCGCCAAGGCGCTGGAAAAAATGAAGGTGGATGTCATAGAAGCAGGCTTCGCTATCGCCAGCCCTGGAGATTTTGAGGCGGTTAAAGCGATAGCAGAGTCTGTCAGTGAATCCACCGTATGCAGTTTGGCGAGAGCGTTGGATAAAGATATAGATCGTGCGGCTGAGGCTTTAAAGCCAGCTAAATTGGCTCGTATTCATACGTTCATCGCCACCTCCCCAATCCATATGAAATACAAATTGCAGATGCAGCCTGATCAAGTCGTGGAACAGGCTATCAGGGCGGTTAAACGCGCCAGGATGTACACAGACGATGTTGAGTTCTCTTGCGAGGATGCGGGGCGCTCAGAGATAGATTTTCTCTGTAGAATCATAGAGGCGGCAATAGCCGCTGGTGCGAGAACAATTAATATCCCTGACACGGTAGGCTATGCGATTCCGCAGCAGTTTGGCGAAACAATTCAAATTCTATTGGAGAGGGTGCCAAATGCTGATAAAGCAATATTCTCTGTGCACTGCCACAATGACTTGGGGCTGGCCGTAGCGAACTCCTTGGCGGCGGTGATGAACGGCGCTCGTCAGGTGGAATGTACTATCAACGGTCTGGGAGAGAGGGCTGGAAACGCGGCGCTTGAAGAGATCGTTATGGCGGTGAGAACACGAAAAGACCTGTTTGCTGTTGAAACCCGTTTGGATACGCAATTTATCGTGCCGACTTCTCGCTTAGTTTCGACAATTACAGGGTTTCCTGTGCAACCCAATAAGGCGATAGTCGGCGCCAATGCGTTCGCGCACGAGTCTGGCATCCATCAGGATGGCGTGCTTAAGCATAGGGAAACTTATGAGATCATGCAGGCGCAGGATGTAGGTTGGCGCACGAACAGTCTGGTGTTGGGCAAGCACTCTGGTCGTAATGCTTTTCGCACCAGGCTGCATGAGCTTGGCTATGAATTTGACTCAGAAACTGCACTTAACGAAGCTTTTGCTCGCTTCAAAGATTTAGCGGATAAGAAGCACGAAATTTTCGATGAAGATTTGCAGGCTTTGGTTAGTGCTGTAGAGCTATCAGAAGATGACGAAATTTATAAATTGGTCTGTATGTCTGTTTGCAGTGAAACAGGCGTCACGCCTATTTCGAAAGTTACCTTGATGATAAATGGTGAAGAGCGAACAGCTTCTGCGGAAGGGGGCGGGCCTGTTGATGCAACTTATCGGGCGATAGAAGAAATCGCCTCTTCTGGTGTGAACTTGCAGCTATATTCGGTTAATAACATAACCAGCGGGACCGACTCACAAGGGGAGGTGACTGTTCGTTTGGAGCGTGGTGGCAGGATTGTAAATGGCGTTGGCGCGGATACTGATATTGTGATTGCTTCAGCAAAAGCTTATATAAATGCCTTAAACCTAATCTCTTCAGATAAGAGGAAGCAACATCCGCAGAGTGAAGTGTGATTCTTTTCTGCGCATAAAATTATGAATTTTTTGTACGAGAACGACAGACAGACATATTTGACCGAAATGGGAATTGCGGTGTGGTATGCGCGCAGCCCATTGCCGAATGCTGCGCCTTCCAACTTGTTTGAATTCGATGAGGCATCAGAGGAGCTAGATAACCGGGATGTAGAGCGACGCGCGAATAAGATCAGCCCGCCCAAAACGCCATCATTAAAAAGCGCTCAGCAGGCAGCCGCTCTTCGCCAAACGATGTCTGCTATCGCTCAGCCTGAGCCAGCTAAACAGAAGAAGGTCCAGGAACAGGATAAGAAAGACGCTTCTCCAACACCTGTATTGGTAAAGTCGTCCCCTGCAACCATCGATAAGCTACGTGCGATGAGTATAAAGGCTGGCGATATTTGTATGGTGGCGCTGTCTAAGGGGGAAGTGGATATTACTCCTGAGTCGCCCAGCGGCCAGCTTCTTGCCAATATTGCGTTAGCGGTTGGCCTGGGGGAGGAGTGGAAAGATGCATATAGCCTTTTTGCCTGGCCGCCATTTGAGCGTAAAGGGTTGCCGATGCAAGACGACGCGATGCTGGCTAGAATTCTGGCGCGTTGGTCAGCCCCCGGTGGAATGAAACATTGCATTCTATTCTGTGATGCGGGCATCGCAGGGACTTTGGGCGGTTTAGACCCTGTGTGGAAGGGCGACAGGCTCCTACAATTGCCGTCTCTAGACGAGATGCTTCATAACCCCTCTATCAAAAAACTCGTGTGGCGCAAGCTTCGTCAATATCTCTACTCCAATGACTGATCCAAAACCTAATCTCGCTTTCAGGTTAATGACCGAAGCAGACTTATCCCTAGTCTTAAATAATGAGCGAGGGGCTTATTCCCATCCTTGGACTGAAGGCGTTTTTAAAGAGTGCCTTGCGGGAGCTTCCGAATGTTGGGTCGCCGTATATAACGACGAGGTAGTCGGACACGCGGTGACCTCCATGATTATAGATGAGGCGCACTTGCTTAATCTATGTGTCGCGCGAGCGTTACAAGGGAACGGCATGGGGTTGTCCTTCATGGCGTTTTTGCTGGAGCGCTTTCGTGCGCAAAATATGGTGGAGCTATTTTTAGAGGTGCGCGCCAGCAACACCGCAGCCGTGCAGTTGTACAGAAAATTGGGCTTTAATGACATTGGTTATCGAAAGGCCTATTACCCGGCATCCGACGGTCGCGAAGACGCCATCGTGATGTCGATGAAGCTGGGGCGCGAAGAGTAAGTCGTGGAATATGTTCGCGCTGATTCGCTGCCTTTAGCTGTAGAGCTGGGACTGTGGGGAGCGATACTTGTCTGTATTGCTCTGCTGTGGGTTAGGCGCTGTCATGTTTATCTGCGGCGAGATAATAAGCTGCAGCATATTTTCTGGGGTTGCGCGTTGGCCCTGGGGCTGTTTTGGCGTCTCAGAATTGATGTCGATTTTGGCGTTTCTCTTCATTTTCTCCTTCTAAGTGCATTGACCTTGATCCTGGATTGGGAGTTGGCGATATTTGCCGGCTTTATCGGGCTATTGCTTCTTGCGCTTCAGGGCGCAACGCCTTGGCTATTGCTCCCTTTGAATTTTCTAGGGGTGGTGCTGATCCCTGTTATTGTGACCAAATGGGTGGTGGACAGGGAAAAGAAGTCTGGCGGAAGGTTATTTTTTGCTTACCCTTTAGTGAACGGCTTCTTGGGTGGAGGGCTGTCGATAGTCGCCAGTATCCTGTTTGGAATGACTGTCTGCTGGCTAGTAGATGGGGAGTGGAGTCAGGATCACTCTTTAATGTTCGCTTACCTCCCTTTGATTGCCTTGCCTGAAGGCGTAATTAATGGGATGTTGGCGACAGGTATGATGGTTTATTTCCCGGACGTGCTTAGAACCTTTGATTCCAGTCGCTATCAATAGCTTTTGACACTCTGTTTGCGGCGCTATAATGTTCGCCCTCAATTCGCCAGATGTTCAAGGTTTGTCATGGGACTTCGTGAAGAAATCAAACGCCGCCGTACATTCGCCATTATCTCTCACCCTGATGCGGGTAAAACCACTATTACTGAGAAAGTACTCTTGCATGGCGGTGCGCTGCAGAAAGCCGGTACAGTAAAAGGTAAAAAGTCCGGTCAATTTGCGAAATCCGACTGGATGGAAATGGAAAAAGAACGGGGCATCTCCGTAACCACTTCCGTTATGCAGTTTCCTTATGACGACTCTCTGGTAAACCTGCTTGATACCCCGGGTCACGAAGACTTCTCTGAAGACACCTATCGTACTTTAACTGCGGTTGACTCATGCTTGATGGTTATAGACAGCGCAAAAGGCGTTGAGGAGCGCACCATCAAACTTATGGAAGTGACGCGGCTGCGCGATACGCCAATCATTACTTTCATGAATAAGCTCGACCGAGATATTCGAGACCCAATGGAATTGCTGGATGAGGTCGAGGACGTACTGAAAATTAAGTGCGCCCCTATTTCTTGGCCTATTGGAATGGGCAAAGGCTTCAGAGGTGTATATCACCTTCTTCGGGATGAGGTCATTTTATACCAGACTGGTAAGGGGCATACTCTCCAGGATGGTCGCACGATTAAGGGTCTGGATAACCCTGAATTGGATCAGGTGCTTGGCTCGGACGCAGAGAACTTGCGCGGTGAAATCGAATTACTGCAAGGCGCTTCTCATGAGTTTGATCATCAGGCCTTTTTGGCAGGCGAGTTGACTCCAGTATTTTTTGGTACTGCGCTAGGTAACTTTGGCGTTGATCATATGCTTGATGGCTTGGTTGCGTGGGCCCCTTCCCCCCAGCCCAGAGAGACTGATAAGCGCGTTGTTGAAGCGGAAGACGAGAAGTTTTCTGGCTTTGTATTCAAGATACAGGCGAATATGGACCCGCTTCATCGTGACCGTATTGCTTTCTTGAGAGTCTGCTCAGGACGCTACGAACAGGGGATGAAAATAAAGCATGTGCGACTGGGCAAGGATGTTCGTATTGCTGATGCGCTGACATTCATGGCGGGAGATCGAACTCGGGCGGAAGAGGCATTCGCGGGCGACATTATTGGTTTGCACAATCACGGCACTATCCAGATTGGCGATACGTTTAGCGAAGGGGAGGAGTTTAAGTTTAGCGGTATTCCTAACTTCGCCCCTGAACTATTTCGCCGTATTCGCCTGAAGGACCCTTTGAAGTCCAAACAATTGCAAAAAGGTCTGATTCAGTTGTCTGAAGAGGGCGCTGTGCAGGTATTCAGACCGCTCAATAACAACGACTTGATTGTTGGAGCGGTGGGAATGTTGCAGTTTGACGTGGTAGTTCATCGTCTCAAATCTGAGTACAAAGTGGACGCGGTGTATGAGCCGGTAAACGTCGCCACTGCGCGTTGGGTTGAGGCGAAAGATGTGAAAAAGCTAGAGGAGTTTAAGCGGAAAGTGTCCGAAAACTTATCTCTGGATGGGGGCGACAGTCTGACCTATCTGGCCCCGACGAATGTCAACTTGCAGCTGGCGATGGAGCGTTATCCAGATGTTCAGTTCAGGAAGACAAGGGAACATTAAGGGCATTGGCGATGGCGGTTTACATTGACAGCCATTGCCACTTTGACTTTCCCGACTTTGATGACGATAGAGAAGAGGTTCTGCGCAAAGCTCGGGAGTTGGGTGTAAAGCGCATTATTGCGCCCTCGGTAGGCGTCCAAAATTGGGCGCGCATATCTCAGATGGCTGCGCATTATGACGAGCTCAATTTTGCGCTGGGTATTCATCCTTTATACCTGCACGAGCATTCCGTGTTTCATCTGGACGAACTGGCTGAGAGGTTGCGTACTCAACGTGCGGATATTTCAGCGGTCGGGGAGTGCGGGCTTGACGCAACAGTAGGCATCGACTTTGACGTGCAGCGGTTTTTTTTGCGCGAACAGCTGAGGATGGCTAAAGCGAGTGATCTTTCCGTCATTCTTCACTCAAGAAAGACCCATAGCCAGCTTGCCAGGCTGGTCAAGGAATCTGGCGTTAAGAGTGGGGTGGTGCACGCCTTTTCGGGAAGCTACGAAGAGGGGATGCAGTTTGTGAAACTGGGGCTCAAATTAGGGGTTGGCGGCGTTATCACCTATGACCGAGCCCAGAAAACCAGAAAAGCGATCTCCAGGTTTCCATTGGAGTCTCTGCTGTTGGAGACCGATGCCCCTGATATGCCTTTATGTGGCCGGCAAGGGCGGCGTAATTCTCCTGAGCTTATTCCTCAAATATTTGATGCGTTGTGCGCTATGAGAGAAGAAGCCCCAGAACAGATATCCGATATTGTTCTGCAAAACACAATCGAGACATTCGGCCTGCCAAATCTTGATGTGTGACCTTGGCGTTGCGCTACCGTGTAATTAATTGGATTTAGAGTAGCAATTGAACAGGAAGTGCCATATAATCCTGCGCCCGGATTTGCAATATAGTAAGGAACTTTGGCGAAGCCCCGAAGCCCAAGTTCCGAAAAGTCAGAACGTCGTTGTAAATTTCCTCGAAGGAAAGGATCAGCGTGCGTTTTATTTGGATTAATCAGCCGAGAATTTAAGAGTAAGGCGGGATTTAAATGAAAACGATCAGCGCTAAGCCAGAAACCGTAAAGCGTGACTGGTATGTTATAGACGCGACCGACAAGACGCTTGGACGTCTTTCTACTGAAATCGCCCGTCGCTTGAGGGGCAAGCACAAAGCGGAATATACCCCTCATGTGGACACTGGGGATTACATCGTTGTAGTAAACGCAGAAAAAGTGCGTGTTACTGGCAACAAAGCACAAGACAAAATGTACTATCGCCACACAGGCTATCCTGGCGGCTTGAAAGAAATGTCTTTCGATAAGCTGATTCAACATGCTCCAGAGCGTGTTATCGAAACAGCTGTTAAAGGCATGATGCCGCGCAATCCTTTAGGTCGTGCGATGCTGAAAAAGCTCAAGGTATACGCTTCGGCTGAACACCCGCATACCGCTCAGCAACCGATTGAACTGAAAATTTAAGGAAGGTGGATATGTCTGTTACTCAATACTACGGTACCGGTCGTCGTAAAACTTCGACTGCTCGCGTCTTCCTGAGACCCGGTAGCGGAAAAATCACTGTGAACCAGACTGATCTGGATTCTTACTTTGGTCGCGAAACCGCTCGCATGGTTGTGCGTCAGCCTTTAGAGCTGTTGGAGGCTATCGGCAACTTTGACGTTTTTGTTACCGTTAAAGGCGGCGGCCCTTCTGGTCAAGCGGGCGCAATTCGTCACGGTATTACTCGTGCGCTGATTCAATATGATGAAGCGAATCGCTCTCCGCTGCGTAAAGCCGGTTACGTTACTCGCGATGCTCGTGAGGTTGAGCGTAAGAAAGTCGGTCTGCGTAAAGCGCGTAAGCGTCCGCAATTCTCCAAGCGTTAATCGATACGCTAAAAATAAAAAGCCCGGTAATCCGGGCTTTTTTGTTTCCGCTGAGCATAAGCGAAAACCGTCCGACGGATATTTAACTTGGGTCAATATTGTTGAGACAACGCCATGCCACGCGCGCGTCGTCCTTGTATCGATAAGGCATTTTAATTAGTATGTCAGCCGGATTTTACGCCTGAAGAAATAAGAGCATAATGGCCTGATTTTGGCCTCAAATTGCTGCCTGATGGGAGAAACCTAGTATGACGAAAGACGACGTGAACAAGAGCCGCCGTCGTTTTCTGGTGGGAGCAACCTCGGTCGTTGGGGGTATCGGCGCCATTGGCGCAGCGGTGCCTTTTGTCGCTTCCTGGAACCCAAGCGCTAAAGCGAAAGCCGCTGGTGCGCCTGTTAAGGTTAATATCAGTAAACTTGAACCCGGTCAACAAATGACGGTTGAATGGCGGGGCAAGCCTGTCTGGGTAGTGCGCAGAACGCCAGAAATGCTGAAAGGGCTGGATTCGATTGCGGACGATTTGCAGGACCCGCAATCTGAAAAGCCGCAACAACCCGCTTACGCTCAAAACGCCCACCGCTCAATCAAAGATGAATACGTCATACTCGTAGGAATCTGCACTCACTTGGGTTGCTCTCCGAAATTCATGCCGGAAGTTATTCCTGATGAAACTGTTGGTGGTTTTTACTGTCCTTGTCACGGCAGCAAGTTTGACTTGGCTGGAAGGGTCTTCAAAGGCGTACCTGCTCCCAAGAATCTTGAAGTGCCTCCCCACATGTATGTTGACGACGTGAACCTCATCGTAGGTGATGACAAGGAGAACGCATAATGCAGAAGCTTATCCAGTGGATCGACGATCGTCTGCCTGTCGTCGATGCCTTCGAAAAGCACATGAGCAAGTACTATGCGCCTAAAAACTTTAACGTATGGTATTTCTTCGGTTCGTTGTCTTTAGTTGTACTTGTTAACCAGCTGCTTACAGGTATTTGGTTGACCATGAGTTACAACCCGACTGCTGAAGGGGCGTTCGCTTCAGTAGAATACATTATGCGTGATGTGGAGTTCGGGTGGCTCATTCGATTGATGCACTCAACCGGCGCATCAGCATTCTTTGTCGTTGTCTACCTGCATATGTTCCGCGGGCTCATGTATGGCTCATATAAAAAGCCTCGTGAGCTGGTTTGGATTTTTGGTATGACAATTTATCTGTGTTTGATGGCTGAGGCTTTCCTTGGCTATTTGTTGCCTTGGGGGCAGATGTCATACTGGGGTGCGCAGGTAATCGTTTCTCTGTTTGGCGCGATACCCTATGTGGGTGAAGATCTGGCTCAGTGGATCAGGGGCGACTACCTGATTTCGGGTATTACTCTTAACCGATTCTTTGCTCTGCACGTTATCGCTTTGCCAATCGTACTGCTTGGTTTGGTTGTTCTGCATATTCTTGCTCTCCATGAGGTCGGCTCTAACAATCCTGATGGCGTTGAGATCAAGAAGAACAAAGATGAGAATGGTATTCCGAAAGACGGTATTCCCTTCCATCCATACTACACGGTGCATGACATCGTGGCCTTGGTTGTCTTCCTCTTTGTATTCTGTGTGGTAGTGTTCTACTTCCCTGAAATGAATGGGTATTTCCTGGAGAAGCCGAACTTTGAGCCGGCCAACCCCCTGAAGACTCCTGAACACATTGCTCCTGTTTGGTATTTCACGCCTTTCTACGCCATGTTGCGGGCAATTACTTATCCGTTGTTTGGGGTTGATGCGAAGTTCTGGGGTGTGGTTGTCATGGGTGCCGCGATTGCGATTCTCTTCGTGTTGCCGTGGCTGGATCGTAGCCCTGTTAAATCTATTCGTTACAAAGGTGTGATGAGTAAGGTCGCGCTGTTGATATTTGCGGTGAGCTTCGTGATTCTGGGCGTTTGCGGCGCACTGCCCGCTAATGAGCAACCCAGCTGGATGGCGCCTCTGTTTACAGGCTTGTATTTCGCTTACTTCCTATTGATGCCTTGGTATACCAGAGCTGAAAAGACTAAACCTGTACCAGAGAGGGTGACTCACTAATGAAAAGCATACTGAAAGTTCTGCTTCTCTCGTGCGTGACGTCTCTTGCTTACGCATCCGGCGGCGGAGATGTTCACTTAGACCATGTGGATGTTGATATTCGTGATAAGCCTTCCATGCAAAGAGGGGCTGCGATGTTTACCAACTACTGCATGGGCTGCCACTCTTTAAAATACTCTCGTTATGAGCGTGTGGCGGACGATATTGGTATTCCACACAATCTTTACGAGGAGAATCTGATCTTCGGCGATGCGAAGATTGGACAGCTGATGGATATCGCTATGGCTCCTTCTATGGCGAAAGGCTGGTTTGGCGCTGCGCCTCCTGACCTGACATTGATCTCCAGATTGCGCGGACCAAATTGGTTGTATAGCTACCTGCGAGGCTTCTATAAAGATGAGTCTCGTCCATGGGGGGTCAACAACGTTGTGTTTAAAGACGTTGGTATGCCCCATGTCCTGGTCGGTCTGCAGGGCTTGTGCGCTGAAAAGCCGGAACTGGGCAGTAAAGCGGGTATAGATCCTCTAAGTGGTGTAGTAGTTGGTGCGCCAGGTTGTAAGTCATTTGCTACAACGGGCAGCATGGAGCCGCAAGAGTATGATGCTGCGATTCGCGACATGGTCAACTTCCTGGCCTATGTGGGTGAGCCCTCAAGGCTGGAAAGTGAAGACATCGCTCCGTTTGTATTGTTGTTCCTGGTGATTCTGTTCGTTCCTGCATACCTCCTCAACAGAGAATATTGGAAAGACGTTCACTAGTCTTTTCGTGTATAATGTTCGACCTTGGATAAAAGCTCCAGCATCGGGTTGCCCCGGTGCTGGAATTTTTCTTTCTGAATAATCTGAGTTACAAGCGACCGAGGTAATTCTATGGGAGTCGTGACCAAACGGTCATCAATGACATTTTTTTCTGATCCGCAGAGCCACTACAGTCATAGAGTCCGTATTGTTTTGGCTGAGAAAGGTGTGGCGGTAGATATCATCGATGTTGATCCTGATGATAAGCCTGCGGAGATTGCCGACCTAAATCCTTATAACACGCTGCCAACCCTGGTGGATCGTGAGCTGTCGCTGTACGAACCAAACATCATGATGGAGTATCTGGATGAGCGTTTTCCTCATCCGCCGCTTTTGCCGGTTTATCCGGTTGCGCGGGCGCAGAGCCGTTTGTTGATGTATCGAATCCAAAAGGATTGGTGCAGTCTGGCGGATATCGTTCTGCAAGGTAAATCTGATACAGCAGAGGTTGAAGAGGCGCGCAAACAGCTTCGTGAAAGTTTGATAGCCGCCGCCCCGATCTTTTCGGAGAAGCCGTATTTCATGAGCGAAGAGTTTACAATTGTAGACTGCTGCGTCGCTCCACTGTTGTGGCGTCTGAAGCTCATGAAGATTGAGCTTCCTGAAAAGCCGGCTAAACCGCTGATCAAGTATATGGACCGCCTGTTCTCCCGTGAGTCCTTCAAAGCTAGCCTGTCCGATATCGAACAGGAAATGTTTAGCTGATACTTCTAACTGAAGGGGTCTATGCAGGGCCCCTAAAGCTCAAATTGAATTGGCAATACCAATGACTCCCAGTCGTCCCTATTTGTTGCGAGCTCTGAACGAGTGGATTCTTGATAATCATCTAACGCCATACGTGGTTGTGGATGCGTCGCTTCAGGGCGTAGATGTGCCACGTGACTTTGTAAGCAACGGCCAAATTGTGCTTAACATCAGTCCGCAAGCGGTGCGCGGCTTGAACATAGGTAATGATTATCTTGAGTTTAGCGCTCGTTTTGGTGGCGTGCCGCGTCAAGTGTCCGTTCCGATAATGGCGGTGCTGGCGATATACGCGAAGGAAAATGGTCAGGGCATGGTCTTTGGTTCTGAACCGGGCGGGGCTCCAGAGCCGCCTAGCAATAAGGGTAAGCCAGGATCTTCTCCAACGCCTCCACCGAAAGGCGGAGGGCGAGATGGCTCCAAGCCGAGCCTGAAGATAGTCAAATAAGAGATTAGAGCTTTAGAGTCTGAAGAGCCGGAAGCATGGTGAAAGTCGTGCTTCCGGCTTTTTTGTTGCGTTAGTCTATTGGGCCAAAAATTTCGCGGTCGATGTAGTCGCAAAGAGTATGGATTGTTAACAGGTGTACTTCCTGAATACGTGCGGTAGAGGTCATTGGAACTCGGATTTCAACATCCTCGGCCTGGAGTAAGGAGGCCATGTTTCCGCCATCTTTTCCTGTCAAAGCAACCACTCTCATCCCCCTGTCATGGGCTGCCTGTATCGCTTGAATTACATTCGCAGAATTGCCGCTTGTGGAAATAGCTAAAAGTACGTCGCCTTCAGAGCCCAGGGCGCGTATCTGCTTGGAGAATACTTCGTTGTAGCTGTAGTCGTTAGCGATGGATGTCAGTGTCGAAGTGTCAGTCGTCAGAGCGACTGCTGGTAGGCTGGGGCGCTCACGCTCAAAGCGGTTTAGCAGTTCTGAGGAGAAGTGTTGCGCATCTCCGGCGGAGCCGCCATTGCCGCAGGAGAGAATTTTGTGATCGCTAAGAAGAGCGTGAACCATCAACTGGCCTGCCGCCTCAATCAGTGGGGGGAGTGATTGTGCGGAAACTTGCTTCGCTTTAATGCTTTCTTCGAAGAGGTGGATGATGCGTTCAATACTGTTCATATAAAAATCCGGAATTAACGGTGGTGTACGTTGGTGCGAAAGGTGGCGTCACCAGCAGCTAAATGCGTCTGGTATCCATTGAAAGCCGGTATTTGATTTGAGGTTTCCCACGATAACATCAAATCGGCATGGCATGTCTGTTAAACCTTTCTTCTGAAGGTATATGTTTGCGGCAAGGATAATGCGTTGCTGCTTTTTTTGAGTAATAGATTCTGCTGCGCTGCCAAACTTATCGCTGCTGCGGTGGCGCACCTCTATAAATACCAAGTGCTCGCCGTGTTTGGCGATGAGGTCAATCTCTCCCCCTTTGCAGCGGAAGTTGCGCTCAAGGATGGTGAATCCTTGGGCGCGTGCGAAACTTTCCGCTTGGCTCTCTGCGGCGCGGCCAATATCAATAGACTTGATCAGGCGCTTAAAGGGCATTATTGGGAGATTGGCTCAGGGCTGTTTAACTCCGCTTTCGCCACGCCTCTTTCAAATATCGCCCATTCCAGTATGCGGCGAATTTGCTGGGCGTCATTCATAAAAAGGTTGCCTGTCGCGCCTTGTATCTGGCTGTCAGGAAATTGGCGCATGAGGCTGAGTCGTGGGGCGATAGTGTAAGCATCGGCGCCCATTGCATACAGCCTTTCGTAGCGCGTGGTGTCTGCGACATAACGAATATCTTGTTTGAGTGGCAATGACTGGCTCAATAACCAAGGCGTTTCCGTAAAATGAATGCCATTCAAGTCGTGGTCTTTATCTGGCTGAGGGACGCCACCGTAAATTTGTGATGTAGCGTAGACTGGCAGGTCGCTGGCGTAGTGAAACAGCAGTAAGGGTTTTAGCTGTCTGGCTACATATGGCGTAGAGATCATGATGATGGCATCAATATCCTGTCGGCGACGCGGTTCATACTCAAATTTGCCTGCAACTGACTTTAGCTTTCTGGCTCTTTGCTTGCTTGCGTTGATCTGCAACAGGTGGGCGATGCCGTCTGAATAATTTTCGCCCTCAACATATTTGTATGGGATAGGTAAAGGCAGGTTGGCTGCCTCGTATTCTCTGTCCAGCACGCTGGCGAGTTTTATCGCCCAGGGTGAGTCAGGGTAAATCACTGCGACGCCGCGCTTTCCTTCCGACATCAGCTTTCTGGCTATCTGGCGCACTTCGTCTTCGGCGGCGAGTCCGTATTGGTACATTCCGGGAGGCGGAGTGACGCCTTCGTCCAGGTAGTTCAATGCTAGTACAGGAGGATCAAGTTCAGGGAAGCCGGCAAGCTGGGCGACGGCCTCTTTTTCCAGAGGGCCAATAATCAGGTCGTAACCTTCCAGCTGCAGCGAGAGATAGAGGTCGGCGATATTTTCGATAGAGCCTGAGTCTATAATCTGAATTTCCGGGCCTTGTCCGTTGCTCTCGCTGCTGTTGATATCTTGATAGTAGGCGGCTAGGAAGCCGTCACGAATAGCTTCTCCTGCTTTAGCCAGATTACCGCTTAGCGGCGCCAGTAGTGCGATTTTGCTGGGGCGCTCATTGGGCAGTTCCGCCAGCATCTTGAGCTCGGCAGGGAGTCTTTTGGCTGCAGGGTGGTCCGCCCATTGCTGGCGCCAGCTTTTTAGCGCCGCCAATTGCATTTCCAGGCTGAACTGGTTCTGACGTACGGCGGTGATCAGTTCAAGCCAACCGCGCCAGTCGTAGTCTTGCGCCGTTTCCAGCGCGCGGCTCAGCTCAAGGCTGGGCGTGGCGCGCAAGGCGTTCCAAACGTCATCCAGCACCCGCCAATACTCTTCGCCAGTATAGAGACCTGATGCGTAAACCAGAAGTTGTGCGGCGTCCAATGAGGAGCCTGTCGCCATAAGCGCTTTGGCGTGCAGTTCATTGGCGCGAAGCTGAATATCCACGGGCCGGCTGGCGAAAGCGCCGGATGGGGCGGCGTTGAAATAAGAAAGAGCTTGGTCTGGTCGATTCTGCTCCAGGGCCAGTGTCGCGCCGAGGATAATATACTGCTCCATCTGGGGCTGAGTCAGGGTGGTGGAGTTGATGGACTCCACCACTTTTTGTGCGTTTGCGTAGTCGCCTCGCGCCAAGTAAATGTCCAGTGCTTTTAATTTGTGGTTGGCTTGCTCGGGCGGTAGCGTATTTTGAGCAAGCTGAAGCTCTCTTTCCGCTTCGTCCTGAGAGGTTGCGCCTTGCGAGCTGGAGTCGCCGCCTCTGACGGATAAGCCCTCACAGCCGCTTAAAAAAGACAGGAGTAATGTTAAAAGCAGGACGTGAAATGGATAATTATGTTTTCGCTGCATGCGCTTACCAGAGAGCAATAGTTATAAGTCAGGCCGGTTTTATGGTTAACTTAGGCCGGCCGCGGCGGTTATATAATGGCGGCGATATGCGAGAAGCCGAGTGTAAATATAAAAGCAACGGCCATTCTAGCAAAGGCCAAGGTTGGGGTGGAAATTTCAGTTATTAACAAGATGAAAGAATTATGAGCGAAGCAAAGGGTGTTTTATACATTGTAGCGACCCCGATTGGTAATTTGGATGACATGACTCCCAGGGCGATCGCCATATTGAAATCGGTGGACCTGATTGCGGCGGAAGATACTCGGCACAGTGGCAAGTTGTTGAGTCACTTTGGCGTTGATGCGCCGATGACCTCTTTGCATCAGTTCAATGAAGAGGCGAAAACAGAGCGCTTGTTGTCAGAACTGGCGGCAGGTAAGTCCATCGCTCTGATATCTGATGCAGGGACGCCGTTGATATCGGACCCGGGGTTTCCGTTGGTGCGAGCGACCAGAGAGGCTGGCTTCGCCGTCACGCCAGTTCCCGGCGCCTGTGCGTTGGTGGCGGCTTTATCCGCTTCCGGCATGCCGAGTGAACGGTTTGTCTTCGAAGGGTTTCTGCCCGCCAAGGGTTCTGGGCGGCGTGGGCGTTTGCAGGAGCTGGCTGACGAACCCCGGACCATGGTGTTCTATGAGTCTCCTCATCGGATCTTGGCGATGATGGAAGATTTAGAGGCGGTGATGGGGGCCGCCAGGGAGGTGGTGATCGCCAGAGAGCTGACCAAAACCTTCGAGACGATAAAAGCGGGCTGTGTTCAGGAGGTTAAAGCCTGGATGCTGGCGGATGGAAATCAGCAGCGCGGGGAGTTCGTCGTGTTGGTGAAGGGGGGGCGCAAAGAGCAAGGCGACTCTGTGGAAATCAAAGTGTCGCAATTGCTGCAGGCGTTGCTCAAAGAATTGCCTGTTAAAAAGGCGGCGGCGTTGGCGTCTTCGTTGACGGGTGTCGGTAAGAATGAGCTTTATCAGCAGGCGCTGGCGTTAAAGGGCGAGTAAGTTTGCGACTTCTTTAATGACTTGCTGGCGCAAAGCTTGTGTCGGAAGAGGGAAATCGCTAATCTTGCCGCCAGAGCTTGTTAGGCAGTCGCTGTTTCGCATCCTTTATTGGGCGCGGGATGGAGGAAAGTCCGGGCTCCACAGGGCAAAGTGCCAGGTAACGCCTGGGCGGCGCGAGTCGACGGAAAGTGCAACAGAAAGTATACCGCCTAAGTCTGCTTCGGCAGAACGGTAAGGTTGAAATGGTGCGGTAAGAGCGCACCGCATGGCTGGTAACAGTCCATGGCGATGGAAAACCCCACTCGGAGCAAGACCAAATAGGGATCCAATGGCGTGGCCCACGCTGGATCCGGGTAGGTCGCTAGAGGTGCATGGCGACATGCATCCCAGATGAATGACTGTCCACGACAGAACCCGGCTTACAGACAAGCTCTTCTTTTCTCTTTTTAACCCTGAAACTCTTGCGTATGAGAGTTTCAGGGTTAACTTCTCTTAACAATGAAACTGTGCGGCCGATAATTGGGCGTGCACATACCTCGTTTTATTTACCAATGCGGTCTTTATAGCTAAATATTCTTAGATGCGAGCTTGTATCTAAAGAAATTCCTCTAGCGCTTTGATTGCAAAGCTATTTTTGTCTCAAATCTGTCTATTTTTTCCCCTTTTTTTCTGTAACTACTTGTCTTTTAAGAGGAAATTATTGACCCATCCGTAACTTAATCATCTTGAAATAATGCCTTCCGCTTTCTATAGTGTGTAAAAGTGGGTAAAAGTGGATGATTGTGGTTTTTTGTGGCGAAAACCTTCTGAGATGGGCAAATAAGTGTTTAGAGGGGTCAATGCGATCAACATGGATTCAAAGGGGCGCTTTGCTATGCCGACGCGTTACCGGGATCGTATTGCCGAAATAAGCAATAACCAAATGATTGCGACCATTGATACACAAGAACGCTGCCTTCTGATTTATCCATTGCCGGAGTGGGAACAGATTGAAAGCCAGATCGCCGCGCTTCCCGCGTACAACCCGGCGACTCGGCGCATCCAGCGGCTCTTGTTGGGCCACGCCACTGAACTTGAAATTGATGGTGCGGGACGCGTGTTGTTGTCTCAGCCGTTACGTGAATACGCATATCTGGATAAGAAATTGATTCTATTGGGTCAGGGTAAGAAGTTTGAGTTGTGGGACGAAGATCACTGGACGAAGCGGCGCGATGAATATCTGGACGAGGATGCGCTTGGTCAGGATGTCCCAGAAGAACTGATGAACATCGCGCTATAACACTATGGAAAGTAATCAATACGGACACGTAACGGTTTTATTGGCCGAGGCTGTTGAGGCTCTGGGCGTCAAGGCGGATGGGCTTTATATAGACGGCACCTTCGGGCGCGGCGGACACAGTGCGGAGATATTGAAAGCGCTGGGGCCGCAAGGGCGACTGCTGGGTATCGACAAAGATCCACGTGCGAGGCGGACGGCGATGGAAAGGTTTTCTGGCGATGACAGATTTCTATTCCGGCAAGGCTCCTTTGCTGACATGGCCTCGTTTGTTGCGGAACTGCAATGGCCTGGCGTTGACGGCGTACTGCTTGACTTGGGTGTTTCCTCCCCGCAGTTGGATGAAGCCGAAAGGGGCTTCAGCTTTATGCAGGACGGGCCATTGGATATGCGGATGGACCCGGACAGCGGACAGTCTGCTTCAGAATGGGTGAATACCGCAAAAGAAGAAGAAATTAGCAAGGTGCTTTGGGACCTGGGCGAAGAGCGTTTTGCGCGGCGGATGGCGAAGGCCATCGTGGCGGCGCGTCAGACTCAGCCCATTACCCGGACCTTGCAGCTGGCGGAAATTGTCGCGGCGGCTAATCCCCGCTGGGAGAAAGGCAAGAATCCGGCGACGCGAGCGTTTCAGGCTATCAGGATATACATCAACAGGGAGTTGGACGATCTGGCCCAGGGGCTGGAGCAGGCGTTTGGAGTGCTAAAGCCAGGCGGACGCCTGACGGTTATCAGCTTCCATTCTCTCGAAGATCGCATGGTCAAACAGTACATGCGGGATATTGTACGAGGGCCCAAGACTCCGAAATGGCTGCCGGTGGTGGATGATGCGCCGCCAAAAGCCAAATTGGTAGGTAAGAAAATCCGCGCAGGCGAAACTGAACTCGCGGCCAATGTACGGGCGCGCAGCGCCGTAATGCGTGTATTGGAGAAATGTTGATGATTTTGATTCGTTCTACAGGTCAGGCTACGCCACTGACGACAAGACGCAGCAAAACGGTTCGTGAGCCGATTTTGCCCGTCGTACTGGAGTGGTGGGGTGAGACGTGTCGCCTTGCCGCAAGCATGATCAAGGGGCGGGCGTTGATCACTTTGTCATTGTTGGCGGCTCTGGTGGTGTCCGGCGTCGCCACGGTGTACGCCGTGCATTTGAACCGGCAGCAGTTTATTGAACTACAGACGCTGCAGCGGGATAAAGACCGCTACGAGCGCGAATGGACCCAGCTATTGCTGGAGGAAAGCGCCTGGAGCGCGCACAGCCGAGTGGAGCAGATTGCGGATCAGCGTTTTGGCATGCATGTGCCTGACGCCACCAAGATAGAGATTGTGAGATGAAAGCCAACGACCGGCGGACAGCTCAACGAGGCGCCATGGAGCAGACTGAGAGCGGGCAAGCAGCCCCGGCCATGCTCTGGCGCTATTACGCTGTGGCTATCGTGTTGGTCGCGTGTTTTATCGTGCTGGTCTGGCGCGTTATTGACTTGCAGGTGATTAATCATGAGTTCCTGCGTTCGCAAGGCGATATGCGCACAGTACGGGTTGAGCCGATTCAGGCGACCCGCGGCAAGATACTGGATCGCAACGGCGAGCCTTTGGCGGTCAGCGCGCCGGTTGTGACCTTATGGGCGAACCCGCAAGAAGCGCAGGAGAATGATGAAGGCTGGCGTAAGCTGGCGGATTTGCTGGGCATGCAGTCCGACGAGATGGTGAAGCGGCTGCGTCGTCATAAAGGCAAAGAGTTTATTTACGTACAGCGCCAACTATCGCCGGAAACCGGGCGCTTGGCGATGGACCTGAAACTGCAAGGGCTGTACGCAAAACGCGAATTCAAACGCTATTACCCTGCTGGGGAAGTGGCGGCGCATATCGTTGGCATCACGGATATCGACGAAAAAGGTCAGGAAGGCATTGAGCTGGCTTTTGATGAGTATCTGCGCGGCGTTAATGGCAGCAAAAAGGTGCTGAAGGACCGCCGTGGTTATGTGATTAAGGACTTGAGCCTGCTGCAGGACGCGCAATCCGGTACTGACCTGCGGCTCAGTATCGATTTGCGTTTGCAGTATATGGCGTATCGGGAATTAAAGGCGGCGGTTGAGGCGCACCACGCAAAATCCGGGTCGCTGGTGATACTGGATGTGAGGACCGGAGAAGTGCTGGCGATGGTTAACCAGCCTTCGTTCAACCCCAATAATCGGGACAGTATGAACCCCTCGGGGTTGCGAAATCGGGCGGTGACGGATTTGTTCGAGCCCGGGTCCACCGTCAAACCCTTGTCGATAGCCGCAGCGCTTAAGACAGGGAGTTTTACAACGGAAACCCGGATCAACACCAGTCCGGGTTTCCTGCGTTTGAATGGGCAGACTATTCGCGATGCTCGCGACTACGGCACGTTGGACCTGGTTTCTATCATTACCAAGTCCAGCAATGTCGGAACTAGCAAGGTGGCGTTGAAAATCGGCGGAGAAGCGGTTTTTGAAACTTTCTACCAAGCTGGCTTTGGACAGTCGTCTGGCATTGAGTTTCCAGGGGAAGCGGTAGGCGTGTTGCCGAATTTCACCAAATGGCAGCCGATTCGCCTGGCGACGCTGTCATACGGTTACGGACTGTCAGTCACTACGCTGCAGCTGGCTCAGTCATACATGGCGATCGCCGCCGATGGCGTGCGCAGGCCAGTAAGTTTGATTAAGGGCGGACAGCAAGGAGTTTCTCCGCAGGAGGTTATGTCGCCGGGCATTTCCAAGCACATCAGGGAAATGCTGGAGACAGTGGTGTTAAAGGGCGGTACAGGAACCCGGGCGCATGTCGCGGAGTATCGTGTGGCGGGTAAAACCGGCACCACTCACAAAGTTGGCGAGCATGGCTATGCGGATGACGCCTATAACGCGGTGTTTGCAGGTTTGGCTCCGGTTGAGAAGCCCAGACTGGCGATGGCGATCTTGATGAATGAACCGCAGGGCTCTGAATATTACGGCGGAGAAGTCTCCGCGCCGGTTTTCGCCAGAGTGGTGGCCAATGCGTTGCGCCTGCTGAATGTGGCGCCGGATCGGGCTATCCCTATGGTCGCAGGAGCAAGCGGCTCCGATAGCAAAAGGAATGGAGGCTGATATGCCGGGTGTCGCGCAACAACGACTGGCGGAACTGTTAAAGGGAATCACGGAGGTGCCAGCCGCTTTGGACTGCTGGCTGTCTGATATCCAGCAAGACAGCAGAAAAGTCACCAGTGGCGCTTTATTTGTCGCGGCTGAGGGCGTCAGTTCAAATGGCGCTCAATATGTGGAGGATGCGCTGGCCAGAGGCGCTCGTGCAGTGCTGCTGCCAGGAACGCGTCAGCATGTTTATGAAAAAGGCGATGTTGTCTTTATTGAGCTCGATAATGTGCGGCCAGTGGTCGGGATTATCGCGCACCGGTTTTTTGGTCAGGCGACGCATCGCATGAAAGTGGTGGGAGTCACCGGTACTAACGGTAAGTCCTCCGTCACCCATTACGTTGCGCAACTGGCGGAAGGGCTGGGGATGTCGGCGGCGGTAGTCGGCACGCTTGGCTACGGTCGCCCGAACAGTCTGAAAGCGACGACGCATACCACGCCGGATGCAGTGTCTCTGCACCGGGTGCTGGCGGAGTTGCGTGATGAAGGCATTGAACTGGTGGCGATGGAGGTGTCCTCCCATGCGCTGGATCAGGACAGAGCGGCGGGCGTTAACTTTGATGTCGCGGTGTTGACCAACATCACCCGGGATCACTTGGATTATCACGGCACGCTAGAGGCGTACGCTGAAGCAAAAAAACGGCTGTTCCTGTCGGACTCAGTGCGCTGGAAAGTCTTCAATCAGGATGACCCATATGGCGCGCGCTGGGCGCAAGAGCTGCAAGGGCCGAAAACGCTGACGTTTAGCGTCGGAAAACGAGATCAGTCCGCGGCGAACGTATGTGCGGAAGACGTACATTTTGACGCCGATGGAATGAGCTTTGAGCTTGATCTTGGCGCAACCCGTGAACCCGCGCGCTTGGCGCTGGTTGGTGAATTTAATTTATCCAATGCGTTGGCTGCTTGCGCGGCCATGTCGGCATTGAAGGCGGAGCCGCAGGCTGTACGTCAGCAGATGGCGCGATTGACGCCAGTGGCGGGACGTATGCAGCCGCTGCATGAAGATAAGGCTCCGACCGTTGTGGTGGATTACGCGCACACGCCGGATGCCCTGGAAGTTGCATTGAAGGCGGCGCGCAGGCATTGCCCTGGACGTCTCTGGTGCGTGTTTGGCTGCGGCGGCGACCGAGATCCAGGCAAGCGGCCTTTGATGGGGGCCGTCGCTGCGCAATATGCGGATGAGGTGGTGCTGACTGATGACAATCCTCGTGGAGAAGATCCGGAAAGTATTGTCGCGCAGATTGTGAAAGGCGCGGAACAAGGCGCGCACTTTCAAGTGGTGCGTCCCAGAAATGACGCCATCCGTTTCGCAGTGGAGCATGCCGCCCTGGAGGATGTGATTTTACTGGCCGGCAAAGGACACGAGGATTACCAGGAGATTCAAGGGCGGCGCATGCCGTTCTCGGACATTGAGATAGCCCGCGACTGTTTGGCCTCTGTCGCTGGCGTGAGAAGCTCCGCCAACGGCGAAATTTGATGAAGAGATGAAAAAGAGATAGAGACGATGATCGGAGACTGGTTGACAGATGACATAGCGAAAGCGGTCGACGGAACGGCTGAAGGCGACAATGTTGCTTTCACGCGCGTGACGACCGATTCCCGGGCGGATTGCTCCGGCGCTTTGTTCGTCGCGTTGAAAGGCGACCGCTTCGATGGCCATGAATATATAGACGCCGCTGTTTCTAAGGGCGCTGTCGCCGTACTGGCGCAACGCAAAGTGGCGGCGGACGCGGCGCAGATTATCGTGCCCGATAGCTTGGTTGGTCTGGGACGGCTGGGCGCCCTGAACCGGAGTCGCTTCGACGGACCAGTGGCGGCTGTCACCGGCAGCGCGGGTAAGACCACGGTGAAAGAGCTGCTGGCTTCTATATTGTCCCAGCGCGGCGAGGTCTGTAAGACCCAGGGCAACTTCAACAATCACATTGGCGCGCCATTGAGCCTGCTGCAGTTGACTGACGCTCACAAAAGCGCGGTGTTTGAGCTGGGAGCCAGTGCGGTGGGAGAGATCGCCTACACAGTGGCGCTTGCGCGCCCGCAGGTGGCGATTCTGAATAACGCCGCCGCCGTGCATATCGAAGGGTTTGGCGATCTGGCGAGCATTGTTAAAGCCAAGGGCGAGATCGTCTGTGGTTTACCTGAAGATGGCGTGGCGGTGCTGAACAAAGACGACGCTAACTTCTCCGCATGGGTGGAAATGGCGGGGGCGCGCAAAGTTATCAGTTTTGGTATGGATGAGTCTGCGATGGTGAGAGCGCAAGACGTGAACCTGGAGCTAAACGGCTCCACGTTTCAGTTGTGCGCGCCAGAGGGTGACATTGATGCGACGCTGCCGTTGCCGGGTGCGCACAACGTGCGCAACGCGTTGGCCGCTGCAGCTGCTGCATTGGCGTTGGGATGGACGTTGAATGAAGTCCGCGACGGTCTCGCGTCAGCGGTTCCTGTAAAAGGCCGCATGAACAAGTTACTGGGAATTAATGGGAGTGTCATTCTTGATGACACATACAATGCCAGCCCAACTTCAGTGAAGGCCGCGATTGACGTCCTGGCCCGCTATCCAGGGCGTCGAATCGTTGCGCTGGGGCACATGGGAGAACTGGGCTCCGTTGCGGAGGAAGCGCATAGGGAGGTCGCTCAATACGCCAGGGACAATGGCGTAGACATGTTATTGGGAATAGGCCGCTGGGCGGCGGAATATCGTGAAGGTTTCGGGGATGCGTCCCCGGTTGTTACTACTCATGACGACATCGCCGCATGGTTGCGCGAGCGCCTGGATTCTAACACTACGGTGCTAGTGAAAGGCTCACGGAGCGCGGCGATGGAAAACGTTGTGAAGCAGATTGTGGAGAAATGAAATCGTATGAACGTCCGTTCATCAAACGCGATGGGAGACGGGGCTAAATGCTAGTCTGGTTAGCTGATTTTCTAGCGCAGTATTTCAGCATTTTCAGTGTGTTCCAGTACCTCACGCTGCGTGCGATCCTGGGTGTCTTAACGGCGCTGCTGATCTCTTTGCTGGTGGGTCCGGTGATGATTCGCAAGCTCAGCTATTACCAGATCGGGCAAGCGGTCAGAGACGATGGCCCTGAGAGCCATTTCAGCAAAGCCGGCACGCCGACTATGGGCGGCGCTTTGATTTTGGTGGCGATTGCAGTGAGCACATTGTTGTGGGCGGACCTGACGAATCGCTACGTGCTGATCACATTGGGCGTGACCCTGTTGTTCGGCGCCATCGGCTGGGTGGATGACTGGCGCAAAGTCGTCGAGAGAAACCCTAAAGGTTTGCCGGCGCGCTGGAAGTACTTCTGGCAGTCCGTGTTCGGCTTTGGCGCGGCCGTCGTGTTATTCAAGACCGCCCATTTGCCGCAGGAAACGACGTTGATCGTTCCTTTCTTCAAGGACGTCACCCTGGCGCTTGGAGTGGGGTTTGTGCTGTTGACTTACTTTGTCATCGTGGGCGGCAGTAATGCCGTCAACCTGACTGACGGCCTGGATGGGCTGGCGATTATGCCAACCGTAATGGTGGGCGGCGCCTTGGCCGTGTTCGCTTATTTGTCCGGTCACGTGAAGTTTGCAGAGTACCTGCATATTCCTTATCTGCCGGGAACCGGTGAACTGGTGATATTCCTGGGTGCGCTAGTTGGCGCAGGGCTGGGCTTTCTCTGGTTCAACACTTATCCGGCGCAGGTGTTCATGGGGGATGTTGGCGCATTAGCGCTTGGCGCCGCGCTTGGCGTTGTGGCGGTTATCGTCCGTCAGGAATTGGTGTTTTTTGTAATGGGCGGCGTGTTCGTAATGGAGACGGTGTCCGTGATTCTACAGGTGGCGTCATACAAGCTGACCGGAAGGCGTATCTTCCGCATGGCTCCGTTGCACCACCATTTTGAGCTCAAAGGCTGGCCGGAGCCGAGAGTTATCGTGCGGTTTTGGGTCATAACCGTAGTGCTGGTGCTGATTGGTTTGGCGACGTTGAAGATCAGGTAATTCGTTCATGTCGATTTTGGCGCGCGACCGTAATATCGCTGTTATCGGGTTAGGTAAGACCGGGCTGTCCTGCGCGGATTATCTGACACGGCGCGGTTATGGCTTTTGCGTGATGGATACGCGCGAAAATCCTCCTGGGCTGGCGGAGCTTAATGCGATCAATCCGGATGTGCAGGTGGTGACCGGCGGGTTGGATCAGGACATGTTGGCGCGCGCCGACGAAATCTGGTTGAGCCCTGGCGTGCCATTGAGTCATCCAGACCTGCAGGCGGTGAAAGGGCAAGTCAAGATCTGTGGCGACGTAGACGTATTCAGTCGTGAAGCCAATGCGCCCATTTTGGCGATCACCGGCTCCAACGGCAAAAGCACTGTGACCACGCTGGTCGGCGAGATGGCGAAGGCTTGCGGCGTGAACGTCGCCGTAGGCGGCAACCTGGGAACGCCAGTGCTGGACTTGCTGGCGGACGGGGTGGAGCTGTACGTGGTGGAGCTGTCCAGTTTCCAGCTGGAGACGACTGATCGCCTGGGCGCACTGGCGGCCACTGTGTTGAATCTGTCTGAAGACCATATGGACCGCTATGCGGACATGATGGCTTACCACCTCGCCAAGTTGAGAGTGTTCTATGGCTGTCGTCGTCAAGTGCTGAATCGTGATGATGCGTTGGCGCAACCGCCCCTGAGCCGGGACGCGGAAGTTACCTGGTTTACGTTGAAGAAGCCTGAGCCAGGACAATATGGCGTGCTGGAGGAAAATGGCGACGCCTGGCTGGCGTATGGCGCGGAAAAGCTTTTGCCAGTGGAGCAGATGCGCATTCGCGGCAAGCACAACTGGAGCAACGCCCTGGCCGCACTGGCGCTGGCGGATGCCGCAGGTTTGGAGTGCGAGCCCTGTCTGCAGGCGTTGAGAGAATTTACGGGGCTGACCCACCGTTGTGAGTGGGTGGCGGATAAAGACGGAGTTGCCTACATCAATGACTCTAAAGCCACTAACGTGGGAGCGACTCAGGCGGCATTGGCCGGATTGGGTCCTGTTACGAACGGTGGAATCGTGTTGATTTGCGGCGGACAAGGGAAAGGTCAGGACTTTGCTCCTTTGGCTCCGGCGGTGAAAGAGTGGGTGTCCACGTTGATCATCATTGGTGAAGACGGCCCCAAATTAAAAGAAGCACTCGCTGGCGGCGCAATGACGTTGTCAGCTGAAACGATGGAAGAGGCGATTAAGCTGGCGGCGGAAACATCCTCTGCTGGCGATCTGGTGTTGCTGTCTCCAGCCTGCGCCAGTTTTGACATGTTCAAAAACTACGAGGATCGCGGCGACCAGTTCAAGCAATGGGTGAGGGCGTTATGAGTACGTTAACGCTTACCGCTTCCAAAAACACCCAGACGATGACGCTGGATATGCCGTTGCTGGGCTCCGCCCTGGCGTTGGCGGCCATTGGCTTGATCATGGTGACCTCGGCGTCGGTTGACTTCGCTGACGACGCTAATGGACAGGCCTTGTACTACATGTGGCGGCATTTATCGTACCTGCTGGCCGGCGTTGCAGTTGGCTTTGTGATTTTGCGGCTGCCTCTGCAATGGTGGCACAAGCAAAGCTGGATACTGCTGGTGGTGGCGCTGGGTTTCCTGGTGGCGGTGCTGATTCCCGGCATCGGGAGGACAGTTAACGGCAGCACCCGCTGGATCAGTCTGGGAGTGATCAATATCCAGGCGTCGGAAATCGCCAAAGTGTGCCTGGCGATATACACCGCCAGCTATCTGGTGCGCCGCCTGGACGAAGTGCGCGGCAGCTGGTGGGGCTTCGCCAAGCCGTTGCTGGTGCTGACGCTGGTGGCGTTGCTGTTGCTGATGGAGCCAGACTTCGGCGCCTTGGTTGTCACCATGTGCGCGGTGGTCGGAATGATTTTCTTAAGCGGCGTGGCGTTAAGCCGGTTCGCCGCACTGTTGATGTTCTGCGTGGGTAGCGTGGCGTTGTTGGCGGTATCACAGCCCTACCGCTTGAAGCGGTTGACGGCTTATACCGACCCCTGGGCGGATCAGTTTGACAGCGGTTATCAGCTGACTCAGGCGCTGATCGCTTTCGGGCGCGGCGAGTGGAGCGGCGTAGGTCTGGGTAACAGTATACAAAAGCTTTTTTATCTGCCTGAAGCGCACACCGACTTCGTGTTCGCGATTATCGCGGAAGAGCTGGGTCTGCTGGGTAGCTTGTTGATTATCGTGTTGTTTGGCGTGTTGCTGTGGCGCGGCATGCATGTGTCGCGGATGGCGGAACGTGCGGGTCAGCTGTTTAACGCCTACACCGGCTATGGCGTCACGCTGTTGCTGGGCGGTCAGGCGTTGATCAACCTGGGCGTGAACACCGGACTGTTGCCAACCAAAGGTTTGACGTTGCCGCTGATCAGTTACGGCGGCAGTAGTTTGATTATCAGTAGCCTGTGCGTGGCGATTTTGCTGCGAATTGGCTCCGAGGCGGTGAGCGGCGAACAGAATGAAGAGACGTCGCCAAAAGTGAAAAACCGGGGAGGCGCCCAGCGATGAGCGGCAAGACTTTCCTGGTTATGGCGGGTGGCACCGGCGGGCATGTATACCCAGCGCTGGCGTCTGCGCTGGCGTTGCGCGAACAGGGAGCGAAGGTCGTCTGGCTGGGCGCACGCGGAGGAATGGAGGAGCGTATTATCAGTGGCACTGACATTCCTATGCGTTTAATCACAATTGGCGGCTTGCGGGGCAAAGGCGCGGTTGCATTGTTGATGGCGCCGGTCAACCTGATGCGCGCCCTATGGCAGGCATTCAGCGTATTCCGTAAGGAAAAGCCCGATTGTGTGTTGGGAATGGGTGGATTTGCGTCAGGACCTGGCGGCATCGTGGCCTGTTTGACCGGCACGCCTCTGGTGATTCACGAACAGAATGCGATTGCGGGAATGACTAACCGTTGGCTGGCTCGCGGCGCGCGCTATGTATTGGAAGCTTTCCCGCAGACCTTTGCTCAGGCGCAATCGGTTGTGACCGTGGGTAATCCGGTCAGAGACGAACTGGTGGCGTTGCCCTCGCCGCAGGAGCGGGGAATCGGCTCAAGAAAACCCACGCTGCTTATTCTTGGCGGCAGTCGCGGCGCTCTGGCTTTAAATGAAGCGGCGCCTAAAGCGATTGCGGCCTTGCCAGAGGCTTTGCGTCCACGAATCGTGCATCAAGCGGGCGAGGGTAAGGACCAAGCCTGTCGCGAGCTTTATGCGAGCTTGGGAGTGGAGGCGGAAGTCCACGATTTTTTACAAGACATGGCCAGCGTATATGCAAATGCTGACCTGGCTTTATGTCGAGCAGGGGCGTTGACCCTTGCGGAGCTTTGTACTGTGGGACTGGGAGCCCTGCTGGCGCCTTACCCACATGCGGTGGACGATCACCAGACCGCGAATGCCCGACACTTGGAACAGGCGGGAGCGGCGAAGATATTTCAACAGGATCATTTAACAGTGGAAAGATTGGCAGAGACTTTGACTTCCCTGCTCGGGCAGCCGCAAAAACTGCTGGAAATGGCGAACGCCGCACGGACGTTAGCCAAGCCCGAAGCGACCAGAGAAGTGGTCAAGTATTGTTGGGAGGCATGCGCCAATGACTGAGACAACTATGAAGAATACCGTTTGGGGACCGCCCGAAATGCGCCGTATCAGACGCATACATTTTGTGGGCATTGGCGGCTCCGGTATGTGCGGCATCGCGGAAGTGCTGCTGAACCAGGGTTATGAAATCAGCGGCTCAGACCTGAAAGAGTCCGCAACGACCAGACGTTTGAGCGATATGGGGGCGATCATCACCTTCGGCCATACCGCGCAGAATATTGCCGGAGCGAATGTGGTGGTGACATCCAGCGCCGTAGCCAAAGACAACCCGGAAGTGACGGCGGCCAACGAGCAACGTATTCCGGTCATCGCCCGCGCGGAAATGCTGGCGGAGTTGATGCGTTACCGACATGGCGTCGCCATCGCAGGCACCCACGGCAAGACAACGACAACCAGTCTGATGGCGTCCGTTTTAGGTGAAGCGGGTCTGGACCCAACGTTTGTTATCGGTGGTCGTCTGAACAGCGCAGGAACCAACGCCAAGCTGGGCGCCTCTCGATATCTGGTGGCCGAAGCGGACGAGAGCGACGCGTCGTTCCTGCACCTGACGCCAATGGTGTCAGTTGTGACAAACATAGACGCAGACCACATGCACACCTATGGCGGCGACTTTGAGAAGCTGAAGCAGACCTTCGTCGACTTCCTGCATAACCTGCCTTTCTACGGCGTGGCGGTGATGTGTTACGACGATCCGGTGGTGCGTGAAATTATTCCCCGCGTAGGGCGTTCCGTCATCACCTATGGATTTAACGAGAAAGCGGATGTGCGGGCCGTGGATATCGCACAGCAGGGGATGCAGACATCCTTTACTGCGAAGCGCCCTGGCGATCAGCCCGACTTGCGCATCAGCCTGAACATGCCGGGCAAGCACAATGTACTGAATGCGCTGGCGGTGATAGCGGTAGCGTCTGACGAAGGGATTGCCGACGAAGCGATTGTCTCTGCGCTGAATAAATTTCAGGGCGTGGGGCGTCGGTTTCAGGTTTACGGAAATTATCCGGTGGCTGATGGCTCGGTCATGCTGGTTGATGACTATGGTCATCACCCGAGAGAGGTGGACGCCACCATCAAAGCCATTCGCGACGGCTGGCCGGATAAGCGTCTGGTGACAGTATTCCAGCCCCACCGGTACACGCGCACCCGCGACCTGTACGAAGACTTTGTGCAGGTGTTGTCCAAAGTGGATGTGTTGGTGCTGATGGATGTTTATCCCGCGGGGGAAAAAGAAATCCCGGGGGCGGATGGACGCAGTCTCTGCCGCAGTATCCGGCAGCGTGGACAGCTTGACCCAATATTTATCGAACGTGGGCAGGATGTAAAAGCAGTGTTGAGCGGCGTGCTTCAGGACGGCGATCTATTACTGACGCAAGGCGCGGGAGACATCGGCTCAGTGGCCGGGGTATTGGCTGAAGGCGGGCTGCAATAGCGGCTGGCGTAACGAAGCAACAAGGTAATTAAAGCGTATATGACGGTCCTCAGTTGGGAAAAAGTAAAAGACCTGCCGCCCGCCGATTTCGGCAAAGTGGCGGTGCTGTTCGGAGGCGCATCCGCTGAGCGGGACGTGTCTCTGAAAAGTGGCGGGCAAGTGCTCGCGGCCTTACGTAACGCTGGTGTGGACTGTTTTCATATCGATCCGCGCGATGGCTTGCAGCCCTTATTGGACGGCGATTTTGATCGCGCATTCATCGTATTGCACGGCCGTGGCGGAGAAGACGGAACCATGCAGGGACTGTTAACCCTGCTGAACAAGCCCTACACCGGTAGCGACGTTCTCGCGTCCGCCTTGGCCATGGATAAGCTGCGCACCAAACAGTTGTGGGAAACCATGGGTATCCCGACGCCCAAGTATGCCGTGTTGGACGCCGAATGTGACTGGAATGCCATCGTGCAGGAAGTGGGCGCGGGACATCCGTTGATGGTGAAGCCTGTTCATGAAGGCTCCAGTATCGGTATGCGTAGAGTGGCTTCCGCTGAAGAGTTGGAGGCGGCATATCTGGAAGCGGCGAAATTTGATTCAGTCGTGATCGCAGAGCAGTGGATAACCGGCGCGGAATACACAGTCTCTATTCTGGGTGAGGACGCGTTGCCGGCCATCAAGCTGGAGACAGACCGCCAGTTTTACGACTACGAAGCCAAGTATCTGGTGAACGACACGCGTTACATTCTGCCCTGTGGCTTATCTCAGGACAAAGAAGACGAGCTCAAAACGCTGGCTCTGCACGCCTATCGCGCCATTGGCTGTTCTGGATGGGGGCGGGTGGACGTCATGTGTGACGCATCCGGCCAGCCTTGGCTGCTGGAAGCGAATACGGTGCCTGGGATGACGGACCATAGTCTAGTTCCCATGGCCGCAAAAGCCTCTGGATTAAGCTTTGAACAGCTGGTTTTGAGCATACTTGGTACGACATTGTAACCAGGACGACGATCGACCTGGATGGCAGTCAAGGACGACTGGACAAAATTGAAATGTACGGACGTGCGTAACGACAGTTGCGCCAAGGCAAGTAACTGAGAGTCGCTACAGCTAATGACGCCAATGAAGAAGCAGCTCGACAAATCGCTTGGTTCCCGACGCGGCGCAACTGCGACCCGCGCAAGGGAGCGCGCCGACAACCGGAATACCGGGCCGGCTGCGATCGTGCGACTGCTGGCCTTTATCCCGTGGAATCGGGTACTGCTGCACGTATCGATCTTCTGCTTTTGGCTGTTGGTGTTAAGCGCGTTGATCGCTGGCGTCAAATGGTTGGACCGTCCAGTCGCCACGGTTCAGGTGGTCGGTGAGTTGAATTACGTGAGCCGCGGAGAGGTGAAAGAGCTGCTAGCGCCGTTGCTCAACGCCAGCTTTTTCACATCCGATCTGGAAGGCGTGCGCAAAAGCCTGGAAACCCATCCCTGGATAAAGAGGGCTTCCATCTCGAGATTGTGGCCGGACGCTGTGCAAGTGGATCTGGAAGAGGAAGAGCCTTTTGTCAGATGGCGCAACCAGGGCTATATCAACGAAGCCGGGCGGTTGTTCGTTAAAGAAACCGGCGTTGTGGTGAACGGCCTGCCTTCGCTGATTGGACCGCCGCACAGCGAGCGACTGGTCTTTGATAACTTCCAGAAATGGAAGGCGGAGCTAGCCAAAGTGGGACTGGATGTGAACGGCGTGATTATGGAGTCCAGAGGCGCATGGCTGATCAGCTTTACGGATGGGTGGGAGCTTAACCTTGGGAAACAGGATGTTGAGGGACGGCTACACCGTTTTACTGTGCTGTTTGATAAGAAACTGCACCAGGAGCGAGAAAAAATAGCGAGTGTTGACGCACGATACACCCGGGGGGTGGCGGTGAAATGGAAAGCAGACGTTACTCCGGAACAAGGTTGAATGTGAACTTTAAGACAGAGTCGAAATATATGGCGAGTTCGAGTGGGAATATGATTGTGGGGCTGGACATTGGCACATCTAAGGTGGTGGCCATTGTCGGGCAGAGAAATCAGGAAGGAGCGATTGAAGTCGTTGGCATCGGTTCCCATCCGTCACGCGGACTCAAACGGGGCGTTGTCGTCAATATAGAAACAACGGTCCAGGCCATACAACGTGCGGTGGAAGAGGCTGAGCTGATGGCCGGTTGCCGCATTCACTCCGTCTATGCGGGCATCGCCGGCAGCCACATCCGCAGCATGAACTCCCACGGCATCGTTGCGGTGCGCGACCGGGAAGTGGTGCAGGCGGATCTGGAAAGAGTTCTGGACGCGGCGCAGGCGGTGGCGATTCCCGCTGATCAACGTGTGCTTCACGTCGTGCCGCAGGAGTACGTCATCGACAACCAGGAGGGCGTGAAAGAGCCTGTAGGGATGTCTGGCGTGCGCTTGGAAGCCAAGGTTCATCTGGTTACCTGTGCGGTCAACGCTTATCAGAACATCGAAAAGTGCGTGAAGCGCTGCGGTCTGGAAGTAGACGAAATCATTTTGGAGCAGCTCGCCTCCAGCTACGCGGTGCTGACGGATGATGAAAAAGAGTTGGGCGTGTGCGTTGTCGATATCGGCGGCGGCACGACTGATATCGCAATATTCACGGGCGGCTCTATTCGTCACACGGCGGTAATTCCTATCGCTGGCGATCAGGTCACTAACGATATTGCGATGGCTTTGCGAACGCCAACGCAGAATGCAGAGGAAATTAAAATCAAATACGCCTGCGCGCTGACTCAGCTAGCGGGCGCGGATGAGACGATCAAGGTGCCGGGTGTGGGAGATCGCCCGTCGCGGGACTTAAGCCGGCAGTCGTTGGCGGAAGTTGTGGAGCCGCGCTATGAGGAGTTGTTCACCTTGATCCAATCAGAGTTGCGACGCAGCGGGTATGAGGACCTCATCGCCGCTGGCGTCGTGCTCACTGGAGGAACCTCCAGTATGGAGGGGGTCGTGGAGTTGGCGGAGGAGATTTTCCACATGCCGGTAAGGCTGGCGGTGCCGCAATGGGTCACCGGCCTGAGCGATGTGGTTAGCAATCCTATGTACTCCACCGCAGTCGGATTACTGCTCTATGGATTTAAACAGCAAGAACTCGGCCGGGGCTCCCAGCACCGGGGAGAACCTGCAGAAAACCTGTTCCAACGGCTGAAGAACTGGTTTATGGGGAATTTTTAATCAGCCCAAATAGAGTCAACTCAAAGGTCTATACCAACTTGCGGAAATTAGTTTCAGGTCGCAGGTACTATAACGAAGAAGGAGAAGGGGAATGTTTGAGCTCGTAGATAACGTACCACAAAATGCAGTCATTAAAGTTGTAGGCGTTGGCGGCGGCGGCGGCAACGCAGTTCGTCACATGCTCGCCTCTTCGGTGGAAGGCGTGGAGTTTATCTGCGCGAACACCGACGCTCAGGCGTTGCGTGATGTCGACGCCAAGCACGTGATTCAACTCGGCGGCAGCGTCACCAAAGGGCTGGGCGCCGGAGCCAATCCAGAAGTCGGTCGTCAGGCGGCGATGGAAGACAGAGAGCGCATCGCGGAAACGCTGAGAGGCGCGGACATGGTCTTCATTACTGCTGGCATGGGCGGCGGCACCGGAACGGGCGGCGCGCCGGTTGTAGCGGAAATCGCCCGTGAGATGGGCATCCTGACGGTTGCAGTAGTCACCCGTCCGTTCCCGTTTGAAGGCGGCAAGCGCATGAAAGTTGCGGAAGCCGGCCTGCGTGAATTGGGACAACACGTCGATTCACTGATTACGATTCCCAACGAGAAGCTGTTGAGCGTCATGGGCAAAAACACCAGTCTGCTGGATGCTTTCGCCGCGGCTAACGATGTGCTTTTGGGGGCTGTACAGGGAATTGCGGATTTGATTATCCGTCCTGGAATGATAAACGTAGACTTTGCGGACGTTCGCACCGTTATGTCCGAAATGGGCATGGCGATGATGGGCACTGGCGTTTCCAGCGGCGACAATCGCGCTCGTGAAGCGGCGGAAAGAGCCGTACGCAGCCCGCTGCTTGAAGATATCAATCTGCAGGGCGCGCGTGGGATTCTGGTCAACATTACTGCAGGCATGGATCTGTCTTTGGGCGAGTTTTCTGAAGTGGGCGCCACCATTGAAGAATTCGCTTCCGACGCTGCGACAGTGGTTGTTGGAACGGTAATCGATCCAGAAATGAAGGATGAGTTGCGGGTGACAGTGGTCGCCACGGGTTTGGGCGGTGTGCATGACCGGCCGACCAAGGTGGTGGACAACTCTTCCCGGACTATGAACGGCACAACTGATTATCATCAGCTGGAGCGTCCGACTGTGATGCGTAAACGCGCTACTTCAGTTGTGGGCAATGCGGCGGTGGATCGTCGGGCCGTAGGGGATGAGCAAAACGTGGACTATTTGGACATACCTGCGTTTTTGCGTCGTCAGGCGGATTAAATGAGAATGAGTTCGGTCTTTTAGGTTGGTGCACCTAATACCTTTCTGGTATGATTTGGCCGAATTTTATCCAGATTTTGGTAAATCATTGAAATGATAAAACAGCGCACACTTAAAAACATCATCCGAGCCACTGGCGTTGGTCTGCATTCAGGGGAGAAGGTCTACCTGACCTTGAAACCGGCCCCAGTGGACACGGGTGTTGTATTCTGCCGTACAGATCTCGATCCTATCGTGGAAATCCCGGCGCGTGCTGAGAACGTAGGCGAAACCCTTCTCTCTACGACTCTCGTAAAAAACGGAGTGAAGATAGCAACCGTTGAACACTTGCTGTCAGCTCTGGCCGGTCTTGGTATCGATAACTGCTACGTTGAGTTGAGCGCAGCCGAAGTGCCTATTATGGATGGCAGCGCCGGTCCGTTTGTATTTCTGATTCAATCGGCGGGCATTGCTGAGCAGGACGCGCCCAAGAAATTTATCCGCATCAAGCGCGAAGTAACGGTGACTGACGAAGACAAGCGGGCTACCTTTGTACCGTTCGACGGTTTCAAAGTGACTTTTAGCATAGACTTTGATCATCCTGTGATCAAAGGCCGCTCACAAGAGACAGTTATCGACTTTTCCAGCACTTCTTTTGTTAAGGAAGTTAGCCGTGCGCGGACATTTGGATTCATGCGCGATATTGAAAAATTGCGTGCAATGAATCTGGCTTTGGGTGGCAGCATGGATAACGTTATCGTTGTCGATGACTTCAAAATTCTCAATGAAGACGGCTTGCGCTACGAAGACGAATTCGTCAAGCACAAGGTGTTGGACGCGATTGGAGATCTGTACCTGTTGGGCAACAGCCTGATCGGTGAGTTTAAAGGTCACAAGTCGGGTCACGGCTTAAATAACAAACTTCTTCGTGAGCTTATTTCCCAAAAGGATGCTTGGGAGGTTGTGACCTTTGAAGACGCCAGTGAAGCGCCGATTTCCTACCTGAAACCGGTGCTGGCCTAAGATTTCTAGTCCGCTGTATGAGTTGAAAGAGCCTCCAGAGCTTTCTTCAACTCAGGATCGTCACAGAGCTGAGCTTCTTGTTTGAGAAGCTCAGCATTCTTTTGCGAAATTGGTTTCGCCTTCCTTTTTGTCTTCGCTTTAACTTCCGTTGGCTCCACGCGAATTTTGAACTGATAAGCAAAATCGAAATCTTTATGTTTGCGTAGTTCCGGCAGGGACGTGTGTTGATTCATGCGCAACTGGGTTGCGGTGACGGCATCGGGGACAGTTACGCGAATAACGCCATCTTTAACTGATGACAGAGTTACTTTGCCCCGTAGTTGGTCGGGCAGGCATTGTGAGAATATCTGCTGCAGCTTATCCAGATGCAGAGCCCGATGAAAAAGAGACTCCAGCGTAGGGGAGGATGACGACAAAATATCTCCCAGCTTTCGATCTCTATTAGGCATTACAGTTAACCAAAGATTAAAGGTTCGTTACATTTGCAGACATCAACTATCACAACATCTGTTACAATTTACAAGTATAGTATTTTTAGATAACCTCCGTCGTTTATATAATTCAGGCAACTCAAAACCCTGGAAAAGCATGAATATTATCTTCCTGAGAGATGGACATGGTCAGTCACGCGCCCGTTCTATGGGCGCGCGCGCAGTTGTGCTGACGACGGTCCTTGCGTTGTCTCTGGTGGCTGCATTGTCGGCGGCGGCGTTTTGGCTTGGACGGCAATCCGCCGCGTCGGACGCTTCTATCACTCCTGAACTGGTTAAAACCTGGCAGGAAAATCTGAAACAACAGAAAGAAGAAATCCGCACTTATAAGTCCCTTGCGCAACAGAATATAGATGCCCTGACGCTGCGTATGGGCGAGTTGCAGGCGAGACTATTGCGCCTTGATGCGCTTGGGCAACGTCTTACCGATGTCGCTGGTCTGGATGAAGGGGAGTTTGACTTTGAATCTTCGCCCGCATTAGGTGGACCTGAAGAGCCTGCCTTAGAGCAATCTTTTTCTGTTCCAATGCTAACGCAAGTGCTTGAGTCCATTGAGCAGCAGGCTGAGTCCCGTGAGCAACAATTGCGGGTGATGGATGAGCTATTCGTCAATCAACGCTTTCAACGAGAGCAGTTTGTCGCGGGTCGTCCAATCAAGAAGGGCTGGTTGTCTTCCCATTATGGCTTTCGTTCAGATCCGTTCACTGGTAAGCGGGCGTGGCATTCTGGCGTAGACTTCGCTGGCAAAGAGGGCAGCGATATCGTTGCGGTCGCTGGTGGGGTTGTGACCTATTCGGAAGAGCGCTTCGGCTACGGTAATCTGGTTGAGGTTAATCATGGCGGAGGTTTGGTCACTCGCTATGCGCATTGCGCCAAACTCATGGTTAAAACCGGGGATGTCGTGCAGAAGGGACAAATTTTGGCGAAGATGGGGAGCACAGGGCGTTCTACTGGGCCCCATGTTCACTTTGAAGTTCTTCAGGATGGGCGTTCTGCAAATCCCACAAAATTTATTCACCGCGCAAGTCGGTAACACTTTTTTAGGGCCTTGATGTAACCCACGTCAAGGCCTTGCCATTACTGGCTTTCCCCCACATTCAGTCTAGCCAATTTAAGGCGTTTCTATCTCCCTACCGCGCGCATTGCTTGTTACTAGGGGTAACAAGTGTGCACTAATCCCTTTATTGCTGTAACAAATTGAGGTTAGAATGCGGAGCTTGGAATTACGCTCCCGCTGAATTTATATCTCCTTCGGCAAGGTGGCTCCAAATCCATAAAGTAACGAGTAAGCGATTCCGCCACGAGCGGAGCCTCCATAAACGCTTCAAAGAGACAGGTAATTTCGTTAGTTATGTTTTCATCTATCGCCAGGAAAATTTTCGGCAGCAAAAATGCCCGCGAAATTAAGCGCATGGGCAAAGTTGTCAAACGCATCAACGAACTGGAAGAGTCAATCAGCGCATTAGACGAAGCCGCTCTTAAAGCAAAAACTCAGGAGTTTCGCTCTCGACTTGAGAAAGGAGAAACGCTTGATCAAGTGTTGCCGGAAGCATTTGCGGTAGCGCGAGAGGCCGGTAAGCGTGTGATGGGCATGCGCCATTTTGATGTTCAGTTGATCGGCGGTATGGTGCTGCATGAAGGCAAAATTGCAGAGATGCGTACCGGGGAAGGTAAAACGCTGGTAGCAACGCTTCCCGTATACTTGAATGCCCTGACCGGAAAAGGCGTACACGTAGTCACCGTAAACGATTATCTGGCGCGTCGTGATGCGGACTGGATGAGGCCTCTGTACGAATATTTGGGGTTGAGCGTTGGCGTCGTGGTGAGCGGGCAGGATAGTGAGACCAAGCGCGCCGCTTATGCATCAGACATTACTTACGGAACCAATAACGAATTCGGTTTTGATTACCTGCGTGACAACATGGCGTTCAGCCTCACCGACAAGGCGCAACGCGGACAGCATTTTGCGATTGTCGACGAGGTTGACTCGATCCTGATTGATGAGGCGCGGACGCCTTTGATCATCAGTGGCCCAGCTGAAGACAGCTCTGAGTTGTATAGAAAGATTAACGAGCTGGTTCCTCAGCTCAAGAAAGGTGAGCAGCCAGAGGAAGGGCAGCCAGTTGATGGGCACTTCACTGTTGATGAGAAAAGTCGCTCAGTTGAGCTGTCGGAATCAGGCCACTCTTATGTAGAAGATCTGCTAACCAAAAACGGTTTGCTGGAAGAAGGCGACAGTCTCTACGCCGCCACGAACCTGGGTCTACTGCACCATATCAGTTCTGCTCTGCGCGCCCATCATTTATATAGTAAAGACGTTGACTACATCGTGCAGAACGGCCAAGTGGTCATTGTTGACGAACATACAGGCAGAACCATGCCGGGCCGCCGTTGGGGTGAAGGTCTGCACCAGGCGATTGAAGCGAAAGAGCGCATCAAAATCCAAGCTGAAAGCCAGACACTTGCTTCTACTACCTTCCAGAATTACTTCCGTCTTTATGAAAAGCTTGCCGGTATGACCGGCACCGCTGATACCGAAGCCTTCGAGTTTCGCCAGATTTATGGTTTGGACGTCATTGTTATTCCTACCAATAAACCGATTAAGCGTATTGATTACAATGACTTGGTATATCTGTCCGTGGATGAGAAGTTCCAGGCGGTTATCGACGATATCAAGGATACAGTGACGCAAAATCGTCCTGTGTTGGTGGGTACGGCCTCTATCGAGGCGTCCGAATATTTGTCGGCCATGCTGAAAAAAGAAGGCATCGCTCACAACGTTTTGAACGCGAAGCAGCACGAGCGTGAAGCGCATGTTATTGCGCAAGCGGGTCGTCCTGGCGCAGTCACCATCGCCACTAACATGGCGGGTCGCGGTACCGACATCGTCTTGGGCGGAAACTGGGAAGCCGACGTCGCTGAGTTGGAAGATCCAACACCAGAACAGATTGCTCAACTCAAAGCCGATTGGCAGAAGCGCCATGATCAAGTAATCGCTGCGGGTGGTCTGCATGTCGTTGGCTCTGAGCGCCATGAGTCTCGGCGTATCGATAACCAGCTACGGGGACGCTCGGGTCGTCAGGGCGATCCTGGCTCGACCCGTTTCTACCTGTCTCTGGAAGATAACCTGATGCGTATTTTCGCCTCTGACCGGGTGAAAAATATTATGCAGGCGTTGGGTATGCAGAAAGGCGAAGCGATTGAGCACCGGATGGTGAGCAACGCTATCGAAAAAGCTCAGCGTAAAGTAGAAGGCCGCAACTTCGACATTCGTAAATCGCTGCTGGAATATGATGACGTGGCGAACGATCAGCGTCATGTCGTTTACGAACAGCGTAACGAAATTATGGCGACCGACGATATTTCGGAAATGATCGATGCGATCCGCGGCGACGTGGTCAACGCTACGGTCAGCCAGTTTATCCCGCCGCAAAGTTTGGCCGAACAGTGGAATATTCCAGGGCTTGAGAAGCAATTGGAGTCTGATTTCGGCGTTGATTTACCTGTGCAGCAGTGGCTGGACGAAGACAAGCGTCTGCATGAAGAGACCTTGCGCGAGAAAATCCTGCAGGCGGTAGTTGATTCTTATCGTGAGAAAGAAGAAGTGGTTGGCGCATCCGTTATGCGCAACTTCGAGAAGCAGGTATTCCTGCAAGTCCTAGATACTTTGTGGAAAGAGCACCTTTCCAATATGGACCTGCTGCGTATGGGTATTCATTTGCGTGGTTACGCGCAGAAAAACCCCAAACAAGAATACAAACGTGAAGCCTTTGAACTGTTTCAGAACATGCTGGATACCATCAAGCATGACGTAGTCCGAGTGATCTGCCATGTCAGGGTGCAGAAACAGGAAGAAATGGAAGAGCTGGAGCGCCGTCGCCGTGAAGCGTTGGCGCAACAAATGCAGCGCGCTCAGGCGACTCACCCTGAAGCCTCAGAAGAAGACGCCGATGCGGAAGAACAGGATGAAAGCTCTGATGCGCCTTATGTTCGCGATCACAAGAAAGTCGGTCGTAACGAGCCTTGCCCATGTGGCTCCGGCAAGAAATATAAACAGTGTCATGGTCGCCTGGAGTAACTGAGATGGCTGTGGGGCACGCGCCTTTACCTGAGTTTCACCCTGTTGCGGGCGTTCGTATCGGGGTTGGGTCCGCTGGCATTAAAAAGCCGGGCCGTAAAGACCTGGTTGTGTTTGAGCTATGTGAAGGAGCGCGAACAGCCGCTGTTTTTACCAATAACGCTTTTTGCGCTGCGCCAGTCACGCTGGCTAAGCGTCACCTTGCTGAGGGCGCGCCTCGTTACTTGTTAATCAACACTGGCAACGCCAATGCGGGCACGGGTCGGCAAGGTCTGGATAACGCCATGCGATGCTGTCAGACGTTGGCGCAGCTTGGCGAAGTGGCGTCTGAGCAAGTATTGCCGTTTTCCACGGGGGTCATTGGCGAGCCGCTGCCTGTCGATAAAATCGTAGCAGGGTTGCCCAGCGCACTGGGTAATCTCAGTGACAACGCCTGGGCTGAAGCTGCTCAAGGGATAATGACGACGGATACCCGGCCTAAAGGCGCCACTGTGCGTCTTGAAATTGATGGCGTGGCGGTTCATATCAGCGGCGTCAGTAAAGGCGCTGGGATGATTAAGCCGAATATGGCCACAATGCTGGGCTTCGTCGCGACGGACGCAGATATCGAGCCGGAACTGCTGCAACGCATGCTGACTGCCGCCGCCAATAAATCTTTTAATCGCATCACCGTAGATGGAGATACCTCCACCAATGACGCTTGTGTACTGGTGGCGACAGGGCGTTCCGGCGCACTGAGATTTACTGAGGCGAATGCTGAGCTTTGGCGGCCATTTCAGGAAGCGTTGGATGACTTGATGCAACGGCTTGCTCACGCCATTGTCAGGGACGCGGAAGGAGCGACCAAGTTCGTCGCCGTCAACGTTCAGGGCGCGGCGGCGCTTAGCGAAGCGCTTGATGTCGCCTACACCATCGCCCATTCTCCATTGGTCAAGACCGCATTATTCGCCAGCGATCCTAATTGGGGCCGCATACTGGCGGCGGTTGGGCGCGCAGGCCTGCAGGACCTTGAGGTTGAGCGTATCAATATTTACCTCAACGAAGTATGCATTGTTGAGGGCGGCGCCAGGGCGGCTTCATATACGGAAGAGGCCGGACAAGCGGTGATGGATCTTGAGGACATTACAATTCGAGTCGATCTGGGTCGCGGAGAAGTAGAAGATACTGTCTGGACCTGCGACTTCTCCCATGAATACGTCACTATCAATGCTGAATATCGCACCTGATCGCTGTGACAGGTGCTGTGGAGACGGAGAATGAAAGCCGTTCATGTCGCTGTTGCTGTGGTTCTCGACCAGCGCAATAGAGTGTTGGTAGCCCGCAGACCTGACCATTTGCATCAAGGGGGGCTGTTAGAGTTCCCTGGAGGTAAAGTTGAACCTGGTGAAACGGTTTTGGCGGCGTTGCAGCGTGAACTTTTTGAAGAAGTTGGCGTCCAAGTGGATGTATCTGAGGACGCAGCAAACCCTTTGATCCAAATAGAGCATCACTATCCCGATAAGCATGTATTGCTGGATGTGTGGCGCGTATCCCGATTTTCTGGCGAAGCGCAAGGCCGTGAAGGTCAATATGTGGCCTGGCTGGATCTGAATGAGCTTGACCCCGAGGCGTTTCCCGCCGCTAATCGTGAGATCATCGCGGCGTTGCGGCAAGCCAGTTAGTGACCTGAGTGAGGAGTGCGGATGGCGGAACTCACCCATCTTGATGAGAAGGGCGCAGCGCATATGGTGGACGTTTCCGATAAGGAAACGACAACCAGAGTAGCGCGAGCGGAGGCATTGATTCGAATGCAGCCGGAAACCCTGGCCATGATTACCGAAGGTCGGCACAAAAAAGGCGATGTCTTTGCGGTCGCCCGTATCGCTGGTATTCAAGCGGCGAAAAAAACGTCTGACCTGATCCCCTTATGCCATAGCCTTAATCTGACTTCGGTGAAAGTAAACCTGGAGGCGGATTCAAGCGCTTCCCTGGTACGCATTGAAGCGATATGTAAGCTTGATGCGAAAACCGGTGTGGAGATGGAAGCGCTGACAGCGGCCAGTGTGGCGGCCCTGACCCTTTATGATATGTGCAAGGCGGTGGATAAAGGGATGGTGATCGAGTCGGTGCGCCTGCTGGAGAAGCAAGGCGGACGCAGCGGCCATTGGCAGGTGCAGGAGTAAGCCATGATAAAGGTATTGTTTTTCGCGAAGTTGCGGGAGCAGGTGGGTCGTTCTGAAATAGAGCTACCCGCTTTGGATTCCGGGAGCAATGTAGCTGCGCTGTTAGATGCACTGGTCGCGGAAATTCCAGAGGCCGAGCCCGTCTTGAGGCAGGGAAATATTCTGGCGGCGATAAACCAGGAAATGGCTCCCTTGAGCGCGACAGTTGCAGATGGTGATGAGGTCGCATTCTTTCCGCCAGTGACCGGCGGGTGAGAGCCCGCCGTTTGTAGTTCGCCGCCTGTTGGGCTGGATTTGTTTCGGCAGGTCAGGTGGCGTATAAATGGAGTTGGTAGTTATCGAGGGGGAGTGCGTCTCGCTATGTCTTCAGCCCGCCTGATTGATCGATTTGGCCGTGAAGTAAATTACGTACGGCTGTCTGTAACCGACCGGTGCGACTTTCGTTGTGTGTATTGCATGGCGGAAGATATGACCTTCCTTCCCCGTGAACAGATCCTTTCGTTGGAAGAGCTCTACGACGTGGGCAAAGCGTTTGTTGAGCTTGGCGTTCGTAAGTTGCGGCTGACCGGGGGGGAGCCCCTTGTACGGCGTAACATTCTGGAGTTGGTGGAGAAGCTTGGGCGCTTGCAGGAACTGCATGAATTAACCCTGACTACCAATGGCTCCCAGCTTGTCAAAATGGCGCCGGATCTTCGTAAAGCTGGCGTCAAGCGCATCAATGTCAGTCTCGACAGTCTCAATCCCGATCGTTTCAAAGAGTTGACCCGCACTGGGGATTTGCAGCAAGTGTTGGCGGGAATTGACGCCGCCAAAACTGCCGGTATAGAGAGAATCAAGCTTAATGCAGTGGTTCTGCGCGGGCGCAATGAAGACGAGGTGATGGACCTGGTGCGATATGCGCGAGCGGAAAAGCTGGATATTTCTTTCATTGAAGAAATGCCACTGGGCGCAATCACAGAGCATAATCGTCAACTTTCTTTTGTTTCCAGCGCTGAATTACGTGAACGTATCAGTCAGGATTATGAGCTGTTTCCCTGCAGTGAAAATACAGGGGGGCCTTCTCGTTATTACAGAATGTCCGACAGCATATCCAGAATTGGCTTTATTTCACCTCACAGCCATAACTTCTGTCATTTGTGCAACCGGGTTCGCGTGACGGTGGAAGGGCGCCTGTTGCTATGTCTGGGCAATGAACATTCCGTTGATTTGCGTGAAGTTTTGCGTGGTAGACCTGATCAATTGAAGCTGGCGATTGTCGACGCCATGACGATTAAGCCGGAACGGCACTATTTTAATCTTGAGGAAGAACCTCAGATCGTACGCTTTATGAATATGACCGGCGGTTGACGCCAGTCTTATGGGGCGAATCATTGGCGCAAGTTATTGACGCCATAGATTGCGCCCATGAGTCTAAGTGTTGGGGTGGGGCGGCGCATCTGGTAGAATTTCCGCCCCGCCAAGTTTTAGAGAGAGTATCGAGTGTCTGTCACCTATGTCGCCAGTTGCAAGCTGCCAACTCCCTTTGGTGTATTCGATATGCACGGATTCCAGGAAGCCGGCACGCAAAAAGAACATATTGCCCTGACTTTGGGAGATATTGGCGACGGAGCGCCGGTGTTGGCGCGTACGCACTCAGAATGCCTGACTGGTGACGCGCTGTTCAGTATGCGCTGTGACTGCGGCTATCAGCTCGACGAAGCGTTGCGCAGCATCGCCGCCGAAGGGCGGGGCATTTTGCTGTACTTGCGCCAGGAAGGTCGTGGGATTGGCTTATTGAATAAGATTCGCGCTTATAATCTGCAAGATCAAGGCGCTGATACGGTGGAAGCCAATGAGCAACTGGGGTTCGCGGCGGATTTACGCGACTACAGTATGTGCAAACCGATGTTGTATCACCTGGGAATAAGCCGTATTCGGCTGATGACCAACAATCCTCGCAAGGTCAATTCGCTGACTAATTTAGGAATTGAAGTGGTTGAGCGGGTGCCTCTGGAAGTGGGAAGAAATCCCCATAATCGCAACTATCTGGCCACTAAAGCCGGCAAATTAGGGCATTTGCTGACGACGCACCAAGACGACGATTACGTTGTCGCTGCGAAATAATGCGGACGGGTAGTAAAAAAGACTTCAAGACAGACAGTTTTGAGAAAGGTTAAGCGGGGCGCATAGTGCGCCCCGTTTGCGTTTTCAGGCGATGGCGCCAGCCTTGGGCGACGCCAGATTCAGGCTCTGCAGGCGCTTTTTGATAGCTGCGGCGATGCCTTGCGTATCCAGACCGACTTCTTTGTGCAATTCTGCAGGCTTGCCGTGTTCGATAAACTCATCGGGTAGACCCAGCTGCAATACGGGCATGGCGATGCCTTGCGAAGCGAGAAACTCGATTACGCCGCTGCCTGCGCCACCAAGGATGCAATTCTCTTCAAGGGTTACCAAAAGATCATGGCTTCCCGCCATCTCCAGAATCATATTTTGATCCAGAGGTTTGATAAAGCGCATATCAACGACGGTGAAATTATTCTCTTCCGCGACTTCCAGAGCTACAGGCAACAAGGCGCCAAAGTTCAGGATGACTGTCTGCGCGCCACGGCGACGCAGGTTGGCTTTGCCTATCTCCAATGACTCCAGCCCTGGGCTGATTTCCGCGCCTGGTCCGTTGCCTCTGGGGTAGCGCACTGCAGCGGGGCCTTTGAACTGGTGTCCAGTAGTCAGCATTTTGCGGGTTTCATCTTCGTCCGACGGCGCCATGATCACCATGTTGGGGATGCAACGCAGGTAGGTGAGATCGAAGCTGCCAGCGTGAGTAGGGCCGTCTTCGCCGACCAGCCCCGCGCGATCAATCGCGAAAAGCACATCCAGGTTTTGAATCGCGACATCGTGAATGAGCTGGTCGTAAGCGCGCTGCAGGAAGGTGGAGTAAATGGCCACTACCGGCTTGGCTCCGTCGCAAGCCAAGCCTGCGGCTAACGTCACTGCGTGCTGCTCTGCGATGGCGACATCATAATAACGCTCAGGAAAACGTTTGGAGAACTCGATCAGATCGGAGCCTTCGCACATGGCGGGAGTGATGCCCACCAGACTGGGGTCCTGTTCCGCCATGTCGCACAACCATTGTCCAAAAATATTGGAGTATCGCGGCTTTTTCGGCGCTTTAGCGGTGTCCTGCACCTTGGGCTTAGGTTCAATTTTATTGATGGCGTGATAGCCAATAGGGTCGCTTTCCGCGTGGGCGAAGCCTTTGCCCTTTTTCGTGACCACATGCAGAAACTGAGGCCCGCTCAGTTCCTTGATATTGTTCAGGGTCTCCACCAGACGAGGCAGATCGTGGCCGTCTATGGGACCGATATAGTTAAAGCCAAGCTCCTCGAACAGAGTGCCTGGAGCGACCATGCCTTTGAAGTGCTCTTCTGTTTTGCGAGCCAGCTCCATCAGACCCGGCGCGCCCTGCAGCACACGCTTGCCGCTGTCGCGCATCTGGTTGTAAGTCTTGCTCGCCAGCAAACGGGCGAAATAGTTGGACAGTCCGCCGACATTGCGGGAAATCGACATGTCGTTGTCGTTCAGAATCACCAGCAGGTCCGCTTTGGTGTCGGCGGCGTGGTTCAACGCCTCGAACGCCATACCGGCGGTCATGGCGCCGTCGCCGATAACGGCGATGGCTTTCCGGGGCTGGTTCTGCATGCGTGCAGCGATCGCCATGCCCAGTGCGGCGCTGATAGACGTGCTGGAGTGGCCAACGCCAAAGGTGTCATATGGGCTTTCTTCGCGGCGAGGAAAAGCGGCGAGACCATCCTTTTGACGAATAGTGAGCATTTGCTCACGGCGACCGGTAAGTATTTTGTGGGGGTAAGCCTGATGGCCCACGTCCCAAACCAGTCGGTCGTCGGGAGTGTTGAAGGCGTAATGCAGGGCTACGGTTAACTCCACCACGCCAAGGCCTGCGCCGAAATGGCCGCCGGACTGGCCTACGCTGTACAGCAAAAATGCACGTAGTTCGTGCGCCAACTGCAGGAGTTCGGCTTCATTGAGAAGACGCAGTTGGGCCGGAGAGTCGATTTTGTCGAGCAGCGGCGTGTTGGGCCGGTGCACTGGAATTTCTTGAAATACGTATGGTTTTTGCATTCTTGCAGTTGTAGTCGCTCGGTTCTAAGGGATTAGCCGCCGGATCATAGCCTCGGACGCAAAAAATTTGCCTATAAAAGCAATCGGCCATTATAAGCGATGTTGGGGTGGAGAACACGGGCAATTGGCGATCAATGCGTGCGCTCGATCATGAAGCTGGCAAGATCCTGTAAGCGGGAGTTCTGCAATCCCAGCGCCTGCAGCTGCGCGAGGGCTTCGTCATACAACTGGCGCGCTTTCAGTTTCGCCGGTTCAAGGCCCAACAGAGACGTGTACGTGGGTTTGTTACGCTCCGCGTCTTTCCCGGCGGTTTTGCCCAATACGCTGGTGTCGCTTTCCACGTCGATGATGTCGTCACGAACTTGGAACGCCAAGCCAATGGCCTGCGCGAAGCGGCGTAAGCCTTCAATGGTTTTAGCGTCAGCCCGACCGCTGGACAGTGCGCCCAATACGATGCTCGCCTCTATCAACGCGCCGGTTTTTTCCAGGTGCATGCGCTCCAACTCTTCGAGCTTGAGTGTATGGCCTTCTGAGTAAATATCGATGGCCTGTCCGCCAACCATGCCCAGATGTCCGCTGGCGCGGGCGAGTTCCCGCACCATTTGCAGCATGCTATCCGCGGATGCGCCAGAGGGCTCGGTGAGTGCGCTGAACGCCAGCGTTTGCAGGCCGTCGCCGACCAGGATGGCGGTGGCTTCGTCGAAAGCGATATGGCAGGTGGGTTTACCCCGGCGCAGAGAGTCGTCGTCCATGGCCGGTAAATCGTCATGCACTAGAGAGTAGGCGTGAATCAGCTCTACCGCGCAGCAGGCGGGCAACGCCTGTTGCAGGTCTCCCCCCAGCGCTTCCGTCGTAGCGAGCAATAATAAAGGACGCACTCGCTTGCCGCCGTTAAGCACGCAATAACGCATAGCCTCATTCAGCCTGGCCTTGGGGCCTTCCGGACTGGGAAGCAGGTTGGCTAGGGCTTGGTCGATCTGGGCGCGGTTACGCTGGAAAAAGTCGTCGAGAGAATCAGTCTTCGGCGTCATTCTGGTCAAAAGGTTTGGTTAGCGGGGTTCCGCGCTCTTCAATTAACTGTTGAACCTTTTGTTCCGCAGTCTGCAAGGCGGTTTGGCATTGGCGAGTAAGTTGGACGCCTTCTTCAAAAGCAACCAGAGCCTCTTCCAGTTTAAGATCGCCTTGCTCCAGCTTTCTCACCAGTACTTCCAGACGTTGTAATGCGTCTTCGAAATCGGGCGTTGAGCCGCTGGTGGAGGGGCTTACATCAGAGTTGGCGTTTTTTTCAGTCATGGTGTTCTTATGCCGGGTTTTTGCGCAGAGCCACCCTACCTGAGAGCGTCGCCAGGGTCAATCGGTTGCCGTTAAAATTCAGTCGCGCCGGGCTTTTCAGGCGTTCGTTTCAACAAACTAACACCCGGATAAGTCAGCAGTTTTTAAATTCCCTGTCTATACTTTGGGGAAGCCCGGCGCGGCCTGTTCCAGCGCTGGGCTTCCTCTGGGTTTATTCTGTACTGTCCACCCGTAAAGGAGCGCTTTGTGGATTTAGCTACGCTTTTGGGCCTCATCGGCGGTTTCGCGATCGTGACGATGGCGATGATGTTAGGCGGCTCAATTGGAATGTTTGTTGATGTGCCGTCGCTTCTCATTGTATTTGGCGGCACGCTATTGGTTGTTTTGATGAAGTTTTCGCTTGGTCAATTCCTTAGCGCGGGCAAGGTGGCGGCCAAGGCTTTTATGTTCAAGCTGGATAAGCCCGAAGAATTGATCGAGCAGGTCGTGGAACTGGCGGACGCCGCCAGAAAAGGCGGCTTACTCTCTCTGGAAGGTAAGGAAATTCCCAACGCGTTTCTCTCCAAAGGCATTCAACTGCTGATAGACGGTCACGATGGCGATGTGGTGAAAGCGTTGCTGACTAAAGATCGTAATCTTACCGTGGACCGGCATAAGCAAGGCTCTTCCGTATTCACCTCCATGGGGGATGTGGCTCCGGCGATGGGAATGATCGGCACACTGGTGGGGTTGGTGGCGATGTTGTCCAACATGGATGACCCTAAGTCTATCGGGCCAGCGATGGCTGTTGCGCTACTCACAACGCTATATGGCGCCATGCTGGCGAATATGGTGGCGATTCCAGTTGCGGATAAATTGAAATTGAGAATGGGGGAGGAAGAGCAGATCAAGTCCATGATCATCGACGCTCTGTTGGCGATTCAGGCGGGGCAGAACCCGCGCGTGATTGAGACCATGCTGCGCACCTATCTGCCTGAAGGTAAACGTCAGACTGAAGAAGCCTGACGGGAGTTGCGCCAATGAGTGACGAAGAAGAGCAAAAGTGCGAATGTCCTCCCGGGCTGCCTGCCTGGATGGCGACTTTCGCCGATTTGATGTCCTTGCTGATGTGTTTCTTTGTGCTGCTGCTGTCTTTTTCGGAGATGGATGCGCTCAAGTTCAAACGTCTGGCCGGCTCCATGCGGGAGGCCTTCGGCGTGCAGGCTGTCGTCAATGTGGACAATATTCCCAAAGGCACCAGCATCATCGCCCAGGAGTTCAGCCCCGGTAAGCCTGACCCAACGCCGCTGCAGACCATCATGCAGCAAACCCAGATGGAACTGCCTAACCTGGAGCAGCTCTGCGAGCAGCAGGTGGCTGACGCCTTGAAGGAAGAGTGTCCCAAGATAAAAGGGGAAGAGCTCAGCGACATTGTGCTGGAAAAGATCAAGATGTTGGTGGAGGAGACGGAGAACGACGCCATTACATTGGCTTCCGCTTTGGAGGCGGAGGTTCGCAACAATCAGGTTGAAGTGGAGACCCGGGGACGTAAGATTGTCATCCGTGTGCAGGAGAAAGGCTCGTTTAACAGCGGCTCCGCGAATTTGAATCCAGAGTTTTATCCGGTGATAGACAAGCTGGTGGAACTGCTCAAGTCCATGGATGGCACTATCGCGGTGGAAGGGCATTCGGACAGTATTCCCATTCATACCGCCCGGTTTCGCTCCAATTGGGATCTCTCCGCCGCACGGGCGCTGGAAGTAGCCCATGCGTTGTTTGAGTCGGGAGAGCTGGACCCCTCCCGTTTCAGCGTCGCCGGTTATGCGGACACCAAACCCCTGGCGCCGAACGACTCGGCGGAAAACCGCGCTCGCAACCGACGGGTGGAAATTATTCTGCAACAGCCTCTGGATGCTGAAACCAAGAAAGAAATTCAGAAGGCGAGAGATGTCGCCCCCGGCATTTTGCCTAGTGATCAATCGGAAGAGTGGCAGGGCTTGGCGCCGGACGAAATATTCTGATCTGGCTGATAGTTGAGCGGTTCGCTTTAGATTGAGCGAAAGCGTATAAATAGAGAGACGAGATGGGAGCAAAAAGCAGGAGGCGCATGAGAGTATTGGCGTATGAGCGCGGGTGAGAGTCTATGTCTGAGTTAGATGAAAGACGTCGCTTCTTTCGCATTAGCGATACAGTAGGTTTGGCGTATCGGGTATTGCAGCGCGGAGAGGCGACGGAGAAAGAGTCATCGGAATCCCACGTAAGTTCGGCCTCTTTGTTGACGCTGGAGAATGATATCTCCAAAGCGCTGGAGAGCATGCGGGCGGCGAACGCCGGGTTGGCTCATATGCTTGAGTTGTTCAACCGCAAGATCAACCTGGCGCTGACCCTGGAAAACCGCAGTGACGGCGTATGGTCGGAACCCCGACGCGCCAAGCGGGTCAATCTCAGCGCCTGTGGCATTGCTTTTCCGGTGGAGGATCATCTGGATGTCGGCGTGACGCTGCAACTCCACATGATCTTATATCCCAGCAATATCTCCATGTCCCTGCGCGCGCTCGTTATTGCCTGCGACAAGCCCAGAGCTGACGATGAGGACAAAGATGGCTTTGTCCTGCGGGCGGACTTCACGGACATTGAAGAACAGAATCAGGAAATCCTGATTCAGCATGTTCTCAAGTGTCAGACCCGTCAGTTGCGGGAGCGGCGAGAGGAGAAGGAAAAGAAAGGCTGACTTCACTCTGGTATACGCCCTTCTCAAACGTCTTTTCCCACATCTGCGTAACGCCGTTTGCATCATGCAGCAACAGCGTACTGCTGCGGGTGCCGTAATCCTTCGAGGTAATAAAGGCGGAGGACAGCAACCGCTCGACCTCAACCCCAACGCCCGTATCCGGCAACAGATAGTCCGGCGCGGCGGCGTCATCCGCCAGTAACGTCCAGAGTTCATCCTGACTAGGTCCATTGATCGCAGTGGCGAATCGGCGCTTGCCGGCGGTTAACTTGGGCCAGGGCGTATTCAAAAATCCGTTGCTCAAACCGTATACGCCTGGCGTTAAGCGCTGATATTGAGGCTCCTTGCGATTGCTGAAATAAGCCAGAGTGGAGCCTGCGAGCATCATCAAGTTGAAACCGCCATAGGAGTGACTGGTCGGCTCTAGGGCGGCGGCGAAATCGTCCACTGACAATTCCGACTCCAGGAAGCTTCTGACCAGAGCGCCTCTAGAAAGCTGCGCCGCTTCGCGGGGGCCGGAGCGGTGATTGGTGATGGCGGCGAATCGGCCGTTGGTGGTTGCGCCCATCCAGGTTCCTCCTTCCTGCAAATCGCGTCCGGCGTAAATGCGCGGGCGCTCAGGCCATTGCGTGAGAGGCTGGGTGGGGCGGGCGTAGAACTCGTCGCGATTGGCGGCGACGATCAGCGGAAACCGGGGATTCGCTTGGTAAGCGACAAATAGTAGGCACATAGGCTTGCTCCCAGACGTGCGTGGAATTCGAAAAGCACAGAGTCCTTAATTTATGTATCATACCACCTTCTTTATACGGGGCTCCTGGCGGAGCGGCCTGATCCTATGGGGGCGAAATGGTATTCCTGGCGTATTTGGCTTTGGGCGCGCTAGCGGGAGTGTTGGCCGGACTGTTCGGCATCGGCGGCGGATTGATTATTGTCCCTGCATTGATTTTCAGCTTCGAACTACAGAACGTGGCCCCAAGCGTCGCTACGCATTTGGCCGTCGGCACATCCCTGGCGACAATTATTTTCACATCTATCAACTCGATCCGGGCGCATCATCAGAAGCAAGGGGTGAATTGGCGCGTGTTTCGTCCTATGGCGGTAGGACTGATGGTGGGCGCGGTATTGGGCGCGCAGACGGCCTCATTGATGCCCGCGGCGCAGTTGAAACTGGTCATCGGGATATTCGCTATCACTATCGGCGTGCAAATGGCGTTGGCGTTGAAGCCCAAACCCCATAGGAGCCTGCCTGGCGACGGTGTATTGGCAGGCGTTGGCGGCGGCATCGGCTGGGCGTCCGCCATATTCGGCATTGGCGGCGGCTCCCTGTCGGTGCCTTATCTGACATGGTGTAACGTGCGCATGCAACAGGCAGTGGGCACCTCAGCCGCTTGCGGGTTGCCGATCGCGCTCATGGGCGCCGTTACAAATATCTGGGAAGGATGGAGCGAAGCGTCGCTGCCGGAATATAGTCTGGGGTTCATCTATCTGCCGGCTTTGGCGGGGATCGCGATCACCAGCATGCCCTTCGCGAGCCTGGGCGCTAAATTGGCTCACCGTCTGCCTGGAGACGTGCTTAAACGAATTTTCTCAGTGCTGCTGTTTGTTGTGGGCGGCCGGTTTCTATATCAAGCGTGGGGACAATTGTGACAGAACGTTGGTTTGACTATCCGAATATCGACCCGGTGGCTTTTTCCGTTGGGCCGCTGAGCGTGCATTGGTATGGCTTGATGTATCTGCTGGGCTTCGCCGCGGCCTGGATGCTGGGTAAGCACCGTTCGCATCAGCCGCATGCGCCTATGCAGGAGCAGCAAGTGGCGGACCTGATCTTCTGGTGCGCGCTTGGCGTCGTATTGGGCGGGCGTGTTGGCTATGTCATATTTTATAACTTTGAACAGTTTCTGGATGATCCCATCTGGTTGTTTGAAGTCTGGACCGGCGGCATGTCATTCCACGGTGGACTGATTGGCGTGATTATCGCCATGTGGGCTTACGGTCGTTCACTGGGACTGTCTTTCTTTCAAGTGGCGGATTTTGTAGCGCCGCTGGTGCCAATCGGCTTGGGCGCAGGGCGCCTGGGCAACTTTATTGGCGGCGAACTCTGGGGCAGGGCGTCTGATGTTCCCTGGGCCATGGTGTTTCCGCGCGACCCGACGCATCTGGCGCGCCATCCCTCGCAGCTCTATCAATTCGCCCTGGAAGGCGTCGCCCTGTTTTTGATTCTATGGTTCTATTCCGCCAAACCCCGCCCGCGCATGACCGTCTCCGGCTTGTTCCTGCTGTGCTACGGCTGCTTCCGCTTCCTGGTGGAGTTCGTGCGTGAGCCAGATGCTCAGCTGGGTTACCTTGCATGGGGCTGGCTGACCATGGGTCAGGTATTATCAACCCCGATGATTGTGATTGGGGTGGCTTTCATTATTTATGGCCGCACCGTTTATGGGGCGGAAGCAAAAGCGGCGCGGAGTTAGTAGACGTCATATGAAACAGTATCTCGACATGATGCGCCATGTGCGCGAGCAAGGGGCCGTAAAAACTGACCGCACTGGCACCGGCACCCGTAGCGTATTCGGTTATCAGATGCGCTTCGATTTGCAGCAGGGGTTTCCCCTGGTGACCACCAAGAAGCTGCATTTGCGTTCGATCATTTATGAATTGCTGTGGTTTCTGAACGGCGACACTAATGTCAAGTACCTGAAAGACAATGGCGTCAGCATCTGGGACGAGTGGGCGGATGAAAGCGGCGACTTAGGGCCTGTTTATGGCTATCAGTGGCGCAGCTGGCCGGCGCCGAATGGTGAGCATATCGATCAGATTTCCAATGTGCTGGCGCAGATCAAAAACAATCCGGACTCCCGTCGTCATATGGTGGTGGCGTATAACCCTGCGTTTGTGGACCAAATGGCGCTGCCTCCCTGTCACGCCATGTTCCAGTTCTATGTGGCGGAAGGGCGTTTGTCCTGTCAGTTGTACCAGCGTAGCGCCGATATTTTCCTGGGCGTGCCTTTCAATATCGCCAGCTATGCATTGTTGACGCATATGTTTGCGCAGCAGTGCGACCTTGAGGTGGGAGATTTCATCTGGACCGGCGGCGATGTTCACCTGTACAACAATCATCTAAATCAGGCGGATGAGCAGTTAAACCGCGAACCGCGTCCGCTGCCGCAATTGCAGATTCGTCGCAAGCCGGCGTCGCTGTTTGAATATGAATTTGAAGACTTTGAGATTACGGGATACGACCCGCACCCTCATATTAAAGCGCCGGTAGCAGTGTAAGGAGCGAAGATATGAGCGCAGTTTTATCAATCGTTGTCGCCCGCGCCGAGAATGGCGCTATTGGCGTGGAAAATACGCTGCCCTGGCGTTTATCCAATGACCTGCAGTATTTCAAGCGGGTCACCATGGGTAAGCCCATTATTATGGGGCGCAAGACCTTTGATTCGATCGGGCGCCCCTTGCCGGGCCGAACCAATATCGTGGTGACGCGCAATAAAGACTGGCGTCATGATGGCGTCAGCGTGGCGCATTCTCTGGAAGAGGCCGTATCTCTGGCGGGGCGGGAGCCCGTGGAGGAAGTCATGCTGATTGGCGGCGCCGAATTGTACCGGCAGGGACTGGCGGCGGCTCAGCGTGTTTACTTGACGGAGGTGAAGACCTCCGTGCAGGGCGATGCGTTCTTTCCAGAGCTTGATCCCGCTGACTGGCGTGAAACTTCTCGCGAGTCGCACCCGTCGGATGAGAAAAATCAATATCCCCATGACTTTGTCGTCTTTGAGCGGTCATAACGCCTCAGTCTCCATGCTCCCCATCGATCACATTATCCCTGAGCTTCTAACCACTCTGGAAGCTCACTCCACGGTACTGTTGCAGGCCCCGCCAGGGGCCGGTAAGACCACTCGGGTTCCTTTGGCCCTATTGGATTCGCCCTGGCGCGACGACCGCAAAATTCTGATGCTGGAGCCGCGCCGGTTAGCGGCGCGCTCCGCCGCTCGCTTTATGGCGAAGCAACTGGGAGAGCCGGTTGGACGCCGAGTCGGTTATCGTACTCGACAGGACACCAAAGTTTCCGCCGATACGCGTATCGAAGTGGTGACCGAAGGCATTTTGACCCGCCTGATTCAATCTGATCCCGCCCTGGAAGACTATGCAGCGGTGCTGTTCGACGAATTTCACGAACGTTCTCTGCAGGCGGACCTGGGCTTGGCTTTGGTGCGTGAGAGCCAACAGGCTCTGCGGGAAGATTTGCGGGTGCTGGTTATGTCCGCGACCCTGGATACCGCGCCACTGGCCAAGCTGCTGGGAAATGCGCCAGTGCTGACCAGCGAAGGGCGCGCCTATCCCGTGGAGGTGCGCTATCGCCCCTTGCAGCGGGAGCAGCGACCGGTAGAGAAAACGGTTGCGGTGGTGCGAGAGGCGCTGGCGGAAGAAAGCGGCTCGTTGCTGGTGTTTTTGCCCGGTGTAGGCGAGATTCGACGGGTCCATGACGCCTTGGCGGAGCACTTGCCAAACGGGGTGCGTTTAGCGCCTTTGTACGGCAACCTCAAAGCGGAAGAGCAGGATCAGGCGATTCTGCCTTGCGTGGAGGGCGAACGAAAAGTGGTTCTCGCCACGGCTATTGCGGAAACCAGTTTGACCATTGAGGGCGTGCGCGTGGTGATTGACGCGGGCCTGCAGCGTCGCGCGATCTTTGACGCCAATAGCGGCATGACCCGCCTCACGACGGGCAGAGTGTCAAAAGCGTCGGCGAAGCAGCGCAAAGGCCGCGCCGGCAGGTTGGAGCCCGGCGTATGCTATCGCCTTTGGTCGGAGACGGAGCAGCAGGGATTGAGCCCTTTTACCCCGGCGGAAATACTGGAAGCGGATTTGGCTCCCTTGGTGCTGGAGCTGGCTCAATGGGGCGCGCGTCAGCCGCAGGACTTAGTTTGGCTGGACCCACCGCCGATGGCGCATTGGCGACAGGCGGTCGATACGTTGCGCTGGTTGGATGCGCTGGATGAGGCTGGCGCAATTACCTCTCACGGGGAAAGTCTGCGTGAGTTCGGCGTCCACCCCCGTTTGGCGCATATGGTGGTGATGGGGAGAGCGATCGGCGCGCCGGTGCTTGCGGCGGAAGTCGCTGCGCTCCTGGGCGAGCGGGATCTGCTGGGACGGGATGCCGGCGCAGATCTGCAGCAGCGTGTGCGAGCCCTGCGCGGTGAATACAAAGGCGCCGGGCTGGATCGCCGACGCCTGGAAAGCGTACGTCAGGATGCGCGCAAGCTTATAGACGGCAAAACCTCTGACGAGCTTGGGATGGATGCGGTCGGCCGGCTACTCGCGTTGGCCTACCCAGACCGCATCGCCCGACGGCGCACTGGCTCAAGTCCCCGTTACCAGCTCAGTAATGGACGCGGCGCGGCGCTGGCGGAAGAAGACTCGCTGGGGCGAGAGACTTGGCTGGTGGCGGCCGACCTTGATGGTCAGGCGCGGGAGTCCCGAATATACCTGGCGGCGGCCTTGAGTCCTGGCGATTTTGAGCTGGATTTGAGCGCCCATATCGTCACTGAAGACCAAGCGGATTGGGATGAGCAGCGAGGCACGGTGGTGGCGCGTCGAGTCAGACGGCTGGGCGCATTGATTCTGGAAGAGCGGCCCGTTGCGGTGAGTCCGGAGCTGGTCCGGGAGGCGCTGTTGACCGCTGTACGGCGCAAAGGCCTGGACAGCCTGCCATGGAGCGATGCCGCGCGGCAATGGCGCGCCCGCGTGACTTTAATGCGCAGGCAACAACCTGACGCATGGCCGGAGTTGAGTGATGACGCCTTATTGGCGGACCTGGAAAACTGGCTCGGTCCTTTCCTCAATGGCGTCTCCAACTGGGCGGGACTGCAAAAACTGGACTTGCTGTCGGCGCTGAAAACATTGATTGACTACACCGCACAGCAGGCTCTCGACGCTCAGGCGCCGGTGGCATTGACGATTCCAACCGGGCAAAAAGTGACGCTGGATTATCTGGCGGAGAGCGGCCCAGTGCTGGCGGCTAAACTACAGGCGCTGTTCGGTTGGACGGAAACGCCGCGAGTGGCCGGGGGGCGAGTACCTGTAGTGATTCACTTGTTATCCCCTTCGCAAAGACCGCTGGCGGTGACCAGTGATCTAGCCAGTTTCTGGCGCAATAGCTATCCGGAGGTGCGCAAAGACATGCGCGGCCGTTACCCCAAACATCCCTGGCCGGAAGACCCTCTGACGGCGGAAGCCAAGCAGGGAACCAAGAAGCAACAGTTCTGACAGGGTGAACAACGAAGGAAGCGTTGGTGAGGGGGAGGCAGAGTTGCTTTAGACGCGGGTCAATGTGAAGCCCGTGCGGAGACTGGCTCCGCACGGGTGGGGCGATATCAGATCTGAACTTCTACAGATTACTTCAGTAGCTCTTTATCACGCACGGCGCCTTTATCGGCGGATGTCGCCAACAGCGCGTAGGCTTTCAATGCCGTTGTTACTTTACGCGGACGCGGTTGCGCAGGCTTCCAGGCGTCGGCGCCTTTGGCTTCCATCGCCTGACGGCGCTCATTGAGCTGCTCTGGCGTCAGACTGACGTTGATGCCGCGGTTGGGAATATCAATGATGATTTCATCGCCTTCCTCAATCAGTCCAATAGCGCCGCCCGCCGCAGCTTCAGGAGAGCAGTGGCCGATGGACAGACCGGAGGTGCCGCCGGAGAAACGTCCATCGGTGAGCAGGGCGCAGGCTTTGCCAAGTCCTTTCGACTTCAGGTAGCTGGTCGGATACAGCATTTCCTGCATGCCCGGACCGCCTTTAGGGCCTTCGTAGCGAATGATCACCACGTCGCCTTCTTTTACCTGATCGTTCAGAATGCCTTTTACGGCGTCATCCTGGCTCTCGAAGATTCTGGCTTTGCCTTTGAACAGCAGAATGCTCTCATCGACGCCCGCGGTTTTTACGATACAGCCGTCTTCGGCGATGTTGCCGTACAGCACCGCAAGACCGCCTTGTTGACTAAACGCGTGCTCTGCGCTGCGGATACAGCCGTTTTCGCGATCCAGATCCAGCGATGACCAGCGCGTGGACTGGCTAAAGGCCTGCTGGGTCGGGATGCCCGCCGGACCGGCTTTGAAGAACTTGTGCAGTTCCGGATCGTTGTTGCGCATGACATCCCATTTGTCCAGGGCGTCTTTCATCGTGTCGCTGTGCACTGTGGGAAGGTCGGTATGCAGCAGTCCCGCGCGATCCAGCTCACCCAGAATCGCCATGATGCCGCCGGCGCGATGCACGTCTTCGATATGATACTTAGGCGTGTTGGGGGCGACCTTACAGAACTGGCCGACTTTCCGCGACAGTTGGTCGATGTGGGTCATGCTGAAATCCACTTCGGCTTCCTGAGCCGCCGCCAGCAGATGCAGAATGGTATTGGTGGAGCCGCCCATGGCGATGTCCAGGGTCATAGCGTTTTCAAAAGCCTTGAAGCTGGCGATGGAGCGCGGCAATACAGAAGTGTCTTCGTCTTGATAGTAACGCTTGGTCAAGTCGACGATGCGGCGCGCCGCGTTCAGGAACAGTTGTTCACGATCAGAGTGAGTCGCCAGCGTGGTGCCGTTGCCAGGCAGGGACAGGCCGATGGCTTCAGTCAGACAGTTCATGGAGTTCGCCGTGAACATCCCGGAACAGGAGCCGCAAGTCGGGCAGGCGGAGCGTTCGTACTCTTCGGTCAGTTCGTCGGAGGCGCTGGAGTCCGCCGCGATGACCATGGCGTCCACCAGGTCCAGCTTGTGCTCGGAAAGCTTGGTTTTACCCGCTTCCATCGGTCCGCCGGAAACGAAAATAGTGGGGATGTTCAGGCGCAACGCCGCCATCAGCATTCCCGGAGTGATCTTGTCGCAGTTGGAGATGCACACCAGCGCGTCAGCGCAATGGGCGTTGGCCATGTATTCCACAGAGTCGGCGATGATTTCCCGGGAGGGCAGGCTATACAGCATGCCGTCATGCCCCATGGCGATGCCATCGTCCACCGCAATGGTGTTGAATTCTTTTGCGACGCCGCCGGCGGCTTCAATTTCCCTGCACACCAGCTGGCCCAGGTCTTTCAAATGAACATGCCCGGGGACGAACTGGGTAAAAGAGTTCACAACGGCGATAATGGGTTTGGAAAAGTCTTCGGTCTTCATACCGGTGGCGCGCCAAAGAGCGCGAGCCCCAGCCATATTACGGCCTTTGGTAGTGGTACTGGAGCGGTATTCGGGCATGGTTATACTCCGTGGTTATTTAAAACAGCTAACGAAAAGCACTCATCGGCTACAGGATAGCAAACTTGCCTGACCCCATAAATTCTTTTGCCGATACAGGTCGCCCCAACTTGGATATAGGTCTAGACTTGCTACTGTAGAGTGTGAGCCAACCGGAATGCGCCTCCCATGTCATCAGAATCCCTTGATCAGGCAAGCTCTGACTTGTCGCGACTGAAGCACTTTTCTTTACTGGCCAAGCTGTCTGACCCGCAGTTGGTGGTTTTGTCCTCCCGAGCGGATTATCGGCGCTACTCCAAAGGCGCCAAGATTCTCGACTTGGGAAGTCAGGACAGCTATGACTATTTTCTGCTGGAAGGCGAAGTCGCGTTGACGGCGGAAGATGGACGTACGGCGTTGATCGCTGCTGCGTCGCAGGCGGCGCGTCAACCCATCGCGCATTTGCAGCCTCGCCGCTATGAAGTCAAAGCGAAGTCGCCCTGTGTGATGCTGGTGGTGGACCAGCCGACCCTGACCCGCATGCTGAAGGACGCGCCTTTGGACTACCAGATTGGCGAAGGCGTGTCGCAGGTGGACCGCACGGAGCATCCCGCCTATTCGTTGATCACCTCGTTTTACCAGGATTTAAATGCGCATCGGCTGACCTTGCCCAGTTTGCCTGATATGGCGATGCGTATTCGTCATGTCACAGAGCAGCCCAACTTTCACCTCAACGATATCTCCAAAGTGATCGTGCGCGATCCTGTACTGACGGCGAAATTGATTCGCTCCGCCAACAGCCCCTTATATAGAGGCTTCAAGGAAATCGAGTGCTGTGAGGACGCGGTGGTGCGCCTGGGGTTGGACACCACGCGGCAACTGATCACGATCTTCACGTTGCGGGAAATCTTCCGCAGCAAGAACGCCATGCTGCAAAAACGCATGACCAAGCTCTGGCGACACTCCTCCGATGTGGGGGCGATCTCATTTGTGCTGGCGCGCATGACGCCGGGCATCAAGCCGGAGCAGGCGTTGCTGGCGGGCATTCTCCATGACATCGGCGTGGTGCCGGTGATCATGTATGCGGAAGAACATCCGGCGCTGCGGACTCACGAGGACATGCTGGAGAGCCTGATTATGGAGCTTCGGCAGGAAATCGGTTGCGCTTTGCTGGAGAGCTGGGAGTTTCCTGACGCCTTCGTAGCGGCGGCGCGCCATGCCGAAGACTACATGTACGATTCCGGCCAGGAGACGCCCACCTATGCGGATCTGGTGATTGTGGCGCAGATCCATTCATATATTGGCAAACCGGAGCATGGCGTCATACCGCCCTTGGATCAGGTTCCCGCCTTCCATAAATTGGCCCTGGGTGAATTATCGCCGCAGCGTAGCCTGCAGGTGCTGCAAATGGCGGAAGAAGAAATCAACAGCGTGCGGCGTCTGTTGACGGACTAAACGTCCGGCGTTTCTTGCGGGTCCGGATCTTCCGCCGCATCGGAACGACCATTGTTTTTGATGTTAACTTCCTCCGCTAACACGGTGATATGGCGCTCCATCCGCTCCATCTTCATTTCCAGATCGTTCAGCTTGTTCAGAATTTCCAGATCGCGGCGTACTTGATCTTTTTCGTCCTGAGAAACGAAGAAGGCGGAAAATCCCGCTGTCAGTAATGAAAACAACGCCATGCCGAGAAGAATCAAAAAGGAGGCGAACAGTCTGCCGATAGTGCTGGTCGGCACAATATCGCCATAGCCGACCGTCGTCACCGTCACCCAGGCCCACCAGACCCCGTCCCAGGGCGTTTCAATGGCCGGGTCCAGTCCTGCGATGATAAACCCCGCCATAACAATCACGATAAAGCCGATAAACAGCGTGTTGCCCAGATTGTGACGGGATAGAAGGCGTCGCGCGGTGCCGGAAATTTGCAGCAACAGACTGAACATAACCAGCAACCGCAGGGTGCGTAACGCGCCGGCCAGCGGCGAGAACCACCAAATCAGCGGGCAGCCGAACAGAATGATGATCAGGTTGACCCAATTGTTGCGCAGGTAATAGGTTTTTTTGTCCACCAGGGCGGTGAGCAGGAGCGTCTCCACGATAAAGAACAGCCAGATCAGCCAGTCTGTGATCAGCAGGGCGTCGCCGGATAACTCATCGTTGGCCTGTAAATACCACTCGATAATGATCCAGATCGCCAGCAGCATCATTGGCCACTCCAAAATCTGCCCCCAGAATCGGGCGCGTGAATTCTCTGTGGCGGATACGCCGGCCAGGCCGGTGACGATAGGGAGGCGATCGGATAAAGACATGTTGGGCTTGGTTTAACTCTGCTTGGTGCGTTGTTTTCATGATTATGAAACAAATATAGCTAGCGTGGCGATGCAAGTCAGGGCCTTTTGTTTCAGTAACTTGCCATTTCACATAGGCGGTCTAATATCTGAGATTAGGCCGCTTTGACGCGTAAGGAGCGACGCAAGGCGAACAGACAGGCGCTGTTCCCCGGCTTAACGGGGTGGATGCTGCGATAATGACGAAAGAGTTCCCTATATTTCCGCTGAATTCCGTGTTGTGCCCAAAGGGGCGATTGCCGCTGCAGATTTTCGAACAACGTTATCTGTCCATGATCAGCCGTTGTCTGAAGTCCCACGAAGGGTTTGTCATTGTGCTGATCAAAGACGGCAAGGAGGCGAGCGGAGACTGTACTTTCTTTGACGTTGGCTCCTACGCAAGGGTTGTCGATTTCCAGCAGCTGCCTAACGGCTTCTTGGGAATCACCGCGGAAGGCGAGTGCAAGGTGAGCATCTCCCACGCACATAGGCAAAGCGACGGACTGTATGTGGCGAAGGTCGAAGCGTTAGGTCTGGAGACGCCGACGGAAATCCCTGAACAATACTCCGAGCTGGCGGACCTTTTGGGAGACCTCCTGCGCCATCCAGTGATACAGGCGCTGGGCATGAGCGTGGACTTTCAAGACGCCCGTGATGTGGGGTGGCGCCTGGTGGAGCTGTTGCCGCTGGCGATGGAGGATAAACAGTATCTGTTGACCCTTGACGATCCCATCTATCGGCTTGAGCAGATTCGCTACCTTATTCATGCCCTGGCGGAGTAGCCCAGGGTATCTTTTGTCTCTGCTTTATTTATGCTTTATCTCTGCATTTGAATACTGACAGCTTCCGGCATGGTCCAGCCAAGATAGGCGCACGCCGCCAGGACAAATCCGAATAACAACCCATAACGCCAGCCGCCCCGCCACATGGGGGTTCTGTCGAAATGACTCTGCGCCACCCGGGCGAAACCACAGACCGTCAGCCCCAGTAAGGCGCCGCCGACAACATCCGAAAACCAATGCACGCCCAGGTACAGACGGCTGAACGCCACCAGCAAGGCGGCCATCGCGCCGGAAATATAGATCGGCCAGCGTCGTGGTGGACTGAACTCCCGCGCCAGCATTGATGTCGCTAATCCGTAGACCAGTACTGCGCCGCTGGTATGGCCGCTTGGGTAGGCGAAAGACGCCGGCGCCAGTAGCGCCTCCGGCCGCGCGATCTGCAGCCAGTGTTTCAGCCCGGTGGTGGCGGCGTGAGTGACCAAACCTGCGCCGACGCAACACAGCATCAGGCGCAGGTTTTTCTGCAACAGTAATAAGAGGCCGAAGAATCCAAAGGCGATATATAAAAATGTGGGGTCGCCCAGTAGCGTCATGCCTATGAAGAGATAATCCAGAATAGGAGTGTGCAGGCGCTGCATATTCTCTGCGACCCAGGCGTTCAAGTGCGACACCGCGTCAGTGTTCATCACCAGCAAAGTCCACAGTATGAAAAGCAACAACGCGCAGGAACCCAGTAAAAAGGAGCTGATGGGATATTCTTTGACGCCGTCGCGAAGGCTGTAACTATTGGCCCATAAACGGCCGACTCCTGGACGCTTGGCGCCGAAACGGAGCAGGGAGCGGTAAAGTTTACCGCTGGGGCGCAGTTGATAATGAAACTGAGTGAACAAGCTGGCCAGGCTCACCAGGATGAGAACGACGACTGTTAATACCGGGTAGAAATGTGGAGGCAGTGGCGCGCGCGTATCGATAGCGGCCCCGACCAGAAAACCGGGTACGACATAAAAGGGCGCCCAGGCCAGAGCGGACAGCAGATTAAAGGTGAAAAAGCGGCGCGCGCTCATATTGAGCATCCCCGCCACCAGGGGAATGACGGGGCGGACAGGGCCTATGAAGCGCCCGATAATGACGCTTTTGCCGCCATGGCGTTGAAAGAAGCTTTCCCCCTGAGTCAGCAGGTCAGGGTATTTCGACAAAGGCCACAGCCCGCGAACGCGGACATCCAGGTATTTGCCCAAATAGAAACTCAAGCCATCGCCAAGGACTGCGCCGAGGAAAGCCGCCATGATTGTCCATTGCAACGCGAGCGCGCCGCCGCCGCAAATCGCCGCCAGTCCAAACAGCAATACGACGCCAGGAATAATAATGCCGGCGATAGCCAGGGACTCCAGAAACGCCACCAGGAATACGGCGATGGCTAACCAGTCAGGATGTTGTTGCACCCAAATAAGAAGAGAGTTCGGAGACACAGTGTTTCCTTTGCGACTGAATCTATTGGCGCATCATCCTGTGTAAGACTTTTCAGGAAAGCGCCTTTCGGCGGGCTATTTTAAGCCGCAGACGGCCGTTTTTCTAACTTTCCGCCCTGAAAGACTGGTAATGTTTGGCTTCAATGCAAGCGTATCCTGCAGGCGAGAATAAAAGGCGGCGATTTAATTACCAAGCGGCGGCAGGAGCCTGAGCGGCCCCTGTTATTTGGACTTGCTCAGCACCACGCGGTTATGGCCGGACTGCTGGGCCTGTTTCAAAGCGGTCAGCGCACGGTCCGTAAGCGCCTGATCATCCGTTTCTCCGGATTTACGCGTCAGGCAGCCTACGCTGACAGTGAGACTGTCGATGATTGGCCAGGTGCGCTCCTCCACGCTGCGGCGTAAACGCTCCGCAATCACCAGCAGCCCTTCTTCCGGCGTCATCGGCAGCATGATAAAAAAGCGGCCGTTATCGACGTAATAGATGCTGTCGCCAGCCCGGGTCATTTGCAGAAGCTGGGCGCCGAACTGAGAAAGCAGCTCGTTAATGAAATTCTGTCCTTGCACTTCCCGTTGCTGATCAAAAAAGTCGACCTCCAACACCACCAGAGACAAAGGGTGGGAGGTGGCTTCCGAGCGGGAAATTTCCTGTTTGAGCGAAAACTCCAAGTGCTTTTGGTTATAGGCGCCGGTGAGCGGGTCCTTGATGGAGGCATGCACCAGAAAGCGGGATTTATGGTGATACAAATAGGCGTAAACGCCGGCCAAGCCGACTAACAGGGCATAACTGGTGGCGAAACGCAGCGTGCTGTAAAAAGAGTCGCTGTAGGATAGAGCGACGCTGCTGATAAGCAGGGTGACAATGTTGAAGGTGAAGGCGGGGCGCAAGGGGAGAAGCAGAAAGCTGAACAGTCCGATGCCATAAAGCCAATGCACGATCGCTTTTTGGCCGCCGCTTAACTGCAGCGCGACCACTACAAGCATGACCGTCAACACTGCGAGATGGCCGCCGTAGGCGTTCAGGTCGCTGCGTCGCGCCCAGGCGTAAATAGCGCCGAACAGCATTGCCGGCGCCAGCAGAATGCTCATGTAAAACAGGTCGTATAAGCCGTAGCGCACATTTTGCACGGACATGAACAGCAGCAGGAATAACGTCGCCAGATATAAGGCGATACGCGTACGGGTGCGTAGATAGGACTCAGCCAGCAAGTGTCGCCCCTCCTTCGGATTCCATTTCCAGGAATTCAGTCTGTTGATTCGCGCCTTTGTTACGGGCGAATGTGAGCGCGCGGCGGGCGTTGGCGATCAGGGTTTCCGGAGTATCGCCCACATTCAGCGTCGCCAGCCCCAGGCTAACGGTGACCGTGATCTCGCGCGTGCTCAGCGCCTGCTTGGCTTTCACTCTCAGTTGTGACGCCTTCTTCGCCGCCTCTCTGGAATTGCAGTGAGGCAGCAGAATAATGAAGTCCACGTTTTCATAGCGGTAATAGCTGTCGAACAGACGTAGATTCTCGTGCAACATGCGCCCCAGCCTGTGCAGGATGTGGTCTTTATCGTCTGCGGAAGCGTGTTCCAGGGAGTTGCTGTCGATGCTCAACGCGAGAATGGACAAGTCGGTGCCCTCCCGCTCGCTGCGCTGGATTTCCTTGTCGAGATCCTGAGTCAGATATTCGCGAGTGGAGGCGAGGGTAAGGTTATCGGTACGGCGTAGTGGTTTGAGCTGCTGCTCTTTGATCTCACGCAGATACACAAAAGCCAGAGACATCGCCAGGCTTAATAGATAGATGAAGAAGATCTGCACTTTTTCCGGCCCTTGATAATAGCCGATAAGCGCGAGCGCCAGCGCGATGGAGTAAGCGGAAGTGACGATGGTCGCCACTTGAATCCGATAAATCAGAAAGGCGATCAACGGCACGATGTAGCACCATTGTTCGGCGGTGCCCGGGTAGCGCACCATAGCCGCCAGGGTGATGAGCACCAGAAATACCACTATCACATGGGACAACCATAACGGAGCTGGCTGCTCTCCATGGCGTTGATTGAGCTTGCCGTTGGCCAGCAGCAGGCCAGCGAATACGCCGGAGACGCCAGCCATCAACCACTCTGCGAAAAGTGCGGCGCCCAGCGCCAGAAGTGCGGCGACTACCGCCGCGAGAGAATAAGCTTTACTGCGCAGTTGGTTGTTCAGCTCAACGGGCGTCATGTTGTTTTATATTATGCATCGAGGATTTGAGTATAAGTTGTCAGTATTATTCAGCATTTGCTGATGTATAATAGCCAGTTTACATCATGTTTCGGAAATACCAAGCAGAGGTCTTAGACTGCATGGATATAAATGCCTACATGCACGAAGTGGGGAGCGAAGCCCGCTCGGCGTCCCGTTTGATTGCTAAAGCAGACACCGGCGTCAAGAACAAAGCGTTGATCGCTACTGCGGAAGCTATCGACGCCGCGCGAGAAGAACTGATGGCCGCTAACGGCAAGGATCTGGAATCCGGTCGGGCGAATGGCCTGGATGCAGCATTGCTGGATCGTCTGGAGCTGACGCCAGCCCGTATCGACGCCATGATCGAAGGTTTGCATCAGGTTGCTGCGCTGCCGGACCCGGTAGGCGAAATCACTGGCCTTAACTATCGCCCGAGCGGAATTCAGGTTGGCAAAATGCGCGTGCCGTTGGGCGTAGTGGGCATCATCTATGAGTCTCGCCCCAATGTGACCGTTGAAGCGGCCAGCCTGTGCTTGAAATCAGGCAACGCCACTATTCTGCGTGGGGGCTCCGAAGCTATTCATTCCAATCAGGCGATCGCCGCTTGTATCGAGAAAGGTCTGAAAGCCGCAGGCTTGCCGGCGTCGGTGGTGCAGGTGATCAAGACGACGGATCGGGCCGCTGTGGGCGAACTGATTACCATGCCAGACTATGTCGACGTTATCGTACCTCGTGGCGGCAAGGGATTGATCGAACGCATCAGTCGCGAAGCGCGGGTGCCCGTCATCAAGCATCTGGATGGCGTCTGCCATGTTTTTATTGACCGCGATGCGGATCTGAATAAAGCCCTGACTATTGCGGTTAACTCGAAAACCCAGCGTTATGGCACGTGTAATACCATGGAGACGCTATTGGTGGACGCGCCTGTCGCCGCAACCATTTTGCCGCAGTTGGCGCAAGCCTACGCCGAGAAAGGCGTTGAGTTGCGTGGCTGCGAGCGGACCCGGGAAATCCTGCCACAAGCGTTGAGCGCGGTAGAGGCGGACTGGTCTGAGGAATATCTGGCGCCGATACTGGCCATCAAAGTAGTGGAAGATCTGGACGACGCGATTGCTCATATCAATCACTATGGCTCGCAACATACTGATGCGATTGTGACGGAGAGCTACAGCAAAGGCCGTCGTTTTCTGACGGAGGTGGATTCCAGCTCCGTGATGATCAACGCTTCCACGCGATTCGCAGACGGTTTCGAGTATGGCCTGGGTGCGGAAATCGGCATTTCCACCGATAAAATTCACGCGCGCGGTCCCGTCGGTTTGGAAGGACTGACCTCACAAAAATACGTGGTGCTCGGGGATGGCCATATTCGGCAGTAACGGGCGCGAGGAAAGACTTCCTACCTGATCATGCAGGAACATTCTCCCATAGTGCTGCTTGGCGGCACTTTTGACCCTATACACTTCGGTCACTTGCGTACGGCGCTGGAATTACAGCAGCACTTCGGCGAGATGGCGGAAGTGCGCCTGATTCCCTGTGGCGACCCTCGTCATCGCGCCGCGCCCAAGGCCTCTGGCGAGCATCGTCTGGCGATGCTGCGACTGGCGTTAGAAGGTGAGCCAGGCCTGCGCATTGACGAAGTTGAGGTGCGCAGAACCGGCGCCAGCTATACGGTGGATACGCTGTTGGAGCTGCGTCAGGAGGTCGGTAATCAGCGGCCATTGATATTCGTTATGGGGACAGACGCCTTTGAGTCGCTGCCAAAATGGCGAAGATGGCTGGAAATTATTCAATTAGCCCATATAATGGTGGTTAACAGACCGGGTTGGTCATTTTGTGAGCAAGGTGAGTTGGGAGATTTTTTGCGTCAGCACTCCGCAGAGAGCAATAACGACCTGATACGCCAGCCTGCCGGAAAGGTTGGATTCATTACGCTTACCCAAATGGGAATTTCCAGTTCCAAGGTGCGTGAGCTAATCGGCTTGCGCCTATCCCCCCGTTTCTTACTACCGGATTCGGTGTGGCGATATATTCGCCAGCATCGTCTATATGGCGCTGTGAATGCCTAGGGCGCTTTTCCTTAATTATTGCAACGCGACAGTTATTGGAAACCGCTTGCGGGCGGCGGGCGCCGCATTATTTAAATATTCTTTAACCCCCCCTCTATGAGGCGTTATGGAGACTGAAAATCTGAAAGAGATAGTCATTAAGGCACTGGAAGATATCAAAGCAAAAGATATCTCAGTGCTGGATGTAAAAGACCGCACTAGCGTAACGGACTACATGGTCATCGCCAGCGGAACCTCGAATCGTCACGTTAAATCCATCGCGGATAACGTCATTGCTGAAGTCAAAGCCAACGGCGGCCGTCCGCTGGGCTCTGAAGGCGGCGCGGCGTCTGATTGGATCCTCGTGGATCTGGGCGATATCGTGGTCCATGTCATGCTGCCGTCGTCCCGGGAGTTTTATGATCTGGAGCGCTTCTGGCGCGATTCGCCAGTGGCGGAATCCATGTCGCATCACGTGTAATTCCGGCGATAAAGTATTTATTGACGATTAAAGAATTACAGTGCGGATAAAGCTAATCGCAGTGGGCGGTAAAATGCCTGGCTGGGTTGAGCAGGGTTATAACGAGTACGTTAAACGTATGCCTCGTGACATGCCCTTGCAGCTCATTGAAATCCCCATGCCCAGGCGTCAAAAGAACGCGGACCCGCAAAAGCTCAAGATCCAGGAAGGAGAGAGCATTTTGCATTCGCTGGGCTCCAGCGATCATGTCGTCGCATTGGAAGTCGAAGGCAAGCCCTGGTCCACCCCTCAATTGTCGCAACAAATGGAGCGCTGGCGTATGTCCGGGCAGGATGTCGTTTTGCTGGTGGGGGGGCCGGACGGGTTGAGCGATGCGTGCCGAGCGAGAGCGAATCAGCAATGGTCGCTGTCGCCGCTGACGCTGCCGCATCCGTTGGTTCGAGTGCTGCTCGCAGAGCAACTTTATCGAGCCTGGACCATATTGCAAGGACATCCTTACCACCGGGAGTAATCGCTATACTGGCGTCTAGCCTGATCGAGGGTGACAGCGGGCGGGTCGTATTGACGGCCCCGACCCTTGAGCTTGATTCTGGACTGAAGACTGAGCTGAGTCGCCTTTCAATTATGGGAAGCTTAGGAAAAGGGAAAATAAAAGGTAAGTATGGGAAAAATGGAAAGATAGTAAGTACCGTCCTCGGATAGATAGGACTAAGATAATAGCGCCTGCGTCCGCGATCAGAATAATATCTACCGGCGGAGCCTGACATAACCAGCAACTGACGGTATTGACCACATAGAACCATGGCTTCTCGAGAGCTAAAAGACCACTTCCGCGAGCAACGTATTTTTTTCCATCGGGCCATTTGGGCTGCTCTGGGAGTGATCGCCCTGAGTATCGCGCTGTTCGCCCGCTATTACTACCTGCAAATCAGTCAACACGAAGTCTATAAGACCCTCTCCGACCGTAACCGCATGCAATTGCAGTCCATCACGCCCACTCGTGGCCTGATCTATGATCGCAACGGCGTTTTGCTGGCGGATAACCAGCCCACATTTTCCCTCACGTTGGTGAAAGAGCGGACCAAAGATGTGGACGCCACCATCGCGGAACTGCAGGACATTCTTGAGATTACGGACGACGATGTGGAGTCGTTCCGAAAACGCATGGGGCAGCGCAGACGGCCTTATGAGTCAGTGACGCTGAAATCGCGTTTGACTGAGGAGGAAATTGCTCGCATCGCCGTGAACCGACACCTCCTCGCGGGCGTTGAAGTCGAGGCGGAGTTGATCCGCTATTATCCGTTGGGCGACACCCTGGCCCATGTGCTGGGATATGTCGGTCGCATCAGTGAGCGGGAACTGAAACAGGTTGATCCCGCCAATTACAGCGGCACCCAGTATTACGGCAAGCTTGGAGTGGAGCGCCATTATGAGAGCCTGCTGCATGGCTCTGTTGGCTATCAGACGGTAGAGACTGACGCGCGAGGGCGCGTGCTGAGAGTCCTGGACCGTGTTGCGCCAACCCCGGGCGCGGATATTTCAATTTATCTGGATGTCAATTTACAGCGCGCCGCCATTGAAGCACTGGATGGTCGACGGGGCGCGGTCGTGGCGATAGAGCCTTCCACCGGCGGGATTCTCGCGCTGGTCAGTACGCCCAGTTTTGATCCCAACCTGTTTGTTACCGGCATCGACTCCGCGACCTACAAAGCGCTGCAGGACTCGCCGGACATTCCTCTTTTTAACCGCGCGCTGCGTGGCCAGTATCCGCCTGGCTCCACCATCAAGCCATTTCTTGGTTTGGCGGGACTGGATACGGAAACCATCAACGTCAATTCCCGGGTATGGGACCCAGGCTGGTATCAACTTAAAAACGATGACCGCAAGTATCGCGACTGGAAGCGCTCCGGTCATGGTTGGGTGGACCTCAACGCGTCCATTGAGCAGTCTTGCGACGTTTTCTTCTATGACATGGCCTTCAAAATGGGGGTCGATAATATGTATGCCTACATGGCGCAGTTCGGTTTCGGCGAGCAGATGGTTTACGACATCGACGAAGCTCAGGATGGCATCTTGCCCTCGCGGGAGTGGAAGCGTGCGGCGCGGCGGCTTCCCTGGTTTCCTGGCGATTCGTTGAATATGGGAATTGGCCAGGGCTTTATGCTTTCCACGCCCATGCAGCTGGCCACGGCGACGGCGGTTCTGGCTAATCGAGGCAAGTGGGTGCGTCCCCGTTTGATCAAGACCATCAATGAAAGTGAAGTGGCGGATATTGAGTCGCCTCCTGACGTTACGCTCAAGCAGGAGTGGTATTGGAACTATGTGATCAAGGCGATGGAAGGCGTCATGCATGGGCGTCATGGCACAGCCCGTTCCAGCGGTAAGGACTCCTCCTACAAAATGGCGGGGAAAACCGGGACGGCGCAGGTGATCGGCATCAAACAGAACGCCGTGTACGACGCGGAAGCCATCGCTGAACGCCATCGCGACCATGCGCTTTTCGTTGGGTTTGCGCCAGTGGACAACCCCAAAATTGCGGTGGCGGTATTGGTCGAAAATGGCGGCGGCGGTAGCGGCGCCGCTGCGCCTGTGGCGCGCAAGATGTTTGACGCTTACCTGGTTGGGCCCAAGCTGGAGCCGGGGCAGATGCAGGCGGCTTCGCCCTGAACTAGATTTGTATTGATGCGCGGGCGGGTCCCGTTGCGACTATTACTATAAACATTCATCCCGGCTAAAGTCGGGTGACGCAGATCGATACTTGGGATATGAAAAGCAGCGATTTCGTAAGGCAGTTACCCGGCGGTGAGGCGCATTTCAGTCGACCTCGCACGCTTGCCAGCATTCTTCACATTGACGTTCCGCTATTCACTTTGCTGCTGACGCTCGTGCTTGGCGGTTTGTTCGTGCTGTATAGCGGCAGTGAAAAAAGCATGTCTGATGTGGCCAGGCAAGGCATTCACTTTGCTGTCGCCTCTTCTTTGATGCTGATTCTGGCTCGATTTGATCCACAAGTATTTCGCCGCTGGGCTCCTTGGGTATTTTTTCTTGGACTGGCCGGTTTGGTGGCGGTATTGGTGTTCGGCAGCGACGCCAAAGGCGCGCAGCGCTGGCTGAAAATTCCTGGCGTCAACGTACGGGTGCAGCCATCGGAATTTATGAAGCTGGCGGTGCCGATGATGGTGGCCTGGTACCTCTCGGATCGTATTTTACCCCCATCTTTCAAACATATTATCGGGGCGCTGATCATCATTTTTGTCCCCGCCGCCCTGATCGCCAAGCAGCCTGATCTGGGAACGGCGATCCTGATCGCCGCGTCAGGAGTTTTCGTGCTGTTATTCGCAGGACTTGGACTGCGTTGGATTCTCGGCTGTCTGGCGGGCGTTGCGGCGCTGGCGCCGGCGATGTGGTTTTTCGTTATGCATGATTACCAAAAGCAGCGGGTGCTGACATTCCTTGATCCCGAGTCGGACCCTTTACGCACAGGCTGGAATATCATTCAGTCCAAAACGGCGATTGGCTCCGGCGGCTTTGGCGGTAAAGGCTGGCTGGAAGGCACTCAGTCCCATCTGGACTTCCTGCCGGAGAGCCACACGGACTTTATTATCGCCGTACTGGCGGAGGAGTTCGGCTATATCGGCGTGGCCTGTATTCTTACGCTGTATATGATGATTATCGGTCGCGGGCTGTATATCGCGGCTAACGGTCAGGATACGTTTTCCCGTCTGCTGGCGGGATCGCTGATCATGACGTTCTTCGTTTATGTTTTCGTCAATATGGGCATGGTGAGCGGCATACTTCCGGTCGTTGGCGTGCCCTTGCCATTGGTCAGTTACGGCGGTACGTCCGTGCTTACCCTGATGGCGTCGTTCGGCATACTGATGTCGATTCATACTCATAAGAAAATGCTGTCCAGATAAACTCACGAGGCAGTCCTGCTGTAAGGTGGGGCCTCCTCCGAGACGAAGGGGATCTATGCAATCCTGGAACATTCCTCAAAGAATAAAAAAGTCCGCGCTGGCGATGCTTGTACTCAGCGCGTTGAGCGCAGGCGTGGCGAATGCGGCGGAAGAAAACGTCGCCTACAAGACTCACCCGGAAGCCAAAAAATTTATCGCCACCATGGCGACCAAGCATGGCTTTGATAAGGCGCAGCTGCAGCAGATTTTCTCGGGCGCTGAGAAAAAACAGGACATTATCGACGCGATGAAGCGGCCGGCGGAGAAAGTGCTGGAATGGAAGGACTATCGCCGGATATTTCTCACCGACCAGCGCGTTGCCGGCGGTAAGGAGTTTATGAAGGAGAACAAGGACGCGTTGCTTCGGGCTGAAGCGCAATATGGCGTCCCGGCGCAGGTCATCACGGCGATTATTGGCGTGGAAACTCTGTACGGTCGCCATAAGGGGCGCTACCGGGTTATTGACGCCTTATCTACGCTGGCGTTTGATTACCCGCCGCGTAGCAAGTTTTTCCGCAGCGAACTGGAGCAATACCTGTTGCTTGGTCGAGAGCAGGGCTTTGATGTCATGAGCCTGACCGGCTCTTATGCGGGCGCAATGGGGTATGGGCAGTTCATACCTAGCAGTTACCGCAGCTATGCCGTTGATTTTAATGACGATAAGATTGCTGATATTCTGACTGACAAAACGGATGCGATTGGCAGCGTGGCCAATTACCTGGCGCGACATGGCTGGCGTCAGGGCGAGGGCGTGGCGATGCAGGTCGAGATGCAAAAAGCGCCGCCTGCCTCGTTATTGCCGAAGAAACAGAAGCCGGCGCAAAGCGTCGGTAAATTGAAAAAGGCGGGTGTGCCCGTCCCTGAGTCATTGGATGATAAAACTCGCGCCAGACTGATGGCGTTGGAGGCGGAATCCGGCAAGGAATATTGGCTGGGACTACAGAATTTTTATGTGATAACCCGCTATAACCACAGCGATTTATACGCCATGGCGGTGTTCCAACTCAGTGAGGCGATAAGAAACGATGATTCGAGCAATACGGACGGGCCAGCGGACGCGACTGGGGCTTAACGCCCTGACGTTGCTGATGGTCCTGTTGGCGGCGGGGTGCTCCACGACGCCTTCCTCCCGCTATCATATTCAGAACGATCGGGGACCGGACGGCGATGTGGACCTGAGCCACCTGAAAGAGCCGACTCCCCGCAAAGAGCCGCGTAGCCGTGGCGGTAACAAAAGCCCTTATTCTGTTTGGGGTAAAACCTACTACGTGATGAACACCAGCGACGGCTATGTGGAAGAAGGCGTGGCTTCCTGGTATGGAACCAAGTTTCACGGCTATAAGACGTCTAACGGCGAAACATACAACATGTATGACTACACCGCCGCCCATAAAAGCCTGCCTTTGCCTACTTATGTGCGGGTGACCAATCTGGAGAATGGCCGCAGCGTGATCGTGCGGGTGAATGATCGCGGCCCGTTCCACGGCGGCAGATTGATTGATTTATCCTACGCGGCGGCGAAAAAGTTGGGTTATGACAAGAAGGGCACCGCCCGCGTAAGAGTGGAAGTGGTGACGGAAGCCACGACGCCCGCCCAGGTGGCGCACGCGGCGACTTCCAAGCCCGTTGTGACGTCGGCTCCGACACCAACACCAACACCAACACCAACACCTTCGGGTGCTGCGCAAGGATATTTTTTACAGGTTGGAGCGTTCAGCACGGAACTGGGGGCGATTAAAGTGCGCAACCACATCAGCTCACTGCTGGATGCGCCAGTCTTCGTCAGCAAACCGGAAACAGATTCGATCTACCGGGTGAGAGTTGGGCCTTTCGTGAAAGAGGAAGAAGCCGCTCGTTTTCTGGACATTCTGCAGCGCGCAGCCTATCCGGAAACCATGCTGATCAAGCGGGCGCTGAACAATCCCAGCATTTGAACGCCGGGTTACGGGTTACTGCAAGTTAATGCGACAGAGTTTCAGTTCGGGGTGAATTAACCCCGGCTTTCCGTTACTATTCAGCAGCAAAACCGCGACCTAATCACACACAAATCCAAGTAAAAGCCAGAGAACCAATCATGTCATTACCAAGGATGCGAGTTTATATTGCATTTTTCCTGTGCTGGGCCGTCAGCGCAGCCTGGGCGGACCAAGCTTCCCTGATTCCTTCGGCGCCGCAAATCGCAGCCTCTTCATACATCCTGATGGACGCTGAAAGCGGCGCCATTATCGTCGAGAAAAATTCTGAAGAACGCCTTCCTCCCGCCAGCTTGACCAAGATGATGACGTCTTACGTGCTGGATTACGAAGTTAATCAGGGCAACGTCAACTTCAATGACGAAGCGCCGATCAGCGTGAAAGCCTGGAAGACCGGCGGCTCTAAAATGTTCGTGCGTGAAGGCACCAGCGTTCGTCTGGGCGATCTGATCAAGGGCATTATCATTCAGTCCGGCAACGACGCCAGCGTCGCTGTTGCTGAGTTTCTCGCCGGTAGTGAAGACGCGTTTGCTTCCATGATGAACCAGCACGCGCAGCGTCTGGGCATGAACAACACCAATTTTGAAAACGCCACGGGCCTGCCTTCGGAGAACCATTACTCCTCCGCGCATGACTTGGCGAAATTAGCGAAAGCGATTATCAACGACTTTCCTAACCAGTATCCGATCTATTCTGAAAAATACTTTACTTACAACAACATCCGTCAGCCGAATCGAAACTTGCTGCTGTGGCGCGACAAGTCCGTGGATGGTCTGAAAACCGGTCATACGGAAGAAGCGGGATACTGCCTGGTGTCTTCCGCCGTGCGCGACGGCATGCGTCTGATCAGTGTGGTGATGGGCACCAAGAGCGAAGAAGCCCGCGCTCGCGAGACGCTGAAGCTGCTGAACTATGGTTTCCGTTATTTTGAAACTCATAAGCTGTACTCCGCCGGACAAAAACTGGTGGACAGCGACATCTGGGCCGGCTCCGCCGATACGGTTCCGCTTGGCCTGAGCAAGGAAATTGTGGTGACTATTCCACGCGGCAAGAAAGACGCGCTGGAAGCCACGGTCGATATCGACAAAGTCATCAAGGCGCCAATCGAAGTGGGCGCGGAGCTGGGTAAGCTAACTGTTAAGCTGAACGGCGAGTTGCTTCTGGAAAAGCCGGTGGTGGCCCTGGAAGCGGTTGAGGAAGCTGGCTTCTTCAAGCGTATCTGGCATGCTATCGTGCTGTTCTTTATGGGATTATTTGAATAAGCGCAAACGCCGGGACAAGGGCGAGCCAAAACGCCCTGTAAAAGCGTATAATAAGCAGACCTCTGGCCGCGTGGCGACCAGAGGTTTTGTTCATTTTTAACCCAGGCGGTTTGTCTTGGTTGCTGTTAAAGGTGCTCTCATGACCGATAGCCAAAAAGAGGCTCCCAAAATTGAATTTCCCTGCGACTATCCGTTGAAAGTCATCGGTGTGGCGGGGCCTGATTTTCAGGAAACCGTGGCGACAATTGTACGCGCCCATGCGCCTGAGTTTGACGCGTCTTCGATTGACGTGCTCGATAGCCGTAACGGTAAATATCTTTCCTTGCGTTTCAGTATTCAGGCTCAGAGCGAAGAGCATATTCGTCGTCTGTTTCTGGACCTGAAAGCGCACAGCGCTGTGCAAATGGTGCTGTAAGTCGTGACGCAGCAGGACTCTGTTGAGATGGAAGCTGTGGCGCTGACGCAAACGCTGATCGTGCGACGTTTTAGTCTGATGCCTTATGAGCCGGTGTGGCGGGCGATGCAGGACTTTACGCAACAGCGTGACGCTGAGACCACTGATGAAGTCTGGTTGTTGCAGCACGAATCTGTTTTCACCCAGGGACAGGCTGGCGAAGCTGAGCATGTGTTGTTTCCCGGCGATATTCCAGTCGTGCAGGTGGATCGCGGCGGTCAGGTGACCTATCACGGTCCCGGCCAACTAATGGTGTATTTACTTTTAGATCTGCGGCGTCTCAAAATGGGCGCCCGAGATCTGGTGACAATGATCGAAAACACGCTGGTGGATACGCTGGCGGGATACGGTATCGAAGCCCATGCCCGCAAAGATGCGCCTGGCGTGTATGTGGGCGACGCTAAAATAGCGTCCCTGGGGTTGAGAATTCGGCGCGGTTCCTCATTCCATGGTCTGGCCTTGAATGTGGATATGGATCTGGAGCCCTTTTTGCGCATTAATCCCTGCGGCTATCAGGGGTTGCGAATGACGCAGATAAAAGAATTCGTACCGGATGTGAGCTGGGCATCAGTCGCCGATGCGTGGCTGAGCCAATTTGTCCGCGCAGCGGGCTTCCAATCAGTTGTAGAGCAGAGAGGGTTACCCGGAGATGAGTGAAACCAACGTACAAGGTTCTCTGGCTGAGACGCCGAAAGCGGCGGTCAAGCGGGTGGAGCAGGGCGTTAAGCTGCGCGGTTACGACAAAGTATCCCGCAATCCCGTCAAGATTATCGCTACTGACGCTGTGCCCAGAAAACCGGACTGGATTCGGGTGCGCCTGTCCTCTTCCCCCAGTGTGGAAGCCATCAAGCAAAAGCTGCGTAAGCTGAACCTGCATTCTGTCTGCGAAGAGGCGTCCTGCCCTAACCTGAGCGAGTGCTTCAGCCATGGCACAGCAACCTTCATGATCATGGGCGACATCTGTACGCGCCGTTGTCCTTTCTGCGACGTGGCCCATGGCCGTCCTAACGCGCTTGACGAAAACGAGCCGACGCATCTGGCGCAAGCCATTGCTGAAATGAATCTTAAGTACGTGGTCATCACTTCGGTGGACCGCGACGATCTGCGCGACGGCGGCGCAGGGCACTTCGCCAAGTGCATTAGCGAATCCCGCAAATACAGCCCAAATCTGAAAATCGAAGTGCTGGTGCCTGACTTCCGTGGTCGCATGGACGTGGCGCTGGATATTCTGCGCGAGTCTCCGCCTGACGTTTTCAACCATAACCTGGAGACGGTGCCCCGCTTGTACAAGCAGGCGCGTCCAGGCGCTGATTACGCCTGGTCTCTGCTGTTGTTGAAACGTTTTAAAGAAGCGGCGCCGGACGTGCCGACCAAATCCGGCCTGATGCTGGGTATTGGCGAAGAAATTGAAGAAGTTAAGCAGGTCATGAGAGATCTGCGCGCGCACAATACCGATATGCTGACCCTGGGCCAGTATCTGGCTCCTTCCAAAGATCACCTGCCGGTCGTGCGTTTCGTGCATCCTGATGAGTTCAAGGAACTGGCGGATTACGGTTACGAAATCGGCTTTAAGCAGGTGGCGAGCGGCCCGTTGGTGAGATCTTCCTATCACGCGGACAAGCAGGCCGCCGGCGAGAGCATCTCCTGACGCGGAACTTTTAAAGGGAATATTGAATGCGGCATGAGTGATAAACCAAACGCCAAGAACAATGCCCGGGAGGTTGACCGTATCAAGACAGGAAGCTTTGAACGACGCCTCAGCCTGACGCGGGCGGGTTTGGTCGCGGGATCGCGGTTGGCGGGCAATATGGCCGCCAATCTGTTCAAGTCCCGTGAAAAACGTGAGGAAAGCCGTCGCGAAGCGCTGTCCCGTCAGGCTCAGTATCTGGTGGAGGAGCTGGGACAGCTCAAAGGCAGCGTTGTTAAAATCGGCCAGGTGATGGCGTTGTATGGGGAACACTTCCTGCCTGTAGAAGTGACCGAGGCCCTGCATACTCTGGAAGACCGCACTACCGCTCTGGGATGGAGCAAGATTCATCAAGTCCTGTTACAGGAGCTGGGCGCGGATAAACTCAAGGAGCTGGATATCCAGCATGAGCCCATCGGCGCCGCCTCGCTGGGGCAGGTGCATCGGGCGCGGCGCAAGTCCGACGGCCGAGAGCTATGTTTGAAGATTCAATACCCCGGTGTTGCGGAAGCGGTGGATTCGGATCTGGATTCCGTCGCCCGCTTGTTGAAAGTCGCCCGCATGGTCTCCTTCGGCCCTGACTTTGACGAGTGGCTGGAAGAAGTCCGCGTCATGATGCACCGGGAAGTGAATTACAGTCTTGAGTTGGAAACCACCCGCCGCTTCGGCGAGATGCTCAAAGATGACGACCGCTTTGTGGTTCCCGAGGTTTTCCCCGAATACTCCACGTCCCACGTCATGGCCACTTCCTATGAGCCGGGTCTGGGCGTCACTCATGCGCAGGTGCAGGAATTGTCCCTGGCGCGGCGCAATCATCTGGCGCAGGCGGCTTTGGAATTATTTTTCCGCGAGCTGTTTGTCTGGGGAGAGTTGCAGACCGATCCGAACTTTGGCAACTACCGCATTCGTCTCGGCGCCAACCCTGGCGAGCCGGACCGCATAGTGCTGTTGGATTTCGGCGCTGTGCAGAAATACCCCGATTCTTTTATCCGTCCCGTGTGCGACATGATCCGAGCCTCCTATGAGCGGGATCTTGAACGGGTGATCGAGGGCGCGGTGAAACTGCGTTTCATGCGTCGTGATTGGCCAGTCAGCGTGCTGGATGAATTCGGTAAAGTCTGCATGGCGGTGCTGGAGCCGCTGGCGGCGGAGGCGGAGGACGTACCTGAGTTCGCCCTGAACGCGGACAACGAATACTGCTGGCGACGCAGCGATCTGCCGACCCGTATCGCCAAACGCGCCGCCAAATCGGCGATTAATCGTTATTTCCAGATTCCGCCGAAGGAATTTGTCTTCCTCAATCGCAAGTTGGTGGGAGTTTACACCTTCGTCTCTGTGCTGGATGCGGAGTTCAACGGCAGCGCCATTCTCGAACGCTATCTCTATCCGCATACCGCCGCGCAAGGGGTATGAACCTCAACTCTATTCAGTTCAGAGCCAGGGCGTAAAAAAGGCCCCCGCGTCGTCCACCCTGAAAATAGAACGCGGGAGCCGGGAAGCGCTTTACGCCGTCAGGCGCAAATGTTTAATGAAGTATGAGTTAGCGGTGCTGACGAAGCCTTTGGAGCACAGCAAATCCGGGTGCACGATGGGAATGGATTGGCCGTCGTGGACAAAGCCGGAGATCAGCGCCTCCCGCCACAACGGGCGCTCGTTGGCGTCAAATGCTTCAAACTGGCCGTCGGTGATCTCCACTTTTACCGGCGCATTACGGGTTTCCAGCGCGATATAGCCATTTTCCTGGTTGGCGGCGGCGCGCAGCACCACTACATTGACGTGCTCGTTGCTATTGCCGGGACGCAGACGAAACACCGGCACCACATGCCCCATCCACTCCACCACATGCGAGCAGCTCGGCGCGGAAGTAGGCAAATCCTGCACTTCCACATCCTGCAGATATTCGCAAAGCGTATCGGCGACAAAGGCGATGCTTTGGCGCTCGCCGGCGTCAGCTAACCAAACGAACATTTTGAAACTGGAATTGGGGGAGTTCATAGCGTAATGCCTTCTCAAAGTATTCGATCAGTTGATGGGCGCTGGTGTAGCACTCCCAGCCGGTATTGTGGCGCAGGACGCCTTCGATCGGACTGGAGCCGACCATGAAGTCCGGCAGGCGACGCGGCCGGTGGTTGGCGCGCAGCTTATAAATAGCGCGGCAGGACAGCGCCAATGCCGGTTCGGTCCCGCTTTCGGGGCTGCATATCAACGCGGCGCGGGAATCGCCGCCCTGCAGCCCGGGCTGGGGAATGAACCCTTCGCGAAATCCGTAGACGGGATACAGCTCACCGTTAAAACGGATGCATGGAATGTGTTCTATATCCAGCACTTCTTCCTTTCCCGCCAGATAGAGAATGTCGCTGGCGGGCAGGTACAAGGTCCTGCCCGCGACGACCAATGAGTAATACGCGGTTAAGCTCGACTTTTCTCCAATCATGTCAGCAACTCCCTGATGGTATCCATTAGCTCGTTGTCGTTGTAGGGTTTCGTGGCGTAAGCCGTCACCCCGGCCTTGTGGGCCAGACTACGATGTTTTTCGTGGCTGCGTGAGGTCAGCATAACCACAGGCATGTTGGCCCAGTCCTGCTGCTGACGCAGGTGTCGGGTCAACTCCAGTCCGTCCATGCGCGGCATTTCCATATCCACCAACAGCAGGTTGGGGGTGATGTGCCGCAGTTTCTCGACTGCGTCGAGGCCATCGCTGGCGGTGACGACTTCAAATCCACAGTCCTGCAGCAGCTGCTTCAGGGTGCTGCGGACGCTGAGGGAGTCGTCCACCACTAGTATTTTCGGGGAATCCACCTGGCTCTCGGTGATGATATGAGCGGTTTGATAAGCCTGTTTGGATTGATTCTGCTGCAACAGATCCGACAGGTTCAGCACCGGCACCAGCGAGCCGTCGCCCAGGATGGTCAGGCCGAAGACGCCGCGCAGACCGGGAATCAGTTTGCCCGGCGTTCGCACGACCAGTTGCTCGCCGGTGAGCAGCATGTCCACGGCGATAGCCACGGTGCGCTCGTTGAGCTCGGCGATCACCACCGGCTTGCCGGCGCCCTGCGGCGCAGGCTGTCCGTACAGACGTTGCGCCAGATCGATATAAGGGTAAAGCTGGCCGTCATATTCCAGATAGGGCTTGCCGGCCACTTCTTCCAGTTCACCAGTGTGAGTCGGCAGAATTTGCTTCAGCACGGCAGTGGGCAGCGCGAAGCGTTGCGCGCCCACCAGCACCAGCAACATGTACTGGGTGATTTCTTTCACCGGCACCCGGATCAGCAGACGGCAGCCGCCTTCGCTATCGAAGCTGAAGCGAACTGTGCCGCCGAGCAGTTCAACCTGGCTGCGTACGGCGTCCATGCCAATGCCGCGGCCGGACAACTGAGTGGCTTTGTCTTTGGTGCTGAAGCCCGGAAGCCAGACCAACTGCGCCAGAGACTGATTGTCCGGGCGTCCGCCATCGGCGGGCAACAGGCCACGTTGCTTGGCCTTTTCATAGATGCTGTCGAAATTGAGACCGCGACCGTCGTCGCTCAGGCTGATTTCCAGGAAACGTCCGTCTTGGCGATAGTTCAGATTGATTGAACCCTGTCCGGATTTTCCGGCGTTGAGACGGCTTTGTTCGTCTTCGATGCCGTGGTCGACGGCGTTGCGCAGCAGGTGCATCAGTGGGTCGGCCAGTTTCTCCACCAACTCCCGGTCCACCTGAATGTCTTCGCCGACAATGGTCAGGTCGGCCAGTTTGCCGGCGGCGCGACAGGCTTGACGCACGCAGCGCTGCAGACGGCCGCTCAGTACTTGCGCGGCGACCCGTTGGCGCGACAGCAATTGGTGCTGCAAGGTATCGATATGACGGTGTTGCTGGCGCATCAACGCATCCATCATCGCCAATTGGTCCTGCAGCTTCTGGTTCAACTCGCGTACGTCAGCGATCGCTTCGAACAGCTGGTGGGAGCAGCGATGCATGTCATCGTAGCGGTCCATTTCCAGCGGGTCGAGATCCTGCGCATGTTCGCTGTCCGGGCGCAGTTTGCGCGCCATGCTGCGGCTGTCGATCAGGCCTTCCAGCTCCAGACGGGTTTCGTTCAAGCGGGTGTCGTGGCCTTTCAGATCAAAGCCGGTGAGCTGCACGCGCTTGTACAGTTCCTGCGCCTGTACGGTGTTGATGCTCATCTCTTCCGCCAACTGCAGCAACTGCTCCAGACCGGCGTTGTCCTGAGGCGCGGCAAACTGTTGCTGAGCGGGAGCGGCGGAGGCTTCTTCCTGTGCGGGGGCAGCCGGCGCGCGTTCCACAGCGTTGTCGCGGGAGGGCAGCGCCACCACTTTGTCGTCCGCCGGGGTGGCGTCGACGTCAGTGTCTGCATGATGCTCCTGCATCGCCGCCCAGGCGGCTTCGGCTTTCTCTGGGGAGCGCCAGTGCACCAGCGCGTTGAGCAGGGGAAGGGCGTCTTCCGGCGGTTGATCGCGCCCCAGCAGGTGGTCGATCATGCTGCTGACGCAATCCGCGGCGCTGAGCAGCATGTCTTTCATCTCTGTGCTCCACTCCGCCTTGCCGTCCGCCAGGGCTTCAAAGATCTCCTCCATGGCGTGGCTGATATTGGCGACGCCCTTGATGCCGATCAGGTTGGCGGCGCCTTTCAAGGTATGGCTGGCGCGTTGGGCCTGCTGCAGGAAGGCTTTCTTGTCAGACAAATCGCCATGCAGGGAGGACAGTGCATGGAACAGGGCATGAGTATGGTTGGGCGAATCCAGCAAAAACGCCTGGAATACCTCCTGATTGGCGCCGTCAGACGGAACCAGGGAAATATCGTCAGGCGTTAACACGGCGTCTTCCACGGCTTCGTCCATAAACTCGTCGTCGCTGAGCTGGAAGTCCACCAGATTTTCCAGAATCGCTTGCTGCGTTTCTTCGTCCAGACGTTCGCCCCAGGTAGCGTCGTCGATAAACTGCATCAGACACAGGCAGCTTTCTTCTGACGCGCCGCTTTGCAGATATTCATGCAGCAGGGCGGGCCACTGCTCCAGTAAATCCGCCAGTTCCGGGTCCACCTGATCGATGGATTGCAGGCGAATCGCCACCATATCGAAAAGCAGTTGCAGGCCGGACAGTCCAAGATAGGCGCAGGTTTCGCCCAGGGTTTGCAGCAGCTCGCAATAACAATGGCGGGCTTTGATGGAATCCCGCATTTTTTCCGCCTGCTTGGCGAATTCCGGCAGCAGGGCGACAGTTTCTTCCCACAGCGAGGCCAGGATTTCCTGGTGAGATTCGGGAAGATCCGCGGGGGGAGTGAAGTCGGAGAGGTCGAATGTTATTTCCGGTTCCTCTTCCGTGACTTCCGCCACATCCATCGCTGGCAAGGTGACGCCGAGTTCGGTCGCAATGTCGACGAAATCTTCTTCATAGACTTCCGCGACCAACTCGTCGGCGTTGTCCGTTTCGGTTTCCGTGACTTCCATCGAGGGGATGGCCTCGGCGGAGGCGGTTGTGTCCGCTACGGCGCCCTCTGGTTGCGATGCGCTATAGTCATTCCAACTTTCGGGGCCGGCGGCGTTTTGCTGCGCTTGCAGTGATAATTGTTCTTCCGCCAGGGGTTCCAGTCTGTGCAGCCAATCGATGATGGACCAGACCTTTTTCGCCTCAACCGGGAAATTCGGCATGGTCTCATTGCTTCGTGGATCTTTGGGGCCGTCGCTGGCGATGTTCGCATACAGGCGTTGCAGGCGCGCCTGCAATTCCGGCATGGCCGCCATCTCCAAAGCGTCATTGACGTTTTCCAGAGCGGCGAAGACTAATTCCGCATCGACGGTCCGTTGCGTCGCCGCCACATCCTCCAGTTCCGCAGTAAAGGTGCGAATGAGTTCGACGGTGGGTGAAACAGGGTCTTGCTTGTGCATAGACGGAATCCATCCTGGTTAGTGGTTGCGGGCGCTTCGGGGGAAGCGCGCCAAACATCAGGTTTAAACAGCAACCTTTTCCCGGCGGCCGGCGCATCTTGCGATAACGCCAGCCGCAATCCTCATGCCTCTTAGCTGGCCTGCTTGAGGCGTCCCGGCTCTTCTTTCGCTGGAGCGCCTGCGCTGGGAATCATCAGCTTGCTTGGCGCAGAGGCGCTGGTTTCCAGCGACTCTGTGGACAGCTCCGGTATCCGGATATTGGTGGATACGGAAGCTGGCAAGGTGAACAATTCCACCGTTTGTTGCAGTACGCCAGAAGCAGTACGCAGTCTTTCTGTGTGCAAGGACTGGCGTTTCAGCTCCATGTCGGTGACGCGGGTGCTGGCTTCGATTTCGCCGGTCTGTTGACACACACTCTGGGTTTCTTTGGCCTGGGCCAGAGAGTTCTGCGCGATCTTCTCTACCGCTGTTACCAGCTCGCGAGTAGTCTTCTGCGTTTCCTGCATCTGAGAACCGGCTTGGGTGGCGCGTTTGGAACCGTTGACCACCTGAGTGATACTGTTGTTCATGGTGTCCACCGCATCCGCCGTTTCGGTCTGGATGTTGCGAATCAAGCTGCTGATCTGAGAAGTGGCGTTACGTGAGCTTTCCGCCAGACGCTGCACCTCGTCCGCAACCACCGCAAATCCGCGACCGGCTTCACCTGCCGCCGCCGCCTGCATACTGGCGTTCAAGGCCAGTACGTGAGTACGTTCCGCGATGCTGTTGATGATGTCGATGATGCCGCTGATCTCCAAAGAACGTTCTGACAGACGCTTGATGCGTTTTTCTGTTTCGCTGATGGAGTCGCGAATCTCGTCCATACTCTCGACGGTATTTCCTACCGCTTCATAGGCTTTGTCAGTGGAAGAAGAAGCGCTTTGCGCGATCTGGTTACAGGACTGACACCACTTGGCGATTTGCGCCATGTGTTTGGCTACGCCATCCAGTTTCTGGATAGTTTGCTCGATCAGTTTCCGCTCTTGATCGGCGACGCCGACAACCTTGCGGGTCTGCTCATCCACCATGACGCTGGAGGCGCTGACCAGGTTACTGACGTAACGGATTTTGCCCAAGGCTTCGGAAGTTTCCTTGGTAACCAGGTTCAAGGCGTCCGCAACCGGCCCAGTGATGTCTTCGCGTACGATCAGTTTGGTGGTGAGGTCGCGATCGCTGAGTTTGGAGGTGCCTTCCAGCAGCTCGATAACCGAGTTGTTGAGGACTTCGTTCTCTCTTTCGATGCGAATCAACGTGGCCACTTTCTCGTTCAGCAGCTGGTCGAGGGCCTGGCCCAGAGTCACCAGCTCGTCGGTGCCGGTGAGGGCGGTACGGGCTTCGGAGTCGCCTTGCTTGACCTTGTCCACAGTTTCCGCGATGACGTTGACCGGGCGCAGGATGGAGCGACGAATGTACTGCGACAGACCGATAGCGCCGCCCAGGCTCAACAGGATGATGGCGGAGCCGGCGATCAGAGCGATGTTCAATACGCCTTCGGAGGTTTCAAATGCGACCTGCGCTTGTTGGGTCAATTGGTCCGCATAAGCGGTGGAAGCGTCGTTGAAGGGACCGATAAACTCAGACAGGTCGTTCAACAGGAACAGTTCCAAGTCGGCGCGGGACTGGTTGCCGCCCATGGCTTTGAACTGATCGAAGGCGGAGAATACGCCAGCGACGGTTCTCTGCATGTCGGTGAAACCGGACTGTTGATCGCCGCCCTGTGAGGTAGTGGAGGCGCTCAAAGCTTGCCAGTCCGATTCAAACTGCTTGCGGGCCAGCGCCAGTTTGGCGTCGGCGTCCGCCCAGGTGACCACACCGGTGTTCAGACTGTTGATGGTCTCCACCATGCCTTCCTGCAGGGTGTTGATCAAGTGCGTCAGTCGTGATGTTTCGTTGACCTGGTTATGCAATTTCTCGGATGAGTTTCTTGCATACGTCAGGGCGAAGAAGGCCAGAGATCCGATGACCACCAGCGTTAACGCCATAACCAGCGTTTGCGACAGCAGTCGTTGTCCGACGCTGAGTTTGCTGAGAGAAAAAGTACGGTTCAATTTCATGATAATGCTCCTGCTTATCGAGCCTGTATAACCCGTTGCTTCATGCCATTCAGAACAATCTGGCCAATTGCGAGCCTTCTATGGGGAGGTAGGACTTGTTGTTGAAGTAGGTCATCGTCACCAAGTCCGACCCCTGATTGTCGCCGCGGAAGTCGAGGGCGACGCCGCCGATGTTGAATTCCGCGTTGCGAGTGGCGCGCACAAAGCTTTCCCGGGTCAGGTCGCCTTTAATGCTTTGCATGATGGCCACGAACATCTTGCCGACGATGTAGCCTTCCAGGCTCACCACGTTCAGGCGTTCGCCCAGGGCGGATCTGGCTTCTTTGACGATCGGCAGATCGGATTCCAGATCAGGCACTACCTGGGTCAGGATGACTTTGTCGGTTACCCCGAAGCGATCCAGGGTGTCGCGCAGGTTTTCCGCACCGGTGAAGGAAACGGCGCTGATCAACCAGTCCTCGCCACGTTGTTTGGAGTAGGCGGCGAAGCGGCCGATGGCGTTGTAAGTGCCTACAGTAACCACCAGACGGCAGCGGCTGTTGCTGGCTTTTTCCCAGTCTTTCAGAGACTCGAAGCCGGCGCGGGAAGTCAGAGTGTTGCGTTGATAGACGCCGACAGGGCCGATGCCGTTGCGTTCAGGGGAGTCGCCTGACTTGGCCAGGATAGTGTCCAGCTTTTCCACGATGTCGCGGGAGCGAACATTGTTTTGCAGGGCCAGCTTGATGCCTTCCACCCCCGCCATACCGTAGGCGTCGTTCTGTACGTAAGCGCAGATTTCGGACGCTTGCAGACCGGCGCGGAAACCTTGTTCGATGACCTTGGCGGTTTCCTGCACATAGCTGGCGCGGAAGTTGATAACGTCGCCGATGCCGGGACGCAGCAGACCTGCGCCGGTGAAGAAGCCGACGGCGGGCACTTTGTTATCGGCCAGGATCGGCAGCGCCACCTGTGCGGTTGGGGTGCCGACATTGCCGATCATGGCGAACACGCCGTCCCTGATCAGACGGTTGGTCTGCTCAACGGTAAGGTCCGGGGTGTATGAATCGTTGAGGGTGACGTACTCAAGGCGTCTGCCCTTGATGTTGACGCCTTCGAATGCTGCGAGCACGCCGTCGCGCATGTTAAGGCCCAGACCGCGGGACTGACCTTCCAGGTCCAGTACGCCGCCGACGACAATGCGATCTCCATAGACGCCGGGTGATTGTGCGGCGACAAGTTGGCTCAGGGCCAGACCGAATAAGAGTGAGATGGTCTTTCTCATGTTATCCTCCCATGGGACTCCTTTTAATAACGCTTCCGAAGTGGGTTTTTGGGCGTAGCCAACCCTCTCCGGTCCTGACTTTCCCGGAAATTCCGTTTAAGCAACCAGGGTTCAGCCTGCGCCTTGAGGGGCGGATGTTTACTGCTATCGCTGACAGGCTTGTCTATCGGGGTAAGGCTTAACTCGTGCTCAGCATATCGGTCAGCCTCCTTTTGAATGTTTCCAGATTCCATTCACACCAAATGCCGTTCTGTCTGTAGACCGCATTGACGCAGGCCATCAGAGCGTTGGAAAGGGGCGGGGGCTGAGTCATGCGCTCATCCGCCGTCATCATCAGTTTGTTGGGAAAACGACGCACTTTTATGGCGAAGGATTCCTGCCCCTGATCGAAATACAACAGGTAAGAGGGGCTGGCCCGCTGCACGACTTTACGTTGCGGCGCGGCGGCTTCCGCGTCTTCGCGCAGGCCGAAAAATATCTCCAGGTCGACAACCGGCGTGACCTGGCTGCGGACATTCACGAAACCGCTCAACCACTTGGGAGCGTAGGGGACCGGGCAGATTTCCGGGGACTCCAGCAGCTCCTTGTAGCAGTCCTCGCGAATCAGCAGACCCAGGTTGCCCTGATCAGCCGTTTCCGCGTCGGCTTCCTTGACGGCCAGCCGCAGGGCGAACCATGCGGTGGCCTGATTTTCGCGGACTTCCTCCCGGGTTTCCGCGTTAATTTGCCGGAGCAGGGCGAATGCTTCGGAAGGCCGCAGTATTCGCTTGCTCTCTACCGGGATTGACACGCTGTTCATTGCGTCTCACCTCGTCCCTGAATCGGCTTCAGGCGTAGCTGTGGAGTTGACTGATGATTTCTTCATTTTTGTAAGGCTTGGACACCAACGCCTTGGCGCCTTGCTTGGCCGCCCAGATGTGGTCCACTTTCTGGTTCTTGCTGGAGACGAATACCACAGGGATTTTAGACAGCTCAGGGTCCTGGGCGATTTCCCGACAGGTGCTGAATCCATCCATGTCTCCCATGATGATGTCCATCAGAATCAGGCTGGGCTTTTCTTTGCGCGCCTTGCTGATGGCTTCTTCGCCGGAACGGGCGGTCACCGTTTGATAGGCGGCGCCGGAGACGATCTGCTCCAAATGTTTCAGATCGGTTTCGCTGTCATCGACGATAAGTACTTTCTTGTTCATAGGTTATCTCCCTAGAGCTGCTAATTGTGGAAATATGAGCGTTTCCGTTTTGGTTGCGCCGAGATAGCGGCGTACGACTTCCGCCAGTTCCCGGTCCTCCGGGGGCTTGGTAATATAACCGTCGCACCCGGACATTTTTGCTTTGACGCGGTTTAACGTGGATGATTTGCTGGTCAGCATCACCACTTTGGTTTTCACTTGTTGCTTGATTGAGCGGCAAGCCTGATAACCATCCATGCCAGGCATCATCACATCCATGAACACCAGGTCGTAGCGGCAGTCGCGCACTTTCAGCAGCGCTTCCTCACCGCTTTCCGCCACATCCACACCAGCTTCGAAATCCAGGATTTCGTGCAACTTCTGTTTCATGAAGGTGCGCACCGGCAAGTTGTCGTCGACAACGAGAATGTTCTTTACGTGGGTCTTCGCTTCTTGTTGATCCGACTGGGTGGCCTGCTGCAATGCTTCGCGCAGGCGACGAAAAATCAGGGGACGGGTCAGATGAATCGCGCCGTCGTCCACAGGCTGTTTGCTGCGGCTGATGACGATGGTCTTTTCGAAATGGGTGGCGGCCTTCATACGTTGCCAAAGGCTGCGGCTTTCTGGTTTATCCACATCCACCAGTAGAATCTGACCTTCCATGGTGCCGGCCTCGCTGGCCAGCTGGAAGTTTCCGAACCAGGTTTCGTCCAGATGAGACAGGTTCCGAAGCAGGACCAAGTCTTTCTCCATTAGCCCCACATGCGAAATAATAATCTTGTCCATGAAACCCTCTCCTCGACCTTGCGGTCTTTCCTTTGGGTCTGATTACGAAACGACTAAGTGAACTGCTCCGATGTGATTAAAAACTAATCACTATTGGCTGGATTATTGGAATGAATGTTAAATTTGTCAAAAACATGCTCGTAAACAATAGTAATGAACGTCGACAAATTGACGTTTCAATTCGCGGTTCCCTTTGCGGGATGTAATTGGAGAGGGAAAATTGTTACGAATGGTGAAAGCGTGCCCATATTCACATATGCAGCTAAGCTTCTGATTTTGCTTGAATCGAGAAGGCAAAGGAAAACGGCGGGTGAGAAATCGCCCAAATTCGCCGTACATTGCGGTGAAAAAGTTTGCAAAATTAAATACAGGATTTCGCCCGAAAATGAGGTTTGGGAGAGGGTTTTTAAGCGTTGGCCGGGAACAGGCGAGCGACGCCGGCAAGCGAAAATAAACTTGGAAAAAGCCTTATCCCGAGGAGAAAAAAGAAGGGAGAGAGCGCATGAAAAAGGGGACCCAAGGTCCCCTTATCGGTTTATCAACCTCAGCGCGAATTAGTGGATCGCGCTCTTGGCCAGTTTGCCGATGTCAGTGTGGTGCAGCAGCTTGGAGAAGCCTTCCGTCGCGCTGGCGGGACCGAACGCCATCACCGGCACTGGCGTGCTGGTGTGAGTGCCGGTAGCCCAGACGACGTTCTGGCTTTCGGACATGGCGCGACCCAGCAGGTCGTGACGCACTTCCTGGCCGTACACGTAGAACGACTTGAAGTCATTCACTTTCGGGAACATCTTGGCGCTCAGGTAGTCGTGGCCGTCAACCTGATAGTAGTTAGGCTCTTGCTCCAGAACCGCCTTGGCCTGCTCCAGTGTGATAGGGAAGGCGCTGTTGGCGTTAACCAGCTTCATCAGGGCTTCTGGAGACGGCTTGCCGCCATCGAACTGTGCGAACAGGTCAGGGAAGCTCATTTTTTGCTGGTACAGTTTGCTCAGGGTCTCGAAAGAGCCGAAGTTGAAGTTAGGCGCGTAAGCCGCTTCTTTGAACGCTTCGCCAGTCAGCTTCTCGCCTTCCGGGATGTTGGAGCGCGAGTAGCTGAAACCAAAGCCGCCGGTTTCATGGTCGGCGGTGATGATGACCAGCGTGTCCTGACGGTTCTTCACCCACTCATAAACGTAATTGATGGTTTCGTCGAACTTGAGCATCTCATGCAGCATGGTGCCGGCGTCATTGTCGTGGCCCGCCCAGTCGATCTGGCCGCCTTCGATCATCAGGAAGAATCCCTTTTCGTTGCGGGACAGAATGTCCAGGGCCTTCATGGTCATTTCTTTCAATGACGGCTCAGTGCGCTTGGGATCGTCTTTGGTATGAGTGTAACGGATGCCGTTCATCATGCCGGAGTAGTTGAACAGGCCCAGCAGCTTGTCGCCTTTGGCGGCGTCCAGCTGATGACGGTTGAACGCCAACTGGTAACCCTTGTTCTCCGCTTCCGCCAGCAGGTTTTTGTCGTCCTTACGCTTGGACTTCAACTGCACGGCGCCTTCGGTTTTCTTCTCCAACTGCTGATACAGCTCGCCTTTGTCGTTCACGGACTTGGGCAGCCAGTGACGCAGACCGCCGGACAGCATGACGTCCACCTCGTCGGCCAGCATGTCTTCCGCGATCTGGTTCTCCATGGAGCGATGCGCGCGGTGAGCGGCGAAAGACGCAGGCGTGGCGTGAGTCAGACGGGTGTCGGAAACCAGACCAGTGGATTTGCCCATACGCTTGGCTTTTTCCAGTACGGTTTCAACGTGGTTGCCCACTTTGTCCACGCCGATGACTTCGGATGGCGCAGGTTCGCCAGTCGCCAGCTGTGTGGCGGAACAGGCGGAGTCGACAACCAGGTTATAAGCAGGGGTATGGCGGGAAAGACCAATCACGCCGGCGTCCATAAACTTCTGCATGCCGGTGAGTTGACCGTGGTAAATGGAATCCGGCGCATTGATGGCGTATTCGTGCAACAAGCCGATCTGCTGCGGCCCCATGCCGTCGCCGATCATCATGATCACGTTTTTAACTTCGGTTTCCTTGGCGGTGGTTTTCTTGTCCATGGTGGACTGACATCCCGCCATCAAGGCCGAAATTGCTGCTGCGCTGGCCAATAATTTCCAAGAATGTATTCTTCTTAGCATAGACTTCCTTATTGCATAGTCGATTGATGTGATAATGGAGCTTGCGCCCCTTTAGTCAGGCGTTTTTGTTGTTATCGCCCAATTCTTATGATCCGGTCACAGCATACACGCATCGGGATGACATTATCCCTGTCGATCCTGATGCGTGTTGATCGGGTTTAATTATTTCAGGTACTTGGCCGTCAGTGCGCTCATGTATTCAGGGTCATCCCGCAGACGCGAAATCTCTTTCCAGATGGCGGTTTGTTCTGCGGTGGTGAGCGGTGAGCCTTTGGCGAAAGTAAGATGGTAGGATTTACTGCTGAGGGGGTTGAGGTCGGATTTCAGTTTGGTTTTGTATTCCGCCTGCCGCATCAGATGCTGATAGACCTCCGGGGTGGTGATCACCGATCCGCTTCCCAGTTTTGCCAGCTTTTCGATGTTGCGCAGCTCCCCGGTCTGGCTTTCGTATATGCGCCGGTTGGACTCCCGCAGCGTGCTGACGATGGAGTAACCGCGGGCGACGCGCACCGGTTCCGGCAGCGTATTGAGATCGCCCTTGTATTCGTATTTTGTGTCGCTGGACACCACGACAATATATTCCACTTGCGCCACCCGCGAGGCGGAGCGTTGCTCGGTGGCGGCGTCGGCGGGATAGTTCATGTATCCCGCGCGCTCTTTTTTGTAGGAGGCGGTGACGACGCCGTGCACCAGGTTGCCGCGGGCGGAATCCAGACACTCTTGCCACAGCATGGGTTTGAACTCGACTTTATAGCCCAGGCTTTCGGCGGCTTTTTTCACGATGTCCACATGCATGCCTGCGGCTTCGCCTTGTTCGTCAACGTAGGTGAACGGGTACCAGTAGTTGTTGTCGCTACAGAAGACGATATCTGTTTGCGCGGCGGCGAGGTTGGAAAGGAAGAGAGTAGTAAGAAAAAGCGCCAGCGCTCTGAAGGCATTGTATGTCGACATATGTTTTCCTTATGGGAAAGTGAATACAGATTGTGTCTTAGCAGGCTCTGTTTTGAGATCTGATTATTATTCTGCACATACGCTGATTTTATTATTTATTTCGACATGTTAGCTGATGTAGGTCTAATGGCAAGGGCTTGTTGGGGATAAGTTACACAGTGTTACCTTGAATGAAATGCGCGGGGTGGACGTTAGATTTTCGCGGCAGGGTCGACAGGACGCTTCCGGGTTAGGGCGTCGCGGGTAAGACGCTTGCTGGCGGGAATTTTGAAAAGCGTTGCTAAAGTCGCGAGAATAAGAGGCTTGTCTGACATTCTATTTCGGGACTTCGCGTTATATGAAACTCACCGCCATTCATCATGCCGCTATTATTTGTTCGGACTATGCGGCGTCGAAACGTTTTTATACGGAAGTGCTGGGGCTGAAAATCCTGGCTGAGAATTTCCGCGCGCAACGAAATTCATACAAATTGGACCTGCAACTGCCGGACGGCTCTCAGGTCGAGTTGTTCTCCTTTCCTGAGGCTCCGCCTCGTCCCAGTTATCCTGAAGCGCGCGGACTGCGACATCTGGCTTTTGTCACGCCCTCGGTGGAGGACGCCAAGGCGTATCTGGAATCTCAAGGCGTGGCGGTGGAGGAGATCCGAGTGGACGAGTACACCGGCAAGCGCTTCACTTTCTTCGCCGATCCGGATGATCTGCCGCTGGAATTATATGAAGCCTGAGCGTGTGATCTGGGCATGGATGCAAAGCGGGGAAGTCAGGTCCGCGACAGGCTAAAACAGATTAAAAAAGGGAGCGCTAAGGCTCCCAAACGCAGAGGAGCAAGGGTCGTTGCTTTTGCTTCTCCTCAACCGAGGTGAGGGTTTCTCCCCAAACCGAATGTCTTTTCCAAAAATAGCTATGCCCGTTCTGATGGGCTGCGCTACAACAGCTTTTGCAGTTCCGGAATACAGGAGCCGCAGTTAGTGCCCGCATTCAGGCATTGGCCAATGGCCTCCACCGTTTGCAGCCCTTGGTCTCGAATGGCCTGACGCAGGGTATTTTCTCCCACGCCGAAGCAGGCGCAGATAGTGCGACCGGCATGGGCGGCGTCGGAGCGCGGAACGCCGGCGAGCAGGCCAAGGCGGTCGTTGTGGGTCAGCGCTTCCAGATCGAACAGACTCGCCAGCCAGGAACGTTCAGGCAAATCCGGCGTTGGACCGATAAACAGGCACGCCGTCAAACGGTCGCCGGCAAAACAGGCGCTGCGATACTTGCCCGACGCGCTGTCCTGATACTCCAGCCATTCGCCTTCACTCTGATCTGACGGACTCAGCAGGGCGCGCGCCCACTGGCTCCAGTCCGCAACGGACGCAACCCCGGCGATCTCATAGCGATAGAAGCGGGCCCCGCGGATTTTGGTCCAGTAGGGCGCGCCCTCCAGGTTCAATTCTTCCCGGGAGAAAATAAAACCGTGCCAGGCCGCCTCAAAGCGTTCCAGCGTCACTGGCGTGTGCTTACTCTCGGGTTGACCGGAGTGAGGGTCGGTCACCGGATTAACCAAGGCGCCGACCCGTCCCGCCGCACTGAATTGCGCCGTCCAATGCATGGGAACGAATAGCTGTCCGGGCTGTTGTTCATCCGTCAGATCGGCTCTGGCGATCAGAGCGCCATAGTGAGAGCGGAGTCTGACCAGATCGTTTTGCGCGACCCCAAGTCGCTGCGCGTCGTGCGGATGTATGGCGCAATAAGGTTCGCAAAGGTGTGCATTCAGTTGCGGCGCCAGAGCGGTGCGGGTCATGGTGTGCCATTGATCGCGAATGCGGCCGGTGTTGAGTGCGAAGGGCATGCGCTCATCCCGTTTTCCCTGCGGCGGTTGCGGTGTAATCGGCAGCAGCAGCGCCTTGTGATTAAGATTTAAATAACCGCCGTCCTCAAACAATCTGGCGGCGCCTTGGGGCGTGGCGGCGTTAACCGGCCACTGTATCGGCTCCAGCGCGTCGTAAGCGGCGTCGGTCAGAGTTTCCAGAGCGGATATATCGAAAACGCGCTCTGTTTGTTCTGGCGTATTTTCGAACCCGGACAAGGCCGCGTGCTCAATGAAAATATCCCGGCTGTTGCGATAATTGAAGGCGGCGCCGAAGCCCATGCGTTGCGCCACCGCGCTGACAATCCACCAGTCCGCTTTGGCCTCGCCGGGAGCGGGCAGGAAGGCGCGCTGACGGGAGATGCGCCGCTCGGAATTGGTGACGGTCCCGTCTTTCTCGCCCCATCCGAGAGCCGGCAACAGAATGTTGGCGTACTCCGTGGTGTCAGTGCGGCGTATGCAGTCGGACACGATCACTTTGTCGCAGCGGGAAAGGGCCTGGGCGACTTTGTCCGCATCCGGCATGCTGACCACAGGATTGGTGCCCATGATCCAGATGGCTTTAATGCGGCCATCCGCCACGGCGTCGAACAGGTCCACCGCTTTCAGACCGGGTTGACTGGCCATGCGCGCGGCGTTCCAGAAGCGGCCCACCCGCTCGACATTGTCCGGGGTAAAATCCATATGCGCGGCGAGCTGATTGGCCAGTCCGCCCACTTCGCGGCCACCCATGGCGTTGGGCTGACCGGTGAGAGAAAACGGCCCCATACCGGGTTTGCCGATACGGCCAGTGGCCAGGTGACAGTTGATGATGGCGTTGACCTTGTCGCTGCCGCTGCTGGACTGATTGACGCCCTGGGAATAGGCCGTCACGGTTTTTGGCGTTCTGCGGAACCAGTCGTAAAACGCCGCGACTTCGCCTTCTTTCAGGCCGCAATGTCGCGCCACGGCGACAATGTCTGCGGTGTCTTCAGCGCGGGCGGCCTTGATCGCGCGGCCGAATCCCTCGGTATGTTGCTCAAGATATTCGTAATCAAGCGCGCCCAGGCGCGCCAGATAGGCCAGTAAGCCGTTGAACAGCCAGGCGTCAGTTCCCGGCTGCAGCGGCAGATGCAGGTCGGCGATGTCGCAGGTGGCGGTGCGACGGGGGTCGATCACCACCACTTTCATCTGTGGTCGCTGCTGCTTGGCGGCTTTGATGCGTTGATACACAACAGGATGACACCAGGCGGTATTGGAGCCGGTCAGGATAATCAGGTCGGCCAGCTCCAGGTCTTCGTAGCATCCTGGTACGATATCCGCGCCGAAAGCGCGTTTGTGTCCAGCCACGGAGGAGGACATGCACAGGCGTGAATTGGTGTCCACGTTGGCGGAACCAAGGAAGCCTTTCATCAGCTTGTTGGCGACGTAATAGTCCTCCGTCAGCAATTGGCCGGAGAGATAGAACGCGACGGACTCAGGGCCATGTTCACGCAGGGTGGCGCTGAGGGTGGTAGCGACAAGGTCCAGCGCGGCGTCCCAGGATACGGTTTCGCCATTGACCTCGGGATGCAGCAGGCGGCCCTGCAAAGTCAGCGTGTCCGCCAGGGCGGCGCCTTTCGAACACAAACGACCGAAGTTGGCGGGATGGGTGGGATCGCCGGCAATGCGGGTCTGCCGCGTCGCCGCATCGAGCACTTGCGCCTGAATGCCGCAGCCCACGCCGCAGTAGGCGCAGGTAGTGTTTAGAGTGCGATTAGAAGTCATAAACTCGGGCCTGATGCAAAAAGGGTGAAACGGCGAAACCGCGGCGGGGAGTGCGGTTCCGCCGTTTCAATGGGAAAAGAGTCCCCAAACTCACCATTTTCAATCGCTCTCTTCCGTGGCGGTGAGGGCCACGAATATTTGCCGGCCTTCCATGCGCACCTGGAATGTGCGCGTACAGCCGGTGTCATAACCTTGGGCTTCGCCGTCCTGCAGGCTGATCACCCAGTTGTGCAGCGGGCAGGTGACGTTGTCGCCGTGTACGATTCCCTGGGACAGCGCGCCGCCCTTGTGCGGGCATTTGTCGCGCAGGGCGAACACTTTGTCGTCCTTGGTGCGAAACACCGCCAGGTCGCCGAAACGGGACTGCACTACGCGGGCGCCAAGACGCGGTATTTCTTCAAGACTGCCTACCTCGATCCACTGTGTCATAGTTGATATCTCTTCTGTCTTACGTCTCTGTGGTACTCAGATTCAGGTATCTGTGCGGTTTCAGTTCAATTGCGTGAGAGGTATGAATTCCTGTTTTTCTACGCCTTGAGCCGCCCGTTCCGCCCAGGGGTCGATCTGCGCCAGTGTCTGCGACGCCAGGAAGCGGGTGTGAAACGCTTTGCGCTGTTCCGGGTTGTCCACCAGCTCGGTCTTGATATAGCTGAGACCGACGCGCTCCACCCAGGGCGCGGTGCGCTCGTTGTGGTGACCCTGTTCGCGGTACATCTGCATGAAGGCGCCGGCGTACTCCATGACGTCGTCCATGGTGGATACTTTGACCAGGAAGTCGGATACGCGCACTTTCATGCCGCCGTTGCCGCCTACGTAAAGTTCCCAGCCGGAGTCCACCGCTACGACGCCGAAGTCCTTGATCGTCGCTTCGGCGCAATTGCGCGGGCAGCCGGATACCGCCATTTTCACTTTGGCTGGCGTCCAGGAGCCCCAGGTCATCTTCTCCAATTTGACGCCCATACCGGTGGAGTCCTGGGTGCCGAAGCGGCAGAACTCCGAGCCGACGCAGGTCTTCACGGTGCGCAAGGCTTTGCCGTAGGCGTGACCGGACACCATGCCGGCGTCGTTCAGGTCCTTCCAGATGTGGGGCAGGTCTTCTTTCTTGACCCCGAGCAGGTCGATACGCTGGCCGCCGGTGACTTTCACGCAGGGCACTTGGTATTTGTCCGCCGCATCAGCGATGGCGCGCAGTTCGTTGGGCGTAGTGAGGCCGCCCCACATGCGCGGTACGACGCTGTAAGTATTGTCTTTCTGAATATTGGCGTGCACCCGCTCGTTGATGAAGCGGGAGCGTGGATCATCCACTTTCTGGTCCGGCCAGGCGCAAACCAGATAATAGTTGATGGCCGGGCGGCAGACATGACAGCCGTCCGGCTTGTCCCATTCCATGAAAGCGGCGACTTCATGAAAGGTTTTCAGGCTGTTATCGAGGATGGTTTTGCGGACAGTGTCATGGCCGTAGCCAGTGCATTTACAAAGTGGCTTTTCGCTGGGCGCGGTGCTGTAGTCGCCGCCCACGGTGGCCGCCAGAACCTGTTCCACCAGTCCGGTGCAGGAGCCGCAGGAGGCGGAGGCCTTGGTGGCGGCGCGTACGTCGTCCAGGGTGTAGAGTTTGTTGTCGGTGATGGCTTTGACGATGTCGCCTTTGCAGACGCCGTTGCAACCGCAGATTTCTGTGTCGTCAGGCAATTCCGCGACGGCGTTGATGCCCTGGCGGCCGGAATCGCCCACCAAGTGTTGGCCGAACAGCAAGGTGTCGCGGAAGTCGCTGATGTTGGTTTTGTCGCGCATCAGTTGGAAGTACCAGGAGCCGTCTCCAGTGTCGCCGAACATGACGGAGCCGATGATTTTGTCCTCTCGGATCACCACCTTTTTATAGACGCCGCGCTTGGGGTCCTGAAACACGATGTTTTCGCTGTCGTTGTCCCCCAGGAAATTACCGGCGGAAAACACATCAATGCCAGTGACTTTGAGTTTGGTGGAGACTTCTTTCTGCTTGTAGATGCCAATGCCGTAGCCCGCCAGATGGTTGGCGCAGACTTTGGCCTGATCCCAAATGGGGGCGACTAAGCCGAATAATTCCCCCCGGTGTTGGACGCACTCGCCAATGGCGTAGATGCTGGGGTCGAAGGTCTGCATGGTGTCATTGACCACCACTCCGCGCTCACAATACAAACCGCAGGATTGCGCCAGCTCGGTGTTGGGACGAATGCCGACCGCCATCACTACGATATCCGCAGGCAGCGTCTCGCCGGTGTCGAACTTGATCGCTTTGACGCCGCCATGTTCATCGCCTTCCAGGCAAGACGTGTTGGCGGACATGCGGAATTTCATGCCGCGCTCTTCCAGGGCCGCCTGTAGAAAGCGGGCGGAAGGACCATCCAGCTGGCGATTCATCAGAATTTCCAGGTTATGCACGACCGTGACGTCCATGCCGTGTTTCAACAATCCGTTGGCGGCTTCCAGACCAAGCAGGCCGCCGCCGATCACAATAGCGTGCTGTTTGGATTTGGCGGCGGACAGCATGGTGTCCACATCGGAAATATCCCGGAAGGTGATGACGCCTTTCAGGTCTTTGCCTGGCACAGGAATAATGAAGGGATTGGAGCCGGTGGACAGCAGCAGCCTGTCATAGGGCGCTTTCGTCCCGTCCGCCGCATACACGACCTTGTTGCGGCGATCCACTTTCAACGCCCGTTTTTCCCAGCCGGCGTACAAGGTGATCTGGTGGGTTTTGTACCATTCCATGTCGTTGATCATGATGTCTTCGAGCGTCTTTTCTCCGGACAACAACGGCGACAACATGATGCGGTTGTAATTGCCGTGAGGCTCTGATCCGAACACGGTGATGTCGTATTTATCCGGCGCTATTTTTAGCAACTCCTCGACCGTCCGCATTCCAGCCATTCCATTTCCGACGACGACTAATTTTTCTTTCATGGACCTTCTCCAGCTCACTGAATCCGCTACAGGCTAATTGACTCTGGTAGAGCATGAATGGCGCCAATCGGCCAAGTTGGATTTTTAAGTGGCTGTAAATAAAAGAGTAATTTTCGGTTTTGGAGGTTTTATAGGACGTTGTGCATTTTGATGGTGCGGAATTTAGAGTGAGTTTTGATCTAAAAAAGTGCGCAAATTTTAGTTGGCGCCCAACAAGAGTGATTAATTTGGTGCGACTTTGGTTTTTTGTGTTGCGCCTATTTGGTGCGTTTTTATGGCGGGTAAAACGCCTAACGCCCTGTCTGATAAATTTAATTATCTGATATACATAGGTATTTACGTTTTTCCCCTGTTGCGAGCGAAATATCCAGGCAGGCTGAAAGGAGGTTGGACAGGCTCGATTTGTCGGTTGGCACAGCTTTTGTAGTTCCTGTGAGTGCTTTTCTATAAGAACTCAACTGCCAATAAGACAGGAAGATTTATGTCATCCGATAAACTCAATATTCTGGATCTGTCCCAAGGGGGCGTCCGAACCTTGCATTACACCTGGTTCGCGTTTTTCCTCACGTTCGTCATGTGGTTTTCCCACGCGCCGATGAAGCCCTTCATTGTGGAAGCCTTCAATATGTCCAATGAGCAGTGGAAGGCGCTGCTGATTTTGAACGTGGCGCTGACCATTCCTGCGCGTATCGTTATCGGCATGTTGGTGGATAAGTTCGGCCCGCGTGCGGTGTACAGTCTGTTGCTGATGATTTCCGCTTTCCTGTGTTGGGGATTTGCGTTTTCCACGACCTTTGAGCAGCTTGCTCTGTTCCGCTTTCTGTGTGGATTCATTGGCGCTGGTTTTGTCATTGGCATTCGTCTGGTCGGAGAGTGGTTTCCCGCTAAAACCGTCGGCGTGGCGGAAGGCGTTTATGGCGGCTGGGGTAACTTCGGCTCCACCGCGGCGGCCTGGACGTTGCCTTCAATCGCCGCCTATATCTATGGCGGCGATGAAGGATGGCGTTATGCGATCGCCACCACGGGCGTCGTCGCTTTCTTCTATGGACTGCTGTTTTATCGCAAAGTCCGCAACACCCCGAAGGGCTCCACCTATTTCAAACCCAAAAAGAGCGGCGGGCTGGAAGTCAGCTCCTGGAAAGACTTCTGGTTTTATATCGCTATGAACCTGCCCATGTATATCGCTTTGGCGGTGCTGACCTGGAAGCTGTCTCCCGCCGGTCTGGGACTGCTATCCGACTCCACGGCGCTGATCTTGTGGGCGGGCCTGGGGGCGCTGTTCATCGTGCAGTTCTGGCAGATCTACAACGTCAATCATGAGCGTCTGAAGCAGGGCGTGCCGGAAATGCAGCGCTACAAGTTCAAGCAGGTGGCGGTGTTGGACTGGGCGTATTTCGTGACTTTTGGATCAGAGTTGGCGGTGGTGTCGATGTTGCCCGCTTTCTTTATGGAGACCTTTGGTTTGTCTCCGGTTCAGGCTGGCTTGCTGGGCGGGGCCTTCGCGTTGATGAATCTGGTGGCGCGGCCCGGCGGAGGTCTGTTGTCGGATCGCTTTGGCCGTAAAAAAACCTTGTCCATTCTGATTGCGGGCTTGGCGGTGGGGTATCTGTTGCTGAGTCAGATTTCCTCAACCTGGATGATCGCCGCGGCGGTGGCTTCGGTGATGTTCTGTTCCTTCTTCGTGCAGGCGGGGGAAGGCGCCGTGTTCGCCATGGTGCCGCTGGTGCAGCGTCGTATGACCGGACAAATCGCGGGCATGGCGGGCGCCTACGGCAATGTGGGCGGCGTGACTTTCCTGACGGTGTATTCATTCGTCGACGCATCCACATTCTTTATGGTCATCGCAGGAGCGGCGGCGGTTTGTTTTCTCGCCGTGCAGTTTCTGGATGAACCAGAAGGTCATATGGTCGAAGTAGGCGAAGACGGCAGCGTGCAGCTGATTGAAGTGAACTGATTGACATGGGCGTATCGCTGCGGCGTACTACCTTTAACTTTCGCAGCAGGATTAGTGGCGCATGATATTCGCCAGCGATTTGTCGCTATCTGTTGATCAACACAGCATGGCGGGGGTGAAACCCCGCAATGAAGACTGCATTGGCGTGCGTATTCCTGATCGGGAAACGTTGCAACTGAAAGGAGCTGTGGCGGTCATCGCCGATGGCGTCAGCGCGGCGGAAGCGGGCAAGGAAGCCAGCGAAGCCTGCGTCACCAATTTCCTGAGCGATTACTTCTGCACCCCGGATTCCTGGTCGGTGAAAAACGCCGCGCAGAAAGTGCTGCAGGCGTTGAATCGTTGGCTTTATGGACAAAGCCTGCGCACGCTGAATGACGACAAAGGATACGTGTGCACGTTGTCCATTCTGGTATTGAAGTCGACGCAGGCGCATATCTTTCATGTGGGCGACAGCCGGATTTATCTCTATCGGCAGGGCGAGCTGGAGCAGATTACAACGGATCATACCGCCCGCGTCGATGCAGAGCGCACTTATCTGGCCCGGGCGATGGGTTTTTCCCCCAATCTGGACATCGATTACCGCGTGATGGACGTGCAGGCCGGAGATGTGTTTTTGTTGAGCACGGATGGTCTGCATGATTTTATCTCGCACAATCAATTGCGGGAGCGGCTGCGAGGCGCAGCGCAAACGACGTTTCAGGGACTTGCGGCGGACCTTTTACAGACAGCGCTGCAGGCGGGCAGTGACGATAACCTGAGTTGTCAGATACTCCGGGTGGACAGCCTCGGCTTGCGCGATGCGGACGCCTGCTGTCGCGAGCTCAGTCGCCTGCCGTTTCCCCCGCCGTTGGAAGTGGGACAGAGTCTGGACGGCTATCGCGTCGAGCGCATTCTGCACGAAACCGCGCGCAGTCAGGTCTATCAGGTTACTGATATAGAAACCGGTACGCGCGCGGTAATGAAAACCCCGTCACTTAATTTTGTGGACGATCCCGCCTATATCGAACGTTTCACCATGGAGGAATGGATTGCCCGGCGCGTTCAGAATCCCCATGTGGCGGGCCTGATTCCCTGCAAACGAGCGCGCAGCTGTTTGTATTATTTGACGGAGTTCGTGCCGGGCGCGCCCTTGTCACGATGGATTCGCGACAACTCCCGCCCGGATATTCATCGGGTGACGCGTATTTTGGAACAGATAGTCAAAGGCGTGCGGGCGTTGCATCGCAAAGAGACTTTGCACCAGGATATCAAGCCGGACAATCTCCTGATTACTAATGAGGATCACGTCACGCTGGTGGATTTTGGTTCCTGTCGTATTCCGGGTGTGGAGGAAATGTATCTGCCCATTGCCCGGGAAAGGGCGCTGGGCACCGCCAGCTATAGCGCGCCGGAATACGTGTTGGGGACGAAAGCCACAACGCGATCCGAGCTGTTTTCCGTGGCGGTAATCGGGTATGAAATGTTGACCGGGCATTTGCCGTACGGCGAAGCCTATGAAAAGGCCGCGTCGCCGACCGCGTTGGCCAAATTAAAATATACCCCCGCCTATCATCACAACCCGATGGTTCCGGTGTGGATGGACGGGGCCTTGAAGAAAGCCCTGCAACTGGACCCGCGTCGTCGCTACGACAGCTTTTCCGAATGGTTGCAGGACATGACTCATCCCAACTCCCGGCTCATGCCGGATAACGCACTGCCTATCATTGAGCGCAATCCTTTGGCCTTCTGGCGCACGCTGAGCGGGATTCTACTGCTTACACAGCTGGCCACTTTACTGTGGTTGCTGCATCTGTGGCGATAGCGCTCAGGAACCCGCCGGAGCGGGAATTTCCGCCGCCACTTTCTCTCCGATCAGTTGATGGGTTTTACCGGAAGGGTGAATGCTGTCGAAGTAATAGAAACTGTCGAACTGCTCTTCGCTACAGATGTCGCTGAACTCCAGGTCTTCCGTCACGTAACAGCCGTCGGTGGTGTTGGTGAAGCCGTAGTCGGCGGCGTTGTTAAGGATATCCAGAGCAATCTGATAAGAGTTGATCATGGTGACTTTCGCATCGCCCATATTCAATGCAGACAGTTTTAGCTCCACCTGGCTGTTGAAATAATTCGTCAGGTCGCTGACCAGTTGTGAGCGGCCTTCCTGTCCGGGCTCCGCTGACTCTTTCAACACTTTGGGCGTTTTGCCCACATCCGGGACCGTCAGCACGACGATGTTTTTTCCGCCTTTGTCGATCACTTCCTGAACGTTGGCGGCGACTTTGTCTGCGGCGAGATTCAGGGCGTTGGTGTTGTTGGGAGAGGTCTCTCCGCGCTGTTCAAGAATATCGTTGCCGCCGATAAAGAACAGGTACAGCGCTTTCGGGGACGCTTCTTCGGAGTGATATTCCATGTAGGTGTCCACCTGGAAATCCAGGTCGATATTCTGATCTGCGTCCGCCTGTCCACCGGCTACGGCGTAGTTGGTGCCGTCAGTGATTTCGCCCAGATACAGAGATGGCTCCACCTCCAGGTTCAGGGACTCCGCCACGTAATCCACAATCAACTTACCGTTGGAAATCCGATTGTTGTAAAAGGGGTAAGGCAGGTCTGTCTCCAGAGAGAGGTAGCCGCCGATATTCCCGGTATCAGACAGACTATCTCCAAATACATAGAGCGCGCTGTAGGGGCGGGACTCAGAGGTCTCCTTCTCTTCATCATCGCTCAGTTGACAGCCCGAGAGGGCTATTGCGCACGCCAACGGCGCCAAAAAAGTTTGTTTCCAGGTTCCTTTCACCATGTTCATTATGCTCATCCTATTTCTACAGTTAGCTCTCTTTATTCCTGCGGCCGCCAAAACCGGGCCTTCAGCGTCCGTCCGTCTCAACTCCAACGCTCCGCGTGAACTTGAGTCGTTACCCCCTTATCGCAGGAACCATGCCTGAAATGAGAAATAACCCACTGATTGACTGTAATCCCCCGAAATCATTGGGCTGAGAGGAAATTGATGATGAAGAACAAGAACTTGTTTTACTGAACGCTATTCAGTTTTTTGTAAAAACGGCTACTGGAATTTGTAAAATTAGGTGTGGAAGATGCCTAAATAATTCCTTCATCCAAGTTTTGATGAATAGGTGTTAGGCTGATTACCTGCATGCTGTGTTAATAACCAAAGACAAATAAGCATCTAGCGGCATGAGTTTGGTAACTCTGCGGACGATAAGGAGTGCTTTAAGTAATGGATGAAGAATTTAAGAAAGAGATGGGTAACAAATCTTCCTTGGAGAAAATTCACGGAACCTGCCCAAGTAGTGAGGATAACGCAGATTTAGCTCCAAAAGATTGCGATCATGATTGGGAAGCTATTTCGCAACCGTCAGTTGCAGAAGCTACTGAGGCTAATAAGAAGTTAATAGATAAGCTTGGTAATAAGGCGAGTAGGTCTGGACAAAAAAGAGGCTATGCGTTCGAGAACAGAGCTATAGAAGACAACCTTCCAAAGATGAATCTTGTAAGTGCAGGTGCTGAGTATAAATGTAAAAAGTGTGGTCAAGATCAGGAGGTAGATGTTGTTGGAGATAGGCAAATAGGTGAGGCTAAGAGTACAAATGCTAATCAGTACAAGAATAAAGGTAAACAAAGGAAGCGGTTAAGAGATATTCAGTCCAAGCTGTTCGACCCTTCTTTGCCTCCGAGAGCCAAGATTGATGGACAAAATGAAGATCACCAGGAACTAAAAAAAAGGTACGAAAATTCTGGGTTTGAAGTGGAGGTGGTTAACTAATGGATACTAAGCTAACAGCGTGCTTCCTTGTACCGAATATCAAACTAGTTGAGCTAAGCCGTGAAACGAATCGACTCCTTTATACATTAGGGTTTTCAAAGACGCCAGGGATTTACTCTGTCACATTAGATGAAGATAGAAATGTAATTGATGAGCACGGGGATGAAGTGTTTCTTGACGGAGAGTCACTAACTGAGTTCTTGAAAAAACACCACGGTTATTCTCAGGAGTTTATATGGAATGAGCGGACTCAGTATTGTGTTTTTTTTGAGTGGGAGTCGGTCGGCTATGTCTATATAGACTTTGACATAGTTTCGGTAAAAAAATACATGGATAGTAGAAACATAAAAGCTTTTGGCGACATGCTTTCGTATTTGTGTAGCGCATTGAAAGCTTTTGGCGTGATAGCTGATTTCGATTTACCGTTTAGTTTAAGAGATGAAGACAGTCTCATCGAAGACTTTTTAAGAAATCCGGATAATGATTATCAGCCATGTTCTATCGGAATATTTTGCTGGCCCCTTTTTGAGCATCAGCTCAAATGGCTAAGAATAGTTGAAGGGGAATGGAGTATTCACAAAGTCGAGGCGCCCTATGTTCTGTACTTGAGTTGCGATTTGGAGCAAACCCTTCGGCTTTTCGGAGGACGTTAATATTGAAAGTAAAGCAGCGCTTAGGTTTGTCTGGCAAGCGCTGCTATACATGGGCTATCAACTCTCCCCAGGAACGTTAATTACCCCTTCGAGATAGAGTCGCGCTTGGCCGACCAGCAGCACATTCGGGCCGCGGTAGTGGCACATGACTTCGCCGCCGCGTTGGGAGATCTGGCGGGCGGTCAGCTCCACTTTGCCCAGTTTTTCTGACCAGTAAGGCGTCAGTGTGCAATGGGCGGAGCCGGTGACGGGGTCTTCCGGCACCCCGACTTTGGGGGCGAAGAAGCGGGAGACGAAGTCGACCTTGTCGCCTTTGGCGGTGACGATGACGCCCAGGGAGTCGACAAGTTTCAGCATGCGCATGTCAGGATAGACGGCGCGTACGGCGGCTTCGTTTTCCAGTACGACCATATAGTCCCTGGACTTAAGCACCTCCAGCGGTTTTACGCCGCCAAGCGCTTCCAGCAGGGCCTGCTCTGGTTCAACTACTTCGCCTTTGCGGCTGGGGAACAACATGGCGTAGCCGCCATGCTTGTGAGGAGACACCTCCAGTGTGCCGCTGCGGGTATGGAACTGAATGCGAGGTCCCTTGAACCCCTTCAATTCGTAAAGAACAAATGCGGTGGCCAGTGTAGCGTGGCCGCATAAATCCACTTCCGCTTCCGGCGTGAACCAGCGCAGGTCGAAGCCGTTGGTGCGGGGTACGTAGAACGCCGTTTCCGATAAGTTATTCTCGGCGGCGATTTTGCAGAGCGTATCGTCCGGCAGCCAGTCGTCCAGGCTGCAAACCCCGGCGGGGTTTCCGGAAAATACGTTGGAAGTGAATGCGTCAACCTGAAAGTACTGATGCTTACTCATAAAGTGATCTCAAACCAGTGTTGTGTCTTGATGCGGGTAAAACCCAGACCCTCGTAAAACTGGTGAGCCTGCTCCCGATGAATTCGCGACCCTAATCGAATTTTAAATACTCCCTGTTGTTTTGCCCACTCCTTTACGGATTCGATCAGCTTTCCGCCGACGCCTTGTCCTCGCGCGCGTTCATCAACCACCAGGCTGACGATCTCAACATAGCCGCCCGCCACCAGAGTGCGCTTGAGGTTGCTCTGAATGAAGCCGAGGAGTTCATCGCCGCTGACGGCGACCATAAAATGCGCGTGGGAATCGTGGATTAAAGTAGAGAGAGTACGATCAAGCTGAGTCAGGGTAAGGGAGTACCCCAACTGCTCGATCAGGGGTAGAAGAGCGGAGGCGTCAGCCGCCTCCGCTCTGCGCAACGTCAATGTTTGCAAGCTTTGTCCTTAGTGTTGCAGGATCTGGCTGAGGAACAGTTTGGTCCGCTCGTTCTGTGGATTGTTGAAGAACTCGTGCGGCTCATTTTCTTCAATGATCTGACCTGCGTCCATGAAGATAACCCGGTTGGCCACGGTTTTGGCGAAGCCCATTTCGTGGGTGACGCAGATCATGGTCATGCCGGATTCCGCCAGTTCGATCATGGTGTCCAACACCTCTTTGATCATCTCTGGGTCGAGCGCCGAAGTAGGTTCGTCGAACAGCATGATTTCAGGGTTCATACACAGACTGCGGGCGATCGCCACACGCTGCTGCTGACCACCTGACAACTGTCCTGGATACTTATGCGCCTGGTGCGGGATTTTGACCTTTTCCAGATACTTCATCGCTGTCGCTTCAGCTTCTTTCTGCGGCACTTTACGCACCCAGATTGGAGCCAGCGTACAGTTCTGCAGCACTGTCAGGTGAGGGAACAGGTTAAAGTGCTGGAACACCATGCCTACTTCCCGACGCACGCTGTCGATGTTTTTAAGGTCGTTGGTCAGAGGGATATCTTTTACGATGATATCCCCTTGCTGATGCTCTTCCAGACGGTTGATGCAGCGGATCATAGTGGACTTGCCCGATCCGGAGGGGCCGCACACAACGATACGCTCGCCCTTGTACACTTCCAGATTAATGTCTTTCAGTACATGGAACTTGCCGTACCATTTGTTGACGCCGCGCAGGTGGATCATGCTCTTGCGGGAATCTGCGCTGTTAGTATTCGTATTCATGTCGTACTCCAGAAAACTTGCCTATCGGTGACTGGTATTCAGTTTACGCTCCAGCGCCTGGCTGTAGCGGGACATTCCGAAGCAGAACACCCAGAATAAGAAAGCCACGAAAATATAACCTTCAACGGAGAAGCCCAGCCATTTGGGATCGTGCAATGCTGACTGCACGATGGCGAGCAAGTCGAACAGGCCGATAATCAATACCAGACTGGTGTCTTTGAACAGAGCGATAAAGGTGTTGACGATACCGGGAATCATCAGCTTCAGCGCTTGTGGAAGAATGATAAAGAACATCATTTTCCAGTAGCTCAGGCCCAGGGAGTGAGCCGCCTCATACTGACCTTTCGGAATCGCCTGCAAACCGCCGCGTACGACTTCCGCCATGTACGCGCTCTGGAACATGATGACGCCGATCATGGCGCGCAACAATTTGTCGGTTTCGGTGCCTTCGCTCATGAACAGCGGCAGCATAACCGACGCCATGAACAACACGGTGATCAAGGGAACGCCGCGCCAGAACTCGATATAGACCACGCTGATGCTCTTCACGATGGGCATTTCTGAGCGGCGTCCCAGCGCCAGCGCGATGCCTATCGGTAAGGAGACCACGATGCCGACGGTGGCGATAACCAGCGTCAGAGTCAGGCCGCCCCATTTATGGGTTTCCACCACTTCCAGACCAAACGCGCCGCCATACAGCAGGAAGTACGCAATGATCGGGAAGATGACCAGCATAAACAGCGCAATCCACCCTTTCTTGGGCGTCTTGTCGATGATTAACGCCGCGATGCCGATGATGGCGATCGCGAACATCAGATTGATGCGCCAGACTTCATCAGACGGGTAGAAGCCGTAGATGAACTGAGGCAATCGGACGGATATGAATACCCAACAGGCGCCGCCTGAGGTGCAGTCTTCCCGAGAGGTTCCAATAACGTCTGAATTAATGATCCCCCAGGACACAAACCAGGAGAGCGCTGAATAAATCAGATAACAGGCGATAATGGTCAGAATGCTGTTCGTTGGACTGCTGAACAGATTGGTTCTGAGCCAGCCGACGACTCCCACCGTATTGGATGGAGGGGGCAAGTCGGGCAATGGAACAAATTTATTGCTCATGTCGATTACCTCTCAACCAATGCAATACGGCTGTTGTACCAGTTCATCAGAGCGGAGGTGCTCAAGCTGAGGAACAGATAGACGGCCATTGTCATAAATATAATCTCAATCGCCTGACCTGTCTGGTTCAGGGTTGTGCCCATGAACACGGATACCAGATCGGGATAACCGATAGCGGTAGCCAGCGAGGAGTTTTTGGTCAGGTTGAGGTATTGGTTGGTCATCGGAGGAATAATGACCCGCATCGCCTGAGGCACGATAACCAGACGCAGACGCTGTCCATTCGACAGGCCCAGTGCGTTGGCCGCTTCGCTTTGCCCTCTGGGAATCGCTTCAATGCCCGAACGTACAACCTCAGCGATAAACGCCGCGGTGTAAACGGTCAGAGCGATCAACAGAGCGATCAACTCAGGAATGATGGTCAAACCGCCTTTGAAGTTGAAGCCCGCCAGCGCAGGGTAATCCCAGTGCATGGGAGAGCCGGCGATGAAGAACACGATCAGGGGAAGACCGACCAGCACGCCCAGTGATGGCAGGAATAACGGGAATGTCTTTCCTGTGTCACGCTGTCTTTTATGCTCGAACTTCACCAGACCGATAACGATCGCTATGGCGATGACGATTGCGGCAGCGACAACGCCGAAGCCGTCTTCATAAACCGGTTTGGGCAGGTAAAGCCCGCGGATATTAAAGAATACGGATTCGCCCAGTTGCATACTGTTGCGAGGGCTCGGAAGACCTTGCAGTACAGCGAAATACCAGAAGAAAATCTGCAACAGCAGAGGGATGTTACGGAAAGTCTCAATATAGGTGGTGGCCAGTTTTGAGATTAACCAGTTATGCGACAGACGCCCGATACCAATAAAGAAGCCGAGAAGAGTCGCCATGATAATACCGAGTACGGCGACCAAAACAGTATTCAACAGACCTACGAAAAAGGTGCGGCCGAACGAGTTTGTTTCGTTGTAATCGATAAGAGATTGAAGTATTCCGAATCCGGCTTGGTCGCCAAGAAAGGCGAAACCGGTAGTTATTCCGCGCTGTTCCATATTGGTTAGCGCGTTATTAATTATGTACAGGAAAAAAGCGACTACGGCGCCCACAGCAAGTACTTGGAAAAATACAGAGCGTACTGCAGGATCGTTCCAGATTTTTGTTTTCGCTTTATCCTGTCCTTTGCTTTGAATATCCACTCAATGTTCTCCAGAAGATCGGCAAGGAGTTATTAAATTGGGTGTTTAGAACAGGATAGGGCGCACGGATGTGCGCCCAGACACTAAGGCTTTTATTAGCGGATAGGTGGAGCGTATTGCAGACCGCCTTTGGTCCACAGTGCGTTCAGACCGCGCTCAATGCCCAGCGGAGAGGATTTACCAACGTTGCGTTCGAACATTTCGCCGTAGTTACCGACTTGCTTAACGATGTTGAAAGCCCATGCATCGTCCAGACCCAGGTTTTTGCCCTGGCCGGCTTCAGTGCCCAACAGACGCTGTACGTTCGGGTTGGTGCTGGATTTCATTTTGTCTGCATTATCGGAAGACACGCCCAGTTCTTCAGCGGTAATCGCTGCGAACAGAGACCACTTCACGATGTTGAACCACTGGTCGTCGCCTTGACGAACCACCGGGCCCAAAGGTTCTTTAGAGATAACTTCCGGCAGAACCATGGCTTTGTCAGGGTTGGAAAGCTGAATGCGCAGGGCGTACAGCTGAGACTGGTCAGAAGTCAGAACGTCGCAACGTCCGGCTTCGAAGCCTTTTACAGTTTGGTCGGAAGTATCGAATACCACTGGCTGGTATTTCATGCCGAACTCACGGAAGTAGTCGGCCAGGTTCAATTCGGTAGTGGTTCCCGCCTGGATACACACGGCTGCGCCGTCCAGTTCTTTCGCGCTCTTCACGCCCAGATCTTTACTTACCAGGAAGCCTTGACCGTCGTAGTAGTTGACGCCAGCGAAGTTAAGGCCCAGTGAGCCGTCGCGAGTCAGTGTCCAGGTAGTGTTACGGGAGAGGAGGTCGATTTCGCCGGATTGCAGAGCTGTGAAGCGCTCTTTGGCGGTAAGTGGGATGTATTTAACTTTTGAAGCGTCGCCTAGCGTCGCAGCTGCAACTGCGCGGCACAGATCAACGTCGAGGCCCATCCAGTTGCCTTTGTCATCCGGGTTGGAGAAGCCGGGAAGACCAGTGCTCACGCCACACTGAACAAACCCTTTTTTCTTTACAGCGTCCAGTGTGCCGTCAGCCATCGCTGCACCGGTAGCCGTCATAAACCCAAGCGCTGCAACTGCAGAAACGAATGTCTTCTTCATTTTTTACCCTCGGTTGGTTGTTTGTTGTTCATTGTTATTACCGGATTTAACTTAGCATAGTGTTTTCGCAAAAACGAGAATGCGTAAACACAAAAATTCCGGCGTTTCGGTAATTACGTATCCAATGAACTTCGCCTTGGTTAATGCAATTGTAATGCCGTAACTCCATGATTTTATTGATATCGTGGCGCATCATAAATATGGCTGCAGACCACGGACTAATTCCAAAGTAAAGTGTAGATGATGAAATACGGTTGTGCTTAATGTTGGTGCGCGATACGGAAAAAGATTAAATTTCGGTGCAAGCCAGTCCGTTTTTATGCTAAAAAATACGTGTTTTCCGAAGGGAAAACTGTTGGCGAGAGACCTTCCATCATAATCGGCTTTCCATGTATTCATCCGTTACTTCCGCAAGTTCATTTGAAACCCGCAAAAAATTGCTCATTGAAGAAATGGCGAAATTCTTGCCTTCGGATTCCATCATCGCCGATGAGGAAACGTTGCGGGTTTATGAATGCGACGGTTTGTCCGCTTACTGCGAACGCCCGTTGCTGACTGTATTGCCGGACTCTGTGGAGGACGTGCAAAAGATTCTCAAACTTTGTCACCGCTGGGGCGTGCCGGTGGTCGCCCGCGGCGCCGGGACAGGCTTGTCAGCGGGCGCCACGCCGAGCCCGGATGGGATTTTGCTGTCCCTGGCCCGCTTTAACCGGATACTGCGCATTGACCCGGAAGCACGCACCGCGACGGTGCAGCCCGGCGTGCGGAATCTTGCGATAAGCCAGGCGGTGGAGCCTATGGGGCTGTTTTACGCGCCTGACCCATCCTCACAAATCGCCTGCACCATTGGCGGTAATCTGGCGGAAAATTCCGGTGGCGCCCACTGTCTTAAATACGGACTGACTGTTCATAACGTGCTGGCGTTTGAAATGCTCACTGCGGAAGGCGAGAGAGTGCGCGTCGGCGGGCAGGGGCTGGATAACTGCGGCTTCGATCTGTTGCCGTTAATCATTGGCTCGGAAGGACTTTTGGGCGTCATCACCGAGATCACCGTTAAGCTGTTGCCCTCTCCAGACGCCGCGCAGGTGATCATGGCGGCGTTCGACAGTGTGGAGAAGGCGGGCGACGCGGTCGCGGGGGTTATCGCCAAAGGGATAATTCCCGCCGCGCTGGAAATGATGGATCGTTATGCTATTCAGGCGGCGGAGGATTTCGTGCGCGCCGGCTATCCAACCAACGCGGAAGCGCTTCTGCTTTGTGAAATTGATGGCGTGCGGGAAGAAGTCGTGGAATATGTGGAGCAGGTGGAAGGCCTGTTTCGTGAACTCGGCGCCGTCGCCGTGCGGACGTCCCAGAGCGATGCGGAACGTGCATTGTTATGGAAGGGGCGCAAGTCCGCGTTTCCAGCGGTAGGGCGTATTTCCCCTGATTACTATTGCATGGACGGCACCATTCCCCGCAGTCAGCTGTCTTATGTGCTGATGCGAATGCGGGAAATGTCGGAGGAATATGGGCTGCGCGTGGCGAATGTATTTCACGCTGGCGATGGTAATTTGCACCCCTTGATTATGTTTGACGCCAATGTGCCGGGCGAGTTTGAAAAGACGGAAGAGTTTGGCGGCAGAATTTTGGAACTGTGTGTCGCCGTCGGCGGCTGCATCACGGGTGAACATGGTGTTGGCCTGGAGAAAATACGGCAAATGAGCGCGCAGTTTTCAGAGGCGGAGTTGGAGCAGTTTCACGCTGTGAAAGACGCGTTCGATCCTGGCGGGGTTTTGAACCCAGGCAAAGGCGTTCCCATATTGCGCCGATGTCAGGAGTATCGCTCGATAGGCAATTAATAGTGTGGGCGGAAGTTCCGTCCCGGATGAACATATATAAATGACGGACATAGCTGACAGACTGGTCGAGCAAGTGATGACCGCCAGAGCGGCGAGTCGGCCTCTGATGATACGTGGCGGCGGCAGTAAAACATTCTTGGGGCGCGCCGCCGCAGGCGAGGCGATGGACCTTAGCGAACATAGCGGCGTCGTGGATTATTCCCCTTCAGAACTGGTGATCACCGCCAGAGCCGGCACACGCATCGCTGACGTAAGGCGAGCACTGGACGAGCAAGGCCAGATGCTGCCGTTTGAACCGCCTGAATATGAGGGACGCGCGACGCTGGGCGGCGCTTTGGCCGCCAACACTTCTGGACCCGCCCGCCCATGGCGCGGCTCTGTGCGTGACGCTCTGCTGGGAACCCGCATTATCAACGGCAAAGGCGAGCACCTGCGATTCGGCGGCGTAGTCATGAAAAATGTCGCGGGTTACGACTTGTCGCGGGCGCATTGCGGCGCAATGGGATCGCTGGGCGTCATTACGGAACTCAGTATCCGGGTGATTCCCAAACCGGAACTGGAAACCACGCTGGTGCAGGAATGCAATGAGGCCACGGCGATCACTAAAATGGTGGAATTGTGCCGACAGCCGCGTCCGTTATCAGCCGTGTGCTGGACGGGCGGACGCTTGTACTTGCGCCTGTCCGGCGCGGAGCAGGCGGTAGCCAGCACTATCGGTTATTGGGGGGGCGAACTGCTGGAGCGGGCGGCGGACTTCTGGCGTCAGATTCAGGAGCAGACGCATGAATTCTTTGAAGGCGAGACGCCTTTATGGCGTTTATCCGTCAAACCTTCCGCGCCGCCGTTAGGAAATGACGCGCCGGTGCTGCTGGATTGGGGCGGCGCTTTAAGATGGGTGCGGGCTGAATCATCGTTAACGGCCATGGAGCGTTATGCGGTTTCCGCTCAGGGGCAGGCCAGCCTGTATCGTCATGGCGACCATAACGGCGAAGTCTACCACCGGCTCTCACCTCCGCTGCGGGCGTTGCATCAAAGATTAAAAGCGGCGCTGGACCCCGACGGCATATTCAATCCAGGCAGGCTGTATTCCTGGCTTTAGTATTTATCCGGATTTGAAGCGAGCGAGTCCGGGACTCAAAGGTCACTGATGAAAACCGAAATCCACGCTAAATATAAGAACACGCCAGAAGGCGATGAAGCGGAAAAGATTATTCGTTCCTGCGTGCACTGCGGCTTTTGCAACGCCACGTGCCCGACCTATCAGGAACTGAGCGATGAGCGGGATGGCCCTCGGGGACGCATCTATTTAATCAAGCAAATGCTGGAGACGGATGAGGCGTCGGAAAGCACTCGCCTGCATCTGGATCGTTGCCTGACCTGTCGAAGCTGTGAAACCACCTGTCCCTCCGGTGTTGAATACGGCAAGCTGCTGGATATCGGCCGTGGCGTGGTGGAAAAGAAAGCGCCCCGCACCTGGCGTGAGCGTCTGTTGCGCAAAATATTGCTTCTGCTTTTACCTTACCCGCAGCGGTTTGGCTTCCTGATTGTCGTCGGACAATGGGTGAGGCCGGCGCTACCAGAATATCTGCGCAAGAAAATTCCTGAGAAGCAGGTGCCGATCACTTGGCCGCCCCAACGTCAGCCCAGAGTGATGATGGGGCTGCACGGCTGCGCCCAAAGTGTCACTACGCCCAACACAAACGCTGCGGCTGCGCGGGTGCTGGACCGGCTTGGCGTCAGTCTGATCGCCTCAAACGAGGCGGGCTGTTGCGGCGCGGTCAGTTATCATCTGGGCGCGCAGGATGAAGGCAAGCGTCTGATGAAAAAGAATATTGACGCCTGGTGGCCGGCCATCGAATCAGGATTGGAAGCCATTGTTATTACGGCTTCAGGGTGCGGCGAACTGGTGAAGGAGTACGGGCACATCTTAAAGGACGATCCCGAGTACGCGGAAAAGGCCCATAGAGTATCGCAAATGACCCGTGATCTTAGCGAAGTGGTGGCGGCGGAGGACCTGTCCGTCCTGTCTATAAAAAGGAACTACTCGAAAATCGCCGTGCATTGTCCTTGTACGTTGCAGCATGGACAAAAATTGCCGGGGATCGTAGAAAAGATTCTGACCGATGTAGGGTTTGATCTTGCTTCTGCGCGAGACAAGCACCTCTGTTGCGGGTCCGCTGGCGCTTATTCGCTGCTGCAACCGAAGATGAGCCGTCAGCTATTAAAGAAAAAGGTGGCGGCGCTGGTGCAGGATGATCCGGACACCATTGTCACCGCGAACGTGGGGTGTCAATTGCATCTGGCGTCCGAGGCGAGGGTGCCGGTCAGACACTGGATTGAGATCATGGATGAAGCGCTGGGATAAGCCAGAATTGAAGCGGAGAGGCAGGCGTTACGCCTGCGCTCCCATCAGTGTCTGTTTGGGTTTACGTAATTTCAGAACAATGAAGATACCGGTGTAAACCACCGCGATGCACCACAGCGAACTCATCAGCGTATACGCCAGATAGAGGCACACCAACACTCCCAGGCCTGGCAACACACGGTCCTTGCCTTGAAACAGGCGCACGGCGGACAGCATCGTCAGCAGGTAAACCAATACGATCATGCCGTTAGCCATGCGAATCAGCTCCTCCAACGGAACCTGTAACACGGAGAACACAAGCAGGCTCGCCACGCTGGCGATGGACATGGCGAACACCGCATTCGCCGGAGCGCCATGGTGGTTGACCTTGCCCAAAGCGGGATAGGTCGCGCCATCCTTACCCAGGCTCCATAACATACGGGAAGAGCCAGCCAGATAGATATTCATGGTGGCCACGCAGGACAGGAAACCAAACAGGCCAATCAGCAGTTTGCCGTGTCCGCCGATCAGCGCATCGAACAGATAAACCATTGCGGGGCCGGAATAATCTGCGCCCAGCGCGTAGTGCAGCGTCACCCAGCTGCCCATCCAATACACCAGTCCGACCAGCGCCACGCCGATAATCAGACACAGAGGAAAGTCCCGCTCGGGATTTTTGAACTCCGTCGATAGGTGAGCCAGGGTTTCAATGCCGATAAAACTCCAGAAGGCGAGTCCCGCCGCCGCGCCAATCTGGCCCCAGTCGAAAGAGGTCGGTTCAGCAGGGATTGGCGGAATGACGTCAAACCAGGCCAGTACCGACAGTAGCACCACAATGCCGCCGACGCTGAAGGCGATGGTGGTTTGTAAGGAGCCTGACAGCTTGACGCCTCTTAGGTTGACCCACAGCATGCCCGCCACCAGCGCCAGTTTGACAACGAGGAGCTCAGCCGGCGTCAGCGCCACCAGAGAGGTGAGAAACCAGCCCGCCATTTCCATCGCCGCGGGCAATCCTACCGGCACCAGGGCCAGCAATACCCAACCTACGATGCGGCCTTGAGTCGCGCCAAAGGCGGAATGCACGTAGTGAGAGGCGCCGCCGGCGTGAGGATAACGTTTACCCAGTCTGGCGAAAGCGAAGGCGATGGGAATAATGGCGAACACCAGCAAGCCCCATCCCCACAGCGCGTTGGCGCCGGACTGTTTGACGGTGAGCTCGGGAACGATAAAGACGCCGGTCCCCAGCAGGGCGGACACCAAGATGCCAAGACCCTGACTGAAACTGAGCGAGCGGTGGAGCGACTGCATGATAATTTTCCTTGAGGTGTTGCGGGGTCTATGAACAGCTTCGTGCTGTCAATGACGAAACGGCGACGGACCTTTGCAATAATAATCAAATCCCTCGTTGCAAATTGCGGCTTTACGCCGCCAAAATGCCGGTTTGATCGGCATAACGTCGGCGCGTCGCCAAAATGCGGGTGAAACGGCGCTTGATAGTTGATTTGTCGAGTATTTTAGTGGGAGAGCCTGTGGACAAATTCGATGAAAAAATTCTTCAGTCATTGCGTGAAAATGCGAGACAGCCAGTATCCGCCATCGCGGAGAAAGTAAGCCTGTCCCGCTCGGCGGTGACGGATCGTATCCGCAAAATGGAAGAGACGGGAATTATCCGCGGCTATCAAGTGCTGGTCACCCAGGCGCGGGAGGATCAGGTCTCGGTGTATCTGGAAATCAGCTATAACGAAATTCAGTGTACGGAAATGGCGCAGATACTCAGAACCATTCCTGAAATCAAAGTGTGCCACGGGGTCGCCGGGGACACGGATATGATGCTGTTCCTGAAGGCGCCGAACATGGCGCGGATTCATGAAATCCGCGACCGTCTTACCTCGATTCAGGGGGTGGGGAAAATCAAAACCCACGTTGTGATGTCCGAGTACATCAATGAATTTCTTAATGCCTGAGGGCGCTTAACCATAGCCTCGCGCCATGAGCACGCCGCATAACGGAATCAGCAGAACCAGCAGCATTTGCGCATGGATTGCGCGGGTGACTTTGCGACGGGCGTCGACGCTAAATTCCGGCGTTTGTCCGGCCTGAATCGGCTTGCGCCAGCGCAGAAACTGCACTGTTGGATAAATGGAAATCAGCCCGGCGATGATGAACATCGCAAGCTTGCTCCAAAAGAAGAAATTGGAAAAATAGTACGCCTCGCCTTTCTCAAAAAATACCCTCGCAAACCCGCTTGCCAGGACTGTCATCGCACTAAGTCCAAACCAGCGGTCCGTCGCCAACAACGCCTTGGCGGTGTCCAGTGACCAATTCATACTCAGGATTTTCCGCTCTTGCAGCAACAGACTGACCAGCGCAAAGATGCAAATAAAGTGGAGCCAGGTTAGAGCGATGGGAAGGAACATGACGTGATTTCCTGTTTATGTTGTCATCGAAAACATTGTGCGTCTAAAATGTTTTCTATGTCAACAATGTTGACGCTTGTGGTTTTGCGCCCCACACTTATCAGAGATATCCGGTTTGAAGCGGAATTTAACGCTTAACTTCGGAAGCATCGCACGAAACGGCGCTAAGCTGCTGTGGATCATGGGAGAGACTTTGAGATGGATTTATCCTGAACCAATAAACACAAATAAGTAGAAGAGAGTAAGGTGAGTAATTTGAGAGAAGCTGTCGCAGGCGTTGACGCGCACCAGCCCTACCATCACGGCAACCTAAGGAATGAGTTGCTGGACAAAGCCCTGGCGCAGCTCAAGCAGGTCGGGCCGGACAAGATCAGTCTGCGGGCGCTGGCGCGTGAAATCGGCGTGTCGCAAACCGCCCCCTATCGCCACTTCGCGGATAAAAATGCATTGCTGGCCGCCCTGGCGGCGCAGGGATATAGAGAGCTGCAGCGGGTAACCCAGGAAGCCGCTGACGCGCATAACGACCCATCGCAACAACTTTGCCATTCCGGCAATGCCTATATTCAGTTCGCGCGAGATAACCCTGAACTCTACAAATTGATGTTCGGCCCTGTGATCGCCTGTCCGATGGACTATCCGGAGCTGGCGGAAGCAGGCAGCAGCGCGTTTCAGGTTATCTTGAACATCGCCACAAAAGGCGTGAGCGAGGGAGTTTTCACTGACCGGGATGTTTCTTTGATCGCCCACGCCGCCTGGTCAATGGTGCATGGCATCGCCAGTCTCTGGATCGACGGCATGTATAAATGCACGGAGAGCAGCGGCGAAAAGTCGATGATTCTGGATTCTTTGAAAATCTCGCTGTACGGAATTTTGAAAAGGGACGGGGATTAAATAGGCGGGAGATGAAATTTGAAACAACGGCGGGAGAATGTCCCGCCGTTAATGCGATATGGGGCTCGTCGTCAGACGTTAAAAGAATGAGCGAGCTTCTTCGCCACTAACTGATTTTTCAGCTTTACGTAATCCGGCACGCCATTTTTGTAGGGCGGGTAGGACTCGCCCTGAATCAATGGCTGCAAATAACGGCGCGCTGCTTCAGTAATGCCGAAACCATCCTCGGTGATGAATTCTTTCGGCATTTTCTTTTCCACGTTGGCGATCTTCGCCAGAGGCGCTTCGCCAATCGACCACTTATAGGGGCTGTCCTGCTCCCTCACAATGACAGGCATGACCGCATTTTTACCCGCCAGGGCCAGATCCACGGCGGCTTTGCCCACGGCGTAGGCCTGATCCAGATCGGTGGCGGAAGAGATGTGGCGGGCGGAGCGCTGCAGATAGTCCGCTACCGCCCAATGGTATTTATAGCCCAGTTCACTTTTGATCATATTAGCGATGAATGGCGCCACGCCCCCCAATTGCGTGTGCCCGAAAGCATCGGTGACGCCGGCGTCGGACAGGAAGCGCCCGTCCGCATATTGCGCGCCTTCCGACACCACGATGGCGCAAAAGCCGTCACGCTTGACCACTTCATCCACGCGTCTGAGAAAGCTGGCTTTATCAAATGGCGTTTCCGGAAACAGAATAATCTGCGGCGCCCCGCCTTCTTCGCGTTGCGCCAGTCCCGCCGCCGCCGCAATCCAGCCGGCGTGACGTCCCATTACTTCCATGACGAATATCTTGGTGGAGGACTCGCACATGGACTGGATATCCAAGGAGGCTTCCATAATCGAGGTGGAGATATATTTGGCGACGGAGCCGAACCCAGGACAGCAGTCGGTGATAGGCAGGTCGTTGTCGACGGTTTTGGGAATGCCGATGCTGATGATCGGGTAACCCAGCTGCTCGCTGATCTGAGAGACTTTGTAGGCGGTATCGGAGGAATCGTTGCCGCCGTTATAGAAGAAGTAGCCGATATTGTGAGCCTTGAAGACTTCGATCAGGCGCTCATATTCAGCTTTGTGGGTTTTGATGTCTTTCAGCTTATAGCGGCAAGAGCCGAAAGCGCCGCCGGGAGTATGTTTCAGCGCGGCGATGTCCGCGTCGCTCTCCAGGCTGGTGTCGATCAATTCTTCACGCAATGCGCCGATAATGCCGTTGTGGCCAGCGTAAACTTTGCCGATTTTATCGGAATGGGCGCGCGCTGTTTCCAGTACGCCACAGGCAGACGCGTTGATGACCGAGGTCACACCGCCGGACTGCGCATAAAACGCGTTTTTAACCGTCATATTCGTTGTCGCCTCTCGTCGTCTTATGGGCGCGAATCATACGCGAGTTTAATGCCATTTTCATGTCCCTTTACAGGCGCTGACGGGCGTTTGACCGGGTAGTCAACTAACCAGGGGCGGGCGTCTGGCGTGCAAAGTCCCCGGACTTTTATCACTTTGCCGGCAAAGCAGGGCATGTTATTTGGAGCGACCGGTGATTCAGGATTGCGTGATCAATGCGCTGCTCGCCTGCCTTTGCCAACCGCGCTTGGAACGGATTTTCTTAAATTTACTCAATACATAGGGCCATTTCCGGTCCGACGCTGGCGCTTAGGGAACCCGTCAGTAATAATTGACCGATATGCGCCTGAAGCTCAGTTTTCTGACGTTCAATTCGCAATCTGCGCCAAACAGACCGCCTGCGTGGGCGGCCGGACGGATGAGACACTGATTCTTTTCACTGATTAAAAGATAGCGATTAGCAAGAAACATGCATGTACACATACTAGGCATTTGCGGGACTTTCATGGGTAGCCTGGCGTTGCTCGCCAAGGAAATGGGATACAAGGTCAGCGGGTCCGACAAAAATGTATATCCTCCCATGAGCACTCAGCTGATGGCGCAGGGAATAGAGTTGCGCGAAGGGTATGACCCCTCCCACCTTGATCCCAAACCCGACCTTATTATCGTCGGTAACGCCATGAGCCGGGGTAATCCGCTGGTGGAGTATGTTCTGGATAAGGGGTTGCCTTACACCAGCGGCCCACAATGGCTGGCGGAGCACGTGTTGCAGGAGCGCTGGGTATTGGCGGTGGCCGGCACTCACGGTAAAACCACCACCACCAGTATGCTGGCCTGGGTGCTGGAGCAGGCCGGTCTGGCGCCGGGCTTTCTGATCGGCGGTGTTTCCCAGGGATTTGATGTCTCCGCCAGACTGGGCGACACTTCCTTTTTCGTCATTGAGGCGGACGAATACGACAGCGCTTTCTTCGACAAGCGCTCCAAGTTTATTCATTACCGTCCGCGCACCCTGATCATCAACAACATGGAGTTTGATCATGCGGATATCTTCCGCGATCTCGGCGATATACAGCGCCAGTTTCACCATGTCGTGCGCACTGTACCGCGCCAGGGGCTGGTGATTACGCCTACGCAGACGCCCGCTGTTGAGGAAACGCTGGCGATGGGATTGTGGTCGCCGCGGCAGACATTCTCTTTGAGCGATGATCAAGCGGATATTCGAGCGGAGTGTCTGGCGGAAGACGGCAGTCGTTTCGAAGTGTTTTTAAACGGCGAGTCATGCGGCGTCGTGGAGTGGGGCATGAGCGGCGCTCACAACGTACAGAATGCGTTGGCGACCTTGCTGGCCGCCCGTCATATCGGCATTCGGCCGCAAAACGCGATTCCTGCCCTATCTGGCTTTCCCGGAGTCAAGCGTCGTCTGGAGAAACTGGGCGAGCGCAACGGCGTGGTCGCCTACGACGACTTCGCTCATCACCCCACCGCGATTCAACTGACGCTGGAAGGACTGCGCAAACGGGTTGGCGATGCACCGATCTGGGCGGTCGTCGAGCCGCGTTCCAATACCATGAAAATGGGTGTGCATCGAGATACGTTATTAGCGTCTGCGGAGCTGGCGGATTATGTGATCTGGGCCAATCTGGATAGCTACGGATGGCTCGATGACGCGGTGCGTAATGCGGCGCCCAAGCACCAGTGCGTGAGCAATGTTGACGAAATCACCCGTTTGCTTGCCGACGTGAAAGGTCCCGCACATATTGTCCTCATGAGCAATGGCGGTTTCGCGGGATTACCTGCGAAACTGAAAAGCCTGCTCGCCGAAGAAGAGGCGGTGTCGTCGTGACGTTCAAGGAGCCGATTACCATTGCGATTACCGGCGCCTCCGGCTTTCAGTACGGCTGGCGTTTGTTGCAGGTGTTGCTGCAAAAGCATCATCAGGTTTATTTGATGGTGTCGAAGGCGGCCTATGTGGTCGCCAGTGTGGAAGCCGATATCAAGCTGCCCGGTCAGGCGGCGAAGCTGGAGCAGGCGTTGACTGAAGAGTTTGGCGCAGCGCCAGGCCAGCTGCGCGTATTTGGGAAAGAGGACTGGATGTCTCCCGTGGCTTCCGGCTCAGGCTCTCCAGCGAGAATGGTGGTCTGTCCCTGTAGTACGGGAACCCTGTCCGCCGTGGCCACCGGCGCGAGTAATAATCTGATTGAACGCGCTGCGGACGTTGTGTTGAAGGAGCGCAAGCAACTGATTCTGGTGCCGAGAGAAAGCCCGTACTCCACGGTGCAACTGGAAAATATGCTGAAGCTGTCGCAAATGGGCGTCACGATTATGCCTGCATCTCCCGGTTTCTATCACAAGCCGGCGTCTGTGGAGCAGATGATCGACTTCATCGTCGCCCGCATTCTGAATCACCTAGGCATTGACCAGGATCTGACTCCGGCGTGGGGCAGGGCCTCTTCGACTCCCGGCGACGACGAATCCTGATCTGACGTCGTCCGCCTGTCTTAAAAATCAAGTATTGCGAGCAGCATTATGAGTATTGATTGGAACGTGACTCCCGCCGCAATTTGGCGACAATTCAAAGGCAACCTGCGCGCCGTACGTGAAATTGACCCTGTGCGTTTTGATGAGCTATTGAACGTGGATCGTCAGAAAGCGGCCCTGCAGCGCAATACGGAGCGCTTTCTGGCGGGTAAACCGGCTAACAACACTTTGTTATGGGGCTCTCGCGGCACAGGCAAGTCGTCATTGATCAAGGCTATGTTGAATGAATATTTCCCTCAGGGATTGCGCGTCATTGAAGTCGACAAAGACGATCTGATTTATCTGCCGGAAATCGTCGATGAAGTACGCGACCTGCCTCAGCGCTTCATTATTTTTTGCGATGATTTGTCATTCGAAGCGGGGGAGAAAACCTATAAGGTTTTGAAAAGCGTACTGGAAGGTTCTATTGAACTGCCGCCGAAAAACGTGCTGATCTACGCGACCTCCAATCGTCGTCATTTGATGCCTGAGTACATGTCGGAAAACCTGGAGACCAAGCTGGTCAACAATGAGATTCACCAGGGGGATTCGGTGGAGGAGAAAGTCTCGCTGTCGGATCGTTTTGGCTTGTGGCTCTCCTTTTATCCGTTCAACCAGGACAGTTATCTGGATATTATCGATCACTATTTTCATGCCTACACGGGCGACCGCGAGGCGCTGCACAGGCTGGCGATTCAGTTCGCCACCTCCAGAGGCGGCCGTAGCGGTCGCGTAGCGTTTCAATTCTACAAACAACATAGCGAAAATTAGTCGATGACGTGGCGCAAGCGGCTGGCGTGGGGCGGTCTTATCACCTTGCTGACGCTCTGTATTTTGACGGGAGTGGCTTGGTGGTTTGCGCCGCAATGGTTGCCGCCTCTGGCGCAGGAGCTGGCGGGCCGCGCCGGCGTTGACATCCGCAAGCTGGAAATTGGACGTCCCGGTTGGGGAGGCTGGCGCTTAAGGGAGGTTGAACTTGGCCTGGACGGCGGCGCCATCGTCTACGGGGAAAACGTCAAAATCGGCTGGCGCTGTTGCCAAAAAATTGAAGAATCACTGACTGCGAAAGCGCAACGGATTGTCTATACGCCAGTGGAGAAAAGCACTGCGGAGTCGAGCGCGCCGGTGGCGGTGAGCGCCTTGTTATACAGTGTGGCGCAACGTATTCCCTTTATCACGGTTGAGGTGGAGCAGCTGGAAACACCGGCTGGCGACCAGACGCTGACCGCCAGCCTGTCTCTGGAGCGGACGCTGGAAGGGCTGGATCTGCAGGCTCAAACCCAATATCAGGATGCGCCATTGGCCGTGTCGTTAAACTGGGTGGCGCCTACGTCGCTCTCTCTCAGTCTGGCGAGCGATCAACGCATGACGCTTAGCGCCGAGGGAGAGTTGGGCGATGACGGCGTCTGGCGTTTTAGTGGGGAACATTCAGCGGATTGGGCGGCGTCCCTCGCGGCCATTCGAATGCCGCAAGAGTCCATAACCTCACTGCATACTTCGGGCGTGTTACAGCTGATGTTTCCAGATGTCATTGGTAGCGCTCCCTGGTCGTTCAGCATCAAGCCCAAGTTCCAAACGCAACTGGCGCAGCAGGATATCAAGATTTCCGGTGAAACGAATATTGAGCTTAATGGCGTGACAGCTCCAGAAACCGCGGTGATCCAGCCCTCGACGGTTCTAGTCAATGTGCCGCAATGGCCTGAGTCCGCGCCATCGCTGCCTTTGTCATGGCAGGTAAGCGTGCTGGAAGCGGTGCGCTGTGAACATCTATCTGCGGAGCCGAGTTGTCCTGGCGCACTGAAACTGGAGCTGCACTCCAAACCAGCGTCGGACACGGAGCCGCAGCTCAATGCCAAGGCGTCGCTGCAATATGCGGCGGCGACAAAAACCGTGGCCGCGGTGCTGCAAACCGATGCAACCCTGACCGATCCTAAATACCCGCAAAAAGTAGAGCTGGCGCTGGATGGGCAAGTTAAGTTGGGGACGGATATCCAGGTGAATCTTAAAAAAGGCGCTCGTATCGCTTGGAGCGGCTGGTCGCTTCAAGACGCGTCAATGGAACTCAAGGACGGAAACATCGAGCTTGGGAAGACGGCTCTGTCGATTAATACGGGAGCGTCCAAAACTCAGCCGGGGCAGGGTAAGCCCGCATTTTCCTGGAGTTTGACTACGGATGCCAAGGCCAAAGTCAGCCTGTCTCACAAGGGGCAAAATGCGGAAGTGAACTTGGCGGGCAGGGTGAAAGCGGATGACAAACGTATCGCGCTGGATAAAGGGCAGTTGAGCGCATTGGGACTGAGTAGCCCGATCGAAGTGATATACCGGACTGCGGAAAATAAAGGTTGGCTGTCTTACGATGTCGAAGGCAAATTAGCGAACTTCAATTTTATTAAATCCTATATCGCCGCTTTTCCCGAAGCATTGACGATCAATCTTGGCAAAGTCTCCGCCAGCGGCGCCCTGAACTGGTCAATGAAAGACGCTTTGGCGATTGATGGGCGCTCGAATGTCACGCTCTCCAACTGGGGAGCGACTTACGAAGAAATTAAAGCGAAAGGCGTTAGTCTGACCTCGGATGTGCAATTCACCGGACAGGCGGCTTCCTTTACTCAGCCGCTGCGCCTCACTGTCGCCTCGGTTGAGGCGGCGGATATGTTGCAGACCAGCGATGCGGCGGCGGAGGTTTCCGGTCGTGTGGAATACGCCAAGGGGCTCACATGCGACCTGCAGTTGGACCGCGCCTCCATTGGGCTTTTTGACGGCAAAGCGAGGCTGGTGCAACCGGCGAAAGTACAATGCCCGTTGACCCACTCCGACTTTTGGGTGGAAGTCTCCAATCTGGACCTGGGTAAGCTGGTTGCGCTGGAGAGCGATAAAATCAAGGCCAGCGGCCGCATTGCCGGTCTGTTGCCGATCACTATTAAGGACGGCGGCGTCATCGCCAATAATGGCCGCATCGCCGCCCAGTCGTCCGGGTCGATAAATCTGGTGGATGTGGACTACTGGCGGGCGCTCAGCGCGGCCAATCCCAGTTTGCAGTTTGCTGTCGATGCGCTGGAGAACTTTAACTACAATTCTCTGGTCAGCCGGGTGGATTACCAACAGAATGGCGTTCTGCTGTTTGATATTGAGCTGGCGGGAAGGAGCGCGAATAAACGCTACTCCGGCGCTCCTATCGCGCTGAACGTGAATCTGCAAACCAATATCATTGATAATCTGCGGAGCATTTTGGTCCCTGGCTCTATTCAGAAAAAGTTGGAAAAAGGGACTTATTAACCGTGGCGGCAGTTCAGTTTATGTTCAGCTACGGTTGCTATAGTTAACTGAAGTAAATAAGGCTTAGTTATTTGATGAATACTAAAAACTCAATATTGTGTGCGTTATGCTTACCGCTTATCGTCGCATGCGCTCCAAGGGTTGAAGTGGCGGTGCCTGACAAGCCCATCACGATTAACCTCAATGTAAAAATTGAGCATGAGATCAGGGTGAAGGTTGAGAAGGATCTCGAGAAGCTCTTCTCCGAAGAAGATGATTTGTTCTAAGCAGCGCCCCTACGTTGCGATAAAAGTAACCAAACGACCGCATACCTGTGTGTAGAGGCGCGAGAGAGGATTTCTGTATGAAAAAGATCATTCTGGCTTTATTTTGTAGTCTGTTTGTCAGCATGCCCGTGTGGGCGTTGGATTTAGACGAGGCCAAAGCGAAAGGCTTGGTCGGAGAGCAGGCTGACGGCTATCTGGGCGCAGTCAAATCTGGCGCGGAGGTCAACGCGCTGGTGTCGGAAACCAACGATAAACGCAGCAAGAAGTACGCAAAAATTGCTGCGGAGCGCGGCATCTCTGTAGACGAAGTCGGCAAACTAGCCGGTAAGTTGCTTATAGAGAAAGCTGGCCCTAAAGATTACGTTAAAGGTTCCGGCGGCTGGGTAATGAAAGAGAAGCTTTAATCACCCCGCAAGGGAAATAGCGGCGACATGCATCCCTCTATTTCCCTGTTATTTGCTGGAGCTGGCTAAACGCTTTATCCGTCACGGTATACGCGGCTCCAAATCCTTTCACAAAACGACCGCTGGTGATCTCCAGCCTCAATAAGCTAAAGTCCGGCAGTTGGCGCAGCATGGCGATAGTTGGGCCGAATTTGTCGGCGAACCTGTCAAGCATGGCTTCGTAGTCCTGACTATCGCGACTAACTTCTACCACTGCGCATCGCAGAATCAACCTCAATCTGGCGAAGAGATTCCGGCTTGCCTGCTCCTCCTCTATAAACAGCAAACTCGCGACGGGTGTTGTCTTCAGACAGGCGGTATGAGGCGCCAGCGCGCTGACGTAGATGTAAAAGTCTCCATCCTGTCTGACGAATGGGGCATAGCTCGCCAAAGGCTCGTTGTTCTCATTGACGCTGGCGAACTGCACCGTCTTGAAGCGTTCGATCAGCGTCTCTATTTCCGCCCTCAGCGATTCCGTTTCTGTTGACAAGTCCGTCTTCCTCTTCGGGTTAATCCAACGAGTCAGGCGTTTCGCTCGATCGCGAACTGTCTGTTTTCGTCAGTCAAAATGAAACTTTTCGTTATTGGTGGGTCCTGGCGTAATTGCGACACTGAATCCATATTCACACCATGGAAAACCTCCACACAGAATAACAACAGGAGACGGTCATGATACCGAGAGCACTTTTCGATAGCGACTTGGAACAGTTCAGAGATTCTTTCCGCAAGTTTTTGGAAAAAGAAGCGACCCCTTTTCATTTGCAGTGGGAAAAAGACGGGCAGGTGGATCGCGGCCTGTGGAACAAGGCGGGAGAGATGGGATATTTATGCCCGACGATGCCGGAGGAATACGGCGGCTCTGGCGTGGACTTTCGCTTCAGCGCGGTGATTTCCGAAGAAATTTCCCATTTGGGATTATCCGGCATTGGTTTCGGACTGCACTCGGATATTGTGGCCCCCTATATTCTTCACTATGGAACCGAGCCACAGAAGAAAAACTACCTCTCCAAAATGGCGACTGGGGAGATGGTGTCCGCCATCGCAATGACGGAGCCCGGCGCAGGCTCAGATCTACAGGGCGTGAAAACCACCGCGGTTAAAAACGGGGATCATTACGTCCTGAACGGCTCGAAAACCTTCATCACCAACGGACAACATGCGGATGTCGTGATTGTGGTCGCCAAGACCGATCCCAAAGAGGGCGCCAAAGGCACCAGTCTGTTTTTGGTGGAGAGTCACTGGAAGGGGTTCAGCAAGGGCAAGAATCTGGAAAAAGTGGGCATGAAAGCTCAGGATACTTCTGAGCTGTTCTTTCAGGATGTCATGGTGCCGGCGGAAAATCTGTTAGGCGCTGAAAACAGCGGATTTATCGCCTTGATGCAGGAACTGCCGCAAGAGAGGCTATTGGTCGGCATCACCGCAATCTCCGCCTGCGAAGCCGCGCTCGACCTGACCATCAAATACTGCAAGGAACGCAACGCCTTCGGCAAACCGCTAATGGCGTTTCAAAACACCCGCTTCAAACTCGCCGAGCTAAAAGCGGAAGTCACAGCAGGCCGGGTCTTCCTGGACCGCTGCCTGGAACTCCATCTCGACAAAAAACTCGACGTACCCACCGCCGCCATGCTCAAACAGTGGTCCACCGACCTGCAATGCAAAGTCATGGACGAATGCGTCCAACTCCACGGCGGCTACGGCTACATGTGGGAATACCCCATCGCCCGCGCCTGGGCCGACTCGCGAGTCCAAAAAATCTACGCCGGCACGAATGAGATCATGAAAGAGATAGTGGCTCGGTCTTTGTGAGTGGTCGTGCCGTTTGGATCTGTTGTGAAATATTCTCAGGATTCAGCTTGGTTTAAGGTCGCGAAGAACATGTATTGCCTTTATGTAAGCTGACAACTGGGCAGTCCGTCACAATTCGGTTAGATGGTTCGTCCTGTAATGGGTATGACATCACCCAAATGGTACGTATTAATAAGTAAGCCCAGGGTAGTCTAGTCCCCCTCTGGAGCCTGATAATTTCGTCTGCAGTCAGGCTCCTGATTTTCCCTTCTTCTCCGTCTTCCCTTACCACGCGTGAGGCTCAGCCGGTTGCGGCTTTAACGTTTAAGATCAATGCGTCTGCAATCTCATGCCGGTTAGGTTGGTTGTGTACTATCCACTAGAGATAACGGACTAGTCCTAGGGCTAGACGGCCTGACCGATACAAAGAAATTAACAACGTTAATAGAATGCCCGGCCATGTGGGTCTAAGGTTATATGCATAGCATTTTCCGCTCTATCGAAAATGCTAAAGGACTTTGGGCCACCGCTCGAAGATACAAACTACAAAAAGGGCTGACTTATGTTTCATAAGAACAGAAAAGTTGGGGTATTTATTGGGACTGCTTTGCTAGCCAGCGCCGCGCAGGCTTCCCTACCGCCAGTGCAGGGCGCGTCTAACAGCCGTCCTATAGAAGTTCACGAACACGCCATTCCGTCTCAGCAGCAGACGGAGCTTCCACCGCCAGTGATGACGCCCACCAAAATTCATCAGAGCTTTATGGTGATGGCCGCCAAGGAGATTGCGGCGGATTGCGATCCTCAGAATTTGGCTTCTCTCTCCGGGTCCGCATTGACCCAGGCCATCCAGAAATCCGATATGGGATGTATCAACGACCTGTTTCAGGCGCGCGGGGATTTGGCGCGCAATCTGTTCCAGGAAAGCAAAATGATTACGGTCGCGCAGGCGATGGCGTCTGAATCAAGCCGTTACCAGGGTGACAACACCACGGGTATGGAGCAGCTGATTCTCTACATGCGCGCCGGTTACTTCGTGCAGTGGTATCACTCCGATGAAGTGGGTGATTACAGCAACAATCTGAAGCAGCAAGCCGCCACGGCGATCACCGCGTTCATGAACAGTGCGTTGAACTACCTGCATAAGCGGGAAAACGCATCGGTCATGGGTGAAGCCTTGACGTTGGTGGACAGCTCGTTGAACCAGGGCGTTTTCGTCTACGACACCATCTACTGGCTGCAACTGCTGCAAGACAAAGCCGCGACTGAAGATGCATATGCTCGCGCACTGAACAGCATTTTCACCATCTACTTCCGTGGCCATGGCTACGATGACTTCAAACAAAAAGTCGCCAACGATTCCCGCGTCGCCAAAGCGCTGTATGACTTCATCATGAAGAATGGCGCATGGCTGAACGATGGCCGTGATTACCTGGTGCTCAACGCGACCAGAGAACTGGGTCGCTTCCTGCAGTACGACGGCACGCGTAAAGCGGTGGGCGGTTGGATTGGCGCGTTAATGGATAAGTATCCGCTGGCGTCCGATACCGTGAACATGTGGGCGTTGCTGGCCGGAGCCGTCGAGTTGAACGACCCGGAAAACTGCGGTGAATATAACGCATGTAACGTGAAAGAGCGGGTCAAGGAAGTGGTGCTCACCATCCGTCATGACTGTAGCCCGACGATTACCGTGAACGCCCAGTCGATGTCCTCCAAAGAACTGGCCTCCGCCTGTGAAACGTTGGGCATGCGCGAAGAAATCTTCCACGACATGTTGAAGACCAATAAACAGCCCGTCGCTGATGACTTCAACGACAAGCTGGAACTGGTCGTGTTTAAAAACAGTGGCGCATACGGCGACTTCGGCTGGCTGCTGTTTGGCATAGACACCAACAATGGCGGTATGTATCTGGAAGGCACGCCTTCCGATCCTAATAACCAGGCGCGTTTCATCGCTTATCAGGCGGATTACGCCCCGGGCGACCATCGGGTCTGGAACCTGGAGCACGAGTATACGCATTACCTGGACGGACGCTTTGACCTGTACGGCGATTTCAACACCGGCATGCAGGTTCCCACCGTATGGTGGACCGAAGGTCTGGCGGAATACGTGTCCAAGCTGAAAGACAACCAGGGAGCGGAGGATGTAGCTCGTCGCGAGAAAGTGGCGCTGTCTAAAATCCTGCGCAACACCTATGACGATGGCGTTGACCGTATCTATCGTTGGGGCTACTGGTCCGCTCGTTACATGTTGGAGCAACGTCCCTCGGACACCGCCCAGATTCTGTCCTGGTTCAGAGCGGGTGATTACGAGAGCTTCGAAGCCTGGTTGAACTCCACTGGTCAGCGTTACGACGAGCACTTCGCCAACTGGTTGGCGGCGGTGCTGGAAGGCAACGACGACGGCGGAGATGACGGTGGCGATGATGGCGGCGACGACGGTGGTGATGACGGCGGCGACGATGGCGGTGATGATGGTGGCGACGACGGTTCCGACGATCCGCGCGCACTGGAGCCCGGCAAGCCCAAGTCACTGACTGCGGGCGCAGGCAGCCAGGCGTACTACTTCATGTTCGCACCTCGCGGCACGGACCTGCTGCATTTGTTGACTCGCGGCGATAATGGCGATGTATCCGTTTACGTGAAGCACGACGGCTGGCCGACAACGACGGACTACGACCAGAAGTCCACTTCCGGCGCTGCTGACAACAACATTCAGGTTTCTTCACCTGAAGGCGGCACCTATTACCATGTGCTGCTGACGTCCACATCCGGCTACAGTGACCTATGTGTGACTGTGGGCTTGAACGACGCGCCAACCGACTGTGGCGACACTGGCGGCGGCGATGATGGCGGCGGTGACTCATCTGATGGTCCAGAGCTGTCCAGCGGCAAGCCGCGCAGCAACCTGGAGTCCACTCATGGTGAGTATTATTGGTTCTATGTTCCTGCGGGAACCCGCACCTTTGAATTGAACACCTGGGGCGGTCGCGGCAATGTCGATCTGTATGTGCGTAACGCAGGCTGGCCAGACGCCAGCACTTACGATGACGTGTCCGCAAGACGCAGCAACAACGAAAGAATCGTAGTGAGAAATCCTAATGTCGGCACATACTACCATGTGTGGTTGAAAACCGACGGCGGATACAGCGGCGTTAACCTGCAGCTGACTCTACGGTAGTTGAAGCCTCCAGCGCAGTCACCCTGGCTGCGCTGGCAAGCTTGAACACCCTTCCTTATTGTCCGGGCGTATCGTGCGCCCGGTTTTTTTGTATCCGCACGGCTGAATCGACCTGAGCAGCTACGGCTCCTTTCTCTCCCGTATAAGTTTCATCGCAAGGTTTTACAGTTATTTACAGCACATAAAACGACTGTTTCAAACAGATGTTTTAAACTCTGCGTTATTGGTTGAACGGCAATCAGGGGAATCAATTCGGGAGGCGTTATGAAGAACATCCTGCAAAGTGCGGCTCTGGGATTAATACTAGCCGGTTTTTTCGCGGCCAGTGTTCAGGCGCAGGAAAATCTCACGGTGGAAGTTGATTCTGATAAGTCGTTCTCAGGCGCCTATCAGGTGGGAGAAGACCGCGTTGAATTCGCCAGCTTTCTGGGGCGGGACGCCTTGGTCAAGGTCAGTGTCAATGTGAATGGCGCGACCCGAGAAGCATCGGTATATCTGGAGGCGGGGGATATACAGAGCGCTAGTGCGAAACGGCTCAGCAACAAAGAAGAAACGTTGATATTTGACGCCGCCAATGCGCTGGCTGAATACCTCTCCGCCAGTCGCGAAGACATAGAAAACCCTGCGCTAATGCTGGTCGGCGTAATGGATTACTGGTCCAGTCGCACTCACTAATCTGGCCTGAATCAAGATACGCCAGCATCAGAATTGACCAATGGGGCCTGAGCCTCCGGCTTGGGTTCTTTACGCGATTCGGTGACCTCCTGCTGTAGGGTTTTGACTTGATTCGTCAGGGATTCCACCTCTTTGTTTTTGCCCGCCAGATTTTTGCTCAACGTCGTGTTCTCTTGAGTCAACGCCGCGTTTTCCTGGCCCAGCGTGGCGTTGGACATTTCCAGTGTTTTTACTTGCGCCGACAGTGACTCGACCTGAGTCGTCAGCGCCGCCTGGGCGATGTCGCTTTCTTGTTGTTGAGTGTTTTGCGTCGCCAGCGCGGCTTTGACTTCCTCTAACTGAGCGGTAAGGTTTTGCTCGCGCTCATTTGCGGTGGCGATATCCGCATTGCCGCGTTCCAACGCATCTGTCGCTTGCTGTAAAGAGGCGGCCGTATCAGCGAGCTCACTGGCTAATGTTTCTATACGGGCGGTTTGCTGCTGAATGAGTTCTTGCTGCTGGGCGAGGGCTCCCTCCAGCTCTTTTTGTTTGCTCGCCAACTCGGCGTTTTCCGACGCTTTATCTTGCAGTTGCTGTTGCAAGGACGCGGATTCATTTTGCGCACTGGTCAGGGCTTGCGTCAGATCGCGGGTCTTGGTCTCGCTGGCGTTCAGGCTGCTTTGCAGGGTGGATTTCTCTTGCTGTAATTGCGATTTTTCTTTGCGTAGCCCCTGTAGTTCCGTTCCAGCGCTACTCGCTTCCGCCCGACTGCTGGTGAGGCTTTGATTAAGCTGCTCGTTACGTCGCGCTGACTCCGTTAACGCCGTTGTCAGACGCTGGGCCTGGGATAACAAATTATCCAGCTCGCCGCGCACGCTTTGCTGGCGCTCTTGCAGCTGGAAGACGAGATAGCCGACGGCGACGAAGATGACGATAGCCGGAACGGTCAGCAAGGCCTGTAAACGTCCGCCTTTCCTGGCGGCTTGCGCCGCAGCATGCTGCGCCGCCAGTTGTGTTTCCACTTCTTTCATTCGCTGATCGATATCACGCTGGCGCTCTTCCATGCTGCGCTCACGTTCTTTCAGCGCCTGTTCTTTGTCGCGTAAATCGCTGGCTTTTTCATCATTGCTTTTGGCGCGCTGCTTAGACTGCTCTTCCTGGCGGGTCAGAGCCTGCTCCTTGCGAGTCAGGCTCTGCTCGCGCATTTCGATAGAGCGCTGCTTGCGCTCCAGGGCCCGCTCATCATTACTTTGCATTGCTCCAGACTCCGGCTTATTTATCAAACTGTTATAAACAGTGTAGCCAATGCCCGGGAACTTGCCCTTAAGGGGTCAATGAAGACCAGGCGCTGTCGCAAAAGATATCGATATAGTGCGTCGGCGGCTTTTTCACGCGACTGGCTAACCAGTGGCGAGCGTAATCCTGCGCAGGACCGATCAACAGCGAGTGGTAAAGATCGAAGGGCAGGGCGCGGATCTGGCCGTTTTCGAGATAGGGGGTAAACCAGTCTTTCAGATAGGTGAAATGTCGTTTGTTATCCTGCTTGAGTTTCTGCTGTTGCTCTTCACTGAGCGCTTCGCCTCTGGAGCCGAAAATATAGCGGGCCCAGTCAGGATTTTGCGTTATCCATTCGATATAAACACGCACGACGGATTTCACGCCTTCTTCGGCGGTTTCGCATTCGGCGAGCGCATCTTTTAGCTGCGCGAAATGATCTTCCATTCCCAGCATATACAAGGCGGCGGCGATGGCTTCTTTACTGCCGAAATGGTGATAAACGCTGCCTACGCTGGCGCCGGATTCCGCGCGGATCATATCAATGGTGGTCGCAGCGATGCCGTGTTGGGTAAAACACTTTAACGCCGCATTGAGAATGTCGTCACGGCGACTTTTGGAGCGGGTGCTTGAAATCTTCATATTGGAACAATATTCTAGAATAAAATTCTAATTTGTCAGGAGGCTGTTATGACTGCCGCAGCGGCTGCTCCATCGGAACAGGCGAGTTCCACGCTTCGTTTATATCACTCTTTTGCGCGTCTTCCTTTGGGCGCCTGGCTGTTCAGCCGCGCACTGTGCTTTAAAGCTCCTTATTTTAGCAGCATTCGGCCACGCATACGGCAGCTAAAACCAGGACTGTCCGAGTGGAAAATCAAGAACCGTCGCAGTGTGCGCAACCATTTGGGAACAGTGCACGCGCTGGCGATGGGCAACTTGGCGGAGCTGTGCGCGGGAACGCTGATGGAGGCGTCATTGCCGTCGCGCCTGCGTTGGATTCCCAAAGGCATGCAGATTGAGTACCTGAAAAAAGCGACGACGGATCTGGTGGCGACCGCCGTGATTGCTGATCCAAAGACGTTATCTCCCGGAAATTATGAAGTGGAAGTCATGGTGAAAAATACGCACGGCGAAGCGGTGTCGCGCGCAGTGATCACCATGTGGTTGAGTGAGAAAAACCAACATCGTTAGCTGCTAGTAATTAGCTGCTATAACATACAGGAGGCGCCGCATGGACATCATGCAGATTGGAAACAAGATTCTAAATGAACAGCCTTTCAGCCGCTTATTGGGAACCCGGTTGGCGGCTCTGCAACCGGGCTTTGCGCAGCTGGAGCTGGAAATCAAATCGGAGTTCTTGCAACAGCACGGCTATGTGCACGGCGGCGTCATCAGCTATCTGGCGGACAATGCGCTGACGTTCGCCGGAGGCAGTTTGTTCGGTGACGCGTTAACGGTGGAGTTTAAAATTAATTACCAACGACCGGCGCAGGGACAGCGGCTTATCGCCAAAGCGAAGGCGGAAGCTTCAGGGAAAAAAGTCGTGTGCTGCACTTGTGAAATTTACTGCCTGAATGATGAGAAAGAATTTCTATGCGCCTCCGCGCAGGGAACCGTGCTTGGAAAAGTCTGAGTCATTGACGCGCCGTTACGATGCGATGTCGACGGCGCGTTAGTCGGCCTAACTTGTGAATAAATCACGTAAAATCGACCTCTCAGGCGAATAATCGCTTGCCTCAAATCTTTTTTTGTACATACTTGCCAGTCAATTGAACTATCGCTTGATATAAGGTGCGGAATTATCTTTTTTCGCGAAAAAAAGATAGAAAAAACGCATTCTTATTGGGCGTTTTCTAGACAAATTGTACTTTCCGATTACATTTAAAGAGGAAGTGTTTCCTCTCTCCTTTGCTTAATTAATTTGGGGTGACAAGATGGCGACCAGCAAAAAAGGCAAAATCGGCCTTGATCGACTCTTTGACAAGGCTATTGAGGAATTGCGCAGCGCGCAAGACAAACTCAACACTCATGTGGGCCAATGGGTGACTAAGGCTGAAGCTGACCTGAAAGTGGATCAGTCTTTGAAAAAAGTATTCGCCCGCATCGAAGATCTGCAAAAGAAACAGATCGATAACATGCATAAATGGCAGAAAGATTTCGAAGCGAGATTCGCCGCTGTGCTGGATTTCCAAAAGCAAATGCTGGAGGCCATTATGCCTGCTGGTAAAGCGCCTGCCGCCGCCAGTAAAACCGCCAAGCCTGCAGCCGCTAAGCCCAAGGCCGCCGCTAAGCCAACCGCGAGCAAAGCTGCTAAAGCGCCTGCTGCGAAGAAACCTGCTGCAGCCAAGAAGCCAGCCGCGAAGAAACCCGCTGCGACGACTGCTAAGAAAGCGCCTGCCGCCGCCAGCAAAGCCGCTTCCACAGCATCTGCGGCTAAAACCGCTGCAGCAAAACCTGCGGCCAAAAAGCCAGCGGCTAAGAAGCCTGCTGCCAAGGCTGCAAGCACAGCTAAAACTTCCACTACCGCTAAGAAGCCGGCAGCTAAAAAACCTGCGGCTAAGCCTGCTAAACCAGCCGTAGCTGCGAAGAGCGCAGCGGACAAAGCCGCTGATGCGAAGCCGGCGGCAGCGGACAGCAAAACTGCATCGACAACGGCAGCCAAGCCAGCAGCGAAAAAACCTGCTGCTAAAAAGCCCGCCGCTAAGAAACCTGCTGCGAAGGCGCCAAGCGCCGCTAAAACTTCCACTACCGCCAAGAAGCCTGCAGCTAAAAAGCCAGCGGCGCCGCGTAAAGCCGCCGCCAAAAAACCGGCTGCGCCAGCAGTGAAGGAAGCCGCTCCAGAAGCGCCAAAAGCGACGACTGAGTCCACTTCAGCGCCGGCAGCGCCTTCCGCGTCCAGCTCCGAAGCATAAGCTTCGTCGAGAGGAAGACGCTTTCCATAGCAAACGGGGCCGCAGTGAGCGGTCCCTGTTTGTCTGATCCGACTAAATTCGCTCAGTTCCTCAACTAGAGCGCGCCGACAACCCTCTGACAATATTCTGGATGGCGGACTTTGATCCCGCTCAGCATTCTTTATCAAGATGAATGGCTCGTCGCCATTGATAAACCTTCCGGCCTTTTGGTGCATCGCAGTGAAATCGATCGCCATGAAACTCAGTTTGCAATACAGCTGCTTCGCGATCAGATTGGGCGTCGGGTATACCCGTTGCACCGCCTGGATAAGCCGACTTCCGGGGTTCTCCTGTTTGCGTTGGATTCCGACACCGCAAAGACATGCGGCGAGTCCTGGGCGCAAGGCGTCGATAAAACCTATCTGGCGATTGTGCGCGGGGTTCCTGCAGAAGAGGGGACCATCGATAAACCGTTAAAAGAGCCTTGGGATCGTTTAGGCGATCGTAACGTCAGCAAGGACAAGCCGGAACAGCCGGCGGTAACGGAGTATCGGCGTTTGGCGTCGTGTGAGTTGCCTTATGCGGTGGATCGCTATCCCACTGCGCGTTATTCCCTGGTCAGAGTGCATCCGCAAACCGGCAGACGCCACCAGATTCGTCGCCACTTCAAATCGCTGTCGCACCCTCTGATCGGCGACACCAGTTACGGAAAGAGCGTGCATAACCGCTTCTTCGCTGAGCAATTCGGCGTGCAGCGTCTATTATTGCATGCGGCGGAAATGCGTTTGCCTCATCCCTACAGCGGCGAACCTTTGACAATCTGTGCGCCGGTGACGGGCGAGGTATTGCAATTGCTGGAATCTCTGGATTGGTTAAATTCGATACCATTGGAGTGGCGAAAATTTTAATCAAAACCTGTATCATTGGCGCGCTCCCTGGGTATTGCGCCCGCCTGCGTCATTTTCTGATATTCCCGCCTGCCTGTGAGTAACAGTGCGTATGGTCTATTGGGGGCCTGATTCCAATAATTGTCCATTTTTTCATCGCCAGGCGTCGGCGGCCGGAGCGATCAAGACTTCCCAATAAAGAGGAAATTGTTGTTATGTGGTTGAATTACGCGGTGATAGGCTTGGCGGTTCTCGCTCTCCTAGGCGTGGTCCTGGAAGAGGTGATTCACGTAAACAAAGCCAAAATCACCCTTTTCCTTGGCGCACTGGCCTGGATTCTACTCTTTGCATTCAATAGCGGCGATCCCGAACATCAAGAAGCGGTCATTCATGGACTGGAAAGCAACATCGCCGAAATAGCCGGGCTCTGGCTTTTCCTTTTGGCGGCTATGACCTTCGTCGCCTATCTCAACAAAAAGGGAATGATTGAGAACCTTATTTATCTGTTTCTTCCCAAACGGGTATCGGAGCGCAAGCTTTTATTTCTAACGGGCCTGTTCTGTTTTGTTTTCTCCTCTCTCGCCGACAACATCACCGCGACCCTGGTTTCCGTCACCCTGATTCTGTCCTTGCGAATGGACACCGCCAAGACACTGCGCTTCGCCGCTCTGGTGGTATTCTCCGTTAACTCCGGCGGCGTCGCTCTGATCACCGGCGACGTCACCACACTGATGATCTTCCTGCAGCATAAAGTCGACATTCTGGATCTGCTGCTGCTCAGTATTCCTTCTTTCGTCGCCGTTATGTTTATGGCGACTATGTTGAGTTTCGGCCTGTCCGGCGATGTCATCGTGCAGCAGCACCGCACTGACGTGCGCGGCGTTGATATGGCCATCGCCGGCGTATTTCTGGCGACGATTCTGGGCACTATCGTTCTTAACGTCGTGTACCAGATTCCTCCTGTTCTGACGTTCCTGTTTGGTCTTGCGACCATGTTCCTGGTGGCGCGCTTCTTTAACGACGACATCGAGAACGACCCGATTCTGGAATACATCCGCGTTATCGAGTTTGAAACCCTGCTGTTCTTCCTGGGGATTCTGCTGCTGGTTGGCGTACTCAAAGAAGTGCATGTTCTGGAATCCTTACTGGCCATGTACTCGCAAGTGTCGCCGCTGGTGGCGAACTACCTGATGGGTCTGCTGTCCGCGTGTATCGACAACGTGCCTCTGACGGCGGCGCTGCTCAAATCCGGCATCACCATGAGCAAAGCAGAGTGGATGGGGCTGACCTATGCGGTAGGCGTCGGCGGTTCTCTGCTGGTTATCGGTTCTGCGGCGGGCATTGTCGCGATGTCCAAAGTTCGCGGCCTGACTTTCGGCAGTTACGCCAAGTACGTGCCTGCACTGCTGGGCGCTTATTCCGTCGGTTACGCCGGCGTTTATATGTTGGCCCATTACGCGATGTAATACTTACACTGGAGAGCGCAGTGGCGCTCTCCAGTGTTGCTTTCTTCTGATCACTTCCTTTCTCTCGTCTGCTATTGTTCTTGTTCTTGTTCTTGTTCTTGTTCTTGTTCTTGTTCTTGTTCTTGTTCTGGCTCGCCTGACCTCATTTTCCTGCTCATCAAAATCTGTCGATTGGTTCATACCCTTGTTCCGTCCGCTCCTTCTAAAGGCGGATTTGCCACATCAAGGCAATTGTTAAGCTCGCTGGAGCCTATAAGAACAACAGTTAAACGGGGGCGTCTATGCAGCCTGTCCTTTCCGATATGCTCTATGCGGAATCCGCTTTCGACTCTGCTCCATGGGAAGCGCCGCTCTCCGTATCTGAGCGCCGACACCTGCTTCTGCAATATGGCGCCCAGTCCAGCGCCTACTTCAGCTTTCAACCAGGAGTGCAGTTTTTTGGCTCCGCTCAGCATGGTTTTGTCAGCTACTGTCCGCTAGACAGGTGGAAGGGTGGGGTGGATGTGATCTTCAACAATCCGGTATGTGCGGAGCAGAATCTGACTTGGCTGCTCAATCGTTTTCTGGCGTCGCGCGAGCGTCCTGCGGTGTTTGTCGGCATTGAGAGCAAGGTGGCGGAGGCGCTGGCGCAGCAGGGTTATGTGGTCAACGAGATGGGTGTAGAGTTCAGTTTTTCTGTGCAGGACTTTTGCGTGCGTGGCAAGCACAAGAAGCAGTTACGCCACGCGGCCAATCTGGGAGCGCGCTATGAGTTGAGGGTAGAGGAGCTGCACGCTTCACAGGTGAATGCTGAGGAGGTGGAGGCGATCTCGCAACGTTGGCTCAAGCAGAAGGCGGTGAAGCGCAGTGAACTGCGTCTGTTGACGCGTCCCCCGCAGCACCGGGACGAATGGCTGACGCGCCGATTCTATTGTTTTCAGGGAGAGCGGTTACTGGGATACATCTACTTCGATCCTTACTTTACGCAAGGCGCGGTCACCGGATATTGCGCCAATATCCTGCGTTGTCTGCCGAGTATTGGGCCGGCGGGATTACTGGACTACACCATGCTGCAGGCGATCGAGCAGTTTCGCAGGGAAGGCGTGCCGCGGCTCTCACTGGGGATTGCGCCCTTGCATGACTTGCAGGAAATAGCGGGAGAAAGTCCGTTGTTACGGCGTCTTGGCCAATGGCTGTATCGCAACGGTTCGGGACTATACGCCTTTGCGCCGCTGGCATACCACAAAACCCGCTATCGAGGAGAGGAGCGTAAATGGTATCTGGCCTACAAAGACCTTTCCCCTCCGCGATTGCTATGGAGCCTGATGGCGGGAACGGGCGTGCTGGGACGCTAAATCCGTTGATGGCGCGATCAGCCTAAAATTCGTCGATGTAGACAATGGGCTCGCAAAGCGGCGACGAGGATGATACTGAAGTGAGTTATAGTCTTTCTGGCATGGCAGTGCAGAAGGAATTCAACCATCACTCAGGAGAGAAATTGCATGTCATTGGTCAACGTGGAGAAGCGCGGGCATATCCTGTTAATCGGGCTGAATCGTCCGGAAAAAATGAACGCCCTGACAGTGGCGATGTTTCACGACATCGCGGCGGCGTATGGACGACTCCAGCGTGAAGCGGATTTGCGAGTCGGTTTATTGTGGGCGCAGGGCGACCACTTCACTTCGGGTCTGGAGCTGAACGATTGGGCTGAGACGTTTGCGACAGGACAGCCGCCGGAATTGGGCGAAGGAGAAATCGATCCCTTTTTTATTAGCGGCGAACCGCTGCGTAAACCGGTGGTGATGGCGGCGCAAGGGTACTGCTACACCTGCGGTGTGGAAATGATGCTGAACACGGATGTGCGTATCGCGGCGAACAATACCCGTTTTGGGCAGTTGGAAGTGAAACGCGGCCTATTCGCCTGCGGCGGCGCCACGCTGCGTCTGCAACAGGAAATCGGCTGGGCGAATGCGCAACGCTATTTGTTAACTGGAGACGTCTGGACTGCGCAGGACGCCTATCGTTGGGGGCTGGTGCAGGAGCTGGTCGAGCCAGGAGCGCAGTTCGAAAAGGCCCTGGACATTGCAGAGCGTATCGCCAACGCGGCGCCTCTCGGCGTGCAGGGCAGTCTGGCTTCTTCTAAATTGGCGCGTCTGCATGGAGAAGAGGTCGCCAAAGCGCAGTTGTTCAGCGAGATCAAAAGCCTGATGAACAGCGAGGATATGCAGGAAGGCATCGCGTCCTTTCTGGAGCGACGCGACGCTGTATTTAAAGGCAGATAACCCGCTTAGAGAAATATCAGCACAATCCCGGGCCAGGCCACCAGAATCGCCAGGCGCAATATATCGGCGATGATAAAGGGCGTCACGCCCTTGTAGCACTCAACCAGATTGATGTGCTCCGCCTGGGACTTGAGCACGAAGATGTTCATGCCCACCGGCGGCGTGATCAGCCCAATCTCAATCGCCACCACCGCCAGCACGCCGAACCAGATGGCGGTGTGTTCCGGCGGCATGTTGAAGTTCAGCGACATCACTACCGGAAAGAAGATTGGCACGGTGAGCAGCAGCATCGACATACTGTCGAGGAAACATCCCAATGCAAGGTAGATCAACAACAGAATGATGATCACTGCCGTAGTGCTCAAATGCATGGAGGTAATGGCGTCAGCGAAGGCATTGGGTATGTTGGAGAGAACAATCACGGAGTTGAACAGATCCGCTCCCAGTATGATGAAAAACACCAGACCGGTAGTGACGGCGGTCTCCCTGAATATCTTCATCATCGCCTCTCTGTCGAGCTGGCGTTTGAGCTGAGCCAGCAGCCAGGTGGCGAATGCGCCGATGGCGGCTCCTTCCGTCACGGTGAACACGCCGCCGTAAATCCCTCCCAGCAAGCCGAGAAAGATCGCCAGCACCGGCGTGACCCGCAGCAACGCCGACAGTTTTTCCACGGTGGACGCCTTGTGGGTTTGCGGTCCTACGGAAGGAAACAGACGCACGTACACCTGCACCGCCAGTAAATAGCCGATGGTGGCGATAATGCCGGGTACGGCGGCGGCGATAAAGAGTTTGGAAATGTTTTGCTCCGTTAACAGGGCGTAGATCACCAGCGCGATGGACGGTGGAATCAGTATCCCCAGAGTGCCGCCGGCGGCGAGGACGCCCGCGCTTAATTGATTGGAATAGCCATGGCGCTGCATTTCCGGCAGCGCCACTTTCGACATGGTCAGCGTGGTGGCCAGGGAAGAGCCGCTGATGGCGCCGAAGAAAGCGCAACTGGTGATGGAGGCCATGGCGAGTCCGCCGCGCACTGAGCCGAACCAGGAGTTGCAGGCGCTGAACAGGGTTTTATTAAGGTTGGCTACGGTGGCGAATTGCGCCATCAGCAGGAACATGGGAATGACGGCGAGATCGTAAGAGGAAAACCGGTAGAAAGGACCGGAATTAAAATGATTCATCAACGCATCCCAGCCCAGGATGGCGGTGTAACCCGCCGCTCCTGTCAACAACATGGCCGCAGCCACCGGGATGCGCAGAAAAATCAACACGAGCAGCGAGGCGAAGGCGATTACGCCGATGTACAGATCATCCATAAGGGCCTTGTCCTTGGCTATTTATCGGTGACTAGTTTCTGCAATAAGTTACTCACGGCGATCAGCGCCGACAGAAAGCAGGGCGGCGCGCAGGCGAGCAGCACCCAGCCTAACGGGATGGCGAGGATCATGGTTTGTTCGTCGTAGGAAAAGAACTCCTCTGCGCCGTGCACAAGGCGCCAGCCGATGAACGCGAAAATCGCGCAAAGCGCGCATTCGGCGATCATGCAGGCGGCTTTCTCCAATCCCAGGGGAAGGCGCTTGACGAGGAGGTCCACCGCCAGGTGTTTATAGCCGTATTGGCAGGCGGGGAAGGTGTAAAAGATCGCGGTTGCGACGCCGATTTCGACAATTTCGAAATCGCCCGTCACCGCCGTTCCGAACAACCAGCGTCCGAATACGGAAATGGTCACCATCATGACGATGGCGACCAGCGCCGCGCCGCTGAGATAAGCGCTGCACTGCGCCGCGATGGCAAGCCAGGCGTCAGCAGTGCGGACGCTTTGGCGCAAGGCGGGATATGTCGACGACGCAATCATAACTGTCGCGACTTCTCATATTGAGTAACCAGATCTTCAGCTTGCCGCAGTAGATACTCGCCGTTCTTGTTCTGGGAATTCACTTTGGCGACCCAGTCTTCCCGCACAGGCTCCACCCGTTTCTCCCACTCTTTCAACTGGTCCGCCTTGATGGAATAAAAACGGTTGCCGTTTTTCTTGGCCAGTTCTATTCCCACTTTCTCGAAATCGTCCATGGCCTTGCCGATCTGTTTGCTCAATGCAATGCCGGAATTACGATCGATAATGGCTCTCAGGTCTTCAGGCAGCGAGTCGTATTTCTTCTTGTTCATCGCCAGGATGAAGGTGGCGGTGTACAGACCGCGGGCGCCGTTGAGCAGGGTATGGCTTTCGGCCAGTTCGTCCAGCTTCAGTGAGGGCACGACTTCGAACGGCAACAACGCCGCGTTGATGACGCCTTTGGAAATGGCCTGAGGGACTTCTGGAGCGGGCATGAACAAGGGATTGGCGCCTAGTAGACGCAGGGCCTCTCCTGACGCTCTGGTGGGGGCGCGGATTTTCAGGGACTCCAAATCGGCGATCTGCTCAATGGGCTTGCCGAGAATATGGAAAGAGCCGGCGGCGTGAGTATGCAGGGACAGCACGTGCACATCCTGATACTCCTCTGGCGCATATTTCTCGATAAAGGTATGAAACGCCTGGCTGGTCGCTTCCGCGGATGAGGCCACGAAAGGAAGCTCGAAAACAGAGGTCATCTGAAAGCGGCTGGGCGTATAGCCGGGCAGAGTCCAGATGATATCGACGATGCCGTTTCTGACCTGATCGAACAGTTGCTGTGGTTTGCCTCCCAACTGCATGGAGGGATAGATGCTGATTTTGATGCGTCCGTCGGATTCCTTTTCAATCTTTTCCGCCCAAGGCTCCATCCAGCCCTCTTGATCCAGAGAGGTCGCCGGCAGGAAATGATGCATCCGCAGCGTGACTTCCGCCGCGTGGGAAAAAACAGGGAAAAGCAGTGTAGTGAAAAGTAATGTCGCTAAAAAAAGCGTAGTGGCGGCGAATGAGATCGCCAGCAGGGTTAGAAATTTAGAGGTAAGTTTGGGTTGTTTGTGCGCCCCGGCCGCAAGCAGGGCGTCGCCAAGTCGCATGACGGCGTGTGATCGCATGGCTTCCTTCTCCAACTCAGTTCTTAGAATGAGCGCGCTATCGACCCCTTTAGCGCTGCAGGTCCTACATTAAAGTAATGTCGGGAGCCCCGTCAATCTGATGACTTGTTTTGAATTTGGAAGGGTGAACGGGTCGAGTTATCGCGGCAAAAGCGCTTGCAACAAGAGGCGAGAACCCCGGTCCGTCGGCGACGCCCGGGGTATTGAGAGCTTAGAAGCCGACTGGCTTGCCCTGTTCCAGGGACGCGTAGGCGGCGTTGGCGAGTTTTAAGGCGTTAACGCCATCCTGTACGCTGACGGGCATTGGAGATTGAGCCACCAGCGCCTGTACGAAGGCGGCCATTTCCGCCTGATAGGCGGCGGCGTAACGTTGCAGGAAGAAGTCTTCCAGCCTGTCGCTGTTTTCCCCTTCCGCGCCGAAGCGATGCAACTGCGTGGGTTTGATATTGTGCGCTTGCAACATGCCTTTGGCGCCGAAAGCCTCCACGCGCTGGTCATAGCCGTAGGCGGCGCGGCGACTGTTGAGAATGACGCACTGGGCTCCACTCACGGTGGTCAGGGTAATGGTGGCGGTGTCGATGTCGCCAGCCTGGCCAATGGCGGGATCAACCTGACAACTGCCGATCGCGTGAACGTCCCGCAGGGGCTCATTCAGCAGCCATAACGCCATGTCAAAATCGTGAATGGTCATATCCCGGAACAGGCCGCCGGACACTTTAATGTACTCCACGGGCGGCGGCGAAGGATCACGACTGGTGATCACCAGTTGCTCCAGCTTGCCGAGATCGCCAAGGCCGCGTTGCAGGGCGGCGAAAGAGGGATCGAAGCGGCGGTTGAACGCCACGAAGTAGGGCAGGCCGCTTTGTTGTACGTGTTCCGCTACGCCGCTGGCGCTGTTGATATCCAGATCAATGGGCTTTTCGCAAAAGACCGCTTTGCCAGCATTGAGCGCGGCGTGACTGAGTTCCGCGTGGGTGTTGGTGGACGTGGCGATGATCACGGCGTCCACGTCATTCGCATTAATGGCGGCGTTTACATCCACCACTTTCGCGCCGACTTTTTCCGCCAGATCCCGCGCCGCCTCTTCCCGGGGATCGGCGATGTAACGAAGATCCACATTCAGGTTCGCCTTGGCGTTCAACGCGTGAATGACGCCAATACGGCCCGCGCCGAGAAGACTGATTCGAATCATAAAATTGCGCCTCTACTTTATACGCTGGTTATCACAACAGTAATAAGGTTTGCCTTTCATCCATACTGACGATGCAAACGGCGCGACCGGCAGGGAAGCTTGTGTTGTCCCTGAGTCGGCCCGGCGTCAGCCGTCGCCCAGCTGTTGCTGCTCAATCTGGTAGGCCATGCCAATCACCAGAGCCTGAGCCAGACACAGACTGGATGTCAGCGAGCGGAATCCGCGCACCTCACTCTCCTTCACGTCGAAATAGACGGAGGAAATAGGCGCCAGCGGACTCAGCCGGCTGTCAGTAATACTGATAATGGGAACGCCGTTTTCATAAGCCTTGATGACCGCCGCGCGAGTTTCCTGAGCGTAGGGGCTGTAACTGATGGCCACCAGCACGTCGCTTTTGTCCAGAAACGAAGCCTGCTCCTGCAACATGCCGCCGCTGCCGTCGATCAAATACACCCTGCGTTTGATCTGACGCAGGGCGTAGGTGAGGTAAGAGGCGACGGAGAAGGAACGGCGCATGCCCAGCACATGAATGGCTTTGGCGTTATGCAGCAGCTTGATCGCGGCGTCCATGTTCTCGTCGGACACCATCTCCGGCAGGTGCTCCAGACTGAGCAGATTGCCGTTTACGAACTCGTTGAGAATGGTGTGAGAGGTCACTTTGCCGGAATGAACCGGTTGCGCGCTGGAGAGACGAATGCGTTCGCGGTAGCTGGTGCTGTTTTCCACCAGTTTTTGACGAAACAGTTGCTGCATTTCGCTGAAGCCATCGTAACCAAACGCCGCCGCGAAGCGTATCAGCGCAGAAGGCGTTACTTCCGCCTGCTCCGCAATGACGGACACCGTCTCCATCGCCACTGTGCTGGGATGGTCCATGACGAACTGCGCGATTTGCTTGAGCCGTTTGCTGAGATCGTTGTAGCGCTCAGTGATGGCCTGCTGCAGTTCTAGTAAGTTGGTGGGCTTAATCGCGGTGGACAATTCGATTCTCCGGCAATGAAAATGAAATACAGTGTCGCCAATCCTACAAGAAAATTTCAGTGCGGAGCGAGTGTAAATTCACTTCCAGATTGCGCTGAGGCCGCGCCAGCGAGGCGATGCAAGAACAAACCGGCGCTGCAAAAACGTGAAAATGGTTTTGGAATGGCTGGTTCAAGGCGTTCATGCGGCCCCCGGTTTATTGGCTTCTTGTTGTTCTACGGCGCTCCAATAATGGAACGTATGATCCATCCTATTTAAAAAAATTTCGCTTTTCAAACTTTTTGTTCCAAAAAATATCGAAATGGAATTTTCCCTTCTTTTCCTGGATAACCTGTTCTATTCCTTTTCTATTCTATCTATACAGGGGTTGTAGCTGACTTGAGTTGTTTGAAACGCGTCGTCTGAAATTAAAATTATTGAAATTTTTGTTTCGTTCGTGGAATGATTGTTTTAATCTTGAATCGCATTGGCCATAGCGGCGCCTGTCACAACAGACTGAGTTGCGCTTCGCGACCATCAAAACAACAATTTCCGTGTGATGCAGACAGTATCTAAATTCGCAGGTGGGTATGAGCAAGAAGAAACTACGAGTCGGCCTGATCGGTAGCGGTTACATGGGCAAGGCGCACGCGATTGCGTTTCGCTCCGCCCCCGCAGTATTTGAACTCTCAGCGGATATCGAGCTTGAAATGCTGGCGGATATCAGCGCTGAACAGGCGGCGGCGAAAGCTGCGGTGATGGGCTTTAAGCGCTCAACCGGAGACTGGCGTGAACTGGTGAGCGACCCTGATATCGACGTAGTGGATATTTGCTCCCCCAACTGGCTGCACAAGGAAATGGCGTTGGCGGCCATCGCCGCCGGCAAGCATGTCTACGCAGAGAAACCTCTGGCGCTTAATGCGGCGGATGCGCGCATGATGACCGAAGCGGCTGAGCGGGCCGGGGTGAAGACGCTGGTGGGTTTCAATTATGCAAAAAACCCGACTGTGAGCCTGGCCCGGGAAATCATTCGCAGCGGGGAGCTGGGAGACATCGTCCACTTTCGCGGCACTCATAATGAAGACTATCTCTCCGACCCTGATGCGCCGTTCAGCTGGCGCCTGAAGAGAGAATTCTCCGGTTCTGGAACCTTGGGAGACATGGGCTCTCATATTATTAACATGGCGCAGTATCTGGTCGGCGACATCACGGAAGTCGTAGCGGATCTGAAAACCGTGCATAAGAACCGCCCCATCGCCAATGCGCCCGGTGAGTTCGGCGAAGTGGAAAACGACGATCAGGTTCATCTGTTGGCGCGCTTCGCCAACGGCGCCCAGGGGACATTGGAGTCCAGTCGCATTGCCTGCGGCCGCAAGAACTCGCTCTGGTTTGAAGTGACGGGAACCTTGGGCACATTGATTTATGATCAGGAGCGACTGAGCGAGCTGCAGTTTTATTCACGCAAAGACGCTGGGCCGCGGGAAGGTTTCCGCCGCCTGTTAGTTGGCCCGCAGCATCCGGATTACGCTAATTTCTGCGTGTCCGCAGGGCATGGTCTGGGCTACAACGATCAAAAGATCGTGGAAGTGCGGGATCTGGTGGAAGGTCTGTGTGCAGACCGCCCCATGTGGCCGCAGTTTCGCCATGCCTATGAAGTGAACCGGGTATTGGATGCGGTGGAGCTGTCTCATCAGGAACGCCGCTGGGTCAGTCTCGAAGAGATTGCTTGAGGCGCTGCAAGTCGCATATCAGCAGGATTAATCATTCACTAAGTTCGTAGAGGAGAGCCCGATGTCGCATCTGTTACGCAAAGCCAGACGGGAGCAACAGCAACGTATAAACGTCACGCCGGAAAATGCGTCCTGGAAATACGTGGGATTTCAGGCGCTGGCGTTGCAGGCGGGAGAGATCTGGGAAGGCGAGTTCGCTGACGCTGAATGCTGTCTGGTGCTGGTGGCGGGGAAAGCGACCGTAGAGGCCGGAGCGGATACGTTCGCAGATATCGGCGAGCGTATGTCGCCCTTTGAAAAACTGCCGCCCTATGCGGTATATGTTCCGCCCGCTACCCGTATTCGTATCAGCGCGCAAACGGATCTGGAAGTCGGCCTGGGATTGTCTTCACAAGTCTCCGGGCAGTATCCGGTGCGCCTGATCAAACCGGATCAGGTTGCGATGATGAACCGTGGCGAGGGCAGCAATCTGCGCCGCATTCACAATATCCTGATGCTGGATCAGCCGGCGGAGCGACTGCTGTTGACAGAAGTGTTCACGCCCAGCGGCAACTGGTCCAGTTATCCACCGCACAAACATGACTCTGACCGTCTGCCGGAAGAGTCCTATCTGGAAGAAACCTATTATCACCGCATCAATCCGGCCCAGGGATTTGTATTTCAGCGAGTCTACAACGACGACCGCTCTCTGGATGAAACCATGTCGGTTTACGACGGCGATTGCGTGATCGTGCCTGAAGGCTATCACCCGGTCGGCGTGCCTCATGGTTATGAATCTTATTACCTCAACGTGATGGCGGGACCGGTTCGTGACTGGAAGTTTCACAACGACCCAGACCACGAGTGGATTCTGTCCTCATCATGAAGCCCTCTCGCTGCGACCTGTAGAGCGTCATAGGCGCTTAGCCTATTAACATGGCAATAACATTGGCATGCTAATAATCAGGCGGCCACCTGTCCCGGTGGCTTTTTTTATTTAGGCGGGGCGCCTCTTGTGAAAACGCCTGCGCCCCGGTAGCGTATATTCGAACGTTTTCCTTCGTATGACGAATTCTGTGTTTGGTTTTTATCGAAACAGAGGAGATCGGGCGATGACGATGGTGATTGATGAGGAGAAAATTGACGAAACCGTATTGGCTCTGTTGCATCTGACGTTGCACCAGGGCAACCGGGCCTGGAAAGGTTTCGACTGGGAGGTCATGAACCGGCTCTATGAAAAGGGGCTGATCCACGACCCCGTAGAAAAAACCAAATCCGTCGCTTTGACCGAACGCGGCATGCAGGAATCCGAGCGTTTGTTCCAGCGCCTGTTCGTCAAGGAAGAGCAGGAATAATTCCCGACGCCTCATGCGGCCTTATAAACGGTGAAAAAATTCCGGGCGTCCGCTGAACCACTCTATCAATAGTTCCTTGAAATAAATCAGCTTCTTCGGCTGATAGCGTTGGGCGGGAAACACCACGTACAGCGTGTGGGTGTGGGAAGGGTAGTCCTCCAGCAGTCGCACCAGCCGCCCGCTTTCAATATCTCGATAGGCTTCATAAAACGGCAGCTTGGTGACGCCGAGTCCTTCCACCGCGCATTGCCGCATCATGGGATATTGATTGGCGGCGATCTCCGCCTGAATCGGCACGCTGATTTCACGCTCGGGGCCGGTAAATCTCCACTGGCTCAGTTGCTGATGCTGGTTATGGGCGATGCAGGGAAAACGCGTCAGCTCCTCCGGGGTTTCCGGTCTGCCATGGCGCGCGATGAACTCCGGGCTGGCGCAGATGGCGTCCACCATCGCTCCCAAGGGGCGCGCGATCAGATAAGGGTCTGGTTGCGGCGTGGCGCGAATGGCGAGATCGAACTCCTCCGCGATCAGGTTGCGGCTCTCATTGGCGAGGTCAATTTGCACTTTTACCCGGGGATAACGCAACCGAAACAGTTTGAGGATCTCCGGCATCATGGAAATGCCCAGAGAAACCGGACAGGTAAAGCGCAGCACGCCAACCGTGTCCGCGTTCAAATCATTCACCACTTCCGTCGCCTGGCGAAACAGCGCCTGAATTTCCGTGCTATAACGAAACAACGCTTCGCCGGCTTCCGTAAGGCGCAAGCTCCGGGTGGTGCGGTGCAGCAGTTGAGTCTGCAGCAAGGACTCCAACGTCTTGACCTGTTTGCTGACCTGGGACTTGGAGCTGTTCAGGCTGGTGGCGGCCTGGGTGAAGCTACCGTCCTGCGCCACCTGATGGAAGGCGGCGATCAGGTCGAGGTGAGTCAGTAAGTTCTGCATATTGTTTCTGTGTGGAAACAGTGAGTTGGTTTTTAGCTAGATTATCCCGAAGGTGTTTTTCATTAAAGTGGATTTATCAACAATCAACGTGGAGAAAGCACAATGAAAATCGTAGTGATCGGCGCCTCAGGCACTATTGGCAAAGCGGTTGTAGAAAACCTTCAGGACCGGCATGAAGTGATCAAGGTCGGCAAGAGCAGAGGCGATTATCAGGTGGATATCGCCGATGAATCCTCAATTCAGGCGTTGTTTGAAAAGGTTGGCGAGTTTGACGCGTTAGTCAGCGCGACTGGCGATCTGGCGTTTGCGGCGCTGGGAGAAATGACCTCTGAGCAATGGGACGTTGGGTTGCGCAGTAAGTTGATGGGGCAGATTAATCTGGTACGCCATGGCTTGAAATATATTCGCGATCAAGGCTCTTTCACTCTGACCAGCGGCATTCTCAGCGTTGATCCTATCGCCTGGGGCGCAGCGGCCACGACGGTGAATGGCGCCCTGGAGCACTTCGCCGTGGCGGCGGCGATCGAAGCGCCTCGCGGGGTGCGTATAAACGTCGTCAGCCCGACCGTATTAACGGAGTCCTGGGATAAGTACGGTTCATTTTTCCCAGGTGAAACGCCAGTAGATGCTGCAAGGGTGGCGAAGGCGTTTCAAAAATCCATAGAAGGCGCGCAGACTGGCAAAGTGATTTATCTGCGTGGTTAGAGCGATATACTCTGGCCTCTGATGCGCTCGGAGCCTCGGGCGTAAGTCGTGGTTCTCAACAGCCAGACAGAGGGTGTATGGATCGGCGGTTAGTGGTGAAATACCTGGCGGACGCGCCGGAAGCGGTTCCCGCCCTGGCGGCGTCTTTTGAGACGGAGTGGCCGGATTGGTACGGCCCGAAAGGGCCTGGTGATGCGGCAGCGGATTTGCGTCAGTTCTGTTCCCGGGACGCTTTGCCGGTAGGGATGGTGGCCTTCCTGGACGGTGAACTGGTCGGCGTGGCGGCATTGAAAGCGCAATCTATCACCACGCATCCTCATCTTGGTCCCTGGGCGGCGGCGGGTTGGGTGAAGCCCGAACTGCGCCGACGCGGACTGGGCGCAGCGCTGCTGACAGCATTGGAAGACGCAGCGTTAGTGATGGGGTATGACAAACTTTATTGCGGCACGGCGACTGCCGCCTCGTTGATGCGCCGCGGAGGCTGGCGCTTGTTGGAAGAACTGGATTATCACGGCGAAAAAGTGGGTCTGTACTGCAAGGCGCTTGGCGCCGCCGACGTTCCGGCGTCGTAAACGGCCATGGCCCTCAGACCCTAAAGAGCAGGCGAGTACTCCCCCCTCGGATCAACTTACGCCTGCGTGCTGTTGATAGGGTGGCGCTTTACGATTTACTCATGAGCCTTCCGCCAGTTTCTCCAGCGCATTGAGCTGCGAGCTGTAATTATTCCTGGATGACAGCACGACCTTGCTGCGTCCTCCTTCCTGGAACAGGGTCAGGATATTGTGGTGATTGGCGTCATCGGAAAAACTGCGAATACTTGCATCTACACGGCGGAAATCCCTGGGTGCGTTTTTCAGTTCAAATATAACCCGGGTTTCATGATCGCCCAGATTGACGACGGTTGGCGTCAGCGCAATGTCCACTCCATCCACCTTGAGCTTGACGGTGTCCAGCAAATACTTCGTTAGTTCCTTCTCCTGTTCCTCACGAGTGAAGCGCGCGCCGCTGTGCTCAGTCTGTAGCTGACTCAGCGTGGTGGAAACGCTGGCTTGCGCGAGAACCGCGTTCAGCCGCCAGACATTGTCCTCTCCGCGAGAGAGATTGAAGAACGACATGAACGGGTAATGCGCGAAAGCGGACGGCGTTGATAACGCCAGCCAGAACAGCGTTAGAGCGAAAGTTTTGTATCTGCGCATCGTCACTCCACGATCAACTGTTGCTTCGCCAGCACGCCTTTCAGACAGCGCGGAATATTCACGTCCTCCGCTGAGGAGGAGTGGTAGTGATACATGCCGGTCGGATAATGGATGGTCGGGCCGAAATGGCCGTTGCATTCATCCAGATTGGCTGGCGTCGCGCCGTTCATCTCCAGATTGGTGTAGATGGGATACCCATCCATGGCGTACGCCACCAGATCGCCGGAACCTTTCGGGTAGACCGCTTCACAGCGAACTTCTCCAATATGATGCTTGGCGTAAATATCGTTGATGGTTTCCGGGAAAATATGGGAGTGGTAGAAGCCTTCGTTAATGTGCCCGCCGCAGGCGTCCAGGGCGGGCATACTGCCGACTCCAGTGGGCGCGCCGGGAATGCCGTTGGCCACTGAGGGCGGCAAGCCGTTAATGGGCATCCCAATCAAGGATAAGCCGACAATCTTGGAGGCGTCGTCCATGGGCGTGGATTCCTGGGCATGCCAGGAGAAAACGGGAATCATGTACGAGAGTTGCAGGCTATTGTCGGGCTCGACCTCGATGCAGTAGGACAAGTCCGGGTCCAGATTAGGTATTTCGCCGGTTTTGATCATGATGAAGCGGATATTGCCGTCGTCATCCACGATATCGTAGCCGTCCGCTTCCATGTCCTCGAACAGGTCTCTTTTCAGCACCCGCAAACCGGGATTGGTGGCGCCGTCATAAGGATAAACGCCGCCGATATCATTGATGGTTTCCGGGCAATAAGGACCGTTTTCCACTGGATTACTTTTGACTTTCAGTTTGTAGCACCAGGACTGATAGCCGTTCTTCAGTTCACAGCGCTCCACGGAGATATCCTCCAGGAAGTGCTCTTTATCGAAATAGGAAGGAATTAACGCAGGAAAGAAATACCCTCTCCCGTATTGAATTTCCTGGGCGTTCGCCGCAGTCATCCACACTCCCGTTATTGCCGCAGCGAGACCGCCCGGAAGAGCGATGGCGCGAATGGAGATCGAGCGTATTTTCATATCAGTTCCCTTTTTTGGCTGGTGAATAGTTCCTGTATGTGAGCGCTTGCTATATCTCAGTGGCTTGAGATGTCGCCTTTCTTGTTTTACGAGCTTGCTTTAACGAATCGGTCGAATCGCGCCAGCCGCACAAGGCTAGCGGGGAGGAGTAACAGGTGTCGGCATAGAGGTTTCCTTCTTATGTTTGGCTTGGCGGTTCCTTTGCTCCCGACGCTGATTTGAGGCGCAGTGGCCTGTGACGACAATCAGCATGATGATCGGAATAAGCGCATTATTTCGAAGGAGAGGTTAACGACGGGTTAATTTGTAGGCGGAAAATGTACGCAAGGAATGTTAGGAAATGAAGGAAGACAATTTAACGAAAAAAGACATGCACCAAAACGAGCGGGTTAAGCATGACGGTAGATCGCCAACTCTCTTTGAACGCGATCAGTATCCGAATCCGCAATCGATTGGGTTGCTCGCAGCCTTGCAAGATAATGGCTCGGCAGCTGCAATGCTTCTGCGCCCCGCAGCACATGCTCCAGATACCAGTCAAAAGGGAGAAGCGTTGCGTCAGTGAGTGTTGCAACGTAAGTAAGCGCTCGCATAACCGCGCCGCTTTCTGTTGTTATCCATAGGTCGGTGGGGTCATACCCCTTTCCTGCGCCTTCGGCGAGATCAAGGGCGTGTCGATCTTGTTCGTTAATCTGGAAGAGGCCGCCATAGACGACGTCTTCATGATTTCCGGTATGAAAAATATCGCACTTGGCGGAACCATCTTTTCCAATTTTATGAAAACGCAGCTGATAACCCATTAACCGGCCCGTACACAAGAAGCAGGCGCTGGGCGTGCGGCCGCGCAACCGGAGCAGGGACATATTGGACCCATAAGCGAAGTAGTCAAAGCGGGGCAGGGAAGTCATATCAGAACTGGATGAATTTCTGAATCAGCATCGGCTCGTAACCGAACAGGGCGCTAAGGTGATGCAGGTAGGCATGCTGGCCTTGTCCCTGCCAGACGCCGCTGATTTGCCGACGTATTTGTCCGTAACGCTCCAGCATGGCGGAGGGCGTTTCGGATTGCAGGGGGATGTCTTCGCCAAAAGATTGAATCAACGCCAGCCAGTGGGCGCTGACGCCCATGATGAAATAAGGCCAGGTTTTTTGCAGATGAGGCTCCCAATTGGGATCGCTGGTGGCCTGCAGGTCGGACGTCAGGTCGCGGTAGCCGCATTTGATGACCAGCTGATTGAGATCGCCGCTTTGCAGGAGCTGCGCAACGACTGGCGAACTCTCCATACCCTTGAATACACGGCCGGCGGTGTTCGGATCTGTGTAAAACAGCAGGCTGAACTGGTGACCGGCGGCGTCCGGCGCGGCGCGTCGATGAAAGCGCCACAATGGCAAAGCGCCCGCATGTTGCGCCAATACGGGGGCGACGACCTGGTCCGCCAACAGTAAGTCCATGTTCCAATTGGGATCGCCGTTATCATCAAAAGGCATTTTGAAACAGGCGCGCCACCAGTATTGCTCCTGCGTCGGCGCAATAGGATGAACGCCTGGAGTCGTTAAACCCGGTTTGCTATGCGTGGGTTGATGGGCGCAGGCAGCCAACCCGAGCAGGGTCAATAAAGCCGCCATGAGACGCAGGATCGACGCAGCCGTCCATCCCGCCGGATTGAGCTTGCGCATACCGAGCGATGGCGGCGTTGGGGTGGCTGTCTGCATGGCGGACTCCTTTGGTTGGCTTAGGCGCCGTAGTTACTCAGTGCATCCCGCAGCGCGGAAATCAGATCGTCGCGAATTTCCTGCGGCTCCATTACGTTGCATTCTGCACCCAGGTTCATCAGCCAGTTCCGCAACTGAATAGTGCGTCGCACCTTGGCGGTAAGGATGTAGGAACCGCTTTCGTCAGTAGACGGCTTGATTTTCTGGTCCACGGCGATGGGGTTCTCGCTCAGGTCGGATATCAGGTTGCTGTATGGATTAGCCGGCGTGATGCGCAACTTCATGGAGTACACAGAGTTGTCTTCCGGGTCGATGAACACGTCCATCTTGCCCGCCTCCAGGTAGTCCCGCAGCCGGAATTTCTTCGGCACGCGGGAACTGCGCTGATCCATGGTGATGCGTTCGATCTTATGCAACAGGAAGTGGCGATAGGCGCCAGGGGTGTCGATGTCCTCGTCCTTTTTCGCCACCAGATAGATTTTCGGCAGCAGGATCGCAACGCCAAAGGGATGGGCGCGATACTCTTTGCCGCGATAAGTGAACAACACCTGCTTGTTTTTCAAAATGGCGCGATAGATGGTGTCCAGATGCTCGATATCGAAATCCGCCGGTTGCAGACGCTGGCCGCGCTGATAGAACTCCACGGAATCGCGCAGACGATTGTACAACTGCGGAGATAGCGATTTCTCCGACTGCTCCAGGCGCTCCTCCGCCTGGGCGAAAAAACGCTCCAGCTCGGAGATGGTGTTGCGCGGCAGAAGATTGGACAGATGCTTCTTGGCCATGGCGAAAGCGATAGCCATGTACTGAGGCATCTTCTCATAGTCGTATTGCAGGGTGGAGTAGGGGTCGAGTTTCCATAGCAGGCTCTTGCCTACGCCCCTCACCACTTCCAGGCCGAACTCGTTGCCGGGCTCTTCGTCTTCGTCCTCCATTTCGTTTTTGCCGTACAGGAAATTCATGTCGCGCTGGATCAGGCGCTTCTGTGAATTTGGATCGCCGCCCTCTTCCATATAGTCCGCAGAAATCAGGTGGTTGATGATTTCCTCGGTGGATTTGGGCGTTCTGGCCGATTTCAGATAAGCCAGGATGGATAAGCGGCGTAGAAAAGTTCTCATCAGTTCCCCATAAAAACTTTGCGAAGACTAAAGAATACATTCTTTTGCGACATCAATGGTCGTTTTACTTCCTAATCTAACTCCTGTAGACGAAATAAACCATCTCGGGAGAAAGAAAAATGTACAGAGTCAATGCGTTTACCCAAAAAGGAGCCAAATTCCGCTTCCGTATCCAAAGCGAAAGCGTCGCCGACTTGCATGACATCCTGGATCGCATCTTCGAAGGTCGCAAAATGCGCCTGGTTGTCGTTGAACCGGTAGTATGACGAATGGCTCTCCCTTTCCGGGGCCGGCGCGTCGTCTGCAGTAGCCGCCTCCCCGGATATTTCCCGTTTCGCCCCAGGTAAGCGGCGACTTCATAGTAAAAACTCCCTTCCCGCCACTCAAGTTATTGATTACGCATTTGTAAGCGCGTGTAACTTTTCTCCGGCATTAAAAATTTTACTGTTATTCCGCAAGCTAGATCTGTACAATTAGCGACCATTTTTTATTCACTGCAAAGCAGCCCCCCTGATAGGTCCCGAATTAATGTCTTCAACTGATTCTGCAACCGCGCTGTCGAAAGATTTCGCTTCTCTTGGTTTATCTGATTCTCTTTTGTCCGCTCTAAAAGACGTGGGTTACGAGCAACCCTCACCGATCCAGGAGCAAAGTATTCCCCTGTTGCTGCAGGGCGAGAGCATTTTAGGGGTGGCGCAGACTGGTACCGGCAAGACAGCGGCTTTCGCTCTGCCGTTGTTGGAAAGACTTGATCCTAAGATTCAGTCTCCACAAATTATCGTGCTGGCTCCCACCCGGGAACTGGCGATCCAGGTGGCGGAAGCATTCAAAAGCTATTCCCGTTACCTGCCTGACTTCACAGTACTGCCGATCTACGGCGGTCAGGATATGCGCGGACAATTGCGCTCCCTGAAACGCGGCGTGCAGGTTATTGTCGGTACGCCTGGCCGTGTGCTGGACCATTTACAGCGCAAGAGCCTGGATTTGTCGCAAATTCGCGCAGTCGTGCTGGACGAAGCTGACGAAATGCTGCGCATGGGCTTCATCGACGATGTAGAGGAAATCCTCTCCAACGCGCCCGGCGCCTGCCAATACGCACTGTTCTCTGCGACTATGCCTCCCGCGATCAAACGCGTGGCGGAAAAATATCTGAAAGGGGCGAAAGAAGTTCGTATCGCCGCTAAGACTTCTACCGTTGAGCGCATCAGCCAGCACGTATTGATGGTTGATAACTCTCACAAACTGGACGCGCTGACCCGCGTACTGGAAGTTGAAAACTTCGAAGGCATGATCATTTTCGTGCGCACCAAGTCCGCCACCACGGAACTGGCTGAGAAGCTGCAGGCGCGCGGCTACGCCGCTGAAGCCCTGAATGGCGACCAGACCCAGAAGATTCGTGAGCAGACGATTGACCGCCTGAAGAAAGGTCGTCTGGACATCGTTGTCGCGACTGACGTTGCAGCCCGTGGTCTGGACGTAGAGCGTATCGGTCTGGTTCTGAACTACGACATTCCTTACGACACTGAAGCCTACGTTCACCGTATCGGCCGTACTGGACGCGCTGGTCGTGAAGGGAAAGCGATCCTGTTCGCTGCGCCGAAAGAGCGTCGCCTGCTGCGCGCAATTGAAATGGCCACCAAGCAACCGTTGACGCCTTACGAAGCGCCTTCCGCTGAAAAAATCAGCGAGCAGCGCATCCAGCAATTCCAGGAAAACCTGCACCGCACTTTGGACGGTCAGGATCTGGAGTCCATGAAAAAGGTGGTGCTGGACTTCTGTCAGGAAAATGAGTTGTCGCTGGAAGACGTCGCCGCCGCACTGGCGTTCCGCTTGCAGGTGGAACAGCCTCTGTTCCCGATCCTGAAGGATCTGCCGAAGCTGGATAAAGACTTCCGTGGTCGTGACCGCGATCGTGACGGCCGTGGCCGTAACCCTCGCGACCGTGATCGTCGTGGTCGTGAAGGCCGCGAAGGTCGTGATTCACGTCGTGACGACGGCATGCCGAGAGAGCGTTACCGCATCGAAGTGGGCCGCTCCCACGACGTTAGCCCTGGCGATATCGTCGGCGCTATCGCGAACGAAGCGAACATTGAAAGCAAGTACATTGGCCATATCGCCATTTACGACAACTTCAGTACCGTTGAGCTGCCAGAAGGCATGCCGAAAGAAGTGCTTCAGCACCTGCAGAAAGTACGCATTCGTCAGCAGCTGATCAACATGAAGCCGGACACAGGCAAGCCAGAGCGTAAGCCTCGCAGCGGTCGTGGCGGTCCTCGTCCTTCCTCTAAGCGTCCGCGCTCGTAAGACTTAGCCCGCTGATCTAACAGCGGCATTCAAACCAGTGGGATGGCTTCTCGCCACCCACTGGTTTTTGTTTTCTTCAGCAATACTCCCACACTTTTTTCCGCATTCCGCATTCCGCATTCCGCATTCCGCATTCCGCATTCCGCATTCCGCATTCCGCAGCGCTGCATCAATGATTCTTTAGAACTTTCAGAACGTATAAACGCGCATGCTTACGACGTTATTTGCCTCTAACTCGACGCAGAGATCTTCCTGTGTGTAGCCGCTGACGTGTGAGATATAAAAAGAGACAAGAGAGATATGAGTGGGTATGGAGTAAGTAAGTCGTACTGATGAGTGATGGTCGCTAAGAGCGCGCCCGCTTGGATCTATAGCGGAGAGGCGCTCTTACAATGGCATGGGCTTGTGGATGTGATAACCCTGTACGAAATCCACGTCGAGGCTTTTCAGACGCTCCACCGTTTCTTCATTTTCCACGAACTCCGCCACCACGTTCAGCCCCATGATATGGGCGACTTCAGTGATGGAGCGGACCATGGCCAGATCCACTGGGTCGCTGAGGATGTCGCGGACGAAGCTGCCGTCAATCTTCAGAGAGTTTACCGGCAGGCTTTTCAGGTACGAATAAGAGGAAAAGCCGCTGCCGAAGTCATCCAGGGCGAATTTGATGCCTTTGGCGCGCATGTTCTGCACTAGGGCGGTGGTTTCCACCAGGCTGGAGATGGCGGAGCTTTCGGTGATTTCAAAGCAGACTTTATCCAGAGGAATGCAGTATTTGCTGAACGCGGACAGCAGAAAGTCGGCGAATTCCGAATCGTTGATGGTCTGGCTGCTCAGGTTGATGTTGACCTGACTTAGCCGTTCCAACTGTCCTGGTCTTGCATGCAGCCACTTAAAGTAGGCGTCAATTACCCAGCGATCCAAAGAGCGGATGATGTTGTAGCGTTCGGCCGCCGGCAGGAAGGCGCCGGGAGGAAGAATGTCCGCTCCTTGCTTCAAACGCACCAGAATTTCATAACGCTCGCCGCACAGTTCCGGTTTCAGCGCGCCGATATTCTGTTTATAGAGCACCAACTGATTCTGCTTGATCGCTTCCTGCAGCGCAGTGACCACCTGCATCTCGCTTTGACGGCGAATGATTTCCCCGGTCTTCTCGTTATGCACGATGATGCGGTTGCGGCCGGCGTCTTTGGCGGCGTAACAGGCGGTATCGGCGAGGCTGAAAATTTCCTCGATGGAGGGCGTCGCCGCTGTAATCGGCACAATACCGATACTGACGCCGACGCTGAACACTTTTTCTTTCAGGGCGAAGCGGAATTCGCTGACTTCATTGCGTAAGCGGTGAGCGATTTCCGACGCCTTTTCTATGCCGCAGCGCTCCAGCAGGATGCCGAATTCATCTCCGCCCAGACGGGCGAGAGAGTCGCGCTCCCGCAGATGTTGACGGAACATGACGGCGATCTGGCGCAACAGCTCGTCGCCGGCGGCGTGGCCGCTGGTGTCGTTGACGATCTTGAACTGATCCAGATCCATGAACAACAGCGCATGATGCAGCCCCTGCTCACGAGAGCGCAGCAGCGCGCTGTTGAGGCGGTATTCGAATTCAGTACGGTTGAGCAGGCCGGTCAATGGGTCGTGACGGGCCAGATAGTGTAGCTGCTGTTCGTTCTCTTTTTTCTCGGTGATGTCGACAATAGAGCCTTCCACAAAGCCGGGGCCGCCGGGCGTGAGGATCTGTCGGGCGAAGATGGTGGCCCAGAACTGTTTGCCGTCGAGGCGCTGGCAGCGGGCCTCGAATCCGAAAACATGGCCGTACTGCTTCAGCGACAGGAAAAACAAACGGCGGGCGTCTTCCTGAAGGGGAATCATGCCGGTCAGGTCACGGGTATTGCTGACCAGCTCCTTCTCATTACGCGCGCCTAATAACTGCGCGAATGCGGGATTACAGGCCATCAGAGCGCCTTTGGCGTCCAGACGGAACATGCCTTCCAGAGAGTTTTCATAGATGGCGCGATACTTTTCCAGGTTTTCTGTCGCCTGCAACTGTGCGAACTCGCGCGCTGATTTTTCGCCTTTCAGGCGGTCCGCCAAGGCGAGACTGAGCGCCAACACCATGCCGACAACGCCAAATTGAGTAGCGTGTCCAGTCACGCCGTTTAACGGCAGCAGGCCGAATTTGCCTGCGCAGAATACCAGGGAAGCGAACACCAGGAAGGTGTAGGCCAGGGTGAAATATCGGGCTGGACGGAAGTTGGAGCGCAGCAGATACAGTCCGGTGAAATAGCCGAACATTGGCGTCACGGCGATGTTGAGCAGGGATAACTTAAGCATGGCTGTGTTGGAGGCGAAAAACGCCAGCGCCGCGCACAGCAGACACCAGGCGGCGATATGCACGAATACCTGCGCCATGGCCGGCAGACGCTCCGGCAATGACAGGAAGCTGCGAGTGAACAGCGCCAGCGCCGCAAGACAGAGGTTGATGAAAAACACCAGACTCTTGTCGTTCCATACAGGGTTGTCCGGCCAGAAATACGCGTACGCCATCCCGCACAGCGTCGCCTCCGCCAGAGCGTAACTGGCCAGCGCGGCGGTGAAATACAGATAGCCTTTGTCGCGCAGGAACAGAAACAGCATCAGATTGTACGCCGCCATGATGCCGATGATGCCCAGCAATGCGCCGGACAGGCTGGCTTCCTTGTGGTTGTAGGCGGTGAACTGAGACGGCTCCCACAGGCTGATGGGTACCTGGATAGAGGACGTGGCGTCGATCTTTAAGATCACCTCATAGCCGGTATCTCCCGCGAGCTGCAGAGGGAAGACAAAATGCGGGTGATTGATCGGACGCTCATGGTAGGGGCGTTGATCGCCGCTGCTGATAGCGTATTCCGGCTGGGTTTCGCCGACCCGGAACAGGAATAGCTCAATGTTGTCCAGCAGTGGGTTGCCCAGGCTAAGGAACAGTTCGCGACTGTCGCTGCTGCGATTCAGAAGTTTGAACGCGAACCAGTGCTCTTTGCCGGTAAAGCCGAAGTTGATCTGCGACGCGGAGACCGTCGGCGCTGTGCGCAGAGCCTGTCGCGCCTGCTCCAGTGGCGATGAGCCGATCTCGGTGGCGAAGTGATGAACCTGTGGGATGGTCGGCGGAAACTCGCCGGCGTACACATTCACGTCGTCGGCGCTCGCGTGCAACGACATCAAGCAAAACAACGCCAAAGCGATTACGGCTGACAGCGCGTTCGCAAAGCGTGGTGCTGGAAATATCGGAAAAATTATTGAGCGCCGGATCATACCTGGGGTTACTGCAATAGAAGGCCACTAAAATAGGCGATGCAGCGTCCCGTTAAAAGCGGCAAACGTGAACAACTGTAATATTAACTGGGCGCTAAAGGCGGTAGACGCCGGACTCCAGTGCGGCGATCATTTCCTGAGACAATAAACGGTATTCTCCGGCTTCCGGCGCCCATAGGTAAACCTGATCCTCCGGCACATTCAATTGATAGCCGTTTCTTTGCAGCTCCACCTTGCGGTATTTGAAGGTGCCGGTTTTGGCGATGCTCGGCGTAACGCGAATGAAAACCGGCATGGCGTAAGTCGGCAACGCTTCCCGCATGGCCAGAGCCAGTTGCCGCATATCCGGACCGCGTTGCTTGTCCTTCGCCACGATGGCCGCCATGCCGGCTTTGCCGCTCATGTTGGGAATCTCTACCCCGTAGACGACGGCTTCTTCCACATCGTCCAGCGTGTCCAGCACATTCTCCACTTCAGTCGTGGAGACGTTTTCGCCTTTCCAGCGAAAGGTGTCGCCCATGCGGTCCACGAACTGCAGATGACGCCAGCCGATTTCCCGTAATACGTCGCCGGTATTGAACCAGGCGTCGCCTTTGCGGAAAGCGTTGCGGATGATGGCTTTCTCCGTCGCTTCCGGCTGGGAGTAACCTTCAAAGTTCCATTTGGGTGTGATTTTACCCAGCAGTAATCCCGGTTCGCCCTTGGCGACTTTTTGCAACTTTCCTTTGCTGTTGCGGACCGGCTCGCGGGTGCCTTCATGGAATTTCACCAAAGCGAAAGGCGCAGTGGAAAAGCCGACGGTATTGTCCAGATTCAAAAAGTTGGTGAAGCCGACATTGCCCTCGCTGGCGGCGTACAGCTCCGCAATCTGTTCAATGCCGAAGCGCTCTTTGAACTGGAGCCAGATGGAAGGGCGCAGACCATTGCCGATCATTTTTTTCAGTTTGTGATGGCGATCCTGAGGCCCCGGCGGTTGGGCGAGCAGATAGCGGCATAATTCGCCGACGTAGCCGAAACAAGTGGCGCCATACAGGCGCACGTCGCTCCAGAATTCACTGGCGGAAAATTTGCGTCGGATGGCGAGAGCGGACGCGCCCGCCAGCGCAGCGCCCCAGCACACCAGCAGTCCGGTGCCGTGATACAAGGGCAGGGGGGCATAGACGACATCTTTTTCGGTTAGCGCCAGCGACATATGACCAAAGCCGCCATACGCCTTGAACCATTTGCGATGGCTGCTGGGCGCCGCCTTGGGCAGGCCGGTGGTGCCGGAGGTGAACAGGTAGACTGCGGTATCGCCGGCGAGGGGACGATCCGTGACAACCGGATTAGCGTCGGGATAGTTTTTAATGATGGCTCCCAGATTGACATATCCCTCCGGAGCGGTCGAATCCTCCTTGAGCGTATCCGCATCCGCCAGAAAGAGCATGCGTTGTGAGTCGACGGGGATGTTCAGTAATGGCGTAGCGGAAGCGATGGCTTCCAATTGCTCCTCGCCCACGACCACAAGTTTGGGATGAGTGAGGTTCAGGCAGTGCGCCAATGCGTCTCCGCGCAGGGATGTGTTGATCATCGCTCCCGCCGCGCCCAGTTTTAACGCCCCCGCCAGCGCCGCCAGCAATTCCGGTCGATTCTCCAGGTTCAGGGCAATCACATCGCCCCGCGCCACGCCGCGAGCGCGATAGTAATGGGCGAAGCGGTTAGCCCAGGCATTGAACGCTTCATAACTGATGCGCCGGTCGCGGTAGAGCACTGCGTCGCATTCGCCGTGTGTGTCCGCATTGCGTTCGATGATGTCGCCAATGGCCAGAGCTTTATCCGGCTTGAGCAGGGCGTAGTAGTAATACCCTTTGAGCAGGGAAGGCAATTTCTGGGCGACGAAGGGCAGTTGACGGGCCAGATCTCGCGCGGATATGTGGCCTTCCTGCGGCATAGTTCGGTCCTCTTGTTTTCCTGTTTCCTAATTGCCTATCTATCAATAGAGAGCGGGTCCAGTACTGCCTTTCAATGTTAGTCAATAAACCCGGTTAGTCGACCGTCTCTGCTAGTCGATAAACAGGTCGGTCATCAACGGCTGACCCGCTTCGGGGTTGTAGGTGTAGGCGGAAAAATCCGTCACGCCGGTATCGCGCAGCACTTGTTCGTCAATGAGCCACTCGCCGCTGCGGCGCTCTTCTTTATCCGTCAGTATGGCGTAGGCGGCGTCCGCCATGATCTCAGGGTTGCGCGCCCGGTCCAGGGCCTGTTTGCCGCCGGCTTCGAACTCCACTGCGGCGGTGGCGATCAGGGTCTGCGGCCATAGTGAGTTCACCGCGATGTTATAGCGACGAAACTCCTGCGCCATCCCCAGGGTCAACATAGACATGGCGTATTTGGTCAACGTATAGGGAGAATACTGGGCGAACCACTTGGGGTTGAGATTGAGCGGAGGAGACAGGTTGAGGATATGTCCCAGCCCGGATTTCTTCAGCCAGGGCAGGGCGGCCTGGGCGGTCGCCATCACGGCGCGGGTATTGACCTGATGCATCAAGTCAAAGCGCTTCATGGGCGTATGCTCCACGCCGGACAACTTGATAGCGCCGGCATTGTTGATGACGGCGTCCACGCCTCCGAACTCAGCAGCGGCGCGCTCCACCATCGCTTTGACGGCGTTATCGTCGCGCACGTCCAGTTGCACGGGGAGCGCTTTGCCGCCAGCCTGCTCGACTTCATCCGCCACACTGTAGATGGTGCCGGGCAGCTTGGGGTGAGGTTCGGCGGATTTCGCTGCGAGGACAATATTGGCGCCGTCCCGGGCGAAACGTAACGCCATGGCGCGGCCGATACCGCGGGAAGCGCCGGTGATGAGGATGGTTTTATTATGTAGAGGCGACATGAGCGTGTCCTTGTTTGTTGTTTTTATTGACGGTTTATTCTGCGCTTAGAGTGAGAGTAACCAGCAGTTCCCGGATTCTGACCTGATCGCCGGTTTTTACTTTGATGTCCTCCACTACGCCGGAGATATTCGCTTTTAACGGATGCTCCATTTTCATGGCTTCCAGCACGACCAGCGTTGCGCCTTTCTCCACGCTTTGGCCGGGTTCGACCAGCACGTCCACGATGCGGCCGTCCATGGATGCGCGGATGCTGCCGTCGCCAGCCGCGTCGCCGGCTTCCGCTGGCGCATGGGTTAGATCTTCAAAGTCATAAACTACGCCATCGAGTTGCAATGATAGCCGGTTTTCCTGCCGTAGATAGCGAACCCGGCGACGTAGGCCGTCGCACTCGAACAGGGCTTGCTCGGGCTCAATATGCTGCAGTCCCAGCGTGAGAGCGCGGTCGTCCAGTTTGACCTGAAACGCGCCATCTTCCTGCGTCTCCAGCGCCAGCTCCCAAATGTCGTCGCCGCTGCGCAGTTCGTAAGGCCAGGATGAATAGCCGGCGCTGCGCCAATGGCGGTGAGGCTGGCTCAGCTCGGTCTGATGATGAAAAAGCAGCGCCGCCAGGGCGATGACTAAATCCGCTGGCGTTTGTGGCGACAGCGAGGGATCGTCCTTGAATTCGTTGGCGAGAAAGCCAGTATTGGCTTCACCTCGTTGAAAAGTGGGGTGCTTGAGGATATTGGCCAGGAATCGTTGATTGCCGTTGACGCCGAGCAGCAGGCTGTCTTCCACCGCGCGTTGCAGACGACGGCGAGCCTGTTCGCGGTCGGCGCCCCAGGCGATGATTTTCGCCAGCATGGGGTCGTAGTGGGGCGTGATGGTTTGACCTTCTTTCACGCCATCGTCGATGCGCACGCCTTCGCTCAATGCGGGCCGCCAACGTTGAATGCGGCCGGTTTGCGGCAGGAAATTCTGCTGCGGATCTTCCGCATACAGGCGCACTTCCATCGCGTGTCCTTGAATGCGCACTTGTTCTTGAGTGACCGGTAATGGCGCGCCGGCGGCGATTTGTATTTGCCACGCCACCAGATCGAAGCCGGTGACCAGTTCGGTGACCGGATGCTCCACCTGCAGGCGCGTGTTCATTTCCAGAAAATAAAAGCGCTTGTCCTGATCCACCAGAAACTCCACGGTGCCGGCTCCGACATAACCGCAGGACTGGGCCGCCTTCACCGCCGCTGCGCCCATGCGTTGGCGCAGGTCCGCATCAACGAAGGGTGAGGGCGCTTCCTCCACTACTTTCTGATGTCGGCGCTGTACGGAGCAGTCACGCTCCCCCAGATATAGCGCGGCGCCCTGTGTATCCGCAAACACCTGGATTTCGATGTGACGGGGTTGCAGCAGGGCTTTTTCCAGAATCAGCTCACCGCTGCCGAAGGCGTTGAGAGCTTCTGAGCGCGCCGTTTTGATTTGCGCCGCCAGCTCAGCTTCGCTCTGCGCCAGACGCATGCCGCGTCCGCCGCCGCCAGCGGAAGCCTTGATCATGACCGGGAAGCCAATGCGTCGCGCTTCGGCTATCAATGTGGCGTCGCTTTGATCCTCACCCTCGTAGCCGGGAATGCAGGGCACGTCCGCTTCCTGCATGGCGAGCTTGGACAGGCGTTTGCTGCCCATCAGGGCGATGGCGTCGGCGGGAGGGCCAATAAACGTCACTCCGGCGTCAGCGCATTTTTCCGCAAAGCGGGCGTTTTCTGAGAGGAAACCGTAGCCAGGGTGCACCGCGTCAGCGCCGCTCAGGCGACAGGCGGCGAGGATTTTATCGGCGTCCAGATACGACTCCGCCACGGGCGCAGGACCGAGATGCACGGCTTCATCCGCCAGTAACGCATGAGGGGCGTCGCGGTCGGCGTCGCTGTAGACGGCGACGGTGCGAAACCCGAGATCGCGGGCGGTGCGGATTACCCTGCACGCAATTTCGCCGCGGTTGGCGACCAGTATTTTGGTGATCATTGCGCCCACTCCGGGTTACGTTTCTGCATAAACGCCAGCGCGCCTTCTCTGCCTTCCGGGCCTTGAATAGCGCGGGAGAAGTCGGCGGCGGCGCGATCCAGCAGCGTTTCCAGATCTGCGCCTTCCACATCCAGCAACAATTGTTTGGTGACGGCGTTGGCCTGGGGCGCACAGCGTTTGATCTGCGCCAGGATCGTCGCCAGTTTGTCCGCCAGCTCATCGGCGTTTGTCACGCACTCATGAGCAATGCCAAGTCGCGTCGCTTCTTCGCCGTCGCAACGCATGCCTAATAGCGCCAGGCGGCGGGCTTGCGTGAGTCCAATGCGGCGCGCCACGAAAGGCGCGATTTGCGCCGGAGGAATGCCCAGCCCTGTCTCCGGTAAGCCAAAGCGGGCGCTGTTCAGGGTGATGGCGACGTCGCTGACGCAGGCCAGTCCAAAGCCGCCGCCCAGCACGGCCCCTTCCAGTATGGCGACGACGGTTTGTGGGGCCTGATTGACGCGAGTGATCATCCGCCCGAATTCCCGGTTCAACGCCTGAAACGGATCGGCGTCTCCTGACTCCGCCGCCGCGCGAGCGTTGGCCATGTCGGCGATATCGCCCCCGGCGCAGAAATGACCGTCGGCGCCGCGCAGGACGATTGCGCGGAGGCGTGCATCTGTGTCGGCATAGTCGAACAGCGCCATAATCTCACGCACCATTTGCAGGCTCATGGCGTTACGTACTTGCGGCCGATTCAGGGTGATGTGCAGCGCGTGATCACGGCATTCAGCCAGCAGAGTTTCAGTGACGGGCGGACTCATGATTTATTCTCCTGTGGAACTGGCGCTGCGTTTGCCCGGCAGCGTCCCCATCAATTTGCAGATGATGCCAAGCATGATTTCATCAGCGCCTCCCCCAATGGACACCAGACGCACGTCGCGGAATGCCCGCGACACCGGGTTGTCCCACATGTAGCCCATGCCGCCCCAGTATTGCAGGCAGCTGTCAGTGACTTCGCGACCGAGTCTGCCGGCCTTGAGTTTCGCCATGGACGCCAGCTGGGTGACGTCTTTGCCCTGGATATACAGCTCGCAGGCTTGATAGGTCAGGGCGCGCAGGGCTTCGATTTCCGTCTGCAGCTCCGCCATGCGGAAATGAATGTATTGATTGTCGATCAATGGCTGACCGAAGGTTTTGCGCTCCCGGCAGTAAGCAATGGTTTGAGTGACGCAGGCTTCCAGCGCCTTGATGGTGTTGGCGGCGCCCCACATGCGCTCTTCCTGGAATTGCACCATCTGCATCATGAATCCCATGCCTTCGGCGCCGATGCGGTAACGCTGGGGAATGCGCACATCATCGAAAAACACTTGGGCGGTTTCTGAGGAGCGCATACCTAGCTTGTCCAGATGCGGCGCCACCTCAATGCCGGGCAGGTTCATGGGGACGACCATCAGGGTCTTGTTCTTGTGCGGCTTGTCGTCACTGGTATTGGCCAGTAAGCATATGAAATCCGCCTGCGGCGAGTTGGTGATCCACATTTTGGAGCCGTTGATCACATAGTCGTCGCCGTCTTTGCGGGCGTTGGTTTTTAGCCCTGCGACGTCAGAGCCGGCGGAGGTTTCGCTCACGCCGATACAGCCGATCATCTCGCCGCGGATGGCGGGAGTAAGAAACTCGCTTTTGAGTTCATGGGAACCGAAGCGGGCGATGGCGGGGGTGCACATGTCGGTTTGTACGCCGATGGAGAGGGGCACGCCGCCGGCGCCGCAGGCGCCGAGTTCCTCCGCCGCCGCGAGATTGTAGCTATAGTCGAGACCCAGGCCGCCGTATTCCTCCGGCTTGTGGATGCCAAGCAGGCCAAGCTCGCCAAGCTTTTTGAAGATTTCCCGCATGGGATAGGCGCCGGCTTTTTCCCATTCATCGATATGCGGATTGATTTCGTTTTGCACGAAATTGCGCACGGTGCGTCGTAGTTCGCTGTGTTCCTGAGTGAATATCATTGTTATTTTTCCTCTGTGTAAACCTGCCTCGCCGCGCCTGCGTCAGAAGCGCGCCACGCCGAAAGTGTTGGGGCGCAAAGGCCTGCGCTCCGCTTCGTAACAAACGTCCAGCAACAGGGCCAGTACGTGTCGGGTGTCGCGGGGATCTATCAGTCCGTCGTCCCACAAACGTGCGGTTCCGTAGAGTGCACTGGAGCCTTGTTCAATTTTTTCCGCCGCGGTTTTCTCAATAGCGTCGAGCATCTTTGGGTCCGGCGTCAGGCCCAGTTTGGCCTGCTTTTCTTCAGTGACGATACGCAATACCTTGCCCGCCTGGGCGCCGCCCATGACGGCGGTGCGACTGTTGGGCCAGGAAAAGATGAATCTGGGGTCCAGTCCGCGGCCGCACATGGCGTAGTTGCCGGCGCCGTAAGAACCGCCGACCACCATGGTCAGTCGTGGGACCTTGGCGTTGGCCACCGCTTGCAACATCTTGGAGCCGTGTTTGATGACGCCGTTCTGTTCCGCATCGGTGCCGACCATAAATCCGGTGGTGTTATGGAAGAACAGGATCGCCGTATTGCTTTGCTCGCAGAGCTGGATGAACTGAGCGGCTTTGGCGGCGCCTTTGGGCGTGATTGGGCCGTTGTTGCCGATGACGCCGCAGGCCATGCCCTGGATGTGGAGGAAGCCGCATACGGTCTGATTGTCGTAGAGCGACTTGAAGTCCAGATATTCCGAGCCGTCCGCGATGCGGGCGACGATTTCGCGCACGTCATAGGGCTTGCGGACGTCGGCGGGAACCACGCCCAGCAGTTCTTCCGCCGGATACAGCGGTTCCTTCCAGGTGCGCGCAGGCGCGGGAGCGAGCTGTTCGTTCCAGGGAATGCGTTTCAGGATATCCCGCGCCAGGCGTACGCCGTCAGCGTCGTCTTCCGCCAGAAACTCCGCGGTTCCGGCGATGGATGCGTGCATTTCCGCGCCGCCCAATGTTTCGTCGTCGGCGATCTCACCGGTGGCGGCCTTCAACAGGGGCGGACCGGCGAGAAACATTTTGGCTTTGTTCTTTACTGCGATCACATAATCGGAAAGGCCCGGCTGATAGGCTCCACCCGCGGTGGCGTTGCCGTGCACCACGGTGACCTGGGGCAGACCTGCGGCGGACAGGCGGCACTGGTTGGCGAAGCCCCGCGCGCCCTGCACGAAAATATCCGTCGCGTAGTTGAGGTTGGCGCCGGCGGATTCCGCCAGGGTGATCACCGGCAACTTGTTCTCCATGGCGATCTGCTGCACGCGCAGCGTTTTCTCCAGACCGGCGGGGGAGATCGCGCCGCCTTTGACGGCGCTGTTGCTGACGATGATCAAGCAGCGCACGCTCTGCACGTAACCAATGCCGACGATGGAGCCGCCGCCGGCGTAGGAGCCGTCTTTGTCGTCATGCATTTTGTAGCCGGCGAGGGAGCACAGTTCCAAAAAAGGCGCGCCGCGATCCAGTAACAGGTTCAGGCGCTCTCCGGGCAGCAATTTACCTTTTTTGTGAAACTTCTCGCGGGCCTCCAGGGCTTTCTCGCGCACTTTGTTTTCAATACTGCGGAAGGATTCGATCGCCGTCATCATGGCGCGACGGTTAGCGGCGAATTCTTCGGAATGAACGTCAATCTGAGAGGTGAGTTTCGGCATGGCGCGTTTCCGGCTGTTAATCGTCGAGGACTTTGGGTCGGACGGCGCGATGGAAGCCGTTGTAGACCGGTACGTTTTTCGCTTTCGGCAGCGGCCATACGCGGCCGCCCAGGGAGGCTGCGCCGTCCACTCTCAAGGTGGCTCCGCTGATAAAAGCCGCCGCCTCGCTAAGTAAAAAGCAGATGGCGGCGGAAACTTCGGCCTCCGTTCCCAAACGTTTCAATGGCACGCCATTGGCCAGCGACAGCAGCATGGGTTTCATGCTGGCGTCGTAATGGTCCAGTCCGCTGGAGGCGATCCAGCCCGGCGCTACGGCGTTGACGCGCACCCCCGCCGCCGCCCATTCAACGGCGGCGGTTTTGGTGAAGTTGTCCATGCCGGCGCGGGCGGCGCCGGAGTGACCCATGCCGGGCATGCCGCCCCACATGTCGGCGATAATGTTGACGATGGCGCCGCCCTGTTTATTGAAACATTGGTTATACAGCTCGCGGGCCATTAGAAATCCGCCCACCAGATTGGTGCGCACGACGGTTTCAAATCCTTTTTGATTAATGGCGGAGAGAGGCGCAGGGTACTGACCGCCGGCGTTGTTCACCAAGCCATGGACCGGGCCCAGCTCCGCAAGGATTTCTGCGATGACTGCTTTGACTTTATCCTCTTCGCGAATATCGCATACGTATGCGCTGGCGCGGCCGCCATCCTCCTGGATCTCCGCCAGCACTCGGTCCAGCTTTTCCTGCTTGCGTCCGATGATGGCGACGCGTGCGCCCAGCGCCGCGAGTTCGTGAGCGACGCAGCGCCCGATGCCGCTGCCGCCGCCAGTGACGATGATGGTGCGGTCGGCGAATGCGTTTTCCCGGAATACCGATTGATAAGACATATCAGGCCAGCTCCTCTGCAATGGCGCTCGGAATGGGGATCGGGAATTCCAGCAACTGCTGGGCGAAGGCTTTCCCCTGAGGATCAATGCGCAGACTGGCGACGCCTCCCCCTCCCAGGCTGTTCTCCAGCAGGAAGTTCAGGGCGGATATACCCGGCAAGTCCCAGCGGGTGACGCGGCCATTCTCCGGGTGCAATACATGATGCATATAGTCGCCCACCGCGGCCTCGGTGAGGGCGGCGCGAATATAGGGAAGATATTCCGGCCGGCGCGCAATGACGCCGATATTGGCGTGATCGCCTTTGTCTCCCGAGCGGGCCCAGGCCAATTTGACCAGCGGCGCCTGTGTGGTGGTCGCTTCCAGTTGCGCTGACTCAACTTCCGTTGTGTCCGCCGGGGAGGGCGTTGCCTCGTAGTCCCACTCGACCTTCACTGGTTTGCCCACTCCGTCCATATTGGCGGTGATGGTGATGCCGTTCTTTGGGGTGAGGAAGGAAAACAGACGAATCTTGGGCCACACGGTCGGCCTGCCGCCAACAATGCCTGTAATGCCTGGAGCCATGCCTGTGGCGGCCTGGGCGATCTCCCGGGAAAACAGCGCGAGGGCTTCCTTCTGGGGGTGCGCGCAGGCGATTTTCACCACGACTTCCCGACTGCCGGCGATGCGGGAATGGGGGCCATAAGTGGCTTCTGTTCCCAACAGTTCGATATCGACATCGGTGAAGGCTGGCCAGCCGCGCTCTTCGAACTGTCTCTGGGTTTTACCAATAATGGCGTCGGCGGTGACTTTGGCTTTAGCGGCGGCGTCGATGCCGGCCATGAGAAACGTGGCGACGCATTTATGGCCGTCAGGATAGGTGGCGCATACCTTATATAGACGGGTGGGCGCGCGTCCGCGGGCGCCGGTGACGCGCACGCGATCCGGACCGGTTTGCTGCAGTTTTACCTGGGTGAAATCGCAAGTGACGTCCGGCAGCAGATAGGCGCCGGGATCGCCGATTTCATAGACCAACTGTTCCGAGACCGTTCCAATGCTGACCAGACCGCCAGTGGCTTCAGGCTTGGTGACGGTAAAGTCTCCGTTGGCGTCGACTTCCACGATGGGAAATCCCATGTTGTCGAAGCCTTCCACCGCGCGCCAGTCCGTGAAGTTGCCGCCCGTGCATTGTGCGCCGCATTCGATAATGTGGCCTGCGAGGCTGCCCTGAGCCAGTTTGTCGTAGTCCTTCATAGTCCAGCCAAACTCATGAATCAGCGGCGCCAGGACCAGCGCGCTGTCCACAACCCGCCCGGTAATCACTATGTCCGCGCCGTAAGCCAGGGCGGCGGCGATACCCGGGGCTCCCAGATAAGCGTTCATGCTGACGCTGACCGGGGGAAGAGGCGCGCCGGAGAACATATCGGTGAGATTCTGGCGCTCAAACTCCGCGCGTCGATGCAGAATGTTGTCTCCCATGACGGCGGCGATTTTCAGATCGAGGCCCAGTTTGTCGATGATTTCCTGTAGGGCGTCGCGGCAGGCCTGGGGATTTACGCCGCCAGCGTTGCTGATCACCTTCACGCCTTTTTCTTTCAGCTTCGGCAGGAGCGGCTTCATCACATGGTCAACGAAGTCTGTGGCGTAGCCTTTGTTCGGGTCTTGCAGCTTCTGGCCGGTGAGAATGGACATGGTGATTTCCGCCAGATAGTCGAACACCATGTAATCGAGATCGCCTTTTTCCAGCAATTGCGCCGCGGCGGTGTTGGTGTCGCCCCAAAATGCGGCTGCGCAGCCAATGCGCAGAGTAGACTTGGTGGTCATGATCGTCGCCCGTTCCTTTCTGGTCGATAACGCGGATATGTGCGTATCGTCCTGGTATGTCGTTTTGAATGGTTATTGTCGATGATGCGAGCCCGGTCAACGATACCAAGCAAGCGCTTGGTTTGTAAAGAGGCCGAATTGAGATAGACTTAGGAGCGACCTAAATCTTCGGCTAAGCGCCATAAGGGAGTTTTTTTCGACGTTTGCCGTTAGAATGTGCGGCCCCGCACGGCGCCCCGGATTCCGCCGTGGGCCTCCCATCAGTCAGCTCAGGAATGTGATTGCTTATGAAACAACTTGCGCAACTTATCGAAGAGGGACGCATCACCGACCCTCAGAGCGCCAGGGGCAGGTTACTGGCCAAGGCTGCGCACCTGTTCAAGGAAAAAGGTTACGAACGCACCACGGTCAGAGATCTGGCTGCTTCCGTGGGCATTCAAAGCGGCAGTATTTTTCATCATTTTCGCAGTAAGGAAGACATCCTGTTTGCGGTGATGGAAGAAACCATCCTCTACATCACCGCCAAAATGCGCGAGGCCCTGGAGCGGGCGCCGACGGCTCGCGATCGACTGCTGGCGCTATTGCGCTGCGAACTGGAGTCCGTACTCGGCGGCACCGGCGAGGCGATGACCGTGCTGGTGTATGAATGGCGCAGCCTGTCGGACGCGCGACAGGAAGAAATCCTCAAATTACGCGATCAATATGAAGGCCTGTGGCTGGACACGCTGAGCGAAGCCCGCGACGCCGGACTGGTCAAAGGCGATGTGGCGGTGCTGCGGCGCTTTCTCACCGGCGCCTTGAGCTGGACCATCACCTGGTACAAATCGGAAGGCAGCATGACGGTGGAAGATCTGGCGCAACAGGCGCTCTATCTGGTGGTCAAAGATTAGGTTGTTTTCTGCCGCGTTCAACGACGCGTTCTCCGCCAACATGGTCTATAGTTTTCCTTGAAATTCGTTGTCTGGAAAAATTGCTGACGGGGATGGCGCGCTGATTCCAGGCGTTCGCTTCCCCAGCTGGGAAAACCGCCATGGCCTCTATCCGCAGCAGCGCTCTGTGCTGCGCGCTTCTCTGGCTACAGACCCTGCCATCCGCCGCTGAATCTCAACTCAAGCTTCATGCGGTTTCTGAAGAGTGGGCGCCTTACTCCAACGCCGACTGCACTGGTCTCTACTGGGATGTCCTCGCCGCAATTTACGAGCCGGGCGGCGTCTCAGTTATCTGTGAGATCGTACCCTGGAAGCGCGCTTTGTATTGGGTCTCCAACAAGGAGAGAGACGCGCTGGTCGGCGTCTATGGCAGCCGCAAGGAAGTCATGCTGATACCTGACTTACATTTCTGTGTGGATGATCCGGTGGTGGCGCTGTTTCTGCGGGGATTGCAACAGGAGTGGCGTGGCGTCGGGCGTGTGCGCAGTGGAGAGGCGGCCTGGATACGCGGCTACGACTTCAAACAATGGTTCAACCCGGATATAGAGCCTGTGGAGCTGGAAAGCATCGAGCAGGGCATTGGCTTGCTGGCGCGGCGCAGAGTTAAATATGTGATTGATTATTCGGTCAATATTCGGCGCGCCATGCAAGAACTGAAGCTGGATGAGCAGAACTACAAATCAGTGACGGTCAAAAGCGGCGAGAAGCTTTATGTGGGGTTTGCGGATAACGAGCGCGGGCGCTTTTTTGAGGCAATTCTCGCCCGCAAACTGCCGCAACTGTATGAGTCTGGAGAACTGGAGCGCATATACAAAAAGTGGGGCATGAGGCCGCAGTGGCGACATCTACGGGAATCCTGGCCGCAGTCCGCGGAGGTATTGGATTAACACCTTTAAAACAAACAAAAAATTGTCCCGCATCGCAAACGGGGTCTATGCTTTTAGCTAAGGTTCAAAGAAAAATGTCGACGTGCGTCCGGTCTTCGTCCCTGTTGGCTGTGGCGCGCGTGAATGAGCAAGGAGATACCTGTGGCTCCGCCTATTCGGAAAATTGTCTACGTGGAAGATGAACCTGATATTCAGGCTATAGCGCAGATGGCCTTGGAGGCGATCGGCGGTTTCGAGGTCATATTGTGCAGTTCAGGCAGAGAAGCCCTGGAGGTGATTCCTCAGGAAATGCCGGACTTGGTGCTGATGGATGTGATGATGCCCGAGCTGGATGGACCCTCCACATTGCAGGCCTTACGGGAAGTGACGGAATGCAAGCATCTGCCCGTTGCGTTTATGACCGCCAAAGTGCAGAAGTCGGAAATTGACGAATTTATCAGTCTGGGGGCGGTCGGCGTGATCCCCAAGCCCTTTGACCCGATGAAGCTTTCCGATGAGGTTAAGCGGCTTTGGGAGAAGGTGCATGCGGGATGAGCGGGAGAATGCGAAGGAGGATTCACGCTCGCCGATGGAAAAAATGCAGGCCTTGCGCACCGCGTACGCCAGCGCGTTGCCGCAAAAGCTGACCAATGTGCGCGATAGTTGGAGTTCCGTCAGAACGCTGCAAAATTTCAACCGGGAAATTCTGATGCCCTTTCGGCATCTGGTGCATCGTTTGGCTGGCTCCGGCGCCTCCTACGGGTTCGCCCGACTCTCCGCGCTGATGCAGAAGATCGAGCAAAAAATCGATCAGCTCTCAGATTTTCCCGAGAACGCCAAGCGTTTGGTGCTGGAGATCGATAACCTGCTGACTCAGGTTGATTCCTCCGCGCAACCAGACGAACAAAGCAACGAAGAGCTTTCTCTTATTTCCTCCCAACGCATTCAACGGCCGGCGGCGCCTAAAGCGTTATTGGCTTTGTCGAAACAGAGCGCCTGCAATTCGCTGCCGGAACAATTGAAACATTACGGTTATGAGGTGCGCGCCTGTTCTGCGGAGGAAGTGATCGAGAGCGCGCTGCGGTTTGAGCCGGATATCGTCGTCTATGAAGAGCTGGGCGCATCCCAGCTTTGTCCGGCTCCCATTGAAATGGGTAAAACCAAAGTACCTTTTGTGTTCGTATTACATCAAACGCCAAACCTGTTTTTGCGCGTGCAGGCGTATCGGGCGGGCATACGCGAAGTGTTGCAGTCGCCGCCGGATATTTCCCAGTTACTGAGCAAATTCGATCAATGCTTCATTTCTGAGGGAGATGTGCCTTACAGAGTGCTGTTGATCGACGACGACAGTGAACTCGCCATGTATCACGCACAGCTGCTGGAACAGGCGCAGATGAACGCGCGGGTGGTGTCCCAGCCTGAGGATATTCCCGAAGTATTGCTGGAATTTTTTCCCGATGTGATTCTGATGGATTTGTATTTGCCTGGGTACAACGGCATCGAGCTGGCTGTGGCCATACGCCAGGACGCCACGCTCTATGGCGTGCCGATCATCTTTGTTTCGGTGGAGCAGGATATCGCCCGCCACTTGGGCGCTATTCGCGCTGGCGGCGACGATTTTCTTATCAAGCCGGTGCCGGCGCCCTTTCTGCTGGCGTCGGTGGAGAGTCGGGCGCGACGGGGCAGGGAACTGCGGGGCATGCTGAGCCGGGATGGCCTGACTGGGTTGCTCAACCACGTCAGTGCGGAAGAGTATTTATCGCAGCAATTGTCCCGGGCTCGTCGCATGGATAGCAGTCTGGCGTATGTCATGGTCGACCTGGATCACTTTAAAAAGGTCAATGATAATTACGGTCACCTGATGGGCGATCGTGTATTGGTGAATTTCGCGCGTTATCTGCAGGGGCGTTTGCGGCGTAGCGATGTGATCGGGCGTTACGGCGGCGAAGAGTTTGTCGTCATATTGCCGGACACCACCAAAGAGCACGCCCGTTTTGTCATCGAGTCCATGCGTATGAGCTTCGCCTCCATCAATCACAATACTGCGGAAGAACCACTTCGGGTGACCTTCAGCGCGGGCATCGCCGCCTTTCCCGATATCGACGACATGACGATGCTCACCAAGGCGGCGGACGACGCTCTATATGACGCCAAGCAGCTGGGGCGTAACAAAGTCTGCATATATAAACCTAAGACCTCGGATTGATGGACAGGAGCAGTGATAAAGGCATGGACGGTGCACTGATAAACAAGCTGGCGCAGATCCAGCGACATTATCGGCAGTCGTTGGGCGCCAGGGCGGATGCGCTGGAAAAATGGTGGGACGAATTGCTGAAAAAGAGCGATCGTCAACGCCTGAACGATATTTGTATGACGCTGCACAGCCTGGCGGGATCGGGAAAAACCTTTGGACTTCCCGAACTCAGCGCGGCGGCGGCGGAGTTGAATGCTTATTTGCAGGACTTAATCAGAGAAGGCTCGACTGCGTTTGACAAGCACAATGAACGCATGGGGCTGCTTTTACAACTGATGCGCCGCCCACACACCGGGGACGCCGCGCCTGGAGCTAGCGAGATGGAGAGTAACCCTCGTCCGGGACGCTTGGTCTACATCGTCGAAGACGATCAGATGCTGGCGCAGTGGATGAAAACCCACATCGAACAGCATGGTTACAGCGCGCGTATCTTCAACAGCCTTACGGCGCTGGGGCTGCGCCCGCAAGACGAAACGCCGCTGGCGATTCTGATGGACGTTATTCTGCCGGAAGGGGAAAACGCCGGGCTGGATTTCGCCATTAATCAGAACTCATCGGAGATGTGCGGCGTGCCTTTGGTGGTTATTTCCAAACGCACTGACTTTGATGCGCGTCTGCAGGCGGTGCGGGCCGGAGTGCGTCACTATCTCACCAAACCTCTGGATTCAGAGAGTCTGCTGGCCAGTATTGAAGACATGGTGGAAGAGACGCCGGCGGAGCCGTATCGCATTCTGCTGGTGGATGACGATGAAGACATTACCGCCTTGTATCGGGCGCATCTGGAAGCCGCTGGCGTGGAGGCCCGCACGCTGAGTGAACCGAGAAAAGTGCTGCAGGTAATCACGGAGTTCAAACCGGAACTCATCGTTCTTGATCTGCATATGCCGGAATGCACAGGGTTAGAAGTGGGGCAGATCATCCGCCAGCATGTGCAATTCGCCAACGTGCCGTTGGTGTTTCTCTCCGCAGAGTCCGATTCCAGCGCGCAACTGACCGCCATCGAACTGGCTGGCGATGATTTTCTGATGAAGCCCATCGACCCTGAAGTGCTGCGTATCAATCTGATAGCGCGCGCGCGTCGGGCCCGTATGGTGAGCATGTATGTGCGCAGCCTGATCAAGGAAATGTCCTTTAAAGAGCAACACGATGCGCTCACCGGGCTGCCCAATCGATTGCATCTGGAGCGCCGCCTGGAGCTGGCGATTCGCAACGTGCGTTATGGCGTGCGGGATCAGTTTTCACTGTTTCTGATCGACGTGGACAACTTCCAGCATATCAACGACGCCTACGGGCATGAGCTGGGCGATCAACTGATCGTCGATTTGTCCAAACGACTCGAATCCCTGATTCCTCACAGCGCGGTCTTGTGTCGCCCGGGAGGGGATGAATTCGCCATTCTGTTCAAAGGCGTGCGGGATAAGAAACAGGTGATTCAATATGCCGAGCGGCTGCTGGAGGCCTGTGAGACGCCGTTCAATATCGGCATGGATGAAATCAGCATTGGCCTCAGTATTGGCGTCGCCACCTACAGTCGCGAACACAAATCCAACTTCGGCATTGAGCTGTACAAAGAAGCCGACATGGCGTTGTTCACCGCCAAGAAAATGGGCAAGAACGACTTTGTGATCTTTGAAGAGCACATGGCGTCAGAGCTGAAAGCCCAGGTGAGCATGACCAGCGATCTGCGCAAGGCCCTGGTCAACCGGGAGTTTCATCTGGTGTATCAACCCCAGGTTAATTTGTACAACCATCGCATATTCGGCGCGGAGGTGCTGTTGCGCTGGAACCATCCAGTGCGCGGACCGGTGTCGCCAGCGGAGTTTATTCCTGTGGCGGAAGCCCATGGCCTGATCGATCAACTGGGCGAATATGTGCTGCGCTGCGCCATCAAACAGATTGCCGACTGGAAGCGTCAATATGGCCGCGCGGTGCGTTTGGCGGTGAACGTGTCGCCGCGTCAGTTCGGGCGTTTTGATTTTGTATCCCAGGTTGGCTTGCTGTTGGAGGAGTTCCATGTGGACGGGCGTCTGCTGGAGCTGGAAATCACGGAAAGCGCCCTGGCCAAGGATATAGAGACTGCGGTGTCCAAACTGATGGAGCTGCGTTGTCTCGGAGTGGGCGTAGCGGTGGACGACTTTGGCACCGGCTTTTCCAATCTGGCTTCATTGAAGCGTTATCCGGTGGATTTATTGAAAATCGACCGGTCCTTTATTCGCGATATTCCACATGATCAGGATAATCTGGCGATCGTCACTGCGATTGTGCAAATGGCGAAAACCTTGGGCTTGAAGATACTGGCGGAAGGGGTGGAGACCATCGATCAGATCCGTGTCATGCGGCAACAGGGGTGCGATCTGATCCAGGGCTTTTATGTCGCTCGTCCAATGCCGGTGGAGCAGTTTGAGGGAGACTACCTGAGCGGCGCAGGTCAAGAGAGCGGGGCCTTATAAATCCAGCGGTTGCGTCGGTGTCCCGGTGTAATAGAATGGGGCTGCGCCTGTTGTAGGACTTGGATTTAGTGAGTAGTCATGAAATACGAAATAGTGCCCGTTACCCCTTTTGTGCAGAACTGCACCGTACTCTGGTGCGAAAAAACGCGTCAGGCCGCCGTGGTGGACCCAGGCGGAGACCTCGCCAAGATTTAAGCCGTGTTGACGCGTAACGGTCTGACGCTGGAAAAAGTGTTGTTGACCCATGCGCATATCGATCATGCCGGCGGCACGGCTGAGTTGGCGGATTCTCATGAAATTCCGATCGAAGGACCGGAGTATGAGGACAAGTTCTGGATCGACGCCTTGCCGCAGCAAAGCATGATGTTCGGCTTCCCCAGCGCCAAGCAGTTCACCCCGAATCGCTGGTTGAACGATGGCGATGAAGTTAGCGTCGGTGAGGAAACCCTGCAGGTGTTCCACTGCCCGGGACATACGCCCGGACATGTGATTTTCTACCATCAAGGCGCACGTTTGGCGCTAGTGGGAGACGTCCTGTTCAATGGCTCCATTGGCCGCACTGACTTTCCCAAAGGCGATCACGCCACGCTGATTCAATCCATCAAAACCAAATTATGGCCACTGGGCGATGATGTTTCTTTCATCCCTGGTCATGGCCCCATGTCCACCTTTGGCGTGGAACGTAGAACCAATCCTTTCGTGAAAGACTAGTCGCGTCTTTTCTGCGCAACTTTTTTCTTGCGACGCTCAGGGCTTTAACAGATCGAAGTACAGCGCTGGACGTCGCAGCTCCACCTTGCTTTCCAGCGCCCGTCCTACGCGCAGCAATGTATGTTCGCGCCAGGCCCCGCCCATCAGTTGCAGTCCGATCGGCAGGCCTTTGGCGTCGTAATCCACCGGCAAGGTCAGCGCCGGCAGGCCGGTAAGATTGGCGGAGAAGGCGAAACGCATCAGCTCCGTCAGCACCTGCAAGTTGGACTCGCCGCTGGGCTCTTTCTGCGGTCGAATGCGCGGAGCAGTCATGGCGGTGGTGGGCGTGACGATAATGTCCACTTTCTGCAGGAGGTTGTCGAAGTCGCGCATGGCCTGAGTGCGAAAGCGTTGCGCTTTGATGTAGTCCGTACTGGAAAACTGCTGCGCCACGGCCAGATTAAGGCGCGTGTCCAGGCCGAAGCTTTGCGGATTACGGCGATACTCGGCGTCCACCGCCGCCAGCATTTCCGACCCAATGGTGATGGCGTGACTGACCCGCTGCAGATCCAGACCTTCGAGAGTGATTTCCTGCACCTGAGCGCCCAGGCTTTTCAGCTTTTCTACGGCCAATTGACAGGACTGCGCCACTTCCCGGTTGGCGTGCCCGAACCAGGGAGAGTAAATGCCGATGCGGAGGTCGGACAGGTCCTGCTTCATATAGTCGGAAAGATGGGGCGGCGGTTGATCGATAGAGAAGGGGTCCATTAAATCTGCGCCGGCGATGGCGCTGTAAGCCAGGGCCACATCGTCGACGCAACGTCCCATGGGACCGACATGGGCCACGCTCCAACACAGTGGAAAAGCGCCATGCTCGCTGACCCGTCCCCAGGTCGGCTTTAGACCCACTACGCCGCATAACGCGGCGGGAATACGGACGGAGCCGCCGCCGTCGGCGCCGAGGGAGATCGGGCACAGACCCGCCGCCACCGCAGCGGCGCTGCCGCTGGAGGAGCCACCAGCATAGTGGTCGAGATTGTAAGGATTACGGCAGTGGCCATGGTGCACGTTGGCCCCGGTGACGCCAAGGCCGATCTCATGCATGTTGGCCTTGCCGATGATGATGGCGCCGGCGGCGCGCAGCCGCGCTACGGCGGTGGCGTCCTGGTCAACGGAGCAGTCCTGTCCGTAAATCTGGGTTCCTACGGAGGTGGCGTAAGGCGCTGCGTCGAGTTCGTCTTTGATCGCCACCGGCACGCCGTCTAACAAACTCAGGGGACGCCCTTCCTGATAACGTTGCGCGCTGGCTTTCGCCTGCATCAGGATGTCTTGTTCCGAGCTGAAAATGACGGCGCGCAGCGGCGGCTGACCAGAGTCGCTTTGCTGCAGCGCTGCGATGACCCGGCGCGCGACATCCAGCGGCGTGGTCTGGCCTTTGCGATAAGCCTGGATAAGGTCTCTGGCTGAGGTCAGCGGGAAGGCGTCCTGTACGTTTTTAATCGCTTCCTCCGCCATGGCGATGCTGGCTCGGGCGTGGGCCGCTTCCGGAGCGCGCCCGGGAGGATGTTTGGGAAATAGCGTCGGCGTGGTGTTCAGCTCCGCCTCGCGCAGCTTGTAGGCGCCGCCTTCGCGCAGCAACGCCAGTCCCAGAATACGTCGGGAATAGTTGCTTTCGAGCAGGCCCACCAGGGTTTTCAGAGGCGTACCGGCAAGGCGGGGAAACTTCAAAGACTTCAAATCGTAAGACATAAAACTCATTCCGGGGTGAAGCTGCGTTTTTATGCTCTGACGCAATTGGTTATATTTTATATAGAACGCTTTAGTATAAACGCCAAATGATGACGAAGGCGCTGCAATTGGCGCTCACGTCCTCCTGTCTCCTGCTAGGATATACATATATGACCCATTTGCGTTGTGGAATTTATATGCGAAGCCTCTCATTTACCGGCAAAGCTTTCATACTCACTCTGGCGACGACGTTAACCGCCTGCGGAGGCGGTGGAGGAGGGGGCGGCGATAGCGGTGATACGCCCGCCGCTGTGACCTATACGTTGTCTGGCTCTATCAGTATTCCGTCGTTTACGCAGGTGGATTCGGATTCTTCTGACGTTTCAGCGGGCACTACTTCTAACAACAGTGAGAGTGAAGCGCAGATCATTTCGAATCCGGCAATCGTCGGAGGCTACGTCAGCGATTCATCTGGCGCTTACGACGGTGAGCATTCATATCGCCGAGACTTGGTTGATTACTACCGAGTCAAGTTGTTGGCTAGTCAGACGGTTAAATTAAACGCGGAAGCGTCTGCAAAAGGGATTGCATCCACTCAGCGCTTAACCCTGTCTCGGGTCGACGGCGCTACAGACCCTTTAGTTGCAACGAATATTGGCGTTAAAACGCTTACCGTACCCGCTGACGGTGATTTTTATATCAAAGTTGAAGGTTTCTCAGGCCCTTCCAGCTACATCCTGGTAGTTGGCGAGGCAGCTTCAAGCAGTGCGCTCAATAATTATTCTGCGCTATCGATACCGACCCAGGCGGAGTTTGCGCCGGGTGAGGCGATTATCCGCTACAAGGCTGCGAAAGGATATTCCGCGCAGGCGCTGCCGGGATATTTTCTGGAAAGATTCGGCGACGCTAATATAGGCTTGTTCCGCTTCGATGATGCCCAGATAGTGCAGGGACCGGCGCTAAAGTCCTTGGCGCAGAAAGTGGATGAAAGACAGCGCACTATTGAACTGATAGAAGCTTTACGTCAGCGGCCGGATATCGAGTTCGCCGAGCCCAATTACATTCGTAAAGCGCTGGAAACGCCATCAGACCCACTTTATGGACTGCAATGGCATTATCCTTTGATCAGTTTGCCCAGTGCGTGGGATGTCACTCATGGTTCTGGAGTTGTTGTGGCGGTTTTAGATACTGGCGTATTACTAACCCATCCTGATTTGTCTGGGCGTTTAGTGAGCGCCAACGATGATTTCGACTTTGTCAGTTCCCTTTCCTCGTCTCTAGATGGCGATGGTATTGATAGCGACCCCACAGATCCTGGCGATAGTGTGTTTGGAAGCAGCAGTTTTCATGGCACGCATGTCGCCGGAACCGTCGCAGCCGCCTCGAATTCCATCGGAGGGGTAGGCGTCGCCTTTGAGGCTAAAGTAATGCCGATACGAGTGCTCGGGCAGGGTGGGAGTGGTTCTGATGCGGATCTGGTGCAGGCGATTCGTTTTGCTGCGGGACTTTCCAATTCTTCGGGGACTATCCCCAGCCGACGTGCTGACATCATCAATATGAGCCTTGGCGGCGCTGGGTTTTCTACAGCGTTGGGCGTCGCTGTTCAGGATGCATTAAATGCCGGTGTGATCGTGGTGGCGGCCGCAGGTAATGAAAACACCTCGTCTCCGTTTTATCCTGCGGCCTACCCTGGCGTGATTTCGGTCAGTGCGGTGGGGTCCGATGGACTGAAAGCGCCTTATTCAAATTATGGCTCCACGGTTGATGTCGCGGCCCCTGGCGGAAACTTCTTCCTTGATCTGGATGGAGACGGCCAACAAGACGGCGTGCTAAGCACATGGGGGAATGACAGCTCGGGCTCTGTCCAGTTCGCTTATTCGCAGATGCAGGGCACGTCCATGGCGTCGCCTCATGTGGCGGGAGTTTTCGCATTAATGGAGTCCCTCCGTGATGTGACGCCATCGGATATCGACAGTTATCTGACAAATGGCGAGCTGTCGGTTGATATCGGCGCCACAGGGAGAGATGACATCTATGGTTACGGTTTAATAGATGCAGCCAAAGCCGTGACGGCGGCAGGAGGCTCGCCGCCGCCAGTTGTGAAAGCATCCGCCAACAATTTGAAATTCACCAACACCAGTTCGACGGTCATCACCCTGAGCATTCCGTCTGGCGTTAGTGGCGTGACCGTATCCACGTCTGCGTCTGGTGACGTCGTATGGCTGAGCGTGGATGACAATGGCGACCTTGATGACTCGACTTATCGCATCAGTGCGGACGCCACCGGTTTGGACGTGGGAGTCAGCTATCCAGGCGAAATTACAGTGGATTATGTGATTGATGAATCGTCTAAGGCGGTCAAACTGTCGATCCCCGCCACGCTGACCCTGGCTGATCCAAATGCTAAGCCGGATGCCGGCAAGCATTATATTTTGTTGGTTAACCCAGAAGACATATCAGATGTTCCATATCAGATCAGCGCCACTGCTTCGGGCGGCGTTTACAACTTCGCCTTCAGCGGTGTGGAAGCAGGAACCTACCTCTTGGTGGCCGGCACAGATTTGGATAATGACGGTAAAATCTGCGATTCGGGCGAAGCCTGCGCCGAGTATCCCGTGCGCAATGCCCTGGAAACGATAGAGATGAATGAGTCCAAGTCAGGATTTTCATTCGCCACCGGCTTTCAAGGCGACATTGGTAGCGCCGGAGCGGGCGGCTCGCAGGCGCACAAGGAATATCGGCTAATTAGCAAGTGAGGCCGGGCGGGTGAAAGGAATTTCACCCCTTCCCAGTTGATCTTTGGCGGCATTCCTATAAATTAATGCCCAATTCCAATCTCCGGCGATTGGCCCCTGCGCCCCCGGAGAAAGTCACAAGCGCATGCAGGCGCGTTTCCGGGAAAGGCCGTTGTCCGGCCCAATCAGTCAATAGCGGGCAGGGAGCGCCGCCCGAAAGCGCGTCGGCAAGTAACGAGTTGTATTCAGGAGAAGCTTTTGTCAAACAACTACAACGCCGACTCCATTGAGGTCCTCAATGGCCTGGACCCGGTTCGCCGCCGTCCGGGCATGTATACGGACACCTCGCGGCCCAACCACCTCGCTCAAGAGGTTATCGACAACAGCGTTGATGAGGCGCTGGCGGGACACGCGCGACAAGTGGACGTCGTACTGTACAAAGACGGCTCTCTGTCCGTAACCGACGACGGTCGCGGCATGCCGGTGGACATCCACAAAGAAGAAGGGATGCCCGGCGTTGAGCTGATCCTGACCAAGCTTCACGCAGGCGGTAAGTTCTCCCACAAAAACTACCAGTTCTCCGGTGGTTTGCATGGGGTGGGTGTATCTGTTGTGAACGCACTGTCCCTGAATCTGGAAGTGTTGATCCGTCGCGACGGCAAAGTGCATCGCATTACCTTCGCCAACGGCGATAAAGCCTCAGACCTGGAAGTGATCGACACCTGCGGCAAGCGCAATACCGGCACCACGGTGACTTTCCTGCCTGACCCCAAGTACTTCGATTCTCCCAAGTTTTCCGTTCTGCGCCTGCGCCATGTGCTGCGCGCTAAAGCGGTATTGTGCTCCGGTCTGAAAGTCACCTTTAAAGACGAAAACACTGGCGAGAAAGACGAGTGGTATTACGAAGACGGTCTGAAAGACTATCTGAGCGGCGCCACCAACGAATTCGTCACCTTGCCGCAGCAGCCTTTTATCGGCCAGATGGCGGGCAATACGGAAGCAGTGGACTGGGCGGTGCAGTGGCTGCCGGAAGGCGGCGAACTGATCGCTGAAAGCTACGTCAACCTGATTCCCACAGCCCAGGGCGGCACCCATGTCAACGGTCTGCGCACTGGCCTGCTGGAAGCGCTGCGGGAGTTCTGTGAGTTCCGTAACCTGCTGCCGCGCGGCGTCAAGCTGTCCCCGGAAGACGTCTGGGATCGCTGCGCCTATGTGCTGTCAGTAAAGATTCAGGAGCCCCAGTTCTCCGGTCAGACCAAAGAGCGTCTGTCCTCCCGTGAATGCGCCACCTTCGTTTCCGGTGTGGTGAAAGACTCTTTCAGCCTGTGGCTGAACAAACATACGGCGGAAGCGGAGCAACTGGCTGAGCTGGCCATCAACAACGCCCAAAGCCGTTTGCGCGCCGCCAAAAAAGTCGCACGCAAGAAAATTACCAGCGGCCCGGCGTTGCCCGGCAAGCTGGCCGACTGTAGCGGCAGCGATGCGATGCGCGGCGAACTGTTCCTGGTGGAAGGGGACTCTGCAGGCGGTTCCGCGAAACAGGCTCGCGACAGGGAATTTCAGGCGGTGATGCCGCTACGTGGAAAGATTCTTAATACCTGGGAAGTAGACTCAGAGCAGATTTTGGCGTCACAGGAAGTACACGATATCGCTGTGGCTATCGGCGTCGACCCGGGCTCTAGCAATTTGGAAGGGCTGCGCTACGGCAAGATCTGTATTCTGGCGGACGCCGACTCAGATGGCCTGCATATCGCCACCTTACTGTGCGCGTTATTCGTCAAGCACTTCCGCCCGCTGGTGGAAGCCGGCCACGTCTTCGTCGCTATGCCCCCGTTATACCGCATCGACGTGGCGAAAGACGTCTACTACGCCCTCGACGACTATGAGAAGCAGGGGATTCTCGACCGTATCGCCGCCGAGAAGAAAAAAGGCAAACCCAACGTCCAACGCTTCAAAGGCCTGGGCGAAATGAACCCCCTGCAACTCCGCGAAACCACCATGGCCCCCGACACCCGTCGTCTGGTGCAACTCACCGTGGAAGCCGCCGACGACACCGAAGAAAAAATGGATATGCTCCTGGCCAAAAAACGCGCCTCCGACAGACGCGAATGGCTCGAAAGCAAGGGGAACCTGGCTGAGATTGCAGTTTGATTCTTGGCTAGTCACCTCGGAGTGGAAAGCGGATTACCGGCTTTCCACTCGACACTTTTTCTGCTTGTTCAAGCATCCAACAGAAAAACGAATAGCTACCCTGTTTTTTTCTATGAAATCAAAGACTAGATTAATAACCGTCAACGACGCTCGATATGTCTGGTTGGTCGATGAAGTAGAGTGGAACCTGCTCAAGTTAAAAGTCTGGCGGGAAGGGGAAAAGAGCGCCCCTTGGTTTACATTGGATAAAGACGTGAATATTCCGTGGCGATTTTCCCCTGAGATTGCCGAGACTACTCCTGACATTGCTTTTTCAGTGACGCCCAAGCTGGTGGCGGAAGCTATCAGGCAGATCGGCTCGCAATTTGGCTTCCCTGGCGAAAATAGCAAAACTTTAAATCTGTGCGTCAGCGCTGACGGCAAGTCCATTTTGCCGTTATCAGCAGAGGCGTCGCCAAGCTTTTAAACGCCCTCAACTCTCTCCCTCAAAATCCTCGCCAGCGCTTCCAGAGCGTCTTCTGGGAATCCGTTTAAGCCGGGGATATCGTTGCTTTCCAGCAGGATAAATTCGCCGTTTTCGGTTTCCAGAAAGTCCAGGCCGAGTATGTCCGCACTCAAGTGGTCCATTGCGATTTGGGTTTGTTCTCGCAAATTGTCTGGGACCGGCATCAGTTGAAAGTCCAAGGTTTCGATGTTGGCTTTCCAGCGGGCGCCGCGGCGGGACATGGCCCACATTCTGTCGCCGATAGCGAGGCAGCGGATGTCGCGGACGTAAGGGATGTAATCTTCCAGCGTCACGTAGTCATTGGATATGAACGTCAGGTCCTTGATGTCCGACCAGGAGGTTGCGTTTTCCGCCAGGGCCTTGCCGTAACCACCGTGGAAATTGCCGACTTTAACCACCGAGGGCAGGGGAGGATCGACTTTATCTAACAGGTTCTCACCGATGGCGATAGTATGCGGCGATACGGTCAGACCTGCTTCCTGCAGTTCCGCCAGCATCGATAAACGATCATAGCCACGCAGCAAGGTGCGTGCTGGATTTACGCAGGGAACGCCGGCGAAACGAATCAGTTCAAGGACGCTACGATGGGACTCGTCCGGCTTAACCGCGCCAAGTCGCCACAACACCGCGTCCGCCCGCACGACGCCGGAAGCGTCAAATACCCACAGTCGGTTATCGTGATACAGCCATTTGCTGGTTTGCAGGCGACGGTAATGCACTTCATGACCAGTGAGGTATTTTGGCCAGTATTGCTCGCCGTTCACCACGATGATGGAAGCCATAGAGTCCTCGAAACTAATTCAATAACGCTAAAGGGGATGGTTGGGTTTACTTAGCTGGAACGCACAACGACGGTTCCGGCGAGCTTGTCATGGAAGCCTTGCTTTTTCGGGTCCCAGGCGACCCAAAGAAAACCCAGGCCCAGAGGCAGTAATGACAGGTAGTAAGCGAAATAACGCCCGATCATTTGGCCCTTAGATGGTTTAGCGCCTGTTTTGGCGTCGACGATGACGGCGTTAACCAGCATTTTTCCTGGCGTGGCGGAGCGGTAGATCCAGAATAAAATGACCGCAAGCGCCGGGAAGACATAGTTGAGCAGCACATCTGCCGTGCCCGCGATAAACGTCTCACCATCGAAATAATTGAAGCCGTATAGGGAGATCAGAATCGGATAGGAGATCGCCATCATAATCAGCGTATCGATAATACTGGCGCCGGTTCTAGCCCAGAAACCGACATAGTCCATATCTTCCTTGTGAATTTCTGAAGTCAATTCCGCCTGAGGAGCTTGGTAGGGATTCATTGAGTTACCTTATACATCCGAGTATCTAAATTGAAGCTGTTTAGGATAACAGGTTAATGAATCTCGGTGGATGGATTGTAGGAGAGGGGAGAGCGCCTTTAATAAGGCATGAGGATAGAAAAGCCCCCGACGACTAAGCCGCCGAGGACTGAGGATAGATTACAGAGGACGGCGTTGCAGTCCCTCTTCTTCCGATTCAAGGGCGCTGTCTTTGCTGATCGACAGGCTTCTCAGCATTAGAGGCGGATCTTGCGGGGCTACGCCTGTCCAATCTTCCAACATGGAGTAGGCTCTGCCCTTATCACGCTCGTTCAAAGTGAGGATGTCGGAACCGTGATTGCCGCCTTTCACCATAAAGGTGCGAGTACCGCGACGGTTGGAGTCAGGGATAAAGAAGGCCGCCGCAGACCATGGGTCGATTTCACCGTAGATCATGATCACGTTTTTGCTTCTCATCGTCGCAAATTCGGCGATATCCCACATGGCTCTGTGATCGAAGCGCTGGCTCGGCCATTCGCTGACATAAGCGCTGTAATCGTTTGGATCGTACATCAGCAAGTTACGCATATGGCTGGTGAGCAAACGGGGGTACCCCAGCTGGGTGATCGCCTGATAGAAATAGGCTTCATACTGTTCCAGTCCGGAATCCGTAACGAAGGTCAACGGACCCCAGGCCAGCATGAAATCGAACAGCTCCTGGTCACTGGCGTCTTTAGCGGGGATATCTTTGCAGTATTCCAGATCTCCGTACTGATAGAACTGGAAGTACAACTCGCCGATGGTGAGGTCCAGTACGCGATCCAAACCGCCTTCGAGATTGAACTCCAGGCCGTTTTCAGTTGCGTAGGTCTGGATGTAAGCCTTCATGGTTTCCCTGCGCTTCAACACTTCGCGCTGGTAACGCTTGAGCGTTTCACGACAGGCGCGTGGGCCGACTTCTTCCTGGAACGTCACATAGCGGGGGTCCAGACGACCAAAGCTCTGCGGCGCTACATTGGCCACGGTGCCGTCTACGTCATTGGGGAAAAAGCGGCGGTGATACATGGCTGTCATACCGCCTTTACTGGCGCCGCGTGAAATCCACTTGCCGCTGTAGAACGGACGAATCGCCTGCACGATACGATGATGATCTGAAGCCGCCTGCTTGATTGTCAGATACTGCCAATCCAAAGGATCTGGTCTGGATTCCGCAAAGTAGCGGTGCTCAATTTTCAGCTGGCTGGCGTTGAGCACTTTGGTGAGGTTGTAGCGGTAGGTGCTGACGGAAATGTTATAGCCGTTTGTGGCTAACACCATTGGCGCTTCCGCAGATTTATGCAGCAACACCATGCGCTGCTTGAAAGTTCCCATGGCGGGGTTAGCGTGATCGATGGGCTGCTCGTAACGGATCAGAATGTAACGGTAGCCTTCCGGTGGGTTGTCCAGCTCTTCCGCTTCCATTCCAGGCACGCCATTGAGGTATTCCAGAATGTCTTGGTCGGGCGCCTGATTGGCGTAGCCGGCGCTGGATAGAAAAAGGGAGATGAGAAACGCGAAAAATAACGAATAAGGTGATTTTCTAAGCATATCCTTTGTCGCCTTGAAAAATGAGTTCCTTTTCCAGGCAGGGAGGCGGCTGTTTTTAAACCTGCTCCGAGGCGGCCTAACGCGCTAAGCGCTCGTCATTCCTGCAAGAGTGGTTAGATTATTATTCTTAAGATTAAGAATCCTCAGCTGATCCGTGCCCGGGATTTATTATTGAGAGTAGGGTCCTTGGTTGTCTGGGTAGCCATGCTCCTTTAGCAGCGCGATAGGAACGCCATTATAGCCATGAAGAACGACGGATTTAAACGAGTAAGTCAGTAAGCGGCCGCATACCGTCGCGGCTGCTTCATGATGAGCAGGTTAGACAAATGCCTCCCGCCCAGTCCGGCGGCGCGTCGGCGTATCGTTCTGCGCCGGGTTGTGCGTTGAAGGGATTTTTAACGATGCGAAGCAGGTTTTGCACCAGCAGGTAATCGCCCTGATGCGCTTCCCGGATGGCTTCTTCAAGCATGTAATTACGCAAAATGTACTCGGGATTAACCTGCTGCATGGCCTGTGTTCTGTCCGGAACAGTGGCGGCGGATGTATCTACCTGTTTTCTATAGTCGCTCTTCCAGCTTGAAAAAGCGCGGCTATCGCAACTCAGGTCAGACATGAAAGCCAGACTGCTTTCGCTGCCATCGTAGTCACCCAAGGCTCGCATAAAGCGATTCATGTCAGTGTTGTGAGTAGTGAAGAGAGAGAGCAGTTCGTCTATGAGTCGACGTTGTTCGCTATCTTGAACTCCCTGAGTCGTCGCGCTGAAGCCCAGACGCTGCGCCATTTTTCCGTAAAAGGCGGCGCTGTAGCGCTCGGCGAAACCATCCAGCGCTGACTTTAATTCTTCCAACGGAATTAACGGCAGTAACGCTTGAGCCAAGGCGGAGAGGTTCCACAAAGCAATACCGGGTTGTTGCTTGAACGCGTAACGCCCATCAGTATCGTTTTTGTTGCTGATGAAGTTGGGATCGTAGCTATCCAGAAAGGTGAAAGGGCCGTAATCAAAGGTTTCTCCGATGATCGACATGTTGTCCGTATTCATCACCCCATGTACGAAGCCATAGCTTTGCCATTGCGCGACTAAATCAGCCGTGCGGTCGCGGACTTCATTGAACATGGCGAGGTAGGGATTCTCCGCTTCTTGCAGGCCGGGGAAATAGCGCTCGATACAATAATCCGCCAACAATTTGAGGTCGTCATGCTGGCCTAGATAATAAAAATGCTCGAAGTGGCCAAAGCGAATATGGCAAGGGGTGACGCGCAATACCATCGCGCAGGGTTCCATACCATTACGCATGGTATATTCCTCACTGCCCACCAGACATAACGCGCGAGTGCTGGATATGCCGAGGCCGCTCATGGCGGCGCTGACCAGATACTCCCTGATACTGGAGCGCAGCACGGCGCGACCGTCGCCGAAGCGTGAGTATGCAGTCCGCCCGGCGCCTTTCAGATGTAGATCCAGACGCTGATTATCCGTCGTCACGACTTCGCCCAACAGCAGGCCGCGTCCGTCCCCGAGTTCTGGGTTGTAATGGCCGAACTGATGCCCTGCATATTTCATCGCAATGGATTCACCAGCCTCAAGCGCGCCGCCACCACCGCAATAGCGCGCCAGTTCTTCAGGATTAATGTGGCGCCGATCCAGCCCGAGCGTTTCCGCCACGTCTCCATTGAAGCTGATCAAGTGTGCGTCTTCCAGCGGTGTCTGCGCGACTTTTTGATAAAAGTGCGGAGGCAGACGGGCGTAGCTGTTATCGAAGGATAGAGCGTTCAGGGACTTGGCGGCGGACGGCATATGCAAACTCAGAATGGGCTTGGGGTGATGGCGCTTACCTTAACATAAGCGCATTTTCCGCGCGCCCTTCCGGGAAAAACAACTAAGTAAATTTAACTTGGTAAAATTAACGGAGGCGCCTTTTTGCCCTAACGGATTATGCTGGCGTTGAAAGTAAACGTAGCGTCAAGCCTCGCAGGGTGCGCAGGCGAACACTGCGCCTGTGTTATACCTCCCTGTACGCCTTTCTCTGCGTACTTTCAAAACATACCGATATCAAAAAATGGATTACATAATATGAAAAAAGGAATCATGGCGGCGCTGACTGCGGCGGCATTTTTTTCTGGCGGCGCAACGGCGGATAATGCTCTCTTAACCTCTCACCCCAACCTCATTAATGAGGATATTGAAATCTACGACTTCGCCTATGGCGGCTCGGGTTGCCCATCCGGCTCCGCCAGTGCGGTAATGTCTCCCGATTACTCCAAAATCAGTATGTTCTTTGACCAATATACTGCAGACTCCACCACCGCAGACTCTGGCCGCGTCCGTAAGAGCTGTAACCTGGGCGTCGCCGTTCGCGTCCCCCATGGTCTGACCGTGGCGCTGGTGGCGCTGGACTATCGTGGATACGTAGACAACGCGCCGGGCGCTTATGCATCGCTACAGGCGAGTTACTTCTTTGCGGGCGAGTCCGTGGGCTCACGCCTGAACAAAGAGTGGATGGACCCGGAAAATCCTGTTGTAGAGGACTTCCTGGTCGAAGATAACTTCCGCATTGGCTCGATTTCCTGGTCCCCCTGCGGGGAAGACGCGATTATTCGCGCGAATACCAGCATCAAAGCCTATAAAGCAGCGGATGGCGGCAAAGCGGAGATCCAGCTGGATACTGTCGACGCCTCTTCCAAGATTGAGTATCAATTGCAGTGGGATACCTGCCAGCAGCCTTGAGGGCGCTTGCGGAACATAACGCTGGATAAGCGCGGTTTCTGGTATTAGATGATCAGGAACGAATTGATCCGCCCGAGGCGAAACTGCAGGAGCAGTCTTTCGCCCCGGGCGGTCTTGCCTTTGGCTCGTCAGTCATGAATGTGACGGCCGTGCGATGGCTAGTACGGGATTTTATGGGGACAGTAACGGACGTTAGGGGAAAAGCTTGTAACCGCTTTTCCTTCTGGCGCGAAATATTTTTCTCAACTCTTCCTTGAGATGATCTGGATTATTGCAGTAAATGGGTTTACAGCTTCCGTTGCGCGCATCCAGTTTGCCGGACACGCACAGAATCTCCAGGCGGCCGAACAGGTCCCGTTGAATGCTGGCCCGGTAAAATCGACGTTGTTTCGGGTGTTCCCATCGAATCATCTTAAATACTCTAAAGTCGGTTATATTCGGCGGATTTGTATCGGCGACATTCGCCGGATGTGCATAATCTTTCCCTTTACGCATCATCGGCGCCGCTCCGATATCCGGCTGATCTGAGCCTGACGTCGCTTGCGGACAAGGCTCATCAACGCAACTGAGGAGCGTTCCCAACAGGGTCCTGTCTATGGACCATGAAAAGGGTTGCGGAGTTTATCTAAACCGGGGCGAAAAAGACACCCTCTCAACGCTTAAACCGCTTAATTTTTATTTGCTTTGGTTACTCCATAAACAGCCTGTCAGTCACATCAGCAAAGGGACAATAGCTCAATACCAATAGCCATGCCAATACCGTTTTGGCCGATTGGCGCGACCTTTTAACAAGCCCTGTGGACAGGGCTCTGAGTGGGAAAATACCAGACCTTCCTCAGGACTTTGCTGCATCAGATCAAGCAGGCGTTGTATTCTCTTTTCCGTCGGTGGATGCGTCCTGAACAGGGAGGGCTGAGACTCCCCACGCCCAGGAGCGAAGATACGCTCCATCCAGCTTCCCTGCCGTTCCTCAATGGCCCGTAAAGCGGAGGCCAACCCGGCAGGGTCTCCAGTCAATTGAGCCGCCGTAGCGTCCGCCAGGTACTCGCGGGTGCGCGACAGGCCCAATTGCAGTAGAGAAAGAAGGAAAGGATAAAGGAGCAGAGTCAAAATGATTGTCCAATCGACGGACATCGCCCCCAGCCAGATCAGAGGAAGGTTAATCAGCAGTAAAAACTGGCCAATATGAGTCAGCAGAAACACCAATCGGCTGATACTGTCGGCAATCATCATGACCCGCACATCGCCATTGCGGATATGCGCGATTTCATGCGCCAACACTCCAGCCAGCTCCCGCTGAGAAAGAGAGTGCAGCAGGCCCTGTGAAACCACAATCGCAGCGTCGTCCCTACCGCCTATTGCAAAGGCGTTCAGGACACTGCTGGGAGCAATGTAAAGCTTGGGCGTATTCGATAGCTCCGCGCGTTTGCTCAGAGCCTGAATCAATCGATACAACCCCGGAGCCTGGGCGAAAGGCAGATATTGCGCTTTGTAGGCGCGAATCAACATGTCCGGGGCCAGCCTCGGCGTAACCAATAGCGAGACGATGACAACACCCGCCAAAGCATAAGCCGCCATCGCCCCAAAAAACCAACTCGCCAGCACCCAGGCCAGAAAACTCATGCCACTAAGAATCAGCACGGAATGAACGGCATTAATCATCCGATGCCGTTTAATCCGCCAACTATCCACAGAAAGCACTGCAACGCCTCCTATTTATAGCGAACCGTTACTTAACTTGAGAGCCTTACCTATATATCAGGCCGACGAAGCGGAATGAAAAGTCCCACGATTGCAAAACAGACGACGAAGACAGAATAAGGCGCAATGCAAATGGGGACTGGAAAAGCGCTCTTGAAATCGGGTAAAGTACGCCCCATATTACGATCATCGGGGACGACTTGGTTTCGACGCCGGTTACAAACCCTGAGGTGCATGTCGAGTGGACAGTAACACTCGTACTCCAATTACTGTAAAAAATAGTCGCAAACGACGAAACTTACGCTCTAGCAGCCTAAGGGCTCTAGCACTCATGCCAAGGTGCTTGTACCGCGGTTTTTATGAGTGTCACCCATAACAAGCTAGCCTGTGCAGCTGCTCCAGTTGTACACGCGAAACTTCAGGAGATCGCCTTTTACACCCTGCCCTTCGGGTCGTAACGGGTTAACTGAATAGAGGGTCCTAAGCATGTAGAGCCAATGGCAGAGGACTGGCGGACGCGGGTTCAATTCCCGCCGTCTCCACCAAATTCAAAAGGCCAACCTTCTCGGGTTGGCCTTTTTTATTGCCTGCTCCTGCGTACTGTTGCAGGTTCCTGCGGGTTCTCGCGGACTTGGCGAGTCACCCGAAAACCGGGTATATGCCTCTGTTTCGCTCTCTCCCGGCCATTTCTCTCTCTTCCCTCACTCTCCGCCAACCTTGAAGTCCGCGACTTTCCCAAACCACTTTTCCTTTTTAAACAGCTAGTTACATGGCGGACTAATCGAGCGGTTTGATGGCGGCATTGGGTGAGAGAATTGGCGATACCCTGTCCCCAAAAAAGATGGTTATCATGTTGACGCTCAATAGCATATAAAATATAAATGTGCGCCTACTATCTAGTTGGATGGATACTCTACTCTAAGGTTAACCACGGTGATATCAAATAAGCGATCAGTTCAACTGATTGAGAGTGTGGGTGTTTAACCAATAAGTTGCAGGGAAAAAGTGTTGACCGCCCCCAAACACAGGACACAAAGCTACAAAGAACAGTTGGCGGCATTGGGTCAGTCTCAGCGGCAGCGTCTATTCGACCTAGATTTCAAGCTCTACTTCCTGGGCTCGGTTAATCGTACTGATCTGACATCACGTTTTTGCAACAAGGAAGCCGCCTCTCGCGATCTCTCACTCTATAAAGAGCTCGCTCCCAAAAATATCGAATACGACACCAAAGCCAAAACCTACATCCAGCGCCGAAGCCCAAGCGGCAGCGAACAAGAGTGCTTTACCCCACTTTTTGAATACACCGGCAGCCAGACACTCGCAGCCTTGCTGCATGGCTTTGCTGATGACTTCGTTGGCAGCCAAAAGCCCATTGTTGCGTGTGAAGCCCCTACGCAGCTTAACTTCCCGAACATCGCTACGCTGGCTTGTATTACGCGCGCTATCCATAACAATCAGGTTTTGAAGGTTCAGTATCGGTCGTTATCCAGCGGCATCAGTGAGCGAGAGATAGTGCCTTTTGCTCTGGTCGATAATGGATTGCGTTGGCATGTTCGCGCCTACGACAGGGCGCGGAACCGTTTTGCCGACTTCGTAGTAAACCGCATTGAGTTGCCCAAACTCATCGACGAGGAAGTTCCCGAGGAGCAAGCCAAATCGGCTGATAATCAATGGAACAGAATCGTCGACCTGCACATCGTTCCACACCCACGGCTTCAGCACCCTGAAACCATTGCATTTGAGTATGGAATGGAAAGCACGATGCTCATTGTTCAAGTACGAGCAGCAGTTGCCGGCTACCTATTACGCAAATGGAATGTGGACTGCTCTCAGGACCATAAATTAGATGGGCCAGAAAACCACCTTTGGCTTAAGAACACGCAAACACTCTATGGCGTCGAAAACCTCCAGCTCGCGCCTGGCTTTGATATGAATAACGGATGCAATTAATTAAAGAGAACCCCATGAATACTGCAGAACAAGAATTTCTAAAAGCTCTCGATGACAAACTTTGGAAAGCTGCTGATAAGCTGCGCAACAACCTTGACGCGGCAAACTACAAGCACGTTGTGCTGGGTTTGATCTTTCTTAAGTACGTGTCCGATGCCTTTGAAGAGCGCCAGAGTGAACTGCGCCAATTGTTTACCGAAGATACTCCACTACCTAATGGCGACGACAATATTTACTACATGCCGCGCGAAGAGTACGACAGCGATGAAGAGTATGAAGAAGCCGTCAATACCGAGCTGGAGCTTCACGAATACTACCAGGAGAAAAACGTATTCTGGGTGCCCAAGCGATCACGTTGGGAGTATTTAAAAGGTACTGCAGGGTTAGCAATTGGCACTCAACTGTGGCTTGAATATGCGGGCAAAGAAATTACTCAAGAAGAAGCCGACGTAATAAGAGAGCAATACCAAGCCACAGAAACTGATCCCGAAACTAAAAAACGTGATCCAGTGACAGTTAGAAAACTGACCTCCATTTCCTGGCTGATTGATCATGCACTTGAGTCCATTGAAACTTACAAAATAGGCGACAAACTCGCAAACCCCAAACTCAAAGGCGTATTGCCACGTGTTAGCCAATATCAGGTTGAAAACCACAACCTATCCGAGCTTATCAACAAATTTTCCGATACCAGCTTCAGTAACCCAGTACACAGCGGCCAAAAACTCAGCCTGCACAGCAAGGATATACTTGGCCACGTATACGAATATTTTCTGGGTCAATTCGCTTTAGCCGAAGGCAAGCAAGGCGGCCAATACTACACGCCGAAAAGTATTGTCACCCTCATCGTCGAGATGCTCGCCCCTTATAACGGTCGCGTGTATGACCCAGCCATGGGCGCCGGAGGTTTTTTTGTCTCTAACGACAAATTTATCGAAGCGCACGCCGGAGAAAAGCACTACAACGCCGCTGAGCAGAAAAAGCATGTCTCGGTTTACGGCCAGGAGAGTAACCCAACAACTTGGAAGCTGGCTGCGATGAACATGGCTATTCGCGGCATCGACTTCAACTTCAGCACTAAGAACGCCGACAGTTTCTTAGATGATCAGCACCCGGATCTTCGTGCCGACTATGTCATGGCCAACCCGCCGTTTAACATTAAAGATTGGTGGCATGCCAAGCTGGAGGGAGACGTGCGCTGGAAATACGGCACACCGCCCCAGGGCAACGCCAACTTTGGCTGGATACAGCACATGCTGCATCACCTCAATGATCAGGGCTCCATGGCACTGCTGCTCGCCAACGGCTCCATGAGCTCCAACACCAACAACGAAGGCGAAATTCGCAAGGCGCTGATCGAAGCGGATCTGGTCGAGTGTATGGTGGCCCTGCCCGGACAACTGTTTACCAACACACAAATTCCTGCCTGCATCTGGTTTTTAACCAAAGACAAAGCCAACGGTTTGATGCTCGACAAGAAAAAAGAGGACCGACGGGGCAAAACCCTGTTTATTGACGCCCGTAATTTGGGATTTATGAAAGACCGCGTACTGCGTGATTTTACTCATCAAGATATCGCTCAAATTGCCAATACCTTTCATGCTTGGCAACAAAACGCTGAGTATGAAGATGTGAAGGGATTTTGCTATTCCGCCAGTCTGGAAGACATTAAGAAACATGATTACGTTCTTACACCCGGTCGCTATGTAGGCGCTGCGGACCAGGAAACAGACAGCGAGCCATTTGATGAAAAGATGATTAGGCTCACATCTCAGTTAAAAGAGCAATTTGCTGAGTCTGATCGATTGGAGGCGGAGATTAAGAAGAATTTGGCGGGGTTGGGTTATGAGTGCTGAATCATTCCCAAAAACCTGGAAGCTACACCCTCTTGAAGAGGTGATGGAAGCAATAATTGATTATCGCGGTAAGACTCCGACAAAAACGGAGCTAGGAATTCCTTTAATAACTGCAAAAATAGTTAAAAATGGTTATGTTCAGTCACCTACAGAGTTTATTGCTGAAGAAAATTATGACACATGGATGGTCAGAGGGTTACCTGAAGTGGGAGATGTTGTTTTAACCACGGAAGCTCCTCTAGGGGAAACGGCACAGTTAACCAGCTCAGAAGTGGCGCTTGCTCAAAGAATAGTCACGCTCCGGGGATTAAAAGGGGTTCTTGATAATGATTTCCTGCTCTGTGCCATGCAAAGTAAATATGTTCAGAATCAGCTTGAAGCAAGAGCAACTGGCTCGACTGTAAAAGGTATTAAACAAAGCGAACTAAGAAAGGTGTTGCTACCCATTCCACCTTTAGAAGAACAACTAAAAATTGCAGGAACGCTTAAATCGCTTAGCGATAAAATTTCATTAAATATAAAAACCAACCAAACCCTCGAACAAATCGCCCAGGCGATTTTCAAAAGCTGGTTTGTGGATTTTGATCCGGTAAAAGCCAAGATTGCTGTATTGCAGGGCGGAGGCACCGCAGAGCAAGCCGAGTTCGCCGCCATGTCGGCCATCTCCGCAAAAGACGAAACCGCCCTCAAGCAACTGCAAGCCGAGCAGCCAGAAGCCTATGCCGAACTTGCACAAACCGCCGCGCTGTTTCCGTCAAAGATGGTAGATTCGGAGTTGGGGGAGGTGCCGGAAGGGTGGAATACTGATAGCTTTTCAAAGCTTGCTCGTTTAGATACGACCTCAGTAAAACCAAATAACTATCCGGACAAAGTCTGGGATCATTTCAGCATACCCGCATTTGATGTTGATCAGTCACCTGCCAAGGAACTTGGTTCGACTATCAAAAGTGGAAAGTATAAGGTTAAAAAGACATCGGTATTATCATCAAAGCTAAACCCTCATTTCCCAAGAACTTGGTGGCCAGATATAGATGATGAGGTCAACGCAATATGTTCGACCGAATTTATGCAGTTTGTACCTAAAAAGGACGAGCGCAGGGCCTTCATTTATTGCCTCATTACCTCAGCACCCTTTCAAGAAGGTATTTCGCAAAGAGTTACAGGAACGACAGGAAGTCGTCAGAGAGCGCAGCCACCACAAGTTGCGGCAATGAATGTTGTCACCCCACATAACGATTTAATGGATAGGTTTAGCCAGCGTGTATTGCCTATTCTTGAAACAAAATCAAAAAACATAAAGCAAAACAATTCCCTTTCTGCATTAAGAGCCTCTCTACTTCCAAAACTACTCTCAGGCGAACTGCCAGTTATGGAAGTGTGACCATGGCAAAACGAAATAGGCGTGTTGGTTCAATTAAAATCGAGCTGGTCAACAAATCCAGAGAGGCGGCATTGGCTGCCGTCCAGATATTCAACAATCCAAACATCGGGTTCAAGTCAGAATCCTATGTCGTGTTGATGATAATTGCCTGGACATATCTACTGCACGCCTATTTCAAGAAGGAAAATATCGAATACCGCTATTATGACCAAAACGGTAAGCGTAAAAATTTCCATAAAACTAAGCATGGTGCCCACAAGCATTGGGAATTGGAGCGATGCCTAAATGATAAGAGCTCACCTATCGATAGGGATACAGTAAACAACCTCCGATTTTTAATTGGTTTGCGTCATGAGATAGAACATCAAATGACCACCCGAATTGATGATATTTTGAGCGCACGCTTTCAGGCCTGCTGCTTGAACTACAACAAATACATCAAGCAATGCTTTGGTGAACAATACGGTATAGAAAAACATCTATCCTTTAGCTTGCAGTTTTCAACCATTTCAACTGACCAAAAATCCCTTCTGGAAGAGCATAAAGATTTGCCTGCAAACATCCAGGGATATATTCGCGATTTTGACGCCGCACTTACAGATGAGGAATTTTCCAGCTCTCATTATGCTTATCGAATCTTGTTTGTTCCAAAAACTACCAACAGAAAAGGGCAAGCAGATAGAGTTATTGAGTTTGTAAGGTCTGACTCGCCATTGGCAGATGCAGTTAATAAAGAGTACGCGGTGATCAAGGAGACAGAAAAGAAAAAGTATCTCCCTAAGCAGGTTGTTGAGTTAATTCAGGCTGAGGGATTCAAACGCTTTTCGATGCATGACCACACACAATTATGGAAGAAAAACGATGCAAAAAATCCTGCCCTTGCGTTTGGTGTTTTAGTGGCAGGAAAACATTGGCACTGGTATGAGCGATGGGTAGAAGAAGTTAGGAAGCACTGTCAAGCCAATCGCGGGAATTATGTATGAACGAAGAACAACTTGAAGCCCTCTGCTTAGATTGGTTCCGCGAGTGCGGCTGGAATGTTCTCTATGGGCCAGATATTGCGCCGGATGGCACTGACCCAAAGCGTGACGATTACACACAAGTATTGCTGAAAGATGACCTTAAAACAGCGTTTGCCCAGATTAACCCGCACCTGCCCCACGAATGTATCGAGCAGGTATGGGCCAAACTGAACAGGCAAGAAAGTCTGGATTTAATTACCAATAACCGCGCATTCCACCGACTTCTGCTAGAAGGTGTTGCGGTCGAATACAAGAACGACCATGGCGAAGTGATCAACGACCATGCGTTTTTAGTGGACTTCGATAAGCTCACCAACAATCGCTTTGTTGCCATCAATCAATTTACCATCACAGGCACCAAACAACCCCGCCGCCCGGATGTGATCTGCTTTATCAATGGCCTGCCCCTTGCGGTACTGGAACTGAAAAGTCCCAGCGATGAAAACGCTGATATTTGGGATGCCTTTAATCAACTGCAAACCTACAAAGATGAAATCAGCGATCTGTTTATAAATAACGAAGCGCTGGTGGTGAGTGATGGTTACACAGCGCGCGTCGGCTCGTTAACGGCTGATCAGGAACGCTTCTTACCCTGGCGCACCCTCAAGCATGAAGACGATAAGCCATTGCTGGAATGGCAGCTGGAAACGGTGGTACGTGGCTTTTTCGACCGAGAGCTGTTCCTGGATTACATCCGCTATTTTGTACTGTTTGAAACCGACGGTGAGACGATTGTTAAAAAAATCGCGGGTTACCATCAGTTTCATGCGGTGCGTGAAGCAGTAAAAGCCACGGTGATTGCTGCGCAAGATCTTGGGGGGATTGCAGAAAAGCGCGCAGCCTATGGCGATGAGGTTGTTCCTGGTAGTAAGAAAGCGGGTGTAATTTGGCATACGCAGGGTTCCGGCAAGAGCATTTCTATGTGCTGCTATGCAGGCAAGTTGCTACAGCAACCTGCGATGCACAACCCCACATTGATCGTGGTAACGGATCGTAATGATCTGGATGGGCAACTATTTGCCACCTTCAGCAATGCTGTGGAGCTATTGAAGCAAACACCGGTACAGGCCAATGACCGAGATGAACTGCGCCAGCTTCTGGCCGAGCGCGAGTCTGGCGGTATCATTTTTACGACGGTACAAAAATTTGCCCTAATCAAAGATGAAAATGGTGATGAGGAAAGCAGCCACCCGATTTTGAACGACCGCCACAATATCGTGGTGATCTCCGATGAAGCCCATCGCAGCCAGTATGGATTAAAAGCGGTTTTATCCGCCGATGGTCAGTACAAATTTGGTTATGCCAAACACATGCGCGATGCCTTGCCGTTTGCCTCGTTTATTGGTTTTACGGGCACGCCCATTTCGCAGGAAGACAAAGATACCCGTGCCGTGTTCGGTGGCTATGTCTCCATATACGATATTCAAGACGCCGTAGACGATGGCGCAACAGTGCCTATCTACTATGAGTCACGCCTTGCAAAACTGGAATTGAATAGCGCTGAGATTGAAGCGCTTTCCGATCAGGTCGACGAGGTTGTGGAAGATGAAGAAGATGTGGGCGCTCGAGAAAAGACCAAAGGAGAATGGAGTCGGTTAGAAAAACTGGTGGGCGCCACACCGCGACTGAAGCAAGTAGCGGCCGACTTGATTGATCACTTTGAGGCCCGGACAGCCACCATGGATGGCAAGGCCATGATTGTGGGCATGAGCAGGGATATCTGCGCCCAGCTCTACAATGAAATTGTTGCCTTGCGCCCAGACTGGCACGATGCAGACCCCGAGAAAGGGGCGATCAAAATTGTGATGACAGGCAGTGCTTCCGACAAACCGTTACTGCAACCCCATATTTACAACAAGAAGACCAAAAAGCGGCTTGAGAAGCGATTTAAGGATATTAATGACCCTCTGAAACTGGTGATAGTTCGTGATATGTGGCTGACAGGTTTTGATGCTCCTTGTTGCCATACCATGTATGTCGATAAGCCCATGAAGGGGCACAATCTGATGCAGGCCATCGCCCGGGTAAACCGCGTATTCAAAAACAAACCCGGCGGATTGGTAGTCGATTATATCGGCATAGCCAATGAACTGAAGCAAGCGCTGAAAACTTATACCGATTCCAAGGGAAAAGGCGAGCCGACGCTGCGCGCTGAAGAGGCTTTCGCAATCCTTCTGGAGAAGATTGACGCATTAAGAGGCCTATTTGCCAAGACCCCAGATGCGCTAGGCTTGGATATAGCCGCCTTTGAAACCAACGCTCATAAACTGCTGGTGCCTGCAGCTAACTATGTGTTGGGCCTGAAGGACGGCAAAAAGCGGTTTTTAGACTTAGTGTTGGCCGCCAGTAAAGCCTACTCGCTCTGTAGTACGCTGGATCAGGCCAAAGAATTACGAAAAGAGATCGCTTTTTATGCCGCCATTAAAGCGGCTATCACAAAATTTACAGCTGTCGATAAAAAGCGAACCCTGGAAGAGAAAAATTCTGCTCTAAAACAAATATTGGATAACTCTGTCATCGCCGAAGGCGTCGCCGATGTCTTCAGTCTATGTGGATTAGACAAGCCTAATATAGGCCTGCTTTCTGATGAATTCTTGGAAGATGTCCGGCAGATGCCGCATAAAAATCTGGCCATTGAGTTGCTGGAAAAGTTACTCAAGGATGATATCAAAGCCAAGACTCGCAACAACGTAGTGCAAGAAAAGAAATATGCTGAACGCTTGCAAGAAACGTTGCGCAAATATAACAACCGGGCCATTGAGACCGCACAGGTCATTGAAGAGTTAATTCAACTTGCCAAGGAATTTCAAGCCGAAATGGCACGGGAGGCGGAGCTAGGATTAAATCCGGATGAAATCGCTTTTTACGATGCATTAGCCAATAACGAAAGTGCAGTTCGCGAGCTTGGCGATGAAATACTGAAGAAGATTGCCGTAGAAATCACTGACAAGCTTCGTAAATCTACCACTGTAGACTGGCAGGTACGCGATAGCGTTAGAGCTAAACTAAAAATACTGGTGCGTAGAACATTGCAACGCTGGAAATATCCGCCCGATAAGGCCGCCGAAGCCGTCGAGTTAGTACTTAAGCAAGCCGAAACCTTGTCCAACTCCTGGACTAAGTGATCGAAAATATAATTAATTATTTTTTCGTTGCAGGAAAAAAGTGATCAAATATGATTAATGAATCAAAAGATGACAGCCTCGTACAGTTCCTTATTGATCAGGCCAAAGCAAAGGATATTGTTCTCGATCAAGAGAAAGCTAAGGCTGTCAATTCTGAAATTAATCAGGTGGTCAATGAGTCTAAGAAGTTCACCGATTGGCATAAAAAAAGTAGCACCCAGGCTGAATTAAAAATCCGCCTTCGCTCTGTTCTCGATAGGCATGACCTTCAAATAGTCAACGCTGTGTACGATGAAGTATTGAAGCGTGCCGGATCATCAGCCACTCCAAAGTCTTATTGGTTTGTCGGTGCATCCTATGACGGCAATGATGACCAAACCGATAGATTCCTTTCTGAAGGTCAATGGCAAAACGGTTATAAGGACAGGTACTTGGATGTTGTTCGCTCCATGCAGCCAGGCGACAAAATTGCAATTAAGTCATCCTACACCCGCAAAAAAGATCTGCCTTTTGATAGCAAGGGGCAAGCTGTATCAGTTATGGGCATTAAAGCTATTGGAGTCGTAACAAAGAATCATGGGGATGGTCAGCACGTTGATGTCGACTGGGAGCCCCGTTTAGATCCAGTGAGAGAGTGGTATTTTTTCACCAATCGAAGTACGGTCTGGCGAGTGCTACCTGGTGAGTGGAAGACTGACTCTCTCATCGATTTCACTTTCAAAGCAAGTATTCAGGATATTGATCGTTTCCGTAATGCCCCATATTGGAAGGAGCGTTACGGAGATTCGGCCAAGCCTGATGATAAGCGCTTTCTCTGGAGTCGCTTCTATGCCGCCGTTGCAGATGGGTTAATTGCGCACAAAGCGGACCACAGCAAGCTGATCACTTTTGTCACCCAGTTGGCTGATCGTTTTGACCTTTCCTATATAAAAGACAAACACCTGGACGACATCGATCCGTTCACGGTCATGGGCTTGTTTAATCGAGGCATTACCGATGACAACCGAAAATCGATCGCAAAAGAACTTGCCGACTTTTTGGGCGTAGACGAATCCGTTCCCAGTTCTTTTGAAGGGATTCCAATTCTGAATAATCAGAAGTCATGGTTCTTTGGCTTTGAGGAAAAGCGCGATCCTGACGATATTGCATCACTCTGGGGTTTCTTTGAGAAGGCTCTACAATTTTCAGATAGTGATGGTTCAAATGCCAGAACAGATTTTAGTGCTGATTATGACAAGGTAGCTGGCCAATATGGTGTTGGCTGGAACCTTACCATGGCGCTGTACTGGATACGCCCGTGGAATTTTCTCACACTGGATGGCCAATCACAGCTTTATATTACTAAGAAGCTGGGCATCGATATCGGGAAAAATGGACCGAAAGGTCGGTGCAATGCGCTTGATTATTTGAAGGTATTGGATGAGCTGGAGCTGCGTTTTCAGGAAGAGGCTTACCCTGTTCACTCATTCCCGGAACTTTCGTTAGCCGCGTGGCTATACAAGGATGGCGAAACATTTGCCCATCCAAATGCCACCGATCCTGATCTGCCAGGCGAAATAGCCGAGGATGAGGGAGAATCTGAGGTTACAGCGGCACCTATCGAACCGTATCTCGTCGATGACATCATTGCAGAAGGGGCATTCCTAGACAGAGAAATGCTCACTGACATTCTCGAACGCCTGCGCACCAAGAAAAACCTGATCCTCCAAGGGCCGCCTGGAACTGGAAAGACTTGGCTAGCTAAACGCCTTGCCTTTGCGCTTATGGGGCAAAAAAACGATAGCAAGCTTCGAGCAGTTCAATTTCACCCCAATCTGACTTACGAAGATTTTGTGCGTGGTTGGCGACCATCTGGTGATGGGAAACTTACTCTAGTCGATGGTCCATTCCTGGAAATGATCAACGACGCAAAGAAAGACGCTACGACCAAGTATGTTGTGGTTATCGAAGAGATAAACAGAGGAAACCCCGCTCAGATATTCGGTGAAATGCTGACACTGTTGGAGGCCGACAAGAGGACGCCTAATGAGGCTCTGGAACTGAGCTATCGACGTAGTGATAGCGAGCGAGTCTTTGTGCCCGACAACCTCTACGTGATCGGCACGATGAATATTGCTGACCGTTCTTTGGCTCTGGTCGACCTGGCTTTACGCCGCCGATTTGCTTATATCGATCTTAGACCAACCTTCGGGGAACCCTGGCGAAATTGGGTGCACACTAAGGCTGGGGTTGACATGGATATTCTTAAACAAATTGAGCAACGGCTGTTACATTTGAATAGTGAGATAGAGAACGACAAGAACCTTGGTGCTCAATTCAGGGTTGGCCACAGTTACGTCACGCCTGCTTTCAGCAACAAGATTACCGATGCGATTAAATGGTACAAAAGCGTGGTGGCAACAGAAATTGGTCCATTGCTGGATGAATACTGGTTTGACGACTTGGATCGTGCTCAGAAAGCCCGCAATGCACTCATTGAAGATATGTAATGAGAACTACTGTCGCGTTACAAACCGCACCAGAAGAGCATGCCCGGTTAATTGGGAAAATACCGGTCCGCAATTTATGGCTGTTGATGCTGTATGCATCGGGCTTATACCGCCAGATCGGCACCGCGAAAATAGCAGTAGAAGACAACCCTGAGGAGATTGCGGATCTGGTGGCTGAAATCTTGTGCCATCAAGTTGAACGACGTTTAATGCGTAACCTGAGCAATGGATACCAACAAAAAGTTGCGGTCGTTGGTCGGGTTAGAGGAAGAATCGACACGCTGTACACAGAGCGCCACCGTCTCATGGATAAAGGTAAGGTGTGCTGCAGTTTCGAAGAGTTGGCCGTAGACACGCCAAGAAACCGTTATGTGCGTGCAGCGTTGGAAAAGCTGCCTTTGTTAGTCAATAACAACAATCTTGGGCATAGGTGTCGAACACTGGCATTAAGCCTGGCGCGTCTGGGTGTGCACAACGACAAGCCTGCCGGGTACAACGGGAACAGTGAACGCTTTGGCCGCCACGATGCCGAAGATCAAAAAATGGTGGCGGCGGCTGACTTGGCATTTTCATTGGCTCTGCCCACTGAGTTTTCCGGTCGACATCATCTTGCTATGCCGGATAAAAATAAGGAATGGCTTAGAAAGCTGTTTGAGAAAGGTATTGCCGGATTCTACGCAGTAGCGTTGGACAAGTCAGAGTGGCGCGTACAGGCTGGCAAGCAATTTAACTGGCAGATTGTAGATAAGACCGATGGAATTGATTCAATCCTCCCCAGCATGAAGACTGACATCATTATTGACAGTAAAAGAACTTGTGAGCGTCTGGTTATTGATACCAAGTTTAACTCTGTGACAACCCAGGGCTGGCATCGTGAAGAGACATTGAGAAGTGGATATATCTATCAGATGTATACCTATCTGCGAAGCCAAGAAGTTGATAGCGACCCAACCTCTTTATCAGCGAGCGGCATGCTTCTTCATCCATCGGTTGATCGAGAGGTAAATGAGTTTGTGACAATACAGGGTCATTCCATTCGGTTTTGCACTGTCAATCTTGGTCACGATGCAACGATAATAAGAGAGCAGTTACTGGGATTACTTTCAGAAAGTTTTAAAGGGAAATCTCATGGTTACATTTGATCAGTTAATGCTGCCGTTAATGAAAGCGCTCGTTAATTTAGGTGGTTCAGGCAGCATTGATGAGATCTATGAGGCGGTAGTCGATCTGGAGAAGTTCGATGAAGAAACGCGGGCCATTTTGCACAACCCTGAAAAAAGTAGCCAAACAGAGATTGGCTATCGATTAGCTTGGGCTAGAACCTACCTGAAGAAGGCTGGTTATCTTGAGAATTCGTCACGCGGTGTCTGGGCGCTTACGGATAAAGCGAAGCAAGCGCCTGAAATTGATAGCCGCGAGATCGTGAATTATGTCCGATCTCTGGATAGGAAGGGAAATAAAAGCAGCACTGACCCAGCCGACCCAGCTACATCAGTGGATGACTCCCCCGAGGAAGCACTTGCCTGGCGCGAACACTTGCATCATGTTCTGGTTGAAGAAATGAGTCCTGATGCCTTTGAGCGGCTTACACAGCGTATGCTGAGAGAGTCAGGGTTTGTACACGTCGAAGTCACTGGCCGTACCGGTGATGGAGGTATCGATGGCAAAGGCATCGCCAGAATCAATGGTTTGATGAGTTTCCATATCGCCTTTCAATGCAAGAAATACAAAGGCTCAGTGGGCGCGCCAGAGATTCGAGACTTCCGTGGCGCCATTGTCGGTCGTGCTGACAGGGGAATGTTCATCACAACTGGAAATTTTACTAAAGCGGCTATTGAAGAAGCTAACCGTGACGGCGCCGCCCCCATTGATCTTGTGGATGGCGACCAACTCGCGGACAAATTGAAAGAGCTAGCGCTTGGTGTGAAGACAGAGCTTGTTGAAAGGGTCACCGTTGAGCCGGATTGGTTTTTAAGCTTGTAATTTGAAAGGCTACTCCGCTAACTTTTCGACTTCATCTTGAACAGAACCCACAATAGCATAACAATATTCGAAGTTAGGGCACTGGACTTTGATGGATTAAAGAGTTCTTGTCGTATCCTTAAAGTTATTGCATCTTAAATCATGCGATTATTAAGCTATTAGAAATAGGGTCGCGGCGAATCATGATAGTAATCACTTTTGAATCAGGTGTATCGACCGGGGCGCTCAGTTGTGCGCGAATATATCCTGAATATTGATAGGAGGCTTTCGATACCTTGGGAAAAGCGTAATTATGACGTATGCGACTTGGGCCAACTGGGACCACTTTGAATTCTCCCCAAAGTTTACTCATCTCGGATAGAGTAACATCTAGCTTAGGAGACAAGTGGAGTTCTAAATATTCTACCCTTGAGGGATTTTTCTCTGTGCGGAATGATATGCTACCAGAGTCAAAATTGATGTTGGCGGGTTTAAAGTTAGCGCTGCCTAAAGATATGAACTCCTCTCTCATTTCTATGGATATTAGCGCTAAAAACTCGTGGGAGCTGTATTTGCCCATAAGATATTGGTCTACAATTTCCTCTATTTCTCTTAATATGCACATATTGAGCTACCCTGATAGTATATTTAGATGATAAACAGGTGAGTCAACTTACCAAAGTTTGCGTACTTTTGCGCCTGTAGCCCATGCGTCAGATTCTTCTGGAAAGTTTTGATATCGTTTACGATAACTCATCCTGGCTTTAGGTCAATGTCATCAACTTAAGACCAAGAATATAGCTCAAAGCGGTTGAAGGCAGCGGCAAGATGCGCTTCTACTTACAATCTCGGGCGACCATGGTTCCTGATGATCTGAATAATAAGCGTGTTTCTCAGCCGGTTCCCCTTGGGGCTGGACTAAAGGGTATTTGAAGGCTTGGCTGCATGATTTCAAACACTGAATATTTCTTCAGCCAGTTCAACTATTTTTTCTTTTATATCGAATATTTCTTCTTGCTCTTTTTCAGAGTACAGCGAGTATGCTCTTTCAAATGGAGTCGATATATCTATAAACACCATGGCGAGCTCTTTGGGTACGAACCTGCTATTTTTATATATGTCCGTTAAATATTCCATGGCCTCAAACAGCTTTGTGACAAGCTCTCGGTCAATGCCTTCCCTTAGATTCAACTTAACAGGGATGCTGTCCTCAGCATAAAGACAGGCTTTGATGGTTTCTATGGCTTCATTCTCAGTCATATCAAGCCGAGTTAACTAAAAGTTGCCTTTGTGACTAGCGCTATCCTGGTTAAACACTATGCTTAGCCACCGGACTCGCAGAGTACAGTAGGCTAATGGCTACACACCAAATAAAGCGCCTCCGATACAACGCTCTTTTTGCCAGTAGCCTATGTCGCGATCTTGCCAAGCTTATAAAAAGCTAAATCGGTAAAACCCTTGGCTTGTAGATGTTGTTTCACACTTTCATGCGCTATCAGCATGTTGGTGGACTCCGCCAGGCGAAAAAAGTTGTGCCCGTTGGTTCTTTCTGGGTCAACAACCAAGCGCTCAAAGTCCACATCGTGCAAAGCTGAATTGGTAGGGTCATGTGCTGTGACAATAGACCTTTCCATATCTGCGGCAGAGACCAAGCTAACAATATTCACCACTTTGTAGTGTGTATAGACTTGGTCGCTGTCGGGGTCAATTAGCTCAAGATCGTAAACATCAAGGCTATCAACCCCACACTCTCGTAGTGCGGCAATCAGCTCGTCACTGAAAACTGGAGCTGCTGCGCGAAAAAAAGAAGGCATATGATGTGAATCATCTGCAGAGTGCGGGTTGTATGGGCTAAGTGTGAACCTCAAAGGATTAGGAGGAGGCACGGTAAGCGCCATCCCTATTCTCCAGTAGAACCAGTCTACTCCAGGAATGTCTCCTAGCCTCTTCTGTATCCATCTACCGATGCAATCACGATCGAATGCGTAATACATTTGCTAATTCCAATAAGCTCGCATCCTATAGAGCAACCTTACTAGGTTCATAGAATGCAAGATCGGTAAAACCTTTAGCCAGCAAGTGCTGCTTAACCTTTTCGTGAACGATAAGTGCGTTAGTTGACTCAGCTAATCGGAAAAAGTAGTGCCCACCAGCTTTTGCTGGATCGATGACTAAGCTATCAAAATCCACATCATAAAGAGGTGAACTACCTGAGTCGTGAACTATCGCAGCTGATTTTTGCATGTCGGCCGCAGAAATAAGGCCAATGATATTTACAACCTTATAGTTAGAATAAACTGCTCCATTATCCGGGTCTGAAATCTCAGCGTTATAGGTTTCTAAATTGTTGATTCCACATTCCTCAAGGGCTGAAATAAGGTCATCGCGAAAAATAGGCGCCGCAGCTTGGAGGTAGGATGGCATGTGCAGGGAGTCATCCTCCGAATACGGATTGAAACTCTCAAGCGAAAATTTGAGTGGGTCTAGTGGAACGTGAGAAAGCTTTGCTCCCCTGCGCCAGTAATACCAGTCAACGTCGATAATGTCGCCATCTGGGTCCTCGATCCACCGTCCTGGACAGCTTCGATCAAGTATGTAATACATTTATCACCAACCTTTGTAGTGGCTTACAGAGCAGCTTTGCCAGAAGGATAAAAAGCAAGATCGGTAAATCCCTTAGCCAGCAGGTGCTGCCTAACCTTGTCGTGAACGATAAGTGCGTTGGTCGACTCGGCTAGCCGGAAAAAGTACTTTCCTCCAGCCTTTGATGGGTCAATAACCAAGCTATCAAAGTCCACATCATAAATATCGGAGCCGTGAACTATTGCATCCGATTTTTGGATGTCGGCTGCAGAAATAAGACCAATGATATTTACAACCTTATAGTTAGAATATACTGCTCCATTATCCGGGTCTGTAATCTCAGTATTATAAGTTTCTAAATTATCGACACCACATTCCTCCAGCGCTTCAATTAGGTCATCTCTAAAAATAGGGGCGGATGCATCCAGGAATGATGGTAGGTATGGCGAATGATCCCATGCATGTGGGCTGCATGGTTTCAAAGCAAACTTTAAGGGATTTGGCGGTGGGCTTGTAAGGACAGCTCCTTTTCTCCATGAAGACCACTTAATACCGGGGATATCGCCTCTGGGCTGATCAATCCACCTGCCTTTACAGTTTCTGTCAAAGACGTAGTACATCCCCTTGCTCCCAGAGTTAGCCATTTTTCACGTCACCATACTCTGAAAGTATATGAAGGAAGAGCTGCCAACGATGATATGAGTCCCCACCAATATTACGCCAACTTTTCCTCCTAACGGAGGATGATAATAAGTTGGCGTGGTTACTGAGTCGGGCTGACTTTCAAAGGCTCAAGTTCACAAGCTACACACCAAATAAAGTGCCTTCGATACAGTATTTAGGCAGGTAGTCAGACTCGACAGTCAAATCGTTTCCTGCATCAAACCATTGTACAGCCATCCCCAGGAGTTCCATTGGGATAAAGCTTTGAACAGGGGCTACGTCTTCTTCACATCGCGCCTCAAAGAATTCGATAAGAGCTTTGAGGTTTTTCTCTAAGACTTCATTAAAATCCAGGCCAAGATTGGTTGCCAAGGCCAGCAATAGCTCAATCTTACCCATAGTTATATCCAGTGCTTTATCACTTCCTTCTGCAACGGCCAGCTCTGACGCCTTATTAATCAGCGGAACAAAATCATCGCGTCTGAAATGAAAACTCTGCAAAGCCTCCACTAAAACATACTCTGCTTCAATACTTTTTGTTGCGCTTGAGCGCAACAGACTTAAGGGGAAAGAAGCTAAGCTATTCATACTTTCTCTATCGCGCGCGACTACTGCGGTGAAGTAAGCTTCTTGCCAGCGTTCAGGAAAAATTCTGCCATTTTCTACAATGCCTGCACCATTGAGCTGCGCTTCCCCACAACCTGATAGTGATATATCAATAGTGGTGTCTGGATTTTGCGCTAAGGTAAAATAAGCAGCATATGCCTTTGCTGAGAGCTTGATGGCTTCAGCCCCGGCTTGATCATATGAACTATTGTCCAGTAGGGTTATTTCCCGTGCTTTCGCCAAAGACTCTTGAGCAACGCTAAGTACATTGTCGCTCTTCCTATATAAATTCTTACACCCATTTCTCATCAACCGATCAGCGCCGTCAATGTATTCAATAACCCAATCTTGGCGCATAGTAGCTTGTCTTTTGTTTTTAATCATAATTCCCACTTAAATATCATTATCTAGAATAGATTTAAGCTTTAATTTATCTATTTGATACTCAGAAACCTTTACACTATCCACGGCGGATGGGTCATTCTCAATAGGGGTTTGCACTCTAAGATAACGAATGGATTTGTCATCCTGAGAAGCAAACTTTATTGCTCGTGCGGCATAGACTTCTTTCCTTATTGCGCTATTCTTTTCATCAGAAAAGTTTGATGACACGCGCTTATCCGCCATACTCTGAGTTACATTAGCAGCATACTCCGTAGTCCCTTGCTCGTAGTCAATACCGTTGATGTTCCGAGTACCGGTTGTTCCGCCTGCGCCCTTGGCTTCGATGATAATGATTTCACCCGCATCGTTCTGGTAAACCATGTCGAAATTCCCTGAGAGCGAGGGCGCGTTTTCGATATCCTCTGGGTGGATACGCTTGAAATCCGGGAATTCTTTTTGGACATGGACATCGGCGTATAGCTCGCCAATTTTCCCTGAAACGGCAGCGACATTTTTGCTGTTGTATTCGGTCATATCCCAGTCGGAAGGCTTTAAGTCTTCGACTTTCTTACCAAGCTTCTTCGCGGCTTCTTCCTTGAGCGCTTTTCTTTCATCTCGTAGCGTGTCGCGTTCGGCTAGGAGTGCATTAAGGCTTGCAGCGTATGGATGATTGTCCGGCAAGCTCATGTCGTAGGTCGTAATCTCTGTGGAGACGGCCTTGATCGCGTTCTTTTCAACAGAGCAGATTTCCTTTCCGTTGGCCTTCGCCTTGTCTATGGGCTCTCCATCAACAACCACCGCATGTACGAACTCTTCCGATGACAATTGCTTTTTAGCTGGGTACTTAACTGCATTTTTCCGGGTTAGAGTGATCTTATCTTCATCAAGATCAATATCGTCGTCGGTAAAGGTATACTCCGGTCGACTACTTTCACCGGTTTTCAGCAGTACCGTCGTGGGGCTGTTCTCGGTTGGCTTGCCATCCTCCAATACTTTCTTGACCGCAGACTTGTGATCATCTGAAAGCGCCGACATATGCGGCTCAATGAATTTGTCCACCTTGCTCGTCTGTGCGCCGGACTGAGGACAATTGCCCGCCAGGGAGCTTACATGCAGGTCATCCGCGCCATTTAGGCTGTTATCAGTCATGCTTCCAACTTCCCATCCATCATGGACTGTCGCCCACTGTAGTAGTAAAGAGCCTCTAATCTAAGGCTGATATTCCCCAGCTCGGAATTCTCCAGATAGTCCGTTCTAATCCATTTCTGGCTATCGTCCTGGAGGAAGCCCCAACCAAACAGGATACAAGCGTTAATAAAGTGATAGGCGTCTTGCCGGCTTTTAGCGCCAAGTTGATGCATCTGGGAAATGGCGGCATCAACGAGCCTGAACAGCTGGTCTGGCGCAATAGATTTAAGTCGGTCGGGATACTTTTCTAGAAATGTTGTCGCCATCTTTCGCACGAACTCTCGACGGACAGCGTGTGTAAACTGCTCACACTGATCCTGGCGTATTTTGAGAAGATTATCTGTTGTCCCAGAGCCTGGCTGTTCTGTCGGGTCGTAGACGCTTACGTGTGAGTCTGAACCGTCAACATTTCTCGAAATAAACTGCAGCTTTCCCTGTTTACGCTGAAATATGCTGATCTTTTCTGGCGTGTCGCCCTCCATCCAGAAAACGCCGGTGTCGCCCAAAATGCGATTGAGTTGCGCCGAGTCGCAGAGTGGCAGCAACACTCTCATATAGCGTGGGTCGCAATAGCGAAAGTACCAGTTCTCGTTATTAGGGCCGCGAACTTTTGCAAGACGACGGAAGTGCTGAACAAGTTCCGTCATGGGTTTATTGCTGGCTAAAAAAATACACCAGCTGTTGCCCCAGCCTTCCTGAAATAACCAATGGGTGAACTGATCACTGCCTAACTCGACGATGTGGGGAGACGCGGCCTTTAATGTCTCTCCAATACCGTGCCAAAAGAGCGTCGAACTGTCGCAGGAGCTTTTGGTTATTTGCGGATAAATGCGCTCGTCAATAGCGCAGTCGACTAACGCGTAGTAGTGACGAAAGCCGGGGCAATGTTCTTTGAAACGCTGCAAGCTAGAGGTGTCCAACATAAAACTATCCTATCCCGCGCCTCTCACAAGATAAATGAGTGGCCATAGCAAATCTCTTGAGTAAACAGAAATCAGAATTTTTGATTATCGTCGTCGTCCCCAAACATCAAGTGAGCCATTGCTATGGGGTCATAATCAGGATCGAATTTATGCACCTTCTTAGGCACGATGACAGGAGATTTTAAATAATCGTCTTCTCCCATTTCTTTTAGCCATGCATTCCATTCGTGCGAGCTGATCTTAAAGTCGACATCGCTAGCTTCAAAAAGGTCCTCATGAACCCGAGCTAAATCCTTATCAATCTCTGGGAGGACGAAATCTATCGATACCAGATAATCAATAAACTTCCTGGGTAATAACAGGTCGTGCTTCTCAACATAGTGATAAAGGCCCTCGGGCCAAATCCACTTGCCGTCGGTCATATCAGCGCAGCCAAGCGCGTTCGTTTCTGAGTCTTCACATTCAAAACGGCACCTGGCATAGCCTAAAAATGACATGCCACGAATTCCCCTTTTCAAATAATCAATCACTTTGGCTTTCACGTCTGAATTAAGTTCGCCACATAGATACGTAGGGGTAACTCCGTCCTCGTAACGATCAGACCAGAACCCAATTGCCTCTAAAGTGAATGTTTTCATGATTCTCTCTCCGGAAAGAAAACAGTGCCGCCTTGGCCTTTAGGATAATATAAAGCCCTTTGCTGTTCTGCAGTTAAGTCCTCGGGCTTAAGATGCGCCCCCTCTTTTTTAAAGAACTCGGTAGCCTTTTTCTCATCGACGACGCGTACGTCACCATTTGATTGCACAGCCATACGTCCTCCTCCTGCAAAAACAGGAACGCCTGCTGCATTGGCCAACACTTGGCGTGCGCTTCCTGGAACTTGACAACATGCGAGAACCTCAATCCTATCGGGAGAAATTCCATACTTCTTAAGGTAATCAGCTAATCCTTGACCTGAAAAAGGTCCTATCGTCTGACCTGTACCATGAGCTATAACTGTTAGAGTTTTAACGTTTCTGAAATGCTGCAAATTCTGAGGCGTTATCTGTGGAACCTTGCGCGCATTTACTATCCGGCGAACATTCTCGTTAACCTCTGCATCATGAGGCTGCAAGTTCAAGACGGCGTTGTTAAACCGATCCTCCATAATGTCATAGTTTGCCGGTACGGCATCTGGACAATCTCCAGGCTTAGCCGTCAAGCCAAATGGGTCAACCCAGCTTGTCGGATTGGGTACATATAGATAATTGTTGGTTCCTCCAACCAGTCCAACCGGGTCTTGGTTGATGAACCTCGCGCTGCCAGGGTCGTAATATCTATGGCGGTTATAGTGCAGTCCCGTCTCGTCATCGAAATACTGGCCTTGGAAACGCAGCGAGTTTTCAACCTCTTCGGTTTCTTTTAGCGCCAGGTTGCCATAAGCCTTGTAACGCACAGACCAAACGATTTTGCCTTTGGCGTCCGTCATTTCCTGCGGTGTACCGAGGTGATCGAGGTGATAGTGGTAGACTTTTTGATCTTGAATAAAGGCTAGCGGTCTAAACGAGTTCGGCTCGTAAACGTAGATTTTGCTCAGATGCTTACGTTGCTCGGATAGAAGAACGTCGCCATTCCATAGGAACACCGTTTTCCCAAAAGCATCCTGCTTACTGACGCGACGACCGAGAGCGTCATACTTGTACTCAGTTCTTTGCCCATCTTTCTCTACAGCAACCAGTTGATTTTGTTTGTTGTAGAAGTAGCGCGTCTCAAGTTTTCCGCCTTTTCCACGCTTCTCCCTGATGAGGTTTCCTGCTTCGTCATACTCAAAGTGGCGATCGCCATGGAAGTTGAGACGGTTGCCTTTGGCTTGATTAGCGCCCTCCAGGATGTTGCCTGCTGGGTCGAATGCAAACTCCTCGTTACAATAACTCTCGACGGCTTTCAAACGATCCAGAGCGTCGTAATGGTAGTGCGTCGCTCCCTTTTTGAAATCGTCAATCAGAGCCAAGTTACCGCCAACGTCGTAACTGTAGCGACGCTCAATGATGCGTTCTTTGGTCTGGCGACTACTTACTTGATGACGGACCAGGCGACCCATGACGTCATATTCATAGCGAGACTCGACAGCGCCCTGTTGTCTTCGCATCTCACGGCCTTCCTGGTCGCGCTGAACCTTGGCGAGCAACTCGCCATTGAAGCTTGCGCGATTAAACAAACCATTTGATTCGTACCCAAATTCCAGTCGGCGCCCATCAGGCAAAGTTGTTTGGGTGCGGTGACCAAGCGCATCATACTGATGGCGAAGGACAGCGTAGTCCTGCCGTTCCTCGACTAGCTGTCCTAACGTGTTGTAGCCAAATTGAACGCTGCGATTAGAGTTTGCTGCTTTGATTAACTGACCGTTGGCGTCATAGCCAAAGCGGGTGACCTCACCATCAGGGCTGTGTTTTTCCAGCAGACGCCCCATGCGGTCGCGTTTAAAGAGGGTGGTCTGCGCCTGTTCGTTAGAGTGCAAGCCCTCGATATGAGCCTTCAAATATCCGGCAGGGTCATACTGATATTGCTGCACACGCCCATCGAACCCAACTTCGCGGATCAGGCGCTCATTACGGTCATAAGCAAGCTCGTAGCGCTCGCCTTTTTCGTTTATCAGGCCAACCAGATTGCGTTCATTATCGTACAGGTACTCGAATACGTTTCCGGCCGGATCAATTTTTTTCCGTACCTGCGATAAACCATCGTAGACATATTCAGTAGTGCGTCCGGCGCCATCAATGAAGTGCGTCAGCTGATCATTGGCGTTATACCGCAGTCGAACTACAGAGCCGTCTGGTTGTTTGACCTCTGTGATATTTCCGTTCAGGTCATATTTGTAGGCGGTAACCTCACCTTCTGACGTCGAGGCGACGCTAATATCGCCGTTGTCGTTGTAGGTGAACGTCGTGGATTTATTGTTATTGGTTTCGCTGATCAGCTGTCCTTTCCGGTTCCAGCGATAACCTTTCTCGTTGCCGAGAGCGTCTGTGACCGTTTCGAGATTCCCTTGGTCGTTATATTTATACTGCGTTTTGTGGCCGGCAGGATCGATAAGCGCCGTCATTAATCCACGCGGGTCATACTCTCGCGTCCACTTATGCCCGAGCGCATTAGTGATGCTGATAGGTTGGGCGTCTGCGTTGTAATCGATCTTGTAAATACCGCCACTCGCATCAACCAGGGTTGTCAGCTTTCCTTGGTCGTTATAGGCGTAATGAGTACTGTGTCCGTTGGGGTTGGTTTCCTCGATGAGATTACCCGCTGCATCATATGCTCTGCGGGTGACGCCGCCCTCTGGATCAATCTCTTTTACTACTTGCCCTCGCTCGTTGTAATGGTAGGTGGTGACCCCGCCATTACTGTCGGTGGCTTGAGAAATACGGTTCTTTAAGTCCCATTCAAAGCGATAGTCATAGATGCCGTTGTCGCACCACTGACGTAAGCAGCGAGCGGATTTGTCATAGCGATTCCACTCAAAATAGACGCTGAAGCCAGTCTTGAGGGTGTGACGGGTAATCACGTGATTACGATAACCAAAGGTTTCGCTATTACCAGCAGGATCGGTTACTGCAACCAGATCTTGGGCTTCGTCATATTGATATTTAACGAGGCTATCTACGCGACCGTCGTCATGGACATTCTGGACTTCACAGATCAAACCGTATGCGTTATGCAGTAGATGCAACCGTTTGCCGCCGGAGGTGGTTACAATCGTTACCGGACGCTCATGCTCTTCTAACTCCACCCAATAGCTGACATCAATACGGTTACCCAACGAATCCAGCACAGACTCAAGTCGATATACGCCGTTATTGCCTGAGAAAGCCAGGCTGGGTTTACCCAGCTGTTTTAGCACGAAGTGGCGCTCGCCCAAGCGATGCAGCTCAAAGTGCTCCGCACTGTTTCGGACCATCTCGCCTTCTGACGGCAAAGGGAAATCGATGTAACGTCCTTCATCCGTTGTAAAGACGATACGGCCATCAATTTCTTCTAACTGCTGGCTAAGAAAGTGTGTCCAGCCATGACCTAATCCGCGCTGATTATGGTTGGAGGACTTGTACGTTCTTTTCCAAATCAGAGGGAGGGGTCCAGAGAGTTTAAAATCCAGTTGGTCTAATAACTCTTCGCCAGTGACCATACTGATGGGGTGGCCGTTTTTGCAGGAATTGACGTTATCCTGAGAGGTTTCGCCATTGTCGTTTACGCCCGTTTTATCACTGGTCGCGGGGGTATCTTCAGACTTGGGTGCGTTTGCTGGCGCGGCGGCCTTTTCACACTCCTCACAAAACGGCAGCCCTTCCTGAGCGGTATTCTTTAATGTCTGTGCTTGCGCTTCCTCATCGGGCCCTTTCGCCTGTGCTGGCGCAGAGCTTGGTGCGGCGGCGGGCGCTGCAGCAGCGGAAGCTTGATGGCTACTGGACGCTCTTTTCTCACTAGACCAGCCGGGATTGCCGGCTAATTGCGTGACCTCCATGACTTCTCCAGTCACCGCCGGGGGCGGCGGTGGGGCCGGATTGGCGCGAGCAATCAAACGCTCGGCAAGTCTCACCTCCGAACTGACAGGTACTGGACCTTCTTCGCTCTCGTTGATAACTGGACAGAAAGGCTTCTTCTTATCAGAAAAAACCAACAGTATTTCGCCGCGCTCAACGCCTCCGACAAAGTCATCCTTCCACTTGCGGAAGTGGGGAGATCCACGCCCAGGAAAAGCCCTAAACCCCGAGCGGAAGTGATAGCCGCATAAATTGCTGGCGACATCGCTGACCTTAAAGTCGTTGCTCAAGCAACGGTCGGCAAAGCTCGCTGCAAAAAAGGGAGACTCGATAAATGGAAGATCGGCGACAGTGATATCAGACCAGTGCTTAAATGCATAAGAGCGGGTGGAATACATGCAGGAAACATCCCTTGTATTACGCCTTTCCTGACCCTTAAGGCGGAGATGACGCTGAGCTAAGAAGTGTTACGTATTAGTACAATGCAAGAATATTTTACTATCCGGAGACGTCAGGATGTATAACCCTATCGGCATAGGAAGCAAGAGCCAGCTTACAATAATAGCTTGAAGGGATGATTGTAAAACACACGCCACAAAATTGTTTTACTTTGGGCTAGGGGCGGCATTGCATATAGACTCGCACAGTCAAGAATCTACCTCACAAATTGAGGAAGAAACGATTCAACAATCCGCCCCGGATATGTGCCTGAGGTAGCACGTTGCAGCTTCCTTAAAACGCCAATAGTGAGCGACAAAACCTCTCACACAAAAGTTTAGACATATTATGGCTTGAGCTTAAAGGAAGACCCTCGAGTAATGAATCTATAGTCAATGGAATATCCACTACTCCAACCACCTCAAATATACCCAGCCCCCAATTTATAAATAAGCACTATCTCTCAAACCACTTTTCAAGAAACTGAATACAGTGAGTTAACGCAGGCGGTACGTAGCGTCGCGCTGGGTATAAGGCGTACAGTGTGAGGTTGGGTTTGGTTTCATCAGCGAGAATCTCCACCACTTCACCTTTTTCTATCGCGTCGCGGCAGACAAATTCGGGAATAAAACCTATACCCTGTCCACGTTTAATAGCCTCCATCATGAAGATGGTGCTGTTAACTCTAAGTTTGCCCTCTATCGTGACGCCTTCGCCGATAGGCCACAGATTTTTACCTTGAAAGTAGCTGTACACAAAACAGTTGTGCTGACTCAAATCTGCTGCTGCGGCAATTTTAGAGTGACTTTCTAAATAGCTGGGGGCGGCACATACACGATATTCAAAGCGAGTAAGTGGCCGGCCCACGTATTGCGAGTCGAAAGGACGACTGGAAGCTCGAAAGCCCAAATCAAATCCTTGCTCCACTAAGTCCGTGTTTTCATCTCCCAAATGAATATCTAACTGAATATCTGGATAAGCTTCCATGAAGTCAGCAAAGACCAAAGATAGATCTGTCAGGCCCAATGCCATGGGCGCATTGATTTTCAACTTTCCTTTAGCGTGCTGTTGCAAGTCTTGCACGAATGAATCTGCGTCATCCAGTTGCGCCAATATGGCTCTTGCCCTTTGTAAATAACCTTGGCCCACATGGGTCAGCTCTATATTGCGGGTGGAGCGGTGAAGCAATCGCGCTCCCAGGCTTTCTTCCAGCTTGGAGATCTCCTTGCTGATCATGGACTTGGTGGTATTGGTTTGCTCAGCGACTCGCGTAAAGCTGCCGAGATCAGCCAGTCGAACAAAGAATTGAAGCGCTCTGAGTTTATCCATGGACGTTAAGCAGGTAGTTATCATTGGACCGATAGTTTCCATAACAGAAACTATCGGTTCCCATTGTAGCGATATATCAAAACAAATAGAAACTCTAGACTTGCAGCTGTTGACCTACCAACTGGCCCATCAAATGCAACGACGAAGCTGTCTGGCCACAAGTAGGACGACAGACTATTTATCAAACCAAACAGCTTCAGAAGAAGGAACACATCATGTACACACTTTATTACGTTCCAGGCGCCTGTTCCCTAGCGACCCAGGTAGTACTTCACGAACTCAATCAACCCGTTCAGATCATAAGCAAACAAGCTGTAGAAAACTTCCAAGCCATTAACCCTGTTGGCACAGTGCCTGTTTTGAAAAAGGACGGTAAGACCTATACAGAAGGCGCCGCAGTCATGCTGCATTTATTAGAAACTCACCCAAATGCTTTGTTCCCGACCGAGAAAGCAGCACGGGCTCAGGCCATTCAAAATATCATGTTCGCCAACGCAACCATGCACCCCGCCTATAGCAAGCTATTTTTTGTAGCCAATACAGACCTCAGTGAATCTGCAAAACAATCCGCCTACGCCTCTGCGGCAAGCAGCATAAATCAACTGTGGAATGTGGTTGAAGACAGATTAACGGAGCAGAACTTCCTTGGGGGCGAAACGGTGTCTGCAGCTGACATCATGTTGACTGTGTATTCACGTTGGGGCGCCAGTTTCCCCGTGGATATTCATATTGGGCCCAACACACAAAAGATGATTGATCATGTTTTATCAATGGCGAGTTTTCAAACTGCTTTGAACAACGAGCAACGCCAAGCAGCGGCATAACGACGGCTTAAGCGTCATCAACGCCAGCAATCGAAGGGGAAAAGAATGGACAGGGGTTTAAAACATAGAACGAGCGAGCTTGATTTTGGCCAGACAGATTTCACAACCATCATCAACATCGTTGGAGCCTATTTTGAAGGACTTCATTACGCCGATACTGCACTGCTAGAGCGCATCTTCCACACTGACGCTGTACTAAAAGCGCCAGGGTTAAGACGCTCTCTCAAGGACTGGCTCGACGCGGTGGAAAGCCGTCCTGTCCCTTCTGAGCAGGGCTTACCCTATGAATTTCGATTACTTTCGGTGGAGATAACGGGGGAGCAAGCCATGGTAAAAGTGGCTTGCCCCCTGTTCGAATACAACTACGTGGATTATCTGGGTTTGTTAAAAGAAAACGGTCAGTGGCTAATTGTTAATAAGATGTACGCAGATCTATCCAACGACTAATTAACGCGTCTAAAACAGGTAAAAAATATGCCTTACATAAACATTAAAGTGACAGATGAAAACGTCACCCGCGAACAGAAAAAAGCACTTATAAAAGGCGCCACTCAGCTAATGGTGGATGTACTCAACAAAAATCCCGAAACCACATTTGTGGTTATTGATGAGGTCAATACGGATAACTGGGGAATTGGGTACGATCAAGTGACGGATTTGCGAAATAGAAGTAATTAGAACTTAACAATCCATCTGGAGCTGGTCTGCGTTCCGGTGATAGTGCACGGTGAGTTTCCGTATTACCTTTGCGGCTCTCTGATTACGGTGTTTTAGGGGGCCGTTAAGAAAACCTGAGATGATTCTCAAGATTGATACGGGTAATACATAGTAATTATTTTTTACAGCTGCTTATTGTGTTGGCTGCGGCAATACTCGAAAAGCGATTTTAAACGCTTGTTTGGGTCTCCCATGCTTGGGTTATCTAGGAACTTCTCTCTGACCCAGTAATAATCAGGATTTGATAAAAAGTCCCATCCAAACGAGAAGCAGGCCTCGATGAAGTAATTAGCGGAATGTGCTCCATGTCCGCCCAACTCATTCATTTGTGTCAAGGCGAACTCAATATACCTGATTAGTTGTTCTTGGCTATATACTTTGGCTTTGTCTGGATGACGTGTGGAAACTTCTTTAATTAAGCTTAATATGAAGTTGCGGTGCGCGCCTTCCTTCAGAGTATCATATTGGCTCTGGCTTACACTCACATATGAGTCACCATCGTCATCAGCCTGTCCTTTTTCTGGATGGTGAATGATTTGCTTAATGGCTTGATTGTCACCGTTAACCAGGTATGTGGAGCATTCTAGCTGGCTGGGTTTCCATGAGTACTTTAGTGTGGTAGTGGAATCTAAACCCTCCATCCAAAAAACACCGGCCTTGCCTATGATTCGGTTTAATTGAGATGCGTCGCATATAGGGAGCAAGTCTCGGCATACTCTTGGGTCATAGTATCGGAAGAACCAGCTTTGACGCTGTGGACCTGTGACCTTCGATAATTTTTTGAAGTGTCGTATTAGATAACCAATTGGACGCTGACTGGCGATATAAATCGCCCATGAGCGGCCCCATCCGTGAGCTAGAAGCCATGAGCAGAAAGCATTTTCTCTTAGTTCAATAATGTGAGGCGAAACTCGTAGCAGTTCCTCGCTCGCTTCAGCTTCAAGTAGTGCTGAATATTGGCACCCACTTAATTGTATCTTTTCATACAGGCTGTCATCTTGAGCGCAATCCACGATGGCGTAGTAATACTCGAAGTTAGGGCACTGAGCTTTAAGTGTTTCAATAGTCGCTGCCATATCCATAAAGTGATTGCATCTTAAATTTAGTGAAAATTATGGTTTAGAAATAGGATCACGGCTAATCATAATAACAATCACTTTTGAATCCGGCGTGTCGACTGGAGCGCTTAGTTGTGCGCGAATATACCCTGAATATTGATATGACGGCTTTAACACCTTGGGGAAGGCATAGTTGTAGGGGCGGCCACCCGGGGTGGTCGGCACTCTTCTAAAATCCCCCCAACATTTGCTCAAATCTGCTAGAGATATAGCTGTTTCAGGTGAAAGGTGGAGCTCCAGTGATTCTGCTGTTGAGGGATTTTTTTCTGTACAAAAGGATAGGAACCCCGAATCAAAAATGGTGTTGTAAGGTGTAAATGAAATATCGCCTAAAGACGCGAACTCTTTATCATGGTCAATTGCGATAAATGACAGTAAATCAAGACCATTACTTTTCCCGCTTAGGTATAGGTCCACAATTTCTTCTAACTCTTTTAGCTCTTCCATCTTAAATTATCCAGGTAGTGGGTTAATAACTAGTTCGCTTTTCTACCAAGCTTTTCGTACCTTAGCTCCGGTAGCCCATGCGTCAGCCTCTTCCGGTAAGTTTTGATATGCTTTAACTGCCTTCATGTATTGGAGATTCGCGCCAGCGACATCTGCTTGCGCCAATTCAATAGCCTCTGCTGTTGCGTTTGGATCTTGTCGTAGCGCATCACGTCTAACAACCGTGGCTTTTAATACATCTTCAGCCTTGTCTAGCTGGTCATATACAGCGTCACGATCATCAAAATTATCACCGTAGACATATTGGAACATTTTGTCGATTGCTTGCCCCTTATCAGACTCTGGGTCAAGAGGATTCATCCTGGCCACTTCCGCGACATCGGCGCGCAGGTCGATATCGTTAGGGTCGCCACCTTTAGCAGCATAAAGCTGCCCCATACCAAACCATTGTTCTGCGTGTCTTGCTTCATGGAGCAAATGGTCTGCCAGCTGCATCTGCTCGACCTGAGCCAGTGATGACTGCATGATCAAGCTCTTATCAACTAATACTACCCAGTATTTGAAGTCAAACAGTGCGCCTTTTATTGGCCGGCTTATAATCGATATTGCTGGAATCCCTTCTTTCGCTAATTGCTTATTTAGTGCGGCGCTGAGCTCGCCTGATCGTTCTTCAGGGGATAGAGTGCCCCAGCGATTGAATACATCTTTCACTTCAGCCGTATATTCGTTGACACACTCATCAGTTGTTAACCCCCATCCTTTACAGTTTTCAGGCTGGTTGAACTCTGTTTCGTTTGACGGCTGAGCTTTTGGTATAGCTGGTTTTGGGGGGGGGGCACTGTCTTCAAAAAAGGGCTGAGCTTCTTGAGCAGCAGCTTTATTGCTTTGAATCTGGGCGTTTTCAGATCCCTGTTGCTTTATTGATGTCTGGGTTGTTGCCGGCGAACTGGGTGTAGTAGAAGATGAGGCATTTCGAGCTTCACTGGGAGCGCTTGACCAGCCAGGGTTTCCACCTAAGGACGTAACCTCCATAACTTCACCAGTCACCGCTGGCGGTGGTGGTGGAGCTGGATTGGCGCGAGCAATTAAACGTTCAGCAAGCTTCGCCTCTGAACTAACAGGTGCGACTCCCTCTTCGCTCTCGCTGATAACTGGACAGAAAGGTTTTTTATTATCGGTAAAAACCAACAGTATTTCGCCGCGTTCAACGCCTTTGACAAAGTCATCTCTCCACTTACGGAAGTGGGGTGAACCACGACCTGGAAAAGCTCCAAACCCCGAGCGGAAGTGATAGCCGCATAGATTGCTTGCGACATCACTAACCTTGAAGTCGTTGCTCAAGCAACGGTCTGCATAGCTCGCGGCAAAAAAGGGGGATTCGATAAGGGGAAGGTCCACGACAGTGATATCGGACCAATGCTTAAACGCGAAGAGGCGGCTGGAATACATGAAGGAAACATCCCTTGTATTACATCATTTCTAACAGGTGAAGCGAAATGAAGTGGAGCTTAGAAACAAGTTACGTACGGTTACAATGCAAGTGCATTTTACTGAGAGAACGGCCTTAGGCGTATTGCTCTATCGGTATAGGAATATATGGCTAGCGGTCTTCGCTGTCTTGACTCCATATCCTGGACAAAGCTCGATCTGGGAGTTCTCTAATCTTCCCGTGCTAAAACGAAAACTGGCCCCTCTCCCCCTAACCAGCCATAATTCCGCCATTCCATGGCGCATCGGTTCTTTGCGTCCGCCGGGTTAAATTTAACAGTAGATCAATAGCTAGGGAGTCACGATGACCAGTCTAAGCAAGTTCAGTTTTATGGCGATTTTGCTTTCTCTTGGCGTATTGCAAGGTTGTTCTGAAACGGACCAACAGACGACGGAGGAAAAACCTTTGCGTCCCGTCAGGACCCTTGTGGTGGGAGCGGTGGAGAATGCGAACTGGCGTGAATTTCCCGGTACGGTGGATGCGGCGCAGAAGGCGGAGTTGGGGTTTCGGGTGACAGGGAAACTGCATAGTCTAAACGTGAATGAAGGGCAGATTGTGAAGGAAGGAGAGGTGCTGGCGAAGCTGGACGATACTGACTTCCTCATTCAGCTCAAGAGTCGTCAGGCGGATTATCAGCAGGCTCATGATGATTTCCTGCGGGGTAAATCCCTAATCGGCAAAGGCGTTATTTCCCAGTCGGATTTCAGCAAATTGCAGGCGCAGGATATTGCGGCCCAGGCGGCGCTGGAGTCTGCGCAGAGAAATCTGGAGTACACCGAACTGAAGGCGCCGTTCGGCGGCAGGATCGCCAAGCGTTATGTTGAAAACTATGAAGAAGTCTCCGCCATGCAGCCGATTTATGCGCTGCAGGACATCTCTTCTCTGTTGGTGAAAGTGGATATTCCTGAAAGCTTGATGATTACCGCGCAGGAGGGGACAGAGCCGGAAGTGCAGGCAATGTTCTCCGGCATTCCTGGCGAGAGTTTTCCCCTGAAACTAAAAGAAGTGTCCTCCCGTGCGGATGAAGCGACGCGTTTGTTCAACGTGACTTTTAGCATGCCGGCGAACCCTAAATACAACATTCTGCCGGGCATGTCCGTCACGGTTAGAGGCCGTCCACCGCAAGCGACGGGACAGGACGGCGCTATTTTTGTTCCGCCTCATGTGGTGCAGGAAGATGGCGATGGCCGCTACGTATGGACGGTCAGCCATGAAAACGACTCGACAGGCGTGGTCAATCGCCACGCGGTGACTACCGGAGCGATTCAGAACAACGGTATTCAAATCCTGTCGGGCCTGGAAGAGGGGGATGAAGTGGTGACCGCCGGCATGAGCAAGATGCACTCTGGCTTGCAAGTGCGCCTGACCGCGGAGGGGAGCAAGTGAATATCACACGGCTTGCGATAGAGAATAACCGGCTCACGATTGTTCTCCTGCTGGTGATTGCAGTAGCCGGAACCATGACCTTCCTGGGGATGCCTCGCGCTTATGACCCGGGGTTCGTCATGCGGGCGGCGCAGGTGGTGACCTATTTCCCAGGGGCCAGTCCCGAGCGGGTGGAGGAGCTGGTTTCCTCGCAGATTGAAGAAGCGGTGAAGGAAATACCAGAGCTGGATTTCGTGAAAAGCGAATCCCGTACCGGCGTGTCCATCGTTACGGTGAACATCAAGGAAAGCTACAAGGACATGCGCCCGATCTGGGACAACCTGCGACGCAAAGTCGAGTCCACTTCCACTGATCTTCCCGATGGCGTCGTTGGTCCCTATGTGAACGATGAGTTCGGCGATGTGTTCGGCATTGTCATGACTATTACGGCGGAAGGCTTTAACTACGCGGAACTGAAAAAGATCTCCGATGATGTGAAAACGGAGCTGCTGAGGTTTCCGGATGTCGCCAAAGTGGAAATCTGGGGCGAACAGGAAGAGCGTATTTTTGTTGAATACAATAACTCTCGTCTGTCTGAGCTGGGGCTGTCTCCAAGCCAGCTGTCGCAGGCGTTGGAAACGCGCAATATTATTATTTCCGGCGGCTCTTTTAATCTGGGACGTGAGCGCATATCGCTTGAACCAAGCGGCAACTTTGAGTCGGTAGAAGACATAGAGCAGACCATCATTAATATCCCCGGCAGCAACCGTTTGATGTATTTGAAAGACATCGCCACAGTGGTGCGCGGTTATGTGGACCCGCCGGAATCCTTGCTGCACTCATCCGGTGAGTTTGCGCTGGCGGTGGCGGTGGCCATGCGGGAAGGCGGCAATAATATTGAGCTGGGCGAGCAGGTCTCGGCGATGATGAATGAGCTGTTGCAGCAATATCCCTACGGCATTGAGTTTGATCTGGTCAGCTTTTCTCCCGCAGAAGTGGATCAGAAAGTCAGCGACTTTGTCTCCAACCTGTTGCAGGCGATCGCAGTTGTCTCCATCGTCATGTTGTTCACTCTGGGCCTGAGAACGGGCCTGGTGGTCTCCACCCTGATTCCTTTGTCCATGCTGTTAGCGTTTCTGGTGATGTCTTATCTGGATATCGGACTGGATCAGATTTCTCTGGCGGCGCTGATTATCGCGCTGGGGATGCTGGTGGATAACGGCATTGTGATGGCGGAGAACATCATGGTGCTGATGGAGAAGGGCAAGAGCGCCACAGACGCCGCCATAGATTCCGCCATGGAGCTGCGTATCCCCTTGCTGACCGCCTCGTTGACGACCATCGCCGCTTTTCTGCCGATCTATCTGGCGGAGTCCAATGTCGGCGAATTCACCTCCTCCCTGTTTAAGGTGGTGGCGATTACTCTTCTCGCCTCCTGGGTTATTTCTCTCACCGTGGTTCCCATGTTGTGCGTGTACTTCCTCAAAGTCACTCAACAGGAGGAAAGCTACGGATCGATGTTCTATCGCACCTACCGCAGCGTATTGACGACCTTGCTGAGAAATCGGGCGGTGACGCTTGTCGTTACATTGCTGGTGTTTATCGTGGCCATGAAAGGATTCGGTTATGTGCCGAAGATATTCTTCCCGCCTTCTGATCGGAATTACTTTCAGGTGGAGCTGAAACTGCCGGAAGGTACGGCGATAGAAGAGACAAGGCGGATGGTCACGGACATGGAAGGCTTTATCGAGTCCGAACTGCAGGTGACGGAATCGCGCAAGGAAGGCGTCACCAAATGGGTCAGTTATGTCGGCAACGCCGGTCCCAGAATCATTCTGTCCTATAACCCAAAACCCAATAACAGCAGCTATGCGATGATGATTGTCACCGCCAGCGACGCCAAGCTGGTGGGTGGCCTGATTGACCGGATCAGCCGCTATGCTTTGGATAACCATCCAGATCTTGAAGCCACGATTAAACCCATGGCCAACGGACCCTCTGTGGCGAATCCGGTGGAAGTGCGGTTAAGCGGATCAGATGCGGATGTGCTGTTTCGTCGCGTTGACGCCTTGAAAGCGAAGATGCGTGAAATCGGCGGCCTGACCAATATCACTGATGATTGGGGGCAGCGCATCAAGAAGCTGGTGATCCATATCGATCAGCCTAGGGCGCTTAGGGCTGGCGTTACAAGTCAGGATATTGCGGTGTCTCTGCAAGCGGGCATTAGCGGGCTGGAATTGACGGAGTACCGGGAAGGGGAGGATATCATTCCCGTGATGGTGCGGGCGGAAGGCTCCAATCGCAACAATATAAGCGGCGTTCGTTCCTTGTCGGTCTATGTGCAATCCACCGGTAAGTCTGTTCCTCTGTCGCAGGTGGCGGATATTGAAGTGGTTTGGGACACCGCGAAGATCTTTCGTCGTAACGGCCTGAAGACCGTCGCCGTTGGCGCTCAACTGGAAGGGGACATCACTGCGGCGGAGAAGTTCGCTGAGCTGACGCCCTGGCTCAAGGAGCAGCAGCAAGAGTGGGGGACCAGCACTCGCTATGAACTGGGCGGCGAATCGGAAAGTTCTGGCAAAGCGAACCAGTCTATCGTCGATAAGCTGCCTATTGCTGGCTTTGTCATTCTGATTTTGATGGTCGGTCAGTTCAACTCCATCCGCAAGGCGATCATTATCCTGAGCACGATTCCGCTGGGTTTGATCGGCGTATCGGCGGGGCTGTTGGCATTGAACAGCGCTATGGGCTTTATGACTTTCCTCGGCGTTGTGTCTCTGGCTGGGATTGTTATCAACAACGCTATTGTATTGTTGGAGCGTATTAATCTGGAGCTGGCGGAAGGCGTCGAGCATGGTCAGGCTATTATCAACGCTGCGCAGCAACGCACCAGGCCGATCTTGTTGACCACCGCAACGACGGTGCTGGGGCTGCTGCCGTTGTATCTGGGTGGAGGCGAAATGTGGGAGCCGCTGGCTATCGCTATCATGGCGGGCCTGTTGTTCTCCACGATTCTGACCCTTTGTGTGGTGCCTGTGTTGTACGCCACGTTCTACCGCGTGCGGTTTTAATCCCGTTGGCGGATCTATCCTGGCATTAGGAATGGCAATGCCGGGATAGACAGTACTTTTTTACAAGTCAGGCATGGAGCGCTTGGTTAACCTGCGTCGGGAACCGTTTCAGGTCCGGCAGCGCCAGTCATGGCTGTCTCGCTGAATACCTGATTCTCGACAGCAGGCTAATACTTAAAAGGAACTTCATTAATGAAAACGCAATTCGCAGTGCTGGCTTTGGCCGCCTCGATCGTCTCCACGCCCGCCATGTCGGCGGACACCATCTTCGAATATTACAAGACAGCCGCCAGAGCCAAGGTAGACGGGGTTGGAAAATCAGAGTGGGAGTCCACGACATACCGGGAAGCGACGCCGCTGCATCAATCCTATAATTTAAGCGCCTCCGCCAATGGCGCTACATCCTCCATGCGCTACGATCTGGACTACTCTCCCTATGACAACGGCGCTGTATTAAGGTATTTCATTAATGGCGAAATCCAGCGTGACGAAAAAAGCAGAGCTTCCGTCGACTTGGGGCATGGCGGCGCTATCAATCATAAGTTTCGCGCAACAAGCAGCGGTTTGCTGAAAGTGAATTTCAATATCGACGCTTTATTTGTCGACTGCCCGGAACGGGCGGTGTGTATGAGCGTTGACGGAGATGTCACCGTGACAGGAAACGGCTATCGGGAAACCATCAAATTCACGCCCAAAAACGGCTTTAAAGACGGGGTTTCCTACCTGGAGATACCTGTGCAGGAAGGAAAGGACTACCTTGTTCAGTTTAACTCCGGCAACGGTACATCTGGCGCGCCCAAAAGCCAAAGCATTACAGCGGTTTACACGGTGACTTGGGAAGCTCAATACGACTGAGGCCATTGACTACCAGGCCAGGGGGCGGCCCCTGGCTTATAGGTACAGTTTCATTTTCATTGGGCTTTATCCTTCAGTGCCGTTATTGATATGTCTCGCCATAATGCGTCTAATTTTTTACTCTAATCATACTAATGCTGTCGTGAAGGTCAGCAATGGTTGGCTGGATAGTAAATAGTTTTTCTTTTCAAAAAGATAAAATTGATGACGCTTTATGATGAGAAGTTTTGAGTACACCATTAACGCTGGAGTTGAGCGCGTTTTTCGCGAATTAGTTTTGCTTGAAAATGCGGATAAATGGCTGAAGGCTAAAAAATTGGTTGCGGTGGAGTTCAAGGGAAGCAAGGAGAGGCCGGATGGATATCTCATGCGGTATTTAGTTGGCGACAATGCTTTGGCGACCACCACAATAGACTTTGAATTATATGACTACCTTAAAGAAGTCAGGATGATTGAAAAGTCGACTAAATTGGATGACGGCAATGAAGCTGCAGCTGATCGAAGTATGCCGATAAAGCACATGCACCAGAGGCTTCAATTCGCTGCGTGCGAGTCAGGAACGAAAGTTACGCATCAGGTTTACTACGAGACCAAGGGCCTTTTGAGCTGGTTAATTTGTTTTTTCCTCATTCATCCAGCAGTGAAGAAAGAGGTTTTTAGCGTTAATAGGAAAATCAGTGCATTCCTGTCTTCAGGCGTTTAGTTGTAGATACGACGCTAGCAATAACCATGTTAATTGGGCATTCCTGTCGGGAGCAACGTTTGTCGGGCTATTCAAACACCCCATTATCTAAGAAGCTGGGCGTTAAAGAAGGTTTTGTGCTTTATGCGTCAAATGCGCCGGTTGATTACCCAGTGCTGGTTAGCCCTCTGCCTGACAATGTGCTGCTTGTTGATGCGCTCCGTCCTGATTTGGACATGATCCACTTCTTTACAAAAAGCCGTGATGAGTTGGAGTCAGAGCTTGGGAACCTGGTTGATCATATCAAACAGAATGGCATGATCTGGATATCCTGGCCTAAAAAGGCCTCCAAGGTGACGACGGATATGACGGAAGATGAAGTCCGGCGCATTGCTTTGCCTATGGGTTTAGTGGATGTGAAAGTTTGCGCGGTGGACGAGGTGTGGTCTGGCCTGAAGCTGGTGATACGCAAAGAAAACAGGAAGTAGTCCTGATGGGGAAAATGGAAAGCGTTCCGGACATAACATCAATTGTTGCGTGGCATCGTGAGTTGGCGAAAGTCATGGGAGTCAATTCTTTGCCGAATGATCAGGCAAGGCGACTTACCATGCATCTGTTATTCGACGAGACCTATGCAGAGATGACGGGAAAAGAGGGCTGGGCCTGTTATGTCGAACGGCTACTGACCGCATCTGAGTTGACGCTGCTTCTGTTTTCTCATTTTTATACAAAGCTGTTGGCTCACAATGGGGTCAAACAGTATCCGACTTTTCAGCAACATGCAGAAAGCGATTTGCTCGATAAACTAGATCAGGCCTTATTTGCTAAAAGGATTGCTGCGCATTGAGTGCTGCTTAGTTGAGTCCTCAAAGATCAGCCAGAGGCCGCCGGTTTACCCGGCCGACTCTGGCGCTTGCAGTTCACGAATGGGGCGAATTTCAATGCTTCCCAGTCGAGCAGGAGGAATACGTCCAGCGAGTTGGATAGCTTCGTTCAGGTCGCGGGCTTCCATCATGTAAAAGCCAGCCAGCTGCTCTTTGGTTTCTGCGAATGGGCCGTCGGTGGTGGTGACGCGGCCATTGCGGACGCGCACGGTGGTGGCGGTTTCCACAGGTTGCAGTGCGTTGCCGCCGACAAAATGTCCGCTTTGTCTGACCTCATCGCCGAAAGCGATGCACTCTCCGTTCAGCGAGTCCCATTCGCTTTTGGTCATAGCGTTAATAATGTTTTCGTCGTAATAAACGAGACATAGATATTTCATAATAAGTTCTCCAGGTTAATAAGGTGTGGCCACGAAAAAGGCGCTAATAGCAGCCGTGCTATTTACAGGGTAATGAAGTTATCAATTGGGCGAATCTCAACTCCCCAGCCCATCTCTTCACCGATATTGGCCGCGGGGTGCTTTAATGCAAGTTCCTTCGCCTCTTCCAAACTGCTCGCCTCAATCATAAAGAATCCGCCGATCTGCTCTTTAGTCTCCAAAAACGGGCCATCTGAAACAATGGGGCCATTCTTGCTGGGGCGAATACACAAAGAAGACGGTGGTGAGGCAAGAGAGCCTTGCGCGAGCACTGCGCCGCTTCGACGCAGGTTTTGGTCATATTCCGAGCATTGACTGACGATGGCCTGCATCTCCGCCTCACTCAACTCCGCGAACTTTTGTACGTTGTAATAAGCCATGCAGAGAAATTTCATGGTGTTTTCCCTTTATGCAGTGAAGTGGAATCAGGGCAGCGACAGTTAATCAGTGTGCCGCCCTGGTCCGCGCTGTCAGGGTACGAGGTTAAACAGCGCTGCGCCATCGGGTACGCTGAACGGCGCTGAATAATGCTCATGCACAATCTTCCAGTCGCCGTCGCGACGGCGATAGCAGACGGTGCCGCGCATCCAGGAACTCTGCGTTTCCCCTTGTTCACTCACACAGCCGCAGCGATTGAGAAAGTGGCCGACGGCCAAATCCCCTTCGGTTTCAATGCGCAAATCTTCCACCTCAAAAATCATGGGCCCTGATGTGTAAGACAAACAGGTTTCCCAGTGTTTGCGATAGGCGTCCACGCCTTCGAATTGCAACTGCAGAATGGCGTCAAAGGCGCGAACGTCCTGCGCGTAGTGACTCATGATACGTTCCAGATCTTTGGCGCAGGCGGCTTCCACCCAACTACCCAGAGCCTGACGAACTTGGTTCTCAACGGGATTTGTCGCGTTCATAACGGTCTCCTTTTCGTTGCGTGACATGGGATGTCCCTGGTCAGACTGGTTGGTTGCAGTTAATCATCCAGGGAGTGCCGAACCGGTCCACCAGCATGCCGAAGCGCTGGGCCCAAAAGGTTTGCTGCAACGGCATACGCACTTGACCGCCTTCCAGCAGCGCGTTGAACAGGCGGTCGGCTTCTTCAGGCGTGTCCATATCGAGTTGCACAAAGAAGCCTTTGGGTTCTTCAAAGTGTCCGGGAGGGGTATCTGAAGCCATTAATCTTCTATCTCCGACTGTCATACAAATGTGCATGATTTTATCCTCCCAGCCTGGAGGGTTCTGAGTCGGATCGGGACATTCTGCGAAAGTCACCGAATACTCGATTTTGCCCCCCAGGACTTGTGCGTAGTATTCGAATGCCTCTTTGCATTGGCCATTGAAGAATAGATAGGTATTCACCTGCGGCGGCTTAGCTGACAATTGCGCTTGCAGGGCCTTATGTTGCTCCAGTCCTTCACTGGGCGCGAAATCCTCCAGTTCATAGAGCTGGCGGATTTCCAGCTCGACTTCTCCGTCGCCGTCCAGCGCAGGCCAGCGACACGCCCATTCGATTGCTTCTTCTTTCGACTTCGCCTGAATCAAGGTGTAGCCAGCGATAAGCTCTTTGGTTTCCGCAAAAGGGCCGTCGAATACAGTAGGCTTGCCGCCGGAAAACTTGATTCGGGCGCCCTTGTCGCTGGGCTTCAAACCCGTCCCATCAAGCATGGCCCCTGCGTTCGCTAACTCCTGATTGTAGCTCCCCATGGCGGAGATCAGGTCGTCACTAGGCATGACGCCGGCTTCCGTATTTTTGTCTGCTTTACGTATGATCAAAAATCGCATGTTGACGCTCCATTTCTATTTCAGTCTTTGATTGTCAGGGGCGTTTCAATAAAGCTATCCCCTTGATGTACTTCCTTGTCGATTGGGAAAACGGCAAATCGACATGCTGCAGAAAAAATTCAAAAAAATTTTTTAAATGTCCTTCAATGACACAGCCAGCTCCTCCAGACGCCTCTCCAGAAATCGGCGTTCGGGTTCCTGCTTTGCTAATGCCAGCGCCTGTTGATAGGCGTCCCGCGCCTGCTCAAACTGACCCAGACGGCGATGCATATCCGCCTTGGCGGAGTGGGCGAGGTGATAGGAATGCAGCTCGCCCTGGGCGAATATAGTGTCGATAATTTCCAGGCCCCGTTGCGGGCCGTCGCGCATGGCCACCGCCACCGCGCGATTTAGCGCCACCACCGGCGATGGGTTGATGCGCAGCAGTAACGTGTACAGACCAATGATTTCAGACCAGTCAGTCGCCTCCGTGCTGGGAGCTTCAGCATGAATGGCGGAGATGGCCGCTTGCAGGCTGTAGGGTCCAAAGCTCTGGGCGCTTAAGGCTTTAGTGACCCACTGTACGCCTTCTTCTATCTGCGCTTTATTCCACAGTGACCGGTCTTGCGCGTCGAGCAGAATCAGGTCGCCTTGCGCATTGGCGCGAGCGGCGCGTCGGGAATCGCTAAGTAACATTAACGCCAGCAACCCCATCGCTTCTGACGCCTCCGCTTTAGACTTCAGCAGCTCCACCAGCAGGCGTCCCAATCGAATAGCTTCCGCAGACAAGTCGCTGCGGGTGAGGCTATCGCCGGCGGAGGCGGAGTAACCTTCGTTGAATACCAGATAAATGACATGCAGCACGGACTCCAGACGTTCCGGCAACTCGGATTCGGTCGGCACTTCATAGGGAATGCGGGCGTCCCGTATTTTAGATTTGGCGCGCACAATGCGCTGGGCCACTGTGCTGGGTGAAGAAAGAAAGGCGCGTGCGATTTCTTCGGTGGTGAGATCGCATATTTCTCGTAGCGTCAGCGCTACTTGCGCCTCAGTGGATAGGCTGGGGTGGCAACAGGTGAAAATCAGGCGCAGGCGATCATCTTCTATATCTTCGTTCTGTTTGTCTTCCGCGTCTGTCGCTTCCGCATAAAGCCGTTCGGCAATATCGGTTAGCGAGGCGTCAAAGCGGGCGCGACGACGTAGATGATCAATGGCTTTGAAACGTCCTGTGGATACCAGCCAGGCGCGCGGATTGGCGGGAACGCCTTCCTGCTCCCATTGGTCGGTTGCGGCGGCGAAGGCTTCATGCATGGCCTCTTCCGCCAGGTCAAAATCGCCCAATAAGCGGATTAACGTCGCCAAAATACGTCGGGATTCCGCCCGATATACCGCCTCAATTTGCTGACGAGCGCTCAATTTCGCGTTTTCTTCCTGCTGCGGCACTTCGGCTTTCTCCCGTAACTTGTTGAATGCCAATATCCCATCCTAAGTGAAGACGGAAATTGCGGGAAGTGCTGACTAACTTTTGCTCGATGCGCCGTTAGGATATTCGTCGCATGTTAAAGACACGGGGCTAAGATGCTGTATAATCCGCTCCGGTTTTTATGCCGGGAAGCCTAGGGCGTTAGGTTGGTCAACCAAAACGACGCCGGGAAAATCCCATACGCACGAGCGTTTCATTACAAAAATAACAGTCTCATCCAAATCTGTAGCCAGCATGCGGCGTCCGGTTCGACAGAGACTCTACGTGGAGATTTTTGATGCAAGATATTGTTAACTATCTGAACGGCCTGATCTGGAGCCCAGCTCTGATCTACCTGTGTCTGGGAGCGGGTCTGTTTTATTCTGTGTTGACAAGGTTTGTCCAGGTCAGGCATTTCGGTGAAATGTGGCGATTGCTCCTCTCGGGCACCAGCTCTGACAAAGGGATTTCCTCCTTCCAGGCCCTTGCGGTCTCTCTCTCTGGCCGGGTCGGCACCGGCAACATCGCAGGCGTCGCCGCCGCTATCGGTTTCGGCGGTCCAGGCGCAGTCTTCTGGATGTGGATGGTCGCTTTCTTAGGCGCGGCTACTGCTTATATCGAATCCACTCTGGCGCAGATTTACAAAGAAGAAGATGAAGGCCAATATCGTGGCGGTCCTGCTTACTATTTTGAAAAGGCCATGGGCCAGAAATGGTACGCCTGGATTTTCGCGATCTCGACTATTATCGCTTGCGGTCTGTTCCTTCCTGGTGTTCAGTCCAATAACATCGGTAGCGCGGTTGAAACTGCATTCGGCGCCGGTTCGATCATCAACACTTCTTTCTTCGGTGAAGTAAGCTTCGCGAAGCTGGTTTCCGGCGTTGTCGTCGTTCTTATCCTGGGCTTCATTATCTTCGGTGGCGTAAGACGTATCGCCAAGTTCACTGAAATCGTAGTGCCATTCATGGCGTTGGCTTACATCATCATCGCTTGCGTTATCGTGGCGCTGAACATCGATCAACTGCCTGCTGTGATTAGTATGATCGTTGGCGACGCATTCTCTCCAATGGCGGGCTTCGGCGCGGCGATTGGCTGGGGCGTGAAACGTGGCGTTTATTCTAACGAAGCCGGCCAGGGCAGTGGCCCTCATGCAGCGGCGGCGGCGGAAGTACAGCACCCTGCGCAACAAGGTCTGGTGCAGTCTTTCTCTATCTACATCGATACGCTGTTCGTATGTTCTGCGACGGCTTTCATGATCCTGATCACTGGCGCATACAACGTTCACGGCGCTGCCGAGGGGACTTTCCTCGTTCAGAATGTGGCGTCGGAAATAGCGGCCAATGGCCCTGTTTTCACCCAGATGGCGATTGAAAGCACCTTGCCTGGCGTTGGTAAGCCGTTCATCGCGTTTGCGTTGTTCTTCTTCTCATTCACCACGATTCTGGCGTACTACTACATTGCGGAAACCAATGTGGCGTACATCAAACGCACTGTGAATATTCCTGGCATGGTTTTCGTTCTGAAAGTCGCCATCATGGCGTCCACTTTCTACGGTGCGGTGAAAACTGCGGACCTGGCCTGGGGCATGGGCGACATCGGCGTAGGCTTGATGGCGTGGTTGAACATCGTGGGCATCGTCGTGATTTTCTTCATGGCCAAACCGGCCCTGAGAGCGCTGCGTGACTACGAAGAGCAGCAGAAGAAAGGCGTGACCGAGTACACTTTCGATCCAGAAAAACTGGGCATCGAGAATGCTGAATACTGGAACAAGAAAGCCGCAACCGAAGCGCGTGCAAAAGCAGGCCAAGCTGAGCCAGCTAAAGCGCGTAAACCGGGCGTCGCCTGATTGTTTCATTGATGAGCTTCCATTGATCTGACGGAAGCGACTCATAAAAAAGCCGGACTCAGTGTCCGGCTTTTTTTTGTCTGCGGCTTAGTCGCCGCAGTCTACTTCGAATGGAAAGAGGGTTATCCCTCTCCCAGCATCTCCATTTCGGCCTGCTTGAGCAGGTTCCGGCGTCTCCACCACCATTTGCAGTGATGCGCCCGCGACCACAGATGATACAGTGAGAGCGTCACCGCAAGAATGCCGCCGGCCCAGGCCAAGATATCGACGAGAGACAGTTGCAGCAGGGGCGACATAAGCTCTCCGTCATTGAAAAAGAAGTAGTACACAGGATGTAGCAGCAGGTATCCCCACAGCATCCAGGTCATAAGCGATATCGCTCCGTCTCTTAACCAGAGCCCTTTGGTGCGCCGTGACGCCTGTGTGTAAATAAGTGTCCTTTGTGTCGATTCAGCCACGAAAAATTTCTCCTCTATCCGGACTTTCCCAAACTGCATGTTGGTTGCGCTTTCTAAACAGGGCCTTGGGCACTGCAATGGTTACCGTGGCGATATTGAGTATCCAGTAGAACAGCGGATACCAAATACACCACAGAAAGTTTTTGAGCAGTCCCTGGTCGTAGTGACGGTCGATCAGAATGCTGACCAGGAACTGCAACAGACATAAAAAAATCATCAATACGGCGCAGACTTCAAACGTCAGCACCTGTTCCGCGGTGGGAACTTCAGAGAATGTGAACAAGCGCCAGGCAAGCAGGCCAATCACGCTGTAGCTCCAGTAAACGCTGGCGAGATACTCAAGCAACAGAGGCCAGAACCGCAGTTTGCCCTGGAACAGACAGCGCCAGCCGTATTTCAGACAGACCTCCGCACCGCCCTGGGCCCAGCGCAGCCGCTGTTTGTACAGACCGCGAATGGTTTCGGGCATCAGCACCCAGCAGCGCGCCATGGGTTCATAGCGAATATTCCAACCGGCCATTTGCAATCGCCAGCTGACGTCGATGTCCTCGGTCACCATGCTGGTGTTCCAGCCGCCGATTTCTTGCACCGCGCTTTTTCTGAACGCGCAAACGACGCCTGAGATGGTGAACAACGTGCCGTAGATGCGTTGCGCCCGTTTGATCAGGCCGATGATGGACGAGAACTCGCCAGTCTGGATTTTACCGATGATCGTGGAGCGAGTGCGGACTCTCGGGTTGCCTGTGACGGCGCCGACGCCGTTTTCGCTCAGGAAGTGGCGCACCATCCATACCAGCGCATTGGGGTCGAGCAGGGCGTCTCCGTCGATGCAGACAAGACAGTCGCCCTGGGCATGCTCCAGCGCATTGTTCAGTGCCGCGGCTTTGCCCTGGTTCTCCTGGTGGATAACGCGCAATCTGGGATGTTCCTTGGCGATTTCATCCAGGCGCGCGCCGGTATCGTCTTTACTGCCGTCATTGATGGCGATGATTTCGTAATTTGGATAGTCCTGCTCCAACAGGCTATCAATGGTTTCCTTGATGTTGGCGCCCTCGTTGTAGCAGGGCACCATCACCGACACCAGCGGATAATGGCGCAGTTTGAGTTTGTGGTCGGGGTGATTTTTCAGGTAGCGGCGCTCCCAGTGAAAAAAGTAATACACCCCTCCTGTGATCCACACCAGCGCCATGACGCTGGGGTAGAGATAGATACACAGCAGCAGAATATCCAGGGTCATTTCGCCGCCTCCAGCGTGGAGTTCAGCGAGAGTTCTGGACGAATGACGTTGATGTCGGGAATGCCCTTGATGAAATCATCAGGGTAATAACCAAAGCTCTTGATTCCTTCCGCAGAGATGATTTGCATTTGCCGCTTAAGAACGGTCGCAGGAATAGCGGAGCCGTCGCGCCAGTCTTTCGCCTGCAGCTCAAACACCAGCTTGTCCGGATTAATGCGCTGCAGCGCAGTTTGCGCCAGCTTGCGCAGCCACTGGTCGGGATTTTTCTGCTGCTCCATATAAGGCATGGCCATGACGGCGACATGGTCATAGGCTTTGGCGAAGGCCTCCAGGTTTTGCGAGAACCACGCTTCGCTATCGGGGTTCAATATTGGCTGGGCGTACATATTGCGCGCCAGCAGCAGATGTTGACCGTCGCTGGCGAAGTAACGGGCGCTGCGCTTGGCGAGGCGATGGGTGACGTCGATCAGGTACTGGGTCTTTAATTCAGCCCAGCGCTTGGCGAGCTCTTTATCCGCCTGTATTGTTTCAATAGAGTCGCCCAGCCCCCATTCCGCATATTGCTTCAGGGCGTCGGGCGTGGCGTCTTCAAAGTCTCCCAGGAAGGCGTCATCGTGGAAAAGAATGCCGTGGAACTTGCCGAATAAACTCAGGTCTTCATAAATATCGCCGATAGTTTCGATATTTTTTTCGTTGAAAGGCGAGAGTCTCAGGTAATGCTCCGGGGCGGGCTTCTGTGTGCGCACATCGGTGACGTAGCTGTAGTTTTTGCCCAAATCAAACGCCAAAACCGGCATCCAGGCGTAGATGCGGGCGCCGGCGCGAGAGCGCAGTTGCCAGGCGACGCGATTGAATATGTCCGCGCGCACCGGGAGGTGGCGGTTGGGGAAATAAACCGCATCCGCCACGCCGTCGCCATCCGGATCGGCGAAGGCCTGCAGATAAACGGTATTCACCCTGTAACGACTGACTCGCTCAATCAGGCTATCGATATTCTTCTGAATGACGCTGGGATCGGGGTCGTAAACATAATCCAGGTCGACATGCAGAATACGCTTCACCATCGGCGGCTTGGGCTCGCCTCTCAGGATGCGGCCGAAGTGCTCCAGGCTGATCTCCTGATCCATCAGATAGCGATAAACATTCAGACCGGAGTCAGTCACCAGGTTGACGCCTTCGTCCAGAGAAAAGGTGTAGGAGTAGCCCTGCTCCTGAGCGATATCGATGGAGTGACTGTTATAGGCGCCGTAGGGCCATACCATGATGCGGGGCGACTTGAGACCCCGTGAGGTCATTTGCTTTTTACTGGCCTTGAAGTCCTTGCGCAGACGATGATCGTAGTCCTCTGTGCTCTCATAGACGTCGCGAACTTTGTCATATTGAGGGCTGACGGCGGCGGGCTGCTCGTTGCCGAAAGGGTTGGCGTAGATACCGTAATGCAGGTTGTAAGTGTGGGAAGCGAACTCCACCAGACCGGAGGCTTCCATTTCCCGAATCTGCGCCCAGTTCAGGAAGTGTTTACGGTCCAGGTTGGTTTTCCCGTAAAGCACTTCTTTGCCCGGCTCCACTTCCAGCCACTTGCCCACCAGGGCGATGACGGCTGGATAGTTGTAGAGCTTCAACAGGGGGAAAACGGTGGTGTAGAACGACTCATACCCATCGTCAAAGGTGAGCAGAACGGCGTTTTCCGGCAGTTTGGACTTGCCTTCCTTTGCGTCGATAATCTGCTGGAAACTCACTGGGTGATAGTTGTTTTGCTTGATCCAGTTGAGGTGCTCGACAAAGCGGTCGCGGCTCAAGGTATTGGCGAAAATGCGCTTGGTCGGATTGAGTTTGACGTCGTAAAAGTCGTGGTAGCCCAGCACCACATAACTGTTTTCCGGACGCGCCCAAACCAGTGACGAGAGCAGCGTCAGGCTTAAGAAAAATATCCGGGCGATAGTTTTCACTGCATAAACCTCATTTCAAAATTGGCGAAAATCAACGTGCCGTTTTCAGGCTCTCCGTCATAAGTGGCTTTATCGCGGCTCACTCCCAGCTTGACGCTGACCTGATCCCGCCAACGCCATTGCTGGCTGTAACTGATTTCCCAGCCGGTGGCCGGGTCGTAACCTTCCTGGCGATATTGATTCACGCTGGTCTCCAGAAACTGATCCAGGTCCCAATCGTCTGACACTTTGATGCGGTAACTGTGGCGAAGCTCTGCGCCATAATTGCGGTCTGATTCCGGGTTAAAGTAGCTGGTTGCAACCTCATCGTTGTCGCTACCGCCAGCGCTGATGACGCCCGATAATTTGTATCGCGGGGTTTGCCACAATTGGGTTTCCAGCCAGGCTCCGATGGCTTGACGATCATTGCCGTCAGTAAAATCGCTGAGAGAGGCGGAAGCACCCAAGGAAACGTCAGGATTTAGTTTGTACGTCGCGCCAAGCCCCCATTGACGCATATAGCTGCCGTCGTAAAGGCCCCTTAGCGGGGTTTCTGATGGGTTGTAGCGATAGCTCGCCTGTATCGACAAGTCGTCAAACAGGGACCAGCTGGCCGTGCTCCAAAAGTAGGCTTTGTCGTTAAGTTTGCCGCCTGAGCCGGTTTCCACTTCCAAGGTGAACGGATAAAAGCTCAGATCGGCGCCGACGCCGCTGTAACGAGCGAAGAGGTCGCGCTCCTCCCATTCGCCATACATTTTCTGGTCATGAATAAAGAGGCGTTGCCCTTCCCAGCGCGGCGAATATAAACGTGCGTCATAACGCCATTCTCTGGCGTTCTTCGCTTGTCCTGGCTCGCTACTGCTGGATTTGACTCGATTGGCGTTAACACTTACAAAAGGCGCTGACGCTTCATTCCAGCGTTTGTTGATTTCTCTTTGCTCATAATCGGCATAGGCGGTGTTCAGCTCCTCGCGTTTAGCGTTGAGTCCCCGCCAGTCGCCTTTCTCCAGTTGCGTCAGCCACAAGCTACGCTTGGCGCTGCCTTGGGCGTTGCCGGAGAGCATGGACTCTGCGCGACGATAGCTATATTCCGCATCACTGAAGCGGCCTTGCCAGCGCTGCACATTGCCAAGATCCATCCACAGCCAGGGGTTGCCGGGCGCCTCCACCAGTGCGTCTTGCAACGACTTTTCCGCTGCATTCAGGTCGCCGCTCCAAGCCTGATGAATAATGCTTTGCTCGCGCAGCTGCTGGTAATTTTCATTGTTGACTTTAAAGCTGCCGGTGAAATCCCAGCGCTTGGGAGGCTGTGCTTCCAGCAGTTTTTGCAGCAAGGCGCCGCCTTCCTCATATTGTTCGGCGTCCATGTGCGTGTAATACAGTTTCTTGCCCAGCTCTAAGGTTGGCGTTTGTGCATAAAGCTTCTTGAATATCGGCAAGGCTTTAAAGGGGCGACGAGTGGCTGCGTATAAATCCGCACGCGCTTCCTCTATATAGGCGGGCAGCGGCTGTCGCGCTTCGATGGCTGGCAGCAAGTCGCTGGCTTCATCGAAGCGTTTGGCGACGACCAGCCCATAGAAAATATCCAGCTCGATATTGCCGCGCAGGGCGTGGTTCGCTGGCACTTTTTCGTATAACGCCCGCAGGTCGGCAATGCCTTTATCCAGAATATCCGGACGGGATGACTTGGCGCCGCTGCGGATGTTCAAGGTGGACTTGTAGTACTCAAGCCAATAATGGTCGATGCCTTTGAACCAGTCAGGGTGCGCTTTGACGATTCTCTCCGCTGCGGTGGCGGCGCCCAGGTCAATAGCAGCTTTATAAAGACGCAATCCAATGTCCCGATTGTCGGGGGAGAAGTTGTAGTAATCCTGCAGAACACCGACTTCGCCGACCTTGTCCTGCAATACTGTCATGACGTAAAGCTCGTTCTCAAAGCGCTCAATGCTGGGGCGAGTCAGCTCACGGTAGTTCGCGATGGCTTTCTGAGCATGAACATCCTCACCCATTTCAGCGCTGGTCAGCGCCAGTCCCAGCCATGCGTCACGGCTTTTCGGGCTGCGTTTGGTCAGGAGTCGGTAGTGTTCCGCCGCTGCGGCGAAGTTTTTCTGATTGCGCTGCGCTTTGGCCAGTATCGCCACACTGTCGTTATTTAGCGTTTTGGGGGCGCATGGATTACATAGCGCAAGCGCGCTATCCAGTTCGCCGTTCCAGGAGTACAGCGCAATCAGGTCATTCAGAACCGCTTTATCATGGGTTTGCTTGTATAGCTTGGAGAGGCCTTTGATAGCTTCCTTTAAATGTCCTGCGCGGGCGGATATGACGAACTGTTCCCGTTTTTCGTCGACGGGGCTTGCAGCCAGAGCGGGAATAGCCTGAGAAATGGCGACCGCGCTGACAATCAGGCGCGCAAGTTTGCGCGCGGATAGCCGTTTAGACGGCTCCGTAGGAAATAGAGTCATCGATTTGTAGCCCATTAAGCGTTAAGTCCCTCTAAACAATGGGAGAAATGAACCGCAGGAACTGCTGTACGATCCTTCTGTTAGAGGTCGGAGGCGCTTGCTGAAGTTGTGGTAGTGTCGTTTCGCGCGTCAAGTTATTGACGAGGTTCAATTGCATTTGCAGTTTGCTGGCGTCGTAAAAAAAGCTGACGCCAAAAAATTGATAAAACCTAATTAATTCAATAGCTTGCGAGCATCGCCATTTAACCCGAAAAGACCTGGGCAGAAAAATAGGTTGATATGGCTATAACAAAAGAGGTGATAGGCGACAAAAAAGGACTAGAGAAATTGCTGGAGACTTGGTTTTTGAGAGGGGGGAAATTAGTGTAGATGGCTTAGGCGAAAATTTCTGTGAGGCGCGTCGCACAAGGGGGCTGGGCGGAGATAACGCTTTCATTTTATGGCGGGCGAGCCATGCTGAGTCGCTTTTGTCGTTGATCAAAGTGAATGAAATATCACACGTCCGTCATAAGAGGCGGATAAGAATCTTTGCTCACCATAAGGGCATAGCGAGGTGACAAAATTTTCGTGGCTGACGTCCTCACTGAGTACAGTTCCCGTCAGGCTCCAGCGTTTGATTCGGCAGTCTTCTCCCGCGCTTATAAGCTGATTTCCTGCTCCGGCAAACAGGCTTCTTACGATGCCGTTATGAGCTTTCCAGACGTTCTTCACATAAGGTTCCGGTAATAAATCGATGTGTAATATATGACCGGTTCCAGTCCCGGCGAAGACGCTGTGAGCCGCGCCGTACAAGGCCAGGCAACGAATCGGGCCTGCATTGGGGGATAGGTGAAAGTAGCGCTCGCGCGTATCCGTTCGCCAGAAGCACAACGAGCCGTCTTCTCCGCCGCTGACGGCCTTTTCTTGTCCCAATGAGGCGAGATCCCATACCCAGCCCGGACGTCCCGTCAGCGTCCCCTGGAGCGTCAGATCATGATCCCAGAGACGAATAGCGCTGTCTGAACCCGTGGTGACGATTCGGTTCTCGTCCAAGACTGAAACATGCAATGGCGTCGGGCAAAAGGTGTTAATTTTCCTGACGTGAAAATAGCCCGTTTCACGCTGTTCCCATTTACTGATGGTCCCATCTCGAGAGACGGAGAAAAGATCATCTTTGGCGTTTGAACATAAATCCAGGACGGAGTTTGCGTGTTGGGACAGTGTCTGCAGCAATTGCTTCTGTGGACCCCATATGCGGATGGTTTTATCCCGTGACGCCGTGGCGAAACGTCCGCCTGAAAGCGTCGCTATCTTCCAGATATAACCGTTGTGGGCATGCAGAGTATGTGGATTCAATAGTGCAGGGATCGCGCTGATCGAGCGTGACGGTTGATAGATCAGGTCGCTGCGCAGAATGTATTTTTCTCCGCTCAGGACGGTGTCGCCGCTGTGCCAGAGGCTGTGGTCAAACACGATCAGGTCGCCGCGACGGGGCGTAAATCGAGCGCTTATTTCCGTCGCGGAAGCATCTTTGAAAAACAGGGTGTCGCCGCCGCTGAACTCTGCAGCATCATTGAGACAGAGCAGAAAGGTCAGTTTTGATTCCGAGCCGTCAGGACAGGCATAAACCCCGTCCTGATGGGGAAAGAAACTTTGCCCGGCGCTATAGCGGCAAAGGCGCAGACGAGGATTCAGTGAGCGTAGACCCCACGCAGGGTTGCTCGCTGCGTCAGACAGATTCTGAGGCAGGAACTTGCGGCAGAACTCAAACAAACGCTGCGCCAGCATAGGATCATCAACCACCTGCCTGTCGTTATTGCGGTAGCTGGGGGGATACTTTGCGTCCGCAGCGCTGAATCCACGGGCAAGGGCGTCCGCCAATAGTTGCTCACAAATAACCTCGGAAAAAACGCCACGCAGAACGAAACATTCTTTCTTCAATTCCGGCGCTAAATCGATGCGTTGGACGCCGACTGACGTGTGTTGAGAGGTGTTAAAACGACTGACGCTTTTCATAAGCCCGTTCTCCTCCATCGATACCGAAATGTCGCAGTGAATTGCATTTTGTATAAGTTGGTCAACCAACCAAAAATAGATTAAAAGCAAACTGTCGCGACGGCAATAGAAATTTGGTTAAATGACCAAAATATTTTCGGGGCTAAATTTGGGGAACGGCAGCGATGGGGAGAAAGTCCAATACCGAAGAGCGTCGCATGCAAATAGTGAACGCACTGTTGCGTGTGATGACGAAAAAGGGCTACGACGGCGCGACAATCCAGGCGATCGCTGCGGAGGCGGGTCTGACGCCGGGATTGATTCACTATCATTTCAAAGCCAAGCGGGAAATTTTATTGGCGCTGGTCGAGTATGTCGTTAGCATTGGCGAAACCCGCTACCGTAGACTGAGTGTCGACGCGCAATCGCCTGAGCAGCAATTGCGGGCGTTTGTCGACGCAAGGTTGGCGCTAGGGAAGGGCGCTGATCCAGAGGCGGTGAAAGCCTGGGTGTTGATTGGCGCCGAGGCGGTGCGGGTGGATGACGTCAGGGAGTTGTATTGCGAAGCCATCGCTATGCAAATGAAAGAGTTGGCGCAACTATTGTGGAATATCGCAGGAGATCGTTTGGCGGCGGAGGAGATTCGTAAGCTGGCGGCGATGGTTCTTGCGACGATGGAAGGCGCTTATCAACTGGCGGTGACTAACCCGGATTCCATGCCCAAGAATTTTGCGGCGGAGATGGTGATGGAGACTATCGTCAAAGCATGCGGCGGAGAACTTTCCGGCGCTAAACCCGCGCCGCCGGGGCGGAGAAGAAAGAGCGATACTCGTTGAGGCTCCACTATTTGGGCGCGTTGGTTTTCCCTTCTTCTATATCTTCTGCGATCTGGATTTCAGCGACGAGTGTCTGCTTGAGATAATCAATGCCCGGCCTCAGAGTCAGCTCCCAGGCCTGTCTCACTTCATCGCTGTAGGCATGGTCATGGCGAAGGACAGTTTCCAGCAAACAGCTCAACCATAATTCGTACATAGAGGGCGTCAGTCCCATCGTTTGATGGTTATGCGATGCTTCAATCAATCTCAATGTATCATCAGGCCGCCCGTTGGTGGCGTATTCCTCCAGGGCGTAAACTGCTGAGCGAACGGCATGCACCTGTCGTTCTATGGGGCGGCGATTGAATATGGCGCTGACGTCGGCGTCAGAGGCTTTGAGGCGTACATAGAAATCATCGACAAAGCGCACATCGCTACCCACATCGCAAAAGCAGCGCGCAAAGCTGTCTCTGAAGGCGTTCAGGTTGTGCTCGGATACTAATCTCGCGGCGTTTTCATTCATAAAAAAAGTATGGTCTCGCATACTCAGATGCGCAATGTAACCTCTCCTGATGTGTGTTTAGTCGTTTTGCCTGTAATGATGGCGATTAGCTTGGTTGCGGGATGCACTTGGAGTAATCTACGTCGACTCGCAGTATGGCCGTCGTGGGTTCTATTTTTATTCTCAAAGGAGACGCTATGCTCGAGCATGGAAAGCAGTCCTTCACCCTGACTCTCGCTCTGGCCGCCGCATGTGGCGCATTGGTGTACGCCGCCAACCTGCACCTGACGATACATCCTCTACAGCTTAAGAATGCGGAGCTGGAGCTTCAGCTACAAAACCGTATTTCGGAAGTGACCAACGCGGAGATTTACCGGGAGCTGGAACGCAAGTATGCGATGACATTGGTGGAGCGCAACATGCTGTTAAGCGCTAATTCGGAGAACTCCAACCTGCACTCTGAAGTGGCGGAATTACGATCGCAGAATAAAGCTCTGGAAGACATGCTCCGTCAACATAAAGCGGCCCTGCAAGAGCGGGACGAGAGGCTGAAATCATACAGCTCGCAGAGATTAATCCTCGATCGCATTGATGAACTGCGCAAGGAACAGCGCCGCATTGATCAGAGTCTGGCGCAACTGCTCGCTGGAACCACGCCAAACGAAAACGAAGTGTCGAGACTGAACAATCGCCTGCAAATGCTGCAACAGCAAATAGCGGCGTTGACTGCGACCTTGGCTCCGCAGAGCTAAATGGAAATTTTTTAGGGTTCTTTGTTTTTAGTCTGCGAATTTTAGTCTGCTAGCTATTTAGGAATAAGTTGTGGCTGAAGAGTTCATTATTGCAAATCACATCAAACGCCAATGGATCAGCCCCTTTGAGCTGCCTGCCAGTAGTAAGTTTCCCAGTATTTTAATGAGTGATTTTGTCCAGGCTGGGATAACACTTTTAGTTTTTCAAACTAAAACCGCTAAATTTAATGAGTACCTTCTCGGTTGCTCAAATTTTACAAGAAAGCTTCTCGGTTCATGGGCTGAGGGCGGGGTTTCCATCGTGGGAGACTATTCTGAGGAAGCGCTTAGCCGACGGATATCGCAAGACTACGAGAATATTTCATTGCAGGTTATGGCTATGATCTTTGAGACCAGAAGCGCTGGTACAGATGAGGTAATGGAACATATAGAATCTGCTGACAAAGAATGGTTAGTGCTCATCAACCAATTACTGGGCTTGGAGGGAATAGAAGCGATTTTAGAGAAAAGTTTAAAAAAAGCATTTGGCGCACAGTGGAAAGAAGGGTTTTACAAGAGGTTATATCAATGACTGGGCTTGTGGTAAGCATAATTGAAAATCAGGGACGCCTGGAGCCTGTCTACCTTAAGCCTTACGATGATTTCTTAGCTGCTTGATCAGTGGGGGCAGTATACCGTCTTTTCCATTCAGATCTTCGCTTTCCCACAGATAATTCATCGAATGGTTATAAAAAGTATTACTCTGAATAAGGCTCAATCAGGTCGCGCATCTCATCGCAACTCCAGCTTTCATAGCCTGTGCTATCTGCGGCCATTTTAAAAAGCATATATCTCTGACCTTCATAAGCAAAAGAAGTAGCCATCCATGCTGCGTACGCGTTGTCGTCTTTGGTAAGCTTGTGATCCAATTTCTGGGTGATATAAGCCACTTTTTCATCATGTGATAAGGCATCCACGTTACCTTCTTTAGACAACTCTTTAAATGATGAACACACAATATCAAAGTCATTTTCACCTGTTTTTGAAAGAAGGATGAATGCGCTTGCTGAGGCTACGAGTAAAAGGATAATTAATCCGATGGCTTTGCTGACGCACAGTTTTGAACATTCTCTAGACATTTCTACTACGCCCCGGCTGTGTCATTTTATGCAGCTCTTCTATGCGTTCCTCTAATCTCTTTAAATGCCTAGAGTTTGCTTCTGGATCAAATTCAAACTCTGCATTTAATGCTTCTGCGTCAGCGCCCATAGAAATAAGATAATTTACAATTTCCTTGTGACCAAAATCTTCTGCTACTTTGAGAGGCGTAAATCCTCCTTCGCCTTTTTGCTCTATGTCTATCCCATTTTCAACTAGCAATTTGGCTGCTTCTAAGTCTCCCCACACACAGACGCAATGAAGGGCATTATCACCCAAAGTATTTGTGTCGTTTATATCGCTGATTTTGACGCCAGCAAAATCAGCTATGCCTTCTACTTGATCCAGAAGCGCTCTGACCGATTTATTCATCCTGTATGCCTAATATCACCAAAAGAAACTCGCAGCGTTGCCGCGAACCATGTTGTTTAGCCTTGTTAGAAGCCATAAATAAATGCTTCTGACACATTATTCACTGGAGTAAAACGAACGCAGGAGTATGTGCAACCGTTCAGTAATTCGTTATTCAGATTTAGCTGCATTTATACTCCAGCCACCATCCATTTTTTAGCATTCTAATCTCCATGAAGTCCTCTCCGTTGTTCCGCTTACCATATGCAGCCGGAGGAGTGACGCCTTTCACAATATCTAATAGGCATCCAGAAATACCCAGGCCCGAGCGATGGGCCATAATGTAGTATTTGGATGGTGGGCAAAAAGTAACGCGCTCGGTTTGTGTGGTTTTGAATAGCGCTAAATATGACTTATATTTATTCTCAGGAATACCTATGTCTTTTAAAGCCTGAGAAAGGCTCAACTTACTCTCATGATTCTGCGAATGACTCCACTCACCAGAATACTCCCTATAGCCTCCGATAATATCTATTCCGACACTAAAGCAATGCTCTCCTTGAAAATCTTCGGTAACCATCGCCGTTAGCTTTTCATAAGGGATTGTGTCAGTCTCGAATCTCGCTTGTATGGCATCCAAGTCTGGTGGTGTTGAGCATGATGCAAGTGTTAAAAAAACTGGGAATATGAGTGATTTCTTCATTCTGGATTTACGTAGACCTATAGATATTGCACGGATGAACTTCCGTTTCTGAGCTTAGACGATACGTCTTCCAGTCCGCTGGCTTCAGTATAAAAGACGTGGAAATTTGAGTTGACTCACTCATGAAATAAATGTTCGAGTGCATTTTTTTGCAATAATAAGCATATAGAGACTATACACCGCCTGGCGTCTTTCTTCCCTTCTGGCTTGTTTATTTATTGCTGCTGATGCTTCTATCTGGGTGAAAAAAAGCGACCCGAAGGCCGCTAAGGGTGAGGTGGTTCAGGCTATTCTCGCCAACAGGTGGCGGCTGAAGCCTTTGCGTAGAAACTCCATCTGGTCTCCCAGAATGTTTCTGTTGGCCAGATACAGGTATTCGTACCGGCTGGGTACGAATGGCACCGCTAATAGAGGCATGCCTGCTTCCTCTGGGGTGCGGTCTCTTTTGAAGTTGTTGCACCGGATGCAGGCGCAAACGACGTTTTTCCAGATATCCCTACCGCCCCGGGACACAGGCATAATGTGATCCCGACTGAGCAGTTCATAAGGGAACGTCAATCCACAGTACATGCAGGTGCTGTCATCCCTTCGGAACAAGTACTTGTTGGTCAGCGGTGGCGTTTCCATCACGTGTTTATCGCGTCCTTCGGAAGCGATGATGGTTGGAATTTCGAGGGTGGACCGCTGTCCGTCACGTCCTGTTCCGCCTCGCAAAACAATGACGTTATCGCCGGCGCTCCAGAGTACACGGTCGTTGCAGATTAGCGTGGCCGCTTCTTCCTGGCTCATCCACTGCATGGGTTGGCCGGTTTTGTCTAATCTAAGTATGCGAGGGGTGCTCATGACTACATCTCTTCTATCTGTCTACATGTTCTGATTTTTTAAGGTTTATCTGGTTGAAATTGGCCGCCCCGCCTGGATTCGAACCAGGGTTCCCGGAGTCAAAGTCCGGTGCTTTACCAATTAAGCTACGGGGCAGGGGTGAGGGTAAATTGAGGTCATCCTTGGGGCTGCATCGCTAGGAAGAATGACAGTTTCTAGTTGTTGCTGGGGACGACGACCCGTTCGTCGAACTCGTTTTCCATGACCTTTTCCTCTTTTCTGGTCTATTTCGTTAATCAAAGTGACAACCCGGGACGGATTCGAACCATCACCTGGCGGGTTTGGAAGCCGCTGCTCTGCCAGTTAAGCTACCGGGCTGTAATACGTTTTAAGCGATAAGTGCTTTTTAAATCGCTAGTAAATGTGGTGCGTTCGGCGAGACTCGAACTCGCATGCCGATTACGGCGCCTGGTTCTAAGCCAGGTCTGTCTACCTGTTCCAACACGAACGCGTAATTCTCTAACCTGTCAGCTTGGCCTTCACTCGTAACTCCCCGATGCGTGTGGGGAGATCTCCGGCGGCGATGCGGATCAAGTCGCTTCTTTCCAGAATCACGATCAGATCATTTTGATCGACCCGGATTTGAGTCCTGTCATGGCCCAGGCGGCGATCCAATCTCTGTTTGAGGTAAGCCGCCTGATTAGCGGCGAAACCTTCCGCCAATTGATTGCTGTACATGCTTGTTACCTCGCTATAAATGGCGGCCTGTAAGAGAATTGAACTCTTGTTTCCGGGGAGACAACCCGGCGTCTTCGCCATTGGACCAACAGGCCGTGTTCGTTTTTTCATCGTCAAAATATCTGGCGGAGAGTGAGGGATTCGAACCCCCATGCCTGTCTCCAAGCCACAGTTTTCAAGACTGCTCCATTACCGTTCTGGCAACTCTCCGTTTTACGACTTCCTCTGTCTAAAAGGTGGCGGTAGGCGCAGGACTCGAACCTGCAGAACCCCTTCGGGTTCGACGAGTTAGCAACTCGCTGCCTTACCATTCGGCCAGCCTACCTAAAATCAATAATAACAATAAGTTAAGTATTATATTGGCCGCTTTAAAAAGGATTAAAAAAGCCAAAGTGTCCACATTGTGTCCACAGATAAAACGCATCAAAAAACCAGTGAGCGCTAACCCGCTGGATTCCTATTCCTTGATAAGGGGAGGGGTCCAGAGGTTTTGGCTTCCCTCTGAACGTGACTAAGTCACTAGGGGGAGGCTTTGCCTTTTGGTTTGCTGTTGATTGCGATCCAGCTGCGTAAATAATCGCATTGCCAGCTACTAAGCAGCAGGTTGTCCACGAAGCTGCCCTGCATAGGCTGGCTAAGCTTGTGTCCCGACTGTTCACTGAAATGCTTGATCATGAAATGCTTCGCTGTATCTGCAATAGAGTTGTTTATCTCGCTAGGTGTACATATGCACTACGCGTGCCAACTTTTTAATTCCGTTGTTTTTAAAGGGAAATTACGCTTCTTCTGATCCGCCACAAAAGAAGGTGGTTAGGATTGGTGGCGTCGTCAATTCGAAAAATCGAATAATTATTCGTATTTTCGAAGTCGTCTATTTCTCAAAAGATCCAACAGGTTGAAATAGAAAAGCTAGATTTGCATCGCGAGTAAAACGAGCTGGGTTATGCGTGAAGGAAATTAAACACCCGCAGTACTTGATACCGTGCAGATTCGACCTTAGCCCAATAAATCGTCATTTCTTATATAAAATTGTTTGCTATGACGCTTTCATCGAAAGCCTTATTTCCATAGATTATTTCAAAGTATTAAAGCTGCTGGACAAGGAGGGTATTTAATCAGGCTTTGTGACTGAATAGGGGAGGCGTAAGCGCGTCCTGGCCCGAAGGGCCCTTGCTGGTTTGACTTTTTAGGTGTATTCATGGCCACTCACTCTCAGGACCTCTAAATATCTTCACGAGATTCAAAAATTCATCCAGTGAAACTTCATTAGTAAAAATATACTCACCAGCGGGTATACCTTCTACCTGAATATCGTAACTGTTCTTTAGGTCACCACCCAATGTAGAGATAGAAAACGTAGCTTTGACATCGGAAATCGTGAATCCAACTCCGTGTCTCTCTTCTTTGGATGATCCAAAGTAATGAATTTCTCCAAACTCTTTCCTTACAGCATCAATCAATTCTTGAATCTGTTGGCTATGCATGCTGATTAATACCTAACACTTTGGCTGTCCTGCGTAGTTGGCGATAGCCACCGGAGTGTACTTCACCAACTTATTATGTATTGTTTTTGGCACGGACTTTATTTACAGCCTGAGTTAGCTGGCTAATTAGTAACTCAGCATTTTCAAGGCTAAGTTCGATTTCTGTATTAGAGGTTACCGCACCTTCAGGAAGAGATTCATCACCTAGATCAAACGACGTAATATCAACTTCGGGGTGTATATTCCATACTTCTAGATTTACACATTCATCATGAATACCCGCTAGAACTTCGATATAGCCTTTTCGATATTCGATAGAGTTGCACTTAATAAGATTTCTATCCATGGAATTCCTTAACTTATAAATACATATTAATTAAGTAATCTAAAGCGAATCTGTCAGGTTGACTTGTTTGCTATGCATCCCGCTCTTCTATATACGCTTTTACTTTGCCCAAAGGGGACGTATGGCCAAAAAAATACTCTTTAATCTGCTCGATACACTGAGCTTCACTGGAAACAATTGTGTCTAAGCCCTGTGGAATATCATTATCTATAATGCCTCCGACGCTGCATGGATAAGGCAAACTCACCAATCTGATGCTTGCACCTATTTGCGATATAAGTAAAGGCATACAATCACAGTCATCATCTGGATAATTTTCAATTGTATGACCACCTAAACCGGGCGGCTTTCGAACAATTCGCCCTCCATCGAAGCTATCGCTTTCAAACTCCAAACCTAGGTTGGCAATATCATCCCAAAGATTTTTCACTGATGAACCTACATTTTTAGTTCCCATTGTTCATAACGCCAAGATAAGCGGCAAATTTGGAGTGGAAGTTTTTGTGCTAGCGTAGCGTTAAAGCAAAAAAATCGGCCACGGAAAATTTGTCCTTGCTTGAGCGCCTTGTTATGTTTTTAATTGTACCCCGATACTTTGGAAGTACTCTGATATTAACCCCCACCGTTGCTCACTAAGGCTGCTAAACTCCTCTCGCCAATCTGGGCAAGAAGAATAATATTTGTCTGGGGCATTGGTAAGGAATGAATCTATCGCTTTTGCTTCAAAAGCCACACCCAATGACTGGAAGTGACCTTTATAATTCTCGATTACTTTGAATGAAGAAAAATCGCCTGCTAGTTTAAGCAATTTGCACAGAGAAGAATATAAAGTCATTGAATAGATAAAGAAATGATCCCAGCCTTCCATATCAGCGACGGACTCTAAGTAAGCGATGGAGTATACAAGCAGCTCATTTTCTTTGAGTGTGCTTTGGTCTTCTAGTCCTCTGTCTAGGACTTCATCTACATTTATGGTCTGCATAATTCGAAAACATTACGCCTTTAGCATGGGCCGAGCTGCGTAGCAGCGAAGGTCCAGCCGAAAGGCGAGCATGCCTAAACTTGTTAAGTGTCATTTTTTGAGCCTTGGTACTAACCGCATATTGTGTATATCTAATATCACCTCTTCAACTAGCTGATTATTGTAGAACTTATCAAGTTGTTCTTTTTCTTTTAGATACATAGACCAAAACTTTTTCCATTCTCTATCTTTCTTTGGAGATGGAACCCTAATTTTCCAATGAACTTGTTCGCAGACATTGCCGCATATTGCGCACTTGACTGCTTTCTCTGAATTCTGATCTCTTCTGTATTTTTGCTTGCACTCAATGCAAGCCCAAGTTCGGTTGCTCATTTTCTAAGACACTTAACGCCGCCATAACGGGCCGATCGTTCATGGCCTTGTTATGTGTTTGGCCGCCACACAAAATATGTAAATTCATGACTTTTTTCACGACAAATTAGCACTTTTGCAAAAATTTCGGGTTGCTCACCAGGATCAACTGCTAAGCCAATAGTAACTTGGGAATAAAAAACAGCGTCAGGAACAAACCCGACGACAGACTCCCATGAACTATCTGGGGCATTGTGAGCAACGAACCCCCTTGCACCTGACTCATTATTCCATTTTTCAATATCACTTTCCGAGAGATGCTCGCCAACAAGCCCATAGAATTTTTCATGAGCCACATTAGTGATTTTGGGAATACCCCATCTATTCTTCTTATTCATATCTTCTACTTACACATAACATTTATATATCGCGCATGCGCGTTTTTCCATTCCAATATTTTGAAGATAGTTCCTCGAGCCCACTGATTCCAGTGTAAAACCCCAGAAAGTCTGTAGTGGTCTAATAGTCCCGGACACATTAATAAGAGACAATACCCGTCAACGATTAAGGTGTCAGCATGAGTCAGAAAAAGTCGTATAAGCAGTATACAAAAGAGTTTAAAGAAGAGGCCGTTTCCTTGGTGCGCGACCAAGGTTATTCCGTCCCAGAAGCGGCTAAATCCCTCGGCATTAGCGCCAATATGCTCTACAAGTGGAAGGAAAAGATTGAAGCTCAACTTGAAAATCAGGTTCTGGCTGAAGACGAGCGCGCCGAGTTAAAACGGCTTCGCAAAGAAAACAAAGAGCTGCGCATGGAAAAGGAAATTCTAAAAAAGGCTTCGGCCTTCTTCGCGAAAGAAATGAAATAAAGTTCGCCTTCATTCAGGCAGAGTCGAATCGCTTCCCTGTGAAAGTGCTTTGCCGGGCTCTGCGTGCAAGTCGATCAGCATTCTATGCCTGGCGACGGCGCTCCGCGCCGGTGATCCGGTTTGATGAGCTGCATCTGCATCGGCGAATGAAGCGACTGTTTAACGCTTCTCGAAGCAGTCTGGGCAGTCGAGAGATGATGAAGAAGCTACGCGAAGAAGGCTTTCAGGTGGGACGCTACCGGGTTCGCAAGCTCATGAGGCGGCTTGGTCTTCAGGTCACGCAACGCGTTGCTTACAAAGCCACTACAAGGCGCAAACACCATCATGCGGTGGCGGATAACTTGTTGAATCAGAATTTTAATCCTACCGCGCCCAATCAGGTTTGGGCTGGCGACGTGACCTATCTGAAAACAGGAGAAGGCTGGATATATCTGGCCATTGTCATGGATTTATATTCCCGAAGGATCGTCGGGTGGCGCATCGATAAGCGCATGACAACGAGCCTGGTCAGCCAGGCGCTGATCAAGGCCTACAATTTGCGGAAGCCGCCCAAGGGCCTGGTATTCCATAGTGACCGGGGCTCTCAGTACACCAGCGGACATTATCGAAAACTGCTGGAAAAGTATGAAATCAGGGCAAGTATGGGCGATGTAGGAGCCTGTTGGGACAATGCGGTGGTTGAACGCTTTTTTGGTAGCCTTAAGCATGACTGGATATTAAAAATCCCCCAGCCCACCCGGGAACACATGAAGCAGGATGTCGCAGCCTACATGAGGTATTACAACCTCGAAAGACTGCATACGGCGAACAATGATATGTCGCCGGTTAATTATGAAAACTCTCTAAAGAAAGTGTCCGGTGGGATTTGACCAGAACAGTCAAACTACCAACCGTGCGTGCGCATATACCCTTTTTAGGGGGGCTCGTTATCACAACTGTATGGCTCGAAAGTTATTGAATCAAGGCACTTTTTAGGAAGGCATCATCAGAAAACCGAGCCATTCGCTATGAAAAAGCGTGCGACTTTCCAGCCATGTGAGAAATAAACTGTATTTATATATAGGCAAACATAAAAAATTACCTGCCCCCTTTGGGCGTAGGGCCTAACCCCAATTTTAGAAACTTGGCATTTACTCAAATCGCGCAGGCGTGGGGAGGAGTGAGTTTTCGTACCACTACAGCTTGTGGACTGTAGTGAGATGACTGCATGATTCTTGGGCGAATGAAAATTTGGGACCTGCGCAGTTAGAAAAGGGCACAATGTATGCTCGAAAGCAGACGCCAAGGAGAAGAGTTGGCTTTTTAGTTAATATTAAATAGCAATAGACTGCTTTCGGACAAAAGCAGACGTTGAGTCCACGCCAATATTTGCGATACGATCCGCTTGTTATGCATGGCAAGCACAAATAATTTTGAAGAATTCTGTTTTTACTATATCACCAGATAACTCTTTTAAGCAGTGATCCGTTATTCTCCTCCCGTTTTTTTTATAGTCGATAGCCCACCCATTCCTTTTACTTTCTTTCCTGATCTCATATTTATCCCTATTTTGTCCAATGCCTACCCATGTATTTTCATCAAGTGGCGACCAATCTATTGGAACTATAACTCTTTCCAATGATTGTCGGAACTCACTAGCGCTCTGGTATCGCTTAGCAGGGTCGTTGTTAATTGATTTGTTGATTATGGTCTTTACTTTTCGTGGGATATGCGGAAGATAATCTCTCTCAGGATATTTATTCTTCTTTACTGCTGCTCGCCATTCATCTATAGAGGTAAATTTAAATTCAATATTAGGTAGATTGTTGACGAGTCGAAAAAGTGTCATTCCCATAGCGTATATATCACTTAATCTATCCATTGGGTTGCCATCTATAACCTCCAGTGGTTGATGAGGTCGATACCCCATTGTGTCAGATGGGTCAATATGGTAATCAAGTGCGAGGCCAAAGTCAGAAAGTTTTGCCTCGCCGTTATCCCCAAGCAAGATATTCCCAGGCTTAATATCTCTATGAAGCACATTATTATTATGAGCGTGCTCTAAGCCCAAAAGAGCTTCAGACACAATCTTTAGTGATTCTTGTATTGAAATAAAGCGACTATCTAAATGCTTTTGAATTGAACCCTTTGCCAAATACTCCATTGCGATGTAAACACAAGGAACTCCCTCATAGGCACACACATCGACTTCTTTTACATCAACAATGTGCTTGTGTCTGCATCCCTCAAGTGTTTGAGCTTCTTTTACAGCTTCTACAAATTTATCTGGCTCAGGTACTTGTATTAGTTTAATAGCTCTATCTGCCTTGAGTAGCGGATCATATGCTTCGAACACAATGCCAAAGTTACCGTTACCTAAGAATTCGATTATGTTGAATTTCCTTATTTTGTCAGGAATTTTCACAACAGAAACCATGCTATCAATGCTGCATCTTTAGTCGTCACATCCCAATAAGGCGGGTGCTTGCCAATATGATCATCTACATATTTATAAATGTCGTCTTTTTTCGTGAGACCAAACTTGGTTGCGTTTATACCTTGCTTAGTAAAATGGTTTGTTGATATATTTCTCTTATGGCAGCACAAATTCAAAATGCCAAGAGGAAAAATGGAATTTTGAATTGGTTTTGTGGAGCTTAGTGTCAATGGTAGCTTGTAGCCTACTGACTCAGGTGAATGCTTATCAAGGAGCAGGCATATCTGTGTTTCAAGCCAGCCAGCTGTTGATACATTATCTAGAGCTTTGGGGTAGATTATTTTATCTTTTTCGACAAACATAACTGTATCCCCATCCTTTTCAAGAACACAATACCTGAAATCATTTGTTGTAAAGTTAAACCCAATACTATTCATGATTTCCTTCCTTTTTAATAACTACAAATATTTTTCGTTTTAATAATATAAGTAATATTGAAGCACTTTTATTACTCCTAACTTTTAATGTTCGCTAAGGGTTGGGAGCAGTCTTTTACTGCTCAACACTGTCTAAAAAGATAGCACACACACCAATATCTGCTTTGGGTGATCGGCTAATATTTGAGCCTATGGCATTACCCCTCTAATCTGCCCTTTCAATGCGCCAGCGTGGCTCGCCTGACTACTATGGCTCCCACTGCTTGACCGCGTTCCGCTTCCTCCTCCTCCGTGGGTGTGGCTCGCCGTTGTAGCCGCCAACTCCTGAACCACACCGATTAGGTCCGCATTCACTTGCAACACGTCCACGCCCCCGCCGCCTATGGCGATAGCTGGCGCTTGGATGGTCACGGCGGCGCTTCGATGATTTGCGTTTGGATCTTCCTGGCCGCGCTGGCGATGTCCGTATGGTAGCCCTGAACGTTAATGATTTTGTTGGCGTTGGTCTGCGCGTCGCTGCCGCTGATCGCCATGAAGCGCGAGCCGCCCACGGTGGTTTGGTCGTCGCCTTGGATCGACGCTTGGCGATCCAAGACGACCGCTTGGTTAAGATCTGTGGCGGTGGTCAGGTTCAGGTTATCCGCCGCCAGGTTGGCATGGCCTCCGCTCAGCAGCTTTAACGCGCCTAGAGCCTCCACGGTCTTCACGCCGCCGATATGCTCCGCGCTGTGTTCGTTGATCTCGGTCAGGCTGTCCTGGTAACGCTCTTGATTATCCTGGGCGTCCACGCGCCGGCGCACCGTTTCGGATTGCTGCCACACCGGGTCACTCGGCTGGGTGCCTGGCGCGCCTAGGCCCTGTCCCAATACCGTGCGGATAAAGGGCTGATCCGGCAGGCCGTAAGCGAACGCGACCTCTACGATGGTCCCCGGTTCCGGGAAACCGAACTGGCCGCGCAGAAGGCGTTATGCAAGGCTCCCTCTTGCAATATGATGTGCTGCATACATAAGCGCCGCTCTGATTTTTGCTTCGTTAAGGGAGGGGAAATCAGAAATAATTTCAGAATGACTCATGCCGCAAGCAAGCATTTCCAGAATGGCTTCAACCGTTATCCGCGTCCCTTTAATGCAAGGCTTGCCAACCATTACGTCAGGGTTTGTTTCAATGTAGTGCAGGTACTCTTTGGACATATCTCCCTCCTTTTTCTTACGAGCTCATAATAAATTTGAAGGAAGCTGGTGGCTATTATCCAGTGTAGCGGTTACGAAGAGGTTTAATGCTTCCGGCCGAACCGAGAGAACTCTACACCTTAAAGAGTCCGACGGCTCAAAAGTCTGGCTGTGTATTATTAATGTGGCAATGATATTGGCATGTTAATCATCAGGCGCATGGATGCGCTTGCGCGGCGCCTAGCCGCGGGAGACAGGGCCTGACGTGTGCAGGCTCGTCGTTGCAGACAAATAGAAGGAAGCTATTTGTCTGCCTGATTAATAGTCTCAATTGCAGGCGCTTAATACAAAAAACGCAGTACAAAAATGTTGGAGCCTGGTGTGTTTTCACTGTCGCTCCAAGTAACCGTTCTTTGTTATGTGCTCTCTTTCGTCACGCGACGTTTTTACCGCGCTGCTCGAAAAAAACACATAAAAAAACCCGGTGAGCTTTCGCCCGCCGGGTTCTCGTTCCCTGTGAGGGGAGAGTGTCCGGAGGGCGTTTGCTTCCCTCCGGACGTGATTACGTCATCGAAGGGTGTGGTTCGCCTTTGATTCGCCGAGATCGTTTGATTTGCTCCAGTCGCTGGAATAATCGCAATACCAATCGTTATGGCGCAGGCAGGCCACTAAGCCGTTACTTATTGGCTGGCTCAGTATCTGTCCTGGTTGTTGATTGAAGTGCTTAATCATGAAAAACATGTCGTTATCCGCAATGGAGTCGTTAAGTTTAAGTTGCCCGTATATTAGCACTAGTCGTGCCAACTTTTTATTTTCTGTGAGAGAAATCTGAGATCGCCATGTTTTCCGGGGCCTGAGATGTGTGTGCGGGAAATCTGTAGTAATGGCGATGAGTCGCATTAAGAAAAGAGAGTTTTCTTATTTTTGAATCAAATATTCGAAAAAAAGAAGTTTTCATCTAAAATTCTCACAATTAAGTCTGTGGCGGAGTGGGTAGAGCGGAGTGGCGATCAAGAAACGTAAATATAAAGTGGTATTTGGCTTTTTAGGCTCCACTATGGATGCCGTGTCCCGTCGCAGGGGGAAATATGAAAAGCGCTGGCAGCGTTGGCGGCCTACCGTGTCCATTGCGCAACATCCAGAGGCGTTTCCTGTCGATCGCTTAGTGTTGCTGTATAACCCCCAGGATCGCGAACTGGCGGACGAAGTGATCGCCGATATTGGCGACGTGGCGCCCAAACTTCAGGTGGATCTGCAGCAACTGGATTTCGATGCGCCCTGGGATTTGCATCAGGTGTTTCCCAAACTGTATCAGTTTATTGACGGCTACCCCTTTGATACGGAGAAGGAGGAGTACTTCTTTCATATCACCACCGGTTCCCACATCCAGCAGATCTCTATCTTTTTATCTGTGGGCGCCCGCTATTTTCCCGGCAAGTTGCTGCAAACCGCGCCGAGTCGCGACCATGAGGGCGGCAGCAAGGTGGAAGTGATCGATCTGGATAATGCGCCGCGTTCCGTGGCGGAAATATTCAGCCAATCGCGTAAGCGCGACACCGATTATTTGAAGTCCGGTATCAACACCCGTAATGCGGATTTCAATCAGTTGATAAAGCAGATTGAGACCGTGGCGATTCGCACCCGCGCACCCATATTAATTACAGGACCGACCGGAGCCGGTAAGTCCAGATTGGGTTCTCGTATCTACGAACTGAAGCGCAAGCGTCAGGATGTGAAAGGCGCTTTTGTGGAGGTCAACTGCGCCACCTTGCGTGGGGATAACGCTATGTCTGCGTTGTTTGGGCATCGCAAAGGCGCCTTTACGGGCGCGGTTGAAAAACGGGACGGTTTATTGAAAGAGGCTGATGGCGGCGTATTGTTTCTGGACGAAATTGGTGAACTGCCTCTGGATGAACAGGCGATGTTGTTGCGCGCCATAGAAGATAAGCGCTTTTTCCCATTGGGAGCGGACAAAGAAGAAAACAGCGATTTTCAACTCATCGCGGGTACTAACAGAGATCTACGCCAGGATGTTATTGATGGGCGTTTCCGGGAGGATTTGTTCTCGCGCATCAACCTGTGGACATATCGTTTGCCGGGGCTGGCGGATCGGCATGAAGATATCGAGCCTAATCTGGACTACGAGCTGCAACGCTTTGAGCGTGAAAACGGCATTCGCGTGCGCTTCAGTCAGGAAAGTCGCAAACGCTACCTTAAGTTCGCCTGTTCTCCCAGCGCATTGTGGAAGGGTAACTTTCGCGACCTCAACGCCAGCGTCACGCGTATGGCGACCTTGGCGGAGGCCGGAGAGATTGATGTGGCCCTGGTGGAGGCTGAGATGGAGCGTTTAGGATATCTCTGGGGAATGGAGCTGCGCTCCGCAACTCAACAGGCAGAATCTGGCCTGCTGGAGAATCTGCTGTCGCCGGAACAGATGGAGGAAATGGACCATCTGGATCAGGTGCAATTGGAAGCCGTGGTGCGCGCCTGCCGGGACAGCAGTTCGGCTGCAGAGGCGGGGCGACGCTTGTTTGCGGCCTCGCGTCTGAAGAAGCGTCGCTTGAATGACAGTCAGCGCGTGGCGGCGATACTGGACAAATATGGCCTGCATTTCGACCAGATAAAAAACGCCAGGTAGCGTCGTGTACATTTAACGGCGGCGGGAGTATAACTGGTTAATTCCGGCCTGAGCGCGTAAGAGGTTGCGAGGGGAAAGCGGAACATCGCCAAGGGGAGAGCCGGTGAGCGATCCAGGGGGCGCTATAACAAGAAAAGGAGTTTTCTATGTTGCATTTGGGAAAATGGCCACGGGGTTATCGCGGCGTCGGACTGATGCTGGCCCTGGGATTGACGGGTTGCTTCGAGCAACCGGTCGCCTTTGATGACGATGGCGTGCTGGAGGCGCGCATCCGGCGTACGGAGTTCGGGGCGCCGCACATCGAAGCGGATAATCTGCAAAGTCTCGCATTCGGTTCGGGATACGCCTTCGCCCAGGATAATATCTGCATCCTGGCGGATCAGATCATCAAATATAACAGTCAGCGCTCTCGCTACTTTGGGCCGGATCAGACTCCCGGGTCCGGCGACTCACAAAATCTTATCAACGATTTCAGCTATCTGGCTCTGGAGTTGCGCAAGCTGGCGGAGGAGGGGCTGGACGCTATGAGCGACGCCAGCCGGGCGTTGTTATCCGGCTACGCCAGCGGCTACAACAAATACCTAAAGGATGTGGGCGTTGACCATATCGATCCTACTTGCGCCGGTCAGCCATGGGTGCGTCCCATCTCGGACGTGGATCTGCTTACATACTCTCTTGGTCTGGGATTGATACCTGGCGCGTCCGGCTTCCTGACGCAGATCTATGTCGCTGCGCCGCCGGGAGAAAGCTATTTACCGCAGATGGCGGACAGCGGCCTGCCGCCGCCTTGGACTGCCAACCATGGAGCCCCTGTTGAGTTGGCTGCTCTGCCTAACAAGTTCAGATTGGGATTGGGGTCTAACGGGTGGGCTTTGGGTAAACGCAAAACCGCCAATGGCAAGGGGATGTTGCTGGCCAATCCGCACTTTCCATTCACAGGCAATTTGCGATTCTGGCAACAGCATCTGACCATCCCCGGCTCCATGAATGTGATGGGCGCATCGGTGGCGGGCATGCCGGGTGTGGTGAATATCGGCTTTAATGAGCACGTCGCCTGGACGCACACTTATTCCACTGCAGAACACTTTGTTGTTTACGAGTTGAAGCTGGACCCGGAAGACCCGACGGGGATGACCTATTTTGTGGATGGCGAGCGACGCCGTATTCAGAAGCGGAGTTATGTCATTGATGTAAAGGTGGCTCCGGATACTGTGTTTGCGTTGAGCAAGGATCTTTATGTCAGCGATTATGGCCCTATAGTCACCCATCCTGAAATCCTGCCTTGGGGAGAGGCGTCGGATGGGGGCTTTGTGGCCTACAGCCTCAAGGACGCGAATCTTGGAAACTTTGATCTGATAGATACCTGGCTGGGCTTGAATCTGTCCCGCGACATGGCGGATGTGCGCAAGGTCTTTAAACAATTCGACGGCGTCATCTTCAATAACACGATGGTGGTGGATGACGTAGGCGACGCATTTTATATCGATGACTCCACCGTTCCTGAATTGAGTCCTGAAGCTGAAACGGCGCTGACCACCGACACCAAGTGGAGGAAGTTGCGGGAGCAGCTTGAGTTCACCATCTTGCCGGGCGACGCTTCCGTATATGACTTCAAGGGGCCGTCTCCTTTCTCTAAAGCGCCGAAACTCATGCGCTTCGACTTTGTGCAAAACTCCAACGACAGCTATTGGCTGACTAATCCCGCCAGTCCGATTCGGGGCGTTTCCACCTTGTATGGGCCGGTGGATAACGAGCAGTCATGGCGTTCGCGCATGGGGCAACGACTTTTGACGGACGCCGCCGGCTGGGATGGACGCTTCACTTTGCCCGAATTGAAAGAGGCGCTGCTGAATAGCCGCTCCTATTTAGGGGAGGAGATTTTGGAAGATCTGCTGGCCGCCTGCAGGGCGCGCGGCGATGAGCCGGTAATCGTCAAAGGCGAACCTGTGGACCTCACCGAGGGCTGTTACGCATTGAGTTTGTGGGACGGCGTTATGAATGCGGATAGCCGGGGCGGGGTGTTGTTTAGGGAGTTCGCCTGGCAGTTTGATCAAGACCCGCAATGGCGTAAGCCATTTTCTCCCCAGGACCCTCTCAATACGCCTAATAAACTGGACCCGAACGACAAGGTGCTGGAGCAATTGGCCACGGCGATATGGTATGTGCAAGCGGCGGGGTTGTCTCTGGAGACGACCCTTGGCGAAGCGCAGTTTGTCGAAATGAGCGCGCTCGATGGTTCTCCAAGCGGCGTACGTTTCCCGTGGAGCGGCGCCGCCCATATCGAGGGCGGCTTCAATGTGTTTAATCCCTGGATTAAGCCGGATGGAACCCTGCTGCCCCGGCATATTTATTCTTTCCTGCCCGGATCAAAAATCAGCGCAGAGGCCATAGGTTATCACCTGACGCATGGATCGAGCTGGATGATGGCGGTGAGCTTCACGGTTAACGGGCCGGTCGCCGAAGGGTTTTTGACCTACTCCCAGTCCGCCAATCCAGAGTCTCCGTACTACCTGGATCAGACGGAACTGTATTCGCAGCAGCCGCGTTTGCGCCCACTGCGATTCCGCGAGCAGGATATCGCAGCCCATACGCAATCGGAGCAGCGTATCAGGCTGGATATTAATTAGAGCGTAGTGCGGCTACTCGGCGCTAATGACCACTGCGCCGTCGATAGCGTCCAGATGGATGCGCGACGGCGTATGCTCCCGCGTCACCAGAAAGGACGCCAGTTCCGCCACGACCCGTTGCTCGATGGAGCGTTGGATTGGTCGCGCGCCGTAGAGCTCGCTGAATCCCGCCTCTGCGACATGCGCTACCAGGTCGTCGCTGAAGCTCAGATTAAGCTTTTGCTCTCTGATGCGCTCGCGTTGATTCAGCAACTCCAGCTCGCGTCGGGCGATGCTCAGGATGCTGTCGCGATCAAGCGGGTTGAAGCAGAGAATGGCGTCGATACGATTGATGAATTCGGGACGGAAGAAGTCGCGAATGCCGCTCATCGAAACCTGTCCGCGTTTTTCCGCCGCAGAGAAGCCCATGCCGCCGCCAGCGTTTACGCCCAGGTTGGTGGTCATAATGATGATGGTGTTGCGGAAGTCGGTGGTGCGGCCGAAGCGATCGGTCAACAGGCCTTCGTCCAGCGTAGAGAGCAGGGCATCAAAGACGCTGTCGTCGGCTTTTTCAATCTCATCGAGCAGCACCACAGAAAACGGATTGGCGCGCACGTGCTGCACCAGTGGACTGGGTTTGCCTTCGCCGCCAATCAGACGCTCAATGTGTCCGGGATGTTGGAATTCGCTCATATCGAGCCGGAACAGAGGATTCTTGCTTTGGCCCGCGCTGAAGAAATAATCCGCCAGCGCTTTGGTGGCGGCGGTCTTGCCAACGCCGGTGGGGCCGGCGAACAGCAGCGTCGCTATCGGCTTTTGCGGGTCGTTGAGGCCCGCCTTGAAAATCTGGATCACTCGGCATAACTGTTCGAGGATGCTGTCCTGACCGATGATGCGGGTTTTGAAATAATCCAGCAGCGCTTGCTGTGACAGCGCCTGCTCATCCCGCAGGAACAGCTCCGGCAACCCGGTGTAGGCGACGAAATCGGCGATGACCTGATCGCGGGTAATGGTCGTCTGTTTCTTCTCAAAGGCGTTTTTGACGCAGTGATGATAAAAGCGCACCAGATTGCCCGGCGCACGCTCGTATTTGATGTAACGCCTGACCAATTGCGATACCGTCTCCAGCGCATCATCGCGAGTGTCGATGGCGAAGTTGGAGGCGGCGTAATTGGCGTAAGCCTGCACCACTCGCTGCGCGGAGCGGCCGGACAATTCCGTCACGTTGATCTGCTCGAACAAATGCAGGAACCCCGGTAGTTTATTACGCGCCGCTTCCAGTTCTTGCGGGCGCAATTCGCCGATAATGCGGATCTGGCCTTTGGCGAGGTAGGAGCGCAGATAGGCCGCCATGGAGTCTTCCTGGCCTTCGCCGCCAATAGACAGCAGGCTGATGAAATCATTGAGCCAGAGTACGCCGTTGATTTGCGCCAGAGACTCCACCACTTCATCGCACACTTCCTGCCACTCTCCAAGGTACTTGGCCTTGGCGATGATGCGCTGCGGCGTGGCGCGCCAGAAGGTGAGGGGCGCATCGCTGGATTTGCTGAGGCGCGCGGCCACCCGCACCGCTTCCTGCCAAAGCACGCTCTTGCCGACGCCCTGCTCGCCGATCAGCAGGCAACTGCTGCGTCCTTCCAGCAGTTCCTCCGCCAGGCGCTGGATCATTTCGCCTCGCTCCCAGGCCACTTCCGGGAGACGGCTGACCTGACGTTTGACGCGCTTCGGCAATGGCGCCTGATCCGACACCGTCAACATGTACTCCATTGCATCGCTATTGTGCTGTTGTTGAGAAGGACGCACTTTGCCGCGGTCGAAACTGACCACTTCCAGCCAGGGTTCGGAAGGCATGATGTAGCGGTAGGCTTCTTCCGGCGTGACGTTATTCAACACTTGCAGGGAGAAATGTTCGATCAGCGTTTTCAACTGCACTTCATCATAGTAATAAAACGAGCGTTGTAGAAACGGCAGAAAACATTCGCCGAAGCCCCTGTTGGGGTCGCGGCTATGCACCGCCGCAATGCGGAAAGCGCTGGGCGCCGACAGCGGATACACGCCCTGATCCGAACGATAGGACAGCAGCGCGTTGATCGCATGGAAGCTGATTTGCGGACTGCTGATCTCCGGACTGTACAGGCACTCTCCCTGTTTGATCGCCTTGGCCAGACATTCCGATGCGGCGCTGCGGATCTTGGAGGGATGCGACTCCATCACCACCAGTTCCGTCCCCAGAATGACGCCAATCACATCGCCGCTTTCCAGGGTCCAGCAGGCTACGGGAAATTCTTCAATCGCCATGGCGTAATTCTCCTTTGCAGGCGGGGCTTATCAACAGACGCCAGTCGGCGAGCATGGGGGAGCCGTTCAACATCAGGCCGGTGCGCAGATCGGTGACCCCGAATTCCCGCTGCGTGGCGGTGGGCGTCGTGTAAAGGCGCTGGATATCCAGGTCGCCCTGATGGTCCTGCTCCAGACGTTGCTGACTGCCTTCCTCCGCAGTTAAGCCCGGGTAAAACGCCACGGTCACGGGCACTTGCAGGTTGGACTCTTCGATAAAGAGATGCACTCCCTGTTCATAGCTGAAATAACGCTGCAGCCCGGGGCCGCGCAGCGCCAGCGCGACGCAATCGTCGCTGATGCGGCTGTCCTGTACTTCGCCCAGGCGCCCCAGCGTCTGCTCATAGGCGTTGGTCAGGAAGCGCACGCCCATTTGACCTTTTTCCGCCACCAGAGAGCGGATCACCAGGCAGCCCTGGTCCAGTCCCTGGTTCAGATAAGCGTGGGCGATAAACAGCACGTAGCTGAAATCGACGCCGAGCTGGAGGTTGTCGCTCATGTTGTAATCGACGAAGTCCTCCGCTTTCTGATAGAGGCCGTTAAGGTAGTCGCGCAGGTCGTTCTGAGCCGCCAGCGCTGAAAAATCCAGACGTATGGAGCGCCAGCCTTCCCGCGGTCGCGCCGAGGTGCGAAAAGGCATATTGGCCTGCAGACGCTGGGTGCTGCTGCGTTCCTCGCTTTCCCAGGTATAGGTTTGCAGCGGCTCCAGCAATTCGCGCAGGGCGTCGCTAAGATGCCAGCGCCAGTAATCTTCGTAATTCTCAGCGGGATGCAGCAGGCTTTGCGGTTGATGCAAACGTTCGTCCAGCGCCTGCAGCGCGGCGACCATTCTTTGATAGTCCGGCAAGGCATAATCCTGCTCTGGGCGCGGCAATGCGCCCGCTATGATGGACTGGTGGCGGAAGCGGGTGATGCGGCTGTCAACGCCATGAGGGCCGTCAAACAGAGTCAGCATGATCGGGTCCAGGCTGTCCAGTTCCGCCAGTCGTTGCGCCGTCAGATGGGTGATGACCCGCTCCAGGTTGCGTTTCAGCGCCCGTGCGCCCAACAAGGGATCGAAGCTTGCGTCCGCCAGCCGGTTAAGACAGGCCGGGTCTATGTTCAATATTGTGCTGCGACGGATAAAACCATCCCGCTCCAGCAGGCGTTGCATGTGCAGTTGCGCCAGCCGTTGCATATCGCTGTGTTGTAGCGGGTTGAAGACGACGATGTCGTTGATGCGGTTGATCATTTCCGGACGGAAGAATTGCTCTACGCTCTTGCGATAGGTCGCCGCGTTGTCGTCGTTGTGATGGCTGAAGCCAAACCGCGACGCCGCCTCTTTGGCGCCGATATTGGAGGTCATGATCACGACGGTCTGGGTGAAATCGGTGGTCTTGCCCATAGCGTCAGTCAGGCGGCCGTCGTCCAATAATTGCAACAGCAAATCATGGACCTTGGGATGCGCTTTTTCGATTTCATCCAGCAACAGGACGCAGGCTTTTTGGTAGCGCACCCGCTCCGTCAGTAAACCACCTTGCCCCATGCCGTCGCCAATCAGTCGGTGTACGGCGCCGGCGTCGACGAACTCGTTCAGATCGATGCGCACCAGACAGTCGCTGTTGCTGAATAATCGTTGTGTGAGCAGCTTCGCCGCTTCGGTTTTACCCACGCCGGTGGGGCCGATGAACAGAAGGGTGTTGAGTGGTTTGCCCAAGGGCGTCAGTTGCGCCTTGATGGTCATCACGGTGTCCGTCAGCACGTCCTGCGCCTGCGGTTGACCCACCAGACGCTGCTCGAAGAAACGGCGCACTTCGTTTTCCTGTAGCGTGGCGTTTTTATCGATCAACGCTCTGCGGAAATGGAAGTTGGTCTGGAACGCCTGATACACCGCTTGCTCATCAGCGCGTCGGCCTTGATGCTTCACGGCGATGTCGCGCATGACGGACAATACTGAGCCGGGCAAGGCGCTCTCGCCGCGAAAGCCCGGCTCCAGGCCGAGCAGGGTAAGCAGCGCCTGAGAGGCGATTTCACAGTTGTATTCGCGCTCCCATTGCGCGCGTCGGCGTATATAAACTTGCGACAGTTTCTCCGCCGGCAGCGGCTCCAGTCGCAATACCTGAAACAGGTCGGCGAAGCCGCGGTCCAGTTGCTGAATGCGTTGCCATTCATAGGGCGTCGCCTCCAGCACCAGGCCGATTTCCCTGCGCTCCAGATAGGGCTTCAGCACATGGCTGAGGGTGAGGCTGGTTTGCGCGCTCTTGCCAATGCGGAACAGCGCCACAGGATTGTCGATGTAGAGCACGTCCGGGGTGCGGATGCCGTAGGTTTCCTGCAGGCGTTTCTTCACCCAGCTGAGAATAGCTTCAAAGCGCCGCTCCCACTCGCCAACCACGCTCATCCCGGCGATCACCCGTAATGGATCAAGCAGCCAGAGTTTTTGCAGTCGCTCCGGGGCTTTGACGTCGCTGTTCGCCATGTACTGGACCAGCGTGTGCTGAATCAGGTTGCTTTTGCCGACGCCGGGCGCGCCGACGATGACAACCGGTTGCGGTTTGCCGGAGAACAGAGCGCGTTCCAGCCAGACGGCTTCGTTATCGCGATGCAGCGAGCCTTCCAGGTCATCTGGATAAAACTGGGCGAGATCTTCCGCTGTCTTTTTCAGTTCGTAGGCGCCGTTGAATTCACGGCTGGCGGAGAAAAAGGAAAATAGCGACGCTGCGTCTTGTTCGAAGGGGGAATCGCTCTGACCGACGTTCACGGAAACGCCGATAGTGGTGGCGGAATCACCGGCCTGAGAGTACAGACGTTTGATGTCGAAGGACTCATCCGCTTTGCGCTGACTGCGGATATAGGCGCCAATTCTTCCCGCCAGAAATTCAATCAGTTGCGGGCGCGTCTCCACGTCGTCAGGGATGAGCAGCGTCTGGTAATTCAGTTTGGGAAGACAGAGGTAGCGATGCTCGCGCACCTGATATTGCGCCACCGCAAACAGGCCGTCCACCAAGTGCATGCCGGACTTGAAAGTCAGGTGGATCAACTCGAACCGATAGTCCGGCTGGAAGCACAACCAGAGCAAATGTTCTACGCTGTCCCGGTCCAGGCGTCGATCGTCGAAGGTCTTTTTGAGCGAGGATTGATAGCTGCGCAAGGCGTCGCCATAGCGGCGTCGACTGACGATAAAGCCATCCGTCAGCAGCGGCGTCAGGGTGAACTCGCCGTTGCGGGTCTCCACCAGCGTGGGAAATTCGAGTCGCAGTAACGTCATTCCTGCAGCCCTCCTGCGGCGTCGTCATAGGCGGATTTAGCGCCGCGTTTTTTATCTTCCGGTTTCTTTTCCTGGCGGATGACGAGGCGGGCCAGCAGCTTTTCCTGCAGGGAGCGGGCGGCTTTGTGTTTGACCCGCTCTGAGTGCCCGGAAAGATCCTGATAGGTCTGTGGATCACCGAAGCGTTCGTCCTGATATTCTTCTTCGCGGACTTTGCGATGGGCTTTCATGTCTTTGTAAAACTTCATGCGGTGAATGCCGGTGGGAACCTTGTATTCGTCCAGCCTGGCGTCATTGAAATCGATGTACATCGGCGCGTTTTTGTCTTCTTCCGTGGCCCAGTCCACTTTGCCGTGGTCATGACGCCAGAAATGTTGCGCGCAGGCGCCAGATAAGGCCCAGCCCATGCCAATCAGAGGCAGTTCTTCCTGAGTGAGCATTTCTTTGCTGACTTTATAGGGCGGCAGCGTCACTATCTCGAAAATATCGTCGCCCCGACAGACGCCCTCCGTTCTCGGATTGGCCTCCAAGTCGGGGTCTAAGTAGATCCACACCCGGGTGTAGTCATGGTCTAATTTTTCGAACCAGCGCTCGTACCACAGGGACAGACGGTCGAGTTGGGGCTGGCCGCCGTACACGAACAACAGGTGCCGATTGTAGTGCGGGTTGAGCGTGCTCTCGATTTCGATCAGGAAGTCGTCAAAGCGCGTCCTCAGTTCTCGCAATGTCTCTTCATAGTCTTCCGCGCGCATGGCGCTTTGTTGATCCAGTAATTGGCTGAGGCACTCATTTTCCAGTGCGTAGGCTTCTTCTATTCTTTGAGCAAGCGCCTCACGCAGGTTGAACAACTCGCCATAGCGCCGGGTTTGCTCGGGGTCTTCCCAAAACGAGTTACGCTTGCGGCGTTTGCGCGCGTCCATCTGGTCAAGCTCGCTGAGGCAGGAGATCCAGGTGGGGCTCTCCTGCAGCGCCTGCAGATCGCGGCGGTGGGCGGCGACCTTCTCGGTCAGCTCCATGAAGTAGCCTCTGGCGCGTTTCTCCTGATGAGTGACGCGGGCGTCGAAGCTCAGTGCGTCCGCGCTGACCGTGGCGGTGATTTCCAGGGGATCTTCGTGGGGGCGGGCGCTGAGCGCCGGCGCCAGATGAGCGGTGACGTGCTTGCGCAACAGCCGCTGCACGGAGCGCGCGCCGTAACGCGGGTCCGAGGGCAGGTTGTTCAGATGGCTCCAGACGGGGGCCTCGAAGTTCAAACTGACCTGACGATTGCTTAGCCCGGCGGCGCCTTGTAAGCGGCGCATTTCTTTCTGCAGCACGACCATTTGCTCTTCCTGTGTGAGAGCGAAGAAGGGCGCGACCTGATCGATGCGGTTGAACAGCTCCGGGCGGAAGTATTTCGCCGCCGTCTGCTCGAAATGGCGTTGAGCGGCGGCGTCAGTTTTATCTTCCGTGCTGAAGCCGACGCTGTTTTGCATGAACTGCTGAGCCCCCAGGTTGGAGGTCATGATGATCAGCGCGCTGCAAAAGTTGGCGGACTCGCCGTGGTCGTCGGTAAGCCGTCCTTCTCCCAGCACCTGCAGCAACAGGTCGTAAAACGCCGGATCGGCCTTCTCGATTTCATCGAACAGCAACACGGAGAACGGCTGTTGACGCACTTTGGTCACCAGGCTGGCTTCGCCGGTGGCGGTCAGTCGGGTGACGGAATAAGGGTCGCTGTATTCGCTCATGTCGAAACGCAACAGGCGTTTCTCATCCCCAAACATAAATTGCGCCAGGGTTTTCGCCATTTCCGTTTTACCGACGCCGGTAGGGCCTACAAACAACAGCGAGGCGATGGGTTTGCCGCGAGGCGCGAGGCCGGCTTTGACGGTGATAATGGCGCGCACCAGGGCTTCCACGGCCTGAGTCTGACCGACGATGCGGCGACGGAAATGTTCGCGGGCTTTGTCCGCGTCCAGACGGGCCTGATGATCCACCAGAAAACGCGGCATGCCGCTCTCTTCGCAAAAGGCGGCGATGGCTTCATTTTCAGTGATGGCGCTGCTGTCTTTATGGGCCGCCAGGATCATGTTTTCAAAAAAGCGGATGATCTTGCCGGGATAGCCCGAATAGGGCGCATAGCGGCGCTGCAGCAGGATAATGCGTTCAATGGCGTTGGGGGCGATGCGTATATTGAAAAGCTCAGCCTGAGATTGAATCGCCTGCCGCGCGATCTGGTTTTCCTCCTCCTCGCTGCGTTCGGTGAAACGCACGATATGGAAGAGCTGACTATAGCCAGGAGCGCGTAAATCAATGGCGGCCAACTGCTCTTCCGTCACTTCCGCGATGAGCGTGATTTCATTGCGGGTCAGCGGATCGCGCAGGGCTTCGGCGATGCTGACGCTGTTGCCCTGATACTGGCCGACTTCGAACAGCTCGCTAAGGTTGCCCAGGTAGATAAGCTCGCCGTTGGCGCGGGCTTCGCGCACCCACAGACCCAGCGCGTGACGCCATCCGCCCTGTTGCGTCAGGGCCTGCAGCATTTGCGCCGCGGTAGTGCGCCAGGGAATCTTGTTGGCGTTGACGCCGGTGAAGTGGCGCTTCACAAACTCGTTGATGAGTGCGGTCTTGCCACAGCCGCTGGGGCCAACCACCAGCACGCTTTGGCGGAATTCGCCAAGCAGGTTGCGATTTAACGTGTCCACATAAGCGTCCAGACCAAACACGCTGGCGCGACTGCGATGCATCCGGCGCGCCGTCTTTGCAATCATCGGCTCGTCTTGCTGGCGCCGCAGGTCCGCCAGTTCCGCTGGCGTGTAGAACTCCAGCGTCACTTCTTCACGCACGACTTTAGGGGGCGCATACCACTGACAGGCGATCAACGAACGCGCACTGTCGAACCGTTTATTACGCAGCATTTCCAGCTGGATGCATTCGCTGACCCGCTGCATGATCTGCTCTTCGTCCCAGCAGAGGCAGGCGACGGCCAGAGCCGGGACCACACCGAGGATTTCCCCCTGGCGCAAGCGCCAGATGACGGCTTCGAACGTAATCTCATGTCCTGTATAGCCGCCCTCTCTGGAGGCCGGGGCCTTTATTTTCACCTCACGCACTTCCGTCTCGCCTTCCGGCAGATAGTGCAGCAGCTCGACATACTCGCCCTGCTTCAGCAGTTTGCTCTGCGCGCGCTTTTGAAACTGGCGGGCCACATGAGCGCTGGGGGCGTTCAGCCAGGCAATTTCGGTCATATTGCCTGGAAGGGTGAGTGTGACGCCGCTTTCGTGGGTGAGGATGGTGTTATAGAAGGGGAAACTGAACTGTTTACTCATGGCTGAAACATCTGCGCAATGGAAAAGACGTGCCTGTCCGGACGATGCGAACGGAAAAGGGGCTATTCTTACGAATATGGCCTGGGAAAACAATTGAGAGTAAAAGTTATGTTCTCGGCGCCGGCCTAACGCAGGCTTTATTGTCTGAGATCAAGGCTGTTCATTCGACAGATCAATAGAGTCCCTCCTCTTTGTCTGTGAACGTTGGAACCAGCCTGTGGCGAGCCCTGTCTCCCTCAGCTTTTCGACGCAACCTGAATAAATATGACGAAGAGCGCATTTTCGCAAAATCCCATGAAAACGGGATGAACGACAGGGAAAGTCGGGTTATGTTGATAGAGTGTTGCGTCTGTCCTGAGTCCAGATCAGGACGGAGGCGGCCACAGGAAGTGGCTTTCCCGGAGTTTGACGGCGGAGTGTGAGAGTGTCGGCGCCAGCTCAAGGAAGAAAGGGAAAAGCCGTGGCAAGCAGAATGATTTTATTGCAAACGCTTGTTGAGGTTCCTATGAACTTACAAAAATTAGAAGAACAAGTTTGTAAAGCCAGAATCGTATTTGAAGCCCATGGTCGGGAAATCAGCGACATTTATCTGGGGCGCTTTCCCTACTGCGCCTGTCGCGCGGCGAGCGACATGCTCGGCACCTGGTTGACGGCGCATGGCTATGACAATGTGCACTTCGTCAGCGGCCTGCGCGGGGAGGAGCCGCACGCCTGGTTGGAAATGGGAGCGTTGATCGTCGATATCACCGGGGACCAGTTTATTGATGGACCGGGTCGTATATATATCGGCGCGGATAAACGCTTTCACGATCAATTTGGCCTGCAGGCAACCAGCGAATGCTGCCTGAGCGGCGTATTCGAAGCGCCTTACAGAGCCTTCGCCGCCTATATGGAATCAGCGTCGGAATTTACCCCGCCACCTCCTCCGATGTATGCTCCGCACGCGATGCAAAGCATGGAATTATAGCCGTCACCGGAGTTAAGTTTGTCTTCCACCCTAGTCGCCAGAGCGCGCCAACTAAGCGCCTGGTTTCATGTCCTTTTGTGCGGTTTGTGCCTGTCTCCACCCTGGTTCGCGCTGGCGATTGCTATGGGCCTGGGAGATCAGCGGCTGTGGACTGTCTCTCTGGAAGCCGCGCCCTATGGTCTGACAGCGATGGCGTTCGCCTATCTGTACGGAAAAAAGTTTGGGGACTGGTATTTACCTGTCGATGGTGAAAAACCAACATTTGAGATTGTTTGCGCTTCCTGCGTGGTGTCTTTTTTTGCGGCTATCAGTACAGGAGCATGTATTGGTCTGATCTCATCTGTGTGGGAAGGGATGGATGGGCTTTCTATCGGGCTATTCGCTGGACTGGCCGGATACCTTTGCGCGCTGCCGCTGATATTGATTTTAGGTGGACTGGGAGGCTTGGCGCTGACCCGGCGCCTTAACAAATTGGCGGCGGACTTAAATCAGGCGGTTAAGCCCGCTTAAATCTCTGCTTAAGGAGTATGCGTGTCTCCCCAAATTATTGCCAGAGCGCGTCAGCTTAGCGCTTGGTTTCATGCCTTTTTATGCGGTTTGTTTCTTATACCGTTTTTTGCATATGGCCTTTTTACATCTAGCGAAGATATTTTATCGGCGTCCAAGATGCTCCTGGTTGATTGGGGGCCAATTATTCTGGGGAGTATGGCGCTTGCCTATGTTCATGGGAAATTGTTGGGACATTGGTATCTACCGCTCGAAAAAAAACGGTCTACATTCGTGAAATTACTCACTTCCTGCGTCGTTTCTTTTTTGACGGCGGTTAGTTTCAGTCTGTTGGCTGGGGTGGCGGGAGTGATCGCTTTGAAAAGTGTTGAATCAGGCTTGGGAATCGCTCTCCTGGGTATGGTTGGCGGGTCGCTCATTGTTGTAAAACTGCTTCCATTGATTGCGCCGCTTGGTGGACTGGGCGGCTGGCTAGTGATGAAGCATTGCGCCAAATTGATCGAACAGGAAAGCAACGAGGTTTCCTGATTTCGCCTCCCTGAACTTCCGGCGTATTTTTTACAACAGCTTTGTAGAAAGCGCCTTTTCTGCACTGAATATTTGCGCTTATTTTTTATTCTTATTTTGGTATATTTTCATGTAAATCAATGGTTTAAATTAAGTTGGCCCGCTTTCTGCTGTAGTAGGAATGAGAGCTTTGCAGTGATATTTGCAAAGCGACTTTTCGAGAACCAGCTAAGGAGAAAGACTATGAATTGGGACCAAATTGAAGGCAAATGGGATCAGTTTAAAGGTAAAGCCCAGCAGAAGTGGGGCAAGTTGACGGATGACGATCTCGACGTAATTCGTGGCCGTCGCACCGAGCTTTCCGGCCGCATTCAAGAGCGTTACGGCATGGCGAAAGAGCAGGCCGAGCGCGAAGTTGACGACTTCGCCAAGAAGTTATAACCGGCGTCCCCAGCCCCCCGGTTGTGGCCGCGCAGCTGCGCGGCTCCCTCAGACATGATTGCCCGTCACCTTCCGTGACGGGCTTTTTTGTATAAAAAACACCCCACTCCCCTGATTTTATAGAGTTTTTGTATCGGGTTTCCGAAATCCGTATGATCTGCCTCAATTTGCTGGCGGGTCATGCTGGTTTGTGTCTATTGGTGTCGCCACACTTGGCGAAGTTAATGCCCGTGAGGGGGAGGGGTTAATGACTGTGTCGGATAAGCAGCCGCAACGGCTGAGGCTTGGCGCGTTGATCGCGTTGGTGGTGGGTTCGATGATCGGCGGAGGGATTTTCTCGCTGCCGCAGAACATCGCAACGAGCGCCGGAGCCGGAGCTGTGCTGTTGGGTTGGTTGGTGACCGGCGTCGGTATGCTGGCGTTGGCGTTTGTGTTTCAGACGCTGTCGCGACGTAAACCGGAACTGGACGCTGGAGTATACGCCTACGCCAAGGCGGGCTTCGGCGCTTATATGGGATTCAACTCCGCCTGGGGATACTGGATTTGCGCCTGGATTGGCAACGTCAGTTATTTTGTGTTGCTGTTCAGCTCTTTAGGATTTTTCTTTCCTGTTTTCGGCGAGGGCAATACGCCCACGGCAGTGATCTGCGCGTCCGTATTGCTCTGGATGGTGCACGCCATGGTGCTCTCCGGCGTGCGCCAGGCCGCTTTTATCAACATTATCACTACTGTCGCCAAAATTGTGCCTTTGATTATGTTCGTCGTTCTGGCGTTTGTCGGGTTCAAGGCGGATTTGTTCAGCATTGATATCTGGGGCGTCGAGGAGCAGGCATTAGGGTCTGTACTGGATCAGGTGCGCAACATGATGCTGGTGACGGTGTGGGTGTTCATCGGTATTGAAGGGGCCAGCGTTTACTCGTCCCGTGCGCAGAATCGCTCCGATGTCGGCAAGGCGACGGTGCTTGGCTTTATTGGCGTGCTGGCTCTGCTGGTGATGGTCAACGTGCTGTCCATGGGCGTGCTCAGCCGCGCTGAATTGGCGGGGCTGAAGAACCCCTCCATGGCGGGCGTGCTGGAAGTGGTGGTCGGCGCCTGGGGTTCCAAGCTGATCAATGTGGGCCTGATCATTTCACTGTGCGGCGCTCTGCTGAGCTGGACGATGCTGAGTGCGGAGATTCTGTGCGTCGCGGCGAAAGACGGCGCTATGCCGAAGGCGTTGGCGCGCACCAATTCTCGCGGCTCGCCACGGGGCGCGTTGTGGCTCAGCAACACTTTGATCCAGGTATTTCTCATCATTACCCTGTTTTCGTCAGGCACCTATCTGGATCTGCTGTACCTGGGTTCCTCCATGATTCTGCTGCCTTATTTCTGGACGGCGTTTTATGCCTTGATGCTGTGTCTGCGGGGGGAAACCTATGGCGACAATGATCGCGTGCGCGGCAAAGACTTCGCCATCGCGCTGGTCGCCGTGCTGTACAGCCTGTGGCTGGTGTACGCAGGCGGCGTGAAATACCTGCTGCTTAGCTCGATTCTTTATGCGCCGGGCGCGGTGGTTTTCGCCATTGCGAGGAGAGAACAGGGCGAACGCGTATTTACTCCGCTTGAAACCGGGGTGCTGGTTGTCTTAATTATGGCGGCTCTGGCGGGAATAGCTGGGCTGTATATGGGATATCTGTCGCTGTAGCGGCGTGATCAATAGAGTTCGCCTTTTCAAATCAATAGGTAAGCAAAGGAAGGATAGGCTATGACTGCTGCAACGCGCCTGGGCGTATTTTCGGAAGTGGGCAAGCTACGCAAAGTGATGGTATGTCGTCCGGGGCTGGCGCATCTGCGTCTTACGCCGGGGAATTGCGAAGAGCTGCTATTCGATGATGTGATCTGGGTGCAGCAGGCGAAGCGGGATCACTATGACTTCGTCAGCAAGATGCAGGATCGTGGCGTGGATGTCGTGGACATGCATGACTTGCTGGCGCAGACCATGGCGTTGCCGGAAGCCCGTCAGTGGCTTTTGGATCGCAAAATCACCGACGAACACGTGGGCGTTGGATTAGCGGACGACGTGCGCGCCTGGATGGGCGAACTGCCGGCCGCGACTCTGGCGGAGCTGTTGCTGGGCGGCGTAGTCGGCGGCGATCTGCCGGAAGACTTCGATAGTCGGGAAATGGCTTTGTTCCGTGAGTTCATGGGACGTTCCGGGTTTGTCATTCCACCGTTGCCCAACTCGATATTCACCCGCGACACCAGTTGCTGGATCTATGGCGGCGTGACGCTGAATCCCATGTATTGGCCCGCGCGCAGACAGGAAACGCTGCTGGTGGCGTCCATTTACCAGTTCCACCCGGATTTTGCAGGGGCGGATTTTAAAGTCTGGTGGGGCGATCCTGAAAAAGACCATGGCGCCGCCACGCTGGAAGGCGGCGACGTTATGCCGGTGGGAAATGGCGTTGTGTTGATCGGCATGGGCGAGCGCACCTCCCGCCAGGCGATTGCGCTGGTGGCGCAGTCACTGTTTCGCCATGGCGCTGCGGAGAGAGTCATTGTCGCCGGCTTGCCGAAACTGCGCTCCGCCATGCACCTGGACACGGTTTTCACTTTCTGCGACCGCGATCTGGTGACAGTTTTTCCAGAGGTGGTCAACCGAATCGAAACCTTCTCAATTCGTCCTGGAGATAACGGCGCGAACGGACGTCTGGATATTCGTCCGGAAAAAGCCCCTTTTGTAGAGGTGGTCGGAGAAGCACTTGGCTTGCCCAGGCTGCGCACGGTACAGACCGGCGGCGACAGCTATGAACAAGAGCGGGAGCAATGGGATGACGGCAATAACGTCGTGGCGCTGGAGCCCGGCGTGGTCATCGCCTATGACTGCAACACTTACACCAATACCCTGCTGCGTAAAGCTGGCGTGGAGGTCATCACAATTACCGCCGGCGAACTGGGACGTGGCAGAGGAGGCGGCCATTGCATGACTTGCCCCATTATTCGCGATCCGGTTTAGGCGTTAATTATTTAGGTAACAAGGAGATTTCTTATGTCGCGCAACCTTCACAACCGCAGTCTTCTCAGTATGCTGGACTTCACTCCCCAGCAACTGCGATTTCTGCTGGATCTGGCCAGAGACCTGAAAAGGGCCAAGTACACCGGCACCGAGCGTCAGCATCTCAAAGGCAAAAACATTGCGCTGATTTTTGAGAAGACCTCCACGCGCACCCGCTGCGCTTTTGAAGTGGCGGCCTATGATCAAGGCGCGCATGTGACCTATATCGACCCGACCGGATCGCAGATCGGACACAAGGAAACCATGAAAGATACGGCGCGGGTGTTGGGGCGTATGTATGACGCCATCGAATACCGCGGCTTCCATCAGCATATTGTGGAGGAGCTGTCGCAGTACGCTGGCGTGCCGGTCTATAACGGTTTGACCGACGAATACCATCCCACGCAGATGTTGGCGGACGTCATGACCATGCGTGAGTTCAGCGACAAGCCGCTGCATGACATTTCCTACGCCTATGTCGGCGACGCCCGCAACAACATGGGCAACTCCCTGTTGATCATCGGCTGTCAGCTCGGTATGGACGTGCGCCTGGGCGCTCCCCGCGAGTTATGGCCCAAGGATGAATTGATCGAACAATGCCGTGAGATCGCCGCCCGCACCGGCGCCCGTATGACGTTGACCGATAAGCCAAGGGAAGCCGTTCGCGGCGTGGATTTCATTCACACTGACGTATGGGTGTCCATGGGCGAAGCGCCGGAAAGGTGGGGCGAGCGCATCAACATGCTGTTGCCGTTCCAGGTGAATGCCGCGCTGTTGGCGTCGGCCAATAATCCCCGGGTGAAGTTCATGCACTGCCTGCCCGCCATCCACAACTCGGAAACCAAGATCGGCGCGCAGATATTCGAACAGTATGGCCTGCACAATGGCGTGGAAGTGACAGACGATGTGTTCGAGTCGGAAGCGTCTATCGTGTTTGATCAGGCGGAAAACCGGATGCACACCATCAAGGCGGTGCTGGTCTCTACCTTGGCGGATATCTGATCGGGAGGCGCGGCGATGAGGATAGTAGTGGCTCTGGGCGGCAACGCCCTGCTGCGACGGGGGGAGCCCCTGACGGCGGACAATCAGCGCATCAATGTGCGTCTGGCCGCAGAGCGTCTGGCCGCCGTGGCGCCGGGCAATGAAATGGTGATTGCTCACGGCAACGGTCCGCAGGTCGGATTGCTGGCGTTGCAGGCGGCGGCCTATGCGTCGGTGTCGCCCTATCCCCTTGATGTGTTGGGAGCGGAAACCGAGGGCATGATCGGGTACATGATCGAGCAGGAGCTGGGCAATCTGCTGCCTGCGGATGCGCCCCTGGCTACCGTGCTCACCCAAGTGGAAGTGGACCCGGATGACCCAGCTTTCCAGCATCCCACCAAACCTATCGGGCCTGTCTACGAAGAGGCGGAAGCCGAGGCGTTGGCTTCTGAGAAAGGATGGCGCATCGCCCGCGACGGCGACAAATTCCGCCGCGTCGTCCCCAGTCCGCGGCCGCGCCGTATCTTTGAGATCCGGCCCATTCAGTGGCTGCTGGAGAAAAACACGGTGGTCATCTGCGCAGGTGGCGGCGGCATTCCTACACTGTATAACCGCGACGGCAAGTTGCAGGGCGTCGAAGCCGTGATCGACAAAGACCTGTGCTCCTCTTTGCTGGCGCAGCAACTGGATGCGGATCTTTTGATTATCGCCACGGATGTGGACGCGGTGTATCAAGACTGGGGAACGCCGGACTCCCGCCCGGTTACGAAAGCGCACCCGGACGCGTTGCAATCGGACGCGTTTCCCGCCGGCTCCATGGGGCCGAAGGTGCAGGCCGCCTGTGAGTTCGCCCGTACTACCGGTAAGCCCGCAGTGATTGGTTCGTTGCGGGATATCGAGGCCATGATTGCAGGGGAGGCGGGCACCCGCATCAGTACGCAATTCGCGCCTGGGTCGTTGGAAGTAGCTTAAGGTTTGCCTGACTACGCTCAGTAGTCCGCCCAATTCTCGACGATTTTCGAATATACGCCTTCCGCAATCATATTCGCCAGCGCCTGATCGAAGCGTTTGCGTAGATTGGCGCGTTGGGACTTCTTGGAGAAAGCGATGTAGCTTGGCGTTTCCTCCACATTCGGCTGCAGGCGTTTGATCTGTGGTAAAGAACGCACTTTTTGGCCCTGCAGACGCCGGTACTCCAACAGAACGCCGCGTTGATCGCCGACGATGATATCCAGATTGTCATTGATCAGGCGTAAAAACAGATCGTTCAGACTCACGGCGGTGACGAAGTCTGTGTTCAGCTCCATGCTGCGAAAGGCGTCGAATTTTTCGCCGTAGCTGAAATCCTGCAGGCCGCCAAAGCGAAACTGGGCCAGTTGCTGCAGGTCGCCATCGAACTGAATAGGACTGTTCTCCGGCACGAACAGTGAGACATTCTCCATCATCAACACCAGCGATGAGTAATCTGCATAGGTCTCCCGCACCGGCGTTTTCAACAACTCAAACACGCCGTCCACCTCGCCGTTCTCCAGATAACGCAGCGCCCGGCTCCAGGGCAGCTCGATCAACTTCACTGGTTCATCCATACGCCTGAAGGCCTCTTCCACCAGCGCCACGCTGATGCCTCGGGGAGCGTTATTTTCGTTGTAGTGATAGGGGACCAGACGAGTAAAAGCGAGCACCGTTTCAGCCCAAACGGCGTGAGGGAAGAGCAGTATCAATAAAGCACACAAACGGAGCATGCAAAGCCTCCGGAAATTCTCTGACGCTGGACGATAACCTGAATCCGTCTGGCGCCGCCGATTCCGGCGGAGGCCTGTGACACTCCGTTGGCCTGAACCCGCCGCAGCGGGTCTACCGAGTAAGTATAGCCCAGCTTTTTAGAAGGTCAGACTTGTCGGTTTTCATTAGGAGTCCTTCAGGGACTCGAATATAGCCATGTTTTGACGCTTGGGTGACCTGACGCTAATTAGGATTTAAAGCAGGCTAAAGAAGTTACCTTGGCGGCTCTATTTATCTTTCAATGGGCAAGATGAATGCATTCGTTCTGATACATGATATAAGCTGGCGGCCAGTCATTGATCTTTTGCCCGGGGAACAACAATGAATAGAGCAATCGCTATTGCGTTGACCGCTTTTGTTACGACCGTTACCTATGCTGCGCCGCCATCCATTGGTTTCTCGAAGGCTGCTGCTTATGACGTCGTTAGCCAAGAAAAAATCAGTGAAGGCGATTACGATTACATATTCTCCTGCGTCGCGTCTAAAGCAATAGGAAAAGAAGAGCGGGCGCACACGATGGTGAAGGCGATAATGGATATCCAAAGCGCCTCGCCGGATATCAAAATTGCGCTGCACTTGGCTCCAGACCGTGCTCTATGTCAGGAAGGCCGATTGATTGGCGCATCCTATTACAGTCCTGACGGCTCTGGATGGAAGGGGGTTGGACGTGGCTCCTGGACGTGGAACATATCGACCACAGGCAAAAAAGTGACGGAGCAGGAAATTTCAGACACGGTTTTATACGAAAAAAGTAAGCCTGAGTTTAAGAAGAAGTTTGGTGATTTATATTATTCAGAAAAGCTTGATGAATATGTTAAATCCCAGCTTGGGCATGAGCCTAAGTACGTTACTACAGGACTTTGGGTGGATACTTATCACGTTGAGTGATGGAGCGATTATAAGCCCGCCACGGATAAACACGCCGCTCATATATTGATAACTCTATTGGGACGAATATGAAATTTACGCTTGCCCTATGGCTTTTGTTACTCTCGCTTTTCTCCCACTCAACGGAGTTGAGAATACATGAGCTAAGAAACTATGGCGCTTTGCATTATCTTGAGTTCTACATGATGGAGGAAGGTGGCGTTCCAGTGAAGGCGGCGTTTAAGGCGTTGGAAACTCCCAAGTGCCCGTTCAATATGCGTTTGGTTGGAGGTATGTCGAAGGACACAATGAATGAACTTCGCGAGTTTTACCGACTGAACTATCCCGAACAATTAAATGCGTACCTGAATTCGCCGAGGGACAAGTTAGGTTCAGCAATTGCGCCGCTGGCGGCGCTTGTACCAGAGGCTTTGGCTTCCACAGCCCTCCTCAGGGAAGTCGGTGAGGAGTTAAAAGACCGCAAGTGCGTGCTTGGCGATATCAGCTACGAAAAATTCGTCCCCAGCATCGAGGAAGGCTTTTGGGTGTCGGATATTTACATAAAAGTGGTCAAGCAGGCGGAATGATAGCGGGTGGCGCCCTGCTTATTTGGAGAAGGTTGAACCGTTGTTGTATGGCCCGACTGCGGGTCTATCGAGTCAGTATCGCTTAGTGGAGAACAGGGCTATGAAGGGTCCTTAATGGGCCTTCAGACAATTATTGTTGTGATTTTGTCTTTGCTTTGATGTTGAAAACTTGCCTTTGGTTGTGTTTTGATGCCTCCCATACCTGCCGCCAAAGATTAAAAATATACTCACTGACTTATCACAGAAACATCAAAGTCTTTGGGAGCGCCAGCGATACCAGTGAGCGAATTTGATTGGTGAACAAATGAGAGTGTGTCCTCATTGTAAAAACAAGATATCCATTAAAGGAGCAGGGGCTTCTAAAGAGAGTCCCGTTCGTTGCGCTCAATGTGGAAAGTATTCTTATCTCTTTCCTGGTTACTATGGCGTGACTCAGCTTTTTGTAACTCTATCCTTAACTTGGCTGGTTATTGCAGGCTTACAGTTTACATGGCCTTACCTGGTAGTCAGTCTGATAGTCTCGTTGGCGATTCTGACCGCACTTGTTCTTTGTTGGCCCATGCGCAGAATGGAAGATGAACAAGTCAGGCGCTTGGAGTTGGAGCAGTAATCTGAGCCCTGATTTGTAGACGTTAGAGCCTGGGACCTTCATAGTACGCCTTTCTGTGTTGTATTAATTGGATTCGAATAACTTCACCACAGAGGCAATGGTATGACGTCTTTTGCAGTCATCATCATTGTTGCTGTCAGGGCCGCCGCAAGTCACGTCATTGACTCCAATATGGACAAAAGGCGCCTGACTTTAAGCAGTGGCGATGAGTTATAAGAAGTGGGTAGGGGATTTAGATGTTTACTAGAAATTGGTGGCGACGCCGGGCGGCGGTAAAGAGCTATATCAGAGTGTTGGGGCCGGCGTTAGCCAAGAGGAGTGGGCGCAGGAGAGTGTACTCGGTGAAAAAAGTCAGGGCTTTGGTGAAGGAGCTCGGCTTATCTGAAAAATACCTCGGCTACGCTATCGCGCTTTATTGTAAAGAAGCGGACTTCGTCAAATATTCTAATAACCACCAGACCTCAGTCGACCAAGCCGTGAGTTATGAATCGGCGCGAAACTTCGGAATGACGCTGGCGTTAGGCTCCATCTTTTGGAGCAGTGACTCAAGCCACAGCGCCTCCGATGGCGGGTTTGACGGTGGCGATAGCGGCGGAGATTCCAGCTTTTAGCGGTTCTGCTGTTGTCTGTGACGTGTCTGTCAGGAACAGCGCGTTCTACGTCTTAATTTTGCTTTTCCTGCAATGCCCAAACGCGTTCCAGCCCATTCACTATTGCGATGTAGTGGGCTCATTTTAGCCTGAGCGACAGCAACCTTTCTTCCGTGAGCGCCTACGGGCTCTTCGCTATTCTGTCAGGGCGCCGTAATAGAAGCCCTCTGATTCTTATTCTGCAAAGATGCGACTCTCCGCTGTAAGGCGGCGCCTGAATTTCTGTCGTTGAGCGTTGTTGTTAGCGGGAATCTCTTTCTCAAAAATTTCGCTTTCTGATTTCGCCTAATTAATTTATCATCCGATTAAATTAATCGATTGATAAACTAATTGGCTTTACATGCGTAAGAAAACCGAGGCCAAAGAGCCTGAAAACAAGCGTGGTCGCCCTCTGGACCCTGCGCTGCAGCAGCAGCGTAAGGACGACCTGTTGGACGCCGCCTTTGAATTGCTGCGGGAGAAGAGCTATCGCAGCATCACCATTCGCGATATCGCTGAGAAAGCGGGCATGAAGTCTGCGATGATCAGCTACTACTTCGGCGGCAAAGAAGATCTCTTCATCGCCTTGATTGAACGCCTGGGCGAACAACAGTTTGGTCGTATTATCGAAGTGATCGCCCAGCCCGACCCCCTTCGCGGGTTTATCCGCGCCGCTATAACCAGAATAGTCGATTGTCCGCCTTTGATTACGTTCATCATCGATGAAGTGTTGTCGGAGCGGGGCAGGTTACAGGACCGTTTTATAGACCTGATGCCCCGTCGCATGGCGATGTTTCTTCCTAAGCTAATTGAAGCAGAACAGAAAAAGGGCAATTTGCGCGCGGACGTGGACCCCAAGTGGGCGGCGTTTTCATTGGTGAATCTGATTATTACGCCTTTCATCGGCGGGCCCGTGCGCAGGCGGGCCTGGGACATGTCCGATGAGCTGGTGAGCAGCGATGAATGGATCGAGCATGTCTACCGCATGTTTATCTCCGGCTGTGGCGCAGCGCCTCAATCCCATTCACAAGCTCACCCACACTCCCATTCACACCTCCATTCACAACCTGACAATATGAAAGAGGACTGACTATGAGCCTGGCCTGGATGAAACGCCGATGGGCGTTGCCCTTGGTGGTCGCGACCGGCGTCGCGGTGGCGGTGGCGATTATCAAGAGTCGCCCGGCGATGGAGCATGCGGATAAAGCGCAGCTTCCCGCGGCGGTGAAGGTGGTGTCCGCCAAGCGTTACGAGGTCAGGCCGCGCATCACTGGATTTGGCGAAGTGGCGCCGGATGTGGTGCTGGACAGTAAGGCCGAGGTGTCAGGCAAAGTGACTTATGTTCACCCGCTGTTGAAGAAGGGCTCCATATTGCCGGCGGGAACGCTGGTGGTCAGCATTGATGATCGCGACTATCAACTGGCGTTGAAACAGGCGGAAGCGGATCTGGCGGTGAGCCGCGCCAACCTGGAGGAAATGCGGCTGAACATAGAGGACACGGAGCAGGATCTGAAACTGGCTCAGGAAAAACTGGCGATCGCCAGGAAGGAGCAGGAGCGCATCGGGCGGCTGTTGCAGAAAGGCTCCGCTTCGCAATCCAACTACGATGCGCAGCAGTCCGTTGTGCTGCAGTTGAGGCAGGAAACCCAGAAACTGAGTTATCAGCTGCAAACCCTGCCGTATCAATTACAGGTGCTGCAAGCCAAGCAGGATATCGCCGAAGCGGCGGTGGAGACGCAGAAGCGCAATCTGGAGCGCACTCACATCAGCCTGCCATTCAACGCCCGCATTACCCGCCTGTCGGTGGAGGAGAACCAGTTCGTCGCTGTGGGCGCTTCGCTGTACGGCGCTCAGACCATCGATAAAGTGCTGGTTAATGCGCAGTTTCCCCTTAGCCAGTTCCGTCTTTTAGCGGAAGGGTTCGCCAATCTGGAGGATCTGTTTCAGAAGTTTCTGGAGCAGGACGCCGCCAGCAATATTTTCACTGAGCTGGACCTTGCCGCCAGCGTCGCTCTGGCGGAAGACGGCGACACGCACTGGGACGCCAAAGTGGAGCGCATCAGCAATAATCTGGAAGCGGCCTCGCGCACGCTCGGCGTGATCGTCGGGGTTGATAATCCCTATCGCACCGCCCGCCCCGGCGTGCGGCCGCCGCTGATAGAAGGGATGTACGCCAAGGTGGAGCTGCAAGGCGCGCCACAGCCGTTTTTAGTGCTGCCACGAGACGCTTTGCGGGAGCACGAGCTGTATGTGGTGGATAAGGATAATCGCCTGCGTCGAATCAAACCCCACTACAAAACTCAGGGCGCGATGTTGTTAATCCGGCAGGATGACAACGAGGGCGATAACGCTATTCACGAGGGCGAACGCGTTGTCACTACCGACCTGTTTCCCGCTGTGGCGGGCATGTTGGTGACTCCGCAGGAAGATAATGAAGCCGAAGCGCTGATCGAGCAGTGGGCGCAAGGCAGGCAAACCCTATGATCCGCTTTTTCGCCACACATCCTACGGCGGCGAATCTGCTGATGGGCTTCTTTATGTTCATCGGCGTGATGACGCTGCCGCAGATCAAGCGGGAGACCTTCCCGGAAATAAAAAGCTATGAGGTTGAGGTGAAAGTCGCCTATCCCGGCGCCACGCCGACGGATATCGAGCTGTCCGTCTGCAAGCCGCTGGAGGAAGCGGTGGAAGGCGTCAGCTTCATGGAGGAAGTGCGCTGTGAAGCCCGTAACTCCATGGGCCTGATGACCCTGAAAATGCTGGAGGATGGCGACTTTGACGACTTTATCGATGACGTAAAAAGCGCCGTGGATGAGATCAGCTCCCTGCCGGAGCAGTCGGAAGAACCGGTGGTCAAGGAGCTGGGTCGCACGCAAAACGTAGTGACCATCGCCCTGACTGCCGACCTGCCCCGCAGCGAACTGAAAACCCTGGCGGAAGAGGTGAAACAGCGCATCCTGCGTAACCCGGATATCCCATTGGTGGACATACAGGGGTTCTCTGATCGGCAATTTCAGATTCAGGCGCCGGAAAGCAATTTGCGTCAATACGGCCTGAGTTTGCAGGATATCGCCAATCTGGTGGCGAAGCAGGATGTGGACCTGCCGGCGGGAGATGTGAAAACAGACTACCGCGACTATCAGATTCGCTTCAGCGATGAAAAACGCACCGTCACGGACCTGGAGAATCTGGTGGTGTTGCGGGGCGGCAATGGGGCGGAAGTGCGCCTGGGGGACATCGCCAAAATCGTCGACGAATTTGAGCTGGAGGAGAACAAGTCCACCTTCGACGGCAAGCCCGCCGCCTTTTTGAAAATATCCAAAAACACCCGTGACGACAGTCTGCGTATTCTGCAGGAAGTGGAGACGTTCATTGCGGAAGAGAGCCAGCGTTTGCCGCCGGAAGTAACGCTGAGTCTGACCCAGGATTACACCAGCGTCGTCAAAGACCGCATCAGCATGTTGAGCAGCAACGCCTGGCAGGGGCTGGTTCTGGTGTTTGCGGTGATGTGGCTGTTTTTCGGCGCCCGTTATGCGTTTTGGGTGGTGATGGGGTTGCCGGTGTCATTCCTGGCCAGCGCCTTTGTGCTGGGACATATGGGCGTGAGCATCAACATGCTTTCCATGGTGGCGTTGCTGTTGGCGCTGGGGATTCTCATGGATGACGCCATTGTCATCAGTGAGAGCATCGGCACGGAGATGCGCAAGGGCAAGCGGCCCCTGCAGGCGGCGGTGGACGGAACATTGATGGTGGCGAAAGGGGTGTTTTCGTCATTTCTCACGACCCTGTGCATGTTCACCGGACTGTTGTTCCTGGAAGGCGATATTGGTCAGGTGCTGGTGGTCGTACCGATCGTGCTGATCTCGGTGATCACTATTTCGTTGATTGAAGCGTTTTTCATTCTGCCCCATCACTTACAACACTCTCTCGCCCATGCGGAGAAACAGCAAGACTCCCGATTTCGCATAGGGTTTGAACAGCGTTTTGAGAAGATCCGACAAGGGCTTGATCGGCGCGTGTCAGTGTTGATCAAACATCGCTACGGCTTTGTCGGCGCCGTTATCGCCACGTTCATTCTGTGCGTCAGTCTGTTGGCCTCGGGGGTTATCAAATTCTCTGCGTTTCCGGACCTGGAAGGGGACATCGTGCAGGCGCGCCTGATCATGCCTACCGGGACCTCGCAGGTGCGTACGGAGGCCATGGTGGCGCATTACTCTCAGGCGCTGGAGCAAACTGCTTCCGAATTCAACAAGGAGCAGGAGGAGCCTGCGATAGGTTCCGTGACGGTGAACTATGGACAGAATGCGGACGCCTTTGAAACCGGTCCCCATTTAGCCACCATCAGCGTCGACCTGCTCACCGCCGAGCGCCGCAATTTCAGTTTGCAGGCCTTTACGTCACGCTGGCGTGAGCTGGCTGGGGAAACGCCGGACGTATGGTCGGTGCTGTTCAAGGAGCCGACGATTGGGCCGGGCGGACGAGCGATTGAAATACGTCTGCGTGGCGACGATCTGGAGTCATTGTCGCTGGCGTCTCATGAGTTGCAGAACTGGCTGGCGGGCTATCCTGGCGTGATCAATCTGCTGGATGATCTGCGCCCGGGCAAGCCGGAATTCACCTTACATTTGAAGTCCGGCGCTTACGATCTGGGCCTGGACGCGCAAACCATCGCCGCGCAATTGCGCGCCGCGTTTCAGGGCGTGACGGTGCTGGAGTCGAGCGTCGGCCTGGAAACCTATGAGGTGGTGGTGCGCCTGGATGATGAGTCCCGTGACGAGTTGGCGGACTTCGACAACTTCCCCATTGTGCATCCGGTCAGCAAGGCGCTGATTCCGCTATCCAACGTGGCGGAGATCATCCCCAGCCGCAGCTACTCGCGCATTAATCGGGTGGATAATCAGCGCACGGTCACGGTGTATGGCGATGTCGACATCAGCCTGAACAACACCAAGGCGGTGATCGGCGACATGCAGAAGCACTTTTTGCCGCAGCTGCAGCAACGCTATCCAGACATTCAGCTGAGTATTCAGGGCGAGATCAAAGAGGGCGCGGCCACTCAGGGCTCGATGAAACTTGGCTTTCTGATGGGGCTGGCGGGTATCTTTATTCTGTTGAGCTTCCAGTTCAAATCCTATGTAGAGCCGGTCATCGTTATGCTCAACATCCCCATGGCGTTTATCGGCGTGATTGTGGGGCATGTGGTGATGGGAATGGATATCACCATGCCGTCGCTATTGGGATTTGTGTCGCTGGCGGGCATTGTCGTCAACGATTCCATCCTGCTGGTGGAGTTCGTCAAGATGCGGGTGGGGCAGGGCATGAATGTGCATGACGCCGCCGCGAAGGCGAGCCATGATCGCTTCCGCGCGGTACTGCTGACTTCCCTGACCACCATGGCGGGGATGACGCCGCTGCTGTTTGAAACCAGTCTGCAGGCGCAGATTCTGATTCCTTTGGCCACCAGTATTGTGTTCGGCGTAGGCGCATCTACGCTTTTGGTATTGTTTGTCATCCCTTGTGTGTATACGATCCTTGAAGACTTCGGTCTGACCAGGGCGGTCGTCGGCGAACCCGAGGAGGAGTTTGCGCCGGCGCAGAATCCGCCGCCGCTTACACAAGAATAAAAGGACAAAAGGTATGCACCCTAACGCCGAACTGGTGACCCGTTTTTATGAAGCCTTTAAGGATAAAGATTATCGAACCATGCAAGCCTGCTATCACGAAGAGGCGGAGTTTCAGGATGAAGTGTTCACCCTCAAGGGCAAGGAAATCGGGGCCATGTGGCATATGTTGTGCGAACGCGGGGCGGACCTGTCGTTGCACTTTCATCACGTTGAAGCCGACGATCGGCAAGGCTCCGCTCGCTGGCGCGCGGGTTATACCTTTTCCACAACCGGGCGTTACGTGCTGAACAAACTACGCGCTGAATTTGAGTTCAAGGACGGCAAAATATATCGCCACCGCGACCGCTTCGACTTCTGGCGCTGGTCCCGTCATGCGTTAGGCTTGACTGGCTGGGCGCTGGGCTGGTCGCAAATGTTGCGGGATAAAGTGCAGGCCACAGCGGATACAAACCTGCGGCGCTTTATGGATAAGAACCCGGAATATAAAGACTAGATGGCTTAATGAAGAGCGCCGCCTTGAAAGGCGGCGCTGACAGTTACTCCCTATTCCCTTCCACTTTGAAGGTTAGGGCGCCGTTTAACAGGTCGTCATAGTCCGGTAAACGTCCCTCCGCCTGAAACAACGTCGGCAAATCGCTGTTTTGTTCAAGCTCTGCTATCAACGCGCCGTTGGCGTTTTGAATGGTCGCCGCAACGCTGTCGGGAGCGAGCCCCTTGATATTGAGCGCCGCCGTAAAGTCATGGGCGTCGATATCCGTCACCGTCATATAGCCGGAGAAGCCATTCTCGGCGCTGGAGTTACCCTGTAGCGCAAAACTGTTATTGGAAACAACCTGGCCGCGCAGTTCTCCGCTGGGGTTGGCATTGCTGTGGACATTCAGATAGAAGCCGCCGTGCAACAGGCCGGCTACGTCCGCCAGCTTGGCGCCGCGGGCTGCGCTGAACAGCTCTCCGTCGCCATTCACGTCTTCCAGAGGTAGAGCCACATCGCCATTGACGCCAGCGAAACCAGTATGCAGATGAGCGGCGGTGGCGTTGAAGCCCTGGTTGAGAATATTGATCCAGATAGCGCCAGTTTCATCATGCACGGTGACGTAGCCTGTCGAGGCGATATCTTCAGCGATGGGTTGGGTCACCGGTGGATTTTCCTGTTCCCCCTGTAACTCAGTCCGCATTGCAATGATATGCTCCGGAGTGATCTGACCACGTACTTCGCCGTTGGAATTGGCGTCGGAGTGAACATTGAAGTAATAGCCGCCGATAAGCAGTTTGGCGAGCTGGTTTTCCTCCAGCTTGGTCACTTTATTGAAGTGCGAGCCCGGGGCGCCGCCGTCGGCGTCGCTCACGTCATTGAGGGCGAAGACGATATCGCCGTTAGCCCCGGCGAAATTGTTGTGCACATGGGCTGCAGTCGCGGTGAATCCAGCATTCAGAATGTTGGCCCACACCACGCGGGTATCGGTTCTGATCGTCAGATATCCCAGGCTGTTCACCTGCCCACTGGCTGGAGTGAGAACGGGAGGCGCTTCCTGATCACCCTCTAGAGAGGCGCGAACAGTCTGCACGTGCTGGGGAAGAATCTGGCCACGGGCTTCGCCAGAAGGGTTCGCTGCCGAGTGAGTGTTCAGATACAGACCGCCATTGAGAAACTTGGCGAGCTGACTCTGATCCATCTCCACAACCTTGCTGAAGGAGGTTCCCTCCGCTTGCTCCAGATCGGCGCTGATATCGTTGAGAGCAAAGACGATGTCGCCGTTAGCCCCGGCGAATTCGCTGTGCATGTGCGCTGCGGTGGCGTTAAAGCCATGGTTCTGCAGGTTGACCCAGACTTTGGGAAGATCGCTTCTGACCGTCACGTAACCAATGCCATAGGCGCTCTCAGCTGCTGGCGCAGCCACGGGAGGAACTTCCTGCTCGCCCTGCAACAGCAGGCGAGAGGTTTGTACATTTTTAGGCAGAATCTGTCCACGCACTTCGCCGTTGGGGTTCGCTTCGGAATGAACATTCAAGTAATAACCGCCGTTAAGCAGTTTGGGCAGGTTTGCGGCTACTGCGCCAGGGGCGCTGCTGAAAAATACGCCGGGCTCCAGACCTTGATCCGCGCTGACGTCATTCAACGCAATCACTACATCTCCGTTGGCTCCGGCGAAGTTGGAGTGAACGTGGGCGGCGGTTCCTTGGAAGCCGATGTTCTGGATATTCGCCCAGATTCTGCCGTCATCGGTATCTACGGTAAAATAACCAATGCTTTCGATGTCGGCGGCAGCGGGTGTGGTTACTGGAGGTACTTCCTGTGCGCCTTCCAGCGCTATTCTTACCGCCTGGATGTCCCCGGGAATAATCTGGCCGCGTAATTGCCCCTTGGGATTTTTGTCTGTATGGACATTGAAGTACCAGCCGCCGCTTAGCAGCAGATTCAACGATGCGCCGGGCAGGTCGCTTAATTTCGTACCGCTGGGCAGATAGAACAGATTGGGGTCCAGCTCGTCGCGGGACAGGGCGATCAGCATGTCGCCATTGGCGCCGGCGAAGCCTTTGTGAAGGTGAACGGCGGTGACGGCGTCGTCCTCGTCCAAACCTGTGATTTTGACGCTGGCGGACAAGGTTTCGTTACCTTCGCCCATAGACGAATCCAGTTTGAATTCCGCAGTTGCCGTGGCGTTTTTATTGACCAATTTATCAACACCGTCTGCGTTCACCTCCTGCTCCACGCTCAAGGTTACATCGAAAATGCGCAGACTGGCGGATTCGCTCGCGCGTTCGCTGGAGGGCAGCAAATCAGATTGCAGCGCTGCTGACGGCAGCAGTCTGGAAGGAAGCTGCGCTGCGGGTAAGACGTTCTGGATGGGGGCTGTCAGCGTCACCTTGGAGGTGTTGTCGGTACTGGGGTGGCCATTGTCATCGCTGCTGCAGGCCGCCAATGTGCATATCGCGCCGACACAGAGCACTGCTCGGGAAGGACGCGTCAGTTCAAAAAGATTCATCAAGAGGTTCTCCCTGTTTCATGGAATACAGCCAGCGGCGGACAAAACCACCCCGGCGTGATTTTTTTATCGTCAGTCGTATGACGACCGAGAAGAGTGGTTTGGATGCAGTGGGAGAGAAATTTATTTGGACTAAGCACTATTGCTTATAAGGGGAAAAATGTCCTAGGTCGCTTTCCCGGGTGAGGAATATATAAAAACATAGAACTACTCGGAGAGTTAAATCATGGCTTACACATTAAGATTTGAAAGCATGGGGGATGCAGCCCCTTTTAATAACGGCGAACAGGTGAAAATAAGCAATGCATTAAGCATGCTGGAAACAATATTGGCGGAGTCTATTACTCTTCCAAAATGCAGCTCGATAAATAGATGGTTTGGCGGGGGGAATATTAAGGCGGTCCTCGAAGGCTTAAATAATATGCATAAGTATTTAACAAGGAAATGCACTAGCCTGACCTTTGTCTCTGCGCCCAGGCACCCCAAAGATTATATTGGCTGGGTCAGGCCGATGGTTAAAGTAGGATTGAACCCTTACGATTCTGATTTTGACAATCAACTGGGACAATCTTCCCATAGAAATAATGATAACTTCTTCCATCGCCTTAATAACAATGCGCCTCAAAGCAAGAAGTATACGGTCAAGGAAACAACAGGCACTTTCAGAGCCAACTGTGGATACGTTAACGTGCAAAGCGGGCTGAGAATCTACCTGACGCCAGGCTACCTGAGCGGTAACTTTGACGAAAATGATCGCAATGACGAACAGTGGTTCAAATTCCGTTGCGTCGCCCACGAACTTAGCCACCGAATTCTGGATACCATCGATATCGCATATGGAGCGCATGAGTGTGGCAGACTGGCGATAGGATCGGACAAGCGGGCGTCACTTAATAATGCGGATAACTGGGGATTGTTCCTGGCGGAAATATACAAGTTACGTAACTTAAGAGCTTTGCCGAACTAAGTAATAAAGTTTAACGGAAAGGGAGAGCCTTTTGCTCCCTTTCTGTTTTTTTATGACTTAGTTTTCCACTTCATGTTTTATCGGTACGTCAACACACAATACTTCATCTAACTTCCAAAAGCGGTCAAACAGTTCAGACTCGCATTCGAATGAGCCAAATATCTTTTCTATGTTCTCACGTCCAAATACTAAGATAGGGAGTTCATGCTGAATGAAAAAGGCCTTTAGGTCTTGGTGGATAAATATTACTGACCCTGGTTTCAATGGCTGACATAGAATATCCGAAGTCAAAACTATTGGAATAAAGTGATAGTCTGATTCAGAAATAGAATGACTTTTTAGCCATTCTATTAACTCAGGCTTTTCTCTCACAATGAAGCCGGTTTTTAGATTGTCCACATTACTATCATTTACCATATGCTGTACTTGAGCTAGCCGCCCCGCCCGGGCTCATGCGCTTCATACCGGGGAAGCTGGGCGTCCAGGTCGTCCCAGTTTGCTTTTGAGGTGACGAAATTGTGGGAGAGGGGGCGTTCGGCAATGTCTGAATCCAGAATTCCGAGACGCAGTCTCACCCGGTCAGGCGCTGCATCGTTTGAACTGAAGACCGGGGAAGCGCAGGTCCGGCAAAAGTGGCGTTTGCGTCCGGGCGCCATTTCGAAAAAGGCCAAGTGCTCCACGCCCTCCTGAACTATCAAGTCCGCCGTATTTACAAACCCATTGGTGGCGTAAGCCGTGCCGCTGCTCTTCCTGCACTTGGAGCAATGGCAATGAATAATCGACTCAATCGGCCCTTGGACTTCAATTTTGACCTGACCGCAAAGACAGCTTCCTTTGTACATCTTGTTTCCTGTGCTCCTGTTGAGATAACCATTCCTGTCTGTGGAAAGTCAGACAGTGGACGTATGCAAATATGCGGGCTTATAGGTGCGCATACCAGCAGATATTGCTTCGATAATCTGTATAAGGGCGTTGACGCCTCTAACTATCAGTGATGTGTAAGCGATAGATATTGTGATCGAGATATTCATTAAGCCGGCTTTTTATGTTTGAGACAGTCAGTTCTCCGCTGTGTACACGCTCTTCAGCCTGCTGATACTTATTACTCTCAGTGAGTGTATCCGGAGCAAAAAACAGGGTTTTACAACCCATTAAGATGGCGAAGCGTTTACAGAACTCAATGTAGGTTTCTATGGAGTCATTGTCTTCCCGGCAGAAAAGTCGGGTGTATTTCCAACCATACCCTATCTCAATACTGCGCCTTGAAGGCGCCGCGGTCAGCGCTTTGGGGCCGGTTATCCATAAGCCCTTATCATTAATGAAGTTCTCAAGACTTTCCTCTGTAAGCTCTGGAGGAGACGGAAATTCACCCCATTGTCAATCTCCGGGAAAGAGGTTCTTAGACGCAATCGACAGGCTTTCTGGGAGTTTGAGGATCTGCTGAGCATTCAGGTTGCAACTGATTAGGCAGGAAAGATTTACACTCATAATCTGTTGATACTTATCTGGTTAGTTTCTCACCCTGTATAAATCGGCCTTTATACTAAGCAGAGGCGCTCCCAACGCAAGCGAATATTCAGAGGGACGGCCGAGTCTCGGGCGGATTGTTTATCACCATGGGCGGCGGGGTGCTGTTGAGTCAGCGCGTATAGCAGTATGAGCAGGCTTCAGCGCTGGCTGTATTCATAATAAATATCAAACTCGCCCTCATGCGTTTTGACGAAGCCGTGTTTCTGGTAGAAGTCGTTGGCCTTGCTGTTGCGGAGCGCGCCGAGTCTTATTGGTAGGCCTTTATTGGCGGCTTCCGACTTCACTTTTGCAAGCACTTTTCCGCCGATCGATCGGTTTTGATAATCGGGATGAAGATAGAGGTGATCGAGGTATAGGTGGTCGTGCTTGTTGCGCAGGACGAAGAAACCGGCCAGCTTCCCGCTTTCCATGATCTTGAAAGTATCCTCCGGGACGAATGTGTCCAGGAAACGGCTTCTCACTCTGTTTGCATCAAACCGTCCCACGGCTTCCAGGCTGGGCTGCATCGCTTGAGCCCTGATCTCAGCAAGGGCGTCGCCGTCCTGATTGGTCGCATTTTCGTAGCGCGTGGTTTGCGCTGATTGAATCACTGCCTTACTGCTCCCTCAATTCTTGTTCCGCCGGATAGCGGCTAAACAGATTAAAGTGTCCATATAGATATTTATTGGGAAAGTCAGGGGAGATGACGACGCCTTTGGCGAGTATGCCCTGCTTGCCGAAACGTTTGGTGTAGGGCTCCAAGTAGAAGGCGACGGTCAGCGGCGTGTGGGACAGTTGGCCCAGTGTGGCGCTGTAGGTGACGGTGTCCACGGTGACGTCTTTGCGCAGTTTGGCGTAGTCGGGGAGGTTAATCTCGCGCAGGTCGAGGGTGGTAACGGGAGGCGGCGCGTTTTTGTCTTTGTTGAATGGCTGGCGATACAGCTCATTCTGGTAAGCAGTCATATAGGCGCTCAGGACATCGAACAGATAGCGGCTGAATTTATCCCAAAACGGGCCGACCTGATCCGGGTGAACGCCCACCAGCCAGTTTTGCTTTTCGGTATACAGACGTCTCTGTTTTTCGCGATCAATACTTTTATACAGCAAGGTCGCGAACAGCTTTTGGTTTTGTTTGGTCCAGTCCGACTCTAGGGGCGTCGGCAAAGGCTGTTGTTCGGCCACATGGCGGTAGCGCTGATAGTTGCGCCATGCCTCATAACGCGCCAGCGCGCCGAACATGACATCCGCCAGTGTGGTGATTTCGCTGGGGCGGAAAGAGCCGTCCTTGATGGTTTTCAGCGACTTTTCCAGATAGGCCTGCATTTCCTTCTGCTCGCGTTCGTAGATTTCCGCTGCGCTGTCCAGTTCCGGGGCGGGGTATTCGTGGCGGCCTGCGATGAGCTGACGGCCCTCGTTGGCGATTTCACTCATATCGTGCAGCTTGTTGAAGAACCCAACCGTCCACACCACGCAGACCAGAATGCAGACGCCCGCGGTGGCCAGGTGTTTGCCGGTGACGCCGGACTTATCTCGCCGGTGATCCGGCAGCAGCATCAAAATGGAAAGCCCCGCCAGGCTGAATAAGCCCAACAGCCCCACCAGCATGCTGTAGCCTTTGCTTTCCGCATAAAGAATGCAGCCGCGCAGCAAGACCAGATGACCCACGAAGAAGGGGATATAGCCCAGGTCAATGCCGGCGGAGTAGAGAAAGTTGATCTTCAGCAGGTAACTGTCGGAGACAAACACAATGGTCAGGATCAGGCCAGCCCAGGACAGCCACTTCGCCGCCCGCTTTTGCTCAGAGTCCGCCTCTTCCAGTCGAAACGGTTCCGCCTGCACAGGGGCTGGCTGCGGCGGCGGGTTTTGCAGCCGTTCCTGCATCTGGCGATACTTTTCCAGAATGACGCCGCAATCGAGACACTGAGTGGCGTCGATATTCTGTGACAGACACTTCGGGCAACGGGAGCGGTCATCTGTCTTGGGCGGTACTTCCGCAGTCTGTGGCGACGCTGTCGGTGAGCCTGATGTTTTGTTTTGATGCGGTGTTGTATTCGTTGTGACGGAGGGAGCGGCGGTGTTGTCCGTCTGCTCTCGTACTGCGCCGACGGCACCGACGCGGGCGAACTGCTGCTGATAGGACTTAGCGGTGAATTCGTTTAATCCTTCGCGACGAAATATGGCTTCGCCGCTGAACAAAGGCGCCAGCTCGGCGGCGTCGGTCTGGAACAGCTTGGCCAGTCCCGCCTGGGTCTTACCCTGGTCCGAGCCAGGGGAAAGTTGGCCTCTGAATTCGAAGGAATACTGCTTCATACCTGTTTCATAACTGCTTCATAACTACTTCATAACTGTTTCATACATAGGGACTCCTGAGCAAACAGGCGCAGAAGGCCAGCAGCCGCAGTTTCTCCTGTGGCGAGAGATCGGCTTTGCGAATTTGCGCCGCAGGCTCCGGCGTGGCGTACACCAACGCCGCCAAATTACCTTCCTGATCCAGCACCGCCATGGCGTTCTGCGGGTCCCAGGAAGGGGAGGCCACAGACTTGGCGCGTTTACGCTTGAGGAAATCCAGAACTTTCTTCGCATGCCCCAGATACTCGGCGACGGGGCCCAAAGCGGTGTCTTCCACCAGCTTCTCCTGAATCTTGCCCAGAGCGTCTTTGCTGCTTTCGTGAACGCGCACGGCCTGCCGCCATTCATAGACGACGGCTCCTTGCGCATCCGTCAAGGTCGCGCTTTGTTGTTTGCGCTCAATGACGCCGAGGTCTTGTTGCTCCGCATCGATCAGTCGATGCTTTTTCGCGCCGACCCAAAAGACGGGAAGTTCCTGCTGGTAAATGCGGTGTGCGCCACGGGCGTCGGCAATGGACTGCAGCATGCGCGGTTGCAGCAGCCGGGGAAGGCAGATGATAGTCAGCAGCAGAAAAATAATGCTAAGGACGCTGGCGAGAGCGCCCCATTGCAGATAGTGCGTCATCACCCGCAGCAGGTGATTCTGCAGCGTCAGAGCCAGTCCGGTTGAGGCCAGCACTAACGCCAGCGGGCTCCAATACGCGTTGTGATTGACGATACGGGCGACGGGCGCGTCGGACTCAGTGGACACCGTAAGAGACTCAGAGAAATGAACCAGATGAGGCGTCAGCTTGCCCGCTTCGAACAACAGTATTTGATCATCCGGCTCATCTTGGTCAGGCTCCTGCGGGGCGGCCTGTAAGCCTGCTTGCAGGCAGGCGGGGTTTAATTGCAGCGCCAGTTCCGTCAGCAAACCAAGCTGATGCAGTTTTTTCTGCCAGCCCTGAGCCTGTTTCCAGGTCAGATTACTTTTCAGTTTCACCGGCGCGCCTGCGAATACCTTGGCGGCCATGGCGTCGTTCAGACGCAACTGCGCTTTCAAATTACGCTGAACCTGAACAAGCTCCTGGCCGCTGGCGAGCTTGCCGCGCGTGACGACCTGATAGGTTTCCACGGCGTCCTGCATTATTCCGACACACTATGTTTAGCATTGAAAAAAAACAGACCGACTATTTGCAATAGCAATGCCGCTCCGAGAAGGCCGACCGGCCATAGCGAGGGGGATTGATCCATGGCTTCATAGGAGCCGCCGTATGCGGATAGTGCTGCGGCGAACCAGAGGCAGGCTGCTGTGGCTTTCACCTTGTTGCCAAGCCTGACCCGGCGCGACAACGCGTTGAACCACGACGGATGTATGCTTTTCACCAGCGACGGCTTACTACGACTCATGATGAAAAATCAGCGGGAAGACAGGGCGTGAAACAATTCCTTCAGCAGGTCCTTCTCTTCAGCAATGATGCGCTCGTTGAACTTGTAGGGATAGCTATTAACGCTGGCGGCGGCGATATCCAGGCAATAATTCATCATGGCCTGTTTGCTTTCCATCTGGTCCTGGTAGTTGGATTTGCTCTCGATTCGATCCAGGCACAGTTCTCTAAGTTCGCGCAGCATTTCCCGATCAGGACGGGTTTGTGTGAAGCGGTCGAGAAACTCGTTGATGTCATCGTCGGAAATGAATTCGATATCCGGAGATTCGCGACTGACCCGGCTCAGATGTTCGATGGTGTAGCGGTAGAGAATTTTCACTTCGGCGTCCTGACAACGGCCATCCGCCCAGATCATTTCAATCAGGGGAATCAGCTCAAGCAGGTAGATGTGGGACTCCTTTAAGCCGTGTTTTTGTAAAAAATTGTCAAACCCTTGCACTACAATTTCCTATTTTTCCAATCTCGGTTAAGGGCGTTTTGCGCCCGAACTCATACAGATACGCGATATTATAGCGCTTATTCAGATTCTCGCCCGAATTTCACAGATTGTGAACTCGCCCATTGACGCGTCCGTCCTCACTGGCGGCTTTAACGTCTTCTGCTAGCCTTACCTGCGATAACCAATAATAGGTTGCGGAGCTTCTCCGTAGTTAAAAATGAAAGGTAAACAAATGAAAAAGACATTATTTAACCGCTTGATGAATGTGCTTGTTTTATCCGCCGCCGTGGTCTTTTCCGGGACCTGCGCTGCAGAAAAAGTGACCCTGGCCAATGGTGAATGGGCGCCGTATCTATCTGAAAACCTCAAAGAATATGGCGTGATTTCCGATGTGGTGAAGAAAGCCTTCGCCAATGAAAATATTGAAGTGGAATATGTCTTCCTGCCTTGGAAGCGGGGTTATGAAGACGCCAAGAACGGCAAGCTGAATGGCTCGCTGATTTGGAGTCGCACCGAAGACCGGGAGAAGGATTTCGACTACAGCGACACTGTTATCGACCTGAAGACCGTTGCGTTTTTCAAAAAGGGCAGCGGCTTCGACTGGAGTGACGCAGCGTCTATGAAAGGCAAAAAACTGGGCGGCGTCACCGGCTATAGCTACGGTTTCGATGAAGAGGAAAAATCAGGGATGGTCAGCATTGAAAGGGTGTCCAGCGCGGACGCCAACGTGAAAAAACTGCTGGCGGGACGTTTGGACGCCTATATGGAAGACCTTGATGTAGGCAGTGAGCTGATGAACAGCATGGGCGTGATGGATCAAGTTGAAGTGCATCCCAAACCGATCAAGGAGAAGTCTTACCACTTGATTCTGAATAAGACGCAACCGGAAAACAAAAAGCTGATGGAGGCTTTCAACCGCGGTTTGCAGAAGCTGAAAGACAGCGGCGAGTACGACAAAATGATTGAAGCTTCCCGCCGCGGCGAATACAAAAAGTAAGCTGTATCTCCTTCAACCGCCGCGCCTTGCGCGGCGGTCTCAGTCAATCATCGCCATGGGCCGCTGCGTAATGGGATGCGGCATAATGCGACTCTCCACCTGATAAACCTCCCTGACGTTCTGCGACGTAATCAACGTCTCCGGCGCGCCTTCCGCCACGATGCGCCCGTGATTCATCAACACCAGACGGTCGGCGTATTGGGCCGCCAGATGCAGATCATGCAGCACGCAGAATACGCCTACGCCTTTGGCCGCCAGTCTGCGCGCGAGTTTCAATAAGGCGCACTGATGTTTCAGGTCCAGCGCTGAAGTGGGCTCATCCAGCATCAGGTATTGAGGGCCGGCGCCGACTCCCGTCCAGAGCTGGGTGAGAGCGCGGGCGATCTGTACGCGTTGACGTTCGCCGCCGGAGAGGTCCTGGTAATTTCGCTGCGCCAGATGGCCCGCGTCCACTTCTTTCAGCGCTTCCTGGCTCAGACGAAATGGATCGCCCCCAGATACTGTGCGTTGCACGCCCATCAGCACGACTTCCATGGCGCTGAAGGGAAAATCGAGATGCACGGACTGGGACAAGACTGCGCGCCGACGGCTTAACTGCGGCAGGCTGAACTGGCTGATGGGCTCATCGTCCAGCAATACATGTCCGCGGGAAGGCGACAGTTCCCCCGCCAGGGTCTTTAGCAGGGTGGACTTGCCTGCTCCGTTGGGACCCAGCGTCACTACCAGTTCCCCAGGGCTGAGGCTGAAATTGATCTGCTCCAGCAAGGTCTTGTCATGACGTATCACGGACACGGCGAAGGCGTGAATCATTGCGGGACTCTCTGTTCTTTACGGTTATCTTGAGGGCTTTTTCGGTTATCCAGGAACATGGAATGCATCATGAACGCACCCCGGATTTCCGGCTAAGCAACAACCACAAGAAGAAGGGACCGCCGATCAGACTGGTCAGTATGCCCACGGGCATTTCCGCCGGCGCAAACAGGGTGCGCGCCAGGGTGTCGGCGGAGATCGTCAGCGCGGCGCCCAGGATCGCGGAAGCGGGAATCAGCACGCGATGATCCGCTTTCCACAGCAGGCGCACCAAGTGCGGCGCCACCAGACCGACGAAGCCGACGATGCCGGACACCGCCACGGCGGCGCCTACGGCGACGGCGGAAAGCGCGATGACGCGGGTTTTCAGCTTCTCTGTGTCCGTGCCTAGATAGCGGGCTTCCTGCTCGCCCAGCAGCAGCCGGTTCAAATCGCCGGATTGACGCATCAGCATGACTATCACTGGTAGCGTGATGGTGAACGACACGCCCACTGACGGCCACAGCGCACCGCCAAAGCTGCCCATTGTCCAGAACGTCAGTGTGCGCAATTGCTCATATGTACTGAGATAGGTCAGAAAGCCCACCGCCGCGGCGCACATAGCGTTGACTGCGATGCCGGCCAGAATCAGGTGCGCCACGCTGGAGGCGGCGCCAAGCTGACCGACCTTGAAGATCAGCCAGCAGGTGGCCGCGCCGCCAAGGAAGGCGGCGACGCTGAGTCCATACAGCCCCATCCAGCCAGTGCTGAAAGGGAACAATACGATGACTAACGCCGCCGCCAGCGCTGAGCCGCCGGAGATGCCGATCAGTCCCGGGTCCGCCAGCGGGTTGCGAAACAATCCCTGCAGGGCGGCGCCGCTGACCGCCAGCGCGGCGCCCACCACACCGGCCAAGAGCACTCGGGGCAGGCGGATATGCCAGAGAATCATCCAGTCCTGACTGCTCAAGTCAAAGTTAATCACGGAGCGCCAGGTCAGAGAGTAAGCGCCCAGCATCACCGCGCCGAGAGTGGCGGCGGTCAGGCTGGCGCCCAGCAATAGCCAGATGCGGGTGGATTTATGCGGCATGGCGGAGAGGGTCTGCACAGGCGTTTACTCCATCCAGGTTTGACGGAGCTGTTTGGCGGCGACCACCGTGCGGGGGCCGAAACCGAGCAGCAACAATCCATCCATGGCGGCGATTTTGTCATTGCGTCCCGCTGGCGTGAGCCTGACCCCGGGAATGCTGCGCATAGCGTCGATGCCTCCGGCCTGTTCCATCCCCAGGGTAGTGGTCAGGATCAGGTCCGGTTGCGCCTGCGCCAGGGACTCCGGCGTCATGGGTTTGTAGCCTTCCACACCTTGCAGCGCGTTCACGGCTCCAGACAGACGGATAATGCGGTCCGCGGCTGTGTTGGAGCCGGCCACCATAGGCGCGCCGCCGCCGTGCTGAAGGATGAAAATCACCCGCGCGCTGCGTTGGTCCTGGGCTTTCTCCTGTTCCAGTTGCTGTTGTTGCGCCTGCATGGCCGTCACCAGCTTATCCGCTTGAATCTCTGCGCCAAGCAGGTAGCCGATTTGACGAATATTGGCGTAAACCCCGTCCAGATCCTGTGCGGTAGGGACGGTCAACCAGGTGGCTCCGGCGCTTTTCAGTTGTCGCAGCACAGCGGGGGGGCCTGCATCCTCACTGGCCAGCACCGCATCCGGACGCAACGCGAGAATGCCCTCGGCGGAAAGAGAGCGTTCATACCCGATTTTCGGCATGTTCTCCGCATCGGGCGGGTAATAACTGGTGATGTCGGAGCCGATCAGACGCTGTTCCTGCTCCAGCGCATAGACAATTTCCGTCACGGCGCCGCCGATGGAGAGGATGCGTTGCATGCGTTCGGGAGGCGGCGTCGGCGTTGCAGCCTGGGCCGCCATGCTAGCGACCCATAGCAATGCAACGCCGGCCAGGCGCGCGCTCCAGTCACGCACTGAGAAGCCGGCTAAGCTCATGACAGATTCTCCACCGACGCCACCAGTTCACGCCACTCGGTCAGTTCCGGCTTGCCGGGCTTGCGGGCGCCGAACAGGGTGAGCACTAGCTTGCGTTCATGGTTGAAGCATTCCAGGGAGGTCACCACACCATCGCTGGTGGGACGACGCACCGCCCAGCAGCTCGCCAGTTGCTCTGTATTCAGGTGCAGGTTGAAGTCCGGGTCCAGCACATTGAACCAGGGGCCGGCGCGCAACAGTTTGTTGACGGTCCCGGTGTGGATCTGCACGACGCCGTCGTTGCCCACAAACGCCATGATCTCCAACTGGCAATTGGCGGCGAATCGCAACGCCTGCTCCATGGCGTCCGTCGGCAGGCGATGGGCGTATTCCTGACCCGCCATCTGCAGCGCTTCCAGACGATCAATGCCCAGTTTGCTCAGCATGGCGTTAAAGTGGTGGACGTCTTTCAATTCCGACCAGGGCCGACGCACTTCGTCTTCCGTCACGTTGCCCGCATTGGGATAAAGCGGTGGCGTCTTCGCTTCGGGCATGAAAAACAGCTCCGCGTCGACAGCGAGGTGAGCGTTAATCCACTGGTCCCAGGCCGCCATATCCGTATGTTCGGTGGCATAGATTTTGTGCGTCGCCGTCCCAGAAGCGTCGAAAAACTGAATGCTGCGACGAGGCTGTTCGTCGGCGCCTTCGGTGACGGCGTAAGCGTGACGCCAGTGCTTGAAGAAGACGCGCAGATCGATCTCGCCCAGACATAAGCCCATGACGCCGGCCGCGTTGGCCTTGAAGTCATGGTAGACGCCGTGACGTTCGTGCACGGCCTGATCGTTGCGGGTCAGCGCCATCACCCGTCCTACAGATTCGATTGACGTCAACATCTCCGCGAAGTCGCCGCCAAGGGGCTGGACGCGCTGTTCCATTTGAGTGAGCAACAGCGCCAGCTCGCTCACTCCCAATAGTTCCGCCGCATTGCGGATACGCAGACGGGGTTGCTCCCGTCGCATTTGCGTCCAGGATTCTTTCAATCCGTCAGCAGGTTGTTTGATCGCCTCGTCTCTGCTGAGAACCGCTTGAGCCGTCATGTGTTCACCTCGTTATATATGCGATATATGTGCAATGGTTCCTGTGGAGCGTGCGGATCAGTTGGCGACCGGCATGAAACGGATATTGGGATGTCCGCTTGCGCCCGCGTCGGAGTAATAGTTGGTGATCTGTAGCTTGTACTTAGTGGCGTCATCGCCGCCGCTTTGGGTTTCGATCACGTAGACGCGGTAGTTGGACCAGATTTTGTGCTGACCTTGCAGGTTATAGGCGTACCAGGGCGAGCCTTCGAAAATGCCCGCGGTGGCGTCGGCCACATAGTGCATGCTGATGTCCGCGCCAGTGTCGGACTGCGTGCCGGAGACATAGTTGTTCAGGTCCGCCACAGGCAGCGGGCCGAAAGCGCCGCCAGCGCCGCTGCCGGAAGGGCCGCTGTTGGTCCAGAGCGTCCAGTTGAAGCCCTTGATCTCCAGCTTTAGATCCCAGGCCGCGTTGGCGCAGTCGACGGTGGCGTCAGCATCGAAATCAAAACACTGGCTGCCGCCGCTGAAGGGAACGGAGGCGGCGAAGGTGGCGTTGCCGGTGAAGCCTGCTGCATCGGAGGGTTGCACGTCGAAGCTGAAGGTGACGTCAATATTGGCGCTGGGGTTATAGGTCAACGAGGTAGCGTGGAAGCGGGCGTAGCTGGCGCCGGAATTAGAGCGCAGCAACCAGCCGTTGGCGTCGTTCAGCGATACCGTGTGAGTGGAGATATCGTAGTTGTACCAGCCCAGGTCCATGACGTTGCCGGTTCTGTCCCCGGAAGCGGTGATGGCGCTCAGCACGCTGTCGCTGGTGAAGGTCAGACCTGTTGTGTTCACTGCTGCGAGCAGATGCTCTTCTTCCGAGTCTGGCGTGGCGTTGAGAAATACGTTGGCGTTGGGATCGCCGCTATCTGTGTAGAAATCCTGCTGCGCCACCGCGAGCGCGCCGCGCACCTGGCCGGGGCCGGAAGCGCCGCCGTTGAGTACGACGCCAGTGCGGCGGAAACCGATATGCCAGTCCGTAGAAGAAGCGGCTTCCGCTTCCGTCAGCGACAGGGTTTGACCTGTGGCGAGGTTGACGTAGGTGTAAGCGTCGCGACTGCTGGCGTCGACGATCAGAGAAGTGTAAGCCGCGCCGGCGCCGTTATCAGGCGTGGAGCCGCTGTCGCCGCCATTGGTTGGCGTATTGTTCGCATTGTTATCGGGATCGCCGGAGCCTCCTCCGCCGGAGCAGGCGCTGAGTAATATCAGAGCGGCGGCGATGGCGCCGGATTTGACTGCAAGGGTGGGGGAGACTGGTTTCATAGCGTTGCCTTTATGTGTTTTTTGGGTGTGTGAGTGGGTTATTGCCATAGTGCTGCGTGATAGTGCTGAGTGATGTCCGGGCGCTGGCGTCAGCCTTTGATGCGCACGCCCAGGTAGAAAAATCGTCCTTCGTCCGGGCGGAAATCGCTGGCGTCACTGAAATCCCGCTGCGTATCCGTCAGATTGTCGATGCCGCCGAACAGGGTGACGCCCCAGGGCAGAGGTTGATTCACTTTGAAATCGAACGTGCTCCAGGACGGCGACTCCATGGAGCCGGCGATGTCGATGAACTCACTGGATTGAAATACGCCGTCCAGAGACAGCTGCGTTCCCCAGGAAGACAGGGTGTAATCCGCGCCCAGTTTTACCTGGTGGCGCGGGCGTTTCGGCAGCTCCAGGCCGGTGCGTTTGTCTTCGCTGTCCATCCAGGTATAGCCGCCGTGAATGTTCCATTGTGAGGACAGCGGGTAGGCGGCGCTGATTTCCGCGCCTCGGGTGCTGGCTTCGGCGATGTTGGTGTAGCGGTGAATGGCGACGCCGTCGCCGCGATCCGCCGTGGCTCCTGGATCGAAAGCGGTTTCGATCAGATCGGTGATGTCGTTGTAGAACAGATTGAGGTCCACGTAGGCGCCCTGGTCGCCGTAAGCGCCGACGCCTAACTGGTAACTGGTGGATTTTTCCGGCTGCAGGTCCGGATTGCCCAGCACCATGTATCCCAGATGACTGTGATCGAACACGTAATAACGTTCTTTCAGGTTGGGCACGCGATATCCACGGCCCACGCCGCCGCGCAGAAACAGGGTCAGGCTGTCTTCGCGCATGAGTTCATAGCGCGCATTGATTTTGGGCGCGGCGTAAGAGCCGAAATCGCTGTCCCGCTGCAAGCGTATGCCGGGGGTGATTTCCAGACGATCACTAATGAAATAGTCGTCCTGCAGATAGACCTCGATGCTGTGGCGGTCCGTGCCGGCGGGTACTTCGATCGCGTCGTCGTGACGTTGTTCAAGCGTCTCGTCAAACCCTTCCAGGCCAGCGGAAAGCAGATGGTCGTCATTCAAGGCGTAAGTCCAGTCCAGAGTCGCCCTGCGAGTCTCCATGCTGGCGCTGCGACGGTCTTCCTTAACGGCTGTGGCGATGGCGTCCTGATAGGTGACGTCGTCGAATTGCTCCTGCAGCAGTCGGGCCTGGAAATCTCCCGCCGCAGTGCGCCAGGCGGCGGACGCGCCCAGTCGGGTGCGCTCCGCTTCCTCCTCTTTGACCTTACGGATTTCCTTACCGGCGGCGTCAGCGGAGATGCGGTTATTGAGGTCTTCACGATAGTAACCGCCCAGCAGCTCATAGGACTGGTTCTGATCGGGCTTCCAGCCCAGGCGGGCAGACCAGTCGCCGCGTTCGCCTTCTGCGCCTTGCGTGGTCCAGTTTTCCGGCGTGGCGTCGAAGCCATCGCTGTCGCGATAGTCCATGCTGAGCGCGCCATACCAGGCGCCGTCGCGGCCGGTTAATCTCGCGGAGGCGCGGCGCGCGCCGATATCCGCCGTCTTGCCGCCGATGTTGTCTTTGCCGAAACTGGCGGCTTCCGCCAGCGCTTCGTAGTGCAGGCCCGGCTCGATATCCCGGGTGATAATGTTGATGACTCCGCCCATGGCGGCGCTGCCATAGAGCGCGGACGTAGCGCCTTTGACGACCTCTATGCGCTCGATATTGAGACTGCCGATCTGGGTGACGTCGACGCTGGAGCCGGTGCTGGCGGCGACGGGTTCGCCGTCTATCAGCACTTTGACGCGGTTGCTGTCCAACCCCTGCAGCCAGACTTCATAGCCGCTCTTGCCGTGGATTCTTTTCAGCAGCAGACCCGGAACGTCTTCAAGCGCTTCCTTGACGTCCCGCGCGTGTTTGCGTTCGATTTCCTCCCGCGTCACCACCTCGGTGCGCACTGGCGTTTCCATCAGCAGTTTTTCGCTGCGGGTGCCGGTGACGACGACGGTATTGAGCACCGTTTCCGGCGCAGTCGAATCGCCCAGCGCCTGCTGTGGCAGCGCGAGAGTGAGAGGAACGGTGAGTGTGACAAGTAGAAAAGGGTGAGATGTATGCGACACGAACAACCACTATCGACAGTTAAATGATAATGATTATCATTTAATAAAAATGAATCTCTGTCAATAATGATTCTTATTTGCGTTTATGTGAATGGTATTATTCACGGAGACGCGGATGTTTTTTCTCTCTAATTGATCACCTGAAGGTTTTTGGACCTATATAGACGGTTTTTAAACGAGCACTTTGCAAATAACCCGATTGCCGTCTCCCTCATAGGTCAGGTCGTCAAAGCTGAGCAGGTTGGCCATAGCGATGCCTCTGCCATGGTTATCCGTGGCCCGCTCCACGCTGATCTGCAGGTACTCGCGCCAGTTGAACCCCGGCCCTTGATCGGTGATGGCGACGGTGATGGCGTCGTCAGTTCTAGTGAACTCCACCTGCACGCGTTTGTTTTGGTTTTCTGGAAGCTTCTGGCGTCGCTGCACCTCATTCATCCACTCTCCGCGCAGGTTGAGGTCGGTCTTTTCGTCATAGGTGATGCCCAGATTGCCATGCTCCACCGCGTTCACCAGCAGCTCCGCCAGACCAGTGACGACCTTGGGGGGAAAGGGGAACAGGTCGGCCAGCAGAATCGACGCCTGCTCAGCTTCCTCCACGGTGGCGAAACTCAATGTCAGTTGGCGCGCCATGTGTCGCAGGGACTCATTTTTCCCCAGCTCGGTCATGAGCTTGTGGGACTCTTTGCCGAACTCCAGCGCGGCCTTGATAATGGAAATCAGCACTTCTTCTTCATAAGGCTTGGTGAGGTAGTAGTAGGCGCCGGCGTCGATGCCCTCGCGGATTTGTCCTGACTCCGCCGCCGCGGTCTGCATGATGACCGGAATCTCTTTTGCTCTGGGGTGTTCTTTGAGTTGCTGCAGAAAGGCGAGGCCGTCCATCTTCGGCATCATACGGTCGAGCAGGATCAGGTCCACTTTGAAAAGATGACGCTCCAGGGTCGACCAGCCTTCGGCGCCATCTGCGGCGGTGATGAGCTCGTAGCCGGTATCGGCCAGATAGGCGCGGATCAGGCGTAAGTTGCGTTCATCGTCGTCTATCGCAAGTATTTGTTCGTGCATGCTGAGCGCTCTTGTCCTTGCTGTCAGGTGGGCGAGGGCTCCGCTTCCGGAATCAGCGCAATGAAGTCGGCGCCGCCCTGTTCATGGTTGCGGGCGTATATGACCCCGCGATGAGCTTTGATGATTTCGCGGCATATCGCCAGACCAAGCCCGGTTCCGCCTGCGCCGGTGTCTGTACTGCTGCTCTGGACGAATTTGTCGAAGATGCTTTCCAGCTCCGCGTCTGGAATGCCGTCGCCCTGGTCGGAAACGCTGAAGGCGAACACGGGCTCATCCGTATCCATTAAGGATAACTCTAGCAGCAATATGTTGTTTTGCGATCCATGAGGAAGCGGCGCCAATCCCACAATTTTCCTCTGCAGCTCGCCCACGTCCGCCAGTTTCCAACATGGACGCTCCAGGGCCCCGGCCTCTTGCGCCAGCTTCGCCAGCTTCTCCGCCTTGCGTTCACTGAGTCCGCCGACGCGACGCCAGTTGCTGGCGTAAACGTTGGTTTGAGCGGCGTCGGGGTGTGGGCGCGCGCCTTCCAGGTGAGTGGGTGCGATGACGTCGCCCTCCTGAATCAAATAGATCGCGGAGTGGCTTTCATCCCAGGGCAATTCTCTATTCAACCTTCTCAGGGTTTCGGTCAGGCAGTTCTCTTCCTGAAAGGGCCAGTAGGGGAACTCAGCGGAGGCGTTGGACTCGCTCGGGCAGGGGGCGGGGGAGGTGAAGAGCTCTATAAGCTTGTCTGGTTGCTGTAAAAGCAGCGCGGTCTTCTCGTTTAATCGCTCCAGCGTCAGTCCGTGCAGAGCCAGCAACTCATACATGTCCGGCGTGCGATGGGCGATGCGCAGCCTGATGTGGCCTTGTTGCGGGGAGAACTTGATCGCATTGCTGAGCAGGTTGCGCAAGACCTGGGTCATTTTGGGACCGTCGCACACGACAAAAGGGGAGTCCATCAAGTCTTCAGTATGAATCTGCAGTTCCTTTTTGTCCCATAGCGGCCGCAGCTCCTTCAGAAGCTTGTCCCGTATGGCGAGGATATCCACAAGGTTGAACGTGTAAGTCATGCGGCCGGATTCCAGCTTGGCGAGATCCAGCAGATTATTCAGCAACTCCAGCAGACCCTCGGCGCTGGTTTTGACTTCGCTGAGGTGTTCGTAAACCAGTTCATCCGAATTTTTCACCCGCTTCAGGCACAGGCTGGTGAAGCCAAGAATCGCGTGCACCGGAGTGCGCAGCTCATGGGACATGTTGGCCAGAAACTGGGATTTCACGCGGTTGGCGCGCTCCGCTTTTTCTTTCGCGGTGGTCAGCTCACGGGTTTGTCGCTCCAGTTGCTGCGCATATTCTCGCAACTGCTCGTCCGCGCGCTGCTTTTCTGTGATGTCTTCCAGTATGCCGAGGAGCGTTTCCGGCTCGCCCTTGTCATCGAAGATGGGCACCTTGGTGGTATGCGCCAGCCAGGTGCCGCGAGAGGTTGTGATCGGTTCCACCTCCACATTCGCTACTTCGCCGGACTGCATGACCTGTTCGTCGATGCTGCGGAAAAAATCCACCTCTTCCTTGTTGGGGAAAATGTCGTAGTCAGTCTTGCCGATAATATCGGCGCGGTTCGCTTCGAACAGCTTTTCCGCCTGACTGTTCCATATCAAAAAGCGGTAGTTGTTCTTTACGTCCTTGGCGAATACGGCGACAGGGATGTGGTCGATAATGCTGGCCAGCATGTCTTTCTGTACTCGCGTCTGTCGTTCCGCCTCGCGTCGATTCTCCGCTTCGCTTTCCGCCACGTTCTTGGCGCCCGCCAGCAATTGGTTGGCCTGCTGCAGACGCTGCAACAGGTTATGCAGCGTGCGTATGAACAGGCCGAGGTCGTCATCGCGATCTTTTTCCGGCAGGTTAATGAATTGCGGCTGATCCTGCATGGCGCGCAGGTGGCGGGTGACCCGTCTGAAAGGGCGAATGATGGTGTGAGTCAGGCGGAAACCAGCGCCCAGACAGGTGACGAGCAAGATGGCGACGCTAATGAAGGTGATGCCTTCGATAAAATGCAGTCTTTCCTCAATATTGAGAGAGGAGCGGTGCACGTACTGATCGGAAATCTCTTGTTGCCGGAACAGCAAATTAACCGCTTCATCGCGCAAGGGGGATATCTTTTCGTGCAGGATGGTCATGGCGGTCCCTGGCGTCGCTGTTTCCATGGCCTGAAACATTTGCTCGCCAAGCAGGGCGATTTCCCGCAAATGCCCGTTCAGCTCGTCTTCAATTGCAGACGTGTTCTCCATAATGGCCCGGGAAGGAGAGCGGTTTATCAGCTCGGACAGGTTGCGATAGCTTTCCAGAAACTGTTGTTGCGCCGCATCGCGGGCGTCGCTGTCCGCCTCCATGGGGATGCGCTCCAGCATGGCGTAAATGCGCGCAAAACCCAGCCCCACCTGATCGAGATGCTTGAACAGAAGGCGGTCCTGATCGATGATTTTTCTCGACATATCGCTGACGAAATGCAACTGCCAGTGCTGGAACAGCGTGGCCGCCAGCGCGACGATTGTGATCAGCAACAGCGCGGAGAGTATTCGGTTGGAAGTTTTGCGCATGCAGGCGTCGCCGGAATTCCTTTACGTTATGACTGTCTGCCTAATTAATATATACGCGAAAAATATCAAACAAGTGTAGTTCATACCCAATGGCTCTGCGGCGCGCCTCGCGGCTTGAAAGACGCATATAAGCCATCACCCAAATAGCATAGAAAAAATCATATCTCCGGATGATACCAATTGGCTGGCTATTGTATAACCATTGAAGTACCAATAAGGCGAAAATAGACAATGGAAGGGTGATGCAATGAATCCACTTAAGAGAACAGGTATGCTCTCGCTGGCGCTGACGACCGGGTTGATGGCCGGTCAGGCGTTGGCGGAGTTTAAGGTGGTGGGGTACTTTCCCACCTGGCAAGGGGATGTGAACAGCATTCCTTACGATAAAGTCACTCATATCAATTATTCCTTTGCGCTTCCTACCGCCAGTGGCGGATTACAACCGCTTGAAGGCGGTACGCAACGTTTGAGCGCCCTGGTGCAGCAGGCGCACGCCGCTGGGGTCAAAGTGCAGATCGCTGTGGGCGGCTGGAACGACGGCGACGACTCCGCCTTCGCCGCGCTGTCAGCGAACAGCAGCGCCCGCGCGACCTTTATTCAGAATCTCATGAGCATGGTGGATCAATACAGTCTGGACGGTGTGGATCTGGACTGGGAATACCCCGAAGCGGGCGCGGAAGCGAATAATTTCAAGGTGCTGATGCGGGAGCTTGGCGAGGCCCTGCACGCGAAAGGCAAAATTCTGACCGCCGCCGTCACCGCCACAGACTTTCCCGGCAGCGTAGACGCTGACGTAATCAGCAGCGTCGATTTTCTGAATTTGATGGTGTACGACCTGGGCTATCCGCACTCCACTTATGAGCATGCTCAGAGTGCGTTAAGTCACTGGAAATTCAACGAAGGTCTGCCGCAGGAGAAAGCCGTTCTGGGCGTGCCTTTCTACTCTCATAAAGACTGGGTGGCCTACAAGGACGTGATCGCCCGCTACGGCGCTTCCGCAGCACAACGCGATGACGCCGGCGGCCTGGATTACAACGGCCAGCCTACCATTCGCGCCAAAGCGGAGCTGGCTCTGGCGGAGGCTGGGGGCGTCATGTTCTGGGAAATTTCCCAGGATACTCATGACGACACGTCCTTGATGAAAACCATATGGGATGTGGTAAGCGGTTCTACCGATCCAACCGATCCGACCGATCCGACCGATCCGACCGATCCGACCGACCCGGGCGCCTGCGATGTGGCCGTTTGGGGCGCTTCTGCGGTTTACACCCAGGGCATGAAAGTGAGTTATGAGGGCAAGATTTACGAGGCGAAATGGTGGACTCAGGGCGAGACGCCTTCTCAGTCCGGCCAATGGGGCGTCTGGAAAGAAGTGGGCGCCTGCGATGATGACGGCGGCGCGCCGACCGATCCCACCGACCCGACGGACCCTGGCGGTCCTACAGACCCAACTGATCCAACGGACCCCACCGACCCGGGCGGTCCGACCGACCCGACTGATCCAACAGACCCATCCAGCTGCGCAGTATGGCGGGAGGGCGTGACGTATCAGGCTGGCGATGTGGTGTCGTTCGGCGGGTCCGTATACACCGCGCTGGTGACGCACACGGCGCATGTGGGCGCCAATTGGAACCCGGCCTCTACGCCAACCTTATGGGAGCAAAAAGGCGAGTGCGATGATGGGGGAAACGATCCTGGAGACGGCGACGGAGATAATCCCGGCGACGGTGATGGCGATAATCCCGGGGACGGAGATGGCGATAACCCAGGCGATGGAGACAATCCAGACGATGGCGGCCCTGGTCCTGTCAGCGGGTTGCCCAAACACGCCCTGATCGGTTATCTGCATGCGAGCTTCGCCAATGGTTCAGGCTATGTGCGCATGGCCGACGTTTCCAATGACTGGGATGTGATTAACCTGTCATTTGCAGAACCGACGTCCCCAACCTCTGGTGAGGTGGAGTTCCATTTATGCCCGGTATCCGAGTGCGCCAATGTGGAATCCGAAGCGGAGTTTAAAGCCGCGATTCGCGCCAAGCAGACCAAGGGCAAAAAAGTGCTGATTTCCATCGGCGGCGCGAACGGGCAGGTGCAATTGACCAGCTCAGAAGCGAAAGATGCCTTCGTGCGTTCCGTGTCGGCGATTATCGATAAGTATGGTCTGGACGGCCTGGACATCGACTTCGAAGGACACTCGTTGTATCTGGACTCCGGCGACAATGATTTCCGTAACCCGACCACGCCGGTTATCGTCAACCTGATCGCTGCGCTGAAAGAGCTTAAAGCCAAGTATGGCGCAGGCTTCGTATTGACCATGGCGCCGGAGACCTTCTTCGTGCAGAACGGCTACAGCTTTTACGGCAGCGGTAAGTGGGGCGGCGCCGATCCTCGGTGTGGCGCGTATCTGCCGGTGATCTACGCGATGCGTAACGATCTGACGTTGCTGCATGTGCAGGATTACAACTCAGGACCTATCGTTGGACTGGACGATCAGTACCACACCATGGGCACGGCGGACTTCCACGTGGCGATGACGGATATGTTGTTGGCGGGCTTCCCGGTGCAGAAAGACTCCAACATGATGTTCCCAGCGCTCAAGCAGAGCCAAATCGCGATTGGTCTGCCATCCAGCGTTAACGCCGGCGGCGGTTTCACATCCGTGCAAGACGTGCAAACCGCGCTGGACTGCTTGATGAAGAAAGAGAACTGCGGAACATATCAGCCCAAAGGCGTTTACCCCAATATGCGGGGGCTGATGACCTGGTCTATTAACTGGGACAAGTTCAACGACTACGAATTCTCCAAGAGCCATAAGGCGTACTTCGAGCAGTTTGGGCTGTAATCGTCAGTCCTGAATAGATCAGTGTGACTCAGAAGGCGCCTGAACGGCGCCTTTGCTTGTTTAATGTCCAGGCTGCGGATATTGTGTGCGAGTCAATGGTCGTAATCAAAAGTAGCAGTCAATCATGGAGCTCACCTCCGTCGCAGACGGGTCTAAAAATACTCCGGGTAAAATTCTTCAGGTTAATCACGCCGGTGAATTCGGCGCCATCAACATCTATCGCGCGCAGATTGCCGTCGCACGCCTCACCGGCGCCAAGCATTTGGGGCTTCTGGAAGAATTTTTAGTCCACGAAAAAGAACATCACCGCATCTTTGGGGCAGAGCTCAAACGCAGGGGCATTCGTCGCTGTCCCAGCCTTTGGCTATGTGGCGTAGGCGGTTTTGTGCTGGGACTGATCTCCGGCCTGCTGGGCAAAAATTCAGTGCTGGCCTGCACCGCCGCAGTGGAAACCGTTGTACTGAAACACTTACGCGAGCAACTTCAGGCGCTGGAAAAACTGGGCGACCAGGCCGCCTATGACGCCGTAGCCAAGATCGTAAAAGATGAAGAAGAACACCAACAGGCTGGAATGGAAGCCAGGCAGGAATGCATCTTCTATCGACCCTACTACAACATGATCAGCCAATGCACGGAAGCCGTAATCTGGATGGGAATGCGCCTCTAAATCACGAAGTCGCTATACATTACCTGGTTTGAATTCGGTCCGCCTTTAATAGGATTTTATGAGCGACAAATATACAAGAAGACAAGTAGTCTCCGCGCTGAAAATACCCGTGATGGTATTCATCAGCGTGTTTTCCCTGATCCTGTTCTTTGGCTTCATCATTCCGCTTTTACTCGAACTGAAGCTTTCGTCATTCTCCTGGCTAGTCTCCTGGAGTTTTTGGAAAGTCATCTTAATCATTGTTGGCGCGCTTGCCGCACTGTATCTAGTAGGAGTATGCCTCAACAAAGCGGATCAGTTCCTGAAACAACGCTTACCATTTAAGGCCTACGCCGCCTACTTGGCGTTTGGGCGTCTTATGCTGGTTGTGATGTACGTATTTGTCGGCGCTATGCTTTATCGCGCATATATAGATGGAAGTGTTGAAGTCTATGTAGGGATTTTTATGTTTGTCTGTTTTACTTTTATGAATGCCTATCGGGAGGTGGTTGAGATGGGAGATAAAAGGCGGGAATAAACCGACCAGTGCTTTAATGTTTGGGGGTATTGGATTTTTAGGGATTATGTTATGAGTTTTGACGGCATAGTAATTGATAAAGCAGGGTCTTTGAAAAACTATTACTCTAACTTGAGTTTGTTATCTCCTTTTGATGTTTCCCGTATTGATTTCGTTCAATCTGCGCCTTATCTGGAAATAACCGGGACTCTGGGAGTTCCTCCTGATGCTTACAATAAGAAATATGGCGTAGCCTGTAGCGAAACCACAATTACGCTATGTTTATGGGGTATAGGTAAACTGGAGTTTGATAATTTATACGGGAAAGGGAAGGGAAACTTCAGCTTTTCGAGAAATGAGGAGCGTACAGACTTCCTGTTTATATCTGATGGCCGTCATATGAAAGGCGACTGTAAAAAAGTGGAATTAGTTGGCGTCAATGCGAGGGATGAAGTCAGTTATGAACGAAGAAAAGGGCGCTTGTTCAGCTACAGGAATTTATATAATGCAGCTCTTAATATTCTGGAGGAAGAAGGCTGGGATTTAAGCTTGGAGGGGCGGCCTAATAATGGAGGGTTCTATGATTCTCTTGCCTGGAAAGGAAGTAATTCTGAATTCAGACTTGAAGGAAATACTCCAATCGAGCTTTTAGGGATGTACGCCCTATACAAAAAGAGAAAGAGCGCAGATACACAAACAGGCTGGTGGAATCGTGATAGCGATAAGAATCTATGGCTAAGCTTGCTTGAAAGTCTAGACAAAATTCATTTCGATGAAGTTAGAAATAACTACCGTGATGAAGAGTGACGCGGATCTATCAAGCATCAGGATCATAATAAAAATAAGGATCGCCGTTTTCGTCAACGATGCAATCGTATAAGCCTTGCGAGTAGCGCTCCAGGTGGAGGTCTTCTTCTTTTTCGTTTGTTGCTTTCATGAAAGCGTTCCAGTGTTCTTTATGTTTGGTATGACAGGCGTCGAACTGAGCTTCCACGGCGGAGATGCAGGCGGGGTCGTCTTCGCCGCAGGTATCTATAAGGTGTGTTTTCTGCAGCTTTTCTCCAGCCAAACCGATCAGGCTGTCGCAGCCCGTCAGTAGCAAAGTGGTGAGAAATGTGGCGGCGGCTTTGTATTGTGGGCGCATGTAATATCCTCTGATCGCGGGCCAGATCCTTGGTCGGCCTTGTTTGAGTGGGCATTATAGGGAGGCTTCGGATGCAGGAAAGCTTTTTCACCGATTTTGGCTGCGTTTATTGATCTGGATTGCGTCTATCCTCATTAAATCGGTGTCAAAATGCGCTTTCAATCTGCTATCTTTGCGCCCCTTGTCGGCGCTTGGCGCTGGTCCCGGATTTAAATTCAGATGTGAGTGATAAGGTATGAGTACAGAACAGACATTGCATGCGCGCAGCGAATCAAAATGCGAACTTTGCGGCGCGACGGATAATCTCGGAGTCTATGCGGTGCCGCCGACTTCTGACGGTTCCGCCGACCAATGCATTCTGGCTTGTGCGGTTTGTCAGGGGCAGATGGATGACCCGGACACGCTGGAAGTTAATCACTGGCGTTGCCTGAACGACAGCATGTGGAGTCAGGTTCCTGCTGTGCAGGTAATGGCCTGGCGCATGCTAAAGCGTTTGAGCGCGGAGCCTTGGGCTCAGGATTTGAGCGACATGCTGTATCTGGATGAAGATACGCTGACGTGGGCGAAGGCGACGGGTGAGGGCGAAGCAAAGGAAGAGGCCGTGCGTCATCTGGACAGCAATGGCGCTGTGCTGGAAGCGGGAGATACGGTCACTTTGATCAAAGACCTGGACGTGAAAGGCGCCAACTTCACCGCCAAGCGCGGCACTGCCGTACGCGGCATCTCACTGGTGGCGGACAATCCTGAGCATATCGAAGGTCGGGTTAACGGCCAGCAGATTGTGATTCTTACCAAATACGTCAAGAAATCCAAATAAGTCGACGCCTATGAAAACGGGGCGTCCGCTGCGCCCCGTTGATTCTCTCCGGACCTCATGAGTCCTTCTTAACCTTCCGTACTATCGCCGCCGCGCTAAAGGTTTTTGAACTCCTTGTTAACGTTAAAGCGGTTGGACGTGACATAACGCTCCATGGACTGCAAACGCATTTCCAGTGCGCGCATACGCTCTTTGAGCTGCCGGGCGCGATCTGAGGCGCTTTCGCCATAATCAAATAACGGACGTCCCTGGCTTGGCGTGTAGCTGTCGCGCGGGCGTTTGGCCAGCAGGATGACGCCGGCGATGTAGAGCAGCACGCCGAGGCTGCCGCTGAAAATAAACACCGACAGCATCACGATGCGCGCCAGCCATACCGGCTGTCCGTAGCTCTCCGCCAGACCGGCGCAGACGCCGGCGATCCAGCCTGCGTCAGGGTCGCGATACAGATTGCGGTTATAGCCGTTTTGCTTGTTGGCTTCGCTCATGGTGGACTCCTTAATGGTGCTGCGGACGATCATGACGGTTGTCGTAGGTGCGCCAGCCGCCATGATCCGCATCTAAAATCGTTTCCAGCGCGTTGATGCGCTGCTCCAAGCGCTCCGCTGTTTTTAGCGCGCTTTCCAGCAAGTCGCGCTCATCCTCGGACAGGCTGCGGCGAATCTTGCTCTTGGTGCGGTAATGCAGGATCAGCCAGATTGGGGCGACCAGACTGAGGAAGATCACCGTCGGCACGAAAAAGAAAACCATGATGGACGACATTAGTTTTTACTCCCGTTATCGGCATCCATGCGCGCCTTCAATTCGGCAAGCGCCTGCTCAACCTTATCGTTGCGCTCCAGCTCGGAAAACTCATCCATCAGAGAGCCGGTGCGGCCGAGATCATAGGATTCCACCTGGGCTTCCAGGTCATCCATTTTGCGCTCGTAGGCCTCAAATTTGTTGAAGGCCTCCTCCAGTTTATCCCGATTGCTGGAGCGACGGATATCCATGCGGGAGCGGGCGGTCTGTTCGCGCACCACCAGGGATTTTTGCTTGGCTTTAGCGTCGTCCAGTTTCTGCTGCAGTTGGGCGATTTCTTCGTGCAGCACTTCGAGTTGTTCCTCGATCGCTTTCAATTCTTTGCCGGCGATCTGCAGGTTTTCTTCAATGGCGCTTTTTTCCGCCAGGGCGGCGCGGGCAAGATCTTCGCGGTTTTTACTCAGGGCCAGGCGGGCTTTGCCTTCCCAGTTTTCGGATTCCTGACGCAGGTAGTCCATGCGCCGCTCCAGTTCTTTACGGTCGGCAATGACCCGGGCGGAGGTAGTGCGGACTTCGATCAGCGTTTCTTCCATTTCCTGAATCATCATGCGAATCATCTTGGCGGGATCTTCCGCGCGATCGAGCAGGGCGGTCAGGTTTGCATTAATGATGTCGCCGAAACGAGAGAAAATACCCATAAATCAATCTCCTTTGCTGTGTCGCCTGCGCACTCTCTATAAGCGCGTCTTGGCTTTTGAGGTCGGTTGTAACGTTGCCTAAGCCATAGCGAGTCTTGTGCCAATTTCTGTAAGTCGCTGAAAATACTTGTTTTATTTGGTTTCGTGGCGATATTTTCGTATTTGTGAGTTGTCTTGAATGGTTTTAGTGATTTATTTTTAGCTTAAATGGCTAATAAATGGTTTTTTATGGATGGTCGGCGACAAACATTGATTGGCGGCTCGGAAGAGTTGCATCGCGTGCTGCAGCAGGTGTCTCAGGTGGCGCCGCTGAACCGGCCTGTGTTGGTGATCGGCGAACGCGGAACGGGGAAGGAATTGATTGCGGAGCGTCTGCATTACCTCTCTTCCCGTTGGGAGCAGCCTTATCTGCAAGTGAATTGCGCCGCGATGAGCGAGTCGTTGTTGGAGTCTGAACTTTTTGGTCATGAAGCGGGCGCCTTTACAGGAGCTACGCGGGGCAGGGCGGGACTGTTCGAAAGGGCGGATGGCGGCACGCTGTTCTTGGACGAGCTGGCGACCGCCTCCATGCAGGTGCAGGAAAAGCTGTTGCGGGTGATTGAATATGGCCGCTTTGAGCGCCTTGGCGGCAACAAGACGCTGCAGGTGGATGTCAGAGTCATCGCCGCCACCAATGCGGACTTGCCCTCTATGGCGCAGGACGGTCGCTTTCGCGGCGACCTCCTGGATCGTCTCGCCTTCGATGTCATCAGCTTGCCCCCGCTACGTTTTCGCAAAGACGATATTCGTGAGCTGGCTGAGCACTTCGCGCTGAAAATGAGTATTGAGCTGGGATATGACTGGTTTGCGGGTTTCGCCCCCGAAGCTATGACTCAATTGATGAATTACCACTGGCCCGGCAATATTCGGGAGCTTAAAAACGTCGTCGAACGCAGCGTCTATCGACATGGCGCCCAGGAACAAATGCTAAGGGAGGTGGTTATTGATCCCTTTGAGAGCCCTTGGCGACCGCCAGCCACTGCCTCCGTCGAAGAGATTCCCAAACCGACGGAGTCAATAGCTGTGCAGGCTGAGGGGGAAGCAACAGGAGAGGCTGAGCACCTGGATTTGCGCAGTCGTATGGCGCAGTTCGAGCAGCGCCTGATCGCCGAAGCGCTCGCCGCCAATCAGTTTCACCAGAAACGGGCCGCGGACGCGCTGGGGCTGACTTATCATCAACTGCGCGCCGCGTTGCGCAAGTATCCTCAGTTGCTGGGTGGCGATGAGGCCCCCGCGCCCTGAGCCGCATTGAACAGTTTCGGGTCGTCGCCGAAGTACTTCTTTCGCAGCTTGTCGAATATGCCCGAGGTTTTAAGCTGCTCAAGCGCATCGTTCCATTCCTGTACTTTAACATTCGGCGACGACTTGCTGGCGGCTATCCATAGGGGCAGCGTCTGCAGCGGTCGCCCATATTGCAGGCTCTGCGAATACTCTCCCTGTTTCCAGCCCAGAATGGCCTCAGGTTTGGCGGTGTAGATGGCTTTGACCTGATCTTCGGCCAAAGCCTCATACAACTGCTTGCCGGTAAGCGCGATGTAAGGCACATCCTCTTGTTTGAGCATCTCTTCCTGTGGCGTCCCGATGATGACGCCGATTCCCCGCATTTCGCGGGCGGTATGGAAGTCGTTGATGGGCGGACGTCCTTCCTTGGTGATGAACATGACGGGGACATCGAACACTTTGCAGATCCAGGTGTACTTGGGCTCTCTTTCCTGAGTGCGGCTGAGTGGAAAAATAACGGCGTTGGGGGTTTTAATCGCCATATACTGAGCCCGGTTCCATGGCAGGAAGTTAGCGCTCACCTTCAATTTCATCGTCTTGTTCATTTCTCCCACTACTTCCATTAGAAAGCCGGGGGATTGCACTGAATTGCTGGTATAGATGGGCTCATCCTCAAGGTAGAACACGACATCGTGATCCGCCATTGCGGTAAAACTCATTAGCAAAAGCAGGAATAGCGTCAGAAAACGCGGGCGTTGCTTGGGTGGTGACATGCTTGGGTCCCAAAAAAAGTGTGTAGTCAGCGCTCGCCGAAACCCTGCTCAAGGTATAGCAAAGAAAGGGGAGCGCTGCAAAATCCGCAGACTCAAGACTGGGCGTTTGTGTCCGGCATATTGAGGTAGATCATAGTGACGCCAAGAATGACCGTGAAGCGGAACGCGCCTTGTTGTCCATTCCAGATCTTGGACTGCCACATCAAAAACCATTCCCCGCCAACGGCGATAAAACCCGTGAACCAGAGGATCACGCCCAGGGTCAGCCCCATAATGGCCAGCCCTTTTGCCTGAGTGAACTGCTCGACGTCCCTGACGTTTCGCAGCAGACGATAGCCACCTATCCAGCACAGAATCGCAACCAACGATTCCGTCGCGATGATCAGGGCGTATGCGCCGTGGTGAATCACGGGAGACGTCAGCGCGCGCCACATGCCCTGATTGTCTGGGAAGGTGGTGTCCATGCTTAATACGTGGGAGACGAAGGCGAAGTTAGAGCCGTAATCCGTCAGGTTGTTGAAGGCCACTAGAGTGGCGAATAAGGCGGCGGCCCACACTAGGGCGATTTTGGAATATCGTGTGTACATACTGTTCCTTAGTAGTTACTGCTGGTCGCAACTTGCGGCTTGCGGGCATATCGCGCCGGGCTTCGCGGAGTTGCCTGGTTCGCCCAGTGGGCTTAACGTCCGAGGGTTAGCGCAACCCCTGGAGATATTGCTTTCTCTCCTCCGTTGAAAATTTCTCAATGGCGTAGCGCAACATGGTGCGAGGCATATTGCGATAGTGTTTGAGCAGGAAGGTCTCCTCCGATGCTTTATCCCGGTTGCCCACTTCCCGCAGCATCCAGCCGACGGCTTTCTGGATCAGGTCTTCGCTGTCCTGTAGCAGGATTTCCGCGAGTTGCAGAATGTCCGTGAAATCATGGCGGGTGATGTAGTGGTAAGTGGCCAGCACGGCGATGCGTCGTTCCCATAAATCGGATGACGCCGCCAGCGTATAGAGCTGGTGGCGATCTTTATCTTCAAGATAAGGCCCGACGATAAAGCGGGCGGAGCAATCTACCAGATCCCAGTTGTTGATGAATCGGGTTTGGGCCAAATAAGCCTCGTACACCGCCTGCTTCTGTTCAGGCCCGCCTTTCTGAAACTGCGCTACCAGTAGCAGTAGGGCGAGCATACGCTCTTCATGATAAGGGGACTGCAGTGTCTGCAATGTTTCCGTCAAACTGACGCCGCGCAATTCGGACGCCAGCTTGCGTAAGGTCGGCATTCTGATGCCCAGAAACTGGTCGCCAGCGCCATACTCTCCCGGCCCGGTTTTGAAAAAGCGCAGGGAGTGCGCGGCAATTGTTTCATTGCCGAGACGTTGCAGGCGGGCGCGGATTGCAGCGGCGTCGAGTTGCATGGGCGTCGTCACAGGTTAACCTTTGGCGAAGTCTGTCAACGCGTCGCCTGTCAGACGGTAGATCACCCACTCGTCCATGGGCTTGGCGCCGATGGATTTGTAGAAGTTGATGGCGGGCTCATTCCAGTCCAGTACGCTCCATTCGAAGCGGCCGCATCCTTTGGCGACGGCGATTTTGGCGATATGACGGAGCAGCGCTTTGCCTGCGCCGCCGCCCCGGCATTCAGGAGATATGTAGAGATCCTCAAGGTAGATGCCGTGTTTGCCCAGCCAGGTGGAATAGTTAAAGAAGTAAACCGCATAGCCCACGGGCTTGCCGTCTACTGAGCAAATCAGGGCGTGGGTGGTGGAGTCGGGACCGAACAGAGAGCGTTGAATCTCCTCCGCGTTAGTCTTTACTTCGTGCTCCGCTTTTTCATAGATCGCCAGCTCTGTGATGAATTGCAGAATGAGTGCGGCGTCGTCCGCGGTGGCGGTCCTGATGGTTATGTCCGTCATGTATTCCTCTAGCTCTGTATGGTTTTATCCGTGGGAAGGGAGGGCGCTTACACGGAGCCCTCTTTTTCTATGACCAGAATTCTGGCGGCTCCGATGGGATGTGCGACATGCTCCGTTCCGACGGCGGCGTAGAATATGTCGCCGCATTGCAGCGTGGCGATTTTAACCTCTCCCTGGTCTTTGTAATGCATGTCCACGGTTCCGTCCAATACGGCGAAAACTTCTTCGCCATCATTAACATGCCACTTGTACGGCTGATCCGTCCAGTGCAGGCGGCAGGTGACGCCGCTCATGTTGGCGATGTCGAGCGCGCCCCAGGCGCGGTCCGCTGTAAACTCTTTGCTACGGATGACTTTCATGGCGTATCGGGTCCTGTGTATGCTTGAGCGCGCACAGTATATGAGAGAAACAGGCCGGGAGAGAACCGGCTGCGTCTTCTCCGCGCATAGCGCCGCGGCTGACCACAGTAGAAGGGCTTGATTAATAGTAAGGATATTTCATGGATTGCAGATTACTGACTCGGGATGACCTGGACGCCTTGTTTGAATTCGAGCTGACTAACCGGACCTGGTTTGAAGCCCATATTGAGCCGCGTCCCGACGGTTTCTACACTCGCCAGGGCGTAGAAGGACATATCGAAGATTATCTCCAGGCATGGGCGCAAGGACGTCAGCTTCCATTTTTGCTGTGGGGAGATGAGGCGTCCGGCTCTGCAAATCAAATTGTGGTGGGGCGCGCCAATCTGCGGGGAATTTGCCATGACAGCGGCGACGCCTGGATAGGCTATCGTGTGGCGGAGAATTATTGCGGACGCGGGCTGGCCACCTGTGCGGTAAGGCATCTGATGAACGAAGCCTATGAGCGGCTGGGGCTGCGTCGTCTGCTCGCCGCTGTTTCTACCGCCAACCCCTCATCGAGCCGGGTATTGGAAAAATGCGGCTTCCGGCAGGCTGGCCTGATTCCGGAAGCGGCGACTCTCAAGAACCGGACGCTGGACTGTTACGAGTATCAGCACTGCCGTGACTGGCGGACATCCCGGCGACCCCTTGCATGAACTGTTTGACGACGCTGTCCAGGTGCGCGTTGATCTCTTCCTGGGGCAAGGCGACGCCGAGCAGGGCGCGCCAGAATAAATCTCCCCGCAGTAACGCCATGAAGTGACGGCCGGCGCGAACGGGGTCCGTCTGAGGGATTTCCCCTTTCTGCATGCGCTTTTCCAGAAAACGGGCGACAGCGCTTTCCCCAACGGCGGGGCCAGACCTGTAGAAGGCCTCACCTAGTTCCGGGTCCGCTTGAATCTCCGCCAGGATCATGCGGATGGCCGCCAGATTATGCGGGCAGAGCAGGAAGGTGAGAAAACGCTCTGCAACGATGCGCAGGGCGGGCTCCAGACGGCGCCCATCCATCTGCAGGTCGCTCAACTCTTGAATGAATCTGGCGCTGGCGCTGGACACCACGGCCTGAAATAACACCGTTTTGCTCTTGAAGTGATTGTACAGCGTCGCCTTGGATACCCCGGCTTCTTTCGCCACCCGGTCCATGGAGGCGCGGGCGTATCCGCTTTGATGAAAAACGTTCTTGGCGGCTTCAAGTATCTGTTCGGTGCGTTGTGGGTTTAGTGCCATGGTGGTCGTTAAATTGCCTTTGTGCTTATCCGTCAAATCAGAGTAGAATGCAAAAACTGAACTGTACGGTTCAGTTTTGTAAATTGCAATCGACATAATTTTAACCCGGCGGCGGCTGAAAATCAGAAGTTGGGGCCAAAGTCCGACTCTTTGCTCAGAAATCCCGCCCGCGGGCCCGTCTTTATCCTGAACCTGTATAGCGAACGTGGGACTGCGCCATGTCAAAGAAAATGATCCGTTTGATGTTGTTTTTCAGCCTCGCTGGCATTGCCGGTTGCGGCTATTACCTGTGGCATGCCGGCAAGGTCTCAACCGACGATGCGTTTGTCGAGCGCGACGTTATCTTCCTGACGCCCCGGGTTTCCGGCACGTTGGTGGAGGTGTTGGTGAGCGATAACCAGAAGGTGGCGGCGGGAGACCTGCTCGCCCGCATTGATCCCAAACCCTACGAAGCTGAATTGCAAAGCGCATCCGCCCGAGTCGCCATGCAGCAGGCGGCGATGGTGAAGGCGCAGGCGGATCTGGACGCGTTTACGGCGCGTTTGGATGCGCGTAAACAGGATGCTTTGGCTCAGGTGGACGTCGCCAAAGCGGAGAAACAGCATCATGAAAGCAACCTGGCGCGTCTGGATGCGCAGATTGCGCAGGCGCAGAGAGATGTGGATCGCTATGAGCGCCTGGCCGGGCGCAAGCAGGTCTCAGAGCAGGCGCTGGAGGATGCGAAAACCAATCTGGCTACTTTGCGTGCTGAGCGGGAGACTGTAAAAGCCTCCATCGACGTTGCCTCCAGCAAGGTGGCGGCGGCTCATTCCCAACAAAAAACCGTCGCCTCCGATGAGCGCAATATCGAAGTGCTGAAAGCGGCGATCGGGCAGAGTGAAGCGGCGCTCAAACAGGCGCAGGCGGATGAAGAACGCGCCAGTCTGGCTTTGCAATGGACGGAAATCCGCGCCTCCTCCAATGGCTGGATCAGCCGAGTGGATAAGCACCCTGGCAGCTTCGTCAGCCCGCAGACCAACTTCGCCATTGAAGTCACCGGCGCCGCCTGGGTGAAAGCCAACTTCAAAGAGACTCAGATCGGCGATGTACGCATTGGCGATAAAGTCAGCGTTGAAGTCGACGCTTATCCTGGCGTGACTTTCAGCGCCAAGGTGGAGTCTTTCCAGCCTGGCACGGGTTCCCGTTTCAGTCTGTTGCCGCCGGAAAACGCCTCCGGCAACTATGTGAAAGTAGTGCAGCGCGTGCCGGTAAAAATCATTTTTGATGAAGTCCCCGACGGGGTGCAGTTGTGGCCGGGCATGTCGGTCATTCCCACCGTCTACGTCAGCGGCTCCTGATGCCGGCAAAGACAGGAGTAAGCGCCATGCGCCGTCAATCGGAATCGCCAAGCGTCTGGGGTATCCATGCAGAAAACCGTTAATCCCTGGCTGATTGCGCCGCTGGTGGCGCTCGCAGCTTTTATGGAGGTGCTGGACATCTCCATCGCCAACGTCTCGCTGCAGCATATTGCCGGCAGCCTGGGGGCGGGACCGGAAGAGACCACGTGGATACTGACGTCCTACCTTGTCACCAACGCTATCGCGCTGCCCATCGCCGGCTGGCTGTCCGACTATTTTGGGCGTACGCGCTTCTTTATCGGCAGTATTATCGGTTTTACGCTGGCGTCTCTGGCTTGCGGCATGGCGCCAGGGCTGGAAATGCTGATTATCTTTCGCGCCGTGCAAGGTCTGGCTGGCGGCGCGTTGCAGCCAGTATCTCAAGCGATACTGGCGGACAGTTTTCCCTTGGAAAAGCGCGGCATGGCGTTCGCCATGTACGGTATCGCCGTGGTGGCGGCGCCGGCGATTGGTCCTACCCTGGGCGGCTGGATTACGGATGAGTTCAGCTGGCGCTGGATCTTTCTGATCAACGTGCCTGTTGGCATTGTCTTGATTATGCTGGTTAAACGCTTTCTGCCGGACGAGCCCGCCAACCATGACGGCTCCAAGGTGGATTATTTTGGCTTTGCTCTGATCGCCATCGGCCTGGGTTGTCTGCAATGGATGCTCGACACCGGACAGCGCGAAGACTGGTTTGAGTCGCCGCAGATCGTCGCCTTGGCGGTGATTGTGGTGGTGGCGCTGTTGACCTATATCGTGCGTTCTTTCGATCAGAAGAATCCCATCGTCGACCTGACGTTATACCGTTACCCCAATTTTGCGATGGCGAATGTCATCATGTTTATGATGGGCTTTGTGCTGTTCGGCTCCACGGCGTTGTTACCGCTGCTGATGCAGACGCTGATGGGGTATTCGGCTTTCGATGCCGGTCTGGTGTTGTCGCCGGGCGGGTTCGCGATCATGTTTATGATGCCTATCGTGGGGCGTCTGGTTGGCGCCGTGGATTCCCGGATTCTGTTGACGCTGGGGCTGAGCGTGAGCAGTCTGGCGCTCTGGAATCTGGGGGACCTGACGTTGTCGGTGAGTCGGGATCAACTGGCGTTGGCCCGAGTGTGGCAGACGCTGGGTTTGGCGTTCCTGTTCATTCCCACGACATCCAGTGCTTATGTCGGGTTGCCTACGTCGGCGAACAATCAGGCGGCGGCCATGCTGTCGTTCATGCGTAATCTGGGGGGCGGCGTCGGCATCGCCTTATTGATGACATTCCTGGATCGCGTCGCGACCGTGAATCGCGGTCATCTGGTGGCTAACACCAGCCCGGTCAGCGAGGTCTGGAGCCAGCATTATATGCAGTTGCAGCAGATCACTGGCGACGCCACTCGCGCATTGATGATGGCTAATCAGCAGGTGGCCGAGCAGGCCCGGTTTATCGCATTCATGGACAGCTTCAAGATGCTGGCGATCCTGTTTGCGCTGCTGATTCCTCTGGTGTGGAAGCTGAAGCCATTACCCCGCAGCGGCGTCGGCGCGCCTCAAGGCGCTCACTAACGCGTTGCCATTGTTGTCAGTGAAGGCGCCGCTATTTGGCGGCGCTGTCGCAGTACAGCTTTTTCAGCAGCGCAATCATCTGTTTGACTTCATTGCCTTTAAGACGATACGTCACGCTCTGCTGATACTTCTCCGTCTCTACCAAATCCGCCTGACGCAGCACGCTTAGATGCTGCGACATGGCGGACAGGCTCAGTTCCGCCGCTTCCGCCATTTCCGTCACCGTACGCTCACCGTCGCACAGCAGGCAGAGAATGAACAATCGATTGCGATTGTCCATGGACTTGATTAACGACAAAGCCTTTTCAAAACCTTCGGGGTCAAATTCGTTATCCAGCATAATTTGAAGCCACACATCTAATGAATTGACTAATATTTTAGAATAATCTAAATTAGAAAAAAATCATTTAGATTATTCTAAATAAATGATCAGCAGCTAAGCTTTCAGCCATCCGAACAGGAGTAGGTCGCTATGAACATTGATCGACTGGTCTTGGCATTCGCAGGTTTCATGGTTTCTCTCGGTTTGATTCTGGGTTATTGGGTGAGTCCCTATTGGTTCCTGCTTTCCGCCTTTGTCGGCCTGAATATGTTTCAGGCGGCGTTCACCGGCTTTTGTCCGTTAGCCATGGTGTTGAAAAAACTGGGGTTCCATCCCGGAAGCGCCTTTCACTGAGGCCCTGCTATGCTGACTTTATCAGAACATGCCTCCCGACACCCCAAGTTTTGGTTCCGCCTGAGCGGGGCTCTTTGCCTGCTGCTGATTCTTCTAGCGGCGGCTCCGACACTGAGCCCCGCGACGTTTTCCTTCCTGAACCCTCTACACATTGATACCGACCCGGAAAACATGCTGCGGGAGGATGAACCTGTCAGGGTGACTCACAACCATCTAAAACAGGAATTCAGCCTGTACGATGTTGTCGTGGTGGGGGTGATCAACCGCGATCATCCTCAGGGCGTATTCAATGCGCGCTCACTGAAGAACGTGTACGACCTGGCCGCTTTCGCGCAAGGCTTGCGCTGGGAGGAGAACGGCCGTGAGCAGGGCGTGGTGGGTGTGGATCTGATGGCTCCGTCCACAGTGGATAATATTGAGCAGGCCGGATTGGGAACGGTGCGTTTTGAATGGCTGATGCCGTCGCCTCCCGTTAACGACGCCGCGGCTTTGCAGGTCGCGGAAAAAGCCATGCGTATTCCCATGCTGCGCGACACTCTGGTGTCATCGGACCAGAAAGCGCTGGCGCTTTACGTTCCTATTACGTCAAAGGACATCAGTTACCAGATCGCGGAGAAGCTGCGCGCCAAGGTCGCTGAGTTCGACTCAAATGATGAGTACCACATTACCGGGCTGCCGGTGGCGCAGGATCAGTTTGGCGTGGAGATGTTCAAGCAGATGGCGATTTCCGCGCCGCTGGCGATGCTGCTGATTTTCCTGCTGATGTGGTGGTTTTTCCGCCACCTGCGTTTGGTGCTGGCGCCGCTGGCGGTGGCCATGATTTCCGTGATCCTGACCATGGGGTTGCTGGTGGTCACCGGCAACACCGTGCATATCATGAGTTCGATGATTCCCATTTTTGTCATGCCTATCGCAGTGCTGGACGCGGTGCATATCCTGTCGGACTTCTTTGATCGCTATCCCCGGATACGCGACCGCAACAAAACGATTCGCGAGGTGATGGAAGAGTTGTCGGCGCCGATGCTGTACACCTCGATCACCACCTGTGCGGGCTTCGCCTCATTGGCGTTCACCCCGATTCCTCCTGTGCAGGTGTTTGGCGTATTCGTTTCCATTGGCGTGGGGCTGGCCTGGTTGTTGACGGTGACGCTGGTCCCCGCCTACATCATGTTGATGCCGGAAAACTCCCTGCAGGGATTTGGTATGAACACGGACAAAGACGGAGAGGAGCATACGGCGCTGGCGCGGTTTCTTCATACGCTGGGACGTTTCACCTATCGCCGCGCCAAACTGGTGCTGGTGGCGACCTTGTTGGTGGCGGTTGGCGCAGGCTATGGCATTAGCAAAATCCAGATTAATGACAACCCGGTGAAATGGTTTGCGGAAAGCCATCCGATTCGGGTTGCGGATCAAGCGCTGAATGCGCGTTTTGCGGGAACCTATATGGCCTATCTGGCGCTGCAGCCAGCGGCGCCGGCTACATTGGAGGATGCCCGCAACCGGGTCGCCGCGTTATTGAACGAGACGGATGCGGCCATTCAAGAGCCCGCTCGCGCCCTTATCGCCGCAGCGACTGCGCAAACCCGAGATGAATGGTTGCGTGAGGTGCAGGACGCTGTGGCGGAAGCCAGAGAGCAGACGGACACAGATGCGCTTTGGGACGCCTGGGATGCGTTGGGGCAGGGGCTGGACGCAGTGAGACAAAGCGCTGAAACCTTTAAACAGCCTGAAACCCTGGCTTATATCGAAACCCTGCAAAAGTACCTGCAGGAAACCGGTTTGGTGGGTAAGAGCAATGCGCTGCCGGACATTGTCAAAACCGTGCACAGAGAACTGATGCAGGGAGAAGCGGAAGCGTTTCGCATCCCCGCCAGCGCTCCGGCGGTGGGGCAGACGCTGATTACCTACCAGAGCAGTCATCGTCCTCAGGACTTGTGGCGCTTCGTAACGCCGGACTATCGCAACACCAATTTGTGGATACAGCTGAAAAGCGGGGACAACAAGGACATGGCGGCGGTGGTCGCCGCGGTGGACCGCTTTTTCGCGCAGCATCCGGCGCCGACGGCTCTTAAGCATGAATGGTTTGGGCTGACCTATATCAATGTGGTGTGGCAGGAAAAAATGGTGAGCGGGATGTTGGAGGCGTTTCTCGGCAGCTTCCTGATTGTGCTGGCGATGATGGCGTTTTTATTCCGTTCCCTGTGGTGGGGGCTGCTCAGCATGCTGCCGCTGACGGTCACAATTGGCGCGATCTACGGCGTCATCGGCTGGATTGGCAAAGATTACGATATGCCGGTGGCGGTGCTGTCAGCGTTGAGTTTGGGACTGGCGGTGGACTACGCCATCCACTTTCTGGCTCGCAGCCGCTTTCTGTATCGGCAGACCGGCTCCTGGCGTGAGACGGTGGACGCGGTGTTTGGCGAGCCGGCGCGGGCGATTACCCGCAATGTGATTGTCATCGGCGTGGGGTTCCTGCCATTGCTGGCGGCGCCGTTGATTCCCTACCAGACTGTCGGGGTGTTTATCTCTTCCATTTTGCTGTTCGCCGGCGTGGCGACCTTGCTGATCCTGCCTGCGCTGCTGACGGCGTTTGATCGCTTTCTGTTTAAAAATCTGCAACCAACAAGGGAGGCTGAGGCATGAGTCTTTCATTCAAACGATGGGCGACGACCTGGGTATTCGTCATGACGGGAATTTCGGTGACGCCGGCGGGCGCTGCGGATCAGGCGCAGGTGGATGACATCGTACGCAAGGCCAGCCACGCAGCTTATTATCAAGGCGTGGATGGCAAGGCGAGGGTGGATATGCGCATCTTCGACGCGCAGAATCGGGAGCGCTCGCGGGAATTCACCATTCTGCGGAAAGACATTGACGACGCAGGCGACGGCGATCAGAAGTTTTATGTGTACTTTCACAGCCCGGCGGACGTGAGCAAAAGCGCCTTCCTGGTATGGAAGCATGTGAAGGGAGATGACGACCGTTGGCTCTATCTGCCGGCTCTGGATCTGGTGAAACGCATTTCCGCCAGTGATGAACGCACCAGCTTCATGGGCTCACATTTTTTCTATGAAGATGTGTCCGGGCGCACCCCGGATGAAGACAATCATGTGTTGCTTGAAGAGACGGACAACTACTACGTGCTGAAAAGCACGCCAAAAAACACCGGCAATGTGGAGTTCGCCTACTACAAAAACTGGATTCACAAGACCACCTTTATTCCAGTCAAAACCGAGTTTTACGATGCATCGGATCGGGCTTATCGCACCTATCAGGCGACGCGGGTGGAAATGGTGGACGGCTATCAGACAGTGACGGAATCCAAAATGAGCGACTCGCGCATCGGCGGCTACACTCAGATGCGCTACAGCAAAGTCGATTACGACGTGGATATTCCAGAAGATATTTTCAGCGAACGTTATTTGCGTAGCGCGCCGCGTCAGTATCTACGCTGAGAGAGGGCGGGAGCACTGATGAAAACACCGCTTCGAATCGTCGCGATCCTGCTTATAAGCGCTCGCGCCTGGGCTGAAGAGCCAGCGTTGCCTATGGGGCTGGGAGCGGAGGAACCACAACTGCCAACAGGGTTGGAAGAGCCTGCTAAGCCGTCCGCCCATGAGCCGGACCTGCCTGTCGGCCTGGATCTGGCGGAGCCCGAGTCGAATGGCAGGGACCAAGGGACAGAGGCAGAGCTGACTGCGGTTCCGTGGCAAATGTCCGGCTTTGCGGAAACCCGACTCGGCGCCCGGTTGCAGGATGATCCGACGCAAAAACGGGCGTCCATTGGCGAAGCGCGCGCCCAATGGCAGGCGGAAGCGTTTCTGGAGTCGGTCACGTTTAAGGGCGTGGCGGATGTCCTGTACGACCCGGTATTGGATCATCATCGTATCGATCTTGAGCGCGGAGAAGGCTGGCTGGACTTGCGCGAAGCCAACTTCTTGGTGCGTCCGGCGGATGCGATGGATATCAAGCTGGGGCGTCAGATTCTCACCTGGGGAACCGGCGATCTGTTGTTCATCAACGACCTCTTTCCCAAGGACTGGAACGCGCTGATGATTGGCCGTGACGAGGAGTACCTGAAAGCGCCTTCGGATGCAGCCAAGATATCCCTCTTCAGTGATGTAGTGAATCTGGACTGGGTGTACACGCCGCAATTCGACGCGGACCGTTACATTGATGGCGAGCGGATTTCCTACTACAGCGCTGGCGCCGGTGAGATAGTGGGGCGTAATCAGCCCGTGCGGGTGGAAGGGCGTCAAAACGCGTTGCAGGATGATGAACTGGCGTTGCGGGCGTATCGTCTATTAGGGCCTTATGAACTGGCCGCCTATTATTATCGCGGCTTCTGGAAAAGCCCGGCGGGCGTTAATCCTGACAGCGGCCTGTATAGGTTTCCTGAGCTGCAGGTGTGGGGCGCGAGCGTGCGTGGTCCTGTCGCCGGCGGCGTAGCCAATGCGGAGCTGGGCTACTATGACAGCCTGGAGGATGAGCGCGGTGACGACCCCTGGGTGCGCAACAGTGAGTGGCGCGCTTTGGTCGGCTATGAACGCGAGCTGCTGCCGGAGCTGACTGGCGCGGTGCAGTTCTATGTTGAGTCCATGCAGGATTATGACGTCTTCAAGGCCTCGCAGCCCTCTGGCGCATACTTGAAGGACAAGCGCCGGGAGGTGGTGACGCTGCGTTTGACCCAGCTTTTGATGAACCAGAATCTGACGCTGTCACTGTTCAATTTCTGGAGCCCCAGCGAAGACGACGGCTACTTGCGTTTAAAGGCTAACTACAAGGTGGACGATCACTGGCGCGTGGAGACCGGCGCTAATGTTTTTTACGGAGAGAAAGTGGAAACCTTTTTTGGCCAGCTCAAGGACAACAGCAATCTCTACGTGGCGTTGAGATATGGGTTTTAGCCGTCCCACTCTCATGAATAAAATTTCATAACTTTGTCAGTCCTACGCCGCCAAGGCTTTCAAGTCATTCGACGGAAAGAGGGCGCCTTCGCCATGCAGAAACCGGGAAACTTTTATTTTATAGTGCATTGGGCTTACACGTTTAAGTTCCCGGAGCATGGCGGCTTCTATTATCAATGACTTACCTATAAGACCAATCACTTATCCATAAGTCCGCGCCCAAATGCTCCTGTTGCTTTCATTCGGGAACCTGAATGAGTTAAAGCGATACCTCGATCCAACTTCTATTCAAGTTATACGTAATTATGAAACGAATCTCCGTATTGGCGGCGCTGTTATCCATGGCGTTGCAACCAACCTGGGCGGCGTCCGGGAATGCTCAACCGTTGCAAGTCGCCGTTGGCGACGACCTGTATCTGATCGATCCCGCCACGTTGGCGGTGACTGTACAGATGAATCAGACTCAATCTCCCGCCTCAGCGGCGGCGTTTGCTGTCGAAGACGTCAAAAATGTGGTGTTTGTGGAGGGAGACCAGCGCCATTGGCGTATTGCCCTGCAGGAAAACGCGTTTGACGTGAAAGTCGCTGTTGATCATGGCGCTCTGACTTTCGCCATCAGCGCCGATAAGCCCAAGACGCATATTGACTGGCCGACGTCGGCGGCGCGCCAGGTGTCCGCTTACGGCCTGCCATTGGGCGAGGGTTTTTATATCCCGGCCGATGATGCGGCGTGGGCGGATTGGTTACAGGAAAAGTACGACGAGTCCGCGGTGACGGAACTGCTGTCCATGCCGTTTTGGACGGAAGTGCGCGCTGGCGGCGACGGACAAGCCGGCTACTCTCTGACCTGGACATTGGAAAACCCCTTCAATACCGCCATGACTTTCAATCGGGATGAGGGCGCATTGCGTCTGGGCGTGAGTCATGAATTCTCGCCGCTGATGCCGGATCGGCCTTATCTGGTGCGTTTACAGAAGGGCGCGGCTACGCCTGTCGCCGGCGCCTTGGCTTATCGCGAGCTGTTGGAGCGTCAGGGGTTGCTGACGCTGGACGATAAACTCGCGCAAAACCCCAATGTAGCCAAGCTGGCTGGCGCGCCGCATATTTACTTGTGGAGCAGCGGTCTGATCAAGCCGGAGGATATTAAGAGCTGGCGTCCCTTCGTGCGTGAATTCGCCGCCAAGTATCAGACGCCGGATCATCTCGCGCAAAAACTTTGGGCGCAGTGCGATAAAGAGGCGCGCAAGATGTTTACCCAGGCCTTCAAGGAGGCGCAGGGTGATGCGGGATTTGTCTCCAAATACTCACGCGAGGCTATCGTCAGGGCGGTGAATGGAGCGTTGATCAAAGCCATCGATGCGCCGGCGCAGCATCCCTTACCGGGCGGACATGATCCCGCGATGGAAGTACTGCGGGGAGACGCGATGCGCACGGCCATGCAGCAGGCGTTCGGCTCCATGATGACCGAGCCGGAGTCCTGGGGCGGCGGTTTCTCCACGGACACCATCGCCGCGCTGCGCAAGGCCGGGCTGACCAGCGCCTGGCTGGGCGCCAACGACTGGCTGGATACCTTATGGCATCCGCAATCGGTGAAAGCTGCGAAGGCGGCGGGCTATCTGGTGGGAGTCTATGACAGCTACGGCAGCATTCACGCGCCGGATGAGCCGCGCACCTGGCTGACCGCCCAGGTTGGCCGTGAAAACTGGGAAAAGGCTCCATATCGACGGGAAGACGGCAGTGTCGTCTCCGGTTTCTCCAGTGTGGGCGCCTACGCCAACCCGGTGGCGATTGAAGACTATGCGGAGCAGCGCATGACGGCGGTGACGCGTGAGGCGAAGCTCAACAGTCTGTTCCTGGACGTGGACGCCACTGGCATGATTTACGAGGACTACACGGAAGGGCGCAAAACCAGTGAAGCGCAGGATGTGGCGGCGCGTACGCAACGATTGAATTTCCCACGGGAAGAACTGGCGCTGGTCACGGGGAGCGAAGGCGGCTCCGCGTTGTTTGCGAACGCCATTGAATTTGCTCATGGCATGACCATCACGCCGTTCAGCTGGACGGACCCTGACACTGGCAAGAACCGCCAATCCACCTATTATCGCGGCAACTACTGGCCGCCGGAGGCGCCCTCGCTGTTCTTCGCCACCAAACCGATCAAGCCGGCGCTGCGCAATATTTACTACAACCCCGCCTATCGCTTGCCGCTGTATCAGCTGGCGCTGCACGATAGCGTTGTGGCGACCCTGCACTGGGAATACCCCTCGCTGAAGTTCAAAGAAACCCGCGTGGACGTGGGGCTGCTGCAGTTGTTGTACATGATTCCGCCGATGTACCATCTGAACGCGGCGAATCAGAAGCGCGACCTGCCTGTCATCGCCGCCTACGATAAAGTGTTCCGTCCCTGGCATGAAAAACTTTACAGTACGCGCATGACGGGGTTTGAGTTCCTGTCGCAGGATCGTCTGCTGCAATCCACCCGCTTCGCGGACGGCACGACGATTACCGCGAACTTTTCCTCTCAGGAGCGTAAAGCGGGTCAGTCAGCCATACCGGCCCAATCTGTGGCGATTGTATCGTCCGAGGGCGAGCGCAGCCTGATTCCATTGCGGGACATGCTGCAATAACAGGAGAGCTTGAGCATGAGCGAAAAATATCCCGATAGAATCACCATGGAAACCGTGGAGAAGGTGAAAGTGTCTCCCGACGCGGCGACGCTGGCGCTCAAGGTATCGGGGGAGTCTTCGGTGTTCACCACCGAAGCGCTGAAGAAGTTGAAGGATGTCAAAAGCCTTATCGATGGCTTGAAGCGGCTGGGGGTGGATGAAAGCAAGCTATCCCTTGAGAATATTCGCGTGACCTCTAAATCCGGCATGTTCGCCGGCGCTTCCTCGGTGACGTTCACGCTCAAGCTGCAATCGCTGGCGATTGCCGATGTACCGCAAACTCTTGCCCTGGCGGCGACCACGAAAAACATCTCTCTGGAAGATATCCAGTGGGAGTATTCCTATCTGGAGACTAAGAAGCTGGAGATCATGAAGTCCGCCGCCAGGGAAAACAAGAAACAGGCGTTGGAGCTGGCGGACGCCCTGGGCGTGCGCCTGATCGCCGTACACAGTCTCTATCCGAAATGGGACGAGCCTAACCGTCAGGCGATGGCGGGGCTGACCCGCAGCCGCAGTCTGATGAAAGCGCGAGGACCCGGCGGAGGCGATGACAGCGAGGGCTTTGAGCTGGCGATGAATCACTCGGATTATCTGGAGGTCGTCATCAAAGCGGAGTATCGGGTGTCGGAGTTCGCGGCGTAGTCCGCAGCGTCGTCAAGGTTGATAGCGGGCGATAATTGCCTGCAGGTCGCCGGAATCTTTCAGATCCTGCAGCACAGCGTCGATATCAGCCAATAATTGTTTGCGCTCTGGGGTCACGGCGAAGCGAAACCACACGGTGCTGACATCCTGGTCGGAGAGGACGAACTGATTGCCCAGACGCTTCTCTTTGATCAACCACAGGCCAACCAGCTCATTTATCACCGCGCCGTCTACCCGATCCGGCGTTTTTAGCAGATGCGACAGCATGATGCTTTCACTGTAATCTTCCTGACGCTTGATCAGGCCATCCTCAAAGTAAGGGTCCAGCAACGGATAGTGGTAGCCGAAACGCACCACCAGGGTCATGCCTACCAATTCATCGACTTTCTTAAATTGCAGATTGCGATCGCGCAGGGAAAAAATCACGTCGCGATGGGGAATCACCGGTTTCGACCATAGAAACTGCGTTGGCGCATCCGTCCATTCCCGCGCCAGGGTCACCACATCCACATCGCCGGTTGCGAGCATGCTGTCGAGTCGCTTGCGGGGCAGGGCCATTAATTTGAGTTGGTAATTGCGCCGGTTCGCCACGGTAGCCAGCACTTCATACATGATGCCTTGCGGCTGGTTATGTTCGTCGTAGTAGGTGAACGGCGGAAAGCCGCCGCCATCGCTCATATTGAACCTGATCAGCCTGCTTTCCGGTGCGCTAGTCTGGGCGTCCTGGGCATGAACGGTCGGGGGCGCAAGAAACCATAGCGCGATGACGGCCAGCAATACGGCGCGGCGCCACGGATGATTAATAAAGTTCATTGTTCTATCATCGCCCCTTCGTCATGCGCTAAAAAACAGGCATTACTTGCCCAGAAAAACAGAGCGCTCTTGGGAGCTTATTATTTCCGGACTTAAGCATGTGACGTTGTCTTGCATTTAATTCTAGCTGTATTCCCGGAGAGCGTGTAATCAGCGCGGTTTTATTTGGCGACAACCGATAACCATTGAAAACTGTTAAGGTCTTTCGTGTATGGAAATAGTGTATTACGTGGCCGCCAGTCTTGACGGCTACATCGCCGATCTACAAGGAAAGGTGGACTGGCTGGCGTCTGTGGCGGATGAAAATGAAGACTATGGCTACGAGACGTTTTACAACGGCGTCGATGCGTTGGTCATGGGGAGCAAGACCTATCTCAAAGTGCTGGAGCTGGGCGCCTGGCCCTATCAGGGGAAACCGGTATGGGTGTTCTCCCGGCAGGAGGATTTAAAGCTCGCCCCGGGAGTGGAGCGTTGCGCCGGCGATCCCTCCACCTTAGTGGCGCATTTTCGGGCGCTGGATTATAAACGAATCTGGCTGGTGGGCGGCGGCGAGCTGCTGGCTTCCTTCCAGGAAGAAGACCTGGTGGACGAGTACATTATTTCCTATGTGCCCGTTTTACTGGGCGAGGGTATTCCGCTGTTTCCCCCCGTAGACGCCTGCGCGCGCCTGGACTTTCAGTTGGCGGAAACCTTCTCCAGCGGGCTGGTGCAGATGCGTTATAAGCGCATATGCGATTGAAATTTATAATTAAATGACGGAAAGTCATGAGAAACGGCGCTTTATACCTGTTCGTCGTCTCTTCTCCAGACGCCCGGCCTATACTGTGTAACTGACGTATAAACATTCGCTAGCTCGCTCAAACTCATGGAGACAACCATGGCATTACCCGAACGTGTGGCAAAATGGCACATCAAGCTGGACGATGACCAAATGACTGTGGCGGAAGCATTCGCCAGCATTCAGAGCATTGCTCTGAAACAGGAAGACATCCCGCTGATTATTCAGTTGGTGGAGAACCCCAAATTTGACATCCCCGGCGTCAATCTGTTCAACGGCGCCACCGGCCTGAAAGCGCATGATTATATCCACGTACTGCTGGGGCGGGGCGTGGCGCCAAAAGATGAAGCCTTTGTGCTTGGCTTCACCATGGGCAGCACCAACCGGGTGACGACGACGGAAGAACGTTTATACAGTTTCTTCGCCAAGTATCTGTACCCCAAGGTTTATCAGATGAATGACGAAGACCTGCAGGTATACAAAGACGCCGTGCGACTGGGCTACGTCTCTGACTGTACGCCTCTGGACACAGTGGATTTCGAACAATATTCAAGTTACACCTTGAAAGAAGCCCGCGAGGCGATTGGCCTGGAGGCCGACCTGCTGAAGGCGTACTACGCCATCGAGAAAAAGCGTTATCCCGACAGCCGGGAGTCGCAGCGGAACTTGTAAACGGCGGACGCCGACAGCCACCATTCAATAATTATTAATAAGGGATTTAGATGAAAAGACCCGCCATGCTGGGCCTGTTCGCCCAGCCGCCGCGACTGTTGAACGTGGTTCTGGCGCTGGCGCCATTTGTGATATTGATCGCGACCTATCTCATTGCTTCCGATATCCGCCTGGCTGATAACCCCAGCGACAAACTGCTGCCCAGCCTGCAACAGATGGGGGACGCTATTCACCGACTCGCTTTTGAGCCGGACCGGCGCAGTGGCGATTACGTGTTCTGGGCCGATACGCTGGCCAGTCTGCAACGTCTGGCGATAGGGCTGGCGCTCTCCACCCTGGTGGCGTTGATCATTGGCCTCAACATGGGGGCGTTCAATGGCCTCTATTCCCTGGGTAACCCCATTCTTACCTTTATTGCGATGATTCCTCCATTGGCGCTGCTGCCGATATTGTTCATTTCCCTGGGCATTGGCGAGCTGGGTAAGGTCGCGCTTATTTTTATCGGGGTTTTTCCCATTATGACCCGGGACATGGCGCTGTCCGTGCGCAGCTTTCCTCGCGAACAGGTGGTGAAAGCCAAAACTCTGGGCGCTTCCGATCTGGCGGTGGTTTACAAAATACTGCTGCCACAAATGATGCCGCGCCTGATCACAGCGTTACGTCTGAGCATCGGCTCCGCATGGCTGTTTCTCATCGCCTCTGAAGCCATTGCGGCGACGGAAGGGCTGGGATACCGCATCTTTCTGGTGCGGCGCTATCTGAGCATGGATGTGATCATTCCCTATGTTATTTGGATCACTTTACTGGGCTTTTTGATGGACTGGGCGCTGCGTTTGATATTGAAGTGGCGTTACAAGTGGTACGAACAATAGCGGGAATCGAGCGGGACCCGCGTTTGCGGACTACCCTGATTGAATGCGGACATAGCGGAACGGACCGGCGCAGACCGGCGACGCTTGAATCTTAGGATTGGAAACGATGCAGCCATTGCTTCACATAGAAGACGTATACAAGCAGTACGGTGACAAACAGGTGCTCGACAATATTGATTTGTCGGTGCGCAAAGGCGAGTTCTGTACCGTGGTCGGCCCCAGCGGATGTGGCAAGTCCACACTGTTGCGACTCATCCTCGGACAGGAGCAGCCGACTGCCGGCAAAGTGGAGATCGCCGGGGAGCCGGCGCTGTTGCCGGACCTCAGTCGCGGCATTGTGTATCAACGTTACTCCCTGTTTCCCAATCGCACCGTGCTGGAAAACGTCATGCTGGGCAAGACGTTGACGCAGGGGCAATGGTGGAACCCCTGGTACCGCAACAAGGCCCACGAAGAAGAGGCCATGGCGATGCTGGCCCAGGTGCGACTGACGGATGCTGCGCGCAAGTATCCTCATGAACTGTCCGGCGGCATGCAGCAGCGGGTGGCTATCGCCCAGGCGCTGATCATGAAACCCCCCATTCTGCTGATGGACGAACCCTTCGGCGCTCTGGACCCGGACACCCGCGCGGACCTGCAGGTGCATCTGTTGGAACTGTGGGAAAAGGAACAACTGACGGTGTTCTTCGTGACTCACGACATGCATGAGGCCTGTTTGCTGGGGACGCGACTGCTGGTGTTGTCCCAGTATTACTCCGATGACCGGGGCGATCGTCACTTCGCCGGCCGGGGCGGCAAAATTGTCGCGGATCACCCGCTGCCGAAGGTGGCCACCAGCCGAGAGGTCATGCACACGGACGCCTTCAAAGAATTAATAGAACAAGTGAAGCAGGAAGGGTTTGACCCTGAATATCTGCAACACGTCAAAGATTTCAACCTCAAACATCCGGACTCATTCCAAACCTTGCTGGATGCGGAATATCGACGGTAAGTTATAAGGAATCCATTATGGTTAAACGCTCTCTTATTTCGGTACTGGCGCTGCTGGCCACCGCCTTCAGCGTGCTTTCCCACGCCAAGCCCGCCTATGTTGACTACAAGCCGATCAGTGAAGTAGTCAAGCTCAATGTCGGCGAAGTGAACACCCGCAGCCTCAGTGCGCCGGTCATTACCTGGGGTGGCGATATCGCCACGCTGCTGGCCAATGGCAATCAGACGCAAACCGCGAAAGGCTCTATCTTCGACAAGAAAGGCCTGCAACTGAAACTGTACCGGGAAGACGCCTTCGTCAATCAGGTCAAAAGCTATGTGGCCGGCGAAACGCCGTTTTTGCGCGGCACGGTAGGCATGATCAGCGCGGCGGCGGAACTGCTGAATAAAGACCCGCGTACGCAGCCAGTGGTCATTTATCAACTGACCTGGTCTTCCGGCGGCGATGCATTGGTGGTGAAGTCCAATATCCGTAACGCCAAGGACCTGAAAGGCAAAACTATCGCAATTCAGGCATACGGCCCGCATGTGGATTACGCCGCCCGGATTCTGAAAGACGCAGGCTTGAGCTTCAAAGACGTCACGGTTCGCTGGTTGCCGGATCTTACTGGCACCAATAATGCGCCCATGGCGGCATTTTACGAGCAGGACGTGGACGCAGCGTTCGTCATCATCCCTGACGCATTGGCGCTGACCTCCGGCGGCAATGTTGGCTCTGGCTCTGAAGATTCGGTAAAAGGCGCGCGCATTCTGTTGTCCACCCGTACTGCGGACAAAGTTATCGCCGACGTCTACGCGGTAAGAAAGGACTATTTCGACGCCCATCGCAGCGAAGTGGAAGCCTTTGTCGCCGGGCTCCTCGAGGGCGAAGAGGCGTTGGGCAAGCTGTTCCAGAATAAAACCAAGGACGTTAAACCTTACCGGACTATGCTGGCGGCGGCGGGCAAACTGCTGCTGGACAGCGAAGAAGCCACCGCTGACGTGGAAGGCCTGTTCGCGGACGCGACCTTCGTCGGTCTGCAAGGCAACAAGCAATTCTTTACCGACAGCAACTATCCCCGTCGCTTCGACGCCCTGAGCAGCGAAGTACAAACCGGTCTGCAACAGGCCGGCATTCTGAGCAAGCCGGCGATGCTGGCGAAAGCGGCGTTCGACTATGGATTCCTGGGCGCGGCGGTCAATGTTAAAGCGGAAGCAGCCAAGCCCCGCTTCGACGAAGAGAAGGTGGCGCAGCTGGTGAATCAGCGTCAGCAGCAACAGAGTCTGGCTGAAGGTGAGCTGTTCTCTTTCGAAGTGTTCTTCCAGCCTAATCAGAAGTCTTTCTCTATCGACCTGTATCAGGACTCTTTCGACAAAGTGGTCGAGCTGGCCAGCACTTACGGCGGCGCCATTATCACCGTGGAAGGCAACTCCGACCCGATGGAATACCTGCGCGCCAAGAAGAAAGGCGAGCAGGCGGTTGTGCTGGGACGCATCAAACAGTCCGCCCGGAACCTGAGCCTGGCCCGTGCGCAGGAAGTGCGCGACAACATCATTCAATATGCGGCGGGCAAGAACATCAGTCTGGACCCATCTCAGTTCGCGGTGGTGGGCAACGGCATCGCCAACCCGAAAACCGGTATTTGCGGCGCGGAGCCCTGTGCGCCGAAAAACCAGCAGGAATGGCGTTCGAACATGCGGGTGGAATTCCGCATTATTCAGGTTGAAGCTGAATCCGACGTATTCATGCCGTTGTAAGGGGACATGCGATGTTGAAGAAATTTTCAGTCTGTATCGCCCTGGCGGCGCTGGCGGGGTGCGATAGCTCCTCCTCGCCGGCCTCGTCCTCCGCCCCTGCGGCGACCGCGGAGACGAAGCCTGCGCAGGCGGCGAAACCTACCGCGCTTTACGCCATGCGCCCGGCGGATAACCTTTGGCCGGCGACGCGGGAGCAAAGCGAATTGAGCGACAACCTGCTGGCGAAGAACTACTACATTGTGTTCGACGGCTCCGGCAGTATGGACAATACCGATTGCGGCGACGGCAAGCGCAAGCTGGATGTGGCTAAAACCGCGGTGAAAAAGTTCGTCGAGCAGCTGCCGGCTGACGCCAATGTGGGGGTTTACGCCTTTGACGGCCAGGGCGTTGGCGAACGCACCCATCTCGCCACACAGAATCGTCCGGTCGTAAAACAGATGATCGACCAGTTGGTCGCCGGCGGCGGTACGCCGCTGTCCGCGGGCCTGGAGGACGGCCAAGCCGCGTTGACTACACAGGCGGGCAAGCAACTGGGCTATGGCGAATATCACCTGGTGATCATCACGGACGGATTGGCCAGCCGTGGTTATGAAACCGATGGGGCGGTGCAGTCCATTCTGCAGAATACGCCGATCAACATTCATACCATTGGTTTCTGTATTGGCGACGATCACTCCCTACATCAGCCAGGGTTGACCTTTTACCGCTCTGCGAGCGACCCGGACAGTCTGATGGCGGGGCTGAATGAAGTATTGGCCGAAGCGCCGGACTTCACGCTCCTGGAATTTCAACAATAGAACGCAAGGCGACCTCAGGCAGTAGAGACTGGATGCATGAAAGCGCACGTTAAGATCGTAATCATCCTGCTGTTGGGCGGGCTGCTGGTGATGGCGGGAGTCAAAATATTCCTGCTGCAATCCCAGGAGGACCGCCAACTGCAGACCACAGACGCCAAGAACACCAAGGGAACCATTCGCCTGGCCAGGGATAGCTGGGTGGGCTACTTCCCCTTGTGTTCGCCGGAAATGAATGCGCGCCTGCGCCGCCAGGGCTATCTGCTCGAATGCGTGGATGATCAGGCCGACTATCAGGACCGCTTCAAGCGTCTGAGCAAAGGCGAGTACACCTTTATCGTCGCCACGGTGGACAGTTATGTCCAGAACGGAGCGGCCGTGAATTATCCCGGTCCCATCATCTCGGTGATCGACGAGAGCAAAGGCGGTGACGCCATTGTGGCGCGTCAGTCCAAAGTGGCGGGCATTGAGGATTTACGAACCGCAAACGGCGTCAGAGTGGCGTTTACGCCCAACTCGCCCAGCGAGCATCTGTTAAGGGCGATCCGCAGCCATTTTGACCTGACCGCGCTGAATCAGTCGACCTCCTGGAAAATGCCGACCAACGGCTCGGGCGAAGCGCTGGACGCGCTGCTCAAAGGGCAGGCGGACGTGGCGGTGGTGTGGGAGCCGGAAGTGACCCGGGCCTTGTCCAACGATGGCATTGTGCGTCTGCTGGGCACCGAGGACACCCAGAAGCTGATTGTGGATGTGCTGGTGGCCAACGCCACGGTGCTGCGCAAGGACCCGGAAATGGTGTCAGTGTTCCTGAAAGCGTATTACCAGACGCTGCAGCACTATCGTCGCAACCAGGATGAGCTGGTGAAAGCGCTGCGTGACGAATACGGCCTCGACGCCAAACAGTCCAAAGAACTGCTGAGCGGCGTAGAGTGGAAGAGTCTCACCGAAAATGCGGAAGACTGGTTTGGCGTTGGACGCCGCAACGCCGGTCGTGAGTATCTAGTGGACACCATTGAGTCCGCGGTCGGCATTCTGCTCGACGACAAAGTGTTCAGCCGTAATCCCATACCGAACAACGACCCTTATCGACTGCTCACCAGCGCCCCCATTAAAGAGCTTTACGACACCCTGGCCACGGGTGAGTTCGCCGGCGAAAGCAGCTCTGCGGAGAAAGCGCGTTTTCGCGCGCTGGCCGCGTCGGAGTGGGAACGCCTGCGGGAGTTCGGCGCGCTGAAAGTGCGTCCGATTATCTTCGCCAGCGGAACGTCGGAGCTGACGCTGGAAGGCAAGCGCGAAGTGGATTTGTTGATGGAAAACCTGCAGCACTACCCGAACTTCCGCGTGGAGATTCGCGGGCATACTGGCGTCAGGGGCGATGCGGAAGCAAACAAACGGCTTTCCCTGGACCGCGCCGAAGCGGTGTATCGCTATATCGAAGTCACCTATGAAATCGATCCGAACCGGTTCCGATTTGTTGGTTTTGGCGGTGAAAAACCACTGCCGCAACTGCCGAACGAATCGTTGCGCGCCTACAACTACCGCCTGCCGCGGGTGGAAATCGTTTTGGTGAGTGGGGAAATCTAGGTATGACCTTTGACACCAAAGCGATCAAACCCGCCAAAATCAAAGCGGAGACGCTGAAAACCTCGCTGACCCAGCCGGTGACGCTATATCCCGCTTTGGTCGGCTTTCTGGGCGGCGCCGCGACCATGCTTTTTGGTGTGGGCGGCGCAACGCTGGGCGCCTTGGTAGGCGGCGCCGTATTGGCGCTGGGCGGCTGGTCCTGGGAGTACTTCGCCAAAGGCGGAACTCACGCCAATCGCTACATTGAGCGATATCGCAAAGCGCTGGAGGCGCAGCGCAAACAGGCCATCGCTCACCTTAATACGGAGTTGTCTAAACTGAATGCGGATGACGCCATTCAACAGCTGCAGTTATTTCAGAAGAAGTTTGAGATCTTCAATCAGGTGCTCAATCGTAAACTCCAGTCCACGGAACTGACCTATAACCGCTATCTGGCGATGGCGGAGCAGGTGTATCTGAATGGCCTGGATAACCTGGAAGGCGTCTCTCTGTCCCTGCAGTCAGTCAGCGCGATTGACCGGATCGCTATCGAGAGCAAGCTGCAGCGCATGGATGGCGTTGACTCAGCGGAAGCGGAAAGAACCCGCGAGCAGCTCCGCGGTCGTTTGCATTTGTTCGATGAGCAAATGCAGCGTGTGCGCTCCCTTTATGCAGAAAACGAGGAAGCGTTGACCAAACTGGATCAGGTCAGCGCCCGTCTCGCCAATACGGATTTCAGTAGCGGTCGCGCCGCCATGGATATGGAGCAAGCGATCAAGGAACTGACCACACTAATTGAAAACTCGCAGCAATATGCGCAAAAAAAGTGATGAGGAATAACCATTGAGCAATTTAATCCTGACCGAGAAAGAGAAAATAGAGAAGCAGGTCATTGCGGAAACCTCCAAATCTGAAGAGGTTGATCCCAAGCTGCAAGCGCAGGCTGACGAGCTGGTGGATAAATTGGTCGGCATCGATCTTCGCAATCTGGACCAGCGCGACGCTCAGGCCCGCGCCGTGGCCAATCTGGGTGAAACTGTGACGCGTAATATGGCGCAGCAAAGCGCAATGCTGAAACAGCCCATGGCCAATCTGCTGCGTGACGCTCAGGACGGCGGCCCGGTGGCGCAAGGCCTGCTGACGTTACAGGAGCAGGTGACCGACATCAATCCGAACCGGGTTGATTTCAACATGGGCGGCTTTCGTCGACTGCTGTCGATGATCCCAGGCGTGGGCACGCCTCTGGCGCGCTGGTTCGCGCGTTATCAAAGCGTTGAAGGCGTGATTCAGGACATCGTGGCGACCCTGAAAGACGGCAAGTCGCAACTGGAGCGGGATAACGTCACCTTGCGCAACGATCAGAAGCGTATGCGTGAACTGACCTTCCTGCTGCAGGACTACATCAAGCTGGGACAGTTGCTGGACAGACAGCTGACTTCTCAGGTGGAGCGCCAGGAAGATGAGGAGAAGCGTAAGTTTCTGGAAGAGGAAGTGCTGTTCCCGTTACGCCAGCGCATTATCGACCTGCAGCAAATGCTGGCGGTGAACCAGCAAGGCGTGTTGTCCACAGAAGTGATCATCCGCAACAACCAGGAATTGGTGCGCGGCGTTGATCGCGCCTGCAACGTGACTGTGACTGCGTTGTCCACGGCTTCCACGCTGGCGCTGGCGTTACAGGCGCAGAAGAAGGTGCTGAAAGGCGTGCAGGCGGTGACTCAAACCACCAACGATCTGATTGCCGAAACCGCCAGCACATTGCGCACTCAGGGCGTGGAGATTCAAAAGCAGGCTTCTCAGGCGCAGCTGGACATCAATACGTTGAAGAAAGCCTTTACCGATGTGCAGGCCGCTCTGGAAGAACTCAGCAGCTTCCGTCGCAACGCCCTGCCCAAGATGGCGCAGTCTATTGTGGATATGGATGACCTGAGCGGCAAAATGGAGAAATCCATCCAGAAAATGGAAGGAGCGGAAGAAGCCCGCGTTTCCCTGGAAGACGCCATTGAAATTATTGATATCAATAAAGAATAACCGGCTGTCCGTTACTGACGACGGACGCAATACTTTGCAACAAGGAAAAAGATTTATGGTACGAAGCATAACCTCCATCATGATGTGCCTGGCGGTGTCCGCCTCCGCTTCAGCGGCGGATAAGTTCAAACTGGCCTGGTCCCATTACACTGGCTGGGAGCCCTGGGGCTACGCAGCGGATCAGGGCATCGTCAAGAAGTGGGCGGACAAGTACGGCATTGAAATTGAAGTGCAGTTGATCAATGACTACGTCGAGTCCATCAACCTTTATACCGCCAGCGACTTTGACGCGGTCACCGCGACTAATATGGACGCACTGACGATTCCTTCCGTCAGCGGCGTGGACACGCAGGCGATTATCGTCGGCGACTATTCCAACGGCAACGACGGTATCGTCGTGAAAGGCGCGCACAGCGTGGCGGAGTTGAAAGGTCGGGAAATCAACTTGGTGGAGTTTTCCGTATCCCATTACATGCTGGCGCGTGCACTGGATAAAAACGGGATGTCTGAAAGAGACGTCACGGTAGTGAATACCTCTGATGCGGACATCGCCAGCGCCTTTATCTCCAGCTCCAAAGGCGCGGTGGTGACCTGGAATCCGCCTTTGCAGCAGGCGCGTAACGCCAAGGGCGCGCAGATGATTTTTGACTCGTCCATGATTCCAGGTGAAATTCTGGATATCACATTTGTGAAGACAGACGCGGATGAGCGTTTCAAGAAAGCCCTTACCGGCGCTTGGTATGAAACCATGGCGACCATAAGCGGCGGCGCCGGCAGCAAAGAAGCGATCGAGTATATGGCGGAAGCCACTGGCGCCACGGTGCCTGAGTTTAAAGCTCAGCTGCGCACCACCGCGATGTTCTACACGCCAGCCGAAGCCCGCGACTACACCAAGTCCGACGCGATTGAGAAGACCATGGAGTACGTGCGTCAGTTCAGCTTTGACAAAGGTTTGTTTGGCGCTACCGCGCAGTCGGCTGACTTTGTCGGCATTCAGTTCGATAACGGCAAAGTGCTGGGTGACGAGAAAAACGTCAAGCTGCGCTTTACCAGTAAATATATGGACATGGCCGCACAGGGTTCCCTGTAACAGGCTTTTTGTCCTAGCGGGCGGGAAAGGCGATATCCCGCCCGTGCAGGCTTCAGTTTGCAGCTTTGAGTCGGTGGAATTGAAACCGGTTGGAAGGGGGATGGTGGAGCCTTGCAATTTAAAGTTAATGCTGTAAACATCGTTCGGTCGCAAGTGACGGCGACCGGCGAATAACGCCCGATCCTGTGTGCGCCTGATGGCGTGTAGCAGTATGACGTCAGGAGGCCAGGACATTTTTCGTCATGAAGCAATGTAAGCAATAAAGGTGAATTCCAATGCTTTTTTCCAAGCTCCTGGGAGAAGTTAGCGACTCAGTATGCGATGTAGAAATCGCCGAGGACTGGTCCCAAGGTCGCTCGACCTTTGGAGGGCTGGTAGCGGCGTTTATCTACGAAGCCATGCGCCAGTCACTCTCCGAGGATCGCCCACTGCGTGAATTTAATATCTCGTTCGTCTCCCCCGTCGCCCCTACTAAATTGACCGTCGCCAGCGAGTTATTGCGCGAAGGCGGTTCAGTCAGCCAGGTGTTGGGCCGCGCTATTCAACAAGGGGAAGTGAAAGCCACGGCTTTCGCCAGTTTCGGCAAGGCGCGGGACACCATCATCAATGCGTCCGGGGAAGCGACGCCAGAAGCGAAGGCCCCTGATCAGTGTATTGAAATGCCCTACATTAAAGGCGTCACGCCCGAGTTTACCCAGCATTTCAACTACTACTACGCCTATGGCAACCTGCCGTTCTCCGGCGTGCAGTCGAGAGAAATGGGTGGCTGGGTGCGCTTCCGCCAGCCGGAACCAGCGATGACTCTGGGGCACATTCTTGGATTGGTGGACGCCTGGCCGCCAGCGACCTTGCCTTGGGTGAAAGCGCCGGCTCCCGCCAGCACGCTGACCTGGTCTATTCAGTTCCCGCAGCCAACGCCATCAATTCAGCCGGATGAGCTGTGTCTGTATAAGGCATACGTTGAGCACGCTTCGGAAGGGTATGCTTATACCCGCTCCAAGTTGTGGAACGCCAAAGGCGAGTTGGTGGCGCTCAGCCAGCAGACCGTAACGGTATTCGGCTAAGCCGTACAGAGCGAGCCATAGGGCTCGCTCTACAAGGAAAACAGATCAATCTGCCTGGATGCCCCTGGCGGGGTGAACAGGTCTGTGCGCAGTGGAGAGTCCCGTCGTAGATTAAGTCCATTGCGCTTGGCGGCGATACTAAAGCGTTGCTCGATCAGGCGGGCGAAGTGTCCCACGCCGCTTTGGCGAGTGCGGAAATCAGACTGATACAGCTCGCCATTTCTGCACTCTCTCAGCAAGTTGAGCGCCTTCTCCTTGCGCAGCGGATAGTGCTGCTGCAGCCAGTTTTCGTAAAGCTCCTTTAACTGATGAGGCAATCGCAACAGGATATAGCCGGCATTGAGTGCGCCGGCGTTGGCGCATTGGGTAACGATATCTTCAATTTCCGGATCGTTGATGCCGGGGATCACCGGAGCCACCATGACGCCAACGGGGATGCCTTCCCGGCGCAAGGTCTCTATCGCTTTGAGACGCGCTTTGGGACTCGCCGCGCGGGGTTCCAGGATATTTTTCAGTTTCACGTCCATGGTGGTGACGCTGATCATGACTTTGACCAGATTCTGAAACGCCAGCTCCCGCAATAGATCAATATCGCGCAGTATGAGGTTGCTCTTGGTGATCAGTGTAACCGGGTGCTTGGTATCCACCATGACATTGAGCAGACTGCGGGTGATTTTTAGTTGCCTTTCGGAGGGCTGATATGGGTCGGTGTTGCCGCCGATAGCAATGGTTTCGCAGCGGTAATTGCGCTGATCCAGAAAGACCCGCAGCTTTTCCGCTGCATTGGTTTTGCAGTAGATCTTGGTTTCAAAGTCGAGGCCCAGCGACAGATCCAGGTACTCATGACTGGGGCGGGCGTAGCAGTAGACGCATCCATGTTCACATCCCTGATAGGGATTGATGGAGTAAGTGAAGGGAATATCGGGGGAATTATTCTTGCTGACAATGGACTGACAGCTTTGCTGGATATATTCCGTTTGCGGGTGCTTCTGATAAGCTTCGTCGTGGACTTCGCTCCACGCGGCGATTTCAGCGGGATCGCTCTCGCTGCGTTGCGGGTGAAAACGATTGTGTGGATTGGTCCCGGTTCCACGCCCTTTGCTTGCTTCGCCGTATTGCATAACCTGCCTCCAAAATACTGTTTAAATGTACAGTATTTTGTTTGGGGACGGCAACAGGAATTTTCTGCGGTATGTTCGGATCGTAATTTCGGGCTCAAACATAAATGATTGTAAGCTTTCGCGTATGATGTTAAATACGCTTTTGCTTCAGTGGGTTAGGAAGAAATGGTGATTTAATGCGTTGGGGATTGTGTCTTTTGTTACTCGGGGCGACGATGGTTTTCGCCGAAGAAAACGAGACGCCTATATTGGCGTGCTATGAGCTGGAGGATGTACAGCAACGCCTGATTTGTTATGACAGCGTAGCCAAATCCCTGGGCAAGGAAGACGATCCCCAAACGGGCGCGGTAGAGGAGCAGAATGATGACCCCCTAGGCGATATCCGGCAACCCAGCGATATCGATAAGCGCCTGGAGTTTGAAACGACTTTCTCCGACAACCGATTCCTCATTATCCCTCACAAGCCCAACTATCTGCTGTTGTATTCCTATGTGGACGACCCCAACGAGATGCCATACAGCCCGACCAGAGAGCCTAGTATGGACCTGGAGAGTCAAAAGCACTCGGAGACTAAGTTCCAGATTAGTTTCAAAGTGCAATTGGCGCGTAACTTTATCCCCGAGCCCATGAGCCTCTGGTTTGCCTATACTCAGGTCTCTTTCTGGCAGTTGTATAACCAGTCACTGTCCGCGCCTTTTCGGGAAACCAATTACGAGCCCGAGCTGATTTTTTTGTTCCGTAATAACCTGAGCCTGTTTGGCTACACCTCTGAGCACTATGTGCTGGGATTGAGTCATCAGTCGAATGGGCGCACCGAGCCGACGTCGCGAAGCTGGAACCGCATCTATACGGCGTTCCTGTTCAATCAGGGAAGTATGACTTTCAGCGTTAAACCCTGGTGGCGACTGCCGGAAAGCGGGGATGACGACGACAACCCCGATATTCACAACTATATGGGGTACGCAGAGTTTGGGGCGACCTATAAGCATAATGAGAACGTGGCCAGTATGCGCCTGTTCAACAACTTCCGCCGCAATGACAACCACACCACGGTGCAACTGTCCTACAGCTTCCCCTTGCAGGGGCGTTTGAAGGGATATATCGAGTATTACGATGGCTATGGCGAGAGTCTGATCGACTATAACCACCGCACGCAAAGGATTGGCTTTGGGGTGTTGCTCACAGACTGGTATTAAACTAAATGTCTGACGAGTCCGCCGGCCCGACGCCATCGCGCCGGCGAGTTTTTTTAATTATTTTGCTTTTGCTTAATTTTCAATAACAAAATACCAACGCGGCTTAAACAGCTTAAATTCCCTCGAAAATTAGAATGGCTCCATACAGATGTGATGGAGAAAGTGGGAATGAAGCAGAAAGTGGTCGCCGCTCATCCTTTAATTGAACAATATATCACGCCACTGTTTATCGCATTTATCGCCGCCTGCATGCTCGGCCTTGTCGTCAGCGCTTGGCGTTTTGGAGGGATGCAGAGCCTGTTTAATGCTCAAACAAGTCACGGGCAGTTACTGCCAGACGCCGACGCTTTGCACGCTGCTTACTATTCTAATGCTGATCCGATTCACGATGCGGATCGCTTTCCGGGTCATGTGCCTCAATACGCTTACGCCAAAGAAGTGCGCAAGGTGGCGGTAGAGCTGGATATGGAAGAACGTCTGCTATACGCCGTCGCCAGAACGGAATCCAGTTTGCGGTCAGACGTGCGTAGCGACAGGGGCGCTATGGGCCTGATGCAGGTGGTGGCGGGAGCGGGTGGCCGTGAAGCCTACAAGCGTCTGTACAAAAAGTCGCGAAACCCTACGGAAAAGGAACTGGCTGACCCTTATACCAATCTCAAGCTGGGCGGCGCTTATCTGAAAATTCTGAGACACCGCTACTTTGGTCAGGTCGAAGATCGGACGGTGCAGACCATGCTGGTGCTGGCGGCCTACAACTGGGGGCCGAGCAATGTACGACGGAAAATCGTCGGAAAATTCCCAGTACAAACTCGTGAGCAAGTGTTAAAAGCGCTGCAGCAGGACGCGCCCACAGAGACATATCAGTACGTCAGAAAAGTGATGCGTTATATGGATGAGTTCGCCAAGCTTTCCGGTCGGCCCGCGTAGGCTTATTGTTTTTAGTCGCCTGCGGTGACTCGGGTTTCCAGCCTGTGGAAAGTAGCGTTAGGGATGAGCGAATAAGCTCTTATTATGAATGAGAGGGCGGATAAATCCGGCTACTGCTTTTTCTTGATGGTTCTTACTGCGGCGATAATGCTCGCCAAAACAATACTGGCGCTTAAGTAGTAAGGCGCCGCCTGCCAATGTCCTGAAATGAGATAATCCATCGCCATCATCACCAGGAACGCGCTCATGCAAAATGGAAACAGGAACGGGGCCAGTTTGGCTCCGAGCACTGGAAATTTTGCTGGAAGCTGCGGAGCGGAAGGCTTGGCTGCGGCCAACTGCTCTTTCTGTTGAACGAAAATTTTGAATAACAAGTTAGCCTCCTTTGTTAAATGGAGTGAGGCGATCTTAGTGATTGCAGACCTTGCTCAAAATGCGTACAAGCCGCTACGTAGCAATGCGAATTTGACTTTATCTTGGGCCAGACCTTGCGTAGAGTACGGGTTTTGACAAATTCGAATGACGAGCTGAGCGAGCATTTAAGAATCTATGAGCATGATGTTTGAAGAGGGGATTGAGCGTCGTCCGCTAAAGGAATATACGGAAAAAGCCTACCTTGATTATTCCATGTACGTCATTCTGGATCGGGCGCTTCCCCATATCGGCGATGGCCTGAAGCCGGTGCAACGGCGCATTGTTTACGCCATGTCCGAACTTGGCCTGAGCGCCGCCTCCAAGCACAAAAAATCCGCCCGTACCGTGGGGGATGTGTTGGGTAAATTCCATCCTCATGGCGACTCCGCCTGTTATGAAGCCATGGTGTTGATGGCGCAGCCTTTTTCCTATCGTTATCCATTGATTGATGGACAAGGCAACTGGGGTTCTGCGGATGACCCCAAATCTTTCGCCGCCATGCGTTACACCGAAGCTCGTCTGGCGAAGTACGCGGAAGTGTTGTTAAGTGAAATCGGTCTGGGCACGGTGGACTGGGTTCCCAACTTTGACGGCAGCCTGGATGAGCCGGCTTTACTGCCTGCGCGTTTGCCCAATCTTCTGCTAAACGGCACCACAGGCATCGCTGTCGGCATGGCGACGGACATTCCTCCCCATAATCTGAGGGAAGTGACGCAAGCCTGTATTCACATGCTGGATCACCCGAAAGCCACAGTGGAAGACCTGTGTGAATATATAGAAGGACCGGACTTCCCGTCTGGTGGTGAAATTGTCACCTCTCGCAGCGATCTGCGTCAGATTTACGAGACGGGACGCGGCTCCGTCAAAATGCGTGCGAAATACACCAAAGAAGGTCAGGACATCGTCGTCACTGAGCTTCCGCACCAAGTGTCCGGCGCTCGCATCATGGAGCAGATCGCCCAGCAAATGCAGGCCAAAAAACTGCCCATGGTGGCGGATCTGCGGGATGAGTCCGATCATGAAAATCCGACTCGACTGGTCATTATTCCTCGCTCCAATCGCATTGACGCAGAGCCTCTGATGGCGCACTTGTTCGCCACCACAGATCTGGAAAAGAACTATCGGGTCAACCTCAACGTAGTGGGCCTGGATGGACGTCCTGCGGTGAAAGACCTGCGTGTGCTGCTGCAGGAATGGCTGACGTTCCGGACGCAGACGGTCAGACGCAGACTGGAGCATCGCTTACAGAAGGTATTGGCGCGCCTGCATATTTTGGAAGGCTTGTTGGTTGCGTTCCTGAATATCGATGAAGTCATCGCGATTATCCGCAGTGAAGACAAGCCCAAACCCGTCCTGATGGAGCGTTTTGGCTTGAGCGACGTGCAGGCCGAGTACGTTCTGGACACCAAATTACGGCAACTGGCCCGCCTGGAAGAAATGAAAATCAGGGCGGAGCAGGATGAGCTGGAAAAAGAGCGTAAGAAACTCGAAGACATCCTGGGTTCAGAAGCCAAACTGCGTAAGCTGGTTAAGACCGAACTGAAGCAGGATATGGAGACGTTTGGCGACGAGCGCCGCTCTCCCATTGTTGAGCGTAAAGAAGCGCAGGCGTTCAGTGAAACTGACTTGATCGCCTCTGAGCCAGTGACGGTGGTGTTGTCAGAGAAGGGCTGGGTGCGGGCCGCCAAAGGTCATGATATCGACGCCGAAGGCCTCAGTTACAAAGCGGGCGACAAGTTCCTCGCCGCCGCCAAGGGGCGCAGTCACCAGAATGCCATTTTTCTTGACGATACTGGACGTTCCTATTGCGTGGCGGCGCATTCATTGCCTTCCGCCAGGGGCCAGGGCGAGCCGCTTACCGGGCGAGTCAATCCGCCTTCCGGCGCGGGCTTTACCCATGTGCTGATGGGGCCGGACTCCATGAAGGTGGTGCTGGCGTCAGACGCGGGCTATGGCTTTGTGGCCAAACTGGAAGATTTGCAATCGAAAAACCGTGCTGGCAAAGCCTTGATTTCCTTGCCGAAAGGCGCGTGCGTATCGCCGCCGATTCTGTTGGAGCGGCAAAACAACCCTCACTTGGTGGCGATCAGTAATGAAGGGCGAATGCTGGTGTTTCCCGTGAGCGAACTTCCAGAGCTGGCCAAAGGCAAGGGCAACAAGATCATCGGCATCCCCAGCGCTCGTGCGCAAGCTCGTGAAGAAGTCATGAGCAATCTGGCGGTGGTGGGTGAGAAAGACACTTTGGTGCTGCACGCGGGTAAACGTTTCCTCAAACTGACTTTCGATGATTTGAGCCATTATCTGGGCGAGCGTGGTCGCCGTGGGCACAAGCTGCCCCGTGGCCTGCAACGCGTCGACCGAGTGGAAATCATCGTTGATGAAAGCGCCGAACCGGTATCCCCGGAAGGCGAGTAAATCACTTCTGCGCGCGCTCGTCCGGGCGCGCGATGTCCGCAATTATTCATAGCTAATAAGCAGTTAGATTGAGGTGGAAGACGCCGTGAGCGAAATACTACTGATTAATGTCTCTGGATATGACAAACCGGGACTGACTTCCTCGATCACCCGGATCATGGCTGAGCACGGGCTGATTATTTTGGATATCGGTCAGGCTGTTATTCACGATTATCTGACCTGGGGCATATTGGTGCAGATTCCTGACAGCGAGGAATCCGCGAATGTTTTGAAGGAGCTTCTGTTTTGCATTCACGCCTTGAACTTGCAGGTGCAGTTCAAGCCGGTATCAGAGCAGGAATACTCCGAGTGGGCGAAAGGCAAGGGCAAAGAGCGTTATATTGTCACGCTGTTGGCGCGTGAGATCACCGCAGAGCAGATTGCGCGGGTGTCTGGCATTACTGCTGACCATCATCTGAATATCGACAACATCAGCCGCTTGTCGAGCCGTCTGTCACTCTACGAAGACCGCACAAACGCCCAGGCCTGTATCGAGTTCGCCGTGCGCGGGACGCCGCAGAATCTGGATGCGTTAAAAGCGGAATTCCTGCATGTGTCGAATGACCTGAACCTGGATATCGCGTTTCAGAAAGACGATATCTATCGCCGCAATCGTCGTCTGGTGGTCTTTGATATGGACTCCACGCTGATCGAAGCGGAAGTCATCGATGAGCTGGCCAAAGAAGCGGGCGTTGGCGAGCAGGTCTCTGAAATCACTGAAATGGCCATGCGCGGCGAACTGGACTTCTCGCAAAGCTTCCGCAAACGAGTGGGGCTATTGAAAGGTCTCTCTGAGAGCGTTCTGGAAAGAGTGCAGGCGCGACTGGTGATGACGGAAGGCGCGGAAAAGCTGATTTCCCATCTGCGTATGCTGGGTTACAAGACTGCGATTCTCTCTGGCGGCTTCACTTATTTTGCCAAGGGACTCCAGGCCAAGTTGGGCATAGACTACGTTTACGCCAACGAGCTGGATATTAAAGACGGCGCAGTCACGGGTGAAGTGACCGGCAGGATTGTTGACGGTGCGCGCAAAGCGGAGCTGTTGCGGGAGATTGCGGAAAAAGAAGGCTTGCGTCTGGAGCAGGTGATTGCAGTGGGCGACGGCGCCAACGATCTGCCGATGCTGAGCGTGGCTGGACTGGGTATCGCCTTCCGCGCTAAACCTCTGGTGAAAGAATCCGCCAAGCACGCGATTTCCAATCTGGGGCTCGACAGCATTCTCTACTTGCTGGGGCTGCGGGAAAGCGACACTGCTTTGTTGGTGGGCGGCGAGTAAGCTGCTCTCCTGTCTGGTCCTGAATAGGCGCCAACTCTATTCAGGACGGGGCATCCAAAACAAAAAAGGCGGGCCTCAGGCCCGCCGTGAACACAGCAAAAGGAACGAATGTCGACGTCTGCGAGGCTACTCGCCCTCGCTGAAGTCGTAATTCATTTCCGGTGAGGGCTCCTGCAGATAGTAGCCCTGAATGTAGTTGACGCCCGCCTGCCACAGTGTGGACAGTACGGAAGCGTTTTCCACGAAAGGCACTACCGTTAGTTTCTTCAACTCCTGTAGCTGAGTGATCATTTCCTTCAGCTTCTCTCTGGAGCGCTCGTCTTTCTGAATCTCTTCGGTGAATGAGCCATCCATCTTGATGTAATCGCATTCAACGTGTTTGATCGTGTTGAATGGGTTCAAGGCGCAACCGAAACGTCCAATGGAAATCTTGCCGCCTAAGCGTTTAATGCCCGCAGCGAACTCTTTGGCTTGTTTCAGATACTCGATAGCGTTCTCTTCGGCGATCTGGAATATCAAGGCGCCGCCGGGCAGTTTGGCTGCCTTCAACGCCAGGCCCAGCCACTGTACGAAGGTTTTATCCAGCACCGTGTAGGGTGTGATGTTCAAGAACAGCTTGGTGTCGTGACCTTTGGCGCGATGCGCGCTGAGGCTCTTGATGTTCTGCAGGATCACCCAGCGATCCAGTTTGATCGCAAGTTCGGCGTTGCTGTCGATGGGCAAAAACTCGGATGGGCTGATTTCCTCGTCCTTGTCGTTCAACATGCGCAGGAAGGCTTCGTAATGCTCTTCGCCTTCGCCGCGTAAACCAATGATCGGTTGGAACAACAGGCGGAAGCGGCCATTATCCAGGCTGCGCTGCAGCACGGCGACCATGTCTTCATCCAAAGGCTGCGCTGCGTCGAAGTCCACGGCGTTATACAGGTAAACGCCATTGCCTTTCTTCTTGCCTTCCAGATTGTGAACATGTGAACAGGCTTTGTGGGCGCGGCTCATCAGCTCTTCTGCTTTCGGCGCATTTTCGTTGATGCGGGCGATGCCTATGCTGACAGTGACCTGCGCGGTGCGGTCGCCAACTTCGAATAAATGTTCTTCCGTCTGCTTGCGAATATTTTCCGCCAGTTGCTCAGAGCCTTTATCGTCGACCTGGGACGCCAATATGGCGAAGGTATCATCGCCAAGACGGGCCAGGGAGTAGTTGTCCGGGCAAATGGACTTCAACATGTTGGCGAAATCGCCAAGGATGCTGTCTGAGCCTGGGATGCCGTATTCGTTACGGGCGACGGAGAAGTCGTCCAGCTCCAGATACAGCAGGCTGCCTTGCAGGTCATTGTTGAGCGCTTTGTCGATCGCTCCTTCCAGGTGCTCCATGAAGTGCACCTTATTGTAGAGACCGGTCAGCAAGTCTTCGCTGCTGAACTTACGCAGCTTCTCTTCCAGTTCAGGATCGACTTCCGGGCGCACGATAATCTGAGTACAGGCTTCGCCGTCATACGTCGCCTGAGAGCAGCTGAGGACGACCTCTACTTCGGAGTCGTCGCTCTTGCGAATGGTGCAGGTCAGCTCTTTATGTTGCTGATTTTGCTGGGCGTCATTGAACGCTTTGAGGAAGTCTTTGAAAGGTTCCTGGCTGCCGCTGGACAGAACGTCCATGACGGGAATACACATCAATTCGTCGATGTCTTCGTAACCGAACAGCTCCAGGTAAGCTTTGTTAGCGAAAACGTGCATGCCTTCGTTGATGTAGGCGATGGCGTCCATGGAGCTTTCGAGCAACAGGTTGCAGCGTTTTTCCGCTTCCCGCAGATGCACTTCGATGTTGCGGCGACGACGACGTTCTTCCAGGTCGCTCAGCTCGCGCTTGACGGAAAACACCATTCGCGGAAGTGCGTCCACCGGCAGCACTTCGCGCGCGCCCAGCTTCAGTCCTTCCAGGGCTGAGTCCTCATCGAAAGTCTGTGTCAGAAGGATAAAAGGAAGGTCTTTTTCCAGTCTTTTGATTTGTTCGAGGCAGTGCTTATAGGTGACTTCCCCGTCGACTTCTTTGGCGATGAACAGATCCCACACCTGAGAGTTTAGCGACTCTTCCAAATCCTCCAGACTGGTGACTCGGTGAGCGCGCGTGGCTCTCCCTGCATTCCGAAGTAGGCTGACTACTTTTTCGGCATCATTTTGCGAGGCGTCCAGGATCAGCAAATGTACCGTTGGATTTTTTTTTTGCATGAACGTGAATTGATCAAACTCCAGTCAATTGGCGTAAACCTTGGCGCCGAACGCACCTCAAGAGCGCTCTACAGCCCAGATTTTACAAAGTTTTATATATGTAAGTTATTCTAGGTCGCTCTTTATTATGCGACAAGGAAATATGTTAAGTAATTTGACGTTCGTTCCTATAAGGACGGCCATAGTGAATCAAAATCATCTTCGCTTGCGCCCGTAGTTTTCACTTCTTCCTGAGCTTGATTAAGCGATTGATTTAAAAACTTAATCTCAAACTGACTGAAACTGCCGGTGGCGGACACCCGACGACAAAGCTGCACTTTGGTTTCGCGTCCCTGTTTGTTGATGATGACTTTGTGACCCACCTGGAACGGCAGGCGTGGGGTGATGAGCGTCGCAGGTTGTCCGATGGAGGGAAGCTCCGGCAACAGCAGCCCGCGCAAAAACTCGCTGCCTTCGCCGGTTTTCTGCGTGAGCTGTACGCCGCAAGGCTTGGCGCTTGGCGCCAGCAACTCGACGCCGAACTGGGTGCCATGCTGTTTGATCTGGCGAATCCAGCGGATGACGGAAATGCTCCAGGGGTGAGACTCATCTTCCCGCACGCCAAGCAACTCTCCAGCCTGGACATTGCCGGGCACGTCGCCCACCCATTGAATGCAGTAGCCGCCCGGACTGGTGTTCACCAGGGGTACGATATGCTGCATGTAGTTGGATTTGGTTTCCGTCTGTTTAATGCGATTGATGCCGGGATAATTTATCGGCGACATTTCAGCGGCGCGGCCGCGATCGTCACGAGTGGGTCCCGCGTCGAAAGAGGAATTCCAGACATCGGTTTTACGCGCGCGTTGCATGAAGTAGTTGACGTCATTGTCATCGTCATTTTTCGACATCAGCAGGGTGTTGAACTCGACGCCGTTGGCGCAGAAAAAGTGCGTGGCGGAGAGTCCGACGCTCAGGAATACGCGGCCGGTGCTGGACATACGTTTAAAGGTGCGTTTTGTCAGAATGCCCAACGCCTGACTTAGCGATGACAATACGTTGTCGGTCATCCGCACCGGCATGTCCAAGACGCCTTCGGGCGCTTTCTTGTGCGTGTTCACATAGGCGATGTAGTCTGTCAGTCTGTCCACCAGACGGGCGGTGTCAAAACCAAAAGAGTCCAGGCTGGGCGCTGCGCTTTGCAAGCTGCGATAGTGAGGCGCCGCATCTGCGCCGGGATTGACGATAAACAGTGCGGTTGTCTCCGCGTCGTCCAGAACATCCGTAAATTGCGCCCAGGATTCGAAGGCCTCGAAAGCGGCGGCGATATCATTCTGGCGCATCTGATTGGGCTTGCAGCAGCCAAGCAACAGCACGCGCTTGTAGATATGCTCCAGCGTGGTTTCTTCAAATAACTTTGACTGCTCGTCACGCACTTTGGCGTTGGCGAACTTAAAGGTGTGCGCAAACTTATAAAGCTGATGAATTTCCAGCCAGACATTGGTTGGGCTTTGGCAATACAGCTGACAGGCGCGTAATACGCAGCGGGAAAGGTCGCTGATAGCGCGATGGCAGGCCGTCGCCAGAGATTTTTTGGCGCGGTCCGACATGGAGGCGCTGAGCTGATCGTGAATCACCAGTTTATAGCCATTAGCCAGATGCAGTTGCAGGGCCTGGGCGAGGTTGGCGATTTTGCGCTGTTTTTCCGGCAGAACTATTGAATGGTTAAGAAAGTGCTTTGATAACTCCGTGCAGACGTAATAGATGGGTCCACGGATGACTTCCATTAACTGGTAGCGGTTAGCGGGTGCGGTAATCAGTTGGTTGAGTTCAATAATCGCATGGTATAGCCGTTTGGCGGTCTCACCAATGTTGGCGATGGGCAGCTGGCTCACCCAATGCTCCAACTGCTTAACGTTAGGTTCGCAGAAGGACAGCGAGGTGAGCTTGAGCTCAGGAACAGTTATTTTCGGCGCAGTACTTTGACCGTCCATGCATGACAACCATTATAGTTTTCGTGGTGACCTGAACGCATGCCTGCCGATAACTCAATGAATCCAGCGGGATACGCGCGTTTTTTCAAAATAAATGAAAATTCTTGCTTTTAGAATAGCAAAGATTCTTCAAAGGGAGTGGAGGGGCCTCCAAAATCCCTTCTTTTGCAAACTTTTACGATTAACATGGGTGTAACACAAAGCGACAAAAAGTTACATAACCAGTCATCCCTGTCAAAACTTTTTTGCGCCGCGCCTTTGTCCTTAATCAGGCGAAGATGGGCGTTTTGGAGGGGGCTCCGGGGATTTCTCTGACCAGGCGCGGAACCAGGTAACCGGGTAGTTTGGCTCTTAACGATTGCATTAAAGAAGAAAGACGTTCGTCGCCACAGTCAAAATGAGCGGCGCCCTGAACTTTGTCGAGCTGATGCAGGTAATAGGGCGTAACGCCGCATTCAAATAATCTCTCGCTAAGAGCGGCCAGGGTGGGGGCGTCGTCATTAACGCCCTTAAGCAGAACGGTTTGGTTCAGCAACATATGGACTGCCGGGCGCAGTCGCGCCAAAGCCTGTTCCACGGAGCCATCCAGCTCTGCGCTGTGGTTAGCGTGGATAACCATGATGGTTTTGAATGGACGGTCCGAAAACAGGTCCAGTAGTCCTTGATCAATGCGATCAGGCAGCATGATTGGCAGACGCGTATGGAGCCTTACCTTGCTGATCTGCGGCAGCTCTGCGATGAGAGTGAGTAACTCATCGAGAACTGAGTTATTCAGCATGAGCGGATCACCGCCGCTGAGAATGATCTCACTGACGCTGTCGTCGCCCGGCAAACTCGCCAGGGCTTCCTTCCATTGCGCGCGGCTTTGGCGATGTTCGCTATAGGGGAAATGGCGTCGGAAGCAGTAACGGCAGTGGATGGCGCAGGCGCTGGTGGTAATGAGCAGGGCGCGGCCGTGATACTTCTGCAAGATGCCTTTGGAGGCGGTGTAATCCGCTTCGCTCAGTGGGTCGGCGCTATAGCCGGCCATTTCCTGCTGCTCCAGATGCAGTGGCAGCACCTGAAGTAATAGAGGGTCGTTCGGGTCGCCTTTCTTCATGCGGCGCACGTAATCGCGAGTCGCCCGCACCGGAAACTGCGCATGCCCGGGAAGCGCGTCCTGCAATAGCGCGTGCGGCAACTCCAAAAGCGACAGCAGTTCCTGCGGCGACTTGATCATGTCGACGATTTGCTGGCTCCAGGAGAGTGAGGGGGCGGATTGGGCGTCAAGTTTCGCGTCGCAGACTTCTACTGCAACCGGATTTCGGGCTATCATTTACAAATTTGCACCACAAGTCAGGTTCTGACCGAATTTTAACATGCGTCGCCGTCTGGCGATCATTCTGTTTCAAGAGGAAGTATGGCCAACTATTCTACCAACGAATTCAAATCAGGTCTCAAGATTATGCTGGACGGAGACCCTTGTTCCATTATTGAGAACGAGTTTGTCAAACCCGGAAAAGGACAGGCGTTCAACCGGGTCAAGTTCCGTAACCTGAAATCTGGCCGCGTCGGTGAGCGTACGTTCAAGTCCGGTGATTCTGTAGAAGGCGCGGACGTTGTGGATCTGGATATGGAATACCTGTACACCGACGGCGAATTCTACCATTTCATGCTGACTGACGGCTCTTTCGAACAACATGCGGCGGACGTTTCCGCTGTTGGCGACACCACTAAGTGGCTGAAAGAGCAGGACGTCTACACTGTGACTTTATACAACGGCGCGCCGCTGTCTGTATCTCCGCCCAACTTCGTAGAGCTGGAAATCGTTGAAACTGATCCCGGCGTACGTGGCGACACCGCTCAGGGCGGCAGCAAGCCCGCCAAGTTGACCACAGGCGCGGTGGTGGCTGTACCTCTGTTCATTAACCAGGGCGAAATGATCAAAGTCGACACTCGCTCCGGCGAATATGTGAGCCGCGTTAAGAGCTGATAACGCCGCATAGGCCTTTGTAAGGCCGCGCGTTGACTCATGGAAAGGCGGATTCGTTGGAATCCGCCTTTTTTTATTGTTTCAGACTGATTTTTTCTTATTCGACTATGCAGCAGCCCGACTGGCGTCCAAGCGCCACAATCGACACCCTTCGCAAAAGAGCTGATTTTATTAAGCGCATACGCGCTTTTTTCGATGATCGGCAAGTCTTGGAAGTAGATACGCCTTTGTTGAGCAGCGTTACTGCGACCGACCTCAATCTGGACAGTTTTGACGTCATCAGTGTGGGCCCTGAGCCTCGCTATCTGCTCACCTCACCGGAGCATGCGATGAAGCGTCTGCTCGCCGCGGGTTCAGGGCCCATCTACCAGATTACCCGGGCGTTTCGGCGCGGCGAGTTCGGGACTCGTCATAATCCGGAATTCGTCATGTTGGAGTGGTACCGTCCCGGGTTTTCGCTCCAGGATCTGCAGCGTGAGGTGGAGGAGCTTCTGGCCAGTCTGGGCTACGAGGAAAAAGCGGAATGCATGAGTTATCGGCAGGCGTTCCAGCGCTTTGTCGATCTGGACCCGTATCGGGTGGAGACCTTTGTGTTGCAGGAGGCAGCGGCGCAAGCCAGCGGCATGGCGGCGTCAGAACTGAGCCGGGATGAGGCGTTGGATGTGCTGATGACTCACCGCGTTGAGCCGGCGTTGAAACCCTTGGGTGCGGTGTTTATCCGTGACTATCCGCCGAGTCAGGCGGCCCTGGCTAGAGTCGGTGAAGACGCTGAAGGCGACGCGGTGGCTTTCCGCTTTGAGCTGTACATCAATGGAGTCGAAATCTCCAACGCCTATGACGAGTTGATAGACCCGGTTGAGCAAAGACGGCGCTTTGAAGAAGACAATCTCGCCAGGTCAGCGGCGAAGAAACCGGTTATTCCGGTGGACGAGCGTTTACTGGCGGCGCTGCCTGATATGCCGGAGTCCTCTGGCATTGCGTTGGGCGTGGATCGGCTGTTTATGGTGCTCGAAGGGAAAAGCCGGTTAGAGGATGTGTTGGGGTTTCCGGCGGACAGAATCTAGCTGAAGCGTCGCGGCGACAGACCGGAGCGGCCTGTCGCCCGTCGTCATATTAATCCGTTATTTGCTTGTCAACGGCCGTAACGGTCTGCAAAATCTCACCCAGGTCTTCGCCCAGGCGCACTGGCGTCTCTGCTTTGAAGCCTTCGCGCCAGCGCATGGAGCCTTTAGGGAAGGTCATCACAACAGTTGAGCCCAGGCAGAAGCGTCCCATTTCTTCGCCGCGCTTGATGGTGACTTCGCCTGGCTTGTAGGTATAGCTGCGCACTGTTTTGCCCATTGGCGCCACGCGGCCGGCCCACACCGTTTCCACGCTGGCGACGATCATGGCGCCGACCAGCGTCATGGACATCGGTCCCAGTGGCGTGTCAAAAATGCACACGACGCGTTCATTACGCGCGAACAGCGCAGGCACGTTCTCGGTGGTCAGCGGGTTGACCGAGTAAAGTTTGCCTGGAACATAGATCATCTCCCGCAGTTCGCCGTCAATCGGCATATGGATGCGGTGATAGTCTTTGGGGGACAGATAAATGGTCGCGAATTCACCGCCAATAAACGGTTGCGCCCTTTGCAGGTCGCCTCCCAGCAATTCGACGAGACTGAAGCTATGGCCTTTGGCCTGGAAGATCTTGCCGTAGTCGATGGAGCCTGCCTGCGATACAGCGCCATCCACCGGCATCACCAGTCGTGAGGCGTCAGGATGGATAGGGCGCGCGCCATCCTTTAACGCCCGGGTAAAAAAGTCGTTGAAGCAGGCATAATCTTCCGCAGATGGAAGTAACGCTTCCTGCATGTTCACGTTATAACGCTTGATGAACCACTTGATGAAGGTGTTCTTTATAAACGGCGTCCTGGAATCCGCCAGCTTGCCAATGGCGCGCGATAGCGCGTGCTGTGGAGTCAGATGCTGGCTCAGAATAAAAAGACGGTCAGATAAGGACATGTTGTGTTCCGTGCGTAAAACCACCGCAAACGCGGTCTGTCAGGGCTGGTCGATCGGCGTATCGGGGTGGTTGCCCCACTCGCCCCAAGACCCAGCGTAGGCGCGCATATTAAAGCCCAACGCCTTCCCGAGCAAATAAGTCAGTCCAGAGCGGTGATGGGATTGGCAGTGTGTGACGATGCGTTTGTCGGCGTTAAGGCCGAGCGCTTCCAGTTCTTCTTTAATTACCGTCAGGTCGCGCAGACGCAAGCCTGCGGACGGGTCCATCGCCCGGGTCCACTCGTAATTAACGGCGCCGGGAATATGGCCATTGCGCATGGCGGTTTGACGTACTCCCTGGTATTCCTGAGGCGATCGGGCGTCCCATATCGCCAGTGCGGAGTCGCCCAGCTCAGCCTGTAACTGGTCCAGAGTTGCTGTGGGTTCTGAGCGCAACTGAATTTCGTAATCGCTGGGGGTGACGCTGGGCTCCTCACGAGTGAGCGGGCGACCTTCGTCATGCCAGGCGACCAGACCGCCGTTCAAATAGCTGTAACGCTGAAATCCGATGCTATCGAGCAGCCAGATCATCCGGCCGGCCCAGCCGCCGCCTTCATCATCATACACCACTACGTGGCTGTCATGACGTAACCCGATGTGTTGAACAATGGCTTGCAGCTGGGACTCGTCCGGTAATAGGCCTGGCGCGGGCGGGCGGCCATATTGCGTCGCCCCCGGTGGAATATGAATCGCACCCGGCAGATGCGCGGCCTGATAGTTCTCAGTGCGGCAAAGGTCGACGAGAATCAGGCCAGGCGAGCCAAGCAGCGGCTCCAGCTGTTCGGGTTCAAGAATTAGCGGCAGGGAGTCCAGGGTATTCGCCATCGGGATGCTCTCTCTTGGTCGGGCGTTTGGATATTAAGAAGCGCCGCTGCGGAGCAGGTCGCGCGGTCATTGAAAGCCTCGGATGTTAGCAAAAGCGGCTATGAGCGCATAGCGCTTTCAGAGGCTAGCTCTCCTGATTCTTATTCTGTTGATTGCGTACGGCGAAATGGTGCAGAACATGAGAGGCCGAGCTACAGACGTGCTTAAAGCTTTCGTACTCATACTCGCTGAGCGGCAGGCTATCCAGGCCTGCGTCTGCATAAAACAGCGCGACGGGACGGGTTTTCACGAACAAGGACATGAGGAAGAAGTCGTCCATCTTGTTGAGCGTCTTGAAGCTGTCGGGAATCATGGCTTTTACTTTGGGAGAGCTGCCGGGTTTGACCCAAAGGCTGGATGGCTTCTCCATCAGCTTGCTGAACAGGTTGGCTTCCGTCAGGTCCAGGTCGATGCGGGGCAGGTCGGGACGGTCTTCCGCGCCCACGGCGTAATACCCCTTGAGACGCGTGCGTTTGGTGTTGATCAGGGCGATGACGCAGGTATGCAGGCCCACTCCGTATTTCACGCAACGGGCGGCGTTGTTCATGAGAAAGGCGATGTCCTTAAACTGATGCGGCGACTGCAGCATCATGTTCGTCAGCTCAGCGTAAAGATCCCGGTTGCCGTGGCGTAGCTTTCTGACGTCGGCCTGGGCGGTCTGGCGAGGAGGCGGAACGGTTTTTTCTCTGGGTTTAGCTTGCTCGCGGACAAAGGGTTCTTCTGTCTCATCCTCTTCGACAAGCGGCGGAGGCGGCGCGGCGATTACCGGCTCTTTTCGTAGGGCAGGCTTGGGTTCCTGAGCGGGCGAGGGGATGACAACCGGGGCTTCCTCCTCCTGACGAACAAGAATCTTGGGATCCCACAGGAGCGACTCCGCCAGGCGGTTGCCAGAGGCTAAGGGGTGCAGGCGCGCCGATTCGACGGCGATCAGGTGCGTTTGCCGAATGACCTCGCTGAGAGAGCTGTTCAGATATACCGCCAACACTTTGCTGAGGCGGTTGAATATGCTGCTGCGCCAGTCGAGTTGGGCATGGAAGGCAATGAGATTACTCAAGCCGACAATGAATTCCGGCCTGTTCACAAACAGGCGCAGGTCGCGGTCTTCTGACAAATCGCCGGAACCGGTGCTTTTGTAGCGTCGGGAGATGCGCACGAGCTGTTTCATCAACGGCAGGTCATGCAGATAGTGTTCGTCGACGGCCGTTTGCGGCAAGGCGAACGCCTCCTGGATTTTGCTCCAGACCTCAATGAAAGGGGCTCCAAATACTTTTTCTTCAACAGAGCGGCGATGTGTCGAAGAGTGCTCGAGCCTCTGTGTCCAGGCCTGCATTTTCTTGGGCGTGAAGCGCCATAAATACCAGGTTGGCGCGCCCCAGAACAGGCCGCCCCAGAAATATTCCTCTTCTTTACCTTTATGTTTGTGGGCGGCGATGTAAGAGGCGAGATGGCCGGCGAAAAAGCTGGTGGCGATGGCCTGATGATAGCGTCGCACTGGCTCTTCTTTATCTGATTCCGGCGGAGGGGTTTCCTGTAGCAGTTTTTCCAGAAACTCCACTCCCAGCAGGCTGATGGCGTGGGCCAGCGTCTTTACCAGGCTTTCGTCGCTGCGAATCGCCACATTGGCTTTTCCGAGCACGGTAAGCGCCAGCACGGGGTCATTTTTGATGAAGTCGCTCATCCCCTGATAGGACAAGGACGATTTGCTGAGCAGTCCCAACAGAATTTTATTGGTGGCGGTAACGGGAGGCAGCGGTTTTTTAACCAACTGATCCACCCACGCCATGGATTGTTGGGGCGGTGCGGTATCCTGCATAAGTATTTGTGAAATCGCCGGTTTTGATCTTAACTAACAATATAAAAGTAGTTAATAGTGGCTGCCTTGTCACTTAAGCAGAGAATGTTCCTGGTATGCTTTTAATTCTTGGAGTGATCGTCGTTCTGGCCAGCGTGTTGGGCGGATATGTGTTGTCGCACGGGGAGCTGGCCGCCCTGTGGCAGCCTTTCGAACTAATCATCATCTGCGGTGCGGCGCTGGGCGCCTTCCTGATCTCCAATCCGTTCAAAGTCATCAAGCAGATATTCCAAGCCGTTCCGAAAATGATCATGGGGTCGCCTTTTAACCGGGTGGTCTACATGGATCTGCTCAGCTTGCTCTACGATTTGTTCGATAAAGCGCGGCGCTCGGGCGTCATGGCGATAGAAGCGGATGTGGACGACCCCCTTAACAGCGAGATCTTCAATCGTTATCCCGCCATTGTGCGGATGGATAAATTGCGAGACTTCATTACCGATTATCTACGCATTGTCAGTACCGGCAACATGGCTCCTCATGAGCTGGAAGGTTTGATGGATCTGGAGCTGGAAACCCGAATGCAGGAGCTGGAAAAGCCCGCCGATGCGGTGAATCGCGTGGCGGACGCTCTGCCGGGGTTTGGGATCGTCGCTGCGGTACTGGGGATTGTTATCACGATGAAATCACTCGGAGGGCCGCCTGACCAGCTGGGCGTGCATGTCGCCGCCGCTTTGGTGGGGACGTTTCTGGGGATACTGGCGGCCTATGGCTTTGTTGGTCCAACCTCTCACGCCATGCACCATTTGGCGGCGCAAGAAATCAAAGCCTATGAGTGCGTCAAGGTCAGCATACTGGCAACCATGACCGGCCTGGCGCCGCAATTGGCCATCGAATTTGGGCGCAAGGCCCTGAACTCGGACGTACGTCCCAGTTTTCAGGAGCTTAATGATTACGTCCGCTCCAAATAGGTGGCGGCGATCATGTCTGAAACGCGCTGGCTTGAATACAACGGAGGCGGGATATGATGGAGGAACGCCCGCCGATTATCGTTCGCCGCGTCCGCAAGGGGCATCACGCTCATGGCGGCGCCTGGAAGGTGGCGTTCGCGGACTTCGCCACCGCCATGATGGCTTTCTTTCTGGTGTTATGGCTGAGTGAGGCCGCTACTGAAGATCAGAAAGAGGCGATCTCTGGCTATTTCACCGATCCGATTGGTTTTGAGCAGGGTGGCAGCCCGTACGTCATAGACCTGGAAGGTAGCGTTACGGTGACGGTGACCCAGGACACTGCCGGTAAGCCGCAGGATCAGCCGGAAGTGCGCATGCGCGAGGACACCATTCAGGACCTCGCAGCGCAACTTGAGCAGCAGAAGCTGACCCGGCTGATGCAGGAAATCATGACGCAGATCGAGAAAAACCCCAAGCTGAATGCATTTAAGGATCAGCTGTTGCTGGATATCACGGATGAAGGCTTGCGCATTCAGATTGTCGATAAACGGCAGCGCCCTATGTTTGACAGCGGCCGCTCGGAACTCAGACCTTATTTCGAAGAAATCTTATTTGAACTGGCGAAAAGCATCGCCAAAGTCAGGAATAAAATCAGCGTTTCCGGCCACACCGACGCCCAACCCTTTCTGGGCCGGGACAACTACAGCAACTGGGAGCTTTCGGCGGACCGCGCCAACGCCGCGCGTCGCGCGCTGGTGGAAGGAGGGCTGCCGGAGGGGCGTATGGCGCGAGTAGTTGGACTGGCGTCTTCCGTGCTATACGACGAGAAAGACCCCTACAACCCAGTTAACCGTCGCATTTCTATCCTGGTGTTGAACAAAAAGACGCAAGAGGATATCGAGGGCGCGGAACAAGCGGACAGCGCCATCTCCACTTCGGATTTACTGGAAGAGCTGGATCGCACTCTGGACCGTCAGGGCCGCAAACCTGAATTCGATCCAGATAAAGATCTGCCTGTAGACGATAAGCCTGCGCCGAACACAGATGGGCTGACCTGGTAATCAGCCCTAAAGGTTCTCCTCGTGGATGTCCTGTTCCTGCAGCGATTCCCTGATGCGCAGAAAGCTCTCCATGCGGCTGGAAAGAATTTCACCGCTTTCCTGCGCTGACTGCAGGGCGCAACCGGGTTCCTGAAGATGCCGGCAGTTACGGAAACGGCAATGGCCGAGATGAGGGCGAAACTCGACGAAGCCGTCCTCCAGGGTGCGCTCATCAATATGCCACAAGCCGAACTCCCGGATGCCGGGGGAGTCGATCAAGTCGCCGCCGGAGGGGAGGTGAAACAGTTTGGCTGTCGTGGTGGTGTGCGTGCCTTTGCGAACATTTTCCGACAGATCGCCCACTTTGACGTCCTCGTCCGGTAGCAGCATTTTGATCAATGAGGACTTTCCAACCCCTGATTGACCCACAAAGATGCTGGTCTTATGCGCCAGGTGCCGCTTGAGGTCATCCAGGCCGGATTGAGTGTTGGTGGATGCGTCGATCCATTCGTAGCCCAATTGCTGGTACTGATCTTTGAACTGTTGCAGCGTGTCGCGGTTGGCGTCGTTGATCAGGTCTTGCTTGTTGAGGATGATCAGCGGGGGAATGCCAACGGCTTCCGACGCCACCAGGTAGCGATCAACCAGATTGTGGTGAGGCTCAGGCTCCGCGGCTATGACAATCAGAATCTGATCGATATTGGCGGCGATAGGCTTCAGCTGACCGAACTTGTCTGGGCGCTTTAAAGCCGACTCACGGGGTTGGCGGGCGACAATGACGCCGGAATTGTCCGGGCCGGCGCGCCAGATTACTTGGTCGCCTGTGACCAGGGAGTCAATATTGGCGCGGACGTAACAGCGAAATATCTGACCTGCGTGCGGCGGCTCCAGCGCTTCGACCGCAAGTTGCTGGCCGTAATGGGCGATGATAAGCCCCTCTTGCTCCGCCGACAGTTCTCCTCCGCTCAGTTGGCTTTCCAGCTGCGTTTCCTTGCGGGTGGCGCGTTTGGTGCGCTCGTCCTGGATTTTCTGGATGCGCCATTTTTGCTGTTTGCTGAGTTTTCGCTTCGCCATAATCGGGGGGCTTAACTATCCTATGAACTACACTAGTTTAATATACAGCCTGATGGCCTTGAGTATGCATGCGGCTGGCGACGTAAGGCTTACAAACGGTTATGGATGCCGCTACACTGCCTGATTTTTCTGATGTCGCCGTTTGACGCCGGTGCTACTGTAAAACGATGGAGAAGTTATGTCACGTCGCGATAACCTGATTTGGATCGACTTGGAGATGACCGGACTGGATCCGGACTCGGACCGAATTATTGAAATGGCGGTGGTCGTCACCACCAGCAACCTGGAATTGGTCGCCGAAGGGCCGGTTATCGCAGTGCATCAGCCAGACAGCGTATTGGCGCTCATGGATGACTGGAATCGCAATACACATGGGACCAGCGGGCTGACGGACCGGGTCAAGGCCAGCACAATCGGAGAAGCTGAGGCGGAAAAACAGATGCTGGAATTTCTGGCGCAACATGTAGACGCGGGCTGCTCTCCCATGTGCGGCAACTCCATTGGCCAGGATCGCCGCTTTCTCGCCCGCTATATGAAGGACCTGGAAAAATTCTTCCATTATCGCAATCTGGATGTCAGCACCCTTAAGGAGCTGGCCCGCCGCTGGCGGCCGGAGGTGGCCGCAGGAATCAAGAAAAAAGGCTCTCACCAGGCGTTGGAGGACATCAGGGAATCAGTCGAAGAGCTGCGCTACTATCGCGAACACTTCCTGCGTTTAACGGACTGACGTTTTTTCCGCTTCTTGCCGCTCGGCCATATCCGCGGGCGGCTCGCCATGTTGCGTCAGCGCCCAGCTGACATGCTCCTGAACAATGGCGGATGGGTGCGATAGCTTCTCCTTCAATGCAGCAATGATTGCTGGCGATGTTGGCGCATTGCCGAGCGCCACGGCGATATTGCGCAGCCAGCTTTCATGCCCTGTACGGCGTATCGCTGATCCTTCCGTGTTGCTGAGGAACTCTTCCTCCGTCCATGCAAATAACTCTAGCAATTCCGCACTGTCGAGACGATGGCGGGGCGAGAAGTCCTTTTCATCGGTCAGCCGGGAAAACTTGTTCCAGGGACAAACCATCTGGCAATCATCGCAGCCGAAGATGCGGTTTCCCATCATCGGGCGAAGGTCTTCGGGGATTTTGCCTTTTAGCTCTATCGTTAAATAGGAGATACAGCGGCGGGCGTCCAGAACATTGGGCGCTACAAATGCTTTGGTGGGGCATAAATCCAGACAGGCGCTGCAACTCCCACAATGGTTTTTGGGATAGGGCGGGTCGATGGGCAGGGGCAGGTCGGTGAACAGCTCGCCAAGGAAGAAGTAAGATCCCGCTTTGGGGTTGATCAGCATGGTGTTTTTGCCGATCCACCCCAAGCCGGCCTTCTGCGCTAATGCCCGCTCCAGAACCGGCGCGCTGTCAACGAAGACACGATAGGCGGACTCCGTAATTTCTTCCTGTATGCGCTTGCCCAGCTGAGCGAGACGCTTGCGCATGAGTTTGTGATAGTCTCTGCCTACGGCGTAGCGGGAGACATAGGCGTTCTGATCTTGCTCCAGACGCGCTTGCGCTTCTCCCTTTTTTTCCGGCCAATAATCCATGCGTACACTGATGACGCGCAGTGTCCCGGGTAACAACTCAGCTGGGCGGCTGCGTTTGTCGCCATGGTCGGCCATGTACCCCATGGCGCCATGATAGCCCTTACTCAGCCAGTCTTTGAGCGCCTCTTCGTGGCGGCCGAGATCGACATCGGTGACGCCGCACTGCTGAAATCCCAGCTCTTGCGCCCACTGTTTGATGTCGCCCGCCAACTGGTTAAGTTGAGATTGGCTGTAAGTTTCGTTCGTCATAAGTTACCGCTTTAATCCAGGGGGCTATTGTGACACATCGGCGCATGGTTGTTTACGAAATGGTCTTTTTCGAGTATTTTGCTAAAATTTACATACGTATAGCGCTATTAATTGAAGTGGATTCTTGAAATGTCACCTGTGCGGGTCTCCCATCCTATGCCGAAGGACCTATTCACAGCGGCGCAAGTGCGTCAGCTCGACGCGTTGGCCATACAGTCCATGGCGGCTGAAAACGGCTATGAACTCATGCAGCGTGCAGGGCGCTCAGCGTTTCGCGCGCTGATGCGTCGTTGGCCTGAAACGGCAAGGTTGACCGTGCTATGTGGTGGCGGCAATAACGGCGGCGACGGCTATGTGGTGGCTGAACTCGCGCGCCGTCATAATTTGCAGGTCGAAGTATTCGCGTTGAGCGATCCCCAAAAATTGCAAGGTGAGGCGGCTCAGGCCTTCGCGAGTTGCCGCGCGGCTGGCGTTGATGTGACTATGTGGTCTCCTGATTCCTCTATAAGCGGCGACATCATTGTCGACGCCATGCTGGGGACAGGGCTGTCCGGCGCGGTGCGTGATGACTATGCGGCGGCGATTATCGCTATCAATGCGGCTGGTAAGCCGATCATCGCCCTGGATATTCCCTCCGGCTTGTGCGCGGATACGGGTATGCCTCTGGGGGCGACCGTGAATGCGGCGATGACGGTGACCTTTATTGGTATGAAGCGAGGGCTGCTGACAGGCGAAGCGCCTGACTATACCGGCGAGCTTGTATTTGACGAACTGGACGTTCCCGCTGACATTTATAGTAAAATCCCCGCGGCCTGCCGGCGTTCTGACTTTTCACTGGCTGTTAAATTGGCTCCACTCAGAAAGCCATCGTCGCACAAAGGCATGTTCGGCCGCGTTCTGGTGGTTGGCGGCGATAATGGTTTTGGCGGGGCTGCTATCATGGCGGCGGAAGCCGCTTATCGCGCTGGTTGTGGACTGGTGTCCTGCGCCACCCGCGCCGCACATGTCGGCGCCGGGCTATCTCGACTGCCTGAGGTCATGTTTCGGGAAATCAACAGTCGTGGTGAGCTGCTGGTCATGTTGGAGTCGGCGGATGTGATCGCTCTGGGCCCTGGACTGGGTAAGGAGCCCTGGGGGCAAATGTGTCTGCAAACATGTCTGGATGCTGGTAAACCCATGGTCGTCGACGCTGACGCCCTGAATATGATTGCCGCTCGCAAGCATCAGCTCAGTCCTCACTCCTTAATGACGCCGCATCCAGGAGAGGTGGCGCGTTTGTTGGAGTGTTCGGTGGCGGATGTAATGCGGGATCGTTTCGCGGCGGCGCGAGAATTGGCGAAGACCTATAATTGTCATGTCTTGTTGAAGGGCCTCGGTACCGTGTTGGCGGCTCCAGACCAGGAAGGGCAGGTCGTCGTACAGGCGGGCAACCCGGGAATGGCGTGCGGCGGTATGGGCGATGTATTAACCGGTCTTGCGGCGGGATTACTGGCGCAGGGCATGACGCCGTTGGCGGCGGCTGAACTGGCGGCGGCCTGGCATGGCGCGGCGGCGGATTCAGCGACGGAAAGTGTAGCGCAGGCCTCTTTGATGGCCGGCGACTTATTAAAGCAGTTAGGGGCGGTAATGCGCGAGGCGACGGTATGACGCAGATGCTTTCATCCAGGCAGGTAGTAGCTCCTGATGAAGAGGCGATGGCGGTATTGGGCGATGAGTTATCGCAATGCTTCGCTGCGCCCGGAGTAGTTTATCTGCAGGGACAGTTAGGCGCTGGCAAAACCACGCTGACGCGCGCCATGATGCGCGGCATGGGATATTCAGGTTTGGTTAAGAGTCCCACCTATACTCTGGTCGAACCCTATCAGCTGGAAGACAGGCTGGTTTTTCATTTTGATCTGTATCGATTGGCGGACCCGGAGGAGCTGGAGTTTCTCGGTATCCGCGATTATTTCCATGAAAATTCGATTTGTTTGGTGGAGTGGCCGGATAAAGGCGCTCCATTGTTGCCGGAGCCTGACTTGACGGTCGATATTCAAGTGCTGATGAAAGGCCGCAGAATTAAACTGCTGGCGCACACTACGCGAGGCTGTCAATGGCTGGAGGCGTATGACGCAAAGCAGTCCCGGGAGTAACGATTATACTGGGCAATGAGGTTTACAAGATGACAGTAGCGCTCAGACTGATATTACTCAGTGTGATACTGATTTCTTCCGTTGCGGGAGCGGCCACGGTCAGTAATGTCCGTGTATGGCCGGCTCCTGACCATACTCGTTTGGTTTTTGATATGAGTGGACCGGTGGATCACAAAGTGTTCGCTCTGTCGAAGCCGGATCGACTGGTGATTGATATTTCACAGGCCTCTTTGGAGACTGACTTTTCCGCCGTCAGTTACGAAGGGACGCCGATTCAACGCATTCGTAGCGCCCGCCGCGGTTCCAAGGACCTGCGCGTTGTGCTGGACCTTCGGGAAGGTGTAAACCCGAAAAGCTTTGCGTTGCAGCCGAACGATCAGTATGGGCATCGTTTGGTGATTGATCTGTACGGATCAGGTGGAGCGCAGCAAGTCAAAAAGCAGGCTGACGATCATGCGCAGAAGCGCGATATCGTGGTTGTGATTGACGCTGGCCACGGCGGCGAAGACCCAGGCGCTCTTGGACCCAAAGGCATTCGCGAAAAGGATGTGGTGCTGGCGATCTCCCGTGAACTGCAGGCTTTGCTGGATCAGGAGCGCGGCTTCTCCAGCCGGCTGACCCGTAAAGGCGACTACTTTATACCTTTGCGCAATCGTACTGCCCTGGCTCGCGAGTACAATGCCGACTTGCTGGTTTCAGTGCATGCTGACGCATTCAAGAGCCCGGACGCCAGCGGCGCCTCCGTCTATGCGCTTTCCAAACGCGGCGCCACAAGTGAAACGGCGCGTTGGCTGGCGGAGAAGGAGAATACCTCTGACTTGATTGGCGGCGTTGGTGGCGTAAGCCTGGAAGATAAAGATCAGGTGCTGGCCGGCGTGCTATTGGATTTGTCCATGACCGCCAGCCTGAAAGCCAGCCTTACCGTCGGCGACAGCGTGTTGAGGTCCGTAAGCGGCGTTTCCCGTCTGCATAAGAAAAGAGTGGAGCAGGCGGGGTTTGTGGTATTGAAGTCGCCGGATATCCCTTCCATTCTGGTTGAGACGGGCTTTATCTCTAACCCCTCTGAAGCGCAGCGGCTGAAAACCAGCAAGTATCAGAAGAAAATCGCCACAGCCATATATGGTGGGCTGCAAAAGTATTTCGTTGACGCGCCGCCTCCGGGCACGCTGCTGGCTTGGCAAAAGCAGTCCGGGCAAGGCAAGGTGGGGCAGACCTATGTCATCGAGAAAGGCGATACGCTCAGCAGCATCGCCCAGAGGAACAACATCAGTCTTAACGATCTCATGAATCATAATGGGCTGACCACTGAGTCTCTGCGAATTGGTCAGGTCCTGATGATACCCGCTACCTGATAACGCCTCACGCAGATGAGCCGGCGCGCTTGGAGCGCCGGTTCTGTTGTCCTTGCACATCTGTTACCATCTGCGGCAATTGCTCGCCTACGCTAAGACATGGTTTATTTAGCGCAGAGGCGACTCACTTCCTGATAATTTGACGAAATACCCGATGTCGAAGATTCATTTACTTTCCCCTCGATTGGCTAACCAGATTGCTGCGGGCGAGGTTGTCGAGAGACCCTCCTCAGTGGTGAAAGAGTTGGTGGAGAATGCGCTGGACGCTGGCGCGCGCAAAATAGAAATCGATATTGAGAGTGGCGGCGTCAAATTGATTCGAATTCGCGATGATGGAGGAGGGATACAGCGGGAAGACCTGCCGCTGGCGCTATCTCGTCACGCCACCAGCAAAATTGAGACGCTGGAAGACCTTGAAGCTGTAGCGACATTGGGCTTCCGAGGCGAAGCGCTCGCCAGTATCTGCTCCGTGTCCCGTCTCTCCCTGACGTCGCGTCCGCAAAATCAGGGCGAAGCCTGGAAGGTGGAAGTGGAAGGGCGTGACATGAAGCCGGAAATTTCACCGGCGGCCCATACTCCCGGCACCACAGTGGAAGTCCGTGACCTGTTTTACAATACCCCGGCGCGCCGTAAGTTTATGCGCACGGAAAAAACAGAGTTCGGGCATATTGAAGAAATTATCAAGCGGCAGGCATTGGGCCGGCTAAGCGTCGCGTTTACCTTGCGGCATAATCAGAAGGTCGTGCACCAGTTGCGTCCGGCTGGCTCGGAAGAGGATCACGTTCGTCGTATCGGACAGCTTTGCGGCGCAAACTTTATCGAGAGCGCCATTCCTATCAATGTTTCTGCATCTGGGTTGTCATTGAGCGGGTGGGTGGCCAAGCCCACATTTTCTCGCAGCCAGGCCGATTTGCAGTACTTTTTCGTCAACGGTCGGGTGATTCGCGATAAGCTGGTGGCGCATGCTGTGAGGCAGGCTTATCAGGATGTGCTTTATCATGGGCGTCACCCCGCCTTTGTGCTCTATCTGGAGTTGGACCCCGCCACGGTTGACGTGAATGTGCATCCCACCAAACACGAAGTGCGTTTCCGCGAAGGCCGCATGGTCCATGATTTCCTGTTTCGCAGTCTGCATCGGGCGCTGGCCGAAGTGAAGCCGCAGATTGCCGCGGCGGAGGCCATGCCGGTCGCGGAAGTGGAGCAGGAACGTCCCGTAATGCAATGGCCAACGCAGGATGTATTGCCTCTAAGGCAGCAGCCGGCGGCGTCTGGTTTTTCGATGGCGGTAGCGCCCTCTGCAGGCGCTGTGAGAGAGCAAATCTCCGCCTACGGGCAATTGCATGATAATTCAGGACTTGGCGACATGTTTGGTTCCGCCCAGGCTGGAACTGCGCCTGCCATGGATAATGCCGCAGAGGCCCCCCTGGGGTATGCGATTGCGCAATTACACGGGGTGTTTGTATTGGCTCAGAATGCGCAAGGTATGGTTCTGGTCGATATGCATGCGGCGCATGAGCGTATTGTCTACGAGCGTATGAAGCGCTCATTGCACAATAGCGGAGTGACCACTCAGCCTATGCTGGTGCCGATGAATCTGGCTGTCAGTCGCCGGGAGTCTCTGGCGGTAGAAGAAAACGCAGAGACATTGCGTCAGTTGGGTTTGGAAATCACAGTCGCCGGCGTAGAGTCTATAATTGTTCGGCAAGTCCCGGCGTTATTGCGGAACGCAAACGTTGAAGCTCTGGTGCGGGATGTTATTGCGGAATTGGCGGAGCATGGCTCCACACGCAAAGTGGAGGAAACCATGAATGAGCTGTTGGGGACTATGGCTTGCCATGGCGCAGTTCGTGCCAACCGACAGCTGACCATTGCAGAAATGAATGCGCTGTTGCGGGACATGGAAGACACTGAGCGCAGCGGGCAATGTAACCACGGCCGGCCAACATGGGTGCAGTTGACGATGTCTGAGTTGGATAAACTGTTTTTGCGGGGTCGATAGTGTCGGATAAAAAGGCGCTTCCGCCTGCCATACTGTTAATGGGGCCAACCGCTTCTGGTAAAACGGACCTTGCTATGGCCTTGAGCGAGCGTCTGCCCTGTGACTTAATTAGCGTTGACTCCGTCATGGTGTATCGCGGCATGGATATTGGCTCCGCTAAGCCTGATCCTGAAACGTTGGCGCGCTACCCTCATCATTTGATTGATATTCGCGACCCGGCTGAACCTTATTCCGCCGCAGAGTTTCGCGCTGACGCCTTGCGCCTGATGGAGCAAAGCGTTAATGCTGGACGCATCCCTCTGCTGGTAGGCGGCACTATTATGTACTATAAAGCTTTGTGCCAAGGGTTGGGTGATATGCCCAGCGCAGACGAAAGTGTAAGGGGAGAGATATTGGCTGAGGCCGAACAGATTGGCTGGCCGGCGCTGCATGAGCAGCTGCGCCAAGTCGACCCAGTAGCGGCGGCTAAAATTCACCCGAATAACCGTCAGCGTATTCAGCGTGCTTTGGAAGTGTATCGACTGACAGGGAGGCCGCTCTCGCATTATTGGGCGGCGGATGGAGCGAATCCGGAAAATGAGCTCAACTGGGACAGTGTGGATGGCGCAGCTTTGCCTTACAATGCGCTAAACTTAGCTCTGGCGCCCGTTAAGCGAGAAGATTTGCACGCCCGTATCGCCAAACGCTTTCAGATCATGCTGGAGCAGGGGTTGTTGGATGAAGTGGAGCAGTTGCGTCAGCGTGGCGATTTGAATGTAGAACTGCCCTCAATCAGGGCGGTAGGCTATCGTCAGGTGTGGTCTTTTCTCGAAGGTGAGTTTGGCCGGGAAGAAATGGTGGAAAAAGCGACTGCGGCAACTCGTCAGCTGGCGAAAAGACAAATGACCTGGTTGCGTTCCTGGCCTGAGATAAATTGGCTGTCTGCAGATGATACACAATTAGTCGAAGCCGCTATGCGACTGATTTCACAACGGTTACAATCGTGTAATCCACTATAGGTCAGATCGCAGGTTAGCGCTATACTATTACGCAATGCTGTCAAAAGTGCTGGCAAACCGTCCCTGGTGATAATACATACACGAGTTAGTAATTTAATCACCGATAATTAGAACTAAAAGTAGGAGAATTCCAATGTCAAAAGGGCAATCTTTACAAGACCCTTATTTAAATGCGCTACGGAAGGAACGCATCCCGGTATCCATATTCCTGGTAAACGGCATCAAACTGCAGGGACAAATTGAATCGTTCGATCAGTTTGTAATTCTGTTGAAAAACACCGTTAGCCAAATGGTTTACAAGCACGCTATCTCCACCGTCGTTCCTGCCCGGAACGTACGTATCGCCGCTCAAGGCGAAGGAGAGAACGAAGCATCTAACGCTTAATGCGGAGCAGCGCCTGATTGTTTGAGCGTCCTAAAGCGGGTGAGCGGGCTGTACTTGTTCACCTGGATATGCTGGAAGAAAAAGATCGAGAAGACCCTCGCGAGCTTACGGAATTAGCTTTATCGGCCGGCGCAGAGCCTGTTGCGCTGGTCACCGGAACCCGTAATCAGCCCAGTCCGCGCTATTTTGTCGGCAGCGGTAAGCTGGAGGAAGTCAGGGCGGCGGTAATTGAGCACGAAGCGGAAGTCGTACTGTTCAATCATTCTCTTACTCCTAGTCAGGAGCGAAACCTGGAAAAGGATCTGCAAGTGCGGGTTCTGGATAGGACTGGCCTGATACTGGATATTTTCGCCCAGCGAGCGCGCACTCATGAAGGTAAGCTTCAGGTGGAGCTGGCTCAGCTTGAGCACTTGTCTACACGACTGGTGCGGGGTTGGACCCACCTTGAGCGTCAGAAAGGCGGTATCGGTTTGCGCGGGCCGGGCGAGACCCAGCTCGAAACTGACAGACGACTCATTCGTGGTCGTATCAAATCTATACACAAGCGCTTGGAAAAGGTTCGCAAGCAGCGCGAACAAGGCCGGCGCGCGCGTCGTCGGGCGGAAGTGCCCACCATTTCTCTTGTTGGCTACACAAACGCCGGCAAATCCACCCTCTTTAATCGTATGTCCTTGTCCGATGTTTATGCTGCGGATCAGTTGTTCGCAACTCTTGATCCGACTCTACGGCGTATAAACCTGGAAAACTATGGTCCTGTGGTTTTGGCCGACACGGTCGGGTTCATCCGGCATCTTCCTCACAAGCTGGTCGACGCGTTTCGCGCGACATTGGAAGAGACGTGCAATGCTTCGTTATTGCTCCACGTCGTGGATGCGAGTGATCCAAAGCGCAGGGAAAACATCGAGCAAGTTGAGGATGTTTTAAAGGAAATCGGCGCTGACGATATTCCTTCTCTCTTTGTCTTCAACAAAGTGGATCGGCTGGAAGCTGCTGAGCCTCGCCTGGAGCTAAATGAAAATGGCGAGCCGGTTCGTGTTTGGGTTTCCGCAGTTACCGGAGACGGTCTTGAACTGCTGGAGCAGGCGACCGGAAAGTTATTGGGCGGTGACATGGTCGACGAGACGCTTTGCATTCCTCCTGCGTTGGGCAGGTTGCGAGCCAAGCTTTATGAAAGAGAGGCGGTGTTGTCGGAAGAGGTGAGGGAGGACGGCTCCTTTTCTGTGCATATAAAGATGCCGAAAACCGACTGGCTGCAAATAGCGCATAAGGAAGGCGTGAAACTTGAGCAGCTTACCGGACATGTCTGCTAAGCTCAGAAGTTGTGCGTATCGACTATCTGGGCGCGCTGCATTGTATGTCGGCGTTATCTTAATTACATTTCAGAACCTTGCCGATCGAGACATAGATAAATAGTATTACGCGCAAGCTTTAAATCTTCACAACGAAGGGGAATAAAATGGCTTGGAATGAACCAGGCGGAAATAATAATCAGGACCCATGGGGCTCAGGCCGTCGCGGCAACAAAAATGACGGACCGCCGGATCTGGATGAAGTCATTCGCAAAGGTCTGGAGAAAGTCGGTGGATTGTTTGGCGGCAAGCCTCGAGGCGGCTCTTCCGGCGGCGGCGGAGTTTCTGGCGGCGTGGTGGCGATTATCATCGTTGTCTTGGTGCTGCTTGCTGCCTCCAGTTCCGTTTTTCGCGTAGATGAAAAAGAAAACGCAATTGTGCTGCGCTTTGGTAAGTATCTGGATACGCGCCAGCCTGGTCTGCAATTTAAAATCCCCCTGATCGACCAAGTCTTTATCGAGGAAGTCACCTCGGTTCGCAATCAGAAGAAAAAAGGTCACATGCTGACGGAAGATGAAAATATCGTTGATATTGATCTGACCGTTCAGTACGTCATTGGCGACTTGCGCAAATATACTCTGGTGATGCGCGACCCTGTCACGACCTTGGACTTTGCCATTGACAGCGCCCTGCGCCATGAGGTCGGCTCTGAGTCTATGGATAAGGTTCTGACGGAAGGACGTGCGATTTTGGCGATTAACGTGCAAGACCGTTTGCAGCGTTACCTTGATTTCTATGGCTCTGGCATTGAGGTGAAGAAGGTCAACATCAATGCCGCACAGCCTCCTGCCGCAGTTAAGTCCGCGTTTGAAGAAGTTCAACGCGCAAAAGAAGATGAGCAGAAGGTTATCAACCGAGCGCAAGCCTACAAGAATCAGGTTGTGCCTGAAGCAAGAGGTAAGGCGCAACGGGTTATTGAAGAAGCCAAAGCTTATCGGGATCAGGTAATCGCTCAGGCTGAAGGTGAAACCCAGCGTTTCTTGAAGGTGCTTGAGATCTATGAGAGTGCGCCAGCGGTAACTCGCGAGCGTTTATATATCGATACGATGGAGAAAGTTCTGTCCGGCAGCAGCAAAGTGTTGGTGGATCAAGGGCAAGGGAACAACATCATGTATCTTCCATTGGATAAGATGCTGAATCGCGCAGATGCGGCTCCCGCAGCGGGCGCTATTATTCCGCGTAATGTCGATACGGGCTCCAGCGGCTCTTCCCGTGCGGTGGAGGATTTCCGTTCCCGTAACGAAATTCTGAGCAGAAGCAGGGGCCAATAATGACTACAAGATTTGCAATTTCTCTCGGCGCTATCTTGCTGGCCATCATTGTCGTCATGCAAGGCGTATACATTGTTCCAGAAACTCACCGAGCAGTATTGCTGCGCTTTGGCGGTATGGTCGAGTCTGATATCGGAGCTGGGCTTCATTTCAAAATTCCTTTTGTGGATGTGGCTCGTAAGTTTGATATCCGTGTACTGGTCATGGATTTGCCAACCAAGAGTTACCTTACTGGTGAGCAAAAGCCGCTGGATGTCGACTCATATGCAACATGGCGCATAGTAAATGTGGGGCAGTTCTATCGTTCCACTGCCGGCGATGAAAATAATGCCGTGCGCCTGCTGGAGTCGCGTATCGATAACGGTCTGCGCGATCAGTTTGGCCGTCGCACTATGCATGAAGTCGTGGCGGGTGAGCGGGAAGAGCTGATGGAAGAGCTGACCAAGAGCCTGGATCAAATCGCTCGTACAGAGTTTGGTATTGAAATCAACGATATCCGCGTTCGTGCGATTGAGCTGCCAACTCGCGTCAGCGACTCTGTTTACGAGCGGATGGAGTCCGAGCGTCTAAAAATCGCTCAGCAACATCGTTCGCAAGGTGAAGAGCAAGCCGAAGCCGTACGCGCGGCGGCGGATGCTGAAAGAACAGTTATTGACGCGAATGCGTATAAAGAAGCGGAGCAGATTCGAGGCGAAGGCGATTCCGTCGCTTCCAGAATCTACGCTGACGCTTTTAGTAAAAACCCTGAGTTTTACTCTTTCTACCGGAGCATGGGCGCTTATGAGCAGACCTTCTCCAGTAAGGGAGACTTGCTGATTCTGCAACCGGATAGCGAGTTTCTTAGGTACCTGAAACAACCACAAGGCGCTCCCCAGGGGAATTAACCCAGCCTTAAAAAGCATTGGGAAGCCGCCGAAATAGTGGTAATATTCTGCAACCGGGAACTATCCCGGTTTTTTTGTGATTAAATACTGGCAACTGTATATATTTTGTGTGGCTTTGCGCCCTGATTTGAGCGATGCAAAGCGAGGCGATGAGGGATCCCAATGTGGCGGGAACTGGGAATTGCGCTCTGTCTGATGTTGGTATTGGAAGGCGTCCTTCCTTTTCTGTATCCGCGACGCTGGCGAAACATGGTGGTCAGGTTGGCGCAGGTCGATGATGGAACCATGCGGCTGGCCGGGTTTGTGAGCATGCTTGTGGGGACAGCCCTTTTATACCTGATCAGGCAGTGATCTTCCGTTCACACAAAAGGTTGCGCACCAAAAGGTGAAATGAATGTTTGGCGATACGCAGTCAATGTCCGAATCTGATTTATGGCTTCTCCCTGATGGTGTGGAAGAGTTATTGCCGCCAGAGGCCAAACGCATTGAGGAACTGAGACGACAGTTGCTGGACCTGTATCACTCCTGGGGTTACGAAATGATCGTGCCGCCCCTGTTGGAATTCTTGGACTCTCTGCTTATCGGCGTCGGGCGCGACCTGGAGCTGGAGATGTTCAAAGTGACGGACCAGCTTACTGGACGCCTGATGGGAATTAGAGCGGATATGACGCCCCAGGTGGCTCGTATAGACTCACGTCGATCCCATGATGTCGCCAGTCGATTCTGTTACATCGGCAGCGTTTTGCGCACAAAATCTCCCAGTATGTTTTCTTCGCGCACGCCAATTCAGACTGGGTGCGAGCTTTATGGCGTAGTGGGCTCAGCCGCCGATATTGAGATTATCTCTCTGATGCTGGAAACGCTGAATCTGGCTAAGATCAGTCCGCTGCACATGGATATTGCTCATGTGGGTGTCTATCAGGCGATACTGGCGGAAGCGAAGCTTTCCAAGATTCAGTCTGATGAGCTGTTTGAGGCGTTGCGCAGGAAAGCGATTCCTGAAGTTGACGAGATAGCCGCGACTATTCCAGATAAAGCGATTCGTCAAAAAGTCATGGCGCTGCCAAGACTGGCGGGCGGCAAAGAGAAAATGAAAGAAGCGCGCAGAATTTTTGCCGGCAACCCAGATATTGAATACGCGCTGGACGAAATGAGCCAGGTCGCCGCAGTTATAGGCGAGCGTTACCCGGAAGTGGAGATTTACTTCGATTTCTGTGAAATGCGCGGCTACAAGTACTACACCGGTCTGGTGTTCGCTGCATATACCGAAGGCCTGGGACAGGCTGTGGCGAAAGGCGGGCGTTATGACGAAGTAGGGCGCGATTTCGGGCGGGGACGCCCTGCAATGGGCTTCAGCGTGGATTTGAAAGCTTTATACCGCATGGGCAAGCGTGAATGGGCGCAGCCGGCGGGCGCTATTTTAGCTCCAAACGGTCAGGATGCAGAGTTATGGGAGCTTATCAGGCAGTTGCGGCGGAGCGACAGAGTTATACAACTGATGCCCGGTGAGGAAGCCGACCACTGGGCCTCCCACTGCGATCGCCAAATCGTACGGGACGAGTCGGGGCAATGGATCGTAACGCCCTTAACCGAATTCAATCCTAATCAAGTTAAATAGAGATTTAATCATCATGGGCAAAAATGTGGTCATTCTCGGCACTCAATGGGGTGACGAGGGCAAAGGTAAGATTGTGGATCTGCTGACGGAAGAAGTCGCTGCGGTGGCTCGATTCCAAGGCGGGCACAATGCCGGGCACACTTTGGTGATAGACGGACAGAAAACCGTTCTGCACCTGATTCCCTCTGGGATTTTGCGCAGCAATGTCGCCTGCCTTATCGGTAATGGCGTGGTGTTGGCGCCGGATGCGTTGCTGTCTGAGATCAAGACCCTGGAAGATAAAGGCGTGCCTGTTCGTCAGCGTCTGTTCCTGAGCCCTGCATGTCCTCTGATTCTGCCTTACCACAAGGCTCTGGATTTGGCGCGGGAAGAGCGTTTAGGCGCTGCGAAAATTGGCACGACTGGTCGGGGCATTGGTCCCGCCTATGAAGACAAAGTGGCGCGTCGCGGCGTGCGACTTGGTGATTTGGCGAAGCCTGAGCGTTTTGCTGAGAAGCTGAAGGAAATCATGCAGTACCAGAACTTTGTTCTGGAGCACTACTACAAGGTCGCTCCGATCGATTATCAGAAAACACTCGACGAAACGCTGAAAATGGCGGAAGAGTTGCTGCCGATGATGGCGGACGTCACCGACATGCTGCATGAGTTCAGAAAGCGCGGCGAGAATGTCCTATTTGAAGGCGCTCAGGGTTCCTTGCTGGATATCGACCTGGGCACATATCCCTTCGTTACTTCATCCAATACCACTGCGGGCGGTACTGCGACTGGTAGCGGCTTTGGTCCGATGTATCTGGATTATGTGTTGGGCATCACCAAGGCTTATGCAACGCGCGTAGGCTCAGGTCCATTCCCGACTGAACTGTTCGATGACGTAGGCGCCTATTTGGCGAAGAAAGGCAATGAGTTTGGCGCAACGACTGGTCGTCCTCGTCGTTGTGGCTGGTTTGATGCGGTTGCTCTGCGTCACGCTATCCAAATCAACAGTGTTTCTGGAATCTGTCTGACTAAGCTGGACGTTCTGGATGGTCTGGATGTTGTGAAAGTGTGCGTCGGCTATCGCACTGCGGATGGCGTTGAAATTACGCGTCCGCCAATCGATTGCGAAGCGTTTGGTGAAGTAGAGCCAGTTTACGAAGAGCTGCCAGGCTGGAAAGAGAGCACTTTTGGCGTTAAGCGTGTAGAGGATCTACCCAAGAACGCGCAAGACTATATCGCCTTCCTGGAGAAGCAGATTGAAGCGCCAATCGATGTTATTTCCACTGGTCCGGATCGTAATGAGACGATCATATTGAGACATCCTTTCTCAGCATAATTTAAAAGGGGCGCTTAGCCCCTTTTTGCGAGATATAAAAAAACGCCCCATCTGGGGCGTTTTTCGTATGCGTGCCTAGTTGGCGTTGGCGTCAGCCATGGGAGACGCGGCGTCCGGGCCTTTCATTTCAAAAGGTATGCCCTGAACTCGAAGCCAATTTTCATCAAGCTCCCACCGAACAAAGTCGAAAGCTTCATTCTTCAACACAAGATCCTGCGCATAAGCCTGCATTCTGGCGAAATCTTTTTCCGCCTGTAGCAAGGCGCGTGAGTTGTCCCTCTCGTCTTTTAGCTCTGGGAACACAATGCGCAACGCTTTCGATAGCGTTTTCTGGTTGGAATGCAGAGTGCCCATGACGGCGACGCGGCCATCTTTCTCTATGACCCTGAAATGATAGGGGTACTTTGAAAGTACGGGGTCTTCTTTGAGTTCGTCGTTTATGAAAACTATCTCCAGGCTGCCGTATAAAATCCATAATACAAACAGCGCCGATACCAGCATCACTATGGCAAATTGTTTTTTATCCGACATGTCGGTAATTCTATTCCAAGTTTCATTAGCGTTAAGCCCCCGGATTGTCTGTTGTTTTACCTTGGGCGGGGGGTATTATAACCGGATTATTAATGTATGTATTTGCATTCGGGTGAGAATTGACGGATTCTCGCGTCCTAGGTCGAACGGCTTATTAACGCGTGGCGCTAGGCATACTGTCAAGTCGGTACAAGGATATTCCACATGGCGAACAAGAAAATTTATGACTTGGTTCTATTTGGTGCGACGGGATACACAGGAGAGTTGACCGCCGAGTATCTGGCGAGGGCGATGATGCGGGAGGACTTCGTTTGGGCGATTGCCGGACGCAGTCTGGAAAAGCTGGAGCGATTAAAGAAGCGCCTGTGCTCTGTCAATCCTGATGTGCGTAGTCGTCTGCATGTGATTCAAGCTGATATCGAAGATCAGGCCAGTCTGGATGCGATGGCGAAAGACGCGAAAGCGGTGATCAATACGGTCGGCCCTTATATCAAGTTCGGCGAGCCTGTGATCAAGGCTTGTGTTACCCAGGGCGCAGATTACGCAGACCTTACAGGAGAGCCTGAGTTCGTAGACGCCATGATCAGTCAATACGATGAGGTCGCCAAACGCAATAAAGTCCGAATCGTAAACTGTTGTGGCTTTGACAGTATTCCCCATGACCTGGGCGCCTATTATACGGTGATTGAATTAACCCAGGGCGTGTCTGCAGACGTATTGGCCGCCAACCCCGTTAAGCTGGAAGGGTTTGTCCGCGCTGGCGGCGCTTTTTCCGGCGGAACCTGGCATTCCGCCGTGCACGCATTTTCGAGAGCACGGCAGGCGCGGGCTGATAAGCGCAATAAACCTTATAAGTCAGAATCTCCCCGTAAAGTCGGCAGTGTGGATTTCAGTCTGCGCTTTCGCAAGGACATCAACGCTTGGGCATGTCCTTTCCCTACCATTGACCCACAAGTGGTGAAGCGCAGCGCCAGGGCGCTTGAGCAGTATGGTAAGGAGTTCAAATATGGCCATTATATCCAGGTGAAGAAGCTGCCCCGGGTTATCGCAGGCGCAGCGTTTGTCGGCGGCGTGTTTGCGTTGGCTCAACTCAAGCCTACGCGTAATTGGCTTTTAAGCCTTAAGCCCGCAGGGCAGGGGCCCACGCCTGAACAGCGCAGCAGGGGTTGGTTTAAAGTGGTGTTTATTGGTTCCTGTGATGGTCGCCAGATAAAGACGCAAGTCAGCGGCGGCGACCCGGGTTATGGCGAAACCTCAAAAATGCTGGCGGAAAGCGGTTTGTGTCTGGCGCTTGATCGGCGCAAATTACCGAAAACATACGGCGTAATCACCCCGGTCATGGCGATGGGGCGTCCATTGATGGATCGATTGCAGCAAAGAGGCGTCAAGTTCGAGGTTTTGGAATCGGCGGCTTGACGCTTTTGCCCATATCCTGAGAGAGCCATAATCCAGCCAAAATCGCTCCACCGCCGATAAGGTGGTAGCTTTCTGGATGCTCGCCAAGAAACGGGATGGATAACAGGGCGGTGAGCAGTGGCGTCAAATAAGCGAATAAAGCGGCGGTGCTGGGAGAAGTCTTAGTGACGCCGTAGTTCCACAGCAGGTATGCACAGAGCGACGGGAATATTGCGACGTAGGCGATAACCGCCGCCAAGTCATAGCTCCACTCAAATCCACCTTTAAAATGGTGCTCCAAAGCGTAAAAGGGCAGGATCATCGGTAGCCCCAATCCCAGCAAAATAGCGAACAAGTCGAAGCCTGGGATGGGGATGGCCCATTTTCTTAACAATACTGAATACAGTGACCAAATAACCATCGCCGCCGCCATGATGCTGTCGCCAGCGTTCATCTGCAACGAGAACAGTGCGCTTGGCTCGCCATGCAGTATTACGTATAACGCGCCGAGGAAGGCGAACAACACGCCGACTCCGCTTTTAAGATTCAGGCGCTGACCAAGCAAAGGCATCGCTAAAACCAGGGTGGCTACCGGCAACAGCGAGTTCACTAGCGTGATATTGAGCGCAGAGGTGAATTGCGCGGAGGTATACAGCAATGAGTTATAGGTCGCCACGCCAAGAAAAGCGAGCACGCTTATCTTAAGCCAATGCTGCTTTATAGTGTTTTTATGGCGAAGGAACGCCCGCAAAATAAATGGTGAGATAAGGAACGCACAAACCAGCCAGCGATGGAAAGACAGCGCCAGCGGAGGGATGCTGTCATTAAAACCGCGCGCCACCAGAGCATTGCCCGCCCAAAATAAGGATGTTCCCGCCAATCCTAAGTAAGGCGCTATTCGAAAAAAGAGTGAATCAGAGGCATTGACGTCGCTCACTGCGCGGGTCCTTTTGAGTTGCTGGCAAGGCGGGAGAACACCGGGCCCTGCTATTAGGGCTTCCGGGGCCTCCAATTCTAGGATAAATTCTATCTGCTCGGCCAATTTTTCCGTTTATATCAATCATTAAGCAGATGAGAGCGACGAACTTGTTATGGAGCTTTTTGAAACATCCATTGTAGTGATTGGCGCTGGCGTCGTGGGGCTAAGCGTAGCCAAAGAGTTGGCTGAAGGTGGGCGGGATGTGCTTCTGCTGGAGCGCGAGAGTCTAGTTGGTTCCGGCATATCATCTCGCAATAGTGAAGTGATTCATGCTGGCATCTACTACCCGCGGGGCAGCCTGAAAGCTGAAACTTGCGTAAGAGGTAAGGCGCTGCTGTATGAATACTGCGCTTCTCGGGGGATACCTCATAAGCGTTGCGGAAAGCTCATTGTTGCAACCCATCCCGAACAGATGGATGCCCTGCAGAAAATATGTGAAGCGGCCGCCGCCAATGGCGTGACGGACTTACAGTGGTTGACCCAGGCTCAAGCCTTGGCGATGGAGCCCGAGCTAAGATCTGTTGGCGCGTTATATTCTCCTTCCACCGGCATTATCGACAGCCATCAGTATATGTTGTCCTTGCAGGGTGATTTTGAGCGAGCGGGCGGAATGGCAGTACTGAATGCGCCTCTGTTGGGTGGCCGCATTGATACAAAGTCAGCAACCTTGAACGTTGGCGGCGCGGCGCCCTGTCAGGTGCAAGCGGAAGTCGTTGTGAATTGCGCTGGGTTGGATGCGATGGGGGTGCTCGCCAATGTGGAGGGCTATCCAATGGCTGGAATTCCGCCTATCTATTTCGCCAAAGGGAGCTACTTTTCGCTATCGGGGCGCAGTCCTTTTCAGCGCTTGATATACCCTGTGCCGGAAGATGGCGGGCTGGGAGTGCACTTGACTCTGGATATCGGAGGACAAGCGCGATTCGGTCCGGATGTCGAGTGGATAGATAAGCCGGAGTTCAGTGTAGACCCGCAACGGATGGTTAAGTTCGCCCAGGCTATACGCAATTACTGGCCTGCATTGCCTGAGGATAAGCTGCAGCCGGCGTATGCGGGCGTTCGCCCCAAGTTGTCGCCGCAAGGCGCGCGCGCAGAGGACTTTGTTATAGACACGCCCGAACAAAATGGCGTTGCAGGCTGGTATAACCTGTTCGGCATTGAGTCGCCCGGATTGACTGCCTCGCTTGCACTGGCGGAGGTGGTGGCGAAGCGGGTATTAAATGGTTGAGGGGCTCAATCCATTGAGCGTCTCGCAATACTGAAAACGTAAACCTCAAGCGCACCGGCTTGTTTCAGCGTGCGCGCCAGCTCATCCACCGTGCTGCCTGTAGTGACGACATCGTCAATAATAATCAGCGGTTGTTGAGGGAGTTTGGATGACACTGCAAAGCCATTCTTCACGTTGCTGCGCCTGTTTTTTCGATTCAGCCCAGTTTGAGGCGGAGACGCCTTTATCCGCTTGCACAGCTTATTGCTGAACTCCACATCGGCGTAGCGGGCCAGACTTCGCGCCAGCAGTTCCGCCTGATTGAATCCGCGTTTACGCTGCTTGCTCTTATGCATAGGAACCGGTACCAGCACGGGGGCTGAAATGTGCGCGCAGGCTTGTTCAAACGCAGGGAGAGCCGCCTGTGCGAGCGCCCTGGCCCAATATCGTTTATCGCCATACTTCAACTGTCCAATGACTTGATTCAATGGGAAGGAATAGTCGAAAGCGCTAGTGCTGGCGTCGAAGTGCGGTGGGTGGCGAAGACAACGACCACAAGGGGCTGTATCGGGGGCCACCCGACTGATTCCGCAACGGGGGCAGGGATGTTTGGGGGCGGTTAAATCCGCGGCGCAGGCGGAGCAAATATGAGTGTCGCACCTCGTTTCAAGGCAAAGCAGACAATGCTTTAGTTGTAAGCCGTTAACCTTTTCTCTGAGAAAGGTTGACAGCTTTTTGGCCCGGCTTATTATGTCTTCCATGAACTTCTCTCGTTTTTGGGTCCACATTCCTGTGTCGAGGCGGATTATATCTCAGGCCCCGGCTAGTTTTGTATAACAGCAAGAGTTTGATATGACAGCAACCATGCAATCACCCATCCGCCATGACTGGTCTCTGGAAGAAGTCGAAGCTCTCTTCGCTATGCCTTTCAATGACTTACTATTTCAGGCGCAAGTCATGCACAGGCAGAACTTCGATCCGAATGAAGTGCAGGTCAGCACTCTGCTTTCCATCAAGACCGGCGCCTGCCCTGAAGACTGTAAATACTGCCCTCAAAGCGGCCACTACAACACAGGGCTTGAGAAAGAGAAGCTGCTGGAAGTGGAAAAGGTGGTGAACGAAGCCAAGGCCGCCAAAGAAAAAGGCGCCAGCCGTTTTTGTATGGGAGCGGCTTGGAGGAATCCTCGCGCCAAAGACATGCCTTATGTCCTTGAGATGGTCAAACAGGTTAAATCTCTGGGGATGGAAACCTGCATGACTCTGGGCATGCTGACGGCGGATCAGGCGTTGGAGCTTGCTGGCGCAGGTTTGGATTACTACAACCATAACCTGGATACCTCTGAGAATTACTACGGTGAGATTATCACCACGCGTACTTACTCAGATCGTCTGGAAACGCTGCAAAATGTCAGAGACGCCGGTATGAAAGTCTGCTGCGGCGGCATTATGGGCATGGGTGAAAGCGCCCGCGATCGCGCTGCTTTGCTCGCCCAGCTGGCGAACTTGCCCAGCCACCCTGAAAGTGTTCCGATCAATATGCTGGTCAAAGTGCAAGGTACGCCTCTCGAAGTGCAGGAGGACATAGATCCTTTCGATTTCATTCGCACTATCGCCGTTGCGCGGATTCTCATGCCCAAGTCTCACGTGCGTTTGTCCGCAGGGCGTGAGGATATGAATGAGCAGATGCAGGCGATGTGCTTCCTGGCTGGCGCCAATTCTATTTTCTATGGCGAGAAACTGCTGACTACGCCTAATCCCGAAGCAGATAAGGATATGATGCTGTTCAAGAAACTGGGCATTCGTCCTGAGCAGCGCGAACAAGCGCATTCGGAGGATCAGCAGGAAGCATATCTGCATGACGCTATTCAGGCGCATGACCAGCAACAACGCATGGAAAGCATGTTCTACGACGCGACAAAAACTGCGTAAACATCATGTCTAAATGGGGGCATCTTGCGCAGACGCTGGCGGCGCGGAAACAGCAGGACCTTTATCGCAGCCGCTTGACGATAGACAGCCCACAAGCGCCTCGGGTCATGATTGAAGGACGAGAGTATCTCGCCTTCTGCAGCAATGATTATTTAGGGCTGGCCAATGACCCGCGCGTCATCGCCGCCGCACAGCAGGCTCTGAATGAGTATGGCCTTGGCGGCGGCGCGTCCCACCTCGTTATTGGTCACCACCGCGCTCATCATGAGCTGGAGTTGGATCTGGCCGAATTCACCGGGCGTGATCGCGCCTTGTTATTTTCAACCGGTTATATGGCTAACCTTGGCGTGGCGTCTGCATTGTTGGGCAGGGGCGACTACGTCATTGAGGACAAGCTCAACCATGCTTCGCTATTGGATGCGGGGATCTTGTCTGGCGCAAAGCTGTTGCGCTGTCGCCATTCGGACTCTGAACATCTGGCGTCGCGGTTGGATGAGGCGCGCGACAGTCGGGCCTTGGTGATTACGGACGGCGTATTCAGCATGGACGGCGATATTGCTCCGTTAGACGACATAGTCCAGATATGCCATAGCAAAGACGCCATGCTGATGGTGGATGACGCGCACGGCTTTGGCGTTCTGGGCGCCAACGGCGGAGGCTGTGCTGAGCATTTTGGGTTGAACCAGAGCGATGTACCAATACTGATGGGAACTCTCGGCAAGTCCTATGGCGCTGCCGGGGCCTTTGTCGCCGGCTCGGAAGAACTTATTGAAACACTGGTGCAATTCGCCAGAACCTATATTTACACCACTTCCATGCCCCCGGCGATCGCGGCTGCGGCGCGTGTCAGCTTGTGTATCAGTCGGGAAGAATCATGGCGTCGCGAGCGATTGAATGAATTGGTGGCGCGCTTCCGTAAAGAAGCAGCGGGAATGGGGTATCAGCTGGCGGCCTCTTCCACTCCGATACAACCCATTTTCATTGGCGACGCGGCTACAGCAATGGAGCTGAGTCAGGCGTTACGCAAAGAAGGCATTTTGATAACGGCAATTCGTCCTCCAACGGTTCCGGCAAACACATCGCGACTGCGCGTGACCTTTAGCGCCGCTCATACGGAGGATGACCTGAGCCAATTATTGGAAGTCCTCCATAAATATCGTGGCGCCGCCAATATCGCTGGAGCGGTGAATGCTTGACGGACGCTTTGATTCGGTTCATCTGATTGGCGGCTGGGCGCAGCCGCAGTCGGCGCTTGAGCCACTGGCGCAGGCATTTAGCGGCGATTCAGCCGTTACGACCTGGACGCTGAGTGATTCGTATGCAGCGCTTGCTCCACGGCTATCCGCCCAGTGGAATGAACGAACCCTTATCGTGGGATGGTCGTTAGGCGGCTCTTTGGCGATTCGCAGATTGGCTGAGGATGGCCGGAAGGTGGCGGGTTTAGCGTTGGTGGCTTGCAATCCATTTTTTTCTGGTGACAGTTATTGGCCAGGCGTAGGTCTGGAGTTGCTCGATAGCTTCGCGGAAGACTTGAAGGCGGATCGTGGACGCTTACTGAGGCGCTTTAATCTGTTGCAGACCCAAGGCGCAGCGGCGGCGCGAGCCCAGGCACGGCAGACTTTAGGCTTCGCCTCTGAGATTGAGTCCTGGTCGGATCAACAGTTGAGCGCATCTCTAGAGTGGTTGCGGAGCTGGGACCTGCGTAGTGAATTGGCATACCTTGATATCCCGGTCGTTCACTTTCTAGGGGAGGCGGACGCGGTTGCCCCAGTGGATCTGGCGCAGCCTCTTCAGCAAAACTACCCCGCCCACCGAGTGGAAATAATCGGTGGCATGAGCCATTTCCCTGATGCAGAGGCAAGCCGCTTCATTGCGGAATGTCTGCAGTCAGGATGAAAAAGCGTGGACCAACTCGATGAATCATGCAGTAACGTTTAAATCCATAGTGTCGACTTCCTCTCTTGCAGATTTGGAGCGTGGCGTCATGGATAAATCCAAAGTGGCTGAGTCGTTTAGCGCCGCGGCTGCGACCTATGACCATCTGGCCGGCATGCAGAAAGAGGTGGGCGAAAGCCTGGTGTCGCTCAGTCGAGAAAGTTCTCCGCAGGATATTATCGATGTAGGGTGTGGTACGGGATGGTTAACTCACCGCCTGAAAAACAGCTTTCCGGAAGCGAGATTGTGCGCCTATGACTTATCCCCAGGGATGATTGAGTACGCCCGCGCGCATCACTATGGCGTGGCGGCGCTCTGGGCTGTCGCTGATATGGAGTCGCTGCCTGTGGCGGATGCTAGTCAGGACCTTGTGTTCAGCAATATGGCGATGCAGTGGTTGGATGACCCTAGTGTCTGGTTTGCCGAGGTGAGCAGGGTGTTGCGGCCTGGGGGTCGACTGATTTGCTCCACATTGCTGACGCAGACCTTGTTTGAGCTGGAGCAGGCATGGGCTGGAGTGGACGGAGATCGGCACGTCAATCGTTTTCTGAGCGCGGAACAGGTTGCTGAGGCGGCGGTTTCCTGCGGCTTACAGGGAGAATGTCGAGAATCCCTGCATGTGCGTTTTCATGACACCGTACTCGGTGTTATGAAAGAGCTTAAAGGCATTGGCGCCCACAATATTCAATCGGAGCGCCCGCAAGGCCTGACTGGCAAGCGACGGCTGCGGCAGGTGATTGAAAAATATGAAAAATGCAGACAGGAACAAGGGGTGCCCGCCACCTATCATGTTGGGGTCTGCGTATATAGCAGGATCTAATTCATGGCGAAGACTTTTTTTGTAACAGGGACGGATACAGAGGTTGGAAAGACCTTTGTATCCGCTGCGTTACTGCATGCGGCCGGGGCCCAGGGGAAACGTACGCTGGGCTTGAAGCCGGTTGCATCCGGTTGCGAGCAGACCCCTGATGGGCTGCGAAATGAAGACGCACTGGCGTTGCTGCGGTACGCCACGGTGAAGCTCCCGTATGCTCAAGTGAATCCCATTGCTCTAGGGCCTGCGATAGCGCCTCATATCGCCGCGCAGCAGGCGGGGCGCACATTGTCCGCTCCTCGACTGGCCGGGCTGTGTCGCGGCGCGTTAATGACGCCTCATGACTTTTCTTTGGTGGAGGGTGCGGGCGGTTGGTTGACGCCGTTGAATCCGCGTGAATATTTAAGCGACCTCGCCGCCATGTTGGATATTCCTGTCATTCTTGTGGTGGGTATGCGTTTAGGTTGCATCAATCACGCCTTACTGACCGTGGAGGCGCTGCGCGGCCGACGCTTGAGGTTGGCGGGGTGGGTGGCGAATCAGTTGTCAGCGGAAGCCATGCCTCAACTGACGGATAACCTTGAAACCTTGAGCGCCAGAATTTCTGCGCCCTGCCTGGGCGTGGTTCCCAGAGCGGAAGCGCCGGATAGTCCCAATGTTCAAGCCTCCCTGCGGTTGGCGTCCTTGTTTGATTGATGCGCGGGCAAGCCAGAAGTTACGTTTGGGTTGTGACTTTGTGAAGAAATTTTGCGCCTGGTTGAAAATTGATCGAATTGGTGGGTACAATCAAAACTGAATCAGTCTGATCGCCGAGTGGTAATGCGATGATTTCAAGCGTTTTGCAAAGTGGTGTGCAAGGTGTAAAGCAAAATCTCCAGGGAATGGAAAAAGCGGCGACTGAAATCGCCAAAGTAGGTCAGCCCGCCGAAGAGTCTGGTGAGCTGCGTACAGTCGACGATGTCGTAGAGTCCATCGTGGATCTTAAGCTGTACGAAAATGGCGTTAAAGCTTCGGCGAAAGTCATTAAAAGCGCCGACGAAACCCTGGGAACGCTACTGGATATTAAAGCCTGAGTAGTTGCGGCCGCGACAAGGCTTAGCGAGGTGAACGGGAGCATAAGGTGCAGGTAGCCGGAGCGGGACAACCCGCCATCAGTTCTGTTACCCCATACTCGCCTCCCACGAAGGTGAGCAGCTCTGCTGTCGCTATTTCAGACCTGGAATCCACTCTGCCTCCGGTTCAGCCATTGGAACCGAGTGCGCCTTCTTCCTCCTCCAACTCTTTTCCTACAGTTATCTATAACCGCTTTGCGCAGACCTCAAGCGTTACGCCTCAGGTAGTTCAGCCTGCTACTACGGAGGCGGATGGAGCGGTGGTTACGGGTAAGGAAGCTCCTGCCGTAGAGGTTGCGCCTGTAACGCAAAATGGAAATGGCGGAGACGCGATTGAAGGTGTAATTGAAGGGGGGGCTGGAACTGCCCAGGAGGGGGGCGGTGAAGGTGGGGCGCCTGCTGCGCCGAGTCAGACTGAGCAGCCTAAGCGGTCGGCTTCCAGTGACTCTGGGGGCGGACTGAGTGAAAGTGATTTAGCGGCAATCTCCCAATTGTCGCAACGGGATCTTGAAGTGCGGCAGCATGAGCAGGCGCATGTCGCTGTTGGCGGCCTCTATGCGGGGGCTCCACAATATTCCTACTCGCGTGGACCTGATGGGCGCTCATACGCCGTCGGCGGCGAAGTGCCTATTGACGTGTCGTCAGTGCCCGGTAATCCCGAGGCGACGATAAGGAAGATGGAGCAGGTCCGAAGGGCGGCGCTGGCGCCGGCGGAACCTTCGTCTCAGGATCGGTCTGTCGCAGCGCGTGCGACTCAGGCCATTTTGCAGGCGCGCTCTGAGCTTGTGCAGCAGCAGTCGGATGGACGCGCGGAGTTACGGGCTGAGCAACAACAGGAGCGTGAGCAGCGGCAGCAGGAAGAGGAAAGCCGCGGTTCTTCCAGCGAGCGTGAAAGCGAAGCCATTCGCACCTATCTTGACCTGATCCGCATTGGGCAAGCTTTCGAGCAGGGGCTGCAGCCCAGCATTCAATTGGACGAAGTGATTTAGACCCTCTTTACTGATTTCTAACCTTGCCGAGCGCTTGTTTGCGCCGCTTAGGCAAAGGCTGTTACTTACAAAATTTTACTCATTTATCAATTCCTGTCTCGTGTTTTCGCTGTTTTTGTCTTCACATAACCATTTGTTTTTAAAGAGTTTAAAATTTAATGATAAGTATTGTTGCGTACCCTTCGATGAACGGCTATTAAAAATTGGAACTTTAACTCTAATCGTTCTTGACAATCTCCGTAAGCAAACGTATGTTTCAAACACTTGTTTGATATATCGGTGAGTATTGTGGCTCGCTGTGAAAAAAATCCAGAACATGGAATAAAAAGGTGGCGGCCTCGTGTTGCTGCGCCGAGTAGAGATTGAGGTAAACTTATGCCGGAATATAAAGCTCCTTTACGCGATATCAGGTTTGTGATGGATGAACTGCTGAATGTGCAGTCTCATTACAGGGAATTACCGAGTGCGGAAATGACGACCCCAGACATGGTGGACGCAATAATCCAGGAAGGAGCAAAGTTCTGTGAGCAGGTCCTGTCTCCCCTTAATCGGGTGGGAGACGAGGAAGGTTGTACATGGAGCGAAGACGGCGTAACCACACCTACCGGTTTCAAAGAAGCTTATAAGCAATACGTGGAAGGCGGCTGGCCTTCAATGACTGCGCCAGAAGATTTCGGCGGCCAAGGCCTGCCCGAGTCTCTCGGTCTGGTTATGAGTGAAATGGTTGGCTCATCCAACTGGGCTTGGGGTATGTATCCCGGCTTGAGCCATGGCGCGGTTAACACCGTTATTTTGCATGGCTCTGAAGCGCAGAAAGCGGCGTACCTGCCCAAACTGGTGAGCGGCGAATGGACTGGCACCATGTGTCTGACCGAGCCGCATTGTGGCTCTGACCTGGGGATTCTGCGCTCAAAAGCTGAGCCTAATGCCGACGGCAGCTACAGCATCACTGGAACCAAGATTTTTATTTCCGCTGGCGAACATGACATGGCGGAAAACATCGTTCATATCTGTTTGGCGCGTTTGCCAGACGCTCCGCAAGGTACCAAAGGCATTTCTCTGTTCATTGTTCCCAAGTTCCTGGTGAATGAAGACGGCAGCCTGGGAGAGCGTAACAGCGTTACTTGCGGTTCTATCGAACATAAAATGGGGATTCATGGCAACTCTACGTGCGTCATGAACTTCGACGGCGCCAAAGGTTATCTGATCGGTCCAGAGAACAAAGGCTTGGCGTGCATGTTCACATTTATGAACTTTGCTCGTCTGGGAACTGCTATTCAAGGCCTGAGCGCGTCTGAGCTGTCCTTCCAGGGCGCTTTGACCTATGCGAAAGACCGTTTGGCGATGCGTTCTTTGTCTGGCGTAAAGAATCCGAATGGTCCTGCCGATCCTATCATTGTACACCCTGACGTACGTCGCATGTTGTTGACGCAAAAGGCGTTTACGGAAGGTTCACGCGCACTGATTTATTACACCGCAGTGCAAGGCGATTTCGTTCACCACGGCGCGACTGAAGAAGTTCGCAACGAAGCGGATGAACTGATGGGCTTCCTGACTCCTATCGCCAAAGCATTCCTGACCGAAATCGGTTATGAATCCGCTAACTTGGGTATGCAGGTATATGGCGGCCACGGCTTTATTTCCGAGTGGGGAATGGAGCAAATCGTACGCGATACGCGTATCGCGTTGATGTACGAGGGCACCACTGGTATTCAGGCGCTTGATCTGCTGGGTCGTAAAATTCTGATGACTCAGGGCGAATCTCTGAAGCGCTTCACCAAACTGGTTCACGTGTTCTGTAAAGAACAGGCGGAAAATGCGGAGATGAACGAGTTCGTCGAGCCGTTGGCCAAGCTGAATAAAGAGTGGGGCGACCTCACGATGAAGATTGGTATGGCGGCGATGAAGAATCGCGATGAAGTGGGCGGCGCCTCTGTGGACTACTTGATGTATTCCGGTTACGCCGTGCTGGCGTATTTCTGGGCGCGTATGGCGCTGGTGGCGCAGCAGAAGCTGGCGGAAGGGACCACTGAAACTGGCTTCTATACGGCGAAACTGCAAACTGCGCGTTTCTACTTTAAGCGCATCCTGCCTCGCACTCTGTCTCATGCACAGTCCGCACTCAACGGCGCTAACTGCATGATGGATATGGAAGTGGAAAACTTTGCGTTCTGATTCCGTATAGGGACAAAATAAGCCCGCTGTTGCGGGCTTTTTTACATACCGATGCGAACCGGTATGTAGCCGGATTCGTAATAGCCAGATAATAGCGCGACAATAAGCACAAATAGAAAGACATTCATTCAGACAAAGCGATTTAGCTCGAGGGAGTAACCATGGCTGATTATTCTGCGCCGCTTCGTGACATGCAGTTTCTACTCAAAGAAGTGTTTGAAGCCGATAAACTTTGGCTCAGCTTGCCGGGTGCGTGCGACACGGTTGACCCGGATACTGCGGACGCCATATTGGAAGAGGCCGCCAAAATAGCGTCTTCCTTGCTGGCGCCTCTCAACCGGAGCGGAGATGAAGAAGGTTGCCAATGGAATGAGGGAGTAGTGACAACGCCAAAGGGCTTCAAGGAGGCCTATAACACCTTTATCGAAGGTGGTTGGTGTGGGTTGGGCGGTAATCCTGACTTCGGCGGCATGGGCATGCCGAAGATGCTGGGCGCCCAGGTCGAAGAGATGGTGCAATCCGCGAACATTTCTTTTGGCTTGTATCCTATGTTGACGGCGGGCGCATGTTTGGCGATTGACGCGCACGCAAGCGAAGAGCTTAAGCAGACTTATCTGCCTAATTTATATTCCGGCGTATGGGCTGGCTCTATGTGTCTGACCGAGCCGCACTCCGGTACGGACCTTGGCATCATCAGAACCAAGGCTGAACCTAATGGCGACGGTTCCTACGCAATCAGTGGCACTAAGATATTCATTACCGGCGGCGAGCATGATCTGAGTGAAAACATCATTCACCTGGTGCTGGCGAAGTTGCCTGACGCTCCAGCGGGCTCAAGAGGTATTTCTCTGTTCCTGGTGCCTAAATTCAAGGTGACGGAAGACGGCGGCTCGGGCGAGCGCAATGCGGTGTCTTGTGGTTCAATCGAGCACAAGATGGGCATCAAAGCGTCGGCTACCTGTGTCATGAACTTTGATGGCGCACAAGGCTGGTTGGTCGGCGAGCCGAATAAAGGCTTGGCCTGCATGTTCACCATGATGAACTACGAGCGTCTGGGTGTTGGCGTGCAAGGCCTGGCGGCGGCGGAGCGCTCCTATCAAAACGCGGTTGAGTATGCGAAAGACCGTATTCAGGGACGCGCCGCCACCGGTGTGGTCGCCAAGGAAAAAGCGGCTGATCCTATTATTGTGCATCCAGATGTGCGTCGGATGTTAATGACCATGCGCGCTCTGATTGAAGGCGGCCGGGCGTTCTCCACCTATGTGGCGAAGTATCTGGATATCTCCAAGTACTCTGACGACGCCGCTGCGAAGCAGCACGCTGAAGCGATGGTGGCTCTGTTGACGCCAGTCGCCAAGGCGTTTTTGACGGATCGCGGCCTGGATAGCACCGTACTTGGTCAGCAGGTGTTTGGCGGTCACGGCTATATTCGCGAGTGGGGCCAGGAACAACTGGTGCGCGATGTGCGCATTGCGCAGATCTACGAAGGTACTAACGGCATCCAGGCGCTCGACCTGATGGGGCGTAAAGTCGCGATGAACGACGGTAAATTCGTCGAGCTGTACGCTGGCGAAGTGGCCGACTTTATTGAAGCTAACCGCGATCGCAGCGACCTGCAGGAGTTTATAGAGCCGCTGGCGGGTGTCCTAGAGCGCCTATCAGATGTGACGGAGTATGTGCTGGAGACGGTTACGCAAGACCCTAACGCTGTCGGCGCGGCCAGTGTTGAGTACCTGGATCTGTTCGGCTACGTCGCACTTGCGCACGTTTGGGCGATGATGGCGAAAGTGGCGATTGAGAAACAAGTCGGCGACAGCTCTGGTTTCTATGACGCCAAGCTGAAAACCGCTCGCTTTTACTTCCGCCGACTTCTGCCGCGTACAGTCTCTTTGGCTGAGTCCATCAAGTCCGGTAGCGGCGATATGATGGCGCTGGATGTAGAGCAGTTCTAAGTTGCTCTGAGGAATAGCCTGAAAAGCCCGCATTGCGGGCTTTTTTTGTGGCGGTCTGGCGTCAAATGCGCGTCTAGGCAGTAACGAAACGTCATCGGTTCAGCATGACTTGGTCGGCGGACTCGGGATGGGTGATAAAGGGGTTGCTGTTGCCCTGCAGCTCGCGAATCTGTACATCGCGTGCGATCTCCTCTGCAGTGGGAGGGTCGGCGCGGGACCAGCGTTTTAATTGGTCGAGATTGCCGTACAAAGGCAGGTTGTAAGTGGTGTGCATGTAAAGAAGGCTTCGAGCAATGTCGCCTTTTATATCGTCAGGAGGATCGATTATGCCGAATACCTGACGGATGCCGCACTCATTGGCTTTGACTTCATTACCTAACTCTTCAAATTTTGCCGCGCGGCGCTCCAGTTCAAAACGGGCGTCTTCTGGGTAGATGTTGTGCAAATCGGACGCCATGCGGCGATATGCCTCGTTGTTCTCTCTGCATTGTCGAGGTGTGCCGCACTCCAGGTTGTCTCTGATCCAAAGCGATGAATAGATATAGCTTTCAGTAACCAGGATGCTTTTCTTGCTGAACTCTTTTTTGCAAAAGAACGTCTTGCCGCCATTGGCGTACAGTTTGCCCCAGAATTCTTCCTTGAGTGTCTGTTTGGGATCGTTGAATTTGGTTTGGGCATGGGTGACGTTAAGCAAGCACGCCATAAAAACACCCAGTAGGACGGTGACTGTGTTCCTCATTTGCGGATCCGTAATCTGATTGTTTTTATTCGGTGATTCGCAGGGCCGCTGACATGGTCAGGGCTAAGCGGACCCATTTACACCTATATTACAAATTGTCAGCAAAGTACAGTGTAAACAGGGCCGCTTCCTATGATAGGAGGGCTGTGGCGGCTAAGCGTAGGAGGTTAACCCCAGGCCAGGGATTACTTGAGACGATCTTTGATGCGTTGGTAGCCGGAGCGTAACTCTTCGCCCATTTTCTTGGCGGTTTCGCTGACTTCTTTGCCGGTTTGACCTGCTTCCTTGCCTGCCTGCTGCAGTTTGCCGACGAACTTATCCCAGTCTTTTTCAAGATCTTCCCACTCGTCCCGGACTTCCGCTTTGGCCAGATTCAGCTGTAGCCGCAACTCGTCCCTTTCCTGTTTAAGTGAGTCTTTGAGTCTTTTGATCTCGTCTTGCAGTGTGCTCATGCTTCATCTCTCCCGATGATTTAAGTTCCATTAATCATAGACAGCAACAGCGTTAACTGGTTGATCTGCATCAACCTGAAGGTGGCTTTTCGGTGACGGGGTATCAATCAGGAAGTAGATAATCCTGCACCCGCCAGCTCCAATGCGGCGTAAGTCAGGGTAGACCAAACAGGAGTGCTATCCAAGCCCTTTATGGATCTGTCTGCGGCCTGGCAGGCCTGGTGAATATCTCGAAGCCGTGCGGCGTTAAAGCGCGGGATGAAGCGTTTGTATAAGGCCCAGCGATTCTTGAAAACTCTTTCCTTTTGCAGCGCCTGTTCCAGGCCCTGGGAGGTTTGCGAATGTTTGTAGAGTTTGGCGATCAGGCGCACCTCGCGGGCCAGAGACCAAAGCACGATGGTGGGTTCGAAGGATTCCGCCTGCAGCGTTTGCAGCACTTTCAGCGCCTGTTTGGGGTTTCGCTCCAGACAGGCGTCCACCAGATTGAACACGGTGAACTTGTTGCTGTTGGATATGCCGCGCAGGACTTGTTCTTCGTCCAGATTGGCGTCGTCGGACAATAGACGCAGTTTCTCCATCTCCTGTCGGGCCGCCAGTAAATTGCCCTCAACATGATCGCATAATGCCTTTACGGCGCCGGATGTAGGGGTGAATCCTAGTTTGTGTAAGCGCTGATTTATCCAGTTAGGCAACTGGTCATGGCTGATCGGCCATACCTGAACGTGAAGGCTGTGTGTCTCAATTGATTTGAACCACTTCGTATTGAGAGTGGAGGATTCAATGCGATCACTGATGATCAGCATCAGGCAGTCTTCGGGTGGGTTTTCACTAAAAGCGGCGAGGCGTTTTTTACCGCCATCATTTGGCAGGCTATCCAGATGAATTTCCAGTAGCTTCTTTTCGCCGAAGAGAGAGAAAGACTGGGTATGCTCATCAAGAGCGCTCCAGTCAAAGTTCTTGGGCGTGTGAAAGACGATACGCTCGCTAAACCCCTGCTTACGGCTGTAGGCGCGAATTTCGTCACAGGCTTCCTGGCGCAACAGCGGTTCATCCCCGCTCACCACAAAAACGGCGGGGGGATGTTTGTTCAGGTTGCTTTGCAGCTGCTCCGGTTTAATGCGCATGAGAAAGGCTCAGTTCGCCGCCGGCGCCGAAGCTCGTTCGCTATATACCGCCAGACGATTGAGAATTTCTGTAGCGAGCAGCTTGTCCAGGTCATCGCGAATGCTGTTCTCTTCCTTCTCTTTGCCAAGCACGCTGAGCTTGTCATATTGATAAGACTGGAACTGCTGTAGCGACGTTGGTTGAATCAATGGCTCGCCCTGCGCGTCGGTCAGGCTGAAAGTGACTTTGCGGGAAAGCTCATATTCGGCGGCGTTGGCGCTACTGTCCAGACTTACGGCGCGGCGGCTGTTTTCAACGCTCCCGATCGCCAAGGTGGGAGCATCAGCTCCTCCCTCGCTGACCTGAACAGAAGCTTGCTGCAGGCTTTCGCGCACTTTTCCGCAGAGCACTCTGGCGTCGCCCTCCGGGCAGCTCAAATTGAGCGCCTGGAGAGAAGAGGGGAGTTCCATCTGGCCGCGCAGATGAAAACCGCAACCGCTGACGAGGAGGCCAGCCATCCCCGCCAAGAGTAGTCTTATGGCAATTCGCATCGCTTTACTTCACCACGATGTTGACCAGTTTACCTGGTACAACGATGACTTTAACGACGGTTTTGTCTTCCATGAAGCGCTGAACGTTCTCGTCATCGAACGCCATTTTCTCAAGCTCGTCTTTGCTGGCGCTTGCCGCCGCCTGGATGCGTGCACGCAATTTTCCGTTCACTTGAACAACCAGCTCTATACTGTCTTTCTCAAGCGCTTTTTCATCCAGTTTTGGCCAGGTAGCGTTCATGACGATGTCTTTGTGCCCCAGCTCGCGCCACAGTCCGTGGCTAATGTGGGGAACAATCGGAGCCAGCACCAGCACAGCTGTTTCAAGCGCTTCCTGTACAACCGCCAAACCTTGGGGCGAGTCGTCTTCAAAGCGGCTTAACTCATTCAACAGTTCCATCACCATCGCGATGCCAGTGTTGATCGCCATGCGCTGATTAAACTCATCCGTCATCTTTTTGATGGTTTCATGAGTTTTGCGACGCAGTGTGCGCTGAGCTTCATTCAGTTCGGCCACATTCAGCGGCGCAGCCCCTTTCTTCTCAACGTGTGTGTGCACCAGTTTCCACAGGCGGCGCAGGAAACGATGTTGACCTTCAACGCCGGACTCTGACCACTCCAGTGATTGCTCAGGCGGCGCTGCAAACATGGTGAACAGGCGAACAGTGTCGGCGCCGTACTTGTCAATCAGCTCTTGCGGATCAACGCCGTTGTTCTTGGACTTGGACATTTTCTCCTTGGGTCCAATGATAACGGGCTGACCATCTTCATTGAGGAAGGCCTTAGGCGAGTTGCCGTGAGTATCAATATCAATGCGAACGTCTTTAGGATTGAAATAGGTTTTCTTGCCGGATGGATCTTCGCGGTAGAAGGTTTCTGCGATCACCATGCCCTGGCACAACAGCTTCTTGAATGGCTCGTCGCTATCCACTAAGCCTTCGTCACGCAGCAATTTGTGGAAGAAGCGCGAGTACAACAAGTGCAGAATGGCGTGCTCGATCCCGCCTACGTAGTAGTCTACGGGCAGCCAGTAGTTGGCGGCTGCGGGGTCCAGCATGGCGGATTCCAGGTTAGGGCAGCAGAAGCGCGCGTAATACCAGGAGGACTCCATGAAGGTGTCGAAAGTGTCAGTTTCCTGGGTGGCTGGCTGGCCGTTATAGCTGCGCTTGCTCCAGTTAGGATCTGCTTTTATAGGGGACTTGACGCCGTCCATTTCCACGTCTTCAGGTAATTTCACGGGGAGGTCGGCCAAAGGAACGGGAACTTCCGAGCCATCTTCCAGCGTCATCATGGGGATTGGGGCGCCCCAGTAACGTTGGCGGGATACGCCCCAGTCACGCAGACGATAGTTGACTTTTTTCTCACCGATTCCCATGGCGGTCAACTTTTCGGCGACCGCATCAAACGCTTCCAGAGACGTCATGCCGGTAAATTCGCCAGAGTTGACCAGGATACCTTTCTCGGTAATGGCTTTTTCCTGAATATCCGCCTCATCGGCGTCGATGACGGAAATAACCTGTTTGACGGGCAAACCGTACTTGAGGGCAAACTCGTGGTCGCGCTCATCGTGACCGGGAACTGACATGACTGCGCCAGAACCGTAGTCCATCAGGACAAAGTTGGCGACCCAGATCGGCGCAGGCTCGTTTGTAAGCGGGTGGATGACGAAGAAGCCGGTGTCCATGCCGCGCTTTTCCATCGTGGCCATGTCCGCTTCTGCGACTTTGGTGTTTTTGCACTCGTCCAGGAACTTCGCCAGCTCAGGATTATTGGCGGAGGCTTCCAGCGCCAACGGATGTTGTGGCGCGATAGCGACGTAAGTGACGCCCATGATGGTGTCAGGGCGCGTGGTGTATACCAGCAGGTCGCCATCGTGGTCTTTCAGCTTGAAGTGGAACTCAACCCCTTCAGACTTGTTGATCCAGTTGCGCTGCATGGTTTTGACCTGTTCAGGCCAATTCTCCAGCTGGTCCAGATCATTGAGCAGTTGCTCCGCGTAGTCCGTAATCTTAATGAACCATTGCGGGATTTCGCGACGCTCCACAACCGCGCCGGAGCGCCAGCCCTTGCCGTCGATAACCTGCTCATTGGCTAATACTGTTTCGTCCACCGGGTCCCAGTTGACCGTGGACATTTTTTTGTAGACCAGCCCCTTCTCGTAAAGGCGGGTGAAGAACCATTGCTCCCATTTGTAGTATTCAGGGCGACAAGTGGCCAATTCGCGATTCCAGTCATAACCGAAGCCCAACAGCTTCAACTGGTTTTTCATGTAAGCGATGTTTTCGTAAGTCCACTTGGCTGGCGCCACGTTGTTTTTCAACGCGGCGTTTTCCGCCGGTAGACCGAATGCGTCCCAGCCCATGGGTTGGAGAACGTTCTTACCCTGCATCCGCTGGTAGCGGGAGATGACGTCGCCGATGGTGTAGTTACGGACATGGCCCATGTGGAGCTTGCCGCTGGGGTAGGGGAACATGGACAGGCAGTAGAACTTCTCTTTACCTGGCTCCTCGTCCACTTTGAATGCATCGGTTTCTTCCCAGAACTTTTGCGCTTCCTGCTCAACTTTTTTTGGGTGGTACAGTTCTTCCATCGGTCGTCTTTTTTCGCCTGATCGCTTTAATTAAGGTTTATCGCCCCGGATCAAAAACGTCGGCTTGCAAGCGTGACATAATCCTTACTGATGGACTCTGCGTCGGCAAGGCGCTGGGGGCGTGTAAACACAATGGGTTAATGGCGGACTTTCCGCCATGAAAGCCGTTTATTCTAACCTAATAGTGTTGACTACAGATAGGGTTGGAGTAGGGTTGAAAACAAGATCTCGCATATCCGGGAGGTTAAGGTATGAAGCAGGAGGATAAAGCGCCTGAACATGTCGTGCAGGCGTACAACAATATTCTGCAGCGCGTTGAGAAATCTCTCGCTGACGTTGAAGTAAAGACATGGGAGACCGTTAAGCAGGAGATTGATCAGGCTGTCGAGTTTGAGCAGGGGCTGGCGAAGCTGACCAAGGAGGAATGGAATCTCTTGGAGGCCTACGTCAAACGCGACATGAAAGAGCTTTACCACTTTGTTGCGGAGACGGGTAAAGGGCTGCGCGAGTGGCTGAGGCTGGACATTGACCTGATTGAGCAGCGCATCGGCGACGCGCTACTGTCCATCGCGGATAAAACCCTGGTGGATTTGGAGAAGCTGGATTACCAGCTGCACCATGATCCGGGAACCTATGTCGCAGGCGAGGTCGCTTGCCCGGGCGTACTTAAATGCGATCAGTGCGGCAAAATGGTCTGCTTGGTGGAAACGTCGCATATCGACACCTGTCACCGGTGCCAGGGCATCTATTTTCAGCGGCTTACATCCCGTTGGCCCTACGAACCCGAGCTTGAAGGAGATGGCGCTCCAGAAGGCGGAGACTAACCCGCCTGCTCTAATGCGGCGGCGGGGGCTGCAGTCTGCTCGCGCCGTCCCAGTAATAGTGCGCCAGCCAGCAAAAGGGTCGCTATGATCAGTATTGGCCAGGATCCCAGGCGTGAGAAGGGCGTAGCTCCTTGGCGTAATTCTACCGCGCCGCTTAATGTAGTCGCCTGAAACTGCGGAGCGCGAGAGGCGATGCGGCCATGTGGGTCAATGATGGCGGTAATGCCGTTATTGGTGGAGCGCAGCATAAACTTATCATTCTCCAGCGCTCTCATTTGTGCGATTTGCAGATGTTGGTGTGGCCCAATAGAGGCTCCGAACCAGCTATCATTGCTGACCGTCACCAATAACTCAGGCTCTTGCGCCAGCTTTGCCACGAAGTCTGGATACACGACTTCGTAGCAGATGAAAGGCATCAGGGGGGCGTCCCGAAAACGAATCGGGGCTTGTGTCGGCGAACCCTTTTGCATGCTGGACATGGGTAGATTAAAGAAGTCGATAAGCCCCCGCAGCCAAGACTCCAAGGGCACGTATTCGCCAAAGGGCACCAGCTTTTGCTTGTTGTATGAGCCTTCGCCTTGGCCCAACGCGATAAAGCTGTTGTAAATATTTATCCTGGCGTCTTCACCTCTGTCCGCGCTGAGAATGCCCATCATTAAAGCGGCGTTGTTTTCTTTGGCTTGCTTGTCCAGCTGTTTGAGCAGTGGTCCCGCCTGACTGCTGAAATAAGGGAGAGCGGTTTCCGGCCAGATAATCAGGTCGCTGTCCCAGAGTGGTTCGGTGAGAGTGAGATAAGTCTCTGTAATAACTTCACGATTCTCGCGAAGCCATTTTACTTCCTGGGCAATGTTCGCCTGCACCATGCTGACCTGAATAGGTTCGCCTCGTGGAGTCGTCCATTCAATTTGCTGTAATAAGGCCCCTCCGCCCCAGGTTCCGACGATTAACGTCGCGGCACAGGCGAGGCCAGTCAAAGATTTGCGGTTACGATAGCTGAGGTTTAAGGCGTGGCAGGTCAACCATAAGAGAAAGGTCACGCCATAGACGCCCAGTATCGGCGCCCAGCCGGCTAATGGCGTTTCGATAAAGGCGACGCCCAGAAACAGCCAGGGGAAGCCTGTCAGTAACCAGGATCTGACCCATTCGAACAAAACCCACATGGCGATAAAAACAAGCCCTTCCAGGCCAGGCGATAAGCGTCTCCGGGTCAGGCGGGCGGTTATCGCAAATTGCAGCGTGGGGAATAAGGCTATGCCGGCGACAAAGGCGGCGGTCAGGATAAAGGCCAGCACTGCGCTGGCGTTGCCATGTTCATGGATGCTGACGTAAACCCAGGAAGCGCCGGAGCCAAATAGTCCGAGGCCAAACGCCCAGCCTTGCGCCAGAGCCTGTTTGATCTTGCCGAATTGAAATACATTCAGCAGGATCAAGGCGGCGGGAAAGGCGCAGAACCACAGGTTGTAGGGGGCGAAACCAAGGGTGAACAGCCCGCCTGCGGCGGCCGGAGCCACCCAGTTTCTCAGCAAAGCGGACTTCATGCCGTGCGGCTGACCTGGATCAGGCGAATCTGGCGGCTGTCCGCGTTGAGTATCTTGATGTCGAAACCGTTAAAAGAGACGGTTTCACCCCGTTTGGGCAGGCGCCCAAACTGCTTGATGACCAGCCCGCCAATTGTGTCGAACTCTTCTTCGTCCAGGTTGGTGGTGAAGTATTCGTTAAACTCTTCCACCGGGGTCAGCGCTTTGACGACATACTGGTTGTGGCCAGTGCATTTGATGAGGCTTTCTTCATCGAAGTCATGTTCATCTTCGATTTCGCCAACAATCTGCTCAAGCACGTCCTCGATGGTCACCAGACCGGCCACGCCGCCATATTCGTCCACCACAATCGCCATGTGATTGCGGTTTTCCTTGAACTCTTTCAGCAGCTGATTCAAACGCTTACTCTCAGGAATAAACCATACGGGACGCAGAATGTCCTGAACTTTGCTTTTGTTTAATTCGTTTTTCAGCGCCAGTCCAAGCAGGTCTTTAGCCAGCAGAATGCCCACGACTTCGTCTTTGGATTCACCGATGACAGGGTAGCGGGAATGGGCGGACTCAAGCAGCTCGTCCATGTACTCCTGAGGGCTTTGTGAAGCCTTGACGACGCTCATTTGAGCGCGAGGAATCATAATTTCCCTGACCTGCATGTCTGTGACCTGCATGGCGCCCTCAATCAGGCTTAGAGAGTCGGGATCTATGATGTTGCGGTTTTCCGCCTCCCGCATAATCTGCAGGAGTTCTTCCTTGTTTTGCGGTTCATCGGAAAAGGCCTGGGTTATACGGTCAAGCCATGAGCGAGAGATTTGCTGGCTACCCGAATGATCGTCACTCATTGATGTTGTGTTACCCTTCAGCTAACGAACTGTTGGTGGCGTAGGGAGGGGGAAAGCCCAGACTGGTCACCAGTTCTGTTTCGAGACTTTCCATAACCTCTGCTTCCTCGTCAATTATATGGTCGTATCCCTGTAAATGCAGCATCCCATGAATGACCATATGAGCCCAGTGCGCAGCGGCGGTTTTTTGTTGCTCAACGGCTTCGTTGAACACTACCGGCGCGCAAATAACCAAGTCGCCCAGCAGGGGCAAAGTTAATCCGGGCGGGTTTTCAAAAGGGAAGGACAGGACATTGGTCGGCTTGTCTTTGCCGCGATACTGCGCGTTCAGCTCCTGGCTTTCCTCCGCGTCAACGATGCGGATGGTCACCTCATGGTCGCCTGTTTCGCGCAGGGCTGCTTGCGCCCACAGAATCAGCTGTTCTTCACTTGGAAGGTCAGCCTCTTCCGAGGCTATCTGGATATCGACGTCGAGACTCATAAACTGCTTTATTTAGATGCGTTTGCTTCGTTTATATGGGCTTCGGCGACGATTTTCAAATGGAATTTTTGTTAAATGCTTCGTACGCATCAACAATTCTTTGTACAAGCGGGTGACGAACGACGTCTTTGCTCAGGAATTTGGTGACGCTGACGCCTTTGACGTCCTCCAGTACTTTCAATGCTTGAACCAGTCCGGATGGGACGCCTTTCGGCAGGTCGACCTGGGTGGGGTCTCCAGTAACTACTGCAGTTGAGCCGAAGCCGATTCGGGTCAGGAACATCTTCATCTGCTCTGGCGTGGTGTTCTGACTTTCATCCAGGATGATAAAAGCGTTGTTCAGCGTGCGGCCGCGCATGAAAGCCAGCGGCGCAATTTCGATCAGCCCTTTCTCCAGCAGTCGATTGACGTGCTCGAAACCAAACATCTCGTATAACGCGTCGTACAGAGGGCGCAGATAGGGGTCGACTTTTTGCGCCAGGTCGCCGGGCAGGAACCCTAGTTTTTCTCCCGCTTCAACCGCTGGGCGCACCAACAGAATTCGTTTTACCTGGTCGTCGGCCAGCGCTTGTGCTGCGCAAGCGACCGCCAAGTAAGTCTTGCCTGTGCCTGCAGGGCCTACGCCGAAGTTGATGTCGTGCTGCAGGACGGACTTCACATAGTGAATCTGGTTTTGACCGCGTGGCCGAATATGTAGCTTGGGCGTGCGGATGACAACGCCGCCGGAAGAGCTGCTTGTTTCGTCTTCTTCCTCGGCTCCGGACTCACGAATAAACAGATGGACTGTATCGGGTTCTATGGACGTGGAAGCTTCTGTTTCACGGTAAATATGACGGATGATTTCCGCCGCCGCCTGGGCGTTCTTTTCTTCCCCAAACAGAGTGAAGGCATGTCCACGATAGGCGACGCGCACCTTCAGGCGGCGTTCGATTAAGCGCAGGTTTTCGTCAAACTGCCCGCATAGCGCTTGCAGTCTGATGGGGTCAGCAGGTTCCAGCTTAAAGCTGATGGCTGGTTCGTTCAAAATATATCGCCTGATAGTGTGATATGGGCCTGTGACTTAATAGTCCAGGCCATCAACGCGTTCGCCGCGCAGTGAGTTGGGCAAGGCTGCAGTGATGGTGACATCGACAAAACGCCCGATAATGTCATGACTGTCGCTACGGAAGTTCACCACACGATTGTTTTCGGTGCGTCCCTGTAGTTCGCCAGGGTCTTTCTTGGATACGCCAGTCACCAAAATACGCTGGGTGGAGCCGACCATTTTGCGGCTGATGTCCTGTGCGAACTGCAAGATGCGCTGTTGCAGAATCGCCAGACGCTGCTTCTTGGCTTCTTCGGAGACGTTGTCTTCCAGGTTCGCGGCGGGAGTGCCCGGACGAGCGCTGTAAACAAAGCTGAATGAGTGGTCAAAGCCTATCTCATTGATCAGATTCATGGTTTCCTCGAAATCCGCGTCAGTTTCCCCTGGAAAGCCAACAATGAAGTCAGAGGACAGGCTGATGTCAGGACGAATCTCTTGCAGGCGACGCAGTTTGTCTGTGTACTCCGCCACAGTGTGGCCGCGCTTCATCAGGTTCAGTATACGGTCGGAGCCGCTTTGCACGGGTAAGTGCAGGTGGCTGACCAGCTTGGGAACGCTGGCGTAGACTTCGATAAGTGAGTCGGAAAATTCGACCGGGTGCGACGTGGTGTAGCGGATGCGATCAATGCCGTCGATTGAGGCGACATAAGTGATCAGCTCAGCCAAATCCATGTAATCGCCGTCGTGGGTCAGTCCCCGGTAAGCGTTGACGTTCTGGCCGAGCAGGTTGACTTCACGCACGCCTTGTCCGGCCAAATGCGCGACTTCCGCAATGACGTCGTCCACAGGGCGGCTGACTTCTTCACCGCGAGTGTAGGGCACTACGCAGAATGTGCAGTATTTGCTGCAGCCTTCCATTATGGAGACGAAGGCGCTGGCGCCTTCGCTGCTGGGCATGGGCAGGCGGTCGAACTTTTCAATTTCGGGGAATGTGACGTCCACCATAGGGATCTTTTGATGGGCGACGGAGTTGACCATTTCCGGCAGACGGTGCAGGGTCTGCGGGCCAAACACCATATCCACGTAAGGCGCGCGGTCGCGAATGGCGTCGCCTTCCTGGCTGGCGACGCAGCCGCCGACGCCAATCAGCAGATTAGGGTTCTTTTCTTTAAGCGTTCTCCAGCGGCCTAACTGATGAAACACTTTCTCCTGGGCTTTTTCCCGGATAGAACAGGTGTTCAGCAGTAAAATGTCCGCCTCATCGGGGTTGTCGGTGAGCTCAACGCTATGACTCTCACCTAATAAGTCAGCCATGCGCGAGGAGTCATACTCGTTCATCTGACAGCCATAGGTTTTAATAAAGAGTTTTTGCGCCATTCAAAACCACCCGAAGAATCTGCGAACTTAAAAATTGGGACCGCGTATTATACGTTTTAGGCGTGCTCTAGTGTAGGGGGGCGTTCAAAAAGTTAGCAGTATGGACTCCAGAGCCCGGTGGAGGCTGTGATATGATTGCGCCGGTTTTCAGCGTCTCCCCTTTGTTCTCAAGGCTTACGAGGGCGATACGGATAGTTGAGCGATTGAATTTACAGGTGTGTTTATGTCGAATAAGACGAGTAAAAAAGTTTTTCGGGTCGTTTACTTTAATCAGGATGAGGTATTCGAGCTGTACGCGAGTAAAGTCTATTCCAGCGAGCTGTATGGGTTTATTGAGGTGGAGAGCTGGTTGTTCGGTGAGCGCTCCCAGCTACTGGTCGATCCTGCGGAAGAGAAGCTCAAAGGGGAGTTTGCAGGGGTAAGCCGTTCCTTTATTCCCATGACCTCCATCATCCGTATCGACGAAGTGGAGCAGCAGGGAACAGCAAAGATCTCCTCCGGCAAGTCCGGAGGGACCGTGGCCAGCTTTCCCCGTCCCCCAGTGAAAACGGATCGCTAGCTCTGATGGCGGCGCCGTATTCCCGGCGCTGCCGCTATCTTCTTAAACTTGCGTATTGATCCCCGGCTTATTCGGCGTTGTCGTCCTGATTCTGTTCTTGCTCATCTTGCGGGCTCAAATAGCGTTTTAACTGCGCTTTCAAAGACTTGGGGATCTCCATGATAATGAGGGCGTCTTTCTCGCTGTCGTAAATAATGCTTTCATTGATTGCTTCGGAAGAGAACGACAAGCTCATGCCAGAGCCTCTGCCTGCAAAGCGGACGAGCTGTTTTAGCTTGCGGCTGTCAGGGCGCAGCGCGGCTGGAGCTTCTGGTATGGCTTCACGCATAAAGTGGGCGAACTTGTCGGGGTTTTGTTCATCCATAGCGATGGACAATTCTTCAATTTGTACCGCTTCCCCCAGTTTCTCCTGGTCTGAGCAGAACTCAACCGCCTTTTTCTTCAGCTTGGCTGCGCTTTTCGGGTCCAGTGACTCCGCGAAGCGCTCCAGGCCGCTCAACACCACTTCAGTTTCTTTGGCGGTGTCCACATGGGTGGCGAAACCAAAACTATGGCAGCCCGCTTCGCCTATCTTGCGCAGGTTGCGTTGTAGATAGACGGTGGCGCAGTCAGGCTGATTGCTGGCGAAAAGTGGGTCTAGCTCGATACGCAGGGCGAAAGTGATGGCTTGCGGGTCCAAGTGCTCAATGGGCTCGATTTGCAATTCGTTGGTGACGACATTGGTGACGCTGCTTTCCAGGACAAAAATATAAAGGGTGCGGGCGTCGCCCTGCTGGTCGTGAATCCACAATAAATAGCTCTGTGTGGTGAGGGGGATGACGTCCAGTTTTTCTTTGAAATCGGCCAGGCCTTTTTCGGTTAACTGCTGGAAGGACATTTTCCCTTCGTACCAATCTTTTAACCTGGGACCGAAACTTTGACCCTCCGCATGGAGGTTGATACGGCCAAAAGCCTTACCTGTCTTAGCTGCGAACAATCGACGTAAAGTATGAAAAACGGCCTCATTGTCCGCGCCTGTCTTGGGCAGTTGTTGCGGAATTCGGGTCTGGCTGGCGTCGTCTTCGGAGAATTTTTCCAGTACCTGAATGCTGAGTTCGCTGATCGCCATAGTAGGTAAGCCTTAATCGAGCCTGAGTGTGCGGAGAGACGCCGGACGAAGCCGTGTCCTAGTTAAAGGCGGATTGTAATCGCCCCAGTAAAGAGTGCAAGGCTGCTGTGCGGGCATTCTGAGTTTTACTCAGCAACCGTGAGATATGTTGCGTTGTCTTGTAGACTTCCTTTATCCATAACAATGATTCAAGGAACCAAGCATGAGTACAGGCTTTACTATTCCCAACCGGTTACTGCTGGGGCCCGGGCCTTCGAACACGCCCGTCAGTGTGCTTGCGGCGATGTCGCAACCGACCATCGGTCATCTGGACCCTGTCTTTATCAATATGATGGATCAGATCAAACAGATGTTGCAGGCGACATTCAAGACGCAGAATAGATTGACGATGCCTGTTTCGGCGCCTGGCTCCGCTGGCATGGAAACCTGCCTGGTTAATTTGCTGGAGCCGGGGGATCAGGCGATTGTCGCGATCAATGGCGTGTTCGGCAAACGTATGGTGGAAAACGTCGTTCGTGCGGGAGGCGTACCGATTGTTGTTGAGTTTGAGTGGGGTAGCCCAGTTGATCCGCAGCGTATTGAGGAGGTTCTGAACGAGCACCCCAATGTGCGGCTATTGGCGTTTGTGCATGCGGAAACGTCCACTGGCGCGCGTTCAGATGCTGAGACCTTGTGTCGTCTTGCGCACGAGCGTGGCGTGCTGTCCGTCGTCGATATGGTTACTTCCTGGTGTGGCATAGAGGTGGATGTAGACGGCTGGAAAGCCGACGCGGTATACAGTGGCGCGCAAAAGTGTCTTTCTGCTGTGCCAGGTATTGCGCCAGTGTCATTCAGTGAAGCGGCGGCGGAGCGCATTCGCTCCCGCACCAAGCCTGTGCAAAGCTGGTTTCTTGATATGAGTCTGGTGATGGCTTACTGGGCTGAAGGCGGGCAGCGGGCGTATCACCACACAGCGCCGGTCAATACTCTGTACGCTATTCATGAGGCGCTGCGCCTGGTTTTGGACGAAGGGCTGGAGAATCGCTGGGCGAGGCATAAGGCTGCGCATGAGGCCTTGGTGAGAGGCGTGGAGTCGCTGGGGCTATCCTTCCTGGTGGAAGAGCCTTACCGTCTGCCGATGCTGAATGCGATTAAAGTGCCGGAAGGTGTTGATGAAGCGGCGGTGCGCACTAAGCTGCTGACGGATTACAGCATGGAGATTGGCGCTGGGCTTGGGCCGCTGCAAGGGAAAATCTGGCGTATTGGGCTAATGGGAAATAACGCTACGATAGAATGTGCGAATCGCGCGGTTAGCGCTTTGGGCGAATGCTTGCAGGCATTGAAGTAACGGGAAATAAAAAAGGCTCCAGGGCGAAAGTCACCCTGGAGCCTTTGAATAGACTAAGAAAGCCTTACACGAAGTAGTGCTTTTCCACCAGCTCACCGATGACACGGTTAACCTGTGTTGAAAGCTCTTTCTCATCTGCTGCGCTTACCGTCGCGGCGACTTCACCTTCGTATGACTCAACGCCTTGGATGGCGATGACCAGCAGGCCGGCTTTCAACAGAGCGGTTAATGTGGCTTCAGCCAGAGTTTCCTCTACAACCACTACCGACTTGCCACGTTCAAACAAGTTGCGTTCCAGTGCGTAAGCCAGTTTATCCGCCAATTCGCCTTCGACTTTAATCAGGCCAGGCTTGTGGCCGTTACGGGCTTCACGTTCTGCGTCAGTAATGGGGGCGAAAGCAGCGATGTCTGCATCGTCTACAGCGCTTTCGATCATGCCTGCGCCGATAGTCACGTTAGTCAATCGGTCAACGATGATAAACGCGCCGGTGGTGCGGTTGCGTGAATAGGGGTCAAACACCAGAGGCTGGTTGAGCGTGACTTCACAGGAGCCGATTTCATTTAACTGCAGCGTATCGGTTTCGCTCTTCTCCAGTGTATTAACATCGATCTGATGATGGATGCGGCTGACAGAACCGGTCGCCAGATGCGTTGCTTGCTTGATGTAGTATTGACGACCCGGCAGCAAAGGCGCTTCGCTCATCCAGACGATATGCGCCCGCATCCGGTTGGATACGCAGGGAACATTGTCTGGGCGAACCAGTACGTCGCCGCGGCTGATATCGATCTCGTCGGCTAATGTCAGCGTCACGGCCTGGTCAGAGAATGCTTCTTCCTGTTCACCCTCGAAGGTGACGATGGACTTGACCGTACTGGTTTTGCGGGAAGGCAGCGCCATGACTGGATCGCCCTTGCGGATAATCCCCGAGGACACGGTTCCGCTGTAACCGCGGAAGTCCAGGTTCGGGCGATTGACGTACTGCACGGGCATGCGGAAATCGGACAGATTTTTGTCGCGGGAGATTTCCACTGTCTCCAGGATTTCCATCAGAGGCTTGTCTTTGTACCAAGGCATCGCCGGTGAGTTGGAGACCACGTTGTCGCCATCCAGCGCTGAAATCGGCACGAATTTCAGGTCGTGTAGAGTCAGGCCCTTAGCGAAACTCAGATACTCCTGCTTGATCTCTTCGTAACGCTCCTCGCTGTAGTCCATCAGGTCCATTTTGTTCACCGCCACCAAAATGTGCTGAATGCCCAGCAGTGAGGCGATGAAGGTGTGGCGCTTGGTCTGTTTCAGGACGCCGTGACGGGCGTCGATCAGAATGATGGCCAGTTGCGCAGTGGAGGCGCCGGTGGCCATGTTACGCGTGTATTGCTCATGGCCAGGGGTGTCGGCGATGATGAACTTTCTCTTGGCGGTGGAGAAATAGCGATAGGCAACGTCAATAGTAATGCCTTGCTCGCGCTCCGCCTGAAGACCGTCCACCAACAGGGATAAATCGAGCTTTTCGCCCGCATTGCCGGATTTAGCGCTGTCTTTCTTGATGGCTTCAAGTTGATCTTCATAGATCATCTTGGAGTCGTGCAGCAATCGACCGATCAGGGTGCTTTTGCCGTCGTCAACGCTGCCGCAGGTTAAAAGACGAAGCAGCTCTTTGTGTTCGTGCTGCTTCAGATATTCGAGAATGTCTTCGCTGATTAGGTTTGATTGATGTGACATGGACCGTACTCAATTAAATTCTGCTAAATGAATGCTTCCCTGAAGGCGCTTCTTCTCCAAATGGATCAGAAGTAGCCTTCGCGTTTCTTTTGCTCCATCGAGCCAGCCTGGTCGTGGTCGATAACGCGACCTTGACGCTCGGAGCTGGTGGTTAGCAGCATTTCCTGAATAATTTCCGGCAATGTGGTCGCCGTAGATTCGATAGCTCCAGTCAGCGGGTAGCAGCCCAGAGTACGGAAGCGCACGTCTTTCATCATTGGGGTTTCGCCCGGCTTTAAAGGCATACGGTCATCGTCCACCATGATCATCGTGCCGTCGCGCTCGACAACTGGGCGCTTGGCGGAGAAGTAAAGAGGGACGAGCTCGATGTTCTCCAGATAGATGTATTGCCAGATGTCCAGCTCTGTCCAGTTGGACAAAGGAAACACCCGGATGCTTTCGCCTTTATTGATTTTTCCATTGTACAGGTTCCACAGCTCCGGGCGCTGATTTTTTGGATCCCAGCGGTGGTTGGAGTCACGGAAAGAGTAGACGCGCTCTTTCGCGCGGGATTTCTCCTCGTCGCGACGGGCGCCGCCGAAGGCTGCATCAAACTTATATTTATTGAGAGCCTGTTTCAAAGACTCGGTCTTCATGACATCGGTATGCTTGGCGCTGCCGTGAGAAAAAGGGCCGATGCCCTGGCGTACGCCTTCTTCATTTATGTGGACGATTAAGTCCAGTCCAAATTTCGCCGCCTGCTGATCACGGAAAGTGATCATATCCTTGAACTTCCAGGTCGTGTCCACGTGCATCAAAGGAAAGGGCGGTTTGCCGGGAAAGAAGGCTTTGCGCGCCAAATGTAGCATCACCGAAGAGTCTTTTCCGATGGAGTAGAGCATGACGGGGCGCTCGAACTCGGCGGCGACTTCTCTGATTATATGGATACTTTCAGCTTCCAGCTGTTTTAGATGGGTGAGGTTGTAATCAGTCATTTTTTCAACTGCACTCCTTAGTAAGGGGTCTCCGGTAAGGCTGATGTCCGAGGATGATTGGGTTAAAAAACTACACTTACTATACCAAACACTCGGTGATTATAAGAAGAATGGCTTTTAGAAGACTTTATTATGACGATATAGTTTTCTATGGCCTTTTAGTAGCTTCTGATATACGCAGTTAAGCGGCGCTGCTTGTAGCGGGCTGTTTCTGGCGAATTTTCCGGGGTTCCATCCTGTTTGGGCCGTAGGCCGCAAATAGAAAGCTTGAGATGAAAACCTGGAAAATACGGCGGCGATTTTCTAACGCAGCTTATTCTCGGCGATATACTGCTCAAGTTGGTGGGTTTGCTCTGGCGTCAATTCTTTGAATTGTAAGCCTACGTGGAAGGCGTTGCGAGCCAGTCGACGAGTGTAAATGACCAACATCTCTGTCTCTACTTCAACAACATCTTTCTTGCCCAGAGGCAGAGTGAAGCGAATATTGATGCAGACTGGCCGTAATGGCGCGAAGTTTAAGGCGTTTGGCGTCAACGTCTCCAGAATGCAGCGGTCGCACTCAAGCATGAGGCCCGTTCTGGAAATGTTGTGGATGGCCGCGTCGCATTCCCGTTGGTCGCGTGTGGTGATATGAGCGACGAAATCCGTTGGAATGCGCAGATGATGCCTCAGATTTCTTTGCATGACGGTTGGACTGCTTTGAATCATAGTCGGTTAAGTAATGATACTAACATTCAACATGGAAGGCTAAGTGTACCAAATTGAATTTGATTTAAAATTAATCTTTTTGGCATAGAGAGCACGATTTTTTTGTAACAGTGTGGGTATTTTGTTACGGAGTGTAATCTGTGTTGCTGGTCGAAGTTTGAGCGATATTTGATCTATTTTCTCAGGCTGAGCTTAGGTAGAATGGCGGCCTTTTTCTGAATAGACAGGTGATGGTAGATGTCCTCTTCTAGCGGCAAAGTGGGTTTTGTCAGCCTTGGCTGCCCCAAAAACACAGTAGACTCGGAGCGTATTCTGACGCAACTGCGTACGGAGGGGTACGAGATATCGGCCAGCTATGAAGATGCGGATGTCGTTTTGGTGAACACCTGCGGCTTCATCGACAGTGCTGTGCAAGAGTCCCTGGACGCCATTGGCGAAGCGTTGCGTGAGAACGGCAAAGTTATCGTGACCGGGTGTCTTGGCGCCAAAGAAGATGTGATCCGCGAAGTGCATCCAAAGGTGTTGGCGGTAAGCGGCCCGCACGCTTATTCGGAAGTGATGAACCAAGTGCATCAAGTGGCTCCGAAGCCTGAATACAACCCCTTCCTCAACCTTGTGCCCGATACTGGGGTTAAGCTCACGCCCAAGCATTATGCCTATCTGAAGATATCTGAAGGCTGTAACCACCGTTGTACGTTTTGCATAATTCCGTCCTTCCGCGGTGATTTGGTGAGCCGTCCTATCGGTGATGTGCTGGGCGAGGCGCAACGTCTAGTGAAAAACGGCGTCAAAGAGTTGTTGGTGATCTCTCAGGACACCAGTGCTTACGGGGTGGACACCAAATACCGTACCGGCTTCTGGGAAGGGCGTCCGGTCAAGACGCGTATGAAAGAGCTTTGTGATGAGCTCGGGCGCATGGGCGTTTGGGTGCGGTTGCACTACGTTTACCCTTACCCTCATGTCGATGACGTTATTCCGATGATGGCGGAGGGCAAAATTCTTCCTTATCTGGATATTCCTTTTCAGCATGCCTCTCCGGCCGTGTTGAAAAATATGCGTCGTCCAGCCCATGCAGAGAAGGTGCTGCACAGGATTGGCAAATGGCGTGAGCAGTGTCCGGATATCACTCTGCGTTCCACCTTTATTGTCGGCTTTCCCGGAGAAACCGAAGAAGACTTTCAGACACTGCTCGACTTTCTTGAGGAGGCGCAGTTGGATCGTGTCGGGTGCTTCAAATACTCTCCTGTGGAAGGTGCCACGGCGAATGAGCTGCCTGATCCTGTTGAAGAAGCGGTCAAACAAGAGCGCTGGGAGCGCTTTATGGAAGTGCAGCAGCGTATCAGCGCCAGTCGTTTGCAGGCGAAAATCGGCAAGCGTATGGACGTGATCGTGGATGAGGTGGTGGAAGAAGGAGCGGTTTGTCGTTCCAAAGCGGATGCGCCGGAAATTGACGGACAAGTGTTTTTAGACAACCAAACTCATCTGAAGCCGGGTGATCTGGTTTCGGTGGAGATAGAGGATGCGGACGAGTATGACTTGTGGGGGCGTCCAGTATAACTTGCGGATGCAGCCAGTATGAAAAAGAGCCCGTTTAGGGCTCTTTTTTTTAGGCTTAACTCAGCTTTTTGGCGAGTATCTCGTTCACCTGTTGTGGGTTAGCCTTGCCTTTTGAGATTTTCATCGTTTGGCCGACAAAGAATCCGATCATTTTTCCGCGTTTGGCTTCATCTGCGGCTTTATATTGTTCGACTTGGGCTGCGTTATTCGCCAGGACCTCGTCAACAATAGCCTCAATGGCGCCCGTGTCGGAAACTTGCTTTAGGCCTTTCTTCTCAATAATCTCATCAGCCTCACCTTCGCCATTCCACATAGCCTCAAGCACATCCTTGGCGGCTTTGCCATTGATAGAGTTGTCTTTCAGGCGCAGCAGCAACTTGCCAAGCCCTTCAGCCGTGACGGGAGATTGAGAGATATCCAGAGAATTCTGGTTCAGGCGTTTGGCCAGTTCTCCCATCACCCAGTTGGCTGTCAGTTTGGCGTCGCCGACGATTTTTGTTGCGACTTCAAAGTAGTCCGCTTGCGCGCGGGAGCTGACGAGCACACCAGCGTCGTAATCAGACAAACCGTACTCTGAACAGAAACGGGCCAGCTTTTGTTCTGGTAGCTCTGGGAGGGTGTCACGGACGGCTTCTATATAGGCTTCGTCTATTTCTATGGGCAGCAGATCTGGGTCTGGGAAATAGCGGTAATCGTTGGCGAATTCCTTGCTGCGCATGGAGCGGGTGTCGTCATCGTCGGCGTCATATAGACGTGTTTCTTGCTCGACTTTAAGGCCGCCTTCTATTAAGTCGATTTGCCTTTCAATTTCACCTTGAATAGCCTTTTCGACAAAACGGAAGGAGTTGACGTTTTTGATTTCGGTGCGAACGCCAAACTCTTTCTGACCTTTCGGGCGAACGGAAACGTTGCAGTCGCAGCGCATGGATCCTTGGGACATGTCGCCGTCGGAGATGCCCAGGTAGGTGACGATAGAGTGCAACTTCTTCAAGTACGCGACGGCTTCTTTGGCGCTGCGCAGTTCCGGCTCGGACACGATTTCCAGCAGAGGCGTACCGGCGCGGTTCAAGTCGATGCCTGTCATGCCATGAAAATCTTCATGCAGACTTTTTCCGGCGTCTTCTTCCAGGTGGGCGCGAGTGATATTAATTGTCTTCTTCTCGCCATTTTCAAGCTGGATGTCCAGTTTGCCTTGCTTGACGGTAGGGTGATCCAGCTGGCTGATTTGATAACCCTTGGGCAGATCAGGGTAGAAATAGTTTTTGCGGTCGAAGACCGAGCGTGTGTTGATTTCGGCGCCGATGGCCAGGCCGAACATCACCGCCATACGCACTGCTTCTTCGTTCATGACTGGCAACATGCCAGGCATGGCCAGATCTACAGCGCAAGCCTGAGTGTTTGGCTCTGCGCCAAAGGTAGTGGCTGCGCCGGAGAATATTTTGGATTTGGTGGCGAGCTGAACATGAACTTCCAGCCCGATAACCGCTTCCCATTCCATGATATGACCTCTTCGCTAATGGTTGCGTAATCTTTATGTAGTGCGGGTGGGCTTATTCGCCCAGGGCCGGACTGCGTTTATGCCAGTCAGTGTTCAGCTGATATTGATGGCCCAGGTTCAATAACCGGGCTTCAGTAAAGTAGTTGCCGATCAACTGCATCCCAACAGGCAGGCCGTCCTTGAAGCCGCAAGGCAATCCAAGCGCAGGCAGACCAGCCAAGCTGGCGGGGATAGTAAAGATGTCCTCAAGATACATCTGTACGGGGTCTGACGTTTTCTCGCCCAGTTTGAAGGCGATATCGGGTGTGGTTGGGCATAACAACGCGTCGACTTCGTTCAGCGCGGACACGAAATCGTTTTTGATCAGGCGGCGGATTTTTTGCGCCTGTCGATAATAGGCGTCGTAGTAGCCTGCAGACAGTGCATAGGTTCCGATTAAAATGCGGCGCTTTACTTCGTCCCCGAAACCTTCGGATCGAGAACGTTGATACAGGTCTTCGAGATCTTTGGGGTTCTCGCAGCGATGGCCGTAGCGAACGCCGTCGAAGCGCGACAGGTTGGTCGAGCACTCCGCGGGGGCGATAACGTAGTAAGCGGGTACGGACAGCTCTGTATGGGGCAGGGAGACCTCTTTAAAGGAAGCGCCCAGAGATTCGTACACTTTTATTGCTTCCTGCAGCGCTTTTTCGAGTTCGGCATTGAGCTGGCTGCTGAAGTATTCTTTTGGCAAGCCGATAGTGACGCCAGTCAGCGGTTGCGCCAGCGCTGAAGTGTAATCTTCAGTGGGGTTCAGGGCGCTGGTGGAGTCCATGGGGTCGTGTCCGGCCATGACGTTCATTAGCAGCGCCGCATCTTCCGCCGTGCGAGTGAAAGGACCGCCCTGATCCAGACTTGATGCGAAAGCCACCATGCCTAGACGAGATACGCGTCCGTAAGTTGGCTTGAGTCCGGTCAGGCCGCAAAATGCGGCAGGCTGACGAATCGATCCGCCTGTATCCGTACCGGTCGCCGCCGCGCAAAGTCCGGCCGCAACCGCTGCGGCGGAGCCGCCTGAAGAGCCGCCGGGGGCTCGCTCGGTGTCCCAAGGGTTACGTACCGGGCCAAAGTAGCTGTTCTCATTGGATGAGCCCATGGCGAACTCGTCCATGTTGGTCTTGCCCAATGTGACAGCGCCTGCCTCCATAAACTTGCGGGTGACGGTGGACTCGTAAGGGGGAACAAACTTTTCCAGCATTCTGGAGCCGCATGTCGTCGTCACGCCTTCTGTGCAGAAGACGTCTTTGTGCGCGAGAGGTACGCCATTCAGAATAGAGGCTTCTCCTGCATTGCGGCGAGCGTCGGCTTGTTCCGCCTGAGAGAGAGCCAGATCTTCAGTAATGGTGATGAAGCAATTCAATTCTGGATTGAGGTGCTTGATTCTGGTCAGGTAATCCTGGGTGATTTCACGGGATGAAAACTGCTTATCCCGGAGTCCGCTTATGATCTCGCTAATAGTATGTGGCAACATGCGTATCTCTTACTTTTCTATAACCGGCACGGCGTTCGCAATAAGTTCTTGGGGAGGCGGGCGTTCCAGTCGTTTTAATCGATGACTTTGGGAACCAGATACAAGCCATTTTCGGTGGCTGGCGCGATGGCCTGAAACTTTTCACGCTGATTGCTTTCCGTTACTTCGTCTTTACGCAGTCGCTGAGTCATTTCCAGCGGATTGGACAGAGGCTCTACAGCGCTGGTGTCCACTTTCTGCATCTGTTCGACGAAGTCCAGAATCTGTCCCAGATCGCGGGTCAGTTTCGCCACTTGATCGCCGGGCGTTTCCAATCTCGCTAGCTTGGCGATGGTCTCCAACTGTTCCGACTGGATAGTCACATTATTCTCCTGCTGGGCGTTGCGGTTGGCTTGATTCGGATCTGTTCCGATAATTCGATGTTGAATCCGGGCTGGCGAACGCCATTGCAGCGCTCCTGATCGCACCAGAAACTAAAGAGGGCTATTATAAGAGGGTTTGCGTACAGTCTGTAAATGAATTGGCGATTTTTTCCCTGTAAAACGCCCTAAAACAGGCCTTTCTGATGACAATTTTTTAATGGCTTGCGGCTAGGCCCGGGCGGGGCTAAATGATTCTTGCCCTGACCCTTCGCCACTGTTAAAGTTGCCGCAGCATGCCTAACCCTAAAAAGAATACGGATTCAAACGTTCAATGTTTAAACGATTACGTGGTTTGTTTTCCAGCGATCTTTCGATTGATCTGGGGACCGCCAATACACTGATTTATGTTCGTGGAAGAGGAATTGTGCTCAATGAGCCCTCTGTGGTCGCAATTCGTAACCAGGGCGCACAGAAAAGCGTTGCGGCGGTAGGCGCCGAAGCGAAGAGGATGCTGGGACGGACGCCGGGCAACATTACCGCGATCCGACCATTGAAAGACGGCGTCATCGCCGATTTTCACGTTACTGAAAAGATGCTCCAGCACTTTATCCACAAAGTGCATGAAAACAGTTTCATCACCCCCAGTCCTCGCGTACTGGTTTGTATCCCCAGCCGATCCACTCAAGTTGAGCGTAAAGCAATTCGAGAGTCCGCCCTTGGCGCGGGCGCCAGAGAAGTATTTTTGATTGAAGAGCCTATGGCTGCGGCGATTGGCGCCGGTCTGCCTGTTGAAGAGGCGAACGGCTCCATGGTGGTGGATATCGGTGGCGGAACCACTGAAATCGCCATTATCTCCCTGAACGGTATTGTGTACGCCGACTCGGTAAGAGTGGGCGGAGACAAATTTGACGAGGCGATTACCGCTTATGTGCGTCGCAATTACGGTAGTTTGATTGGCGACGCCACCGCAGAGCGGATCAAGCAGGAAATCGGCTGCGCATACGAAGGTCTGGAGCTGCGTGAAATCGACGTGCGCGGCCGCAACCTCGCAGAGGGGGTTCCCCGTAGTTTTACCTTGAACAGCGAAGAAATCCTCGAAGCGCTGCAGGAAGCCCTGGCGACCATCGTACAGGCGGTTAAGAGCGCATTGGAGCAGTCGCCGCCTGAACTGGCGTCTGATATCGCTGAGAGAGGCATTGTATTGACTGGCGGCGGCGCATTATTGCGTGGCCTGGACAGTTTGCTGACAGAAGAAACCGGCTTGCCGGTGATCGTTGCTGACGATCCGCTTACCTGTGTCGCAAGGGGCGGCGGTCGTGCGCTGGAAGTTATCGACAAACGCGGCAGTGGTCTATTCTTTATGGAATAACAACTCTTTAACGGAGTTGACCACTTGTTTTCGCCATGTTTTATGGTAGCTTTCTGTGTTTGTAGATAAATTCCTTTCCGGACTGTTGGGGAGATTGCGACATTAAAAATATCTTCGTTGAAGGCCCATTTTTAGGCGCACGAATGATATTGGTGGCTGTGCTCTCCATCGCCATCGGATTTGCGGATTATCACCTCAATCTCTTATCTTCGTTACGCGAAACGCTGGCGACTCTCGTCGCCCCCGTGCAATGGGTTGTCAGCGCTCCTTCCGACGTGGTCGACTGGACTGAAGATGCGGTTAAATCGCGCCGCGATTTACAGCAGGAAAATGACGCGCTGCGCAATAGGCTTTTGATACTTGAGGCAAAGTCGCAGCGTCTTGCGTCTTTGACTGCGGAAGTTAATCGTCTGCGTGAATTGCTGAATGCTTCGTCTGTAGTGGATGATTCTGTGCTGGTGTCCGAGATCATCGGCATCAACCCTGATCCTTACATGCATGAGGTGGTCGTCAACAAAGGTTCTGACGATGGCGTTTATGTTGGGCAGCCTATGCTCGATTCGCAGGGGTTAATGGGGCAGGTGACGCAAGTATCGCCGTTGACCTCCCGTGTTCTTCTGATTTCCGATAGCAATCATGCCGTGCCGATTCAGGTTAATCGCAACGGCGTGCGCGGCATTCTCGTCGGCTCCGGCGTATTGGATCGGCTACAACTGATAAACGTTCCCGATACAGCTGATATTGTTGCTGGCGACTTGCTGGTGAGCTCTGGCTTGGGTGGTAAATTCCCGGCGGGTTATCCGGTTGCGAAAGTGACTGCGGTGGTTCATGACCCGGGCGAACCCTTTGCGCGAATCGAAGCGCACCCGTTATCCGAATTAAACCGCAGCAGACACGTTTTATTAGTATTCAAGAAGAAATCGTCGGAGGTGGGAGACAGGGTTTCCGACGAACCTTCGCCTGAAGAAACTCAGTAGGCCTTATGCCCAGAGATGAGTTTCGTCCAGTCTTGTTCGTATTCACCCTGTTCCTGGCGTTTTGCGTCAGTCTGATTCCCCTGGGTGGTTACGCTGCTTATTTTAGGCCCGAGTCCATATGCATGGTGATGTTTTACTGGACGTTGAAGCATCCCGGCGCCTGCGGCATTCTGGTCGGATGGTGTGTGGGGCTGTTGTGGGATGTCTTGATGGGAAGCACATTGGGGGTGCATGCTCTGGCGTTGGCGCTACAGGCTTATCTGGTGCTGAAGATGTTGCAACGACTGCAAATGTTCCCCTTGATTCAGCAGTCTTTTGTTGTGTTCATCATCGTTGGCATTGTGCTGATGCTGTTTCGCTGGATTAATGGCATGCTCGCCCAGCCTGCGACGGATATGGCGTATTTATTGGGCGCTCTGAGTTCTGCGCTGCTGTGGCCGCTGTTTTCGCTACTAATGGAAAAACTGGAAAATGTTTGACGGTAACCCTGGTAGGAGGCGCCTTGTGCTGGCGTCGGGATCTCCGCGTCGGCGTGAAATGATCGCCGGGCTGGGGTGTGAGTTTTCTATCGCCAGTGCGGATATTGATGAAAGCGTTCTGCCTTCTGAAGCAGCGGCGGACTATGTGGAGCGCCTCGCCAGAGATAAGGCGAAAACAGTATTTGAAGCGCGTAAAGATCAACAGGATATTGTGGTGTTGGGCGCTGACACCACGGTTGTGGCGGGAGGCGATATTCTCGGCAAGCCGGTTGATTTTGAAGACGCTCAGGTCATGCTGCGCAGGCTGTCAGGGACATGGCATGAGGTGCTGACCTCCGTGGCCTTGGTCGCGGAGGAAGGTTGCAAGGTGACGACGACTTTGAGTCGGGTGCGATTTCGAGAGTTGTCCGAGCAGGAAATTCAGCGCTATTGGGATTCCGGTGAGCCAGCCGACAAAGCGGGCGCATACGGCATTCAGGGGTTGGCCGGGAGTTTCGTGGAGCGCGTGGAAGGCAGCTATTCATCCATTGTTGGGTTGCCTCTTTGCGAGACCGTCGTGCTGTTAAAGGAATTCGGAATCAAGATCTGGTCGGACTAACTGCATGAGTGAAGAAATCTTAATCAACGTGACTCCGGTGGAAACTCGCGTCGCTGTCGTCGAGAACGGCATGCTGCAGGAAGTTTATATCGAAAGAAGTCAGCGGCGTGGCATTGTCGGCAATATCTATAAAGGCAAAGTCATCCGAGTATTGCCTGGCATGGAAGCGGCGTTTATTGATATCGGATTGGAGCGCGCGGCTTTCATTCATGCTTCGGACGTCACCACAGTGAACCCCGGAGAGGATCGCAACGGCGGCAATAAGCATCCCGATATCAGCTCTTTGCTGCGGGAAGGTCAGTCTTTAGTCGTGCAAGTCACCAAAGATCCAATCGGAGCCAAGGGCGCGCGTCTTACCACACAGTTATCAATACCATCTCGTTATCTGGTTTATATGCCCGATAACAACCACATCGGAATATCCCAACGCATAGAAGACGACGCTGAGCGTGACCGCCTCAAGGAACTCATCCAACTTTGCGTGACCACGGAAGATGCTAGTTCCGCTGATGGCGCCGGTTTTATCATCCGCACGGCCGCTGAGGGCGTCGGTTCGGAAGAGTTGAAATCCGATATCCTGTTCCTGCAAAAGCTTTGGTTGTCTTTACGGGAGAAGATCAAAACTTCGCCAGCTCCCGGGCCGATATATGAAGACCTGCCACTCTACATCCGTACTCTGCGCGATCTAGTTCGCCCCTATACTGAAAAAATACGTATCGATTCCAGGGAAAGCTTCCATAAGGCGCTGAAGTTTGTGGATGAATTCGTCTCTGAGATTCGCAATAAGCTGGAGTACTATCCCGGCGAGCGGCCGATTTTTGATTTGTACAGCGTTGAAGATGAACTGCAGAAAGCGTTGAGTCGCAAGGTGCAATTGAAGTCTGGCGGCTACCTGATTATCGACCAGACCGAGGCGATGACGACCATCGACGTCAACACGGGGGCCTTTGTCGGTCATCGCAACCTCGAAGAAACCATCTTTAAAACCAACTTGGAAGCGGCGCGCGCCATTGCGCGACAGCTGCGGTTACGAAACCTGGGCGGCATTATCATCATCGACTTCATTGATATGGAGGACGAGGAGCATAAGCGCCAAGTGTTGCGTATGCTGGAAAAAATGCTGGAGCGTGATCACGCCAAAACCAAAATCAGCTGCGTGAGCGAGCTGGGGTTGGTGGAAATGACTCGCAAGCGCACCACCGAAAGTCTGGGGCAGATGCTGTGTGAGCCTTGTCCCGCCTGTGACGGCCGCGGTACGGTCAAAACAGCGCAAACCGTATGCTATGAAATCTTTCGTGAGATTTTGCGTATTAACCGCACCTATGACGCGCAGGGTTATCTGGTGTTAGCGGCGCAAGCTGTGGTGGATCTGTTGCTGGATGAACAGTCCGATAGCGTCGCCGATCTGGAAACTTTCATCGGCAAGCGTATCCGCTTTCAGGTGGAGGTGATGTATACCCAGGAGCAGTTTGATGTTGTTCTGCAATAGATTGCAGCGCACACTTTCCGTAGATATTACCGGCCGGCGGCGAATCTGAATTTTTGTCGCCGGCGCCGACTCATTAAGCATAGACGTATACCGCCGGCGGCCCGATTCAGTCATGACCATAAAATCCGTGTTAATCAAGGTCACGCAATGGATATGGTATGTGGCTATCGCATTGCTGGTTCTGGTCGCCACTTACCTTTCTATCGGGCGTAACTTCTTCGACGCCGTGTCTGTGTTCAAGGAAGATCTTGAATTACGCCTGTCCGCTTCCCTGGGCGCAACAGTCAGAATGGAGGCGCTGGAAGGAAGCTGGGACGGCTTCGATCCCGTCATTACCCTCAAAAACGTGACTCTAACCGACCCCAATAAAGTCGACAGCGCAATGACGCTGGATTCCCTCGTTGTGCAGCCTGATATGGTCAAATCACTGTTCTCGATGAAACTGGCTTTGAGTCGAGTGGAAATCGGGGATGTCTCCGTTAACCTGGAGCAAAGTCTGAGCGGCGGCTGGCGACTCCCGGGGCTAGATCAGAAAGCAAATAGTGGCGGGGCCCTGGATTGGCGGCGACTGGCGGATTATATGGCTTCGCCGGTGCTGGAGTTTCGAGAAATCCGTTTGCACTGGCGTTACCGCGACAGCCAGGTGGCGGGTTGGTTGATTCCGGTGCTGACAATTCAAGTCGAGGAAAATGACGTGGCTGCCTCGGGCCGAATTTTACGGGCGCAGGATCATGCGGATCTGGGGCTGTTTTCCGGTTATGCGCATGACTTGCTTAACTCGGGGAAGCTGAATGGCGAAGCTTACCTGAGCTGGCGTAGGGGGGAGGCGTTGGATCCCCTGTTAAATCTGATTTCCGAACATGGCGTACAGGCTACGGATATCGAAGCGTCAGGGGCTCTTTGGCTGACGCTGGAAGACAATCGCCTCATCGATATGGCTGGGGATCTGGATATCCCCCGATTAGCCTGGGCGGATGAGCAAACCACCCTGGCGCCTCTGCAGAATATCAGGGCGCGATTCAACGCGGCGCTGACTGAACAAGGCGGCTGGAAGGTCACCGCCTATGATCTTGGGCTGGATTGGGCGGGTGACAATTGGCGCGATGCGCGCGCTTTGCTGGATATTGATACGGAAGGCGCGGTCCGGATGGCCATGGATAATTTGAATCTGGGCCTTTTGGGGCGTTTGAGCGTCGCCGCTGGCGTTTTGCCTGAAAATGCGTCGAGGCGTCTTGCCAGTTACCAGCCGGAGGGCGCGCTGCGCAACATAGGCTTTAACCTTGATGCGAACGGGCAGTTTGAGGTGGTCGCGCAACTCGATCAGGTCAGGGTTGCGGCTCATGGAGGGGCGCCTGGCGGCGCGGGTATCGATGGCTTTCTGCAGGTGCGTAATCATGGCGGCAAGGTCATCTTCAAGGGAGCAGAGATGCAGCTGAGCTTTCCAGAGCTGTATCACGCAGGGTGGACATTCACAACCGGCGAGGGGCGTGTTGAATGGCGAGGGAACGATGATTATGTCTATGTTTTCGGAAACGGTCTGCGGCTGAAAGAGATTAATGGGCTGCGAGCGGAACTAAGCGGCGCTTTTAGCATACTGTTGCCTCATGACAAAACCCGTGAGCTTAACCTGGAGCTGGCGATCGGCGTTGAGAATGCAGACGCTCGGGTAGCTTCTCTGCTGGTGCCGGGACATATCATTCCGCAGGAGCTTAATCGCTGGTTGAGGCAGGCGGTAAAAGGCGGTCAGGTGACGACCGGCGGCTATTTCTATTCTGGTGTGGTGGGCCCTTTGGCGACCGCTACCAATCATCGCTCGCAGATGTTTTTCAATTTGAAAGACGGGCGTTTGCATTACGCAGACGGCTGGCCTGAATTGGAAAATTTTGATGCGCGTCTTGCGATTATCGGAGGCGAGTTGAGCGCAATTGTCGGCGAGGGGACGATCGCCGGCACACGGGTTCGCTCGGTGAAGGTGAAGCGCGACGGCGGAGAAGGTCCTGACTCGCTGCTCCATATCAGCGCGAATATTCGGCCTCAGAAAAGCGACTGGGATTATTGGTTGAAGAAGTCGCCTATCGCTAATGTGACTGCGCCGGTTGTGGAAGACTGGTCTGTCAGCGGCGCCAGTTCTGGCGTGCTGGACTTGACGTTAGACACAGTCGGGGTGGGCGCGCCTCGTATCGATCTCAAGTTGAAAACGGCCGGATTGAATTTGCAGTCTGAGCGCAATGACCTGGCGTTGACGGATTTACGGGGCAACCTTTCCTTCAGCACCGTTGCTGGCATTCGGGCGACAGGCATGCAAGGGGCGATATTCGGACAACCTGCGAACCTGGACGTGACGACATCAAACTGGTCGGAACAACACAAGGCGCTGGCGTTAAAGCTGGCGAGTAAAATAGAGACGTCTACGCTGCTGGATTGGCTCAAGATCGAGCGGAAGGTTCCGCTGTCTGGCCAACTACCCTATCGCCTTGCTTTGGATCTTGATCACACTGATAAAAGCCGCTTCAGGCTGCGTCTGGACAGTGAGCTGCTGGGCGCTGACATTCGGGCTCCGGCCCCTTTCGGCAAGACGATACAGGATAGCTTTCCTCTGTCAGTCGTGCGCGACTGGGAAACGGAGGGGAGACGTGAAAACTGGTCTGTCTCAGTGAAAGATCTGCTGAAAGCGCGTTTTGAAGTCAGTGAAGGGACGGTCAGCCGGGGGGCGCTGGCGTTTGTCACGGGGGATGGCGCTCCCGAAGGGTTGGAGCTGCCGGCGCGTGGCGTCAATGTGTCGGGGCAACTGTCGCGGTTATCGGTGTCAGAGTGGCGCACTTATCTGCAAGAGTTCTTCGGCGCTGATATGGGGGATACGCCAGCAAGTGCGCCAGATTGGCTGAATCGCGTGTCGATGCAGGTTGGGAAGCTGGAAGTCGCTGGCGAGTGGTTCAGTCAGGTGGATGTGCGGCTGCAGCGTCATTCTGGTGGGCTTGATGTTTCGCTGGATGACGGTGAGAGGCTGACGGGGACGTTGTCTATCCAGGATGACGCCAGCAAGCCGCCCTTTGCGAAGTTTCGGCGTTTGTATATCTCTGATAGCGCCGCCACGGCGGTGGAAAAGCGCATGACGCCTGCGGATGTGCCTCTGGCGCAGGTGGATATCGAAGACCTACGCCTGGGGGGGAAACAGCTTGGAAGCTGGGTCTGGGTGACACAGCCGAGGGAAGATGGCGTGGTTTTCAGCAATATGTTTGGGCGTCTCGCCGGCGTAACGGTGACGGCAAGACTAAGTTGGCTGATGGACCCGCAAACCGGCCACCAGACTTCGATTCTCACTGGGGATCTGAAAGGCGTTAACTTCGATCGCTTTTATGAGAATCTGGCGGAAGAAGCCCCATTGACCGCTGAAGATTACAGCTTCAATACAGGCATAGTTTGGCAAGGCGGCCCTACTGAATTTCAGTGGAAGGACGTGACGGGGCAAATCAGTTTCAAAATGAGTAATGGCGTATTTCGTGAAGCGTCCAACTCGGCCAATATTTTCAGGGTGTTCGGCATCTTGAACACGGACTCAATTACCCGGCGTTTGCGTTTGGACTTTTCCGATTTATATCGTAAAGGCTTGGCCTATGACCAGATTGAGGGGGAGGCGCGCATTGAAGAGGGCGTGATGAACTTCGAAAGCCCGCTTGCGATCCAGACTCTTTCCAGTGGATTTAAGATAACCGGCAAGACCAGCCTGGTTGATGACACTCTGGATATGCAAATGGTGGTCGTGCTGCCAGTAACGAAAAACCTGCCGCTGGCGGCGGTTTTGGTGGGGGCTCCCCAGGTGGGAGGCGCATTGTTTCTGATCGACAAGCTACTGGGCGATCCGCTCAGCCGGATGACCAGCGCCACATATAAAATCAAAGGTACATTGGAAAACCCTGAAGTCAGCCTGCAGCAGATTTTTGATAACACCAGCGGCGGTTCGGCTTCGCAGAGAAGGAGAGCGGATTGATGAGCGAGTTCACACTGGCGATAGTGCAGTTGGTCAGCACCAGTGATATAGAGCAGAACCTGGCCCGAGTGGAGCACTGGGTGGCGGAAGCGGCAGGCGGCGGCGCGCAGCTGGTGTTGCTGCCGGAGAACTTTGCATTGTTCGAAAGCAAGCGTTCGTTGGATATCGGCGCTGCGGAGGCGGAGTCAGAGGGCCCTATACGAGGATTTATCGCTGGACTGGCGAAGCGTTTCGGGGTTTGGATTATTGCTGGCTCATTGCCTTGCGCGCAACGCCCTGACGGCGCTCCCATTGATGGGCGCGTGCGCTCCGCCTGCTGGGTGTTCGACGATAGTGGCGCCACGGTTGCCCGTTACGATAAGATTCATCTATTTGATGTGGATGTGAAAGACGCTTATGGCGCGTATCGTGAGTCCGCCATATTTGAGCCTGGTGAAAAGGTGGTGGTGATTGATACACCGTGGATCAGGGTTGGCCTGTCGATTTGTTATGATTTGCGCTTTCCCGAACTATACCGGGCGATGGCGGAACAGGGGGCGGAGTTAGTGACGGTTCCTTCCGCATTCACCTATGTGACGGGCGAGGCGCATTGGGAAACCCTATTGAGGGCCCGGGCGATAGAAAATCAGGTGTTTATAGCCGCCGCGAATCAGGGGGGAATTCATTCGGAGTCCCGACGCACCTACGGGTATTCCATGGTTATCGATCCCTGGGGCAAAGTTATGGCGGGGCTGGAAGAAGGAGAGGGAGTTATTCTCTCCACACTGAATAAGGCCGAGCTGCAGGAGGTACGGGCCAGAATGCCCGTACTCGCTCATCGCAGACTCAAGTAGCGATCTGCAATCAGGCGTCGTCGACCACTTCTTTCAAGTAGCGATACAGCTTTTTGGCGGCGCCGCGATTCTTGTTTTCCGTAATGTCTTTTTGCGCTGCGCGGATCAGCTGACGCAGGTGTTGCGCCTCGGTGTTCGGATACTGATTCATAAATTCAGTCACCGCTTGATCCCCTTCTGAAATCAGGGACTCCCGCCAGCGCTCCAGGCGATGATGCTCTGCAGCTTGTTGTACGGAGCCCTGGTCGAACTTGTCGAGAAATGAGCGAAGCTCCTCCTCGTCCACATCCCGCATCAACTTGCCGATAAATTGCAGCTGGCGGCGTTTGGCTTCATGGCTGCCGATTTTGTTATAGGTGTGGATCGCATCCAGCAGGCGGTCAGTCAGTGAAAGCTGGCTGAGTTGGTCTGCTTTAAGTTCCGTCAGTCTCTTCCCTAGCTGCTGCAGCGCTTCCATCGCCCGTTTGCGGCTGGATTTACTGGGAGGCAGATCCTCTTCGTCGTAATAATCGTCTTCGAAATCGTCGTCGTGATGTGAATGGTTCATTGAAATGCTCGAATCAACTCTCGGAAACTAAAATGGTAACACAGCGCTCAAGTAAGATAAGAATAGACAGGCATTCGCCTTGCGCCTAGTCAGGCGTAGGCGATTGTGGCGAGTCCCAGAAATGACATGAACCCCACTACATCCGTAACAGTTGTCAGGATGACGCCTCCGGCCAGAGCGGGGTCTATTTTCAGGGTTTTTAGTATCAGAGGTAAAGCGGTGCCGGCGATGGCTGCTACGGTCAGATTGATTAGCATCGCTGAGGCGATCAGAACGCCAATGGTGACGTCGTTGAACCAGACCATAGCGGCGGTCGCCACCACGAAAGCCCAGAGTAAGCCGTTGAAGGCTCCCACCAGAAACTCACGGTTCATCAGCCAGCGAATGTTGCTTGAGCTGACCTTGCCCGTAGCCATCCCTCTAATTACCAGTGTGAGCGCCTGACTGCCTGCAATGCCGCCCATGCTTGCGACAATGGGCATCAACACGGCCAAGGCGACTACTTTTGCAATGGTTGCTTCAAAAATACCAATGACCGCAGAGGCGAGAAACGCGGTGATCAGGTTTATCCCCAGCCAGACAGCGCGACTTTTAGCCGTCTTCATGATGGGGGCGAACATATCTTCTTCTTCGTCCAGACCCGCCATGCTCAAGATTTCGTGGTCGGCGTTTTCGCGGATAACGTCAACCACGTCATCGATAGTGATACGACCTACGAGTTTACCTTTGTCATTGACAACAGGGGCTGACACCAAGTCGTGGCGTTCGAACAGCGTGGCGACTTCTTTATCGGGAACTGTCGCAGGAATTGGCTCCACGTCCGTGCGCATGATTTCGCGTACGGTGGAGCTGAGGCTGGACACCAGCAGAGTGGTGACGGGGAGTACGCCGATAAAATCATCTTTTCGGTTCACAACCAGCAAGCTGTCGGTCATGTTAGGCAGGCTTTTGTGGCTGCGCAGATAGCGAAGCACAACATCAACAGTAATGTCCGGACGCACGGTGATCATGTCCGTGTTCATCAGGCCGCCGGCGGAGTCCTCAGGGTAGGCCAGGACTTCTTCCAGGCGTTGTCGATCCTGAGCGTCCATGGTCTCCAGGACTTCCTGGATGACGGCTTCCGGCAACTGCTGTAACAAGTCGGCGAGGTCGTCGACTTCGAAGTCTTCGGCGATCTCGATAACATCCTGAGCATTCATCTCACTCAGGAAGTCGGAACGGATTTCATCGCTCAGGTACTGAAGGACTTCGCCATCCAGTTCGTCATCGACTAACTGCCAGAGTAACTTCCGTTCATTGGGCGGAGACGATTCCAGCAAGTGGGCGATGTCGCTGGGGGAGAGGCCGCCGTTCAGGATGCGCGCGACCTGCTGCAAAGAACCGCTTTCCAGCGCTTCCGCAATGGAGCGCATACGGACCTTGGCAGTGCTTTTTTCGGTCGCTTGAGGCATAGACATACATCCGCGTTTAGGGCGGCCCGCAACGGGCAGCGAGGAATTTGCCGGATTAAATACAGAGACGGGCTCTGCGCCGTTGTGGCGCCAGTATAAGCGAGCCCACTATAAAGTGTAAGTTAAGACGAAAATTAGTCTAAGGAAAATCAGGGAATTGTCTTACTTTATTCAAGCGGTTTGTATTGTTTGGCATGCCTGGAAGGGATGGGGCGAAGCGCCCCGAAAGCGATAGGGCTACTCTCCCTCTCCGAAATAGTCCTCGATCAGAGCTTTGATGGCGTGAAAAGCTTCCTCTTCATCCGGACCTTCTATTTTCAGTGTAAGAAGCGTTCCTTTGCTGGCGGCGAGCATCATGACCGCCATTATACTTTTTCCGTCAACTTCCTGGCCTTCTTTGGCTACTCTGATCTTACTGGCGAATCGGCCGCTGGTGGACACGAATTTGGCCGCCGCTCGGGCGTGCAGGCCAAGCTTATTAATAATAGTGACTTGTTCCTGGATCATGGGGCGCGATGAGTATAAAAGATTGAAGTTTCCTGAATGTTGGATTCAGGCCGGTTTAATTGTTAAGCGACAGTGGCTTCTTATTGTTAAAACCTTATTGCGCCAGCTCTTTGTGGCGCACTTGGACATTATCATATTTTTTCTTGAAATGCTCTCCCAGGCACTCGCAGATATAGACGGAGCGGTGCTGTCCGCCAGTACAGCCGATGCTGATCGTCATATAGGTGCGGTTGCTGTTCTGGAAGTGCGGAATCCAGGTTTCAAGAAAGCTGATGATGTGCTGCAGCATCTGTTCCGGTTCCGGATGCTGCTTTAGGAATTCAATGATTTCCTGATCCGTGCCTTTGTAGCCGCGCAGCGCGGTGTCCCAGTAAGGATTAGGAAGGCAGCGCACGTCAAATACCATGTCGGAATCCGACGGCACGCCATGCTTGAAGCCGAAAGACTGGAAGAGCAGGGCCAGTTCCTGGGTTTTATGCCCGATAACCCTGATCTTAACCTGATCCCGTAACTGGTAAATGGAGAGATCGCTGGTGTCTATATAGAGGTTCGCCAGGGTGGCGATCGGCTCCAGCAGCTGTTTCTCTTTGGCGATGGCTTCTTTTAGTGATGTGCTTTTACTGCTGAGCGGGTGCTTGCGACGCGTTGCATGAAAACGTTTGATCAAGGTGGCGTCATTGGCGTCAAGATAGATGATTTCCACATCGATATTGTGCGCCTGCAGAGTGGCGTAGATCGACGGGAAATCCGACAGGTCCCTATAAAGATTGCGGGCGTCTATGCTGACGGCGAGTTGCTGATTCTGGGTTTTCCCCTGGTCCAGCACCTCTTGGGTGAGAGGCGAGAGGAGACCGATAGGCAGGTTATCGATGCAGTAATAGCCCATATCCTCCAGGACATGGAGCGCCGTACTTTTTCCGGAGCCTGAACGACCACTTACGATAATCAGCTTCATGTCTTCCTCTTTCCATCGAAGCTGGATTATTTCTCCAGCACCCTCCTGAACAGGGTTTCGTCGTTGTCACAGTCGCGCAGGTGTTCGCAGAAGCGACGGTCATTGAATTTCTGGGCCAGCTGGCTCAGTAGGTCCAAGTGTTCGCTGGTGGCCTCTTGAGGCACGATCAGAACGAACAGCAGGTCCACGGGTTCGTTGTCTATGGCGTCAAAAGGGATTTTGTCCTTGAGTGTAAGCAAGGCCCCTATGATGCGGTCGCAGTTTTCCAGGCGGCAATGAGGTATTGCGATACCCTGGCCGATACCAGTGCTGCCGAGTCTTTCACGGCATATCAGGTTGGTAAAAATGGCGTTCTCGTCCAAAAACGGAAAATGTTGCGCAATCAGATTGGCGATATATTCGAGAACGCGCTTCTTACTCGAGCCCGACACCCCACAGCGTGTGAGGGCGGGCGAGATAATTGACTCAATAGTTAGTGTGGTTTGGGCCATGTTCTGTTATCTGGCGGATGCGCCGTGCATCCGATCAACGTGCTTCTCTTTGTGTTTGAGGATCTGGCGGTCTAATTTGTCCACCAGTGCGTCAATTGACGCGTACATATCTTCGTGTTCAGCATTGGCATGCAGGTCAGCGCCGCTTATGTGCATGGTTGCTTCCGCAATCTGACGCTGTTTTTGAATGGAGAGCGTAACTTGGACATTACTGATACTGTCGAAGTGTCGTTCGAGCTTGTCGAACTTGTTGTTAACGTAGTCTTTCAGTGCTTCAGTTAACTCGACTTGATGTCCGGTGATGTTCATTTGCATACTTTGCTCCTAATGCCAATATACGGTGCATTATGAATTTTGCACTTCCATGAAAAATACTAGCACATCCAATTTGTGACTATTTGATTTAAGTCTTATGCCTGCATTCCTCCTTTTAAATTAACCGCTTACGTTCATTGGAAGGCGGAATGGAAAGCGCCTCCCGGTAATTTGCGATCGTGCGACGGGCGACGTTGATGCCCTGGTCGCCAAGCAGCGCAGCAATTTTGCTGTCGCTCAATGGTTTCTTCGGTGATTCCGCCGCGACTAACTTCTTGATAATAGCTCTAATAGCGGTCGAAGAACACTCGCCACCCGTGTCTGTGCTGACATGGCTGGAGAAAAAGTACTTCAGCTCAAATACGCCGCGAGGAGTGTGCATGTATTTCTGGGTGGTCACTCGGGAAATCGTCGACTCATGCATCTCCACCGCCTCCGCAATATCGTGCAGCACCAGTGGCTTCATCGCCTCTTCGCCGTACTCAAGGAATCCTTGCTGATGTTCGACGATTTGTGAAGCGACTTTCAACAGAGTTTCATTACGGCTTTGCAAGCTTTTGATAAACCAGCGTGCTTCCTGTAACTGGTCGCGTAAATAAGTGTTGTCTGAGCTGTTGTCCGCGCGTCTCACCAAACCTGCATAGCCAGGGTTGATGCGGATCTTGGGAGCGATTTCAGGGTTCAGCTCCACCAGCCAGCGGCCGTTGGCTTTTTTGACGATAACGTCAGGAACCACGTATTCGGTATTGCTTTCCTGAATGCCTTCGCCCGGCCTTGGGTTCAGACTTTGAATCAGTTTGAGAACTTCCCGCAGATCGTCTTCTTTCAGGCGGCTGCGGCGCATCAACTGGGCGTAGTCGCGGTTGCCAAGCAGATTGATATAGTGGCTGACCACCAGCTTGGCCTGACCGAGCCAGGGGGTGTCTTTAGGCAACTGATTCAGCTGGCTTAGCAGGCAATCCTGTAAGTTGCAGGTGGCGACTCCAGGAGGATCGAATTGCTGTACGCGTTTTAAAACGGCGCGTACTTCGTCCAGCTCAATTTCTTCTTCCCCCTCAGTTTGCAGTCCGCCATGAATTTCGTCTGGAGTGAGGGAGAGATAGCCGTCAGTATTGACTGCATCAATTATCGCAACAGCGATCATGCGGTCAATGTCGGACATGGGGGTAAGGTTTAGTTGCCAGAGAAGGTGGTCTTGCAGGGTTTCGCCTTTGCTATTGCGGGATTCGAAGTCGTATTCGTCATCTTCGCCGCCGCTGTAGCTGCTTGATCCGCTCTGGAAGACATCATCCCAGGCGGTATCGACGGGGAGGTCGTTCGGAATGGAATCGGACCAGTTGTCCTCTTCAGCGAATCCTCCTTCATCCATGCCCGACTCTTGCGTTCGCTCCTTGCTGGAGTTGTTAGCGAGCATGTCGCTGATCGTATCGTTCTGAACGTGGTTGGGAGATTCGTCTTCTTCAGACACTTCCAGCATGGGGTTGGACTCAAGCGCTTGTTGAATCTCCTGCTGTAAATCCAGTGTTGAAAGCTGCAAAAGTTTTATTGCTTGTTGCAGTTGCGGGGTCATGGTCAGCTGTTGACCCAGCTTTAACTGCAATGAAGTTTTCATAACCATCTGATGCTTACCACCGATTCAGGCACAGATCTTGTGAGTTTTTCATAGTTATTAGGTGCTTTAATCCTAAGCTCTTGAGCCTTGGGGTCCATCTTGGATGGAGGCCGCCGGTTAAACTAAAGTTTGAACTGGTCACCCAGATAGACCTCTCTAACCTTTGGGTTGGCAAGGATATCACTTGGGGCGCCGCTTGCGATAATAAATCCTTCACTGACAATATAGGCGCGTTCACAAATATCCAAGGTCTCGCGCACATTATGGTCTGTAATTAAAACGCCGATGCCGCGCTTTTTGAGATGCTCAATAATCTGCTTGATATCATTGACGGAAATAGGATCCACCCCGGCGAAAGGTTCATCCAATAAGACAAACTTTGGCTCCGTAGCCAGCGCACGAGCGATTTCCACGCGTCGACGCTCGCCCCCCGAGAGACTCATGCCAAGGCTTTTGCGAATATGGGTGATGTGAAACTCCTGCAGCAGCTCTTCCATCTTAAGCTTACGTTCCTTGCGGCTCAGATCCGCTCTGGTCTCAAGGATGGCGTAGATGTTGTCCTCTACGGACAGCTTTCTGAAGACCGAAGCTTCCTGCGGCAGATAGCCAATGCCCTTGCGCGCTCTCCCGTGCATAGGCAAACCGGTAATTTCCGTTTCGTCAATAAATACGCTGCCTTTGTCGCTGGGGATGAGTCCTACCACCATGTAGAAGCAGGTAGTCTTCCCGGCGCCGTTAGGGCCGAGGAGGCCCACGATTTCGCCGCTGCGAATTTCAACGGACACATCTTTTACTACGGGGCGTTTTTTGTAGGCTTTGGCCAGGTTTCTGGCGGTGAGAGTGCTCATTGTTTATTAGATTTGGGCGGATGATAGATAATTTCAACCTGCTCGGTTTGATTGCCCGATGAGGCTCCCTTTGCCGTGACTAAACGCTTGTCTGTGAAATAAATAATTTCTTCGCCTTCCACTGAGCTGTTGTCCTGAAGAATGCGTGCATGGTTACGCATAACGACTTTACTCTGGCTGCGGTCATAGTCCATGTTTTCTGCGTAAGCGTGAGTTTCAGTTTGTTTTTCTTGGTCAAACTGCACTAAATGAGCGGGTTTGCCGGTCGCCTGGAAGCGGCTGATGCCATTGTCGTCGGTGTATAAAATGACTTTGTCCGCCTCGATGCTGGATTTGCCCTGGGTAATAACGACATTGCCGATATAGGTGTCGATGCCTTTCTGGCCGTCTCTCTCCCAGCGTCCCGCTTTGATGCGCACCGGTTCGTCACTGCCGTTAAGAAGGTCCAATGCATGGCTAAGCGGGGCGAAAATAAGGCCCAATAACAGCGCCGCGGTGAATAGTTTACTTGGGTTGTGCATAAACGCCGGTTACCTGAGAAAGTAATACAATAAGCTTTTTATCAATGTCCGCCTCCATTCCGACAGCGGTTAACTGATTGATATTTGAAGTTATCTTAACGGGTTGATCGGTGCTGATAAAGCGTGACTTGTTGTTGTAGTCGAGCGCTTGCGTTTGCATGAGAATCGGCGCGCCGTCGTTGGAGGCTCCATTTACTTCCACGTCTCCACGCAGTTTCAGGGTGTCCTGCTTGATCAGCAGTTCGCCTTCCTGAGACTCCACATGCCAGCTTTTCTCCCCTTGCTGGAAGATCTCCAGATTGGGGCGCGTCAGTACGCCGGTGTCTGTATCGGGATAGTGCTTCGCCAGTTGGCTTTGCAGGCGGCTGGTGAGTGCGCCCTCTTTGTTGTAGGTGGTGTAAACCGCGTTGATGACAAATGCGTCAGGTTCGTCTTTCAGGAGCGGTTCTTCCTCGAAGAACGGGACGCTTGCTTCGTCCTGATAAGCGACCAGATAAATAACCAGAAACGCCGCCAAAGCCGCGTAGAGCCATTTGCTGTATTGTCTGAAGAGTTCTGTCATGAAGTTACAGGTAGGCTTCCAAGGAGGTGTGGAGCAGGCCTTTCGCCGCCAGAATCATATCGCACACCTCTCTGACCGCGCCTTTGCCGCCCTGGGCTGAGGTGCAGTAGGTGGCGTGCTGGCGAACAAACCAGTGACTGTTAGGCACAGTAACGCCAAATCCGCAACTGCGAATGGCCGCCAGATCAGGAAGGTCGTCGCCGACATAGGCGCATTCATTCAGCTCTAAACCAAGCTTTTCTCGAATCTCATTGAGCCCGACAAGTTTGTCTTCGCGGCCTTGTAGTAACTCTAAAATGCCCAGGTCGCCGGCTCTCTTTGCGACCATGGCGGACTTGCGGCCGGTGATAATGGCGACGGTTACTCCAGCTTTTTGCAACAGCTTGACGCCGAGTCCGTCAAGTATGGAGAAGGGTTTGAACTGCTCGCCAGATTCGCCGAAATAAAGCGTTCCGTCTGTCAGAACGCCGTCTACATCCAGCGCTAAGAGTTTAATCTGTTGTAAGGCTTGGGTCTGTTGCTCGGTCAAAGACGGCGACATTAAATGACTCCTGCGCGTAGCATGTCTTGTGTATTGAAGGCCCCAATCACTTTATTGTCAGCATTAACGACAGGCAGGGCGTTGATCTTTTTCTCCTGCATCAAGCCCAGGGCTTCTGCGGCAAGCATGTCTTTGGTGACAGTCTTGCAGTTTGCCGTCATAACCGTATCAATGGTGCAGCTCCGAATATCGATGTTTTTATCTAGAGTGCGGCGCAAATCGCCGTCAGTAAACACGCCGAGAAGCTTGTCGTCTGCGTCGACGATACAAGTCATGCCCAGGCCTTTCTGTGACATTTGCAGGAGCGACTCACTCAAGGATGCTCCACTTTTAACTACCGGGATGGCGTCGCCAGAATGCATGATGTCGGAAATTCTCAGTAATAGTCTGCGGCCCAGAGCGCCGCCAGGGTGAGAGAATGCAAAGTCCTCCGCTGTAAAACCGCGCGCTTCTAGCAGCGCTATCGCCAAGGCATCACCCAACACCAGGCAAACTGTGGTGCTGGAGGTGGGTGCGAGTCCAAGAGGACAGGCCTCTGTGGCAACGCTGGCGTCGATATTCGCCTCTGCGATTTCAGAAAGAGTAGAGTCCGGTTTGCCGGTCATGCTGATTAATGGAACTCCCATTCTTTTCAAAAGGGGGAGTATGGTGACAATTTCTGCCGTGTTGCCTGAGTTGGATATCGCTAATACAACGTCATCGGGGGTGACCATGCCGAGGTCGCCGTGGCTGGCTTCACCGGGGTGTAGAAAAAACGACGGTGTACCTGTGGACGCGAGGGTGGCGGCAATTTTGTTACCTATATGGCCTGACTTACCCATCCCGGTAACCACCACGCGTCCTTTACAGTTCAGCATCAGGTCGCAAGCCTTAACAAACGCATCGTCAATCCGGCTGCTTAGCGCCTGGACTGCCTGAATCTCCATTTCTATAGTGCGTCTTGCGGCCTTTATGTATTCGTGGTCGTGATGGCTCATTAATCTGGCGTTCCTAATGGCGTTGACAGTGGCGGATATTTCGTCGCGGTAATGCTTCTGCGCCGCCTTGCTTAAACAATCATGCGAAAAAATGGCGTTTGGCGAGGCCTGCGTATTATACGACGCTCGGGGACTGCTGCAACTTGCCGGGAAAGATGTGGGCAGTTAAAACATCTTCTGATATATTCCGCAGCTGTTTAGGCTATTTTTGGCAGAAACGCTAAAGCCGCCGTAAGGTTATGTTTTTAGGATACTTAATGCTTCCAGGAAGGGGGCGTTTACGCGGACTGGGCGATTAAGGTGATTTTAGATGACGCAAAACCCCTCCAATTACGTGGAAGTCAGGGGGCTTACCTTCGCCAGAGGCGACAGGCTTATCTACGATAACGTAGACATCGATATACCCAAAGGCAAGGTCACCACCATCATGGGACCCAGCGGTACGGGCAAGACTACTCTACTTAAATTGATTGGCGGCCAATTGAAGCCCGACAAAGGCGATATTTGGGTGAATGGCTTTAATGTGCCGAAGCTGAAGCGCAAGGAGCTATATGAACTGCGCGAGCGTATGGGAATGTTGTTTCAATCCGGCGCGCTCTTTTCGGACATCAATGTCTTTGAAAATGTCGCATTTCCTTTACGGATTCACACTCAGCTACCGGAAGCAATGATTCGTGACTTGGTGTTGATGAAGCTACACGCAGTGGGGCTGCGTGGCGCGCGTGATTTGATGCCAAGCGAGTTGTCTGGCGGTATGGCTCGTCGCGTGGCTTTGGCGCGTGCTATTTCTATGGACCCTGAAATGGTGATGTACGATGAGCCTTTCACCGGGCAGGACCCTATTGCTATGGGGGTGATTGTCCAGCTGATTCGCTTGCTCAATGATGCGCTGGGGCTGACCAGTGTGGTCGTGTCCCATGATATTCAGGAGTCATTGAGTATTACGGACCATCTTTGCATTGTCGCCGACGGTAAGGTGATGGGGCAGGGTAGCCCACAAGAATTGCGCTCCAGCGGGAATGCTTTCGTCAAGCAGTTCCTCAATGGTTTGCCGGATGGGCCTGTGCCTTTCCATTTTCCCGCGACAGACTATGCGGAGGACTTGTTACGAGGAGACCAGGATGCTGGATTTTCTACAAAGGCTTGGTAGAAACGCCCTGCTTTCGCTCGGCTCGCTAGGTCGGGCGGGAATATTTTTGGTGGGGTCGTTACTGGGCGCTCCACGGATGAAAGGCTTGCCGCTACTGCTCAAGCAACTTTATTCAGTCGGCGTTCTCTCGCTGGTGATTATTGTCGTTAGCGGGCTGTTCATTGGCATGGTGCTTGGCCTTCAGGGCTACAATATTTTGGTGGACTATGGTTCTGAGCAGGCTATTGGCCAGATGATCGCCCTGACGCTGGTGCGTGAGCTCGGGCCGGTAGTGACCGCGTTATTATTTGCTGGACGCGCCGGTTCTGCGCTGACTGCTGAAATTGGGTTAATGAAGGCGACTGAGCAATTATCCAGCCTGGAAATGATGGGGGTCGACCCATTGCGGCAGATTATTGCGCCGCGACTGCTTGCCGGGTTTATCGCGATGCCGATGTTGGCCATGATATTTAGCGTGGTGGGCGTCTGGGGCGGTAAAATGGTGGGAGTAGAGTGGCTGGGTGTCTATGAAGGCTCGTTCTGGAGCAACATGCAGGCGTCTGTGGATTTCTCCGACGACATTCTCAACGGGATTATCAAGAGCATCGTGTTCGGCGTCGTGTGTACCTGGATCGCCGTTTTTCAGGGGTATGATTCGGTCCCTACTTCTGAAGGCATCAGCTCTGCGACGACCAAGACCGTCGTGTATTCATCGTTAGCTGTGCTTGGATTGGATTTTATTTTGACCGCCGTAATGTTTGGAGATTTTTAATATGCGGATTCGTACGCTGGAGATATCTGTAGGGGCGTTCATCGTCGCCGGCATTGGGGCGTTGTTCCTATTGGCGCTGGAAGTGAGTGGGCTATCACTGAGTCCGACGCAGGATACCTACAAGTTGTATGCGGAATTTACTGATGTGGGCGGGCTGAGAGTGCGGGGTAAAGTGTCCTTGTCCGGCGTCACGATTGGGCGCGTCAACAGTATTTCGCTGGATCCCAAGTCGTCTAAGGCTGTTGTGGAAATGGATATTGATGCGGATGTGAACTATCTAAGTGCGGATAGTGTCGCAGTTATTAGTACCGCAGGCCTTTTGGGAGAGAAGTATATCAATGTCTCTATTGGTGGAGACGAGGAAGCCCTAAAGGGAGGGGACTTCTTTTATAGCACGCAGGGGGCGCTTAATTTAGAGAAGCTGATAAGTGACTTTGCAACCAGTAAGTAAGTCGCTGTATCTCTGAATTCAAAATGAAGTTGTGAATTTTAGTTAGTACTAGTCAGGCAAAGAAATAGTTGGGCAATTAACATGATGTTAACAGTGAAGAATATTGGGCGCATGTTTGCAGCCATGGCGATGATGGCGTTTGCAGCTGTGGCGCAGGCCAACGCGCAGCAGGAAGTGATGAGTGTGGTGCAGGACAGCACCCAAATGCTGGTTACCAAATTGCAGTCAGAAAAGCAGACTTATTACGAGAACCCGCAAAAGTTTTATGGAGTGATGGAGGGCGCGCTTCAAAATTTGGTTGATTTTGAGCGGATTGCTGCGCGGGTCATGGGGCGTTATCGCAGAGAAGCCAGTGATGAGCTGAAAGAAAAGTTTGTCGGAGTATTCAAAAAGAGTCTGTTTGATGCTTATGGCAAAGCGCTGGTGGAGAGTGGCGAGTTCAAAGTCAACGTATTGGCTGCGACCATCAATCCAAGAGATGAAGGGCGCGCAAGCGTGGATTTGGAAGTGATCTCCGCGTCTGGCAACAAGTACCCGGTTATCTATTCAATGTATAAGAATCGCGACAACAAATGGTTGCTGGAGAACGTCATCGTTAACGGCGTGAATATAGGTCTAGCATTCAAAGACCGCTTTGAGCAGCAGGTTAACGTGCACAATGGCGATATCACCAAGGTCGTAGATAGCTGGTCTAGCCGGATTGAAGAAGGTGAACTGACTGGCGAGGCGAAATAATGTCGGCGAGATTGACCTGCGCCAAGGATGCGCAGTCCAGAGAGATGGCGCTCAGTATTGCGGGGACGGTTGATCTCTCTAATGTGGCTGACTTGCTGGCCGAAGGCGAAAAGGCAGTGCAATCCGCCGACGCGGCTTCGCCGCTGCGTATCGATGTCTCTCTCGTCGAAAATGCGCAAAGCGTGTTGATATCATTGTTGTTGCGCCTGGTTGCAGCAGCTGAGGCCAAAGGCTTGAATGTCAGTGTGTCAGGTCTGTCCGGCAAGATGTTTGATATTGCGCGGGTTAGCGGAGTGGAGACTGTTTTGCCATTGGCGGATGAGTCAGTCTAGCTAAATAAATATCCTTCCAAAAAACAATTTGCGGCAGTCGCTGCAAATTGTTTCCAATCCATAACTTGGGCCTGGCCCCTGCTTGGGGTAAAATGTCTCGTTTAGTTCAGCTAACGAATAACGAGGAGTGGGCGCATGCAACCCGAAGCATTGCAAGAAATTTTGCAAGAAAAGCTGTCCGACTGTGAAGTCCGTGTAGAAGGTGATGGCTATCATTATCAGGTTGTTGCCGTCGGTGAACGTTTCGCCGGCCTTTCTCCCGTCAAAAAACAGCAAGCGGTGTACAGCTGCATCCATGATCTGATCGCTGACGGCACCGTACACGCTGTTTCTATCAAAACATACACTCCCGACGAGTGGGCCGCCGCGAATAAATAATTCGTTTTCCAACCCAGGTAAGTTTAATGGACAAATTATTGATCGGCGGTAGCAAGCCGCTTAATGGGGATATTCGTATCTCCGGCGCGAAGAACTCCGCATTACCAATCCTTGCTGCGACATTGTTGGCGGACGAGCCCGTCACCATAGGCAACCTGCCGCACCTTAATGACATCACCACCATGATCGAGCTGCTGGGCCGCATGGGCGTTGAGTTGATGATCGACGAAAAAATGTGTGTGGAAGTACACGCCAATACCATCAAGCATCTGACTGCGCCTTATGAGCTGGTAAAAACCATGCGGGCTTCCATTCTGGTGCTGGGGCCAATGCTGGCTCACTTTGGCGAAGCGGAAGTTTCCTTGCCGGGCGGTTGCGCGATCGGCAGCAGACCCGTTGATCTGCACATTCGCGGTTTGGAAGCCATGGGCGCTGATATTCTGGTCGAAGGCGGCTATATCAAAGCGAAAACCAATGGTCGTCTGAAAGGCGCGCATATCTATATGGATACCGTGACGGTGACTGGCACGGAGAACCTTCTGATGGCGGCGACGCTGGCGGATGGTAAAACGGTAATTGAGAACGCCGCACGTGAGCCCGAGGTCATTGATCTTGCCGAGTGTCTGATTGCAATGGGCGCCGATATCCGCGGCCATGGCTCTTCAACCATTGAAATTAACGGTGTGCCGCGTCTGCATGGTTGCCGCTACAACGTATTGCCGGATCGAGTGGAGACAGGAACCTATCTGGTGGCCGCCGCAGCAACTCGTGGTCGGGTTAGAGTGAAAGACACGCGTGAAGATATTTTGGAAGCGGTCCTGTTGAAGCTGGATGAAGCCGGCGCACATATCAGCACAGGCCCAGACTGGATCGAGCTGGATATGAAAGGAGCCCGGCCGAAAGCGGTAAGCTTGCGCACTGCTCCTTATCCTGCTTTCCCAACAGATATGCAGGCGCAGTTCGTCGCTATGAACACCGTGGCGGAAGGTACGGGCGCCATTGTTGAAACCGTATTTGAGAACCGCTTCATGCACGTGCAGGAACTGCGTCGCATGGGCGCGAAGATCAAGCTGGAAGGCAATACTGCTATCGTTGAGGGGGTGGAGTCTTTGACTGGCGCTCCGGTTATGGCGACGGACTTACGCGCTTCCGCCAGCCTGGTTATCGCCGGACTGGTGGCGGAAGGGGATACCCTTGTAGACCGCATTTATCATATCGACCGTGGTTATGAGTGTATTGAAGAAAAAATGCAGTTGTTAGGCGCGAAGATTCGTCGGCTGCCGGGCTGAAGCAATTCACCAATATCCGGAATCCTGTAATGAGTGCGATCATCACCATCGCCCTGTCCAAGGGGCGTATCCTGGACGATACATTGCCGCTGTTGGCGGCGGCCGGTATTGAACCGGAAGACGATATAAAGAAAAGCCGCAAACTGATCTTCACCACCAACCAGCCCAATGTGCGGTTGGTGGTGTTGCGCGCCACAGACGTCCCAACCTACGTGCAGCATGGTGTGGCGGATTTGGGAGTGGCGGGTAAGGATGTGCTGATGGAGCACGGCTATGATGGCCTCTATGAACCGTTAGACCTCAAAATCGCCACCTGTCGTTTGATGACGGCGGCGATGAAAGGCGCAACGCCTAAATCGGGACGTATCAAAGTGGCGACCAAGTTCGTCAACATCGCCAAGCGCTATTACGCGGGCAAGGGTATCCAGGCCGACATCATCAAGTTGTATGGCGGCATGGAACTAGCTCCGCTGATGGGGTTGGCGGATGAAATTGTAGATATTGTCGATACGGGCAATACCCTCGTGGCCAACGGGTTGGAGCCGCGCGAGAAGATATGCGACATCAGCTCCAGGCTGATTGCCAACAGCGCCTCAATGAAAATGAAACACGCCAGTTTGCAGCCAATACTCGACAAACTGGCGCAGGCGGTGGGCGCTGAGTGATTTGATGAGCCTCTGCTTGGGCAGAGGTCGGCGTGGGCGAACACTAATGAAGTAGCGGATGAGGCGAACTGCAGATATGCGTGAATTAGATAGCAGTCAGGCGGATTTTAAGTCGCAGCTGGAAGCTTTGCTGGCTTTTCAGGAAGATGATAGCGCGGAAGTGAATCGCGTTGTGGAGAGCGTGCTGAAAGATGTGCGCGTTCGTGGTGATGAAGCGGTGCTGGAATATACAAATCGCTTTGATCATATGAGCGCAACCTCAATGAGCGCTCTGGAGATCCCGCATCATCGCCTGCAACAGGCGCTCGCCTCTATTAGTCCCGAGTTGAAAAGCGCGCTGGAAAGCGCCGCCGAGCGCATCCGGCGTTATCATGAGAAGCAGGCTCAGCCCTCCTGGACCTATCAGGAGGAGGATGGAACTGTCTTGGGGCAGCAGGTGGTTCCCTTGGATCGCGTAGGCATCTATGTTCCAGGCGGCAAGGCTGCTTATCCCTCTTCCGTGCTTATGAACGCGATTCCCGCGAAAGTAGCGGGGGTCGGCTCCATTATTATGACCGTGCCGACTCCGCGTGGCGAAGTGAACGAATTGGTGCTTGCCGCAGCGGCGGTGGCGGGAGTCGATCGAGTGTTTACCGTTGGCGGCGCGCAAGCTGTTGCGGCTTTAGCTTACGGCACAGAAACCGTTCCCAAGGTCGATAAAATTGTCGGTCCCGGCAATATTTACGTGGCGATGGCGAAGCGTATGGTGTTCGGGACCGTTGGCATCGACATGATCGCCGGTCCTTCGGAAATCTGCGTGGTTTGCGATGGCGGTACGGACCCAGACTGGATCGCTATGGATCTGTTCTCCCAGGCGGAGCACGATCAGGATGCTCAGGCGATTCTTATTTCTCCTGACGCGGGCTGCCTGTCTGCGGTGAAGGCCTCAATCGAGAAGCTGCTGCCGGGTATGGAGCGTAAGGATATTATTTCTGTGTCTTTAAAAGAGCGGGGTGCTTTTATTAAAGTCGCTGATCTTAAAGACGCTGTTGAGGTGGTTAACCTTATCGCGCCTGAGCACTTGGAGCTTTCGGTTGCTGATCCTGATGCGTTGTTGCCTCATATCAGGCATGCCGGCGCCATATTTATGGGGCGTTATACGGCGGAAGCTTTAGGCGACTATTGCGCGGGACCGAACCATGTATTGCCGACGTCAGGCACTGCCCGCTTCTCAAGCCCTTTGGGCGTGTATGATTTCCAGAAGCGTTCTTCCCTGATCAATTTTTCCAGTCGCGGCGCTTCTGACGCCGGGCGCATTGCGTCGGTGCTCGCGCGTGGGGAAGGGCTGACCGCCCACGCCCGATCCGCAGAGTATCGCATAGTCGAGGAATAGGCTTATGTCCGTTAAAGACAGAATTACCCAGTGGGTGCGCCCTGAAGTTCAGGCGCTTTCCGCATATCACGTTGCGGACGCCGCAGGTCTGATCAAGCTGGATGCAATGGAAAATCCTTTCGACTTTCCCGCTGCGTTAAAAGCCGAATTAGGGGCGGATTTGCGCGATGCAGCCATTAATCGCTATCCAGACCCTGACGCTGGCGCCATTAGAGCGGCGTTAAGGGAGCTCTATAGCCTGCCTGATGCTGTGGATATGCTGTTCGGCAATGGTTCGGACGAGATCATCCAGATTCTCGCTATGGCGGTCGCTGGGCCGGGACGGACAATTCTCTCCGTTGAGCCCAGCTTCGTCATGTATAAGATGATTGCGACATTCATCGGCGCGGAGTATGTGGGCGTTCCGCTGAATGACGAATTCCAGATAGACGCTCAGGCGACGCTGGACGCAATCAAACGTCATCAACCCGCACTGGTTTTTATTGCTCAGCCTAACAATCCAACAGGCAACCTGTTTGATGATGAAACGCTGCGCCAGATTGTTGCCGTAAGCCCTGGACTGGTGGTGATTGATGAGGCGTACACGGCTTTTACCGACGCGGATTATATGAGCTGGGTCAGCGAATACGACAATGTTGTGGTGATGCGAACCTTCTCGAAGGTTGGATTGGCGGGACTGCGTTTCGGAATGCTGTTCGGCGCGCAGGAATGGATTGAGCAACTGAATAAAGTACGCCTTCCATACAATATCAACTGCCTGACGCAAAACGCGGTATTGACGGCTATCCGGCATTTCCCAGAGTTCGTGAAACAGACAGAAGCGCTGCGAGAGCAGCGGCGCTGGTTAAGCGCCAAGCTCGAAGAGGTGGCTGGCGTGTCAGTCTACCCTAGTGAGGCGAACTTTATTTTGGTGCGTGTCGACTTGCCAGCCAAGTCCGTCTTCAGTGAAATGAAAAAACGCGGCGTTTTGATTAAGTTGTTAGATGGCGGACATCCCAAGCTGGCAGGGTGCTTACGTTTGACGGTTGGAAGCCACGAAGAAAATGAAGCAATGCTGAAGGCGCTGATAGAGGCTTTGGAGTCGGTAAGGGGATAACCTCAGGTTAATCCCCTTCATTGCCTGCGCGCTGTTGTAAGGTGGCGGTCAGATTTACGGACTGGCCGCGCCTGAACACCGTCAACTTGATCTGATCTCCAGGCTTGTTGTGTGAAACAAAGTCCCTGGCTTGTTGTGATGTCCTCATGGGCATGTCGTTGATCATTAAAAGCACATCGCCAGCCTCTAATCCTGCTTTACTACCTGGGCTATCTGGCTGGACGCCTGTTATCAATAATCCATTGGTGTCCGTGAGGCCGAAAAAATCCGCCTCATGACGCGCCAGCTCATGCATTTCCACTCCCAGATATCCGCGAATCACCCGTCCGTACTGGATTAAGTCCTGAGCTATCGCCATGGCCGACTGCGCGGGGATGGCGAAGCTAATGCCCTGGTAGCCACCTGTAGTTGAGAACACCGCGGTGACGATGCCGACCAACTCGCCTTTGGCGTTAATCAAGGCTCCGCCGGAATTCCCCGGGTTGATGGCGACATCTGTCTGAATGTAATTTTCATAGGTGGCGAGCCCCAGGTTTGATCGCCCCAGTCCGCTTATGATGCCTTGCGTCACGGCCTGGCCGACGCCAAACGGGTTGCCGATCGCCAGTACAATATCTCCCACTCGGGGTTGAGATTGGCTGACTGGGATAGCCTGAAGTCCGTCCTGTTTGGGTTTTAGTACGGCGAGGTCGGCTTCACTGTCCAAGCCTACGATTTCTGCGGGGGTTTCCCGTCCATCGGACAGCATGATCCTGATCAGTTCCGTGGACTTAACCACATGGTAATTGGTCAGGATATGCCCTTGTTTATCGATGATGACGCCGGAGCCCAGTCTGCTTAGCGTGGGCTCCGGGGGCGTAATATTCTTGGAGTAGTTGGAGAATAAGGGGTTGTTCCAAATAGCGTCGGACAGCGCGGGGTTGGGTTCTTCGCTGTAGATATTGACGACGGAAGGCAGCGTCTGCTCAACGGCGTCGGCGAATGAAGTCAATGCCGGCTGGGGCTGCGATGTCGGATGCTTCATAAAAAAGAGATAAGCGCCAGCGGCTAACAAACCAATTGCCACGGCGATTCCATAGGCTGCTAACTGTCTCATTTTTCTCGTTCTTTGGCGGCACTGGCGCGGAATGTTAACATAACTGCAACGATGGAGGAGTAGGCCATGACTGATATCTCGACAATAATGACACTGCTGAACAACTGGTTACAACCGGACCGGATCAGGGACTACTGCCCTAATGGTTTACAGGTGGAAGGGCGCAAGGATGTCCGCAAAATACTGTGCGGCGTTACGGCCAGCGAGCAGTTGCTGGACGCTGCGATTGAGCAAGGAGCTGATGCGGTGCTGGTGCACCACGGATATTTCTGGAAAGGCGAAAGCGCGGCGATTGTCGGTATGAAGCGCAGGCGCATCGCTAAACTGTTGCAACACGACATTAATCTGATCGCCTACCACCTTCCGCTGGATATTCACCCTGACTATGGCAATAACGCCGCGCTGGCTGCGCACTTGGGCTTTACCGTTGAGAGCAGGGTGAAAGCGGGGGATGTGGATGGGTTGTTGTGGCGGGGCGCATTGCCTCAGCCAATGACTGTCAGTGGCTTGTCCGAGTATCTTGCCAGCCGTTTACAGCGTGCGCCTTTGATTATTGGAGATGACCCAGACCAAGTGGTCAGCACCGTCGCCTGGTGTACTGGTGGGGCGCAAGGGTTTATCGATCAGGCGGTCAGTATGGGGGTGGATGTTTATTTAAGCGGCGAAATATCAGAGCAGACTGTGCACAGCGCCCGAGAGCAGGGAATTGTATATGTCGCTGCGGGGCATCATGCGACAGAGCGCTATGGCGTGCAGGCTCTTGGTAAAGCACTTGCTGGTAGCGTAGATGTGGAAGTGAGTTTCTTCGATGGCGATAACCCGGTTTAACCGGATTATCGCGCATGAAGGCGGACTAGTATTTCTCGCCTTCAGAAGCGGCTTCTGGCGAATTATGTGATCGGCTTTCGAACCCATAATCCTCCGATAAAGTGCCTTTTTCTTTAGGGTCCGCTTTGGGAGCGTAGTCCCGAGGCGGTTCAAAGACCGTATCTTCTTCAGCTTTGCTTTTACCCTCTTTACGCTTCACGGATAGCGAAGGCGTGGCGGACGACACCAGCGACTTGAATTCGCTGTCGCTGCAAAGGCGCTCGGCGCCGACAGCCAGATGATTGAATATATCGCGATAGTTGGCGTTAAGCTTGCCCAGCATCTCCGCTGTACGAGAGAAGTGCTCGGCGACTTCCGCTTGATAGCGGGTGTGTTGATCCTGCAGATGATCGATCTGGCGTTCCAAACGCCGGTTTTTAGCGGTTTCAGAATGCAGCAGCTTGTGCAGCAGAACGCCCAGGCCTAAACCGACCAGAAAAGTTACCGCCGCTATAACAATGGTAGATCCCATAATTCTTTCAACACTTAAATTTGCAAGGAATTGTGAACCGGAGGAGTGAGGTAGTATAACGACAAAAGCGCCTCGATTTCCATTGCTGGCGGGTAGCTTTTGGTCGCACTGGACCCTCGCAACGACGGGGCATGTGAAGGGGTCGGGAATATCCCTTACCTGTGTAGTCAATATGTTTAGAAAAAGGCAAAATAAGCGCGCAATTTCGGCCAACTATAATTAGTTGGCGACTTGAACATCATTTATCAGTGAGGCGAGTCAGGCAGTGACGACTCCTATTGAAAAGTATCGACAAGATCTCGAACGCCAGAATTTCTCCTATGACCCCGCTCAGGAAATGGCGGTTGAAAAGCTGCAGGTGTTGTTTGAACGCCTGACGGCGGCGGAAAGCAAACGTCTTCAGGCTAGCCGTATTCAGCGCCTGGCGCGGAAAATCGGGCTGACCAAAGCGGATACCACTCCCGAGAAGGGCTTGTACTTCTGGGGGGGCGTCGGGCGTGGCAAAACCTATCTGATGGACACTTTTTATGAGTGTCTGCCTTTTAAACGCAAAATGCGCGTGCACTTTCATCGCTTCATGCAGAGGGTGCATCAGGAGTTGAAGCAGCTCAAAGGGGAAAAGAATCCGCTGGAGATCGTCGCTGATAACTTCAGCCGCGACGCGCGGGTCATTTGCTTCGATGAGTTCTTTGTCACCGATATTGGCGACGCCATGATCCTCGCCACCTTGCTTGAAGCCTTGTTTGAGCGGGGCGTTTCATTGGTGTGCACTTCGAATATCGTGCCTGACGGCTTGTATAAAGACGGTTTACAGCGGCAACGATTCCTGCCCGCAATTGCTTTGTTGAATCAGCATACCGAAGTGGTGAATGTTGACGGCGGTACGGACTATCGCCTGCGAACGCTGCAACAGGCGGAGCTCTATCACTATCCTTTGGATGAAGACGCCCAGTTGAGTCTGGCGCAAAGTTACGAGCGTTTGGCCGTGGAAGCCGGGGCTCACCAAACCGATATTCTGATTAATGGTCGCAAGTTGAACGCGATACGTCGGGCGGATGACGTTATCTGGTTTGACTTTAAAGAGCTGTGCGATGGTCCCCGCAGTCAAAACGACTACATAGAACTGGCGCGTGAGTTTCACGCCGTATTGGTAAGCAACGTCCCTGTGCTTGAGGCCAATAAAGAAGATCAGGCGCGGAGATTTATAAACTTGGTAGACGAGTTTTATGATCGCCGCGTAAAAGTGATTATTTCCGCCGCCGCCGCCATTAATGAAATATACCAGGGCGAGCGACTCAAATTTGAATTTGAGAGAACAGAGAGTCGATTGCTGGAAATGCAGTCTCAGGAATACTTGGCGTCGCCGCACCGTCCCTGATATTCCTCAGTAATGACAAGGGGCCGAATACGGCCCCTTGTCATATTTAATGGGCATTATCTGATTAGATAAGCTCAATGGCGACTGCAGTTGCTTCGCCTCCGCCGATACAGAGCGCCGCTACGCCGCGCTTCTTGCCTAGACGCTTCAGTGCATGCATGAGGGTAATGATGATTCGTGAGCCGGTTGAGCCAACGGGATGGCCCTGAGCGCAGGCGCCGCCGAACACATTGACTTTCTCTCCATCCAAGCCCAACTCCTGAATCGCCAGCATGGTCACCATGGCGAAAGCTTCGTTGATTTCAAACAGGTCGACTTCATCCTTTGACCAGCCCGCTTTCTGCAGAACCTTTTGAATGGCGCCGATAGGGGCAATGGTGAACTCTGAAGGAGCCTGGGAATGGGTGCTGTGAGCGACGATTTTGGCGAAAGGCTTCGCGCCGCGGCGGTCAGCTTCCTCACGACTCATCAATACCATGGCTGAAGCGCCGTCGGAGATAGAGCTGGAGTTGGCGGCAGTGATGGAGCCGTCTTTCTGAAATGCGGGTCTCAGTGTGGGAATCTTTTCAAGATTGGCTGAGCCTGGCTGCTCGTCATGCTCTACCAGGAAGTCGCCCTTGCGCGACGATACTGTGACAGGAACAATTTCGTCCTTCAGCGCGCCGCTTTCAATCGCGTCCTGGGCAAGTTTCAACGATCTGATGGCGAAATCATCCATCCGCTCGCGGGTGATACCGAACTTACCGGCGACTTCCTCAGCGAATGAGCCCATCAGGCGTCCGGTTTTTGCGTCTTCCAGTCCATCAAGGAACATGTGGTCTTTTACTTCGCCATGGCCCATGCGATAGCCTGAACGGGCCTTTGGCAGCAGATAAGGCGCGTTGCTCATGCTTTCCATACCGCCGGCAATCATGACTTCGTTAGTCCCGGCGACAATCAGGTCATGCGCGAGCATGGTGGCTTTCATGCCGGAGCCGCATAGCTTGTTGATTGTGGTGGCGCCTGTAGAGTTGGGAATGCCGGCGTCCAGCATGGCCTGTCTCGCGGGGCCTTGCTTCAGGCCTGCGGGAAGAACGCAGCCCATGATGACTTCCTGAATGTCGTCAGGTTTCAGGCTGGCGCGGGAAATGGCTTCTTTAATAGACGCAGCGGCCAGCTCCACAGCGGTCAATGAACTCAGGGAACCCTGAAAACCGCCCATTGGGGTTCTGGCTCCCGACACAATTACAACCTCTCTCGCATTCATGTTTTTCTCCTATTGTTTTTGGTGTGTTTCTCTTATTTTTTGTTGACGGCGCAGCCGTCTGACCTTGGATTCATCATGTCTCGCTTACGTTGCAAATGCAATGTGAGGGCGCGGGATAGTTTTTCGTTAGGGTTAAAGCATAAATAGATAGGGGAATGAGATAGATTTTGCGACCTGTTTAGCAATTCTTATATGACATAAATACCGTAAAAAATACCCATGCTAAAACAGGTCGAATTTGCTATGTGTTTGCCGCCTGAAAATCCTTAATAAAACCCATAACTTTCTTATTTTTTCATAACTTGCGTTTTTTATTTAGACTATTGGTGAATCCGGGCATTAGCGTCTATAGTGTATGAGACTTTCATCGTAGAAGATTCCGCCGTGATTTCACGTCTTTTACATCTTCTAGGGGTCGATAATAAAACAAACAAAAATTGGGTTTACACAGAACGTCTTCCTGCATGGCATGAAGATCTAAGAAAAATAACGGAGTAGCGTTCGATGATAAATAAAAATAAACGTTGGCGTCAGTGGACCAAATTACCGTTGGCCGCCGCAGTGGCGGCGATAATCTCTGCTCCGGCGCAGGCGTTTCAATTTTATCTGGGCGACATTGAAGGCTCGCTGGACACCACCCTCACCGCCGGAGCTAGCTGGCGGATATCCGATCGCGACAAGAATCAGTTGAGTCCTGGCAACCAGGGGCTTTGTGAGGGTGGCTCGGGCTGTCCAGGGCCGTATTCAGAAGCAGCTTCGTCTCATAATAGTGACAACGGAAACTGGAACTTTAAGCAAGGCGAAACCTACTCAAAAATTATCAAAGGTACCTCCGACCTGATGTTGCGTTATGGCGACTATGGCGGGTTTACGCGCTTGCGTTACTTTTACGACAAAGAGTTAATGGATGAAGGCCGAGCCTATGATGAAGTTGGCCAGACACGGCCACTGAATGATCAGGCGTTGGAGCAGGCGGGTGCGGATGTGCGCTTTCTTGATGCTTATGTCTGGGGGGACTGGTATTTCGGCGATACGCCGGTGAACGCCAGATTGGGACGGCAAGTGGTCAGTTGGGGTGAAAGTACGTTTATACTCGGTGGCGTAAATATTATCAATCCGATAGACGCCTCTGCAGCTCGTGCGCCTGGTGCTGAAGTTAAGGACGTTCTGCTTCCCGTTAATATGTTCTATACATCCGTTGGTCTATCCGAAGATCTGACTACTGAGTTCTTTTATCAAATTGAGTGGGAAAAGGCGGAAGCGGATCCTTGCGGCACATTCTTCTCTAATAGTGATTCCGCTGCTGATGGCTGTGGTGGAATTGTTACTACGGCCCAGCTCCCTGAATCACAGGTGATTAATCTTGATGCCGGCACCGGGTCTTTGGTTAATGAAAGGCTTGGTGATCGTGAGCCTGATAATAATGGCCAATATGGTTTGGCGGTGCGTTGGTATGCTGCAGATTTAGGCGACACTGAATTTGGCTTCTACTACATTAACTATCACAGCAGGCTGCCGTACGCCTCTTTCGTGAAAGGCTCAGGCAGTGGTGGTGTTGGCGCTAAGTACTTTATTGAGTACCCTGAAGACATTCAGCTTTTCGGTATCAGCTTTAACACTAGTACTGATAGTGGCTGGTCAATAGGCGGTGAGGTTACTCACAGACCAAAACTGCCCATCCAGAAAAACTCATTTGAGTTAACAGCAGCGAGTAAAAACCAGCCCTACAGCGCTTTTTACGATGCTGGCGCCTCTGCCGGGGATACTATTCGGGGATACGATGAGTTCGCGGTGACACAGGCGCAAGTGACTTTTATCAAGTTTATCGACCAGATACTGGGGGCGAGCAGACTGACGTTCGTCTCGGAGGTTGGCGCAGTATTTGTGCATGACCTGCCGAACAACTCTCGTTATGGGCGCGATAGCACATATGGTACAGGGCCGGTCGTGAATGATTCCGGCGCCAGTTGTGAGGCGGTGAACCTTAATCCTTCTTTCTGTGAGGACGAAGGTTTCGTCACCGACTTCTCCGCAGGCTATCGCATGCGCTTCACGCTTGATTATCCGAATGTTTTCGCAGGCATTAACTTAGAGCCGTCACTGGCGTGGAGTCACGACGTCAAAGGTTATGCGCCGGAGCCTGGAGCGCCTTTCAAAGAAGGCTCTAAAGCGGTAGGCCTGACTTTGAAGGGCGTCTATCTGAACAAGTATTCCGCCTCCATTGGCTACACCAACTACTTCGGGGGCGAGCCGTACAATTACCTCAATGACCGGGACAACGTTTCTGCAAGCGTATCGGTATCATTTTAGGGTTTAGACAAGTTATTTAAGGTTTATGAGGTAGCCTCAATGAGATTGAATGCAATAATAAAACTCAGCGCTTTAGCGCTGGCGATATCGTCTTCTCTCGCCTGGGCCAAAGTCCCAGCGGGCGAAGCTTCTAAATTGGGCGATACGTTGACGCCTGTCGGTGCGGAAAAAGCGGGTAATGCTGATGGAAGCATTCCAGCCTGGGATGGTGGGTTAAAGACAATTCCTGCTGGTTATGACGGTGTTGATTACATTAATCCGTTCGCGGCTGAAAAGCCCAAGTTCGTGATAAGCGCGTCGAATGCGGATCAGTATAAAGATCACCTGTCCGCCGGCCAGATGGCGATGCTGAAGAAATACCCGGGCAGCTACAAGATCAAGGTGTATCCCACCCATCGTACTTCCGCCTATGATCAGAAGGTCTATGATGCGGCGAAGAACAACGCGACTTCTGTAGAGTTGGTGGCGGACGGCAACGGCATCACTGACTATCAGATGGCGGTGGCGTTTCCCATCTTGAGCGGCAGCTCATCCGATCAGGCCAAACAGATTATCTGGAACCACATCACCCGTTGGCGCGGAGGCTCTTTGAGTCGGCGCGTGGCGCAGGTGACGCCTTTGGCGAACGGCGATTTCACGCCAGTTATATTCTCCGAACAGTTAAGCTATGTCAGCTCATTGTCTGACTACAAATCTGGCGCGGACCCCAACGTTATTTTCTATTTCAAGCAAGAAATAGAATCTCCCGCACGACTGGCGGGCAACGTATTGTTGGTGCATGAAACTCTGAACCAGGTCAAGGAGCCTCGCCGCGCCTGGATCTATAACGAAGGCCAGCGTCGCGTGCGTCGCGCCCCTCAGGTCGCCTACGACGGCCCGGGCACCGCTTCAGACGGCCTGCGCACCACTGATAACTTCGATATGTTCAACGGCGCGCCGGATCGTTATGACTGGAAAGTACTGGGCAAGAAGGAAATTTATCTGCCTTACAACGCCTACGATCTCAGCTCGAAAAAAGTGAAGTATTCCGAGCTGGTGCAGCCTGGTCATTTGAATCAGGATATGGCGCGTTACGAATTACACCGCGTATGGGTGGTGGAAGGCACTTTGAAGGCCGGCGCCAGACATATCTACGCGAAACGCGTTTTCTATGTTGACGAGGATACCTGGCAAATCGGCCTGGCGGATCATTATGACGGCCGTGGCGAGCTATGGCGCGTTGCGGAAGGACACCATGTGTACTTCTACGATCAGAAGATCTCCTGGTTCTCCGCAGAAGTGCTGTATGACCTGCTTTCCGGACGCTACTTGGCTCTGGGTTTAACCAATGAAGAGCCGAAGGGGTATGAGTTCAATCTGGACGCCAGCTCTCAGGACTTTACGCCTGCGGCGTTGAGACGGTCGGGAAGAAAATAAGCGCGTCATACGTGGTATGAAGCAGTATTAGAAAAAGGAGGGATATCCCTCCTTTTTTGGTTTTTAGTGCCCGCTTTGAGCGTGAATAGTCGCGTTTAGATTATTCACTTTCACAAAGTCTATTTGCTGGCTTCAAGATGCGTATTGCTGGTGAAGCTGCTCCAACTGCTCGTCTTTTCTTCGCCATAGCTGTGCGATCCACTCCTGAAACTCTGAGCGAAACTCAGCATCGTTCATATAGTCCCGACTGAGAAACTGATCGGGAATGCGAATTTTCTCAATGCGGATCACTACCTTTTTGATTCGACCTGACGCTAGCCCCCAAAATCCAAGCGCTTTGCCGGGGTAATGAATAGTAATGTTGAGCATCGTGTGCAGATGTTCTCCCATCGCCCCCAAGACAAAAGCGGCTCCGCCGGCTTTGGGCTTTAGCAGGTGCTTATAGGGCGATTTTTGATGATCGTGCTTGGCCTGGGTAAAGCGTGTGCCCTCCAGGAAGTTAAACACGGTGACAGGAGTGTATTTAAACTTCTCACAGGCTTTTTTGGTGGTTTCCAAGTCTTTGCCTTTCAATGCGGGGTTGCGCTCAATTTGTTCCCGGGAGTAGCGCTTCATGAATGGAAAATCCAGCGCCCACCAGGCCACGCCAATTAACGGCACCCAAATCAGTTCCTGCTTTAGGAAAAATTTCAGCATCGGAACTTTGCCGTTAAGCACCCTCTGTACAATGGGGATATCCGCCCAGGTTTGGTGATTGCAGGTGACCAAATACCAGTCATTAGGATTGAGATCGGTATCCCCTTCCACATCCCACTGAATGTTGTGAAGAAGATACAGCAGCCCATTATTGATATTGATCCACAGTCCAGCGATGCCGATCAGCATGATGGTGCAGTATTTACGTGTAACGCTAATCGGTATCAGCAGCTTGATAAAAGCCAGCGCCAGCACGAAAGGAAATAAAATAGTCGTTGAAAGCAGGATCAAGAGGACGGCTAGAACGCCTCTTAGCCAATGTGGAAGAAAGCTCAACATTCGTCGAAATATCTCGTTATTGTGTTTTCAGGAAGTCTTATTTTTGATTATCCAGGCGAATGTTTTCAGGTCGCCTGTCGCTCTTTCGGCGTTTATTCTCCGGCTGGGCGAGTCGCCCTCCGGTTCTTGTGTGGTGTGGGTCAGTGTACTTGCGATACCGCCATCAATTGCTCCCTTGCTGAGATGTCTGCTTCTTGTCGGTTTTGAACCAGGCTGCCGTTTTTTCCTGCGCCTGGCGTCGTATTTCAGGGGTAATATGTGCAGCGATCGTGGCGATAGCGCCGGCCATAACCGTGAGGTCGTCGGTATAGCCCAGAATGGGCGTCAGGTCAGGAATGCCGTCTATCAGCGATATAAAATACCCCAGAGCGCCGTAGATGACGGTTTTACACCATACCGGCGTGTTGGGCGATGCGGCGGTGTAATAGAGCGTCAATGCATGCTCTACCGCTGTAACGCCGGCGGCGGAGGCTGCCGCGCCCAACTTTTTCCACAACTGGGCGCCAGAAACCGATGGAGGATTTTCTGATTCTAAACGAGCTGTCTCGGAGAAGCGGTTACGGGCTAGATTGATGCTCATAGTGTGTCCCATAGTCGGGTGGAATCCATTTCATTTTACGCAACCCCGGCAGGAATTTCTGAATTAAATAACCAATGGTCGCGTTTCCATCCGGTAACTTCGGTTGATCAAAGTGTTGCGGCGTCACTGGGTTGGTCGTACTTCTCCAGGTCATTGGCGCGGATCATACCCTGTATTTCCGCAATATAAGCTTCTCCCCGGGTAGAGTATTTCGCCAGGCCTGGGGTCAGGCTTTGTCCGGTGACGGCGAGCCCTTGAGCTCGGAGTTTTTCTCTGGTTTTACGAAGGTCGATATAGTGCAGATTCCGGTTGAGGTTGCGCATGTAGCTCATCACAGAGTGGTAAACCGTATCGAAACGCGCGACTTCGTGCTGCAGGTGAGAGGCGCGCTGCGCGGGCTCAATGCCGCATCCGGGCTTGAAGCACCACTGTCCGAATAAGTTGTTGCCTTCACGGGCGAAGCGGGAGCCTCCCCAGCCGGACTCATTGGCCGCCTGCGCCAGCACCAGAGAGGGTGGAATCGTATCCACTCTGCGCAGCATCAGTTTGAAAAAGTCGTTGTTGAAAGCGTCGTCAAACGGCACTCGATAAGTTTCCGCCAAGCGTTGCAGGCGAGCGGTATCTTCCGTCGAGAATGTGGTTTGACGCTGCATCATTTGGATGAACTGGCGCTCTTCTTTGATTTGTCGATTGGCTTGTTGCACCAATGGCAACAAGTAAGAGAAAAACGCTTCTTTCTTTTCACCGACATCTTCATAGCTGCTGAAATCAGGAAGAGGTGCGGTGGGTATCAGATTCACGTTCGAGGCCTTGAGCTCTTTTTTATCATCCTTAACCACCAGAGCATGTAAGTCATACCAGAGTGAAAATGTAAAAAGCCAAACTAATGCGCCGCTAAAGGCAATAACGGCATAGCTGCGGTAATTCTTCATGTACTACCCATCGTTTTTGCTAGCAGATTTTATTTTGCGTATTTAGTTTAGCTGATTCAACACTTTGGGCAGGAAGGAGGGCGAGCTATGGCCTGCTCTCCACAACGTCAATGTGGAGAGCAGGGGAAGGGCGTTTAATCTGAGTTTGCGGTCAACGCTTGTTGCTTGAAGCCATATACCAATCCGATACGGTCGCCGTAACGCACCAGTAAAATCAGCAGATTGCCGCCGCTGGCGGCGAATCCTTCCATTGTCAGCGTTTTTCCACCTGCGGGCTGCGGATCGGTGAAATCCAGCTTAAGAAGGTTTCTGTCCGCTCCCGTGTTGGCGGCGGGAGACGCTTGTGGCGTTAAAGAGTAATCCGCATCGTGATTTTCAATATCGCTGAGTGTCTGGCTGCCAATGGTCTGCGTCACCCGGCGCTCGTTCAGATGGAGGGTTGCGACCGAGGCGTCGTCGAAGGTCAGGGTGGACAGGTTGTGATTCCCGAATAAGGTCGCGCCCCCGCTGATGCCTAAACTATTGCCATATAACACATAGCTGGCGCCGGCGTAGTTAATGTCCGTGTCTGACAACTTCACCGCATGAATGATGCCTTGGCCGTCCGTATCGCTGTCTATATTGAACGACAGGACATTGCCGGAAGGGTCACTGACGCCGCTGGCTGAGCCAGCTTTGATTCGTCCGGTATATTGCGTTTCATAGACTTTATCAGCGTTGTTGTACTTGATGGTCGGCAGTCGCTCCAGCGCCAGAGACGCGGGCGTTTCCGTTGACATGCCGACGCCTGAGGCGGAGCCGTCCGCGCTACGGCTCATCTGATAGGTGTGATAGATGTCGGGATCGCCTGCAACCGGAGCGGGTTGCGTTTGCGCAATATCGCTTGAGGTCGCTTGCCAGTGGTGAATCGCGCCAACGACCGTCATGACCGGGTCTGTGGACAGGTTCTGGCGCAGGCTGATCACACCATAATCGCCGCCATTGATCACGTCCGTGCTGAAGTTCGAGGATTGTTTGCTATGGAAAAGCCAGCCGAAAGTGTTCAATTTTTCCAGCGTCAGCTCGCGGCTATACCCTCCCGTTGACTTGGCGGCCAGTTCAATCGCAAATCCATCGCTCAAGTAAGCGGAGGCCATGGAGGGTGAGGATGTGCTGTCGTCATTGGTCGATTTTGTGGTGTACAGGCGAGTATAGAAAGGGTTAGTCAACCAGCCGGTAGGGCTGGCGCTGTCTTCCCGGGTAATGTACTGAGTTTGCAGGCGCGCCATATCGAAAAAGCCGCTTGGAGACAGGTAGGTCAGTGTTGAACCGACATGGGCGTTAATATCATCCTCTTCCGCCTGCGCGCCCTGGTTGAAGACGTCGTCGGAGACTTGGGTCAGGCTATGGCGCTCCCAGGGAACCTGTTCGACGATAATGTTATTGATGATGCCCAATACTGTGGCGGTAAAGCTGGCGATGGGGTAGGAATAGGTCGTGACTTCCGCGGACGTATTGGTTTTGATCGTGGCGATGCGGTTGGAGAACACCACGGTTTTAGCGCCGTTGGGCAGGCCTTGGTTCAGTCCGGTGGCGAATAATACGGAGTTGTACAGGCCGGCTCGGTTTTCCAACACTGGCGCAATACTGGTTGATGTTGTGCCGTCGATCTTTTTCTCGCGGATAGTGGCGATGAACTGGTCGACGAAGTCGTCAAATAATACGTTGTCGCCAAGAAACGCCATCGTCTCTTCCAGGTCTGCATTGTCCGGTAAGGTGACTTCGAAATCCTGCACGCCGTTCATCAATGCGGCCCAGTTCAGCATGCGTGCGTCGGCCTGTGAGCCGCAGGAATCCGTACTGTCGTTACAGGGCATCATTCCGTCCAGCTCGGCTTGGGAACTCAGGCTGCTGAAGAAATCTCTAACCGCATATTCCGACGCGGCGGTAATCAGTATGCCTTTGTTAGCGTTGGGCAAACCCGTGCGAATGACAGAGCCGTTACTGAGCTCCGCTGCGATAACCAAGTCAATTCTTTGCGGAATGGAGCCGTCAAAGGTGATGGTGTAGCTGCCGTCGCTGGAGCGATTGACAGAATAGTCATTGCTTGAGATGACTCCACCGGAAATAACATTACCGCGATAATCCAGCTGTTGAATGCTCAGATTGGCCGCCACCTTGTCTCCGGCTGAGATGGCGTAAGCTGAAGCTGGCAGGAAAGCGTTCAGTATCTTTTGGGCGATGGTGGCTTCTTGCATGCCCGGGGTGGCGAGTACTGCGACATTGACCTGTCTGCCGTCAATGGGATCGGGGGGCGTTTCTCCGCTGGCGTCGCCGGCAGGAGGATCAACTTTGTTGTCGTTCTTGGGCGGCGTGTAACCGCCGTTGCCATCTAGAGATTCATCGCCGCCGCCACAGGCGGAGAGTATGGATACAAGCAGCAGGAGCCCGGAAACTTTTTTCAGCTCGCGCAATGACATAGGCAATTCCATTGTTGATTCTTATTGAGGCTGTTGGGGGCTAGTCTAAGGGTTTTTACGGAGGGCGGAAAACCCTGGTTTGAGGAATCTGTGAAGCAGTCCCAGCCGGGGAAGTGCTGGAGTGAGGGTAAGGGCGATGAAATCGCCGCAGACGACGAAGAGGCGCGTTCTGCGGCGAGAGTTTGTCTTGCTAAACGTTATAAGTCGTTTACAGAGACTTAGAACTGCAGGGCGAAGCCGACGTTTACGCCTTCGTCCAGAGTGATGTCATTATTGCGTTCAATGTCCGCTTTGATGACGCGGTATCCCAGATAGATATCGGCGTTGGGAATAACGCGATAGGTGGTTTTTACGTCAAAACGGGAGAACTGCTCGGCGTCCTGAAAGGACGTGATGGACGGCGCGAAATGGCCTGCCAGTTTGACTCCCAATCCTGGAACGGCGGGAATTTTGATGTGCGCGTATCCACCTAATGCAATGGCTGAGCCGTCGACGTCACCTTCGGTAAAAGCGTCCAGCTGGGCTCCAATGCCAACCGTTGTCGGCAGGTTGCCGATAGCAGTTTGCCCCCGTGCATGCAGGTCGCCGTTGAGCAGGTGACCGCCGCCTTTGTGGTACAGGTAGCCAAGGCCTGTTTCGAAATCTCTGGATTGCGGCAGCATATTGACCTGTACATTAACGGACTCATCGCCAATGTTGAAGTCTAATTCGGAAGCGGTTGCGATGTTGGCTCCCAACAGTGCGGCGGCGCCGATAGCCGCGTTAAGCCCTAAAAATCTCATGGATATGGTTGCTCCTGGTTTAATCATTCTGAGAAAAAGTTTCCGGCGAACTTCCGTTTGCGGAATGTGTCCATCTACGGAATATCTTGTAGCGGATTGCGGAAATACGCCCTCAGGCGCTAAAGGCGACAAGCCGACATCTTAACCACAGGCGAATGTCGGCTCAAATTAATAACAGGTTATCTGGAGCTCTGACTCAATCACCAGCCGTAGGTCATACCCAGAATGGCGACAAAGTCCGGCGTGATAGTAGTGTTAAGGTCCTCTGCGATTGCGATGTTCAGTACCAGCGAATCACTGAGGGCGATTTGTCCGCCGGTGGTCAGCTGCAGGGAGAAATTGCTCAGTTCGCGCAACTGGCTATGGTAAAGCCCGGAGTGGCTGTCTATCTGCGCCGTAAGCGTGAGATAAGGCAGCGCGCGCCAATGGCCGCCAGCCCGTAGGGACAGCGCCCAGTTTTTCTGTAGTGGAGCAAGCTTGAGGTCGCTATCGCCCAGGTAGCTGACAGCGGCGCCGGCGAATGGAATGAAGCGTTGCTCGGGACCCGTTACGGCTCCTTCCCAGCCCATGCCTGCAGAAAGGTCCCAGGCTCCGCTGCCGGTAAGCTTATCGGCGTGTCCTGTCGGCGCTTTAACTTCCAGTTGCGCCAGCCAATCCTGCTCCCAGAAATGCAACTGTTGGGAGTAGCCAAGGCGAATATCGCCGATTCCAGAGGCTTCTTCGCGAAAATTCAGCAGCCTTTCGCCATTGCGCTGGTAAACATAGGCGAATTGATCGTTGGTGTCCTGCGTCCTGCCGCCCTGGGGAAGGCCGAACCATTCGTGCCAATCGTAGATGAAATCGTCCCACAGGCCTTTGCTGTGGTCGACATAGGGCGCTCTCAAGGTAAGTTCGGCGTCGTTTGTGAAACGCCAGCGCAGCGATAACGAGGTTATCGCCACTTCGCCGTCAAAATAGGAAATTTCGTTGATGTTCTCGTGTGTGACATAGGTATTGGCGGTGGCGTGCTGCAGGCTTGCCTCAAAGCCGGATGGCGCGGTGTTCAGGGCTGTTTGAATAGACGGCAGCCCAAATATCTGCGCGAGAGGAGAGTAGTTCCCCACTTCAAAAGGTGTGGGAGAGAGGGCCAATGCAGGGGAAGATAATAGTGCGCAGACGCAGGGGTAAACGATCCGGTGAGTTATTTTTTTTAACGACGTCATCGGTTGGATGATTCCTTCATGTCATGCCAAGTTGTTTAAACAGGCTCTTTAAAGCGTCAGCATCTGCCTGATGTTGAGCTAAAAAGAGCGCTTTAGAAAGTTTAGCAGCAGACGCTAGCCAACGAGGCTGATCAACACCTGTCCTGGCTTGGGTTGCAGGTTTTTCTTTACGGTGAAGAAGTTCAATGTTCCGTTTTCACCCACAAGGCATAGCGGTAATGGATCTTGATCCTGGTTCTTTTCCTTAAACTGTTCGTAGGTGAAGTCTTTGGTAAGAGGAGTGCGCTTGATGACGGCGCCATGATTCAATCTCCTCATGATGTGGTTGTAAGTGGCCTGGGTGGAGAACAGGGCGACGCCGGACAAGTCTTCGGGAATCCACTGAGCGGGTTTGTCCTTATCTTCGGGTTCGCCAAGCTGATAGACCTCTTTGACGCCGAATATGTCGGAAAAACGAATACAGGCGAGAGAATTCAATTCCAGGTTGGGCGTTAACGCCAGAAAGCGTCCCATCCCTGTGTAATTGACGCGCTCCAGTAACTGCTCGGACAGGACGTTGCCCAGCAGTGTCGGCGTTCCTTCCATACGGGCTTCTTTAATGTTGCTCCACCGTGCGTCGACAATCAGCACGCTCACGTTTTCATTCTTCAACGCTTTGGCGAGCGCATTGGTGAAGGCGTTGGAGCCAAGAATGATACAGCCTTGCGGGTTATCGTCGGACAGCGCCAGTTTCTTCGCCAGCGGTCTGGCGCCCAGGCCATAGATAAGAATCGTGCCCATGATGATCAGAAACATCGTGGGGGGTAATGCTTCCGCCTCTTCATATCCGATGCCTTGCAGGCGTACGGCGAATAGAGAGGCCACCGCCGCGGCGACGATGCCTCGGGGCGCCATGGAAGATAAGAAGACTTTTTCCTTCCAGCTCAGATTGCTTTTTACGGTTGAAGCCCAAACCGCCGCTGGACGCACCAGAAACACCAGCAGTAGCAAGAAAGCGAAACTTCCGGCATGGATGTGCTCCAGGTCTTTTACATCCAGACGGGCGGCGAGAACGATAAACATAGAGGAAAGCAGCAGTACGCGGAGGTCTTCTTTAAAGCCCACCAAATTGCGTATCGACACCAGGCGCTGGTTGCCTAAATAGATCCCCATAATAGTAACGCTGAACAGGCCGCTTTCATGCTGTATCAGGTTGGAGGCGGTGAACAGACACATGACCATCGCGAGGGTGAAAGTGTTGCCCAGAAACTCCGGTATCCAGTGATGACGTAGCGCTGTCGCCACCAACATCCCGGCAATCAAACCCATCAAGCCGCCTACTACGACAGTCAACAAGAAGCCGGATAAAAACAGGGTCGTCGCTTTGCCCACGCTGGTGGACACGACGGCCTCATACACCAATACAGTAAGGAGTGCGCCAATGGGGTCGTTGAGAATGCCCTCCCATTTCAGGATAGAGTTAACCTGTCCTTTGGGGCGAATCAGCATCAACAAAGGCAGCACCACGGTGGGGCCGGTGACGGTAAGAATCGCACCGATCAGCAGAGCGAGAATCCAGGGCACATCGAGTGTAAGCCAGGACAGGAAAAAGGCGAGAAACCAGGTAATCAAGATTCCCACGCTGACGAGACTGCGAACAGCGGTTGAGCTGGTTTTGAGTTCCGCCAGTTTAAGGCTGAGTCCGCCTTCGAACAGGATGATGGCGACGGCGAAAGAAATAGCTGGAAACAGGAAGTCGCCGAAAATTTCGTCAGGGTTCAGTACGCCAGTCGTTGGACCCAGAACTATACCGCTCAGCAATAACAACAGTATTGAAGGCAGTTTCAGTTTCCAGGCTATATACTGAGATGCGACGCCGAAAAACAGGATGGCGGCGAGGGCTACGACGACATGTTCGTTCAAAAGGGGAGCTCCGAACCGGAAGAGTTGAGGTTTAGCAGTCAGTTTTTCCGCTAAAGATAGCAGTTGATCCCTGGTGTGGCCAGCTTAAAGCCGATGCGGTGGTGGTTTGAACAACGCGCCATCCTATACTTCTGATCGCTGTTGAATACGTAGGCGGGATGGATTATTGACGGGAACATATATAGAGTTGTCGCTGTCCCATGGGCGGGCGGCGAATAGGCGACTGGACGTCAAAGTGTCAAAGTAAGGTTTTGCTACAATATCGATAGCGCTCTCAACGGTAGTAGGCAAACAGGGAGTTTAGGGGTTTGTGGGGTAAATTTAGTAAACGGCTGCGTAAGTATCCTTTAGGATCGAAGGTCGTGGCGAGCGTCCTGCTGTTCAGCACAGCCGTCGCCCTGGTCTCCACCGGCGTACAGTTGTGGCTGGATTACCGTGCGGAAGTGGCGGCGCTCAACACTAGGCTGGACGATGTCGCAAGTACGTTCGAACCGGGATTGGCGAATAGCCTCTGGAGCATCAACCACGATAACCTGGATGTGTTATTGCGGGGATTGCTGCGCCTGCCAGAAATTTACAACGTCTCCCTGGTCACCAACTACCAGGATGTGTTTACCGCTGGCACGCCGCCATCCGGTGAGCCTTCCTTCAGCAAGGTGTACCCCATCTATCAGCCGGGCATGGACAATTACTGGCTGGGAGATTTGACGCTCATCGCCACACTGGAGCCTATCCAGCACAAAATCTGGGACCGGCTGCTGATTATTCTGATTACCCAGAGCGTCAAAACCTTTGTCGTCGCTATTTTCTTCTTGTTGATCTTCTGGCTTTTGGTCAGTCGGCATCTGGAAAAGATGTCGCAATATTGCCGCAGGTTGGAGATTGATAACCCGACGGCGACCTTAACCCTGGACCGTAAGCCGCCATCCTCATCCGACGAGCTGAGTCAGGTGGTCACCGCTATTAATAATCTGCGTATTCGCATGCTGGAGCAGACGCGCATTTTGCGGCAGTCCGAGCAACGCTCTCAAGTCGAGCGCTCCCAGGCGGTAAAGGCGAATCAAAGCAAGAGCGTGTTTATCGCCAATATCAGCCACGAGCTGCGCACACCGATGAACAACATTCTTGGCTATACCGGCCTGTTGCTGGATGCCCCCGTTTCTCAGGAGCAACGTGAATATTTGCTGGCGGTGCAACAGAGTTCAGAGTCTTTGTTGACCCTGTTTAACGATATGCTGGACCTTTCCAAACTGGAAGCCGGCACGACGCAAGTGGATTTGGCGCCTACCGAATTGCGAGCATTGCTGCAGGCGGCGGTGGCGCGTGTTTCGGCGGTGTCGGAAGCCAAAGGCCTGAACGTTGAAACCTTTGTGGATGCAGGCCTGCCGACTCGAGTGCTGACGGATCGCAATATTCTGTTGCGCGTGCTGGAAAGCCTGCTCTCCGTTGCGATTACGGTCACGGTTAAAGGCCAGGTGGTGCTGCATGTGCATCCGGTGGCGTTTGACGAAGATCGGGTGCGCATACGCTTTACCGTAGAAGACAGCAGCCCGGGAATCAGCCCTAATGAAATTGATACCTTGCTGTCCAACACCTTTGAGGCGCCGGTTTCGCAGGGCCTCAACGAAGTTGGCACAGGGTTGAGGTTGGCGTTGTGTAAACAGTTCGTGGAGTTGATGGGCGGCTCTTTCGGTATCGAAAGTGAGGAAGGTAAAGGCACGACCTATTGGGCGCAACTGTCCTGTCAGCGCGTGCAAAGTTATAGCCCTCAAATTCTTAATGAAGAAAATATTTTCAGAGAAAGCCGCATCCTCGTGGCGGATGCCAATGAGCTGAGTCTCAAGGCCACTCTGGATATTTTCTCCGAAGAATCCCTGCTGCATTGCGATATTGCTAAAACCTCTGAAGAGGTCAGGGCGCTGGTGAATCAGGCGGTGGACTCTAAAGCCCCATACAACGCGATGATTCTGGATGAGTCGCTGCCGGGAGATGACTTTATAGATCTGATTAAGTTCATCAAATCCTTGGACTTGCAGAAAAACGCGCCGATTTTGGCGTTGTCCTCACATCCGCAAAGAGAACATGTGTCTGAATTGAAGGGCGCGGGAGTATCCGGCTATCTCAGTAAGTTGGACAGAGAGTCGCACTTACGCGACGCTTTGTACTCGGTTTTGGTGGAGGAGCCGAATGAAACTTCGATTATCCTTTCTCCCAGCCTGATGACCTTTGAGGATCGCAGGGACTCAAGGCGTTCCGGCTTACGTGTTCTGCTGGTTGAGGACAATACGGTCAATCGCAATCTCGCCCGCAAGATGTTGGAGAAGTGCGGCTGCCGAGTGGACTTTGCTGAAAACGGCGAAATTGCCATCCAACAGCTGGGTTCAACCCATTTTGATTTGATATTCATGGACTGTTGGATGCCGGTCATGGATGGCTATGAGACGACCAAGCGTATTCGTGAGAGTGCCCAAAGCTTTTCTCATATCCCTATTGTGGCGCTCACGGCGAACGCCTTCCCCGGTGAAAAAGAGAAATGCATGCAGTGCGGGATGGACGACTTCCTGACCAAGCCCATCCGTTTCGAAGAGCTCAGCGCTATTGTTCGTCACTTTGAGGAAAAAGTGTTGGAACAGGCTTGATAGCTCCTTTGTGACAGATTGTTGGATGATGCTGTTAAATTTTGAAAAATTAATCAAAAAAGTCACCGTAAGTGGGTGAGTCTGGTTGAAAAAGACTACATTTTCCCCTAAATCTTAAATTAAGGATTGTTGTCGCGCGTCAGAAGCTGTGTTCTATCGGCCTTCGGCTTCAAGCGTCAAGAAGTGGGAGCAGTATGGCAAAGGAGAAGCGCAGAGTTTTACACTGAACACGAACGCCAACGGATGAGCTGTAAGAAGGTCAATTTAACGCTGACATTGAATAGGCGATGTGCTTATGAACATGTTTGTGACTGGAGATACAGCGATGCGTCAGTTTATACGTCATCCTACAGATATCCCTATTCTGCTTGAAAAGAAACGCCCCTCCAAAGAAGACTCATGCTCCGATTCTGGTGTTTGTACTGACACAATAATCCATAAGAGCCCCGCCACCGTGGGCGTCGGCTGTTGTCCCGCCGCGTCTTCGCACTGCATGCAAAACATAAGCTGCGGCGGAGTTTGTTGTATGTCGCCAACGTCCTATGAGGTGGGAGAGAAGGTGATGGTGGTTATCGCTTTTGTACGCCCAACCTTTAGAACGCCAGCTCAGGTAATCTGGTGTAATGATGTGGGTAACGGTTTTGAAATAGGGTTGCGTTTCATGAGCGAAAAAGATGCATTCGCCGCACGGATGGTGGAGCAGGTGTGTCACATTGAGCATTACAAACGAGAAGTATTGGCGACGGAAGGTCGTCGTATGTCAGGGGAAGAAGCGGCGATAGAGTGGATTGAAAAGCATGCGCCGGATTTTCCCGAGTTTGATTCAGGTCCTGAAGTAACTACTCATTAACTTCCAGAGGCGTAACCGCGCTGACAAGCGCGTAATCGTCATAGACACGCCAGGAAATATTCAGGTTGTATAAAGCCAAGCCATAGACTTTCGAGTCGGTTTGGCTTTTTTTATAGCTGGGACGCGGGTCGAGTCCAATGGTCTCAATAATCAGCTCTCGCAGGTTGGGATATTGAGGGCTGAATTGACGCAAGCTATGTTCTGCTTCTTCTGTAAAGCGCACTTCCAGGCAAGGCTCAGGCTTCTCAACCGCATAGCCGCCTTCAGCCTCTATTGCGTCGACATAGGGAATATAAGGTTTAATGTCTAATACAGGGGCTCCGTCTACGAAGTCGCCCCCTTCCACGCTGAGCACTTGTAACCCTTCATGCTCCTGAACAGAGAGCAGGCGTACGGCGGAGAGTCCAATGGGGTTGGGACGAAATGGAGAGCGGGAGGCGAATACGCCGACTGACTTGTTGCCGCCGAGCCTCGGAGGGCGGACTTTCGGCTTCCAGCCTGCAGCGGCGGTTTTATGGAAATGAAACAGGACCCAAATATGGCTGAAAGCTGTTAATCCCGACACGGCTTCTACGGAAGAAAACTCCTGTGTGAGCACGATTTCCGTGATGGCGTGTTTGATTAGCCCAGGTTGGCGCGGCGCTCCGAACTTTTCTGGGAAGCACGAGCGGATGTGGCCAATTGGGCGGTAGATTAGATCTTCCATCGCCATGATTTACTCTGAGAAGATCATCTCAATTCCCAGCGTCAGCGACGGATTGGGCTTGAAGTTATCGTCTCTGGGAAACAGCAGTTCTGGCGTGCTTTCGAGGAAGAGCCAGTCGCTATAAAGCCGTTGACGGTAGGTGGTGTTTATAAAGTAAGCGCTGGTGCGTGGGTTAGGGCGGCTTTCTCCCAGCCATCCCAACTGGTGATTCATTGCACGATTCTCATCTATCTTTTGTGAAAGAGAGAAGATTTCCGCAAATTCCCAACCGTCTCGATTATCCACCCACTGCGCTTCTGACTTGGAACGGAAGAACCAGCGGTCTGAAATGGCGTTCTCAAAGTAGAAGGCGCTGGTGTGACCCCAGCCATCGGAATGGTAGTAATAAATCGACTCGTCTACCCGGAAGGCCCAGGTGTCAGAGAGCGCCCACTCTTTCTCCGCTTTCGCCCTAGCGAATGGGTCCAATGGAATTTCCAGCTTGATACCCAGGTCGCCCTTGAACTTCCACTCTTTCAGGGCGGCAATTAAGCGAAAGAAGCCAGTACTGGTGGTGTTGGTGGTTTCATTTTCCTTTAACACCCTATTCCGGTTTTTTTCCGCCAAGGTTTTGGTTTCATCTGGGTCGTTCTCGATCACCAGTTTGAACCGGTCCTGGGTATAAGGAAGGTCCAAACGAAACTTGAAGCGTGGTTCGGGATCAATCCCTTCTTCTTTTCGCCAAACACCAAACAAGCCAACTTTCAAGAAGCTGCCGTTGGCGCTCAGTTCAGCCTCTTTGCCGCCAAAAAAGCCGTCAATATTGCGTCCAAGCGAACCGATTCTATTTGACCAGGCGTTGCGTTGATCTACGATCCAGCTGAAGGAGCGCTCAGTCATGGTTTCTTTTTCTGCGTCTTCCTCGTCTTCTATCGCTTGAACGCTATCCTCGGCAGGGACGGAGGCTTTAGTTTCAATAGCTTCCTCTGTTTCCTTGGCATGAGAAAGGGAAGCGGATATGAATTGGAATGAGACGGCGGCAAGGGCCGCACAAAGGTATTTGTACGCGAACGTCACCGGCTAATACTTCCTGGTATGTGAATAGGAAAGGTCGCAGAGGTTGGATATCAATGGGCGTCCTTGGGCCGATCGTCGTCGGCTTCAGACCACTTGTCTTTCTCCTCAGCTTCTGGAATTCGATACTCTTCGGACGCCCAGGCACCCAGGTCGATCATTTGGCAGCGTTTGCTGCAGAATGGACGAAATTCATTTTCCTGAATCCATGGGACTTTCTTTCCACACGTTGGGCAATCCACTTTCAGGGATGTGCGCGTGGCTGGAGAGGTTGAAGATTTATCGATCATGCTGCGCCAGTTCTAAATAGTATTCGTGCAACTTGGCGACCTCCTGGTTCAGGTGGGCCAAGTCCTTATCGTTCTGGATGATATCATCCGCATGTTGGCGTTTATACTCTCTGCCGCTTTGAGTCGCAATAATCCGGCGGACCAAATCCTCGCTATTTTGATCTCGCGCCATCGCTCTGGCGATTTGCACTGGCTCAGGAACATCTATGACCAGTATGCGATCTACCAACTCGCGTTGCCGGGTTTCCAGCAATAAAGGGGATGCCAGGATGCAATAAGGCGACGCGCATGCACTTAACCAATGGCGTATGCGCTGATTGATGAGCGGGTGCAGCAGGCTTTCAAGCCACTTCTTCTGCTCAGGGTCATGGAACACCAGCTTACGAAGCGCTGCGCGATCCAGAGCTCCGCTCGGCGTGATCAAGGCGGAGCCGAAATGTTCTACAATATGTTGCAGGGCTGGCTCACCAGGCTCGACTACGTCGCGGGCGACTTGATCGGCGTCGATACAGGGAATGCCTAGTTCGACAAACTTGGCCGCTGCTGCGGACTTACCGCTGGCGATGCCGCCGGTAAGTCCGATGACTAATGAGTTATGTTGAGTAATCTGATTCATGTAGGGAAAGATACTGCGACTAAGGTGCAGGATACATCCCCAAATAGGCGGATACGATATCATTTCCCCAGATCATCGCGATCCAGCCGGCGATCGCCAGATAGGGGCCAAAGGGGATCGGGATATTTTTATCTCTACCTAAGGTAATGATCATAGCCAGGCCAATAACGGCCCCAACCAGTGACGAAAGCAGAATAATGAGCGGGAGCATTTTCCAGCCCAGCCAGGCCCCAAGAGCGGCGAGCAACTTGAAGTCGCCGTAGCCCATACCTTCCTTGCCGGTCAAAAGTCGGAATAAATGGTAAACCGACCACAAAGCCAAATAGCCAATCACTGCGCCAGTCACAGCTTCTGATAGGGGAGCGAAAATACCCTGGATATTGATTAACAACCCCGCCCAAAGCAGAGGAAGCGTCAGGTCATCAGGAAGCAGCTGGGTGTCGAAGTCAATCAATGACAACGTAAGCAATGTCCAGCTTAAGCTAATGGCCGCCAGTCCCGCCCAACTCATTTTGAAATAGCAAACGGCAATAACCGCCAATAAAGCGGTAGCGATTTCCACCAGGGGGTAGCGTATCGAAATGCCAGTTTTACACGAGGAGCACTTGCCCCCAAGGAACAAATAACTGATTACAGGAATATTTTCCCAGGCTCTGATTTTATGTCCGCACTTAGGGCAGGTTGAGTCGGGTTTGGAAAGCGTGATCAGAGGCTCATCTGTTTTAGGGCAGTCGCAGCCTGGAATTTCAGCGCACTGAGCGCGCCATTCCTGCTCCAGCATTTTCGGCTTCCGCAGAATTACGACATTCAAAAAGCTGCCGACAACCAAGCCGAAAACAATGACCGTGGTATAAAGCAGCGCAGGGTTATGATTGAACTGATTAAAGATTTCTAACATCGGTTATATATGGGCACAGTTAAAAAAAGACCTCGCGGGTGCGAGGTCTTTTGAGGATAAGTATTTGATTAGACCACAGAGCCCAATTGGAATATGGGGAGGTACATACCAACAATCAGGCCGCCAACCAAAACCCCTAACACGGCCATGATCATTGGTTCCATAAGCGCGGTCAGGTTGTCTACGGCATCGTCTACTTCAGACTCATAGTGATCGGCGACTTTCTCCAGCATGTCATCTAGAGCGCCAGACTCTTCGCCAATTGAAGTTAACTGTATGGCCATAACGGGAAATACGCCCGTAGTTTTCATACTGTATTGCAATTGCGTTCCCGAGGATACGTCGTCGCGTATTTTGGTTACAGCTCTTCTGAATACTGCATTTCCTGTGGCTCCAGCTACTGAATCCAAGGCGTCAACGAGTGGTACGCCGGCAGCAAAAGTAGTTGAAAGAACCCTGGCGAAGCGAGCTACTGCAGACTTGTGCAAAATATCGCCCATGACAGGAAACTTTAATATGTACTTATCAACAGCATCAGAAAACGCTGGAGACCTTCGCCTAGCTTCGCTAAAGCTAAATATCGCGGCAATAATGACACCAAGAATAATGTACCAGGACGCCTGCAAATACTCTGAAATGTTAATAATCATTTGGGTGAAGGCGGGCAAATCGGCGCCGAAGCCCTGGAATAGATCTTGGAACTGGGGAACGACTTTGACCAGCAATATACCTGTTACAATTACTGCAACGACAAGCACCGCAATAGGGTATGTCATTGCTTTTTTGACCTTTTTCTTCAGAATTTCTGTCTTTTCCAAATAAGTCGCCACTCGATCCAGCATTGTCTCTAGAGCGCCCGACTTTTCACCTGAGTCAATCAGGTTGCAAAATAAATCGTCGAAGTATTTTGGATGTTTCATTAGTGCGCCAGCAAAGCTATTACCTGCCGCAACTTCATTCTTGATATCTAAAACGAGCTCTTTTAGCGATGGGTGTTCAAGCCCGTCTGCAACTATGTCGAACGACTGCACTAAAGGAACTCCAGCTTTCATCATCGTCGCCATTTGGCGAGTAAATACGGCGATATCAAACGGAGTTATTTTCTTGGTTCTTTTGCCTAAAATACTTTCTGCTTTCTTTCTGACCTTGGTGGGGTTAATTCCCTGCTTTCTCAGCTGCGCTTTTACAAGGGCTACGTTTGACCCACTCGTTTCTCCCTTGGTCTTATTCCCCTTTCGGTCAGTGCCTTCCCAGACAAAGGTTGAGTGTTTTTGTGCTGCTTGGGCCATATTTTAATCCTTCGTTACCCGATTTGCGTCTTCTAGGCTGGTTACGCCCTCAATTACTTTTCTCAGCGCTGACTGTCTGAGATTGCGAAAACCTTCTTTCTGAGACTGCCTGGCTAGCTCAAGTGAGCTTGCCTCATTCATGATAAGTTCTTGCATAGGGGGGGTGACTCTCACTACTTCGTATATACCCACGCGGCCTTTATACCCGTCTTTGCATTTACCACAACCTTTTGGACTGTACAATTTAAAGCCTGTTTCAATTTGTGCATCTGTGAATCCCTCCTCCTTTAAAACTTCGTTGGGGACGGTGATCACCTCCTTACACTCTGGACAGAGCCTTCTTGCAAGGCGCTGTGCGATAATTAGGCTTACCGAGGTTGCAATATTGAAAGCGGGAACCCCCATATTACGAAGTCGGGTTAAGGTTTCGGCAGCGCTATTCGTATGAAGTGTAGACAGCACTAAGTGCCCTGTTTGTGCTGCTTTGATAGCGATAGATGCAGTATCTAAATCCCGTATCTCTCCCACCATAACCACGTCAGGATCTTGTCGAAGAAACGCCCGTAAAGCAGAAGAAAAGTCTAAGCCGACCTTTGTATTTACGTTAACTTGGTTGACTCCTTCCAAGTTGATTTCTACCGGATCTTCCGCCGTAGAGATATTTCTTTCCGTGGTATTCAGTATATTCAGGCCAGTATAAAGAGAAACGGTTTTACCGCTTCCTGTAGGCCCGGTGACCAATATCATGCCTTGCGGTTGAGCAAGGGCGTCCAAATACATCTTCTTCTGATCTTCTTCGTATCCAAGGGCGTCAATGCCCAGTTTTGCGCTACTTGGATCCAGTATCCGCAAAACAATCTTTTCTCCCCAGAGCGTGGGGAGAGTGTTAACTCGAAAGTCAATGGCTTTGGTTTTGGATAGCTTCATCTTGATGCGGCCATCCTGAGGAACTCTTCTCTCAGAAATATCCAGCTGTGACATTACCTTTAAACGCGCTGACAACTTGGCTGCGAGTTTTATAGACGGCTTCGATACCTCATGCAATATGCCATCTGTCCTAAATCTGACACGATAAGTTTTCTCGTAGGGTTCGAAATGTATATCTGAAGCCCCGCCCTTAATCGCGTCCAGGAGCATCTTATTTATGTATTTGACGATAGGGGCGTCGTCTTGCTCAGCCCCTGAGTCGTCATCTCTGTCGCTATCGTCGCCAGTTTCTATATCGACATCTTCTAAGTCGCCGCCATCGATATCTCCTAGGGGCTGCTCTTGGGCCTCAAGATACTTTTCGATAGCTGAAGAAAGCTTGTCGTCTTCCACGAGGACAGCATCGGTGCTTAGCCCTGTGTGGAATTTTATCTCGTCAAGCGCCTGCAGGTTGGTTGGGTCAGCCAAAGCCAGAAACAACCGGTTGCCTCTTTTAAACAAGGGCAAGGCGTGATGCTTTCTTATTAGCTTTTCATCGACAATTTTTTCGGGAACTTGATCAAGGGCGATAGAGTTCAGGTCAACCAAAGGCACGCCAAACTCTGCCGATGCGGCATAAGCTAGCTGGGTCGCTTTGGCCAGCCCCTGTTGCACTAGGTAGCTCACAAAAGGGAGCTTTGCTTTGCCTGCATTATTCTGCGCATCGCGCGCAGTACTTTCCTCGATAATTCCGTCTTGGACAAAACGGCGTGCTAACCCTGTAAGGGGAGTGGTCATTTGAGTATTCATACTAAGGGGTCGACTAAAAAAATAAACATCCTTTCAAAAGTTTAGATTTAATTGGGGAAGTTGGAAAGTTGCATTACAGGTTTTATGCAGAGTGACAAAATTTGTCACCAACTGGCGATAATGGTCAGCACTTATTTTTTGTCTAGACTGAAAAAGAGAGGAAGTAAGGCGGGAGCGTTCTGCTATCTGCTTGAAATAAAAGAAAGAGCAAGACGGAAGAGGAAGTTGGCACGTAGACTGCATCCTCTTTGTGCAAGGTGTCGGCAGTGGCCCCCGAAACGTTTAAATAGTCGAAAGACGATTGAGGAGATCAGTTAATGAAAAGCATCCAAAAAGGTTTTACCCTTATTGAATTGATGATCGTTGTTGCGATCATTGGTATCCTGGCGGCGGTGGCTATCCCTGCTTACCAAGACTACATCGCTCGTTCTCAGGTGAGTGAAGCTGTGAGCCTGACTTCTGCGGTAAAAGGCTCTATGGCGGAAGCATTCCAGAATACAGCTAAAAGACCGGGTCTGACTGAAGTTGGCGCGGTTACAGATGGTAAATACGTTGCAAGTATGACTGTTGTCGGTATCACTACTAACCAGTGGGCTGTTGTTGCAACAATGAAGACTACTGGCGTAAATGCAAATATCTCCGCTAAGAAATTTGCTACTGCAACTTACGATGGTGGCAAGCACTGGACATGCGGTAAAGTTGCTACTCAAAATGACGGCGCTACCGCCTTTACTGGTGCATCCGACAACACTGATCTGGACCCCCAGTACCTGCCAAGCTCTTGCAAACCTTAATAATCGTAGCTACAGCTGACTGACACAGTTAAGTTCTAGCTATCATATAAAGCCTCCTATATAGGGGGCTTTTTACTTTAAGAGGCGCCAACATATGAAAGGTTATTTGAAAGGCTTTACTTTGTTGGAACTATTGATTGTAGTTGCCATAATAGGGATAGTTTCTGCACTGGCAATACCTGGTTATCTTGATTATGTTGCTCGAACTCAAGTGGCGGAAGCGGTTACTCTGACAGATAGTTTTAAGACGAAAGTGAGTGAGTTTGTGCATAATACAGGGAGAGTTCCCTCTGTAGCGGCAATTGAAGTTGGCGCATCAGGGAAATATGTCGGTAGCATGAGTATTATGAACCCTGCATCAGGCGTTATTGTGATTCAGGCAACAATGAGAAATGCAGGTGTAAGCAGTAACATATCAGGTAAAACTTTTGCCATGGCTTCCGATAACAATGGCAAGACTTGGTTTTGTGGTAAAACATCCTCTAGCGCTAATGCTGCAACAAGCATTGACCCCTCTTATCTTCCGTCTTCTTGTAAATAATATTGCTGTGAGTAATGAGATAGGGCTATATGACCTTTAGGCTTTATATATCTTTAATAGTGATCGCGTGTGTAGCCTTACTCTTAATCTATTTTCCTGGCGCCAATGGCGGAGTCCCCATCCTAGACGATCAGCATGTACTACATAGATTGTTGGGGCTGGACGGTCTAACTTGGTTCGAAGGGTATGTTCGCTATTTCTCGGGGGATGTAGGTGATTTAAAAAGGCCGTTGTCCTATCTGTCGTTTTATTTGCAAAAAGACTCTCTGGGAGAAGGCCTCTTCGATCTTAAAGTCGTTAATATATTTATTCACCTAATAAACTCACTATTGGTTTGCTGGTTAACTTACAGGATATGCACTGTCCGTCTGAGCGTAAGTGAGGCTAGATGGATTTCTCTTTTCTGTTTCTTATTGTGGGCGTTCGCTCCTATACAGGTTTCAACAGTTCTGTATATCACCCAGAGGATGGCTGAGCTTGCTGCAACATTCACACTATTAGCGTTAGTTGTGTGGACTTATGTAAGAGGAGCCTGCGGTCGAGCTCAAATTTTATTATTATTCGGTGTGGTAAGTCTATTCGCCTTGTTTTCCACATTATGTAAGGAAAATGGCTTTCTTACTCTTCTCTTCATTATAGCTCTTGATCTTACTGTTTACTCTGAAATGCCTAGGACTAGAGGCTACAAATTCTGGTTTTTTACGGTAGTTGTTGGAGGAAATGTACTTTTTAGCTCTGTCATACTGTATGACTATCATCGATATTTTATTGGGGCATTCTCCGCCAGAGACTTCAACGCATATGAGCGCCTCTTGACTGAAGGAAGAATTCTGGTGGAATACTGTCTGAAGTTTCTTTCTCCAGGATCATACAAGTTTGGTTTGATTAATGCGGGGATTTCCAAGTCAACGGGTATTTTTTCCCCTCCAACAACTCTGCTGTCCGCTATGTTTTGGATTCTATCTATATTTTTTGCCCTGAAGTATAGAAAAAGGACTCCATATATTTCCTTTGGAGTTTTATTCTTCTTGTGCGGACACTCAATGGAATCTTCAGTGCTCTCGTTAGAGCTGTACTTTGAGCATAGAAATTACATTCCAATATACGGTGTTGCGTTGATTTTCTCATTCTGTTTAATGATGGCGCTTAGATCTATTGTCATAAGTAAGCTTATAAAATATGTACTGGTATTATGCTCTGCGGCATATCTGTTTCTCATTGCATTTGTTACAAAGCTAGAAGTTGATGCTTGGGCGAACCCTGTCAAGCAAGCCTATGAATGGTATTTGGAAAACCCGTTGTCAGAAAGGGCGTACTCACATCTCGGAGCAACTTTATTTCAGTTTGGGCTTCATAAAGCAGGAGCAGATTTTTATCAAGAGACACATAATGATTTTCCGAAGGATCCAACTAAAGAGCTACTTTGGTATGAGTTGGTATGTATGGATGATAGTTTGCCTAGGCCTGGACTGAAAGAGTTTATAAATAAGGCTAGGCAGTCTGACTTTTATAACCAGACAATTGTCTTGCTAAATGCTCTGTTGGACCTGAAAGAGGGTGGGAGCTGTAACAACCTATCTACGGAAGATATGATGTTGTTTTCGGCTGCGCTCCTGGATAATCCTAATTACATATCAAGAAAGAAATCTCTCTACATTTATCAAGCCAGGCTAAGCGATCACAATAATGATCTTTCGGGGGCTGTTGAGAACCTGGAATACGCTATCAATCTTGGTTGGCGAGTAGATATCGCGCTGAGCCTCGCTGAGAAATATGCGCTGTCAGAGCAGTTGGACAAAGCTGAAAAGAGACTTGCAGAGGTCAGAAAATGGTGCTCTGATAACTCATTTGAGTGTCAGAGTAAAAAGTCTGAGATTGATACATTGTCGCAACTGATAGAAAATTAAGGGCAAAGCATGATAAGTGTGGTAATTCCTGCAAAAAACGAAGCTGAGAATTTAAAAAGAGTTATCCCTGAATTATTAGCGCTTTATCCTGATGCAGAAGTGATTGTTGTTGATGATGGATCAACGGACGATACTGGATCATATTGCCAGCAACAGGGAGTGAAACTCGTAACTCACAAATATAGCAAGGGAAATGGCGCTGCGGTGAAAGCTGGCGCGAGAGCTTCAACTGGTGACGTTTTGGTGTTTATGGATGCGGATGGTCAGCATTCACCCAAGGAAGTCCATACTTTACTAATGAAGCTGGATGAGGGGTACGATATGGTTGTGGGAGCGAGAGATAAAGGAGCGCAAGCAAATATAGGAAGGTATTTGGCGAATAATCTTTATAACAAGTTGGCGTCCTTGATGGTCGATCAAAAGGTGGAAGATCTCACCTCAGGCTTTCGGGCAGTTAGGGCTGATAAGTTTAAAAGATTTCTTCATTTGCTACCGAATGGCTTCTCTTACCCTTCGACGATTACCATGGCGTTTTTTCGAATGGGATATTCTGTTGGCTACCAAAAAGTGGCGGTTGGGCGTAGGGAAGGAAAAAGTCATATAAGGCCAATACATGATGGTTTTCGGTTTTTATTAATAATATTTAAAATTGGCACCCTGTACTCGCCTTTAAAGTTTTTTGTCCCTATTAGCTTATTTTTCTTTTTTACTGGCCTCGGTTACTACAGCTATACCTATTACAATTTTCATCAGTTCACTAATATGAGCGCACTCTTGTTAGTGACAAGCGTCATTGTCTTTCTGATAGGCTTGGTTTCTGAACAAATATCGGGGCTTCAGTATTCGTTGAGTCGATCTTTTGACGATGAGGTATCATAGATTGATGCATATCTTCTCGCACAGCTGCTCCAAGAGTATAGATTGGCGGTTGTGCGTGCATTCTCTGATAACTCATGCAATGTATTATCGCAACTTAAGACTTTTATTAGAAGCATAGAAAGCTCTTCTATATTCCCTTTTGGGTATATAAAACCATTAATATTATTGCTGATATAATCCTTGCTTGCAGGAAAGTCGGGGACAATTGGCGCTAAGCCGGAGGCCATTGCTTCCAGTATGGCCAGCCCTAGACCTTCATTATCTGCGGCATGAGCAATAACCTTGCTTGTCCTATATAGCTCCGCTAACTGGCTATGACTACGATAACCACGCAGTTCAACAAAATTGGCTAATGAATACTTATCTATGTATCGCTGCAGAATTGTTTTCTCTGGTCCCTCGCCCAAGAATATTAGCTTCGTGTCAGTTGGAAGCTGCGCCTTAGCTTGATGAAATGCAATGAGCACGTGGATAGGGTTCTTTTGCTTAACCAGCCTGCCTACACATAAGATATTGTTATTTCGTTTAGTGGGCGCTGAGTGTTGGGAAAAAAATATATCTGGTATTCCCATAGGGGCAACTAGTATTCTCGACGGCAATACACATGCCAGTTTTTCCAGTTCCGCCTGCATGGGGCTACTCACGACTGTAACGTACTTAAATGGTCTTAATAACCATCTCCTTATCTGGCGGAAAATGCCTTTTTTAACCAAATCTAAGTCTGAACCGTGCATTGTAAGTATATTGTCAACATTAAGGCCAATAGTTGCTATAGATGTTGATATGGCTTGTGGGAGTACCCAGTGCGCATGAACGATGCTTGGTTTTGTTTTCTTTACTAACGCCCTAATTTTTAAAGCCTGGGAAATTATAAAAAAAGGGATAGTTAAAGAGATAAACGGATTTCTCTTGATGTTGGAAATTATACCTGCTCCGTAACTCAGTTTTTCTAAAAAGTCAGGAGCATACCTGAATCTGTATACATCAATACCTTCTATGTTGTCGTATAGAGACAGACCTTTGCAGTGGGGGGCGACGACTAAGGGGATAATACCTATGTTTTTAATTGCTTTGGCGTAATCAAGTATAAAGCGAGGGACAACATCGTTTTTGTGCCTGGGGAAGGTTGATGTGGCGATAATAACTCGTCTGGCTTCGTTTTTATTAATCAAGACTTTGCCTGCTTTTTGTGCCTTTATAAAAGCTCAATATAAGTGTCGCGTTTACAAAACACTTTTTAACTAAAAAAGGTATAATGTTACTCTTTAAAAAGTAGGAGGTGGAAGCCCTTAGAAGAGGAAGGCCTAAAACTAAAATATCTAAAATAAACTTAGTTACTATACTTCTGTGCTCAGAATCAAAGAGAGAATACATGGTTTTCCTGTATGCTTCAGGATGTTTTTCATTGAACTTCTGCGCAGTTATTCTACCAGCCTCAAAATATTTTTTTGAAACTATATAAATATCAGTAGATGATACATCATGATAGGCCAAACAGGATGGGTTAACGCAATATTTTAAGCCCATTTTGGAAAGCCTAGCGATTAGATCCTTATCCTCAAAGCCATAGCCTTTATAATCTTCAGAAAATTTTCCCGCTTTCTCTAAGGAGGATCGAGTAATGGCAAAATTCGCAGTGGTTTGTCTGCTAATTTCACCTTTAGCTCTCTTTTTGCACACTTCTGCATTCAGGCGTTGCCAAAAACCCTGGCCTGTTGCGCTAGTTAAACCAAAGCAGATTTCATAACCATCATCGAGCACTTTGGACAAAAAAGAATTGAAAACGATTTTGGAGGCCCATATACAATCAGCATCCAAAATTATAACGGTGTCACTACTACCTTTCGATACTCCGGTGTTTATTGCGGCGCTTCTTCCACGATTGGAAGAGTGGCGAACGACGCTAACATTATAAAGCTCTTGTAGCTTATTTAGGTGAGCGCAAGTTTCGCTGTCAGATCCATCGTCCACAAGAATGATATTGTAATGAGTTTCTCTTATGCCTAATTGCGAAACTATACTTTCCACGCATCTTTCTATTACGCTTCCTGTGTTATAAACAGGTACTATGATGTCTACAGTTGGACGACCCATTATCAATTTTGTCCTAAATGTATGCTCTTTCAATAATCATATTGAAAGTCGACGTGCTGATATCCTGCTGGTTGAAATAGTTGATGTCTAGCAGGTAGTGGTATATGTATTTTTCTAGTCTATCATAAGTCAATTTTTCGTACAGAGTCTTCCCCAAAAATATTACTTCCTTTTTTCTTATTATTGCATCCAGTCCAACAGATGAGTTTATAGTTATTATAAGTGAGGCATGGGAAACTAATCGCGAAGCGCTACTATTAGATATCGAAATATTATTATCTTTAGCGATAGCTGTAATTTTATCAATCTCTTTTTCGGATTTCTCTGCGGGATGAATTTTTACTATTAGTGGAAGCCCTCTTTTGATAGCCTCCTTGTTTGCGTAGATTAGCGCCTCGGCATTGGTAAAGTCGCTATTTAGTAAAAGTTGAGTGTCATCTGAAACTTGCAAAGGTATAAACACGTATCTATCTGGTAGTGCTTTTTCCTCTACTAGAAGGCCGCGACTGCTCTTACTTCCTGGAATATTTTTTTTTGTTAGTCTCGATATCAGTGAGCCCTTATTTAAATCTATCCCATACCCTGTTTTGTATAATAAAGCATCTAAAATGTTGCCTAAATAAAATTTGTTCTTAAGATTTGCTTGTAGAGGCTTGTTTCCTACGCTTAAGTACCACTCCCTCCAGCGGGTGTATTCGAAAGATGGGGGAGGGGAAAACTCATCCAATATATTAGGGCTATGGAAAAGTCTAGACTGAGCATTTACTCCATCAGGGTCGGCAAATATTTTTCCAGGAATGTTGGCTAGCTCAAAATAGACCTTCTTTATACTATTTTCGTTTAGAGAGTCGGAAATTGCATGTGCTACGGTGGAGCTCCCATTGAAAATAAGAGCGAGTTTTATGTTGTGATTTTTTAGAATGACTAAAGTCAGGGATTTGGCTGAGTTGTAAACTAAGTTAGAAAGTTTCCTGTCCTGTGTTCCTGTTAGTAAGTCTAAGGAGTTGCGATTGTACTCTGTTTCATGTGATTTGTTTTTTTTGGGTCTCTTAATAAGGTAAGTTTTTATTTTACTTACTTTTAGTCGTAAATGGATGCTAGGTACAGAGGTGATGACGACGGGGTTCATTTCTAACGAATAAACGGCAGAAAAAAAGCGCTTAAAAAAATAAAGCCTCTCATAATTGTCGATATAAAATAGCAAAGAGGAGTTTTTCATTTTAGATAATATCCTCTTAGCCATATTCTAATATCTCGTAATAGTGTTCTGTAGGAAGAGTATTTTAGAATTTCAAGGAAGGAAAGCTTATTGTTTTTAGCTAGTGTTAATCGTAGCTGCTGAGCTCTCATGTGAGGCTTTTTCATAATGTGCTGATGCTTTTCTATGAATAGCTCAAATCCAGGTATCTTACTCTTGTTGGTGGATATTCTTTCTCTTCCTGGTGTCTGATCAAAAACTATGAGAGGGATTTGGATTCGAAATCCGGGCCCATATTTAATAACTAGTCTCAGCCACATATCATAGTCTTGGCAAGAGCTTAACTCTTCATCAAATAACCCAGCAGCAATGATTTTTTCTCTTTCTACCAGTACTTGGTTTGTTGCAAAATTGCTATACAGCATTTCATTTAAAGTAAGGGTGTTTATGGTAGATTTTTTATGTGAAAGGACTCCTTCTTTTAAGCATATGTACTGATCGCTACATATGAATGAGTATGTTTCTTTGTTATGCTCAAGTAAAGTGGAAACTCGTTCAGGCAAAAAATAGTCGTCGTCGTCTAGTCCTGTTACATATTTCCCTTTTGCTTTAAGTATAGCAGCGTTTCTAGAAGCGCAGGCGCCTTTTGATTTTGTGTGGGTTATTATAGAAATATTGTTAAAATTATTTTTTAATTCTTCAAGTATGTGACGTGTTGAGTCAGTTGATGCATCATCTACAATTATAATTTCAATATTGGTGTAAGTTTGCGCTAAAGCAGAATTGACGGCTCTAAGAATCAAGTCTTCTCTATTTTTTGTCGTTATATATATGCTTACCAAAGGCGAGGGCGGAAAGCTCATTCATCATTCCTTGAAGCCAAGTGTTTAAGTTCACTTGAGAATATAGAGTAGTTCTTCTCAGCATTAAAATGCTTGCTCCACTTTAGAAAAGAGGCCTCTCTCATTGAGTCAACCACTTCGTTACTTAATTTAACAAACTTCTCCAAAACTCCTACAGTTTCCGCTGTATCAGGCCTAATAGAAAGAAGAAATCCGTTTGTGCTATCAACAATTTCTGAGCATCCTCCAACATCAGATGACATGATCGGAATACCAAAGCTGGCGGCTTCCTGTAATACAACCGGTAATCCTTCTGAGTGGCTCAAGTGTATAAATAAATCTACGGGGTTGCTCCTATAATAATCGTATACTTCCTCTGATGTTAGTTCGCCCAATAATTCAACTTTAAGATTTCCTGGTCTGTCTTTTAATGCTCTCGTTACACTATTCATTTCTATTCCATTCCCTATGTGTGTCCAGGTCACTGAAATAGAGTTTTTAAGACAAAACGCTTTTAGGGTTTCTGCAATAAAGGGTACGTTTTTTACTTTGTTTATATGAGAGCAAGATAATACTCTGAGCTTGGTGTCAGTTGATCGCCGAACCTTGTGGTGGGGGTTGAAAGTACCTAGATAGGATAACTTAATATTGTTATCTATTCCGTATTTTTCCTTTATATACTCTTTGGCTTGCTTACATACGGTATATACTGTATTGGGGCTTGATAGTATCTGGCGGTGCCACGGAATATAGTTTTTTCGGTATCGCTCTTGGTATAAATCGTAGCCATGGACCCTGGTTACTACTTTTGTTAGGCTATTTTCATCTCGAAAAGAGCATAATCCAAGAGTTACTGGAGAAGCCCAGTAGGTGTATAGTAGGGAGGGACTATTTGAAGATATATTTTTTTGGGCCCATGACTTAACGGACTGAGCGATACTGGCGTCTCTTACTGTAAATAAGAGTCCATGGATAGACTTTAAATGTACGTGTTTAAACACTTCTAAGATGGAGCCTTGCCATTTTAAAAAACTGCTTAATTTATGAAGCCTCCCCTTTTTAAGCTCTCGAGCAAGTGAGGTATCTAACGTGTATTTGTCAGTGTCTAGGTGGACTGCCTTTCCCTCAGTTTTGGCGGGGACTATTCGTATTTTTTTAAAATGATTTGAAAGAAATCTAAGCTCTGTGTTTACGAAAATATGCTCGCTGCCGCTCGTTTCGAAAGGGAAGTAATTTGTGAAAAGTATCAGTTCCATCATTTTTTTTCTGAAACTATTATTAGATCGTCTCTGTATTTTGGGAAATAGCTAAAGAACGCATTGTAGATGAAGTTCAATTTTTTGGGCCTATGTCCATAAATTACGTTCTTTATTATATAGCCGGCTTCTGTGATTGTTTTGCATAAAGTATAGGGCGAAAACCAGTATCGATGATCAGAATTAATTTCTTCGTACTTTAAGGATGTAAAGTTTTTTATTCTAAGCGCATTTGGTGTTGTTATAACGAGAGTCTTGAAATCATGACGGTTTATTTCGTTTAAAAATGATTGAACATTGCCGACATGTTCTATAACGTCTGCTGCAAGACATACGTCGTACTTATCTTGTGGCAGCGTTTCAGGAGTGAAAATGTTGCTGATACCAATCTCTTTTAAATAACTTATTGACTTCTCGTCGATATCCAATCCTATACATTTCTTTGTATGGGTATTCAAAAGACTGTGAAGATGAGACCCCCGCTTTATCTTTTTTTCAATTAGCGGAATATGATCGCAACAGCCAACATGCAGTACTGATCTTTCCTTACATATGTTCAGTATATGTTGATTTCTATCGAGAAGCTGTCTCTCAGAAATGATTTTAAACCTACCGGAATTTGTAAATTTTTCTCCGGTTAAATAAGCTTCAGTTTCAGGAGAGATTAGCATTTTAGTAAGTTTTCTCTATAAGTTGACTGAAAAAGGATATAAGTAATCACTAGCCCTAGCGTGTAGCTTGTTGAAATGGCAGTGCATATTGCACCTAAGCCGTATTGGTAACTAGCCAGTATGGATAAGCATACTCCTGCTAGTACGGATGTGCTTATTATTAGGTTTTTACCTGAGTATCCCCTTCCCGCCATATCTGAAGCTAAGACTCTGACTGCTGACCAAGCAATGATGCCAGGAGTGAGGCTCGATATGGCCACCAGTGTCGTCCGGTAGTTGTCACCTATAATATCTAGAAGGATATAGTTTGATAGAAGTATTATTGTTAGAGATATGAGGGCGGTGATCAGTGCTGCAGCTAACGCTAGTTTTAATGTTTTTGACTTTCTTGTAGGCGACTCTTTTGATTTTGCTGAGTCTGGGAATAGCACAGTTGCAATTGACTGTGCGGGCATCCCAGACTTTTCTATAATGCTGTTTCCAATTGCAAAGGCTCCTAAGTGTCTCGCTCCAAGTAGCGCTTCTATTAGATAGTACTGTATGCGCAAGCTAATAAAAGAAATTAAATTGGCGAAGTATATTTTGTAGCCGTAGCTATATATGCTTTTAAGATTCCCGGGAGCTAGTCTGCAGTAGCGAATATAATGCTTTAGCGGCTGGTAAGCTATTGATGGTATTGCTATTGTAATAGATGCTATTTGTAAGGCCGCGGCGATTGACCAGTTTGACTCATTAATATTTATCGCAGGAAGCATCATTAGAAACAATATGCTTGATGATAAATGAATCCAATTAAAAACTTTTATTTCTTCAAGAGCTAGACATACCGAAGCAAGCCACTCCCTTATGATCGATAGGCTGGTGTAGAGTCCTAGATATAAGAGTACTAAGTCACTATAGTCGCCGAGTAAGCCTAACATTTTGGAAAGTATGAGAGCTACTATTAGTGCCGAAATTGCAAACACCATCAAAGTGTAGGATGTTGATATTGCGCTTTCACGTTCACCTATGCTGGGAGCAGATGCAATACTTCTTGCGGTTATATTCGCTATTGAGAATGAGAATATAGTGGTAAGCAAGCTGCCAGTAACCATGAAGAAAGAGTATTTACCCATACCTGCTGGAGAAAGCTGCTTGGCTAAGTATAGGTTTGCCACAAGGCTTATCAATGCCGAAGATGATTGGCGAATGAATGTATAAAGGGCAGCTTTTCCCAACATTTTTTAAATACGGCGATTAGGCTGGATTAGGTTATTTCTTGTCGAGCATATTGCTGGTTGCAGTATCAATAATGCGGAGGCGGCCCCTCTTCTCCATCTTCAGGCAACAGCTCTCTCACGCTCTCAAGTTGTTCGCGCAGGTTACCCAGCTGGCTCTCCAGTTTTTCAATCCGCCTGTCTTGTTGGTAGATCGTGTCGTTGAGCGATGTGATCAGGTCGTCCAGGAAAGCAAGCTTGGTTTCCAGGTCGGTGACTCTTTGTTCCATTCGTTAGCCCTTAACCTCAGTCGAACGTCTGGTAGGAGCGGGCGGCCGAAAAATATAGGCCATAAGTCATAAAGTTGTACCCGCGTACTACGTAATATATGTCTCGATTTGCTATTATAAGGACTTCTTAGATGATTTCGATTCTAAATCATCGAGAGCGGAGCGTTCGGAGAAGCCTTTTTTATTTTGTCGGTCGCTTTTTAGTCTAGCTGGTTTTCTAAAGATTTCCGCCCGGGTCTATATGCTGACCGAACCGGCGCTCTGATGTTTAGGCTTGGTGGAGGGGGCTTTCGGTATCATCCATGCCGTTTTCGGAATGATATGAAACACACTCGTAAGTCTCTCCATCTCAGCCATTGGGGTGTTTTTTGTTCCAAAATAATTATTTGTAGAGTTAATAAATGAAAGATAATAATTCAGTAAAAATGATGATTGCAGTGATTGCCGGTCTTATTCTTCCTATCGTGCTTGGCGTTGCGTTGAGTCTTTTCGGTATGCAGCCCACTTTTTCCTTCATGGCGGACGGCAGTGGATTAACGAGCCTCTTAACTTCTGGCGCAGGCATTGGCGTTTATTTGATCACCGCTGTGCTATTCATTCTGGCTGGCTTTTTGCCAGCGATATTGTCTGGAAGCTCGGAAGAGGCTTATGAGGAAGATAACGCCAATGACGAGCGCGAGTCGGGTGTTGTTAAGTGGTTTAATCCGAATAAGGGATTTGGCTTTATTACGCGCGAAGGTGGCGATGACATATTTGTACACTTCCGCTCAATTCGGGGCAGAGGCCATCGTTCTTTGCGTCAGGGACAGAAAGTGAGGTTCCGGACAGTGGAAGGGGACAAAGGTCTTCAGGCGGAGGATGTTTCTCCCGTTCGCTGATAGCTACTTTACAGGTAGACGTTAAAAGGGCGGTTTAACCGCCCTTTAATCTTTCCAGTTACACTGTTTCTCGCCGTTCTGATTAATTTTCCACCACAAATCAGGCGCATCTTCTTCCTCTTCTTCGATCCAGCCGCTTGCAGAGCAGCGCACCTCTTTATTGAGGGCTGAGAATGCGCTGCGAGCACAGTCCAGATCCGTTTCCCAGGGGGTGGAGGAGGAGTCGAACCAAACGCTTGTGAAGCGTTTGCCGGAAGCTTTTTCAACAACGATGACAGGAATGTCAGCGCCGTTGTAGTTGGTGTGGATCTTGTGTGTGTTTCCCTCCACCAAGGGGGCTCCCTTAATCGTCAGATGTTTCTTTAGCCATTCGCATATATCTGGGAGATTTGTGTCCAGAATATAGATTTCGATATCGGGATAGCGGGGGGGATTTTGCATATATCAGGACTCTTTCCGGTTGCCACTGTCGTTGGCGAAATTGGATAAACGTATAATAAGTAAGCGAATATAGCCATACGCCGCCATTACTAGGCCTAAAATAAGCAGCGCAAGCACGATCAGGTTTAGTAGATCTTGAGCTAGTGTGGCGGAGTGCGTCGCATTGGAGATCACCAGCGTCGCCATGGCGCATATTGCTGTAACGCCACCGCACAGAAAGCACTGAAAAGCGCGCGCCTGATCGTAATCCCGCTTTAGCAATCGCTGCATCAGTCGCTTTATGATACTGGGATTGGGCGAGGTCATAGGCTCAGCTCCGGCCTGCTAATTATTGAGTCTACTTAGACTCGACTACCAGTAATTCTTCCAGAATATGTTCATAAATACTGCTGAGTTGGTCAATTTCGCTGACCAGAACCTGTTCATTTATGCGGTGTATGGTTGCATTGCAAGGCCCCAGCTCCACCACCTGTGCGCCGGTTGGTGCGATAAAGCGTCCATCTGACGTTCCGCCGCTGGTGGAAAGTGTCGTATCAGAGCCGCGAACATGTTTGATCGCTTTCTGAGTGGCTTCGATTAATGGCCCTTTACTCGTCAGGAAGGGCTCGCCATATAGGCGCCATTCTATATCGTAGTCCAGGCCATGCTTTTGAAGAATCGCTTCACTTCTTTGCTTGATGATATCTGCGTTTAGTTCGGTCGAAAAACGCAGGTTAAACATGACGTTGAGTTCGCCCGGAATCACATTGGTGGCGCCGGTTCCGCCATTAATATTCGAGATCTGCAGACTAGTGGCGGGAAAGAAGTCATTGCCCTCGTCCCATTTTTCATTCGCTAACTCGGTCAGTGCTGGCGCGGCTTTGTGAATTGGGTTGTTGGCGAGATGAGGATAGGCGACATGTCCTTGAACGCCTTTCACTATAAGTGTTGCGCCAATGGAACCACGACGACCGTTCTTAATGACGTCGCCAACTGTATGGGTGCTGGAAGGTTCGCCGACGATGCACCAGTCGATGACTTCGCCCTTGTTGACCAGATACTCCACAACCTTAACCGTGCCGTTCACTGCATGGCCTTCTTCATCGCTGGTGATCAACCAGCCAATGGAGCCCCGATGGTTGGGGTGTTTTGCAACGAAGCGCTCGCAGGCGGTCATAAATGCCGCCAAACTTCCCTTCATGTCTGCGGCGCCTCTACCGTGTAGTACGCCATCTTTCACTTCGGCGGCAAAGGGAGGGTGCTCCCACTTTTCTTCCGGTCCTGTAGGGACGACATCGGTGTGGCCGGCAAAAACAACCAATGGGGCTTGAGAGCCGCGTTTTGCCCAAAAGTTTTGCACCTCTCCGAAAGGAAGGTCCGTTATTTCAAATCCGATGGTTTGCAACCTCTGACTTAATAGATCTTGGCAGCCTGCGTCATGAGGAGTGACGGAAGGGCGCCTGATAAGGTCCACAGCCAGTTCCAGAGTAGGGGAAAGGGAATCGGTCATGATGCGCTCAACGAGTAATGGGTTGCGATTGAAAATAAGGCGGACGACTGGGAGTCTGTCCGCCTTGCTGCATTTTATATCATTCGAGGGGAGGGGAGTCCCCTGCCGCATTGATATCAGTTATTTGCGTGCAACGCTTCGTTCAACTGAATCGCGGTTTTATTGGTGACGACTTCGATTCTGCCTGTTTCAGAGTTGCGGCGGAACAACAAGTCGTTTTGGCCAGCCAGTTCACGGGCTTTGACGATTTTTGCAACTTCGCCTTTGTCGTCCATTACCGCCACTTTAGAGCCAGCGGTGATGTACAGGCCAGCCTCAACTTTGCAGCGGTCGCCCAGAGGAATGCCAATCCCGGCGTTGGCGCCGATCAGTGAGTTCTTGCCGACGGAGATAATGATAGCTCCGCCGCCGGACAGTGTGCCCATTGTGGAGCAGCCGCCGCCAAGATCGGAGCCTTCGCCGATCATTACGCCTGCAGAGATGCGGCCTTCGATCATGGATGCGCCTTCGGTGCCAGCGTTAAAGTTGACGAAGCCTTCGTGCATGATGGTGGTGCCTTCGCCGACATAGGCGCCGAGCCTGACTCGGGCGGTATCAGCGATGCGTACGCCTTTGGGTACTACGTAGTCAGTCATCTGCGGGAATTTGTCTACGGAAAATACGCGCAGGGTTTCGCCATTGGCGCGAGCGCTCAGTTGACGTGACGAAAGTTCATCAATGTCGATAGCGCCCTGTGATGTCCAGGCTACATTGGGAAGTAGGGCGAAAATGCCTTCCAGATTAATCCCGTGGGGTTTCACAAAGCGATGGGATATCAATTGCAGCTTTAAATACACTTCGGGTGTGGAAGAAGCTTTGCCGTCTTCTTCAATCATGACGGCTACTGTCGGGCGTTTTGAGTCACGTAACGCCATGGCGGTTTGCGCTTGTTCGGGCTGGTTTGCTTTGTCGAACGCAGCGGCCAGAGCTTCCAGCTTTTGAGCGTCAAGCTCCAGCGTCTGGTTGCCGCCGGCGTAGCCCAGTGAATCCTTCAACAGCTCTTTTACTTCTGCTGCGGGATTCCACAAGGGAGCGGCGAAATAGGTTTCAAGCCAGTCTCCTTTGCTGTTCTTGGCGCCTACGCCAATGCCAAATGCCAACATGATAGTACCTTCTTTGCTTAGTGTTTAATGTCTTTGAATGTCTGTTGCTCCGGAGTCGGGAGACTGCAATTCATTCAGGCGTATTTTTCCAGTTGGGATGGTGTGAAGCCTGTAAGGATGTCTCCTGATGGCGTCTCGATTACCGGGCGTTTGATAACGGAGCTGTGCTCCGACAGTAATTCTTTTGTCCTGGCCCCTGATTCTATATCGGACTTATCTGAGTCCGAGAGTTTGCGCCAAGTGGTCCCTCTTTTGTTGACTAACGTTTCCACGCCGACTGCGTTAAGCCAGGCTTCCAGGTTGTCTTGGGGAACACCGGACTTTTTAAAGTCGTGAAAAGTATATTCAATACTATTGGCTTCCAACCACTTTCGGGCTTTCTTTACGGTGTCGCAGTTGCTGATTCCGTACACTTTCAAACTCATTGGACCATTTCACCTGTTGTTTTACGGTTGTACCCGCTTTGAGTTGCGCGCTCGTAACGAGCTGTTCACAGTGATTCTATAAATGACTTGATGCGCTGGGCGGCCTCAATGCATTCATCCACTGAGGCGACTAGCGCCATGCGGACGCGTCCTGCTCCTGGATTGACGCTTTGCTGCTCACGCCCCAGAAAACGTCCGGGTAAAACAGTGAGGTTTTTCTCCGCATAAAGACGTTGTGCAAAGATATCGTCAGGAATTGGCGTCTGCGCCCAGAAGTAAAAGGCGGCGTCAGGCATCTCAAGTGGCCAGCACGGAGCAAGTATCTCCTTGAAGCTATGAAATTTGCTTACATACTGGGCGCGATTTTGTCGTACATGTTCCTCGTCGCTCCAAAGTGCTATGGAGGCAAGCTGCGTCGGGATGGGCATTGAGCAGCCATGGTAAGTGCGGTAACGAAGAAACTCTCGAAGTATGTTCGCATCCCCTGCAACGAAACCTGATCTGAGCCCCGGAACGTTTGAGCGTTTTGACAAGCTGTGAAATACGACGCAACGGCGATAATCCTGTCTGCCCAATTTGGCGCAGGCTTCCAGTAAGCCAATAGGCGCGGCGGGCTCATCGAAATAAATCTCCGAGTAGCACTCGTCTGAAGCAATAATGAAATTGTACTCATCAGCCAGGGAGATCAGTTTCTGTAGTGTCTCAGCAGGGATAACGCGACCGGTCGGGTTGCCAGGAGAGCAAAGAAACAGGAGCTGGCAGCGTCGCCAAATGGAGCTTGGGACGGAGTCAAAGTCCGGGATGAAACCATTGCTTGCGTCACAAGGCAAAAAATAGGGCTCAGCCCCTGCCAGGTAAGCGGCTCCTTCATATATTTGGTAAAACGGATTTGGGCTGACGACAAGGGCGTCCTGGGTAGGATCGATAACCGCCTGCGCAAAGGCGAACAGGGCTTCTCGAGTGCCATTGACTGGCAATACTTGAGACTCCGGATCTATTCCTCCCGCCAGATAGAAGCGTTTCTCAAGCCAACTGGCGATGGCTTGGCGGAGCTCGGGCTCCCCCTTGGTCGTGGGATAGCGTGAAAGAGCGCTCATATTATTCCGCAGCACGTCCAGGGCGAACTCTGGCGGCGCGTGTTTGGGCTCGCCGATAGAAAGCGCTATATGGGGCAGATGCTCTGGCGGTTGGGCGGATTGCTTCAGCTGCGCCAGTTTTTCAAACGGGTACGGCTGTAGACGAAAAAGGTTTGGGTTCATATCTTTGTCGTTACTCCAGAGCCTGTCGTCAATCAGGGAGATGACTATAGTTCTTTACTGTTCTGTTGGTCCAATTGCCCGCAGATATCGTCGCGCAATGTTCGGCATAGCTCAGGGTCGCTCAAGGGAGCCCCATCAATATCTGTCAGAACGAAAACGTCTTCCACTCGCTCGCCAAGCGTTGCGATGCGGGCTGTGACGAGTTCGACCTCATGCTCCAGCAGAATGCTGCCGATACGGGCGAGCAGCCCCGGGCGGTCTGGAGTGATAATCTCCATGACCGTGCGTTGGTTAACGGTGTCATTGCTGAAAGTGACTTCAGTCGGAAAGTAAAAATGTTTCAGCTGTCGGGGCGTCCGCCGCTTGATGACATTAGGGTAGTGTTCGGGGTTGCTTAACTCCCTTTCCAAACGCTGGGAGATCTGCTTCTTGCTGACTGAGCCGCTTGTGTCCGCATCAGCGCTGCTGACCACAAATGAGCCAAGACTGAATCTGTCAGTGGCGCAGTTAATGCGGGCTTCGGCAATGTTCAGGCGTAGTTGCTCCAGCGTGGCGGTGGTGGCGGCGAATAAGTCGTCGCGAGCCCGCTGATACACCATGATTTGCATGAAGCCTTCCGCTTCACCGCCCTTGGCGTCGCGAATTAATACGAGCGGCTCTGTGGAGTCGCCATGCCGAATGATGGCGGCGGTCTGCCATGCTATCTCTCCGGTGGAGTCCTGCAAAAAATATTCTTCTTCCAGAGCGTCCCAGATGGCGTCGATATTGTCGTCGCCAAAATCCTGCGAGTGTAGTATCTCGCGGGCTTCGGTCTGGGTGTCCGCCACCCACTGACTGCGGTCGGGCGGTGTATCCAGGCCGCGGCGGATTGCACGTTTGGTTTCGCTGTAGAGCTGTCGCAAAAGAGCTGCGCGCCAGGTGTTCCATAATTTGGGGTTGGTGGCGCTGATGTCGCAAACGGTCAGTGTATAGAGGTAGTCCAGATGTATTTGCGAGTCGATCTTGCTGGCGAACTCATGAATCACTTCAGGGTCTGATGGATCTTTGCGTTGCGCCGTCATCGACATCAACAAATGGTTGCGCACCAGCCACGCCACCAAGCTGGTGTCCCGCTGGCTGAGATGATGCCTTTTACAGAACGCCTCAACATCTTCTGCGCCCAGTTCCGAATGATCGCCGCCGCGTCCTTTGGCTATGTCGTGGTATATGCCGGCAATGTATAGAAGCTCAAGCTTGGGCAGTCGATACACCAGTCGGGTCGCCAATGGGTAATCTTTGACGCTTTCGGGGTTGCGCAGGCGGATCATGTTGCGAATCACATGAATAGTGTGCGCATCCACGGTGTAAATATGGAATAGGTCGTGCTGCATCTTGCCGACAATGCGACCAAATTCCGGGAGATACTTGCCTAGCACGCCATAGCGCTTCATGGACGAAAGTGTGCGATGCAGGGCGTGAGGCGTTTTTAAAATCTCCATGAATAGAGATGTGTTGGCCAGGTCGCTGCGGAACTTGTCGTCTATCAAGTGTCGGTGCGCTCTGATCGCCCGGATGGTGTTGGCGCGAATACCTCTGACCTGAGGGCTTTGCGCCATCAGAAGAAAAACTTCCACTAAGGCGAAAGGCTGGTAGGCGAAGGTCTGGTTGTTGATGGCCTCTATATAGTCATTGCGGATATGAAAGCGCCTATTGAGCGGTACGATGACTTCCTCGTCATCGGCATGCAGGATAATTTCGTCGAAGTATTGCAGCACCACGTCGTTAAGTTCGCCTAGCGCCATGGCGTAGCGGTAGTACTCCTGCATCATCTGTTCGACGCCGAGTTCATCTTCGCGGTCAATATATCCCAATAGATTGGCCAGTGAGCGTTGATGGTCGAACAGCAGTCTGTTTTCGTTACGTCCCGCCAGCATCTGCAAGCCGTACCTTAGGCGCCAAAGATAGGCTTCGCCCTCGCGCAAAGTGCTGTACTCATCGGCTGTCAGGAAATCGTAAGCTGCTTCGCTGTCGCTGCTTTCATTACAGAAATGGCGTTTGGTGATCCAGCCGATAGTCTGAATATCACGCAGTGTGCCTGGGGATGTCTTGATGTTGGGCTCAAGATTATATTCGGTATCGCCGTACTTCTGATGCCTTTCCAGCTGCTCGTCTCGCTTGGCGCTGAAAAAGCGTTGGTCCGTCCAGGATTCATCTGAATAAGCGCGACGACTGAGCTGGCCCCGAAGCTGTGGCGCCCCCGCTAGAGTGCGGGTTTCCAGTAAGTTCGTGGCGATGGTGATATCTGTCGCCGCTTTGGCTATCGACTCCGATACCGTGCGGACGCTATGGCCAATGTCGAGGTTGAGGTCCCACAGCAGGGTAATGAATCCTTCAATCGCGGGACCGAATTCGCTGATATCGGCGTCATCATCAAGCAGGATTAATAAATCAATGTCAGAGTGGGGGAGGAGCTCGTTGCGCCCATACCCACCGACCGCAAGAAGGCATATTTTATCTGGATCAGACCAGTCTGCGCCTAGCCACAAGGCTTTGAGCACCTGATCAATATAGGCGGCCCGGCCGGAAACCAGCTCTCTGATAGGGGCGCCGGATTTGAATTGTTCGTGCAGTCGCTCTGCGGCGCTCTGTAGAGATTGCTTCAGAAAGCCCAGGGTGGGCTTTCCTTCTCTTAGAAGCGTGGCGTAGGCGTCGGCGTCAAATATGAGACGCGGATCAAGCCTGATTGGCGGCGCTTCCGTTAATGCCTGGTCGCTTTGTTCAGTCATAAACCGGATTTATTGACTAGAAAGACTCTTCGCTACGCTTGGTAAGAACTTCGTATCCGTCTGCGGTCACCAGGATGGTGTGCTCCCACTGAGCTGAAAGCTTATGGTCCTTGGTGACGACTGTCCAGCCGTCAGGAAGCAGTTTGCAGTGGCGCTTGCCCTGGTTGATCATTGGTTCAATGGTAAAAGTCATGCCTTCTTTGATCACCATGCCAGTTCCAGGCGTGCCGTAGTGCATTACCTGCGGCTCTTCGTGAAATACCGCGCCGATACCATGGCCGCAATACTCTCTTACAACCGAATAATGCTGGCTTTCCGCATATTGCTGGATGACATGGCCAATATCGCCAAGGCGAACCCCGGGCTTGACCAGCTCAATGCCCTTGTAAAGACATTCCTGGGTAACGCGCACGAGTCTCTCTGCGGCGATGGTGGGCTTGCCGACAAAAAACATCTTGCTGGTGTCGCCATGATAGCCATCTTTTATTACGGTGATGTCTATATTAACGGTGTCGCCGTTTTTCAGTACTTTTTTGTCGCTGGGTATGCCGTGACAAATAACATGGTTGACTGAGGTGCAGATGGATTTGGGGAACCCCTTGTAGTTCAGCGGAGCAGGTATAGCCTGTTGGACTTCAGTGATATATTTATGGCAAATCTCGTCCAGCTCGCCGGTAGTGACTCCTGGTTTCACATGCTCTTCAATCATTTCAAGCACTTCAGCCGCAAGACGGCCGGCGATGCGCATTTTTTCGATTTCTTCAGGGGTTTTGATGGTAACTTTCATGCTCGCTTCTGAGGGTTCCAACTGCCTGCAAGGGCAAAGTGTGATTCTGTTGATTGTAAACGCTGCCGTATTGTAACCGGTTCGCAGAGTGAATAAAAATCCGAGTTCTTTGCTAGGCTATCGTTTTCCTGCGTGCTTTGGTCGTTGAGGGCTCTGCGCTGGAGAGGCGGAGGGTGATTTTGGTCTTTAAAAAAACGGGTGTTTGTGGTATAAAGCGCGCCGGATTGAAATGCATCCTGAAATCAGGGGCGTTGAAACCATAAAAAACACACATGCGTCGACACATGTTTCGGGTGCCGCTTAAATGCGGTTGGAGCATGGGATGCATGGAGGTTAAACCCAAACATTTTAAAGAGTAAAAGATATGTCAGAAGTTTCAATGAGAGACCTGCTGAAGGCAGGCGTTCACTTCGGTCACCAGACTCGTTTCTGGAACCCCAAAATGCGCAAATATATCTTCGGTGCGCGTAACAAGATTCATATCATTAACTTGGAGCACACTGTACCTGCTCTGAATGATGCTCTGCGTTTCGTTTCCAATCTGGCTGAAAAGAAAAATAAAATTCTTTTCGTTGGCACTAAGCGTGCGGCCGGTAAGATCATTAAAGAAGAAGCGGATCGCGCCAGTATGCCTTATGTCAACCACCGCTGGTTGGGCGGCATGCTGACTAACTACAAAACCATCCGTCAATCCATCCGTCGCTACCGTGACCTGGAAACTCAGAGTCAAGACGGTACTTTCGACAAGCTGACCAAGAAAGAAGTGTTGATGCTGAATCGTGAGATGGACAAGCTGGAAAGAAGCATTGGCGGTATCAAAGATATGGGCGGTCTGCCTGACGCGCTTTTCGTGATCGACGTGGATCATGAGCGTATTGCTATCAAAGAAGCCAACAAGCTGGGTATTCCTGTTATCGGCGTAGTTGATACTAACAGCGATCCAGACGGCGTTGATTATGTTATTCCTGGTAACGACGACGCCATTCGCGCAATTCAAGTCTACGCCAAGGCTGTTGCTGACTCTTGCCTGGAAGGTCTGTCCTCTGCGGCGGGCAATGGCGATGAGTTCGTAGAAGTTAACGAAGCAGCTGCTTCCGCCGAAGAAGCTGCCGAAAAGTCAGAGTAATCTTAGGCATATAGAATGATCAAAAAGGGGACGATCTCCCCTTTTTTTTCAATTTTTCTGAACCTGACAAGTGAGGATTAAAAGATGGCGGCTATTTCAGCATCCATGGTAAAAGAACTGCGCGAGCGCACCGGTCTAGGCATGATGGAGTGCAAGAAGGCGCTTGTTGAGGCGGAAGGCGATATCGAGAAAGCGATTGAAGACCTTCGTAAAAGCAGCGGCATGAAGGCTGCTAAGAAAGCCGGCCGTGTATCCGCGGATGGCGTGGTTGCAGTTAAAGTCAGCGATGACAACAGCTATGCAGTTGTTGTTGAAGTGAACAGTGAAACTGACTTCGTTGCTCGTGACGAAAACTTCCTGGGCTTTGTTGGCGGCGTTGTTGGCGCAGCCTTTGACAAAAAGTCCGCTGACGTGGCGGCTCTGATGGAGTCTGGTCTGGAAGAGAAGCGCCAGGCTCTGGTTCAGAAAATTGGTGAAAACATCAATGTTCGTCGTGCTTCTATGTTGTCTTCCGATGTGGTTGGCGCATATGTTCACGGCAACAACCGTATTGCTGTTCTGGTTGCTCTGAATGGCGGCAGCGCTGAACTGGCCAAAGATATTGCTATGCACATCGCAGCAGTGAACCCGCAGTTCGTTTCTCGTGATGACGTTAGCGATGAAGTGATCGCTAAAGAGCGTGAAATTTACAAGGCGCAAGCTGATCAGAGCGGTAAGCCTGCAGAGATCGTCGACAAAATGGTTGACGGCCGCATCAACAAATTCCTGGCGGAAATTAGCTTGCTGGAGCAGGCTTTCGTTAAAGATCCTGACGTTAAAGTTGGCGATCTGGTGAAGAAAGCGGGCGCTCAGGTAGTTGCTATGGTGCGCTACGAAGTTGGTGAAGGTATTGAAAAAGAAGAAGTGGATTTCGCTGCAGAAGTTGCTGCTCAGCTGAAAGGCTAATTTCTTCTTTTTGTATGAATTTGTGGCGAGGGCGGTATACTCTGCTCTCGCCACATTAGTATCCGGAGGTTGTAAACAGCCTCTCAGCGTTTCTTCAACTTGCCAAGCTAGCGTGCAACACAGGTGAAACTACATATGCCCCCGTCTGCTCAAACTCAACCCAAATATAAGCGTGTACTGCTAAAACTCTCAGGTGAAGCGCTCATGGGAGAAGAGAACTTCGGAATAGATCCGAAAGTGCTCAATCGCATGGCGTTGGAAATTGGTCAGCTAATTGGTATAGGGGTTCAGGTCGGCCTGGTTATTGGGGGGGGGAACCTTTTCCGCGGTAAAGCACTGCAAGATGCGGGTATGGACAGAGTGACCGGCGACCATATGGGTATGCTGGCGACTGTAATGAATGCGCTGGCTATGAGGGATGCGCTGGAACGTTCCAATATCGCGACCCGTGTTATGTCCGCCATACCTATGAGCGGTGTTGTTGAGCATTATGATCGTCGCCGCGCTATTCGTGATTTAAAAGAAGGCGACGTGGTGATCTTCTGTGCTGGTACCGGCAACCCGTTTTTTACAACTGATTCCGCTGCCTGTCTGCGCGGTATTGAGATTGACGCGGACGTCGTCTTGAAGGCCACTAAAGTGGATGGCGTATACTCCGACGATCCTATGAAAGTGGCGGATGCAGTAAAATATGATCGACTCACCTATGATGAAGTGCTCGAGCGTAAGCTTGGAGTCATGGATCTAACAGCGATTTGTTTGTGTCGCGACCACGGTATGCCTGTGCGGGTATTTGATATGAATAAAGCTAGCGCGCTGATCAATATCGTGGTGGGTATGGAAGAAGGTACATTGATAGAGCGAGGGTAAAGCCATGATTAATGATATTAAGAAACAATCTGAACAAAAAATGAAAAAGTCCATGGAGGCGCTTGGTCATGCCTTCGCTAAGATTCGGACTGGTCGGGCTAACCCTGCGATTCTTGAATCGGTCATGGTTTCATACTACGGCTCTGACACGCCTTTGACCCAGGTCGCTAATGTGGTGGTTGAAGACGCCAGAACTCTGAGCGTAACGCCATGGGAAAAGAACATGGTGCCACAAATTGAAAAAGCCATTCTGAAGTCTGACTTGGGTCTTAACCCATCTACCGCTGGTACAGTCATTCGGGTGCCAATGCCTGCGTTGACGGAAGAGACTCGTAAGGAGTTGGTGAAGACGGCTCGCGGAGAGGCGGAAAACACCAGGGTGGCGATTCGTAATCTGCGCCGCGATGCTAACGCAGATATCAAAACACTGCTGAAAGACAAAGAAATTTCCGAAGACGAAGAGAAGCGCGGGCTGGACGATATCCAGAAGCTGACCGACAAGTATATTGCTGAGGTCGATCGCGTTCTTGCTGAAAAAGAAAAAGACCTGATGGCTGTATAAGTCATGAATGGCGGCTGGATGTTGGAGGGTTAAATGTCGACGGCTGATATTCCTTTGGTTGGAACCAGCAAACCTCGCCATGTGGCGATCATCATGGATGGTAATAATCGTTGGGCGAAGCAGCGTCGACTCCCTGGAGTTGCGGGTCACAAGGCTGGCGTTGATTCTGTGCGGGCCGTCGTTGAAACCTGCGCTCGTCACGGTGTGGAAGTGCTGACCTTGTTCGCTTTCAGTAGCGAAAACTGGCGTCGTCCCGAAGAAGAAGTGGGTGCGCTGATGCGCTTATTTCTTGTCGCGCTGCAACGTGAGGTTCGTAAACTTAATCGCAACAATATCCGGCTGCGAATCATTGGCGACCGTTCCAAATTTAATTCTACTCTGCAGCAACATATGCAGGACGCAGAAGGGTTAACCGCCGGCAACACAGGCATGACGCTGGCGATAGCGGCCAACTACGGCGGGCACTGGGATATTACTCAAGCGACCCGTCGTGTTGCTGAAAAAGTTGAGCGAGGCGAGCTTCGCGCTGCTGATATTGATGATCACCTGATCCAGCAGTATGTCGAATTGGGTGATCTTCCTCCTCCTGATCTGTGTATCCGCACCGCGGGTGAGCAGAGAATCAGTAATTTCCTTTTATGGCAGCTTGCCTACACGGAACTGTATTTCGCGGATGTGTTCTGGCCAGATTTCCGTACGGAGCAGATGGAGTTGGCGTTAGCTGCATATAGCCACCGGAAAAGACGGTTTGGGCAAACTGACGACCAAGTTGATCGTCGCTTGGCGGAAGATGGCGGGTCTCAGGCTGAGCATCCATCCTCTTTCGAATTCGCTACTAATCCAGCTGCAAAGCGTTAATTGTGCTAAAACAAAGAATAATCACTGCGTTGATTCTCCTGCCTTTATTTCTGGCGGGAGTGGCGCTGACCGATGTGTTTGGTTTTTCTCTTTTTATTGGGGCGATTGTTACCTTGGCGGCGTGGGAGTGGGCGCAGATTTGCGGTCTCACGTCTCAAACTTCCCGAGTGAGTTACGCAGCCATGACGGCGGTTGTATTGCTGGCCTGTTCTCATTTGCCCGCCATGTTGATTCTCTCCATTGCGTTGATTTGGTGGATAGGCGCATTGGCGATAGTTCTAACATACCCTGCATCTAAAGCTTTCTGGACGCCATCTATGACCCGGGCTGTCGCCGGGTTATTAATCCTGGCCCCGGCTTGGAAGGCGCTGGTGGCGATTCGCGGCGGGGTGTTTGTGCTTGAGCCTGGCTTCGACACAAAGTGGATAATCCTCTATATCTTTCTCATCGTTTGGTTTGCCGATGTTGGCGCTTACTTTGCTGGTAAGACTTTCGGTAAGAACAAGCTTGCCCCTCATGTCAGTCCTGGAAAATCATGGGAAGGCGCAGTGGGTGGGATGCTGGCTGTTTCGGTTTTGCCTTTCGCAATGAACTCGTTTTTGACTCTTACCTTACCTCAGCTTGTTGTGCTTTGGATGATGACCCTGTCAGCTGCAATTTTTTCCGTTGTGGGCGACTTGATAGAAAGTCTTGGTAAGCGCTTTGTTGGCCTGAAAGACAGCAGTCAAATTCTTCCAGGACATGGCGGTATTTTTGATCGCATTGACAGTGTTACGGCTGCGGCTCCTGTATTCCTAGTGCTAGCCATGTTTTCAGGCTGGATGCAGGGGTAGGTTTATGAAGCGAGTTACTGTTTTAGGAGCTACGGGCTCTATTGGGCGCAGCACCCTGGATGTGATGGCCCGTCATTCCGATCGGTATGAGCTTTACGCCGCCACGGCTCACAGTAACCTGGACGAGCTCCTTTCTATCTGCATTAAACATCGGCCAAAATTCGCTATATTGGCGACTGATGCGGGCGCAGCGGATTTTAAGCAGCGCCTTCGTGACTCAGGCCTCTCTACTGAGGTTAGAGTGGGCGTTGAGGCTATGTGCGAGGCGTCGTCCGCTAAGGATGTTGATGTTGTCGTTGCCGCTATAGTCGGAGCGGCTGGATTGACTCCCACATTAGCGGCGGTGAACTCCGGAAAGCGTATACTGCTCGCCAACAAAGAGGCGCTGGTAATGACTGGCGGGCTGTTCATGGACGCTGTGAGAAAGCATGGCGCTGAACTCCTTCCTATTGATAGTGAGCATAATGCGATATACCAATGCCTGCCAGAGGCGGCGCAACGCTTAAACGATTCTGCATCACTTGCTGCACATGGGGTTACTCGTGTCCTGTTGACTGCGTCCGGGGGCCCGTTTCGCCACTTTTCTCGTGAGCAATTACAGCAGGTAACGCCGGAGCAGGCGTGTAAGCACCCGAACTGGTCTATGGGGCGTAAAATTTCAGTTGATTCCGCGAGCTTGATGAACAAGGGGTTGGAGTTGATCGAAGCATGCTGGTTGTTCGATCTGGCTCCAGGCTCTGTTCAAGTGCATTTGCATCCTGAGTCGATAATCCACTCCATGGTTGAGTATGTGGATGGTTCTATTTTGGCTCAGATGGGCAACCCGGATATGCGTACGCCTATCGCCTATGGGTTGGCGTGGCCGGAACGGGTCGATGCAGGTGTTGAGCCGTTAGATCTGTTTTCTATTGGGAAGCTGCACTTCGAAAAGCCGGATAAGGCGCGTTTTCCCTGTTTGAGGCTGGCTGAAGAAGCCTTTGCACTTGGTGGAACTGCGCCGGCGGTAGTTAACGCTGCCAACGAGGTGGCGGTAGATGCGTTTCTTCAAGGCGGCATCCGGTTCGTCGATATTCCCGTTGTTATTGAAAAGAGTTTGCTGAAAGGTTCTATTGTGCGAGCGGATTCTGTCGAAACTGTAATTGAAGCTGACAGAGTAGCCCGTCAATATGCCTCGAAAGCCATTAATGAGTTGGCTGGCGGAGTTGTCATTCCGTAAGTCTCACTAGAAGGTCGCTCAGATATATTTACAATAGAGAGCATGGAATTTTTTCAAAAAGCCTTAGCGTTTATAGTTACATTGGGGGTGCTGGTCACCATCCATGAATTCGGTCACTTTTGGGTGGCGCGGCGCTGTGGCGTCAAAATTTTGCGGTTCTCCGTTGGCTTTGGATCTCCTCTGCTGACATGGCGGGATAAGCAAGGCACTGAATTTGTGATTGCTGCCTTACCTTTGGGCGGCTATGTCAAAATGCTGGATGAGAGGGAAGGTGATGTCTCTGCTGAAGAAAGACATCTGACTTTCAATCAGCAGGCGGTGGGCAAGCGTATAGCCATCGCGGCGGCTGGGCCTGTGGCGAACTTTATATTCGCTGTCTTCGCCTACTGGTGTATGTTTGTGCTCGGTATCCAAACATTGGCTCCGGTCGTAGGAAGCGTATCTATCAATTCTCCTGCGCAGCAGGCAGGGATTGTCGCGGGCGCGGAGCTGACCAGCGTTGATGGTTCTCCGGTATATAGCTGGGGCGACGTCAACATGCAGTTGGTCGGGCGTCTTGGTGATACTGGCGCTATTGAATTCGGTTATCGCCTCCCTGACGAAAGTCTCCCTCACGACGCGACTGTGCCGATTAATGATTGGCTTATCGGAAAAGTTGAGCCTAACCCTGTATTGGAACTGGGAATGAGGAGCTTCGTTCCTGATGCGCCTGCGGTGGTTCACGGCGTGACTCAGGGCGGACGCGCTCAGCAAGGAGGGATGGAGCCTGGCGATAGAATTGTGGCGGTTGAAGGCCGCCCTGTCGGCAACTGGTCTGACTTTGTTCGTGAAATAAAAGCGTCTCCTGAAAAACAATTAACGTTGTCCCTGGAAAGAGCTGGTCGGTCGCTGGATATTAGCGTTCGCCCCGAGGCAAGGGAGCACAATGGTGAGACCTACGGCGTAATTGGGGCGGAGGCGAAAGCGACTGAATGGCCGCCTGGAATGCTGCGCGACGTGAAGTATTCGCCATTTGTGGCGGTAGGCAAGGCGCTGGAAGAGACCTGGGATATGTCTCTACTGACGTTGACTGCGCTGAAAAAAATCGTAACCGGACGGATTTCGGTCGAAAATCTTGGCGGGCCTCTCACCATTGCTTCGGCTGCCGGAATCTCTGCTAAATCCGGTTTGGAGGCGTTTCTTGGCTTTCTTGCATATTTAAGTATTAGTCTGGGTATCCTGAATTTGTTGCCAATACCGGTATTGGATGGCGGGCATTTATTGTATTATTTTGTCGAACTTATTCGGGGCAAACCCTTATCTGAAGAAAAACAACAGCTTGGGATAAAAGTCGGGATGGCCCTCATTGCTTTCGTAATGTTGTTAGCGTTCTATAACGACCTCTCCAAATTGTAGTAAATAATGCTGAATCTTCGGCTCCCATCACGTGTGTTGATTACATGAGAGTATTGCTTTTTATCTTTGTTTGGCTCACGGCCGCTTTTTCTTACGCTGCAGATGATCAATTCGACATTTCCGATATTCGAGTGGATGGTTTGCAACGAGTGTCCGCTGGAAGCGTCTTTACCGCGTTCCCTGTCAATGTGGGAGAGAGCGTTGACTCAAAGAAGCTTGCGGACGCTACCCGCTCGCTTTTTAAGACGGGACTGTTTACCGATATCAAGCTGAGCCGGGAAGGCGATGTGCTGATCATCAATGTGACTGAGCGTCCATCGATTAGCAAGATTGAAGTTGAGGGAAATAAAAACCTACCCACCGAAGATTTAATGGAAGGCCTTAAGTCCGCCAAGCTTTCGGAAGGGGAGGTGTTTCAACGCTCGACGCTGGAGCGTATTGAGCTGGAAATTTTGCGCAGCTATGTCGCGCAGGGGCGCTACAATGCTTCTGTGAAAGCGGAAGTGGAGGAGTTGCCCCGTAACCGCGTGCAGTTGAATATCAAAATCAAGGAAGGTCCGGTTTCAGCCATCCAGCATATTAATTTTGTCGGTAATAACGCCTTTTCGGATGACGAGTTGCGCGATCTTATGCAGCTCAAGTTAACCGGGTTTTGGGCGTCAATTTTCAGCAGTGATAAGTACTCCAAGCAGAAATTGAATGGCGACTTGGAGCGTATTCGCTCACATTACCTGGATAATGGATACATCAAGTTCAGTATCGAATCTACGCAGGTCTCCGTTTCTCCAGATAAAGAGCAAGTGTTCATCACGGTTAACGTGAATGAAGGGCCTCAGTACAAAATTCGCGACATTGCTTTAAAGGGCGACTTGAAAGTCGAAGAAGAAGAGTTACGCAAGCTGATTGTAGTGAAACCTGGCGATACATTCTCCCGTCAGCTCCTTACGGTAACATCGGACATCATTTCCAAACGTCTGGGGAACGATGGTTATACATTCGCGAGTGTGAATGCTATTCCTGAACCGCACGACGATAATACCGCTTCGGTTACCTTTTATGTTGAACCGGGCCGTCGTACATATGTGCGCCGAGTCAACTTCAGCGGCAACACTTCAACCAGCGATGAGGTGCTGCGTCAGGAAATGGTGCAGATGGAGTCTGCGGCAGCTTCGACAGACTTGATCGAAGCGTCCAAATCCAGACTGGAGCGTTTAGGGTTCTTCAAAACCGTTACTGTGGAAACGCCTCTGGTTCCTGGAACCAACGATCAGATAGATGTGAACTATTCTGTGGAAGAGCAGCCTACCGGCAGCCTTTCCGCAAGTTTGGGCTACTCGCAGGATGGCGGCGCGACTGTCGGCGCCAGTGTGGCGGAGAAGAACTTCCTGGGAACGGGCCGTCGGGTGTCATTCGGGGTTAACAAAAGCAAGAGCGTTCAGAGCGCCAACTTCTCATACACCAACCCATATTATACCGTTGATGGGGTAAGCAGAGGCTTCAGTCTGTTTTACAAGGAAACAGACTATGACGATGATGACAATGATGTCGCCGCATATTTGAAAGACAGCATGGGCGGCTCCGTTAACTTCGGTTATCCAATTGATAGATTCTCAAGGCTGACCTTTAGCTCAGGCTATACTCACACCCGTATTAAGCTGCCCAAGTACCCTGTTCAGGAAATCTCTGATTTCACTAATGAATTTGGCTCTAGCTACAGCTTCTTTGATTTGTCCGCCGGGTGGAGCCGCTCCACTCTAAACAAAGGCTTATTCCCAACGTCGGGTAACTCGCAGTCTTTCTCTGTGAAGGTCACGTTACCAGAGTTGAGTGACTACAATTTCTACAAGTTGAACTACAACAACACCCAATACTTCCCGTTGTCAGAAGACCAGGAGTGGGCGCTTAAGTTAAGAGCTGACTTGGGGTATGGCGATGGGTATGGCGACAATGATCGCTTGCCGTTTTTTGAGCATTACTATGCTGGCGGATTTGGATCTATACGCGGCTTCAAGGCCAATACGCTAGGACCAAAGAGTACGCCGCATCCTAGTAATCCGGACAGAGATCAGGATCCCTTTGGCGGTAATGTACAGGTTGAGTCCAGCCTTGAGTTGATAGTGCCTTTTATCTTTGTAAAAGACCGTTCTCAGATCCGTAGTGTAGTGTTTTTGGATGGCGGAAATGTGTTCGACACAGCTAGGGGATACGATCCCTCCTTCGATGAGCTTCGTTTTTCTGCTGGCGTCGCGATGACGTGGGTAACACCTATCGGTCCTTTGTCCTTCAGTCTCGGAAGAGCCCTGAACGACAAGGAAGGCGATAAAACCCAATTCTTCCAGTTCTTGCTGGGGCAAACGTTCTAAAGAACGAAATGATTTTCCTGGCGCGTCGCCTAGTACGCGCGCAGGATTTTTCTGGTCTTTGCGGCATATAACCGAGACAGTGAAGGCTTGGCGGTGTTAGCCAAGTTACGCAGAACTCTATAAACTCTGCGTCCTCACTGGTGGTTTCCAGTCAGCCGATAGAGATAAATGTTTAAGTTTAAGGAGCCCAATATGAAATTGATTCGAATTGCCGCTTTGGCGTTGGCGTTAGTAAGCACAGGATACGCTGGAATGGTGAGTGCGGCTCAGAAAGTGGCGGTAGTTGACTTGCGTACGGCGTTGCTTTCTTCTCAAGCGGCCAAAAAGTTTGGCGAGAATCTTAAGAAAGATTTTGCTGACGAAGAAGCCAGATTAAGAGAAGTTGGCGAGCAGGCGCAGAAAATGCAGGAGCGCTTGAAAAAAGACTCCGCCATCATGAGTGAAACTGAGCGCACTAAGCTTAATGCAGAGCTGGAAGAAAAAGCGCAGGAATTCAATTTTCTGAAAAACAAATATCAATCTGCGATCTCTAAGCGGGAAGAACTGTTTTTGCAGGAATCCAAGCCCAAGGTTGACGACGCGCTGAAGAAAATAGCGGAAAAAGAGAAAGTGGATGTCATCTTACCCAGCAAATTGGCGGTGTACGCTAATCCTTCTCTGGATTTGACTGCAAAGTTGATCGAAGCGCTTAACAGCGCCAAATAAGTTTCAGAGGCTGGAGTTCATGGGTAAGACAGACCTTTCATATACGCTGGCGGATATCGCTTCTCGGATTGGCGCTGAGCTGCGGGGCGATGGCTCAGTAGAAGTGAAAGGGCTGGCGACGTTGCAAAAGGCTCAGGCTGGACAGATCAGTTTTTTGGCTAACAAGAACTATCTAAAGCATTTGAAAGATACTTGCGCATCCGCCGTCATCCTTCCATCCAGCCTCGCTGATCAGTGTTCGACCAATGTACTGATGATGGAAAACTCATACTTCGGGTATGCTCTTTGTAGTCAGTTGTTTGCCCCTCAATGGTCGAGTATGAGTGGCGTATCTACCTCCGCCGTTGTATCAGAAAGCGCCAAACTTGGCGACGGCGTGACCATTGGATCGAATGCAGTCGTTGAGGACGACGCGGAGATAGGCGATGGGGTGGTTGTTGGCCCCGGTTGTTATATCGGCGTGGGTTCTGTCGTTGGAGCGAATACTCAGCTACGTCCCAATGTTACTGTCTACCACGGCGTGAGTATTGGTGCGAGAGTGCTTATCCATAGCGGCGCTGTTATTGGCTCTGATGGCTTTGGTTTTGCTCCTAATAGGGGAGACTGGGCCAAAATCGCCCAGCTTGGTGGTGTTGTTATTGGCGACGATGTTGAAATAGGCGCCAATACAACGATCGACCGTGGCGCATTGGATGACACGGTCATCGAAACCGGGGCGAAGTTGGACAACCAGATACAAATCGCCCACAACGTCAGAGTTGGCGCATATACTGTTATTGCGGCCTGTGTAGGCGTTTCGGGAAGCTCGTCGATAGGCAAGCATTGCATGATCGGTGGCGGCGTAGGCATTGCCGGCCATCTGGAAATAGCGGATCAGGTGCAAATTACGGGAATGACATTGGTGACTCATAATATTAAAGAGCCAGGAATTTATTCTTCTGGCACTGCGGTTGAGCCCAATGCTTCGTGGCGAAAAAATGTGGCCCGTTTCCGACAGTTGGATCAGTTGGCGCGTAGGGTCAGGGTGCTGGAACAGGGCGGCCGCCGAAAGTCCGATGCGGATTGAAAGCGAACTGTAAAGGATCGAGAATCCGGGCCAACGGCTCTGTATAATCGATATTCATAAACTTATCCGGCATTGTGCAATCATGTTGTTGAGGCTTTCCAAATATGGAAATTAATGAAATTAAAGAATACTTACCTCACAGATACCCATTCCTGTTAGTGGACCGGGTGCTGGAGATTAAGCCGGGCGAGTTTATTGCTGGTGTGAAGAACATCACTTACAACGAACCGCAATTTACCGGTCACTTCCCTGATCACCCTATTATGCCTGGCGTGCTTATTATTGAGGCAATGGCTCAGGTGGCCGGAATTCTTGGGTTTGTCACCACAGGCAAAAAACCTGCGGATGGTTATACCTACTATTTGGCCGGGACGGATAAAGTGCGCTTTAAAAAGCCTGTCGTTCCAGGAGATCAATTGCGTCTAGAAGCGGAAATTGTGACTGACAAGCGCGGCATATGGAAATTCGCCTGCCGGGCGCTGGTTGATGGAAATGTCGTTTGCAGCGCGGAAATTTTAACTGCTGAGAGAAGGCTTTAATGTCCATTCACCCTCAGGCGATTGTTGAACAGGGAGCCAAAATCGCCGCTGATGCGGAGATTGGGCCATGGAGTTATATCGGAGCCGATGTTGAAATTGGCTCTGGGACAGTGGTCAATTCTCACGTAGTGATCAAAGGCCCCACAAAGATAGGAAAGAACAACCGTATCTTCCAATTCGCCAGCGTGGGAGAGGAATGTCAGGACAAAAAGTACAATGGCGAGCCTACCGTTTTAGAGATCGGCGACAATAACGTCATCCGTGAGAGCTGCACGATTCATCGAGGGACTGTTCAAGATCTCGGCGCTACTAAGATTGGCAGTAATAACCTTTTCATGGCGTACGTTCATGTCGCTCATGACTGTGTGGTTGGAAATAACTGTATTCTGGCGAATATGACGACCCTCGCAGGGCATGTGTATATTGGCGATTGGGCGATTCTCGGCGGCGGAACCATGGTGCACCAGTTTTGCAAGATTGGTGAGCACAGCATGTGTGCTGGCGGCAGTATCGTTTTGAAGGATATCCCTGCTTATATCATGGCGGGAGGACAATCCGCTAAGGCTCATGGTCTGAATGTCGAGGGATTGAAGCGTCGGGGCTTCTCCAGTGAGATAATCCTGGAGTTGCGCCGTGCTTATAAGACGCTGTACCGACAAGGATTAACGCTTGAGCAAGCAATAGAGAAGCTTAAAGCGCCAGCCGAGGAGTTTGCCGAAGTAGGCGTCTTCCTACGCAGCGTACAATCCTCTGCCCGAGGCATCGTTAGATAGTCGCCTAAAATGACGCCCATATCACAACGACCGATTCGCATCGGCATTGTCGCCGGAGAGGCTTCCGGCGACTTGTTGGGGGCGGGCCTGATGCAAGAATTAAAGGCCCTATACCCTCAGGCGACTTTTGAAGGTATCGGCGGTGAGCGGATGCTGAAAGAAGGATTTAACACCTTCTTTCAAATGGAGCGCCTTTCAATTATGGGATTGGTGGAGGTGCTTGGCAGGCTGCCGGAATTATTGGCTATGCGCCGCCGCATAGTTGAGCACTTTACCGCGAACCCTCCCGATCTTTTTCTTGGTATTGACTCCCCAGATTTCACTATCGGCATCGAATTAAAGCTGCGTCAGGCGGGAATTAAGACCGCTCACTACGTTAGCCCTTCTGTGTGGGCCTGGCGACAGAATCGTGTCTTCAAAATCGCCAAAGCAGTTGATCTGATGCTGACGCTGCTGCCTTTCGAGGCGCGCTTTTACCGCGAGCATAATGTGCCGGTAAAATTTGTTGGGCATCCTTTGGCGGAAATTATTCCGCTTCATCCCGATAAAGTGGCAATGCGCCATGAACTTGGTATTGATGCGTCGGGTGAAGTTGTCGCTGTGTTGCCCGGCTCCAGAGGCGGTGAGGTCTCTCGCTTGGGGCCCACTTTTATTGAAACCATTGCTTGGCTGCATCAACGACGCCCTGATGTTCGATTTCTGATTCCCGCCGCCAATCAAGCGCGAAGAGTGCAAATAGAGCAACAGCTGCAATCTCATGGCGGCCGACTACCTGTTACTCTGATTGATCAGCATTCACGTGAATGCATGATGGCTGCGGACGCTATACTGCTGGCCTCAGGAACAGCGACGCTTGAAGCGATGTTGGTGAAGCGCCCGATGGTAGTGGCCTATAAGCTTGCGACGCTCAGCTACTGGATTATGCGGCGCTTATTGAAAGCAAAGTATATCTCTTTACCGAACCTGCTGGCGGATAGAGCTTTGGTCCCTGAGCTGATTCAACACGACGCTACGCCTTCCAAGCTGGGAGGCGCGTTACTAAAAGAGCTGGACGTGGAGCGGCGAAGAAGTCTTGAAGGCGAGTTTGAAGGATTGCACAAGCTCATACGGCAAAACGCTAGTGTGGTCGCGGCGCGGGCCATTGCAGAGTTAATTGAAAAAGGGCGTGCCGAGGCTCAAGGCGCCAAAGAAGGACAATAACATGAGTAATTCGCAGATTGGTCTGTTCGATCAGGAAACTGACGAGCTTGTAGCTGGCGTCGACGAGGTTGGCAGGGGGCCTTTGGCTGGCCCTGTCGTGGCGGCGGCGGTTATATTAAATCCAGAAAAGCCTATTGAAGGCCTGAATGACTCTAAAAAACTAAGTCATCGTCAGCGGGTTGCGTTGTCACAGGAAATTAGAGAAAAAGCGCTGGCGTGGGCGACGGGGTGGGCTACTGTCGAAGAGATTGATCAAATTAATATCTTGCAGGCTTCGTTGCTGGCGATGCAGCGCGCCGTAGCAGGCTTGCAGGTTACGCCGGATTTGGCTCTGATAGACGGTAACAAAATCCCCAAGTTGGAGATGCCAGCGGAAGCGATTGTTAAAGGCGATAGCAAAGTGGCGGCCATTGCGGCGGCTTCTATACTAGCTAAAGTAGAGCGTGACGAAGAACTGGATAGATTAGACGCAATTTTCCCTGGGTACGGGCTGGCGGGGCATAAAGGTTATCCAACGGCTCAGCATTTATCCGCGTTGAAGGAGCTGGGGGTGACGGAAATACATCGGCGCAGCTATAAGCCGGTACAGCAGTTATTGCAAGGTGACTAAAGTGGCTAGGCACATCGTTAGAAATCCTCCCATGAGCGGCATAGCCGTTGCGCTGCTATTCTGCTTTGGCGCGTCTGCGCAGGCGGAAATCTATAAATGGGTCGATGAGCATGGCGAAGTACATTTCAGCGATACGCGCCAGCATAAGGACGCCAAAGTCATCAAAGTTCAGCCCAATGTTTCGGATGCGCAAAAGCGTGATGCGGAGCAGGTCGGACAGCGTTACCAGCGTATCTATGAGCAGTATAAAGTGGAGGAAGCCGCGCGGGTCGCTCATGAAAAAGAGCGCGCGGCTCAAAAAGCCAAATTAGATAATTACTGTGCGGAGCTTAGAAAGGATATCAATCAGATTGACCAGGGATACGCCTTTGCGCGCATTAAAGATGACGGCACGCCTGAGTATGTCTCTGACGAAGAAATTGCTCAGCGGCGCAGTAAGTTGCAGGCGTTATATCAGGAAAAGTGTGCGCCGTAGCATTCGTTAAAAAGAAAAGAGGGCTTGAAGCCCTCTTTTTTTATGTCTGAAGCTGGACGCTAATTTGTATCAGCGCGCCAGATCTTTAAGTTTGCCCTTAACGCCTTTCCAGTCATCCGCATCAGCAGGCGCGTCTTTTTTCTCCGTGATATTCGGCCAGACGCGGCACAGCTCTTCATTCAGCGCGATAAATTCCTTTTGATCTTCCGGCAATTCATCCTCGGAAAAAATGGCTTCGGCCGGGCACTCTGGCTCACACAACGCGCAGTCGATGCATTCGTCTGGATCGATGACGAGGAAGTTAGGACCCTCGTAGAAGCAGTCCACTGGGCACACTTCGACGCAATCGGTGTATTTGCACTTGATGCAATTTTCGGTAACAACAAAAGTCATGGTCTGATCCCTTATTATGAAACTCTGCGCGATTGCTCAGTGACCGTTGGGCCGCGCGATTTAGTATTGTAGAAAACCCTTTCGGCGCAAGCAACCCGAGGCGCTCTTGCAACGCCCGGGATACCTGAGTTTTCAGGTGTTCTTACTTATCGATTTCAGCTCATACAGCATATTTAATGCATCTCGCGGAGAAAGAGAATCCACGTCGAGTTTTTGCAGGCGGGTCTCCACCTCGCTAGGCTCGATTCGAGCGAACAAATCGTCCTGAAGCGATGGCGCAGGAGCCGTCAATGCGGGCTTGGACCCGCCGCTTTCCAGCTGTTTCAATTGCTTTTGCGCTTGGTTGATAACCTGCGACGGCACCCCCGCCAGTTGCGCCACCTGTATTCCGTAGCTCTTGCTCGCTGGGCCTTCGTGTACGGTATGCAGGAAGACAATGCTGTCATTGTGCTCCGTGGCGGTCAGGTGCACGTTGGCGACATTTGTGTGTGTCTTGGGTAGCGCAGTCAGTTCAAAGTAGTGTGTGGCGAACAGGGTAAAGGCCTGAATTTCCTGAGCTAAGTGCTCTGCGCAGGCCCAGGCCAACGAAAGTCCGTCAAAGGTGCTGGTGCCGCGGCCGACTTCATCCATCAAGACCAGACTCTGGCGGGTTGCGTAGTGCAGGATGTTGGCGGTTTCAGTCATCTCCACCATAAACGTGGAGCGCCCGCCAGCGATGTCGTCGGAGGACCCCATACGGGTGAATACGCGATCTATCGGGCCGATGATAACTTGAGCTGCGGGTACAAAGCTGCCGCAGTAAGCCAGGATGACAATACAGGCAGTCTGGCGCATGTAGGTGGACTTACCGCCCATGTTAGGGCCGGTAATGATCAGCATGCGATGTTTGTCCTGCAGATCCAGATCGTTGGGGACGAACGGCTCCTGACTGACTTGCTCAACAACTGGATGACGACCGCCTTCGATATGCAGCATGTGCTCATCTGTCAGCTCTGGGCAGACCAAATTCAGTGTTAGCGCTCTTTCCGTAAAGTTGGACAGCACATCCAGTTCTGATAGGGCGCGAGCGCTGTCCTGAAGGGGAGCGAGCTGTTCTGCGATGGTTTCCAGAATTTGGTCATAAAGCATCTTTTCCCGGCTCAATGCGCGGCTCTTGGCGCTAAGCGCTTTATCTTCAAAAGTTTTCAGCTCGGGAGTAATAAAGCGTTCAGCGTTTTTCAGTGTCTGGCGTCGAATGTAATCTGCGGGCGCCTGGTCGGATTGTGTGCGACTCAGCTCGATGAAGTAACCGTGAACGCGGTTATAGCCCACTTTTAAAGAGGATAACTGCGTGCGTTCTTTTTCGCGTTTCTCAATTTCCAGCAGATAGTCACCTGCGTTTTCACTGATTCCGCGCAATTCGTCCAGCTCTTCATCGAAACCCTGGCGAAGCACACCGCCATCGCGAATGACGACAGGAGGGTTTTCTTCTATGGCGCGGGTGAGAAGGTCGGCGATGTCTGGAAATTCACTGATTTGTTTGGCCAGACGATGCAGGTGAGCGTCACTTAGCTCCTCCATCTGCTTTTGCAAATCAGGCAGGAGCGTCAGAGTATCCCTCAAGCGTGCGAGATCGCGGGGGCGCGCTGAGCGTAACGCGACCCGAGACAGAATGCGTTCGCTATCGCCAATCTGTTTGAGCGTTTCGTGTAATGCTTCGAACTGATAGCCTTCCAGCAGCTCTTTAATTGCGTTTTGACGCTGGCGCACTTCTTCCTGGCTGCGCAATGGACGATTCAGCCAACGGCGCAACATGCGGCTGCCCATAGCGGTGGCGGACTTGTCCATGACCCATGCCAGCGTGTGCCGGGAATCTCCCGCCAGATTAACGTCAATTTCAAGGTTTCTGCGGCTGGCGGCGTCAAGAATGATGGAGTCTTCGCGGCGCTCCCGAATCATTGTGCGAATATGGGGAAGCTGAGAGCGCTGCGTCTCTTGGGCATACTGAAACAGGCAGCCGGCGGCTTCTATGGCGACGCTCATGCCTTCGCAATCGAATCCAGCCAGGTCTTTAGTGCGAAATTGCTGGCATAGCAGGCGCTGGGCCGTTTCCTGTTCAAAGTACCAGGGCGGCTGCTTTTGCACGCCTGTGTAGTTTTCCAATAGCGTCAGAAAAGGGAACTGTTCGCTGACCAGAATCTCAGCGGGTCGCAGGCGTTGCAGTTCACTGGCTAACGCTTCGGCTCCACGCACTTCCTGGATCAAAAAGCGTCCGCCGGCGATATCCAGCGTCGCCAGGCCGAATAAATCTTTATAAGCGCTTATTGCTAACAGTAAGTTGTCCGACTTCTCTTCTAGAAAGGCTTCATCGCTGAGCGTGCCCGGCGTGACGACTCTGACGACCTTGCGTTCTACCGGCCCTTTGCTGGTGGCCGGGTCGCCAACCTGCTCGCAGATGACGACGGATTCGCCAAGACGAACCAAGCGGCCGATATATCCCTCTGCGGCATGGAAGGGAACGCCCGCCATGGGAATGGGCTGTCCGCCGGACTGGCCTCTCTGAGTCAAGGTGATATCCAGCAGCTCCGCGGCGCGGCGGGCGTCTTCGTAGAACAGCTCATAGAAGTCGCCCATTCTATAGAATACGAGCTGATGAGGATGTTTCGCCTTGATGCCAAGATACTGTTGCATCATTGGCGTGTGTTGGGGTTTGATTGCGGATTCAATAGCGGACATGACAGAACAAAAGGATTGTGTAATTTTATGAATGAAGGCGGGATTGTAAGGGAAAGCCATGGCCTTAATAAAGGAGGCCGATCATTGTCCCTGAGCGTAATGCGCGCCCTTCCTGTATTTAAATTGGGGTTGATGGTGACGGAATGAACGATGAGATCAAGAGCCTGGCGGCGCGTTTAGGCGTAATCCTGCGTGAGAGGGGCCTGAAGGTGACGACAGCGGAATCTTGTACCGGCGGTGGAATCGCCTATGCGATTACCTCCGTTGCGGGTAGTTCGAATTGGTTTGAGGAAGGCGTGGTCACATACTCCAATGACGCCAAGCAGTCGCGCTTACAAGTGTCGTCGGAGGCCCTGATGCGATATGGCGCAGTCAGCGAAGAGGTTGTGAAAGAGATGACGCTTGGCGCCTTGCAGCTCGCGCAAGCGCAGCTTGCTATCGCTGTGAGCGGAATAGCGGGCCCTGGAGGCGGAACCGCAGAAAAGCCCGTTGGGCTGGTCTGGGTTGCATGGAGATTTCGGGACTTGGTTGTGGCGCGGAGCTTTCATTTTTCTGGAGACAGGGAACAGGTGCGCGTGCAGTCCGTTGCTGAGGGATTGCGGGGGGCGATAGCGATGCTGGAAAGCAATTTGTAGAAAATTTAAGCGTGACTTTGTCCGTCGGCTTGTGGAATAATGCTGTCAATTTATACAGTAATTCTGGGTTGGAATAACAACTCGTACCGGTTAAATGAAATAAAGGGTGTTTAAGAATGGATGACAATCGTAAGAAGGCGTTGACGGCCGCTTTATCACAAATTGAGCGTCAGTTTGGTAAAGGCGCAGTTATGCGGATGGGCGAGCAGCCGAGAGAAATTATTCCTTCCGTTTCTACTGGCTCGCTTGGACTGGATATCGCACTCGGCATAGGCGGCTTGCCATACGGACGTATTGTCGAGATCTATGGACCTGAGAGCTCCGGTAAAACCACTTTGACTTTGCAGGTGATCGCAGAAGCGCAGCGTCAGGGCAAGACCTGTGCGTTCGTTGATGCTGAGCATGCGCTGGACCCTATTTACGCAGAGAAGCTTGGCGTTAATATCGATCAATTGCTGGTTTCTCAGCCCGATACGGGCGAGCAGGCTCTGGAAATCGCCGATATGCTGGTACGCTCCGGCGCGGTTGACGTCATCATTATTGACTCCGTTGCTGCACTAACGCCGAAAGCGGAGATCGAAGGCGAAATGGGAGACTCCCATGTTGGTCTGCAAGCCCGTTTGATGTCTCAGGCGCTGAGAAAGTTGACCGGCAGCGTTAAGCAAGCGAATTGCTTGATGATCTTCATTAACCAGATTCGTATGAAAATCGGTGTAATGTTCGGATCGCCAGAAACCACTACTGGCGGTAACGCGCTTAAGTTCTATGCTTCCGTCCGTCTTGATATTCGCCGCGTCGGCTCTGTCAAAGAAGGAGAAGAAGTCGTTGGTAACGAGACTCGCGTGAAAGTGGTGAAAAACAAAGTGTCTCCTCCTTTTAGACAGGCGGATTTCCAGATCATGTACGGGCGCGGAATTTACCGCACCGGAGAGATTATCGATCTGGGCGTGAAGGAAGGCTTTGTTGATAAGTCTGGCGCATGGTATAGCTACAAAGGCGACAAGATCGGTCAAGGTAAAGCGAACTCCTCAAGATATCTGGAAGAGCACCCTGAGATTGCGATAGAAATCGAAACTGCGATTAGAGATAAATTGATGCCGAAGATGCCATCCAAAGAGAAAGAAGCGCCCGTCGCTCCAGTTGAGGCTGAATAAGGCCAGATCTTCCTAGAGCGTATTTGCTCAATACAAAATATAAGGGCGGCCTTTTAGCCGCCCTTATTGCGTTTCCTTGTCCATATTCCTTCTCTCTATTTTTCCGTATCGAGTATTGTCCTTGGTCGGATGAGTTGTTGATCGGCGTTAAAGGATCTTCTTGGTCATAATCTTGGAAGGTTCGCTTTCCATCCCGTTTATATCCAGAACCGTGACAGCGAAATAGTGAACGCCTTTTTCCAGATTGGAAAACGCATACTCAAATTGCTGGTCCCCAACTTCGACGTATTTCCAGTCGTTGTCTGATTCATGCTGGTGGTACACGCGGTAGCCTTCTAATTCATATAGCTCGATTTCGCTGCCGTCTTCACGAGTATAAGGTGGTTCCCAGATGATAAACGCACTACGGGCGTAGTTCGTTGATTGCTTCGCTGCGGCGATTTGGGGAGTATTCCCGTCGATACTGGAAGAGTCGCTTCCAGATCCTCCACCACCGCCACACCCGGTTAAGACAGCGCTTGCCAGAGTGAAGCTAAAAATAGCGGTGATGGATCTACAATTTGATTTGGCGCGGTGAAAAATACTTTTTAAGTATGAAAGGGCTTTGACCTCAAAGTTAACTTGATTCAAATCATTCCCCTATTAGTAGAGTTAGAGTTATAAGTTGACGTTATAAACAGATAACGCCCCGCGCTCTTAGTCAGGATTCGTGCCAATAATGACGGGATGTTGGTAATTTGCTTAAAAAACAAAGAGTTATGCTTTTTGTTTATCTCTTTCTGGATTTGGACTATTGTGAAAAGGGTTGCCTTTTTCTTACCAGAACGCCGGTATTTGAAATTATTGTTATAAATTTCAAATAGTTAGATTGTCTGCAATTGGCGACAGTGATTGTAGAATCGAAAATATAACTTGAGCTGTTGTGGAGAGGGAGAACGAATATGAAGTGGGTCGTATTGCTAGCTATCGTGGTCGCGGTCGTGATTTGGGTGGTTAATAGTCGGAAACGAAACCCTGTGAGCGATCCTGAAGTCAAAGAGCTTGACCAGAAGCGTTATTACGTGACGCCACCTAAGCCGGGTGACCTAGAACCCGAGGATAAAAGCGGCACGCAATACTAATTTGGCGGAAGGTTTTAAAACGGTAATGGCCAGCTGCTTTTAGTCAGTGCGGCCATGACGACATAGGCGAACGCCATATAAGCGCCAAGTCCGAACAGGATGCGAGTCCCTTTTGTCTTGCCTCTCTTGAGCGCGAACACGCCTAACGCAATATAAATGATTAACCCCACCACTTTTGCGGTGAGCCATCCATTATAGAAAGGGTATTGCTGGAGCTTGAGTGTGAGTCCTATGGCGCTCAGGAGTAGCACTGTGTCGATAATGTGAGGAAGAATCTTGGCTAACTTACGCTGCAAGAGCGAACTTTCCAGAATCATCCATATAAAGCGCAGGGTAAACGACGCAAAGGTTAGCGCAACGCAGGTCATATGAATGTGTTTGAGCAGCATGTAGCTCATGACGGGCTCCTTTCACAGCTTCTTTTTTATTTCGGTTTGTTTGAACGACGGCCGCCTATTAGAAATTCTTTCCTTAAAAACTTAAAGTGTTAGTCAGCATTTCTTTATCTATTGCGCGTTACGCGCAGCCTTCATTAGGTGGTTTCTGAACGATGAGTGACAACATAAACATCGATGTGACAACGGACGACTTTGATCTCGGAGAAGAAACGCGTCGATTGACGGATGGCGACACCAGTGTCGGCGCGGTTTGCAGTTTTGTCGGCCTGGTGCGTGACTTCAGTGATAAGCCTGATGTGAAAGGACTTTATCTGGAGCACTATCCGGCCATGACGGAAAAGTCACTGCTTAAAATTGCAGAAGAAGCTTCTCAGCGCTGGGATTTGAATGGGGTGAGAGTCATCCATCGAGTGGGCGAGCTTTGGGCGGGAGATCAGATTGTCCTGGTGGTGGCCGCCAGCGCTCATCGTGGTGATGCTTTCGCCGCCTGTGAGTTCATCATGGATTATTTAAAGGTGCAGGCGCCATTCTGGAAGAAGGAACTGACGGCGGAAGGGGAGCACTGGGTGGAGGCCAAGGAAAGCGATCAGGCCAGGGCGGGAGAATGGAGTTCTGAGTCTGAATAACTTCGGTAGTTTGAGACGAAACGAGCAGTGGGCGTATTTCTGTTACTGTTCTTGGGACTTGTCCAGATTCGCCAGTTCTTCCAGTGTATTGATGTTATAGAACATCTCCGGGCAGTCGCTGAAGTCGATTTGTTGCAAGGGGCGTGAATCCAGCCAGCGTTTGACGCTACGTCCCTCGCTCTGTAGATAGCGAAGAATATCTTCAAAACTGCTGGCGGGAAGCAGGCAGTGAAGATACTGCAATCGTTCTCCATCCCAGGCGATGTTTATCAGGTTGTCGCGTCTGCCGGCAAACATGCGAAGCGCGTATTCAGGTCTGAGAAGTGGCGTATCGCAGGGGCTGATCAATAGCCACTCTTTACTCATATAGGGGTGGGCGGAGTAGATGCCCGCCAGAGGGCCGGCAAACTCTCCCCAGTCATCGGAAAAGACAAAAGGCGTCATGCGCTGATACTGCGTCCTGTTGCGATTACAACTGATTAGAACTCGTTCGCAGGTTTTGGCGAATGTGGAATGTATGTGTTGGGCGAGAGGCTGGCCGCGCCAAGATAGCAGCCCTTTGTCATTGCCGCCCGCGCGCTGTCCTTTGCCGCCAGCGAGAATCAGTCCGTCGCAGTCCAGCATGGTCAACGGCTCAGTCATGAAGCCCTTGAGCGACAGGCTTCCTGTGCTTTGCTGAATAAGCCTTCAATACGGGACAAAGCATTATCAACTTCTCTGGAATAATCTCTGCTGGAGGCGCAGTAAGCGAATTGGATACCGTATCTGAAGCCATGCTCATGTTCGCGGCAGTTAACAATCTGCGCCTGAATGCCATTTTCAGCAATGTAGCGGCCCCGGAAACAAAGTTCAATCTTCTCGCCCAGACGAAATTTCTGACTACTGTGAAACGCCATACCATAGCGATTAAAGTCTATGCAGTTAACGACGATACGAGTTTTGGAGCGGCTGAACAGGCCTGATAGACAAACCATTGCTGTCATGGCTGTTGTGGTGTGCCGTACTTTGATGCGGCGTTCTGATTGGGAGGGAAAAGTCACTTCCTGCATGATCTTATGCTGAGTCTGTATCTTTTGGGTAATAGCGTTAAGCCCGATGGATTCCCTTTATCGGGCTGCTTATTTTATTAATTGGATTTGGATAATAAATGCTCAGCTTCGTGTTTTGTGAGCTGGCGCAAGCCGTGTGGTTGATGGCGAGGGGCTAAACGGCAGTATTCACCAGCCTTCCTGTTCTATTCTCCAGCTCTTCCGGTTGCCCGTCTCGCGCCCCGAGCAGTTTGGGGGTGCGTCGCTCTCGCCTTTTGCGGCGTTCCTGGCCGTCGTAGTCGTTTTCATCGCTGCGCCGACGATCAGGGCGCATGCGGCGATCATGCAGCTCGCCTTCTATCAGGGGCGCCTGCGCCGGCGTGGACTCGACTTGAGCGGCCTGCTTCAGGGAAGCCGAACTGGGGGGGGAAGGCCTGTTTCTGGCGTCATTAATGTACATGTCTGGATTTCCTCTAACAGGTTGTCTTTCATTTTTTCAATCATTCCCTATTGTTGTATTAACTCGCCTTGAATTGTTGCGTTTGGCCCTGTTTCCGGCCGGCGTCACCGTAACCGGAGTTACGCTAAACTTATAACGGCGGGTGTAGGAAAAACTTTAGCTCGCCTGATCAATCGTCAGCGCTTTTGTAGGTCTTCTAGCATTGGCGGGCGTGGCGGAGAGCATCTTGGATAATTGTGTAAAAGCGGTTTTGTGCTAAAGCCGATTTGGTTAAACTTGACCCTTTTTTGGGAAGTCGCAGGTGAGCCGGCGTGGCGAGCAGCGATCTATACACGCATTTTGACGCCCCGATTTAGCTCGGGCGGAGTCTATGACTAAGAAAAAGCCCCTACCAATCCAATCGCTCTACAAACCCTGTCTGACAAAAGATTTTAAATTCAGCAGCACCCGCGCGCTGGAGCCGCTGGAAGGCATTCTTGGGCAGAATCGCGCCCAGGAGGCGGTGCAGTTCGCCATATCCATGGCGGATGCCGGCTACAACATATACGCCATTGGCCGCAACGGTCTGGGTAAGCGGACGATGATCATGCGCTTCCTGGAGAAAAAACGTTCCGATGCGGTCGCCAGCGACTGGTGCTACGTCAACAACTTTGACGATGTGCGCTCGCCCAAAGTGCTGCGTCTTCCTGCCGGTCTGGGAATGCCGTTAAAGAAAGATTTGGAACAACTGTTGGTGCGCCTGCAAAAGGGCATTCCGCAGGCCTTTGACAACGAATCTTACTACGAGCGCGCAGAGCAGATTAAAAACGAGCTGAGTCAGAAGCAGGAAAAATCGCTTAGTCGCATCGCCAACGCGGCCAAAAAACAGCAAATCAGCCTGACTGTGACGACGCCGGGCGGTTATCGTCTGGTGGCGACGGACGGCGAGAAGCCATACAGCGCGGACACGTTTGCGGAACTCCCGGAAGCTCGCCAACAGGAGTTTGAAGACGCGATCAACAAGCTGGAGAAAAAGCTCCGCACGGTGCTGCGTCGACTCAGCCAGTGGGAACAGGAATATGCGGATAAACAGCAGGCGCTGAATGAAGAGATTGCGCTGGCGGTTTCTCAGCACTTGATCGATAACCTGAAGAAAAAGTATCGCGAGCACACAGAAGTCGTTGAGCATCTGGAACAAATTCAGGCGGATTTGCTGAAAAACGTTGAGATTTTTCTGGACGACGGGGAAGAACAGGCGGCTCTGGCTGCGGCCACCATGGATAACAAACTGCCCAGACGGTACCAGGTGAACGTGATGGTGCATCACGACGCCAATGGCAATGCGCCGATCGTCGTGGAAGACAACCCAAACTACTTCAACCTGTTTGGGGCGGTGGAGAACGTCACTTATAAAGGCACGGTATTTACCGACTTTACCCTGATCCGTCCCGGCGCTCTTCATCGCGCTAATGGCGGCTATCTCCTCATGGACGCGGTCAAAGTACTTGAGCAGCCTTTTGTCTGGGATGCAATCAAGCGCACGCTGCGCTCAGGCAATGTGGTCATGAATGCGCTGGAGAAAGAGATCACGCTGTCCGGTACGATTTCTCTGGAACCGGAGCCAATGCCGCTGGAAGTGAAAATCGTGCTGTTCGGCGACAGAGATACATACCTGTTGCTGCAGCAGTATGATCCAGACTTCGGCGAACTGTTCAAGGTGACGGCGGACTTTGAAAGTGAGATTTCGCGCACTCCTGAAACTCAAATGCACTATGCCCGCTTTATTACCAGCCTAGTGCGCGAAAAGGGGCTGATGCCTTGTGATCGCTACGCGGTGATGAGAATCCTGGAGCATAGCGCTCGCGTCGCGGAAGATCAGAACCGGTTGTCTTTGCACGCGGCGGATATCGCTAATCTGTTGCGTGAGAGTAACTACTGGGCCAACGACGCCAAAGCGAAAATGATCCATTCAGAGCATGTGGACAAAGCGCTGCGCAGCGCGGAATATCGCTCCAGTCGAATTCGTGATCAAGTGTTCGACAGCATCCGCGATGGCACTACACTGATTTCCACAGTTGGAGAGAAAGTGGGCCAAATCAATGCGTTGTCGGTGTTGAGTACGGGCGATCATGAGTTTGGCGTGCCGAGCCGGGTGACTGCGACCACGCATTATGGCGATGGCGAAGTGATCGATATCGAGCGCGACGTTAAGCTGGCCGGCGCTATTCACTCTAAGGGCATGATGATCCTGTCTGCGTATCTGGCTTCTATTTTCGGTAAGAATGGTCCGATCAGAATTTCCGCCAGTATCGCCTTTGAGCAGTCTTACAGCGAAGTCGATGGCGACAGTGCTTCCATGGCGGAGTTTTGCGCGATCATTTCTTCGATTGCCGATGCGCCAATCAGGCAGAACATTGCAATTACCGGTTCTATGAACCAGTTCGGCGATTCTCAACCGGTTGGCGGGGTCAACGAGAAGATTGAAGGCTTCTTCGAAACCTGCTGCATCAAAGGGCTGAGTGGGGAGCAGGGCGTGATTATTCCCGCTTCCAACGAGCACAATCTGATGCTGAACAAGCGTGTGCTGGACGCCTGCAAGGAGAAGAAATTCTTCATTTATTCCGTCAGGAATGTAGGAGAGGCGCTGGAGATTTTGACTGGCCTGCGCGTTGGACAGCCAAACGAAAAAGGCGTCTATAGCCGCAATACGTTATTTGGCATGGTTCAGCAGAAGCTCAAGCAACTGAAAATTGCGGAGAGACGTCACTAGGGCGTCCCTCCGTACTATCCATAGTATCCGTACTATGCACTAAAAGGCGTGCGGCGTCTTTGGCCGCATGCCTCAACTCTGAGCTTTAACTGGCTTCACAACTGTCCCCAAAGGAAGTCGCGCGCCGCAATGGCTGCAAAAACGAGCTTCCGCTTCATGTAAATCTTTTTCACAGGAACGACAGGCCAGACTCAGGTAGTTGTTGCGCAATACGTTGGAAAGTTCTGCGGTAAAAATACCTGTTGGCACGGCGATGATGGCGTAACCCATCACCATGACCATCGCCGCCATGCCTTGACCAAGGTCTGTCCTTGGAGCGATATCTCCATATCCCACGGTGGTAAGTGTAACGATTGCCCAATAGATGCTGCGCGGAATGCTGGTGTAACCATTAGCGGGGCCCTCTATCAGATACATCATGCAGCCGAACAAAGTGACCAGCACCAGGATGGAAAACAGAAACACCGTAACTTTTTGCCGGCTTTGGCGAATCGCGTGCAACAGCAGGTTGGCCTGGGAAACGTACTTCGCCAGCCGCAGGATACGAAACACCCTCAGAACTCTAAGCACCCTGATGACCAGCAGATAGTGCGCGCCGCCCACGAACAAACTCAAATAGGTGGGGAGGATGGAGAGCAGGTCGACGATGCCATAAAAGCTGAAAATATACCGAATGGGTTTGTCCACACAGTAGATTCGCAGCAGGTACTCAGCTGTGAACAGGATTGTGAAAAGCCACTCAACGGCCACGAACCAGTCGCCGTATTTCATGCGCAGCTCACTGACGCTGTCCAGCATCACGGTCAGCACGCTGATAAGAATTCCGCCGATCAACGCTATGTCAAAGGCTTTGCCGGCCGGGGTGTCAGCGTGAAAAATAATGATATAAAGCTGCCTGCGCAGCTTGTCGTTAATAGACATGTTTTTCTCGAAACTGGTTTAACGGATAACCACGCCGCAGATTCTAATTCATCATTGAGGATGCGCAACCGTTTACTGGTGAGCTGCGACGGTCATCAGGGTTGGGGGATCCATCAGACGGCGAGAATATTTCGATAAGTCAGATTCAATCGCGGACCCACTGGCGTTTTGGTTTTGGGAAGTTGATGGCGCCAGTGGCGCTGCATGTCTCCTGACATGATCAGCAGCGAGTTATGCATCAGCTCTATCGCCAGGGTTTGGCCGCCTCGTTTGGGCTTGATCTGAAAATTACGCGTTGCCCCAAAAGAGAAAGAAGCAATGATGGGGGTTGGTCCCAGCTCAGGCTCATCATCCGCATGCCAGGAAACGCTGTCCTGGCCGTTCCGATACAGGTTACACAGCGCACAGTTGAACTCCGTGGAGGCGTGTTCAGACGCGATATGACGCAACTGTTGCAGCAGTGGAGAGAATGGAGTGGGACTCAGGCGCAGACCAGAATAAGCATAATGGCAGTGCGCTTCTCCATACCAGGCCTGCAGGCGCGGGATGGGAATAGTGCGGCCTTGGATGCGCAGGCTGTCCTGGCGCCAGGCCAAGTGCTGGGTCAAGTCCTCCATAACAGAGGCTGCGTCAGCGTCCGTCAGTACTGGATGAATGAGGGTGAGCGCGCCATTAACTATCGCAATAGGCTCAATTTGGAGGTCTGGATGCTGGCGTAACTGCATGCGTTCTAGTTAATCCTTACGGGTTGGCGTCGGGGGCCCCAGTTGCCGGGATGTGATTCAAATACACCCGGTAAGACGGCTCCACAATGGGCGCATTCCCCGTGCTTATTTAAACCCCATTTACCGAGGCGATACCAGTCGCGTTCTATCAGTAACTCTCCACAGTTGGCGCACCATGTGCTGCCGCCTTGGCTATCATGAACGTTGCCGGTATATGCATAGCGTACGCCGTTTTTCATGGCGATATCCCGGGCGCGAGTGAGCGTTTCCGGTGGCGTGTGGGGTTTGTCCTGCATCTTCCAATCTGGATGGAAGGCGGAGAAATGCATGGGAACGTCTGGGCCGAGGTGTTCCACCACCCATTGGGTCATGTCCTCCAATTCTTGAGAGGAGTCATTTTCATCTGGAATCAGTAACGTGGTGATTTCGAACCAAACTGATGTCTCCTGCTTCAGGTAGATCAGTGTGTCTAAAACCTCCGCCAGGTGCGCACCGCAAATTTTATGGTAGAAGCGTTCGGTGAAGGCTTTCAGGTCAACATTGGCGGCGTCCATGTAGCGATAAAATTCCTTGCGGGGCTCCGGGCACATAAAGCCGGCCGTCACGGCGACAGACTTTACGCCGACCTCATGACAGGCTTGGGCCACATCAATTGCGTATTCGTGAAAAATCACGGGGTCGTTATAAGTGAAGGCGATGCTGCGGCAGCCGTAATGCAGGGCTGACTCGGCCAGTTGTTGCGGCATGGCGGTGGCCGCGAGAGTATCCATTTCTCTGGATTTGCTCATGTCCCAGTTTTGACAGAATTTACAGGCGAGATTGCAACCAGCGGTGCCAAAAGACAGCACGGGCGTGCCCGGCAGAAAGTGATTCAACGGTTTCTTTTCTATAGGGTCGATACAAAAACCGCTGGAGCGACCATAGCTGGTGAGCACGATGGCGTCATTCTCTCGCGCTCTCACAAAGCATAAGCCTTGTTGTCCTTCATGTAGTTTGCAGGCGCGAGGGCAGATATCGCACTGAATGCGGCCGTCATCCAGCTGATGCCAATAGCGAGTGGGATGATTTGGGGGCGGTTGGAGTTGGGCCATCATTAAAATCAGGTTAGAAACGCCTGCCTCCGCTTACATTTGTCAGCTATCGGGCGGATAAACGGTTTTACCCGCTTCCACTAACGGCTATGATAATGAGAATACCACAAAGTGGTTCGCCATTTGTTTTGCGCGCGGTCTTATCGTTAAAAATGATGTTAATCAGACTACTGCGAAGCCTTCCGCATTGGATGCTTCTTCTTTCTCTTACTCTCTGCGCCCGTGTTTGGGCGGCGTCTCCTATTGAACTCAAGGGTGACTTAACCCAGGGTGGTCTGGTCGTCGGCCAAATCTCTGCTGATGCTCAGGTCTGGTATGACGACCATAAGCTTGAACTGACGAAAGATGGTCATTTCGTGTTTGGTTTTGAGCGCGATGACGAATTAAGCCATAGCCTGAAGGTCCGTTTGGCGGATGGACAGGAATGGACGCAACCCGTCACTATCTCCGCCAGAGATTACGACATACAGTATATCGAGGGCATTCCCAAGAAGATGATGGAGCCTGACCCGAACGATTTGAAGCGCATTCGGGAGGAAAACGCTCAAGTAGCCCGTGCGCGGGGACGCGATTCCCGACTAAACTATTTTTTACAGGGATTTATTTGTCCTGCGAAAGGGCCGATTACGGGAGTGTATGGCAGTCAGCGTTATTTCAACGGTGAACCGCGTCGCCCGCACTATGGTTTGGATATCGCTGCGCCGCGAGGCGCTTCCGTGATTGCGCCAGCTTCGGGAGAAGTAACGCTCACGCACCCGGATATGTTTTTTTCAGGGGGAACCCTGGTGATTGATCACGGTTATGGCGTGTCTTCCACCTTTATTCATCTGGATAAGATTCTGGTGAAAGTGGGCGACAAAGTGGAACAGGGACAGGAAATCGCCAAAGTCGGTTCTACCGGGCGGGCCACAGGGCCGCATCTGGACTGGCGGATAAACTGGTTTCAGACCAGGCTCGATCCGGCGTTGTTGCTGGCGTCGGAACCTAAAATGATGAGCAACAAGAACCTGCAAGAAAAATAGGTAATTAGCCAAGATGAATGTAATGAACCAGATAGTCTATGTGGTCGAGGACGACGAAGCTGTTCGCGACTCTCTGCTGCTCCTGTTGCGGGCGGAAGGTTACAGTACCAAAGGGTATTCCAGCGCCCAAAGCTTCCTGGAAGAGGAAGTCGCCGATCTGAATGGCTGTCTGGTTCTGGACATCCGTATGCCTGGCATGACAGGCATGGAGCTGCACAAAAAGCTGCTTGAGCTGGGGTGCGCCCTGCCAGTGATATTCGTAACCGGGCATGGCGATGTGGCTATGGCTGTGGAGGCGATGAAGCTGGGAGCTGTGGACTTTGTGCAGAAGCCATACCGAGAAGAAGATTTGTTGGAGAAGGTGAAAGGCGCTTTGGCGATGGACGCTGAACAGAAAGAAGCGCTGCGTCACAAAGAGAAGTTGCGTCAGAAGATAGAGTCTTTGACTCCGCGCGAGCTGGAAATCATGGAAATGATGATTGAAGGCAACGCTAATAAAGTAATCGCCATTGAACTGAACATCAGCCAGAGAACCGTGGAAATCCACCGCTCTCGTGTCATGCAGAAGATGGGAACGCATTCTCTGGCGCAGTTGGTGCAGATGGTGCTGGCCGCAAGAAGCTGATTTCTGCGGCATCCGCCGCAGCTTTCCCTGGGGTGAAAGTCGCCTCGAGTCTGTAAGGGTTATCGCGTATTAAACGGGATGATACGGCTGTCTATAGTCGCAAGTTCCGGCATTTTTCTCGGTGGAGCATGGCGACGGTAGATAACAAAGCAGTATCCAAGCTATCCAGACAGGACCAGATTCTGCTGGTGGATGATAATCCGGCTAACCTGAAAATCCTTTATGAAACGTTGGATGGCCGCGGCTATAAGCTGTTAGTGGCGGATAGCGGCGAAAAAGCGCTTAGCATCGTTCGTAAATCCCACCCTGACTTGATTCTTCTTGATGTCATGATGCCTGGCATGGATGGCTTCGAGGTGTGTCGCACCTTGAAGCAGGACCCGGCCACTGCATCCTCTTCGATTATTTTTCTTTCTGCGCTGGATGACACGGACTCCAAAGTGATGGGCTTCGATGCCGGCGGCGTGGACTACATTTCCAAACCGTTCCAGGTCAAAGAAGTGATCGCAAGGGTGGAAACCCACCTGAAGATCCATCGCCTGGAACAGCAGCTGGAAGCCCGTAATCGCGAGCTGCAGATTGACAAGGCGAGTATCCTGTCCGCCATGAGCGAGGGCATATACGGGCTGAGTCGTCGCGGTGAAATCATTTTCGCCAACTCGGCGGCGGGACGCATGAATGCGTGCGACGAAGACAGCCTTCTCGGGCGTTCGTTCGTGCAATTGCATTTCAGTCAGGCGGAAAACCCCGAGGGTGAGAACGCATTCGATTTGGATCGGATGACTGAGCGTCTACAGCGCGTATTAAGTAAAAATGAGGCGTTGCGCATCGGAAACGCTTTGTTTACGCGTCCGGATGGCTCTGTCTATCCCGTCGCCTTTACGGTTACGCCGACGGCGCGGGACGATCATGCTACTCATGCCGTTGTGGTATTTCATGACACGACGGATGAGATCAAGCAGGCTGAAGAGCTGGAGGCCGCACGGCAAAGCGCTGAAGCGCAACGTTCCCAGCTCGCGCATATCTCTCGCCTGAGTATGATGGGAGAGATGGCGGCGGGCATTGCTCATGAAGTGAATCAGCCTCTTACCGCCATCGTCAATTACATCCGTGTCGCCAACCGTATTGCTAAGGCGGAGCAGTTGGACAAGGCGCTGATGGACGAAACTCTGAAGAAGATAGAAAGTCAGTGCCTGCGCGCCAGTCAGGTTATTCAGCATATTCGGGATTTCGTTAAGAAGCCTTTGCAGGGCAAAGAAATGTTGTCCGCCAACGCGCTTGCGAGAGACATCCTGGAGCTGGCGGAAATAGAGGCCAAAGAGCACGGTATTGAGTTGCGAGCGAATATTGAGCCCTCATTGCCGGAACTCTATATTGAGCCGGTGCAGGTGCAGCAGGTGGCCTTGAATCTGTTGCGTAACGGCATGGAGGCGATGGGGCACGCGAATATGCGCGGCGCTGTTAAGTTCAAAGTCGCTCAGGCCAATGGCAAGGGGATTTTGTTCGAAGTGACGGATGAAGGACCTGGCGTCGCGGAAGAGCATCAGAACAACTTGTTCAGCCCTTTCTTCACCACGAAAAAGTCAGGGATGGGGATCGGTCTGACATTATGCCAGTCCATCATTCATTCTCATGGCGGCGAAATTGGCTTCAGGCCGGGAGAAAGCGGCGGCAGCACTTTTTATTTTACGCTGCCGGTGCGCAACAAGCCGGTAGGCAAGCGGGATCAACCCGCTGAATCAGCTCAGTAACATTGCAGGCAAAGGCCTGACTAACAGCCCCGCGCGTTGACCGGGTCCTACCTTGGAGTTAGGGAAGACTATGCGCACAGGGCTGCCGGAAACAACGTACTCCGTCTCCTCATCCTTCCAAACTGAATAACCCACCTCCAGCTCAGTGAAGTTGGGGGTGTCTTCCGCGATGTTTAGCTGGAAGTTCTTGCCTGTATTAATGATTTCGTCAACGACCTGATACTGCTCAGGCAGCTTTCCGCTATGGGATTTGATCGCGGCGTCGTCACCGGCGATCAACGCCAGAAGCTGGTTTTTAAGATTGGCGAGTCCCGCCAAGTCGTTTTCACCAAATGGATGCACTTTGCCCAGCTCCACTGTGAAACTCTCTGCGGCGTACTCTGCTGCGCTCCAACCTGAAAATGTCGCGGCGGGTTTGTTTTGCAGCAGGACGGCTTCCACTCCGCTGGCGGCTAGCAGCTTCAGTTGTAGAGTGGGGCACTGTCGGGCTGGCAGGAATGGATAAACGGCGAACTTTTCGATTTGCGAACCCCGAATTGCCGTGTGCAGGTCATAGTGCCAACAGGACTCTCCAGCAGGGACAAAGTCTTGTACCTGTGCGATGAGTTCCGCCGCCCGATTGGGCTCATATCCGGGGCCTGTAGTGGCGCTTTCCTTGAAAAGGCGATTGAGATTGATATCAATAAAGCGCTCCTGCGCTCTCATGGCGGGAGGATTTCCGAGGAGAAAAAGACACTCTCTGCGCACAGGATGAACTCCCTCCAATAGCTCGGAAACGATTTCGTTCACGATTTCTATTGGCGCAGTCTCGTTGCCGTGCACGCCTGCGGAAAAGACCAGCTTGGGTCCGATGGGAGAGGAGGGCGCGCAGGTTAGCGCGCCGTGGCCGGTGAGGCGGAACACCACACCGTTATTTTCTACGACTTCCCTTTCTTGCGCCGCTTCCCGCCCCTCAGGGATGTCAGCCAGCGTGGCGGATAAGAAGTCCTTGTGAGGGGCGAATAAAGCGCTCATAGACAAATCAGCTTCCTACAGGTCTCAAGTGGGCCATGAGCTTGTGTTCCAGACGCTTGAAGATATAAATGATGGTGAAGGTCAGGCACAGGTAAATCATGGCGACAAAGGTGAAGGCCTCGAAAGGCGCATAGTACTTGGAATAGATGTAACGGGCGGCGCCAGTGAGGTCGATAATCGTCACTACGCTGGCGATGGCGCTGGCGTGCAACATAAAGATGACTTCGTTGCTATACGCTGGCAGGGCCCGGCGGAAGGCGTTAGGCAGAATGATGCGACGCATGCTTAACCACCAGGACATGCCGTAAGCCTTGGCGGCTTCGATTTCCCCTTGAGGGGTTTGCTGAATAGCGCCGCGAATGATTTCTGTTGTGTACGCAGCGGTGTTCAGAATGAAGGCGAGCAAGGCCGGGTAAAACGCGTTGGCCAGCAAGGGCCAGATGAAAGAGTCTTTCACGCCGGGAAGCGCAGGCAAGCCGTAATAGATCAGGTAAAGCTGAATCAGCAGTGGCGTGCCTCTAAATATATAGGTATAGAGCCAGATAGGCTTGCTTACCCAGGGGTTCTTGCTAGTGCGCAATATGCCTAGTGGAATGGCGATAACCAAGCCAATCAGCAGTGACAGGAAGACCAGTTGCACGGTGACCGTCAAGCCATCCCCGTAGTACTCCAGAGTGCCGACGTTGAAAATTTTATTCTGGTTGAGCCAGGTGGTAAGGGTCTCGATCACTGGGAAGCTCTCCTGGAATCAACATGGTAGTGAGTTTCCAGCTTTTTGAAGAAAAACTCGGAAATGGAAGTCAGCGCCAGGAATATTAAAAGAACGGGAATAAAGAACATGAATGGCGCTTGCAGTGCGGCGGAAGCCTGATGGGCGGCTCGCACCATATCCTCCATGCCAATGACGGAAACCAGCGCAGTGGTTTTCAGCATAACCAGCCAGTTGTTGCCCAGACCGGGAAGGGCGTGACGCATCATCTGCGGAAACATAATACGTTTGAAAATCTGCCAGCGATTCATTCCGTAAGCCAGGCCAGCTTCAACTTGGCCCCGTTCGACGGCGAGAAAAGCGCCGCGAAATGTTTCTGACATATAGGCGCCAAAAATAAAACCTATGGTCAACACGCCGGCGACGAAGGCGTTGATGTTGATGTAAGTGTCAATTTCAAACTGGTCGTAAAGCCAGTCTGAAAGGCTGTTCATCATTATCTGGCCGCCATAAAAAATTAGCAGCATCAGAACCAGATCGGGCACGCCCCTGATCACGGTGGTGTAAGCGGTGCCTACTGCTTTAGAAATCGGGTTTCTGGATAGTTTTGCGGTTGCGCCCAACAATCCCAACAGCAAGGCGAGCAATAGAGAAAGTATGGCTACTTCTATGGTAACCAGTGATCCTTTGAGGATAGTGGGGCCGTAACCTTTCAGATCTAACATAAAATCGCCTGATCGATTGATGGTAAGGGGAGGCCGGAGCCTCCCTTAAGATGCTTACTTGCCGTAAACGTCGATTTCGAAGTACTTGTCGTTGATTTTCTTGTACACGCCATTGCCACGGATTTTCTTGATGGCGGCGTTGAATTTGTTAGCCAGGTCGGTATCGCGCTTACGCACAGCGACGCCAGCGCCTTCGCCGAAGATACGGACGGGTTCAGTGATCATGGGGCCGGCGAATTCGAATTCTTTGCCCGCTTCTTTCTTCAGGAAGCCGCCATCGGCAGCCAGTGCGTCAACGAACAGCAGGTCCAGACGGCCAGCTTTCATATCCAGGTAAGCTTCGTCCTGGCCAGCGTAACGCTTGATGTTGACGACGTCTTTCAGTTCTTCGCTGACATAGGTGTCCTGAATGGTGCCGCGCTGAACGCCAACGGATTTGCCTTTCAGCTGATTCATGTCGGAAGGATCAATGCCCGCGCCTTTCTTGGCTACCCAGCCGGAAGGCGTGTTGTAGTATTTGTCGGTGAACAGAACTTTTTCACGACGCTCTTCGGTGATGGACATGGATGACAGGATGGCGTCGTACTTACGAGCCAGCAGTGCAGGGATGATGCCGTCCCAATCTTGCACTACCCATTCACATTTCGCTTTCATTTCCGCGCACAGCGCATTGCCGATTTCGATATCGAAGCCTTCCAGTTCGCCAGCGGCGTTTTTGGAGGCGAAGGGAGGATAGGTTGCGTCAACGCCGATACGGATTTCTTTCCAGTCTTTAGCTTGGGCTGACGAAAAAGCCAGTACGGACACCAAGGTAATGAGTAACTTTTTCATGAAATTTCCTCAACATTTATTATCAGACTGATGGCTTGGCCACCGTTTTCTAAACCCCATTTTCTGCGAAAGTGCAGCGATGAACCGAAGGACGTCGCGCACGGTTTAATTGGCCCTGTATAGGATTAATACTTCGGAGCCAAAAACTGTCGAACCCGCTCGGAATCCGGGTTGTTGAATACTTTATCAGGAGAGCCTTGCTCCTCGATTTTGCCTTGGTGCAGAAACACCACTTGGCTGGAAACGTCGCGGGCGAAAGCCATCTCGTGGGTCACCACAATCATGGTGCGGCCTTCTTCCGCCAATGAACGCATGACTTTCAACACCTCGCCGACCAACTCTGGGTCAAGCGCGGAGGTGGGTTCGTCAAACAGCATGACGTCCGGCTCCATCGCCAGCGCTCTGGCGATAGCGGCGCGCTGTTGCTGTCCGCCGGACATTTGTGCGGGATAGTAATTGCGGCGCTCCCAGATACCGACCTTCTGAAGATAGCGTTCTGCGCTTTCCAGGGCTTCTTTTTTGGGGACGCCGAGCACATGAATGGGCGCTTCAACGATGTTTTCCAGCACGGTCATGTGCGACCAGAGGTTGAAACTTTGAAATACCATGGACAGTCGGGACCGCATGCGTTCCACCTGCTTGATGTCCGCAGGCTTGCGTTCTCCGTTTCGACTGGTGGTGAAGGTGATTTGTTCGCCGTGAACTTCTATTTCACCTGAGGTAGGGATTTCAAGCAGGTTGATGCATCTTAAAAAAGTACTTTTGCCTGAACCTGACGAACCAATCATTGAGATTACGTCACCTTTTACGGCTCTAAGCGAAACCCCTTTCAAGACTTCCAGGTCATTAAACTTCTTATGTACGTCTGTGACTACCAGGGGGGCTTTTTCAGCCATGTAAACCTCCGGTTGAGAGTGGGCGATGCCGACAAATCGACTTAATAATAGTAGTTAGCTCCGGCTACCACCTATTCTTTGCATGTTGTGAGAATAGAATGTGGCATTTGAGCCTTTCATGCCAGGGTAGTCTCTTAGAAGCTACTCATCTAGGACTTCGCTAAGGGATAGGCGAGTGGCGAGGAAATCATCGAGGTAGGACATACAGATCCCAATAAGTAGCGAGCTGCAGAAGCGTACGCAAATGTGTTGGGAATGTTCTGTAACCATCATATGAGCCAGACCGCTTTAACTTCTATTTGATCCATAGTGCTTGCTCGTGCACAGGATACTTTCTTGTTTTTAGAACTGAGTCTTGTTGTTCTGTCTGTTGTTATTATCACAAATCACGCTTTTTGAACTAGCGGTTCCTCCGTATTCCATCCGAAAAGAATTTTAATGTCAACCAAGCTCTGATTGCGGAAATTACCTATAGATTCGTCGTTAAATTTTTAAATCACTCTTGTTTTGGAGTTTGTTGATTTCTGTATGTTTTTGTTTTTATGGCATATTTCAGAGCGCCGTCGAGCGCCCGAATATTTTCGTTAAATTGGCGTTTCGACGGTATAATCGGACAAATGGGGGATTGTTGAAAAGTCAGGATGACTGGAAAAATTGGTGAAAGAGGAAAATCTACTTCTTTTTTTTCTTTTCGGAGGGCTTGGCGGGGACATAAACGACTCTGCTCAAAGAGAAGCGATCATGCCAGCTCAGTTTCTCTTTGTCCCAAAGAACCCAGAGATATCCCAATCCAAGACAAACGGCGGAGGCGGCGGCGCCAAAGAAGCGCAGCAGGCACTGACTCCAGTTCACCTTGAATCCGTCCGGATTCTGAATGCGAATGCGCCAGACCTGCATGCCGAGAGTCTGCCCTATGCGTCGCCAGAAGTAGGCGAAAAAGAAGAAGGTAGCCAGAAACAGGCTGCTGGAAAGCAGTGGGTCGCCGATATTTTTACCTGCGTCAGCCTCCATCTGCATCGCTTCAGAACCGATAACCATTCCGCGTAGAAGCATATAAATCATGGTGGTCACCATCCATACCGCAATCAGCAAAATGGCGTCATAAAACATGGCTGCGAGGCGGCGCCACAAAGGAGCGGGTTGGAGTTGCGCGGGGTCTTCCGGAAAGCGATTCGATAGCATAAAAATGAGGACTCTCAAGGCGACTGAAAACTGCGGCGGGACTATACCACAGGTGACTTTTTCTGTCCCGGCGCGATCAAATGGAAAGTATGTGGCACAGTGCGGTGACGCCCGTCAGTCTTCCCGCCAATTGCGGCAGATTGCGGCGAGACATGGCGCTTTGCATTTGCAGCAGTCGATACACGAGGAGCAGGGCGAAAACGAGCGAGCCTGTCATCCACAGTGGAGAGTTTAAGTGGCCCAATGAAATCAAAGCGATATACCCGGCGGCGGTTAATCCCAGGAGAGACAGAAACGCCAATTTGGCGCGGGGTAACCCTAATATAGATGAAAGCGTGCGATCGCCATGGCGCAGATCTTTTTCTATGTCCCGGATTTCATTCGCCATTAACACCAGGGAAATTAGAGGGCCGAAAGCTATTGAGTCCAAAAGCAGCGCTTGCGACCAAACTCCTGTAGCGCTGAATCCCGCGCCAGTAATCAGGAGCGGGCCCATCAATACGAATACCAATATTAACCCCAAGCCCCGGCGTTTCAGGTTAAAGGGCTCAATGGTATACGCCAGGCACCCCGCAAAGCCGGCTATGGCCAATAAGGCGATTACCGGCCCTCTCATAAACATAATGACACTTCCTAAAATCGCAGCGGAGGCGAAACACGCCATTCCCAGAGTGAAATTATGACGAATGGCGTGAATTTGATCGGAACTCAGGCGCAGCTCGGGCTGGCGTTGATCGCTCCAGTCATTGATGAGGTTTACTCCGCACTGTGCCAGCAATGTAGCGGTGAAAGTCAGTGTAGAGAGTAGTGTTGAGAAGTTGGCGTCAGAGTATGTGCGGGCGAAAGCGATACTACAGCAGGCGACAGCGATGATCAGGGAGAATGGCCGTAATGCTGAGGCGAATCTGTATTTGTTGGTCGTCGGGGAAGTTGCGGCTGTCATAGCTGTTGGATAATCAAATGGTTACCTGCAAGCATAACCAAAAATTCCTAGAAATTAACTTTTAATAATGCAAAGTCGCTAAAGAAAACGCGGGAACTGACGCTAACTATATTGCCCTCGTTGAAAATGGCTTTACGGGGAGGGCGTAAACAGGTTTGGGGGAGGGCGTTTAAATGCACTTTGCAATGCCGGCGATAAATAATCTGCTTTCTGGTTCTCATCATGGTTCTGGCTCTGAAGCGTCTGAGAAGATGCGTCATGGCAAGGGCGTGGGCGGCAATGTCGCTGCATATGATTTCAGTTACTCCAGCACAGAAGTTTCCTATAGCCAAAGTGGCGGCGGTCGGGATTTTTCCGTTCGAGTTTTTGAAGCCAGGATGTCTGGGCGTCTCGCCAGCTTTGGGGTAAAGCCCGCTAATGATTCTTATCAGTCACAAGTCCCTACTCCCCAAGATGTCGCCAACAAAGTCCTGGGCTTTGTAGAAAAGAGAATTGAAAACGCCGCCCGTAACGGCGCCTCGCCGGAAGATCTGGAAAGCCTGTTTGCTCAAGCCGCTGAAGGCGTTGATCGCGGATACGCAGAAGCGATGGAGGAATTGGACGCTCGCGGCTTGATCACGGATGAGCTGCAAGAAGATATCGATTCAGGATATCAGCTGATTCAGGATGGCTTGGCGGGACTGCGTGAGCGTTATCTGCCTTCAGACAGTCCCACTGACCCTCAGCCTCAAACGCAAGAGCCAGACGTGGTCTACGTGCCACCGGGATACGGCGAGCCGGATGTTATTTATGTGCCTGATGGGTATGGCGAGCCAGATGTCATTTACGTTCCAGATGGGTATAACGGCTCTCAGGGCTCAAATTCAGATTCTGACGCCGACCCTTCTCAGACTGGCGGCGATGCGCCATCGCGCCTTGGCGGTATTGCAGAAGCGCTGTCCGCCAGACGGTCATCTCTTTATGCCGCGAATGTGGGTATAAACGTGCAGACTCAGGATGGCGATAACGTGCGCATTCGCATGGTGGAAGCATCCGGCTCACAAACCTCGCTGAATTATCGTCGCGGCGAAAATGGCGAAGCCATGCAGTTCTCCAGTAACAGCTTCAGAGTCGGCTCTTTTGAATTCTCCGTTGACGGCGAGCTGGATGAGGATGAATTGAATGCGCTGGCGGATATGCTGCAGCAAGTTGAAGGGATTGCGGCCTCTTTCTTCGGCGGCGATATGGACGCAGCCTTTTCCGCGGCAATGGATATGAACGTAGATGGCAGTGAAATAGCCAATTACGCCATCAACATGCGCAGCCTGCAGTATGAGCGTGTGGATACCGCTTACCGCCGTACTGAAGGCGCTGGCGACGCCTTCCAGTCTTTGGCGAAACACCGTGATATGTTGGCGGATTCCTTGAATAAAGCGTCTATGTTCGCTGACCCGGCGCGTCTGGTGCATGAGTTCCTGAGCCAGATGCTGCAAACCCGTCAGGACGAGGCGCCCGCCTATCAGACACAGTACGTGGACTTCGCGAAAGAGTTGCTGGAGCGCATGTCCGCCTAAGCGAAATTCGTCTTTTACTACGGCGCAGTTTAACCAAGCTGCGCCGTTTGCGTTTTAAGCCCCCCCACCGTTCATCTCTATATGTAAAATTGCGCATTCCATAATCTACAGGGCCGTTTTTTACCCCGCAGGTTCTATGGTAGAGTACGCAGCTCAGCCTTTTGCGCGCAATTCAGTCATCGCGCGGGTCTCACTATCGAAATCACCCAGAACGGAACAGGTATGAAGAGTTCAGAAATACGCAGCGCCTTTTTAAAGTATTTTCAGCGTAACGGGCACGAAGTTGTCGCCAGTAGTTCGCTGGTTCCGGCGGATGATCCTACATTGCTGTTCACTAACGCCGGTATGAATCAGTTCAAAGACGTGTTTCTGGGCAAGGATAAGCGTAATTATGACCGGGCGACCACTTCGCAAAAGTGCGTGCGCGCAGGCGGCAAGCACAACGACCTGGAGAATGTCGGGTATACCGCTCGTCACCACACATTCTTCGAGATGCTGGGCAACTTCAGCTTTGGCGACTACTTCAAGCGCGAAGCGATCAATTACGCATGGGAATTCTTGACTTCATCGGACTGGCTCAACATCGATAAGAGCAAGTTGACCGTAACGGTTTACGCCTCCGATGGCGAATCCTACGATATCTGGGCCAATGAAATTGGCGTGCCGAAAGAGCGCATTATACGCATCGGCGATAACAAGGGCGCGCCCTATGCGTCGGACAACTTCTGGCAGATGGGCGACACCGGCCCCTGCGGCCCATGTACCGAAATTTTCTACGACCACGGACCGCACATCGCGGGTGGGCCTCCTGGCAGCCCGGATGAAGATGGCGACCGCTTCATTGAAATCTGGAACGTGGTTTTCATGCAGTTCAATCGCACCGCTGATGGCGAGATGCATCCGCTTCCCAAGCCGTCTGTGGACACAGGGATGGGCCTTGAGCGCATCTCTGCCTTGATGCAAGGCGTGCACTCCAACTACGAGATTGATCTTTTCCAGGAGCTGTTAGTCGAAGCTTCCAAGGTGCTTGGCGGCGCCTCTACAGAGGAGCCAGCGCTGCGGGTTATCGCTGACCATATTCGTTCCAGCTCGTTCCTGATCGCTGATGGCGTGTTGCCTGAGAATATCGGGCGTGGTTCCGTATTGCGCCGTATTATTCGTCGCGCTGCACGCTACGGCAACAAAGTGGGTGCGACTGAGCCATTCTTGCATAAATTGGTCGCTAAGCTCGTGGCGTTAATGGGAGATGCTTATCCAGAGCTGAAATCCTCTCAAAGCAAAATTGAAAAGACACTGCTATTGGAAGAAGAGCAGTTCGCCAAAACTTTGGACAAGGGCTTGCGCTTGCTCGAACAGGAGCTAGAGCAACTCAAGGGCTCCATCATCCCAGGTAAAACGATCTTTACTCTTTATGATACCTATGGATTTCCGGTGGAGCTGACCAACGATATCGCCAGAGAAAGAAGCTTGGCGATGGATATGGACGGCTACGAAGTAGAGATGGAAGCTCAACGTAAGCGCGCGCGTGACGCAGGATCTTTTGGGATGGATTACAACGCTGGTCTGAACATAGAGGCGTCCTCTGAATTCACGGGTTACACCGAGCTTGCTGGCAGCTATAAGGTGCTGGCCTTGTTCGCCGGTTCAGATAAGTCTGACGCTCTGACTGCTGGTCAGCAAGGCGTAGTTGTGCTGGATAAGACGCCGTTTTACGCAGAGTCGGGCGGTCAGGTGGGCGATACCGGCGTGCTGAAAACCGATACCGGTGTTTTTATCGTTAAAGACACCAAAAAAGAAGGTTCGGCGATTGTGCATATTGGCGCGGTCTCTGAAGGTGAGATCAAAGCGGATCAAACCGCAACGGCGGAAGTGGATCGTCACAAGCGTAAAGCCACGGCTCTCAATCACTCTGCTACGCACTTATTACATGCCGCTTTACGTAAAGTATTGGGAGATCATGTCGCCCAGAAAGGCTCCTTGGTGGACCCTGAGCGTTTGCGTTTTGACTTCGCGCACTTTGAGCCGATGACGCAGGAGCAGATTCGTCAGGTGGAATCCATCGTTAATGCACAGATTCGCGCTAATACGCCGGTTTCAACGGAAGTTATGGGAATGGATGCTGCGCGTGAACGTGGCGCTATGGCGCTGTTCGGTGAAAAGTATGGCGATACCGTGCGTGTTCTGGCGATGGGCGAAAGCGACTTCTCCATCGAACTGTGTGGCGGCACTCACGTCGAGCGCACTGGCGATATCGGTATGTTTGTCGTTACCAGCGAAGCGGGAACAGCCGCTGGCGTGCGTCGTATTGAGGCGTTGACGGGGCAGCCTGCGGAGAACTGGGTGCAGTCCGGTGATGCATTGTTGCGTGATATCGCCGCGCTGGTTAAAGGCAATCGCGAAACAGCGGCGGATAAAGTCCGCGCTCTGATTGAACGATCCCGTCAATTAGAGAAAGAAGTGGACCAGGTTAAAGCCAAACTAGCTAGTTCCGCGGGCAGCGATCTGGCTGCTTCTGCGGTAGAGGTAAAAGGCCTCAAAGTGCTTGCCGCCAAGTTAGATGGCGTTGATCGCAAGGCGTTGATGGATACCGTCGATCAATTGAAAAACAAGTTGGGGCAAGCGGTTGTGCTGCTGGCGTCTGTTGAAGATGGTAAGGCTTCCTTGGTGGCGGGCGTCACCAAAGCGGAATCTGCGAAAGTAAAAGCCGGAGATCTGGTGAAAATGGTAGCTGAGCAACTGGGCGGCAAAGGCGGCGGACGTCCGGACATGGCCCAGGGCGGCGGCGTGGAGCTGGATAAGCTTGATGCGGCGTTAGCCTCTGTTAATGCGTGGGTGGAAGAGCAACTGGGTTAATTCCGCGCATTCGAAAGACGAAGGCAGGGAGAATATGCGGGCGCGCCTAGGCGACGCCCCGAGCAAAGGGAAGTGTGTGACGAAAAAATGTAATTACTAAGACGGAAAGATAGAAACATTATGGCCCTACTGGTTCAAAAGTTCGGAGGCACTTCTGTCGGTAGCGTGGAGCGTATCGAGAAGGTCGCGGACAAAGTAAAAAAGTTTAGAGAAGAAGGTCATGACTTGGTGGTGGTGGTGTCGGCGATGTCCGGCGAAACCAACCGGCTGATCGGGCTGGCCAAGGACATAATGGATGAGCCGACTCCAAGAGAGTTGGACGTTCTGGTCTCCACCGGCGAGCAAGTGACCATAGCGCTGCTTTGTATGGCGCTGCACAAGCGCGGCTGCGAAGCGCGTTCATATACTGGCGGACAGGTCCGCATTCTTACGGATAACGCCCACACTAAGGCCCGCATCCTTGAAATTGACGAAAACAATATTCGCGCTGATCTGGATGCAGGTCGTGTGGTTGTCGTCGCGGGCTTCCAGGGCGAAGACGAGAGCGGCAATATCACCACGCTTGGCCGCGGCGGCTCGGATACCACCGGCGTTGCTCTGGCGGCGGCGTTAAAGGCGGATGAGTGCCAGATTTATACCGACGTGGATGGCGTTTACACCACTGATCCGCGCGTCGTGGACAGCGCGCGCAGACTCGACAGTATTACCTTTGAGGAAATGCTGGAAATGGCGAGCCTGGGCTCCAAAGTTTTGCAAATACGCTCGGTGGAGTTCGCCGGCAAATATAACGTTCCCTTACGTGTCCTTTCATCGTTTGAAGACGGTCCGGGCACGCTGATAACAACAGAGGATGATGAGAATATGGAGCAACCCATAGTATCGGGCATAGCTTTCAACCGCGATGAAGCCAAACTGACCGTATCCGGCGTGCCGGATATCCCTGGCGTGGCGTCAAAGATCCTTAAACCGATCAGCGACGCTAACATTGAGGTGGATATGATCGTGCAGAACGTGGGTGAGGATAATCACACCGACTTCACTTTCACTGTGCACCGCAATGACTTCAACAAGGCCAAAGCGATCCTTGAGAAGCTCTGTAAGGAGCTTGAGGCCAGAGAGGTGAAGGGGGATAGCAAGATCGCCAAAGTCTCCATCGTCGGCGTTGGCATGCGTTCTCATGCAGGCGTCGCCACCACGATGTTTGAAGCGCTTTCCAAAGAAGGCATCAACATCCAAATGATCTCCACTTCTGAGATCAAAGTTTCTGTCGTGATCGATGAAAAATATCTGGAATTGGCGGTTAGAAGCCTGCACGGCGCTTTCGAATTGAGCGAAAAACCGGCGTAATTTTGGATAAAACATTGGCTTTTGCCTGGAAATAACTAAAATAGGCGACCTGTGTGATGCAGGTCGCACGTAAATATAGAAAAAGATCAACCGGAATCCGCAATTTCTTAACGACGGTTATTAACCGTCCTTTTAAAAATCGGATTCTCGATAATAATAAAAAAGTGCAGTAGGTTGACGAAGGGCTTGTAGAGCGCAGTAAATCTACAAGTAATCGACAATTAGGTCATTTTTTGGAATAGGTCGTTCTTTAAGGAGAATAAGATGCTAATCTTAACCCGCCGTGTAGGCGAAACTCTGATGGTTGGTGATGATGTAACCGTTACCGTTCTGGGGGTGAAGGGTAATCAGGTGCGTATCGGCGTTAATGCGCCGAAAGAAGTAGCTGTACACCGCGAAGAAATTTATCAGCGTATCCAGCGTGAGAAGTCTGCTCAGGCTGGCGAGTCGGACCATCAGGACGATTAATTGACGGTACCACAAACTTTTTTTGAATAAGGACTATCATTCTTAAAATTTTGTGGTACTATACGCCCCGCTTTTGCGGAGAGATGGCCGAGAGGCTGAAGGCGCGCCCCTGCTAAGGGCGTATGGGGGAAACCTCATCGAGGGTTCGAATCCCTCTCTCTCCGCCACTTTAAGTTTTTGATGCGCGCTCGTAGCTCAGCTGGATAGAGTACCTGGCTACGAACCAGGCGGTCGGAGGTTCGAATCCTCCCGAGCGCGCCATTTAAAAACCTTAAGTTGTCAATTTGTTGCGCGCTCGTAGCTCAGCTGGATAGAGTACCTGGCTACGAACCAGGCGGTCGGAGGTTCGAATCCTCCCGAGCGCGCCATCTCTTAACTGTTTTTGCAGTATCTAAAACAGTAGATGTTAGGAAGCCAATCGCGGCTTCAAAATAAGATGTCTACGAACCAAGCTTCTTAGTTTTCGATCCAGTTCAATTCCTTCTCGTCAATGCCGTTTTTCTTCACCGGCGCATCATTGTTTTTCAAGCTATGGTGTTGAGTTCTCAGTTTTTTTAGGATTTTTCGTCAATAGGGGAAAACCGAAGTTTTACGGTTGCGCACCCCTGGTTTTATCGGTATCTTACGCAAGATTTGCCGCCGAGAAGCGGCCCTGCGTTTGTTCTTTAAGCACATGGAATGCCTCTTCGTTGGCGTCTTCATGCTGGTATATCAAAGACAGGTATCGATCATATGAATGAGCTTTTTCAGCAGGCGGTCACCCTGATGGTAGCGGGAATGGGATTCGTATTCGTATTCCTGGCTATACTGGTCGGCGCAACCAATTTGATGTCGAAAGTCGTCAATCGCCTGGCGCCGGAAATTCAGGTAGTCCCCCCTCCCACCGCAGGCAATCCCACGCCGCCTCCGAATAACAATAACGACACGATGGCTGTTATCGCAGCCGCAATCGCTAAACACCGTTCACGCCACAAGAAGTGAACGCAAGGAAATTCGCGAGAGTAAACGAAAGGCTAATAACCCATGACAACAACGAAAAAACCACTAGGTATTACGGACGTAATATTGCGTGATGCGCATCAGTCGCTGCTGGCCACGCGCATGCGTTTAGACGACATGCTCCCCATTGCCGAGAAGCTTGATCAAGTCGGCTATTGGTCCATTGAGTCCTGGGGCGGGGCGACTTTCGACTCCTGTATCCGCTATCTGGGGGAAGATCCATGGGAACGCATTCGCGAATTGAAAAAAGTGATGCCAAACACGCCTCAGCAAATGTTGCTGCGTGGGCAAAACCTGCTTGGCTACAGACATTACGCTGACGATGTTGTCGAACGCTTTGTAGACCGCGCTGCGGCTAACGGCGTTGACGTATTCCGTGTCTTCGACGCGATGAACGATCCTCGAAACCTCGAGACCGCGATCAAAGCAGTGCTGAAAGTCGGCAAACATGCGCAGGGCACCTTGTCCTACACCGTCAGTCCCGTGCATACAATTGATATGTGGGTGGAGCTGGCCAAGAAAATTGAGAGCATGGGCGCGAATTCTATCGCCATTAAAGACATGGCGGGCCTGTTGAAGCCCTACGTGGCGTTTGAGTTGGTCAGCCGTCTGAAGAAAGAATGCTCCGTGCCTATTCATATGCATTGTCACGCCACCACTGGCATGTCCACGGCTACAGCGCTTAAAGCGGCGGAAGCGGGCATCGACAATGTAGACACCGCCATCTCTTCCATGAGCATGACCTACGGCCATTCACCCACCGAGGCGCTGGTCGCAATTCTGGAGGAGACAGACCGCGATACAGGTCTGAATATCAATCTTCTGGAAGAAATCGCCGGTTACTTCAGAGAAGTGCGTAAGAAATACGTCAAGTTTGAAGGCAGCCTGAGAGGTGTGGATTCCCGCATCCTGGTGGCGCAGGTTCCTGGCGGTATGCTTACTAACATGGAAAACCAGCTGCGTGAGCAGGGCGCTATCGATAAGCTGGACGCAGTGCTGGAAGAGATTCCACGCGTGCGCAAAGACCTCGGTTTTATTCCCCTGGTGACGCCCACGTCGCAAATCGTCGGCACTCAGGCGGTACTGAATGTACTGACGGGCGAGCGCTATAAATCCATCGCCAAAGAAACGGCTGGCGTGTTGAAAGGGGAGTATGGTTCAGCGCCGGCTCCGTTCAATGCTGAACTGCAGGCCAGGGTCTTGGAAGGCGCTCAGCCTATCACCTGTCGCCCCGCCGACTTGATAGAACCTGAAATGGATAAATTGACGGATGAGCTGAAGAAGCTGGCGTCCGAGAAAGGCGTGAAGTTGGCGGCGCAAGCAGTCGACGATGTGCTGACCTATGCGTTGTTCCCGCAAGTGGGCCTGAAATTCCTGGAGAATCGCGGCAACCCTGCGGCGTTTGAGCCGGTTCCCAGCGCTGACGACCTCAAGCCTGCCGCCCCTGCGGCTAAAACTGCGGCGCCTGCAGGCGGCCCAGAGGTGTACACCATCGTTGTTAACGGTCAGACCTATGTGGCGCAAGTATCAGAAGGCGGCGATATTACTCAGGTCGCGGCTGTCGGAGCGGCTCCCGCTCCTGTTTCCGCAGCGCCGGCTCCTGCGCCAACTGGCGGAGGCGAGCCTATCCCTGCGCCATTGGGCGGAACTATCCTGCGTCTGGTCGTACAGGCGGGGCAAACCGTTCAGGAAGGCGACGTGCTGCTATACCTGGAAGCGATGAAGATGGAGACGGAAATCCGTGCGCCGAAAGCCGGACATGTCGCCAGCATCGATGTCAAAGTGGGCGATGCGGTCTCCGTCGGCCAGTCTCTCTTGAAACTGGCTTAAGAGGTAGCGTTGTATGAACGGATTGTCCCAGCTGGTATACGGCAGCGGCCTGTATAACCTGGAATGGGGGCAGGCGGTCATGATGGCCATCTGCCTGGGTTTGCTGTTCCTAGCGATACGCAAAGGTTTTGAGCCTTTGCTTCTGCTGCCGATTGGTTTCGGCGGTTTGTTGGCGAATATTCCTGAAGCCGGTCTGGCGATGTCGGCGGTTGAGAACGCGATTCACTTGGGCTCTCCCGAACAGCTGGCCAACCTGGCGGCGGCGTTGAATATTCCTTTTGACGTCACGCAGGCAGTGACGCCGGAGATCCGGCACGAGTTCATCGTGGCCTACAAGGGCGCCCATGCAGCGATGTATCAGGCGGTTTCATTCGCCGCTCAGGACATGGGCTTCACCAGCGGCATGCTGTATCAGTTCTTCAATGTCGCCATTATGAGCGGTGTGGCGCCTCTGCTTATCTTCATGGGCGTTGGCGCGATGACTGACTTTGGTCCGTTGCTGGCGAATCCGAAGACGCTGATGCTCGGCGCTGCGGCGCAGTTCGGTATTTTCGGTACGGTGCTTGGCGCTGCGGCGCTGGACGCTTCCGGCATGATTCCTTTCTCCATCAAAGAAGCAGCGGCGATTGGCATCATTGGCGGCGCCGACGGTCCGACCTCCATTTATGTGGCGACGCTGTTGGCTCCGCATTTATTGGGCGCTATTGCGGTCGCGGCGTACTCTTACATGGCTTTGGTGCCGTTGATTCAGCCTCCGATCATGAAAGCGCTGACCAACGACGCAGAGCGTAAGATCAAGATGGAGCAGCTGCGTCACGTAACCAAGGCGGAGAAAATCGTTTTCCCGATTATCCTGCTGGTTCTGGTCGCCATGTTCCTGCCAGACGCAGCACCGCTGTTGGGCATGTTCTGCTTCGGCAACCTGATGCGTGAGTGTGGCGTGGTGGATCGCTTGAGCGATACTTCGCAAAACGCGCTCATCAACATCGTCACCATCATTCTGGGTCTTTCCGTGGGCAGTAAGTTGTCCGCTGACAAGTTCCTGGACGTGCAGACGCTGGGCATCCTGGTGTTGGGCATGCTGGCGTTCTGCGTGGGCACTGCGTCAGGGGTTTTGATGGCGAAGCTGATGAATAAGCTCCCCGGAACCCAGGTCAACCCGTTGATTGGCTCCGCTGGCGTGTCCGCCGTTCCGATGGCTGCGCGAGTGTCCAATAAGGTTGGTCTGGAGGCGAACCCGCAAAACTTCCTGCTGATGCACGCGATGGGGCCGAACGTGGCTGGCGTTATCGGATCAGCGGTAGCGGCGGGCGTCATGATCAAGTTCTTGAGCTGATTTAGCCTCACTGAGTTTCCGGCGCGGCCAATAAAAATAATACCCGCGCCGGAAAATCTCATGTCGGAATGCTACACTAGCCCGAGATGGCGTATCTCAATCCAGCATAGGGCGAAGCCTAAATGTCGCAGTTGGAAAAGCTAGCGGAACAGATCGAACAACTGGCCTCACAGTCTAAGTGGGACGAATTAATTGCTTTGGAGCCTGCTTTACGTGACGTGGTGCAAGAGAGCGTCGCGCAGACCAGCGAAGACGATAAACCTCAACTTATCGCCACACTGACTCGATTACGCAGCATATACGCCAACGCGGTTCAACACGCCGGCTCCAATCGTTCAGAGTCCGCCCAGGAACTCACCAGCGTCCGTCGTAGTTTGAAAGCGGCGCAGTCCTATCTCAACACGTCCAAGTTTTAACCTTCCTGTTCAGCGGCTGTCTATTTTCAATCGCGCTGGCGACAATTTTTTGAACGGTTTTTATTCAGATATCGAAATTCGACTATTTGCGTCATTTATTTGACCACTCCCGGAAAGCGTACTTTAATTCTTGGGAAAGAAAAGGTTACTCCTCGCAATATGGAACCGGGTGACCGAGATGGAGGCTCAGGACATTTCAACAAATGTAGTACTGAGGTTACATGACAAGCAAAGACAGCACTGTCCTCTTGGTCTGCGATGACGATGCGCGTAGACAGGCCATAGAAGTGATACTGGCGTTTCTGGGCGAGCCTGCTCTGGCCACGGATGCGGATAACTGGGTAAAAGCGTGTAAAGACGCCTCATTGAGCGCTATGGACATGGCTGTGGCGTTGATGGACGCCAGCGTGACGCAGGTGGAAGATTTTCTCGTCAAGCTGGAAGAATGGGACCCGGGCCTGCCTGTGCTGATGCTGGGGGAGCGTGATCTGTCGGAAGTCGACGAAGACCTGCGTCGCAAGATCATTGTCCAGCTCGAAGAGCTGCCTCACTACAACAAGTTCATGGATAGTCTGTATCGCGCGCAAGTCTATCGCGAACAGTACGCGGCCAAGAGCGGTCGCGGCAAACAACGGGAAATCCTGTTGTTTCGCAGTCTGGTCGGCACCAGTCGTAGCGTGCAGAAAGTGCGTGAATTGATGTCCCAGGTGGCGGACAAAGAAGTCAGCGTGCTGATCACTGGCGAATCCGGTACTGGTAAAGAAGTGGTCGCGCGCAACCTGCATTACAACTCCCATCGTCGCAATCAACCTTTTGTTCCCGTTAACTGTGGCGCGATCCCTGCGGAGCTTCTGGAGAGTGAACTTTTCGGTCATGAAAAGGGTGCGTTTACCGGCGCTATCACCTCTCGCGTCGGACGCTTTGAACTGGCGCAGGGCGGCACTTTGTTTCTGGATGAAATCGGCGATATGCCGTTGCACATGCAGGTCAAGATTTTAAGAGTACTGCAAGAGCGCACCTATGAACGGGTTGGCAGCAGCAAAACGCTGGAGGCGGATGTGCGTATCATCGCCGCTACCCACAAACATCTTGAGGATATGATCGAGCGGGGCGACTTCCGGGAAGACCTCTACTATCGCCTCAACGTTTTTCCCATCGAAATGCCGCCCTTGCGGGAGAGAGCGGAAGACGTGCCGCTGCTGATCAACGAATTGATCTCCCGCATGGAGAAAGAAAAACGCGGCTCTATCCGTTTTAACTCTGCGGCGATTCTAAGCCTGTGTCGCCATGAATGGCCTGGCAATGTCAGAGAACTGGCGAATCTGGTGGAGCGGTTGGCGATCATGCACCCCTACGGCGTGATTGGCGTGCAGGAGCTGCCGCTGAAATTCCGCCATGTGGAGGATATCGAGCAGGGCATGGAAGACCTGGATGAGGGCTACTCAGGGGAGCCTGGTCTGGTGGGGCTTAATTCCCCGGCGGTGCTGCCTGTGAATGGGCTGGACTTGAAAGAGTATCTCGCCAATTTGGAAAAGAGCCTGATCAAACAGGCTTTGGATGACTCCGGCGGCGTCGTCGCCCGCGCGGCGGAACGTCTGCATATTCGCCGTACCACGTTGGTGGAAAAAGTACGTAAGTACAATCTCAACGCTGACGAGTAGAGCGAACTTCTTTCCCTGTTAATTCTGATTTCATTTCCTGTTGAGCCCGGCGTTGTCCGGGCTTTGTCGTTTTAACTTCTGGCGCTTCATGCTTATCAATAAACCAGCTTGGTTAGGAGCATGGACGCCTCACGCAAACCCTGGCGCGAAAGCCGTTGGCTCGTCAATTTTTCGGCGTGGCGCTTAGTCCTTTTGTCCTAACTGCATGAAACTGCGGCGTTAATCAGGGCTGGCACAGAAAATGATTGATTACGGTTAAGACAGGTTTTTCGTCAATGTTCCAGCGATACGGACAAGTGATCGGAGAGGCAATATGAGTGTACCGAAAATTTTGTCGCCGGCGGATCAAGAGCAGCCGGTAGCGGTGATCCACCATTTGGCCCCCAAACATACCGGGTTTGACGACGGCGCTTATGCAGCGTCCGCAGACCCGGGTTTGGACCGGGCGATGAGCATGTTCGGCGCCATCGCAGATCAGATTTCCCAAACCTATCAGGATCTCAGCGGACGGGTAAATCGTCTGGCCAATGAGCTGGACTCCGTCAGCCTGAATCGACAGAGAGAGCACGAAGACAAAGCGCGCATCGCCAATCGCCTGAAGACTTTATTGCAGGCGTTGCCGGTGGGCATCGTCGTGCTGGATGCGAGAGGCTCCGTACAGGAGTGCAATCCCGCTGCGGTGGACCTGTTGGGCGAGCCTTTACATGGAGAGCGTTGGGTGGAAATTATCCAGCGCTGCTTTGCGCCCAAGGCGGACGATGGACACGAGGTGTCATTGAAAGACGGTCGTCGCCTGAGCATTCAAACCTGCTCGCTGGAGAACGCTCCGGGCCAGTTGATTGTGTTGTCTGATCTCACTGAAACCCGTGAGTTGCAATCTCGTTTGTCCCGCAGTGAGCGTCTGTCTTCCATGGGCAGAATGGTGGCGTCTCTGGCGCATCAGATTCGCACGCCACTGTCTGCCGCCATGCTGTATGCGGGGCATCTCTCTCAGCCTGAGCTGGACGGCTCCCTGCGGGTGAAATGCGCGCAGAAACTGATGTCCCGGCTTACTCATCTGGAACAGCAAGTACGCGACATGCTGATTTTCGCCAAAGGCGACGCGCCTCTGGCGCAACGCATTACCTGCGCGGAATTGTTTTCTGAAATTCAAGCGGCGGCGGAGCCTGAAGCGCAAAGCAAGCAGGTTCCCGTGCAATGGAGCATCGACTGCGGCGAACGGGAAATCCTGTGTAATAAAGACGCTTTGGTCGGCGCAGTATTGAACCTCTTCAATAACGCGCTGGAAGCGGTAAAAGGCGTGGATCAGCCTCAGGTGGAAGTGAATCTGAGCGCTCCGGGGCAGGGATTCATCTGCCTGGAAGTGCGTGATAACGGCGTCGGCTTTGACCCTGAAGACGGTCACCGTCTGCTGGAGGCGTTCTATACCACCAAATCCCACGGCACCGGTCTTGGCCTGGCGGTGGCGCAAGGCGTGGCGCAGGCGCACCACGGGCGCTTTTTCATCACCTCCGGCGGTCCGGGTCTGGGCGCCCGGGCCATTCTGACTTTGCCAGCGCGCCACTCCGCCTGACTCACGAATCTTTGAAGGAGACATGCCATGAATAAACCGACCCTGCTGATAGTGGAAGACGATCTGGAGTTACTGGACGCGCTCACCACTACGCTGGAAATGAACGGGTATGACTATATCGGCGTTGATTCCGCCAGAGAAGCCTTGAGCGTTCTGGAGCAGCGCGCCGTAGATATGATCATCAGCGACGTCAACATGCCGGGCATGAACGGCTTTGAGTTGATGCTGGAAGTACGGCGTCAATATCCCGGCGTCCCGGTTGTGCTGATGACGGCATATGGACAGATCAGCCAGGCGGTGGCGGCCATGCAAAGCGGCGCGGCGGACTATCTGGTCAAACCGTTTGAGCCGCAAACGCTGTTGGACACCATTGAAAAATACATGGGCGGCGCCGGCGGCGATTCCAACGCCGACGAGCCGGTGGCGGTGGACGGCGCCAGCAAGCGCATATTCCAGTTGGCGCAGCGCGTGGCGATGACAGACTCCACCGTGCTGATTTCCGGCGAAAGCGGCACCGGGAAAGAAGTGCTGGCGCGTTATATCCATCGTAAATCCGCCCGTAAGAATGCGCCTTTCGTGGCGATCAACTGCGCGGCCATTCCAGAAAACATGCTGGAAGCGATTTTATTTGGGCATGAGAAGGGCGCTTTTACTGGCGCCTACGCGAGCATGCCGGGCAAGTTTGAACAGGCGGACGGCGGCACCATTCTGCTGGATGAAATTTCCGAGATGGATCTGGGCCTGCAAGCCAAACTGTTGCGTGTATTGCAGGAGCGGGAAGTGGAGCGTATTGGCGGACGCAAGAGCATTCGTCTTGATGTGCGCGTGCTGGCGACCACCAACCGGGACCTGAAAACCTACGTGCAGGAAGGCCGTTTCCGGGAAGACCTCTATTACCGCTTGTCCGTGTTTCCAATTCACTGGCGGCCGCTGCGCGAGCGTCGCGCGGACATCGTGCCTTTGGCGGAGCACCTGCTGGCGAACCATGCGCAGAAAATGAAACTTTCTTTCGTGCGTTTCGACGATGGCGCGCGTCAGGCGCTGTACAACCATGACTGGCCGGGCAACGTGCGCGAACTGGATAACGCCATTCAACGCGCCCTGATTCTGCAGCAAAACGGTCAGATCACCGCCGCGGATGTGTGCCTGGAAGGCGTCAGTATGGACAGCCTGGCCGCGCCCTTTGCGCCGGGGATGGCGATGTCAGAGCCAATGGACGAAATGGAGGACGTGGATGACGTCAGCGGGTTGGGGCAGGAGATGCGCATGCGCGAATTTCAGATCATTCTCGACACGCTGAAAAGCGAGGGCGGACGCCGCAATAAAGTGGCGGAGAAGCTGGGCATTTCACCGCGCACATTGCGCTACAAAATCGCCCGTATGCGTGAGTCCGGCATCGACATCGACGAACAAATGGCGCGGGCTTGCTAACGTCGTGTTCAGCATGGCGAAAGCGCTGAAACTGGTATGTTTTCTGCAGAACTAGTTTAAACGAAACGGCTTTCGACGACATTTTGACAAGGCGTTTCGATAGCTTGGGAATGTGGAGGCGGTTATGACAAATCGGGTCGATATCAACAATGTGCTGGCGGATATCCGTAACCTGCGCGCGCAGATGCGGCAGTCAGCGCGCGTCGAGCAGGAACTGTCCGCTGAGCAGTTGAAGCCCACCCGCAAGCCTGAAGAAGTTCCCGAGTTCAGCCAGATGCTCAAGCAGGCGGTGGACAACGTCAACGACCTGCAGAAAACCTCGTCAGACCTCAGAACCGCCTATGAGCAGGGCGACCCGCAAGCGGATCTGACCAAGGTGATGATCGCCTCGCAGAAATCGTCGGTGGCCTTTCAGGCGCTGACCCAGGTGCGCAACAAGGTGGTCCAGGCCTACGAAGACATCATGAAAATGCCTATCTGATCGGCTCAGTCATTCTAATAAAGCAGTAAACAAGTATCGAGGTGGACAATGGCTAGCGTTCCCGCACAGGTCGACGCCCAGGGCGGACAGAATAACGACGTGGATCTGATGGAAAACCGCAGCGATATGATGCTGGGGTTCAATCGTTTATCCCTGCTGCGTCAATTGGTGTTGATGGTGGGGGTCGCCGCCAGCATCGCGATGGGAGCGGCCATCATCCTGTGGGCGAATGAACCCGCTTATCAGCCGCTGTATCCGGACATGAGCGTGTACGACAGCTCGGAAGTCTCGGACATCCTCAATCAGAGCAATATTCACTTCAAAGTAGAACCCAAGTCCGGCGCCCTGTTGGTGGCGGCGGAAGATGTGAGCGTCGCCAGAATGCGTCTGGCCGCTGCAGGCGTGACCCAGGACAGAACCATGGGGTACGAGCTGCTCGACAAAGATCAGGGACTCGGCACCAGTCAGTTCATGGAGTCCACCCGCTATCGTCGCGGTCTGGAAGGTGAGTTATCGCGCACTATCTCCAGTCTGCGCAATGTGAAAAGCGCGCGGGTCCACTTGGCGATTCCCAAGCAAAGCGTGTTTGTGCGCGACAAGCGCAAACCGTCCGCCTCCGTTCTGGTGGAGCTGACCGGGTCGCGCAGTCTGCACCAGGATCAGGTGGAAGCCATCGTTAATCTGGTGGCCGGCAGCGTGCCGGAGATGGACCAGCGCGACGTCACGGTGGTGGACCAGCGGGGTAATCTGCTGTCACAGAACAATTTGACCGAAGACGACTTGAGAACCTCCCGTGAATTCCAGTATGCGCGCCGTATGGAGGAGGTGCTGACCGGTCGGGTGAACAGTATTCTGGAGCCGATATTGGGGCCAGGGCGCTTCCGCGCGGAAGTTTCTGCGGACGTGGATTTCACTGCCGTGGAGCAGGCGCAGGAAACCTTCAATCCAGACCCTCAGGCTGTGCGCAGCGAGCAGGAGATTGGCGAGCAGCGTATCGCCGGCAGCAATCAGGGAGTTCCCGGCGCTCTATCCAATCAGCCTCCAGGCGTGGCCAGCGTGCCGGAGCAGGCGGGCGTCGCTGGCGCCGCCGCGAATGCAACCGCCAATAGTCAGGCCACGGATATCCGTAAACAGACCGTGCGTAACTACGAAGTGGACCGCACCGTCAGCTACACTAAACAACATCAGGGTAAAGTCCAGCGTCTTACCGTGGCGGTAGTCGTGGACGACCTGCGTCGGGTGGGTACAGACGGAAAAGTTACTACTGAAGCCTGGCCGGAAGCGGAGCTGCAGCGGCTGACCGTCCTGGTGCGGGATGCGGTGGGTTACTCCGCCGCTCGTGGCGACAGCGTCAACGTCATCAATACGCCTTTCATGGCGGAGGAAGTCGAGATTGGCGACTATGAAGCGCCGCTGTGGGAGCAGCCCTGGATACGTGAACTGATCAAATGGGGCGTCGCCTTTCTGATCGTCCTGATCCTGGTGTTCGGAGTCATTCGCCCAACCTTCAAGAACCTCTCCAGTGGCGGCTCTGACGCCAAGAATCTGGCGCTGGCCGGCGATGAAGATGGGTTGGCTGAGCTGGAAAGTCTGGGCTCTGGCGTAGGTGATGGAGAAAGTGTAGGCTTAAACGCAGCGGGCGATTTTTTACTGCCCGGCTCCTCTGAGGGATATGAGAAAAAGATTAACGCGCTCAAAGGACTGATTGCTGAAGATCCGGGTCGAGTGGCCCAGGTTGTTCGCCAATGGGTAATGGCTGATGAGTGACGAGAAAGGTGAGAAAAAACCGGTACGCAAAGTCTCCCGCGTGGAATCGGCGGCGATTTTGCTCATGTCTCTCGGCGAAGCGGACGCCGCTCAGATTCTAAAACACATGGGGCCCAAGGAAGTGCAGCGTGTGGGCGCGCAAATGGCGCAATTGCAGAACGTGACTCAGGATGTTGTCGAACACGTCACCACTGAATTTCTTGAAGCAGTCGGCGGCCAGACCGGTCTGGGCATCGGCGCTGACGACTATATTCGCACTATGCTCACCCAGGCCTTGGGTGAGGACAAAGCCGCCAGCCTGATCGACCGTATCCTTCTGGGCGGCAACACGACTGGTCTGGATACGCTAAAGTGGATGGAAGCGCGGGCGGTATCAGACATCATTCGCTACGAACACCCCCAGATCCAAGCCATCGTCATCTCCTATCTTGATCCGGACCAGTCCGCGGAAGTGCTATCCAATTTCGATGAAAAAGTGCGTCTGGACATCATCATGCGGGTGGCGGCTCTGGAAACGATTCAACCCCAGGCGCTGCAGGAGCTTAACAATATTCTGGAGAAGCAGTTCTCCGGCGGCTCTTCAGCGCAAACCAGCAGGATCGGCGGCGTCAAACGCGCGGCGGATATCATGAACTTTATGGACTCCAGCCTGGAGGCGCCGTTGATGGAATCCATCAAGGATGTGGACGCCGATCTGGGCAGTCAGATCGAAGATCTCATGTTTGTGTTCGACAACCTCAAGGATGTGGACGATCGCGGCATTCAATCCCTGTTGCGTGAGGTGTCGTCCGATAACCTGATTCTGGCGTTGAAAGGCGCGGAAGAGGATTTGCAGGAAAAGATCTTCCGCAATATGTCGAAGCGGGCGGCGGAGCTGCTGCGCGACGATCTGGAGGCGCGCGGCCCCGTTCGCATCAGCGAGGTGGAAGCGGCGCAGAAAGAAATTCTCACTATCGCGCGGCGCATGGCCGAAGCCGGCGAAATCATGCTGGGCGGCGGCGGCGAAGAAATGCTGTAAGCCCGTCGCCTGTGCAACGCCACACTAACAGAGCCAGCCGATGAAAGACCAACCCGAAACCATCCCCAAGGAAAAACTGACGGCCTACGAGCGTTGGGAATTACCGGTCATGGGGGAACAGCAGGAAACGCCCAAGATCAAACCGCCTACGGCGGCGGAACTGGAGAACATTCGTCAGAGCGCTTATCAGGAAGGACTTGAACAAGGCAAAGAAGAAGGCTTTCAGAAAGGCTTTGAACAAGGCCATGCCGAAGGTAAACGCAAAGGTGAGCAACAAGGCCTGAAGCAGGGGCGCAAGACTGGCGAAAGCGAGGCGGTGAAGTCCAAGAGCGCCGTCATCGACCAAGCCTTGAGCCACTTCGAAGAGCTGGCGACTGAACTGGAAGCGCCGATTCGCAAACATCAGGATGAGGTGGAAGAGGCGCTGCTCAATCTGGTGCTGGCGATCTCCCGGGCGGTGGTGTTCCGTGAATTGAAAGTGGACCGCTCGCAAATTCTGCGCGTGCTGCAGGAGGCCCTGGCGGCGCTGCCCAACACAGAAGAGCTGGTCACCATCTATCTGCATCCGCAGGACCTGGCGTTTGCCAAAGAACACTTGCCGCCGGAAAGAGGAACCCGTTATCAGGCGGACCCCGCTTTGATGGAAGGCGGGTGCCGTGTGGAGACCCGTCATACGTTGCTGGACTTCACCGTTGAAAAACGATTCCAGACCACCGTGCAGCAAATGCTGTCCCGTCATAGCGACGATGCTTCTTTGCAGGAAACCAAAGACTTCACCGATCAGATGGGCGAGATGAGCGATCTGCACCGGGACTTGCTGGAGAAAAACGCGGAAGCGCCGCTGGCCCCCGAAGTACCTATTGAATCGTCTAGGGCCGAGGATATAGAGGCCGACAAGCTGCATCAAGCGCCGTCGGAGGCCCAGGAAACGCCGGAGGGCGACGATGAGTCTGGTTGAGCGGCTACGCAACTACGAGCGTTTCGTGCCGGCTCAGGCGCGTCCTGAGCTGAATGGTCGTCTGACCCGCGTGGTGGGGCTCACCCTGGAGGCGGTCGGCTGTCCGATGACTTTGGGAGAACGCTGCCTGATCGAAGTGCGCGGCGGTCGCATGGTCGAGGCGGAAGTCGTTGGCTTCTCCGATGAGCGGGTTTACCTGATGCCGCTGGCGGCGGTGGAAGGCCTGCAACCCGGCGCCAAAGTGAAGCCGATGTCCGGAGTGGGGCGTATTGGCGTGGGCGCTTGCCTGTTGGGGCGCGTGCTGGATGGCGCCGGCGAGCCACTGGATGGTCGCGGTCCTTTGCAGGCGGAGCATCACGTTGAATTGTTCGGTGCGCCGATCAACCCTTTGCACCGTGCGCCGATCCGGGAAAAACTCGATGTCGGCATTCGCGCCATCAACTCACTGTTAACCGTCGGCATCGGCCAGCGCCTGGGATTGTTCGCAGGCAGCGGCGTGGGCAAGAGTATGCTGCTCGGCATGATGACCCGCTTCACGACGGCGGACATCATTGTGGTGGGGCTGGTGGGAGAGCGTGGCCGTGAGGTGAAAGAATTCATTGAAGATATTCTTGGCGAAGAAGGCCTGCGTCGCGCGGTGGTCGTGGCGTCACCCGCCGACGACTCGCCATTGATGCGCTTGCGCGCAGCGGTCCTGACTACGCGCATCGCCGAGTATTTTCGCGACTTGGGCAAGAACGTGCTGTTGCTGATGGACAGCCTGACGCGCTACGCCCAGGCGCAACGGGAAATCGCCCTGGCGGTGGGCGAGCCTCCCGCCACCAAAGGCTATCCCCCTTCCGTGTTCGCCAAACTGCCGCAACTGGTGGAGCGGGCGGGCAACGGCAAACCCGGCGGCGGTTCCATCACCGCGTTCTACACGGTGCTGACGGAAGGCGATGACCAACAGGACCCCATCGCCGACGCCGCGCGTGCAATTCTGGACGGCCATATCGTGCTGAACCGACGTCTGGCGGAGGAGGGGCATTATCCCGCCATTGATATCGAGGCTTCCATCAGCCGGGTCATGCCTCAGGTGACGACGCCGGACTACTTGCAAAGGGCGCAGCGCTTCAAACAGTTATACGCCCGCTACCAGCAGACGCGGGACCTGATCAGCGTCGGCGCATACGTGCCCGGCTCCGATAAAGAAACCGATTATGCGATCGAAAGATTTCCCCACATGCGCAAATTTTTACAGCAAAGTCTGCGGGAACGCGCTACGCTGAATGATAGCGCACAAGGGTTGAATCAATTGTTCACCCCGGCTCCGGCGCAAGGCGCCGCGCCCAGAGCCCCGGCGAAACCATAAGGTTACTCCACTTTAGTTCAGGTGCTTTAACGTGGCGGAGAAAAAGAAGTCGCAAAGGTTGTCGCTGGTGCTTGATCTGGCGGAGCGGGACGAGGAAAACGAGCGCAAGAAAATGGGCGAGATCCGACGCAGAGTGGAGCAGGCGGAAGGCAAGCTGGAGCAACTGGTCGCCTATCAGCGTGATTATCAGGATGAATTAAGGGGTACTCAAAACGGCGTACGTTCAGTGCGTCATATCCAAACCTATCATGTCTTCATCAGCAGGCTGGGCTCGGCTATCGAGCAGCAGCAACAGCAGTTATTGCTGTTGAAACAGCAGTTGTCGCAACAAACGGATGTGTGGCGGGCGGCGTATCAGAAAAAAAATAACATGCAGGACTTTATTGATCGCTGCAAAAAAGAGGAAGCCTATTACGAGGACAAGAAGCAACAGCGCAACCTGGACGATGCTGTCGGTCGACGCGCCTATCACAACAGACATTAAGATACGGTAGAAAAAGTTTTTTGGTTTTAGCGAGTTAGCTGAAACAGGCGGAAAATGTGCCTGAAAGTCAGTTTTTGGCTGTGGATAAAAAGCGGCCAAGTGAATGAAAACTGGAAATTTAGTAAAAATCAGCTATTGATGAATTAGTAAGAATATGAGTATTGAAATTCACTGCGTACTATTCGTAATATCCTGAATTTCAAATAAAAAGAACACAGAATGGATCTAACCGATCCTGATGGTTTGATTAGGGGAGCGCCAACAGAAGGAGGCAATATGTCTATAACGACAAGCCGCTCTGACGATAATGCCGAACTGACTATTCGCATTAAAGGGCGATTTGATTTCAGTTCCCACCAGGAATTCAGGGATGCTTACGAAAACCCTGAGGGACCGTTCGAGCAGTACAAGATCGATATGACGGAGACGACGTATCTGGATAGCTCCGCCTTGGGGATGCTGTTGTTATTGCGGGATTATGCAGGCGGCGACAACGCTAAAATCTGCATCACGAACTGCAACAATGATGTCAGGAAGATATTGACGATTTCCAATTTTGAACAATTGTTTGTTATTCAATAAAGCGCCCGTAGTTTTTGGGCGCCTGAAACGGACTTTCCGCCATTTATGCGCCTTTCGGGTATTGCTATGAAACAATCCCTGGACTCAGAAATGGCCTCGTCCGTTCTCGGGTCCCAGAAAACGCTAAAAATTCTCATCGCCGACGACAATCAGTCGGATCGCATGATCCTGCAGAATATCGTCAAAAAGCAGGGACATGATACGGCGACGGCGGTGGATGGCGTCGACGCCATTGAGAAATTCTCCGAGTTCCGGCCGGACATTGTCCTGCTGGACGCCTTGATGCCCCGCATGGACGGCTTTGAGGCGGCGCGGAAAATCAAGTTGCTGGCCGGCGAAGACTTGATTCCCATTATTTTTCTCACCTCTCTCAGCGACGCGGAATCGCTCGCCAAATGCCTTGAGGCGGGCGGCGACGACTTTCTGTCAAAACCCTATAACCGCATTATCCTGCAAGCCAAGATCAACGCTTTCAACCGCATGCGGATCATGCATAAAACCCTGTTGCGGCAACGGGACCAGATCGCGGAACACAACGACCATATGGTGCGTGAGCAGCAGGTCGCCAAAACCGTGTTCGACAACGTGGCCCATGTGGGCTGCCTCGGCGCCAACAACATCAAGCATTTGCTTTCGCCTTTGGCTGTTTTTAACGGCGACGTGTTGTTAGCCTGTCAGAAACCGTCCGGCGGCATGCACGTGCTGTTGGGAGATTTCACCGGCCATGGCTTACCCGCGGCGATCGGCGCCATGCCGTTGGCGGAGATTTTCTATGGCATGACCAGCAAGGGCTATGCGCTGGGAGATATCCTCCGGGAAGTGAATCAGAAGCTGCGGAAAATCCTGCCGGTGGGCTTTTTCTGCTGCGCCTGTATGGCGGAGCTGAACTTCGAGCAGGAAGAAATCGAGATCTGGATCGGCGGTTTGCCGGATTGTTACCTGGTGCAGGGCGATCAGTTGCTCAAGGTCGCCTCCAACCGATTACCCCTTGGCATCCTCAAAGGCGAAGCCTTCGACGCGCGCACCTATCGTTTTGAAATGAAACATGGCGATCGGGTGTACTTATGGTCGGACGGCATTGTTGAAGCGACCAACGCCAAAGGAGAAATGTTCGGCGAAAAACGCCTGCAGCAAGTCTTTGAGGATAATCTGCAGGAGTCGAACCTGTTTGAAAAAATCCGCCGCTCCGTGGTCGATTTCATGGGGGAAGGCGGTCCCAGCGACGATCTGACGCTGGTGGAGCTGACCATGATGCCGGAGAAGGAGCTGGGGATAGAAAACAACTATCTCACCAATACTGGCCTCAAAGGTCCGCAGCACTGGCGCATGGCCTATGAACTGTGTAGCGACTCCCTGGCGGTGTTCGACCCGGTGCCGCTGCTGTTGCAGATCGTCATGGAAGTGCCCGGCCTGCGCACGCGCAACGGCGAGATGTTCACCATTCTCAGCGAACTCTACACCAATGCTCTGGAGCACGGCGTGCTGGGCCTGCACTCCAAGCTCAAGGCCAGCCCGGATGGATTTGCGGAATATTACCGTCTTCGCGAGGAGCGTATTCGTCAGCTGGATGGCCATTTCGTGAAGGTGGACGTGCGTCATAAAGGCGCGGTCGCTGGTGGCGTATTGACGATTCGCGTGGAAGACAGTGGAAAAGGCTTTGATTATCAGAAACTCGACGGTAAATTACCGGGTCCGACCTGTTATAGTGGTCGTGGCACAGCCCTGCTGCTCTCCATGTGCAGCCGCGTGGAGTACTTCGGTCAGGGCAACATCGTTGAAGTGGATTATGAGTGGCAAGCTTGAATATGAGTTCGAACGATCTGTCTCACCTTGATATGGGCGCCCTGGCGGAACTGCGGGAAGTAATGGAAGACGACTTTCAGATATTGGTGGAGACCTTTATCGGAGATACAATCGAACGTATGCGCGCCATTCGCGCGACGCTGGACTGCAATGACCCGGACGCATTCAGTCGCGGCTGTCACAGCATCAAAGGCAGCGCTACCAATCTGGGCTTGCCGGCGCTGTCCGAACTGTGTCGGCAAGGCGAGTTGATCGGCAAGTTCAAGCAAATGGAGAAAGCGCGGGAAGTGTTTGACTCCATCGAGCAGGAATTTGAAGTCGTACAGTCTTTATTACGGGAACAGGTGTAGCAGGCGCTGCATCGTCCCCGCCGGCGGTGTGAGTCGGTTGTTTGCGTTGAAATATCCCGCGTTTATTTTTTCCTCCTCTCTATCTTCTCTAAAAGTCTTTGATCCCGCTCTGGCGTAACTTGGCCTGATCTGTGCATTTATCCCTCAAAACAATGGTTTTGCCGCTTTCGCGACAGCGATTGCCGCGTTGGCGCTGGTGAGACCCGTTGCATCCGCAGGTAAGTTGTAACTTGGATTTGAGGACAGTAAATGGACAGCTCAGTGGCATTTATTGATATACCCAAAGTCGCGCCGAAATCGACTCCGAAGCCGTCAGGCAATCAGAGGGATGAGGCTAACGCTATGAATGATAAGGATGATCGCTTCTCTGAGGTGCTGGATCGGGAAGTCGCGGACAAGACAGACAAAGTGGATAAGAAAGACGTCAAAGCGGAAAAAGGCGATGACAAAAAAGCGCCTGATGACGATAAGACATCGGAGGATGCAGTGGCTGTCGCCCAAGCAGCGCTGACGGATATAGATCAGACCGCGCCGCAGAGCGGAGTGAAATTGCCGTCAGGAGAGCAAACCTCAGTGGAAGGCGATGAAGAATCCATCAAGGCGATGGCCTTGGCTGAATTGTCGGGGGATAAAGAGGAGGGCGCAGATCCTACCGGACAAAATGCGCTCACGCCTCTGGCGCGGGCGGTACACGACGCCGTTGAAGGCGTTGATGGAGTCGAGGGCGATGAAGAGAAGATGGGGGACAAAAAGGGCGGCGAACTGATCAAACTGACACAGGCGCTTGCCGCAAACGGCAATGGCGGCGAACAGGAAGCTGGCGCCGATGGCGAGACGCTGGATGCCGCGCTGCTGAAGCTGGCGGAGTCGCAGAGCGCGGCCAAGCCCAATGCCTTGCACGGAGTCGCCGCCAATATCCGAGCGGAATTCAAAGTCGATGCGGCCGCGCCGCCTTATGTCACTACACTGCAGCAACCGGTGCAGGGAGACGATTGGGGCGAGGGCATGGCGCAGAAAGTGGTCTGGTTCGTGGGACAGAAGATTCAATCCGCCAGCGTGCATCTGAATCCGCCGGAGTTGGGTCCCATTGAAATGAAAATTCATGTGCAGAAAGACCAGGCCCATGTGCAGATTCAAAGCCCTCACGCCATCGTACGCGATATGGCGGAAGGCACGGCGCATCGGCTCCGGGAATTGCTGGCGGAGCAAGGCTTGCAGTTATCCCAGTTTGACGTCTCCAGTCAGCAGCAACAGACGGGAACCGGTAGCGGTCAGGAATCCGGCGGCGCCGATGGCGGTCTGTTTGCCGGCGAAGGGGATGAAGACGGCGCAACTGTGGCGGGAATCGAGCAGGCGCTGGCCACGGATCGCATGGTGGATTATTACGTCTGATGGTTTTTCACTGAAAAATCAAAGGAATGAACTACACTTATCGACAAGGAGGCGGCGGCTTCCCCAGTGACCTGTTTATCTGTCGATGGTGGAAACTAAGTTATGGCGAAAGACAATAGTGGAGAAGGCGGCGAGGAGTCCGGCAAATCAGGCGGCATGAGCAAGAAGCTGCTCATTATCATCGTACTGATTCTGGTGATCGCCATCGGGGCCAGTGTGGGAGTGACCATGATGCTGCTCAAGTCTTCTCCCGATGAGGGCGGTGGAGATACTCCTGCTGAGGGCGGCGAACCTGCCGCGCCGGTGAAGGCGGAGGCTATCTATTACGACATGCGTCCGCCGCTGGTGGTCACTTTCGACTACAAAGGCAAACAACGATTCCTGCAGGCGAGCATCAGTCTGCTGACGCGTAACCAAGGGGTGCTGGACGGGGTGGAGCTGCACATGCCGGTGATTCGCAACCGCCTGATCAACCTGTACAGCGGCAAGGATTTCGAGGGCGTACAGACGGACCAGGGCCGGCAGGATCTGCTGTCGGAGTCTAAGGAAGTCATCAATACCGCCTTGAAGGAACAGGGCGTGAATGGAGAAATTGAGCAGGTGCTGTTCACCAATTTCGTGTTGCAGTAACCGCGGGCGCGATGTATCGAATCGCCGCGCTGAAACGCTGTCAGACCTGCAGGCGGGGCTTGTTATAGGCCCGTCTCAGGTGATAGAACTAGATGCATAACATTTCCTGTTAGACCCTGGGTCAAGGTGTAGGGCTGTGCAAGATTTATTATCTCAAGACGAAATTGATGCGCTCTTACATGGCGTGGACGATGGCGACGTCGACACCGAGGAGGATGTCGATGCGGCGGGGGTGCGCAGTTACGACCTGACCAGCCAGGACCGCATTGTTCGCGGCCGCATGCCGACCCTGGAGATGATCAACGAACGCTTCGCCCGCTACACCCGCATCAGTCTTTTCAACCTGTTGCGCCGCAATGCGGACGTGGCCTCCGGCGGCGTTCAGATCCTGAAGTTCGGGGAATATATTCATACGCTTTATGTGCCCACCAGTCTTAATCTGGTGAAGATTCGTCCCTTGCGCGGCACCGGCCTGTTTATCCTGGACGCCAAGCTGGTGTTCAAGTTGGTGGACAACTTTTTCGGCGGCGACGGCCGTCACGCCAAGATCGAAGGACGGGAATTCACGCCGACGGAAATCCGCATCGTACAGATGGTGCTGGAGCAGGTGTTCCATGACATGAAGGAAGCCTGGAATGCGGTGATGAAGGTGGACTTCGAATACGTCAACTCAGAAGTTAACCCGGCCATGGCGAACATCGTCAGCCCCAGCGAAGTGGTGGTGGTGAGCACTTTCCACATTGAACTGGACGGCGGCGGCGGAGACATGCACGTGGCCATGCCGTACTCCATGATCGAGCCCATTCGCGAAGTGCTCGACGCGGGCGTACAGAGCGACGTCGACGATGTCGACGAACGCTGGATCAGCGCTTTACAGCAGGACATCCTGGAAGCCAGGGTGCCGCTTAATGCCGCCGTGGTCAGACAAAAGATTTCTTTGCGCTCTCTGTCGAGGCTGAAGCCCGGAGACGTGATTCCGGTGGAGATGCCGGAAACCATTACGGTGACAGCGAACGGCGTGCCGATATTCATCGCCAAGGTAGGGCAGTGCAACGGCAATCTGGCGCTCAAGATTGTAGATAAGATTAAGCGATCGGCGGCGACGCCGACGAAGGAGGCGCAATGGCTGAAGACGACGACAATAAAGAAAACGATTTAGACGATACGAAGTCTGAAGAAGAAGCGCTGGCGGACGAGTGGGCTGCTGCGCTGGGTGAACAGGAAGCGACTGAAGCTGAAGGCGACAGAGAGGATGAATGGGCCGCCGCGATGGCGGAGGCTGAGAGTGCGGAGGCGAAAGGAAAAGCCGCTGATGACGACATCCGCGCCGCGTCGTTCGAAACCTTTGACGAGACGCTCCCAACCAGCGCGCCGGGGGCGCCGGATCTGGATGTGATCCTGGATATTCCGGTCACCATTTCCATGGAAGTCGGCAATACCCAGATCGCCATTCGCAACCTGCTGCAGCTCAACCAGGGGTCTGTGATCGAGCTGGACCGTCTGGCCGGGGAGCCTTTGGACGTGTTGGTCAACGGCACATTGATCGCCCATGGCGAGGTGGTGATGGTCAACGAAAAGTTCGGCATTCGTCTGACGGACGTCATCAGTCCTTCCGAGCGCATCAAGAAACTGCGGGGGTAGGGTTGAAACGTACTGGATTTAACTTAACTGCGCTATGCGTCGCCATGACCACGACCCTGTGGTTGTGGGCGCCGGGACTGGCGCGGGCGGCGGAGGAAGCCGCCGCCAAGAAACCGGTGGCGGGCGTGGAGGCGGGACAGCTGCTGCAAGTCGGCGGCGCGCTGGTGCTGGTGCTGGCGCTGATCGGCGGAGCCGCCTGGATGATGCGTCGCTTCACCGGTCTGGCCCCGCAACAACATCAACATCTGAAAATGCTGGCGGTGCTACCTGTAGGCACCCGTGAGCGCATCGCGTTATTGCAGGTCGGCGATCGTCAAATAATCGTCGGCATTACTCAACATCAAATCACCAACCTGCTCACATTGGACGAGCCGCTAGAACTGTCGCCACATAGCGGCGAGTTTGCACGGAAGTTGCAGAGCCTTTTGCGTCGTACTGAAAACGAAGCAAAAGGCGAAGCGAATGGCGCGCAATAGGGTCCTGCGGTTAACTTACCTGATCTTGTTTTTGATGCTTCCTGGAGTCGCCTGGTCGGCCCAGGACGCCATCCTGCCGGCGGTCAAGCTGGTGACCAACCCGGACGGCACGCAGGAATATTCCGTCACCCTGCAAATTCTCGCGCTGATGACGGCGCTGACCTTTATCCCCGCTTTCCTGATGATGATGACGTCTTTCACCCGCATCATCATTGTTTTCTCCATCCTGCGTCAGGCGCTGGGGCTGCAACAAGCGCCTTCCAACCAGATTCTGGTGGGCATCGCACTGTTCCTGACTTTTTTCATCATGGGGCCGACGTTTAAGCAGGCCAATGAAATGGCGCTGCAGCCTTATCTCGCCGAGAAACTGACGGCGCAGGAAGCGGTGGCCAAAGCCAGCGAACCCTTCCGCGAGTTCATGCTGCGCCAGACCCGCGAGAGCGATCTGGGCTTGTTTATTCGACTGGCGGGGGATGAGAACAAATACGCTAACCCGGAAGAAGTGCCGTTCACGATTCTGATGCCGGCGTTTGTCACCAGTGAGCTGAAAACCGCATTTCAGATCGGCTTTCTGATTTTTATTCCCTTTCTGATTATCGACATGGTGGTGGCCAGCGTTTTGATGGCCATGGGGATGATGATGCTATCGCCGATCATCATCTCGCTGCCGTTCAAAATCATGCTGTTCGTACTGGTGGACGGATGGGCCCTGATCATGGGCACTCTGGCCGCCAGTTTCGGGGTTTAGCCCGGTCAACCGAGGAGAACGCTTATGACGCCTGAAGTGGTGCTGGATATTTTTCGCGAGGCCTTATGGTTGATCGTCACGCTGGTGACGCTGATCGTGGCGCCGAGCCTGGTGGTCGGTCTGATCGTCAGCGTTTTTCAGGCGGCGACGCAGATTAACGAGCAGACCCTGAGTTTCCTGCCCCGCCTGCTGGTGACCTTGATCGTGATCATCATCGCCGGCCCCTGGATGCTGACGCAGTTGATGGAGTACACCGACATGCTCATCACCAGCATCCCTGACGTCATCGGTTAGGGAGCCGTACGGTGTTTGAGTGGACAGACGAACAGATCGGCGCCTGGATGGGCATGCATCTGTGGCCATTGTTTCGCATCTCCAGCTTCATGATGACGACGCCGATTCTGGGCACGCAAATCGTGCCTGCCCGCGTACGGCTGACGCTGGCGCTGTTGATGACGATTCTGATCGTGCCCTCATTGCCGCCAGTCCCGGAAGTGGACCCGCTATCCGTCAGCTCGGTGGCGATCATTATTCAGCAAGTGCTGATCGGGCTGGCCATGGGCTTCGCCGTGCTGCTGCTGTTCCAGTTGTTCGTGGTGACCGGCCAAATGGTGGCGATGAACATGGGGTTGGGCTTCGCGTCCATGGTGGACCCGACCAACGGCATCACCGTCACTGCGCTGAGCCAGTTTTATCTGATGCTGGTGACCCTGTTGTTTCTCGCCATGGGCGGCCATCTGGTGATGTTCGAGGCGGTGGTGGAAAGCTTCCGCTTTTTACCGATCTCGGCGCAGGAGGTGGACGCATGGTCCTGGTGGTATCTTGCCTCGCGCATCAGTTGGATGTTCGCCAGCGCGTTGATGATCGCCTTGCCGGCGGTGACCGCGCTGCTGATCGTGAATATTTCCTTTGGCGTGATGACCCGGGCGGCGCCGCAAATGAACATATTCTCCATCGGCTTTCCGATGACGGTGCTGTTTGGTCTGGTGGTGTTCTGGATCAGCATTGGCGGCATCTTGCCCCAGTTCACCGTGTTGAGCGAGAACACCTTTGATTTCATGCAGGTCATGCTGCAGCCGACGCCGCCCTGATAAGACGGCGCTGGCCCAGGACAGAATACGATTGCGCAGGACGCCTGGACCCGAAGTAAAACGAGTGTGACGGACGATGGCCGACAACGACACCAGTCAGGAAAAAACCGAAGAACCCACCCCCCGAAAGATTGAGAAGGCCCGGGAGGAGGGGCAGATTCCCCGTTCCCGCGAGCTGAACACCACGGCGGTGTTGCTGGCGGGTGCGGTCGGTCTTCTGGTGTTTGGAACGACTATCGCCAAGGCGCTGGAAGGCGTCTTTCGCGCCAGCTTTACGTTAACTCGGGAAGAAGTGTTTGACGCTCATCAACCGTTGATTCATCTCGGCATGGCGGCGTTGGATATGGCGATCGCTCTGGTGCCCTTCATGCTGGTGCTACTGGTTGCGTCTCTGCTGGGGCCTATTGCGTTAGGCGGCTGGATGATGAGCGGCAAAGCGGCGGCGCCGAAATTCAGTCGCATCAACCCGCTGGAAGGCCTGAAGCGGATGTTCTCGCTGAAGTCTCTAATGGAGTTGATCAAAGGCATCGCCAAGACGCTGGTGGTGGGCGGTGTGGCGCTCATTATTCTGAACCACTCCATACCGGATCTGTTGGCGATGGGAGGGGAGGATACGGCGGTGAGCATGGCCCATGCCTGCAAGTTGCTTGCGTGGAGTTTCCTGTTTCTGGCCAGTTCAATGATCCTGATCGCCATGGTGGACGTGCCCTTTCAAATATATGACCACCAGAAGAATCTGCGTATGACCATGCAAGAGATCAAGGACGAATACAAGGACACGGAAGGCAAGCCGGAAGTGAAGCGACGGGTGAGGGAAGTGCAATACGAGATGAGCCGCCGTCGCATGCTGCAGGATGTGCCCAAGGCGGATGTGGTCATCACCAACCCGACTCACTACTCCGTGGCGCTAAAGTATGACGCCAAGAAAATGGCGGCGCCCATTGTGCTGGCCAAGGGCGCAGATCACATGGCCATGAAAATCCGTGAAATCGCCAGGGCGCACAAGGTTGAGCTGGTCTCGGCGCCGCCTTTGACCCGCTCCATCTACCACCACTCGGAAGTGGGGGACGAAATTCCTTCCGGTCTGTATCTCGCCGTAGCACAGGTGCTGGCGTATGTCTTTCAACTGCGTCGTTATCGCGGCGGTTACGGTAAGAAGCCTCAGGGCATGCCTGACTTCAAGATACCTTCCCATCTGCGCCGGGATCAGTGAGTTGAGTTAACCGCTGTCCGGCGTCGCTTTTCCATAGAGCGGCACAGTTCCTGCAAACACACTAGGGAAACGGTTTTTTCCGTCAACCTTTTGTCGTTTGGAGTGTTATGGAACGAGCTGCCGCGATCAACAACCTGAAGGCCCTGACCCACGGCAACCTGGGTATCCCGGTGCTTCTGATGGTGTTGTTGGGCATGATGACGTTGCCGGTGCCGCCGTTCCTGCTCGACGTCTTCTTTACCTTCAATATCGCCTTATCGCTAGTCATTCTGCTGGTGTGCGTGTACGCCATGCGTCCCATGGAGTTCGCCATATTCCCGACAGTATTGCTGGTGGCGACCTTATTGCGTCTGGCTCTGAACGTCGCCTCCACACGTGTGGTGCTGCTGGAAGGTCATGAAGGCGGCGATGCGGCGGGTAAAGTTATCCAGTCTTTCGGCGAAGTGCTGATCGGCGGCAACTACGCCGTTGGTCTGGTGGTGTTCGCCATTCTGATGATTATCAACTTCGTGGTGGTCACCAAAGGCGCGGGACGCGTCTCTGAAGTGAGCGCACGCTTTACCTTGGACGCCATGCCCGGCAAGCAGATGGCGATCGATGCGGATCTGAATGCAGGCATTATCAACCAGGACGAAGCCAAAGCGCGTCGGGCGGAAGTGTCTCAAGAGGCAGATTTCTACGGGTCCATGGACGGCGCCAGTAAATTCGTTCGCGGCGACGCCGTCGCAGGTCTGCTGATTCTGGCTATCAACCTGATCGGCGGTCTCGCCATCGGCATCATGCAGCACGATCTGGAGTTTAACGACGCCGTTCAGAAATATGCGCTGCTGACGATCGGTGACGGTCTGGTGGCGCAGATTCCTTCACTGCTGCTCAGCACCGCGGCGGCCATCATGGTCACCCGCGTCAGCACTCAGCAGGATATGTCCAGCCAGGTCATCAACCAGTTGTTTGGCTCCCCCCGGGCGCTGGCCATTGTCGCCGTCGTTATGTTCATCATGGGCGTAATTCCAGGCATGCCGCACATGGCGTTTCTGGGGTTGGCGTCGGTGTTTGGCGCGGCGGCGTATTTCATGTGGAAACGCCAGCAGCAGTCGGAAGTGGTGGACGAAGGCGTCACGCCTGCGCCCAGGCGTCCCGGAGCGCCGCCGCAACCCGGCGGCGGTCCCGCACTGGCTCCCGGCGAGAGCGCGCCGGCGGTGCGTGGCCCCGAGACCAAAGAACTGGGCTGGGACGACGTGGCCAGCGTGGATATCGTCGGTCTGGAAGTGGGCTATCGCCTTATTCCACTGGTGGACAAGTCGCAAGGCGGACAGTTGCTGGCCCGCATCAAGGGCGTGCGTAAAAAACTGTCGCAGGAGCTGGGCTTTCTCATGCCCTCCGTGCATATCCGCGACAATCTGGATTTAATGCCGAACTTTTACCGCATCACCCTGATGGGCGTCACCATCGCTGAAGCGGAAATTCATCCGGATCGGGAAATGGCCATCAATCCCGGTCAGGTCTTCGGCAAGCTGGACGGTATTCAGACCAAAGACCCGGCTTTCGGCCTGGAGGCGGTGTGGATTGATCCTGCCCAGAAAGAACAGGCGCAGACGCTGGGCTACACCGTGGTGGATTCCAGCACCGTGGTGGCGACGCATCTGAATCAGGTGCTCAGCCGTCACGCCTATGAACTGATCGGCCATGAAGAAGTGCAACAGTGGCTGGAGCAGCTGGGCAAGAAAGCGGCGAAACTGGCGGAAGAGCTGGTTCCCAACACTGTTTCGCTCAGCACCCTGTTGAAGGTGCTGCAGAATCTGTTGCAGGAAGATGTGCCGGTGCGGGATATGCGCAGCATTGCGGAGGCCATCGTCAACTTTACGCCGAAGACCCAGGACGCCGGTATTTTGACGGCGGCGGTGAGGGCGTCTCTGCGTCGTCTGATCGTCCAGAACATAGTAGGGGCGGAGCCTGAGCTGCCTGTTATCACTCTGGACCCAGGGTTGGAACAATTACTGCTTAAATCTATGCAACAAGCGCAACAGGCCGGCGGCATGGATGACATCGGTCTGATTTTGGAACCGAGCATGATGGAAAAACTGCAACGCTCGCTGGCGGAAGCAGCGCAGCGTCAGGAAATGCTCGGTAAAGCGGCGGTCTTGCTGGTGTCCAACAGCCTGCGCCCGGTTCTGGCGCGGTTCATCAGACTCAGCGTGGAGCGCATGCATGTCCTGGCTTATCAGGAAGTGCCGGACAACAAACAAATCACCATCGTGGCGACAATCAGTGGGTAATCCCGTGCGGGCTCGTGGAGCCGGGAGACTAACATTATGAAAGTGAAACGTTTTTTTGCAGCGTCAATGCAACAGGCTTTAAAGGATATCCGTGAAGATCTCGGCGCGGACGCCGTCATTCTGTCCACCAGTAAAACGGGGGATGGCGTGGAGGTGATCTGTGCGCTGGATTATAACGAGGACGATCAGCGCAGCAGCATGCCTGAGCAGGAAGGCCCACGCCCGACGCCCTCTGCGGTGGCCCGGGAGACAGCGGATCGCCATCGTCGCCTGGAGGATGAAATGTCGCGGGTGCGCGACCGGCTGGAAACGCTGAAAAGCAACGCCAGACCCAAAGCGGAGCCGGCGCCGGCTTTTGCCGCTGCAGAACCGGCGGCGACGGCTTCCCGGCAAATCGGCGCCGGAGAACCGGAAACCTCACGTATGCTGGCGGAAATGCGCGAAGAGATCATGCAGCTTAAAAGCATCATGCGTCAGCCTGTCGCCGCCGCGCGTCCGGAAGAAAATCCCGGCCATCGCGAGCTGATCGAACGCATGCAGGAAATGGGTATCTTCCGTGAGCTGCAAAACGCGCTCACCGCCAAGGCGGACCCGCGCAAAGGCGCTCAAGAACAATGGCGCAACCTGATGGCGCGCCTGGCGCATGGCTTGAAGGCGGAAAATGAAGAACTGATTTATCAGCGTGGAGTCTGCGCGCTGCTGGGGCCGACCGGCTCCGGCAAAACCACCACTCTCGCCAAACTGGCGGCGCGTTTCGTGGTTCACTACGGCGCCGAAAAACTGGCGCTGGTCACCACCGATCGTTTCCGGGTGGCCAGTCAGCAGCAATTGCAGTCCTTTGGACGCTTGCTGAATGTGCCTGTGTACGTGGTGGATGAAGAGAACAGCCTGGACGATCTGCTTGACCGTCTCGCCAACAAACGTCTGGTGCTGGTGGACACCGCAGGATTGACGCCCCAGGACCCGAATTGGGAGCGTCAGCAGAAAGACCTGAAAGTGACCCGTCACCGCATCAGAAATTATCTTGTATTGTCGGCAGTTAACCAACCGCAGGTCATGAAATCCACCTATCATTACTATAAGATGTTGGGGCTTTCCGGCTGTATCATGACCAAACTGGATGAAGCGTTCAGTCTGGGTGAAGTGTTGAGCATGGCCATCCTGAACCGGCTTCCGGTCGCCTATGTCACCGACGGACAGAAAATACCCGATGACATTCATCCGGCGAAAGCGCATGCCCTGGTGGCGCGCGCGGACGCTTTGTGGCGGCGGACCCGGCGGGAGACCGAACAAACTAATAACACCAGTCGCTTCGCTGCGGAACTGGTGGTCTAAACTATTGAGTGCGGGGTCAACGCCGCGCCGTCTAATAACAGGAGATATCTACCGGTATGAGTAAAGTACATCCGGTTCAAGTTATTGCAGTCACCGGAGGAAAGGGGGGTGTCGGCAAGAGCAATGTTTCCATAAATCTGTCCCTCGCGTTAGCGGACCTGGGACGTCGCGTCGTGCTGCTGGATGCGGACCTCGGACTGGCGAATATTGATGTGTTGCTCGGCGTCACCGCCTCGCGCAATATCGGGGATGTGCTGGCGGGGGATTGCACCCTGCGGGAAGTGATGATTGAAGGACCGGGGGGGATAAAGATCGTCCCGGCGTCATCCGGCACCCAGCACCTTACTCATCTGTCTCCTCTTGAACATGCGGGTCTGATCAACGCCTTCAGCGATATCAGCGACGACCTGGACGTGCTGGTGATCGACACGGCGGCGGGTATCTCCGAACAAGTGCTTTCCTTCGTGCGCGCGGCCCAGGAAGCCCTGGTGGTGGTGTGCGACGAGCCCACCTCCATTACTGACGCCTATGCCGTCATCAAACTGCTCAACAAGAACCACGATATGTACCGTTTTCGGGTGCTCGCCAACATGGTTCGCTCCGAGCAGGAAGGGCGGCATTTGTTCGGTAAATTATCCAAGGTCACCGAACGCTTTTTGGAAGTTGCGCTACAATATGTAGGAAGCATTCCATTCGACGAAGCCGTACGCAAATCGGTGCAACGGCAACGTCCTGTGTACGAAGCCTATCCGCGCGCCAAAGCGTCGTTGGCGTACCGCCAGCTGGCGCAAAAAGTGGACAACTGGCCGTTGCCGACGGCGCCGAGAGGCAATTTGGAATTCTTTGTGGAGCGTCTGGTGCACAGTTAGACACGCGCCGGACGGAATGCGAGGGCTCGCCCGGCGGCTATATCCCGGGCGCTTGCGATAAGGCGTGATGGTTGCGCCGGACATATCCTCAAACACCCATGAGAACGTTTTTGTTGAAATCATCCGGTTTATTGCAGGCCTTGCGCGCAAATTCATGTCATTGGCGAACACTTATATGATGTATAGCGAGACGCGGGCGGAGCGCGCCGACACTTTGGTCAGGCAATACGCGCCTCTGGTCAAGCGCATCGCGCATCACCTGATCGCCCGTCTGCCCGCCAGCGTGCAGGTGGATGATTTGATTCAGGCGGGCATGATCGGACTGCTGGAAGCCGCGCAGAAATATGACGCCAGCAAAGGCGCCAAATTCGAAACCTATGCAGGCATCCGCATTCGCGGCGCCATGGTGGACGAAATTCGTAAAGGCGATTGGGTGCCGCGCTCCGTGCACCGCAACGCCCGCAATATCGCGGACGCGATACACACTATTGAAGCCCGCACCGGCCGAGATGCGTCGGATGCGGAAGTGGCGGCAGAGCTGGGCATACCCCTGGAGCAATACCACGCCAGCCTGCGCGACGCCAGTTCGGGGAAGCTGTTCAGCCTGGAAGAGCTGGGCGTTCACGGGGAGGGCGGCTCTGACGACGAAACGTTAACCACCGACAATCCCCTCAGCGACATCGAACAAAACGCCTTTCTGGAAAAATTGAGCGCCGCGATAGACGGTTTGCCGGAACGGGAGAAGCTGGTGCTGTCTCTCTACTATGACGAAGAACTCAACCTCAAGGAAATCGGCCAGGTGCTCTCAGTCAGCGAGTCCCGGGTCAGTCAGATTCATTCCCAGGCGACCTTGCGACTGCGATCCCGTCTCTCAGACTGGAAAAACAGCTAAATCAAGCCATTGCCTGCGCAGGTTAATGTTTTTTCGAAATCAGCATCCTGCGGTCATGTTTTCTAAAACAACTTGTATCAAAAAACTGGATAGTACGGCGCGACCAGCTAGACTTACTCAGTAGAGTAATGAAATCAAAGGGTTTCCAGCGTCGCCATTGTGGAGGTTACATTGGACAAGAACATGAAAATCCTCGTTGTAGATGACTTTTCAACAATGAGGCGGATTATTAAAAACCTGCTTCGGGATTTGGGCTTCACCAATACCGATGAAGCGGATGACGGGTCCACCGCGCTGCCGATGTTAAAAACCGGGAAGTTTGATTTTCTGGTCACTGACTGGAATATGCCCGGAATGACGGGAATCGAATTACTCCAGGCTGTTCGCGCTGATGATAGTCTGAAAAACCTGCCGGTGCTCATGGTGACGGCGGAAGCCAAACGGGATCAGATTGTCGCAGCGGCGCAGGCGGGTGTTAACGGGTATGTGGTGAAGCCGTTTACTGCGGCCGTGCTGAAGGAAAAGATAGAGAAAATCTTCGAGCGGATCGACTCATAATAAAACCGCAGGAATTACTATGACCAATGAACAGCAGCCACCATCCTCCTCCCAAGAGGAAATTGAGACGCGCTTGAGCGAGCAGGCGGCGAGCTTGATGGAGCACGTTAGTAAGGGGGACTTTGGCGAAGCGTTGCGGGTAATTTCCGACCTTAATGACACTCGGGACCGTACGCTGTACCACGAAGTGGGCAAGTTGACCCGTTCGTTGCACGAAGCCATACGCAATTTCAATATCGACATGGGCAATGTGAGGATGAATCAGGAGGAGGAGCTGTCGAAAATCGCTGACGCCTCTGATCGCCTTTCCTATGTGGTCGATATGACCAACAAAGCCGCCAACAAGACCATGGATATGGTGGAAGCGAGCATGCCTGTGGCGATAGAGATGAAGCAGGAGGCCCATGAGCTGAAAGAAGCCTGGGGACGACTGCGCCGTCGGGAAATGGACCCCTCTGAGTTCCGTGAGCTGTATAAGCGCATTGATAAGTTTTTGGTGGATCTGGCCGCTAACAGCGACAAGGTGTACACCAATCTGTCGGAAATATTATTGGCTCAGGACTTTCAGGATCTCACGGGACAGGTCATCAACAAGGTTACCGGTCTGGTCAAGGAAGTAGAAGTGAATCTGGTCAAACTGGTCGCCATGGCGGGCAAGGTTGACCGCATAACAGGCATTCAGCATGAGATGAAAGCCGAAGAAGAGTCTATTACAAAAGGGCACGGCCCGCAGATCCAGACCGAAGGACGCTCAGATGTCGTCGCCAGCCAGGACGACGTGGACGACCTTCTTTCCAGCCTTGGTTTCTGAGGAGCACATGAATGGGGTTTGAAGCGGACGAAGAAATCCTGCAGGACTTTCTAGTCGAAGCGGGAGAAATTCTTGAACAGCTCTCAGAGCAGTTGGTGGAACTGGAGCAGAACCCGGACGACCGCGATCTGCTGAATGCCATTTTCCGTGGGTTCCACACCGTCAAAGGCGGCGCCGGTTTCCTTCAGTTGGACGCCCTGGTGGAATGCTGCCATGTGGCGGAAAACGTCTTCGACCTGTTGCGTAACGGTCAGCTCAGTGTCGACTCCGAATTGATGGATGTCGTGCTGCAGGCGCTGGACGCCGTCAACGAAATGTTTTCCCAGGTGAAAATGCGGGAAGAACTGACCCCCGCCGCGCCCGAACTCATGGCCGCCCTGGAGCGACTGGCCAGCGGCGAATCCGCCTCTGTGGCGGAAGAAGCTGACGAGCCTGCCGAAGAAGCCGTTGAAGAGCACGAAGAAGACGCGGCTGAAGACGTTGAAGAGCCTGTGGCGTCGGCGGAAGGCGATATCACCGACGACGAATTCGAGAATCTTCTCAACGCCTTGGACGATGAAGACGGCGGCGAGAAAGCGGAGGCGTCGGAGTCGAAAGGCGAAGGCGATGAAATCACCGAAGACGAGTTCGAGAAACTGCTGGATCAACTGCATGGTCCCGGCAAGTTTGGAGGTCCTCAGGAAGGCAAGCCCGCCAAGGCTGCTCCCGAACCTGCTCCGGTTCCTCAGGAAGAAGCGGCTGAAGCCGTGTCCGCCGGCGACGGTGATGAAATCACCGACGATGAATTTGAAGCCTTGTTGGATGAACTGCACGGCAAAGGCAAGTTTGACGGCGCCGTCTCTGACGGGACTGAGCAGAAGAAGGCCCCTGCCGCGGAGAAGAAAGGCAAACCTGCGGCGAAAGCCGAGCCTGAAAAGCCTGCAAAGAAAGTAGAGAAAAAAGAGGAAGCCGCCGCTGGCGACTCCGAACTGATTACCGACGACGAATTCGAAAAACTGCTGGACGAGTTACACGGCTCCGGCAAGGGACCGAGTCCTACCGGGGGCGCCAAACCTGCCGCGGCAAAACCGGCGGAAAAGGCGGCTGTGAAAAAAGAGCCCGCCAAGAAGGAGCCGGTCAAGAAAGAGCCGCCGAAAGTCGTCAAGCCCGCCCCAGCTCCAGCCCGCGCCGAGCCGGACGAAGAACGGCGTCAGCCTGCGGCGAGCGCCGCCGCCGGGAAAGACGCCCAGGCCAGCATCGCCACGGAAACCACGGTGCGGGTGGACACCAAGCGCCTCGACGACATCATGAACATGGTCGGCGAACTGGTGCTGGTGCGTAACCGTCTCAAGCGTTTAGGCGAAGAGTTCGCCGACGAGAACATGAGTAAAGCCGTGTCCAATCTGGACGTGGTCACCAGTGACTTGCAGTCCGCCGTCATGCAGACGCGGATGCAGCCCATCAAGAAAGTATTTGGCCGTTTCCCCCGCGTGGTGAGGGATCTGGCGCGCAACCTGCGCAAAGAAGTCAATCTGGTGTTGCGTGGGGAAGATACCGACCTGGATAAGAACCTGGTCGAAGCTCTGTCCGACCCACTGGTCCACTTGGTGCGTAACGCAGTGGACCACGGTATCGAATCTCCCGAAGCGCGCGAGCAAAAAGGCAAACCGCGGGTAGGGCGTGTGGTGCTGGCGGCGGAGCAGGAAGGCGACCATATTCTGCTGTCCATCGAAGATGACGGCGCGGGTATGGACCCGGTGGTCTTGCGTCAGAAAGCAGTAGAAAAAGGCATCTACGATGTGGACGCCGCAGAGCGTCTCACCGATAACGAAGCGTATAACCTGATATTCGCGCCGGGATTCTCCACCAAGACGGAAATATCCGATGTGTCCGGGCGTGGCGTCGGGATGGACGTGGTCAAAACCAAGATCACCCAGTTGAACGGCACCATCCATATTGAATCAGAGTTGGGGCGCGGTTCGCGCATTGTAATCAAAGTGCCGTTGACCCTCGCCATCATGCCGACCTTGATGGTGATGCTGGGAGATCAGGCGTTCGCATTCCCATTGGTGAGCGTGGTGGAAATATTCCACCTTGACCTGACCCAGACCAATATCGTCGATGGGCAGGAATGTATTGTGGTGCGCGAGAATGTGTTCCCGCTCTTCCACATCAAACGCTGGCTGGTGAAGGGCGCGCAATTCGAACCTACGGAAGAGAACGGTCATGTGGTGATTGTCTCTGTCGGCACCAAGCGCGTGGGCTTTGTGGTCGATCAGCTGGTCGGCCAGGAAGAGGTGGTCATCAAACCCTTGGGCAAAATGCTGCACGGCACGCCGGGAATGGCCGGCGCCACTATCACCGGAGACGGGCGCATTGCGCTGATACTGGACATTCCCAGCATGCTTGGACGCTACGCCAAGTCCAGCAAAGTATACGGTCGGCCGACGTTCAGGAAGAGTCAGTTGGTGGCGGACTCGGATGAAACGGAGCCCGCGGCTTCCGCAGGCTGAGCGCCTGTCATAAGGCGCAGCGGCGGAGTGATTTCCAAAAACGGGAGACCGATGAATGGCCTTAAAGGTCCTGGTAGTAGATGATTCGGGATTTTTCAGACGTCGCCTTTGCGAGATCCTGAACTCCATCAGCGATGTCGATGTCGTCGGCACGGCCAGCAATGGCCGCGAAGGCGTGGACATGGCGCTTAAACTGAAGCCCGACGTCATCACCATGGACTACGAGATGCCGGTCATGGACGGCATTACTGCGGTTAGGGAAATCATGCGGACTCAGCCCACGCCGGTCTTGATGTTTTCCTCTCTTACCTACGAAGGCGCACGAGTGACCTTTGACGCCCTGGAAGCCGGCGCGGTGGATTTTCTACCGAAGAGCTTCGAGGCGATGTCCGGCGACGCCTCCAAGATCAAACGCCTGCTGCACGACCGCATTAAAGAAGTTTCGCGAGCCAAATATCGTATGTCCGGGGCCTCCGCTCCAGCGCCGGAGCCGGCCAAACCCGCGCCGCCGACGCCCGTACGCGAGCCGCCCAAGCCTGCCGCGCCGACGCCGCGCGCCGCTGAACCACGCGCCAAGGCGCCGCCGGCCAAACCGGAACCGAAGGTAGAGCCAAAACCGGAAGTGAAGGCGGCGAAAACCCGACGCACGCCGCGTCAGGACTATAAAGTGGTGCTGATCGGCACTTCCACTGGCGGTCCGGTTGCGCTGCAAAAAATTCTCACCCGCTTACCGGGCGCGTTTCCAGCGCCGCTGGTGCTGGTGCAGCATATGCCGGCCTCTTTTACGCCGGCGTTTGCTGAACGTCTGAATCGTCTGTCGCAACTGTCCGTCAAACAGGCGGAGAACGGCGAGATCCTTAAGCCCGGATGGGCCTACATCGCCCCTGGCGGCAAACAGACTTTGATCGAACGCGTCGGCGCTCAGGCTCGGGTCAAAATTCTCGACGGAGACGAGCGCTTGCACTACAAACCCTGCGTGGACGTCACTTTTGGCTCCTGCGCCAAGATGTTTCCCGGCAAAGTACTGGGCGTCATCTTGACCGGCATGGGCGCGGACGGCCGCGAAGGCTGCCGCATGCTGAAAGAAAGTGGTTCTGTGGTCTGGTCTCAGGATGAAGCGACCAGTGTGATTTACGGTATGCCGATGGCGGTGGCCACCGCCGGTCTGTCGGATGAAGTCTTAGCCCTGGATGAATTTGCGCCGCGGTTGATTGACGGTGTCGGATAATGGACTTACTCAGCATCGTGGGCGTCCTGATCGCCCTGGTGGCGATCATCGGCGGCAACCTGATCGAAGGCGGCGATGTTTCCTCCTTACTGAATCTGCCGGCGGCGCTGATCGTCATTGGCGGCACGTTCGGCGCTATCGTGCTGCAGCACTCCGGCAAGGTGTTGAAGCGTTCCTTTAAGCAGTTTCTCTGGGTTTTTCTCCCTCCCTATCTTAGTTTTGAAGACGACATCCAGAAGGTCATCTCCTGGAGCATGGTGGCGCGCAAGGAAGGGCTGTTGGGATTGGAGTCCGTGGCGGAAAAAGAGCGCGATCCGTTTTCCCGCAAAGGGCTGCAACTACTGGTGGACGGTGCCGAGCCGGAATCCATCCGCAGCATCATGGAGCTGGAGCTTAACAGCCGCGAGCAGCGTGATCTGGACGCCAGCAAAGTCTATGAAGCTATGGGCGGCTACGCGCCTACATTGGGGATTCTCGGCGCCGTGCTTGGGTTGATTCAGGTCATGAGCCATTTGGAGGACCCTTCCATGTTAGGGCCCGGCATCGCCACGGCCTTTGTCGCCACTATCTACGGGGTCGCGCTGGCCAACCTGTTCTACTTTCCCATCGCCAATAAATTGAAAGGCATTGTGCACGAGCAATCGCTGCTGCGTGAAATGATGATCGAAGGCATCGTCGCTATCGCCGAAGGAGAGAATCCCAAAGCAATAGAATTGAAGCTGAAAGGGTTTCTGTAATGAAGCCTGTTGTTACCCCTTCATGTCGATAAGCGGGAGTCGCCAGTTATGAGAAAGCGCCGCCGCAACCGGGAAGAATCCCATAACCACGAACGCTGGCTGGTGTCCTATGCGGACTTCATCACCCTGCTGTTCGCGTTTTTCGTGGTGATGTATTCGGTTTCCTCCGTCAACGAGGGCAAGTACAAAGTCCTGTCTGAAACGTTGGAAGGGGTGTTCAACGCCACGCAACGCAGCCTTAACCCTATTCAGGTTGGACAGCAGACAGCGGCGCCTCCGCAAAGTGAATCGCCTGCGATACAGCCTTTCGACAGTCCGGAAAGCCAGCCCGGCGAAACCACGGAAGAGCAGGAAGGGGAGCGCTTGCGGGAAATCGCCAATCGGTTTAACTACCGGCTAAAAGGGTTGATTGGACAAGGCATGGTGTCCATCAACGAGAATGACAACTGGATCGAGCTGTCCCTGCGTAACAATCTGCTGTTCAACAGTGGCGACGCCGTGCCGGTGGACGCTGCGTTCAATCTGATCGACGGCATCGCCGGCATCCTCAAAGACTACCCCAACGCCATTCTGGTGGAGGGCTTCACTGACAACGTGCCTATTCGCAGTTCGATTTATCCTTCCAACTGGGAGCTTTCCTCGGCGCGTTCTGCGGCGGTGGCGCGCTTGCTGATTATCGGCGGCGTTGACCCAAGACGTCTGGCGGCGGTGGGATACGGCGAATATCAGCCGGTCGCCCGTAACGATACCACCGAGGGGCGGCAAAGAAACCGTCGAGTGGTTTTGTTGGTGGCCAAGGACGCCAAAGTGCGTCTCACCATGCGGCGCTGACCAGGTCAGGGCAGGCGCGCAGTTTTCCCGCCAATTGACGGTTTATCCTGCTGAAACAGGCCGCGAGATCCCGGCGTTGGCATATATCGTGCAATCCCCTCATGGCGAAACAGGGAGAGACGGATTGCGGCGCTGACTTGCCGACGCTGCGCATAAGGATTGTCATTAATGTCCGTCACTGTGAGCTTCTATACTGTCATTAGGAACTCTGTTGCGACATGACGAATATGCGCCGCAGAGACGCTGTGACGCGCTGTCGTCACCTATCTGAACATCAACGCGGGGAGTATCGACCGTGCGAATCTGGACCGTCGCGAATCAAAAAGGAGGCGTGGGTAAAACCACAACCGCCGTCGCCCTCGGCGGGATTCTGGCGCAACAAGGCAAGCGGGTGCTGTTGCTGGACCTTGATCCGCACGGCTCGCTGACGTCTTATTTCAAATATGACCCGGACAGTATCCGCGGCAGCGTATACGACTTATTCATGCATGAGGGCAAAGTGCCGGCGGATTTGCCGCGCACTCTGATCCGCGACACCAGCCACCCCAATCTTAAGCTGTTGCCGGCGTCTACGGCGCAAGCCACGCTGGAGCGGAAAATGGTGGGTGTGGAAGGCATGGGATTAATCATTTCCAAGGCGCTGGCGCACTTGTGGGACGACTTCGATTACGCCTTTCTGGATAACACGCCGGTGCTTGGCGTATTGCTCATCAATGCGCTGGCGGCCTGCCAGCATATTCTGATTCCGGTGCAGACGGAATTTCTGGCGCTGAAGGGGCTGGAACGCATGCTGCACACCCTTGGCATGGTGATGAAGAGTCAGAAGAATCCGCTTTCCTATACTGTCATTCCCACGATGTTCGACCGTCGCACGCAGGCGTCGGTGCAGACCTTCCGCACGCTGCGACATCAGTATGGCGATGTGGTCTGGCGCTATGCGATTCCCGTGGACACCAAATTCCGCGACGCCAGCCGGGCGGGCGTGATTCCTTCCATGTACGACGCCGCCACCCATGGCGTGCGCGGCTATGAAAAACTGTTGCATGACCTGTTGGAAGCCAACGTGGGGTTCAATCCGCCGACTCAGGCCCAGGCGGGCGGCGCGGCTTAACTAAAGGGCGGCGGAGGTCGCCGCAGGCATTAAAGGATACTTGTTGAGTAATGGCAGATAAGCAGTTCGCCGATCCTGATAACTACGATAAGGCAGTCCTCGATTACATTGACGACCTGCTGCGCCCCCCTGCGCCTGAGCCGAAGCCGGCGCCAGACAAGGATAACGAGCCTTCTGACGTTGATTTGTCGGCGCAGGAGGACAAGTCCGTCACTACGGCTGCGTCTGCGGCGGAGTCTGACCTCAAAGAGGCCTCAAGCCAGACCGGTGTGCGTAAGCAACCCTCGACCACAGTGAATGACCCACAGCAGGCTCAGTCACAACCCACAAAACCGCAACCAACGAAATCGCCGCCGGAGATGCCTGAGACCGAACGCGCTATAGCCGCACCGCGTCATAAAGCGGTTTCGCCAGGGAAGGAGGTGGACATGAACACGGCGGAGAAAGAAAGCGCCTCGACGCATTCCGCAGCGGAGGCGTTACTGGAACAAGGGCGCATGACTCTGGCGCGCCAACGTATGCTCGCCCGGCAGGCGGAGCAGGCGCGTCTGGCTTTGCAGGAACCGCCCAGGCTGGTGATGCCGATGCCCAAGGTGGCTCCGCCGTCGCCAGCGCCAGTGGAGACGGAAAAAAAACCGTCGGTGGCGGAGCGAAGCGCGGCGTTACGGGAGAAGTTAAAGCAATGGCGTGTCTCGGAATCGACAGAAGAAGAGCCGGAACCGCAGTCGCTGGCGCGTCAAAAAGTTGAAGCGAGGCGTCAAGAACGTGACGCGCCGACGGCGGTGGAGCCGGAAGCAGCGCAGCAGGAGGAGGTTGACGTTGAGGCTGGCTCCGGCGGCGCGCCGGATGGATGGGCCGCTAACGGCAGGCCGGTGTGGGCGCAGGAGCGTTTCGAGTGCCTTCTGTTTAACGTGGCGGGTCTGAAATTGGCGGTGCCGCTGATTTCTCTTGGCGGCGTGCATGCGATGGATCATGAAACCACGCCGCTGTTCGGTATGCCCTCCTGGTTCGTCGGGCTGATACCTGTAGCAGGAATGAATGTGAGAGTTGTGGATACAGCGCAATGGGTCATGCCTGACCGCTATAAGTCGCAATACCGCGAAAATATCCGCTACATCATTCGCTTGCATGATTCTGAGTGGGGGCTTGGCTGCGATTTCATCGCGGAAGCATTTACTCTGGACCCGGATCAAGTGCGCTGGCGCAGCGAACGTTCTAAGCGTCCATGGCTGGCCGGCACAGTGGTGACGCATATGTGTGCGCTGCTGGATGTGGATGGACTGGAGCAACAATTGAATCAGTCGTCCGCCAAAGCTGGCAAAAAAAGCTGACGCGGAGCCGACGACGGACCTGGGGCGGTTGGCAAAATCGGCTGGCATAGATCCTGCGTTGTTCTATATTAATTAAGTACAAACGCTAGAAATTTGACGCTCAGCGTCGGGAGAAAGAGGTTAAACGCTATGGCATCCTATTCAGGGCAGGGCCAAAGTTCAGAAGATCCGATTCTGCAATACGTGACCTTCAAGTTGGATCATGAAACTTACGGCATCAATGTTATGCAGATCCAGGAGGTGTTGCGCTATACGGAAATCGCCCCGGTGCCTGGCGCGCCGGACTACGTTCTCGGCATCATCAATCTGCGCGGCAATGTCGTCACGGTCATCGACACCCGCAAGCGGTTTGGCTTGTCGGAAGCGGAGGTGAGCGATCACACCCGGATTGTGGTGATAGAGGTGGATAATCAAGTCGTGGGCATTCTGGTGGACTCTGTGGCGGAAGTGGTTTATCTGCGGCAGTCGGAAATGGAAACCGCTCCAAATGTCGGCAACGAGGAAAGCGCCAAGTTCATTCAAGGCGTCTGCAACAAGAATGGAGAACTGATTATTCTGGTTGAATTCGAAAAAATGATGTCAGAAGAAGAGTGGTCCGAGGTGGCGTCCTTGTGATCAGTCTCACCCAATAAGCTGGCGCGGGAGGATAAGTTATGAATCCGCAATTCATGAGTTGGGAGCTGCTTGTGTCCCTGTGTTTCGGGCTGGTCGTCGCCATTGCCTGTTTCACTCTCTGTCGGATGCAGGCCAAGCGCATTGTACGTCTGGAAATCGAGGTCGGGCAGATGCGGGATAAGCTCAATATGCTCTCCGACAGTGGCATTGGCGTGGGCCGAAAGGTGGTTTCCATTGATCAGCGTCTGAAAGCCGCTGAACTCAAGCAAAAAGAACTGCAAACCATGGACGTGCAAAAGGTGTCTTACAATGAAGCGGCCCGCCTGTTGTCGTTGGGCGCGGAAGTGGAGGATTTGGTGAAAGCCTGCGGCCTGACCAGGGCGGAGGCGGATCTGATCAAAGCGCTGCATTCCAGCCAGACTGGAGCGCAGAGACCGGCTCGGCATTGACCCGAACCGATTCCGCCTGACCAGAGGGCGGGCGAACAGGTTTATCTATTAAAACGCAAACCCGGCTGTGGCGCTGTCGCCGCAGCCGGGTTTGTCGTTATAGAGTCTCTTTGGTTTCTTTTTCTTGTTTCAATAACGCCACCGCCAGTTTGACGTCCTCGGACAGTGAGCTGTCCTCGCCTTTCTTGTGCACTGGCAACACCATGAAATGAACGCTGCCGTCCGCGTTGGTCACACTGGTGGCGATGATGGCGTCGCCCTCAGTCGCTGCGCCATAGTAATCGGCGATAATATCCGACGGCTTCTCCGTCAGGCCGCCAAGCCGCTCGGCTTCTGTGTTGTCGAAAAGAAGAATCTCTCCGGACTGGGAAAGCTTCTGCAGCAGCCTTTCTGTTTGCGGATCGAACGGGAAATTACTGGTGTCGACATAGCGCAACCCTTCCGCTTCGATAAAGTCGTACAGCTCAGCGCTAAGCGATGTGGACGCCTGCGATACCCAGGGGCCCGTGTCCTGAACCGGCTCTTCCGCCTCGGGAGCCGCTTCGGCCTCCGCCTGTGGCGCGGCTTCCTCCATAAACTCGGGAGAAACGCTCGTCAGCGTTGCGTCCTGGTTGTCCGCCTGGATTTCCGTCGCCGTGGTTTGCGATGCGGAGTTCGCGTCAGCGTCGTCGCCGCTTTCGTGGTAGATAAAAACGCCCGCCGCCAGACATAAGGGCGCGCCCCATAAAACCAATTTTTTTACTGACATAATGATCACCTTCTACTTGTCATGTCCGCTGGAAGTGGCTCCCCTTGGGGGGAGCCGTCAGCCTGTTGGGGTCCGTTAGTGGTACAGGCCGTCCTTCCATGAGATAGACACGACGCGATTGGCTTTGGTCCACTCGCTGTAGTCGTGGTAGCCCTTCCAGCTGAAATTGGAGTGGAAAGAGCACCAGTCGCGAGCGAAGTGGTAATGAGTCTTCTGCCAGTTCGCTTCCAGCTTCAAGCGCGTGTAGTCGACGCCGTCGTTCAAATCGTATTTGCGGTACAACACCACCGCTTCCGGTTTGAAGTCTGACGTCATCACTGTCGGCAATTCGCTGGTCGGGATGAGGTTGTTGATGCCGCAGCCCCAGAACAGATAAGTCCATGCGTAGAGCAGGTTATCTTTCGGCGGCGTACGGTGTTTGATGGTCTGGCTGACGATATTCCAGGTTACGCCTTCGTTGCCCTGGTCAAAATCGGTCACCGTCTTGAACTCGTCCTGATTGTAGGTAATCCGTGTGCTCCAGGAGACGCCGCCATTAATGCTTGGCGATTCCTCGTTGAGCGTAAAGCCCAGGTTGAAGTCCGTTGATTCGCTCACCTGAGCACTGGAGATAGTGTTGGAGGGAGCGTGACTCAGGTGGCGCAGTCTGGAGCCGTCCTGATATCCCACTTTTAGCTGGAACGCGGTCGGCACCGTATAACGGTAGTCCGCGCTGGTTCCTGACTCATACAGAGTCTGACGGGAAGGCACGTTGGTCATATCGAACCCCGAGCCTCCGTTGAGCACCAGTTTTACTTCCTTGATCCCTTCAGGATAGTGCGACTGGTTCCAGGCGTTTTGTACGGTGTAAACGAGCCGGATACGTTTGCTCCTGGCGTCGCTGTCATCCAATTCGTACAAAGTGCTGGTGTAAGATTGAATAGTGTCTCCCGCATGGGCGAGGCCGGCTGTGAGACACAGTCCGGTTAACACTTTTGCATACAGCTTTGCGGTTCTCATACTTATTTTACCTCGCGTCAGCTTTTACTATTTTTGTTGTTGGCCTATGCAGATTGAATTAAGAAAAATCAAAAAGAACAGGCTTCTGTATCGTATAAGTAGGTTTTTTGACCTGCAATTGGCTCATGATAAGTTGTCATGTTGAGCCCTGATGATGGCGCGAAAAGATAACCCTTAAACTAACCGCCAAAGGCGAAATAAGCGCGGAAACGACGTTTTTGAGAGAAGGGAATAAGGCTCTACGCCATGTGTGGCATGGTATTTAGCCGCTTAACTATTGCGTGAAGAGAAAGGGCGGCGTGAGTGCGCCGCCCCTGAAGAAAGCTGAACGTTATTTGGTCTCTTCTGGCGCCGTGTTGGGTGTGGCGGCGGTATCCGCTTTTTTCGCACGAGGAGTTTTGGCGCTACTTGGTTTTTTGGGCGCTGCTGCTTTAGCAGGTTTGCTCGCAGAGGTCTTGGCCGCGCCGGCTTTGGTCGCTGGAGTTTTACGCGCAGGACTTTTAGCGGGCGTTTTCTTGGCGGCTGGCTTTTTGGCTGTGGTGGTCGCTGCTGTTGAACCCGTTTTCTTGGCGGTGGTTTTTGCCGCCGCGGGTTTGCTGGCGGGCGCTTTTTTCGCCGCTGGCTTGCGGGTGGCGGTTTTGGTTGTAGAGGCTTTTTTCGCGGTGGACGTTTTCGCTGGTGCTTTTGCCGTCAACGCCGCAACCGGCGCGGGTTTTTTGAGTGAGGCCAGGCCCAGACGGTCCATGAACTGTTCCTGCAGCGCATTGATTTCGTTGACCACTTTCTGATATTCAGCCTGGATTTTCTTGAGTTCTTTTTCTCGCAGCTCTTCCAGTTCTTTAATCAGTTTCATCACCGGCTCTTTAATCTGCTTTTGAATTTCTTCCGCTTGCTTATAGAAATCCGCAAGAATCGCCTGTATCTGCTCAGTGGCTTTATGCAGTTCTTTGGAAACCACATCTCCTAACTTTTCGATGTTCTTTTTGACGATGCCCTTCTCTTTTTTTGCCATTGTGTTACTCCAGTGTGATAAGCCAAGCGTTATATATTTTTCGTTGAAACCGGCAGGCAGTCGATGCATCCGGAATCCCTTTCGCGACAGGTTATTTCTCTATCGTTCAGCACAAGAAATAACCTGATAATGTCCTGCAACTATTATGGGAAATATTTGAATATTCAACCTAATTCCAGGACTAATCGCTGTTTTTTTGACCTTTAACGACGCTCATAACAAATTTCTCTATCTCGGTGATGATAAAGACGCTGGAGCCCACGAGGGCGATGGCGAGCCAATCCGACAGCGATAAGGCGGTGGAACTGAACAGGCGTTGCATTGGCGGCGCATAGGTGAAAAGCAGTTGGAAAAGAAGCAGGATGGCGACGGAGTAGAGCGCCATCCGGTTACTGGTTAGCTGGCGCCAGGAGGTGATGTTTTCCATAAGCATGCGCGTATTGAAAAGATAAAAAATCTCAAACATCACCAGCGTATTGACCGCCACCGTACGCGCGTGTTCCAGAGATGCGCCGGCGGATTGCGTCCATCCAAACAGACCGAAAGATCCGAGCACCATAATCAATGACACACTGAGCACCCGCCATAACAGCAGCGGGTCGAGCAGCGACTCGCCGGGCCGTCGGGGAGGGCGCGCCATGATATTGCGCTCCGCCGGTTCGAAAGACAGCGCCAGCGCCAGGGTCACCGCAGTGATCATGTTGATCCAGAGAATCTGCACTGGCGTAATCGGCATGGCGACGCCAAGCACGACGGCGGCGAGTATCATCAAGGCTTCGCCGCAACTGGTAGGCAACACAAAGACAATCGCCTTTTTGAAGTTGTCGAAGATGCGGCGGCCTTCCTCCACAGCGGCGGTGATCGTGGAGAAGTTGTCGTCCAGCAGAATAATCTGAGCGGCCTCCTTGGCGACCTCGGTTCCCTGACGTCCCATGGCGACGCCGATGCCCGCCCGCTTCAGCGCAGGCGCGTCGTTGACCCCATCGCCAGTCATGGCCACGATTTCTCCCGACTGTTGCAACGCTTCCACCAGCCGCAATTTGTGCAATGGCGTGGTGCGGGCGAAGATGTTGCAACGCTGCGCCGCCGCTTTCAACGCTTCGTCATCCAGGTTGTCGATGTCTGCGCCAGTGATGACGCCATCGCCGACTGGAAGATGAATGGATTCAGCGATGGCCTGCGCGGTTTTAGGGTTATCGCCAGTGATCATTTTGACCACGATGCCCGCCTGCAAGGTTTTCTCCAGCGCAGGAGCGGTTTCCTCCCGTGGTGGATCGATCATCGCGACGGCGCCGAGAAACTGGATGTTCGCCAGCGGTAACTGGGTAGGCAGTGCGGCAATGGCGTCCGGCGTCGCGATGTAAGCGAAGGCCAGCAGGCGTTGTCCTTGCGCAGCGCGTTGATTGAAGCGCATGTTCCAGCGCTGAGTTTCTTCTTCGGACAGCGTTGTCGAACAGAGTTGCAGAACTCTTTCCGGGGCGCCTTTAATGCAGATGAAGTGGCTGCCGTTACTATCGTGGTGGAGCGTCGCCATGAACAGGTTGTCGGCGCTAAATGGCAGCACATCCAGCCTGGGGTGGTCTTTGCGGGCTTGCGCGCTGTCCCAGCCGGCTTTGGCGGCGAAGGTCACCAGAGCCGCCTCAGTAGGGTCTCCCTGAGGCGTCCAGATATCATCCTGTTTATGAATGTCGGCGTCGTTACAGAGCAACGCCGTCAGACTCAGGCGCGCCAGTTCGGGGTGACTCTGCGCGCTGACCAGACGCTCATCAAAGGTGATTTCTCCATGTGGATCGTAGCCAGCTCCGGAAACTTCCATGCTGTTTTCGCCGGCATCGAGACTGACCACCGTCATTTCATTTTTCGTCAGAGTGCCGGTCTTATCGGTGCAGATAACGGTTACGGCTCCCAGTGTCTCCACCGCAGGCATCCGTCGTACGATCGCGTTGCGCTTCGCCATCATCTGGACGCCGAGGGCCAGTGTGATCGTGAGGATCGCAGGGAGACCTTCCGGGATCGCCGCGACGGCCAATCCCACCGCCGCCAGGAACATGTCCGCTGCGCTGTAGTCGCGTAACCAGTACCCCGTCATGAAACACACGGCAGAAAGCAAAAGAATCCACCAGGATAGTTTTGCGCTGAATTCCGCCATCTGTTTCAGCAGTGGCGTTTCAATGGCGTTGACCTGGCGCAGCAGGGCGCTGATCTTGCCGAACTCTGTATTTTCTCCAGTGGCGACTACCACGCCATGTCCCTGGCCGCGAGTCACCAGGGAGCCCGCATACGCCATGCAGGTGCGACCGGCCAGTTCCGTATCCGGCGGGGTAGGCTGCGTTTGCTTGCTAACCGCTTCCGACTCGCCTGTCAGCACGGCTTCACTGATATGTAAATCGCTGGTCTGAATGAGGCGCATGTCGGTGGGAGCGCGATCGCCAGCTTGCAGGAGCACGACGTCGCCAGGAACCAGGACGCTGGCCGGGAGAGATTGCAGACGCCCGTCCCGGCGCACACTGACGGTAAAGGTCACCATGCGCCTGATAGCCTGTAAAGCCTTTTCGGCGCGACCTTCTTGTAGGTAGCCGATCAGCCCATTAATGATCACCACCATCAAGATCACACTGGCGTCCAGCCAATGACGCATGATCAGGGTAATGGCGGCGGACAGCAGCAGGACGTAAATGAGCGGGTTGTTGAACTGGCGCAGCAGCCTTTGCCAGGCGCTTTCCCCTGACTGTTCCGCGATGATGTTTTCGCCATGACGGCGCAATCGCTCTTCCGCCTCGCTGGAGCTAAGGCCATCTGCACTGGTCTTCATAGCGGCCAGCGTTTTCTCGATGGGCGATGCATGCCAGCAGTCCGGCGGCGTCACATGCGGGAGGCCGGAAATGATCTCGCCTGGAGCAGGCGAGGGGCGTTGAGGAATATGAAGTCCGTTCACAGTATCGCCTTAATCAGTCAATGCGTAGAGATCAAAATTTGCGCCGAGACAGAGCGAACAATTTTTTTCATCGATCGCTGGAGTAGCTTATACAGGCTGATAGCCATGTATGACGGCGTTGTGTCAGTCACTATGCATAGAGCGGGCTGGCGAATACCTGTCAGGGATCAAATTTTCCCATAAGTATGGGATTGTTACCTTTGTCATCCTTCCCTACAATTGGCGGCGAAATCACTTCGTCAGCGAGGAAACCATGCGCCAGGAAACGTCCGCTCTGATCGACGAGATATATCAATTGACCTTGGATATGAGCAAGTATTCTCCCGAGTTGGAGAAAGATAAAGCCGAACTGGAGTCGAAGCAGGAAGAGGTTCGGATTTTATGGGAGCAGCTTGCAGAGTTGGTTTGCGCCGAGCACGTTTGATCCACGTCGGCTGAATTAAATCATCTCAGGTTGAAAAATTAGGGCGGTGAAGACCGCCCTCAAAACGCTATGGTTACATGACCTAACGTAATGTGGCTTTAGCGGTTGTCAGAACAGTTTGTCAGTTTGACCCCCGTTGCAGGGTATTTCACACATAAACCCTGAGAGCGCCAACTAGGGAAATCCCCAGTTGCACTTGAGCAGCTCAGTGGTTTAAGCCGCTACCGCCTTTTGCATCATTCATCCTGTTGTGTATAGCTGGTCCCGCCCAGATTGAACATGCCGATGTCTTTACGGCCGTTGTTCGGGAAAAAGAAGAACCCCATGCGCTCTTTGCGGCCATCGTCGAAGCTGAATTCAGCCTGATACCCTGTCAGGCGGTAAACACCTGAATGCTGTGAGTCGCTTTTGGCGACCATAGTCTGACTGACGCCGCCAGCGGACTTGTTCAGTTCGAAGCGACCATTACGATGCAAGGTGATGTCCCTCGCGATAAACACTTGGCTACTAAGTCCGCTGACGCTCTGCGCGCCAAATGTTCCTAACATTTTCCAGGTTCCTTCCAGGGGTTCGTCAGCGTCGGCGGGGAAGACGGGATAAATATCTTCCGGCTTGATTTCCCGGGGCTTCCCGTTCGGGAGTTGAAACAGGTATCCCGTCCCTTGCGCTCGCCAATGCCCCCAGTCTTGCTTCCGAGCCTGTTTGCAGGCGGGTATGTCGAGATCTGTGATCGCCGCGTCCATGTCCCGATACAGCTCGCCGTTTTTGAATAAAGTGTAAGGCTGAAAATGGATCAACATCATGCTGCCGTTGTAGCGGTGCTCACGGACGGCGAAGATTTTTTCTACGTCGCTGCTATCAGGGCCGGCGTCAGTAGAAATGCAGGACAAAGCGCTTTGTGAAAGCAGGACGGGATGCGCAGACTGTGGCTGTATTGTTTGATTATATCCGGGTGAATTGGTTGGCGGTTGTTTATGAGAGGCATCTGTAATGGCTGCGTACAGTTCAGGGTGCATTCGCATTGGATTGAAACGAACGTCTTCAAGCACGTCTGAGTATGTATCACAGAGTAAGTCTTGATGCTCATTCAGCTTTGCGAGCAATTTCTCCTCTACCTGCAACAGACTGCCGTCAATGGCTGGAGTGCGCTGTTTCAGGCTGTTTACGGATGCTTCAATCAGGTCCGCCTGATTTCGCTTACGCCAGGATTGGTAATGCGACGAGTTGGCCTTGACACCACAAAGACGGCGCAGAATGTCCATGGTTAGCACGGGGGTATAAAGCGTCATCACGGTTTTCACGCTGGGAGACGTCGACGCAAAAGCAGAAGAGGCCCCAGGCGGGCTGCTCAGAAACAGAAGCACGCCGAGCAGCATCGAAAAAGGAGCGGATTGGGCGTGGCCCCTGATGTTAATTCTTGTCGAAGTCATTGAACCTGGCTGGAGCATCATCAAGTAGTGGGCTGGTAAAGCTAACTAATTGAAGGGCAATAGATAAACTAGGGTTTCTCCCAGGTGTTTTCCTTTTGATTAAATCGTTTACCGTAATGCCTCGCATCAAAGCTCTGGCGTGTCGGCGAATGTAATTGAGGTGAGCTGTTTTTGTTGTCGCTGCGTTTCTATTGCAACTCTTCGCCGGGCTAGCGTCAGCCTAATGAGGAGACTTTAAATGAGAGTTCCTGGAATTCTATATTCCATTTTTTTACCGTTGTTGTGTCTTTGGGGACATACCGCTAAGGCATCCGGTGATGCACTGGATGATATCGCCGGCTCAATGAACTCCGCGTTTGAAATGGCGCTGAGTGAGACTGACAATACGGCTTCAGCCGCTGGCGGCGATAATGGGGCTGTGCCTGAAAAGGGCGCTTTCTTCACCCCATCAAAAGAAGTCAGTGCTGAGATCAAAGAAAAAATGATCACAGAAATGCTGAAAAAAGTTCCCGCCGATAAAGAGGCTGAACTGCGTGCGGCATTCGCCGAGATCGACATCATGCAGTTGATGGGCGATGCGGTGAAGAAAGACGGTTATCAGGCTAATGATTTGGCTCTGGCCATGGCGGCCTGGGTCACCACATCCTTTAGCATTCTCAATGATCAGGAAACCAACGACGCTGAAGATCGAGCAGTATGGAAGCAGTTTCGACAGGTGATTGCGACAAATCCTTCACTTGCCGGACTATCCGATCGGGATAAGCAAGTTACGGCGGAGACGCTGTACTGGTATTCCGCATTCGCCGCCAACGACTATCAGCAAGCCAAAGCGGGGACACCCGGGTGGAAGCTGGATGAGGTCAAAGACTATGTGAAACGTGATCTCAAGGCGCGCAAAATTCACCCCGAGCTGGTTACGATTTCCGCTGAAGGCGGTTTGGTTGCTCGTAAGTAATTTCGCCGTGCAGGGACGCACAGCCTTCTGTTCTTTTACTCATAGCCCAGAGAGAGTCTGACCAGATCCTGTACGTTACGAGCCCCCAATTTGCTCGCCATGTTGGCGCGATGCAGTTCCACGGTTTTCACGCTAATGCCAAGGATATCCGCAATGGTTTTATTCAGTTTTCCGGCGCACACATGGGTCAACACCTGGCGTTCCCTGGGGGATAAGCGTCCCAGCTTTTCCTTGGCCGCCTGTGGGTTGCGCAATGCGGACCCGGGTTCTGAAATAGCGCTTTTCACGGTTTCCACCAGAATGGAATTTTCGAAAGGCTTTTCCAGAAAGTTCGCTGCGCCCATGCGCATGGCGCTGACGGCTAAAGTGACGTCTGCGTGTCCGGTTATGAGAACGACGGGAATGGAAATACGACGTGCGCGTAGTTCCTCCATCAGCTCCAATCCATTCATGTCAGGCATGCGTAGATCGGTCACGACGCATTTGTCGCTCAATGGAATGCCTGCGTTTTCCAGTTGCTGAAGTCTCGCCAAAAGGCCTGTGGCCCGGTTGAAGTCTTCTACCTGTAAGCCGGCCGCTTCCAGCATCCAGACGGTGGAGCGGCGAAAGTCTTCGTTATCGTCTACTAATAAAATTTGTGCTGCGTTCATGCTTGTCTCTTCGAAAAGATGTATCCACAAAAATAATCTGCAGGGCCGCGTTTCTAACGGCTTGCCGTCACTTAGTCAGGAGGGCGTACAGGCGTCGCAGTTGCGGCTAGAGGCAAAGTGAAAGAGAAGACAGAGCCGCCATCGGGGTTATCCTTAAACTCCAGTGTTCCGTGATGAAGTTCGATAAAGGACTTGCTGATAGCGAGGCCTGCACCCATGCCATCAGGTTTGGTCGTGAAGAAGGGAGTGAACAGGCGATTGCGGAAATGTTGGGGAATGCCGCAGCCTTTATCTGTCACGCTGACTGTAACCCGGTCCTGGGAAATGACTTGGGCGTCCACAATGAGTTCACGTTCTTGGATTGGCGTGTCGCGCATGGCGTCCAGCGCGTTGCGAATCAAATTTCCCAGGGTTTGCTCGATCATGATTCTATCCACGCAGACATTGGGGATGTCCGCCGCTATCAGCAGGCGGGTCTTCACTTGGCGTCGATGAGTTTCGAGTTGAAGAAGCTCCAGCACGCCGCTGGCCAGCTGGCGCAAAGAAATTTCATCTGCGCGCGGCTCTCTCGACGTTACGAATTTTCGTATGCGGGCAACCACGGCCGCCGCCTGATGAGCCTGTCGAATCGCAAGCTGCACGGCTTCTTCCGGCTTATCGACGCCAGTATGCTTTTCAAGCAATAGCTTGGCGGCGTTAAGGTAATTGAGAATTGCGCCGATAGGCTGATTCAGTTCATGGGTCAAGGCTGTCGCCATCTCGCCAATCGACATGCTTTTGGAGGCTTGCTGCAACTGGGCGTGCATGTCTTCAGGTCTTAGCAGTAGTAGCGACGGCTCTTCCACTTTCTGCACCGATAACAATAATTTCACGCCTTCGGCATCATGAAACGGCGCGCTATTTAGCGTATAAAAATCGCCGGTTTCCGGGTGATGCGCTTGCAGCGAAAACGCGTCGCCTTTTAAGTGCGCCTCTTTGCTTTCAACAGGTTGAAATAGCTGCAGAAATGAGTCGCGATGCGACGTCAGGCGAGATTGCGTTTTTTGGTCGCCACTAAACTCACGTAGAAATAAAGTGTTACAGGCGATGAATTCACCTTGGCGAGAATGCACGGCGGCAGGATAGGGGAGAGCGTTCAAGAGTGGATATTTTGCACCGCCATGGGAGGCGTTGGCGGCTTTGGATTCCTTGTACGCAATGATGTCAGGCTGATACGCATTGGCTGCAAGCCTGTTTTTTAACATAAGCATCTTTCTGTCCTCCCTGCACTGTCAGATACCTGGATTAAACCTCGCATTCCCTAATTCTGATGAGCGAGAATGCCGCTTAATCCGAACGTCAAACTGGCGGTTATCCTAAATGCCTTGCGCGACGAGGCGCAATCATATATTCGGACTATTACCATTTGGTTATCTCTTGTGTTTGCAATAAAAATCTACTCATTGAGCCTTTATTTTCATGTGGTTACTGTGTTTGGATGAATCTTGTGTGACGCTATTGACCTGATCTTAAAACTGTATGAATATACAGAGGCTAATTTTAGGAGGCGACAAAATGGCCGTAGTGACCCTGTATATGAGTGACAGAGACCCATCACAACAGATGTTTAAATCCAAGAAAGAAGCTGACGATCATGACAAAAAGCTTGAGCTCGCCGAAGGCGTGTCTCATTTCCTGGCGCAACGCCTGACTTCTTTGAATGAAGGTTTGGCGGAAGAAATTGGCATGCTGGTCGCTAATCACAAGGAAGCGTTCGCAACCGCGTTCAAAGGCAAGGTTGACGTCTTGTTTGAAGAGTCGCCAGAGCCTGCTCCCAGCGCAGAAGAAGAGACTAAAGAGAGCGCCAAGGTTAAAGACAGCGGCAAAGTGCGGGCGATAGCCGGCAAGGGCTGATGAGAAGGGACGTTGTCAGCGTCCCTTGGGTGTAAACAGTCTAAAGCTGAATGTTTTGCGTCACCACCGCCGGTGTTTGTTGCATGATGATGTCGCCTGCGCGAATGGAGGCTGTCACCACGCTTTGGCGGCGCAAGACTTCATAGTCGTCAGGTCCGTCCAGCAGGATGAAGTTGGCGGGTTTGCCGACTTCTACGCCGTAACGATCTTGGATGTTCAGCACTTTGGCGCTGTTATGACTGATCAGGTCCAGCGCATTGCGGTAGTCGTCGTAGCCCATCATATGGCATATGTGCAGCGCGAAGTCCAAGGTGCGCAGCAGATTGCCATTGCCCAGGGAGTACCATGGGTCCTGAATGGAGTCTTGACCGAGGCCGACATTGAGGCCCGCTTCTAACAGCTCTTTCACCCGAGTGACGCCGCGACGTTTGGGGAAGTTGTCGAACCTGCCTTGCAAATGAATGCTTTCTGTTGGGCAAGATACAAAGTTTATCTGTGACATTTTCAGCAGGCGAAACAGGCGGCTACAGTAAGCGTTGTCGTAGGAGTGCATCGCCGTGGTGTGGCTGGCGGTTACCCGATGCCCCATATCGCGCTTCAATGCTTCCGCCGCCAGTACTTCCAGGAACCTGGAGCCGGGATCGTCTATTTCGTCGCAGTGCACGTCGACAAGGCGGTCGTATTTTTCCGCCAGATCCATAAGGATTTTGACTGACTCCACGCCATAGTCGCGGGTGAACTCGAAATGAGGAATGCCGCCAACCACATCGACGCCCATCTCGACGGCTTTTTCCATCAATTGAACGCCATTGGGATAGGAAAGAATGCCTTCCTGTGGAAACGCCACCAGCTGCAGCTCAATCCAGGGCGCTACTTCCTGTTTGATCTCAAGCAGGGCTTCCAGCGCCGTCAATGTTGGATCGGTGACATCTACATGAGAGCGTACGGCCTGCACGCCGTATTGGGTCAGCATTTTCAGGGTGCGGCGCGTACGCTGCTTAACGTCTTCATGGGTCACCATGGCTTTGCGCTCAGACCAGCGCTCTATGCCCTCAAATAATGTGCCGCTCATGTTCCAACTAGGCTCGCCCGCGGTGCCTGTCGCGTCCAGATGGATATGGGGCTCTACAAAGGGGGCGCTGACAAGACGCTCGCCAGCGTCCAGCAAAATTTCCACGTCCGACTGCGGAAGCTCCGCCATGGGCAATATGGCGCTGATCTGGCCCTGGTTAATCTGAATGGCGTATAAACCGTCCTGGCCGCGTAAACGGACGTTGGTGACGTATTTCATTGAGGGACTCACCTGATTATTTATTCTGAAGCGGACATTTTCCGTAAATGACCTGCAACTGTCGACAGCTTCCAGCAATATCAGGGGTTAGCAATATCAAATGACAGGCGTGAGAGGTTGTAATGATGGGACGTATGAGAGGGACAAAAAAAGGGCCCTGATGCAGGGCCCAATGGGGTATAGAGTTAGACGGCTTCCTTTTGATTGCTGTCGGCGGCGATTTGGGCGTGTCTGCCCACGGTCGACAACAGCGCCTGCAGGGTAGCGGTGGTGGTGTCTTCCGCCAAAGCGGCGGCGCTGAATGGCGCGCCGTTGATCATGACTTTGATGCAGGCGAGGGCGTTGGCGTCTGTGCCTTCGCCAAGCGCGAATTCATCGTAAGCCTCTACGGCGATGCTAATGCGGTAGCGACTCTCCAACGCGGCGGCCACCGCCTCCACGCCGCCATGACCTTGGCCGCGGATGCCGGAGATAATGGCGTCGTCGCCGAATTCAATTTGCACCTGCACGGCTTCGTCAGTTCTATGCATATCGTAGGTGCGCAACCGCCATCCTTTGGGCGTGCTCAGGTAGCGCTCCTCAAACAAGCGATGGATGGTGCGGGAGTCAATTTCACCGCCTTCGGACTCCGCTTCATGCTGTACGACTTTGGCGAATTCGATCTGCAACCAGCGCGGCAAACTGATGTTGTAGTCGCGCTCCAGTACATGGGCGACGCCGCCTTTGCCGGACTGGCTGTTGATGCGAACCACTTCTTCGTAGCGTCTGCCCAGGTCGAAAGGATCGATAGGCAGGTACGCGACGTTCCAGATGTCGTCCTCTTTACGTTTATGCAGACACTTGCGAATCGCATCCTGGTGGCTGCCTGAGAACGCGGTGAAGACCAGGTCGCCAGCGTAAGGATGGCGCGGGTGCGTGCTGATCTCAGTGCAAGCTTCGACGGTATCGATAATCTCTGACATATCGGACAGATCCAGCATGGGATCAATGCCCTGGGAATACAGGTTCATGGCCATGGTGACCAGATCCATGTTGCCGGTGCGCTCACCGTTGCCCAGCAGGGTTCCCTCGACTCTGTCAGCGCCCGCCATTACCGCCAGTTCCGCCGCCGCTACGCCGCAGCCACGGTCGTTGTGAGTGTGCACGCTGACAATAACGTGTTCCCGTTGATGGATGTTATCGCACATCCATTCGATCTGGTCGGCGAATACGTTAGGCGTCGCCATCTCAACCGTCGCGGGAAGGTTGATGATGACTTTGCGGCCGTTTTCTGGTCGCCATACAGCGTTCACGGCGTTGACGACTTCGACGGCGAAATCCAGCTCTGTGCCGGTAAAGCTCTCCGGTGAGTACTCAAAACTCCACTGGGTTTCCGGATGCTTTTCAGCGTGCGCCAGCACTTCCTGGGCTCCGCTTACCGCAATGGCTTTGATGCCTTCGCGATCCAGCCCGAATACCTGCTCGCGCTGTACGGTGGAGGTGGAGTTATAAACATGAACGATCGCTTGTTTGACGCCCTGCAGCGCTTCATAAGTACGTGCGATCAGCTCGGGACGCGCCTGCGTCAGAACCTGAATAGTGACATCGTCCGGAATGCGATTTTCTTCGATCAGCTTGCGGCAGAAATCAAAGTCAGGCTGGCTGGCTGCGGGGAAGCCGATTTCGATTTCCTTAAACCCACATTTCACCAAGAGGTCGAACAGTCGCTGCTTTTGACTAACATTCATTGGCTTGATCAAAGCCTGGTTGCCGTCGCGCAGGTCAACTGCGCACCAGATGGGCGCTTGTTCGATAACCTGATCCGGCCAGCGGCGGTCCGCCTTACGGATAGGAGTGAATGGACGATATTTGCGGTGGTCGAAAGCCATGGAAATCAGCCTCGTAAGTCTTCCTGTTCGAATTGAGCGGGCGTTAGTGTTTCCCGCATCCATTTAGGTTTTGAGCGCAATGGCTCTGGTTCGCTTGAGCTTGTGGCCCGTTATGCCGCCTCGCCTTGTGAGCCAGGCCGGCTGACGTCTCGTAATAAGGTGGGTGCGCCTTAAAGAGATGTGCAGTCAGGAAAGCAATAATACCGAGAATGACGCGCAATGAGTTTGCGTAGTTGATTTGATTTTAATAAAAATTGATAGATAATTTTAAAAATAAACATCTTTGTGAAATTTAATATCCAAATGAAAGAGAAGCTTGTCAAAATCGATCGAATTGATCGCAAAATCTTGGAATGTCTGCAAAAAGATGGCGGGCTATCCAACCAGGAATTGGCGGAAAAAGTGGGATTATCGCCGTCGCCTTGTCTGCGTCGCGTGCGTGCGTTGGAAGAGGCGGGCATTATTCTGCGCCGGGTAACATTATTGGAGCGCAAGAAGCTGGGGCTGTCTTTGACGGTGATTATCCAGATCAGCATGGATCGCCATACGCCGGAACGCTTCGAAGAGTTTGAAAATCAGGTTAAAGAGTCCCCGGAAGTTCAGGAATGCTATTTGATAACCGGGCAGGAGGCGGACTATATGCTAAAGGTGGTGGTGCCGGACATGGATGCATACCAGGTGTTCCTTTTGAACAAGATCACCCGTATTCCCGGGGTAAGCGGAGTGCACTCCAGCTTTGTGCTGCGCAGGGTGGTGGACAACACGGAATTGCCGCTGGGCTATTTATAGAACCTCCGTTTACGATTCGCTCACGAAAAAGTTTCTCGGCTAATACGCATGGCTTATTAATCATTCTGTTTTACACTAATAGTTAGCTAGCTAATTAATTTGAATCCTCTAACAAGCGGAATATCATGAGCGAGTTATTTTCCTTCACATTGGCGCGTCTGAACCGACGCTGGCGCAAATTGCTGGATGATCGGCTCAGTGATTTGGGGCTGACTCAATCACGCTGGGTGACGCTGCTTTATCTGCAAAGGCTGGGCGGCGACCTGACTCAGAAGGAGCTGGCGAACGCTCTGTCCATTGAATCGCCGACACTGGTGCGGCTGCTGCACGGCCTGGAAGAGTCCGGTTTGGTGACCCGCACCGGGTGTGGGCAGGATGGACGGGCCAAGCGCATTCGCCTGACTCCTGCGGCGGAAGGCTATCTTGAAACGGTGAATGAACGCGCCGCCGCATTGCGGAGCGAGATGCTTGCCGGCGTTTCGCCGCAGGATCTCGAACTGTGCCTGCAGGTTTTTGCGCGGATAGAAAAGAATGCATCGGAAATAAACTGACTGACGCCTCGCCGATTGAATTACGCATCACTCACGTTTGCAAGGGGATTCCGAAGACTGATTACGGAGCATTTACATGTCTGATACGTTGTTGCAGGCTCTCTTTGATCGTCATGGACCCGCCTATCGCTGGCTGGCCATGCTCACTGTCATGATGGGGACGGTCTCCGCCGTATTGACGTCGACTATCGTCAATGTGGCCTTGCCGGACATCATGAACCACTTTTCCATAGGTCAGGGCGTCGCCCACTGGCTTTCCACCGGCTTTCTCGCCGCCATGACTACAACCATGCTGACCACCGCCTGGTTGACGCAACGCTTTGGACTGCGTCACGCGTTGGGTTTCGCCATGTTGCTGTTCGCGGGCGCTTCTGTGCTGGGCGGCTTGGGGCCGAATGCGGAGTCTGTGATCCTGGCGCGGGTTCTACAGGGAGCCGCCGCGGGTATGTTGCAGCCGATTGCGATGCATGTGTTGTTCAGGGTATTTCCCCGCAATGAGCGTGGACGCGCTATTGGCATATATGGCATGGGCGTGATTCTGGCTCCAGCCTTGGGGCCGGTGTTGGGCGGCGTCATCGTGGATCAGCTTGACTGGCGTTATATCTTCTTTGCGCCGTTGCCTATTACCATGGCGGGATTTCTGATGGCGCTACGCTATATGCCACACAGGGAGCCGGAGGTTGAGCAGCACGGCTTTGATTGGACCAGCTTCTTTTATCTCTGCCTGTTTATCGGGTGCGCGCTGGATGGATTGACCCGGTTGCAACACGGCCTGGTGCAACCCCTCTGGCAGTCTATGGGAGCCCTGTTGGCGGTGTCTTCGCTCATCTTGTTCGTACGACGGCAGCGACATAGTCGAAGCCCTCTGCTGGAGCTTGCGTTGTTGCGCGTCCCCAGCTTTCGCAGCGCATTTCTGGTGGCGTTAGGGCTGGGCATGGCCCTGTTCGGATCTACCTACATCATTCCTCTTTTTGTTCAGACTGCGTTGAACTATAGCGCGACGGAGGCGGGCATGATGATGGCTCCGGCCGGCATTGCGCTGGGCATACTGTTTCCCTTCAGCGGACGGGCGGCGGATAAAGGCGCGCCTCATCGGCTGGTGATCGCGGGGCTCGCTTTGTTTGCCGGGGCCAGTCTGCTATGGGTGTTTATCGGCCTTACGCCGTCGTTTTTCTATCTGGCTGCGCTGGTGTTGGTGGGACGCGTTGGACTGGCGTTGATGATGCCGGCGCTCAGCACCGGCGGTTTGGTGGAAGTCAGCGATGCGCAGCTGGGGCAGGCGTCGGGGATGATTAACTTCGCCAGACAATTTGGCGGCGCGATGGGCATCAATATCCTGGCGGTCATGCTGGAATGGGGAAGTGAAGCGGGCGATGGGCGTCACGTCGCATCCATGCTGAGCTACACCGAAGCCTTTGTTCTGCTGGGCGTTATCGCCATCGCGGCTTTGTGGCCGGCGGCGCGCATCGGAAAGACAGACGCCTCGGTGCAAGCCGCGCCGGAAAGCGCCTGAACAGGCCTAGGCGCCGATCAAGGCCTGCCCGCACACTCTTATGGTCGCGCCAGTGATTCCATAGGCTCCAGGCGTAGCGAGAAATGCGATCAGCGCCGCGACGTCCTCGGGTTGACCGCCTTGTGACAACGAGTTCAGGCGGCGACCGGCTTCCCGCATCATTAAGGGCATTTGCGCCGTCATATCGGTTTCAATAAAAGCGGGCGCGACGGCGTTTACTGTTACCCCTTTGGAGGCCAGCTGAGGCGCCAGCGCCGCCACGTAACCAATCAGCGCCGCTTTACTGGCCGCATAGTTGGTCTGCCCAAAATTGCCTGCGACGCCGCTGATAGATGACAGGCAGATAATGCGCCCCATACCCCGTAACGCTTTTGCGTTCAGCAGAGCGTCGTTGATGGCGACGACAGCCCGAAAATTAACATCCAGCACGCTGCGCCAAGTCTCTTCCGACATCTTCGCCAGGGTTTTGTCGCGAGTGATTCCGGCGTTGTGCACGATAATGTCGATTCCGCCATATTGCTCCAGAAAGTATTGCGCCAAGGTTTGCGGAGCATCCGGGACGGTAATGTCCATGGGCAGTGGAACGCCGTTAATATCAGCGGCGAAGCTTGTCAGGACCCTGCTGGCGGAAGGGATGTCCAGACACACCACCGTTGCGCCTTCCTCTGCGAGCCGGCGTGCGGTCGCCGCGCCGATGCCTCGGGACGCGCCTGTCACCAGGGCGACCTTGTTCTGCAGTGGTCGGTAGGGCGTTGACAGCGCCTGAGAAGACGGCGCTTTCACCGCGGCGCTAAGCCTGATCGCCTGACCGTCCACGTAAGCGCTAGTTGGGGAGCAGAAAAACGCGAGCGGCCCTGTCAGGCGATCTTCCTGACCAGGCTCCAGATAAAGCAAATTGGCGGTGGCCCCGCGCTTACCCAGCTCTTTGCCGAGAGAGCGGGTGAATCCTTCTACCGCTTTGGCGCATGCCGCCGCCATTGGGTCGTCCATTTGCTCGGGCGTTGACGCCAACAAAAGTGCACGTCCGTGTCGGGGAAATTGCGCCATCAGGGGATGGAAGAAACGGTATAGCGCATCCAGGTCCTCACTGCTGCGGCAGCCGGTGGCGTCGAATAGGGCGATGATCGGCGCTGCTTCAGTTGTCTGCATATCCTCGTATACTTGCGCGCCAAGTGCTTGTAGTCGGGCGCGTACGATATCCAGGGCTCCGCTTTCGGTGACGCCGCCGATCAGCGCAGTAGCGCCTTGCAGGGGACTGTCGGGGATCGCCTGCGTGGAGCGCTGAAGAGCAACCGGTGCGGGCAGTCCCAGTTTCTTTAGCAGTTTGTAAGCGCCTGGATGAGTGGCGAGCGTGAGCAGTAGATCGGACATGACGATTTCCTTTTTCGTAATGACGGAGTGGGCGACTCTTATTCTGCGTAGATTTAAAAGTGGTGGCGAAAACGCTCTTTTCTTCACAGAAAATCGGCGTACGGCGGCTAAAGCCTATATTCTTCGCCGCAACAAGGCTAGGATATAACTCCTTTTCATGTCAGTAAGGGCAGTGCATTGAATCAGGAGCAGAAACTTGAGTCTGTCGCGACCAGAACGCCACAGGGACGCAAGGCGGTTATCTCGCGGGAAGATGTAATTTCAGCTGCATTGAAGCTGGCCGGGCCGCATCGCAGCGTGTCCACGTTAAGTCTGCGTGAAGTCGCCCGGGAAGCGGGCATTGCGCCCAACAGTTTTTACCGGCATTTCAGAGATATTGATGAATTGGCGGTGGCGCTGATAGAACGCGCCGGAACCTCTCTCAGGAAAATCATTGGTGAAGCCCGCAATCGCGCGCGCTCGGACACCAGTGTGGTGCGCTCTTCCGTCGAAGCCTTTGTCGAGCAGCTGAGCGCCGATGAAAAGTTTCTGCATATCTTGCTTAGGGAAGGCAACGTCGGTTCCGACGCATTTAAATACGCGGTAGAACGCCAACTGTGCTTCTTTGAAGAAGAGCTTTGCGTAGATTTAGTGCGCCTCGCTAAATCCAAAGGCACGGGCATCATGCAACCGGAGCTGGTGTCCAAGGCGGTCACCCGGTTGGTGTTCGCGGTGGCCGCCACCGCACTGGATCTCCCTATCGAAAAGCATGCCGAGATCAGCGATCAACTGGAGCGTATGATCCGAATGATTATCGTTGGCTCGCAAGTCCTGGCGGAAATCGAACCGAACCCCGCCGTCGTCGCCACGGAATTGGCCAGCGTGAGGGCGTCTCTGGAGCGTCCTGAACTCTGAGTGGGGGCGCTTAATGCGCTTCCGCTGTCCTCAGTTCCAGCTTTAACCAATCCTGCCCATCTCGGCGTCCGTCGTCGATAGCGTTGAAATAGCGTTTGTAGAACGTCAGTAGTTTGTCCGGGGAGGGAACAGGGCCGCCGTCCTCATGCTCTATGCGCATCGCGGTGGTGATCAGTTTTCTGATGTCCGGCGCTTGTCTGCGAATAACCTCCAATAGCCACCTCATTTCCGCAAATGCGTTGCCAAGACCCTTGGGTCGTTGCAGGCGTCGATACAGAATGATCGTCAGCACGTCTTCTTCCTGGCGATAGGTTATTTCGGCATGTTGAAAACAGGCCGTTTCGCCAATAGGGCGGGTTCCAGGCAAGAGGGAATATGGGCGTGTAGGGATGCCCTCGCGGGCCAGTATATTCGAGAGCGGATACATATCGTCACCTTCGGCGGTTCAGGTTAACCCTGTTATTGTTGTTGGGTAACCGTTGCGCTACGAAGGTTGCGGCGATTAATTCGACGTCTCACTGATATGTGGTGCTGAGACGCAGTCAGGGGCGATTTTTATATTTATTAACTTATCTATCTACTTATTCATGCACGTCTGTGGGGCGAAGTTGGGCATATTGGGCCCTAATCCACCGTAGGGATTGAATCCCTCCTGTCTGATATCGCATTTGGGTGGGCAATGGTCGCTTTTCATGGCGGTTTTCATCGCGATTTTGCGGTATTCCTGGCTCGCCACCACATGGCCTTTGCTGAGCAGTATTTCGCTGTGCAGCTCGTACAGCCGGGCGCCCAGCTCATGCTGGTGATAACGCTCTGTCAGAATTTCCGCACAGTTCAGGGCGTGAAGAGCATCTTCAGTGCGACCGAGCTGATAATACATCTCCGCCAGTATGCGCCAATCGTGGCTGGCGTCGCGCTCATCCGAGCAGTGATCGATGGCGGACAGAATGGCTTTGACGCCTTTATCCGTCTCTCCCAGTGACTTCAGCGCCAACGCCAGCATGCGATAGGTCTTACATTTGCACTTGGTGTCCTGTAGAAACGGCTCTGCGAGCAGAAGCAGCTGTTTGGCCTGTTTGAAGTGCTGATCCTGAATCAGCCGCTCCGCCGCCGCCAACAATTCCGGCAATGCCTGATCGCTGCCTGATTTAGCGAGATGGATAGCGTACTGCACCGGGTCGCGATCACGAATCCACTCCGCCGCCATGGCGTGACGTTCGCGGCGAACCTGTTCCGGCATGGACTGGTAGACGGCTTCCCGCAACAGATTGTGAGTGAAGAACCAGCGTTCGCCATGGGGATGCAGAACACCCAGGCTAAGTAGCGTCGCGAAACGCTCCAGGGGGCCGTTCATCAGCTCTTCCAACTGCGGTTGCGTAAACCCATCCTGGCTGACGGAAATCAGCTCTAGCGCGCACTTGAGTCGGGCGGACAAGCGCTCGGTTTTGGCGGCGATAATATTGGTGATGCTAAAGGGCAATTCGTCGCCCAAATGCTCGTGATTGAGTAAATCGATTAAGAATGACGGATGCCCCTGCGCCTTTAAAACACAGTGCTCCCGCCACTCCTCGCTGGCTGCGCCATGGCCGTGCGCCAGCTCTCTCGCCTGAGGTTGCGTGAGAGGGAACAGCCGGATGGTTTTGACGTCATGCTGGTCGAAGCCGGCGATGAAATCTGTGTAGCTGCTGGTGATCAGCAAGAGCGGACAGTAAGGCGTCAGGTTCGCCAAAGCCTCTAGAGTGAGGCGCATGTCCTCGTCAAGCTGATGTATTTCTTCTATCACCACGATCAGCTCCCGTTGCCCCAGCAGCGCAATCAGCAGGGTCTCAAGGGCCTGTTGGCAACTCTTCTGGAACAGGTAAGGCGACATACTCGCCACCATCCAGTCGTTGGGATGCGGGTCGTTACGTTTGACTCCGAACAGATGATAGATGAACGGATACCAGTGGCTATCGATACAGAAGTTGACCAACAGGTTCAGCAGCTTGTTTTCGTCCACCTCTTGTAAGTTCGCCAACCGGCGGATCAACTCTGCGCCTGGATGCAGCTTGGACTTGTCATCACAGGTGTTGCGCAGAATGACGCGGCTGAGATTCTGTTTGGCGGCGTCTTCCACGAAGGCCAACGCCAAGTGGGTTTTGCCGATGCCCGCCACGCCGCTGATATTGCACCAGGCGCCTTCGCCCTCTGCTTTTAGCTGGGTCAGCAGGGACTGGAAATACGCCCGTTCCTGATCGCGACCGATGGTATGCAACACTGGCGGCGCGGATTCGGTCAGCGCATACCATGGTCCGGGCGCGTAGGCCGGATTGGATTTATAGACAAAGCTGTATTCCAGGCGACTGCAATGAAACAACTCGCTGTGCACCAGGACCACGCCGGACAATTGCTGCTTGGCGAAGCGCTCAATGCCAAGGCGTTCGCTCATCGGCAGGCGCGCCTGACAGTGCAGGGCGCCGTGATGGCTGAATTCGGCCTGGATGGGCTTCACCAACGCGACGATATCGGGATGGCGTCGGGCGATGGCGCGGATGACCCGCATCGCATAAGCGGTTGGCTTCTGGTGAGCGTTTGCGGCGCCCAGCAGTAGCACATGGAATGACGGTGAAGAATAGTGCACGGCGACGTCCAGCTCATCCATCATGGGAGCGAGACTTCTGAGGTCCAACTCGCCCGCCAGACATAACCCAAGCACTTTCCTGTGAATGGGAGTGGCTACTGGATCATTGCTCTCACGCTGAACTACCGCTGGCGCTTCTGTGGGGGAGGCGGGCGTCTCTGGCTCAGAGGCGTCCTCCGTCACGATCAGCTCTTCCACTGGCACGTTGTAGAAGCGTGACAGGTTATGAGCCGTGCGCAGCAATACATAGCGCTGCAATTCCGCCCGTTTCAGGGAAGAAACGGATACGTAAAGTCTCTGCTGTTGGCATTCGTCAGCGACCTGTTCCTGACTCAGTCCCAGGCCTTGTCTAAGCTCCAACAAGCGGTTTCGATGCAAACGGACCCTGCCGGGTCTGCAACTCTGGCGCATATTGTTATCCTTTACTACGTTGAGCGCTGACGACTGCTGTTCGGTCTCTCTCCGAATCACCTCAAACGCTTCCTGTTTTTGTGAGCTTGAAATTCCCATACATCATTGTTTTTCAGGGACTTTTATCCTGGCTTCCGAGCTTTTTATGAATACGCTTTCATTCGGAAGTTATCAGGGTAAGCGACACGAGAACAACAAAAACGTCATTGACTTTTCAGCTGTTCTCTTTCAATAAAAACTATCAATATTTTTCAGAGTTGCGCCTCGAAATGCGCCTGTATGAGGCGCTGATAACGCTTAGCTTTCCGCTATTTTTTTCTATCTGTTTTGCAGAAGGCGGAATGTGGCTGTTCCAGTGTAAAGCGACGCGAGTAATAGAGTTCCAGACATCAACGTCGCACAGAGATCGTATGAATGCGCTCCCTGTTATAGTTCGAAACAACAGACCTTCTTTGTGTAACGAAACCTAACAGTACATCAAGTTACTTAGGATACAAAAGGCGAAAAATACGTTTTTATACGAAGTCGGCCTTACATTCCGTTACAAAGCCATAGGATTATCCCTCAGAGAGATTATTTAAATGCTTAATTTGGCCTATGCAAATAGTCCACTGGTTAGGCCATTTAAGTCTATCGTACTAACCATTTATCTATACGGCCCAGAAACTTCGCGGGGTTTCACGTTACTTAAGAAATATATTAATAATATGGCGGTAATGTTTTTTCTTATTCAATTACAAAAAGTTAAAAGCATGCCGGTTTTAATTGAAGTTTGGTTTCGCCGATATGTTATCTAACTCTGACCGGCAGTCATTTATATCTTTGCGCGCGTATATCCGATTAAGTTCATTATGTCAGGTTCACTTTTTATTGATTAAATGAACCGTCAGTGTCAGATCGGTTCAGTTCAAGGGATCAGATGCATCTGCGTCGAATCTGACGCTTATCTGAAACTGGTTCAAAAGGCCGTGTGACCGACCATCGTTTCCATCAACCCCCCGTCAACAAAAGGAATGGGAACGATGGAAATAAAATACGATGAGACCAATCAGTTAGTTAGTCAGGCCAGAAGCGGTTGCCCGAATTCATTGGATATGCTTTTTCGTGAACAGCGTCCCAAATTGCACAGATTTATTCGCAACAGGGTATCGCGCCAGGAGGATATCGAAGATTTAGTGCAGGATACCTTCCTTTGGGCGCAGCAGGGGCTCAGCTCTTTTGAAGGGAAATCCCGCTTCTCCACCTGGATTTTGGGCATCGCCAATAACCTGATTCGCAATCACTACAACCGCTCTCCGGAGTACAAATATGACTTTGTTTCCGATGATGTGCTGGATCAGGCTCACAATGAATCCGACACGCCGGAGGCCAGTCTGCAGCAGGAGCATCGCATCAAGCAGCTGGAATACAGCATCCGCATGCTGCCGAAAGACGTGCAGCAGATTGTTGAGTGGGTGGCGATTGAAAACTATCCCTATCAACGCGTCGCAGATGAACTGGGCATTACTGTTCCCAGTGTGAAAAGCCGCTTGTTCCGGGCGCGCACGTCGCTGAAGGAGTCAGTCATGCCGCTGATGTAAGCGCTACGTCAAGGGCGCAGAGTGATCCTGCGATCATGGGCGCGGGATCACTCCGTAAGACTTAACTCAATTTCTTGACTGCTTTTTCATAATCTTTCTGCACGCCATCCTTGAAGTCGTAAAGGAACTGGCGGAATGCGCTCAAGGCTTCTTTTTTCAGGTCGTCCGCTGTCGCAGATGAGCTTTCCTGCGGTCCCTGAGCCATTTTTTCGCATGCGACAAAGAATTCATCCCGCGCCTTTTCGGCCTTTTCCATATGTTCTTTTAGCGCGTGAGGCTGACAGGTTGCAAATAGCTCATCCACCTGTTTTCGCACCTTGCTGGAGGGATTCGCCATATTGGTCAACATGGTGTCCATGTGTCCATCAAACTTTTTCGTGAGCTCTTCCCAGCCATCGCCCGTGCGAGGCGTTTCCGCTATAGTCTTACGGCTTACCAGGCCGTCAAACTGGGTTTTGAAGTAATTGAGGTTGTCTTTGCCAATGAACTCTTTGATGGGGCGTTCGTGGGTTGCGGCAACGCTGCCGCCTACCTCCAGCGTTACCGTGTCTGTAGGAATCGTCGCTTTACCGCCGACCTTCAGCTCGCCGCCGACCAGCACCCTCCCGAAACTCATGCCGCCGTCTTTCAGTTCAAAGTAGGCTGAAACTGTGGCGGCTCCAGAACCCGTCGCTGCGCCTGAAGCTGATTCCGCCGCGTTGGAAAGTATCTCCGTGACTTCCGCGTCTTCTAATCCTGGCGCCTTTTTACTGGCGAGCTCTTTGATTTTCTCAATAGCATCCGGGCTTACGCTGCCCTTGATGGTGATTTTTATGTCGTGAAAAGCGCCGTTGTAGTTGATATTTGCGTTATTGCGCATTTTACGACGGGTATGCTCAATGGTGGCTGTCGCAGTTGAGGCGATGTCCAGGGTGAGGGTGGTTTTGTGGCTTCTTTCCTTAGGCTGGCTGTACTCCAGTGCACGAATTTGCGCGAAGTCGTTTTTGCTGAACTTCATTTGCGGCGTTTCAAGGTGTTTGCTGATGGTTTCAAACGCCATGATGGCTTCCGGCGCCTCTTCACGCGCCTTCGCCAGCGTGGTTTCCGGCGGTTCCCCCGCTTCCTCTCGATAGGTTTTGACGAACTCGTTGAAAATATTGGCGTGGCGAACGGTCAAGCCTTCCACCAGAGACGCTCTGCCTTTTACGCCGACTTCTTTCTCCATCTCTCTTTTGATTGCGGATTCAAGATGCTTGGGGCCCATGCCAACTACTTTGCGCAGATTATGCTCTACGCGCCCGAAGCCTTTGGTCAACGTATCATGTGAGCGTGTGTTCCCTTCGTACTGCAGTAATTTGTCAAAGTTTTCCAGGGCCATATCTTTGAGCTGGTCGCGAACCAGATCGATGGCGGGCCGCTCCTCGGAGCTTGCAATAGAACTGGTTTCGCTGATGACGGAAGGGCTGCCCTGGCTGGCGGTGTAAAAGGATTCTCCGCTTACAACGGTTGGGCTGCGATTGACGATTACTTCGTTGTCGCTCAGCGCATCCATGGAGTTCAGCGACTCCGAGCTGGCTCTACCGGAAAGGCTGCCCGGGGAAGGGGGCTCTTGCATCGCCGTATGAAAGCTTTCTTCGGAGGCGGCGGAAGGGCTGCGATTCAGAGACCTTCCGAATAATTCGAGGTTTTCTGCAGTGAGAGGCAGAGCGTTGACCGGGTTTTGAGTATGAGTTTCTTCTGAGATTGTGGAAGCGTTTTCAATATGGGATATGTGCTCTTTAAGCGCGCCAAGTCGCTCAAAAAAGTCATCCTGGGCGCGATGTTCAAACTTTTCCGTACGGGATTTGAGTAGATCCTCGTCTTCCATCATCTTTTTGGTTAGCGAGGTCTCACCTTTGACGTGAATGTGAGTATGTTTGTGTTCATAACTGACTTTCACATCCGCGGCCTTGAATCCAAGCTTACCGAAGCCGCCGTAGGAAAGAGAATTGACTTTGTAAGCCGCAGAGGCGGGTATGCTGCGCGGTTCCGGCAGGGCTAGCTCGACTGATCCGTTACGCCAGTCTCGCAACTCGTCTAAATTGGACGCGCCTTCGCCGTGAGCTCTCAGGAAGTCCTGCAATTTCAGCTTCATTTGATCGCTTTGAGTGAGAATATCGCTATCGCTGGCCACGGCTTTCTTGAGCGCTTTGGCTGACTTCGCCGCCCCAGGAGAACTCAGAGTGAGATCCAGCACGCTGTTAGTGAAGTGATCGACAAAGTCGCTGACGTTATCGAACCCTCTGCCTGAGGTGCGGGACAGATTGACTGTCGCCCCGACGGATGGACCCGCCTCAATGATTGGCAGCTTGATTTCAAATCCGAACTTGCCTGCATCGGTTCTCTCCCGCAGCACGCCAAGCGCTTGTGAGGTTTGCGCTGTCTCTTTGTGACTGAGGTTGACTGTTGCTTTGAGCGGCGTGTGCAGAATATTCACGCCCAGATCCATTTCCACCGCCAGATTGTTGCTTGCGCCGGAATTGTTGAGGTATTTCAGTTTATCCAGCACCTCTTCTTTTATTTTTTCGCGCTCCTGCTGGACGATGCGGTTGGCGACATGTTTGGCGAGAGGCTTGGTGACTTCGGCGGTTTCTACGCTGAACCTGGAGGGTATGAGCTGGTTGACCTCCTTTAACGCGAAGTTCATCTGGTTCAACGCTTCCAGGTGATCCGTGGCGGTCTGGATTTCCCGGGGAGGGTTGAACTTCTCGTTAAAGACCCTGAGTTGCGACTCATCAAGCTTACTGGTCAAGATGTCCTGTAACGCTTGCGTGAGTTTGCCGATTTCTTTGGGCGTGGAGAGATCCAGGCCTGGGTCCGGCGTTTTACCCATGAATTCTTGCAGATTAAGCTTTTCGAAAAGGTTCTTAACAATGGCTTCATTGCCGGCGGAGGACTTTGGTTGCTCCAGTACTTCTGCGAGATTTTTTCGCTCCAGGTCCTGAATGATAATTTCGCTATAGCGTTCTATTTTGGTCTGCGGGTAGCCGGTCAGGTTTAGGTCATGATTTTCCGCCCAGGCCTTGAATTTCTCCGGCGTCGTTAGCGTCGGCGCAGATTCGGGAGACGCGGGGCGGATGCTGTTTTCCCCGAGCCGTCCTGGGACAGAGTGAGTATTTTGCGATGATATCTGCTCAGGTACGACATTCTGGGGGACGGATGCGGAGGGACGGTTGACTTCCATTTCCTGCTCCTTTAACCCTGAATCCACTGATTGTTGACCTGAGAGTCATCGCCAACCTGCTTGCGCGGGGGCGTTGGTTCAGGGCCTTTTTCCGCGAAGGCTTTCACCGTTTCAATATGTTGGAGGAGGCGTTGGCTCAACACGCCGGGAAGCGCAATAACGCTGAACGGATACTTGTCCATCAACCAGAGCCAGCCGGAATCGTTGTCCAGAGAGAGGGTTCCTCCCTCCGTTCCCTGCCAGAACAAATTTGCGCCCAGCAACATTTTCAATAGGGCGTTCTGCTTTTGTAGCGTCTCAGGTTCTTCGCTGTCGTCAGGGAGTTTGAACAGAGGGGAGAAAATGATCAGATGCTCGTCTGCCGCATGCCACTGCAGATTCACAACCAGGGTGTCGTTGACTTCCAGGGAGAGGTAACCGTGTTCGTCCAGTTGCAGTGAATCTTCTAACTGCAGCTGTTTCGCCAGGTCGGCGATCAGAGTATCGATATTCATAAAAGCGGCCTTTCGCAAGTAATGCCGGACCGCTGTTGCATCAAATACCTGCGGACCCGACCTGTCGTGGGTTAGATATTCCGTTTGGAGTTACAACTGCTTCCGCAAGGTGAGTAACCACTGCGCCGGTGAAGTTGCGCGGAGAGCAGGAAAAAGTGGTCGTGTAAAAATTTTCGCAACCGTTCGCAATTAGCCGTTACCAATCCGATAGACCTAAGGCATCAGGCGAAACGGGACGGAACTATGAGCACGACACTCAACAAACTGATTGCAGAGTTTGCGAAGAAATACGGCATGCCGGATCTGGAGCAGACTCCGGAAGGCCATTTTGAATGGTATGTGGACGCCAATCCGGTGCGGTTTTTTGAGTCCGCCGGCAAGATCTACGTCGCCGCCCAGGTGCGCAAGCTACCGGATGAAAAGCGAGAGCGCGGCGAGTGCGTCAGAACCGCATTGAAGGCGGCGCTGGCCAATGCCGACTCCCATCGTGAATCCCTCTATATCGACGTCAATCAGGATGCGTTGTGTCTGTATCGCTGTATGGCGTCGAAAGAATTGTCCCTGTTTGATTTCGAAAAACTGCTGGAGTCTTTCATGCACGCATTGGATTGCATGACTGAGATCACCGGCGCTATTGGCGGCTACGCTCGTCGCGATATTCCTGTGCTGGCCCCGCATACCCGGTTCTGAATGGGATGACTCCGGAATAATCAGGCGCATGGATGCGCCTGCGCGGCGGCCAGCCGCGGGAGACAAGGCCTGTCGTTGTAGACAAATAAAAGGAAGCTATTTGTCTTCCTGAAAAACAGTAACTAAAGACATTGATGGAAGTAAGGCATGAAATTTAAAGGCTTAATCGCTCTGTTGCTGATATTGGTTTGCTCCGGCGCATTCGCCGCCGAACCCCGCTGGAATAATTCGCCTTATGAGTTGTACGCCAACGGTGAATCGCTGACGGACGTATTGAAGAACTTCGCCGCCAGTTACGGTATTCCGGTAACGGTTAGCTCCCGCATCGCGGGGACGGTTAACGGCAGCTTCAAAGGGGAGTCGCCGCGTCAGTTCCTGGACATCTTGGGTAAGTCCTTTGAGTTTGAGTGGTACTACGACGGCTCGACGCTGCACTTTTTCCGCGGCGATGAGATTGTCAGCCGCATCATCACGCTGACCAACATCAAAACGTCGCAACTACGCAGTGCGGTGGAGAAAGTCGGCATCTGGGATGAACGCTTCAGTTGGAAGGAAATGCCGGACAAAGGCATGGTCTATATCTCCGGCCCGTCCTCCATGGTGGACCTGATTCAGGAAACCGCCTCCGTGCTGGAAAGCCAGGTGGTGACCATGCCTCGCCGCGATCAGTACTCCATGCAGATGTTCCGCCTGCGCTACGCCACGGCGGCGGATCGCGTGCAAAGCTATCGCGGTAAAGAGGTGGTGGTTCCCGGTATGGCTTCAGTGCTGCGGGGCGCGTTGGCCGCAGGGCAGGGTAAAAGCGGAGAAACCAGCATTGGCGGGCCTGTTGGCGTTCTGGAAGGCAAGAGGACGTCCAGCCCGGTGACTTCGGATATGCCCGGAACCGGCGAGCGCGCCTGGGTGGAGGCGGATGGCCGCACTAACTCCATCATCGTGTACGACCGTCTGGAGCGCATGCCCATGTACAAGGCGCTGGTGCGCAATCTGGACCAGCCCTCTGAACAGGTGGAAGTGAATGTCTCCATTATCAGCGTCAGCGCCACCAACCTGAAAGAGCTGGGAGTGAGCTGGCAGGCCCGCGATCGGAAGCTGGGCGAATTCGGCTACGGCGGCATCGACAAGCAGACTCCTGCGCCGGGCAAAAACCAACTGGCGATCCTGGGGGGCGCCGACGCGACCTTCTCCACGGTCTTGGATTCCGGCCTGGATTACTTCATCGCCAAGGTGAACGCCTTGGTGGAGGACGGCGATGCGCAGGTGGTGTCGAGACCATCCGTCGTCACCAGCGAGCATTTGGAGGCGGTTCTGGACGATAGCACTACCTTCCATGTGCGCGTGCAGGGGAATGAACAGGTCGACCTGTTTCCTGTCACGGTGGGCTCGGTCCTGCGTGTGACGCCGCATATTCAGCGTGGCGAGGAGCAGAAAGGCATCAACCTGGAAGTCACTATCGAAGACGGTCAGCAAACCGGCGAAGAGGTGGATCGCATTCCCGTTATCAAGACCAGCAGCATCAATACGCAAACCGTGGTGGGGCTGGGGCAGAGTCTGCTGATCGGCGGCTTCTTCCAGGATTATGAGAGCGAGTCCGTCGGCGGCGTGCCGTTGCTCAAGGATATCCCGCTGTTAGGCATGCTGTTCCGCACTACGAACCATAACCGCAAGAAGATGGTCAAGCTGTTCCTGATGACGCCGAAGGTCATTGATATCCCTACCGGCGGACTGGCTTCTAACGGTCGCAAGATCTACGGCTACGCCTTCCAGGTGGGCAGCTCCAACAAAGAGGGCGCGGTGGCGATTCGTGAGTACTTCGACTCGCGTGGTTTCCCTACTCAGATGGAAGTCGAGAAAAACGGAGAAAAGCCAATTTATTCCGTCGCCATCGGAAACTATTCCCGCTGCGATGACACTCAAAGAGTAGCGAAGGCGTTCCCTGACGCATTGAAGGGCGACGCCAACATGATCAACAGCTGCCACCCGCTGACCCGTTAATGCAACGGGCGCGGCGGAGCGGCGAAATGAATGAGCGATTCAACGGTTAAGTGACTGCAAGCAGTGAACTGACCGGCAACAGGTAAATAACTGGTAAGAGCGCGTATGTCTGACTGGAAGCTGAAAATTCTCTCCGGAGCTCACGCAGGAAGCGAACTGGATCTGGTCGTCGGCAAGTATGTGTGTGGCGGCGACGATAACGATGATCTGGTGTTTCAGGAGCCTAACCTGCTCGCGGCGCACTTTTCACTGCAAGTCGAAGAACAGCAAATACGCCTGACTCTGCTGCAGGAGGGTAGCCGCTTGTTACTGAATGGCGAAGTGTCCGAGCAACGAGATTTGGTGGTGGAAGAGGTGACTCCGGTCGCTGTCGATGACTTCCAGTTCGCCGTCGCTAACGGTCCGGCGGAATGGCCGCAACCGGTGGTCCCCGCAGCGCCAGCGGCGCAGACTAAGCCCGCGTCTGGCGCAGCTGCTGCGGATGCTCCCGCCAGTGCGCCAACAACGCCGCTGCCCAGCCGCAGCTGGTCGGAAACCTTCAATCGCATGAAGGTGGGGTTGGGCGTAATGGGCGCCTGCGCCGGTCTGCTGATGATGCTGGCGGTAGGTTCCATGTCCAATGCGGAGAAATCCAAAGAAGGCGTTGTCGCCGCTGACCGCGCCAACCTGCAAAGCGAGCTGTCGCAAACACTGGGATTGCCCAATGTGAAAGTGCTCGCGCTTGCGGATGGGATGAGCTGGTTGGTGGAAGGCTACGTGAACGACGCTGGAGAGTTAAATCGCCTGGCGCGCTGGCTGGAGTCTAAAAATCTGCAGGCCACGCTCAAGGTGAAAGTGACCGATGAGCTGATTAAAGGCGCCGAAATTGCGCTGACCGCCCTTGGCTACTCCAACGTGTCTGTGTTCAAGGGGGACCGCCCCGGCTTTCTGGTGCTGAAAGGCAATGTGGACGATGACGTCGCGTGGAAAAAGAACCGCGGTCGTCTGCAGGTGGATGTGCCTGGCGTGATCGGGTTCGAAGATATGGTCACTGCGGACACCAAGATGGCGCTGGCGCCGTTGCCCAATCTGGTGGTGAAAGGCATTTACATGGGCAAAACCCCGTTCTTCGTACTCAGCAACGGGGAGAAGTACTTCGTCGGCAGCCAGCTTAATTACGGCTATCGGGTGGAGGAAATCACCCCCCATATGTTGCAGCTCCGCAGAGGAGACAAACTGATCCAATATCGATTAGGAGTGGACTAGGCATGTTAAATCCGATGTTAAGAAATCAACCCGTAGACACCGAAATCAATGCGGAAAATATCAGTAAGGACTCCGGCGGAGTCATGCTGAGAAACGTGATCAATGAATTAACCAATGCGTCCGCCAGCGTGCGGCGCAAACTGAATTCCGGTCTGAATCAGGACGACTTCAAACGGCACAATGCTTTTAAGGAAAGCATTGATCGCGCCATCGTCGTGCTGGAGCAGACCTGGTCCAAACTTCAGCGTTAGGCGACTGATCCGCCACGTGTTGAAGACGGCCTGAAAACGAAGGAAGGCCAATTGTTTATTAATTTTTAAGAGGAACTGAATATGGCAGACGTAAGTAGCTTGGGTGGAATGACCTTGGACGGCGCAGGTGGAATTGACGTTCCATCAAGTCCAGATGCAATGCTGGACATGATGAAAGGCATGTACGAAGAAGCGGAAAAGAACGCTCTGAAAAGAGAACTGATGTCGCTGATTCACAAGCTGATCATGGACGCCATCAAGAAAATCGGTCAGGCGGCTTAATAGCCACTCGATTGCTCGGGCCCGGCTTTATTTTGGGCCCGGTTATCCCCGCCGCAGGCTTTCTGGTGAGAGCGGCGGCGGGAATATCAGGAACACTGAGAGGATTTGCTTATGTTATATCCTGAAAATCTCATCAAGCGGGTGTCGGAAATCGGCGTCCTGGCTTGTGAGCAGGGCAGGTTACAGGACGCTGAAGTTATTTTCGGCGGCGTGGCGGCGATCGCCGACGATGTAACCAGCCATACTGCCGCAGGGCTGGGTATGGCGGCGACCAAGATCGCCGGCGGCGATTTTGAAAGCGGCGTCAAGCTGTTGTCCGATAATCTGGCCGCGCTGGACTACGAAAACATGGACGCGCTGGCGTTGCTGGTATTCGCCATGAAACGGTCTGGACGCGAGCGGGATGCGGAAGACCTGATACCTCGCCTGACCTCCAATCCTGACTTCAAAGGCTCCCTGGCGGAAGAAATTCTGCTGGCGGCTGAGGGGTAAGCAATGGACGCAGCAATAGCCGCCGTCGCGCCGGATCAGGCGCTTCAGAAAGACTTTGCGCAGCCGGTCAGCTCCGGCGCCAACGCTCATGAAATCGCCCGCTTTACTGAGGTGATGGAAGCGGGGCGCCCGCATGCGGCAAGCAATGTGCAGGTGGTGCATCAAACCTATGCGACGCAGAACGCGGAAAAACCGTTCATCAGCTTAGGCGACACCATTCTGAACAAGCTGCAGGCCATGGGGAAAGGCTATCAGGAGCGTATTCATGCGTTGGAGCAACGTATGAATCAGCCTGTCAGCTCGCCGGCGGAAGCCAACAAGCTGTTCTTTGAAGTCAGTCAGATTTCCATTCAACAGCAGATGGCGTTGGCGGTGACCAGTAAGGTCAACAAGAATGCGGAAAGCCTGTTAAGAGCGCAATAGACTGAAGGGTATGCTATGAAAAAGCGACAGATTTGGCGGTCCGGACTGTGTTTGCTGTTACTGCTGCTGGGCGGTTGTAAAACCGAGCTGTACAGCGGTTTGAGCCAGCAGGAAGGCAATGAGATGTATGCGATTCTCCGTTCCACGGGCTTTAACGTGGAGATGGAAGTGCTCGGCGCCGGTAAAGACCAGAACGTGCGTCTGAAGCTGCCCGAGCAGCAGGTGGCTCGCGCCATCAGCGTGTTGCAGAGACAGGGCTATCCTAAGCAGCATTTCGCCACCATGGGGGATATTTTTGCTAAAGACGGCCTGATTTCTTCGCCCACTGAAGAGAAAGCGCGCTTCATCTACGCCATTTCCCAGGAGTTGTCGCACACATTGTCGAACATCGACGGCGTGTTGGTGGCGAGGGTGCATGTGGTGATGCAGGAAGGGGATAAATTCGACAAGAATCCCAAGCCCAGCACCGCCTCGGTATTTATTAAATACGTCGAGGATGCGCCGATCGAAACCCTGACGCCGAAGATTAAAGCGCTGGTCTCTAACAGTATTCTCGGCCTGGATTACGACCAAGTCTCCGTCGCTTTGTTTCCATCGAGCCTGAAGCGGATTACGTCTCCTGAGGAAGTGTCCAATGGCGGCATGATGTATCTGTGGGCGGGTATCGGCGCGCTGCTGGTGCTGCTGATTGTCGGCGCCTTGTACTACGCGGTGAGAGCGGGTTGGATTCCACGTAAAATCCAGACTCCGGCCATCCAGAAACTGGCATGATCGACCTTATTCCCACCTCGGCCCGCTACCGTAACCTGATGTTGCGACAGGTCCACGATTTTTATCGCTATCCGGCGGACTATCTGGATTCCAGCTGGCTGAGCGACGACCCGCATTGGGAAGCGATTGAGCGCCTGTGGCGGCGGCCGGACAGCCGCAAGATTATGTCCGACTATATTCTGCAGCGTTGCGGGCTGGCTAAAACAATGGATTGCGACTTCGCCGCCTCTTATCAGAGACTGCCACTGCTGGCGGGTGAGGCATTGCAACGCATGATCATGCTGGGGGGCGCCTTAGCCTACTCGGCGCGCATTCCCAAGCGTGCGGAAGCGGTGGCGGCGCCGGCGGAACTGCATCGCTTCGCGGTGTCGAAAGCGCCGTTTCTGGCCAGAAATGCGCCGACCTTTTGTATAGATCTCGGAATTGCGGACTGGATGGATCAGGAAGCAGTGTCCCAGGGGCTGCGCTCCGCAGGCCTGAATATGCTGGCCTGTGCGCTGAACGGCGTTCCCCAATCCGTCGTCAAACGCCTGGCGTTGAAATTACCTCATGCAGTTAGCGGCATGTGCGACGCGGCATTCATGCGACAGGCTGCGCCGGAGCAGATCCAGGAAGCGCAACGCCTCATGCTTAAACTCTACCGGGAGATTGACCCATCATGCTTTCTGTTATTCGATTGAACGACTCCCAGGCTGACTTTGGCCCCGCAGGCGTACTCAAGTCAGAGGATTATCGCCAGCTAAGAGATGCTGAGCAGACCATACTTGAGGCGCGGCATTCGGCTGACATGATCATGCAGCAGGCGCGGGAAGCCTATGAGGAAGAGAAAAAGCGAGGCTTCGAGGAAGGCCTACGCGAGGCGCGTCATAAGCAAGTGGAGCTGATGCTCGCTAACGCCGCGCAAATCATTCACTCCTATCAGGAAATCGAGCAGACGCTGACTAATCTGGTGATTGAATCCGTGCGCAAGATCCTCAACGAATTCGACAAAGAAGAGCTTGCCTATCAGGTCGTGCGTAAAGCGCTCTATCACATTGGCGAAGGCGCACAGGTGACGGTCAAGATCGCCACCGACGTGGCGGCGCCGGTGCGCGCCAAGATCAAGGAGGCGCTGGAGTTCTATCCAGGCCTGGAAAAATTTGAAGTCATCGCAGACCCCAATCTGGGCGACGGCGATTGCCAGATCGAAAGCAACTTCGGCGTCATCCGCGCCAATGTGGATGACCAAATGGAAGCTCTGACTCAGGCGATGAACAGTCGGATATTGGAAAGTCAGACTTTGTAAGTCTCTCGGCGTAAATTCACGTATTTTTCTCCCCGACAGCGTCGCCAAACTCGCGACGCTGCATTAGAATCCTGCAGCAATAATCATAAATATCCGCACATGTTCCGAGCGTACAGGGTTGTATAACCTGCCGGCGATTGCGCCTGCGTTGTTTTCCACTTAATGCAATGGTTTGTTATGGAAATCAGGATTGATGATCTAAGCGGCCCTGAAGTGGCTGAGTTGTTACAGGAACATCTTCGGGGAATGGCGGAGAATTCGCCGCCGGAGAGCATTCATGCGTTGGATCTGTCGGGTCTGAAAAAGCCTGAGGTCACCTTCTGGACTGTCTGGGACGGCGCTGAGTTGATGGGGTGCGGCGCACTCAAAGAACTGGACGCTGGGCACGGTGAGTTGAAGTCCATGCGCACGGCGACCGCGCACCTTCGGAAAGGCGTCGCTTCGCATTTATTGCGTCATATTCTGGAAGAAGCGCGTCAGCGTAATTACCGTCGCTTAAGCCTGGAAACCGGCTCTATGGCGGCCTTTCGACCCGCCCACCAGCTCTACGCGCACTATGGTTTTACTCTGTGCGGCCCGTTTGCGGGCTACATCGAAGACCCCAATAGTCTGTTCATGACTATCGAGTTGTAGGTGTTGTAGGTGAAGCCGAGCCGTTGTAATAGCGGCTCGTTCTCTACCTGAGCGGCGGACGATGACGTTCGCTTCTCACACGAGCCATTAAGGCGTTTCCAATAAGTGCTGAGCCAGATCTGCGATCAGCCGGTAAGAATCTTTGGAATAGCCGCCGCTGGTCATAATGACCGTTGGAATCTTGTGTGTGGCCAGCATGTCCAGAACGAAATGGTCCCGCGCTTTCACCCCGTTATAATCAACGCTCAGGCCACCTAGTTTGTCGCCTTTTAATATATCCGTTCCTGCATTGTAAAAGGCCAGCTTGGGCTGTTTGACATGGGCAAAGAGGCGGGGGAGTTCTTCTCTTAGGATATCCAGGTAGCCCTCGGTTTCCGTGCCGGCGCGCAAGGGAAGCATAAACGGAAACTCATCTGCATCGCCCGGATGTAGTCCCGGATACGTCTGAAAGTTATACATATCAAAGTTGTGGACCATTGCGTCGGAGGCGATGTAGCTTTCGAATCCGTTACCCCGGTGCGCGTCCAGATCGATCATCAGCACCTCATCGGCGCTGTTCAGGCGTTTTTCCGCTCGCAGCAATTGGATCGCCAGCGCTGCATCCGAGAAGAAACAAAAGCCCTCGCCACGATCTCTGAAGGCATGGTGGAAACCGCCTCCCAAGTTGAAAACAATAGCCTGGTCATCAATGGCTGTGCGAGCGGCGGCGAGGGTTCCCGCCACGGCGTATTTGGCGGGAATGAGCAGGCCCTTTTGTAATAGCGAGGCGGGCAGCCATTTCACCAGTGAACTTTCCACCACTCGGCTGATGGCGGCTGAGTGACTCAGGGACGCCAGATATTCGTAAGAGTGCGCAAGCCCCAGAGTTTCCAGTGAAACCGGCGCGTCGATCTGGAGCCTGTATTTGGCGAGCTCGTCCCCGAAGCGTTGCAGGAGGACGCCCCAGGCCCGACTGTATTTTTTGACGTCAAATGGATGCAGCGCCGCTATGCCCGGGAGGTGGAAATCGTAGTGCGGCGAATAAGCGAGCAGTGAATTCACGAGTAAAAGGAGCGTTCTTGTTGGTCTTGGGCGCTCATTCTACCGCCCAGACAGCCAAGCGTCGCTCATTCTTCTTTCATATATTTTTCCAGCAAATACTCGCCCATTTCCTCGCGTGTTTGCGCCAGGGCGTTCCAGAGTGTTTCAGAATCCTGGCTGCGTTCATCGTAGAATTTGTGTGAGATGACCAAATACCAATCGGAGACCAGGAAGGGCTCCGGCAGCGTGGTGATGGCGTCGCTGAGCCCCATGTTTCTCGCCAGCGTGCGGCCGATGGCCTGGTCGATGACATAGCCGTCGAGTCGGTTGCGGGTGAGCAGTTCAAAGCCGGTTTCCGGCGTCGGGTTGCTGGGCGCCAGAATTCCCATTACCTCCAGTTTTTGATAGGCGACGTAGCCTACCGGCGCGGAGACGCCGTATTTAACGCCCTGGAAGATCCCATCGGTGTACTGGAGCTTGCTGTTATTGGGGACGAAGATGGGATAGATGGAGCTCCACAGGCGTCGGCTGGCGTCCAGCTCGCCATTGATGTATGGATAGACGCCCCAGGCTTCCCTTTCTTTTAGCCAGATTGCGGCGAAGAGCGCATCCAGGCGGTTTTCTTCCAGATCGCGAATGCAGCGCTTCCAGGGGCGTCGATAAAACTTATACAGCAAGCCGACTCGTTCGGCGGCGTTATGAATCAGCTCAGGCAGAACGCCAGCCCGGTCGCGCAAGGCGTCCGCATCGGAAAGAGAATAGGGCGGCATGGGATCTGATTCATAACAGATCCGGATTGGCGGCGGCTCCGCCAGTGCGGTTGGCGTCCACAATCCTTGTAACAGCAGCAGACCAATAGCCAGGACGGTGGACTTGGGCATGACGCAGCTACATCAGTGAGGTTGGTAAATTAAGTTTAGAAGGAATCCTGCAAAGCGCCCAATGGATAGGGCGCTAAAATGTGCATTCAGCGGTTTTAGGGGACCTCTGAAAAACTATCTGCGGCGTTTTTTCACCGACTTTTTCCTTGCGCTGGCGGCCTCGCCAACGTTTTTCAGAGGTTTCTTGGCTATTGTAGAAATCAGCGTCGCTGTTTCTGCTGATCGAGACTGTCTACCCACTGCAGCACCGCCGCAACGGCTTCGAACAGATCAGGAGGCACGTAGTCGTTGACCTGAGCCCGTTTCCACAGACCACGGGCGAGCGGCACGTTTTCCATCATGGGAATGCCTTCTTCTTCTGCGATCTTGCGGATGACTTTTGCCATTTGATCCGCGCCTTTCACGATGACTTTGGGCACGTCCTCCACGCCTTTTTCATAATAAATGCCGACCGCCAAGTGGGTGGGGTTGGTGACGATGGCGGAGCACTTCTTCACCTGAGCCGGGACGGAGGTGTTCATCATTTCCCGGTGAATCTGTTTGCGCTTGCCCTTGATTTCCGGGCTGCCCTCCATCTGTTTGTACTCCCGCTTGACCTCGTCCTTACTCATTTTCTGCTGTTTGATAAACTGTTGCTTCTGAATGAAGAAATCCGCCGCTGCGAGAGCGATGAAAGTAATGGCGGAATACAGAATGAGCTGCTTCAGCAGCGTCCCGACAAAGTTTGGGATGCACTCGACTTCACAGTAGTGCAGCCGGGCGGAGTCATTGAGGTTTTCCTTGATCAGCATATAGACCAGATAGGACAACACACCCACTTTGATCAGCGATTTGATGAACTCGATCAGGTTTTTGACGGAGAAGATTTTCTTGAAGCCTTCAACCGGATTGAGCTTCTTGAGGTCGGGCTTCAGTGATTCCACGGCGAACAACGCGCCTACTTGCAGAAAGTTGGCCAGAATAGCGGAGACCATGACCACGCCGATGGGCATTAGCGTCAGATAAATCAGCTCATGCAGCACATTGTCGACCACCATGGGCAGCGCCTCCAGAAATGGCCTGTCCATGTATTGCGCGGGCAGTTCGATCAGAATGCTCAAGTGCGAGAGATAGGTGTCGGAGGTGGCCAGCAACAACAGAAACATCGCGCAGATAGTGGCGGTGGACACCACGTCTTTACTATGGGCGACCTGGCCTTTTTTTCGGGCGTCGCGGAGCTTTTTGGGGGTGGGCTTTTCGGTCTTTTCATCGCTCATGCGTCATGACCCCCATAGCACGTTGAGCTGTTTGAACAGATCAAAGGTGCGTAGATAACGCTCGTCGAAAATGCGCATCAACACGCCCACATAGAAAGTGAGCATGACCATGCACACCAGGCTTTTTACCGGCATGGACAGGAAGAAAACGTTTAGCTGGGGGGCGAAGCGGCTGACCAGACCGAGGCCGAACTCCGCCAGAAACATACAGGCGATCAGCGGGGCGGCGAACAAGACGACGATACTCATGAAGTAATCCAGCTGGGCGAAGAAAAAGCCCGCTGCCGACAGCTCGATCCTTGGGAAAAATGAGAAGATCGGCCAGGCGTGATAGCTGGCGTAAATAGCGCCCATCAGGGTGAGGAAGTTGCCTCCCAGGAAAAACAGGGTGGTGAAGGTCTGTACGAACAGAATGCCGACAGGGGAGGCTTGAGAACCGGTCAACGGGTTCATGGCGCTGGCCATGGTGGAGCCGCGCTGGTTGTCGATAAAGAACCCCACCGCCTCCAGCGCCCAGAACGGCAGCGCCGCCAGCCAGCCCAGGCAGAATCCAATGATCATTTCCTTGAAAATAATAAGTGCATACATCAGCGGCGCCATGGTTTCCGGCTTGTAACCTTCGTCCACCACGGGGAACAGAAACAGAGACAGACTGAGCACCACGCCGTTGCGGATCAATGTGCCGCCGAAGAAGCTTTTGCTCAGGAACGGCATGACTGACATGGCCGCCAGCAGACGCGGCACGGTGAACATGAACAGCGTCAGCGTGTCGCTCATCAAATGGGTCATCATGAGGGGCCGATCAACTCGATGTGGTCAAGGATGTTCATGGAAAAGTGGTAGATTTCAATGCCCAGCCAGCGCGCGGTGAGCATGATGGTGATAGATACCGCGATCAGCTTGATGGCGAAGGAGAGGGTCTGATCCTGAATCTGGGTTAGCGACTGCACCAGACTCACCAGCGTGCCCACCACCGCCGCGACGATGACGGTGGGCATTGACAGCACCAGCACCAACATCAGCAGCTGACTGGCGTAATGAATGACTTCCGCTTCGCTCATTGGTAACTCAACACCAGGCCATGGGTTAATCGGGTCCAGCCGTCCAGAAGCACGAACAGGAGTAATTTAAAGGGCAGCGAGATCGTCATCGGCGACACCATCATCATCCCCATGGCCAGCAGGATGTTGGAGACGATCAAGTCGATGGCGATAAAGGGCAGATACAGCAGAAAGCCGATTTCAAAGGCGGATTTCAACTCGCTGATGGTGAATGAAGGCACCAGCACCAGCATGCTGTTGGTGTCCAGGCGCGCTGCGTACTCTTTGGGCCACAGGGTCGCCGCACTTTCCATGAAGAAGCCGCGCTCCTTTTCCGAAGAGTGTTTGGTCAGAAAGTCGGACATGGGCTCGATGGCGCTGTTGGCCAGTTCCTTGAGCGACTCCGCGTGGCTCAGGTCAAAGCCTTTTTCTTTCACGGTGTCCGCAATCTGATAGCCCACCGGCGCCATGATGTAGATCGACAACACAATGGCCAGCCCGTACAACGCCATGTTCGGTGGAATCTGCTGTATGCCGAGAGCGTTGCGCAGCAGACTGAACACCACGGCGAGCTTGATAAAGGAAGTGGTCATGATGGCGATGAACGGGATCAGCGACAGCAGGACCAGTGTCCCGATAAGAGGAATCGCCTGTATATCAGTCATGCCCGCCGACCTCGCTGTCGCCGGTCAACCGTACTACGCGCGCCCCCAGACGCCCATCGATTTCCACCAGCTCGCAGCGGGCTACGGTTTGTCCGTTCACTTTCATCGCCACCGGCGCTTCCAGGCTCAGGCCGAGATCAAAGGCGGCGCCTTCGGTCATTTGCGACAGCTCGGCCAGAGTCAGATTGAGAGAGCCGAGATGAAACTCCAGCTTCAATTCCAGGTTGCCCAGGTCGGATGGGGCGTCGAGAGGTTCGGAAATGTGTTGTGTTTCTGAAGTCATGGGCGTCACCAGTACTAATTTGTGATCATCTAAGCGGGCGCGGCAGGCGCCGTATCCAGGCAGGCGCAGCGTCACCAGATCTGCGGACGCGCCTGGCGGCAGCATCAGCACGTCTCCGGGCTCCAGGCCTTTGAAGTCATTGAGAGACATCCGACGTTCCGCCAGCAGCAATTGCGCCGACGCCGTTGGCGTGATCGGCGCTGGCGCTGGTTCAGCGGGCAGGGTGGCGAGCAATGCGGCGATGCGCTCGGCAAGATGCGGTGGCGGCGTCAGCAGCCCCAGTCCGGTATTGCCGGCGGCGCTTATTTGCATGCCGATGCGGACGCCAGCCAGAACCATGGTGCTGTCCTGGCTGATCTCATCCAGTTCCAGCTCAGTCTGTAAGACAAAGGAAAGCGCCTGCAGAGGGCCATTCAGTTGCGCCGCCAGTAAGGCTGATAGAAGGGCCTCCGGATAGATGGCGGCGTCCTGATGCTCACCCAGCAGCGCGCTGATGGCGCGGATGTCCAAATGCAGATGACCGCGACGCCCCTCGGCGTAAAAGGCGATGCTGGCGTAAGTCTCCAGCATCTCCAGTCGGCGCAGATTGAACTGGGCGGTATGCTCAGGCAATTGCGCCGCAAACGGGCGGCGGCGGGCGCAGATCAGGTTATCCAGATTCACCTGCGTTCGCCCCAGCCGGGGTAGCTTCAGCGACTTAATCATTGCTGCTGGCCTTTGGCGCGGCGCACTGGCGCTTTACCGTATGGACTGGCTTTTTTGCTTTCTTGAATCCTGACCTCGAAACGTTCATTCGGCAGCTTGCTCCTCAGGGATGTGCTCATCTCTCCCTTTAGTGACACCAGGAAGGCCTGAGTTTCAGGATTGGGAGTATTAAAGCTCAGCTGAATGTCGCCATGTTTGCGCATAATGGCGATTTCCGTGCCTTTCAGCGGTCCGGAACTCAGCATTAAACGCAGCTCTTCCGGCTGCCCAGAGCCTGGTTTGCTGACCAGAACGCGACTCACGATCTGATCGACGATCTTCTGCATTTCCGCCACTTTCTCCTGCGTGGAGACCTTGCTGGTCTCCGTTGCGCTGGTGTTGGCGACGGGATCGCGGGATTGGTTCTGTTGCGCCGGCTGCACCTGGAAGCTTTCCACCTGCCCTTCGCGACGCTCCTGTGGTTGCTCCGTTTTCTCTTTGTTTTTCTGCGGCGTCGAGGGCTTCTCGCGGCGCTCCTGATGATCGGAGGAGGCGGAGCCCTTGCTCGTCACTTTGTTGGCGGGAAGGCTGCCTGGACGCTGAAACTCGCCGGCGTGCAGCTCAGGTTTGCCTGTTTCCACTTTGCTGTGAACGCCGCCTTCCTGTCTCTTCGGCCCCGTCTTGCCATCCGCCTGAAGCGCATTGACGTCGATGGGGGAGGTCTTAGAATGGGGCGTCGGTTGAGTCCTGCTGGCGTGCTCAGTGGTAAGTCCGGGCTGATCCGTCTTCTGACTTACCTGATGAGGATCGGACGCTGTCGCTTTATGAGATTTAGCGCCCTCTGCGCCCGGGACTGCCGTTTTTATAACGGATGACTGGCGCTCGGATGAATTGGGATCGCCCTGTTGAGCGCCCGACTTCGCGGTGGGTTCAAGCGCTTGGCCTGTTTTATCCACCTTCTTCGGCGTTGACGTCGAGTGCTCAGAGGGACCGTTTACAGGCTGGCGTGTTGAGCTTTTGTTTTGCGGCAGCTCGGATTTGTCATGGGATTGAGGCTTGCTTTGCCCATCCGGATTGGCCTGTGATGATGCCTGTTGTGGACGGATATGATCGACCTTGTCTTGAGTTTCAGCTTTAGATTGAAGATCGCCTTTTGCCGGCGTATCTGTCTTGTTCTCTGACTTCGGTTGAGCAGGCTCCGACTTGTTCGTCACCTCAGGTTTGGGCTGAGTATCCGCCTTGTTTTCCGGCTTTGGTTGCACAGGATCGCGGTTTGGCTGAGTGGGCTCAGTTTTAGCTTGGCCGTCGGTTTTAGGTGGCGTGTTCTCAGTCTTGGATTGAGCTGGCTCTGACTTATTCGTCACCTCAGGTTTGGGCTGAGTGTCTGCTTTGTTTTCTGGCTTCGGTTGAGCGGGATCGCGGTTAAGCTGAGTGGGCTCAGTTTTAGCCTGTACATCCGTTTTAGGCGGTGTGTTCTCGGATTTTGTCTGAGCCGGCTCTGACTTATTCGTCACCTCAGGCTTAGGCTGGGTGTCCGCTTTGTTTTCCAGCTTCGGTTGCGAAGGATCGCGGTTAAGCTGAGTGGGCTCAGTTTTAGCCTGTACATCCGTTTTAGGCGGTGTGTTCTCGGATTTTGTCTGAGCCGGCTCTGACTTATTCGCCACCTCAGGCTTAGGCTGGGTGTCCGCTTTGTTTTCCAGCTTCGGTTGCGAAGGATCGCGGTTAGGCTGTGTTGGGTCAGTTTTAGCTTGGACGTCCGTTTTAGGCGGTGTGTTCTCGGATTTTGTTTGAGCAGGCTCTGACTTATTCGTCACCTCAGGCTTAGGCTGGGTATCTGCTTTGTTTTCCGGCTTTGGTTGCGCAGGATCGCGGTTAGGCTGAGTGGGTTCAGTTTTAGCCTGGACATCCGTTTTAGGCGGTGTGTTCTCAGGTTTAGTTTGAGCAGGTTCGGACTTGTTCGTCACCTCAGGCTTGGACTGAGTGTCGGCTTTGTTTTCCGGCTTCGGCTGAGCGGGGTCGCGGTTAGGCTGAGTAGGCTCTGTTTTAGCTTGGACATCCGTTTTTGGTGGCGTGTTCTCAGGTTTGGTTTGAGCAGGTTCTGACTTGTTTGTTACCTCAGGTTTGGGCTGGGTGTCCGCTTTGTTTTCCGGCTTCGGCTGCGCAGGATCACGGTTTGGCTGAGTGGGCTCAGTTTTAGCTTGGACGTCCGTTTTAGGCGATGCGTTCTCGGGTTTTGTCTGGGCTGGCTCTGACTTATTCGTCACCTCAGGTTTGGACTGGGTATCCGCCTTGTTTTCCGGCTTTGGTTGCGCAGGATCGCGATTAGGCTGAGTAGGCTCTGTTTTAGCTTGGACGTCCGTTTTAGGCGATGCGTTCTCGGGTTTTGTCTGAGCTGGCTCTGACGTATTCGTCACCTCAGGTTTGGGCTGAGTATCCGCCTTGTTTTCCGGCTTTGGTTGCACAGGATCGCGGTTTGGCTGAGTGGGCTCAGTTTTAGCTTGGACATCCGTTTTAGGCGACGTGTTCTCAGGTTTTGTATGAGCAGGTTCGGACTTGGTCGTCACCTCAGGCTTGGGCTGGGTGTCCGCTTTGTTTTCCGGTTTCGGTTGCGAAGGATCGCGGTTAGGCTGTGTTGGGTCAGTTTTAGCTTGGACGTCCGTTTTAGGCGATGCGTTCTCGGGGTTTGTCTGGGCTGGCTCTGACTTATTCGTCACCTCAGGTTTGGACTGGGTGTCCGCTTTGTTTTCTGGCTTCGCTTGAGCTGGATCGCGATTAGGTTGAGTGGGCTCAGTTTTAGACTGGCCGTCCGTTTTGGGTGGTGTGTTCTCAGGCTTGGTTTGAACTGGTTCTGACTTATTCGTCACCTCAGGCTTGGGCTGAGTGTCCGTTTTGTTTTCCGGCTTTGGTTGCGCAGGGTCGCGATTTGGCTGTGTTGGGTCCGTTTTAGCTTGGACATCCGGTTTAGGCGACGTGTTCTCAGGCTTGGATTGAGCAGGCTCTGTCTTATTCGTCACCTCAGGCTTGGGCTGGGTGTCCGCTTTGTTTTCCGGTTTCGGTTGAGCGGGATCAGTTTTAGCTTGGCCGTCCGTTTTGGGCGGCGTGTTTTCTGGCTTCGGTTGCGAAGGATCACGGTTAGGCTGAGTGGGATCAGTTTTAGGTGTCGTGTTCTCAGGCTTTGGATGAGCGGGGTCGTGACTAGGCTGAGTCGGCTCTGTTTTGGTTTGGCCATCTGTTTTAGACGGTGTGTTCTCAGGTTTGGTCTGGGTATCAGCTTTGTTTTCTGGCTTCGGTTGAGCGGAATCGCGATTAGGCTGAGTAGGCTCTGTTTTAGCTTGGACATCCGTTTTAGGCGACGTGTTCTCAGGTTTTGTATGAGCAGGTTCGGACTTGTTCGTTACTTCAGGTTTGGACTGGGTGTCTGCTTTGTTCTCCGGCTTCGGCTGAGCGGGATCGCGATTAGGTTGAGTCGGCTCTGTTTTGGCTTGGCCGTCTGTTTTAGGTGGCGTGTTCTCAGTCTTGGATTGGGCTGGTTCTGACTTGTTGGTCGTCTCAGGTTTGGGGTGAGTGTCCGCCTTGTTGTCCGGTCTGGTTTGTAATGGCTCCTTGGCGACTGGCTTTTGTTCGACCATGGCGTCCAGTTTGGTTTGTGCGGACTCTGACTTAGCAGGCTCTTCCTGCTTGGACTGTGTTTCCGTTTTCGGCTGTAGTTTATCAGTGGCGACTTTGGGGTCTTTGACTGTATCAAGTTTGGCTTGAGACTGATCGTCTTTGAGCTGAACGGATTTGCGACCGGATGAGTCGGGCTTAGCTTCTTGCAATGGATTTTTCGGGGCCCCTGAGGTTTCCGATGTGGTTTTATCCGGGTTATTTAGAAGGGAGGAGGTGTGTGTGTCAGGGTTCGACTTGGCGTACTCCGGGACGGTGGTTTCCGTCTTGAGTTGACCGAACTGTTCATCGTTTTTGGGTGGAGAAAGCTCCGGCTTGTCTCCGGGTAGCGGCAGCTTGCTCTGTAACGTGTCGAGCTGGCTGAGTTCAGCGCCGTTGTTGTCTTGGGAGGCGAAAAGGCTGAGTTCCCGCGGCGTTTGCTCTTGTGGCAGTGATTGCTTGGGTTGCGCCAGCTCTGGTTTATCCAGAAGTCCGCCTTTCTCTCCTGCCGGAGATTTTTGGGCGAAAGTCTGCGTCAAAGACGGGATGGAGGTCTTGGGGTCCATCTGGCCGGGCTTAGAGGGCTGCGCCAGGTTTTCCGTCGCTTTGAACGCATTTTTCACCATTTCAATCATGGCGTTGCGAACTTTATCCGGCACCGGTTTTTCCTGTGACTGCTCTTCCGTTTGCCGGAACTTATCCGGGTTGACGGACTTGGTCTCCATTAATTTGCTGAACTGTTGCAGGGAGCTTTCCGAGACCGCTTCCGACTCTTTTTCCCTGTCCGAGGAACCTGATGTGCGATTGGATATTCTCATAATGATTCTGGATTTCTGTGTTTAGTTTTGGGGGCGTGAAAAATTGGTTTCGCTGGCTTCCTCAAGCTCGAGGTCTTCGAGTCGCTGGGCCTCCGCGTTGGCTTCGGCAGTCACCTGCTCAATAAGCATCTGACACTTTTCTACGGCTTTGCCGGCTTCCGCCAGGGCCTGTTCCGCCTGACGCAACGCCGCTTCTGCTTGTTTTTGTTCTTGTTTTGCGTTCTCTACCTGCTCCGCCAATGAGACTTCCTTCAGGCGCAGCATGCCGATCTGATGTTTGACTTTGTCGATTTCCTTGAGGCCGACCTCCGACCCCATGATGCCGTCGTAGAGACGATGCTCTTCCTGTACTCGCCATATCTCAAACTGTTGCAGGTCGCGTTTGGCTTCCTCGACCTGCGCCTGCTTCTGCGCCAGAAATTGGCGCTTTTTAAGCGCCTCCGCCTGTGCATTGCGCTCGCGCAGCTTTTTAATGTCGGCCAGTGCGGACAGCATGGTTTACACCGTCTGCGCCAGAGCGCTCAGCGTGGTTTGGAAGTCGCATTTCTCATCCGTCGGCTGTTTCAGAAAGCCGCGGATACGATCGATCTTGGCGATGGCCTCGTCCGCCAGCGGATCGCTGCCACGCTGGTATTCACCGATCTTCACCAGCAGCTCCACATCCACGTACTTGGCCATCAGCTCGCGCATCTTGCCCGCCGCCTGACGGTGCTCCGGGCTGGTGATGGCGGTGATTACCCGGCTGGTGCTGGCGAGCACGTCGATAGCGGGATAATGGTTGGCTGCGGCCAGTTTGCGCGAGAGCACAATGTGGCCGTCGAGAATGGAGCGCACCTCGTCGGCGATGGGTTCGGACATGTCATCCCCTTCCACCAGCACGGTGTAGAGCGCGGTAATGGAGCCTTTATCGTTGAAGCCCACACGTTCCAGGAGCTTGGGCAGGGTGGCGAAGACGGAAGGCGGAAAGCCGCGACGGGTGGGTGGTTCGCCCGCCGCGAGACCTATTTCCCGTTGCGCCCGGGCGAAACGCGTGACTGAATCCATCAGCAACAACACTCTCTGGCCCTGGTCGCGGAAATATTCGGCGATGGTGGTGGCCACATACGCGGCTTTGGCGCGCTCCATGGACGGGCGGTCCGACGTGGAGATCACCAACACTGAACGGGCCAGGCCCTCCGGACCCAGGTTATGCTCGATGAATTCCCGCACCTCGCGGCCCCGTTCCCCGATCAGGGCGATAACGATGACGTCCACGTCCGCCCCCATGACCAGCATGGACAGCAACGTACTCTTACCGCCGCCGGCGGCGGCGAATACGCCCATCCGCTGGCCTTCGCCGCAGGTGAGCAAGCCGTCCAGGGCGCGCACGCCGAGACTGAGCGGTTCGCTGATCATGCGGCGCATCATGGGGGAGGGCGCATCGGCGTAGACCGGATAATGCTGCAGGTCTGACGGAAAATCCGCGTTTTTACCGTCCATCGGATTGCCCATGCCGTCCAGCACGCGTCCCAGCAGATGAGGGCCGACAGCGATGTGATGGGATTGTCCTGTGGTGATCACCTCTGTAGCGGTGGATATGCCCAGCATGTCCCCCATAGGCGTCAGCAGCGCTTCTTTTTCCTGAAACCCCACCACTTCGGCGAGCAATCTCGGGGCGCCTTCGGATTCCAGATAGCAAAGCTCGCCAATTTGCGCGCCGGGAACGATCGCCCGGATGATGGTGCCGACCACGTTGGTCACCCGGCCGCGCAGGCCGACCGGTTGCACCTCGGCGATGGCCGAGCGCAGGTCTGATAACACATGGCTCAACTGGCTCACGTTTGACTCCTTTAAGCGGAAATTAACTTTCGCAGAAAAACTTTCTTCTTATGGGTGTTACCAACAGGGAGAAAGTTGCATGTTCAATTGCCGGAGATCGCAAACTTGAGTGAGCAAATCGTCAACCGGACCAGCGCTCCTGTCCTGCAGAGCGGGTCGATGTCCACGAATGAAGCGGTTACCCGACAGGGCAAGCTGCACGGGGAAAATGTGCAGGTGAAACAGAGCGCGTCCTCTTTACTGGAAGACGCCAAAGAGGAAGTGTCCCTTCTGTTCAAGGAGCGAGCGGAGAAAACGTTGGCGCGGCGGGAAATGTCCACCGGCAAGAAAGAGAACACTCAGCAGATCCTGATCGAGAAAATTCGGGAGATGATGGATCAGGTTCCCGACTTGCTGAAGAACGTCAAAATGAAAGTGCTCATTGAGCGCATGGCCAGTAACTTTCCTTCCACCCCTCAGCAATTGATGCGACGGTTGGAGGAATTCTCCAAAGACCCGACATTGCAGTTCGTGGCCTTGCAGGTGCTGGAGAAAGAGGCCAAGGCCGGCGGCGCGGATAAAGCGGAGCAGTTGAAGCTGATTCAAAACGCCGCCACGGAACTGATGAACACCAAAGGCGAATCGGTGCGGGCGGGACTGAACGTATCGCTGACCGCTTCTGAATTCGCCGATCGTTTGAAGACGGACGTCCAGATGTTGCGGGACGCCTATCGCGATGCAGTGCTGAACTACGGCGGCATTACTCAGACCTATCGAACCATTGTCGAGCGCCATAAAGGGCGTCCTTTTGAAACTGTGCGCAAGTTCCTGATGAAAGCCCTGGGCGCCGATTACAACGCGCAGGGGCCGTCCATTGAACCGTCGCGCCTCAAGGCCATCATGGACGACATGTATGCGCTCAAGCTGCTGGGCGGCGTGCATGAGCAATGCTGCGACATCATGGGAACCATGCGCGATATCTACGAGCAGCGTGACTGCAAAGACGGCCAGGACCTGATGGGCAAAGTGCTGGACATCAAGGACATGGACTGGGTGCAGCCGTCCCAGATTGCTTCCATTCCGATGGAAATGAATGTGCAGGGCATTGAAAACCAGATATACCTGTTACGGGAAGTGGACACGGTGTTTCGCGAAATTCCCGAAAAAACCTACAACGACCCCGCCGACCGGGAACGCCTGCTGGGCGTTTCCAGAGAAGCCCTTGAGCAGCTGTTTATCAAGGAGCAGGAAGAATGAGAGTGGGGCGACGATCAATTCAGAACAGGAGTAAGTCGACATAATGAATGCGATTCACAACATGTTGAACGCCTATGGTCGCAGCATGGGCGTCAATGGCGTGGGAGAAGGCGTCACCGCACTGAGCTACGAAACCGGCGAGCGCATCACCCTGGACCAGCGCGACGACTGCCTGGCGGTGTCGCTCAGTTATGAATTACCGGAGTTTGAAGTGGACGAAGTCGCCGAAAAACTGCTGCAACTGACCCACTATCAAACCTCCACGGATTATCAGATCCAGCCTGGCCTGATGGGGGAAAGACGTCTGGTGATGACGATTTGCATGAACGTCTCCGAGGCGTCCATTGACTTCCTGGACGGCGCTATCCGCCGACTGCGTTATCGCTATCAGGAACTGACCGGCAAGTTGGGTAATCTCTGATGGATGTCATTCTGAGCATGCCCTGGCCCCTGCGCCCAGAAGCGGAGAAAGCGTTTCTGATGCGCTGCCGCGAGCTGGCGGAGCAGGGCGAAGAGCGGGTGCTTATCCGCTGTGATGAGACGCCGCATCCTTCCACCCGGGTGCTGACGCTGCTGCTGAACATCGCCCACCTGGCGCCCTACGGGCCGCCTCAATGGCGGGTAATCGACGCGCAGGAAAATCTGCTGGAGGCGCTCAGACTGACCGGGCTCGACCACTGGTTTAAAAACGGGACGGACGAGGAGGCTGTCGCATGACCAACATCTCTTTGCGCTCCAATATTGAAGGGCTTTCTCTTTACAACGCAGCGGACGAACGTCAGCTGCCGTCGCATAAGAAATTCACCCCCGCCGGCGGTCAGGTGGTGTCGCATCTGCGCCAGTTGTACAGCAAAGGGGAAGAATCCTCTTTACTGGACTCATTCATCCGCCCCCGGGTCAGCTCGGAAAGCCTGTTGTCGCCGGTGGACTTTGAACGTCAGTACGGGGAGGTGCGTGGGCTGTTCCAAAAACTGGCGCAGCAGTCCCCGGAGGATCGTGAGTTGTTCAGCAAGGCGGAGAAAATCTTGCGGGATAATCAGGACGATATCCGTTACCTCAACCAGTACCGCAATGCATTAATCGAGGCCTAGACGGATGAGCGAGCCACTCTCACTCAGTCCCGCCAACCGTGAATGGTTGCTGGCGCTGGCGTTCGTGTATCTCCAGCAGAATCATCACAAAAAGGCGCTGACCCTGTTGCAGGCCACCGCCAAACTTTGTCCTGAGGACGCCTATGTGACGCGCGGACTCGCTTTCGCCTGCCTGAAGGCGGCGCGTTATAAAGATGCGTTGACTCTGAGCGACCGCAGCCTGCGGGAGCTGGGCGTGAAACAGGAGACCGCGCCGTTTCTATTGATACGCAGTCACGCGCTGTGGGCGCTGGAGCGTCCCGAGGAAGCGCGTAAAAGCCTGAAGAAATATCATCAACTAACAAGGAACTCTGTCGTATGAGTAGAGGAGCTTCTGTCCTGAGCGCGCTCAGCCAGCGCAACGACGTGGTGCTGGCGATTTTCCTGGTGGGCATCATCTTTATGATGATCTTGCCCATGCCTACCATGCTGGTGGATGTGATGATCGCCCTCAACATGGGCGTATCGGTGATACTTCTGATGCTGGCGCTGTATATCAAATCGCCGCTGGATTTCTCCGTGTTTCCTTCCATGTTGCTGATCACGACCATGTTCCGGCTGGCGCTGTCGATCACCACCACGCGCTTGATTCTGCTGCAGGCGGATGCGGGGCAGATCGTTTACACCTTCGGTAACTTTGTCGTTGGCGGCAACCTGGTGGTGGGCGGCGTTATCTTCCTTATCTTGACCATCGTACAGTTCCTGGTTATCACCAAGGGGTCCGAGCGGGTGGCGGAAGTCAGCGCGCGTTTCTCTCTGGACTCCATGCCGGGTAAACAAATGAGTATCGACGGCGACATGCGCGCCGGGGTTATCGATATGGACGAGGCGCGCATCAGACGCGCTAAAGTGGAGAAGGAGAGCCAGCTATACGGCTCCATGGACGGCGCCATGAAATTCGTTAAAGGCGACGCGATTGCGGGCTTGATCATCACTGCGGTTAACATTCTCGGCGGTATCCTGGTTGGGGTGACGCAAAACGGCCTGAGCGCCGGCGACGCCGCCGCCATCTATTCGGTGTTGACCATCGGCGACGGTCTGGTGGCGCAGATTCCCGCTTTGTTTATCTCTATCACCGCCGGCTTTATCGTCACCCGCGTCTCTACGGATGAGTCGGAAAACCTGGGGCGCGATATCGGCGGACAGATCGGCGCGCAACCGAAGGCGTTATTTATCGGCGGCGCCTTGCTGCTGGGCTTCGCCATGATACCCGGCTTCCCCACCATGACGTTCCTGGTGCTGGCGGGGCTGATCAGTTCCGTGGGGTTCATCATGAGCCGCAAATCCAAACGTTCCGAGACGGACGATGACGATATCCCCGCCATGGCCGCGGCGGGGCAGACCCGAACTCAGAGCAAGACGCCAGAGAAAGATGACTTTTCTCCGACGGTGCCCTTGTTGCTGGACGTCGCGGCGTCCTGCCAGCAAATGCTGAAACCCTCTGAGCTGAACGCTGAGCTATACCGAGTGAGGCGCGCCCTGTATCTGGATCTTGGCGTCCCGTTTCCCGGCATTCACCTGCGCTTCAACGAAAGCATGAAAGATGGCGATTACACTATTCTGATGCATGAAGTGCCAGTGGCGCAGGGACGTTTGCCGGCGGATAAAGTTGTGGTGCTGCAGGATCAGGAACAGTTGGACATCCTTGGCATCCCTCATCAACAGGGCGAGCTGGCGATGTCCGCCAACCCTTATTGGGTGGAGAAGACCCATGCGCCCGCCATGGAAAACGCCGGCATTGAATACCTGGATGCGCCGCGACTGTTGATTTACCACCTGTCTTTTATTCTGAAGCGCTACGCCAGCGAGTTTATCGGCTTGCAGGAATGCCGCTATCTGTTGGATCAGATGGAAGGGCAGTATGGCGACCTAGTGAAAGAGGTGCAGCGTGTGGTGCCGATTCAGCGCATTGCGGAGATCCTGCAGCGGCTGGTGTCCGAAGATATCTCCATCCGAAACTTGCGCGCCATTATGGAGGCTCTGGTGGAGTGGGGCCAAAAGGAAAAAGACACGGTGCTGCTGACGGAATACGTACGCAAGAGTCTGAGCCGTTATATCAGCTATAAATTCTGCAATGGCCAGAATGTCTTGCCCGCCTATATGCTGGATCAGGATCTGGAAGAGTCCATTCGCGGCGGCATCAGGCAGACCTCTTCCGGCGCTTATCTGGCTCTCGACCCGGACACCACGCAGAATTTCATCAATGAGCTGCATCGGGAAGTCGGGGACCTGGACGCATTGCCGCATAAACCGGTGTTGCTGGTGTCCATGGATATCCGCCGTTATGTCAGAAAGATGATCGAGCGCGATTTCTTCGAGCTGTGCGTGCTTTCCTATCAAGAACTCACCCAGGACATCACGGTGCAGCCGATCAGCCGTATTTGTCTGTAATCCTCATCGAGCTAATTACCGAGAGCGGTGGAACTCCTCCATCGCTCTTTTTTTCCGCTTTTGTCCCTCTCTCCAAAACCTTTCTCCAAATCCTCTCTCCCCCAACTCGCCCAAACAGCGCCGCAATTCCCAAATTAGACGCAAATATTCCCAAAAACAGCGACTTTTTGCGTCTTTCCGTTACTCAACTAATGATCCTTTCCGTTAGTCGCGACGGTGATCCCCAAGCGGCGTGGCGAGAGGGTTATTCATGACTAAATAAAAGTGAGGTTAAAGCTATGAGCCAGACATTTACGGATGTAGAGGTGGAGAAAACGCTGGCGGAGTCCGAAGCGTTGATCCGTAAAGCGGAAAATATGCGTGAGCAGGGAGACAAGTTGTTTCAATCCCTGGGAATTCCCCGAGGCAGCGCTCAGAAGATATTGAATCACCCATTGGCTTCCGAAGGGTTCAAGCAGCAGGGAATGGAGCAACTACAGGAATGGCGGGATGAAATTACCGAGATCATGAAGACCGGTAGCCGTACCACGACTCCCATCAAACGCAAAAAGTCCAACCGTAATTACCTGGCGATTTAGCCCTCAGCTTTTTCGGTCTTACATATTTAATACGAGGAAATTGAGATGAGTACAGTCCCTGTAACCAACAACCAACCCGTCAATCCATACGAGGCTACTTCGGAAACCACGTCTACTGGCGATCCTAAGAATGCGTCCAAATTCGACGACGCCAATATGGACCCGTTTACGCGAATCATGCTGCTGCAGGAAGAGCGCGTTGGTTTGCTGGATGGCCAGGTTAAATCCCAAAGCGAACGGATGCAGAGCATCAACACGGAAATCAAGGACTACGGCAAAACCATTTCCATGGTGAATGACAAGGCCGCCGGACTGAAGAAGGGCGAAGACAAGCTCAAGCTGACCGACGCTGAAGTCAACGAGCTGAAGTCCAAGGGCGTTGATGTCAAAGGCAACGAAGTCAGCAAAGACCAGCTGAACTCTTTTGCAGAAACCCTGAAGCAAAAGCGCGACGGCCTCAACAACGACTCTCAGATGGAAATGATTCGCCTGCAGGGCCTGATCAATAAACAGCAGCAGGCTTATCAGTTGATGACCAACATCCAGAAGAAAGAGCACGACACCATCATGGCGACCATCAACAAGATCAACTGATGGCCTGAGTGTGTTCTGAACTCACAGAACTTAATCAGTAAAGGAGACATTCCGTGGCTGAATCAGCACAAGCAATACAACCGGACGCCGAGGCCCGTTTTGAAGCCCTGGTGGAGTCGGTGGTGCATGGTCACGCAACCTTGGGCGAGATCAAGGGGATCACCGACAATGAATTGGAGGCGGTCTACACGGTGGCGTACAACCTGTATCGACAGAATCGCAATGGGGAGTCGGAGAAACTGTTCCGTTTCCTGTGCCTGTATGGGCATTTAGACAAGCGGTTCTGGATGGGGCTGGGCGCCTGTCTGCAACAACAGCAGAAGTATGAGGAAGCTGTGCAGGCGTATTCATACATGGCCATTCTGGATGTAGAGAATCCTCACCCCCCTATGCATGCGGCGTTTTGCTATCTGGCTTTGAACGATCTGGAGAAGGCGGAAAGCGGTATTGAAGCCGCGTTGCATTGGGCGGGCGATAAGGAGCAATACTCCCAGGTGCGCGCCAAGGCTGAGCTTTTACGCTCGGTACTGCAACAGAAAAAGGAGGGCCTGGCCAATGGTAACGGCGGTTGAAAATCAACATTTCAGTTATCCGATAGGCAACTCAGAAGATCAGGAGATTCAGGGGCCTGGTCAGAAAAAGGTCGGTTCCCCGCAGGTCTCGTTTAACCTGCAGGACCCGCAGTCCGGCCCAGCGCAAAATACATCGGGCAAGTCTTTTGCTCCCGACCTGGAGCGGCCGCAACCCCGCTCATCCGATGAATTGGTGGCGTTGTTATTAACGATAAAGTCCAAATCCAGCAATGAGCAGATTGAATCCTCCCAGCAGGACATTCAGCTCAACCGGACCAAGCAGAACCAAAAGCATGATGAAATGCTGGATCAAATACAGAAGTCCATCGAAGCCGGCGATAAAGCCAAAAAAGGCGGTTTATTCGGCAAGATTTTCGGATGGATAGCCAACATCGCGACGGCGATCGCCGGCGCGGTCATGATCGCAACTGGGGTGGGAGCCATTGCGGGCGCAGCCATGTTGGCGTTGGCGGTGGATTCAATGGTGGGTGCGGCCACCGGTCACAGCCTGATGGGCGAGATGACCAAAGGTATAGCCAAGGGGTTACAGGCCATGGGTATGGACGAGAGTGTCGCCAACATTGTTGCTGGCGTCGTCACCGCGGCCGTAACGATCGCTGTCTGCGTCGGCGCCAGTATGGCGTCAGCCGCCAAAGCGGGTTCAGGGTTGATCACCAGACTGGCGTCTTCGCCGGAGCAGATGCAGAAGATTCAAGTGGCTGGGGCTCAAGTGAAGAACGTCGCCTCGGCTACGGCTGGAACTTCTGCAATCGGCGGCGGCGCGTCCCAGATAACCACTGGCGTATACAAGAAGCAGGCGACTGATGCGCGAGCCAATCAAATGGACATGAAGAAGGAGCTCGCCAAACTGCAGGCCGCCATGGAGGCGGAGCAGGATCGCTTGAAGGAAGTCATCTCCAAGCTGAATGAGGGAGTCAGTCGCATCCTGCAGATCATGGGGAACGACCACAGCACCCGCATGCAGATCAGCAGGAATATGGTATAGGAGACTTTTATGAGTGTTAACCCGATAAACGAAGCGAATAATACATTCGCTTTTTCTATTGATATGGAGGGCTCCGCTCCGGTCAAAGGCCCCAAGCAGGAAGCTTCTCTGGTGCTCAGCGACGGCAAGCATGATGTTCCGTTGATACGCTTCAGTCGCGAGACCTATCAACCGCAACTGGAGAGTCCTGACAGCAAAGCCGGAACGCCAGGCAAGCAGTTTGACGGGAAGTTGTCGGAAGCCAAAGCGACCCTGGAAGTGGATATTTTCGCCATCATGAGCTTGATCCACGAACTGGCGCAGACGCAGAAGAAAGGCGCCCGCGACATTCGTCACGGCGAGTATCAGCAGAAGTGGCAGTCGTTGGAAAGCGCTGGCAAGGAACTGCGCGACTCCGCCGGTAAAGAACTGGCTGCGTCGCTGGTGCAGGGCGCATTGCAGATCGCAGGCGGCGCTGTTTCTGTAAAACTGACGATTAAGTCGACGCAGCAGACGAGTGCGCTGATGAAAGACACCAAGCTTGATTCTGCGCAGTTACAGTTGAAACTGCAGGTGCCACAGAACCTGACTAATCTGGGACAGACCTTCACCCAGATGGCGGGTGGCGCCGGCACGCTCATTTCGGCGCCGTTGACCTATGAGTCCAAGCTGGATCTGGAACAGCAGAAGCAGTACGAAGCTGAATCCGAGAAGCATTCGGCGAATATCGACGAAGCCAAGGATTTCATTCAGACCATGAAAGAAATCATGGACGACGTGAGATCCAAGCTGTCCGCTATCGAGCAATCCAAGCACGAAACGCGGCAGAAGATATTCTCGTAATGTTGGTTGTGATGCAGTAACAAAAACGGCTGATCTTGATGATCAGCCGTTTTCTCTTAAATTAAGTCGCTACTTTTAGTTCTGGTGCTGCAACTTACAGCGGAATCCGCTCCACATTGCCTAAACGGCCGTCTTTGAACTCCAGCTGGTAAAATATGTCGCTCCAGTCGCCCGGTACGGTAAATCGGTATGCGCTGAGAATATTTCGCGGGTTTTTCTCAAAGATCTGTTTCCCGTTAATGCTCACGGGCAGGCTGTTTTCGAGCTGGTCGCTGCTGGCGCTATAGCGAATTGTTTGCACGTTCGCCCAAATCACCAGTGGGTCATGGTCTGGCAAGGCGCAGCCGATGACGTCGGCGTTGCGCTGGCAATTCAATTGCGGGCGCCCCAGGTTGGCGGCGGTTTGACGTATGATCTGCTCCAGATCAAAGGTGTAGCTGAACTCCCTGGATTCGCCGTTATGGCTGACTCGCACTTTAATCGAGTCGCCCTGGGGCGGAACGATGGGAAAGACATTTTGCGCCTGTCCTCCCTGGGAGGTATTGATGAAGCCTTTTCCATCGGAATCGTAGGCGATCTCCAGACTGGGCCTGGCGCCATAACACTGGGCGGCGGACGCTCCCAGGAATAGCTGAAACGATCTTCTATATGCTTCGAATTTAAGCGCGGCGAATGGCGCTTTGGCGGCGTCTGCGCCTCGGGCGCGCAGCGGCGTCCAGCTGGGGTCTTGATGGTCGTAACTGTCTGCGTTGTAGCTGACTTTGATATTGAAGGGAATAGGCGCAGCGTCTGCAAAGAGGATATCGCCATACAATTCGGAGCCGGGTTGCAGTCCGATTATGTCAAAAGGCGGTGTGAGACAAAGCTCGCTGGCGCCGCCCGCTTCCACATCACGACAGTTAAGCGACGATTGAAATAAGCGCTCCCCCGGAGTGGGGCCAAAAGCCAGCCCGGCCGCCTGGGCGTCGCAGAGTTCTCGCGCATCCACCTTGCAGCCGCCAGGGGAACATTCGAATACTCTATCCGGCCTGTGCTCCAGTTTGCTGGCAAGCCCATTGCGGCGCACGTCGGTCTGAAACTGTTGCAGCCTGTCCTTAAACTTCATGGCGTCAGTCTGCGCACTGTTCACCGTATCGCCGGCCTCGTCGAACATTTTGGTCATATTTTCTCGCAGCGACGCCTGCTGCTGCTCAATGTACTGGCTGGAATTCGGGTCTGGCCTGATCATTAGTTCGTTAACGGCGCTGTAGCGTTTACCGCTGGAACTGGTGGCTTCCACCACAATGCTGACCCGACTGAAGTCGGTCGCTTCACTGATTGATACAAGGGTCAGCTCCATCTGGCAGTTATCCGGCGCCTGCTTCAACACAGCGCCTTCTTTGCCGAGCACCTGCCAGTGGCAGGTCATGCCGCTCAGATGCTGTCGGCGCTCTGCGTCCAGTTTCACCAAGACTTTTTCGCCGGGCTTGATCATTTTTTCGCCTATGATGTCGACACGATAGGAAGGTGAGTCCTCCTGGCGGATGCTGATATCTCCTCCTACATTGCCGCCGACCATGACGTTATTGTCGCCGCTGTTGTGCTGACTGGCGGTCGGGTCGCGGCTGATGCTGTAGATGATCGTCACAACGCCGGCGAGGATAGAGACGACGGTGGCGAACAATTTGATGGTTTTTGATCCAGAGAGAAACGAATGTGGTTCCGTGGGCGAGGGCTTCGACATAATCACTCCTTCCTTTTTTAGGTGAGTCGCCAGTCCTGAGTGGGGTTGCAAACGTGATTACAGCGATGAGATCAGAGTTCGATTATAAGGGAAGTGATAGACTGTTTTGTATGCGCAACGACTAAGCTTTGGTTTAGGCTGAGGGTTTAGAAAGGCGCTTATCGTTTAGTTATGCGGCCGACCGCAAAGAGGCGGTCGGCCTGCTTGAAGGGAAAAGGTGGGCGGCTATAGTTGTTGCACGTAACGGATGGCGTCTCGCTCGTTGGAGGTGGTCCAGCCGTCTTCCAATATCGCCGTTAGCAAGTTGCGCAGTGGCGTATGCGCTTTCAGGCTGCTTTTGATGATGGGCGTCGACCGGCGCACTCGGTTGACGTAAAGCAACGCTACGTCGTCCGCATCCGAGTTATACGCCCAGTCCAGTTCTTTGAAGACGCTGTAGACTTTGTCCATTTCGTAGCTGCATTTTTCCACCAGATCGCGGGCGATGGCTTCCTCGTCGGTGTTGAACATCTGTGTATGCTTGTCCAGAAAGGTTTTCACGAACGGATCGTTGGAGGCGGCGACTTCAATGTAGGCTTCGTCTGCAACAATGGAACCCAGAACGCCGCCGACAACTGCGCCAATGGCGACGCCCACCGGGCCGGCCCATAATCCCGCTACCGCGCCTCCCGCTGCGCCGCCGGCGAATCCTCCGCCCAGATTGGCTGCTTCTCTGCCTGTCGCCCGGGCTTTGTCCTCGGCGGAGGCGATGTTGTAGATGGCGATGCCGGCGCTTAACAACCAGAGGGCGCGACCGGCTTTACCCAGGCGAATGGCTTTCGCCGAAACCTTGGGGTTCGCTCTGCCGGAACTTTCCACAATCTGCAGAAAGACGTGATCTTGGTCCGCTTTGCTCAGTTGCGAGAAAGATTTGCTGAACAGACGCTTGGCGTACTTGTCGCACAGCACATCTAAATCCAGGCCTTTCGCTTTGAGGGCGCGGGCTTTGGCGCGTCCGATATCGCTGGACTTGGTTCTGGCCCACTCCATGATTTCATTACGCATCTGGTTGGCGGCTTGCGCCGCTTCGCTGGGACTCATCTGACGACTGTTGACGAGGTCTTTCAACGATTCCGCGTAGGCTTTGGTTTTCTCCATGTACATCCGGCGGACGTTGCTGTCTTGAATAAAGCGTTGCCCGAAATTGACCGCCTGGATTTCAAACTGCCTGATGGCTTCATGCGCGCTGTTATTGTTGGATTGATTGTCCGGCATACTAGGTTCCTTTTAGTCGCTTTTAGCAATGATTATCTGCGTGCGTCGGAAAAACTTATCGGAGCGCTGAACTCCAGGAACCGCCTCGGCTTTCCACATAAAGCGCGGCTCCAGCAACCATTCCGCCCGGATCTTGAGGCCCGGCCAGAAGATGAAATCGATGTGATTGGCGCGTGCGTCAATGAATTGAAATACGCCCCCAGTGTATTCGGCGGAGAGCGTGACCTCTTCTTTCACCTGACCGCTACCGTCGAGGTGTTGTATATGCAGCGTTTCTTCGTAGGGGCAGTCTTCGCTGAAGAAGGCCAGATAGTCCTGGTCCCGGGTGAAATGCGCTTCGTAGACGAGGCCTTCCGGCGTCGGAAAGGGGAAAGTCGCCTTGTCTGCAAGGGCGAGGGCGTTGGTTTCTTCTCGGATCGGGGCAGTCATACGCTTTATGCTCGTGATGTGAGTTCAGTCCTTTAGCTCTTTGCAAAGCGTTCGCCGCTCCACCATAGCGTGGCGGGGAAGGGTTAGGCAAGTTTTTGATGAAGCCCATGGGCTCGGCGTTGAGGAGGCATTGAGCGCACGATGAAAACAGGCGGCCATCGTGCGCGAAGGGCGGCTATTTCATGCCAATGGACTTCAAGAACTCGTCTTCCGTCATTCTTGGATGATCCCCGACGAAGGCATAGCCCGCGGGTTTGTGGTCGATATAAATCTCGCCCGCCATTTTGAACTGCGACTGATCATCGAACAGACCACTCCAGAGATATTTTTCGCCTGTTGGCTTCAGGTGGTAGTACAGGTTGGTTCCGCAATGTTTGCAGAACGCCCGCTGCGCCCATTCCGATGAATCGTAAGCGGTGATGCTGTCTTCGCCTTCGAATACGGCTTCCTGTGCGGAGATCGCCATGGAAGGTCCGCCATTCCAGCGCCGGCACATGCCGCAGTGGCAGGCATGGTATTCAGGATTGACGTTCTTTGCGGCCACTTTCACTGCGCCACACAGGCATTGGCCGGTTAATGGCCCGGCGATAGTCTTGCTTTCGCTCATGTAGTATCCCTCTGACTTTTTACTTGGTTTTATCGTATGTTTCGCAACGGCTTTGGTTTCGTCACAGCTTTAATCTCGACACGACAATACTACCTGTCTGCTACTGACAGCATTGTGTCAGGAGCCGGCGGCCAGATTACAATTTTCCGCCGTGAAGAACAAAAGCGAGCCGCAACTCCTTTTTCTTTATCAACCGCAATGAGAGTCCCAGTCATGACTGAGCGTGTGAAATGTCAAAACCTGTCGTGCGACCATATGATCTTGCCCAGCACCGCTGAGCGCACAGGTGGTTTGTGCATGCCCTGCGCCTTAGAGCAGGAGCGGGAAGCGAAGAGAGAGTACATACGCAAACACAGCAAAGTTATTGACCCCTACGCAGGTCTGACTGACAGGATTGATATCATAAAGGCGTATCACCTCCCTGCGCCTGGGGACCCCTTAATTACTTACACCCCATTTCCAGGGGCTATCGATAAGGTTTATCAGGCGTTGACGGGAGATGAAGCGCAACGCTTGGCGGAATATGCCGCCGAGCAGCTTGAGACCGATGAAGACGATAGCGCAATAGAAATCGCCATGACGCTGGCGGCGTTCACGGATGCGGACCTGGCGGCCGTGCAGAAATGTCTCCTGTCTAGCGAGTGTTATGAGCCAGCCATACTATTTCACGGCGCGAGCGAAGAGGTGGTCAATCTCTTGGTAGAACGCTTGGGAGCAGACCCTGATCTGGACGGCCGTATTCTTGAAGCCCTTGCGTGGAGTGAGGACAGAAGGGTTGCGACCTATATTGCGCAATGGACGCAACAGCCGCCGGATTGGGCGTCGCGTCTGAATGTATCGGTGATGAATTATATGGCTGAGGCGGGCTGGACGTTGGATTGTCATCATCAGTCGCGAAAACTCTATTTGGATGCCTGCTACGCGCTAGCGCCCAGCGATACTGAAACGAGCGACGCCATTCGCGTAGGCGGTATTGATGCGTCAATCTGCCCTTGGTGCGAAGGCGAACTCACGCGTTTATTTGATCTCAATCTTCAAGACCCGAGGTTGGCGCTTTTCCCTTGGCGGGGAAACCGCTTGATCCTGTCGACCTGCCTGCTTTGCGCCTGTTTTGCTGAGGAGATCTACATGCATCATGACCAGGAGGGAGAGCCTGTTTGGTCGTCGCACAGCAAAAAGTCAATCTATTCTCCTGACTACTCTGAGATAGTGGAACCGCTCGCCACGCTCAATTGGAAGCTGTCCTACCAGCCGAGGAAAGCCCGCTTCGCCGCCGTTCCCTTCGTCCCCACAACATTCTCGCAGATCGGCGGTATGCCCACCTGGGAACAACGCGCGGCCTATCCTGACTGTCCCGAATGTCACGAAGTCATGACGTTCATTGGTCAGTTGAACATGGCGGAGGTGACTGAGTTTGGAGAGGGAACCTACTACGCCTTTCTCTGCCCAGGCTGCCGTATCTCGGCGACAAACTATCAGCAGACGTGAAGGTAGAGAGGGAAAGGTCTGGTTATTTATCCGCTAGCGGCTTGGGCGAGTCAGTGGGTTCCACTGCCTGGCGAGACTTGTTTCTAACGTTATTAACCGCCGTACTCAACGGATAATACACCCAGTTAGTCAGTTCCCGCGGCGCCAGCATCGGGCGGATATCAACTAATGGCGTGTTGGCATTCAGCCAGGCGTTAAATTGGTCTGGCGTCAGTAGCACGGGCATGCGGTGGTGTAATGCCTGTAAAGAGGGGGAGGCCTCGGTGGTGATGATGGCGCAGGATTCGAGATAAGCGTCGCCTTTGCTCCAGATATCCCAAATGCCGCCGAAAAAGCAGCGCCCAGACTCTGGCTTGATGTAATAAGGCTGTTTGACGCCGTTTTCCAGCTTCCACTCGATAAAGCCGCTGGCGGGAATAATGGCGCGGCGGCGCTGGAATGAAGTTTTGAAGGCCTTGCTGGTTTCAATGGTCTCCGCTTTGGCGTTGAACATGTTGTACTTGGCGGTTGGCTCCGGCGCCCAGCTTGGGGTCAGCCACCAGCGCATGCCCCTGAAAAAATTCTTCATCTCTTCCTGCACCGCCACCATCACTTCTTCCGTGGGGGCGATATTGAACAAATCATCCTGGTAAAAATGCGACTTCAATCCGGTGGTGTCGAATCCGAGCGAGTCCATCAGGGCGATCACGACAGGGGAGTCGGTGACGTTGAATCTTCCACACATAGCAGCCTCGGCGTAATGGCGGAGCCTATGGCAAGTGTAGACTGTAATTCTGTGATGATTGCGTAAGTCTGGATGGAGATGACGTGATCGTAACAAACAACATGCAGGATATAAGCCGATTTATGTCAAATATGCGAAAACAGTGGAAATTCCCTCTTGGTAATATGACGGGCTGGCGCTTATAGTTATCCCTGCCTGTTTACCACTGGTGAGCTAGTTAAGTTTGCCGTAGCTTGATTCTCCAGAGTATTGCCATGCTTGAGCCATTAAAAATTCTTAGGGAAATATTTCAGGAGGCTGCTGATTTACACGCCGCCAAAGACCTGTCTGAACTGATTGTCGACCGTGTGCAGTCCGCCATGCGGGCGGATGTATGCAGTATTTATTTGTTGGATGAAACCTCCCAGGAATTGGTGTTGATGGCGACTCGGGGGTTGGACCCTGAATCCGTGGGACGCGTGCGTCTGCCCGTCGGGCAGGGGCTGGTCGGTTATATCGCGCAGCATCAGTCATTGATGAACGTGGACAGCGCGGAAAAGCACCCTAACTTCAAATACTTCCCGGAAACCCGCGAAGAACGCTTCTCAGCTTTTCTGGGCGCGCCGATTATCAACTTCCGCAAGAATATCGGCGTGATCGCGGTGCAAAAGAAAGAAGCCGCCTACTTCAGCGATGAGCAGGAAGCCTTCGTCGTGACGATCGCCGCCCAATTGGCCGGCCCATTGAGCCAATGGGTGCAGCAGGACGGCGTGTTTGATCGCGAAGTCTGCCGTGATAAGTTCAAGGCGAATCTGAAATTCCGTGGCGTCAAAGGCGCCGCGGGAATGGCGATTGGACGCGTGCACTGGATCGGCAAAGGCCATGATCTGGCGTCGGCGCCGGACCGGGAAGGCAAAGATGCGGAGCTGGAAATCGCCCGTTTCAGCAAGGCTTTGGAGCTGGCGAAAGAGGAACTGAACGCCAGTGGCGAGCGTATGGCGGGCACGCTGCCAAAAGATGTGCTGGCGCTGTTTGGTGTGTATCGCATGATCCTGGAAGATCAGGAACTGACTACCGAAACCGTCAATCACATCCACTCTGGATTATGCGCCTCTTCCGCTTTGCGCAAAACCGTTGAAGCGCACGCCCGTGTATTTGAGAAAATGGATGACGCCTATTTGCGCGCCAAAGCGGACGATATCCGTCATATCGGCAATCGCATTTACGCCAATCTGCGTGGCGTCGACAGTCCTGACGTCATTGCCGTCAGCGAACCCACTATTATCGTCGGAAACAACCTCAGCATTACTGATGTCGCCCAGTTTCCGCCGGAATATCTGGCGGGGCTGGTGTGCACCAGCGGCTCCTCCTTGTCGCACATCGCCATATTGGCGAATGCGCTGGGGATTCCCGCCGTCATGGGGATCGGCGACATCAAACCCGCACTGATCGAAAATGCGGAAGCGGTGGTGGACGGCTACCGGGCCGTGGTGGTGTTCAACCCGGTGGACGCCCTGCGCAAAGAATTCAAACGTCTGGCCAAGCAAGAGAAGAAGTTGATCAAAGGGCTGGACGAGCTGCGCGATCTGCCGGCGCAAACCCCCGATGGCTTCCGCGTCAAACTGTTCGCCAATACAGGATTGCTGGCGGATATTTCGCCAGGACTGTTACGCGGCGCGGAAGGCGTGGGCCTGTATCGCTCGGAAATACCATTTATGGTGCATGAGTCCTTCCCCTCGGAAGAAGAACAGGTGCAGATCTACCGCAAAGTGTTGGAAGCCTATGCGCCGAGACCTGTGTACATGCGCACTCTGGATATCGGCGGCGATAAAAATCTGCCTTATTTCAGCTTTACGGAAGAGAACCCGTTTCTGGGATGGCGGGGGATACGCTTTACGCTGGATAACACCGGTATCTTCATCAGCCAGATTCGCGCCATGCTGAAAGCCGGGCGTTACCTCGGCAACCTGAAAATCCTGTTGCCGATGGTCAGCCGTCTGGATGAAATCGAAAGCTTCAGAAGCCTGCTGCGAGAGGCGATCGGTCAGCTCAGAGAAGCCGGCGTAGATGTCGATGAGCCGCAAGTCGGCGCGATGATTGAAGTGCCCTCAGCCATGGTGCTTTTGGAAGATCTGACGCAGATGGTGGACTTCTTCTCCATCGGCAGTAACGACTTCACTCAGTACATGTTGGCGGTGGACCGTAACAACGCCAAAGTGTCTGACCTCTACGACTGGTTGAACCCGGCGGTGCTGCGTTCCATTGGCCGTGTGGTGAAAGTGGCGAAGAAACATGGCGTTCCTGTCAGCGTGTGCGGCGAAATGGCGTCCGATCCTGCGGCGGTATTGCTGCTGTTGGGTATGGGGGTGGAGATGCTCAGCCTGTCCGCTTACAACCTGCCGAAAACCAAGTGGGTCATTCGCTCTGTCTCGCATCAGACGGCGGAGAAACTGTGGAAAAAAGCCTCGCGCATGCGCAATGAGAAAGAGATTCGCGCGATGCTGAACGAAGTGCTGGATCAGCATGGACTGGGCGGATTGATTCGTGCGGGGTCGCAGTAGCCCGGTCAAACCCGGCGCTAGGCGACATCCCGCCTTAGCCCCATGGCGGAGGGCCTCGTTCCAGGGGCTTTCCGCCAAGTATTATTCACCCAAACAGGTGATTTCAAGACACTCCCTTCCTTGCATAATTCCCGAAGTCCGTTGCGGTTTTAGTTTGCGCTTTGCGGAAAACGCAGATAGAACGCAGCGACGCTGAAGCGTTAACGGACTGCGGTAGCCGCTGCGGCGGCGACAATTTCCTCAAACACTTCCATCATGTAAGACATAGTAGAAAAGCATGTTGCGCAAGACTCTATATCGGGCCACGTTGGCGCTTTGTTTTATTATGCTGGCGATGGCTATTTGGTTATGGATGCATCGTTCTATGGAGCTTGAATTCAATCGCCCCGGATTGCTGTCTGGAATCACCCCTAATGCGCCGCCAGCGCTGTATGACGCGCAGGCGGGACAAGGCCCGCAACAAATACGTGACATGGATTAGATAGCGTGAAAGCAAAGCTTGCTTGTTAGGAGGCTGATGTATATATCTAAAGCCCATGGACGAAAAACTGATACAACAAGAATTACAACGCGGTTTTAAGTGGCTTAAGTTCGCCCCTCCTGTGGAGGAGGCTTATCGCGCGTTCCACAATCAGCGAGTGCAGGCGCGTTTGCCGTTGGTGCATGCGACGGCGCTGGCGTTCATCATCATCTATTCTTTGCTGGACTATTATCTGTTCCCTCAGCAGATCGCCAGCTGGACCATTCCTATTCGCCTGTTTCTGGTGTGTCCGATTATCGCCCTGGCGTTATACGCGGGCATGCATTCCTGGCCCCGGCGCTGGTTCATGCCGCTTTATAACGGCACCTATGCGCTGGGCGGTCTGAGTGTGGTGGCGATTATCTGGATTGCGCATTCGCAGAATGTCATGGTGCCCTACGACGGCCTGTTCCTGGTGCTGATCTACGGCTACTTTCTCATGGCGATTCCTTTCTACGTCGCCACAGCGATATCCACTTTGATCTACGGCGCCTATCTGTTGGTGGAGCTGGATGTCGGCATGGACGCTACGACGCTGGGGTTCAACGCCTTTTTTCTGTTCGGCGCCAACTTGATCGGGGCCGTGGGTTCGTATATTCAGGAGCACGCGCAACGGACGCTGTTTCTGAATCTGCAATTGGTCAAAATCGCCCAGCGTGGGGCGGAGCGCGCCAATCGATCCAAGACCCGTTTTCTGGCTGCGGCCAGCCACGACTTACGTCAGCCCCTGAACGCCATGAGCATGTTGGCGGAAAGTCTGTCCGCAAAGATGGATCGTAATTCGGAAGAGGGGGTTATTGTCGGCAAGTTGCGCCGCTCTCTCAGTCAGTTGAGCGATCTGTTCAAGTCGCTGCTGGACATGTCGCAGCTCAGCATGGGCGTGGTTAAACCCAACCCCCGTCACTTCTATCTGCATGAGCTGGTGCGTCGGGTGGCGATGGAGTTTGACGCCATAGACATCCCATCAGCCCGTCCGGAGCGTATTGAAACGGACTGTGATGAGGAGCTGGTCGCTTATTCCGATCCTATTTTGCTGGAGCGCATGCTGCGCAACTTGATCACGAATGCGCTGCAGCACGCTGACGCGAAAGCGATCCGGGTGAACTGCCGCCGGCTCAATAATGTGCTTGAAATCCATGTGGTTGACGATGGCGTCGGCATTCCCTCCAGAGACATCAAGCGCATATTTAAAGAGTTTCAACAGGGCGGCGATGAGGAAGGCAGACCGCGTACGGGCATTGGTCTGGGGTTAGCGATAGTGCGGCAACTGGCGGGATTGCTGGGCGGCGCGTTGTCGGTGAAGTCTTCTCCAGGCGCCGGCGCGGATTTCAGTTTCACGATTGCGTGCGGGCGCGCCAATCTGGTGGCGCCGCAACCGGAAGCCTATCCGGAAACCCGCACCCTGAGCGGCATGTCTGTGTGGCTGGTGGAAGACGATCAACCCAGTCGGGAAGCCATGCGGCAGCTATTGGACGCCTGGGGCGTGCAGGTGGCGGCGTTCGCTGACGCCAAAACAGCGATGGGCAGACTGCATGACGAGACGCCGGATATGATTCTGTCGGATTATCGCTTGGGCGGCGCCATTTCCGGGCTGGACGTGGTGCTGTCGTTGCGCCGCCAAAGCGGGCGCGACATTCCCGCGGTGATAATTTCCGCCGATGTGGAAATGCTGCAGGTGGAGGCCGGACGTTATCCCAGCATTATTTTCGTCGCCAAACCGGTCACCCCGGCGCGCTTATATCTGATCCTGAGCAGAGAGTCCGCTCGCGCAGTAGTTGAGAGCGCCGCTGAATAAACTTGGTCAGGCGTCCACCAGATGCAGTCGCGTGGCCACGCTGACGCACTCCGTTCGGTTGTGCACATTCAGGTGCATGAACAACGCCTTCAAGTGTGACTTCACCGTGTCTTCCGTCAGACTCAGCTCCGAGCAGATTCTCTTGTTTGGCAACCCTTTGGCCAGCAGTTGCAGCACTTCCATTTGCCGGGGAGTGATGGAGTCCAGCCGTAGCTGGCTGTCCTGAACTGGCGCCTGATTGCGATGGGTGTAGAAGTCGGGGACGTACTGTTTGCCATTAAGAATCTGGCGAATCGCCAGATTGATCTCCATGGCGCTGGAGGATTTACTGATAAACCCGATGGCTCCGCTGCGCAGAGACAACTCCACATCTTCGATATCTTCGGAGGCGGACAGAATGGCCACGGGGATATAAATGCGCTTGCACGTCAAGTAGCGGAGAAACTTGAATCCGCGGCCGTCGGGCAAAGAAAGATCCAGTAGTATCAGGTCAAAACTTTGATCGGTATCCAGCAAGGTCTGCGCCGCCTGACAGTTGAAGGCGTTCACCAGATCAATGGGAACCTGTTGGGCGGTGAGGGCGACACGCAGGCCGTCGATAACGAGCTGGTGATCGTCAACCACCAATACCCGTAAATGATTCGGTACAAAAACCGCTGAAGAGGCGCTTATGCTCACGTTGACTCTCCCTGCGCCGTTCGGCGCCGTTTCTTTTTGTTATAAACCAAAAATTATACGCCGATAGAAACGCTGAACAGTGAACGATTGCTAGTTTTTGGGAACAGAATGGGATGCGGAAGGATTGCATTTAAGCGCGTCTATCTGTGAGGCGCTAAATGAGGGCGAGGCAGAGGGGGCGATTAGATGGGAGACAGTAGAAAACAGGAGACAGCAGGAGCCTGGAGATAGAAGAACAATCCCGGGACGCAATCAGACGCGCCCCGGGATGGCGGGATGCCGTCAGGCGGCGGGGGCCTGCGTGGGCTGTGTTTCGATAGCGACTTGCAGGATGCTCTGACGCAGCTCCGCATTCAGCACCAAACGCGCGTCTTCCGCGATATTGTCGAGATCTTCGTCGTAAACGATATGTCCTTCTTCATCTACCTGAATGATCTCATTGCTTTTCAGGTTGTTGATGAAGTTGCGGAACAAGGCTTTATCGAAGAACTCCGGCGCGTTGAGGCCATACAGGATGGACATGCGCTCCGCCATGGACGTGCTCTGTTCCTCCAGCGCATTGGCGGTGATCGCGCCTTTGCCGTGACGACGCAGAATAGCGATGGAGATGTAGTAACGCTCCAGAGTCGGGATGATGGTTTTCGCCAGCGCGTTGAGCAGAACGAATTCCCGGGAGCCGGCCATCGGACGGTACAGGTTGTCCTTGTCCTTCAGCAGCAGGTTGCTTTCGCACAACGTCTCGATCCAGCGCTCGATTTCCGGGTCCACATCGTCCTTGTGCCAGCGCAGGAACAGCTCTGACTTGATGTAGGGGTAGATCGAACTCACCAGCCACACCAGCTTGGTGCGGTCCATGGTGCTGTTGTTCTGGAATAAACTGGCGACCAGCGCGGGCAGCGCCAGGAAGTGCAGAATATTGTTGCGGTAGTAGGTCAGCAAAATAGCGCTGGAGCCTTCCAGGCTGATGATGTCGCCCAGCTTTTGATGCTGACGCAGCGCCAGCCCCATGCTTTCGGTGTATTTGACCCAGTCCGCGCCGCAGCCTTCCGGGAAACTCATTTCATTACTGTAAGGATGCATGCGCAGTAACGAGACCACTGCGTCGCAATGATCCGCCAGCATTTTTTCATCCATCGCCTGCTTGGGCGTGGCCAGCAACAGGGTGGCGACGATGTTAATGGGGTTGAGCGCCGCTGCGTTATTGATGCGGGTGGCCACCATTTCCGCCAGCTCGTCGATCATGTGTGGCATCCACTTGGGACGCGCTTCCTGATCGTAGGCCTGATCGCGCCAGTGCGGCTGTACTTTGTCGAGCACGTCGGACAACGCGAAGGGCTCGCCGAAGTTAACGCTGACGCGTCCGAAGGAGTTGCGCAGGTTACGCAGGGATTTGAACAGGCCGAAGATGTTTTCGTCTTTTTTCTTCTTGCCGCGCAGCTCGCCGAGATAAGAGCGCGCTTCCAGGATTTTCTCGTAGCCGATATACACCGGCACAAAGGTGATCGGTTTTTTGTAGTTACGCAGATAGCTGCGCACGGTCATCATCAACATGCCCGCTTTCGGCTGTAAAGTACGCCCGGTGCGGCTGCGGCCGCCTTCCACGAAATACTCCACCGGATGGCCGCGGGTGAACATGGAGTGCATGTATTCATTGAATACGGCGGTGTACAGCTTGTTGTTCTTGAAGCTGCGACGCATGAAGAAGGCTCCGCCCCGACGCAGAATCGGTCCCACTACAGGCATGTTCAGGTTAATGCCAGCGGCGATATGGGGCACCATCAAACCATTGCGGTACAGCACGTAAGAGAGCAATAAGTAGTCGATGTGACTGCGATGACAGGGCACATAGACCACCGCGCTGGACTTGGCGGCCTCTTTCACGGCGTCAATGTTGTTGATGTTGACCCCGTTATAAATCTTGTTCCAGACCCAGGTCAGAATGATATCGAGAAAGCGCACTGCAGCAATGGATACGTTGGAGGCGATTTCGTCCGCATATTTCCGCGCCCGCTCTTTGGCTTTCTGAGGGGGGATATTTTCTTTCTTGGCGGTTTCTCGAATCGCGTCCTTGACGGCTGGACTGCGAATCAGCGTGGACACCAGGGTGCGACGGTGAGACAGGTCAGGACCGACCACCGCCTGCCGCATGCGGCGGAAGTGTACGCGCAGCAGACGCGCCAGTTTGCGGTTGGCGCGTTGCGGGTCCTGGGTGTCGTCGACGATATAGCGCAGGGAAATCGGCTTGCTGAACTGAATGAAGGTATTGCGCCCGTGAATCATGATGGTCAGGAACTGGCGCAAGCGGCCGGCGATGGACCATGTGTCCGCCAGCATCAGTTTGAACAGGGAGCGCTCTTTCTCCGGCGTGCGGCCCCAGAACAGAGAGACCGGCACGATCTGCACGTCCAGTCCCGGGTCTTTTTGCGCGGCGCTCACCAACTGCTTCAGCCGCTCAGTGATAATCGGCGTATGGCGACGTCGAAACATCTGCCCGCGCTTTTCATATAAAAAGAAGTGGCTGCGCGACAGAACCGCGTCCCGCAAGGTCAGGGGCGCCTGGGAGGAGGGCAGGCCGGCGAGGCGGCACTCCTGCTCCAGCACCAGACGACTGCTGAGCGAACTGTGCTGCAGAACGTAGACGACGGGTTTTTCCGGGTCCAGTCCCAACTGCTTGGCGTCGTTGCCGATAACATCCGTCCTGACCCATAAAAATAAAATTTTGCGGAGCAGGTTAAAGAAAAAAGAAGTGATTCCGAGCATGTAAAATACCGTTTAGCCCTGGCGAAGTGCCCGCTAGTTTAACGGCTCCGCCATAGACAGGCAAAGCTCGGAAATGCTTGATTTTCAGCGGCTATATTCCGCGAGGATTGGGTTTGCGCAAACTTTCTGCAATGTAATGTAGAAGCGAAATGGGAATCTTGCAAAGCGGGATGTGACTCCTTATTCTTCTTTTTCTTTGCGTCCTCCTGTTGCGGCTTAACTTTCAAACATTTCATTTAACTTCAATCTGTTGTGAGGACTGGATTATTGGCGAATGGAATGTTGCAAGGTGTGTTTTAAACAACTTATGCGCCGCCTCTTTGGCGCTCGTTCCTTTATATAGCGAACGCGAGACCCTTCAATGATAAAAATTCAGAATCTGGAAAAGAAATACGGCGATATTCAGGCCGTATCCGGCATTTCTTTTGATGTTGCTCCTGGCGAAGTTTTAGGCTTTTTAGGTCCTAACGGAGCCGGCAAAACCACTACCATGCGTATGATCACCGGTTATGTGCAGCCCAGCGGCGGTTCCGTCAGCGTGATGGGGATTGATGTGGCGCAGTCGCCGCAACAGGCGCAAAAGATCATGGGCTATCTGCCGGAAGGCGCGCCTTTATATGGCGAGATGACGGTGGCGGCCTTTCTGGGTTTCGTCGGACGGGTGCGCGGACTGCGCGGGGCGCAACTGAAGCAGCGCATGGAGCAGGTGGTCGCCCAAGTTTCCCTTCAGCATGTCATGCAACAACCGATTGAAACGCTGTCCAAGGGCTTCAAGCGTCGCGTCGGACTGGCGCAGGCGCTGATTCATGATCCGCAGGTGCTGATTCTGGACGAGCCCACGGATGGACTGGACCCCAACCAGAAGCACGAAGTGCGCAAACTGATTCAGAATCTGTCCAAAGACAAGATCGTGGTGATCTCCACACACATACTGGAAGAGGTCGATGCGCTGTGCTCTCGCGTGGTGATCATTTCCAAGGGCCGTATCGTCGCCAACAGCACGCCGGCCGAACTGGCCACGCAGTCCCGTTTCCACAAGGCGATATTCCTGCGTTTCTCCCAGGCCTATGAGGCGCTGCCGTCCCTGGAGGCGTTGCCGGAAGTGGGGGGCGTAGAGCAGGTGGACGATGCGAGCTATCTTCTTTTCGCGGCCCCGGATAAAGCGCCGTTGCATGCCGTGAACCAGCTTATTCACTCCCGCAACTGGGACGTGGAGGAGCTTCACGTAGAACGCGGCAGACTGGATGACGTATTCCGTCGCTTGACCATGGAGGCGGCATGAACGGCGTAGGCATTGTTTTCAAACGTGAGCTGCTGAGTTACGTTTCAACCTCATTGGCGTACTTGTTTACTGTCATCTTCCTGGTGCTCAGCGGCATATTCACCTTTTACCTGGGACATTTTTTTGAACGCGGACAGGCGGATCTGGAAGCGTTTTTCAACTATATTCCCTGGCTGTTCGTGGTGCTGGTGCCGGCGTTGACCATGCGCTTATGGGCGGAGGAACGCAGCACGGGCACCATTGAATTGCTGCTGACCTTGCCTGTGCCGCCCTTCGTATGGGTGCTGGGTAAATTCATGGCGGCCTGGGTGTATCTGGCTGGCGCGCTGGCGCTGACCACCCCCTTCTGGTTTACCGTCAACTATCTGGGAGACCCGGATAATGGCGCTATTCTGGCTGGCTATATCGGCAGCTGGTTTATGGCGGGCGGATTTCTGGCGTTGGGCTCGATGTTCTCCGCCGCCACTAAAAATCAGGTGATCGCCTTTATTCTTACGCTGGTGGTGTGTTTCCTGTTGGTGGCCTCCGGCTTCCCCATGGTGCAGGATTTCTTCTCCGCCTGGGCGCCGAATGGCGTATTGGACCTAGTGGCGGACCTCAGTTTCTTCCGTCATTTCGAAGCCATATCCCGAGGCGTCATCGATCTGCGCGACGTGCTCTATTTCGGCTCGATTATTGTGCTGGGCGTCTGGGCGACGGCGCATCTGGTCAAGCGTACGGCATCAAACTAAGGAGACGTCATGAAGCGAGCGGGTTTTGTCGTAATCGTTGTGATCGCCGCCCTGGCGCTGTTCAATCTGGCGGTGCAGCGGGGCATGAGCGGGTTCCGCTGGGACCTTACTGAAAACAGTCTTTACACGTTGTCTGATGGCGCGCGCTCCATTCTGGGCGGGTTGTCCAAAGACATCGAATTGACAGTGTACTACTCCGAAGGCGCCTCCAAGGATCTGCCGGCGTTGCGCGCTTATGCGCGTCGGGTGCAGGAGCTGCTGGAAGAATTCGAGCAACTCAGCGGTGGCAAAATCACCCTGAAGAAAGTCGATCCGGTTCCTTTCTCAGAAGAAGAAGATGAAGCCACCGCCGCTGGCCTGCAGGCGATTCCCGTCGGCGTGGCGGGCGATAATGTCTTTTTCGGACTGGTGGGTAAGGCCGGCGACAAAGAAGAAATCATTGCATTCTTCCAGCCTAACAAAGAGCAGTTTCTTGAGTATGAACTGAGCAAACTGATCTACAACCTGGATCGCGCGCAACCGCCGGTTGTTGGCGTCATTTCCAGTCTGCAGATCAACGGCGGCTTTGATATGTACCAGCAATCCCAGCAGCCGGCCTGGATTGTCATGCAACAGATTGAAGACCTGTTTGACGTGCGCTGGATGCCCGAGGACTTCGACGCAGTCGATGAGGATGTGGACGTTCTCATGATCGTGCACCCCAAAGACTTGTCCCGGCAGGCGCAGCTGGCTATCGATCAGTTTGTGTTGAAGGGCGGTCGCGCTTTGGTGTTCGTCGATCCCAATGCGGAGCAGGATCAACCCGGCATGCCGATGATGGCGGCGAATATGCCTCGTCGCAGTCAGTTGGATTCATTACTGAAAGCCTGGGGCGTCAGTCTGAAAGAAAACGCGGTGCTGGCTGACTTTAAAAACAGCATGGTGGTTGGCGTCGGTCAGGCGCGAACGCCGGTGCGTCACTTGGCGTTATTGGGCCTGGCGGAAGACAGCATGACTCAGAGCGACATTATGCTGGCGGGCCTGGAGAGCATTAACGTCTCCACGCCAGGGATACTGGAGAAAGTCGAAGGCGCGACCACCAGCTTCAAGCCTTTGCTGACTTCCAGCGACGAGTCCGCGCCTATTGAAGAAAGCGCGTTCGCCAATATGCAGAACCCTGAGTCACTATTCGAAAAATTCAAAGCCACCGGCGAACAGTACGCCATGGCCGCGCGGCTGGAAGGGCCCGCCAAGACGGCGTTTCCTGACGGTATCGACGTTACTGAAGAAGTAAAAGACGAAGCGGCGCAGGATGATCCGGCGAAAGACGCCGCTGAGGGTGAAGGCGCCGCCCCTGCCGAGCCGAAAACTGTGACCCGGCATGTCGCTCCAGGCGTTACCCAAAGCGATAACATTAATGTGGTCGTCATCGCTGACACGGACATCCTGACGGATCGTCTCTGGGTGCAGGTGCAGGAGTTTTTTGGGCAGCGCATCGCCAGCCCCTGGGCGAACAATGGCGACCTGGTGGTGAATGCGCTGGATTATTTGGCCGGCAACCCCAGTTTGATCAATATCCGCTCGCGGGGGCGTTTTACCCGTCCATTTGAGAAAGTGGATGAGTTGCGCCGCACTGCAGAGGAGAAGTTCGCGGATCAACAGCGTGAACTGCAGGATCGTCTCTCGGAAACGGAAGAACAACTGGCGGAGTTGCAACAGGCGCGGCAGGGCGGCGACGAAGTCGGTAGCGGCGTATTGTTGACGCCGGAACAGGAAAAGGCGCTGCAGGACTTCCAGGAGGAGAAACTGCGTATTCGCAAGGCGCTACGGGATGTGCAACATAACCTGGATCGAGATATTGATGATCTCGGACGGCAATTGAAGCTGGTCAATATCCTGATGGCGCCGCTGGCGTTGACGGTTCTCGCGTTGATCGTGATGTTGTGGCGCAGACGCGGCGTCAAAAAAAGCGTTTAATAAAATATCGGAAGTTGAAGGAGACAGGCGGTGGCGGTTTCGTTTAGTTATCATCCTGCGCTGGTGAGCGGTCTGGAAAGCGGCGCCCGTCGCCATATTTATTTTCACGAAGACAAGCTATTGCTGCCCGCGCCGGATGCTCAACCCTGGGATGCGGAAGAAGTCGATAACCCGGAAGGCCCGGTGTTTCTGTTGGGAGAAGTCGACGGCGTCAGCTGCAGTGTCGGCAGTCTCAAGACGACGCCGGCTGGATGGACGGAAGTGGGTTTGCGGGATTATCTGCTTGGCTGCGCGGACATTGAAGACTTCCGGGTGATTAACGCGGCCTCGCAATTGCTCTACTGGCTGCGCACCCAGAATTTCTGCAGTCGCTGCGGGGAACGCCTGAGCTTCAACGAAAAAGACCGTGGCCTGCGCTGTCATGGTTGCGGCTACATTTCCTATCCTAAGGTGTCTCCCTGTGTCATCGTGGTGGTGCACCGTGGCGATGAAATTCTGCTGGCGCGGTCTCATCGCTCTTTCAGCAAACTGCCTACATTCAGTTGTCTGGCGGGTTTCATTGAGGCGGGAGAGAGTGCGGAAGAAGCGGTGGTCAGAGAAGTGATGGAGGAGTCGGGGGTATTGGTGTCCGATATCGAGTACGTCACCTCCCAGGCCTGGCCATTTCCTCATCAGCTGATGCTGGGGTATCACGCCCGTTATGTGTCCGGCGATCTCAATATCGACACGACGGAATTGAAAGAAGCCGCCTGGTTCAAAGTTGATCAATTGCCTGCGGTTTCGCCGATGAAAACCATTGCCGGTCGCCTGATCGACGCCTATGTGGCCAAGTTCCGGTGATCGCCTGAGATGACGGCGAACGCGCATGAGACGACAGGGGCAATCGCGCCGGCGTTGATTATCGACTCCGGCAGCGGTGGTCTTTCTATTTGGAGCCATATTCGTCGCCACACGCCCTGGCTGCCCACCCTGTATCTCGCTGACTTCGGCTTTTATCCCTATGGCGATAAAAGCGAGCAGGAGATAGAAACCCGCGTGCGTCATATTGTGGAGCAGATCAGCGAACGCTATCCCGCACAGTTGATTGTCGTCGCCTGCAATACCGCCAGCACGGTCGTATTGGATCATTTGCGCGCCCGCTTCGAGCAGCCTGTGGTTGGCGTGGTGCCGGCGATCAAGACGGCGGCGACGCACACTAAGAAGCAGGTCATCGGCTTGCTGGCGACCCAGGGAACCGTACGCCGTGCGTATACCGACGAACTGATTCGGGACTTCGCCAGCCATTGTCAGGTCATTAAAGTCGGCGCGCCGGACTTGGTGCAGTGGGGAGAGGACTGGGTTCGCGGACACAGTCCGGACATGACGCGACTGCGCGCAGTCATCCAGCCGTTTCTGGATGCGGAGGCGGATCAGGTGGTGCTTGGCTGCACTCACTTTCCTTTGTTGAAGCCGTTTCTTTGCCAATTGGCGCCGGACATCAACTGGGTGGACTCCGGCGAGGCCATTGCGCGCCGGGTCGCTTACCTTCTTCAAGGGCAACAGAGCGATGATGGAGCGGGGATGAGAAGCATAGAGTCGACGAGCCATCGGGCGTTTTATTCCGGCGCTAAACAGGACCGCGACTGGGAGCGGGGCGCGACAGCGTTAGGCTTTTCTTCCGCAGAACAGATTGTGTTGTAAAAGATTGGCTGAGTCAGGACGACGCGATCCATGCGTCAACGAAGCGAAGTCGACCGGGCTTAGAACAGCCGGGTCAATTTGAACATGCAGAAAAACTCCAACAACGGCGTCGCCTTGTGGTGGCAGCAATAAGTTTTCTCCACCTCTCCGCGAAAGCGGGTTTTAGTGAACTCCAGCCCTTTGAAGTTATAGAGAAAGTTGCCTTTGGCGTAGACGAGTCGCAGCATCTTTTTCAGTAATTTGGCTTCCTGAACCTCGTCATCAGCAGATAGCATCAACGGAATCAAGCCCAAATCCAGATAAGGAACGCCTTCCTGTTTAAACACGTCCATGGCGTGGGCCATGATGGTGTAAAAAAGCCCCTGTTTGAAATTGGCGCTGGCGCGGGAAATGTTGGGCACGTAGCTGATGATCTCATTCTTGTAATAGATGGGATCGAAATAGATAAAGCCCACTGCCTCGCCGTTTTGATACGCATAAAAATGGCGCTCATTCTCCTTGTAGTTCATCTCCATCGGACGAATCAGAAAGCGGATTTCATTACTCTTGCACTTGCGGGTCTTGATCCAGGCTTCGGAAATCTCCCGAGTGTGGTCGTCGCTGAAGCGTTCCCTTACTGTGACGCCTTGTTTTTCCGCCTGGTTCAGCGCCGTGCGCAGCACCTGTTTCTTCTTGCCGCTCAAGCTCCAGTCTTTCAACGCAATGCGCGATTCGGAGCCAAACTGAGTGCCATACATACCGAAGCGACGATGCAGAATATCCACTACCGTCTTGGTCACCTGAACGTGATTGGCGTGGGGATAACGATTGTGGAAACGGGTCAGCATCAGCTCGAAGTTATGCGGCGCGCAGACCGGATCGGACAACACGAATATCCGTCCCCACTTGCGCATGTAGGCGATGTAGCCCACGCCGCGGATATCGAAATACTGCATATCCGGCTGCAGAGTGGAGAACGCCTGCGAATGGGAACCGAACTCTTTGAGGTAATTAACGCGTTCAGAGAAAGTAAAGTTGCCTGCGCCTAACTCGCTGAGCGAGTCCAGCGCTATCGCCTGGTTGCTCATTTCCTGACTCCTTCGTTGTTATTTTGTATTTTTCCGGCGTCGGGGTTTGTAACCCTTACAACCGGGTCAGGCTTGTTTGCGTCCGAGTACGGACCAGTAACAATTCATGTTCAGGAGCTTGAAGAACTTTTTGCTGCGGATATCCAGCCCTTGTCTCTCCATATACTCGGGATAGTTGTAGATGTTGTGCATGGCGTTATTCGCCATCAGCCAGAACAAAGACACCGCGACATACCAGTAGGCCTGTTTGAATACGCGGGATACGATATTGCCGGTAGGAAAGGCGAAGTCTCCGACCACAATTGCGGCGCCTGGTTTGGCCAGCTCAATCAAGTGGCGCAACACTTCTTCCATCATGCTCTCACTGAAGACATTGAGGAAAAAGTTGGCGACCACCATGTCGTAGTGCTCCACCTCGTTAAATTTGAAAATGTCGCTGTGGACCTGACGGATTTTCAGGTGCTGCTTGCCGGATGCGTTCAGCCCATCCTGAAACTTGCTGAGCATGGTGGCGGACAGGTCAACGACCGTGACATCCGCGCCCAGCTCCGCGGCGTGGATAGCGTCTTTGCCATGACCGACGCCCGCGAACAGGATCTTGTCGCCAGGTTTTACATTGTCTGGCGTGACCATGCCGATTTTGCATTGATGGATGGATTTGCCGCTGTACAGCGCGCTGAGGAAGTCGTAGACCGGACCGATGAGACGATATTTATCCCTGGCGTTCTTTACGCCAACTGCGTTGGTGGTCATGTTGTGTTTCGCCCTTGTTAGTTATTGTTATGGGGGAATACTAAATTAACTTATCGTAACAAGACTGTGCGTCAGGCCTCACTTTTACCTTGCTCGATTTAACGAAATGAGGGCGAAAACCATAAAAATTCAAATGGTTAATTTGGATTGTAAGACAATGTTAACGAGGGTTGTGCGCAAGTTCACATGCATCTAAGCGGGTGCGACTTTTGGCGTATTGCATTTAAGAGTAAGTGCTCTAATTAACTTGTTTAATATTTACCGGCGAGGGCTTAACATAGCCACGCCCGTATTGGTTTGAAGGCGCAGATGAAGGTCAGCGGCTTGGGAGTCGAACCAGCGGTGCGAACAATCCTATTTGCAGATGATTGAGTCAGGGAATGATGCAGTCTTTTGTTTCCGATGTCGTCGACTCGCGGAAGCGGTTTTCACTGACGACGGTCTCTGCGCATATGTCCGCCAACCGAACAGCCCAGACGGTAAGTTTTAAGCATGGATATGCAGAACCTTCTCCCGATTGTGCAGCAGGAGCCGGTGCAGTTTTCCTCCCAGGGAGATGAGCTGGTCGGCCGCTTATTCCTGCCCGCCAGGGAAGGGCGCTTTCCTGCGGCGATCATTTGTCACGGCGCCTTTGGCTACAAAGAACATTTTTATGAACTGGCTGAAGCGCTTGCGCATCGCGGCGTAGCGGCCCTGGCCCTGGATATGCGCGGGCATGGCGAGTCGGCGGGTCCCCGCTTTCATGTGAGCATGCAGGCATGGCGGGCTGATGTCGTCGCGGCGCTGGAATACCTCCAATCGCGCCGCGAAATAGAATCTCACCGAATTGGCGCACTGGGCTTTTCTTCCGGCGGTACGGCTGTATTGGAAGCGGCGGCGCAGGGCGAGTCTCTGCGCGCCTTGGTGACATTGAGCGCCACCGTGCGTAACGTGTTGAATTGGTGGCAGTGGCCGTTTTTTAAAACCGCCAATCTGGTTGGATCATTCAAGCGTCGCTTGGGATTTGGCGATCTCAGGTTGCCGCTCGCCTTTGCGCTGAAGTCGGTTCCCGCTGCGGTGGACCCGCGCATCAATGACGCCGTCCTCGGCGACCCCTATTTGGTGCAGGCATACTCAGGCTTACCGGTTCCCGGCGCCATTGAATGCTTCATCGTTGACACATTTCGGCGCACAAAGAATGTACAGTGCCCCGTTTGTGTGATTCATGGCGCGGAGGACCGCGTTGATCCGCCCGCCAGCGCCAAGCTTTTATATGACAGCCTGCGGGGAACCAAAGCGCTGCATATTGTCGCTGACAGCGGTCATGTAGGACATATGGACAAGAAGAAGGCGGAGATTATCCGATTGGCTTGTGATTGGTTCGCCGATCGATTGTAAAACAATCAGTGACCAAGTTGTAAAGGTGGTCAGATTTTTGCTGTGAGATATATCACGGGGTACGCTGCGGGGCTCCTTCGTTAGGGAAATTGCGGAGACAGTCACACATACAGATGTAACCTAATGTAAATATCATTATCAAAAGACTCGCATAAGCTAGGACGCCAAGCGGCAATGTGTTTAAGGAGAGAGAGGTCTAAGCGAATATGAAGCAATCACTTACGTTAACTGCTTTTGCAAATAAGAATGTACTGATCACGGGGACAACGGGATTTGTCGGTAAGGTGGTATTGGAGAAGCTGCTGCGCAGCGTTCCGACAGTCGGGAAGATTTATTTGCTGATAAGGGGGAATTCAAAGAACCCTACAGCGCGAAAGCGGTTCCAGAATGAGATCGCGACCTCATCTATTTTCGATACGCTCAAAGCATCGCAGGGAAGTCGTTTTGACGAGTTGTGCGAAACGCGCATCCACTGTGTGACCGGAGAGGTGACTGAGCCTCTGTTTGGTTTGTCGGAGAAGGATTTTACCGATCTGGCGGCGGACATCGACATCATTATCAATTCAGCCGCCAGCGTTAACTTCCGCGAAGCGCTGGATCAGGCTCTCACCATTAACACTCTGTGCCTTAAAAATATCATTGAACTGTCGCGGCGCGCGGCGGACTGCCCTGTCGTACAGGTATCCACCTGCTACGTCAACGGCTTCAATCAGGGCGTGATGGAAGAGGATATCGTCAGTCCGGCGGGAGAGCGCATTGAGCGTTCAGAGCGGGGCTATTATGAAGTGGAGCCGCTGATTGCGCGTTTGCTGCAGGACGTGGAGCAGGTTTCCGCCGCGGCGGCGGATGACCATAGCAGGGAAAAGGACCTGATCGACCTGGGCATCAAAGAAGCCAATAAATACGGTTGGAATGACACTTACACCTTCACTAAATGGATGGGCGAGCAGTTACTGATGAAGGAGCTGCATGGCAAAACCCTCACCATCCTGCGTCCTTCTATCGTTGAAAGTACGCTGCAGGGGCCGGTGCCAGGCTGGATTGAAGGCGTGAAGGTGGCGGACGCGATCATTCTTGCTTACGCCAGAGAAAAGGTGTCTTTGTTTCCCGGCAAGAAGAATGCGGTTATTGATATCATTCCGGCGGACCTTGTGGCCAACAGCATCATACTCAGCGCTACGGAAGCGTTGTTGGACTCCGGCGCGCACCGCATTTACCAGTGCTGCAGCAGTGAGGCTAACCCGATCAAGATCCGTGAGGTGATCGGCCATGTGCAGCAAGAGGCGGAACATAATTACCAGGCCCATGACAAGCTGTTTTACCGTAAGCCGAAGAAACCCTTTGTGATGATTCCCGGAACGGTGTTTCATGCCTTGATGGCGATCAGCTTCCACATGCTGAAATGGAGTTCGCGTCTGCAAGGCTTGTTCGGTCGTAAAGCATCCGGGCGCAAGCTGAGCAACATGGAAACCACCATGAAACTGTCCAAGGTGTTTTCTTTCTATACCTCTCCCAACTATACCTTCAGCAACCGTCGCCTGCAGGAGCTGTCCACCCGTCTTGGCGAGTACGACCAGAGCGAATTCCCGGTGAACGCCGGGATGTATGACTGGGCGCACTACCTGCGGGAAGTCCATGTGGCGGGACTGAATAAATACGCATTGCGGCCGAAAGTGGTGAAAATGAACCCGCCTGCAGCGAAACCCCGCAGCCGCGCTGCGTAAAGACGGGCTGCGCGTAAATCGAAATCGATGCGTAGAGCGTCATCAAGGGGGGAGGCGACTCCCCCGAGATACGGCTGAAATATCGTTGAGTCTGACCGGCTATCTTCTGATCTTTTCCCGCCTGCTGTCTTAAATCATTGCTTAATACTTAGGTCGTAACGGCATCAATCTATTGAATGCCTTTGCTTTTGGCTGTTTATCACAAGCCGATATACCAAGGTCTAATACAGAGGGATGATTCGCGGGAGTAGAAAAAAGAAGGCTTCAGGCCTCAACACATACTGCTTCAACAATAATAAAAGAAGAGAGTGCAAGACTATGAGTGCGTCTACTATCTATCCGTCCAAAGCGGAAATCATCCAACATTCCTTTCTCGACGAGCAGAAATACCAGGACCTTTATCGCCAGTCGATTACGGAGCCGGAAAAGTTCTGGGCCGAACATGCGCAGCGTCTGGACTGGTTCAAGCCTTTCAGTAAGGTCAAAGATACTTCCTTTCAAGCGCCGGACGTGCATATACGCTGGTTTGAAGACGGCTATCTGAATGTTTCCCATAACTGCCTTGACCGTCACTTGGAGCAGCGCGGCGACCAGACGGCGATTATCTGGCAGGGAGACGACCCCAACGAGCACAAGCATATCAGCTATCGAGAATTGCATGCGGCGGTGTGCCGGTTCGCTAATGTGCTGAAAGCCCAGGGCGTCGCTAAAGGCGACGTGGTGACCTTATACATGCCCATGATCCCGGAAACCGCGGTGGCCATGCTGGCCTGCACCCGTATCGGCGCGGTGCATTCCGTGGTATTTGGCGGCTTTTCTCCAGAAGCCTTGGCGAGTCGTATATTGAATGGCCGCTCTAAACTGGTGATTACGGCGGACGAAGGGTTACGCGGGGGTAAAACTATTCCGCTTAAAGCCAATGTGGACGCAGCGCTGGCGCGTCCTGATCTGGATATGGTGGAAAAAGTCATTGTGGTCAAACGCACCGGCGCCGATGTGGCGTGGCGGGAAGGTCGCGACCTGTGTTATCAGGAGGTCATGGCGCAAGCGTCTGACGATTGCTCGGCGGAAGAGATGAATGCGGAAGACCCTCTGTTTATTCTCTACACCTCCGGCTCCACCGGCGCTCCCAAAGGAGTGTTGCACACCACGGGCGGCTATCTGACCTATGTATCGTTGTCTCACCAGTATGTCTTTAACTACCGGGAAGGTGATGTTTTCTGGTGCACTGCGGACTTTGGCTGGATCACCGGCCATAGTTATGTGCTGTATGGCCCGTTGAGCAACGGCGCCACCACATTGGTTTACGAGGGCGTGCCGAACTATCCGGACCTGTCCCGCATTTGGCGTATTGTCGAGCAACATAAAGTGAACCTGTTCTACACCGCGCCGACGGCGATACGCGCCATCATGGCGGCGGGGGATGAGTTGGCCCAGGCGGCGGATCGCAGCTCTTTGCGGGTGATGGGAAGCTGCGGAGAGCCTATCAATCCAGAAGCCTGGGAGTGGTTCTATCGGGTGGTGGGGGACTCACGTTGTCCGATCATGGATACCTGGTGGCAGACCGAAACCGGCGGCATCATGATCACGCCTATCGCTGGGGTGAACGATCTTAAACCCGGCTCCGCGACACGGCCCTTTTTTGGCGTGCAGCCGGCGCTGGTGGATAACGAAGGCAATGAGATCTCTGGAGCGGGCGAGGGCAACCTGATCATCAAAGACAGCTGGCCGGCGCAAATGCGCACCGTCTATGGCGATCACGACCGCTTTGTGAAGACCTATTTCTCTACTTTTAACGACGCCTATTTCACCGGAGATGGTGCGCGCAGGGATGAAGACGGGTACTATTGGATAACCGGCAGAGTGGATGACGTTATCAACGTGTCCGGGCACCGGATGGGAACCGCGGAAGTGGAGAGTGCGTTGGTTTCTCACCCCAAAGTGGCGGAGGCGGCCGTAGTCGGATATCCGCATGCCATCAAGGGGCAGGGCATATATGTATACATAACGCTTAATGTAAGCGAAGCGCCGACTGACGCCCTGAAGGAAGAGTTGCGACAGTGGGTGAGAAAAGAAATCGGTCCTGTGGCGTCGCCTGACGTTATACAGTGGGCGCCGGGATTACCGAAAACCCGATCTGGAAAGATCATGCGGCGCATTCTGCGTAAGATCGCCGCCGATGAGCATGACAACCTGGGCGATGTATCGACCCTGGCCGATCCGTCCGTCGTTGACGAGCTGGTCGCCAATCGGGTCGGAGCGCCATAGCGTCGTGTCTTCCGGATGATATCGGCGTTGACGTTATCCCTGTTGCAGGACTATGAAAAGCACATAGATCAGAAATTCTTAACTGAGCAATGAAAGAGGGGGCTCATGTTAATGTCGCAACAGATAATCATCGCCGATGATCATCCGCTGTTTCGCGCCGCGCTCAAGCAAGCGGTCACTCAGGCGGTGCGGTTTGTGGACGTGGTGGAGGTGGAATCCATCGCAACCCTGCAGGATGCGGTGGTGGCCAATCCGGATGCGGATCTGGTTCTGCTTGATTTGAATATGCCGGGCGCTCATGGCTTTTCCGGGTTAGTGTTCATGCGTGGACAATATCCGGGACTGCCCGTGGTGATCGTCTCCGGCAGCGAAGAGTTGCAGGTGATTCGCCGCGCTATCGATTACGGCGCCTCCGGCTTTATTCCCAAGTCAGCGCCTTTGGACGAGATTTCCCAGGCGATCCAGGCGGTGCTGAATGGCGAAGTCTGGTTGCCGGCGGATGTCGCCGCCAAGATCGATTCCGTCAAGGCGGAGCACTCGGACTTCTCTGAACGTCTGGCTACGCTGACGCCGCAGCAGTTCCGTGTGTTGGGAATGCTGACGGAAGGTATGCTGAACAAACAGATCGCCTATGATTTGGATGTATCGGAAGCCACCGTCAAGGCGCATATCACTGCATTGTTCCGCAAACTGGGTGTGCGTAACCGTACTCAGGCGGTTATCGCGGTGCAGCAGATGGAAGTGGAGCAGCAGCAACAGGCCGCTCACTCCGGTTAATGCAATTGCCAGTGCGGGTTTGAGTCGAGTCTCAGGCCCGCGCCAGCATCTTGTTGATCATCGCTCTCAACGCGGCCGGCTTCACCGGCTTGTGCAGAATCTGATAACCTCTGTCTTTCGCATCCTGTTTCACCTCATCGGTATTCAGCGCCGTAATTAACACGCCCGGCCGCCGCGTCGGCATGGTCTCCTGCAGCATATCCATGGTATCCAGCCCGTTCTCGCCATCGTCCAACTGATAGTCCGCCAAAAGAATATCTGGCGCCTGTTCGGCGCATAGCGTCTTGGCGGCTTCGGGAGCGCGCGCCGTGCGCACGGTGCATCCCCAGCCTTCCAGTAATGCGCGCATACCGTCCAGGATCACCTGCTCGTTATCAATGCAGAGAATGTTGACGCCTTTCAGGCTTCCCAGTGCGCGGGGCGTCTTGGCGGCGTCGGCGGGTTTGTCGACAGGTTTGACGCCGAGTGGGATAGTGACGGCGAACTTACTGCCCTGTCCCACCCAGGATTGGACTTCCACCGGATAATTCAGCATGCGGCAGATACGATCGACGATCGCCAGACCCAGGCCCAGGCCTTTCTTTTCCGTCTGTCCGTGATTTAGCCGTTTGAACTCCTCAAAGATAGACTCCAACTGGTCTTTCGGAATGCCGGGACCGGTATCCCAGACTTCAATCCGCACATGATCCTTGAGGCGGCGACAACCCAGGACGATGCGTCCCTGACGGGTGTAGCGGATCGCGTTGGTCAGGAAGTTCTGAATCACCCGGCGCAGCAACTGGTGGTCGGAATAAACATAACAGTTGCTGGGCAGCGTGCGCATAGTCAGGCCGTTCTCTGCCGCAATAACGGTAAATTCAGTATTCAGGTGGCGCAGCAGTTCGTTGATGTTGAACGTGGTGAAGTGCGGCTCCAGTGCGCCTGCGTCCAGTTTGCTGATGTCGAGCAAGGTGCTGAGAATCTCTTCTGCAGCGTTGAGAGAGCTGTCGATATGGCTCACCAACTCACTGTATTCCTCGTTGTTTTTCACTTTATTGGAGAGCGCGGAAGAGAACAGGCGCGCGGCGTTGAGCGGTTGCAGCAGGTCGTGACTCGCTGACGCCAGGAAGCGGGTTTTGCTCAGGTTGGCGTTTTCCGCCACGGATTTCGCTTTCACCAACTGTTTGTTCAGCTTGGACAGTTCCTCAGTGCGCTCTTTGACGCGTTGCTCAAGATAGGTGTTGGTTTCTTTTAACGCCAACTCAGTGCGGCGCATGCCGGTGATGTCGGAGAAGGTAGTGACGAAGCCGCCATCCGGCATGGGGCTGCCCTGGATCAAAATGACCGTGCCGTCTGGACGCGTACGCTCGTACTCATGAGGGCGGCCTTCCGCCATCATTTGCAGACGCCGTTCAACTATTTTCTGCGCTCGCCGAGCGGGTACGTGGTTCATTAACAGGTTATAGCGCAGCAGGTCCGCCACAGGGCGGCCGACGCGCATGAAGCCTTTGGGGTAGTTAAAGATCTCTACATAGCGGCTGTTCCAGGCCACCAGATTGAGCGACTTGTCCGCTACGGATACGCCCAGATTCATGTTCTCGATGGCGGCTTGTAACAACTCCCGGTTGAACTTGATGACCTGTGACGCCTCATCGACGATGCTTACTACGTCTTCAATCTGCATCTCCTGTCCCTTGAGGGCGGAGTTCAACACCACCCGTGCGGTGGAAGAGCCGATGGCGCTCGCCAGATGCTTTTCGATGTGTTTGATTAGCTCCACGCTGGCGGGTTTGGAGGGGTAGAGTTTGACCCGGTTGCGACGAGAAAAGTCGCGTAACGCTTCCCGCGTGCGTTCCTCACCGAGAAAGCGTTCAGACAAGGCGCCAATATCTTCGATGGTGGCCTCGCTCAGCCAGGTAGTGGGGCTGGCCCCGGCGTCCTGTGCGCTGTCGAAAAACGAAGCCACCTGAATTTTCTCAATGACTCGTTGTGTGGTCGCCAGGGAGACGGTGATATAAAGGAACAGGTTGACGCCCACGCTCCATAGCGCGCCATGAGTAATGGTATCCATGCCGTCGAGGCCGAACAGCGCGGTGGGACGGGTCCACTCCATGCTGAACAGGCCGGTGCTGATTAGGGCGGAATCGATCTGGTTGACGCTGATCAGCGAGGGGATCAACAGGGTGTAGATCCAGGTGGCGAAGCCGAAAATCAGGCCCACAATAGCGCCCTGGCGGTTGCCGTGTCGCCAGACAATCCCGCCAATCAATGCAGGAGCGAACTGCGCTACCGCAACGAAAGACAGCAAGCCGATAGACGCCAGAGAGAAGTGACTGCCCATCATGCGGTAATAGCCGAAAGCCGCTAGCAGGGTGACCAAAATGGTGGCGCGGCGAATGTTCAGCAACCAGAAATGCACGTTCTTTTTGCGCGACAGGTCCAGCGCCTGTATTCGTAGCAGCAACGGCACGATGATTTCGTTGCAGAACATAGTGCTGAGCGTGACGGTGGACACAATCACCATACTGGTGGCGGCGGAGCCCCCGCCGATGAACGACAGCACCGCCAACCATTCATGACCCGCGACCACGGGTAAGCTGAGCACAAAGATATCCGGGTCGACGGTGCCATTGGGGTAGGTCAGGATGCCCGCCGCCGCGATGGGGATGACAAACAGTATCAGGAAAAACAGATACAGCGGCAGAGCCCAGCGCGCAGTATAGATATCGCGAGGCTCATAGTTCTCTACAACCGTAACGTGAAACTGGCGCGGCAAGCAGATAATCGCGAACGCCGCCAGTAACGTCTGCACTAGAAAGTTACTCGGTGAGATGGCTCCGAAGCTGAAAGCGCCGTCCTGTTTTGACTGCTCAAGTCGCTGAACAAGGTCGTCCAGGCCGTCGAACATCACAAAACACACCAGAATGCCCACGGCGATAAAGGCGATAAACTTGATAATGGATTCAAAAGCGATCGCTTGAATCATTCCCCGATGATGCTCGGTCGCATCGATATGTCGGGTGCCGAACAGAATCGTGAACAGCCCCATCACTCCGGCTATATATAAAGCAGTGTCCTGAAACAGCGGCAGCGCTTCGCGGTTGGGTTGCAAGGCTCCTTCAGTGAGCACGTTGTATCCCGTGGATACGGCTTTAAGTTGCAGTGCGATGTAGGGGAGGATGCCAACGATGGCGATGATGCTGACCATGACGGCCAGAGTCTGCGACTTGCCATAGCGCGTGGCGATGAAGTCGGCGATGGAAGTGGTGTTGTGGCGTTTGCTGATGCGAATAATGCGAGATAACAGCGGCGCCCCAAAAATTAATACCAGCATGGGGCCGACGTAGATGGGAAGATAGCCAAGCCCCGTCGCCGCTGCTGATCCCACCGCGCCAAAAAATGTCCAGGAAGTGCAATAAACCGCCAAGGAAAGACTATACACCGCCACCCGGGTGCGCTCGTTCACATACATGCGCGGGCTCTGATCTCCCACGTAGGCGATGGCGAACAGCAAGCCGATATAAGCAATGGAAACCGTAAAAAGCAAAAAACCGTTAATCATCAGCGGACTTATCTTGGTTGCGGGAATTTAATAGCGCGAGTTTCAATGATAAGCGGGCAAGGGGGATATTTCTAAGTTTTCCTTTCCCTTGTTCTTCTATTTTTATAATGAAATATATTGCGCCGCTTCGTTATTCATGTAGTTATTTTGACTATGCGCAAGGGTATTTGTTTCGGTTTATACCTATGTCTAATTGCGTAGACTTTGGTCGGAAATGTCTTTGACCTTTATACGTAACATCCTGAAATTTATAGGCAAAAATACTTATACCAAGGTCTAGATTTTCTCTCGGGGCGGCAGTGTTATCTTGATTACACCGATAAAAATAACAACGCGGAGGAGTCGGTATGTCGAGTGAAAAAGCTTCGGCCAAGGCCGCTTATTGGCGCGCCAACCTGAAACTACTGTTTACACTATTGACGATTTGGTTCGTCGTCTCCTATGGCTGCGGCATCCTCTTCGTGGATGCTCTGGACACTATCAAAATTGGTGGTTTCCCCTTAGGTTTCTGGTTCGCCCAGCAGGGCTCCATCTACACCTTTGTTGTACTGATATTTGTGTATGTCTGGCGTATGAACAAGCTGGACCGCAAACACGACGTACACGAAGAATAAACGTAGTAGGAGGCCTATATGGATACCCAGGTTCTAGTATATATAATCGTCGGCGCGACCTTTGCTCTCTATATCGGGATAGCAATCTGGTCAAGAGCCGGTTCTACCAGTGAGTATTATGTCGCAAGCAAAGGCGTGCACCCGATTGCGAACGGCATGGCCACTGGCGCCGACTGGATGTCGGCGGCGTCGTTTATCTCCATGGCGGGGATTATTTCGTTTGTTGGTCGCGACGGCTCGGTCTATCTGATGGGATGGACCGGCGGTTACGTGCTGCTGGCGATGTGTCTCGCGCCCTATCTGCGCAAGTTCGGCAAGTTCACCGTACCTGAGTTCGTGGGAGAGCGTTACTACTCTCAAGCGGCGAGGATGGTGGCGGTCGTCTGCGTTATCTTTATCTCCTTTACTTATGTCGCAGGGCAGATGCGCGGCGTAGGTATTGTGTTCTCCCGTTATCTCGAAGTGGATATCAACCTTGGCGTCATGATCGGCATGGGCATCGTGTTTATATACGCAGTGCTCGGAGGCATGAAAGGCATCACCTACACCCAGGTGGCGCAATACTGCGTCATGATTCTTGCGTATATGATCCCGGCCATCTTCATTTCCATACTGGTGACTGGCAACCCCATTCCTCAGATTGGATTCGGAGATACTGTGCAGGGAACGGACACTTATCTGCTGGATAAGCTGAACCAGATTTCGATTGATCTCGGGTTTGCGGAATATACCAGCGGGTCCAAGTCCACTATCGATACGTTCGCAATCACCCTGGCTTTGATGGTGGGAACAGCGGGGCTTCCGCACGTTATCGTGCGTTTCTTCACTGTGCCTAAAGTCAGCGATGCGCGCTTGTCTGCAGGTTGGGCGTTGTTGTTCATCGCCATTCTGTACACCACTGCGCCTGCAGTCGCTTCTTTCGCCCGATTGAATCTGGTGCAAACCGTTAACAATGCGGAATATCAGCAGCTGCCTGGGTGGTTCCAGAACTGGGAAAATGCCGGATTGCTGGCGTGGCAGGATAAAAACGGCGACGGCAAGATTCAGTATTCCGCCGGAGCGGCGTTCGCAGGTAAGCCTGACTTCGCCAGCGATCAGCGCGGCGCCAGTGGCGAGCGTGTGCTGACCAATGCTCCGACAGAAGGCGCGAATGAGCTTTATGTCGACCGTGACATCATGGTGCTGGCCAACCCTGAAATTGCGCAATTGCCTGGTTGGGTAGTAGCGCTGATTGCAGCGGGCGGCTTGGCGGCGGCGTTGTCCACTGCGGCGGGTCTGTTGCTGGTTATATCCACTTCAATCTCCCACGACTTGTTGAAGAGCAACCTGATGCCGAATATTTCGGAGAAGCAGGAACTGTTGGCGGCGCGTATCGCGGCGGCGGCGGCCATTGCTGTAGCGGGCTATTTCGGCATTAATCCGCCGGGATTCGTCGCTCAGGTAGTGGCGTTCGCCTTCGGTCTGGCGGCGGCGTCCTTCTTCCCGGCGATCATTATGGGAATCTTCTACAAACGCATGAACAAAGAGGGCGCGATTGCGGGTATGCTGACAGGTCTGATATTCACCTTCAGCTACATCGTCTACTTCAAGTTCGTAAATCCTGCGGCGAATACGCCGGAGCACTGGTGGTTCGGTATTTCACCAGAAGGCATCGGCACTTTGGGTATGGTCTTCAACTTCGTCGTCTCTACGGTGGTTGCGAAGATGACAGCGGAACCGCCCGCCCATATTCAGGATCTGGTGGAGGATATTCGCGTGCCCAGAGGCGCTGTGGCTCCAGTGGCTGGTCACTGATTGGCAAGTTAATTAAGCAATAAAAAAGCGCCTTCGGGCGCTTTTTTATTGGGCAAAGTCTGCTGACTTAAAAGTACGGCTTAGCGTAGCTGAATCTTACCGCCGCCGGGCATGCCGCCCATGCCTTCCTGGCCAGGAACAACGATGGAAGAGGCGGCTTGTCTGCGCATCTCTTTGAGTTCCTCGATGGTCTGGTGCATCGCTTTGTTTGCTGCTTCGGAGAACATTTTTACGGCGTGTTCCAGGGAGTCTGCTTCCAGCTCGAAGTTCAGAGGCAGGGCGCCGGCTGGAGTCATCATTTGGGTTTGTCCGTAGTACAGTACTTTGCGCGACTCATCTTCGGCGCCGTTGGCGTCAACTGGCGTCAGGCGTCTGATAGCGCCGATTTTCTGATCTGTGATCACTTCTTCCAGATACAGATTATTGACGTCCATAGTCATCTCGGGGGATTGAGATTCATTCATTTTGTCTTGTCCCGAATTGGTTGGTTTTGAATATTAACTTTATTAGATGGCGGCCATATGGACGATTTCAACCCTAATGCATTTTTGCTATGTTGCCGGCTTGGCTAACGACTTGTTTCAAAATGAAAAAAGGGTGTCCTAGGGCGTATTGGGCGGCTACTGTATATACGCTTTTACCCGTAAGTGCACAGATAAGCGGTGTCAACTGCAACCTTCAGATTAAATGTGGCGTTTGCCGGTATTTCAAACCGGTCCCCTGCATTGAATCGCGTCCAGCTTTCGCTTCCGGGCAGCTTGACGCTCAAGGCTCCGCTTACAACGGTCATCGTCTCGTGTTGACTGGTGGAAAATTCATAGTCTCCAGGAATCATGACGCCGACCGTCGCCGGCAGAGTCGCTGTTTGGAAAGCGATGGATTTTACTCTGCCGTTAAAATACTCATTTACCTTCAGCATGGTTATCTCTCCAAAAATGGAGAGGCAGTATAACACAGGGTTGTAACGTTCTGTTGCGGCATGTTTTGTTTGGTAAAAGTGTGCGCTGATGGGCAGGTTGCGGGGGAGAATGCTCACTCTTTGTCGATGGCCGAATGATTAAAGTAGAGCAATGATGAACAGGAGGTGGGAATGTCTTCGGCGATGCCAAGCAAGTTATTGAAGTTGAAGGTTTTGGCGGATGTGCCTCGTACCGAGTACGTAGATCCGTCAAAACAAAGCAGATCGCTGGACAAAGGCTCGCGGCTTGATTTCGTGCGCATGTTGCGCAAAAGCGCCAAGGCGGAAGCGCCAACGCCAAAACGGGCTCCCAAAGTAAAGAAAACGTTTAACGCCGCTGTATGGTTGCGTTTTTTGACGCCACCAGAACAGCCTGTTTCTCTGTGGATCATGTATCGTGATGATCGTGGCGAGTTTGCAGTAATGGTTGATGAGGCGAAATTGAGCACAAGCACATCAACTATGCTTTCAGGCTGTGTGACGCTGGAAGTGCAGGGTGAGATCACTTATATGAAAGCCTGCTGCGGTGGAACCCGGGACGGTGAAACTTTTGCGGTGGAAGAGCTCTACGTACAACGCCACGCCAGCGAACAGGCGGCGACCAACCAACGCTCCGCCTGATATTTCTCTAAGACATTCCTGATTTGTTACCCGGCTTTCATGGTATTCATGAGGCTGGGTTGCGCCCGATTGGGCTCCTCTTCACATTCCACTTGCGCTGCTTCAGCAATATCATTTACCAGTGATTTGGGCATTCTGCCCCAATCCAGGCCTGTAATACGGTTGAGCGCATTCAGCGCCGACGAGGGTCGGGTATTGCTGATGTGGATAACTTTTGTCGATTTAGCCATCTAACGCGCTCCAGAAAAATCCTTGCCATCTAATAAGCTATTTACGTGCCAATTTTATTTTTCCAATAAAAACAAAATGTTATGCGGTTTGTTGTTAGGGGCGTTAGGTGCAAAGTGACATTTAACGTCAGTTTGTGACAGAAGTACGAGAATCGGCAAAGAAATAGAGGGTTACGAATTGACTATAGGTCATTCAGAGCTTTCCAGGCGTCCTCGTAGTTTAATCGAACCCCTTTCCTTAGCTTCAGTTGGCGCAAGCGGCGTATAGCCCAGTATAGCTGGCCCCGATCCCGCAGCTGGCGAACGTCATCCCAGTCGGTGTTTTTCAGAGGCTTGAGTCTTCCTCTTTTAATGGTCCATTGTTCTAATATGAACAACAGTAAAAAGTAAGCTGAAAAAGCAGTTCCCAGCACCAATAGCAGTTGAACCCAGTGTGCTATGTCAGTGAAATCGAACATGTGGCCATCCTCTTTTCTTGTTGGACTCTTTATCCATAGAGTATCAATCTGAGTTTTGCACAGATAGATAAGGTGTTCATCACAGAGTTCCCCTAGGGGAACTTTGCTGTTGCGTGGGGTGTTTTCATACCGTATCATGCCGCGCTTAGTTTTCAGTTAAGCGGCTTTCGCTGGAAACAATATCCACAGTCTATTGTGGTTCAAATAGTAGGAAGCCATCTAGAAACCAGAATTTAAGGAGGCATTTGAAAGTGTTGATCAGTCAGAGCAAAAAATCAGACTAGAAGCCTTTCAAGTGCGTTGGCTTGAAAGGCGAGTAAATAGAGCCTTTCGAGCCGGGACCCTCCACACGAAAACCCCGGTCGACTGACGTTGATCGGGGTTTTTGCGTTTTAATCCCCTCTCGTTGTGGCTCATTTCCATGAAGAAGGCCTCCATGTCGGCGCGTTGGCGCGGGCAAGTAAGGCCATGTAAGGACGTTGACCCTTAGTTTGTTAGTGTCGGCGCAGGAAATTTATGCCTGTTTTTATTGAGTTAAATAAATCTGGGGACGCAGGTTCCGCACCGGTGAAAATTTTCACCGCGGAAGTGGAATATCAAGCTATGTCCCAATTGAAGAACCTGGCGCGTCTGCCAATCATTCATTCTCATATTGCGGCGATGCCGGATGTGCATGTCGGCATTGGCGCGACAGTCGGCTCGGTGATTCCTACTCGTAGCGCGATTATTCCGTCCGCAGTGGGAGTGGATATTGGATGCGGCATGAATGCCGTCAGGCTGTCGCTGAAAGCGTCGCAGTTGCCGGATGATTTAAGCCGGATTCGTTCAGCGATTGAACGTGCAGTACCTGTCGGGCATCGTGCGCACTCCTCTGTCTCGTCCAGGTTTGCTGCATGCAAATCCCTGGCGTCAGGGGCGGACAGGCTGCTGGAGCAACATCCGAAACTGAGCAAAATGCTGCCGCGAGCGCAACAGACCTGGGTGCGACAGCTTGGAACCCTGGGGGGCGGCAATCACTTTATAGAAGTGTGTGTTGACCAAAGCCAGGATGTCTGGGTGATGCTGCATTCCGGTAGTCGCGGAATCGGTAACGTGATCGGGCGCTATTTTATCGAGCGCGCCCGTAAAGATATGTCTCGACATATCGCCAACCTGCCCGATCGGGACTTGGCCTACTTTGAAGAAGGCAGTCCTCATTTTGCGGCTTATCTGGATGCAGTTGAATGGGCCCAGGAATACGCAAGAGTGAATCGGGAGGAAATGCTTGGTTTGACGTTGAGAGCCATGCAACCGTTTTTGCCGCCGTTTTCGACTACGTGTGAGGCGATTAACTGTCACCACAATTACGTGCAAAAAGAGCGACATTATGGCGCGGATGTGTATGTCACCCGTAAGGGCGCGATCAGTGCGAAGGAAGGGCAGCTTGGCATCATTCCAGGAAGTATGGGCGCCAGATCCTTCATTGTGAGAGGCAAGGGCAATCCGGAGTCTTTCTGCTCATGCTCTCATGGCGCCGGCCGTAAAATGAGTCGCATGCAGGCGCGTCAGCGCTTTACTCGCGATGATCTTGAGAGACAGACGGCGGGCGTCGAGTGTCGAAAGGATAAGGGCGTTCTGGACGAAATACCCTCTGCATATAAGGACATTGATGAAGTCATGAAGAATCAATCGGACTTGGTTGAAGTGGTTCATGAACTTAAACAGCTTATCTGTATCAAAGGATAAGCGAAAACCATAAAGCCCATTAGGGGCGAATCTGGAGAATGCAATTATGAGTAAAAAAGCGGGCCGCAAGGCTATTGTGAAAGCAAGAAATCCCCACGCAATCAACCCTTTGATGCGAAAAGGGGGAATCCACGAAAAGAGCGCTGGCGCTAAACGCGCTGCGCAAAAACGTCACACCCGGCAGCTTGCCGGGGAGTGGCGTTAACTTATTCCGCTATTTACTCAACACCCTCGATGCGCTTCACCCCATCTCGACTATTTCTCTCTTCCTCTTCTCTCTTTCTCATTACGATATTTTCGAGTTCTAAGTCTTATATCCGGCTTCTATTTTCGCGCGTTTGGCCTGTAAACCGTCACTGCTAGCTATTCCCAATGACATGCCCGAACCGTAAGAGTGGATATTGCTCCATGCATTTCTGATAATGTCCGCCAGCCTGACATTCTGAAAGTTAACTGAGTAGAGAATGATTGATGACAGAGATTAATAACGCTGGTGAACCCTTGTCTCCTACTGATGAGCTGCGCGCGAAGCTGGTGTCTGATACAGCGAAAATTAATTGGCGTGAGTTGGAGCGTTTTTATGCGAAGGGGCAGGTCGTATTGGTGTCCGCAGAGCTTGATTTGATAGAAACGGCCGCAGCGGTGGCCCAGGACGACAAACGAAAGGTGGAAGCCTGGATCAAATCCGGCGAGCTGGGTGGCGTGGCGGCGGAGACCGCGCAGCGCTGGCATGACGAAAGCTATGAACTATGGGCGGTTGTTGTAGCGCCTTGGGTGCTGGTGCAAGATAAGCCCGCCAGAGAGTTATAGAAAAAAGCGCGGGCATTGGTAACGGAAAAGCAAGAAAAGCATATACGTAGCGCAGGGTGATAATGATGACGCAGGAGCTGTTCAGAGAAGACGCATACGCAAAAGAGTGTGTCGCCAGGGTAGTTGCGATCAAGGAAAACGCTGTATTGCTGGATAAGACGATATTTTATCCTCTGGGCGGTGGGCAGCCCGGTGATACGGGGGAGCTGGAAAGCCGGGATGCCCGGATCTGGAAAGTGATAGACACCCGCAAAGACCCGGACGGCGAAGGAATCTTACACATTCTGGACAGCTTAGAAGGCCTGACGGAAGGTATGGAACTGACGCTTCGCATTGACTGGGAGCGCCGTTATGCGCACATGCGGATGCATACCTGTCTGCATTTATTGTGTTCCCTGATAGAAGCGCCTGTAACCGGAGGCAATATATCCGCGGACAAAGGTCGCCTGGACTTCTATCTGGATTATTCTCCCGACAAAGAAGAGTTGGAAAACCGAATTAACGCATTGGTCACAGCGGGTCATCCTGTCAGTTATCGTTGGATTACCGATGAAGAGCTAGACGCCCAGCCAGAGCTGGTCCGGACATTGTCCGTGCAGCCGCCAAGAGGCGCAGGCCAAGTTAGGCTGGTGAGCGTGGATGGCGTTGATTTACAGCCCTGCGGCGGTACTCATGTAAAAAACACCGCTGAAATTGGCCCTGTTGTGATCGGGAAAATCGAAAATAAAGGCAAGGGTAATCGTCGGATAAACTTGGCATTAGTGAGCGTGTGATTATGTTGAAGAGGGTCTTGTCCTGCATCGGCTTAGCCGCCTCGTTGGCGATCAGCATATGCTCCCAGGTATGGGCTGCGCCCTCTGTGGTGGATGTTTCCACGTTGCAATGTGAAGTCACAGACAACGCGCCTCGTTGTGACGATAAAATTCAGTTCGATATGGGGTATGAGCAAGAACTACGCGAAGGTCGCTGCCGGTATCGTTCCCTGGAGGGACTGCCAGTTGGCGACCGTTGGTTTGATCGCTGCGTCGACGGTTTTATTGGCGCTTATGCGCAGGTATGTCTTGTGGGGCAAATGGGGCGCTTGGGTTGTGGGGCGATCAACCATAGCGGCGAGATCGTTATTCCGCTGGTGTATGACCACATAGAAATTACTCCTCATAGCGCTATCGTCGCCGTCAATTACAACGGAAAATGGGGCTTTTTTAACCTGAATGAAGACCGTCTGCTGCTGGCGCCTCAGTTCTCACGCATCACCAGTTTTAGCGAAGGCCTGGCCTATGTGGAGACGGAGAGTGAGGACATCACTGAGCCGGGCTGGATCATTAACGAGCAGGGCTTACGCGTGGCTTCCGTACCGCGCAAGATTCAGGTGGCGGGCCGCTTTTCTGATGGATTGGCTCCCGCTCGTTCGGATACATTGTGGGGGTATATCAACAATAAAGGCGAATGGGCCATATCGCCGCAGTTTTATTATGCTGGGGAGTTTTCCTCTGGTTATGCCACAGTCTTAGCGATAGACAAACCACAGCAGTGGGCGATTATTGATGTTTCCGGCGCCGGAGCCCTCTTTTTTGAAGGCGGTCAACATCGAGTTGGAGAGGTTGTCGGCGCTGCTGTGGCGGTGACCTTTGGTTGCGAGAGCGAGCCGGCTGTGGCGACCAGCGTGAGGTGCAAACGCATGTGTCTGGAGCTGAACAACCCTGAGCCGAAAGCCGCCTGTACAAAAGTAATTGAAACCCGTTGAAGGGGGCTTCACAAGCTTGTGAGATATCTCCTACATGTAGAGCAGACATATAGTATTTTTTTCGCTTCTCAAGATTACTAATATTTAACCCGCAAGATGCACTGACGGACGTAAGGATGCGAGGAAAGGAAGCGACAAGGACGATGAACAGCCATAGGAATCGGCAAGGGAAGCGTTCAAATCTCAAGGCGCAGCAAGGAATGCTGCGCCTTCTTGCGTTTTAAGGGCGCAATACGGGGAAAACGACATCGTCTTACGAGACACGGGCGAATGTCTCACAAACCAGGCAGAGAAAGCTTATTTTGTGGCCCATCGAGAATCCGTATTATGTGAATCGTAAGGAGACGAAAGCGAACACCCAGGGATTGGGAAGCAAGGATGCAACAAGGATGATGTCTTCACCGCAGGAAGCGGTCAGGGAAAATAGGGAAATTTGAAAGGCGCGGCTGGGAGGCTGCGCCTTTTGTTTTTTTGGGAGATATTTTTCCTTCGATCTTGGGCGAATGTCTCACAAGGCAAGCAGAGAAAGCTTATTTTGTGGCGCCCCATGAATCCGTAATATGTGAATCGTAAGGAGACGAAAGCGAACACCCAGGGATTGGGAAGCAAGGATGCAACAAGGATGATGTCTTAACCGTAGGAAGCGGTCAGGGATTATAGGGATATACGAAAGGCGCGGCTGGGAAGCTGCGCCTTTTGTCTTTCTGCGTTTCAATTGTCGCAATCGTCTTTAGACTCCAACACTTCCTACCGTCTCGTTCCTACCTATTGCGGACTGCTCCAGCAGCGCAAGTATCGTCACCGCTAGCGCGATCGCGACGATCAGAAACAAGCCAAGCCCCGAGAAGCTGCTGCTGAATACCGCAACCACCAGCACGCTGGCCAGCACCCAGGCCCAGTCGAGATATACAATCCATTTTGAAAACTTGTCCTGCCAGGCGGGAGAGCGCGCAACGAGAAAAACATCCACCGCCCATATCGCCAGCCCTATACCTAATCCTATGTAAACCTCTGTCGCCAGTCCGCCCACCTTGGCCGCGAACCAGGATGGGAACAGTATCAGATCAATCGCCAGAAGCAGTGAAAGGGCTGCATTGACATAAAGTGTTTTAGCCAGCAATTGGCGATTTTTTACTTGGGTCATAAGTCTTCTCCTGATTGAGGTGTCTGCGGGTTTATTTTTGAAGCAGGGACTAACGCTAAACAATTACCTCTGAGGTAATGGCGGACAGTTGCTTCTGATGGGCATATTGGCCAAATTGAGGCGGGTGAAAGCGCAGCCTTAATGAAATCAGTGTCGGGAGTAATAGTTATGAGCGCATTTGGCGTTAAGTTACGGGAGCTGAGAGAAGCGCGACGGCTCAGTCAGCTTGAGCTTTCTATGGAAGCAGAGGTGTCTTCGCGACATATCAGTTTTATGGAGACGGGTCGCTCCAAGCCCAGTCGAGAGATGGTGCTGCATATGGCGCGAATATTGGGAGTGGACATGACGACGACCAATAGTTTGCTGACGCTGGCTGGATACAGTCAGGTGTTTGGTGAGAGGCGTCTGGATGCGGCCTCCATGGCCCCAGTGCGCAAGGCTTTGGCGCAACTGATGCAGTCGCACATGCCGTATCCCGCTGTGGTGTTGGATAGACATTACAACCTGATTCAGGCGAACGCGGCCCAGCAATTTATGATGCAACGACTTATGGTCGCCGGTATGGCGATCAGTGAGACGCCGAATTTCATGAAGGTCTTTCTGGCTCAGGATGGACTGAGGTCTTTTGTTGATGACTGGGAGTTGCTGGCCTGTCATATGCTCCAGCGTATTTGGCGAGAGCATACGTTGGAGGCGGGTGCTGCGGAGGATGAAGCGTTTATTGAGGAATTGTTGAGCATCGAAGGCATTCCTTCTGACTGGAAAAAGCGCAACCTGGAGAGTCTGGATAGCCCTGTCATCAACTTCAATATCAATCTGGACGGTGTGAAGCTGAGAATGTTCAGCTCGATCTCCAGCTTTGGCGCGCCCTTGGATATCACGGTCAGGGACATTCGCATTGAACATTTCTTTCCGCTGGATGAGCCCACTGAAGCCTATTGGCGCAGCCATTGTGGAGGGCTTTAGGTCGGTTTCACTGCGCTTCACCGCCTTCTATTGACGGAAACGGGCTTTCTGTCTAGAGTAAAAGCTCTAACTCGTTTGTTACGTTATGGCTTGCCCGGAAAGTGACGTTTTTCGGTTGTAGCGATACACGTAATCAAGCAGCGGTATAACAACAACTCAGGGTGGGTGGAGCGTGAGAATTCAGCAACTCAAGAGTCAGGCGATCAGCCGCGCCAAACGGCTGTATGTGGCGACCATGATGCAGGTGGTTGGCCGTGCGTTGCAGGCGATTTCCCAGGAAGATAATGAAATCCAGCGGGAATTGTCGGCTTTCCCGGAAAACTTCACCTTCGCCATGAAGGTATTGCCCTCGGGGCCGGGGCTGATGCTGCGCAAAGCGGCGGATGGCTCATTTATTTTCTTGTCCGACTCCGATGGTGAGGCGGATTTAACCATCTATATCAAGCACATCGAACATGCCTTCCGCATGCTTTCATTCCAGGAAAGCACAGCGACCGCGTTCGCCAATGACCGTATGGTGGTGGATGGCGATATTTCCAGCGCGGTGCGGATGGTGCGAGCCTTGAACCGGCTGGAGGCCTTTATCCTGCCGAAGCTGGTGGCGGAGATGGCGATTAAAGAGTATCCCTCTATAACACTCCCGGAAAAACTCATTCAGGGTGCGCGGATATATCTGCGTGTAGCGACCAACTTTTTGTCTGAGCAGAGGAAAGCAGCATGAGCAAAGGGTATTACGAATTTTTTTGCCCGGTCAAAGTGATCGCGGGCGAGGCTGCGCTGGAGCATATTCCTTTTGAACTCAGCGCATTGGGCGTATCGAATCCATTAATGATTACTGACAAAGGCGTGCGTGGCGCGGGACTGTCGGATTATGTGATTACCGCCTGCAGCGAAGGCGGTGTGGAGATGGCGTCCATTTTTGATGATGTGCCGCCGGATTCGTCGACTGAAGTGGTGCGCAATATCGCCGCTGTGTACCGAGAACAGGGGGCGGATTCCATCATCGCCGTCGGTGGCGGATCGGTGATCGACACCGCGAAAGCCGTTAATATTCTGGTTTCCGAAGGGGGCGACAATCTGGCCAAGTACTCTGGCGCCGGCGTGTTGAAGCGTCCGCTCAAGCCCTTCTTCGTCATCCCCACGACAGCGGGCACTGGGTCGGAAGTCACCTCGGTCGCAGTGATTGCCGATCGGAAAAAAGGCGTTAAGCTGCCTTTCGGCTCACCTTTCCTGTTGCCAAATGCGGCGATTATCGATCCGCGCATGACGCTGACATTGCCCGCGCACATCACTGCGGCCACGGCGATGGACGCGCTTACCCATGCAGTTGAAGCATACACCTGTATGGCCAAGAATCCGCTCAGCGACGCCTATGCTTTTTCCGCCGTCAAGAAAATCAGCGAGCACTTGTTGGAAGTGATGGATAACCCGAAAGATCCGCAAGGTCGTCTGGAACTGGCGCAAGCTTCAACTATGGCGGGCATCGCGTTCTCCAATTCTATGGTGGGATTAGTACATGCGCTGGGGCATGCGCTGGGAGTTATTTGTCATCTGCCACATGGGATGTGCATGAGTTTGTTCCTGCCTTATGTGCTGGAATACAACCTGCGTAAAGGCAAAATTCGCGAGCCGTTGGCGGAGTTGTTGTTGCCATTGGCGGGAGCGCGGGTATACGCGAATACGCCGCCGGAACAGCGTGCGAGACGGGCGGTCGCTGCGATCAGAGAACTGCGCGATGAGCTGTTCGAGCGTTGTAAGCTGCCGCGAACTTTGAAGGAAACCGGCAAAGTGAGTCTGGATCTGCTGCCGAAAATCGCAGATGTGGCGATGGACGATGGGTCTATTATTTTCAATCCGGCGGAAGCGGACTTTGAGGAAGTGCTGGAAGTGCTGAAGAGCGCTTGGGACGATATGTAAACAGTAAGAGCCCGGCTGCGGAATGATCCGACAGCCGGGTGTGTATTTTTGCGAGTCGCCGTCTTAGGTGGCGATCACTACTCGCACGGCGTCTAGCGTCAGCTGCGCGCCTTTCAGGTATTTCTCCAGGGTTTCCGTTTGCTGGATGAGGAAATCAATCTCATCCTGACGGATATTCGGATTCACCTCCGCCAGCGCTTTCAAACGCTCAATTTCTGTTTGCTGGGATTGCAGCATCAGGGCGATAGAACGCTCTACCAGCTCGCTTTTCTGCGCCGCCGCGGTTTTTTCCGCTTTGGTGATCAGTGGTTCTATTTGCGGGCGGGCATGACGCACCAGATCCTGAGCGGTGCGCTTGGGCACATTTTCCCCCAGCTGCTGCAAGTGAGCGGCAGTCAGGATTTTGCCCAGCTCTTTGCCGCTGCTGTCGATTAGCAGGCGCACCGGTTCTTTCGGCAGGAAGCGGTAAAGCTGCAATGCCTTCGGCGCAGGGCAGTTGAGGCGGAAAATGGTCTCCACCATCAGGGCTCCTGGTTGCAACGGCGGCAGTTTGATGGTGCAGAGCCCGGTGTTGCCGAACTCGCCGCACAGGATCATATCCATAGCGCCGGTTATGATTGGGTGCTCCCAGGTGAGGAACTGCATGTCGTCGCGGCTTAACGCCAGATCGCGATGGAAGGTCGCGGTGACGCCATCTTCCGGCAATCCTGGGAAGTGGCTGCACTGCATATGATCTCCAGGGCGGAAGATATACGCGCGTTCGCTGTGCTGCTCCTGGTCCACGCCATATTGGCTGAAGACGCGCTCAATGTAGTCTTCCAGCTCTTTGCGGCGCTCGTCTTCTGCGATCTGCTCAACCAGATCGTTCGCTTTCAGCGGGTCACAGGAATTGAGTTCCAGCAGTGGATCGCGGCCTTGTTGCAGCTCCTGCAGCGTTTCTTCTGTGAACTGGTGGGTGTCAGCGATCAGTTGATTGAATTCATCCCGATCATCCGTTTGCTCCAGCTCGCTTTCCAAGCGCTCGGCGAAGCGTTGGTAAATCGCCGCGCCAGCGGGGCAAGGGCGACTGAAGGCGTTGATGCCTTCGTTATGCCAGCGTAGCAGGCGTTCCTGGGCGGAGTTTTCGAAGAACGGAACGTGAATATTCACATCGTGGCGTTGTCCGATACGGTCCAGTCGGCCAATGCGCTGTTCCAATAAGTCCGGATTTTGCGGCAAGTCGAACAACACCAGGTGTCTGGCGAACTGGAAATTGCGTCCTTCACTGCCAATCTCTGAACAGATCAGCGCCTGAGCGCCGTATTCGTCGTCCGCGAAATAAGCGCCGGCGCGATCGCGCTCCAGCAAAGACAAGCCTTCATGGAATACGGCTGTGCGGTAGCCGCCGCGTAAACGCAGGAAGTCTTCCAGATCCAGAGCGGTTTCCGCGTGAGCGCAGATCACCAATACTTTTTCCAGACGATTTTGTTTCAGCCACTGCGCCAACCACTCCACGCGGGCGTCGGTTTTAACCCATTCCGCGCCCAGCAGACGCTCGGGGTGCAGCCGTTGCTCCAGGTTGGCGGAGGCGGTCAGGGCGGCGAGTTCTTCCGGTTGGGGCAGCGGGTGTAAATGCAGGACGCGCTGTGGGAACCCTTTGATGGCGGAACGGGTGTTGCGGAACAACACTCGGCCTACGCCGTGTTGATCCAACAGCTTGCGCACGGCGCGTTCGACCCGGTGCAGGGCTTCTTCCTGGCTGTCCTCGTCGGCGTCGACCTCGAATTGCTGTAGTTCCGTCAGCAGCGTGTCCACCGCATCCTGTCCCAGGTAGCCGGCCAGCTTCGCCTGCACATCCTTGGAGTCCAGCAGACGCTTTGGACCGCTTTCACCCAGCAACTCTTTGACTAGGTCGTTGACTGGCTGATACTGGCTTTCCTCTTCCCGGAACCGCTCCAGATCATGATAGCGGGCGGGGTCCAGCAAGCGCAGACGCGCGAAGTGGCTTTCCAGGCCCAGCTGTTCTGGCGTCGCGGTCAGCAGCAACAGGCCGGGCGCCTTCTGCGCCAGTGCTTCGATGTGGCTGTAGGCGGGACTCTGTTGTTCTGGCGACCACTTCAGATGGTGCGCCTCATCCACGACCAGCATATCCCACTGGGCGTTCAGGGCGTGTTCGCGCCACTGTTCGTTGTCAGTGATGAAGTTCAGGCTGCAGAGCACCAACTGAGAACATTCAAATGGATTTTCCTCGCCGGACTCGGTCAGCGCTTCGCAACGCTCATTGTCGAGGATAGAGAACTGCAGATTGAAGCGGCGCAGCATTTCCACCAGCCATTGGTGCAGCAAGCTTTCCGGCACCACGATCAGCACGCGCTGGGCGCGTCCGCTCAACAGCTGGTGATGCAGGATCAGGCCCGCTTCAATGGTTTTACCCAGTCCGACTTCGTCCGCCAGCAATACCCTGGGGGCGTGACGGTGCGCCACTTCGTTGGCGATGTACATCTGGTGGGGCAGAAGTTGCACCCGCGCGCCCATCAGGCCGTAGCCCTGGGTCGCCTGCTGGCGGGTTTGGTAGCCGAGGGTTTCCTGGCGCAGCAGATAACTGCTCAGTTTGTCGACCTGACCGGAGAACAGGCGATCTTTCGGGCTGACGAAGTGGACGAAGCTGCTTAACTCCAGCTCCGGCAGTTCGACTTTGCGGCCTTTTTCGTCAAGCGCCTCATAGATCAGATAGCCTTGTTGCTCCATCACCCCGGCGACAGTGTATTTCTTCTCGTCATTATCGCTGACGTTATCGCCTACCTGATACTGCACGCGGCTTAAAGGCGCGTTGGCGGCGGAATAGGTGCGCTGCTCGGTGGCGGCGGGAAAGCTGATGGTGATTCTGCGATTATCGTTTTCGGTGATGATGCCGAGGCCTAGTTCAGGCTCAGTGTTACTGATCCAGCGCTGGCCGATCACAAAATTCGGGGTACTCAATTTACTCATTCTCGCTGTATTTAACGGTGTGCTTCCGTCGTGGCGGGAGAGGGCGCGTAGGCTCTCCCATGACGCAACGGACACTGATTGCGGGCGGCGCGCGGTGACGAACAGGCGCAGTCCGGCGCAAGGGCGTTATGGTATCACTGCTGGGGATCTGTTTCCTGTTCGCTTTTTGTCAATGAGCGCGCATTTTTTCCAGTTTGATCCGCGCGGCGACTTTATCCTGCAGTCCTTTCCAGGTAGTCACGCCCTGGCTGCGGGCCTTTTGCAGGCAGATTAACGCTAGTTCAGCGGCGGCCATGGCGTCGCAGGCGGCATGATGGCGTTGATCGTTATATAGGCCGAAATAGTGGGACCAGTCGTCCAGGCTGCGCAGATGGGAGGGCGCTTCCGGACATAGCGCTTTCAGCCATTCCGCCACGTCGTAGAATGGCAGCCGGCAACTGACGCCCAGATGCGCGCGGGCTTCTTTTTCCAGCATGGCCTTGTCGAAGGGCGCATGAAAGGCGAGCAGGATGGCTCCGTGCGCATAGCTAAGAAAGGAATGAATCGCTTCTTTGGGCTGTACGCCCTGGCTGAGGGCTTGGTGGGACAGGCCGTGAATCAGAATATTGTCGTTTTCCAGGCGTGCGTCAGCATTGATCACCAGTTCGAATGTCTGTTCCAGGCAGATGCTCAGGCCGTCGATTTCCACTGCGCCGATAGCGATCACCACATCTTTTTTTGTGTTAAGGCCGGTTGTCTCCACATCCGCCGTTACCCAGCGTATATCCTCAAGCGCCTGCCCCGGCGGAGGCGGCGACCAGCGCGTGAGGGCTTTGACGTCCGCGTCCATGGAAAAAAAGTCCGTTAATTGATCCAAGGTCATAATTGATAACTCCAGGCGAGCTTCCTTTGTAGTCGTTGGGCCTGGCGGCATGCTTCTTTCAGAATGCGCTGGTCGAGATCGTTGAGCGCATTGGGCGCCACCAGGTTGGTCAGTTCCTTGCCTTCCCGCTTGCAGTGCAGGTGATGTCGCAGGCGCAGCAGTTGAATGAAGTCGAACGCTTCTTCCCAGGCGCGCGCATCCCGGGTTTCCAGAACATTGGCTTCGCTGAGCTGGCGCAGCCGATAAATGGTGTTGGAGGCTTCCACTCCGTGTGCGAGTGACAGGACTCGGGCGGCGTCGACAAAGGGCGTCAGCCCCTGCTTTTTCAGGTCCACGCCTTCCAGGCCATGCTCTTTACGGGTGACGAATCCTTTGAATAATCCCAGTGGTGGCCGGTGCTCCAGCGCCGCCGTGGCCAGCATGCGTTGAAACAGTGTGTGCTGCTGGATGCGACGACGAATAGGAGCGAACATGCGGCTCGCTAGCGTCGCATCGCCCCACTGCGTTCTCAGGTCGAAGAAAATGCAGGAGTTGAGTACGTTCTGCGGCGTCGCGGCGTCAATAAAGCCATTGAAGCGCTGCTCCCACTCCTGCGCGCTCAGACACAGTGTGGGGTTGCCCGCCATGATATTGCCCTTGCAGAGTGTAAACCCACACTGATCCAGAGCCGCGTTGATGCGCGAGGCCAGGGGCAGCAAACGCTGACGGGCCGACTCCCACAGGCGCGAATCCTCCAGCTCGAAGATGATGCCGTTATCCTGGTCCGTCAGCAGGGTTTGCTCGCGCCTGCCGGCGCTGCCGAACGTAATCCAGCTAAACGGCACGCCTGGGTCGCCTTGTTCTTTGATGATCAGCCGGATGACCTGACGGGTGCTGTAATCGTTCAGCAGGGTCACAATATGGTTGAGCTGCTCGGCGCTGGCGCCGTGGGCGATCATGGTTTCCGCCAGACGCGCCACATCGCTCTGCAACGCCGCCAAAGCGTCTACAGAGGGCGCGTTCGCCAGCGTGCGGGCGATATGCACCAGATTGACCCGCTGCAGGGAAAACAGGTCGCGTTCGGAAACAACGCCCAGCAGTTTGTCATTCTCCGCGATAAGAACATGGGCGAAATGATGTTTCGCCATGATCAACGCTGCTTCAAAGGCGGTAGCGTCCGGCGACAGGGAAATCGGGTCCGCGTTCATGCGACTGGATATGGGCGCATCCAGATCCGCGCCGGGATCGGCGATAAAGCGACGCAAGTCTCTTAACGTAAATATGCCGATGGGTTTGCGATTGGCGTCCGTCACCACCATGGAGCCGACGCCTCGTTCATCCATGATCCTGACCGCTTTGCGAATGCTCAGCGTCGGCTCGCAATGTACGGCCTGACGTTCAATAAACTGACTCAGCGGCGTATTGAGAGAATAGTCTTCGCCCAGGGTGGACTGCGCTTGCGCCTGTATCTGCCGGTTGACCTGGTCCAGCAGGCTGCTGACCCCGCGCAGACAGAAGTCGCGGAATACCGGGCAGACCGCCAGCATGCGGGAAAAGTGCTCTTTGCTGCAGGTAATGCAGAACGTGTCTTCCTGAGCTTTGTGTAACGTGCGGGTAGGGCGTTCGCCAAGTAGCGCCGCTACCGGGAAACAGGCGCCGGGACCGATGTCGAATGTGGGGAGTTCATTGGCGTGACGGTAGCTGTCGCGTTCGCCGACGATATACCCCTGCTTCACGATATAGAACTTCTCCGGCGCGCCATCTTCTGGTCCGATGATCGGCGCGCCGGCGGGGAAAAACTCGATGCTGGATTTTTCCAGCAGCGTCGCCAGTGGGCCGTCGTCCATTTGCTTGAAAGGAACGAAGGCGCGCAGAAAATTCATCAGGGATCGGATGTTCTGAGGGATGGCGCTGTCTGCGCCAGAGGCTTCCGCCAGCGACATCCGGGAAACTCCGTTTGGCGTGTTGTCAGGGGATGAATCGGACATAGGGGCGACCTTTTTTAAACTTATTTATAAATAGGCGCGTGTTCCTAAACTATACGTCTTTAGTTGTACTGCGTCCCGCCGCCAGGCTTGGCGTAGATCAATTTGCATGAGAAAAACGGCGAGGGCGCATCGCCACTGGATCGAAACGCCGGGCCGGCCAAGGTTTAGACTAAGGTCGGGGTTTTACGGTATGGGGCCTTTGCTACTATAACGACGGGACTAGCTGGGCTATTCCCGCGAGCATAGGGAGGGCCCCTGAGTTTTCAGAGGTTCTTTTTGTGCCCCGGTCGTATAGACACTACCGGGAACGACCTTCAATGGTGTGTGAACGCTGAGTGATGGACGTTATTGTCCATGTTAAACCGGGATAGGCAGGTGGAATCTCCGCTGGCCGCCCGGTATTTTTTTTCGGTATGCTTCCCTTCCGTTGTTCTATCATCCCCTGTCATTCTGGAATCAGCACGGGTTCAACCCCATGTGCGCCTTGGTGTTGTATTATCACACTCAAAGCCTCGAATTTTTGTAAGTGAAGGAGCCTCATTGTATGAGCAAAAAATTTCATCTGGCCATTGCCGTCATCGATATCGAGCAGTCGGTGGAGGAGTACAACGAAAGGCTGGGGCGTCCCGCTGATGTTGTGGTGCCGGGTGAATATGCGCTATGGCGCACCAAGGAGCTGAACTTTTCTATTCGTAAAACCGCGCCAGGCGAAGGCGGGCGTTTACGTCACCTGGGCTGGGAAGACTCCGAGGCCAAATTCTTCACCTGCGATAAAGATTGCAACGGCATTTTGTGGGAAGAGTTCTCCGCTTCGCAGCAAGCGGCGGAAATAAAGTCCGCATGGCCGGAGACGGATTACAAGCCGGGCAAGAACAAAGACAAGAAGAGCAAAAAGAACAAGCTGGACGAACCGCCTGAAGAGCCCGCCTCGTAACCGAGAGGCTGCAAAATCAGTCTTTCGGAATGAATCGCAATCCTACCCCTTCATTCTCAATTCTCACTACTTCGCTTTCCACCGATTGACCGGGTTCTCCGGGCAGATCCAGTACGCGAATCTGCACTTTCATGTGTAATTCAGGCGTGGTTTCTTCGGCGATGATAACGAAGGCCCCGCCATCGGAAACATCCCGGGTCCGGGTTTCGATAACGCCCAATTGCGGGCTGGATAGCTCAACCCGGAAATTGGCTTTGATGCGGGGGGAGTTACGCTTTTCTCTACTCATAACAACATTGGGCTCGCTGCGAATTCATGTCAGGCGGACGCGGACTTCTTATCAGTGTAGACCACAAAATGAGCGAGAGGGAGAGAGAAGAGGCATGCTGGGACTGCGCACGCCTCGTTAGATCGGCTGGTTTTCACTAGCAGGTTAATCCGCCGTTACTCCTCTCTTTTCTTTCACCTGCCAGGAAAAACGGCGGGACGCTTTTCAACAAACGCCTGCACGCCTTCCTGCTTGTCAGCGCTTTCGAATGTGCGCCTAAAGGCTTTCTTCTCCACTTCCAGCGCTTCATCAGTAGTGCGCCCGTAACTGGCGTTGATGGTGTGTTTGCACAGGGAAATAGCCACAGGAGACTGACTTTTACATTGCAGCAGGATATCCCGGGCGGCGGCCAGCATGGCGTCGGCGTCGGCGAACACGCGGTTGACCAGGCCGATTCGCAGCGCCTCACCTGCGTCGATGCGACGGCCGGTGTAGATCAGTTCGCGAGCGCGTCCGGCGCCGACGAAACGGCTCAGTCGCACGCAGCCGCCAAAGCAGGGCGTCAGGCCTAATGAGACTTCCGGCTGGCCAAACTGGGCGCGCTCGGTGCAATAAATGAAGTCGCAGGCCATCGCCAGCTCACAGCCGCCGCCAAGGGCGTAGCCGTTCACGCAGGCGATGACCGGAATGGGCAGCGCCTCCAGTAAGGAGGTGATCTCCTGTCCCTGGGCGGCGAATCGTTCGCCTTCTTCAGGAGACATTTGCTGCATGGCGGCGATATCCGCGCCAGCGATGAACGCTTTTTCGCCTGCGCCGGTCAGAATCACGCCGCGGACAGGGAAACCCGGCTCCTGCAGTCGCAACAGAATGGCTTTTAACTCGACAAAAAGCTCGGGCGATAAGGCGTTCAGTTTATCTGGGCGGTTGATCGTCAAGGTCGTGACGCCGTTGACGCTGGTTTGTTGTATTAGTGCAGTCATGATCAATCTCCTCAAGAATCCCAAATGGCGCCAAAGGCGGGAATGCCGCGGCTTTCCAGTTCATAAACAACGTTCCAGGTGACCTTTTTGTTTGAGATGCAGATAACCGCTTCAGCGCCGGTATCGCGATAAGCCAGATAGGCCAGTCTGGCGAGGTCGGGTTTGCCATGAGTGTCGGTGTCCCAGATCAAGGCGTCCGGGTGAGCCGCTTTGATGTCGTTAACCAGCTCATCGCCGTAGGTTTTGCGGGGATTGCGCGTCGCCCACACCAGCTTCGCCGGCACGCCTTGCGCAACCAAATGCGGCAGGCAGGGACCGATGCCGCTGCCCGTGGCGATCCATACCACCTTTTTGAACAGGGTTTCGATATTGCCGACCCCCGCGGTGGGAATACCCTTGACCCACACTTTGCGGGGCTGGTTATCGATAAACGCCCCGGTCCAGTCGCCAGCCCGGGATATGGCCAACTGAAAACCTTCCCGTCCCGGCAACGGAATATTGGCGAACGCATGCCACTCAAACAGCGGGTTCAAACTGAGATCCGTCGATGAGCCGGCGAAGGGCGTTACACCATAATTAAAGTCGGCGATGACGGCATGGTTCGAAGGTTTGTGGATGGTCACTTCCACTTTGCGCAGGCGCAGCCAGGGCGCCAGGATGCTGAGGGTCACCGCCGCCAGCGCCCACACCTGAGGCGAGGTCGCGAGCGCAGACGGCAACTCGCTGACAGGGTGCGCCGCCGCGCTCAGAATAAGCGTCTGCGCCCAAAACAGGAGGACGGACGCCCAACTGCCGAAGCGTGCGGAGAACTCGAACTGATCGTGATATTTGGCGCGCAGGTCGGGCAACGCGAGAATGATCATCAGAGTCAGTATGCTCAGATGAACAGACGCCAATATCGGTATCGACAAGGGCAGGGCGGCATAGCTTCCGAGCAGGCTGAAAACCGTGAACGCGGCGTACCACAGCGTACCGCAAAAGAACCCTCCGACATGGATTCCGCCAAAGTGATACACCTTGCCCATGGCCCAGCGCCATTTCAGCGGCCAGTGGGTGGGCATGCTGGTGGCGATAGCGAACAGCGCATTAACGACATACTGCTGTCGAATCAGAATGGCGATGGTGAAATTGACAAGGGCGCCGTTCAGCACGGTTTCCATCGGCAATTGGTCTATGCGCCAGCCGCCATTTGTCAGCCAGTACAGCGCGCCGATATTGAAGGCGGTCATCAGTACGGCGAGACGGTTATAAGGCATCACCTTCGGATGACGGGCCCATTTGTGCCAAGGATGTTGCTGCGGCATCTTGATGCGGGACAGGTCAATGTGCTTTTTCTGCGGCGGCGCCTTGGGCGCATATTGCAACGCCGTCTTGGATAAGGAGGCCGTCATGCCGGAACCTCCTGCGAGGCGGGGATATTCGCCAGCATTTCCTCCAGGCGCCTCTTATCGACCTTGCCCCGCGGGGTCATGGGGAACTCGTCCAGAGCCAGGACTTTATCGGGGATGCAGTAATAAGGGAGCTTTGCCGCGACGGCCTGTTTTACCAGAGCAGGATTGACGCTGGCGGGTTTGACGAAGGCGGCGAGGTCGCGGCTGGTGTGTTTGATCACCACCGCCTGCTGACATCCGGGCAGGGCTTCTATGGCGCAGGAAACTGAGTTCAGCTCGACCCGGAACCCCCGGACCTTGACCTGATCGTCAGTACGTCCCAAATGCTCCAGTTCGCCATTGTCCAGCCAGCGCCCAAGGTCGCGGGTGCGGAACATTTTGCCGCCGTTATCCAGAAAGGGGTCGTGGCGATAGCGGTCTTCATTGAGTACATCGTTGTTGATATAACCCGCTGTGACGCAGGCGCCGCCAGCCCACATTTCGCCCACTTCGCCGATGGCGCAGGGTTTTAGTGAATCGTTTAAGATGTAGACCGTATTGTTCGGCGTGGGGGCTCCGATGCTCAGCGGGCCCTGATCCGGCAGGTAGCGTCCCATGGTGTTCACAATGGTCACTTCAGTGGGGCCGCAGCAGTTATAGAACTCACAATAGCCGGCCCACTTTCTCGCCAGCGGCTCGGGGCAGGCTTCCCCCGCGACTGCAACTGCGCGGAGGTTGGGGCAGGAGGCGGGATCGAGTTTGCTCAAAATACTGGGGGTGGCGATCACCACATTGGCGCGGCTGATTGTTTCCTGAAAATCGCAGCCGCGGATAATCAATTCTCCACCGTGGGCGAGGGTGGTCAGGATCTCCCAGGCGGCCATGTCGAAGGCGATATTCAGGATCTGCGCGACTTTTTCTCCGGGTTGAATGCCCAGATCGCCCGGCGCGGTCAGCAGCAGGTTGCAGACATTGCCATGCGTGACTTTGACGCCGTTGGGCGCTCCGGTTGTGCCGGAGGTGAACAGCACGAAGCAGGCGTCATCTTCTTCTACGGTCGGAAAAGATGGGGGAATTGGGGCGCTATCGGCGCATGCACGGCGGCTCAGGATTTCATCGATACACAGGCGCTCGCAGTCTGGAGGAACCGGCACGCTGTCATAGAATTCAGAAAGGGTAAGCATCACCCTGGCGGCGGAGGATTGCGCGACGAGCTTTAACTGTTCCTGCGGGCAGATCTTCACGTCCTGAGGCACATAGGCAGCCCCTACCTTGAGCGTCGCCAGAACGCCAACCACCATGGGGATGGATCGACGTACAAACAGAGCGACATGGTCTCCTTTTTTTACACCCGCCGAAATCAAAACGCCTGCGAGAAAATCCACTTGCTTTTGCAGTTCGCCATAACTGATCTTTTCGCCCAGATGCTCGACGGCGGTTTGATCTGCAAAGGTCTTCATACTTTGTTCTATGGCTAAATATATATTGCTAAAGGGCGGCGTCTTATATTCGCCCTGGCCATATTGGATAAATTTTATTTGATCTTTGGGAGATAAACCTTGCAGAGGTTCTAAACGAAACTTCTGTATAGATTGGGAAAGTTCTGATTTTTGAATGACGGAAGCGGTGAAGTTCATAAGTCTCTCCTTCTATTTATCTTTTGACAAGGCGAAAGCAACCCTTCAAGCCTCGGTTCGCCTGATGTCAATGGACTATGATCGTTGTGAAACAAATGGATTAGGTGAAGCGGCGAATGTTCTCCGTTTCTTTATATATTTAACTTTTTGTTTAACTTTTATCTTTGAGATTAGTTCCCTTTGAAATGGGGAATTAATACTTTGATTACGACTTTTGTTGTTGGAAAAAGTTCAGAATAAATTGATGAAAAAGTATAAATAAATGAATTTTAAATAAGGTTATATCCAAGGGCTGATAATATATCTCGTAAATACAAGTAAACTTATCTGCAAGGGCGACGGGATTAGTCTGGGGTTGGAATGACGCTGGTAAGAAGGAGCGAAAGTGTTTGTTCTTTCTATGGCGTTGCGCTAAGGAATCTGATTAACGGCTTGAATCAAAAAAAATTTTTACCTTTGTACTACACTTGCTACGAGGTCGTTGTTTTTGCCTCAGGCGGAGGCGTGGGCGGCCGATTGTAAACCTGATAACCAAGTGTGGTACGAATGTCCTGGCTCACAAATGTCGGTCTTAGATATAAATTTTGGCTGGTCAATGCGGTTTCGTTCGGCATCATGCTGGCGTTGGTATTGGCTTCCATGCGCTTGTCTCATAACGGCGGTATTGAGCTGCTGGCGTCCGAGTTGAAGGTGGCGGTGCGCGCTCCCGCTGGGCAGACAGCCGGTCCCTTGCGCGTGTATGAACTGGATAAAGTGCCGGCTAATACGCTGCAGCGGGACGTCTTGCGCATGATTTCCAGCGACGCTGCGGCGCAACCGCGAATGCTGGTTCAGTCTTCGGAGAGTTTAATGTCGGACGAACCAGACAAGGTAGTGGCTTATCTGCGTGATGGCGGCAAGGTAAAAGTGGCTCTGGGCGACGCGCCTAGTCTATGGAAAGTATTTAAGGATCAGGCGCCGGCGTTCGCCGGGATTGTTTTTGTTCTGATGTGTCTGCTGCTGGTGGCGTCGCAATTACTGATCGCGTTTGTGGAGCGTCACGTCAATCGACTCAAATCCATCATGTTGCAGGCGCAGAGCCAGAGCGACCTGACGCTGCGGGTGCCGATCGAATGTGAGGATGAAGTGGGGCAAATGGCTTCAGCCTTCAATCAGATGCAGCAGACCTATCAGGAGGCGGTGCTGCAGATTCATAACGCTGTCGCTACGCTGCAGCAGGAAGTGGGATTGCTGGCGCAATATTCCACAAAGACCCGCGATCAGATGTCCCGTCAGGCTAACCAGACCGAAAGTGTGGCGGATTCCATGCAGCAGATGCTGGACGCGGCGCAGCAGGTGGCGCAGTACGCGGATGAGACGCGGGAAATGTCAGGCAACGCCGATGCGAAAACTGAATCCGGACTAAAAGAGGCGCAGGATTCCAAAGTCGCCATCGCTAAGCTGGCCAAATCAGTGGACTCGCTGGTCGATCTGACCAACCAGCTCAACGAGGACACACAGAAAATCCAGTCTTCCACCGGGGAAATCACCAGTATCTCCGAGCAAACCAACCTGTTGGCGCTGAACGCCGCTATTGAAGCGGCCAGAGCAGGCGAACAGGGAAGAGGCTTCGCCGTGGTGGCGGACGAAGTGAGAACCCTGGCCACCCGCGCCTACACCGCCAGTGAAGGCATCGACTCCATCGTCAACGCCATTCAGGATCTGGAGAAGAAAGTGGAGAAGGGCATTCTGGAGGGGAGGGAAGATGCGGAGCGCTGCCTCGCCGGCGCACAAAATACAGTTGGATTGCTGACCGGCGTGAAAGAGCTGGTGCGGGACATTCTGGAAAAGAACACTTTGATCGCCACCGCGGTCGAACAGCAGGGCGCGACGGTCGGCGCCATGAATGACAACCTGCAGGAAATGCGCAATCTCACCCGGGACACTTCGCAGATCGCCGGAGAAGTCGCGGCCAGCAGCAAATCCATCCACACTCAGGCCAATACGCTGGATCGTCTGGTGAAGGCGATGAAGGTGAAATAGAGACTGGGACGGCGAAAGTCGATAGTCGCGAAGAGGATAGGCGTCAGGGCAAAACCCGCTGCTCCCAAAGGCGGATTTCCTTGCGCAGGCTGCGCCAATCCGGCAACAACTGTTCCTGTAGCGCATAGAAACGAGGGCTGTGGTTCATTTCCCGCAGATGGCACAGCTCATGGGTCACCACATAATCCACCAATGACAGCGGAATCTTCACCAGATTCACATTCAGCGTGATCATGCCTTTGCGATTACAGCTGCCCCAATAACGCCGCATGAAGCGCAGGCGCAGGGTGGGTTGAACCACATTCCAGGCGGCGATGCGCTCATTCCATAAAGCCAGGCGCTCTTCTAACAGCGCCTGCGCCTGATTGCGATACCAGGTATTCAGGTACTTTTCCGCCTGGGCCGGGTTCTCTTGATAGCGACCGGGCAGACAAATACGTCCGTCCTCTGTCAACGCCAGGGAGCGTAAATTGGGCTGGTACGCCAGCCTGAACTCCGCGCCCATGAAATAATGGAGACTGTCTGTGGCGTAACCCGGGGCTTGCTGAGGCTGCGGCAACAGCGCCTGTTTGTGCTGCTGCATGCGAATCCAGTGAATTTTTTCCCCGAGCAGGCGGTGAATGTCCCGTTGGCTGACGCGCAATGGCGCGCGGACTTTGACGCTCTGGTCCCGATGCACTTCAATCACTACAGATTTGCGGCGGGAGGAGCGCAGCAGTTGATACTGCAGGTCCAGCGCCGGGTGCATGCACAGGTTGGTGGCGGAGGCGTTTTCTGTCATCGGGAATGGGGTCTCTCAAAGCTGCTGCCGGCATTGTAACCGCTAACGCCGTGGGACGGGATTACAATGCGCTCGGCGGTCTCGCCGCCGGGTATGTAAAAATACGGTGGTCCGGTTGATATATGGGCTTCCGACCCCATTAACCAGTCTCATTAACATGGAAATCCACTTTACAGCGGAAATATGACGCATATGCAAAATGACACGCATTCCAAAGCCATGGGATACATCCTGTGGATTTTCGGGTTTACCGGCTCTCATCGTTTTTACTATGGCAAACCCGTTACCGGCACTATCTGGTTTTTCACTCTCGGCCTGTTGGGCATTGGCTGGATTATTGACCTTTTCCTGATCCCCTCTATGGACCGCGAAGCGGATCGTCGTTTTAAAGACGGCTCCACCAGCTATACCGCGAGCTGGATTCTTTTGACCTTTTTGGGCTTTTTCGGCGTACATCGTTTTTACATGGGCAAATGGCTGACTGGCCTGTTGTATTTGGTCACGGGCGGTGTGTTTGGCCTGGGTATTCTCTACGACTTCTGGACGCTGAACGACCAGATTTCCGAAGTGAACGCTGCCTAAGCAGACGACGATCAGCCGTTTCTTGAATCAGTGGGCGGCTTGGGTCCGTCCACTGATGGCTACGCATTGTGGACGGCTTGCGCTGGCGCGGGCGAAGATGTTAGAACGAAACAAGAGGCGCTGAAGGGATGCGGGCGCAGGCTTAACAGTAGAAGAGGGTAGTACCATGCAAGAAGATAAAGATGATCTTTTTGCCGAAGAGATGTCAGGGGTCAAGCCGTTGCCCCGCCATAATCAGGCGGACGTCAAGAAAACCAAGGAAGAAACCCCGGGACAGGAGGTTCGCCGTAAGGCCGCCGTCAGGCATAAGCTATTGGATCTCAACTTTCTCAGTTCCGACGATCATGTCGAGATACTGAAAAGCAATGACCTGCTGGAATACAAAAAAGATGGCGTGCAGCATGGAGTGTATAAAAAGCTCCGGCTCGGCCAGTACCAGATCGAAGCGCGTCTTGATCTGCATCGCAAGACGGTGGAGGAAGCGCGGGTAGAGGTGTTCCAGTTTGTGCGCGATTGTCTGCGTTACGACTTGCGCACGGTGATCATCCTGCATGGCAAGGGCGACCGTAATCAGAATCAGGAAGCGATCATCAAGAGTTACGTCAATCGCTGGTTGCGGGAATTCGACGAAGTCCTGGCGTTTCACAGCGCACAAAAACAGCATGGCGGTTCCGGCGCAGTCTATGTTCTGCTGCGCAAAAGCGACCGTGAAAAGCAGAACAATCGGGAACGTTTTGGCTCCCGCTAATCTTTGAGAAAACGCAGCCGGCCAGAAGCCGGCGTCGTGTTTTCCGTCTACCTCTTACCGATCCGGCTTATTCTCACCACTTCGCGTAGTGATCTTCAGCGAATCCAGGCTGATCGATAATATCGATAGCTTCACCCTGGGCGGTGATAATGCGGCCGTTGTAGCTGCCGAACATCTGCCGGAAATTAGAGGCCAGCAGCCACAGATTGATTTTGTCGCGGCGGCATCCTCGCGGGGTGAACGTGAGGTCGATTTTTTTGCTCTCAGAGTAAACCCGCCAGGGCTGGAAAGGCTCGCGGCGGTTGAAGCGGAAACGCACCGGCTCCAGTGGATGCATCATGCCGTTCAACCACATGGCGTTCTCCGTCATGCCGGTTTCGTTGACGCCGTTGGCCAGATTCAGACCCAGGCGGCGGCCGGTGGAGTCCACGCCGCTGACGCAGGCCCACTTCCATACAGTTTCTCTGCGCATAAAGCCGCAGGACCAGTCAGAAGAGCCCATCATGCCCATATGCTCCAGCAGGTACTTGTGGCCTTTCCAGATTAGATGGCCGCTGACCGGCAGGCCGGCGCTTTTCTGGGTGTAGACCCAGCCGTTGTATCCAGCGGGGCAGCACAGGCGCAGGGGGTCCTGGCGCACGCCGAAATCCAGATAGGCGGAGAGTTGCAGCCCGCTTTGCAGTACGACGTCGAGTTTGTGTCCGGAAGGGAAGTTATTGAAATCGAACTCGCTTTTGCCGTTGCTGAAACTCACGTCGCCGTTGTCCGGGGTGACGCTAAACTGAGTTTTACGAGCAAGTGGCTGCAGGAAGCTGAATTCCTCATATTCGCCAGTCGCGCCGTTAAAGCAGTAGAGAAAGGCGTTGGAGACCCATTTCAGGTCAACGATGGCGACGCCGATAATCAAATCCTGACTGAGCAGGCCGAAGAACTGAAACTGGTTGAACTTCTTTTCCTTGAAGAAGGGGCTGACGGCCTGGTCCATGGGGGTGCGCAGATCATAATCCCAATAGTTGATCTGCCCGACGGGTTGGGAAAAGCGGCCCCATGCAGGTTGGCCGTCCTCGCCAATAAGAATGGGGGTGTGGAAGCTGGTCATATTGTCTCACATGGTTTTTTTTATGTTTTCAGGTGTTGTACGCCATGACAGAGGCTATTCCGTTTTCATTTTAATGTTAATTTAACGGGGTTAAATCTGTGATTCAGGTCCGATTATGTTAATGACGTTCTGTTACATTCCGCTCACTGACTTCTTAGAGACGATAAAAATAACAATCTTGGGAGGACGGAGATGCGGCGATTATATAAATGGCTGGCGGGAGCGGCGATGTTTTTACTGCTGACGCGATGGTCCTGGGCGGAGACTTATATCTACCTGACCAACAGCACGATGGAGACAGTCACTCTGAGCACCGCGCAAAGCGGTTACGACAACATCCGGGAGGGTGTGGAATGGGACCGGCTGGAGACGGAGATTCCGCCCCTGGCCACGGTAAAAATTCTGCGCTTCAACCGTGACCAGGGCATCAAGTGGGGTAAAACCTACTTCTTCGACACCACCGTAATGGGGCGCAATAGTACGGCGCTGCTGCGGCAGAAACTCGAAGGAACCTGGAATTTCAGCAAAATGTGGATTGCGGCGGACGACGACCCCTGGCGTTATGACCGCGACATTCACGCCATCCCCAGAGAGTTTGACGGGGTGGACAGCCACTTGGCGTATCGCTCGCAATACGCCAGACCTGGCGGAGACGACGTTTACTACGTCATTAACAATGACTGGACCCTCAGCGAACGCGTTCCGCAAAGCAATCACCTCAAAGTGCTTACCTATAATGCCTGGGCGTTGTTGCCGGGCCTGATGTCAAAGAATACCTCCAACCGGCTCGCCACCATGGCGGAAGCCGTGAAAGGCTATGACGCCGTGGTGTTTCAGGAGGTGTTCGACCCAATACTTACCGCGCGTTTTCGCAGCGACCTGCAGGCGGAATATCCGTACCTGACCGAGATTCCCTTCAAACTGGGGCGCATTCTGACGGGAGGCAGTTTTATCGCCAGCCGTTGGCCGATCCTGGAGCAGAACACGATGGTCTACGAAGGCTGCCGCAATGACGGATGCTTCGCCTCAAAAGGGGCCAATTACGCCAAAATCGATAAGGGCGGACAGATTTACCATTTGTTCGGCACGCATACCCACGCCTATACCGGGGAAGAGGATGTCGCTCTGCGGCGCTGGCATTTTCAGCAGTACAAAGCCTTTGTCGACAGCAAAGGGGCGGCGGCGGATGAGCCGGTCATCATCGCAGGCGATCTCAATGTGGATAAGCTCAACTTTCCGACGGAACATCAGGATATGCTGGCGATTCTGGACGTCGCTGATCCGCCGTCACAGAGCCAGTATCCGCATACCTATGATGGCGGCGTGAATACCTTCGCGGACTCCAAGTACACCGAATATCTGGATTACGTGTTGACCTCGAACGCGCACGTCGCGCCGGTGTACTCCCACAATCGAGTGCGCATTCCCCGTTTCATCGAATGGGAGCACTGGACGACCTGGGATTTATCGGATCACTTCCCTGTGGAAGGCGAGTTCGTCTTTCCGTTGCCAGCCTATCCGGTGGAATAGGGACGGAGGCCAGTCATGGCGCCGGCAGATCTTCGGTGAAGCGGCGCATGAAGGCCGTTTTGACATGGTCGGGCAGCTTGCCGTAACCGCTGTCCCGCCAGTCCTGCAGTAGCTGGAGGTAGTCCTGATCATCTTCGCGGCGGTATCCCGCGGCCATGGCGATGGACTTGGGCTTCAGGGTGGGCGCGGTGCTGTAGTCGGCGCCGGAAGGCGCGTCGCGGTTCCATAACATGTGGGATTCGCCCAGCTCGCCTTTGAATTGATAGAAGGCGTCGTCCGGCGGCAGCGCCGTCAGCGTGTATTCGATCTCTATTTGGCCGTGGGTCACATCCATGCCGCCAAGAAAGGGGCGATCTGCGCCATAGATCAGGTATTCCGCGTCATCCGGCGTCAATGCAGTGGCGGCGCGGCGTCTCTGTTCAGAGGGCGAATGGGGATACAGTTCGTTGGATGACTTGGCGATATCCAGCCTGATGCGGCCATCCTCCGGCAGCTCAAGATCCCGGTTCAGAATGTACGTGGTCAGATAGTCATGCTGCTGCAAGGTGATGGCGATAGGGCGTTGCTGGTCATTCAGCGCAATGGTGGCGGAGACGTACTGATCCGGGCTGCGCCAGTGACGGGTATCTCCCAGCAGGTTCAACATGATCGACTTCCAGCCCGGCATGCCCACCGGCAGCCCGGAATAAGCGAATGTCAGGTTGTAGGTGAGAAAGGTCCAGGTTTTGGCGTCTTCCAGCCCGACATTGTCGTAGTCGACCCGGCCGTAGGCGACCTGTCGACTCGTGTCGCCATCGCCGTCATAAAAAAAGCAGACGTCTGGATTGTAGGTGAATTTGTTGAGGGTTTCCGGGCTGACGTCCTCGCTGATCAGCGCGCCGTGTTTGTCATACAGACGGCCGTTGGCGATGTAGTCGCGATAAAAATCGATGAATAACGTCTGTCCTTCCGCCGCGAAAAAACGGGGCTTATAGCGCTCCAGCAGCTCTCTTTCCGGTGCGGAAGGCAGCGTGGTGCGTGGAGGATTGACGGAAAAATAGTCCAGAAAATCCGGCGTCATGGACAGGCGCTCGGCGAAGGCGAGGCCTGGGGATAATGTGATACAGACAAAGACAAACCGCTTGATTGCCAACGTCGGCTTCATGCTCAGCGAACTCCCTTAGCGCAAAGGTCTACCTGACAAAACATTATGTTTTAACTACGCGAACTATAAGGAAAAGTTTTGTGTGGCGCCACGGTTATAAGCGCGCAGAGCGAAAGTAAGCGCCTACATGTGAACTCCAGCGCTTTCGGTTACTACATAGACAAATGACCATTGGTCATTTAGTCTTTCGAGCATCATAACAACAAAATGCGAACAGGGCGTCTTTATGAAATTAACCGTGAACGGCGAACCAAGAGAAGTGGATGTGACGCCGGATACTCCATTGCTTTGGGTGATCCGCGATGAGTTGCGACTGACGGGAACCAAATTCGGCTGTGGCATGGGGTTGTGCGGCGCCTGCACTGTGCATCTGGATGGAGAGCCCATTCGCTCCTGCATTACTCCGGCGAGCGTGGCCCAGGAACGCAAGATCACCACTATCGAAGGCATTGGCGATCCAGACCAGCCCCATCCGTTGCAGCAGGCCTGGGTGGAGTTGAATACACCCCAGTGCGGGTACTGCCAATCTGGGCAACTCATGTCCGCCTGCGCCTTGCTGACGAAAAATCCTCAGCCTTCCGATGCGGATATCGACAACGCCATGTCCGGCAACATTTGCCGCTGTGGAACCTATCCCCGCATTCGCGCCGCCATCCATCAAGCAGCGGCGCAAATCAATCAGAACTCAAACCAGAAATAGAGGGGGAAGGGGCTATGGAGACCATTGCATTATCCCGTAGAGACTTGCTTCGGGCTTCCCTCAGCGCTGGCGGCGGACTGATGGTCGCTTTGCAGTTGCCTGGTTGCGCGTCCTTGCCGCAAGGGATGGAGACGAATTCGCTGCGACCCAACGCCTGGTTGGAGGTCACGCCGGACAATCGCGTTATTCTGACTCTGGACCGGGTGGAGATGGGGCAGGGAACCTACACGGGCATGTGTACGCTGCTGGCGGAAGAGCTGGATGTCGATCCTGCCTCCATCGAAGTCGTGTTTGCGCCGGTGGATTCCGCCTACGAACAGCCTGATTTCGGTCTGCAAATCACCGGCGGCAGCACCAGTTTGAGCAGCAACTGGGTGCGATTGCGGGAGGCGGGGGCCATGGGGCGAGCCATGCTGGTCGCCGCCGCGGCGCAGGTCTGGAATGCGCCGGCGTCATCAATCATCACCGAGCATGGCGTCTGTCGCTTGCGCGAAGGCGGCCCATCGCTGAGTTATGGCGATTTGGCGGAACTGGCGGCGCGGCAGCCCACGCCGACTGACATTACCCTGAAGTCGCCGGCGGATTACCTCTACATCGGCAAGTTCAATCAACGACTGGACGCTTCCTTGAAAAGCTTCGGCCGCGCAGACTTCGGCATCGACGTGCAATTGCCTGATATGTTGTATGCGGTGATGGCGCGGCCTCCCGCGACGGGGGGCGCTTTGCGCACGCTGGACGATCAGGCGGCGCGGAATATGCCCGGCGTGGTGGCGGTCATACAGGTTCCCCGTGGCGTCGCCGTAGTGGCGGATAAATACTGGCGCGCCCGTCAGGCCCGGGACAAGCTGAAGATTGAATGGGACGCCGGAGAATTGGGAGAGCTGGATACCGCGTCGGTCTTTGATCTCTACCGGCAAACCCTGGACACGGAAAGCGGAGATACCGTTCGCAGCGAGGGCGATGTCGAGAGCGCATTGGCGTCAACTTCAGAGAGAGTGACGGCGGAGTATCGCGCTCCGTTTCTCGCCCACGCCACAATGGAGCCGCAAAATTGTACGGTCTGGTTTCGGGACGGGCGTTGCGACGTATGGGCGCCCACTCAGGGGCCCGACGTGGCGCGGGCGGTGGCCAGAAGAGAATGTGGCTTATCCGCCTCCGACATCCATATTCACACCACGTTTATCGGTGGTGGGTTCGGGCGTCGTCTGAGCCAGGATTTCGTTGGCGAAGCCGTTTCCATCGCGCAACATTTCGATCGCCCGGTGAAATTAATCTGGTCGCGAGAGGAAGACATTCAACATGACTTATTTCGACCCGCGTCGCTGCACCGACTGACCGCGGCGTTGTCGCCAGGGGGCGAGGCGCTCGCTTGGACTCATGACATCGCCGCGCCGCGGGTGATTGATCATTACGCGAAAGAAGCCGCAGGGGCGGTCGCTCCGACATGGGCGCCGCAAGCCATGGTGCGCATGGCCGCAGGCGTGGCGAAAATGGTCACGCCGGATCAGAGCGCTTATGAGGGCGCGGAGGATGTCCCTTACGCGATTCCCCACATCCGCGTGCGCCATATGAAGGCGGACTCTGGCGTTCCTATCAGTTATTGGCGCTCGGTCGGCCATTCTTTCAACGCTTTTGTGGTGGAGAGTTTTATCGATGAGCTGGCGCATCATGCCCGTCAGGACCCGTTGGCCTATCGGGAACAACTACTGCGTGATCATCCACGCCATTTAAGAGTGCTGCGCGCGGCGGCGCAGAAGGCGGACTGGCATGGTGCGCTGGCGCCAGGCAGAGCGCTCGGCGTGGCCTGCCATAAAAGCTTTGGAACCTATGTCGCGCAGGTGGCGGAAGTGTCTGTGGAAAACGACGCTATCCGGGTGCATCGGGTCGTATGCGCCGTCGACTGCGGATTGGCGGTGAATCCTGATACGGTGATCGCACAAATGCAAGGCGGCGTCATTTTCGGCTTGACAGCGGCTCTGTATGGGGAGATAACCCATATTCAGGGTGCGGTGAGACAGTCAAACTTTCACGATTATCCGGTATTGCGCATGAATGAAACCCCGGAAATCGATGTGGTTCTGGTTGGTGGTGACGCCGCTCCCACCGGAGTAGGAGAGCCGGGAACGCCGCCCATAGCGCCGGCGGTGGCCAATGCCGTATTCAGGCTGACCGGACGACGCTTGCGCGACCTGCCGTTGCGGCTGAAAACATGAATATAGCCGGGAGATTATAATAATTATGGGATGGTTGGTGCTGGCCGCAGGACAGAGCCGCCGCTTCGGCGCGGACAAACTGACGGCTAAAATGAGAGACGGACGTGCGCTGCTGGCGCACACTCTGGCGGCGTTGACGGCGACGGAGCAACCGGTGCTGGTAGTGGTCAGACCCGGACACAACGCCGTCACTGCATTGTTGGATCGCCTTGACGTTCCCTATACGGTTTGTCCCCACGCGGAGGCGGGTATGGGCGCCTCATTGGCCTGGGGAGTGTCGCAAGTACGGGACTGGATGTTCTGCGGCGTGGCGTTGGCGGATATGCCTTACATTCGCGCGAGCACGCTGGCTGCGCTGCATGAGCGTGGAGAAGAAGAGCGCATCATCGCGCCTTTCTACCACGAGCGGCAGGGACATCCGGTAATTTTCGGACGCCGCTTTTACCCGCAATTGATGGCTCTGGGCGGCGACGCCGGAGCGAAGTCGGTGTTGCAGCGATACAGCGATGCGTTATTGCGTTTGGACGTGGAGGATCGCGGGGTGCTGTGCGATGTGGATACCCCGGATGATATCCATGAAGCGCGGCAGGAAGGGGTGGCTTACTCTTTGCCCTGAACCCGCTTTCGCTGTCTGAGCCCTGTCTCGCGCATCCCGCGGGACAGGGCAAGCTCATTGGGCGATGGTCGCCCGGCCTTACATTTTTGTCCGACTTACCAGGGCAACAATTCCCCATTCGCATGCCAGAACTTCCCTGAGTTCTCCAACGTCAGTTCGTCTATGCGTGCGGCCAGTCCCTTCGCTGATACGTCGGGAGTGATATCGCCGGAATGCCCGGTCATGTCCGTAATAACATAGCCCGGATGCAGCAACGCCACCGCTACGCCGCGACTTTTCAGGTCCAGCGCCAGAGATTTACCAATTGCGTTGAGGCCCGCCTTGGACATGCGATAACCGTAGTACGCGCCGGAGCTGTTGTCTGCCACTGACCCCATGCGACTGGTGATCAGTCCTACCTTGGCGCCTTTATGCAGGTTTTCCATCAGCGCACTGGTTACGCGCAGCGGTCCCAGCGTGTTGATTTCGAATTGCGCGCGCATGGTGTCCCAGTTGGGGCTGGGCAGCGTTTCATGGTGCAACAGGCCGGCGTTGTTGATGAGAATATCGACGGCTTGTCCCGCCAGGGCCTGACGAATCTGTTCCACGCATGCGTCCTGGCTGATGTCGATATCGGTCAAAACGGTCACGTTCAGTTGTTGTAACTCGTCGGAAGCGCGTCGGCAGATGGCGGTGACTTTATCGCCCCGTTGGCTGAAAAGACGCGCCAGTTCCAAACCGATGCCGCGATTGGCGCCGGTAATGACGACGTGAGCCATGATGTGCTCCTTGTATCCTTGATGAATGGAGGGTTCCCCTGGGAGATGGGGACGCCCCGCAAAGGATACAAGGCGCGATGCGGTTATTTGGCGGCGAAGCGGACCAGGCGTTCGCTGAGACGTTGCACCCGGGAGGCGGCGGCTTCGTCCGTGATGGCGCCTTCCGCGTCGATGACTTTGTTAGCCTGCCCAAGCGCCACTTGCTCAGGCATCATCACGCAACCGATGCCGGACAATATGGTTCTGACCATCGGCAGAGCGCGAATGCCGCCCAGGGTGCCGGGAGACGCCGCCAGTAACGCGACCCACTTATCTTTAAACGCCGCCATGGAGGGCTCGCCTTCCAGTGGGCGCGACACCCAGTCGATCATGTTCTTTAGAACGCCGCTGATGCCGCCATTGTATTCGGGGGAAGACAGAATGAATCCGTCGTGAGCTGCGAGAATCTGCTTAAGCTTGAGCGCGTTCTCCGGCAGGCCGGATGCGCTTTCTATGTCTCCGTCGTAAATGGGCAGGGGATAATCCGCCAGGTCCAGAAAGGTCACCTCAGCGCCAGCGGCTTCCGCATAGCGACCCGCCGCGCGCGCCAGTTTCTTGTTTAGAGAATCTTTACGCAGACTGCCAGCGAAAACGAGAATTTTGGGTTTACTCACATCGACCTCCTTAGTTGAGTAGATTTCTCGAAGAATACCGACGCAGACGGCTTCTCTCCACCTCTAAATTTCGCCGCCCGGCGACCGGGAGTCTGATCGTATTACGATAAATTTGATTGATTTGTAATCTGATAATGTGGTTCAGATATCCACACATCCTGTGGATATCTCTTTGGAAAACGATGGGAGCCCTTTATTTCGTAGGGATTGCGGAGATTTTGGTAATTTATGATCAGTGTATTTTTTAGACTGACTGCTTGTCGCTTTTCTATCCAACGGCACAGGTTGCAATATCCGGAGGATTTGGAAATGATTCAACCCGGATAAAACATTAAGGAGACCCAGTTGTGAAACCTGTCGCTGAAGCCTGTTTGCGGAATCAGGCCCCGATCGCCGAGGCGGTGCGAGAGCCGTTCGCCAATGTGAAAACAGTATTGGAAATCGGCGCCGGCACCGGGCAGCACGCGGTGTATATCGCTGAGCGCATGCCTCATCTGCAATGGTTGCCGACGGATCTGGCGGAGGCCTTGCCGGGGATTTGCGCCTGGGTGGAGGAGTCGGGTCTGGATAATCTTTTGCCGCCCAAAGCGCTGGATGTGACGGCTGGGGATTGGGGACTGACTGAAATCTTTGATGCGGCTTATACCTCGAACACGTTGCATTTTATCGGGTGGACGCCTGTGGAAGCCTTGTTTGCGGGCGTCGCCAAGCGCTTACGCGTGGGGTCTCCCTTTTGCGTTTATGGGCCGTTTAATGAAAACGGAGCATTCACCAGTCCGGGCAATCAGGGTTTGGATGAGTGGGTGAAAACCCGCGATCCTGACGCAGGACTGAAGGATCTGGCGGACATTGAAGCGCTGGCGTTGCGCTATGGTTTCAAGCTGGAAAATCTCAAGCGGCTGCCAGCGAACAATCTGTTGCTGGTATTTTGCTTTGAAGGGTGAAGGGAGGAAGAGAAAGAGGAAGGGAGGAAGATAAAGAGAGTGCGCTTGCGGCGGAAAGGCCGGCAAGCGTTGATCAGTCCGGCGAGTCCAGACGCAAACGGGCGCTGACTTTGGCGTCAGAGGGGACAAACACCTGTTCCTGTGGCGTCATCAGCTCCGCATAGCGTTCCGGGGTGGCGTGAGCGCGTTGTTCTGCGATGAATTCTCTGAAGTCGATCACTTCCAGAATTTCTTCTTTGCCATAGCGGGCGAGCATGTCTCCACGTAGTCCCAACTGAATGGCGCGGCGCTCGCATTTGGCTCCGTTCGGCGTATGATCCGGGTCCCATTGCAGACGCACGTTGGAATTTTGCACGGCTTCCTGCCAGGCTTCCTGAGTTGGGAACTCTTCCGGATTGTAGGAAGAGGGAATCGCCTGGCTCAGGATGTCTTCGAAGAACTGTCTGCGTATTCTCAGGCCCAGCACTACCTCCTGGCCTTCCTTCATGCCCCATCCGCAGCGATACATCATCCACAGAAAGTTGGGTTTAATCCAACTCATGCGGGAGTAGCTGTACGCGCCGCCGAAGCGACCGTGTTTGATGGCGTACTCGCCGATTTCCGGTCGATAAGCCTGATAAACGATGAGTGTGTCTTGATCCTGATGCGCCAGAATATGTCTGCCGCTGGCGGGCCAGAGAGTGGTCTGTTCGAGGTAGGGTGTGGTTTTAATACCTTTGATTTTCATTTTTCACTTCCTTAGTGATGTAGTTATTTCTCCTATTGCCGAATTTAACCGGCGGTGAGAGCGCATAGGTTAACCGAAGCGAAGGCGCGCGCCAACTGCGGCGCCTTCGCTTGATCGCGGCTCAGACTCCCGCTGCTTTCTCCAGCTCGGCGATGCCTTGTTCGATGTAGTCCAGCAACCGCTGCATGGACGGCAGGGTTCTGCGGCAGGCGGTGAAGCCGAACTCCAGCTGGTCGCGATAGCTTACCAGCGTGATGTTCAATGCGGCGTAATCCACCGGGATTGATACCGGATACATGCCTTCCAGACGCGCGCCATTCCAGTACAGCGGCTTGTCCGGGCCGGGCACGTTGGATATCACCACATTGAACGCCTGCCATTTGGGCGCGAGGCCTGTCAGCAGATTTAAGCCCGAAGGCGCCAGGGTGAGGGCCGTGTAATTGACTGCTTCTTCCGGCGTCATCTGACGAAAGCGTTCTTTGGACTCCCGCGCAGAAGCCTGGGTCACCGCCAATCGACGCACCGGGTCGGCGATGTGGGTGCCGAGGTTGGCCAGAATCATGGCGATTTGGTTGCCGCTGTCGCTGTCATCCTGGCGGATGGACATGGGCGCCATGGCGATCAAGGGCTGATCGGGCAACGCCTGGCGACTGAGCAAATAGTTACGCAAAGCGCTGCCGCACACCGCCAGCACCACGTCGTTGACCGTGGCCTGGAACGCCTTGCCGATCGCCTTAAAGCGTTCCAGCGCGTAGGACTGGGCGGCGAATCGGCGTGAGCCGGTAATGCGCTGATTGAGAATGCTTTGCGGCGCGCGGAAGATCAGGCCAGCGCCGCTGTCATCGCGGGCTTTCAGCAGGTTCTTGCCCAGTTCTCTGACCAGCGTGGGGACCGTGGCGATTTGTTTGCTGGCGCCTTCCACCAGTTGCGACAGACTGTGAACCAGATCGCCGGCAGTGGGGGCGTGCGCCTCGCGAGCTGGTCTGGCGTCTTTTGATATCGCCCAGATCGGCGGCATCTCCGTCGCGGTAGGATCGAAAGAATACGATTTCACGCACATGCGCATGGCGGCGACGCCGTCCAGCATACAGTGATGCGCTTTGTAGTACACCGCGAAGCGGCGTCCGCGAATGCCTTCAATCAGATGGCATTCCCACATGGGGCGCTCACGGTCCATCAGGTTGCTGTGTTCTGCGGAGACATGCGCGAGCAGTTCCCGGATGCGGCCGGGCTTGGGCAGCGCCTCATGGCGGAAATGGTGCTCAAGATCAAACTGGGCGTCAGTATCCCAATAGTAACGCCCCCAACGCTGGCGCAGGCGGCGGTTGAACGGCGGCTGCGGCGTGGCGTAGGCGCGCAGTTGCTGCGCCAGCTCCGTCATGTATTTGGCGTCGGCGTCGTCAGGGAAACTGAAAATATGGAGACCGCCGACATGCATAGGCTGTTGGCGCTTTTCCAGCCAGAGGAATATCTGGTCGACTGGACTGAGTGGGGTCATAACGTCTACTTCCTGGTGTGATGTGCTTTTTAGTTGTTATGCAAATTCGTTGTTATTGAATTTAATCGTCACGGCAAATTAACTGCCGCTACAAAGCCTGTAGCCAACCCTGGAGTTAAAGCTAAGTCTTTGAGACGGTTCAGTTTGGCGGAAGCCGGAACGGCTGACAACTGCTATCGCAGCCCGCAAGCGGCTGTATCTCGCTTGCGGGAAAACGGGAGACTGGCTGGGGGGTCAATTTTTAGGTTTGAAGGGGTCGTTATCCTCCTCGTCGTCCTCTTCAATTTCCTGCAGGCTGAGAGAAAAGCCGCTGCTGGGCTTCTTGGCCGCCAGTTCTTCGGGGCCGGCGTCCTCAACTTTTTCATCGCCCAGGCTGGTGGGAACTTCCACCCCGGCGTGCAGTTTGATGCGCAGACGCAGGTTGTTGGCGGAGTCGGCGTTTTTCAGGGCTTCCTCCACGCTGATTTTTTCCTGTTGCACCAGCTTGAACAGCGCTGCGTCAAAGGTTTGCATGCCTATGTTTTCCGACTTCTGCATGATCTCTTTGATGCCGTCGATATCGCCGCGCAGAATTAGTTCACTGACTGTGGGCGTACCCAGCAGAATCTCGATGGCGGCGGTGCGCTTGCCGTCAATCGTTGGCACCAGACGTTGAGAGACGAAGGCTCTTAGGTTCAGCGACAAGTCCATCAGCAACTGATTACGCCGCTCTTCCGGAAAGAAGTTGATGATGCGGTCCAGCGCCTGGTTGGAGTTGTTGGCGTGCAGAGTGGAAATACACAGGTGCCCGGTTTCCGCGAAAGCCAGCGCGTGCTCCATGGTTTCCCGGTCGCGGATCTCGCCGATCAGAATCACGTCCGGCGCCTGCCGCAGGGTGTTTTTCAGCGCGTTATGGTAGCTGCGCGTATCGACGCCCACTTCCCGCTGGTTGATGATGCTTTTCTTGTGCTTGTGAATGAACTCCACCGGGTCTTCGATAGTAATGATATGGCCGCCGCTATTGCTGTTGCGGTGATCGATCAGCGCCGCCAGAGAGGTGGACTTGCCGGAGCCGGTAGCGCCGACGAACAGAATCAGACCCCGTTTCGACATCAATACTTCTTTCAGGATAGGGGGCAGCCCCAGGCTGTCAGCGTTGGGAATATCGGTCACGATATTACGGGCGACGATGGAGACTTCATTGCGCTGTTTAAAGATGTTGACCCGGAAACGGCCAACCTGGGGAATGCTGTACGCCAGGTTCATTTCCAGCTCATGGGCGAACTGCTCACGCTGCTCTTCATCCATGATGGAGTTGGCGATTTCCATGATTCTGCCCGGCGGAATAGGGGTTTTATCGATGGGTTTCAATTTACCGTGAAATTTGGCGCAGGGCGGCGCGCCGGTGCTCAGGTAGAGGTCGGACCCGTCATTCTTGGCCAGAACGGTCAGATACTGGTTGAATTCCATGCAGAAGTCTCCCGAAGTGATGTCCGGTTGGTTTGGAGCATTGTCGACTTTTTGATTTTTTTCAAAGGGCGCGTCTTTAACAGATAGACGAAAATTATCCTTCCCGCCACCACAAAATGGCCTATTGAGCGGCGCTTGCCGCTATGTAAATCTACGGCCTGTTGCGGCTGAGCTTGCAATGATTTTTCGCAGACTGCAGAAACAGGGAGCGTAAAGTTAGAAAAGTTGGCTGTATGACATATAGTTTTTATAACGCATGATTTTCCCGGGGAAAGAAATCAACGGCTCATGCAGCTAATTCGCTACTCTATCAACTTCGTTCTGTTGCTTGCGCTGTATTACCTGGGTGGTCGCCTGGGATTGCTGCTGGATGTGTATTACGGCGGCGTAACGCCATTGTGGCCGCCCTCAGGGCTGGCGCTGGCGATGATTTGGTTCAGCGGCTGGCGCTGGGCGCCGGTCATCATCGTAGGCGAATTGCTGTCGGCGATGACCTTGCATCAGTCGATTCTCAACGGCGTTATCGGCGGCATTGGCCAGCTCAGCGAAGTCGCCTGTGCGATGCTGATGATCCGTTACTTTGGCATCACCCCTTATCTCAGCAGCGTCGGCGACAGCCTGCGCTTCATCGGCCTGGCCGCCTTGCTGGCGCCGCTGTTCGGCGCGGGATTAGGCGTGGCGGGACAACTCTCCAGTGGACTGATCACTCCCGAACAGGCCGGAGCGACCTGGATGACCTGGTGGCTGGGCGACTCCATCGGCATCATGATTGTCACTCCGCTGATTCGATTCTGGTGGATAGAGCCGCCGTCCGGCTATCGTCTGGTGTTGCGCTGGCTGACTCAGACTTCCTGGGTGGCCATGTTCTTCACCGCCGCCTTCGTGATTATTCCCGACAAGGCGTGGACCCTGTTTTTTCTGTTGCTGCCTTATGTCGTCTATACCTCCATCACCCTGGGTAAGCAGGGCGCGAGCCTGAGTCTGGTCGCGCTGGCGGCGCTGGTGTTGGGCGAGGGCGCGCAAGGCGTCTCCAGCGACTTTATGATCAGTGTGAAAATGGCGTTCGTTGGAACCTGCACCTTGCTGGCTTATGTGGTGACCGCCAACTTTGAAACCAATCGCACCATCCGCAGCATGCTGGCCACGGAGCGCAACCGGCTGCGGACCACGCTGATGTCGATCAGCGACGGCGTGATCAAAGTCGATGAACGCGCCCATGTAGTGTTTATGAATCCCATGGCGGAGCAGCTGACTGGATGGAGCGAGCGCGCGGCCATGGAGAAGCCCTTCGTGGTGATCTGTCCTCTCAAAACGTTGAAAGAGCCTGGGCATCCCGCAAATCCGGTGGAGTTTTTCCTGGCGCAGACGCAACGCGATGCGCAGATAGAGAGTTATGCCTTTGAGTCCGCTGAAGATGGCTCCCGAACCCTGGAAACCCGCATTCGCCGGGTCGTCGGCGGTGGAGGACGGGGCGACCGACTCAGCAACGGCGCCGTGATCGTGTTGCGGGATATCAGCGATGAAGTGCGGTTGCGTCGGCAATTGGAGCATCAGGCGTTGCATGACCCGCTGACCGATCTGCCCAATCGCCGTGCTTTGGACAATTATCTGCACCGGCTGTTAAGCGAGAACACCAACCATCTGGTGTCGGGCCTGCTCTATATCGATCTGGACCAATTCAAACTGATTAATGACACCTGCGGCCATGAGGTGGGCGATCTGTTGCTGAAAAAGCTGTCGTCCCTGTTGCGCAAGAATACGCCGGAGCGCGGCATGCTGGCGCGCATCAGTGGCGATGAATTCGCGCTGGTGATTGAGGGCGTCACCGAAGCGCAAACGCTGGCGGTGGCGGAGCAGGTGCGACAGACCATTTCACACTGTCAGTTGGCCTACGAGGATCTGGTGTTTTCCGTGGGCGCCAGCATTGGCGTCACCTTTATCACGGATCAGGACAATAGCCGTCAAGCGGTGCTGTCCCGCGCTGATATCGCCTGTTATCAGGCCAAGGAAAGCGGGCGCGACAGAGTCAGAGTCTACCATGCCGGCGATACTGTCATGATGCGTTATCACGGCGAACTGGAATGGTTGTCGCAGTTGAAAAACGCTATCCAGATGGGACAGTTCGAGCTGTACCAGCAGGGCATTTTCTGTGTGGATGAAAACGGCGATGCGGTGGACATGCCGGGATGTGAAGTGTTGATTCGCCTGCGGCGACAGGATGAGATGGTCAGTCCTGGCAGCTTCATTCCTGTGGCGGAGCGTTTTGGGTTTATGCCCATCATCGATCGCTGGGTGACGGAAACCCTGTTCCGACGCATGTCCAGCAGCGTGGGGCTGGAGTTTATCTATAACGTTAATTTAAGTGGCGCCACATTTAACGATCATGGCTTCTTCAAAGAGGTGGAAGGCTGGGCGGAGAAGTATCGCATCGATCGCTCCCGTGTCTGCTTTGAAGTAACGGAGAGTGTGGCGTTGGCCGATATCGCCCAGACGCGGGAGATAATCCGCAGCATGGCGCAGAAGGGATACCGCTTCGCCTTGGATGACTTTGGCAGTGGTTCCGCCAGCTATGGCTATCTGAGCGAATTGCCAGTGAATTACGTCAAGCTGGACGGTGGTTTCGTACGTCGGGTGCTGGAAGATCCGTCTGCGGAAATCGTGATTGAATCTCTGGTCAAAATCGCCCGCTTACGCAGCATGCATTGTATCGCCGAATGTGTGGAAAGCCGGGATATCGCCTGCCGCATGGTGAAGTTGGGGATTCCGGTCTTGCAGGGCTTTTTCTATGACCGACCTCAACCCATGGGGCCGGTCACAAAAAACGAGGGGAAGTGAAGGGCGTGGATCTTGGCGGCCAATGATGACCGCCAGTTTCCGTCAATCAGCACTTAGAATGTTTCGCTGACTTCCGCAGCGTTATGCTCCATGATCTGGGGCGCGCCGTACACCGCCACCTGATCGTTCAGGTAAATCAACTCGACGCGACGGTTCTTCTCATGGTGAGAGGAGGTCAGCAACGGCTCGCGGCTTCCCCAGCCGAAAACTTCCACCTGCTCGGGGCGAGCGCCGTTGTTCAACAGGTAATCCGCTACACGCTGCGCACGCTCTGCAGAAAGTCGCTCGTTGTAAGAGGCCTGGCCGGATGCGTCAGTATGTCCGTGTATTTGGATTTGGTAGTTAGGGTGCACGCTAAGAAAATCCGCATGCTGTTTCAGCGCCGACATATCTTCCTGGTTCAGATTGGATTTCTCCAATGGGTAGAAGATAACGCGGGGTTGAGGTGGTTCGACGTCTGCGAACTGGTTCGCGCCGCCATACTCTTTTTCCAGGGCTGCGGCTGTTGCGTCGTCAAGTACTAGAACAGTCATATCATTTCCCTCCGTGGTCGAGGCGCTTGTTACTTCGGTTGTTGTGCTGTCAGAAGTTGTTCCTGCAGCGTTTATTGTTTCAGCGGCGTTCGATGTCGTTATTTCTGGGTTGTCATCGGCCTGGGATAAACCGTAGCTATACAGCTCATCGGCTTCCGAAGTTGACACATCCCTATTATTGTCGGCGACTTCCACGTTATGGGCCGCTGACTTTACAGCAAAGTCTTCGGAAGGTGAAGACTCCGGCGTTAGATTTTGCGAGCTGCACGCTGCGATCATGGCCACGGAAAACAGAGTGGCGCTGATGCGAGTGAATTTATTTGGGTTCAGTACGGGGTGTTTCATGTCTCTGTCCTGTTCTGTTGTTGCCTTGTGATTGTCATTACAACAACGAAATCAGGCGCGACGATGGGGGCTCCCAGGGCAATGCGCTGACGAATCATGGCCAAATGTGGCGGAGGCCCTGATCAGGCGAGAAGGCGCTTAGCCTCCGCCTGTGCGCACAGCGGTATGAGCCAATTGAGCAATTGCAGCCGCAACCAGTGCGGGTCTTCCACCGGCAGATCGTGCCCGGCTGTAGGATGCGTGACGCAACGGGTTTGCCAGGCCTGCGCCATGGCGATAGAGCATTCCGGGTCCACCAGTTTGTCGCCAAGACTGCACAAAATCAGGCAGGGCCGGTTCGGCGCGAAATCAAACGGGCAACTAAAGCGCGCCGCCGCCGCCAGCTGACGCAGAGCATTAACCGTGCGCACCGGGCGCTCACGGCTCCAACCGGTCCAGAGACGCAGGCGCTCACGGGTGCGCAATAAAGGAGACAGCGTGAGCTGCATAATAAGCTTTTCCCGACGGGCGGTGGTGACGCCGACGCCTTTCAGCACCTTGGGCCATACACGCAGCCGCAGGCGACTCCAGGGCGCGCCATAGGGACGCATGCTGGCGTTGATCAGCGCCAGTCCCGCGACTTCTTCAGGATGATCATAGGTCCATTGCGTGGCTAACATGCCCCCCATGGATAAACCCACCAGCACCAGTGGGCGCTGCGTTTGCCAGTTTTCTCGCAGCCCGGAGATCATACTGGCGATAGTGGCGGGGGTGGTTTCCTGGTTGCGAACGCCGTTGCCTGGGATATCCAGGGTGCGCACGCGAACGTCCAGACCCTTTGCGTCCAGGGCCTCCTGCAACAGGGCGTCGAAGCCTTCCCAGTGGCGCCCGTCCCGCATCCATCCCCGCAGCAGGATCAAATCATATTGATCCCGCGCTGGAAACTCATGGGCCTGGTTCATAATCAGGACTCATACCACAGGGATAACGCCGCCAGTTCATAGTGCTTGCGCTGGCGTTTGTCCGGCAGCCAGTTGCCGTAAGAACGCACGGCGTTTTTCAGAAAGTCGATGAAGATAAGGTGGCGACGCAGTACGCGGCGCAATCGATGGGGAAGCACGGGATGGAAGAAGCCCAGTAACTGGATAAGCTGGCGCGGATTCTTTTTGATCCAGAGCCAGGAGCCCATTTCCATAGTGATAGGCAGGAACAGGCGGTTGGCGGCTTTCGCCTCCATGTACAAGTAGTCCCATAAATCGCCATGGGAGGTGTAGACCCGGGACTGCGGTTCGAAGGTGTAGACATGGTTGGGATAGGTTTCGAACAGCAGGTTACGCAGCGCGAAGATCTCCGGCAGGTGATAAATCGGCTCTTTACTGTAGGCGTAAGGAAACCAGATCTGATCGTTGAAACCGAAGCCGGAGTGACAGTCCAGCGCCATGCTGAACGGCGCCGGAAACAGGCGTTCCCGAATAAAGTCACAGAGAGCCACCGCCTCTTTTTGCATCGGCTGTCCCTTCTGGCCGCGATACCAGGGAATGCGCGTGGTCAGGCGGTGGCCGCCCAGCAGGGGCGGGACGCGGGCTTCGGCGTCCACCGGGGCGTTACGCATCAAATCTATGCCATTGCCGTTGGCGCGGGTCTTGCGCATCATGCCGGCAGGGTTAAGGGCGGGAAGAAAATAAAGTTGCAGGTGGTTCAGCTCTTCCTTCAGTCCCTCATCCCAGATCAGCTGCTTCAACAGGGATTCCATGAAGGCCAGGATAACCTGCGTGCCTATTTTTTCCAGACCGTGCACGCCGCCAGTGAGAGCCAGCGCGGGCTTGTCGGGGCCAGCGGAGCCGACTTTGATCAGGTACAGCGGCAGTCGGTAGCCGCGAAATTCAACGGTATCCAGAATTTCGTGCTGGACATTGCCGCCGCCGAGTTCAATTAACTGCTGGATTTTATTCAGTTCATTAACCGGAAAATGAATTTTCGGATACATAAAGCTGAGGGGTCCCATTCAGTCAGACGTCCGCCGAGCGTCGCAACGCCGTCGTCAGGTGGAAAGCGGCGTCGCATCCTTTCAATAAAGGGTAGAGCCTATGCTGTAATCATGAAAGTACTGTGACGTAATCGTCCGATAGAATGAAAATTGCGTTAAACCTTAGCCGCCGATCTGTAACTATGCTTATAATTCGGTAGTAAGTGTGTATGAGGTGTATAGAATGTTTCGTCGGACGTTATTGATTTTAGCGCTCAGCTTCGCCTGTCAGGCTAACGCGGACTCCCTGGCGCCGGAGCATGAAATGCGCAGATTGTTATTTGTCGCCGAAGAGAGCATCGAAGCGGAAAGGTTCGCCCAGGCGCAGGAGGCGCTGGATAAAGTTGCCGAGCTCAACATTACGCCAACGGTCCAATACTATTTCTACCGGGGACGGGTGGCGATGAAATCGGGCGAGTACGAGAAAGCGCGGGAAGCCTTTGTTCGTTACGTCAATCTCGCTGGCAGTGAAGGCGAGTACTACGAGGAGAGCCTGCGCTCCATTACGCGTCTGGATGACCAGCTCAAGCCGCCCAAGCAAACGGCGGAGTCCACCTCCATCGATTGGAGCAAAGTGGTGGAGAACGGCAGCGGCGAATACCTGCAGAAGCTGCGAGGACTATACCTGGCGGGATCGGATCAGAGCGCGTTGGTGCAACACATCAACAGCCTGTTGGCCGCCAATGTCTACATCCCCTCCCGCATACGCAAGCTGAATGAAGAAGAAGGCATCGTTTACCGCGTCAGCGTTAACTCACGGAACGAAATCGTCCTGCAGGAAACCAATTACCTGAGCGCGAACGTCAGCCACAATGTCTCCCGCTTTAAGGTGTTTGGCGTCGATCCCTATGTGCGCACCGGCTGCGATTTGAATCAGCGCGCCTGTTGGCTGTGGAATCCTGAAAATCAGGATGAAAAATGGCTGATGATCACGGAAAACAAAAGTGCGGTGGATGAGTTGAGCCGCGCTATGACGGAACTGATAAAACTGCTGCAAAGCTGATAATGGCGCGGTGCGGGGTTAACAGACGCCGCGCCGCATTTCTAACGGACTGGGTTGTTGGCTTTGATGGGCTGAACTGGCGTTGATTGGGCGACCATCGGCGCGCGCGACCACTTCACTTCTTCACTACAGGTTTCAGAATACGCGCATACCGAAGAGACGGCGCTGACCGGCGTCGCTTTTTCCAGGTTCGCCTGAGGCAGGCTGAAATCGTATCTCTTTTCCTTGGTCGGCGGCGTTCCTTGCAATTTGGACACGATGGCGCTCGTCAGTATGAAGCACAGACCGATCAGGGCCGCTTTGCAAAATGAAAATCGAATCATAAAAAGGGCTTTCTGGCGCTGACACTTTATGTATCTAAGCGCTGTTAACAGGAGAGTTACCTCAAGTATCTCCTAAAACGCCCAATGCGAAAGCGGGCTTCTGTGAAACACTGTCAAATGTACGCTGACGTCACTCCGCGTCAGGCAACTCGATCACGAATTCCGTCCCTTCACCCAGTGCGCTGTTTACTTGGATCGCGCCGCCGTGGCGGTCGATAACCAGTTTAACGAAGCGTAAGCCCAGGCCGCTGCCTTGTACGCCCTGCTGCTCTGAGGCATGGGTGCGGCGAAAACGTTCGAACAGGTAGGGGATTTCTGAGGCGGCGATGCCCGGTCCCTGATCGCGTAAGTGAATCAAGGTGCCGGCGTCGGCTTTTTCCAGCTTCAACTCGATGCTGTGATTCTGCGGTGTGAATTTGACTGCGTTATGTAAGAGGTTGACCAAGGCTCGCTCCAACAGGTCCGCATTGGCTTTGATGGGCAATGAATCCTCTTCGCAGTACACCTGCACCGCAATGCCCCGGGTGAGGGCGCTGGGGGAGATGGAGTCCACCGCGTTATCCACGATATCCAACAGCTCGCAGTCGTAAAAGTGAATGTGGTCCGCCGCTTCCACCCGCGCCAGTTGCAGGAAGGCTTCCGCCATGCCCAGGCTCTTTTGCGTCAGTTCTCGGGCGGCGTCGATCTTGGACGCCAGTTTGGCGTCGGGCAGCGCCGCGCTGAGGGTGTCCAGCAATGCTAACTGCGAGGCCAGCGGCGCGCGCAGGTCGTGAGAAATGAAGTGAATGGTCTCCAGACGTTTTTGCTGGGCTTCGTGTATCGGTGTGATATCGGAGAAGTTGACGATAATGCCGTTGGCGTTCAAATGGGTGAAGCGCATGGGCGCCAGGGAGATCAGGACCGCGGTGTTGCGGGTGTGTAATTCCATGGACTGCGCTTCGCCCGCCACCAGCACTTTGCGCACTACGGAATCCCACAACGCCGGCGTGAACTTATTGGCGATAGGCATGCATTCGGCGATATAGGCGTTGGCGGTCGCGTTAGCGCTTAGCCAGCGGCTGGCGTGTTCGTTCAGATACAGAATACGGCCGACCTCATCGCCCACCAGCACGCCGTCGGGCATGTTGGCGATGGTTTCGGATACAAACTTGCGCATGTCGCGGATAGCGGCGATAGCGAAGCGCACCTGGGAGATACGGCGGTCAATAAGTTCGCTGGAAGGCTGACGGAGAGTGGTTTTCTGCATCAGCCGGGGATACAGGCGCTGCAGGTAGTCGGCGGTCTGCTGGAGCTGGTCAGGATGATCTTCGAAGCGCATGTATAACGCCATTTTGCCGACCGCGTCGGATACAGGCAGAAGGATCTCCATCATGCCCGCATCGGCGTTCAAATCGATACGCTTCTGTCCTCCTGGGGCGATTTCACGAAACTCCCACAGTGCAGGTTTAAGCAGGCGGGTGACTTGTTGCGCCCACTGTTGGGGTGAGTCATAGATGCCGCCCTGTTGCAGGCGCGGCTCCTCCTCCAGTCGCTTCAACTCCTGATTCAGAAACTGGTTGAGGCGACTCAGGCGTCGCCAGCTCCAGAAAGGGTAGGCGAATATCAGGGAGAGCACGACCGCCGCCGGCGGATACCATTGGTGGTCCACCCTCAGCAGCAAATAACTGAACACCAGCACTGACAGCGCCAGGGCGAGGGTCAATGGCAGATTTTTCTCCGGCGACACCCGCGGATACACCAGAGCGGCGATCAGCACCAGACTGAGTGACAGCAGGTATTGCCAGGTGGGAGAAATCAGGCGATGCATATTTTTGCGCACCAATCCCTCGAAGACGTTGGCGTGCACTTCCACCCCCGCCATGCTGGTGGAGGCGCCGGATACCGGCGTCGGCAGGAAGTCTCCCAGACCGGCGGCGGTGGCGCCGACAAATACGACCCGGTTCTGGAAATAGTCAGGAGGAAGCTCGCCATGCATAACCTCGCTGTAAGACAGCGTGGGGAAGCTGCCCGGCGGCCCGATGAAGGGGATCAGGCGATACTGCTCGCGGACATTGAAGGCGCCGCCGTTATCCAGTTCCTCTTTCTTCTGGTGTTCGTCGGGATACAGGTTCTGATATACCGAGAGCGCCAGGCTTGGCCAATGACTGTCTCCCAGGCCCTGATACAGATATAACCCCCGCGCGATGCCGTCAGCGTCCAGTTCCATCTGGGCGTGTCCCAGGCCTTCTGCGGTGTCGATGAACTGCGCGATGGGCAGAATCTCGGTGAGGTGGCCGGTATTGCCGACATGATCGATATGCAGAGGCAGAAACACCTTGCCGGATTCCGCCATGGCTTGAGCGAAGTCCTTATCAGCCTCGGGAGAACTGCGTTCTGACAGCAGCAGGTCGAAGGCCACGGCGCGGGCGCCGGAATTGCGCAGGCGTTTGATCAGGGCGGCGTGGCGATCCCGCGACCAAGGCCAGCGGCCGTATTCCAACAGGCTCTTCTCATCGATGGCGACGATGACGCTGGTCGTGCTGGTGCTGACTGGGCGCACCTTGAGGCAGAAATCATAAAACAGGTAATCCAGTCGCTGCATCCAGCCGCTGGATATCAACAGGAAGCAGAGTCCCACCAGAATGGCGGCGAATAGATAGCGCTCGGTGACGGGGAAGCCGCGGCTATGGCGGACTTGGGAAGCGTTGTCCCGCTGGGGCGGCGGGTTGGGCTGCGCATCAGGTTTGCCTGGGATCATCCCATAAAGGCCCTTTTTGTTGTGAGCGAAACAGTGTTGTTAGTGAAATACTGCTGTGAGTGAACTAGCCCTGACGTTGCTTGCGCCCGATACGCCTTATGGGAATAACGGGTCTGGCGGAGTCTACGGCTCTATTCTGACCGCCTGGATCGCGCCGAAGTTCGACGAATAGAGCGGCCCTGCAACCGGTCTGATACGAATCCAATATGTCTTTTCCGGAGTCAAACGGAGATTGGCGGAGGTTTTCTCCACCTGTTGCTCTTCAATAACCCGGCTGAAAAATTCGTCTTCCGCCAACTGAAGTATATACCGGTCTGCATTGGCCACGCTTTTCCAGAACACTTTCGCTTTTTCGTCAAAATAATTCACTGCAATGACGTGGGTGTCGTCAAGCTTTCCCAGAATGGTGAATCTCCGCGGCTCGCTATAGGAAAAATCGTCGCCGCCAGCCAGTGTGGCGATACGCCAGAAATATTCGCCTGCATTCAGGTCGCGTTCGGCTTGGGCGCTGGAAATGGAAGAGAAGGGGGTGCGGGTGTAGAGGGCGGAGAACTGGGGATCGGCGGAGATTTCAAGGCTGGACATCTGGGTTGGCGTGTCCAGTCGCCAGCGGAAGACGGGGCGGGGCTCTCGCAGCAACGCCCCCGTCAGCGGGGTAATCAGCTGCGCCGGCTCCGCCTTTTGCTCCACCCTGAAGCGCACTTCCGTATCCACGCCCTCCAATCCTCCCGGGTCCACCGCCCGTAGCAGTAAACGGTAGTCGCCGTTACCCAGGTCAGGCAACTCAACCAGGGGGGCGTCAATCTGCTGGGAAAAAACCGGCAGCTCCTTCCCATCGCCTTTAAATACTTCGATTACGTATGCCGTCGCATTGGTCACCGGGGCCCAGCTCAAGGTCACCGGAGCGGCGTTGTACACTGCCGAGGCGGAGACTTCCGGCGCCTCCGGCAATTGAATTTCGGAAAATACGGAACCGGAGCCAACCGTGGCGCCCTGGCCTTTATAGAGTTTGCGAGAGGCGGTGGCGTTGGAGACTTCCACTACACCCTCAGTAACTTCCGCTACGGTGACGTCGGCGGTCGCCCGCAGACGGAAAGCCGTACCGCGCACCGCCGCCACGGCGGAGGGTGTGGAGACTTCGTAACGTGAAGCGGGGCCTCTGCGCGGCGTCACCTTCTGCTGCATTTTGCCGCGCAGCAGACGCAACCGCGTATCCACCATGCCGGTATCGCCATAGTGGGTCAGAGTATTGAAGATCACGATGGATTGACGGGAAACCGTCAATTCGCTGCCATCTGCGAATCCAACCAGCGCGGAGCCCTCATCGGTTTTGATCTCATCGCCGATTTCGAGTTTGGCTTCCTGCGTCGCCAGTACGTAATGAGAGGTATGTGCTTTACGCAGCCACACTTTGCCGCGCAGATTGAGGAAAGAGGCGGATTGTGGATAGTGGCGCAGCCAGGCGACAGGAATTCTTAACTGCGTGCCAGGCGTCAGCGACCAGGCGTCGTTGAGGCTGTTATAGCGCATGAGCGCGTCCCAGCCGCGATTGGGCGCCAGGAAGCGCTCACCGATGCTTTGCAGGCTGTCGTTGGGCCGGGTGGTGTAGGTCCACTCCATCTTGTCGGGTTCTTGGGCGAACCCGGCGCAGGAGAACCAACACAGGAACCAGAACCACAACAGGTGGCGTTTGCTCTGTTTCAATTAGACTCCCAATATTCACAGTGTCGTCAATCGTTGGCCGCAATACCCGGACAATGGCGGCCTATTCCACTTCTTCCAGCCGATAACCGTGCTGGTAGATGGTCTTAATGCGAAATCCGTTTTCCGGTTTGATTCCCAGTTTTCGCCGCAGACGGCTCATGTGAGTGTCCACGGTGCGGGTATTGATGTCGCTGCTGACGCCCCAGACCCGTTCCAGCAGGTACTTGCGCGACAGCAGGCGGCCTTTGTTTTCGAACAGAAACGTCGTCAGGTCGAAGTCTTTGTCCGTCAACGTCAGCGGCTCGCCGTTCAGTTGAATGGTCCGTTTCTTGTGGTTGATGCTGAAAGCGCCATAGCTGGCTTCTTCGGCATCCGTCTCCTCCGTGCGGTTTCTCCGACTCAGCGCTTTTAGCCGGGCGATGAGTTCGCCGGGCCGCGCCGGCTTCACCATGTAATCGTCGGCGCCGGCCTCCAGCGCCTCAATAATGTCTTCTTCCGCTTCGCGCTGAGTCAGGAACAGCACCGGTATCGGCCATTCCTGCTGCTGCCGCACCTTGCGGAGGATATCGATGCCGTCCATATCCGGCAGTTGCCAGTCCATGATGAGCAAATCGAAGCTGTCATGGGTGACGGCGAATAAAAAATCTTTCCCCGTATTGTAGTGGCGGCATTGAAAATCTGAGTTCCGCAGATTTAGCAATAGCTGGTCCGCCAGATTCTGGTCGTCTTCTAGAAGTCCGATTTTCATAGTCTGCGTTCGTCTAACTGTTTGATGTATATCTAAGTTTGGCAGTAAACCGCCAATCTCGCTAACTTTTGCCGAAAAATGTGCGGACGGGGTTGAACCGCACCTGATTCAGCGACTTTTTCGACAGACAGCAAACCTTGCGAAAAGCCGGACTAGGGCAAGGTCTACTTCAACTTAAATGATTTTTGTGAGCAATTTAAAAATGTAACAACAAGCTACTTTTTGCATCGCACAGGCCTTTCAACGCATTCTGGCGGCTCAAATTTCACTTCGATAATGCGTGTTCGCAAACATCTGTTGGACTTAGCCATGGTCCTGGCGGCGGGGTTGGTTATATGATGGCGCTGCGGCTCTCCCGAAACTCCCGCCAAGGCGTGGGCCAATCAACGGGATGAGCGCAGCGCTCCGCGCCGGAGCGGTGTCAGGCGTTCAAGCAGGAAATGGAACCGTCCAAATGCGAGGGGCTGTGGTCGCAGGGATCGGAAGTCAGGATCTTATGCGGGTAAGCGAAGCGTGCAGTGCTCCCTTCGCGACGCCCTGATAAAGGGATGGACGGCGAATATAAGGAAATAGCGGCGATCGCAATGATCGCTGTGGAGAAGGAAAATGAAATTAATAAGGACTTTTAAGCGAGAAACAGGATGTAAACTTCATTTAGGTGTGGCCCTTTTTGCGCTGTTGACGGCCTTTGCTCTTCCAACTCTGGCGGAGATCAATTTTTACCCGCCTGTAAATCTATCCTACTCAGAAGGTCTGAGTTTTAACCCCAGTCTGGTGACTCAAGGCGATAATCTCTTTGTGACCTGGGACGATAACAGTTCCGGTGTAAAGGAAGTGATGTTCGCGCGCTCTCGTGATAAAGGCGAAAACTACACGCAGGCGAAGCAGCTGTCGTCGCCCTCAGGGCAGTCCAGCGCGCCGGATGTGGCGGTGGACTCCCGTGGTCGCGTGCATGTGGTGTGGCAGGATACCTTGTACGGCGCCTCTACGATCCTTTACGTGCGTTCGGAAGACGGCGGCAAGACCTTTACTCCGGCTGTCAGCCTGTCTGGGGATGACAGCGCGTCCGTGCGGGCGGATATTCTGGTGGACTCGGCGAACGTGATCTACGTGGCCTGGACCGACACCGGTACGGAAGAAGTGATAGTGACCCAGAGCGTGGACGGCGGCGACAGCTTTCAACAGGTCGCCAAAATCAAAGCCAACTTTGTCTCCAGCGTGCGCATGGCGGCGGGCGGAGATCGACGTATTCACGTGGCCTGGACCAATGCGCAGAATGTCTATCACATGTATTCCAGGAACGGCGGGCGCAGTTTTTCTCAGCCGGTGAGCATTTCCGCTAGCAGTGCGGTGTCGTCTTCTGTATCGCTGGCGGCGGACGCGGGCAGCAATGTCTACATCGGCTGGAGCGAGCAGATCAACGATGAGGCGGAGATCTATGTGGCGCGCTCCGAAGACGGCGGACAGCACTTTGCGCCGCCCGGCAACATCAGCCGCAACCCGGGGGCCTCGATCGGTCCGGACTTGACCACAGATGCGGAGGGCGTGCTGTATGTCGTTTGGCAGGATACGACGCCTGGCAATTACGAAGCGATGTTCGCGTATTCCTCCGACAGAGCGCTGACCTTCTCGTCGGCTGCCAACATCTCTCCCAGCGAACTGGGGTCTCTGGTGACCAAGGTGGCGGTCAATGAGTCCGGCGGCATATTCGTCGCCTGGGACGATAATCGCAGTGGCAATTTTGAGATTATCGTGGCGCGAGGGATGCAGGGCTTGGCGGCGATCAAGAACGCCACCGCCAAGCCCTCTCCCTTCAGTCCGAACGGGGACGGAGCCAACGATACGTTGAGGGTGCGCGCTGATTTCACCGCCCCGCTGCAATGGGAAGCCTCCGTTCTCACGTCTGAGAATGAACCTGTGAACGTGTTTCGCGGTAATGGGGAACTTTTCGATTTAACTTGGGATGGGCTCGACCATAATGGCGCAGTAACCCCGGACGGCTCCTATCGTTTCCTGATTACAGGCGTGGACGTGGATGGCGTGGCGGCGGCGCCGGCGGAAGTGTATTTCAGCGTGAATACCGTATCGGATTCGGAACCCCCGCAGCTGTTGAGCTACGAGTCCAACTATGCGGAGTTTGGCCCGGACGGCGACGGACGACGCGATAGCGTCGCGCTAAAAGCGAGCTTCAATAAAAGTCTCGATTGGACGCTCAGTTATCAAAACCGGGATGGCGTGGAGCTGTTCAGTCAACAAGGCAGCGGCGTTTCCTTGGACAAGCAGTGGGATGGCCGTGATTTCAGTGGAGTCACCGTTGCGGATGACCGTTATGTGATTGCGCTGTCGGCCACAGACACCCAGGGAATCAGTGTGGGCGGCGAATTGCGGGTGATTGTGGACACGGTGGCCCCGCAATGGGCCAATATCAGTGTGACGCCGGAGGTGATCACTCCCAACGGCGATCAATCCAATGATAAGGCGCGGCTGGAGTTCGACCTCAATGAAGGCGCTTTGACGACGGTGTACGTCTATGAGGCGCGGGGTGGTTCTCTGGTGCGGGAGTTGTATCGGGAGCCGTTGATTGGCGAGCGTCATGTCGTGATCGACTGGGACGGACGCTCCGGCACTGGGAGCGTCGTGGCGCCGGGAAAGTATATCTTTAAGGTATGGATGCGGGATTACGCGGCCAATCGCGCGGAGCCCTATCCGGTCGTGGCGGGGGTCACAGTGAGATAAGCGCTGGCCGCTCCGCTCGTCGAATGCGGCGGAGTGGTTTATAGTGTAGTCATTATCTACGCCGCGACGAGGCCCGTCGCGGCGGCTTGCTGTCTAATCCTATCTGCTGAATAAAATATGAAAATCCAAATCTCTGTTGAGAATAAGTTAAAAGAGGCTTTCACTCCGACGCACCTGGAGGTGATCAATGAAAGCCATATGCACAGCGTCCCCCCCAATTCTGAAACCCACTTCAAAGTGGTGTTGGTGACGCCGCAGTTTACGGACATGCGTTCCGTGCAACGGCACCAGAAGGTGTATGCGGTGCTGGGAGAGTTGATGCAACAGGGCATTCACGCGCTGGCGCTGCACACTTTCACCCCACAGGAATGGCTGGAAAAAGGCCAGGCCCCGGACTCGCCCAACTGCATGGGCGGCAGCAAAAAAGCTAAAACGGAGTAGGGCGGTCAATGAGCCAGTTTTTCCAGATTCACCAAGATAACCCTCAGTCCCGTCTGGTTCGTCAGGCGGTGGAAATCATCCACAACGGCGGCGTTATCGTTTACCCCACGGATTCAGGCTATGCGCTGGGGTGCGCTATCGGCGATAAAAGCGCCGCCGACCGCATCAAGAGCATTCGCCGCCTGGATGATAAGCATAACTTTACCCTGGTGTGCCGGGATTTGAGCGATATATCCACTTACGCCAAGGTGGATAACAGTACGTATCGCCTACTGAAAAATCACACTCCCGGCGCCTATACCTTCATTTTGCCGGCGACCTCGGAAGTGCCGCGCAGGTTGCTGCATCCGAAGCGGCGGCAGATCGGCATCAGGGTGCCTGATAACCGCATTGCGCAGGCGCTGCTTGAGGAGCTGGGCGAGCCGCTGATGAGTTCTACGCTGATTATGCCTGGCGAAGAAATGCCGATGACCGATCCTTATGAGATTCGCCAGATGCTGGAGCACGCGGTGGATTTGATCATCGACGGCGGTTTCTGCGGTATGGAGCCCACTTCGGTGGTCGACCTGACCGACGATGCGCCGGTAATCCTAAGGGAAGGCGCGGGCGATATCTCCGGCTTCTGAATGAGTGCGCCGCCGGATTCCCGGCGGCGTTTCGCATCAACTGATCGAGATAGAGAAGGCGGCGCCGGAGTTTGCGGTCATTTCCGCCGCGGCGGACCCCATCTTGTGAAAACGCTGCACGATGTCCTGCAGGGAATTGTTCTGCGGATTGGAGGAAAGCAGCGAACTGAACAGCGAATTGTCGCCGCCGTAGGCATTTTGCAGGCGCATGACATTCTGAACGTAATCCAGTGCGGGCTTCTGATTGCTCAGACGCACGAACGTTTGCTTGATATCCGGGTTGCGGTTGATATCCGCTTCTATCTTCTGCTTGGCTTCGGTCGGAATGGCGCCTGAAATTTCCAGCGCGCCGGTCTCGTTGCGGCCTAGGCGAACCTGTCCGCGCACGCTGGTGACGCCATACTCGGCAAGCTTTTGCCTGAGCGTCTGTTGTACAAAGGCAGTATCTTGCCCGACGCCTTGTTGAAACTCTTTGATCATGACTCGGGGGCGGGAGCTTTGTTCCTGCTGCTGGCCCGACAGGGTGACGGTTCCTGGTTCGGGAAGATTGTCCATGGCCGCGTCGGCCTTTGTCTGCTGGGCGGCGGTGGGCTGTTTCAGGCCTTCGTACGCCTGATTTCCGTATTCAAATAAAGTGCGAATTAAACCCATGACGGCTACCTTGTTATCTCTGAGTGCGTTGTTTCCGACATTGGAAAGCACGTATTCCTGACATATTCAGAACTTATTCAAATGCTGTGCCAGCATTGCTCCGGGAATCCAACATGACGAACGGAGCGCTATTGGCTAACATGGGCGCCTGATTGACGACTCAGAGTAGTTAAATGGCTGACACCTTTTATTGGTACGATTTCGAGACCTGGGGCGCAGATCCCCGCAGAGACAGACCTTCTCAGTTTGCGGGCGTGCGCACGGACTTGGATCTCAACCCCATCGAAGAGCCGCTGGTGATGTATTGCAAGCCGGCGGAAGACGTATTGCCGCAACCGGAAGCCTGCCTGATTACCGGCATCACGCCGCAGAAGGCGCTGTCGGAGGGCGTGAGCGAGGCGGAGTTTATCCGTCTGATCCACGAGCAGTTTTCGCGCCCTGGAACCTGTGTGGTTGGCTACAACAGCATCCGCTTCGACGATGAAGTCACCCGCAATACGCTATATCGCAACTTCTACGATCCATATAGCCGGGAGTGGCGAAACGGCAATTCCCGTTGGGACGTTATCGACATGGTGCGGCTTACCTACGCCATGCGGCCCGAGGGCATAAACTGGCCCATGAACGCGGAAGGCGTCCCCAGTTTTCGCCTGGAAGAACTCACCAAGGCCAATGGCGTGACGCATGAAGCGGCGCATGACGCCATGTCTGACGTATACGCCACCATTGCCGTGGCGCGTCTGATCAAAACGGCGCAACCCAAGCTATATGACTACGTGCTTGGCCATCGCAATAAGAAAGTTCTGGAAGGGCTAGTGGATATCGAACGCATGAAACCCCTGTTTCATGTGTCCTCCAAATTCCCGGCGGCAATGGGCTGTTGCGCCATGGTGGCGCCCATCGCGCGTCATCCAACTAATCCTAACGGTGTGATCGTCTATGATCTGCGCGCTGATCCTTCCACCTGGACGCACCTGCCGGTAGAGAAGATTCGAGAGCGTATCTTCACCTCAAATGAAGACCTCCCTGAAGGCGCGGAACGCATCCCGCTGAAAGTCGTGCATCTGAATAAATGTCCGATTCTGGTGGAGAGTAAAATTCTCAAAACCATGGACCCGGAAAGATTGCGCGGTTTCCAGCTGGATGGCGACAAGTTGAGATCGCACCTGCAGGCGTTGCGTCAGGTAGCGAATATTCAGCAACGGGTGGCGGAAGTGTTCAACGAGCCCATGGACGACAGCGAGACCGATCCGGACCTGATGCTCTACAGCGGCGGCTTTTTCAGCAACAACGACCGGGAGCTGATGACTTTTATTCACGAGCAGTCACCGGAAGTGCTGGGGGAGCTGGAGCTGCCCTTTGAAGATCCACGGCTGCAGGAGATGCTCTTCCGTTATCGGGCGAGAAACTTTCCTGGCACGTTGAATGAAGAAGAAATGGAGAAGTGGGAGCGGTATCGTTATCACCGTTTGGCGGGGGAATCCAGCGGAGCCTCAATCGGCTTTCAGGCGTATTTCAAAAAGTTGGAGCAGCTCGCCGCTAACCCGGATATCACGCCGTTTCACTTATCCATTCTTCAGGATCTGCACTTATACGGCGAGTCCATTATTCCCATGGACTTCTGATCTCTGACGGCGCCATAGCGTCTAACTCATGCTGATGGACAGCGTAACGAAAAAGACCCGCATGATGCGGGTCTTTTTTATTGGAGCAGGTTTCGCAGGAGCGCCTGTCAGTATTTGACTCGCAGCGGAAACAGCTTGTTCGCGTTGAGCCAGCTCTCTTTGTCCTTCAACGGCTCCGCTTTTCCAGGACGCCAGTGCGCACCGCTTTTATCGCCATCGGTGACCACCAGCAGCGCGCTCTTATCTGTCACAAACTGCTTGTCGAAGTAATCCGCCAGTTGATCAAGGCTGAGTTTGTCCACTTCGCTGGCGATCTGGTTTAGGGTGTCGAACTGCTCGTTGCCAACGTCAATTTCCGTCCAGAACCGGTCGGAGCGCTGCTCCAGAGTCTGATCTTTCTCCATCAGGCGCGCCTTCAGCGCAGCTTTATGTTTCTCAAACTCCGCTTCAGGCAGCAGGTGCAACTCTTTCGCAAAACGAGCGATGAAGTTCTCGGTGGCGGTGTGGATTTGCTTCGGCGTGTGCGACGGAGATTGCACGATAAAGGCCAGGGCAGGCGTATCCAGCAGCGTATAGGGTGTGGCGAACACCACATAGCCCATTTGCGCTTCTGTGCGGATGTCGTTGTAGTATTCCGGCGAAATGATCTGTGCGATCAAACCGAAAGCTGCGCGGTCCGCATAGGTTTTCCCGGGGCCCTGAACATAATAAAGATAGGCGGAGTCCTGATGGGGCGTGCTGATTTCTTTAAACCAGTCGCCCCCTTGAATATCCACCACCGCGCTTTTCTGTACATTGACGATGTTGGCGCCGGCCATCAGTTGCGTTTCCACTACTTTGGCGGCGTGCAGCGCCTGCTCACGCGAGATATTGCCGTGGGCGAGAGCGACCAGATTGATATCCTTGAGCGCAGTGGGCGCGAACGCGCGTACGTCATCCAGCGTGATCTTCTTCAGCGCTTCAATCTGTTGCTGTTCCGTCCAGTAAGGTTGCAACAACCAAGTTCGAGCTTCTGAGGCAAGGCGCTCGAACGGCTTGTCTTGAATCGCATTTTTCAGATCGCGCAACATATCTTTCTTGAACTGATTGAAGCGGTCTTCGCGCAGTTCAGGATGCTTCAATGTGGTGAGAATACGCTCCAGTAGCACGGGCTGTTTGTCGCTGAAGCCGTCTATACGAAGCGTTATGCCGCGTAAATGCTTGTAGAGCTTGAAGTCCAACCCGGCGAGGTAGGCGGGATAGGAGTATTCGCTTAACTCGTCACGGGCCAGGGAGATAAACAACTCCGTCAGCGCCTGATCTCTCGGGCTCTTGTTAGCCAGCGGCGAGCGAATGCTCAAGTAGAAGCTGGATTTGGGAGAGTCGAAAGACAGGTCTTTGGCGAACCAGACTTCATATCCTGGGTGCTCATAGATCTTCTCGGGAACCGTCATGTCTGGGCCGGCCAGCAAATCGAGATCGTCTGGTATGAATTCGTTGGGGCCTGGCAGATGAATGGCGGCCTGTTGATCCGGTGAGCGGATCTCAGCGTCTTCTTCTGTGGTGAAGGCGCGCACGCTGTAGGGCGTTTCGTACCAGCGCTCAGTTTTATCGGTGGCGACTTCAGGCGCGGACAGCACCGCCAGCATATTTTCCGGACTCAAGCGGTCGGCGAATTCTTTCAACACCTTGGCGTCATAGTCGTCCATGGCGTAAGGCGCGCGCAACACTTGCTCAGGCGAGTGATCCTGCAGGCGACCCGCCAGACTGCTCACATAGTGGATGGGCGCGGCCTGATCCTGGAAGCGATAGGCGATATCCAGCATCTTCGCCTGTTCCTGAAAGCGCCATTCCTCAATGCCTTGCTGCTTGATCAGGTTGATGTAAGTGAATACGTCACGGACAACCTTAATCCAGTTCTTCTGGCCTTTCTCCGTCAGAGTGATGGAGACGCTGACCACAGAGCTGTCTTCCTCGCTGGTGAACAGACCGGAAGACAGTCCCTCCGCCAGATTCTGCTGTTTCAACCAGGAAAGCAGACTGCCTTCGCCTTCGTGACCGATAAGGTTGGTCAGGTAATACACCGGTTTGGCGTGGTAGTAAGGCTCAATCGGCGGCGCTTCAAACATCAGGTGTAAGGAGCGCTTTTCCTTGATCGGTTTGACGGACAGAAGCGTTGGCGCTGCGCCGGGTTTGAACAGGGGAGGTCGTTTCTGGTTGTGTTCGATGTCGCGCTTTTTCACGCCGCTGAACTTTTCTTTCACCCAGGCTTCCATCGTGTCCAAGGGCTCTTTGCCATAGACGGTCAGCTTCATGATGTCTGCGGAGTAGTGTTGCTCGTAAAACTTGAGCAGGGCGTCGCGGACGTCTTCGCCAGGACGGTCAGCCAGGGTTTCCAGGTTGCCGACGGCGAACTTGGCCATGGGGTGGTCCGGATTGATGGCCTGTTTCACCGCAGCGAAAAAGCGGCGACTGTCTTCCCGCAGTTTCGAGGTGTATTCCGAATGCACGGCATTCTTCTCACGCTCGACATAGGCTTCGGAAAACAACGGCGCGACAAACTGCTGGCTGAAACGGTCCAGCGCCGGCTCCAGCGCGTCGGCGTCCACATCGAAGAAATAGTTGGTGTGATCGAAAGCGGTGAAGGCGTTGTGAGAGCCGCCATGCTGGTTGATAAAAGACTGGTATTCGTCAGGCTGGGGGTATTTTTCCGTTCCCAGAAACAGCATGTGCTCCAGGAAGTGCGCCAGCCCCTCCCGACCGACTGGATCGGCTCCGCTGCCGACGTCCACATCTATCGCGGCGGCGGCTTTATCGGTTTCCGGGTCGGATATCAACAGCGCCTGTAAACCGTTGTCCAGCGTGACAGCCCGATATAGTCGCTTGTCATTCGGGCTTTTGGCTATGTTGTTGTTCACTGAGGGCATAGTGTTAGGACTTTTATTGAGAACGCTGCAAGCGGAAATAAAACTAAAAACCAGGATCAAAGTGCCGGCGGCTGCAACGCTAAGGGTTCTTGATCGCATAACTTAAGGCCATTTACTGAGTATAGGTGTTTTGCGGGATAAATTGGCGGGCCGTTGCAGTCTTTTGCTGTGCCGGCGAAGCCAATATCCGGTTAGCTGAGACACGTCCGCCAAGACTTGGTTCAATGATGTTTTGCGGGTTGGTTGGCTTGCTGCAGGGCTTCCAGCGCTGATGAGGCGATGGTTTTGGCCTCGCTCACGGATTCCCTGGCGCTGAGTTCGCTGATTTTTTTCAGCGCGCTTTCAGCGATGCCGGCGTTTTGTTCAATGATCAGAAACTCTTTTTTAAACGCTATATCGATGGCTTCATAAACTTTGCGGATGTTTTCCTGCAGAGCGTCCTTGTCGGTGGAGGTTTCGTTGATGGCGCGCAAACAGGCTTGCGCGATGCGGATGTATCTCTGGTCTTTATTGGTCATGGCGGCCACATCAGGTTAAACATGGGCCGAGTATATCACAATGGTTCTTGAGTCCGACCTGCTTAAGGAATCTTAATGTGAGACTTCATCCGCTTGCTGAAAATCTCTTTAGTACGACGTTATTGCCCGGTTTAGCGGGCTCTTAGAGGCGCGAAAATAGTGATCATTGTTGCGACGGGAAAAATCGAATGCAGGCAGTAGGACAACTCTTGACGTTGGTCAAGACAGGCCCCCTCGGCGAAGGTCTAATTTAAGCTGTCACATAGAATAAATAGTATCCAAAATGCGACTTTTCGCACTGGACAGAAACTCGCATTGGAAAGAAATAAGGAGATTGACATGGAACAGCACATTGCATTGGTTACTGGCGGCACAGGGGGTATCGGGACCGCCATCTCTCAGCGTTTGGCGGAGGACGGCTTTCGAGTGATCGCCACCTGCAGTTCGCCGGCCAGGCGCGCTCATGCGGAAGCCTGGCGGGCTGAGCAGAGGGAGCGTGGGTTTGATATCGCCATCGAACTCATGGATGTCTCCAGTTTCGAAAGTTGCGCCGCGGCCGCCGCGGATATTCGTGAAAAATACGGGGTGGTCGACGTGCTGGTGAATAACGCCGGCATCACCCGCGATGCAGTTATGAAAAAAATGCAGATGGAGCAGTGGAAGGATGTCATCGACACCAACCTCAGCAGCGTCTTCAATGTCACCAAGCAGTTTCTCGACGATATGCTGGAAAGGCAGTACGGCCGGATCGTCAATATTTCCTCCATCAATGGCCAGAAAGGGCAGTTCGGCCAAGTGAATTACTCCGCCGCCAAAGCAGGCATTCATGGTTTCACCAAAGCGCTGGCGCAGGAAGTGGCGCGCAAAGGCGTGACGGTGAACACCATCTCTCCCGGCTATGTCGCCACGGCAATGGTGATGGCGGTGGCGGAAGAAGTCAGAGAGAAGATCAAGGCGCAGATTCCCGTGGGGCGCTTCGCTGAACCGGAAGAAATCGCCCGTGCAGTATCTTTTTTGACAGCGAAAGAGGCGGGTTATATCACCGGCTCCAACCTGTCTATCAATGGCGGCCAGCATATGTACTGACGCCTCCGATGGAACCGGCCGCTGCGGCGGCCGGAGCCTCATTGTCGGTCAAACACTCTAATCCCTTGTGATTTTCTTGCACGAAATCCGTTGATTTCGCCTCCGTTGTTTTTACGCTCCGCAATGCCTCATCATCCCGCTTACAATGCGGGTTAGGGCGCATCGGAAGCGCGTCTTCCGTCAGTGTCGCCTTTATCAAATTGTAGTTATTTTGATCTAATCCATATTTCGAGCCATTGCTCTAACACAAACAATGAGTTGCGGAATAAAAATAAGTACACTCGTAAAGGTTTATAGCCTAGGCATTCGACAATAAAAACCTTTGCCATACTTAGAGGCTATACAACTGGAAAACAGGAAAGCTTTGCACTGAATCGGTGGAGCTGGGTTCATTAATAAAGTTAAAAAACATCAACCGGAATGGAGTGGATATGAACTACTTCGTGACAGGAGGCACCGGATTTATCGGTCGTTTCCTGGTTCCCAAATTATTAAAGCGCGGCGGAACCGTATATTTATTGGTGCGGGAGGCGTCTCTCCCCAAGCTTGATGAGCTGCGTGAACACTGGGGTGCGTCGGATGAGCAGGTAGTCGGCGTTGTCGGCGATTTGGCGGAACCGATGCTTGGCGTCAGTGAAAAAGATGTCGCGATGCTGCAGGGCAAAGTGGATCATTTCTTCCATTTGGCGGCCATCTACGACATGCAGGCCTCTGCGGAAAGTCAGGAGCAGGCGAATATTGAAGGCACTCGGAATGCGGTTAAGCTTGCCGATAGCCTCAAGGCCGGCTGCTTCCATCATGTCAGCTCCATCGCGGCGGCGGGTTTGTACCGCGGCATCTTCCGCGAAGACATGTTCGAAGAAGCGGAAAAACTAAATAACCCCTATCTGCGCACCAAGCATGAATCCGAAAAACTGGTGCGGGAAGAGTGCCAGACGCCTTGGCGCGTCTATCGTCCGGGCATGGTTGTCGGTCACTCTAAAACCGGTGAAATCGATAAGATCGACGGTCCTTACTATTTCTTCAAGCTGATCCAGAAGCTGCGTAGCGCATTGCCGCAGTGGATGCCCACCATCGGCCTGGAAGGCGGGCGCATCAATATTGTGCCTGTGGACTTCGTCGTGGACGCGATGGATCACATCGCGCATGCGGAAGGCGAAGACGGCAAATGCTTCCACCTGACTGATCCTGATCCCCATAAAGTGGGCGAAATTCTCAATATCTTTGCGGAAGCCGGCCACGCTCCCAAAATGGCCATGCGCATTGACGCGCGTATGTTCGGGTTTATTCCTCCGATGATTCGCCAGGGGATTGCGCGCCTGCCCCCAGTACAGCGGATGAAAACCGCTGTGCTTAACGACCTTGGGATTCCGGATGAGGTAATGAGCTTTATCAATTACCCAACCCGCTTTGATAATCGCGAGACTGAGCGCCTGCTTAAAGGAACCGACATCTCTGTGCCCCGCTTGCAGGACTATGCGCCGGCGATTTGGGATTACTGGGAGCGTCACCTCGACCCCGATCTATACAAGGACCGTACTTTGCGTGGGGCGGTGGAAGGGCGTGTCTGCGTTATTACTGGCGCCACCTCCGGCATAGGTTTGAGCGCCGCCCGCAAACTGGCGGAGGCGGGCGCCAAAGTCGTGATCGCTGCGCGCACCCCGGAAAAACTGCAGGAAGTGAAGAAAGAATTGGAAGCGCTGGGCGGCGAGATTTATGAGTACTCCGTCGACCTCTCTGATCTGGAAGACTGCGATCGCTTTGTCGCCAATGTCCTTAAGGATCTGGGGCATGTCGACGTATTGGTGAATAATGCTGGCCGCTCCATTCGTCGCTCCATTCAGCATGCGTTTGATCGTTTCCATGATTTTGAGCGCACGATGCAACTTAACTACTTCGGCTCATTGCGGCTGATTATGGGGTTTGCGCCCAGCATGCTGGAGCGGAGGCGGGGGCATATTGTGAATATTTCCTCAATCGGCGTATTGACCAACGCGCCTCGCTTTTCCGCGTATGTGGCTTCCAAGGCGGCGCTGGATGCGTTCTCCCGCTGTGCGGCGGCGGAGTTCTCCGATAAGAACGTCACTTTCACCACTATTAATATGCCGTTAGTGCGGACGCCGATGATCAGCCCCACCAAGATCTATGACTCGGTGCCAACGCTGACGCCAGAGGAAGCGGCGGATCTGATTGCGGAGGCGATTATTCATCGTCCGAAGCGCATCGCTACACGTCTGGGCGTATTTGCGCAGGTGCTGCACTCCATGGCGCCGAAGTTTAGTGAGATCATCATGAACACCGGCTTCAAGATGTTCCCTGACTCCAGCGCCGCCACGGGCGGTAAAGATGGCGAGAAGCCCAAGGTTTCCACCGAGCAGGTCGCTTTTGCAGCGATCATGCGGGGAATTCACTGGTAACGTCTATCGCTGTCGGAAAACGGGTTCCGGTCTTGGCGCCGGGACCCGGCTTATTATTATCAAGTATCCTCGTAGTCTGCCTGAATCAGGCCGTTGCGCATTAGAAAATTGGCGGCAAAACACCTACACTTGCTGGCTCAGGCTGCGTAACCCGAAAATTTTTAGGCATTATTTCGGTTCGTAGGGGCTCCGTGATTTTATAGGGCGGACCTATGCTCGCCATTAATAAATTAAATGGCGCGACAATAGGCTTGGTTCAGTGGAAAAGGTATGATTACGCCACTTTTGTGTGGTGTCTTCCACCCTCTGAACGCAGCAACATATCGCTGCAATAATTTGTTGAAATAACAAGCGTATTTTGATGCTTGCATCAAAACAGAAAATGTAATTTAGGAGAAACAACGATGGGCGTTCTAGTAGGAAAACCTGCTCCCGACTTTACCGTTCCCGCTGTTCTGGCTGACGGTCAGATCGTAGACGAATACAAGCTGTCTGAAGCAATCAAAGGCAAATATGCTCTGATTTTCTTCTACCCTCTGGACTTCACCTTCGTATGTCCTTCTGAGCTGATTGCACTGGATCACCGTGTAGAGCAGTTCAAAGAGCGCGGCGTAGAAGTGATCGGCGTTTCCATCGACTCACACTTCACTCACAACGCATGGCGTAACACGCCAGTGGACAAAGGCGGCATCGGTCCCGTCAAGTACACTCTGGCGGCTGACCTGAACCACGAAATCTGCAAAGCGTTTGACGTTGAGTCCGCTGGCGGCGTTGCGTTCCGTGGCGCTTTCCTGATCGACAAAGACGGCGTTGTGCGTTCCCAAATCGTTAACGACCTGCCGCTGGGCCGCAACGTAGACGAGCTGATTCGTCTGGTTGACGCGCTGCAATTCCACGAAGAGCACGGCGAAGTATGTCCTGCTGGCTGGAAGAAAGGCGACAAAGGTATGCAGGCTTCCCCAGAAGGCGTAGCTAACTACCTGTCTCAAAACTCCGACAAGCTTTAATCGCTGTCGAGTTAACGAAAAAGGCCGCTTTTGCGGCCTTTTTTGCGTCTAGGAGAAGGGGGTGACCCAAAAAAGAAAAGCGCTGTAAACAGCGCTTATCGAATCGGTGTGGATAACCTAAATCCGAAGATCAGTCTGCGTAGTCTTGCTGATCGGTAGTCCAGCCGCCCAATTCTTTCCAGCGATTCACGATAGAGCAGAACAGCTCGGCCGTTTTCATCGCGTCATATTCTGCGGAATGCGCTTCTTTATTATCGAAGGGAATGCCGGCTAACTGGCAGGCCCTGGACAATACTGTATGCCCATAGGCCAGCGCCGCTAATGTCGCTGTGTCGAATGTGGAAAACGGGTGAAACGGATTGCGTTTTACATCTCCTCTCTCGGCGGCGGCGAACAGGAACGAGTGATCAAAAGTGGCGTTATGGCCGACCAGGATCGCGCGATTACAGCCGTTGGACTTCACGGACTTGCGAATAGGGCGGAACAGCTCGTTCAGCGCATCGGCTTCGGGTTTGGCGTCGCGTAAAGGATTGAATGGATCAATGCCGGTGAACTCCAGCGCAGCCTGTTCGATATTGGCGCCGGCGAAGGGTTCCACATTGAAGCTGACTGGCGGTTCAGGGTAGAGCATCCCATCATCTTCCATGCTGATAATGACGGCGGAGACCTCCAGTAGCGCATCGGTCTTGGAGTTGAAGCCGGCTGTCTCGACATCCACCACAACAGGCAGAAAGCCGCGGAAACGTCTGGCGAGAGGGGATTTAGGGCGGTTTTGCGATTCAGACACTGGTTATCTACTTTTGGTTGGGGTGGCGAACATCTCCCGCCACGGCTGTACTGTTATGAGAAATAAAGGTTTTGCGCGACAGGAGAGTGCGCGAGGAGCTGCGTCAGAGCAGCTCGGCCTTCCAGCGAATGGTCTCTCCAGCGCGGAAAGGAACTATAGTTGAGTCGCCCAACGCCATGCTGGTGGGCATGGTCCAATCCTGTTTGCTCAAGCGTACTTTGCCGCTATTGACTGGCAGGCCGTAAAACTTCGGACCGTGATGGCTGGCGAAACCTTCCAGTTTATCCAGCGCGCCCAGCTCATCGAAAGCTTCCGCATATAACTCCAGCGCAGAGGGCGCGGTGAAACAGCCGGCGCAACCGCAAGCCGCTTCCTTCTTCTCTTTGGGATGCGGCGCCGAATCTGTGCCCAGGAAAAATTTATCGCTGCCGGAAGCGGCGGCGTCGCGCAGTGCAAGCTGATGTTCAGATCGCTTCAGAATGGGCAGACAATAAAAATGAGGGCGAATGCCGCCTACCAGCATATGGTTACGGTTATAGAGCAAGTGATGCGCAGTAATGGTAGCGGCGACATTAGAGTCAGCCTGATTGACAAACTCCACTGCATCACGGGTGGTGATGTGCTCCAATACGATCTTCAGGTCTGGAAAGCGCTCAGTCAACGGTGCAAGGGTTTCATCGAGAAAACGCTTTTCACGATCGAAAATATCCACGTCCGCCTGGACCACCTCGCCGTGCACCAGCAGCGGCAGGCCGACTTCACTCATTTTCTCCAGTACCGAAAAGACATTGGCGACATCAGTGACGCCGGCGTCGGAGTTGGTGGTGGCGCCTGCGGGATAAAGCTTGCAGCCATAAACGATCCCGCTTTGCTTAGCGACGACAATTTCCTCTGGAGAGGTATTGTTGGTCAGATAAAGCGTCATCAGCGGATCAAACGTCGCGCCAGCGGGAATGTGACTCAGGATTCGGCTGCGATAGGCTTCCGCCTGCGCTGTGTGGGTGACCGGAGGAACCAGATTCGGCATGACGATGGCGCGGGAAAACAGGCGCGCTGTCGCGGGTACGGTAGTCGCAAGGGCGTCGTCGTCGCGCAGGTGAAGGTGCCAATCGTCGGGCCGGGTAATGACTAAGTCAGACATAGAGTATCAACCACCAGGGCAATGCAGAAAAGCAGGGTTACAAAACTGCACGCAAGTATACCAGAACGGAACAGGATTCAGGGTAAAGAATTCCCGCGCCGGGCCGATAATATCGTTAATGTATGTTGTGATCACCGTGTTAGTGAGATTATCGTGCGCAAACTAACAATCGCCTCCATGATCGCCCTTTGCGGGGCTGCTCCAACCCAGGCCATGACTTTTTCGGCTGGCATTGAGAAAAGTCAGTGGTATTTATCTTCCTCCATATTTGAGTGCGCGTTGACGCATAACATTCCGCAGTACGGTAGGGCGGTGTTCTACCGGGAGGCGGGAGAGTCACTGAGATTCTATCTCGACACCTCGCGCAACCCTATGCGCGAAGGCGAAGCGGCTCTGGTGCTGGAAGCGCCCCGTTGGCGTCCTGGCATTAGCGTCCGAGACTTGGGTTACGTGGCTGTGTTGGACAAGCCGCACCCCATTACCGTGGATAATCCCAAAGCAGAGCAAATGATGGACAGCCTGCTGGAAGGGATGATGCCGACCTTTACGCGTCGAGCGCGTTTCAATGACGACACCGTCAGAGTGGAGGTTTCTTCCATCAACTTTTCCCGTTATTACGAAGACTATCTATCCTGTGTTTCCGGGCTGTTGCCTGTGAATTTTCGTCAGGTTGAACGTACAGCGGTATTTTTCAAGCTGGATGAGTCTGTGCTGACGGATCAGGATAAAAGAGAGTTGGACAAGGTGGTCTTGTACGTGAAGGCTGACCCTTCTGTGACGGCGATTTTCGTCGACGGACACACAGATTCCACTGGGCGTAGAATTTATAACCGCCGGCTTTCTAAAGATCGGGCGGAAGCGGTGACCGCCTATCTGACGGAGAAGGGCGTGACCTCCGAGAAAATCACCACCCGCTATCATGGCGAGCGTTATCCTGTGGTTAAAAACGCTGGCCCCAAAGAGCTGGCTCGTAATCGTCGCGCCACGGTCAGGCTGGAAAGAGGAACGCAACCGCCAGCTAAAGATGACGTCCTGGATATTTCGACAGAAGAGCTTTAATAACGCTCCATTTTTAATCAGCCCCCATAATCTGCGCCTCGCCCTGAATGGCGTGCGCGCAGTCACCTTGCTCAGCCATAGAAAACTTTGTACGAAGGGCCTAGAATAACCGCCTTTCGTAATCTCTTGGGAGCATCGTCATGTCTAAGGTCAACAAAGTCGTGCTCGCCTACTCGGGCGGGTTGGACACCTCGGTAATCGTTAAGTGGCTGCAAGAAAACTATAACTGTGAAGTGGTGACCTTTACTGCTGATATCGGTCAGGGTGAAGAGGTTGAGCCGGCTCGCGCCAAAGCGGAAAAGCTTGGCGTCAAACAGATCTTCATTGAAGACCTGCGCGAAGAATTCGCACGTGACTTTGTTTTTCCAATGTTCCGCGCCAACACTATTTATGAAGGCGAGTATCTGCTGGGCACTTCTATCGCGCGCCCCTTGATCGCCAAGCGTTTGGTGGAGATCGCCAACGAGACTGGCGCTGACGCTATTTCTCATGGCGCCACCGGAAAAGGGAATGATCAAGTGCGCTTTGAGCTGGGCGCTTATGCGTTGAAGCCAGGCATTAAAGTGATCGCGCCCTGGCGTGAGTGGGATCTGACCTCAAGAGAAAAGCTGCTGACCTATTGCGATACTCATGACATTGCGGTGGAAAAGAAGAAGGGCAAATCTCCTTATTCCATGGACGCCAACCTGCTGCACATTTCTTATGAGGGCGGCATTCTGGAAGATCCTTGGGCGGAAGCGGAAGAAGATATGTGGCGCTGGTCCGTATCTCCTGAGGCGGCGCCGGATCAGGCGACCTATCTGGAACTGACTTATAAAAATGGCGATATCGTCGCCATCGACGGCGAAGCCTTGGCGCCGCACGAAGTCATCGAGAAGCTAAACAAGATTGGCGGCGCTAACGGAGTGGGACGTCTCGATATCGTTGAGAACCGCTATGTGGGGATGAAGTCCCGCGGCTGCTATGAAACGCCAGGGGGAACCATCATGCTGCGCGCGCACCGCGCCATTGAGTCCATTACTCTGGATAAAGAGTTGGCTCACCTGAAAGACAGTCTGATGCCCAAATATGCTGAGCTGATTTACAACGGTTACTGGTGGTCGCCAGAGCGTCTTGCTCTGCAGAAATTGATCGACGAGTCACAGCAGCATGTCAATGGCGTGGTGCGGGTTAAGCTCTACAAAGGCAACGTGGTTGTCGCGGGACGTAAGTCTGAAGATAGCCTGTTCGACGACCGTATCGCCACTTTTGAAGATGACGGCGGCGTATACAATCAACGCGACGCCGAGGGCTTTATCAAGCTGAATGCGTTGCGCATGCGCATTGCCGCCGATAAAGGCCGTAGCATGAAATAGCGCCGGACTCGGTCCAAAATAAAAAAAACCGCCTGAATGGCGGTTTTTTTATGTCTGTCCAGCAGCCCTCCTCGCAACGGAGGGCGCTTTCTTTGTTGCTTGCCTTAGTTGCTAAGGTTTAACTGTTTGTTGGTTCTGGCTTGATAGTTCGCCTCTGTCTCCAGGCCGGTCGTTTCACCCGCCAATGCTGCGGTGGTGTCTACAGCAGCGGATGAGATTTCACCGCCCAGCGTGAAGAATGCGATGGATTCCGTTACGCCTTCAGCAAATGATGCTTGGCGGCGCGCAGTTTCTGCGGCTACGTCTGGGTAAGACGAGGACTCCGACGATGAGACGATCGGCAGTACGTACATAGCATGAGAACCATAGCTGAGGCGGCTGATTAATGTGTCAGGCGAGCCTGAGGGCGCTGCAGCGTCAAGCGTATTAGTGGCGCCCATTTGCTCGGCCAGTTTGTCCACGCCGGATAACAAGTCTGGATAAGGGGTTCCAAAGCTGGTTGTCAGCTGGGTGGTTTCCGTCTCAATAACATTGGTTTGATCGCTAATGTAGCCAGCTTGCGCGTTGCCGTTCACGTCAGGGCGTCCCGCCAATTCAATCATCAATACGCCTGTATCGTCAGCGGAAGTTTGGTAATTCCCGCTATAGTTAACCGACGTATTCAAGTTGTCAGCGAAGCTGATAGGGTCAACGGCGTCCAGCGCAGCCTGAAATACTCCCAGGAAAGTTTCATAACTGGTAGTTCCCTGGGCGATTCCGGCTGCGGACAAGCCGCCAATAATGGTGGGTGCGAATGATGGCGAATTCTCCAGCATGCGTACAATGCCTGAGGCCGGGGTTAATAACGCTGCGGCTTTAATGTTGTCCATTGGCGTGCTGTTGGCGACGGCGACAAACGGCGTGCCAATAAGTGTCCCTAATGAGTGACCCATAAAGAACACATTGTTGTTATCCAGATCGCCTGCATTGAAATCTGTGCCGTCTCCATCCAGGTCAATCGAGCTGATGGTCTGTCTCAGGTTTAGCAGGTCGATAACGCCTTGGCGATTCTTGTCGCGGCTATTGATAAAGCCAGTCAAGTTGATAAACAGACTGCCGGACGAGCCCGAGGCGCTGGCAGGGTCAAAGTTCATTGCTATCGCTTGTTGCGCTGCGTTGGCGGTGTAATCGAAGTGACGTTCGTTATCCGTGTGGGCGATGCCAGGGATGGTGCTGCCGGCGTTGGCGACAGTGTTCTCAAATGAGGCCAGCGCTAGAATGGCTGCGTTAAGGCTCGCATCTCCGCTTGAGCCGCCAGCTAAAACGCTGTTAATGATCGTTTGAGCTGTCGCCGCATCGACAGAGGCGGCCGCCATCACGAAACCAAGATTAAGCTGGCCATCCACTACTGCTTGGTTATTTGTGTCATTTGGGGCGAGTGATGCTGGTAGTCCGCTCTCTTGGCCTGCAGCCAAGAGCGTTGCAGCCAGGCCAAGCTTTTTCGCAGTCGAAGCGGGGGCTACGCCATGTACGACTTGATCAATCGCGATCGTGGCGAAACACTTTTCAGCCAAAGCTGTTCCGATTGACAATGCTGCGCTCCGATCTGTGGTAATACCGTGTTGGAATATCACGGTTTTCAGCGGAGGCGGGCAGTCAGTGGTGTTGTTTGGATAAATCGCTAACCAAGGGATGGATAATGCATCAACTCCGCTAGTGGTGGTGTCTGCGTCAGTCTGCTGTGGAAATGGGAAGACGTAGTTGACCACGGAAGAGGTTGCGTCACGAGTGGTGGTATCCCCTTGCGGTAATGCCAATCCTGCGGAGCTAAAGGCTGTATTTAGAGCGTCCGCCAATGCTTTGTTTGCCGTCCATGTGCTGGACTGAATTGTCGATCCGTCGGAGTCGGATGGAACGCCCAGATAATACGGTACACCAATGGTTCCTTGTGACACCATTGGTGTGATGCCATTGGTGTTGTCCAGTAAAGAGCTGGTTAATGCGGAAACCAGATTTACCGGTGTGCTGGAGCCGCTATTCGTCACTGTGCGCGCTTTTGGGGTAGGTAAAAGTGCGGAAAAGCTGGAGGTTAATGCTGTAGCTGCGCAACCTATCGCTGTGGCGCCTGTGAGGCCGTCACAACCAAATGGTGGAGCTGCGCTGAAAATAGGGCTGAAAGCCGCCTTTTGTGCGGTGGTTGGGAATGCAGTAACCGCCGCGTCTGCAGCAATTTTTATGTCAGAGTAGTCTACATCTGAATCGCTATCTACGCTTGTACCTGCCGTTATCACTGCTTTGGCGGCGCTGATGCGAATAAAGCCTGTTAATTGGTCGTTAAACCACTCCGCAGGGTTAGCTATGTACTCCATTACCTTCTCGTCCCCAGAGGTGGTGAAAGAGTAGGTTAGCGCTATATTGTTGACAGAAAGCGGGTTCATGCTCAGAGCGGAGCGCGTCGTGTTATTCAGTGTGAAGTAAGTTTCCGCAACAGGCTCCCAGAAGCTGTTAATAATGGTGCGCACAGGCTCAAGCTGGGAAGAGGGCAGATTGCCGCTACCGGTTAACAGGTAATAGTTGGGATCCATAGATATGGCTTGCCCTGTGGCGTCCTCAACTTCGTTGGTGACTATGACTAAATAGCGGGTCTTGGGCTTGAGGGGTTTGGTCGGTTGAATTCTTAAAGTGCTGGCGCCAGATAGCTCGATGACAGAGGCTTTGATGGCTGGCGCATCCGCTATTGCGGCGCCAAGAATAGCGGCTGCGGTAGCGGGGTCGCTTTCAGCGGACGCCAATAGTGCTCCGGCTGCTAAAGGTATAGTCGGCGGTTCAGAAATGGTTAAGCCCTGAATCGGTTCCCCGCTGGCATAGGCCAGCTCAAGTAAGAAAACGTTTTGATTAGGATTGGGGACCAGGCTTCCGCCGGAAGAAATAAACGAGTCGGTGCTTAAACTGCCGCCATCAAGCTCGCCGGAGAATGATATGTCGATGGGAGCGATGGTGGAAGCGCCGCTTAAAGACCCTAAAGCCGCGAGGACAGGATTGGCTGTAGAATCTGAAAAAGTGCCGTCTGCCGCGGTCTGGTCAAGTAGAAGATCGTTGGGAACGGGGACCAGGCTTGCGATAGGGTTGAATAGTGGCCAAATTTTGCCCTCAAACTGCCCCTCTAATGAGTCAGGCAAATCCCCATCAAATTCATTTTGCGCGCCAGCATTAGCATTGCCGCCGCCGTTGCCTCCACACCCCGATAAAGTGACCGCCGACGCTACCGCCAGACTGAGAAAGGTTTTCTTGAACATAGGTAGGACCTTCTTCCTTTTATTATTGCTTTCAGAATGTTCCCGGCGTGACTGAATTATTCGCTCCAGTTCTGCGCCAAAAAAGTTTTATCAGCATAGGTTAGATTTCATCGGCCTGAAAGCCGTGAAATCATACGCCGCACAATAAAATAAGCCTTTCGCCCGATGTGTTGGCGTCATCAGGGCGCAGGCATTTGGTGATTTTCTCATGCATCGTCAGGAGTTTAGCTCATTTTTTCTATGAGCGGACTCCCTAATTCACAAATGGGAAAAATAGATTAGGCCCAGTCCTTAGGGCTACGGTTGCAAAGGCGCTGTATTCGTTAACAGTTTAAGGCTGAACTTGGGGGGCGAATTAGGTACAATTTCCGCCTAAATCAAATAAGGCGGGCACTTGGCGTCCTTTGGGAGGCGTCGCTGTCAGCCAAAGCTGTGACTACTCCAAGAACCATGTAACAAGAGAGTGCGTGCATGACCACCGTGATCCGTCAAGACGATCTCATCGACAGCGTATTCGACGCGCTGCAGTTTATCTCCTACTACCATCCCGTCGACTTTATCAAAGCGGTTCATGCTGCCTATGAGCGCGAAGAGTCCACCGCCGCTAAAGATGCGCTGGCGCAAATTCTGATCAACTCCCGTATGTGCGCGGAAGGGCGTCGTCCTATCTGTCAGGATACCGGCATCGTGACGGTGTTCCTGAACATCGGAATGGATGTGCAGTGGGATGCGGATATGAGCGTCGAGGATATGGTAAATGAAGGCGTACGTCGCGCCTACCTGCACCCTGACAATATTCTGCGGGCGTCCGTCTTGGCTGATCCTGATGGCGCGCGCAGAAACACGAAAGACAATACTCCCGCCATTATTCATATGAAGGTCGTTCCTGGCGACAAAGTGGACGTGCACGTCGCGGCGAAAGGCGGCGGCTCTGAAGCAAAATCCAAGTTCGCCATGCTGAACCCGTCTGATTCTGTTGCAGAGTGGGTGCTGGAGCAGGTGCCGAAGATGGGCGCCGGCTGGTGTCCGCCTGGAATGTTGGGTATCGGTATTGGTGGAACCGCCGAAAAAGCAATGGAATTGGCCAAAGAGGCGTTGCTTGACCCTATCGACATTCAGGACTTGCAAGCGCGTGGCGCAGCTAACCGCAGCGAGGAGTTGCGTCTGGAGCTTTTCGAGAAAGTAAATGCGTTGGGCATCGGGGCGCAAGGCCTGGGTGGTTTGACGACGGTGCTGGACGTTAAGGTAAAAGACTACCCGACCCATGCCGCCAATAAGCCCGTCGCTATTATTCCCAACTGTGCGGCGACCCGCCATGCGCATTTCGTGCTCGACGGCAGCGGGCCTTCTCTGCAAACGCCCCCTAATCTGGATGAGTGGCCGGAAATCACCTGGGAGGTCGGAGCCAACGTTAAGCGTGTGAATATGGATTCGATCACTCGCGAGGAAATTGCGTCCTGGCGTCCCGGCGATACCGTGCTTCTGTCAGGAAAAATGCTGACGGGCCGCGACGCTGCGCACAAGAAAATGGTGGATATGCTCGCACGCGGCGAATCCTTGCCGGTGGATTTGAAAAATCGCTTCATTTATTACGTGGGCCCTGTGGACCCCGTGGGCGATGAAGTGGTTGGGCCTGCCGGGCCAACTACATCTACGCGGATGGATAAGTTCACTCGCACTATGCTGGAGCAGACCGGTCTTATGGGTATGATCGGCAAAGCTGAGCGCGGCCCTGTGGCGATTGAAGCGATTCGTGACAATAAGGCTGTCTATCTGATGGCTGTGGGCGGCGCAGCCTATCTGGTTTCTAAAGCAATCCGTTCTTCCAATGTCGTGGCCTTCCCTGAGTTGGGAATGGAGGCGATCTACGAGTTCGAAGTAAAAGATATGCCGGTTACCGTGGCGGTGGATGTAAATGGCGAGTCTGTGCATCAAACTGGTCCAGCGGAATGGCGTAAGCGCATTGCGGAAAGCGCTGTGAAAATAGTCGGCTAAGATAAATGTTGGCGATCTTTTTCTTGTGGAGTTAGGCTACAGCGACGCTGGGGCGAGCGCTCCGGCAAACGCTTAATTCAAAACAAGGAGAAAAAGCATGAGCGATACAATTCCAAGCTGCGAGGCCTGTAGACCTGACGCTGAAAAGGTGGATCCAGCGAAACTTGAGAAGTACTTGAGTCAGGTGCCCGAGTGGCGTTTGGAAGAGCGTAACGGCGTGCAAATGATCAGCCGCAACTACAAATTCAAAAACTTCGCTTTGGCGTTAGAGTTCACCAATAAGGTTGGCGCTATTGCTGAGGAAATTAACCACCACCCTGAACTGGTGACCGAGTGGGGTAAGGTCAGGGTTACCTGGTGGAGTCATACTATTAAAGGTCTGCATGAGTTGGACTTTGCGATGGCTAAGCGGTGCGAAGCAGTCTTTAACGCATAGAGGTCTGTCGCGTCCCGCTGGCGTCTCACAGCTGGTAGGAAAATAATGGAAAGAACATATCGACTGGTAATCGCCTGTCCTGATCGGGTCGGCATTGTTGCGAAAGTGACCACATTTCTGGCTACTTATAATGGCTGGCTGACCGAAGCGAGCCATCACTCGGATCCAACCAACGGCTGGTTCTATATGAGGAATGAGATAAAAGCGAGCTCGCTCCCTTTTGATCTGAACTCATTTCGCATAGCGTTTGAGCCAATCGCCCGGGAGTTCCAGATGTGCTGGCATGTGGCGGACTCGCAGCAACCCAAGCGTATTGTTCTGATGGCGAGCAAGGAGTCTCACTGTCTGGCGGACTTGCTGCATCGCTGGCATGCGAAAGAGATGGATGGAGAGATTGTCGGGGTTATCTCCAATCATGATGACTTGCGTCGCATGGTGGAGTGGCATGACATTCCCTATTATCACGTGCCGGTGGATGCAGATGACAAGTCCGTCGCATTCGCTGAGGTGGAGCGATTGGTGGATGCGCTGGATGCAGAGGTCGTCGTTCTTGCGCGCTACATGCAGATTTTGCCGCCGGAGCTTTGCGACAGGTACACGGGGCGCATCATCAATATCCATCACAGCTTTCTGCCGTCTTTCGCGGGCGCTCGTCCGTACCATCAGGCGTACAAGCGTGGCGTCAAGCTGATCGGCGCAACCTGTCATTACGTCACTCAGGATCTGGATGAAGGTCCAATTATTGAGCAGGATGTGATCAGGGTGAATCACAGCGATACCATTGAAGACATGGTGCGGCTGGGGAAAGACGTAGAGAAGCAAGTGCTTGCGCGAGGCTTGCGCTATCACCTGGAGGACCGGGTGATTGTTCATGAGAACAAGACCATCGTATTTGAATAAGGTCATTATTGACTGACATCAAACCCGGGGCGTTCGCTCCGGGCTCATGAGTTGGCGTTTCAGGTATATGGGCGTATCTTTAAGGTATCAGCGTAATTAAAGGAAGACGCTGACAGGGCGGTTAACAATAACCATCAGCAAATGCCTGCCTTAGGAGAGTCCCATGTTGCGATCCGTGAAAGTGCGCGATTATATGACCACCAATTTGGTTGTCTTTTCCCCTGAAACAGAACTGTTTGAAGCCATTCATAAACTCCTTAAAAACAGTATTTCCGGCGCCCCTGTCGTAGATGGTAGGGGGAATCTTGTGGGGATGTTGTCGGAAGTGGATTGCCTGAAAAGCATCCTGAGTGGTAGTTATTACGACTACGAATCTCTGGGCGGCACTGTTGCTGAGTATATGACCGTGGATGTGGATGTCGTCGGGCCGGAGGAGGACATTCTTGCTGTCAGTGAGCGCTTCATTAATGATCGTCGGCGTCGCTTTCCTGTAGTGGAGGAGGGGAAGTTGGTGGGGCAAATCAGTCGTAAGGATGTGCTGCGCGCTGTTGCGGACTTTGTCGCCCCCCAGCGGTTTCATCAGTCGGCCTGACTCGCTAAAAAGAGTGGCGCGCGTTGGCTGATGCGCGCCGCCAACTAGCCTCTCCTGTTGCTGGAGGGAGCGGTTTTTTGCGCCTAAAAAATATCTTATTCTCGCCCTAATTAACTTCGTTGCCGCCGCCTTCTATGCTAGACTTGACCGCTTGTGGCGCAGCCCTTGGTCGAGTAAAGAGTGTGCGATTACATGCCGCTTGAACTGACTCCCCGCCGGGTTCAACGACTGCAAGACGAGCGAACCAGGGTTTGGACAGACTGTGGGTAGAACAAGAACCGAACTATCCTTTCTAGAATAGGTTATTGCTATATTATGGCTGAACTCGCCAAAGAAATACTTCCCGTCAATATTGAAGATGAACTGAAACAATCCTACCTCGACTACGCGATGAGCGTTATCGTAGGCCGTGCCTTGCCGGACGCGCGAGACGGCCTTAAGCCGGTGCATCGCCGCGTTTTGTTTGCGATGAACGAGTTGGGGAACGATTGGAACAAAGCCTATAAGAAATCCGCCCGTGTGGTCGGTGACGTCATCGGTAAATATCACCCCCATGGCGACTCCGCCGTATACGACACCATTGTGCGTATGGCGCAGCCATTCTCGCTGCGATACACCCTGGTGGACGGGCAGGGCAACTTCGGCTCCATCGACGGCGATAGCGCAGCGGCAATGCGTTATACGGAAATCCGTATGGAGAAGATCGCCCATGAAATGCTGGCCGATCTCGATAAAGAAACGGTCGACTTCGCCCCTAACTACGATGGCTCTGAGCAGATTCCCGTCGTACTGCCGACCAAAGTGCCCAATCTCCTAGTGAATGGGTCCTCAGGCATCGCGGTAGGGATGGCGACGAACATTCCTCCTCATAACCTGACCGAAGTGGTCAACGGATGCCTCGCTTACCTGGATAACAGCGACATAACCATCGATGAGCTGATGGAGTTTATTCCGGGACCTGACTTTCCCACTGCCGCCATCATTAATGGTCGCGCGGGGATTTTGGAGGCGTACCGCACTGGCCGAGGCCGGATTTATATTCGTGCTCGCTATGAAATTGAGCAGGATAAGAAAACCAGTAAGGAAACGATTGTCATTACTGAGATTCCTTATCAGGTTAACAAGGCCAAGCTGGTTGAGAAAATCGCTGAGCTGGTCAAAGAGAAAAAGGTTGAAGGCATCACCGAGCTGCGTGATGAATCCAGTAAGGAAGGGATGAGGGTCGTTATTGAGTTGCGTCGCGGCGAAAACGCGGACGTACTCATGAACAACCTGTTCGCCCTTACGCCATTGGAAACCGTATTCGGCATCAATATGGTCGCCTTGATTAATGGCGAGCCCAAGCTGCTGAACCTGAAAGACTGTATTGAATGTTTCGTACGTCACCGTCGTGAAGTGGTGACGCGCCGGACCATTTACGAGTTGCGTAAAGCTCGTGAGCGCGGCCACATCCTGGAAGGTCAGGCGGTTGCGCTGGCGAACATCGACCCGGTTATCGCTGTTATCAAGGCTTCTTCCACTGGCGCGGAAGCCAAAGAGCGTTTGATGGCGCAAGGCTGGTCTCCGGGTGCGGTGACAGGCATGCTGGAGCGCGCAGGCGAAGACGCCTGTCGTCCTGATGACTTGGCGCCTGAATTTGGTCTGCGTGATGGCCTGTATTTCCTGTCTGAAGTGCAGGCGCAATCTATTCTCGACTTGCGTCTGCAAAAGCTGACTGGTCTGGAAATTGAAAAAATTAACGACGAGTACCGCAGCATCATCGAGCAAATTGCTGAGTTGCTGGAGATTCTGCAGAATCCAGAGCGTCTGATGGAGGTTATCCGTGAAGAACTGGAAGCTGTCCGCGAAGAATTTGGCGACGCTCGCGTAACGGAAATTACCGCTTCCAAGCGAGATCTTACGATTGCTGACCTGATCGCCGAAGAAGACATGGTGGTTACGTTGTCTCACAAAGGCTACGCGAAGACTCAGCCGCTGGAAGCGTATCAGGCGCAGAAACGAGGCGGCAAAGGCAAGGCCGCGACGGCGATTCGCGACGAAGATTTTGTCGAGAAGCTTTTGATCGCCAGCTCTCACGATACGATATTGTGTTTCACCTCTCACGGTAAACTGTATTGGCTTAAGACCTATGAAATTCCTCAGGCAAGCCGTACTGCCCGTGGTCGTCCGATCGTAAATATTCTGCCGCTGGCGGAAGATGAGCGCATCACTACCATGTTGCCGGTGCGTGAATACGCGGCTGATCACTATGTGTTCATGGCCACCCGTCAGGGGACCGTCAAGAAAACGCCATTAGAGAACTTCTCGCGTCCTCGCAGCAGCGGCTTGATCGCTTTGGCGCTGGATGAAGGCGATATGCTGATCGGCGCAGCCATTACCGATGGTAAGAAAGACGTCATGCTGTTCAGCAGCAGCGGTAAAGCCATTCGCTTCAATGAAGACGACGTGCGACCAATGGGGCGCACCGCTCGCGGCGTTAGAGGTATTCGTATGGCGGAAGGGCAAACTGTCGTTTCCCTTATCATTCCGCAAGAAGATGCATTCATCCTTACTGCAAGTCGTAAAGGCTACGGTAAGCGGACTGCGGTGTCGGAGTTCCCTGTATACGGGCGTGGAGGCCAGGGTGTTATCGCTATCCAGTGTTCTGAACGGAATGGCGACCTGGTAAGCGCGGTGCAGGTAATCAGCGGCGATCAGCTTATGTTAATCAGTAACCAGGGAACATTGGTGCGGACTCGTTCGGACGAAGTCTCTATCGTCGGAAGAAATACTCAGGGCGTGCGATTGATCCGTCTGTCTGAATCGGAAGACTTGGTTGGCGTAGAGCGGATTGCAGAGCCGGAGGAAGACGAAAATGACTTCCAGGGCGAAGAAGGTGAAGGCGCTGAAGTCATTGGTGGTGATGAGTTGGACTCTGGCGAATCAGGTGAGGAAGGCTCCGAGGCGGAAGAATAACTTTCGCTTCGGTTGGCTTGTCTGAGAAGTTTATTTGACCAAATACCGGAGAGCGGCCTGTATGGCTGAAAGAAAGTTTAATTTTTGCGCGGGCCCTTCCGCGCTGCCTACGGAAGTGTTGTTGCAGGCTCAGGCGGAACTGCTCGATTGGCGGGGTAAAGGCCTGTCAATTATGGAGATGAGCCATCGCAGTGACGATTTTGTCTCTGTGGCGGTTGAGGCGGAACGTGACTTTCGCGAACTGATGTCTGTGCCTGACAATTACAAGGTTCTCTTTGTGCAGGGTGGCGCTGCGACCCAGTTTGCGTCAGTGCCGCTTAATCTGCTGAAGCTTGGCGCTGAAGCGGATTATATCGACACGGGTATTTGGTCGAAGAAGGCGATTGCTGAAGCGGGGCGCTACCTTAAGGTGAATGTTGCCGCGTCAGCTAAAGATAATGGCTATTCCCGCATTCCTGCTCGCAGTGAGTGGCGTTTGAGTGAAAGTGCAGGTTATGTGCACTACACGCCGAATGAAACGATTGGCGGCGTTGAGTTTCTCGATATTCCTGACGTGGGTGATAAACCCTTGGTGGCGGATATGTCTTCCACCATATTGTCCCGTCCTGTAGATATCAGTCGCTTCGGGGTGATATACGCTGGCGCACAGAAGAATATTGGGCCCGCTGGCCTGACGCTGGTTATCGTGCGAGAAGATTTGCTGGGTTATGCTTCCGACAGTCTGCCCACCATGCTGAACTATAAAGTGGCTAGTGAAAATGACTCCATGGTCAACACTCCGCCTACTTTTTCCTGGTACTTGGCTGGCCTGGTATTCAAGTGGCTGAAAGGAAAAGGGGGGGTGCAGGCTATGGAAGCGATTAACTGCCGCAAAGCTGACAAGCTCTATTCGTACATAGACGACAGCGAGTTTTACGCGAACCCGATAGACCTGTCTTGCCGCTCTTGGATGAATGTGCCTTTTACCCTGAAAGACGACAGTCTGGATCAGAAGTTTCTACAAGAAGCAGAAGAGGCTGGTTTGCTTAATTTGCAAGGGCATCGTTCTGTTGGAGGGATGCGCGCCAGTTTGTATAACGCATTGCCGGAAGAGGCGGTGGATGCGCTGGTTGGATTTATGCAAGATTTCGCCGGGAGGAACGCCTGATTCATGACCTCTGAGCAGACCGAACTCGCCAAGCTGCGCGAACGAATAGATCAGATTGACCGTCAACTACTGGCGTTGATTTGTGAGCGGGCCAAGTGCGCGCAAAATGTCGCGGAAGTGAAAATGCGCGGCAATACAGGGCAGGATGTCGTTTTTTATCGCCCAGAGCGGGAAGCTCAGGTTTTACGGAAAATAATGGACGATAACCCGGGGCCGCTGAGTGATGAAGAGGTGGCCAGGCTGTTTCGGGAAGTTATGTCGGCCTGTCTTGCCCTTGAGGCGCCATTGCATATTGCGTTTTTGGGGCCTGAGGGCGCCTTTACTCATGCGGCTGCGCTTAAGCACTTCGGGCATTCCGGTGTCTGTCTGCCTCATTACGCTATTGATGAGGTTTTTCGTGAGGTCGAAGCGGGGGCGGCTCATTACGGCGTAGTCCCGGTGGAAACCTCCAATGAAGGCGTGATCAGCCACACTCTGGATGTGTTTGTTAATTCGCCTCTGCTGATCTGCGGTGAGGTGGAGGTGCGCACTCACCACTTCTTGATAGCCCCAGAACAAGTGGATGCCGCTGATATCAAGGTTGTTTACTCCTTGGCGCAGTCATTTTCTTTGTGCCGGCAGTGGCTGGATGAAAAGTGGCCGGGGGTGGAGCGTATTGCGGTACCCAGCCATGCGGACGCTGTAAAACGGGCGTCTGAGCGTCAGGATGCAGCTGCAGTAGCTGGTGAGCACTGCGCCAGACTGTATGGTATGAAAGTGCTGGCGAAAAATATCGAAGATCATCCTGATCAGATCGCCAGGTATTTGATTATTGGTAAAAATTCGGCTCCGCCAAGTGGGGATGACAAAACATCTCTGATGGTTACCATTCGCGATGAGCCGGGCGCTCTGTACAAGATGCTAGGCGTGTTTCATCGTCAAAATCTGAGCCTGACAAGAATTGATTCGCGTCCCGCCCTCAGTGGCGCACGTCGCTATCACTTCTTTGTGGACTTTATCGGCCATAAAGATCTGCCAGAGGTTGGTGTGGCGATTCAGGAGTTATCCCGGGACGCTCTTGACGTGCGATGTCTGGGGTCGTATCCCAAAGGCGTGCTTTAGGCGCGCCCTCCGCTGGTCTCAGTAGGTTGGCTTTTTTGGTATCTTAGCCCTTGAGGGCGTTTCAATTTATTCTTTATACGGACATGGCCGTCAAGCGCGCCTGATTAACAATGTTGCAATCCCGAGTTAAATGTTTGGCTGTTGTCGGACTGGGTCTGATCGGCGGTTCTTTAGCCAAGGCTGTGAAAGAGCGCAGTTTGGCGGAGAAAGTAATTGGTTATGATCGGCGCGATTCTGAGGCTGCATTAGCCGTGCGTTTGGGGGTTGTTGATGAGGCTGCCCCGGATCTTGTCACGCTTGCTTCACGGGCGGATGTCATTGTTTTGGCGGTGCCGGTTGGCGCGGTCGCTCCAGTGTTGGAGGAAATGAGATCGGCTTTGCGAAGCGATCACATTCTGACGGATGTGGGAAGTGTGAAAGGTGAGATAGAAAAAGCCTTTATCTCTGTATTTGGTGAAATGCCAGCGAATGCTGTGCTGGGGCACCCTATCGCTGGCTCTGAAAAGAGCGGCGTTCAGGCCGCTAATAGTGCTTTGTTTGAGAATCATAAAACCATATTGACGCCGGTTCCGGTGACGGACTCTCATGCGCTGGGAGTGGTGGCGGCTCTGTGGCGCGGCATTGGGGCGGAAGTGCTCTTCATGTCGGTGGCTCACCATGATGAGGTGTTGGCTGCAACCAGTCACTTGCCTCACTTGATCGCTTTTTCGCTGGTCGATACGCTGGCGGGGGCGGATGATAATAAAGAAATATTTCGCTATGCGGCGGGCGGCTTCAGGGATTTTACCCGAATTGCCGCCAGCGACCCGGTGATGTGGCGGGACGTTTACCTGACTAACCGGGATGCGGTGCTGAAAGTGTTGGATGCGTTTGACGCGGATTTAAAAAAGCTGCGCAGCGCTATTGCTGATGGGGACGGACAAACGTTACTTGGTGTGTTCACCCGGGCCCGGGCGGCCCGCGAACATTTCACAAAAATGCTTGAAGGAAAGGCTTACAAGACTGATATGGCTAACAATGTGACCTACGTTGCCGGGAAAGGCGGTCCGGTGTGCGGCGATATTCGCGTGCCCGGAGATAAATCGATGTCCCATCGCTCCATCATGCTGGGTTCGCTGGCGGAAGGCGTTACGGAAATTGAGGGTTTTCTTGAAGGGGAGGACGCTCTGGCCACCCTGCAGGCGTTCCGGGATATGGGTGTCGTCATTGAGGGGCCGGATCGCGGTTCAGTAAGAATAAATGGTGTGGGCATGCATGGCCTGAAACAGCCGCCAGGGCCTCTGTATTTGGGTAACTCCGGAACTTCCATGCGTTTGCTTGCAGGTTTGTTGAGTGGTCAGTCGTTCGATGTTGAACTGACGGGCGATGAGTCCTTGTCCAAGCGGCCTATGGAGCGGGTTGCAAAGCCGCTGCGGGAAATGGGTGCGGAAATCTCCACATCTGAGGGCGGACGCCCCCCTGTCAAAATTAAAGGCGGCTCCAAGCTATACGGTATTCATTATGACATGCCTGTCGCCAGCGCCCAGGTTAAGTCCAGTCTGGTCCTCGCAGGTCTTTATGCCGATGGTGAAACCTCTGTGACGGAGCCTGCGCCCACACGGGATCACAGCGAGCGAATGCTGCGTGGTTTTGGTTATCCTGTGGATGTGAATGGCCCCAAGGTGACGATTGAGGGCGGCCATAGGCTGAACGCTACCAAAATCGATGTCCCTTCGGATATCTCTTCCGCAGCGTTTTTCCTGGTTGCGGCGAGCATTACTCCCGGCTCGGATCTGACCTTGCGCCATGTCGGTGTCAATCCGACTCGTGTTGGCGTTATTAGTATTCTTAAGTTGATGGGCGCTGATATTGAGTTGTCCAACCATAAAGAAGTGGGTGGTGAGCCGGTGGCTGACATCCGTGTGCGCTATGCTCCTTTGAAAGGGATCCGTATTCCAGAGGACCAGGTGCCTTTGGCGATTGATGAGTTTCCGGTTCTGTTTATCGCTGCCGTGTGCGCTGAGGGAGAAACTGTGTTGAGTGGCGCGGAAGAGTTGCGGGTCAAGGAAAGCGACCGTATTCAAACCATGGCGGATGGTCTGGCGGCGCTGGGAGTCGGTAGCGAAGTAAAAGAGGACGGTATTGTATTGCGTGGCGCGGAAATCGGCGGCGGCGCAGTAGATAGTCATGGCGATCATCGCATAGCAATGGCTTTTGCCGTGGCGTCTTTAAGAGCTACCGGCGCTATTGTTATTAAAGATTGCGCTAACGTCGCTACGTCATTCCCTGGCTTCACGACTCTGGCGAATGAGGTTGGTTTTAATCTTCGGACTGAGGAGACAGCATGAAGGTGAGTTCTGGCATTCCTGTCATCACCCTTGATGGTCCCTCTGGCTCAGGCAAGGGAACCATCGCGCAGCTGACTGCGCGGGCGTTGGGATGGAATATTCTGGACTCCGGCGCACTGTATCGACTGACTGCCTTGAGCGCTGAGCGGCAAAGCGTTGATTTGGCTGATGAAGTCGTCGTAGCGAAAGTCGCTGAAACCTTGGATGTGCGTTTTGAAGCGGGAACTCCCGGTCAGCCGGTGTCCGTTATTTTAATGGGCGACGACGTGACTCTGGAAATCCGGACGGAAACCTGTGGCGCTATGGCCTCGCGGGTGGCAGCGTACCCTATGGTGCGCGCCGCTTTGTTGCAGCGGCAGCGGGACTTTCAGTCCGCGCCGGGGTTGGTGGCGGACGGGCGAGACATGGGGACGGTCGTGTTTCCTGACGCTCCATGTAAGATATTTATGACTGCAAGCGCCGAAGTAAGGGCGCGGCGAAGATATGATCAGTTGAAGCAGCAAGGCGAGAGTGTTAAAATTTCGCACCTTTTAAAAGAGATAAAGGAACGCGATGAGCGTGACACGAATCGGTCAAACGCTCCTTTGCGACCTGCGGATGACGCCGTAGTCCTTGATACTTCTGACTTTTCGGTGGATGAGGTGTTGGAGAAAGTACTCCAGATCTGGTCTTCCCGTCAATCCTGAGTGTCCATCACTACGGTAAATTAATTAACCGGTGATCTTTTTTCGGGAGTATGCCAGTAATGCCCGGAATAAGATTTTAATCGAACAGACCGTGCTTGCTGGCCGCGCGGATGAAAATGTTCAACAGGAAACACAATGAGCGAGAGCTTTGCTGAGCTTTTTGAAGAAAGTTTAAAACAAATTGATATGAAACCCGGCTCTATCGTTAAGGGCGTAGTGGTTGATATCGATGAAGACTGGGTTACTGTAAACGCAGGCCTTAAGTCCGAGGGTGTAATCCCTGTAGCACAGTTCCTGAACGAGAAAGGGGAACTGAATCTGCAAGTCGGCGACGAAGTTGAGGTTGCTCTCGACGCAGTTGAAGACGGCTTTGGCGAAACCCGCCTGTCTCGCGAAAAAGCGAAGCGTGCGGAAGCCTGGAAAGATCTTGAAAAAGCTTTCGAAGCAAACGAAGTTGTTAACGGCGTTATCAACGGCAAGGTCAAAGGTGGTTTCACTGTTGAACTGGGCGGCATCCGCGCATTCCTTCCTGGTTCCTTGGTAGATGTGCGTCCTATTCGCGACACTGCGCATCTGGAAGGAAAGGATCTCGAATTCAAAGTTATCAAGCTGGATCAAAAGCGTAACAACGTAGTTGTTTCACGCCGTGCGGTTCTGGAAGCGGAAAACAGCGCTGAGCGCGACGCTCTGCTGCAAACTCTGCAGGAAGGTATGGAAGTCAAAGGTATCGTTAAGAACCTGACTGACTACGGCGCATTCGTTGATCTGGGTGGTGTTGACGGTCTGTTGCACATCACTGACATGGCTTGGAAGCGTATCAAGCATCCTAGCGAAATCGTTAACGTTGGCGACGAAATCACCGTTAAGGTGTTGAAGTTCGATCGTGAGCGTAACCGCGTATCTCTGGGTCTGAAACAGCTGGGCGAAGATCCATGGGTTGCTATCAAAGAGCGTTACCCAGAGAACACCCGCGTTACTGCGCGCGTTACTAATCTGACTGACTACGGCTGCTTTGCTGAGTTGGAAGAAGGTGTTGAAGGTCTGGTTCACGTTTCAGAAATGGATTGGACCAACAAGAACATTCACCCATCCAAAGTTGTTCAACTGGGCGACGAACTGGAAGTGATGGTTCTGGATATCGACGAGGAGCGTCGTCGTATCTCTCTGGGTATCAAGCAGTGTCACGCTAACCCATGGGAAGAGTTCTCCGGCAACTTCAACAAGGGCGACCGTATCTCCGGTAAGATTAAGTCTATTACCGACTTCGGTATCTTCCTTGGTCTGGAAGGCGGCATCGACGGTCTGGTTCACCTGTCCGACATTTCTTGGAACGAGCCAGGCGAAGAAGCTGTTCGCAAGTACAAGAAGGGCGACGACCTGGAGACTGTGATCCTGTCTATCGATCCTGAGCGTGAGCGTATCTCTCTGGGTATCAAGCAGCTGGAAAGCGACCCATTTGCTGAGTTCACTCAGTTGAATGAGAAAGGCTCTATCGTTACTGGTACTGTTAAGTCCGTTGACGCCAAAGCTGCTGTGATCGCTCTGAACGACGAAGTTGAAGCAACTTTGAAAGCGTCTGAAATCAGCCGCGATAAAGTTGAAGACGCTCGCAACGTGCTGAAAGAAGGCGACGAAGTTGAAGCGAAAATCATCAGCGTTGACCGTAAAAACCGCGTGATCAACCTTTCCATCAAGTCTAAGGACATTGATGAAGAGAAGCAGGCGATTCGCGATGTCAAAGAGAAGCAAACTGAAGCTCAAGGTCCGACCACTATCGGTGATCTGATCAAAGAGCAATTGCAGCAGCAACAGTAATTTCTCTTAGATATATTCTCTAAAAAAACGGGCTATATGCCCGTTTTTTTTGTGTTTTTTTAAATCTTTAACTACACTTCTGACGAAGGCTACGATAAGGAAGCTTCTATGACCAAATCAGAGTTAGTCGAGATTATTGCGCAAAAACAACCACAACTTTCGATAAAAGACGTTGAGCTCGCGGTTAAAACGATCATAGAGTACATGTCACAATCTCTGTCCCAGGGGCAGCGCATAGAAATACGGGGATTCGGCAGTTTTAGTCTCCATTATCGCGCTCCACGGGTAGGGCGTAATCCCAAAACAGGTGAGACTGTCCATCTTCCTGCGAAGTATGTACCGCACTTCAAGCCTGGTAAGGAATTGAGAGATGAGGTTAACGCAAGTCTCAAGGCCGGTTATTAATCGCCGGCGTCAAACCGCTAATTAATTGTAAGTGCACGTTTTTCTATGCCTGACATCAAATCCAGGTATGGTAAGATAGTGCACCCAATTAGACCGGTTCGGGTGCGCTAATGTCCAAGCTTAAAAAAATCTTTTTGCTATGCCTTGTCTTCCTGATGGTGATTGTTGGTGTAGTATTTGTGCTGCTGAATAATTCCAAGCTGGAGCTAGACCTCTTCTTCTACCACACGGGGCCTGTGAATGTTTCCATTCTGATCGGGTTGGCGTTTGTTGTAGGGTTTCTATTGGGGATGGCGGTAACTAGTTTGACCGTTCTGAAGTTGAAAATTTTCGGTAAAAAAGGGCGTGATCGCGCCATAAAGTCATCTACGCAGGTTGTCGCCAGCAAATCATAAGGGCTTATGGAATACCTTGGCCAATTGTTGTTAATTGCCGTTGCAATAGGCATTGGTTGGCTGATCTGTTTTATTCAGGGGCGAGTTGGTCAGACTGCCAGAGCTATTAGGCGGGGCGGCGAATATCCTAAGTCCTTGCAATATCTTTTTGAGGCGTATGATGCGCCGACTCTGGACTCTTTTGTTCAGGAGTTAGAGATAAATCAGCATACGGTTCAGCTTCACCTCTCAATCGCCAACTTCTTTCGCCGTAAGGGCGAAATCGAAAAAGCGACGGCGATCCATCAGAATCTTCTTTCACATCCAGACGCAAGAATCAAACACGGTGAGCAGCTTACTTATGAGCTGGCTCAGGACTATATGTTTGTTGGTCTGTATGACAGGGCTGAAGCTCTTTTCATTGAGCTGGCGGCGTCCCGGCAGTGGCGGAAGCTGAGTACCGAGTGTCTTCTTGAAATCTATGAGCACGAAAAGGAGTGGGGAGTTGCGCGTGAGCGCGCTTTAACGCTGGACTTTAAGCGGGATCGAGACGTGCAGGTGCGGCTGGCTCAATACTGTTGTGAGATGGCTGAGCGCAGTATGCGGCGTAAGGAATATTCAGACGCAACGCGCCATCTTCGAGAGGCGCTGATGTATGACAAGTTTTGCGCTAGAGCAAGTATTCAAGTGGCTCAGGTTTGCGTCGCCACGGAGCAGTATCCTGAAGCGCTGGCGGAATTGAAGCGTATTGAGCAGCAGAACCCAATGTTTCTCTCGGAAGTCGTTGGGTTGGTGAAAGAGATATGCGAAAAGCTTAATGAGCGGGAGCGACTGCTGAAAATACTTCAAAGAATGTGGGAGCTGCAGCCGTCAGCGAAAGTAATGATTGCGCTGTCCGGCGCTCTCAACGAAAACGAGAATATGGAAGAGGCGATAGAGTTTCTTTTAGGGCAGTTAAATGCTCACCCTACTCTTGGTGGTGTGAAAGCGTTGTTGGTGTTGTTGGTTCCTTATGCGGACCCTGAGCCCAAGCGTTGGATTATGATTGTGAAAGGGGTGCTGGAGACGCTTTTGGAGAAGAATCACTCCTATTTATGTGAAAGTTGTGGCTTTTCGGGGCGGCATTTGCACTGGCAGTGTCCCAGTTGCAAAAAATGGGGAGTGGTGAAGCCGTTGCCATGGGTGTAGGTTTGGCGCGGTTAGTGGTTGGGTTATGGTAATAAGTGACGTGAGAGAAAGGTGAGACGATGGTAAGTGGACCAAGAGTTGTGGTGGCTTTGGACTTTTCTGATAGAAAACAGCTTGATGAGTTTGTCGCCAAGCTTGATCCAGGCTTATGTCGGCTTAAGGTTGGCAAGGAGCTGTTTACAACATTTGGGCCCGCTATAGTTGAGCAACTGCAGGTGCGCGGCTTTGAGGTATTTCTAGACCTTAAGTTTCATGATATTCCCAATACAACGGCGCAGGCGGTGAAAGCAGCGGCTGGTTTGGGGGTATGGATGGTGAACGTGCATGCGTCCGGTGGCAGAAGAATGATGGAGGCGTGTCGCGAGGTGTTGGAGCAAGGGCCTCATGCGCCGTTGCTGATTGCTGTTACGATGCTAACCAGCTTGAGTGATGAGGAGATCGTTGAGATAGGGTTTCCCTGCTCAGCTCAAGAGATGGTCGGCAGGCTTGCGGGTTTGGCGCAAAGTAGCGGAATGGATGGCGTCGTGTGTTCTGCTCAAGAGGCTCCCTTGTTGCGTCGTGCGCACGGCGAGGAATTTTGCTTGGTAACGCCGGGCATCAGACCTGCCGCGGCTGCGGCGGATGATCAGACGCGAATTGTTACTCCAGCTCAGGCGATTCTGGATGGAAGCTCATATTTGGTCGTGGGAAGACCTATTACCCGAGCATTAAATCCTCTGGATGCATTGCAGCAGATCGTCAAAGAAATTGAGTCGGTCTAAATTGGAGTTAGCTGTTGGTGGGCGAGGAGAGGTTATTCTCGTCGACCGATGGTGTGTAGAAAAAGTGGGCTTAATTTAGACAATAAAAAAGGCTGGTAAAACCAGCCTTTTTAAATTTGGCTCCCCGAGCTGGACTCGAACCAGCGACCCAATGATTAACAGTCATTTGCTCTACCAACTGAGCTATCAGGGAATGAAACCGTTAGTGGCGCGTATGATAATGACCTTTAATTTAAAGGTCAACACTTCGGAAGTGGTTTTTCTTTAGTGTTTTCAGCAAATAAAAAGCCCGCTGAACCGCGGGCTTTTTAACGCTCTTGGAGACTGTCTTGAGCGTTTATTTGATCGCTTTCGCGATGCGCTCCATGGCTTGTTCCAGATTTTGCATGCTGGTGGCGAAGGAGATACGCAAATGTCCAGGCGCGCCAAAAGCGGAGCCTGGAACCAGGGCGACGCCTGCTTCGGTCAGGAGATACTCAGCCAAGTCCAGATCGTTATAGATATTTTCCATACGATCGATCACGCCTTGGAATCCTGGGAATGCGTAAAAGGTTCCGTCCACGGGCAGGCAAGTTACGCCGGGCATGTCGTTAAAGGCTTTAACGACAAAGTCGTGACGTTTCTTGAACTCTTTTACCATTTCTCCAATGCACTCCTGTGGGCCGTTCAGCGCGGCGGCTGCGGCGGCTTGGGAGATGGAGCAGGGGTTGGACGTGCTTTGCGACTGAATTTTTTTCATGGCCGCGATCGCTTTGGCGGGGCCCGCCGCGTAACCGATGCGCCAGCCGGTCATGGAGTAAGCTTTGGAAACGCCATTCAGGACAAAAGTGCGGTCGTAAAGGTCTGGGCATACACTCAAAATATTGACGAAATCTTCGCCAGTCCACAGCGTATGCTCGTACATATCGTCTGTCGCCACCATCACGGATGGATGTTTGCGCAGCACTTCGCCTAAAGCGGACAGCTCTTCTTTGCTATAAGCCATACCGGTTGGGTTGGAAGGGCTGTTCATTACTACCAGGCGGGTTTTGCTGGTGATTGCGGCGTCCAACTGCTCCGCAGTGATTTTGAACCGCGTCGCTTCGGTGGTCTCAATGATGACAGGTTTGCCGTCCGCGACAATAACCATGTCGGGGTAAGACACCCAATAAGGCGCGGGGATAATGACTTCGTCACCTTCATCCAAAAGAGCTAAAGCAAGATTGAAAAAGCTTTGCTTGCCCCCGCTGGAGACCAAAATCTGGTTGGCTTCGTAATTCAGGTTATTATCGCGTTGGAATTTGCTGATAATCGCGTTCTTTAGTGCAGGGGTTCCATCGACTGAGGTATATTTGGTCTGGCCCGCGTTAATCGCGGCGATAGCGGCGTCCTTAATATGCTGGGGGGTATCAAAATCAGGTTCTCCGGCGCCTAAACCAATAATATCTTTCCCGGCGGCTTTGAGTTCCGCCGCGCGGTTGGTGACAGCCAGAGTGGGAGAGGGTTTGATTGCTTGAACACGGCGTGAGAGATCGATTTCCAACGGAGTAATTCCTCGATTTTGGTGGTTAAGCTTGATAAGTTGGCCAATGGCTTGAATTAAGGCGAACGGCGCGCCCAATCAATGGCCAAACGGTATAATTCTACAATGTCGTCGATTCATACGTAAGTGAGTAATGCAAAAGTTTCAGCTTAAAGCGAATTATCAGCCAGCGGGCGATCAGCCCGGCGCCATCGCCGGATTAGTGGATGGACTGCGCGACGGTCTGCTGCACCAGACATTGCTGGGAGTTACCGGCTCAGGGAAAACGTTCACCATGGCCAATGTCATTGCGGAAATGCAGCGGCCCGCTATGGTGATGGCGCACAACAAAACCCTGGCGGCGCAGTTGTATGGAGAATTCAAAGAGTTTTTCCCAGATAACGCAGTGGAATACTTTGTCTCCTACTATGATTACTACCAGCCGGAAGCTTACGTGCCGTCTTCCGACACCTATATCGAAAAAGACTCCTCTATTAACGACCACATTGAGCAAATGCGTCTGTCGGCCACCAAAGCGCTGATGGAGCGTAAAGATGTGGTGATCGTCGCCACTGTCTCCGCGATCTATGGTTTGGGCGATCCGCAGTCCTACAAAAAGATGATGTTGCACCTGGATCGAGGCGATAAGGTTGATCAACGATCTTTGTTGCGCCGGCTGGCGGAATTGCAGTACACACGCAACGACCTGGAGTTGCACCGGGCTAACTACCGGGTGAGGGGGGACGTCATTGATGTATTTCCTGCGGAATCCGAATCGGACGCGCTGCGTATTGAGCTATTCGACGACGAAATTGAATCGCTGTCCTGGTTTGACCCTTTAACGGGAGAAGTATACCGGCGCGTGCCGCGAGCGACTATCTATCCGAAAACCCACTATGCCACGCCGCGCCAGGTCATACTGGATGCGACGGATCAAATAAAGACGGAGCTGCAGGAGCGTTTGCAGCAGTTTCGCGGCTCCAGCAAGTTGCTGGAGGCTCAGCGGCTGGAAGAGCGCACCAAGTATGATCTGGAGATGATGTTCGAGCTGGGTTACTGCAACGGCATAGAGAACTACTCCCGGTATCTGTCCGGCCGTCAGGCGGGAGAGCCGCCGCCGACCTTATTTGATTATCTCCCTTCCGATTCCCTGCTATTTATAGATGAATCTCACGTGACGATTCCGCAGATCGGCGCTATGTATCGCGGCGACCGTTCCCGTAAGGAAACGTTGGTGTCCTATGGGTTCCGGTTGCCCTCTGCGTTGGATAACCGTCCTTTACGCTTTGATGAGTGGGAGCGTCTGGCTCCGCAAATGATTTTTGTATCAGCGACGCCCGGCAACTACGAGGCTGACCATCAAGGACAAGTAGTAGAACAGGTCGTGCGTCCCACCGGCTTGGTTGACCCGGAAATAGAAGTATTGCCGGCCTCCACTCAGGTTGATGATCTGTTAGGACAGATCCATGATCGGGTGGAGCGCAACGAGCGTGTGTTGGTGACCACACTGACCAAGAGAATGGCGGAGGATTTAACGGACTTCCTGTTGGATAAAGGCATTCGTGTGCGTTATCTGCACTCAGATGTGGAAACTGTCGAGCGGGTGGAGATCATTCGCGATTTGCGCTTAGGCGAGTTTGACGTGCTGGTAGGCATCAACTTGCTGCGTGAAGGTTTGGACATGCCGGAGGTTTCCCTGGTCGCCATTTTGGATGCGGATAAAGAAGGCTTCCTGCGTTCAGATCGTTCACTGATTCAGACTATCGGCCGGGCGGCGCGGAACGTGCGCGGCAAAGCGATCTTATATGCGGATAAAATCACTGGCTCCATGCAGCGAGCGATGGATGAAACCGAGCGTCGGCGTAATAAACAGATCAGCTATAACGAAGAGCATGGCGTTGTGCCACGTGGGTTGGACAAGAAAGTCGCCGACATCATGGAAGGCGCGCGGGTTCCTGGCTCCAAGAAAGGCGCGTCACAGCGCAGAGTGGCGGAAACAGCTTCTTCCTATAATGTAGAAACCGAAGCGAGAACGCCGCAGGAATACGCGAAAATGATACAGAAGCTGGAAACCGCTATGTACGAAGCCGCCCGTAATCTGGAGTTTGAGAAAGCCGCACAGTTGCGGGATCAACTCAAAGAACTGAAAGAAAAAGGCCTGCAATAAAAGAAGAAGTAATGGCGTTATTACAACTATATTGGCCCTACCTGACGGCGGGGGGGATAGGGCTTGCTCTCGCGCTTCTTGCGTTGATGGGGATGATGAGGCAACGCCGGCAGCGAAGAGAGCTTGAGCTGCGCAATGCTCAATTAATGGAAAAGCTCTTGGCTCGTGAGGACGAAGTGGCGCGTCTTCAGGATGCGTGTGCGGAAAAAACGCAACGCTGCGAGTCCCTGCAACGGGAAGTTGGTTTGCTGCAACAAAGTAATGCAGCGGTGAAGGCGCGGATGGAGTCTATCCATGAGCGTTATGTCAGTGCGGAGGCGGCGACCAGAAACAAAGACGCTGATTTGTCTGAGTTAACGCAGGCGCTTAGCGCCGCTCAGAGTGAGCTGGCGTCCTTGAAAACCGCCGCAGCGAAGGAGCAGTTACATCATCAGGAGAAGCTGAAGTTGTTGGAAGCGTCACGTGAGGCGCTGACGCAGGAATTTCAACTGTTGGCGAATCGCATCTTCGAAAGTAGCACGCAGAAACTGTCCGAGTTCAGCCAGAACAATCTGAAGACCATCCTCGATCCTTTGAATACGCAGTTGAATGACTTCCGTAAGAAAGTGGAAGACGTGTACGACAAGGAAGCGCAGCAGCGTTTCTCGTTATCTGCGGAAATCAAAAAGCTGCAAACCCTGAATGAGCGCATCAGTGATGACGCTATTAAGCTGACCAATGCGCTGAAAGGCGATAATAAGGCGGCTGGAACCTGGGGAGAAGTCATTCTGGAGCGCATCCTGGAGCGTTCCGGGCTGGTGAAAGGGCGCGAGTACGAAGTACAGAGCGCTCAACGAAATGAAGCCGGGCGCCGTATTCAGCCGGATGTGATTATTCGTCTTCCAGAGAATAAAAATGTTGTCGTCGACTCGAAAGTCAGTCTGGTAGCCTATGAGCAATACCATAACGCTACGGACGACAGCGCCCGCATGGACTACCTGAAACAGCATGTATTGTCTGTGCGGCAACATATTAAGGGGTTGAGCGGTAAGCGCTATCAAGACGCTTTAGGTCTGAACTCATTGGATTTTGTGCTGCTGTTTATCCCCATCGAAGGCGCCTTTGCGGCAGCGGTGCAGGGGGACCAAAGCCTGTTCAATGAAGCGTTTCAACAGAATGTGGTGATCGTCTCTCCTTCGACGCTTCTCGCGACTTTACGCACCATTCACAATATCTGGCGCTATGAGCATCAGTCGCAAAATGCGCAGGAAATCGCGCGGCAGGCTGGTTATTTGTACGACAAGTTCGTCAATTTCGTGCAGGATCTGGAGGAGGTCGGCCAGCGTTTGCAGCAGACGCAAGGCGCCTATGATACGGCTATGGGACGCTTGGCCACAGGGCGAGGCAATTTGATTACCCGGGTGGAGAAGCTGAAGCAGTTGGGCGCCCGCGCCGGTAAGCAATTGAGTGAATCTACACTGCAGCGGGCGCAAATGTCGGAAGAGGGCGACTCCCGAACGGCGTCGCTATCACTCGGTGACGGCGTCGGATTATGACGGAATGGTTTGCGGGCCTCTCTTGGCTCGAAGTCGCAACGCTGCTGGGAAGCAGTTTTCTAGGCTCTATGTTGACCGCCGCGCTTGGTGTTGGCGGCGGCGCATTTCTGATTGCCGTGATGGCGGATGTCGTGCCGCCGTTAGCCCTGATTCCCTTGCATGGCATTGTGCAAATGGGCTCTAACGCCAGCCGGGCCGCCTTGACCCGCAAGCATATTCAACCGCGTACAATTGCTTTCTTTTTGAGCGGCGCTCTCGTGGCGGCGCTCGCCGCAGTTTGGCTATTGGGGCGCGTCGATCCCGCCTGGATTCCTCCGCTGGTGGCGCTTTTCATCATCTGGTTGTGCTGGGGACCCATTCCTGAACTGGGATTGGGGAAAACCAAAGCAGGTTTGTTTTGCGGCGGTTTGTTGACGACACTGGCTACAATGATCGTTGGCGCAACCGGTCCCCTCGTGTCCGCCTGGCTCGGGCGTAGCGGCGTCGACCGCTGGACCTACACCGCTAACTTCTCCAGTTGTATGACGGCGCAACATTTGTTGAAAATTATGGTGTTCGGGTTAGCGGGGTTTGTTTTCACTCCCTGGCTTCCTTTGCTGGGTTTGATGGTGCTGGCGGGGTTTTTAGGCACCAAAGTCGGCTTGAAAATACTCGGTAAACTGCCCGAAGCGCGTTTTAAATCACTGTTCAAATGGGTGCTGACGTTGTTGGCGCTGCGTTTGTTGTGGCTATGGTGGCGAGGATTCTCCGCCTGAAACGCTGAACCCTGAAGTTGAATTCAGCCAGGGTTCAGGTAAGAAAGGATGTAATAGCGATAGTAATGATAGTTCCGCCTGTGACGCTGACGATGCGCCTCAGGTGGGAGATGAATAACCCAGAGTGGTTGAGGTGGTTTAATGGAAACCTATGATAGTTTGGTCTCCACAATTGCATTAATGATGGGCGTGTCCTGGGCCAGCGGCGTGAACCTGTACGCCGCAGTGCTGATGCTGGGGCTGGGCGGCGCCACCGGACATATCGATTTGCCGCCGGATTTGCAGACTCTGCAGGACCCGCTGGTGATCGCAGCTGCCGGATTTATGTACTGTGTGGAGTTTTTCGCGGACAAAACCCCTGGCGTGGACAGTGGTTGGGACGCGCTGCATACCTTTATTCGTATTCCTGCCGGCGCGGTGCTGGCGGCGGGCGCGGTCGGCGATATTTCGCCGGCGTTGCAGATCGCGGCTGGATTGGTCGGCGCCTCAATGGCGGCGACGTCTCACGCTACAAAGGCCGGAACGCGCCTGGCGATCAATACTTCTCCTGAGCCGTTCACCAATTGGGCGGCCTCGATTGGCGAAGACGTCATGGTTTTGGCAGGTTTGTGGGCGGCGCTGAATCACCCCTTTATTTTCCTGGTGCTATTGGGGCTGTTTATTGCATTGGCGATCTGGCTGCTGCCGAAACTATGGCGATTCCTGAAGCTGGTATTGCGCAAGATTGGCGGTTTTCTGGGGCTGGTGGATAAAGAGAAGGAGCCTTCTCCTTCAGTGGGGAGTTATCAATTTGGCTCCTTTTCCGCTGCGTCTGGTCCTTCTACACCCGGCGATGCTGACTTTACGACGCCAAATCCCGCGATTGAGGATAATCTCAGTCGGATTAAGAAGTTAAAGGAGTTATTGGACGCTGGCGCGCTCACACAGGAAGAGTTTGAGGCGGAGAAAAAGCGCATACTTGGGCCTTAGCCAATAACTAAAGGGAGGCGTTGTGGGCGAATTGCTCAGGGCGCTTCCTTCCAGACTTTGATCTCACCCAGCCAAGCCAGGTCGGCGGTACTTTCACGCATGCTTTTTACCATCTCCTGGGAAAGATGGCGCTCGTTTCCGGAAATCATCACTTCCACATGCACTTGGCCGTTGATGTAGTGCAAAATCAGCCGTTTGACTGAGCCTTCGGGCGTCAGGTCGCGCCAGCGTTGTTGCAGGATCTCTGTCACGTCATGGCGTAGCGGCAACAGAGGAGATCCGGCCCGCTTTTTGCCGTCAGTGTCATTCTCTGTATCTATGTGGTAGGTGATGTCGCTGATGTGCTCAAACTTCTCTCGAATCTTTCTAGCGACGTGCACGCCAATATAGTGCCCTTCCGAGACGCTTAGCGCTGAGTCCACTTGTAAGTGCAGGTCAATGACAATGTCCGGCCCCAGATAACGTCCGCGCAGATCATGCACGCCGCGAACGCCTTCCACCGACAATGCAAGTTCTCTAAGGGCGAGGACCTGTTCCTCTGGTAGCGCGGTTTCCACTAGTTCCTTGACGCTTTTGCCCGCCAGCTCAATGCCAATCTTGCCGACGAGAATCGCCACAATGATCGCCGCCACAGCATCGAGCCATGGGAAACCGGCTATAACGCCGAGTAGTGCGACCAGGACGACAACCGAGGAAAGGGCGTCACTGCGTGAATGCCAGGCGTTGGCGATAATCAGATCGGAACGTAGTTTCTTGCCGATATCCAGCGTGTAGCGATAGATCCACTCTTTACCGGCGATAGACAGGGCCGCCGCCAATAGCGCTGGCCATCCCGGAGTGACTTGGGCGTCTTGCTCCCATAGGCGCAGAATGCTGTCATAAGCCATGGCCCCCGCGACGGCGATAAGCATGGAGCCCAGCACCACTGTGCCCAGCGTTTCGAATTTCCCGTGACCGTAGGGATGTTCCCGATCAGGCTTCTGGTGGGAGTAGCGAGTGATGACAATCACCAGGATATCCGTTCCTGCATCAGTGAAAGAGTGGATGCCGTCCGCCACTAACGCGTGAGACTGTGCGATGACCCCAACAATGATTTTCAGCAACCCCAGCGCAATATCCAGAATCATTCCAATCAAGGTGACGCGATGGGCGGCGCGAGTCTTTTCGGCGGGGGTAGAGTATGTCATGCTGCTGTTTTACAAAGCTTTATCGTGAGAGCGATGAAGAATTGTAGCATGTTCCAACTATCCTGCGGAGAAGATGGAGGTTACGTGGGATGGGGCTGAGGATAATAGTTGAACCAGAGGCTTTAAGTTTTTTATACTGGTCAAAAAATAACCATAATAAATAGCGGAAAAGGTGCATACTATGAGTTCCCACACAGAAAGGCGTCGTTTTGAACGACTATCCGCGTCGATGAGCGTTCTGCTTGATCACCCTGTGACAGGGCTCCACGAGTTGAAAACAGTCGATCTTTCCGAAGGCGGCGTATTAGTGACCGGTGACTTTACCGGTAACGCCGAGGTCGGAGATCTGGTTTCACTGAAAGTCGTTGGCTTATTGCAGGAACGCAGTCCGACTGTCCCGTTGAAAGTGGTGCGCTGTGGCGCTAATGAAATGGCCTTGAACTTTGTTTGATGTCCGCCATTGCATTCATCAATTAAATCCACGTTAAACATTTTCAGTTGAGACAAAAAGGGGAGCGGTAGCTCCCTTTTTTGTTATTCTGACGGTTGTGGATAACTTGTCACCCTCTATAAATGAATGACTTACATATAAATCTGTGGAAATCCCGGCGAACTTTGCCATGTTTCGCGCCAAACCTAAGCGGCGATTTTGATAGATTTGAGTATCCTATTCCGGTGCAAAAAGTGACGTTATTCTCGGATTGGGGGAGGTAAGGTTAATAAGTGGTTGAAATTTAAGCGCAAAAAATAACTGATTAAAAAGTGATCAATTCGCTGGGAGGGCTGGAATTTCGTGGGGTCTGAGATTTTTCCCTACCGATATTAACAAAGTTATCCACAGATTTAGTGGATAAATTACAGTTCTGTCACAGATATCCCCAACATGTAGTTGTGGGTGGTCAAAAATAGTGCAAAACGCAATGTGAAGTTACTTTTCGTGAGGGGCGGGCGTCGATAAGCGTCGCGCCGGTGATGGGAAATAAACCTTTTAATGCGATTCTGGTTGGTTATAATACCGCGCCTGAAGTTCACCCCTCTTTTAAACTGTTCTACAGCAGTGGAATAGCCTTATGTCATATCAGTTAGCCCGACAGTTTCTGTTTCGCCTTCCGGCGGAAGCCTCCCATAATATTTCCCTGAAAATGCTTAAGATGGCTGATAACGCCGGCATGTTGGGAATGTTTATGCCCCAAATGTATTCCCGGCCGGTCGAGTTGATGGGAATTACCTTCCCCAACGCGGTGGGTCTGGCGGCGGGGTTGGATAAAAACGGCGATTACATCGATGGCCTGAGTAAACTGGGTTTCGGCTTTATCGAAGTCGGCACAGTGACTCCTAAGCCTCAGGACGGGAATCCGCTGCCGCGGCTCTTCCGTCTGGAGGAACGCAACGCAATTATCAACCGCATGGGATTCAACAATTATGGCGTTGATTACATGGCGGAGCGCTTGCGCAAGAAAAAATACGACGGGGTGATCGGCGTTAACGTCGGAAAGAACAAAGACACTCCCGCTGAGGAAGCCGCTTCGGACTATATCACTTGCATCAATAAGGTGTATCCCTACGCTTCCTATATCACGATCAACATCTCTTCGCCCAATACGCCTGGATTGCGCGCACTCCAGTTTGGCGACTCTTTGCGCAGCATGTTGCAGGATATCAAAGACTGTCAGGAGCGTTTGAACCAGCAGCATGGGCGCTATGTGCCTTTTGTCGTGAAAATTGCGCCAGACATGTCTGACGACGAGGTGCATATGGTTGCGCGCACTCTGCTGGACTACAACATGGACGGCGCTATCGCCACGAACACCACGTTATCGCGCGAGGGCGTTGAGAGTCTGGCTCATGGAAAAGAGCAGGGCGGCCTGAGCGGCGCGCCGCTGACCAAGCGTTCCACTCATGTGGTGAAAGAGCTGTGCGCAGCGCTGGAAGGGCGGATTCCTGTCATCGCATCCGGCGGCGTGATGAGCGCCCAGGATGCGGTGGAAAAAGTGCGTGCTGGCGCCAAACTGGTGCAGGTGTATAGCGGTCTTATTTATCGAGGACCGGTGCTGGTGCGGGAAGCGGCTGAAGCGATTGGCGGTCTGGAGGGCTAATCCCTCAATGAAAAGGCCCGCGATGCGGGCCTAAATGGGGTTGGGTGAACCCCTCCTTTATGAATGAGTGTCTAAGTGAATCAGGATGCTATGCCAGGGCTTCTGTGTATCCCTGAGACGCCGGTGTAACCATCCCAATGGTCCGCTCGGCCGTCGCGCCAGCCGTTAATCCACTCTTGACGCATGTGAGGATTGGCGGCGGGACATAAATCTTTTGACCGGCCGCTTACGCCGGCACGGTAACCCTTGAGGTACGCTCTTTCGAACATATCGCGCTTCTGTCTTCTCATTCTTTAATGACCTCACCAATTTCTGGGTTAGACAGGAATTCAAACAGATAAACTTTTGAATCGGAATTTGGACTAGAAAGCATCTCCTTATCATCTGATCGTGTACGAGGGATATATATCAGAGTAATAGCGCTACACTTTCAAGTTAAGCCAAATTTAATTTCGATGTACACGAATTATTTCATCTATGTGACGGTTTTTTTATAGTTTTGTGGAATTAAATCCGGTTAAGCGCTTGATCGCCTTAGAACCGTCTTTAACCCTTGATATGCAACGATTTGTAACGGCGTAGGAATATGAATGAATTTTCATTGTTTGCGAGCTGCCCCAAAGGACTGGAGTATGTGCTCGCAGACGAATTAAAGACTCTGGGCGCGGAAGTGCTTAAAACCAATCCCGCTGGAGTTGAGGCGAAGGCGGATCTTGCCGGCGTTTACCGAATTTGTCTGGGCTCCCGTCTCGCCAACCGAGTGCTGCGATTATTGCAGTCCACCCGCACTGCCACCCGGGATGGTCTGTATCAGGCTGCTTCCGAGGTGAATTGGAGTGAGCACCTGCGTCCGGGAGAAAGCTATTGGATCGCGGCGTTCGGCTCCAGCGGCGATATTCGGCACTCGCGCTTTGGCGCACAGGTAGTCAAAGACGCTATTAATGACCATTTTCGCGACCGTGATCTGGAGCTGCCGGTTATCGACAAGCGGTCCGGCGTACAGACCGTACAGTTGAATCTGGCGAAGACCATTACCCTTGGTCTGGATTTGGCGGGCAGAAGCCTGCACCAGCGCGGATATCGACAAGAGGGCGCGGCGGCGCCATTAAAAGAGAATCTGGCGGCGGCCATACTTTATCGCGCTGGCTGGCCGGAGTTGTGTGGAGAGGATGGGTGCTTCGTCGATCCCATGTGCGGTTCCGGCACTTTGGTGGTGGAGGCGGCGATGATTGCTATGAATGTCGCGCCGGGGCTGCTGAACCCGCACTTTCTGTTTGAAAAAGCGCCCTGGCATGATCCGGAAGTCTGGCGTGGAGTCTACGAAGAGGCCATGGAGAAAGCGGTGCTGGGCAAGCGACGCTGGCGCGGCGCCATATTCGGCTGCGACCTGAACCCCGCTGCTATCCGCACCGCTAAACGTAATCTGTCGCGCGCTGGACTTGATCGCTGGGTGAAGCTGGAAACCGCCAGCGCCATGGACTTCACTCCTGATACGGAAGGGTGTGGGCAGCGCTTGCTGGTATGTAACCCGCCCTATGGCGAGCGTTTGGGGCAGGAGTTGGAGCTGCGCTCGCTGTATCGGGCGCTGGGGCGGAGGCTGAAAACCGCATACGGTGAATGGAAAGCGGGTATTTTTACTTCCAGCGTCAACCTGGCCAAAGAAATCGGGCTGCGAGCGGACAAACAATACCATCTTTACAACGGACCTCTGGCCACAACGCTTTATTTGTTCGATGTTTATGGGAACCGACCTGAAGCAGAGGTCTCGCGCAAGCCGCAGAACGCCTCTCTAGAGGGGATCTCTGAGCAGGCGCAAATGTTCCGCAATCGACTGAGTAAGAATTTGGCGAAGTGGAGCAAATGGGCGAAGAAGCAGCAGCTTAGCGCTTATCGGATCTATGATGCGGATATGCCGGAGTATGCGGTCGCCATCGACTGGTATGACGGCGGAATCATCGTGCAGGAATATGCGCCGCCGAAATCAGTGGATGAAGAAAAGGCGCGCCAACGCCTGCTGGACGTGTTGGAAGTAACCCCGGCGGTGCTGGGGATTGATGGCGGGCAGCTGTTTCTCAAGCAGCGTAAAAAGCAAAAAGGCATGCTGCAGTATGAGAAAACGGACTCCAGTCGCAAGGAGCGTACGGTAGAGGAGCATGGTTGCCAGTTCTGGGTGAACCTGTCTGATTACCTGGACTCAGGACTTTTCCTTGATCATCGTCCAACCCGCTATTGGATTCAGAAGCATAGCTCGGGTAAGCGCTTTCTGAATCTGTTCTGCTACACCGGAGCGGCGTCTGTCCATGCGGCGGCGGGCGGCGCCGCGACCACCACCAGTGTGGATATGTCGCAAACCTACCTGGGCTGGGCGGAGCGTAACTTCCACCTCAATAAACTGACCGGTCCCCATCGTTTTGTGCGCGCCAACGTGCTGGAATGGCTGAAAGCTGAGCGCAACACTTACGATCTGATATTCCTTGATCCTCCCACCTTCTCTAACTCCAAGAAAATGGAGGATGTGCTGGATATTCAGCGGGATCATGCCGGGCTGATTGAAGATTGCATGCGCTTGCTGGCGCCGGGAGGCGTATTGATCTTTTCCTGCAACTATCGACGTTTCAAGCTGGACTCAGGCATTGAAGAGCGTTTTGTGGTGGAAAATCATACCGCCGCCAGTATTCCTGAAGACTTTAAGCGCAACGAACGGATTCACCAGTGCTGGCATATCCGCCATAGCGCTTGAGTGTGTGACGCTTGGCGCCGGGCCTAGAACTCGTATTTCAGGCCGGCGCTGAGCTGCATGGTGCGGATCGCCGTTTCCGTATCGCGGTGAATGCGGCCGAACTCCAGGACGCCCCAAAGGTCGCCAGTGACCTTGATTTCCGTTCCTAACGCATAACTGACGCTGAAGCTGCTTTCGGTGAGGTCTTCAGGGATGCTTTGATACGAGTCCGGGTCGTCTTTGGAGACCTTGCCTTTCATATGGGTGAACCCGAACAGGGCGTAGACGGATAGATAATCCGTAGCTGGATACTGTGCGCCCATATACCAGCTGGCGAAGTAGTCCATGCCGATATCCAGCCCTGGTTTTGCTTCTTCCTCATCTAGCCCCATGCCGGCGCGAAACTCGGTTTTGACGTAGTCGGTAAGATAGGAGCCATAGGTTAGCGTGACGCCTGTCGTGCTGGCGCTGTTACTGCCGTCGACTCGTTTGAAATCGAACTGGGTGGCGCTCAGCCCGACATAAGATTTGCCTTCTTTTTCTCCCTCCGCACGGCTGCCGGGGCTGGCCAGCAAAACCGCCAATACGGTGAGAGCAGTTGTGATCGAACGCGGATGACGAATGCTGCGCTTCATTATTTTTAGCTTTCCATGAGTTGTTTTTATCGGTGCGGCATGCGGCCAGAGTGGAGGCGCAATAGCTCGGGATTGTGACTTAAGCGGTTGGCGCAGTCACGGAAAAGCGTCACAAATCAATTTTCCGCCCTCGGTGAGGGGGTTAGAGTTCACCCATGTCCTGCATCTTGGTTTGGATGACCCTGCGCAGCTCGCTTTTTTCGAATTCGCTGGCGCGATGGATTAGCGGTAGGCGCAAGCGATGCAGGTGCAGACAGGGGATCTGGTCCTGGAATGGCTTCAGGTCGCCTTTGACCAGAATAGGCAGGAAAGGGTCGGACTCCGTGCGCATTTTATTAAGCACTTCCAGCGCCTTGCGCATAGCGATGGGCTTCGCTGGCGCTTCCGGGTCTTTGGGCTGTATCAGCATGAACATCCCTTTCTGCTTGATCAGTTCGCCGGGGATAATGTGAAAGCCGGTGCGGGTGACAGCCTCTTCTTCAATATGGTTGAACGTGTCGTGAAAGGCGTAAGGATCGGGCAATATGACCAGATTACGGTTATAGTCTTCAGGGAAGTGCATACTGTAATTGGTATAGATTTGCCGTACGGAGCCTGAGAAGACGCATAGTTTGTTCTCAAACTTCAAGACGAACTCCTGGGCTTTGCTACGATCGGCGAGCAAATCCAGGTCCCAGATCAGGTCTGAGTTCACGTTGTTCGATATTTCCATGTAGGCGCGTTTAATTGGCTGATACGTCTGATTAAAGCGTGAAGACACTGGAAGTTATCTGCAGTCCAGTAAAAACTTAGCAGTGAAGCGAGTAACCAACAAGCCACAAAGGTTTTCAGCAAGGTAATATATTGTTACTTAACCTCCGGCGAGCTTCGGCTTCCGATGAACAAACCAATAAATTCAATAATAAAGGTGCAAGTGAAATGAGTCAGGGAACTACCGGCAGTCTCTCCGCAGTCTCCAAGTCGCAGGGGGCGGAGCTTATCCATCAGGATGGGGCGTTGATGCAGGCGCTGGGGCAGGCGTTTTTTGAAGTGCAGGCTCTGGAACATGTGCTGGCCTGCTTGTACGGCGCCAGCCCTCATGGACTGGGGGATTCATGGAGTCGCGAACTGCGCAGGATGCTGTACACCATAGAAAGCGGCGGTGTGGAAAAAACCGTGGAAGAACTGATATTTGATCTGGAGTTGCCGCAGGATCACTGGTTGCAGTTGCAGCAGGCGCTGTACCTGCGCGAGTGGGTGATCAGCGGTTTCTTCAGCGAGTTCGGCAGCCGATTGCAGGTGCTGGAGGCGGAGGTCGGCGAAAAACTGGTGGAGCGTATGCGCGCCGCTTCTGAGGAAATTTCCAAGGCGGTGATGGATTTGCAGGAGCTGGTGTTTCAGCGCGAGATGGATTGCGATGAGCCTATGTCGGAGCAGGTCCAGCGGGCGGCGCGTTTTTATTGGGTTGGTGCGGAATAGGGCGGCTGCGCCGCCCGGCGTAATCAGCGCAGACGGCGGGTCAGTTCAGCCATGACAAAAACGTTGTTCTCCGCATTGAAGCCGGAAAGGCCGTTTTCCAGCAGTATTTCCTGGCGTCGCTCAAGAAAGGTCTCGAAGTCCAGTTCCGGCAGAAAATCCGTGATCCGCGCCAGTTCAAAGGGCATGTCGGCGTCGAAGGCTTCGTACAGGCGTTCCAGCAACTGGGAGTCAGGATCGAGGCCATCGACGTAAACGGTGGCTTCCGCCAGATCGCTGGACAGGGCGCGGATGACGTCTTTGCCGGTCTCGCCCTGTTCAAATAAATGCTCCCGGGATAAGCCGTGACTGTGCTGGTAACCGAAGTCCCAATCCTCCCAGTCGTCCTCTGGAATGATCAGCGCCTTTTGGATGGCTCCATCCGGGTCGGTCCAGGCGATACAGATAGGGTAGGCGTCATCGTCCGGGCTGCTGGCTTCGATGTCCAGGAACAGGGCGTCTTCCAGATGTTTGCTTTTCATAATCAGACTATTTGGGCTCGGCAAGTTATTGACATTCAATTATATTTGCTCAACCTTATTTCACCAAACAGACTTTGCAGGCGCCCGGGAGTCTGAATACGAAGGACGGCGTTGGAATCGGTTGTCGAGAGATTCCGGCGACTTGAGTCGTATTTTGTCCGTTTTATAGCTATGGATATATTAATGAAATCCTGTCTAGTCGCATGTTTTCTCTTTCTTTTTTGCATTTCCCCGGCTCAGGCCGCCTCTTCTGATATCCCGCAGCAGCTCGCCGACTGGTCCGGCTGGGTGTTGCACGACCATCTTGATAAAGACTGCACCGCAGCTCATGACGGGACTGGTGCGAAAGTGTGCCTTTGGCTCAGCGCGCTGGAGCTGGATCTGGACCTGAAGCGGCTGGACTTCCGTTTTCAGGCGGAAAGTCAGTATGAGGGCTGGCTGTCGTTGCCGGGCTCCGCGCAATTCTGGCCTCATGAAGTGAAGCTGTCCGGTAATCGGGTGGCGGTCATAAACGTGGACGGCGTGCCTTCTATCTGGCTCCAGCCTGGAAGTTACCGGGTTCAGGGACGCATCAGCTGGGAGCAATTACCGCAAAGCGTTCCACTGCCTAAAGCATTCGCCATGACCAAGCTGGGCGCCGTGGCGGCGCTGGAAGGTCGCGCATACGTGGATAGCGGTTCCGCGCTCTGGCTGGTGCGTGACCAGCTACAGGCGAACCTGCAGCCGGATTCATTGAAAATCAATGTGTTTCGCAAGCTGATCGATGACGAGCCAAAAATGCTGGAGACGCGTTTGCAGCTCGACGTTTCCGGTGGGGAGCGCGAGGAAGTCCTGGGCGGCTTTCGTTTGTCCGGCTGGGAACAGGTTTCTCTGACCAGCAACCTGCCCGCGCGCGTTGAGAAGGATGGTCGTCTGCGGATTCAGGTGCGTCCAGGCTCCTGGACGCTGGTGGCGCGCTTTCGGCAGACCAATCGTACGGATGCGTTCTCTATGGAGCCGGAGCCCGGGGGCGTCTGGCCTGAATCGGAATTGTGGGTAGTGGAGACGCAGCCGCAGTTGCGTCGCGTGGAGATAGAAGGGCGCGCCGTTGATCCGCAGCAGACGCTGTTGCCTGAGGAATGGCGGACATTGCCAGCGTTTCGGGTGGCGGAAGGTTCGCCCCTGGATTTGAAAGAAATTGAGCGGGGGATGACTTCTCTGGCGGGAAATCGTATTCGGCAGCGCACCCAGGGGTGGCTGGCGTTTGATCAAAGTCGCTGGATCTGGCGTGATCGCCTGACGGGTGAAATGTCGCAGGGATGGCGTCTGGAGCAAGGCGCGCCTTATGAGTTAGGCAAGGTGGATCTGTCGGGGCAGGCGCAGTTAGTCACGCAGTCTCGTCAGGACTCCAGTCGCGGCGTGGAAGTGCGGCGCGCTGACCTCGATATGACGGCGGTCAGCAGCTCGCCGGTTGAGCGTGAGGCCGCCGCATTTGTGATTCCTGCCAGTGGCTGGCGTGACGACAGCGGCAGTCTGGATCTTGAGAATGTCTCCAGCGACGTCAATCTTCCGCCGGGGTGGTGGCCCTTGGCTGCCTCCGGCGTGGACCGCAGTGCGGGAACCTGGTTTGACCGCTGGTCTCTGTGGGATTTGTTCCTACTCCTGTTGATTACTGCAGCGGTGGCGCGTATGGAGGGTATCGTGTGGGGCGGCGTGACGGTGGTGGCGCTGGGGTTCGCCTATCACGAAATCTATGCGCCAGTGGCGGTGTGGTTACTGTTGATTATCCCCAATGCGCTACTGCGCGTGGTTCGTCCCGGCTGGATGCTGAAACTGGTGACCGGCTGGCGTTGGGGTGCGTTGCTGATTCTGGCGGGTATGCTGCTGAACTATGGTGTGGCCCAGGTGCGTATGGCGATATATCCGCAATTGGAGCGTGATTCCGGTGTGGTTTACTTTGCGGATAATGCTGCGATGATGCGTGATATGGCGGTGGAAGAGGATGTGCAGGCTGATTATATGCTGCAGGAGTCGATGGAGCCCGCGCCGCCGGCGCTGATGAGCGCGCCTATGTCTTTGAGGGAAAAACAGCCCGAGGACGTGGCGCCGGAGGCTCCCGCGCCCACGGGGCCCGGGGTGCCGGACTGGAGCTGGCGAAAAGTGAATCTTACCTGGCAAGGGCCGCTTAGCGGGGATGAAAGCGCGAAGTTGTATGTGTTGAGTCCCATGCAGACGGGACTTGCGCGTATTGTTCATTTTGCGCTGTTAGTGGTGCTGTTGGCTTGCCTTGTGGGGCGGCGTGGCGGGCGCAGCGACAAGGGGGGGGATGATTCGCCGCAACCCGGCGTCACCACCAAGCTGGCGGGATTGGCGTTACTGGCCCCTCTGGCGTTGATGGCGCCGGCGGAGCGGGCGCATGCCGATACCGATTATCCCAGTCCAGAAATGTTGCAGGCTCTGGAGCAGCGTTTGACTGCGCCGCCGCCCTGTACTCCCCGTTGTGTGGATGTTAATTCCGCCAACCTGATTCTGGATGGTTACAGTCTGACCTTGTCGCTGGAAGTCAGCGCGCTGCAGCCGATTGCGTTGCCGATTCCCGCGCGCGCTGGTTTCTGGCGTCCTGAGAATGTGTTTGTCAACGGGAAGCGCTGGGATCGCTGGAGCGCTGGCGAAGATGGCGTCTGGCGTATTCCGCTGGAGGCCGGCGTGCAGGAAGTGGTGTTGGAAGGCGGCGTGCGCGAGGTCGATCAGTTTCAACTGGCGTTTCCCCTGCGGCCCCATCGATTTTCGGCGAAAGTGGCGGACTGGTCGATGTCCGGCGCAGGTAGCAATGAGCTGCTGAGTTCTAATATCAAGTTTGAGCGCACCAGCGTCAGCCAGCGAAGTTCGGAGTCGCGGCAATCTCTGTTTCAGGAACCGGCGCCCGCCTTCGTCAAGGTCTATCGGGAACTGGATCTGGGACTGAAGTGGCGCGTTCGCACCCGGGTGGAGCGAGTGGCGCCATTGCGGGGCTCTATTTCGGCCAGCATTCCGCTGCTGATGGGGGAGTCAGTGACGTCGGGAGATATCGACGTCAGCAATCAGCGGGCGTTGGTGACTTTGGATGATCGTCAGGACAGTATGGAGTGGGTGTCTAACTTGAGCTTCCGTCAGCGTATCGAGTTGCTGGCGCCGACGAATAGCGCATGGAGTGAGCACTGGTCGATTCTGGTAGGGCCGCAGTGGAGCCTTGAATACACTGGGCCAGCGCCTTACGAAATTATTCAGTCCGGCTATTGGCGGCCAAAATGGCGGCCTCAGCCGGGAGATTCCCTGTTCTTGTCCGTTTCGCCGAATAAGGCCGTTGAAGGTCGCATGCTGACGGTGGACAGCCTGAATGTGACTCAGAAAGTGGGCGGCAAGCAGTTGCAATATACGGCGGATATTCGTCTGCGCACCTCGCGCACTCAGCGCTACAGCTTTGACTTGCCGGATGGCGCAGTCCTGGATGCGGTAGAGCTGGATGGAAGAAATGTCGCCCGCAGTGAAGAAACCAATCGTGTGGATGTCGTGCTCGGTTATGGTGAACAATTCTTAAGCATACGCTGGCATGAGGAGACGCAAGGAACGCAATGGCGTTATCAGACGCCGGCTCTGCAGTTGCCGGCTCCTGTCAGTAACGTTCAACTTCAAATTCAGTTGCCGGATCGCCTGTGGCCGTTATGGGTGGGAGGTCCGCAAATGGGGCCGGCCATATTGTTCTGGGGCGTGCTGGCGGTGATGTTGCTGTTGGCGTCAGTGCTGGGTTGGCATAGCGGCAATCCACTGGGCGTGGGGCGCTGGGCGGTGCTGGCGGCCGGAGCGGCGTTGGGCTGGGTGCAGGGCTTGCTGGTGCTGGCGGTGTGGTTTTACGCGTTCAATTACCGTTATGAGCTGGTCCACGCCTTGCCGCGTTGGGGGCGTAGATTATATAGCGCGCTGTTGGTGCTGTTGACGCTGGCTGTGTTGGGGTGGGTAATCGCCAGTATTCCCAAAGGCTTGATTGGGCAGCCTGCGGATTATGTCGCCGGCAACGGATCTTTTGCGGGGCAATTGCGCTGGTATCAGGATGCGGCGGCGGGAGAGCTGCCGACGGCGTCGGTATGGACGGTTCCTGTTTTGTTCTATCGGGTGGCGATGTTGGTTTGGTCATTATGGTTGGCTTTCGCCATGATCAACTGGCTGCGCTGGGCCTGGGAAAAATTCTCTGAGCGTCTGCCGGAGGCGCCGGTCAAGCCTGGGCGCAAGGATAAGAAAGCGAATGCGGGGAAGGGAGATGAGAATTCTTCGCAAAACCAACTGGCCAAGCCGGAATCTCCCGTATAGGCTATGTGCAGTGCTTACGGTCGCTGTCGGCCCAGTGTCGACAGCCGTATAGAATCGGATAACGCGGTTACTTGAGTGAAGTATGAAAAAAGAAGAGTTTAATGAAGGATTATTGGCGTTTCTAAACGCCTCGCCGACCCCTTTTCATGCGGTCGCCAATATGGTGGAAATGCTGGAAAAAGCTGGTTTCAAGCGTTTGCACGAAGAATATGAATGGTCTCTGCAGGCCAATGAGCGTTACTTTATTACCCGTAACGGTTCTTCGCTGATCGCATTCAGCGGCGCGCAAGGACCGCTGGAGGTTAGCGGGGCCAGAATGTTCGGCGCGCACACCGACAGTCCCTGTCTGAAAATCAAACCCAACCCGGAATTGCTGCGCAAAGGCTATTATCAGCTGGGCGTTGAAGTGTACGGCGGCGTTTTGCTGAACCCCTGGTTTGACCGCGAGCTATCGCTTGCGGGTCGGGTGACTTATCTGAGCGGCGCCGGGGAAGTGAAAAGCACGTTGATCAATTGGGTGCGCCCGATTGCAATGATCCCCAGTCTGGCGATTCACCTGGATCGGGAGGTTAACAACAACCGCTCCATTAATCCTCAGAAAGATCTGCCGGCGGTATTGATGCAGTGTCGCGCTGACAGTCCGCCCGAATTCCGTGGCCTGTTGCTGGAGCAAATCAAACAAGAGCATCCTGCATTGGATGCGGAGCGCGTGCTGGATTATGAGTTGTGTCTGTATGACACTCAGCCCGCCAGTATTCACGGTCTGCAAAACGAATTCCTCAGCTCCGCGCGCCTGGATAACCTGCTGAGTTGCTATATTGGTCTGCAGGCGTTGTTGGATGCAGGTTCCAGTCAGCCTTGCTTCCTTGTCTTCAATGATCATGAAGAAGTGGGCAGCGTGTCTGCAGAAGGTGCGCAAGGGCCTTTCCTGCGCTCAGTGCTGCTACGTATTACGGAAGATGAGGCGCGTTTGAGTCAGATGATCAGCCGATCCATGATGATTTCCGCTGACAACGCTCACGGCGTGCATCCCAATTATGCGGATCGCCATGATGAAAATCATGGACCTCTGCTGAACAGTGGGCCGGTCATCAAGGTGAATTCGAATCAGCGTTACGCCACCAACAGCATCACCAGCTCGTTTTACCGTCGTCTTAGTGAGGAGCTTAAGCTGCCTTATCAGGTATTTGTGGTGCGGACGGATATGGCGTGCGGCAGCACCATCGGACCGCTTACTGCGGCGGAGTTGGGCGTCAAAACCCTGGATATCGGCGTGCCGCAATTTGCGATGCATTCCATCAGGGAAACCTGCGGTAGCGCAGATCCGCTGACGCTTTATGAAGTCAGCAAATCATTCTTCAATACGGCGACAATTCCACAAGCATGACGTAATCAAGGCCAGGGTAGGCGAGATAGTCCAAGGATGGGCTTTCTTGTGTAAAGTGTTTGCGCTTGAGGATTTACGTAAAGAAAGACAACGGCGCGACGCAGCTTTTGTGTCAGAAACGCATGGAAAAGCGAGTGATTAAAGACTAAATATGATTTCTAAATCTGGAAAAAGAAAAACAAGAAGGGAAGTGAAAAAGTGGTCGGGGTAGAGAGATTCGAACTCCCGACATCCTGCTCCCAAAGCAGGCGCGCTACCAGACTGCGCTATACCCCGAATGATCTTGACGATCCGAAAAGTTTGGCTCCCCGAGCTGGACTCGAACCAGCGACCCAATGATTAACAGTCATTTGCTCTACCAACTGAGCTATCGGGGAACGTCATTTTCGAGGCCGCAATAATAATGAGATGGGACTATCTCGTCAACCTTTTCTATTATTAAAAACGAAGGAAGTTGAAAAAAATTTTAAATCGCTGGGGAGAGGCTATGGAAATCAAGAAGCTGGCGGAGATTAAAAAGATATTGCTGGTTGTGGACCCGACCAAGGAAAGGCAGGAAGTCATTCCCCGTACGATTCGTCTCGCCAAGGCGCTGGGCGCGGAAGTGGAGCTGATGGTGGCGGAATATCAGCGGGCGTTGGAATCCAGTTACCCCTTCGACGCCAAGGCGCTCAGTTCGGCGAAAGAAAGTTGTCTGGCCAGTCGTGAACGCTGGCTGGAGGCTTTTGCGGAGCAGATGCGCGCGCATGGTATCGCCGTCACTCAGCATGTGCGCTGGGAGAAGCCTCTCTATAAAGCGGTGGTGGAGCGTTGCCGGGAGACGCAGGCGCAATTGATCATCAAAGCCACTCACCATCACTCGATTCTGCAGCGGGCGTTATTCACCAATACGGACTGGCATTTGATGCGGGATGCGGATGCGCCGATCTGGTTTGTGCGGGAAGAGCACCGCTGGGACGGGCATATCCAAGTGTTGGCGGCGGTGGACCCGATTGAGACGGAAGGCTCCATCAATCATTTGAACCCGCGCATCCTGGATATCGCCCACGAAATTTCCTGCCGCTTGCCCGCGGAGTTGAATGTCGTGCATGCCTATGAGCCGATTCCTACCGGCATGCTGGTGGAATTCGACGCCATCGTCGCCGACTACGAAGAGTATCGTGAGAAAGTGAAATCCAAGCATCAAAAGGCGCTGGATCGTCTGTTGGAGAGCTATGTGGAGTCAAGCACGCATGTGTTTTTCGAAGAAGGCTCGCCGGAGAAAGTGTTGCCCGCCTGCGTCAATCAGCATGGACATGATCTGGTGGTCATGGGGGCGGTATCCCGCAGCGGCGTCGACCGCATTTTTATCGGCAGCACCGCGGAGCGCGTGCTGGATAATCTGGAGTGCGATGTTCTCGTCATCAAATAGCAGCGTCCGCTGGCGGCGCAGCCTACTGCGCCTAACAAGTCTTGAAGCGGCCGACGTTTTCCTGCAACTGCGATGACAGTTGATTGATATTCTCGCTGTTGGATGAGGTGGTGTTCACCTGCCGCCAGCTTTCATCCAGCAACGTCTCCAAGGTATGCATGCTTTGCGCGATGCCTTCCGCGTGCTTGGCCTGTTCCTCGGTGGTTTTGGCTACCTGGTCGATCAAATCGCTGGCCTCTGCAATGCCGCTGTTGGTTTGATCCACGGTGACAGCCAATGTGCTCATCTGCGAGACGCTGTTCTGCGTCATGCTGTTGCTCAGATTGATCATCTTTTCCGTTTCTTCAGCGTCTTTTTGCAGACCTTCCATGATTTCGCGGATTTCTTCAGTGGAGTCCCGGGTGCGTAACGCCAACTGTCTGACTTCATCCGCCACCACGGCGAAACCGCGGCCATGCTCGCCGGCGCGGGCGGCTTCGATCGCCGCGTTCAGCGCAAGCAGGTTGGTTTGCTCGGCGATATTGTTGATGACCTGCAGCACTTCTGAGACTTTCTGGCTGCTGCTGGCCAGGCGTTGCATGGAGGCGTAGGAGGTCTCCATTTGCTGGGCCAGTCGGGAAAGCGTGTCGGTGTTGTTTTGCAGCAGGCGTTTCCCATTATCCGACTGCGAGGCGATGGACTGGGCGATTTCCAGCAATTTGCCCGCCTGTTGCGCAATGTCCCGGAAACTGTGGGAGATCAGTTGAGTGGATTCAGAGACAGTGACAAATTCGGCTTTTTGCTGTTCCAGACAGTTTTCGCCCTGATGAGCTACATCCTGCAAGGACTCCGCGGACTGCCCCAGTTCCTGAGACTTGTCGTTGATGCTGATGCATATCTGCTGAATGAGTTCGACGAAACGGTTGAATGCCCGCGCAAGCCGGCCAAGCTCGTCCTGCCCCAGATAGGTCAGGCGCCGGGTGAGGTCGCCGCCGCCCTGGGCGATGTCCTCCATGGTGGCGACTACATCTTTGATGGGTTTGCTGATCAGCCGCGACACCAGTGCAGTCAACACTGTGGAAATGACCAGCGTAACTACGAGAAACAGCAGCATTTTCACAATATTGGAGTCCAGTGACTCCGCGATGTAGCCGCTGACGCTGCGCAAGTCGCTCCAGATGCTGGCTTGTTCCTCCGCCACAATGTTCAGGGTGTTGTTGACTAGGGGGCGCAGCTCGCTGTCCAGCAGACTGTTTTGGCTGCGCGCGACATCGAAGATGGTTTTGGCCTTGCTCTCAAATTCTTTCACCAGTCCGTCGATCTCTCCAATCCATTTTTCATGTTCCGGTTTGCGCAGATGTTTTTTCAGATCGATCACGGCGTTTTGCGCGCCGTAGATCTCCATCAGGAAGGCGTCGGTCTCAGTAGGGGAGCCGGTGCGCAGGAACGCGTTCAGGTTGATGAGGGCGGCTTGTATGTGATTGCTGACCAGGATGGTCCACTGGATCAACACCTGGGCGCTGGAGGGGTCAAGCGTCACCCTGATATTGTTGGATAACTCCAGGGTTTTCGGCACAAGGGTTTCCTGCACCGTGGCGATGCCGCTGCGTAGCTCGCGGTTTTTCGGCAGCAGGTTGCTGCGAAACAAATCGTCGATGCGCAGGCTGGCGGTTTGCAGGGCGTCAGCGCTTTTCAGTTTGGTGAAATTGGCGTCGGAGAAATACTCTTGCGCCTGCGCGCTGGCCTGATTGTATTCCTCCAGTGTTTTATCCGTCGGCGTGCGTAGATATTGCTGTTGCAGGCTGGCGCGGGTGGACAGATTGGCGCTGAGATCGCTGGTCAGGCGCGCAGTTGGCTCGATGACAGTGGAGAAGTGGTTGGCGCGAGTGGTGATTTCCCGCAGCGATGCGATCACCATCAGCGCATAGGCCAGCAACAGGATCAGTATCAGCGCTGGAACCAGGCTCAACTTCAGCATCAATGGAAGATTCTGCAGACGCATTCCGCACCTCAGTTGTTACATCGCTATTGGCCAGCCGGGGTCATACCGCTCAGCAGGCTTATCAGCAAATCATGGATTTTTTTCGCTTGCGCATACAGGCTGTTCAGGGAAGCGTTGGCTTCTCCTGACGGCGCCGGGCTGCGCTGCTCAATATTGAGGCCGGCTTTCATGCGATGGATCTCCGCCAGCACGCTGCGCGCGCCGTCGTAAGCATCCAGCACGGTCAAGGCGCCGCTGGGGATGGCTTCCGGACTGGTGGGCTCCACCTCCAGATTGCGTTGCAGCCTGCCAAGCAGATGGTAGTCCTGGTACAGCGCAAGCATCACGTCACGCACGCTCTTATCGCTGTACTGATTCTTTTGCGGCTCGGTAAATTTAAGATTTTGCGCCCGGGCCAGCAGCTTCAGCTCATCTTCGATCAACTTGAATTGTTTTTGCGTATCGCCGATGTCCGGCGGCGGCGCCAGCACGGACAACACGTTGGTGAGCTTCCACAAACTTTGATAAACATCGGCGCCGGACTTGCCCAAAGGGCGTTCGAACTCTGCTTCCGTACTGATGGACTTGGCCTCCAGAATGGCGTTGAGGCCCTGGTCCGCTTGCTCTAACAGATCGTATACGTCTTTAGGTCTGAAAATCTGGAAGGGGAGTTGCTTATCTTCGATGGGAGTCAGGTTATTCAACGTCATCAACTGACGAATTTGCGCATAGGCGTCCAGCGCCTTCGCGTAGACCTGGTTGGGCAGCTTGTCCTGAAACACCGGTGCGTCAGATTCATCAACAGATTTGTTCTGAGCGGCGATCAGGCGCTGGGCCTTGATCTGCATCTGTTCGCTGATCTGGAAGACGTTGTTGTTATTGATTATCGCCGCGCCGACATGGCCGCTAAACGCCCACGCCGCCAGCAGACACAACAACCATCCCGGTCGAATCCGCGGGATCACCATATGGCCGGCCTCAATAGTATGACTTACTTTAAGACTAGCAATAGCTATTAAGAGTGCAAATAAGCGTCGCTTGGATCAATGACTTAGCAGAGAATTTAAATGCGGCAACACATTCTCCACCAGCTGCGGCTGGCCTTTGGCGTTGGGGTGAATGCCGTCAGATTGCATCAAGCTGGGATCAAGCGCGACGTTATCCAGAAGGAAGGGTACTAACGTGACTTTTTGTTCACTGGCCAGGTCTTGGTAGATCTGATGGAATCCTTCAGCATAGGCCGGTCCATAGTTGGGCGGAATGCGCATGCCGATCAGCATGGCCTTTGCGCCGGCGTCAGAGATGCTTTCCAGCATGGCCGCCAGATTGTTTTTAATGATGTTGAGGGGAAAGCCGCGCAGCCCGTCGTTGCCGCCCAGCTCCAGCAGGACGATATCCGGTTTGTGTTCCTTCAATAACGCCGACAGGCGGGCGCGACCGCCACCGGTGGTTTCACCGGAAATGCTGGCGTTGATCAACGTAAGCTTGGGGTAGGTGGCGCGCAGCTCGTTTTCCATCAGCGTGATCCAGCCGGATTCCAGCGGGATGCCGTAAGCGGCGCTGAGACTGTCCCCCAGCACGACGATTTTTACCGGCTGCGATTTATCTGTGACAGCCTGTGCGATAGGGCTTACCATCAGGCAGCAGAGCGCGAACAAAGTCCAGATGGACTTGATGACATGACGTTGAAACAGATTGAGGAATGAGGTTGCTAGCATGACTTCGGTTGATGTGCTTGAGGTTAAATCGCTGATGAAAAGTGTCTCCAATGGTAGCGGTCGTCTGGACATATTGAAAGGCGTCGATTTGCAAATCAAGGTGGGCGAGTCGCTGGCGATTATCGGACGCTCCGGTTCCGGCAAGACCACTCTGCTGAGCATCATGGCGGGCCTTGATCTGCCGTCAGCCGGTCAGGTGCGTATGCTGGGCAAGGATCTGGCGCAGCTGGACGAAGATGGCCGCGCGGCAATTCGCGCTCAGCATGTCGGCTTCGTTTTTCAATCTTTTCAACTCATTCCCACCATGACCGCACTGGAAAACGTGATGCTGCCGTTGGATCTTACCGGCGCGGCGGACAGCCGTGAGCGGGCGCGCCAGTGGCTGGATCGGGTTGGACTGCTGGAGCGGGAGGGGCATTATCCGCGTCAATTGTCCGGCGGCGAGCAACAGCGGGTTGCGGTGGCGAGGGCTTTCGCCACGGAGCCGGATATTCTGTTTGCGGATGAACCCACTGGAAATCTGGACCTGGAAACCGGACTGCACATCATGGATTTGCTGTTCGACCTGAACAGGCAGCATTCGACGACGTTGATTCTGGTCACTCATGACCGCGAACTCGCTGGCCGCTGCGGGCGTTCTCTCGCCCTGGATCAAGGCGTTCTGGAGGCCGCGTAATGACAGGTTCTACGCGATCGCTGCAACTCTGGCTGAGAGAGTGGCGACAGTCTTCATTCCGTTTGTTGTGGCTTGCGCTGTTTGTCGCCGTGCTGACGGTAGCGTCGATCACCGCTTTTACCGGGCGTTTGAAAGCCGTTTTTGATGACGGCGCTTCCCGCTTCCTCGGCGGCGATCAGGTGATCGAAAGCTCCGGTAATCTTTCTGACGCCTGGGTGAAAGAGGCGCAGCAATTGGGCTTGGATACGGCGTTTACGCTGGAATTCTCCACCATGCTGAACAGCGGCGACCAGTTTCAATTGGTCGCAGTCAAAGCGGTGGACGCAGGGTATCCGCTGAAAGGCGAAGTGGGTGTGGTGACTACGGCTGGCGCGCCATCGCAGGTTGTGAAGCAGGGGCCGGCGCAAGGCGAAGTCTGGCTGGCGCCAAGACTGTTCTCCCTGCTAGGCGTGCAGTTGGGGGACGCCGTTGGCGTTGGGCGTAAGCAGTTAAAAGTGACCGGGTTACTGACGAAGGAGCCTGACCCTTCTTTTTCTTTCATGAATGTCGCCCCCCGCGTTTTGATGAACTACGAGGATGTCGCCGCCACGGCGGTGGCGCAGCCTGGAAGCCGATTGAAATATCGCCTTTTGCTGGCTGGCGACGAGGCGCGACTGGAGCAGTTCAATGCGGGTATCGCGTCATCACTGACTGCCTCTGAACGCATTGTCTCGGCGAAAGACGGTCGTCCAGCGGTGTCGCGGGCGATAGAGCGGGCTGAGCGTTATCTGTTATTAGGCGGTGTACTGGGCGTACTGCTGGCGGCGGTGGCGCTCACTGTCACTGCGCAGTACTACGCTCAACAGCAGAAGGATACGGTAGCTCTGCTGAAAACCCTGGGGTGCCGCAGCGGTCAGCTACGCATGCGTTTTGCGTCACTGTTGTTAATTTCCGCTGCCACCGCGTCGATATTGGGTCTGGGGTGCGGACTGCTATTTGAGCAATGGGCGGTATGGGCCATGGGCGACATGCTGCCGCCGCTGCACACATCCCTGCCTCTGAACTGGATCTGGTTGCCGTTGCTGACACTGGCGATTGTGCTGGCGGCGTTCGCCTGGCCGGTGTTTCGGGCTCTGGCCAAACAGCCCCCTATGTTTATCCTGCGGCAGGCGGCGGCCAATGCGGACTTTCAGCGCATGCTCGGGTTCTCCAAGTCGCGCATGCTATCCGCTCTGATCGGCTTTGCGGCGTTGTTGATGGTCTACAGCGGCGAATTAAATATCGTTGCTGCTGTGTTGATCGGGTTGGCGGTGATGATCGCCGTGGCGGCCTGGCTCATGAATATGTGGGTGAAGCTGCGTCCGCCGCGCCGCACGGTCACTCCAGGCGCTCTGCGAGCCGGCGCCGATCAGTTGAAGCGTCGCCCCTGGTCGACGGTGCCGCACGTCCTGGCGCTGGGTAGCGCCTGGGCTTTGCTGCTGACCCTGTTTCTGGTGCGAACGGAGTTGGTGGATAACTGGCGGGCGCAAATTCCGGAAAATGCGCCTAATCACTTCTTTATCAACATCGCTCCTTATGAAGTGGAGCCGATGCGAACCATGTTTGAGCAGAATCATATCGCTGCGGCGCCGTTGTATCCCATGGTGCGCGGCCGTCTGACTCACATCAACGGCGAGCCCGTGCGGACGGTGGTCAGCAAGGAGCGGGAAGTCGGCGCCTTGAATCGGGAGCTTAATTTAACCTGGATGGCGGATCTGCCGGAAGATAATCGAATCCTGAGCGGTACTTGGTGGGTTGGGGCGTCAAGCGCGCAAGGCGGCGTTCCCGGCGTGTCCATTGAAAGCCAGTTGGCGCAGCGACTCGACGTGAAGTTGGGGGACTCTCTGACCTTTCAGATTGGCGGCGCCGCGTTGGAATCGAAAGTACAGAGCATCCGCAGCGTGCAGTGGGACAGCCTTAAGCCTAACTTTTACATGGCTTTTGCGCCCGGCGCACTGGATGGCTTCGCCGCCACTTATCTGACCAGCGCTTACTTGAGCGATAACAAAACCGAGATGGTGAATCAGGTTAATCGTCAGTTTCCCACCGTGTCGGTGCTGGAATTGGATCAATTCGTGGTGAAAGTGCGGGAAGTCATCGCGCAGGTGTCGCTGGCGATCGAAGCGTTGCTGGCGCTGATTTTCGCGGCGGCGCTATTGGTGGTGGCGTCGTTGCTGGCGCGCGAGGCGCCTTCGCGACGGGCGGAGACTGCGCTGTTTCGCGCGCTCGGCGCACACCGACGCGTCGTGATTGGCGCGACCGTAGGAGAATTCAGCCTGATAGGCGCCTTTGCTGGCGTCATGGGCGTTATCGTGGCCGAGAGTGTGGCGGGATTTCTACAATATCGCCTGTTTGAACTGCCTTTTAGCCTGCACTGGGAGTTGTGGTTGCTGGCGCCGTTAATCAGCGCCGCCGCGACGGCGGCGTACGCCTACTGGCGTCTACGGGGCGCTCTGCTGGCGCCGCCTCACGCGACGTTGCAATCCGGCTTTGTAGAGTAGGCTGGCGTAAATGGCGGAGGCGGGTGCACTGGCGTACAAGCCCGGTAAGGCGATGGCCAAGTATCTGCGTGAGTACGCGGAAGCGGAAAGCCATACGCTTGCGGGAATAGAAGGGCATTGGCGCGGCGTGATAATCATCCCGGCGTTTGCGGAGGATTATGAGGGGCTTGAGCGCGTCGCCGCAGCTTTATCCCACGCCGATTGCTTGCAAATCTGGGTGATCAACGCGCCGGTGGCGGCGGACGCGGATGCATTGACGATGACCCGTGCGTGTTTACGGCGCGCGCAAAGCGAAGGCCGCACCCTATGGCGCTACGCTAATCTGGAGCTGCTGGAGATCGATGGCTCAGCTATTCTGCTGGTGGATCGGTGCGGTGAGGAAACTCTGATTCCCAAAGAGCTGGGGGTGGGGCTGGCCCGCAAAATTGGCGGCGACATAGCTTTGGCTTTGATCGCGGGCGGCCATCTGCAAACGACTTGGATTCACTTCACCGACGCTGACGCGGAGCTTCCTGCGGATTATCTCAAACAGGCGGCCCAAGCTGACGGCGGCGTGGCGCTGGTTTACCCGTTTCGCCATCGTGGCGAAGGCGACGACAGACAGCGGCGCCTGATGCGAATTTATGAAAACAAGTTGCGCAGTTACGTGGTGGGCTTGCGGGCGGCGGGGTCTCCCTATGCGTATCACACTATCGGCAGCACATTAGCCTGTCGCGCGGACGCCTACGCCATGGTGCGAGGAATGCCTTTGCGTGCGGCGGGGGAAGACTTTTACCTGCTTAACAAGCTCGCTAAGCTGGGTCCGGTGTTGCAGCCGACGGGCGAAGCAATTGTTTTAAGCGGGCGGCTGAGTAGCCGGGTTCCTTTTGGAACCGGACCAGCATTGCAAACGGCGCTGGAAGGTGAGGGGACGATGGCCTTCTATCACCCGGCGACTTACCCCTGTTTGCGCATACTTCTGCAATCCGTGGCGATACTGTGGCGTTTGCGGGAGCAGCCGGAAGCGGCGATATCAGAGCTTGTCGGGGCGCTAAGCGCTTACACTGGGCGCGAGGATTTAGCCAACCAGGCTCTGGAGGCGTTCGCCGTCGCTGGAGCGGTGCGTCGTTTTGCTGCGCAATCCTCCACTGAGCAAGCCTTCCGTCGCCACTTTCACTGCTGGTTCGACGGATTTCAGACGTTGAAATGGATACACTGGTGGCGGGACAACCTGTACCCCAGTATCTACTGTGATCGCGCCGAGCAAGTACGCGCTTTGATGAATGAAATAGAGGATAAGGACGAAGTATGAGCCAAGCCTCACTCTCTGCTATGGCCGATGTGCACAAGGCGGCGCAGGAGTCTTTACTAATGACGTTGACTCCCTGGGAGTATGCCGCGGAGCCGGGAATGACGATTCGAGGCTGGCGCAGCCGCCCCTCGGGCAAACCGATACTGCACTTTATGCATGGCAACGGTTTCTGTGGATTAACCTATGAGCCTTTGTTGCGCCAGCTCGCCGAGCATTACGACTTGTTTCTCAGCGACGCGCAGGGACATGGCGACAGCGACGCCGGTGGGGCGTTTCGCGGCTGGAATGCAACGGCGGAAACCGCCTACGCCGCCTGGCGGCATTTTCGTGCGGATTATGGCGCGGTTCTGGCGCTAGGCATGGGACACAGTTTTGGCGGCGTGTTGACGACGCTGATCGCCGCGGCCCACCAGGATGCGTTTGATCAGGTGGTGGCGCTGGACCCGGTTTATTTCACTCCAACCATGTTGCGAGCGCTGACCGCTTATCGCTGGTTGCGATTGCGTGCGCCCAATCCCTTGGCCGCGCGGGCGGAAAATCGACGTGACGGCTGGGACGACAGAGCGGCTGCGCGTGAGTATTTTGAGGGGCGCGGCATGCTCAAAGGGTGGCGCGCCGACGCATTGGAGGCTTATATCCAACATGCGCTGCAGGAAACTGATAAGGGATTGACCTTGAAGTGTCCACCACGTCTGGAAGCGGCGGTGTTCGCTACCTTCCCGGATAGGTTGTGGCCTTCCATCAAACATGTGCGCCAACCCATGGCGATTATTTATGGAGAGAGTTCTTATCCGTTTGTCGTGAAATCCGCGCTGCGGGCGGCGTCAGTGAATCGTCGGGTGCGATTGCAGTCGCTTCCGGGCGGACATTGCTTTATGCAGGAAGATCCAGACGCCGCCTTAGCACATATCCTGGCTTGGGCGGCGTCCGCTGAGGGTTAGCGTAAACGGTAGCTATGCAGACGGGTGAGCAGCGATAAATCCTTGCGCTGCGCCGCCTCAGTCGCAATGGCGCTGAACACCGGCTTTGCCTGCTGGCCGGGACTGGCTGGCCCCAGGGTAAGAGTATCCTGCTTCATGACCCAGCCGCTGGCGTTTATCAAGGCCACTTCGACTACAATATTGTTCACTTCCAACGCGCTTTGATTGCTATAGGTAATGAAGGCGCGCCCCTGCTTATCTTTCAATGTCTGCAGTTGCAGATAACGCTCAGGATTCTTCGGCAAATCCAGGCGCGATAGCTTCTGGCGCGCTTCCTGGCCGTAAGCCCCTGACGCCTCCGCCGCTGCGCTGTAATGGCTGATGGCGGCGGCGGAGTTATTGCTTTGCGCCTCAATATCGCCCAGCGCCAGGTTGGCTACGGACGTCGGCAGTAAATCGTTGGCGCGGCGTAGATCCTGGGCGGCTTTGGCGCCGTCTCCCATCTCTTTATAAGCCAGGCCGCGCTTGAGAGTGTGGGCGAAGTAATCCGGGTTCAGCGACACGGCCTTGTCATACTCTTTCAAAGCGGCGGACTCTTTATTCTGCTTTTTATAGATGTCGCCGCGCAGGGAGTAAAACATCGCTTCCTCCGGCTCCAGCTTGATGGCCTGATTGGCCCGTTGCAGCGCTTTGTCGGCGTCGCCCGCTTTCAGGGCCTGGACCCCCTCGTCGTAGGCGTCATAGGCGGGAACCGTTTTGCGCAGGCGCGCCGTCGCTTTCATGAAGGCGTCTTTGCCGCGATAGTTGGACTTGGGTAGCGTCAGCGCGGTGCGTCGATTTTCCTCCACACGTTCAGGGGAGGGCGGATGTGAGGCGAACAAGCCTTCCAGCCAGTTCTGTGAATGCCCTTCAGCGAGTTTTACAAATAGTTGCTGCAGTTCCACTGCCGCCTGGGTGTCGTAACCGGCGGCGGCCATGTATTGCATGCCGTAGTGGTCGGACTCCAGCTCATGATCGCGACCATATTTCGCCACCGCCATCGTGGCGCCCATGGCGGCTCCGCCTACTAATATGTCTCGATAATCCTGATTGTCCAGCGCCAGTCCCAGGCCGGCCACACCGGCTGAGATGAGTAAATTCGACTGCATGCGCTTGGCGCTGTGACGGGCGGCGGCGTGAACGATTTCGTGGCCGAGCACGGCGGCCAGTTGCGCCTCGTCATCCAGCTTCGCCAACAGGCCCCGGTTGATGGCGATCTTGCCGGAAGGCAGCGCCCAGGCGTTGGGAACAGAGTTATTCAGCACCACGAATTCGTAGGGCAGGTCAGGGCGATCGCTGACTTTGGCGAGCTTTTCCCCCACTTGGCGAACATAGAAGGTCAGCTCCGGATCAAGATAATACAGTCCGCCCTGGGATTGTTGTGCGGGTTGGTACTGTTCCTGTCCCAGGCTCATCTCCTGCTGCTCGCTGATGATCATGATCTCGCGTTTGCCGGTGACCGGGTTCACGCTGCATCCTTGCAGCAAGATCAGGATTAGGCACAGGCTACATGTAAAGAGGCGTAGCATTATCTTCTCCAAGCGTCTAAATGAATTTCTACAAAAAATGGTCAAAAATAATATCAAAGTATCTAACGATTAAGGTGTTATGAATCTACTGGATTATTTTGCTCTCGTCTGGTTCTTATTGAATTGCGTCGGTTACACCTATTATTCGGAGCACCGCGCTAAAACCCGGCCCTGCCTGTCCAATACGTTGGACCTGTATCGCGCCGACTGGATGCGTCGTACGCTGATGCGGGACGCTCGCATCGCCGACGCTTCCGTAGTGGGCAGCCTGGAGCGCAACGGCGCTTTCTTCGCATCCAGCAGCTTGTTGATCCTTGCGGGTTTGATCACTGCTATAGGGTATACGGACAAAGCCATGTCCGTCTTTAGTGATCTACCCTATATCGCCCAGACCGGCAAGTTCATGTGGGAACTCAAGCTGGTGGTGCTGTGCGCAGTGTTCGTGTATTCCTTTTTTAAATTCACCTGGTCAATGCGGCAATACAACTTCTGTGGCGTGCTGATCAGCAGCGCGCCGTTGACCTATGAGGACAAAGTCAGCTCCGGCGCGCGCGAGGCGCTGGCCCAGTCCGCCGCACGGGTGGCGAATCTGGCCGGGGATTCTTTTAACCTGGGTTTGCGGTCATACTATTACGGACTCGCCGTACTGACCTGGTTTATCCATCCGATATTGTTCATGGCGATAACCAGCGCAGTGGTGGCCATCCTGTTTCAACGGGAGTTCCGGTCCCGCGCTCTGAAAGCGCTGCGCGCCGGTAAGACCTTTGAGGATGCGGCGGCGGGGAAAGAGTAATCGCGGAGCGTCGACAATGTATCGCATGTGACGTCGCCGCGGTTGAATCACTTCTGCGCTTGGGGCGATTGAGATTGATGAATTTGGTCGCCGCCACGCAGGACGTTCATTCAATTTATATAGCGACGGATAACTGAAACATGCAGCAGTACGAACCCTGGGAGAACGACGAGATTCGTTTCGGCCGGGTATCGAGGTTTCTGGATAGCCTTAATCAATGTCGAGAACTTGGCATCAAAGTGACTTGCGCCAATGCGGATGGCCTGGAGCTGGAACTGCCTTACAGCGAACACATCGTTGGCGACACCGATACGGGCGTCATTCATGGCGGCGCCATCACAACGTTGATGGATACCGCTTCCGGCGGCAGCGTATTGTGTTGTCTGCCCGAGCTGGAGTTGTGTCCCACCCTGGATCTGCGGGTGGACTATATGCGTCCGGCGCAGCCCGGCAAAACGGTCTACGCGCGCGCCCGGTGTTATCGGGTGACCGGCACGATCGTCTTCACTCGCTGTGAAGCGTTTCAACGGGGCCCGGATACGACAGTGGCCAACTGCGTCGCCACGTTCATGCGGATTGGGCGTGATGCGTCCCCCGATTGGTTCTGGGAAAAGATCGAGGGCAGGAAGTAATCATGGAGTCTTTACAGCAACACGTCGCCCAGGCGCACCGCAGCGGCGACTACAACAAACTCCTGGAACTGATTCCTTACGCCAGCACCCTTGGCGTGCGCTGTGAGCGTTTCGGCAATGAAGTGGTGTTTATTCTACCCAAGCGGGAACAGAATTTGGGCAATCCCATTTTGCCAGCGATTCACGGTGGCGTGATCGGCGGATTCATGGAGTTGGCCGCCGCCTTCCATCTTGCCATTTTCCTGGAGATCGACACTTTTCCCCGGATTGTCGACTTTTCGTTGGACTATCTGCGTGCAGGTCTGTATCAGGAGACCTATGCGGAATGTAAGCTGACCCGTCGCGGCAACCGCGTCGCCAATGTCAGCGTCAGCGCATGGCAGAAGAAGCGAAAGGACCCGATTGCTTTGGCGCGCGCGCACTTTTTGCTCGGCTGAGCCGCTTTATTGAGCCGCGGGTTGTCACCTGCGGCTTTTCCTTTATATACCTTCTTATATATGTTCTCGGTTTCCGAAGCTATTTGAGGGCTCGTCGCGCCAATGCGGGGATTAACCTGAGCCTTCTTAGCTAGGCGGGGGCGATCACTTCGCAATGAATCTCACCGTCGCTGAGACGGGCTTTGACTTTTTGTCCCGTGCGCACCTCTTTCTCGCTGCGAATAATCTGGCCGTTTTCGTCAGAGACGATGGCGTATCCTCGCGCCAGGGTGGCGATAGGGCTGACCGCTTCCATGTGTCCGCACAACTTGGCGAAGTGCTGAGACTTGTGTCTTAACACAGACAGAACGGCGGTTTGCAAACGGTGATCAAGGGCGTCCACGGTGGCGTAGCGGTTTTTTAAGGATTGCTTGGGGCTGGACGCCAACAGGCGGTCATGTAGATGCGTCAACTGATTGCGACGGGCGGATAGCAGGTTTTGCGCTTGCCGGTGCAGACGCATCTCCAGGTCATCCAGGCGTTGCGCGGATTCCTGCAGACGCCGACCAGGATGCTTGAGACGCTCCCGAAGCTGGTTGAGACGCATGCCTTCCTGGCGTAGCAGGCGCTGCGCGGCGGCCCCGAGCCTTTGTTCATAAACCAGAAAGCGGTGTTTCCACTCGGCCTGGTCCGGGCTGACTTTTTCCGCCGCAGCGGACGGCGTGGGCGCGCGCAGGTCGGCGACCAGATCGGCGATGGTGATGTCGGTCTCGTGGCCGACGGCGCTGACGATGGGAATAGCGCTCGCTGCGATGGCGCGGGCCACGGGTTCTTCATTAAAGGCCCACAGATCCTCCAGTGAGCCGCCGCCGCGGCCGACAATCAGCACATCGCAGGCATTAAGTCGGTTTGCGCTCGCTATCGCTGCAACGATGGCTGGCCCAGCTTCTTTGCCTTGGACAGGTACGGGGAACAGCAAGACGGGAATGGCGGGAAAGCGTCTTTTCAGTACGGTGAGAATATCGCGCACTGCCGCGCCGGTCGGAGAGGTAATCACGCCAACCTGTTTGGGCATGGCTGGTAATGGGCGCTTGCGGCTCTCTTCAAATAGCCCTTCACGGGATAGTTTGAGTTTCAGCTCCTCGAATGCGCGTCGCAGTTCGCCTTCTCCCGCCAGTTCCATACCTTCCGCAATCAACTGAAACTCGCCGCGTCCTTCATAAAGACTGACTTTGGCGCGCAAAGTAACCGCCTCGCCATCCCGGGGGCGCTGTTTCACAAACATATTGCGATTGCGAAACATGGCGCAGCGCACCTGTGCTTTGTCGTCCTTTAGAGAAAAATACCAATGTCCTGAACTGGGGCAACTGAAGTTGGAAATTTCGCCCGTCACCCAGACTTGCATGAAGCTGACTTCCAAAAGTCGGCGCACTTGACGGTTTAATTCACTGACGGAAAGGGGAGAATGGGGGCTGAGTTCGCTCATTACGCTGTATTTTTATCCAACTCTGTGGCTTGTTTTGCCCATTTGCAGGCGAAATACGGAATTTCTTAGAGAAAAGCGGGTATTAGGGAAGTCCGTAAGTTTACTGATTATGCCTTAAAATTTATAATAGTCCGATTAACTTATTTGCAAGCAAAAAGGCGATTCATATGCTGCGCATAGCTCAAGAAGCGCTAACCTTCGACGACGTTCTTCTCATCCCCGGTTATTCTGAAGTCCTGCCCAAAGACGTCAGCCTGACCACCCGACTTACCCGCGACATCACGATCAACCTCCCCCTTGTCTCCGCCGCCATGGATACCGTAACGGAAGCCCGTTTGGCTATCGCATTGGCGCAGGAAGGCGGCATCGGCATTATTCATAAGAATATGACGATCGACCAACAAGCGGCGGAAGTGCGTACGGTGAAGAAATTTGAAAGTGGTGTGGTGAAAGACCCCATCACTGTCTCACCGAGCAACACGGTCAGTGAAGTCCGCGCTATCACCATGGCCAATAATATTTCTGGTCTGCCGGTGGTGGACGGTAAGGATCTGGTGGGCATTATCACCGGTCGCGACATCCGTTTTGAAAATAACCTGAACAAGAAAGTTCAGGAACTGATGACGCCAAAAGAGAAGCTGGTCACCGTCACCGAAGGTTACGACATGGAAACGGTGAAGAACCTGTTGCACCGCCACCGTATCGAAAAAGTGTTGGTGGTGAACAACGAGTTCGAGCTTAAGGGCTTGATCACGCTGAAAGATATTCAGAAGGCGCAGGACTACCCGCGCGCATCCAAGGACGAGCAAGGGCGTTTGCGCGTCGGCGCTGCGGTCGGCACTGGCGATGGCACTGATGAGCGTATCGCTGCATTGGCCGCCGCTGGCGTAGACGTCATCGTGGTCGATACCGCGCACGGTCACTCCCTCGGTGTGTTAAATCGCGTGCGTTGGGTGAAGACTCATTTCCCTGAAGTACAGGTCATCGGCGGCAACATCGCCACGGGCGAAGCGGCTCTGGCGCTGGTTGAAGCCGGCGCAGACGGCGTCAAAGTGGGTATCGGCCCCGGCTCTATCTGTACTACCCGTATTGTCGCAGGCATCGGCGTACCTCAGATGTCAGCCATTGCGAATGTGGCGGCGGCCCTGAAAGACAGCGGCGTCCCCTTGATCGCAGACGGCGGCATCCGCTTCTCCGGCGATATCGCCAAAGCGATCGCCGCAGGCGCCTCCAGCGTCATGGTTGGCGGTCTGTTGGCGGGTACTGATGAATCTCCAGGTGAAGTGGAGCTGTATCAGGGCCGTAGCTACAAAGCCTATCGCGGCATGGGGTCTCTGGGCGCCATGGCGCAAAGCCAGGGCTCCAGCGACCGTTACTTCCAGGACGCCAGTTCAGGCGTTGAAAAACTGGTGCCGGAAGGCATTGAAGGTCGCGTCGCCAGCAAGGGGCCGTTGACCAATGTCGTGCATCAGTTGATGGGCGGCCTGCGTTCCTCTATGGGATACACCGGCTGCGCAACAATAGAAGAAATGCGCACCAAGCCCCAGTTCACCCGCATTACCAACGCCGGCATCCATGAGAGCCACGTTCATGACGTGACGATCACCAAGGAAGCGCCTAACTACCGTTCAGGCGGATAGGGACGCTCGGGTTGAAGATGGCGCTTATGCAATTCTCGTCAGGCTCGGCTCATAAACCGGGCCGCGCGTCGAGATTGCGCGCCTCGGCGCTCAGTGATAGCGGCTGGCGCCGAAAAGATGTTTTTTAAACTATGGCGGGGCTGAAAGGCCCCGCCCTTGTTTCTGTCTGAGGAAGGCTTCGAATGTCCGAAAATATTCATTCCCATCGTATTTTGATCCTGGATTTCGGTTCTCAATACACGCAGTTGATTGCACGCCGGGTTCGCGAAATCGGCGTTTACTGCGAAATTTACCCCTTCGATATGAGCGAAGCGGATATTCGCGAGTTCAATCCTAAAGGCGTGATCCTGGCTGGCGGCCCTGAGTCTGTGACGGAAATGGGCTCGCCGCGTGCGCCTGAGTGTCTGTTTGGCATGGATCTTCCTCTGTTGGGTATTTGCTATGGCATGCAGACCATGGCGGAGCAGATGGGCGGCAAGGTTGCAGGTTCGAATGTGCGGGAGTTCGGCTATGCGCAGGTGAAGATCGAACGCTCCGAAGACGGTTTATTTGAAAATATCAAAGATCATGTGGCGGACGACGGCAAGCCTTTGCTGGATGTCTGGATGAGCCATGGCGATAAAGTCGTGACTTTGCCGGAAAGCTTTGTGATTAGCGCTTCTACGCCCAGCGCGCCTATCGCTGCGATGCAGCATGAGAGCAAGCCCTGGTTTGGCGTGCAGTTCCACCCGGAAGTGACCCACACGCTACAGGGACGTCGCATGCTGGAGCGGTTCCTGGTGAATATCTGCGGATGTAAGCAACTGTGGACGCCTGGACGCATTATTGAAGACGCCATCACGCAGATTCGTAATCAAGTGGGGCAGGACAAGGTGCTGTTGGGTCTGTCCGGCGGCGTGGACTCCTCTGTGGTTGCTGCGCTGCTGCATCGCGCTATCGGAGATCAGCTGACTTGCGTATTCGTGGACAATGGTCTGCTACGTTTGAATGAAGGCGATCAGGTCATGGACATGTTCGCCAAGAATATGGGCATCAAAGTCGTGCGCGCCAATGCGCAGGAGCAGTTTCTGAGTAAGCTGGCGGGCGAAAACGATCCAGAGCGCAAGCGCAAGACCATCGGCCATACTTTCATTGAAGTATTTGATGAAGAAGCCGCCAAGATCAAAGACGTGAAGTGGTTGGCGCAAGGCACTATCTACCCTGACGTTATTGAGTCCGCCGCAGCGAAAACCGGTAAAGCCCATGTCATAAAATCCCACCACAATGTTGGCGGATTGCCGGAAGACATGGAGATGCAACTGGTTGAGCCTTTGCGTGAGCTGTTCAAGGACGAAGTCCGTAAGATCGGTCTGGAGCTGGGCCTCCCTTACGATATGGTATATCGCCACCCCTTCCCGGGACCGGGTCTGGGCGTGCGTATCCTTGGCGAAGTGAAGAAAGAATATGCGGATATTCTGCGCGAAGCGGACGCGATCTTCATCGAAGAGCTGCATCACGCGGAGCTGTATCACAAGGTGTCGCAGGCGTTTGCAGTGTTTCTACCGGTTAAGTCGGTTGGTGTAGTCGGAGACGCTCGTCGTTATGAATACGTCATCGCGTTGAGAGCGGTGGAAACCATCGACTTTATGACGGCTCGCTGGGCGCATCTGCCTTATGAACTATTGGAAAAGATCTCCAATCGTATTATTAATGAGATTTCCGGCGTGTCACGGGTGGTTTATGACGTTTCGTCCAAACCGCCTGCTACTATTGAGTGGGAATAATCACACTGATAGTAATCTGTTAATCGGAATAGCCTAGAGGGATTTGTCCCCATATAGAAGGAGCCTGAGGGCTCCTTTTTGTCGGAAGGTCCCTGGCGAAATTTGTAAAGTTGAAAGAGTATTATGCAGGACGGTTTTGATTCGTTTCCCGGGAAACCGGATGAGGACGAATACTGGATGCGGCGGGCGCTTGGCCTGGCGGCGCAAGCGCTGGCGTACGACGAAGTGCCGGTGGGCGCCATTCTGGTGCGGGATGGTCAGGTATTGGGGGAAGGGTGGAATCAGCCTATCCGCAGCCATGACCCTACCGCTCATGCGGAAATCAGTGCGATTCGCAAAGCCTCCGCGGTAGCGGGGAATTACCGCTTGCCGGGCTCCACGTTGTATGTGACGCTGGAGCCTTGTGTCATGTGTCTCGGCGCGCTGGTGCATGCGCGTGTGTCCAGACTGGTGTTTGGCGCCTATGAACCCAAAGCCGGCGCCGTATGCAGTAGCAGCCGCCTGCTGGATGAGCATAACTTTAATTGGAAACTGGAATGGACCGGCGGCGTGCTGGAACAACCCTGTTCGCAACTTCTCAGTGGTTTTTTTCAGCGCCGGCGTTCTGAAGCCAAAGACGAGCGACGGAAGCAACAGCCATCCTCTTAAGAATTCAGCTAACCTCAATGAAAATATTTAAGGATACGGATTAATGAAAGTATTAGTTACAGGCGGCGCCGGCTATATCGGCAGTCACGTAGTGCGTCAGTTGGGCGAAGCCGGGCATGACATCGTAGTGTACGACAACCTGTCCACTGGCCACCCCTGGGCTGTCACTTACGGCGAGCTGGTGCAGGCGGACCTGGCGGATACAGACGCGCTGGATGCGGTGTTCGAGAAAGGGCAGTTTGAGGCGGTGTTGCACTTCGCCGCCAACATTGTGGTGCCGGAGTCGGTAGAGAATCCGCTTAAGTATTACAGCAACAATACCCGTAATACGCTCAACCTGTTGGGCGCGATTCAGAAGCACAAGGTTCCATACATGGTGTTCTCTTCCACGGCGGCGGTCTATGGCATGCCGGAGAACACGATGATCACTGAAGAAACGCCATTAATGCCGATTAATCCATACGGCGCTTCCAAAATGATGAGTGAGCGCATGATTCAGGATCTGGCGTTCGCAACCGACCTCAACTACACCATTCTGCGTTATTTCAATGTGGCGGGCGCTGACCTGGAGAGCCGCATCGGCCAGGCGACGCCGGAAGCGACTCACTTGATCAAAGTGGCCTGTGAATGCGTACAGGGCGTGCGCGCCGGTATGAAAGTGTTCGGTACTGACTACGATACCCGCGACGGCACCTGTATCCGTGATTACATCCACGTAGATGACCTGGCCAAAGCCCACGTAATGGCGCTGGATCATATGAAGGCGGGCGGCGGCTCCAATATTTTCAATTGCGGCTACGGACGCGGCTTCACCGTGAAAGAAGTGATTGATGTCGTTAAAGCGGAGTCCGGCAAAGATTTCTCGGTTGAGGAAGTTGATCGTCGCGCAGGCGACCCTGACGCGCTGGTGGCGATGAACGATAAAATCAAATCTGTCCTGGGCTGGAAGCCCGATCATGATGATCTGAATGTCATCGTTAAGTCCGCTTTGAATTGGGAAGCGGTCTGGCAGAACAAACAGAAAGAGATCTGAGATTAAGCAATAGGAACGTGCACTCATGAAAATAGCCATCTTCGGCACCGGATACGTAGGTTTGGTGACGGGCGCCTGTCTGGCGGACGTCGGACATCAGGTGCTCTGCGTCGACGTGGACGAAAAGAAGATCCAGAACCTGAAAAACGGTTTGATTCCAATCTATGAGCCAGGGCTTGAGCCCATCGTGAAGCTGAATGTGGAGGCGGGACGCCTGTCATTCACAACCAATGCTGAAGAAGCCGTGGCGTTTGGCGACTTGCAGTTTATCGCTGTCGGTACGCCGCCGGACGAAGATGGTTCTGCGGATCTGCAATATGTTTTGACCGTGGCGCGCACAATCGGGCGCCACATGCAGGACTATAAAGTGGTCGTGGATAAGTCAACGGTGCCGGTTGGCACCGGCGATAAGGTTGGCGCCGCTATCAGCGATGAGCTGGCGAGACGAGGCGTTTCCTTGGATTTTGACGTTGTCTCCAACCCTGAGTTTTTGAAGGAAGGCGATGCGGTGGGCGACTTTATGAAGCCGGATCGTATTGTCGTGGGAGTGCAAAGTGAGCGCGCCGTCAGTCTGATGCGTGAAGCCTACGAGCCGTTCAACCGTAATCACGACCGAATGGTGGTGATGGATGTGCGTTCGGCGGAGCTGACCAAGTACGCCGCCAACGCCATGTTGGCCACCAAAATCAGCTTTATGAATGAAATCGCCAACCTGGCGGAACTGCTCGGCGCGGATATCGAACAGGTGCGTAAAGGCATTGGCTCTGACCCTCGTATCGGGTACCACTTCATTTATCCTGGCTGTGGTTATGGCGGGTCTTGTTTCCCGAAAGACGTCAAGGCGCTCGTACGCACCGCCAAAGATGTGGCTTACGATGCAAAGTTGCTGTCTTCGGTAGAGTCTGTAAACGACTCCCAGAAGCACGTGCTGTTCCGTAAACTCAGTGAACACTTCAATGGCAAGCTGGCGGGACGCACTTTTGCGTTGTGGGGATTGGCGTTCAAGCCGAATACGGACGACATGCGGGAAGCCTCCAGCCGTGTTCTGATGGAGTCGCTGTGGGCTGCTGGCGCCAAGGTGCAGGCGTTTGACCCGAAAGCGATGGAAGAAACCCAGCGAATTTACGCCGACAAAGACGAGCTGATGTTGTGCGGTACGAAAGAGCAGGCGCTGAAAGGCGCGGACGCGCTGATTATCTGTACGGAGTGGAAAGAGTTTCGCTCCCCGGATTTCGGCTATATCGTCAGCGCGCTGAAAGAGCCTGTGATTTTCGATGGCCGCAACCTGTATGACCCTGAACGCGTGCAGCGTAAAGGCGTGCAGTATTACGGCATTGGTCGTGGGCTAAGTATCAGCAAGGGTGCGGAAGCCTGAGTTCAGATAAAGGAGAAACGCTGTGAGTTTTGAGCTGCACGCGCAGTTGGCGAAAGACACGATAGTGATCGGCGATTTGCCTCTGTGCCGCCTGTTGCTGATGAATGACGCCCAGTACCCCTGGTGCATTCTGGTTCCGAGAGTGGAGGGTGTTCGCGAGGCTTATGAGTTAGGCCACGAGGCGCAAGAGCAGTTGACGCGCGAGTCGGCGATAGTCGGCAAGACGCTGATGGCGCTGTTCGATGGATATAAGCTGAATGTGGCGGCCCTGGGCAATATGGTGCCGCAGCTGCATCTTCACCATATCGTTCGCTTTCCCACGGATGCAGCCTGGCCGAAGCCGGTTTGGGGCGTGAGCCCGGCGCAGCCCTATTCAGAGCAGGATTCGCAGGCGCTCAAACAGAAGATTCACGGGGCGCTCAGTCCGCTGATCGCCATCACTGGTTGAGCCGCTGATATCACCCGCCTGGGCCGCTTGTTTTGGCGGCGCCAGGCTTCCTTTCTTGCACAAGTCCGCCTCTCAACACCATACGTAGCTGAGTGGACAGTTTTAGTTTCAGTTGCTTTCTTTCCGCTGCGTCGGCGTCCAAACCTTCTGAGCCGCAGTTAAACACCAGCACCACCAGCGCATCAGCGACTGCTTTCGGGTCTCGTAACGGCGCGCCGCCATTTTCTCCAAATCGCCCCAGGTCCGCCGCCAGCTCCGTAATAAAATGATCGGTTTCCGCTTTAATGGCTGTGCGAAAGCGCAACGAGACGCCGTTTTTTTCCCTCAGCAGTAAGCGAAACAGGTTGGCGTTGGAGTTCAGATACTCGAAAAAAGTATCGATGGAGGTTTCCACCAGGCCTCCTTTCTTGGCGACCCTTTTACGCGCTTGCCGCATTAGTCGGCGCAGGGTGATGCCTGCTTCGTCCACCAAAGCCAGGCCAAGCTCTTCCAGATCGTTGAAGTGGCGATAAAAAGAGGTGGGAGCGATGCCTGCTTCGCGCGCGACTTCTCTCAGGCTGAGGCTGGCGAAGTTGCGGTCTGGGCCGAGTTGTTGCAGGGCGGCGTTCATTAGCGCCTGACGGGTGCGCTCTTTCTGTTGGGCTCTCGTGGTCAATAGCGAAATCCTGATTGGACGATCGGCGTGCGCCGCACTCCTTCATAGGAGTGCGGCTTGTTCAAGGCGGGCTAGTATAACTCGTATTTCAGTGGTCGGATGACGGCGTTAAATACATCGACCCATTTTTGTGAGAACTGGCTGCCGGAGCGGCTGTTGATTTCCAGCACCGCTCTGATAAAGGGACGTTTATAGCGACTGGAGTAAATGCGTGGGTGAGAAATTGCTTCGAAGGCGTCCGCGATGGCGATGATCTTGGCGCCATCGCAAATCTCCCGGTCCCGCAGTCCAATAGGGTAGCCCTTGCCGCTGACATGCTCATGGTGTTGATCAATGATGCGGCGTGACTCCTGCCACTCAGGCATGTTGATCAGCAAGGCGCTGCCTACGCTGGTGTGCTTATGAATGCTGTGGTCTTCTGACTCGGAGAGACTGCTGCTTTTATGCAGGATATCGAGGGGAAGGAAGGACATGCCGATATCATGCACCAGCGCGGCGGCGCTGAGCTGAGCTGGATCTACTGGTTCGCGCGCGTGCCGATTCATCGCCAGGGCGAGTAAAAGCACACGTCTGTTTTTACCCAGCCAAAAACGTGACCGTGCTTCAGCCGGCGTCGCGAGACTGAGGAAGAACAGCAGGTCGGCGTTGGTATGGACATCGTACTTGCGCCACAGCGCCAGCAACTCGGAATAAACGTCATTCGCGTTGCGTCCCGCCGTTTGCGCGCTGACTTCCGGGGCGAGCAGCGCCAAAAGCTCCTGCATGGCCTCGTTGCGACCGTTCGCGACGGTCTTGGGAAGCTGACAAAGCAGATCGCTGATTCTGGCGTTCTCCACCATTTGAATATTTTCGAAGCTGCCGTTATCGATAGCGACGGCGCAAACCTGGATGCGCTCCATCGCCAGCAACAGCAGGTCGCTGATTTCCGGGCGGAAGTTCAATTGCTTGTCAGCAATTCCGGCCATGATGGTGTAAATGCCCTGCATCAATGATCCCAGTTCGATCTCGGCGAACTTTATTTCCTGTGCGATGGCTTCGTAGTTTGCACAGAGACGGGCGATCAGTGTGGCGTCGTTGGGCGCGGCTTCCAGCTCTACCAGATTTTTTTCGAAACTTTCACGCAAGTCCGACAGTATGTCTGGCCTGAGAGTGGTTGCATGGAAATAGGGAAGAGGGGATGGTTGGGCCATATCTTATTACCAGCATGGATACAGTCATACTTTGAAGTATAGCCAGAAAAATAGTTATTGCCCGACTTCGCCGCACGGGCGCCTTGGACCTCCCGGCGGCGTATGGGGAGCTAATGCGAGTGATTACGCAGTAGCGCGCTGCAGGCGGCTCATTTCGTCGTGACAGCGTTTCAAAGTGGGATAGATATCCTGCAGAGTGGCTTGAACGCCGGGGGCCTTCACTTCTTCGATGGCGTCGCGGATTTTTTCCAGGGTTTTGTCCTCGACTTCCTCCAGTTGCTCGATATACACATGTTCCGAATCGTCCTTGATGGCGGCCAGGATTTTTGCGTAATGCTCGCGCAGAATGCCGCCGAGAGTGTGTCCGGTCTCTTTTTCACCTTTTTCGAAGACAATATAGGGCTGCAACCGGCCTACTGCGCCTTCGCGAATGGCTGACATGCGTTCGAACACCAAACGCACCGCATTGCTCTTTACCTTGTCTTTGGCTTCGGTGTAGAAGTCAATGCCGTCGTTAAGCACCTTTACCAGATCTCTCAAGCTGTTTGTTTCTGAATTAGTCATCATTGATCTCCTCAGTATTCCTTGGATCTACTTCTTGCGGTTTGTCCGCAGTTCATAAGTAGTACAGCAACAGCCGTGCCAAGCGTAAAAACCCATTTAATTTATTGAAAAAATATGGGTTTTTGTCTGTGATAGGCGATCGACGGGAAATAATGGGAAGAAAGTCGTGTAAATAAGAAAAAAGGAAGGCCGCTTTGTTGTGGCTTTTACAAGGCGACCTGGAGGTAGAGAACGCCAATAGGCGTTAAAGCGAGTTTTTAGCGGGTAGCACGGCTGTCAGTTCGCCCAGAGAAACAGGCTTCATCAAGTGGTGCTGAAATCCTGCCTCTGAGGAGCGTTGTTTGTCCTCAGCATAACCGCTCAATGCAATGAGGCGGGCGTCTGGAAGGCCTTGGTCGCGTATTCTCCGGGCTAGACTGTAGCCGTCAGTATCGGGAAGGTTCAAATCCAACACGACCACAGAAGGCTTTATCCGCTCCGCCATTTCCAGCGCTTCGGCGCCGTTTGCAGCGCAGTGTACGCGCCAGCCCAAGTGCTCCAGCAGGGCGGCGGTAGCGGCGCTGGCGTCCGCATTATCTTCCACTAGTAATAAAGAGGGTGACTTGGCCTGTGTGTTCGGTAGATGACGCTCAATCAGTGTGAATAGCTGACTGACGTTGACCGGCTTGCTCAAATGATCCGTACAGCCGCTGGCCAGGCAGCGTTCCCGTTCACCACGCATGGTGGCGGCGGTCAGCGCCAGGACTGGCGTTTCGTGGCCGCGGCGACGCAGTTCGCGGGTAGCGGAGTGTCCGTCCAGCACGGGCATATGCATATCCATGATCACCAGATCAATCGGGCTATCCGATTGCGCGGCCTCAGATACGATGCGTACCGCCTCTGCGCCATTTTGCGCGTAACTGACTCGCGCTCCGGCGCTTTCCACCAGGTGGCCGATCAGGCGGCGAATATCCGGCAGATCATCAGCGACCAAAAGGTGGCCCTGCACTTGATGGGTTCGCGTCGCATGAGGTTCCGCCGCGCCGCCTGTTTCCAGGTCTGGTTGAATGCGTTTCACGCCTTCCAGCGGGCCGGGTTTGACGATAGCGGTGAAATCGCTGCCTTCACCAGGTCTGCTGCTCAGTCGAATGTCGCCGCCCAGTCGGTGCGCCAATTGACGACTGATGGCCAGGCCCAGCCCCGCGCCTTCGCCGCGGCGCATACTGTTGGCGTAAACCTGAGTGAAGGGCTGAAAGAGGCGCTTTTGGTCCGCGAGGCTGATGCCGGGGCCGGTGTCCAGCACTTTGAACTGGACTTTCTCCTGCTCCTCTTCCTTGATCATCTGTACGCGTACGGTGACTTCCCCTTGTTCGGTGAACTTGATGGCGTTGCCGATCAGGTTCAACAATATTTGTCGCAGACGAATAGGGTCGGTTTCAATATTTTCCGGTAGTGGCGAGTCGGCGATAAAGCTCAGTTGCAGGTTTTTATCCTGTGCGGACACCGCCATGAGAGAGTAAAGGTCGGCCAGAAATGCCTGCAGGTTGACGCGCACAAACTCCATTTCGAGCTTGCCCGCCTCGATCTTGGAGATGTCCAGAATGTCGTTGAGCAGGCTTAATAGATGCTGCCCATTACGTTGGACGATCTGCAGATAAGACAGGTTGTCGGGCGCATTGTCCTGCGCGATGAGCAGCTCGGTATAACCCAGGATGGCGGTCAATGGCGTGCGCAACTCATGACTCAGGTGCGCCAGGAATTCACTTTTGGAACGGTTTTCCGCTTCCGCCTTCAGTCTTTCCAGTCTCTCCGTTTCCATTTCCCGGCGCGCTAGCGCATAACGGATGGATCTGGCCAAATGGGCGGAATTAAGATCGGATTTCACCAGATAATCGACGGCTCCTCCACGAAGCGCGTCGGCGTCAAGGCGGCTGTCATCCTGGCCCGTAAGCATGATTATCGGGCCGTGAAAGCCCAGCTTGGGAGCCTCCCGTAATAGCATCAGGCCGTCATCCGGGCCTAAGCGATAGTCCATAAGACAGACATGGTGTTCGTCTCTGGCCAGGGCGGCGCGGGCTATTTCCGCGTTGCTGGCCCAATCCAGCTCGAATTGCGAGGGTGCTATCTGCTCCAGGAGATCCTTGGCGATGATATAGTCGTCTTCGTCGTCCTCCACCAGCAACAATTTGATCGGTGTGGGGAAGTTCGTCTGGTTCTCCGTCATTAGCGCCCTCCGTGATGATCAATGGCCGTGATTGGGCAATTCCACGAATTCGACCCAGTAATGTCCCAGCGCGCGCATGAGGGCGACCAGTCCTTCAAAGGTCACTGGCTTGGTGATGTACGACGCGGCGCCCAGATCATAGCCGCGCAGCATATCCTGCTCTGCTTTCGAGGTGGTGAGAATAACGACTGGCGTGCGTCGCAGCGCTGGGTCCGCCTTAATCTCCGCCAGCGCTTCGCGGCCGTCTTTGCGAGGCATATTCAGGTCCAGAAGTATGATGCCGGGAGTCGGCGAGTTGGCGGGATCTTCAAACTCGCCTTCTCGACGCAGATACTGCATCAGTTCAAAACCATCTTTCACAAATCGCAGCTCGTTCAGCACGCGGCTTTCGCGCATGGCTTCCAGGGCGAGCTGTCGATCATCTTCGTCGTCATCCGCCATTAAAATGACCAGTGGTCTCTTGGTGTCAGGCATATTGTTCAGGCTCCATTTCAGAAATAGGCGTATGCTGCAGCGGCAGGTGCACAATGAATGTGGCGCCCTGGCCGGGGGCGCTCTCGGCGTTAATGGCGCCGCTATGGCGTTCAACGATGCGACGGCATACTGCTAGCCCTATGCCGGTTCCCTCATATTCTCCGCGCTGGTGCAGGCGCTGGAAAGGGGTGAATATCCGGTCTTTGAATTTTTCTTCAAAGCCGATTCCGTTATCGCTGAAACGAAGCTCGCACCACTCCGTTTCCTCGCCTCCTTCCAGCAGTGAATGTTGATAGCTCTTCACGCTGATGGTGATTAGCGGCTGCTGTTCAGGAGGAATAAACTTCAATGAGTTGCCAATCAGATTTTGCATCAGCTGGCGCATTTGCGTGGGGTCCGCATCCAGAGTCGGTAGCGGAGATGCATTGATTTTGGCGCCGCTTTCATTGATGGGAATCTCCAGGTCCTCCAGCACCTCGTCGAGAATCTCGTTCAAATCCACTTGCGTGAATGGTTGCGCCTTGGTGGAAACCCGGGAAAAGGAGAGCAGGTCATTAATCAGGCGAGACATGCGCTCTGCGGCGGATTGCATGCGCCGAATATAGTCGGCGCCGCTGTCTTCCAACTTATCTGCGTACTTCTGTTGCAGGCGGTCGCCAAACGCGCGAATTTTTCTTAACGGCTCTTGCAGGTCATGGGACGCGACAAAGGCGAAATCCTGCAACTCCCGATTGCTGCGTTCAAGCTCTTTGGAAAAGTGAGTCAGCACAGCGGTGCGTTCGGAGACTTTTTCCTCCAGTCGATCATTCTCTGTCTGCAGAATTTCTGTGATGCGGGTGTGTTGGCGAAGATTTCTCTGCAGCAGGTAATAAACGAAGCCAATCAGCCCCAGGCTGGCCAGTGTGGCGGCCACCAGGGTGAAGATGGTTTCCCGCTGGTTCAAATAGGACTCGTGGCGTCGTTGCGCCAGTAGCGCATATTCTTCCGCCTCCATTTCCTCCACCAGCTTGCTGATGATGTCCATGAGGCGCTTGCCTTTGTCGGTATTCACGATTTCCGTGGCCGCCGCCACGTCGCTGTTTTTGCGCAGTTGGATCACTTCGCGCATTTCGCTGATCTTGCTTTGGGTGACCTGACGTAGGCGCAGGAAGCGTTCCTGCTGCCCTGGTATTTCCGAGTCAGTCGCCTGCAGCTGATTAAGGTAAATCTCCAGCGAATTCATGGCGTCATGGAAAGGCTCCAGATAGGCCTCGTCGCCGGTGATCAGGTAGCCCCGTTGACCGGTTTCAGCGCCTTGGATGGCCGAGAAGGTGTTCCTGATAATGCCGATCACTTGCAGAGTATGGGAGACGCTGCTCTCAATGCGCACCAACTCGCGCATGGCGCGGTAGGAAGTGAGTCCATTGATGACCAGTAGCAACGCCACGGCGGCGAAGGCGAAACGCCAGCGCCGGCTCAGCAATATTGGACTGTGATCCAGAAGTCTGTTAGGCATTATCCGCATCCGTTGCGCTGGCGTTGACCAAGTCGTTGATGCGCGCGCTACAGCGTTTGCATTCTTCCAGTATGCGCTCCACGCACACCAGGATTTCTTCCTTGTCGCGATTGGTCTGAAGTTGGAGCTTGGCCAGCTCCGCATTCACTGAAATGCTGTTCAACGGATTGCGGAGGTCGTGCGCTAATTTGGCGATATCGGCTTCCTGGGTCATAGGGGCATCCTGTCTCTTTTATTGGGAAATGACTTATACGGGCGTTTCCGTGTTTTCATTCTCTCCATAGCTGTTCAGGCGGTTATAGAGGGTTTTCAAGCTGATGCCGAGCATGTCCGCCGCGCGGCGCTTGTCGCCATCTAACTGGGCGAGGGTGAGGGTGATAAGCTCGCGCTCCATCTCCTCTATGGTTTTGCCCACCTGCAGTCCGGGGGAGCCCTGTCGCTCGCGGGCGAAAGGAGAGGCGAGATTGTCCGGCAGGCTCAGTTCGGATTGAGCTGGATCAGTCATAATGAACGCGCGATGAATAGCGTGACGCAGCTCGCGCACATTGCCTGGCCAGTCGTAATCCTGTAGTCGTTTGAGGCTGTTTTCCCCCAGTCCGAAAGCGGAGCCATTCTCTTCGTTCAGCTCCTGCAGGAAGCGTCTGGCCAATAGTGGAATATCTTCCCTGCGCTGCCGCAAAGGCGGAATCTGAATGGGGAATACGGCCAGACGGAAGTAGATGTCCTCACGCAGGCATTCGTCTTCCGCCAGCTGTTGCTGGGTGCGGTTGGTGGCTGAAACCACTCGGCAGTCCACTGGAATCTCTTCGGCGCCGCCGACTCGGATGACTTTATTGGTTTCAAGTACTCTCAACAGCGTTGGCTGCATGTCGATCGGCATCTCGGTGACTTCGTCGAGAAACAACACGCCGCCTTTGGCTTGTTCGAATAGACCGATTTTTCTGCTGACTGCGCCGGTAAATGCACCTTTTTCATGTCCAAACAGTTCGCTGCCGATTAACTCGCGGGAAAGCGCGCCGCAGTTGGCCGCCACGAATGGCCCTTGAGAGCCCCCGGCGGCATGGATGGCGCGGGCGACCAGTTCTTTGCCGACGCCGCTTTCGCCTTGCAGCAGCACATTGGCTCTGGTTTGGGCGACGCGTTCGATCATCTGGTAAAGCTCGCGCATGGCCGGCGATTCGCCGATCAAACTATTGAAGTGGCGGGGCGCGTCGATTTCCGACTGTTCCGGGCTGGTCTTTTCGATCAGCGCTTTTATCTGCTCAATATCAATGGGTTTGATCAGATAGCTGATGTTGGGGCCGCAGACCGTTTTCACTAGCGATTTTACAGTCGGGTGGCCCGTAACGATGGCGATGTGGTCGGGTTGCTTGCGGGAGCCATTCAGGGCGTCCAGCACATGTAGACCGCTTCCATCAGGAAGCATCAGGTCAAGTAATACAATATCGAACTGATCAGCCTGCAGAATCGCGTTGGCTTCAGCGACGCTGGCGGCGGAGCGGGCGTCATGCCCCAGCATTTCTAGGAGTGTCCGCGTGGCTTGTACGAAACCTTCATCGTCGTCCACGAGCAATATACTTGCCAAGGTGTGTTCCCTCGTGTGATTTTGAGTTCCCGCCGGTTAATATACCAACCGGCCGAATTGGGCGCTACCTGATAGTTGGGGCGAAAGTCGCTAGTATCAAGGGTTTACAGGTTAGGACTGATTTTGCGAAAAATAATGTTTATAATACAGCGCTTTTTTTGTCCGTCTGCGGTTGTTCCCTCTGTGGAATGACCTGTCCAAGGGCGTCTAGAAGCCTTCTAAACTTAATATGATTTTTTAGTTTTTTCTGGAAAAGAGGTCAGAGAAAAATGCCGATTTACGAATACGTTTGTAAATCCTGCGGGTTTGAGAAAGACGTTCTACAAAGCTTGAGTGAAGCGCCGTTAACCGACTGCCCAAGCTGCGAGAAGCCCGAGTTTAAGAAGAAGATTTCAGCGGCGGGTTTTCGTCTGAAGGGCGGCGGCTGGTATGAGACAGATTTTAAAACCGGCAAGAAGAAAAACTTGGCGGGCGATAGCGGCTCTTCGTCCTCTAGCGCGGGTTCCAGCTCTAAAAGCAGCAGTTCCGCGGACTGATCGGCGCGGCCCTTTATACATATCATGCAGCCGGAGCGCGGTCTCCGGCTGAAAATTAACAGACAGTAATCAGAATTTAAGACAGGATCAGGATTATGCGCAGTCATTATTGCGGTGAGGTCAACGAATCTCTTGTAGATCAAGAAGTTACGCTGTGCGGTTGGGTTCATCGCCGTCGCGATCACGGAGGCGTCATCTTTTTGGATCTGCGAGATCGGGATGGTGTCGCGCAAGTAGTGTATGACCCTGATACAAATGAAGTTTTCCAGTTGGCAGAGCAGATTCGCGATGAGTTCGTGGTGAAAGTCACGGGTCGCGTGCGCTTGAGACCGGATGGAAAGGCCAACGCCGATATGTCCACTGGTAAGGTGGAAGTTCTGGGCAAACAGCTGGAGATTCTGAGCACGGCGAAAACGCCTCCCTTCCAGTTGGACGAATTCGTTCAGGTGGGCGAGGACGTACGTTTGCGTTATCGCTACATGGACTTGCGTCGCCCTGAAATGCTCAACAAGCTGCGCTTCCGCTCCAAGGTCACCAGCTACATCCGTAACTTCCTTGACAGCAATGGCTTCATGGATGTGGAAACGCCAATCCTGACTCGGGCTACTCCAGAAGGCGCACGGGATTATCTGGTACCCAGCCGTACTCATGAAGGCAGTTTCTTCGCCCTGCCGCAGTCTCCGCAGTTGTTCAAACAGTTGCTGATGATGTCCGGCGTAGATCGTTACTACCAAATCGCCAAGTGCTTCCGCGATGAAGACTTGCGTGCAGACCGTCAGCCTGAATTCACCCAGGTGGATATTGAGACTTCCTTCTTAAGCGAAGACGAAATTATGTCCATCACCGAGCGTTTGGTGCGGGATATGTTCCGCGATCTGCTTGAGGTGGAATTGCCGGAATTTCCGCGTATGCCGTTCGCCGAAGCGATGAACCGTTACGGCAGCGACAAGCCTGACCTGCGTATTCCTTTGGAACTGGTGGATGTGGGCGACCTGCTGACCAACGTGAGCTTCAATGTTTTCAGCGGTCCGGCTAACGATCCGAAGAGTCGTGTGGCGGCATTGCGTCTTCCAAAGGGCGGCGAACTGCTGTCCCGTAAACAGATTGATGACTATACCAAGTTTGTTGGCATCTACGGCGCCAAAGGCTTGCCTTATATTAAGGTTAACGAAAAAGCCAAAGGTCTTGAGGGGTTGCAGTCTCCAATCGTTAAGCACATCGCTGACGTTATCGACCAGTTGTTGGAGCGTGTGGGCGCGGAAGATGGCGACATTATCTTCTTCGGCACCGACAAGACCCGCGTTGTCAACGAAGCGCTGGGCGCATTGCGCGTTAAGCTGGGCCATGATCTTAACCTGCTTGAGAAACAATGGGCGCCGCTGTGGGTTGTCGACTTCCCCATGTTTGAGGAAGACGGTGAAGGCGGCTGGACCGCTATTCACCACCCATTCACTGCGCCTTCCTGTGCGGTGGAAATGCTGGAATCCGATCCTGAAAACGCATTGTCCCGCGCTTATGACATGGTGTTGAACGGCACCGAATTGGGCGGCGGCTCCGTTCGTATTCACGATTCTGACATGCAGGAGACGGTGTTGCGCATTCTGGGCATTGGTCAGGAAGAAGCGCAAGAGAAGTTCGGCTTCCTGCTGGATGCGCTGAAGTTTGGTTGCCCGCCACATGGTGGTTTGGCGTTTGGTCTGGATCGTCTGGTTATGTTGATGACAGGCGCTCAGTCTATTCGTGAAGTGATTGCATTCCCGAAAACCCAGAGCGCGATGTGCATGATGACGCAGGCTCCTGGCAAAGTGGACCCGAGACAACTGCGCGAGCTGAATATTCGTCTGCGTAAAACCGAGCAGCCTGAATAAGTTTGAGTGACGCCAAAGCGCTGTCTTTGGCGTCGGCATGGCAAATCTATTTGTTGAAAGTAAAAGTATTTAGCGGAGAGTAACATGGCGGGGCACAGTAAGTGGGCCAATATCAAGCACCGTAAAGCGTCTCAAGACGCCAAGCGCGGAAAGATATTCACCAAGCTGATCCGGGAAATTACCGTGGCGGCGAAAAATGGAGCATTGCCTGAAGACAACCCAAGGTTGCGCGCGGTCATGGATAAAGCCCTGACCGTGAATATGAAAAAGGACACCATTGAGAAAGCGATTCAGCGCGGCGCAGGCGGCGGCGATGACTCCAACTTTGACGAGCTGACCTACGAGGGCTACGGTCCTGGCGGCGTCGCCGTGTATGTTGAGGTCATGACTGATAACCGTAATCGCACCGTAGCGGAAGTGCGCCATGCATTCAGCAAGCATGGCGGCAACCTGGGCACCGATGGTTCCGTTGCATACTTGTTCAGTAAGACTGGCGTAATTTTATTCGCGCCAGGCGTTGATGAAGATGCAGTGATGGAAGCGGCTCTGGAAGCAGGCGCTCAGGATGTTATCGCTAATGATGACGGTTCTGTGGAGGTGCAAACCGCCGCTGAAGACTTCATGTCTGTCAAAGACGCGCTGATGGCGGCGGGCTTGACGCCAGAATCGGCGGACGTCTCCATGGTGCCGGCGACCATGGCGCCTTTGGATGTGGAAAACGGCGAAAAGGTCATGAAGCTGATCGAAATGCTGGAAGACCTGGATGATGTGCAGAATGTCTACAGTAATGCGGACATTCCTGATGAAGTGCTGGAGAGCATGGGCAGTTAATTCGCGACATGCTGTACATGAGCTTCTCCTGAAAGGCGGCCTTAGCCGCCTTTTTTGTTGGCGTTGCCGCAGTTATTGAGGCTTGCGTCATCCGGGCGGCTCATATAGAAATGAAACGGTTCTGACGGGCTAAGTGGCCAATTTATGTTGAAAGTGTTAGGTATAGACCCCGGTTCGCGATTCACGGGTTATGGTGTGGTGGAATGGGGAGGCGGCAAGCCTCGCTATGTCGCCAGCGGTTGTATTCGCGTCACCGGGGAGACATTGGCGGAGCGCCTGCGGTGTATCTATCTGGGGGTGACTCAGGTCGTCAGCATGTATGCGCCTCACGAAGCGGCGATTGAGCAGGTTTTTATGGCTCGTAACGCGGACTCCGCGCTGAAGCTGGGGCAGGCGCGAGGCGTGGCGATTCTGGCCATGGCGGAACAGGGACTGCAGGTGGCGGAATACTCCGCCAAAAAGGTAAAGCAGTCTGTCGTAGGTAAAGGGAATGCGGAAAAGTGGCAGGTGCAACATATGATGCAGGCAATGCTGGCTTTGGAGGCCAAGCCGCAGGCGGACGCGGCGGATGCCCTGGCGATCGCTGTCTGCCATCTGCATACCCAGCAAAGTTTGATGCGTATTGGATCGGTGTCGGGCAGTCGCCGTGGTCGCATGCGATAAGTCCTTTTTACTGAGCGCTGGTTAATTGTTGGCCGCTTATGGTCGCATGTTAGGTTTTTGATGCGATTGCGCTCTTGAAATTATTGGCTGATATATAAAAGAAGAGGTTTCCCTTGATCGGAAGACTGGTCGGTAAGTTGGCGGAAAATCATCCGCCTTTCGTATTGTTGGATGTGAATGGCGTAGGTTACGAGGTGGAAGTGCCTTTGTCTGCACTGGGATATTTGCCCAAGTTGGGCGAATCCTGCTCTTTATTTACGCATTTCGTGGTGCGTGAAGACGCGCAACTGTTGTACGGGTTTATCCGTCGCGAAGATCGCGAACTGTTTCGCTTACTGCTGAAGGTCAATGGCGTGGGCCCGAAAATGGCGGTGGCGATTCTGTCTCACATGTCCCCGAATGAGTTTGTTGAGTGCGTTCGCGGCGATAATCTCACTCGCCTGACCAAGATGCCTGGCGTGGGTAAAAAAACGGCAGAAAGGCTGTTGATCGAAATGCGTGACCGGATCAAAGACTGGGACGCAGGAGATCGTGAATCGGCGACGCCGGAGCTGCTGAATCAGTCTGCTGGCGGGCATTCCCATCTTGAAGAAGCGGAAGCCGCTTTACTGGCTTTGGGCTACAAGCCGCAGGAAGCCAGTCGCGCGATTAACGCGGTATATAAGGACGGCATGGGGCGTGATGAGCTGATCCGCCTGTCCCTGAAGGGGATGGTAAAAACCAAGTAGCCACGCTATGATGCCCCGAACGTTTGACGCCAATAAAGACCTCAAAAACACCCCATGATCGAAGCAGATCGCATTATCTCGCCAAGCGCCACTCTGCAGGAAGATTCTCAAGATCGAGCCATACGCCCTAAAAGGTTGGAAGACTATGTCGGCCAGCCTCAGGTGCGTGAGCAAATGGAGATCTTCATCAATGCTGCGCGTGGACGCCAGGAAGCATTAGACCACACCCTGATATTCGGTCCTCCTGGGCTGGGTAAAACCACGTTAGCGAATATCATCGCCAACGAGATGGACGTCTCCATCAAAACCACCTCTGGCCCCGTATTGGAAAAAGCCGGCGATCTTGCTGCGCTATTGACCAATCTGGAGCCGAAGGACGTGCTGTTCATCGATGAAATTCATCGGCTCAGCGCGGCGGTTGAAGAGGTGTTATACCCGGCGATGGAAGACTACCAGCTGGATATCATGATCGGGGAAGGGCCGGCGGCGCGCTCCATCAAACTGGATCTGCCTCCGTTTACCCTGGTGGGCGCCACCACCCGGGCGGGACTGCTGACGTCGCCGCTGCGAGACCGTTTTGGAATTGTGCAGCGCTTGGAGTTTTACTCGGTTGAGGATTTGCGCCATATCGTTTCCCGTTCGGCCAGCTTGCTCGGCGTCTCTATTGATGACGGCGGCGCCCATGAAATCGCCAGACGCTCAAGAGGAACGCCCCGTATCGCCAACCGCTTACTGCGTCGCGTGCGCGATTATGCGGAAGTAAAAGCGGACGGCGCCATTACCAATGATGTGGCGGACAAGGCTCTCAACATGCTGAACGTGGATTTGCACGGCTTCGATCATATGGATCGCCGTCTGTTGCTGGCCGTCATGGAAAAGTTTGATGGCGGTCCGGTGGGCGTGGAGAGTTTGGCTGCGGCTATCGGTGAAGAAAAGGGCACGATCGAGGATGTGGTGGAGCCATATCTGATTCAACAGGGTTTCCTAATGCGCACGCCGCGCGGCAGGGTGGCGACTCAGGCGGCGTACGATCACTTCGGATTAACTATGCCGGAGTAGAGATGACAAGGCTTTTGGCGAAATTTTATTAAGGGAATTTAATGACTTCCGGCTCGTTTGTGTGGCCCGTTCGAGTATATATTGAAGACACTGACGCTGGCGGTATCGTTTTCTACGCCAACTATCTGCGTTTTATGGAAAGAGCTCGCACCGAGTTCATCCGGTCTCTTGGGTTCCCCAGACTGGAGACGGTGGATCTTGACGCCCAGTTCGTCGTGCATAGTTTAGCCTTGCAATATCACAGCCCGGCGCGACTTGACGACGAAGTGGCGGTAAGCGCCAACATTGTCAAATTGGGGCGCACCTACATGGAGTTTGAGCAGAACATCACTCGAGGCGCTAAGGCGGAACTGCTGGTCTCGGGTAGAGTCAAAGTCGCCTGCATCGACAAAGTCAGCTTTAAGCCCAGGCCGATTCCAGGAAATTTGGCCTCGGCGCTGCAAAAAGGTATAAACGTTTAGTTTTTGCGGCTCCGCTATGAAAGGCGGCGGCCCGCTCACGATAAAAACAGCAATAGGAGTCCTATAAGTGGAGGATAAACTTTCAATTTGGGCGCTGATTAGCAACGCCAGCTTTTTGGTGCAGATTGTCATGCTGATCCTGCTCGCAGCCTCGATTGTCTCCTGGATGATTATCTTCCAGCGCGCCAGAATATTTGGCTTGGCGCGCAGGGCGACCACCAAATTTGAGGAGCGTTTCTGGTCCGGTATGGATCTTAATCAGCTCTACCGCGAGTCCAGCGCCGCGCCGAACCCTAATAGCGGCATGGAGCAAATCTTCCGTTCCGGTTTCAAAGAATTCTCTCGTTTGCGCCAGCAAACCGGCGTCGATCCTGATGCAGTGATGGAAGGCACGCAGCGTTCAATGCGCGTCGCCATGTCCAGAGAGATGGATCGGTTGGAGGCCCACTTGCCGTTTCTGGCGACAGTCGGCTCCACCAGTCCTTATATCGGACTGTTCGGTACGGTATGGGGGATCATGAACTCCTTCCGTGGGCTCGCGCAAATTCAGCAGGCCACTATCTCTACCGTGGCGCCGGGTATTTCTGAAGCGTTGATTGCAACGGCCATGGGGCTTTTCGCCGCAATTCCGGCGGTAATCGCATACAACCGTTATTCGGCCAGAAGCGAGAGTCTCGCCAATTCCTTTCAGACTTTTGCGGAAGAGTTTTCCAGCATCCTGCATCGCAGAGTTCACGCAAAGTCCTCTTAAAAGGAGAACCAATCCTTGGATTTTACTCGCGTAAAGAAAAAGCAGATGGCGGAAATCAACGTCGTCCCCTACATCGACGTCATGTTGGTGCTGCTGGTCATTTTTATGATTACGGCGCCCATGTTGATGCAGGGCGTGGACGTGGATTTGCCGCAAACAGAGTCAGAAGCGTTACAGATTTCTCCCGATACGCCCCCTCTAGTGGTGTCGGTTGACGCGTTTGGCGCTTACTTCGTGGAAGTGGGCGACGACCGTTCCAAGCCCATGCCTCTGGATGATGTAGTGAAGCGGGTGAGCACCGTGCGGGAGGCCAATAAGTCTGTGATGGTCCTGGTGCGAGGCGACCGTAATGTGCCGTACGGAACGATAGTGGGGCTGATGGCGGCGTTGAAGGACGCTGGCGTGGCGAATGTCGGGCTGATTACAGAGAAGCCTTAAGCTGTTATGGGTGAAAGATAAGCTGTGATGGATAGCCCCGGTAATCAACCAAAAAGCGGATACATCGGTCCGGCGCTGTTTTCCGTTATCTTGCACTTGGGTATTGCGGGTCTGGCGTTTCTGGGCTGGTCCGCGCATACGCCCCCGACTCCTGTTGTTCCACATATGCAGGCGATGGTGATTGACGCCGAAACGTTGAAGCAAATGACCAAGCCTCAGCCTAAACCCGCGGTCAAGAAAGAAGAGCCGAAGCGGGAAGAAGAGCAACAAAAGAAACAGCAAGATCAGGAAAGGCAGCGCCAGGAAGAGTTGAAGCGTCAAGAGCAGGCGAAGCAGGAAGCTGAGCGTAAGGCTGCGGCGGAAAAAAAGCGTGAACAAGAGGCCATTGCGCTGAAGAAAAAGCAGGAAGAGGAGCGCAAGAAGAAAGAGGAAGAAAAACGTCAGGAAGACGAAAAGCGTAAGGCCGAAGAAAAGAAAAAGGCTGAAGAAAAACGCAAGGCGGAAGAAGAGCGTAAAAAGAAAGACGCTGAGCGTAAGAAAAAAGTGGAAGAAAAACGTCTGGCCGAGCAAAAGCAAAAAGAGCTTGAGCGTCAGATGAAAGAGGCGCGTGAGAAGAAGCGCCAGGAAGAGCTGAAAAAAGCGGAAGAGCTGAAAATGGCTCAGGAAGCGGCCGAGTATGAGCGTCGCTTGCAAGAGCAGCTTGAAGCGGAGAGTTCTGCACAGCGGCAACAGCGTGAACTAACTGAAGTTGAGAAGTACAAAGCGCTGATTTATTCCTCTTTGGTTCAGGCTTGGCTGCAGCCTCCGGGGGAGATCAAAGGCTTGAAGGCGGAGCTACAGCTTCAGTTGCTGCCAACTGGAGAACTTTTGTCCGTCAAGGTTGTTAAATCTAGCGGCAATAGCGCTTTCGATCAGTCTGCGATTGGCGCCGCGAATGCGGTAAGAAAATATTCTGTACCCTCTGATCCCAGTTTGTTTAATCGGGAATTCAGAAACGTAACCATTATTTTTAGTCCCAAATAAAAATCACTGCCTATTTGTAAATGTTCCAATGAAAAAACATATTTTTTTTACACTGGTGTTATTGATAAGCGGGTTGGCGAGAGCCGATCTGGTCATTGAAATTGATAAAGGGAGTCGGGCCGCTATACCTGTGGCGGTGGTTCCATTCGCCAATGAGTCAGGGCAACCGCTGGCGGAAGATATCGGGCAAATTGTCACTGAGGATTTAAAGCGTTCTGGAGATATAGAGCCTCTAGACCGCACCAAAATGCTAAGTATTCCCAGCAAGGCTGAGGAAATATATTTTCGCGATTGGGGATTGCTGGGGCAGCGTTACCTGCTGGTCGGCGGTGTTCAATACGATGCGCCATCGCAGGTCTATAAGGTGCGCTATGAACTCTACAACGTTCAATCGCAGCAACGTGTCCTTGGCAAAGTTCTCAGCGGCAAAAGCGAGAAGTTGAGAGACATGGGGCATGCTGTTGCTGATGCTGTGTACGAGGCGGTTACTGGGATTCGTGGTGTATTCTCCACACGTATCGCTTACGTCACTTTGGAAAAGAGCGGCAATAAGAATATTTACAGGTTGGAAGTGGCGGACGCCGATGGTCGCCGTTCGACGGAGCTTCTTAAGAGATCTATGCCCATTATTTCGCCTGCTTGGTCTCCGGATGGGAAAAAGTTGGCTTATGTTTCATTTGAGTCTCAGCGTCCTGCTATATATGTTCAGGATACTATCACCGGTACGCGCACGCAGGTTACTTCCTTTAAAGGTCTGAATAGTGCGCCGACTTGGTCTCCTGATGGAACCAAACTGGCGGTGACTTTGTCGAAAGACGGCAATGCCGAACTTTATGTGCTGGACCTGCGTAATAATTCCCTGAAGCGATTGACCAATCACTGGGCGATCGATACTGAAGCTTCATGGTCTCCAGACGGCAGAACTATTGCTTTTACTTCGGATCGCGGCGGCGGCCCGCAAATCTACTTGATGGATGCTTCTGGCGGCTCTCCCCGCAGATTGACCTTCGAAGGTCGCTATAATTCACGTCCTCGTTTTAGCGTTGACGGCAAGAAGGTCTATTATGTTCATCAACGTGACGGTTCATTCAATGTGGCGTCACTGGATTTGGAGTCAGGACAGGATCAGATTTTGACGCAAACCGAAATGGATGAATCTCCAAGTGTCGCGCCCAATGGAAGTATGATAATTTATGCAACCCAGAAAAACGGTAAGGGCGTATTGGCGGTTGTAGGAGTGAATTCCGGATCGAAGTATACCCTGCCGGCCCAGTTTGGCGACGTGCGGGAACCGGCCTGGTCCCCGTATATTTCAAGATAAAACAAGCTAAGTATGTAAGGAAAAGCTATGAATGTACTGAGTATTCGTAATATTTTCGCGCTGGTGTTGGTCTCTTTTATTGCAGCAGGTTGTACTTCAACCGATACCAAACCAGACGAAACTGTTGGCGTAGTTGATCAAGACGGCGCTGACGCAGGCGGCGTTGGCCTGGGCAACGGTTCTGGTTTGTCTGAAGAAGAATTGGCTGAGCAGCAGCGTCTGGCTGAGCAAAACGCAATGACTGCAGAGCAAGACGCTCTGCGTGAAGTGCGCGTATTCTACTTCGATTTCGACAAAACTATCGTGAAGCCAGATTCTCACATGTCTCTGCGCGCTCACGCGGCGTTGCTGGCGGCTAACCCTGCGGTAAAAGTGGTTCTGAACGGCTATGCGGATGAGCGTGGCACTAAAGAATACAACCTTGCGTTGGGCGAGCGTCGCGCGCAGGCGATCGAGCGTTTCCTGGTAGTCAATGGCGCCAGCGATAGCCAGATCGAAACTGTTAGCTATGGTGAAGAGTTCCCGGTTGATCCTTCTCACAACGAAGCAGCTTGGAACAAGAACCGTCGCGTAGTGATTGAGTACAAGTAATCTTATTTGAACTATTAAGGACGGATAGCCGAACTGATGTCTAAGAAAACTATTCGGAAGGTAACTCTCCTTGGCGTATTGGCGTGTGGAGCATTGTCTCCACTGGCGTTGGCGGCTTCGTCAACGACGACGCCAGTGCTGCAGGTGCGTCCGGCGCAACAGCAAGCCCCTTCTGCGGGCGGTTCTGCGGCGGAAATGCTCTACATGTTTGAGCAGATGCAACAGGAGGTGAGGGAGCTCAGAGGGCAAGTGGAAGAGCTCAGGCATCAGGTTGACCAGATGAAGAAGCAAGAGCGTGAGCGCTACATTGATCTGGATCGGCGAATATTGGAGTTGCAGCGCCAGGGGACTCAGACGCGGGAAACCCGTCCCCCTGTCGCTGTTGACGGACCTGCGCCCACGACGGGCGTGGATGCGTCAGTTACGCCAACTCCAGGTCCTGCGAGCAGCTCTGATGAGTCGCTGGTGTTGACGCCAAATAAAGCGCCTCCCTCTGCAGCGGAGCAGCAAGAGTATGATCAGGCGTTTGATTTGATCAAGCGGCGTGAGTATGACAAAGCGGTGGAAGCCTTACATGCTTTCATCAAAAAGTATCCGGAGTCTGATCTTTCCGCTAATGCGTATTATTGGTTGGGAGAGGTGTATCTGGTGATTCCTAAGCTCGAACAGGCGCGTCAGGCGTTTGTTGTGGTTGTGGGAAAGTATCCAGAACATAGAAAGGCTCCAGACGCCATGTATAAGCTTGGCGTTACCTTTCATCGTTTGGGCGATAACGCTGAAGCGAAGAAGTATTTGAGTGAAACTGTCAGCCGTTTTCCGGGCACTTCCCCTGCAAATTTGGCGAAAGATTATTTAAGACAGGTGCAGTGAGGGCGTCTGAAAAAAAGATGCGTTTTTTCTGAAAAAAATTTGAAAAAACCTCTTGTCATTTCCCTCAGAATCAGTAGTATATGCGCCTCGCTTGGGTCGTTAGCTCAGTCGGTAGAGCAGTTGGCTTTTAACCAATTGGTCGATGGTTCGAATCCATCACGACCCACCATTAAATTCCAGATTGTCGTCATCGAGACGATAGTCATCCAAGAAAGTTTCTTGGGTCGTTAGCTCAGTCGGTAGAGCAGTTGGCTTTTAACCAATTGGTCGATGGTTCGAATCCATCACGACCCACCATTCTTTGCAAAGCGGGGCCTTCAAGGCCCCGTTTTTGTTTCTCCCGCACTCCAGTTCCTTGCGCTCCTTATCTGTATGTCGATGAAAGGCTTAATCGGCGTTCATCATGTCGTATAATGTCGCTATGGCGGTAAAATGCTGTGGATACAAAATACTATTAAATACGGGTCAAAATTGATGAGTGCTATAAGCGACCGAATTTTTGTTCAGGAGCATCTCGCTCGAGAGCACGAAGCCAGTGAATTAAGTCCGGAGGAAGCGGAGCGCCTGAAGGCGGAGATAAAAGAGCTGTTGGTGCAGGAAGACGCTGTGCTGGTGGCTCATTATTACACTGATCCTTTGTTGCAGGCGTTGGCGGAAGAGACCGGAGGCTGCGTCGCAGACTCTCTGGAGATGGCCCGTTTTGGCAATCAACATCCAGCGTCCACTCTGATGGTGTGTGGCGTTCGTTTTATGGGGGAGACGGCGAAGATCCTTAACCCTGAGAAAACGGTTCTGATGCCCACTCTGGAGGCGACATGCTCACTGGACATCGGTTGCCCCGTAGAAGAGTTCTCTGCGTTCTGTGATGAACACAAAGACCGCACGGTAGTGGTGTACGCGAATACTTCCGCGGCGGTGAAGGCGCGCGCAGACTGGGTGGTCACATCCAGCATCGCCCTGGATATCGTCGAATACCTGCATGAGCGGGGCGAGAAGATCATATGGGCCCCTGACAAGCATCTGGGCGGCTATGTGAAAAACAAGACTGGAGCGGATATCTTGCTGTGGGATGGCTCCTGTATCGTGCATGAGGAGTTCAAATCAAAAGGTTTGTCTGACCTCAAGCAGCTCTATCCTGACGCTGCGGTATTGGTGCATCCTGAATCGCCGGAGGCTGTCGTGGATATGGCGGACGTTGTAGGCTCTACGTCGCAGTTGATCAACGCGGTCAAGAACATGTCGAACGAGCAATTCATCGTCGCAACGGATGCTGGCATTTTCTATAAGATGCAGCAAATGGCTCCAGAGAAAACGCTTATCGAGGCGCCGACGGCGGGGAATGGCGCTACTTGTAGAAGCTGTGCGCACTGTCCCTGGATGGCGATGAATGGGCTGGAGAATTTGCGTGACGTTTTGATCAGTAAGCGTCAGGAAATTATCGTGGAAGCGGATTTGCGGGAGAAGGCGCTTATCCCATTGCAGCGGATGCTTAACTTCTCCAAAGAGCGCCAGATGGCCGTAAAAGGCAACGCGTAATCATATGGCTATGAAGGCGCTTCGATATGGAGCGCCTTTAGTGCTAAAACTTAAATTCCTTTCCTGCCTCGGCAAAGTCTTTCATCCGTTTTTGGATGACCGTCATTCTTTGATAGTTCCCTTCACTTTTGCTGAGCGCCTGGCGTAACTGTTGCGTCGCTTTGGCGATATTTCCGGTCAGATAGAAATATTCCGCTCGCGCTTGATGTAGCTCGGCGATTGAGCCAGCCAATCCATGGGTTTCCGCCAGTTCATACCAGAGGCTGGGCTCGGCGCCGTAACTGGAGGTTAATCCGCGTAGCAGGCGCTCCGCCTCCTTGTGATCGCCCCGTTGATTCAGCAGGCGGGCCAAATCCATACTGAGCGGATAGTTGCCTGGATTGCGCTGCAGATGCTTGTTAAGCACCTGAATGGCTTCATCGTTTCTCTTGCTTGCCGCCAGCCAGTCCGCGTAGGCGATGACGATGGAGATTCGATTGCTGTCTACTTTAAGCAGTTGCTCCATTGCCTCTTTGGCGTCCTGCGGGCGCTCCACTTTGTTGGCGCTGATCACCTGTCCGTACAACGCAGCCAAGCGCGAATTTTCTGTGCCGCCGGTGGCTTGCGCCTTGAAAAGATTAAAGGCGTCCTCGGCGTTCTTGGCGTAATGCAAAAGCACGCGGCTTTGCATGATATAGTAGTCAGGGTCTTCTTTGTATACGCCGGCTGGATAGTTGGCGGCTCTGGCGGCGGTGTCCGATACGCGGCTCTCTGTCAGAGGGTGAGTGCGCAGGTATTCAGGAAATTGCTGTGCGTAGCGGTTGTTGCGCAGCATCTTTTCAAACATGGTGGACATGGCGCGAGGCTCCATGCCGCTGGCTGCGAGGGTTTCCAGACCGAGCCGGTCCGCCTCTTGCTCGTTCTGTCTGCTATAGCTCAATTGTTCCTGTATCGAATAGGCCTGTGTTGAGGCTAAGGCTGCGACGCCAGCATCTGAACCGGCGGTGGCGGCGATAATCACGCTCGCTAGAATTCCCGCCATGTTGAGAGCCGTGTGCATCTTGCTTTCTTCCAGGCGTCGGGCGAAATGGCGTTGGCTTAAGTGGGCGATTTCGTGAGCGAGCACGCCGGCCATTTCCTGTTCGCTTTGGGCATACAAAAACAAGCCGGCGTTGACGCCTATAACGCCGCCGGGAACGGCGAATGCGTTCAGGATATTAGAGTCGACGACTACCGTGGTCAGGTTGTGGTCCTGCAGCTCGCTGTTGGGCGCCAGTTTGTAGATCAGGTCTCGCACGTAAACTGTCAGTAACGGATCGGCGTACGTAGGAAGCTGAGAGCGCAGAGAGCGCAGCCAAGCCTGCCCCAACGCTTGCTCTTGGGCGGGCGTAATGATTGCGCCGCTGCTGTCGCCCAGCTCCGGTAGCGTTGATTCGTCAGCGTGAGTGACGGGGGGAAGAGTCAGGCTGAACAATAATGGGATAAGGTATTTTTTGCGCATGGGACCAGGTTTCGGCAGCAGAATCCGTCAAATGGCGGAATGCGTGATTTACACGACTTTAAGCTGTTTTGGAGAAATCTTCTAATACTTTAACGCCTGAGATTGTACGTCAATCGGCGGAAAGAAGTGACGTCTTATCAATTACAATATAGCAATATGTAGTTGATATCCCTATCATGCGGGGCGAATCAACCGGTATTTGGAGGGGCGATGTCTAATCAGGAAGCGGCGGTCAGCACGCTTGATTTGAGGGGCTTGAAATGCCCGATGCCGTTGTTGAAGACCAAGCAGAAACTGAATGCGATGGCCGCTGGCGAACAATTGTTGGTGTTAACGACGGATCCAGGTTCGCAAAGGGATTTTTCTTCCTATTTGCAACTTAGTGCGCACACTCTGGTGGAGAGCAGGGTGGAAGAGGGCGAGTTTCATTTCCTGATCTTGCGCGGCTGATTCTCTCCGGTGACATTAGATGTGAGCGCATTTCGATGTTAAAAGTATTTAAGAGCTGGTTTGACAAGTACTTCTCTGATGAGGAGGCCGTCATTCTGTTTATCCTGCTGGTGGCGGGCGTTCTGGTGATGGCGTTTTTCGGCGCCATGCTGGCGCCGGTGATCGGCAGTATTGTCATTGCTTATATTCTGCAGGGGCTGGTGATCAAGCTGCAGCGTCTGGGAATGGGGCATATTTATGCAGTGCTTTCCGTATTTGCGCTATTCGTAGGCGTGACGCTGGCGAGCGTGCTGCTGATCCTCCCGTTGATGGTGCGTCAGGTCACCTCCTTATTTCAGGAGCTGCCCACCATGATGACCAATCTGCAAACCTTGATAAAACTCCTCCCTGAGCAATACCCTCAATTCTTTACGGAAGAGAGTGTGGTGGGGCTGTCTCGTCAATTGACGACGGAAGTGAGCAAAATCACGCAGTGGGTTTTCTCTTTCTCTTTATCCAGCATTCCCACTTTGCTGGCGATCATGATCTATGCGGTGCTGGTGCCGATTATGGTGTTTTTCTTCCTGAAAGATCGCGGCGTCATTTTGAATTCGCTATCGACGCTGCTGCCTACAGAGCGTCGCTTAATGACCAATATCTGGGCGGAGGCCAACATGCAGTTCGCCAACTACATCCGCGGCAAGGTGTTGGAGATTCTGATCGTGGGGGTGGCGACCTATGTCGCATTCGTACTGATGGGGCTCAACTATTCTCTGCTGTTGGCGGTTCTGGTTGGGCTGTCGGTGGTGATTCCCTACATTGGTGCGGCGATTGTGACCATTCCTGTGGCGTTGATTGCGCTGTTTCAGTGGGGGTGGGGTCCTGATTTCATCTGGTTGATGGTGGCCTACGGCGTTATTCAGGCGCTGGATGGTAATGTATTGGTGCCATTGTTGTTCTCCGAAGTGGTGAACCTGCATCCAGTGGTGATTATTGTCAGCGTATTGGTATTTGGCGGGTTGTGGGGTATTTGGGGAGTGTTTTTCGCGATTCCTCTGGCGACCTTATTGAAGGCGATCTTTTCAGCCTGGCCAACCGTCAAAGCGGCGGGAGTGTAATGTCAGGACGAGCCCGGCGATCCGGGCTCGTCCATAAAATCAAGAAAGTTCTTTGGCTGCCTTTACAACGCTTTGGCGGCTTCCAGTACTTCCGCTACGTGTCCTTTCACCTTTACTTTGCGCCACTCGTTGCGCAGCACGCCTTCGGCGTCAATGAGAAAGGTTGAGCGATCAATTCCCATGTATTCCTTGCCATAAAGCTTCTTTAGTTTGATTACGTCGAATACCTTGCATACGACCTCGTCCGGGTCCGTGATGAGTTCGAATGGGAAGTCGTGTTTGGCTTTGAAATTTTGGTGGGTTTTCAGGCTGTCTTTAGAGACGCCGAACACCACTGTGTTCAGCTTTTCGAATTCGGCGTAGTTATCTCTGAAATCCTGGCCTTCTGTGGTGCACCCTGGAGTATGGTCCTTAGGGTAGAAATAAATGACGACATTTTTGCCTTTCAGGTCGCTCAGTCGAACGGTTTGATCTGGAGTGGCCTGGGCCTCGAAATCGGGAACGGTTTGTCCTGGTTGCGCCATGGTGGCTCCTTATTTCTGTTTTGGTCGAATTGATGGGGATTAATAGATGCGCGGAGCGCCTAACTGTGCGTTTTACGTTGGCGCTCTAATGACGGATGTGTGTCGCGCTAAGTTAAATTGAGCGCATTGGCTCCAGTACTGCGTCCAGATTAAGGTCGTCGCAGAACAGCATGAACTCTTCGCGCAAACTCGCCAAGTGCATATCCGCAGGAATGTTTACGGTCATGTTGATATTAAACATCTGCGTGCCGGAATGCGGGGCGCTGTAGGTGTTGGTCTGTAGCTCATCGATATTGATTTTGCGGGAATAAAAGAACTGCGCAATCCGGTAGACGATGCCTGGGTGATCCAGCGCCACTACATTGACGTTATAAGTGAGCGCGCGCGCTGGGCGTCGGGCCTGAGTCTGTTTAATGATCAGGTTTAGATCAAGCTTGCGGGCCAGGGGGGGGATTATATTTTCCAGTTTGGCGATGGCGTCCCAGCTGCCGGACACCATCATAACCAGGGCGAATTCAGTTCCCAGCACCGTCATGCGACTGTCGACAATGTTGCACTGGTAGTCTGAGCAGGCTTTGGCCAGTTCGTTAACGATTCCAGGGCGGTCTTCGCCAATAGCGGAAATGACCAGATAATTTTCTCTAGGCAATGTATTTCCCATTCTTAATGTATATGTGTAGATGGATTGCAACGCACATACTCCTCCGGGCCCCCGCCACTGTCAAGTGTCCCCGGGGCGTGGCGTTGCGGGTCCTTTTATCCGCGCCAGTCTTGTTAATATTAAGGGTGGGAAGTACCATACCCGGGTTAGTAGAGGAAGGGCTCTCGGCGCCGTCCAAGCGCTGTTGTGAAATCGCTTTACAGCACATTCCGGAATTATTCATGGCATTCCTATTCCGCATGGATGGCGAGCGTTGTCCATAGGCGGCGCGTTTTATTCCACAAGCGTCCTGCGACGCCGGTTTAGTGCGTAAAGAACTAGTTGTTAATACGTGGAGAACAAGATGATAAAAGGTAGCTTGGTTGCATTGGTGACTCCCATGCTTGAGGATGGCGCCATTGACTGGCCAAACCTTGACCGATTGCTCGATTTTCATATTGATAACGGCACTCACGGCATTGTCGCCGTAGGCACCACAGGGGAGTCCGCGACCCTGGATTTTGAAGAGCACGAAACAGTTATCAAGCGGGTGGTGGATTACGTCAACGGACGCATCCCCGTTATTGCAGGCACGGGCGCCAACTCCACGACCGAAGCCCTGCATCTCACGGCGCAGGCGAAAAAAGCCGGCGCTGACGCCTGTCTTCTGGTAACTCCCTACTACAACAAGCCCACTCAGGAAGGTCTTTTCCAGCATTTCAAAAAGCTGGCGGAAGCCGTCGATATTCCACAGATTCTTTACAACGTGCCAGGGCGCACCGCCTGCGATATGTCCAATGAGACCGCGCTGCGATTGGCGCAGATCCCTAATATAGTGGGGATTAAAGACGCGACGGGTAACCTGGAAAGAGGGCGGCAGCTTATTAACGCCTCCCCTGAGGGGTTTTCGGTTTACTCTGGGGATGACGGCACTGCGGTTGAGTTAATGCTCGCCGGCGGCAAAGGCAATATTTCCGTCACCGCCAACGTAGCGCCTAAATTATTGTCCAGCCTGTGTGAGTTTGCTTTGAAAGGCGATGCGGACGCCGCTCGCGCCCTGCAGGAGAAACTGCAACCGCTGCATAGCGCCATGTTCGTAGAATCCAACCCTATCCCGGTGAAGTGGGCGATGGCTGAAATGGGGCTGATCAGTTCCGGGATTCGTCTCCCGCTGACGGAGTTGAGCCCTGAACGCAGACCACAAGTGCGCGACGCTCTGCTGGCGTTGGATCTGATTAGCGAATAACGGGCGGCCTCTGTTTTGATGAAACGTTTATTAAGTAGTGTTCTTATTGCGGCGGGGCTGTCGGGATGCAGTCTCATGACTGACCGTTCCAATCAATATATGCAGGCTGAGCGCGGCGATCCTTTGGTCGTGCCGGAGTGGTATTCCACCCGTCGCTTACAGGACCGTTTCCCTGTGCCGCACGCGGAAAAGGCGTTTGTCGCCAGCAAGGACTTCGTGGTTCCGCCTCCGCCAGCGCCTGGCTCTGATCTGTTGCAAGAGCATTTCGCCATCAAGAAAACGGCTGACGATATCTGGTTGCTGGCCAGTGAGCCGCCAGGGAAAGTCTGGCCTGCGCTGAAACGCTATTGGGAGTCCATCGGCGGCAGCGTGGCGGAAGTGGATACCGCGGAAGGGCGCATGCAGGTGAGTCTGCCGATGAACTCGCTGAAAGCGTCTGAGTTTGTCAGCAAAATGCAGTTGCAGCCTTATGTCAGCAATGAGCAGTTGCAACTGCAAGTGAGAGTGCAGCAAGGTTTGAAAAGACTGAGCTCGGAGGTTCGAGTGACGGTCCAGGGTATGCCATTGATGGGGCCAACGCCTCAGCAGGAAAGCCTGTTGACGGATATGCGTCAGTATATGAGCGATCAAGGCGAGAGCTTGGGTAGTTACTCGCTGGTGGCGCAGAATATCGGCGGCGAGTCTCGCGTATCGCTGGTGGAGAATGCTGATCAACCCTATCTGCGGGTGGATCTCAATTATGACCGCGCTTGGTTTGCGCTGGGGCAGGCGTTAAATGACAGCCGCATTCCCGTGATTGATATCAACCGGAGCGAGGGTGTGTACTTCGTGCGCTTCGTCGAGAAAGAGCATGAGAAAAACACAAGCTGGTGGTCTGGCTGGTTTGGCGGTAAAGAGGAAGAGAAACTGTCCGACAGGTTCAACTTCCGTGTTTTGCTGTCTCCCGCAGACGATGGCGTACACATATCCTCCGAACCAACGTCGTCGGACGTTGGCCGGCAAGAGCAGTTGATCCTGCTGAACAAGATTCTGGATAACATGTCTTAATTCAACTAACTGCGGAGACGCCCTCAATGCAAAAGCTCGAAGAGCTGTATTCTGGAAAAGCCAAGTCGATCTTTAAAACGGATGACGCGGACCTGTTTGTAATGGAGTTCCGTGACGATACTTCCGCTTTCGACGGTGTAAAGAAAGCGAAGCTGAGCCGCAAGGGTGAAGTAAACAATAAATTCAATGCTTTCATTATGGGCAAGCTGGCGGAAGCTGGCGTGCCCGTCCATTTTGTTCGCCTGCTTTCCGAGCGTGAGTCCCTGGTGAAGCGTTTGCAGATGATTCCTGTGGAGTGCGTTGTGCGTAACGTGGCCGCCGGCAGCCTGTGTCGCCGTTTGGGAATTCGTGAAGGCATGGAGCTGACTCCTCCTACTTACGAACTGTTCCTGAAGAACGATGAGCTGCATGATCCGATGATTAATGAGCATCATGCGCGGGCTTTCGGTTGGGCGACGGACGAGCAGCTGGAGGAAATGAAGGCGCAGACTTTCAAAGTGAACGAGATTCTGAAGTCTTTGTTCGACGCCGCCGGCATGACCCTGGTGGATTATAAGCTGGAGTTCGGCTTGGTTGACGGCAAGGTTACGCTGGGTGATGAATTCAGCCCTGACGGCTGCCGTATCTGGGACAAGGCCACTGGTGAGAAAATGGACAAGGACCGTTTTCGTCAGGATCTGGGCGACGTCATCGAATATTACGAAGAAGTCGGCCGCAGGTTAGGCGTCCAGTTCTAATCACTCTCCTAATCGGGCCGGCCATCGCCGGCCCTTTTTGTAAATAAAGTTGGTTCAGCAAGCGTTCATAATCAATAATTAAGCTGTGCCCGGGAGCCTTCGCACGACGCCCGGCCTGACGCAGGCTCCTCTCATTACTTTAAGCCCATCTGGTAAAGCAGGGCGGGCTATTCGCCAATGAAATAGAGGAATAATTAATGAAAAGAGCAACGATGACGTTATTGGCGGCGATTGCCTGTAACGGCGCTTATGCTGATACGATTGGGCTGTTCGCCGGCGTGAGCGGCTGGAACGCGGACTTTACCGGCGACGTCCAGTCGGGTTCAGAATCCGTGGACCTGGAAAATGATCTGGGGTTGGGCGACGACACATTCATTCAGGGCTATGTGGCGTTTGAGCACTTTGTTCCCGGGCTGCCCAATTTGCGCCTGCAGTACACCGAGCTGAGCCAGAACGGCCAAGGCACGTTGACCAAAACATTCGATGGCGTGACCTTTACTGGCGATGTCGACACCGACGTGGATCTGACCCATACCGACCTTATAGCCTATTGGCGTCTTTTAGATAATGTCGTATCACTTGACCTTGGTCTGCAGGCCCGTATTTTTGACGGTGAGATCACAATTAAGCAAAAAGGCGCATCCACAAATGAAAGCACCACAGCCATCGACGAAGTCGTGCCGATGCTGTACGGCGCAGTGGGTGTGGACCTTCCTCTTACCGGCTTAAGCGCCGGCGCATCTCTTGCAGGCCTGAAATACAGCGACAACCGTATGCTCGACGTTACCGCCCGCATCAACTATGAAATTGAGGTGGTGGGCGTTGAGCTGGGTTGGCGTGAAATGCAACTGGAGCTGGACGATGTCAGCGATGTGGACGCTGATGTGAATATCGGCGGACCATATCTCGGAGTAAGCGTTCATTTCTGATGTGACTGCGCCCTGATTGTTTGCAGGGCGCTTGAGTTGTTTTTGAGCGCCTGGCGCACTGTTTTTCGTCAGGCGCGCTTCGAGACTGAATTCGTATAGGGGGATGTAAAATGAAAGTATTAGTAACAGGAACGGCCGGCTTTATCGGCTCTCATGTCGCATTGAGGTTGCTGGATCGTGGGGATGAGGTTATCGGTGTTGATAACCTCAATGATTATTATGAAATTTCCCTGAAAGAAGCCCGTCTCGCACGTTTGACGCCATACAAAGGCTTTACTGATGTGCGCCTGGATGTCGCGGATCGCGAAGGCATTGAAGCGCTATTCGCCAAACACAAGCCTGATCGCGTGGTGCACCTTGCCGCTCAGGCCGGTGTTCGTTACTCCATCGAAAACCCGCATGCCTATGTGTCCGCGAACCTGGTGGGACACATGAATATTCTGGAAGGCTGCCGTCATAACAAGGTTGATCATCTGGTTTATGCTTCCAGCAGCTCTGTATACGGCGCTAACGAATCCATGCCTTTCTCCGTGCATGACAATGTGGATCACCCTTTGAGCCTGTATGCTGCGACCAAGAAGTCCAATGAGCTGATGTCCCATACTTATAGTTCGCTGTATGGGATTCCGACGACGGGTTTACGCTTCTTTACCGTGTACGGTCCTTGGGGGCGTCCGGATATGGCGCTATTTATTTTTACACGCAAAATCATCGCTGGCGAGCCAATCGACGTATTCAACTATGGCAAGCACAAGCGCGACTTCACTTATATCGACGATATTGTGGAAGGCATCATCCGTACGCTGGATCACGTGGCTCCGAGCAACCTCGAATGGGACGGCATGCAGCCTGATCCAGGCACCAGCAAAGCGCCGTATCGCATTTACAATATCGGCAGCAACAATCCGGTGGAGTTGTCCCGCTATATAGAAATTCTGGAAGAGTGCCTGGGCAAAAAAGCGGAAAGAAATCTGCTGCCCATGCAGCCTGGCGATGTGCCCGCCACCTATGCGGATGTGCAGGCGCTGATCGACGATGTGGGTTATCGTCCCTCCACGACAGTGGAAGAGGGCGTTAAGAAATTTGTTGAATGGTATCGTGACTATTATCGTGTGTGATAGATGGACGAAATTAATCAGCTTCTTATAAACAACAAAAAATGGTCGGAGAAAATCCGTAAGGCTGATCCCGACTTTTTTCCAACTTTGGAGCGCCAACAGGCGCCCACTTTCATGTGGATCGGCTGCTCCGACAGCCGCGTGCCGGCGAATGAAATCGTCGGCATGCTGCCCGGAGAGGTCTTTGTGCACCGCAACGTCGCTAACGTGGTGGTCAACTCTGATCTCAATTGCCTTTCCTCCATCCAGTTTGCGGTGGAAGTCCTGAAAGTGCGGCATATTATCGTCACCGGCCATTACGGCTGTGGCGGCGTGCGTGCGGCGCTGGGCGCGGATCAGTTCGGCTTGATCGATAACTGGCTGCGGCATATCAAGGATATTTACGCCCAACATCAGGATGAAGTGGACGCCATTGAAGACATGGGCGAGCGCGTCAACCGCATGTGCGAGCTCAATGTCATGCATCAGGTGCGCCACGTTTGCCATACAGGCATCGTTCAGAACGCCTGGAGCAGAGGGCAGCCGTTGTCAGTGCATGGATGGTGCTATGGGCTTAGCGACGGGTTGCTCAAAGATCTGCAGGTGACTCAATCCGGCCCTGAGCAACTGGGTTCCGTGTATACCTATATTGGGAAATAGTAATTTCTGCCTGCTCCCGGCAGAATCCGACACAAATGGTCAAGGTGTAAAATCATGGGACAGCATATCGTAGCCGAGTTCATGCCGCTCAATGTGGCGGTGTTGACCGTTTCCGATACTCGCACGCAGGAGACGGATACCTCCGGACAGGCTCTTGTGGACGGCGCGCGGGGAGCGGGACATGAAATTGTTGATCGGACGTTGATTCCAGATGACGTCTATCTGATGAGGGCGGTGGTTTCCGCCTGGATTGCGGACCCGCAAGTGCAGGTGGTGTTGATCACCGGCGGCACTGGTTTTACCGGCAGAGACAGTACCCCGGAAGCGATCAAGCCGCTGTTCGATAAAGAAGTGGAAGGGTTTGGAGAGCTGTTTCGCGCCATATCCTATCAAGAGATTGGCACCTCTACTGTGCAGTCCAGAGCCATTGCCGGGCTGGCTAATGGCACGGTGGTTTTCTGCATGCCGGGCTCTACCAACGCCTGTAAAACCGCTTGGAATAAAATCATCGCCGAACAACTGGATGCGCGACATAAGCCTTGTAACTTTGTTGGCTTGTTGAAGCAGCCGGGAAAGTCTGCTGAGGGCTCAGAGAAGCCCGGCTGCGGACCTCGCGGATGAGCGCCTCCAATACTCAGGCGCATAGTCGCCACGGTTGTGACGCGCCGTCTTCTGGGCTGCGCCCTGTCGCGGACGCCAAGGGTATTCTGCAAGCGGCTGCGCAGCCCATCGTAGGGGATGAAATTGTTCCTCTGCTTGAAGCGGCTGGCAGAGTGCTGGCGGAGGATGTGGTATCGGCCATTATGGTCCCTCCAACGGATAATAGCGCTGTGGATGGTTACGCCATTCCCAGAGAGGCATGCGAGGCGGAGTTGGAAATAGCGCTGCCAATTTCTCAGCGTATCCCCGCGGGAGAAAGTCCGGCGCCCTTAAAAGCGGGTTCTGCGGCGCGCATTTTTACGGGGGCGGCTATTCCTGAGAGCGCCGCCGCTGTCGTCATGCAGGAGCACTGTCGGCTGGAAGGCGAGACCGTGGTTGTTCCCGCTGGGGTGCGACAAGGCAATAATCTGCGTCAGGCCGGTCAGGATATCCAGGTAGGACAGACTGTTGTTGGCGCAGGTAAGAAGCTGCTTCCGCAGGACCTGGGTCTGATCGCCTCCGTAGGCGTGGCGCAGGTTAAAGTGCGTCGCAAACTTCGGGTGGCGGTGTTGTCCACGGGCGATGAGTTGGTCGAGCCTGGCGCGCCTCTGCCGGCGGGAAAGATTTATAACTCGAACCGCTACACCCTGTGTGGCCTGTTATCTCGCTTTCAGTGCGAGATTATCGATCTTGGCGTGATAGCCGACACCTACGAGGCGACGGAGCGGGCGTTATTGCAGGTGGCAGCGGGTGCGGATTTGATTATCTCCAGCGGAGGCGTTTCGGTGGGAGAAGAGGATCATGTCAAGGCTGCGGTGGAAGCGAACGGGGAGCTGAATATGTGGCGGTTGGCCATAAAGCCCGGTAAGCCCCTTGCTTTTGGTCAGGTTGGCGCAACCCCGTTTCTAGGCCTTCCTGGTAACCCTGCCGCAGTGTTCGTGACTTTTTGCATACTGGCGCGCCCCTATATTTTGAAGATGCAGGGCGCTGCTGAGAGTGGGGCGTCTGCGGTGGCGCGCCTGCCCGCGTTGTTTGATATCCCCAGGCCTGGCGGGCGTGAGGAATATCTGCGCGTGAGAGTCTCAGTGGACGATGAGGGAAGGGCGGGGCTGGAAATGCATCCCAATCAAAGCTCAGGCGTGCTGTCTTCCGCAAGCTGGGCGGATGGCTTTGCTGTAGCGCCAGCAAATACGACGATTCAACGTGGAGATCTGGTAGAGTATATTTCCTTTATCTCCATGGGCTTGTGAGTACGTTTTTTAGCCGCATTTCGTGGAAAGAATCAAATATTTATCGGATGTGCGTAATATGAATAAAAGTGCTTGCTCAGGTCAGGCTTCTTTGTTATCTTACGCACCCGCTGACAGCAGGACCGTAGCTCAGTTGGTTAGAGCGCCACGTTGACATCGTGGAGGTCACCAGTTCGAATCTGGTCGGTCCTACCAATTCCCTTCTTTGTCAGTGATCTTTTTTAGTTTCTGAAATTATTCAAAAATAGTTTGTTGTCTTCGGCCCTTGTGGCGTCCGAATGGCTGGTTTGTATTGACTTTTTAGTGATACGATTGCCGAAAACCAGTCACGGAGCGGGGCATGAAGTATCTTCGAACCTTCTATCAGCGCCTTCGGGATTTTCGGCACAAGAAAAAGCTTACCCTTGAGGACATCGCTACCTTTTGTCAGGTGGATGTCACGGTTGTGGCTGGTTGGGAAAATCCCATTGAATCCCAGCGTTGTTTCCCTTCTATCGATAATCTGTTTGACCTTTGCGTAAAGACGGGCGTTTCCCTGGATGCGCTGCTGGACTTTGATCAGAACGAAAAAACCAATCCTCAGTTGGACTTACCCGGTTTTGAGTTGGGCGAGGATGGGGACTTGGATACGGTCATTGAGCGCCTGACCAAAGTGATGGAAGAGGCATTGCCCGACTCGACGGAGCGGCTGTTGCTGAAACGCTTTCGCGCCAGTGACGAAGATAAAAAGCGCTTTATCCTGCAGTTAATGAATAGCGGAGAATGATGCTTCCCTCAGTTCGCGTCTATTGTCTTTGTCTGTATGCTCTGTTCTGGATAGCAGGGCGCCCCAAATAAAAAAGCGCCCGTTTAGGCGCTTTTTTGGTGCATGGAAAAAGGTGATGAATTACATCAGGCCTTTTTTGTACACGTTTTCGTAGACATAGTTGGTGGCTTCAACAAAGCCATCGATGCTGCCACAGTCAAAGCGACGTCCCTTGAACTTATACGCCAGCACGCAGCCGTCTTTGGCTTGCTTCAGCAGTGCGTCGGTCACTTGAACTTCGCCGTTCTTACCGGGCTCTGTGTCGCGGATGATGTCGAAAATATCCGGCGTCAGAATATAGCGGCCGATAATGGCGTAGTTGGACGGAGCCTGGTCGACGGGCGGCTTTTCCACCATGTCTGTGACGCGGAACAGGCCTTCTTTCATTGGGTCGCCGGCGATGACGCCATACTTATGAACTTCGTCGTGTGGAACTTCCTGGATGGCCACAATGCTGCAACGGAATTGATTGTACAGCTTGGTCATCTGGGCCAGCACGCTGTCTTCGCCTTCTTCCACCATGCAGAGGTCGTCTGCAAGTACAACTGCGAACGGCTCGTCGCCGATCAGAGTCTGTCCGGAAAGAATAGCGTGTCCTAAACCTTTCATTTCATTTTGGCGGGTGAATGAGAATTTATTGTTATTTATCAGGCTGCGAATGCTGGAGAGAAGCTCTTCCTTACCGGTTCCCTTGATCTGTTGTTCCAGCTCATAAGAAATATCAAAGTGGTCCGCAATGGCCCGCTTACCCCGGCCGGTAACAAAACCGAAAGAGTTCATGCCGGCGGCGACTGCTTCTTCTACGCCGTACTGAACCAGTGGTTTGCTTACGACAGGCAGCATTTCTTTAGGCATGGCTTTGGTGGCGGGCAGGAATCGGGTTCCATAACCCGCTACCGGAAACAGGCACTTTTTAATCATATATTCTCCTTGAAGTTGTGTAGGGCGTTAGTCTACTTGGATTTAGTTATCTTGCAAATCTCGGTCCACCGTTTCCAAAAACGAAAAAAGGAGGGACTCACCCTCCTATTTTGACATTGATTTCATAACAACTTTATTAACAGTTGTTCAGCCGCACTTACTGTCGCCACAATTGAGACAGGTTTGGCATCCATCCATCAAGATCACAGATTTTTGGCTGCATTTCTTACACATTGTCGCGTTTGCAGGGAAGGCGGAGCCATCCGCATTCGCTTCATTTTTCTGCCGCGCCTCGTACTCTGCGCGTTTCTCCGCGATCATGCGTTTATGAGCGTCGCTCATTTCCTCGGACTCGATAATGCCCAGCGCTTTCATGTGCTTTTCAATGACTGCGCCGATTTCCGCCACCAGGGAGGGGACGAAAATACCACCTTTCTTGTAGTAGCCGCCGCTGGGATCGTGCACGGACAGCAGCTCTTCCAGCAGGAAGGTGATGTCGCCGCCTTTGCGGAACACGGCGGAGATAACCCGCGTCAGTGCGATAACCCACTGAAAGTGTTCCATGGATTTGGAGTTGATGAAGATTTCATACGGACGACGAGCTTCGTGGTCGGTGCCTTCATTCAACAGGATGTCGTTGATGGTGATATAAAACGCATGCTCCGACACCGGGGGTTTGATCTTGTACGTCGTGCCGAGAAGGAAATCCGGGCGCTCGATTTTTTCATTCATTTCAACCGGCTGTGGTTGCTCCTGAACCGGTTCGCTCGCCGGCGCAACGTCACTGGGCTTGTGAACTTTGTAGCCGACAATTTTCTTTTCAATTTTAACAGCCATGACTGTATACCCTTGTGTACGGTGGCTTTGCTCAGGTTTTCCCAGGAAAACCTAGCTGCAGGCGCATATTATGCGCCCATTTTTAACATTTTCTATGGAGAAACCCGGCGATTTTACGAAATCGCCAGGACTTCGCCTCAGTATTTTCCGTAAGTGCCTTCTTTCAAGGCGTCGAACAGGTTAGCGGCGGTGTGGGTTTCACCGTCGTACTCAACTTCTTCGTTGCCTTTCAGCTTAATGGTTTGGCCATCTTCGGTGGTGAACTCGTAAAAGGTGTTCTCCAGGTCTTTCTCTTTGACCAGTACGCCCTGGAAGGCTTCCGGGTTGAAGCGGAAGGTGGTGCAGCCTTTCAGGCCTTTTTCGTAGGCGTACATGTAAATGTCCTTGAACTCCCCATATGGGAAATCGGTCGGGACATTGGCGGTTTTGGAGATGGAGGAGTCCACCCACAGTTGCGCCGCCGCCTGAATATCCACGTGCTGCTTGGGCGTCACGTCGTCACTGGTAGTGAAGTACGCAGGTAGTTGCGCTTCGGCGTCCTCTGAGAATGGCATCGCTTTGGGATTGACCAGGTGGCGATACGCCAGCAGCTCATAGGAGAAAACGTCCATTTTCTCTTTGGTCTTCTTGCCCTGGCGAATCACGTTACGGGAATAGTGATGGGCGAAGCTGGGCTCAATACCGTTGCTGGCGTTGTTGGCCAGAGACAGGGAAATGGTGCCAGTAGGAGCAATGGACGTATGGTGGGTGAAGCGCGCGCCTTTTTTGGCCAGTGCGTCGACCAGCTTGGGATCAGCTTCCGCAACGCGCTGCATGTAGCGGCTGTACTTGGCGTGCAGCACTTTACCTTTCAGTTTGTCGCCGGCTTTGAGGCCGTCTTTCGCCATTTCCGGACGCAGGCGCAGCATTTCTTCGGTGACGACAAAAGTGTCTTCCATGATAGGAGCCGGACCTTTTTCTTTCGCCAGCTCCAAACCTTGGCGCCAGCCTTCCAGCGCCATTTCACGGCACACTTCTTCAGTGAAGCTGACGGATTCGTCTGATCCGTAAGGCATGCGCAGCATGGCCAGCGTGGAGCCCAGGCCCAGAATGCCCATGCCGTGGCGGCGCTTATACTGAATCTCGTGACGCTGACCTTCCAGCGGCAGACCGTTGATCTCCACCACGTTGTCCAGCATACGGGTGAAAATGGCCACAACCTTGCGATACTTATCGAAGTTGAACTTGGCGTTTTCAGTGAACGGATATTCCACGAACTTGGTCAGGTTCACTGAGCCCAGCAGACAGCTGCCGTAAGGCGGCAGAGGCTGTTCGCCGCAGGGGTTGGTGGCGCGAATGTTCTCGCAGAACCAGTTGTTGTTCATTTCGTTGACTTTATCGATCAGGATGAAGCCTGGCTCGGCGAAGTCATAAGTAGACGTCATGATGGCGTCCCAAATAGAACGCGCTTTAACTGTGCGGTAAATACGGCAGGCGACGCGGCCGCTTTCATCCGTCATATAGCCGTCTTTTACCGGGAAGTCGCGATACAGGTATTGGGTTTCGTCGTTGACGTCAATGTTGTCTTCTTCCGCTTCTTTGCGAGTGATGGGGAAGGAGAAACGCCAATCTTCGTCGTTTTGAACCGCTTTGATGAAGTCTTCAGTGATCAGCAGGGACAGGTTGAACTGACGCAGGCGACCGTCTTCGCGCTTGGCGCGAACGAAATCAAAGACGTCCGGGTGATGCACGTCGAAAGTGGCCATCTGCGCACCGCGGCGTCCGCCGGCGGAGGAGACGGTGAAACACATCTTGTCGAAGATATCCATGAACGACAATGGGCCGGAAGTGGTGGCGCCGGCGCCGGCTACATAAGCGCCTTTCGGACGCAGTGTGGAGAATTCATAACCAATGCCGCAGCCAGCCTTGAGGGTGAGGCCGGCTTCGTGGTTTTTCAGCAGGATATCGTCCATTGAATCCATGATGCTGCCGGATACGGTGCAGTTGATCGTGGACGTGGCGGGCTTGTGTTCTTCCGCTCCAGCGTTGGACATGATGCGACCGGCTGGAATGGCTCCGTTTTCCAGCGCCCATACGAAGTCCGCCAGCACCTTCTCGCGTATGCTGTCGGCTTCCACGGAGGACAGCGCCTTGGCGACGCGTTCGTAAGTACCCAGGATGTCTTTGTCCACTGGGCTTCCAGACTTGGTTTTCAGTTGGTATTTGGTTTCCCAGATATCGACGGAAGCGGGCTGCATATCAATAGGCGCGATAAGCTGCTGGACTTTGGCGTTCATAATATCCCTCAAATCTTCTAACCCCGAACAAGGTTTATTTTAAAACTGCAGTGTTGTTGGTCAGACCGCCAATTTCAGATAGCGCTGCGAGATACGACTGATTCGCAAGGTAAACTTCCTGTGTTGCGTTACAAAAACTGGCGACCACAATATGTTGTGCACCTTACTTGTGCGGCAGGTTGTGAAAAACCTGGTGTCCGATGAAGTTCTGTGTATGTCCGGGCCTTTGCGGCCCTGGAGAGAACGCGCCATTTTACGGGTAGAGACTCCCATCGGAGACTTGACTGTCAGAATGCGGGCTGTTAGCGGCTCTGACCCTATATATGGCGATTTCCGCAAAGTATAGCACTATATAATGTGATGTGAAGGCTTGTGAAAAAAATCATTTTAGCGTAGGTAAAGGCCTGTGGAAGGCGTTTATCAGACCTTTGGCCGCCGCATTTCTGGGCTGACGGGGAATATGACAGCAAGGTTGCATAGTAAAAATACGTCTATCAGGCGTCCACTATATATAGTGTTGCTATAAAGCTTAAAATTTAACCAAAATGATGCGCGGTAGAGGCTGATGAGCTGAAAGGAAGTAAGGCCGTGGCAGCCTTACTTTCTATACGGGATTGTCACAGGCTATACGGGCTTGCCACAGGTTCGTCTTAGGCGGAAGCCGGATGGGTGGGGATTTTCGGCGCCACTTTGGCGGCGACGCGAGGTTTCAGTTTGCTTTGGGACAGCAGCCAGGCGATGCAGTCCTTCAGTGTCTCTTCCGCATCACGAGGTTTGACTCCCAAATCTTTGGCCGCCTCGCTGCAATCATAGTACGCATAGCGGCCCACAACTTCGTAGACCAGATCGTAGGTAAATGGCGGTTTGATGTGCAGCAGCTTGCACAGTGTCTCCACCACGCGGGCGAATGTCAGAGTGAGGCCGCGGCCAGTCGGCAGGTGGATCGGTTTGACGCCGGTGAGGCGTTTCAAGGCCGCGCCAATTTCTTTAACTTCGATATTCTCTCCGCCCACGACGTAACGTTTGCAGTTTTCCCCTTTGCTTAACGCGGCGACATGAGCGGCGGCGACGTCGCGTACGTCAACCAGGTTTAATCCGCCAGGGTAGGTTTGCCCGAAACCGTTCAACCAATCCATCACTAACTGGTTGGAAGGAGTGATGCGATAGTCGTTCGGGCCCAACACGATAGCGGGGCAGATGACCACCAGGTGGATGTCATATTCGCGGGCCAGTTTCTGCGCGGCTTTTTCGCTGCGGGTCTTGGCGACGTAGTAGGCGTTTTGCGCGTCGTCGTTCCAGTCCTCGCCGCTGCGTAATGCATGCGGATCATAGGAAAAACCGATGGAGGCCACGGAGCTGGTGTACACCACACGCTTGACGCCGTGCTTATGGGCGGCCTTGAATACATTCTCCGCGCCTTGCAGCGCCGGTTCGACGATTTCCTCGACGGACTTGGCGATGGTTTTGTACACCGCGGCCATATGAATGATGGCGTCGCAACCTTCGGCGGCGGCTTCCACGGCGGCGGGGTCTTTGACGTCGCCGTAGGCGAACTCCGGCTTGAGTCCGTTGAGCCCGCGCAAATCTGAGCTTTTGCGCACAAAGGCGCGTACTTCATGGTTTTGGTCGAGTAGTTGCCTTACCACGTGGGAGCCGATATGTCCGTTTGCTCCGGTTACCAATACTTTCATGATGTCTCCAGCGTGATGGTCTTGTCTTTGTCTGTTGTAATAATCTAATCGGTCATAAGTACTATTAGCATTGGAATGCGGGTAGCTTAACTCCATCGGAGACGCGAGCCCAGACGAAATGCCCCTTGCAGGCGAATTTTTTGCCCTTTCTCGACTATGCTTAGTTCACATTGGTCATAAGTTATCCGGCCGATGGCGGATCAACCCAAAGGATCACTATTTTTCATGAGCGATGTGAACCGGACGCTTGCCCGCTCCATTCCAGAAACTGAAATACACGATGACGCGGATTTACTGACGAGGCTGGAGCAGCGTCTGGGATTTGTGCATGCGCGTCAGCGCCTGGGAATAGAACAGGATCATGCCCAACGGGTATTCGGCGGAGGAGGCATTAACTTTTTTCACCCGGAAAACTGGTACTCCATGCAAACTCTGATGCGCTGGACCTTCAAGCTGGCGGGAATGTATGAATGGGGGCGACGCAACGCCAGAAACATTCAAGTGACTCACAACCCTGTGCGGCACAGAAAGATTCCTGCTGTGTTCAAGGGCTTTCGCCTGCTGCATCTCACGGACCTCCATGTGGATATGGATGAAGCGATCACCGCTAGATTGTTGGAAATCACCGGTAGCCTGGAATATGACCTCTGTGTGATCACCGGCGATTATCGGGCGCAGACTTATGGTCCCGAAGAGGGCGCTCTGGAGGGAATGCGCCGCCTGCGTGAACGACTGCGGGGCGAGGCTTACGCCATTTTCGGCAATCACGACAGTATCCGTATGCTGCCGCCTCTGGAGGATATGGGCTATCGCATGTTGATGAACGAGTCTGCGCTGATTGAGAGAGAAGGAGAGAAAATCCAGGTCGTGGGCGTGGACGATCCTCACTACTATCGCGTGGACAATCTGCAGATGGCGGCGCAGGGCCTGGATATGTCCCGCTATACTCTGTTGTTGTCGCATACGCCGGAAATTTTCAAACAGGCGGCGCACGCGGGCATCGATCTCATGTTGTGCGGTCATACCCACGGAGGCCAGGTGTGTCTGCCTGGCGGAACTGCGATTACGCTCGACTCGGATTGTCCTCGCTTTGTTGGCAGAGGAAACTGGCGCTGGCGTGATATGGATGGCTACACCAGCACCGGCGCCGGCAGCTCGTTATTGCCGGTGCGCTTTAATTGTCCGCCGGAAGTGGTGGTGCATACGTTTTACCCGGGTTAAACCTGTTTTCCGTGGTGAAGTAGCGCTGAAACAGCAGTGGGTCATCCAAATGGCGCCGACTGGCGAAGGCGACGGCGTGATGTCCCCACTGTCGCATGGCCCCTGCGGAAGGGACGCCCATATTCCAAATCAGAAATCGCTCCAGTCGCTCCGTCCCCTCTACTAAACCATCAGGCTGGAACAGGCTTAGCCATGTATCGCCGTCGTGCATCAGGCGCAGAGCGTTGTAATCCTGTAATCGATAAGCCGGGGCTTTCTCTGGAATATTCTCGCGGGGACGGTGCTCCAGTCCCACGACATAATGCGCGCCTGAGCTTAAGTACAGGACTGGCGTCTCGGAGGCCAGTTCGGGCGGCGGCGGTAAGATGATCAGGCGTTCATCGTCTGGCGGCGCGCCCGCAAAGCGAATGTTGGGCTGAACGGGATACCATTTATGATAACAACCACAGGGATGCACGCTATCAAAGAACAGAGGGACGCCTTGTGGGTCCAGCGTCACTCGCCACATCAGGCCATCCAGGGTTCCTCCCAGAATGTCGAAGGGACTGGTTTTGGGGCGGCTGTTAAACCAGAAAACGTAGACAAGCTGCGGCAGCCACTGTCCTTGCCAGTAAGTCTGCGAGACCAGCGTATAGGCGGTGGGCGTCGCATCAGTGGTCCAGCTTTGCCCTTCGCGAACTGGGCGTCCGGGGATATCGAAGTCGCCTCGCGTTTCGACCACCAGATCCGGGCTGTAGTAAGCGAATAGGCGCCGCCATTCCTGCTTGGAAAGTGAAGGTAATCCCAGGCTGTCCTTGGGTAATGGGAAATTGAGTGGCGGCGCGCTGACCCGGGTGGCCGGTATGTAACGTCGCCATTCACCTGTTGGCTGATAATGTTGATACACCGCAGTCACCTCGTCATTCAAGACGTCAACACGCCAGCTGATCAGTGGCTGCAATACGGCGGATAATCCCAGCCATCGGCGTAGACTGATGTAATCCTCTGGATAACTCAGGGTCTGCAGATGACGCCAGAATGCGAGTTGGTCGACTAATTGATCAGCTCGCCGATGCAGACAGCTTTCCAGCGAATCGAGAAAAAACGGTTGAAGAAGGCGCTGGTTTTCCATGTTTCTGGCAAGGCGGCCTTTGGCGTAGGCGCGCGCCAGCCAGTCACGTCTTTGTTCTGTATCCAACGCATTCTTGCTCAGGAGCGACAGCGTGCGGTCCATGCGCAGGTATTCGTAATCGGGAACCGGCCAGTCTTGTCCGTCAAATGTATGCTGACGAGAGACTGCCTGCTGAAATTGGCTCCAATCGTCGGCGCAGGGAAGGGGCAAAGGCGTCGCTGGCGATTCTGACGGGTGGTAGCCTACGGAGGCGCAGGCGGACAAGGTCATTAATAAGACCGTTAACGTTAGACGCCTGATGGCGGTAATCATATCGTCCTCGTTACGCATGGGTGGGTTTCGCGGCCTGTTCAGACAGGGCAGGATGCGTGTCTCGAATAAGGCGGACTGACCCAGTTTTTGTCCTGACCGGCTGTTTTCGTAAGCGGCGGCCCGGACTATGATGAATAAACATCTGCCTATACAAGAATAATACTTGCGGAGGGAATCCATGTTGAATTTAGCCACTATTCTTACTGAGAGCGCCAAACGTCATCCTCAAAAGGAGGCGCTGGTGTGCGGAGCCGTTCGCCTGACCTACGACCAGGTTGAACATATGACGAATCAGGTCGCCAATAATTTGCTGGCGGCGGGTATTCAGCCCGGCGACCGGGTGGCGCTAAGCTGTCCTAATCTCCATTTCTTTCCTGTCGCTTACTTCGGCATCGTCAAAGCCGGTGCGGTAGCGGTTCCGTTAAATGTGTTGCTCAGCGAAGATGAAATCGCCTATCACCTGCGCGATTCGCAAGCCAAGGCCTATATCTGTTTCGAAGGCGTCGCTGACCTGCCGTTGGGGCCACGAGGCGTGGCGGCCTACCATGCTGTCGCCGAGTGTGAGCGCTTTTGGTTGATTCCCAGCGGAGCGGGATTGGTAAAAAGCGACATACCCGCGCTGTTTGATGAGCTTCTGTCGGGTGATGAACCTGCGCCGGATATTGTGACTCAGGCGGATGACACCGTCGTGGTTCTATATACCTCCGGCACTACCGGTAAACCCAAAGGCGCTGAGCTGACTCACGCTAATATTTTCCTGAATGTGGCGCAATTCGCCCGGCTCAGCGAAGCGCGCCTCGATGATAACCAGCTGGTGGCGTTGCCGTTGTTTCACACATTTGGACAGACGGTGCAGATGTGCGGCGGCTTTTATAACAGCAACAAACTGGTGTTGATTCCCCGTTTTGATCCTAAAGCCGTGGTGGACGCCATGGTGAAAGAGGACATTACCGTATTCTGCGGCGTTCCCACCATGTATTGGGCGTTGCTGCACGGCATTGAGCTGGACGAAGCCACGGTTGCGCAGATTCGCGACCGCTTACGGCTATGCGGATCGGGCGGGTCTTCTTTGGCCATTGAGATCCTGCGCGGCTTTGAAGCCAAATTTCAGGTGCCGATTCTGGAAGGTTACGGCCTCTCCGAAACGTCGCCGGTCGCCTCTTTTAATGTGTTGGATCGTCCTCGTAAGCCCGGCTCGGTGGGCGTGCCAATCTGGGGCGTGGATATCAAGGTCGTCGATGAGAAAGGCGCTGAGGTCGCCCGAGGGCAGCGGGGAGAAATTGTTATCCGTGGGCATAACATAATGAAGGGGTATCTGAATCGACCTGAAGCGACAGCGGACGCCATTCGCAGGGGCTGGTTTCACTCTGGCGATATTGGGTATATGGATGAAGACAGCTATCTGTTCATCGTGGATCGCCTGAAAGACATGATTATCCGGGGCGGATATAACGTTTATCCCCGTGAACTGGAAGAGACTATCTTGACGCACCCTGCGGTGTCTCTGGCTGCGGTGGTGGGCGTGCCAGACTCGCAATACGGCGAGGAGATCAAAGCCTTCGTTATATTGAAAGAAGGCGCCAGCGCCGACGCGGATGCAATCCGGGAGTGGTGCAAGAGCAAAATGGCGGCCTACAAATACCCGCGCCTGGTGGAGGTGTGCGATAGCCTGCCGATGACGGCCACCGGCAAAATTTTAAAGAGGGAGCTCAAATCACTTTAATTGCTGCGAACGCCAATGCCCTTGAGTACAAACAGGAAAGGGCATAGGCGATTTGTTATAAAAAATGACGAAAAGATGACGGCTTTTTCTTTTTGAGGGCGCTTATTAGGAGGAAAACAGGCAGTAACGACCCTGATATACGACTAAGGCCCCTCAGGCCTAAGGGAAAGAAAATGAAAGCACACATCTTTGCAGCACTGCTTGCGTTAATGATGGTGATGTTCCAAGTATTTCTAATGCAGAACAGCAGCGAAAAAACCGTTACCCAGAAAACCGGCGAGCAAGAAAACGCGCATGCCGCTATTCAAGAAGTCGCATTCAATTTCACTTGGCAAGAACCGCAACTGCTGAAAGCCGTTGACGAGCAGTGGAACTAGCGCGAAGGATCGCGCTGTCTGAAAATCTAGTTTGCTAGCCGCCCCTCAGCTCCCTAAAATACGAAGAATAAACAAGATTCTTCAGCATAGGGAATGCATGTTCCCCCGAATTCAGCAGGACTAAAGACTATGGCTGGCTCTCGCAACGTAACTCAGCTACTGGCCGACTGGCAGGCCGGTGATTCGCAAGCCCTTAATCATATTATCGAATCTCTGCACGGCGAACTGCGCACCATTGCGGGCCGCTACATGGCGGGCGAGCGTCAGGGGCACATGTTGCAGGCCACCGCGCTGGTGAATGAGGCCTATTTGCACCTGGTGGATGCAGAGGTTGCCTGGAACGATCGTATTCACTTTCTCGCCGTGGCGGCGCAGACCATGCGTCGCATCCTTGTAGACCATGCCCGTGCGCAGAAGCGTAAGAAGCGCGGCGGCGACGACATTCAGGTAACGCTGCATGAAGCGCAGATTTGCGATGACGGCAGTCAGCCAGACCTGCTTGACCTGGAAGACATCCTGCAAAAACTCTCCAATGTGGATGAGCGTAAGGCGCGCATCGTGGAGATGAGTTTCTTCGGAGGCATGACTCAGGAAGAAATCGCAGAATATCTGCAAGTTTCCCTCTCCACAGTGGAAAGGGACCTGCGTTTCGCCAAAGCCTGGCTGGTGAAAGAGCTTAAAATCTAGTCACGGCGCTCTGTTCAGAGCGCTATCTCTTTCAATTGCTGACTCACGATTTGCCGGTATTGGGGCTTGATATGCCCCACCAGCGAATTGATCAGAATTTCACGATTATCTGACGTGGATGCGTAACGCTGAATCAGTTTGGGAGCGGCCGGGCCGACATGGGCGGTTAGAGCCGCCGCCAGGCGCAACAGATACAAATCCGTCAACTCCTCCTTCACTACCGCTTCCTGATTCTCAATGCGATGATCCTGACGAGCCCTGTTTTTGGCCCCGGCCTGAGCGATAGGCTGAATAGTAGTGAGCCATTGCAGCACTTTGCCCATGGAGTCGAGGCGCTTTTCCGGCTTTTTATGCAGCATCGCCGTCAATAATCGCTTGAACAGCGGGTACTCCTGGAAAACCGCCAGACTGTAGTCCGGTTCTTCGTGCATGACGGCGTGTAATACGGTGGAGGATTTTTCGCCGTCGAACATTTCTCTGCCGGTCAGCATCTCATAAATCAACGTCGCCACGGACCATACGTCTGTCTGCAGGCCCATGTCGCGACCTTGCAACTGTTCTGGCGACATATAGCGCAGGGTGCCCATACGGGCTCCGCCCAAGGTGATATCGACGCCAGACAGCTTGGCGATGCCGAAGTCCAGTATTTTGACGATGCCGTCCTCGGAAAGCAGGATGTTGGCGGGTTTGATATCCCGGTGAATGATGTCGCGTTGGTGGGCCGCCTGCAGACCATAAGCAATCTGCTTGGCGATGCGGACTACCTGATCCGGCGCCAGCGCGCCTTTGGTCAGCGCATTTTCCAGCGTCTCGCCGCTATAGTATTGCATGGCGATATACATGCCGCCGTCACTCATGGCGCCGACATCATGGATAACGCAAACGTTTGGATGATCCAGGCGGGATATGGCTTTGGCTTCCTGCATCAGGCGAAAACGGACGCGTTCGTCGGTCGCGACTTCCGGCGCCAGACACTTCAGGGCCACAAAGCGCTCCAGTCGCGTATCTTCCGCCTTATACACCCAGCCCATGCCGCCTTCTCCGATCTTACGAATGATCTTGTAAGGGCCGACCATGACGCCGGGATGCATCTTCGGCAGCACCAGTGTGGCCTCGGCGGAGGCGATGTCATATTGCTTGGGGAGGATGTCGTCGACGTGCTCATCAGCCTGCACCAGTTGCAGGACTTCTTTCTTCAGCTCGTTGTCCTGGCAATGAATATCCAGATAAGCCCGTTGTTCTTCTGTGGATAGGTCCGCGATTGCTTCGAACAGTTCTTGTATTTGATTCCAGCGAGATACATCCATAATGCGCAGTAGCTTATTTGTCTTAGTTGCTGCTGTTCGGACCAGCGCCGGATGTCCAGGACGGCGTGGGTCGGTTTATTGGGGATAGCGAGTGTCCCGATGGCGCGGCGCATCGATATCCTCCAGTCCTGTGGAAATTATAGCCTCAGGTGCGGGCCAACCTCTGATTATTGCAATAATCCATCTGCGCAAACATTAACCTGAGGGCGGTTCGGCTTGGTTATATTAACCTCTAAGCGCTGAAATGTCGCAATTGCCCGTCGCTGGCGTTGCAGACGATGTTGATTCAGCCAATCATGGTTGGTGGACAAAGATGTTTAAGGAATGGGATATGGCTGAAAAACACCTGCTGATCGTCGCGCATGCGCCTTCCCCCAATACGCAAAGACTGATTGAGGCGGTGATGCGCGGCGCAGGGCATGAGGATATCGAGACGGTGACAACGACGTGGATTCCTCCGCTTCAGGCGACGCCGGAGGATGTGTTGGCCTGCGATGCGATTATACTCGGGACGACAGAAAACCTGGGATATATGAGCGGAGCCCTGAAAGATTTTTTCGATCGCTGCTACTACCCCTGTCTGGAGAAAACCCAGGGACTGCCTTATGCGTTATACATCCGCGCTGGCCATGATGGGACGGGAACCCGGCGGGCGGTGGAGAGCATTGTCACTGGTTTGCGTTGGCGCGCGGCGAGAGAGCCTTTGATCTGTCGGGGAGAGTTTCAGGAAGTATTTGTGGCGCAGTGTGAGGAGTTTGGCATGTATGTGGCGGCTTCGCTGGACGCCGGCATCATATGATAACGATTCTTTTGCTGTAGAGCAGAGAAGGGCGCATGATCACGCCCTTCAAAACCGAACCCAGGTCTTAGGCAAGAACAGGGAAAAGTCCTTTCAGGCCGTTGGCGATAAACTCAATGGCGATCGCCGCCAGAATTAAACCCATGATACGGGTGAAGATATTGATGCGGGTCTTGGTCAGGTGGCTGGAAAACCAGGGGATCATGGAGAACACAAGCCACAAGGTCAGGCAGAGTATCAAAATCGCCACGCCCACCAAGGCGTAGTGAGCCGCGTCAGTGCCCCGGTGGGCATAAAGAATTACGGTGCTGATCGCTCCTGGGCCCGCGAGCAGCGGCATTGCCAGGGGGACAATTGCGACAGAGTGATGATGCCCTTCCTCTTCCACGGTTTCTTCTTCTGTATGCACGGTGGCGCTGACTTTGGCGTGCAACATGGATATGGCCATCAACAGAATCAGGATGCCGCCGGCTACCCGGAATGAGTTGATTGTGATGCCGAAGAAGCTCAGCAGGTATTCGCCTAATAACATGGATATCAGCAGGATCAGGCCCACGGCGATGACCACGGATTTGCCGATTTTCTTACGTTCCGCTCCGCTGACGTTGGAGGTGAAGGCGACGAATATGGGAACCGCGTTAACCGGGTTCACGATGGCCATCAGGCCGATGAGAATCTTGGTGTATTCATGGAACTCAAGCATAGACGGCGCGCCTTTTACTCGTAAGTAAGGGGAGGTAAAAATTCGGCGCAATCATAGCGGCGGGCCGCTTAATAATCGAGGTAATAAATATACCTACCGTCAGGCGCCGCCATGCTCGTCCGAGTTCCGGCTGCCTATCCGGGACGGCTGAGCGTCCCGGATATCGACAGCTTACTGCATGTAAACGTCAGTAATGGATTTGGCTTCACCGGAGTCGGTGATGGCCTTGAAGCCGGCCTGCAGCGCTTTCAGCACTTCGGGGCTGGTTTCTTTGTTGATCGCCATATACATCGGGGTGGTTTTGAACACCAGGGCGGGAACCAGGTTAGTCATGTCTTCCACTTCCGACGCCACGTAAGGACCGGACAGGCCGTCAGTCACCCACAGGTCGATCTGATCCAGCGCCAGACGGCGTGGGTTCAGGCTGTCGTTGGCGATGGTGGATACATTGAAGCCGCGCTCGATGAGATAGTTGCTCATGACGTCGCCTTTGTAGCCGCCGATACGGTACTTTTTAGCCTGATCAAGGCTGGTCAGCTTCAGGTTGGAGCCCGGTTTGGCGAACAACGTCCATCTGATCTCCGCCAATGGTCCGATCCACTCGAAATAGGGGAGGCGGTCATCGGTTTTGGATACGCAGTAAATGGCGTGGTTGGGTTTGTTTTTGGAACGGTTCATGGACGTAGCCAGATCCCGCAGTTTCAGAGAATACTCAAGAGGCGTACGCTTCAGCAGCGCTCTCACCATCTCCGTACACAACCCTGCAATCTCTTCTTCTTTGTGGGCGAAAGGCTGCCCGCTCAGAGACATGTTATAGGGAGGGTAGTTCTCGGTAAAAATATGCAGCTTTTCCGCAGCCAAGCTTTTACCGCTGACAAGGGCCGCCAGTAGCATATAAGTCCAAAAAGCCAGTTTGGATCTCATATTCAAATATCACCTCTATTTACTTAAAAACGCTTCGTTGGCGCCCGGATGCATCCCGTGCGCCGGCCTTATTAACCAGGTTTGTGATTGTTCCGGCTGCGAGCGACTCCAAGCCTGCTGCTACCGACAATAACCCACACGCAAACTCCGGAAATCAATTCCGGGAATTCGTCCGTAAAAAACCCTTTATAGACGGAAGATTCTGTCAGATGGATTACTACATTTTTTTGGACGACTTGTCTGTGGCAAGTCTTTGGGCTCTGCGTCGGCATACGGCTGATTGCCGGTTTGGTCCGCGCGCCCGATTTGTTATATGAAAGGCGCAATTTTATAACACTTTGATGTAATGTTTGTGAGCTTATTGTAATGATAGTTCATGATTTGTTAAGCGCCACATCGGGCGCGGATTCTTGTCTGACGGGCGATTCCACGGCAGGAGAGTGGATGGCGGTGGGCTGACTGGCTCGTGGGCTGCATTAAGTTAAGTTTTATTCTTCATTATCCTGTCCGACAGTTTTGCCTCGTAGATATACCGATAGGAATACACAATGGATTGACGTGTTTTTGATAGGCGACAAACGGGATTAAATGTAATGATAGAAACGGACGAGCGTGCGTCGCCAGACAGGGCTGAATTTCGCATTTAACTGACTGGCGGAAAAAACTGTTTATCACAACTGACCACAACGGGAGACGAAGGTGTTGCTGGAAACCATGCGGCCAAAGTTGATTCGCCTGATGCAGCGTGAGGAAAAAGAATCCGTCGCGCTGCCTTTCAGCGTCTATCGGTGTCTGCAGCCGCAGAACCTGCACGGCGTGCCGTTCATTGATCCTTGTCTCATCATCGTACTGCGCGGGGCCAAAGTGTTGAGCTTGCAGCCGGAGTTGGCGTGTCGGTCAGGCGAATTCATTTTGGCGCCGGCGGGTATTGAGCTGCAATTCATGAACCTGCCGGAAGGGGAGTATATCGCTGTGGTGATTGGCTTCTGCGCATCCGATCTGGAAGCGATCCCCGTTTCCGCGTCTCCAGACAGGGACGGCGCGGCCATCGCCAAAGTGGACCGGACGCTGGCGGAATTTCTCAACCAGTGGATTAACTGGATAGACGTCAGTCCGCCGGAGTTGTGGGCGTTGCGGCGCAAGGAGCTGGCGCATTTGCTGTACGCCAAGGGCTACGGGTCTTTGTTGAAAAGTCGTAGCGGGGCGTCCTGGCGTCGTAAGGTGAGTGAGATTCTAATACAGGAGCCGGCGAAGGACTGGAGTCTATTGGAAATCAGCCGCTCGCTGGCGGTGAGCGAATCCACTTTACGCCGTCGCCTGCAATCGGAGAACGCCGGTTTCCGTGATTTGCTGGAGTCCGTGAGGTTGAGCATGGGATTGCATCTGGCGCAAACCACGCTGCTGCCGATCGCCCATATTGCGGATCAATGCGGATATCAGTCGCAATCTCGTTTCACTGAGCGTTTTAAGCAGCGTTTTGGCATGACGCCGAGTGAGCTGAGGCAAACCAGGCTGGAGGAATTAGGAGAGGGCATTTTGACGTGAGCGAAGTTTATAAAGTTTATCTGGACGATGAGCGTCCAACACCGTCGGGCTGGACCCGGGTTTATTGGCCGGATGAAGCCATTGCGCTACTGGAGACGGGCGCGGTGGTGGAGATCAGTCTGGATCACGATCTTGGCGACGATGAGCGGGGAACCGGCTATGACGTTGTGCTCTGGATTGAGGAAGCGGTGGCTACGAGAGGCTTCAAACCTCCGTTGATTCGGGTGCATTCCGCAAATTCCTCCGCACGCAAGAAGATGGAGTTGGGAATAGAGAATATCCATGCTCTGGCGAAGAGATTAAGTGCGGTCGTCGGTTAGGACTAACAAGACAACAGCGGCAAGTCTTTTGCGAGCTTTGGGGGCGGCTCCTTGTGCCCCCGGCCTTCCTGGCGGTTCAGATAATTCCTCCTGACCTGAATGCCTCTGTTCCGATTTAAAATTAAAGCTCCGTGCTGCCTGCTATTGCAGTCTGAATTGCGATCCCGGCGGATTGATCAATTCTCCCTCGTCATCGAAACGGGGCAGGTAATCCACGCCTATCCACGAATGCAGCATCGCTCCCCACAGTGAGACGCCTTCCAGCGCCTTACGCAGCAGCACCTTCGCGCGATGAGAATCGGCGGGATCGCAGTCTTCCGGAAACGACGTCAGATACTCCAGGCCCATGATGGAGTGGTGCTCGTCCGCTTCCACATGAATATCAAAGTAACAATGGCCGGCGTTCAGCTCGTACATTTTGGGCGCCACGACCTTGAAGAAGTCATTGGAGCAGCGCTCGATGCCGCTATTGATGGCGACAAGCCACTTCTCCTGATCCTGCTCAATCGCCAGTTGATAGGCCATATTGACGCAGGCGTTGGTGTATAGACTGGTGATGACGTTATCCAGCTCGGAAGCGTTGCGGATAAGCCCATGCTGCAACATCCAGTCACGCAACAGCATGTGATGATCCGCCTCGCCGAAAGCATGCTTGGCGTAAAACGGCATCATTGGATTGTTGCGTAGCGACGTCATACCCAGCATCAGCCCGAGCACTTTGGGAAAGGTCGCGGAATGATAGTACAGTTGCTCCGCCACAGGCTTGAACTGTCTGGCGTCGTTGAGGTTTCTTACCCAAGTAAAGAAAGGCAGCCGGGTGATATGGTCGCTGGCGCGGTAGATGGGCTCCACCAGCCAGGCATGTCTTTTTCTCAGCGCATCCATTTTTCCATGATCAACCACTTCATATACGGTCTGTTCAGTCATGATCCATCTCCTTTTGACTGTATTGAGAACATTGCGTCGCACCGAAATTGGGTCCTCGGGCGCGTCAATGAAGCGTTAGAACCTCCGTGGAGGTAAGGCTACTGTCCGTAATATCCGGCGCGCCGACAATTTGAAAACCGTAACGAATTGCGACGCCCCTGTAGTGATGCGTTATTGCTGTGAGAAAACAATGTGTTTGCGGCGCCAAATGCAACGAATTGTGTGAGAGGCCTAATAGTGCGATGTTGCTGTGAGGAGCTGAAACCTCCTGACGCTAAAGGCGATGGGCGCATATTTTGAGTGATAAAGAGTTAATAGCCTGAAGCGGTGGACGGGTGAATATCAATAAAACGTAACTGCTGGTCACACAAGCATGCAAAAACAAAACTGAACGCATCAGGCGAACTTTTGACGTTTTCAGGCGAACGCCGGCGGGCTCTTTTGGGTAGATTGAAAGCCTGTTATTTAACTCAGTCTGACTAATAAGGAGACGGCCATGAAAACGACGACGGCGGCATTATTGGGGCTTTTGGCGGCCAGCATGTCACATGCGGAGATGACCCTGACCAGCCCGGATGTGACGGATGGAGGCAAGCTATCGAAGCAGCAGGAATATAAAGGATTTGGTTGCGACGGAGGAAATCAGTCACCAGAACTGGAGTGGCGGGGAGCGCCAGAGGGAACCAAGAGCTTCGCCATCACCGCCTATGATCCAGATGCGCCCACTGGCAGCGGCTGGTGGCATTGGCAAGTGATCAACGTACCCGCCGATATTAATAAGCTGGAGCGCAATGCTGGCGTGGAGAACTCTACCGTTCTTCCCAAAGGGGCGCAGCAGATTGAGACGGATTATGGCTCCGCTGCATTCGGCGGCGCCTGTCCTCCTGCTGGCGATAAGCCCCATCGCTACCAGTTCAAGGTATATGCGTTAGGCGTGGAAAAGATCGATTTGCCTGCCGATAGCTCCAGCGCCCTGGTGGGCTACTATATTCACGCCAATATGCTGGACAGCGTGGCGATTGAAGCGACCTATCAGCGTTAGAACGTTTCCTGCTAAAACCTAACCTTTAGGAATCACTAGTCATAGTGGAACAAAAGGAACAACGAGCGTAGACGAAGCTGTGCTACGCTCGTTTTCTTTTGTGTCATTGGGAATATCAGGGAGCGTTGATGACTGCTGTCGAAGAAATTCTTTTTTGTTCGCCGCGAGATCCTATGGCGGCGACATTGGTGGAGGAACTGTCACAGGCGTTGCGTAATCTGACTGGCGATGACGGACGTTCGTCCTTCTCGGAAGCCGATGCGGAAACGCCGAACTCCGCGTTTGTGGTGCTGTTGCAAAATGGCGCGCCAGTCGCCTGTGGCGCGCTGCGTCCCCTGCAGGATGACTGTGCGGAAATTAAGCGCATGTACTCCCGGCGCCCTGGAGGCGGACTCGCTGTGCTGTTGGCTTTGGAGCGGCGCGCGAGGGAGCTGGGCTACCGTGAAATTTGTCTTTCCACGCGTAAAATCAATGATCGGGCGGTCTCCTTCTACCGTAAACATGGGTACGTCATTGCCGAGCCTTATGGGAAATATCGGGAGTCGGATTTGTCCGTCTGTTTCTCCAAACGGCTGCTACCAAATGCCTGAGAAAGGAAACCGAAGCGGCGTATTAGGTAACAGAAAATAACTCGAAAATTTTCCGCTTTGCCTCTATAAATTGTGATAGGCGTCACAAAAAAAGGCGTCTCTGCAGAATGAATGACGTTATAAGGACAAGACGGTCAATTCCCCATAAAAGGAATTCACACCGCGTACATAGATAGTAATAAGTAAATAGATAGTAGTAAGTAAATAGTATCCCTTCCGAACCCAAGCGTGTCCCGCTGGATTCTGATCTGCCAAAGCAGAAGGACCTGCGGACAGCCTGATGAATACGCCTGAGAAAATTCGAGGTGGACGCCATGTTCAGACGGTCTATAGCAGTACGCCTTTCCAGCGTGGTGGCTTTATGCATTGCGGTGGTGCTAGGTGTGGCTTCCTTTTTCCTGATTCGTTCGGTTGACAAATCTGTCACCCAACTCACCCGGTCGGACTTACAGCACTTGGTCGGCGCCGCTCACATGGCGGCCAAGGCATACAGTGAAGAGCTGGATAACGAGGCGGTGCGCCTGTCGGAAGTATTTGGCCTCACATTCCCCGGTGAGTTTAGCACCAGTGCAGGGGAAAAAGTGGATGTCGCGGGACAAAGCGTCTTTCAGATGTACTCCGGCGACACCCCGTTAGCGGGAAATTATACGGCGGTAGATAATTTCGCCAGCGCCACCGGCGGCAATGCGACGATCTTTGTGCGGCGTGACGATGATTTTGTGCGCCTGGTGACGTCAGTGAAAAAGGAAGACGGTTCTCGCGCTGTCGGCACACTACTGAGTCATTCTTCTCCTGCCTATGAAAAGAATCTGAGTGGCGAGGCCTACACCGGCAAAGTCACGCTGTTCGGGCGCGATTTTATTACCAACTATACGCCGATCAAGAACAGTCGCGGCGATGTGGTCGGCATTCGTTATATCGGCATTGAGTTCTCCAGCTCCCTGGCCAACCTGAAACGTCAACTCGGTTCTCAGCAAATTGGAGAGGAAGGGCTGCTCTTCGTGGTCAACGCCGATAAGGGCGAAGCCCGTGGGACCTTCCTGCTGCATCCTTCGCTGGAAGGCAAAAACGTAGTGGGACAGGACGGGCTTGGGCAGGCGGTTACCGCCATGTTGCAAAAGCATAATGGGGAAGTCACCTTCACAGCCCAGGACGCCAATGGCGTACAGCGCAGCTATCTGGCGTTTTTCCAGGAGGCGCCGGAGCTACGCTGGGTAGTCGCCGCCGCCATGCCCATGGACGAGATCTCCGCCACCAGCGACTGGCTGTTGAACGTGATGATCGTAACCGCTGTCTTGATTGTGGCGATCTTGTCCGTCGTCATTTGGTTCGCTACCAAGCGTATGGTCGGCAAACCGCTTGAAGAGGCCGTGTTCTGGATGGAGGAAATGGCGCATGGCGACTACTCCCGCGATATCGAGGTCAATCGCGAGGATGAGGCGGGCAGGCTGCAAGAGGCGCTTAACACCATGCACCGGCATATGCGCGACATTGTTAAAGATATCGCCTCCACTGCGACCGACTTGGCTTCAGCCTCGTACCAACTCTCTGATGCCAGCAAACAAGTGGCGGCAGGCTCCACACAGCAAAGTCAGGCGGCTTCCTCTATGGCTTCAACCATCGAAGAGCTGACCGTCAGTATCGACAGGCTGTCGGAAAACGCCGACGAAGCGCAACGCCTTTCATCGGAATCATTCCATACGGCGGAAGACGGCGCGGTGGTGATCGAGCGGGCGGGAGAAGAAATGCAGCGCATCTCTACGACTGTGAAGGAGTCTTCGGAAACGATTGGGGCGCTGGGAGAACTATCCGAGCAGATCTCTTCCATCATCATGGTGATTGAGACTATCGCCGGGCAGACCAATCTGCTGGCGTTGAATGCGGCGATTGAGGCGGCCCGGGCGGGAGAGCAAGGTCGTGGCTTCGCGGTAGTGGCCGATGAGGTGCGCAGTCTGGCGGCGCGCACGACTGAGTCGGCGCGGGAGATTACCTCCACTATCGCGAAGATTCAGGAAGGCTCACTGGATGCAGTGGAAACTATGAGTCGCGGCGTAGAGCAAGTGGAGCAGGGCGCCACATTGGCCGGACAGGCCGGAAGCTCCATTCATGGCATTCGTAATAGCGCCAAGCAGGTCATGGACGTGTTCAGTGATATCTCTCTCATGCTGCGTGAACAGGCTCAGGCCAGTACCGATGTCGCGCGCAATGTGGAGCAGATCGCCACCATGACGGAAACCAATAATCGTGCGGTGCAGGATGTGGCGACTGCGGCCCGCGAGCTGGAAAATATGGCCGGCGGCCTGAAGACGCTGGTGGGACGTTTCCGCACTTGATGCGCCGCTGCGAGCGGCCCGTTACTCTGCGTTAAGGTGACAAAGGACTGTCGCCTGCAGTATAAAGCGGTTTTAGCCGATGTAGATGGAGAGGACAATGCGTCCGGTACGAACCGCCTTGATTGGCCTGGGATTTTCCGGCCAGACCTTTCACCTTCCGTTTCTTAAAACCCTCCCTGAATTTGAAGTCAGCGCTGTATTGACTCAGCGTGAAGAGCTGGCGCAATCCTTGGCGCCTGAAGCCGCGCATTGCCGCACTATGACGGAACTGCTGCAACAGGATATTGAGTTGGTCGTCATCACCGCGCCTAATGTTGAGCATTATCCGCTGGCGCGACAAGCGCTGGAGGCGGGTGTGCATGTCCTGGTGGAGAAGCCGTTTACGCCCGAGTCCGAGCAGGCCAAGGCTTTATGTGAGCTGGCGGCGCAACGTAATCTTGTGCTCAGTGTTTATCACAATCGCCGCTGGGATGGAGACTTTTTGACGGTCAAGTCATTGTTGGAGAGCGGCAGGCTGGGCGACCTCTATCATTTTGAAAGCCATTTTGACCGTTTTCGTCCCCAGGTGCGCGACCGCTGGCGCGAGAAGCCAGGAGCAGGCAGCGGCTCGCTGTATGATCTGGGCTCCCACTTGATCGATCAGGCGCTGTGTCTATTCGGTCCCCCAAAAGCGGTCACCGCGCAAGCTCTGAAGCAGCGCCCGGGCTCTGAAGCAGTGGACTATTTTCATGTCGTGCTGGACTACGCGCCGCTGCAGGTGATTCTGCACGGCAGCGCCCTGACCGCCCAGCCTGGACCTCGCTTTCAGGTACATGGCGACCGCGCCAGCTATATCAAGCACGGGCTGGACCCGCAGGAGGATGCGCTGCGCGACGGGCAGGTTCCAGACAGCGCCAATTGGGGGCTGGAGCCAGAGCACAGTCATGGCTTGGTGACGGATGCGGAAGGCTCTCAGGCGCAGGCTACTCAAGCCGGAGATTACAAGCTTTTCTACCGGCAACTGGCGATGGCGATTCGCGGCGAAGCCGATAACCCTGTGCCGCCGGAGCAGGCGATGCAGGTTATCCGCATCATCGAACTGGCGCAGCAAAGCAGCGACGAAGGAAGACGCCTCGCATTCACTAAATAAAATTAAGGATATCTGATGGAAGTAACAGGACTGGATCATATCAACATTACGGCGCCGCTGGCCCTTTTGGAGAACGTGCGCGATTTTTATCTGCATGTGCTGGCGCTGCGACAAGGACCGCGCCCTTCTGGGTTTCGGCGTCAAGGTTTCTGGTTGTATGCGGGCGAAGCGCCGATTCTGCATCTGACGGCCTCTGAAACCGCTGGCAGCGATAGTACGACGACGGGGTATCTGGATCATGTGGCGCTGCGTTGTCGCGGTTTGCCGGAGACCTTGCGGCGGCTTGCGGAACACGACTTGAGCCACTCGGTTGAGGTTGTTCCCGGATTGGGGCAAACGCAGATTTTTCTGCGCGACCCTTCCGGCTTGGGCGTAGAGTTGAATTTTGTCGATGAATTTCCGCAGGATGCGGATCGATCAGTCTGACCTCGTCTAGCGAAACCAATAGGCTGTCAGCAAAGGGAGACGAAAACCATGCTGCAGGACAGAATCGATATCATTCGTGGAGACATCACCCGTTTGCAGGTTGACGCTATCGTCAATGCGGCGAATAGCGCTTTGTGCGGCGGCGGTGGGGTGGATGGCGCCATTCATCGCGCGGCGGGGCCGCAGCTGCTGCAGGAGTGTCGCACCTTGGGGCGCTGCGAGACGGGCTACGCCAAAGCGACTAAAGCATACAACCTGCCTGCGCAATGGGGGTTTCATGCTGTCGGGCCGGTCTGGCGCGGCGGCGACGCCAATGAAGACGCACAGCTGGCGTCCTGTTATCGGGAGTGCTTCCGCCTGGCGCAGCAATATGCCGTCACCTCTATGGCGTTTCCCGCCATCAGTTGCGGCGTATATCGTTTTCCTATCGCCAGGGCTTGCCAAATTGCAATGAGGGAGGCGGCAGCAGGGCTACAGCACAATCCCCAGATTGAACGGGTGATTTTCGCTTGTTTTGACGGCCAGGTAGAAGATGCGACGCGAAAAGCGTACGCGGAGATCGCTGGCTCGGACGAGTCGTCCTGAGCTTCAATTTACTGGTTTAGTGGATGTAATAGGGGGCGGGACTTCAAGCGCTTAAAAGCGTCGAGAGAAGAAAGGACGCGATATTCCTATTGGGAGAGAAGGAATATCGCTGCCGGCGGTTCAGGGACGGGAGCCCGTTTTTGAGTCGGTCCTCGCCCTGATTTCGCTCCTTGCCTTGCCGCTGTGAGGCGGTCATACGCGTCATCCGTGATGGCGGTTAGCCGCCGACGTCTTTATCCTTGCGCGTCTCAAGACTCTTCGACTACTTCACCGCGGATGTACTTCACTGTACCGGTGTACTGACCGTCGACCACTTTCTTGTCATCTGCAGACTTAGCTACCGGGATGCGCTTGCCTTGCTCAAAGCGGTAGTTTCCGCTGTAGTGAGCGTTAGGGGTAGGCACGTCCTGAACGCTTTCAGCGCGACGGTCCGCCAGGGATTCAGCGCTTGCTACGCCAGCCATTGCGGAAAGAGATAAAGCAGCTACTACTGAAAAAAGTTTTGAAGTTTTCATTTGAAATTTTCCTCTAGGTTTTGATTTCAATCGTTGTGTGGTGGCTACTTTATAGATACCATGATTGGGAATAAACATGCCTTTCTGAAATTCATTGTTTCTAAAAACGAAACAATACTAAGGGGGAAATCCGGATGGATAGAATTCAGGCAATGCGTGCGTTCGTCGCCACCGTTGATCATGGCAGCTTCGCGAAAGCGGCGGACATTCTTGATTTGTCCCGACCCGTGCTGACACGGCTGGTGTCAGGGCTGGAAGATAGTCTGGGCGCCAAGCTGTTGCATCGCACGACGCGTCGGCTGAGTCTGACGGAATCTGGAGAGCGCTTCCTGGAAGCCTGCCGCAATGTGTTCTCCCTGCTGGATGAAGCGGAATCCGATCTTTCCCAACAAACCCAATGCCCCAAAGGCGTTTTGCGACTGAGCGCGCCGATGGCGTTTTCTTTATTGCATCTGGAGCCGGTCATCGCAGAGTTCATGACCACTTATCCCAGCATTGAAGTGGATATGGAGCTGGCGGACCGCCGCGTGGACTTGGTGGAAGAGGCGTTCGACCTGTCCATCCGCATCGCTCACGAGCTGGAACCGGGCCTGATTGCACGCCGTATCGGCGGCACCGCGCTGGTCACCTGCGCTTCCCCGGAATACCTGAAAGTAAACGGCTTGCCGGAAACGCCAGATGACCTGAGAACCCATGAATGTATGGGGTTCTCGCTGGCCCGGCGCAACTCATGGAGTTTCTGGGAGAATGATAAGGTGCGCTACGTGGATGTGCGCGGGCGATTTAAGTCCAATAACGGCATCTTCCTCGCCAAGCTGGCGGAGAGCGGCAAGGGTATCGTGCAACTGCCTTGTTTTATCGTAAATGAGGCCCTGCGTGAGAAACGTCTGGTCACGGTATTGAAGGACTACCAGCCGCCGAATCTGGATATCTTCTGCGTGTACCAAAGCCGCGAATATCTACCCCAGAAAGTGCGGCTGTTTATTGATTTTATTAGTGAATACTTTTCGTGTAATTGTCAGAAAATAGTGACTTTGAAAAGCGCCTGAACCTATGGAACTTACATTTCTCGGCACCTCCTCAGGCGTGCCGACAAAAAGCCGCAATGTCTCCGCGGTATGCGTCAAAATGACCGAAACCAAAGATTGGTGGCTGGTGGATTGCGGAGAGGGGACGCAGCATCGTTTGCTGCATTGTCGACACACTTTGAAGCAACTGCGTGGTGTATGCATTACGCACGTGCATGGCGATCATTGTTATGGCCTGCCGGGCTTATTGGCCAGCGCCAGTATGAGCGGGCGCACCGAGCCCCTGACAGTGATTGGTCCGGCGCCTCTGCAAACGTTTTTGCAGGCGATGATTGAGACTACGCAGTTGCGCTTCACCTACGAGTTGCGTTTTGTGGATGTCGAAACCTTGTTGCATAGCGATTTCGTTGATGCGGACTTTCAACTGCGCGCTCATGCGCTTTCTCATCGGGTCCCTTCCTATGCCTACTCATTTACTGAAAGGCATGTGGAGGCGAAGCTGGATGTGGCGAGGCTGCAAGCGAACGGCGTACCTCCGGGTCCCATCTGGGGACGCCTGCAAAAAGGCGAGAGCGTGACCCTGGATAATGGCGCCGTGATCCATGGCGCGGACTATCTGCTGAGTGCGCGAGCGCCAAGACGCATGGTTATTGGCGGCGATAATGACCAGCCGGATTTGCTGAGGGAAGCGTGCGTTGGCGCTCAAGCGTTGGTGCATGAAGCGACTTATACCCGTGACGTAGCGGAAAAGGTCGGACAGGGCCCGCAGCACAGTTGCGCGCTGGCGGTAGCGCAATTTGCTGAGTCTGTGGCGGCGCCCAATCTGGTTCTTACGCACTTCAGCCCCCGCTATCTGGATAAGGCGGATGACAAAAGCGCTTCTATTCTCGATATTGAGCGGGAAGCCGCGTCAGCGTATTCGGGGAGTCTGTTTTTGGCGCGGGATTTTGAAGTCTACCAACTGGACAAAGAAGGGCGCTTACACAGAAGCGGAGACGTTGTCGTTGATATCTGACAGCGCTGACGGATGTCGCGCTCTGCTAAAACGGCCCGCCGCATCGGCGGCTGGACCCAAGCCTAAATCTGCAGGCGAGACCTGCAGATTTAGGTAATAAAAGCCATCTCTCAGCTAAGATTAAGGTAACTTATTCAGTTACCGGCTCATCCAGGATTTGCTCTTCGCTTGCAGAACCTGAAGCGGTGGCTTCACCAGTGTAGATGGAATATTCCTGTGGGCTGATAACGCCGTCTTTGTCGATGTCGACAGACGCCCAGTTGTTAGTCAGCTCAGTGTTGCTGCTGGCTTCAGATTCATCAAGCACGCCATCCTGGTTAGCATCCAGAGCTGAGAATTGTTGCTCGGACGGCATTTTTTCGGAGGCTCCCAAATCGCCTTCTGCATAGGCGGCGGAAACGGCCAAAAATGATGACAGTGCAAGTGCGCTCAGTTTGTTCATGTTAATCACCTCTCTGTGATCCTTTGAAATCTTTAAGTTGTCCGCAATGAACATTGTCCTTATCCAATGTTGGCCTTCGTACTCCTGTAGTAATCCCTGCCGATGCGGTTCCTAATGCGCTTTAGCGCTCACTGTAGAGATACCAAATTCGGTGCCAGAAAATAAAAATCATTATAAATCAAATGATTGGAGGCTTTCTGGGGAAGGGGTGGTCGAGAACGTTGTGCTGAAACGTCCCCGTTTTGCGACGCTTGGTTGTGGGTGAAGATAAGAATCCATATAAATCATAAGCTTAAGCGTCCGTGATTTGCGACAGTGCGTTTTCAGCGTTGGCGGACGCCTCTGGGAATTAGCGCTGATTGACTATTCCCAACTATATAGCCAGCCTGAGGCCGTTAAGGTTTCGCCATCGAAGGCGAATACCAGCTGGTCATGGGCGCCGCGCCAATCATAGACCCATAGTGAACCTTGCGGCTTGCCTTTCCATTCAGTCATGCGAACTACTGTGTCGAAATGCTGATCTCCCGGCTTGAGTGTGCGGTCGGGCGCTCCCATCAGCTCTCGGGTGCGAGTGGTGTCAAGACGCTCCGACGCGACTTTGGCGCCAAGCATCTGCATGACCTGATGTTTTTTGCCCTGCCACTTATCCACATCCTCATTCCATTGACCGCCGTTGAAGTGGCCTTTGACTTCGCGCAGTTCCCGATAAACGTCAGGGGCCTGGGCCTCAAGTCCAGGTAAGGGTTTACCTGTATTGGCGGGAGAGGCCTGTGCGCAGCCTGAAAGAATGGCCGTTGCGGCGAACGGTGCTAAAAAATGCCCTAATTTGCGGCAAAATGGTGTGATATGTCGCATAAAGCGCCCCTTTTTGGCGAGTTTTCCCTGCGTGTTTTAGAGAGTGCAAGACAGAGTTTTCTCGTCTCGATACAGCCTTTGATATTGCGGATTGTACTTATATTTGTCAGGAATAAGCAGTAGCGCAACCTTTCTGGATTGACACTAAACAGCTTAGCTTCTACGTTAATCGAGGCTGTTTAACGCTGTTCAAATTTGATGATTGGGAAATAGGCTTAATCTCTAAGGCCACTTTCAGCCTGAATAGATTTTGTCACATTATGCGTGTTAACAGCCTCAGTGGAACGTCGATTGCAGTAACGGACCGCGCCGCCCATACCCGGGCGCTGATAATAATCAAATCGATCTCCCTACAAGGGAAAAATAAATCACCGGGAACCTGGATTCCAAGGAGAAATAACAATGAAAAAGAAAGCTAGCGGCTTATCTGTGGCCACTCTCATGGCGGGCGCTTTGGTAAGTTGTTCCGCGCTGGCCGCCCCTGGACACGCCCACGACGCCTATCAACTACTCGAACAGGAAAAAGCGTCGGATAACATTTATAAAGCCTATTTCCCTAATCAGGATATCGCTCGCAAAGCGGCGATCAGTTTTCACGCCCAGATGCTGGAGTCCCACTACGACGACGGCTATCTGGTCATGCAGTTGCAGCCGGAGGAAATGAAAAAGTTGGAGCAATTCGGCTTCACCTTCGAAACGGCGACGGATTTTATTGAACAGCGCAACTCGATTCTGACCCAGATGCAGGGTTTGAGCAGTCTTGGCGTTTTCTCCGCGCAGTCGGTCAACGGCTCGGTAGCAAGCTCAGAAGCCATGCTGGCGGGTATTCCTGGTTACCCCTGCTATGAAACGGTAGAAGAAACCTTCGCTGCGGCGGAAGGGTTCGCCAGCAGCCATCCAGAGCTGGCGGAATGGATCGACGTTGGCGACTCCTGGGAGAAGAAACAGGGGGTTGGCGGCTTCGATATGCGCGTCCTGAAACTGACCAACAAAAATACCGGCGGCGACAAACCCAAGCTGTTCATCAACAGCGCCATTCACGCCCGTGAATACACCACTGCGCCTTTGGCGCTGGAGTTTGCGCGCTGGCTGGTCAATGGTTATGGAACCAACGCAGACGCCACCTGGATCATGGACAACCATGAAGTGCACCTGATGTTGCACACTAACCCGGACGGACGTAAGAAAGCGGAAACCGGTTTGTCCTGGAGAAAGAACGCCAACCGCAATTACTGCGGCTCTACCAGCAACAGTCGCGGCGCGGACTTGAACCGCAACTTCACTTTCGGCTGGAACAGCACCAATGGCGAAGGCTCTAGCGGCAGTCAGTGTAATGAAACCTATCGCGGCCCCAGCGCTGGCTCTGAACCGGAAATTCAGGCGTTGGAAGGATATGTGCGCAGTCTGTGGCCTGATCGTCGCGGTCCAGGCAAAAACGACCCGGCGCCCAGCGACACCAGCGGTATCCACCTGGATATTCACAGCTACAGCGAACTGGTGTTGTGGCCATGGGGCGACACCAATCAGGCGGCGCCTAACGGCACAGCGTTGCAGACATTGGGTCGTAAATTCGCTTTCTTCAACGGCTACTCGCCGCAGCAGTCCATCGGTCTTTATCCCACCGACGGCACCAGTGATGGCGTCAGTTACGGCGAACTCGGCGTAGCGGCTTACACATTCGAGCTGGGCACGTCGTTCTTCCAGAGCTGCAGCACCTACGAGAGCAAGATCAAGCCGGACAACCTGAACGCATTGATCTACGCGGCCAAAGTCGTGCGCACGCCTTATGTCACGCCAGCGGGTCCAGACGTCACCAGTCTGGCGCTGAGCGGCGGCGCTTCCAGCGGCGGTGTGGAGCCGGGTACGCAGGTGACCTTGACCGCATCCGTTACGGACACGCGCTTCAACAACAGCAACGGAACTGAGTCCACCCAGAACCTGACGGCGGCGGAATACTATCTGGATACGCCGCCCTGGGCCAACGGCGCTCAGGCCATCGCTCTGTCCGCTTCCGACGGCTCATACAACTCGAAGACGGAAGGCGTCACCGGCGTGATCGACACCACTGGCATGAGTGAAGGCAAGCACATCGTCTATGTGCGCGGCAAAGACGCCAGCGGCGCCTGGGGTGCGGTCAGCGCCGTGTTCCTGGTTATCGACAGCGATCCGACTATTCCGCCTGCGGAATACTGCGATGCAGCCGGCAACAGCTCGAATGACGAGTGGATTTCCGGGGTACAGGTCGGCGGCTTCCTGAAGTCTTCCGGCGCGTCCAAATACAGTGACTTTACGGAAGCCCAGGGCGGCGAAGTTGTGTCCCTGGTGAAAGGCGGCAATAGCGTTACCTTTACGCCTGCATTCTCCGGTCAGTCATACAAAGAGTACTTCAAGGCTTGGGTCGACCTGAACGGCGACGGCGACTTTGACGACGCTGGCGAGGAAGTCTTCGACTCCGGATCAGCCTCTTCTTCGCCCGCCAGCGGTACGTTGACCATTCCGGCGAGCGCGTCCTTTGAGAAGACCACCATGCGTGTCGCGATGCGTTATAACGCGGCTCCAACTCCATGTGGAACCTTCAATTATGGGGAAGTGGAAGACTACACCGTGTCCCTCGGCGATGGCGGCGAGCCGCCGACAGATCCAGATGCTTATGAGAATGACACCGACGTCAGCATCCCGGACAATAACGCCACTGGCGTCAGCAGCCCGATTGATGTGACTCGCAGCGGCGCTTCCGGCTCCGTGAGCGTAGCGGTGAAGATCAAGCACACTTATATCGGCGACTTGATCGTGGATCTGGTGCATCCGGATGGAACAGTCTATAACCTGCACAACCGCACTGGCGGTTCTACAGACGACATCGACCAGACCTACACTGTTGACGTGGGCGCGAAGGATTCCGCAGGAACCTGGAATCTGAAAGTACGTGACAGAGCCAACCGCGACACCGGCAACATCGACAAGTGGGGCATTACTTTCAAGTAAGCCTGCCTGACGTGCGCCATGGCGATGACGCTATCGGCATACTGAACTAGATTAAGGCTGTCCTTAGGGGCGGCCTTTTTTGTAGGGTTAATTTCTTTATAAAATTTTTATGTCCCGCGGGTATCGCAACAGGGCTTATGGGGCTAGAATTTTAATGCTTCCTGCGGCGCCGAAGTCGTTAAGGATAATCGATATTCAGGGAAGGTCCGCTGCGAACGGGAGAGTTCTTGTTCTTCATCACCGGCTTCGTTTGATTGTCGCCTTGTTCTTAACAGTAGCGCTGGCGGCCGTTGTGAAGTGTCCGGGCGCGTCGCGTTCGGGGTACGCTATCAATCGATACAGCCCGCCCTCGTGCGGTTAACAAGTTTGGGTGTCCTTCTTGTCGGCTGTCTAAGTCGGGCGGTGAAGGAGATCTTTCAATGGAAAACCCACAAAAAACACCCGTCTCTTCTTTCGTTGAACACAAGCTTTATAAAGTTTCCGGTATCGGCATTGCGACCTTTTTGGGGTCGGCATTGGCTGGCGGCATTCTGTTGGCGAAGAACTTTCGCCAGCTGGGTAAGGAGTCTCATGCCCGCAAGGCGATTGTTGGTTCGTTGGCGGCGACAATAGGCGTTATTATCGCCGCTCTGCTGGTTCCGGCGGAGTGGCATGTGCCCAAGCTGGTGTACTTCGCCCCGCAGATCATGGTGATGCTGCAGTTGGCGAATCTGTTTCAGGGCAAAGCCATCAGAGGGCACCGCGAAAGCGGCGGCGAGCTGGCGTCCAACTGGGCGGCCGCCGGCGTGGGCGTCACGGTGCTGCTAACCCTCGCCGTTTTGGCGGCTCCCGTCTTGTGGATGTTGCAATAGCGTAGGCTGACTACGCTGAGCGCCAATGCGTTCAGGCGGGCGTGGGCCTGCTTGAACGCATTCATCCACTGTCAGCCCGCCTCGCGTTTGCGGCGCACGGTGACTGACTCGCCACCGATCCCCCAGTTGTCCGCCTCCACCTCATCAATGATCACGAAAGTGGTGGCGGGATTCTTGTTCAGCGTTTCCTGCAAGAGACGGGTAACGCCTTCGATCAGCGCCGCTTTTTGCTCTGCGGTGGCGCCTTCGCGGGTGATTTTGATATTAACGTAGGGCATGCTGGCTCTCTTTAGTTGAGTTGGTTTGCGACTATTAATGGCCAGGTGTATGACAGGTAATAGCCAGATGTATGACAGGTAATCGTCAGGTGTATGACAGGGCCTGGCGGCGTTCACTCTGCTCCACGCTTTTTAAGGCCAGCAGCAGCAATACCCCCAGCGCCATCACAGCAGCGGCCAGATAAAGGCCGTCCGCGTAGCCGCCGCCTGTCGCCGCCAGCCTGCCGGTAAGGGCGGGGGAAAGAATCTGTGCGACGCCGTAGGTCAGGGTCATTTTGCCCATCATTTTGGCGGGGCGTGACGGGTAGAAACGTCCTGCCATCGTCAGCACTAAACTGACAATGCCCATAAACGTGGCCCCGAAAAGCGCGCCGCCAAGCAGCGCCATGGCGAGGCCGCCCTGTGTCGGCGCCAGTATGCTCAGAGCATGTAAGGCCGCTGCGATGATCAAAGCGTTGATGTCGCCGATGCGTCGCGCCAGCAAATCCCAAAGTATACAGGCGGGCGCCGCCGCGGCGCCCACAAGAAGAAATACAAAAGCGCCTTGCCCCTGTAAGGCCGGTTGCTGATCGACGATGGCCACTAAAAAGGTGGCGCTGACCACATACCCCACGCCAGCGCAAAAATAGGCGGCCATGAAAATACTCATATAAAGACGCGAGGGCGGTCGGTCTTGCATTGCGTCCTCATGTTGAGAACGGCTGGCGGTGGTGGGCGAGGGCAACCATAGCCAGGCGGGGATGGCGAACAGCAACCCGCATAGCGTCAACGCCACCCATTGCTCGCGCCAATCGAAGTGGGGAGTCATAAGATCCACGGCGAGAGAGCAACATAGAATGCCCAGACCGACGCCGCTGAAATGGATGCCCAACTCGCTGCGGTGACCATTGCGGATAAGCCAGTGCATGATCAGGCCGGAGCCAATTAACAAGCCTGCGGCGCTGCTCAATCCGGCGATGAAGCGCATGAACGCCCACACCCATACGTTGTCGCACAGCGCCATGCCGGCGGTGCTGATGAGGGCTATCAGTAAACCTGAGCGGTATAACTTGTCTTTCAGCGTCAGGCTGCTGATAGAAGCGGCGATCAAGGCTCCGCACAAATATCCCAGATAATTTACGCTGGCCAGCCAGCCGCCTGCGAAAGCCGATAGTCCCGCCTGCTGTTGCATGAGGGGCAGTAGCGGCGTGTAGGCGAAGCGCGCCACGCCCAACATCAGCATCAGACTGAGTATGCCCGCCGTCAGCACTTGCAAGCGTTGTAGTTGTGCGCTCATGGTTCACTTCCCGTTGTATCTCTGGGAGAGAAGATAAATAATACGACCTATCAATACAATCGAATAATAGAGAAGAAAATGTTCTCTAATGGAGAATAGTTATGGAGTTAGTCGCGTTGCGCACCTTTCTCGCCGTAGTGGAGGAAGGCGGCATCCTCGCCGCAGCGAGTCGGCTCAATACGGTGCAATCCAATGTCACGACGCGCATTCGCCGTCTGGAGCAGGAACTGGAGGTGCAGCTGTTCTTTCGCAAAGGGCGCGGATTGGAGCTGGCGCCTGCAGGACGGGTGCTGCAAAAACACGCGCGAGAAATACTGCAAATGGCGCAGCAGACCGCCGCTGCCGTGCGCTCTGCGGGTGAAGCCACCGGCGAGCTGCGCATCGGGACCATGGAGACTTTCGCTGCTGTCAGACTTCCCGCCGCATTGAAAAAAGTGCGCTCCCGACATCCCGGGCTGGATTTGCAGGTGCAGACGGCCACCTCCGCGGATCTCATTGAGCGCGTGCTGAGCCATAAGTTGGACTGCGCCTTTATTGGCGGCCCTTTGGATCACCCCATGCTGATCGCGGAGCCTGTGCTGGCGGAGGAACTGGTTTTGGTGACGGCGAAAGGCGAGGGCGATCTACAGGAGCCTCTGATTTTGTTTCGCGAAGGCTGCGTCTATCGCGCTCGCGCGCTGGCCTGGCAGCGGGAGTGTGGTCATCAGATTGCATCCGTTATGGAGCTGGGGACGCTGGAAGGCATACTGGGCTGTGTGGCGGTGGGGTTGGGCTGCACGCTGATGCCGCGAAGGGTGGTGGAGCAATCCCCCTATGCGAAGGAGCTGGCGATATCCGAATTGCCGGAGCATATCGCCCACACGCCTACGTTGATGATCCGTTATCGGGACATCCCTTTACGGGGAGGCATGCAGACTTTGCGGGACGCCGTCGCCGGCCGGCCCATGACAAAGTAACGTCTGCGCTACTCCCCGGGCGGCTTTGTGACTATACTGTCATCGCATTACAGTCGTGAGTATTCAGCAGTCAGGAGCCGTCAGTCCCATGACCGATTCGTCCGAAAATCTTTCCTCTTCTTCAATTCAGCCTAAAGGCGCCACGGGCATAAAACGCATTATTCTGGCGACAGGCTACTCGATAAATGGACTGCGCGCCGCATGGAGAAATGAGTCCGCAATCCGTCAGGAAATGGTCGCCGCTTTGATTCTGGTTCCTCTGGCGCTGTTTTTGTCCGTCACCATGGTGGAGAAAATACTGATGATCGGCAGCGTCTTGCTGGTGCTGATTGTGGAGTTGATCAACTCCGCCATTGAAGCTGTGGTCGACCGCATTGGCGCCGAGCGTCATGAGTTAAGCGGACGCGCCAAAGACATGGGCTCCGCAGCGGTGCTGGTGGCCTTGAGTCTGGCTATGTTCACCTGGATTGGCATTCTGATTTAAGTCTCTCGCCGCATGGGCGTTATGTTCATGCGGCCGTCTCGTTATAGTCTCCCGCATTCTTCGCTTCTTCCTCTGTCTCTTCTGTCTCACCTCCCGCCCTCGTCAGACGTCCTTTACTCGCTTTGATATTTCCTTGATGTTTTCTTGAGATTTGCTTGGCTCGTGGTTTTTTAAACTCTGCAGATAGCTCTGATGAGCGTGCGTTATTTGCAGGAGGGGGAGTTGATTCGGGCCAAACTTAACAAACTGTTGGGAGCGGGCATTTCGACATGGCTCATGTCGCTGGCGGTGTCCGTGTATCTGCTTTGCGCCTTCAATACCAAGTTTTTCACCACGGTTTTTCAGCTGCGGGGCGATGAAGGCTCCGGCGGCTTGATGTTTATGGTCAGCGTAGTTTTATTCCTGCTGGTCATTTTTAATCTTTTCCTGTCCCTGTTCGCCTTCAAGTACCTGTTCAAGCCAACGTTGATGTTCATTCTGGTGACGGCGTCACTCGCCGCTTACTTCATGAACGCCTATGGCGTCATGATCGACAAGACCATGATTCAAAATATGATGGAGACGGATTACCGGGAGTCTATGGAGCTGATGGACCCATGGTTATTTGTCTACGTTATTGCTTTGGGCATGGTTCCCGCTGCGCTGGTGGCGTGGATTCCCATTCACTACAAGCGGTTGCCGGGAGAGTTGATGAATAAGCTGCTGGCGGCGGTGCTCGCCGTTGTGGTGATTGGCGCAATCGCCGCCGCTTTCTATCAAAGCTACGCCTCCTTATTCCGCAACAATCGCTATATCCGCGACTTGATCGTGCCGGTTAACTATATCTACTCAACGTCTTCTTATATTCGCAAGCTGACTCCGAAAACGGAGGTCGCCTTCACTACGTTGGGAGAAGACGCCGCGCGTGTTGAATTGAGAAAAGTGTCCAGCGACCCCCAACGCAAGCTAGTGACGGTTCTGGTGGTCGGAGAGACCGCTCGCTCCCAGAATTTTTCATTGAATGGCTACGGACGCGAGACGAACCCCAACTTGAGCAAAGAGAAAGTGGTGAGTTTCGATAATTTTCATTCCTGCGGTACGGCGACGGCCGTATCCGTGCCCTGTATGTTTTCCCGCGCAGGGCGCTCGGACTTTGACGGCGGCATGGAGCGTTACACGGAAAATCTGCTGGATGTGTTCAAGCATGCTGGCGTGGAAGTGCTGTGGCGAGACAATAACTCCGGCTGCAAAGGGGTTTGCGATCGCGTGGAGTTTGAAAATCTGAACTCGGAACAACTGGCGGGCGTTTGTCGTCTGGATGAATGCTACGACATGGTGCTGCTGGACCGGTTACGGCAGAAAATTGAATCCGCCAAAGGCGATATGCTGATCGTGCTGCATCAGAAGGGCAGCCATGGACCCGCTTATTATCTGCGCGCGCCCAAGTCGTTTCAGCAGTATCAACCGACCTGTCACTACGTGCAGCTGCAGAAGTGCTCGCAAGAAGAGATTACTAACGCCTACGACAATACGATTCTATACACGGATTATTTCCTGTCGCAGGTAATCGGGTTGCTCAAATCCGTAGATGGCGCTGCGGACGCCTCTATGGTTTATGTTTCCGACCATGGCGAGTCCCTGGGGGAAAACAATATTTATTTGCACGGGCTTCCTTATATGATCGCGCCGGATGAACAAACCCATGTGCCTTTCATGGTGTGGATGTCCGAGCGTTTTGAGAAACGTTTTAATATCAGCTCAGAGTGCCTGCAGGCGGAAGCCTCCCAAAATTTTACCCAGGATAATTTGTTTGACTCTATGCTTGGGTTAATGGGCGTGCGGACGCAGGTTTACGAGCCGAAGCAGGATCTCTTCAGACCCTGTACCGGAACCGGTCTGGAAGTGGCATCTCCCTCAGGAGATCCGCGGGAAGAGGCGGGCGCTATGGCGGCGTCTCCAGGTTGAGAGTATTCTGAGGGCCTGCGCGGGGGGCGTGGGCTGCGATAAGTGGTAATTAAGCGGATCTGTAGGGAAATCGAAGGCGAATTATACGTGTTGAGTGATTGGAAAATGGCGGATCGTACGATTACCGACAAACTTCGGGTGCTCATCGTTGAGGACCATCGCAGTCTGGCGGAGAACCTGTTCGAGTTTTTGGGAGAAGAGCGCTACAGCCTGGATTTCGCCGCCGACGGTCTGACGGCCCTGCATCTGCTGGCGACGCAGCACTACGATGTTATTGTGCTGGATGTCATGCTGCCCGGAGTCAACGGTTTTACTTTATGCCGACGCATCAGAACGGATCTGGGCAAGAAAACCCCGATTATTCTGGTCACCGCCAGAGACTCCATTGAAGATAAAACCGAAGGGTTTAACAGCGGCGCCGATGACTATCTGGTGAAGCCCTTCAACATGCGCGAACTGGAGCTAAGAATTCAGGCCCTGTGCCGTCGCCGCCAATTGGCCGACGACGATCTGAGCGCCGGAGACATCCGCTATTCCCCAGGATCGTTGACGGTCATGACGGGGCAGGGCGAGCGCCTGGCTTTGAGCGGATACAGCGCCACCATCTTTGAAGCGCTGATACAGGCATATCCCAACTTTGTCGCCTATGAAACACTCAGTCAGCGACTGTGGGGGAATGCCGATGGCGACCCGCACACCATTCGTACGCATGTTTATGTATTACGCAAAACGCTGAAGACGACATTAAACCGTTCGATGATTCGCACTCTTCATGGCCGCGGATATCGCCTGGAGCCGGAACTGGCTTAGCATGGCGACCTCCATCTCCCGACGCGTTTTCACCATATTTTTCTGGAGCAACGTGCTGAGCCTGTTGCTGGTGATTGCTGTCGCCTGGGGAGGGCTGGAGGCGCTGGAGGCGACCGTTTTGGAGATGGACCAGCAGGCGGAGCTGGAGCACTTCCAGAGCCGCTATGATCCTGATAAGCCCCAGTTCAATCAAACCGCCACGCTGACCATGTTCTATTGGCCGGGGGAGGCGCCGCCTGAAGAAAAACTTCCCGCGGTTTTCCGTGGACTGACGGCGCCGTACAACGGTGAAGTGGATGTCGATGGCAAGGATTATGAAATCCTCGTCAACCAGGTGCCGGGAGGCGTGTATTACCTGGCCAAAGATCTGGCGCTGTTTGAGCAGCGCGAGACGCAGTCCACCATCGTTATTCTGGGGCTGGCGCTACTGGTTTGCGCGCTGAGCTTTTTTACCGCGCGTCTGGCCAGCCGTAAAATTTCCCGTCCGTTGCAGGGGCTCACTGGCGACATTGACGCCGCCGCGCCGACGGGGGGCTTCCGTTTACCTCTTGATTATCCCGACTCGGAACTGACCCAAATTTCCCAGGCGATCAATAAATTCCTGGATCAGATAGATGAACTGGTCAAGCGTGAACGCTCGCTGGTCAGTCTCGCCAGCCATGAATTACGCACGCCTATCGCAGTGATTCTGGGCGCGGTGGAAGTCATTGAACATCGGAATAAACTGTCTGCGGAAGACAAGAAAACCCTGGGGCGCATCAGCGCCTCCGCTCAGGAAATGTCCGCCAATGTGCAGGCGCTTCTCAAGCTGGTGCGGCGTACAAAAGAACCTTACGTGCCGGTCAGCTTTCCGGTGGGCGATATTCTGAAAGAGCTGGCGCAGGAGCATGGTCTGTCCGCGACCGAAAACGAGGGCAGGCTGGAACTTTCCCTATCGGCGCAGCAACCGGTTGCGCTGGGCGATCCCGTCCTAGCGAAAATTCTCATCAATAATCTCATCATTAATGCGCTGAACCATACTCAAGGCCAAGTCTATGTGACGGAGTACGTGAAGCATCTGGAAATTCGTGATGAAGGCGCCGGCAACATAAATGGCTTCTCACAGGAGGCGCCCAGCTCCAGCGGTTTGGGACTGTTTATCGTCACCCTGGTATGCGAGCACATGGGGTGGCGGTATGAATTGACCACGGATGAATCCGGCTCTCGTGTCAAAGTCTGGTTCTTAGCCGCCTGAGTTCCAGATTCTGTGGACCTCTCTAAACGATAAAACAGCTAAGCGCGGGCCGATATGTCGGCGGCTTTTCTGGCTGTTTTGATGTCTCAATTATCCTTCTGAATACCCTGTTTTCCCTCTTGTTAACTCCTCTCTAAGCCATCGACTTTTTGTTGTCTTGACCTGTTCTGATGTCCTGGTCAATGGCGCCGGATTTATACAATCCCTGCGTCTCCCACATGGATATTCTGAACCTATGACGACACGAGCCCCAGCGAGGCTTTAACGCCCAGGGGTTTCAAGCATGGCGCGGAAAACATGGGAGGAATTTCGACAATGAAACGGACTTGGGTATTGCTCGGAGGCGTTTTGGTCCTGGAGTGTCTGCAAACCGGGTTGCTCTGGACGCGAACTCAGGAAGCCAAGACGCAACCAGCACAGGCGATGGCTTACGAGGCGGCGCCAGCCAGGGTGATTGAGCCTTCTCCACAGTTCACCAGTGATGTGCAGGCGTTGGAGCGGCAGATCGCCAAACTGGAGCAGCTGCTGTCTCAACACAGGGAGCATAGCGTTCCCGCAGTGACGGTTACTCAGAGCCAGTCCGATAAAGGTTCTACGGCTCAGGAAGAGCGTCCCGCGCTCACTTATGACGAAAACTTTCAACAAGGGTTGTCTGTGGTGGAAAGCGCCGTATCGGCGGGCGCCTGGGGGCAGGAAGACAACCGCAGGATGTTCGAACTGAAACGGACCCTGACTCCGGCTCAGTACGAAGCGCTGGTGGATGAAATATCCACGGCGATCAACCAGGGCGCGCTGACGATGCAGGCGCCCCCAATCTTGTAAGCAATCATAAAGGAATATCTGTATGAAAAATCTAGGCAAAGCATTAATGATCGCGGCGGTATGCTCAGTCGCAACGACAGCGATGGCGCAACCTAACGGAAACGTGGAGGTGGCTGACTGGTTCAATAACCACATCATGTTGAGCGCTCAAATCGGAGATCAATATACGGGGGGGAACAGTGGCGGTGGCCAAATTTCCGCTAATCGCTCAGGGACTGGCATCAATTTTTCCGGGCATGATCCAAAAAACGGTAGAAACTTTACATGTAATGTGTATAAGGGCGATGCCTTGTATGAAGCTGCTTATAACGCTGTTACCGATTTGCGTGAAGGGGGCAGGGTGCTAATCATTCGGCCTGAAAATAGCAACAAGTGCAGTGAGTTCGTAATAACCGGCATTTCCTTCAACTTTAGTCAGTAATAGATGAGTTCAGCCCGGCCTCAGAGTCGGGCTTTTCTTGGCGTCAGCGTAGAAGCACAAAATACTCGCTTTGCAGCAAGCCTTGCGTCGAACGCATATCCTCCACTGCGCCTGTCAGGTTCTTCCCATTCAGATCCCAACGCCACTGTTCAGACCACCATGCGGATACTTCCGCTCTGTCGTGGCATTGTATTGGCGATAAGCGAAACTTTAAAAAACGGGATTCTGATTCACACTATGTTAAGGGCTTGTAAGGGTGTCAGGACTGGCTAAATCCATCCACTTGGCATACCCTAGCAAACTGGCGCCAAATGTTGGCGCAAGGGGCTAAATTCCATATTTGGAATTGTTTTTACAAGGAAAGTTGCTAAAAATGAATGGTAAACGACGCGCCTATGCGCCGGGCGTTATGGCGTCCGATATATCTCATCCGTTGTCTTCGTGTTATTCACGCGATATCCCTCCGTCTGACTCGACGGACAAGTCCTCTGACGCCGATGCTTTTGAGCCTGCCCAGGCGCAAGCGCGTCAGCAGGAGCATTATCTTCCCTGCCGTTTATTTAGAACCATGATCCTCGCCAACCTCAAGTCAGCCAGCACGTCTGCGCCAGCGCAAGACGATGACATTGAAGAGTGGCTGGAACATGTGGACCGTTTGATCTCAACGCCAGGGAAAAGCGTATGAGCTATAAAAGTCAGGATAAATAAAATGGAAAAAATGGATTATTTCAGAATGGACGCGACAGCGAAGGTCACTTTGGACTCGCTGAAGGAATTATACCTGCTGCCTCAGATAAGCCGTTACCAGCGGCTGCAAACGGCTTACCCCTGTGAATCGCCGGTGGAGTACAACCTCTACGAAGGCGTCGCTCGCTATGGCGATACGCGGCGGCGCATCCAGCTTATCGGCACCTATGCGACAGGCAGTCGCTCGTTTTGCTGGGCCTGGGCGAGCCCTAATCCGCTGCCGGAAACGGTGATACAGGCCAGCCTGCAGTTGGTGGCCTGGGCGGAAGCCGCCAAAATTGAAAGCTGGGGCGTTATCAAAGGCGTCTGCGAACCCGTGGAGCCTGTGGTGGTGTCATCCATTGCGGCGGGGGTATTGAATCATGATTATGTCTTCGACGTCTGGGAGTTCACGGAAACGCTGCATGGCTGTGTCCTGGTGGAGCACTCTGACGATCTGCCCAAATTGGGATTGCATGCTATCTGCCGGGTGCTGCAAACGGCATTGCGGCGGCTCTCCACGCGCCAGAAAACCCCTGTCCTGGAGTATCTGCGTCAGGAGGGCTTCAAACTGCGTGAGGAAGGTTCTTTCTGCTATGGCTCCCGGGCTGACGGTGAACTCACGCTAACCTTTGACGAACGGGGCGGCGTGCGCCAGATCACCCCCAGCCATTAATCGCTAACTGTCAGGCGGCCGCTTAGGAGCCAACTATCCTCTTCTTCGGGTAACGAAGTCTTCACGAAGCTTTAACAGTGTTTCATTAGCATTGTCTCGCTTTGGCGGCTTCACCACTAAACAAAAACCGAAGAAGAGGAACCCAGAGTGCCTGACTATAATAGACGACAATTTCTGTCACTCATGGCGGCAGGGACCGCCACGCCGTTCTTGCTTACTTTCAGTGCGGATAAAGCGCTCGCCGGCCTTAGCCGCGCCGCTTATCCGGATAAAGCTCCACTACCGCTCAACCGAACCGACCCCTCCGCCGTATTTGATCTGTCCGTCGCCTCCGGCGATCCCACCGCCAGCGGCGTCATGCTGTGGACTCATATCCGCTCCGAGCAATATGACCCAAACGAAAGCCTGACATTCCAGGTGGCGGTTGACCCTGGATTCACTCTGCTGGCGTTGGAAGGCAAAGTGCGAGGCGAGCAGTTCGGCGCGGACCGGGATCATACCGTTAGGCTGGACCTGGATGGCCAACTGAATGCGGACAGCTATTACTACTATCGCTTTCAGTACCGCGGCGTATTCAGTCGTACGGGGCGCTGTCGCACGGCTGCGGCCGTCGGGCAGTCCGTGGACAGCGTCAAGTTTGCGCTGCTGACCTGCCAGGATTACACCAACGGCTACTACGGCGCGTTGAACTGCGTCGCGGACGACAACAGCATTGATTACGTGGCCCACCTGGGGGATTTCATTTACGAGAGCGTCGGCGATCCCCGTTATCAGGACCTGCCTTTCGAGGATCGCAGAATAGAGCTGCCCAGCGGCTTCCCCGTGGCGATGAACCTGGAGGATTATCGCTTTTTACACCGCACCTATCGCAGTGATCCTTTTCTACAAAAGGCGATGGAGAATCATACCTGGATCATCACTACAGACGATCACGAGACCTGTAACGATTGCTATTGGGACTATGAACAGGACACGCTGGGATGTCCGGACCACCCATACAGCACGGACCCGCAATTCAATAACGACGCGGATTTGAAGCGTCAGCTCAAACTCGATTCACAACGGGCCTGGGCGGAATATATTCCTGCGCGCATCGACATTGACGAGGGGCGCACCCATCCCCATTTGTATTCGCGCATCTATCGGCAGTTCAGGTTTGGCGATCTGGTGAATTTGAATATGCTGGACACGCGCACCTACCGAACGCCTCATCCATGCGGCGAAGATGCGTTTCTGGGCCGTTACGTTCCTTTCGGCTGCGGTAATCTCAATAATCCCGAGCAGAGCATGATGGGTGAAACCCAGCGGGAATGGCTGATCAACACCATGGCGGCGTCGACGGCGCGCTGGAATATGCTGGGCAACCAAACCTACATGGGGCGTTTGGGCATCGACCTGGGGGAGAAAGCCAAGCTGCCATTCAATGTCGACGCCTGGGACGGGTATGACGCGGAGCGGATATGGCTGATGAACGAGGTGCAATCCAACTCAATCGAAAATCTCGTGGTGGTGACCGGGGATTTGCACACCTATATGGCTTCTCAAGTGAAGAAGAACTACGCGGATCTGAATCCGTTTAACTTCTCCAATCAGATTGGCGTTGAATTCATGACGCCTTCGCTGACGTCTGCAGGCCTGTTTGACGTGCTGCTGGCGCAGGCCCCGGACGACGAAGTCAGAGACTTCCTGCTGAATGCGACCAGCGAGGGCGCGGTGCGTCTGACCAACCCGCATATCCGTATGTTCAACAGCAAAGACCACGGTTATTCGACGATTGAATACACCGATGGCTACTGCGAGTGGATTGCTTACAAGGTCAACAAAAACCTCAATAGCGGCGAGCAGGAACGCAAGGCGCTGGCGCGTTATCGTAAATATGAAGCCTGGCCCTGGATGACACAAAAGTCGGTGCAAGGCTACTAATAATCAGGCGGAAAAATAGCTTCCTTTTATTTGTCCGCAACGACAGGGCCCACGCATGTCAGGACCTGTCTTCTGCGGCTAGCCGCCGCGCAAACGCATCTCTGAGCCTGCTTATTAACATGCCAATACCATTGCCATGTTAATAAGCACAGACAAATTTACTTTCTTTTGCATATTTTTAGCCCGTTTTCTTCATGAAAAACGGGCTTTTTGCATCTAACTGCTAAAATTTAAATATAAGTGACTATCAAGCCATGGAGGTGTGAATGGTCTTTTACCAAACCTAACAGCGCCAGACCTCTATGTCGGGAGACGCTTATGTTCGCCAACATGAAGCTCCGTACGAAGCTGGCCGCAACTGGCGTTGCGCTGCTGCTTCCTCTGATTTGGGTAACCTATCTTCTGTCCGATGAAATGGACATCCGCATCAATTTCGGCGCGCAGGAAATCCTTGGCGTTGAATATCTCAACCCTTTACAAAACCTGTTGGATCAAGCAGGCGAATATAAGGTCGCCGTCGCCGCTAACAGCAGCGTGACGCAGATCGTTTCGCGGCTTGAGAAAGCCATGTCCGCCCTGGAAAAAGAGCAGCAGCGTTCCGGCGCCGCGCTCAAAACGGCGGAGCAATATGCGAACCTGCAAAAGGCCTGGGGGCAGTCGCGGGCTAAGCCTGGCGTTACGGAAGCGGACGCGCTGATCGCCGCCACGCGGGAGTTGATCGCCAAAGCGGGAGATACTTCCAACCTGATTCTCGACCCGGATCTGGATACTTATTACGTGATGGATGCGTTGCTGCTGAAACTGCCCAACAGTCTGGATTTATTGACGCAGATGCGGGAATTCGGAACCGGGCTGATGAACAGCGGCTCAATGAGCGCCGATGACAAAACCCGTATGGTAGTTTTATCCGGTCTGTTGCAATCGGACCTGGACGGGGTGAATTACGACAGCAAAGTGGCCTATGAAAACAACGCAGCGGGAGACATGCCCCAGTCGGTTGCAAAAGCGGTGGATAGCTACACCCAGGCCATTGGCGGTTTTCTTGGTTTTGTGGAAAAAAACATTACTGGCCGCAGCCTGAATGTTGACGTGAATGGCTTTAAATCCGCCGCTCAGCGTGCCGTGGAAGGCAATATGGCGCTCTATCAGCAAGCCTCGCCGGCGCTGAAAAGCATGTTGCAACGGCGTATTGATGGTTTCTCTTCTCATAAGCTCGGGTTGTTGGCGGGAGTAATTTTATTTGAACTGCTGGCGATTGCATTCAGCGTCATGACGGTGCGTCGGATATTGAATCAATTAGGCGGCGAACCTGAATACGCCGCGGATATCGTGCGAGCTATCGCGGCTGGTGATTTGACCCGGCAAGTGAAAATCAGCGATGGCGATACGACAAGTTTGCTCGCAGGCATCCGTAATATGCAGACAGCGCTGCACGATCTGATCGTAAAAGTCAGCGACAGCGCGAGTAAGATCTTGTCGTTCTCCGCGGAAATCACCCAGACCACGGAAGCGATTGTCACCAGCTCCAGCCGCCAGAGCCATGCCACCGCCACCATGAGTTCAGCGGTGCAGGAAGTCGCCGCGAGCTTGCATGAAATGGTGGCCAGCGCGGGTGAGGCGAGATCGCTGTCACTGGAGTCCAATCAGCGCTCCAGCGAAGGCAAGGATATCGTTGAACAAGTGTCCGAGGACATTCGTCGGCTCTGTGATTTTGTGGGGGACTCGGCCAAATCCGTACAGAGTCTGGGGCAGCAGTCGGAACAGATTTACTCCATCGTCAATGTCATCAAGGGCATCGCCGAGCAGACCAATCTGCTGGCGTTGAACGCAGCCATCGAAGCCGCCCGGGCGGGAGAGCAGGGGCGCGGATTCGCCGTGGTGGCGGACGAAGTGCGTAATCTGGCTGCGCGCACCGCCTCCTCGACAGTGGAGATTACCGATATGATCCAGCGCATCAAAGATGATACTCTGGCCGTCGTCAAGCGTATGGATTCCGGCGTGGAGGAAGCCTCCCGCAGCGCCGGCCGCGTGACCTTGACGGTGGACACGATCGCCGCCATCAGTGACTTGTCGGAAAGCGTCAACCGCTCTGTGACGGAAATATCCACAGCTCTCGAACAACAGGCTCAGGCCAACGAACTGCTCAGCGAAAATGTCGATGAAATCGCGCAACTGGCCGAGCAGAATCACGGCAGCGTCGAGAAGACCGCCGACAATCTGAGCGAACTAAAAGCCTTGGCGGATACGCTGGAAACCGCCATCGCCAGCTTCAAGGTATGACGGCGTTAGCGCCGTCATCATCCGTTAAAACGCCAAAAATCGCATAAATGTTAGAAACCCTGACTGCAGAAGCCTAAAATAAGGACTGGTTGTCAGCTTAAGGATGTGCATGGAACTTTTTAAACGTCTTCCCCCAAATACTGCCGGTATAGATTTTTTTGTGGGAGATATTCACGGTCACTACAGTGAACTGATGAAAGCCCTGGAGGCGATAGATTTCAAATTCGACAAAGATCGGCTGATCAGCGTCGGCGATCTGATCGACCGCGGCGAAGAGAACGAACGTTGTATCGAGTTGTTGCATGAGCCCTGGTTTCACGCCTGTCTGGGCAATCATGAATGGATGATGATCGGCGCCTTCGTGTATGAAGATAGATATGACCTCAGCCTGCAGCGCGGCAATGGCGGCGAATGGCTGGATAATCACGATACCGATCAACTGACGGCATGGGCGCACCTGCTGCAACAGTCTTGTCCGCTGGCGATAGAAGTTCCCGGTAAAGGCGACAGGCTGATCGGCGTTACTCATAACGATGTAATCAACAGCGACTGGACGCGCATGGAATCGGCGCAAAAGGGCGATATCGACGAATGCGTATGGAGCCGGACGCGTTTTGCGTCAGCGCTGACCAACCCCTCATTGGCGGAGCCCATCAAAAATATCGACGCGGTCGTATCCGGCCATAATTCTCATACAGGCATACTTCTGGCTGGCAATCAGCTCTACATCGATACGCTCTGGAAGAGCGGCCAGCTGACTCTTCTGTCAGCCATGGAAGTCTTGGCGGTCGCGGCGCGCGGTAAGCTTCCCGCTTAGTTTCGTCCATTCACCCTGCATTAAATCTGTTTGTTTTTTGAGCTAAACTTGTGTTTGCGGCTACTGCAGCCGCTCGCATGAGCGTAATAAGCAAAAAAGGAATTTGCATATGAAAAACAGACTGTATTTGGTATTCACCGCTACGATTCTCATCCTCCTTCTCGGCTCTACGCCGGTTGTTCTTGCTGATGTCCTTAAAAATGGCGAAGCGCTTGAAAATCTGTCCGGCGCTAGAGATAGCGAAGTGAGCTACTCCATTGATGTTGGAGAAAAATCACTTAGTCTGGTTGTGGAAATATGGGGCGGCCAAGGCGACGCTGACCTGTATGTCGCTTTCAAGCGCGAGCCCGATAAGTCCGATTTCGACTGCCGGCCTTATGAATGGGGCAATAAAGAGACTTGCACCTTCAAGCCGCCGGAACAGGGTACTTACCACATCATGTTGCACGGCTATGACCAATATTCAGGCCTTTCTCTGAAAGCCACATACGTGCCGGACAGCGGCGGCGACCCCGACCCTGATCCGAAGTGCGCCGATGGCGGGGAAGGCCCTTCCGATGTGCAGAAGGAGTTATTGACCGCTCACAATAAAGCGCGCAGTCAGGGACGCAGTTGTGGCGGCGTTTATTATGACGCAGCGCCGGCTTTGACCTGGAACTGCAAACTGGGCAAGGCCGCCACTAAGCACACAAAAGATATGGTGGACAATAACTTCTTTAGTCACACTGGATCTGACGGCTCTAGCGTTAGCGACAGAGTGAGAGCGCAAGGTTATCAATACCGCACGGTGGGTGAGAATATTGCGGCAGGGTATTCCTCCGTCGAGCAGGTCATGGACGGATGGCTGAAAAGCCCAGGACATTGCGCCAACATCATGAGAAGCAGTTATACAGAACTTGGGGCTGAAAAAATCAGCACCTCAACTGCGGACTATCCGCACTACTGGACCTCCGTCTTTGGCGCGCCGCAGTAAATCGGCGCCTGATTCTTAAGCTAAACAGACCGCAGCCGCCGCTGCGGTCTTTGCTAGCAACCCAAACGCCCTCAGGACGGAATGGCGTCCAGGTTCAAGGTGGTGTCGAACTTATGCCGCTGCATGGAAATCAATGTGCGGAATTTGCGCATGTTGGGCTCAGCATAGAGCACCTCATTACAGAACTTATCGTAGGCGGTCATATTGGGGACCGTCACCACTAACACGAAATCCACCTCTCCGGTGACTTGATAACACTGCTTAACTTCCCTGGCGGCGGTCGCTCGCTTAAGGAACTGCTGATATAGATCCAGACGGTCTCGCTCCATCACCACTTCCACCACCATATGCAGGCAGGCGCCGAAGGCGTCCGGGTCGAGAATCGCCACCTGCTTCTGAATATAGCCTTCCTCGCGTAGCTTCTTCACGCGCTTGAGACAGGCGGGAGGCGACAGGCCAACGCTTTCCGCCAGATCGAGATTGGTTTGGCTACAGTCGTTCTGCAACAACGAGAGGATTTTCTTATCAATGCGATCTAGCGACATGGGTTAATAAAATTAAAAAATAATGGAAACAAACAAATTATATGAAAAGAAAAATGTAAAAGAGAGGAAATAATTAAATGTCTAACTTTTAAAATAGCAGGCATTAATGCACTTCAAGGGAAATGTCATGTCCGCCTCACAATCTGGCAGCAGTTGGATTTCGCGTTTAAAGCGGGAATCAGTCGAGCTGGCGAAAAGTATTCTCAAAGTCTATTGGACACTGATCAAAGTTACGGTTCCCGCCCTGGTCGCGGTGAAGCTGCTGGATATGGCGGGAGGAACCCAGTTATTGGCCTGGATATTGTCGCCGGTCATGAGTCTGGTGGGGTTGCCGGAGTCGATGGGCGTGGTCTGGTCCACGGTGTTGCTCACCAATATTTACACCGGTATGGCGTTGTTAGTGGATATTACGGCGCAGGACCCTTTGACGGTGGCGCAGGTATCCGTATTGGGCGCCATGATGCTGGTGGGGCATGGGTTGCCCGTTGAAGGCGCTGTCGCCAAGAGCGCAGGCGTCAGCTGGCGCGCAACTTTGGCTATTCGAGTGGGGGGCGGCTTGGCGCTGGGCGCTTTGTTGCATCTTTTCTATAGTGCGACTGGTTTGCTGCAGCAGCCTGCGCATTTCTTGTGGCGTCCAGCTGAAGGTCCGGCGGACATGTGGTGGGTGGCGCAGATCAAAACGTTGGGCGGCATCTTTTTTATTATTGTCTTCCTGATGACCTTTTTACGCATGCTGCGCTGGCTGGGAGTGGAAAAGTGGATGCACGCTTTGCTGTTTCCTGTGCTTCGGGTGCTGGGAATTGGGCGCGAAGCGGCGAACGTAACCGTCATCGGCGTCACACTGGGATTAAGTTTCGGCGCAGGATTATTGATAGAAGAGGCACGCTCAGGGCGTCTTACACGTCGAGATATTTTCCTGACGATTGGTTTTCTGGGGCTCTGCCATAGCCTGATTGAAGACACTCTGGTGATCATGCTGCTCGGAGCGGATATGTCCGCCATTTTATGGGGGCGTTTACTATTCGCCCTGGTCGTGATTGGCGTTCTGGCGCGGCTGCCGGCGCTAAACCGACGTTTGCAGGAAGCAGCCGCCTAGATTGTCTGCACGGCGTGCGTCGTATTCTGGTCTATGCTCAATCAATAGCCGGCTCCTGCATGCGCCGGCTTTTGTTTCCAAGGAGCACAGGAGAATACGAATGAGCGCCATCCCCATGTATTTCCCTCCCGCGCCTTTCCATATGGAAGACGCGAGAATTTGCGCCACCCTGGTGAATACCGCCTACGACATGTACGACCAATGGGTGGATCAGAAAAAGCCTCATAAAGATCATTTCAAGTGGACCCCGAAAGGGCCGGCGATGAACTATAGCCAGCCTATCTGGGGTGCGGAAACCTTACTGTGGATTTTTAAAACCTCGGAGCCTTTCGCCTTTGTCTCCTGGACGGATGCGGGAGATGTCTATCTGATGTTTCGCGGCACGGAGTCTCTGGATGACTGGATTGACGACGCTGAAGCCGGTCAGAGTCCCTATCCCCAGGTGTTTGGCTACGGCAAGGCGCATGACGGCTTTCTGAAGCTCTACGGCACGATGAATCAGGCTATTTTGGAGGCCTTACAGCAGGTAAGTAATCCCAAGAGTCTTTTGATTGGAGGGCATAGCCTCGGCTCTTCTCTTTCGACACTGGCGACGCCTGACGTCATCAATCATTCCGCCTATAAGCCCGGCGCTTTGAATGTGCGGCATTACAATCTGGCCAGCCCCCGAGTAGGCGACCCTGAGTTTGTGAATGCTTACAATCAATGCGGCGTACCCACTTATCGCATCGTTAACACCACGGACTTAGTGCCGGAAGTGCCTCCCGGCGTATTGGACCGCGATCTCTATGAGCATGTCGGGATTCCCGTGGACTTCACCGCGCAATACGGCTCCATGGCCGGCAATCACAGCGCCTCAGACTGCTATAGCTACGCGCTGAACCACCCCGACAAACCACAGTCAGACTAACTAACGAAATTAGTCATACAACTCATAAAAGCGGGCGGCGCTGATGGCGAAGGTCAACAGTCCGTCCGCATCATAAAGTCGTTCGTTGTCGTTCGGCGTCATACCTATTTTCTGCAGTATGGCGACTGAGGCCAGGTTGTCCTCTTTCGCAACGCCGAAAACCTGCTCGAACTCCTCCCGCCCCAGCGCATACTCGATACAGGCGACCGCAGCCTCTTTGGCGAAACCCTGTCCCGCATGGGCGCGCGCGACGCCGTAACGTAAATCGAAACAATCGGGACGGGGGCTCTCTTCCACGCCCACATAACCCACATACTCCGTACTGGACTTACAAATGATCATGAAAGAACCAAATCCGCGCTGCCAATGCTCCACCCGGTTGCGGACATAACTTGCAATCTGCTTTGTAGAGTAAGGTCCTTCGTTAGGCAGGAAACGGGTCGAAACAGGGCAGGAAAGAAAGCTTTTGAAGAACGGCAAGTCCGTGGATTCAACCGGGCGCAGAATTAATCTCGAAGTCTCAATCATTGTTACAGCGGGCGTCTCTTCTTAAAAAAGGGCGCTATTAAAGGCGATTTTGAGAAAAAATGGAATAAAATCAAAGTGATTTGTCTTTGTTTCTACTTACTTATAGAAGGGCGAATTATTTAATAGCCCTCAATATAAGGACTAGTGGCTAGTCGCTCAAAATATATGGAGTGTTCGGATTGGTGATCGCACGGATACTTAGCTTTTAATGAAGTCTTTGATCGGATACAAAACAACGCCGTAACTGAACTGATTGTCACGCCGTTGTGTAAATAATGGTCACTTCCTCTGATCAATATTTGGGAGTGGCGCATGGCGGGTGATTCAAACCAGAAGGTTGGGCGGATAAGACGCAAGTTGGCGACAGGCGTTAGGATTGCGATGGCGCTTGGCGCGGCGCCTGCCGTAGCGCAAGCGGGAGTGGTGGTGCTTGAGCCGGTTGCGGACACGGTTTTACAGGAGCAGTTAATTGACTCCAATCAGGGCGGCAGCCCTTATTTGTCTATTTCACCAGAAGCCAGTGTGCAGCGTGCGCTGGTAAAGTTTGACCTCTCTTCCTTGGCGGGTTACGCCGGTAACATCACCTCAGTTAAGCTGGCTTTGAATGTCGACTTTAACGGCAATGACTGGGCCGGAGGCGGGTCGTTGATCGATCTGCACCGTGCGCGGGAGGACTGGAATGAGAGTCAGGCGACATGGCGTTGCGCCAGCGCTCCGGTTTGCGGTTGGGATGGCGGAGATTTTAGCGCCGCCGCCACCGATAGCGTAGATGTTAAGAACATTAATAGCGGTTCCGTTCAGTTTGACGTGACGTCGGACGTCGCCCAAATGCTGGCGACAGGAACCAATTATGGCTGGGCGTTAAAGAAACGCCGGGAAGACAAAGACGGCAGTATTAGCTTCAGCTCGAAAGAGGGCGCAATAGCGCCTAGGTTGATTGTGACGACCAACGGAAGCGTTGATCTTCCTCCGTCCATAGAGATAGCTGCACCTACATTCCCGATTCTTATAGACTCCGATCCTACCTCCTTTGTTATTCGCTATTCAGATGACGTCGGCGTCGACTTGAGCTCATTAGTGGTGACATTGGACGGCGTCGACCTGACGACTTGCTCTGTAACCCTGAATATGGCGACTTGCGCCTATTCCGGGCTGACTGAAGGCGTGCACTTATTGCAGGCGGGCATTCTGGATAACTCTGGCGACGCCGCCAATTATGCAGTGGCCCAAGCCAGCTTTCTGTACCTGAATGAACTTGGCGGGGGCGGCGTAGCTTCTAAATGGCATACAGGGTCAGGTGCGCCATCGGCATCATTGGGCGCGGAAAGTGATCTGTATTTGGACAAGAGCAATGGCGACGTATATGAAAAAGTAAGTGCGGGATGGTCGCTGGCGCTGAATATTAAAGGCCCGCAGGGGGAGACCGGACTCCAGGGGGAAACCGGAGCGCAAGGGCCTCAGGGTATTGCAGGGCCGGTAGGCCCCCAAGGTGAAGTAGGTCCGGCTGGCGCTCAAGGTCCGCAGGGCGCGGCGGGACCACAGGGTGAAACCGGTGCGAAAGGCCCTCAAGGTCTGCAGGGAGAGCAGGGTGAAGCTGGTCCACAGGGAGTGCAAGGCGAGGCAGGACCTCAGGGTGTGCAGGGTGAAACAGGGCCGCAAGGGGTAGCGGGGCCGGTGGGGGCTCAAGGTCCTCAGGGGGAGGCCGGACCTGCTGGTCCTCAAGGTGAGGTGGGTCCTGCTGGTCCACAGGGACCTCAGGGTGAAAAAGGTGAGCCAGGAGCAGCCGGGATCGCCTCTAATGTATTCGCCGGGTTTATCAATCTGGATGCGCCAGGGAGCTCGGCTATTCCTGGCGGTTGGGCATTAAGCGAGATCAGCGATGGGCAGTTTGAGTTGACCCACAACCTGAACACAGAGTCAGTATCCTTTGTCGCCACAATGCAAGCATTGACTGGTGGCGCTGGTGATGCGATTACAATCAACCAGCTAACGCCGAATAGCATTACTTTTAGTCATGTCAATTCAACAGGCGCGCTGGTAACTGGAAACAGTTCAGGTTTGAACGCCCATTTCATTATTGTTGCACACTCAAGCATAGCGCCGTCGCCTGTAGGTGGAGGTGTATCCTGTAACGCCATTCTGTCGGCAAACCCCGGCGCAGCAAGTGGCATGTACACTATCGATCCTGACGGGGATGGTCCTTTAGAAGCGTTTGAAGCTTATTGTGACATGGAAACAGAAGGGGGTGGCTGGATGTTGGTAGCTCACCTAACTGACGGGATGTCCAATATACCTGTTATCGATGGCCTTTCCTCGTCAGATATTGGTGTCGTTAATGCAACCGTTTGGAGTCAGCTGCGGGATAACATGAGTGCAGGAATGATGTTTATTGATGAGTTCGGTAAGGTCTCGACAATCAGTCATGCCAAGCTCTATTCAGGGAACTGTCTTGCGTTGCAGGACAAAGATAATCTGAGTGAAAAAGAAAATTACAACGCTGAAAGCAAAGCCGCTACGATTTGGCACAATGAAAATACGGAGTGCAACCATCTGGGTTCAGACTATTCCATGATTGTTGTTCCGAATCCGTTGAACTCAGGCAATAACACTGGTGGCGCGGCTCTCTATCAATACTCGACGGTTAAGTTTGATAAATGGCCCTATGCGTCAGATGTTTCTTATAACGAGCAAAATGAGCTTTTTTACTTTATAAAATAATATAGTTTGGACTGAGCCCAGACGCCCTGAGAGAAACTCGCAGGGCCTTTGGGCTGGTTTTATAGTGAAAACTCCATATGCAACAAAGGAAACGGCTTGCCCATTCCATCTACAGGAGAGCGCCCGACAATATTAAAGCCGAAGCGTTCATAAAAGCCCACAGCCTGTGGGTTTTGTTCATTTACATCGACCTTGACGGCTTGCAGCTCATCAATCGCATGTCGTAATAAACATCCGCCTACGCCAGTTCCGCGAGCTTCAGCGGCGACGAACAGCATCTCGATATTTCTATCCGCGACGCCGACAAAACCTAGTATTTTTCCGTCTGCATTTTTTGCGCATCTCAGGTTTACCGCCTTCAGGTATTCATTGAGTATTAGCGGTCTGAAGAATTGAATATCTTCTTCAGATAAAAAGTCATGGGTGGCTCTCACTGAGGATTCCCAGACCTCGACAATTTCTGGATATTCATTGGCTTCAACGCGGCAGAGTGGTTGCGTTGGACTGTATTGGCGGGATAATTTTGACATAGACATAACTCCATTTAACGAGCATGGAAGATACTGTCTTTGTTTTTATTTATCAAATGCTTATAAAGCGGCAAAGGTCTGTAGGAAGGGCGCGCTATTAAGTGCGCCCTGATCTGTGCTTCTGTATAGCTTTACTTTGTATCTGCCGCTATCGGTTAGTTGGGGTGGTGAGCATTAGGCTCTGCTCGTGGTTCTGATGTTTAGCGTAGAGAGTAAATCAGAATTAGCCTTTTCCCAGCTTGTCTTCGGCGTCGAGATGTAGCAGGTTGCATTTAGCTCGGCGAAGATATTTGTCTATTGTCCTGGTTGAAACCTGTCTCTGTTCAAACTGTTCAAGGAGTTGCTCCAATACATAGGTGATTCTTTCTTCATCTTCAGGGGCGAGGTCCATACCTATAATGGTGCTTTGAATCGTCCACCTAAAGTCCGAAAAGCAATCCATCGTACAGTTGTTGCATGTGTTCTCTATCTCCATGATGTTGTCTAAAAGCGTAATGGTGTCGGACAACGCTTTTTGACTAAGGCGGCGTTTTACGACTTTCTCGCGGCTACTCTTTGCCAGATTTTCAATAATATAGTCGCACACTTGCGCCAGACGAGTCAGATCATCCAGCTTGTTATCGTCTAACAAGGTCAGGCAGATGGCGAAATAAGGATAGTTGATGAGAGTCTTGTTATTAAATCGGATGATTCTGTCTTTCTGTAGCGTCAAGTGGGTAATTATTTTCGCCTGCAGATCAGTAATAAAACCATCATGTGAGAAAAGGTAATATTGCTCTGGCCAGTTGACCAGGAAACAGTATTCGAAGTCATAGTAAGCAAGCGCTTCTAGAATATGCGCGCCAACGTTTAATGGCTCGCTCTCATGACTGCACCTTTCAAACAGAGAGATAATATTGCCCAAAGAGCTATTGGATCGCATTTGGTCCATCAAAAGGTTAGATAATTCTCTGTTTGACTCCTCAAGCTCCGTGTTCTTTTTCTCCAGTTCTGAGACTTTACTGTTACTAGAAGACCTTTTTTTATTATTGATGCTGGATCTTACAAAGTTGCCTAAGGAGGTAGGAGTATTACTCTGCGTTAATAAGTGAAGCATAAACATGAGCCTAATTTTAACTGTGTTCTGGGGCGTATCTATTTACGAAAAGATGCTCCTTTTGGATTTTTTTATGCTTCATTTCGAGGTATGGAAGCTGCGATTGAGTTAATCGTCTCTGTCAAAAGGAAAAGCGGCTCCATATAGCGCTCTCTTTCTTGTGCATCAACAAGCATTTTAAACGTAAAGTGCTTGTTGACGTTTATCCAGTAGTTCTCATGAAAAATGATATGAGGCGATTCTAATGCGGCCTCTGATATGTCTTCTACATCGGATAGTAAAAGATAGTCGCCATCAGAGAAGATCCATGTCTTTTTGTTTATGGACAGTCTGAATATATAGGCGGGAATATCGTAAAAGACAAGCGCCTGCTGTACGGAAAACGCCAGTTGGAAGGAGTCTCTGGTCGTTAGATAGTTTGTCAAGAGGTCAATGATTCTTTTGAAGTGACTGCTGTTATCAATCAAGTTGCAGCCGGAAATTCGCGTCCGATATACGCAGCTCTCAGTAGACTTAGGGCATAGGTCGGATATCAGTGTTGGTTTGGTCGCGCACAATTTTGCAGCCTCCGATACAGTAATCAAGATATTACATAACTTCCCCGGATAGTTAATTGCGTACCGATACTGAATTTATTAGGTGATTCTAAGTAATATTACTTATTATGGGGGTGGGTGAATATTAGCCACACGTTAAAATCGCTGAAATGCCGCAGAATTAAAGGGTTTTGGGTGGTTTTATGTAGTATCGAGCTAGGCGGGGTGGCGCCCTGGGCAGGATTCGAACCTGCGACCTTCCCCTTAGGAGGGGGACGCGCTATCCAGCTGTGCCACCAGGGCGTCAAGAGCGCTAAATAATAGCGGCATTGGGGCGTTCTCTCAACCCTCTATTTTCCGTGCGGGCAGGGCGCTTGAATGCTTTGCGCGAGTTGGGAAACTTTCCTGTGCGGCGGCTGTCTATTACTCTTATAAGTAATGACCCCGTAGTAAGGAGCCTCTGATGTTAGATGTACGACCGATGTTGATGGTTTCCAATTTTCCCGCAGTCACTCGCGGAACCCTGGAGACCCTGCAGGTCAACTTGGGGTACAAATGTAATCTTAGCTGCACGCACTGCCATGTCGCCGCCGGTCCCACCAGGACGGAGATGATGACGGAGGCGGTGATTGCGGATGTGCTTGAGTTCATCTCGGTAAAGAAAATCAAAGTGCTGGACCTCACCGGCGGCGCGCCGGAGATGAACCCATACTTTCGCTCCCTGGTGACGGAGGCGCGAGGGATGGGGGTGACGGTCATGGATCGCTGTAATCTTACGATCATGCATGAGGACGGACAGGAGGACCTGGGTGACTTCCTCGCTAAGCAAAGCGTTGAGATCGTGGCGTCGTTGCCGTGTTATGCAGAACAGAATGTGGATAAACAGCGCGGTAAGGGCGTTTATCAGGAGAGCATTTCTGCGCTGAAAAAGCTCAACGCTTTGGGGTATGGGCGTGAGGGCAGCGGATTAACTCTTAATCTGGTGTACAACCCGGGCGGTCCTTTTTTGCCGCCGGCCCAGGAAAAGCTGGAGGCGGACTACAAACGCGAGCTGTTGGATCATCACGGCATTGAGTTCAATCAGCTATTCGTGCTGACCAACATGCCGATCAGTCGCTTCGGCAGTGTTCTATTATCGAAAGGGCAGTTCAACGACTATATGCAACTGCTGCACGCCTCTTATTCCGAACATAATTTACATTCGGTGATGTGCCGCACGCTGATCAGCGTGGATTGGCAGGGATATGTGTACGATTGCGACTTTAACCAAATGCTGGACATTCCCTTGATTGCGTCAGACAAGCCCAAAGTGCATCTGCGAGACTTGATGACCGAGAACCTGGAAGGCTCCAGTATCGCCACGGCGGATCATTGTTATGGATGCACCGCCGGACAGGGCAGCAGCTGCGGAGGCGCGCTGGATTGAGCATACCCGTCAGCGTCATCATTCCTACTTTGAACGAAGCCGAATCTATTTCGGCTTTTTTGCGGGTATTGCAACCGCTGCGCGAAGCTGGATGGGAGCTTATTCTTTCTGATGGCGGCAGTCGCGACGAGACAGTGTCTCTCGCTGAACCGCGGGTGGATAAGATTATTGTCAGTACGCCAGGACGTGCGGCGCAGATGAATAACGGCGCCGAGAGCGCTAGCGGAGAGGTCCTGCTGTTTCTGCATGCGGATACACAATTGCCTCAAGACGCGATCGCACAATTGACTGCGTTTGTGGCGTCCAATGCTGACTGGGGGCGTTTTGATGTGGCGCTATCTGGGCGGCGATTCATGTTTCGCGTGGTGGAAACCCTGATTAATCTGCGCTCCCGCATCACCTCGGTTGCGACGGGAGATCAGGCGATTTTTATTCGCCGATCAGTTTTTCGACGGCTTGGCGGTTATGCGCGCATTCCATTAATGGAAGACGTGGAAATCTGCAAACGCCTGCGACGTCTGAGCCCGCCCTGTTGCATTCGCGCCAGAGTGATTACGTCCAGCCGGCGCTGGGAAACCCGTGGGATTTGGAAAACTATCTTTCTAATGTGGCGATTGCGTTTCGAGTATTGGCTCGGCGTCGCCCCTGACAAGCTGTTTCGTCGCTACTATGGGAGGCCGGGTAATGCCTGAGTGCTGCCTGATTCAGTTCGCCAAGCGTCCTATTGCCGGATTGGTGAAGACCCGCTTGATTCCGGAATTGGGCGCCGCGCGGGCGCTGGATGTGCATGAAGCCCTTCTGCGCAAAACGCTGAATGTCTTGCTTGAATCCGACCTTGGCCCGGTAGAGTTGTGGTGGGACGCTCATTGGGACGATGCCGACGCCATGCAACGCTTTCTGATTGCGACGGTGGAACCCTCGCACATGGCGCAGGCCAGGAAGCTGATGATCCGCTATCAAGAGGGCGCGGATCTGGGAGAACGCATGAGTCATGCTTTGGCGCAGGGACTAAGGCAATCCCAAAAGACGTTATTGGTGGGAAGCGACTGTCCGGTTATCACGCCAGACTATTTGCGCCAGGCGATGATGGCGCTGGATCACTCTGATGTGGTGCTCGGGCCGGCGGAAGATGGTGGGTATGTGTTGATTGGCGCGCGTAATATTACTTCGCTGTCTCTCTGCGGTATGGCCTGGGGCGTTGAGACGGTTCTGCAGGCGACTATTGCGCGATTAGGCGATGCTGGCCTGAGTCATCAGCTTTTGCCTGTTTCCTGGGATGTTGATGACTACTCCGACTACCTGCGCTGGCGTCAAGAGGAGGAACGCTCGCATTCCCGCGTCGATTAACCTGTTCTGAATAGCTTTTACTCTGCTACTTGCTTGATTATTAAAGAATCTAATTGCTATCCCTCCTTGAATTTAAGGCCCGTACAGCTACATTTCATGTATAAGTAGTAAGAATGTATAAGTACTGAGAACGTATAGGTAGTGAGAAGCTGGAAGCGCTCACGTAGCAGTTAAATGCGTGTCAGCGCCTAGCATCAGCGCAAGGTGCGCAAAGTGTTTGGCGGACAGGCCTGAAGATTATTCAAAATGAAAACAGCGTTAGTGACAGGGGCGGACGGATTTATCGGTTCGCATCTAGTGGAGATGCTGCACGCGAGAGGTTACCAAGTTCGCGCGCTTAGCTATTACAACTCGTTTAATGATTGGGGATGGCTGGAACAATCCGCCTGCCTGAAGGATCTGGATGTTTGGAACGGCGATATCCGTGATCCGCATTATTGCATCGAGCTCACCAAGGGCGTGGATGTGGTTTTTAACCTCGCTGCCCTGATTGGCATTCCCTACTCCTATACGGCGCCGGATACCTACGTCGACGTCAATATCCGCGGGACGGTGAATATTTGCCAGGGCGCCCGACTCAATGGCGTTGGCCGGCTTGTGCACGCGTCAACCTCGGAAGTCTACGGCACCGCCAAATATGCGCCTATTGATGAGAAGCATCCCTTACAGCCGCAGTCTCCCTACAGCGCCTCCAAAATAGGCGCTGAATCCATGGCGCTGAGTTTCCATAATGCGTTTCAGTTGCCGGTGACGGTGGCGAGACCTTTCAATACATACGGGCCCAGGCAGTCCGCCAGAGCAGTAATTCCCACCATCATCTCTCAAATCGCCGCGGGTAAGTCCTCGATCAAGTTAGGAGACCCAACGCCTACGCGGGACTTCAATTTCGTTGAAGATACATGCCTGGGCTTTATTGAGTTGGCGGAATGCGAGCAGGCGATTGGTCAGGTCGTTAACATCGGCTCCAATACGGAAATTTCCATTGGCGATACCTTCGAATTGATTTGTCGGCTGATGCAGGCGGAAGTGGTGATGGAGTCGGATCAACAGCGTGCGCGACCCGCAAACTCGGAAGTGTTTCGGCTTAAATGTGATAACGCTTTGATAAAAAGTCTCACCGGGTATGAACCGAAATACAGCCTTGAGCAGGGACTGCGCAGAACAATCGACTGGTTTACGCGCCCCGAGAACCTGAGGCGGTACAAGGCGGATATCTACAATGTCTGATCCCTTCGCCTCTGACCGCCGCCACGAATATAAACCACTGTTTGAGTTTATTCGCAACGCTTTTCCCAACCAGGGCGTGATCCCTTTGCATGAACCGAGGTTTAGCGCGCTTGATAAGCAGTATGTGAATGAAGCGATTGATTCAACCTTTGTCTCCAGTGTGGGAGCTTTCGTTGATAGATTCGAACGCCAGATTGCTGAATACACCGGCGCGGGCTACGCCGTCGCTGCGGTGAACGGTACGGCGGCATTGCACTTGGCGTTGGTTCTGTGCGACGTGCAGCCGGGAGATGAAGTCATTACCCAGGCGCTGACCTTCGTGGCTACCGGGGCGGCGATTCTGTATTGCCGCGCCAACCCCGTGATGGTGGATGTCGACAAAGATTCGTTAGGCATGAGTGCGGAAGCGTTACGGAACTGGTTGGAGAACAACGCCCGTAAGGAGGGTGTGGTGGCTGTCAATCAGGCTACGGGAGCGGTGATTAAAGCCTGCGTCCCAGTGCATGTGTTTGGCCATCCTTGCCGGGTAGATCAGATTAGAGATATTTGCCAGGAATGGGGAATCAGGCTGGTGGAGGACGCCTCGGAGTCTTTGGGCAGTTTCTATAAAGGGCGTCACACGGGTACGTTTGGCGATATGGGAGTGTTCAGCTTCAATGGCAATAAAGTGGTCACTACCGGTGGCGGAGGCGTTATTGTGACGAATAATGAACGCCTCGCCAAACGCGCTAAGTTTTTATCCACGACCGCGAAACAGCCGCACCCCTATGAGTTTTTTCACCCTGAACTGGGATACAACTACCGTCTTCCCAACTTAAATGCGGCTTTGGGTTGCGCCCAGCTCGAACAACTGGAAGGGTTTATTGAGGCCAAGCGCGAGTTGGCTCACGCCTACCGTGACTTCTTCAATCAGGCGGGCATGCCCGTAGCCTTTGTGGAAGAGCCGCTTGAAAGTCGATCGAATTACTGGCTGAACGCTATTTTAGTGTCGAGTGAGCAGGAGAAAACTGCGTTACTTGAAGCGGCCCTGGAAGAGTCCGTGCAGATGCGCCCAGTCTGGCGTTTGCTGCATGAGCTGCCAATGTTTGAGGGCTGCGCCCATGATGGATTGACGGCTTCCATTGAGCTTTCGCGCAGGCTGGTCAACCTCCCCAGCAGCGTGGTTCAAAGGCCATGACGAGATCCCGAAGAAAAATCTGTGTCGTCACCGGCGCGCGCGCCGACTATGGTCTGCTGTATTGGTTGCTGAAGGAAATCGAGGCGGATAACGCACTCATCTTGCAACTGGTGGCGACAGGCATGCATCTTTCGCCGGAGTTCGGCTCAACATGGAAGCAAATCGAAGCCGATGGGTTCCATATATCCGAAAAAGTGGAAATGCTGTTGTCCGGGGATTCGCCTCAGGCGATCAGCAAATCCGTTGGACTGGGCGTTATTGGGTTAGCGGACGCCTATGCACGGCTGCAGCCGGATCTTCTGGTATTGCTCGGCGACCGCTTTGAGGCTTTGGCGGCGGCGCAGGCGGCTATGCTGGCGCGTATTCCCATCGCGCATGTTCATGGGGGAGAGCTGACGGAAGGGGCGGTGGATGAGTCCATTCGCCACGCTATCACCAAGATGTCGCAGTTACACTTTGTCGCAGCGGAAGCCTACCGCCGCAGAGTCATTCAGCTCGGCGAAAATCCGCAAAGAGTGTTTAACGTGGGCGCGCCGGGGGTAGAGAACATCCGACGCCTGCCCCTGTTGAGCAAGGATGAGGTGGCGACTCGGCTAAAGGTCGATATGGGGCGTCCTGTATTACTGATTACCTATCACCCTGAGACGCTCAGTGAGACGGCTCCGGTGGAATCAATGCGCACGCTGCTGTCGGCGCTGGACGAGTACCCGAACGCCCTCAAAATCTTTACCTATCCCAATGCGGACGCCTATGGTCGTGAACTCATTGATTGTCTGCTCCGTTATCAGGAGCGCCACGGAGACAACGTGCTGGTGTCCTCTTCCCTTGGGCAGTTGCTGTACTTGAGCGTTATGCGCTGCGCTGACGCGGTGGTCGGCAACTCATCCAGCGGTTTGATTGAAGCGCCAGCGCTGGGGCGGCCGACGGTCAATATCGGCGGCAGGCAAGGGGGACGATTGCAGGCGGCTTCCGTCATCCAATGCGAAGAAGAACGCGCCAGCATTGTCCAAGGGATTGCTCGTGCGCTGGAGCCTGAATTCTTGGCGAGCCTGAACGGGATGACGCCGCCATATGGCGGTGGCGACACCGCCCGACAAATTGCGGAGGTTCTCAAACAGGCTCCATTAAAGTCGCTATTGCTCAAACCATTCTACGACCTGCCGCAAGGAGATGTGGAGTGAAGACGCTGATCATTGCGGAAGCCGGCGTGAACCACAACGGCGATGAGGCCATGGCGCATCAGCTGATTGAGGTGGCGAGCGTCGCCGGCGCTGATGTCGTGAAATTTCAAACATTCAAAGCGGACCTCTTGGCTACCGCGGAGGCGACCAAGGCCGCATACCAGAAAAGAGGTTCCCAGGCGGAGGAATCCCAACTGCAAATGCTGCGACAGCTGGAGCTGGAATACGCGGTTTTTAGGCGCTTGCGAGATGAGTGCGACCGGCGTGGAATCGGATTTATGTCTACCGCTTTCGAGAGCCGCAGTCTGAAGTTTCTGGTGGATGAGCTGGGCGTGGAGCAACTGAAGATTCCCTCTGGTGAAATCACCAACGCGCCTTTTCTCCTTGAACACGCCGCGGCTGTTCGAAAATCAGAGAAAGGGCGTCTGATTCTGTCTACCGGCATGGCGACGCTGGGAGAGGTGGAGTCTGCGTTAAGCGCGCTGGCCTTTGGGCTGTTGGCGGAAAGTGGAGAGCCGCCATCCCCGGAAGCCTTCGACGCCGCCTGGGGGTGTCGTGAAGGGCGCGAAGCGGTGCGCGCCAAAGTGACCTTGCTGCACTGTACGACGGACTATCCGACCCCGTTTGACGATGTGCGGCTACGGGTCATGCAGTCCTATCGGCAGGCGTTTGGAGTTCGGGCGGGGTATTCGGATCACACGCAAGGCGTCGCTATTGCATTGGCGGCGGCGGCTCTGGGCGCTGACGTCGTGGAAAAGCACTTCACCCTGGATCGTAACCTGCCGGGGCCGGATCATATGGCGTCACTGGAGCCGGACGAACTGCGGCAAATGGTGGCGGGCATCCGCGCGATTGAGCAGGCGCTGCAAGAGTCTGTCAAGGTTCCCAGCAAAGCGGAAATGGCAAACCGGAAAGTCGCCAGAAAAAGCCTGGTCGCTGCGCGAGCTATTAAAAAAGGGGAGCCTTTCGATGCGTTGAACGTCGCCGTCAGCCGGCCCGGCGGAGGCATGTCTCCCTTCCTGTACTGGCGGCTGCTGGGCGGGTCTGCAACCCGGGACTATCAGGCTGGGGAGCTTATTTGTGAATAAGCCCGTGCTGCTGATCGGAGGAGGCGGGCACGCTCGGGTGCTGATGGACATCCTCATCTTGAACGGGGCGGAGGTTATTGGCGTACTGGACCCGGGTTTTGCGCAGGGAACGCAATTGTGGCGCGGAGTGGAAGTGTTGGGAGGCGATGAACGCTTGAGCGACTATGACCCCTCTACGGTGGATCTGGTCAATGCGCTGGGATATTTGCCCGGCAAGATGGCGCGCAACCAGCTTTTCGCCAAATTATCCTCTCAGGGATACTGCTTTCCCACATTGGTTCATCCTCATGCCGTTCTGTCTGACGATATTAGTTTGGGAGAAGGGTGTCAGGTCATGGCGGGAGCGATCCTGCAGCCGGGCTGCGTCATTGGCCCCAATACCATTGTTAATACCCGCGCGGTCATAGAGCATGATTGCGTTGTAGGCCCGGACAATCATATTGCGCCAGGCGCAGTCTTATGCGGAGGCGTGCAAACAGAGAACGGCGTGTTTATCGGTAGTCATGCGACTGTTCTGCCGCAGGTTCGCATTGGCGTTAATGCATTGGTCGGCGCCGGCGCCGTAGCGGCAAAAGACATACCTTCAAACGGCAAACTGGCGCCGCCAAAAAGCAGTTTGCTCTCCTGATGCGGCAAATCCGCGCTGCCGCCTTGTGTCGCCTTTGTAACGGACTGTGGCGAAAGCGTAACCGCCTCTAAAGAATAAAGGAGAAAAGCCGATTAACAATTATGCAACGCGTCGCCAATTCACTCTCCTTCGCCTCTCCGCTCCATGCGTTGAACGGGGCGCATATCAAAGGCGGGAGGACTGGAACGAAGATTGCTGTGTTGCCATATATGTAATCGGGTTGGTCCAGCGGGATTTATCCGACTGGTTTGGAGGGTAGAAGTATGTGTGCCGATTGGCGTCAGGTATTGATCCAGCCGCAAGCAAGTATCGAACAGGCGATAGAGGTCATAGAAAAAGCCACTTTGCGCATTGCGTTGGTCGTTGACGAACAGCAACGGTTGCTGGGGACAGTGACGGACGGCGACGTGCGACGGGCGCTGATCAATCACACTCCCTTATCCGCTTCAGTCGTGCGGATTATGGAAAGCGAGCCCAAAGTTGCGGAAATCAATGATTCGCGGGCGCGTATTCTCTCCATCATGGAACGGCGCAAGCTGCTCCACATCCCTATTGTTGACAGTCAGCGCCGGGTGGTGGGGCTGGAAACTCTATTGAATATCGCGCAACAACCGCGCTACGACAATCCTGTTATGCTGATGGCGGGTGGCTTGGGAACGCGTTTGCGTCCGTTAACCAACAACTGCCCCAAGCCCCTTTTAAAAGTCGGCAATAAGCCTATTCTGGAAAATATTCTCGAGAGCTTCGCCTCGTCTGGCTTCTCTAATTTCTATATTTCGGTGTATTACAAGCCGGAAATGGTGATGGACTACTTTGGCGATGGCTCTAAATGGGGAGTCAATATTCAGTATGTGCGCGAGAATACGCCCCTGGGCACAGGCGGCGCGTTGGGATTGCTACCGAACGATATGCCTGATTTACCAGTATTGGTGATGAATGGCGACATACTGACCCGTGTGAACTTCGAACATTTGCTGCGTTTTCACCAGCAGCAGCGAGGGGCCGCCACATTATGCGTGCGTGAGTACGAATTCCAGGTGCCTTACGGCGTCGTACAAGCGGAAGATCAACGCATTACCAGCATTGTGGAAAAACCCACGCATTCCTATTTCGTCAATGCCGGCATATACGTCCTGGAGCCGCAAGTGATTCGGGATATCAAACCTGAACAGCACCTGGATATGCCGACTTTACTGCAGCAATTGATGGAGCGCCGTAAGGATGTGGCGATGTTCCCCATTCACGAATACTGGCTGGACATTGGTCGCATGAACGACTTTGAAAAAGCGCAGAAAGACTACATGGAGGATTTCGCGTGAGCCGTTTCACCTTCATTTGCAGAAAGGCTTCTTCATGATTGATGGTAAACGCGTACTGGCGATTATTCCCGCCCGTGGCGGCAGCAAAGGCCTTCCCGGTAAAAATATTCGTCCCTTATGCGGCGTTCCTTTGGTGGGGTGGCCGATCAGGGCGGCCCTTCAGTCCCGCTATGTGGATCGGGTGCTGGTGTCTACCGACTCGCCGGAGATTGCTGAGGTGGCGAAGAGTCAGGGCGCGGAGGTTCCTTTCCTGCGACCCGATGAGCTGGCGGGCGATTGCGCGCCGACAGCGCCGGTGTTGCTGCATACCCTGGATTGGTGCCGGCAGCATGGCGAGTCCTACGATTATTTAGTGCTGCTTGAGCCGACGTCCCCGCTCACTGAAGCTACCGACGTGGATAAGGCGTTGGAAATGCTATTCGGGTCGCGAGAGGCGCAAGCAATTGTCGGGGTGGCGGATGTCGATGTTCATCACCCAGTGTACTGTGCGGTGATCAATGAACGCGGTTTGCTGGCGCCTTACCAAGGCGGAGACTTCGCCGCCATGCCGCGCCGGCAGGATATTCCCGACGTGTATTACTTTGACGGAACCCTCTACATTTCCACAGTCGAAGCTTTACGTGAGAAAGGCGGTTTCTACCATGATCGAACACTGCCTTACGTGGTGCCTAAGTGGAAAGCCCTGGACGTGGACACTTTAACGGATTTCATCTGCGTGGAAGCGGTTATGCAACGCAGAGAAGAATTGAAGTCTATGTGAACTCTTTGAGCGTGGTCCTATGTCTGATTATCAAAGCCGATTGTTGAGTGTCATTCCTGGTGGAGCGCATACCTACTCCCGAGGTTTTGATCAATTTCCCGCCAATGCGCCGCAGATCCTGACCTCCGGCAAAGGCGCCTATGTATTTGACCCGGACAATAAGCGTTATCTCGATTACGGCATGGCGTTGCGCTCGGTGATTCTGGGGTATGCGGATGAAGCGGTGAGTCTGGCCGCCGTTGAACAGATCTGGGCGGGCAACAATCTCACACGGGCGTCGACCATAGAGCTGGAGGCGGCCGAACTGCTGGTGGACATGATCGACTCCGTGGATATGGTCAAGTTCACCAAGAATGGCTCCACCGCTGTGTCGGCGGCGGTGAAATTGGCGCGCGCCTATACCGGGCGTGATCTGATTGCGCGCTGCGGGCAGCATCCATTTTTTTCCTATGATGACTGGTTTATCGGCTCAACGCCTTTGACGCGAGGGATTCCCCAGAATGTAGTGGAGCAGACCAAGTGCTTTAACTACAACGATTTGGCGTCACTGGAGCAACTCTTCGCCGCTTATCCGCAACAAATCGCCTGTGTCGTCATGGAGCCTGCAACCTCGGAGCATCCTGCGCCGTCAGCTACTCACGAGGGCGAAACCTTTCTGCATGATGTGCAGCGCCTGTGCGCGCGTCATGGCGTCGTTTTTGTCCTTGATGAAATGATTACCGGGTTTCGTTGGGATCTGCGTGGGGCGCAGCATAAATATCGCATCAAGCCGGACCTTTGCACATTCGGCAAAGCCATGGCCAACGGCTTTTCGGTGGCGGCGGTGGCGGGGCGCAGAGAAATCATGGAGCTGGGCTCTATTGAAAAGAGCGGGGCGGAGCGCTTGTTTCTGCTGTCGACGACCCATGGCGCGGAAATGTGCGGCCTGGGGGCTTTTGTGAAAACGGCGGCCATGTTGCGGGAGCGCGATGTCGTTAATCATATCTGGTCATACGGGGCCAAACTGAAGTCCGGTATGAACGCTCTGGCGGCGGAAGCGGGAGTGGCGGATTACTTTCGTGTGGAAGGCATAGACTGTTCACCGGGTTATCTGACGTTGGATCGCGATGGAAATCCTTCGATGGCGCTACGCACGCTATTCAGCCAGGAAATGGTCCGGCAAGGCGTACTGATGCCATGGATCGCCTTGAGTCGGGAGCATGGCGAAGAAGAACTGGAGCAGACCTTGAGTGCGGTTAAAAACGCATTGAGGGTATATGCGCAAGCGCTGGAATCTGGATGGGAGAACTTGCTGGAAGGGCCCGTCATCAAACCTGTTTTTCGCAAATATAACTGATCTCAGCTATATAACATTGTATATACGGCGTTTTTCGACGCGGGCGGACGGCTGGCGCTCGAAAATACAATGGCGTACCAATTGCAGTCACTATAAAGAAATGGCGGGCGAGACAAATTTTCGTCACCCCGGCAAAGAACAGCAGCCTGTGCGAGAGAGGAAGCCATGACGACTCACAATCCACACGATGACTTTGTAGAGATTCAACCTATTACGCAGACCCCGCAATCTGCGCCCAAACCCGCCAAGCTGCCGCCGGTGACGCTGTCGCAACAGGATTTGGCGGACATTAACGCTCACCTCAATCAAAGCCCGGTAGACCTGCTGAAAGTGCCGGCAGTGCGAATGATACTGACCCGCAACCGCATGGCCCAGGTGAATCGCGAGAGTATCGAGCGGGCGGCGAACGTCGACTCCGCCGTTATCGATAACTGCATTGAATACAACATGTCCTGTCTGGCGGATGACGTCACTCATAATCGTCCGGAGCGCTTGATCGCCCCCTTGTGCCAGATCGGCTACATTGCGCGAAACATGCCGAAAATGCGAGTGCTGACGGTGGGACCGCGTTCGGAATCGGAGCTGCTTTGCCTGATATCCTCGGGCTTTAATGAAAATAATATCCGTGGTCTGGATCTGTTCAGCTTTTCTCCCTATATCGACGCTGGCGACATGCACGCCATGCCTTATCCGGACCACTCTTTCGACATCATTATCCTTGGCTGGGTGCTGGCATACAGCAAAGACAATAAAAAGGCGGCGCAGGAAGTATTGCGGGTGGCCAAGCCTGGCGCTCACATCGCCATTGGCTGCCAGGTGCAGGAAATTGTGGATGAGGCGTACTGGGAGCAATGGTCGAAAGCCAACAACAAACCCCATGTCACTGCGGGCACCAAGTTCAAACATACCAATGAGTTGCTGGCGTTGTTCGGGACCTCCATTGACCGGGTTATTTTTCAGGAGGACGCCCACCCAGAGTTTGAGGGCAAAACCTACGACATCATGACGATATTCAGGCTGAAGTAGAGCGAATTCTGGGACTGACGCATATCAGGGGGAAGCTTTATGTCCGCATCTGAAATCATGAGGCAAGTGTCGGAACATTATGACCTGCGAACCGGTTGTCGCCAGTATCATCTGGAGTGCCAGCAGGCTTTCACCCGGTTTCTGACCATGCCGGGATATTCATCTTTTTACAACAACGGTTTTGATCGCCTGCAGGTATTGGATACGGCGCATGTGGAGCGCGTTATGCAACAGCTGCAGCGCTTGCAGAATGATGACCGCAGCGCCTGGCTGGACCCTCACGTGGAGACCGTTAGATTTGACTACCGGAATGACGCGGACTGGATAAGAGAGATGTATGGAGCGGTGCTCAACCTGGACATGGACCGCATCCTGGTGAATTTCTTCCAGTCCGAGTACATGGTGCACTCGCTATGTTTTCATCGCACATTCCCCACGCAAGTGGAGGACGATGTGTCCTATCGCTGGCATCGGGACGCTGGGCCTACCGGGCATATAAAAATCATTATTTATTTCACTGGCGGAGAAATCAGCGGCGCGGGAACGGAAGCGCTGGACGTCAACGTCACCTATGAGCTGGCGGAGCAGGGGTATTCATTTCCACCGCTGAACGAACGTCGCTCGGATCTGGGCGAGTATTTCGACCGCGCCAATATTGTTTATAAGCCCTACGATCATTGTACGCGAGCTGGTGAAGCGCTGGTCTTCAGACCCCGGGACGTGTTGCATCGCGGCGTGTTCTCACGGGACCCGCACTCTCCCAGATATGTCGCGACGATGCTGTTGCTGCCCAGTCCGGTGCATTGGACTCAGGCGCATGAGTTGTGGCCACTATATGCGCAACAACGTTTCGCTGGAAAATCCATTGATATGCAGCATGGCCCAGTCCTGAAAGGGCAGGCTAAGGTGATGGTGCCTTGAGGTCAGTCAGAGTCAGTCGTATAGATAAGGCGTTATAGAAGTTGAACGAATGTATGAAGCAATTGGAAGGGAAAGTCGTCGTCATCACTGGCGGATGCGGTCTGCTTGGCGGGAAGTTTTGTCGTGCAGTGCTGCAGGCTGGCGGCAGGGTGGCGGTGGCGGATATAGATTTATCCCAGGCTGAGTCTTTTGCAGAGAGCCTGCAAAGCGAATTTGGCCGAGAGGCGGCGTGCGCGGTTAAATGCGACATCACTGATAAAGAAAGCATCCTGAAGGCCATCGCTGAAACCGAACGCGCAATGGGGGCGATCAACGCCCTGGTCAACAGCGCCTATCCCCGCAATAAGCAATACGGGCGCAGCTTTTTCGATGTGGAATATGAAGATTTTTGCGGCAATCTGTCATTGCATCTGGGGGGATACTTTTTGGCGTCACAACAGTTCGCCAGGCACTTTGTCGCACAGGGCGGCGGCGCCATTGTGAATATTGCCTCCATTTATGGGGTGACGGCTCCCCGCTTCGATATTTATCAGGGGACGACGATGACGATGCCGGTGGAGTATGCGGCGATTAAATCCGCGCTCATCCACCTCACACGTTACATGGCGAAGTACTTGCGCGGCACAGGCGTAAAGGTCAATGCCATCAGTCCTGGCGGCATTGCAGACGGCCAACCGGAAGCTTTTTTGCAGGCCTATGCGGAATATTGCAGCGAAAAAGGCATGTTGGACCCTGACGATATCTGCGGCGCGCTGGTGTTTTTATTGTCTGACGCTTCGCGTTACATCAATGGCGGCAACCTGATTGTGGATGATGGCTTCTGCCTCTAGATCCGCTACTCCTTAAAAGTATTAAACTGAATAATATTGCTATGAATACTGCTATGAAAAAGCTGAAGAGATGCACTCGGTGCCTGCTGCCCGAGACATATGAAACCATCGAATTTGATGCGAATGGCGTGTGCAATATCTGTCGGTCCTGGGAGATCAAGGCGGATCAGATTGATTGGGGCGCGCGCAAGACGTTGCTGGATCAGCTGATTGCAAAATACCGGGGTAAATACGATTACGACTGCATTGTGCCGTTCAGCGGAGGCAAGGACAGCACCTATCAACTTTACTACCTGGTCAAGGAGTATGGCGTCAAACCACTGGTCGTACGCTTCAATCATGGCTTTATGCGCCCGACTATTGAAGAAAACTGTACGCGCACATTCAAAAATCTGGGGGTGGACGTTATTGAATTCACACCCAACTGGAAGATCGTCAAACGTTTGATGCTGGAGTCTTTTCGTCGCAAGACCGACTTTTGCTGGCATTGTCACACAGGCATTTATTCATACCCCATGCAGATTGCGGTTAAGTTCAATGTGCCGTTGATCATCTGGGGCGAGCCGCAGGCGGAGATCACCGCGTATTACGATTATCTCAACGATGAGATCGAGTATGAGGATGAGAAGAAATTCAACATGATCCGCAATCTTGGCATATCCGCGGACGACATGTACGGCATGATCAATTCGCCGGAAGACCCGATCGACCGCCGTGATCTGGCCCCGTTCACTTATCCCAGCCTGAAAGACCTCAAGCGAATCGGCTACGCCTCCGTTTGCCTGGGAAGCTTTATCCCCTGGGATTATGAGAAGCACGTGAAAGTGATCAAGGAAGAGCTGGGCTGGCGGACAGACGAGGTGGAAAGCGCGCCGATAGCGGTGAACACCACTTGCGAGAAAATTGAATGTTTTATGCAGGGAACCCGTGACTACATCAAGTATTTAAAGCGTGGTTATAGTCGTATCACGCAAATAAACGCCATGAAGCTGCGTCGCGGCCGCATTTCTCTGGAAGAAGCTGAACGCTTGAATGAACTGGATGGGCGGCGACCGGAGTCTCTGGATATTTTCCTGGGATATGTGGGGCTGACCGAGCAGGAGTTTAATGAGATAGTGTCTGGAATGGTCATACCGCCTTTCGAACCTGACTTTGACCATCCTGTCCGCGGCGAACCGCTCTGGGACGCCATTAAATGGTACCGCGAGGATGAGCCTGGATGAATATCGGCGTATTGAACTACGGTATGGGCAATATCAAGTCGGTGCTCAACGCCATTGACGCCGTGGGGTACGACGCCCATGTCGTCGCCGCGCCGGATCAGCTAGCCGAATTGACGCACCTGATCATTCCCGGTGTCGGCGCTTTCGGAAACGCCATGGCCAATCTGGCGTCGGCGGCTTTACTGGAGGCGATCCACGACCACGTTCAACAGGGGCGTCCGTTGATGGGCGTCTGCCTTGGCATGCAATTGTTGGCGACGCAAGGCGAAGAGGGCGGCGTGAACGCCGGCCTTGATCTGATACCCGGTGTGGTGCGTCATCTGGAGGTCGATGGTCCGGTTCCGCATGTCGGATGGAATGCGCTGATTCATCATCAGGAACACCCGATTTTTCAGGGGGTGAAAAAGCATGTGGATTTCTACTTTGTGCATTCCTATTACTTTGCAGCGCAAGATCGCCACCACGTGATTGCGGAAACGGAATACGGCGCGTCATTCCCCGTCGTGGTCGGCCGGGACAATATCGTCGGAGTGCAGTTTCATCCTGAAAAAAGCCAGGATAACGGTTTGAAAATTCTAGAAAACTTTTGTGAATGGGACGGGCGATGCTGAAAAAGCGCATTATTCCCATGCTGCTGTTGAGTCAGGGGCGCATGGTGAAGGGGAAACAATTTTCCGCTTTTCGGGACACTGGCGATCCGGTTTCCGCCGCTCGCATATACAACGCTCAGTTTGCGGATGAACTGGTGTTTCTGGATGTGGACGCCAATCGCCAGGGAAGCGACTTTGAGCAATTGTTGAATCTCATTGATAAGGTGTCCTCCGAGTGTTTTATGCCGCTGAGCGTCGGCGGCGGAGTGAACTCTGTGGAGCAAGTGCGTCGCCTGGTGCAGTCCGGCGCGGATAAAGTCGTTATCACCACTGCCGCTATAGAAAATCCGGGGTTGATTAACGACGCTTCGGCTATCTTTGGCCGCCAATGCATTGTCGTCGGACTGGATGTGAAACGGGAAGATGGCGCATACCGCTTGTACTCTCATTGTGGTCGTCACAAAACAGAGCGGGAGCTGGAAGAGTTTATTCGCGACATGACCCAGCGCGGCGCCGGCGAGTTTATCGTCAACGCTATCGACCGCGACGGCATGATGCAGGGATATGACCTGGATATGATCAAGTGCGCCAAGGCGGTTACTGATCGGCCCGTGCTTGCCGCCGGCGGCGCCGGCACATTCGCGCACCTTGCTGCGGCCTTTCAGGAAGCGAACGCGGATGCGGTGGTGTGTGCGAGTATCTTTCACTTTGGCGACAACAATCCCATTCGCGCCAGATCGCATTTATTGAACGCTGGCGTCCCCATGAAACTCATCAAATAACCATGCAGCTATCTTTAGCCCCTGAGCATCTGGCTCATTATGTCAGTATGCAGCTTGATCATTTTTTCCCGGACGGCCGCAGCGTACAGACGGCGTTGTCTCAATCCCTGCCTGAAGCGCTGAAGCGACTGGAGTTCTGCTTTTCCCATATTCGTCTGAAATACTATGTCGAAAACGATGAGGCCGTGTTTAACCATCTTCACGGCGATCATTACGCTACCTTTTTGTATTTTCTCGCTAACCAGGCCTACCGCGACAGTCAGGTGACGCTGGCGGAAAAGGCGTTTCTTCTTAATAAAGCCTTGCACGGTGTAGACGCCTTCTATGGCGTGGAGCTGCCGCGTATCTTCCTGTTGGTGCACCCGCTTGGAACGGTGCTGGGTTCAGCCTCTTACAGCGACTATCTGACGGTGTACCAGGGCGTGACCATTGGCTCCACCTATCGCGGCGACTACCCAACGATTGGCGAGGGCGCGGTGTTCTGTTCCGGCTCCAAGCTGATTGGTAACTGTCGCGTCGGCGCTAACGTCACTTTTGCCGCGGATGCGTTCGTGCAAGGTATCGATACGCCGGATGACAGTCTGGTCGTGGGAAAATTTCCTGACTGCCGGATATCGCCCAATAAACTGGATAATCGACGGGTCAAGTTTGGCTGATAACGGAGTGAGCGGTTAGCGTCTCAAGAGGGAAGAGGGAAGAGGGAAGAAAAAAACGGCGGGCCTTGCAGCCCGCCGATAGTGGCATTTACCTTTTCACAAAATACAGCTTGAGATCATGGCCGATCACTTTGCCGATATCGGCCCCGAAGACTTCGGTCTGCAGTTGTTTCAATATTGGACCTGAGGGTTGCACCTTGTCGTCCCGGTCTTTGACCTGCGCCAGTTTCCAGTCCACCTCATTGCTAAGGTACGTCAGTACGGACTGAATCTGCGCGCGATCTTCGCCAGCGAACCAGGTGCTGCGACACCCTGTCAGGTTGTAAAAGTGCGGGTGGCTGAGCAATGGCGCCCAGGCGGGATCGTCCGCATTTTCAATAATGGCCCGGCGTAGCAGGCGAATATCATTGGAGCGTCGGGTCAGTCGATAGTGCTCAATGATCGTCTGAGCTTTATCCGTCACCTGGGTCAGTTCGCTGTCGCCGGTTGAAACCTGTACGACGCCGCCTTTACACACCATTCTCTTGATGCTTTCGATCAGGTTAAACTCCGCCTCGCTGAGAGAAGGAAACTTCTCAATCTTCAGGAAGTGAATCGTCGCTCCGTCCTCGATAAAACGCTGGGCGATGGAGTAGGGCCAGAATACGATATTTTCCAGATCATACTGTTCCGCTTTGCGAGCGCCAAAAGCGAGGTTCGCCAGATTCTCGTCGACAGCGATAACGTCCACGTCGTCAAAGTAGCGGGCGAATTCCACTGCTCTTTGTGACGACTCGGCGCCGAGAATCATCGCGCATAGGCGTTCGGGCAACTGCTGCGCCCGCGCCCCTAATACGCTTTCCAATTGTTTGCGCAACGATTGCTCGCTGAAGAACTCTATGTTGCGCCACACTGGGCAGGCCATGGCGACTTCCGCTGCGTCTTCCAGTAACTCAAGCTGTTTTTCCTGAAACCCTTGCTTGTAGCCTTCATCCTCCATGGGTAAGTAGAAGCTGGCTTCCATCAGCAGTTGCATGGACTGCGGCCAGTCGTCCAGGGAGAAAGCCGACAAAAAGCGCGAGTAGGCCTGAGGGAAGAGAGTGACGTACATGGCGGCGACGATAAGAGCGCCTGCGATATCCGTCACGCTGTTTTCCATTGTGCAGGACAGCAGAATCTTTCTGTTCAGGTCGCTGATTTGAGCGGTTTCATCTTCGGCGGCGTAGAGTGCTCCGCCGGTAGCGACATTGTAGACGCCGATGGCGATGGCCAGTTCCTGCAGCCCTTCGCGTAATTCGCCAGAGGCTGTCGTCTCGTCAAGGATGGCTTTGCGTATCAACGTGACGAACTGCTCTACGTCCGCATTTGGCATCACAGTTCTGGTCAGCGCCAAGAGCAGTAACGGGTCCTGCGCGGCGTCGTTGATGTCGATGCACACGTCAGGGTTGCGCAGGTCGTATTTCAACGCCAGCGCCTGTGCGGTAATGCGAGCCAGATTCTGATGAGGCAGGTCTTCTTGCTGCAGTAAATCCAACAGATCGCGCTCAATGGTTTCGGAGCGTCTTTCAACCTGCAGATGAGCGCAGCACTTGATCATGCCGGCGTACAGAGTGGGCCACTCCAGACCGTATTCCAGTAAGCGCCGATAGTGCATATAGGCAATATCGTAATTGCCCATCGCCGCCTGGCAGTGTGCGATGCCCAGAAAGGCGGCGGCGTAGCTTTTATCCTGTTGCAGCGCCTGCTGGAAATATTGCTCCGCCTGGGCGGGCTGATTCTCCATCAGATTCAGATAGCCAAGGTTGGCGATCAGTTGCGGCGCGTTGCGGTCTTGGGCCAGCGCCTGGTTGAAGAACCGGCGCGCTTCGTTAAGCCGTCCTTCATCCAGCTCTATTCGACCCAGCAGGCCCAGCGCCGAGGCTTGCGCTGGCTCCAGCGCCAGCGCTCGCTCTATGAGCGCTTTGGCGGCGCCTCTGTCCTCACTGCGTTGTTGATGCGACGCGCCTGGACGATTGGAGGCGCGGTATATCTCGTTCGCCTCTATCAGTAAGTGGGCGGCTTCAACACGGGTGGATTGAAGTTTTTCGTTTGCTTGCGCTGTTGCCTGCATGGTTCTTACCTCTGCTAGCTCAATTCAATCTCTGTTTAGCCTTGCAGCAGCTGCAGCACCTGCTGCGGCTGTGCATTAGCCTGGGCCAGAATCGACAATCCGGCTGACTGCAATACCTGGGTTCGGGACAGCTCGGCGGTCTCCGCCGCGAAGTCCGCATCGCGGATTCGCGAGTTGGCGGCGGTCAGGTTTTCTGACGCAATCGCCTGGTTGGATATGGTCGACTCGAAGCGATTCTGAATCGCGCCGAGATTCGCACGCTGGAAGTTGATGGTGTTCAACGCGTTGTCTACTGCACTGAGGGCCAGGATGGCGCCGTCCACCGTGGATATATCGATGTTTTGCACCAATTGTCCGGTGGAGTTGGAGCCGTAAGTGCCGACTTCGAACCCGCTCTTTTCTATCTGACCAGTCAGCGTATCCAGCTCGATGGCTCCGGCCGAGAGCAGGGTGATGGTGCTGGCGGTGACAGTGTCCACCGTGCCCAATCCAATTAAAGACGTGGTTGTAGAGGCGTTGGATATCTGAATGTTCCTGCCATCGTCGGCGATCATTCTGTAACTGCTGCCGAAGGCTTCCGCTTGCACCCCAGTTTGACCGGACTTGTTGTTGATCGCGGTGATAACCGTTCTTTGCACATCCGCCACGGTGTCATTGGAGCCGTAGGAGATGTTGATCTGCACGCCATTGATCTGGAAGTTGAAGTTTTGCGCGCTGCCGGTCACCAACGCCGTGGCGTTTTGGATCGTATCGTTTACCTCCGCCACAACGCCGGTCTGATCGCTGACCTTGTTGATCGCCACAGCTTTGGCGATGGCGCTGGAGTCCGTTTGCGTGCTGGAAGAGGTGTCAAAGTTGGTTTGCGTCGGGCCGATGGGAACGCCGTTGATAACCAGATCGCCGGCAGCGAACGGGTTGGCGTCCACCTGGTCGCTGATGGCGCCGCTGTTATTACCGCTGAAGGTGCCTACAGAAAGACCCGCGTTGCCAATGTTACCGGTTGTGGTGTCGAGTCCAATGGCGCTGCCGTCGCGTGATATGAGCGTAAAGGTGCCCGTGTAGGTAACGGCGGCGGAGGCGGCCGTGTCGGAAGGCGGCAAACCGAAGGCGGTGGAGTTGAGGGCCGTGCTTTGGATGACAATGTTGCGGCCATCCTCCGCCGTCAGCCTGATGCCGACCGTCGGGTTGCCGTCAAACGAGGCGGTGACGCCGGTTTGTCCGGATTTTTCATTGATCGCCGCTGCGACGTTCTCAAGATTGACCTGCGATGACAGGTTAGAGGAGATGGTCACTGCGATCGCCACGCCGTTTATCGTCACGGACGCTGACTGGGTGGTGGCGATAAAAGTGGTGGAGCCGCTGACGTAGGTGCCGTTAATCACGGCTTCTACGCCGGTGGATTCCGTCAGTTTGTTGATCGCCGCCACTTTGGCGATGGCGCTCTGGTCCTGGTTGGCGCTGGAGAACGCATCGTCAACGCCAGTGGATGCGCCAATGGCGATGCCGTTGATCACCAGGTCGCCGGCAGCGAGAGCCGCGGCTTCCGGTTCCGAGGATATGCCGTCGGTTTCCGCCGCTCCCAGTTTGTCCACCGTAGCGCCTTCAATACCGAAAGTGACCGATTCCCCTTCGTTGGCGCCGATTTGGAAGGTCACGTCAGTGAAGGTGCCGTCCAACAATTTGGTGCCGTTGAAGTTAGTTTGCTCCGATACCCGCTTGATCTCTTGAAGCAGCTGGTTGACCTCTTCATTCAGCGCTTTGCGATCCAGCCCGCTGTTGGTGGCGTTGGCGGATTGCAGCGCCAGGTCGCGAATACGCAGGAGGTTTTCGCTCATCGCGCCAAGCGCGCCTTCCGCTGTTTGCGACAGCGACACGGCGTCGCCGGCGTTGCGGATAGCGACGCTTAATCCTCGTACCTGGGAGGTAAAGCGGGTGGATATCGCCAAGCCGGCGGCGTCGTCCCGCGCGCTGTTGATACGAAGACCCGATGACAGGCGCGCCAGAGCGGTCTGGTTGGCCGACTGCGAATTATTAAGATTTCGCTGCGCGTTGATCGAGGCGATGTTGGTATTAATTATCTGAGGCATAACTTCCCCCTATTGCGTCTATACCAGCCGGGCCGTTTCCTTCGTAAGAGCCGCTCGGATGCGTAGCAACCGGCTACCTGACTTTGCCTGCCCCTCTATGCGAATAAAAATTGCGCAGAAAGGAGCGTTTCCACTGCCTATGCAAAAGCATTGCCAGAACTTTTGGGAAATTTTATGTGTTTGATTTTTAATCACAAAAAAACGCAGATAGGTTTGCGGGCAAGGGAGGCCTATGGATTTTGGCAGGAGTTTGCCAAGGGGCGGTCAAAAAGTTGCCGCTTGCCGCCAAGAGGAAAATGGGGATAACAATTGCTCTCTCCTTCATATAGATAGCGCCGCCTTGCAAAGAAAGGCGCGTAAGCTGACGCCTCCCTTTTTGAAGCGGCTGCGGAAATGGCGGCATGATAATTGCCGAGCTTGAAAGATAGAGGCGTTAAAAGTGGCGAAAACAGGAGTAATGGGCAGATCACTGCTACGCTAACTTTGTCTGTTCACTAAAAATTTTTCGAGTGACGGAAAATTGCCGCCCCAATTTTCTCGTTCGGAAAAACTAAAAAAGAGATAGAAGCAATGACCGATCAAGCGGAAATACTTAAGCCTTTCATCGAGCGCAGGGAAAAGAATTTAGCCTACTTCAAAGACCACTTTCCCGGCATTTATAAGCACTTCCTGAACTATCAGATGAAAAAATCCAAGCTGAATATCATCCCTGACGCTGGTGAAGTGGATATTCACGATGAAGGCCATTCCGTATACGGCGGTAAAGCCAAGGCCTATGCTCTGAACGAAATCAAGGAATTCACCAAGGTCTACAGTGAAGGCGGCAAGGTGGTTTCTATTGACCCGCCGTTTCCCGGCGATTACTGCTTCCCAAGGTTTTTCTTCAAAGCCGCTGACGCCATTATTCGAAAATCTCCTATTAATAAGTCGAATTTCAATCATTTTTGGCTGGGGGATTCTTATCCCTGCATTGTCTTCCTCGGGTGCGGCGTGGGTTATCACATTGAGGCCTTCCTGGAGCAGCACAAGGTCAACTACGCCGTGGTTTTTGAGCCTAATCTGGATCATTTCGCCGCGAGTCTGTACGCCGTCGACTGGGCGGAGATCTGCAGCAAGTATGACGGCGCGGAAGGGCGCACCATTCACTTTCTGCTGGGCGGGCAGGAAGACGAATACTCACAGTGGGCGCTGCTGTGGAATAACCTGGTTACGACACCGCCAGCTTTTCCTCTCGCGACGCTGTTTTATAATCATCGCGGCCTGAAGTCCCACGATAATTTATCTGAGAAGGTGTGCGACGACCTGTATGTGTTCCTGGTTTCCTGGGGCAATTATGACGATGAGGTCAACCAGCTCAATCAGGCGGCGCACAATATATATAGCGGCGTTGAGTTATTGCCGCCGCCTGTCAATGACATAACCGATGTGCCGGTGTGCATTGTCGGGGCGGGTCCCTCCCTGGACTTGCGCATTGATCAGTTACGGGAGATGCAACAGCGCGGCGCGTTGATCATTTCATGCGGCTCCTCCATCACTGCGTTGCATCCGATGGGAATCAAACCGGATATTCATGTCGAACTGGAGTCTGACTATCAATATGTGGTCGGGCAGTTGGAGCGGCTTAAAGATCCCGATTACTTGAATTCGATAAAAGTTATTGCTCCTATTCACATCAGCCCGATCGTATACCAGTTGTTTGGCGAACGGCGCGCATACATCAAAGAAGAGTGTGGGCTGGCGACCATGTTTCCCGAACATGGGCAGATCATCCGCGGGGGAACTCCCACTTGCACCAACCTCGGGTTAGCCTGGGCGCTGCACTACGGATTCAAGAACATCTTGCTGTTTGGAATGGACTTTGGGTTCACGGACAGACGCCATCACCATGCGCAAAGCTCGATCTATTACGACGACGACGCCCATGAGGCGTTCAAGCGCAGCGTGGATTACGACGGCCAGCATGTGTTTAAGGTGGAGGGTGTTGACGGCGGCTCCGTTTTGACGTCACCGCAATATTTCGCCGCCAAACGCAAAGCGGAAAACAGTCTGAGAGACTTCCCTGAGCGCGGCAAAGTCTACAACTTTTCTCATGGGGCCAAGATTGAGGGCTCTGAGTGGGTGGCGCCGGGACCATTACCGATTTCCCTGACGGCGCTCAACGCGAGCAGCGACAAGAAGCAGAAGGTGGTGGATTACCTCTACGCGTCGCAGCACGAAAAAATACCGGTAGACGTGCTTGAGAAGAAGCGAGACCGCTTAAATGTCTTGTTCGGGCAGTTCAGCGACGATGTTTCGACATTTTTGCAGGCGCCCATTATCAGCAAAGATGAAATGAACAGAGTCTGTAACCGCATCAACACTTACATGGAAGATCAGGTGCAAGTTAAAGCTAAAGAATTTTATTTCCTGTTGCGGGGCTCTATCAGACATTTTCTTTATATCGGTTTCGCGCATACGCTGGCCATTCAGAATGATGCGGAGAGGCTGACCTTCATGGAGGAATGGAGACAGACCATGCTGCGCTTTCTCCTTGATGTACATAAACATTTTCTTCAGGTTATGTACAAAAAATTCGACCTTGAGACAGATCCCTGGGTGCGCCGTTCGATCAATGATCCCGATGACTTTGCGTGAGCGTGAAGTCATGGGGTTAAGGCTTACATTTCATTACAAAGAGCAGGCAAAAATTAACTAAAGAATCTTCTCCTGAAGCCGTTACTAAGGACAACGGGTTAGCGCAGTTCGACCGGCCCTGCTGTGTAGAAGCGAGAACCTCTTAACCGAGTGAGAAGGGTTACAGGAGAAGCAAACATGCCTCAAATAATTAATACCAACATTGCGTCGTTGAATGCGCAGCGTAACCTGAACGCTTCACAGCGGTCAGGAGATACGTCGTTGCAGCGGCTTTCTTCGGGTCTCCGCATCAACAGCGCAAAAGACGACGCGGCAGGTCTGGCGATTTCAACACGTTTCGACGCTCAGATTCGCGGCACTAACGTCGCGGTTCGTAACGCGGGAGACGCGATCTCATTGGCGCAGACCGCTGAAGGCGCTTTGAGCTCAATGAAAGACAGCTTACAGCGTATTCGTGAACTGTCACTGCAATCTGCGAACGACACTAACTCAACTATCGACCGTGAAGCCTTGCAGGAAGAGGTTGGCCAGCTGATCAGCGAGATTGAAAACATCGCTGCAACTACCAACTTCAACGGTAAGAAACTGCTGGACGGCTCTTTCCAGAATTCCGTTTTCCAAACTGGCGCTAACCTGGGGAACACCATTAGCGTGACCATCTCCAAGCTGGACACCAGCACTTTGGGAACAGCGGACACCAGCGGTATTTCCAGCAGAACGACTACGACCGCTCTGGTTGTAGGCAGCACCGGCAATGAAATGGTTGCAGGGGACATCGTTATCAACGGCATCTCCGTGGGCGCATCTGTGGGTACCGACGACACGGCTTCCACCAGCCATGCGGCGTCAAGCGCCATTGCTAAGGCGGCGGCGATTAATGATGTATCCGATCAGACAGGCGTCACCGCTACTGTCGACGCAAACTATGTCGCGGGCACCACTACCGCCGACGCGACTGCGGCGAACGTGAGCTTGAACCTGAACGGGGTCAGCATCAACCTGAGTAAAGGCACCACCTTGACTGTCGAGCAGAACCTGCAAGCGACAGCGGACGCCATTAACGAAAAATCCGGCGCCACAGGCGTGCGCGCGGTCTTCGACGGCGACACCGCCAAGGGTATCTCCCTGGTGGCTGACGACGGTCGTAACATCGTATTGACTGAAACTACGAGCAACACCTTGGCTACCTTTGGTTTGGCCGCGGCAAGCTCCCTGGGTAACGCCTATGTCGGCACCTACTCGCTTTCAAGCGATGACGGCAGCGACATTGCACTGACCACGACTACAGGCAACATCGATAACGCCGGCTTTGAAGTAGGGTCATTCAGCGGAAACAACGCAGGTATTGTGAGCGATAATGGCACCACCACCGCTTTGGTGACTGGCGACATCGTCATCAACAACGTGGGTATCGGGCCCAGCTTGAGCACTGACGATACGGCTTCCACTGCGAATGCGGACGGTAGCGCCATCGCGAAAGCGGCTGCGATCAACCGTTCGTCTGACCAGACTGGCGTTACCGCGCTGGCTAACGAAAACCGTGTTAACTCAGGCAACCTGACTACCACGACTGCCTCTGCGACGATTACGGTCAACGGCGTGTCCATCACTGCGAGCTTCAGCACCACTGACGACGTCGCTGTGAAACAGGCTGCGATCATCGATGCGATCAACCAGAAATCCGGTCAGACTGGCGTTACTGCGGAAGTACTGGACTCTGACTCCTTCACTCTGGTGGCTGCGGACGGTCGTAACATCGACATCAGCGGCGCCACAGCGATGGCCAGCATCACCACCACGACCTTTGTCAGCTCTGTGACGCTGTTGTCTGGCGGTCAGATAGACGTTGAATCCAACACCAACTCTGCCGGTCTGGCGAAAGCGGGTCTGAGAATCGGTACATTCGGCGGCGCTGAAAGCGGCTCTCTGCTGCAGGATGTGGATATCTCTACTGTAGCTGGCGCTGAAGCGGCTCTGAAGGCGGTGGATAACGCATTGCAGACTGTAACGTCCAAACAGGCGGAACTGGGCGCCATCCAGAACCGCTTCCAGAACACGATTGCGAACTTGGAAGTGAACAACGAGAACCTGAACTCCGCCAACAGCCGGATCAGGGACGCAGACTTCGCATCCGAGACCGCAGCGTTGTCAAGGGCGCAGGTACTGCAACAGGCCGGTATCTCGATATTGGCGCAGGCTAATGCAAGACCCCAGCAAGTCTTGTCGCTCCTGCAGTAACGGAGTGAACTAACGTGAAATACCGGCCGGATGTTCTCTTCCGGCCGGTTTAAGCGTTAAGACATGCTAAGAGGTGAGATATGAATGACGTTAAGACTACTGAACTGAGTATGGCGGCGGCCACTAAACCCGTGAACCTGCCGTCTGCTCAGTCCGCGACGTCGTCACCTCCGATTGAACCTAAGGTTAAGTCCGGGGTAGCAACGTCTACGCCTGATACGCAGGCTGCGAAGCAGAGCTCTGCAGCCCAGCCCACCAACGACATTGCCAATAAGCAACAGCAACAGTTGGAGAGGGAGCAAAGCCACGAGCTTAGGGAAGCGGTGACCAAGTTGAATGAATACGTTCAATCTGTGCAGCGTGACCTGCAGTTCGAATTGGATGAGGTCTCGGGAAGAACGGTCATTACTGTTTTGGACAGAACCACAAAAGAAGTAGTGAGACAGATTCCCGATGACTTGGCCCTTAAGCTGGCTCGCAACTTGCAGCAGGATGAACCAGTTAATCTGTTTTCCGCCAAGGCGTGAGGCTTGGCGGAAAACAGATAGGGTTCGGCAGGAATTTACGATCCGTAACAAAAAAAGGGGCAAAGTTTTGCCCCTTTTTGCCGATAAATAAAGATATGATCGTACACACAATCCGCGAGGTTGGCGTCACATGGCAAGCGTTTCTTCAATAGGCATCGGCTCGGGAGTATTGACCAGCGAATTAATCGAGAAGCTGGCCAGTGCTGAGCGTGAGCCGACGGAAAAAAGGCTGAATCTTAAAGAAGATGAAGTGACGGCCAAACTCAGCGACTTGAGTCGTCTGAAAAGCGCAATTACCGACCTGCGTTTATCCGCTCGTACATTGAGCACGCCGGAAGCGATGTCCAGCAACACGGCGACTTCCAGCGGCTCTGCTGTTGGCGTCACCGCCAACACCTCTGCGAAAACAGGTTCATATGCGCTCACCGTCAGCAATCTGGCCGTTGCGCAATCATTGAGCTCCGGCACTTTCGCTGATAAAGACACCACCACTGTAGGAACAGGCACGCTGTCTTTCACTGTCGGCGGCGTCACCAAAAACCTGACCGTTGATAGCAGTAACAATACGTTGCAGGGATTGTCCGACGCCATTAACGATATGGGATTGGACGTTAACTCCTCCGTTATTTACAACGGCTCCTCCTACCAGCTTGTGTTATCCGCTTCAAAAACCGGTGTGGCGAATGCGATCTCTATCGCAGCGACGGATAACGATGGCAACAGTACGGATGGTTCGGGGATCTCCCAGTTTATTTATAACGCCACCAACCAGAATTTAACTCAGGACGTCGCAGCGGAAGACGCCGCCTTTACTTTGAATGGCGTATCCATCACCCGTTCGTTGAACACCGTCGATGACGTGGTGGACGGCCTGACTCTGACTTTAAATGCCGAAACCGCAAGCGCAGTCAACGTTACCGTTAGCAAAGACCTGAATGCTGTGACCGAAAGGGTCCAGGATTTAGTGGATAAATATAATGCTTTGCAGGAAATCATTAGCGAAGTCACCGCTTTTGACAGTGATACCGGAGAAAAAGGCACTTTGCTGGGCAGCTCCACTGTGCGCACTATCTCCACCCAGTTGCGTTCTACGCTGAGTTCAATTGTTCCCGGGCTGGAAAGCGCTAACGTCCGTAGTTTGTCTGAATTGGGAATTACGACCAACTCAGAATCGGGACAACTGGAGTTCAACAGCCTCACGTTCCAAAACAAGCTGCAAAGTTATCCGAATGACGTAGCGGCTTTGTTCGCCGACCAGGGGCGTACGACGGATGCGCAGGTCAAGTACGTCAGCGCCGGGATAAATACCAAGATTGGCTCGTACGCCGTTGATATCACCCAGGTGGCGACGCAGGGCGCTTTCACCGGCAATGTGGCGCTGGGCGGCTCAACAGTCATTGATGCGGATAACGACACCTTCAAGATCAAAGTCAACGGGGTGGAGTCCAACACCATTACTCTGACCGCCGGAACTTATACTGACAGTGAGTTGCTTGCGGAAATTCAGACTCAGCTGGATGCGGACACCAATATCGCAGGCTCTGGCGTGACTGTTTCGTTGGACGGCAGTAACCAGCTGGTGTTCACCTCTGGAGAATATGGCAGTACGTCCAAGGTCGAGATTACCGCCATCGACACCAATACCGCGGCGCAGCTGGGTTTGACTGTCGCCACCGGCGTAGATGGCCTGGATGTCGCCGGCACGATCAATGGGAAAGCCGCTACCGGTAAGGGCCAGTATCTGACCTCTGCGGACGGAGACTCGAAAGGGCTCAAACTGCAAATTACCGGCGGCGCCACTGGCGCACGCGGCACAGCGACTTATATTGAAGGGGTGGGAGACCAGATGGTCGACCTGGTGAACAATTATCTGTCCGCCGACGGTTTGATTACGGTCGCCATCAATGGCTTTAATTCACAGCTGGAAAAAATCTCTGAAGACCGGACGGAGTTGAACGATCGCATTACGGCCTTGACGGATCGGCTGGCGCGTCAGTTCACCGCCGCGGATTTGATTATTTCCCAGCTCAAGAACACGGAAAACTTTTTGTCCACGCAGCTGGAAGCGCTGGTGGCCAGCACCACTGGAAGCAAGGGTTAAGCGAAGGGCCTGATCCAGGCGCTTAAGATCACAGACGAGTAATTATGAGGTTGCTATTACAATGAACGCGTTACATCAGTATCAGAGCGTGAATCGTCAGACCAGCATTGTCGATGCGGATGGGCACAAGTTGATCCAGCTATTGTTCGACGGTGCGCTGGAGCGCATTACCATGGCGAAAGGGCAGATTCTCGCCAATAACTTTGAAGGCAAAAATCGGCTGATCGGCAAGGCGGTTGAAATCGTCGGCGGTTTGCGCGAGTTCCTGGACAAAGAAAAAGGCGGCGACATCGCAGAGCGTCTGGATGCTTTGTACGAATACATGGAGCGTCGCTTGTTTGAAGCCAACCTGCAAAATGACGCGACCATTCTGGATGAAGTGGCGGGCTTGTTGAAGCAAGTCAAAAACGGCTGGGACGGCATTCGTCAGGAAGCGTTGGAAAAAGGTCTCGTCTAACCTGGCCTGAACAGGCCGCTTTCTCGCAACCTTATAGAAACTCCGTCCGCTGTTGGCGGGCGGAGCTTCTAAACAAGGTTAAGTCCTCGCTCATGCGACGTTTCAATTCCCCATCAAACCTTCCATGTGCGCTTCCACACTGGCGGACAGGGCGTTCAGGTTATAACCGCCTTCCAGAATAGAAACGATGCGCCCACTGCTGTAAACCCGCGCCACGTCCATCAATAAACGGGTGATCCAGCGGTAGTCCCTTTCTTCCAGCTCCAGGTGCGCCAGGGGATCATGTTTATGGGCGTCGAAGCCCGCTGAGATAAGTATCAGTTGCGGACGGTGATCCTGCAGGCGGGCGAGCCAGTCTCTTTCAACGCTACGCCGGAATTGCAGACCGCGGGTGTGGGCGTCCAGCGGCGTATTGATGATGTTGGGGCGATCCACCGCATGGTGACTGAACGGATACAGCGGATACTCAAAGCTGGAGCAGAAAAGGACCCGCGGATCATCCTGAAAGATGTCCACCGTGCCGTTGCCCTGATGCACGTCGAAGTCCACGATGGCGATACGCTCCAGACCATGAAAATCCATGGCGTGGCGGGCGGCGATGGCGATATTGTTGAAGAAGCAGAAGCCCATGGATTTGCTGCGTTCCGCATGATGGCCAGGGGGACGCACGGCGCAAAAGGCGGTGTTCGCCTGGCCGCTGAGCACCATATCCGCCGCCTCTACCGCAGAGCCCGCCGCCAGATAGGCGGCGCGCATGCTGTGACGCATCAATGCCGTATCTGGATCGACCATGATGCGGCCTTTGTCCGGATTCAGATTTTCCAGTTGTTCAACGTAGCGGGAGGGATGCACCCGAATGATTTTGTCGCGGTCGGTTTCCTGCGGCTCGACCAGATCCACTTCCTGCAGTATGCCGGCGTGCTCAAGCCGGTCCATAATCGCCTGTAATCGCATGGGGCTTTCGGGATGCCCCTCGCCCATGTCGTGCAATGTACAGTCTTTATGATAGAAAAGGGCGGTTTTCATCTTTGTTTTCCTTTTAGAGGCTTTTAGTCTACTGCAAAGCGATAACGGCTTGAAACCGGAGATGGGGCGAATGTTATAGTCCGCGCCCGCGATTGAGGTGGGCGTATCGAATTACGCCAAGTCAGTCAAAGCGGGGGATCTTGATATCTGTCAAAGTGGCCGGTATTGGTCTATGTATCTTAGATATCGGCGGTGTTTCCGCAGTCGCCGGGTCCGGAGCCTGTCAACGCAAATGGAGAAAACAGATTGGGAACCCGACATTTAGAAGCGTTGTTCAACCCTAAGTCCATCGCGGTGATTGGCGCCTCCGAACGCTCCAATAATCTGGGCGGCATGGTGTTGCGTAATCTGATGTCCACGGACTATTCAGGCCGTCTGGTGGTGGTGAATGACAAGGGCTATCACGACGTGCATGGCGTCCCCTGCGTGAAACGGCCCCAGCAAATGCCGTTTCGGCCGGACTTGGCCATTATCTGTACGCCGCCGGAGAGCGTGCCGCGCATTGTTCGGGTGCTGGGAAACGTCAAAGTTAAAACCGCGATGATCCTGACCGGCGGCTTGTCGCGCACCCACAGCCGCAGTGGTCGGCCGCTGATGTATTCCGTTCAGGAAATTGCGTCTGAGTACGGCATTCGTATCCTGGGGCCGGAAACTATCGGTATGTTGTCCCCGGCCAGCAATCTGAACGCGACTTATATGCATATGGGCGTGTTGCCGGGCAAGATCGCTTACATTGGCCAGTCCGGCTCTCTCGCCAGTGCTGTAATTGACTGGGCGTTCACCCGGGGAATCGGCTTTTCGCACCTAACTACCCTGGGAGACGGCATTGACGTCGGGCTGGACGATCTGATCGATTACCTGGCCCAGGATCGCAGCACCAAAGCCATTTTGCTGCACATGGAGAACATTCATTCGCCCCGGCGTTTTATTTCCGCCGTGCGGGCGGTGTCGCGGGGGAAGCTGGTGATCGCAGTGAAAAGCGGACGCACTCCGGCATCGCAATGGCGTCCCGCGGAACTGCCCCTGGGGGTCGTGGACGGCGACAAGATTTTCGATGCGGTATTCCGGCGCGCCGGGGTGTTGCGGGTTAACGGCGCCGATGAGATGTTCGATGCGCTGGAGACGTTAACCCGGATGAAACCGGTGCGCGGCGAGCCTTTGCACATTATCAGCAATGGTCTGGGTCCAGGGGTGCTGGCGGTGGATCGGTTGGCGTCTCTAAATGGCGAGCTGGGTTCGCTGTCGCCGGAAACGGTGAGTGAACTGGGTAAGCATCTGCCGCCTTATTGGACGCGTCGTAACCCTATTGATCTCAACTATGACGCCAACCCGGAGCTGTATCGCCGCACCCTGGAGATACTCGGACGCGATCCGCACGTGTCCAATGTGCTGGTGCTGTACGCACCGTCTCTGACCGAAGACAGCCTGCAGGTGGCGGATGCGGTGATAGAAGCGGGTAAGCGCTCTCATCTGAATATTTTCACTTGCTGGCTGGGCCACAGCACGGTGTATGACGCCAGGGAAGCGTTTTTCCACAGTGGCGTACCTACGTTCTCCACGCCGGATAAGGCGGTGAAAGCCTTCATGCATATGGTCAATCACCAGCGCAGCCAGCGGGTGTTGCGGGAAACGCCGGAGTCCTACACCGACCCGGTGGTGGATCGCTCCCGCGCGCGCAAGACCATACAGAAGATATACGCATCAGGACGGCGGGTGTTGACCAATGCGGAGTCGCGGCAGATTCTCACTGACTACGGCATCAACATGCAGGATACCCGCTACTGCGAAACCGAAGAGCAGGTAGTGGAAGTGGCGCGGGAGTTTGGCTTGCCAGTGGACATCCGCATTTTGCACGAGCACAGCTGCATCCCTTTTAAAGACGAGAAGACCGGCCGCGGCCGCTACAAGGGCAGGGTGAAGGGGCTGGTGGAGGACGCGTCCATTCGCGATTCCTGTCGCTACCTGTTGACGCATTACAGGGAACATTTCCCGGACAGCGGCTTTTTAGGTTTCGCCGTGCAGCCCAGTTTTCAGACGGTTGGCGGAGTAGGGTTCAGTTTGGGGGTCACCCGCGATCCGGTGTTTGGGCCTTTAATGGTGTGCGGCGCCAGCGGCGCGGCGGTGAATGTGTCGGCGGATCGCAAGCTCGCTCTGCCGCCGTTGAACATGGTGCTGGCTCGGGATCTTTTGCTGCAGACGCATATGTTTCGCCTGTTGAAAGACTATAGCTATAACCCGGAGCAGGACATCGCCAAAATCTGCGAAACCCTGGTGATTCTGTCGCAGATCATTATCGATATCCCTGAAATCAAAGGGCTTGAGGTCATGCCGCTGTATTTCGATAAGCACGGCGCGGTGGCGGTCAACGCCATGATTGATCTCGACAAACCGGCGAAGCTGGCGATCCAGCCTTATCCACAAGAGCTGCGGGAATGGATCATGCTGCCCAAGTCGAAGCGCAAGGCGGAAATTCGCCCAGTGCGTGGAGAGGATGAGCCGAGTCACATCGAGTTCTATTCCGGCCTGTCGCCGGAATCGATACGTTATCGCTTCTTCCATTATCGGAAGTCCTTTACTCACGATGAAATGGTGCAGATGCTGCAGATCGACTACGACCGGGAAATGGCCTTTATCGCCATGTCTCCGAAGGAGAGCGGTTACGGTGAGGATACTCTTGGCACCGTGCGCGCGTGGACTGATGCGGACAATCTGCAGTGTGAGTTCGCCATCATCGTGCGTGATGACCTGCGTGGGGAAAACCTGGGGTGGGTGCTGATGCGCAAGATCATTGAGTACTGCCGGGAAAAAGGCACGGTGGAAATGGTGGGTTCGGTGTTGCCGGACAATAAACCGATGCTGCGTCTGGCGGAAAAGCTGGGATTCAGTGTTCGTTACGATGATGAGGAAGGGGTTATGGCTCTGCGCTTGCCGTTAAACGCGCCGGATGAGTGGCAGGCGGAGCGCTTGAAGTACAAATAAGTTGAACTGTGAAACTGCGCGAGCCGGTCCATCAGGTTTGGATTCGGCCCGCGCGGCGAGTGTGATTTACTCTTGAATCACCGCAGACATGTCTTCCCCGCCCAGAACCTTGATCAGGTCTTCCGTCATGCGGGAGAACTCAAGGGTCATCAGGCTGAAGTCGGCGGCGAAACGCTCGGCGGCTTCGCCAGTATCGCCGTCCTTCAACTGCTCCTGCAGGGTGTCCATAAACTTGATGCGTTTGATCTTCAGGTCGTCGCTTACAGCGAAGCTCAGCTTCTCGTCCCATTCCAGAGACAGTTGCGTTACCTGCATGCCGTTTTCAATATGCGTGGAGATAGCGTCCGTCAAAGACTCGGTGCCTTTGCAGCGAATGACGGTGTCGGAGCCGTCGCCGGAGCGCAGCTCACAGTTATCGCCGGAAACGAAAGGCGTCGGGGTGTTGTCTTTCTGCACCCAGTCGGAGAAATGCACCGCAGGAGCCTCATTCAGGGCGACGAAACGAATCGGCAGCGTGCCCATGGACTGACGCAGGAAGGAGGTGAACTCGTCCGCACGAGTCCCAGAGGACGTATCCACTACCAGCAGACCTTTATCCAGATCAATGTAGGCGGACATCAGACGCGAACGCTTAAACGCCTGGGGCAGTAGAACCGTGATGACCTGTTCCTTTAATTCGTTCTTTTCCTTCTTGCGCAATTTGCGCTGCTCGCGCTCTTCGATTTCCTGAGCGCGTTCTTCCACTTCTTCCTTAATGACGCTGGCGGGCAGAATTTTCTCTTCCCGTTTCAGAGTCAGCAACAGATAGCGGCCTTGTTGATAGACCAACGCGTCGCTGACCAAAGGCGCAGCGGGAACCCAGCCCAGACGATAAGTGTCGTTGGCCTGGCAGGGAGTGAAAGCATGTTCGCTCAAACCGGTTTCCAGGTCTTCCAAAGGCCAGGGCACGGGTTTGGTGAAACGATAAATCAGTGCGTTTTTGAAAAGCATAGGTCTCTATTTTCTTAGTGAAGAAGGAAATCGGGCCGGGAATTATGGTGGACCAGGAGGAATTTGGCTAGTTGAGGTTTCGTAATTCCCGTCCCGCGCGGACGACGGCAGGGCGAAGGCGCGCATTGTCGCCGGCCCTGATCGCGTATCAATATTTTTTATTGCTGTTACGGTAAAGCGTCGTGAAAAACTCAATCCGCTGGCGAAACAATCCCGCCATGGGTTCGGCGGCGTCGCCCAATACCATCATAATCTGATTCTGGGCGTTGTAAGCTGGCCAGTTCGGCAGCGTGGGATCGCTGGGCGAAGCGCTGCGCATGAAGTTAACCAGGTAGCGTTGAAAGCGCTGCGCCATGGTGACGTCCTGAGGCCGGAAATTGGCGTACATCTCTGGAATCAGGCTGTAAGTGCCGAATGTGAAAGGCAGGTGCCAGCCGTGAGGCGTTCCGGAGAACTGCTCGCGCAGATATTGCGGCGCGTAGTTGAAGTAGTAGAACCAGGCGCTGGAGCGGTTGGATTGCTCCAACGCCAGCCAGCGATTGGGGGCGTTGTAGCGCATATCGGAAAATACTTTTTCCGCAAACTGGGTGTCGCTCCAGTCTTCCGGATACAGGGCGCGGGCGGCGTCCTTCTGATCGCCCAGCGGCGCCAGAATGGTTTCCTGGGTCAGGTTCAGCTGCGGCGCGATACTGACTTCATAGCTGTTGACGCCAGTCAGCAGGGGAACCGGCGCGATCAGCTTGCGATCCACCGCATCCAATAAGGTGTAAGGCGCGGCCTCGTCGCCGATGATCGGGCCGAACGCCGCATCTGGCGGCAACTCGCTGTTCAGCTTTATTAAGGTTCCGGCGGGAATAGCGCGTAGTTGGGCTGCGTCGGCATCGGCGGCGACGCCGGCTTGCGTCGCGGCTTTCATGCCGGACTTTTTCGCCTGATTGCGGTCTTCCAGTTTGAGCCAGGGATCGCCGCTTTGAGCGATGACTTTATGAAACAATCCCAGCGCCTTGGGGGACGCCATGAGGTAGTAAGCGCTGACCGCGCCAGCGTCGTCTCCCGCCAAGGTGACATTGCCGGGATCGCCGCCAAAGGCGCTGATGTTTTCCTGCACCCATTTCAAGGCTTCGATCTGGTCCAGCAGCCCAAAGTTTGCCGGCGTGGTGACGTCCTCGCGAACCAGGGCGGGATGATCAAAGAAGCCAAAATATCCCAGACGATAGTTGATCGTGACTACCACAACCCCTTGGTTCGCCAGCTGTGCGCCGTTGCTCAGCGGATAGCTGACGACGCCGCTGCGGAAGTCTCCGCCGTGCAGCCAGACCATGACCGGCTTAGGCGCATCGGGCGCGCCTATTGGCGAGGAAGGCGTCCAGACATTGAGCGTCAGGCAGTCTTCACTGACTGAGGGGGCTGGCAGCCTGGTGTTGGGATCTTCTTGCGCGGATTGGGCGCACGGCGGGCCAAACTGAGACGTAACGCGTACGCCGCTCCAGGGCTGAACCGGCTGCGGCCGTCGCCAGCGGTTTTCTTTGATGGGCGGCGCGGCGTAGGGAATACCTTTGAAAGCGCGTACGCCAAGTTCGCTGACGCCTCTGATCAGTCCTGACTTGGTCTGCGCCAGCGGGCCGTTAAGGTCTTCCGCCTGGGCGCCGGACAGTAATAACCCGGAAAGCAGCATCGCTTTGGCCAATGTTGTTAAGACTTTGTATCCGGTGTTTCCTGAGTGCATTCTAAAACCCTTGAACTATTACCAGGCAGACAAATAGCGTCCTTCTATTTGTCTGCAACGGCAGGGCCTGCACAGGTCAGGCTCTGCCTCCCGCGGCTGGACGCCGCGCAGGCGCATCCCTGCGCCTGCGTATTAACATGGCGTTGATTTATGGGCGGTTTGCGCCGTGCTTGCTATAGTCCATTTGTTATATTTTGGCAGGGTGAATTAAAAGTCTTTTATAGTCAGGGCGTTAGGAAGCCCCTTATGGATGGCGACGCGGCGCGGTTCCGCGGCTTGTATTTATATCCGGCGTCACCCATTAATAGTTTTCAATGGATATCCCGTTTGCAGCCGGATATAACAGTGAGTTATTTAATGCGCCTCATGCAGCGTCTGAGTCTTGTCCAATGAATATCGATGAAATCAAACACTACTGTCTTTCACTTCCCGGTGTGGAGCGGATTGAGTACGGTGAGCCTTCCAATATTCTGGTGTTTTACGTGTTGGGGCGGAAGTTCGCCTACTTTAAAACCAGCGCGCCGGAACGCTGGCGTTTCAGTGTGAGAACCAGCCCTGAGCGCTTTCTCGAATTGACGGATCAGGAAGGGGTGAAACCGGCGCGCTATATGCACCGGTTTCACTGGGTGTCTATCGTGGACGCCGCCGCGTTTAACGAAGGCTATCTGCGTGAGCTGATCGACTGGTCCTACGACAAAGCCGCCGCGGGATTGCCGAAAAAGCGGCGCCTGGCGTTGGCGCAGCTGTCCTCGGACGCATAAAGCGGAGTGCGGCGGACTAAGGCGCTACTTGGTCCAACTGTCGATAATTTCCTGCAGTTTGCCGCTTTGCTTCAGTTGCTCGACCGCCGCTTTCATCTTCGAGATGAAGTCTTCGCGATAGGGAAAGCTCTGGTTTTTGGTATTTGAGAACGCCAGATAGGCGACTTCTTCACTGATGACCGCCGCCGGTTCGATTTTCAGGTCTTTCAGCGTTGGGTCGGAACGATTGTTTTCCAGCGTCCACATGACGGATAGCTTGTCGTTGGGGTGAGCGTCTATACGTCCCGCCGCCATTTTTTTAAGGTTGGCGACAATATCCGAGGCCTGACTCATGGTGAACATGGCTTTCTCTTCGTCGGACAAAGTGGCGTAACCGCTCTGTAAACCAACGCGCAAGCCTTTGAAGTCATCCGGCCACTTGCTCAATTGCTTTTTGCTGGCCATGTCCTGCGTGACGAACATTGCGACTGTCTCTGTCAGCAAGGGAATGGAGTAATCCATCCATGGGCGATCTTCTGGACGATAATAAGGAGGAAACAGCGCAAACTCTTCGCCGCTCTCCATTTGCGCCAGTGCGCGCTTCCAGGGCAAAGGTTTTAGCGTGATCGCGTAGTCTGGCGTCAGCTTGGCCGCCTCCATGATGATGTCCACATATATTCCCTTGGGTTTGCCGTTTTCCGCATAGCTATAAGGAGGATAGGCTTCATCCATCAACAGGGTGACGGACTGCGCGGCAGCGAACCCCACGAATCCCAACATCAGGGCGGCGAATAGAATTATTCTTTTCATACGGACTCCTCTTCAGTGGTTGTCATGAGTAAAAAAGCGAGCATGTGGACACATCAATGGCCGGCAGCGGGGGCATTTACGTCTCGGGTCCATTTGTTGACGATCTGCTGCAACCGGTTCTTATCCCTCATACGCGCCAGGGACTGATTCATTTTGGCGATAAAATCCGCCCGATATGGCCATTGTTCGGGCTGGATATTGGAAAAGGCGAGGTAGGCGACCTCCTCATTAATAATCGCGGCGGGAGTGATTTCCAGAGCGGCTAAAGCCGGGTCCTGGCGGTTGTGCTCCAACGTCCACACCACCGACAGGTAGTCATTGGGATGACCATCGATGCGGTTCAGCGCGATTTGTTTCAGGTTGGTCAGAATATTGGGCGACTCAGAAATGACGAACAGCTCCTTTTGTTGCGGCGACAGTGTGGCGAATCCCAGCTGCAGGCCGATACGCAGGCCTTTATAATCCTCCGGCCAGCGAGTGGGCTTGAGTCGCTCCAGCAACTCAGGGGGCGTAAATAGCACGACCGTCTCTTTAAAAAGAGGAACCGAATAATCCATCCAACTGCGACTGACGGGGCGATAGTAGGGCGGGAACACGGCGAAGGCGCGTCCGGTTTCAACCAGATTGAGCGCTCTTTTCCAGGGAAGCGGCTTAAACTTGACCTTATAGTCAGGAATGGATTGCATCGCCTCTTTGATGAAGTCGACATAGATGCCTTTGGCTTCATTGTTTTCGACATAGCTGTATGGCGGATACGACTCGTCCATAAGCAGGACTATGCTTTGTGCGTCAGCCCTCGTATACCCGGCCAGCAGGAGAAAAAAGGCGATGATGCTGAATGCTTTCATATGGCCCATAGGCTGGATACGGTTTATTAGAAGATATAGATCAGCGTTGGTTGTTTTTCAAACGATGTTAATGGAGATGGATGGAAGGTAATGGCTAAGAAGATCGTACTGCGGCTGGCAATATTTGTAGCGATGGCTGGGTTATTCTTAAGCGGAGTTGTGGTAGGCGTCCGATACAATTCAATGGACCTGCTGTGTCCGACGGAGGTCTCTCCTTACCGGTTGGAGATGGACTTGGTCAGAGAGGAAGGAATTATCTTTCCCCAAGGAACTATCGTGCCGTTGCGTCGCTGCGCCTACATGCAACGGTTTGAGTGGAATTTCGCCATTGATAATTCTGTGAGACTCTCACCGGCGCAAGAGGAAGACCCCGAGCACTACGGCTTTTCCGTCATCGCTCCCGCCGAGCAAGCCCGAAAATAAGCGGGCGCGGATACTGTTTATCCGCCACGTTTTTTTGCCCAGCAAGCGTTTTTCGACTTCACTTGTATAGTACTAATGCTTCATTGAAGACGGAAATGGGTGACTATTGTGTCAAACCTGAGTATTCGCTGGAAAATACAAATCGCATTCTTTGCTGTGGCTGTGGTGACTATTATTTACAACCGCACTCTCGCCGCGGTGGAGTTGCAGGCGCTCATTGATCTGGCGGAGAGCCGTCAGGTAGCGGCGGCGACCATCGCCGCCATGCAGGAAGAATATCGCTCATTCATGTTTAATGCGATTTGGGAGTCCAGCCTGCAGTTTCTGGTTCAGTTCGGCGTCATTTTTGTCCTGGGCAATTATTTTGTCCGTCCAATCCTGGCGTTGACCAAGTCGCTGAAGTCCGTGGAAAAAGGCGACTTTACCATCGAAGTGGAAATTACCAGTGAAGACGAAATCGGTCAGTTAGGCCGTCAGTGCAATCAGATGCTGGCGACGTTGAACCGGGTTATCGCCAGCGTAAACGACTGCTCCGTACACATGGGGCAGTCCGCCTACCAGATCGCCGCTGTCGCCCGGGAGATTGAGCGCATCAGTCAGGCGGAGGCGACTCGTTCGGAAGAGGTGAATGACGCCACGGAAAGTCTGCATCGAATATCCGAGAAGGTGATGGAAATTGCCCAGACCAATCGGGACGAGGCGATCAAATCCGAACAAAGCAGCACGGAAGGTATCGCCCTCGTGCAGGAAGTGCTGGACCTGCTGGTGCGCTTGGCGGGAGAGATTCGCAGCGCTGCCAGTCAGGTGTCCAGTCTGCAGTCCTCGGTGGGCACCATCGTAACTGCTCTAAAAGATATTCTGGAGATCGCCGACCAAACCAACCTGCTGGCGCTCAATGCGGCCATCGAGGCGGCGCGGGCGGGAGAGCAGGGGCGCGGCTTTGCGGTGGTGGCGGATGAAGTGAGGGCGTTGTCCCATCGAACCGCCGAGTCAGCGGAAGAAGTCTCACGCATTATTAACGATCTGGATCAGAACGTGACCACCAGCTGCAACACCATGTCGCGACTGGTGGATGAAGTGCAGTCCAATCGCGGCAAAGCGGAGCGCACCCGAGGCATCATCAGCGACCTGGAGGGGCATGTGAAAGGCTTTGTCGGCAGTTCGGAAGAAATATTCAGCAATGTGGAGACCCAGCTAAATCAGTTTTCCGCACTGGAGACGACATTGTCCTGTCTGTTCGAAACCTTGCGGGAAAACAGCGCCAAGATCGGCAATACCGCTAACATCAGCGACTCGTTGTTTGGTTTGACGCAACGGCTTGATCACGAGTTATCCGGGCTGGATTTCCGGCGGCAGAAAGCGGCTGAGGTCAAAACCAAGGACTCGGAAAGAAGGGCGGCCCCAAGGGTGGAAGGGACGCTGCTGGTGCGTATCGAGTCGGATGGCGGCGGCAGTGAAGGGTTGAGTCAGGACGTCAGCGAGACCGGTATGAATCTGGTGGTGAAAGAATACTATGACGTGGGAGACCGGTTGGTGCTGTCGATTCGTCTGCCGAGCCGGGATCAGAACCGCTACGACCAGCAGCAACCGGTGGCGGTCAACGCCAAAGTGGTCTGGAGAAAAACGGAAAGTCAGGGACGTTATCGTTACGGCGTGCACTTCGTCGAACTGAGTCAAACCTCCGCGAACTACGTGAAGGAGTGTTGTGAATTCTATAAAAACGTCGCCTGAGCGATGAACGCGAGGCGGCGCGTGCGTAACGCGTACGTAAATGGTAATAAAAATATAAAACGTCGTTCATGTGCCTGTGACAAGCTGGGGAGCGTTGCAGTTAACCGCTTGCGGCAGGCCGGTCATCCGAAAGTTAAGTTTTATTCCCCGCTGGTCCGTGCCAATATGAGACGTCAACTAGGGGAGACGAACATGTCAACGAAAAATAGGCGGCAGCAAACCCTGGGTGAAGAGATCGTAAACGCTTTGACTCACGGCATTGGAGCTGTGGTGAGCGTTTCAGCAGTTACGTTGTTGATCGTCTTCGCCAGTCTGCAGGAAGATCCCTGGAAGATCGTGGGCGTGTCGATATATGGCGGCGCGCTGTTTCTGTTGCTGCTGGCGTCCACGTTGTACCACGGCGTACAACATCCTCGGGCGAAATTCTTTTTAAATCTGTTTGATCACTGCGCGATCTATCTGCTCATCGCGGGCACCTATACGCCATTTTTGCTGGTGAACCTGCGCGGCGTTCTGGGTTGGAGCATGTTTGGCGTGGTGTGGGGGCTGGCTCTGGTGGGCATTGTCTGCAAGCTTTGTTTCCATGGGCGCTTCAAAACCATCCATCTGTTTAATTATCTGGTCATGGGCTGGGTCGGTATAGTGGCGACGCCAGAGTTGATGGAGAGTCTGTCCAGCAACGCATTCGCCATGATCATTGCTGGCGGGCTGGCTTACACCATTGGCGTTTTCTTCTACGTTTGGGACCGTTTTCCCTACGCCCATTCCATCTGGCATCTATTCGTGCTGGGCGGCAGCACCTGTCACTACATCGCTGTCTATAACGGCGTTCTGTAAAAACAAGGCGTAGCTGAGAGCTGCGCCTCGACTCGTCTATAGCACTAAACGAATTCGTAGCTCCCCATGTACAGAGACTGATACGTGTAGGACGCGTGCAGTCTTTGCGCATATTGTCCATTACTGGCTCCGGCGGCGATAAACAGTGGCGTCAGATGCTCATCGGTGGGGTGAGCCTGCACCGCGTTGGGAGCGAGGCGGCGATATTCGAATAACGCTTCCCAGTCATTCTGCGCCAGCTTTTCCTCCAGCCAGCCGACGAATTCCTGCGCCCACCTCGGCGCCGCCGCTTCATTGGGGCCAATTTCCCGCAGATTATGAGTCACTGAGCCGGACCCCATAATGGCGACGCCCTGTTCCCGCAAGGGCGCCAGCGTTGCGCCGAGTTCAAATAACTGCCGCGGCGAGAATCGGCGCGGCAGACTGATCGCAACCACAGGGACGCCGCCTTCCGGGTCCATCAGGCTGAGCGGAGCCCAGATCCCATGGTCCAATGCTTGTGATGTCGCGACCTGCGGCGATAGCGTCGCCAGGACCTGATCATTCAGTTTGTCGCTGCTGACGGGCGACCAGCGATACCTGTACAACGCCTCTGGAAAACCGTAGAAGTCATACTGGATATGCGCTGGCGCGGTGACGTTCACTGTCAGCGCCTCTGTGCGCCAATGGGGTGAAATCGCCACGACGCCTTGTAAATCCGTCAGGCGCGCATTTAACCCGCGCAAGAAGCGGTGGGCGGGCGCTTCGGCATGAACAATCAAGTCCGGCGACCCGTGAGAAATAAACCAGGATGGCGCTTTCATGGCGATCTCCTCATATCTAGCAGTACGCGATTTATTCGGCGGACAAATAACGTTCTTCTACTTGTCCGCAAACCACTGGCTCAGTGCATTCAGGCGCCTGTTTATCAACAGCTCGGCGCTTATCAAACTCGCAATCAAGACTGGCGCAATGCGGCGCGCTGAGCGGACTTCCCGCTGACAAGGTCGCGGAAGGAGAAAGCGCCGTCACCCAACAGGGCCTGCACCAGCGATGCGGCTAACAAAAATGCAGGATACTCCCAACCGCCGCCCTCAGCGCTGAACGCCCACCCATTAGCGCCGTGCACAAAAACGATGGCGCCCAGCAGAATTGGCGTCAACGCCAGAGCCACCCACTGTGTGCGATAGCCGATAATCAGCAAAGCGCCGCCGCCCAGCTCCGCCAGAATCGCCAGATAGGCGAACCAGCCAGGCAGGCCGAGAGAGCCGAAAAATCCTGCGGTTCCAGCAGGGGTGAACACCAATAGTTTCAGCAGGCCGTGAGCGATGAACATCGCGCCCAGAGACAAGCGTAACAGCAGGGCGGCGTAGGGGGCGGTAGCGTGATTAATCATGACTGAAGCTCCGAAAGAATACATTGAGTTAAGTTGCTGACAGTATGATTTCTATTTTAATGGCTAACAATTGATCGTATTGTGATAACACTGTTAACGATACATTAACAATGGCGTTGTTCCTGTTATGGATACATTGACCTCAATGAAGGCGTTTTGCGCGGTGGTGCAGGAGGGCGGATTTTCCGCCGCCGGCAGGAAACTGAATTTATCCAAAGTGCTGGTGAGCAAATATGTTGGGCAACTGGAAGACCGACTCGGCGCCCGCCTGTTCCACCGTACCACTAGAAAGGTCAGACTGACGCCGACCGGTGAGGCCTATTATTTGCGCGTCACGCCCTTGCTGCATGAACTCGATGACATTGAGGCGCGAGTGCGGGATGAGCATGGCGAACCAGAGGGCCTCTTGCGCGTCGCGGCGCCTACCTCCTTTGCGGAAATTCACTTGATGCAGCTTGTCGCCGTCATGCTGGACAAGCACCCGGGGCTGACCCTTGATATACGTCTGGCGGACCGCTATGTCGACTTGCTGGAGGAGCAGGTGGATCTGGCGGTGCGCATTGGTTACCTGCCGGACAGCAGTCTGGTGGCGCAAAAACTCGCGGATATCCCTATCGTCTGGTGCGCCAGCGCAACCTATCTGGAGCGTCAGGGGACGCCGCAGATTCCTGAGGACCTGATGCGGCACAGAGTGGTCTTCGACAGCAATTACAGCGGAGGCGACTACTGGCCCGTGGCGCAGGAAGGCGGCGTTGCGCGGTTGCCTTTACATAAGCGCGTCAGCGTCAACAGCGCGCGAGCGGCGAAAGAACTTGCGCTCTCCGGAATGGGGCTGGCGCGTCTGCCGGCCTTTGTTATCGGCGATGAGCTGGCGTCCGGGAAATTACGTCCGGTGCTGCAGGAATACTGGCCGGAGGCGTCCGCCGTTTATGCGGTTTATCCCCATCGCAGACACCTGTCCGCGCGGGTGAGGTTGTTCGTGGAGGAGGCTAAAGTTTATTTCAGTACCAATCCGCCGACTCCTCCCTTAGTATGATTGCCCGTTCAAGGGCGAACTTTGCTTATACAATGGTCGTACGTAGTTTTATCTATGATACGACTTGAATAAAAAATGCCGAAAAAAATAACTGTTAACCAGGATCACACAATTAGATAACAAAGATCGCAAACCAAGATAGAGGGAGTTTATGAGTACACACGAAACCCATCCTGCGCCGGCCGACATTGCAAAAAACGCATGGGCCGACAAAGAGACCTACTTGCGCATGTATCAGGAATCCATCGAGGATCCGGAAGGTTTCTGGAGGCAGCATGGAACGCGAATCGATTGGATCAAGCCTTACACCCAAGTTAAAGACGTCGACTACTCGCAGCAGAACCTGCATATCCGCTGGTTCCAAGACGGTACGTTGAACGCCTGTTATAACTGCCTTGATCGTCACCTGCCGCAACGCGCGCAGCAGACCGCCATCATCTGGGAAGGCGATGATCCCGCCGACGACGCCAAAATCACTTATCAAGAGCTCTACGACAAGGTTTGCAAACTGTCCAATGCACTGAAGGACATGGGGGTCAAGAAAGGCGATGTAGTGACTATCTACATGCCGATGATTCCAGAAGCCGCCATGGCGATGCTGGCCTGCGCACGGATTGGCGCGCCGCACTCGGTGGTATTCGGCGGTTTTTCGCCGGAAGCGTTGGCCGGACGCATCGAGGACTGTAAGTCCCGCTTCGTCATCACGGCGGATGAGGGCGTACGCGGCGGACGCATCGTGCCTCTGAAAAAGAACGTCGACGCCGCTGCGGAGATTACCGCCGGCAAAGGCGCGGAAGTGGATAAAGTGCTGGTGGTCAAACGCACCGGCAATGCGGTGAACTGGAGCGAAGGCCGTGACGTCTGGTATCACGACGCCGTCGCCAATGCGTCAACGGACTGCCCGCCGGAAGAAATGTCGGCGGAAGATCCGCTGTTCATCCTTTATACCTCCGGTTCCACCGGCAAACCCAAGGGCGTGCTGCACACCACTGGCGGCTACATGGTGTACGCCTCCATGACTCATCAGTACGTCTTTGACTACAAAGACGGCGATATCTACTGGTGTACGGCGGATGTGGGCTGGATCACCGGCCATAGTTACATCGTATATGGGCCGCTGGCGAACGGCGCGGTCACGCTGATGTTCGAAGGCGTGCCTAACTATCCTGACGCCTCCCGTTGCTGGCAAGTGGTGGACAAACACAACGTCAATATTTTCTATACCGCGCCTACCGCCATCCGCGCGCTGATGCGTCTGGGCGACGAACCGGTAGTGAAGAGCTCCCGCAAAACACTGAAACTGCTTGGCACGGTCGGCGAGCCGATCAACCCGGAAGCCTGGGACTGGTATTACGATGTGGTTGGCGAAAAACGCTGCCCCATCGTCGATACCTGGTGGCAGACCGAAACCGGCGGCATTCTGATCACGCCGCTGCCCGGCGCCACTGCATTGAAACCGGGCTCCGCCACGCTGCCGTTCTTCGGCGTCAAACCAGCGTTGGTGGATAACGAAGGCGCGTTGCTGGATGGGGCTGTATCAGGCAACCTGGTGCTGCTTGACAGCTGGCCTGGCCAGATGAGAACGGTTTACGGCGATCATCAGCGTTTTGTGCAGACCTATTTCTCCAGCTATCCCGGTATGTATTTCACGGGCGACGGCGCCCGTCGCGACGAAGACGGATACTACTGGATCACCGGTCGTGTGGACGACGTGTTGAACGTCTCCGGCCACCGTCTGGGCACCGCTGAAGTGGAAAGCGCGCTGGTGGAGCACGACGCAGTGGCGGAAGCAGCCGTCGTGGGCTTCCCTCACGATGTCAAAGGGCAGGGCATCTACGCCTATGTCACTCTGGGCGTGGGCTTTGAGCCTTCTGACGCTTTGCTGAATGAGCTGAAGCAGATGGTGCGCAAGGAAATTGGCCCCATTGCGACGCCGGATGTGATTCAATTCTCTCCCGGCCTGCCGAAGACCCGTTCCGGCAAAATCATGCGCCGCATTCTGCGGAAGATTGCGGCGGACGAGACGGACTCCCTGGGCGATACCTCCACTCTGGCGGACCCTTCGGTTGTGGATGATTTGATCAGTAATCGCGTCAGAGCCTGACCCAGGTTTCTGAAATGACAATGCAGCCCCTCCGCCGTCAGGCGTGAGGGGCTTTTTTTGTTCCCGCCGGATAATCCGGGCTAGAATAGCCGCCTGTTTTTATCGAGCTGTCCACTGGAACAACCGCCTATGCGCACTTTCAAGTTGTACGGAACCCTTGGCTGCCATTTATGCGATGTGGCGGAAGAGGTGATCAACGATGTACTGGAAGCCAATCCTGACGCATTGAACTTTATCGCCCTTGCGAAGGTCGATATCAGCGACAGCGATGATTTGATGACGGCCTACGCCGAACGCATTCCGGTGCTCGCCTGCGCGGAGACACAGGCGGAACTGGCCTGGCCCTTCGATCATCAGGCGTTTGTGAATTTTCTGAATCAGAACCTGAGGTAAAGATGCTGATTGTTGTATCTCCAGCCAAAACGCTGGATTACGAAACCCCCGTACCCACTACTGAGAATACACAACCACGATTTCTTCCCCAGAGCGCTGAGCTGGTTGATATCCTCAAGCAGCAGGAGCCTTGGCGCTTGAGTGAACTAATGAGTATCAGCGATGAATTGGCGACGCTGAACGCCAACCGCTATCAGTCCTGGTCGTTGCCGTTCGATAGCGACAACGCCAGACAAGCGCTGTTCGCCTTTAAGGGCGACGTGTATACCGGCCTTGACGCCTATAGCTTGAGCCAGGACGCGATCAGCAACGCCCAGCGTCAGTTACGCATTCTGTCTGGCCTGTATGGGGTTTTGCGTCCGTTGGACCTGATGCAGCCTTATCGTTTGGAGATGGGGACGCGTCTGCAAAACCCGAAGGGAGTCAACCTGTATCGTTTCTGGGGCGACGCCTTGACCCAGTCGCTCAACGAAGAAGCGCGGGAGACGGGGGCGGATGTGCTGATCAACCTCGCCTCCAATGAATACTACAAGGTGGTGAATGAGAAAAAGCTTGCCGTGCCGGTGATTACGCCTATGTTCCTGGACATGAAAGGCGGCAAATATAAGGTCGTCAGTTTCTGGGCGAAAAAGGCGCGGGGCATGATGACCCGCTACATATTGGAAAATCGTTTGCAGCGTCCTGAAGATATCAAAGGTTTTGATACGGACGGCTATCGCTACAATCCTGCGCTGTCCGACGGCGCGCAGTGGGCGTTTACCCGGGATCACTGAACGAAGCGTTCGGGGCGTCGCCAGGGAAACAACGAATCTTAATGACATGAGCTGATCCACGTGAGTGAAAACACCACCAAACCTAAACGAGAAATTCTGTTTACCCTGATCTCCGTGATGATCGCCGTTGCGGTGGGACTGACAGGCGTTGAGTTCGCTCTGGGCTACCTGTCGAAGCAGGCCGCCGCCAGTGAAAAAATGGACCCGGGACTTCTGCAATACGACGCCGAGTTAGGGTGGCGATTGGGGCGAAGCTGGAGCGGAACTCACGAGCACCAGGACTTCAAGGTGCATTATCAGACCAATCCTTTGGGGCTGCGCACGCCGGTTTCCACTTTGTCGGCGGACAAAAAAGTGGCGGTGGTAGGCGATAGCTTCGTATTTGGACTGGGGGTCAATGATGGCGAGACCTTTACGGATCTGTTGAACGAGCGCAGTTCCGAGTGGCGCTTCGCCAATTTTGGAACGCCGGGTTATAGCACCGACCAGGAGTTGCTGCTGTACCGGGATTTGGTGAGCAAATTCAAACCGACCAAGACATTATTGGTGGTCTATCTGGGCAATGATCTGCTGGACAATCGCCTCGCGTACCCCTTGCAGGCGATCTACGGCAAACCCTTCTTCGCGTTGAACGGCGGCGAACTGGAGCTGCAAAATACGCCTGTACCGCAAGCGCCGAAGCCGGCTGGGTATCCTTATACATTCACCAGTGAAATGACCCGCGGACTGCCGGAAGCCCCCTGGAAAAGTAGTCTGCGCGCCCTGCATATCGGTCAGCGGTTGTTGGCTTTGATGGATGATCCTGAGCAATACCGCTCACATTTCGCTAAGAAATTCGAACCGGACTTGCAACTGATGCAGGCTCTGGTGAGCGCAATGCGCAAAGAGGCGGAAACTGTCGGCGAAGGGGATAACGCATTCATGGTCGCGTTGTTGCCGGGACGTTCTTATATTGCTCAAACCCGGTCTTTGCCTGCTTATTATCAGGAGTTTGTTCGCGGGGCTCTGAAGCAACGATTTGAAGAGATGGGCATACCGGTTTTGGATGTGGCGGAGGAACTGAGCGCGCAGGCGCAACAGGACGGTGGGGACTGGTATCATCCAAATGAAGGGCACTTCACTCCCGCCGGCCATAAGGTGGTCGCGGACATACTCTGGAAAAGCCTGCAGGGGCGGTTGCAATAACCAACAAGGTAATGGGCTGTGTAACATTAAGCTTTAGGCGGCCCGGTCCTTTGTCTGTTTACTTATTAACCTTGCTGCGTATAATGGGCCCCGAATTTGGGAGGAGAAATTTATGTCCGTTGAGCAGTTTGAAAATCTGAGCCTGGTGGTTTTAATTTCGGTGTTGGTCGGTTTCATGGCCTTCATCATTTACGATTTGGCGAAGCGTTCCAAAGCAGGCAAGTTCGGTACTTTTATCCTGTTCACTGCATTGGGACTGGGTGTCCTGGGCTTTGTGATCAAAACCGTTCTGGTTGAAGTATTGAACGTCTAGTCGTCAGAGATTTGCAAAAAAGCCGCCCCGGAGTGATCCGCGGCGGCTTTTTTAATGCTCTTGCAATCTGCTTTTCTGGACAAGAAGCGTGCAGAGTGGAGGTGGGTTAACAGGATTCCCGCACTACCAGCTGCGCTGTCAGCAAACGATTATTGCTGGTGTCTCCTTTCAGAACCGCCTGTGCGGCCAGACGCCCTTTGGCGACGCTGGGCTGATGGACCGTCGTCAGGCTGGGGCGCCAGTGCGCGGCGTCGGGAATATCGTCGAATCCGACGACTTTAACGTCGTCGGGAACTTTGAAGCCCAGGTCCAGACTGGCCTGGATCGCGGCCAGAGCCAGACGGTCGCTCATGCACAGTAGAATGCGCGGACGCGGACTCGTGGACAAGGCTTCGCGGGCAGCCTGATAACCGTTCTGGAAATTGCTGTCGGGGGTGTGCCAGATCATATCCGGCCGGATGTGTCGGTCCATAGCCTCTGCGGCGGCAAGATAGCCGTTGAGGCGGCGTCTTGAAATCGATATCTCATCCCCAAACATTTCGGCGTCCTTAATGCGCCGCACCTCATTTAGGTTAAGCAGGCGCAGGCCAATAATGGCTGCTTCGCCGTCTGAGCGCTTAAAAGCATGCTCCGCGCTTTCACGTGCGCCGCTGAAATTATCCACATTGATGGAGGTATGGCTTTCGCCCAGATCGAAGTCTACGGTGATCAGCGTTTTCTGTTGCTGGAGAATGCGCTCCACGATGCTTTCGTCATTGGGGCGGCCGTACATGATAAATGCGTCGGGGACCGATTCAATGGAGCGGTGTTTGTAATAATCCGCGCGGGTAGGCAGCAGGAACATGTTGACGCCATTGCTGTCGAATACCTCGGCGACGCCTTGCAGAAACTGGCTGGCGACCGGATCGGTAAAGTTAAAATGCAATCGGTCCGCCACCATAACGCCAATAATGCCGCTGGTGCCGCGACGCAGGCTGGCGGCTGTGGCGTTAGGGCCGTTGTAGCCCAGTCGCAAACATTCTTTGAGGATATGGCTCCTCAACTTGGCCGATAGTTGGTCCGGCCGGTTATAAGCGTTGGATATGGTCGCGGTTGATACACCCAGCTCCGACGCCACATCTTTCAAGGTCAATTTCTTCACTGTTGCTCCTTGTTATTCGTCGCCGTCGTTCGGCAGGTTTTATTAAACATTCCACTTCCTTGTATGTTGATGAGTCCGGTTCGGCCCCTCGTGAGGGCATTCGGATAAATAGAGGATCCTGTCGCACAAGGGGTACAGCGCGACATGGCGGCATAGGGAGTCTAATTGGCTGGAAATTTATGTCCACTAATTTTGCGGCGAAAATTAGGTATTTTTACGTAAAAAGTGAAAGTGTAGCGTAGTTTGTACAGACAAACTTGTATTGTAGAAAAATTGTTAACAAGTGTTCACTTTTCTGTGAGGCTAAATATAATGCGCATCCCTTTTATATTCCCCTCGCTTCCGAGGGTGTTTTTAGTCGTTGTGGGTACATTCCCTTAAGGTAGTTTGATGAAGTCTTTTGTTGTAAATGCACTGGCTGTAGCAGCCTTGTCCGTTTCCTGTATGTCTGTTCAAGCGGAAGAAGTTCAAGATTCCCGTAGCCTGTATTTTGCTCTTACTGGCGGTTTTACTTTTGGCGGTGACGAGTTCGTACAGTCTGGCACTCTTGACGGTGTTGATGAGCTGGAAGCTGGCGGATTGGTAAATCTGGGGGTAGGCGCGTACTGGAAATCAAAGTCTCAGCCTCTGGCGGCTCAGGTAACCCTGAATTACCATTTTGACTATGCAGATGAAAATGATGTCGAAGCGACTTTTGACCGGATGCCTGTTGAAGCTGTTCTCTACTACACCGGTGTAGATAAGTGGCGTTTTGGCGCAGGCGTGCGCTATGTGGCCAGCCCTGAGTTAACTGCAGAGTATAAGAGCAACAAGTTTACTGCTGACTTGGACTCCAATATTGGATTTGTTGCTGAGGCAGGCTACTTCCTTTCTTCTACCGTCATACTGAATTTCCGGGCGGTAGCGGAAAAATATGACGTAGAATCATTGAATGTAAATGGTTCTCATCTTGACGTTCCTTCCAGTGCGTATAAGAAGGATATCAGCGGCAACCACGTTGGTGTGAACCTGGTCGCGCTGTTCTAATTAGCCGCAAGCGAACTCTCGTGTGTAAGAGCCTCCCACCGCAAGGTGGGAGGCTTTTCTTTTATATAGGGGCTGGGCTGTCCGCCTGCGCTTATTATCCTTCTCTTTACTTTTCCCGTCTCAACTCGGCTATAAGTCCAATTCAGGGCAGGTTGTAGTCCATCAATACCATTTTTGTTGACCAATAAGACCACTTTTTCTTCCAGATAAACCTAGTGATCCTCCGCCTGCAACTTTTGGCGTGATACGGACACTAACGCCGAACGATTGAAAAATAAGGCTTTGTCACGGTGTGCAATCGTTCACACAAATTGACTAGGCTCTTGGGCGGATTGTCTTGGCAGGGGGAATCCCTACACTGGTATGCGCCTTGGTACGTCGCATGCATACCTGTTAGAAAAAACAGAAGACGCCAGTTAAGCAAATTAAATACCAAAAAACTACCATATTGGAATATAGGAACTAGTTATCACTTTTGTGGTATCTAAATGGTATTTTTAAATTGACTGAAAGTCTCAAATAGGTATTATCTGGTATATGAAAGCATTTCCTTGCGCTTTTTTGTGATTTGCCGCTTACGGATATTGTGAGGAATACATAGGGCAATGCGACCTGATTTTCGGAGAGAAAAAGGAAAATTTAAAAGAGGTTCCGAAAAAGGGGCGACTGTGAAGTCCGGGTTGGATTGCGTTATGAAAGCGCTTTCGTTCAGTGATGGGTTGTGTAGCGTCGGCTGATGGGCGAACGGGAGAAAAGCTCTGGTTGATGAGGCTTCATTGATGAAGTCTGCGCCGGAGTTGCGCCGATTGTGATCGTTAAGATGGCGAACGGACTTTTCCTACTTCTAATAACGAATCGATAACCTTAGGACGATCCTATGTATATGGACAAAAAACACAGCAAATCCGGCTTTATGAAGACCGCGCTCTGTGCGGGCCTCATCGCCGCATCCCAGGCCTCCTGGGGCGTTGAATGCAGCCAGGTGTCCGGCGCCTGGCAGGATGGCGGAAACTACTCCGCCGGTCAGTATGTCACTTTTAACTCCGGCATTTACTCCGCTTTAGTAAACCACACCGCTCATCTGGGCGCTGGCTGGACGCCGGCGGTCGGTTCGTTGTGGCGTTATGAAGAGCCTGATCATTGTGATGGCGGTGGCGACTCCGGTGGAGATAACGGCGGAGACACTGGCGGCGATAATGGAGGCGACACCGGTGGCGATACTGGCGGCGACACTGGAGGAGATAACGGCGGCGATACCGGTGGAGACACTGGAGGCGATACCGGCGGCAACAACAACGGCGGCGATGATTGCGACGCCAGCGCGCCAGCCTGGAGTTCCTCTACGGTTTATACCCAAGGTAAGGAAGTCTTCCATAAAGGCGCTGTTTACAAGGCCAAATGGTGGACGCAAGGCGATGAGCCCGGCGCCAGTGAATGGGGCCCATGGGAATTGGTAGACGCGTCCGGCTGCCCTGGCGATGGCGGGGATAACGGAGGCGACGACGGCGGTGACAATGGCGACGGTGGAGATAACGGAGACGGCGGCGATAATGGCTCCGACGATCCGATCGACACCACCGGCTGGCCTAAGCCGTTGATGGAGAACAACAAGCCCTATCAGAACACCACAGGCAGCGTTGTCGGCACTTACTTTGTGGAGTGGGGCGTTTATGGCCGCAACTTCCCGGTAGAGAAAATACCGGCGCAAAACCTGACTCACCTCTTGTATGCCTTCATCGCCGTGTGCGGACCTAACGAATCACTGCGCGAGGCGAACCCGCAAGGCCACTCTGTGTTGATGAATGAGTGTAGCGATCAGCCTGATTACACAGTCACTATCCACGACCGCTTCGCGGCGCTTGAGAAGAGCTATCCCGGTGACAAGTGGGATGACCCCATGCGCGGTAACTTCGGCCAGTTGAGACGTCTGAAGAAAACCAATCCCGACATCAAGATCCTGCCTTCCATTGGCGGCTGGACGCTGTCTGATCCATTCTTCTACTTCGCCAACGACGCGCAGAAGCGTGCGGTGTTCGTTAGCTCTGTGGTCGACTTCCTGAAGACTTATAAGTTCTTCGATGGCGTCGATATTGACTGGGAATACCCAGGCGGCGGCGGAGCCAACACCGGTCTGGGCTCGCCACAGGATCGCGATGGCTACGCTGAGTTGATGCATGACCTGCGCGCTGCGCTGGATAAGCTGGAAGCGGAAACCGGCAAAGACTACCAGTTAACTTCGGCGGTAGGTTCCGCGCCAAGCAAGATTGACGCTGTGAACTACTCCAACGCAGTACAGTACATGGATTACGTCTTCGCTATGACCTACGACTACTACGGCGGCTGGAACAATCAATTAGGTCATCAGACTGGCCTGTACGCAGGCGATCATGAGATCCATGAAGGCTTCAGCTCTGACGCCACCATCAATAACCTGATGAGCGCAGGCGTGCCGGCCAACAAACTGGTGCTGGGCGCGGCCATGTACGGACGCGGCTGGAAAGGCGTCACCGGCGGTACAGAGACTGATCCATTCGCAGGAACCGGCGGCGGCAAGCACGCAGGCACCTGGGAAGACGGCGTGTTGGATTACCGCGCTATCGAGCAGAAGTTCCTGGGCGGCGCCAACGGCCAGGGCATCGATGGCTACAAGTATTTCTACGATGAAAAGGCGGAAGCGCCCTTCTTGTGGAACTTCTCCAACGGCTCGTTGATCACCTTCGATAACGCCCGTTCGGCCAAAGCCAAAGGCGAATATGCGCGCGACAAAGGTCTCGCTGGCGTATTCACCTGGGAAGTCGATGCGGATAACGGAAATATCCTCAACGCCGTTCATGAAGGCTTGGGGCATCCGCAACAGTAGCCCTTGTTGGGGGTAGAATCGGCACTACCCCTTTTTTTAGTACAGACGGTTTTTGCTACTGACGATTTTGACTAGTGACGATTTTAACCAGTGATGGTTATAGCAAGTAGGGAAGGCTGTAGGTAATTCGTCACTGACTTGGATCAAGTAGTAGCCGTAACGCTAAACCGGATGGGCTAAGCCCCCATCCGGTTTCCAAAGCACAGCGATGAGATCGCGTGCGGTAATCAACATTTTTTCGGATAAACACTAAACCGGCATTGACTGCCTTTGTCCAACGAGTGAAAAATGAAAACGCTTTCATGCAAAAGAGTGGTAAGTCAGCGCATTTTTCCTTTTGGAAGAGCTGAAGTGTCTATCCGAAAAAGTGCTCTGGTTTCTCCATTCAAAAAACCAATAAATAAGGAGAACTCGATGAACAAGAAACACTGGCCGGCTTCCGTGCTAATGACGGCGTCCATCGTCGTCGCGGGTTGCGGCAGTTTCGCCGCCAATGCGGAGATTCCGGAAGGGGTCTATCAGATCAAATCCAAAAAAAGCGGCTTATGTCTGGACGTTTGGAGCGGCTCCACGCAGCAAGCTGCGCGCATCGTTCAATGGCAGTGCCATGACGGCAATAATCAGCGCTGGAAAATTACGCCTGCAGGCGGCGGCAGCTACCGGTTGCTGGCTATGCACAGCGGGCTGGCGATGGATGTGGAGTCCGCCTCCACCGCCAACGGCGCCGGGCTGCAGCAATGGCCGGATAACGGCTCCGGGGCGCAGCGCTTCAAATTTGAAGATCTCGGTAATAATGAATTCCGCATTATCAATAGCGGCAGCGGCAAATCCCTGGATATCGAGGAAGCCAGCGTCGAGCCGGGCGTCAGGTTGCAACAGTGGGACTGGAACAGCGGCGATCATCAGCGTTTCTATCTGATGACGGACGGCGGACCCACGCCTCCTGGCGCGTCTATCCCCGGCAAGATTGAAGCCGAGGATTACAGCGCATTCTCCGACACTACGCCAGGCAACACTGGCGGCGGTTATCGTCAGGACGATGTGGACATCGAAGCGACGGCGGATCAGGACGGCGGATTTAATGTCGGCTGGACGGCTCCAGGCGAGTACCTGCGTTATAACCTGAACGCCGGCGAATCCGGCGAATATAAAGTCACTTTACGTGTCGCTTCCATTTACGCTGGTAAACAGGTGGTTGTGAAGCTTGACGGCGCGGACATCAGCGGCGCGCTGGAGGTCCCCAACACCGGCGGTTGGCAGAACTGGGCGGATATCAGCTTCAATGCGAACCTGTCATCTGGAGCGCATCAGTTGGAAGTCGCCTTCCTGACTGACGGCATTAACCTGAATTACATCAATTTCGCCAAAGGCGGCGATCCTACTGATCCCACCGATCCGCCCGGGTGGACGCTGGTATGGCGGGATGAATTCAACGGCGACAGCCTTGACCTGGGTAAGTGGGAGCACGAAGTCAACGGCAATGGCGGCGGCAACAATGAGCTGCAGTATTACACCGCGCGTCCGCAAAACTCCTGGGTGTCCGGCGGCAAGCTGCACATTCAGGCGCTGAAAGAGCGCTACACCGGACCCGAAGGAACTCGTGACTACACCTCCGCCCGTTTACGCACGCTTAACAAGGGCGACTGGAAATACGGCCGCTTTGAAATCCGCGCCAAGCTGCCATGGGGGCAGGGCATGTGGCCAGCTATCTGGATGTTGCCGACAGACTGGGTTTATGGCGGCTGGGCGGCCAGCGGCGAGATCGACATCATGGAGGCGGTCAACCTGAAAGGGGCGGGCGGCAATGAAATCTACGGCACGCTCCACTATGGCGGCGAATGGCCCAACAATACCCACACTGGCGATCACATGGCGCCTTCCTCCAGCGTGGTGGATCAATTCCATACCTACGCACTGGAATGGGAAGAAAACGAAATTCGCTGGTATATCGACGGCGTGCATTATCAGACGCAAACCGACTGGTACTCCACCGCTGCGCCTTATCCTGCGCCGTATAACCAACGCTTCCATATGATTCTGAACCTTGCCGTGGGCGGTAACTGGCCAGGCAATCCAAATGGATCAACTGTATTCCCGCAGTCGATGGAAGTGGATTACGTGAGGGTGTACCGCAAAAACTGAGGAAAGCGATTTTCCTCAGTATGGACCGATTAAGACAGTATCTCGTTAACAACAAGAAAGCCCCCGCCGCGACTTCGGTCGTTGGCGGGGGTAAAACCGCGGCCCGCCTGTTTGCAGTTAGGGTTGGTCGGCACAGCGTTCGGCACTGAATAGATAACAACAATGTGTAACAACGCAACGCCTCCAAGGGCATATAAAGGAGAACGTTCTTATGACATACCGAGGAAATCAAACCCGCTTGAAGCGTTTATCTCTGTGTGTGGCCATGCTGGCCGCAATGCAGGCGCAAAACGCAGCGGCGGAAACTCTGCATACCGCTGCGGCGCCCACTGGTTTTGATGCGCAGCAGTCGGCGCAGACGGTGTCGGAATTGGGGGTGACTTGGCAGGTGACGGACAATTTGCAGGATAGCTATAACAGCTTCCTGGCGGATTTGACCATTCATAACCGCGGCGCCACGGACCTGGAAGCGTCCGGGTGGACCATCTATTTCAACTTTGTGCGCGATGTGCTGGCGGTGACGCCATCGGATCAATTCAATGTCGAGCACATCAACGGCGACTTTTTCAAACTCACTCCGGCGGCGGGCTTCACCGGCCTGAAAGCGGGGGAGTCTCTCAAGGTTCAACTCAAAGCCAGCTTCTGGGCGATCAGTAAGTCCGACGCCCCGGCTGGCTTTTATATCGTTAAGAACGACGGCGCCGGCGGCCAGAGCGTTGAGGCGATCACTGACGTGACGCTGGGCGCGCAAACTACGCCGGAGCAAACGCAACGCTTTGATGGCGACAATATGCCGTTGGACACGGCGGAAGTGCGCTTTGAGCGCAACCGCCAATATCTGGCGGCGGCGCAAACTGGCCCAACGTTGTTGCCGACGCCGGCGTCCATGACTGTGAATGAGGCGGAGAGCCTCACTGTCGCGGCGCCTTTCAAACTCTACTTCGATCGTCGTTTCATGCGTGAAGGACGCTATCTGCAAAGCCAGCTTCAAGCGCTGGGCGTGCCGGTGGAAGTGGTGCGTCGCTGCACCGACGCGGCCAACGCCATCTGTTTGCAAGGCGCGCAAAGTCATGGGCGTCCTGGCTCCGATGAAAGCTATCAGTTGAGCACCAGCGCGGCTTCCGGCGTACGCATCGCGGCGGACTCTCCTACAGGCATGTTCTATGGCGTGCAATCGCTGCTGGGCCTGCTTCCTCTGGAAACCTATCAGGGCGGCGGATTGCCTGTGCGTCTGCCGGTGGTGGAAATTTCCGACGCGCCGCGTTTTTCGTACCGGGGCATGCATCTGGATGTGGCGAGACATTTTAGCCAGCCCGAAAGCGTCAAAAAGCTTATCGACGTCATGGCGCTGTACAAACTGAACAAACTGCATCTGCACCTTTCCGATGATGAAGGCTGGCGTCTGGAGATTCCCGGCCTGCCTGAGTTGACCTCCGTCGGCGGTAAACGGGGACATTCCGAGAACGAGCTGGATAATCTGGTTCCCTCATTCGGCTCTGGACCCTTTGCGGACAGCAATAATGGCTCCGGGTACTTCTCCCGTCAGCAATATGTTGAGTTGCTGCGTTACGCGGCTGAGCGTCATATCGAAGTGGTGCCGGAGTTCGATCTGCCTGGGCACGCCAGAGCGGCGATAAAGTCCATGGAATCCCGCGCCAAACAGTTCGCCGACGCGGGTAAGCCCTATCAGGGCAGAAACTTCCTGCTGAGCGATCCTGAGGACAAGTCGGAGTACAAGTCTGTGCAGGGTTGGAAGGACAACGTCGTGAACCCTTGTATGCCAACCACTTACTTCTTCATCGACAAAGTGGTCGGCGAGGTGTCGCGCATGTACCGTCAGGCCGGCCTGCGCATGCCTGCTTTCCATGTGGGAGCGGATGAAGTGCCGGCGGGCGTCTGGAAAAAATCTCCCGCCTGTACCCGTATGTTCGGTTCAGAGGAATTGAGCGCGGACGACGTGGAGATGCTGAACCGCTTCTTCAACGCCACCGTGACCGGCATCGTCGCCGCCCACGGAACCAAGATCGCCGGCTGGGAAGAACTGGCGTTCATGCATGAAGACGGCGGCAAAGTGGTCAACCCGCATTTTGTCGGCGGCATCATGGTTCCTTATGTGTGGAACAACGTGTGGGGCTGGGGCACAGAAGACAACGCCTACAAACTGGCTAACGCCGGTTACCCGGTGGTGTTGGCCAACGCCACCAACCTGTACTTCGACCTGGCCTACCAGAAAGACCCGGAAGAACCCGGTTATTACTGGGCCGGTTTTGTGGACACCCGTCGCGTGTATGAATTCACGCCGATGGATGTATTCAAAGCCGCGTGGGTGGATCGCATGGGCAACCCGTTGACGGACGATATGTGGAACGACCGCACCCGTCTGGCGGCGGATAAACAGGACATGATTCTCGGCGTGCAGGGCGAACTGTGGAGCGAGAACGTGAAAACAGAAGCTGACCTGTTCTATCTGGCGCTGCCCAAGTTGCTGGGACTGGCGGAGAGGGGCTGGTCGCCGCAACCGGATTGGGCGAACGAAGCGGATCAGGCGCAACGTCTGAGCGGGCTGAATCAAGCCTGGAGCGGATTCGCCGCGCGGGTCGGCGCCTATGACCTCAAGCGTCTGGACAGCTGGAACGGCGGTTATGACTTCCGCGTGCCGCCTCCCGGCGCCAAGGTGGCTGACGGCATGCTGGAAGCGAACTTGTCCTTCCCCGGTCTGGAGATCCGTTACACCCTGGACGGCTCCGAGCCAACAACCGAATCGCCACTGTATGACGGGCCCGTCGCCGTCAGCGGCGGCGTTAAACTGAAAACATTTACCCCTTCGGGTCGCGCCAGCCGCACAGTGGAGCTGAATTAGCCGCGGATTGGTAATTCTTGACCTACACTCCGGAGTTTTTGCTGGGAACTCCGGGGTGTCTTTTTGTCACTTGCGCAGACTTCTATTCAGGCGGACAATGCCTTTTCCGGATCAATGACATGCTGCAGTAGGAGTACGAATAGGGCGCTGTATTCGGATACACGCAATCCTGCCACGGAGGTCCTATGAGCAAGCAAGTGAAACCCATCCCGGATGGCTATCATTCCGTCACTTCCTATCTGATTGTCAAAGGCGCCGCTGACGCGCTGGCGTTTTATAAACGCGCTTTTGATGCTGAAGAAATCATGCGTATGAATGGCCCACATGGCTCCATTGGGCATGCGGAAATAAAGATTGGCGATTCCCGCGTCATGCTTTCCGATGAGTGCCCCGAAATGAAATTCGTTGGCCCGCAAACGCTGGGCGGAAGCCCCGTCGCATTGATGTTGTACGTTCCCGATGTAGACGCTACCTTCGCCAGGGCGATAGCCGCCGGCGCCAAAGAGCGGTTAAAGGTTGAAGACAAATTCTACGGCGATCGCAGCGGCAGCCTGGAGGACCCTTTTGGTCATGTCTGGCATATCGCCACTCATATTGAAGATGTCAGTGAACAAGAACTGGCGGAGCGGGCGAAGAAATTCATGGAAAGCCAAAGCTGACGCACATAAGGACGCATGCCGGAGTCCTCGTGTCATGGATTCCGGCTGCTTTTCACTTCTCTCCCTGTCTCCCCTTGTTACCTTCCCCCCAATCACTTCGGATGTTGGTTCTGGTAAGCGGGGCTTGACTCGTCGCACTGACCTAAAGTCGTGTTTTTATTCCCTGATGGACGTGGTTTTATCGAAGTCTCAGCGTGGTGGACGGTCATGCGCATGACCTGCGTCTGCGACGGGACTTATCGAATCAGAAGGAAAACGCGGGATGAAAATAGCCATACTGGGCGGCGGAGTCGCGGGCGTCAGCACGGCGATTGCGCTGACGCAAAAGGGTTTTGACGTGGCGATATACGAGCGTCGTTCAGCGCCAACGGATGTCGGCGCGGGCATTGTGATATGGCCAAATGCAGCCTATGTGCTCGATCAGCTTGACGTTCTGAATGATATTGCCGCGTTATCTGGACGTCCCACGCATATGCGTAGACTTTCTCTCCACGGCGAGGAGCTTGGCTCCCTAGACATTCTCGATATCAATCGGCGTATGGGCTATCCCAGCCTGTCTGTATTGCGGCGGGATCTGCAAAGGGCTTTGCTGGCGAAGCTAGATGCGTTGGGAGTCGAAATTCGCTATGGCCATGCGGTAGCGGATATTGAACAAGAGGGCCGGGACCGGAGCTGCATCCGCTTCGAAAATGGCGCGCAGGCGATGGCTGATGTGGTCATCGGCGCCGACGGGCGCATGGACTCCCCATCACGGCGCTACGTGCATGGCGACAGTCGGCCGGTATATCAGGGCTTTATCAACTGGGTGGGGGTTTATGAAGCGCAAGAGGATGTCTTCACTGATATGGCGGTGCGTGATTACTGGGGCGTGGGGGAACGTTTCGGCATCGTGCCGGTCAGCAAACGGACGGCGTATTGGGCGGGTGCGATAGTCAGTAAGTCCATAGAGAAGAGCAATCCGGAGCTGTACAAAAAGGAGCTGCTATCGGTCTTTTCCGCGTGGCCGTCGCCTGTCGCCAAGGTCATTGAAGAGACCCCCATTGAGAGCATTCATAAGGTCTATGTGCATGACCATGATCCTATCGAGTTATGGCATAAACGCAATGTGATCGTCATTGGCGATGCCGCCCATGCGCCGCTGCCTACGTCTGGGCAAGGCGCCTGTCAGGCATTGGAGGACGCCTGGCATTTGGCGAACTGTCTGCAAGAAAATCCCCGCGACCTGGATGCGGCGTTTACGGCTTTCACCGCTCTGCGCTCGGAAAAGACGGCGGATATCATTCGGGCGGGGCGCTCCCTGGCCGCAGCGCTGTTTAATACGGATGCATCCTTTTGCGAGGCGAGAAACGCCAACAGCAAAAGTTCAAACTTTGCAGAGATCGCCAAAGGGATGGCGCAATTCTGGGGACGTGGTCTGCCTTTAAATGCGTAGCTTGCGCCGCCGCATGCCGGGCCCCTGAGGGCCCTGAAGAATAGATCGCAGCTCGGTATTTCAGGTAAAACTTAGCTGTTCTCGATACGGAAGCCGACTTTCAGGCTGACTTGAAAGTGGCCGACTTCGCCGTTGACGATATGGCCGCGGGTTTCCGTGACTTCGAACCATTCGAGGTGCTTGATGGTGCGGGAGCACTCCCGAATGGCGTTCTGAATGGCTTCATCAATGCTGTTCTTGGATGAACCGACCACTTCCACTTTCTTGTAGGTATGATGATCTGACATGTGAACTCTCCTTTGTTTCTATGACGGACGCTCCTTCGTCAGTGTAGCAAGAAATGTCCTTGCTTAAATGTCGTCGTCGGAGCGGTTTGCTTCCGCCTGCTCGGACATCTTCATCATCAACGCCATGTTAAGATCTCGGTCGAAGTTCTCGCAGCAGGCTTCCGTGCGAATTTTGCATTGACCGCTCTCGGACTCGTAATTCAATTCGTAGCCGGTTTTTTCGCCGTGCTCGGAGCAGACCATGTCGCCCAAGGTCTCCTGGTAGGCGTTGACCAGGAAGTCTTCCGCCGCGCTTCTGTCTTCATCCTGACGAAACTCTTCAACGCTGACTTCCACGCCGTCCACTTTGTACTTAACGTTGCTCATAATTCTGAAACCCTTTGATGTTGTGGGCTGCAAGGATAAACCCTAAGCGCTCCGGTTTGAAGGCTTGATCATGGCGAGGGGAGAGAGTGATAAATAGGAGAGAGAAGGGGCGAGGGCGCGCGCCACTCAAGGTGACGAGGTTTCTTCGGGAGGCGAGTCCAGATGGATAACCCTGCGTTGCGACAAGTTCAATTCGGCAAGGTCTTCTCCCCAGTATTTCTCTATTAAACGGTCTATCAAACCGCTGCTGCGCGCGCGATTCATGCTGTCCGTCATCGCGTCCACATGGGACTGGGCGTCGTGAGAAAGGTAGAAATAGAAATCGCTTTGATATTGCAGCAACAGGTTTTTTTCAATGTCCAGGCCGGGGTACTTGTGTGACTCGCGGATAATTTCGTTCGCTCCACGGGGGAAGTAATCAATGCCGCGATTTCCCTGCGCCAGCGGGCGAAATGCTGCGGTCCAGTCGCCGTCGAAGATCATTACCGGCAGACGGTTATGCTCCCAGACGCGTCGGTCGTACCAGGCCTTACCAATTGCCGCCACTTTGTTCAGGTTACGAAAATCCTCCAGATCGCGAACCTGATCATAAATAGCCTGACGACCTTCCGGGATTAGCATAATCCGCTTGCTGATCAAGCCATTGGTGATAGGGACCGGCACCCGGACGTGGTGATTGTCGCGCTCCGCTGTGGGGAGCATCCAGGCGATAGTGACGTCGCCTTTGTCCAGCATCTGAATGACGCGTTTCTGCGGGAATGGCTGAGAGGTAGTAATTTCGTACTCATAGCCCGCCTGCGTTAGTGCGCTTTCTATTAATTCCCTATAGTAAGCGCCGTCTTTGCCGGCTTCGACGAAGTGAGCGACCTTGAGCTTAACGGTTTCTTTTTGAGCCCAGGCTGGCGCAGACGAGATGGCGGTCAGCAGACAGATCAGTCCGGCCAGGTAGCGCTGCGTTAGAAAAAGTATGTGAGTCAATCAATATGCCTCTAAGCGTCAATACCGGGACCCTCCTTGACAACATCCCTTGCTGGCGGCTGGATCAGGGACTGGCGACTCCCTCAGACTATTGTGAATGAAGGAGGAATCAGTCACTGGTAGACACAGAGAATACTGCGCATCTATTAAGTTTAGCAGGTGATGGGAATATTTCCGGGCGGTGAATTACGCGGGGTGCGCAGCGTAGGGCGCGTAGCGATAGTATTTGGGCGTGACGCAGATGCGCGCGTGAAGCCAGGACACCCCAAGGCCGGCGGTGCTGAGCCAGACGGGCTGCTCGCCAATGCGCGCCAGCGTTTCTCTGGCCAGGTATATCCAGAAAGCATCCACCTGTTGCGGCGGCGCATTGCGGATAAAGCGGGCCAGATGAGCGTAGTCGCAGTGTTTTGTCTGCGGCCGAGGCGCCACCAGACGGGCGTCGCCGCCCAGATTGTTGAATGCGGCCACCAGATCGGACTGACGAGAGGCGCGAAACGGCTTGGCGAAAGGCCGCCAGTCCGGCTGCAGACGTGTGAGCGGGCCGCTGTTGATCAAGACAAACTCACAAGCCTGGCTCTCATTGGCGCTGGATAAAGGCGGCGATTCCCAGAAATAGCCGGAACTGTCGGCGGAGGCGAAAATCGAATTGAAGAACGCTCGGAACGCCGGATTCTCCTCCAGAAGCTGTAAGGCTTCGAGATAGCTGAGCGGGGCTCCTTGATGAAACAGGGCATACCGACAGCCATCATAGTGTGCGAGTCGAGTGGCTTCTACGCTGAAATCCGCCATGAGGGTGGGTGGCCTAAGTGGGGTACAGGGGCGCGGGCTCACCCTGGTTATTGGACTCGGCTTTGATCGCCTGCTCGCTGCTCGCCACCAGCTTCAGCGCCAACTCGCTTAAATCCGCATTGGCGGCATGGGCGTTCGGCCCATACAGATCGCGCTGCAGCTGGTTGAGCGGCTCCCGACTGAGTTCGCGCAGCTGATTGAGCACATGGTGAGCATAGCGCTGTTCCAGGGCGGCTTGCTGCAGCCAGCGGGTATACAGGTCCACGAACTTGACGACATCGCTTTTCGCCAGCTTCTTCAACTGACTCAACTCGATATGCTGGGCGCCTTGGCGCGGATGCTCTCGCATGACAGGTTTGACGATAGTCGGCTTTCTCCACCAGGCGTATAAGGTGGCCAGCCAGGCGATCAGCAGCAGCCCGGATAGGGTGGGCCAAAATACGCCAGAGTCTGACGGGACGGAAGTGGGCGAGGACAACGGTTCAGGCGTTGAGTCCAGGCTTAAGTCGGTCTTGTCGTCCGCCAGCGTTGTCTGCGACGGCGCGGCAGGCGTATTGACGACGGCGGATTGAGCGCCGGGCAATACAGTAATGGTGCGTTCCGGCAGCGTCGCTACGCGCTCCACATCATTGGTCACGTCCCACCATGGAATGCTGACGGCGGGCAGGGTGTAGGTTCCCGGCTTGATCGCCACCAGGGCCTGGGTTTCCTTACGCTGGCCGGTGACGCCCGCCGCGTGCTCTTCCGTGTCGATACTTTCAGGCTCTGGATAGACTTTTACGCCGTCCGCACTGGCGCTATCGAGAGGAGGAATCTGTACGCCTTCGATGCCCAGCGCCTGCACGCTGATGGTTCGGGTTAAGGAGTCGCCGACTTTGATTTCCCGCGCCGGATCACTCCACACGTCACGGATGCTCAGGCTCTGCGCCGGCACCCATTGTTTGCCGGAAAATGAAGCGGGCGGGGCTTTGACGTCTATCTCCACAGCAGGCGATTTTTCCTCGCTGTAGAAACGGCGACCGATGCGGCGCTGGGCCAGGGTCCCAGTGAAAATCTGCTCGGGGATGGCGATCTTGCCGGCTTTCTGGGGGAAGATAACGTACTGTCGCTCCACCACGCTGAAGCGGCGGGAGCCGACGTAGCGAGTGTATTCCTTTTGCTTGCCCAGCTGTTTGACCAGAATGTCGGGATGGTCAGGGTGGGTCAACTCGCCACGCAGCATATCGTCGCTGTAGAACAGGCGGATGGTGTAAATCAGTTGTTGCTGCACGTAGACGGATTTGTTGTCCACCTCCGCTTCCAGGAAGACGGGCTTTTCTTCTTTCGCTACCGCCTGCTGGCTGGTCTCAACCACCTTGATGGCGATCGGCTGAGACTCATTGTCTTTATACTTGACCGCTGGAATCTCCAGATCGCCGCTGCGCTTGGGCAGCAGGGTGTAGACCCAGGTGATGATGGAGTTGTTCTTGTTGTTCTCGATCTGCACCCGATAGCTTTGCTGACGGTCCATGACCTCGAAGTCTTTGTCCAGCTCGCCGACATCCGGTTGCGGTACGGACAAGGTGTTCAAATTGAAGAAATCCAGGGCGGAGTCGACTTCCAGCTTGCTGGTGATCGTCAGCTGCAATGATTCATTCTGTCTGACTTCCTGGCGGTCCACACTGACGTTCAGGCTGTCCTCAGCCCAGGCTCCCAGGCTGAGAACACATAGCATGAGCAGGCATAAAATCCGGTTTACAGGAGTTACCATAGGGGTCTACCGCTGTCTTGTTTGGACGAAGAAGGACGCGAGCCTTGTTGATATTGTTGCAGAAACTTTCTGCGCAGCAAGCCGCCGGGATCGTCAGGTATCCTGCGCAGCCATTGCTCTGTCTGCTGGTCCTTCAATGAAATATTGTCTGATAGGGCGGCGGCTGCATCTTCCGACGGCTCTTTATCCGTGGCGTCTTCAGGTTCGTCAACCTTTCCGGCTGTCTGAGCCCCTTTGCCGTCCTCTTTTTTGTCGGCCTCTTGTTGCTCTGCGCTGGCGGCTTTGGAGGCGGCGTCTTTGGGATCAGCCTCGTCTTCTTTGTCCCCGTTTTGCGCCTGTTCCGCATTTTGCTGTTCTTGCGCATCCTGGGCGGAGGAGCCGTCCTGCTTATCCGCATTTTGATTTTGCGGTTGCCGCCGCCCTGGATCTCCGCCTTGTTGGCCCTGTTGCCCTGGGTTGTCCTGATCGGAGGGTTGTCCGTTTTGCTGCTGCGAGTTGGATTGATTCTTTTGCGAATCCGATGAGTTCTGCTGCTGACTCTGTTGTTGGTCCGCGTTCTTCTGATCCGATTGCTGCTGATCTTTATTCTGGTCCTGGCTCTTCTGTTGCTGTTGCTGCTTTTGCTGTTCCAGAAACTCTTCCAGCCTACGTTTGTTTTCCTCGGCGTCTGACAACTCTGGATCGCGTTTCAAAGCTTCGTCGTAAGCCTTGATCGCTTCTTCGTAGCGCTGCTGATAGGCCAGACTGTTGCCGCGATTGTAATGGGCGTTTGCCGAATCCAGTTTGCCGAATTCCGCTTCCGCTTTAGCGTAGTCGCCGGTGCGAAAATAGGCGGCCCCTTTACCCATTGGGCTGTCGTAGGCGTTCGCGGCGTCCTCGTATTGTTTATCCTGGTAGAATTCCCAGCCCCGCTGATTCGGCGTGGACCAGAGGTTCTCCCATTCCAACGCGTGAGAGACTTGCGGTTTCGCCAGCAGGACCAGCAGACACAATGCGACGCCAGCCTGACGATATTGCCAAAGCAGCAGAGGAATCACGATTAACAGCAGGAGGTAGCCGGCGTCATGCCATTGCTCGCCTTGCAGCGTGCTGTCCTCATTGGCGTCTTTGAAATGCGTGGAATTGGCGCTGGGCAACAAACGACGCAGGTCAGCGTTGTCCAGCGTCATTTTGCTGAAACGGTCGCCGGGGCGTCCTGTGATTTCGCGCATCAACGCAAAGTTCGGTTTCGCCACAACGACCTGGTCGCCCTGTTTGATAAAGCCCCGGTTGGGAATAGGGATTGGACCGCCGTCATCGGTGCCGACGCCCAGGACGGAAATGGATACGCCGGCTTTGCTGAGCTGGTCATTGATCGGCTGCACATCCACTTCTTCAACGCCGTCTGTGATCAACAGAATGCGGGCGTTGGCGGCGCCAGCCTGTTTGATGACGCTCAGGGCGGATTCAATACCCGCGGCGGCGTTGCTGCCCATTTCAGGCATGATAAACGGGTCCAGCGCAGGCAGCATGGCGCGCAGCGTATTGCCGTCTTCGGTTAACGGCGCCACGACATGGCCGCTGCCGGAGAACGCCACCAGTGCGGTTTGTCCTTCCTTACGGGCGTCAAGCAGATCATAGACTTTCTGTCTGGCGCGGGTCAGGCGATTGGGCGTCAGGTCGGTCGCCAGCATGGAAAGAGATAAATCCAGAGTGACCACCAACGCTTCCTGTTTCAGCGTGACTGGCGTTTCCTGTTTCGACCAGGTGGGGCCGGCCAATGCGACGACGGATAAAACCAGAATCAGCGGCCACAACCAGAAGCTGCTGCGTTTTACTGTTTGCGGGGGCGTCTCGCTCAGCGCGGCGAGAAACTCCGGCGGCAGTAAGGTGTGCCAGGAGTTTTGCCCGTTTCTGCGACGACGCATAAGAAACAGCAGCGCCAGTAACGCCGGCGCCAGCAATAACAGAGCGGGGCGTAGGAAGTGAAATTGCGTCAAAAACTCCATCATGGCGCCTCCTCCAGCTGCGTCGGCGCGCTCCGGCGAGTCAATCCGGCGAGGGCGGGCGCCAGCCAGCAAATTGACAACAGGGCGAGCGCGGCCAATAAGGGCGCCCAATACCACTCTGTTTTAGGACGGAAGAAACGCTGCTGCTGTTTGATCGGCTCCAATTGGTTGATGGATTCGTAGATCTGCTCTAATTCCCCGGTATTGCGGGCGCGGAAGTATTGGCCGCCAGTCTGGTCGGCGATGCTTCGCAGCAGGGTTTCGTCCAGGTCGGCGGAAGGGTTTTCCTTGCGGTAGCCGAAGATGCCGCGGCGAATGATTTCGTCTGCGCCAACGCCGACGGTATAGATTTTAATGCCGGCTTCGGCGGCCAGTTTGGCGGCTTGTTCGGGGGAGACTTCGCCGCCGGTGTTGGCGCCGTCGGTCAGCAGCACCAGTACTCGGGAGTCGGCGGGACGCTCCCGCAGGCGCTTGATTCCCAGTCCAATGGCGTCCCCAATGGCGGTGGCGTTGCCAGCGATGCCCAGGGTGGCTTCATTCAACAGTTCGCCTACTGTAATCAGGTCGTAGGTCAGCGGCGCCTGAATGTAAGGCTGGGCGCCGAACAGAATCAATCCCAGACGATCCCCCTGACGGACCTGGATAAAGTCGGTGACCACGGACTTTACCACGTCCAGCCGGGTGGCTTGATAGCCTTTCAACTGCAAATCAGTTTCCTGCATGCTGGGAGAGATATCCACCGCCAGCATGAGATCGCGGGCTTCGTAGTCCATGGGGATGGGCTCGCCCTGCCATTGCGGTCGGCAAACCGCGAGCACCAACAAGGTCCAGGCGAGGACTTGTAGTATCGCGCTCCAGCGGCCGCTGGGCGCATTGCTTGAACCGGCATCGGCGCCTTCCAGCACCAGCGCTGCCTGTTGATAGAAGGGAACCCGCAACGCCAGATTGCGTCCTTCTTCTTTCTTATGGCGCTTTTTGATTAACCAGGGAAGGGGGAGCGCCAGCAACAACCATGGCCAGGCGAGGGTCAGCACCGCAGCCTCCTTATCCAGCGCTGCGCGGCCTTGTAGGCGGCGTCTGGGGGCAGGTCTGGACGCGGGCTGTACAGGCTTCGCAGATAGGCGTCGATATGGCTGTGCTGACCTGCGGGCAGACGTTGCTTCAGGAAAGCTCCCCAGGCGTCGCCGGATAGCGGCAGAGCGGCTTGCAGGCCCAAGGTGCGGCAATGACGCTTCAGTACCAGATTGACGTTGGCGAGAAAATCGCCGGGACGACCATGGTCATTGAATTCGCGCCAGTGTTGTTCCAGTACGGTCAACGAGGCTTTGGTGCGCTTGTGGCGGCGATACAGCCACAGTCCGAGCCAGATGAGCCCCACCAGGGCGAAAAAACACTCCAGAATTACGAACCACCATCCCCAGGGCAACGGCCACCAGCCGGAAGGGGAGGGCTCCATGATATCCAGCAACTGTAAGGATTGCGTCGGGTCCATCAGGCGGCTCCTCGTGCGCCGTTGGAGAACTGCAGCTGGTACAGCTTCTCCGCTGGATCATCCCAGGTGGAGAGGCGGGCGCAGGCCAGGCCAATCGAGGCGAGCTCCTGCAGCAACTGGTTTTGCCACTGCTCGTATTCATTTTTCAGACGCTGGGACAGGCGCTCGTTGCGGGTGTCCAGATCCAGGTGAGCGCTTCCATCGGTAATGCGAAAGTTGCCGGGCGGCAGGGTCTGCTCCAACGGGTCAAATACCTGAAACGGCAATACCTGGCTGTGTCGGCGCAGATCGAACAGCAGATTTTTGCTGGTGGCGTCGAACTGGCGCCAGTCGGAAATAATAAAGCATTGGCTGCCGGGGCGTGCGATACGGCGCAACTCCAGCAGCGCATCGTTAAAACTGAATTTGGCGTCGCTCTGCTGCAGGCTCAGCGCCTGATTGAACGAGTTGACGCACTCCAGAATACGCAGTGCCTGACGGGGATGCCGGGAGGGCTTCAGCGCTTGATGTCCCAAATGAGAGAACACCAGTCCGCCAATACGATCGCCTTGCGCCAGACCGGCCCAGGCCAATAGAGAAGCGATTTCCGCCGCCAGTACGGATTTGAAGGCGCGACGGCTGCCGAAAAACAGGCTGATGGACTGATCCACCAGAATCAGTATCGGACGCTCAACTTCCTCGTGAAAAACTTTGGTGAACGGGCGACTGCGGCGGGCGGTGACTTTCCAGTCAATGGAGCGGGGATCGTCGCCTTCCTGGTAAGGACGATATTCGGCGAAATCCATGCCGCGCCCGCGAAAGCGCGACAAGTGCGCCCCCGCCTGCTGCTGCAGTTTGCGCGGATCAAAGCGCAAGCTGAGTCGGGCGGCGGCGATGCGCAGTTGAATGAGTTCATCCAATTGGCAGTAAACGCGATGTTGATTCATTGTGTCCTGTGGGCGCTGCAGGATTAATGTCAGGGAACGGGAACTTGCTCCAGCAAACGGGCGATGACCTTGTCTGTCGATACCCCTTCCGCTTCCGCTTTGAAGCTGGTGATCAGACGGTGGCGCAGAACGTCGAAGGCCATCGCCTGCACGTCTTCAGGGGCCACGAAATCTTTGCCGTTCAGCCAGGCGTGCGCGCGGGCGCATCGATCCAGGGCGATAGTGGCGCGAGGGCTGCCGCCGTACTCAAGCCACTCCGCCAGCTTGGCGTCGTATTTTTCGGGGAAACGGGTCGCCATGATGATCTGAACGATGTACTGCTCGACAGAGTCGGCCATATAGACGTTCAATACTTCTTTGCGAGCCTGGAAAATGGCTTCCTGCTCCAGAGGTTGAGTCTCTTTGACTTTAGGCCCCGCCGCCTCATGGCGAGCCAGACGCAGAATGTTCAGCTCGGACTCTGAGTCCGGGTAATCAATGCGGACATGCAACAGAAAACGGTCCAGCTGCGCTTCCGGCAATGGATACGTGCCTTCCTGCTCGATGGGGTTCTGCGTGGCCATGACCATAAACAGGCCGTTTAACGGATAACTGCGTCCGCTCACGGTAACCTGTCGCTCCGCCATGGCCTCCAGCAGCGCGCTTTGCACTTTGGCGGGGGCGCGGTTGATCTCATCCGCCAGCACCAGGTTGTGAAAAATCGGGCCTTTACGGAACTCAAAGTTCCCGGTCTCCGGACGATAAATGTCGGAGCCGGTGATGTCCGCGGGCAGTAAATCGGGAGTGAACTGAATGCGCTGGAAGTCGCCTTCAATATTGGAAGCCAGTTCTTTGATTGCTTTGGTCTTGGCGAGACCGGGCGCCCCTTCGACCAATAAGTGGCCGTCAGCGAGCAGAGATATCAGCAACCGATCGAGCAGGTGCGACTGTCCGATAATGGATTCACTGAGTTGGTTCTTTAGATCGAGAAGAGTGGCCTGTAAGGACATGCTTAACCTAATACCAGTGTTTGCGTAGTTCTTCCAAAAACGTCAACAAACCCTCGACGCATCCGCCGGAGGTTCCGGGCCTGTAGCGGGCTTAAGATGTTAGGAAACTCGGCTGCAGGCGTCCAGCGCCAACGTGAAAGCATTCTGCAATAATTAACATTGTTTCGTTATTAATTATTCGTCATAACAATAAACTATCGGTGCGACTCCAGCAGTCGTTCTCAAGCGACAAGCCCGTTGCGCAATGAGAAACCAAAGCTGCCTAACTCTCATGTTTTCAAAGTGCGTGCTGTAGAATACTGATTCAAGGGTGGTTAAGATTTTTTAACCTTGATTAAGAAGACTGCGCGACCTGATATTCATTTCGAATCGCAGTAGTAGTAATTGGAATAGTGGTTGTAAACGGCGGAATTATGAAAGTTGAACGATGGAGAAAAGTGGCCTCTGAAAAGACGTCTTTGTGGCTGGAAAAAATAGCGCTTGGGGCTGTGTGGCTATTGATTTTTACATCCGGCCATAACTTATGGAGTCCCTATCCGGTGCTGGGTCTGTTGGCCATTTTGCTTGGATTGGGCGCGCTTTGGCGTATTGCGCGACGAACCAAATATCGCTGGGTGTTGGACGCATTGTTGTCGTATGACGGGGATAGGGTGGTGTTTAATCTTTGTCCTGAGCGTAAAGAGACGCATCCGATAGAAGTAATAATTTCCAAAGTCGAGTTGATACGTTACAGCAGTACTTTTGTGTATTTTGAAGGCGCCTACCCCTATGCAAAGGAAGCTCCCTTCGCCAAAAAATTCCTGCCTCATATCAAAACGCTGATCGGTAAAATACAGGCGTCATATCCAAATATTAAAGTCGAAGAGGTCTGATAACGCGGCGGCTAAATGGGGTGGTTAAAATCCGTTCTTTTTCCTGCGTGTTATTGCCTAGGTATTTCCACTTATCGTAGAGGCGACGCAGGGGCGCTTTTCCACAAAGTGTGCTCTGCAACTCTATGATAAAAATAAGAAAAAAATTTCGTTAGCGACGATTTTTGATCTTTTGTAGTAGGTACTAAACTGTATTAAAAACGCGTATCCGCCCTGCTAGGCTCTTGGCTCCCAAACAGCATAAACAGATTTCAATACCTGAACTATTCTTAAAACTGCAGGCGTCATCTCTTTCAGTTCACTGCCTCGTTGTAAAAGAAGTTTTGGGGTCGTTGCTTTTTTGAGCCAATAATAAAAAGGTGCAAATTTAATGAAGCAGATTAGCGTAGAGACCAGGGAGCAGTTTTTTGAGCTTTTAGAGGAGGAGTTCAAAAAGAAACTGGAACCTGGCTTAGCGGAGGATGTGAACCGGTTCGCCCGGCTTTATCTCGAAATGTCGCCTCTGGACGAAATCCGTAGTCGCCGTCTGGCGGATATCTACGGCGCAGTCGTCGCCTGTTGGCACTTCCTGCAAGATCATCATCAAGACCAGCCCAAGGTCACCGTATTCAACCCGGACCTGGAAACGCACGGCTGGCAATCCACCCACACTGTCATTGGCATACTTCACAACAACATTCCCTTTATCGTTGACTCGGTGCGTATGGGGCTGAACCGCATGGAGTTGACGCTGCACTCCATTCAGCATGCGGTTCTGTACATCGAGCGTGACAGTTCCGCCAAACTCAAACGCGTTATCGGCCGTGACGAAGAGCCGGCGCGGGAGCTGGGCGAGTCCATGGTGTATGTGGAGATCGATCGTCATAACGATCCCGCTGATCACCAGCGCATCAAAGATGAACTGGAGACAGTTCTTGGAGAAGTGCGCACTGCGGTGGGCGACTACGAAAAAATGAAGTCGCACGCGCAAGAGCTCATCAGCGAGTTCGAGAAAGATATTCCCAATGTCAAAAAGACGGATTTAAAAGAAGCGAGCGAGTTTCTGAAGTGGCTGGCGGCAGACCATTTCACCTTCCTTGGCTACGACGAGTATCAATTCAAGAAGGCGGGCAAGGACACCATCATTCAGCAGGTTGCGGGTTCTGAACTGGGTATCTTGAAGAGCCATCCAGAACGTCCCGCAATGATGAAGATGAGCGATCTGCCGCAGAAAGCCCGTCGTCAGATGCTGCAATCCGAGATTTTCACCTTCGCCAAATCGTCGCAGCGCTCGCGGGTGCACCGTCCCGCTTATCCTGACTATGTGTCAGTGAAGAAGTTCAACGAGCAGGGCGAAGTTATCGGGGAGCGTCGCTTCCTGGGTCTGTATACCTCACGGGTTTACCACCAGCGTCCTGACGATATCCCATTGGTCAGACGTAAGGTTAAACACGTCCTGAAGCGCTCTGGCTTCAACCCCAGCGATTACGCGGGTAAAGAGTTGGATCAAATTCTGGCGGTTTATCCTCGCGATGAGCTGTTCCAGTTGGGGCGCGATGATTTGTTCGACGTGGCTATGGGTATTCTGTATATCCAGGAGCGTCGCAAAATTCGCCTGTTTATTCGCGAGGACGTATACGGACAGTTTGTCAGCGCCATTGTGTATGTGCCGAGAGATCTGTACAGCACCGATCTGCGTCTGCGCATTTCCGATATTCTGGTTAAAGCCACCGGCGCGGAAGACGTAGAGTTCACCACTTATTTCTCCGAGTCCGTGCTGGCGCGTACGCAGTTCAATCTGCGCGTACCGCAAGCGGAGCGTCGCGACCTGCGTCCGGCTGAGCTGGAAGAACGCATCATCGCCGCCGCTCAGTCCTGGCAGGATGGCCTGATGGAGAGCTTGTACGAAGCGCATGGCGAAGAACAGGCTAACTCCTATATTCATCTGTACGCCAATGCATTCAATGGCGCGTACAGAGAGGAATTTTCACCTCGCCGCGCGGTGATCGACATCGAGCATATCGCCTCATTGAGCGATGAGCGTCCGCTGGCGATGAGTTTCTATCGTGCACTGGAAGAAGACGAAAGCATTCTGCACTTCAAACTTTTCCACGGCGTTGTGCAAGTGCCGTTATCGGACGTGCTGCCGCTGTTTGAAAACCTCGGTCTGAGAGTGTTGGGCGAGCACCCGTTTGAAGCGATTGACCGTAACGGCAAAGTGGTCTGGATTCATGACTTCTCTTTGCAAAGCCGTGGCGGCGAAGTGATCGACATCCAGAAAATTCGCAAGAAGTTCGAAGAGCTGTTTCTGCGAGTGTGGACCAATGAAGCTGAGAACGACATCTTCAACCGCCTGGTGTTGGCGGCGCAGATGGATTGGCGGCAGATCGCCATGCTCCGCGCTTACGCCCGTTACATGCGTCAGATTCGCTTCAGCTATAGCCAGGACTTTATCGCCAATACCCTGGTCAACCACGTCCATATCGCCAAGTCCATTTACGAGCTGTTCGAAGCCCGTTTCAATCCAGCGAAAATTCAGAGCGAAGCCCAGTGCGGCGCTGCGCAACAGAAGCTGGAGATTGAGATCAACCAGGCTCTGGACGAAGTGGAGCACTTGAGCGAAGACCGCGTACTGCGCCGTTTTGTCGAACTGATCAAGGCGACGCTGCGCACCAACTACTATCAACGCGGCGAAGACAACGGCGTGAAGGGATACATGTCCTTCAAATTCAGCCCCCGCGACATTCCAGAAATGCCGCTGCCGCTGCCGATGTTCGAAATCTTCGTTTATTCCCCTCGTGTGGAAGGCGTGCACCTGCGTGGCGGTAAAGTCGCCCGTGGCGGTCTGCGCTGGTCCGATCGCTTTGAGGATTACCGCACGGAAGTGCTGGGTCTGGTGAAGGCGCAGCAGGTCAAGAACTCCGTTATCGTACCAGTGGGCGCCAAGGGTGGCTTCGTCGCCAAGCAGCTGCCTGAGAATGATCGCGAAGCCATGCTGAACGAAGGTATCGCTTGCTACAAAACCTTTATTCGCGGCTTGTTGGATGTCACCGATAATCTGTCCAGCGGCGAAGTGGTTCCGCCTCTGGATGTGGTGCGTCACGATGAAGACGACTATTACCTGGTTGTGGCGGCGGATAAAGGTACTGCAACGTTCAGCGACATCGCCAACTCATTGTCGGAAGAGTACAACTTCTGGCTGGGCGATGCGTTTGCGTCCGGCGGCAGCCAGGGTTACGACCACAAGAAGATGGGTATCACCGCTCGCGGCGGCTGGGTTTCTGTTGAGCGTCACTTCCGTGAAATGGGCGTGAATACAGCGACTGACGACTTCACTGTGGTGGGCGTGGGCGACATGTCCGGAGACGTGTTCGGCAACGGCATGTTGCGTTCTGAGCATATTCTCATGGTGGCCGCCTTTAACCATATGCACATCTTTATTGATCCGAACCCGGACGCCGCGTCCAGCTTCGCAGAGCGCAAGCGCCTGTTCGAACTGCCGCGCTCCACGTGGATGGATTACGACAGCAAACTGATCTCGGCGGGCGGCGGTATATTCTCGCGCAACGCCAAGTCGATTCCGATCAGCCCTGAAATGAAGGCGCGCTTCGGCATCAAGCAGGACCGTTTGCCTCCCAACATGCTGATTTCGCAGTTGTTGAAGGCTCCGGTTGATCTGCTTTGGTTCGGTGGTATCGGCACCTATGTGAAATCCTCAGAAGAGTCGCACGCAGACGTAGGCGATAAAGCCAACGACGCGCTGCGGGTCGACGCGAGCGATTTGCAGGTGAAAGTCATCGGCGAAGGCGGCAACCTGGGTATGACCCAGTTGGCCCGTATCGAATACGCCCTCAACTATGGTCGCCTGAACACTGACTTTATTGATAACGCTGGCGGCGTGGACTGTTCTGACCACGAAGTTAACATCAAGATCCTGCTGAACGAGATTGTCGCCGGCGGCGATATGACTATGAAGCAGCGTAATAAGTTGTTGGCGGACATGACTGACTCCGTCGCAGATCTGGTGTTGATGAACAACTACCGTCAGACCCAGGCGCTGAGTATTGCGGAGACTGATGCGGCGACCCGCATTGAAGAGTACCGTCGTTTGATCAACCACCTGGAGTCTATTGGTAAGCTGAATCGCGGCCTGGAATTTATTCCGGATGATGAAACCATCACCGAGCGTAAATCCATGAAGCGCGGACTGGTGAGACCAGAACTCTGTACGCTGATTTCCTACGTCAAAGGCTGGTTGAAAGAGACCTTGATCGACAGCGATCTGGTGGATCATGAGTATCTGGCTAACGAACTGCACACCGAGTTCCCGCAGATGCTGGTGGATAAGTTTGGTCGTCAGATGCGCGATCACCGTCTGCGTCGCGAGATTATCGCCACTCAGGTCGCCAACGACATGGTCAACCACATGGGCATTACCTTTGTGGAGCGTCTGCGTCAGTCTACTGGCGCGCCGGTGGCGGCGATCGCTCAGGCGTACGTTATCGCCAGAAACGTCTTCCAGGTGCAGAATCAGTGGGCGGCGATCGAAGCCTTGGATTATAAAGTCGGCAGCGGCATGCAGATCGCAATGATGTCCGAACTGATCCGTTTAGTGCGCAGAGCGACCCGTTGGTTCCTGAGAAATCGTCGCAGCGAACTGAATGTCATGGAGAACATGGACAAATTCTCCACTGGCATCGACTACATCGCGCACCACTTCAAGGAACTTCTCTCCGGCGACCAGCTCAAGCTGTGGCAGGAGCGCTATGACGGCTATCGTCAGGCCGGCGTGCCGGATGAGCTGGCTGCGACAGTCGCGGGAACGCCGTACCTGTACTCCGCTTTGGGCATCATTGAAGCGCAAGAGCAGACCAACGCCAGCCTGGATTACGTGGCGCGTATGTTCTTCCGTATGGGCGAAAGGCTGGATATGCAGTGGTTCGGGCATCAGCTCAATATCGCGCAGCCTGCGACGCATTGGCAGGCGCTGGCGAGAGAGAGCTTCCGTGAGGATCTCGATTGGCAGCAGCGTGCTCTGACGGTCGGTATCCTGCGCATGACAGACGCGCCGGAAGATATTGATCAGCGTATTGACGCCTGGTCAGAGTGCAATACGGACCTGATTGAGCGCTGGCGCGGTATGTTGACCGAGCTGAAAGCGACGAAAGATCCAGAGTTCCCCATGTACTCTGTGGCCCTGCGTGAACTGTTGGATCTGGCGCAGAGCACTTCGCACGCCACCACTAAGATCTGATAACGTAACGTAACGTAACGCCGGCGCAGCGCTTCGCTCTACTTGAGCAGGAGGGCTGCGCCGGTTTATTTTTAGAGAACTAATCAGTAACCGCAGAGTGGTCTGGAGATGCGGCAAATTATCGTCGACATCCATATATCCGTAGAGGAGTATTTGAACGTTTATCGCGGTAGCGCGAAAAACGTCAACGCCATAAGCCGGGAAGGGCTCAGGGTTCAATTCCCCGCCAATATCCTGCAGCGCTTCGTAACCCGAGAGGGTATCCGGGGTTCATTCGTCATCACTTTCGATGACGCCAATAAATTTCACTCCATTGAGCAATTGGCTTACTAGCCGGCTTTATTCGCTTCGCGTCAGCCAGTCCGGGTGCTGAAGTGCAATTTTCAATAACGCTGCGACGCTGATAGCGTCCGTAATTGCGCCGCTCAGCGCCATGTCTACGGCTTCTTGCAGGGGCAGTTGTCGCACTTTTAACTCTTCCGTTTCATCCGGATTCCAACCGACTTGCGTAAGCTTGCGCGCGACATACACCACGCCTTGTTCGTCAGTAACGCAGTTGCTGGTGTGCAGGCGCATTAACTCTGACAGCTCGTCGGCAATCAGTCCCGTCTCCTCTTGCAGCTCTCTGCGCGCGGCGTCCGCCGTCCATTCGTCGTGAGGCGCGCCGCCCATTGGGATCTCCCAGGAATAGCACTCCGTCGCATAGCGATACTGTCCCACCAGCCAGGTGTAGCCCTGGTCATCGACCGGCACGATGCCGACCGCCTTGTTCTTCATGTGCACAACGCCATAAATGCCGGGTTTGCCGGTGGGGGCGATGACCTCCCGGTGCTCCACTTGAATCCAGGGGTTAACATAAACCTGATTGCTGGAGAGGGTGCGCCAGGGATTGATTTCAGGGGAGTCTGACATAATGGATTCCTTGTGCGACAAAGCTCAGTGGCTCGAAATAATAAGAGTGAGTGGAAACTTATAACAAAAACGCCGGGGGAGAAACTCCGCCGGCGTTTTGGATGGTGTGGATTGAGTCTGGTGTTGAAATCAGGAGTGTTTGACGAACCAGTAACGTTCCCAGGCGACCAGAACCCTTTCTGGATACCAGGTTTTGCCCAGGCTGCCGTTGTAGCGGGCCAGGGCGCGAATCAGGTTGCCTTTTTCCTTGTCCAGATAGTGCTTTAGAATCGTGCAGCCGTAACGCAGATTGGTGGCCACATCGTGGAGATTGTCCTCCGGGCGTCCGATTTCATCGATCCAGAACGGCATCACCTGCATCAGGCCGCGAGCGCCTGCGCTGGATACGGCGTAGGGGTCGAAGCGGCTTTCCACATGCATGACCGACAAGACAATTTCCGGGTTGAGTCCGGCCCGGGTGGCCTCCAGGTGCACCAGCTTCAGCAGCTCAAGGCGCTTGTTGGTGTCCTTTATGTATTTCTCCATACGGGCGGACATGTCCACCAGCCACACTTCGGCGTCAAAGCGGTCAATAAAGCTTTTGGACTCATTGACCGTGCGTTTCAATACGGCCCGCAACTCTGGGTCCGGTTCCTGAGGGCCTGCTGCGAAGGAGGCCGTCGGCGCAAGCGCCAGCAGCATGAGCATCCCGAATAGCAAAGACAAGCCCTTGCCACGAACAAGGGCGGGGCGTACTGAATAACTGTACTGCATGATTCAACTGACTATTTTTTCAACTTCTCTTTAATGAAGTTTACAACAGTATCCACTGTCATATCTGTGCTGTCGGTATCACGACGGCCTTTGTATTCCACTTTACCTTCCGCCAGGCCGCGATCGCTGATGACGACGCGGTGCGGAATGCCTATGAGCTCCATTTCGGCGAACTTAACGCCAGGGCGCTCATTGCGGTCGTCCAGCAGAACGTCCACGCCAGCCTGCAGCAGTTCTGCATAAAGGCTTTCCGCTTTCTCGCGCACGACATCGGATTTGTGCATGTTCAATGGAACCAGGGCGACCTGGAAAGGAGCCAGGGCGTCTGGCCAGATGATGCCTTTGTCGTCGTGGCCCTGTTCAATCGCGGCGGCGACCACACGGGATACGCCAATACCGTAACAGCCCATTTGCATTACAGTGGCTTTGCCGTTTTCGTCCAGGACGGTGGCGTTCATGGCGGAGCTGTATTTGTCGCCCAGCTTGAATACGTGGCCCACTTCGATGCCTTTTTTGAGCACCAGAACGCCTTTGCCGTCTGGGCTGGGATCGCCTTCCACGACGTTGCGCAGGTCGGCGGTTTCTTTGATTTCGCAGTCACGTCCCCAGTTAACGCCAGTGAGGTGCTGACCTTCTTCGTTGGCGCCGCAGACAAAGTCCGCCAGCACGGCTGCGCTGTGGTCAACAATAGTGCGAAGGGGCAGATTCACGGGACCAATGGAGCCGGGCTTGCAGCCTACCGCCGCCTCGATGGCTTCGTCGCTGGCGAGCGTCAGCGGGGACGCCACGCCAGATAGTTTTTCCGCTTTGATTTCATTAAGGACATGATCGCCGCGCAGCACCAGGGCGATGATTGGGGCAGGCTTGCCTTCTTCCGCTTCGCCCAGCACCAGCAGGGTTTTCACGGTTTGCTCCGCAGGCAGATTCAAGAATGCGGAGACGCTTTCAATCGTGCGTTGCTCGGGCGTCGCTACCTTGGTCATGTCTTTGGAAGGCGCAGGCGCTTGCTTAAGCGTGGTCAGAGCTTCCGCTTTTTCCAGGTTGGCGGCGTAATCGCTTTCAGTGCTGAATGCAATCAAATCTTCCCCGGAGTTGGCCAGTACATGGAACTCATGGGAAGAAGACCCGCCGATGCTGCCGCTGTCCGCCTGCACAGGACGGAAGTCCAGGCCAAAGCGGGTGAATATGCGGGTATAAGCGTCGTACATGACCATGTAGGTCTCGTCCAGCGATTCCTGATTCACATGGAAGGAATAAGCGTCCTTCATCAGGAATTCTCTGGCGCGCATGATGCCGAAGCGAGGGCGGCGCTCATCGCGGAATTTCATCTGAATCTGATAAAAGTTAGCCGGTAGTTGTTTATAGCTTTTCAATTCATTGCGAATCAGGTCGGTGATGACTTCTTCATGAGTCGGGCCGACGCAGAAATCACGGTTGTGGCGGTCTTGAATGCGCAGCAACTCGCCGCCGTATTGCTCCCAGCGGCCGGACTCGATCCATAACTCTGCTGGCTGCACCGCCGGCATCAACACTTCCTGGGCGCCGGAACGGTCCATTTCCTCTCTGACGATGTTTTCAACTTTTTTCAGAACCCTCAAGCCAAGGGGGAGCCAGGTATAGAGACCTGCGGCCAGCTTGCGAATCATGCCTGCGCGCAGCATCAACTGATGACTGATGACTTCCGCGTCGGCAGGGGTTTCTTTCAGGGTGGCGATCAGGTATCGACTTGCGCGCATATATCTTCCCAGGAATACAAATAAATAAGGTTAACTACCGGTAATGGTTTATTTTTACTGCCGCACTATTGTAGAAGCGATGACTCCTTGCGTACAGGCGCGATTGTATTAATTGCGAATACGACGCCGAGCGCGGCCCGACGGCCGCCATGACGATCGGATTTATCGCAGATTTCCCCAAAACGGCCCGCCAAAGCGGCCTTTTTTCGCGTCATACAACAGTTTGTCATGAGAACGCAACCGGCCTCATGGTTTATGCCATATACCTGCTTGGCAACCCTGGGGCGATGAGGCAAACTCACCAGCGTCCGATGATACAGTTGAGCCTATGATGCTGACCGCGCACGAAATTCAAAACATCATCAGAACCGGCGTGCCGATGGCGGAGTCCATCGATTTCCGGGTTGATGAGGTCTCAGGCAAGAACGCTATCGCCAGAATCCCGTTTTCAGAAACCTTTGTGCGCCCCGGAGGAACCCTTTCCGGACCCATCATCATGTCGCTTGCGGATGCATCCATGTATGCAATTATCCTGGCGACTTTAGGGCGTGTGGAAATGGCTGTCACCAGCAATTTAAACATCAACTTTTTACAACGGCCCAAGCCGGAAGACCTGTTGGCGGAGGCGACTCTGCTGAAACTGGGTTCCCGGATTGCATTTTGTGAAGTAAATCTGTACTCGCCGAACAGCGATGGTTTGGTCGCACACGCAACGGGAAGTTACGCGTTGCCGCGGTAAGGGGGGGAGGAGCCCGCCAGGCGCGTCGCAGCTAGTAGACTGCTGTACCGCAATAATAGCCGTACCCACAACAATAAAAACCAAATGAAATGACTTTGATCAGAGTACTAACTCAAGAACGATCAGTACTAACCTCGTGGAATAACTACAGGAAGTTATGACTATGAACATTACCGCCAGTAAAAACTCAGAAGCGCTGCAGGAGCTCGAACAGCGCAGGCAGCCCGTGCAAGAACGCAGCCGGGAAAGAGTCGAGCTGATATTAAACGAAGCTGCCATTCTTATCAGTGAAGTTGGCGTGCAGGGAGCGAAAACCTCGGAAATCGCCCGTCGCGCGGGTATTTCCCTAGCGTCTTTGTACCGTTATTTCCCCAACAAGGCCGCTATAGTCAAGGCCTTGGCTGAGCGCCATATCAAAACGCTGAGCACCGTCATGGAGGAATTTGTAAACGAGTTTGATCTGGAGGAAGGGTTTGACAAGCTCATCGACACCTTCGCCCATTTCTACCGGTCCGAGCCGGGTTATAAGGAAATCTGGTCGGGCGTAGAGGCGATGCCAGAGCTGCAGCAATTGGATCTCGGTGAGCTGTTCGATAACGCCCAGGCCATTACCAATCGCGCCAAACTGCTGTATCCGCAAGTCGAACAAGAGCGTCTGTGGTTGATATGCGTGATGCTGCCCAGAGCCTGCGGCGCTATCCTGAGGCTGGCCATGACTATGGAAGAAAAGCCTGAGTCAATCATGCTGACGGAATTAAAGTTGATGGTGAAGTCATACTTGCGTCAACGTTTAGGTGAGCTGGACGCGGCGGCGTAACGTCGTGTGATCGGCTGCCCCGCATTGGGCCTGGAGTCAGGGAGTGCGGAAACCCACAAATGAAGACGTCCCGCAAATAAGCATGCGTCATCCCTGTCGCCAATACTTGGCGGCGTCTTCATACGGTGTATTACCGGAGGACTGAAAGCGAGTCAGTCAATGACGTCTTTCAGCGCCTCCTCAAGCGTATCGAATTGAAAACTGAAGTTTTCTTCCAATAAACGGGCTGGAATCGCCTTTTGTCCCGTTAGCAACATCCTTGATAGTTCTCCCATCGCTAACTTCAATGCAAATGCAGGCGCCGTGCAGAATGCGGGGCGATGAAGCAGCTTCGCCAAAGTGGCGGTGAACTCGGCGTTAGTGACTGGCGTAGTGCTGACGGCGTTGTAGGGGCCGCTGCAGGTAGGCGTTTCGAGTAAATGCAGTAGAACTCTCAACAGGTCCTGAATATGAATCCAGGGCATCCATTGACTTCCGTCGCCAAACTTTCCTCCCAGGCCAAGCTTAAAAACGGGCAGCATTTTCTGTAGGAAACCTTCTTTTCCCACCACCAGACCGATACGGGCGATAGCGACGCGCATGCCAATGCTCTCTGCGCTAAGGGCGGCAGCTTCCCATTCGCTGCACAGCTCATGGGTGAATTCCTCGTGGGGTGGGGTTTGCTCCGTCACTAATAGATTTTGCTGGTCGCCGTAATAGCCCACGGCGGATGCGGAAACCATGGCTTTGGGGGGCGTTTCCATTTGCTTGCACATGTCAATCAAGTCATGAGTCAGCGCAATGCGGCTTTGCTTCAGCTTTTGTTTGCGCGCTTGCGTCCAGTGTCTGTCGGCTACGGGTTCGCCGGCCAGATTGATGATGGCGTCAACAGGCGCTTCTATGAGATCCGCGCGTAGCTCTCCGATACTCCGGCAGCGCTCTCCCACCAAGTGGGCGACCTGCTCTGGTCTCCTGCTGAATACCGTGGTGTCGTGTCCACTGGCCCATAACGCCCGACACAGTTGTTTGCCGATAAAACCTGTGCCCCCGGTCACCAGGATGTGCATGCTCGGATCTCCTTAAACTCTTCCTTTATTAATACATAATTTGCCGACTTTACGCGGGTGGTGCGCAGTGGCGATGAGGTTATCTTGTGCCTATTCGGGCGGCTATACAATAAGTTGTTCAATAACCTGAAGTTGTTCAATAACCTGGGCTTAGCTCGCTCAGTTCAGAATATAGTCGTGGCAAGTTAAAAAGATGGCTAGTGGCCTCTCGCAAATACTGGTGGCCGTGTTAGCGTGCATTGGACTGAAGAAGGTCGCGAACAATGCCTTCTACGGTGGCGATGAAGAGAGGGTGCTCGCCAAGGGGCGGCAGCAGAGTGATGTCGACGCCGGACTCTTCGGTTAGCGTGGATATCATGGCGGGAACGTCTTCTCGCAAATGTTTGCCGGCGGCGAAAAAAAGAGGCAGTACGGCGATGGATTGTGCGCCTTGATCTCGTGCTTGTATTACGGCTTGTTCCAAGGTGGGTTCCGCAAGCTCCATGAACGCCAGGGAAACCTGAGTGGCGCTTTGGGACAGGCGTTCCGTCAGTGCGATAAAAGGCTGCAGCCAATTGTTGTCACGGCTGCCGTGAGCAAGAAGTATCGTATGGTCGAAAGTCATAATGAATTGCCGAATCTCCAATTTGTGCATGATACGCCGATAAGGCCGGTTTGGTTTGCCGCTTTTTTTATACGGGGCCTATTTTCTTGACTTGGACGCCTATAATCGAGAGCTTACTCAGTTTTAGGTGCGAAACGAATATCCATCTTGGTTTTTGCGCAGCGTTTTGTGTCGATGATGAGGGAGGGGGAATGTGGTCGGACAGCGAAATTTTACGTTATTGGTTTGGCGAGCAGGATGAGAGAGGGTTGCCGCCACAGGAAAATCTCCGGCGCTGGTTTACCGAGGCGAAGAGCTATGATCGTGAAATTCGCCGGCGCTTTTTAACGACGGTTGTTCTGGCCTCTGAGCAGGGACTGCGGCATTGGCGCGACAGCTCCGATGGCGTACTGGCCTTGATTCTACTGCAGGATGTTTTTCCGCGTTATATCTTTCGCGGCGGCGCCATGGCGTTTGATCAGGACAAAGAGTCCAGAAAAATAGCGCAGGAAGGGCTTAAAAAGGCGTTGGACGTCAGGCTGGAGCCGGTTCACCGGATCTTCTTCTACCTGCCGCTTCTGCATTCGGAGAAGATGCCTGATCAAGAGGAGTCGGTTGCGTTGTATCGACAGCTCGCTGCGACCTGCGAGGCGGGTCCGTTAAGGGATTTTGTCAGTGGTTTCGCAAGCATGGCGGAAACGAACCGGGGCGTTATTCGCCAATTTGGGCGTTTCCCCCACAGAAACAAGATACTGAAGCGTGCGAGCAGACCAGAGGAGGTCGAGTTTTTGGCCTCTTATCCAGCCGTATACGATTGATCCAGCCTGACGGCTAATTTCTTATTCTAATGCTGTTCACCTGTGAGGATTTTCTGTCTCCTGGGTCACAATGTTGACCTTTGCTGGCTGAGCCTTGTATCCCCCTTTGTTAACATGCGGGGTTCGTCACAGTTTCCTGGACTTTGCGTCAACGGCTCCTGAGTGACGTCTGGAGCCTGGAAGTAAAATAAGAGTTAGTTATGTCTAGTAGCCTTGAATTGGACTTTCCCGCTGTAGATCAGTCCTTATGTGAATCGATTCAATATCAGGGAAGAAAGGCCTCAAGGGTCAAAAGCGAGCAGCGACGCCGAGAAATATTGCAAGCCGCTTTACGCATAGTGGCGAAGGAGGGCGTGCAAGGCGTCAAGCATCGTGCCGTAGCGAAAGAGGCGGGTGTCCCGTTAGCCTCCACCACTTATTACTTCAAAGACATCAATGAGTTAATTACCGACGCTTTCATGCTGTTCGCGGAAAAAAGCCGCGAGAAGTTGGAGTTCTTCTATTCTGAATTACGTCGTCTTGCGGATGAGTATGATGCAGTCTCCGTCATGGAAGATGAAGGGCGCAGGCGCGAATTCGCCAACGCGTTGGTGGAGATGGGGACAAACTACGTGCTGGGTCAGGTCCGGCACCATAAGTCTGAACTCATGTCGGAGCAGGCGTTTTTAATGGAGTCTGTGCGGGATGAGAGTCTGAGTGCGCTGGCTCGGCGCTATAAAGACGCCTGGTTGTCCGGGTTGGTAGACTTTATGCAGTCGCTTGGCTACGAGACCTATACTGAGGATGCGGCCATTATTATGGGAATGGTGGGCAATCTGGAGCAGGAGGGCGCGCTTCAGGGCGGCAGCATTGATGACGATAAGGTGCGCAGGGTCTGGCGGCGCCTTCTTTATATGATGCTGGATATTCGTTAAGTTCCGGTTCCCCCTGCTTTTGTTTAACGAGATGAAAAAAAATCAAAATAGGGGTTGCGCGCTTGGAGAACGCTAATTATAATGCGCCCACTTCTGTTGAGGAGCACCTCGAAAGAAGCTGAAAAGCAAGCTAACATTATGATTAGCTTGATCTTTTAAGCGGGAATAGCTCAGTTGGTAGAGCACAACCTTGCCAAGGTTGGGGTCGCGAGTTCGAGTCTCGTTTCCCGCTCCAAATTTTCTCTTCAAGTTTTCATTCCAATCTTTTCAAATAATCAAGTTCTTGCTCCCAGTCTCCTATTGGTTTCTCTGGATTTTCGGCGTTTTCTTCAACCATCGTCTAAACTTAAAGCCAAGCAGGCCTGTATGGTCTGTAAGTTGGTATCTACCCTGGGGTATTAGGTTATGGCGAGTGTTTTGGACTCTGTTGATCAGCGCACCAAACTGGTGGGCGAGAATCGTTTGGAGCTTCTCTTGTTCAAGCTGGGGATGAGACAGATTTTCGCGATCAATGTGTTCAAAATTCAGGAAGTCCTCAAGCTGCCCAATTTGACGCAAATGCCGCATCGTCATCCTGTCGTGTGTGGCGTTAGTCATATACGCGATACCACAGTGCCGGTGATTAACCTGTCTCAGGCGATAGGATTTCGGCCACTACAGCCGGACAAGGATTCCACCATCATCGTGACGGAATACAACCGCACCGTGCAGGCTTTTCTGGTGGCCAGCGTTGATCGTATCGTCAATATGACCTGGGAGCAGATCTTGCCTCCGCCAAAAGGGGCGGGCGGTTCTCATTACGTTACGGCGATAACCCATTACAACGATCAGATTGTTGAGATCATCGATGTGGAGCGGGTGCTAGCGGATATTCGTCCGTATTCCACTGACGTTTCCGACACGGCGCTGACGGAAAGTATTCGAAAAGTTGCTCAGGGTAAGGAAGTCCTGTTAGTGGACGATTCGCCGGTGGCGATCAGTCAGGCGATTGGGACTTTGCAGAAAGTTGGGTTGAAAGTGATTACCGCCAGAAATGGCCTGGAAGCCTATAACCTTCTTAAGAAATGGGCTGACGAAGGTGTCAATGTGCCTGAAAAGCTTCTAATGGTGGTGACTGATGCTGAAATGCCGGCGATGGATGGCTACAGGCTGACTACGGAGATTCGTAACGATCCCCGCCTGAAAGACCTGTACGTGGTGCTGCATACTTCTCTAAGCGGTAGCTTCAACAAGGCGATGGTGGAAAAGGTAGGGTGTAATAACTTCTTGTCCAAGTTCCAGCCGGATGAATTGGCGGCGTTGGTGCAATCGCGGCTTAATTCATTGGCGGCTCGCTAGAGCGTCGCAAAGAGCGCTTGTCTCGACCCTTGTCCTCCGATGTAGACCTAATTAGACTGCCTGTTTCCGCCTGCTTAGAGTAGGCTGTTTTAGTTTTTCGCGTCGACGACCCACGCATTTTGTCCCTTCCCTGTATGCCCCGTGCGCTACGCCTGCGTTGAGGCTAGTGCGCGCTTAGGAGAGAGTTATGACGGATATCCGAGTTACCGAGTTAAATATTTACCCCATCAAATCCTGTGCGGGCGTTAGCCTTAGCAAAGTGGCGATTACGAATTGGGGGGCGGATCGCGATCGCCGTTTTATGTTGGTGGATGCCAATGGCAAATTCATCACGGCGAGAAAGCATCATCGGCTGGTATTGGTGAGGGCGGTTACTGCGGATAAGGGGCTGATGTTGTCGGCGCCGGGTATGAATGGCTTGTATATTGAGGCGCCGGATCAAGAGGGAGGCGCTCTGGAGACTGTGCAAGTATGGAAAGACGAGGTGTCTGCGTTGTTTGTCGATGCGCGCGCAGATGCCTGGTTCAGTGAGTTCTTGGGTGAGCAGGCGCGCCTCGTGTATATTCCTGAGCGCAGTTTTCGGCAAGTGGATCAGGCTTATTACGATGCGCCGCAAAAAGTCAGCTTTGCGGATGGCTACCCTGTTCTGGCGACCTCTGAGTCCTCGTTGGAGGATCTGAATGGCCGCTTAAAAAATCCTGTTAAAATGACGCATTTCCGCCCGAATATTGTGGTGGCTGGCGCGGACAGCTTCGCGGAAGATCATTGGCGTCGGTTGCGTATAGGCGAAGTGGAGTTTGCGGCGGTCAAGCCTTGTTCAAGATGCGTTTTTACGACGATTGATCCTGCTACGGGTCAGAAATCCCCGGACACTGAGCCGTTGCGCACTCTGGCGTCTTATCGCAAGACGGAACTTGGCGCGATTTTTGGGCAAAACCTGGTGCAATTGAATCACGGGATCATTTGCGTCGGCGATAAAGTAGAGCTGCTCGACTAAAGCGGTCGGGCCGAGGTGCTCTCTTTTCAAAGAACGAATTCAGAAACTATTAGATTTTAGAAGGTTACGATGGCGTTGCTACGGCTGAAAGATGTTTCCCTGGCGTTTGGAATGGCTCCGTTGCTGGATCATGCGGACTTGGTGATTGAGTCTCAAGAGCGGCTTTGTCTGGTCGGTCGCAACGGCGCAGGTAAGTCCACGCTTTTGAAAGTGTGCGCCGGTGAAATCAAGCCGGATGGCGGTGAAATAAATAGAGGCAGGGATCTGAAAATGGCCTATCTGCCGCAGGAGCTTCCAGAGCGGGGTGACGCCAGTGTGCGCTCGGTGGTGGCGGAAGGCTTGGCGGAAGTGGGAGAGTGGCTCGCGGCCTACGACGCGCTGACTCAGCAAGGCGCCGAAGGTAATGTGGCGGAGCTTGAGCGTCTGCACAACAAGATCGAAACTCATGACGGCTGGCGTTTGCGGCAGAAGGTCGAGGCAGTGATGCAGCGTCTGGAACTGCCTGGCGACAAGTCTATCTCCGAATTGTCTGGAGGCTGGCGTCGGCGTGTGTTTCTGGCGCGCGCGCTGGTGCAGGAGCCAAACCTGCTCATGCTGGATGAGCCTACCAACCATCTGGATATCGACATGATTACCTGGTTGGAGGAAGAGCTGTTGCAGTTCGGCGGCAGCGTACTGTTTATTTCTCACGATCGCGCGTTTATCGACCGTCTGGCGACGCGTGTCATTGAGCTGGATCGCGGCAAATTGTCGAGCTGGCCGGCGCCTTATGAAGCCTATCTGGCCAAAAAAGAGGAGCAGTTGGCGGCGGAGGAAAAAGAGTGGGAGCGCTTCGATAAGAAGCTGGCGGAGGAAGAGGTTTGGATTCGCCAGGGCATCAAGGCGCGCCGCACTCGTAATGAGGGGCGGGTCAGGGCGCTGAAGAAACTGCGAGACGAGCGCAGGCAGCGACGCGACCGCGTTGGGCAGGTGAGCCTGAAAGTGGATTCCGAGGAACGCTCCGGTAACCTGGTGGCGGAGCTGAAAAATGTCAGTTTTGGCTACGCAGACCAGCCCAATCTGGTGAAGGGTCTCAGCTGGCAGTTGATGCGCAAAGATCGGGTGGGCTTATTGGGCCCGAACGGTTGCGGTAAATCGACGTTTATAAAGTTGATCCTGGGCGGCTTGGAGGCGACGGAGGGCGTCATAAAACGGGGCTCCCGTCTGCAGGTGGCTTATTTTGATCAGTTGCGAGGGCAAATCGATCCGGAAGCCAGCGTCTGGGATAACGTCGCAAAAGGAAAAGACTTTATCGAGGTTGGCGGTCGTAACGTTCATGTCACCGGCTACCTGAAAGATTTCCTGTTTTCCCCGGAAAGATTGCGTACTCCCGCCAAGGCGTTATCTGGCGGTGAAATTAACCGGCTGTTGTTGGCCAAACTGTTCACCATGCCGGCGAACTTTCTGGTGCTGGATGAGCCTACCAATGACCTGGATATGGATACGCTGGACCTGCTGGAGAATCTGCTGGCGGAGTTTGACGGCACCATTCTGCTGGTGTCCCACGATCGTTTCTTCATCGACAACGTTGTGACCAGCACGCTGGTGTTCGAGGGAGATGGCAAGATATCCGAATATCCGGGTGGTTATAACGACTGGTTGGCGCAACGCCCGGTGGTCAAAGCGGAAGTCAAGCCCGCTGAAGTCAAGGCTCAGGCTGCCAAGCCGAAAACAGCGTCGGATGGCGGCAAAGCGGCCAAGCTAAGCTACAAACTGCAGCGCGAACTGGACGCTTTACCCAAGGAAATCGAGCGACTGGAAGCGGAAGTGGCGGCTATGCAGGAAGAGGTGTCTGCCGCTGACTTTTATAGTCGTCCCCATGAGGATGTGAATCGTGCGCTCACGTCTCTGACTGCGTTGGAGCAAACTCTGGAGAAGACCATGGAAAGGTGGATGGAGCTTGAAGAAATGGCGGGCGGGGGCTGATCGGGGGTTACAAATTTAAAAATATCGGCATCCGCAAATCCGCTACACTTGAGAATAAAGGAGTAACTTCAGCAGCCGACGGACTCCGTTGAGAAAGTGTTAGTCTTCTGTCGCCTCAATTGATTACGGAGAGATAAAGCCTTATGCGGGTGCGTTACGAATTCCGTTTCGATGATAACCGAGTGCTGGACTACATCATTGAAACGGAGAGAGAAGATAAGAGCATGCACTCAGAGCCGCCCGCCGAGTGGACTGAGCTGAAGAATTGTCAGTGCTCGAATTGCCCTCTCAAGAAGGACGCTGAACGCTATTGTCCCGCCGCTCTCGACATGCAAAAGATTGTGGCGGACTTTCGCTCCGAACCGGCTTTCCAGAAAGTCGAGGTCACCGTTTTCACCAAAGAGCGCAACTACCACAAGCGTACTGGTCTGGAAGAGGCGTTGCGCTCGTTGATGGGGTTGGTCATGGCGACCAGTCATTGCCCCATACTCGGCGAGTTAAGGCCTATGGCTATTCATCACATGCCGTTTTCCAACGGCGAAGAATTCATTCTCAGATCTGTTTCCATCTATCTGGTGCAGCAGTACTTTATGTTTCGCGATGGTGAAAAGCCTGACTGGGAGCTTAAAGGGCTGGTGGAGCGCAACCGTCGTCTTCAGCTGGTGAACCAAGCGTTGTGGCAACGCATTCACTCCGCCTGTGACGGCGACTCCAACTTGAAGGCGCTATTGAGCTTTTTTTCGTTGGCGTCGAGCGTCACATTCTCACTGGAGACGCAGTTGCAGAAGCTGCGCAAGTCGTTTGAATCGGGAGAGTGGGTGGCTCCGCTGTAGCGGAGCGCGTCAGTCCGAATTTTATTCCATTGAGTGCTTAGTCGCTAATGCGGACCGCGAGGACGTCACATTTGGCGCCATGTAATACGCCATTCGCCGTGGAGCCCAGCAATAACTGCAGTCCGTGGCGGCCATGGCTGCCGACAATGACCAAATCAATTCCATTCTCATCCGCGTAGCGATGAATTTCCCCTTCGGGGCGTCCCACCAGCACCGCAGCGGCGCTATTGGTCAGCGTGTGCTTTTCAATCAGTTTTTGTAGTTTTTCTTCGCTGTGTTTTTGCAGTTGCTGCTGAATGTCGCCCAGATCCAGCGGGATGTCGCCGCCATAGGCGTAACTGATGGGCTCGATAACGTGCGCCAGATGCAGGCGGGCCTGGGTCGCCTGTTGCATTTTCAGGGCTTTGGCGATGACCTGTTCGCCTTCATCGCTCAGGTCCAGGGCGACGAGAATATTCTTGTACATGGTGTGCTCCTTTTGGCTGCATTGTTCCGAAAGTGTTTTCCAAGTGTGTAACTTTTCGGTAGTGTCCGCAAAACTGAAAACAGCTTAATGCTAATGAAACATGCGTTGAGATGACAGCGGACAAAATCAGGTGAAAAAGTGTTTCCTGGTTTCGTAGGCGCTGACACGCTTTGAGTGGTCTTTGGACAGGATGAACGACGAATGACGACAGCTTTGATTATTATTTTTTGTGTGGTGGGAATCGTCGGTGGCTCAATTTTCTGGGTGTTGCCGAGCCCGGAAGAACGACGCCGCATGCATTTGCGGCAGCAGGCGCTCGCGGCGGGGTTTAGAGTGCGACAGACTTCGCCGGAAAAGCTGGACGACACTTTGAAAAACCTGGAGGCGGACGCCTGGCGCACCCACTTTTACTATAAGGCGATCCCAGCGTCACGCACTCCTCGCAGGGCGTTATACGCCAATCATGGGGGTGAATTGAAACAGCTGTCCATCAGTGGCAACTTCCCTCATGAGCTGCTCTCGGATGAGGATTTGCGTGAGCTGTCATCCCAGATTAAAGCCGTGCAGATCACAGGGCATGAAGTGGGCTTCCTGTGGGAAGAGCGGGGGACGTCGGAAGATTTGGAGCAGATGCTGCAGCGCGTCAACAAGGTGGCTGTAGCTGCTGGCGCGCGTTAATGGCGCGCCCTCGGATCTAGTGATGTGAGCTATGCAGCGGCCTGTCTAAGCGCCGCTGTAGGCTTTGGCGAGACTGTCCAGGTCGCTGATGATCCTTTTTGAATACAGATTCACGACGTAGGAAACGTTGTTTTCGTTGTAGTTGATATAAGAGTTCTTGATGAACTCCCATTTCGTGGAAATGGTGTCCAAAGTCTTGCGTGTGGCGTCGGTGTTTTGCTGTGACGCCAGGAGTCGGGCGATGTTCTTGTCAAAACTGATCGCCTGGACGTCCATGGGCTCTTCGCTTTTGGCTCCCTGGAATATTTGTGTCACGTTGGAGGCGCTGCGTGCGGAATACTTGGTCAGCATGCTTTCCAGGATGATTTTGGAGTTGCGCACCAGCTCAATTACCTCTGGGGGGCGGTGGCCTGAAATTTCCATGGTCTTGTCGTAGGTTCTCTCTGTCGCGCCTACCAGATCGATATTTACCTGCGCCATGTCGCCCACCAGCCGCAGGTCAGGGTAGCCCACCTTCACAATGTCGTTCATGTTGGTGTTCAGCAGTTCCTTGTACTTGAGCCAGGTGGCGCTCATAACGCTCAACTCTCCCTGCACCTCGACGATACCGTCCTGAGATTCCAGTGATTTGAACGCTGCATTCATAAAATCGATTTCCTGGTTCACCTCGGATTGGATGTCTTTGTCGCCAGGATTCAAAGTGAAGTTGTAATACGCATTGATGGTCTGGTAGGAGTGCGTCTGCACATCGTGCAAATGCTTGAGAATGGCTTCAGCCTGCGCATTGTTCAGCGCAAAGGAATGTGACGAATACAGGGCGAGAAGTGCAAGAAAACAACACCAGAGAGGATTCCGGTGTATACCCGATTGGCTCATAGACACGCTCTCCAGGAAATTTGGGCGCAGAAGGCCACCCGCTATTTTTATAATTATGTTTCCGACTTGTCGGTGCGGCTTCCCACTATATTTTTAAAATTATTTCCAACGACGCCTTCAATGGCCGGCCTAGCTACCAACCGCCGGTTTATAAGTAGAAAAAATAGGGGAAATGCCTGCGCTAGTCAAAAAGTTATAAGCTTATTGTCCTATTATGCGAATGAGCGCGGGGCGCATTCAGAGGACGCCTAACTTAAAAAGTAAGGTGAAATATACTGCATAATTTCATGAAAAATAAATCTTAAAAATTTTTAAAGCGGCCGAAAATGTCATAAGTGTAAGCAATTATTGACAAAAATCGCCGCCAAATTTTTTGGAAGAGATTGACAAACGGGCCAAAATTATCCATGTTGTTGCGACCTGATTCAAACGAGCGTATGAATTGTTGTTCGATGCATCGGCTTTGATTCCGAAGCTCCGGAGAAGGGCGGCCCGGCAAGGCGTCCGTTGGGACCCGTTTATAGGGCAATAAACCAGTGCTAAACAATGCTTGGAGATCCGTTGATGATTTACGCAGGTAAAGCCATCACAGTCAAAGAGATCGAGGATGGTATCGCGGTACTAACTTTCGATTTGCAAGGCGAGTCTGTTAATAAATTTAACCGCTTGACGCTGACTGAGTTGGCGGAAGCGACCCAGAAACTACAAAGTCAACAAGGCATTACCGGCCTTGTCGTTACCAGCAACAAAGATTGTTTCATCGTTGGCGCTGATATCACTGAATTCCAGGAATTGTTTGCCGGCTCCGAAGAAGAGTTGGTCGCCAACAACCTGGAAGCCAATAAGATTTTCTCCGCCGTTGAAGATCTGCCATTCCCCACCGTGACCGCTATTAACGGTATCGCTCTGGGCGGTGGTTTTGAGATGTGTCTCTCCACTGACTTCCGCGTCATGTCCACCAGCGCGAAAGTGGGTCTGCCGGAAGTAAAACTGGGGATCTTCCCCGGGTTCGGTGGAACAGTGCGTTTATCCCGTCTGGTTGGCGCCGACTACGCGATCGAGTGGATCTGCGCCAGTGGCGAGAAACGAGCGGAACAGGCCTTGAAAGAAGGTGCTGTAGATGCAGCGGTCGCCCCTGAGAAATTGATGGATGCAGCCCTGTCTGTGTTGCGTCAGGCGATCGAAGGCAAGTTGGACTACAAAGCGCGTCGGGAAGAGAAAACCGGCAAGCTGAAGCTGAACCCGATGGAAAGCATGATGGCGTTTGAAACCGCCAAAGGCTACGTGGCGGGCCAGGCTGGACGTAACTATCCAGCGCCTGTTGAAGCCATCAAGGTGATGCAAAAGCACGCGGGCATGACTCGCGACAAGGCGATCGAAGTAGAGGCCAAAGGTTTCGCGAAAATGGCGAAAACTTCTGTGGCGCACAGCTTGATCGGCTTGTTCCTGAATGATCAGGAGCTGAAGAAAAAAGCGAAAGACCTGGAGCCTAAAGCTGGCGAAGTTAAGCAGGCGGCGGTATTGGGCGCAGGCATCATGGGCGGCGGCGTGGCGTATCAGTCCGCGCTGAAAGGCACGCCCATCCTGATGAAGGATATCAATCAGTCCGGTATCGATCTGGGCCTGAAAGAAGCCAAGAAACTGCTGACCAAGCGCGTCGACAAAGGCCGCATGAATGCGAGTGAAATGGCGGATGTGCTGAACCGCATCACTCCGACGTTGAGCTACGGCGACTTCGGAACGGTGGATCTGGTGGTTGAAGCGGTTGTTGAAAACCCTAAGGTCAAAGACATCGTTTTGCGTGAAGTGGAAGATCTGGTGCGTGAGGACACTATCCTGACCTCCAACACCTCTACTATCTCCATCAACCGTCTGGCGCAAAACCTGAAGCGTCCGGAAAACTTCTGCGGCATGCACTTCTTCAACCCTGTGCACATGATGCCTTTAGTGGAAGTTATCCGTGGCGAGAAAACCAGTGAAAAAGCTGTCGCGACTACTGTTGCGTACGCCAAAGCGATGGGTAAAACGCCAATCGTTGTGAACGACTGCCCTGGATTCCTGGTTAACCGCATCCTGTTCCCTTATTTTGGCGGCTTTATTGGTTTGGTGCGCGACGGCGCCGATTTCCAGCAGGTCGACAAAGTGATGGAGCGTTTCGGCTGGCCGATGGGCCCGGCTTACCTGCTTGACGTGGTAGGTATGGACACAGCGAAGCACGCCGGCGACGTGATGGCGGAAGGTTTCCCTGATCGCATGAGCTATTCCGAAACAACTATTATCGACGTCATGTTCGATAAAGGTCGTTACGGTCAGAAGAGCGACAAAGGCTTCTACGCTTACGAGCTGGATAAGAAAGGCAAGCAGAAGAAAATTGTCGATGACAGCGTTGACGCACTGATTAAGTCTGTGCAGAAGTCTCAGCGCGACTTCTCTGAAGAGGAAATCATCGAGCGAATGATGGTGCCTTTGTGCATCGAAACCGTTCGCTGCCTGGAAGACGGCATCGTCGAGACTGCGGCGGAAGCGGATATGGGCTTGATCTTCGGCATCGGTTTCCCTCCGTTCCGTGGGGGCGCGTTGCGCTACATTGACTCTCTGGGCGTGGAAGAGTTCTGCAAGATCGCTGATAAATATGCGGATCTGGGCGCTCTGTATCATCCGACCCAAGGGCTGCGCGACATGGCTAAGTCCGGCAAGAAGTTTTTTGGCTAATTGCTGATAGAGAATTCCCGACGGAGAAAATGATATGAGTCTGAATCCAAGAGACGTTGTCGTTATCGACTGTGTTCGCAGCCCGATGGGGCGCGCCAAAGCGGGATGTTTCCGCAACGTGCGCGCAGAGACGCTGTCAGCGACGTTGATTGACGCATTATTCGACCGCAATGACAAAGTGGACCCTGCGGAAGTTGAAGATCTGATCTGGGGCTGTGTAAATCAGACCCTGGAGCAAGGCTTCAACGTGGCGCGGCAGATTTCCCTGCTGACCCGCATTCCGCATACTTCGTCAGCGCAAACAGTAAACCGCTTGTGTGGTTCCGCCATGTCCGCAATTCATACTGCGGCGCAGGCGATCATGACGGGCAATGGCGACGTGTTTGTGGTGGGCGGCGTTGAGCACATGGGGCACGTGCCCATGACTCAAGGTTTCGATCACAACCCGGCCGCAAGTAAGTATTCCGCTAAAGCGTCCAACATGATGGGCCTGACAGCGGAAATGCTGGCGAAAATGCACGGCATCAGCCGTCAGCAGCAGGATGAGTTTGGAGCTCGCTCCCACCGTTTGGCGCACGAAGCCACGCTGGAAGGGCGCTTCCGTAACGAAATCATCTCTATTTTAGGGCATGACGACGACGGCTTCCCTGCGCTGATCGAGAATGATGAGACGATTCGTCCTGAAACCACAGCTGAAAGTCTGGCGCAGCTACGTCCTGCTTTTGATCCTAAGAGCGGTACAGTGACAGCGGGTCAGTCTTCTCAATTGACGGATGGCGCATCCGCTATGCTGCTGATGTCCGCTGAGCGGGCTCAGGCATTGGGTCTGACGCCAATGGCGAAAATTCGCTCCATGGCTACTGCCGGATGCGATCCCGCCATCATGGGATATGGTCCTGTGCCGGCGACCAAGAAAGCGCTTAAGCGCGCAGGCCTGAAAGTGGAAGATATTGATTTCTGGGAACTGAACGAGGCGTTCGCCGCACAGTCTTTGCCAGTTATCAAAGATCTGAAGCTTATGGACGTGGTCGACCAGAAAGTTAACCTGAACGGCGGCGCTATCGCCTTGGGTCACCCTCTGGGTTGCTCTGGCGCGCGTATCTCCACTACCTTGCTGAATGTCATGGCCGCTAAAGGCGGTACGCTGGGCGTATCCACCATGTGTATCGGTTTGGGTCAGGGTATTGCGACCGTTTGGGAGCGTATCTAATACGTTGAGGCTTCGGTTTGGGGAAACCTGAATCGGAAGCAATGAAATCCGGCGTCCCGTAAGGGGCTCCGGATTTTTTTTATGGATGATGCTGGATGGCCTGGAATTAGCGCCAGGCTTTTACTGGGTTTCCTGAGAACGATTCTGGGTTTCGCCGTCTCGCATCAGGCTTTTGATCTTGTCGGATATTTCTTTGATCTGGTCGTTCTTGTTGGGGATTTCCAGGCGTGTGCGCTTGAGCGCCTCGCGAGCGTGTTTGAAATGCTTCTCGGCGCCGGCTTTGTCGTTTTGAGCCACCAGGCTTTCCGCCATTTGTAGTTGGCTGCCGACTTCCACGTCAAGCGCCATCTCGCGCAGGTGGTGGCTGTATTCCTCATAAAGAGGGACGGGTAGTGAGCCGCGCAGTTTGAAGCGTTGCAGCTTTTGCAGGCACTCAGAAAGAGAGCGCTGGATGGCGGCGACCGCTGCGTCGCTGGTCACCGTTTTCTGCGCCTGGGGAAGAAGAACGCCGGTTTTCAAGTCGCGCTCCCTTTGTTTTAGGTTGTCTAAAAGGATGCGCAGCTCTTCCGACTTGCGGTCCATTTTGGTCATGGACTGGGCGATTTCAATCATGGCGTGGTTGAGGCTGATGGCGATGTTGGCTGAATCGTCCACTCGCATGATGACCTGAAATAACGAATTTATTTCTTCGTATTTCTGTTTTAACGATTTCAGTTGGCTTTGACGGTAAGCTAACGCCTGCTGTCGCGAGTACATAACGCCGCTGACGATAATCGAGGCGGTTATGAAAATAGCGAGCAAGACGATTAAAGTTGTCATATAAAAGGCGGCGGAAGCATTTATAAATTTATGTGTCGTTCTTATTAAGTGTTAACGACATTGTGGGGTAGGGCAAGTTATCGGAGTTAAATAGACGCCGACAAACTGGGCCTGGCCGGCTATTTTTACATTAAATACCAGATTTTCTGGCAATCACTTGACCCGTCGACTACAACCTCTAATATATGACGGCTATTTCAACTAGGAGCAAAGAACCATCCGCTATGGGTAAATCGCTGGTAATCGTGGAGTCCCCTGCAAAGGCAAAAACCATAAACAAATATCTTGGTTCGGAATATGTAGTCAAATCCAGTGTGGGGCATATTCGTGATTTGCCGACCAGTGGAGGTAAGGAAGCATCATCTCCGAAAGAGCGTGCGGCGGAAGCGGCGAAAATGCGCAAGCTGCCTGCTGAAGAGCGCGAAAGCATCAAGAAACGTAAAGCCCGGGATCAGCTGATCTCTCGTATGGGCGTCGACCCTGAAAATGATTGGGCGGCCCGCTACGAGATCCTTCCAGGTAAAGAAAAAGTCGTTGAAGAACTGAAGCGTCTGGCGAAAAGCGCCGACCAGATCTATCTCGCAACGGACTTGGACCGCGAAGGAGAGGCTATCGCCTGGCATCTCAAAGAATCTATTGGCGGCGATGACTCCCGTTATCGTCGCGTGGTCTTTAACGAGATCACAAAATCCGCCATAACGGAGGCGTTCAAAAGTCCCAGTCAACTTGATTACAACCGCGTAAACGCCCAGCAGGCGCGCCGCTTCCTTGACCGCGTGGTCGGCTATATGGTGTCGCCGCTGCTGTGGTCCAAGATTGCGCGTGGTTTGTCCGCAGGGCGGGTGCAATCCGTCGCGGTTCGCTTGATTGTCGAGCGTGAGCGTGAAATTCGCGCCTTTACGCCGGAAGAATACTGGGAATTGCATGTGCTGCTATCCAAGAGTAAGCAGCAGGCTAAATTCCAGGTCGCCAAATATAAGGGTGAGAATTATCGGCCCACCAACAAAGAGCAGTCTGAGAAGCTGACTGCGTTGCTGGAGTCGCAGGCGTTCAAGGTCGTCAATCGTGAGGATAAGCCCTCTGTCACCAAGACGCCGGCGCCATTTATCACTTCTACCTTGCAGCAGGCGGCGAGCACCCGTTTAGGGTTTAGCGTTAAGAAGACCATGGTGTTGGCGCAGCGTCTCTACGAGGCGGGCTACATCACCTATATGAGAACGGACTCCACCAACCTGTCCGCGGATGCGGTGAGCGCCTGTCGTGAATTTATCGGCAAGAAGTTTGGTGATAAATATCTGCCTGAAAACCCGAAAACTTACGTGAGTAAGGAGCGGGCCCAGGAAGCGCACGAGGCGATACGTCCTTCTGATATCAATGTGGGCTCCAATCAGATTTCCGGTCTCGAAAAAGACGCCGAGAAGCTGTATGACCTGATTTGGCGTCAATTCGTGGCCTGTCAGATGGAAAACGCGCGCTTCCTTAGCACCAGTATTCAAGTGCAGGCGGGAGACTTTGAATTAAGAACCCGTGGTCGGCTTTTGCAATTCGACGGCTTCCTTAAAGTGCTGCCTGCGCAAGCGAAGAAGGATGATGAGGCGGAGTTGCCCGCGTTTGAAATTAATGATCAGTTGGATCTGGATAAATTGGAGCCAACTCAGCACTTCACCAAGCCTGCGCCGCGTTACACGGAAGCGACCTTGGTTAAGGAGCTGGAGAAGCGGAGTATCGGGCGTCCTTCTACGTATGCGTCAATCATCTCCACCATTCAGGAGCGCGGCTATGTGAAGCTGGCCAACCGGCGCTTCTATGCGGAGAAGATGGGCGATATCGTGACGGATCGTTTGACGGAAGCCTTCACAGATCTGATGGATTACGGCTTTACCGCGAAGATGGAAGGTCAGCTGGATGAGATCGCTTCTGGCAGCGAGGGCTGGAAACAGGTTCTTAATGCTTTCTACTCCGATTTCGCCAAAAAGCTGGAAAGGGCGGACATGGAAGGCGGTATGCGTGCTAATCAGGCGGTGCAGACGGAAATTACGTGTCCGACCTGTTCGCGTCCAATGCAGATTCGCACTGCGTCCACTGGCGTGTTCCTTGGGTGTTCCGGCTATGCGTTGCCGCCGAAAGAGCGTTGCAAGACGACAATTAACCTGATCCCTGGCGATGAGGTAATTCGCGCGGACGATGAAGAAGGCGAAGCGAATGCGCTGCGCGCGAAAAAGCGTTGCCCGATCTGTGATACCGCCATGGATAGCTATGTCATCGATGAGACCCGCAAGCTGCACGTGTGTGGTAATAATCCAGACTGTGAAGGTTATGAGGTCGAAGGCGGGCAGTTTAAGGTGGCTGGCTACGATGGGCCGACACTGGAGTGTGACAAGTGCGGCGCTGAAATGCAGCTTAAAACCGGCCGCTTTGGGAAGTACTTCGGCTGCACCAGTTCAACTTGCGGCAACACCCGCAAACTGTTGAAGAATGGCGAGCCTGCGCCGCCCAAGATGGAGCCGGTAGTCATGCCTGAGCTGGCGTGCGACAAAGTTGACGATATCTTTGTCCTGCGTGATGGCGCTTCGGGTTTGTTCCTGGCAGCGAGTAAGTTTCCCAAAAATCGTGAAACACGAGCGCCTCTGGTGGAGGAGTTGATTCCTCATAAGAAGGAAATTGACCCTAAATATCACTACCTGCTGGATGCGCCTACTCGTGATCCAGAAGGAAATCCGGCGATTATCCGCTTCAGTCGCAAGACCAGGCAGCAGTATGTCATGTCGGAGAAGGGTGGTAAGCCTACTGGCTGGTCTGCTTTCTACAAAGATGGAAAGTGGGCGGCTAAAGACAAGTAGTCTGTAAGCACGAAAAGAAAAGGGCGGTTTGATCACCGCCCTTTTTTGTTGTCCGATGTTTGAGTCGGCGCTTTGGGATAAATGGGTTGGTTTATCTCTTTAGGCGCGCCAGCAGGCTGGATGTATCCCAGCGTCCCCCGCCCATGGATTGTACTTCGGCGTAAAATTGATCGACGAGAGCAGTGATGGGGAGTCGAGCCTTGTTGTTTGAGGCCTCGCGTAAGCAGATGGATAAATCCTTGCGCATGAGGTCTACCGCGAAGCCATGTTCGTAGTCTCCGGCGATCATGGTCTTGTGGCGATTTTCCATTTGCCAGGATTGCGCGGCTCCTTTGGATATGACGTTCACCACTTGCTGCGGGTCCAGGTCAGCCTGTTCTGCGAAGTGCAGCGCTTCCGCCAGTCCCTGCACTAACCCTGCGATAGCGATCTGGTTGGCCATTTTGGTTAACTGGCCGCTGCCTGCATGTCCCATCAGGGTTGCTGCGCGACTGTAATGTTTGAGGAGGGGTTCCGCCTTCGTAAAGTCTTTTTCTTCACCGCCACACATTATGGTCAGCGCGCCGTTCTCGGCGCCCTGTTGTCCACCGGATACGGGGGCGTCAAGAAAGCCGATGTTGCGCTCTTGGGCGGCTTCAAACAGCTCTTTGGCGACACTGGCTGATGCAGTGGTGTGGTCGATGATCAGAGAGCCTTTGCGTAACTGATTGATCAGGCCTTCTTCGCCCAAGTAGATGCTGCGCAGGTCGTTGTCGTCGCCGACGCAAGAGATGATGACGTCGCATTGGGCGGCGTCCCGCAGCTTGCGGATGAACTTGCCAGTGTGGGTCTTCAGCCAGCGTTCCGACTTTTCGACGTTGCGGTTGTAAACGGTGACCTGGTGGCCATTGTTGGCGAGATGGCCGGCCATCGGGAATCCCATGACGCCGAGGCCGATGAAACAAATTCTTCCTAATGCGGCGGTTTCAGTTGATTCCATGTTTATCTTCCTGGAGTGGTTAAATCCAATGGGTTAATAGTGCGCGGGTTGCTCCAATAAAGAAAGGCCGCATAAGCGGCCTTTGCAAGTCAACCGGCAAACTATTTATTTGCTTGGGTAGTCTCTGGAGGTGTGTCCGGTGTACAGCTGACGCGGACGGCCGATCCGGTAAGAAGAGCTCACCATTTCGTGCCAGTGAGAGAACCAGCCGATGGTTCTCGCCATGGCGAAGATGACGGTGAACATGGAAACCGGGATGCCGACGGCGCGCAGGATGATGCCGGAGTAGAAGTCCACGTTGGGGTAGAGTTTTTTCTCTACGAAGTAGGGGTCTTCCAGGGCGATGCGCTCCAGTTCGCGTGCGATGCGGAACAATGGATCGTTTTCGCAGCCAAGCTCTTTCAGTACGTCGTCACAGGTCTGCTTCATGACTTTAGCGCGTGGGTCGAAGTTCTTGTAGACCCGGTGTCCGAAGCCCATCAGGCGGAAAGGATCGCTCTTGTCTTTGGCGCGCTGAATGAATTCTGGAATGCGGGATTCGTCGCCGATTTCCAGAAGCATGTTCAACACTGCTTCGTTGGCGCCGCCGTGAGCGGGTCCCCATAGCGCAGCAATGCCGGAAGCGATGCAGGCGAAGGGGTTGGCGCCGGAGGAGCCAGCCAGACGTACGGTTGATGTGGAGGCGTTTTGTTCATGGTCCGCATGCAAAACAAAGATGCGGTCCATAGCCTTGGCGACTACAGGATTGACCTGATAGGGCTCGCAAGGAGTGCCGAACATCATGTGCAGGAAGTTGCCTGCATAGTCCAGATCGTTTCTGGGATACATGAACGGCTGGCCGGTGGAGTACTTGTAGCACATCGCCGCCAGGGTGGGCATTTTCGCGATCAGACGGAATGCTGCGATTTCGCGATGGTGCTCGTCGGAGAAGTCCATTGTGTCGTGATAGAACGCGGACAGGGCGCCGACAACGCCGCACATGATCGCCATTGGGTGAGCGTCGCGCCGGAAACCGTTAAAGAAGTTTCTCAGCTGCTCGTGGATCATAGTGTGATTTTTTACCGTGCTACGGAACTCTTCCGCCTGCTCCGCAGTAGGCAGTTCGCCGTGTATCAGTAAGTAGCAGACTTCAAGATAGTCGGACTTTTCGGCCAACTGTTCTATAGGATACCCACGGTGTAGTAGTACGCCATTGGCGCCATCTATATAAGTGATTTGCGATTCGCAGGCTGCGGTTGATACGAAGCCTGGATCGTAGGTAAACAAACCTTCTTCAACCAATCCTCTGACATCTATGACGTCTGGGCCGGTGGTGCCGGAATAAACCGGAAGCTCGATTGTTTTACCATTGACCGATAACGTCGCTTTCTTGTCAGTCATGGTGCTCTCCTATATCGACTTAAAGTGATGCGTACGTGTTTACCGGGCATAGACGCCCGGTCGTGTTTACAGGCCGACTTCTAAGTAGGTCTGACGTTGTTTGCGCAATGGCGTCAATCACAACCGGCGCCGGTTAGGACCGGCGGGCGGAGACTGACGCTCGTCAGTGGCCTCTCAGCCTTTATTCTGGCTTTATACAAGGTCGGCTTAATAAAAAGCGAGGTCATCATAATGGTCTGACCGACTTTTTTTAAGCCCTTGTAATGAAAATACTGCCGATGGTGTTTAAAAAACACCAATTAAAATAGCTTATAAAGAGGAGGGGCGTTGCTTTATCAGTAAAGAAAACGGAGTCTTCGAATACGTAAAAAATACTTCCGGGTATTGAGCCGAGGGGCTTCACACTGCGTATGAAAGAATAAATTGCCGGCCCAAATCAGAAAAGCTCATGTCCGGCGCTAAATTAAGTGGGCTATAAACGGTTGTTGCGTTTGTAATTTACCAGGTGGGAAACTATAATCTGCAACCCGTAAGCGGAGGCCTCATAAGGATTCCCGCCGCCAAATAGGTCCATTCTTAAATAATCCGCCTGTATGGCTATAATCGAGTGTGAAGCTGTGAATAGCAAAAGACCTGTTAATCTAGATCTGACGAAATTCCATTTTCCTCTACCCGCAATTACATCTATTCTGCATCGGATATCAGGTGTAATTATCTTCATTGCAATAGCGTTCCTGTTGTGGGGGCTCGACGCATCTCTGGCGAGCAAGGAAAGTTTTGCTTCCCTTCAGTCAGTCATGGACAGTTTTCTTGCAAAATTAATTCTTTGGGGCATTCTCGCCGCATTGTTCTATCACTTCGTCGCTGGCATCAAGCACCTCATTATGGATGCTGGTTTCGGTGAAACCCTGAAGGGCGGGCAGATCGCAGCGAAGGTTGTGATAGCCGTTTCTGTTGTGCTCATTCTGTTGGCGGGAGTTTGGATATGGTAACCAGCGTCACCAATTTAGGCCGTAGCGGCGCATATGATTGGATGGTGCAGCGGGTCTCCGCTGTTGTGTTGGCTCTTTATACCGCATTTATGGTTGGCGTCCTGGTGTTTACGCCGGATCTGACCTATGAAGTATGGAGCGCACTGTTCGCCAAGACTTGGATGAGAATTTTCTCCCTGGCTGCGCTGGTGGCGCTTGGTGCGCACGCGTGGATCGGTTTGTGGACGATTACCACCGACTACATGAAAAACGGCGTGGTCCGTTTCGTTGCGCAAGCCGCGTGCGGAACCATCATGTTCGTTTACTTCATCTGGGGCGTGCAAATTTTGTGGGGGCTGTAATCCATGTCTAAACTTAGAACTCTTTCTTACGATGCCATCGTAATCGGCGGCGGCGGCGCCGGGATGCGCGCGGCGCTGCAGTTGACGCAGTCCGGCGTGAAAACCGCTTGTATCACCAAAGTATTCCCAACCCGTTCTCACACTGTTTCCGCTCAGGGCGGGATCACCTGCGCCATCGCCAGTTCGGACCCGAACGACGATTGGCGCTGGCACATGTACGACACCGTAAAGGGGTCGGACTATATCGGCGATCAGGATGCAATCGAATATATGTGTTCGGTAGGTCCTCAAGCAGTATTTGAACTGGAACACATGGGACTGCCTTTCTCCCGTACGGAGACAGGGCGCATCTATCAGCGTCCTTTTGGCGGTCAGTCCAAAGATTTCGGTAAGGGCGGCCAGGCTGCTCGCACCTGCGCGGCGGCGGACCGTACTGGTCATGCGCTGCTGCACACTCTTTATCAGGGCAACCTGCGCGGCGGCACTACCTTTTTAAATGAATGGTATGCGGTCGATCTAGTTAAAAACCAGTCTGGCGCGGTAGTTGGCGTAACGGCTATCTGCATCGAAACTGGTGAAACTGTTTACGTCAAAGCCAAGGCGACAGTTCTGGCTACTGGCGGTGCAGGCCGTATCTACGCATCCACCACTAACGCATTGATCAATACTGGCGACGGCGTCGGTATGGCTCTTCGCGCTGGCTTCCCGGCGCAGGACATGGAAATGTGGCAGTTCCACCCAACTGGTATCGCCGAAGCTGGCGTACTGGTGACGGAAGGTTGTCGTGGTGAAGGCGGTTATTTGATCAATGGCGAAGGCGAGCGTTTCATGGAACGTTATGCGCCTAACGCGAAAGACCTGGCTGGTCGTGACGTCGTCGCCCGCTCCATGATTATGGAAATCCTTGAAGGTCGCGGTTGCGGTCCCAACAAAGACCACGTATTGCTGAAGCTGGATCATCTGGGTGAAGAGACGTTACACCTGCGTTTGCCTGGCATCGTGGAGTTGTCGAAGACATTCGCGCACGTAGATCCTGCAAAAGAACCTATTCCGGTTGTTCCAACCTGTCACTATATGATGGGCGGTATTCCGACCAACATCGGCGGTCAGGCGCTGACTCAGGACGCAAACGGTAACGACAAAGTTATCGATGGCTTGTTCGCCTGTGGCGAAGCTGCATGCGTATCCGTACACGGCGCAAACCGTCTGGGCGGCAACTCGCTGTTGGATTTGGTTGTATTTGGTCGCGCAGCAGGACTTCACATCGAGAAGATGCTGAGAGACGGTTACGGCGTGGATGACGCATCTGAATCCGATATCGACGCAACTATGGCGCGTCTGGACAGACTGAACAGCGGCTCCGGCTCTGAAAAAGTGGCGGAAGTACGTAAAGACCTGCAGAACACTATGCAGCTATATTTCGGTGTGTTCCGCGATGGCGAAAGCATGCAGAAAGGTCTGAAGCTGCTGGAAGAATTGGGCGGACGTGTGAAGAACACGGTTCTTGAAGACAAGAGCATGGCGTTCAATACCGCTCGTATCGAAGCTTTAGAGCTGGATAACCTGTACGAGGTCGCTTATGCGACGGCTGTTGCGGCTGAAGAAAGAAAGGAAAGCCGCGGAGCGCACGCCCGTAACGACTACACTGAACGGGACGACGACAATTGGCTGAAGCACTCTCTTTACTTCCCTGTGGACAAGCGGGTAAGCAAGCGGGAAGTAAACTTCGCGCCTAAAATTGTGGAGCCATTTCCTCCAAAAGCTCGTAGTTACTAGTGTCGTTGGGGAGACAGAGTTATGTTGGTAAGCATCTATCGTTATAATCCGGAAGTTGACGAAGCTCCCTTCATGCAGGATGTGGAGCTGGAAGTCCCTGCGGGCAAGGACCTTATGGTTCTGGACGTGCTGGGACTGATGAAAGAGAAAGATCCGACCCTGGCGTATCGTCGTTCATGCCGTGAGGGCGTGTGCGGCTCCGACGGCATGAACATGAACGGCAAAAATGGCTTGGCGTGCATCACTCCTCTTTCTCAGGTGGTGAAAAACAACAAGCTGATTTTGCGTCCGTTGCCAGGGTTGCCGGTTATTCGCGATCTGGTTGTGGATATGGCGATTTTCTACAAGCAGTACGAGAAAATTAAGCCATTCGTGGTGAATGACAATCCGCCTCCGGCGATTGAGCGATTGCAGTCACCCGAAGAGCGTGAAAAGCTGGACGGCCTGTATGAATGTATTCTTTGTGCGTGCTGTTCTACTTCATGCCCGTCGTTCTGGTGGAACCCAGATAAGTTCGTTGGTCCCGCTGGCTTGTTGCAGGCATACAGATTCCTGGTTGACAGTCGCGACACTTCTACCGAAGAAAGATTGGCGAATCTCGACGACCCGTTCAGCGTATTCCGCTGCCGGGGAATCATGAATTGTGTAAGCGTTTGCCCGAAAGGCCTGAATCCAACCAGAGCCATTGGCCACATACGCAATATGCTCTTACAGCGTGCTACTTAAAACTATAATTTAAAAAATTACACTGTTACGGTCGTTGCTGAATTAGCTGTCTATACTAAGAAGCTAATAGCGCGCGCGTGTTGCAGAACATGCGCGCGACATAAACAAACTGAACTGGTAGGAAATCCACTCCCTCTATTTTAAGGACGGGGTGGTTTACTGTTGTAAACCTACGGGGTTATGCAGATGTCCTCTGCGCTATCTGTGGTTTGGCACGCCTTTGCGACGCTGGAACGAGCCGTAATCAGTGGCCTTAAGCAGATAGTTCCCTGATGCAACCAAGGCGAGCTATATGCACGAAAGCACGATGGAGCAGCTGTGGCGGACTTCCCATTTGGCAGGTGGGAACTTTGCCTATGTTGAGCAACTCTATGAGACCTATCTCACCGATCCTAACGGCATACCCCAGGCCTGGCGTGAGTATTTCGACAAACTGCCAAAAGAGGAAGGGCTGCCCAGTCAGGATATTCCTCACTCCGTCATTAAAGAGCAGTTCCTGAAACTGTCGCGCAGACGCGCAGCGGCTGTCGAAGCCAGTCCAACATCATTGGTCAGCACTGAGCATGAACGTAAACAGGTCAAGGTGCTGCAGCTGATTAACACCTACCGTTTTCGTGGACATCAGAAAGCCAAACTGGATCCCCTCAACCTGATGGTGCGCGAGCATGTCGCGGACTTGGAGTTGGAATATCACGGCTTGACCCGAGCGGACCTGGATACTGTATTCCAGACTGGTTCATTGTGCTTCGGCGTAGAGACCATGACCTTCGGCGAGATCATTCGCGGTTTAGAGTTTACCTACTGCGATACCGTCGGCGCCGAGTACATGCATATCGTTAACACTGAAGAAAAGCGCTGGGTTCAGCAGCGTCTTGAATCAGTGCGCTCGCATCCTGTATATGAGAAAGAGCGTCGCTATCACCTGTTAGAAAGATTGAGCGCGGCGGAAGGTCTCGAAAAATACTTATCTTCACGTTATCCAGGCACCAAGCGCTTTGGCCTTGAAGGCGGCGAGAGCTTGATTCCCTTGCTGGATGAATTGATTCAGAGAGCGGGAAGCTACGGCGCCAAAGAAATCGTTATCGGTATGGCGCACCGTGGTCGTTTGAACGTGCTGGTCAACACACTGGGTAAAAACCCCAAGGCGTTGTTTGACGAGTTTGAAGGCAAGCGTCTGTCGGATGAAGGTTCCGGCGATGTGAAGTATCACCAGGGCTTCTCTTCCAACGTTCTGACCCCAGGTGGCGAAGTTCACTTGGCGTTGGCGTTCAACCCTTCGCACCTGGAAATCGTTTCTCCGGTAGTGGAAGGCTCTGTAAGAGCGCGCCAGGATCGTCGTGACGATACTGCCGGTGATGCGGTTGTGCCTGTGATCATGCATGGTGACGCTGCGTTCGCAGGTCAGGGCGTTGTCATGGAAACGTTCCAGATGAGCCAGACCCGTGGTTACGGCGTTGGCGGCACTGTCCACATCATCATTAATAACCAGGTTGGTTTCACTACTCATCGCCGTGAAGACGCGCGCTCCACCGAGTATTGCACCGACGTTGCGAAAATGGTTCAAGCGCCCATTTTCCACGTTAACGGCGATGACCCGGAAGCGGTTCTGTTCGTTACACAGGTGGCGATGGATTACCGCAACACCTTTAAGAAAGATGTGGTAATCGACCTGTTGTGTTACCGCCGCCGTGGTCACAACGAAGCGGATGAGCCTTCTGCGACTCAGCCGTTGATGTATCAATGCATCAAAAGCCTGCCAACCACCCGCCAGATTTACGCTCAGCGGTTGATTAACGAAGGCGTCATCACCGAAGAAGAATCCGCTCGCCTGGAAAACGAATATCGCGATCTGCTGGATAAAGGCGATCACGTCGTTAAAAGCTTGGTGAAAGAGCCTAATAAAGAGTTGTTTGTTGACTGGTCTCCCTACCTGGGCCACAAATGGACAGCCAAGTGCAAGACTGGCATCAATCTTAAAACGCTGCAGAAGCTCGGCCGGAAAATGGATGTGCTGCCTGACGGATTCGTGCCTCAGCGTCAGGTCTCCAAAATCTTGGAAGACCGCAAGAAAATGACTCAAAGCGCTATGCCGGTGAACTGGGGTTATGCAGAGGTTATGGCGTATGCAACCTTGTTGCATGAAGGTCATAGCATACGTCTGACCGGTCAGGATGTTGGTCGCGGCACTTTCTCCCATAGGCATGCGGTTCTTCATAATCAGAAGGACGGCGGATTGCATATTCCGTTGCAGCATTTGGCGGAAGGACAGTCCGTGTTCGACATCTACGACTCCTACCTCTCTGAAGAGGCGGTGTTGGCGTTCGAATATGGCTACGCCACGACTAACCCGAAAACCCTGGTGATTTGGGAAGCTCAGTTCGGCGACTTCGCTAACGGCGCCCAGGTTGTTATCGACCAGTTCATCACCAGTGGCGAGCACAAGTGGGGCCGTTTATGCGGTCTGACCATGTTGCTGCCGCACGGCTATGAAGGGCAGGGACCAGAGCACTCTTCAGCGCGTCTGGAGCGTTATCTGCAGTTGTGCGCTGAGCACAATATCCAGGTCTGCGTGCCGACCACGCCTGCGCAGGTATTCCATATGCTGCGTCGTCAGGTTAAGCGTCCGCTGCGTAAGCCTCTGGTGGCGATGAGTCCGAAGAGTCTGCTGCGCCATAAAGACGCGGTCTCTACGGTTGAGGAGCTTGCCGAAGGTCACTTCCACACCGTCCTTGGCGAGATCGACGACCATATCGATCCGAAGCAGGTTCGTCGGGTCATTATGTGTAGCGGTAAGGTGTATTACGACTTGTTGGATAAGCGTCGTAATGAAAACATACAGGACGTGGCGATTATCCGCATAGAGCAGTTGTACCCGTTCCCCGAAGACGATCTGGAAGAAGTTTTGTCTGCGTACAAGAAGTTGACCAATATCGTCTGGTGTCAGGAAGAGCCAATGAACCAGGGCGCCTGGTACTGCAGTCAGCACCATATGCGTAACGTCCTCGCGAAGACGCACCCGAAACTCTATCTCGAGTACGCTGGACGTCCGGGCTCCGCCGCTCCTGCTGCGGGCTATGGCCATGTCCATGCGGAAGAGCAAGCTAAATTAGTTAACGATGCCTTTACTATTTAAACAGGCGCTTAGTTAGTACAAAGGATAAAAGATGGCGATCGAAATTAAAGCTCCTACTTTCCCAGAGTCCGTCGCGGACGGCGTAGTGGCGACTTGGCATAAAAAACCTGGGGAATCCGTGGCTAGGGACGAGCTACTGGTCGATATCGAGACGGATAAAGTGGTGCTCGAGGTTGTAGCGCCCGCAGCCGGCGTCATTGAGAAAGTTCTCAAAGGCGAAGGCGAGACGGTGCTTAGCGAAGAAGTTATTGCAGTATTTAAAGAAGGCGCGGCTGGAACGGCGGTGCCTGCCGCTGCGGAAGAAAAGCCACAGGCGGCGACTGAAGCCAAGGCGGGTCAGGAAGCGATTCTGAGCCCATCCGCGCGCAAAATGGCGGAAGAGAACAATCTGAATCCTTCCGACATTCAGGGCACAGGTAAAGGCGGTAGAGTGACCAAGGAAGACGTGATGAACCACTTGTCTTCCAACACTACCAGCGTTACTGCTGAAGTGAAGTCCTCCGCTCAACCTGCAGCGGCGCCGGCTATGCCTGCTATTGAATCTCCAGCTGGAGCGCGTCCAGAGAAACGCGTGCCGATGACTCGTCTGCGCGCCAGCATCGCGCGTCGTCTGCTGGATGCTCAGCATAACTCTGCAATGCTGACTACCTTCAACGAAGTCAACATGAAGCCGATCATGGATCTGCGTAAGCAATACAAAGATCTGTTCGAGAAGCGTCATAACGGCGTGAAGCTGGGCTTCATGTCCTTCTTCGTTAAAGCGGCCTGTGAAGCGTTGAAGCGTTTTCCCGCTGTGAACGCTTCTATCGATGGTAACGACATCGTTTACCACGGTTATCAGGACGTTGGCGTAGCGGTATCCACCGAGCGCGGTCTGGTTGTGCCTATCCTGCGCGATGCAGATCAAATGGGCTTGGCGGAAATTGAATCCACCATCGGCGACTTCGGTAAGAAAGCGCGCGACGGCAAGCTGTCAATCGAAGACATGACTGGCGGAACGTTCACCATTTCCAATGGCGGGGTTTTCGGTTCATTGATGTCCACGCCGATCCTGAACCCGCCGCAAACCGCTATTATGGGTATGCACAAAATCCAGGAGCGTCCGATGGCTGTAAATGGCCAAGTGGTGATTCTGCCGATGATGTACCTGGCGCTGTCATACGACCACCGCATGATCGACGGTAAGGAAGCGGTACAGTTTTTGGTGACTATCAAGGATCTGCTGGAAGATCCTGCGCGGATTCTGCTGGATATCTGATCCAGCGCATTCGCCGCCGAGTTTTCCGGCGCGTCATGCTCCCTCCGCGCGGTTGCGGAGGGGCATTGTCGGGAAACCTTTTATGTACCTATAACTAAGAATTGGAAAGTAATATGGCAGATAAATTCGACGTAATCGTAATCGGTGCGGGTCCCGGTGGATATGTCGCTGCGATACGCGCGGCGCAGCTCGGATTGAAAACGGCGTGCGTGGAAAAATGGAGCAACGAAGCAGGCAAGCCAGTATTTGGCGGCACCTGTCTGAACGTGGGATGTATCCCTTCCAAAGCGCTGCTGGAGTCTTCACACAAATTTGAAGAAGCCAAACACGACTTTGAAACCCACGGCATCATGGCGCAAGACGTAACTGTCGACGTAGCCAAAATGCAGGGTCGCAAGAACAACATCGTCAAGAACCTGACTCAGGGCATCGCTTCTCTGTTCAAGGCGAATGGCGTCACTTCCATCCATGGCGCAGGTAAACTGCTGGCCAACAAGCAAGTGGAAGTCACTGACAACGCGGGCAACGTTACCGTATATGACGCAGAAAACGTCATCATCGCAACGGGCTCCCGTCCAGTCGAAATTCCTCCTACTCCGCTTAACGAGCATGTTGTCGACTCTACCGGCGCGCTGGAATTCAGCGAAGTTCCCAAGCGTCTTGGCGTGATCGGCGCTGGCGTTATTGGTTTGGAGCTGGGTAGCGTTTGGGCGCGTCTTGGTTCTGAAGTTGTAGTTCTGGAAGCGCAGGATACTTTCCTGGGCGCAGTGGATCAGCAACTGGCTAAAGAAGCGCTCAAGCAGTTCACCAAACAGGGCCTGGACATTCGTCTGCGCGCCCGGGTGACTGGCTCTGAAGTGAAGCGTGGCGTAGTGAAAGTGTCTTACAGCGACACCAAAGGCGACCACGAACTGAAAGTGGACAAGTTGATTGTCGCCGTCGGCCGCGCGCCGAACACCGACAATCTGTTGGCCGCTGATTCTGGCGTAAACCTGGACGAGCGCGGCTTCATCTTTGTTGATGATCAGTGCAAGACCAATATGCCGGGCGTATGGGCTATCGGCGATGTTGTGCGTGGCCCTATGCTGGCGCACAAGGCGTCGGAAGAAGGCATCGTTGTGGCGGAGCGTATCGCTGGTCACAAAGGCCACGTCAACTATGACTGCATTCCATGGGTTATCTACACTCATCCGGAAATCGCCTGGGTTGGTAAGACAGAAGAGCAGTTGAAGGCGGAAGGCGAAGAGTACAAGGTCGGCACATTCCCATTCGCTGCAAGCGGTCGCGCTATGGCCGCCAACGCGACCATGGGCATGGTGAAGATTCTTGCTCATAAGGACACTGACCGTATTCTTGGCGTGCATATCGTAGGTCCTCAGGCGTCAGAAATGATCGCTCAGGGCGTGATTGCGATGGAGTTCGGCTCCAGCTCCGAGGACTTGGCCATGACTGTATTCGCGCACCCAACGCTTTCCGAAGCGGTGCACGAAGCGGCTCTGGCGGTGGAAGGCAAAGCCATCCACATTGCCCAGCGCAAGAAGCGCTAAGGCTGAATAAGGAGGGGATTGCCCCTCCTTTTGTTTTGAGAGCGTCGGGAAGGAGCGCGACCGCCCCTTCGGCGAATGCGGCGTAGGTGAGACGTCAAAGCGTCTGGCCAGCCGCCGTTGAAGAGACAGGGCGCCAAAACTGGGCTCTCGATTTAAAGAGTGTGTTAGAGAGGTCACCTAAGCGGACATGGCGCAGTTTTGCGCGCAGGCTGAGAAGTTTGAGTCTCATGCTGGAAGCCTGCTCGCGAGAACGTGAAACGTTGTGCTCGTTTGCACGGTGGTAAATAAGTCGAAAGCTGACTAAAAAGCGGAAAACGTTATGAATCTTCATGAGTATCAAGCTAAGCAACTCTTTGCGGACTATGGTCTGCCCGTCTCCAAGGGCTTTGCCTGTGAGTCCGCACAAGAGGCCATGTCTGCCGCTGACTCCATTGGCGGAAGCCAGTGGGTGGTTAAAGCGCAGGTTCACGCAGGCGGCCGCGGTAAAGCGGGTGGCGTTAAGTTAGTATCTTCCAAGGAAGAGATTAAGGCATTTGCTGAGAAGTGGCTTGGTCATAACCTGGTAACCTATCAGACCGACGAGAAAGGTCAGCCTGTTAACAAGATTCTGGTTGAGTCCTGCACGGACATCGATCAGGAACTGTACTTGGGCGCGGTAATGGATCGCGGCACGCGTCGCATCGTGTTTATGGCGTCTACCGAAGGCGGCGTTGAAATCGAGAAAGTCGCTGAAGAGACTCCTGAAAAAATCCTGAAAGCAGTTATCGACCCGCTGGTCGGCGCACAGCCTTATCAAGCGCGTGAACTGGCGTTCGCATTGGGTCTGAACAGCGATCAGGTTAAGCAGTTCACTAAAATTTTCCTGGGCCTGGCGAAACTGTTCCAAGATCTGGATCTGGCGCTGCTGGAAGTGAACCCGCTGGTTATCACTAAAGACGGCAACCTGCACTGTCTGGACGCGAAAGTGGTTGTAGACGGCAACGCTCTGTACCGTCAGCCGCGCATTCGCGACATGCACGATCCTTCGCAGGAAGATCCTCGCGAAGCTCATGCAGCCAAGTGGGAACTGAACTACGTTGCGCTGGAAGGCAACATCGGCTGTATGGTTAACGGCGCAGGCCTGGCCATGGGCACCATGGACATCGTTAAGCTGCACGGCGGCGCGCCCGCTAACTTCCTGGACGTAGGCGGCGGCGCGACTAAAGAGCGCGTGACTGAAGCGTTCAAAATCATTCTCTCCGACGACAACGTAAAAGCGGTTCTGGTCAACATTTTCGGCGGCATCGTTCGTTGCGACCTGATTGCTGACGGCATCATCGGCGCTGTAGAAGAAGTTGGCGTCAAGATTCCTGTGGTCGTACGTCTGGAAGGCAACAACGCCGAGCTGGGCGCTAAGAAACTTGCCGACAGCGGGTTGAACATTATCGCAGCGGAAAGTCTGACTCATGCTGCTGAAGCCGTGGTTAAAGCAGCGGAGGGTAAATAATGAGTATTTTGATCGATAAAAATACCAAGGTCATCTGCCAGGGTTTCACTGGCTCCCAGGGCACATTCCATTCTGAACAGGCAATTGCGTACGGCACCAAAATGGTTGGCGGCGTGACTCCTGGTAAAGGTGGTCAGACTCACCTGGGTCTGCCTGTGTTCAACACAGTTAAAGAAGCTGTAGAACAAACTGGCGCGGAAGCGTCTGTTATCTACGTTCCTGCGCCTTTCTGTAAAGACTCCATCCTGGAAGCGGCTAACGCAGGCATCAAACTGATCGTGTGCATCACTGAAGGCATTCCTACTCTGGACATGCTGGATGCGAAAGTGAAGTGCGACGAGCTGGGCGTGCGTCTGATCGGACCTAACTGCCCAGGCGTTATCACTCCTGGCGAATGCAAGATCGGCATCATGCCTGGTCACATTCACAAGCCAGGTAAAGTCGGTATCGTTTCCCGTTCCGGCACCCTGACTTATGAAGCCGTTAAGCAGACCACTGACTTCGGTTTCGGCCAGTCCACTTGCGTGGGCATCGGCGGCGACCCGATTCCTGGCTCCAACTTCATCGACATTCTGGAAATGTTCCAGAAGGACGCCCAGACTGAAGCGATCGTCATGATCGGTGAAATCGGCGGCACTGCGGAAGAAGAAGCGGCGGAGTACATCAAGAACAACGTCACCAAGCCTGTTGTTTCTTACATTGCCGGCGTAACAGCGCCTGCTGGTAAGCGCATGGGCCACGCCGGCGCGATCATCGCGGGCGGCAAAGGCACTGCGGCTGAAAAGTTTGCAGCGCTGGAGCAGGCTGGCGTTAAAACAGTTAGAAGTCTGGCCGATATCGGCAAGGCGCTGGCTGAAGTGACTGGCTGGAAATAAGTTTTCCGCCTGTCTGAAAAGCCGCCATATGGCGGCTTTTCTATTTTTCGCAGATGGTTATCGCCTTCAACCCAGTCGGTATAAAGGCCGGCATTCCACTCCCAAATTTCACTCCCGCCCTTTTAACGCTATAATCCCACGCAATTAGACTCATTTTTGGCGTAATTTCTGACGCCGTCATAACTGGTGCTTTAATAAAAACTTGGGGAAATAACTTGGCCTCTGTGGATTCGCAGCGTCGTGTGTTGTCGGGAATGCGACCGACGGGAAAACTCCATCTGGGTCATTACCATGGAGTGCTGAAAAACTGGGTACAGTTACAGCATGAGTACGAATGTTTCTTCTTCGTCGCCGATTGGCATGCTCTGACCACTCACTACGAAACCCCTTACGACATTGAACAGTCTGTGTGGGAAATGGTGATAGACTGGCTGGCCGCGGGCATTAATCCGGGCTCCGCCACCATGTTTGTACAGTCACGTGTGCCGGAGCACGCGGAACTGCATCTTCTTCTCTCCATGATCACGCCTTTAGGTTGGCTGGAAAGAGTGCCGACTTTTAAAGATCAGCAGGAAAAACTCAAAGAAAGAGACCTGGCCACCTATGGATTCCTGGGGTATCCGTTGCTGCAAAGCGCGGATATTCTGGTGTATCGCGCGGGCTGGGTGCCGGTAGGAGCGGATCAGGTATCGCATATAGAGATGACGCGCGAGGTGGCGCGGCGTTTCAACCATCTTTATGGTCGTGAGCCGGGCTTTGAAGAGCAGGCTGAAGCGGCGATCAAAAGAATGGGCAAGAAGACAGCCAAACTGTACGAGAGCCTGCGCAAGCGCTATCTGGAGCAGGGCGATGGCGAGGCGCTGGAGACAGCACGGGCGCTGCTGCGTGATCAGCAAAATATATCACTTGGCGACAGAGAGCGTTTATACGGATTCCTTGAAGGCGGGGGCAAAGTTATTCTGCCCGAACCTCAGCCACTGCTGACGCCCGAAGCGAAAATGCCTGGCTTGGATGGTCAAAAAATGTCCAAGTCCTACGGCAATACGATTGGTTTGCGTGAAGACGCAGACAGCATTTCGGAAAAAGTTCGCACCATGCAGACGGACCCACAGAGGGTGCGTCGCACGGACCCCGGTGATCCAGATAAATGCCCGGTGTGGCAGCTGCATCAAGTATATTCTGACGAAGCCACTAAGTCCTGGGCGCAGCAAGGGTGTCGCTCCGCCGGTATCGGCTGTATTGAGTGTAAAAAGCCGGTGGCCGACGCCATCATAGAAGAACAACGCCCAATGCGTGAGCGCGCCAAGCGCTACGAAGAAGACCCTGGACTGGTGCGCAGCATCATCGCAGAAGGCTGCGATCACGCGAGAGACGCCGCTAAGGCGACCTTGGAAGAAGTTCGCAGCGCCATAGGTCTGGCGTACGACTGATAATGCAAAACGCCGACGCCCCCTCGGACAGCCAGACAGAGCAGCTTCCGGTTCAGCAGGAACTGCCTTTGGCGATGGTGGGGGGCAGTCCGTTTACCGAGCTGCCTTCGGATCTATATATTCCACCGGACGCGCTGGAAGTTTTCCTGGAGTCGTTTGAAGGCCCGCTGGATTTGTTGCTGTATCTGATCCGTCGGCAGAATATGGATATCCTTGATATCAACGTGTCGGACGTCACCCGTCAGTACATGGATTACATTCGGGTGATGGAGGATATGCGCTTCGAGTTGGCGGCGGAGTATTTGGTGATGGCGGCGATGTTGGCGGAAATAAAATCCCGCTTCCTGTTGCCGCGGCGCAAGGACGATGATGAGGAAGAGGAAGACCCACGCGCGGAATTGATTCGACGCTTGCAAGAATACGAGCGTTTCAAAACAGCGGCGGAACGTATCGATGAATTGCCGCGCATGGATCGCGATTTCTATACGGCGAATCCGGAAATACCCACACTGCAGCGGGAAAAAAAGCACCCGGATGTGTCGTTGACGGAAGTTTTATTGGCGCTGCAGGAAGTGCTGAAACGCTCGGAGCTGTTTGAGCATCACCAGATTGAAAAAGAAAGGCTTTCCACCCGGGAGCGTATGACCCAGGTGCTGGAAAGAGTGTCGGCGGATCACTTCACCCTGTTTACGGATCTGTTTCCCTTTGATGAGGGAAAATTAGGTGTGGTGGTGACGTTTCTGGCGGTGCTGGAGCTGGTAAAAGAGTCTTTGTTGGAATTGGTCCAAACCGAAATGTTTGGCGAAATTCATGTGCGCGCCCGGGGTGAAATCGAGAACGAACCTGAGGTGGAAACGAGCGAAGGTGACGATGGCGGTTAATCTGACGCAGTTGATCGAGGCGATGCTGTTCGCCAGTGATAGACCCCTGACGGTGGATCAGTTGATGACGATGTTCGTCGAGGACTTTACGCCGCCGCAACGGGATGAGGTTAAGGCTGCGCTTAAAGAATTGACGGCGGCTTATGCCAAGCGTGCGGTCAACCTGGTGGAAGTGGCCAGCGGTTATCGATTCCAGGTGCGCGATGAGTTCGCGCCCTGGGTGGGGCGCCTGACGGAAGAGCGTCCACAGCGATACTCCCGCGCTATGCTGGAAACGTTGGCGATCATCGCCTATCGACAGCCCATTACGCGAGGCGACATCGAAGATATTCGCGGCGTGGCGGTCAGCAGCCAGATCATGAAAACGCTGCAGGAAAGAGAATGGGTGCGCGTCGTTGGTCATAAGGACGTGCCGGGCCGGCCGGCGCTATTCGCCACCACGCGCCAATTTCTCGACTATTTTAATTTAAAGACATTGGATCAGTTGCCGCCCTTGGCGGAGGTCAGAAGCTTGGAGGAAATCGGCCGGGCTCTGGAACTGGATCTGCAAGCAAATGCGGCGGACGCTTCCGAAACGATGGAAGCCGATCCGCCATCCTCCGACGCCACATTGCATTGATGAGGGTGTTGGTGATTACAGTTAAGGCGAAATAGATGATAGAACCTTCCGGTGAAAAGGCGCAGGGCGAGAAACTTCAGAAAGTGATCGCCCGGCAAGGGCTTGCCTCCCGTAGAGAGGCTGAAGAGTGGATCAGCGGCGGTCGCGTTCGCGTCAACGGCAAAGTCGCGCATTTGGGCGATCGCGTCACCGCTGAGGACAAGATCTCGGTCGATGGCCACAAGATCTCCATGGTGGACGCTGAGGAAACCATGGTGCTGGTATACAACAAGCCGGAAGGTGAGGTCACCAGCCGCAAGGACCCGGAAGGTCGCCCTACGGTGTTTGCGCGTTTGCCTAAACTGAAAAGTGGACGCTGGGTGGCGGTAGGACGTCTGGACATCAATACCACGGGTTTGTTGATCTTCACGACAGACGGCGAACTCGCCAACAGATTGATGCACCCCTCTTCGCAAATAGACCGTGAGTACGCGGTGCGCGTGCATGGTGAAGTGACTGAAGAAATGGTGACCCGACTGCAGGACGGCGTGCTGCTGGAAGATGGCCTCGCCAAATTTTCGGATATCAAGGAGGCCGGCGGTAGCGGCAGCAACCGTTGGTTCCATGTCGTATTGCAGGAAGGGCGCAACCGCGAAGTGCGTCGCCTTTGGGAGTCTCAAGGCGTTACCGTCAGTCGCTTGAAGCGAGTGCGCTATGGGTACATGTTCCTGCCCAGCCGTGTTCGCTTGGGCAATTGGGAGATGGCGGGACAAAAAGACGTCAATGTACTGTATGAAATGGCGGGAATGCAGCCGAAGACGATTGCGTCTCTGACGCCGCATACAAAGGAAAAATTGCAGCGCCAGCAGGGCAAGAGCGGCGCTTCCAAGCCTAAACCCTCCAATGGCCGTACTGGACGCGCCCCTGCGCGCAAACCGGCCGCCGCTTCGGACGAGCGCAGATCGGCGCCCTCACGTCAAACAACGGGTCGTAAACCAGGCCCTGGCAGACGTAAACCTCAGTAAGGGTTGAATGGCGGCGAACTCAGTTCGCCGCCTGGGTCAGCGTCTCTTCTTGATCCTGGGGCGCAATTTTGGTCCTGTTGCGACCCGCATGCTTGGCGTCGTACAGGGCCTGATCCGCACGCTCCAGAAAGTCATTCCGATTCTCAACGCCATCGTAGGTCGCTACGCCAATACTGATCGTGAAGGAGATATCATGGCCTTCATGTTGAAATGTGGTGTTTGCAACGGCCTCACGAAGACGCTCTGCAATGGCGTAGGCGCCCTCTGATTCCGTTTTGGCCAGCAACATGGCGAACTCTTCGCCGCCGAAACGGAAGCACAGATCCGAATCACGGCAATTATCCTGAACCACTTTGGCCAACTGTTGCAGCAATGCATCGCCAGCGGCGTGCCCATAGGTGTCGTTGACCTTCTTGAAGTAGTCGATATCGAAAAACAGCATCGACAGCTTGTATTTGTAACGGGTCGCCAGAGACACTTCTCTATGTAACTGATAGTCAAAAGCCCGTTTGTTGGCGACGCCGGTCAGGGAGTCGGACAACGCGGCGTTCATGGCTTCCTGGTAGCGCAAACCGTTGCGCAGAGGGTACACCAGGCTGCCAAGCAGTGTTTCGATGATATGGATATCGCTGTCTGTAAAGCGGTCGCCCCGATAGAAAGTGATTTCTCCCAAGGCTTCTTCCGCCAGCGTGAGGCGATAATTCAATTGATGCGGCGTTCCCCGTTTACGCGCTCCGCAAGTACGATTGTTATAAACGTGGGAGTAGCCGTCTATGGCGACCAGCGCGCTGGCTTCACCCACGAAAATCTGCAGTAACTCTTCAACTTCAAGCGTCGTTTGCAGCTTGCGCAGCATTGTCCCGGCGACGTGCTCCAGCCGCAGAGTCAGCGAGTCATTGGAAGTGGCGAGGGCAACAACCTTGTTATCAGCGCTCATTCGTTCTGTGGTCAGGTTGGACATGGAATGCTCCCGTCGATAGATACTACATGCGTATTGCTTATGCCTTGAGATATCCGCCGTCAGCGGCGAAAACGGCGCTTGCAAGGCTAACTCTGCCATTTCAATGCCAGCGGATTTTAATTCTTTGAAAAACAGCAATATGTAGTCAATTGAACCTAGGCAGGAACTTGCCGGTGTGACGGGGATTCGGCGCTTAGAAGGGGGCGACCGGCAACAGGCGTCAAATTGTTGTCGGCCGCAAGAGCGTGAAACTCCTTAAGTTTATTGAGGATTCTCCGCTGCGCTTGTGTCCTGCTGATAGTAATGGTTCACTTTGGGGTTCATAACCTTACGCCAGAGTGGCGGAGCCAGCGCCAGCAACACCATAGTGGCGTAGCCGGCCGGTAGTTGCGGAGATTCGTCGTAATGCCGCAGCGCTTGATAGCGGCGTTTGGCGTTGGCGTGATGATCTGAGTGCCGCTGCAGCTGAAACAGCATCAGGTTGGTGAGCAGGTAGTTGGAGTTCCATGAGTGCTGATGGGTGACGCGTTCATAGCCCCCATCGTCTTTGGCGCGCCGATGCAGACCATAGTGCTCTAGATAATTGACGGTTTCCAACAACAAAATGGCGACTACTCCCTGGCCAACAAAGAACAGTGCGCCCATCAGTCCCCAAGCTAAAGTAAAACCCGCCAACAAGGCTGCGCTGACGCCATACCACCAGATCAACTCGTTGTAAGGGGAGTGTGACGACAGTCCCTTCCTGGCCAGCCGCCGTTGCTCCAGCACCCATGCATTTTTGACATTGGAGAAAATGGCGCGAGGCAGGAAATGATAGAGGGACTGGTTGTAACGGGATGACGAGGCGTCCGCCGGAGTGGCGACATTTACATGGTGTCCCCGAATGTGCTCCACCTTAAACCCGCCATAACCCACCATAGCGAGTAGTAAGCCGCCTGCTGTTTGCTCCAGGACGGAGTTTTTGTGGATCAGCTCATGAGCGACCGTAATAGCCAGTCCGCCGACGACGCCTATGGAAAGCAGCCATCCAATCTTTCCCGCCCAGTGATAGAGATCGCTACTGAAAATGTGCGCGCCCCAAATGATCAGGAATAGATAGGCGGGGACGCAGGATAAGGTCAGCAGGGGGTAGTACAGACTTTTTTCCAAATGGGGCGTGTGAAGTTGTTCATCCGGGTTGCTGGCGTCTTTGCCAATAAGTGCGTCCAAAACCGGAACAATGCCGAATACGAACAATATCGTCATCCAGGCGCTTGCGTCACCCAGGCCGAAATGGGAAGTCAGCGCCCAGCTCAGAATAGGGAGACCCAGGGGGGTCATGAAAATCAGATACCCCCACTTCTTTATTTGCAGCATAAGTTGTGGACGAATAGGTCCAGGCATAGGAGGCTCCTTTTCTTGTTATTTGAGGAGTGATTTTTGTTTTATTGTTAGACAATCAAACAATTTGATCAAGGAGTTTTTACTTTTACTCCTCCATTTTCATTGGGCGGGGGTATGCTAGAATCGTGTCTCTTACCGCAACTCTTTGCTTAAACTGAGTTTTTAGGAACACACCGATATGAAGTTTCAGGCGCCGGAAAGCTTGGCCGAACAAATTGCGCAACATTTAGGTCGATTGATCATTACTGGAGAGTTGCGGGCCAATGAGCGTATTCAGGAGCTTAAGGTGGCTGGCGACCTGGAAGTCAGTCGCGGCTCAGTGCGCGAAGCATTGTTGATTCTGGAGCGTCGTCATTTAATCGAAATCTATCCGCGTCGTGGCGCAGTGGTGTCGGACCTCACCGTCAATCAGGTGGAAAGTTTGTATGACGTGTATGCGTCATTGCTGGTGATGCTGGCCCGTAAAGTGGCGGAGAGCTGGCGGGAGAGCGATTTGGCCCCGGTGATGAACCAGGTGCAGCAAATCAACCGGGCAGTGATGAATGAGGAGGCGTCATTCGAATCGGTCATCGACAGTGGTTTTTCGGTGATGAGTTACTGCCTGACGCTGGTGAGCAATCCCTATCTTGAGGAAATTCTGGAAAATCTGCGCCCGGCGATCAGTCGCACTTACCATTTGGCGATCAGGCGCAAGAAAGGGGAGCTTTACCAATCAATGAACTTCTACAACGGTTTATTACAAGCCGTGCAGCAGCGGGACTTCGCTGGCGTGAAGCTGGTTATCGAGAGCTTTGCGGAGCATCAAAAGAATCTGGTGATCAGTATCCTGCAGGAATCTTCCTGACCCCCGATACCTGGGCGAACTACTCCCTGCGTTCCGCTACATGCAGATAGCGAAGATAGGCGATCAGGCCGTCTTCCGCTTCCTCCAGCGCCTCATAAGGCCCCAGATGGATTTTTTCCCGCGTGCGGTAGTACCACTTGCCTTCCACAGCGAAGAAGCGGTCTGAGCGGTGATGTTTGTTCGATTGCTGGTCGTTACTACGTTTGCTGATTTCCATTGCGTACAACTCCTGTTCGACTAAAGATTAATTTAGTGACATGTTGGCTGATTTTCAATCAATAATTTTTGCGACGTTCTGTCCCATCATTGCTGCTGGGCCCTTGTCACATCACAACATCAGCGGATACAAGCGCTTAGCCTAGAGCCGCGGGAGCGCTGCGTTTCGCGCTGGTCCGCCCGGGTTTAATCCGTTAAACTCCCGCTCCATATCTGGACAAACCCTGTGACAGCTCCTGCAGCCTCCGCATCATGAGACTAAAATCCATCAAGCTTGCCGGTTTCAAGTCGTTCGTAGACCCGACAACCGTGCATTTCCCCAGCAATATGGCTGCGGTGGTGGGACCTAATGGATGCGGCAAATCTAATATTATTGACGCCGTGCGCTGGGTGATGGGGGAGAGTTCCGCCAAGCACCTGCGCGGCGAGTCCATGACGGACGTCATTTTCAATGGCTCTAACACCCGAAAACCGGTGGGACAGGCTTCCATCGAGCTGATCTTCGATAACGCCGGCGGTGTGTTGCAGGGCGAGTTCTCCAGCTACAACGAAATTTCCGTCAAGCGCAAAGTCACCCGTGACGCTCAGTCACTCTATTTCCTCAATGGCAACAAATGTCGTCGTAAAGACATTACGGATCTGTTTCTAGGCACCGGTCTGGGGCCGCGTAGTTACGCCATTATCGAACAGGGCATGATCTCCCGTCTGATTGAATCCAAGCCGGAAGAGTTGCGGGTTTTCATCGAAGAGGCGGCGGGGATCTCCAAGTATAAGGAGCGACGCAAGGAAACTGAGTCCCGGATGAAGCGGACGCGGGAAAATCTGGAGCGGCTTTCTGATATTCGGGAAGAACTGGATCGACAGCTGCAGCATCTGCATCGCCAGGCCAAGGCGGCGGAGCGCTACAAAGAGTTGAAGGCGGAAGAACGCGACAAGCGTGCGCTGTTAAATGCTCTGAAATGGCGAACGCTGGATAAAGGCGCCGCCAGCGTGCAGGAAGAATTGCGCGGCCAAGAGGTTGAGCTGGAGCGCCTGCTGTACGAACGCACCTCTCTCGACAGCCGTCTGGAAGGTTTTCGTGAGAAACGGGCGGACGCCAATGAAGCGGTGAATCGGGCGCAGGCGGATTATTACGGCAGCGGCGCTGAGATCGCCAAACTGGAACAGCAGATTCGCAACGCGAAAGAGCGCGAGCAGCAATTGCAGGCGGAAATGCAGCAGTTGCAGGAAACCAATCGCGAACTGAATGAAGAGTTGGAGCGCGAGCAGCAACATCTTCAGGAGCTGGAAGAAGAGTTGATGATGATTGAGCCGGAGCTGGAAGAGCATCTGGCCAAATCAGAAGAGTCCACGGAATTGTTGGCCCAGGCTGAAGACGCCATGCAATTGTGGCAACAGGAGTGGGATGACTTTTCCCGTAGCTCCGCGCACCTGCAGAAAACGGCGGAAGTGGAGCAGTCCCGTATTCAGCAGGCGGAGAAACTGGTTCAGCAGTTGATGGAGCGCAAGCGTAAGCTGGCGGATGAGCAAAGCCTCATCGGCGGCGCTCATGATGATGAAGATTTGGAGATTTTGCGCGAACGCATGCTGGAGCTGGAAATGCATGCGGATCAACAGGCGCTGTCTCATCAGGAAATGAGGGTGCGTGAGCAGGGAGAGCAGGAACGTAAAGAATCGCTCAACGCCAGAATCAATGACGCTCGTACCCGTGAACAAACCCTGAAGGGCGAACAGGCGTCGCTGTTGGCATTGCAAAAGCACGATAGCCAGGCTTCCCGACAGGAGGCGCTGGAGTGGCTGGCGCTGCATGAGATTGATCACGCGCCGACGCTGGGAGAGAGATTGAGCGTTGCGGTGCAGTGGGAGCCGGCGCTTGAAGCGGTGCTGGGCGCTCGCTTGTCCGCGCGCGTGGTCAGTCGTGAATTTCTGACTCGCCTGCAAGATGCCCCGCCCAAAGGTGTGGCGCTGGTGTGTGAGGACGAGGTCGCCAGCGAGGCATTGCGGTTCGCCAGCGCCAGCTCCGTTAACAGTGCGGTGGCGGCGTGGCTGGACGGCGTTCGTTCCGCCGACAGTTTTGCTGCGGCGATTGACCGTCGTTCTGAGCTGTCTGATGGCGCTTTCTTTTTGACGCCAGACGGCATGCAGGTCGGCCGGGACTGGATCATGGCCCCGCCGGCGAAACAGACTGGCGACGGCCTGCTCGCGCGCAATCGTCGGTTGGCGGAAATCGAGCAGGAAATGGAAGAGGTGGCGGCGCAGTTGGCGTCGTTGTCTCAGGATAAGGAAACCATTGACGCGGCCCTGAGTCGTTTTGATGAAGAAAGGGAAACGCTGCAAAAGGAATCGGTTGAGATCAACAAGCAATTGTTGCAGACCAAATCCGATTTGAGCGCTAAAGAAGCGCGACGCGAGCAGGTCCAGCGCAGGGTGGAGTCCATCGCCGCAGAGATTGCGGAGATACAGTTCCAGATCGACGAAGAACAGATGGGGCTGCAGGAAAGCAAGGGCGTGTGGAACGCCGCCTTGATGGACCTGGAAGGCAGCGTGGAAAAGAAGGAGCAGTTGCTCAATCGCCGCGATGACGTCCGGCAGAAGCTGGATGGTTTGCGCACTCAGGCGCGTATGGATCGGGAGCATGCGCACCAGATGCAGTTACGCGCCAGCGCGCTCAGCACGCGGAGAGAGTCGATACGGCAGGCGCTGGAAAAAAGCGACGCCAACTTGCGGCGCAACCGTGAACGTATGCAGTGGGTGGAGGAAAGCCTGCAGACTCTGCAAGATCCAAATGATGCGTTGCAGGAGCGTCTCGAAGGTTATCTTGAGTTGCGCATGCAACAAGAGGACATCCTGACCCGCGAACGTAACCGCCTCGCGGATTTGGAGCAGTTGATGCAGGGCGATGAGTCGTCTCGGCAGCGTAATGAAATGGTGATCCAGAACATGCGCAGCCGGATTGAATCTTTACGCATGCAGCATCGGGAAACGGATATTCGTAAAAACGCCTTGCGGGACCAGATGGCGGAGGATCAGTACGACCTCGAGAATGTGATCGGACTGCTGGCGGAAGATGCGGACGAAGGACAGTTGCAACGGGACATTGAGCAAATCGTCGGTAAAGTGGAGCGTCTCGGCGCGATCAATCTGGCGGCGATTGAGGAATATGAAGCCCAGTCCGAACGTAAAGTCTATCTCGATGGTCAGCATGAGGACTTGCAGGAAGCATTGGAGACCTTGGAGAACGCAATTCGCAAAATCGATCGCGAAACCCGCAACAAGTTCAAGGAAACCTTCGATCAGGTCAACGAAGGTCTGCAGAATTTGTTTCCCCGTGTCTTTGGCGGCGGTAGCGCCTATCTGGAGTTAACCGGGGAAGACTTGCTGGAAACCGGCGTCGCCATTATGGCGCGGCCTCCGGGCAAGAAAAACAGTACCATTCATTTGTTGTCGGGTGGAGAGAAAGCGCTTACCGCCATTGCGCTGATCTTCTCCATCTTCCAGCTCAACCCCGCGCCGTTCTGTATGTTGGACGAAGTGGACGCGCCATTGGACGACGCCAACGTGGGGCGCTATGCTCGAATGGTGAAAGAAATGTCGGGTCAGGTGCAGTTCATCTACATTACCCACAACAAGATCGCCATGGAAATGGCGGATCACTTGATGGGGGTTACTATGCATGAGCCCGGCGTGTCGAGACTGGTTTCCGTGGATGTTGAAGAAGCGGCCGCAATGGCTGCGTTGTAAGGGCGCGCTGGATTGTAAAGCAGCGGCGAATTGAATAAATTAACTCGCCAATCGATAAGAAATACAGGCGGGATCAGGTTGGCGAATACCATGATGATGTTTAGTTGGGGATATTAGATTAATGGATATCAGTTTGCGTGAATGGCTGATCATGATAGGCCTGCTCATAATCCTGGGCGTGGTTATAGATGGTTTTCGCCGAGTCAGAAGAGCGCGCAAGGATTCATTGGAAATCTCCCAGGGTATGGGAGGCAACTTCGAAAATACGCCTATCGATGATGACTTTAATCCAGAACTGCCAGGCAGTGGCTTCAGGGTGATCAAAGACGGCAAGCCAGCTGCGGAGCAGAACTACACTCGGCCGATTAAGGAAGTCAAATACAAACCTACCTTCAAACCCTCTGAGAAGCTTAAAGAAAGAGAGCGTCGGCAGGGCGAAGAACCCTACGACCAGGACATGGCGGAGCCGCCGATTCTGGAAGTGGATGAGGCCTTGGAAGAGTCTATGTCAAACCAGGGCTATGGACGCAGAGAGCCGGAGTTTGTGGAAGAGGACGAGATGGAAGAGCGCCTGCCGGAAGAGCAGGAAAGCTTCTCGCCTTATCAACGCTTCGAGCAGGTTAGGGATGAACAGTATGAAGAGGAGTACGTCGAAGAAGACGCGGAAGCGGATGACGACGGCCCATACAGAGACAGCCCCTATAAAGAGTTTCTGAAGCGGGATAATTTCCGCGTGCAGGGATATCAGGGCGGATACGACAGTCTGCATGAACATGAGCCAGAGCCTGAGGTGGAGTTCGAGCAGGAAGAGCCACAGGATGAAGTTGAAAAGGAAGAGGATCTGCATGCGGAGCCGATAGACAGGCCGGTCGCCCATGAGGAGTCCCAACATGAACCTATGCTTGCGTTTAAAGACAAGTTTCTGAAGAAAATCAGCGCGATTCAGCAACAGACCGGGCTCCACGCAGGAACCCCGCGTAGCGATGAAGCGCCGAAAAGTCGTGAGGAGAAAGGAGGCAGGGCAGGCTCGCCAGGAAAGTCGTCCAAGACGCTTCAAGAGATACTGGTGATCAATGTGCTGAGCAAGGACGAAGAAGGCTTCGATGGCGTTGCGTTACGCAATCTGGTCGAGGCCTGCGGCATGCAGATGGGCGATATGGCGATCTTTCATCGTTACGAACATGACTTCGATGAGGGTCCTGTCCAGTTCAGTATGGCGAACGCCATGGAGCCCGGCGTATTTGGAAAAGACATGGCGTCGCAGCGCTTTCCTGGCGTCTGCTTCTTTGTACGTCTGCCTGGACCGGATAACAGTATGCGCGCCTTCGATTACATGGTGGAAACCGCGCAATGCCTGGTGCGTAATCTGGGCGGCGAACTTAAGGATGAAAATCGCAGCGTCATGACGGCGCAGACTATTGAGCACTGCCGTCAACGCGTCAGGGAGTTTGAGCGTCGCATGTTGTCGTCCCGGGTATAAACCCGGGGCGCCGCTTCCGGGAATGTCCCGGAGTATTGGCTTGTAACGAAAAATACTGTCGTTATATTCGCTATACTTTAATCCGAATCAAAGACTTAGCAATTCCGCCGCATTGGGGTTCCCGTGCGGCGGAGTTGTCTGATAATTATTCAATAATCTGCCTCGGAAGAATGAACTCATGTCGGAAGTCCCTGCCGCCATTCAGGAAGAGCTGAATACGCTTCGCGAAACCATCAACGATCATAACTACCGTTATTACACACTGGATGATCCCTCGACTCCCGATGCGGAGTACGACCGTCTTATGCGTCGGCTGCGCGAAATCGAGGCGGAATTTCCGCAGACGATTACGCCGGACTCGCCGACTCAGCGCGTGGGCGCTGCGCCTGCGGATGGCTTCGAGACCGTATCTCACCGTCTGCCCATGCTGTCTTTGGACAATGCGTTTGAAGAGCAGGATCTGCTGGACTTCGATCGTCGCGTGCGTGAGCGCCTCAAGGAAGCGGAAGACGCGCGCATTGACTACTGTTGTGAACCGAAACTGGACGGCATCGCTATCAGCCTGTTGTATCGCGACGGATATCTGGTGCGTGGCGTGACTCGCGGCGATGGTTCTGCAGGTGAAGACATTACCGCCAATGTTAAGACGGTAAAAAACATTCCGCTTAAATTGCGTGGGGAAGGGTATCCCGCAGAATTGGAAGTACGCGGTGAAATTTATCTGCCCAAGGCCGCCTTCGACGCCATCAACAAAGATGCGGCGGCGAAGGGCGAGAAAACGTTTGTTAACCCGCGCAACGCGGCGGCGGGAAGTCTGCGCCAGCTTGATCCGCGCATCACCGCCAAGCGGGCGCTGGAAATGTGTTGTTACAGCGTAGGCTATTTCGAAGGTGAATTGCCGGGTACGCAGCACGATATCCTCACTCAACTGCAGCAGTGGGGCCTGAAGATCAACAGCCAGATGAAGTTGGCGTCAGGGGCGCAGGAGTGCCTGGATTACTATCGCCATATCATGAACATTCGTAACCAATTGCCATACGAAATCGATGGCGTGGTGTTCAAGGTTAACCGTATTGATCTGCAGCAGGAGCTGGGGTTTGTTTCGCGGGCGCCGCGTTGGGCTATCGCGCATAAATTCCCCGCCCACGAGGAAATGACTGAGCTGCTGGCGGTGGACTTCCAGGTTGGCAGAACCGGCGCCGTGACGCCAGTGGCGCGCTTGAAGCCGGTATTCGTCGGCGGCGTCACGGTCAGCAACGCTACCTTGCATAACATGGATGAAATTCGCCGCTTGGACGTGCATGTGGGCGATACGGTCATCATTCGCCGCGCGGGGGATGTCATTCCCCAGGTGGTCAGTGTGGTGCAGGATCGTCGCCCGGAAAACGCCGTTCCAGTGGATCGTCCCGAGCATTGCCCGGTTTGCGGCTCCGATGTGTTGCAGCTGGAAGGCGAAGCGGTCGCCCGTTGCTCCGGTGGGCTCTATTGCTCTGCGCAGCGGAAGGAGGCGATCAAGCACTTCGCATCCCGCAAAGCCATGGATATCGACGGCTTGGGCGACCGACTGGTTGAGTTGTTGGTGGAGAAAGAGCTTATCGACTCACCCGCCAGCCTGTATTCGCTGAAAGCGCCGGATGTAGCCGGGTTGGAGCGTATGGGGGAGAAATCTGCGCAAAACCTGATTAATGCAATTGAAGTTTCCAAACAGACGACATTCGCCCGCTTCATTTATGCTTTGGGCATCCGGGAAGTGGGCGAAGCCACGGCCAAGGTGTTGGCGCAACATTTCCCAACCCTGGATCTGCTGAAGCAGGCCACGGAGGAGGATTTGGTGGAGGCGCCGGATATCGGTCCTATCAGCGCAGGCCATATTCGTTCCTTCTTTCAACAGGAGCATAACCTGGAAACGATCGATGCGCTGTTGAATCAGGGCGTGAGCTGGCCTGAAGTGGTCGTGCGCAGCACGGAGACGCTGCCGCTGTCCGGTCAAACCGCTGTGGTTACCGGCACGCTTGCGGATTACAGCCGTGACGAGGCGAAGGATTTATTAACCCGTCTCGGCGCCAAGGTGTCTGGTAGCGTGTCCGCCAAAACCAGTTTTGTGGTGGCGGGAGAGAAGGCGGGCTCCAAACTCACCAAGGCGCAGGATCTTGGCGTGAAGGTGCTGGATGAAGACGCATTCAAGCAGCTATTGGAAGAGCATCAAGCGCATTTGGGTGGCGACGCCTGATTGCATTGATCTTTGATTCCCTGCAACGGCCGCTTCTGCGGCCGTTTTGCATTCCAGAGGGTGATAAGAACAGGGCTAGTCGCTTTCAAAGAAATAGAATTATCTGCCGGATACAAATAACCGGATGCAAATAAAAAGGCGGCAGTGTGATCCCGGTTGGGTTTCTGACCCCCTGCTGTGGTTACAAAAAACAAAGTTTTATAAGATTTTGTAAAACTTGAATAATAAAGCGTGGAATGCACATCTATGGGTCACCTGGGTCTGGCCCAGCGCAGCGGAGTTAAGTTGGCGCTGAAAACGCCTGCGCTGGTTATCACTTCTCTACTACTCGCCTCCTGCGGCAGCGATACCGCGCCGCCCGAAGCCATTCGCATATTGGGAAAACCACCAGGAACCGCTTATCTGGGCGTTGAATACACCTATGAGTTTGGTGTGGACGGCGGCGATGGGCTGGTGGACTTTTCCATGACCAACCAGCCGCGCTGGTTGGCGTTGGAGTACGTCGACAACACCTTCCGCAAAGGCATTATTATGCGGGGGATTCCCGGCGTTAATGGAGGCGGAACGGCGGAAGACGCGCTGACGCCTGGCGAGGCGCAGGAAGTTTCGCTGACGGTGTCTGACGGCTCCAGTGTAGGAGAGACCCGCTTTTCTATTTTCGTCGACACCAATACCTATGAATCGGAAGCGCTGACGGTCGCGGAAAACGCGGTTGGTGAGCGTCCCTCGAAGTTGATCGACTCCAACAATAACGGCCGGGAAGACGAGGGCGAGGAAAAGGAAGTAATTCCTTTATGTTTCACCGACGCGGAAGGGACGCCGCTGTTCTCTGAGGAAGACATCGCTTTCTTTGAACAGCGTCAGCAGGATGATTCGCTGGCGGTGCGTCCTAAACTCCACTACCTGCCGGTATTTCTGGAGCAACCCTCGGTTCAGCGCGTCATACTGCGCTACTCTCTGACCAGCGGTTCCGGCGACGGCGCGACGCCGGGAAGCGATTTTCTTATCGAGACAGCGAGAAAAGACGGGCTGGTCGTCCCTGTTGCGGACGGCTTTCTGACCTATGATCCGGGTGTGCGTTACTGTCATATTCCGGTATTTATTAATGACGATCGCGATGCGGAAAAAACCGAGAACATTGCGGTGTCGATCACTCACTACGAGGGTGGGCTGCTTGAGTTTGCCGATCCGGTCAATACCACTATCTCCATCACAGACAATGAGCCTGTCGCCAGCTTTAAGGTGTCCAAGGCGTCGGTGTCGGAAGGCAATTATCTGAATGTGGAAGTGACGCTGGATAAGGAGCCGGAACAGACAGTTTATGCAGAGTTTGTCGTGGATGCGGATAACAGCGACGGCGACTTTGAGGGCGCAGATGCGGATTTGCGTCTTTATACCGGGGACGGTGGGGCAGGCAGCCTGATTACGGACGGCGTCAGCGTGCCTTTTGAGGTGGGCGAAACCAGTAAAACCGTCAAGCTGCAGGCGACGGCGAATGGCGACGCTACGTTGCGGGATGAGAAAGTGACCTTTAATTGGCGACGCAGCGGCACGGTGAATCCTGGCGAAGAGCCTCTGGCTGTCTACATAAACCAATGGTTGAATGCGGTGGAGCTGCCGCTCAATAGCGGGGCGAGCGTCGCCGAGGCGATTTCGGGGGCCCAGTCGGAACTGTTTCTTGCACGAGTGAATGGTGAAAAAGGCGGCAAACCTGTTAACTCGGACATCATGATCTATGACCGCTTTGGCGTCTTGCATCAGAGCATTAAGCTGGAAGCGGCGACCTATGCCGTGCGCATCAAAGACATCTGGTTGTATGAGAAGATCAATCCGGCCAACGAGGATGAGATCACCCAGGATATATACGCGCTACTTGAGGTGGGCGGTTTGTTCGCGCCTCCCGTGGAGCCGCTGCAGGAAAGCGACCTGGGCGGTAAGGATGTGGTGGTGCAGAAGTATCAGCGCATCAACAATGTCGGCGCTTTCGAACTACAGTGGGCCAAGCAGATTGGCAGCGTTTGGGATGACGAGCCCGGCGCCCTGTCTGTTGACCTCAGTCAGGAAGTGCTGGTAGTCGGCGCAACGTCAGGCTTGGTTGGCGAAGGGGAAAACTCCGGGCGTCGCGACGCCATGTTGATTAAGTTTGATAAAAACGGCGCTCTCATGTTCGCCAAGACCTTTGGCTCTTCTGGCGACGATGTGTTGCTGGGAGCGTCCCCGGAGTCTTCCTCCAATCATAATGTCGTCGGTTTCAGCGATGGCGCGGTGGAGGATAACGGCTCCAGTCTTGGCGGTTATGACGCCGTTGTTGTGTCCTATAACGACGATGGTGATCCTCGCCGTGTGGCTCAGATCGGCTCCAGCTTTAACGATGCGGCGCTTGATGTCAGTACGGTGAGTAAAGGTTTCGTCTCCGCTGGTTACACCCATGGCGTGCTGGTCAGTGGAGAGAGCAATCGCGGCGGCCAGGACGGCTACCTCGCCTACCATCAAAACGCCAGTGAGATTACGGCCTATGCGCAAATCGGCGGCGCGGCGGCGGACTCTGTGCTGGATGTTAAGTCCCTGGGCAATGAAGTGTATGTGTCTGGCGTGACGGCGGGGGATATTTTTGACGCTGGCGCAGCTCAGGGCGGCGATGACGGCTGGCTGGCCCGTTATGACATTGTGAAAGAAGAAGTGTTGGATGACGGGGAAGAGCCGGGGGAAGGCGAGCAGGTGAACAAGCTGAAAAATATTTGGCGTTTCCAGCGCGGCGCGGCGGCCAACGAAAAGCTTTCTAATCTGGCCACCTTCGGCAGCGCTAAGTTGATCTCGGTGGAAGAAGCCCAGACTGACAGCGGCGTGACGGTAACCCTGAAGCCGCTCTCCACCGTCGATGGCGTGGACTTGAACGCCCCCTGCCGGGCGGACCCTAACGGAGACTGCTGATGGTCGGCCTGGGTTAAGCCCAGGCTTCCACCTCGAAATGGGCGATGGCTTTCAGGATGTCGGTGGCGGTCAGTACGCCAATCACATCGCCCTGAACATTGCGCACCAACGCGCCGTCCAGATCTCTCTCCACCAGGACCAGAGAGATCCGGCGTAGATCGGCGTCGTCGCCGACCATCAGGTAAGGCGCGCATAGAGCGGCCAGCGTTGCTTCTGGCTGCTCCAGTTTCGCCTGCAATAGCTCGCGCTCTACAAGAAAGCCCACCACTTCTTGATCGTCCCGCACCGGTAGATGTCTTACTTTGTGCTCGTGTAAAAAGCGCAATCCCTCATCCAGACTCCATTCCTGTTTGCCGTAAAGCACGGGCGATGACATGACGTCCTGGGCGCTAAGGCGGGAAATATCGCCTTCTGCTGCGCCCTCTTGTTCGCTGCCGGAGTAGGGAAAGTTTTCTCGCGCACCCTGATCTTGAGGACCAATGGGGTGAATGGCGGAGATGGATTTAAGCTCTTCCACGGATTTGACCCGAGGGTCCACGCTCAACGGCGTGATGATGCGGTGGCCAGCGTCGACCAGGTAGATCGGCATGAACGAAGCTCCTTGCGACAGGGCGCCGCGCTTGGCGCCCCAATGCAATCAGTCTACTCCTGGCTGAAGCGGGTTGGCAAAACGCGCTGGATCAGACTGTCTTCGATGGATGCTGGCGTTCCCTCCAGCCTGTCTGCTATCAGTTCGCCGGCAAGCGGCGCCAACGCCAGACCTTTGGAGCCCATGGCAGTCACGATCAATAAACCTTTCCCTCCCTGCTCTGGGATAAGTGGGCCGATGGCGGGCAGGTAATCTGGCAGCGCACTTCTGACAGAGGCGCGTCCTTGCAGGGTGGGTGGGCGTTCAGTTAGCTCGTCGCGCAAGGCGGGAGTAAGCTGGAACAGCTGCTCAAGATTAGCGTCGTTATCCGCCTCAGTCACCAGCGCGTCGGCGCAGTTGGGCTTAAACGTAGCGCCTGTAACCAGTCGGTTTTCAATAGGCGGCATCAGATAGCCCTCGCCGCATAAGACCGTATTCAACTGCGGTAATGCGGCGGGCTCCACCTGTAACGTGGTGACTTGTCCGCGAATGGGTTTGAGGGGGAGGGCGCACGCTGCAGTCGGTAGCATGGCCTGATTGTTGGCGGTGGCCAATATCACGGTAGCGCATTCCAGTTTCTGTGCGGATTCACCGGAATCGATATGGACGCGCCAGTCGCCTTCGCTGGTGCGCTCTAATGCGCTGACCGGCGAATTCAATCTCACCTCAATGTTAGGGTGTTGCAACAGGTGAGCGCATAGCTGCGGCGGAATCAACCAGCCGCCGCCGGGCAAATGCATGGCGCTGGCTGGCAGGCTGACGCCGGCAAGTTCCGACGCTTCCTGCTGGGTGAGAGGATGGATAACCTCTTCTGGGTAGCGATTGTGTTGGAAGAACTTCTGCTGTCTGACGGCTTCCTTGTCATTATGCGCAAGCTGCAGCACGCCGCAGGGATTCCATATGGGCGCAGGCAGGTTGGCGATCTGCGAGTAAAAGCGTTTGGCGTACAAAAAGGCGTTGGCGTGAATGCGTGTGTTGATGCTCCATTCCACGCCGGGCTTTATGTACAACGCGCCCTGTGGGTTGCCTGATGCGTCCGGGGCGATTTGATCCGCCGCTTCCAGTACGATTACTTTCCAGCCACGCGTAGCGAGGGCGTAAGCGACATTGGCGCCAGACAGGCCAGATCCAACCACCACGGCTTCCTTGCGGGGAAGGGCGGAGGGCTGGCTTGGCTCTTCCGTCTGGAATACGCCGACGGTCATGTCTCTTTTATAGCCGAACCCAGGCGCTTTGCTGACATTGAAGCCGTGCTCTTTTAAGCCGCGACGGATGAAGCCTGCGGCGGAGAACGTGGCGACGGTGCAACCCTGCGCAGCGTGGCTGGCGATCAGCGGAAACAACGATTCGCTCCACATCTCGGGATTCTGTTTTGGCGAGAAACCGTCCAGAAACCAGGCGTCGGCTTTAAAGCGGCAATCGGACAGCCAGTCCACGACATCGCCCAGGTATAACGTCAATGTGACGCCCTGACCGATGAAGCGACAACGGTGCACGCCCCGCATGGGGGCGGGGTATTGCGCTTGTAACTGCCGGGCGAACTCCGCCAGTTGCGGCCAGGCCTGATGACATCGAGCCAGATCTTCCAGCGTCAGCGGACAAAATTCCACGGAAGTGAAATGCAGGTGGCCGTCCGCAGGGCCGCATTCTCGCCAGAGCGCCCAGGCCATAAGGAAGTTGAGGCCGCTGCCGAAGCCGGTTTCCGCAATGGTGAATAGGGAGCCCGGCGGCGCCTTACTGAAACGCTCTCTCAGGCGATTGCCCGTGAGGAAGACATAATCTGTTTCCTCCGGGCCGCTTTCCTTGGAGAAGTAGATGTCGCCGTAAGCGTTGGAGATCGGCGCGCCGTTGTCGGACCAGGAGAGGTCTGCATAATCAAGTTGCGGACCTTTCACTGCTGGCTTGCAACCTCATCCAGTTTGATGGAGTTAATAGTGACGGTCTTGACTGGCACGTTCTGATAAGGGCCGGTGTTCTGCGTCGGCGCGTTGGCGATCTTGTCCACTACATCCATGCCGGACACGACTTCGGCGAATACCGCATAGCCGGGTCTGCCTTTGGCGCCGTTCAAATAGGCGTTATCGATAACATTGATGAAGAATTGCGACGTAGCGGAGTTAGGATCATTGGTTCTGGCCATGGCCAGGGTGCCGCGATCGTTCGCGAGGCCGTTATCGGATTCATTCTTGATCGGCGCTTTAGTGTCTTTTTTCTCCATGTTGGGCTTGAAGCCGCCGCCCTGAATCATGAATTGGGGAATCGTGCGGTGAAAGATCAAGCCGTCGTAGTAGCCGTCTTTGATATAGCCGACGAAGTTCTCAACGGTGACTGGCGCCTTGTCGTTGAACAACTTGATCTTGATGTCGCCCTCGGAAGTGCTGATGGTGGCTGTCGGCAGGTCGGCGGCCATCGCCGTCAAACTGATCGCCCAGAAAGCCAGGCCAAGTAATCCTCTTTTGCCCGCATTTACGCTGTGTCTCACTAGATTTCTCCATTGCTTTCGGATTCGTCGTGGATGTTCGGTTCGCCTTCGTCCTCTGAGCTGGCGGGTTCCGCTGTCTCAGAGGTCTCGTTGGCGGGAAAACCGTGGGCACGATTCTTACCTTTTCGTTTTGCCATGTAAAGCGCGCTGTCGGCTTGAGAAATCAATGTGTTGGGGGCGTCGCCCTGGGATGGAGCGAGCGCGCTGAAACCTACGCTGACGGTCAGGCGTTTCAGCTCCGGTGAGCCTTCATTCTCTATGTTGAGTTCGTAGATCTGGCGCACAATCTGTTCCGCCAGACGTTGCGCTGACGCCTGATCCGCGTGAGGCAGAATGACGGCGAACTCTTCGCCACCGTAGCGGGCGACCAAGTCGGCGGCGCGACGAGACGTTTGCGTCAGGCAGTCGGCGACATTAATGAGGCAGTCGTCGCCACGCTGATGTCCGTAGGCGTCGTTATAGGCTTTGAAGAAGTCCACATCCACCATCAACAGCGCCAGAGGTTTGTCGTCGCGCAGACATCGATTCCATTCCGTCTCCAGACTTTTGTTGAAGTGGCGGCGATTTGCGACCTGGGTCAGGCTGTCCATCAAGGAAAGCCGCTCCAGTTCTGCATGGGCGGCGCGCAGCTCCTCTTGCTCATACAGCAGGAGCAACTGTTGCAGGAAGTTTTTACGGGTTTCGTATTCCACCCGATAGCACACCAATACTGAAATCAGCGTGACAAAGGTGTGCAGGAACAGCAGCTCAGTGAACTGCGAGGCGTGCAGATGCATGAGAAAGTGCATCGCCAGCACCTGGGACAGCCACATCAATAGAGCAAAGGGAAATATGTAGTGGAACTGCAGGCGCAGCACCGTGCAGACGAATATGACGGAGATGATCGAGCCGGTCTGGTAATGAAACTGATCAATGGCGGCGGCCTTCATGGCGATGGCGATCAGGCTCAGGTGAATGCACAACGCCCCCAGGCACAGGGTCATCTGATAACGATTGCGCACCCAGGCGAGTCGGCTGGCCAGCGTCACCAGAATGATGCCGAGAGCGTCCGCCACCCTGATTTGCAGGGTTTGTTCAAATAGAGCGGGAATCACTAAATGATCGGCGAATGTGAAGAACACCAGCACCAGCGCGCCCAGTAGTGGGTATACCCGGTTCAGATGCAGATAACGGTTCGAGTGATAACGCTCAAACTCGCTTTCCAATTCGCCTTCGAATTGCAGTCCGTGCATGCCGTTGTCCAGCAGTCTGCGAACGTAGGTCGCGGTGTCTGCGGACATATCCTGGTGACTGTTCGGTAATGACAAATCCGCCCCCTGGGGTGTGGTTGCTGCAAGCGTCTCAGGTATTGAAAACCGGCTCTTCTATAAAAGTGTAACCAACCATGCTTTTACCGCCAGCGTTATAAGCGACAAATTATTAGAAATTCCTTAAAAGTTTCAGGCATCTAGGCGTCATAGCGAGAGAGGCTGCGGCGTTGGCCGCTAATACTCGGTAGTAAGTCATTAATACTTGGTTGTAGGCGATAGCAAAACCCATACAAAAATTAACCTATCTCGGGTGTACAAGTTTTAAACATCTTCCATTATTAAAGAGCTACTACTCAATAAAAAAGGAGTTATAGTCATGGCGACTCAGCAGCAAGCTATTGAAAGATCCCGCCTAGGTCGCCTCCTGGTGAACCGGGGATACATTACCGAAGGTCAGCTTAATGAAGCATTAACGGCGCAGACCGTTAATGGTCAACGCCTTGGTGAATTGTTAGTAGATTTTGGCTGGATAACTGACAAGGAGCTGCAACGTACCCTCCGGCACCAAAGCCGGTATCGCTACGCCGCGGCGTTCGTCGCTATGGCCGTGGCGCCGTTCCAGCCCATGGTGGCGTTCGCCGCCTCCCAGTCTGAAAATGAATCTTTACCGGTAGCCTCTGAAACCCTGTATCAAAATGCGGCGGGGCTGCAGGCGCTGGATGACAGTGAAATGAGCAATGTCGGCGCGCAGGGTTTCACTGAAGAGTTCCAGCAATTTTACAACATGGCCGCGAAGGCCCAGCTGGAAGGTCAGAATTCTGATAATCCTGATGAATTGCCTGGGCTGGACGGGGTTCAGGTGCTCGGGTCTCTCGGAAAACTATTGCTTCCAATCACTAATGTCCTGGACGCCGAAGTTGAAGTGGTCGGCGTGCAAATCGATCCCTCCCGCATCAAACCTTTGTTTAATGAAGACGGCGGCATGAACGTGACGCTTCCGAATCATATCGAGCGGGTCAGTTTCAACAATATTCGGCCGATGGGGGTATCGGCGGATGGTCCCACCATGGGCAGTATTCATTTGGAAGGGATCGAGTTTAGCGATAACTCGTATATCGTGGTGAAACCCTACTGAGTAGACGGTTCCTCCGCACGGCGGGCGAGGTAGTTAGAGCGCTCCGTCGGTTGCGGATCTTTTCCTTAGACGATGTTGTTTCAGGCCGCGCAGTTTGCGGCCTTTTTTATGGCTGTCTAGTCCTGATATAGGTTGACACCTATTTCGTCTCAAACGCCCGATGCACTGCGTCGGGCGTTTTGTATTTCAGGGCCAGATGAGGCCGCTCTCGGTTATAAATATCCACGGATTCATCAACCATCGTTCGAGCCTGCCCTAGATTCCCCGGTCGCATCAGCGGGAACTCCGTTTTCAAGATCCCGTTCACCCGTTCCGCCAACGCATTCTGATAGCAGTCATACCCGTCGGTCATCGAACATTGAATGCCGTGTTGACGGTGCAGCTTCTGGTCGCTGTCGCAACAGTATTGGACACCTCGGTCGGAGTGGTGGGTCAATGGCTGCCGCCCCGGCCGTTCACGCAGAGCCTTGCGCAAGGCCTGTTCCACATCCTCGCTGCGCAAGCTTTCATGTACATGATGACCCACGACCTTACGGGAGTAAGCATCGGTCACCAGACTCACGTAGCTCATGCCGGAGCGTGTCGGCAGATAGGTGATATCCGCCACCCAGATCTGGCTAGGCCGGCAGGCCACGACTTGCTCTGGGCCCGGCTTGAGCAGGTTTGGGTGACGTCGGAAGCGGTGATGACTGTGCGTGGTCTTGTGGTAAGCCCGGCGTCGGGGAACCAACAGGCGCCGGCTACGCAGCACCTGAAGCAGTTAATCCCGCCCCAGATGAAGGGTGTGATCCGACTGCTCATGGAGAAGATGCCGGAGCTTGCGAGCGCCGATCCGGGGCTGACGGAGACGAACAGTCCGGACAAAGTCCACCACCCGCTGCTCACGATCCTCCCTGGCTCGCTGCGCTCGTTCCGCCTGATACCAAGCTTGCCGGCTAATCCCCAAGAGACGACACGCCCTGCTGACGGTCAATCCGGCTCCGCGTTCTTGCGTGAGGACTTGCCGGGCCGCTTTTTTACGCACACCCCGTAATCCTTCTCCATCACATCGACAATCGCTTCGAAGAACTCAGCTTTCTGTTCGGCCAGACGCAGCTTCTCCTCAAGCTCCTTGATCCGCTGTTCCGGGGTTGGTGGGGACTTCGGCATGGTGGGATTCCTGTTCACACGGTGGGAGGTGACGCCAGGACTCCAGTCCTGGCTGCCATATCGACGCAACCACGTTAGCACCGTCGAACGGCCTTGGATACCGTAGCGGGCCTGAGCCTGTTTATAAGTCAGCTCTCCGCCTTCGACCTGATCCACCACCGCCTGTTTAAAAGTCAGAGTGTAGTCCCGTTGTGTTCGCTTAACTCGCTGATTCATCACATTCTCCCAAAGTTAGGGCTGGAATGTGTCAACTCTATTCAGGACGGGTCAGTCCAGGAATCTATGCCTGCGCGATGGCCTGGGCGTCGCCAACGCTTTTCTCCACGCCGTTTTTGCCGTACAGCTGCATTTGCTGGGACTGGCCGCGGATGATCTGCATCATCTTGGTCGTGCGCTGCTGTGAGCGGGCGATAATGCGTCCGTTGACTTCATTCAGCTTGTGTATATTGGCGAGGCTGCTTTCGCACTGGCGGTAAAGCTTCATCACGGGAGGCGCTTTTTCCTTCAGCAGAGAGAGAAAGCGATCGATGGGCAGTCCGGTTTTGCTGACCCACTGCGTACGAGTGCGCGCATGGCTTTCGATTTGTTGCAGGAGGGGGAGTTTGCATTCGATGATGCGCTGCAGCGTTTCAATATCGCTTTGCTCCAGAGAGTCGCGTTCCTGCTGCAGCACATCTTCAAGTTGGGAGAGAGTTTGTAGATCCTGTTTAAGCAGATCAATAAATACTTTCAGATCGGCGGACATGATGCCCTCACAGTGTTATCAGAAGTCTTGCTCAAAATTAAGCAATTTCTCTGCCACACTGCGTGAATTGATCTGATAGGATCCGTCGGCCAGCGCTTTTTTGATCTTTTCCACCCGTTCGCTATCCACGTCGGGCAGTTTCGCCAGTTGCTGTTCGACTTTCCTGATGTTCTGAGCCTGCGAACTGAGGACGACTTTATCCCCGGAATCTCCGCTTTTTTCGGGAGCCGCCGCATTTTTCCCGGCGTCTACATCGACTTTCTCAGTCTTCTGCAGGTTTTCCCGGGACTTGATATCGTTCACTGAAGGTGAACCGACACCCTTGATATTCATGGCCTTACTCTCTTAAAAACTTTAATTACCTAACTTATCGGCTCAATGCAGGGAAACTTTAGCGAGATTTTCAGAATTATTTTATGAATGTCGCCATTCTACCTGAAACAGCGCGACCTGTACGTTCACAGGGGCGTTCTGACGTGGCCTGATCCTATGACTTCCGCCCGCACCATGCGGTTGCTGGAGCTGTTCTTCACCATGATCTGTTGACCGCGTCTGCCATCCGCCATGGCGACCCCCGGCATTTTCACGCTGAAGTGGGAAGTGGCCGCTTCTATCACCACCATGTCGCCCTTATTAATAAGTTTAGGCGCTTCCAGCATATTTGGATAGGGCGCGGAGCCTGCTGTGACAGGGCGTCGCGTGATCATGCCGACCACGTCTTCGGTATTTGTGTAGAAACCATAGCGTAAGTCGATGATATTCAACTCTTTGGTTTCCAGATCCTCTGGCGCCAGCGCGTAATCCCGCGGCACGCCGGATTTGATGGTCACGATTTGTCTGTACCGCTCCATTTGTACGGGCACGTAGATCTGCCAGGGGCTTGGGGTGTCGCAGCTTACCTTTAGCGTCAGTCTTCCGCCGTTGGAGCTGGCTTCCTTGACGGCTGGCGTCTGTTCACAAGGGGAGAAGTTAAGGCGGGAGTCAGGTTCGGAGACTTCATAAACAACCCGTTCCTGGAGCTGTTCAGCCGCAGCTGCAGCGAATCGCATCATAAATTCTTCCACAGCAACGGAAGTTTGTTGCCGCCAGACCGGAATGGAATTGCATAAGGCCGGGGCTGAAAAAACGAGAATGCCGATATACATCAAGCCGGTTATGCGTATTTTCATTTTTTGTCCTATGCTTTACTTAGCTACCGGGTAGCCGCTTGCGCGTCGCCAATAAAATGACGGTGTGCGACAAGGCACGCAAAGTCTGTGCCGGGCTGGCGAGCTCATGCGGGGCGCCACCTCGTCAGCGCCCCGATCCGATAGTTCGGTAATCTACAACAAACAGCGGAGCGCCCTTTATGGCCGGGGTATTAGACAGCGTAAACCAACGTACTCAGTTAGTCGGACAGAACCGCCTGGAGTTGCTCCTGTTTCGGCTGCAGGGTGAGCAGATATACGGAATTAACGTTTTTAAGGTTAAGGAAGTTCTGCAATGCCCGAAGCTGACAATGATGCCTAAACGACATCCGGTGGTCAGGGGAGTGGCTCATATACGCGGTGAAACCATCCCTATACTTGACATGGGAATGGCCACCGGGCAGATGCCCGTTCCTGAAAAAGACGTCAACAACTGCTTTGTCATCATCACGGAATACAACCGTAAGACCCAGGGCTTTCTGGTGTCCGGGGTGGAGCGTATCGTCAATATGAATTGGGAAGATATGCATCCGCCGCCAAAAGGCGCAGGCAAAGACAATTATTTGACGGCGGTGACCCGCTTGGAAAACAAGCTGATTGAAGTCATTGATGTGGAGAAGATTCTCGCCGAGGTCTCTCCAACTCGGGATACCGTCGCGGATGAATTCATCGATAAGGAACTGGCCGCCAAGGCGATTGAGCATAAAGTGCTGGTGGTGGACGACTCCACTGTGGCGCGCCGCCAGATCGTACATTGTATGGATGCGGTGGGCGTTGAGGTCGTCACCAAAAATGACGGTCGCCAGGCCTTGGATTATCTTCGTTCGCTGGTCGCTGACGGCAGTCGCATTGACGATCATCTCAGTCTGATGATTTCAGACGTAGAGATGCCTGAAATGGATGGCTACACGCTGACGACCAACTGCAAAAATGATCCTTCATTGAAGGATTTGTACATCATGCTGCACACGTCTTTAAGCGGCGTTTTCAACAAGGCGATGGTGGCGAAAGTCGGCGCAGATGATTTCATGGCCAAGTTCAACCCCGATGAGCTGGCGCAGCGAGTGACATCTGTGCTGAAAACGATAGAAGAAAGAAGACAATAACACCGGCTGGCGTAATTACCTTCAGCTGTCGACGCGCTTGGCGCATAACCGGTCAGGGCAGGATATTTTCTGGTTAATAACGCAGACTACGATAAGTTTCGGGATTTCCTCCAAAAAGCATGTGGCATTGTACTAGGCGATAACAAACAATACTTAGTGCAAAGCCGCCTGCGGCGAATTATGGCGGATGAAAAGATTGAGACCGTGGGCGAGCTGGTCGACAAAATGAGTCGATCCATGCGCTCACCTTTGCGGGAGGCGGTGGTCGATGCGATGACCACCAACGAAACCCTTTGGTTCAGGGACGTTCATCCATTCCGAATTCTGGAAGAAAAAATACTCCCAGAGCTGAACGCCAACAAAGGCGTCACACAGATTCGCGTTTGGTCGGCGGCTTGCTCAACAGGGCAGGAGCCGTATTCCATTTCCATGGTGACGGATGAATACCGTCGTAAAAACCTGGGCGGCATGCGCGCTTCCCTCAGCATTGTGGCGACAGACCTGTCCGCCAGTGTGCTCAGCGCCGCGCGCAAGGGCGAATATGAAATGCTGGCCATTGGACGAGGGCTGTCCAAGGAGCGCATGACCAATTACTTCACCAAGACCCCCAACGGCTCCTGGAAAATCAAGCCGGAGGTTGCTCGTTGCGTGGAGTTTCGATCACTGAACCTGCTGGACTCCTATTCATTACTAGGAAAGTTCGACGTGATTTTCTGTCGCAATGTGCTTATCTATTTCTCGGCGGAGCTGAAGAAGGACATTCTGTCCCGCATGCACTCCGCTCTGAAGCCGGGCGGCTATCTGATACTCGGCGCCTCGGAGTCCCTGGGGAATCTCCCGGATAAGTTCGAGATGGTGCACTGCAGCCCAGGCATCATTTATAGAGCGAAGTAGACCACCGCAAGCCTCAGTGAAATATTTGCGAGATAGGGAATATTAGAGGTTGCCTTTCGAGGGGCATTCGTATACATTAGCGCACCTCAAAACACGGGTTGCAATAATCCTGTTTTGGTTCTCTGGTGAGGTGTCCGAGCGGTTGAAGGAGCACGCCTGGAAAGCGTGTATACGGTCACCCCGTATCGAGGGTTCGAATCCCTCCCTCACCGCCATTGAATTCCCTTCCGAATAAATTCTCCCCCAATCTCAACAACTGTAATTGTTTATCTTCGCCTGCTTTGAGTTTTCACTTTCAGCCTTTGCTGTTGTTTTTATCGGTTGTCGTGACGCAGGCAAGGCGGATTTTGACTGTTTGATTTAAGGAATAATGAAAGTACACGAAAGTTTTGACGCTTACCGCCAAAACCTCAATGTTATTGACCATTTGGACCGGTGGAAGCAAGAGCTATCCAAAAATATCGCTCTTAACCCTAAAGACGCCATTTCACATGGATTAATCAGTGAAATTGAGCTGGCGACGCTAAGGTTAAAATTGCTGTCCAAGACTGAAATATTCAGTGAAAGGGCGACCATTCAAAGAATTCAGCCTTCGCGAGACAAGCTTAATTATCGCCTGATGTGCGAATGCGGCTACAAAAACCGCGAAAAGTGGCGTGACGCCAAAGATGGTGGAAAATTGATCGGCGTCGAGGAAGGGACTTACGTCATTAATCGGTAAGTCCCGCCATATTTCCGGACTAGGAGGGGGCAAGCCAATAGTGCGTCAGGAAAACTTAAAAGCCGTCGCTATTGCCTGAACTAAAGTTGGCGTAAAAGAACCCTGGCATGCTCGCATCGTCTGGCATGCCTAATCCTGAGGGGCCGGAAAATCCAACGCCTGATCCATTTGGACCCGTGAAGCTTGGGGCAGACCCCATTGGTGCGCCAAAGCTGGCGCCTGAACCTAACCCCAGAGTAAGAGGCGTTGTCGCAGGATTACTCGGCAGCTTTGCCGCTGCTCGAATCGATTCGACCTGGTCTGCCGTTTCGACGCCAAAGTTCCCCTTTAAGCTCAACGAGTTACACATTGCATTGATGTCCGCGCCTGTCTGGGTCTTCATGTGTTTGGTCATCGCCCAGCCGGCGACGATGGTTCCTGTCCGGCCCTCTCCGTAGCCGCAATGCACGAGAGTGGCTCCTCTTTTCCTGTTTGCTTCAATGATTTCTGCTGCCTTTAGAAGTTGTGCAGGAGTGGCCGCTTTAAAGTCTGCGATTTTGAAATGGTAGTAAGAAATTCCGTAAGTCTTCAAAAGCGTCTTTGAGTGCTCCTCTAATGCGTATTCGTTAGAGCTGATAATGCAAGTAATGCCTTTCTTCTTTAAGAAGTCGACTTGAACAAAGCTAAGCGTATGGGGTTGGTCATGCCCTGCATAATTTGGCTGAGATGAGCGCACCAGAACACCAGGCAGAACCCATTGAAAATTGCGGAATCCAAACTGCGCTGTGTGGCCGATACTTTGATAATTGTTTAAACCGTAAATCATGATCGTCTCCTAAATGGGCTTTCGTGCATCAATCTTTGTTACTTTCAAAGACGACAACGAAGACGCATTTGGATGCGAGCTTCCTGATTTTTTTGATTACCGGGATTCAGATGACGTTCAATAATCCCGATGGAACAGAGTGTCTGAAATTGCGCGTGGCTTGATTATGTCAAACGAAAGGAGGCAAAAAGACTGGTGCATGAACACAAAACGGCCTTGATGTTTTTGGTCATGGCGTTACTGAATTGATGCGCTTATACGGTTACTGCGTTATGCAACAGGCTCGCGACAATCTGGAGTTGTGTCATAGTAGCCTGCCTCAAAGATTTTTTGTGCTATGTGAAGTGGTCCTTCAGTTTTTGCTATGGCAAGTTCGCTGGGTGTGGCGCCCAAAAGCACGCGCCAATTACTCATATGATTTCCGACTGGAAACTCTTCGTTAATGGATACGGGAGGAAGGACCAAAAAGCCGCCGTAGATGGTGTCTGGAATTCGCTCCTCATTGGTTTGAAGAAAGTCTCCGACCTCAAGGGTATCAAACTGATGTTCAAAATTAATCGCCCAGCCGACAAACTGCCTGATAAGTGGTGCAGAATCAGGGTCAGTGATCATCAAAAGCTCAAAGCAATTTTCGGAGTTTTGATCGCTGAAGCCAGATGTGACCAGGATGTCTAGCTCGTTTTCCTCGTCACAATAGCGAAGGACCCTGAGCGGCGAGTGCTCTGATTGCCAAATCACCTGTGGATCGTCATAGCCAAAAAGAGACCCATAAACAAAGTCTTCTCTGTCAGAGAGAGGGTAAGGGCCCAGTTCCGCCAGGCATTTCATCACAAGGCTGTCCACTCTTGGGTGAATATCATTTACCCCTTCTGAGCGAATGAGTTTGAGTTCACTCAGCCCGGTCCCACTTTCAAGCGAACTGAATAAGTCATCCAACTGCAAATAAGCCCAATAATCGACAGCATCAGTATCGCGATAATCGAGATAGTGCTTGATCTCTGGCTCATCCCCAAAACCCAGCACATATGCGTCCTTGTTATCGAATCGGAACCCAATAGTTACGTCTTCGCTTGATACAAAGCTCATGAAAGGGGAGCGTTTAACCAAGTGAATAAGGGCTTCGGCAGTTTTGTAGTGTGCTGTCATTAGCTTACCTCCTGCTTGTTACTTTTGACTTGGGGCGATCGAAGCATGGCTTGCTCATTACCGACATGCATAGGGAAGATAACCTGTGCTACTTTTGGCATACACTTTTGTAAGCTTCCTCAGCAGCTTGGTTTAAATACCATTCCCAGAACTCGCGACGCTTATTGTTGTTTGCGCCGGGATTTCCTGAGAAGCCTCCTGCGTAGGCTAGACTTGCGGAGAAGTCCGCACTCCAACCGTAAATTTCATCATCAATATCTTCTATCGCATCAGCATTTTCATTTTCCCAGATATCAGTGTCCAATTGGCAAATTTGGAAAGCATTAATAATAGACCAGCCAGAAAGGGTCGCCAGACCAATGTCAGGATTCTATCGACGTCTACTCTCATAACTGCCTCTCACCAGCATGATGACTAATCTGGCGGTAATTGGATTGACTGCTATCGCTAGGCTAAACAGGCCATTGAGGCAATAGAGCAAAGTAAAGGAAGAATAAGAAATGCCAATGATGGAGTAGGATACGACTCCCAGGCGTGTGTAAAGTGGATGCGGTGTGTTTTTCCTGAAGGCAATGTTCTCCAAGATTGAAAAAATCAGTATTTCTATCGTCATTGCAGCTAAAAGGATAGCGAGCAGAAGAATGGGGAGGACCATCAGTAACAAGCCATCTGACCAAGTGGAGGGATCGCCAGGCGTCTCGTTGGAGGTCAGGTTGTCTAAAATGGCCCATGCGGTTAATGGAATAAGAAAGACGCCATAAAAGAGCCCTCGCATGCATTGTGAGAAGCTTGAGCTCTTCATAACACTTTCTTCTGCGCTCTTAACCCCTTGGAATATTTTGCGAATCTGTTGTGTGATCCTGGCTAAATGAGTCATGTGGTTAGTGGGTGGATGAACCTATGCAAGTTTGCCGGATTGGCGTTTGGGCGCTAGCTCGACTGCCTGTAAGCCCCAGTGAAATAGCAGACATAACAGGCGAAGTTTGGACTCGGAGTATAATCGCAGACGAGCTCCGCCCTGCATGCAAATCGGCTTTAAATAATTATTTGTAATGACTGGTGCGCATGAGGGCGATAGCAACCTCTAAATCGTCGCTTCAAGCATCCATGCGTTCAATCCAAATCCGCCTGCCAGCAATACGATGAACAGAATCAACGATAATGCGATGGGCTTTGCCCCGGCTTGGCGTATGTCGCTCCAGCGGGTTTTGACGCCCAGAGCGGTCATGGCCAGGGTGAGGGCGAGCTGGGAGGTCCATTTCAATGCTTCCAATACAAACTCAGGTAGGGTGATCAAGCTGTTGATGGCTGCTGCGGCGATAAATCCCAAGACAAACCAGGGAATGGCGATCCTTGTTTGAGTATGGGCTCCGGCGGGTGCGCGGAATAGCAGGGCGCTGAGGGCGATGATGACCGGAGCCAACAACATCACTCTGATGAGTTTGGCGACTACCGCGAATTGCATGGCTTCTCCGCTGATGGATTGTCCCGCTGCGATAGCCTGGGCGACCTCATGCACGGTGCTGCCGATATAAATCCCGAATAGCGATGGTTCCATTGCAGTAAAGCGGTATATGACGGGGTAGATAAACATGGCTAAAGTGCCGAAAACGACCACTGTTCCGACTGCGACCGCGACATCCTTCTCTTTTGCGCGAACAACAGGTTCGGCGGCCATGATGGCGGCAGCTCCGCAAACTGCGCTGCCTATGGCGGTAAGCGTTGCTATCTCCTTAGGAAGACGTAGAAGCTTGACCCCCAGATAAATACCGATAGAGAGCACGAAAATGATAACGATGGCGTCCAGCAATACAGTGCGCCAGCCAATAGCGGCTATTTGCTGAAAACTGAGGTTGAAGCCGAACAGGATGATGCCCAGGCGCAGCAGTTTCTGCTGGCAGAAGTTAAGGGTAGTGGCGGCGCTTTGGGTGTTGTGGGTAGTCGCTGCGCCATAAAGCAGACCCAGCAGTGAGGCCAGGGGAAGGGCGCTGAGTCCCAAAGCGGCGATAAAGGGAATTTGAGCGAGTAGGATAGCGCAAACAGCAAGCGCGATCAGGCGGATTAGCATGGCGTGAGCCCCTTTATATTTTCGTTGGGGGGACTTTAAGAAAACGTCTATGATAAGTATATTGGATGTTTTTTAAGTAATAGTTTAGAAAAACCGATGAATGTGAGTCTGCGGCAATTGCGAGTGTTTGAGGCTACCGCCAGATTGGGGCGATTAACTCTGGCGGCTGAGGAGCAATGTCTTAGTCAGTCGGCGGCAAGCCAGTCCATTCGGGAAATGGAAAAGGCGCTGGGTTACGCTGTGCTCAATAAAGTGGGGCGTGAGCTGGAGTTGAGTGACGCTGGCAGGCGTGTACTGCCGCGCGTAAGACGAATTCTTGGTTTGGTGGATGGATTGGCGCTGCCTGACATTGAAAAAGTGGCCGGTCCTCTACGTGTGGCGGCCAGCGTTACAATTGCTTCCTATCTGCTTCCTTCACTGTTGGCGGAGTTCGTCAAACGCTATCCTGAAGTAGAGCCCGATTTGCAGATACAGAATACAGAGACGGTGCTTGCTTTACTTGAAAAAGGGCGTGCGCACATTGGCATGATTGAAGGGCCAGCCCTGCACCCCACATTGCACATCGCACCCTGGCTGTCTGATAGGTTGGCGATTTTCTGCGCGGCGGGACATCCTTTGGCGCAGGTTGATAACATTGGAGTGGAAGCGCTGGAGCAGTTTCTGTGGATCGTGCGCGAGACCGGGTCTGGTACGCGCGCGGTGTTTGATGCGGCGATGCAAGCCATAGGCGTGCGACCGCGCATTGCTCTGGCGTTGTCCCGGCAGGAGGCGATCAAGCAATCTGTGCGTGCGGGACTGGGTGTAGGCTGTCTGTCAGGGCTTTCGATTGTGGACGAAGTGCGCGAGGGTCTGCTGGTTGAGCTGAGCACACCCCTTAATCTGACGCGCCAGTTCTCTTGGATAATTTCGCCGGACAACAGCGAGTCGACCATGGTTAAGGCGTTTATTGAGTTATTGCAGGAGAGGGGGCGAGAGGCGAACCGTCACCTTACTGGAGAGGGAGAACGAATATGAAAAGGCAGTATTACGACATTATTGGCGATATTCATGGCCATGCGGATGAACTGATCAAATTGTTGCGACTGCTTGGCTATGTGGATGCTGGCGATGGTTACGCGCATCCAGAGCGCAAAGTCATCTTTCTCGGAGATTTTATTGACCGCGGAGAACACTTGCGACAACACCGTGAACTGTTGGCGCTGGTCATGAAAATGGTGAGTAGTGGTCATGCGTTGGCGGTGATGGGGAATCATGAATTTAATGCGCTGGCGTTCCACACCTTACACCAGGGAGAGTATCTACGCCGTCGTACGGAAAAGAATATCCGCCAGCATCAGGCTTTTCTGAACGAGTTTGAATCTGAGCCTGAATTGAAAAAAGACGTGCTGGCGTTTTTCCACAGCTTGCCGCTCTGGCTGGAGTTGGACGGCCTACGAGTCATTCACGCCTGTTGGCATGATGACTACATCGACATCGTTCGTACGCGCTCGCCCTCCGGGTTGCTGGATCTGGACATGCTGATTGACGCCTCCACTGAAGGACACCAGATGTTCACTGCCGTTGAAACCCTGATTAAGGGGGTAGAGGTAGAGTTGCCTGATGGAATCGTGTTTCATGACAAAGATGGAACCGAAAGGGGCGCTATTCGCGTGCAGTGGTGGCGGCGCGATGCGAAGACTTTAGGAGAGGTGGCGTTGCCTATTGGTTTGGAGATTGGCGACGCCGCACAACTTCCGGCTCCGGCAACGATGCCCAGATACGGAGAAGAACGGCCGCCTTGTTTTGTTGGTCATTATTGGCTGGCGGGCGAACCGGAGCCGTTGGCTTCCAATGTGGCCTGCCTTGATTATTCAGTGGCCAAGCAGGGGAAATTGGTGGCGTACCGCTGGAGTGGCGAGTCGGTATTACGGAAAGAAAACTTTATTCATGCTTAAGCGTGAATTGTTCCCAGTCAGTTTTGGGGAAAATGAAATACAGCAGAATGCGGCGTGAAGCCGGGTGATCGTAATCTCCTTCCGGGATGTTGAAGGGGAGTTTTCAGACGGAGTGACAGTAAAAAGTATGATGAATGCAGAGTCCATTAGATATCTACGGGAGCAAGGGCGTCATGAAGATGCGCGTAACCTTGCCGTGCAATTGACGGAAGATTTTCCTACCGACGCTGAGCTACAGTACGAGGCCGCCTGCGTTCATGACTATTTGGGATTGGAGGCGAAAGCTGTTCCGTACTATCTCAACGCAATTTCCGGAGAGTTATCGGAGACGCTGCTGCGAGGCGCATATTTGGGGTTGGGCAGCACTTATCGCGCACTGGGAGAATATGAGCTGGCGCTGAATACCTTTGATGAAGGGCTGGCGCAGTTTCCTGAAGCGCATGAGTTGCACGTGTTCAAAGCCATGGCTTTGTTCAATGTAGGGGAACCCAGGCAGTCTGTTGAAACGTTGCTGAAAGTGATCGCCGCTACCTCCCAGGACCCCTATGTGCAGGAATACAGAAGAGCCATCGCTCTTTATTCTGAAGATCTGACGAGAACCTGGCGGGAATGAAAGAGTATTTTCATACTGACTCAAAAAGGACGAAAAAATGAATGGAATAAATAAAGGCGTCAGTCTTTTCACTGGGGCGCGAGTAAATCTGAGACATATGGCCGTCTGTTTGCCGCTGCTTTTGGCGGCGCCGGCGGAGGTTTGGGCGGATGGGGACGCCGCAGACCAAAGACAATCCGCTGCGAAATCCATGGTATACCGGGTTGATAACGTACAGGTGAACATACTGGAAAGTTATCCGCCAATGCTGGAGATTCGGGCGGAAGGGATGATACCTACCGCAGGCTGGAGCAATGCTGAGCTGGTTGCTTTCCAATACATACAGGCGCCTCCAGACGGAATCTACGACTTTGGGTTTGTCGCCATGCCCCCTGATCAGCCGGCCGCGGAAGTCATCTCCTCCATGAGCGTGACATATCGCATGGCGGTGATACCGGATGGGTTGAAAGGTGTTCGCGTTCATGCGGAGAGTAACTCGAAGGCGGCCATGCTGGGGGAATCTGACGTGTCGCAATCCAAGAAAGTCTGTCTGAAGGGGCGGCTTACAGAGGAGGGTGTTGAGTGTCCTGCATTCAGGGACACACAAGGGCGTCTTTACACTCTGGGCGGTGACTTGAGTGGATACCGTCCGGGAGATGATGTGTATGTCACGGGCGAGGCGGCGGAGTATTCATTCTGCATGCAAGGCGTCACTATCTCCGTCGATTATATCGGCGCTTCCGCTCCGAACTGCTATGACGTCACTCAGCAGCAGAACACCGATTAATTGGCAAAGTTGGGTAAATGATCGCCGAAGCGCATTTCAGCAAGTCAAAACGCTATTACGAAGAAGAATATAGTCAGTGGCTCAAACACATTGACCGTTGGAGGAAGTTCGCCCCCTTATGGGCGGGCTTCCTGCTTGCGGCAGGCGCTGTGTCATGCGTGATTGGCGGCGTTTACCCTTTATCTTTTGGCGTGGTTGCGCTGATTTATGGCGCGGGCGCTTTCATTGCAATTCCCGCTCGGAAAAAGCGATGGATTACCCATCGAATGAAGAGCGGGAAGCGCGTTGCTGAAATCAAGGTTCGTTTTTACCAAGACGGTATTGGTTTCGGAGCGGGTGATGAGAAAAAGTGGCCTGAGTCGGTGTTTAAAACCGAAACAGGTATGTTTGTTCGCATGGAAAGCTATGGTCCGTTTATCTATATCCCCGCTGATGCAATTCAGCCCGCTCAGGCTGCAGGAATGCTTGGCGAAATCTATACGTAACAAAAAACGTTGACGCTGTTTCTATTTATATCTGTCCATTCGGTCAGAAAATAGAAATGCTTGCTTATTTGAACAACGATCAATTATTTGGAGAGTAGAATTGTTTCTTGACGACTAAATACTTTCTTGCCTCTGAAGCCTCTATGCATGAATGTCAGACAATCTAGATTGTATTTAGTTTGATCATGAGTCAGCCGTTGCGTTTATCTGTCTGGCAAGGGCGCCGCCGGGGTAAAAGTGGGGAGGAATTCCGTCTCGTTTGCTATAAATAGATCAAAAATTAGAAAACTTGGCCACGAAGACGAAAGGATATGTCTGTTCCATCTTGACACCGAAATCGCCCTGCATATACTTTGAGCAGTCTGTAAGTAAATCTGATATTTATGCAATACCATTTCGAAGTCCTGTCTATAGTCCTCGTCCTGTTTTCATAAGTAATAGAAAAACTTCCAGCAAAGCGGCCTTATGCAAGGCATTGATTTACTCAAGATTATTTAGGATATGACTATGTCCAATACTGTTACCGGCACTGTAAAGTGGTTCAATGAATCCAAAGGTTTTGGTTTTATCGAGCAAGAATCCGGTCCTGACGTTTTTGCTCACTTCAGCGCCATCACTGGTTCTGGTTTCAAAACTCTGACCGAAGGCCAGAAAGTCGAGTTCACAATTACTCAGGGGCAGAAAGGACCTCAGGCAGAGAACATCGTTCCGCTGTAAGCGGCGTATTTTTTGCGAACCTGAGCAAATACTGCAAAGGGATCGCCGTCTGATCGACAGATGAGACACAAAGGGCAGGGCTTGTAGCCTTGCCCTTTTTTGTTGTTTGATACATCACATCGCGCGGCGACTAATCGACGCCAGCGACGCACCGCAGTTATACCATCCAAAGGAACTTCACCTTGAGCGCCACCGCTTTCTCCTCTCTTTCATTGCATCCAGGACTGTTGCAGAACCTGTCCACGCTTGGGTACCACTCTATGACGGCTATTCAAGCGCAAAGCCTGCCTTCGATACTGGCGGGAAAGGATGTTATCGCTCAGGGTAAAACCGGGTCTGGCAAGACGGCGGCCTTTGGCTTGGGATTACTGAACAAACTCGATGTAAAACGCTTTTGCGTCCAGGCGCTGGTTTTATGCCCCACGCGGGAATTAGCGGATCAGGTCGCCAAAGAAATTCGCCGTTTGGCGAGAGCGATTCATAACATCAAAGTATTAACACTATGCGGCGGTATGCCGTTTGGACCACAAATCGGTTCATTGGAACATGGCGCGCACATCATTGTAGGGACGCCGGGGCGTGTTGAAGAGCATTTGCGTAAAGGAACATTGGTTCTAAACGAATTGCATACCCTGGTGCTCGACGAAGCGGACCGCATGCTGGACATGGGGTTTCAGGCGGCGCTGGACGCTATCGTGGAAAAGATGCCGCCGCAGCGGCAAACGCTGCTGTTCAGCGCTACCTATCCGAGCCAGATTCAGTCCATCGCGGAGCGAGTCATGCTCAGCCCCGTGATGGTCAAGGTGGAGTCTTCACATGACGACACCAGTATTCAGCAGTATTTCTACAAGGTGGAAGGCGATGCACATCGTTTGGAAGTATTGCGACTTTTACTGCTGCAGTATAAGCCAGAATCCACCGTCGTATTCTGCAACACCAAGCGCGAGACGCAGGAAGTGGCGGATATGCTGGTGAGCCACGGTTTCAGCGCTGTCGCCTTGCATGGCGATCTGGAGCAGAGAGATCGCGATCAGACGCTGGTGTGCTTTGCTAACAAAAGCGCATCTATTCTGGTGGCTACCGATGTCGCCGCCCGCGGCCTGGACATCGACGCTCTGGATGCCGTCATCAACTTCCATATCGCCCGTGACCCAGAGGTTCATGTGCATCGTATCGGGCGCACCGGCCGCGCTGGCGCGAGCGGTGTTGCCTGTACTCTCTATAGTGAGTCCGAGATGTACAAAATCGCCCGCCTGGAAGAGTATCAGGAGATTATCGTCAGCGCGGAACCTGCGCCAGCAACCAGTCTGCTGAAGAACCCGGCGTATAAACCGCCAATGGAAACCCTGCAGATCGATGGCGGTAAGAAGCAGAAAGTGCGCCCAGGAGATATTCTCGGCGCGTTGACAGGGGAAAGCGGGGTCGACGGCAAACTGGTTGGCAAAATTCACATTTTTGACAACTGCGCATATGTCGCCGTCGCGGGCAGCGTCGTCAAACTTGCTATGGATAAACTGGGCAAAGGGAAAATGAAAGGGCGATCGTTTCGGGTTAGAAAGATCAGGAATTGATGGGGAGTCGGGGCTTACTGTTACAAGTCAGCCCCGAAGTCTGAGATCTAAGAAGCGACTAGTTACCCTTGGCCTCTTTGCGTGCCGCAGGTCTCCCAGCGCCGCCAGCGCCTCTTCTGCGTTGTCTGCGAGGCGCGTTTGTATTGTTTCTCGCTGCGCCGTCTTGTCGAGGACCTTTTTTCTCGCCCTTTCTATCTTGACCGCGCTGATCCCCATTTTTGGCTACTTTAGGTTTCTTCGGCTTGCGCGCCTTCACGGGCTGAGTCGGCAGACGCGACTCCGGCAGCCGTTGTTCAGGCTCAAATCCGTCGATTTCTTCGCGTGGCAGGCGCTTTTGAATCAGTCTTTCGATATCGGCGAGTAATTTGAACTCGTCCGCACTGACCAGCGATACTGCTTGTCCTTCCGCGCCGGCGCGGCCGGTGCGTCCGATACGGTGTACATAATCTTCCGCTACTTGGGGCAGATCAAAGTTCACGACCTGCGGTAATTGATCAATGTCGATGCCGCGCGCAGCGATGTCCGTCGCCACCAGAATCTGTACGCTTCCCGCTTTGAAATCCGCAAGCGCTTTGGTTCTGGCGTTCTGACTTTTGTCGCCATGGATGGCGGCGGCATTGATGCCTTTGGCGCTGAGTTGCCGCGTCAGGCGGTTGGCGCCGTGTTTGGTGCGGCTGAATACCAGAGCCTGATCCCAGTTATTGTTGCGGATGAGTTGCGCCAATAGTGCGGACTTCTGCTTTTTATCAACCGGGTGAATCCACTGCTTGACCGTTTTGGCCGTGGTGTTGGGCGGACTCACGGAAATCTCCACCGGATTGTTAACCAGATCCTTCGCTAACTTGCGAATATCGTTAGAGAAGGTGGCGGAGAACATCAGGTTTTGCCGACGCTTCGGCAAAATGTCCAGAATCTTGCGAATATCGTGGATAAAGCCCATGTCCAGCATGCGGTCGGCTTCATCCAGCACCAGCACTTCCAGATCCTGAAAGCGCACGGCGTTTTGATTGTACAGGTCGAGCAGGCGTCCAGGCGTCGCCACCAGCACGTCTACACCGCGACGCAAGCGCATCATCTGCGGATTGATTTTTACCCCGCCAAAAACCACGGTGGAGCGCAGAGGTAATTTGCTGCTGTAGAGGGACACGCAATCGCCGACTTGAGCTGCCAGCTCCCGCGTCGGCGTAAGGATCAAGGCGCGAGCCTGGTTAGAGCGCGCCCGCTCGCCTTTAGAGAGGCGTTCCAAAATGGGCAGCGTGAAGGCGGCGGTTTTGCCGGTTCCCGTCTGCGCGGCCGCCATGACGTCTTTGCCTTCCAGTACGACAGGTATCGCCTTCAGCTGGATGGGGGAGGGCGATGTGTAGCCTTGTTCAGAAATAGCGTCGAGAATGGGGGCGGACAAGCCGAGGGAGGCAAAGCTCATATAGGATAACTTCTTCTTGCTGATACAGTGTTGGAGCCAGCCTCGCTGGCGGATGTGCAGCTTACAGTAAGCGTTCGCTCAGGACCATCATTTGAGCAGAGGACATGCCCCGATTGACAAAGGTCTCGATAAGTTATTTTAACGTTGTTTCCTGGGCTCTAACCCAGGAATAGCCGGGTGTGCTTCGTTCTCATCTCGCCGGGGCGTACGTAATTTACGCAGGGGAGCGTAGGTAAAATACAGTAACGGTGGCGCCTGTGGCGTTAGGTTAAAATGCTGTGCTTAATGGAGCGTAGACCGCCAGGTCTTTGTATTGATTGTATTTTTATGTTGAGGATGTTTATGTCTAGATCCACAAGCGTGGTTTTCGCCGTGGTTATGTCTTTAAGTTCAGCTTGTGCAAACGCATACGAGCACCAATTAGGCGCTTCTCTGGGTTTTGGCGATACCCGTGGTGACAACTCTGATGTCGGCTTTCATGTACAGCTGAACTATAGCTACTATTTCCATCCGTCTCTGGCGGTGGAAGCTACTTGGTTCGCCCAGCAAAATATCACTTCAGGCTTTACTTCTTATATTGGCAGCCTTGGTGAGTATACCGAATCTACCGAATATGATGGCTTTGCTCTGAGTATCAAAGGCGAGACGGCGCTTTCAGAGAGATTTAATGCATTTGCCAAAGTCGGCGGCGCTTACACTGATTATGGCGTGAGTATCGACTATAAGGATCGCGATAAGCAGGATGAAGACAAGACATACACTGGCGTGCGTCCGTATGGTGGTTTGGGTCTCAACTGGAAGAGAAAAGAAGGCGGTTTCGGGGTGACGATTCTGGAATATCAATATATAGGCTTGCCTAAAGGCTCGCATTCTAACGTCTTTCTTACCGGCATTACGTACTCCTTCTAGCACTTTTCTTTTCCGTAGTCGCTTTAACTCATGCCCCAATGAGCGAGTCCGTTGACTTGCGTCTGCGGGGAGCCGACTGCGTCCTGTAAAGGTAGAGTCTGGCGGCCGTTTAGAGCAGTATGCTGAGCGTGCAAATACGCTCATGCCTTAACGGCCGCGATTTATTTTTAATGTAAGTCATACCGGATACAAACCGGCATTGTGTGACGGTGGGCGACTGATTTATCCCGGAATTTCGTAGGGCGCGCGCCCTGTGGGCGAAAAGCGCTAAAAAGAAAGGGATCGAACAGAAGTGCTGTTAACCGCTTAGCGACGGAATGTCGCCTGGCTTTCGGCGTCGTGGTTGCTCTCGTCTTTCGATTTCAGACAGAACTCGCCGCCGCCTTCGAATCTGATTTTGATTCTGGCGTTTTCACAACAGATATCTTTGATAGTCTTGGATTTGATGTTGAAAAGCGATGCATAGTCGACTTCTCTTTCGCCATCGCCTGGCTTATCGTCAAAATCTTCCCACTCTTCCCAAAAACCTTTGCCTTCATCCAGGAAAAAGCGGAACCAAAGCTTGTGGTCTGTTTTCAGGTTGAGTAGAACCGGCGTATCGTCGGCGCTGTTGGCTTCCAATAAAGCCTTAAATTCTCGTACTTTATAACCATTCAGTTTTTTTACGCGGAAGTGGGTGTCTTGGAATTCTCTTGCCATATAGGTGTGGTGTCCACGGTGGGTTAATGAGAGGGAGGGGGGTACTGTACCCCTCATCGCAGGCCAGAGTCCAGTTATAACCGCCTCCGCGCTGAGATTACCCACCGTAAACACTCTTATATGGCGGAGGCGTTAGCCCTATAAACCATTGATCGGTTAAGCGAAAACCGCAAGGTTCTTACAGGGTGTATAAAAATGCAGTCAAATCCTGTTTTTCCTGCTTGTTCAATTTAACGCCGAGCACCAGGTTGAAAAACTCTACTGTGTCTTCCAATGTCAGCAGGCGGCCGTCGTGCAGGTAGGTTGGCGAATCTTTTATGCCCCGAAGCGGAAAGGTCTTGATGGGGCCATCAGCGCCAGCGAGCATGCCATTGATCATCTCTTCGTTGTAAAAGCGCTCTACTTTAAGATTGTGCATCAGATTGTCGGTGTAGTAAGGCGGAACATGGCATGCCGCGCACTGGCCTTTACCGAAGAAAATTTCCTGTCCTCGCAGTTCGGACTCCGTGGCCTTGTCAGGATTGAGCTTGCCGAATAGGTCCAGTTTGGGCGCAGGAGGAAAATCCAGTAACGCCTGAAACTCGCCCATGAAATGAACCTGGCTGCCTCGTTCCAGAATATTGACGCCTTTCTTGGTGGCGATGACCGGGTCGCCATCGAAATAAGCGGCGCGTTGCTCGAATTCGGTGAAATCTTCGACCGTCTTCAGCGCGCGTTGCGATCCAAACAGGCGTTGTACATTGACGCCGCGCAGGCTGGGCGTGTTGATACGGTGGCGACGCTCCTGCGGGCGTATATCTCCGACCAAGTGAGTGGCGTCGTTGGTATGCCCGTTGGTATGGCAGTCAAAACAGGCGACGCCCATGCTGGGTTGAGCGGAACGTCGATCCGTTGTGGCGTTGAACTGTTGTTGTGGAAAAGGTGTGACTAATAAACGCAAGCCTTCCAGCTGCTTGGGGTTGAGGACGCCGGAAAACATTTCGTAGTAATTCTGCAGGGTCACCTCTTCGCCATGAGAGACATCTCCAAGGTCCGGGCGGGTGGTGAGATAAATGGGCGCAGGAAACTCCGGTAGAAAATGAGCCGGCATGACGAAGTCCAGATCGAAACGCGTTAGATCTCGACCCTCCTGCTTTTTAATTTCATCAATATGAAACTGCGGAAACAGCATGCCACCTTCACTGTGATTCGGATGCGGCAGCGGTAGGAATCCTTTTGGAAACACGCCTTTCTGTTTGATCTGCGCCGGCGTCATCGTGGTGAGCTGCTCCCAGGTCACACCATTGGCCAGCTTCACCCGCACGCCCGTTTGCACTGGCTTGCCTCTTGACATGGTTATCTCAGAAGACGGTTTGTCCGCCAGATCGTAGCGTTCTTCCAGCAATGTTTTATGACGTGCGACGACTTGATCCTTAGCGCCTTCCATGCGTTGTTTGACGCTGTCGAAGGACTCTGAGTCCACGACTGGCGCATATGAGTTTCCGACCGCAGCGTTTAACGGTGAGGCCAAAGCTAAGGTTAAAAGGCTCGCGGCAAAGGCGAATCCATTGTGTTTTTTCATGACTTATCCCCTATCCAAACCAGTGAAAGCCAGTCTACACATTGCCCCTAAATCGCGTGATTGATTGTCTAAATTACCGTATTGCGCGCAGGTCTCTGGACAGGCTGCGTATCTGTTCCGCCGCCGCTAACGCCTTCTGCGCAAGACGCACAATCTCTTTGCCTTCCGGTGTGATTTCCACTAAATGCCGGTTACGTCGGAATATCTGGACGCCGAGGTAATCCTCGCACTTTTTCAACTGAATACTGAGAGTGGATTGCGTGACGTGACAGCGCTCTGCTGCGCGATGAAAGTGTAATTCCTCTGCGACCGCTACGATGTAGGCCAGTTCCTTCAGCGTCATCAGGAGCTCCTTTTTTTGTTATAGGGTGTGGCGACTTCCGCGCCGCTGGTGTGACTGCGGCAGAATAAAAACAAACGGCGGCGTATCAGGCACAAGATTAAAGTCGTTAAAAAAGAGGCTCCAATTGATTGCGCATAGCCTGAGAATAGGTTTTTTAAATGGAACTAATCTGCGCTGGTCTAATATCGGGTGGAGTGACACGGCTCAGATAGCCATGTCGCTATGCATTCATACTTTTGATGGATTGTTTGGCGGATAAGGCGGAGGGTTGTGACCGTAAGTAATCAAGCTTCTCTCCGGCTGCATGAAGCGAGCTACGCAGCCAAAGAGAAGGGGGGGAATAATAGGGGGGCTTATCCGCCTTGTGCGGCGGAGAAATTGATGTGCTCTTGCTTGAGTGCGGTGATGAAATCCTGGGTACGCTTTTTAATTGAGGCGTAGTCCAGATGATATTGCGTGTCATAGAAGGCAGTGGTGGGATACAGGCCCAACTGCGGCTCGCCAATCATCTGTACGCCCAAGTTGGCGTAAAACTCTTTAATCTGCTGAAAGCCGGATGTCTTGCGATACTCGGGGAAATCAATGGTGTTTGGCCAGGTGGCGTAAACCTTGATGTTGTTGGCCTTGGCGTATTCAACGAATGCTTTGATAGCCTGTGCGCCCCGGGATTCCGTATCAATACCAATATTCACCGGCTGATACAGGGACAACCGGCGCTTCACTTTGTCTGAAACGGCGGGAAAACTTTCCGGCAGTCTGTCGCCATGCTCGTTGGAGTCGAAGGTATTAAGCGATTTGTTCTCTTTAGAGGCAAAGCGCCAAACATCAACAATCCGGGTGAGGTCTGTGGCCATCAGTCCTTCGACAATCTCCGGCAGCGGCTTCTGTTTGAACCAGGTCGCTGCGCAACCCAAGCCGTAGTTCAGCTCAATAGGATTCCAGCTATCGTGCTTATACTGGGGATACTCAAACGCCAGTAATGCGGTGTCTCCGGGCTTCAGCGCGCGCTTGGCTTCACTCAGCGTGAGGTCTGGACCCATGGAGGCTTGCAGGCCGAAGTTCAGCGCATTGAGACTGAGTTCGTCGCTTAGCATTTGCGCGGAAAATCCGGCGCGTACGCCGGAGCCTCCGATAAGCAACAGATTGGGTCCTTGCATGCGCTCAGCCAGGTCTATGCGGGCGTTCACTTGATCGCACAGTGTCTGCGAAGATGCGGTCGGACGGCCGATCGTGCTGGCTGTAATCGCGGTGTTTATCGCCATCAGGGCGGCCGCGGTCGCCAGCGCGCCGATAATAAACTTAAGCGGATTGCCGCGCTCCTGTTGCGAATCAGTTTGTACGTGCGAGCCTGGTGTCTCGTTACTCATCTTGGTCATGATTTACGTCGTTTCCGTGTTACGAGTCCTGATGCTTTAAAACTGGAAGTAAAGGAATTCTGTTTCCGCTGCCGCGTTGATGGCGCGCAGGGAAATATACAGCAGCACGCCTACCACGATGGAACTCCACGCCCGCATACTGACCAGCGATGGCAGGTAGCGGCGCGGCGCCGGCAAGGATCTTTCGATCTCGTCGAAATCCGCTGTGGGACGCTCCGAGCGCAGCAGCTCCAAAGTGCTGGGCGCAAAGAACGCGATGACGGCGGCGCCAAACGTCCAGATCAGTCCCATGTAGAAATCCGTGCGGTAGTTTTCGGCGAACAGGAAAACGGAGTTCTGCAGTCCCAATGCTTCAACCAGCGGGCGGAATTCTTCCGGCGCGGAGAGGCCGTGGAAACCGAACATGGCGTTATAGAACGCCATGGCGGCGTCAAAGCTTTCTGCGCGAAACACCACCCAGGCGATAACCACGGCGAAGAACGTGATTGGCAGAGACAGGTTGCTGATCAGGCCTTTCAGCGGCTTCAGCATCGGTTTGTCAGCAATGGCGCGCCAGCCGTGGTTGATCATCAGGTAGGAGCCATGCAGGCCACCCCAGATGACGAAAGTCCAGGAGGCGCCATGCCAGAGTCCGCCCACCAGCATGACAATCATCAGGTTGATGTAGCGGCGCCAGCGTGATACGCGTCCTCCGCCCAGCGGGAAGTAGAGATAGTCCCGCAGAAACCGCGATAAGGTCATATGCCAGCGACGCCAGAAATCGATAATGGAGCGCGACTTGTATGGGGAGTTGAAGTTGGCGGGCAGTTTCACCCCGAACAGCATCGCCAGGCCGATCGCCATTTCTGAGTAGCCGCAGAAATCGAAGTAGATCTGGAATGTGTAGGCGAGGGCGGCGGCCCATGCGATGAAGAAGTGAATATCTCCCCCCTCGGTAGCCCGGGCGAAGAATGGCGTTGCGAATGCGCCCAGGGGGTCGGCGATCATGGTTTTCTTCGCCAGACCAATAGCGAATATCGCCAGACCGACGGCGGCGAGGCGCATTAACTTGTCATTGGACGGCGGCGCTTCGAACTGGTTCATCATTTCCTTGTGATGAACAATGGGGCCGGCGATCAACTGCGGGAAGAAACTCACAAACAGGCCATAGCGGGCGGGGTCGGTGGCTTCATCGCTGTCGCTGCGTGCGACGTCAACCAGGAAGGCGATCTGCTGGAAGGTATAGAAGGAAATACCAATGGGCAGCGCCAGTTTCGGCCAGTCCAGCTCAATGCCGAACAGGGCTTCGATATTGCCTTCGATGAATCCGAGGTATTTGAAAACGGCCAGCAACCCCAGGTTAAAGCACAGGCCGACCACCAGGTCGCTGCGTTGCTTGCGGGTGCGTATGCGTTCGGCAATCCACAAATTGGTCGCCAGCGAGCCGATCAGCAACGGCAGATAACGCCACTCCCACCAGCCATAGAAGCCGAGGGAGAGAATAAACAGAACTATAAACGCCGGGCGTTTCCCCAGCGCTCTACGCGCCAGATAAAACAGCAACAACGACAGGGGCAGGAATACAAATAAAAATTCGTTTGAATTAAATAGCATACTTAAATAACGTCCCTGCATTATTTAATTGGGCGCAGGCAGAAACAATAGCAAATTCAATCCATAAGAAGCCGCCGTCAAAACAAGGTTTGATGGTTGCGGAAGTTGGATTAAATCCTGGTGTTGTTCTGATTGAGCAGAGCGCCGCCTGTTGCTCCGCGCCTTATGAAATTAATAACAAAGTGTCCGCTTTTCCCCTTGTGCGGCGGCGTGAGGAATGCGTCACGGGCGTTAGTTTACGAGTAGATTGCTGCAATAAAAAGACCATTAGAGACAAAAGTCCTCTCACTTATCAAAGAGTGAGAAGACTTTCATAATTAAGCGTGCAATCAGGGCGCATTTTATATATTTAACGCCCTGTTTTGGTTCGCAAAATTTATATATTAAAAGTTGTTAACTTGTCATGTTAATCCGCATATACAGAGACAGGAATTGAATAGCCGTCATCAAACTTGATAATGATGGCGCCGGCTCTGGAATCGGAGCCCCCCATCTTTTGTGAATCAATGCTGATTTCCAGCTCTTTGGTTCCATCCCCGGATATCGTTCCATTCGACGGCGATACTTTTATCCAGTCCGCGTGCTGATTGATCAATACTTTGAAGTCAGTGTCTGAACCGCTGTTGCTGAGCTTGATGGTTTGGGCTCCGGGAGACTGGGCGTCCAGATCCACGCGATAGGCATCCGACGTGATTTTGATTGGGCGCACCGGGATCATTTTCGCCACGCCGTACTCGAAGGCGCCGATATCCGGGGCGGTCCCGACCACTTCGTTGGAGTAGTTGGCGATATATGTTCCTTTGTCGATGGCTGCGCTTTCTTCCAACAAATTGAACTTGCCTGCAGGCGCGTCACGGAAGTGCGGCGTTTCATTGGTTACGCCGTTCTCCTCCGCGCCGCCGTAGGCTTGTACTACGGCCGTCGCCGCCTGCGTGCTGTAAAGCAGGTCGAAATCGAAGTCGGAACCGGGCTCCTGCGCAATATCGCGAATGCTGTACTGACGCTCTGACCACCCGGCGCTGCTGACCAGCAGATTGTTGCGAGTGACGGCGTTGAAGGCGCGATCGCCGGAGTAACCGGTGCCGTGCAGGCTATTGGCCTTGGCGTAGACGGTATTGTGGAACAGGTAGGTTGTGCCTTCCGGTTTGACCGTCAACCCGCCCGCTTTGAAGGCGGTCCAGGCCATGCCGCGTTCGTCCCCCAGGTCGTGGATCAGGTTGCCGGCGATAAAGCTGGGTCCGCGCATGTTGGGAGCGATACTGACACCGTTGTAACCGGCTTCTAAACGATTGCCGTAAAAGCGCACATTGTGCTGCCCGCCATCCAGCTCAACCAGGTCGTCGTTACTGAAAGCGAAATAGTTGCCGTAAATATCGCTGTCGCGAATAAAGCCTCCGTCCCGGGAGCCGTTGGAGCGGCTTTCCACTACATCATTGAAGCGGTGTTTGTCGCCGCCGACAAAGTCGTTGTAACGCAACACGACTTGTCCGCGGTAAGCCGGTTCGGAATGCTTAGTGGAGATCAGGTAGGCATTGGGACCGGATGGATGTCCGAACTCCCAGGTGTTGGCGCCGGTTCTTGGGTCATGCACATAGCTGCGCTCGACGACGACAACGCCAGTTGATTCCAGCCAGAACGCGGAATCATAATTGATGGGGTCATCATCGCTGGGTTTCTCATAAGAGATACCGTCGTTAACCGCTCCGGAAGTGCGGCCCCAGCCAGCGACGTCGAGATTGCGGAAGCGCAGGTGATGAGCTTTCAGGCTGTGGATGGCATGCAGTCTACCGCCTTTGACTTTCAGGTTTTCAAACATCACGTAGCTGGCGCCGCCGATTTTAATGGCGGTGTAATTGTCGTAACCGCCATCAATCACGGTTTTTCCGTCGCCGACAATTTTGGCCCATCCATCCGCTGTCCCAGAGATATTGAGCGCTTCCAGATCCAGCATGCCCCCATCGTAGATGTCCGCAATGGAATACACCTTCTCCGGATTGATGGGCGGGTCCGTTGGCCAGGTTTTAAACTCCGCCTGGAAGGATTGAATAACCGAGCCGTTTTCCAGCAAAGATACCTTTACCTCATACTCGGTATTTTCCTCCAGACCGATAATGCCGCCGGCAAGCGCGTCATCGGTAGGGTCCGCAACGAGAGAATAGGCGTCATGCCAGTTCCCGTTTCCTTTCTTGCGGTAGTACACCTTGTTATTCATTTGTTGTAGATCGGTGCTGCCGTCCAGAACCAGACTGACGGATTCCAGCAAAGGGGTTGCGGTAATAGTCGCATCCAGTCCGGCGGAGGGCGGCTCAAGGTCGTCGATGACGACAGGAGGGACGGTTTCCTTGTCCGTCGATTCATCCTGGAGTGGTGGCGATGCGCAGCTTGTACAAATGGCTGCGATGTAAAACAGTTTCAACAACATACTTATACCGCGAAAACGATGTGAATTTATCGTTTGACGGAAGGAGCTGTTTACTCGATGTCTCATGATCAAATATCCCTTTATGCCGAAGCTGGCGGTCGGAAAGACGGCCGGCTCCCTGGTGAATGTATAAAGCCGGGGTTGAGCCCGGCTTTCATTGGCGGAACGATCAAACAGGAACCGGCTGGTTCCCGACTTACCTGCAAAAACAGAACCTTCAGTCAATATAGGACGCCAAAACCTGATTTTCCACGAGACAACATTAACAAGGAGCTTAATGCGCGACCTATCACGCCAGCCATGTGGCGGGCGTCAACCGACAGGGGCGACGAGTACAACGAAAAAATCTCCGGCGCGGTATCATGTATGGCGTTTTTATTGCTTCGGTAATTACTATAAGCCATTGATAAAAATGCTTAAATTTCCCGCTTGGCATAGTCCTGGCCAGTAAGCCTAGGGTATAAGGCTTGTTGAAACTTAAATTTATGTAAGAGAACCTATGCGCATTTTGCTTAAGAGCCCCAAGCCCGCCGCGCCAATGCTGGATTTTCTAATGTTTCACTTGTTAATAGACACCATGTCGTCACTTTTTTACGCGAAATGAAACATTAGAAAATTATCGTTAATGCACTTAAAGTGTGCCCCATTCGACAAAACTGCATTCCGGTAAAGCATGAATTACGGAAACGAGAGAGCTGCATGAGTAAGGAAATATCCGCCGCTGATATCAGCGTTATTATTCCCATCTACAACAGAGCCGATAAGCTGAGAGAAGCTCTTAACTGCATTTACAAGCAAACCGTCCTGCCCGGAGAAATTGTGGTGGTGGATGACGGTTCGAAAGATGACCCGGAAGCGGTCGTAAAAGAATTCAATGATCCGCGCATCAAGTTCAAGCGTCAGGAGAACGGCGGTCCCGGCGCAGCGAGAAATGCCGCGATGGCGATGGCGACCGGCCGTATTCTGGCGTTTCTGGATTCCGACGACGATTGGCTGCCGGCTAAGCTGGAGATGCAGATCGCCAAGTGGAACGAATTGGTGCGGGAAGGCAAAGATTGCGTGATGCTGGATACCTTTACGTCATCGTCATGTAACGGTGTGGTGAAGTGGCATAGAAAGCTCGTGAAGACGGGCCCCAGCTTTGAGGGCCTGATTCTGGAGAACACCATTAACGGCACCTCCAGCGTGATTTGTGAAAAAGACCCTGTGCTGCAGGTCGGTGGATTTCCCGAGACTTATCGTTTTGCGGAAGACCGGTTTGTCTGGCTGGCGCTGGCGCGTGCGGGCGGCTGTTATACCGTCCCGGAAATTCTGGTGATCAAAAACCACGAAGGCGACAACCTCACTGACGATATGGAGAAAAACCTGCAGCACAAGCTAGAGTTTATTCGTCATGTGGAGCGTGAATTCCAGCTGCCCAAGAAAGAAGTCGCCAAGATGAAACTATGGATGTTCGCTGACTTTTTAATGGCGTATCGCCGTCGCGGCAACTATGTGAAGTCGGCGGAAATGGGTGGCAAGATGTGGGCATGTGGAGATCTGCACCTTCTAGCTTCGCACCCTAAGGCACTGGCGGCCATGGCTCTGGTGATGGGGCGTCAGAAACTGCTGGCGATCACAGGCAAAAGTTAAGCGCCGACTCGCTACTCAGGACGACTCAAGACCCAAATAAAAAGCCGTTCCGGATTGTCCCGGAACGGCTTTTTTGTATCCCTTGAGCGTGATCGTTAAGACTTCATCAGGAAGGCTTTCAGATCGGAGACCCAGGTTTTGTGCAACAGCGTATACATGGTCAGATAGGTCATCATGCCGATGGCGATAATGGTGGCCGACAATAACGCTGGATGCAGTGTGGAGTAATAGGTGACGAAAGCGTAGACGGCGCCGACCATACAGGTGGCGGCGACGATGCTTTTGTACACTGTCCGCAGCCACTCGCTGGGCTCGATATGCAGCGCCTTCTTCAATCCAATTACTTTTGCCGGCGAGGCGATCAGTGTATGCACGATAAAGGCGCAAGCTCCTGCGAGGGCGCCCATTTCCGCACCCATAACTGCCGTAAAGACCAGGGCGGAACCGGCGGCGATCAACTCAGACGGTAGCGTCAGTTTGTTCTTGGCGACCGCCGTCAGTGCTGTGGGAACATAGATCAGCGTGTTGCCCACCGCCGCCACCAGCGCCAGAATCTGAATCAGCGGCGCAGCCGGACGCCACTCTTCACCGAACAATGTGGGAATCAGGTACGGCGCCACCAGGGCCAGTCCTACGAACATCGGCAATACGATGAAGCAGGTGGTGAGAGTGGTGAAGCAGAACATTTTCTGCAAATTGGGCAGATCATGCTGATTTCTGGAGAACGCCGGGAGGGCGTAGCTGAGCAAGCCGCCATAAATGGCGCTGCGAGGCATGTCTATCATTCTGCGGGCGAGACCGTATACGCCTACCGCCGCAGAACCGGCGGTGAGGCCCAGAATAATCGCGATGCCTCGGTTCATGGCGTCCCAGCTGGCGCCTCGCAACGCCAGCGGCCAGCCGACGGACAACAGCTCTCCAAACACGGACATGCGGAACTGGGAGCCAATATGCAGCTCACTTGTACGCATCATGATCACCAAGCTTACCAGGGCCATAATGACGCTCTGGACGATAATGGCGAAGCTACCGTATCCGGTCCAGGCAAGAGTCAGGCCCACTGCGGCGCCAATGAGCTTTCCGCCCATGGTGCGTTTCGCCAGAGACTTGAACTTGCCCTTGCGGCGCAGGTCCGCGACATAGATATGGCCGGTGGTCAGCAGGGGAATGTGCAGCACGGAGATGAACATCAGCCATTGGAAGCGTACGTCGTCGCTGGCGAACAGACTCCCGATCATGACGGCCGTGGCGGTGACCAGACTCACCACTAATCCGCCCCAGAAGGCGGAGTCAAAGTGAGCGGCCTGAACATCGTTCTGCCGCACCAACGGGTCTTCCAGAAAAGCCACATAAATAACGCCGATGCCTTGTCCAATGGAAAGGGCGAACAGCGCCAGACCCAGCTCACCGGGTCCCAGCAGCTTGGCGTAGATGAAGAAAGTGAAAACGGAAATGAGTACGATGCTGAATTTTTCAACGAAAACCCACATCAACTTCCATGCCCGATGGTTTAACACACTATTGACTCCGTATTACAAACTGACGAAAACGCCATTACACCAGCCAACAACGCACGTAGCGGTCGATTTTGTTGTAACAGTTATCCGATAAAAGCACCGGTCTGCCTAACAGCAGAGCCAGTATTGCACCATGCAGACGATCCGTATCGACCTGTCCATAACTCTGGTAAAAATTCACGGCCTTATTGATCAAGGCGTCGCTGAAGCGCACCCACAGCGGCGACGTGAACAGATTGACGTCGTGCTTACGCTCCAGTCCTGAAACGCGATTGAACAGACGAAACTTCTTCATATCCATAGAGGTGTACAAGGAGTTCCAGTCGAAAGCGTCCGCCGCGGCTGCGCTGGATACGGACTCGCAGTCCTTGCGGCGGAACATCAGCGTGCGTTCGGGCATTTGCTGCGGCCAGGTCCACTCGTCGATCAGCATGGTGGCCAGATCCGGAGCCATGAACAGCTGCTCCGGCTCCAATGCCTGCGCCATGAAGTTAAAGGACTCCTGATCGCGCACATACATTTTGAGGTTCTTATGCTCGCGATACAGCGCGCAGTTTTGCAGGAACTTCTCAGGCTCATTGAAGTGCACGGACTGCGGCATGATGAGGATAGGGTTGTTGGGAAACTGTTTAATTACTTTTTCCCGCAACGCCTGGTGAATACTGTAAATGTCGCCAAAGTTGCCGCCGCCATGTAACAACAGCACTCGATCCTCTGGAATGCGCGTGCGGAAAAAGCGGTCGGCGTTGCTGGTGGAGAAGCTCATTTCCACCTGCGCGCCCAGTTCCTCCAGCAGCGTCAGCGTACCTTTGTAAATCAATAGGTCGCCCAGGTTCAGGTGCAACGGATAATCCAGATAGACAACTTTCTTGCCGCGCAGCTCCGAGCCGAAGGTTTCAAGTAACTGCGCTTTCAGTTCGCGCCAGCGCGCCCGGTTAGGTTGCAGTGAATTGATTCCGGTTGGCTCCATCATTTGTCCCATTATTTGCTCTCCGCTGCTTGCTGGCCCGGCGCCACGCCGGCCTTCTTGAACCGATGTCGAATACGACGCCATCTGGATACGCCCTGGTTCTGGGAACAGGAGGCGATATAGGCTTTGGACGCGGGCGTTGACGCGACGCCGGGAAGTTTCCAGGAGGCAATGGCCTGCGGCAGCATGCCTAACCCCTGCATGAAGCCGACGGTGGAGTCGAGGATCAGTCCGGCGCGTAAGCCTTTGTATAACGTAAGCAGTGTGCCCAGGCACAACGAGGCGAATGGTGTTCTGAATTTAACGTCCATATAGAAACGGTTGCGCACATGGAAACGCCAGCGGGGTCCGTTCCAGTTGACCCGACGCTCCGCGGCGACCTTGTGACCGATCACCACTTCTGGCGAATAGCGGATTTTGTAGCCGCAGTTGATCAGCTTACGCGACAACTCCGCTTCTTCCTGCAGGAAAAACAGCGAGTCGTCGTAGCCGTTTACCTGATCGAACACGCTACGGCGAATCATGTGTCCCGCGCCAACGAAATGCGTGGTATAGAATGGTTTGTCGCCCCATTCGTGGGCGTTTTGGGTATAGCTCCAGCTGCTCAGGTCCTCGCAGCGGGTGCCAAAACGCAGAATGCGAAAGCCAATGGCGGCGAGATCTTTTTGTCGCTCCATGATTTCAACCGCATTGGCGATTTGGTGTTCGTCGGTGAACTCCGCGTCGTTGTCCAATGCGACGATATAGTCGCCGTTGCCCTGAAAGGCGGCCTGATTGCGTCCGCCTGGAACACCCAGATTGTTAACGTTGCAAACGAGGTCCACGTTCGGATATTGGCGGCAGAATGCGCGCAATTGATTCAGGCTCTCTGTTTTTGAGCCCTGATCCACAACGATTACGCGTAGCTCCACGCCGGTTTGCGTCAGTGCGCTGGCGATCGCGGCTTTGGTGTCTTCCAGCCGGTCCCAGGATAGTATGGTTATGTCCACTGTCGTCATAAGTCGCCCAGCTCCATGGTGTGAGGTTGTCTAAAATGTTCAAGCGGAACCGCCTTTTTGCAGGCATTCCGTATACCAGGTTTCTCTACGCTGATTTGCTTTTGTTGGCTTCGATGCGTCATGTTTACGCTCAACTCAGCTGCGCCGAACGTCGCGCGCGTTTCGTCGTTAGGCTCTGCAATGCAGTGATTCCAATACGCGCAGTCATTTTCCAGTTGCGTTTACTGGTCAGCCCGGGCAGGCCGCTGTAAAAGGCCGAAGCGGCTTCCTTCCAGCGCTGCTCCCGCAATCTGTTGCGGCACAGAGATAAGTAGTAGTTGGCGTATCTTTCTTTCAGGGGCTCCATTGGCACCCCTAACTTTCTGGCGGTGGCCAGATGTTTAAACAACACGTTGATGGTGTCGGTATAGAATCGGTCGGATTTAACGCTGGTGATATTGTCGCCGTGATGCACGTAGGTATAGGCGATGCCTTTGGAGCAGCCAACCCGGCCTTGCTCAGAGATGGTCATCCACAGGTCGTTGTCTTCTGCGAACACCAGTTCGCTATCGAAGCCGCCGACTCGTTCCAGTAGCGATCTGCGCACCAGCACCGCTTGCGTGGCGGCGAAGCCCAGGCCGTACAGAGCTTGCAGGAAGGGGCGCTGACGATAAGTCCAGCCGTCTGGAAAGGTTTGCTCGACAGCTCCCGCGAGACGCTGGTTAACGCTATAGGCTTTGAAGAACGACGAATGTTTCACAACCTCGTTCTCCATGACCTCGTAGTCGCTGATCACCAGATCCAGACTGACGCCCTGGGCTGCGCACTGTTCCAGCAGTGCGATCTGACGCTCCAACTTGGTGGGCGTCCAGCGATCATCGGAGTCGAGAAACGCCACCCATTGCCCCCGCGCCAGTTTCAGGCCGCTGTTGCGAGCAAGGGAAGGGCGCCCGGAGTTTTCCTGCAGGTGGTAACGCACGCGCGTATCCTTCGAAAAGCCGTTGACGACTTCCGCTGAGCGGTCCGTAGAGCCATCGTCGACCACAATTAACTCAAAGTCGGCGAAGGTTTGCGTCAGCACGCTCTCTATCGCCTGAGCAACCGTTTTTTCCCGGTTGTAGACGGGCATGATGACGGAGACCAGTGGCGCTTCTGCGGTCATGTCGGAGTTTGCTGTTGTCACGATAGTATTCCTGATTGCTGCCGTCGGCTCTTAAAACGTGTAGCCAAAATACTCGATCTCGTCCTTGTATATCCGACTTACCAGCTGCCTGGTTTCCTCGTCGTAATACTGCCGATAATCTTCGCCGTCGCCCTTGATTTTATGGGGCAGTTCAATGTGTTGAACGCCCATGCGCTGGCAGGCTTCTTTGAAATCCGCCTCCAGGTTTTCAAAGCGGCCGACGTAGTCGAGGGAGATGTCGCCGTTGTCATCCTTGAGCCAATAGGTTTGCGGACGCAGCATGCCTTTGCCGGCGAAAGCGTGCATGAAGTCTTTGAAAGACATGTCGCCTTCGATGCCAAAAGTGCGTTTGTGGGCTTCGTCGCGAATCACGTTTTTGTACATGGAGTACGCACGCGCCCAAGGATTTCGAACGAACGAAAACTTGAAGTAGTTTTTGTACTGCTCGTCGGAAACGGTGATTTTGTTTTTCGGGTTCATGTCGCTGCGGCGCTGATGTCTTACGCTGCGCGCCATATCCAGCAGGCGCGCTTTGGATGTCAACGTGCGCAGGTTAAGTCGCGGTTTCGCCATCAGCCTGATTGATCTGTGATCCTGGCCATTGCGTCCCTGGTATCCGTCAAGATGTCCCAAAGCGCTTTCAATGCTGGTGCCGGCGCATTTGGGGATATGGATAAAAATGCATTTGAATTCATGTGAGACCATGACTAACTCCATTCTGGCGTCAAATCAAAAACGCGACTGCGCAAGCCTGCGCAGCTATGGATGACGCGACTCATGCGCGCGCCTCCGCTGGGTCCGGCTGCACTTCGTACAGCGGAGTGGGCGAGAGTTCTCGCGAAAGCCCGTACTTGCCCGCCACGATGACAATGATCGAGAACATGAACATGTCGAAGCTCACGTGGTTCGGGATGATGAAACCGATATAGTTGACCGCCGCCTGAATCAGCAGCATGCTCGCCATTAATGCGAATACGGATGACTCAGGATGGAAGGTAAAGGCGCGGGCGATGCGCCAGAAAGACATCATGAAGGTAGCGATCAAAATGATTAGTCCGACGTAACCGCCGTTGAGGCGCGTCTCGACGTAACCGCTGTGGGCGTTGCCGATGAAGCCCCAGACTTTGACGAACGATTCGACATAGACGCTGGCCCAGAATGCGCCGTAGCCGTAGCCAAAGGTGGGGCGGTCATCCAGACTTGGTCCCAATAGCTCCCAGATGATGGTGCGGTTGGTCAGCGACGGGTCGCGTCCCAGGGACAGCAGAATCAGTTCATAGAAATAGTTTGCCAGTACGGCGCCGATCAACAGACCCACCGTCACCACGATGAGGCGATTGAAAGTCTTTTGAGAATTGCCGATCACCCGGCTGCCGTTGAAGATAGTGGTCAGGCCCATGCCGCCAAACACCATGGCCAGCGCGGTGGCGGAATTACTCAGAATAATCGCCACCACCAGGCCGCCGATGAGGACTCTATCCTGCCGGCTTTCATACATGCGCAAGCCATAGAACGTCATGAGCGCATACACGTAACAGCGGGCGCCTGCGTTTTTGTCGCCGAAAATGCCCAGCAGCGCGCCTTCCCGCAGACCGCCCTGAATAAAGCCGTTCTGGGGAGATATCACTGCGTATATCAACCCGGCGATGGCGGCGCACCCCAGAATTCTTGCAATGAGGCTGAGCAGGTATTCCGGCGTGTATTCTTGCAACAGCGCCAGCGCTGCGACAAAGACGATCATAAGACTGATGATACGCCGCACCGACACGCTGGGCTCGACCGACCACAGAATGGACAGCACGATATAGCCGAGCAATATCAGCCAGTAAATATGTCGCGACACAAAGGTGCCCAGGGAGCGGTCGCGCAGATGCAGCACGAAATAACCGCCTATGCCCAGTATGCTGAGCCCCACTAACTGGCGCACCATGTTGCCGCTAGCGGACTCCGCGATCATTTCCGCGCCGCCGTGGCCGCTTCTGCCGCCTCCGGACACTAATCCGGTCAGGAACGACATAAAGCCGGAGTAATAGAACATGACCAAGCCGAGAAAAAAATCTCTTAACTGATTGCGCGTAATCGTCACAAGATACGCCCGTTTTCGCAGTTAACCGATGACATCCGAATTCAACGCCCCCAGACAGTGACAGAACCGTTTAATACCGCACTGTAGGCTTGAGCGGATAGGGCGTCGCGATAGCGATCGGCCCGGTTTTTCAATTCAGCGTTGTCGCTGGGGTGCTCCATGCACTTGCGCAACGCCTGCGCCATGGCGTTGACGTCGTCAACCGGCACCAGCGGGGCCAAACGACCCTGGTCCAGAATTTCATCCGGTCCGGAGGGGCAGTTGGTCGCCAATACGGGAACGCCTGTGGCCATGGCTTCCACCAGGACGTTGGGGCTTCCTTCAAACCTCGAAGACAGCACGAACAGGTCCGCCGCTTTCATTTCCGCTAAAGGATTGGCGGCGTAACCGGGCAGATCGACTTTTTCCGTCAGTTGCAGTTGGCCGACGAGCGCGCTCAACTCTTCACGTAGCTCGCCTTCGCCAAAGATGACCAGTTTCAGGTTGGCGATATCTGCGACTTGCGCAAAGGCGCGTATGAGCGTGTCGAACCCTTTTTGATGGCTGAGCCTACCCACTGCGACGACGACGCGCATGGCGGGATCTTGTAGCCACGGGTGGCTGGCGGGCTCGTCCATCATGGTAAGAACTTTGGCGGTTAATACCGGATTGGGCGCCACGACAATGTCTTTGGGACGCAGCGACTCTGTCTCAATCAGATCGCGTGCGACGCCGCCGGATACCGCGATGATCGGGTTTGGCAGGCGACGATAAATTTTGGGGGCCAGCCAGTAGGTGAATTTCATCACCGCGCCAGTGTTGACCTTCTTGTCCAGGGAGTAGGTGTTGCGCTCGCTCACCACCAGACGACGCAGCATGCCGGTCATGGCGCAGGCCAGGGCGGCGGCCACGTTCACATGGGTCAGCGCGGATAGAATTCTATCTGGTCGCGCTTCACGCAAATAAGCCGCCAGTCTGGGCACGGAACTCAAGGTGCGCGGGGAGCCAAGCTCCACCAGCTTTACGGCTGAGGATAACTCCGCTTTGTTTACACCGCCCTCTGTCAGCAGGACCATGGTCACCGCTGTATTCTGTTCCGCCAACGCATTGGCGAGTCGCACCATCATTTTTTCGGCGCCGCCGCCCCGCAGGTCATGCAGGACGATGGCTACGCTTTGGGTTTTCATGCCATCCGCTCTCCGAACAGCTTGATGTAAGCGTCGGCGGCGTCAGCGTAACGGTATTTGCTCACCGCTTCCGCTTCAGGCGCTATGGGCGTTGTTAAGTTATCAACGATGGCTTGCGCCAATGCAGTCGGGTTCTGGTTGGGCGCCAGGCCGCCGTAACGACCATTGTCCAGCAATTCACGGGGGCCGGTTTCACAGTCGCTGGAAACCACTGGCACGCCCAAGGCGATGGCTTCCACCAATGCGGTAGGCAGGCCTTCATGGCGAGACGACATGACAAACAGTTTGGCGTGCTTGATGATCGCGTATGGATTTGGAGTGAAACCGTAGAAAATCACTTTGTCGGTCAGTCCGAGATCCGCCGCCTGCTTCTCCAGGGCTGCGCGGTCATCGCCTTCGCCCACGATAACCAGCCTGGGTAATGCAGGCTGTATAGTCAGCGCTTGTTTGTAAGCGTCCAGAAGCAAATCGAAGCCTTTCTGTTCACACAATCTGCCCACTGCGCAGAGATAGTCGCCCTGTATCGGTGCGGACTCTTCCGCCAAGGTAAATATACGCTCATCAATAATCGGGTTGGCCCGCGCTACGACCTTGTTACGGTTATAGGGCAGGAACGCCTTGATTTGGTGCGCGAGATCTTCTGAGACAGTAACGATGCGACTGCGGGTCAGCGCGTACATGCAATACAGTGCTTTGATGCTGCGCGGCGCCAGCTTTTGGTCTGAAACGTCAAAGGCGCAATGGCGGGTGAACAGCTTCATGACTCGGGGCAAAAACATGAGCGCAATCAGACTGATCAGGTTGGCGGTCTCTTTTGATGAGATAACCACGCCAATGCGATTATTCTTCACATGACGGCGAAATCTCAAAAATTCGCCGATAAGTTTAAGCGGGCTCTTGCGACTTGGCTCCACCAAGGTGACGGGCCAATCTTGGCGTAATTGACTGATGTCTTCTTCTTTGGAAAAGAACACATAAAACTCGGGATCGTATCCCTGGGCTTTTAAACTGGTGGCCAGATTGGCGGATACGCGCTCCACGCCGCCGCCTTTGGAGAACGTCTTCAGCAGAAACAGCACTTTCTTGCTTTCCGTATCTCTGTCGCCGCGGTAGCGGTTTTTATAGGCCAGATAAATCGTATGAGGATTAGTGATCAAGTAACGCCAGAACAGTTTGCGTGGGTTGAGGACCATGCGGTGCACCCACTCCAGACCGTTGTTCTGCACCCATTCCGGCGCTCTTTTATAGTGTCCGGTTAAAAAGTTGTAGCAACCGCCGCAGCTGATCACCACCGGTACTTTCAATCTGTCTTTGTGGCGAATACAGAACTCTTGCTCTTTGGGTTTGCCCAGACCAACCCAAAGCACGTCTGCGCCGGACTGGTTGATTTCCTCCACGATGTTCAATTCGTCCGCCGCTGAGAAATAACCGTCGCGTACGCCTACGATTTCTGCGTTGGCGTAGGTGTCGCTGTAGATTTTCGCCGCCTGTTCCACAACGTCCTTGAGGCCGCCTAAAAAGAAATGCTTGAGAGTAGGGGCGTAGTGAACCGGGATGTCGTGAATCATGTCAGTAGTGGCCGAACGTTCGGCGATAGGACGTTCGGAGAACCAGCGGGACAAGGTTACGACGCTTTGTCCATCCGCATGCACCAGATCGACATTGTTCATCAGTTCAAGGTAAGCGGGGTCGGAGCCCGCCAATGAAATCGCTTGCCCATTCGAGGAGAAAATCAAAAACGCCGACTGGTCCGGAGTGTAGTTTTGGCAGATTTCCCCCACCAGCAACGCGAGTTGTTTGCGGTCGAGACAACTGGTCCTGATTCCGCCGACGTTGGTGGTTGTGGCTTCGTTAAGCATTCTGACAGTCCCTTAAAACTTTGAGATCAATAATCTGGTGTTTGAGTTAATAACAAGCCGGTGTCGCCGCCCTGAGGCGAACCGCGCCCACGTCGCCGTTACAGGCGGCGTGGGCGTATACGACTAGCGAGCGATGCTGAGACCGCGGCCGATGCCGTAGTAATCCAGTCCGTACTTTTTCACGGTTTCAGGATCGTATAAGTTTCTACCGTCGAAAATGACCGGGCTCTGCAATGTTTGTTTGATCATTGCAAAGTCCGCCGCTCGGAAAGACTTCCATTCGGTGCAGATCACCAGCGCGTCGGCGCCTTGCAGCGCGGATTCTTTGGTGCCCACCAGAGACAGGTCGTCGCGGGCGCCGTAAATACGCTGGGTTTCTTCCATGGCTTCCGGGTCATATGCGCGGACTTTCGCGCCTGCGCGCCACAGTGCTTCCATCAGCACGCGGCTGGAGGCTTCGCGCATGTCGTCGGTATTGGGCTTGAAAGACAGTCCCCATAACGCGATGGTTTTGCCTTCCAGCTTGTGATCAAAATAGGCGCTGACTTTTTTGAACAACGTTTCTTTCTGACGGTAGTTGACCGACTCCACCGCCTTCAACAACTGTGCGTCGAAATCGATGCTGTCTGCGGCGCGAACCATGGCTTGCACGTCTTTAGGGAAGCAGGAGCCGCCGTAGCCGCAGCCTGGGTAGATAAAGTGGTAACCGATACGTGGGTCAGATCCGATGCCTTTACGTACGTTTTCTATATCCGCACCGAGCTTTTCCGCCAGATTGGCGATTTCATTCATGAAGCTGATTTTCGTCGCCAGCATGCAGTTGGCGGCGTATTTTGTCAGTTCAGCCGAGCGTACGTCCATAACAATCATACGATCATGGTTACGGTTGAAGGGCGCATAGAGTTCGCGCAGCTTTTCGACGGACCCTGGATTCTCAGAGCCTACAACGATGCGATCAGGCTTCATGCAGTCGGTGACCGCCGCGCCTTCCTTCAGGAACTCAGGGTTGGAGGCGACGTCGAAGTCAATGTTTTCGCCACGCTCGCTCAATTTCGCAGCGATGGCGGCGCTTACTTTGTCCGCGGTGCCGACTGGAACGGTGCTTTTGTTGATCACCAGCTTTGGCGAGGTCATGTAGCTGGCGATGGTGGCGGCGACGCCCAGAACATATTTGAGGTCCGCGGAGCCGTCTTCATCCGGCGGCGTGCCGACAGCGATGAACTGAATTTCAGCATGCTCGACGCCCAACTTGGCGTCTGTCGTAAATTTTAGCCGGCCCGCTTCAAAGTTAGCCTCTACGATAGGCGTCAGACCGGGTTCGTAAATTGGAATGATCCCCTTCTTCAGGTTCTCAACTTTCGCCTCGTCGACATCGACGCACATTACATCGTGTCCGACATCGGCAAGCACGGCCGCCTGAACAAGGCCTACATAACCGATTCCAAATACTGTTACTTTCAATTCTCTTCTCCTTGAAGATTAATTCAGCAATTGGCTGTTTTTTGTATTCGGCGGCGCGCAAATAATATTCGACATTCCGCTTAAATGAAGACTTACAAAAAATACGCCAGATTTATTACAGGTTTTACTTACAGCATGAAATTGTTCATTAATCGCACCCCGGAATAGTAGAGTCGGGGTTGTATCAGGTTGAGGCCGCCATAAAATTGCTTAAAGAATTTGAGATGTAAACTCTTTTTGCATCAAAATGGAGCCCCAGAGAATACATTCTGTCGCGACCGCTCCTCTTTGGGGCGGCGCGGGGCCTGTAGCCGCCGTAACCAAGCTGTAATACGCGAAGATACATTAAATTCCTTTCATGAAATGAAATTGTCTTTCCGAAACATTATTGTGTTAAAAGCTGCTTCACGGACGAATACAGACCCCTATTACAATACCAGAAGTAATGCCATGTTATTTATAGAACTTTTTGGCTAGTACAAAGGAAATATATGTGTGTGTTTCCGGCATTTTATACGTATAGGAGTACATTCTTGCTGAATTTTATAAGGTTTCATCCGTATTAAACGATATAATGCGACCCACTCACAGAAGTGGAACCTTATAAAATTTTTCATAATGAACTTAAGAGTGGACATGTTTTAATGCGCGCGGCGTTTTTTTGCCGCAGGCATGCTTCCTGCTTAGTCATCTGATGATCAAGACGAAACGAATTATCATGTTTTTCTTAAGTGCTAACAATCTCAAGTAATGCTAAAGGACTATGAAGAATGACAGTTGGCGGTAGTACCAAATCTAAACTTCTTTTTAACTTTAACAAGCATATAAAAAAATCCGTCCGCGATCGTCGCGGCGAGCTTCGTATTTTGGCTGCCTGCATCGCCGCACTGAGCGGCTCTTCGGCGTGGGCGGCTGCGGAGCCGTTTTCTTTCTCCGCCGGGCCAGTCAATGTTTACCCACAGGTGAAGGTGGAAGAAAAGTATAACGATAACATCTATCTGCAGAAGGACGACAAGAAAGAGTCCTTTGTCACTATCGTCTCCACCGGCGTGATGCTGGAGGCGCTGAAAGGCGATGATAGCTACTATCTCGGATACAAAATGAGTTCGGGCAGTTACGCCAGCGCCCACACCGACGACTACATCGACCATTTCGTCAACGGCAAGGCGTTCTGGACCCTGAACCATCGCAACACGCTGGAGTTGCTGGGTCGTTTTGAAGCAGGGCATGAAGATCGGGGCACCGGTATTAAGCAGGGCCCTGACGTGGCGCCACTGGAAGACCTGATTGAGTATGATCGCTCCGCCGCTGCGTTGACCTATACTTTCGGCTCCAAGACCTCTGATGGCCGCCTGACGCTGAAGCTGGCTGGCGCACAGACTGAATACACCAATCAGCGGGACGAAACCCGTCTGCGTGATCGCCGCACTCTCGAAACCGGAGCTGGCTTTTTCTGGCGGGTGGGGAACAAGACCGGTCTGGTGCTGGATGTGTCGCGGACACACACGGATTACATGAATGACCCGTCTCCTGCAGATGGCGCAGGCGGCAGCAAAGACAGCGATTACTACAAGTTTTTAGCCGGAGTTTCCTGGGCCGCTACGGATATCACCAAGGCCACGTTTAAAGTCGGCCGCGCGGAAAAACGTTTTGAAGATGAAAGTCGCGAAGACTTTTCCGGCGCCAGTTGGGAGACCATTGTCGATTGGGCGTTGAAGCCGTATTCAAAGCTGCGTTTCACTGTAGAGCGTAGCGCTGAGGAGTCTTATGGAAGAGGCGACTTTATTGACGAGAAGCGCGTTGGCGCATCCTGGACCCACAACTGGAACGATCGGATTACGAGCAAGGTCGCATACAACTGGACCCGCGATGTGTACGAAAATGACCCAGAGTCCCGTAAGGACGATACCTCCGAAGCGACGCTGGCGTTGGATTACGCATTCAGGGAATGGTTGAACGTCGGCGCGTCATGGAACTTTAAAGACAGAGATTCAACATTGGACAGCTATTCGCATACACGCAATCTGGCGACCATATATGTTAATGCAGGGTTTTAAAGTTAAATGCGGATAAAGTATCTTGTTCGTGTCGAAATTTATACAGGTGTGGTGTTTGGATGAATCATTACAGGAAGCATTGGGTAGCCATGGTCAGCGGTGTGTTTCTATCCGCTTTGATGCTGCTGGCTTCAATATTGATTCCGGCGCAACGGAGTTTTGCGGAAGAGGGGTTGTCTGAGTATACGCTTGGCTCAGGAGATTATGTGCGTGTTCAAGTGTATGGCGAAAGCGATTTGACGCTGGAGGCGCGGCTCAGCGATGCAGGTACGGTCTCTTATCCCTTTTTGGGCGAGATTAAGGTGCTTGGTTTGACGGTGAGTCGATTGCAGGAGCTTATCGCAAATGGTTTGAGGGACGGGTATTTGGTCGATCCCAAGGTCAGCGTCACCATATTGGAGTACAGGAAGTTTTTTATTAACGGCGAAGTAAAGAATCCGGGCGGATTTTCCTATCAGCCCGGGCTGACCGTGCGTAAGGCTGCGTCATTGGCCGGCGGTTTCACCAACCGCGCAAACAAGAACAAGATTTTTATCATTACCGAAAACGATCCGAATCAAACCCAGCGTCCCGCGGACCAGAGCACGCGCGTGCATCCAGGGGACATTATTATTGTGGAAGAGAGTTTCTTTTAAATGGATAACTTAAGATCAACGCCGCCGCGACATCTGGCGGACACGCCCGGCGACAAAGAGATCATCGATCTTCGACGTTATTGGAACGCTATTCTTGAATACAAGTGGGGCATCGTGTTTCTGGTCTTGCTGGCGGGCGGCGCCGGCTATGTGGCGCTCAAGTACATCAAGCCGATGTATCAGGCGACCACCACTGTACTGATCGAAAACAACCAGCCTAAAGTTATTAACATTCAGGATGTATATGGCCTGAACAGCAATAACCAGGAATACCTGCAAACCCAATACGAGATCCTGCGTTCCCGCAGTCTGGCCGAAGAAGTGGTGAAGCGGCTGGAGTTGGTCAATATGCCGGAGTTTGATCCATTCCGCCAAAAGGCTTTCAACTGGAAAGAGTGGGTGCCGCTGGAGCAGATTGAGTCTGTGTGGCCATTTGAACCTGAAACGCTCGACTTCCTGCGCATCAATAAGAAACCGCTGTCTGAAAAGGCCAAGTTTGAAGCCGTTGTCGGCATATTTATGTCGCGGTTAACGATTGATCCTGTGCGCAATACTCAGTTGGTGAAAGTTCGGTTTGACGCCAGAGATCCCAAGGTGGCGGCGTTGATCTCCAATGCTACGGCGACGCAGTTTATTGAAAGTCATCTGGCGGCGAAAATGGCGCTGACGGAGAAGGCGACCATGTGGCTGGGCGAGAGTTTGGAAGGGTTGCGTGAGAAGCTGCGTGAGTCGGAGAAGCGTCTGCAGGAGTTCCGTGAGGCTGAGAAACTGGTGGACGTAAGAGGGGTTAAAACCCTGAACGCGGAAGAGCTGTCCAAACTGACCGAACGTAATGTTGAAGCGCGTCGGGTGCGTATGGAAGCCGCCAACGTGTACCAGCAGATGACTATTTTTGGCGAAACGCCGCCTCCTGAATATCTGTTGGAGTTGCCGGCTATTCTGGAGAACCCGTTGGTGCGTTCTCTAAAGGAAAGGCAGGACGATGCTCAGCGTAAAGTCGATGAGCTGAGTAAGCGTTACGGCGAAAAGCACCCGAAAATGATTTCCGCGATGGCGGAGCTGAAGTCTATCAAATCAGAGTTGGAAACTCAGTTACAGCGTGCTGCGCGGGGCATTGAGTCCGCCTATAAGATTTCGGTGGAAAACGAGCGCTCTATCGCCAGACAGCTTGATCAGGCTAAGAACAGTTTGCAGGGCGTAAACCGGAAGGAGTTCCAGTTGCGTGAACTGGAAAGAGAGGTGGAGACCAACCGCAAGCTGTACGATCTGTTCATGTCGCGCGCTAAGGAAACTCACGAGGCGACAGGCTTGCAGGCGGCGCATGCGCGCATCATCGATTCCGCCATTCCGCCTGGCTCACCTTACAAGCCCAACAAGAAAATGATCTTCCTTATGCTGATCATGGCCGGTTTTGGTTTGGGTATTGTGCGCGCTTTCATTCGTGACGCTCTGGATAACACTATTCGCAGTACTGCTGATATCGAGGAGAAGTTCCGTCTGCCGGTATTGGGGCTGCTGCCATTAGTGAAAAGTAAGAAGTCGAAAGCGGCGTTTGAGGGTTTCCTGTCCTCTATGCATAGTCACTTTGCGGAATCTATTCGCAGCTTGCGCACGAGCTTGATTCTATCCCGTGTGGATCAGCCGTATAAGGTGATTCTGGTGACGTCTACGGTTCCGGGCGAGGGTAAGACCACCGTGGCGTTGAATCTGGCGGAAGCCCTAGGGCAGACCGAAAAAGTACTGTTGATAGATGGCGATATGCGCCGCTCTATGCTGGCCAAGTCGATTGGTTTGTCGCCAGACACGCCTGGGCTGTCTGACCTGGTGGCTGGCACTGCGGAAGTGGAGCACTGTCTGCACCGCCTCAATGGCACCAAGGCAAGTGTCTTGACGGCGGGGACGCAGCCCACTAATCCGTTGGAGATGATTTCCAGTAACCGTTTCCATTTGGTTCTGGCTGTTCTCAAGAAGCGTTATGATCGCATTATCATCGACTCTGGGCCTACTCAGGCGGTGAGCGACTCGTTGGTATTGTCTTCTTATTCTGACGCGGTGGTTTATATCATCAGGTCTGAAGATACGCCGGCGCCGCTCATTCAGAAAGGCATCAAGCGCTTGCGTGAAGTTAACGCCAACCTTGTCGGCGCGGTATTGAATCAGATTGATGTAGCGAAGCGTAAGAATCAGCATGAGTACATTCATTATTCTTCCTACAACACCTATCCGCTTAAGGAAACGAGTGTGACGGCGGCGAAAACCAAACGTCGGGTTGAGCCAACCGGAGTGTAGTTGCTCCAGTAACCTGAATCACGAAGCCCGCATATATGCGGGCTTTTTTGTGCGTGAGATTAAAGCCTTGTCGAATACTTGCGCTTAGCATCCTATCGTTAGCGTTTATGCATGGGGTGGAGTTGCGAGGAGCTCAGCTCTTTGCTGCTTCGTCATATTTCAACCCATATACGCCTTATGAGACTTATATAGAGGAAGGCGCTTCTTTTATCGTTTGTCCCTTTCTCGTCATCAGGGCCTGAAAGCCGGCGTTATAAACTATGTCTTAGCTGTAGTTATAGTTTTGTTTGTTCCGCAGGAGGCGGCAGTGTTGTTGGGGTAGAGAAGGATTAAGAAGTAAGAGAAACGTTGCTAAGGGCTGGCAGGCATGGATAGAGATGTTGAGATATGACTGGGCTGATGTGCAGATTGGGGTGTGTGAGCTTAAGCTGGCGGGTAATGCCTGTCCTTCCAATCCATCATTGGACCACCAGTTTGGCGTTGTGTTTCTTGATGCTTATTTGTTGAAATTACAAAGCTTTTGCAGGAGTGAAAATAGCGCGGGGGAGAGGAGAGGGCGGCCTTTCCCGGATTGGTGGGAAAGGCCTGAATTCGGAGCGGTCTTAGTAAGCTTTTTTGCCCACGAAACCTTTAAAGACGGTCATGAATATAATCTTGAAGTCCATGCTCAGAGACCAGTGGCGAATGTACTCCAAGTCATACCAGATGCGGCCGGACATGTCTTTCATTTCCGCTGTTTCGCCGCGGAAGCCGTTGACCTGGGCCAGACCGGTAATGCCGGGTTTGACCTTGTGGCGCAGCATATAGCCTTTAATGTGTTGGCGATAATACTCATTGTGCGCAACGGCATGAGGACGAGGGCCGACAATAGACATGCTGCCGCCAAGAACATTGAAAAACTGCGGCAATTCGTCCAGGGAAGTGCGACGTAAGAAGCCGCCGATTTTGGTCAACCTGGAGTCATTCTTGGTGGCCTGTTGAATATTGTCGCCGTCCTGACAGACTGTCATTGAACGGAATTTCCAAACCTTGATCGGGCCGCCGCCAATACCGTAACGAGTTTGCTTGAAGAGCACGGGGCCTGGCGAAGTCAGCTTCACCGCCGCAGCGATAATCAGCATTGGAATGGCCGTCACCAGTATAAAGAACAGACCCATAGCAATATCCGTCATACGCTTGGCGAACCCGTGATCCACCAGTGGAGAATCGTAAACGCTGATGGCGGGAATGCCGCGAATGGTGGTCAGTCGCGAGTACAGCAGGTTGAAGCTGAAGAAATCAGGAATGACGTAAGCGGTAACGGTGGTGTCCGCGAGTCTGTCCATCATGTCTTTGATTCTACGCTCCGCGCACATGGGCAGAGTGATGTAAATCGTGTCCACCTTGCCGCTATGGACATCCTCATAGAGCTTGTCGAAGCCGCCGCACAGGGCTTTTTCCTCAATAGTGACGCGACGGGTCAAATCCGTCATATCTATGCGGTCGTCGTAAAAGCCGGCGATCTTATAGCCGAGCCAGGGCATGTTGCTCAAGGAGTCGTAAAGTCTGACGCCCAGAGTTGTGGCGCCGACGATGCCTACCCGTTTGGAACTGACGTTGCGTCTGCGGATGCTGAACAGCGCTACGCGCCGCAACAAGTGCAGACTTACCAGGCCTGTCGGTACTGCGATCGCCCAATACGCCAGCGCTTCCAAATTAATATTCGGCAGCAGGCCCAGGATGGCGAAAGGCGAGATCAGCACTAATGCGAACATCCAGGATCTAACGACGTACCAGGCAAGCTTGCCGGTGGTCAGTCCGCGCATAAGGTAATAAATCTGGCTAATTTCCGCACAAAAGCCGAACGTAATAACGAACATGATGCTCAGCCAGGAATAAGATTCATTCCAGGCCACGTCAAAAAGCGCTAACGTTCCCAGCAAGCAAAAATGGATAGCTATGCTATCTATTGCGCGAAATAGAGCGAGAATTTTTGAATATTGCGGCCGAATAAGTGGCGACATGCCAGAGCTTAGCTCCGGTTCAGTCTTCGAACCGCTAAATTGAAAGATTCCCATGATCAGTAACTCCTCCTGGACGCCGGCGAAACAGGATTCCGGCCTGCTAGACTCTCTTTATAAAGGCATTTTCCGGGCCACAACATAAACTGCGCTTATTTATATATATGCGTACATTCCACAGTGCTATAAATGCACTGATTTGGTGACTGCTTATTACGTTGTGACCCAACTCCGTACATGTTCGGCTAACTATACAGTGATCAGATTACATATTTTTTATTAAATAAAACTAAGAACGAGGATCGGCGACTAAATTAACGATTATTTTGTATTCCGTAAATCGGACATTTAGCCATATTTTCAATTAGATTGTTTATTTGCGACCGCAATACCAATCTCCGCCAAACTCTAAAATTCCCTGCGGCAAATGCGTTTTCTCCACCAGTTTATTAAAGTGGTATAAGTCGATCGTTAGCTTTGCATTCATCGTTTTCATGACAGGTCTATCCGCCTTAAAAACGATAATTGACGGCATTTCCGAGTCGTAAAAGTCTTGCCGGTCGGCTTTGGCGTGGAGCACAAGTTTATGCGTAAGTTTACTAAATTCAACTGTTATTTCACCTGAGCAGGCATCAAGGGTCTTATGTACGCTTAAACCTTCTATTGATGGATAAAATGTCACGTTTTCTGTCGGCGACTTGTACTTACCCGCCCAGAGTTCAATAGGGATTCCACCGTCTTCTCCCCCTGAAAACATCAGTCTGACCTTATCTGAAGTCGCCATGATATAAGCGAAGCCTTTTCCTTGATTCCGGGTCCATAGTTTATCGATGTAAGCGATAGCCTGGCCTTCATGAGAGACATACTGATCGCTATATGAATAACGAGTCAGGGTGCCGAGGCTAAATACGAACCAGCGATTTTCTATAAATGGCAGCTCGCCGATTAATCCGAATGGAGTGGCGCCCGGGTTTGGCCAGCCCCAGTAATGATCATGGGCTCCAAGCCTTTCTGATGTGAAATAGAGGTCCGGAAGGGTCAGCTCAATGCGGTTCTGATTCGCTTCCACCACACCTGGAATGCTATAGCTGAATGAGTAGGGTTCCTCTGGGTCCCCGTCGGATAGCTGCACATCGTCAAAAAAATAGTCATAGACCCTGGTCGCCCCCACCCGAGGTGTAAACACCACGTGAATATAGCCTTTTTCCTGCAGGCTGGGTGCGTCGCCCATGATGTAAGTCTGCAGGCTCACCTTTATATAGCCCACGGCTGGATCGTTTATGTAATAAAACCACTGCTCATTCCAAGGGCTTTGTGTTGGTGAATGTGGCTTAATATCGTCCAAAGTGGTGGCGGTAGCATAATTAATGAACAAAGTCATTAATACGGTTAAGGCGCGTAATATCATTTTCAATCTCCGGATAAATTGCTATCCATAAAAAGATTTATATCTTTTGGTCTAGTTCCAGGTGGGTTGAAAAACCGCCGGCGTACATATATTGAACTGACGTCACCGGCGGTCTTTTTGCCGAATTAATACATCGTTATATATATTTCTTTATCGACATATATTGGCGTCGCCGTAATAGGCTCCGGAGGTGCAGGAGGTTCCTGTTGCGCAATGTTCATCCGCCTGGCAATAACATTCGCCTCTTGCATTGCAGCCTGGAGTTAAATAATTGTTGAGCGGATCTTCACCGCTGACTCTGCGCCAGAATGGATTTGTGAAAATATTGTAAGGATCTACTTCCGCTTTAAACGCGAGGAAGTCATTCCATTTAGGATAGCGAGTCGGCATATCCTCAAATATCGCTACGGAGTTTTTCCCCCAATGCGGTCGCGCGTGATATTTACGTAAGGACATTTGTTCTATTTCAAGGTTTACGAAATAGTTTTTGGGAACCGCCGCGCCTTCCTGTCTCAATGTGTATTCGATGCCGAGATAGGCGGAGTCGCGCCCTGCGTTCATGCCGAGATAACTTGGAGAGGCTTTGCCGAAACGAAAATAAATGCCGTTTAGAGGAAAGCAGGTGCGCGGATGCGCAGCGAGTATTTTCCTAACGTCAGCGATCCATGAAGGTAAATCGTCAATAGGGATTGCGACTTCCTGCAGGGCGATTGGCAAACGATCCCAGATGCATTTATTGGGGTCTCTGCATTTGAAATATTGCATGCGATCGGAGTGGCCAATGGGGGACTCCAGTACTTTCCCTGTGTCCACATCACGATAATAAGAGGTGGAGCGACTGCTGAATCTCACCGCCGCCGCCAGGCATTGCAAGCCGGACCCTGGCACTTCGTGCAGTGCGTCAAATAGCAATCCGAAGAAGTATTCCTGGGCGTCGGAGACATCGGCCTGAGCGTTGTAGGCGTTTCCGGGAGTATCCAGCGGCACAGGGTTGTAGGTGGTGACAGTGTATCTGCCGAGGCCGGGGAACCAGGCGATATTAGCGGAATAGTTGCTGCGGGCGATATTGAGGATAACGTCTTCCAGCTTGTCGTCGAAGCGAAAGCCTTGCACGCTGGCGGCGACTTTAAAGGCGTCTTCCAGTTGGATGGTCACTTCCACCACCACGCCCAGAACGCCAAGATTCACCCGGGCGGCGTTAAGTTGTTCGCCTGTGAGCGTGCGCACATCGCCAAGTCCGTCGACGATTTTCAGCTCCGTGACATAATCGGCGATCATATTGCTGGGCTTGGCCAGGGTGGACCCATGGGTGCCGCTACCGAGCATGCCGCCGATAGTGAACGTGCCGAGTTCCGTCACCATATTCACCGCCAACTCCTGGCTGCGCAGGAATTCGTTCAAGTCATTGAAGCGCATGCCCGCCTGTACGGTGACGGTTTTGGAACTGGCGTCGAAGGAGACGACCTTGTCCATGTTTTTCAAGGTGATCTGGACCTCGCCGTCCTGCGTGCAGGCGGCGTCAATTTGACTGGCGAACTTGCGGTTGCCGGTCATTACAGTGTGGCCTTCGGCCAGCGCGTTGCGGACGATGTCCTGTACTTCTTCTATCGATGCGGGGTCATAAATGGCCCCAGGCGAGCACTCATAGGTGCCTTGGTAGTTCTGTAGTTTTTCGGACTCCTGATTGCGGGAGTACAAGGATACGGAAAAGCCGGAAACAAGAATTAGGATCAGCAATAAAAGACTGGTTTTTATACGCGTCATGTTCGTTCTCCAAAAACTTATGCTTATTTTTTGTGGGCCGAACCAGCGCATTCATGAACTGCCTGATATGCGTCTAGCTGAATCTCGGAAGAATGTAGGTTTCTAAGACCTCCCTGACTTGTTGTGAGTGACATGGCATTTTTTCGCGGAAAAAGTCGGCGTAATCGGCTTTGTAGGCGTCAGCCGGGCGCGGCCCGATTTCCGGCCGCCATAGGGCGTGGTTGGTGGTGGCGAAGTTCAGATCCTGGTGTCCGAGTATGCACACCGGTCCCTGCGCCAGATTGCGCGCGTCGAACAGCCAGAACTCTTTGCCGTTGGACTGAGGGCCGCTGGGGTGTTTGCGAACGACGGCGGTGAAGATATAGCCGTCATCCTGAGCCAGAGAGCCTGGCCGCGACATAAACTGCGGCGTGCGCATAACGCAGTCTTCGGGGAATTGATAGGCGTCCGCAATGAGCATGTTGCGGCAATCCATATGCACCAGCGCTGAAGGAATAGCGGTTTGCGGCAGGTTGTCGTTATTGAAGAGACGGTTGGGGTATTTGCGATAGGCGTCCGCCACCCGTTTGACCAAGTGTTCGGGGCGATACCCGATGGCGGCCCAGTAAATATGGTCAAAGGTTTCTGGGAACTGGAAATGCCCCCTATAGGCCGGGTCGTTCATGTCCCACAACAGATATTCATCGCGGATAAGGCGAAAATCTTCTTTGATCTCCCAGGCGGAATCAGCGCTGACTTTAATGCGCGCCTGCACCAGTCCGCCGACATCCACCGGCGCGGTGGGATACCCGGCTACCTCGGAAGGAACCCAGCCGCCGAAGTGCAGCAACTCAAGGTAAAACTGCTGTTCGGACTTATCCATCGCTCCCAGATACTGCCCGTATAGGGTGACTTCACCATCGTAGTCGTCGTAGTTGCACATGATGTCGGAGGTATCGAAGTCCAGCTCGATATAATCCGCAACGACCTGCTCCGCGCCGCTGGCCAGATCCGCTTTGCGGATGATCCACACGGGAGTGCGGTGCTTCTGCGGAATGACGATGCGGGTTCCCATGATGCGGGTGGCTTCCACCCTGGCCGCGGTTTCGAAGATGAGAATATGGTTGCGCGTGACGCCAAGGGAGTGGGCGGTGGCGGTCAAATAAGCGTTGGCGCCCTGACGACTTACCACGTTCCAGGCTTCCAGCGCCCCCTGCAGATTCCACCTGATCAGGCGCAGATAACCATCGGAGGTTCCCAGCTCGCCGATGACGCCGCCGTAATTGATGGTGAAGCATTCGCCGCGCTCCAGATCAAAGAACGGATGCCCGGTAGTGCGCACTTGAGGAAACAGCCACTTGTCTGGAGTCAGAGCGTCTGCGATGGGCGGAAGGCTGGTGCGCCACTCGCCGGGATTGCCGACAGGCGTAATCAAGTCCAGACTCACGGCGTCAAACTCATAGGGAGGGCCGCCCTCGTAACTCAGTGCGAAGCGGTTATCTCCCATATAATTCGGCGCGGTGTTGCAGTAGTTCATAAAGCCCAGATTAGGGCTGTAGTAGACCGTGCCTCCCAGTAAATAAAATTTGTCGAATAACCCGCTGACATGCTCCTGCATGATGGACGAATGGGTTTCGATCATTTTGCGTTTGAAGGCTGTCTCATTGGGGCCGAAGTCGAGGCGGGTGAGGGCGCCTTTGCCCGTGGGCGTCAGTTGATTGCGTTCCAGCGGAATTCCTTCCGCCATAAACACATGGCCATGTATGTCGCCAGGCAGGGCGCCGGCGATGATGTCCAGCACCCCCTCGGATGGGGTCAGATCTCCTTGCATAATCGAAGTCGGAAATGAGGACTCCGGCAAAGAGGGATAGTACGCCAGCGCCGCATTAGGCAGTAGTGAGACGGCTCCGGCTGTCTTGATGAAATCTCTTCGATTCATGCTCTTTCCCTGTGCGTTATGAATAGAAACGTCAAATATGAACGGCGTTAAATAAAAAGAGCTGGGCGCTCTATGAACAAGGCATAGTGTTCTCCGTAGTCAATAGATGGTGTTGTTAGTCAATCCGGGCGAGGCGACATGAAGCGGGTATTGCGATGGGGCGATCCAACTTATCCATGTGCATATCCTTGGGCGGGGCAGGGCGCTGGTCCCTGTCCGGCCGGTCGTTCGATCCGGTCGTTTGGGATTACATCTGACTCACGCTTCTTCGAATGAAGAAAACATGACTGATAGTCGCATCACAGTTATAAGGGATAGCATATGGCCATTAAATGTCCAATTAACGAAAGCAATAAGTTCGTTTTTGTTGGATATAACGACGGAATTAACGATTGTCCACAGTCCCTAGGGTAAACGGCCAATCGAGCTCAGCGCCGAAACTGATTAAGGTGTCGCCCTTGAAATAGCGTGCGGAGGAAGGTCCCGCGACGCGTTGTCCATGTTGTTGAAAGTAATGGTGATAAATTATCGCTTATGGATGCGGATCCTAACTGCCCAGTCAATTTCCGTCGCCATGATGATCACTGCATTAATTATGGGAGGGCTTTCAGGCGCAATGCTTCACGTTCTAAATTCTGTTTGTCATAATGCGGGCATGTCGCCCTTGGTTAGGGCGCGGATCATCAGCGGCGCGCTTCGCGCCCGACATACCCTGAAAATGCGTGCACACGCGCTTTCTGAAGGAAAGGACTCAAGCTCCGTTTACGCCGGTATGCTTGAACATCGAATGACCGATAAGTGACTAATGGACTGGAGCTGCAGCGTGATCACCGTATCTCCTCAAATTCCCAACTATGAAATGCTTGATGAAGTCGCTGAAGGCGGAATGGCCAAAGTGTTTAAGGCCAGACAGCTTCTCGCGGACCGCATCGTCGCCATCAAGATTATTTCTCCGGCTATCTGTCTCAACAAAGAGTTTCGTCAACGGTTTATTCAGGAAGCGCAAATCACCGCCAAGCTGAATCACCCGAATATCATCCAGATATACGACATTGCGCCTTTTGAAGACACGTTCTTTATTTCCATGGAGTTCATGGAAGGCGGCTCGCTGACGGAGCGTATCCGTTCCGGTCGCCTGACCAGAGAAGAGTCGACGCGCATTATTCTGCAGTTGGCGGAGGCCATGAATTACGCCCACAAGCTGGGCTATATTCATCGCGACATCAAGCCGGGCAATATTTTGTTTCGCGCGGATGATACGCCAGTGCTGTCGGACTACGGCATCGCCAAATCCCTGTATCATCGCGGCGATCTCACTACGACAGGCTCGATACTGGGCTCGCCTCCTTATATGAGCCCCGAGCAGGCCATGGGACGACAGCTTGATCATCGCGCCGACTGGTACAGTCTGGGCATCGTGTTCTATCAGATGCTGACGGGGGCCGTACCGTTCGAGGCCACCGATCCGATCAGTCTGGGCATCAAGCACAAACAGGAACCGCCGCCGCCGTTGCCGTTGCATCTGCGCATGTATCAGCAGTTGATGGACTTGCTGCTGGCGAAGGAGCCAGAGCGCCGATTGTCGTCATTGGACGAGTTTCGCGCCCACCTGGAAGCGATTAAAAACGTCCCGGTGGATACGGAAGCAACCTGTCTGTTTACCGTCGAATCGTTAAAAACGGCTCATGGCGAAACAGTTGCGCAGGAGAGTCCTACCTCCACTCGCAGAACTGAGCGGGGCGGCTCTGTGTCTTCCGGTGTCTGGCGCGCGTTAGGCGTTGCCTTGATGATTGCTGCGGTAGTGGGATATGGGGCGTATAAAAATATGACCCGGCCCGCGCCGACCTTTCCTTTTGTGGTGGTGACGGAGCCGGTAGGGGCGACAGTGACGTTCGCCGGCGAGGAGAGCGCCTATACGCCGGGCGCTTCGCTCCCTGAGGGTGATTACGAAGTTGAGGTGACAGCTAAAGGATTCTGGCCGAAAACCTTTATGTTGAATCACAGCGCCGACCACCGTTCGCATTATGTTTCGCTGAAGCCGGCTAAGACCGCCTTCACGGTGGATGTGACGCCTGTGGACGCGAAAATTCGTATTCTCAATATTCAGCCCAAGTACGAAGAGGGCATTCCGCTGGACCCAGGCCGCTATTTGCTGGAAGTCAGCGCGCCTGGGTATGAGAAGCTGACCCGGTGGACGGAAATCAGTGGAGAGCAGTTTACCGAACAGGTGTTTTTGGTTGAGAAGGATGCGCTGGAATCTCTGAACATCGCCTTTGTCGATATTCCTGGCGGCAAGTACCGCATGGGCTTTGATGACGGTGGCGTATTATGGGGCGGCAATCCGGGGCAGGAAGTGACGCTGACGCCGTTCAAGATCATGGCCTATGAAGTGACCTTTGAGCAGTGGGACGCCTGCGTCGCCGATGGCGGGTGCACGAATAAAGCGGATGATCGCGGATGGGGCCGGGGACGTAATCCGGTGATCAGCGTGAGCTGGAATGACGCGGAAGAATTCGCCGTCTGGCTGACCGCCAAAACCGGCAGAAGCTTTCAGTTACCCACGGAAGCGCAGTGGGAGTACGCTGCGCGCGCAGGCAGTCGCAAGCGTTTCTCCTGGGGGGATCAGGTTGGACATAAATTCGCCAATTACGGTAAGGACGATTGTTGCGGCGGCTTGGTGAGCGGCGCCGATAAATGGCAGTTCACTTCGCCAGTTGGCTCATTCCCCGCTAACGAATGGGGCGTGTATGATATGCATGGCAATGTGTGGGAGTGGGTGCAGGATTGTTGGAGTGAGTCCATGAAAGGCGTTCCAGCGGATGGCTCCGCGCGCACGGCGGGAGACTGCCGACGCCGCGTTCTGCGTGGCGGCTCCTGGTACAGTCCGCCTAAGTCGATGCAGTTGGTCAGTCGCGACGCCAATGGCGTTGATGTCCGCTATCAAGTGAACGGGTTCCGATTGGTGGAGACGCCGATCCAGGCTCCCGCCGCAGGGGCGGCCCCTCAGTAGAGGAGGCCATTCTCGGGTTGCGTTGGTCAGCCAGGGCGGTACTCTAGCCGATCATAAATAAAGTTATGACCGGAGTTTATCGATGCCACCTGAGATATCCCTACTGCTCGCCGTTCTGCTTTACATGCCTCTACACCTGACCTTGATGGCTGTGTGCGCGAGAGCGTTTGGCGTCAAAGTCAGGGAGATCAGTATCGGTTCCGGGCCTCTCCTGCTGCAGACGGGCATTGTCAGCATTCGAGCAATTCTTCTCGCGGGCTACGTCAAACTCAAAGATTCGCGAGAAGAGCGAGATGAGAGGGGCGATGTTAAACCGGCGCCTGACGCCTACGACTGCCAGCCAGCCTGGATCAGAGCGGTCATCCCGCTTTCTGGATGCTTCTTTGTGCTGGCTTTCGCATTGGGTGTTTACGAGGACGGCTGGCGTAGTTTCGGCGCCGCCTTCGTAGAGATTTTTCTGGGGGCGTTTAGTCCCCTGTCCGTTGCACAGGAATATTTACGCGAAGGCGCCGTATTCGCCGCCAACAATAACTTCATTCTGCTATTCGCCCTGGTGGCGACCAAGCTATCCGCATGCAATCTATTGCCGCTGCCTCATATGAACGGCGGACAGGCGTTGATGGCGTTGCGCCAGCCGCGTCAAACGGAAGCTCAGCCGAAATGGATGCTCTGGCTGATCCTGCCGGGACTGCTGTTGCCGTTGAGTTGGATTGGAGCCTACGCCGTCTTTATCTGGCGTGCGTTCACTGGCGGTTGAATTCACACGGCCAGCTTGCATGGCCTGTTAGTGGGAGAGTGTATAGGCGGAGACTTCCCGCACGATGGTTTCGATATCGCAGGCATAGAAACCGGAGCTGTTAAAGCCGTTAATTTCTAATACATAAAGCTCTCCGGCGCAGACCGCAACGTCCATGACGAATACGGGAGCTGGACTCCATGTGGCCGCCATTGCTTCCGTAAATCTGATTACCGCCTCAGGCGCGCCAGCCGAGACCTGCATCCTACCGTCAGCGCGATAATGGCTGGCTGTGACGACTTTTCCTGCGACGATAAACAAACGCCACTCATGTTCAATGTCTTTGGGTTTCGCCGCTACCATAGGCAACGACAAATCCACCGTGAAGCCGCCGGGTCTGAGTTTATCCGCCCACTCCTTGAAGGCTTTGAAGGTGGTGATCGCTCCTGCAAACTCTTTTAAATCGCCATCCGGTCGGATGAAAAAGACTTCCTCGTCGTCAGCGCCGCTTTGCGCGAACTGTTCCATGGTCAGAATCCGGGCGTCTGCGTTTAACAGGCGGTCGCCATAGTGGCGAAGAGCTTCGGAGAACAAAAACTGGCGCTCATCGAAGTAAGCGCAGGGGCTCCATCTGCCGGAGCGATGCGTGTGCGTGATGAAGTTGGAAGAGCCATAGAAAATAGCCGGTCTGTCATTCGGTATATCAGGCAGGTCCGTCGCGAACGGAATGACCCGGGTCATAGCGCAGTCATAGCCCAGCCCGCGGCAGGAGGATTCTATCTTCGCTGCGTCATCGCTGTCGCCAAGGTTGCTTTGCACGACCCAGAGCAGGTTCGCGGACGTGTTTGATGTGCTCTTAGACGGTTGTTCACTCATGATTTGATAGACGACCCGTGTGAATAAACTGACTTATGACTGACGTATGAATAGACTTATAAATAAAGTGGCGCATGAAACAAATAGAGACGTAACTCATCGCCTGCGCCATTGAAGATCGTCCGGCATGCTTATATACTCGCTTAAGAACTTAGGTTTTGACGTTTTCTGGAGCTGATTTATGCGCATGCCCCGTGAAAGATAAACTGAAGCATCCTGCTTCCGCCAGCTGAGTTATTCTTGTTTCCCCTGATTTCAGGGCCTCGCCTAATTAATTGATCTAGCTTTAACTTTCGCGTTTCAGTCCAGAAACAGCGTCCATCTTTTTCTCGCCAGTTTGATCAACGCCTTCATATAAACCGCTGTTTCCAGCACTTTGCGGCATTCCATTTCGATAAAACCGACCTGAGCTTTTTCGAACCTGTCATAGTCGCCAGTCTCAATGGATATTTTCATGTAACGGTCGCTGTACAGGTCGTTGCAGGACTTAATGCAGTACTTGTCATGAGCGATGAACTGCATGGCCGCTGGCTTCAGATGTTTGGGCAGACTTTCCAGATTGCAGGAATCCATGAGGCCTTCTGAGGTGGAAAGATAGTACTGATAGGGCAGCCCTTTGTGCTTTTTGCTGGCGTCGCGTTGATATTGCGGTAGTTCGTTGCGGAAGGCTTCGAACTGGGAGCGAATGTGGCGCACATAGTTATCGAAAGGCGTTTGCAAATAACCGTTCATCAGCGCGCGTTTGCTGTCGATGTTGAGATCTTCTGACGGCCGCGTCAGGCCTAGCGGCAGCCAGCGTCGCCAGCGACTGACCTGTAACTTGCGGGCGATGGCTTTTACGGCTTCATCGATTTCCTTGCGGGTGGACAACATCAGGCCGAAGTCTTCGAACAGCATTTCCACCAATGCGTCCATTTGCGCCAGCGCCTGTTGCTGCGCATTGATCAAGGTCAGGTAATAGCGGGCGGCGGGAATCAGAATCTGAATAAGGATGGCGCCGAGCACCACGGCGACGATGCGTGGATCAATGGCGGCGATCCAGCTTTTGCCGGCTTCCGGGTGCAGGATATCCTGCAGCGGTGAACTGAAAATGCTGACGATCATAGCGATCAGCACGATGCTTAGCGCAATCCAGACGAAAAAAGAAACGCGTAGAAATCCCCAGGTCCACGGCATGCGGCCTATCCTTCGATATTGGGCTGATAAAAGGGAAATATTAGAAAATTAAAGCATTTGAAAGTCAAAGAAAGGTCGTTTCAGCAAGAATATTACGAGATTTTCACCCTAGGAGGACGCTTGGGCTTCCCACACCGCGCCGTTAGTTAAGGCGTGCAGGCGAAAGTAAAAGGTGGCTCCGCAGTTAGGTTCGGAATGGTAGCCGATCTGGCCGTGGTGACGCTGGACGATTTCTCTGGAAATGCTCAATCCCAGGCCGGTGCCGCCTTTGAGGCGGGTGTCGGAACTGTCCGCCTGGGCGAACTTCTGGAAGATTTTATTGCGGAACTCCGGCGGCACTCCCGGTCCCTGGTCTTGCACGGAGACTTCCCAATAGTGGGCGTGAGTATTCAATGTCAGCGACACGGCTTCGTCGGCGGGTGAGAATTTGACGGCGTTGGAGATCAGGTTATCCAGTACTTGCCGCAAACGATCCCGGTCTGCTTTCACCAGCGCGGGCGATGCGGGCGGTTCAAAGGCGAGGGTGACGGAGGCTTTTTCCGCGAGCTGCTGATTGGCGCTTAAGGCCTCATCGATAAGGTCTCTTAGGTCCAGACGTTCAAAACTGAACTCCAGACCGCCGGACTCTATTTTCTGAATATCAAGCAGGTCATTGATCAGGCGCAGCAAGCGTTCACAGTTGCTGTAGGCGATGTGCAGCATTTGTTTAGCCTGGTCCGGCAGCAGGCCGAGGCGGCCGGAATCCAGCAGCGCCAGTGAACCGTTGATGGCGGTTAACGGCGTGCGTAGTTCATGGGAAACCGTGGAAATAAACTCGTTTTTCAGGATATCCAGACGTTTGCGTTCGCTGATGTCGGCGATGAAACCGCTATAGCCATCCATTTTTCCGCTGGCGTCTTTGCTGCGCTGCAGATGGATTTCCACCCAGGGCGCCCGTTCCAGTTGCAGGGCGTTCAGGCGCAGCTCCAGAAACAGGCTGGACTCTTCCAGCCGGGCGATTTTCTGCAGCGCGTCCTTTAGCTTGTCGCAATCATCGGGGTGAAAGTAGTGAAACATTTCACGGCCGACGGCGTCGTCAGGATTTTCCCCGGTCAGGCCGCTCCAGGCGGGGTTGAGCACTCGCCATTGATAGGCTTTATCGGCCTGAAAGATCACCTGTTTTAACCCCGTGAATAATTCCTGATAACGGGTTTCCGCTTTGACCAGTCGTTGTGATTGATCGATGACCTCTTTCTCTATCTTTACAGTATGCGCAGTCTCCAGCAGTAAAACCGCGGTGAGCAGACTGCCGAACAGGACGGCCAGTATCAATGCGATCCAGGGGGTGATGGACGCGTCCTGTTTGATGAATAAACGCGTCGGCGTTATGGATATTCGCCAGATCCTTCCGGAGATATCCATCTGCATGGTTTGCGTGAACATATCCTCCAAAGGATTGTCCGGCGCACTCTGGCGAGAGATGAACAGCGCCTCGGGTTGTTCGGGTTCGGTGATATCGAAGATCTCGATATGAAACAGTTCAAGATTGATGTCTTGGGATAAACGATCAATCAGATTGCCGATCTGAACCGACCCTACGACAAATCCCATAATCCGGCGCTTCTGATCTGAGTTGGCGCTTTGCGGCGGACTGGAGTAAACCGGCGCAATACAGATGGCCCCTTTACCGTAGTTTCCTACCAGAGTGATCGGCGCGGTCAGCGTCAAGTCGCCCTTACGCATGGACTCCAGAATGGCGCTGCGGCGTATGGCGTTGGAATACAGGTCGAAGCCTTGCGCCGCGCGGGTGACTTCATTATTGGGCGTGACATACAACACCGGCACATAGAAATTGCGCTCCGAAGCGGGAATCTGCTGTTGGCCCAGGGTCTCGCGTATTTGATAGTCCTTCTCCAGCAACAATGTCGCCCAATGCTCGAAATTAGAGCGACTGGCTTTATCAATATAGGGCGCCCAACCCAGACCGCTGATGTCGCGATGGAAGTTGCGAAACTGTGAGGCGTAACGCTCGAAGTCCTGCGGCACGATGACCTTGGAGCCCTCAAACAGCAGTGCGAGAGCGCTGACGGCATTGGTGATCCCCTGTATCTGGTTGAAGGTGGACCAGCGTAGTTGCACGCCCTGCTGGCGCACGTCTTCTTTAATCTGTTTTTGGTCCGCCTGCACCAGATAATAATGAGAAATCACCGCGAGAGTGAAAGACGCCAGCCCTGGCAACGTCACCAGCAATCGCCGCTTCAGCGTGCTGTTTTCCTTTTGCAGCCATAGCAGCAGAATTGGGGCGAAGATCAGGACGCCGAAGGTGTCGCCAAACCACCACGCCAGCCAGTGAGCGCCTGCGTCCTGGATGTGTATGACGCCCAGGCTGGCCATCAGACCAATGCTGAGAGTTGCGCTGGTGACGCAGGCCACCGGTCCGCCGAGTATGAGCAGGCGCGCCACATCCTGCTTTTTTTCCAGAGAGGGACTGAAGTCCGCGCGCATGCGAATCAGGGTGGCGCCGATGACCGCCTCCAGCGGGGCGCCGATGGAAATGGCGAGCGCCAGTATGACCTTGCTGAAGGAGTCCGCCTGCTGCGATACCAGCTCCGCGGCGAAACTCGCCAGCCAGATGGCGGGCCAGATGCTGCGGCCATAATGGATCATGCCCGCCAATGCGATGCCTGCGGGTATCCATACCGGGCTGGCGTTGCTGCCGGGCAGTGACAATAGCAAACCGGCGCGGGCAGTGAGGAAATAGGCAATAGCCAGGGCGCACGCCGGAGCCAGAACGCTGAGCTGCGATGGCCACTGATGTTTCGCCATAGGCGCAGGCAACCTCCTGTTGGGCTAAAAAATGATCAGCGTCAGATTGATTATAGACACAAGTTTGCGTCACGGCGGCCGGATATAACCCTGGGGCATTTAACGCTTTGAAATCACTTACAGTTTTTTACATTTGTTTACCCTTGGGAACGGCTTCCTCGTGGGTTTGGCGGGTTGACTCCGGTATGATGCGCATGCCTTAGCAAAGGGTGACAGGTAGTTTCTTTTAGAAGTGTCAAACATTTAGCCGCAGGCGCTTTCCCCTCTTTTTCATATGGATTTCTTTTTGATGTGTCAGGGTGGTCAATGATCTCAGTAAAACAGTTTTACGCAATCACACTTGTCGGTTTCAGTGCGGCTATTTCCGCTAACACTTACGCGACGCCGGTCAATCTCGGCGCGGCGGCGAACTACAACGGATTCTTCCATGGCGATTTCACGTCTTCCCCAAATGACAGTGAAGGCGCGTTGGCGGTGGGCGGTAACGCCAGCCTTACCGGTTATACGCTGAACTCTTTCCGCGAAAATGATGGACTGGCGATTGTCGTCGGCGGCGATTACAGCCATGTTGGCGGCGATATCCACGGCGACGCTCTGGTTGGCGGGCAATTCACCACCGCCAGCGCGGGCATTTTTGGAACGGTGAAGGATCATGCGGTATTGCCGATTAATTTCGACGCCGAATTCGCCAAGCTGACGCAATTGTCAAAAGAGCTGTCTTTGGCGGATTCCCTTGGCGTGACTGAGCAGTGGGGCGCTTTGACTTTCAATGGCGATAGCTCTGGCGGTCAGCAGATCTTCAATATCAGCGAGAAGGACTTCGAATCGGTCTGGGGCTTCTTCGCCAAAGATATCGGCCAGCACCAGGAGCTGATCATCAACGTGGCGGGCGACGTCATCGACATTGATCCCGCCGACTACAAAATCAAAGCCAGCGACTGGTCCTGGGTGGGTAATGAAACCAGCGTGATCTTCAACTTCTATGAAGCGACGCAGATCAACCTGGCTGCTGGCTTCTATGGAACCATTCTGGCGCCGGGCGCGGATATCTTCGCTAACGGCGGTCATGTTGACGGTCAGGTGATTGCGCACTCCTGGCAAGGCGCCAACCAGCTGAACTGGCATCCTTATGAGCACAATGTGGAGCTGCCTGAGCCGGCGACCTTTGGCCTGATGTTGTCCGCGTTAGCGGTTGTAGGCGCTGGCGCACTGCGTCGCAAACCGCAGGCGTAACCAGTAAAAACAGTCAGTGGCTGTGAATAAAATACGATGAGAGAAGGCCCCGAATTCGGGGCCTTTTTCATGGTAGCAGCTTGCTGATCAGGAAGAGGCGGGCGCTTCCGTCGTCTCCGTAGCGTCGCCTTGTTGCCCCAGGTTGACTTCACTTTGTTCCGGCTCGGTCACGGGGGCGGCGCTGACGAAACGGGCGCGCTCCAGATCCAGCAGTGAGTCGACATGACTGGCGTCGATCTTGAACACTTGCGGGCGGTCGGAGCGGGTGAGGATGTAATAGTCGCCTTCCGCCGGTTTGCCGAAATTCAGCTCAAGAGACTGTTCCCCCTGGGCGTTCTTCTCTTTTAACTGCAGTGTAAAGCGAAGCTTGGGTTCGCTCAGGTTATATTCCGGCTTCACTTCCGCGCCCAGCACATCCTCGAAGCGCATGTCCGCCAGGGACGCCAGCAGTTTGTGAGCGGCTTCCTCATTGGTGACTTCGTCGCTCTGCAGGCCTTCCAGATCCCATTTATCGCCGTTCTTATTCAGCACGATATCCTTGATCTTGACCTGATCGATGCTCTCTTCGGGCACGGCGGTCAGCTTGTTGTCCACCCAGTCTTTACCGGCCATGGGAAGCTCATGGGTGGCGTAATTGACCGCGAACACGGCGTCCTGCTCATTCAGGCGCGCGTGCACTTTGCGATATCCCGGGGACGTGCCCAGATAGAGCGTGGCCAGCGTATTGTCGCCCTGGGCCAGCTCCAGTTTGCGTTGGAACTTATCCGCGGCGACTTCAAAGCGCTTGGCCCCGGAAGCGCTGGTGGCCACCGGCCAACTGGCCTTAAGCTCTTTCAGCTTGGTCAGCATGGCGTCCACTTTGCCGTTGGCGACAGGCAGGTTGTAGTAACTGGCCACTACCCAGCCGTTTTGGTCTTTTTTCAGGTCGACTTTCGCCGTTTCTTCGCCGTAGATATGAATGGCGTCAGGCTGCCTGGACTCCAGGTCGAGCAGCGCCTGATCGGTGTGGGTGTAGGCCGACTGCGAGCCAGGCCAATGCAGGGCGACGATAAGCGCCGCCTGCGCCGCCAGCGCGATGGAGAGTAATTTGGTCCACTTGGCGTTCATCTATCAAGCCCTCCCTAATTCCAGCATGCCGGCGTAATAGCTCTGCCGACGGTTGAACCATAAGCGGAACAATGCGTACAACAACGCCAGTCCAGCGATCGCCAGACCGTAGTTCAGATATTCCCAGAACTGCTGGCGCTCTGCGCTCATCGGGTAGAGCGTGTTGGCGAAATGGCTGCGTGAGCGGATTTGCAGCAGGCTGCGATCCTCCAGCGACCAGTCCACGGCGTTTTGCACTAACTGTATGGAGTTGAGATAAGGCGCCCGTTCTGTGGAGCTGATCAGGCTGATGGTCTGATCATTCAGGAACTCGTTAGAGGAGAACAGAATGATGCGCGCGGATTCCGGCGATTTATCGATGACGCCGCCGAAATGCGTTTTCTCTGCTTTGTCTTCCTTCTGGCCGGCCTTATTGCCGTCAGTGGAAGTCTGATCCGCTTTTTGCGCGTCGTCGGCTTTGCTCAACAGAGGCGACTCCTTGCCTTTAAACGAGGACTCGAAACGCCCTTCCAAAGCGACGCCCACCAGATAGGAGTCGGGTTCGCCTTCGCTGGTCCAGGGGCTGACGCGGCCGTCGGAAGAAACCCGGGGCGTTACGTCCAACTTGTCGGAGACCCAGGATTGCGGCGAAGAGTGCAGCAGTTCCGTGATCTGCAGCGACTTGGTTTTTTCCTTATCCAGCTCAATGGGGGAAGCCCAGCTCATGGTGACGTTAGGCAGACCGGACGTGATCGCGGAATCCTGATTCATGCCGGTATCGCGAATGTCGGCGAAATAGGGGTAATCCAGCAGACGTATCTCCCGGAACGACATGCCGCCCACATTACGCGTGACCGGAATGGGGAAGCTGGCGTTCTGTGGGTCCAGCACCATAGACTGCGCGAGGTTGATCCCGTAATTCTGCAGCCATGTTTCCAGCCCGGAGGTATGTTTGCCCGCCGTGAGAGAGTTGGAGGTCATGCGGGTTTGATAGGGCGAAGTGGACAACAGGACCGTGCCGCCTTTCATGAGGAACTGGTCAACGGCGAACAGTTGCTTGTCGGACAGGGACTCCGGCGCCGCCAGCATGAGGATATCCGCGTCTTCAGGAACCAGACCGTCTTTCAGGTCGACAGTTTTAACCGTCATCGTTTCCATCAGCTTGTCGCGCAACGTTTTAAAGCTGGGCGAGGTTTGCTGACCGAGCTGCTGCATGTAAGGGTTGGCGTCGCTTTCTGGAACCACCAGCGCCAGCGTTTTGGTGAAGCCCGCCGAGAAGCGTTTCAGGCCGCTTTCAATATTGCGCTTGAGGCCGTCTTTGTCGAGGGAGTCGGGCAGGGCGATCTGCACGTATTGCTTGCTGTCGTTCATCAACAGGTAGAAATAGAAACGGTCATTGGACAGCAGGCTGGTGGCCATCGGTTGCATGCCGAAATCCTGCTGAATCTTCTGCGCCAGTGAGCCGTCGCCCGCATTCGGGTCCTGCAGTTCATAACTGAATTTGCCGCTGGACTCCTGTTTGATTTCCGCCAGCACGTCATTCAGCTCCTGCGCCAACGTTTGCAGTTCTTTCGGCAGTTGCTGGGTGGAGGAGACGTAACCGTTCAGTTTTACCGGGGTGTTAATGGTGGCGAACAGGTCGCCCTGGCTTTGATAGGCGTACAGCACTTTCTTGATGGCTTTGGTGATGTCGTATTCCGGATTGCGCAGGCGCACGTCCAGATCCGACTCATTGCGATCCTTCACTTCGATCAGGTCGCGGAAGCCCAATACTTCGAATTGATCGCCGTAGCTGATCAACACGTTGAAATAGGAATTCACCAACGACGCTTGATACTTGTCCGACACTTGGAAGGGCACCGGGCGGATGCTGTATTTGTTGTTGGCTTCGTCTTCCAGTTCGGGATTGCTTTGCGGATCGACGAACTCCACGCGCACTTTATCGCCGCCGGCCACCTCATATTCCTTGATCAGATCCCGCAGCTGTGGAACCAAAGGCGCCAGCAGAGGGTGGGTCTTGGCGGAAAAGTAGCCGCGAATCAACAGCGGTTCCTGTAATTGATTCAGGTAGTCGCGGGTGGCGTCATTAATGGAGTACAAATTGCCGTCGGTGAGGTCCGCGCGCAGTGTTTTGACTTCGCTCAGCCATAGATTGGCGGCGAACAGGTTGGCGATCATCAGACCGGAGACGGCGTACCAGGCGCGATGGTTGGAGCGGGCGCCATGGCTGCTGGACCAACGCTGTTTCTCCAGCGCCAGCACGTTCAGCGCCAGAAACACACCGACCAGGCTGAGATAATAATAGAGGTCGCGCACGTCGATGATGCCGCGGGTGATGGATTCAAAACGAGAGCCGGTGCCCAGTTGCTTGAGGACTTCGCCCGTTGAGTATCCAAACAGGTCCACCAAGGTGTCCGAGCCCAACAGATACAACAACGAGCAAACCAGCACCGTGACGATCAGACTGACGATTTGCGACTCATTCTTGGCGCTGACATACAGGCCAATGGCGAGGTAGGCGGCGCCGAGACACAGCGTGGCCACATAAGCGCCGATAACCGGACCCCAGTCCAAATGCCCAAGATAAGACACGGTGAAGGGGATCGGCAGCGTCAGCGCCAGGGCGATGAGCAACAGAATGAAGCAGGCGATAAATTTGCCCAGCACCAACTGCAATGGCGTCACCGGCAGCGTCATTAAAAACTCGATGGTGCCCATGCGCTTTTCATCGCTCCACATGCGCATGGTCAGCGCCGCCACCAGGAAGATCAGCAACAGCGGCATCCATTCAAACAAGGGGCGCACGTCCGCGATGTTGCGGGCGAAGAAGGCTTCCACCCAGAAGAAAATAAACAGGTTAACCGCCAGAAAGGCGGCCAGGAAAACAAACGCCACCGGCGAAGAGAAGAACTGAGAGACTTCCTTGCCAGCCATCCGTAATACGCTTTTTTCAGGCAGCATAGGGAACCTCCGCAACTTGATTCACTTCCTTGAATACGGTCTCCAGGTCGCGCACTTCCGGGTGCAGCGCCAGGATGGGCACATTGGCGTTGATGAGTTTGCGCGCGACGTCGGACACAAAGCTTTCGTCCACCTGCGACAGAGAGGTATTGAGCGCGTAAGTGGACGTGCCGCCGTCAGTGGCGATGGGCTGGATGTCCCGCAAGGCGCCCAGATCCGCCAGTGCGCTCTTGATCTGCGCCTGGCCTGAACTGCTGCGCAGCAAGAGACGTTGCGATTTTTGCAGGTCCGCCAGAGAAGAATCCAGCGCCAGTTCGCCGTGACGGATCATCAGCACGCGGTCGCACATGGCGCTCACCTCTTGCATGATGTGCGTGGACAGTATCACGGTGGAGTGGCTGCGCAATGATGTGATGAGGTCGCGCATGTGCTGTATCTGTGAAGGGTCAAGGCCGTTGGTGGGTTCGTCGAGGATAAGGATTTTGGGGCGGTTGATGATGGCTTGGGCGACGCCGACTCTTTGCCGGTATCCCCGGGATAAGGTGCTGATGGGGTTGAGCGCCTTATCCCGTAAATCGGTGCGGGCGACGGCGTCTATCACCGCCTGGCGGCGCTTGTCCGCAGGGGTTCCTCTGAGTTGCGCGGCGTAGTCCAGATAATCCACCACCGTCATTTCCGGGTAAGTGGGTGGATTCTCCGGCAGGTATCCCATATTGGCGCGCAGTGCGAGTGAATGCTCGCGCAGGTCTTTGCCGTCGATGCGGATGTCGCCTGACGAAGGCTCAAGATAGCCCATCAGCATTTTCATGATGGTGGTTTTGCCGGCGCCGTTATGGCCAAGTAAGCCGACGATGCGGCCGCTTTCGATATTAAAACTCACGTTATTGACGGCGGTGAAGTCGCCGTAATGACGACTGAGGTTCTGGACATTGATCATGGAATCATGTCTCCCTTCTGACATTTACAACGAATAATGCTTATTGGTTATGTTTCGGCATTGCGCCGAGATGATTCCGGGGGGCGTGGGCTTTTGACTTTTCAATGTCGAAACGCCAATAAGCCCGATTCCCGGGCGCGATAAAAATAGGGGCTTAAATATAAGAAAAAAATACCGCGACCGAGCAAAATTAATGAAATTTAACCACTTGTCGCGTCTGGGGCGAACGCCGGGAAGTCCCGGCGCACAAGAAGCAGGAGTCAGGTGGAGGGATTATTAATTAATTGCAAGGCGTCGCTGAGGGTAGGGGCGAAGCGCAGAGCGCCCTCGATGGGTTTGACGTTGGCCTTGGCCAGGGTGCGCAACGGTTGAAACTGCAAGTCCGCCAGGATGAGTTGGCATCCACGTTGTTGGCGTGACTGGACGAACTTGTTAAAGGCGGAAAGCCCGCCGGCGTCCAGCAGGGACACTGCGTCCATGTACAGAATCAACCCCTGTTTCGTTTCCGTCAGCATGTCCAATTCGGAAAATACCCTGTCGGCCGCGGCGAAAAATAAGGGGCCGTTGATCTTGTACACAGCCCAATTGTCCGGCAGTGGCGTGGAGATCAGCTTGGGGTGGCTGGAGATATCGGAGACCTTGGTCATCATTGATATATCGCGCATGAACAGCAACGCCGCCATGACGATGCCGGCGGAGATCGCCAACACCATATCGAACAGCACGGTGAGCGTGAGGCAGGTCATCAATACTAGAATATCGCCGGTGGGGGCCTTCTTGATCAGCGCGACGACTTTATGCGCTTCGCTCATGTTCCAGGCTACCATCAATAATAACGCCGCCATGGAAGCCATTGGCAGATAGGCGAGCAAAGGGCCCAGGGCGATCAAACCCGCCAGAACCACGGCCGCGTGCACCATGCCGGAGACCGGGGACTCTGCGCCGGAACGGTAGTTGGCGGTAGAGCGCGCGATGGCGGCAGTCGCCGTGATGCCGCCGAAAAAGGGAACCACCAGATTGCCGATGCCCTGGCCGAGCAACTCGCCGTTAGCCTGATGGCGACGCCCGGTCATGCCGTCCAGAACCACGGCGCACAACAGCGACTCAATGGCGCCCAACATGGCGATGGAAAACGCCGCAGGTAGAAGCCGTTCGAAGGTGCTCCAGGTCCAGGCCAACGGCTGGCCGTCCGGGCCCGGTTGCAGCCAGGGCCAGGTGAAATCCGGAAATAGACTGGGAATGCCATGCCCCACGCCGCCGTCAGCCAGGGGATAGGTAAAACGAGAGCCGATAGTGTCTACGGGATGGCCCGCCGACGCCAGCGCGAGGGAAACGGCGACGCCGAGCAGTACGGCGGGAAGATGGCCCGGGACCGGCATCTTCAGGCGCGGCCACAGTATCAGTAACGCCAGGGTAAGAGACGCCACCAGAATGTTCGCCCAGTCCAGCGTCGGGAGCGCCAGCGCCAACGCATGGACTTTGCCAATATAGGTTTCCGGCATTTCGGCGAGGCTGAGCCCGAAAAAGTCTTTCACCTGCAACGTGGCGATGACGATGGCGATACCGGACGTGAAGCCCAGGGTGACGGGCTCTGGGATGTATTCAATCAGTCTGCCCAGGCGGGCCAAAGCCAGTCCTACCAGAATGAAGCCGGACATCAGCGTCGCCATCAATAGGCCTGCGAGTCCAAATTCCGAGGCGATGGGGAACAGGATCACCACAAACGCGGCGGTGGGGCCGGATATGCTCAGACGGGAGCCGCCGGTCAGCGCAATCAGGAACCCGGCGATCATGGCGGTATAAAGGCCGTGTTGCGGCGGCACGCCACTGGCGATAGCCAGCGCCATGGCCAGGGGGATGGCGATAATGCCCACGGTCACGCCGGCGATCAGGTCCTTGCGAAAGCGATGGAGGTTATAGGGTTCTTTGATGCAGCTATCGACAAAGGCGCTAGCCAGACGTACCGAACGCAAATGCGCGCGATGTGGCATATGGACTCCGAAGATGTGAGGTTAAGGGACTCGGCGCCAGACTGACCCGCCGTCATGGCGGGACGCAGCCCGGCGCGCCCTTAGTTTAGCATGGCGCGAGGGTGAAATTATTATGTGATTGATTTTAAAGATATTTTGTATCGACTGGAGCGTGAATTGTTATCAGAAGCTTCAGGCGAAATCGGCAGGAACCTGGAAAGTCATGTCCTCGCCAGAATAGGGATGTTTAAAGCTCAGGGATTGCGCGTGCAGCAACAGGCGGTCGCTGGCGGCCAGCGCTTCCGGAGACGCATAGAAACGGTCGCCGAGAATGGGATGGCCAAGGGACAGCATGTGAACGCGCAGTTGGTGCGAGCGGCCGGTAATGGGGTAGAGCTCCACCAGGGTGGCGTTATCTTCCCGCGATAACACGCGATAACCGGTCACCGCCGGTTTGCCGTGCTCGAAACAGACTTTCTGTTTAGGACGGTTGGGCCAGTCGCAGATCAGCGGCAGATCCACTTCGCCCTGGTCTTCCTTGATCACGCCCCAGACTTTGGCGATATAGGTTTTGCGCACTTCGCGCTCCATGAACTGCCGTTTCAGCTCTTTTTCCGCATTGCGCCTCAGGGCCAGCACCAGCACGCCGGAGGTCGCCAGATCCAGCCGATGCACCACATGAGATAAGGGATATTTCTCTTTTACCCGGCTCCAGACGCTGTCATACAAATGCGCGCCGCGCCCGGGAGTGGTAAGAATGCCGCTGGGTTTGTTGACGACAATAATGTCCTTGTCTTCATACAGCGTCTCCAACCAGGGCTCGGTTGGGGGAGAATAAACGAAATCGTCTTGCATAGGCGGAACGGCTGGCCAAGTGGAATAATAAGCTCCCAGGGACGGGATTTCGGCAGTTATAAGGCGGTTCGCAGGATAAATCAATCAAGTATTGTTATCGCCGAGCCGGCGGCCATACACTATCCGGCGCTGGTTAATGACGTTCAGCCTGTAAAGCAAACAAGAGATCCAATAAAAATAAAACTGGGACGGGAACCGTCGCGGGAGGATAGAGCATGGAGCGTAGTTATCTGACGACCTTATGTTTGTTGATTTTCCACCAGATTGACGCCGCTTACTGGAAGGAGTGGGAGATGTTTCAACTTCCGGGAGGCGTTCAGGGATATCTGATTTTCAATATGCTGGCGTTACCCATCCTGCTATACGGATATCGACAAGTGTTGCTGAAAAAACGCAACGCGCCTCTGTTTTCTTATGCCTGCGCGGGCCTCGGCATGCTCACGTTCCTGATTCACGCCGGCTTTTTTCTTACCGGATACGCGCAGTTCAAGCTGCCGCTGTCCATCGTGTTGATTACCGGCTGTCTGGTCAGCGGCCTTTGGCAGTTTTTCCAGACCCGGTTATTCGAAAGACATCAGCGCTGACGTCCTGGCTCAGCTTATGTCTAGGGAACCTCTGAAAAACTACCTGCGGCCGCCATTACTGCGTCAAAAGTCGCCTCAAAATGCTCATTTATTCACGATAAACTGCGCTTTTTCGCCGACTTTTTCCTTGCACTGGCGGCCTCGCCAACGTTTTTCAGAGGCTCCCTAGATTTGAAAAGCCATGTCCCGAATAAACTAAGGAACCTCTGAAAAACTACCTGCGGCCGCCATTGCAGCGTCAAAAGTCGGCTCAAAATGCTCATTTATTCACGATAAACTGCGCTTTTTCGCCGACTTTTTCCTTGCACTGACGGCCTCGCCAACGTTTTTCAGAGGCTCCCTAAGTCTTGAAGAAACTGAGCTTGTCATCCAGCGAGTCCGCCATATTGACCAACGACTCGCTGGTGGCGGCGGTTTTGTCCGCCATGGAGGCGTTGCGATGGGTGATATCCTTTAGCTGTTCCAGCTGGGTGAACACGTCGCGAATCCGGGTGGTTTGCACTGCATTGGATTGCGACACGCTGGAAATTCTGCCGCTGACTTCTTCAATGCCTGCGGCGATGGTTTTTAACTGCTCCGCCATTTGCGAGACCTGATCGGAGCCATTGCCCACGCCAGTCACCGCCAGTTCGATCAGGTTTTTGATGTCTTTGGCGGCGTCCGCGGAACGCTGCGCCAGGGCGCGCACCTCCGCCGCCACCACTGAGAATCCTCGACCTTGCTCACCCGCCCGGGCCGCTTCGACGGATGCATTCAGCGCCAGCAGATTGGTCTGGAAGGCGATGTCGTTGATAACCCGAATAATATTGTTGATCTTCTCGCTGGATGACTTGATGGAAGACATCGCCTCCAACGTGGTGGCGGATACGCTAAGGCCGAGCTGCGCCTCTTTGGCGGCGGTTTCGGAGACATTGCGCGTGGCGTTGGCCAGTTCAGAGGTGTTGTCCAGTTCTTCCCGCAATTCTCCAATCAGACGCGTTGCGCTTTCAATTGCAGAGGCCTGCTCCTCGGTGCGGCGGGATAAATCTCTGGAAGCGCTGGAGACCTCGCCGGTGCTGGCGGTGAGGTTTTTACTGTCGGAGCGGCATTGAATGGCGATCTCATGCAGTGACTTGATGGTCCGGCGCAGGTGTTCCTGTAATTCGCCGAACTGCCCGGGTTGTTTGTCCCGGGTCTTCAGGTCCAACTGACCCTGGCTCAGACGGCGGAAACTTTCTTCCAGCCTGGCGAAGCTGGAGGCCAGCGTCTCCAGTGTGTCATTGATCGCTATCTTCAGGTGATTGAGGTCGCCAGGGAAGGATTCTTCAATACGGTCGTCAAAAACCCCTTCGCGCATCGCCTGAAGTCGTTCCTGTACGAGGCGAATCGTGTGCTGGAACTGCTCCACGGCTTTATTGACCAGCGTGAGGGTGCGCGCGAATTCGCCTTGGGTGCGATGGTCCTCTTCCAGTGTGGTCAGGCGACCTGCGGCCATGGCCTCCATGACGGAGTTGATGCGGCCCATCGAACGCCCGGTGACGGCGATGGAGTGATTGATGTGCTCGCGCAACTGTTGCATATCACCTTTGTATTCGGAAGTGATGGGAGAATTGAAGTCGCCGTCGCCGAGTTTCTTCACGGAATCCCCGGCTTCACCGATAAATTTTTGCCAGCGATCGAACAAGTGATTGGTGGCGTTGGCCACTCTGCCCAGTTCGTCTTCTCGCACGCTCTCGATACGACGGGACAGATCGCCGCTTTCCTCAACGTCCAGCAGCACTTTTTCAATCTGGGACAGTGGCAGGCTAATGCTGCGTATGATCACCAGGGAGCAGGCGATGACCAGTGCAATGATCGCCAGAGCGATGATCAGGCCCGCAATCAGGCTGCTTTGAAACTCCGCTTTGATATCGTTCACATAGGCGCCGGTCCCCAATACCCACTGCCAGGGAGCGAATCCCTTCACAAAGGAGAATTTTTCCACGGGTTTGTCGAAACCGGGTTTGGGCCAGAAATAGTCAACCACACCTTCTCCGTCTGCTTTCACTTTCTCCGCAAACGCCACGAACAGGGCTTTGCCGTTGGGATCTTTGATTCCCGTGGCGTCTTTGCCGTTCAGTTCGGGTTTGATGGGGTGCATCACCACGTGGGGGTGGTAGTCATTCACCCAGAAGTAGTTGCCATTGTCGTAGCGCAGTTTGGAGATGTCTTCCAGAGCCCGGGACTTCGCTTCGGTTTCTGTGAGTACGCCATTTTGGAAAGACTGGTAGTGGCTCTCAATGATGGAATACCCGCTTTCCACCAGATGGCGGAGTTCTTTTTTGCGGGCTTCTTCCAGCGTTTTGTAGTGAGTGTAAAGCGCCAGAATCAACAGGATGAGCGTGCCTGCAATGGCGACTGCAATAAGAGCGTACATCTTTTGGCGCACGGAGATCGTATTCAGCATTAGAGCGACCTTCTCGGGTTCCTTGAGTGTGTTTAAAAGTCTAGGTCAACCCGGACGCAATTCAATTGGACGCTGCGGTTGCAAGCGGGTAATGGCGAGCTGTTCTATGACTCGAAAGTCGTCTGCAATGGCAGGATTAAGAGTGTTTGTAATCCTTTTGTCATAATCCGTTTGTATGTTGATATAGGCTTGCTTGTACTATTGTTTCTTTCCAACACGCCGCGATTTTGAAGGTTCATGTGACAGATGAAACTTCAGTAAAGCGGTCTTATCTTGTGATTGCTCATAGGGTCGTTGTTTTGCCTGGTCGTCAATTTTCCATACTTTTCATCAGTAGACTGAACACCTTTGTGTTAATGGTGGTGTTGCTGGCGATGGCTGGCGTGCTGGCTTTCAGCATGTATCGGCTGTCTTTGCCTGAACAACTGAATCTGGCCTACCAGGATACCCGCGCCACGGTAAACGAAACCCTGGCGGGACAACTCAACGGTTATCTCTCCACGGGGGAGGCGACGCTGCTGACCGCTATGGAAGGCACGGTCCGCGAGCTAAATGAGGTAAAGCTGGCGCAGTTCCCTCCGGATATCCAGACTGCGATTGCGGCGCCGCTGCAGACGTTGTCCGAATTCATGCGCACGGATCTGCGAGCCTCGGGCAAGCTTTCCGGCAATACCCAGCAATTACTGCAACAGAATGAGCGGGAGATTTCCGATCAATTGTCACTGCTGTCCGGATACGCCCGAAAGGGCATGGAAGAGAAGCCTGAGGCGGCGGGGGAATACTTCGTCAAGATCGCCGCCGCCTATGAAAGCCTGTTGGGGCTGAGTGAAAAGCGCGAAAACTACTTCAGAACTTCTGACGCCAGTCTGTATGAGACGGTCACCAACAGTCATCGCCAACTGGTGGATAACATCGCTGCGCTCGCGGGACTGGAGCCCCTTGGCGTGATGAGTGAGAACGAAGCAGACGACTTTCTCAGTATGCTGACGGGCGAGAGCGGGTCGGATGCTGAGCAATACGATCTGGTGGAGGACTATCGCAGTGAGCTGCAAAGTTTGTCCGGACGCTATCTGCGAGAGTTGGATAACACCCGTCAGATCATTGAGAACATCCATAACTCGCATGTGCGGGCGGAACAGCTGCTGACCGCGCTAACCTCGGCGATCAGCGACGTTCGCGCGGTTATCGACGCTCAGCGCGAACGCATTGTGCAGTCGGTGTATTGGGCCCTGGGCGTTTCTGTAGCGACAGTAATGATTCTCGCATTAGTGTTTGCATTCATTCAGGCGCGCATCGCCCGGCGCATCCAAGCGATTACGCCTTCTCTCAGGGCGCTGGCGAATGGGGACTTCACGGATAAACAGCGGATATCTTCCAGAGTGAAGGAAATTGATAGTCTGGGCCGTTCCAGCAGCGAGTTGCGCGATTATCTGTCGCAACTGGCCCGAACCATTACGGATCAAGCCAGCAGTGTGGTGGCGGTCAGCGCACAGATGAAGGCGCTGTCCAGCGCGTTGACGGATAAAATCGATGCACAGAATGACCTGGCGGCCATGTGCGCCACGGAAGTCAACGAAATGAGCGCCTCCATTCGCGATGTGGCGCAGACCACTCAGGACGCTTCTGATTCCGCCTCCCGCGCGACGGAGACGGTGAAAGCCGGGCAGCAAGCCATGGCGGCGGCGATCCAGGGAATGAATGACCTGCAGGACAGTATCGGCCATAGCAACGCCGTCATCGCACAGCTTCAGAAGGACAGTCAGGATATAGAGAAAGTATTGGCTGTCATTCAGGGCGTCGCCGAGCAGACGAATCTCTTGGCGTTGAATGCGGCGATTGAAGCCGCCCGCGCAGGCGAAATGGGGCGGGGTTTCGCCGTTGTTGCAGATGAAGTACGCCAACTGGCCCAGCGTACTTCCAGCTCCACCGACGAAATTCGCAGCATCATCGAGAAAGTGATGCGCGGCGCCAATGCGACGGTAGAGCTTATTACACGGCAAGACGCCATCTCTCGCGCAGCGGCCGAGAAAAACCAATTATCCGGCCAACAGTTACGCGAGGGCGAGAGCGCCGTCGCCACGATTTATCAAATGAGCACCGTTATCGCCTCCGCCACTGAACAACAATCCACAGTGACGGACAGCGTCAACCAGCACATTCAGAAAATCTCCAGCCTCAGCGATGAAAGCCGCCGCGCCGCCGAAGAAGGCGAACGCTGCAGCGAACAACTGGTCGCCATCAGCGGGCAATTGCAGCAGTTGGTGGATAAGTTGAGCTTATAGCGGGTATATTGCCCGCTCTGTTGTCACAGGTTCTGAACACAAGCCTCGTGGCGGCGTCATAAGCACTCAACTATACGCGACAGGCAATGAATCAAGACGAAATCCGCCAGCTGATTATTCAATCCGCCGACGCCAGAGGCTACACCAATCGCCTATTAATAAAAGAACTGCGGTCGCAGCTGACGCCATGCGATCCTTCCGAGTTATTTAATGGTTTGTACAGCCTGTTTCTATCCGACGACAGCAATTACAAAAATCGACAAGAACTGGCTGGCAGGCTGCTGTATAAGCTATACCCCCGGTTGCACTTAGATCTGCGGCGGGTGATAAAAGACTGCTTGGCGACCTACTACATCTGTGTGCAAGAGCTGCCGCTATATCTGGTCTTGCTCTGCGGCATAGAACGCGTTGTGATGGTCGTGAATGAACTGGCTGCGACGGAACTGACAGAAAGAGAAAGAATCAGCCTGAATGTTTTCAAATTTTGGCTGGGTATGGAGGACTGATCACTCCGATACGCCCGAACCCGCGTTGTCCGCCTTATAGGATTTATGTCGCGGCAACCACAACGATATCACCGCAGTCGTCGCGATAAAGCCGGCGGAGGTCCATAGGCAGGCGGCCAGTCCGGCGGTTTGGAACAGCCAGCCTGACAGGAGGGTTCCACATAGCCGTCCCAGGGCGTTGGCCATGTAGTAGAAACCGACATCGAGGGAGACGCCGTCTTCTTTGGCGTAGCTGACGATCAGATAGCTGTGTAGCGAGGAGTTGACGGCGAAGACGGCGCCGAACGCCAGCAGGCCCACGACGATGGTTGGACCGGGTGGAAACTGCAAGTACAGACCGGCGGCGATAACCGCAGGCGTCGCCGCCAACGCAGCGGCCCAGACGGTTGCGTTGACGCCGTCAGGCGTTGCGCCTGCGGTCAGCCTGGGGGCGATGGACTGTATGACGCCGTAACCGATAATCCAGGCGGCGAGAAAACCGCCCACTCCCCAGAAATCCCATCCCAGTTGCTCGCTGAGAAAGACGGGCAGGGCGACCACAAACCACACATCTCGTGAGGCAAACAGAAACAAGCGCGCTGCGGACAGAATATTGACCGCTCGGCTTTGCGAAAAAATATCCTTGAACTTGGGTTTGTTCTTCGCTTTGCCCATGTCCTGCTTCAGCCAATACAGGCTGGCGATCCAGATCACCATGATCGCTATCGCCATGCCCGCCACGGACCCACGAAATCCGGCCAGCGCCAGCAGGGCGCCGCCAAGAAAAAATCCGACGCCTTTCAGCGCATTTTTGGAGCCAGTCAGCAGCGCCACCCACTTATAGAGTTTGCTCTGGGCGTTGGCGGGGACCAGTAGTTTGATGGCGCTTTTGGCGCTCATCTTATTGAGGTCTTTGGCGACGCCGGACAGAGCCTGGGCGCTCATTACCCAGGGAATGTTTAACCAGGAAGACGGAACTGTCAGCATGGCCAGGGCGATGACCTGTAACGCCAACCCCAGATTCATGGTGCGGTTGAGACCGATGCGGGCGCCGAGCCAACCGCCGATCAGGTTGGTGACGACGCCGAAAAACTCATAAAAGAGAAACAGCAGCGCGATGTCCAGAGGCGCATAGCCGAGCTGGTGAAAATGCAGCACTACCAGCATCCGCAACGCGCCATCGGTCAGAGTGAACGCCCAGTAATTACCGGTGATCAATAAATACTGACGCACCTGCGGCGACAGGCTGGCGATGATGGACATAACGACTTCTGCTCCCAAGGTCCCGCTATGCTGCGCCGACCATGCGCGCCAGCTCTACCGTGCGGTTGGCGTAAGCCCATTCATTGTCATACCACGCGTAGACTTTCACTTGCGTCTCGTTCACCACCATGGTGGATAAGGCGTCGATGATGCTGGAGCGAGGGTCGGTGCGATAATCAATGGACACCAGCGGGCGCTCCTCATAACCGAGGATGCCCTTCAGTTCGCTCTCCGCGGCCTTTTTAAACAGCGCATTCACTTCTTCCACGGTGGTGGGCTTTTCTACTTCGAATACGCAGTCAGTGATGGAAGCATTGGCCAGCGGGACGCGAATGGCGTGCCCATTGAGGCGACCCGACAGCTCGGGAAAAATTTCCGTGATGGCGGTGGCGGAGCCGGTGGTGGTTGGAATCAGGCTCATGCCGCAGGCCCGGGCGCGTCGCAGGTCCTTGTGAGCGGCGTCGAGAATGGTCTGCGTATTGGTGATGTCGTGAATGGTGGTGATGGAGCCGTGGCGTAAATGCAGGTTTTCATGAATGACTTTCACCACGGGGGCCAGGCAATTGGTGGTGCAGGATGCGGCGGTGACGATGCGATGCGCTTGCGGAATGAAACAGTGATCATTGACGCCCATCACCACATTCAAGACGCCTTCTTCTTTTACCGGCGCGGTAACCACGACGCGTTTGACGCCCTGAGCAAAGTAGGCCTGCAGTAACTCTTTCTTGCGCATCTTGCCGGAGGCTTCGATCACAACGTCGCACTCGGACCAGTCTGCGCCGGGAATGGCTTTTTCCGCACTGAGAGCAATGTGCTTGCCGTTGATGTCGATACCATCATTGCTCGCTACGGCTTCGTGCGCCCAGCGGCCGTGGACGGAATCAAAATTCAGCAGGTGGGCGTGGGTCGCCGCATTGCCGGCGGGGTCATTGATCCTTACAAACTCCACCTCGGGCCAATCCCAGGCGGCCCGAAGCGCCAGACGACCAATACGGCCAAAGCCGTTGATGCCGATTTTTATTGTCATAACCAACTCCTGTTTGTGTTGTTTATCCAGCGGTATGGCGATGTCTGCAGACTTTAGCAGCAGGAACGGGCGCTGTCGGGTTTTATCGTACTGGCGCAGCAGCTTTTTTGCGCTGATGTAGCCATCGCTTCCTGCTTGGCGGCGCTTGCGTCGCCATAGGTGGGAATGTCTTCCAGACTATGAAAAGCTTCCCAGGCGACGCCGTCTGGGTCGATGGTCCAGTGTTTGTTGGAGCGGGCGTAGCAACAAGCGGCGCCTTCTTCCTCCGTCATGGGGCGTCCGGCGTCTTCCATTACCTGTCGCACCTGATCAAGCTCAGCTTCGCTCTCCACCTGGATGCCCAGGTGGTCCAACCCCTGTTTGGCGGAACGATTGGATATGGCGAAGTTGACCCGGGGATCATCCAGTTTCCATTTTGCGTAGTCGTCTTTAAGGATAGTCGGCTCAGCCGCGAACAGGCGCGAATAAAAGCGGACGCTGGCTTGCAGGTCATCGACGCTCAGGTGTACATGCAGTCGTTTCATGTCGCTCTCCTTATATATGTAAAAAGATATATATTTGTTGGGGTAACCACCGGCGTTAGTCGCAGCAGGCGGAACTGACGCCGGGCCTTGCGCACATGTCAGCGAGCCTGCTCCTGACCTCCTGCATAAACGCCTCATTACCTGAAGCGGTATGTTCCAGGGTGGCTTTTATCCAGTAGGGCAGGGTTGGATTCAGTCGATAGTAGACCCACTGCCCGCGCTTGCTGTCCAGCAGCAGGCCGGACTTGCGGAGCTGCGCCAGATGACGAGAGATCTTCGGTTGAATTTCCTGTAAGGCGTGAGTCAACTCACACACGCATAACTCGCCTTCGCTTTGTATCAGCAGCATCAGGCGCAAACGGGTTTCATCCGCCAGACACTTAAAGAATGAGACGGGAGACATGACAATTTCCTGTTTCGTATATGCGGAATATCATATATACGAAATTTCATATGTGTCAACGCCAATGAGCTGGAAAGATAAGCACGGAAAGTCGCAAAACGTGAGGTATGTGATAAGAGGAGAAGAGGAGAAGAGAATAAAGCAAAGGGAGAGGAGAAGTAGAATGAGATAGAAAATAAAAAGAGATAGAAAGGTGAAAAGGTAAAAAGAAAGGGCGCTGCTACGAGCGCCCGGAGGTAAGTCCAGCCTCTACTGCGCCGTCGCCAGCTTCGGCTTGATCAAACTGTTGGTCAGCGCCGTGCCAGCGAACACCACAAGGCAGCCGCTCAGCATATAAATAGTGACTGGCTCGTCGAGAATGACATACCCCCAAAACATCGCGAATACAGGAATCAAATAGGTCACGGTAACCGTCTTGGTAGGACCGATACGCGAGAGCAGGCCATAGAAAATAATGTACGCCAGAGCCGTGGAGAAGACCCCCATAACGATCACTGAAGTCCAGGCGGCCATGGAAATATCCCCTTGCGGCATATAACTCCAGGTGAACGGCGCCAGCGCCAGGGCGGCGGCGATCTGGCTGGCGGCGGCCAACACCATGGGCTGCACACCGGTCATGAAACGCTTGGTGTAATTGGCGGAGAAGCCGTAACTGAGCGTGGCGGTCAAGGCGGCCATAATCGCCAGGGTTGGTCCGCTCAGTGAGAACTCGCCTTTGCTGACGATCAGAATGGATACGCCAAGAAAGCCGATTAACAGCCCGACTGTTTGCCAGCGGTTAAGCCAGTCCCCCAGCCAGAGCGCGGCGATAATAGCGCTCCATAAAGGCACGGCGGCGTTCAGAATGGAGGTGAAACCGGCGCTCACGTGCAGCGTGGCGAATCCCAACAGGACGAAGGGCAGAGCGGAGTTGCTCACTCCCAGAAAGATATAGTGGGGCACATGGGCCCAGCGCACTTGATGTCGATATTTGATCAGCATAATGGGCGTCAGGCAGAGCGCGGCGATGGTTATGCGCAACTGCACCATCGCTACCGGACCGAATTCCGGCGCTGCGATACGCATGAACAGGAAGGAGGCGCCCCATAATCCTGCGAGGGCGAGCAGGTTGATCAAGTCTTTCTTTTCCATAGTCGACGCTCATACTGATACGGCTAAAGATGACAACATGCCTTCTTTTGCAAGCCAATGATATAGTTGGAAATATCCGGTTTTTGATAGGGCTCAGAGCGGTGCTTTTTCCAGCTCTAAAAGCGCCTGTTTTCTATTCAATCCACCGGCGTAACCGGTCAATGAACCATTGCCGCCGATGACGCGGTGACAGGGAATAATGACGGAGAGAGGGTTGCGTCCCACCGCCGCGCCGACCGCTCGCGTGGCGCGGGGGCGACCCAGAAAGTTGGCGATCTGCTGGTAGGTGGAAAGTCGCCCGGACTCGATATCCGACAAGGCGCGCCATACCTCCTGCTGAAACGCAGTGCCTTTGGGCGCCAGCGGGAGATCGAAACGCTGTAACTGGCCGGCGAAGTAGAGTTCAAGCTGGCGCGCCGCTTCCTGCAGAACGACGCAATCGGGATGATGGCGCCACGCTGGCGTCAGCTCCGGGTAATATTTCTGGCCATCGAAATAGCAGCCGGTAAGCTCGCCATTCTGAGCGGCCAGACGGACGCGCCCCAAAGGCGAGTCGATATCGATATAGTCAATCATGGGGTGTCTCCAAACTTCTCCATAAATGCATGACGGCGTAACCTCGCCATGGCCGCCAATCTTCAGCCGTCAGCGCAGCCAGTTTAGCGTCCACGCCGCCCAGGGCTTTACGTACGCCCACATCGGAGGCGGGAAAGCCATCGGGCCAGGACATGGCGCGCAAAGCGATATACTGGGCTGTCCAGTCGCCGATGCCTGGAATGGCGTGCAGCCGTTGTATTTCCTGCTCCACATTGGTGGCTGGAGTCAAGGTCAAATCCCCTCGCAACATCGACGCGGCGATCTCCTGAATGGCGCGAACCCGCGTTCTGATCACGCCAAGAGAGGCCAGCTCCTCAATGGGCAGGTCGACCAGCGATGCTGCACTGGGGAAGGCGCGGTGAATCTCCGGGAATGGGGTTTCAATAGGCTCGCCGAATTTGTCCACCAGCCTGGCCAGTAATGTACGCGCCGCCGCGACGGTAATCTGCTGTCCGATAATGGCGCGTACGGCGATTTCAAAACCGTCCATGCCGCCGGGAATGCGCAGCCCAGGTTCGTTTTGCGCTAAGGTCCCCAGCACTTTATTGATCTCCTGCGGGACGCAGGAAACATCGAAAAAGGCGCGCAGACGGTTGATGAGGTAGCCAATGTGGCGGCTGAGCGTACTGTCCAGACGAATGCGAATACGGGCGGCGTCTGCTTCATGGCTGGCTTCAAACCAGCCCACGGCGGAGTCCTCTCCCGCCTCGACTCGGACAATCCTGCGATAACGTCCGTCGACGACCGCGTCCACGCCGGCGATGGTCCTGGCGCTGAGAAAGCTGAGCAGGGCGTCCCAGGCGTACGGCGGACGGTAGGGCATCTCAAAACTGATCATCTCGCTCTGTGTGGGCGTTGAACGACGTCGCACTTTGGATGGGATCAAACCATAGTGCTTTTGAAACAGGTCATTAAAGCGGCGGGTGCTATTGAACCCAGCCGCCAGCGCCACATCCGTCATGGACAGGTCGCTCTCTGTCAGTAGCTGTTTGGCCAGCAGCAGGCGATGTGTTTGCGAATACTGTATGGGCGATACGCCAAACTCGCTCTGAAACAGGTCGCGCAGATAGCGGTCGCTGACGCCAATCCGCGCAGCCAGTTGCGCCAGTGAACGTCCACGCAGAAATCCTTGTTCAATCAGATTGGAGGCGGCGCGGGCGAGCTGCCGCTTACTATCCACCGCCGCGAGCCCGGGAGCGAGTTCCGGCCGGCATTTCAAACAGGGCCGGAAGCCGCCGTTCTCCGCTGCTGCGGCGCTTCGGAAAAACAGCGTGTTTTCTTTTTTCGGCTTGCGAACGGCGCAGACAGGTCGGCAGTATACGCCGGTGCTGGTGACGCCGACGAAAAAGCAGCCGTCGAAGCGGTGATCTCTGCTGATCAGAGCGTTGTAACAGGTGTCGTGGTCGAGGTTGGCGTTTGTCTTCATAGAGGCTATGCTAATCCTCAACACGAAGCCTGTCTCGCCATTTTCGGAACTGTTGTTTTTTCATTCCCGACAGACCGTTTTTCACTTCAGGCAGTTCGTTGTATTATCCGGAAAACCGGTCCCCGCAATTGCGCTGAATGATAATAACCAGGAGCTTATATGGCCTACACGCCCGAGCTGATTGATGAAATCGAGATCCTCGCTAAATACAATCTCACCACGACCCAGGAAGGGTTGAAAGTGCACCAGACTGCAGGGCAGAAAATGGTGACGGCGGCGAAAAGGCTGCATGCGAAAGGGCTGATCACCCAGGCGGACGGCGGCTACCTTACCAGCCTCGGCCACGACGCGGCGGAACACGCCCAGGCCCTGCTGACTATATTGAAGCCGGTTTGATGTGGCTGTATTAACGTGAAACAGATAAAGAAAAAGCGCCCCTCGGGGCGCTTTTTTGATGGAAAATCAGGCAGGCTTCCTTCTTCTCAGAAGAATCAAACTCGCTGACAAACCAAAAAGCGCGAGTGTACCTGGCTCTGGGACTGGTACTTGGTTCGCAACCACTTTTAGAACCAGGGTTTCATAGTCGGCGCCGGCTATGATTTCCCAAGCCCAACCCATTCCTCCACTCAAACCAGGGAAGGAAAAGTCACTAAACTCACCGACGATAGATGTCGCGCTGAGCAGGTTGAATGCATCCCCTAACTTTGGCTTGAAGGCGTCTTCAAGTTGAACTGTGACAAAGCCATCCAAAGCCGCTGTTCCGTCGATTGCTAGCGCAGCAGTGTCGTCGCTGAGCATCCAGTCGCCGATGGTAATGGACAGAACGCTGGCGCTGTCTTGCGTATAGTTGCCATTCAGCGCCAGTGAGCCGCCTTTGGACTCAATACGACCGCCTTCTTTGTTTTTCAGCTCTCCGACCATTTGGCCGTGACCGGAAATGGTTCCGTTGTTGTCAATAAATTGGGCCCCAAAGCTTCCATTTGAAAGGTTCACTTTCATATGACCAGATACCCAGCCTGAAGAGTATCCAGTAGTGCTTAGGTCACCAAAAACGCCGCCGTTAGTAACGTTAACTTCGCCGGAGAATTCGATAGGTGAATAGGGGTCGTACAAACCAATGCTGTTAAACTCAAGCTGTGAACCGGCCCCGTCAATATTAATCGTACCGCCACCGGCTAACATGCCCGCTTGGGCATAGGCGCCATCTCGATAGGTCAGTTCACCGCCAGCGCTAAGGTAACCGCCATGATAAATACGTGTGTCTGGGCCTTCCGCGGTAAATTTACCGCCAATAAAGGAGTCTGACAGGCCGGCGTAAGCTCCATTGGTAAAGAGGGCGACGCCATCATCTTGGTAGAATGCAGAAGAAAGACTTAAAGATGAGTTGTCAACGACCAGACTGGCTTCGCCACGTTGCTGTAAATAAAGTCCCTCAATTCCAGAATGGTCTTTCATGACGATTGAGCTGGATTTCCCCTCCATTTCCACCGCCAGATTAACCCACGATAGTTGGCTATGATTCATAACCATTTCGGAAGAGCCGCCAGCTGAACTCTTAATTGAGGTTAACGGAGGGTTATGGCCGCTCGGATTGTCTTGAAAAAGGATTTGTCCGTTATTGAACGTCAAACTTGTGTTTTCCCCACCTGTTCCGCCAATGGTGAGGTTTTTTTCGATTGCAAAGCTATTCTCTATCGTCAATTGGTCGTTGCGGACTTCTACACTTTCGATGGTGGTAGCGTCGCTATCATTAAACGTGACTGTATAGGGACTGGCTCCGCCTGTATTGAAAACTGCTGTATCGCCAGACTTTGGAGTTACTCCGCCTTGCCAGTTAGAGGCGTCGGAAAAGGCTCCATTTACAGGCCCTTTCCATTCGATGACTCCAGCGTTGGACAATGATGGAATGCTCAGGAGCAAAAACGGCAGGACTGAATATGTCCGTATGGGTTTCATTGAAACACCTCCAATGTGGCAGGTTATTCTTAGTAGTGGATTTGGTTTTAAATAATGCGCTTTAAAGCGCTTTTCCTGATTAAAACCCGGCAGTAATCGAATGGCGGAAGTATCTCTCCATGACACTGTGCGGATCTGTCCTCAGCAAAGTAACGTACTGAATTAGGACTAGAATATAATGCAAAATATATTCCATGATTGTGTGTTGTTTTGCATTTCATGGAAATAACATTTGTATGGATTGGCGTGGATGGCGATATGTGTAAAGTATTCAATACAAAATGCCGTTCTTTACTACAACAGTTGTCCTTTTATCAGAATATTTCTCGGCGTTATCTCGCGACTACAAAACTCCCGCATTGTCACTTCATAGCCCCGTTCTTGCAGAAATAGCGCGCGATCCAGCGCCAGCCAGATTTCCAGTGGGCGGCGAAACAGATGTCTCACCAGTTCTACTCTGCGTACTTCGCGATAACGTGAACGGCCGGCTGCCGCGAACTGGGCGTAGTCGATGTCCTTGGGCAGGGTGAGTTGTTTTTCCTGCGCAGCCCATGCGCAAAAGGTGGTAAAGTCGCCATTCAGCATTGCTTTGGGAAGCGATGGCGTAGGGAGGTATTCGTCTTTATTGCGTAACTGACGTTGTAGTACGTCGAATCCCAGACGCCATTGGCTTTCTTTCTCTCGCTGCGCGCGCTCTTTCGCTGAGGCAGTGACGGTTTCCTGCACCGCCAGGGATACGTCTTTCAGGGACAAGGTTAGACTGGCCCGACGGGCGGTCTCGGAGAGAGGTTGATATTGCTCGCCAAGACAGAGTTTGTGATAGCAGCATGGGGCAATGGCGACGCCATCCGCCGCACTGTCCACACCGGCGCGCAACAGGTTGACGTGTAACTGCCCACAGGCGTGCAGGCCCAGGCGCCACCCGCCGCGATAGGCTTCTTTGCTGGAATCGAACGGCTGTAGCAGGTCCTGTCGAACATAGTGGATCGGCAATTGTTGTTTATCCGCCAATGCTTGTCCGCTTTCACATAATTGCGCGTCCAATTCAAAGCAGCACATTGTTACCTCGTTGGCGCCGGCGATGGCGCGAGCGAGGTGACCTTTGCCTGAACACCAGTCGTGGACTTGTCCGCTCAGTGGCGGAAGGGCGGCGGCGAAGGCGGTAACTTGGCGCCACTTCCGTCCGGGCGCATGCAAGGCGTCAAAAGGTGAAAACGTCAAAGGGCGACTTGAAGCGGCGGCTAACTCACTGGCCCGTGACAACTCCGACAGCCAGGGCAGCAATGGTTGCGCGATTTCCTGAAACCGGGCTGGCTCGGCGGAGCAGACATCGACTTCTGCATCAGACAGGCAGCTGATCGCGTTATAGAGTTCCGGATGCAACTGGCGCCAACTCGGATGAGTTGTTTCAAAGGGGCGTGGTTTCCAAAAATAGTCATGCTCGGCGAGCAGGGCGTCGAGGGACTGGAAGCGTTGAAGTAGATCCAGATCGCCCCGCTCAGAAGCGGCGTCAGGATGTAGCGGAACAGCGGCTGACATTTAGTTTAATAATTGATCAGATGAAAGGTGCGCAGATTTTATAGCGAATTTGGGGTTTGGCAAGCGAAATGTGAATGCCTGATAACGGGAAAGTCCTTGTTGGAGAGGCGTTTCGCCGTGACCTTGCGCGCGCCTTTCGTTATATTGCACGGGTTTTGCTTAAGCCAAAAAACACACTCGCTTTTTCAGGTAGGAAAATATCCATGATGAGTACGACCGATCCGCTTTGGAAACAGGCGCTGGCTGGCGCGCAAATGCTATTTGTGGCATTCGGCGCACTGGTGTTGATGCCTCTCATTACCGGACTTGATCCCAATGTCGCATTATTCACCGCTGGCGTCGGCACCTTGCTGTTTCACCTGATTACCGGCGGGCAGGTTCCTATTTTTCTGGCCTCCTCATTTGCTTTTATCGCGCCGATTATGGCGGCGAAATCCACTTTCGGATTGCCCGCCACCATGGGAGGGCTGATCGCCGCCGGCTTGACCTACATGATTTTGAGCGCAGCGGTGAAGTTCAGAGGAACCGGCTTTCTGGATCGGTTATTGCCGCCAGTGGTGGTAGGGCCGGTGATTATGTCTATTGGTTTGGGGTTGGCGCCGGTGGCCGCCAATATGGCGATGGGCAAAAGCGGCAATGGCGCTCTGCAGCTGGTCCCCTATGAAACGGCGTTGATGATTTCTCTGCCCGCACTGGCGTTGACATTGATAGTGGCGGTCATGGGCAAGGGACTACTGCGTTTGTTGCCGATATTATGCGGCGTGGCGTTTGGATATGCGTTGTCGTTGGCTTTTGGTGTGGTGGACATGACGGCGGTAGTCAACGCCAACTGGTTCGGATTGCCCGCTTTTGTGGCGCCGGAGTTCAGTTGGGGGGCGATCCTGTTCATGATCCCCGTGGCCTTGGCGCCTGCCGTGGAGCATATCGGCGACATTCTGGCGATCAGCTCGGTCACTGGTAAAAACTACCTGCAAAAGCCGGGCTTGCATCGCACCCTGCTTGGCGATGGCGTGGCCACTTCTGTCGCGGCGGCGTTTGGCGGGCCACCCAACACGACCTACTCCGAGGTGACGGGCGCTGTCATGCTGACCAAAAACTACAATCCTAAAATTATGATCTGGGCGGCGGTTATCGCTGTCGCGCTGGCGTTTATCGGCAAATTCGGCGCGGCGTTGCAGACGATTCCGGTCCCGGTGATGGGCGGCATATTGTGTTTGCTGTTCGGTTCTATCGCTGCGGTGGGAATGAATTCACTGATTCGCCATCAGGTGGATTTGAGTGAAGCCCGTAACCTGGTGATCGTCGGCGTCACGCTGGTGTTCGGGATTGGCGGCATGGTGATCGGAGATAAAGATCTGGGGCTGAAAGGCATTTCACTTTGCGCCTTCGTCGCCATTATTCTGAATTTGTTGCTGCCGATGCCCGCTGGGCGCAAGGAGCATATTGAGCGTGTAGAGGATATGATCTGACTTTGTCTATATCGACAGGACCTGCGTATGTCAGGTCCTGTCCCCCATTGATTACCGACGCGCAGGCGCTTCTATGCGCCCGCCAAATCTCTTGCCAGACTAAAGTTAATGGGTGTGAGGAATGGGTACATGATAGATATCGCCACCCACTTCCAGCACATAATATTCCGGCGAGCCTCTGTAACGCATAATCATCATGGACTCGGCTGACTCAATATAGTGAGCTTCCACTTTAAGGGGCAGTTTTGCGTTAGGACGCATTTCCTCGCCTTTTTCGTTCAGTACGACCATTCTGCCGTCATTGGTCATCGTAATTCTGAATGATGCGTATTTGCCGACATTCTTGGGATCATGTCTTTCCCCGGTATTCGGATGGTTGGGGAAGTTGGGATCTCCGTCGCTGGGCTTGGTTCCGGGAGTATGAGCGCAGGCGCTGAGGGAAAGGGAAGATCCCAGCGCGAGGGTGTAAAGTAAGTTCATCAATCTCATTGTCGTCTCCTTGTTTTTTCATTTTTTATTTAGAAAGACAGCTGTATGCGGCTGTATAGAAATCTTTTCGGGTAATACCCCGGATAATCCAACTCACTGTTCAGAATTTCTTTGTTTTTATCGAAGAGGTTATCGACGCCAAACTGCAACTCTCCGAAACGGCGCGGCAGTTTGTAATCGAGGCGAACATTGAAGGTCCAAAGATTGGCGTCAAAGTCTCTTTGGTCACCTGAGGCGAACGACGCTTTTACTTTCTGGTCGGTGTATATGCTCTCCATTCGCATAGAGAAGTGTCTGGGGAGATAGAGTGTGACGCCTAATGGAAGACTATGTGTTTTCACTCGGTAAATAGATCCTGTGCCAAACTGCTTGTCTTCTAAATCCTGGTCTTCATATTCGTAGGCGATATCTACCGTCGCGGACGGAGAGAGGACGCCAAAGTAGTAGAGTTTGTAATTTTCAAATTCATGATGCGGCCTTTCAGGTTCTGCCTGCAGAAGTTTGGGATGGATATCCACGGTGCGCCGCATCGCTTCCAAGCCGGCGCCGAAGCGGCCGCCCAGCTTATAATCCGTTGCTGCAGCGTAGGTCTTTACATCTGAACCGTTGGGGTCGTCATACAACTGATTGAAACCGAGAATTTGCGCCGGTTCGATGGTGCGGTCAGCGGCAATATCGCGTTTGAGGGATCTAAATGTCGCTAATCGGAAAGTAAGTTGTTCAGTTGGCGTGAATTCAACGCCGATCTTGGGGGACCATTGTTTAACTTCGTCAGTGGCGCTGTCGCTAATATCGATATCCGGTAACGGGAATGGAAAATCAAAGAAAGTGTTGCGCGCTACTTCAAGCCGCAAGTTATCGTAGGCGGCGCCAATTAATAGAAATACTGATTCTGTGGGCTGGATTCCAAAATAGGTATATAGATTTCGGTGGGTGATGTCGTCGTCGCTATTGATATATCCAGTAGGATTCTGGATGTTCGTTTTCGTTTCAATCGAAGCCCTGCCAGCGCCGATTTGAGCATAGAAGTTTGAGGCGGTATGGATATATTGCACCTCATAAGTACGCGGCTTGCGGTCTGAAAAGGTATCTGCCGCAGCCAGCGCTTGCTCTTCCTCAAACTTCTGGCGAATAGCGGAAAACAGCCAGCTATTGTGATTGTCCAGGCGGCTGGCTAAGCCAAATCTGTAGGTTTTCGTGTCGACACTCCGGTCCTCGGGCTCTGCGTCTGGCTCAATGGATTGCAGCTTAAATAAATGATCATCTTTCTCAGCCTTCCGCGCTTCCAACTGAATGCTGATGGAAGGATGAATCTGCCACTGCAAAAGCCCATTGTAGATATCCTGTTCCTGATCCAGTCCGTTACGAAAGCCATCGCTTTCATAGTGATACTGGCCGAAGCTGGCGCTCACCGGGCCCTGTAAACCGGAGACGACGATGTCTTCTCCCCAGGTGTCGTCGCTGCCGACGAAGCCATTGGTCAGGCCGTAAACTCCATCTTGTAGAAACAAGGGATGGTATTCGTTGACGCCGCTGCGTGAGGGCCCAAGTCCTTCCACGATAGGCAGTCCAGTCTCGTAGAGTTGCGGTTGCAGCGGATAAGCAGTGATAGGTTGCCAGAGCTGCGCCTGCATGAGTTCGGAAACCCGGGCGGCCTGATGATTGGGTTGCGACAGGTAGCGATCTGCGAGCAAACGATGGCCATCGGCGCTGGTCGGATCTTGCCTGAGCGCTTCCCATCCTTCCAAAAGCACCGCCTGATCGAAGCCTGCTTCACCGTATGCGCGAGCCAACGCTGCGCTACGGGCGGCGGAGTCGCTTTGCAGCAGCCCGTCTGAACGGTAGACGGCGCGATTGCGGTTCAGTTGTTTGGATCGCTCCAATTCTTCTATGGCGCCAACGGGGTCATTGCCGAAGAGTTTGTTGACGCCGTCGTAGAAATACGGCGTCGGGTCCTGCGGATCGCGCTCTTTCGCCAGTAGCCACTGCTCGCTGGCGTCGTCGCTGCGTTTTTCTTCGAAATAGGCGCGCCCCAGGTAGCTGCGTAAGACAGCGTTGTTGGGGGACAGACTGACAGCGACTTCGAGGTCGTTGCGTCCGCTCTCCAGATCGCCGCCGCGCAATTTGCTCAGCCCCAGACCCAGCCATGCGTCAGGAACGCCAGGGTCTGCTTTGATCGCGCTTTGGAAATGAGCGTCAGCATCAGCCAGTTTGTGTTCAAACAACGCGATAAATCCCGCGGCGATTTGCGCTTGAGGATGCGTGGGAGCGATTTCCGTTGCGCGTCCGGCGGCATATTTGGCGTCGCTATATGCGCCGGAAGTAAGCTCAAGCTCAGCCAGACGGGTCCATGTGATGACGCTCTGAGGGGCGGCCACCGTCGCTCTTTCCGCGGCGGCAATGGCTTCCGGCAGATTTAAGTTGGCCTGCCAGGCGTAAGAGAGGGCGAGCTGTGCGGACGGGCTGTCAGCGCGCAGGGCGATGGCGTCCTGCGCCAGTTGCAACGCCTGTTGAGACTGACTGTTGACCGCAGCGAGCACGGCTTGCATGGCGAGGGCGAGATGCCCCTGGCGCGGATCATTTTGCAGGGGCTCCAGGAGGTTGCCTGCTTCCTGCTGTTGACCGGACGTTAACAGTATCGCCGCCTGCGCAAGCCTTAAGGACGGTTCGTTGCCTGAATCGGCGCGTAACGCCTGTAACGCTGCATCCGGGCGATTGCGATCAATCATCTCCTGGACTTGAGACAGTGTGGCGGCGCCAGCGCTGTCGCTCATGGCGGCCAGCTCCTTCAGCACTGTGCCTGGAGGGTAATAAATCGCCCAGGCAACCGTGTCCTGCGTATTCACCTTTAAACTGCGCAGGTGCGCGCCTGTATCGCTGCGCGCCTGTTCGCCCTGAGTCAGTCGCAGGCGTGCCGTGTCAGTGAAAGCCAGCACTTTGCCTTCGATCACGGTGACGGAGCCGCCTTGCGTCGCTTCTACGACAAACTCAGTGCCTTCCACCATGGCGTTCACGTAGGGGGTGTCGACTTCAAAGCGGTTGACGATTCGGCTGAGAAAATGCGCGACGCCTTGCTTGAGCTGCACCCAGAAACTTTGTTTCTCGACGTTGTCGGGAAAGCGCATGATGGCGCTCTGGTTCAGGCGCATGTAGGTGTTGTTGCGCAGATAGATGGAGGCGCGACTGTTTTGCCCTGTGCGCAGGGTATCGCCGGGGCAGAGATATTGATCGGGCGTCAGCGAGGTCCAGGCTTGTTGGGGGAGTGACTTTTCCAGCGTTCCCTGTACGGCGATGACTTTGCCCATCCAGTCCGCGCAGGGAGGGGCGGCGACGGAGGTTCCTGACAGCGTCAGGCTAAGGGAAAACAATGCTCCGCATGAAACACGATACGGCAACTGGCCACGCAGCAATAGGCCCACGGCGAACTCCTTAACGGGTACCGCATTTATTATTGATGTTCAGGCTGACAACTGCGTGAGGACAACACGCCGGATTTAAGAAACAGCTTCCGGCAAGCTCAATATCCGCCCAGATATATGACTATGTTTTTATATGGATGCGGCTCCAATGTTTGGAAGTTATCCCTAAGGATTAAATCCGGATACAGAGGAGATCATCCGTCTTTTGGCTTATTCAACACTTATGAAAGTGTCGCATAGTCATGTAATTATTCTGAGAGGATTGTAGCAGTAAATCCAGGCATTAGTGCCGGTAATTCAGTGGAAAAATTCCAATAAACTCATATAAATGGACTAGGCCTTGCTGAGTTGGGAAACAAATTCCGGTGGGCCTTTATATGTTGACTGTGAAGATATTGCATCACATTGGCGCAGATAAAATTTGCATACGGAATCGGCGCTATTTTCGTGCAGACGCGCAAAAATAACTCGCGCTTGCGCGATGTCTCCGAGGTCCAGGCAACGCAACGCTTGCCGAAACGCGAGTTCATTATCATGACTCCAGTTGTCCTGCATCAGGCTGAACAGGGCGACGGGATGCAGTTTGCCCTGTAGTAGAAATCGTCCCAGGGCGCGAAGTGAATGGGTATCCGCGCAGGCTTCGCTGATCAGCGTGTCCGTTCCCAGTAATTTATTGGCGTTTTCAATGCGCGACGTTGTGTTGACGATGTCCCCCATCGCCCGGTATTCGAAGTGGTCGGAAGCGCCGAAATGACCCAATACCACTTCGCCCGCATGCAGGCCGATGCGGGTGGGGAGCGGCGAGTCCGGATACTGTTGATTGAACAGGTCGATGGATGCGCGCAACGCCTTTAATGCGGGCTCGATTGTCGTCCATGTCTTATCGGTAGGGATATGCGGCCAAAGCGCGATCACCCCATCGCCCGCCACATCGGAAATGATGCCGCCATGCTGGCGAATTGGCGTGAGCACCGCCTGGTAGTAGCTATCCATGATTTGGCTCAGTCGCTCCGGGGACACGTTTTCAGACAGCGCTGTATAGCCGGCGGCGTCGGTTGCGAGGCACACGCCGAATAGTTTTTGCTGTTGCGGTAGTCCGGGCTGGCTGGCCAGACGCTTAATTTCATGCGCCGGAATATAGCGGCCAAAAGCCAGCTCCAGACGACGCTTCTGCTGGTCGATAATCTGCACGCGCCGCCATACCCCATGCAGCGCCGCAGCAGGAGTCAGCGCCAGGATAGGCGTCATCCACGGAAGCCAGACATAACTCTGTACAAACAACGCGTAGGCCAATGTCATGTAGCCTGCGGCAAGCAAACACAGCAACAGCAATCCACGTCCGGGAGAGGCGATATTGCTTAATGCGAACGCCAGCGCGGCGTAAAACAGCGTTGCGATGAACCAGACTCCCAGGTGATAACGCACCGCGCTGTTTTCCTGCAGATTGGCGTAAGCGGTGGCGGCCAGCTCTACGCCGCTGATGTCCAGGCCGGTGTCTGGCGTGAAGGGGGTATAAAAGCCGTCGCGCTGGTCGGGCTGATACTCCGCTGCATAGCCGATGAAGACCGTGGCGTCCCGTAAGAGGTCGGCGTAATCATCGGGGCGGGCGAGGAGATGCTCCATAAAAATGGTGGGTATGGATCGGGGCGGGCCATAAAAATTATACAGCTGCGATGGTCGTAGCTCCTGTAGGCGGGCGATGGAGTCCTCGCGATCTGGGGCGCGTTGCAACAGCGCCGCCGCCGGCATCGCCCAGCGTGGCGGGTTGGCGGGCTGAAGTAACCAGAAGCGGCTGATCTTGGAAGATACTTTCGGCAGTGCGAAAGGCGCTGTCGTCGCTGCTGCGCTTGCAAACAGGGGGAGCGGCTCGCTAATGCTGTCCGCAACAATGCGGCGACCATCCACGTTGGTGATGCGGCGCATGCTGAAAGCGAACAGCGCCACCTTGCCGCTACGGGTCATAGCGTCGGCGAAGCGTGCGTCCGCCGCGGGGTCACGGGCTTCTCTGAAATAGATATCGAACGCAATCAAACCGACCTGTTGTGCGTCCAATGTGTCCACCAGCTCCCCGTAAACCGACCGGGGCCATTCAGTGAGGCGGGCCGGGACCTGCAGGTAGGCAGCGGTGTTTTCCGTGATCGCTATCACCGCTACTTTGGGAGGAGGAGCGCGCTCGCCACGCAGGTGAAACAACGTATCCAGTCCGAAACCTTCCTCCATGCTCTGACCAACCGGCGTCATCAGGCCAAGCGCTAAAAGCAGGCTCAGCAGCAAGGGCGGCAGCCACATTTTCAAGTGCTGTCGAAGAGGCGGACGGTATCGTGTCTGTTCAGACATCTGATTAATTTTTACGGAAAAATCACTCACTAGCGCGTAACATATAAAACATAGCCGGGGACGGCGTAATAAGAAAAAATGATGTCGGAGCTAATACAGTATGAGTCTTTTATCGCAGATTCCACTTTTCTCCGGGTTCGACGCTGAACAACTCCAGCAATTGGAAAAGCATGCTGTTTTTCGGTGTTTCCAGAAAAACAGTATTGTCATTACGGAAGGCGACCGCAGCGACTCCCTTTATATCATTGTCTCAGGACGGGTTAGAGTGTTCTGTAGCGATGAAAACGGCAAGGAGGTCATTCTGAACGACCTCAAAGCCGGCGAATATTTCGGCGAATTGGCCCTGTTCGATGACAAAGAGCGCTCGGCTTCGGTGATGGCTACCGAACCTTGCCGCTTTCTGATGTTGAACAAATCCAGCCTGTTGGAAGCGTTCAGGCAGACGCCCGATCTTGCCTACAACCTGATTATTCACCTCACCCAACGCGTGCGCGCACTGACCAATAATGTGAAAAACCTGGCGCTGATGGATGTCTACGGCAGGGTCGCCAGCACTCTGCTACAGCTGTCGGAGCGCAAAGGCGACCGCCTGATTACGGAGATTCCGCTGACGCAGCAGGAGATCGCCAACCGGGTCGGCGCCAGTCGGGAGATGGTCTCGCGCATCATGAAAGATCTTGAGATAGGCGGATATATCAAGGTGGAGAAAAAGAAAATCGTCATTAACGACGCGCTGCCGGCTCACTACTGAGCCGGCGCGCGCAGTTCCTCGTCCTTCAAGGCGTTATTAGCGGCGTGGCGGTCCTTTTGTTTTGCGCCCATAGCTCCAGAATGGCTTCGTCACTGATCAGCGGCGGGTAGCGTAGGTAATCGGTGGTTAAAGCGACCGGGCGCAGTCCGGGCTGTACGCCTGGGAGGGCTCCGGGGGCTTTGTCTTGGTCGATTGCATTCTCCAGTGCGTAAGCGTTGGTCTGGATTACAGGAGGATGTTTATCGTCACTGATGGACATCCTTTCAAAGGCGATGCTTGCGGCGACGGCGCAAAAGAGGGCGACGGCGACCAGTGGCGCATCTATATAGACTTTCATAGGACGGCTCTTTTTGTAGTTGCTACTACTCTCGGAAGTTGAAACTCTGGATCAGCGTTGAAATTGCAATAGTTATTAGAGCAGCGGATGCAACAATCCTCTGTAACACAATGCACTTTCAATGTGTGGAAAATTCACTAACCGACCGTCCTCGCGAAGCATCTCCACCGTAATCCCGGCGCAGGCGCTTTGGTTGAACTCACCCGCTTCCCGGATACTGCCGGCTAGTCGCAAGGGGCCTGTCCAGGAGCCGCGAACGCGGCGGTTGGCCCTCTGTATTAAATATAGTCCAAATTTGAGATGGTGAGGCTGTCGTTACAAAATATCCGATGGGTTTCCTTGTGATGACTATCTGAAAGTTGGACTAACCTTTGATGGAAGGCGTAGTCATCGACTAAAACTCAAAGGGACATTGATAAAAGAGATAAATGGGAATGGACTGGAGTTGAATCGCGGGGCTGCTAAAATCCAGGTTGTCGCGCTACGAGCATTGAGCGAACAACATCGCTAGAATCCATAGGAGACGCTATGAAGAATGTGGATGCCAAAGTAGTAGAGGATTTCGGAAATGAGTGGGACGCATACCCTCAGGATGAGGTAGCTCAATGCTCTCTGGAAAAAGCTTTTAATCAGTACTTCGATATATTTCCCTTTGACTTGCTGGATGGTAATGCTGCCGGTTTTGATATGGGATGCGGAAGTGGCAGGTGGGCCAGTTTTGTCGCTCCGCGCGTAGGTAGGTTGACTTGTATTGATCCTAGTGAGAAGGCGTTGGAAGTCGCTAGGAAAAAGCTATCTAAATGTAGCAATATCAACTATGAGTGTGCGCCTGTGGATGGGGTTTCTGTTGAGCGCGGGAGCCAGGATTTCGGATATTGTCTGGGAGTGTTGCACCACATTCCTGATACAGAAGGTGGAATAAGGTCCTGCTCTGAGCTACTTAAAAGCGGAGCTCCGTTTTTGTTGTATCTTTATTACGACTTTGAAAATAGAGGGATGGCGTTTAAGTCGTTATGGCGTATCTCCGATATGATCAGAAGGTTTGTGTCCAGTCTCCCGTTCGCCGCAAAAAAGCCGCTTTCTACCGGTATCGCGGCGTTTGTTTATTTTCCCTTCGCAAGAGCTGCTTTGTGTCTCGAAAAGCTGGGTTTTGAGGTTGATGGAATTCCTTTGTCCGATTACCGCGGAAAAGAGTTTTACTATATGAAGACAGATGCTTTGGATCGGTTTGGGACCCGGCTTGAAAAGAGGTTCAGCCGGGAGAAAATTACAGAGATGTTGGAGAGGAACGGGTTCAGCAATGTTAGGTTTTCTTCCAATATGCCTTATTGGGTATGTTTGGCATTTAAAAAGTAACTAACACTATTCGCTTGGGCGTCAGGTAATAAAAGGCTGCCTGCCTAACCGATTGTTTTTAATTATGTTGAAAGGGGGAGCAGAGTCGCCAGAGCCTCAAAGTAGTGCTTCTGGGCGACTTGAGCTACCTGCAGGCCGTCCTGCATTGGGCGGTTCTGCTTATGGTAGCGCGCGTTAGGTGGTGGTTTGACATTGTTCGCTTTCCTAATTAAGCAAGCATCTATTTCAGCTGGAATGAGGCGCGAAATTTGTGATCCGCTTGCCGGTGTGCTGGGATTAAAGAGAGTATGTTGCTTGTATAGGGATGACAAGTTGAGTTGGGCCTGTTCAATCAGGCGTGAGACTAAGGAGGCGAAGATTCCCATCATCAGCGACGATGCCGGAACTTCGACTTGCCTTGGATAACTGCTTTGAGACGTACAGAAATCATGAACGCACCGCAATTCGACTGTGTCGAGCAGATTGGGGCCGCTTTGGCGGCGCATTGGTATAACGCCCTCGCAATTGAAATCAGTCCGGGACAACAGGTATCTCGCTTGCTGGCCACAGGCGACGATGTGGAGATGTGTCTGGGAGGGTTTGAGTGGATTTGCGATGGCGAGGAGAGGGCCGCTCTAATCGGCCTGCCAGATAAAGATCCCCATGGCGCCGCGATAGCTCTTCCGGAGAGCGTTAACGACGGCCATCGCTGCCTTTTCATTCTCAATCTGGCGGCGTTAATCGCCAACAAAATCGGCGCTTCTGACGACTTCACCGCCCTACAGGATTCCCAAATCACCGACGACCTGATCTCGATGCTGAAAACCGCGATTGAATACGAAATGCTGCATTCCCTGGGCGACGTCAAGCGCCAACTGGAGCAGGGCGGAGTGAAGTTCGCTGCTGACGCCGTGGTTGGCGTATACCGCCACGATGAACTCACCCCCACCATTCTTGAAGATTACGCCAATGGCCCGGAACAACTGGAATTCTGCTCCCACAAAATCACCCCGGAACAGGTGCTGGAAATAGTGGCCGACGCCTTCTACCGGTCTGAAGAGAGAAAGACATGGCTGAAACAAGGCGGACTGTTTGTGGTGGAGTGTGAGCTGTGACTGATTGAGTCAAGCGGCCAGAGCTAATCTCAGCTGCAGTGCGAGATCCGCTCTTATGCTTACCTACGGATACTTGCTCTGTGAGTTAGCTTCTTCTTATAAAGATCAAAAATAAATGCGATGCTGTGGGTTTCATAGCCCATCAGCGGACCTGTCTTCATGAGCCACTCTTGCAGTTTTGGAAGCGCTTCTTCCTTTAACAGAGAGCTCGAAATGGATAAATATTCCTTTGGCAGTGCCGTCAAAGTGATTGTCCACTTCGGCTCATATAAACCTTGCTCGATAAACTTATTGGGCGATGAATGGCGAGTACGAAGGCGAGAATACGTGGCTTTCAGGATGGTGACCGGCTCCTGCATACGGAGCTTGTAGCGATAGGAGCTTAGTGAGTACTCGTCTCCGAACCTAAAAATCGCCGATAACTCGCTATATTGAGGTACATCGATAAGAGCCTCCGATAATGCTTTGCTGTTTAACGGAAAGGCATGATCTTTGGGTATTTTATATCTCAATTGGGTGGGGATCTGATTCACTGCTAATGAAATCTGGCGGGTAAACGACTTGAGATAATAAGGTGAAATAGATCGCTTGTGTACAAGATGCGGCAGCCAAGGCCTTTTTCAGGCAATAAAAAAGCCCGATATAAACTCGAGCTTTAGGGGTACTGATTGCGGGGGCGGGATTTGATCGCGGCGGGCCTCCGCATACGACCGCCAAGGCCGTTTTCAGGCAACAAAAAAGCCAGCTAAAAAGCTGGCTTTAAGAATGCTGGTTGCGGGCGCAGGATTTGATCGCGGCGGGCCTCCGCATACGACCGCTAAGGTCGTCTTTCAGGCAATAAAAAAGCCAGCTAAAAAAGCTGGCTTTAAGAATACTGGTTGCGGGGGCAGGATTTGAACCTACGACCTTCGGGTTATGAGCCCGACGAGCTACCAGACTGCTCCACCCCGCGACAACGAGGGCGTATACTAAAGATCCGAGTGGCGTACGTCAATGGCAATTGCTAAAAAACTTTCGGAAAAATCGATATTTATCGGTGCGCTATGAGTAAAGCCCCAGTGGGCAAGGCTTTTCCGACGCAAATGGCGGAAGGGCAATCTTCTATCGGCTTTAAATTTCAGGGCCCAGCAGGGGATTCGGCGCCTTCCACCTTTCGAGCTAACCGTCTACTCCAGTTTGAAATATATACAGGGCTAGAGGCGACTCCTTTACAGCGACTATTTCTATCTAATATTCCGTCTCGCTGATAATGTGCTGGTATTGGGTCATCTGCTCTATTTCCTCTGGCCTGAAACCGCCAAATGTTATTTTTTTTTTAGAGAGGGCTGTCTGAGCGAACTTTATAACGTCTTCATTCGGCTCTGTGTTTACGTTCCACTCTTCAGGTATGAATTTAATGCACTTTGTAACTTCTTTCAGCTCTAAATAGTCTTTTGAAAGGATCTGTTTTACCTGATTTATGATTTCCCCTAGAGGCGGAATGTCCTCATCGTCTATAGGGACGTAGGCTTCTGTACAATAATAGTCGCAACCATCAAAGGCTATGCTGCACCTGTTGCTTAGGGCTAAGTTTCTCGTGAATATAATCCAAACGCACTTTTTATCCATAAATCCCTCTTAATGGCCGGGTATAAAGCCGGATTGATTGAAGCTTATAGGTGGTGTCATTTCGTTATTTGTCGTCACATTGTGGTCGGTTAGCGATCATTAACCAAATAGCAGGCTTTAATCATTCTGTGAAACCTGAATAGTCTGTGTTTAACAGAGAAAGGTATACCGAGTTCGCTATAAATATGGTGAGTGCATGAGGGAGCTTACGTAAATTGGCGCGGATTAGCCGTGACCTTCGCAGGCTTGCTATTAAGGCAGAAATTCTGGGCTGTACTTTAAAAAATATATAGAAAGGCCAGCTAGTTGTAGAGGGGTGTAAGGGGCGATTTTCAGGCAATAAAAAAGCCAGCTAAAAAGCTGGCTTTTAGGAATGCTGGTTGCGGGGGCAGGATTTGAACCTACGACCTTCGGGTTATGAGCCCGACGAGCTACCAGACTGCTCCACCCCGCGACAACGAGGTGCGTATACTAAAGACCTTGTTTGCATCCGTCAACCCCTTGTGAGAAAAACTTAACGGTGTGGTCAAATATTGCGCGGAGTTGGGCGCCGGCGCGAACAAACTACGAATGTTTGACTATTATTTAGCTCAAGCCAGTGTGTTCAGACGCCAATAGTCTCTCTTATGTGCAGAGCTGTTCGGCGTCTCGTATAGAGGTTGGACGCAGCCTCTAGAGTCAATAATAAATCAGTGATTTCAAGAAACAGCCCGAATGGGCATTTGAGATAGTGAGTCAGAACTTCGATGGATTCCCTGGAAGAGCTGTTCGCCCGAGCGCGTAAAAATGAAGAAATTGCGCGTAACCTGTTTGATATTGAGGTCGCGATCCTCAATGTCGCCAAGGTACAGCCGTTTCTTGAGCATCTGTTGCAAACCGTGCAGGACAAATTCGGCGTCAAGCATGTCTGGTACGCCATGGTTGAAAGCGCCCATACGGAATCCCTGATAAAAACCCTGAAAGCCTCGCCGGATCTGGTGGGGAAATGGGTGAGCGCGCCTTCTGTTGAGTATCTGGCGGCCACTAAAGGCGCGCGGGAGCCGCTGATGGATCACGCCGATCTGTATCGTTTCTTCTTTATGACTCCGCCGGAAATCCGCACGCAAATTCGCTCAATTGCGATACTGCCTTTGATTCTTGAAGGACGTCTGGCGGGCAGCTTGAACCTGGCCGCCGACGATCAGGAGCGTTATCGCGCGGATAAAGAATGCTTCTTTTTGCGTCAGCTGAGCGTCAAGGCGTCGCTATGCCTGAGTTCGGTAGTGGCGCGGGAAAAAGTCGCTGACCTGGCCACCCGTGATCCGCTGACGCAATTACGCAATCGCAGGGAAATGGAGGATGCGTTGGACGTGGAGATAAGTCGGGCGGCGCGTAATGAACAGCCTTTAGCGCTCGCATTTATTGATTGTGATGATTTTAAGTTGGTCAACGATGCTTACGGTCATGACGTGGGCGACGAGTACCTGAAGCATGTCGCTGAAGGGCTGTGTGTGATGCTGCGCAAGTCTGATCAGGCGTTTCGCTTCGCCGGGGACGAGTTTGTGGTGCTGTTGCCCAACCAGGACCAGGAGGGCGCTGAGCAAATTGCGGAGCGACTGTGCGATTACCTCTACGCTAATCCATTGGTCATTGACGACATGCGTATTCCCGTCAAAGTCAGCATCGGCGTGGCGTCCACCAGTCAGATCGGGACGGGAAGCGCGCGATCGCTGTTGAAGCTGGCGGACAAGCGTTTGTACGAAAAGAAAAAGCGTAAGCCCTGCGCGACGGCGCGACTGTCGTCTCAGGATCAGTGCTGACGCTCTCGCAGCACGCTTTCCCGATATTCTCCCGGCGTCATCCCAGTCCATTTCTTAAAAGCCCGATGAAAGGTGCTGGGCTCGGTGAATCCCACCTTGAAAGCGATCTCGTTGATGGACATTTCCCGGCGCGAAAGATAATAAATCGCCGCGTCTCGTCGCATATTGTCCTTAATCTCCTGAAACGACGTGTTTTCCTCTTTCAGACGCCGCCGCAGAGTCTGTGGGCTGACATTGATCTGGGACGCGATGAACTCAAAATCCGGCATTTGCTGGCTAAGATCGCGTCCTACCAGCGCCCGGATTTTAGATGTATAAGTATTGCTGTCGTCCGGTCGCGCAAGCAGGTCGGCGGGAGATGTTTTCAGAAACTCCTTGAGCGATGGCTCATCTTGAATCACCGGTAACTGCAGATAGCGTTTATGGAAGTAAATGCGTGTATCCGGCTGATTAAATTGCAGTGGGCAGTAAAACAAGTGGCGGTATTCACTGGAGTGTTCCGGCTCGGGATAATTGAAGCGGGCTTCGTCCAAAGCCACTCGCTGTCCGGTCAACCAGCAGGCGAGTCGGTGCCAGATCACCAAAAGACTTTCCTGAAAGAAGTGGTAAGGGTCGTGAAAAGTCGCCTCGGCGTCGACGATGAGCACGGCCTGATCCCCATGCACTTCCAGCTTCAAGGTCACCGGCTTTTCGAACAGAGAATAAAAGATACGGCCGCGGCGCAGCACGCTTTCCAGGTTATTGCAGTGCACCACCAGATAACACATGGTGGCGAAGGTTCCGGTTTTGCAGACGGTGTCCGTCAAGCCCATAAACTCGTCCTGCAGAACCTTCCAGATACATTGCATTAATTTAGTGTACTGCGGACCGCCCACACGACTGCGCGGGTTTTGGTACGCCTGCAGGGGGATGCCTGCGCAACGCAATAGTTCGGCAACGTCCTTGCCTTGTCTTTCCGCGCCGCTAAGCGCGGCGCGAACAAAATGACTGGAAACCGTAAGTTTTGCCATGTTTTTGGGTATACCGGCGGAGAATACTGTTCGTCGTGCCCTTGTGGGGCGCTAACCTATTGGAATCTATAGAAACTCTGATTCGCTCAGTCTTAACTAATTGCCTGTCATGATCAAGGATGATTTCGCCAATGGATTTGGCGCGGAATCCCATTGGCGCCTGAACAAGGGGCATGATAATGGAGATTGCTGAAGCGGCGCGTCCGGCTATCCGATAGTCATCGCGTTGATAATTACAATGAAATGGTGGTTTCTTTATATGGCTGCGCCTTTGTCCTCCCTGAAAATACTCGACTTCTCCACGTTGCTGCCCGGTCCCTGCGCCACCATGATGCTGGCGGATATGGGGGCGCAAGTTTTGCGAATCGAATCGCCCACGCGCACCGATCTACTGAGAGTCGTTTCGCCGATGGTGGGCGAGGTTTCCGCCAGTCACGCTTATCTGAACAGGGGAAAGCGCTCTCTGACCCTGGACCTGAAACAGCCTCAGGCTATCGATATCGTCAGAAAGCTGATTCTTGAGTACGACATACTGGTGGAGCAGTTTCGACCGGGAGTGATGCAGCGTCTGGGGTTGGATTATGAAGCCCTGAAGGCGATCAATCCCCGATTGATTTATTGCTCGATCACCGGATATGGGCAAAGCGGCCCTTATCGGGACAGACCAGGCCACGACATTAACTATCTGGCGCTAGCGGGCGTCAGTTCCTACAGCGGACGAGTGGAAAGCGGCCCGGCCCCGTTTGGCGTGCAGACGGCGGATGTGGCGGGAGGGTCGCATCATGCGGTAATGGGAATTCTGGCGGCGGTCGTGCAGCGCCAGCTAAATGACGAAGGGCGGCGCATTGATATTTCCATGAGCGATGCGGCGCTGTCGATGAATCACATGGCGATGGCGGGCTATCTGGCGACCGGAGAAGATCCGCAACTGGAAGCGGAAATCCTCAATGGAGGGGGGTGCTACGATTATTACCGCACTCAGGACGGACGCTATCTTTCCGTTGGGGCCTTGGAGCCGCAATTCGCCGAGGCGCTGTGTCGCGCTTTGGAGGTTCCTCATATGCTGCCGTTGATACTGAGCCCTCGGGAGCAGGACCGTCAGGCCAGTAAGCAAAAACTGGTGGAAATCTTCCTGGGTAAAACTCTGGCGGAATGGGAGCGGATATTCGCATCGATCGACGCCTGCGTAGAGCCGGTTTTAACCTTGTCTGAAGCGGAAAAACATCCACACTTCAACGGCAGGGAAATGTTTTGCCAAGTGAGTGACGATGTAGGCGTGAGTCGCAAGCAGTTGGCGTCCCCCATCAAATTTGAGGGAGACGCCTTCGTTCCTGGTCGCGCCGGCGCCGCATTGGGCCAACACAGCCGGGAAGTATTGACGGAGTTGGGCTTTAGCGACGATGAGATAGACGCCCTGATGGAACAGGGAGTTGCCTCATCGCCGAAAAGGCTGTCCCAATAAAGTTAGAATGTGCCGCTGACGGCGTTGTTGATGCGCTCCAACTCTCTGCCTGCCTCAGAGTTGTCCGTCACCGGCGCCACGATGCCCGCGCCCACAGTGTTGGCTACTGCGCCAGCGGCATTGATTGCGGCGTTTCCAAAATCGCCCTGGGCTGCGTAATGTACGGCGCTGCCAGCGAACATTCTGGCCTCCCGCATATGGGCTTCGCCCTGGGACAACGTGCCTCTCTCATGTTCAGACACGTTATTGGCGATGCTATTAGCCTGGTCGTTAGGCAATGGCACGCCGTTTTGCTGCAGGAAACTGTTTACGCCGTTGACCGCCTGGCCGTAGTAGGTTTGAGCGCCTTCGGTGCTGGCCGCGAGATAAGCCCGGCCGCTTGACGAACCCGTTGGGTGAGAGGAAGAGCCTCCTCCCAGATCAGAGCCGCCAAGTCGCGCACTGTCGTTAGACGGCGAGGCATGGTTCAGGCTCGACGAGGGATTGGTCGGATTGGATTGTTGGGTTGATTGCACTTGATTGGCGGATGATACGCCATGGATATTTGTCATCTGACGACTCCTATACTCGCATGAAGCTACTTGGGTGTACCGGCTGAGCGGAAGTAGACGCAGTCGGCGCTTTTTGACCAGTGCCGATAGCGTCTACCAGCTGCTCGCGGATTTGGGTGGCGCTTTCAATAAAGAAATCCAGTAAGTTGTTTAATTGAACCGCCTCGTTAACGTGCTCTGTCAGATATTGCATATGGAACGTCAGGCGATGGCTTTCCGGGTTGAGGGACAGGGTGGCGCCGCGAGTGCTTTTGCCCAGAAAATTCCACTCAAGCAGTTGCTCCAGCAGAGCGGCTTTGCTTGCTTCCGCGCTGGGCGCATGGCCGAAATCCGCATGCAGCAATAACCAGGGGCTGTCATTGGTTTGTACAATGGAATAGAGATGGCCATCTACAGAGAGAGAGCAGACGCCGTTATCGTCGAGCTTCATAAACGGCAGATTGTAATCCTGGCCTAATTGGCGCAGGAAAGAGTTGATTTTAGTTTGGCCGGTTTGGTCAACCATCTTGAACGTTCCCTCATACTGACTATTTGTCTGCACTGGGTAACGCTTTCTGAAGCAAAGTTGCGCCGGGTTTTAGCCCTGGCGCAACCAGATAGTAGGGAATTGAGGCCTAAGGCAGTCGATAGGCCGCCAGTTCGCCTTTCCACATGAGCGGCATCAGCACCAGTTTTTGTTCCGGAATATAGTCCAGGTCGGCGCTGCCGGGAGTAAGTTCGAATTCCGCCGGCGCCCTGTCCAGAGAGCTGAAATAGAACAGACGGCCGCGCATGAAATCTGTGGCCAGCAGGCCGTTTGCGCCATCGTCGGTGAGGCCGTCCAGGTTGCCAAGCGGCTGGTCGTCAATCAAATCGCTGATGCGTTTGTCGGACAGCTGAACCTGTTTTAGGCGGCCGGGGATGCGTGTGCTGAAGTCCGCCTGCAGATCCTGGCCCCAGGCGGCTACCAGCAGGCGATCGTGCTGCGCCCATAGACCATTGGGGAAATTCAGTTCCGCAGAGCTTAGCCAGATTTCCAGGGAGCCCTGATGCAGGCGGTAAATACGCTGCGCCAACAGGTCGGAAATATAGACATCGCCGTTGTCGGTGACCGTCACATCGTTGAGAAACTTGGCTTCCGGCGCTTCATAGGTATGAACGATTTTTCCGGTAGTGATGTCGATATCCAAGACCCGGGTCAGGTCCGCCACATAAAGGTGGTCGCCATAGACGCCCAGGCCCTTGGGCGCATTCAGGCCCTGCACCCAGTGCTTTTTCACAATGTCTCCGTTCTCCGTCAGTACGGAGATATAACCCAGTCCATTGGCGGCGTCAGCGCTTCCATTCATGCTGGATAACAGAATCTGATGACGTTTACGGTCGTAAATCGCGGATTCCGGTTGGTCGAAGCCGGAAGCGGTCCAGACATTCTGGAGAGAGGGTTGCGAAGGCGCCGCAGTCTCCGCTGATGCGGCGAAGGGCAGGGTGGCGAGTGCGAGCAGGCTGAGAAGTCGAGAATGCATGTTATCTCCTGAGACAGAACAATTAGGTTGTCGTTTGAATGCGCTCAGGTTATGTTTTTATGTGACCTTTTAAAATTCATGGATAATTAGGTGACATTATATGTACCTTTTTGTCGCGTGAAGCGACATAGGAAGGATGGCGTCATATGAAGCAAGAACAGGCCGCTAATCAGGGCAGCGATCGATCAGAACTGATCGCAGTACTTAAAACCGCATTGAAAGCCAAAGGGTTCACTTACCGCGACCTGGCGGAAATATTGGGCGTTTCGGAGCAGAGCGTTAAGCGGCTTTTTCGTGATCAGGATTGCTCCTTGAGCAGGTTGGAGAAAATTTGCGAGGCGATAGGCGTCTCTCTCCTTGATCTGATGCTGGTGGCGCGCAATCGTCAGGAGCCGCTTACCCAGATCACCCCGGAGCAGGAGCGTTTTCTAGCGTCCCATATCAGTCATTTCAATATTTTGTTTCTGCTCACGCAGGGGTACAGCGTCACCGATATTCAGGCGCGTCATAGTCTATCGCAGGCGCAGATGTACGCATTCCTACGCGCGCTGGAAGTCTGGCGCTTTCTGGATATCAAGCAGGGACTGGAGATTCGGCTGCGAGTGGAAGGGCATTTGAGCTTTCCTCTGGGAGGCGCGTTGCATGAACACATTAAAGGCATGAACAGCCGTTTCCTGTCACAGGTTCTAGACGAATATGAGCAGGAAGACCGGCTGTTTGACAGCGGATTTCGGCGCGTCTCGCAAAGCACCCTGCAGCGCTGGCGACGGGATATGGAAGAGCTGGTCCGCCAGGTGCGGCGCAGCGCGTATCAGGACGAACGGCTGCTGCCGGCGGAGCAGCTGGTTCCGGTAAAATGGACGCTGTGTTTGAGCCCCTTTGACTGGTTTGCGCAGTTAGAGGTGAATCCTGAGGATGCTCTGGCCGCTATACCGAAGCAGGAAATTTAAGCGGATTCAGTTAGCGCCTGGGTGTGAGGTAATCAAGATGGCGCGCCGGCGTTGTCGCGGAATTCGCCGGGCGTCGCCCCCGTATGACTCTTGAAGCTGCGGTGAAAGGAACGCACTTCCGCGAATCCAAGCTGGCGGGCGATATCCGGAATGGGGATGTCGGAGTGGGCCAGCATGTCCTGCGCCATCTCCAGACGCACCTCGTCGAGTAACTGCTGGTAGCTGCTGTGGGATTCGCTCAACCGTCTCTGCAGCGTGCGGGCGGTGACGCCAAGCCGTTCCGCCACCATATCCTGACGGCTGACGCCATGGCGTAATTGGTGGCGAATGGCGTTCTTCACACGGGTCAATAAGCTCAGATCTTCTTCATCCAGCGTTTTGATTTGAGCGCTGGCGTGGCTTTCCAACGTTTGCCGCAGCAACAGATCCGGTTGCCGTAAAGGCGTGTCCAACAACCTGTCGTTCACCACAAGCCCGCTCACGGGGCTGTCGAAGATGACCTCACACTGGAAAGCGCGTTGGTAGGCGGGTTCGAATTCAGGGCCTGGAGACGGGTGTTCAAATAGAACCTGCAAGGGCGCGGCGTTGTCCGCATTCGCGAGCCATCGGGCGAAGTTGACCCAGGACGCCAGCACATTGGCGATCATATGCGGGCGCACGTCCGGATCAGGATAGGCGCAGTCCCAGCGAATCAGCGTCTGCGCGCCTTCTTGCGTCAGACTGGTGACGCCCATGTCGCCAACCAGCTTTTCAAAGGGAATGATGCGCTCCACCGCCTCCCGCAAGGTGCTGCAACTCATGACGATATAGCCCAGCACGCTATAGGAGCCAGGTTGCACATAGCCGCCGCTCTTCAGTCCCAATAATGGGTCCTGAGCCTGCTGCGCCAGATCGCGCAACAAAGACTGAAATTGATCGCCATTGATGCGTTGATTCTGTCCGCCTTGCAGGATCACCGGGTCCACGCCGGCGGCGGCGAGGGCGCGCTCGCAGTCCAGGCCGGAGTCGGCGGCGAAGCGCAAATATTGATTAACGGCGGGAACGGAGGCGAATCCCAAGTGCTGGTTGGCGTTCATTTCTTAGTTTATTACATCGTTTATTGACGCATGTCGCCAAATGATACCGGGGCTGTCTTAATCCGACAGTGACTGACGACGGATTTTAATTAGTATATGCCGCAGAGAACAGGCCCGAAATGGCGACAGATCATAGGGCCGGGGTCCGTCGAATTAGCGACGCCGCTATTGACGGACGCAGACAGCGTAAGAAACAGGTTCACACCGGGAGACAAGTATGCGGCGTTGGAATGGCTGGGGCGACGAAAATAATGGGATGGAGCTGCCGCCGGGCGGCGTTGGGTTTCTACATGAACGCGTTGGCAAGGCGACGCCGCTCGCTGACGCGTCGCTGGAGAGCGTGCTGGCGCGAACGCCGCCGTCGCGTGTGCCTGCGCATCCTCTGATTACCACTGACGCCGAGACTCGCGTCAGACATGCGCGGGGGCAAAGTCTGCCGGACTGGCTGGCCATGCGCAGCGGCGATTTCGAGTTTTTCCCTGATGGCGTGGCCTTTCCCGAAAGCTCAGAAGACGTGCGCGAATTGCTGGACTTCTGTCTGGCGCGGGACATCGTGGTGATTCCCTACGGCGGCGGCACCAGCGTGGCGGGGCACATCAACCCGTTTGACTCGGACAAGCCCATCCTGACGATGGATATGGGACGTATGAACAGTCTGTTGGAGCTGGATGAAGAGAGCCAACTCGCGACTTTCGGGGCCGGCACGCCTGGCCCGCATCTGGAAGCGCAATTGCGGGCGCGTGGTTACACCTTTGGACACTTTCCGCAATCCTTTGAACTGTCCACGGTGGGCGGTTGGGTGGCCAGCCGCTCCAGCGGGCAGCAGTCCCTGCGCTATGGTCGTATCGAGCAACTGTTTGCCGGCGGTCGCGTCGAGACGCCCCGGGGAACGATGTATATCCCCACTTTTCCCGCCTCGTCGGCGGGGCCGGATATTCGTGAAATCATTCTGGGGTCGGAAGGGCGCATGGGAGTGCTCACGGAAGTGAAAGTGCGGGTGACGCCCCTGGCGGAAAAAGAAGATTTCTACGTCATCGTGTTCCCTTCCTGGACTCAGGCCAAAACCGCCGCCCGTGAGCTGGTTCAGGGCAAGGTGCAGTTGTCCATGCTGCGCGTCAGCAACGCGGTGGAGACGGAAACACAATTGGCGCTGGCGGGACATCCCAAACAGATCGAATGGCTGGAGCGCTATCTGAAGTGGCGCGGGGCAGGGGAAGGCAAATGCATGATGACCGTCGGCGTGACCGGAACCACCGAGCAGTGTCGCGCCGCCAGGAGCCAGCTCAATGTGCTGATCAAGCGTCGGCAGGGCGTCAACACCGGTACGTTACTGGGACGTAAATGGGCGCAAAAACGCTTCCTGATGCCATACCTGCGCGAAGCGCTATGGCGTGACGGCTATGTGGTGGACACCCTGGAAACCGCCACCGACTGGGATAATGTCGATCACCTGCTCAACAAAATCGAAGCCAATCTACGGGCAGGTCTGGAGCGGGAAGGGGAGCGAGTGCATGTGTTCACTCACTTGTCGCATTTCTACGGACAGGGCTGCTCCATATATACCACCTATGTTTTCAAATCCGGCTCCAGCTATGAGGAAACATTGGCGCGTTGGGAGCGCATGAAAACCTCCACTTCCGACATGATTGTCAACAATCGCGGCACCATCAGTCACCAGCACGGTGTGGGTAAAGATCACGCGCCCTACCTGCCGGTGGAGAAAGGGGAGTTGGGCATGTGCGCGATTGCGGCCTTATGTCGCGAGTTCGACCCGCAACAACTGATGAATCCGGGAACCTTGATCGCCAGTGTGGAGGAGCCGCAAACCGCCGCAAAAAAAGCCGCCAAACGGGGTGATGTATGGACAACCTGAGCTACTGGCGGCCACAGCAACGAGAAAAGCTTTGGGAGATGCTGGAGTCCGGCAAGCATGTCTGGGACATGGTGATTGTCGGCGGCGGCGTCACCGGCGCGGGTATTTTGAGGGAAGCCGTGAGATACGGCCTAAAGGCGCTGCTGGTGGAAAAGCGCGACTTCGCCTGGGGCGCTTCCAGTAAGTCATCGAAAATGGTGCATGGCGGGCTGCGCTATCTCGCCTCGGGGCAGATCTCGCTGACCCGTCACTCCGTGCGCGAGCGGCAGCGTCTATTGGAGGAAGCGCCTGGGCTGGTGGAGCCGCTTAACTTTTTGATGGGGCATTATCGGGGTGAATTTCCCCCGGGCTTTATTTTTCAGCGGGTGCTGGATGTATACGACCGCATGGCGGGCGCACGGAATCACGAAGCTTTTGCGCCGGAACAGGCTGCTTATCTGGTCCCGGGCATAAACGCCGAGGGGCTGCGCAGTCTTAGCCGCTTTGGCGATGCAGTGACGGACGACGCCCGGCTGGTGCTGAAAATTCTGCGCCAGGGCGTGGCGGAAGGCGGCGTAGCGGCGAATTACTGCGGCGCCAGAGAAATTGTGCGCGTCAACGGACGTATGCATGGCGTGGTGCTGCATGACGCCATCGCCGACCGCAATTGCGAAGTACGGGCGCGGGTCGTGGTGAACGCCACCGGCGCCTGGTCCGATCAATTACGCATGCAGGAAGGCTGCGATGCGCAAATACGGCCTCTGCGCGGCAGTCATCTGGTTCTGCCTCACTGGCGACTGCCGGTCGCCTATGCGGTGAGCGGATTTCACCCGGATGATAAGCGTCCCGTTTTTGCGTTTCCCTGGGAAGGCGTCACCGTGGTGGGCACCACGGATCTCGATCACACACAGGATATGGAGCAGGATGTCAGCATCAGCGCCGCCGAAATGGGGTACTTGATGCGCGGCGTGAATCACATGTTTCCGTCCTTAGGATTGCAGCCGGAGGAGGTCATGTGTACTTACTCCGGCATTCGCCCTGTCGTATCCAGCGGCGCGGCGGACCCTTCCAAGGAAAAGCGTGAACATTCGATCTGGAATGATAATGGACTGATTTCCGTCGCCGGGGGCAAGCTGACCACATTCAGATTGATTGCTTTGGATGTGTTGCAGGAAGCGGCCCGCTATCTCGACGGCGTGGCCTTCAATGCTTCGGACGCCCGGGTATTCGCCAATGGCGCGCCGCCATACAGCCCGGATTGCGGCGTCTCGGCGTCGGTGTATCGGCGGTTATGCGGACGCTACGGCTCTGCGGGGGCCGCAATGCTGGAGAAGGACAAAGAGCGCCTGCGGCCTATCGCCGGAACCAATCTGCTCTGGGGAGAGATTGATCACGCGCTGCAAAATGAATCCGTGGTTCATCTGGATGACCTGATGTTGCGACGCACCCGTCTGGGCCTGTTGGCGCCGAACGGCGCAGAGGCCATGCTGGAGGAAATCGGCCGGCGTTGTCAGCGCTATCTCGGCTGGTCGGAGGCGGTTTGGCGTGACGAGGCGAATCGTTACCGGAATCTGTTTCAGCGCCACTTTGGCGTACCAGGGATGACGGTGAACAATGAGGCGGCGCGGGCACAACGCAAGACTGAGGAGAGCGGGGCATGACCACGGCCGCATCCGCCCGTACCTACGTAATGGCCATCGATAACGGCACTCAGAGTGTGCGCGCCCTGTTGATCGACGACCTTGGCAATGTAGTTGCTAAAGGCAAGCAGCCTATAGAGCCTTATTTCTCAGAGCAGCCAGGATGGGCGGAGCAGCGTCCTGAGTATTATTGGGAAGCGCTGGGAGAAGCTTGTCGTCTGATGTGGCGCGACAGTCCGGTGGCGCCTGAAACGGTAGCGGCGGTCACGGTGACGACGCAGCGCGGCACGGTCATTTGCGTTGATCGGGATGGGACGCCGTTACGCCCCGCTATCATCTGGCTGGATCAGCGCCATGCGCAGGCGGAGGATAAATTGGGCGGCGTCTGGGATGTATTGTTCAAAGTCGCCAGGGTGGAGGAAACCGTCAAGCGCTTTCGGGAAAAGACCCAGGCCAACTGGCTGGCGCAGCAGCAACCGGATCTCTGGCGGCGCACGCACAAGTTTCTGTTGCTTTCGGGTTATCTGAATTTTCGTCTGACCGGAAATTATGTGGACTCCATCGGCAGTCAGGTCGGATACATCCCCTTTGACTATAAAAAGCTACGCTGGGCGCCGGCGCGAGACTGGAAGTGGCGCGCGATGCCAGTATGCCCGGAGCAATTACCTGAATTGGTTGAGCCGGGGCGGCCGGCGGGAGCCTTGACAACTGACGCCGCAGCCTGGTTAGGGTTACCCGCTGGCCTGCCGGTTATCGCCGCAGCGTCCGACAAAGCCTGCGAGATTATTGGTTCGGGCGGCTCAGCCCCTCACATCGGCTGCATGAGTTACGGCACCACCGCCACAATCAACGCCACTAACGCCAAGTATGTGGAAGCCATTCCTTATATGCCGCCGTATCCTTCCGCCATTCCCGGACGCTACTGTACGGAAGTCATGATTTATCGCGGTTTTTGGATGGTGAGCTGGTTCAAGAAAGAGTTTGGCCTGCGTGAGGAAGGCGTAGCGAAAGAACGGGGCATTGAGCCGGAACAATTGTTCGACGAACTGGTCGACGCTGTACCGCCGGGTTCTATGGGGCTGACTTTACAGCCCTATTGGTCCCCCGGCGTGCGCAGCCCGGGACCGGAAGCGAAAGGAGCGATTATTGGTTTTGGCGACGTGCACACCCGCGCTCATATGTATCGTGCGATCTTGGAAGGACTGGCGTATGCGCTGAGGGAAGGGCGGGAAAAAATTGAGAAGAAGTCCGGCGTCAAAATGCGCGTGTTGCGCGTATCCGGCGGCGGTTCGCAGAGCGACGCCGCCCTGCAGTTGACGGCGGATATCTTCAACCTTCCCGTGGAGCGCCCTCACACTTATGAGACATCAGCGCTGGGCGCCGCCATTGATGCGATGGTAGGACTGGGCGTGCATCGGGATTTTGACGCCGCCATCGCCGCCATGACCCGGGTAGGGAAAACCTTTCAGCCGCGGCCTGAGGTGGTAAGCGTATACGAGCGTTTATATTCCGAGGTGTACTTGAAAATGTACCGGCAGTTGCAGCCTCTCTATCAATCCATCAGGGAGATAACGGGCTATCCGGGTTAGATTGCGATGTGATGAAGACGGAAATTAGCGGGGAGATATAAACAAAACGGGGCGACAAACTGTCGTCACCCCAAAGAAACCTGCTAAGGATAAAAATGAAACAAAAAGGCAAGGAAACCTGGAGATCTGAATCCCAAAAGAAGCAGGGGGTACTACTTAACCCCCCTGCTCTAAGTGGGGGATACTACTCAAATCCACGATTTAATCTTAGTGTCTGCCGGCCCGAATCTCAGTTGTGTTTGAGTAATGGGTTGTTTTGCTTTTGTAACAAAAGAATATAACGGAGCGGCTGCTGAAACATTTCTGTTATTGACGTAAGTATTTGTTATGCCCGGCCAGAAAGGGCTTTAAGTTTATAACCCGATTGGAATAAGGGGGTTACGTAAACAGTGGTTTTCTGGCAGTTTCGAAGCCAAGCTGATGAAGATTATCGAGCAGACATAAAAAAACCGGGAAAACTGTCCCGGTTTTTTTATGGTGACGCCTCGGATCATGCGAGGATTGATTGCGAGACGAGGTTATTCTGCGTCTTTGGCTTCGTCGCTGACTTCCGGCCACAGCGCCAGAGCGATGGTGGCGGTCTCGTAGGCGTATTGCAGGCGGCGCAAGGCGACTTTTTCCACTTGCTGGGCTTTTGGCGTCGTGGTGCTGCCGTCGATGGCGCACACGCTGGTGCCCGCCTGAACGGAAACGAAGCCCGCGGTGGTTTTGAACGCCTTCAGGTTGATGCCGTCGTGAATGCGGCGATAGCAGCTGGTCGTGCACTGCTCCAGACTGGAAAACTGGCCAATGACCGCGAACTGATTCTCGGAGATGCGACAGACTGTATCCAGAGGTCGGGTCAGATGGCGCAGACGGCGAGATACGCCGTTGGCGATTTCTTCAAGAATGGCCGGGTTGAAGTGCTTCTTGATGGTCTGCCAGTTCTTGATGCCCAGCAACAGATAACTTGCCGCGCCGCCGCGGGATTCCATTTGACGCAGCGTATCGGTGAGGCGTTCGCGAGCCAGCACCTGATTGCCCAGACCGGTAGCCAGATCCAGCACATTGCGTTCCTGCAGTTCTTTGATGTTATCCATTAACAGTTGATTGGCCACCAGCAGGGTGTTCTGCATATCGGAAATCCGGTCTGCGGCGAACACGCGGGGCAGCAATTGTTTGTTCATCTCAGATTTATAAACAAAGTCGTCGACGCCGCGATCAAAGGCTTCAGCCAGTGCTTCCACGCCTTCTTTGGCGGTCAGCAGAATAATGTAGGTAAAGTGATTACTGGCTTCGTCAAGTTGCCGAACCTTGGCCGTCAATTCCAACCCATCCATTTCGGGCATCAGCCAGTCGGCGATTAATACGCTGACGGCGCGTTCTTCAAGCATTTGCAGAGCGGAGGGGGCGTTGTGGGCGATACGCACATCATGATAACCGGAGTTTCTCAATGTCTTGGCGATCATGGCGCTGCTGAATTTGGCGTCGTCGACCACAAGGATGGATAAATCTAGATTCGGCATGGAGTAAGTCCAGTTCAACCTTATTGGTTATACATTTAAAAATTCTCGATAGTTCAATAAACGCTCCGACGGATGGGATCGCCGGGATGGGTTGTATGAAGAGAGAACTTTCGTAACCGGCCGCGATAATCGGCCCGGGCTTGCCCCGCCGTCAGGCCTGGGCGGTTGGTCCGGACGTGCGTTCTTGCAAGACTTTATTTGAAATAACTTAGTTGTCAGAAGTATAGCTGCATTTTTCGTGCGAGTTATAATAAACGGCTTGTAGTTTATTGCTATCGGACACATGGCGGATCTTGCCGACACGCCCAGGTGTAACGTTGTGTTTACAGTTTTGCATGCAGCCGCGTCAGGATCGCCTCCGCGGGGGTTGCCGGGAAAGCTATTTGTTAGTGTGTCGGCCAGGAATACTGCTGTGAGTCCGTATTCGTCGCGGAGCTGACGAAACACGCTCGCCAGGCGCGACCTTTACTGCGCGGGCGGGTATGATGGGCGCAAACGTTAATGACTATTTGGAGAATTGAATGCCTTCGTTTGATATTGTTTCAGAAATAGACCGTCACGAACTCACCAACGCGGTGGACCAGGCCAATCGGGAACTGGAAATGCGGTATGACTTCCGGGGCGTCGAGGCTTCATTCACTCTGGCTGAAAAAGCGGTGGAAATGGCGGCGGAGCAGGAGTTCCAACTGGAGCAGATGCTGCTGATCCTCAACACCACATTGTCCAAACGCAAAGTCGATCTGCGCGTACTGGGCGACTCAACAGATCAAAAATCCGGCAAGCAAGTGAAGCGTTCTTACGCGCTGAAAGAAGGCCTGGAACAGAAAGTGGCGAAAGACATCGTCAAGAAGATCAAAGAAAGCAAAATGAAAGTGCAGGCCTCTATTCAGGGCGACCAAGTGCGCATTACCGGCAAGAAAAGAGATGATCTGCAAGAAGCCATCCAGTTGCTGCGCGGCGACGAGTCTCTGGATGTCCCAATGCAGTTCAACAATTTCCGCGACTGATTTTTTCGGGCCGGTCCCAGGCTGGCCTTTTCTCACCGCATATTCTTACTACATAGTAAGCTTCAGGATGCTGGAGCTTTGCCTCGCCTGATTATATCCTGAGCCACAGAATTTCTTCCGCAAACAAAAGGTTGTGAAACTTGGAAACGCCGTCCTCCTGGCGCGACGGGGTGCGCTATTACCTCGACAAACGCCTGTTGACCATTTTTGTATTTGGCATCTCCAGCGGCTTTCCCGCTGTCATGATTGGCTCGGCGGTCACGGCCTGGTTGAAGGACGTGGGCTATTCGCGCACGGATATCGGTTTTTTTGGTCTGGTGTTTCTGGCTTATTCGACCAACTTTTTGTGGTCGCCAGTGGCGGACCGCGTGCGCCTGCCCTGTTTGACCCGCGCGCTGGGACAGCGTCGCAGTTGGGTGCTGATGATGCAGGCTTTAGTGGCGGTATGTTGCTGGGCGATGTCAGGGGTGGATCTGGCGGACGACCTGCTCCTCGCCAAGTCCATTGCCCTGGCGCTGGCGTTTTTCGCGGCGACCCAGGATATCGCCATTGACGCCTATCGCATTGATGTGGTCCCGGAAGGCGACGGCAAGATGATGTCGGCGGCGTCCGCCATGGCCACCGCCGGTTGGTGGACAGGCTACGCCGGTCTGGGCGCCGCGCCTTTTATTCTGGTGGGGCGCTGGGACTGGGGGTGGGCCGACATGTATGTGTTGATGGCGGCCGTAGTCGTTCTGCTGATGGCGTTTACCTGGCTGGCGGCCAGCGAACCAACCAACAATCGCGAGGGCGGCCAGCAGGCGGCGGAATCCCGTTATGCACGGGTGCTGGGGTCAAAAGGCGAGGCGAAGCCGCTTGCCATGTTTGTCGCCCTGATGGTGATGATCGCGCTGGCGGTGTGGTCCATTATCGGCAAACCAGGGCTGGCGGAAGAGTGGCGCGCATCCACGCCGTTGACATTGTTTATCGCCATGGCGGATCTGGCGGCGTTGGCCTGGATGATCCGCACCTTGTGGCGTTGGGAGTCGCAAGCGGTGGAGGATACTCCTGAGAGTTCCACAATTCGCTGGGATCAACGCGCGCTTATTTGGCTGCTCACTACGTTTATCGAGCCCTTGGCGGAGTTCTTCCGCCGCAATGGCGTGCAATTGGCGGCGTCGATCCTGTTATTTATCTTCCTGTTCAAGATTGGCGAGGCCTTTCTCGGCAAGATGTCGGTGGTTTTCTATAAAGAAGTGGGCTTCACGGACGAAGAAATTGGCATTTATTCCAAAGCGGTTACCTGGTGGGTGACCATCGTGTTCTCGATATTGGGCAGTCTGGTCAATATCCGCTATGGGTTATATCGAGGCCTGATGATCGGCGGTATCGCTATGGCCGCCTCCAACCTGATGTTCGCAGCACTGGCGATGGTGGGGCCGAGCGTGCCCATGCTGGTGTCGGCGGTGGTGGTGGATGGCTTCACCTCCGCCTGGTCTACTGTCGCCTTTGTGGCGTTTCTGTCCGTCATGTGCAACCGCGCCTTCACGGCGGCGCAGTATGCGTTGATGGCTTCCCTCGGAACCTTGGGGCGAACCTTGCTGGCCTCCTATAGCGGCGCGTTGGTGGACAGTCTCAATGGCGATTGGGTGATGTTCTTTATCATCACTACGTTGATGATTACGCCGAGCCTGATCTTTTTAACTTTCCTGAGGGTGCGTCTGGAAGCCGTTCTGAAGTGAAGGCGAGGGCGGCTGGTTCAGGTCAGGGCGGCCATTGAAAGCGTTTCAGGGGGATGCGTCCGTTGTGAACCTCGACGCCCTCCTGCGTTAATGCGCTTTGCTGGCGGAAAAAAGACTTGGTTGTTGGCGGGAAAGAGATTTTTCCCTGGCTGTTGATGACCCTGTGCCAGGGAATGCTGGAGCCGTCTGGAAGCTGTTTCATGGCGTATCCCACATACCGGGACAACCCCGGCAGCCCCGCCAAGCTGGCGACTTGCCCATAGGTCGCCACTTTTCCAGGAGGAATCTGGCTGACAACGAACCAGATAGCTTGCAGTTTTTCCTGTTGGCTGAGTTCAGACATATCGGCGACGCTGGTTGGGCAAGTGAATTTAATAGAGAAAGGAAGCCGGACTGCGCTTTACGGCGAGATAAAAAGCAAGGGGCCGAAGCCCCTTTTTGCTAGATACGCAGCGCCCCGTCTACTTCGATGACGCGGCCGGAAAGATAGTCGTTTTCCAGAATGAAGCTCACCGTTTGCGCAATTTCATTCGGCTGACCCATGCGACGCAAAGGAATCTGTTTGGTCATCATCTCCAGCGCTTCGGGTTTCATCGAGCCGGTCATTTCCGTTTCGATAAAGCCGGGCGCGATCGCCATACAACGAATGCCGAAGCGCGCCAATTCCTTCGCCCAGCTCACGCTCATGCCCACGACGCCGGCTTTGGCTGCGGAATAGTTGGTCTGGCCGATGTTGCCGGCGCGGGAAATACTGGAAATATTGATGATGCAGCCCTTGCGGCCGCTTTCCAGCATTTTGGCGGCGGCTTCGCGTCCACACAAAAACACGCCGGTCAAGTTCACGTCGATGACGGACTGCCATTGCTCCAGGCTCATGCGGTGAGTGACCTGGCCGTCTTTATACTTGATCAGCATACCGTCCCGCAGGATGCCGGCGTTGTTGATCAATGCATCGACGCCGCCGAAGTCCTCGGCAATTTTGGCGAACACGCTTTCAACGTCGGCCTCTTTGGCGACGTTGCATAGATAGTACTTGGCTTCAGCGCCCAGCTCCTCGCATTTGGCGACGCTTTCCTGCAGTTTCTCTTCTGACAGGTCAATCAGCGCCAGACGGGCGCCTTTTTCTGCGAGATACAGCGCCATGGCGCGGCCCAGGCCCTGGCCGCCACCGGTAATCACAACCACAGAATCTTTCAATTGCATAACTTGTCCCACTCTCTCGATAGTGAAAAAACAATAATCTTTGTCCGTCGCGTTGAAATAGAAATAAACAACTCCATCTATAGTAACGACAGGTGAAGATACATACGCTTCATAGAGGGGAGCGGACCGCCAGGGGCGGGACTCCTCCACGCTGAATTACCGCTTACTATATTGAATTATATGGTGTTCTAGGGTTTGCGGCTGCGCCGGGAGGCGCTCGTAAAGCCAGTATTATGGCAGTAATTTCGCCGACCACCAAACGGTCCAGGAACCGATTTCCACCTGCATAACACTGGCTGATGTAACGACGGAATCATGCTAAGAAGAATACCTTTTCTTATCCCCATCATTGCGCTCATTGAGATTTATCTGATCATTGAAGTTGGCGGAGCCATTGGCTTCTGGCCGACTGTATCGATTTTTATCGTCACCGGAATTATCGGCGTGACCATGTTGCGACGGCAGGGATTTTCTTTGCTGAGCAGTCTGCAGGCGAAAATGCAGGCGGGCGAGGTTCCTGCGGGAGAAATGCTGGAAGGCGTCGCGCTGCTAATTGGCGGAGCCATGCTGGTGACGCCGGGCTTTTTGACCGATTTCATGGGATTCCTTCTGTTGACGCCGTTGACGCGCAAGTTGCTCATCGGCCGTATTGGCGGCGCGTTGTTGCGTAGCGGGCGAGTAGTAAGCCGCGGTTATAGTCAAACGACCTATTCTTCGACCTCTGAACGGGATGGCGCTTTCCGCGGAGATCCCTCTGGCGGCCCACGGCAAGGCGCTGGCGGGGATAAAGTGATTGAAGGCGAGTACACTCGAGAGGACTAGGAAAAAAATTTAAAAAAATTATAGCCGGGGTGTTGAAATCCTCGCCCCGGGCCCCATTTAAACCTCCACAATTTAAGCACTCGGCGTTCCTGGTCCAACCCGGATGTCCGGCTGCTGTTTAAAACCAAAAAGTCAGCTAGTTAAATGTTCTAACTGGGAGAAAAAGCGAAATGAAAATTCGTCCGTTACACGAACGTGTTGTCGTGCGCCGTAAGGAAGAAGAGACCAAAACTGCCGGTGGTATCGTATTGCCCGGCAATGCGGCAGAAAAGCCTTCACAGGGTGAAGTTCTGGCTGTGGGCGAAGGCCGTATTTTGGATAATGGCGATGTCCGTCCGTTGGCGGTCAAAGTCGGTGACAAGGTGGTTTTCGGCCAGTATGCCGGCAGCACCGTTAAGATTGATGGCGAAGAGCTGTTGATCATGAGCGAAAGCGACATCTTCGGCGTAGTCGAAGGCTAACACTCCGAAACTAAAGACTTTTGTCATCAACTAACAAGTAATGGGATTTTGTTATGGCAGCTAAAGACGTTAAATTTGGCGATTCCGCGCGTAAGCGCATGGTGGCGGGCGTTAATACCCTGGCCGACGCAGTTAAAGTCACTTTGGGTCCAAAAGGCCGCAACGTGGTTCTGGACAAGTCCTTCGGCGCGCCTACCGTCACTAAAGACGGTGTGTCCGTAGCTAAAGAAATTGAACTGAAAGACAAGTTCGAAAACATGGGTGCGCAAATGGTTAAGGAAGTTGCTTCCAAAACCAACGATGAAGCGGGCGACGGCACCACCACTGCAACTGTACTGGCTCAGGCGATCCTGAACGAAGGCCTGAAGTCCGTTGCAGCGGGCATGAACCCAATGGACCTGAAGCGCGGCATCGACAAAGCCGTTATCGCTGCGGTCAAAGAAATCAAGAACATCTCCCGTCCTTGCGAAGACTCCAAGTCCATCGCCCAGGTTGGCACCATCTCCGCCAACAGCGATGAGCGCATCGGCAACATTATTGCTGAAGCCATGGAAAAAGTTGGTAAGGAAGGCGTTATCACTGTTGAAGAAGGCAGTGGTCTGGAAGACGAGCTGGACGTGGTTGAAGGTATGCAATTCGACCGTGGCTACCTGTCCGCCTACTTCGTAAACAACCAGGACAGCATGAGCGCTGAACTGGAAGATCCTTTCATCCTGCTGGTTGACAAGAAGATCTCCAACATCCGCGAAATGCTGCCTGTACTGGAAGCAGTAGCTAAGTCCTCCAAGCCTCTGCTGGTGATCTCTGAAGATCTGGAAGGCGAAGCGCTGGCGACTCTGGTTGTTAACAACATGCGCGGAATCGTGAAAGTTGCGGCGGTTAAAGCGCCTGGCTTTGGCGATCGTCGTAAAGAAATGCTGCAGGATATCGCTATCCTGACTGGCGGCACCGTTATCTCCGAAGAAGTCGGCCTGAACCTGGAAGGCGCTACTCTGGATGACCTGGGCACCGCTAAGCGCGTTGTAGTTACTAAAGAAAACACCACTATCATCGACGGCGCTGGCGCTAAGAGCGACATTGAAGCGCGCGTTGCGCAAATCCGTCGTCAAATCGAAGAAACTTCTTCCGATTACGACCGTGAGAAGCTGCAAGAGCGTGTTGCCAAACTGGCTGGCGGCGTAGCCGTTATCAAAGTTGGCGCAGCGACTGAAGTGGAAATGAAAGAGAAGAAAGCCCGCGTTGAAGACGCGCTGCACTCCACCCGCGCTGCGGTTGAAGAAGGCGTGGTGCCTGGCGGCGGCGTAGCCCTGGTGCGCGCACTGCAGGCCGTTTCTGACCTGACTGGCGACAACGCTGATCAGAACGTAGGCATCAACCTGCTGCGTCGCGCGATGGAAGCTCCTCTGCGTCAGATCGTCGCTAACGCTGGCGGCGAGCCTTCCGTAGTTGTGGACAAAGTCCGTCAGGGCGAAGGTGCATTCGGCTACAATGCCGGCACTGAAGTTTACGGCGACATGCTGGAAATGGGTATTCTGGATCCTGCGAAAGTTACCCGTACCGCACTGCAGTCCGCTGCGTCTATTGCTGGTCTGATGATCACTACCGAGTGTATGGTTTCTGACCTGCCTGAAGACGACAAGAAAGGCGGCATGCCAGACATGGGCGGCATGGGTGGAATGGGTGGCATGGGCGGCATGATGTAATCATCCCCCATAACGCTCCCGCGGAAAAAACCCGGCTTCGGCCGGGTTTTTTTATGGCGCGAAGAACCTGACGCGGATGGTGGGGTCTATTAAGAATGTTTAACCTCAAACTCGTTGCCAATGTTGCAAATATTCTTTAGAAAACACTGCTATGCTTTTGTTACCATGTAAAAATTTTATAGCCTGTATTTTGAGGCGAAGATAAAAGTATTCTGCTGTTCGCGACAGTCGTCTTAAACCTCCCGGAGGCGGAGCCCGGTCAGTGATAATGGCCGCCGAGGCTTGGCGTAGTAGGGTTTGTCGATTCAACAATTAGAATGTAGTCCATTGCGCGTATGCATATGCTCAGTGGTTGATTGGGAAGGTTGTAGGCCAAAGAAGTGATAAAAAAAATTGTGGGATTGGTTATTATTGGCGGCCTGACCTATCTGGCGGGGTTGGTATTACTCGTGCCCGTAGAGTTTGTGTGGCGTCAGGCCGGCGTTCCCGCCAACCAACTTCCTGTGCGGGTGCAGAAGCTGCAAGGCACGCTTTGGGAAGGCAAAGCGCTGATTTCTCATTCTTGGGCCACCGGCGTGCTGGATTGGGATGTTTATCCATCTGGCCTGCTAATGATGGGCGACGCTCTGGCGCTGAATTTTCGCGCCAACAAAATCGATATTGACGCCAAAGCCGCACTGGATGGATTTGATCAAGTCCGGGTGCTTGCTGACGGTTCTCTGGATCTTGCGGCGCTTGCGCCGGCATTGCGCCGCCATCGTCTGAATCTGAGCGGAGAGCTGAAGATAAGCGGCTTGGATGTGACGCTGGACACCAATATGGGTCTTCCTGTGCGAGCTTCAGGGCGAGCGCAGTGGGCGGGCGGACCGGTTACTTATCCGATGGGCCGGGAAAATAAGACCGCCACAATGCCTCCGTTGCAGGGGCTGATTAAACAGGAGGGTGAGGAAATTCACCTGGAAGTACTGGATAGCACGGAAAACAAACCCGTTATGAGCGCTCAGGTAACGCGGGACGGCACGGCGAAGATACAAATTCGCAAACGGTTGCTGGACCTGGCGGGCGCGCCCTGGAGTAAACAGGCGAATCCTGACGACATTGTTTTCCGGGTACAGCAACGGATACTTTAACGACCCATGTTGACAGGCCATATTACTAAGATAACCTGGGTGCTCTTGCTCGCCATAGTCGTAACGCTTGCGTGGCAAGCCGCAAGAGTGACCTGGGGCGTTTGGGTGGGAACCCCGGACATTATCGTCATGCCGGTGGGCGGTGTGGCGAATGCAAACAAGAATCAGGCGATGCAGGCCAACTATCCTGCATGGAATTTATTCGGCAAGGCGGAAGATGCCTCCGCTAAAAAGGCGTTGAGCCAAGTGGACGCGCCAATCACTGCCTTAAGACTGGACCTGTATGGGGTCGTAGTCGGCGGTGAAGAGGGCGGATCAGGCGCTATCATTGCGGAAAAGGGAAAATCGGCCGAATATTATCGTATTAATGAAATGCTGCCAGGCGGAGCCAAATTGTCAGCAGTGTTTCCTGATCATGTGTTGATCAGTCGGAATGGCGCCTTGGAGAAGCTGGCGTTTGACGATTCCGTCGCTGTGGCGGGCAGCGCTATCGAACAGGTGGCGAGACCTAAAAACACTGGCGGAATTGACTCTCCCGAAGAGTTTGTCAGCGTCGCGCAGAAGAGATTGGAGGAAGATCCGCGCGGAGCCTTGGCTTCGGTGGGTCTGGCGCCAGTGAGTAGCGGCGAAGGAGCGTCCGGCTACCAGTATGATGGCAATAACCCAATGTTGGGCGCCATGAACCTGCAGAAAGGGGATGTGATTCGTTCGGTGAACGGTCATACCCTTGGCAACATCGAGCAGGATAGACAGATGATTCAGCAGCTGTATGAAAGCGGCATGCTGGAGGTGGAAATAGAACGGGATGGGGCGACTTTCACTATCAGTTACCCATTACGCTGAGCCAGTTACCCGCTGCGCTAAGCGACTTCCTCAAAGTAATGAAAATCAAAAAAAGATTGTTGAATGGACATGAAACATTTTAGAGCCTTTACATTTGCCTGGTTGTTGATTGCGGGTTTTTTCTCCGGCGTGGCGGGGGCCGAAGATCAGACATGGAAGGTCAACCTTAAAGACGCTGATATCCGCGCCTTCATTACTCAAATCGCCGACATCACCGGCTACAGCTTTGTAGTCGACCCCAGGGTGAAAGGCAAAGTCACCGTGGTCTCGAACGCCGCCATGGGGCGTGATGAAGTCTACGAAATGTTTCTTTCCGTGTTGAACGTACATGGCTTCGCGGCGATTCCTTCCGAGGGAATCATCAAAATTGTGCAGCAGAACGAGGCCAAGCAAACCGCGGAGAACACCTCGATTTTTAAGACGGTGCCGCAGGAGCAGTTGGTGACCCGGGTCATTCAGGTCAAAAACGCCAACGCCCTTGAGCTGGTGCCGATTCTGCGTCCAATGGTGGCCAAATATGGACACCTTGCCGGCGTCGCCGCCGCCAACGCTCTGATTATCAGTGATCACGTTAATAACATCGCCCGTATTGAGCGCATTGTCAGTGAGCTCGACAGCCCCTCTAACTATCAACTTGAAGTCATTCAGCTGAAAGACGCCTGGGTTGGCGACATGGTTAAGTTGTTAGAAGAGCTGGCCCCTTCCGAGCTGGGTAAAGGCGCGCCAAAAGGGCCCGCCAACAAGTTCAGCGTTGTAGCCGACGAGCGTAGCAACCGTCTGATTCTGAAAGGCGACGAAAACTTCCGTGACAAAATGCGCCTTCTTATCGCCAAGCTGGATCAGCCTGCGGCAGTAAGCGGCACCACCAAGGTTATCAATTTGCGTCATGCAGACGCAGAAGCACTGGCTGAGTTGCTGAAAGGCCTGATGGGCGATATTGCCCCTGCAAAAGGCGAGGGCGCGGCAGCAGCCCCTGGCGGCGGCAAAGTCAGCATCTATCCTGATGAAGGATTGAATGCGCTGGTTGTGCGCGCAGAGCCTTCCATGATGAAAGAGATCGAGGCAATCGTTCAGCAGTTGGATGTGCGTCGTGCGCAAGTATTGATCGAAGCTGCGATTGTGGAAATCAGCGATGGCCTGAGTCGCCAGTTGGGCGTGCAGATGGCCGCTGGGGATTTGACTGGCAAGTCTGGTCCGGCCACCGTTACTAACTTCACCAACGTGGGCATTTCCGCCTCGGCGATACTGGCGGCGATCGCCAGCAACTCTACGCCTTCCATTGGTGGCGATATCGCTGCCGTGGCGATTGGCGAGGCTGACGGCAAGAAAGGTTGGGGCGCCTTGATTCAGGCATTGGGCACCAGCGGGCAGGCTAACCTGTTGTCCACGCCAAGCATCATCACTATGGATAACCTGCAGTCTGAAATTATCGTTGGTCAGAACGTGCCTTTCCGTACCGGACAGACCGGCACGGGCACCGACGGCACCAGCAACCCGTTCACTACTATTGAGCGTCAGGACGTCGGCTTGACCTTGCGTGTGACGCCAAGCATCAGTGATGGCGATCTGGTCAGATTGGAAATCGAACAGGAAACCTCTTCCATTGCGCCTTCCAACGAAAGCGCGTCGGATATCATCACCAATAAGCGTCAGATCAAGACCTCCGTCTTGGCGGACAATGCCGAAACTATCGTGCTGGGTGGTCTGATGAGCGAGAACTACAAGCTGTCAGAAGCCAAGGTGCCGCTGCTGGGGGATATCCCGCTGTTAGGCGCGCTGTTCCGCAGCACCAAGCGCGAAAAAGACAAGCAAAACCTTCTCGTGTTCCTGCGCCCGACTATTCTGCGCAACAAGGAAGAAGCCAAGAAGGCGAGCCAGGATAAGTATGATCAACTGTGGGAGCTTAACTTGAGCATCAAACGCGATCATAAAGGCGATAAGCATGCAGAGACCATGATCAAGCCTTCTATGGATAGCGTATACAGAGAGAACGCGTTCGAGCAGTAGTACTTCTCAGTTCAGGCGGCGGACAGGCTCCGCCGCCTTGCGCCTGATTCCTTCCTTTTCCTCTTTTTTCTAATTCTCAATCTCGTCGCTGGGCTCCAGGGGCGGCATCGGACACCCCATAACCGCCGTTGCGGCGCGCAGCAACTCATATTCCTTTAAGCTGACATAGCCATCGTAACTGACGCATTGTGCGAAAGCCTCGACCACAGCGGGTTTAAGTAACGCTGACAGTTGTGACAATCTGTTGAGCGCATCCGTAAGCTGATCGGAAGCAAGTCTGGAGTGAAAGGTTGCTTGCAGGTGAGGGAAGTTCTGCGACATCACTTGTTTGAAAAACTGACTGGGATTGGTCTCTGGGCTTGCGCCTGAAGCTGCGACGCCCAGACGAGCAAAAGCGGAAAGCATCAGTGCAATCTCATCGCTGGCCTGTTCGTAGCGGGTCAGAGTGTTTCGTTGAGGCGCGAAGTTCTCATCGAGCTGGGTGCGTAATAGGGCGAGGATGGCGAATTCCGAAAGTGTCGTGCGTTCGTCTAGGGCGACAATTTGCTGCGCCGTAGCGACGACGTGAGAGCGAGCGGCGATGTCGCCTCCTTTCAGCGCGCCAAGACAGACTTCTAAAAGCGGTAAACGGTGATTGGCCGGTAATGTCGTGATCTTGCGTTCAAGACTGTCGAAATCTGGCGTGCTCTTTATCGGGATTCCCGATGAGTGCAGGATGGTGTCGCCCACGGGCAATCTGACTGGCGACTCCAGCAGCAGTAGAGCATAGATCATGATTTCCGCCTGACTTGGCGTATGCAGGGCGTCGCCAAAGGTGGTCTGCAACCGTTGCAGTGTTCGCTGGCTCCAGTCTTGTGTCGCCTGCGTATGACGTCCAACTTGCCTGGCGATGCCTGCGCTTTTGATTTGCTCCGTGGAGGGCGGCGTGCTTTGTGGAGCGAATCCTGATGTGGCCGGTGGAGCGCTTGAGGTTGTTGCTGCAGTTTGTTGCGCTTGACCTTGGTTGCGGCGCGCGCGCTGCTTGGTCAGAAAAAGCGGGTCCACGGCGCGAATGCGCTCGTCCAGCGGCGGATGGGAAGCGAACCAGGCGCTCAGTTTCAGACTTTCGCCAAAACACATATGGTTGATCTCTTGGGCGCTGGACGTATGTCCCAGGTAGGAGTGTGTCTGACTTTCCCTGATCTTGAAGAGGGCGCCAGCGATACCTTCTGGGTTGCGGGTAAACTGCACCGACGACGCGTCCGCCAGATATTCCCGTTGGCGGGAAAGCGCAGCTTGAATTAATCGGCCAAAAAACAGACCAATATAGCCCAATACGAACAGAGTGAATCCCGCCGCTACGACAATGATTACCCCGCGTGCGTCGCGTGAGCGCCTACCGCCGCTTCTGCTGGACATTCGCAACAGAAAGGCTCCGGTGGAGCCTATCAGAAGGATGCCCGCGAGAACGGCGATAATCTGCACGTTCAAGCGGGTGTCAGCGTTCAGAATGTGGCTGAATTCATGGCCAATGACGCCTTGTAGTTCATCCCGGCTTAGTGAGTTAAGCGTACCGGCGGTGACGACCAGAGACATGTCCTCAAGCGTGTAGCCCGCCACAAAGGCGTTGATGGCCTCTTCCTTGTCCATAATGTAAATGCTGGGGATGGGCACGCCGGAAGCGATGCTCATTTCCTCCACGACATTGACCAGTCGGCGTTCATTCTGGTTTTGAGTTGTCGCGTTGATCTGGCGTGCGCCGACCATTTGCGCAACGGAGCGTCCGCCGCGGCTCAACTGTAAAAAACGTTTGCCTGCGCCCACTGCGACAATAGCGATGACCGCCAGCGCCACCCACCAGGCGGGGCCAGCCAGCCAGGAGCTTGGGGTCATGCGCGCGTCCACGAACTGGTGGTAAGCGATGAACCCGGCGATATTAATGGCGAGCGCAATGCCGATCAGAGCGGCGGTGAAATGGAGCAGGAGTAGACCGGAGAGCTTGCGAGCGCGCTCTTGCTTGGCGAAAAAATCCATGACTTGTCAGGAATTAATTAAAGCTGACTTTGACAGCCTGACGAGCCTCGGCGGACTCAACCTCAAACATCTCGGTTTCTTTGAAGCCGAAAAAGCCGGCGATAAGATTGCTGGGGAACTGTTCACGATAGGTGTGATAGGTCATTACAGCGTCATTGTAAGCCTGACGGGCGAAGCCAACTTTATTTTCCGTGCTGGTGAGCTCTTCCATTAACTGTTGCATGGTTTGATTCGCTTTAATGTCCGGATAGTTTTCAGACACGGCGTAGAAGTTCGCCAAAGCGCGGTTCAGCATGCCCTCGGCCTGAGACAGCTGTTTGATGCGGTCTCCTTCTTCTGGTCGTTGCGCCGCCGCCTGTTGCGCATTGATCGCTTGGTTACGCGCCTGCATGACTTTCTCCAGCGTGTCCTGCTCATGCTTCATAAACGCCTTGGCGGTCTCCACCAAGTTGGGAATCAGGTCATGTCGGCGCTGCAACTGTACGTCTATTTGAGCGAAAGCGTTTTTGAAGCGATTCTTCAGAGACACGAGTTTGTTGTAGATGGATATCAGATAGAAGGCGACGGCGATGATGACGACAATGCCGATAATCGCGGAAATGCTCATTGATAGACTCCCGTAAAAGAATGTTTTCCCGCATGTTAAATGAGGGCGTTACGTATGTTCCACCCGTACGCGCGGCGTCAGGTGCGATGAGTTGGTGATCAGGTCTGCGGCGCGTGACTGACTTTCATGAACTCAATGAACTCTTCCGGCGGCACCGGCTTGCTGTAATAGTAGCCCTGCGCCAGCGTGCAGCCGTCATGCTTCAGGAAACGCTCCTGCCGAGGCGTTTCCACGCCTTCGGCGATGACATCCAGGCGCAGGCTTTTGCCCAGCTGGATGATGGCGTGCACGATTTGGGTGTCGTCTTCGTCTTTCATCAGGTCGCGAACAAACTGTTTGTCGATTTTGATCTTGCGGATAGGTAACTGCTTCAGGTAACTGAGCGATGAATAGCCAGTGCCGAAATCATCCACGGCGCACTGAATGCCAAATTCGCTCAGGTGGCGCAGGGAAGTGATGGCCTGATTCAGGTTCTCCATGAAGCTGGTTTCCGTGACCTCCAGCTCGATGAGCGAGGTGGGGATCTGGCGGCTTTCGATGATCTTCAGGACATGTGGCGCGAACTCTTTCTGTCTGAGCTGGTTGGCGGACAGGTTGATCGCCACTTTGATATTAAAGCCTTGGTTGCGCCACTGGTTAACCTGGGCGCAGGCCTCGTGCAGCACCCAGTCTCCAATTTCAAGAATGGTCTCATTGGCCTCTGCAATGGGGATGAATACGTCTGGGGGCACCAGGCCGCGTTCAGGATGACGCCAGCGCAGCAGCGCCTCACAGCCCACAACCTGCTTCGAATTCAGATCCATTTGCGGCTGGTAGACCAAAAACAGCTCGTTGTTTTGTATGGCCTTGGAGAGATCCTTTTCCAGCTTTTTACGTTCGCGGATTTCGCTGTCGAGACTGGCGACGTAGAACTGAAAGTGATTATTGGCGACCGACTTGGCCAGCATCATAGTTTGCTCAGCCTTTTGCAGGATTTTCTCTGCATCGCGGGCGTCATCTGGGTAAATGGCGATGCCGATGGTGCAGGATACGGGAGTCAGTTGATCCTCAATCTCAAACGGGCGACTGATTTCCCGCAGCAGTGACTCAGCGAAAGCCGCCACCCGGTAACTGCTGCTGACATTAAACAGGATCAAGGCGAACTGGTCGCCGCCAAGTCGGCAGACCGTGTGTACGCCGTCCCGCTGCGATAGCAGCCTCTCAGCGAAGGCTTGTAGCAGCTTGTCTCCCTGGCTATAGCCGAGTTGCTCATTGATCGACTTGAAGTCGTCAATGCCGACGCAAAAAACCGCAAACTTCTGGTTCAGCGCCTCAGAGTCGTCCACCGCCGCGGCGATATAATTACTGAACAGGGAGCGGGTTGGCAGGCCGGTGAGGGAGTCGTACTGGGATAGTTTGATGATCCGCGCTTCCGCCGCCTGACGCTTCTGTTGGTGCTCCTCGATGGACTGCAAAAGGCTGTTGGCGGCGCGCACCCAGCTGCCCAGTTCGTCTCTTTCGTGTTGACGGGGCACCGGAAGCGACTGTAACCCGGGCTCAGCGGGGTTAATGCGCAGTAGGGAGTTGATAATGGCCTTGAGTGGCGCCGTTAACAGGAAGTGATAGACCAGATGCAGGACGAACGCCAAGAGCAGAGCGCGCAGCAGGCCAGTCATAAAAATCAGTATGGAGCGCTCCAAAAACAGCGCTGATTTGGGTGCGGTATCGACGACGATCTTCAGCTCGCCGTAGTAAGTCGGTTGCGGCGTTGGGCGGAATAAGGAAATGGCGTACTCGCGCTCTTTGCCGAAGATGGCGTCGGTCATCCAGCGACTCTGGGTTTCCTGCAGGGGTTTGGAGAGTTCAGCCAGAATCGTTTGATTGGGGTGAGCGATAGCCGCGTAGCGAATAGACGGTTTTTCGAACAGGCCTTCCAGAACCTGTTGCGCCAAGTCGGGGTCGATGCTGTAAACCGCCTGGGTGGCGGGGTCGCGCACAATGGCCAGGGTTTGTCTGGCCTCGTTGTCCATTTCCTCCACGGCGCGCATGGATTCAAAAATAATCTGACCAATGCTGAGTAAAACGCCTACCGCCAAAGCGGTAAACAACACCCAGTTCATTAATTTGGCGGACAGGCTATGTCGCCATTTTACTGGAGCGTTTTGCTTTTCTTGAACCATGCTGATTGATTGCTTCGACGCCGGCGGTGGTGTTTGTGTCAATCTTATTATCCCCTGCTATGGAAAGTGTAGTTATATACGGGACAAAGTAACAGCTTAGGCGCGCGGGTGCAGAGGGAATGGCGGAGAGAAACTGGGTATGCTGAGGGAGAAATGAGGCGAGGAAGAACAGGATCTGTCAGGGCATGAATCACGTCGGGGCGCTGGGCCCCGACGTTGGAACGGATTAAGCGGCCAGGTTTTTGGCGACGAAATCCCAGTTCACCAGATTCCAGAACGCATTCATGTAGTTAGGACGAACGTTTCTGTAATCGATGTAGTAAGCGTGTTCCCAAACGTCAACGGTCAGCAGTGCGGTTTTGCCGTCAGTCATTGGCGTACCTGCGTTGCTGGTGTTGAAGATTTCCAGTGAGCCGTCAGCGTTTTTGACCAACCAGGTCCAAGCGGAACCGAAGTTGTTAACGGCTTTGTCAGTGAATTGGGTTTTGAAGCTTTCGAAGGAACCGAAAGTTTTGTTGATGGCGTCGGCCAGCTCGCCAGTAGGCTCGCCGCCGCCGTTAGGGCTCAGGCAGTGCCAGTAGAAAGTGTGGTTCCAGATCTGGGCGGCGTTGTTGAAAACGGGGCCGCTCTTGGAAGCCATGATAATCTCTTCCAGAGACTTCCCTTCGTATTCAGTTCCGGGAACCAGACCGTTCAACTTATCAACATAAGTTTTGTGGTGTTTACCGTAGTGGTATTCGATAGTTTCTTCGGAAATGTGCGGCGCTAGCGCATTCTTTTCGTAAGGGAGAGCAGGAAGTTCAAATGCCATGAGATTTTCTCCGTCTTTTAAGTGTGTAATCCCGTGTAAGTCTCTGATTCTAGAGTATACAGACTGAGTAAGAAGAGATAGCTCCGAATCTCCGGAAATTCAGCCTGCAGGCTCAGGGTCATCACAGTATCACCCTGGGTATTGATGCCGGCCAGATGGCGACCGACAGAACTCTTTTGTTAGATCGCGCAGAATGATATCACCCGCATATATGGAGTGCTATCAAGGGTTTTTCAAGATTATTTATCAGACTTATTAATAAAATTAATAAGCTAGGGGCGCGCCAGGGGATGTTGGTTATAAGAAATACAGGTAGTTTGTTGGGGACGCCGGCCCATAAAAATGGGCCGGAAAAACACTAGTCAAAGTGAGCCAGCGAGGAAGTGAAAGGCGTATGCTCCGGCACGAATGGGAGGCACTTTTCCACTTTGGCGATCAACGCTTTGTAGTCTTCCGCGACAATGTTGATATGCCCGAGTTTGCGACCTGTGCGTTCTTCTTTTCCATACAGATGCAGGTGCGTGTCGCTGAGCGTCAATACGCTTTCGCGGTCAGCATGACGACCAATCAGGTTGATCATGCAGCTGACGCCGACAGGCTGGGTGTCGCCCAAAGGTAAACCGGCGACGGCGCGCAAATGGTTCTCAAACTGCCCTGTGTGCGCTCCATTCATGGACCAGTGACCGGAGTTGTGCACGCGCGGCGCCATCTCATTGGCCAAGAGGCCGTCAGGCGTTTCAAACAGCTCCAGAGCCAGGACGCCCACATAGGACAGATGCGCCATCAGCGTTTCAATATACTCAGCCGCTTTCTGCGCCAGATCGTCGCTAATGCGCGGAGCCGGGGCGATGGTGTAACGCAGAATGCCGCCATGATGAATGTTTTCCGCCAGAGGGTAGGTGACGGTTTCACCTGTGCTGCTGCGGGCGGCGATGATGGATATTTCCCGGGAGAAATTGACAAAGGACTCGACAATCAGTCGGGGGTGTCCAATGCTGTTCCAGGCCTCTTCCGCCTCATCGACGGACTTCAGTACTGCCTGGCCTTTGCCGTCGTAACCTTCCGTGATGGATTTCGCCACGACGGGAGTTCCCAGTTCGCGAGCGGCCTCAGCCAATTCCTCTGGGCTGTTGACCAGACGATATTTGGGAGTAGGGATGCCTAACTGAGTAAACAGCGCCTTTTCGTGTTCTCTGTTCTGACACACGCGCAGCGCTTCCACTCCCGGGTAGAGCGGCTTACGATCGGCGATATTCTGCGCCAGATCCAGGGGTAAATGCTCAAACTCGTAGGTCACTACATCGACGAAATCAAGGAAGCGATCCAGCTCCGACTGGGTGTTGTCGGGGTCGCTGAAAATCGTGCCAAGGCCCGCAGACGGGGCCCCGGAAGTGTCGTAAAGCGCAAATTCAAAGCCCAGCGGCATACCCGCCAGCGCCATCATGCGGCCAAGTTGGCCGGCTCCGAGAATGCCGATTCTTTTCATGATTGCCTTGGATCAGCGTTGTTAAGAACAGTGTCTGTCTGCTGTTTGCGGAACGCTTTTACGGCGTCCATGATTTTGCTGTCCTGCAAGCCCACAATCTGAGCCGCCATCAGTCCTGCGTTAGTAGCGCCGGCTTTGCCGATCGCCAGCGTGCCCACGGGGACGCCTCCGGGCATTTGTACGATGGACAATAATGAGTCTAGACCATTCAGTGTCTTGGACTGCACGGGGACGCCCAGCACCGGCAACGAGGTTTGTGACGCGGCCATACCGGGCAGGTGGGCGGCGCCGCCAGCTCCGGCGATGATTATCTTGATGCCTCTGCTTTCGGCGGACTTGGCGTAGTCAAATAGCAGGTCCGGCGTACGGTGAGCGGAAACAACTTGCACTTCATAGGGAACGCCCAGCTTGTCGAGCATCTCGGCGGCGTGCTCCATGGTAGGCCAGTCGGATTTGGAGCCCATAATAATGCCAACTAAAGGCTGCATGATTTCTCCTTAGTAACCCTGTCATTATTGGATAAATTCGCCTATGGGGCGCGAATTTGCGGGTGGTCGAGGCATACTGTTTAAAAAAGAGGCGCATAGTTTAGTGAGTCGGTACATGGGATGCAAACGAAAGCGGACCCTTGCCGACTCTCGCCGCAGGCGGCGGAGATCCTGCGTTCGCGGAGCCTTTATCTGGCTCAGGAAAAACGGAATAATAGCGGGTTGCTTCATGCCTGTTCTGTCGCAAATATGGTAAAGCTGGATAAGGGCGCGTGTACGGAAACTTCGGCATTGTCTAAAATGCCATGGCGCAACCGCGCAGAATCGGGCGTTTGCCGATACACTATATAAATACAGTCCACTAGCGAGGATACATGGAGACAATTAAGCCCGAGAAAGACGAGGTTGATCGATTTCAATCACAGCGCCATAAAGCGCCTGCGGCGAAACCTGCTGAGCCCAAAAAGGCTGCGCCGGTTGCGGAGGCCCCGGTGGAGGCTTATGTCAGACTGTCCCGTCCCGCACAATGGGCGATCGTCTTTGTATTCATTCTGGTGCTGACTTTTGCGCTGATTGGATATTGGCAGGTCAAAACCCAGCAGCAAACCATTCTGTCTCTGCAAACCCAGCTGCAGCAGGCGACTCAGTATATATCCCAAAGTAAGCTTGTGACTGCGCGTCTTGAAGGTCAAATCAATCAGACCGACGCCACCATGGCGCAAAGCGGAAATGAAATGGCCAGGGAACTGAAAACCTTGGACTCTGAGATCCGCAAGTTGTGGGATGTATCCAATAAGCGCAATAAACAGTTGATTGAGGATAACCAAAAAGCGCTGACATCCCTGCAGGGCGACTTTAAACAGTCGCAGGAGCGGATCAAAGCGCTCAGCGGTGAGATAAATGGCCTGACGGTTATCGGTGAAAATCTTGGCAAGTCTCAGGAAGCCCAGGCGCTGCAGATTTCCGCGTTGGCGGATGATATGGGGCGCACTGATGAAGCCCTGGAGAGGAAGCAGGCTGAGTTGGCGCAGCTTCTGAAACAGAGTTCCGACAAGCTGGAGAAATCCATCTCTGAGCAAACCGTGGCTATCGCCAAGCTTGAGCGCATGATCGGCAAAATGAATGAGCAGAACCTGGACGGCAATCTCAAAGAGCTTGAGAAGAAAGTCAGCGCTATCGACGCCACCCGTAATCAACTGGTGCAACGCTATGTTGAGCTGGATCGTCGCATGAACGAAATTGGTCTGCAATTGAAGGCCATCAAGAAATAGCCCTCGCTATTGCGCCTAAGTGAAGCTTAGGCGCGCGCCTGCAGCGTATGAATCAATCTTTACTCTTATTCTTTTACGGCCGCGGCGTGTTGACGATCGTGGTCGCGTCAAAATCCACCGCTTGAAATTGCGGCTCGATTCTTACTTCCACGTATTGGCGAAAAAGCAGCGCCGCCGCGACGGACGTTTCCAGCGTCGCCAATTTGTTGGGGTCGTATAGTGCAGCCTCTCTTTCATCATTTCGCGCTCGTTGCGCTTCTTCATAAACCGGGCCGCCCGCCGCTGGCGGAGAGAACAGGCCGGGAACAAAAATGCTCGATAGCTGTGGATTCTGAAGTAGAGCGAGTGAAATTGAGTCCAGAGTTGAGCGTTCTACGGTATCGGCAATAGGTATGTAGTTAATTTGCGCTTCAGAGAAGGTGATATCGAGCGCTTGTCCGTCATCAAGCTCGATATGCACGCTGGCTTCAGTGGAGGGCTCATCCAAGGCTTTCCATTCCATCTCGTAGGGAAGCTCTTCTGCTGAAACGCTCAACGCTGCGCCGAGCAGCAGCGCCATCAAAGTGAGTGTGGACAAGCGATCCGCATGCGGATCAGGCGCGGTGGCGAGGACATCCGAGTCGTTCATGAGTAGTGACCCTTGCGCATTTTTTATAATTGGTTGTGACTGATTGTAGCAATTCAGCCGAACGGGAATGTGGAGCCGTTTCAAAATACGGCTTAATTGTTGTCATTCGCCGTTCCCTGTTGAAAATTCAACCTGCTCGTCAGGTGACGCTTGTATGCAGGCAAAATGACTGTAAAGAAATGTAGTGCAAAGTAACGCGTTGTAGCGAATTCTTGCTCCAATTCTCAGCTGACGAAGCAAACGGTTGTTAGAATCATTCCCGTCTGGAGGGTTTGACCCCAAGGGAGTCGTCCCGCAACACCCTCCGCCCCAATAAACAAGAGCCATGATTTGTGAAATGGTCATGAAAGCGACGCCCTTATAGACGGGGGAGTGAGTATGCAGCGATATCCTAGCCTCAGAACGCTTGTCCTACTGCTGGTGACGGCGGTGGCAATGAGTGGGTGTAAGATCTATCAATCCATGGGGAAGAGCGTAGGGGCCTTTGTGCATCCGGTCAGCGGCCCTAAATTCGTGCATATTCCTGACTCGGAGTGGGATAGTGCGTCTTCTGCGCTTATCTATTTTTACCGACCTCACAGTGACTGGGCGTCAGAAGAGATCGAGTCTCCCAGCGTGTATGTCGATGACAGTCAATATTTCAACTTTCGCGACAACAGTTATACCTGGCTGCAGGTGGCTCCGGGAGAGCGACGCATCACTATGCGCAGACCTCTGTTGGGCTTCGAAGGCATAGGCGGCTTTACCCTGAGCGATATGACGGATCAGATACTCAGTGTCGATGCGGGCAAAATTTACTATCTGCGTTATTCCGAAATCAGCAAACCAGATCCAAATCCGGAAATCGAAACCGACTCGCCCTGGGCGGAAGGGGATTTACAGTTGGTGGCCGCTGACTTCGCTTATAACGAAATCGTGGAGACCCGCTTTCTTAATAGTGATCTACTGGCGCCTAATCATGCCGCCACCTCTATTGTGAAAGAAAATATAGAGTATTCATTTGAGCGGGAGCAGGAAGAAATTGAGGTCGCCCGCGAGGAAGAAATTGAAAGGTTGAAGGAGCAGGGCTATTACCGTCCCGATAAATGGTGGTGCATGTATATGTGCGGCGGCGGGCCGACCAAGCGGCTGAAGACGGATCGTATGCAGCGTGAGCTGGACAAGCGTAAAAACGCTTACGAGGAGCAGCTGGCGGAAAGTGAAAGTTCATCCTGGTGGTGGCCCTTCTAAAGGCGGAGCGATCGCCACATTAAATTTTCAATTCTATACCGTCACCCGGTTCTATAGGGTGACATCAGGGTTTAACATCTATCATTTACTGTAAGGGCTTCGTTTGAAGCAGAGGCTGCGGCGACGCCGCGCTTCTGAAATATGGGTAAGGTTTTCAGCCGGTTAATTTTGGATGTAAGCGGCGGCGAATCAACGGCGGACAGGAAACAGAAAAAGGACTTACTGAACTATGAGCGTGACGACCATGTTTCAAGACCATGTACAAAAGACTAAAAGCTTTGTTGACCGTGTGAAGGATGTATATAGCAGGGCCTACGATAAGGCGTTGCAGACGGGAAAAGGCGGCTTGGCCGGCGCCACGCGCATCAGTGCGGCGCTTGAGCCCAAGGTGCGACAAAGTATCGACTCGGCCCATCATTTCTTTGATGGCATCAATCAATCGCTGGCGGATAAAGCCATTCCCGAATGCCGACGTTCTAATGTCGAGTCCGCTCGCCTGGAGGAAAAGTCGTGCGCAGCGCGACATGGAATCAGTGACGCTGGCGCTTCGCGTCAGGATATTTGAGATTGCGCCCGCGAGGTCATCACGCTTCCGGGTATGGTAAGGTAGCCCCATTTTTCACATTGTTGTTAGGAGAAAAATCATGAGGCTATTGCATACGATGATCCGGGTCGGCGACCTGGATCGCTCCATCGGTTTTTACACTGAAGTGCTGGGTATGCGTCTGTTGCGGCGTAAAGATTACCCGGAAGGCCGTTTCACCTTGGCGTTTGTCGGCTACGGCGATGAGTCGGAAAACACCGTCATTGAGCTGACTCACAACTGGGATACCGCTGCATATGAATTGGGCTCCGGGTTTGGGCACCTCGCCATAGAAGTGGAAGACGCCTATCAAGCCTGCGACGCTATTCGTGAAAAAGGCGGGCAGGTAGTTCGGGAGGCGGGACCCATGAAGCACGGAACCACAGTGATTGCGTTCGTTAAAGATCCTGATGGCTATATGATTGAGCTGATCCAGCGCTAACTTTTGTTCTGCCTGCACAGACTTTTATTTCTCAATAGAATAAGCGCCTTAATATGGCGCTTTTGATCGACTTTTCAGCGAAATAGCAACTGCGAAAACTTTTTTAAACATTGCGCTTGACACACCATGGGGCGATCAGTACTATGCGCATCGTCTTCACGGGGCAGCCAAGCGGTTAGCAAGGTTGATTCGGAAGCGCCTCTTGATTCAGAGTGACGTGGGGGTGGTTAGCTCAGCTGGGAGAGCATCGCCCTTACAAGGCGAGGGTCGCAGGTTCGATCCCTGCACCACCCACCAAATTCTGAAATAGAGATCGCGGAGCGGTAGTTCAGTTGGTTAGAATACCGGCCTGTCACGCCGGGGGTCGCGGGTTCGAGTCCCGTCCGCTCCGCCAATTTCTATTTAGTCAAGAGCCAGTTCATCTGGAACTGGGTGGTTAGCTCAGCTGGGAGAGCATCGCCCTTACAAGGCGAGGGTCGCAGGTTCGATCCCTGCACCACCCACCATCTTCCCCAAAGATGGATTTTCGCGGAGCGGTAGTTCAGTCGGTTAGAATACCGGCCTGTCACGCCGGGGGTCGCGGGTTCGAGTCCCGTCCGCTCCGCCAACTCTTTCCCTCTTATTTCCTTCTTGCTTTAACCTCACCTCTTAGTTTTCTGATTTCAATCACTAATTTATTTTTATTCCTGATTTATTCTGTCGTTTTTCTTTGTCATTTTCCTGACATAGCTGTTTGATAGCTTGGACGTTAACCATTAGCAAGGAGCCGTAACCGTGCAAGAATATATTGATGATCTCATTGATGTTGATTACGAAGAGTTTGAAGACGACGAATTCGTCGATGACGCCGTAGAGCTTTAATTCAGTCTCTTTTTTCTCGCTCAGGCATTTTCGCCTGTCGCTGTATCTTCGTCCGTTCGGCCAGAAGTGTGCTGGTCCTTGAACGGCTTCGGGTTGACGCCAAACCACCTCTTAAACGCCCGATGAAATGCAGCTGGTGAAGAAAAGCCCAGTAGATATGCTATCTCGCCAATCGTTAAGTCTGTGGCTTTGAGGTAAGTCTCCGCGACCTGCTTGCGAGTCTCGTCCAAAACTTGTTGAAACTGAACGCCTTCCTTTTTTAATCGTCTTTGAAGCGTCCACTCCGATAGACCGAGTTGCTTGGCGGTTTCGGTGAGGCCCACTTCGCGCCCTTGCAGCATGGGGGTGATAATCTGCTTGACTCGTTCGGTCAGACTGGTAGCCCCAACCAGGGTGGTGAGTTCCCGGTTGCAGATACTGACAATTTCGCTATGTGTCGCCGGATTAGCGTAAACCGAAGGTAGTGACAGCGCTTCTTTCCGAAAAATTAAGGCGTTACGAGAGCGACCGAACTTAACGGGACAATTGAAAGCCTGTTGATAATGTTGGGCGTAAGGCGGCGCTTCAAATTCAATTTCCACCTCTTTCAGCAATCGCTCCTGTCCGGTAATCCAGTGCGCCAGCGCGCTCCATCCACTGAGCAGACAATCCACCACGAAATAGTTGAACTCATTATAGGGACTGATGGAATAAAACTGGGCGACGCCGCTTCCTGTCGTCAGGTAAAACCGGCTGCTCCCGCGTTTGTTTACGCTGCTCAGACTTTCATAGTGAATCCATAGCCGGATCGCCCGTTCAAGGTTTGGGCTGGTCATAGCGGCATAACCGGAAAGTCCCATATGGGAAATGCGTAGCGCCTGCCCCATAAATAATCCCAGTGCGGGCTGGTTGGCGGTGCTGATCAGGGCCTGCCCGATACGCATGAAGCGGGATATGCTGATGCGCGCTTTGGGGGAGGCGAGCGTCTCTGTCGTAACCCCGTATTCGTTGAGGACCGGCATTGGGTCGACGTTAAGCCGGTGACAGGCCTCGCGCATTAGTTCTACGAAATTGACGGATATGTCGCCGAGCTGCATGGGACTTTCTCCTGGCGGGTTAAAAGTGACGGATAGGTGTATTTTATAGATAAAAAAATGTTATCCAAGGGTATTGGATGTCTTGCATGACAGAGCTAATTTATATGGCAAATCCCGTAGCCTTGATTGCTGCGTATAACTCGAGGCGGAAGCTGCTTAGTTACCGGCATTTCGCTCATTAAAGTGAATATTCAGGAGTGTTTCATGCAACAGAACTCATCTGGCGCGAGTAAGTATCCGCATCTGTTGGCCCCTTTGGATCTGGGCTTCACCACCCTCGCCAACCGGACTCTAATGGGCTCCATGCACACAGGGTTGGAAGAGTCGCCGAATGGCTTTCAGCGTATGGCGGCGTTTTACGCTGAGCGCGCGAGAGGTGGGGTAGGGCTCATCGTAACCGGCGGTATCGCTCCGAACCCTGAAGGGGCGGTCGCTCAGGGCGCTTCCAAGATGGATTCTGACGCGGATGCGGAAAAGCACAAGATTATCACGCAAGCCGTGCATGAAGCCGGCGGCAAGATCTGTATGCAGATTCTGCATGCAGGGCGCTACGCCTATCATCCCAAGCTGGTGGCGCCTTCCGCCATTCAAGCGCCGATCAATATGTTCAAGCCGCGCGAACTGTCCACTGACGAGGTGGATGAACAGATAGGCGCCTACGCAAGCTGTGCGGCTCTGGCGCAACAGGCGGGCTACGATGGCGTTGAGATCATGGGGTCGGAAGGCTATTTCATCAACCAGTTCATCGTGAGTCACACCAACAAGCGGACCGACAAGTGGGGCGGCGACTACGAGAGCCGGATTCGCATGCCGATAGAGGTCGTGCGTCGTGTGCGTGAGCGAGTCGGCCCGAACTTCATCATTATTTACCGCCTTTCCATGCTTGATCTGATTGACGACGGCAGCAACTGGGAAGAGGTGGTGTTACTGGCCAAGAAGATCGAAGAGGCGGGCGCCACCATCATCAACACGGGTATCGGCTGGCATGAAGCGCGCGTCCCCACGATCGCGACAATGGTGCCACGCGCGGCGTTCACCAAAGTAACCGCGAAACTGAAGAAAGACGTCAATATTCCGCTGGTGACAACTAACCGCATCAATATGCCGGATGTGGCGGAAAAAGTGCTGGCGGATGGCGATGCGGACATGATCTCCATGGCTCGTCCTTTCCTGGCGGACGCAGATTTTGTCGTGAAGGCGTCAGAAGATCGGGCGGATGAAATCAATACTTGTATCGCCTGTAACCAGGCCTGTCTTGACCACACCTTCCAGATGAAGCTGACTTCCTGTCTGGTGAATCCTCGCGCCTGTCATGAGACCGAGTTGGTCTACGTGAAAACCGGTGCGAAGAAAAAATTGGCGGTTGTCGGCGCCGGCCCTGCCGGTCTGGCTTTCGCTACGGTGGCGGCGGAGAGAGGTCATGATGTAACGCTGTTTGACGGCGCGGATAAGATAGGTGGCCAGTTCAATGTCGCCAAACTGATTCCGGGTAAAGAAGAGTTTTATGAAACCTTACGTTATTTCGACCGTATGCTGAAAAAGCATAATGTCGATGTGCGCCTGAATACCCGTGTGAGCGCTGAAGACTTGAAGGCTGGCGGTTACGATGAAGTGATTCTCGCTACCGGTGTCGCTCCTCGCATACCTGAGATAGAAGGGATCGATCATCCAAAAGTGATGGGGTATCTGGATGCGCTGTTAGGACGTAAGCCGATAGGGAAAAGGGTTGCCGTTGTCGGCGCTGGCGGTATCGGGTTTGACGTCAGTGAGTTTATTACCCATGAAGGCAAGTCGCCCAGCCTGGACGTTTCCGCGTTCATGAAGGAGTGGGGTGTGGACTTGGGTGTAGAGCATCGTGGTGGCGTTCAGGGCGTTGCGGCGCATATCGAATCGTCTCCCAGAGAGGTCTATCTGTTGCAACGGAAAACCTCCAAGCCGGGTAAAAATCTTGGCAAGACGACGGGCTGGATCCATCGCGCTTCGCTGAAGAACAAGCAGGTGCGGATGGTCGCCGGTTGCGAGTACGTCAAAATTGATGATGACGGCTTCCATGTGAATGTTAACGGCGAGGCCAAGTTGTTGCCGGTGGACAATGTGATTATTTGCGCAGGTCAGGACCCTTTGCGTGAGCTGCAGCAGCCGCTTGAAGCGGCGGGCATGTCGGTGCATCTGATTGGCGGCGCCGATGTGGCGGCGGAGTTGGATGCTAAGCGCGCGATTAATCAGGGTAGCCGACTGGCCGCTGAAATCTGATTTCTCCTCTCTGGACTCAGTGAGAGCTGAGTCCATTTCAACCTTTCATTTTTTGCGCAAACCAGGTCGAATGGCCTGATTTGTGCGCCCTTTCCCCAACTGAGCGCGACCTGCCCAACTGACATTTCCAAGGTTGCGTGCTAAGTTTTCAACAGCTTCATTAATAATCAACGTATGCGCCGGAGCCGTTTTAAATGGCCCGGGGGCGAAAAAATATCGGTGTTTAAACGCTTGGTAAGCGCTAACGAAACAATTTTCTGTTATTTTGGTGCGCTTACAAAAAATAACAACATCGACAATGGGCTTCTGGACAACGTAGCTTAAACAACAAGCAAAGAAAGAAGGGCTTATTATCTAGGACATTGGCATGCCCAAACCTCAAAAAGATGATATTTACGAAGCGGTTCTCTTCTTGGAGGATCAGTATGTAGCGCGGCAAATGCGCTATTCGGAATTTGAGGCCATATTGGACGGCGTGGTTGCTCTGAATGATCTGGCTGATACGGAAATAACGGCTGTTTATGCAGAGCTGAACAAACAGCTGGTGCCTCGAGCGCTGGTATTTTTTACGGTCTATTTCGACGAGGAAGGCATCGCGGATTCGGAGTGGAACGTCCCGCTGAAGCGGTTGGCGAAAATTTCCGGCTCCGGCCCTGATCTCGGCGCAGGTCCTATACGGCTCGCGTGTCGCAGTCAATGCGCTATCTCCTGGCATCAGCGGGATTTGTGGGACCCGGACATGAAGCCGGGCGGCAATGACTTTCAGGTGATTAAAAAATCCCTGCAGGAAAACCGCCTGGGCTTTGAAGTGGTTGGTGAAGTGGTTGAGGAGGAAGAGGATATTCCTGTCCTGACTCCCACTCAGGCTGCGCCGCAACCGGCGGCGTCCGCTTCTGCGCTGGAAGAGCAGGAGCGTATTCATCGTACGAAACTGGCGCGCTTGCTGAAAGCGCAGCGCCTGCGCATCAAAACGTTGAACAGCCAGCACGAAGCGGAAATTGAAGAGCTCAACCGGCAGCACCGGTTGGAGATGCAGGCTCTGAAGACCAAAGTGCAGGATATGGAGCAAAGCCTCCAGCACACTAAAGTGCTTTACGACCAGACCAAAATCAAACTGCAGAAGCGCAGCGATCAATACCTGTCTCTGCAAGAGGAAATGGTTCAGTTCAAAAAGCGTCAATCCATGCTGGAGAAAGAACTCAGTAAAGGAGACGGAGGCGAGGAGGCGGAACGTCTGCGCCAGCGCCTGGAAAGCGAACTGACGATTGTCAAAGAGCAATTACAGCGTCGCGAGGCGGAGCTGGTTTATCGCGACGAGCGTGAGGAGCAGCTGCGCCAGGAGATTCAAACCCTGAAGGATGAGTCTGAGGATGGCGGGGGAGATATTCTCAATAAGCTGTCCGAACTGGATGTGGTGTTTGTGGTGTATCACCCTGGCGCAGGGCATATCACCATCCCGGCGAAAGATGTGTTGCGCTATATTCAGAATCCTGTCTCCTATGCGGCGGAGCGTTGTTTTGTAACGGAGCGGCACTACAAAGAGTGGCTGGACCATTACGAAAACGCGGTATGCGAACACGAAATTCCTGGCAAAGGATTGTGTGGCGAGAGCGTCCCTCGCGTGACCGTGCCCGCTGAGTTTGTTGCAGGCGAAAGCAACCGTTGCGAGAAGCATCAAGAATAGTTCGTGTCCCCTCTGCTGTATCAACCTGATTGCGTCATTCAACCGCTCAGTCACCCTGTGGCTGAGCGCGCTGGCGTTCGTTTGTGGATGGCGCGGGGCGATTTGGTTCATGAGTCTGTATCCGGCAACAAGTGGTTCAAGCTTAAATACAGCCTGCTGGAAGCGGAGCGAAGCCAGGCGTCGGGATTGCTGAGCTTCGGCGGCGCTTATTCTAATCACCTGCATGCGCTCGCTGCGGCGGGCCGTATGCTGAATATTCCCACCTTTGGCGTTGTGCGCGGCGCCTGGCGGTGTGAGCTGACGCCCACTCTGCAGGATGCTCAAAAGTGGGGGATGCGTTTGCTGTTCGTCAGCAATGAGGCGTATCGCCGCAAAGATGACCCTGCCTGGGTGGATGAAAGCATTGAGGGCTGGAGGCTGTCAGAGCTAATCGCTACGCAAAAGCTGATGGTTATCCCCGAGGGCGGTAGCAATGCGCTGGCGTTAAAGGGAGTATCTGAGTGGGCGCAGCAAATCTATTCCCATTTTTCCTCGACTCCAGTGTCTATATTCTTGCCTTGCGGAACCGGCGGTACGATGGCGGGGTTTGTCGCCGCTGACTCGCATCATGAGTTGGTCGGCGTGCCCGTGTTGCGCGCCGGGGACTCTATTGCAGTTAAGATCAATGAGTTGTTGGCTTTGAATAACCAGCAGCCAGGAACTCCCTTTCGCTTTATGCAGGGTTATGAGTTTGGTGGTTACGCCAAGACCAGCCCCGAGTTGATGACCTTCATTCAGGCATTTTTCGATCATACAGGCGTTGGGTTGGAGCCTGTCTACACGGGGAAAATGGCGTATGCGGCGCTGGATTGGTTGCGCCGGGGCGAGGCTCCCAGAGGCTCAGACGTTGTGCTTGTGCACACTGGCGGCATGCAGGGCGCGCGGGGGTTTGTCGAGTCGCCTTGAGTCCTTCGACTAGTTGTTCAATGTCGCTCTTGCTGATTCCGCCCAGTCGTCGCTAACGACGAAATATCGGGCCGTTTCCAGCCATCCGCCCGCTGGCGACTCCGCCAATGCGATCAACATCTGTGGCCGGCCGCTCCTTTCCGTAGAGTTCAATTCCCCGTACAATTTTTCCCAGCTCATGACAGTGGCCTGATCGCCGGGATGTATTAAAAGGGACGATAGCCAGTGTGATTTAGGGGCGAGTATCCAGTTTGTAGCTGTTCCCTCCAATTGGGGTAGGGCGCTGACAGGCAGCCATTTGCCGCGTAAGTGGTCGGTTGCGGCGAGTGAGGAGGGTGCGACGCTGTCTGGGTCAATCAGTGGATAAAACAGATAGCCTTTCATAACGATTTGACGGCTGACATCGTTAATGCCTAGGCTCGCCAGCGCTTGTCGGGCTTCGGGCGTTTCTGAGAGTAAAATCTGGCTGTTGAGCAGCTTGTTTAACTTAAGATCCAGCCGGTCCAGGTAGTTGGGGCCAAACCAGTGGGCGTCCCCGCCTTTCGCTGATGGCGTGGATAAGCCGAGATAGTATTTGATGGCGACTTCCTGATGGACATAATTGCCTTCGGGGTCCTGCAGGATAAAGTCAAACTCGCCGTAAGTCTTTTTACGGTCTTTCACTTGCAAGCCATGGGCAATCACGCGCCAGGCGCTAAGCCGGTCGACGCCGAAGCGCCAAAGTGATTCAAAGTAAGGGCCCAGAAAACGGCTTTTTAAGTCTTTCTCCATATTTAGCAGGTCCATGGCCAGCGTCCGGTCTGTGTCGCTCAGCGCTATGGGCGCCTGACGATCGAACTGTGTTGGCGCCATGTCGGCACTGGCGGCCAGCTCCGGGCTGTTACAGGTCCACTGTAAATCTCTGATCAGTTGTTGTGGCGTTCGCTTCACAAATTAAACTTCCGTTAGTGCCCCGACCGGCGCTTTGGTCGTTGAGCGCAGTCACTGACTGGGCTGCAGCGGGGCGCGAGGGTGAGGAAAAAGACAAAAACCGCCCGTTGGGCGCATACAAGCCGGGGCAGTTTGGGTAACATAACAAAAACGCTTGATTAAGGGCATGTATGGAACAGTTTCGTAATATCGGTTTGCTGGGCCGGATGGGCAGCGTGCAGGTGGTGGAGACGCTGAAGCGGCTCAAAAACTATCTGGTCGGCGAAGGTTACGCGGTGATCCTGGAAGAAGCTACCGCAGCGGTGTTGCCAGGGCATAACGTGCAGGTGTCCAGCAAGAAAATGCTGGGAGAAATCTGCGACCTGGTGATTGTGGTCGGCGGCGATGGCAGTTTGCTGGGCGCAGCGCGTGCGCTGGCCGGGTGCAATGTGCCGGTGCTTGGCGTCAATCGCGGCAGATTAGGCTTCCTCACTGATATTACTCCGACGGAAATGGAGCCTCAGCTGGCGGAAGTGTTGTCCGGCAAATATGTCGAAGAGTCCCGCTTCCTGTTGGACGCCTACGTCAAGCGCAATGGCGAGCCCGTGGGCTATGGATGCGGCCTGAATGACATTGTCCTGCACCCTGGCAAATCCACCCGTATGATTGGGTTTGACCTTTATATTGAAGGACAGTTCGTCAACAGCCAGCGTTCCGACGGATTGATCGTTTCCACGCCCACCGGCTCCACCGCCTATGCGTTGTCCGCAGGCGGCCCGATTATGCATCCGCGTCTGGACGCTATCGTGCTGGTGCCCATGTTTCCCCATACCCTGAGCAGCCGCCCGATTGTGGTGGACGGCAATAGCGAAATTAAGATCATTATCGGCGATTACAACGAAACCTATCCTCATGTCAGTTGCGATGGGCAGACGCACGTCACCTGCGCGCCGGGCGATACGGTCACGATCTGCAAGAAGCCGCAGAAGCTGCGTTTGATTCATCCCATGAATCATAATTTCTATCAGATCTGCCGGGATAAACTGGGCTGGTCAAGCAGTAGAGATCAGGGAGGGCAGTAGTCTAATGTCCGAGAGCCAGAAGTACCGAGGCTTTGACTTCATCGGCGATGTCCACGGATGCGCCAGAACCCTGGAAGCATTGCTGGAGAAGCTCGACTACCGGAAAATCAACGGCGTATACAGCCATAAGCATCGTCAGGCCATTTACGTTGGCGATATCGTCGACCGCGGTCCTCGTATTCGCGAAGCGCTGCATGTCGTGCGGGATATGGTGGAGCACGGGAGTGCGCGTATTGTCATGGGCAATCATGAGTATAACGCCCTGGGCTATTGCACCCGGGCGCGTCCAGGCAGCGCCCATACCTATTTGCGCGAACATACGCCCCGTCATGAGCGATTGATTCGGGAAACGCTGGATCAGTTCGCTAATTACGGGCATGAATGGAATGAATTTCTTGAATGGTTCATGACGCTGCCGCTGGTGATTGACGATCAGAGTTTCCGGGTTGTGCACGCATGCTGGGATCATGATCTGATTTCACAGTTTCTGGAGCATCACCCCGATGGTCTTATCACGGAAGACTTTCTACATGCCTCCACCGTGCGTGACAGTTTTGCAGGCCATGTGATGGACCGGCTGTTACGCGGCACGGATATGAAACTCCCTGATGGCATGTCTATTCGCAGCAGCGATGGCTTTGTGCGCACCGCATTTCGCACTAAGTTCTGGAAGGCGGAGCCTGAAACCTACGGCGACGTTGTGTTTCAGCCGGACGCTCTGCCTGACGAAGTGGCGGAAAGACGCTTGTCGGAGCGAGAGCGACGCATGCTGTTGTTCTATGGTCTGGATGAACCGCCTTTGTTCGTCGGGCATTACTGGCTGCAAGGCGCGCCGCGTCCCATTCGCCCCAATATCGCCTGCCTGGATTACAGCGCAGTGAAGTACGGCAAACTGGTGGCCTACCGGCTCGAAGCGGGAGCCCGCAAACTGACGGCGGACAACTTTGTCTGGGTCGATGTCATGCGTGAAGCGGGGGGCGCCGCCGGGCGCTGAACACATGGAAAAAGTTTGCGATATCCCTATCGAAGAAGACATTGAGTCGCTGTATCGCTATCTCCGCAGCAGAGGCGTTGCGATATGGGTCACCGAGAATGAAGGACGGCAGGAAATATGGGTGAAAGATCCCGCCGCCAAACCTGTCGTGCTGGACTGTTATCAGCGCTTCAAAGAAGATCCTGGCGTTCGCGAGCGACTGGATGAGGCTGTAAGCGAGCAACCGCAGTCCAACGGCAACAGTCTGACAATGCAGTTCAAGCCTTTCCCCTGTATCGCATGGTTACTGCTGACGTTGCTGGCGGCGGCTTTGTACACCGGCTTCGGCGACTTTCAGAGCAGTCGTTATTTCTTCATTATCGATCGTTTTCAGTTGCCTTACGGGGACTTGCCCTCCCGTGTGCAGTCCTTGTTGTTTACGCTACAGCAAGGGGAGTGGTGGCGTCTGCTGTCTCCCGCATGGTTGCACCTGGGGCTGGCGCACTGGCTGTTTAACTCTCTTGCGTTGTGGATCTTTGGGCGCTCTCTGGAAGTCTTGTTCAGCCGGGGTGGATTCGTTTCGTTCATTCTGGGGGCGGCGATCTTCAGTAATCTCGCCCAATATCTGGTGGCGGGGCCTGCGTTCGGTGGTTTCTCAGGCGTCGCTTACGCTTTGGTTGGCGCCCATGCGGCGGGTTGGGCGTTAGCGCCGAGTATGCGAATGTGGGCGCCTTCCGCGATGGTGATTTTCAGTATTGTGTGGATGTTGGCGGGGATGTTGGGCGTCTCTGATCAATTTGGCGTGTCGTTCGCCAATACCGCGCACTTCGTCGGCTTTTGGTTTGGCTTGACGTCAATGGCGTTGTGGCTAAAAACAAGTGGGAAAAAGATGGGGAAGGCATCAACGGAGCATAACGGTTAAACCAAGTTGCAGAGCTGATTTATCCAGCCTCCGTTGATGCGCATCCCCCAAGTAGCTGTGAATACTCTGATGAGAGCTGTGTGGGATCAAACACACAATGCAAATGATAATGATTATCATTTGTAAGTCAACACTTTTTCACCAGAATTTTATTGAAATGTCGGATCGCCCTTATGTTATAGTCCGCAACATTGTGCTGGAGACCCCTTATGTCCTTTGAAAATGCAGTAAAAAACCTGACTCCGGAGATCTATGAGGCCATGAAGACAGCCTTGGAGTTGGGGAAGTGGCCGGACGGCAAAAAATTATCAATGGAACAGAAAGAGCTCTGCATGGAGGCGCTTATCACCTACGAAATTTCCCACAATGTGCCTGAAGAGCAGCGGGTGGGGTATATAGAAAGAGATCGGCCGACGCCTTGTGCTTTGAAGGCGGCCGCGGCTGAATCTTCTTCCGGCGTATGGACGCCCGACAGCGGCGTTTCCAAGCATTGATCGAAGCTTCGCTTTCGTTGCGACGGGAGCGCGCGTTTCGACAATAACAATAATTGAGAGATGAATTTAGAACCAAGGGGACTCACTTGAGGGAAGTAGCTCAAGGCTGTCTGGAGAAAATGTTCAGCCAGCTCGATAACCCCGTCAACTACAGCCTGGTGGTTGGCGATGAACGGGTGGAGTTGAATCCTCTGCTCGGCAAATCACTTCAGATTAAATTCAGCGGTAAGATTGTCTGCAATCATTGCGGCCGCTCGACTAAAAAGAGCTTCAGTCAGGGGTTCTGCTTCCCCTGCTTCAAAAAACTGGCGCGTTGCGACAGCTGCATTATGAGCCCGGAAAAATGCCACTTTTTCGCCGGCACCTGCCGGGAGCCTGAGTGGGGGGAAACCCACTGCATGGTTCCGCATGTGGTGTATCTGGCCAACTCATCGGGAGTTAAAGTCGGCATTACCCGTAAAACCCAGACGCCTACCCGCTGGATTGATCAGGGCGCAACTCAGGCTCTGCCCATCATGGAAGTCACTACGCGCCGGATGTCCGGGTTAGTGGAAGCGATCTTCCGGCAATCGGTGACGGATAGAACCAATTGGCGCGCAATGCTCAAGGGCGATCCTGAGCCGCTGGACCTGGTCGCGGAAAGAGACCGTTTGCTGGCCGAGCTGGAAGGGTCGCTGGAAGGTCTACGCTGCGCCGAGGGCGCGGATAACATGGAAATTTTGACGTCTGCGGAGGTGGTCGACATCGCCTTTCCAGTGATGCAGTATCCGCAGAAGGTGGTTAGCCTGAATCCGGAAAAAGAGCCGGAAATTAGTGGTACATTACTCGGTATCAAAGGGCAGTATCTGATCCTGGATACCGGCTGCATCAACATTCGCAAATTTACGTCATACGAAGTTTCAGTCGCCGCTTGAGCGTATATGGAAGCTCGCCTACGGAAAACTTGAGCATAATTACTATGAAAGAAAGTCAACCTCGCACTATTTATCTGAAAGATTATCGTAAACCGGACTTTTTGATCGACGCCACGGACCTGAACTTCCAGCTTTATGAAGATGGGGCCCGAGTCACTTCTCAGCTCCACATCAGGCGCAATCCTGACGCTGATGCGTTTCGTGACGTTCTGGAGCTTGATGGCGTTGAGCTGCAATTGGAGCGTTTGCTGCTGGACGGGCGCACGCTGAACCCGGATGAGTATCAGCTGGACGACGAGACGCTGAGACTGGAGCGTTTGCCCAAGCAGTTCGTGCTGACCGTGGTCACCTGGATCAAGCCGCAGGAGAATACCTGTCTGGAAGGGCTGTATCGCTCCAGTTCGATGTTCTGTACTCAGTGCGAGGCGGAAGGTTTCCGTCGCATTACCTATTATCTGGATCGCCCGGACGTCATGTCCTCCTTCACCACTACGATTGAAGCGGAGAAGGGGCGCTATCCTGTACTGCTGTCCAACGGCAATCCTGTTGCTTCTGGTGAGAGCGGCGATCGTCATTGGGTTAAGTGGGAAGATCCTTTCAAGAAGCCCTGTTATCTGTTTGCTCTGGTCGCCGGCGATCTGCGCTGGGTGGAGGACAGCTTCACGACCATGAGTGGGCGCGAAGTGCAACTGCGTATCTATGTCGAACCGCAGGACCTGAATAAGTGCAGCCACGCCATGGACTCTCTCAAGCGCTCCATGACCTGGGACGAAGAAGTATATGGCCGTGAATATGACCTGGATATCTTCAATATCGTCGCCGTCAGCGATTTCAACATGGGCGCGATGGAAAACAAAGGGCTGAATATCTTCAACTCTTCCTGTGTGCTGGCGAACCCGGAAACGTCTACAGACAGCGCGTTTCAGCGTATAGAGGCGATTGTCGCTCATGAATACTTCCACAACTGGTCCGGCAACCGGGTGACCTGTCGCGACTGGTTTCAGTTGAGCCTGAAAGAAGGTTTTACTGTTTTCCGCGACGCGGAATTTTCTGCGGACATGCATTCGCGCGCTGTGAAGCGCATCGAAGACGTCGCCTTGCTGCGTACTATGCAGTTCGCCGAGGATGCGGGTCCTATGTCGCATCCGGTGCGCCCGGATTCCTATATGGAAATCTCTAACTTCTACACCCTGACCGTATATGAGAAGGGCAGTGAAGTGGTGCGCATGCTGCACACGCTGTTGGGAGCGGAGAAGTTCCGCGAAGGTTCTGATCTTTATTTCTCCCGCTTTGATGGGCAGGCAGTGACTACCGATGATTTTGTCGCCTGTATGGAAGAAGTCAGCGGGCAAGACTTTGCTCAGTTCAAGCGGTGGTACAGTCAGTCCGGAACGCCTGTGGTGTCAGTGACGGATCATTATGATGCGGAGACGAAAGAGTACCGTCTCGACGTCAAACAAAGCTGTCCTCCTACGCCAGGGCAACAGGAAAAGCAGCCGTTCCAGATTCCGTTGGCGGTTGGTCTGCTGGACAGTTCGGGCAAAGACATGTCCTTGACACTGAAAGCAGGTCAGGGCGAAGCCTCCGGCGCGGATGGCGATCTCACCCGAGTCCTGCAGGTTAGAGAGTCCGAACAAAGCTTTGTTTTCACCGGCGTAACGGAAAAACCGACGCCTTCGCTGTTGCGTGGTTTCTCTGCGCCAGTGCGACTGAATTATCCCTATGACAGAAATCAGCTTACTTTCCTCATGTCTTTTGACAGCGATGGCTTCAACCGTTGGGATGCGGGACAGAAACTGGCTGTTTCCGTCTTCAATGAGTTGATAAATGCTGAGTTGCAAGGCGAACAAGCGGAAATCGACGAACGCTACATCGACGCCATGCGCCAGGTATTGCTGGATGACAAAGGCGACCACGCCATGCTGGCGAAAATGGTGCAGACGCCCGGTGTTTCGCTGCTGGCGGAACAAGCCGAAGTGGTCCATGTCGACGCCATCCTCAACGCCCGTCAGCGGGTGCATGAGCGAATCGGCGCGTCTTTGTCGGAGTTGTTGTTGAGCAAATATCGTCAGCTTCACGCTCAGTCGGGCAATGCATTAGACAGCGTTTCCATGGGCCTGCGAGCTTATAAGAACGCCTGCTTGATGCTGCTCGCTCAGGGCGGCGCGCAAGAATTCGTCTCCTTGGCGAAGCTGCAGATGCAGCAGGCGCAGACTATGACAGACGAGTTCGGCGCTCTGGCCGCTCTGGTTAACGGGCCGGATATTGAGGCGGGGCAATCGGCGTTGGCTGACTTCCTGTGTAAGTGGAAGAAAGATCAGTTGGTCATGGAGCAGTGGTTCAGCGTGCAGGCGGCCAGCGAGCATCATGGCGCACTGGAAAGCATTCAGGCTTTGACGGCCCATGAGCTGTTCTCTGAGCGCAATCCAAACAAAGTCCGCTCGGTGATTGGAACCTTTGGCGGGCAGAACTGGCGTCACTTCCATGCTGCAGACGGCTCCGGCTATCGCTTCCTGCGCGAGTGGATCATAAAAATGGATGGTCTGAATCCGCAGATTGCTTCCCGTCTGCTGACGCCTCTGACTCGTTGGCGTAAATTGGAGCCGCAGCGCTCTGCGCTTATGCAGAAAGAGCTGCAGGAAATCATGGCGCATCCCGGCCTGTCCAGAGATGCGTACGAAGTGGTGTCAAAGAGCCTGAAATAGGCGTAACTTGTAGAGAAAATGTCGATAAAAGTCCGTTAAGTCCCGGAGGAATAGACAAAATTACTTGCTGAACTAAGCTTTTACATACAATAAAGCCCTGTTGAAGCAGAGCAAAAATAAGAATAAAGCAGGAGATGACCTCTAAGTCCGGCGCTCAATCACTCAGCTGAGCGCCGCGTCCGCCGAAAGAGTCGTTCAATAATCCAGCTGTCTTCGATTAGGAATAAGAGTATCTATGATGCAGAATAAAAAAGTACTGCTTGGAAGCTTATTGCTGTTTTCCTTATACGCCGCCTGCGCAGGGGCGGCCGTCAGTCCCGCTGAAGCCAAAAAACTAACGGGAGAGCTCACTCCTTTCGGCGCAATTCGCGAAGGCAATGGCGCTGACATTCCCCGTTGGGAAGGGGGGATTACTCAACCTCCGAAAGAATATCAGCGGGAGGGGCAGCACCATCCGGACCCCTTTAAAGAAGATAAACCTAAAGAAGTAATTACAGCCCAGAACTTCACCAAATACGAAAAGTATCTGAGTGAAGGGTTAAAGGCGCTGTTTAAGACTTATCCCACCACATTCAAGATCCCGGTGTACGTTACCCGACGCTCGCATTCCGCGCCGGACTGGGTGAATCAGAACACCTATGAAAACGCGGTCAAAGCCGATCTGACCAAAGATGGAAATGGCGTTACCGGCGCCTATGGCGGCATTCCATTCCCCGTGTTGCATGGTTCGAACGAGCGCAAGGCGTTGCAGGCGATCTGGAACCATCTTACGCGCTGGCGCGGCGTATTCGTCACCCGTCGCGCATCGGAAACGGCGGTGCAGCGCAACGGCGAGTTCAGTCTGGTTAACTCTCAGCAGGAAGTGTTCTGGAACTTTTATAACCCGGAAGGCAGCGAAAAGGATCTGAAGAATATCCTGTTCTACTATCTGTCGTTCACCATTTCTCCTGCGCGTCTCGCTGGCGGGGCGGTGTTGGTGCATGAAACCCTGGATCAGGTGAAGGAACCCCGCCAGGCATGGGGCTATAACGCCGGGCAACGACGTGTCAGAAGAGCGCCGAATCTGGCCTATGACTCGCCAATCGCCGCCTCGGACAATCTGCGTACGGCGGATGACACGGATATGTATAACGGCGCTCCGGATCGCTATGACTGGAACTACCTGGGGCTGAAGGAAATGTATATTCCTTACAACAGCTATCAAATATCCCAGGTCGGTTTGAAGTATGCGGATGTGCTGGGCGTTTCCCATATCAATCCTGACTACACCCGTTTTGAAAAGCATCGGGTGCATGTCATCGAGGCCAAGCTCAAAGCGGGCGAGCGGCATATCTATTCCCGGCGCGTGTTTTATATCGATGAGGACAGCTGGAATATCGCCTTGGTGGATCAGTACGACGGCCGTGGCGAGCTGTGGCGCGTCAGTATGGCGTTCCTGAAAAACTTCTACGAGCTGCCCTCCACATGGACGGCGTTGGACGTGTTTTACGATTTGCAGGCGCGCCGGTATCACGTACAGGGCTTGGACAGCGAAGAGCGTTCCACGCGGGTGTTCACCAATGAAGTGCCGGATCGCCGTTACTTCAGTCCGCAGTCGCTGCGGCGGCGCGGCATACGCTAGAGCGCTTGCAGTTGGCGCGATAGCGGCTAATTTTTTAAGGGGCGCCGTGAGGCGCAATGTGCAAAAGGAATAAGTGGGCGTAGACAGTGATGGGCTCAGAAAAAGGCAGGAATAAATGAAGTTAACGACGGTTCTGCGGAAAATGACGTTCGCGTGCGCGTTATGTGCGTCGCTGAACTCTCCTTGGTCGCTGGCGGGCGATGTGCTCAGCACTCCGGCAATGAAAACTGAATTGGCGCCCTCCACGTTGCTGGTGGACGTGGTGAAAGCTGGCGAGCGCCTGGTGGCGGTTGGGCAACGGGGCCATATCATTTATTCCGATGATCAGGGAGGAAGCTGGACGCAGGCCAATTCGCCTGTGTCGACATTACTGACCTCCCTGTATTTTGTGGACGCCAAGCAAGGCTGGGCGGTGGGCCACGGCGCAGTGGTGCTGCATACAGAGGATGGCGGCGTCAATTGGAGCAAGCAGTTTGACGGTGTGGCCGCGAACGAGATGGTTATCGCGCAGGCGCAGAAGCGCGTAGCGAATTTGAAGGCGCAACTGGAAACGGCTCCAGAAGAGGAGGCGTCAGATCTGGAGTATCAGCTTGAAGACGCCAGCTTTGCTCTTGAAGACGCCATGGCGGATGCAGAAGTCGGCCCGGGCAAGCCTCTGCTAGACGTTTGGTTTAAGAATGCGCAGGAAGGTTTTGTTGTCGGCGCCTATGGATTTTTCTTTCATACGGAAGATGGCGGCGCCAGTTGGACCAACTGGGCGCCCAGGCTGGAAAACACCGAACGCTTTCACTTGAATGCGATTGCGCAGATCACCGGCGGCGCCATGTTTATTGTCGGCGAGGCAGGCTACGTCTTCCGCTCGACGGATTTTGGCGAAACCTGGGAAACCCTTGAGTCGCCTTATGACGGCTCACTGTTCGGCGTGAGCGGTAATGGCAACGTTAATGAAGTGTTTGTATTTGGTCTGCGTGGGCATCTGTTCTATTCCCAGGATTCGGGCTCCACATGGGATCGCGTGGGGGTTGATGTAGAGGAGTCGCTGATGAGCGCTGCGATAGGCGAGGGTGGCCGCATGGCGGTCGTCGGCAATTCCGGCGTTATGCTGTTAAGCCAGAACTTCGGCGAAGACTTCAAGGTGCATCCGCAGGCGAACCGCCTGGGCTTGTTGGCGGCGACATTCCTGTCTCCCGACCAATTGTTGCTAGTCGGCGAGGGCGGCGTGAAAGTCCTCAAAAGCATAAGCAAGCTGAACTAGCCATAGTTCGATAGCAACCCACAGTAGAATAATCAGACAGGGGAAACTTGAATGTCGAACAAGTTACACGATCAAGGCGATCACTTCATTTTAACGCCGAAGGCGGAGCCGTGGCTGGAGCGGCTGGTGTTTAACAACCGCCTGATCATTCTTATCGCTTTCCTGGCGATCACCGTTTTCATGGCTTTCAGCGCGGCCAAAATCAAGCCGGACTCCAGCTTTGAGAGATTGATCCCGCTGGAGCACCCTTACATCCAGAATATGCTTGAGAACAGGGACGACCTGGAGAATCTCGGGAACTCCATTCGTATCGCGGTGGCCGTCGAGGAGGGGGATATCTTTACTGATTCCTACATGGAAACTCTGAAGCAGATTACGGATGAAGTGTTTTATCTGCGCGGCGTGGACCGCTCTGGCGTACGTTCTGTATGGACCCCCAATGTGCGTTGGGTGGAAGTTACCGAGGAAGGTTTTCAGGGCGGAACAGTTATTCCCGATGGGTACAACGGCAGTCAGGAAAGCCTGGACAAGCTGCGCCAGAATATTTTGCGCTCCGGCGAAGTGGGAAGGCTGGTGGCGGACAATTTCCGCTCAGTCATTATTTATGCGCCTCTGCTGGAGGTGGACCCGGATACCGGGCAATCGCTGAATTACGAACAATTCTCTCGTGATCTGGAGACGAATATCCGGGAGAAGTTTCAGGCGCAAAACCCCAATATTCATATCTACGCCATTGGTTTTGCGAAGAAGCTGGGGGATCTGATCGAAGGCATGCGCTCTGTCGTGTTGTTCTTCCTGGTCGCCATTGTGCTTACCATCGTGCTGTTGTACTGGTACTCGCGCTGTTGGTCCGGCACTTTGACGCCGGTTCTGGCTTCCATCGTGGCGGTGATCTGGCAGGTCGGGATCTTGCGTCTGCTGGGATATGGGATTGATCCTTACTCTATTCTGGTGCCGTTTCTGGTGTTCGCTATCGGCATCAGCCATGGCGTACAAATCGTCAACGCAATGTCCATTGAGTCGGCTCGTGGGTTTGACGCCACCACTTCCGCGCGTTTGGCGTTCAGGGCGCTGTATATCCCTGGGATGCTGGCGTTGGTGAGCGACGCGATGGGCTTCCTGACGCTGCTGTTTATTAAGATTGACGTCATCAAGGATCTCGCAGTCACCGCCAGCATTGGCGTAGCGGTGATCATCATCACTAACCTGGTGTTGCACCCGATTATTCTTTCCTATGTGGGCATCACCAAGTCTGGGATCAAGCATCAGAAGAACCGGGGCGAAGAGCGCGACCGAAAATGGCTGCGCATGTCTTATTTCGCACATCCTTCGGTGGCGCGAGTATCTTTGTTGATCGCATTGGTCGGCGCCGGCCTGGGGATTTACTACAAGCAAGGCCTGAAGATCGGCGATCTGGACAAGGGAGCCGCTGAACTGCGCCCTGACAGCAGATACAACCGAGACAATGACTTTATCATCAACAACTACAGCACCAGCTCGGACGTCATGGTGGTGATGGTGAAGACGGATAAGGAAAAATGCTCCAGTTATCCGGTCATGAAAGGAATGGATGATCTGCAGTGGGTGCTGGAAAACACGCCTGGCGTCGAGTCGACCGCCTCGTTGGCGACTGTATCCAAAATCGTCACCAAAGCGCTGAATGAAGGTAACTTCAAGTGGTACGAACTGTCCCGTAATCAGCAGATTATCAACTCTTCCATCCAGCGTGCGCCGTCCGGGCTGGTGAACTCTGACTGCAGTATGACGCCCTTGTTGGCTTTCCTGGAGGATCACAAGGCGGAAACCTTGCAGCGGGTGGTGGACACCATAGAGGCCTTCTCACGCGAGAACGCCAATGACGACTACCAATTGCTGCTGGCGGCGGGCAACGCCGGCGTGGATGCGGCCACGAACCAGGTTATTTCCAAAGCCAAGGACCTGATGCTGATCTTCGTTTACTCGGTGGTCAGCGTACTCTGTTTTGTCACGTTCCGTTCTATCCGCGCGGTGTTGTGTATCGTTGTACCCCTTGGCTTGACCTCAATCCTGTGCGAAGCGCTGATGACGCAGATGGGGATTGGCATCAAAGTTGAAACTTTGCCGGTGATTGCACTGGGAGTGGGCATTGGCGTGGATTACGGCATCTATATCTACACCAAGTTTGAACACTATATCCTGGAAGGCAAAAGCTTGCAGGATGCGTATTTCGAAACGTTGCGCTCCACGGGTAAGGCGGTGATGTTTACGGGGATTACGCTGGCGATTGGCGTATGCACCTGGATATTCTCGCCCATCAAACTGCAGGCGAATATGGGGCTGTTACTGTTCTTTATGTTCCTCTGGAACATGGTTGGCGCATTGTGGCTGCTGCCGGCATTGGCCCGTTTTCTGCTTAATCCAGAGAAGATGGTCGCCAAGGCGAAAGCCGCGGAAGGGGGCGTTTGACACGTCAGACGATATAGTCGTCGTATATCTCTGTAACGAACGGGCCCGGTCAAGGGCCCTTCTTTGACTATAATTAATTGGTAAGCGTCTGGAATTGAATAGTAAATTGGGTTGTAAAGCGGCTTGCGGGCCTATACATCACCCGGTTTACGTAAAGCAGTCTTGAAAGCAGGTACTCATCTCCCAATGCCATTGATTAACGCTATGCTGCGCTTCTTGGTTCTGAGCATTGCAGCGCTATGCGCCACATTGACGTATTCCGCAGACACGCCTTCTCACATCAGTATCGCTACCGGCAATGAAACCGGAGTGTATTTTCCTACCGGCGGCGCAATTTGTCGGTTGGTGAACAAGTCCAGTAAGGAATATGGCTTTCGCTGCTTCGTTGAGAGCACGGACGGGTCGCCCTACAACCTGCGCGCATTACGCGCCGGTGAAGTGGACTTCGCAGTTGTGCAGTCCGACTGGCAATTTCATGCCTACCATGGCAGCAGTATTTTCAAAGAAGCAGGACCTCATAAGGAGCTACGCTCCGTGTTCGCTATCCACCCGGAGGCGTTTACCATCGTGGCGCGTAAAGACGCCAATGTGAAAAGTTTTAAGGACTTGAAGGGTAAGCGGGTCAATGTGGGTAATGAAGGATCTGGCCAGCGTGGCACCATGGAAGTGCTGATGAATGCGTATGGCTGGTCCCTCAATGATTTCAAGTCCGCCTCGGAAATCAAGGCTATCGAACAACCGAGAGCGCTATGTTCCGGCCAGATTGACGTAATGCTATATATCGTGGGCCATCCAAGCGGCGCAGTGAAAGAGGCGACAACTCTGTGCGACAGCGTGCTGGTGTCGGTGGAAGGTGACGAAATCGACAAGCTCATTCGCGCCAACACTTACTATCGCCGCGCTGTGGTGCCCGGTGGAATGTATCGGGGTAATGAGCGGGACGTGAACACCTTCGGTGTTGGCGCTACCTTTGTGACGACGACGGCGGTGTCCGATGAGGTGGTCTACAGTGTGGTTAAGGCGGTGTTCGAGAACTTCGATCTGTTTCGACGCTTGCATCCCGCGCTGGCTAATCTGAAGAAAGAACAGATGATCTTCGATAGTCTGACCGCGCCGCTGCACGCCGGCGCTGAAAAATACTATCGGGAAATGGGCATGATCGGTAACTGATCGTCGAGTCTGTTTCCCCAAGGCCGACCTTAGCGTCGGCGCAGAGCTTTTTTACGTATGTTGTCCCAGAGCAGCTGATAGGCGAGGGTGGCCGGCGACCTGGGCGCAAATACCGGCAAGGGCTCGCGAAACTCCCCCATCTTTTCCACATCGCTACAGTAAGGTATAAAGCCGATAGGCGTCTTGCCAAGCGTTTTTTTGCAGCTGGCGGTGAACTCCTGGTGAATGCTCTTGCGGCGATCAATCATGGTCAACACGGGATACAGCTTGGCCAAATCGATTTTCTTCTGCTCCATCATCTCCGACACATGACGATAAGTTTCAAACGACAGATGGGTCGGTATCATTGTGACCAGCACGGCGTCGGCGGCTTTGAGTATGCGTAACGCCAGTTCCGATAAAGTAGGGGGGCAGTCTAGTACCAGCACGCCGTAAGTCTCGCTTAGCATGGATAACCAGGAGTCGAGCTTGCCTCCGCTGACGCCGGTGAGATTGACGTCGATATTACGGTTGCTCATATCGGAGGGGATGATATCCAGTCGGTCATAACCTGTTCCCTGAATTAACTCCCCCAGCGCAAGCTTGTCCTTGATCAGCTTGCTCGCCTTCTTACGCTTGCTGTTCTCAACCTGAAAGTACCAACTCGCCGCCGCTTGGGCGTCAAAGTCCCACAAAAGTGTTGGCTGGCCGCTTCCGGCGCTGAGATAGGCAATGTTGACGGCGGTGGCGGTTTTTCCTACCCCGCCTTTGAGATTGTATACCGCTATGGTTTTCATGGAGTCTGATGGCGCCTTGTTGTTATGGTCGGCTGGAGCCTTTATTAACCGGCGACGACGTTATACTTCCTTGGAGCGCCGGTGAGTGTGGAGAGTCAGGCTTTGCCGACAGGGTTTTATAATTCGGTTACTCTGTCAGAGTTATATAGGCTTTAACTGTAAAATCAAGAAACAATCGCATGCCTGAGCGCTTTTGGCGTGGTAACGCAGACGCATAGTTGCTAGAATCTGTGCCCCTGAAATTTGTGTGCAAGTGGTCTTTGGTATGGACCACCACTGGTGAAGGATAGTTTTTTATGCCCGTAATTACATTGCCTGACGGCAGTAAGAGAGAATTTTCCAACCCTGTAACCGTGCTGGATGTCGCTGCCGACATCGGTCCCGGATTGGCCAAAGCCGCCGTGGCGGGTAAAGTGGATGGAACACTGGTCGACTGCTCTCATGTTATTGATAAAGACGCCGATCTGGCGATTGTAACGGAGCGGGACCCTGAAGGCGTGGAAGTGATCAGACACTCCAGCGCCCACTTGCTGGCGATGGCGGTGCAAAGCATTTTTCCCAGTGCACAGGTAACTATCGGTCCGGTTATCGAAGACGGCTTTTATTACGACTTTGCGTTTGAGCGTCCTTTCACTCCAGACGATCTGGTTAAGATCGAAGAAAAGATGCAGGAATTATCCGACGCCGATTTGCCGGTCACCCGCTCGTTGATGTCTCGTTCCGAGGCGGTAGAGCTGTTCAAGAAAATGGGTGAAGAATATAAGGTCGAAATCATCGCCAGTATTCCAACCGAAGAAAACCTGTCTTTCTACTCTCAGGGCGACTTCATTGATTTATGCCGCGGCCCGCACGTTCCCAGCACAGGTAAAATCAAAGCCTTCAAACTGACCAAAGTGGCGGGCGCATACTGGCGTGGCGATTCCAACAATGCCATGCTGCAGCGTATTTATGGCACAGCCTGGGGTAACAAGAAGGACCTCAAGGCTTATTTGCACAGAATCGAAGAAGCGGAAAAGCGCGATCACCGTAAAATCGGTAAAAAACTGGGGCTGTTCCACATGCAGGAAGAGGCGCCAGGCATGGTGTTCTGGCACTCTGACGGCTGGACCTTGTACCAGGTAATCGAGCAATACATGCGTAAGCAACTGCGCAAGCACGACTACAAAGAAATCAAAACGCCTCAAGTGGTTGAGCGCACTTTGTGGGAGAAGTCCGGACACTGGGAGAAGTTCCGCGACGATATGTTCACCACTCAGTCTGAAGATCGCGACTTCGCCATCAAGCCGATGAACTGCCCCTGTCACGTTCAGGTGTTTAATCAAGGGCTTCGCAGCTATCGTGATCTGCCGCTGCGACTGGCCGAGTTCGGTTCCTGTCACCGTAATGAAGCTTCTGGCGCGCTTCACGGCCTGATGCGAGTGCGTGGTTTCACGCAGGATGATGCACATATTTTCTGTACGGAAGAGCAAATCCAGGAAGAAGTCGGCAAGTTTATAGACTTCCTGCACGAGGTTTATGCGGACTTCGGCTTCTCTGAGATCATCTACAAGCTGTCCACGCGTCCAGAAAAGCGCGTGGGTTCAGACGAAATCTGGGATAAGTCAGAAAAAGCGCTGGCTGATGCGCTGGACGCCAAAGGCTTACCTTGGGATGAATTGCCCGGTGAGGGCGCGTTTTACGGTCCGAAGGTTGAGTTTTCACTGAAAGACTGTCTGGGGCGTCTGTGGCAATGTGGTACTGTGCAGGTGGATTTCTCGATGCCGGGCCGCTTAGGTGCGCAGTACGTATCCGATGAACAGGTCCGAAAAACGCCTGTCATGTTGCACCGGGCGATTTTGGGCTCCTTTGAGAGATTTATCGGCATTCTCATCGAGCATTACGAAGGGGCGTTCCCTTCCTGGCTGGCGCCAACTCAAGTGGCAATCCTCAATATTACCGACAAACAAGCGGATTATTGTAAAAAAATAGGCGAAATCCTGAATGATAAAGGGTTTAGGGTGCGTCTGGACTTGAGAAACGAAAAAATCAACTATAAAATTCGCGAGCATACTTTGAACAGAGTCCCCTTTTTGGCAGTGGTCGGGGACAAAGAAGTCGAAACTCAATGTTTAGCTATCCGGACTCGTCAAGGCGAAGACCTCGGCGTAATGTCCATTTCTGCGTTTGAAGAATTGCTTCAAAATGAAGAAGCCAAACGCAGCCGTAGCTAAAAATGATTAATTAACACGGAGAAAACACGATTAAGCGCAATACGCCACAAGGCAAATCCGATCGTCCAAAAATAAATGAGAACATAACTGCTCCCGAAGTCCGGCTGATAGCATCCGACGGGAAGCAGGTCGGTATAGTTCCTATAAAAGAAGCCTTGGAAAAAGCAGAGCAGGAAGGCTTGGATTTAGTGCAGATCGCGGATTCTGACCCGGTAGTCTGCCGCATAATGGACTACGGGAAAAAGATTTTTGAAGAGAAGAAACAGAAAGCTGCTGCTAAGAAAAAGCAGAAGCAGACGCAAGTAAAAGAAATGAAATTTCGACCAGGGACGGAAGAAGGGGATTATCAGGTAAAGCTGCGCAACCTGATACGTTTCCTAGAGCACGGGGACAAGGCCAAAGTATCCATTCGCTTCCGCGGACGGGAAATGGCTCACCAAGAGCTCGGACTGCAGTTACTGCAAAGGGTCGAAAAAGACCTGGAGGAGTTCGGCGTCGTGGAGCAAAGGCCCAAGATGGAAGGGCGTCAGGCTATGATGGTGGTAGCCCCGAAAAAGAAAAAGTAGCCTTCTCAGCAATATAGAGGCTGCTCATTTATATCTAAATGAATGCGGAGTATTCATATGCCTAAGATGAAAAGCAAAAGCTCGGCGGCGAAGCGGTTCAAAAAAACCGCTAACGGCTTTAAACACCGCCAATCCTTCACCAGTCATATTTTGACCAAGAAGAGCACCAAGCGTAAGCGTCACCTGCGTCCTAAGAAGCAAGTGAACCCTTCGGATGTTCCATTGATCAAGCGTATGCTCTGCCAGTAATTAATACGGAAGGATTGAAATATGCCTCGAGTTAAACGTGGTGTAACGGCTCGCCGTCGCCATAAGAAAGTTCTGAATCAAGCCAAGGGTTACTACGGAGCGCGTAGTCGTGTATTCCGTGTAGCCAAACAAGCGGTTATCAAAGCCGGACAATATGCTTACCGTGACCGTCGTCAGCGTAAGCGTCAATTCCGCGCGCTGTGGATTGCCCGTATTAACGCCGGTGCGCGTGACAACGGTCTGTCCTATAGCCGTTTGATCGCTGGTCTGAAGCGCGCCAACGTCGAAATCGACCGTAAGGTCCTGGCGGATCTGGCTATGAACGAAAAAGCAGCTTTTGCTGCTGTAGTTCAGAAAGCTAAAGAGGCCCTGGCGTAATCTAACTTTTCAGCAAATCTTTGATTTTGTTGATTAATATTTGATAGGGGAAGGGGCTGCTCTTCCCCTATTTTTGTTTCTCGGAGCGGAAAAATGGAGAATCTTGAAGGCATTGTTGATCGCGCCAAAGACGCCGTCGCCAAGGCGGAGAGCGAGCAGAGCCTTGAACAACTAAGAGTTGACTACCTTGGCAAGAAAGGGCAAATCACCCAACTTCTGAAAGAACTGGGACGTCTTGACGCTGCGGAGAGACCTGCGGCGGGAGCAAAGATCAATGAAGCCAAGCTGTTGGTGCAAGACCTTATCAACGAAGCCAAAAGCGAGCTCTCCAGCAAAAACGAAGCAGTCAAACTGGCTGCGGAATCAATCGACGTAACCTTGCCCGGGCGTAAAGAGTCATTGGGAACTCTCCATCCTGTCACTCGGACGATGCTACGTATCGAGGACTTCTTCGCGCGATCTGGATACACAGTGGAAGAGGGACCTGAAATCGAAGATGACTATCATAACTTCGAGGCCCTTAATATCCCGTCTCATCATCCCGCGCGCGCCATGCACGATACCTTTTATTTTGATCCGACGACATTACTGCGCACGCATACATCCCCAGTGCAGATTCGGGTAATGGAATCAAGCAAGCCTCCATTCCGCATGATTTGCCCCGGAAGAGTTTATCGTTGTGACTCGGATATGACTCATACGCCCATGTTCCACCAGGTCGAAGGTTTGATGGTGGATAAGCATGTCAGCTTCGCTGACTTGAAAAGCACAATCGTTGAGTTTCTGCGCGAGTTCTTTGAGAAAGACCTTGAAGTACGTTTCCGTCCGTCTTACTTCCCGTTCACAGAGCCTTCCGCTGAAGTGGACATTGAGTGGGGAAGAAACGAAGACGGTTCAATCAAGTGGTTGGAAGTGATGGGCTGCGGCATGGTTCATCCTAAAGTGTTTGAAGCGGCGGGCGTGGACTCTGAAACCTATTCAGGGTTTGCCTTTGGTATGGGCGTTGAGCGATTGGCGATGCTCCGGTACGGCGTGAACGATCTGCGGATGTTTTTCGAAAACGACATGCGTTTTCTTGATCAGTTCTAACCTCAGACGTGATTACCCCTTAAAACACGGTAAGGATTAATAATAGGCTTTGTGATATGAAATTCAGTGAATATTGGTTACGAGAGTGGGTCGATCCGCAGCTGAGCTCTGAGGCATTGGTTCAGCAAATCACTATGGCGGGCCTGGAAGTAGATGCTGCCGAGCGCGTAGCCAAGCCTTTTAGTGGAATCGTGGTAGGTGAGGTGCTTTCAGTCGAGCCCCACCCCGATGCAGATAAGCTTCGCGTCTGTAAGGTCTCTGATGGTCAGGAGCAGTTCCAGGTAGTATGTGGCGCTCCCAATGTCGTGGCGGGAATGAAAGTTCCGTTCGCTAAAATTGGCGCTGTGTTGTCCGGCGACTTCAAAATTAAAAAAGCTAAGCTGCGAGGCGTAGAATCCCAGGGCATGTTGTGCTCGGAAGAGGAGCTAACGCTGGCGGAGAAGTCCGATGGCTTAATGCCGTTGGCCGCAGATGCGCCTGTTGGCGCTGACGTTCGCAGCTATTTGAAGCTGGATGACAATATTATTGATGTCGATTTGACTCCCAACCGTAGCGATTGCCTCAGTATTCTGGGCATGGCGCGGGAAGTGGCCGCTCTCAATAAGATTCCTTTTGATGCGCCTGAAGTGAAGAAAACGGCGGCAGTCACTGAAGACGTATTCCCTGTTCGTATCGACGCTCCAGAGGCCTGCCCGCGATATGTGGGGCGCGTTATTAAAGGGGTGGATTTGTCTGCGCCTACACCTCAGTGGATGGTCGAAAAACTGCGCCGAAGCGGAATTCGCAGTATTGACGCAGTGGTGGACGTCACTAACTTTGTTATGATCGAGCTAGGTCAACCCATGCACGCGTTTGACCTCAACGAGCTTGCGGACGGTATCGTTGTTCGGATGCCTGCGCCGGGCGAAAAGTTAGTTCTGCTGGACGGTCAGGAAATAACTATTAACCCTGATACGTTAGTCATTGCTGACAAAGAAAAGCCTCTAGCCCTGGCTGGCATTATGGGGGGCGAGCATAGCGGCGTTTCTGAAAAAACCAAGGACATATTCCTGGAAAGCGCGTTCTTTGCTCCTTTGCATCTGGCTGGAAAAGCGCGTTCATATGGTTTGCATACGGACTCATCTCATCGCTTTGAGCGTGGTGTCGACTACGCTCATCAGGCGCGCGCCATAGAGCGGGCCACCGAGTTGTTGCTTGAGATCGTGGGCGGTCAACCTGGTCCGGTTACTGAAGTCTGTAGCAAAGAGCACTTGCCTGCCAAAGCATTGGTAGACTTGCGCCATGCTCGTGTTGATGAGCTGCTTGGCGTTCACCTTGATCGCACCAGAGTAGAGGAAATGCTCGCAAGGTTGGGTCTTAGCGTACACAAGGTGGCTAAAGACGGCTGGACTTTCAGCGCCCCGACCCATCGCTTTGATATCAGTATTGAAGTGGATCTGATCGAAGAAGTGGCAAGGTTGTATGGCTACAACAAGCTGCCCGTTACCGAGCCGATGGCTCCGTTGGGAATTAAGCCGTTGCCGGAGAGTAAAGTATCTCTACGTCGCTTGAAACTACACTTGGTGTCGAGAGGCTATCAGGAAGCGATTACATACTCTTTCGTAGATCAGAAAGTGTTGAGTCTGCTGACTCCTGAGGAAGATACCATTAATTTGGCGAATCCTATCGCCAGCGATATGGCTGCGATGCGTACGACCCTCTGGGCAGGCCTATTGCAAACTGCTCTATATAACCAAAATCGCCAACAAAATCGCATTCGCCTTTTTGAATCTGGCCTACGCTTCCTTAAGAAGGACGGCCAAATTCAACAGGACCCGATGTTGGCGGGGTTAATTATGGGCGCCAGTATGCCGGAAGGCTGGGAAGGCAAAAAGCGCACGGTTGACTTCTATGATGTGAAGGGAGATCTAGAGTCGCTTTTGGAAATTCCTGGCTGTAACTTGAGTTTCAGAGGCGCTCAGCATCCAGCATTGCACCCTGGACAGACGGCTGAAGTGTTGAAAGATGGGCAACCTATCGGTGTGTTAGGCGCACTGCATCCCAGAATTGCTAAAACTTTGAATTTAAATGGCCCACTTTATTTATTTGAGCTATGCTTAAATTCAATAGCAGACGGGCAAGTGCCTTCTTTTAAAGGAGTTTCCCGCTTCCCGGAGATCCGAAGAGACCTTGCTATTGTAATAGATGAACAAACACCTTACGCGGATGTCGCCCTGGCGATTGCTCAGAGCGCAGGGGAATGGCGTGTTCACCACGAACTGTTCGATGTATATCATGGGGAATCGGTCGGTGCGGAAAAGAAGAGCCTGGCCATCAGTATCGTGTGGCGCCATCCTGAAAGAACATTACGCGACGAAGAAATCACGGAGGCATTTGACAACGTGGTGAAAGAACTTGGTAATCGTTTCGGTGCGTCTTTGAGGAGTTAGTCATGGGAGCTTTAACGAAAGCAGATATGGCTGAGCGGCTTTATCAGGAAGTGGGTCTCAATAAGCGTGAAGCTAAGGAAATGGTCGAGGCCTTCTTTGACGAGGTCAGGGATGCATTAAGCCACAACGAGCAAGTAAAGCTGTCAGGATTCGGCAATTTTGACCTGAGGGACAAAAAACAGCGTCCTGGCCGTAACCCTAAGACTGGTGAGGAGATTCCTATCACCGCCAGACGGGTTGTTACTTTCAGACCAGGTCAAAAATTAAAGGCTAAAGTAGAAGCTTATGCTGGAACCCAGTCATAACGACGAGCTCCCACCCATTCCAGGAAAACGCTACTTCACCATTGGTGAAGTTAGCGATCTATGTAGTGTTAAGGCTCACGTGTTGCGATATTGGGAGCAAGAGTTTCCTCAACTCGCTCCCGTAAAGCGGCGCGGAAATCGCCGTTATTATCAACGCCAGGATGTGTTGATGATTCGTCAGATCCGAGACCTTCTATATAACCAAGGTTATACAATCGGTGGCGCCAAGCAGAAATTGGCGGGCTCCGAAACCAAGGAAGACGCTACACAGGCCAAGCAACTCATACGTCAGATGATTATTGAGTTAGAAGAAGTGTTGTTGGTCCTTGAAGCCTAGTAGGTTTCAAGGACTGTCACCCCAAAGTAAAAAACTGAATTATTTAGTTTTTTAGGGGTTGAAGGGCGAGGTGTTTTTATCTATCATACGCACCTCTTCGAGTCGGGGCGTAGCGCAGCCTGGTAGCGCACTTGCATGGGGTGCAAGGGGTCGAGTGTTCAAATCACTCCGTCCCGACCAATTTTCCTTTCTAGTATCAATAAGTTACACCACTATTTACTTGTGGTTAATTTTAAATCTTGCAAAAGATTTGCAAAACCTCCCGTTAAATTTCAGCTATTTTTAGGTCTGCGACGGCATTTATCCACCTAATTTCGCTGTGTTCGGAATCGTAGTTCTTCACCATTTTTTCTGAGGTCCACCCAGTCGCTTGGGACCTTTCCTCGGTCTTTGTGCAACTCTTTGCCGCAGGCTCGAATACTATCCCCTCGTGATAGTACTCGAGAAGGGGGCAGGAAAACTCCTAATAGAGCTTATCTCTATATATTGCTCTGCTGCTAGTTAAAATTTTCACCAATTAACAACAAACCTTGGCTTTTATAAGGGTGTATTTGGTATGAGTTGAGAGACGATAATATTAGGCCTTTTCTTTGTAAAAGCGGATTAAACGCTCACTGAGAGAGGATATATCCTCAAGACGATCTGTGAGCAACCATAATAGGTTGGCTTTAATTCCGGGGCCCAATATCTCGCCTTCCTCGCAGTCTGCTGACAATGCGACAGCTATTGCAGACGCTTGTGAAGTAAATCGCCCCATTTCATCGAACATATCAATGAGTTCGTTATCCATATTGGTTGTTCTCCAGTTAATTTGGGAAATGTTTGTATTTAGTCGGCTGAGTTTGAGTGAAACCTCCTGGTAGTTTTCCCTTGGCTGATAGGAATACTTTTAATGAAGACCTGCTGGTTGACGTGCTGTTTCTAGTGTTGCGGATGTATAAAAGTTTGGTAGTTGTGAGCTTGTAAATGGTTGGCCTAAAAAGTTCATTTTTGAGTGTTTGTCAGGTTTGTTTTGGGATAAAAAGCATGCTGTATATCTATACGCATTATTTATGAATTCAGATTATCTCCAAGTGCTAATATGTGATGAAATATATTGTAGGGTGTTGTCTGTTCGCTGAAGTGACGCTTTTTATAATGCTATTTTTGAGTGTATAAATACTTGATGGTAAAAATTTTAATTGGCATTAAATAAGTATAATTAATAGGTGCGATTCTATCTGAAGTGTCTAGGCCTGAAATAGGTTGACACCTATTTCGTCTCAAACGCCCGATGCACTGCGTCGGGCGTTTTGTATTTCAGGGCCAGATGAGGCCGCTCTCGGTTATAAATATCCACGGATTCATCAACCATCGTTCGAGCCTGCCCTAGATTCCCCGGTCGCATCAGCGGGAACTCCGTTTTCAAGATCCCGTTCACCCGTTCCGCCAACGCATTCTGATAGCAGTCATACCCGTCGGTCATCGAACATTGAATGCCGTGTTGACGGTGCAGCTTCTGGTCGCTGTCGCAACAGTATTGGACACCTCGGTCGGAGTGGTGGGTCAATGGCTGCCGCCCCGGCCGTTCACGCAGAGCCTTGCGCAAGGCCTGTTCCACATCCTCGCTGCGCAAGCTTTCATGTACATGATGACCCACGACCTTACGGGAGTAAGCATCGGTCACCAGACTCACGTAGCTCATGCCGGAGCGTGTCGGCAGATAGGTGATATCCGCCACCCAGATCTGGCTAGGCCGGCAGGCCACGACTTGCTCTGGGCCCGGCTTGAGCAGGTTTGGGTGACGTCGGAAGCGGTGATGACTGTGCGTGGTCTTGTGGTAAGCCCGGCGTCGGGGAACCAACAGGCGCCGGCTACGCAGCACCTGAAGCAGTTAATCCCGCCCCAGATGAAGGGTGTGATCCGACTGCTCATGGAGAAGATGCCGGAGCTTGCGAGCGCCGATCCGGGGCTGACGGAGACGAACAGTCCGGACAAAGTCCACCACCCGCTGCTCACGATCCTCCCTGGCTCGCTGCGCTCGTTCCGCCTGATACCAAGCTTGCCGGCTAATCCCCAAGAGACGACACGCCCTGCTGACGGTCAATCCGGCTCCGCGTTCTTGCGTGAGGACTTGCCGGGCCGCTTTTTTACGCACACCCCGTAATCCTTCTCCATCACATCGACAATCGCTTCGAAGAACTCAGCTTTCTGTTCGGCCAGACGCAGCTTCTCCTCAAGCTCCTTGATCCGCTGTTCCGGGGTTGGTGGGGACTTCGGCATGGTGGGATTCCTGTTCACACGGTGGGAGGTGACGCCAGGACTCCAGTCCTGGCTGCCATATCGACGCAACCACGTTAGCACCGTCGAACGGCCTTGGATACCGTAGCGGGCCTGAGCCTGTTTATAAGTCAGCTCTCCGCCTTCGACCTGATCCACCACCGCCTGTTTAAAAGTCAGAGTGTAGTCCCGTTGTGTTCGCTTAACTCGCTGATTCATCACATTCTCCCAAAGTTAGGGCTGGAATGTGTCAACTCTATTCAGGACGGGTCAACTTTTGAAAAAAAGCCCCTGGGGAAGGGGCTGAGTTTACTCTAGCTCTAAACTAGTGAGGTTTACTCAGTGTGAAATCTTTTCCTTGAACAGGGTAACCTTGTCCAGAAGATATTTGATTCTGTTTTCGAGGTTGTTCTTGTAGGTTTCGAGTCTTGGTTTGACTTCTTTGTCCACCGCTTTCTCGGCCTGCATTTTTGCGTAGGCGGACATCATGTTTGCGTTCCAGCGTATTCTGCCGCGCACGTCATAGGTGGCTGCGTCGATGTTGCGGGCGAAGTCTTTGAGGGTGTTGTTTTTGGTTCTGATTCGGGCGACGACGGCCTTTAAACTCTTATCTTCGTTATCCAAATCTGCGCCCAGTTGATTCAGGACCTTTTTCCCTTCCTGCTCAACCGTACTCAGGCCGGATTGCAGTTGGCGTTGTAGCTGGTCCCTTAAAGTAGTTAGCCGGTCCATTTGGTTTTTTGAGTTTTTTGCCGACATTTTAGCGCCTTGAAATCGGGTTATATGGCTAAATTTGAATCAAATACTAGAAGCAAAAATTAGAATAATCATCCTAATTTGCAGACAGTCGAGCAGGAGATTTAAGGTTGGGAAACCCGCCGGTTTGAAGCCGGCGGGAGCAGAGCAGGGGATTAGTCGGCCCAGGTTAGAATCTGTCGAACAAGCTTTTCAATACCTGTGGCGGCTTCTGAAATCCGGCCAGCCAGCATATAGGCTGGCGTGGAGACGACTTTACGTTCTTCATCCACGACTACATCGTCCACGGCGCAGTTCACGTGCTGCCCGCCCATACTTTCAATGGCTCCAGCGACGTCTCTATTGTCGCCAATGGTGCATTTGACGCCGGCTCCATAGATATGGGGAATCATGGTTGGCGCGATGCAGACATAACCGGCTGGTTTGCCAGCTTCGGCGAAGGCTTTGGCGACTCGCTCCACCTGTGGGAGGATTTTCATGTCGACGCCATCGACAGCGAAGGTGGATAGGTTTTTCGCGGCACCGAATCCGCCGGGAAAGATCAGTGCATCAAACTCATCGGGATTTAGCTCCGAGAGTTCTTTGATGTCGCCGCGCGCCAGGCGGGCGGATTCCAGTAATGCGTTGCGTGACGCTTCCGGCACAGGCTCTCCGCTGATGTGATTCACCACTTGCACCAGATTAATGTCTGGTGCGAAGCACTGATATTTCGCGTCGTTGCTGTCCAGCGCCAAAAGAGTGATGACGGACTCGTAGATCTCCGCGCCATCGAGATACCCACAGCCTGACAAAACCACAGCAATATTAGCCATTGTAACTCCTCCCTTTTTCTCAGCTCAGCTTTAATCAGTCTTAACTATATATGCCGACATACTTTAGCCCGGCGGGTTTGCATTTTCTATGCTATGGTGAATTTAGACTCACCAGAACAATCCGCCATGAATTTGAGATCGCTTTGGTTCAAATTCGGAGCAATTTGTGTCTGCTTCGCCGTGATTTTGATCATGATCTTTATGGCGGGGTTGCAGGTATTTTTTGCTCCAATGGCCAGGGACTTGGAATCTCAGCGCGCCCGTCTTGATATAGACCGGGTGACCGGCGCTTTATTCCATGAATTAACCAATCTGCATCAATATACCTTGGACTGGGCTGCCTGGGACGACACCTACCGCTTTGTTGAATCACCTTACCCTGAATACATAGAGTCCAATCTCGGCGACGCTACATTCGTTAATCTCAAGATCGACGCGATGATGCTTTATAAGCCCAATGGCGAGGTGGTTTGGGGAAAGACGTGGGATCAGGAAACCGGGGAGACGCTGTATGTGAAAGAGTTGCCCTTGGACGGCCCGCCTGATCCTGGTTTTATCCTGGGGGTGGCGCTCGGCGATTTTAAGGACCCGTATTCGGGATATTCCGGGATTATGGGGACTGAATCAGGGCTGATGTTTGTCAGTGTGCGGCCAGTGTTTCGCTCCAACCTGACTGGACCGGCGAATGGCGTGTTGTTGTTTGGCCGCTTGGTGCGCGGGCGGTTGTTACAGAATCTGCAGCAGTTGGTGGGGGTTCCATTCGCAGTCTTTTGGATGCATGACCCCAAGCTCAATGATGACTTGCGCGATATCGCCGACAGATTGACGGTGGATGAACCTATTTATACCCGGGAAGTCAGCAACTCCAAGTTGGAGGGCTACACGCTGATTCCCGATATTGAGAGCGATCTTAGCATTTTGGTGCGCATCAACGCCGACCGTGATTTTTTTAATCTGACCGCAGCGACGTTTGACCGGGCGATGAGCTACGCCTCCTATTTATTAACGGCAGTATTGGGTATCTTCGCCTTCCTTGTATTGATGCTGGTGCTGCGCCCATTGGCGCGACTGGAGGCCTATGTCAGGCGTGTTCAAAGTCAGCCGCAATTGGAAAAGCTGGATCTGCCCAAGCTGCCTAGAGACGAAATAGGAAAGCTTGGCAGGGCGTTTTATCAGTTGTTATGTCAGTTGCAGGAGCAAAGCGAAAAGCTGCGTGAGATGTCGTTTCGTGATGAGTTGACGGGGCTGGCGAACCGTCGAGCGGTCATTGGATATCTGGACGAGCGCTGGAAACTGGCCTTGGAGCAGAAGTCGGATATCGCAGTTATTATCTGCGATGTTGACTACTTTAAGGACTTTAATGATCACTATGGTCATGACATGGGCGATGAAGTGCTCAAGGAGGTCGCCTCGGCGTTGCGTCGAGGCGCTAACAAGCGGCTTGATCTAGTCGCCCGATATGGAGGAGAAGAGTTTTTAATCGTGTTGCCCGGCGCTGACCTGCATATTGGAGAGCAGGTGGCTGAGCGCTTGGTTAAGCGCGTCTATGAAATGAAACTCCCTCACCATTTTTCGCAAGTCGCCCAGTATGTGTCCGTAAGCTGTGGCGTCGCGGCTGGTTCTCCTGGCGAAGACGAGACAAAAGAAGAGTGGATTCGATTGGCGGACGAAGCCTTATATAAAGCCAAGGAATCTGGACGAAATCGATTCGCTGCGATCAATCCTGCGGATTTACGCAATTTAAAGCGCAGCGGCTCCTACAATTCAGTCAATCCTTAAGCATTTTTCCACCCGCACCTAGGCGTTATATTAAGCGCTTGACTCCGTTTCCAACGTTATCTCGAATTCTTGGTGATCTTTTATGCGTTTTGCTGCACAGCTTTCGTCTGCTCTGAGCTTCGTTTTATCCGGCTGCGATTCATTTACGGTAAAAGAAGCGGAAATTCAGGGCAGTATTAACAAGCAGCTCCCTATCCAAGGCATTATCAATGTGCAGGTCCGTGCGCCGGAAGACTTGGGTGGACTGGGTGGCATCCTGCCGGACCTTATGCGCCAAAGCCTGTCCGTACAGGCGCAACTGGACCTGCAGCGACTGAATATTGCTTTGTTGGGCGATAAAGGCGGATATGTCATGTTGGATGCTGAGCCGATGTTGTCCACCCGAATTTTGGGCGTTGGTATTGAGGAGCCGCTCCGAATTACTGGAAGTGCGGCGATACGATGGGAGGCGGATTCAGGCGCTCTGTATCTGGATAACATTAAAGTGCTGAATGTCGAGTCTCGCTTTATTAATCGTTTCGTGCCTGAGGGCGTTCGCAAGCCTTTGTGGAGCAGTATTAGCGATTGGCTGAATGCATATTATGGGGCTTATCCTGTCTATAAGTTGAAAGAGCCCGTTGGTATTGCAAGTAAAATTGTTGGCGCTGTGCGAGAAATTACGGTCGAAGACGATATGGTGAGGTTCCGCTTATAGCGGGCGATGTCGCCAGGCTCTCTGTCTCGAATACCCGCGAATCCCTGTATACCCTTTAGGATACGGAGATTCTCGGATTTTTATTCCTATAGATATGACTAAACTTCATCTTTACTTGTCGGTGATTGGCTGATCGTCGTCAGGAAGTCGAGCCATGCCGGGCTCTTTAACCGGGTGGCAAAAGAAGTAAAGTTGTATTAATGAAATAGGTACCAGCTGTGATTAGACGTTTTGCATCTTATGGCGCACTGGACGCGTTCATAGCAGCCAACACAGTGCTGCTGGTTCAATGCTGGCCTGACGTTAACGGCGAATGGGTCGCTGAATTCAAGGCCTAATGGAAGAATCTTTTAAAGAAGCCGGGTGATGAGAGTCACCCGGCTTTTTTCTTTCTATATCCGGGGCTTCTGCTAATCTCAAAGAGAGTGGCCAGGGCTTCCGGCAAATACCGTCATATCCCCGGCGTAGTGCAAAAACACGGATATCGGACAACTGATAGACACCGCCGACATGGAGCATCGCCTGATTCTATGGTTGACCATATGGGGGGTTAGCCTTCTCTATCCTTCCGCGGTAAGGGGAGCGGATAGTGTCGAGCTGGTTTTGTATAACTGGGCGAATTACATGCCTCCTGAGTTACTGGACGCCTTTCAAAAGGAAACGGGGGTTCAGGTGCGGGAACTTTATTACTCCTCTGATGAAAGCAAGCAAGCGTTGCTGGCGGAAACCCAGGGCGTTGGGCTTGATTTGATTATCAGCGCCGGCGCGTCTATGCGGGAATATGTGATTCCAGAATGGATTGATGCGTTACAGCCGGAGCTATTGCCCCATCTATCCAATGTGGATGAGCATTGGATGAGAAAGTTTGGAGAGGTGGAGGGCTTTGGTGTGCCCCTGTTGTGGGGAACCATCGGCATCGCCTACCGAAGTGACAAGCTTCCGCAGCCGCCCTCCAGTTGGCGGGACTTTTTTAAACCCCATCATAGTCTGCGACAAAAAATCATGGTGATCGACGATTCCGCCGACGCATTTGGAATGGCGTTAGTGGCGTTGGGATATTCCATGAATGCGACGGACCTCGCTCAGGTTGAAGCGGCTGGCGTGCTGCTGGAACAGCAGAAGCCTTATGTGGCGGGTTACGCCTATCCGCTTATTGATGAGAACTCTGAACTGATCAAAGGCCATATTGTAATGGCCATGATGTACAACGGAGATGCGGTAGGTCTGCACGAATTGGACCCAAGAGTGGCGTTCGTGGCGCCGGCTGAGGGCACTAATTTGTGGGTGGACTACATTGGCGTTGTCAAAAAAAGCCAACATAAAGAGGAGGCGCATCAGTTTATCGACTTTTTGCTGCGCCCGGAAAACGCCGCCAAGCTGTCTGAGTTTCTGCACTATGCGTCGGCGAATAAAGCGACGGCCTCCAAGTTGTCAAAGGAGCATCTGGAAAACCCTGATATTTACCCGCCTAAAAACGTGATGGATAAGGCGGATACTTACAAAGTCATTTCGCCGGAGGTGTTAAAGTTGCGCAACCAGATGTTTCGTTCTATTAAGCGCTAGAATGGATACGCCGCCATGCTAAAACTGCAGTTAAGAGCGCGCATCTTTCTATTTGTCCTGCCTTTCATCGTATTGCCGCTGCTTATGTTCGGCAGTCTTTCGTACCTTTATATTCGCGAGAACACCATGCGCATACTGGAGCATCAGCTTGATCTCTCTTTGCGCAGTGGGCGTGATGAGCTCAACAAGGATTTTAGCTCCGCACGCGCCAATCTGGAGTTGTTCGTCTCCAATGACATTATTCGCCGCTACCTGAATCTCCCTGATACGGTGCGCTACAAAGTCATGCAGCCCGCATTGCTGGGGTTGTTCGCTGACTACCGTAAAGCCTTTCCTTCATATGTCGATATTGCCCTGTTATTACCGGATGGCAGTATTGACTCAAGGGATGCGGAAGACCCCAAAGCTCCGCCTAAATACCACGATTTTATTGAGCGAGTAGCGGCCCAGCGCCCGAGCTACGCGGAGCAATTGTTTTTCGTGGAAGAGGGCGGGTACATCGAATATGTGCAGGCGCAACGAATAGATCATCGCAACGAGGCGGTGGAGTATCTCGGCACGACGGATCTGACCAAAGGCTATCTTCTGGTAGTGATGCGGATCGAGGATGTGATGCAGATGTTGCGCAAAAAGCTGAATAATCCTGAAGGGTATGTTGTGGTCAGTGATCCCCAGGGAGCATCTTACTTTCTTAACGATAAGGAACTGAAGCTATGGGCCCCTCTGGTAAAGCAGATTATTACCTCAGGCATAGGACGATTGAGAGGATTTACTCTGGGGGATCAGGATTACCTTGGCGGCTTCTATCGCGTTAATGAGCAGCTTTTTATTACCGGTATCGTCACCGAGGAGGTAGTGGACCGAATGGTGACGCCAATCCTGATTGCCTTGGGCTGGTTTGTAGTGATTGTGGTTATCGTGGCGTTTTTGTTGATTTATTCGAAGCTAAACAAGCTGCTGCTGGAGCCGATTAATCGCCTCCAGCGTCAAATCGCGGCATTTCGCAGTGGCGCTGAAATCGCATGGGTGTTCGACGGTAATGATGAGCTAAGTCGTCTCAGCGCGGAGTTTGAGGAAATGGCCTCAACCCAGCGTGGGCAAATTGAGCGTGTGAAGGGCCTGTCGAATTTAGATCCGCTGACGGGCTTACCTAATCGCACCGCCTTTTCCGGCATTCTGGAAAAAGCGGTCAGTTATACTCGCAGGCAGGATCAGGCGTTGGCGGTGCTGTTTATCGATATCGACCACTTCAAGCGCGTCAATGAAACTTATGGTTCCAAAGTGGGCGATGAGTTGTTCCGACAGGTGGCTGACCGAATCAGCGCCAGCCTGCGGCTTTCCGATGAAGTGGCGCGACAGGTGATGACGGAATTTGGCGATATGGACAGAGTGTTGGTGCGTACCGGCGGCGATGAATTCACCGTGCTGCTGAGAGATATCCGTAAAGCGCATCAGGTTTCATTGGTCGCCTCCCGAATTCTTGCTGCATTTGATCATCCTTTTACCTTGGATGAGCACAGCGTATCCATGTCGGTTAGTATCGGTATCGCCTTATATCCGGTGGACGGGCAGACACCAGAGCTGCTGTTGAAAAGTGCGGACTTGGCCATGTACGAAGCCAAGCAAGCGGGTGGGGCATGCTTCCGATTCTTTACGCATGCCCTCAACACTTCTGCAGAGAAACGGTTGCAGTTGGAGCGAGATATTCAGGATGGCCTGATCGTAAAAGAATTTACGGTGCACCTTCAACCTCGCGTTAATTTAAGGACCGGCGTCGCCACGGAGTTTGAGGCGATGGCTCGATGGAATCATCCGCGGCTGGGTATATTGCTCCCTGAACAGTTTATTTCTGTGGCGGAAGAATCCGGCCACCTTATTGAGCTGGGCAAACAGTTACTTGAGGCCGTTTGCAGCGCGATAAAGAGTCTGCAGCAAAGCGTCGGTAATGACGTGACCGTATCATTTAATCTTTCTCCGCATCACTTAAGGATGAACGAAGTACTTAGCGAAATCAGTAATTGCCTGGAGCGTTACGGTCTGCCAGGAGAGACGCTCGAACTGGAGATTACCGAGGACTTGCTAAAAGCGGAAAACAAGGACGCCTTAATTCTCTTGAATCGATTGCGTGAGCGCGGAGTGTCTGTGGCGCTGGATGATTTTGGCTCTGGGGATTCCTCTTTGTCGGCGTTGCGTCGTGCGCCTATTGATACGTTGAAAGTCTCGCCAAACTTCATGCAGGAACTGTATGTGGATAAAGAAAGCCCGGTTGTCCTGAAGGCGATCTGCGATCTGGCGCGTAGTCTTGAGCTGAAGGTGGTGGTGCAGGGCGTGGAGAGTCGGGCGCAAGTGGAGCAGGCGCTTACCGTCGGCGCTGATCAGGCGCAAGGACATTACCTTTCAGAAGCGGTTCCTGTTGATGACGTGAGGGTGGATTACCGCATTAAAATTTTTGACCTGCCTACTGGCGAGCGTGGCGGTGTAAGAGTTTAGTTTCTTCCCCGACTAACCTTCCTCAGGGTGTGTGCAGTCGCTGTCGCCATGTTTATAATGCCTGTTCACTTTGCTATGGCCTGAAATCGGGCCCGATTCACTGAGATATAAAACAGGTAACTGCTACCATGACGGTAAGAACCCGTATTGCACCATCTCCCACCGGCGATCCTCACGTAGGAACCGCTTATATTGCGCTTTTCAATTTGTGCTTCGCTCGTCAGCACGGCGGTAAATTCATTCTGCGTATTGAAGATACTGATCAGACTCGCAGTACGACAGAATCGGAACAAGACATTCTGAGCGCTTTGAGATGGTTGGGGCTGGAATGGGATGAGGGGCCGGATGTCGGCGGTCCTCATGCGCCTTATCGTCAAAGCGAAAGAAAAGACAGTTATCGCGCTTATGCTGAAGAATTGGTTGCTAAAGGACACGCATACTATTGCTTCCGCACGCCGGAAGAGTTGGATGTCATTCGCGAAGAGCGGAAAGCGCAAGGTTTGCCCCCGGGCATAAAAGGCGATCTTGAATTGCCCGAAGATGAAGTGAAGCGTCGTCTGGCTGCTGGCGAGCCGCACGTTATCCGGATGAAAGTACCGGATGAAGGCGTGTGCGTTGTGAAAGACATGCTGCGTGGCGATATTGAAATCGATTGGGGGCAGGTCGACTGCCAGATTCTATTGAAATCCGACGGCATGCCGACATATCACCTGGCCAATGTGGTGGATGACCATCTGATGGAAATCACCCACGTTATTCGCGGTGAAGAGTGGATCAACTCGGCGCCTAAGCACATGCTGTTGTACAAATATTTTGGCTGGGAAATGCCAACGCTGTGCCATATGCCGTTACTGCGCAACCCGGATAAAACCAAGCTAAGCAAGCGCAAGAACCCAACCAGCATCAATTTCTATGAGCGTTTGGGCGTGATGCCGGAGGCGCTGCTTAATTATCTGGGCCGGATGGGTTGGTCCATGCCTGACGAGAGCGAAAAATTCACGCTGAGCCAAATGATCGAGAATTTCGACATTAAGCGCGTTTCCCTTGGCGGACCGGTTTTTGACGTAGTGAAACTACGTTGGCTGAATGGGCTCTGGATGAGAGAGAATCTGAGCGAAACTCAGTTCCTGGAGCGTTTGGTGCACTGGTCATACAATAATGACTACGCCGCCAAGATGATTCCTCATGTGCAAAGCAGAGCGGAAACAATGTCCGATGTGGCTCCGTTGGCGGCCTTCATGTTCAGCGGCTATTTGCCGATTAAAGAGGAAGATTTCGCCGCCTCCAAGCTGGAGGCTGAGCAGCTCAAGAAAGTGCTGCAATATTCACTGTGGCGACTGGAAGCACAACGCCATTGGACCAAAGAGAATATCTTTGCTGACCTGAAAGCGCTCAGCAAAGCGATGAGTGTGAAAATGGGCGACTTCATGATGCCGATTTTCGTGTCCATCGCAGGCACGCCAAATTCTTGGTCAGTCGTGGACTCAATGGAAGCTCTGGGGCCTGATATGACCCGCGCCAGACTGCGGTTTGCGCTGGAAGTATTGGGCGGGCTGTCCAAGAAGGGGCTGAAGGCGGCGGAGAAAGAGTTCGCTCAAATTTCAGCCGCTATCGACACTGCTGAAAAAAATTAGAATTTTTTCAAAGGTAACGCTTGACTCAATGGGGAGATCTCTCTAACATACGCCTCCGTTGTGACACGGGGCCATAGCTCAGCTGGGAGAGCGCAACGCTGGCAGCGTTGAGGTCGACGGTTCGATCCCGTCTGGCTCCACCAAGTTTCTAGTCCCCTTCGTCTAGAGGCCTAGGACACCGCCCTTTCACGGCGGTAACAGGGGTTCGAATCCCCTAGGGGACGCCAAATCGAAAACCCTCATATCGAAAGATATGAGGGTTTTTTTATGCTTTCGAGGCTGAAGTTTTTCTCACCACCGCCGATAACCTGCTAGCGACTGCAGTTTGTTGGGCGGAGGCTTCATGCAGATCCAATCCTCTTCCATTCAGTTGACCAATCAGAGTGTTTCGCAGGAAAAAACGCTGGAGCGCGAACGTCTTTTGTTTGTCTCCTCGCAATCTTCGCCAGTAGATACTTCCGGTTCTTATTTGCTTGGTCAGCGACAATCTTATTTCAACTACGACGCCAATCAATCTGAAAGCGCTCAGGTGTACTCCAGGGTGCTTTCTGGCGATGGTCAGACAGAAGTGCTGGATAGGAGTTCGGCCTTATCGCAGATTATTCAGGTTGGGTTGCAGGGAGAGGAGGCGGTACAGGTGATCGCAGGTGGGGCGACAGGTGGCGTATCGCTCGCGGGCGAGGCCGTTGTTGCATTCAGTCGCTATTCCTTTGTTTCTGAGTCACAAAGCTCCACAACCGTTTCTTCCGGTGTGATCAACCTGGAAGATGGTAGGGAGATTGCGTTCACTTTATATCTTAATCGTGAGCGTGCGAGTGTCGTTGAAAGCCAATCTAACCTTTTGGTCAGCGCAAGAGTGATGACTGATCCGTTGGTGCTGAATTTTGGTGCGGAGACTGCGACGCTGCGTAATACATCCTTCAGTTTTGACCTGAATGGAGACGGGCGGCAGGAAGATATTGCTGAGTTGGGCGTTGGCAGTGGCTACTTGGTGCTGGACGTAAATGGCGATGGAAAAATTAATAATGGCGGTGAAATGTTCGGTGCCTACAGTGGCGATGGTCTTGGTGACCTCTCTCGTTATGATGCGGACGGCAATCGTTGGATTGACGAATCTGATCCTGTCTTTTCCCAATTGCGCGTTTGGGCGGCTTCTGAGAATGGTGATAGGCAGCTATTGTCCCTGAAGGAGGTCGGTGTCGGCGCGATATATTTGGGCTCGACGCCGGACTCGTTTGAATTGGTGGGTGATTATGGTCGGGTGCTTGGGCGCACTAAGTCCACGGGCATAATGTTGATGGAAAATGGCGATGTGCGCACCGTGCAGGAAATTGACCTTGCGCACTCCGCTCCAGCCAGTATGAGACCCTTTTCTGCAGAAGTAATTGAAGATGCTCGTGCTGAGCTTAATTTAGAAGGCGCTCAGGCGCCCTCAGATGATGCACAAAGCTCAAGCTTTGTGCTCGGCATGCAGAGTGTGCTTGCTAAGCTAAATGAGCTTAGAGAGCGGCAGAAGCAATATTTGGAAGCGATGGCTCCGGCAACAGTGAAATTTAAATCACCGCTTGAGCAGCTATTAGCGCGAATGGAAGAAGAGCGCCGGAAACTTCAGCGGCGCTTACACAAGGACTAAGGGGAAGGTGTGTAAAACTGGTTAGCGAACTGTCTTGGGAAGAATCTTTGAGGGCTCGCTTTCAAAGCCGTCAGTGTCTACCACTGTGACTGCAAAGTAGTGTTCGCCTGGCTTGAGGTTGTCAAAATAGTATGAGTCGGAAGTGGCGGACATTTGAATAGAGCTCCATTTATCGCCCTTTATACTCTTCTCTGAGCTTGCTGGCGTAAAGCTGTGATAAACACGATAACTATCAATTTCTGAAAGCGCCAAAGGCGAACCATCTTCTCGAGTGGTTGGGGCATCCCAGAATACGTATGCGCCATTATCTGTAGAGCTGGATGAACCTCCGCCTCCTCCACAACCGGTTACCAAAGTTGTCAGAAAGAAAATGCCTGTGAATATGGGTAAGGATTTATTACGTACGCAAGCAGATAAAATTGATGCAAATCCTGCAAATGACATGGACTTCACTGTAGGTACCGCCTTATACCAGCTCCTAATTTTGCGATGGAGTTTAAACTAAGCCTGTGACGGGATTCTGTTTATTTCGGTAACGAATTGTTTCTCAACAAAAAATTACAGAATGTAAGGGCTTGGAGAACGCTCCCGAAGCGCCTGTTGCTCTTAGAGATACGAGCGATACTGGAATAGACTTGGTTTCTGAAGGTTGTAACAAGTCTATGTATTAATAGGATGATGCGGATATCGATACTCGGTGGGCAATTATTCGCAACCCGCCGAATGTTGCATGGCGTACCAGAAGCGCTGCTGCTAATCTTCGCTAAAACAAAATGTTATAAAAATTCGCTGGATAGCGGCTTGCTATCCGATTGCGTTTCGCCCTTGCGGAGTTCCTTCATGGCTAATAAAGGCGTGTTTAATCTGCTCGGCTCCATTCGTTTTCTGCCGTATTTCTTGACGCAGGCGTTTGGAGCTTTTAACGACAACCTTTTCAAGCAGGGTATCTTACTGCTGTTTGCATACAAGCTGAGCGAAGAAGAAAGCGCAACGCTGGTAAATGTGGCGGCGGGTTTGTTTATCCTTCCGTTTTTCCTGTTTTCACCCCTGGCGGGCCAGCTCGCAGATAAGTTCGAGAAGGGAAAGTTAATTCGGATCATCAAATTGGTGGAAATTGCGCTCATGTCGCTGGCCGCCTTTGCTTTTATTACTGAGTCCAAAGTTCTACTGTTGTTTTTGTTGTTTATGATGGGGGTGCAGTCTGCAGCGTTTGGTCCAGTGAAATACTCCATTCTCCCGCAGCATTTGAAGCACGAAGAGCTGCTGGCTGGAAATGCGCTGGTGGAAATGGGCACCTTTCTGGCGATATTGTTCGGCACTATCCTCGCTGGCGTTTTGTTTAGCCGTGAGGGGGGCGTAAATCTGATCGCCGGCGGCATTATTGTCTGTGCGATCGCTGGATATGTCGCCAGTCGTTCGATATCGCAGGCGGATTCGGTCAACCCGCAGCTAAGAATTAATTGGAACCCGATTACCGAGACCATGGGAACCGTGCGTGACGTGAAAGGCAACCGCGCAGTGTTTCTCTCGGTGATGGCTATTAGCTGGTTCTGGTTTTTGGGGGCGAGCTACCTGACTCAATTCAATCTTTTCACCAAAGAATATTTATTGGGGAATCCTGCCGTCGCTACGGGGCTATTGACGTTGTTTTCTATCGGCGTTGCGGCGGGATCGCTGCTGTGCAGTAAATTGTCGGACGGCAAAGTGGAGCTTGGACTGGTGCCTATCGGTTCACTGGGGCTTACCCTGTTTGGCGCCCATCTCTACTTTGCGACGCCTGCCGTTAATGCTTTAGAGCTACGAACGTTTGGAGAATTTCTGGCTGATCCCTCCGGTTATGGCGTGTTATTGGATCTATTGTTTATAGGTTTGTTTGGCGGCTTTTATATTGTGCCCTTGTATGCATTGATTCAGGAGCGCTCAGAAGAAAAGAAACGGGCGCAGGTCATTGCGTTGAATAATGTCATGAACGCTATTTTTATGGTGTTCAGCGCAGCCTTCGCCATTGTTTTCTTAACACTCATAGGGTTGAGCATTCCCGAATACTTCCTGGTGCTGGCGATCATGAACGCCGTTGTCGCCGTGTATATATTCAAGCAAGTGCCGGAATTTGCATTGCGCTTTTGCATATGGCTTTTGGGTCACACGATGTATCGGGTTACGCATCGAGGTTTGAGTAATATTCCAGAGGAAGGGCCTGTTGTGTTGGTGTGCAACCATGTCAGTTATGTTGACGCAATGCTGATCGGCGGCGCTGTGCGCAGACCTGTGCGTTTTGTCATGGATAAAGGTATTTACGAAATGCCGGGACTGCATTGGTTTTTCAAGCTTGCGCGCACCATCCCCATCACTTCCGAAAAGAGAGATCCGGATACCTATCACCGCGCTTTCGAGGCGATTAGCGAAGCGCTGGAGAATGGCGAAGTGATTTGTATCTTCCCTGAGGGGCGCCTGACAAAGACGGGAGATATTGATGCGTTCAGAAAGGGGATTGAACTAATTATTCAGCGCAACCCTGTGCCTGTAACGCCAATGGCGCTACGAGGGTTGTGGGGCTCATTCTTCAGCCATAAAGATGGCATGGCGTTGGCTAAACTGCCACGGCGCTTCTGGTCGAAAGTCGAGCTGGTAGCGGATGCAAGCTGGGAGCCGGAAAAAGTCAGATCGGATGCACTGGAGGAAAAAGTTAAGGCTTTGAGAGGGGAGTGGGCTTAGCCCGCTCCGCTTTTTCGATATAGAGGCGCTAACGTTCGGCGATAGCGCCTTTTTTTACGCCCTCGTACGCTCGCACAGTAAACCAGTTTTGCGGGCGCTGCTTTTTCAGAGTCTGCGCAATATGTTCAGCGATCCACTCAACAGTGGAATCAGTATCAATCATATATACGCGCTTCTTCGGCATTAGTAGCTCAAAGTCACCCTGTGAGGCGGCGTATTTAAAGCGAATGTGCTCAACGCCATTGATAGTCTCTTCTTGGGCGACATCTTCCCAGCTACCGATATAGATATCTTTCCATTTCTTGGCCCATTGATACTCGGTGAGCTGGCTGCGCTGTCCGTCTGCAAATATTTCTAGCTTGGAGCGGTGGCCGTGAGCAATGCGCTGGCAGTTACCGGCGTGCTTTTTCAATCCATGAGTGTAGTGGTAGTAAGCGCCTTGAATGTTTTCTTCACGCAGGCGGATTTTCACCTTTTTCACATTGTCCGGCACCACGCTTTGCAGGTGCTTGGTCAATAGAGGCTCCACTGACTCGATATCGATTTCTGTCAGGGGCAGGGCGGCGATGGCGTCAGTAGGGCAGGAGATGTGAAACTGTGCGTCGCCGGGAAAGCCGCAACTGACTTCAATGCGCTCGCCTTTTTGCTCGACATTCATGTCCAGCAGATCCTGAGGCACCACCAACTTGTGATCGATCATATCCTCCGCAGCCTGGCGAAGGATTTTTTTGACGTCGCCAAAATCGAACACCATGCCTTGTTCGTCCAGGTCGCCGGAAAGCTCAATATCCATAATCCAGCTTTCTCCAACGATGCCGCGGAGAGGGTGAAGGTAAGAAAAATCAAGGACGGTAAGGTGATCAACAAACAGACGATTCATAAGGGGTGGCTATAAAATGAGCTATGTGTGCGAAATTAATGCTGCGTTATATCGCTTAAAAGCGTGTAAGTCCAGTAAAGTTGAGTATTTTCCTGGGGCTTCCCCCGCCTCGCCAAACAATCAATGGGGGGCGGGAGATGGCAGGAGAGTAATCAGCCGAATATGCCGGAGATAAAGGCGACGCCTGCGGCGAATACGCCGATACTGATCGATAAAGCAATCATATAAGCTTTATTACTGGCGCTACGCTGCGATTCCGCGTACAGCTCAATAGTGCGTTGAGCGATGTCTTCCGCTGTTTCCCGGGAGATATCATGCGCTTGTTGGATGGCTTCCGCCTGCAGGGTTTGCCAGAACTCAGTGTCAATGGACTGCACTGTCGTCATGTGGTCCTTCAGCTCATCCAATTGCTTCTGAGTGATGGCGGGAGAAGAGCCTGTGGCGGAGGCCGCCGGCGCGGCGTTTTTAAGCTCTTCCTTGATTTCATTCAGCTCTTGGCTGATTTCTCTGGCCAGCTCAGCGGACACCTCTTCTTTGAGTGCGGCGAAGCTGGTTGTAATCTGGTTTTCAATGCGGCTATAAAAAGTTTCTATACGCTCATCATGTCTGTTTTGTAGTTCTTCCGACAAGCGCTTGAGGTGGGCGTACTGTTCATCGAACAGGTCGCTTAATAGTTCGTGAACGCGCGTGTTCAAACTGGTTTTCACTGTAGAACGCGCGACCTGCTCGATCATTTCTATTGGCAGGCTGAAGGCTTTTCCGTTTACGGGCAAGGCGTCATGAGGCGAGGGTGGCTGCTCTTCTTTGGCCTTGACGTTCGTAACGGCAGTTTCCTCCGTATCATCTACGTCATGGTCGCTGAAGGCGAAATCCATGGCGGTCAGATCGATAGGCGCTGAAGCTAGACTGCCGGCTTCAATATCCCGGTTAAGCTGCTCCAGAATGCTGTGCAAGCCATCGGTTTGCGGCGGCTTGGTGAGAATGTTGTAAATGCCGAAGCGCTTGGCTGCGTCCTCGAACTCCTTGGACTTTTTCGACGTGCACATAATGATCGGAATGGCGGCGGTATCCGGATTGGATTTGATCGCCTTGGAGGCTTCCACTCCGTTCATACCCGGCATCAAGTGATCCATAAATATCACGTCGGGCGGCGAGTTCTTGCTCAGATAATCGAGCGCTTCCTCCGCAGAGCCGGCCAGATTTACGTTCATGCTGACGTTTTCAAGTAGCTTGCTGAGCGCAAACCTTGCTACTTTGGAGTCGTCAACGAGTAACGCAGTTTTAATTGTCATGGTGTACCTCAAATACCAATGTCACCGTCACAGCGGGCTAACATAGCTGACTTTGGGTGTTTGTTACCAGCCTTCTAAAGGCGGGCATTGAGTTGCTCTATAACTTTTCAGGCGATAGCAAACGCCGGGGTTACTGCTGCGGGCTGTAAATATTTCGCCCTCCGGCGTCGTCAGCGTCGCCAGTCCATATGGTTTACCGAATTTAAATGTACCGCTGATCTTACTGCCATTGGGGTTCAGTAACTCCCCCTGTCCATGAAACTTCCCTTCAAAGAACTGTCCGGTGTACTTTTTTCCGTCCGCGTAGATGAGTTCCCCTTTGCCCTGGAACTGCCCGTTGGCGAAGCCTCCCTCGTAATGAGTTCCGTCCGGATAGGTTAACGAACCGGAGCCGTGATATTTGCTTTCGGAAAAACCGCCAACAAAGAGCATACCGTTTTTGCCGGTCAGCGTGCCTTCGCCGTTCAGCTTTCCATCAACCCAGTAACCTGTATAGATATCACCGCTTTTCAGCGTCAGCGTACCTTCGCCATTGAACTGGTCGTCCCTAAAATCGCCGACATACAGGTCGCCGTTTGGCTGCTTGAAAGAGCCGTGTCCGTGCTTGCGGCCTTCATACCACTCCCCGTTGTATTCCGCACCGTTGGCCATTTTCAGCAGGCCTTTGCCATGGAACAGCTTGTTGACGAACTCTCCCTGATAGCGGGAGCCGTCTTTGCCGACATAGGTTCCTTCGCCAGTTACCACGCCATGCTTCCAGACGCCATCTTTGTATTCCACAACCGTGATGCGATCCAGCGTCACGCTGATGGTGCGAGAGTCGCCTCGGGTGAGGTCGATTTTATTACGAAAGGTTTTATAGCCTTCTTTGCTGACCTCTATCTCGTATTCGCCTGCCGGCAACTCTACTTCAACGGCGCTGGCGCCGTAGGGCTTTCCATTAATGAGGACATTGTCATTGGCGACATTCGAACGGATAAACAGCTTGCCGGTTTCCGACATAGTGGGGGAGGGCGACTGTTGGGTTTCTTTCGCAACAATTTGCTGTGGTAAGGAGAGCGTCTGGTCTGCGTCCGCTGACGCCAGTAGCGCGCCGTTTTCCGCATCTTCAAGCGCCTGCTGTTGTTCCGGCGTTAACTGATCGACGAACAGGATGGCCTCTTCCAGCGATTCCCCCGGCGCGTTTTCGGTAGAACGGAAACTTTCCAGCTGGGCGCTGAGATCCGCACTGCCGATAGGCGTGCCGTAATCGGTAGTTTTAATATCGCCTGCCCTGCGCTCGGTCGCGGGGGATAAGGTATCCGCCAGCGCCGGTATGTTGATATCTTGCCTATGGGCGAAGCCGGCGGTCACCAGCAGCATCAGGACAAGCGCATTGATAAATAAAAGTGGTCTCAGATCGACCATTATTACTACCTTGCCTACCAACCCATGTGTAATTTGTAATTCATCTTAGCCCCTAATCCGGCTGATTGTAACCAAATAGGTCACGGCTTCTATTAAATGCATATAGTGTCACATTGCTGTTGGTATTGGCTCACGCTAAATATCTGTCCTTGTTAAGTTTTGTTGCGAGTTTGCAACTCCTCCCAAGCGCGCATGTGGACATCCGCCTCATATTCGTAAGGGCTTTTAAAGGGCGTAAGTATGAAGTCAAAAACTGCGAAGGTGAAGCCGATTGAAAACCATGCGATAAATAAAGTTTCTATAGTCGCCGCCTGACTTTGTGGGTTGGCCTCCACGAATGATTGCAAGCTGGGAAGAATGTCCTGAACCATTGCTACGGGATTGAAGCGGGACAGCACCAAAGGCACCCAGAATGCGATGAATACAGGAAAGAACGTAAATGACCATAGAAAGCGCCGTAGTAAGTAAATGAGCGCTGACTTCAAATAACGGGTGCGCAGCTCCGGGATTTTCTTGATTTCATTCAAATAACGCTTGCGTTCCACCCAATAGGCTTCAATCTCTACTGGAGCTGGAGCTGGAGCTGGAGCTGGAGCTGGAGCTGGAGCTGGAGCTGGAGCTGGAGCTGGAGCTGGAGCTGGAGCTGGAGCTGGAGCTGGAGACTCGCCGGTCGGCGTTTCGTTGTTGTTTTCGCTTGTCATAGAGTCTGGTCTTTGCCTTTGGGTTCTGACATATTCGTATAAAAAGCTACATCCGATCTGCCGATGTCAGCGTTTTAGCATGTATAGAATAAAGTCTGAAATAGTGGATGTAACTACATGACAGATCAAGTAAATCGCCCCAAGGGCGTCACCAGTGTCGCTCTTATCGCTCACGATAACAAAAAGGCCGACCTGATCGCCTGGGTGGAAAAAAATAGCGTTAAACTGAACAAATGTACAGTCTACGCGACGGGGACGACGGGAAAATTAATTGCTGAAAAAACGGGAGTAGATGTCAGGCGCTGCCATAGCGGTCCACTTGGTGGAGACCAGCAGATAGGCGCTTTGATCTCAGAGGGAAAAGTTGATTTGCTGATATTCTTCTGGGACCCGTTGGAGCCGATGCCGCACGACCCCGATATCAAGGCGCTGCTGCGTTTAGCGACCTTGTGGAATGTGCCCAGCGCCTGCAATTCGGCGACTGCTGACTTTTTGGTCAACTCAAACCTGTTTGAAGAATTTCTGCCGCAGCGCCCGGATTTCGACTCCTATCTCAACCGCGATGTTCCCAATAAATGATTGCCTGCCATAGGAGTGCGCAATCGAGGAGATAGAAAGATATGTCGGGTACGGTATTCGGTAAATATCTGTTCTCTCTGTTACACTTGTTTCAATTGTCGTTCTCTGTAGGCGCGGTTTTGAGCGTATCGGCAGCCTTCATGAGAGCGGCGCAAGGAATTAAAACTAACTCGACACTCGTAAAGATTGGCTGGAAATAAATGTCTGACTCGTTGTCTTTGGATATCGCCCATCCCACATTTGAATGCATTAGCCGACGCAAAATAGATGCGTTGAAAATTGAGCTTCAGGAATTCCGGCATCTGAAAACCGGAGCCAGGCACTTTCACTTGAGTTCCGAGCAAAAAGAAAACGTCTTTCTGGTTGCGTTGCGCACAGTGCCGACGGATTCCACTGGCGTCGCCCATATTCTTGAGCACACAACGCTGTGCGGCAGCAAGAATTTCCCTGTGCGCGATCCGTTTTTCATGATGACCCGGCGTTCACTGAATACCTTTATGAACGCGTTCACCAGCAGCGACTGGACGGCTTATCCGTTCGCCAGTCAGAACCGCAAGGACTATTTTAATCTGCTGGATGTCTACTTGGATTCCGTGTTTTTCGCGAATCTGAATGAGTTGGATTTTGCGCAAGAAGGGCACCGCTTTGAGTTTGAAGAAGCGGAAAATCCCAATTCTGACCTAGTCTACAAAGGTGTTGTCTACAATGAGATGAAAGGCGCAATGAGTTCGCCGATGTCGCAATTGTGGGGGGCGGTCACCAAATATCTGTACCCGACATCCACGTATCATTTCAACAGCGGGGGAGAGCCTGACCATATCCCCGACCTGACTCACGAGCAACTGTTGCAGTTTTATCGTAAGCATTATCACCCCAGTAACGCCGTGTTCATGACCTTTGGCGATCTGCCGGCGAGTGAGCTGCAGAAAGTATTTGAAGACAAGGCGTTGCAACAGTTCGAGCGCTCTGACGATATTCCTGTGATTAGTGATGAAAAGCGTTACTTCTCGCCGATTCGCGTGCAAGAAGCCTATCCGCTGGCGGCGGAAGAAGAGTCCGCCTCCAAGTCACATATTGTTATGGGCTGGCTGTTGACGCCGAGCGGCGATCTTGAGCGCAATCTGGAAGCTCACCTGCTGTCCAATGTTCTGCTGGAAAACAGCGCATCTCCATTAATGCATGCACTGGAGACGACGGATTTGGGGCACTCTCCATCCGGCCTCTGCGGCTTGGAGGACTCCTATAAAGAAATGGCGTTTGTGTGCGGAATAGAAGGCTCTGAGCCTGAGCGCGCAGCAGCGTTTGAGTCTTTGGTCGTCGGCGTGCTGGAAAAAGTGGCGACGGAAGGCGTACCACTGGAGAAACTGGAAGCTGTGTTGCACCAGTTGGAACTGAGTCAGCGTGAGATTTCCGGCGATTCTTATCCTTACGGCCTGCAATTGATTCTGGCGGCCATGTCGCCTGCGCTGCAGGGCGTAGATCCTGCGGAATTATTGGACATTGATCCGGTGCTGGTGAAGTTGCGTGAGCGCATCAAGAACCCGGAATACATCAAGACTCTGGTGAAAGAGCTGCTGCTGGATAATCCACATCGCATTACTCTGACCTTGGCTCCAGATGCGCAATTGGAAGCTCAGCGGGAAAAATATACTCACGCTAAATTACAGGCGGTTAAGAGCCGTTTGTCGGATGAAGAAAAGCAGAAAATCGTCACTCAGGCGCAAGCGCTGAACGAGCGTCAGAATCAAAAAGACCCGGAAGATATTCTTCCTAAAGTGGGTCTGGATGATGTTCCTCTGGATATCGCGATTCCTGAGCCGGCCAAGGCTCAAGGCGCCCTACCGCTGACAGCGTATGCTCAGGGAACTAACGGCATAATCTATCATCAGGCTATTTTGCCGTTGCCGGATCTGAGTGATGAGGAATTGTCGCTGTTGCCGCTGCTGACTTTTTGTCTGGCGGAAGTCGGCGCTGGTGAATGTTCCTATCTGGAGATGCAAGAGCGCCAATCCGCCTACACCGGCGGTGTTTCCTGTTATTGGGAGATTCGCGGCGAGGTGGCGGATGAACAGAAGTGCAAGGGCTTCCTGGTTGTTTCCGGCAAGGCGTTGCAGCGTAATCAGGCCGAGTTGATTGGTCTGATGAAAGAGTTTTTATATCAGCCGCGCTTTGATGAGCTGGATCGCATCAAGGAGCTGGTGGCGTTGCTGGCTTCCAGAAGGGAGCAGGGCGTTACCAGTAATGGTCACGGTATGGCGATGATGGCGGCGGCGAGTCGCTTAAGTCCTGCGGGGGCGATTGGTCACCGCACTGGCGGTTTGGCGGGCATTCAGTGGATCAAGGCGCTGGATAAATCCTTTGCGGATAAAGCGAAGCTACAGGCGTTTGCGGATAGCTTGAAACAACTGCACCAGAAGCTTATCGCCAATCCGGCGCAGTTCCTGAGCGTTGCAGAGCCAGCCAATTTGGATGCGTTCAATCAAGCTGCATTTGCAGGATGGGGTGAGGCTGCGTCTGACTCTGAAGTCAGCCTGCTTAACCTGCCTGCTACGCGAGAGCATTGTCAGGTGGGCTGGATCACCAACAGCCAAGTAAGCTTCTGCGCGAAAGTTTATGCGACGGTTCCCAGCGATCATGCCGATGCCGCGGCATTGACTGTATTGGGGCACTATCTGCGCAACGGCTTCCTGCATCGGGCGATCCGTGAGCAGGGCGGCGCCTATGGAGCCGGAGCAGGACAGGATAACGCCAACTCCGTATTCCGCTTCTACTCTTACCGCGATCCGCGGATAGAGGGAACGTTGAGCGACTTTGACGAATCAGTCACTTGGCTGCTGAATCGTGAACACGACCCTGCTGAGCTTGAGCAGGCGGTGTTGGGCGTAGTGAGCAACATTGATAAGCCGCGCTCTCCTGCTGGCGAAGCGAAGTCCGCTTTCCATAGCGAGTTGTTCGGTCGCACGGCCGAGCAGCGGAAACAGTTCCGTCGTCGCGTGCTTGCTGTGACGATGGAAGATTTGGAGAGGGTGGCCAACACTTATCTGCTGAACAAAGAGGCCAGTGTAGCGGTGGTGAGTGGAGAGAACGCTAAGGATACTTTCACCAAGCTGAATCTGGCTATTCACAAGATATAAATCGCTTCGCCTCACGGCGATGTAATGACATAGAAGCCCCGGCGACGCAGGTTGCCGGGGCTTTTTTTGTTAGCGAATGCGGCGCTCGATGCCGGTCATCATCATAATTCGGGTGGATATTTCTTCAACGGAATAGTCGGTGGAATTGAGGTAAGGAATACGCTCGCGACGGTACATCAGCTCTACTTCCTCCACTTCATAATTACACTGCTTGATGGAGGCGTATTTGGAGTTGGGCTTGCGCTCATTACGAATGACTGCGAGACGCTCGGGGTCTATGGTCAGACCGAAAATCTTTTCGCGATAGCTGCGCAGCGATTCCGGCAGGCGCTGGTCAAGAATGTCGTCTTCGGTCAAAGGGAAGTTGGCCGCCTTGATGCCGTATTGCAGTGCAAGGTAAATGCAAGTGGGCGTTTTGCCGCTACGGGAGACGCCAACCAAAATGATGTCCGCCTCGTTATAGTAGCGGATCCGGGCTCCATCGTCGTTCTCCAGGGCGTAGTTCATAGCGTCAATACGACGGTTGTAAGAGGAGTTGCTGACGATAGAGTGGGATTTGCCGACAGTATAAGTGGATTTTGATCCTAGTTCCTGCTCTAGAGGCTCCAGGAAAGTGCCAAAGATATCAATCATATACCCCTGGCTTTTACGTATTTCAGCGCGAATTTCACTGTTTACGATGGTGTCGAATATGACGGGTTTATTGCCGTCTATTTCCGATGCTTTATCTATGCGTGCGACGGCTTTGCGGGCTTTTTCCAGTGAGTCGATATATGGCAGGGTGATCTTTTCAAATTCTATGAATTCAAACTGCGCCAGCAGACTCTGTCCCAAGGCTTCGGCGGTAATGCCTGTGCCGTCGGATATAAAAAATGCGGTTCTTTTCATGAAGTTTAACCTGCTCAAAGCATATAAAAGGCGGAAGTAATAGTTAGTTATGATTTAAATGTATCTGTGCGTTTCCTTTGTCGCGAGTCCCGCCGCCGACAAGACTGGTCTGGAATGCCGCAATCGAAAGACTTGATCGTAATCGCCTAATTGCTAATTGTCTTCCTGTATTGTTGGGTGCAGAGCCCAGTATACAGATGCTAGACTACGCCGGATAAGTCGCTTATAAAGTGAATCACAAATAAGATTAGGCATAAACATCATAGGGATGGCTGCTACTTGTAGTTATCTCGGTAAACGGTTACAACTGTGTGGCGCCGCTGAGCTATGATTTGCGACATGCTTCGTAGTTTGACGCCAAACGCTATGATTTGACTAGGGAGAAGCACCTTGGAAGATTACATCATTTGGTTTGAAAGCCTGGGTATGGGCGATATCGACAAAGTGGGGGGAAAGAACGCCTCACTTGGCGAGATGATCAGTAACCTGGCCCATGCCGGGGTTACCGTTCCGTTGGGGTTCGCCACTACCGCTCACGCTTATCGTGAGTTCCTCCAAACCGAAGGATTGGATAAGCGCATTCATGATGAGCTGGCCAAGTTGGATGTGAACGATGTGGTAGCGTTAGCGGAAACCGGTTCCCGTATTCGCCAATGGATTACTGACACTCCTTTCCCCAAGCAGTTGGATGAAGCGATCGCCTCTGGCGTCGCTAAGTTGCAAGAAGGCAATCAGAATATGGCGGTGGCGGTTCGTTCCTCCGCTACTGCAGAAGACCTGCCGGACGCCTCTTTCGCAGGCCAGCAGGAAACATTCCTGAATATCGTTGGCGTCGAAAATATTAGACACGCAGTGAAAGAAGTTTTTGCGTCGCTGTTTAATGATCGCGCTATTTCTTACCGCGCCCACCATGGTTTTGAACACAGTCACGTGGCGTTGTCTGCGGGCATTCAGCGCATGGTGCGCAGCGAATCCGCATCCAGTGGAGTTATGTTTACCCTGGATACGGAGTCAGGCTTTAAAGATGTTGTGTTTATCACTGCATCTTACGGTCTGGGCGAAACGGTTGTGCAGGGCGCCGTGAATCCTGATGAATTCTATGTTCACAAGCCCACTTTCGAAGCCGGTCGTCCCGCTGTACTGCGTCGCAATCTGGGCAGTAAAGCCATCAAGATGGTGTATGGCGATCACGGCTCCGCCGGCAAGTCCGTGCAAACGGTGAATGTTGATCAGGAAGATCGTGGTAAGTTTTCCCTGACTGATGCGGAAATTTATGAGCTGACGCGTCAGGCGTTGGTTATTGAAAAGCATTACGACCGTCCGATGGATATCGAGTGGGCGAAAGACGGCGACGACGGCAAGCTGTATATCGTACAGGCGCGCCCTGAAACCGTTAAGAGCCGCGCTTCCGCCGTCATGGAGCGTTACCTGTTGAAAGAGAAGGGTAAAGTGCTTTGTGAAGGTCGTAGTATCGGTCAGAAAATCGGAAGCGGACCGGTTCGCGTCATCACCAATATCTCCGAGATGGATAAGGTTAAGGATGGCGATGTCTTGGTCACAGATATGACCGATCCGGATTGGGAGCCTGTAATGAAGCGTGCTTCCGCCATCGTGACGGATCGCGGCGGTCGTACCTGTCATGCGGCGATTATCGCCCGTGAGTTGGGTATCCCAGCGGTCGTCGGTTGTGGAGACGCGACCGAGTTGTTGAAGGACGGCGTCAATGTGACGGTATCCTGCGCCGAAGGCGATACCGGTATGATCTATGAAGGTCTGCTGGACTTTGAATTGCAGAAAAACAGCGTTGAATCCATGCCAAAACTGCCGTTCAAAATCATGATGAACGTCGGTAACCCGGATCGCGCGTTTGACTTCCAGGCGTTGCCCAATGAGGGCGTGGGTCTGGCGCGTTTGGAGTTCATCATTAACCGTATGATCGGCGTGCATCCCAAGGCGCTGTTGAACTTTGACACCCTTCCTCGCGATGTTAAGCAGGTCGTGGAGAAGCGCATTTCCGGTTATTCGTCTCCGGTCGATTTCTACATTGAGAAACTGGTTGAGGGCATTTCAACACTGGCGGCGGCGTTTTATCCGCAGCGCGTCATCGTGCGTTTGTCTGACTTCAAGTCCAATGAATACGCTAACCTGATCGGCGGCACCATCTATGAACCGGAAGAAGAAAACCCCATGTTGGGCTTCCGTGGCGCCTCCCGTTACATTTCGGACTCTTTCCGCGACTGTTTTGAGTTGGAATGTCGCGCGCTGAAGAAAGTGCGTAATGAAATGGGCTTCACCAACGTAGAGATCATGGTTCCGTTTGTGCGAACTGTGGGCGAAGCCAAGCAGGTAGTTGAGCTGCTTGAACAAAATGAACTGCGTCGCGGCGACAACGGTCTGCGTCTGGTCATGATGTGTGAGTTGCCTGCCAATGCGCTATTGGCTGAACAGTTCCTGGAATACTTCGATGGCTTCTCCATCGGTTCCAATGACCTGACTCAGCTGACCCTGGGGTTGGACCGCGATTCCGGTATTGTGGCGCACCTGTTCGATGAGCGTAACGATGCGGTATTGCGTCTGCTGTCCATGGCTATACAGGCCTGTAAGAACGCGGATAAATACATCGGTATTTGTGGGCAAGGTCCATCCGATCATCCTGATTTCGCTAAGTGGCTGATGGATCAGGGTATCGATAGCGTCTCTTTGAACCCTGACTCTGTGATGGATACCTGGTTCTTCCTGGCGGAAAAACACGCGTAACGACAGCGTTAGGTATATTCGCAAAGCCGGCTGATGCCGGCTTTTTGCGTTTAGGGATTGGGTTGCTGTCTTATCAAGTGCAACTGGGAATTGGATAAAGGAGACTAAATGGTGGATGGGAAGCGCGGCGCTTTGATATTGGGGGCGAGTGGCCTTGTCGGTGGATTATGTCTACGTCGCCTGCTTGCTTCAACGTGCTATGGGCAAGTTACTGCGATTGTGCGTCGCACTCTTGAAGTGGAAAGCGAAAAATTGGTTCAGAGAGTGGTTAATTTTGATCGATTGGAGCAAGAGCTGACGGATATAAGTGCGGATGACGTATTTTGCTGTCTTGGTTCGACCATTAAAAAGGCGGGCAGTCAGGAAGCTTTCAGTCAGGTCGATTACGCCTATCCTGCTGCTGCGGCTCATGCGATGAAGCGTAATGGCTCCAGTCACTTTTTGCTGGTATCGGCTATAGGGGCGTCAGAAAAGTCGCTGTTTTTCTACAATCGCGTCAAGGGAAAGGTTGAGCGAGCGGTGCTGGAAGAAGGCTTTCCTTTTGTGACGATATTCAGGCCTTCGTTGCTGCTTGGTGAGCGTCACGAGTCTCGATTTTTGGAGGGCGTGGGCGTCAAGGCGGCGGCATGGCTGAATCCGCTGATGCAAGGTCCGCTCAGAAAGTATGCCGGACTGGATGCAAATAAACTGGCGTACCGTATGGTTCATGAAGCGGAACAAGCTTTAACTACAAACCGACCACCTATACTGACGCTTGAATCCGATTGTCTGCAAAAGGTTCTCTAAAAGGCGGTCTTGGCCGTTTAAGTTTCTTGGTAAAAACCTTCTAATAATACTTCTGCACTTTCATAAAAATAGGGAGCACTAATAAGTGAAATATGTCACTCCAGATTTATGCGACGCATATCCACAGCTGGTTAAAGTGGTTGAGCCAATGTTTCAAAATTTCGGAGCCAGGAGTTCATTTGGCGGAGAAATTGTGACGGTTAAGTGTTTTGAGGATAACTCTGTCGTCAAGCAGCAGGTGGATCAACCAGGGCATGGTAAGGTTATGGTGGTGGACGGTGGCGGCTCCAAAAGGGCGGCGCTATTGGGAGATATGCTGGCGGAGAAAGCGGCGGCCAACGGATGGGAGGGGATCATTATCTACGGATGCATCCGGGATGTTGATGTGATTCGCCAAACTGATCTTGGCGTTCAAGCATTAGGTACTCACCCCATGAAAACAGATAAGAGGGGAATTGGCGATTTGAATGTGGATATTACTTTTGGAGGCGTCACATTTAAACCTGGCCATTATATTTATGCAGACAATAATGGCGTGATTGTATCTCCAGAGCAGCTAAGTATGCCTCAAGAGTAATTGAGCCAAAGCAAACAAAAAAGGCGTCGAATGACGCCTTTCATGGATATCAATTGACGACCTTGGTGATCTCTACGCCTATGACGTATCTGTCCTCAGATACAGGCGTACATCTGATTACTCGGACGATGGTCTCAAAAGAAGGAAATGCCTCGTTGGACGAGGGGAGGGACGTTTGAAATTCTGCGCCCTCGGCGAACGGCTCACCAATTTCGATGGACATTCCTGCCCCGCTCAGGTCTTTGCAAACCCCTGTTAAGCTTCTGCCAGTGTCGGCGATAGTCAACACAATTTCTGAGTCGACTTTCATACGGATGAAATCACGTTTCTCGCTGTAATCGCGCATAGTTGTCAGTCTCATCGCGGCCTCACTTATTGTTATTGGGTCCTTAGTTTTATACGCTGCTAAAAAGGACCTGTCAAAGCTGGATTTGTTATAAGTTGGCCTATTGGTAGAACATTTGGTATGTGCTATTGAATCAAGGCACTATATATTGATAGCATGAAAACCTTTCCCCCCTTTCAAGCACACCCGCTTCCATTATTCCGGACGCGTTTTCAGCTCACTGTGATATAAAAAATATAGTGATGAAAGTATCCGGTTATAAAAGGCTTTAATAAAAAAGCAAACGTTTGTCTGCTTCCTTATATATGAATAGTGTAGCACTCGTCCGCAAACATACTCGGATGTTATTGCGGACGAGTTTTCAGGGAAGGGGGTAGATAAGCGTTACCAGCCGGCTTTCTTCTCTCTTTTGAACATGGGGACAATCAGGGCGATAATGACGCCAAGCAACACCAGTCCGCCGCCCAATAGCATCTTGTCGCGCTCGTCGCTGTCTTTCAGACGCAAATTTTCTGCAGAGAGCAATTCCACTTCGTTTTTCAGCTTCTCATTGCTTTCTCTAAGTTCGCGATTACGAGTATCCAGAGCAATGGCGTTCTCAGAAATGCGTTTGATATTGCTAAGCTCCAATTGGAGTTCTTTGTTGGACTTTTCCAGTTGCTCCCGAGCGCCGCCGAGGTTGGAGTTTTCGCCTTTGATCTGGCTGTATTCGTTCTGCAGGTCGTTAAATTTCTGCTGTAGCGCGGTATATTGCTGAGTCATTCTGTTGAGCTTATCTCTGGCGACAGGCTCATTGATCAAAAAGCGGGTGGGCAGCCAGCCTTCAATGCCTTCAGGGGTGCGGATAAGGCTGTATCCAGACTCGGCGTTGGTTTGCAGATGCTCCACCGGCGTGCCACTTTTGACGCCTTTGTGAACGATACGAAACTCTAGTCCCTGACCGCTTCTCAACGGAGCGTACATGGTGTCGTCAATATATTTCGTATCTGCAAATGCAAATGAGGAAATTAGCAAACCGGCTAATAAAAGCGCTTTTTTTCCCACGTTGTTATTCCTAATTAGTATGCGGTGACATTGTTGGAAAGCCCGGGCGCATTTGTATCATTGTCTCAGTTTGAGTTGACCCTGCCTCCCGCTTTAGATAGCGGCAGTATTAGTCGAATGTTTTTTAAACTATATCGACAGGGTAGTGCAAGCGCCCAGAGCGTTTGGTTGTTCTCAGGGCAATACTTTTTTGAATGGCTTGACGGTGACTTTCTCGTACACGCCCGCTTTTATATAGGGGTCTGCGTCCGCCCAGGCTTTGGCGTCTTCCAATGATGGGAACTCCGCTATCACCACGCTGCCGCTGAAACCGGCCGGTCCCGGGTCCATGGCGTCAACATGCGGAGTGGGGCCGGCGAGGATGAGGCGGCCCTGTTCTTTCAATGTTTCCAGACGCTGCAAGTGGTCTGGTCTTGCCTGCATTCTGTCTTCCAGGCTGTTGGCTTTATCTTCTGCGTAAATGACGTAGAGCATTGTGCGACTCTTGATTCTTTGAGGTATGTTGGAAGTTTCTTTGTTAACTAAAAGGACTTGTTATCGCCATTACCTGTAGCGCTATCGGATGGCGCTGGCTCGTCCTCTTCCATGTGGCGGCTGATGTAAACGCCCTGCATCAATGCGAAAACCAGGGACAAACCGAGCATGCCGAATAGCTTAAAATTAACCCATTGGTCTTGGGTGTAGTGGTAGGCGACATACAGGTTGAGTCCCCCCAATAGGGCATTAAAAATTACCCAGGAATAATTCAGTTTGGACCATGCATGCTGCGGAAGGCTGATATTCGCCTCCATCATGCGCTGGTAAAGGTTCTTTTTGCTTACCCAGCCGCCAATCAGAAATACGACGGCTAGCAGCCAGCACACTACGCTGGGCTTCCACTTAATAAATGTGTCGTCTTTAAATAGAATCGTAGCGCCCCCCAGTATCACAACGATAACTAGGGCGAATAAATGCATCTTTTCCACTTTCCGGTATTTAAACCAGGAGAAGGCGACTTGTGCGGCGGTGGCGGGGATAAGCGCGGCGGTAGCGGTTACGATATCGTTAGTCGTTTTATAGACCACGAAAAAAAGAATGATCGGAAAAAAATCAAATAACAGTTTCATAGATAGCCGTGTCGTTTGGCGACGATCAGTCAGGACCGTCGGCGTTGTTGTCTCCCACAATGACGCAAGTTTAGGCGTGCGGAGAACTTTTTTAATTAGAACTTAAATTAGACGAGATGATACTGTATTTTCTACTAGCGTTGTACTTTAGGGTTTTGTAACCATTTATGCAGATTGTCAATCATGACTTCGATCTTCACTGTCACACCACTGCTTCGGATGGCTCCCGAAGTCCAGCAGAGCTGCTGGAGCTAGCTGTAAGTCGGGGGCTGACAACTTTAGCAATTACTGATCACGATACAGTGGAAGGGATGCGCTCATTGATGGATGCGTCACTGGATAAGGAGCTGGGGATCAGGTTGATTGCCGGTACGGAGTTTTCATGCCTGTGGCAGGGAATGACGATACATATGCTGGCGTTTGATTTTGATCTGGCAGGCAGCGAAGTCGCTGCGCTGTTGGAAAAGCAGAAAACGCGTCGTTTGGATCGCGCCAGAGTGATCGCCGATAAGCTGGAGAGAAAACTGAAGATCGCTGATTTGTACGCCCGGGCGGAAACGTTTGCAGAAAGTGGAGTGCCGGCTCGTCCGCACTTTGCTCAGGCGTTGCTGGAAATGGAGGCTGTTGAATCAATCGATGTGGCTTTCAAGAAATATCTGGGTGCAGGAAAAATTGGCGATGTGAAGCTGTATTGGCCGGACCTTGAAGAAGTTCTTACCGCTGTGAAGCGCAGTAAGGGATACAGTTCTCTGGCGCATCCTTTCAAATACAAAATGACTGCTACGAAGCTGCGGCGTCTGATGGCGGAAATTAAAGCCTGTGGCGGAGATGCGGTGGAGATCTCTGTGCCCGACATTAACTCTGGCGAGTTTGGCTGGATTCAGCAAGAGGCTGGAAAGCTTGGTTTGGCGCAATCTGCAGGCAGCGACTATCACGGCGCTATGATGCCTTGGCGTCAATTGGGCCGATTCCCTAAGATGGCTCAATCTTTACCCAGTCTCATTGACGTCTTGCGCGCTCGACAATAAATGAACGCTCATGGATAGATGCAAGGTTGTCGGAGACAACACTTTCAGTTTCAGTATTGGGCACATTGAAATTTTGCATGCGCTGCATCAGGCGCTTTCCTCCGCTCGTCACTACATATTTATTGAAATGTATTTGGTGGAGAGAGGGCGGGCCTTTCAATGGGTGTATGCCTTATTGGAAGAAGCGTCGAATCGTGGGGTGCAGATATTTTTACTGCTGGATGACTTCGGTTCCCGCGCTGTACTGCGGGACCTCTTTTTATCCCACGCCTTGCCGGCGAATATTCATGTCACTGCATACAATCCTATAAATTATCGACGTTGGACCCGAAACTTCCATAGAGATCATCGCAAGCTAGTGTTAGTGGATGGCGAGGTGGCGTTGGTGGGTGGTTTTGGGATTACGGACGATTTTTTCCCACAAACTCCAGATCCTGGGGAGCCCTTGTCAGAAAAGGCTATCGAGTCTGATGATCAAGAAGCCAAGACGGCTTGGCTGGATGTGGCTGTGACCATCTCGGGCCCGGTGTTGGCGGACTGGGATAGGGGCTTTAGGGAAATCTGGCGTGAAAGCAGCGAGATAATACTCCCCTTGGGCCGTGCGGCAGTTAAAGGTGGAGAAATGGCTGGGCGCGCCGCCTTTGGTTGGGGGTGGCGAAAGCAGGACATCGTGCGTGAATTGCTGCGCCGCATTAAGCGCTCACATGGAAGTTTGCAGATCATTACGCCTTATTTCGTTACGTCTTGGCGGGTCAGGCGCGCCCTGCGCTGGGCGGCGCGACAAGGGGTTAAAGTGCAGATTATTGTTCCGGGATTGACGAGTGATCACCCTGGGGTAACTTACGCCGCGCGGCGTCATTATCGTTCTTTATTGCGAGCGGGAGTGGAGTTGTTTGAATATCAGCCGACGTTTATTCATGCCAAGGTGTATGTATGCGACGACTGGTGTTCGGTCGGGTCATTCAATCTTGATCATTGGACGTATCGTTGGAATCTGGAAGCGAATCAGGAAGTATGGAATGCAGAATTTACGACTCAAGTGGCGGGCTTTTTCGAGCAGTGCCGTAGAAAGAGCAGGGCGGTAACCTTGGCCTCCCTGAATAAGATGGGTTGGTATAGTCGGTTGATGGTCTATTTGATGGGAAAATTAGACGAACTGCTGATTCGATTTCTGAGGTAGCGCAGCCCTCAATAAGGTTTGAGAGCTGCCTGAAAACAAGCTTATTGCTTTGCGTGATAGAGCAGGTATAGATCGGTCAGATTCTCTGGGATCTGGTCCGCCATTTCCGCCATCAGTTTGTCATTGTGTTTTATGTCCTCGAAGTCTTCATCCTCGAAGAGTTCGGAGTGCGCCATCATAGGAAGCAGCAGTGACGCCACCGCGGCTTCGTCGTAGCCTTCAAACCACAGCTTTTCATTGCTCAGGAAGCCTTCAATAAATCCAGCAGACCAGTTAGCGAGAGCGTCTTCGTCGTCAAAGATTTCCTCTGGTACAGAGACGTTTTCCTCGCTGTGAAGTTGCTGCTCGATGTGCTTGAACAGTCTCAGAATGGATTGTTTGATTTCCTCAAGCTCTTGGCTCTCCAGTTGGCAGGAGCCGTCGAGGATAAGGCGTAGCCACTCATTGACGTCCGCGTCCGCCGGACCAACGGCAAATGCGCTCAAGAGACCGTGAATCCCAAATAGATCCAGGTTTTCTTCTTCTTGATCGTTGTCGAACAACAGTGACTCAAGATGGTCGATTTCCTGGGAGGTAAAGGGAAAAGCTTCGGATTGCATGACGGGTTCCTTAGAGGACGCTTTGAATCAGTCTAATTTATGCCGATAACGGATGCTACAGCAAAAATGTGAAGTATTAATATCCGCATTTTGCACTGACATAAGCGCCCCGTTTATAACGGTTTTCGCTGTGTCTCGGTCGGAACCTGGGAGCAAAAAGCGAGACGCCGACGGCAGGCATTGCAACCTGCCGTCGGCGTCATTGCGCCGGCTATCGCCAGCTTAGGCTTGTGACGCCTTGCTGTCCTGAGATGAAGGTTTGTCTTCAGCCTTTACGTCAGCGACAGTTGCCTCCGGGGCGCTAGGTGCGCTCTTGGGAGGTTCGGCCTCCTCACGAGCTTTCTCCGCCACCGGAGCTGGCGCTTTTTGGGGCTGCTCAGGCTCTTTCGCTTCCATCTTGGATTCGATGGTTGCCGCTTCGGGAGCTTTGGGGGCCGCCATTGGCTGGGGAGCGGAAGCGCCTGCCGAGTTATTGCTGGTTTGAGTCTTCTGAGCCTGTATGCGCTTGCGCACCTCTCGAGGATCGTTGAAGGCTCGCTTAGGCTCCTCTTCGGACTCTGCTGCAGTTGTAACTGGCTTGTCGGAAGGTTTCTTCTCGGCAGTTGGCGCCGGCACCGCTTTGTCTGCACTTTTATCCGCTGCCGTCGCTGTGTCTGGCTTGCCCTTGGCCTCTGTGGGCGTCTCTTTCTTTGGTTGCTCAACAGCAGGTTTAGCTACGCGCTCCTCTTTCTTGTCTTCCTTGCTCTTGGCTTCTACAGAGATGCTGTCCGCCTCTGGCGCACTTGCTTTTGCTCGTGCTACAGGCTTCTCTACCTGACTCTCTTTGGGCGCTTCCTCTGATTTAGCTTCCGCAGCCTCACGCTTGGGGCGGCGTGTTTTGTTGCGAGGGTCGTTTTCCGCACGGCCTCTGCGCGCAGGTTTTTCCTGCTCGCCTTCGCTCTGCTGTTTGGCTTCTGCACCATCATCCTTGCGTTGACGTGTGTCTGCATCGAGCTGTTTCGCCGGCTGCTCTGAAGCGCGCTCCTGTGGCGCTTTGCCAGGCTCGACAGCGTCACTGGACTGTGCTGACTGCTGAGCAGGCGCTGCGCCTTTCTCTTCCGTCTTTGGTTGCGATGGGCGAGCTTTGTCGGTGGTTTCTACTTCAGCGATTGCTTCAACAGATTTGTTCCATACTTCTTTGGTGATTTCAGACTTTACGGGCTCGTCTGTGACGTTAGTGGCTACGACGGGAGTGCGACGTTCTGCAGTCTCTTCGGCCACTTTCTCCTGAGTTTCAGGCTTGTCTTGGCGCTCAGGTCTGTCCTGACGCTGTGGGCGAGGAACCGGCTTGCCGGAGGAGCGGTCACGTCTTGGACGACTAAACTCCGACTTTTCCTGGCTGCCTGAGTCTGCTTTCGTTGATTCGTTGCGGCCTCTTTGCTCGCGTGGAGTATCGCCCTTGCTGGGGTCGCGATCCCGTTGACGTCTATCTTTCTGTCCGTCGTTACGCTCATTGCGTTCGTTGCGTTCGTTGCGTTCGTTGCGTTCGTTGCGGCGCTGGTTGCGGTCGTCATTGCGGCCACGGTTGCCGCGACGATTATCCTGTCCGCCATCTCGGGATTCGGCTTGACGGTTGTCCTGGCGTTGATTGTCGCGTTGCCCGTCTTGACGATCGCGTACTTTAACTTTTCTACGGCCGGCGTCTTTGTCTTGTGACGTTTGCGGAGATTCTGCAACCGTGATCTTGAGGTCGCTGTCTTTCTTCTCGCCAGAGAACATTTTTGACACTTTCTGACGCAGGCGCTTCAGCAAGCCAACTTCTTCGCTTGGAGCGGTAGGCGTAGAGGTTGGCACAATGGTTTTCACCGCGGCTTCCTGGCGTACAACTTCTTTGTGCAGCAGGCTTTCAACCGGGTTTTTCTCTTCCATCTCAGGCTTAACGTTGTAGCTGATCTCGCTAACATTGGCGTTATCGTCCCGGATTCGCTGAACTTCGAAGTGAGGGGTGTCCATATGCGAATTAGGGACCACAATCACTTTCACGCCGTGGCGCTTTTGCGTTTTGGCTAAGTTCTCGCGCTTTTCATTAAGCAGGTACGTGGCGACGCTGATAGGGCAGATTGCGCGAACTTCGGCCGTGCGCTCTTTAAACGCTTCCTCTTCGATCAGGCGCATGACGGATAGAGCAAGAGACTCTACTCCACGAATTGAACCCTGGCCTTTACAGCGGGGGCACATCTCGTTACGGGTCTCGCCTAATGATGGGCGCAAACGCTGACGTGACATTTCCAGTAAGCCAAAGCGGGAAATTTTGCCGATCTGCACGCGAGCGCGATCCAACTCCAGTGCTTCCTTCAGACGGTTTTCCACCTCGCGCTGGTTCTTGTTGGGCGTCATGTCGATAAAGTCTATAACGATCAGGCCGCCGATGTCGCGAAGGCGTAGCTGGCGCGCGATCTCATCCGCTGCTTCCAGGTTGGTTTGCAGCGCGGTCTCTTCAATGTCGCCGCCTTTAGTGGCGCGAGCAGAGTTGATGTCGATAGAAACCAGGGCTTCGGTTGGGTCGATAACAATAGAGCCGCCTGATGGCAGTTTTACTTCTCTCTGGAACGCGGTTTCGATCTGGCTTTCAATCTGGTAGCGATTGAATAGCGGGATGTCATCCTGATACAGCTTGATGCGGTTTTCGAAGTTTGGCATCACCGCTTTTACAAAGTTAAGTGCGTCCTGATGTACTTGTGGGTGGTCGATCAGAACCTCGCCAATATCTTGGCGCAAGTAGTCGCGGGTGGCGCGGATAACTACGTTGCTCTCCTGATAGATCAGGAAGGGCGCGGGCTTGCTATCCGATGCATGACGGATGGAGTCCCAGAATTGCAGCAGGTAGTCCAAGTCTCTTTGCAGCTCTTTGGAAGAGCGGCCAACGCCTGCAGTGCGAATGATCAGTCCCATGTCTTTGGGAACTGTCAGGCCGGACATGGCGTCTTTCAGTTGGTCGCGATCATCGCCTTCAATGCGACGAGAGATGCCGCCCGCGCGAGGGTTGTTCGGCATTAGCACCAAATAGCGGCCAGCCAGGCTGATGAACGTCGTGAGCGCCGCGCCTTTGTTGCCGCGCTCTTCTTTGTCCACCTGGATGATGATTTCCTGGCCTTCCTGCAGCAAATCCTTGATGTTCATCTTGCCGCCTTTTTGCGGCTGACTCTTGAAGTATTCGCGGGAAATTTCTTTCAGGGGCAGGAAGCCGTGGCGCTCTGCGCCGAAGTCTACGAAGGCGGCCTCAAGGCTGGGCTCTATGCGGGTAATTTTGCCTTTATAGATATTGGACTTTTTTTGCTCGCGGGTGCCGGACTCAATGTCCAGGTCGTACAGTTTTTGTCCGTCAACGAGGGCTACACGTAACTCTTCTGGTTGAGTTGCGTTGATCAACATTCGCTTCATTTATGTTTTTGTCCCACTCAGTGTTCTGTGGGCGCCAAAAACCGCTTAAGCAAGTCGGAACGGTGATGCGTGAGGCCACAGCGGAGGTGTGCTGGTGGACCATGGGATGGGATCATCCGGGTCAACCATAGAGTTACAGATTGTGCCTCTATTGTGCGAGCCGTACATTATCTATGTGTGCGCCGTGTCGTCACTAGTTTTCCACCCTCTTTTATAATCAGAGGATGGGCGGGAAGGTGATTGACCCTACCGCGGGAATTCGTTCCGCCTGGATATGCGTCTCTCGGCGCCGTTTTATCGGTTGCCAGTCTGATTACAGCATATAGGCTTGGAGTCAACGCTCGGTTTATAACCCGTGTTCAACTCTGTATAATCTCTTCGCGCCTGATGTTATGTCATCGCTCAGCTATTCGGATGCTAAATGGCCTACCTTTTTTCCGCCGAGTTAGCGCCTTGAAAATATAGCAGTTAAACCACTGGCATTCAATCACGTTTGTTTTGTCCGGTTTTTATCCAAGAATATTTGCGGTTTACGCCAGAGTTAAATATTTGTGACTAAATTAGATGGCGGGGCCGGCGTCGGCGCCCGAGTTGTTACTATCGATAGTGGGTCTGACGGACAGCGCCTGGATAACTTTCTGGTGCGAGAGTTGAAAGGCGTACCGAAGGGGAAGATATATAAAATAATTCGCAAGGGAGAGGTGCGGGTTAATAAAGGGCGATGCAAGCCCGAGACAAAGTTGAAAGATGGCGATCAGGTTCGAATTCCTCCCATTCGAGTATCGGAAAGCGATAACTCAGAACCTGTCATACCTGCTGGCTTGATTGAATTGGTCTCGCAGTCAACGCTGTTTGAAAATGACGAACTGCTTATTATAAATAAGCCGTGTGGCGTAGCGGTGCACGGTGGAAGCGGTGTTAGCTTCGGCGTCATTGAAATACTTCGCGCTGCGCGCCAGGACTTACGTTTTCTGGAGTTGGCTCATAGACTTGATCGCGATACGTCTGGTGTTTTGGTGTTGGCGAAAAAGCGCCGGGCCTTGGTGCAGTTTCATGATATGTTGAAAACGGGCAGGGTTGAGAAGATCTATCACGCTTGGGTGTGTGGTAAGTGGCCCAAGCACAAGTCAGTGATAACCGCTCCGTTGAAAAAGAACGTCCTGCGCTCAGGGGAGCGTGTGGTGAGTGTCAGTGAAGATGGCAAGGCCAGTGAAACGCGCTTTAGAGTGTTGTATTCCGGGACGGGGCGATCTTTGGTTGAGGCGCAGCCAATTACAGGTAGAACGCATCAGATTCGTGTGCATGCGAAATTTGCCGGACACCCCATTATCGGCGATGACAAATACTGCGACTCAGAAACGAATAAGGTCTATCGGGATATGGGGGTTAAAAGGCTCTGCCTGCATGCTTATTCGTTGCGCTTGAGTTGGCCTGATCGGCCAGAGCAAAAAATTGTATGTGAGTGGGATGAGGATCATTCTCCTGCGCTGAGAAGTTGACGTCTAAATCATATGTATAAGTTGTTGATATTCGACTGGGATGGAACTTTGGCTGACTCCACTTCTCATATTGTGGACTGTCTAGAGGTGGTCAGTAAAAAAATGCAGACGCCTTTTCCGGGAAGAGAGGCGGCCAAGAATATAATCGGGCTTGGTCTGTCTGAGGCGATTGTCGAGTTGTTTGGTATCGAAGATCAGATGTTTGTCGATGGCTTTAAAGAGGCGTATTCGGCGCAATTTCTATTGGCTGAGATAACCCGAAGTGGATTGTATCCGGGTGTTATCGACATGCTGGGTTATTTACGCGAGGCTAAATATCTGACTGCGGTTGCGACAGGTAAGAGTCGGCGTGGTATGGATAGAGCGCTTAATGCAATGGATATGAGTGAATACTTTGATGCTGTCAGATGTGCGGATGAGACTCGCTCCAAGCCAGATCCGCTCATGCTGCAGGAGTTGTTGGATGCGTTTTCGCTGCGGCCGCATGAGGCGGTGATGGTAGGGGATACGGAATACGATATGGAGATGGCTATGCGGTTAGGTATGGATCGTATAGCGATGTCTCATGGCGCTCATCAAGTTTCCCGGTTGCAAAAATATCGGCCGGTAGCGGTCGCGGATAATGTGGCTGAATTGCAGAAACTGTTTCTGTGATGGCCTTGTAGTTGTGACTATGGATGTTAAGACCAAGCTAGCAGGTGTGTAAAAACGAATATGTTTGAAAATTCTGAAGATAAAGCTATGCAGGAATCTGCTGGGCAACCAGGAAATCAAAAAGAGTGGCGTCTTATTGAAAAAATGGTGATGAGTTCTCTCAATGAGCAGCGCAAGGCGCGTCGTTGGGGGATCTTTTTTAAGTCGCTGACTTTTTTGTACTTGTTTTTCATTGTGATTGCTCTCAGTCCGGGAGTAGGTAAAAACGTTGCTGCGCGTACAGAGCCTCATACTGCTGTCATTGAAGTGAATGGTGTTATTGCGGCCACTGAAGAAGCTAATGCGGACGCCATCGTGTCTGCGTTAAGGGATGCATTCGAAGAAGAGACGGCTAAAGCGGTTATCCTGCGTATCAATAGTCCAGGTGGGAGCCCGGTGCAGGCAGGTTATGTGTACGATGAGATCGGGCGCCTGAAGAGTGAGCATCCAGATAAGAAAGTGTATGCGGTGATTATGGATATCGGCGCTAGCGGGGCTTATTACATCGCGGCCGCGGCGGATGAAATTTATGCTGATAAGGCGAGTCTTGTGGGGTCTATTGGTGTGACCGCATCCGGCTTTGGGTTTGTTGATGCGATGGATAAGTTGGGTGTCGAGCGCCGAATCTTCACCGCAGGTGAGCACAAGTCCTTTTTGGATCCATTTGTGCCAGTAAAAGAGGATGAGCGTGAGCTGTGGCAGGGTGTGTTGAATACAACGCATAAGCAGTTTATTGAGCAGGTTGAGAAAGGTCGGGGCGATCGCATCCATAAAGATAATCCGTTGCTATATTCCGGAATGATTTGGAGTGGCGAACAAGCCTTGGGCTTGGGATTGATTGATGGTCTGGGCAGTTCTGGTTATGTTGCCAGAGAAGTTGTGAAAGCGGAGAAGCTTATTAACTATACGCCGAAGCGCAACCCATTTGATGAACTGCTCGGAAAGCTGGGTGTAAGTGTTGGCAAAGGTGTGGCTCAGGCAGTGTTGGATTCAGGGCCTCAGCTTCAGTAACGTTTTGGTCGGATGCTTTGCCTGAATTTGAGTAAGTGCTGCAATGTAAAGAGGGGTTACGGTATGCGTAACCCCTCTTTTTTGAGTAGGGTAATTAGGTCGATTAGGGGGAGGCCAATGAGTGTGTTGGGGTCTTTTCCTTCTATTTTTTCAAATAAGCTAATCCCCAGTCCTTCGACTTTGAAGCTGCCAACGCAGTCGTAAGGCTCTTCGAGCTCCAGGTAGCGCTCGATTTCCTCTTTAGATAACTCTCTGAAATAAACGGTTTGCCAGTCAACACATGTTCTTGTGGTGTTGAGTCTGGTGTTTGTTAGTGCTATCCCGCTATAAAAGGTTACTGATTTTCCGGAGCAGGCGGTCAATTGTTTGATGGCGTTGGTTTTGTCGCCTGGCTTTCTGAGTAACTGTCCGTCAAGTGCGGCTGTTTGGTCGGAGCCAATTATTAAGTGGTCTGGAAACTGTTTGCGGAGACTTTCTGCTTTTTCTTTCGCGAAGTTGATGGCTATATCTTTGGGGTGGCTGTTTGGTGTCGTGCTTTCGTCAAAGCATGGGGCGGCTTGTTGGAAGTTTAGGTTTAGTTTTTGTAGCAGTGCGGCCCGGTAAGGAGAGGTCGAGCCTAATATAATAGAAGGAGGTGTGTTTTTATTCGTCATTTTTGGAGTGTGAGCTTTGTGATTCAGGGCGAATAATCGTTTTGCGGCTCTTTTATCGCTTTAATTCCGTGATTTTGCAATCATCTCTTTGACTTTGTTTGGGCGCATCACTAGAATTGCGCGCTTATGAAAAAGCCTGGTATTCCGGAATTGGTAGATCCCTACAAAATGTGTGAGAAAGAACTCGCGCTTGAAGGGATTATTTTGGCTAAAGCACTCCCCAGATATGCGGATCAACTGGCGGGTGGCGCAACTGATAATGATCAGGTTGAAGCGTCGGCTCGTTTTAAGCGTGATGAGCAGGGCTCCAGAGTGGCGTATATCGCATATTCTACTTTGGCGAGATTAACCTGTCAGCGATGTTTGGGTGAGGTTGGGCTGAAAATTAACGGTGAAACTACCTTCGCCTTTTTAGGTTCCGAATCTGAGTTAGATCAGTTACCGCGTTCCTATGAGCCAGTCCTTATGGAAGGGAGCGAGGTTAACCTGCTCCAGGCAATTGAAGACGAGCTGCTGCTGAGTTTGCCCATGTTCGCTTATCATGAAGATGAGCACTGTAGCGGTGAGTTAAACGAAATTAAGGGGCAGGCGTCCGAGACAAAGGCTGATAATCCTTTCTCGGTGCTGGGCGACCTGTTAAAAAAGTAGACCTGTTTTATTAGTTTTAGCGAAAGAGCTAGCTCAGGAGAATTGCAATGGCTGTTCAACAGAATCGTAAATCCCGTTCACGTCGCGGCATGCGTCGTTCACATGATGCATTGTCTTCAGCGGCGTTGTCTATCGACCCGACTACTGGCGAGAAGCATCGTCGTCACCACGTTACTCCAGACGGATTCTATCGTGGCAAGAAAGTGGTTGAGGTTTCTCAGGACTAAGAAGCCCTGTCTTGGAACGCAATATAACAGTTGCGGTCGATACGATGAGTGGGGACTTCGGTCCCTCCATCGTGATTCCTGCTGCATTAAAATGCATCAAAAATAATCCCTTCGTAAGTTTGATTTTGGTTGGCGATGAAGCTGAGCTAAGAAGCCTGCTTCGCAATCAGCCTACCTCTCCCCGTATATCGATTGTTCATGCTCCTGACGTTGTCCGTATGGATGACCGTCCCAGTCATGCGCTTAGGAAAAAGCAGCAGTCTTCTATGGCTGTGGCGCTATCATTGGTACGGCAAAAGGCTGCTCATGCCTGTGTGAGTGCGGGCAATACCGGGGCCTTGATGCTGTTGGCCAGATCGATTCTGAAAACGCATCCTGGGGTGGATCGTCCCGCCATTGTGAAGCGCATTCCATCGCCTAAAAATCGCTGTTATGTGTTGGATTTGGGCGCCAACGTTGATTGCACGGCTGAGCATTTGTACCAGTTTGCCCTTATGGGGTCCGCTTTGGTTGAGGCTCTGGAAGGTAAGCCTGAGCCGAGGGTGGCGCTTCTGAATGTGGGAGAAGAGGAAATCAAGGGGAATGAGCAGGTGCGGCTGGCTTCCCGTATGCTGGCGGAGTGTGAGTCGGTTAACTACATTGGCTACGTAGAAGGCGGGGATATATTTAAAACCATTGCTGATGTGGTGGTGTGTGACGGCTTTGTCGGCAATGTTGCTCTGAAAGCTGGCGAAGGGGTGGTGGAGCTGATAATCGGTATGGTCAAAAGCGTGTTTGATCGTAATTGGTACAGTCGTTTGGTTGGATATGCTGCGTTGCCAATGTTGCGCAAACTTCGCGACTTAGTGGACCCCTCTCGTCATAACGGTGCAAGTCTAATTGGGCTTCAGGCGACTGTGATTAAAAGTCATGGCAATGCACGAGAGATAGGGTTCCTTAGTGCGCTGGAGCAGGCTATTTTTGAGGCGCAGAAAGGTGTGCCCGAGATGATAAACGCCCGCCTTGACGAGCTTATATGACGCTCTGATGCAAGTTGTAATACAACTTTGATCTAATTACTCCGTTTAACTGTATTTGAGTATTCTAAGCCGATGAACACTGCTATCTTATTTCCAGGGCAAGGGTCGCAAAGCATTGGGATGTTATCTGATCTCAATCAGGCGTTTCCATCAATTGCCGAAACATTTCAGGAGGCGTCCGACGCCTTGGGTTATGACCTCTGGTCTTTAACTCAAAACGGGCCCGAAGATCAACTCAATAAAACCGAAATTACGCAACCTGCTATTCTGACTGCTAGTGTCGCCCTATGGCGGCTATATCAGCAGAAAGTGAATCCTTCCGTTGCTTTTATGGCGGGCCACAGTCTTGGTGAATATAGCGCCTTGGTCGCCGCTGGCGTCATTGGGCTGCAAGAGGGCGTGAAGCTGGTTCAGTTGCGTGGCCAACATATGCAGAAGTCTGTCGAAGGGCAGGCCACGGCCATGGCTGCGATTTTGGGATTGGATGACCAGGCCGTGATTGACGGTTGTCGCGAAGCGGCTGCCGGAGAGTGCGTTGAGGCTGTGAATTTCAACTGCCCAGGGCAAGTGGTTATAGCGGGAACGGAGTCTGCTGTAGAAAGGGCTATTGTGGCGCTCAAGGAGAAAGGTGCGAAGCGTGCATTGAAGTTGGCTGTAAGTGTGCCCTCCCATTGTGCGCTGATGAGGCCGGCCGCGGAGCAATTGGCGGAGCATATCGGCTCTATGGCGTTTAACAAGCCGTCTATACCTGTTGTCCAGAACGTGGGGGCGAGGTCTGTCGATGATCTTGCCGAACTCAAAGACAATCTGATCAAACAATTATTTTCTCCTGTTTTGTGGACGCAGAGCGTTCAACATATGAGTGAGGAAGGCGTGGACAGCTATGTAGAGTGCGGTCCAGGCAAAGTCTTGGCGGGTCTGGTTAAGAAAATTGATCGCGCCGCTTCCATTCAATCGCTATCAGACGCAGAAGTCTGGAACGCGTTATAGAAGGACTCCCATAATGGATAAAGTAGCCTTGGTGACTGGTGCTTCCAGAGGTATCGGCAGCGCCATTGCGGACTCGTTGGCGAAAGTGGGTTATATCACAATTGGTACGGCCACCTCTGAAACCGGCGCGGCGGCGATTACCGAGCGCTTGAGCGCTATCGGTAAGGGGGCGGGAAAAGTGTTGGACGTGGCTTCAGATGAATCCATTGCTCAGTGCCTCAAGTCAATTGAAGAAGAATTTGGCGCTCCGGCTGTGTTGATTAATAATGCAGGCATTACCCGGGATACCTTGATCATGCGTATGAAAGATGAGGACTGGGATCAAGTGGTTCAGACCAACTTGAGTTCAGTCTTTCGCATGAGCAAGCTGGTAGTGAAAAGCATGATGAAGGCGCGTTGGGGTAGAATTATCAATATTAGCTCCGTGGTTGCCTCAATGGGGAATGCGGGGCAGGTAAACTATGCCGCCGCCAAAGCGGGGATTGAAGGGTTTACGCGCTCCCTTGCTAAAGAAATTGGCGCAAGAGGAATTACGGTTAATGCGATTGCGCCTGGTTTTATCGAGACAGATATGACCAGCGAATTGCCCGAAGCCCAGAAAGAGGCCTTGCTGAGCGCTATTCCTTTGCAGCGCCTTGGCAAGCCATCTGAGATTGCTGAAGTGGCTTCATTTTTGGTTTCTGACGCCGCCGGCTATATTACCGGTGAGACCATCCATGTAAACGGCGGCATGTATATGGGTTAAGTTTGCGCCGCCGCGCTATGCGGTGCGTGAACTTTAGCTTGATTAATTAAATAGGGTTCAACTAGACTAGCACGCGATTAAGTGCTTGGTTATGAAATAAGAGTGAGGAAATTATGAGTACTGTCGAAGAGCGCGTTAAGAAGATTGTTTGTGAGCAGTTGGGAGTTAAAGAAGGCGACGTTCAACTGACTTCCAAGTTCGTTGAAGATCTCGGTGCTGACTCTCTGGATACTGTAGAGCTGGTAATGGCGCTTGAAGAAGAATTCGAGACCGAAATCCCAGACGAAGAAGCAGAGAAGATCACAACTGTTCAAGACGCTATCGACTACATCTTGGCTAATCAATAAGAAGTAACCTTCTCAGACCAAGCCGAAGAACCGCTCGCAGGTAGACCTTGCGGGCGGTTTTTTGCTTTTGGGGTTTGTGATTTTTTTGGGGTTGATGCATGTATCTGTTGAATGGTGAAAAAGCGGATCATATATCGATCGCCGATCGAGGGTTGGCCTACGGGGATGGTCTCTTTGAGACTATTCTTGTGGTAGATGGTCGCCCTGTTTTATGGAATGAGCACTTGGCGCGTTTGCGGATGGGGTGTGAGCTATTGCGAATACCCTATGACGTGAGCGGCGATTCTTTGCTGGCGCGATTGGATGAGCTGCTTGCGGAGAGTAAAGATATGAGCTGCAAGTGTGTATTGAAGATTATCGTGACCCGAGGAGCTGGTGGTAGAGGGTATGCGCTGCCCGAGGTGCAACAACCGTTAGAGGTGTTGGGTCTGTTTGCTGCGCCGGATATCGATTCCATTCAAGTGTATGGCGGCAGTGTGCGGACTCTAAAATCGCAGGCTGTGGAATATGGCTCGTACGCGGGACTTAAGCACCTTAATCGCCTGGAGCAAGTGCTTGCGTCCATTGAACTTGATGGGCGGGCGTTCGAAGGATTGATGTTCGATGCTTCTGGGCGTTTAGTTGAAGGGACTCGGACGAATATCTTTCTCTGGGATGAGGGTAGAATCTTCACACCGACATTAGCGCGATCGGGGGTGAAGGGCGTGCTGAGACAATATATCCTTAACAATGCTACTGAGTGGGGTTTGCATATTGATGAGGCGGATATTGCTCAGGCAAAATTGAAAGAAATCAAGGGGATGGCTTTGGTCAATAGTGTGATGGGAGTTATTCCGGTTAATCAATTAGATGGTAAATTACTGAATATCGACTGTGTCATCAAAGAACTCCAAGAAAAAGTCCACCAAAAAATCCCGTTTTAGCTTGAGAAAGTTTGTTCTCAAGACCTTTCTGGCTGTATTTCTTATCTCATCAGCAGTTGTCGTCGGCGCATACTATTACGGGCGTTATTTGTTATTGCAGCCCTTGCCGGTGGCTGCCACTACCACGATTGAAGTCAAGCGCGGTGATTCTTTGCGGAAAGTCGCCGATAGGATGGCCGAGCAAGGCGTGTTGGAAAGCGCGGAATGGTTTTATTGGTACGGCCGGCTTAGCCGAAAAGACAAGCAGCTAGTGGCTGGCGAGTATTTGCTTGAGCCTGGCAAGAATACCATTGAGCTGTTCGCCTTGCTGACTTCCGGGAATACTCTGAATTATGCGCTCACTATCATCGAAGGCTGGAATCTGAAGGATGTGCTGCGTGAGCTGGAAAACCATCCAAAACTGGAAAAAACCATCGATACGCAAGATCCGGCTCAGCTCGCCAAATTGCTGGGCATGAACTATCCCCATGCGGAAGGTCTTCTGTTTCCTGATACCTATTTTTATAAAAAAGGGACCCGAGATGTTGATCTGCTGACTACGGCTCATCGTCGGATGGTGCGTATTCTGGAAGATGAATGGTCTCGCAAGAGCGCCTGGAGTGCGGCGGCGACTCCCTACGAAGCGTTGATACTGGCTTCGATCGTCGAAAAAGAAACTAGCGTGGATAGTGAGCGAGGGCGTATCTCCGGGGTGTTTACTTTGCGGCTGGAGAAAGGGATGCGTCTACAGACAGACCCCACGGTGATCTACGGCATGGGTGATAAATATGAAGGAAATCTGCGTCGCAAGGATTTGCGCGAAGCAACGGCTTACAATACCTATGTCATAAAAGGGTTGCCGCCAACACCGATTGCTATGCCTGGGCGCGCCTCCATTCATGCCGCGTTGCACCCCGAGAAGATGGGGGATCTTTATTTTGTGGCGCGAGGTGACGGTACTCATGAATTTTCTAAAACACATGAAGCGCATGTAAGAGCAGTTAGGAAGTACCAGCTCCGTCGCAGAGAAGATTATCGCTCAACGCAGTAAAAGCCATCGTCGCGTGTTGGCGTGTGCCGTGTTACATTGAGTGCATAAATATAGGTTTAATGGTGTCGGCATTGAATAAAGGTTTGTTTATTACGGTTGAAGGAATTGAGGGGGCTGGTAAGACTACTAATCTCAATTTCATTAAATCCTTGCTGGAGGGTGAAGGTCGTAGCGTTGTTGTGACTCGTGAGCCTGGCGGTACTCCTATGGCGGAAGAGATCAGGGATCTGTTGTTGCGGCCGCGTAACGAAAAAGTTTCTTCAACTGCGGAGTTGTTGTTGATGTTTGCGGCAAGAGTTCAGCATTTAGAAGAGAAAATTCGCCCGGCTTTGGATGCTGGTGCTTGTGTGCTAAGTGATCGCTTTACAGATGCAACCTATGCATACCAGGGAGCTGGCCGGGGTTTGGACTGGGCTATGATAGAAAGCTTGGAAAAGTTGGTGCTTGGGAATTTTGAGCCCGATCTCACTTTATTGCTATTTATTGATCCTGGTTTGGGTATGGATAGGGCGAAAAAGCGCGGTGCGTTAGATCGTTTTGAGCAGGAAAAATTGGAATTTTATAGTCGTGTCCAGCGAGGGTATATGCAGAGGGAAGAAAAGAGCCCTGATCGGATATTGAGAGTGGATGCCACTCAGTCGCTGGACAAGGTTCAGGAAGAAATAGCTAGGCGCATCAAGCAGAAGCTGAAGGGCAGCTTTTAGGATGGTCGACTTTAGATAAAGATAAAAAACGCCCCGCATTTGCGGGGCGTTTTGTTTTAGGCTTCCGCTTTCGCGTTAGCTGCTTTCTCGGTGTATGCATCCATCTTGTCGAAGTTCAGGTAGCGGTAAATGTCGCCAGCCATGCTGTCGATATTTTTCGCATAGTCCATGTACTCTTCAACGGAAGGGAGGCGGCCCAATACTGCCCCGACCGCCGCCAGTTCTGCGGAAGTCAGGTAGACATTAGCGCCGTCGCCCAAACGGTTGGGGAAGTTACGAGTGGATGTAGACAGTACGGTTACGCCGGGGGCTACGCGAGCCTGGTTGCCCATGCAGAGTGAGCAGCCTGGCATTTCTGTGCGCACGCCATTGCGTCCGTAAATGTTGTAGTAACCTTCTTCCATCAGCTGCGCCTGATCCATTTTGGTGGGCGGAGACATCCAGAATCGGGTTTTCAGCGCGTCTTTGTTTTGCTCCAGCAGTTTGCCGGCAGCACGGAAGTGGCCAATATTGGTCATGCAAGAGCCGATGAAGACTTCATCAACTTTATCGCCTGCTACGTCAGACAGCTTCTTGGCGTCGTCTGGATCGTTCGGGCAGCAAACGATAGGCTCTTTGATTTCATCCATATCGATTTCGATAACCGCTGCGTATTCGGCGTCGGAGTCAGCGCGCATCAGGCTTGGGTTGGCCAGCCATTCTTCCATGGCTTTGGCTCGGCGCTCGATGGTGCGGACGTCTCCGTAGCCTTCAGCGATCATCCAGCGCAACATAACAATGTTGGAGCGCAGGTATTCGGCGACAGAATCTTCAGACAGGGTGATGGTGCAGCCCGCAGCGGAACGCTCCGCCGATGCGTCGGAAAGCTCGAACGCTTGCTCGACAGTCAGGCTTTCCAGGCCTTCGATTTCCAGTACGCGACCAGAGAAGATGTTTTTCTTCCCTTTCTTTTCAACGGTCAGCAGGCCTTGCTGAATCGCGTAATAGGGGATGGCGTGAACCAGATCGCGCAGAGTAATGCCGGACTGCATTTTGCCCTTGAAGCGAACCAGTACTGATTCAGGCATATCCAAAGGCATGACGCCAGTGGCTGCGGCGAAAGCGACCAGACCTGAACCTGCAGGGAAAGAGATGCCCATGGGGAAGCGGGTGTGAGAGTCGCCGCCGGTGCCGACAGTGTCTGGCAACAGCATGCGGTTCAGCCAGCTGTGAATGATGCCGTCGCCAGGACGCAACGCCACGCCGCCGCGGTTCATGATGAAGTCTGGCAGAGAGTGTTGCATTTCTACGTCAACCGGCTTGGGGTAAGCGGCGGTGTGACAGAATGACTGCATAACCAGGTCTGCGGAGAAGCCCAGACACGCCAGGTCTTTCAGCTCATCGCGAGTCATTGGCCCTGTGGTGTCCTGAGAGCCGACTGTTGTCATGCGAGGTTCGCAGTACTGACCGGGGCGTACGCCTTCGACGCCACAGGCTTTGCCGACCATCTTCTGTGCCAGAGTGAAGCCTTTGCCGGAATCGTTGGCGGCTTGCGGGCGGCGGAATACGTTGGATGGCTCCAGGCCCATCGCTTCGCGAGCTTTGTCGGTCAGGCCGCGGCCGATAATCAGAGGAATACGTCCGCCTGCGCGAACTTCGTCCAGCAGAACGTCTGATTTCAGTTCGAATTCGCCGATGACTTCACCGGTTTCGTGATTCTTGACCTTGCCTTCGAAGGGCAGAATTTCGATGACGTCGCCCATGTTCATTTGGGATACGTCGCATTCAAAAGGCAGGGCTCCGGCATCTTCCATGGTGTTGAAGAAGATAGGAGCGATTTTTCCGCCAATACAGATGCCGCCAGTGCGCTTGTTGGGCACGCCTGGCATGTCGCGGCCAATGTACCAAAGTACGGAGTTGGTGGCGGACTTTCTGGAGGAGCCTGTGCCCACTACGTCGCCGACGAAAGCGACTTCGTGGCCTTTCTTTTTCAGTTCTTCAATCTGCTGCTCGGCATTGGTAATGCCTTCGCGAGGCATTTTGTACATCGCTTTAGCATGCAGAGGGATGTCCGGGCGCGACCATGCGTCAGGCGCAGGAGAAAGGTCGTCGGTGTTGGTTTCGCCTGTTACTTTGAAAACAGTGGCGACAATGCTCTTGGGCACTTCGGGCTTTTGCAGGAACCATTCTGCGTTGGCCCAGGAGTCCATGACTGCTTTTGCGTTGGCGTTGCCTGCGTCCGCTTTTTCTTTGATGTCGTGGAAAGTATCGAAAACCAGGAGCGTAGATTTCAGTTGTTCTGCGACAAGTTGTCCAAGAGAAGCGTCATCCAGCAGTTCAACCAGCGTGGAGATGTTATAGCCGCCCTGCATCATGCCTAATAATTGAACGGCTTTTTCCTTGGAGATCAGGGGGGATTGGGCTTCGCCTTTAACGATGGCGGTGAGGAAGCCGGCTTTAACGTATGCCGCTTCATCTACGCCGGGGGGCACGCGATTTTCCAACAAGTCTACTAGCGTTTCTTCCTCACCGGCTGGGGGGGCTTTCAGTAGCTCCACCAACCCTGCCATTTGCTCTGCATTAAGCGGCTTGGGTGGGACGCCTAGTTCGGCTCGTTCTTCAACGTGTTTACGATATGCTTCTAGCACGGTAGAACCCTCATCATTTCCTGTATCCGCCCTTATGGGGCGGTGTTTTTGATTGGGCGAGAGGTTACTTCGCTCCATATATAAAGACGCAATATTCTATGCCAATGATAGTGCAAAGTTAAGCAAACGCCCTATCAGCCCTGTTGATAGTCGATATAAATTTGAAAAATGTAGCCATTGGTCGTAATAAACTTTCGTGAATGTAGGAGGGTGAGCGGCTTATAGAAAATGGTGTTGTTGGTGAGTCGGGTGGGCGTGGATATGAGAGTTTCTGGTATACTGCCCGGCTCACATTTTGATGATTAATTTTGACTTTTAGTGCGGAAACTCTAGTGGATATGTCTGTATCGGCTCCTGAAGATATCGTTAGCTTTTTAGGCTGTGAAACGCCCGAGGCATGGTTGCATAAAGCTGCAGCGGAGCTGCCGTTATTGCTGGTGGATCATGCGCAGTGTGAGAAGAAGGCGGCCTCTTCAGCATTGCAATTGATGTTCAGATATCCTGAGGATATTGAGTTGTCGACGCGGATGTCGAAGCTTGCGCGTGAAGAGCTGCGCCACTATGAGCAGGTAGTGAAAATCATGCAGGGCCGAAACGTGTCTGATCGCAAGCAGACGGCGTCTCGTTATGCTTCCGCGTTGCGCGATTGCGTTCGTAAAGGCGAGCCGCACAGACTGGTGGATATGCTGATCATTGGGGCGTTTATAGAAGCGCGTTCCTGTGAGCGATTCGCTCGATTAATTCCATATTTGGATGAAGAATTGGCTGCTTTTTATCGAGGCTTGCTTGAGTCGGAAGGGCGGCATTACAGAAACTATCTGAAATTGGCCAAAGGGCGTTCACCTGTCGATATAACGGACAGGATTGCGTATGTCCGTGAGGTGGAGGCGGATTTGATTCGTTCGCCTGATTCGGAGTTTCGCTTCCATAGCGGTGTTCCCGTTTAAAGTGTTGAGAGCCTGACGCTGCTTGCGTCAGGCTATATCCTCGGCTTTCAGGTTCAGCAATTGGAAGCCATCTGCGTCCGCTCTGCCATACCAGGTTTCGTCTCCCCAGTCGCCCAGAACAATGCGCTTTACTTCCCCTTGGGGTAGGTTATAACGATGTGTGTCGGGACGATGTGTGTGACCGTGAATCAACAGCTCAATTTTATAAGTGTTGAAGGCGCTTATTACCTCGTCCGGCGCGACATCCATAATTTCTTCCGCTTTTCCTTGGTTCTTCGCCATGCTGATCTGCCGCATTTGGCGAGCCGTTAATTGGCGTTGATCCAGGGGGCGTGAAAGAAACTGCGACTGAAAGGCTGGGTTGCGAAATGTGGCGCGAGCCTTCTGGTAGGCGGCGTCCAAAGTGCAAAGCGAGTCGCCATGCATAAGTAATGACGGGACTCCATACAGATCAAGGGAATGAGGCTCTTCCAGCAGGGTAGCGCCACATTGCTTGGCATAGGTGTCGCCAATGAGGAAGTCGCGATTGCCATGCATGAGATAGATGCAAGTTCCGGCTTCCGCCAGTCTGTGAAGCCGTTGCGCCACCTCTACTTGCAGAGCGGTCTGCTCGTCATCGCCTACCCAGACCTCGAAGAAGTCTCCGAGTATATACAGAGCGTCTGCATTCGGAGCTATTTTGTCCAGAAAATTAAAGAAAAACCGGGTGAGTTCCGGTTTTTCCACTTCCAGATGTAGATCGGAAATAAACAGCGTTGGCATGATTTATTCGACGATGGTGGCGGAAGTGATAATCACATCTTCGGCTGGAACGTCTTGGTGCGCGCCTTTATAAGTGGTGGCGACGGATTTGATTTGATTGACGATGTCCATGCCCTCAACGACTTTGCCGAATACTGCGTAACCCCAGCCTTCAGTGGTTTCCGATGTGAAGTCCAGGAATCCGTTATCTGCGACGTTAATAAAAAATTGAGCGCTTGCTGAGTGAGGGTCCATAGTGCGGGCCATGGCGACAGCGCCTGTCATATTGCTAAGGCCGTTGTTTGCTTCGTTCTTGATTGGCTCCCGGGCCTGCTTGGGAGTAAGGCCTGGCTCAAAGCCGCCGCCCTGAATCATGAAGTTGGAGATGACGCGGTGAAAGATGGTGCCGTCATAAAAGCCGTCGCGGACATATTGCTCGAAGTTTTTCGCTGTAATAGGGGCGTTTTCGTGGTCGAGCTCGATTTTGATGTCACCGAAGTTTGTCTGCAAAAGAATCATGTAGTTACCTTTTAAGGCTTTTGAACGGTTAAAATGTCATTTTAGCCAAAAAGCAGCGACCATTTCAGTAATTTGCGCTGCGACGAAGGTAAAGTTTCCCTATAATTGCCGGTTTAATCCCTGTGCGTATAATCCAAGGGAATATTAAAAGCGAACTCTTTTGCAAGGCTGAGAATCAGCCTTAAGCGCAATAAACATTGATGGTAGAGAAAGCATTTTTATGAGTGAAGGCGAGGCCATAAAGCCCAACTTTATTACCCAGATCATTGATAAAGATCTGGCGGCGAACAAGCATGGCGGCAAAGTGCATACCCGTTTTCCACCGGAGCCGAATGGATATCTCCATATCGGTCATGCGAAGTCCATTTGTCTAAACTTTGGCGTTGCTGAAACCTACGCCAACGGCCGCTGCAATCTACGCTTCGACGATACCAACCCTGAAAAAGAAAGCCAGGAATACATCGATTCGATCGCCGCTGACGTCAAGTGGCTGGGGTGTGAGTGGGAAGAGCCTGTCAGACATGCTTCCTCATACTTTGATCAGTTGTTTGAGTACGCCATTGAGCTGATTAACAACGGCAAGGCTTATGTGTGTAGCCTGACGCCTGACGAAATGACTGCATATCGCGGCTCACTGAAAGAGCCGGGCAAACCCAGTCCCTATCGCGACAGGAGCGTTGAGGAAAACCTCGATCTGTTTCATCGCATGGCGAAAGGTGAGTTTGCGGATGGCGCCCATGTGCTGCGCGCTAAGATTGATATGGCGTCGCCCAATATCAATATGCGCGATCCTATTTTGTATCGCATCCGTCGCGCTCACCATCATCAGACTGGTGATAAGTGGTGCGTGTACCCGATGTACGACTACACGCATCCGATTTCGGACGCTCTGGAAGGGATAACGCATTCTCTATGCACACTGGAGTTTGAAGACCATCGCCCCCTGTATGACTGGGTGTTGGATAACATCAGTATCGATTGCCATCCACAGCAAATTGAGTTTGCGCGCTTAAATCTCAACTATACCGTCACCAGTAAGCGTAAGCTGAAGAAGCTGGTGGACGAAAAGTATGTTGAAGGCTGGGATGATCCGCGCATGCCGACTCTGGCGGGGCTGCGTCGTCGCGGCTATACGCCTCGCTCAATTCGTAGCTTTTGCAATGCAATTGGTGTAACGCGCAGCGAAGGCGTGGTTGACGTAGCCATGCTGGAGTTCGCGATCCGTGAAGATCTGAATGAGCGGGCGCCAAGAGCAATGTGCGTGTTGCACCCATTGAAAGTGGTGATTACCAACTATCCCGAAGGGCAAGTTGAGGAGTTGGTGGCGCCGGCGCATCCTCAAAATGAGTCCATGGGAACTCGCACTGTGCCTTTCGCGAGAGAGATTTATATTGATCAGGAGGATTTCCGGGAATCCGCCAATAAACACTTCAAGCGTTTAGTGTTAGGGAAAGAAGTGCGCTTACGTAACGCCTATGTGATTCGTTGCGATGAAGTGATCAAGAATGAAGCGGGTGAACCTATTGAACTGCGCTGTGTCTATGATGCTGACACTTTGGGTAAAGACCCGGAAGGGCGCAAAGTTAAGGGCGTTATTCACTGGGTCGCTGCGGATCAGGCGGTAGATGTGGAAGTGCGGCTTTATGACCGCCTTTTCAATCATGAAAGTCCCGACGCCCAGAAAGAGGTGGAATTTACTGAATTTCTGAATCCAGAGTCTCTGGTTATCTTGAGTGGAGCCAAGGCGGAGGCGAGCCTGCGTCAGGCGGGTTCTGAAGTTCCATATCAGTTTGAGCGGGAAGGGTATTTTTACCTCGACCCAATCAAGGCGGCTCAGGGTGAATTGGTGTTTAATCGCACGGTCACACTTCGTGACACCTGGGCGAAAATTGAGGCGAAGGGCGAATAATTTCGCCTTTACGCCGGAAGCAACGTTAACGGTAACATTAGGACTAATAGGTCGTGTTGAAGATATACAGTAGCCTTTCTCAGCAAAAAGAAGAGTTTAAACCCATTCAGGCCGGTAAGGTCGGTATCTACGTTTGCGGAATGACTGTATATGACTACTGTCACCTTGGGCATGCCCGGGTCCTGGTGTGTTTTGACATAATTACCCGTTATCTGCGCGCGAAAGGTTACGACGTCAATTATGTGCGCAACATTACTGACGTTGATGACAAGATTCTGAATCGGGCGCGTGATAACGGGGAGTCTGTTGATGCGCTGACGGCTCGTTTTATCGACGCCATGCATGAAGATGAGCGCGCGTTAGGCGTGCTGTCTCCTTCTGCGGAGCCTCGTGCGACGGGGCACATTGGTGAAATTATCGCTATGATTCAGCGGTTAATGGATAAAGGTTATGCCTACCATGCGTCCAATGGCGATGTTTACTACGCCGTAGAGCAGTTTGCGGATTACGGTAAGCTCAGCAAGCAGAAGCTGGATGAAATTCGCGCTGGAGCCAGAGTTGAAGTGGATGCGGAGAAGCGCGGCCCTGCGGATTTTGTGCTGTGGAAGGCGGCGAAGCCGGGCGAGCTTTCATGGAGTTCGCCATGGGGTGAGGGGCGTCCTGGCTGGCATATTGAGTGCTCTGCAATGTCTACGCAATGCTTGGGCGATACCTTTGATATCCATGGCGGCGGACCGGATCTTAAGTTCCCGCACCATGAAAACGAAATAGCGCAGTCGGAAGCCGCTACAGGCTGTAAGTATGTTAATTATTGGATGCATGCAGGGGCTGTAAGGGTTAACAAGGAAAAGATGTCTAAATCACTGGGTAACTTTTTCACTATTCGTGAAATTTTGGATAAATACCCGGCTGAAGTGGTGCGTTATTTCCTGGCTTCCAGCCATTATCGTAGTGCGATCGATTATTCTGATCTTGCCTTGGAAGAGGCGCGGAGTGGGTTGGAGCGTCTATACAACTCCATTCGTGAACTCTATGGGGAATTGAGTGCTGTTTCAGTGGATGAATCTCTGGTTGAGGAGTATCGAGAGCGCTTCCATCAGGCGATGGATGATGACTTCAATACCTCTTCCGCTGTGGCCGTGCTGTTTGATATGGCGAAAGCGGTGAACGTGGCGAAAAAGGAAGATCGCGTCAAGGCGTTATCGCTGGCGAAAGGCATGATTGATCTGGCTGAGGTGCTTGGTCTGCTTCAAGCTAACCCTGAATCGGTGATGCAGGGAGAGAACGAAGAGGTTGGCGGTTTGGGGGTGGCTGAAATTGAAGACTATATTGCTCAGCGCAATGTAGCTCGCGCCAATAAGGACTTTGCTGAATCTGACCGCATTAGAGACTTGCTTAAGGATAAGGGCGTACTGCTTAACGACGCGCGTGAGGGTACGACCTGGCAGAGAGCTTAGCTCGGCCGTTTAAATGTAAAAAGCCCCGGTTATTTATGTGAGTAACCGGGGCTTTTCTCTATATGGAGTCTGCTAAGTGATTGGCTATGAGGTGGGAGCTAATCTTTGTGCAGGTGATTCGCGGCGTAAAGCGTGTTCTCCATGAGGGTGGCGACGGTCATGGGGCCGACGCCTCCAGGTACTGGCGTGATCCAGCTGGCGCGTTCCGCCGCTTCATCAAATTCGACGTCCCCAACTAGCGCGCCGTCATCTTTACGATTGATGCCTACATCGATCACGATGGCGCCTGGCTTTATCCATTCGCCTTTTACAATGCCTGGGCGTCCTACTGCGACGACAACGATATCGGACTGGCTCACTTTGGCTGGAAGGTTGACCGTAAAACGGTGAGTAATGGTGACGGTGCAGCCCGCCAGCAATAGCTCTAATCCCATGGGGCGTCCGACAATATTAGACGCTCCGACCACCAAAGCATCTTTGCCTCGCAGTTCAACGCCGGTGCGGGCCAGTAGCGTCATAATGCCTTTAGGGGTGCAGGGGCGTAGCACGGGCATGCGCTGCGCCAGTCGGCCCAGATTGTAAGGGTGAAAGCCGTCGACGTCTTTGTCTGGCTTGATGCGCTCTAATATATTGTCCGCATCCATATGCGCAGGGAGGGGCAATTGGACGAGGATGCCATCTATGGCGTTATCTTCGTTAAGAGTGTCGATTAGATTGAGTAGCTCCTGCTCCGTCGTGCTCTCGTCCAAGGTGTATTTTTGAGAGAGAAAGCCGACTTCTTCGCAAGCCTTGGTTTTGTTCTTCACATAAACTTGGGAGGCGGGATCCTCTCCCACCAATACAACGGCGAGACCGGGTGGGCGCAAGCCGCTGTCGATGCGGGCTTTTACGCCTTCCGCAACATTTTTGCGAACGTCCGCGGCGACCTGCTTGCCGTCGATCAGCCTAGCGTGATGGTTGTTCTGGGCGTGAGTCATAGTCATGGCCAACTGATGGGAATAGGGGCCCACATTTTACTGAAATGGCGCTATAGCTCAATTGTTTAATGTAATGCTAAAGGCTGGTTTGGGCGGTCTTGATTGATGGTTTGAGTTTAGCGGGCGGGCGCTTCATATTAGGAGGGTGTAAGTAAGTGGTTGGTGGCGGTGTCATGTTGAGGTGGGGATGCTTCTCTCATCTATATGTATATATGTGGAGGCAAACCGCTTAATGGGCCGTGTTTGAAAATATTTTAAGTATTTTCAAATTGATGGTTGACGATGGTGGGTTCCGCGAGTAATATTCGCGCCAGCTTTCGCTGAGACGCCTGGTCTCACTAAGAGCGGGGTATAGCGCAGTCTGGTAGCGCGCCTGCTTTGGGAGCAGGATGTCGGGAGTTCGAATCTCTCTACCCCGACCACTTTATTCGGTGAGTAATCACGGTTTGAAGTGGTAGTTCGCAAGGATTCGCGAATATAGAGCGCCCGTAGCTCAACCGGATAGAGCATCGGCCTTCTAAGCCGAGGGTTGCAGGTTCGAGTCCTGCCGGGCGCGCCATGCTTTAAGGTGGTGGCCTTAGGTAGCGAAGCATTTGTGGTGGACGTAGCTCAGTCGGTAGAGCTCAGGATTGTGATTCCTGCGGTCGAGGGTTCGATCCCCTTCGTCCACCCCATTCCTCTCAAGCTTTAGGGCTTGTTAAAAAGTTTTGATGTATTTTGCAGCAAAACTACCTCTTATAGTGCGAAAGTGGCGGAACTGGTAGACGCGCTGGATTTAGGTTCCAGTATCGAAAGATGTGAGAGTTCGAGTCTCTCCTTTCGCACCATGTTGATTTTTAATAATTGCGAAGCTCCTTGTTTGTATTCTCTACTTGCTAAAGCAGTCGGGGCTCCGTAATATTTGCCTCCACTTTTTTAAGTTGCGTATCAGAATCGAGGATTATCATGCAAGTTTCGCTAGAGTCGACCTCTTCTATCGAGCGTCGAATGACAATTGGTGTGCCGGCAACTCAAGTTAACTCGGAAGTAGAGAAGCGTTTGCAGAAAACTGCTCGTACTGTCCGCATGAATGGTTTCCGTCCCGGCAAGGTACCGATGAGCGTGGTCAAAAAGCGCTATGGAGAGGGCGTGCGCCAGGAAGTTATCGGCGAAATGATGCGCGACGCTTATGTTGAGGCGCTTCAGAAAGAAGACCTGAACCCCGCTGGCTACCCCAAATTTGAACCCAAGAAAATCGAAGACGGCGAAGACTTGGAGTTTATCGCTACATTCGAAATCTATCCTGAAGTAGCTATTGGCGACCTTTCCTCTATCAGTGTTGAAAAAGAAGACTTTGAAATTGTAGATGCCGATGTTGATACCATGATCGACAAGCTGCGTCAGCAATCTTCTGTATGGAAAGATAGCGAAGATGCGGCTGCTGACGGCGACCGTCTGACCATCGACTTCAAAGGCATGATTGATGGTGAAGCATTTGAAGGCGGTTCCGCAGAAAATGCACAGATCGTTATCGGCTCCAAGCGCATGATTCCAGGCTTTGAAGACGGTTTGGTGGGCTTAAAGGCTGGCGATGAAAAAACGCTGGATCTGACTTTTCCTGAAGATTATCACGCTGAAAACCTGAAGGGTAAACCTGCTCAGTTTGAAGTGAAAGTGAGCAAGGTTGAGCGTTCTGAGCTGCCTGAAATCAATGATGAATTCTTTGCGCAGTACGGAGTGCAGGAAGGCGGAGAAGAGGCTTTCAAAGTTGAAATTCGCAAGAATATGGAGCGTGAAGCAAAATTTGCAATCGCAAATAAAGTGAAGCAGCAAGTGGTTGATCAGTTGCTAGGCTTGAGCGAATTTGATGTACCTTCTGCTCTGGTTGACTCTGAAGTTAACAGAATGCGCGAAGATGCTGCCCAGCGTTTCGGCGGCGGTCAAATGAAGGCTTCGCAATTGCCTGCGGAACTGTTTAAGGATCAAGCGGTCAAACGTGTTAAGACCGGCTTGATTTTCGCTCAAGTGGTTAAAGATAACGGCCTTGAGGCGTCTGAAGAGCAGATCGAAGCGAAAATTCGTGAGCTGGCGTCTAGCTATCAAGAGCCTGAGCAAGTGGTTAGCTGGTATATGAGCAACCCAGAGCAGAAGGCTCAAATGCAGTCTGTAGTTCTGGAGGATGTAGTGGTTGACTTCGTGGCTGATAAAGCGAAGATCGAGACTAAGTCCGTATCATATGAGGACGCGGTCAAGCCGAGAACAGCTCCTGCTGCGGAAGCTGATCAGGCGGAAGAAGCTGAGCAAAGCGCGGAATAAAAAACGCGGTCTTGCGCTAAAAAAGCCAGCAAATTAAGCTAGAATGACAAACAGCCGGTAACGTCCGGCTGTTTGTCTTTTATAGATAGCAATGGAGTTCTGATAAAAATGGCTCGCGACGACAACGCAACGATGATGAATAAATTAGAAATAGCCAATGCTCTGGTGCCCATGGTGGTTGAGCAAACCGCGCGTGGCGAAAGATCCTACGATATATACTCAAGGCTGTTGAAAGAGCGGATCATTTTTCTGGTCGGCCAGGTTGAAGACCATATGGCTAATCTGGTGGTGGCGCAGTTGTTGTTCCTGGAGTCAGAGAACCCGGACAAAGATATTCATCTCTACATCAATTCTCCTGGTGGCTCCGTGACCGCGGGGCTGTCAATTTACGACACCATGCAATTTATCAAACCTGACGTCTCTACAATGTGTATCGGGCAGGCGGCAAGTATGGGTGCGTTACTATTAAGCGGCGGCGCTGCTGGAAAGCGCTACTGTCTGCCACACTCTCGCGTGATGATTCACCAGCCATTGTTGGGCGGTCTGCAGGGGCAGGCTTCCGATATAGAGATACATGCGAAGGAAATCCTGTTGTTGCGCGAGAAGCTGAACAACATTCTCTCTAAGCACACAGGGCAAGACATTGAGACCATCGCTCGCGATACCGACCGCGATAAATTTATGGACGCTGAGATGGCTAAAAATTATGGCTTGATAGACTCTGTGCTTGATAAACGGGTAGTTGGTTAGCATACTTGGTGTATGGTAAATACGTAAGACTAACTAAACCCGTCTTGCATATATTGAATTAATTTAGGGGTAGTTTGATGGCTGATGAAAGAAGCGGAAAGGGCGAAGACAGCGGCAAGTTGCTGTATTGCTCCTTTTGCGGGAAAAGCCAACATGAGGTTCGCAAGCTGATCGCCGGTCCGTCTGTATTTATTTGCGATGAGTGCGTTGATCTGTGCAACGACATTATCCGCGAAGAGATTCAGGAAGCGACCACCAGTGACAGCAGCGACAGGTTGCCCACACCTCACGAAATCAAGGAAACGTTGGATGACTATGTAATCGGTCAGACCCGAGCCAAACTTGCGTTGGCTGTTGCGGTTTACAACCATTACAAGCGTCTGCGTTACGAAGACAAAAAAGGTGAAGTCGAACTAGGCAAGAGTAATATTTTGCTGATTGGACCCACCGGTAGCGGTAAGACTTTGCTGGCTGAAACGCTGGCGAGATTGCTGAACGTACCGTTCACCATTGCCGACGCTACCACATTGACGGAAGCCGGCTATGTCGGCGAAGACGTTGAGAATATCATTCAGAAGCTGTTGCAGAAGTGTGACTATGACGTCGAGAAGGCGCAGAAGGGTATCGTATATATTGACGAGATCGATAAGATTTCACGTAAATCCGATAATCCTTCTATAACGCGCGATGTATCTGGCGAAGGTGTTCAGCAGGCGCTGTTGAAGCTGATTGAAGGCACTGTCGCCTCTGTGCCGCCTCAGGGTGGGCGTAAGCATCCGCAGCAAGAATTTCTGCAAGTTGATACTTCGAATATTCTGTTTATATGCGGTGGCGCATTCGCTGGTCTGGAAAAGATTATTCGAGATCGCGCAGAGAAGGGCAGCATCGGCTTCTCGGCGGTAGTGAAGAGCCAGATTAGCTCTAAATCTGTTGGCGAGACGTTAAAAGACGTAGAGACCGAGGACTTGATCAAATTTGGTTTGATTCCCGAGTTTGTTGGTCGTTTGCCTGTCATCGCTACCTTGGATGAGCTGGATGAAGCGGCGTTGATTCAGATTCTGACTCAACCGCGTAACGCCTTGACCAAGCAATATTCTAAGCTGTTTGAAATGGAAAGCGTTGAAGTGGACTTCCGTGAAGACGCCTTGCACTCTATCGCCAAGAAAGCCATGGAGCGTAAAACCGGCGCGAGAGGGCTACGCTCTATACTTGAGCAAGTTCTCCTGAAGACCATGTATGACATTCCTTCAGAGCAGGATGTTTGCAAGGTTGTCATCGACGAGGGCGTTATCGCCGGCGAGTCCGAACCAATCAAAATCTACAAAAACAGCGAACAGGCTAAATTGGCTGCTGACGAGTAGCATCTATCGCGGTAATGGTTAAATTACCGCCTGTTTTTGAAGGTTTTTGTAAAAAAAGGGGCTTTAAGCCCCTTTTTTCTAAAATATTCCTATCTTGTAATCATCCTACATTTGTATTTTGCGGCCATTGTCCCCATCATCTATATCAAGTGAAAGATAGTGACCAGCATACGGCGCGAGTAAGAAGCGCCATCAAGTTCTGAGGTGTTATATGGTTGAGGGTTCATCACCTATCGTAATCCCTTTACTGCCATTGCGTGATGTAGTTGTTTTCCCGCACATGGTGATCCCTTTGTTTGTCGGCAGAGCCAAATCTATTAAAGCTCTCGAAGAAGCAACGGAAGGCAATAAGGAAATCCTGCTGGTAGCTCAGCGTGACCCTGCGGACGAAGATCCCGGGCAGTCTGAAATATATGGCATTGGTACCGTATCAACGATCCTGCAGATGCTCAAACTGCCTGACGGCACTGTAAAAGTGCTGGTTGAAGGCAACTATCGCGCCCATATTGATCGCGTAGAAAACGACGATTATCTCAGTGCGAAAGTCAGTGAATTGCCTGAGCCAATTCTTTCTGAGCGTTCCGCCGATGTCCTTACTCGTTCTTTACTTTCTCAGTTCGAGCAATATGTGAAGCTGAGTAAGAAAATTCCAAATGAACTATCTGACTCATTGAGCAATATTGCTGAGCCCGGACGTTTGGCCGATACCATCGCGGCGCATTTGGAGCTTAAGCTTGAGTCCAAGCAAGAGTTGCTGGAAGTTGTGGATGTTAAGGCGCGAGTTGAAGCGCTGATGCAGCGACTAGAGAATGAGATTGACATTCTGCAAGTGGAGCAGCGTATTCGCGGCCGCGTTAAGAAGCAGATGGAAAAGAGCCAGCGCGAGTATTACCTCAACGAACAGATGAAAGCCATTCAAAAGGAAATGGGAGATCTGGGTGATGGCGGTAATGAGCTGGAGCAGCTTGAAAAACGCATCCTCTCGGCAGGCATGCCGGAAGAGGCGCGCAAGAAGGCGGAATCAGAGTTAAGCAAGCTCAAAATGATGTCGCCAATGTCGGCTGAAGCGACCGTTGTGCGTAGTTATATCGATTGGATGGTGAATATTCCATGGAAAAAGCGCAGTCGCGTTAAACATGACTTGGATGCGGCGCGTAAGATCCTGAATGAAGATCATTACGGTCTGGAAGAGGTTAAAGAGCGTATTCTTGAGTATTTGGCGGTACAAAGCCGGGTCAAGAAAATGAAGGGGCCTGTGCTTTGCTTGGTTGGTCCTCCAGGTGTTGGTAAGACTTCACTAGGGCAGTCGGTTGCAAAGGCCACCAACCGTAAGTATGTTCGTATGGCTCTCGGTGGCGTACGTGACGAAGCTGAAATTCGCGGTCACCGTCGGACTTATATCGGCTCTTTGCCTGGGAAGCTGCTGCAGAAGCTGGCGAAAGTCAACGTGAAGAATCCTTTGTTCCTGTTCGATGAGATCGACAAAATGGGCATGGATCATCGCGGTGACCCTGCGTCTGCTTTGCTGGAGGTGTTGGACCCGGAGCAGAACCACACGTTCAATGACCACTATCTGGAAGTGGATTACGACCTGTCTGAGGTTATGTTCGTTTGTACTTCCAATACAATGAATATTCCGCCAGCTTTGTTGGATCGTATGGAAATTATTCGGATTCCAGGATATACGGAAGACGAAAAGGTGAATATTGCTCAGAAGTACTTGTTGCCCAAGCAAATGGTGAACAACGGTTTGCAGGAAGGCGAGATGGAAACGGATGAGCAGGCTATCCGTACGGTCATTCGATACTATACAAAAGAGGCCGGCGTACGTGGCCTTGAGCGTGAGATCGCAAAGATCTGCCGCAAAGTGGTAAAAGAAAATGTATTGCTGAAAGGCAAGAAGGGCGAAGCTCGCCGCGTTACTGAAGAGAATCTTGAAGATTATCTGGGAGTGCGCAAATTTAACTACGGCAAAGCGTCGTCCCAAGATCGAGTTGGGCAGGTTACTGGTTTGGCCTGGACCCAGGTTGGCGGTGAACTGCTGACAATTGAATGCACCTCGGTGCCTGGTAAGGGCAAAGTGGTGAAAACAGGCTCGCTTGGCGATGTCATGCAGGAGTCTATTCAGGCGGCTTTGACGGTGGTGAGAGGGCGTTCTCACGTGCTGGGCATAGCTCCTGATTTCCACGAGAAGAATGATATTCACGTACACGTTCCCGAAGGCGCAACGCCGAAGGATGGCCCTAGCGCAGGGATTGGAATGTGCACCGCGTTAGTATCGAGTTTGACCAACGCGCCGGTTAAGGCTAACGTGGCGATGACAGGAGAGATTACCCTTCGTGGTGAAGTCCTGGCTATCGGCGGGCTTAAGGAAAAGTTGTTGGCCGCGCACCGTGGCGGTATTAAAACGGTGGTGATACCACAGGAAAATGTTCGTGACTTAAAGGAGATTCCGGATAACATCAAAAATGAATTGGAAATTATTCCAGTTACATGGATAGATGAAGTTTGGAATATTGCACTGGGGGATGACTTTGCAAATAGGTTATCTAGTGCTGAAGGGGGCGTATCGGAAAAAGATAAAAGCTCCATTAATAAAGGTGATGAAACTTCTGATGGGGCGGACCGTATAAATACGCACTAGTGGAAGAAGCTGCTTGACACGCTTTTATCCGTGTTGGTATAAATGATCGCGTTGTCAGGCAGCGTCCCACAAGGGCTGCCGGCCAATTAAAAGAAGAAAAAGGATGTACTCACGCTCTAAAGTTTTAAGTGTGTTGTATACCTGAATTCCTTCATCACCAGTCAATTAATCAATTCAAAAAGATCTAAGGGGTTTAGTGTGAATAAGTCAGAATTGATTGATGCTGTTGCTGCATCTGCAGACATCTCAAAAGCGGCTGCTGGTCGTGCTCTTGATGCTGTCGTTGAGTCAGTTACTGAAGCATTAAAAAAGGGTGAGCAGGTTACTTTGATCGGTTTTGGTACGTTCTCTGTTAAAGAGCGCGCTGCACGCACTGGTCGCAACCCGCAAACTGGCGCTACGATTAAAATCGACGCCGCCAAAGTTCCCAGCTTTAAAGCCGGTAAAGCTCTGAAAGACGCAGTCAACTAGCATCTTGTGTCCCTAGTAAAATAGGGACGCAATGCAATCGAAGGAGCGGTAGTTCAGTCGGTTAGAATACCGGCCTGTCACGCCGGGGGTCGCGGGTTCGAGTCCCGTCCGCTCCGCCAAGATCCAAGGCGCCTAAGAGCGCCTTTTTTCATTAGAACAGTACAACCAGATTTGGAAGTTAGAATTCTAAGAGGGGCGCATGCTTCAAAATATTCGGGATAACGCCCAGGGCGTGATCGCCAAGGTAATTGTCGGCCTAATCGTAATGACGTTTGCCTTCTTCGGCATCGAGTCTATCGTTGGAGGGCTCAGCGGCGAGCCCGAAGTTGCGTCAGTCAATGGCGAACCTATCACTAAGTCTCAGTTCGAGCGCAAGTTCGAGAGAAACCGCCTTCAGGCTATCGCCAGCATGGGAGAGAATTACGATCCCAGCAAAATCGATGAAAACAAACTGCGTAAAACCACCCTTGATGAATTTATTACTCGCGAAGTTCAGCTCCAGGCTGCGCGGGAGGCTGGTTTCGCTGTTTCTGATGCAACCATCAACAACTTTATCACTCAGTGGCCAATGGCCCAGAAAGACGGTAAATACGACAACAACCAGTTTATGGAAGCGCTGCGCAGGATTGGCATGCGTCCTATGGAGTTCCGTAAAGAGTTATCGGATGAGTTGCTGGTAGGACAGTTGCAGTCCGGGATTGCTCAAACTTCTTTTGTTATCGGGGAAGAGCTGAATGAGCTGCTGAGAATGGAACGTCAGACTCGCAGTTTTAGCTACTATCGCCTTAATGCTGAAGACGTTGCGAAAGATATTGAGATTAGCGACGCGGAAGCTGAGGAATACTACAACTCGAATAAAGACGAATTTATCCTGCCTGAGCGCATCATCGTCAATTACATTGAGTTGACCCGAGATGTCTTGGTGAGTCGTGCAGAAGTCAGCGACGACGAAATCAGCAAGCGTTATGAGGAAGAAAAGAAAGAGTTTCATCCATCTGAACAACGCCGTGCTTCCCATATCCTGATTGAAACCTCTGATGACGTGTCTGATGAGCAGGCGTTGGCTAAAGCTCAAGAAGTTGAGCAGAAGCTAAAAGACGGTGGCGATTTCGCTGCGCTGGCGAAAGAGTTTTCAAGCGATCTAGGCTCAGCTAACGACGGCGGTGACCTGGGTTATGCTCAGAAAGGCGCTTTTGTTAAGCCTTTCGAAGAAAAACTGTTCTCCATGAATGTGGGCGATGTTTCCGAACCGGTTAAGACCGAATACGGTTACCACATCATCAAATTGAATGACGTTAAAGCGGTTGAAATGCCAAGTCTGGAAGAATCCAAAGACCGCATAGTCAAAGAGTTGCAGGAGCAGAAGGCGGATAGTCTGTTCGTTGAAATCAACGCCAAGCTGAAAGACATCACTTATACCGCGGATGATCTGGCTGGACCAGCTGAGGAGCTTGGTTTGGCGGTACAAACGTCTGAGCCCTTCTCCAGAGAAGGCGGGCAAGGTATTTTTAGTGGTCCTCAGGTAATCCAGGAGGCTTTCTCCGCGGACGTAATCGAAGACGGCCACAACAGTCAGGTTATCGATCTGGGCAAGGAAGGAAGCCTGGTGTTGAGGAAGAAAGAGCTGTTGCCAAGCGTGCCTCAACAGTTTGCTGAAGTGAAAGAAGCGATTAAGCAGAAGCTGGCTGTACAAAAAGCGAAAGACTCTCTGGCTGCGAAGTCGGAAGAAATGGTTGCTCAGCTGAAGAGTGGCGATCTGGCTCCGGTTTCTAAAGGCGCAGATGGCGAGCAGACGGGTTGGGTGGAGCTGAATGACGCTCGCCGTTCTCAGGCTGGCGCTGCGGATATTTCCCGCTTGGCCTTTAAGCTGCCTAAGCCGGCTGAAGGTAAGCCCGTTATAGAGAAGTTTGAGACAAACTTTGGTTATGCGGTCATCGTTCTGAATGAAGTGAAGGACAATACAGAAGACCTGAGCGAAGCGGAGCAAAAGACCTATAGAACCTTTATGGCGAGCCGTAACGGTCAGCGTGAATACAACGACTACAATGAGAAAGTTCAAGACACGGCGGAAATTGAGCGCCTGTAAGCTCTCGATTTAAGCTAAAAAAAGACGGCCATGCGCCGTCTTTTTTATTGTCCAGAAGAAACGTCCACTCTAAAAACGAAGAGCTTGTAATAGGCGTTTTCTATGGGGTAGCGGCAGGTGGGATGGCGCCGCTATGAACCCTCTGCTAAACCTTGCTCCCTCTGGCGCTTGACGCATAAGGGATTTTACCGATCTTGCGCTCCCGTCTAACTGAGAATTGTGTACTGGTTATCTTTACCAGAAAGGCAATTGCGGTATCTTTACTTTACAAACAGTTACGTTGTAAACCCGTAATTTCGCAGAATAAAAACGAGTGGAAATGAATGCTTCTAGTGCTCGCCGGTTCGGTGCTCGCTTTCAATATCGCCAATGAGGCGGCTATTGTTGAGCCGCAGCCTAAAGGGGTTGTGGTGTATCAACAGGCAATCAGCACTGCGGGCAATGACGTAGCATTTTTGCGTTACGACACGATGGTCGAACCAGCGAAAGAGCAAAAGTTTCGCAATATCACCAAGCAAGCCTATGACTACAGCTGCGGTTCCGCCGCACTGACTACTGTGTTGGAACATTATCTGGGGCGTACTTTTGAAGAGCGTCAGATCATGGAGGGGCTGCTTCATTATGGCGACGCGGCGCGTATTGTTGAACGCCGTGGCTTTTCCATGCTCGACTTCAAACGACTGGTGACGGCGCTGGGGTATCCCTCCGGTGGTTTCAAAGCAGAAATTGAAGACTTGGCTGAGCTGGATCACCCCGCTATCGTGCCGATCCGCTATGGCGGCTTCAAACATTTCATTGTCGTTCGCGCAGTTCGCGATAATCGCGTTTTTGTGGCGGACCCCTCGTTAGGCAACATCACTTTTACGGTAGAGCTGTTCAAAGAGCATTGGGATCAGAATGTTCTCTTTATCGTCTTTCCCGGCAATACCAAGCCTGTGGACGGACTGGAATTAAGAGAAGAGGACATGCGCTATGTGGATGAGCAGACCTTCACCTTAAATGCATACCGGGAATTTCCTCAGTTTCATGAGGCGACGGAGTTTCGCATACGTAACGAACTGGAAAGACTTAAAAACAACGAAGACGGTTCAGTTAACAACACCAACAAGTATTTGCATTACAAACGCAATTAAAAAGTCCTGAAAACGTAACCGTCTGGAAAAGCTAATAAATACAATAACATTAAGGGAAAGCTAATGAAGCATTGGGTAGTATCCTGTGTTTACTGTGCGCTTACTTTTACGGCTGCTTCGCCTGTCTTAGCCGATGAGGGGCAAAACAGCGTGGACAAGGCGAGAGAGGCGTTGACCAAACAGGAGGACGATGCCGATTCCGCTAAACAACTGGAGGAAGTGTTCCAGGCGGCGGAGAAAAACTACTCCTTGTTGAAGAAGAGCAAGATGTCATTGACCTATGCCTTTGACTACAGCTACTTCGGCGACCAGCGCCTGGACATCGACATTGTCAACGGTTCATTCCGGAATTTTGACGTCACGCCTGCGGCGCAACATACCTTCACCAACACTTTCACCTTTGACTATGGCGTACTGGATAACCTGACCCTGTCCACACGCGTTCCGCTGTCCACCAAGTACGATACTGAGACAGAGCTGAACAACTCTGATGTGGGAGACGTTTCACTGACCGCCCGCTGGCAGCCTTTCGCTTATGTCCCAGGGAAACCGTCCTACACCCTGTTCAGTACTTTCAAGTCTAAAACAGGGGTCAGTCCATATGAGATTGACGTCAAGAGGCAGCTGTCTTCCGGGAGCGGTTACTACTCCTTTTCCGTTGGTGGCAGCTTTTCTAAAGTGCTTGATCCCGTCGTCATATTCAGCTCCGTCAGTTATACCTTTCCTCTGAAAGAGACGGATCTGAACCAGGTGCGCGGGGGACAGAGACTGGTCTCTGTAGAACCCGCCAACTCCCTGTCGTTATCGGCGGGCTTTTCCTATGCGCTGTCATATGACGTATCGCTCAGTGTTTCATCTCAGCTGAGCTATTCGGATGAAACTGTTCTGACTTTCAATACTGGCAACAAAGCAGTCGCTCAGGATCAGGTCAGCAGCTTGATGAGTTTTGCTATGGGCATTCGCGTCAGTGAAACCAAAATCATTAACACCTCCGTGGGGTTCGGTCTCACGGAGGATTCGCCTGATGTAACTATCGGGGTGTCTATCCCCATCAATATCGCAGGACTTAAAGAGCAATAAGCGGGAACAACAATCAGGCAGAGTTGTAAGATGAGCTTAAATATTAATAAGAATACAAAGCTCCTGGCTACGGCGGGACTATGCGCAGCCTGCTGGAGTGGAATCGCTTCCGCCCAGCTGGCGACGAATCTGATGGTGGACCCCTATGCATTGTCGCTGGGTAACGCCGTGACGGCTGCGCCTCCTGGCGTGGCTTCCATTCACTATAATCCCGCTGGCCTGACCAAGCTGAAGGGACGTCAGCTGGCGGTGACGCTGATGGGGGTGCACGCCAATATACAGTCTGACTTCTACGCCCCTGAAGGTTATAACGTGTTCGGTATCGATGGGGTGGAAAACGACCCTATATTCGATGGCGATACGGTGGCTAGAAGTCGCACGAATACCATCGCCTTGTACGTGCCAGGCTTCGGTATCCAGCGTCTGCCGAAAGGTCCGCCGGCGCTGGCGCCTTCTGTAGGATTCAGTTTGAACCCGCCGGGCTCCAAGTTCACGTTTGCGAACCTGACTTACGGCCCGGAAATTCTGGGTTACTACCGGAAAAAAGACGATCCCGCCAGATATCTGGGTAAGGCGCTGTCATTGCAGCGTTTTACGTACCTATCGCCCTCATTTGGCTATGAAATCAACGATGAGTGGTCGGTAGGGTTTGGCGTCAGCATGTCGTCACAATCATTGGCGCTGGATACCTATACCCGTGCGCCCAACTTGATGATCGGTGTGTTGGAGGTTCTGCAGGACGCCTTCAATTGTGAGACCGGAGAAGAACCGCTGGCGCCTTTTCTCGGCCTGTGCGGTGGTAATGTGGGCCCCTGGGACGACATTGGGGGAATGAGCATTCAGGTGCAGGAGACTTTGTCCCCGAAATATCACGTCGGCGTGCTCTGGGAGCCGACGGACTGGTTCGCATGGGGGGCCAGTTATCAGAGCGAGTCCGACATGAAGTTGAAAGGGACTTATGAGCTTGCGTACACCGATGACTGGTCCGGCTTCTGGCGTTCCTTCAACGGCTCGATCGTCGGCGCTATCACCGCCGGGATATTCTCATTGCCATCCGGGACTCCCCGAGAAGCGGGGCAGCTATCCATTGACCTGACTCACCCTCAGCACTTTCAAACCGGCGTGAGTGTGAAGCTGAATCATCAGTTTACCGTGAATGTGGATGTGGGATGGACGGATTATAGTTCCTGGGACGCCTTCCTGCTTAAGTTTGATCGCAACCTGGAATTCTTGGGAGCTGCGCGTCTGCTGTCGCCTAACGCAACGGCGAACACCATGCGCTTGCCATTGGAGTATCAAGATGTCTGGAATGTAGGTGTTGGCGTTGAACAGCACCTTTCCAATCGTCTGGACCTTCGTTTCGGGGTGGAGATGCGTAACTCGCCGATCCCTCATAATCGCCGCGATATTCTGGCTCCTCTGAATGACACGGTGCTGTACAGCGTTGGCATGGGTTATAAGTGGGATAGAGACACGACGGTAGACTTCAACCTCAGCTACATGCGCAGTTGGCAGTATATTCCCGCCGGCTCCAGTTTAAACCTGAACGACGACGGCATTCAGAATATTGTCTACAACCCCTATGCCGGCGTGGATGTGGAGACCAATCTGAAACTGATCATGGCGGGTATGACCTTCCGGACGGCGTTTTGAGCATGAAGACGAGTGCATTACTTCTCTCATTGATGCTATTCAGCAGCGGCGCGGCGCTGGCGGACAGGTATTACACTTGGGTGGATGAAAACGGTCAGGTGCGCCATACGCTGATTCGCGATGGACAACCAGCGCCTTCGCCACAGGCGCCACAACAAACACAGCCTGAAGCGCCTCAGCCGACAGCCGAGCAAAGTCCGGCTTCTGCTGAGGCGGCAGTTCCTCCCGTTGAGCCGGAAATTAACGCGGAGGCGACGACTCCCAACCAGACACTGGAAGTCCCTGCTACGAATGATGCTCAGGAAGTATCTAAAGGGGAGCGGTCCCAGTCTGCGCCGCCAGTGAGCCAGTCTAAATCAAGCCATCGCGAAATTATCGACGAGTCTACCTATATCGATGCGGCGGAGCTGGAAAAACGCGGCTTTGTGCGCGATGGCGATAGCCGTTTTTACACCTGGGTCGACACTAACGGGGTCATGCACACAGAAGAATATAATCCCGCCGACGCCAAGTCCAAGGCGCACATACAGCCTCTGCAACCTGCTCAGGTTGTGGCGGATGAACAACGAATCGAAAAGGCCCGTCTCCCCGAAGGCGCGGACCCCATTGCCGCTGATTTGCTTGGCCTGAACGCGCCGGGCGCGAAGCAGGAAATCGACCTCATTTACGATCGCTGCTGTGAAAACCTGGTGAATGACGAGCGGGTTGAACTTGAGTTTGATGATGGGGAGCTGTTGGAAATTCGCAAGAACGAGCAGGGCTACAACTTCGGCGTAGGCTACAGCTTGTATCGCGTTGTGGAGATCCCTGAAGGTAGCGCCAATCGATTGTTGCAGTTGCGCGCATATGCGCAACCTGACGCGTTTTACCCATCAGTGTTGGTATTGGATAGCGATTGGAAACCGGTGCGCTTCCTGCAGGATTTGCTCTATATCTACGAGCCGGAAAACTGGTTCCGTTATGGCTATCTGGAAGGTTTTCTCAGGGTAAAAACGAAGGATGAGAAGTATCTCGTCTTGTTGACGACAGGGGCGGACCTCAAAAAACGCACTGTAGCGGAAGGTGTGGCTGACAAACCGGTTGTTATCAGCCACTCCGCCAGCGGCATACTGCATCTGGCGATTTTGCCCCCTGAGTAGGCGAGAGGGTTGAGGGTTAATCCTCAGGGACAGCGGGATTGATCCATGGGAAAGAGCGCCAATAGAACAATCCGCCGCCGGCCGGCGCTGTGCAGTTGTAGCGGAAGCGGCGGCCTTTGAACGGCGCTGCTCCGACGACGGTTACCTCGTTGTTATCGACTGCGCTATCGAGAAGGCCCTGTCCGCTGCCGTAGCATGTGACCTTTGCGTTCAACTCCGTGCTGAAGCGCAATTGCGGAGGATTGTTATCCGCAATCAGGATGTTCTGTGGCGATAGCATCTGTGCAGGCAGCGGCAATGTGCTCAGCTTTTCTTTTAACTGCGGAACGGAGCTGTAAGCGTTGGAGGCGGGAAAACGGGGCAGAGAGGTCCAATCGCTGTCAGGCCCGATAGGGCCGGAGTGCTGGCCTAATCCGACGTAACCCAATGAACTCACCAACTTTTGCAGTGACGCATCGTATTCGCCGTAAGGGTAGGCGAGTAGTTTGAGTGAGGCGCCAGTCTCTTCCTCGATTCTTTTTTCCGCTTGTTCGATGTTTTGCGTGATGCGCGCGCGCCAGGCGCTGGCGTCCTCATTGGTTTTGACTTCCACCATATGGATGTGGCCCACGCCATGGTTCGCCACCACGCCGCCGTGTTTCCCCATTTCTCGGGCCTGCTCCCAGGTAATGTGCGTGCTGCGGTGATTATCAAGCGCGTCCGGATTCAGGAAAATCGTGAATGGATAACCGCGTTCCTTCAATAGCGGGTATGCGGTTTCGTAGATGCTTTTGTAGCCATCATCAAAAGTCAGCGCGACCGTTTTCTCGGGAAGGTTGCCGCCTTCCTGAAGTGTGCGAACGATCTCCGCCAATGGCAGCACTTGGTAGCCATTATCGGCGATAAACTGCATGTGCTGGCGAAAGAGCTCCGGGGTGGTGGAGGTGCTGCGCGGGGTATCGTCGCTGATGTGATGGTATTGCAGTATGTATGCGCGGGCGGGACTTTCTTGAGCCTGAGCTGATGCGCAAAGCAAGACGCCAGCGGCGATTCCAAGCGCCTGAATCCGACGAGTAATTGATGTTGCGGTGAGAGAATAGCGTCCGTTATTCATAGTGAGTAATAAACCTTTAATACTTCATATGCTTCCGTGATGGCTTGAAACAACGCGGTGTCTCCGCCACGGTCCGGGTGATGTTCCATGGCGAGGCGGCGGTAGCGGGCCTTAATCTGTCCTGCGTCGCTATCTGGAGCGCATCCCAGGGTGTCCAGCGCGGACTGCTTTTGATGGGGGTGTACGTACATCAGCCAAAAATCCCTGATCAGCTTTTCCACGTCTGCGGCGCTGGTGTCGAATAGGTTTTTCGGATTGAGGTAGTATTCCGCCAAGGGGTCCGCCGCCACCGGCGCGTTGTGGTTGCTGTGAGCCTCCGCATCGTAGTGATAAAGGGTGATACGTACGGAGGTCATGGCGAGGACAAGATTATGTTCTTGTAACCATTTGTTTTTCAAGCGATAGAGTGTATGGAATGTCAAGAAGTGGGTCTGAAAAAGATCCAGTGGAGATTGCAGGCAGTTCTCTGAAAAAATGCTATGTGGCGGTGAGGTCAATTGTTTGATTAGGTCGTGTTCGGAAATCATTGCCGGGCCGGGGAGGAGAATCTCTGCGACGGCCTGTTCCAGTTTTTGCGTGAGATAGCGCCAACTGGTCGGTTCGCGGGAACCTTCCGTACCTGCAAGGGTCAAATCCTCTGGTATCTCTGGATGATCAAAACTCATGAGCGTAAGACTATTTTTAATCCTGATTTTTATGGGCTGGTTGTCGGGCGAAGCTGCCGCGGCGCCGAAGGCCGAGTATTGGGGCCTGTGGGACAAGGCCAATGAGCGAAACCCTGCTTTGCTAGATCATAGCACTTGGACCCATCTTCTGCAGACCCACCTTAGTGAGGATGGGGACGGCTTCGCCAGATTGTCGTACGGCAGCTTCACGACGGAAGAGAAGCGTCAGTTGGATAGCTACATTGCCTCACTGACGTCCGTTGATCCCCGCGAGTATTCCAAAAATACGCAAATGGCTTACTGGATCAACTTATACAACGCCCTGACTGTGCAGTTGGTGCTGCAACATTATCCGGTAGACAGTATTAAGAAGATTGGCGGCGGCTGGTTTCGTTTTGGCCCCTGGGACGATGTCATCACCCATGTGCAGGGACAGGCGCTGACCTTGAATGATATCGAGCACCGAATCCTGCGTCCTATCTGGAAAGACAAGCGCATTCACTATGCGGTCAACTGCGCCAGCCTCGGCTGCCCGAATCTCTATCCTGAAGCCTTTGAGCCCAATAGTCTGGAAGAACAGTTAAATAACGCCGCGCAAAACTTCATTCGCCACCCCAAAGGCGTTGCCTTCGTTAAAGACAGCCTGCGACTGTCCTCCATCTACGACTGGTATCAAAGCGACTTCGGCTCCCGGCAAGAACTCCTTGACCATCTCGCCAAGTATTCAGCGGAGCCGGAGAAAAGTCGCCTGGAAAACTATAAGGGCGGCATTGAATACGCCTATGATTGGAAGTTGAATGATGCGCAGTAGGGGAGACCTTGGTTGCCCGTAAATTCAACATTCATTGTTTACAGACTGAACAAAAACTGCACTGGCGTTAGACGGGGGGATTTAGGCTATAATGCGCACCCGTTAACCGGAGGTAGTGAGATATGACGGCGGCTTTTAAGTCAGAGATGGCGCAGCGCGATCGCTTGGAGTTGAACAAACTGAGAAAACTGCTGCGGCGTGAAGTCGGCAGGGCGATTGCTGATTTCAATATGATTGAGGATGGCGATAAAGTGATGTGCTGCCTCAGTGGCGGTAAAGATTCATATGCCATGCTGGACATCCTGTTGAATCTGAAAAAGCACGCGCCTATCAGCTTTGAGGTTATTGCGGTTAACCTGGACCAGAAACAACCCGGTTTTCCCGAGCATGTTCTGCCTGAGTATCTAAGCTCCCTGGGCGTTGAGTATCACGTCATTGAGCGCGACACATACAGTATCGTGAAAGATAAGATCCCTGAGGGTAAAACCACCTGCGGTCTGTGTTCACGTTTGCGTCGTGGGATTCTTTACGATTTCGCTGTCGAACATAAGTGCACCAAGATTGCGTTGGGGCACCACCGTGACGACATTATGGAAACGCTGTTTTTGAATATGTTCTACGGCGGAAAAATGCGCGCAATGCCTCCCAAACTGAAAAGCGATGACGGCCGCAATATCGTAATTCGTCCTCTGGCTTACTGCCGTGAAAAAGACATTGAGCGTTACGCTGGCCTGCGTGAGTTTCCAATTATTCCCTGCAACCTGTGCGGCTCTCAGGAAAATCTGCAGAGACAAAACATCAAAATGATGCTGCAGGACTGGGATAAGCGTTTTCCTGGACGTCTGGAAAACATGTTCCGCGCGGTACAAAACGTGCTGCCTTCGCATTTGTGCGACACCAGACTGTATGACTTCGACAAGTTGGAGCGATACAGTATGGAACCGGAAGAGTTCAACCAAATCAGCGTCCTTAACCTCTAAACAGACATAGAGCAGATGGGCCGAGTTCTTCGGCCCTTATCCGTCTGTATCATCCGCCGGAGAATCAAGCGTCATGACGCCTTTATCGCTAGCCATTCTCAGCATTGTTATCGGCATCTTTCCATTGTTGGTCGCCAGTATGGCGAAGGCGATAGCAAGCTCTCTGGGCGGAACCCTGAGCGAAGCGGATTGCGAGGGTTGCATGCTGTTCGGAAGAGACATCAGCCCGATTCTATACAGGATGTTCGTCTTCGCCTGGTTGAGTATGTTTACGCTTGGTTTGGGCATGCTCGGCGTCATGGGTTCTATTGCCTGGGCTTTGTTGAGTTAACCTTTTCGTCGGCAATGTCATTTATCCATTCTTCTCATGTTGTCCATTTCTATCTGGGCCACGGTCGTCACGATCTGCTTCCAATACTCGCGCCGCTCTAAATTAATATATCGTAATTCTTTGATTTAATTGACGGCTTTTATGTCTATCCGGCGCTTAGGTTGGCATGAAGAACAGCTTTTATTCGGCGCTTGCGCTGATATGTTTTTCCCCGCTGAGAAGCGGCCCAATCGGTTAGTTTTCTTATCCTATAGGCGTATCTCGACATACGCTCCTGCGCCGACCGCGGTTTTGCGAGTCGGCTTTTTTTGTCGCCTCTTTTATTGCTTCGACTTATCAGGCTCATAGTCTTTTCCTTTAGGCAAAACATTTTGCGAATGTGTCATACTCGTGCGCTCGAATTAAGCGAGCAGTATCAGGCTCCGCCTTTCGCTTATACGTCAACTGCCTGACAGAAAAAGGACCTGCTTATGTTAGCCAAATCCTATCCCTTCTATCTCGCCAACGAGCCTGTCGCAGATCCTCGCGGCTGGTTGCCGGTCGAAGACAAATATACTGGAGAAGAGTTCACCAAAGTTGGCCTGGCCGATCATGATGATATTGAAAAGGCTATCGCCGCTGCGGAAAAAGCGGTGGCTCCCATGCGCAGAATGCCTGGATACAAACGTCGCGACGTATTGCTGCATACCGTTGCGCGCCTGAAAGAGCGCTCGGAAGAGCTGGCTCAGGCGCTGGTGCGGGAAGCGGGCAAGCCGCTCAAGGACAGCCGTGGTGAAGTGGGGCGTTTGATCGAAACCTTTCAGATTGCCGCAGAAGAAGCTGTGCGCAATAACGGAGAATGGCTGGATCTGGCTTATTCCGCACGCAGCGAAGGCTATCAGGGAATGGTGCGCCAGTTCCCAATTGGCGTCTGTTCGTTTATCACTCCCTTTAACTTTCCCTTGAATCTGGTTGCGCACAAGGTGGCGCCAGCCATCGCCGCCGGTTGTCCATTTGTCCTCAAGCCAGCCAGTCTCACGCCGATTGGCGCGCTGATCCTGGCGGAAATTCTGGCTGAAACAGACCTTCCCAAAGGCGCTTTCTCCGTCGTGCCCTGTAAAAAGGACGACGCCATGGCGCTGATTTCTGATGAGCGCATCAAGCTGCTGAGCTTTACCGGCTCGCCGGCGGCGGGTTGGCCTATGAAAGCGAAGGCCGGCAAGAAAAAGGTTGTGCTGGAGCTGGGCGGCAACGCGGCCTGTATTGTGGAGCCGGAAACCGATCTGGATAAGGCGATTCCACGCGTCCTTTTCGGCGGTTATTACCAGTCTGGACAAAGCTGTGTCAGCGTTCAACGCGTGCTGGTGCAGGAATCTTTGTATGAGGACTTCAAACGTCGTCTGGTGGCGGAAGTGGAGACGCTGAAGACAGGCGACCCTAAAGATGAGGATACCTTTGTAGGTCCGCTGATCAGCCGCAAAGAAGCGGATCGTGTGGCCTCCTGGGTTAATGAAGCGGTAGAGGCGGGCGCTGAACTGCTGATCGGCGGCGAGCGCAGCGGCAATGTGATTACGCCTACGGTGCTGGCTAATACTCCGCGTCATTGCAGCGCTTATAACGAGGAAATCTTCGGGCCGGTGATCGTCCTGGAAGCTTACAAGACTTTCGATGACGCGCTGCAAGCCGTCAATAACAGCAAGTTCGGCCTGCAAACCGGCGTATTCACCCGTGACGTGGAGAACATGCAGAAAGCCTGGGAAGAGTTGGAAGTGGGCGGCGTCATTATCGGCGATGTGCCATCCTGGCGTGTGGATCACATGCCCTATGGCGGCGTGAAGGACAGCGGTATCGGTCGGGAAGGGGTGCGTTACGCCATGCAGGACATGAGCGAACCACGCTTGCTGGCGATCAAGCGTCAAAGCTGATTGTGTTGCGAGGGATTCAGGCGCAGCTATTGCGCCTGGATACGGAGTACGTGTGAAACCCTGTGGAGAACTGAATGAAAACAGAGCACGGGGGCGAGAAAGCCTCAGACCTATTTGTCAAAGCGCTGGAAAATGAAGGCGTCAAATATATCTTCGGCGTGCCCGGAGAAGAAAACCTGGACTTACTCGAGTCGCTGCGGGGTTCTTCCATCAAGCTGGTGCTGACCCGGCATGAACAGGCGGCGGCCTTTATGGCGGCCACCTATGGCCGGTTAACGGGGAAAACCGGCGTGTGTCTATCGACTTTGGGACCAGGCGCCACCAATTTGGTGACCGGGGCCGCCTACGCGAAACTGGGCGCTATGCCGTTGCTGATGGTGACGGGGCAGAAGCCGGTGAAGAAGTCCAAGCAGGGCTTGTTTCAGATTGTCGATGTCGTGGACATGATGCGTCCATTGACCAAGTTCACCCATCAGATCATCAACGTGAACACCATTCCTTCGAAAATCCGTGAGGCGTTTCGTCTGGCGGAAGAGGAAAGACCAGGGCCCGCGCACCTGGAGCTGCCGGAAGATATCGCTGAAGAAATATCCGACTCCGATGTCATGTTGTTTGAGTCCAGCCATAGCCGCCGTCCGGACGCCAATGATCTGAGCATTCAGCAGGCGCTGGAAATGATCCAGAACGCGAAGCACCCGCTGGTGCTGATTGGCGCGGGGGCGAACCGTAAACGAGTGTCGGAAGCGTTGTTGGGGTTTATTGAGAAGACTGGCATTCCGTTTTTTAACACCCAGATGGGCAAAGGCGTGGTGGATGAGCGTCATCCACTGTTTATGGGAACGGCGGCGTTGTCCGATGGCGACTATCTGCATTGCGCCATCGATTTCGCTGACTTGATCATCAATGTCGGCCATGACGTCATCGAAAAGCCGCCTTTCTTTATGGAGCCCGGCGGCAAGAAAGTCATTCACATCAACTTCAATTCCGCCAATGTGGACCGTGTGTATTTCCCCCAGTTGGAAGTAGTGGGAGATATCGCCAATTCGGTATCCAGACTGACGCAGTTGCTGGAGCCGGTGAATACTCACGACTTTGAATACTTCCAGCGGGTTAAGGAAGAAGTTGAGAAACAGCTATGCGAAGGCTCTGAGGACAACCGTTTTCCGATCATTCCGCAACGGCTGGTGGCGGATGTGCGCAAGGTGATGCCTGACGATGGCGTGATCGCTCTGGATAACGGCATGTATAAGATCTGGTTCGCTCGCAACTACAAGGCGCACATGAATAATACGGTGTTGCTGGACAACGCCCTCGCCACTATGGGAGCGGGATTGCCCAGCGCTATCGCGGCGGCCATGCTGCATCCCGAATTGCAGGTGATGGCGATTTGCGGCGATGGCGGGTTCATGATGAACAGCCAGGAAATGGAAACGGCGGTGCGTCTGGGATTGAATCTGGTGGTGTTGATCGTTAACGACAGCGCCTACGGTATGATTCGCTGGAAGCAGGAGCAGGGCGGTTTCCATGATTGGGGACTGAGCTACGGCAATCCTGACTTCGTTAAATACGCGCAAGCCTATGGCGCTTCTGGACACCGCGTGCAACGCGCGGAAGACCTGTCGCCCACCATTAGACAGGCTTTCGCTGCGGGAGGCGTACACCTGATTGACGTGCCGGTGGACTATTCGGAGAACCGTCGTGTGTTGACGGAGGAACTGGCCAGCAGAGTCTGTCTGGTCTGACCGCGAACCGTTGTTTTCCCTCTTCGGTCCCGAGCCGCCATGGCCGGGACCTGCTTCCACGGGTTTGAAGCTACGCCATCTATAGCCTATAAAATATTCAGGCGAATACCTTATGTGGAAGGACCCCGTCCAACATTATGGCCAAATCCCATGCCGTCGGGACCCTGTTTTATAACCTGCTTACCGCGCTGGCGTATTTTGTCACGGGTAGAATTGGTTTATGGCTGACCACGGACAGCACCTATGTCACCGCTATCTGGATACCTTCCGGCATCGCGCTCGCGGCGGTGCTGCTGGGCGGCTATCGGCTTTGCGCAGGCGTTTTTCTTGGGTCTCTGATCAATAACCTGAGCGTAACTCAGGGTTTCCCCGATGCGGAAATCTGGCCCTGGCAACTGTTCACCTTTGTCGCCATTGGAGCTGGCGCCGCCCTGCAGTCCTGTTTGGGGCGTTATTTAGTTATTCGCTTCGCGAACTATCCCGGTCGTCTGGCGGAGCTCCCCGAGATCATTCGCTTCCTGTTTTTCGCCGGTCCGGCGAGCTGTCTGTCCAACGCCTTAATCGGTTGCAGCAGTCTGTTGCTGGCGGGATTTATACCCGCGGAAAATTACGCCCGCTCCCTCGGTGTCTGGTGGATTGGCGACACCATTGGAGTGGTGGTTTTTACCCCGCTGATATTGGTGTGGGGGTTGCAGCCTCGCGAGTCATGGAAAAAACGACGTTGGGCGGTGACATTCTCTTTGCTCGGAACTTTCTTTCTCGCGACGGTCGCGTTTTTGTATGCGAAATCCTGGGAGGAGAGCAGCTTACGACTGCGTTTCTTCAGTGAGGCTCAGGGCTATTCCGCCGCACTCAATCAGAGCCTGGAGGCTCACCTGGATGTCGCCCGGGCGATAGAAAGAAACCTTCCCGCCAATGCCACAATCGATCGAAGCGGCTTTGAGAAGGCGGTGTTCTGGGCGTTGGAGCGTTACCCGGGGTTCCAGGCCATGTCCTGGAATCCCTATATACGCAGCTATGAACGGGAGGAGTTTGAAGCCGGGCTGTTAGACGACTACGACGTCGATATGGGAATCGTGACTCGGCTGGACGGTGAACTGCAGCGCTCGCCGGAAAAGCCGATTTATCTTCCTGTGCGTTTTATCTTTCCCTTAGAGAGTAACCGTGGCGCGCTTGGGTTTGATGTGTCTTCCAATCCCTCCCGTCTGAGCGCGATCGCCGAAGCCAGGGATTCAAGAAAACCGGTGATGACCGGCCCTATACACCTGGTGCAACAGTCTTTGGACAATATGGGCGCTCTGGTGTTTTACCCGCATTTTCTCAGTGGCGGACACGGCGAGGGCTCAATGCCATCGTTGGCTCCGGGTGCTGAGGAGAGAGACGGGGAGGGAGCGGAAGACTCGGATTATCCAGAAGGTTTTTTGGTGGCGGTGTTTCGCATTCACTCGTTGCTGAAGCACTTTACTGAGCGGCTGAATATGGATGGCTACCACATTACGCTTGCCGACATTACAGAGCAGCGCTACCTGATGCATGAAATGACGATCGATAACGGCAAGGTCAGTATGTCCCCGGACATCTCTGAGGAAGAGGTCAATAGCCGTCCTTATCGCTGGGAGCATAAATTCGCCGTTCTCAACAGAGAATGGGATCTGGATATTGCTCCCACCAAGAGCAATATTGCTGCGAACACCTCCATCAACGCCTGGATTGTCTATGTGTTGGGGCTGTTGTTCACTGGCGTCAGCGGCATGGTATCGCTGTTCTTCAGTGGTCGAACGCTGGCTTTGGAAACCTTGGTTGGCGAACGGACGGCGGAGTTGAGGCACAGTGAGCAACGCCTGCGCGCCATTTATGAACATACGCCGGATGGACTGCTGACGGTGACGGAAGATGGAAGCATCACGGCGGTGAATCCGGCGGTGGAGAGTTTGTTTGGATACGCCTGTTCCGATTTCGCCGGTCTGAATATTCGGGTTCTGATTCCGGATTTTCATGCGGCTACAGCTGAGACAAATCAAGAGTCCGCTGCTCTGGATGCAGGGCCGGGATACTTGCAGGGCATTCGCCGCAATGGGCAGGACTTCCCTCTAGAGCTGCAAACGGTGTGTCTGTCCCAGACGCCGCCAGCCTCTTATCTTTGCATCGTGCGTGATGTGACCGAGAGGGCGGAGGCGGAGCGCATCAAAGACGAGTTTATTTCCACCATCAGTCATGAGTTGCGGACGCCCTTGACTGCTATAAACGGTTCACTGACGTTGCTGGACGCCAAGATCGCCTTGGCTGCGCCGGACAAGCATGCGCATATGATTGAGATTGCGCGGCGCAATACGGATCGCTTGCTTAATCTGGTTAATGCGATTCTGGACCTGAAAAAAATGGCGTCTGGAGAGATGACGTTGCAGCTCAGTCACTTCAATCTGGCGCAACTTGTCAGTGATGTCTTGGCGCTCAATCAGGGACTGACTCATAACGCCGACGTCAGCTTTACCCTGCAGATTCCTTCTGACAACGCGGTAGTGGTGGAGGCGGATGAAGAACGTCTGACTCAGGTGCTGACGAATCTGATATCCAACGCCGCCAAATTCTCGCCTCCGCATTCAGAAATCGCGGTTGCAATTACGCTGGAAAACGGCGAGGCGCGGGTTTCCGTCACAGATAAAGGGCCTGGCGTACCGCCGGAATTTCAAAACCGCATATTCGGTCGCTTCGCGCAGGCCGATTCCTCCAACACTCGCAACAAAAGCGGCACCGGCCTTGGCCTTAATATTTCCAAAGCCATCATCGAAAGGCATGGGGGCAAGATCGGCTTCCACAATAATCCTGGCGGGGGCTGTACCTTCTATTTTGAGATGCCGGTGCTTGCTTGAACTAAACGGCGAGTCGTTCAGTTTACAAGTTATCGCTAGATCCGCTTACCGCCTGGAGACGGTAGCGTCAAGAAAGCTGAATTTGCGCTTGATAACCGATAACATGCAACCAATTTGTTAAGCGCGTCGTCAGTCATGGCAGGCAAAGGGCGCGCTGTTACTCAATTGGGAAGCGCAGGCGCTATGGCTATCAAATTTACTACCTCGACAATTACGAACGGCGTGAAAGGCGCCGTGCAGTCCTCCAAGGAGGCGCTGTCCAATCTGATGTCATCGGTGGATGAGCAGTATCAGCGTGTGAAGGAAAGCGTTGGTAAGCTGCAGTTATTTTCCTCAAGCCAGACCGCTGCGTCCTTGTATGAGAATGTGGATGAGAAGCACTACTTTATTGTTCCTTTCCGTCTTGCGGAGCAGGGTTATGTATTGCACACCATGCGCGTGTTGCCGCCGGGCGTTCCACCGCTTAACAGTCTTCCCAAAAAGCGTATCTTCCACGCGCCGTCGAACTGCTCCCGAGAAATGATTCAGCACTTGATTGTAGAGCCTATGCTCGCGGAAGCGCCTCCACCCGAGGACGGTAGCGCGTTTGGCCAATATCTGAAAGAGGTGGCGAACAATATCGACCGGGTAGAAAACAAAGTGACAGGCGGCCTGCTGTTGGTGGGAGGTTTGGTTGCGATGATCAATCCGGTGACGGCGGCGGCTATCGCCGGACACGCCTTGCTGCCCACTCTGGCTAAATACGGACTGAACAGCGCAGGCAAGAAACTCAATGCGTTGAACGCCGAAAAAGAGGTTGAGCTGGCGCGGGCGAAACTGTTAAAGGAATTCAGTGAAAGTGGGGTGGAGTATGTGGAGAATCCGATACTGACGGAGCTTGTCCTGGCGCTATCGACCTCGGCTGAAGAGCATGATCCGGCGACCTTTGATCTCCAGCAACATCACTTCAATAACCGCGACAACGCCAAGCTTATCCATCTGACATGCGCATGTATTTACGATGTTTACGCAGATCTGCTCAAGACCAGGCGCAAATGGCGCGACGCCGGACTCGGCGCGGAAGATATTCAATGGATCAATCAATTGGGGCTGGAGGCGGACCACTATCGGTCCCTGATCAAGTCAAAGGGAATGCTTGACTGGAAAGCCTCCAAGCAGCGCCTGATGACGCGCTTGAGCGACATGGGGCTCAACGAGACCAGAGCGTTAGTCGGGGAGATAGACCATCTTATCGATTATCTGCTGCCCTACATTAGTCGCCAGTCTGTCTTTCAGGATGACAAGCATGACTTCCAGAAACTGGTGTTTTCCTGGTTGCCGGAATACATCAATTACTTTTTGAGCATGCCCACAGACAAACTGCTCGAAAAAGAGGGCGATGCGGAATCACTGGCGGACCGCTTCATCGCTGAGATCACGCTCCTGCAGGTTAAATTGAAAGAAATGTCCGCTTCCGTTTATCTCAACAAGTCGACATCAATGGTCAATCTGGGCGATTTCTTCAGATATAAGTTTGATCGCTCGGGCTCGATCGCCATGGACAGCGAGAAAGAGCGCGGCTGAGGAGTTGATGCCTCTTATTATAAATATTGCCTGGGATACTTTGATGGGGTAGTCCTGCTGGAGATAGAGTGGTTTAGTTAAAAATTTCATCCCTATGGCTGGTGTAGGCGCCACTCCCGATGAGATAGAATTTATGCGGCTTCTAGTGCTGGGCGCCCATCATTCGGGCGTTACGCGCTTAATATGTCGTTGCACTTGATACCGTGGAATCAGTGCGGAGTCAAGGCTATTTTGGCTTGGTAAATAGTCAGGGCGCAGAGGGATGAACTTTCTTGAAGCTTCTCCATTTTATATCTTCTGTGTATGCCGTTTCACCAAAGTCAGCGTCCAAAAATCCGTAAAAAAATCAGGTATTACTGACGGCTTTCAGTTTGTTTTGACGCTCTGTTTGTAATGGTTGATAAGTGATCGGCCCTTGATTTATGCAAGATGGGCGGCGGTCATATAGAATTGCAGAAAACCGAATTTGAACTTGGCCTCTAATCAATCAAAATGAGGCGACAAAAAATTAATCATGCTGATGGAAGGGTTAGACCATGGCGGGACCGAAGCAAGATAAACAGCTCCTGACGATTAAGTCTCCGTTAGGGGCGGATGTGCTTGTAATGAAAAAACTCAAGGTAACGGAATGCCTGTCAGAGCCGTTTGAAACGACTGCGACGGTCTGGAGTACAGATTACAACATTGATCCAAACGCTATCGTTGGTAAAGAAGTTACCATCAGCGTGCATGCGGACCCTAGTAAACCCAGGCACTTTTCGGGCATCGTAACCCAGATGTCAGCACACCAGATTGAAGAGAACCATTATAGAGAATACAGGCTCAAGATGGTTCCGTGGTTTTCCCTGCTCAAGTATCGTCGTGACTGTCGGATCTTTCAGGAACTGACCGTTCAAAAAATTATTGATAAAGTCTTTAGTGAATTAGGTTTTTCAGATGTTAGCTGGCGCTTGCAAAAAACATATGAAAACCGGGTTTATTGCGTGCAATATCGTGAGACCGATTTCGACTTCGTCTCACGCTTGTTGGAGGAAGAGGGGATCTATTACTACTTCCAGCACGAAGAAGGCAAGCATACGCTGGTGCTTAGCGATAACGCCAAAGGATATGAATCGGTATCCGAGTCCTCTTTGGATGTCACCGACGGCGCTCACACGAAATTCAAAATCAGCAGCTGGGAGCATGCGTACCAGCTTGTCAGCGGAAAAGTTTCTCTAACGGATTATAACTTCGAAACCCCCGCCACCAGTTTGGCGGTTTTTCAGGGTACTAAGGTCAAGCTGCCTAATATCAGTAAGTTTGAAGTTTATGATTACCCTGGCGAGTATGCGCAGAAAGGGGAGGGCGATGGTTACGCCAAGACCCGTATGGAAACATTGGAGAGCGGCTATTCACTGGTTAATGCGGAAAGCAATTATCCTTCGATGTGCTCAGGTTATATCTTTACGGTAGGGGTCCATCCTGACTCGAAGGAAAGTAAAGAAAAGTATGTTGTCGCCAGCGTGACGCATAACGCGGAAGAGGGGAGTTATCGAGCTGGCGTTGAATCCGCGCCGCATTACTCCAACTCATTTCAATGCGCTCCCAGCTCAACAATTATGCGTCCAACCATAAAGACGCCAAAGCCTGTAATAAGCGGTACACAAACGGCATTGGTAGTTGGTCCGTCAGCTGATGAGATTTATACGGATGAATTTGGCCGTATCAAAGTCCAGTTTTATTGGGACCGCTTGGGCAAGAAAGACGACAAGAGTTCCTGCTGGATTCGTGTTGCGCAGATATGGAGCGGTAAAAACTGGGGTGCGCAGTATATTCCGAGAATCGGCCAAGAAGTGGTGATCTCCTTCCTTGAAGGGGACCCGGATCGACCCCTGATTATCGGGAGCGTATACAATGCGGAGCAAATGCCTCCCTACGAATTGCCAGCGAAAAAGACCCATACCGGCGTTAAGTCACGTTCTTCCAAGGGCGGTGGGACGGAAGACTATAACGAAATTATGCTCATTGACGAAAAAGGCGAAGAGCTGATTCGTGTCCACGCTCAAAAAGACAGAGACATTACGGTTGAAAACGACGATACAGAAAGCGTCGGAAATAACCAGTCCATCAGTGTTGTTAAGAATCAGACTGAGGAAGTTGGCGAAAACCGTACTATCAATATCGGTAAAAACGACAGCCTGACTGTTGGTGAAAATCAGAGCATTGATATCGGTAAAAACAAAGATGAAGTCATTGGTGAAAACTCATCGCTGAATGTCGGCAAAAATGTAACGGTTGAGATTGGTAAGGACCGTACTGAGTCGATTAAAGGCAAACACACTGAGTCCATTACCAAAGAGTACTCGGTTGACGCCAAGAGTGTTCAGATCACGGCTAAAGACGAGATTACCTTGCAGGTGGGTAAAGCCAGCATCACCATGAAAAAGAATGGCGATATCACTATCAACGGAAATAAGATAAATACCAAAGCCTCGGGCGTGATTACCATGAAAGGTAGCCAGATCAAGGAAAACTAATCCGGTAATCTTCTGTATTTGTTCTGTTCATGATCGCGCTCCTTATAGGGGCGCGATTTTTTTGAGCCTTATATCTCCCCGATATACGCGGCTGATCTCCCCCCTTATTCTTTTTCTGACTTAGGCTCGCCAGAGGGCTTGGTTGTAGTTGTCTTTTCGTTGTGAGGAGGATGTGTCTCTTCCGACGTTGGTTTCTCCGTCTGTCTGGCGTCTTTATTCGGTTTGCTGAGCTGCTCGTTTTCGGCGACAAAGTGCAGGCCCATTTCAAATGCCTTTTGAGTAAACTCCAGCACTTTGTCAAAACCTTCATCGGATAGCTGACGCGCTGCGTCATGGCGGCGATAGATGTTTATAAATTTGCGCTCACGCTCATACTGCAGCGGAAGTCGACCCAGCCCCCAGTCATTGAGGATGCGCCACAACTCCGGGTTATAGGTGCGTGTATATTTGAGGATAAAAGGGACGGGATCATTGCGGGCCAGTAGAGCCGCCAGGCGAAGAATGAGTTCGAATGAAATCGTCGCCGTACCATTTTCGACCGCTTCCCACAGGCTTTTGTCTTTTAGGCTTAATGAATCACTGAGTTCATGGATAGTGAGGCCTGCAACTTCACGTAAGTCTTTCAGAGACTGCCCTGCGGCGGCCATAAGCTTCAACTGGTCCTGATTTTTCAGGATGGTTTTGCCGACGCGAATGGAGCTACCGGTGGTTAACTTGGCGATTTTCAGAGCGGAGGAGGTTAATTCACTGATGCGGTTAAACCAGCCGCTTTCATCACCTTTGGCGGTGGCGGTTTTGGCTTTTGTTGAAGGCTTGTGCGTTGCAGGCATTGAGGCGCTGTCCTTGGCGTCTGTCCTGGCTGGTGAAGCGCCGGACTTCTTGGGAATGTCTCCAGACATAAGATGACCTGCAACGATGAATATCTTGTTGCACTGTCGATTAAAAAGTGAATGAAGTCAATGACGTTAGCAGAATCAGGCTTCTGCTAACGTCAGGATGGGATTAGCTTTTAGAGTCCGCGATTTGCTGTTGCATGGTTAGCACGTCCACCAGAATTTCGCCGGTCTCACGCGCTACAAAATCGAGATCTTTCTTCGAGGGCGCTTGCGCCGATTGTTCTTCCTGATAGGTCTCGTACTCTTTGTAATTCTTAAACTGATTCTCTTTCTTGGCCGCGCGCTTCAGGTTGACGTAAGCCAGCTCACGATCCTGCAGTTTTTTCAGTTCCTGTTTGCGGACATCCTCGCGCAAGGAGATGGTTTTTTGCGCTTTGGTTTCTTTTAAGAAGTCGATTTCCTGCAGTAAAGCCTGGTACTCGGCATTTTTCTCCATGCGGGTATCATGGTTTTTCGCTAAGTCTGAAATCAGTGGACTGAAGTTGCCATATCTGCGGTGTGCGACAGCATCGATATGGTCCCAGGGCAGGGCTTGCGGTAACGCATCTTCACCAATCTCACTCTTGTCGATTGCGGATGGAATAACGACATCCGGAGTGACGCCTTTATGCTGAGTGCTGCCCCCTGAAATACGGTAGAACTTGGCTTCAGTAATTTTCAGTTGGCCATGGCTGAGGCCGCGTACAGATTGGACGGTTCCTTTACCGAAGGTTTGTTCGCCAATGATAACGCCGCGTCCGTAATCCTGAATGGCCGCTGCGAAAATCTCGGAAGCGGAAGCGCTCATGCGGTTAACCATGACTGCGAGAGGGCCGGTGTAGGCGATTTGCTCATCCGGGTCGTCGTAAACACGCACGCGGTTGTCTGCTGTGCGCACTTGCACCGTTGGGCCTTCCTGAATAAAGAGGCCAGTCAACTGAATCGCTTCCTGCAAAGCCCCGCCGCCATTATCGCGCAGGTCAATGATCAGGCCGTCAATGCCCTCGGCTTTCAGCTCATTGAGGAGCTTGTTTACGTCACGCGTGGTGCTGCGATAGTTCGGATCGCCTGCCTGCATTGCGCGGAAATCGGCGTAGAAGGTGGGGATATCGATAACGCCTAACTTATATTCGCGTCCGCCACGGTTGATGTTAAGGACGTGCTTTTGAGCAGATTGATCTTCCAGGTCCACTTTATCCCGTACGATGTTGATGATACGGGTTTCTGAGTCGTTACTGGCGGTGGCGGGGATAACTTCCAGCCTTACCACAGACTTTTTAGGGCCGCGGATCAGGTCCACTACTTCCTCCAGGCGCCATCCCACGACATCGACGATTTCGCCTTTGTCGCCTTGACCAACACCGACGATACGGTCAGCAGGTTTGAGCTTGCCGTTCTTATCGGCGGGACCCGCCGGCACTAATCTGACGACCTTGGTGTGCTCGTTATCCGATTGCAATACAGCGCCTATGCCTTCCAGCGACAGGGACATATTGATATTGAAGTTTTCGGAGTTGCGAGGCGAAAAATACTGGGTATGAGGATCGTAAATATTGGTCAGCGCATTCATATATGCCTGAAATACGTCCTCTGAGCGGGACTGCCTGATACGACTTAGCTGACTTTCGTAACGCTTACGCAGGCCGTTGCTGATGTCTTCGTCGGTTTTGCCCAGCAAGCGTTGACTCAATATGGCGCTCTTCAGACGTTTGCGCCAGAGGTTATCAAGCTCGCCCTCGGTCTTCGCCCAGGGCGCTTCCTCTCGGTCGATGAGGATTTCTTCGTCTTTTTTGAAATCCAGTTTATCGACGCCGGTGTCGAGCAGGCCGGTAATATAGCCCAAGCGGCCGACAATGCGTGACTGGAAGCGATTGTAGATGCGGAAAGCGGGATCAAGCTGACCGGATTTAATAGCGCCATCAAGTCGATATCGATAGTTTTCAAACTCGTCGATGTCGCTTTGGGTGAAGTAGATGCGCTGTGGGTCGAGATATTTTATGTAGTTATCCAACACCTCTGAGGATACTTCTCCATCTATTTTCAGGCTGCGGTAGTGAGCGTACTGCAGTTGTCTGGCGATATCCCTGCTGGCTTTTTCCTGGTCCGCGGTAGGGGACAGGTTGAGATAGTCCGGGTTTTCCGTCTTGGCTCCAGAAGCGACGGCGGCGTTGCCGGCCAGCGCCAGTGAGCACAGGGAGGTAAACAGGACAGCGTAGAGACTGCGGCGTTGTAACAAAAACATATGTTTAAACTTATTCACGACTAAATCCGGGATAATTGTGCAAGGGTATAAATACTCCACAGCTTTTATACAGTATTAACACTTTGATTGTAGGCCAGATACGAAGTTCCAACTAGTATCTATTCATCACCAATTGTAAGCCTTTGCAATGGCGGACAATCAAAAGCGAATTCAGTCTGCATCTGCTGGAAATGCCGATGAAGTTTTACACTCACCTAGTTTCTAGAGTTAATGCTGGGTTGCAAAAAAGCAAATGACAATCTATTCATAATGGCCGCTAATTGCCCAAGGTGTGAAGAGGCGCTCAGGATAGGCGCTAGGTGCGATGAAGCAGGGGGCGAATTGGTAGAAAAGTAAGAATATGGTGTTTTTTACTTTTCTAAACGACGTACGTCCCTTCCAGTGAACATTGGGTTTCGCTGGAAGGGACGGCAATATTTTGCGTTTATTGAGCTAAGTTAAATGGGCGCTACTCGAAAATTGCGCCTTTCTCCGCTAGTGATACCAGTAATGCGGGAGGCGCGAACCGGTCTCCATGGCGATCGCGAAGATAGTTGGCGCGCTCGACAAACTGGCGCAAGCCGTATTGGTTGGCGTACTGGATAGCGCCCCCTGTCCAAGGGGCGAAGCCCAAGCCGAAGATGCTGCCAATGTTGGCGTCCTTAACCGAGCGTAAAACGTTTTCCTCCAGACAACGTATGGTTTCCAGCGACTGAATAAACAGCAAGCGGTCCTTTAGCTCCTGCAGGTCGGTGTTTTGAGTTATCGTCATGTCGGTATATTTTTCCACGAGCTTTGGCCAAAGGTGTTTGGCGCCCTGTTGGGGATACTCGTAGAAGCCTGCCCCGGCGGCTTTACCTTTACGCTCAAGCTCGCTCACCATCGCGTCAATTACCTGCTCTGCGGGATGCGGGGACCATTTGCCGCCATTCGCCTCAACATCCTTGCGGGATTGATCTCTGATATGAGTCATCAGGGTCAAACTGACTTCGTCTGACAGAGCAAGCGGCCCGACCGGCATTCCTGCAAGCTGCGCGGCGTTTTCGATGGCGGCGGGATGTACGCCTTCCGCCAGCATGGCGACGCCTTCATTGACGAAAGTGCCAAAGACGCGTGATGTGAAGAAGCCCCGACTGTCGTTTACAACGATAGGAACCTTGCCGATCTGCATGACAAAGTCAAATGCCTTGGCCAGGGTTTCTTGTGAAGTGGACTCGCCTACAATAATTTCCACTAACTGCATCTTATCCACAGGGGAGAAGAAGTGCAGCCCGATAAACTTCTCTGAGTCTCTGGAAGCCTGAGCGAGTTGTGTGATGGGAATAGTAGATGTGTTGGAGGCGAAAATACCCTCTGGGCGTAGCATCAGCTCGCTTTCCTGAGTCACCTTGGCCTTCAATTCACTGTTTTCAAATACCGCTTCAATAATGAGGTCGCAACCCTCCATTAAGCTGACGTTAGTGGTGGGCGTGATGCGGTCGAGCACGTCTTGTTTTTGGGCTTCTGTCATGCGTCCCTGGCTGACCTTTTTGCCAAGAATTTTATCGGAGTAGGCTTTGCCTTTTTCCGCAGAAGCTTGCTCTACATCTTTGAGCACGACTTGCAGCCCTCTTTGCGCGCAGGCGTAGGCGATGCCTGAGCCCATCATGCCGGCGCCCAGTACGCCGACTTTGCTCATTTTGTGTGTTGGAATGTCTTTCGGACGACTTTGTCCCGCCTTTAAATCATTTAGCTGAAACCAGAAGGTTCCAATCATATTTTTCGCCACCTGGCTGGTGGTGAGATAGGTAAAATAGCGGGACTCTATTTTCTGGGCGATGTCGAAGTCTACCTGCGCGCCTTCTACAGCGGCGGACATGATGGCCTCCGGGGCGGGGTAGCAACCCTTGGTTTTTGCTTTCAATATGGCGGGAGCAATCGCCAGCATCTGCGCCACTTTGGGGTTGCTGGGCGAGCCTCCGGGAATTTTGTAGCCCTTTGCATCCCAGGGTTGTTGGGGAGATGGGTTTGCTTTTATCCAGGCGCGCGCGGCGTTAATAAGCTCCTCAGGACTTTCGGCCAGCTCATGCAGCAGGCCCATCGATAAGGCTTTTTGCGGGGATAGCTTTTTTCCTTCCAGTAGAAGAGGGAGCGCTTTTTCCAGGCCCAGATATCTAGGGAGACGGATGACGCCGCCTCCGCCGGGCAATAACCCTAGCGTTACCTCCGGCAAGCCCAGTTCAATTCGTTCGTCCGCCAATGCGATACGTGCATGGCAGGCCAGCGCCAGTTCCCAGCCCCCGCCCAGAGCGGCTCCATTGATCGCCGCGACGACAGGTCGCCCCAACAGCTCAAGTTGGCGCAGAGGTTGGGTAATGCTTGTTGTCAGCATGTCCAGAAAGTCCTGGGCATGTTCTTTATTTACCTGAATCAGCTCTCTCAGGTCGCCGCCGGCGAAGAAGGTCTTCTTGGCTGAAGTAATAATGACGCCAGCAATATGTTCCCTGTCTTGCTGCAGGCGTTGCAGAGTGTCGCGGAAAGCTTCGCGGAACTCCGCATTCATGGTGTTGGCGCTCTGGCCGGGCATGTCCATGGTCAGAAGGACGATGTTTTCTTGGTCTTTTTCGTAGCGTATGGCAGTCATGTCATCTCTCGCTTGTCATTGTCCGGTAGTAGTGTCTGACGCTGTTCAGAGTCGTTCGATGATGGTGGCGATGCCCATGCCTCCGCCTACGCAGAGCGTGGCCAGACCATATCGCAGTTGACGACGCTCCAATTCGTCCAGCAATGAACCAAGTATCATGGCGCCTGTCGCGCCGAGAGGGTGTCCCATGGCGATGGCTCCACCGTTCACATTGACCTTGTCGTCAGGGACGCCCATTTCTCTCTGAAACTTAAGGACAACCGCGGCGAAGGCCTCGTTCACTTCAAATAGATCTATATCGGATACGGACAATCCTGCTTTTTGCAGTGCTTTGCGGGTGGCGGGAGCCGGTCCCGTCAGCATTATCGTGGGATCTGAGCCGGTGACAGCCGTCGCTACGATGCGAGCGCGGGGCTTCAAACCCAGTTGATCGCCTTTTTGCTTTGAACCGATCAATAGCGCTGCTGCGCCGTCGACAATGCCGGAGGAGTTACCGGGGGTATGCACATGGTTGATACGTTCAACGAAGGGATATTTCTCCTTCGGTACGAAGTCGAAACCCATCTCCCCCATCATCTGGAAGGACGGCTTCAATTGCGACAAGCCCTCCAGTGAGGTTTCTGGGCGAATCAGTTCGTCTTCTTCCAGCAGGATAAGGTCGTTCCGATCTGTCACCGGAACAATGGACTTTTTGAATAGACCCTGACGTCTCGCCTCTGATGCTTTGCGTTGAGAGTTCACTGCAAACTCATCCACCTGCGCGCGGGAAAATTCTTCTATCGTCGCGATCAAGTCGGCGCTGACGCCCTGTGGAATAAAGTGGGTGCGTAGATTAGTGGCCGGGTCCAGCGCCCAGGCGCCGCCGTCGCTGCCCATAGGAACCCGTGACATGGATTCAACGCCGCCCGCAACCACCAGATCCTCCCATCCGGAACGGATCTTCATTGCAGCAAGGTTCACCGCCTCCAGGCCTGACGCACAAAAGCGGCTCAATGTGACGCCTGCCGCCTCATTGCTCCAGCCGGCGACAAGGGCGGCGGTTTTGGCGATGTCCGCTCCTTGATCTCCAACGGGAGTGACGCATCCCATCACAATATCGTCCACTTGTTGAGTGTCGAGTTGGTTGCGTTGCTGCAATGAGCTCAATATCCCTGCGAGCAGGTCGACGGGTTTTACTTCGTAAAGGGAGCCGTCTTTTTTACCCCGACCACGCGGCGTGCGAACACTGTCATAGATGAAAGCGTCTGTGTCCATGAATCGTACCTTCTTGTTTTATTGAACGCTGATGACGTTATTTACCTTATGCGAGGGGCCTTTGCGGAGAAATGACAGGAACAAACAACCCCATTGGCGAAAACATCCAGTTTGCTCAGGCGTGCGAGCCCGCAATGGCGAGGCGAACGGTCTGGTCTATTATTAAGTCGGAGCGAAGGTCAAATATGAGTTGTGGCTGTTCGCCCGGAATCCAACTGCAGGTGTGAGATGAAAAGGGGTTATCAGGAGGCGCTATGTCTATTCTCGACAATGTTTATAACTATTATGAAAAATTAGTGTTGGAGGAGCTGGCCAAGCAGATGGAAGGGCAGGAGCCTGATGAGGATTTTCTGACTGACGCTGTGTGTGTTGCGTTAAACCACTTGCCCGCCCGTTATTTTCGGCACGGTGTGGATATGGCGTTCTACCTTTCTTCGGATGAGTTCTTGAAGATGCAGGAGGAAGTCGTAGGCGCCGTCGCCAAAGCGGTCACTTACGTAAAAGAGGGGCATCGAGACTAGGTATTGTCGAGGTCGAGCTATAGCGGCGTTTGCCGCAGCCCTCCGCCGCAATGATTAGCGGCGGCGAGGCTTTGGCTTGATCAATACGAATCAGTCGCGATGAGGGTGTGGTTGTAACTTGACGACAATACCTTCCAGAGCTGTACGCAAGCGCTTATCCAGGTCTTGTGCGGCACCATTGTCATCTGTCTTGGCGGTCGCCCACTGCAGGACTATCTGCTCAAACTTACTGATAGGGCTTTCCAACGGTGCGGATTGCTGCATGCCGGCGGTGAGTCGCTCTACTTGCAGCTGCATGCGCCGGGTTTTCTCTTCCGCAGGACTCTCCATTTCCGCCAGGATTTCCGCAGTAAGAACGAGATCGCGTGCTTCGTCCTGAGAAATCTCGTTCAGGCTTCCCGCCTGTGCGAATTGAGACAGCGCATTTTCAAACTGGGCTTTATGCGGCGCCTGCAGCTCATCCAGCTCAGTCGGCCACTCAACGCTTTGGGCGTCTGTCAGCGTCCGGATGTGCGCGCCGTTATCGAGGATGCCTCCCCAGTAGTGGATATAGGACGTCTTGGTGCGTTGCTCCAATGCTTTACGGCAGGTTCTAACGGCGCTTTTGAAGCGGCCGTGCAACTCTTTGCCATGATCGCCCAAGTGCCCCAGGTCGCTGAAGGCTTCAGACAGCGACGCTATAGCGCTTTCCGTGCTTTCGTCAGGATGCTCCGCCAGTGCGATAGCGGCGGTCACCAGCTCTTCCGCTCTTTGTACATTATGTTGCTGTTCTTCATGATGCTTTTGACGAGTTTCGTTCAGGCGGCCGAATATCTGGTCGCAAGCTTTGCGGAACTCGCTCCACAGGCGACGATCTTCACGATGATCGGTAATGCCCGCTGATTGCCATTCTTTCTGTAACGCTTTGGCCTGATGGGTGGCGGTGCGGATATCTTCTTCCGCGATCAAAGCTTCCGCGCGTTTAACAATGTCGGCCTTAATTGCCTGATTGCGCGCTTTTTCGCCGCTGAGTCGTTCATCCAGGGACTTCAGCAACTCATTGAAATGCTTTTGCGCCTGCTTGCCGTGTTGCGGGTCAACCGGATAGTACTGACGCCATTCTTCCCGCGCCTTGCGATTGATCTTATCCACCATTTTCCAGTCTGGCGCGTCCCAATCCACGGAGTCGATGAAGCCGCGTAGTTGATGGACAATTTCCTGACGCTTATTGAGGTTAACTTCTTTGAGCTTTTCTTCCTCGCTGAAAAACTCTCTGCATGGCTCGTAGGCTTTTTCGGACGCGTCGCGGAAGCGGTTCCATAGCGACTGATCGGAAGAGCCTCCGAGTGTACGCCACTCTTTTTGTAACTCGCGAATACGCTGAGCTTTAAGGTGCGGTTCCAAGTGTTGGTCAGCCAGATGCTCCATACGTTCGCACAGTTCTTCCTGTTTCGGCCGGGTAGCGAACCCTTGCCAGTCCTTCAGATCCTCCAGGCGCTTCTGCTCCAATCGGAAGCGGGCGGTCAGGTCGTGCGCGATCTTGGCGGGAAGACGTTCCAGTGTGCGAGCGATGTCCTTATTTAGTTTCAGGGCGCGTTTTACAGCGCCTTCATCAATCGCATCGCTTAACTGCTGAATATATTTCTGCACTTCTTGCTTTAAGCGCTTCTGATCCTGGATATGCTGGGCCTGGATGGTATGGATCTCGCCCATAAGCTCCGCTGCTTTGGATAGTAGCGACGGTCTTTGGTAGCCGGATGGCCACTCCACCTCATCCACCATTTGCCGGATCTTTTTCAGAGTATGGCGGCTATCTTTGGACTCGCTGTCGCCTTTCTCCTTAAATTCTTCCGCCTGTTTGATCGACGTATCAAGATCCCCTTGCAGGTTGCTGAGCTTGTGCAGGCAGGAGTAGTAATGGCGAACTTCGCCCATTGCGGCTTGGTAACGCTTTTGCTCGTGTTTGCTGACTTTGTGGTCGCGAGTCGCTTCCAGCCAACGGTTTTCCTGTGTCTTTATCAGCGCATCCAAGGCGGATAACTCGCTGGGCGTACTCAAGGGCGCAGCCTGTAACTTTTCGATAGTGTTTTCCAGCTCGGAGCAGGTGGCGTCACGTTCTGATTGCAGCTCCTGCGTTTGCGCCTCTTCATGCGCGGTGGCCTTGGCTTCGTCCTCCATCGCTGTGGCTCTGGTGCGGCAGGTATCCAGTGCGGTTTGGATGCGTTGCTGTAAATCGGCGAAGCGCGCGGGCGCCAGTGTCTGGAGTGTGCGCTCCAGAGCATGAAGTTTTTCTGGGTAGTAACGTGTGACGTCTGTTTTGGCGTGATTTTCAAGTGTGAGGCAAAAAGCTTCTACTTCCTGACGTGCGGCGGCTTCTTGCTTTTCCTGGTCTTTTTCTTGTTTCAGTTTGCCTTTGACTAACTGAAACAGACCTTTATCTTTGGTTTTCGCCACTTTGGCGAGACGTTCAAGGGCGCTAGGCTCCTGGATATGGTCCGCCGCTTTCATGCGAACTTTGCTGAGGTGGTGTTCGGTGGCGATTTTCTCCAGCATGGGGGAATTGTTGTCCCCTAGCGCCTGTAAAAATGCTGGGAGCTGGGTTTCCTCGTTCAGGGCGCCAAGAATCGTGAACAGTAATTCATCGGAGGCTTGTTTAAGATTTTGGGCGACAAAGCTGTCGAAATTGCTGGATGCGCCTTGTATAAGAGACTGCAGGCGCGCTTTGGACGCATCCCGAACGACTTTATCTTTGTCGTTGGTGAATTTAAGCAGGTCTTCGATTTTTATCACTTTTTTCAGCGCCGCCTGGCGCACTTCGGCTTCTGAGTCTTTTGCGATAACCTGTTCGAGGATGCTGCGCTGCTCTGGTATATTCCAATCAAGTTCGTTGATCGCGTCCAACCTGGTTTGCGGGTTGTTACTTTGCCACTTGGGCTTGAATAGCTTATTTAGCAGGGTCGGCATGAAAGGTTCCTGAAAGTTCAATTATCGGGCCTTGAGTTCTTGCGGAAAGACTACTGGCGGCATACTGCGTCGCTACGGACGTGCGATCTGGTCACCGTTCGCGCTATGCTCATTTGCGCGACAGCATAGTCTACTCTCGTTGTTGGCGTCTCGAAAGGGTTGGGCGTAAATCCGCCGCCTTTAATAAAACGCCAGACTGTTTGCATACTGATTGATAAGTGTAAGGTTTAATTATGGACGCTTCCGCCAACCCTGATTTTGAAAAATTAAAACAGGCGCTTTTGGCAAAATCGTTAAGATTGCTCGCCCGTCGGGAATATGCCGAGCGCGAACTTCGCCGCAAACTTGAGGCTGGAGGCGCCGATACCGATGCCGTGGAAGCGGTGATCGCCCATCTGCTGGAGAATAATTGGCTGAGCGATTTACGCTATGCGGAGATCCTGGTTCGGCATAGAGCAGGGCAAGGCTATGGTCCAATAAGAATCACAGCGGAGTTGAAGCAACAAGGTGTAGAGCGGGATTTGGTCAGAAAGGCGTTTGCGGAATCCGGCGTAGACTGGTTTGAACGAGCTGAGGCGACCCTGAATAAGCGATTTCGAGAGCGACCGGAAACCCCCGTCGAGCTTCAGAAACAGAAGCGTTACCTGATGCAAAGAGGATTTGGTTTTGATGAAATCAATGAGGCGATAAAGGCTGATGCGGACGAGTTCTGAGGGGGGAAAGGCCTTAAAGCATTGGCGGCGTGACTCGGAATGGGGCGGGAATAGCTGGTGTTTCCTCTGTCATCCCTTCGACTCCTGAGTTTGGGCCGTCTTCATTTTGAGCGACGCTGCCATCTTCCGCACTGGGCTGAGTCATCCATACTAGGACGTCGTAATAGCGACGGATATTCTGCACATAATGTACCGGCTCCCAGCCACGAGCGTAGCCGTAGCGAGTCTTCACATACCATTTCTTCTGTTGTAACAATGGCAGCGCCTGTTTGACGTCAATCCATTTGTCCTGATCCATCCCTTGCATTTTCGCCAGCGCGCGGGCGTCTTCCAGGTGTCCAAGGCCGATATTGTAGGCGGCCAGCGCCATCCAGGTGCGATCTGGCTCCGCAATACGCTCTGATATACGCTGCTTGATGCGGCTGAAGTAACCTGCGCCGCCGAAGATGCTCTGCTCAGGATTAAGCCGGTTCTTGACGTTCATCTCCTTGGCGGTGGGCAGCGTCAGCATCATCAGCCCTCTTACGCCAGTAGGAGAAGTGGCGTATGGACGCCAGTGGGATTCCTGGTAACCAATAGAAGCCAGCAGGCGCCAATCGACTTCGAATTTTTCAGACGCCTGTTTAAAAGTCGGCTCAAACTTAGGCAGTCTGTCTTTGATATGGCTGATATAGGTGCGTGCACCCACGTAATTCAGCTGATTTACGTGCCCGAAATAGCGCTCCTGCAGATAGATCAGCGTGCCGTCTTCTTTGATTTGCTTAATGAATTCGTCCGCTTTCTGAATGAGGGACATGTCTTCGCCGGGTGGGAATATCCAGCTGATCTGTAACGGCTCCATTAAAGGAAAGGCTTCCCGTGCGCGGGGGAACATGGCCTTATGAATTTCGTATTCCCGGGAGTTGACGATGGCGTATTCGTATTCCCCTTCTTCAATCAGGCGCATGATTTCGGATGTTTCCATATCCGCCGCTTCCAGCCAGTCCATATCGGGAAGACGAGAATCTTTAACCTGCCGCAGGAACTCTGCTTGCGCCGTCTGCGCAGGGATAATCATTTTGCCCCCAATCAGATCGTCTACCTGCTTTGGCTTGGGGCTGCCGTTTCGAAACAACACCAGAGGCTGAATTTCCAGATACTCAGAGCTGAAGCGGAGGCCGGGACTTTGCGCGGAAGCCGCCAGGCGACTCAGGCCGACAGCGGCCAGATTGGTGTAGTTTTGTTCGAGGACTGTGTAGGCTTCGTCAAGATCGCTGGCGACCCGCAGTCGCAACTCGACGCCGAGATATTCCGAAAACTTTTTCGCCAGCTCATACTCAAAACCGGCGGGGCCGTCCCGGTCTTCATAATAAGTGGTGGGGGCGTTGCGAGTGATAACGTGAAGGACGCCCTCCTGCTCAATCTTCTCCAGCGTAGTAGGGCGGCTGCATGCGCTCAGGTTGGCGATAAGCGCTGCTGCGGTCAGCGTCTGAATACCGCTCCTAATCAGTTTGTTCAGGAAACGTCCTGTTCGCCATGAATGAGTGCAGGCTGAAGCAAGCAATATCAGTTCCGGTTATAAACAAAGGGGCTCAATACTTAACAGTAACAAATCAAGTTGCAAGTTAACTGTAGTTAAACTGTGAAAAATCTTGTCGATTTATGTACAAAGCGTTACTGGCCCGGGTTAACCCGCAAGCTGCGCCGCGCTTATGGCGAGGCCTCTTAAAAGTGGCTCAATGGCTTGATATCTATTATCATTAGCGCCTCTTTTTTCCAGCCTAGAGGCCATCAGTCAGAGATATGTTTGAACTCCGTGGCGCACCAGCCCTCTCCCCATTTCGGCGCGAAAAACTACTCAAGAATATCCAGGAACAGGCTCCTGAAGTCCAGTCAGTGTATGCCGAATACATGCACTTCGTTGATTTGGAAGGAGACCTTTCCGCAGATCAACGCACCGTTCTGGATCGCTTGCTTCAATACGGGCCACAAGGTCAGAGCGAAATGCCAAGCGGCACTCTGTTTCTGGTTGTTCCCCGTCCCGGCACGATTTCTCCATGGTCGAGCAAGGCGACGGACATCGCACATAATTGCGGACTGACGGCGATACGTCGTATCGAAAGAGGCGTGGCTTACCATATTGGCAGCTCAGAACAACTGAGCAGCGAACGCCGCGCTGCGATTGCTGCGATTTTGCATGACCGCATGACGCAGTCCGTGTTCCATGAGATAGCGGGGGCGGAGCTTCTATTTGCTCATGCTGAGCCCAAGCCGATGACAACGGTCGATATCCTGGCTGATGGTCGTGACGCGTTGGCGGAGGCTAACCGCTCAATGGGGCTGGCTCTGGCGGAAGACGAAATTGACTATCTCACCAGCGCTTTCACTGAGTTGGGGCGCAACCCCACGGATGTTGAGCTGATGATGTTCGCTCAGGCGAACTCAGAACACTGTCGTCACAAGATCTTTAATGCGACCTGGGAAATTGATGGCGAAGCCCAGTCCCACTCGCTGTTTGGCATGATCCGCAACACCTATGAACAGGGCGGCGAAGACGTGCTCTCCGCGTATCGCGACAACGCAGCGGTAATTAAAGGCGGCCAGGGTGGACGTTTCTTCCCTGATCACCGAACCAAGGTTTATGGATATAACGTTGAAGATATTCATATCCTTATGAAGGTGGAGACGCACAACCACCCAACGGCTATTTCTCCCTTCGCCGGCGCGTCAACGGGGTCCGGCGGAGAAATTCGCGATGAGGGCGCGACAGGCATTGGCGCCAAACCCAAAGCGGGTCTGACCGGCTTCACCGTTTCTAACCTTAATATTCCTGGTTATAAGCAGCCTTGGGAAGGCGATTACGGCAAACCGGAACGCATCGTATCCGCCTTGCAAATTATGCTGGATGGCCCGATTGGCGGCGCGGCGTTTAACAATGAATTTGGCCGGCCGGCGTTGTGTGGATACTTCCGTACCTATGAAGAACAGGTGCCTGGCGTAAACGGTGTTGAATGGCGGGGTTACCACAAGCCGATCATGATCGCTGGCGGCATGGGCAACATTCGCGGTTCCCATGTGGAAAAGAAAGATATACCCGTCGACGCCAAGCTGATCGTATTGGGTGGTCCTGCGATGTTGATTGGTCTGGGTGGTGGAGCCGCGTCTTCCATGGACAGCGGCGCTGGCCAGGAGGATCTCGACTTCGCCTCTGTACAACGGGATAACCCGGAAATGGAGAGACGTTGCCAGGAAGTGATTGATCGCTGCTGGCAGTTGGGGGATGACAACCCGATTCTGTTTATCCATGACGTTGGCGCGGGCGGTTTGTCCAACGCATTGCCTGAGCTGGTAAAAGATGGCGGTCGCGGCGGATTGTTCGAACTACGGGATGTGCCTAACGATGAACCTGGCATGTCACCGCTGGAAATCTGGTGTAACGAATCTCAAGAGCGTTATGTCATGGCGGTTGCGGAGCAGGACATGGAGCTGTTTGATCAGCTCTGTCGACGTGAGCGTTGTCCTTACGCGGTCGTAGGCTCTGCGACGGAAGAATTGAAGATTCAAGTCTCTGACGAATACTTTGCTAACAGCCCGGTAGATCTTCCGATGTCGGTTCTGTTTGGCAAACCGCCAAAAATGCACCGCACTATAGAGCGGAAGAGCTTCACTAAGCCCATTTTTGATTCCACTGCCTTGGACCTCAAAGAGGCGGCGGAGAGAATTCTCCGGTTGCCCAGTGTCGCGTCCAAGAGCTTCCTGATCACCATCGGCGACCGCTCTGTGACGGGAATGGTTTCCAGAGACCAGATGGTTGGCCCATGGCAGACGCCCGTTTCCGACGTGGCGGTAACTACGGCAAGTTTTGACACCTATCGCGGCGAAGCGATGGCGATGGGGGAAAGAACGCCGATTGCGCTGATTGACCCTCCTTCATCCGGTCGTATGGCGGTAGGTGAGACGATTACCAACCTCGCCGCTGCAAAAATAGAAAAGCTGTCAGACATTAAACTGTCTGCGAACTGGATGGCAGCAGCCGGACATCCAGGTGAAGACGAGGCTTTGTTCGAAACGGTCAAAGCGGTAGGTATGGAGCTGTGCCCCAAGTTGGGTATCACCATTCCTGTGGGCAAAGACTCCATGTCTATGAAGACGGTATGGGAAGAGGGCGAGAAGCAGAAGTCCATGACTGCGCCTCTGTCGCTGATTGTCAGTGGTTTCGCGCCGGTTGAGGATGTACGCAAGACATTGACGCCAGAAATGGATATGTCCGCGCCATCCAAACTGCTACTTATAGACCTGGGTGCAGGTAAGAATCGATTGGGCGGCTCTGCGTTGGCGCAGGTTTATCGTTCCGTCGGCGCAGTGGCTCCGGATTTGGATAACCCTGAAGAGTTAGCGGCCTTTTTCGCATGCATCCAGAAGCTGAACGGAGAGGGCAAACTCAAGGCTTATCATGACCGTTCCGACGGCGGCGTGTTTACTACTTTGTGTGAAATGGCGTTCGCCAGCCGCTGCGGCATGACTATTTGCTTTGATGGTTTGGTAAAAGACCGTACTCACATCGCCCGCGAGTTGTTTAATGAAGAGCTCGGCGCTGTGGTGCAGGTATCCGAAGAGCATGTTGAGGATGTGAAGGCCTGTTTTGCTGACGCGGGATTGGCGGATCATGTTGTTGTATTGGGCGAGCCTCATGCCGACCAATCAGTCAAATTCCAGCATGAAGGACAAACCGTTCTTGGTTATAGCAGGGCTGCGTTACAAAAGATCTGGGCTGAGACCAGCTATCGTATGCAGGCCATGCGGGATAACAGCGAGTGTGCGGCCGAGGAATTCGCCACTATTGATGATGACAACGATCCGGGCTTGAGCGCCAAGCTTACTTACGACGTCAACGAAGATATTGCAGCTCCCTTCGTTAATCGCGGCGCCAAGCCAAAAATTGTGGTGCTGCGAGAGCAGGGCGTGAATAGTCAGGCTGAAATGGCGGCGGCGTTCGATAGAGCCGGCTTCAGCGCGGTTGACGTGCATATGAGCGATATCCTGTCGGGCGCGGTCTCTCTGAGTCAGTTCAAAGCCTTGGCGGCGTGCGGCGGCTTCTCGTTTGGCGACGTATTAGGCGCGGGTGAGGGATGGGCTAAATCCATTCTGTTTAATGCTCGTGCAAGAGACCAGTTCGAGGCGTTCTTCCATCGCAAAGACACCTTCGCGCTTGGCGTCTGTAACGGCTGTCAGATGATTTCAAACCTGAAAGAACTGATTCCTGGCGCTGATTCCTGGCCGCGCTTTGTGCGTAACCGCTCTGAACAGTACGAAGCTCGTGTTGCGATGGTGGAAGTGTTGGACTCGCCGTCCATATTGTTCCAAGGAATGGCGGGCTCCATGATGCCTATCGCAGTGGCGCATGGAGAAGGTCTGGCGGAAGTGGGTCCTGAAGGGGCATCGGCTTTAATGGCTCAGAAAAATGTGGCGCTGCGGTTTGTGGATAACTATGGCCGTCCCACCATGTCGCATCCATTTAACCCTAACGGCTCTCCTCTGGGCATCACTTCTGTGTGTAACGATGACGGGCGTATCACTGTTATGATGCCGCATCCAGAAAGGGTGTTCCGCGCCGTTGCTAACTCTTGGCGTCCTTCCGCTTGGAGCGAGGACGGCGCATGGATGAGGATGTTCCGTAACGCGAGGGTATGGCTGGGCTAATTCCAGGACGCAATGATGGTATTTAAGGGTGAGAGACATTGGTCTCCGCCCTTATTCTCCGCTGAATCTGTTCATTTTCAGGGCTCTTCGCCACGTTAGATAAAAAATCTCCGTTTTCCTTTTCAAGCGTCTAAATTAGGCTATGCTTTTCTGCGCTATTATTTTTTGTCAGAAAAGGTAACAAAGTGTACGTCATCGCTAGTTGCAAAACTTGATGTGCTCAAAAAACGCTCGCATGAATTGCGGAGCCTGCCGGAAAATCCCTATCGCGGCCTAAAAATGAGGCCTTTTCGTCTGCATTATTTCTGTTTATTCACACCAGAAATATCTATGTCAAGTAGCATCTAAAAATATTTCAAAGATGTTGTGGCGTCAGCGTTGACAAATATAACTTATTGATAAATATTGGTATTTTTATCCTGTTTAATTCGTCGCCAATTTGTCCCGGGCATAGGCCCTATGGGCGATTTGGGGGGAAGTTAAGTATTTATCCCCAAAGTTATCCACAGAATCTGTGGAGAACTCTAATTTCTCAGTCTGGGTAGTAATTTAGTGTCTGCCTGTGGATAAAATTTAAACTGTAATGGAAGAGAAATGTATAAATTAAGCTTTTTTGTTCCTGAATCGCATATGGAAACCGTAAAGGAAGCAGTCTTTACTGCGGGGGGCGGAAAGATCGGCGATTACGATCGCTGCAGCTGGCAGACAAAGGGGGTTGGACAATTTCGTCCTTTGGACGGCAGTTCTCCATTCTTGGGAAGTGTCGGTGAGGTTGAGCAGGTCGAAGAATATAAAGTGGAGTTAGTGGTTGAGGATGCATTGATCGCGTCGGTGGTGGCGGCAATGAAGCTGGCGCATCCCTACGAAGAGCCGGCATACGACGTATACCGGCTTGAAAGCATCTGACGGCGCATTGTTATGCAAAGTGCCTGAAGGGGAGGGTTAATCCTCGGGAATGCTGGTGTGAATATCTTTCACATGGACAGGAAAGGAGTTGCTTTTACGGTCTTGGAAATACTGCTGCAGCGTTATTTTTACCGTAGGAAATGCGATTTCATCCCAGGGAATATCGCTTTCTGAAAACAATTGTACGTCGAGGCTCTCCTCCCCGGCGGCGAACTCTCCATTGATTACGTTGGCGCGGTAAAAAATATGCACCTGACCGATATGGGGGACGCTGATCATCGTATACAGGCCGTCCAGATCCACACGCGCTTGCGCCTCCTCCCACGTTTCTCGCATGGCGGCTTCTGAAGTGGTTTCCTGCATTTCCATAAAGCCGGCGGGCAAAGTCCAAAAACCTAATCTGGGTTCGATGGCGCGCTTGCAAAGCAAAATACGGTCGCCATAAACGGGAAGCGTGCCGGCAACGATTTTAGGGTTTATGTAGTGGATGGCCTGGCAGTTGCCACAGACATGTCTCGGCCGGTTATCTCCTGCGGGAATCTTATGCTCGACGGGTTGGCCGCATTGGCTGCAATACTTCATGGTCAGATGAACAGTCTCACTGGTTGTCTTTTTATTAGCCGAAAATAAGTGTTCGCAATTTTGGGGTTCTTTTTGAATGTCGCGCCTCATATTGCACCATACATTACCCCGGACTTGTATGGTATCTTTCCTTGTTTTCCTCACTTAGTCGTCTGTCATGCTCGATAAAATCATCGCAACTTTATCCTCCAACCAACCGCGACGTTTTCCCAGCGACTTTCCAGAAGCGGCTGTTCTGGTGCCAATCACCAGAGAGGATTGTCCTCAAATTATCCTGACCAGACGCGCTGAGCATATGAAGACTCATAGCGGGCAGGTCGCATTCCCGGGAGGGATGCGAGACCCTTCAGATCAGAACTTGCGAGACACTGCGTTGCGAGAGACGTTTGAGGAAGTCGGGGTGTCGCCTGAAAAGATAGAAGTGGTTGGCGGCCTTAACCAGGTTGTGTCCCGCCATGGTATAGCCATCACTCCTTATGTTGGGATCGTCGACCCTGAAGCAGAGCTGATTCCGGACCCAAATGAATTGCATAGCATATTCAAAGCGCCGGTAAGCTTTTTCTTGGAAAATGAGCCGGATCGACTGGATAAAATCAATTTTGAGCAGTATCGATTACAGGTGCCTTGTTGGTATTACGGCGATTATGAAATCTGGGGCGTTTCCGCAATCATATTGATGGATTTTTTCAGAGTTTCATTTAACCGAAGAATTGGCAGTTTTACTGAAGATAGGGATTGAACGCATATGAGGTTTAATTTAGGTGATGATCAGACTGAAATACCCGAGGATGGATGCTTTGTGGCTCCAAATTCTGCTGTTATAGGGCGAGTGATAATGCACCCTCAATCCAGTGTTTGGTTTGGCGCAGTGGTCCGAGCGGATAACGATCAAATAACCATTGGCCCAAAATCGAACGTTCAGGATTGTGCAGTGTTACACACCGATTCTGGCTCTCCTATTGTACTGGGAGAGGGAGTGACAGTAGGGCATCACGCCATGTTGCACGGATGTGATGTGGGCGACTACAGTCTGATTGGCATCAATGCGGTTGTGCTTAATGGCGCCAAAATTGGACGCTTTTGTATCATCGGCGCCAATGCATTGATTCCCGAAGGTGTTGAGATCCCAGATGGCAGTTTGGTTATTGGCTCTCCAGGAAGAGTAAAGCGTGAGTTGAGTGAGGAAGAAAAGAGGCAGCTTATCGCCAGCGCTGAACACTATGTAGAAAATGCACTCAAGTATACGCGCACGTTGCAGCCAGCCTGATTTTGCACATTTATGAAAGAGAATTCGAATCGAATAAATGGTGAGCGAGTTGTGCGCTCGCCATGCGTCAGTATCTGCGCTTTGGATGACGATGACATATGTATTGGTTGTCATCGCAGCGTTGAGGAAATAGCTGCTTGGTCTCGAATGAGTAACGAACAGCGCATGGATGTGTTGAAGAAAGTGGCTGACAGAGAGCGTAAGTCTGTCATTTGAGCCGCTTAATAATGAATAGGAGCAAAAGGCTATGGTAAGAATTGGTACTCCGCTGACGGATGTTGCAACACGCGCAATGCTATTGGGAAGTGGGGAGCTGGGAAAAGAGGTTGCGATTGAACTGCAGCGATTTGGCGTGGAAGTCATTGCAGTGGACCGCTACCCAAACGCGCCAGCAATGCAGGTGGCTCACCGCGCACATGTCATCGATATGCTCGATCCTAAACAACTGCGGGCGTTGGTTGAGCTCGAAGCTCCTGATTTCATAATCCCTGAAATTGAGGCGATTGCGACAGCTGAACTGCTTGAGCTTGAACGAAGCGGCTTCAATGTCGTGCCCACCGCTCGTGCGGCCAACTTGACTATGAACCGCGAGGGAATCCGTCGATTGGCGGCGGAGGAGTTGGAGCTGAAAACGTCGCTTTATGCATTTGCTGCCGATTTTGACTCCTTTCGCAATGCTGTGAGCTCAATTGGCGCCCCTTGTGTCGTCAAGCCAATTATGAGTTCCTCGGGAAAAGGCCAAAGCGTTATACGTAGTGAAAGTGATATTGAGCGCGCTTGGCGATACGCCCAAGAGGGAGGGCGAGCGGGGCAGGGCAAGGTAATCTTAGAGGGATTCGTAGACTTCGATTATGAAATTACGCTTTTAACTCTGCGGCATGCAGGAGGGACTTCCTTTTGTGATCCTATTGGCCATTTGCAGGTTGATGGAGACTACCGGGTAAGCTGGCAGCCTCATCCTATGAGTGCTTTGGCATTGGACGCTGCACAGAATATAGCGGAAAAAGTGACTGCGGCTCTGGGCGGATATGGGATTTT
>NZ_CP192738.1:2305000-4997500 GCF_050749805.1 Hahella sp. NBU794
TTGAAATCGCTGTGAAGATGCAGTGTATCCGCGGCTAGACGGAAAGACCCCGTGAACCTTTACTATAGCTTCACAGTGGACTTTGAACCTGCTTGTGTAGGATAGGTGGGAGGCTTTGAAGCGAGGACGCCAGTTCTCGTGGAGCCATCCTTGAAATACCACCCTGGCATGTTTGAGGTTCTAACTCTGACTGGTAATCCCGGTCGAGGACACTGTGTGGTGGGTAGTTTGACTGGGGCGGTCTCCTCCAAAAGAGTAACGGAGGAGCACGAAGGTGCGCTAAGTACGGTCGGACATCGTACGGTTAGTGTAAAGGCAAAAGCGCGCTTAACTGCGAGACAAACACGTCGAGCAGGTACGAAAGTAGGTCTTAGTGATCCGGTGGTTCTGTATGGAAGGGCCATCGCTCAACGGATAAAAGGTACTCCGGGGATAACAGGCTGATACCGCCCAAGAGTTCACATCGACGGCGGTGTTTGGCACCTCGATGTCGGCTCATCACATCCTGGGGCTGAAGCCGGTCCCAAGGGTATGGCTGTTCGCCATTTAAAGTGGTACGCGAGCTGGGTTTAGAACGTCGTGAGACAGTTCGGTCCCTATCTGCCGTGGACGTTGGAGATTTGAGGAGAGTTGCTCCTAGTACGAGAGGACCGGAGTGAACGAACCGCTGGTGTTCGGGTTGTGATGCCAATCGCATTGCCCGGTAGCTACGTTCGGACGGGATAACCGCTGAAAGCATCTAAGCGGGAAGCCCCCTTCAAGATAAGATCTCCCTGAGGACTTGATCCTCCTAAAGGGCCCTTGTAGACCACGAGGTTGATAGGCTGGGTGTGTAAGCGCTGCGAGGCGTTGAGCTAACCAGTACTAATTGCCCGAGAGGCTTGACCATATAACACCGAAGTAATTTACCGGTATTGATTGAGTATAACTGCTTATCCAAGTTAAAGGTCTTCTGACCAAGCGCCAACTAGACAAGCTAGACTAAGACAAAGCTTAACGGTTTTGCCTGATGATCATAGCGGACTGGAACCACCTGATCCCATTCCGAACTCAGAAGTGAAACAGTCCAGCGCCGATGGTAGTGTGGATTACCCATGCAAGAGTAGGTCGTCGTCAGGCTCTTAATACGAAGAACCCGTCCTCGTGACGGGTTTTTTTATGCCTGAAATTTAGAGCCAGGCCCTGCGCCACAGCTATCCCTTCTGCAAACACTCAGTGAAAGTCCCGCGAGGGCGGCTCCAGGCCTTCCAGATGTGACGTCAGGTCTATCAACCGGTGGGCGATGACGTGCGCAGTCCTCCCTTCGTCGTCCTTATCGATCTCCCCGTATACCATTAGCAGTCGCGACTTGACGAGAGCGTCCATCTGCGCCATCGCGGTTTTTTTCCAGACAATGATATTGATTGAGCCTGTTTCGTCTTCCAGCGTGAGAAAGGTGACCCCGGTCGAGGTTTTTGGGCGTTGTCTGTTGATGACGACGCCTGCAACATAAGTCTTGAGGCCGGCTTTTTGGTTTAGCAGTTCAACCGCTGTTGAGCAGTGAGGAATTAGATTGGCTTCTCGGAGATAGGCCAGGGGGTGGTCACCTAGCACTACGCCTGTGCTGGCATGATCTTCATAAATGTTGTCCAAACGGCTGGGAGGCTTGAAGTCTACGCCTCTGTATTCAAACTCGGAGAAGAGTTGATAGTAATAAAGAAAGCCTGAGCACTCCCAACGCTGCTGATATCTATTGTCGCCTAACGAAGTCAGAGCGTTGGCGGAGGCAAGGGCTTCAAGGTCTTCTCTAGTTATTTTCGGAAGATGCATTACCTGTGCGAGAGAAGTAAAACCTTCGTCGGTTCTATGCTGGATAATAGAGACTACAGCCTCTTCTGATAACCCTTTAACGAGCTTGAACCCCAGCCGTAAAGCACCTTCTTTTGTGTTGTCAGTGTGTGGTTCTAAACGGTGCTCCCAGTAACTATTATTTATATCCACGGGCAAGACGATAACGCCATGTCGTTGAGCGTCTTGGACTAATTGCCAGGGAGCATAAAAGCCCATTGGCTGGCTGTTTAAGAGTGCGCAGCAGAAAGAGGAAGGGTAATAGTATTTAAGCCAGCCCGAATGATAGGCCAGCAGCGCAAAACTGGCGGCGTGGGACTCAGGAAAGCCGTATTCGCCGAAGCCCTCTATTTGTCGACATAAACGCTGAATATATTCCTGGCGTACACCTTTGTTAAGCAGATTGGTTATCAGTTTGTCCATTAACTTGCCCATATGACCGCGGCGTTTCCAGCTAGCCATAGAGCGTCTTAGTTCTTCTGCTTCTTCGGAAGTGAAACCAGCCCCAACAATGGCTATGGCGATAACCTGTTCCTGAAAGATGGGAACGCCGAAGGTACGTTTCAGAATGGGGTTTAGCTCAGGTAACGGGACGTCTTCAGGATCTTCCAGACTATGTCGTCTACGCAGATAGGGGTGAACCATATCGCCATGAATCGGACCAGGCCTGACAATCGCCACTTGCACCACAAGATCATAGTATTTTTCTGGTCTGAGACGAGGAAGCATGTTCATTTGGGCGCGAGACTCCACCTGAAAGAGCCCAACTGTGTCGGCCTGCTGCAACATGCCATAAACTTGGGAATCTTCTTCTTTGGGGATGCTTTCCAAAGAGAACGTCTTTCCCGTTATTTCACTAATATATGTCATACATTTTTTCAGTGCTGTCAGCATGCCTAGCGCCAACACATCGACTTTCATTAATCCAAGAGACTCAAGATCGTCTTTGTCCCACTGTATGACTGTACGCTCTTCCATTGTGGCATTTTCTATTGGGACCAATTCAACTAAAGGGCCAGCGGATAAAACAAAGCCGCCTACGTGCTGAGATAAGTGCCTTGGAAAGCCTAGCAGTTCAGGTAGCAACTCTTTAAAACATGTCAGGATATGATTGTCCTGAGAAACCTGAGGCGTGATGACTTCATCTATCCAGTTCTGTCCCCGATATCGCCAGCCATAGTTAGCGATCACATTTTCGAGCTGCAATAAGTCGACTCCTAGCGCCTTACCCAAGTCCCTTATTGCGCTTTTGGGGCGATAAGTAATTACGGTTGCAGCAATGGCGCAGCGCTCACGGCCGTAGCGCCGATAGAGATATTGGATAATTTCTTCTCTGCGCGCATTTTCGAAATCCACATCAATATCTGGTGGTTCGTCACGTCCCTTGGATATAAAGCGCTCAAAAAGAAGGCTGGCTTTGGTGGGGTCAACAGCGGTTATACCAAGACAATAGCAAACCACAGAGTTTGCGGCCGAGCCTCTTCCCTGACAGAGTATGTCTGATTTTTTCGCGTAATCCACAATGTCGAAAATAGTCAGGAAGTAATACTCATATTGCAACTCACTGATGATCTTAAGTTCTTTCTCCAATGTAGCTAAAACTGATTCAGGTATGCCTTGTGGAAAACGAAGATGCGCCCCTTCATAAGTCAGGCGACGTAAATAAGCGCTAGGGTCGTCTCCTTCGGGAACGACTTCCTTGGGATATTGGTAACGGATTTCATTCAACTCAAATGTGCACCTCGCTGCGACCTTCAGGCTCTCTTGTATTGCGCTAGGGGGATAAGTTTCATGAACTTCACTTAAAGGGCGTAAATAGTTTTCCGCATTAGGAGCCAGGAGCTCTTTTATAGAGTCCACTGTTTGATTGAGGCGAATTGCTGTCAGTGCGTCGTGAAGCGGCTTTCGCTCGGGCGTATGCATCTTGACTTCATTGCTGCACACAACAGGAAGGTTATAGGCCTCGGATAGCGTTTGTATAAGCTCTCGCTTTGAGCTGTCCTCTTCTGACAGGGATAGCTCCAACAATAGCCATAGACGGCCAGAGAATGCTTGTACTAACGCTGGGATAAACTCTTGATCACTTCGCTTGGGGCGCCAAAGTAGGAGGCCTTGCTTGATGCTTTCATTAAGGTCATGAGGTGAAAATCGATAGTCCCCTTTTTCTGCTTTTCTCCTGCAGTTGGTAATAAACCGGCAGAGTTCGCCATAAGCTTTTTTATGGGGCGTCAGTACGACAAAGCAATCTCCTTCATAATTAAACTCGCTGCCAATGATTAGCTTAAACGCTGAAGCTTCAGGAGTTTCCTCCCTGAGTCGGCGTAGCTCTCGCCACGCTTTGACAGCGCCGGCGACGGAGCACTCGTCCGTGATCGCCAAGGCGCTGTAGCCCTGTTCAATGGCTTGTTGCACTAGCTCTTCAGGGTGAGACGCGCCTTTTAGAAATGAATAGTTGCTTATGCAATGGAGCTCGGCGAAGGACATGGAATAATTGCTGTTTCAGGAAAAAAAACCGTGCCGGAACCACTGTTTTTCAGGGGTATGAAAAATCCAGTGCAAACTATTGTTTGGAGTGACGGCAACATAGTAGTCCCGCTTTACGGCATATTTATCCCACCAGCCCGAATCTATGCGTAGTGGCCCATGAAGCAGCTTATAAGACTCAATATTGATAAGCGGCGCCGAAGGCAGCAGCCAAACCGGCTGTGGTGAGGTGCGTGAACGTGGATGTTTTACAAGCGCGGGTAACGGCGTTTGTTGGGTTTTTAGTTCTGGTCTATGGTCGGTGGTCAGACTAAGAAAATGCACATGATCGGAGCCCAGCCGGGCAGCCAGTCGATTGAGCAAGCGTGTTTTTTCAGCAGCAATATTTTCGTTGAAATGAGCGAATAAATACTCTGACTGTTGGGGCGCTTCTTCAAAGTTGGAGGCGAAAAGCTCAACCATTACAACCGGGGCGGACAGCTCTATTCTCTCCAGGCTCTTATTCAGGATGTATAACCAGGAGTCGGGCCGGTTATCTCCCTGTGCGAGTCTGATGCTCTCTAGGGTCGGCGGTTGATGACGATGAATAAGGCGTACTTCCAAGGACTGACTAATCAGGCAGCGCTCCTGTAAAAAAAGGCAGAACTCTTTAATGGCTTTGGCTAAGTAGAAGAGCAAAGGCTGTAGGCTTTCAAATTCCTGCTCCAGGTCTAGCCGCTTTTTGAAACGGCTTGGAGGAGTAAAAGGCGAAGGCCGCCAAGGTTTGCGGCCAAGCGCGTGGTCAAGATACAAAGCAAGGTCTGCATCGATTCGATACGCAAGATCGCAGCTTGGAAGTTTGGCGATATCATAAATAGTTTTTAGACCCACCTTGCGCAGCTTATATTCAGTACGACTCTCCAGCTTCAGGCGATCTAATTTCAGGAGCTTGAGCGCCCGCCAAAAACTCTCGGCGTTTACATCTTTTTCTAGGTTTGAGCGAGCAAGGAGGCGGGCGGCTTTGGGGTGAGGCGCTGTTGCGTTCAACGTGGTAACGCCAAGGGCTGAAAACGCCTGCTGAATGTCCTGGCGCAATTGTGAAGGGCGTGTATACAGGCGTTTCATTGAGGCGACTTCCAAATACAAACCGTTAGGCTCGTCCAGGCTGACCCAAGAGGAAAAGCGGTTAGCAATTTGCGCTGCTCGATGTATTGCTTGCGTTTGCTTGTGGGGCTTTATGTGGAGAACCTGTAAGGTGGGGCATAGGCAGAATGCTGTGTTTAATAGCATCCCAGTATCCACGCCTGAGTCCGAGGCGCTCGCGTTTGCGTCAACAATGACAGAACCATTTTCCTGAATCAGAGCAATGGGAGTGGTTTCTCTGAAATCTGGACTCCACGTTTCTGCATACAGGTGTGGAAAGTAAAGATATAACCATCGCATAAGATCATACCGCCTTTGAACTTACCTGGTTCTTTCCCTACGAGCGTCACTTTCGGCTTCCGTGTGAAATGAGGAGCGCCTAAAAAGAGAGAGCGGATGTAGCGAGTCTATGGCCACTTTGGATGTCGCCCACCCTCTACGCTGTTTTAGGATCTCCACGCATAAGACTCCTTGAGAGAGCATATTTAAACGAACTCTCAATGAGCTGGGCGAGTTGGCGTACTGTCTATCCTGAAACAAGAAGCACGGCTTTTGCTGTTGAGCGGCAATAATCTGTAGTCGACGCACGTGCTCTGGTCGCATGCTCCCAGGCCATGCCAGTACCGCGGCGGACGATGAGCTTTTCAGACTTTCTTCTATCGACCAGAGCAAATCCCTGCGAGATTGAGGTTGCGTTATCAGGTTGTTGTAGAGACTTAAACCGCCATTAATTAATGCAGGCGCATATAGTGGATACGGCGGCGCTACCCACAGTATCCACTGTTCTTGATGGCTTAATGGAGCCAAAGCCGGAAACAAAAGGCTGACCTCTCCCATACCTGGTGATCTATATCCTATTTCTGTCACGCCATCCGCTGGCCATCCACCGTCGGCCAATGCTTGGTTCAAAGATGGAAAGCCAGTATCCAATCCTTTTATTGGGGCTGAAGAGAAATGTCTTCCTCGCCATATCTGGCCTCGATTAATTGCTTGTTCTAGCCCTGATTTGTTCATTGTCTGAGTAGAATTAAGTTTAAACAAAAACACTGTATATAAAAACAGTATTTTTGTCAAAATGGAGATTACTTACTCTTTTTTAGGCCATGGATATTCAGTTATGCTTCCAAACGGCCCCGCTTAAATAAGCGGTTACAGGAAAAGCGAAACATGTGACAACGAGGCATTCATGGAAATAAGAGAGGCGTTAGAACAGGACTTTGAGCAGATTTGGCGGATATTTCACTCTGTGGCTGTCGCGGGAGAAACCTATGCTTACGCCCCTGACACAAGTAAAGAGGAAGCCTACGAATTATGGTTGCGGCAGCCACAGAAAACCTATGTCGCAGTTGAAGGCGATACAGTCCTGGGAACCTATTACCTGAAACAAAATCAATTGGGGTTGGGCTCCCATGTCAGCAATTGTGGCTACATGGTGGCGGAAGCCGCCCGTGGCAAAGGTGTGGCGGCGTCCCTGTGCGAACACTCGCAGGCCATGGCGAAAAAGTATGGGTACAAAGCCATGCAATTCAATTTTGTGGTATCCACTAACGAAGTCGCGGTTAATCTGTGGCGCAAGTTGGGCTATGACATCGCCGGCCGCCTTCCCAAAGCCTTCCGTCACTCAAAGCTTGGACTGGTGGATGCGTTGGTTATGTATAAGTGGCTGGGGGACTAAGACTTGGTGGAGGCTAGCCCATAGGTGGCGTCACCTATGGGCAGTTTTAAATTACTGCCTGCTAAGCATTATCTCAGCACTTTCGAGCTGTGGTGACTCCAAGACCCATTTTGGGTTTTTGTCATGGAACTTTTCTAATGAGCCTAATAAGGTATCTGATATTTTGGATTTCCATTTGGAACCAATAGCGTGAGATTTTCCTTCAATAAGTACGGACAATACCCGCTTATTTTTGCTTACAAAACTGTTTCTATACCACTCGATGAAGCTATCTTTAGAGATCGACTTTATTGCATCCGCCATACGTGCTTCGCTGTCAAAATGGAGGCTTCCATTCGCAATTTCTCTCCAGTATAAAGAAGACTTCTCTTGTGTTTTTTTCGGGGCGTTAAGCTCTGCCGTTAAAGAGTTTTTAAACACGTCAAAGTCGTTATCCTGCATACTTGTCAACCGCCCCTGGAAGTATTCCAAAAAGCTTAGTGTTTCTTGCTCTAATCTATCCGGCGCGGAAACAGGCGACTGCATGATGAAATTCATGCCAGGAATATTCAAATAATTACTAATAGTTGCGTGCACTACATAGCCAAGCTGTTTTTCTGTGCGTAACTCTTTGAAGAAAGAGTCAGATAACATTTTTTCCAGAAGACCAAAGTTTGCTTGCTCACTATAACTTGCAGAGTTGCCTTGGACATATATCATAGAGACAGAGTCAGTGAACTCTGACTCCTCAATAACATGCGTGATTCCTAATGGTAGACGAGTAATATACTCTCTTACTTTAGCGGAGTTGGTTTCGCTGATAATTGTATCTGAAATCATTTTGCTCCATTTTTCAGCCTGTGGTTTCTCAATGTTTCCATAGGAAAAAGTGGTTACATGTAGATTGTCTCTAAAGTCGCCCAAGAGATTAATCATTCTGGGATAAGATGCTTCGCGCATACCTGAAGCGAGCTCAGCTAAGCCATAGCTAGGTAAGTGAATAATTTCATCTGTAAAAAAATTGGCCATAACCAATGGATGTGTCCGCTCTTTATATTTTTTTAAGTGATACATCCAGCCATAGCGATATTCTTCGTAATGGCGTTCTTTCTCACGAAAATCCTTGATTTCATTAAGTACATTCGTAAGTAAGAGTTCTATGCTTTCGGGATAGCCTTGAAACTGCAGTTCAAAGCCGTTTTTAACCCTGCTAATATTCAGACTGGTGTTAATTTCTTCAGCAATGGATAGCTGCTCTTTAAGTTTGTCTTGCAATAGACTCCAAAATAATTGGGATAACGCTGAAGAGCGTCGGTCTTGATCCATCTCGGGTGATCGCAGTAATACGTAATAATAGGCAAGTGGGCTGCCGACCTCAGTGTTTTTTCCATGCCATGCATTAATATTGGGGTGAGAGCTGAGCCTATGAGGCTCGTCATCTGAGCCACTTATAACTTCTATCTCGCCCTTCGGCAAAAATTGGTTGGCGGAAGGAAGAAGAAATCCATAATCGCCTTTAGGCTTATAATGCTTTTGATCAGAAACCGAAAGCTTATTAGCGGAATAGGCCGTATGAAACCATTTTGTTTCACCAGATACTATAAAATTAGGGTGTGCGATAACAGCTATCATGTTGTCTGGGCGTATAGCGTCTAGTAACTTCTGATAAAGCTGTGGTTTAAACTCTTCCGACACGTAGCCTTTGGCTAATGCATAATTCGGCCCATAGCGACGTAAATTACTCGCGGTTTCTGTGATGTTTAGCGACTCAAAGAAACACTTTTGCAGGCCTTTATGTTTCAGAAACTCTTTATATCTCCATTCATCCAGTGGTTCTTTTTTTAATAAATCAGCATAGGCCATTAAGCGTCGGATGACATCCCAGTACTGCTCGCCTCCTTGATAGTATAAATCGATGTATATCTCTATCCTTGATGCATCAGGGTCGCTTGTATTGAACTGAACTGATAAACCACTGGCATAATCATTATCGCGTAAGCTGCTGGACAGTGTGTTGGGAACCTGTTGCTCCAGTAGGTAGCTTATAAACTCTTCTGGCGCTGACTTAAACTCACTTCGAATATTTTCGATTGGAAAATATAGGATCATATATCTTTCGTCGTCATTGAGCTTGGCTTTAACAATTGAAGGAACTTTCTCCAAGCTCAATGCTTTCGGGGGCGACGGTGGCGTTGCTGAAGGTCGTACAGGTAGGTGGCTAAATCTGTCTTTCAACAATGCTTCAAGTAGCTCATTGGATTGCGGAGCGCTTACAACAAGCACCATCTTGTCTGCGCTATAGTGAGCTTCCCACCAAGCTCTAACACGCTGCGCCAGCTCTGCATCGCTAAATGCGGCAAAAGATTTTCGGTTGCCCATACCGAAACGAGTGATCGGATGACGATCTGCGAAGGACTCAGCGGCGACCTCGCTTAATCGCCAGTAGTACATGTCTTTTCTATACCGATATTCCGCTTGGATTGCCTTTCTCTCCCTGCCTACATATTTAGTATCAAGGGTAGGGGCGGCCATAGCGTCGGAAAAAAGGTCCAGGGCTTTCTCTAAGTGCTCTGGATCAACATCAAAGTGGTAGTTTGTAGCCTCATAGTCCGTAGTGGCGTTTATTGACCCCCCATGCTGAGCGAGAAAAGACTGTAAACTGTCAACAGCTGGATAATTTTTTGATCCAAGAAAAAGCATGTGCTCTAGAAAATGAGCCATGCCAAGAATGTCCTCTGGATCTTGTTGAGTTCCTACGCCAACTTCCAGCGAGAAACGTGCTTTATTTAGAGAAGGGTCAGATATGGTTAGTACCCTTAGGCCATTATCAAGCTGTCTATGAGAATAAGTTTTTGGAAACTTGCACTCTTTAGGAAGCAAAGGGTTAATTTTTTCAGCGTAAGCGCTAGCAGAGAGAACTAAAGCGCAGGATAAGTAAATGAAGTGTGTAATACAGCGAAAAAACACTAAAAACTCCAATGATCAGACTAATCTGGTTGGGGGAATTACTATTTATCAGGGGGTATGGGGCGACTGCATTGATGGGAATGCTACGACAGGGACGATTCCGTTCGATGAAGCTCCAACATACTACTGGTTAACAAGCGCGCTATTTTATAAGTTTTTTCCTGAAAGATTAACTAAATTTTAGAAAACAAGTGACGGGCATATTAACTTCAGCCTGTTGGGCAGGCATTACCAACGTCCAGTAATGTGAGTAGACGTAATAAAGGAGCACCCCATGCCAAGCCTGGGATTACAGACTGATTTGATGTTCAGCCGGTATTCCGGTGTGGTTGAGGATGTGGGTCGGTATGTTGTGATTACCACGCCGAGCAATCCGAATTATTACTTTGGCAATTATCTGCTGTTGAAGACGCCGCCGCAGGCGGGGCAGTGGACTGATTTGGAGTTGGATTTTGCGCGTTATGTTGGCGCGCCGCCGCGGATTAAGCATTTTGCGTTTCAGTGGCGCGTCAGCGGTGAAGAGGACGGGGCTGATATGAGCGGTTTTATGCAGCGGGGTTATGAGTACATGGAATGTGCGGTCCTCACAGCGAAGCAATCAGAGTTGTTAAGGCCGCAGAAAGTTAACGTTGATGTTGATGTGCGGACGCTGCAGTCGGAGGAAGATTGGCGCGTCTGGTATGAGCTTGAGCTGCAGGAGCGGGATGTCGATCAGCCGAAGGAGGAGTATGTCGCCTTCCTTCAAGGCGTTCGGGATATGTACCGCAGCATGATCGTTGCGGGAAGAGGAGATTGGTTCGGCGCGTTTCAACAGGGAGAGTTGGTGGGCAGTGTTGGTCTCTTTTTTGATGAGCGTATTGGCCGGTTTCAGAATGTGCTGACCAAGTCCTCCCATCGAAGCAGGGGGATATGCCACACACTGGTGCACGCCGTCGCCAAAGCGGGTTTTGATCGGGCGGATATATTGGTCATGGTGGCGGATGAAAACTATCACGCTGCGCGAATTTATGAATCCTTGGGATTTCAGCCCAGAGAACGGCAGGCGAGTCTGTGTCGTCGTAATGAGGGTGGGAGTCAGTCGAACGGGGAGAGTGGTGAGAAAACAAGCAGGCCGGGATAACTCTCCGGCCTGCTTGTGTACTGAAATCAGTTGCCGGTTTTCAGCTTCTGCCAGTAATCGTTATAAAGCTCCATGGCTTCGCCTACGTCCTGCTGGAAGTCGCCTTTCTGGATGACTTCGGCGGGTGGGAAGATGGTTTGATTGTTACGCAGCTTTTCGTCCAGCAGGCTCAGCGCTGATTTGTTGGGAGTGGCGTAGCCGATAAACTCCACGCAACGCTTGGCGACTTCCGGTTGCAGCATGAAGTCGATGAACTTGAGCGCATTTTCCTTATGCTCAGCGCCAGCGGGAATGGCGAAGCTGTCCACCCAGAATGCCGCGCCTTCTTTGGGATAAATATACTGGATATCCGGGTTTTCCTGTTGCGCCTGAATCACTTCTCCGTTCCAGATCATACCCAGGTTGACGTCGCCGGCCATATAAGGCTCACGGGGCGCGTCTGAGTTATAAACCAACACGTTAGGCATCAGTGTTTTCAGCAGCTCATACGCCTGCTTGATTTCTGCAGGATCAGTGGAGTTGCCGGAGTGGCCGTTAATTTTCAACGCCATGTGGAACACTTCGCGAACATCGTCCGTCAGCAGCAGGCTGCCTTTCCATTTGGGGTCCCACAGATCTTTCCAGGAGGTAATGCTTTTGGGATCGATCGCTTCCGCATTAATGCCAATGCCCGTGCTGCCCCAAGTGTAGGGGATACTGTATTGGTTGTCCGGATCGTAGGGTTTGTTCAGCAGGTTCGGGTCCAGGTGCTTGAAGTTGGAAAGCTTGGACTTATCGATTGGCGCCAACAGACCTTCTTTGCGCATTTTCGAGATGTAGTAGCCAGAAGGCACGACAACGTCATAGCCTTTGCCCTTTTGTAGTTGGACTTTGGCGTACATGACCTCGTTGCTTTCGTAAGTGGCGTACTCCACTTCAATGCCGGTCTTGGCGGTGAACTCGTCCAGCACGCCTTCAGGTATGTATTCCGTCCAGTTGTACACGACCACTTTTTCCGCCGCCCGGGCTGTGCCGATAGCGGCGAACAGGAAGCCTGCCGCGAAGAGGAAGCCAGTTACAAAGGAGGTTTTTTTCATGCTTCGGTTTTCCTTTTCATAAGTAGCGTCACCACCGTGACAAGAGTTAAAGAAATAAACAGCAATACTGTGGCCAACACATTCACTTCAGGCGAAATGCCCACCTTCACCATTGAGAACACCCGAATGGGCAGAATCTCAAAACCGGGTCCGGTCACGAATGAGCTGATAATGACATCGTCCAGAGACAGTGTGAAACTCAGCAGCCAGCCGGAAATAACGGCGGGCAGGATAATCGGTAAAATGATCAGGCGAAAGATGCGGCTTTCACTGGCGCCTAAATCCTGCGCCGCTTCCAGTAAATTATCGTCAAACCCTTTCAATTGTGCGTAAACGGTAATCACGACGAAAGGCAGGCAGAACGTGATATGGGCGATCAACAGGGACCAGAATCCCAGCTGAATTCCCAGTGCGATAAAAATAACCAGGAAGGTTATCGCCAGGACGATATCCGGAGACATCATTACCACGAACAACAAGCTGCCGGCGGTTTTCTTGAGGGGAAACTTATAGCGATAGATCGCCAGCGCCATTAACGCCCCAATGACTGTCGCTGCTGTCGCGGACAGACAGGCGATAAGCAGAGAGTTACCGAAGGCGTCCATCAACGCATCGTTATTCCACAGCTTTTCATACCAGCGCCAGGAGAAGCCTTTCCAGTCATAGCCGTACTTGGATTCATTGAACGAGTTGACCACCAGCACCAGTATGGGCAGATACAGGTACAGGAAGATCAGGCCCAGAAAACCGGACTTAAAGATTCTGATCATCGAGGCCTCCCATGCGCTGTACTTTCTTGTTGGCGGCGTAATACAGCCATAGCATCATCCCCATGATGACAATCAACGTGACACTGAAAGCGGAGCCGAACGGCCAGTCCCGCACCACCAGGAACTGATTCTTGATGATGTTGCCCAACAGCAGGTTCTTGGCGCCGCCGAGCAGATCCGCCACATAGAACATGCCCATGGCGGGCAGGAATACAATCAAACATCCGGCGACGACCCCCGGCATGGTGAGCGGCAGTACGATGTGATAGAAGCGCTGCCAGAATCCCGCGCCCAGATCGTGCCCGGCCTCGATCAGATCCTTGTCCAGCTTGTCGAAACTGGAGATCAACGGCAGCGCCATAAAGGGCAGCAGGATGTAAGTCAGGCCGAACACGACTGCGAACTCGGTATAAATCATCTGAATAGGGGCATCGATGACGCCAATGGCCTCCAGCACCCAGTTGAACAGGCCTTTATTGCCGAGTAAAAGCTTGATGGCGTAGGTGCGTATCAGGCTGTTGGTCCAAAAGGGGATGATCATCAGGAACATCATGAAGGCGCGCCAGGCCGGCGACATCTTGGCGACAATGTAGGCGAACGGGTAGCCGAGCAACAGACAGATCAGCGTCGCCTTGGCGGACAGCGCCAGACTCTGCCAGAAAACGTCGGCGTAAAGGGGCTCCCAGATACGGGCGTAGGCGTCCAGCGTCATCGGCCAGACCGCCAGATGCTCGGAGTCAGGCGTCATTACGCTGGTCAGCACTACCAGAAAGTGGGGCGCCAGAACGAACAACGCCAGCCAGGCCAGCGTCAAAATGATAATGAAACGGCGAAAAGGCGATTGGCTCACGTCAGGACTCCGCTTTGATCACGTGTTCCCAGCCATGTACCCAATCGACCCAGACTTTCTGATTGATGCTGTAGTCGAAGTCAGGATCGTCTTCATCAAAGAACTCACTGGCCATGATGGTCTGTCCTGACGGCAACTGGATCTGCGAGTCCAGGGTCTGTCCGGTGTAATTGCGCTCCAGTACTTTTCCTGAGAAACCAGGACGATCTGGCGCATCCTCCAGATATTCAATCCTCAAGTCTTCCGGGCGCAGTAATACATGTACTTTATCGCCCGCCTCGAAACGGCGGTCTGCGTGAATCTCACGCTTGAAGCCGTCCATCGCGGCGAGATAGCGGTAATCGCCCAGGTTTTCCAGGATTTCCGCGTTGAATACGTTGATTTCCCCAATGAAGCTGGCGACGAACAGATTATTCGGGCACTCGTATATTTCACGCGGTGTGCCTACCTGTTGCGCCTGACCATTGTGCATGACTAGAACACGGTCGGACATGGACAGGGCTTCTTCCTGATCGTGGGTGACGTAGATAAAGGTGATGCCCAGCTTGCGCTGTAGCTGTTTCAGCTCCATCTGCATCTGTTGGCGCAGTTTGTAATCCAGAGCGCTGAGGGATTCGTCCAGCAGCAATACTTTGGGGCGATTCACTACCGCGCGGGCGATAGCGACGCGCTGTTTCTGACCGCCTGACAGCTGATGCGGTTTACGCGTGGCGAAATCAGACAGGCGTACGGTGGCTAACGCCTCTTTTACGCGTTCGGCGATTTCCGGCTTGCTGACCTTGGCCATTTTCAGACCGAAGGCCACATTGTCGAACACGGTCATATGGGGGAACAGGGCGTAACTCTGAAACACCGTATTCACCGGTCGCTTTTCCGCGGACAGCTTGGAAACATCCTGCCCGTTCAGCATGATGCGCCCTTCATCCGCGCCCTCAAATCCGGCGATCAGGCGCAGCACGGTGGTTTTGCCGCAGCCTGACGGCCCCAAAATCGTAAAGAATTCTCCGTCTTCAATGCTCAAGTTGAAGCCCGACAGCACTTCTTGCGTATCAAAACGTTTGGTGATGTCGGCAAGCGTAAGAATGGGCGGTTTGCTCAATGTGTATAACCCTGACTCTGTGACTCCGCGAAAATCGCGGGAAAAGTGACTTTTCTGGCAACGTTTAACGTATGACCCTCTTCAACCCCGCGATTAAAGTGGATTGCATGGCCAACGTCAATTCCGGTCTAAGACTTAATGTCTATACTTTAGCCAGAAGTGACGAAATGACGCCTGTGAACAACGCAATTAGGAGGCTTTAATGAAGCGCCTTATTCTATCTGTTTTGACTGTCTTTATCGCCGCTGTAGGTTTTGAGGTGAGGGCTGAAGGTAAGAACGTGCAACTGACGTCCCTGGACTGGCCGCCCTATACCTCGGAAGGTCTGGCCAACCAGGGCGCTAGTGCGGCGGTGGCCAAAGAGGCGTTCGCCGCCATGGGTTACACGTTGGAAGTGAAATTCTACCCCTGGAAGCGCGCCGTGGCCCTGGCCAAGAACGATCCGGCCTATGACGGCTATTTCCCTGAGTACTACGCCAAAGAGCTGGAAGACGACTTTATCCTGTCCGAGCCGATGGGCTCAGGCCCTTTGGGTTTCGCCCAACGCAAAAATCATCAGATTGACTGGTCAGCGCTGCCGGACCTCGCCAAATATCGCATCGGCGTGGTCAGCGGTTATGTGAATACCGCTGAGTTTGACGACATGGTGGCCAACAAACAGCTCAATGCGAGCGAGGCGGGAGATGACGTGAAGAACCTGATGAAACTGGTCTCAGATCGCATTGATTTGGCGGTCATCGACAAAAACGTCATGAAATACCTGTTATCCACTGAGGCGAGCCTTAAATCCGCCGCGGGCGCGATTGAGTTCAACCCGACCTTACTGGAAGACAAAAAGCTCTATATCTGCTTCAAAAAAGGCCCTCGTGGGGAAGAGCTCGCCAAGGTGTTCAGCGAGGGCCTGAAAAAGATCGACGTCGATAAAATCATGCAGGGATATTTTTAAGCCTGCTTTTGTCTCCGGGATAAGCCTCAGGAGAGATGAGGCGTTTCCTGCGGTCCCGCCGCCAGCTCCATGCCTGGGATTCGGCTCCAGTAACCATTGCTGTGGTTGAGCTGGTATGGCAGGACTTTGTCCTGCTCCTGTTTGAGCGCCAGCGCTAAACTCTCTGCGACCCGCAGGGTATCCTGCGACTCAGGGCTCAGACGAATCACATTCACGCCTGCATGCTGCAGATCGCGCCACTGATTCAGCAGGTGATAACACTTGCCGGACTGCGTCTGAATGCCGTTGAGGTTGAACAAGGTTTCGCCTTCCTGGCTTCGTGTGGGAATGCCTTGTGGGTATTTCTTGCAGACGAAACGACAGTCGTCCTTGGGCAATCCTTCCGATCGTGCTGTGAAGCAACGGGCGGAGAGCGCAAGGGGGAGATGACCGTAGGCGAATAACTCAGTTTCAATGGGGGAGGCGAGACTCCCCAGAATGCCTTCCAGGGCGTGACGGCTGATTTCTACGGGCGGCGTCCAGCGTTTAGCGCCTGCTTGTCGCATGATTTCCAGCGCTGGCGCGTTATAGATATTCAGGTAAGGGCCGGCGATGAAAGGCCTTCCGGCTTCCGACATCAGGTGCGCCGCCGCCATGTCATTGGCTTCCACGCTCAGGCGTTCGTTTGCATTGGCCGCTTTGCAGATAGCGCGCAGGGACTTTAATTCCGACTCGGCTTCTATCAACGCCAGGGTGGAAAGCGCGACTTCTTTTCCGGCATCGAGCAGTGAATCGGCGATGTCCAGCCAGTCGCGCAAGTTCATCTCCCGGCGCTTGGAGCAGACAGTTTCTCCGAGATAGACAATATCGACCGGCGCGGCGGCGACCTGGGAATAGAATTGAACGACCATGTCTTTTGGCCAGAAATAAGGCAGGGGACCCAGAGAGATTTTCATATTACTGCGCCTTCTGTTGGTGGTTCGGGCATACGCGACCTGAGGTATGCGCCCGCTGATTTACTGCCAGGGACGGGAATACGCGCCCAATGTGGTTTGCGCGCCCTCTGACAGCGCCTGTAACGCCTCCAGCCAATCTTGCTGACAACGAAACGCCGCAGGTTCGCGCTGGAAGCAATCCAGGGCCTGACGCCAGGTGGACACGACCTGTGCGACATAAGACGGGCTGCGCTGTCGGCCTTCTATCTTCACCGCCTTGACGCCGGTCGCGGCGAGTTCTGGAATGAGATCGAGGGTATTCAGGCTGGTCGGCTCTTCAAAAACATGAAAAGCATGGCTGTCGCCGGCGTCAAAGCGTCCCTTGCATAAAGTGGGATAACCGGCGTTTTCGTCCGCTTCGAAGCGATCAATGAGAGAGCCGTTTAGGCGGGACTCCAGGCGTCCGTCTTTCTGTTCCCACTTTACGAACTTGGCGGGCGAGCAGGCGCCGCTGTTGTTGGGCGATTCGCCGGTCATGTAGGACGACATATAGCAGCGTCCCTCGGCCATGATGCAAAGGCTGCCGAAAGCGAAGACTTCCAGATCAACCGGGCTTTGCGACGCCACCTGACGCACCTGCGGCAAGGACAATACTCTGGGCAGGACAGCTCGTTTGATATTGAAACGGTTGTGATAGAAGCGCAGCGCTTCATAGTTGGTGGCGGAGCCCTGTACGGAGAGATGCAGGTTCAGCTGGGGATACTGGCGGGCGGCGTAATCCATGACGCCGATATCGGCGGCGATCAGCGCGTCCGCCTGTAATCCGGCGACTTTATCCACCGCGTTGCGCCAGCGCTCCCAACCTTGTGACTGCGCATAGGTATTGATGGCGACGAAGAGCTTCACGCCACGGTCGCGGGCGTAAGCCAGCGCTTGTTGAGCCTTGGCGTCGTCGAAATTCAGCCCGGCGAAATGACGGGCGTTGGTATCGTCTTTGAATCCGATGTAAACAGCGTCGGCGCCGTTATCCACGGCGGCGCGAAGAGCGGGAGGACTTCCCGCCGGACAAACCAGCTCCATTGCATACTCCCAGGGCGGCAAATGCGGGTAAGGTAGCAAAAGCGCTGTGTGGGGGATTTGATGGAAATCAATATGCCCCGGGTCCTGAGTCTATTTAATAACGGCGACTAAACGCTGCGACAAGGGAGACAGGTATTCATGTTCAAAAGCCCGCTGCAATTATCCAAAGAACTCGCCGCCGCGTTGCCGGCGCTGACAGATGTGGTGCGCCGGCCGGGACGCTATCTACTGCATCCCTTGGCGCGAACGCCGTTTCCGCTCCAGGCCGCGCTTATTCGCAAGCTCCTGCAGGACGGTTTCGGTGAGGCGATCAGAGAAGGAGAGTTCGACTCTCTTATCCATCGCTGGGTCAAAGTGACGGTGGTGGATTTGGAGCTGAGCTGGAGCCTGAGTCTTGGTGAGGATCGCTCCATCAGAGTGGCGCGGACGGAAACGGCGGATACGGAAATCCGGGGCGATTCCGCCGCCTTCGCCTTGATTGCGGGTCGCAAGATGGACCCGGATACGCTGTTTTTTCAACGCCGGATTGTAATTCTCGGAGATACGGAGCTGGGCCATGAGATGAAGAATCTGTTGGATACCGGCGATCTCAACGACCTGTCTGCGCCCGTCCATAAGCTGTTGGAGCTGGCTTCCTCCCTCGCTGCTTATTGGGAAGCCTCCAAACGGGATCTGGCGGCGGCGCTGAGCTATAAAATTCCCGTTACGCCGCAAACCTCCTGACGTCTGAAAACCCGCGTCAGAAAAATGCCAGCCAGGCTCCGACGCCGATCATTAAGGTCCCAGCGATACGGTTCAACAAGCGGACGTTATCGCCTTGCAGCAGGAAGTGGCGCAGCGTGCGGCCGCCGCTGGCGTATAACACCAGGCAGAAAAATTCCACAATCAACAGGATGGACACCAAGGTCGCCAATTGCGGCGCCATTGGGGCGTCGGTTGAAATGAAGGGCGGCAACAGCGACACCATGAACGCCCAGCCCTTGGGGTTGGAAATCGCCGTCACAAAGCCCTGTGTAGCCAGCTCTGTAGGGCTGGCGACGCGGGAGTCCTCCATCTTCTCGGGAATGGCCATTTTGCCCCGGGACAGCCACATCTGTACGCCAAGGTAGGCGAGGTAAGCGCCCCCGACGTACTTAAGCACGGAGAACACCTGCGGATACTGCAGCATCAAAGTGGCGACGCCTACGACAGAGGCGACGGAGACAATGCCGACGCCGATCAATTCGCCCCACATCATCCAGAACGTACGCTTCAAACCAATGCTTAATCCCATGGTCAACGCCAGCGTCATGCACATGCCCGGGGTGGCGGACACAAACAGGCAGGTGGAGAGAAACACCAGAAACACGGAATAGTCGGTCATACAGCGGTCGTCCTGAAAGCGATGGTCTAGCGGATGGCGTTAGGGGAATAAATCAGAAAAGCCATTATCAGGCAAGCCGGAGCCGCCCGATAATTGCTTTTTTCAATAGGGCTCCGGCGCTGGCGGGCGCCGGAGGCTAAGAGGGAAAGGTCAGGCGTGGGACAGTTCGCCGTCTACGTCCTCCTGTTTTTCGACCAGACTGTGGTCCGTGCCCAGGATCATGTACATGGTGGGCACTACAAACAGCGTGAAGATCGTGCCGATGGACAGGCCGGAAGCAATCACCAGACCGATATCGAAACGACTGACGGCGCCGGCGCCGCTGGCGAACAGCAGAGGCAGCACGCCCACCACCATCGCGGCGGTGGTCATCAGAATCGCCCGCAGACGAATGCCGGCGGCCTGTTCGATGGCCTCACGCTTGCTCAGTCCCTGTTCCACCTGCAACTGGTTAGCGAACTCCACAATCAAGATGCCGTGTTTAGTGATCAAGCCAATCAGCGTCACCAGACCGATCTGAGTGTAGATATTCACTGACGTCACACCAAAGGCGATGGGAATCAACGCGCCCAGCAACGACATCGGCACGCTCACCAGAATGATGAACGGATCGCGGAAGCTCTCGAACTGCGCCGCCAGCACCAGATAGATCATCAACAGGGCGAAAAAGAAGGTGAAGATCAGCGCGCTGCCTTCCTGCTTGTACTGTCGGGACTGTCCGGCGTACTCATATCCATAGCCCTGCGGGAAGATGGTCTGCGCCTTCTGGTCCAGGAAGTCCAATGCTTCGCCCAGACTGATTCCGGGCGTCATGACGCCTTCCACCACCATGGAGTTCAACTGCTGGAACTGCCCGCGCTTATTTGGCTCCGCGCCTTTGGAGACTTCCGCGATGGTTGAGAGCGGAATCAGCTCGCCGGAAGCGGTGCGCACGTAGTAGTCGTCCAGTTGCTCAGCTGTGGCGCGGTATTCCCGCAGCACTTGTGGAATCACCTTGTAACTGCGGCCTTCCACGCTGAAGCGGGTGGTGTAGCCGCCGCTCAACATGGTCGCCAGAGCTGCGCCGATATCCTGCATGCTGATGCCCAGTTCCGCCGCCTTGCTGCGGTTGATGGAGATATGCGCGGTAGGCTTGTCGAACTTCAGGTCGGAATTAACGAACAGGAACTTGCCACTCTTGCGCGCTTCCGCCAGCAGCTCTTGACCCAGCTCATACAGCACCTTGTAATCCTGCGCGGTGGTGATAACGAACTGTACAGGCAGGCCGCTGGAGCCGGGCAGGGTGGGCAGGTTGAAGGAGACCGATTGATAACCGGCGATATCCCCCATGCGCTGCTGCATGATGGGAACCAGCTCCATCTGACTGCGCTCACGCTCTCCCCAGGTTTTCAGGATCATGCCGGAGAACATGCTGTTGGCGGAACCGTTGGCGCCTTGCACGATGAAGTAATCGTTTCTCTCATCAAAGGTCTCAATGGTTTTGATGACTTCATCGGTATAGGCGGCCACGTAGTCATGAGTGGCGCTCACCGGCGCGGTGGACATGCTGAAGATGATGCCCTGATCTTCGTCCCTGGCCAGCTCTTTGTTGGACAGCTGATACAGGTAAAAACAGCTCACCAGCATCGTCAGCACCATCACCAGCGTGACCGGGCGATAATTGAGCGCGTTATGCAGGCGACGCTGGTAGGCGCCTCTGAGCTTTTCAAATATCTCATCCAGCCAGATCGCCATCTTGCTGTTGGTTTCCGTCATCAGCTTGGAGCACATCATCGGCGACAATGTCAACGCAATGACGCCCGAGATGATCACCGCCCCCGCCAGGGCAAAGGCGAACTCTTTGAACAGGCCGCCCGTCAGTCCCCCGAGGAAGCCAATCGGCGCGTACACCGCCGCCAGGGTCAGGGTCATGGAAATGACCGGCGTGGCGATTTCCCGGGCGCCAATGATGGCGGCCTTGAACGGCGACAGGCCTTCATCGATATGGCGGTGAATGTTCTCCACTACCACGATGGCGTCGTCCACCACCAGACCGATAGCAAGCACCATCGCCAGCAGGGTCAGCAGGTTGATGGAGTAGCCCAGCGCCAGCATGAAGAAGCAAACGCCCACCAGAGACAGCGGGATAGTCACCACCGGAATCATTACGGCGCGCAAAGAGCCCAGGAACAAAAAGATGACGAATATAACGATGACCGTCGCTTCGCCAACCGTCTTGATTACTTCGTTGATGGAGTCGCGAATGAACTTGGTGGCGTCATAAGCCACTTTGACGTTCAGTGCGCTGGGCAACTGCTTCTCAAGCGCTGGCATCAGATCGTAGATATTGTCGATGACTTCCAACGGGTTGGCGGCGGGCAGGGACGTAATGGCGACAAACACGGCGCGGTTGCCGTTGAAGTACACCGCTGAATCGTCGCTTTCCGCATCCAGCTCAATGGTGGCGACATCCTGCAGACGCACCAGGGTGGCGTCATCTCGTTTCACCACTAACTGCTGGAATTCCTGCACGCTGTGCAAGTCCGTATCGGCGGTGATATTGGCGGTGATGTACTGGCCTTTAGTCGCGCCGGCGGCGGACAGAAAGCTGTTGGAGCCGACGGCGCGGGCGACATCCTGAGGCGTCAGGTCGAAGGCCGCCAGCTTCTGCGGATTCAGCCAGACGCGCATGGCGAATGTTTTGCCCCCGAGAATTTCCGCTTTGGCCACGCCATCGGCGGTTTCCAGTTGCGGCTGCACCACGCGCTTCAGGTAGTCGGTGATCTGCGCTTCGCTCATGTCCTGGCTGAAGAAGCTGACGTACATGAGCGCGGTGGTGCCGGCGGTGGACTTCTGAATCACCGGCTCTTCCGCATCCGCTGGCAGCTGACGGCGCGCCTCCGCCACTTTGGAGAGAATCTCCGTCATCGCGGTGCTGGAGTCAAAGCCCAGTTTCAGGTGCACTTCCACCAGACTGGAGCCCTGGTTGCTGGAAGAGGTCAGATAGTCGATCCCCTCGGCGCTCGCCACGGCCTGTTGAATGGGCGAAGTGATGAACCCCGACACCAGTTCAGAACTGGCGCCAGGATAAGCGGTGGAAATATTGATGACCGCATTTTCCAATTGCGGGTATTGCCTCACCTGCAGAGTCTTCAGGGCGTTGAGGCCCAATAGCAGGATAATCAGGCTGACGACGGACGCCAGCACCGGACGGCGTATGAATATATCGGTAAAACGCATAGGCTTCTCCTTGTTTACCGGTGCGGATCAGCGCAGTTCCACGTTGTTGTTGATCTTCACGCGGGAGCCGTTCTGCAATTTGAGCTGACCGGCGGTGACCACGGACTCGCCGGGCTCCAGCCCTTTGGTGATTTCAGTCCAGTTGTTCTGCGACAGCCCCGTTTCAACATAGCGGCGCTCGACCACCAGATTTTCCTGGGTGTCTTTGGTGGCGGCCTGATCTTCTGCGGACGCCTTGCTGATCACGAATACAGAGGTGCCGTACAGCTTGGCTTCCAGGGCAGTGGAGGGAACTGTAATCACATCGCGCTCGGAGCCCAGCAACAGCTTCACTTCCGCGAACATGCCGGGACGCAACGCCTGGTCGGAATTCTCGAAAGTCGCCTGGATAGTGAAATTTCGGGTTTGCTGGTCCACGCGGGCGTCGATGGCGGTGACCTTGCCGTTGAACGTGCGTTCAGGAAACGCCGCCACCTTGGCTTCCACCTGCAGGCCGTTATGCACTTGGCTGAACAGTTGCTCAGGTAAAGCAAAATTGACGTATACCCGAGACAGGTCCTGTAAGGTGACAATCGGCGTTCCTGGTTGCACATACTCGCCAAGATTGACCTTACGGATGCCTAATGTGCCTTTGAACGGCGCGCGAATGCTTTTCTTGTTGATGCGGGCGCGCTGGCTTTCCACCTGCGCCTGTGCATTCTTTAACTGCGCGCGGCTGGTTTCGAAATCCAGGCTGCTGGCGACATTGCGCTCTAAAAGCTTCTGATCGCGTTTGTAGGTGGCTTCCGCGAGTTCTGCAGAGGCCTGCATCCCTTTTATTTCCGCTACATCCACATCAGTATCCAGTTGCACCAGCAGATCGCCGGCGTTGACCTGCGCGCCGGACGAAATCGGCATGGATTTGATGACGCCTGCTTCTTCGGAAGTCACCGTCACCTGCTGCACGGCGACAACGTTACCGATGGAGCTGTAGAAAGGCGTCCATTTCTCCGTGCGGGCGCTCTCTGAGGAAACGGTGACCGGCGGGGGCTGAAAGTTGGCGAAATATTCGCCCATCATTTTCGGCTTCAGATAGCCCAGGAAGTAGAAAATTCCACCGAAGACGACAGCAAGTACGACAATCATTATCGTCATGCGTTTAGCCATGAAGTTCTCCCTTTATGATTACTTGTATATGTCCGAGTCCGGCCGGAAGGCGGCCGGGAAAAGTTGTATGCTGGCGATGGGGTTGGGGCGTTGCCCCGAGGTTCGTTGATTGCAATCGCTGAGTTCCGGTTCTTCCTGATCCTGCTGAATTGTAAGTGCTTTTCGCGAATGTTCCTGAATAAAGGCGAAGCCGCCCTATGTTAGCGGATAAAACATGGTTGTCACCTCTAGTCATTATTAAATACGGGTAATTCCTGCGGTTTCATCTAGAAGGACATCGAAAATTATCGCAAAATGCCGAGTCTCATAGGACGAAGCAATTTCATCACCTGACTCTATATTTCGGATAGCCATTTCAACCTGATGCATTTAATAAGGTGTTTAGCTAGTTTCACATTTTTTCTGGCCGTTTCCGGACTTGCACACGCCATCGACATTCCGTTTTTTTCAGACAAACTCAAATATGAAGTTGTGGTGGAGGATAACGAGAAGCTGAAATCCTTGGTGGAGGACGAGCTGGATCGCCAACGGGATGAGAACCTCACGCTCAAGCAGTACACCAACCCGGTCAAAATCGCCCGCTACGAAAAAGACATCATTCAACGTCTGCTGCGTTCGCAGGGATATTACGCGGGAGCCGTGGAATACCGCCTCAAGGAAGATGACAAGGGCGTGACCTATCTGCTGACTCCGGGCCCCTTGTACAAAGTGCAAAAAATCACTTTCGACGTGCCTGACGGGTTCAAGATGCCCAGAGCTTCCACGTGGCCTTTGCGAGAGGGGCGCGCGCTGGTGGCTTCCAATGTGCTGGACACTCAGGACGCGCTGAAAAAATATATTCAGGAAAACGCCTGCTTTTACGAAGTGAAGCTCAGCTATGTGGCGGAAGTGAATCACGCCGATCATTCCGCGACGGTGTCTTATCGCATGGAGCCCAGTCCCAGCGTCAACTTCGGCGAGATCGCTGTCTCCGGTCTGACGTCCGTCAAAGAAGAATATCTGCGCACAAAACTGGGATATCAACCAGGACAATGCTTCAACCGCGCCCGTGTGGATCAGGCGCGTTTGAATCTGCTCAAAACCAACCTGATTGCGCGCATCGAAACGAATATCGCCCAACCGGAGAACGGACGCGTCGATACCTCCTTCAACTTGCAGGAGCGCAACCACCGCACGCGCAAAGCGGGGGTCGGTTACAGCACGGATGAAGGGATTGGGCTATCGCTGGGTTGGGAACATCGTAATATTCTTGGCGCAGGCGAGAAGATCGAAGTAGGCGGACGCGTGTCTCAGGTGCGTCGCACTGTGGAAGGCGAGCTGACGCTGCCTAACTTTTTTCGTGATGATCAAAGCGCCATTCTTAACGGCGACCTGACCAAGAAGGAATTGGACGCCTACGATTCCCTTAGTGCTCAGACCAGTTTTACGATCAAGCGTCAGTTCACGGATATCCTGTCCGGCTCCATCGGCGCGCAGCTGAAATACAGTGAAGTCACCGACGAAGGCGTGACCGATGAGTTTGGTCTAGTGTCTTTTCCATTCACCTTGAAGCTGGATACGACCGACAATCTCCTCGATCCGCGCAAAGGGTTTATTCTTACCGCTGGCGTTCAGCCATACATTGATACCCTGGAAACCTCCCGCCGCTTTGTGAAAACCACTTTCTCCGCCAGTACGTATCTGACTGCTGACTCCTTTTACTGGGAGCCCACTTTGGCGTTACGGGCGGCGACAGGAACTATCTCCGGACAGTCAACGGGCGATATACCCGCTGACGAGCGCTTTTATGTAGGCGGCGGCGGCTCCGTGCGCGGATACCCATATCAGTCACTGAGCCGAATCACTGACGATGATCCATTTGGCGGCAGCTCGTTTAACGAAGTCTCCGTGGAAACTCGCTTTCGCTTCTCCGAGAGCTGGGGCGCTGTGCTCTTTGTAGACGGGGGCTTCGCTTTTGACGACGCCAACTTGCAGCCAGGAGAAGAACTGAAATGGGGAACGGGAATCGGCTTGCGCTACTTCACTTTCTTCGCGCCCATCCGTTTTGACGTTGGCGTACCTCTCAGTCCCAGGGATGGAGTGGATGACAACTTTCAGTTGTACATCAGCATAGGGCAGGCCTTCTGATGCTGCGCAAATGGTGGGTGCGTTGGCCGGCTCATTTTTTCTCCCTGATCATGAGTCTGATTGTATTCATGCTGCTGCTGGCGGTGACTTTCGTCGGCAGCGAAAGCGGGCGCGTCTGGCTGCTGGGTAAAGGCCTGCCGCTGGCGTTGAAAGGCTCTCCCATTCGAATTGAAGTCGAAGACGTTGGTAGCCCGGACCTTGGTCACTGGAGTTTTGGGCTGCTGGAAGTCTATCTCAACGATAAGCAACTGGTGCGGGCGCGGGCCCTGGATCTGCAGGTAGACATCAACAGTCTGTTCGCCCAGCGGGTGCACGTGGACAATCTGTCGGCGGATGATTTGTACATCAACCTGGTGGACACGCTGCCAGAGTCCAGCGAGGAAGAAGAGGCTCCGCCGGAGTCTGGAACTACGGCAATGTGGCCGGTGGCGCTGGATGAATTGTCGCTGCTGCGTCTGAAAGTAAAAGCGCCGGGCATGGAAGATATTCCCGCTGCGAAGATTCATGGTTCCGGCACACTGTACTGGACGGATGTTCCCCTAACGTTAGAGCTGAACGCCGGGACGCTTGAGGAAAAGCCCGCGCAGATTGCGGTCGCCACGCAATGGGATGAACAGAAACGGCTGACATTGACCGCAATGTTGAATGAGCCGGCTGGCGGCTGGCTGGGCGGATTGGCGAAAATGCCCGCCTGGCAGGCGCTGGATGTGGAATTGAAAGCTGTGGTGGCGCAGTCCGAACCCTCAGATCAGGCGACCAGCGGCGCACAGGGCGGTCCGACTTACGGCATCGATCTGCAACAACTGAAAGCCCCGTTGTTCGGCCACAGCTTGCACGCATCCGGAAAAGTGGATGTGAATCTGGATGCGTTTCTGGTGCAAACCGCAGGACTGGATATCTATATTGATCAGCGCCTGCAAAAGGTTCGCGGGCGGGTGACGGATGAAGAGCTGGACGCGCAGGTGGACATCGATCGCTTTCCGCTGGATGTGCTGGCGCCCTGGACCAAAGATTTCAGCACCGGTAACGCCAGCGCCAGTCTACGTGCGACGGGCTCACTGAATGACCCGCAAGCCTCGGGTAGCGCCAGCGTGCGCACCAACTTTAGCGGCAAGCCCTTGATCGCCTCCGTGCGCGGCAGTGGCGGCAAAGAAAAGATTGTCATCGACTCCCTCACCGCCAGCCTGGACGAGTTGCAGGCGCAGGCCAGCGGAACGGTGGACCTCGCGGCGGAATTACTGAATATTCGCGTCACCCGGGCGCAGACGCCGTTAAGCTATCTGAGTTTGTTGGATATTGCGCCGCCGGAAGGGCTGGAGCTGTTCGCGGAAGCGAGCGACGTCACTGTGACCGGCCCCTATGTGTCGCCCAGCTATGAAGGGCGGGTGTCTGCTCGCGGCTCCTACCTGGATTTGCCTTTTACGGTGCAGGGCGGCGTGAAAGGCGGCATAGACTCCGTCACGCTGCGCGACGCCCGCGTCAACACTGGGGAGGCCTGGGTGACGGCTGCAGGCAAGATCGACTGGAGCAAATCTCTTCTCGACCTGAGCGCCAAGGGCGGCAAAATCCCGCTGGACCTGCTTAGTAAACTGGAAATCGAGCTGCCGCCTGAACTGGGACCCACACTGGTTGGCGTCGACGCCAAAGTGAAAGGCAAGTTCACCAAGCCGGAGTTCTCCGGCGTGGCGCAGGCGGCGGGCAGCTTCAAATCGCAAGCCTTTGCGGTGAGTGCGAACCTGTCCGGCTCTCCCGATGTATTGAACTTCCGCTCATTTCGCGCCGAATTGCCCCGCGCGCAACCTAAAGATAGCGATGCGGCCGCAAGCCAGGCCGAGCTGGCCACGCTGGAAGGCTCCGGGCGGGTCAATATCGCCAAAAGTACGCTTAATCTGGATGTAGTGGCGCATAAACTGCCGTATTCACTGGCTGCATTGGCGGATGTGGCGTTGCCGCCTGAACTGAGCGGCGACCTGGACGCAGATTTACACGTGGAAGGCGCGTTTACCGATCCCAAAGTCAGTGGACGCCTGCACACCGCGGGTCGCTATTCGACCTTGCCGTTTGAGGTGACTGGCGAAGGCGAGGGCGGAACGCAGGGGGTGGATGTTTCCTCCTTGACCGCGAATCTGGGTGATGCCGGGCGTATCGATCTGTCTGGCTGGTGGCGACCCACCGGGTTTGACGTCTCGCTGAACGGCTCCGGTGTGAACACGAAGAGTTTGCAGGCGTTGGGATGGCAAATGCAGCATGGGGTGTTGAATACGGATTTGCGATTGCAGGGTTCGCTGCAGCAACCCAAAGTGGACGGTTATGTCGCCTACGCCACAGAAATCGAAGGGATGGACGACAAAGGACGAAAGCAAAAATATCCGTTGCAGTTGCATACTGATATCGCCACACAGGAAAACGAAACCTTGTCGCTGGTGACAGTGATCAAGAAAGACGATACGCAGACCGGCAGAGTGAAGCTGGATATTAACGCGCGCACATATCTGGATTTCTTCAACCAACTGCAGGGCGAGCTGGATGTGCGTAAGATTCCGCTGGATGTGGCGGTGGCCGGTAACCTGGAGACACGTTGGCTCAATTTTCTGCTGGACCCGGATATTCACCGCTTCTCCGGCGACCTGAATCTGAACCTGTCTGCGCAAGGCGTTCTTGGCGATCCTCTGTTAAATGGCGATTTGAAACTGCAGGATGGTTTTTACGAAAACCGCATCACCAGCACTTTATTTAAAGACGCTCAGGCCAATCTGGCGTTTTCCGGCCGGAAAATGACCATGAGCGACAGCTCCGCCAGCGATGGCGGCTCCGGCAAGCTGGAGCTGCTTGGCCATGTGGACTGGAGTGAACTGAAGGGCGGTGAAGAAAGTGACGACAAGCCGATAGAACTGCAGCTGGTCGCCACCAACGCCAGTATTCTGCGTCGCTCCGATATGGAAGGGGCGGTATCCGGGAAGCTGACGCTGGAAGGAGACTTCAAAAACCTGCTGCTTAGCGGAAAAGTGGAAGTGTTGCCGTTCGCGATGATGCTGGACGCGGCGCTGGGCCGTGATATTCCGGAGATTGAAGTACGCGAGGTGGCTAAAGAAGTGCTGGAGGAAGACAGCATCCTGCCTTTGCCCAAGGTCGCTCTGGATATTCGTCTGGTCGTTAATCAACAGGCTTTTTTACGTGGGCGTGGCTTGGAAGCGGAACTGAAAGGCCGGGTGTTCGCCAAAGGGCCCCTGGAGTCCGCCTCCTATCGCGGCAACTTTGAAACCCTGCGCGGCACCTTTGAGGTCTTCGGTAAGAAATTCGATCTGCAGGAAGGGGAGGTGTTGTTTGAGAACGACAGCTTCACCATGTTTATCGTGGGCGTCTACACCAGCAAGGACACGGAATATCGTGCGGAACTGTCCGGGTCGCTGGCGTCGCTGAAGGTGAATCTGAGCTCGAACCCGCCCTTACCGGAAGATGAAATCCTGTCGCAGCTCATGTTCGGCAAGTCCGTGCGCAACATCACGCCGATTCAGGCGTATCGCCTGGCGGCGGCGGTGCAGACGCTGCGTGGGGAAGGCGGCAGTTTCTTTGATCCCATCGCCACCACCCGCGATTTGCTGGGGGTCGACACGCTGTCCGTCGACACACAGGAAACCGATAACGGCAGCGGCGTGTCCGTCGGCGTGGGCAAATATCTGACTGAACGCGTCTATCTGGAGCTGGAGCGAACCCCAGATCCAGCGCAGCCGTGGAAAGGCTCCGTCGAGGTGGAGTTGAACCCCAACCTCAACCTGGAGACGACCACTGGCGGACAGTCCGGCTTTGGCGGAGTCGAACTACAGTGGAAGCAGGACTACTGACGCCAGGATGGCGACAAAGCCTGTAATCAATGATGTTTCTGATGCTTGTCGTTTTCTTTTTTCAGCACGACATAGACGCCGCCGAAGAATGCGATGGTCATGCCTACTACCAGTAAACCCGCGATGATGGTTTCGTCGATGTACATAATGGATCTCCAACTTGGCTGATCGATAATAACGTGATCTTTAGTTGGATTATGGCGAGGGTCCGCCATGGCGAGTTTGACTCAGGTCAACCTCTCCCGGCGGCCATCTCCCTGGTAACGCTTATATTGACCGGGGTCAATTCCGGTCAGCCATTCGACTCGCCGATTGTTGCGGCGCCCCCAGGATGCCGGCTTTGAAGTCCTGACTGACCGGGTAGTCGCCAATCCAGATGGACAGAATGGCGTCGAACAGCTTCTTGCCTGGAATGACGCCGCGGTCATGCCCGTCCAGCCAGACTTGCGCCCCGACGCCGGGGATATATTCCACGACGGCGGTGTCTCCTTTTTCCAGCTTTTGATCGAACATATGCACCATCTGCTCGATCTCCACACGGATGTCCTCCGCCTGCTGCTTGCTGATATTCAGACGCATGCCTTCGTAAAAGGCGTCTGCGATCTTGCGGCCGCGCACGTCTCGCAGCATGGTGAACTCCATGCGCCGGTAACCTTCATCGGCAAGCAGAGCTGGCGCTTCGTGAGTCGTGCGCTCCACATATAAGGCGCCGACATAAACATCGACAAAGACCAGAAAGCGGCGCGTAGCGGCTCCATTCAAGGAAAGTGAAGGGCGATCGCCCTCCGGCGGCAGGGACTCAGGAACTTCCACGCCTTGCAGCGTCACCGCAAAGGACGGCTTGGTCAGACTCAACAAGACGATAAACAGCATCGACGATAGCGTTGGGGATATGCTCATTGTGGCGCCTCTTTGCCCTTGGGTCTGCGACAGCATTCATGCAGGCCCCGGCGCCAGGGTTTGTTATAACTTTATAGATTCCCGGCGCGACAGGTTGATGGACGTATTTGTTTTTATAACGTCAGGGCTTTCCAGGCATGGCTGCCCGGGCTGTTCTGACTGAATGTTGAACAGTGTTACACAAAGATACAAAGATTGAGTGGATGCTGATCACATTTTCATCTGTGTTGGTAGGTCTTTTTATATAGTCCGTTGTCGGGGCGACATTATTTTCCCAACTCTTCGTAAAGGTTAGAAAAAAGAGGCTGGCGGGCTTAAAATAGCGGGCTTTAGCAACCTCAAGCCACCGCAACGCGACAGAGTCCCCCATGTATATTGACTTCCAGCAATTAGAAGCGACCAAAATCTATCATTGGATGACGCAGACCATCATCCCTCGTCCCATTGCATGGGCGCTGACCCGCAATGAGGATGGAGGTATGAATCTGGCGCCGTTCTCCTATTTCACCGCGATTTCCAGCGCGCCTCCCACCATCGCCATTTCCATCGGTAAAAAGCCCAGCGGAGAGCTGAAAGATACGCGCAGCAATTTACAGGTTGGCGCGCCCTGCACGGTGCATATCGCTGGTCGCGAAATGGCGCAGGCGGTGACGGACTCGTCCCGGACGCTGCCTTATGGCGAGTCCGAGCTGCAAGGGCTTAATCTGTCATTGGTGGACTTCGAAGGTTTTGAATTGAGCAGATTGGCGGAATGTCGGTTGGCGTTTGGGTGCCGGGTGCAGGAAGTGGTGGAGCTGGGCAGCGTACCCCAGGCGATGGTGCTGCTCAATATCGAAAAACTGTTTGTGGACGATAGCGTGATGACGACGGACGCCAAAGGCCGTCACAAAGTGGACGCAATGCAGGTGAACCCGCTGTCCCGTCTGGGGGCGGATGAATACGCCACATTGGGCGAAGTTATCAGTATTCCGAGGCCCGCATGAGTCAGTTAAGCAATCCCAGCCAAGCGCTGTTACGCCAACGTGAGCATTTGAGCGGCCGGATACTTTTGTGCTCGCCGCCCGCAGACGCCATTGCTGCGGACCTGCGCCAGACTGGCGCAGAGGTCAGCGTTCTGAGTTGGGATCACACGGCGGTGAACGCCTGCCGGAACGCCGTAGCGGAAGAGCGGTTATTTACGGATCTGGCGTTGCCTGCTGACGCGCAATGGGATCAGATCGCCCTGTTTATGCCGAAGGCCAGAGAAATGCTGGATCTGATGCTATCCGTTGTCGCGCCGGCATTGAAACACGCACAGCATATCTGGCTGGTGGGCGAAAAGCGCGAAGGCGTGGAGAGCGCCGCCAAGCGTCTGGCGAAAGAAGGCTGGGACGCCACCAAGGTGGACTCGGCGCGCCATTGTCAGGTTTGGCAACTGACGCCAGCGAATGATTGGCGGCCGCAACAGGACGAGTTCTGGCGCGCCTACGAACTCACTCAGGAGAAAGTAGGCACCCTGAAACTCTTCACGCTGCCGGGAGTCTTCAGCGCGGGCCGTCTGGATGAGGGAACGCAAGTGCTGCTGGAGTCTCTGCCGGAGTTGCGCGGGCGGCGTTTTCTGGATTTCGGCTGCGGCTGCGGCGTTATTGGAACGACTTTGAAGAAGCGCTATCCCAAAGCATCGGTAGAGCTGACGGATATCAATCTGCTGGCGCTGAAAAGCGCGACGCGCACGGCTGAAGCCAACAGCGCGGAGCTGAATATCTATGCGTCAGACGGGCTTGCTGAGGTGCAGCCCGGCGTAGACGCCATTGTCACTAACCCGCCGTTTCATCAGGGGGTGAAGCAAGATACTCGCATCACTCAGCAGTTTCTGCACGATTGCGCTCGCGTGCTTAAGCCGGGAGGCTCACTAACCCTGGTGGCGAACCGTTTCCTGCCATACCCGGACTGGATTGAAGCCCATGTTGGGCCGGTGCGGGTTCTATTCGAGAACAGCCGATTCAAGGTGTACCATGCCGTCAGATAATGTATGGCGCTCCGGGGGCGGGGAAGTGGACGCGCAAAGCCGCTGGCGTCGTAAGTTGATTGTCGGCGAGGCGGTGGCGGATGCGTCTACCTGGCTGGCCGCGCAGACCGGTCTGTCGAAGCAGAAGGTTAAAGACGCTATGCTGAAAGGCGCCGTCTGGTGGAAGCGCGGCGGCAAGCCGCAGAAGCGTCTGCGCAGAGCCAAATCTGCATTGGCGGTCGGCGACGTGCTGGAGCTGAATTACGATCCTCAGATTCTCGCGTTGAACAGTCCGCAGCCCACATTGGTGGCGGATCATGACGCTTATTCCATCTGGTGCAAACCCGCCGGGCTCCTGACGCAGGGCTCTGAATGGGGCGACCATTGCAGCCTGCTGCGCATGGTGGAACTGCATTTCCAAAGCAAGCGACAGGTGTTCCTGCTGCATCGCCTGGATCGCGAGGCCATGGGATTGGTGATCATTGCCCATAATAAAGCGGCGGCTGGGCGGTTTGGCGCGCTGCTGCAGAATAATGCGTTGGATAAGTTCTATCTGGCGCGGGTAAAAGGGCGACTTGCGCAAGAGCAGGGGGAAATCGACTTCCCTGTGGACGGCAAAGCAGCGTTGAGCTATTACCAGGTCCAGCATTATGACGAAGCGACGGATTCCTGTCTGGTGCGGGTCAAACTGATCACGGGACGCAAACATCAGATTCGACGCCATTTTGCAGATCTGGGGCATCCCTTATTGGGCGATCCGCGTTATGGTTCCGGCAACAAGCACGAGGACGGTTTGATGCTGGCGGCGATGGAACTGGCGTTTAACTGTCCCATGCGCCGCCGGGGCATGCGAGTAATTATGCCGGAGGGGTTGCTTCCGGCTTGGGCTCATCAGTGCTGACAGGCGCTTGGGCGGCGATGGCGTCATGATTGGGGCAGAAATCGGGAACCCCAAGATTGGCGTTTTCCTGTTGCAGGTGTTCACCACAGTGAGCTTTTTCGGAACAGTTGCGACAGTTTTGAATGGCTTTGAACACCTCGACGGAAGACGAGCCCCGAACATAATGCGCGGTGTCGACGCCTTTCTGTTTCAGCATCTGGCCCAGGCGCTCTTGTTCCACCCGGTTGGCCAGCCCGTTGTAATACAGGTCCGCTGTGCGTGAATTGCGAAAAATAAACGCCAGCACCATCATGGTTGGCAGCATAAATACAGCGGCGACGGCCATCCAGATAATGGTTATTTTCATCATTGCCATACTCCGTGCTCAGGTAAACAGGGTCTGATATAAGCATAGATTAGATTGCTTCCTGGGGGAGAAGGCTGTCCGAAATCAAGAAAAGAGTCACAGATGAGTATCGCTAACGAAAACCCTAACGCCAGGCCCATAGTGGTGCTTGGGCCCACCGCCTGCGGAAAGACCCGGCTCGCCGTAGGGCTGGCGCGCGCCATGGGGGGAGAGGTGGTGTCTGCGGATTCCCGGCAGGTGTTTCGGGGTATGGATATTGGAACCGGCAAGGATTTGCAGGATTACGGCGATACCCCTTATCACCTGATCGACGTTGTTGATCCGGGGACTCCGTTCAGCCTGTTTGACTACCTCAGTTTCGTGCAGCGGACACTCGATGATCTGGAAACAAGAGAGAAACGCCCTATAATCGCCGGCGGCTCTGGGTTGTATCTGGATGCGATCCTGCGTGGTTATCGACTGGTTGAAGCGCCTGTCGACCCGCTGCTGCGGGAACGGCTCAAACATCACGATCAAGAGCGACTGAATGCACTGCTGGCCTCATTGAGACCCTTGCATAACACCACTGACACCCAGGACCGTGAGCGCACGCTGCGGGCGATTGAGATTGCCTACGCAGAGCTGAATGAAGACAGTCCCAGTGTGCAGATCAGTATCGATCCTGTCGTGATCGGGTTGCACTGCGACAGTGACCGATTGCGCACCCGCATTCGCGAACGTCTGGAAACTCGTCTGGACGAAGGCTTGATTGACGAAGTGGAAAGCCTCCGGGCGGCGGGTTTGAGTTGGCGGCAGTTGGATGAGCTGGGATTAGAGTACCGCTATGTCGCGTTGTATCTGCAGGAGCAGCTTAACCGCAATGACATGATGCAAAAGCTGGCGTCCGCGATATATCTCTTCGCCCGCCAGCAAGTGAAATGGTTCCGTCGCATGGAGCGTCAGGGCGTCGCCATCCACTGGCTGGAGGCGGACGACGCGCCATTGGACGCCGCCCTAGGGTTATTGCGGCGCTGATGTCAGAGCGGCCACTTACCAACAGCGACGCAGATGACGATGAGTCCCAGGCACAGATTGGCCAGCACCGCCTGTCGCACCTGATTTAGCGCGGCGCCGGCTTCGCTCCAGGTTTTTTCCAGCGTGCAGGTCTTCAGCTTGCGAAAGGGAAAGAAAAACACCCCAACGAAGATCAGCGTCATCGCCAGTGCGCCGCCCAGCATGACATGTACATACAACGGCGGTTTACTACCCCACAGCGCGAGCATGCCCACGCCGGAGCCCCAGAGCGTCAGCACGGCGATCCACACCCACCGGAAAAAGCGGGTCAGCACTTCCGACCACAATGGCAGACGCTGAGGCGGCTGCAATTGCTCCGCCGCAGTAGGGCGCAGAATGAAATAGGCGAAAAACATACCGCCGACCCAGCCCAGGGCCGCTAGAACATGAAGTATTTTAAGTAGCGAAAGCATGGTGAAGCGTATCCTTGTTGCATTGAAGCGATTGATATTGCGGCGACGTTTTTTCGAAGGCTTTTCAATAACCTGTCGAGGGCTTTGTGCGCAGTAGTGGTATTATACGCGTCAACATCAATCTCGATTCAACAGTAAGTTCCCAAAATGCAAGAAGATTCAAAGGGTTCCCCGGGGCACAACTTCGACGAACTGAAAGAGCGCTTTCAGAATAATATTTACGGCACCCCCAAAGGGCGCTTGCGACTGGATCTGATCAACGAAGACCTGGATGCCCATTTGGCGGAACAATTGGGAGAGGGCGCCTGGCGAGTTTTAGATATCGGCTGCGGCGCGGCGATGATCAGCGGACGCCTGGCGCAGGCGGGACATCGCCTGACTTTGACCGACCTGTCCGCGGATATGCTGACAGCGGCCCGCGCCAATCTGGAGTCTCTGGGAGCGGCGCAGGCCTGCGAGGAATGGCGTGAAGGCGCGATGCAGGAGGTTCTGCCGCAACTCCAGGGGCCCTATGACCTGATAATCGTCCACGCAGTGCTGGAGTGGATGGACGACCCTCGCCCCGCCCTGGATCTGGCGCTAAGCAAGTTACGCAGCGGCGGCGTGCTGTCCCTGGCTTTCTATAACCGCAATAGCCTGATTTACCGCAATCTGCTGCAGGGCAATTTCCGCAAACTCAAGAAGAATAACTGGAGCCACCGTAAAGGCGGCCTGACGCCACAGAATCCACTTGATCCCGATGAGGTCTACGGCTGGTTGGAGCAGGCGGACATGAGACAGGTATGCAAACGAGGCATCCGCACTTTTTACGACTTCATGCAAAAACACGTCGCCCTGGAACGCAGCTATGAAGACGTACTGGAAATGGAGCGCGCCCACTCCCAGAAAGAACCCTACCTCTCCCTGGGCCGGTATATTCATGTGTTGTATCGGAAGGAGTAGACGCATGAAATAGGTCGGGTGCCATCTACGTGGAGTGTTACATGACTTGCCCGCGCGCTCCCAAGGGGAGCTACTGTTTGCACAGCGCTAAAGGGTCGTAAAGCTGGAAATTTTTCCTCTGGTGTATATAATCTCGCCGCATCCGGCAAAATCTCTTGCGTGACTAAATTGCGCGCACTAGTGGAATTAACCAGCAAATGTTTGGTGTAGAGTAAAAGGAAGCCCGTCGAGGCTATTTCTTTAGGAGTCTACCCAGTGCAGCCTTCACACAAAGGGCTTTTGGTGGAAACCGCCTGCAAACTGTGTCCACATGACAACTTATCTGGAAGTTCTTAATTTAAATGCCTCAGTATTCTTCTTCTTTAACAGGGCTGATTCTCTCTATCAGCCGTAATTGGCAACTCATTCGGCAAATGACAAAAAGAGAAGTTATTGGCCGATATCGGGGATCTTTTCTAGGGCTGGCTTGGTCTTTTTTTCACCCAATATTAATGCTGGTTGTCTATACATTTGTATTTTCAGTGATATTCAAAGCCAAGTGGGGGGTTGGAGGTGAAGAAAGTAAATCGCAGTTTGCGATAGTGCTTTTTGTGGGACTTATTGTTCATGGTGTATTTGCTGAAGTCATTAATCGAGCTCCAGGATTGATTCTAGGCAATGTGAACTTTGTTAAGAAGGTGGTTTTTCCTATTGAAATACTGCCAGTGGTTTGTTTATTTGCTGCACTGTTTCATTCATTGATTAGTTTTTTAGTGTTATTGATTGCGTTTGTTATTTTCAATGGGTTTATACATTGGACGGCAATCTTCGTACCTGTAATATTTTTGCCTTTCATTCTTCTTATATTAGGAGGGGCATGGATCTTGGCTTCTATAGGTGTTTTTATTAGAGACGTTGGGCAGACAATTGTTATCATTACTACGGTTTTACTTTTCCTTTCGCCTGTGTTTTTTCCTATTGATGCCTTGCCGGAAAACTATCACTCTTTAATTATGTTGAACCCTCTGACATTTATTATTGAACAGTCAAGAGGCGTTCTTATATGGGGGCATGCGCCAGATTGGGTTGGATTGGGTATCTACTCGCTTGTCTCTGTAATTCTGGCATGGGCCGGATATGCATGGTTCCAAAAGACAAGAAGAGGTTTTTCGGATGTCCTTTAGTGAAAACGAGTCTCCTTGCCGTGATAACACAGCTATTCGAATTCGAAACCTAAGCAAATGTTATCAAATCTATGATTCTCCACGAGATCGACTCAAACAGTTTGTCATTCCGAAGCTAAAACGTTTCAGTAACCAGCCGCCGGCTCGTTATTATCGCGACTTTTGGGCCCTCAGAGATGTTTCATTTGAAATTAAGAGAGGTGAGACTGTAGGGATTGTCGGGCGTAATGGCTCAGGCAAGTCCACGCTTCTGCAAGTAATTTGCGGAACACTGTCGCCGACAGAGGGAACAGTTGAGATAAATGGCCGTATTGCTGCGCTCCTGGAATTAGGGGCGGGATTTAATCCGGAGTTTACAGGGCGGGAAAACGTTTATCTCAACGCAGCGGTTCTAGGGCTGAGTCAACGCGAAGTCGATGAGCGATTTGATGATATAGCCGCATTTGCCGATATCGGGCAGTTTATAGATCAGCCAGTTAAGACATATTCCAGTGGTATGGTTGTCCGGCTTGCATTTGCTGTCGCAATTAATGTCGACCCGGAAATCTTGGTTATTGACGAAGCGTTGTCTGTTGGCGATGAACTCTTCCAACGAAAATGCTTTTCGCGAATTGAAGCTATCCGCGACAGCGGCGCCACAATTTTATTTGTTTCCCACTCAGGGAGTACAGTTGTGGAGCTGTGCGACAGAGCCATACTTATGGATTCTGGTGAGAGACTTGCGGTTGGCAAACCTAAGCAAATTATAGGGAGCTATCAGAAACTGCTTTATGCTCCCGTAGATAAACGAGAGAGTATTCGCAGCCAGTTGCTCCAGGCTAGTGAGGTTATGCCTGAACGAGTGAGCGAGGTTGATAGTCTACCTACGGGTACTAATAAGGAGCAAGACGAGGGGGGGCAGCATCTCCAGGAAAACTTTGATCCACATTTGAAGCCTGTTAGTACAATTGAATATGAGTCACGTGGCGCTACGATTGAATCAATCCAGATCTTGACCCTTACTGGGGAGCCCGTAAATGGACTTGTTCGCGGTAAGAAGTATAGATATTGCTATAACGTGAAATTTGATGTCGCCGCTACAAATGTTCGTTTTGGTATGTTGCTTAAAACAATCTCAGGGCTAGAGCTTGGAGGATCAATTTCGGCGCCATCTCTTGCTGAGTCTGTTCCGTTTATCCCACAAGGAAAAGTTGTATCTGTTGAGTTTACCTTTCATTGCTACTTAAACCCGGGCGTTTACTTCATGAATGCTGGAGTGTTAGCGGTTTGTGGTCAAGAGGAAACTTTTTTGCATAGAAAAATAGATGCAATTGCATTTCGTGTATTGCCGGAAACCTCCAGCACTGCAACCGAAATCGTTGATTTTTGCTGCACTCCACTGGTAAGTATTGATGAATGAACTATTCAATAACCTACTCGTATCATGCCCGAATCAAGGAGGCCTTTTCCTAATCCATGAGGGCATTATTCATAAATTGGATAATTTTAGCGCGACGGGATTTGCGCTAACTAGTGAAAGGTTCGCTAGAGGCCTGCAGCCCTCGTCAGTGTTGATTCATAATCACAAGAAACCTGAATCAGAGCCCGATGCTGTCATAGCTGACGACATACACGATGTGTTGATCGTGGACGACTTTATATACTTCGTAGGTACATCCGGTAACGAAATAATTAAGGTTGATGGTGACTCCATAGAAGTAGATAGATGGACCTTTGATGGCGATCTAGATTCGCTTCATATTAACTGCCTTGGGATTTGGGGTGGGCGCATTGTTTTCTCTGCATTTGGAGATTTTAAACAGCACCGCGAATATAAAGGGAAAACCAAAGATGCAGGTTATGTAAAGGACTTACTTAGTGGAAAGGAACTAATCAAAGGACTATCTCAGCCTCATAGCTTGACGCCTTTTGGTGAAAACCTATTGCTGGCGAACTCTGAGAAGAAGGAAGTAGCTGAATATAATAGCGCCGGGGAATTAGTTCGTTCAAAAGTTCTGGGGGGCTATACCCGTGGGGTATGTGTTACTGATGACAAGATATTTGTAGGCTTAAGCGCTTCCAGAAATCTCGAAGATCCTGGGGTCGGGACCGCCACGATTGTCGCTCTTGATAGGATAACGTGGGAGGAGCTGGGGCGCGTAAGTCTGCTAGCCCCAGAAATATATGAGATACAACAGATAAGCAATAAAGACTTGCTGTGTAATGCGCTTGGGAGGGTGGCGTCATACTCATCTGCAACGCTTAGTCAGTCTATTCATGATAGCGAACAGCAAGTATTAACACTTGAACAAAAGTTATCAGAGCTTGAGCAAAAGATATCAGAGCTTGGGCGAAAGATTAGCGAGCGAGATTTGGAGGCTTTGTCGTTTAAGCAGGAAATAGAAGAGCGTGACTCGGAGATAGGTCGCTTAAGCCAAGAGACAACGGCTAAACATGCTGAAATCGAGGCTCTCAGTCAGGCTATTATTGATCGAGATGAAAAGCTTGCTACATTCAGCAACGCTGCTCATGAGCACAAACAAACTATTAGTAACCTACAGCATATCATTACTCAAGTTGAGCATAGGCTGTCTGTATTTGCCGAAAAAGATAAGGGGATTGGAAAAGTGGTTTTGAGTAGACTGGAAAGCCGTAGTAAGTTGCTTTACTGGTATTGGAAGCTGTTACGGTCTCCTCTATTTGACTCTGAATGGTACTTGAAGAATTATCCTGATGTAGAGCAGAAGGGCGTTAATCCTCTTAAACACTACTTGGCGATAGGCTGGAAAGAGAGTCGGCAGCCAGGACCTTATTTTGACAGCAAGTATTACCGAGCTCGCTATCCGGATATTGCTGGCTTAGACATGCCACCTCTAGTTCATTATTGGTTGCATGGATGTTCCGAAGGGCGTCACCCCAACTCTTTGTTTGATATGGACTGGAACCGACCTGAGGAGAATATATTACTCTCCTCGGATGAAAAGGCGGATATTCTGGATGGGCAGGCGAGCACTACTAACTCACTTCTAATAAGTGTAATTATTCCAACTTATAACAGAGGTAAGCTCCTGCCCGAAATTATTGCTGCATGGCGCAAAGTAAATGCAGTGACACTGTTCCCATATGAAATTATTTTCTCTGACGATGGCTCATCTGATGGCTCAGTCGAATTTCTCGAGACGGTGAGCGGCTTGCCGCTAAAAGTGCTGCGTAATGCTCATGGAGGGGCCTCAAGTGCGAGAAATGCCGCAATTAGAGCCGCTTCAGGAGATAAATTGCTTATCATCGGAGATGATATCTTCCCTGATCCTCAAATTCTTAATATTCACGCTGAAATATGTGAGCAGCTTGGACCAAAGGTCGCCACACTGGGCGTCGTTGATTGGCATCAAGACCTAGATGTTAATCATCTGATGCATCACATTACAGAAATTGGAAATGAACAGTTCAGTTATAATCGCCTTAAAGATAACGACTTTACTGATTTTAGACACTTTTATACCTGTAATATTTGTGTTGATAGACGTTTTCTTCTTGAAGAAGATGTGATTTTTGATGAGCGATTTGACGAGTATGGTTTTGAAGACATCGAGTTGGGTTATCGGTTGGCGAAACGTGGACTCAAGTTATTTTACACCACTCGAGCGAAAGGCGATCATTATCACCCTTATGTGACATCGAAGTTCTGTAAACGCCAAATTTCAGCAGGGAAAATGGCGGTGGTATTTACAAGAATGCATTCGGGTATTGATACGCTACTGGGGGTTGCATCACTTGAGAAAAAGGCGCGTAAAAATCGCACATCGCAATACTCTCAAGAGACGTGGCAACAGAGATTGGATGCGCTTGTCAGTAGATGTGAGTATTACGAAGAGCTTATTGCAGCCACTCCTGATGATATTTCTATGGGTATTCGGAAATGCTTGAGCACTTTGTATGTGCATTTATTCCGGGCGATGTACGAATATGGGGTTATTCAAAAGCTGGGCGACTACCCTAATTCTTTGGCGATTGCCATGGAGGCGCACTTCCCGGGTGTTGGCTCAGATTATTGGGATAAGCTTGAGAAGAATGCAAAAGTGCCAGATAGCTTGTCTTCGGCCGAGCTTTACAATCTGTGTGAGGCGCTTAATACAAGAAGCGAAAGAGATCTCCACTATGGTTCAAAGCAGCGCCGGTTGTTTGATGAATTAATGCAGGCCCAGCTGCTGTTAGAGTCGCAAGTGACCTTGGTTAGTAAAATGGAGAGAGTCAGGCAATTGGCGTCTCGGGCGGTTTATCATCTTTTGAATAACCCAAAATATTTAGTCCATCGTACAAGGCAGCTAATCAGCGAAAATAAGATGGGCGATAAAACAAATGTCGTTAGTACTGATGTCACTCCTGTCATTAAGGCTATTCCTGCTCTTGTCGTTGACTCGAAACACCCGGAAACAAAGAGTTTAGTGGCGACTTTCCGGCGCACCTTTGGCGACGCTGCAAAAGTGTATGAGTTGCTGCAGGATGGAATGCTATCTCTTATCGAGGACAGTGGCGCTAGCAGTAATCCTATTGTTCCCTCGGCTGCGGATGCTACAGCATTCTTTTGGCCGACATCTTCATCTTTCACTTTCTGTCCCGATCATTTGTACTCTGCTTATGTGGCGCTTATAGAAAATAGCTTGGATCTATCTATAATTTCTAACTCTCTTACGTTAGAAGGTAGCATCTGTATTGGGAATCTGCGGGATCATATGATCTTCTCACGTGATATCGCTCATGCTGCTTTTGAAGGCAACCTTAATCAGGTTCCGCTGCGCGGGAAAATACTTCGATTATTACCGGCAAAGGGCAATGCTGTTGAAGTACGTATAAATGAAGTGCTTGATACTAGCAGTATTGAAGTGGATGCAGATGGTTTCTTTTCCAGTCAGGCGGAACCTTCTCAAGGCTTGATTCGGTACGAGTCTCAGTACTTGTCGTCACGTATAAATACAAAGCCAGTAGTCTTTGTATTCCCCATTTTTTTAGCGGTAGGTGGCGTAGAGCGTAATACCGTTGAGATTATGAGGAAGTTGAACCATCAATTTGACTTTATTGTGATAACGATGGAAAGGTTACGTCCAGAGCAAGGCAGTTTGGCCGCTCAGGCTATGGATGTCGCTGCTCAGGTGATTGAGATGGCTGAGGTTGTGCGTCATGCAGACTATTTGCGGGTCTTGACTCGATTAAAGTCGAGTTTGAAGCCTGAGTTGGTTTGGGTCTGCAATGGCTCACCTTGGTTTTGTGATAATGCCTCTTCTATTCGACGCATATTTCGCGATGTGCCAATCATCGATCAGGAAGTATATGATGTTGAGCAAGGGTGGATTAACCGTTACGGTGAGCCAGGCATCAGATCTTTTGACCACTTTATTGCTGTTAATAAGAAAATAGAGCGGCGCTTCCGTGAAGATTTTGGAGTCGACCCAAGGCAGACGCACTTAATTTATTCTGCTGTTGATACTTTACGTATTCAGCAGTTTAAACAGTCGCAACCTGATAAGGCTGAGTTGAGGAAGAAGTTTGGACTTCCTCAAGGGAAGAGAATATTTACGTTTGTAGCACGGCTTACGCAACAGAAAAGGCCTCTTGAGTTCTTAAAACTGGCAAAACTACGTGGTGGCAACCAGGACGAGTATTTTGTGTTGGTCGGTGATGGTGAGCTTGCTGATGAGGCAAATGCATTCATTGAAAAAAATGAACTGAAAAATGTAAAACGAATACCGTATGTCGAAAATACGCTTGAACTTCATGCTGTGACTGACGGAATTATATTTACCTCAGCGTATGAGGGGTTGCCAATAGCGATGATTGAGGCATTGGCAATGGGAGTTCCTGCATTTGCAACAGATGTAGGCGACATTGCAGATGTAGTGAGTGAATACTATGGCGGCGGCGTGATTTCAGTAAATTTGTCAGATATCAATATAAACTCTGAATTTGAAGATTGGCTCAAAAACCATCAGGAATATCAGGTGGAATTGAAGGCTCGAGAACAGGATATACTTGATCGTTTTTCCAGCTCGAATATAGCAAAGCAGTATGTTGAATGCTGGGATGGGGCGATTAGACAATACAAGAAAAAAGGTGTAACAGTATGAATACGCCAAAGGCCTCCCGCGTTTTGATACTCGGAGGTATGGGATTTATTGGCCAGCATTTAACTCTGGCTTGTCGCTCTGCTGGAATGATTGTCAGAGTTGCAGATATGTTTCTGCCTGCTCCAGAAGTGAGGCAAGACGGAGTTGAATACATAGATGGAGACTATAAGGACTCTGAATTTCTTCAGGGCATACTTGAGGAGGTCGACTCTGTTGTACATCTTGTTCACGATACAATGATCCTCAACCAAGAGTGTAACATGGATGTTGAGTTTGAACGTAATGTCAGGCCTGCAATGCATCTTATGGATATGTGTTGCGCGAAGAAAATTAAGAAATTCTTGTTTGTATCTTCTGGCGGTACTGTATACGGACATCGGCTGAACCATCAGCCTATTGTTGAGAGTTCAACTACAAAACCGATTTCCTTATACGGAACATCAAAGCTAATTATAGAGAACATTGGATTTCTCTATAATATCCAGAAAAATTTACCCTTTATTGTTGCGCGTCCCGGCAATGCGTATGGGCCAGGACAGAAGCCGTTTCGTGGCCAGGGCTTTGTTGCAACTGCATTTGCCTCTGCGCTGCAGGGCGAAGTATTGAATATTTTCGGTGACGGATCGGTTGTTCGAGACTATATACATGTCCGCGATCTAGCTGATGCATTGGTTGCCATACTCCGGTTTGGTAAACTCGGTGAAGCATACAATGTTGGAACATCAAAGGGTGTCGCACTGCACACTTTGTTAAATGAATACATAACTCCAATATTAGAAGACGATGGTTATAGTTTGCAGTGTCAATACACTCCTCCTCGAGGGGTGGATGTGCCATATAACGTATTATCTAATGATAAGTTACGTCGAGACACGAGCTTCGCTCCAAGTATTGAACTTCATGATGGTTTGCGCGAAACTTTAATGTGGTTAAAGAATTTTAATTTAGTGTGAGAATGCAATAGCTATGAGTCTTGTATCGGTTGTTATACCCAGCTATAACCATGCCCATTATATTAGGGAGGCGGTGGAAAGCGTTCTCTCTCAGTCTTATGCCAACTTGGAGCTGATTGTCATTGATGATGGTTCCAGCGACGCGTCACTCGACTACCTGCGTAGCGTAAATGACCCTCGATATACATTAATAGAGCAGGAAAATGCGGGCGCTCATAATGCTATTAACAAAGGATTGTCTTTGGCAAAAGGCGACTATCTTGCAATTCTAAACTCTGATGACATCTTTCATAAGGAAAGGCTTTCTGAGTGTGTGGCAAGGCTGCAGCAAGGTGTTGATTTAGTCGCAACATGGATTGAGATAATAGACAACAAAAGTAAGGTGCTTGGTGTTAAAGAAGGGTGGCGGAATATGCTGCCTTGGTCTATTAAGAAGCCGGACGCAAGGCTTATTGGCGCGGATGACTTTAAGTTAAACTTGTTGTTTTCTAACTTTGTGTCTACAACAAGTAATGTGGTTTTTTCCCGCAAAGTATATGAGACAGTCGGTGGTATGCGTAATCTAAGATTCGCACATGACTGGGATTTTTTATTAAGAGTCGCTCTGAAGTTCCGGTGTGAGCTACTGGAAAAGCCTCTTTTGAAGTACAGGATTCACTCTACAAACACTATTTCATCAAATCGTGCTTGGATGCTGTTTGAAATTTGTTGGATCTTTGCTGTTCATCTAAAGGACTTTTCAGGTGAGTTACTATTGCAGTCTACTGATTTGGACCGATTCTCCCATGGTATTGATCTGATGGCTAACTCAATTAATTTTCAGGGTAATGATAAGGTTTTTTGGATGCTTATGCAGTACATGGCGGCGCATCAGAAAACAGAAAATTTTTCACCGGAAGAAGTGCTGTTGGATCGTGAGGAATTAAGGGCTGAGTTTATTCGCTATATAAATGTATAGGGCGCTTTGTTTACTAATGGATATACAAAATATTGATGACTGTTACGACCATCATTGTTAATTACAATAGCGGAACCTTACTTTATGAATGTCTTAAACACCTGGAATCGCAGACAGTTCGTTCAGACAAAATAATTGTAGTCGATAATGGTAGCGTAGATGGTTCTCAAAATATTGCAGAGGCATTTTCTAGTGTCGATGTGCTCCTGTTGGACGAAAACCTCGGCTTTGCAGGCGGTAACAATTTAGCGCTATCAGGTGTTGATACAGAGTTTGTTGCATTGCTGAACCCTGATGCTTTCCCTGAACCCGATTGGCTGGAGAGTCTGCTAGTTGCTGCGAGTGAAAATCCTGATGTAGGTGCATTTGGATCGCGCCAGCTTTGTAGTGACGCCAACTTGATACTGGATGGAGTTGGTGATTGTTACCATATCAGTGGATTGGTTTGGCGGGATCGACATGGCGCGAAGCAGCAACCCAATGATCTGGCAACCAGAGAAATTTTTTCACCATGCGCCGCCGCAGCATTGTATCGAAGGAAAGCTTTGCATGAGATAGGTGGGTTTGATGAAGATTATTTCTGCTATGTTGAAGACGTAGATTTGGGGTTTCGTCTGCGCTTGGCCGGTTATAAGTCAATATATGTGCCAAGTGCGGTGGTTTATCATGTTGGATCTGCAACTACAGGTGGGCAACGAAGCGATTTCTCTGTTTATCATGGTCACAGAAACTTAGTGTGGACCTTTATAAAAGACATGCCATCTTATTTATTTTGGCTGCTTTTGCCTCTGCATATTTTGATGAACTTGGCGACGGTTTTGTTGTTTGCATTAAGAGGTCAAGGAAGAATTATTCTTAGGGCTAAGTGGGACGCAATAAAAGGGATACCTGTAGCCTTTGGGAAACGAAGGGCAACCCAGTCCAGTCGAGTTGCTAAGGTGGCTGATGTTTGGAGGTCTCTCGATAAGCGCTTACCTATATTAAGTAAGCTCTTCTTCGCTAAGTGTAAAAAGAGAACGATGGCTAAATAAGAGAGAGCCCCGAAGCATTAACTAAGGTATCTTTTTAAGATTTTTGCAATCCACTTCGACATTTAAAAATAGGCCTAACTATAGTTCTCGCTATAGGCCTGTATGTCAAATGACTGCATCCAAGGCGGATACTCAATGGTCTACTGCAGTAACCGCCAAGGGCGTTATTTTCAAAATTTTAAGGCTTCCTGGCCACCAACACCGCGCGGGCCGGGGCGGGGTAGCCTTCGACGGTTTTGCTGAAGTCCTCTGGGTCGAGGAAGTCTTTGAGTGACTGAAAGGTCATCCAGTCTGTCTGGCGTTGTTCTTCCAGTGAGGTGACGCCTTCATCCACAATACGAACGTCTTCGAAGCCGCAACGCTCCAGCCAGCGTTTAGTGGCCAGAGAGCTGCCGATAAACCAGACATTGCGCATCTGCGCGTAGCGGTCCAGCGGGGTCAGGATGGTGTTTTCGTCGCCAGGAATGACCAGTGTTTCCAGCACCAGTTCTCCACCCGGACGCAGGGCCGCTTTCAATTCATCTATATGATCAAACGGCGAGCGGCGATGGTACAGCACGCCCATGGAGAAGACCGTATCAAAGGCGCCCATGTTAGGAGGCAGGTCTTCTGAACGCAGCGGCAGGTAATAAACCGGCGCGGTGGGCGCGTATTTTTTAACGCAGTGGAACTGGAACAGAAACTTGGGCGAAGGGTCCACGCCGAGGACGAACTGCGCGCCTTCACCCAGCATGCGCCAGCAGTGGTAGCCGCTGCCGCAGCCAACATCCAGCACAAATCGATCTTTTAGTGGGCTTAAATGCGGGGCGACGCGCGTCCATTTCCAGTCAGAGCGCCACTCTGTGTCGATATGGTTTCCAAAGAAACTGAAGGGGCCTTTGCGCCAGGGATGCAGGCCGCGCAGTCCCTTGATGAGAGAATCCTGCGACTGAGCGTCAAGGTCTTGCGCTGCGCCAATCGTCAATGTATCGACGTCGAACTGTAACTGGCTCGCCTGCGCCGCGGGCAGCTGCTGCAAGGCGTTCCACCAGCCTTCATAGTCGCCATGGGTGCGAGAGTAATAGCGCTCATCCAACACGTGTTCGAAGTCGGGGATAAAGCGCTGCAAACGGTTTTTGTCGGCGTGGGCCAGGAAGTCGTCGAAACGGATCATTTTATTGCCAGAAAAGAGACGAAGTTAAAACATTGGAACCATAAGTAAGCCTGGCTGAACCCGGCCCTTTGCAGACGCTCAATATGCGCCTCGATGGTTTCCGGCACCAGGACATTCTCCAGGGCGCTGCGTTTTTGCGCGATTTCCAGATCACTGTAGCCCCGGGCACGTTTGAAGTCATGATGAAGATCGAACAGGGTATGCTGCTTGTCTGCATCGGCGAACTCGATTTTCTCGGACAGCACCATTGCTCCGCCAGACTTCATATTGACTGCGATGCGATGCAGCAGGTCTTCACGTTGCGCCAGAGGAATGAACTGCAACGTGAAGTTCATGACGGCGATGGAGGCATTTTCAATGGGCGTGCTCTGGATGTCCTGACAGAGTATTTCTGTGGGGATGGCGCTGGGCATGCGCTCCATGTTCACTCGACAACGCTCCACCATGGCGGCGGAGTTGTCGACGCCTATCACCTTGGGCTTGTCCTCGGACGCATTGAGGTGCTCAAGGTTACTGCGGATGGCGAGGGTGGAGGCGCCCAGGGAGCAGCCCAGGTCGTAGCAATGGGTTCCCGCCTGGGCGTAGCGCCGGGAAATAACGCCGATCATCTCCAGCATCATGGCGTAGCCGGGCACCGAGCGGTTGATCATATCAGTGAATACGTGCGCCACCCGCTCATCAAATTCGAAGGCGCCGACGGCGCCTTTGGCGTCTTGGTAGATTCGGTCTTTGCTGTCGCTCATTTTCCGCTCGCTCCTGTCAGGGCGCGCATTTTACCGCCCCGGCCCATACAGGGTCCAGTCGCCTGGGTTATTGTAAGCCCTGATGACTGGCGTATAAGGCGCTTAAACCGCAAGAGAACGCTAGACTTTGCGTCTTAACCCATCTTTAATTGGCGGTTGTGCGCCATTGGCCAAAAATTTGAGAAGCATTTATTGAAAAGATAGAGAGGATAGCGGGCAGGTTTATGACTCATTACGCCATTTCAGACTTACTCAAGAACAAAGCGGAGATCGGTAGCGAAGTCACCGTCAAAGGCTGGGTAAGGTCAAGAAGGGACTCCAAGGCGGGCGTCTCTTTTATTCACGTGCATGACGGCTCCTGCTTCGACGCGATTCAGGCGGTTGTCGCCAAAGAGCTGCCGAACTACGACGCTGACATTCTGCGTTTGACCACCGGCTGTTCCCTGATTGTCACCGGAACCCTGGTAGAGTCGCCCGGGCAAGGACAATCCTGTGAAATTCAGGCCACCTCTGTGGAAGTGGTTGGTCTGGTGGACGATCCGGAAACCTATCCGGTCGCCAAGAAAAGACACACCTTTGAATTCCTGCGCGGCGTCGCTCACCTGCGTCCGCGCACTAATGCGTTCGGCGCCGTGACCCGCGTGCGTACGGCTCTGGCTCACGCTGTGCACCATTTCTTCTATGAGCAGGGCTTTCAGTGGATCAACACGCCGATCCTGACCGCCAGCGACTGTGAAGGCGCCGGCGAGCTGTTTCGCGTCAGCACCCTGGATATGGTCAACCTGCCCAAGACGGACAGCGGCAAGATCGACTACAGCAAAGATTTCTTTGGCAAAGAGACGTTCTTGACCGTGTCCGGTCAGCTGAACGTGGAAGCCTACTGTCTGGCGATGTCCAAGGTGTATACCTTCGGCCCCACGTTCCGTGCGGAAAACTCCAACACCAGCCGTCACCTGGCGGAATTCTGGATGATCGAGCCGGAGATCGCCTTCGCGGATCTGAACGCCGATGCGGATCTGGCGGAGCGCTTCCTCAAGCACATGTTCAAGGTGGTGCTGGACGAGCGCAGCGACGACATGGCGTTCTTCGCCGAGCGCATCAATCCTGAGGTGGTTACTCGTCTGGAGAATATGGTCGACAAGGAATTCGTGCGTATCGACTACTCTGAAGCGATCAAGATTCTGCAGAACTGCGGCAAGAAATTCGAGTACCCGGTGCAGTGGGGTCTGGATCTGCAATCCGAGCATGAGCGCTATCTGGCCGAAACCCATGTGGGCGCGCCAGTGATCGTGATGAACTATCCGAAGGAAATCAAAGCGTTCTACATGCGCTTGAACGACGATGATAAGACCGTTGCGGCCATGGACGTTCTGGCTCCGGGCATCGGCGAAATCATCGGCGGCAGTCAGCGTGAAGACCGTCTGGACGTGCTGGACGCCCGCATCGGCGACATGCACCACAAAGAGGAACTGTGGTGGTATCGCGACCTGCGTCGTTACGGCAGCGTGCCCCACGCGGGCTTTGGTCTGGGCTTCGAGCGCCTGATCGCCTACGTTACCGGCATGGAAAACGTGCGTGACGTCATCCCGTTCCCGAGAACTCCGGATAACGCCCAGTTCTAAGGCGCTGGCTAAGGCGCTGGCCAAGACGTTCATATAGACGTCCCAGCCAACAAAAAAGGCCCGATACAATCGGGCCTTTTTTATGCTCGAGGCAAACAGGTTATACGCTGTCTTAGCAGCATGACGTTGTCAGAAGAGACTGGTCAGGAATCGCATCAGGTCACGCGGGACGGTGACCTCAGCCATATGCCCAAACTACGTCATATTGGCGTCAGGTATTAAAATACGCCGAAGCCTTTCAGCAGAGACACAATCGCCAACACCACCGCAACGCCGCCAATAACCATGGCCGCTGCGCCGCCGCTTTTCGGCGGCTTGACGTTCTGCAGGTTGTTGAGTTGCGTCGCCAGCGTGGTTTTCTGGCGCTCCAATTGCTCGACCCGCGTCGCCATGGCGTCGATCTCGCTTTGCTTTTCCGCCATTTGCTCGCGCAGGGCTTTGGCGATCTGTTGCACCAGATCCTGTCCCTGCTTGCTGATCTGGCCGCGCAGCAATTCTTCCACCGTGCCTTCGATGAGCGTATGCAGCTTCTTGTCGTTGAGGATGTCTTCTATGTTCAGACTGGGCGCAGGCTCGTCTCTGGTGGTGCGCTCAATCAGGGTGCGCTTGAGCTCTTCCTTGGCTGACTGCAGTTCCGCTTCCCAGGCGCTGAGCCTGTCTTCCACATTGTTGTCCATGGTGGCGGTGGCGGAGTGGGTGGCGATATCCATCACCTGGGGGCGAATACGCTCGATGAGGTCGTCCAGGTCGGGCGCTTCCGGTACAGGCTTGGCGCGCATTTCCAGGTCGTTGACGGTTTCTCTTAGCTGTACGTCCAGATCACGACGGGACTCGCTGACAGCGTCGTCAATAGAGCCGAGCAAGCGGTCTTCCAGGCTTTTCAGCTCGGCGTCCAGCAATGGCGTAAGGGTTTGTTCCACATCACGGGTAATGGTGGCGGCGAGTTGCACTTCGTCAATAGCAGGGGCGGCGGGAGCTTCTGCCGGCTCAATACTGGCGATGTGCGCCTCCAGAACCTGCTGTACGCGTTTTTCCAGTCCTGGCATCAGTTCTTCGCGCAGCTGTTCCGCCATAGCGCCGAAATCAGGTTGGGATTGCTCCGGCGTTTCAGAAGGCTGGTCACGCAGCTGCTGGATATCCTGGCGTAGAGTGCTCAGCTCGCTTTCGCTTTCTCTCAGGCGGCTTTCGAAACCATCGAAAGAAGGGAAATCGCGGCTGTTTTTCTCCAGTTTGTCGAGACGATCGACAAGGATTTCCCAGTCGGAGGCGGACACCACGGCTTGCTGAGGTTGCGGTGGGGTGTATTCCGGCATGGGGGTGGGGACGACAATCTCTGAAGAGACTTCTTCTACCGTTTCCGCCACAGGCTCCGCTTCCTGAGGTATGGCGACGGAGGTGAGGGTTCCGCTGCGTGCGGATTCAATCACCATGGCTAACTTTTCCGCTTGCGGCGGCTTGAACAGCGTGCCCGAGGCGCCGATGGCGCGGGCTTCCGCATCGTAATTATCTTTTCCTTCTTTCCCGGTGCACATGATAACGGGAATATGGGAGGTCTGAGGGTCCGCCTTGATTTTCTTGGTGGCTTCGAAGCCGTCCAACTCAGGCATCAGATGGTCCATAAAAATGATATCGGGCAGATTGGTTTTCAGCATTTCCAGAGCATGTACCCCGGATTCTGCAAGTTGAACCTGCAAATTATGCTTCTCTAACAGTCTTTGTAATGTAATACGCGCCAGTTTGGAGTCATCTACCACCAGTGCAGTTTGCAGCGACATTGCGGAACCTTTTGCAATTTAAGATACATCGATAAATCTAGCACATTCTTGAAGCTAGCCGGCAAAATCCTAGTATAGGGTTTGTTGACGTTTCTGCATCCTCTGAACGCCCTAGCCACAGGCTTTTTCAGGCGTAAAAAGGGCGATGCCGGAACCTCGACAAACACTAAGGTACGACAAAGATATATCAAATAAGACTTTCCTATCAAAAATCATAAGGTTAGATATTGTAACAGCATGTTTTTTGATCTGTTTAATGTAACTTTCGCCATTTGGTCACCTTAGCGTCATATAGCCTTTCTAGGATCGCGGCTAAAGATGATTAAAGTTAATTTTTCTATTGCTTCAGCTTTGTATTTGCATATTCAAATCAATATGTTGCGTTTGCTGGAAAAATAGATAATTACGCCGCAAGGGCTTAATCGCAAAAAAGGACATCCAGATGCAAGATTCCTTAAGAGCCGTTTTTATCTCAGATGCGCACTTGGGCTCGGCCGCCTGCCAGGCTGAGCACTTGCTGGATTTTCTCAATAAAATCAAGACAGATAGATTGTATCTGGTAGGCGATATCATCGACCTGCTGGAAATGCGACGCAAAGCCCACTTTCCCGAGACGCACCGGGCCATTCTCAGCCTGATCATGCGTAAAGCGCGGGAAGGGATGGAGGTCATTTATATCCCCGGCAACCATGATGACTTCTTCAGGCAGATGGCGGGACAGACCTTCTCCGGCGTGAAGATTCGACTTAATTGCGTCCATCGCACAGCGGATGGGCGCCGCTTCCATGTCAGTCATGGAGACGAGTTTGACCAAATCGTGCAACTGAGTCCGCTGGCGCTGCTGGTGGGAGATAAGGCCCATGGTTTAATGCTCAAGCTTAACAGCTGGCTGAACCGCACCCGCAGGGTATTCGGCTTTCCTTACTGGTCCCTGGCGGGGTATCTGAAGACCCATTTAGGACGCGCAAGGGAGTTCATTCAACGCTACGAAAATGCGGCGTTGAAGGCGGCGCGCAACCTGGAAGTGGACGGCTATATCTGTGGCCATATTCATTACGCTGCGTTTCGCCGCAAAGACGGCAGGCTCTATTGCAATGACGGCGACTGGGTGGAGCACTGCTCCGCATTGGTGGAGACCCACCAAGGACAGTTAAGGCTGCTGCACTGGTCGGAGCAGCCGCGCTGGCTGGCGGTGGAGCCGGATGCCGAACCGACCTGGATCGATGAGCCTATTCCTGGCCTGTTTCCGGTTCCTGTCAGTAGCGGGTTGTCTGGTGATAAGCAAGCGCCCAAGGCCGCCTGATACGCTGTATCGGCGTTCTCCCGAGTCCCGGTTATTCCATTATGAGCAGCCAAATCAAACAGTTGGCTGCTTGCTTCTTACAGAAATATAACGCAGCCGTCTTCTCGCCGGGCTTGAACCAATTCCCCGAAAACGTGTCTACTATCACAATATTGATCTGCTTTTAGCATCGCCATCCGCATAGATGGCGGGCGATTGTCATGACGGCGAAGTTTAGGAATATTGGGAGAGGTTAAGCATATGTTTGGAAGTCATTCACAGGATAAAGCATCCATGCCTGCGCGGGAGCAAGCGCTGCCGGGCAGAACGGAGCCCATGGAAATCGAGGGCGAGCACTTTGTCTTTGGCGTGGACATGAGAGGCCCATTTCCAGCGCAAATGCAAACAGCGGTATTCGGGCTGGGGTGTTTCTGGGGAGCGGAACGTTTGTTCTGGAAGCAGGAAGGCGTTTATAGCACCTGTGTCGGCTATGCGGGAGGCTATACGCTCAATCCTACATATAAAGAAGTCTGCACCGGGCAGACCGGTCATGCGGAAGTGGTTCAGGTCGTGTTTGACCCCGCTGTGATCAGTTATAAAAAGCTGCTGAAACTGTTTTGGGAAAATCACGATCCGACTCAGGGGATGCGTCAAGGCAACGACGTCGGCTCTCAGTATCGCTCCGCTGTCTATTACGCTAACGACGAACAGAAGCAATTGGCGGAGGCGTCGAAGGCGGAGTTCCAGCAGTCGCTGCATGACGTAAACCGTGGCGCTATCACGACGGAAATTACGCCAGCGCCAGAGTTTTATTTCGCTGAAACCTATCACCAGCAGTATCTGGCCAAGAATCCTGGTGGATATTGCGGCCTGGGTGGCACTGGGGCTTGTCTGGCCAGCGCGGACTAAGTTTTGACTGAGCCTGCGACCCTTACCGGGCTGACCTTGGTCATCCCGGAAAAGAACGACCCTGAGCGGGATTCTGTGGCGGCGGCCTGGAGCGCCGCCGGAGGCGAGGTATCCCGGCTGGGACGATTCTGGGAGCCTCCTTCCTATGATCCGGCCAAGGTGCGGGTCTATGGAAATGATACTTTTGCTCTGGTGTTGGCGCAGAAGTTGGGACTTGACCTGATTTCACCCGCAGACGACCTGTTGGTGCAATTGCCGCAACAGGCGTTGCAACGCTCGGTAACGCTGCTGCCTCTGTCAGGGGCGATGACGTTGAGTTTTCCGGCTTTCCTCAAACCTGCCGCGCCCAAGCTGTTTAAAGCCTCCGTGTATGCAACTCTGGATGATTTAGCAGCGGAAACCCGAGGCCTGGAGCCGGATACGCCGGTGCTTCACTCGGAAATCGTACAGTTCGCTTGTGAAATTCGTTGCTTTGTCTGGCGAGGAGACGTGTTAGACGCGGCGGTCTACGAAGGTGATGGAGCGCTTGATGACGGCTTGAGATTCGCCAGACAGCTTGGTCAAAGCGAACACCTCCCGACCACCTGCGTGCTCGATATCGGCTATATCCCCCAACGCGGTTGGGCGATCATCGAAGCCAACGCCGCCTGGGGCGCAGGCCTCAACGGATGCCGGGCCGAGAAAGTATTGCCTTGTATCGAGGCGGCGACCCGGAAATTGGTTACTGGCAGTTAACAGAGTACTCGCCAATCGTCAGTCTGCCTTTTAACGCTTCTGGACTGAACTGATTCAAAAACTCCGGTATTTCTTGCTGAGCAGAGACTCTATGAATGAAATCGTAGATGGCGGGCTCTAGTATCGGGCCTGAATAGAGATAACAGGTGCGATCAGAGACTACAAAGAGAGTGGAATATTTTTCCTGGAAGCCATTCAAATTAATATTATCCAGGGCGGGAGAGGCGTGAAAAGCGCGAGTGACACTCACGTTATCGCCTTCCGTATTTTTAAAGTCATTCAAGTAGGCTGCCCAGTCAGCATAAAGCTCGGACTCATTCGGTGGCGAGTCTTGCAGAAATAATTGTATTTGCCCTTTCTTATTATTGCTTTCTACCGTGTTAGTTGTTGAACAACCGGCAGATAAATAAGTAGTCAAAATTAAAGCCAGACTAATCTGTAGTCGATATTTACATCTAGCCATTTAAGGGCTCCCAAATAGAGATGATTTCTTTATTGGTGATCATCTTTTGATGCAGACTGGCGCTTGAAGCTATGGGGCTTGGCGTCAACAATGTGCTGAGAGGTCTCCGGCTCCGTTCACTAATATAAGCATTCCATCCCCCCCATTCGCTGCTTTATTGCCTTCTCCTGATTTTCTATTGTTCCTGTCGCCAAAACTTCAGGTTAAGTAATATACTTTTTTCTGTTTTGGCGAAAGCTCAATTGGGCATATTCACTCACAATAAAAAATTAGTTTCTTGTTGGGAATATCGATAAACCCTAGGATTGTCTAGTTGGCGTTCGTACAGTTATTCATAAAATTAGTTATGAAATGTAATAATGGATATAACAAGTAGAGCTAATATGATATAAGCTCACGATTTTCTGGCAGCTATTGGTAACCACCGTTATGGCCGTAAGAGCCGAGAAGAAGCAACAAGTTAATCGTAATATCTGTAACGCCGCGCTGCGTTTGTGCCGGACGAAAGGGTATTCCGGGGTGAGTCTGCGGGAGATCTGCCGGGAGGCGGGGATTGCGCCGCCGACGTTTTACAATTATTACCCGAATCTTGAAGAGCTGGGTCTGGCGATTATCGACGAGGCGGGGCTGACCTTGCGTCGTTTGATGCGGCAAACCTGGAAAGAGGTGGATGTGCGGGAAGGGGTGGTGCGTCGTACGATTCGCGTCTTTGGGCGCTATTTGGAAGAGAATGGCGACTTATTTCATTTCGTCGCGGCGGAACGAGTCGGGCGCGTGCAGGCGTTTCGGGATGCGATTGAGCGTGAGGTGAAGCATGTGGTGGAAGCCATGGCCAAGCCGCTTGCGGAGGTGGGAGCGGCGACGGACAGGCCGGTCGCGCATCCGCTTTATCTCTCTGAAATGCTGGTTAATTGCGCGTTTCAGGCGGGGGTTGAAAGCCTGTCCGCCAATACGGAAAAACGTAATGAAATCATCGAGCGCACGATCATTCAGGCGCGTATGGCTATTTATGGTTCGGAAGCCATGGCGAAAGGCGCTGTGGCGTCAGTTTCTGCGGAGTAATTCGCCGGTTTACGGCAGTGCTAGAAGTAATTCCTAACAACTGTTCGTATCGGCGAAATCCCTGTCGACGGTGCAAAAATTGCGCACAAATTCAATGTTAGGCCAAACTTAAGCGCATTTAATGTGTTTTTTGTGCCGAATATCTCGCTTGTGGAAATATATCTCATTCCTCTTCTTGTTTAAAAATTAACAAGTGTTAGTTTTATTTTGTCGAACAAAGACTCTCGCAGCGAGCGCGAGCGTCAGCCCTTGTTCGACAGCAGTAAGCATAGTTGGAAGTGCAGTACTGAATGAATAAGAATAAAGAGGAACGGAGATGGACCTTATACCCAAAGGAACGTGGAGAACTCTGTTGTGTCTGCTGCCTGCGTTGGGCCATCCTGTCGCCCATAGTGAGCTGAAGCCGATGGCGGATCAGGAGATGGGCGAAATTTCCGCCCAGTCCGCACTGGAGTTTTCCGCAACGGACATCAATTACAACCTCAGCCAGTTGACCGGCATCGAGTTCATCAAAAATCCCGGTATTGGATTTACCCGGGTGGAACAGCGCACGCAAACTGAGTCCGTGGACGCCACGGTGTACCGGCTTCAGCTGAATGGTTCCGGTGAATTGCACGCCTTCGCAGAAGAGCTGACCCTCGGCGACTATGGCGGCGCCAATAACTCCATTTATAAAGACGAAAATGGCCAGGGCGTGCCCGACGTGGCGTTGAGGAACTTCGGTTTTGGCAAATCGGCGCAAGATCCTTTCGTGTTTGAAGACCCCTATCTGGAAATTCAGAAGCAGCATCATGCTGACGGCACAGACACCATACGCGGCATTCGTTTTGGTTTCGGCAGAGTCGACGGCTCGACGCCGGTGACCATCGATTCCATCTCCGGTTACATCCCGGCATTGAGCATCATGGCGGATCTGGGAGGGCTAGTGCGCTCACAGATATATGGCAGCGGCACCAAAGACACCTTCGTCAACATTATCGGATACATGCCAGATGGCTCCGGAAACTACCCGCAAACGCCAGCGCCTGGCGAGTGGGTGTGCAATGGCGGCATGTGTGGTTTTACTCCAGACAATGTGGGCCTGACTGGCAACGCTGGCATTGGTTACAGCTACGGCGGGAAGGAGTTGAATCTTTCGAATGTGACCAGCCTCGACTATCACAATGTCAAAAACTTCTATATTTCCTTTGTACAGGGCGCGGGCAATCTGATGTCGAATCAGAATGGTTCGATCAACGGAGCCATGTGGTCGCAGCATCTTGAAGGGATTATTCCTGATTCCCGGCCGGATTTGCCGGGCTGGAACTTCGGCATTCCTTTCAACGACCCCAACCATCCAACAGACGGTTATCTGGAAGCGCATACCGACGTTGGGCCGACGTTGCAGCAGATCTTTTTCGGCGTCGGGGATGACAATCCGCGCATGGGATATCAGAACAACAAGTTGTTTTAAACGGCGATGAACTGTATCGGGAGGGAACCATGAAACATCCGCAACCAGTGCTGGCGCTCTGTTGCCTGACGCTCAGCGCCGCGGCTACGGCGATGGAGGCGTTGACCGATGAGGAGCTGGGGCAAGTGGACGGTCGCAGCGGGTTCAGTTTCGCTTTCGATAACGTCAAGTTCAAAGGGATGGCGATAGACGGCGCGGAAGCGGGCAGCATCAATATCATTGCTGCGGACGGCTCCAGCCTGGGTTTGAAAGAGTTCCAGCTTTCCGCTGACGCGATCGGCACATTTGAGTCACCGTTGACCTTCAGTCTGGTGGAGATGGACGGTTCTCTGGTGAATAACTCGGGCGCCGGGCTTCCCATGCTGCGTATCGGGCTGCCTGGAATGGAAGGCTGGCGCAATCTGGACGTGCGCTTCAATGAGGCGTTCGGCAACCCGGACGTCCCTAATCCCAATAACCCCAATATCCGCGCTGGTGGAACGCCGTCGGAGCACACCATGCTGGGGAGCGTGTCGATGAATGACATTTCCATTCTCGGCAGCGTGGCCTATAGCGGGATTCCTGAGGGCTATAAGATAGAAAGCACTCGCGTCGATGACGGTAGTCGCGGCGCGGATTCGCGTCAGGGAATGCTGCTCAATGTGGACATCAATGAGCTTTTGATCCCCGAGTGGCTGGTCGAATCTCAGATTGGCGATGGCGTGTTTGATCCCGCCACGGATTTCATTCTCTACAATTTCAGGTTGGAAAATCTACACCTGCACTCCGCCACCTTTGAAGCCGCGCCCAACGGCTTGCGCTTCGCCTACTCCGACCCGCAGCCTTTTACGGAAGACGGCGGCATCATCCCGTCGGGAGGAGGGCTGCCGGATACCCAGCATCCAGATTACGATCCCAATTTCCCTAAAGTGGACCTCACATTCCAGGCGCAGATGACGCAATCGAAGCTGAATGAATCCCGCATCCACGGCGTCACCCTGGATCATCTTATATTCAACGTGCGCAACTAGGCGGAGTGTCAATGACACAGCACAAACCAGTCACTGATAAACGTCTTCTGAATCGCGCGATGCTGGTGTGTCTGGCGCTAAGCGTCTCCGACATGGCCGTCTCGGAATTACGCGATATGGAAGAGGGAGAGCTGTCGCAAGTAACGGCGCAAAGCGGCTTGATCATCGAGATACCCCGGGTGCGCATCAACGCCCACGATGGCGGTCTGGACGACCCCGGCACGCCGCAGGATGAAAGCGACGGTCGCCGCACCCGAGGGTTTCGCTACAACTACATCACCACTGAGCATGACGGCGGCGCCCAGACCTACTATTTCACCGATGAAATCTCCATCGCCATGGATATAGAAGGTCCTCTGAAACTGGATGTGGACGATGGCGGCCACATGATTCTGCAATTGCCTGAGCGGGTCAATTTCGTCGGCGATGGTTACAGCATGAAAGGCATTTATCTCAACAATACTGGCGACCCGGCCAGCGGTGGCAAATTACTCAACGAGATCAACATTCAGGGTAACTTTGAAACCGGCGGCCAGGTGTTTGTGTGGGGATATGACCCCTAGGCGGAAGCGCCGTTCCATTTAACCAATGTGTGGTCTTCGCCTTGTAGCTCTTCTTTACTAGCTTGTCCTCGGCGCTTTTTTCCATTCCAAGAACCGCCTTGCAAGCATCCAGAAACCTATTCTTGATTGTCAGAGCGCACCCACGTCCCTTCTGGCACTGACAATTGCAGCATGATTATTGGCATGAAAGTGACCGGCTTGCGCTAACGCCTGCAAGTCGCCTTCTACTATCTTCGTATTTTGTGAAAACACGCTGGAATGATTGATTTTGTAGAATTCTCACTAGAACTAAAATTAGTATTTTTAGAAAAGTTTGTTTGTTGTGTACAATACTTTGATGTCTTTTTATTAAATAGTTTCTTATTGAAGAGCTTCCTTGTGGGAAAATATGTGTTATGAATATTAAATCTCGATGAGGAAAATAAAATATTATTTTTTAATGAATTATGTGCGCCTGCTGCACGGAAGAGTGTATAAAAATGAAGATGATAGTGTTTATCCTTTTACTGGTAGGGGGCTCGCAATACGCTCACTCTGAATGCTCTAACTACAAAGGAAAAAGATGCATAAAACTGTGTAACGATACTTATGAAACGGTTTATTGGGCAAGGGAGTATGATCATGTGGGGCCGGGGGAGAAGAAAATAGGAGTGTCTACTGGGTGGGAGGCGCTTCAACCTATGAGCTGTTATAACGACATTCCCATTGTTGATTTTTCTTGGCAAGGTGGGACTTTGCCAGGAAATAGGTTCATTTTCATGACAAAGGACAGAAAATGGGAGTGGTTTGAAGGGGATGGACGAGGATATGTGTGTGCTTGGCTTAGAAGTACCACTGAATTTAACCTAACCCATGGGCAGCATAGAGATAACTCACCTTATTATCCTGAGTGTAACCTAGTCGATGGTTATAAGGCTGTGCCAGGATACACAATTAACGCCGGTGGCATTTTTCGAGTGAGAGAGAGTAATGCTTCCAAAAAGCCGTCTCTAGAGAAAATACTTGACGGTGTTCGGGAGTATTATGTAGGCATCGGAAAAAAATATAGAAAAGAAGGTAGGAAGTATGCCGAAGTTAGCAAGCTTGGCTATGACAAATACTATAATATTGCGAAGGATTATAAGGAAGCTATGGATGCTATAGATATCGTCGCTAGGGCAGATAGATCTCTTAAGAAAATAGAGGGTATGATAGAGGGGTATTATGGATATACAGGCGAATCTGTTAATGTAAGAATAAAGTTTGTTACACATAAAGTGGAAAGTTATATAAATGAAAAAATAAGAATACCGTCGGAGTATCTAGAGCCTACAATAGCAGGTCCTTCAGAAATTGATGGTGAAATAGCAACAAGGTCTTTTCTGCTCATTAGTATGAGAGGTCATAATGTTGCGATGCCTGATCCACTCGAAAAGCTGGTAGGCCTTCAAGAGCAACCTGATGGAGTATCTGTTTATTTATTTACCTCAGGAGGTTTCATTACGCTGGAAAATCTTGAGAAAGCTGTTAGCGAGCTTTTATGTGAGAATCCTAAGGACCGTGATTTACTTGCATTTAAGAGAAACTTGACCAGCGCCGGTCTGGTCGATTTTAGTAAAGATTACTCATGTCGTTCAAGCCAGATGAAAGAAATAGGTTAATTGTAAATATGAATTGCGCCTTGGCGATGTCTACAGCATGAAAGGTATTTATCTCAACAATACTGGCGACCCGGCCAGCGGTGGTACGCTGCTTCACGAGATCAACATTCAGGGTAACTTTGAAACCGGTGGTCAGGTGTTTGTGTGGAGGTATGACCCCTAGGCGGAAGCGCCGTTCCATTAAACCAAGGTGTGGTCTTCGCCTTGTAGCTCCTCTTTTATTATGGCGGCTATCCGCTCCCAGTTTCCACCCGCCAGGCCCGCGCCAATCAATGGATAGCCGATGCGTTTGCCGGGGAAGTCAGTCTTGATCTTTCTCATGACAGACCGAATCGCCTCATAGTCCGCCAGGTCGCCCTCGCCACGCCAGTGGAACTGGGTATAGGCGTTAACAACGGTGAAGTGCGCTTCATCACTGGAGACCTCAGCGTAGGAGTAGGTCCCCAGCTTTTCCCGAGCCCCTTTCTCCGTTTTCAAATCCTCTTTGCAAGCATCAGGAAACATATTCTTGATCGACAGAGCAATCCCTCGTCCCATCCGGCACTGGCAATTGCAGCCATGGATAATGACATCAAAGTGACCGGCTTGCGCCAGCGCGAGTAAATCGCCTTCTACTGTTTTCATGTGGCCTTAGACTTTTGAGTGAATGGCGAATCATATCAGTTTCAATATATACACCGTAATAAAGCCAAAGTGATTTAGTGTGAGCGGCACATATTATCTATTCGGTTGAATTGTGAGCGCTTAATTGATTGTATCGGGGGAAGGCGCAGTGCATATTTGGCTGAAAGAGAATAGAATCTGTTCACTTTTTATATGGCGGTTTAATAAACTATGCAAGGTCGAACCTTTCTGTCTGGAATTACTAAATTCACACTCATCTCAATGTTAACTTTCGGCGCCTATGCCGATGAAGTTGTTTTGTTTCAAACTCAGCTTACCAGTAAAGGGCAGGTCAGCCCGAATCACTTCCCGGCTGACTGGACCAGGCCTGCTACAAGCGAATACAACACTGTGGGTTATATACGTAGCAGCAGTAGCGATACTAAAGTGTTGCGTAAAGCTGTACTCAAGCTTGATGCTGCGCCTTTTTCTGAGATCAAGAATGCAGGCGTAGACGTCTGCATATTTATTCATCCCGCTTCTTATGGCCAGTATGAAGATAAATTGACGGTGACGCAGAATGAGGCGGTCTGCTTCAATCAGCATAAAGGCGATGGGCCGCAGTGGCCAAAATCCACGGTGGAGATTAATTTTCCAGGTCAGGGTTTGTTGATTCCCAAAGACTCGATAGTGGCCTGCGACTCGCAAGGAAGTTTGCCGGTAGGCGCGAATGACAACGGCCAGTTCCAGCTCTTTTCAAACTTTACCTGCGAACTTTTCATGGCGGACTACAACCCGAGTGACGCTGTTTCCCCGGCATATCAAAGTGTGAGAACGCCGTTTTTTGATGAGAGTTTTGTGTATACGCCACATTCCAGAACGGCCTATCACCAGAATCTATCCAATCAGGAACTGAAAATTAACGGCGTTTGGGCGTATGACAATACTAATGGCGCCGCAAACGAAATTTGTGTCGCCAAGGGTGGCCAGACGGTTTGTGACAGTCGTCAATTTGAAGGCAATGACTATACGACCCGCAGCGATTTCTTTGCCTATCAAGAAACCTGGAAAAAAGGCGAAAGTTTAACGGCGACTTGCTCTTCTTATGATGAACAAGGTTCTCCAAAATACTGCTCTTTTTATTTTATGGTGGAAGTCCCAGGGCAGAATGGACTGGATAGACGGTCGACAATCAGTCATGAGCAAGCCGACGCGTATTGTAACAATCCTTATCCCTCTAACTATGTGTTGAGCCATCATAGCTATAGTGATTATCAGCGCTGCATGAATTTATTGAATTGATTGCTATCTGTCCCTTTAATAACAAGGTGTCTAAATAATCCTGGAAAATCCCTGTTGCGCCTGTGTCCGGTAGCGGTCGAACACTTTGCAGACGCCGCGGATCAGCAGTCTTCCTGTGGGGTTCACATGCAGGCCGTCGCGGGTGAAGGTGACCAGTCCGTCTTCCGCCATGTCCTGCAGAATGCTTAGCTCTCCGCGGAAATAATGGGCGAAGTCGATATTGAACAGAGCTTCGATGCGGCGGTACTCTATTTTGAAGTTGCAGATCAGTTCGACGATGACTTTGCGGCGGATGACGTCGTCATCATTCAATTGCACGCCTTTGATGATTGGAAGCCGGTTTTCCGCCATGGCTGCTTCGTAGCTTTCCTGGTCGTAGCAGTTCTGGTAATAGCAACGATCCAGCATGCTGATGCTGGAAGCGCCCATGGCGATGAGGTCGCAGTCGCCATGAGTGGTATAGCCCTGGAAGTTGCGATGCAGCTCTCCCTTCTCCTGAGCGATGGATAGCTCATCACCAGGCTTGGCGAAGTGGTCCATGCCGATAAAACGATAATCCGCCGCGATCAATTGGTCGACGGATTGCTGCAGGATGGTCAGCTTATCTTCCGGGCGCGGCAGGTCTTCATCGCGAATGCGGCGTTGCGGCATAAAGCGTTGCGGCATATGCGCGTAATTGAACACCGACAGTCGGTCCGGCGCGAAGTCGATGATGGTGTCTACGGTCTTGCGGAAGGAGTCTGGCGTTTGCAGAGGCAGGCCGTAGATCAGATCAATATTGATGGAACGGAAGCCCAGCTCGCGCGCCTTGCGCAGTACGCCCAAAGTGAGTTCTTCGCTTTGAATCCGGTTAACCGCTTTCTGCACGGCGGGATTAAAGTCCTGCACGCCCAAGCTAATGCGATTAAAGCCGATTTCACGCAATGTGGTCAGTGTCTCGTCGTCGGCTTCGCGGGGATCGATTTCGATGGAGTAGTCGCCCTGGTCATTGTCCATAAAGCGAAAATGCGTGCGCAGTTCATGCATCAAATCGCGCATCTGCTGCGGCGCCAGAAAAGTGGGCGTGCCGCCGCCCCAATGCAGTTGCTCCACCAGTCGATCCGCGCCGAAAAGCTCGCTTTGCAGGGCGATTTCGCGATATAGCGCATCAAGGTAGGGAATCGCTTTTTCTCGGCGTTTGGTGATGATTTTGTTGCAGGCGCAGTAGTAACAAAGGCGCGCGCAGAACGGGATGTGCAGATACAGTGATAGCGAGCGGTTTGCGGCGCGACTGGCGGCCGCCGCCTCATGCACAGCGTCGATAGGGAAATCGTTCTGGAATTCGACGGCGGTGGGGTAGGAGGTGTATCGGGGGCCCTGCAAATCGTATTTGCGGATAAGGTTCTCGTTCCAGTAAATATTTTTCACTACGGCGCTCGCACTTCTACCATGGATAAGAAGTGGCCATTGTATATCCGAGCCAAACAGTCGGGCTTGATATGGGTCAATGCCCGCCGTGGTGTGTGGAAGAGGCTCCGTCGTGCTGATGGTCCATGCTCTGTCCACTGAAGAGTCCGGCGAAATGCACGGGCAGCGTCCAGACGCCAAACAGAATGAGTAGAACGCCGAATACGCGGCGCACCGATAAATTGCTCAGCCAGCGTCTCAGGTGGTAAGCGAAAAGCCCGGCGGCCAGCATGCTGGGCAGAGTGCCGAGACCAAAGCAGAACATGAGCAGGGCCGATAGCGAGGCGTCTGCGTTCGACATTGACCAGGCGAGGGCGCTGTATACCAGTCCACAGGGCAGCCAGCCCCAGAGCAGACCCAAAGCGAAGCTGATGTGTGGTCCCTGACGTTCGCCAAGGGATTTGCTAAGCGGGGAGATTCGGCTCCAGAGTCTGCCTCCGAGGCGTTCGATGTGGGTCAGGCCCATCCACCACTGGCCTACGTAAAGTCCCATCAGGATGATCATAACGGCTGCGATAGTGCGTAACGCCACCAGCAGCGTTTCGTTCAGCGCCAGCGCTTCACCCAGGAAACCGGCGAGCAGTCCGATCAATGCATAACTACTGAGGCGGCCGAAGTTGAACAGAAATAACCATGAGGTTCTTGGCGAGCCGTCTCCACCCTGGGCGAAGGACTGTGCGCCAGCGATGCCGCCGCACATGGCGATGCAATGACCGCTGCCGAACAGGCCGATCAGAAACGCGTTAGCGATCAGCAGAAACTCATGCATCGGGGTTGCGGGGCGCGTCCTCGGAATACTGAGTGGGGGTTTCCTGTTTGCCTTTCTTGTCCGTTTCGTTGCCGGGAATCATCTTCTCATCGTCATCGAACAGGATGCTGTGCGCAGGACCTTCCAGGTCGTCATACTGGCCAGAGCGCACCGCCCAGCGAAAAATAATGACAGCGACGGCGATGAGCGCGATGGAGAGTGGGATCAGGACGAACAGTATCTGCATAGCGGGGCCTTATGGCTTTTGGACGCCGGACAGTCTAAGAGCGTTAAGCACAACAATCAATGAACTGACTGACATGCCGATTGCGGCGGCGTAGGGCGGCACATAACCGGCGGCGGCCAGCGGCAGGGCGAGCAGGTTATAGCAGACAGCCCAGGACAGGTTCTGGCGAATGATGCGATAGGCGTCCCGCGCTTTCTTGACGCCGAATGCGAAAGTACGCAAATCGCCGTTAAGGATGACCGCGTCGGCGCGCACCTGGGTCAAGTCTGTCGCATTGTTCATCGCCACCGCCAGATGCGCTCCCGCCATAACGGGAACGTCATTGACGCCGTCGCCCACCATGACGACGGTGTCGCCTTCTTTCTGCCATTGCTTGACTCGCTCTAGTTTGCCTTCCGGCGAGCAGGATTTTTCGATATCGGTCACCGCCAGTTCCGAAGCGATGGTTTCGACGGCGGCGGAACTGTCCCCGGACAGAATCGCCGTGCGCAGGCCCTGTTCCTGCTGCAATTGCCGTAGAGCCTCTTTCGCGGACGGACGCAGACTGTCGGTCAAATAGAATAACGCCAGTAGCTGTTGGTCATCCGCCAGGGCTACCGTTTGATAGTTCTCCGGCGTCACCATTTGCGATTCAGGCAGCTTCTCCGTAGCAAATTTCAGATTGCCGAGACGGTAGACGGTCGCACCGCGCATTCCTTCGACCCCTTGCCCGGTATGGTTGCGAATCTGCTCCGCCGGGCCCTGGGCGTAATCTTGGAAGACTTTGGCGATAGGGTGGGGGTTATCCCACTCCAGCGATCCGGCGAGGGCAAGCAGCTCCGCGTCGGAATAGCGGGAGCGATTATCGGTTTTCACCAGGCTCAGTTCACCCTGGGTTAGGGTGCCGGTCTTGTCGAAGACTACGCGGGAGGCGCGGGCCAGGGTTTCCAGCGCGTGCCCCCGGGTAATGATTAAGCCGGACTGTCGTAATGCGGTGGTGGCGGTGGTCAGGGCTGTGGGAGTCGCCAGTGACAGTGCGCAGGGGCAGGTCACCACGAGTACGGAAAGCGTAATAGCGAAGGCATGGGCGGGATCAATACGCCACCAGATCACACCGACAATCGCAGCAGTTAGCAGCACCCCTGCGACGAAATAGCTGGCGACCCGGTCCGCCATGGCGCTGAGCTGCGGACGCTCCTGCAAGGCTCTTTCCACCAGACGATTGATGGTGGAAAGATGGGAGTCCTGATCCAGGGCGGTGACGCGCACCACTAATGCATTATCGATATTGACGCTGCCGCTGAGCACGGCGTCTCCGGCGCACCGGGGTCGCGGCATGAACTCGCCAGTCAAGGCGGCCTCGTTGACGGAAGACTCGCCTTGCACGATTTCCCCATCAACGGGAATCAGATCACCGGCTTTAAACAAAATGAGGTCGCCTACGCGAATATCCCGTAGTGGCGTCAGTTGCGCCTTAGTCAGGTCGATTTGGCTATTTTTCTCCCCCTGGCTGGGTAGTAAGTCCACAAACTGCGGGGCCTTTTGTTTCAGGCGGGCATTGGATTGGGCGGCGGACATGCGCGCGCGACTCTCCAGGTAGCGGCCCAGCAGCAGGAAGAAAGTAAACATGCAGACGGAGTCGAAGTAGACTTCCGGCCCTCCGCGGAAGGTGATCCAGACGCTGGCCGCGAAGGCGCCGCCAATCGCAAGGGAGACGGGAACGTCCATGGTCAGGTGACGTAACCGGATGTCCCGCAGCGCCGCGTTGAAAAATGGCCGCGCTGAATACAGGATGACCGGCATGGCGACAATCAGGCTGATGAAGCGGAACAGGTCGACGTATTCCGGCGTATCCTGCAACAGGCCGAAGTACATCGGCACCGCCAGCATCATGTTCTGCATCATGCCGATGCCGGCGATACCCAGGCGCACCAGCATGCTTTTCTGTTCATCGGCGAGGCGCTTTTCCTCTTCCGTCGCGGAAAAGGGATAGCCGCGAAAACCGATGGACTGCAGTTGCAATAATACGTCGCTGAGCGGTGTTGCGTTCTGATTCCAGGTCAGGGTGGCGCGGTGGTTACTCAGGTTCACCCAGAACTCATCAACGCCGGGTAACTTGCGCACGAACTGCTCAACCAGCCAGACGCAGGCGGCGCAGGTGATGCCTTCCAGAGACAGGGACAGGGTGCGTTTGCCGTCGGAGCCGGGTTGTGTGGCGATAGAGGAGAGCACATCGTCCCTGTCGTACAGCGCGTACTTGGAACGATCCAGGCTGGATATCGGCTCAGGAGCTTCCAGACGCTTGTCCCGGAAGCGGTAAAACTGTTGCAATCCGTCGTTATGGATCAGATTGGCGACTGCCTGGCAGCCGCGACAGCATACTGCGTAATCTTCGCCGCCTACGTTGACATGAAGATTGATGGCGGCGGGAACGGGATTACTGCAGTGATAGCACTTTTCGGCTTCACTCATTCTCGGTCGGGACAGCCGGGCTCAACGTGATTTTGGCGTCGGTGGGAAACCAGCTTTGGCCTTTCAGGCGCCAGGTTCCGTCGGCGTCGGTCAGATGGATGTAACGTCTGCCTTCGATCGGGCTGGGCAAAATACCGTGGTAACCGTCTTCCTGGCTGACCAGGGCGACGTTGTAATCATGTTCCGCCAAAGTAGGATGAATGAACTGAATGTTCAGACGCTCCGCTTTCTTGATGGGAATGCCTGACGTCAGCACCAGTTTGATGCGTCCGTCTTCATCGATGCTCGCCTGCGCCGCCAGACCATAGTCTTGTGCGGTGCGATCTTTCACCAGTTCCTGGTTGATCGCCAGACCGTCTTTGTAATAGTCGTCTTTAACCAGCGTATCTTTCCCGCGCACGGCGAGAGTGACCATCAGGATGCTGAACAACACGGAAGAGGCGGGCAGGCCTATCAGCAGCCATACCCACTTTTCTTTGTACCAAGGCAGAACAGTACCAGCCGACATAGCAGTATTACTCATTAGAATTTAACCGGCGCAGGACCAAGAAAACGGCTTTCGGAATCGATCTTCACGGAGGTGTCGTCAATCGCCTGCGCTTTAAACACGATATCATGACTACGCTCTGTCAGCGCACTGGGTTTAGCCTCAACCGCCATCGGGATGGAGCGTATTTCCGATGGCTCCAGCGTGAATTCGCTCTTGCCGGAGATGCTGATGCCATCCATGCCTTCCACAGTGATGACAAACGTGCGCACCTGGTCGGACATATTCATCAGCTGCAGGGTATAGGCGTTTTCGATATAGCCTCTTGCGTTGGTCTGGAACAGGGCTCCCCGGTCGCGGATGACATCCAGCTCAACAGGCAGACGCGTCCCCAGTTTGAATGCAAAGGCAGACATCATGATCACCAGGGCCAGACCATAGCCGATGGTGCGCGGACGCAGCAGTTTGGAGTCTTTGCCTTCCAGCTTCTGCTCCGTGGTGTAGCTGATCAGCCCTTTCGGGTATTCCATTTTCTCCATGACCGAGTCACAGGCGTCGATACAAAGCGCGCAGCCTATGCACTCGTACTGCAGGCCATCGCGAATATCGATGCCGGTCGGACAGACCTGTACGCACATACCGCAGTCTACGCAATCCCCCAGTCCGACCTCTTTGGGATCGGCAGAGCGCTTGCGGCTGCCTCTGGGTTCGCCTCGGTTAAGATCATAGGACACCACCAGGGTATCTCGATCGAACATAACTGACTGGAAACGGGCGTAAGGACACATGTACAGACAAACCTGCTCGCGCATCCAGCCCGCGTTGATGTAGGTGGCCAGAGTAAAGAATGCGATCCAGAAATACGCCCAGCCGGAGCTGATATCAAAGGTGAAGAAGTCAGGGACCAACTCGCGGACAGGGTAGAAATACCCTACGAAAGTCAGGCCGGTGGCGAAGGCCACGAACAGCCAAGAGGCATGTTTGGCCGCCTTTTTCAGCGCCTTTTGTTTGTTCATAGAGGCCTGATCCAGCTTCATGCGCTGGTTTCTGCTGCCTTCAATGCGCTCTTCCAGCCACATGAAGATGAACGTCCAGACGGTCTGCGGGCAGGTGTAACCGCACCAGACCCGGCCAAACAGGGTAGTGATGAAGAAGAGCCCGAAGGCGCAGATAATCAATAGCCAGGATAGCAGCACAAAGTCCTGCGGCCAGAATGTGGCGCCGAAGATGTGGAACTTGCGGTTTGGCAAATCGAACAGCACCAGTTGCTGTCCGTCGACGCTGATCCAGCAGAACAGGAAATACATTCCCATCAGGAACCAGAGCGAGAAGGAGCGGACTTTTTGGAAGACGCCAGTAATTTCCTTGACGTAAATCTTCTTGCGGGCTTCGTAAAGCTCGACCGTTTTGACTTTCGCCGTGGAGGCGTCTTGCGGGTCGATATTTTGGACCGGGATCTTATTACTCATGATGCTGTCCAAGGTTTAATCACTTTAGCTTTGTCCAAACAGCGAATGACCAAAGCTAAGGAGACTAAGCCGCCGGAGCCCCGCTAAGCGGGCTCCGGCATCGCAATGCTTAGCGATGAGACAAAGAGTAGATGTATGCCGCCAGCAGGTGAATACGTTCTTCACCCAGCTTGTCCTTGAAGGATGGCATGACGCCGCCGCGGCCGTTGCGGACTGTCGCCTCAACGATCGCTTGAGTGCCGCCGTACAGCCAGATGCCGTCAGTCAGGTTGGGCGCGCCCATGTCATGGCTGCCTTTACCGTCTTTGCCGTGGCAAACGAAGCAGTTGGCGGCGAATATCTCAGCGCCTTTCGCAGCCATGGCTTCGTCAACGCCTTCCTGGTTGCTCAAAGAGCGAACGTAGTTGGCGACTTGTTTAACGCCTTCTTCGCCGATCTCGTCCTTCCAGGCGCGCATGGCGGAGCCGTTACGACCGCCAGTGATGGTCTCTTTGATCTTCTCTGGGGAGCCGCCATACAACCAGTCATTGTCAGTCAGGTTGGGGAAGCCGGTAGCGCCGTGTGCGGTGCTGCCGTGGCAGACTGCGCAGTTGTTGGCGAACAGACGCTGGCCGATTTTCATGGCGTTGTCGTCTTTAGCCAGTTCCTCGATTGGCGTAGCCGCCAGCTTGGCGAAAATCGGGGCGTAGGTTTCTTCCGCCTTTTTAACTTCCGCTTCCCACTGGTTTGCGGAAGTCCAGCCGATAACGCCTTTGTAGCTGCCCAGTCCAGGATAAATGACCAGGTAAATTAGTCCGAAGACAATGGTTCCCATGAACAGAAACAGCCACCAGCGGGGCAGGGGATTGTCATACTCTTCAATGCCGTCGAACGAGTGACCCATGGTCTGCTCGGTTTCGGTATCGAACTTCTGGCTTTTGCGGGTGACCCACAGCAACCAGGCGCAACCAAATATTGATCCCAGGACGATAAAAGATATCCATCCGGTCCAGAAACTAGTCATGTTTTTTAGTCTCCGCTTCGCGTACTGACTTAGCGTCCGCTTCGTCATCTTCAAAGGGTAGGTTCGCAGCTTCATCAAACGTTTTCTTTTGTTTGGAGCTGAATGCCCATACCACTAAGGCGATGAACGCCGCCATGATGAACAGGGTGGCTAACCCGCGGACAGTATTAATATCCATTGAACTTACCGTTTGATTGCCGTACCCAGTTGCTGCAGGTAAGCAACCAGGGCTTCAATCTCATACTTGCCTTCAACCATTTCCGCTGCGCCTTCGATGTCCTCTTTGGTATAAGGTACGCCGACTTTGCTGAGAGCGTTCAGTTTGGCCGCAGTTTTCGATGGGTCCACCTTAGTGGTGAACAGCCATGGGAAAGCAGGCATGTTGGATTCCGGAACCACTTCGCGAGGGTTGAACAGGTGAGCCCGATGCCAGGCGTCACTGTATTTCGTTCCTACGCGGGCCAGATCCGGACCAGTACGCTTGGAGCCCCACAGGAATGGGTGCTCATAAACGGATTCGCCGGCGACAGAGTAATGGCCGTAGCGCTCTGTTTCTGCGCGGAACGGACGCACCATTTGCGTATGGCATACTGTGCAGCCTTCGCGGATGTATATGTCGCGTCCTTCCAATTGCAGGGCGTTGAGCGGCTTAAGACCTTCAACCGGGGTCGTGACTTCTTTGGTAAAGAACAAAGGTACGACTTCAACGAGTACACCGAAGCTGATTGCGATCACGATCAGAGGGATCATCAAGCCAAGGTTTTTCTCGACGACTTCATGATTCATCGAATTCTCTCCCTCTTAGTTAAACAGCGTGTGGAACAGAGTCAGCTTGCGCCAGCGCATCAATTGCTTTGGCGTCGCTTTGTCTGACGGTTTTCCAGGTGTTGTACGCCATGACCAGCATACCGGTCAGGAATACAGCGCCGCCCAGGACGCGCACAGCGTAACCAGGGTAGCTGGCGTTCAGCGCTTGTACGAAGCTGTAGGTCAGGGTGCCGTCTTCGTTAACTGCGCGCCACATCAGACCTTGCATGATGCCGTTGACCCACATTGCAGCGATGTACAGTACGGTGCCGATTGTCGCCAGCCAGAAGTGAACGTTAACTAGCTTGACGCTGAACATTTCTTTCAGGCCGTACAGACGAGGAATCAGGTGGTAAAGCGCGCCGATGGAAATCATCGCAACCCAGCCCAGAGCGCCGGAGTGAACGTGGCCGATAGTCCAGTCAGTATTGTGAGAAAGCGCGTTGACGGTCTTGATGGACATCATCGGGCCTTCGAAGGTGGACATACCGTAGAAAGACAGAGATACGACCAGGAAGCGCAGAACCGGATCGGTGCGCAGCTTATGCCATGCGCCGGACAGAGTCATCATGCCGTTGATCATACCGCCCCAAGAGGGAGCCAGCAGAATCAGAGACATAACCATACCTGCGCTTTGCGCCCAGTCAGGCAGTGCGCTGTAGTGCAAGTGGTGCGCGCCGGCCCATACGTAAATGCTGATCAGCGCCCAGAAGTGAACGATGGACAGACGGTAGGAGTAAACCGGACGCTCCGCCTGCTTGGGTACGAAGTAGTACATGATGCCCAGGAAGCCTGCAGTCAGGAAGAAGCCTACCGCGTTGTGGCCCCACCACCACTGCACCATCGCATCGATAGCGCCAGCATAAATGGAGTAAGACTTCATGGCGGAAACCGGGATCGCCATGCTGTTGCCGATGTGCAGAATGGCGACAGTAATAATGAATGCGCCGAAGAACCAGTTGGCGACATATATATGCTTGCTTTTACGTTTGGCGACAGTACCAAAGAAAACTATAGCGTACGCCACCCAGACAACCGCGATCAGAATGTCGATCGGCCATTCCAGCTCAGCATATTCTTTAGAAGTGGTGTAACCCAGAGGCAGCGTAATGGCGGCCAAGACGATGACTGCCTGCCAGCCCCAGAAGGTGAAGCTAGCCAAACCGTTGGAGAACAGAGGAGCCTGACTGGTGCGTTGGACTACATAGTAGGAAGTTGCGAAAAGTGCGCATCCGCCGAAAGCGAAGATAACGGCGTTAGTGTGCAGTGGTCTCAAGCGACCGAAGTGGAACCATGGATAGTGAGTATTTAGCTCCGGCCAGACCAGCTGTGCTGCGATAAGCACGCCGACAGCCATGCCCACTATACCCCAAACAACTGTCATGATGGCGAACTGACGCACCACCTTGTAGTTGTAGGTTTCGTTAGCACTTACTGTATTCATTAGTGACTATTCCTACCCTGAGTTGATTAATACGGCGCAAACCTGCTGGCGAGTTCGTTATGCTTTTGCAATTTTGAGTTGTCGCCCAGTTCGAATGTCAGGCTTTCAGGATCCAGAAACCAGGGGCCTCTTTTTCCTCCCCCTCGACAGCGGGCCGAAGCATAAGAGTTGCACAATGGGGCTGTCAACTTAATATGCTTGGCCAAGTCATTATCTCCACATATTTTTTCCCCTGCTTGATATGCATCAAACGCGTTATAAACCGGAGGGCGGATGCGTTAGTTCAGAAGGGGAGCGTCTGTCTTCGACTTTACTGCAAGGGAAGTCTTAGGGCATGTGAAGCAATGACCAAAGGACAGGAAATCCCTCTCACCCAATGCCTAAATAACTATTAGAAATAATAGATGATTTTTGGCTGATTTCTGGTCAATTTCAAATGGGATGACTCCTTCCTTTAATAAAGGAGGCGAGATCGTGATAATGACGGCCTTCGCGCAAAGATGAATATTTGTTCAGATCGTAGTTTTCGCATTGGTTTTTGGTAGATGGAGGGCGTATGCGCTTTATGGTCGACGGTCCGGAACAGGCCGGGAAAGTTCTTTTATTTGCTCATGGCGCCGGCGCGCCGATGGACTCCGATTTCATGTCCTTTATTACACAGGAGGTCAGCGCCGGCGGCGTGAAGGTCGTGCGCTTTGAGTTTCCCTACATGCAAGAGCGTCGCGATACAGGAAAGAAGCGTCCCCCGGACCGTCAGGATAAGTTGTTAAACTGCTTTGCGGAGGCGCTGGAGAATTGTCCCTCTGATGCGGCGGTTTTTCTAGCTGGCAAGTCTATGGGAGGACGCATGGCCAGTATGCTGGCGGCTGATTTGCCAGAGGGCGATGCTCGGGTGCGGGGATGGCTGGCGTTTGGCTATCCCTTTCATCCCCCTGGTAAACCGGAAAAACTCCGGACTGAGCACTTGATGAATATTCCGCTTCCCGGAGTGGTGCTGCAGGGTGAACGGGACCCATTTGGCGGCCGTTCTGAGAATATGGAGCAGTATTTAAACGAGCAAAGCGCCATGGTCTGGCTCCCCGACGGCAATCATGATCTGGCCCCGCGTAAGGCTTCCGGCCTGACCAAAGAGCAAAACTGGCGCACGGCTGCGCAGGCGGCGCTGGCCTTTATGCTTCGCTGATTTGCCCGGGGCGATAGGATCGACGACAATAGCGGCCTTTACCCGGCCGCGCATTGGCGCGTCGATGAATTGATGATTGGAAACGCCCGGATGTCGCAAAAATACCCTACCAGTTCTTCCCGTAAACGCTCCCCTTTAAGCTCCGGTAAATACTCCGCCATCGGATTGCTCGCCTACTGCCGGCCTGGATTTGAAGCGGAGTGCGCCCAGGAGCTGCAAAATATCGCTTCGCTGCAGTTTGTATACGGCTACTCGAAAATAGAAAAGGGATCGGGCGTTGTATTCTGGCGCTGCTCCCAAGGCAACGCGCTGGATGTATATAAAGAGATAGAGGTGAGTCGCTGTATTTTTGCGCGGCAGGTGTTTTGCGCGTTGCATGACCTCGAAATTGAAGACCCTAAGGACCGTGTCTCGCCAGTGGTCGAAGCGCTGCGCGCTGGCGGCGCATTTGGGTTCCTGCATATTGAAACGCCGCTGGAAGATGAAGCGGGCTCTCTGCAGAAACTGGCCAAGAAGCTGACGGCGCCGATGAGCGCGGCGCTGCGCAACGCAGGCGTATTGAGCAAGGCCAAGTCGGATGAACTGCCCCAGTTGCATCTGGTATGCCTGTCCGGTCAACACATCATCGCCGCTTTGGCGATTTATCCCAACAGCAGCGCCTTGCCGCTGGGCATTCCCCGTCTGCGGTTTCGCAATGAGGCGCCGAGCCGCTCCGCTTTGAAAATAGAAGAAGCGTTTCTGACCATGTTGACCCCTGCGGAGCGTGAGTTCGTATTGAAACGCGGGCAGCGGGGCGTTGACCTGGGCGCGGCGCCAGGCGGTTGGACCTGGTATATGGTGTCCCAGGGCGTGAAGATGACGGCGGTCGATCATGGCGCCTTGCAGCAAGAGCTTCTGGAGGATCCGGCGGTGACTTACGTCAGCGATGATGGATATGTCTATAAGCCGCAGAAAAAAGTCGATTGGGTCGTATGCGATATCGTGGATAAGCCGAAACGGACAATGGAGCGAATGGCGGACTGGCTGTGTTATGACTGGACCACCTATGCGCTGTTTAATCTCAAACTGCCGATGAAAACGCGCATGGATGAAGTGGAAGCCTGTCTGCAACGGTTGCAGGAACGTCTTCTCGGCGCTGACATTGAGTCGGAAGTTCGCGTGAAGCAGTTATACCATGATCGCGAAGAAGTCACTGTATTGGCGCTCACAGGGTATTTTCTGACCGCTTTCCAGAAGCATTAACGCGTTACCCGCGAAGATCTATAAATCAGAGGCGCTTGGGGGCATAAGGCCCTGAGCCTCTGGTTGTTGCTCAGCAGACCTCTTCCTTTAAGAGTGTTCCAGGATGGTGACTTTTTCTTCCCTGTCCATCATCGGAATCAACTCCGCCATCAGCGCTTTACGTTCATCCGATGTCTGCCAGGACTGCCAGTCCTGCACGGAGCGCCAGGTCGACCAGATTACCCGGTCGTTGGGTTCGTTGGCGTTACGCAGGGATTCGCCGGATAAAAATCCAGGCGCCTGCACGGCCGCTTGCAGGATCTTTTTCGCGGTGTATTCGTAATTGGTTTCCAGGGTCTTGGCGATATGGCGTTCGATCAGCACGCGGATCATGTAGCTACCCTCCGGTTTAGCAGCGCTTGTTTGTTATGAGTATAACAAGCAATCCCATGCAATTGAGGTCGATGCGGCGTTGAAGGTGTATAATCGCCGCCACGAAATGGAGAGGTTGCAATGAACGACAGCAAGAACGAAAACGTAGATTACTCGATCGACAGCGTCATGGATGTGTGCGGTCTGTTTTGTCCCGAGCCGGTCATGATGCTGCATAACCGCATCAATGACGTGGAAGTGGGGTGCGTTATCGAAGTATTGGCGACAGATCCCTCCACCCAGAGAGATATCCCCAAGTTTTGTCAGTTCTTGGGGCACGAATTGCTGGCTTCAGGTGAGCGGGACAAACAGTTTTTTTATCACATCCGTAAAGTCGGCGGCTGAAGGGTCAGTCTTTGGCGGTCGCAATCACCGGTTTTCTGGGGCGACTATAGAAGAAGGTCAGTGCGCCAGCTAAGACAATCAGGCCGCTTCCGATCCAGAGTTCCAGATAGATCTCCTCACTCCAGATTAACCATCCTAGCAGGCCTGCAATCGGCAGCGACGCATAGCTGTACAGGCCTATTTTGCCCGGCGACGTCAGTGTATAGGCGTGGGTGGTTGATAACTGACCGATTGTCGCCAGTATGGCGAATAGAAACAGCCAAAGCAGGGTGACCGGCCCCAGCGCCTGCCAGTACCAGAGCATGGGAATGCAGGACAGTAGCGTGCTGAACAGGTTGAAATAGAAAACAATACGGACGCTGGGTTCGGTAGCGCCCAGGCGACCGATGACCACTTTGGCTCCGGCGGCGAACAGAGAGCCGCACAATCCTGTGAGAATGGCGAGTTTCCCTGCGGCGGCAAGGCTGTCCGGTTGCAGGATAATCAGGACGCCGAGGAACCCCAATCCCAGAGAAAACGCCAAAACCGGCGTCGGGCGCTCACGTAGCCAGATCCAGGCGATGACTGGAATAAATAGCGGCAGCATCAGTTTCAACATGGTGGCTTCCGCCAAGTGAATGGACGCGAAGGTGTAAATCAGACAGGAAAAGGCGGCGACGCCAAGGGCGGCGCGGAGAAAATGAAGCGGCAAGCGCTCGGTTTTGAAAGCGCTACGTCCAGAACGGAGCAGCAGGGGAGTCAGAAGCGCCAGACCGAAGAGATTGCGGAAAAACACCATCTGCCAGACATGGGCTTCCAGGCTGATATGCTTCACCACCATGCCGGTAAGCACGAAAAAGCATTCGCCGAGAATGATAAACGCCACTCCCCGCAGAAAACGATCTTGCGGCATGCGCTGACAACCCTTGAAGATGGATGATTGCGACGCCGGGCAGTTTATATGTCTTTGACGTGATTAAGAAGCGCGTTTTTGGAGATTTCGCCCAGGAAGCGTTTGGGCGCCAGCTCCGCGCCATTGGCGTCAAAGAAGACGAACGCGGGAGGCCCGAATATGCCGTAGCGCTTGAGCAGCGCCTGATTGCCTTGGTCGTTGTCAGTGACGTCCGCCTTGATAAGATGAAAGCGGCTGAGCCCAGCTTGCACTTCGGGCAGGACGAAGGTTTCCCGCTCCATAATCTTGCAGCTGATGCACCAGTCGGCGTAGAAATCCACCATAACGGGCTTGCCGCTGGCGGAAGCTTTGGCGACTTCCTGGTCTAACTGCTCTGGTGAAGTGACTTTGACGAAAGACAGCGGCTGTGTGGAGGAGTTGCCTGTAGCCGCCGCCGCGGATTTGATCGCGTAGGGCGCCAGAGGTTGCAGCGGGTCGTTAGCGCCCGCCGCTGCGCCCAGCATCAGCGTGACGGCGTAGACAAAGAACACCAGTCCCAGGCCTTTGCTGAGTTTCTGCCAGCCGCTCCAGCCAGATTCGACGTTGGTGAATGCGCCCATGTAAACCGCAGAGACGCCGATCAATACCGCCCACAAAGTCAGAGTGGCTTCCGGCGGCAGGATACGCTCCAGCATCCAGATGGCTACACCCAGCAGGGCGACGCCAAAGACATGCTTCACATGCTCCATCCAGGCGCCGGCTCGGGGCAACAGTTTGGTCCCGCCAGTGCCGAGTATCAGCAGCGGCAAGCCAATGCCCAGACTGAGGCCGAACAGCGCCATGCCTCCTTTGAACGCCGAGCCCAGGTAGGCCGCATATCCCAGCGCGGCGATGAGCGGCGCGGAAACGCAGGGCGACACCACCAGTGCGGACAGCAGACCCATAATGAAAACGCTGAGGATTTCTCCGCCTTGCTGCTTGCTGTTCAGGCCGCTGAGCTTGTCGCGCAAAAACGAAGGCATCTGCAGTTCGTAGAAACCAAACATGGATAGAGAAAGCAACACAAACAGCCCGCTGAACAGAATCAAAATCCAGGGTTTTTGCACCTGCGCCTGAATGTTGGCGTCCTGACCCAGTTCGCCGAAGTGGCCGGCGGCGGCGCCCAGTGCGGTATACACAGCGGCCATGCCCATGATGTAGCTAAAGGACAGAATAAAGGAACGCAGCATGGTGACTTCTTTTTGCCCAACGATGATGCTGGACAAAATAGGCACCATGGGGAACACGCAAGGCGTAAACGCCAAACCAATACCCACGGCCATCAGGATGAAAAAGCTGAATAACAGGCCCTGGGCGATGAGGTAGTCTGTAATCGAGGTGGATGAGGTGAAATCAACGTCTGCGGCCTTGCTTGGGGTTGGCGTGCTGGAAGTGACCGCGGAGCCTGAGCCGTTTTGACCTGTAGAGGGTGGAGTAGATGAGGGGGCGTCGCTTGTGGCTGTCGCTGGCGCGGGGCTATCCGACTCCGTTCCGATAAATAGCGTCGTTTCTGTCTGCGGCGGATAACACAAACCGGCTTCCGCGCACCCTTGATAGCGCACTTTGAACTCAACTTCAGCGCCTTCCTCCGCCGCCACTGGCACGCGGATTGTAAGCTCATCGTGGTAGACATAGACCATGCCGAAGTAGGGATCTTCCTTTTCCTCTCCAGGGGAGGAGTAGGTCCAGCGCCCTTGTGTTACGCCCTCTGCGTCTGTCGTCACTGACGTTCGGTCTTTGTACAGGTAATAGCCGTCAGCAATCGCCCAATGCAGGACTAACTCGTCCCCTTCCACCGATGACGTGAACCGGTAGGCTTCCTCTACGGGCAGGAATTCCGGTTCGGCCAGAAAACCGCTGTTGTCGCCGAACAGGTTATTTTCCGCTCTGACCGTGACGCAGCAAAACAGCGTCAGTATGAATAGGGCTCTGAGTAGTAGGGGCATGTTTCTCGCTACTGGTGCTTAAAATTAATAGTGGCGCTATCCGGCGCTCCTGTTCCCCGGGCGTCCCTTCGGTTGCGCGGGTATGGACTGGTTCAATATGACAATTTACTGGGTTGAAGGTTCAAAAAACTTGAACTTCTCGTTGAAATTACAATTGATTACCTTATCCATAAAATCGATAATCGGCCATCATAATCCAAGGCCCCTGTCTGCGCGACTTTCTGCGGTTAAGTTAAACTATTTTTAAGATCCGCCCGAATGTGTCGCAACGCCTATACTCTAAGTGCTTCGCACGGGCGATGGGGCGTCCATAAGACGGGCATGCCGCCCGGCTTGATTGTAGCGACACGGAGCTGTCACGCATCGGGGTTTTTTACGCGTTGTCGAGTTATTCCAGATTAGACTTCTCCATGCCGGCCGCTACGGCGCATGACTTACAGCTTTTATTCGACGGCTTGTTCCGGGAAACATTGAATACAGTGCTGGTGCGGGGAGAAGGCGAGCCTATTTACTTACCCGCTTCCGCGACGGGCGGTTGCAACGAAATCCACTTTGCTCATGGCTTTGTGAACAGCGCTTTGCATGAGATTTCTCACTGGTGCATCGCGGGTGAAGCGCGTCGCCAGCTGACCGACTACGGGTATTGGTACGAGCCGGATGGCCGCAGCGCCCAACGTCAGGTGGAGTTTGAGCGGGTTGAAGTCAAGCCGCAGGCGTTGGAGTGGATTCTGGCGGAAGCCTGCGGCATAAAGTTTTTTATCAGTTTCGATAATCTCGACGGTCAAGGTGCCGCCGGGGAAGAGGCCTTCAAGGCCGCCGTTCATGAACAGGCGCGACGCTATCTGCAAGAAGGGTTGCCGCCGCGCGCCCAGCAACTTCTGGACTGTTTTTTGGACGCATACTTAGGGCGGGAAAATTTCGGACTGTCTCTGTTTGCACTGGATAAGCTATGAATGTTTGCGGAGATCCCGGAATAACCCAAATAAGCGGTGCGCGATGGAGCGTCCGCGGATAAGCTTCTCAATATCCCATTCACCGGCCCTCTTGCGAAGAACGGGCGGTTGGCGAATGAGGCGTTGGCGGGCTTGTTTTAAACAACTTATTGCAAACATTGCAGGTCCAGTCGCCCATCGCATAAAGTATGTGGTTTGGACTACGTCGGTTTGCCGGGAATATCTTCAAAAATCATGACAGTTAGTGATCAAACGACGGATAACGCCGTCCTCTTTTCTTCTCTGAATTTACATCCAAAACTTGAGCAGGCTATTCGCGATCTGAATTTTGAGCGCTGCACTCCGATACAGGGGCAGACGCTGCCGCACACGCTGCAGGGCGTGGACCTGATCGGTCAGGCGCAGACAGGCACCGGCAAGACCGCCGCGTTTCTGATCACCATTCTGCAGCGACTGGTTTCCAATCCGATCCCAGCGGAAGAGCGCTTCTCCAGTGAGCCGAGAGCCCTGGTGGTGGCGCCGACCCGGGAACTGGCGTTACAGATCGAGAAAGACGCCTGCGCGCTCGCCAAACACCTGAAATTGAATATTATCTCCGTCATCGGCGGCACCCAGCTGGATCGTCAGCGCAGAAAGCTGCGGGATGAAGCTGTGGATTTGCTGATCGCCACGCCGGGACGTTTGCTGGACCATCTCACCAGCGCTGACATTTACCTGGATCAGGTGGAAGTGCTGGTGCTGGACGAGGCGGATCGTATGTTGGACATGGGCTTTATCCCTGACGTCAAACGCATTGTCCGGGCGACGCCGAGAGAGCGACAGACCCTGCTGTTCAGCGCGACCTTCAGCGAAGACATCAAGAATCTGGCGCGGCGCTGGACCGAAGAGCCGGTGGAAGTCATGCTGGCGGTGGATCACCTTCCCGCGAAAACCGTGGATCAGCGCGTTTACATGGTGGAAAGCAGCGCCAAGCGCAAGCTGTTGGTGAACCTGTTGAAAGACAGCGAGACCCGTCGTGTGATCGTATTCTGTAACCGCCGCGATGAAACGCGAAGCCTGTCGGAAGCCTTGAATCGCCATTCCATCAAAAATGAGCTTATCTCCGGCGAATTGCCCCAGCAAAAACGCTTGAAGACACTGGAGCGCTTCCGTAAAGGCGACTTCCGCGTGTTGGTCGCCACTGATGTCGCGGGCCGTGGCCTGCATATCGATGGAGTGACTCACGTGGTCAATTACAATCTTCCCGACGACCCGGAAGATTACGTACACCGTATAGGACGCACCGGGCGCGCAGGCGCGACGGGCGTCTCCATCAGCTTCGCCTGTGAGGACGATTCCTTCCTGATTCCGGAGCTGGAGAAATACCTGGGTCATGAGCTGGCTCTGATTCACCCGGATGATGATTTACTGCAGTAGCCGAGCATACCGACCAAGAGGAAAGGGAAGATGAAAATAGTTGCAGATGAGAATATTCCACTACTGCAGCCGTTTTTCGGATCAATGGGAGAAATTCATACACTTCCGGGGCGAGAAATCAGCAACGAGCACCTGCGTGACGCGGATGTGCTGCTGGTGCGTTCCGTGACCAAGGTGGACGAGCGACTGCTGGAAAATACCGGCGTGAAATTTGTCGGTTCCGCCACCATTGGTTGCAACCATGTCGACATGGACTACCTCACTTCACGGGGAGTGGGGTTCAGCAATGCGCCGGGCTGTAACGCCAGCGCAGTGGTCGAGTATGTGGTGAGCTGTCTGTCCGTACTGAGTGAGCAGTTGGGCTTCGAGCTGGAAGACAAGACTGTGGGCATTATCGGGCGCGGAGAAATCGGCGGGCGTCTTGAACGCGCGCTGACCTTGCTGGGGCTTGAGGTGAAATCCAATGATCCTCCCAGAGAGGCCGCTGGAGAGCAGAATCTGTTTTCTCTGGAAGAGGTATTGCAGTGCGACATCATCACCCTACACACGCCACTGACGGATTCCGGTCCCTACCCAACCCGGGGTTTGCTGAACGCGGCGATGATCGAGAATTTGCGTTCGGACCAGATTCTGATTAACACCTGTCGCGGCGAAGTGATTGACGAAGCCGCGCTCAAGGGCCGACTGCAAAGGGGCGATGGCCTGACTGTCGCGCTTGACGTCTGGAACAACGAGCCCGCCATTGATGTGGAGCTGGCGATGCTTTGTCACTTCGCTACGCCGCATATTGCGGGCTACACGCTGGATGGTCGCACGGCGGGAACGGAGATCATTTACCAACACCTGAGTCGCTATCTCGGCTTGCCGGTGAGACACAAACTTGGGCAGTTTTTGCCTGAACCGCCGCTGCGCAGAATGGCGTTTTCATCTGGAGTAGATCCAGACTGGGCGTTGCACACTGCGATCAGAGCAAGCTATGACGTGCGTCACGACGATAGCCAGCTAAAACGCACTTTGCGCCTGGATGCGCCCATGCGGGCTCAAGAGTTTGATCGTTTACGCAGAGAGTATCGCGTGCGCAGAGGGTTTGATCGCATCAAGATTGAACTCAAGGGCGGCAAAGCGGATCTTCTCGCCACCCTGAGCGCGGTTGGGTTTAATCTCAGCTCGAAGTAACTCAGCCTTTCTGCCGCTGGCGCATATTCATGTGCTGGCGGCTCCACGGATTCCAATTATCTTCCATCGCTTTCAACGCCTGCTGAATCATGGTCTCAGTGATGGGGATCTCTTCACCGTTTTCCGTAATGATGGCGGCGCCGTTCATGCGTTCTTCGTCGCCAGTCTCGCTTGCCGATTTACGCCAGTTGTTCGCTTGCATTTGCCCGGACCTCCAGAGTTTGCACCAGCCTAAACTTGTCTCATGACGATCCTGTGACACGAGATGGACATCTGTTTTCAGGACTTTTCACTCTCGGCAGACGTCCTTATCTCTAAAATTAGCCCATGGCGTCTGCTTGAGCCATCAGGCTCAGGAAGGCTCTCCCAAGGCATTATCGACAGAAAATGCGAAAAAGCTCGAAAAGTGGACGATAATATATTGAAAGGCAAACCAACCTGAATTGGCGCTTATTTGTGAATCATTGCAAAAAAATGACCATTCGGGCTCACAAGCAGCGACAGGCGGTCGATACTAAACTGTCGAAATTATCGTCACGGAAAGAGGCGATCAATCCATTCCGGCATGAACAAAGGCGTTACAATGTAGACGTCGCTGGATACTAGTCTTGGAGAAATGGCTGAGTGGGTGATAAAGCAGCGGTGTATTCTCCCAAGGATGTGGAAATACCATTCGAAAAGCTGGGACTGCAAGTTGGCGATCCTTTACATCTGGAGAGCATGGACCAGAGTGCGCGCTATCATGTGCGCCTGATTGGGTTTGTGCCCGGGCAGAGCGTGATGGTCACCACGCCTGTGGTGGACGGCAAACAGCTGATTTTGAAAAAGGATCGGCCGTTTACCGTGCGCTCTGTGGCGAAGAACAAAGTGTGCGCCTTCACCAGTCAGGTTAAACACATGGCGCTACAGCCTTTCGCCCATATTCATCTGGAATATCCCAAGGAGCTGCTGGCGCTGCAAGTGCGCAACGCCGAACGACTCAAAGTCGAAATCCCCACTCAGGTCAACAGCGATTTCGATACAGGGTTGGGCGACTGGCCGAAAGAGGCGGTGATTATCGATATCAGTAAGACCGGCGCCGGAGTAAAGTCCATCGTCAAACTGGGGGACGCCGGAGAAGAAGTGATTCTGCGTTTTACTTTGACGGTGGCGGATATCACCAAGACGTTTAACGTCAATGGCATCATCCGCAATCGCACTATTCTGGAGCAGGATGATGCGCCTTTCAGGTATCTATATGGCGTGCAGTTTACCGGATTGTCAGATGCGGCGAAGATCGTCATCAGCGGCTTTGTGCACGAGCTGCAATTGTCCAAGTAATCAACGGCAATCGTCAGAAATGAGAAAGCCCGGCTCAGGCTCCGGGCTTTTTGAGACGAAATAAGCGCTAACCTATTTCAGGACTAGGCAGGTTAAGTCCTTCTCTGGCTCTTAGCGGTTGGCGGCAAGCGCGGCGATACGCTCATCCAGAGGAGGGTGGCTGGAAAACAGCGCTTTGAGTCCCTGTTTAACTCCCTCGGTTATGCCAAAAGCGGTCAGTGTGTCTGGCATTTCATTTGGCATCTGGGTTTCGGCTTGCAGGCGTTGCAGCGCCGCAATCATCGCGCCGGAACCAGCCAGTTTGGCGCCCATGGCGTCAGCGCGGAATTCACGTTTACGGGAAAACCACATGACGATTATCGACGCGAGAATACCCAATATAATCTCGGCGAAGATGGTGGTGATGAAAAAGCCGATGCCGTGACCGTTTTCATTTTTGAAGACAGCCTTGTCCACAATATTGCCGATAATGCGGGCGAAGAACATCACAAAGGTGTTAATAACGCCCTGTATCAGCGCCAGAGTCACCATATCGCCATTGGCGACATGGCCGATCTCATGAGCCAGCACTGCGCGAATTTCGTCTTTGGTGAAGCGTCGCAGCAGTCCCTCGCTCACCGCCACCAGAGCGTCGTTCTTGTTCCAGCCGGTCGCGAAGGCGTTTGACTGGTGCGCGGGAAAGATGCCGACTTCCGGCATATTAATTCCTGCTTCGCTGGAAAGTTCTTTTACGGTGTCCAGCAACCAGCGCTCTGTCGCATCACGGGGTTGTCCGATTATCTGGGTGCGGGTGGACATTTTCGCCATCCACTTGGACAGGAAGAGCGAGATCATCGCGCCGCTCATGCCGAATACGGCGCAGAAGATAAGGAGCGAGGTGAGATTCAGTCCGCTGCCCTGCAGATAGGGTTCAACCCCCAAAAGCCGCAACGTCACGCTCGCTACAAGCACTACAGCAATGTTGGTTGCCAGAAACAGTAGAATCCTGAACATAGTCGCCTCAAACTAAAGGGATAAGCCTACTGGGAAAATATGTTTCGGGTGGGGGAAAATCAATAAATCAGGGATTAAAGATTATTAACCGATCAGGGCGCAGGAGGATGCGCCCTATTTTGAGGTTAAACTCTAAACGTAGCCAAGTGTAAGTGGGTGATGTTTCTCATTTGGCCATCGCCGTCATTGCTACCTACATGGTATATTCGCTTGGTTTCGAAGTCCGAAGTGACGGTTTCTGCGTTGGCTGATTTTAAAGACTTTACTAATTCCTCGTGAGGAATTTTCTCATTAACCTTATTGCTGAATATCCATAGATTTATTGCTCCATGAATACCTAACAAGGTCGCAGCTTGTTGGATCGCCTGTGATACGCCTTTATAAAGGTGCTTGTTAGCTCTAACCAGAGCTTGCATTTCCATTTTGTTTTCACCCTCAGCATTGAGGTTTTTTACGTATATATCGCCAAACAGGTCACTTGCTTGGGCGTTGTAATAGTACATGCCGATCCTGACTGCTATGCTTAAGTCTTGAGGCTTTGTCGCGTCAACTTCAAATACCCATATTTCGTCATCTATTTCGAATGCTTGCTTTGATGGGAAAGGGTTGTCATAGAGGTAAATTACCAACATTGGGTTGACGGAGTGTTTAGCTCTCCAAACGTCGAAGTGATCTAATGTGGTTCTTAATACGTACTCACGTGATACTTTATTAACACCAAGCACAACGGATGCATCAACTTTGTAATCGGTGTTTCCTTCGGCTATAGTCATCGCTCCCTTGCGACTAAGCATCTTATTCGCTCCCTAGTGCTATTAAAACTTCTGAAGATAACCCGCATGCGTAAAATACTTTGCTTTGTTCTTGCGCTTTCTTAATAGAGCGCTCTACTCCATTGGGGTCTTCGCTATCTAGGCCATAGTCATTTGCGTTGTGCTTAACACACTTCCAAATATCCAATAGTTGCATATGGTTGTCTCTCAGATATTCATGAAGCCTCGCTAAGGCCTCTTGCAGGTCTTTCCCAGGGGCGACTGCGATACCTACTGCATAGTTTGAACCATCCATGTTCATGGGGCTGTTAGGGCTTAATGACGCCTTGTGGTGAATAAGCCAGATATCTTCAGTATTCATTTGATGTCTCCAATGTGTAAGCTAAGTGTGCAGTTTATTGTTGGGGGTCTATCCTGTCACTCGATTTTTTGCCAGCTATTTATTTGAATTATAAAGCTTGAAACGACATGTTTTTCAGAAATCGTTTGTGTGTGTTAGTTTGATTTGTAGAGTTATGTTAGAGGTGGTTGTTTTTCGGATATTCTCGTATAAAGCCGCTTCGGACACTCGGAGTGTTTGTCTTTATTTGAAAACAAGTTTTTCTCTTTGTTTTTAGTCGTTATTTCATCATATTTCACTTTAGTGAATCAGGTGTTCTCATTGTTTGTTTAAAGCATCATGTCGTATCACTGAGTATTTCGGGTTGGGATGAGTGACTGCATTGAGATGTTTGCTTTCAATGACCTCAGCCCTTGCTCGTGGCGCTAATAAGTGGATTGGGGTTTGAATAGGGAGTGGAAGGAGCGTGACGGTTTCGATTTTTCTGGATGATGCAGGCAAGGATTTGGAGAAGCGGGCCGCGGGGAAAAGGGTCGCTTTGGTGTTTCATTTGAAAATAAAGCGCAGCGAGGATTATCTGAGTTGGCTGCGAGAGAGTGCGAATCAATGCGGTGGTGAGCGGTTGTTTCGCGTGCAGGCGGACCCGGTCGCCAGGGAGGGGATGTGGCTGGATGAAATTTTGATTGATGAGTTTCCCTCGCCCAAGGCTGCTTTGAGCTTTATGGCGACTCATGGCGAAGCTTTGCGGAGGCATTGTGAGTCGTGGGCCGTGCTGGCGGTGGTTCCTGAATCTCCTTGGCTGTTTCGGATGGTGAGATGGATGTCCAGGCTGATTCAGGTGTTTAAAGGCGTTCGTGATACGGGGACGCCTGCTGCCGGGTGGGCGGCTGAAAATACGGCGATTTGGCCTGACCAAGCTCAAATGGCTGTCGCTCGAAGTCAAAGCCTGGATGATCCCTTGTTCGTCTACAATCTGAATAAATACAAAGCGGTAGCGGAGTATCAGGGAGAGGTGGAGTCTGAGCCTTCCGTTAGCGGTAAGGAAGCCTATGATCGCTACGCTAAATTGGCCGGATTTGAACTGATGCGACGAGGTGCGTTTCCCGTATATGGCGGAACGCCGGTTTGTTTGCTGGCGGGAGAACCGGACTGCATGCTGCAGGATAACTGGGATAAATTTATTTTTGTGCGCTATCCCCAGAGAAGGAATCTACTGGCTACGATAGAAGGCGATGCCTTCGGCGAGAGCCAGAAGCATCGCGATGCGGGGCTGGCGCGAGTGGCGATATTTATGGCCAGTCCGGTTGGCTCAAGCTGAGCCTTGTTCCATACGGGGCGGCTTCTCCACTTCCACCCACTGCGTCATCCAATCTCGAAACGCCTCCATCGCTGGGGTGGGCGAGCGGGATTTCAGTCGCGTCAGCCAGTATCCTCCCTCGGAAATGAAGCAGGAAAACGGTTGTTGAATGGTCCCGGAGGCGAGATGGCGGGCGAACATCAGTGGCGGCGCCAAAGCCACGCCCACGCCTTGCAATGCTGCTTCCATCATGGCGATGGACGAGTCGAAAACAATGCCTTTTATCAAGTTGGCCGGATGCGCCATGCCGGCGGCGGCGAACCAGTTGCTCCATTCGTTGGCGCGATAGGATCGCAACAGCGTGTGTCCGCTCAAATCTTCCGGCGTGCGCAACGTTTCCGCCAGGGCGGGGATGCATAAAGGCGTTAACGGCGCTTCGAAAAGCGGTGCGGCGTCGACGCCATGCCAGGCTCCGTCCCCGAACCGGATGGCGTAATCCAGGCCTTCCGCGGCGATATCCACGCGATTGTTATTGGTCGATAGACGTACTTCCACAAAGGGGTGCTGCTGCTGAAAGTCAGCCAGACGCGGCAGTAGCCATCCCACCGCGAAAGTTCCCACCACTCCCAACGACAGCACTTCGCGAACTTGTCCTCCCTCAAGCCGGGACAACGCCTCAGACATGCGGTCGAACGCCTGATTGACGGTGGGTAACAGCGCCTCGCCCTCTGGCGTGATCATGAGTCCGCGGGGCAGGCGTTTGAACAGCTTCACGTTGAGGCGCTCTTCCAGCACCTTGACCTGGTGACTGACGGCGGCCTGAGTGACGCAAAGTTCGATGGCGGCCTGGGTGAAACTCAGGTGTCGCGCGGCGGCTTCAAAAGCTCTGATGGCGTTTAGAGGAAGATGTGGTCTGGCCATGGATGCCCAAATTTAATTTATGGCTAATGCAAAAATTGGTCGTTTGTTATCAATTCTCTTGGATCATAAGCTATCCATCCCTAAGCGTTAAGGGCTTTGTCGCTGGTTTGGTATAAATATAATTTGTGCTTTTCAGACCGGACCCTTTTTCGACGTTTATAAAGCCAACGCTTAGTCACTTCATTTAACATGGCGAGTAATCTTGGAGATACTTATGAGTTTTTTGGTGACGCGTCGTCGTTTGACGGCGTTACTGGGATCGGCGTGCGTAGGCGGGCTATTGATTTTTTCCGGCGTCAGCGCAGCGGCGGATAAGCCTGTTCAGTTGGAAAAGGTTTTTGCAAAACTGGAAGATCGGCTGGGCGCGCGCATGGGAGTGATGGTGCTGGATACGCAGACCGGCCGAACCTGGGAGCAGCGTGGACAGGAACGTTTTCCCCTGTGTAGTACCTTTAAAGTGCTGGCCTGCGCGGCGTTGCTGGCGAAAGTGGACGCCGGCGAGGAAAATCTGGCGCGCCGCGTCCAGATTCAAGCTCGGGATATTGTTACCTATTCTCCTGTCACCAAGAACCGTATCGGCGGAGAGGGAATGACGCTGGGAGAACTGTGCCAGGCGGCCATGACCAAAAGCGATAATACGGCGGCCAATCTGGTGCTGAAAGCGGTCGGCGGTCCGCCCAAGCTGACCGAGTACCTGCGTGGTCTGGGGGATGAAATCACCCGTCTGGATCGCTGGGAAACTGAACTGAACGAGGCGACGCCGGGGGACCCACGGGATACGACCTCGCCTGCGGCAATGACGTCTACATTGCGGAAGCTGTTCTTGAACTCTCCGCTGTCGCCCGCATCCCGTCAGCAACTGACTGCCTGGTTTCTCGCGAACGAAACGGGCGACGCCAAGTTGCGCGCAGGCTTGCCGCAAGACTGGCGCATTGGCGACCGTACTGGCGGCGGCGCTTACGGCTCTACCAATGACGTGGCGGTGATCTGGCCGCAGGGGCGCGAGCCTCTGATCGTGACCGTGTATATCACAGAGACGGAAGCGACTTTTGACGATCGCAACAAGGCGATTGCCGATGTCGGTCGCGCAGTGGGAGCGGCGTTTCAGCCCTGAAGTAGGAATCGCTAAAGCGAATATTCAAAACAAGGGTAAACCGGATTTACCCTTGATACGTCTGTCTGGCTCAACGGAGTGGGGCGTATGTTTTATCAGTGTTGCGCTGGCGCAAACAGGATGCATTGCATGAGCTCCGCCAATTGCGTGGAAGTCGCTTTATGCAGCGCCTTCTTGATGAGCTGGATATTGCTCATGGCGGTATTGGGCATGGCGTCGCCGCTTTCTTCCAAAGCGCTGATAAAACGCTGCAGGGTCGGCGAGACGGCTTGATTGACGGCCAGACTGTTGAGTTTCAAAAAGGCTGGTTGAGTCAGCACCGCCTGATCGATGGCTTCCTGTCTGATGGTGTCCACGAAGCGAATCAGCCCCTCTTCCGACAGCCAGATCATGGCGGCGAAACAGGCTTGATGTCGTACGCTGTGCAGCCCGAACTCATCCGGCGTGTCCGCACCGGAAATATCCTCCACAAAGACGGCGCTTTTGCGGGGAAAAGAGTTATAGAGCTGAATCAGGACTTTGGCTGCGTCCTTGTAGAACTCTTCTATGTGTATTTCTGGCACGATTCAATTCTCGGTTAGTTCGCTATAAAGGCGGACGCCTGTTGAAGCGCGTCCGCCGCAAAGGCGACGAATTATTGTTCGTAGCCTTGCAGGAAGTGGCTGATGCGGCCAACCGCGCCCTCCAGTTCATCCACCCTTGGCAGGAACACCAGACGGAAATGCTGAGTGTCCGGCTGATTGAAGGCGGAGCCCTGAACGATCAGGATGCGCTCCTGCCGCAGCAGATCCAGCACCATTTTCTCGTCATTGTGGATGGTCAGTACCTTGGGATCAATTTTAGGGAAGAGGTACATGGCTCCGCGTGGTTTGACGCAACTGACGCCGGGGATCTGCGAAATCAGATTGTAGGCGGTGTCGCGCTGCTCCAGCAGGCGTCCGCCCGGGGCTACCAGATCGTTGATGCTCTGGTAGCCGCCCAATGCGGTTTGAATGCCAAGTTGCGCCGGCACGTTGGAGCACAGACGCATGGAGCTGAGCATGGTCAGGCCTTCAATGTAGTCATAGGCGCGCAATTTGGCGCCGCTGACGATCAGCCAGCCGGCGCGATAGCCTGCCGCCCGATAGTTTTTGGACAGGCCGTTGAAGGTCAGGAACAACAGATCGTCCGCCAATGAGGCGATACAGGTGTGCTCCGCTTCGTCATAGAGAATCTTGTCGTAAATCTCATCGGCGAGGACGATCAGGCGATGACGGCGCGCCAGCTCCACGATTTGCTGCAACAATTCCCGGGAATAGACGGCGCCGGTGGGGTTGTTGGGGTTAATAATGACGATCGCCTTGGTGCGCTCGGTGATCTTGCTTTCGATGTCCGCAATATCCGGGAACCAGTCCGACTGCTCATCGCAGCGGTAGTGGACGGCGCGGCCGCTGGACAAAGTAACGGCGGCGGTCCACAGCGGATAATCCGGCGCTGGAATCAATACTTCGTCGTTGGTGTTCAGCAGCGCCTGCATCGCCATGACGATCAGCTCGCTGACGCCATTGCCCAGGTAAATGTCCTCGATATCCACGTTGGCGATGCCGCATTGTTGGGTGTAATGCTGCACCGCCTTGCGCGCGGCGAACAGACCTTTAGAATCCGCATAACCTTGCGCATGGCTGAGGTTGTAAATAACGTCTTGCTGGATCTCTTCCGGAACGTCAAACCCGAATGGGGCGGGGTTGCCGATATTGAGTTTCAGGATTCGATGGCCTTCTTCTTCCAGGCGTTTTGCTTCCTGGAGCACTTGCCCACGAATTTCATAACAGACGTGGAGCAACTTATTTGATTTCTTGATTTCATGCATACTTAAACCGCTGCCGGGAACTGGCCTATAAGAAACATATATATAGAACATAAAAGGGGGCTGCGTATTATTCAATTGATGTCCCCATAATTACAAGCGGGATGCGGAAAGTCGCATATCGCAGTCTTGTGTCGGCGCAAGGTGCGGAACAATTCAGCGCCGCCTGCGTCAAAGTAAATGGAATATCGTTCAAGCGAGCAGAGAGTAATTGAGTCGGAGGTCTTATGGATAAAGTAAAGAAAAGCGACCAGGAGTGGCGCCAACAACTAACGGATGAGCAGTATCGGGTGACCCGAGGGAAGGGGACGGAGCGTCCTTTCACGGGTGAATATTACGACACGAAAGACGCGGGCGTGTACGTTTGCATCTGCTGTGGCGAGCCGCTGTTCACCTCGGAGAATAAATATGATTCCGGCTGTGGCTGGCCCAGTTTTTGGGCTCCGATGGAAAAAGAAAAAATCACGGAAGAAATGGATATGAGCCATATGATGGTGCGCACGGAAATCCTGTGCAGCAAGTGCGACGCGCACCTGGGACATGTTTTTGACGATGGCCCGCAGCCCACCGGGCAGCGCTACTGTGTTAACTCCGCCTCGCTGCGCTTTCATTCCGCTGACGGCGACGCCAAAAAGGAAGACGAATAACCGGCGCTCCGCGTCTCAGGAGAATAATCGTGAAATTTGCAGATCGGCTGGCGGCGGTGCGGGACCGCTTCGGCTCCGACGAGGCTATGCGCGCTGGGTTATCAGTGGCGGCGGATGCAGAGCAACTGACGCAACAGTCCGACGCTTACTATCTTTCCAATATCACTCGGCGGATATTTCGCGCCGGGCTGAAGCACAGTTTTGTCGACTCTCGCTGGCCGGCTTTTGAAGAAGCGTTTTTCGGCTTTGAGCCGGAAAAAGCAGAACTGTTGTCAGAGTCCGATCTGGATGAGCGTATGAAAGACGCCCGGCTCATCCGGCACTGGGGCAAGATGTGCTCGATTCCGTATAACGCCGCGATGGTGAGAGAAGTCTCCCGCGCTCATGGCGGTTTCGGTCGTTTTCTTGCGGAATGGCCGGAGACGGATATTGTCGGGCTGTGGCGTTATCTCGCCAAACAGGGTAAGCAAATGGGCGGGCAATCAGGGGCGCGTTTCTTGCGGATGGTCGGCAAGGACACCTTTTTGCTGACGGACGATGTGGTCGCCGCGCTCAAAGTGATGGGCGTGGTGGAGAAAATCCCGACTTCGCAGAAGCAACTGCAGCATACCCAGGCGTTTTTCAATGAGTTGGCGCACACCTACTCATTACAGCTCTGCCAGCTGAGCCAGATCCTGGCCTACAGCGTTGGCTAATCGCTGAGAAAACGGGTAAGGGCTAAGTACACAACGATCGCCGCCTGGAGCCTGCCTGGCGGCGAAGTTTTGTGACCCTGAACGCAAAAGATCTCAGGAGAGATTGAAAATATATATTGTGCACAATATTATTTTTCGAAATACAAAGGAGAAACCTATGAGCGTTTACGACTATCAGGTAGAGGACATCAAAGGCGCGAAGCGGGACATGTCTGAATTCAAGGGCAAGGTGCTGTTGATCGTCAACACCGCCAGCAAATGTGGCTTCACGCCACAGTTTTCCGGTCTGGAGTCCTTGTATGAGAAATACAAAGATCAGGGCCTGGAAGTTTTGGGGTTTCCCTGTAACCAGTTCATGCAGCAAGACCCCGGAGAGAACGCTGAGATTGCCGAGTTTTGCCAGCTTAACTATGGCGTCAGCTTCCCGATGTTCGCCAAGATCGATGTCAACGGCGATAGCGCGCATCCTCTTTATAAGTTTCTGAAGAGCCAATCTAAAGGGCTATTGGGGACGGAGGGGATCAAATGGAATTTCACCAAATTCCTGGTGGACAAGAACGGTAAAGTTCTTGAGCGCTTTCCGCCCACCGCTACGCCAGAGAAGCTGGAAAAGCCGATCAAGGAACTGTTGGCGTGACGCTACCCGCTTGTCAGGAGGGACGGGAAGACCAGTTGCTGGCGTTGGATAACCAGATTTGTTTTCTGCTGTATTCCTGCTCTCGCAGTATGACGTCTCTCTACCGGCCTCTGTTGAATGAGCTGGGGCTGACCTATCCGCAGTATCTGGCCATGCTGGTGCTGTGGGAGGGGGACAAGTCCGGTGAGGCGATGAGCATCAAGCACATCTGCGAGCGTCTGTTGTTGGATACCGGGACGGTGACGCCGCTACTGAAGCGATTGCAGCAGCAGGGGCTGATCACCCGTCAGCGCTCAGCGGAAGACGAGCGTAGCGTTTTGCTGGGGCTGACTGACGCGGGAAGGGAGCTTAAGGCGCGGGCGGCGAAAGTGCCGATGCAATTGCTGTGTCAGGCGAACGTGGCGATTGAGGAGCTTGAACGCTTGAAAGGCGATTTACGCGGCTTTCTGGATCGCATTCAGCAACTGAGCTGATGCGTTTAGGCAAATTTGCTGCTGGCGGCCGCTGCAACAGGGTCTTCCAGCCATTTCGCCAGCATTTGGGTGAGCGCTTTTTTCTCGTAAGGCTTGGTGAGGTAGTCATTCATGCCGCAGCTGAGACAGCGCTCTTTGTCGCCCTGCATGACGTTTGCGGTGACCGCGATGATAGGCAGGGCGTCGTACTTGGCGTTTTGACGAATCAGTCGCGTGGCCTCGTAGCCGTCCATGACTGGCATATGGCAGTCCATCAAAATGATGTCGTAATGGTCGTTGCCCACCAGATCCAGGGCGTCCTGTCCGTTGTTGGCGATGCTGACCTCGTAACCCAGCTTGCGCAGGATGGTTTTCGCCACCAGCTGGTTAACCTGGTTGTCTTCCACCAGCAGCACATGTTTCTGGCCTACCGGCGCCTCCGGCATATCCGTCCCTTCCGTAATCACCGCAGCCCCGCCAGGGTTGGCGGCCTTGTACAGGGTGTCGTACAGCCGGTCGCGGCTGACCGGCGCACTGATCATCTGCTCAATGCGCATGGCTTTGAAGGCGTCAGTGTCAGACGGAATGTTTTGCCGCGCCACCAGAATCATATGCACGTTTTCGATATCCTGATGCTCCACCAGCAACGGAGACAAGGAGCGAGAGTCGAACAAAATAATAGTATTGGGCTCAAAACGCTGTTCTTTTAACTGAACGTCCTGTGGGTGTTCATAAGGATAGGAAGCGCAGGGCAACTTCCAGTTCTGCAGCTCGGCGCTGATGCATTCAAAGGTGCGATTCTCTGTCTGATGCAGCAGCACAAAATGATGTTTGAACAGGCTTTCGTCCACCTTCGGGCTGGGCGTGTTGTGGTCCGCCAGCAGGGGCAGGGTGACCATGAAGCTGCTGCCGCGCCCTCGTTCTGAATCCACCTCAATCTTGCCGCCCATATGGGTCACCAGCTGCCGGCACAGGGTCAGACCGAGACCGGTGCCGCCGTATTTACGGGTGATATCGGCGTCGCCTTGAGAGAAGGGGGAGAAAATAGACTCCAGCCGGTCCGCTTCGATGCCGATGCCGGTATCGGATACGCGGATCTCCACGCTCTGGTTTTTCAGAATGCTCAGGCTGACGGTCACGCTGCCGGTCTCGGTAAACTTGATGGCGTTACCAGTCAGGTTGCTGACGATTTGGCGAATACGGGTGGGGTCGCCGTAAACCCTCTCAGGGAACGTGGGGTCAATATTGGTGTACAGGGCTACGTTCTTGGCGTGTGCGTTTTGCGCCAACAGACGGGACACGTCCTCGACGGTCTTGCGAAGATCGAAGGCGATGTTCTCCAGCGTCAGTTTGCCGGCTTCCACTTTGGAAATGTCCAGGATGTCGTTGAGCAACTCCAGCAAGGCGACGCCGGAGCTGTAGGCGACATTAAGCTGTTCTTTCTGCTTCTCGGACAGCGGCTCTTCCAGCGTCAGGCTGATCATGCCCAGTACGCCATTGAACGGGGTGCGGATTTCGTGACTCATATTGGCGAGGAAGTCCGCCCGGGCTTTGGCGCGGCTGACTGCTTCCTCTTTGGCGACGCGCAGGTCGTGGTTGCTCTTGATGAGCTGTTTGTTCTTCTCGGACAGCTCTTTGGTGCGGCTGTCGACAATCTGCTCCAACTGCTCTGAATAGGTCTTCAGGCGCGATTCGGCTTTCTTCAGCTTGTTCAGGTTCTCATCGATGGCCTGTAGCTGGTTGTTGGTGGAGTTGACCAGGACGCCGATTTCATCCATTTCATGGCCCTTGGGCACAGGCAGGCGGATTTTCTCAGGGGTCTCCGGATCGACTTCGCTGACTGCGGAGATCACTTTTACCAACGGCTGGGTCAGCATGATATAGAACAGAATTAGCAGCACCGCGGAAAGGATCAAGCTGCGTAAAAAGCCGGACACAAGGGTAAATGCCGCCCGCTTGAGAAACTCTGCGCCGCTTGGATAAGTGTCCACGACCACATTCAGGTCGCCCAGAACAAAGTCGTTCAGCTGCGGTACGAATAGCGTTTCAGTGTAGGTGCGACTGGGTTGGAACAGCAGGTCGCTGAGCCAGCGGTAGGCGGAGGTCTGCGGCTCGCGTTCTTTACTGGCCAGCAGCCGATTGTCCGTGTCGATAATCTCCGCATGAATAATCGAAGGGTGTTCAAGCAGCCCGTCCAACAACTCTGCGGCGAGTCTGGCGTCAATGTTATAGGCGATCTGTGAGGCCGGCGCATGGCTGATCGCGACGACCGCGCGAATTTCCGCGTCTAGAGAATTTTTTTCGTTGAGAAAGTCGATGATGACCTGGATCAGACTCAGCACCATGCCCAGCAGCAAGGCTACGGCGACGGTGTTGCGCGCCAGTCGGAAGGATAGTCGGTTGTTGATGCTAATTTTCAAGGGTTATTCCCATGAACGCCAAGCGAGCGGCGGAGACAGAGGAAACTGTCCGGCGCTCCGCCGGTCAGGAAAGCACAAGCGCTGTCCGGCCCGTCCGCTCTAATCATAAGACTGCTTTTTCTTCCACTTTTCTTCTTCTGTCATCATCTTGTCCAATTGCGCGCTCAGCCTGTCGCTTCCTTCCGCAACTGCTTCAGATTTGGTCTGCGCCGCTTCAGTGGCAAGTTTTTCCAGCTCTTTGATGCGTTGACGATAAATAAGCATGCTTTTCTGCGCAAGGGGATTCTTCTCTATTTTGCCCAAAGCCTCGATAGCGTCATGATAATGATGAATAGCGATGCGTGGCCGGTTGGTGGCCAGGGCGTGTTTGGCCTTGTTGACGTGGGAGTCCGCCAGTGAGCGGACAATCAGGAATTGGGTGTTGAGGAGGTGTTTGACGCCCGCTTTCTTTTCTATGCGGCCTTTTTTGACCTGCACCTCAATAAACTTGTACAGCCCCTTGAGCAGTTTGCGGACTTCCTGCATCACTGCCTGATTTTGCAGATCAAGCTGAGGGAAGTCGGCCTGACTATTTATATTCTCCTTTATGACTTCCCACTCTTCGGCCTGGCTTTCGTGATCGCCCCGATGACCGAGATTGGCGAGCTCCTTGATAGTTTCCTGGGCGCGCGCCACCACCAGCAGACGAATGTCTTTGGCGGCGTATTGGGGCGGCAATCCGGTGGCCAGCGCTTTCAACAGACGCAAACGGTCGAGCAAAGCGTTGAGCTGACGTTGCCGGGCGTCCTTCGCCTTTTCGCGCCACTGTCCCAAGTAAATCAGAAGCAACACCAAAATAATGACGCCGCCTATTAAGGCGGTAATATTCGTTGCAGACATCTGGGTCGTATATTTTCTATATAAATTTAGAACTTACGGAAAGTATAGATGAAACTGGGAAAGTCTACGGATTTCTGCAAAAAAATGTCTGTCTGGGTGAAGAGGGCGGCTGCCTGGCGAAACTACGCCGATAGAGACTTTGGCGTTACAAAAAGCTGCAAAATTCCCCGCGTTTGCGATATGTCGGACCAGCGTTCCATGTCAAAGCGGACTTGAGCGACGCCGCAGGTGGGGAGGTTAGCGATGCGGCTGTCGGAAATAGCGTTTAGCAGGTCTGTAAAACCGGGATTGTGTCCAATAATTGTGAGATTGGCTTGCGTTTGCTGTTTGATCAGAGCCAGGAGTGTGGTGTAATCCGCCTCGTAAATTTTGGCGTCCTCCTGCGCTACTTTTAATAGCGCGGGATTGTCCTGGCCCAGTAATTGCAGAGTTTGCCGGGTTCTGCGTGAAGGACTCAGCAGGCATACATCGGTGGAGAATTTCATATTCTTCAGCAAACCGCCAATCCTGGGCGCGTCCCTTAATCCCCGTTTTCCCAGCGGCCTTTCCAAATCAGGCAGTTGTGAATTTTCCCAGGAGGATTTTGCGTGACGGATCAGGGTTAGGGTGTGCATGAGGGGCTGCCGGAATTTGCGCGAACTCGTATTTATAACGTGAAAATTATTCTGCCATCAATTAATTCAGGCGTGCGTCAACATTGTGCGTCGATGGAGAATTGTAATAGCATCCGCACTGTAATGATAAAAAGATCGTTCAGTCCTAGATCTACCAAGGATAATTATATGAAAAAAACTATAATTGCTGCTTGTATGGGGTTAACTTTGGTTCAGCCGGCGATCGCCGCGGACTTCAAACCGGCCGTTGTTTACGATAAAGCCGGCAAGTTCGACAAGTCATTCAATGAGGCGGTTTTTCGAGGAGCGGAGAAGTTTAAAAAGGACACCGGCGTTGAAGTGAAAGAGGTGGAGCCTACTAATGAGGCTCAGGTTGAGCAAGGTCTCGAGAAGTTAGCTCGTCGCGGCTCCAGCCCGATTGTAGCGGTTGGTTTCAGCCAGGCGAATGCGGTGTCTTCAGTCTCCGCAAAATATCCAGACGTTCAGTTCACTTTGATCGACATGGTTGTGGATAATCCTAACGTTCACTCCATCGTGTTCAAAGAACATGAAGGTTCATTTTTGGTCGGCGCATTGGCGGCGATGAAGTCCGCAACCGGTAAAGTCGGTTTTATCGGCGGTATGGACATCCCTCTGATTCGTAAGTTTGGCTGCGGCTTCGAGCAGGGCGCCAAGTACGAAAATCCGAAAGCGGAAGTTTTCACTAACATGATCGGCTCCACCGGCGCGGCGTTCAATAACCCGGGCAAAGCGGCGGAACTCGCCAAGAGCCAGTTTGACAGCGGCGCGGACGTTATCTTCGCAGCGGCTGGCAGCAGCGGCAGCGGCGTATACCAGGCGGCCAAAGACGTGGGCAAATACGCTATCGGCGTAGACAGCAACCAGAACCACCTGCATCCAGGCACCATGCTGACTTCCATGGTCAAGCGTGTTGACGTAGCGGCGTACAGCAACTGGATGGCGGCCAAAGACGGCAAGTGGGAGCCAGGCGTTGAAGCCCTAGGGTTGGCGGAAAACGGCGTTGATTGGGCGCTGGATGAACACAACCGCTCGCTGGTGACCAAGGAAATGGAAGAGAAGGTCAATCAGATCAAGGCGGATATCATTTCCGGCAAGATCAAAGTGCACGACTACATGTCTGACAACAGCTGCAAATACTAAGCGGGTTGTGAATTTAACGACGGCGTTGTAAGCGCCGCCACGAAAGAAATATCGCCGGGCGTGAAGGGCCCGAAGCCGGGTTTTTAGACGCCCCGGGACAAGTTTTTTCTTGCCCGGGTCTGTCATTTATCTTGACTACTTGGTCAGAAAAATGAGAAAAAACCCTGCGCGGGTGCTTAAGCCCGGCGGATTTCCGAGTAAACTAACAACCGATAAACCAATTCGGGATTTCCCATTTCCATGACTAGTAACGCATTGCAGCTTGAGAGTATCAGCAAGCGGTTCGGCGCTGTATTGGCTAATTCGGACGTTAGCCTTTCCGTCGAACAGGGAACTATACACGGCGTCATTGGTGAAAACGGCGCAGGTAAGTCGACCCTGATGAGCATACTCTACGGCTTTTATCAGGCGGACAGCGGTTCCATCAAAGTTTTCGGCAAGGAAGCAAAAATCCACGATTCTCAGGACGCCATCGACGTCGGCATCGGCATGGTGCATCAGCACTTCATGTTGGTGGATACCTTCACTGTGCTGGAGAACATTACTCTGGGTTGCGAAGGCAGCATGTTGCTGAGCAAGGGCCAGGCGCAGGCGCGCGAGGCTTTGAGTAAACTGTCCCGGGAGTACAACCTTAAAGTTGACCCTGACGCCCTGGTTGGCGAGCTGCCGGTCGGCGTACAGCAGCGGGTGGAAATCCTGAAGGCGCTGTACAAAGGCGCAAAAATTCTGATCCTGGACGAGCCCACCGGCGTACTGACGCCGCAGGAAACAGACGACCTGTTCAAGATACTGTTATCTCTGAAAGAGCAGGGCGTGACCGTCCTTTTGATCACACACAAACTGAAAGAAATCATGCACGTGACGGACAATGTGTCCGTTATGCGCCAAGGCAAGATGGTGGCCCATCGCCGCACTGCGGACACCAACCCTGAAGAGCTCGCTGAGCTGATGGTCGGGCGCAAGGTGGTGCTGCAATTAGAGAAGCCTGCGACGGATGCCGGCTCCAAAGCGCTCACCGTCTCCAACCTGAAAGTGCGCGACGCCCAAGGCATTGAGCGGGTGAAAGGGGTTTCCTTTGAAGTCGCGGCTGGCGAAATAGTCGGTATCGCAGGGGTGTCCGGCAACGGGCAGACCGAGCTGATGGAAGCGCTGGCGGGTATGGTCTCGCCGGAATCCGGGGAAATTCGCTACGGCGACCTGTTAATTTCCGCTGACCATAAAGTCTGCCCCTCTGAGATGCGCAAAGCCGGCGTGGCCCACGTGCCGGAGGACCGTCATCGGGTTGGCCTGGTGACCTCCTTCAGCGCCAGTGAAAACGCGATTCTGGGCTATCATCGCAGCTCCGCCTGGAATAGTAAGGGCGTACTAAGTAGCTCCACTGTTGGTAAACACTGCGCGGAATTGATGGCCGATTTCGACGTACGTCCCCAGGACCCCAACCTTAAATGCGCCAACTTCTCCGGCGGCAACCAGCAGAAACTCATTCTCGCCCGTGAACTCGATCAGACGCCTAAAGTGTTGCTGGTAGGCCAGCCAACGCGCGGCGTGGACATCGGCGCGATTGAGTTTATCCATCAGCGTCTGTTGGATATGCGCAACCGCGGCGGCGCCATTCTGTTGGTATCCGTTGAGCTGGATGAGATTCTTTCTCTGAGCGACCGCATCATCGTCATGTGCGACGGCCGCGTCACTGGAGAGTTAGCCGCCTCGGAGGCGGATGAATGTACGCTGGGGCTGATGATGTCGTCGTCCCGGGATATCAACGCCAGCGAAGAGAAAGAATAATGAAAGGTCTGGATCGTAATTTGCCCACTTGGGTCAATGTCGGATTGTTGCCGCTGTTGAACGTCGTTACCGCATTGCTGATATCCGCCGTGGTGTTCTGGCTGATCGACGTTAACCCGCTGGAAGCGGCTGAAATTCTGTTGTACGGCGCCTTTGGCTACCAGGAAGGCATTGGGTTTACGCTGTATTACACCACTAACTTCATCTTTACTGGTCTGGCGGTGGCGATCGCTTTCCACGTCGGCCTTTTCAATATCGGCGGCGAAGGTCAGGCCTACATTGGCGGCCTGGGCGTCGGTCTGCTGTGTCTGGCGTTGGACGCTTCCGTGCCCGGGCCGGTGTTGCTGTTGCTGAGCACTCTGGCCGCTGCGCTGTTCGGGGCCGCTTGGGCGTTTATCCCTGGCTGGCTGCAGGCCTATCGCGGCAGCCACATCGTTATCACCACGATCATGTTCAACTTCCTGGCGTCATCGCTGATGGTTTATCTCATGGTGAACGTTCTGCGTGAACCGGGACAGATGGCGCCGCAAAGTCGCGCTCTGGCGGAAACCGCCTGGCTGCCTTTTATGCATGACTTGTTCGCGGCGATTGGCATTGAGTTTGAACGCTCTCCATTGAACATTTCTCTGTTCCTGGCTTTGCTGTGCGCATTTGGGGCCTGGGTATTTATCTGGAAAACCAAGTGGGGCTACGAGATTCGCACCGTCGGCAGCAACCAGCAGGCGGCGGTCTACGCGGGTATCAAACCTGCGCGGGTGATGTTGTTGGCCATGGCGATCTCCGGCGCCTTGGCGGGCTTCGTCGGCGTTAATGAAATCAATGGCGTGCAGCATCGTCTGTTACTGGATTTCCATTATGGATATGGGTTTGCAGGCATTGCGGTCGCTCTGATGGGGCGCAATCATCCCATCGGCATCGTGCTGGCGGCGCTGTTGTTCGGCGCGTTGTATCAGGGTGGAGCTGAGCTGGCTTTTGAAATGTCCAACGTGAACCGGGACATCGTCGTGGTCATGCAGGGTCTGGTTATTTTGTTCTGTGGCGCCTTGGAGTTTTTGTATAAGCCCTTGATCGCCAATATGTTCAAGGAGAAAACGGCATGATCGATACCTTGATTCTCACTTTGGACGCCACCATGCGCGTGTCCACGCCTCTGATTTTCGCCGCCTTCGCAGGCATGTTTTCCGAGCGTTCCGGCGTGGTGGACATCAGCCTGGAAGGTAAAATGCTGGCGGCTGCGTTCACTGCGGCGGCGGTCGCTTACCTGACCAATTCCGCATGGCTGGGTCTGGGCGCGGCCATTATGGTTTCCGTGTCTCTGGCGATGTTGCATGGCGTCGCCTGTGTCACGTTTCGTGGTAATCAGGTCGTCAGCGGCGTGGCTATCAACATTCTGGCTGCGGGCCTGACGATGACGCTGGGTCTGAGCTGGTTCAAGCAGGGCGGACAAACCCCGCAGCTGACTGACGCCGCTCGCTTTTCCATTATTGAGTTCCCGGGCGCGGAGATGATGAGAGATGTGCCGGTAATCGGCGGTATCTATTCTGAAATGCTCAGCGGCCACAATATCTTTGTTTACTTGGCCTTTTTGGTTGTGCCGTTCTCCTGGTGGCTGTTGTTCCGCACGCGTTTCGGCTTGCGTTTGAGAGCCGTTGGCGAGAACCCGAAAGCAGTGGATACCGCAGGGATTTCCGTACATCGCATGCGCTACGCCGCATTACTGTGCGCAGGTATTTTGTGCGGTTTCGCCGGCGCCTATATCTCCTCCGCTCAGAATGCGCAGTTCGTACGGGATATGACGGCCGGGCAGGGCTTTATCGCGCTGGCGGCGCTGATTTTTGGTAAGTGGCGTCCTCTGCCTGTTCTGGGCGCCTGTCTGCTGTTCGGATTCCTCGACGCTGTCGCCGTGCGCTTGCAGGGCGTGGAAATTCCAGGGTTGGGCAAGGCGCCGATTCAGTTGATTGAGGCGTTGCCATACATCCTGACGGTAGTTCTGCTGGCGGGCTTCTTTGGCAAAGCGGTGGCGCCCAAGGCGATCGGCTTGCCTTATGTGAAAGAACGTTAGGTCAAACACTGATAAAGACATATCTGCGTCGCCAGGGCTCTGACCATTTGGCCTTGGCGACGACCTAAGGAAGACTATGAAAGTTCTGAATTTCGGTTCTATTAATATTGATTATGTCTACCGGGTGCCTCACTTCGTGCGCCCGGGGGAAACACTGGCCAGCGACTCGTTGACGACAGTGTTGGGCGGCAAAGGCGCTAATCAAGCCATCGCCTTGGCGCGCGCGGGCGTTCAAACCGCCCATTTGGGGCGAGTGTCCGCGGCGGATACTTGGGCGGTGGACCTGATGCGCGAAAGCGGCGTGGATGTCGCCACCGTCTCACAAATCGCTGAGCCCAGCGGTCACGCCATCATTCAGGTGGATGACGCGGGTGAAAACGCCATCGTGTTGTTTGGCGGCGCCAACCGCAGCTTTTCTCAAGAAGAGGTGGTCTCCGCTGTGTCCGCTCTGGACGAAGGCGACTGGCTGCTCATGCAAAACGAATGTAATGGCGTGGAATGGGCGATCGCCGCCGCAGCGGAGCGTAAGGTGAAAATTGCGTTCAATCCTGCGCCGATGACGGAAGACGTCAAGACGCTGCCTTTGCAGCAGGTTGATCTGTTGATTCTCAACGCGATGGAAGCCTGCGACCTGGCGGAAACCGCAGATGCGGACGCCGCATTGCAAGCCTTGGCGAGCAAATACCCGAACACTACGGTTGTGGTGACACTGGGTGGCGAAGGCGCTTTGGTCATGCACGGCGGCGAGATTGTCACCCGTCCGGCGGATAAAGTGACGCCTGTGGACACCACGGGCGCCGGCGACACCTTTGTCGGTTATTTCCTGGCTTCGCTTATTTCCGGTTATGAACATTCCGCCGCTCTGGCCAGGGCGGTTAAAGCGGCCGGCATTGCGGTCACCCGCCCCGGCGCTTCTCCCAGTATTCCAACCGCCCAGGAGGTGGATTGATTTATGTACCCAATTATTATCGATACGGATCCCGGCGTAGATGATGCGATGGCGATCGCCTTTGCCCTGGCGCATCCTGAGATTGAACTGGTGGGCCTGACCACTGTTTTCGGCAATGTGCCGGTTGCTCGCGCCACCCGCAACGCGCTGGCTTTGGCGGAGCATTTTGGCGTTCCGAATCTGCCAGTGGCGCAAGGCGCCAAGTACCCTCTGGTACAGTCGCCGCTGCCGCACCCTGACTTTGTTCACGGCGCGGACGGTCTGGGCAACATGGATTATGACGCTCCTCAAGGACAAGCCGTGGCGCAAAGCGCAGCGGAGTTTATCGTTGAGCAGGCCAATCGCCTGAATGGCGAGCTGACTGTCGTGGCGATTGGACCACTGACCAACCTGGCGCTGGCGCTCAAGCTAGACCCGGACCTGCCCAGCAAGTTGCGTTCTCTGGTGATTATGGGCGGCGCGGTAGACGAGCCAGGCAACGTATCGCCTATCGCCGAAGCGAACTTCCTGTCTGACCCTCATGCCGCAGACGTGGTGTTGGGCGCGGACTGGCCGGCGGTTATCGTTGGCCTGGATGTAACGCATAAAATCATTCTTACGGACAGCAATCTGGCGCAACTGCGCGACAACGCCGGTGAAACTGGTAAATTGCTGTGGGAAACCAGCCGTTTTTATGTGAATTACTACTCGAATACCGGCGCAGCGTCCGACCATGACGAAGCGGGCTGCTGTATGCACGACGCCGCCGCGGTGGCTTATGTGGTGGCTCCGGAACTGTTTACCTGCATCAGCGGACCTGTGCGGGTTATTAGTGAAGGGGTTGGAGCAGGGCAATTGACGATTAATCGTAAGGGCTACACCTATCTGCTCAAGCATTGGGAAGACCGTCCCGCCGCCAAGGTCTGTATGGACCTGGAGGTGGAGAAAGTACGTTCTTTGTTCCTGGATACGATCATCCAGCACAAAGTGCGCTGAACTGATAAATAGAATAATGACGGTAACGAACTTCTCATGATAAAAGGCCCTTGTACTCCAAGGGCCTTTTGCGAAGTGAACGTTACTAAGCGGCCACGGGCGTTTAAGAATAACTCAGCTTAGGGCTTGGGTCTGTTGGCGATTGCTTTCGCCACCCCTTTTTGGCTATTTTCCCTTTCTCATTGCCGGAGACGCGATTCGGCGGCGTAGCCAGCTCGCCGGAGTCTTCACTGTGAGTAATGAAATATGTTTCAAAATCGGCGCTGTTCCCAAAGGACAACGGGCCCAGATATAAAAACAGAAAGGAAAAACACATGGTAGCAAAGCAACGCAAACTGGGCCTGGCCATTCTGGCGGCCTGTTCATTGACGGTCGTCGCCTGCGCCCCGATGCAAACGGGTCCGCAGAAAGACAAGACGTACCATATTACCCTCCTGCACACCAATGATCATCACGGCCGCTTCTGGCCCAACAAATACGGCGAGTACGGCCTGGCGGCGCGTAAGTCTCTGGTGGATGAGATTCGTCAGGAGGTGACGGCGGAAGGCGGTCATGTGCTGCTGCTGTCCGGCGGCGATATCAACACTGGCGTTCCTGAGTCCGATTTGCAGGACGCTGAGCCGGATTTCAAAGGGATGAACATGGTCGGTTACGACGCCATGGCGATCGGCAACCATGAGTTTGACAACCCGATCGACATTTTGCGTATGCAGGAACAGTGGGCGAACTTCCCATTCCTGGCGGCGAATATCTACGACTCCAACGGCAAGCGCCTGTTCGAACCCTATAAAATCTTCAACGTCGATGGTCTGCGCATTGGCGTAATGGGTCTGACGACGGAAGACACCAAGAAGCTGGGCAACCCTGAATTTATTGACGCGGTTCAGTTCACCAAGCCTTCTGACGAAGCGGCGAAAGTACTGCCTGAGTTGAAGAAAAAGGCGGACGTCGTTATCGCGGCGACCCATATGGGTCACTACGTTGACGCTAATTACGGCATTAACGCTCCGGGCGACGTTACTTTGGCCAGAACCGTTTCCGGCATCGACGTGATCGTTGGCGGCCACTCCCAGGACCCTGTTTGTATGACTGGCGAGAACCAGCGGAATGAGTCCTACAAGCCGGGCGATCCCTGTATGCCGGATGTGCAGAACGGCACGCTGATCATGCAGGCCCATGAGTGGGGCAAATACGTGGGGCGTGCGGATCTGGAATACCGCAATGGCGAATTGAAACTGGTTAAATATCAGTTGATTCCGGTTAACCTGAAGAAGAAGGTTAAAAACGCGCAGGGTGAAGACGAGCGCGTATTCGTGAGCGAAGAAATCAAACCGGATCAGAAAGTGCTGGCCTTCCTGCAACCCTACCAGGACAAAGGTCAGGAGCAGCTGAATCAGGTCGTGGGCGATGTTGACAAGCGTTTGGAAGGCGACCGCAAAGTGGTGCGTTTCAAACCGACTAACCTGGGCCACCTGATTGCGGCGGCGCAAATGGAAAAGGTGAAAGCGGATCTGGCGGTGATGAACTCCGGTGGCGTACGCGACAGCATTGACGCAGGCCCAATCACTTACAAAGAAGTGCTGATGGTGCAGCCTTTCGCCAACATGGTGAGTTCCGTAGACCTGAGCGGCAAAGAGCTGCTGGACTACCTGCGCATTGTGGCGGAGAAGCCGGTAGATAGCGGCGCGTTCGCCCAGTTCGCCGGTGTGCAGCTGGAAGTAGTTGGCGGCAAACTGAAGTCCGCCAAGGTAAACGGCAAGCCTATCAATCCGAAGCAGACTTATCGTATGGCTATCAACAGCTACATCGCTTCCGGCGGTGATGGCTATCCGAAAATCGACACTCATCCGGGCTACGTGAACAGTGGGTTTGTCGACGCGGAAGTGTTGATGAGTTATCTGAAGAAACACTCCCCGGTTAAAGCGGCGGATCACGAGAAAGCGGAAGTAATCCGCAAGTAAGCTTTCCTGAACTGAAAGCGCTTCAGCTTCCCTTTTCTCCTGACAGCATGGCAGGAGGAAGGGGAGGCCTGCTTTCCCTTCTCCTGTATTTCCCGTCCAGAAAAAACTAATCCGTCCGGCGATACATTACATCTGTTCGCAGCACGTATTTGATTCCAGCTTTGACCTCGCAGCCTTCATGAAATATCTCGTGTATGTGTGTGAAGAGGGGCGGCTTTGGGGTTTTGATCGTCAATGTATTGAATCCAGTCAATACATTCATGGGCGGAAATTAGATTATCCAGAGTCGTTATATAGGTCGCCTTATGGTCGAGCATATGTGTTTGGTTCTGTACACGTAATTGATTGGTGAAAGAGTGCTTTTATCCGTGTATTGCAAGCACAATAGCTTTCAGTTATGCGAATAGGAGAACAGTTCTTCACTGTCGAAATTCAATGACTCTTGTATATCTGCGAGAGCGAAAGATATAAGTTCAAATGCCCCGAGAGTTTCCCCTGAATAGGACATGAGAAATGATGAGAAGCTGACCTGGGGATCATTGAGGCCTTCAGCATGGTGTGCTTTTGAAATTACTTCCTTAGTGGCCAGACTGCTTGTTTTGCTGTGCTTCGGTATAGGGTGATCAGGTAGTTATAAGTCACTCATATCCTATCTATTATACAAAAAAGAGGAGGGCGCTTGCTTGGCTTCTGTGCTGCGAGTGATGTAATTGATGCTGGTTTAGAAATCAGTAATGGTGGTTTGGGCAGTGGTTGAGTGCAGTGAGTCCTCAAGAATATGCAACTGATTCGCAACCCTGGAGCAGAAAGTGAAAAACCGCGCATGTGACGAGCTGGTGATGGAAATTGGAGAGCTGATATTACGCTGTGAAGATTATCAAAATGATTTATGGTGGGGGCTTTCTGTAGTGGGCGACTTTGCATATGGAGATACGTCTATGACTGGTTATATCTATTACTATAAAGGCGGGTATGAAGCAGCGCTTCCAGAATCCGATACTATGAGAAAAATTCGAGCTTTACGTGCTGAGATGGAAAAGTTAGAAGAAAAATCATGGCATCAATGTTTGATTCATATTACTCGCCCACACTATAAGATGAATATTCAGTTTGAATATAATGAGCCTGAGCGTTGGTCTCTCAGTAATAAGAGTCTTGGTGGTATCGGCGAGTTTGCTGAACGCCTTAAACCTGGTGCATAGATCCCCCTTTAGGTGAGAGTTGCTACTCTCTTTTTCTAAGGTAAGCGCCCGGACATGCCCAGATATGCGCATCGGTCAGTGGCTGATAGAAGACCCAGAGAGTGTCTTTAAGCGTCGCTATGGCGAGAGGCGTATCCGAGTTGCGGAATACGCCGGATACCGCGCTGGAGCCGCTCCAGCCCGCCTCAGCCAGGGTGCCGTATCCATTGCTGGTGGTGTCGTTTTCGGCCGGGTTATAGGAAACCGGGTTTGCAGGCGTCAGCGTGCCGCTGATGGAGAAAGTTTCGAATAACAGTTGTCCGTTAGCCGGTCCATCGGAGCGTCGGTTATGCGCCAGATAAACGACGCCATTCAAGGTTGCGGCGGCTAATTCTCCTGATGCGCCGACGCCTTCCGCCACCGGTTCATCTTCGTTCGGCGTCACTGGATTGGGCGCTTCGCTGAAGTGATTCAGGGAGAAGGCGCTGGCGGACCATTGATTCACGGTGGTGTCGTCATAGGGGCCGGCGTATTTGCTGTTCTCCACTGTCACTTTATTGAATTCCCCGGTGTTGTAGCTCATGCAGGCTAACTGTCCGGTTTTCACAATTTTATAGATCAACAAAATGGTGGGCCCGAGGGCTGTGAGTGTGAAAGGGCCTTCGCTGTGGGTGCAAATCGCGGGGGAAGGACCCTGCCAGGCTCCATTGTTGAAGGTCAGGCTGTGCAATTGCTGAGTCGTATTATCGCGGTAGACCAGCATAAATCCTGACTGGTGCGGGATGCTGGTCAGAGCAATTTCTTCGACTTCTCCGGTATCGGGCGTTTCCGCCAGTCGCCAGCCGTTTTCAAGATCATAGTGCTTGATGATCAATCTCTTATTTGAATCCCGATAGGCCAGCGCGAGCCCGTCCGCATTGGATGCCAAATGCAGATAACCGTCGCCATCCTCGGCGACAGTGACTTCCGGCGACCATCTATGACCGTCAAACACGGAGTACTTCAGCGTTCCATCTATGTCCGCGCTGACCACATAGAGTTCATCCTGGTAGGCGGCGGCGCTCAGGTTCTGCTTGCCGCCAAGGGGCGTTTCCCGTGGAGGCAGCCATTGGAAGGATTTGCCCCACAGGAACTGAAACCAATTGGCGTCCCTGTCGTTTTTCTGCAGATCGCCCAGGTTGAAGTTCTTTTCGATGGTTTTAAGCAGGCTGTAATGGTTATAGCCTTCCGCCTGTTTGCCGGGCTTGATCATGTCCCCGAGAAGAACGGTATAGATTTGATTGGGACCATCGTAGGTGTACTTTTTGCCTTTGTCGTAAAAGGCTTCGAAGTCGGCTTCGTCGTAGGTGACCATCACCAGGGTTTTCGGCGGCAGTTTACTGTTGGGACCGGGAAAGTTCAGACCGGAGAAGAAGGATTGCAACCATCTCGCCTGCTGGTCGACTAATACCGGTGCGCGCTCGCCATTTAAGCTGTCATTGAGGGTGCCCACCAGGTAATGGCCGTCGTTCCACATATTGGGCGTGAACCACGCATATTCAGGAAAGTCGTTATTGAGCAGGTCGCGCCAGAATCCAGCTTCGTTGTCTATTTTTTTCCAGCGCTCCTGATTGTCCAGGATGTTCTGGAAGGACGAAAACGGATTGTGTTTGATCACATAGGGATAGTGGTCGCGAGGCTTGAAGTTTTCAGGAACCCAGGGCGTATCGTCAGGGACGTAGCTGTCCATATAGGCTTTCCAGCGCAAATTCAGCGGAGAGGCCTCGATAAGATCCACAATCGTCTTTTGCGGGAGAGGCTGGGGCTGGTCGTCATCGCTGACATTGCAGAGTTCTCCCGCAATGGAGGTAATGTAGTTGGTCTGGGAGGGATGCATGACGCCGAAGCTGTTGGTCAGCTCAATTCCCTGAGCGGCCAGATTACGCATGTATTCGTTTTCCTGCACGTAACCCCGGTACTCGTTCTCAAACATGATGATCAGGACATGATCAAAGACGCGCTCTTCCATAAAACCTCCCTATTCGCTTTGGGCGGATAAACTGTACTGGCGGAGTGAAACTTCAACTTTTTGTTGCGGAAATGAGTGCCCACGTGATCTGGATTTTTCGCAGGGAATGCAGTCAGTGAGTCCGATAAGAATGCATTCAGTGATGGGGGTAGTAGAGGGGCTGGAGTTTGATCGAGACAAATTGTCTAACCCGTCCATAAAGGGCTCCCAGGGCTTTGATCCACTAACCACTTGCTTCCGCACAGCAATCGGAAGCCGCTTTTTTGTCTTCTATTGAAAGTTAGTATAGACCGTTTATTGATCAGTACGTGACGTCAAGGCGGGTGCTTCTCGTTACTCCGGTAACTGCCAGGGTTGCGTCAGGCGTTCAGGGCTTCAGTCGCTTCGGAAAACGGATGATTAACCGGCGCTGTAGGGGAGTAGTGTTTGCGAGTCTCTGTTCCATTCGAACAGCGTTTCGTGTGACTTGGCGGATGCTGGCCATCCCCTTTCCAGCGCTGACTCGATTACTGTTCTGACTTCGCCGGGAGTGATTGGTCTCAACTCAAATAACTCCGCCGCTTTTTCTGGAGGGCATGCGATCACGGGGCCGAAGTTGAGCCAGGGATCATCAAAGCGCATGATGACGATCAGCTTCTGACTTTTGTTATAAGAAAGCCAGATTGTGAGTCGCAGATATCCGGTCTCTTCTTTCAAGCATCTCTCATGCGAAATGACGTAGATGAAAGTGAGTTCACTCACCGAAATTTTGCGAAGTTTGCTTTTCATCAATAAGACGGCTCGATTGGCGTAGCTGACGCTCAATCTAACAAAAAAAGGCGACCTTGCGGCCGCCTTTTTTCGGGGACTTAGCGTGAAAATCGGTTCTTAGTGGAACTGATCTTCTTCAGTTGAGCCGGTCAGTGCGGTTACTGAAGACTGGCCGCCTTGAATAACGGTGGTCATGTCGTCGAAGTAGCCGGTGCCGACTTCTTGCTGGTGAGCAACGAAGGTGTAACCCCGTTCCGCAGCAGCAAATTCGGTTTCCTGCAGTTCCACGTATGCGGACATGTCGTTGCGAGCGTACTTGTACGCCAAGTCGAACATGTTGTACCACATGTTGTGGATGCCCGCCAAAGTGATGAACTGGAACTTGTAGCCCATGGCTGACAGTTCGCGCTGGAACTTGGCGATGGTGGCGTCGTCCAGGTTCTTCTTCCAGTTGAAGGAAGGAGAGCAGTTGTAGGACAACAGTTGGTCTGGATATTCCTTCTTGATCGCTTCCGCGAACTTCCGGGCTTCAGCCAGATCCGGCGTCGCAGTTTCACACCACAGCAGGTCGGCGTATGGCGCGTAAGCCAGACCGCGAGCGATGGCTTGGTCGATACCGGCTTTAACGCGGTAGAAACCTTCAGAAGTACGGTCGCCAGTGACGAACGGCTTGTCGTAGTCGTCGCAGTCGGAAGTCAGCAGGTCCGCCGCGTTGGCGTCAGTACGCGCCAGAACGATGGTGGATGTGCCGGAAACGTCAGCGGCCAGACGGGCTGCGATCAGTTTCTGTACAGCTTCTTGAGTCGGAACCAGAACTTTTCCGCCCATGTGGCCACACTTCTTAACGGAAGCCAACTGGTCTTCGAAGTGAACGCCGGAAGCGCCTGCTTCGATCATGGCGCGCATCAGTTCGTAAGCGTTCAATACGCCGCCGAAACCGGCTTCCGCGTCAGCAACGATCGGAGCGAAGTAATCGATGTAGCCTTCGTCGCCTGGGTTCAGGCCTTTTTTCCACTGAATCTGGTCAGCGCGACGGAAAGAGTTGTTGATGCGCTTAACGACTGCTGGAACAGAGTCCACCGGGTACAGAGACTGATCCGGGAACATGGACATGTAAGAGTTGTTGTCCGCAGCAACCTGCCAGCCTGACAGGTAGATAGCCTGGATGCCGGCTTTAACCTGCTGTACAGCCTGACCGCCGGTCAGAGCGCCCATGGCGTTGACGAAGTCCTTCTCAGGACGAAAAGCGGGTTTGGCGCCTTCATTGATCAGCTTCCACAGCTTCTCAGCGCCGCGCTTGGCGATAGTGTTTTCGATTTTCAGGGAACCACGCAGGCGCACTACGTCTTCAGCAGAGTAGGTGCGTCTTACGCCTTTCCAACGTGGGTTTTCCGCCCAGTCCTTCTCGATGGCTGCTATTTCTTCAGCGCGATTGTAATTTCCAGTTGTCATCGCTCAACGACCCTCTTTTGGTTTAGTCGAATTTTTGTACGAGACAAAGTGTACGACTTTAGTCATAATTTCTTAAATTTATAGTTTTTATTTTCGGTATTCGTGAAATGAATGTAAGCCGTATCGATCTGAATTTATTGGTTTTTCTTGATGTTTTGCTACGGGAAAAAAGCGTCACCAAGGCGGCGAATCACTTGGGAATCACCCAGCCGGCCATGAGTAATGGTCTGCGTCGTCTGCGGGATATGTTCGGCGATCCATTGCTGGTGCGCACCAGTGAGGGCATGACGGCGACGGCCCGCGCGCTGGAGTTGCAGCCGATGGTGCGGTCGATATTGTCCGATATAGATATGGTGGTGCAGCCGAAGGAAGTATTTTCGCCGTCGACCAGCCGCCGCGTCTTTCGCATTATGGCCAGCGACTATGCGGAAAGTACCCTGATCCCCGCTTTGTTACGCCGTTTGCGCAGAGTGGCGCCGAATATCATCCTGGACGTGCTGACCCCCAGCGACGTCACCTTTCTCGATGTGGAGCAGGGCAGAGTGGATATGGCGATCAACCGCTTTGACAAAATGCCTCAGTCTTTTCACCAGAAAACCATTTGGGAGGACAGCTTTTCCTGCCTGTTGAGCGTGCATAACCCGTTGGTGTTCGATTTCACTCTGGAGAATTATCTCAACGCCAATCATATCTGGGTCAGTAAAACCGGTTTTGGCGTGGGGGTGGGCGTTAACCCCAAGGATGTGCAGCGTTTGGGATGGGTGGATGAGGCGCTGACCCGGTTAGGGCGAAAGCGGAAGATCAGCGTGTTTACCCGCCACTATCAGGTGGCGATGTTGCTCGCGCAGCAGCATGACCTGATCGCCACCTTGCCGAGTCGCGCCGCGTTGTTGACCCTGGACAGCCCGGGCGTCGTGGTTAAAGAGCCGCCTTTTCCCATTCCGCCGATCGAGCTGAAAATGGCGTGGAGCCCGTTGCTGCAGAACAATTCAGACCACCGCTGGCTGCGTCAACTGATTACTGAAGCCGCCAACGAACCCGAAGAGAGGGAGACCCGAGCCAAGGATTGATAACCATCCCGTGCGCTCTTGCCATCGGCGACTCAGGATTTTTGCATGACATCCACCAGCTTATTGTTCAGCTCCAATATCTGCTTGGCCATATTTTCCATTAGCGCCAGACAGGTGCGCGGCTGATTGCGAATCAGAAAAATAAACTCGTCCATGGGGGCGGACATGACGGTGCAAGGGCGGTCGGCGATGACCGTGGCGGTGCGGGGGGTTTTGGTCAATGCCGCCATGGCGCCGAAAATCTCATTGGGGCCAACTTTGCCGACCAATTGATCCTTTACGTACACCGACGCCTCGCCGCTGATCAGGTCAAACACTTCATCGGCGGTATCGCCCTCACGTATGATCACTTCTCCCTGTTTGAACGACTTGAAGGAAGTGTGAGTTTCATTCTGAGTGTCGAGACCGTGGCAGCAGGCTTCGGCGAAAAAAGCCGAGATCTGCATGAGATATTCTTTGAAGTGCGCCGAGCCCGCGGCGGCGTCGCGAAAACGCTTCTTGCTTATCTGGGCCAGGGTGGCGGGGCCGTCCGAGCGAATGACCGGCTCAGGGAAGCCTGACAGCACCTGAATGCCGATCAGGTCTCCGGTCTCGAAATGATAAATCGGGCGGTCATCCGTCACCGCTTCCAGCTCGCCTGACTCGACGAAGTATAAATAGTCGCCATCGAATTCCCGATACAGGTCGTCGATGTAGTCGAATTTAACGCTATCGCACAGCATCTTGATGGCGTCGTACAGCTTGGCGCTGCTCTGGGTGACGTTTGCGCCCAGGGCCTGCAGCCTGTCCGTTGTGCTATTGATGAAACGCATGGTGTTAGTTCCCCCACAGAGACGGACTATTGTTGTTCCATAAGCAAAAGGCCTTCCACATGAACGTCTGGGTCGTCGAATTGCTGCAAGTCGAAAGAGCCGGCGAAGGCGTCTCCCGGCGCTGCGAAAATGCCGTTGAGATTGCCGGTGACGCAGCCGCTGCAATTGACCGAGCCGCTGATATCCCCGTTCAGTACGTTCAAATAGGCTTGGGCGTCCTGATAGGAGCCTGACAGCTGGCTGCTCCAGTTTTGGCTGGCGGTGCTGATGTCCAGCAGGCCATTGCTGATGACGCCGCTATCGAAATCTACTTGAAAGGAGCCATTGACTGCGGTGACCGCTCCGTCTGAGCCGCTGCCGATGAAGTCGCCAGTAGTAGCGAAATTAGCGGTTCCCGTCAGGTCGGCGGTGTTGGCGGCTTCCGCTGACAGCCAGTAGATGGAGCGCTCCTCGGATCTGAAAACGTCGGGGTTGGCTACGTCGTCATATATGTTCACGCCAGCGCTGGCGGATGACTTCCAGAGTCCCCAGCTGATGTTGCTGCGACCGCCCACACTGGGATCGAATTTATCCAGAATGGCGTCGCCCCGTCGCACCACCGTGTAAGGTTCCGGGAAGTTATCCGGGTCGAAAAACATCACGGTGGAGGGGGGGCTGCCGGAGCCGGGCTCATCCACATCCGGCAGCATGAAAACCGGCTCGCCGTTAGCGTCGAACACCATTTTCAGGTTGGCGGACTGGGAGCCGTCGATGCTGCCGTAGCCGTAAGTGCCCTCCATGATGCCGCCCAGGGTGCCGGCGATATCCGTACTGGATGCGGTGGAGGAGATGGGGTCATAGGTCACCAGACCAAACAGTAAGGTGACGTCTCCAGTGGTGGTGTAGAACTCCAGTTTGCCAGGATTCTGCATGGATTCGCGCACGCCGATGGGCGCGCCGGAGAGGGACAGGTCGTCGTCAATATCCGCGATGAGGCCGGCCAGATCGGTAATGTTGTCTTGCAGCATGACCGTGACGGTATTAATCGGCGGCGTGCCGCCGGAGCTACTGAAGGAATATTCGATATTGAACGTCACCGGCCCCGCGCTGGTGTAATCGAAAGGCGTGATCGTCTGGGGGGCGATGATGGTGGCGAGAATCTCTGCGCCAGCCCCGGTCACCACGGCGGCGCCGAATATGCGGTCATTGATGAACTGCTCATACTCGGCGACGGTCAGGCGCGGGTCCTGAATGGCGGGGCCGGAGTTGTCGCCAGAGGGGGCTGGCGTCAGTCCGCCGCTCAAGTCAGGATTGGTGTCGGTGAAGTTGGTGGTTTCCGGATCACTGACAAGGTTAACGGGATTGGACTCGGCAATCGTCGTCGCGGAGATCAGCTCCGCGTCGCTGTTATTGGCGCTGGCGGTTGTGTCGTCGGTGAAACCATCCGGTGATGTTTTGACTGCGCCAGTCGCCGCTGTCTGGCCTGAGGAAGCGGATGTGCTCTCGCTCTCTTTATCCGGCTCCTCTGCGGAGTTGGCGTCGTCGGCGGTCGCTCCTTGTGAGCGCGAGCGCCGTGCTTCCGCTTTCGGGATGGGCAGGCCTTGCTGCATTTCCGGCGGCGCTTGCAGGAGCCCTTCAGGGGCCTGTCCGGGCGTGATGGCGGAGAAGCGGAAGGCGACATCCTCTCCCAGGTCCAGGGCTCCAGCTGCGTTCTCTACCCGAACGCCTCCTTGCCAGACCGCCAGCAGCAGCTTTTGCCCACTGCTCTCCAGAGCCTCGTAGTGCGTGCCGCGGATACCGATGCTGGCTGCGTGGGTGGAGACTTTGTAGGCGTCACTGTCGCCTTTGCCGATGGAGCCTGTAATGGTGCGGAATCCGCCTTCCAGCAGCTGCATGATGGCGGCTCCGCCTTTACCCTCGTCTCCTGGAGAATATTCTTCAATGGTGAAGCGGGTGTTTTCCCGCAGCGTCATCAGAGCCTTGTCGGTAAACCTTAGTTGCAGCATGGAGTCGGCCCCGGTGGTGAGCGTATCTCCCACATAGATAGCGGCGCGCCGGTTCAGGGAACGTTCTTCGCCATTATCTCCTGTCGCTGTGGCGACGCCGCGGGACATAATCACTTTTCCCGCCTCCAATGGCGCAGCGGCGGCTATAGGCGCCAGCATGCCGTAGGTCATCAGTATGGCGGCCAACGCGTTGAGCATGAGTTCTCGCATAAGGGAACCTCCTTAAAACCGCCAACGAACGCGGAATTCTCCGCGCCATCGGGTGTAGTCATATAAGTCCAGATTGCTTTGGTTGTCCGTGTAGGACAGCTCGGCGAGCGCGCTTAGCTCATGATTGAGCTTCCATTCGCCGCCGGCGTTGAATTGGGAAGATTTATCGTCGCGCACTTCCCCGAAGACCGGGTTTTCCGCTTTGTAATCAGCGAAAAAGCCTGAGTATCCCAAATACGGCGTTATAGTCGGGGAAAGCTTGTAGCTAAGCCGATAGCCCAGACTGTAGAAGTCTTTGGCGAGAGAAGCTGCGTCCTGCTCCCGTGGGTTCTCCGTTCCGGCGAAGACACTGAGGGTGTGCAGGAGTCTGGCGCGAGGAATAAGCAAAGACAGACCTGTCAGCGGCTGATAGTTATTCAGCAGCGGGTTGGCGAAAGAGTCTTTGACGAATACGCCCGCGTAAAAAAACGTCAGCAAATGCGCATTCCATTGCTCTCGCCACTGCATGAACGTGCCCGTATTGCGCTGGTAATCTTCGGCGTCCAGCAGCACATGTTGATAAGAGGCCCCGGCCTCCAATTCCCGACGGGCGCGACTGTATTTCCAGGAAGCGCTGAGGCGGGCGGAGTCGAGGTCAAAATCGCTGTTTTCAAAGTTGTGCTTGTGCTGGCTGTCGAACTCCAGTTTGGCGGCGTTTAATTGTGAAACCGGGTGTTCGTAAGCGAAATTGGTGCGCAGCGCGGCGTATGCGCTTTCCGTTTCCTGAGCGGAATCAGGTAGCTCAAACAGACCGACGAAGCGTTCGTCGGTGGCGTTATTGATGTTACTGTCGTAACCGCCGCCCAGTCCGATATAGCCGCGCCAGCGCCGCTGGCTTTCATATTCGCGTTCGTCCAACGCGGCGAGAAAGCGGGCGATATTGTCTTTGACGGCGGTCGGCGGCTCTCTGGCCAGAACGATGAGAAACTGCTCCCGCGCAGCTTCATACTGCTGCAGATTAAATAGCGTTCTCGCATACTCCAGGCGGAAGCGATCATTGTCCGGGTATGTGGCAGTGAGCCTTTCGAACATAAATTGCGCTTCCGGATAGTGGCCGCTCTGCAGGGCGGACATGCCGAAATAGAAATCGAACTCCGGATCGCCTTCCATGTTCTCCACTTGCGCGGACCCCAGTCGATAAGCCTGCTCATAATCCGCTGCGGCGTTCAACGACTTCAAGGTCGCAGTGATTGAGCTACTCTTAACAGAATCCTGGGCGTAGGCGGGCAGGCCCCAGATCATCAGCAAAACCATTAACAGGCGGCGAGTTATTTTGGTTATCAACAAAGCGATAATTCCTTTTGCCGATGGTTACGGAAACATCCAGTGCTTTAAGTCTAGAAAGAGAGGGTGATTTTGCCAGCCGCAGTTTTTTCGGAGTCGGCAATAAATTGATGAATTGCAACAAGTTCACATGCGAACGATTTCTGGGTTCCTCAAGCATCTTCCCGCGCTGCTGATTGCTGTCGTCATGATCGGCTGGCAGCTGATCACGCAGTCGGGCGACCGTTCGTTATTGAATCGTCTCGACTATGTGTTTTATGACTGGCGGGCGCAGACAGGGGCGCTTTTCACCAGGGCGGAGCTGTATGCGGACGTGGTGATTGTGGACATCGATGAGGAGTCCATCCAGCGTGAAGGACGCTGGCCCTGGAGTCGCGCCCGGGTGGCGGCTCTGGTGGAGTCGCTGCAGGAATCCGGCGCGGCGGTGGTGGCGTTTGATGTGGTGTTCTCCGAGTCCGAAAGCAATAACTTCATCGAATCCGTAGCGGCGTCCGCTGGTCCGGATCTGAGTGATGAAGAACGCGCGGTGCTTAATCGCATTGCTATGTCCTGGCGGCCGGATGAACAGCTGGCGGAACGTCTGTCGGAGATTGATACGGTGTTGGGGTTCTTCATGCATCTGGACACGTCGATGCAAATCGGCAGGTTGCCGGACCCGCTCACCTCCGCGCCGGCAGGCAATGTGCTGATCAATGCTTCTGGCTACGCCGCGCCGTTGTTGGAATTGCAGGATGTGGCGGCGGGAAGCGGGTTTGTCACCACCTTTCCGGACGCGGACGGGGTGATTCGACGCACCCCGTTGTTCATGTCCCATGATGGCTCTGTCTATCCCTCTCTGGCTCTGGCGTCGGCGATGACCTATTTGCTGACGGATGAGGTGGAATTGGAGTTCGCGCCTTTGGGCGCGGTGCAAGCTGCGAGCGGTATTCGTTTGACTGATGCGCTGGTGCAGACTGACGCCGTTGGACGGGTATTGGCGCCATATCGGCAGGGGCGCGGACAGTTTCGCTATATTCCTGCCTGGATTGCGCTGGCTGGCGGTTTGGCGCCGCAGGAACTGGAAGGCAAGCTCGTGTTTGTGGGAACCTCCGCCATTGGTCTCGCGGATCTGGTCAGTACGCCGTTCGCCACGGTTTTCCCTGGCGTAGAAGTGCAGGCGCTGGTGGCGCAAGGGCTTTTGCGGGGAGGGTTTCCATATCGACCGGTGTGGGAGCCGGGCGCGGTGCTGGTGTTTCAGCTGGCTTTGCTGCTGTTGCTGGTTTGGGTGTTGCCGGGGCGTCGTCCCCTGACAATGGTGCTGGCGGCGATCATGATCAGCCTGTTATTGGTCGCATTGAACACACTGATATGGACGCGCTGGCGCATGGACTTTCCCATGATCAGTACGCTGTTGCTGGCGCAAGGCGTTTTTGGCTGGTATCTGGTGACGGAATTCATTCACGAATATGCTGTCGAGCGACGTGTTCGCGGTATGTTCGCGCAATATGTGCCGCCCGCGCATATTGATCGTATGCTGGATAATCCAGAGCAATACTCCATGGCGGGGGAAAGCAAGGAGCTGACGGTGTTGTTCTCCGATATCCGCAGCTTCACCACTATCTCCGAGCAGCTATCCGCCGCGCAACTGAAAGAGCTTCTGAATCTTTACTTTACGCCTATCACCGAGTCCATTTTCCGTAATGACGGCACCATCGATAAGTATGTCGGCGATATGGTGATGGCATTCTGGGGCGCGCCGGTAGACGACCCGGAGCATGCGGAAAAAGCGGTCAAAACCGCCATGGAGATGCAGGCGATCACTCGGCGCTTGTCCGCCGAGCTTACCGCCAAAGGCTTTCCCCCTATTCAAATCGGTGTTGGCGTTAATACCGGCCTGATGAATGTCGGCGACATGGGGTCGCAGTATCGCAAGGCGTATACCGTATTGGGGGACGCAGTGAATCTGGGCTCCCGGCTGGAGGGGCTGACCAAGTTCTATGGCGTGGATGTGCTGGTGGGAGAGACGACAGTCAAGGAGGCTGAGGGCTACGCCTTTCGTTTCTGTGATCGCATTCAGGTGAAAGGCAAGGACATTCCGGTGGACGCCTACGAACCTTTGGGAGAAAAGGGGCGACTGGATGCGGTGACCTTGAATCGTCTGACGCGCTACCAAAGGGCGATCGAGTGTTATCGAGCGCGGCAATGGGAGCAGGCGGACGCCATATTCCAGCAACTGCAACTCGAAGAGCCAGGCTGTCGTTTGTACGGTCTCTACAGGGAGAGGATCAGCGGGCTAAGACAGCAAACGCTGCCGGAGGATTGGGACGGCGTCTACCGCCACACCTCCAAATAGCGGTGAGCTGTGCGTAGAAAACTCAGTTTGGGAGCTGAACGCCGATCTACAGGGAAAACTGACGCAATTCCTGCGAAACCTGACTGTGCTGCAGTAAGCGCATGAATTCATCTTTCAGGCGCTTCACCGTGCCGGGGTCCTGATAGCAGCAAAAGCCTTCCCATTTTTCGTAATGATGGCGCAGTAAGACGCCGTCATCGTCAATCAGCACATAAACCTGCTCGGGAAAACTCAGCTCAGGATTGAGCATCTTGATTTCAATATTGGAGGTGAGCCGACGGGCGAGGGCGAGCAGTTGGTTGCTCTGCGCCACTGGCGTTTTCGGCGCACCCAGCAGGATTTTAATCTGTGTGGCGCGACCGCCCCGGGCGAGACGACTCAGTGCATCCAGCACATCGGGGTCGTCCAAAACATTTTTTTCCAGATCCCAGGTCAGAATTAAGGCGCTTTGTTTCGCCTGGGAGGTAAGACACTTCAGGTGCTCCAGATAGTCGGGCTCAGAGTGGGTGCGGTAAACCCGCTCGTCTTGCCCCAGCGCATTGGCGGCTTCGACTTTGGCGGTTCCTAACGTCAGCTCCATGCGCTGATGCAGCGAACCGGCTTCTTCATGAGGCGAACCTAAAGCCTGGAAACCTTCGTTCGCGTAGAGGGAGGTAGCGTCGATGTTGGCGCTGAGCGTCAGAAGGTTGAATCCTTCTGAACGGGCGTAACCGATAACGAATTTGAGCAGACTTTTGGCGATGCCCTGGCGGCGAAACTCCGGCAGCACCGCCAGACGACCGACCTTCGCTTTTTCTGGCGACAGACGCACCAGACGGGCGACCGCGAGATTGCGGTCTTCCACGTCTTTTACCAGGAAATGTACGGCGTTCTCGTCCTTGTCGTCCCACTCCAGTTCCGGGGGAACGCCTTGCTCCTCCACAAACACTTGTTGGCGGATCGCGCGTAGTTCGCTCTCATTTTCCAACCAAGTCGTAATGCGGGTGTACTTAAGCGTCGTCATCGTCCCAGTCTTCCTCGTCATCATCGAAGCCTTCTAGCACCAGACTGCCTCTATTTAACAAGGAACTCAACAACTTCAATGCGTCCTTATCGGCGCCCCACGGCAGCAGCCGTTCACGGTCTATGTTGTTGCTGCGGCACAATATTTCCACCAGCGGCGCAAAGCGCTCATCGGCGTCGTATGCCTCGCCGTCGACGGCGAACATGACACGGCGCACGCCAGCTTCTTCATACAGACTGTAGGTGTAGCGGGAACCTTCGTTCCAGCGCCACTGGATTTCTGAGTCCTGCAACGATTCGCCTGCGTCTTCAGGCGAAAGACGCATATCCGCCTCCAGGGGCGGGACAGCGGCGTCAAACTTAGGCGCGCTGATAAAGCGACCGAAGCTGCGACGCAGGCCTGCTTCGTCATCCAGCAGAGCTTGTAAACGGGATTTGATATCCGCAAAAACGTCGTCGCTTATCAGGCCTGGATTATTTAATGGCGCTTCGGTGGCGTCATGCAAATGGGTGGATAACGCGGGATTCTCAAACCAATCGTCCGCCAGCGCGGACATCAGTTCCGCATAAGTAGGTGAGCGAAAGCCCACGGAAAGAGTGATACAGGACGTTTCCGCGATGCCGTAGTGGGCGTAACGTGGCGGCAAATACAGCGCATCGCCTGGCTCCAGCAGCCATTCTTCCGTCTGCTCGAAATTCTGCAGAATGCGTAATGGCGTGCCGTCCACCCTTGGCGACTGGTGATCGCAGGGCGGGCCGATGCGCCAGCGGCGAGCGCCCGTCGCCTGGATCAGGAACACATCGTAATGGTCAAAGTGCGGTCCCACACTGCCGCCGGGGGGAGCGAAGCTGGCCATGATGTCATCCACGCGCCAGTTGGGCAGGAAGCGGAAGCGGTCGAGCAAGTCGGCGACTTCTGGAACCCAGGTGTCCAATCCTTGCACCAAAAGGGTCCAACCCTGAAGAGGCATGTTCTCCAGCTTTTCAATGGAAAACGGGCCATGCTCAAGTTGCCAGGGCTGACCGTTCAGTTCTTCATAGACCAAACGGGATTCCACTTCTTCTTCCGTGGCGAGCCCCGCCAGATCATTCTCGTCCAGCGGGCATTCGTAACCGGGAAGTAAACCGCGAATAATCAGCGGCTTTTTTTGCCAGTAATTCGCCAGGAAGTCGGCGACGCTGATGTCGCCCAGGTGAGTCAACATATCGCTGTTACTCGCCGCTATAGTCTTTGATGCGCGCAGCTTGCTCCGCAGCATTGCCAATGTATGTCGCCGGCGTCATTTCAAGCAGACGCTGCTTGGCTTCTTCAGGAATTTCCAGCGACTCAATAAACGGCTTCATCGCTTCCTGGGTAATCGCTTTGCCGCGAGTCAGCTCTTTCAGCTTCTCGTAGGCGCCTTCGATGCGATAGCGACGCATGACGGTCTGAATGGGTTCCGCCAATACTTCCCAGCTTTGATTCAGGTCTTCGTCCAGGCGCATTGGGTTCAGCTCCAGCTTACCAAGGCCTTTCAGAGTAGAGTGATAGGCGATCAAGGACTGCGCCAGACCAACGCCCAGATTACGCAATACGGTGGAGTCGGTCAGGTCGCGCTGCCAGCGGGAAACCGGCAGTTTGCGGCTCAAGTGTTCCATCACCGCATTGGCGATGCCCAGGTTGCCTTCGGAGTTTTCGAAATCAATCGGGTTAACTTTGTGAGGCATGGTGGAAGAGCCGACTTCGCCAGCCACCGCTTTTTGCTTGAAGTAACCCAGGGAAATGTAGCCCCATACGTCGCGGTTCAGGTCGATCAGGATAGTATTGAACCGGCATACTGCGTCGAAGGCTTCAGCGATAAAATCGTGGGGTTCGATCTGAGTGGTGTAGGGGTTCCATTCCAGGCCCAACTCATTGATCAGGCCTTGCGCGTGGGCTTCCCAGTCGACATCGGGATAGGCGCTTAAGTGCGCGTTGTAGTTGCCGACAGCGCCGTTGATCTTGCCCAGCATTTTGACCTGACGAATCTGCGCCATTTGTCTTTTTAGACGAGCGACCACATTGGCAAGCTCTTTGCCAACCGTTGTGGGAGATGCAGTTTGACCGTGCGTACGGGACAGCATGGGCTGTGCGGCGAAGTTCAGAGCCAGCTCTTCCAGTCTGGCGACGACCTGCTGCATGACCGGCAGCACGACGTCTTGTACGCCGCGCTTCAGCATCAGGGAGTAAGACAGGTTGTTAATGTCTTCCGAGGTGCAGGCGAAGTGGACGAACTCATTGATATCCGTAAGGATTTCAGGCGCGCCTTCGCGTTTGAACTGTTCTTTGATGAAATACTCCACCGCCTTCACATCGTGATTGGTGGTGCGCTCGATTTCCTTGACTCGGGAAGCGTCTTCCAGCGACAGGTTTTCGTAAATGGCGGTCAGGAAGGCCGCAGTGGCTGCGTCAAAAACGGGAACTTCTGGGATACCGGGATTGGCGGCCAATTGCAGCAGCCATTTGATTTCCACTTCAATCCGCGCTTTGATCAGACCAAACTCACTGAAGATCGGCCGCAAATCGGCGACCTTACCGGCGTAACGGCCGTCGACGGGGGAGAGTGCTGTCAGCTCGTTAAGTATCATGTTTCTATCTCTTGCAGCGGTTGAACAAACGTTGAATTCTAACATTAAAGGGGCGTGCGATCAGCGCAACATGCCATTGGCGATCTGCAGAATCTTTTTGCGCATGAAGAACAGTTTCCAGCGGCGTCCGCCAACCTGTCTCCATAACACGGCGGCGCGAATGCCAGCCAGCAGCAGGGCGCGAATTTTATCCGCGTTTTCATCCACTCTCAGGAATCTGGGGTCGCCAGTCACCTGTATACGCTGAGGGAAGGTGCTGATGGTGTCGCTGTATAGCGAGGCGAAAGCGCTGATGATATTGGTATGTGTGGGGTCGAAGTGCAAAGTCTGGGTCGTTATCTGCGCGATGCGTTGGCTCATTACGTCCAGCATATCGCCGCGCTTGTTGACCTTGCCTTCCAGGTACAGGAGCGTCAGGGCGTAACGCACGACATCCACTTTTTTGCGGTCCTGCTTTCTCTCCAGTACGGCGATCAACTCTTTCAAGCCCAGTTGCACGCCATAAATATCGCCATACACATCCAGGGTTGAGGTCGCATCGACCTTGAGCAGGCTTTTCAGACTGCATTCATAGCTGGTTGGAGCGACAGTACCTTGCTTGGCCAACTGATCCACCAACGCGGCGGACTGAAAGACGCCCGCCAGCGCTATCACTTGATTCTCAAGGTTATAGGACAATGTCGACAGACTCCTATTTGAATACGGATTCGATAACGCCGCCGCCCAGGCAGCGCGCGCCATCATAAAATACAACTGACTGGCCGGGGGTGACCGCCCGCTGGGGCTTATCAAATGTCACCTTTACGCCGCCATCCCGCACATCCACCCGACACAACTGATCAGGTTGACGATAACGGGTTTTGGCGTAGCAGGAGAAGGAGGACTTGGCGGGAAGGCCGTTAATCCAATCCAGCTTGCTGGCGGTAAGACCGGCGCTGAACAGTCGAGGATGATCGCCGCCTTGGGCGACGACCAGTTCATTGTTATCGAGATCTTTCTCCACCACATACCAGGGCGCGTCGTCATAGCCTTTCAAGCCGCCAATGCCGAGACCCTGGCGCTGACCGATAGTGTGGTACATCAAGCCTTGGTGACGGCCAATTTCTTCGCCTTTATCCGTCACGATTTTCCCGGGCTGGGCAGGCAGGTAGGTTTTCAGAAAGTCGGAAAACTTACGCTCGCCGATGAAGCAGATGCCGGTGCTGTCCTTTTTGTCGTGAGTGACCAAATCCTGCTCCCGGGCAATGCGGCGGACTTCTTTCTTTAATAGACCGCCGACCGGGAATAAGGTTCGCGCGAGCGCCTGTCCGGGGACGGCGTGTAGAAAGTAGCTCTGTTCTTTGCTGGGATCTGCGCCTTTCATCAGATAAGTGTGCTCGCCAAAACGGGAGAACTGGGCGTAATGGCCGGTGGCGATCAGATTGCCGCCAAGAGCCTGGGCGTAGTCCAGGAAAGCTTTGAATTTGATTTCTTTGTTGCACAGGATATCCGGGTTGGGCGTGCGTCCTGCGCGATATTCATCCAGAAAATGTTCGAAAACGCGGTCCCAGTACTCAGCAGAAAAGCTTGCTGTGTGCAATTTGATGCCCAGCTTATCGCAGACTTTTTGCGCATCCTCCAGATCGGAAAGCGCGGTGCAGTATTCGGTGCCGTCATCCTCATCCCAGTTTTTCATGAACAAGCCTTCGACTTCATAGCCGAGTGCTTTCAGGAGGTAGGCGGATACAGAGGAGTCGACTCCTCCGGAAATGCCAACGATGACGCGTTGATTACGATGTGTGGACATGGCTTAAACTTTCAGGGCTTGGATTGGCTAAGGGACGCCAAGGCTTCAGTGTGAAAAAACGCCCTATTATAGGCGTCCGCCGGCAAGATTTCTAAAGTTTCATTAACTGGCGCCTGATTTTTGGCGCAAGCCTTAGATTCTGTGGTGGCGAATCGTATCCAGAGGAAGGCGGCGACCTGCAAGATAATCTTCCAGACACAGCCTGACCAGATCGCTGCGCAGAGGGATATCGCCATTGATCAGTTGCGCAGGCGACAGCCAGAGGGTGGCGGTGATGTCCGGGTCCAGCGTGCGTCCGGTTTGTCTTAAGGGGCGAGCGCTGAAGCAGTAGCGATGGTAAACCGTCTCCGGATCGGGTGTATTCAGGACATATATGCCGACAAAATTTTCCAGTTCCACTTCCCAGCCGGTTTCTTCCAGCGTCTCACGTAGAACTGCGTCAAATATGCTTTCGCCTTTTTCGATATGGCCGGCGGGCTGATTCAGAACGGCGCGCCCATTAATCTCTTCCTCTACGAACAGGAATTTATCGTCTTGGGGAATGATCGCGGCCACGACGGCTCTGGGGCGCCACACCATAAAAATGCTCCGAATATTTGATTAGCGTTTTTTGAAACGAACAACTTTCTGAGGGTTTCTGCGACTGGAGGTTTGCGCTTTCTGCGGCGCGTGAACGTGTTCTTCCCGCCACTCTCCAGGCTCTAAGCCATTAATGCTCCAGGGGCCAATACTGTATCGGATCAGACGCAGGGTTGGAAACCCTACCGCGGCGGTCATACGACGCACCTGTCTGTTTCTGCCTTCAAAGAGGGTCAGGGCGATCCAACTGGTGGGGATGTTTTTACGTTGTCGGATGGGAGGGTCACGCTCCCAGACCTCGGGTGGGCTGATGAGGCTGGCGTGAGCAGGGCGGGTGGGGCCGTCATTGAGCATTACCCCTTTCTCCAGTCTACGCAATGCGGCTTCGCCAATGACGCCCTCGACTTGCACCCAGTAAGTTTTCGGGAGTTTAAATTTCGGTTGACTGATGCGCGCTTGAATCGCGCCGTCATCCGTCAGCAGCAGTAATCCCTCAGAGTCGTAATCCAGTCTGCCTGCGGCGTACACGCCGGGTTTGTCGATATAGTTGGACAGGGTGTCGCGTCCCTGAGAGTCGTTAAACTGAGTCAGAACGTTCATGGGCTTGTTGAATACGACTAAAGTAGCCATTGCTTGGAGTTACCAACTTCTGTAATAAAATTACGGTTTTCGCAGTGCTATACTATGGGTGCGGTAATAAAACTACAAAGCGCTCCCGCTTCACGCCGTTCGGTGGAAGCTTCTTTCTGTTCGATATTATGGAATAACACAAACCTTAAACCTACGGAGTAGAGAATGGGATACCAAAAGATCAGAGTTCCTGCCGACGGTGACAAAATCACAGTAAACGCGGACCTGTCCATGAATGTCCCCAATCATCCAATTATACCTTTCATCGAAGGCGATGGGATTGGCGTCGACATTACCCCTCCAATGATCAAAGTTGTCAATGCGGCTGTTGAAAAAGCCTATGGCTCCAAACGCGCCATCGCCTGGATGGAAATCTATACCGGCGAGAAGGCGACCAAGGTGTATGGGCCCAATGACTGGCTGCCTGAGGAAACCTTGGAGGTGTTGCGGGAGTTCTCTATTGGTATCAAAGGACCGCTGACCACGCCTGTTGGCGGAGGCATTCGCTCCCTGAACGTTGCGCTGCGACAGGAACTTGATCTCTATGTCTGTATGCGCCCGGTGCGCTGGTTCAAGGGTGTGCCCAGTCCTGTCGTGGCGCCTCAGAAGACCGACATGGTGATTTTTCGTGAGAACTCCGAAGATATCTACGCTGGCATTGAGTGGAAGGCGAATAGTCCGGAAGCGCAAAAAATCATCCGTTTTCTGCGTGAAGAAATGGGCGTCACCAAAATCCGTTTTCCCGACAATTGCGGTATCGGCATCAAGCCTGTGTCGGAAGAGGGCACCAAGCGTCTGGTGAGAAAAGCGATTCAATATGCGATTGATAATGACAAGCCGTCAGTGACTCTGGTTCACAAAGGCAACATTATGAAGTTCACCGAAGGGGCGTTTAAGGACTGGGGATATGAATTGGCGGTGGAGCGCTTCGGGGCGGAACCCCTGGATGGCGGGCCATGGCATGCGTTCAAGAATCCAAAAACCGGCCGTCAGATTGTTATTAAAGACGTTATCGCCGACGCATTCCTGCAGCAAATCTTGATGCGCCCGGAAGATTACAGCGTCATTGCGACACTGAACCTGAACGGCGACTACATTTCCGACGCTTTGGCGGCGGAAGTGGGGGGAATTGGCATTGCGCCAGGCGCGAATATTGGCGGCAGTGTGGCGTTGTTTGAAGCGACGCATGGCACGGCTCCCAAGTACGCTGGCCAGGACAAGGTGAATCCTGGGTCGTTAATTCTTTCCGCTGAGATGATGTTGCGTCATATGGGATGGGAAGAAGCGGCTGATCTGATTTTGAATGGCATGGCCGGCGCTATCGAGGCGAAAACGGTAACTTACGACTTCGAGCGTTTGATGCCGGACGCGACATTGCTGAAAACTTCTGAGTTTGGCGATGCGGTAATCAGGCACATGAAGTAGGATTTTCCGTGCAGCGGAAACTAAAAGCCCCGCATGCAGCGGGGCTTTTTTTCGCCATCTCGTTTATGTCTATCGCCATGATCTGACGTACATAATAGTTGATGGCGCAAAGGCGGTGATTTGGCCGATTGATGTCGCAAGCAGGGCAAAACACGCCCCGTACAAGCCGGAGCATGTTTGGAATTTCAAGTATCCGGATGGTTGCTAAGCTAAGCGCTTGCGGCCATTGGCGTTCTTGAATTCTCTTTTGATTTATTCTCGACTGATTCGGTTTTTGCGGCGCTTTCAGGGCCTTCCGCAGTCTCCGTTTCAGGATCGTTCGAGGATTTTTCTGGTTCGGATTCTAGCGGAACAATATTGACCGCGTGGAATCCTTTGCCGCTGGGCTGTGCGTCAAAATTAACAGCTTGTCCCGCTTTCAGCGTCTTGTATCCTTCCATTTGGATTGACGAGAAGTGGACGAACAGATCTTCTTTGCAGAGATCGCCGTTTCCTTCATCAGCGATGATAAAGCCGTAGCCCTTGGCATTATTGAACCATTTTACTTTACCTTGAGGCATGATCGACTCCCTTGTCTCCATAGAGATGGGCTTTTACCCTAGTTATTTTTGTCTATTGGCCAGTCCACTCTAATTTTACTACTTTCGCTTTACTACTAAAGCACCGGTAGCAGCAGTACAACAATTCGAGTATCTCGGCCTAGTTTGCTACCAAAGCAGATAGTATTATAAAGCAGCGCATATTGAAAGTAACCGGCCAAAAGGCTGGGCCCATTGAAGTTTGGATGGGGCGACTCCACTTTTATAATTGGCGTATAGTGTAGTTGGCGGGCAGTTATTGTGTTGCAAAAAAGAGCTCAGAGCTGGTTGCCGGAAAGTTACGAACTACTGTAAAAATTTAACTAAATTATTCAATCCGGCTATGGGTAAAGTTGAAAATAGTCTACTAATATTAAATCAGGACAACGATGGCCTGGAGGATGAAGGGAACCAAGATGGGGACCACCCCGGGAGTCTAGCGCTAGCGCCTGAGAAACCGGCGCTGAAGCGGCCTTCGATGTATCAGGTTGTTATGTTGAATGACGACTATACACCGATGGACTTCGTTGTTGAGGTGTTGATAACGTTTTTCAACATGTCGGAACCTAAGGCTACGCAAGTTATGCTGGCGGTGCATACCCAAGGGCGTGCAGTATGTGGAGTGTTCACCAGGGATATCGCTGAGTCGAAGGCGGCTCAGGTAAACCAGTACTCGTCCGAGTGTGAACACCCTCTGCTATGTGAGATAGAAAGAGCGGATTAGTCATTCCTGAGGTGCCAAATGCTAAGTAAAGACCTCGAATTAACTCTTAATGCAGCTTTCAAAAGCGCGCGCGAGAAACGTCATGAATTCATGACGGTCGAGCACCTTTTGCTTGCCCTGCTCGACAATGATTCTGCGCTGAAAGTGTTAACAGCATGCGGCGCGGATCTGGGTCAGCTGCGTAACGAGCTTTCGGAGTTTGTTGATTCGACTACGCCGTTGATTCCGAACAATGATCCAGAGCGGGAAACTCAGCCGACTCTTGGGTTTCAACGGGTACTTCAAAGAGCCGTATTTCATGTCCAGTCATCAGGCAAGAAAGAAGTGACTGGCGCTAATGTTCTGGTCGCTATTTTTAGCGAGCAGGAAAGTCAGGCGGTGTACGTCCTGAAGAAACAGAACGTCGCTCGTATTGATGTGGTTAACTATATCAGTCATGGCATTTCCAAAGTTTCCGGCGACCGTGAACAGGATGAGGAACACGAACACCAGGAGGAAGGCTTGGAAGAGGGCGGCGGTTCAAAACCTTTGGAATCGTACGCAACCAATCTGAATGAGCAGGCCAGACTGGGGCGGATTGATCCTTTAATCGGTCGTGACAAAGAGCTGGAAAGAGTCATGCAGATTCTTTCGCGTCGTCGCAAAAACAACCCGCTGTTGGTGGGGGAGGCTGGCGTTGGTAAAACCGCCATTGCTGAAGGTTTGGCGAAACAGATCGTTGAAGGTAACGTGCCGGACATCATTAAAGATGCGGTAGTCTATTCTCTGGACCTGGGCGCCCTGTTAGCGGGTACCAAGTACCGTGGCGACTTTGAAAAACGCTTCAAAGCGTTATTGAAAGAATTGAAGCGTCAAACCAAGTCCATTTTGTTTATTGATGAAATTCATACCATCATTGGCGCTGGCTCAGCTTCCGGTGGCGTTATGGACGCATCAAACCTGTTGAAGCCGTTGTTGAGCTCCGGTGAGATTCGCTGCATCGGTTCAACCACCTTCACTGAATTCCGCGGCATATTTGAGAAAGACAGCGCCCTGGCGCGTCGTTTCCAGAAGATTGACGTGGTGGAGCCCTCTGTTAACGATACCTATCTGATTCTGAAGGGCCTCAAAAGACAGTTCGAGAAGCATCATGAAGTTGAATATACCGACGCGGCGCTTCGTTCCGCGGCGGACTTGGCGGATCGCTATATCAATGATCGCCATATGCCGGATAAGGCGATTGACGTCATTGATGAGGCGGGCGCCAGTCAAAGGCTGAAGCCCGAGGCTGATCGCGCTAAGATCATTGATATTCATATCGTTGAGAGCGTCGTGGCGTCAATCGCCAGGATTCCACCAAAAACCGTTTCTTCTTCCGACAAAGACAAGCTGCGCAATCTGCAGCGTAATTTGAAGATGGTGGTGTTTGGCCAAGACCCTGCAATTGAGGCCTTGGTGACCGCTATCAAGCTCTCCAGAGCGGGGTTGAAGTCGGACGGTAAGCCTGAAGGCTCATTCCTGTTTGCTGGCCCTACAGGGGTTGGTAAGACGGAGGTGACTCGTCAGTTGGCCAAAATTCTGGGTGTGGAGCTGGTGCGTTTTGACATGTCTGAGTACATGGAAAGGCATACGGTTTCCCGTTTGATTGGCGCGCCTCCTGGCTATGTCGGGTTTGATCAGGGTGGTTTGTTGACCGAAGCGGTTAATAAGAATCCTCATTGCGTATTGCTGCTGGACGAGATAGAGAAGGCGCATCCGGAAGTCTTTAACCTGCTACTGCAGGTAATGGACCACGGCACTCTAACTGACAACAACGGTCGCAAGGCGGATTTCCGTCACGTCATTCTGGTGATGACCACCAACGCTGGCGCTGAGGAAATGAGTCGTCGCTCCATTGGCTTCCGTTCTCAGGACCACACGACTGATGGTATGGAGATCATTACCAAGACCTTTACGCCTGAGTTCAGAAACCGTCTGGATGGAATCATTCAGTTTGGCCCATTGGACACCACTACGATTACTCATGTGGTGGACAAGTTCCTGACCGAGATGCAGGCGCAACTGGACGAGAAGCGCATCCTTCTTGAGTTTGATACCGAAGCCAAAGCCTGGTTGGCGGTGCACGGATATGACGAGAAGATGGGGGCGAGGCCCATGGCTCGACTTATTCAGGAGAATATCAAGAAGCCTCTCGCCGAACAGATCCTGTTCGGAGATTTGGCGGAATGCGGCGGCACCGTGTTTATCAGTGTGAAGGACGACAAGTTGGACTTCAAATATGTGCCGGAGCGTGAACTGCTGGACGAGTCTACGCCTTAATTGGAAGGGTGTTGGAAACTAAAAAAGGGGCGGTAAGCCCCTTTTTTATTTCGCCTGCTTAAATCGCCAGATAATTACTGGTGATTTACGAATTTTCCCAACTGCAGAACGTGTTAAACAGTTCAGGAGGCGATTTGGGAGAATTAATGTGAGGTATTAGCGGGCGCGGTATACGATGCGACCTTTGCTCAGGTCGTAGGGGGTCATTTCTACTTTGACTTTGTCTCCAGTCAGAATGCGGATGTAGTTTTTACGCATTTTTCCGGAGATATGGGCAGTAACGACATGACCATTTTCGAGTTGAACCCTGAACATTGTATTGGGAAGGGTGTCAATGATGGTCCCTTCCATTTCAATATTACCTTCTTTCGCCATTCAGCTTTGTCCTCATGAAATTCGTGTTAAGCGCAAAAAGTTAAAAAATAGTAAGCGCTTTTTTAAGAGAGCGAATTTTGCCTTAATTATAACCAAAGTGCAAAAGCCAATTCTTTATTATCTGGATAATCAGCCCCTATTTCGCAAAATTTTCGGGTTGACGCGGGGATAAGGGTGTTATGTAGCCAGGAGATGTATGAAAGTTGGGCGTTAAATAGTAATCCAGGAATCTCTGACTAACACTTGAATAGGGCGGTAATTGGTTTTGTAGGACATTTTTCGACAGCCTCGTATCCAGTATCCCAGATATAAATAGGGGAGGCGTTGTTCGCGGGCGAACTGGAGTTGCCACAAGATGGCGTAGACGCCAAGGGCGCGTTTATCCTCATTCGGATCAAAGAATGTATAGATTGCGGAGAGGCCGTCTGTGGTTCTGTCTGTTACCGCGATGGCGAGCAGTTTGTTGTCCAGGCGGAACTCGATAAACAAGGTTTCTGACCGCGCCTCCAGTAAGAATGACTCATACTGGTCCAGTGTGGGAGGGTACATATCGCCGTCCTGATGTCGGGCGCTGATGTAGCGTTGGTAGAGTGCAAAGTGCTCTTGTTCGAACTGAGCGGAGCGCAGACGTACCGTCAGGTCTGAGTTGCGCTTCCAGGTGCGTTCCTGGCTGCGTGTACGGTTGAATTCCTCCGTGGGGATGCGCACGGCGATACAGGCGTTGCAACCATTGCAGCGAGGCTTGTAGTAGTGGTTGCCGCTGCGACGGAAACCCAGTTGTGACAACCGGGTGTACAGATCCACGTTGATGTCCGCTTTAGGGTCCACGAACATGGTGGTGGCCAGGCGATCGTCAAGGTAACTGCACGGGTGTTCCGGCGTGGCGTAAAAAACCAGAGTCCTTAAGTTCGACATCGTCAGCAGCCTGTGGGGTCTATCGTCATCTTCCAGGGGTGAGAGAAATCGGCTCGCACCTCTATTTCTAGTATAGATAAAAACTCTTTTCTTGAAATCTGGCAAGCCCCTAAAGAGAGAAGGTGTGGATTGGGCACCTGACAGTCAATTAATCGATAGCCCCAGGCGTGTAATTGTCGGACCAAGGTGATGAATGCGGCTTTGGATGCGTTGGTTTCTCTGGAGAACATGGACTCGCCAAAAAAGCAGCGTCCGATGGCGAGACCATACAATCCGCCAACCAGTTCGGACTCCCGCCATACTTCAATGCTGTGAGCGACGCCAATCTGATGGAGATAGCTATATGCCTGAAGCATGTCAGGGGTGATCCAGGTTTCGTCTGAGTAGGAACGAGGCGCGGCGCAGGATTGCACTACCTGACTGAACTGCTGGTCGAAGCTGTAAGTAAGTCCGCTGTTACGCAAAAAACGGCGCATGCTGCGGGATATATGCAAGTCTTCGTGTCGAATGATGCAGCGAGGATCGGGAGACCACCAAAGTATCGGCTGGTCGTCGCTGAACCAGGGAAAAATGCCGTTTTCATACGCCAGACGTAAGCGGGCGGGATGGAGATCTCCGCCGACACAGAGCAGGCCGTTTGGGTCCTTCAAGGCGCTGTCAGGATGAGGAAACCATAGGTTTTCATCTAACCAGGGTAGGGCGGGCATAGAAATGAATCTTGCTGGGCTTGTTTTAATACACAATATCGAAGAAAGCGTAAACAAAAACGCCCATTTGGATTAATGGGCGTTTAGTCGCATTCCCGGTGGGATTATTGGTCCAGGAACTTCTCGGCGTCAAGAGCGGCCATACAGCCAAAGCCCGCCGAAGTTACCGCCTGGCGGTAGATATGGTCGGCAACGTCGCCTGCGGCGAATACGCCGGGTACGCTGGTTTGGGTCGCATTGCCTTCAGAACCGGAGCGAATTTTGATGTAGCCGTCTTTCATATCCAGTTGGCCAGCGAAAATGTCGGTATTGGGCTTATGGCCAATAGCGATAAATGCGCCAGTCACTTCCAGCTCCTGAGTGCTGTCGTCTTTGGTGCTGCGCAGGCGCAGGCCCGTTACGCCGGAGTCGTCGCCCAGGACCTCGTCCAGTGTGTGATCCCAAACAATTTTGATATTGCCGTTCTGCTCTTTTTCGAACAGTTTGTCCTGCAGGATTTTTTCCGCCCGCAACTTGTCGCGGCGGTGCACCAGGGTGACTTCCGCTGCAATATTGGACAAGTAAAGCGCTTCCTCGACTGCAGTGTTGCCGCCGCCGATAACTGCGACTTTCTGCTTGCGGTAAAAGAACCCATCGCAGGTGGCGCAAGCGCTGACGCCTTTGCCTTTAAATGCTTCTTCAGAATCCAGGCCAAGGTACTGCGCGGAGGCGCCGGTGGCGATAATCAGCGCGTCACAGGTGTACTCGCCGTTGTCGCCTTTCAGGCGGAACGGGCGCTGGCTCAAGTCAGTTTCGTTGATGTGGTCAAAAATGATTTCGGTGTCAAAGCGCTCTGCGTGCTTTTGCATGCGCTGCATCAGCTCAGGGCCTTGTACGCCAGCATCGTCGCCGGGCCAGTTATCTACATCCGTGGTGGTGGTCAATTGTCCGCCCATTTGCATGCCGGTGATAATGACCGGATTCAGGTTGGCGCGGGCTGCGTAAACCGCAGCGGTGTAGCCGGCGGGGCCGGAGCCTAGAATAAGCAGTTTGATGTGCCTGGTTTCTTTACTCATTGACGTTCCTTAATGCTGAAATAAAACAATGCCTGGTACGGACCCCTTGCCGCTGTATCCAATGATCCCTGTGGCTGGAAGGCATCAAAAATAATGCGCCTAAAGTACCATATTTGTTTAACTGGATTGATTATATTTGGTTATGGGGCATATAGAGCCACGTAATTATGGGTGAAGCGGTTTTTAGACCACTGTCACCTCTCTTAGAATTTGCGTCGACAACGGATAGTGCTCCGCGCGGCTTGAGCCTCCGAGCCGGTGCTCGACGACAGCTGGCAGGACGGTCTGAACGTCGTCAGGAAGCACGTGCTGGCGTCCCTCCAGCAATGCCCAACCTTTGGCCGCGCGCAGGAGTGCGATGGCTCCACGAGGCGATATGCCGTCTTTAAAGCCGCTGTGGCTGCGAGTATAGGCGATGATGCGCTGGATATAGTCTATGAGCGGGTCAGTGGCTCGCACTTCCAATACTTTCGCCTGCAGATCCGCCAACACGTCCGGCGGCATGACAGGCTGCAGCTTGCTCAGCAGTGAGCGACGGTCACTGCCTTTCAGTAGTTCACGCTCAGCTTCCGGCGGCGGGTAGCCGAGATGAATGCGCATGAAGAAGCGATCCATTTGCGACTCCGGCAGCAAAAAGGTGCCGGACTGGTCGGATGGGTTCTGCGTCGCAATGACGAAGAACGGCTTCGGAAGCGTGTAAGTGGTTCCTTCGACGCTGATCTGGCGCTCTTCCATGGCTTCCAGCAAGGCGCTCTGAGCCTTTGGCGTGGCGCGGTTGATTTCGTCGGCCAGCACCAATTGCGCGAAAAGAGGTCCTTTATGAAAAGTGAACTCGCTTTTGTTCTTATCGAACAGGTTAATCCCAATCAGGTCGGACGGCAGCAGATCGCTGGTGAACTGCACCCGGTTGTAACTCAGGCCCAGCGTTTGCGCCATGGCGTGGGAAAGCGTGGTTTTGCCCATGCCGGGCAGGTCTTCTATCAGCAGGTGCCCTTGGCAGAGGAGGGAGGTGAGTGCGAGCCTGATCTGGTGCTCTTTACCTAAAACGACTTTGCCAATCTGTGCGACGGCCTGTCTGACGGTTTCTGTCATGGTTCGTCCAATCAGTGATTAACGGTCATCAGTCGGCTGCGCGCCGCGCTGACTGTTTGAGAATTATAGTCGCGCCAGGATAATTTGGGCGCTAAATAGAGAAGCGGACGTATAGTCCGCTTCTGGCTCTAACTAGTCGATGTAACGACGAGTCAGGTCTTGGTAGGCGTCTACTCTGCGATCGCGCAGATAAGGCCAGATGCGGCGGACATCATCCGTGCGCTGCAGGTCAAGCTCAGCGGCGATTATCTGCACGCTTGAGTCATCGGCCTGACGCAGGATTTCGCCCTGTTGGCCAGCGATAAAGCTATTGCCCCAAAACAGGCTGCCGGGAGACTGTTGTGAAGGGTCGGGCTCTTGGCCGACCCGGTTGGCGACGATTACCGGCAATCCGTTGGCGACTGCGTGTGCGCGCTGAATGGTGATCCAGGCGTCCAGTTGGCGTTTGTGTTCGGCTTGATCGTCGCGCACGTCCCAGCCGATAGCGGTTGGATAGATCAGCATGTCTGCGCCGGCCAGCGCCATTAATCTCGCCGCTTCTGGATACCACTGATCCCAGCACACCAGTACGCCCAGTTTACCGACAGAGGTCTGGATTGGCTTGAAGCCCGCCTCGGCATCAGCATCGCCAGGCGTGAAGTAAAACTTCTCGTAGAAGCCGGGATCGTCGGGAATATGCATTTTGCGGTATTTACCGACCAATGATCCGTCTTTCTCCAATACGACCGCCGTATTGTGGTAGAGGCCTGGGGCGCGCTTCTCAAATAAAGAGCCAACGATCACTACATTGTGCTTGCGCGCGCACTCGGACAGGAACTCGGTGGTCGGGCCGGGAATCGACTCCGCCAAATTGAATACGTCCACATCTTCTGTTTGGCAGAAGTACAGGGTGGCGTGCAGCTCCTGTAATACAATCAATTCAGCGCCTTGCGCCGCAGCCTGGGCGATTAGCTCCGCCGTCAGGGCAAGACTTTTTTCTTTCTCGGGAAAGCTCTGCTGCTGGAGGGCCGCCACCTGTAAGGTGGTTTTTTTCATCAGATCACTCCCTCTGGTAATTGCATGGTGACGCAGTGGAGACTCCCATGCTGTTCAATCAGGCTGCGGCAGTCAATGGCTTCAATAGTACGGTCAGGGAAGCATGACTGAATGGCGTTCAACGCCGCCTCGTCCTCGGGAAGGTCGTAGACAGGAACCAGGACTGCCTCATTAATGATCAGGAAGTTGGCGTATGTCGCTGGCAGGCGATGACCGTCTTCGTCATAGCAGGCTCGCGCCATGGGTAGTGGAACCAGTTTGTAAGGCGCGCCGTCCGCATCGACGAATGACTGCAGTTGCTTTTCCATTGCAGACAATTCCACGTAGTGCTCATCTTCCGGGTCCAGACACTGTACATAGCAGATAGTGCGTTCGTCGCAGAAGCGGGCGAGCGTATCAATGTGGCTGTCGGTGTCATCCCCGGCCAAATAGCCGTGATCCAGCCACAAAGTGCGTTGGATGCCCAAGTGTTCCGCCATGACGGCTTCCACTTTTTCCTTGGTGGCGTCCGGGTTGCGCGTCGGGGTCAACAGGCAGGCGGAGGTGGTTAGCAATGTACCTCGACCATCCGTTTCAATGGAGCCGCCTTCCAGAATATAAGGAATATGGCGCAAGGCTGCGCCATCAAACGCGCCCAGCTCGTAAAGCGTAGCGGTTATCTGGTCGTCTTTTTCGGAGTCAAACTTACCGCCCCAGGCGTTAAAGTGGAAATCCAGCAGCACCGGCTCGTCATTGTCATAAATGGTGATAGGCCCGTGGTCCCGGCTCCAGGTGTCGTTCGACGGGGCGCAGAACAGCGCCACTTTTTCAGGAGGTACGCCGTTTTCGTGCAATGCGTCGGCGATCGCCTCCAGGCGCGGAAATGACTGACAGTTAATAACCAGATTCTGGTATTTGCATACCGCAATGGCGATATCCAAAAAAGTTCTGTCAACTTCTTCCAGGCGGTCAGCCCAGTCGGTTTGCTCATGAGGCCAAGTCAGCAGAACGGCGCACTGCGGCGCCCATTCAGGAGGCAGGACAATAGTGCTCACTGGTTAATCCATCGTAAACAGTTTAAGGGGCGAGTAGTTTACGGTTTGACGGGCTTAAGTACAGTATGAATTACGCGATCGCCCTCAAAATATACGGAATAGTTTCCGTACTCCCACACTGTGATAGGCGGGTCGCCTACCGGGCCTTTAACATGAGAAGGGCTGCCGTAGCGTTTTTCCACCGCGCTCATAGTTAGGCCAGTGCGTGGCGTTTCCATGCTGGCGTTTGATGAGCCTTGTTGCATGATGGGGGTGACTAGCTCATCGGCGTTGGCCAATGGCGCGAGACTGATTAAAGCGACAGCGAATAACTTATTCCAAGAATTTAGCATCGACTTATTCCTAAATTCGTTTCTTTAACATACTAGTCTAGCTGTATTTAGCTGATTAGACACTTAAAATTTCATACGCAAGTCTTTGTCATTAATTGAGTAATGCTCTTGGATTTGCGTCATGGCGACATCTTATTCCAGTTGGCGCCTGCGTTGCTGTTGCTGGGTTCTCAGAATGTGTCTTGCAACGATTTGTCGCTGTGATTCACTAAAATTAATGAAATTGACTCGCGTGATAAATCCGTCGCCGTTTTCTTGTTCATGGCTTAGAACATGCTCTGGATGCTCCCTGACGGACTCGGAGCTGACGACTTCCGCTTCGGTCAGAATGGATATATAGCTGGGCACCAGCGTCGCCTTAAGAATCAGCTGCTGTCCCGCACGCTCCTGGCGGGGGCTGACAAAGGCCATGCCGCCCTCGCTCAGGTCGATAAACTGCAGTCTATCCTCATTGATGTCCGTCTCCACCAGCGCGAGCGTGCGGGCGATCAAGTCGACTTTTTTGTTGAGCGCTTTCAGCAATGCAGCGAGGGAACGGTCCTTTTCCGCAACATGTCCCATCAGCTTGGCGGTCTCCAGATCCAGGCTTTGCAACTCGTTCAGCATTTCGAAATAGACAGGGTGCCGATAGAACTCCGCCATTGAGTGATTGCTTGCAGTGCGTTCCTGATACTCAACCAAAGCCTGGTCATGAATTCGATAATAATCCCTCCGGTTATCTGATGTGGCGTCTGAATCGGACATATTAATAAACCGTAGTAGTGAAACACTTATTAATAGATTATAGTTTTACGCCGCTTAATTTGGGCTAATTAACTTATCATCTTAAGCGGCCAGTCGGACGCTCCCATCCGATCACACTTTCAGGCGGCGATTTAAGCCCGCCAACAAGCCAACCATTAATACCAGGTGCTCTGTGGATGTATAAACCCTTATCTCTATTTATAGGCTTGCGCTATACCTCGGCGAAGCGAGATAACCACTTTATTTCTTTTATCTCCTTGACGTCCATGATTGGGTTGATTCTTGGAGTGCTGGTGCTGATTACCGTCATGTCCGTCATGAATGGTTTTGACCGGGAGTTGCGGCAGCGGATATTGGGTATGGTTCCGCACGCGGTGATTAAGAGCCATAACCCTATAAGTAGCTGGGAGGAGGTCAAAGAGTTTGCTTTGCAACATCCGCAGGTAGAAGGCGTTGCCCCATTCGTATATGCGCAAGGCATGGCCACCGCGTCGGGAAATGTGCATGGAATCATGATCAACGGTATTGATCCCGAGGCGGAGAAAGGTGTTTCCATCGTTCAGGATCACATCACCTCTGGCAGTCTTGATGATTTGAAGCCTGGGGAGTTTGGTATTGTTCTTGGCGACATTTTGGCTAGCTACATGCGCGCCAGAGTGGGAGACAAAATCACGGTCATATTGCCCGAAGCTTCGGTAACTCCTGCTGGAGTGTTCCCTAGAATGAAGCGGTTTACAGTGAAAGGGATATTCAGCGTTGGTGCGGAACTGGATAGTACGCTGGCGATTATCAATATAGAAGATGCAGCCAAGATAAAGCGCTTGGGAGATTCTGTTGAGGGTGTGAGACTTAAGCTGAAGAACTTGTTTGATGCTTCAAAAGTGTCCCGCACAATTGTGGCGGAATTAGGGAGTGGGTACTACGCAAGCGACTGGACGCGGACGCACGGTAATTTGTTTCAAGCTATCCAAATGGAAAAGACCATGGTTGGATTGCTGTTGATGTTCATCGTTGCGGTGGCGGCGTTTAACATTGTTTCCACTCTGGTAATGGTTGTGACGGACAAGAAAGCGGATATTGCAATATTGCGGACGATGGGGGCGACCCCCGGTAATATTCTGCGCATTTTCATGGTCCAAGGTCTGTTTATAGGGGTTGTGGGCACTGCCTTGGGGGTGCTGCTAGGTTGCCTGCTGGCGCTTAATATCAGTGATATGATCGCCTGGTTTGAGAAAGTGGCGGGTATTCAGTTACTAAGCTCCGATGTGTATTTCATCAGTTACCTCCCTTCTGATTTGCAATGGGGAGATGTTGGGTTGATTAGCGCAGTAACCCTGACTATCAGCTTTGTTGCGACTATGTATCCCGCATGGCGCGCGTCCAAAATCGAGCCGGCGGAGGCGTTAAGGTATGAGTAGTCCAGTATTGGAATGCCAATCTGTGCATAAAGTATATGTTCAGGGGAAGGAGTCTATCGAAGTTCTGCGTGGCGTTAATATTTCGCTTTACCCAGAGCAGACCGTCGCTATTGTCGGCGCATCCGGTTCGGGTAAGTCCACGTTGCTGAATATTATGGGCGCTTTGGATCATCCAAGTTCGGGCTCTATTCGCATCTCGGGACAGGACGTGCACGGTATGGATGAAAAAGCCAAGGCCAAACTGCGGAACGCGCACGTGGGTTTTGTCTATCAGTTTCACCACCTCTTGCCTGAGTTCAGTGCGCTGGAAAATGTCTGCATGCCTTTGTTGTTGAGAGGTGTGGCGGTCAAGGAAGCTAAAAAGGAAGCAGAATACTGGCTGGAGCGTGTGGGTTTGTCGCACCGCCTTAAGCATCGTCCTGGGCAGCTGTCTGGTGGTGAGCGCCAGCGAGTAGCGATAGCGCGTGCGCTTTCTCCCAGGCCGTCCTGTGTTTTGATGGACGAACCTACCGGTAACCTGGACCCGGATACTGCGGATTCTGTGCAGGCGCTGTTATGGGATCTGGTGCGTCAGAATCAGACCGCGTTTGTGCTGGTGACTCATGATTATGGGCTGGCGGCGCGTATGGATGAACAATACTCCTTAAAAGAAGGCGTACTGGCGAAAGTGGATCGCAACTCTTTGTAGAGTAACCTTTGCGGCGCATGTCGTTGTGGGATTAAAAAAGGCGGGTTCTTTATAGAAGCCCGCCTTTTTTATTGGGGTTACCCTGGAAGCTCTGCCAAGTTTAGCCCATTTTCTTGAGCAGCATTTGCTCTAGCTTAACTTGATCTTCGGCGAACTTGCGAATGCCTTCGGCCAGTTTTTCGGTAGCCATTGCGTCCTCGTTCATCCCCCAGCGGAAAGTGGCTTCAGTAATCGGCGCATCGCGTTCGGCGCTAGGCTGCTCAGAGGATAGGGCGCGGGTCAATTCGCCGGAATCAGCTTCCAGGTCATTCAGCAGTTCTGGGCTGATGGTCAGCTTGTCGCAGCCTGACAGGGCTTCAATTTGTCCAGCATGACGGAAGCTGGCGCCCATTACGATAGTGTTGTAACCACGTGATTTGTAGAACTCGTAAATAGATTTGACTGACACTACGCCAGGATCTTCGTCAACGGAAATCTCGTCTTTGTTCCACTTGGCTTTGTACCAGTCATAGATGCGCCCAACAAAAGGCGATATCAGGAATACGCCAGCCTCGGCGCAGGCAACCGCCTGAGTGAAGGAGAACAGCAACGTCAGGTTGCAGCGAATGCCTTGCTTTTCCAGCACTTCCGCAGCGCGAATACCTTCCCAGGTAGACGCGATTTTGATCAGAATGCGGTCTTTGCCAACGCCGACGTCATTGTAAAGCTTGATCAGCTGCTTGGCTTTTTCGATGGTGGCGTCAGTGTCAAAGGACAAGCGAGCGTCCACTTCCGTGGAAATATAACCCGAAATGACTTTTGAAATTTCTTTGCCGATAGATACGGACAAGTAGTCGATAGCGTGGGCGACGGCCTCTTCAGGCGTAGCGGATTGTTGCTTGCCATAGTTGAGCGCGTCATTGACCAGGCTTTCGTAGACGGGAAGAGATGCGGCCTTCAACAGTAGCGAAGGGTTGGTGGTCGCGTCGTCGGGTTTGTGCTTTTTGATTGCTTCGATATCACCCGTGTCAGCGACAACGGAAGTCATTTGGCGTAATTGCTCGAGCTTGCTTAAAGCCATTGTATTTTTATCCCTGGGTTGGTTCTTTCAGACCGCCTCGGAGGCGGTGTTCAGAGAGTTGGACTGTTTGTAAGAAGATACTATATCTAAAGCTTCTCTAAAAACAGTCGGTGAGGCAGTGCGTTTGATGGCGTTTTCGCTTAAATATCTGCGAAACTGTTTCCCACCTTTTTGGCCATGAAACAAACCCAGCGCGTGTCGCGCCATATGCCAGACCGCAACGCCGTTTTGATAGTTGCGTTCGATATACTCTAAAAACTGATAGCCGATATCCGTAGCGCTGAAGCTCGGCGGCGGAGTGTGAAACAGACGGTGGTCCACGTCCGCCAGCATCCATGGGCGCTGATAGGCTTCGCGCCCGATCATGACCCCATCGACTTCCTGCAGGTGGCTTTCCGATTCGTCCATGGTTTTGATGCCGCCATTGATAATGATCTCGAGCTCAGGAAATGTCTGCTTGATCATATAGGCGCGCGGATATATCAGCGGTGGAATTTCGCGGTTTTCCTTTGGGCTGAGTCCTTTGAGAATCGCCTTGCGCGCATGAATGATAAAGGTGGAGCATCCTGCTGCTTTGACGGTGCGGACAAAATTCAACAAGAACTCTTCGGAGTCCTGATCATCAATGCCTATGCGATGTTTGACCGTCACCGGGATGGAAACAGCGGAGCGCATGGCGGCCACGCATTCCGCCACTCGCTCAGGATAGCCCATCAGGCAGGCGCCGATCATATTGTTCTGTACGCGGTCGCTGGGACATCCCACATTCAGGTTGATTTCATCATAGCCCCAGTCTTCGCAAATCTTGGCGCACTCCTTCAATTCATCAGGATTGCTGCCGCCAAGCTGCACGGCGACAGGATGCTCTTCCGTGTTGAAATCCAGGAAGCGATGACGGTCCCCATGTATGATGGCTCCAGTGGTCACCATCTCGGTATATAAATAGGTATGCTTGGAAAGGAGGCGGGCGAGGTAACGATAGTTCCTGTCCGTCCAATCCATCATCGGGGCTACGGAAAAGCGACGAAGTCCTGAAATGCCTGAATCTATTGGCTTAGTGCTTGATTTTGTTGACATACTGCGTTGTATAAAACTGTACTTTCTTGTGCAAAATTAGGCGGTTTTATACAATTGGTGCACCAAGCGTGCACCATGATCCACTAAAAATGCACCATGGAATTATAGGAAAGTGCACCAGCAATTGCGGTGCAAAATTCGTCCGGAAGGCAGTATAACATGGCAACCATCATCAAGCGTAAAGCCAAAGACGGCAGTACCCGCTATAGAGTGCAAATTAGAGTAAAAAAAGGAGGGGAGGTTGTTCATAGCGAGAGCGCTACTTTTCCAACTATAAAGCTAGCTAAGGAATATGAACGTCGCAGGGAGACTGAACTAGATCAGCCTGGGGCGATTGAGAGATTGCAGTTTAGCGGCCTGACGGTTCGCGACGTGCTGCAGTGGTACTTTGATGAGTATCATGAGGTTTCAGGGTTTGGCGAATCTAAAGCGTCTCATTTTAAAATGATGATAAATATGGAGCCTTTTGCAAGTATAGAGCTGATTGCCCTGACCACGGCGCACCTTGTAGATCACCTTAAGGATCGTCGCAAAACTGTATGTGCTTCTACGGCGAACAATGATTTGGTTTGGCTTCGGGTGGCGTTTCGAACTGCCAAATCTCATTTTCCTGACTACCCAATTAATTTGCAGGCTGTTGAAGATGCAGTAGTGATCGCACGTAAACACAAACTTGTGGCGAAGTCTGCACAGCGTGATCGTAGGCCCACGGCTGAAGAGTTGGCTTTACTCTCAGATTATTTCATGCGGCGCGATAAAAGCTCCTCAATTCCTATGCATGACATTATGTGGTTTGCAATCTATTCGGCGAGAAGGCAGGGGGAGATTGTTAAACTAAAGTGGACTGATAACCATGATGATGCTCGGGTCGGATTAGTAAGGAATGCGAAACACCTGTTCTGGTCAAATCCCACCGGACACTTTCTTTAGAGAGTTTTCATAATTAACCGGCGACATATCATTGTTCGCCGTATGCAGTCTTTCGAGGTTGTAATACCTCATGTAGGCTGCGACATCCTGCTTCATGTGTTCCCGGGTGGGCTGGGGGATTTTTAATATCCAGTCATGCTTAAGGCTACCAAAAAAGCGTTCAACCACCGCATTGTCCCAACAGGCTCCTACATCGCCCATACTTGCCCTGATTTCATACTTTTCCAGCAGTTTTCGATAATGTCCGCTGGTGTACTGAGAGCCCCGGTCACTATGGAATACCAGGCCCTTGGGCGGCTTCCGCAAATTGTAGGCCTTGATCAGCGCCTGGCTGACCAGGCTCGTTGTCATGCGCTTATCGATGCGCCACCCGACGATCCTTCGGGAATATAAATCCATGACAATGGCCAGATATATCCAGCCTTCTCCTGTTTTCAGATAGGTCACGTCGCCAGCCCAAACCTGATTGGGCGCGGTAGGATTAAAATTCTGATTCAACAAGTTATCCGCCACCGCATGATGGTGTTTGCGCCTTGTAGTGGCTTTGTAAGCAACGCGTTGCGTGACCTGAAGACCAAGCCGCCTCATGAGCTTGCGAACCCGGTAGCGTCCCACCTGAAAGCCTTCTTCGCGTAGCTTCTTCATCATCTCTCGACTGCCCAGACTGCTTCGAGAAGCGTTAAACAGTCGCTTCATTCGCCGATGCAGATGCAGCTCATCAAACCGGATCACCGGCGCGGAGCGCCGTCGCCAGGCATAGAATGCTGATCGACTTGCACGCAGAGCCCGGCAAAGCACTTTCACAGGGAAGCGATTCGACTCTGCCTGAATGAAGGCGAACTTTATTTCATTTCTTTCGCGAAGAAGGCCGAAGCCTTTTTTAGAATTTCCTTTTCCATGCGCAGCTCTTTGTTTTCTTTGCGAAGCCGTTTTAACTCGGCGCGCTCGTCTTCAGCCAGAACCTGATTTTCAAGTTGAGCTTCAATCTTTTCCTTCCACTTGTAGAGCATATTGGCGCTAATGCCGAGGGATTTAGCCGCTTCTGGGACGGAATAACCTTGGTCGCGCACCAAGGAAACGGCCTCTTCTTTAAACTCTTTTGTATACTGCTTATACGACTTTTTCTGACTCATGCTGACACCTTAATCGTTGACGGGTATTGTCTCTTATTAATGTGTCCGGGACTATTAGACCACTACAACCCAACTAAGAAAGATGGCAATCATAAAAAGTTCAAATATACCAATGAGGCGTGGGAAATCGTCCAGCGTCAGCCGCGAGATAGTGAGTATATCTTCCCGTACATCGAGGGCACTATTAGTTCGATTTTTACTAGGGCCTGCCGTATCAATGGTATTGAAGACTTGAGGTTTCATGATCTAAGGCATGAGGCGACGAGCCGGCTCTTTGAGGCCGGCTACAGCATAGTAGAGGTGCAACAGTTTACGTTGCACGAGAGCTGGGGAGTTTTGAGGCGGTACACAAATTTGAGGCCCGAGAACCTGGAGTTAAGGGCTTAACGTTAAACCCATTAATGGCGGCCCAGCTCTTGGCGGCCTCTTCTCTCTGGTTATCAATCCAGTTCGCCAAATCGTGAACGTGAACAATCCACTCTGAAGCGTTAGATTTTGCGCGGTATACAGCAAAGGGAAATTGCTGTGCGCGAGCCTTTCTTTGTATCTCCGTGCGGACAGTAATGTTCAGATACTTTTCAGCAATTACGGTGAGCGGTATCTGGCTTGTTTCGTATTCGGCCATTAATAAGAATGCAGTATTCATAATTTCCTTATCTTTCTTTGTGTCATTCAAAAAGGAATGTCGTCGTCAAAGTTGTCGTATGCCTGGCCTGTGGCTGGCATCTGGGCTGGTGGCGGCGTTGCTGGCCTGTATGGTTGCGGCGCAGGCTGGGTTTGTTTCGGGCTCGCAAAGTCGATCTTAACTATCTTGCAGCGAATCTTGGCGCTGGGTGTGCCGTCGCCTTTGGTGAACTGCTCCAGCTCCAGATCGTCAGCTGTCACGACCAGCTTTGTGCCTTTGGTCAGATGCGGCTCCATCGAGATTGCCCGGTCACCCCATAGCGCGCCGTCGATCCACTGGGTCCGCCTGTTGTCGCCGTGGCCGATGCTGTAGGCGAGGGCGAGCGTAGCCACTGCCTGTCCGCTTGGTGTGTATCTCAGTTCGGCGTCACGCCCGAGGGCGCAGAGTTTGATAAACATATAATCTCCAGAAAGGGGCGAAGCGCCCCGTTAATTACGAGCGGATTTTTCCCAGGTAGGAACGAACTTTCAGGCCGCTGAAACCTTCAGCCAGTAACGCCTTAAACTCCTGCGCGATCTTCTCCCGTTCGGCTTCCCACTGAACAACCCGGAACAAGACTGAGACGCCGCCTTGCTTATCGTTGTTGCTGACACCGAGGCGGATTTGAAAGGCGCGCTCGCCCAGTCCGTCATAGGGAATGCAACGGAAAATAAGCGTGTGCGGCATGACCTCTTTGCTCTTGGCTTCGATGGACTCCATAGCGCTACGTTGGGTTCTGAAGTCGCCTTGCTCGTGTTCCGTGGTCCGGGTGGCTTCAATGGTGATCCGACGAATAGCGTTGATTGCGGTTTTAATGTGCATAGTGGCGCCGCTTTCGTCTTTGGCTTCGATGTTGTCGTGCCAGTCCTCAATCCATTCCGCAGCGGCCTTTTGCGAGACCTTCGAACTGTTAACGGCCTGCAGGGCTTTAAAAGCGGCGGTGTGTTGCAGGTCCAGTGTCGCTTGGTGATCGCAATGTCCTGGCGCTTCGACGGTCCCCATATCGAATACGGTTGTGGCGCTCAGCTCTTGGTTGGCCGTGTCGATGAAGCAGGACGCGCCGTCCACGTCGAACTCGGCGACGTATTTCTGGTAGTCCTGAATGCTGGTTGTGCTCATCTTGGCCCGGTAGCGGGTCCGCGTCGGCATGTGGCTTTCAAGGCTTCTAACATCAAATCCCGAAGGCAGGGCGACCAAGGGAGTGCTGGTCCTGGTCAGGTTCTCGCTCATGTGTTGAGCCAGAGCGGTGTCCTGAATGTGTTTGATTGCTGTCATGTCCATAGTGTCTTACTCCGCGTGAATGTTGCCGTGTTTGTCGAATAGTTGGTTTTGCCCTTCGGGAAAGAGCGTGAGCTTGCCTTTGCTGCCTACATGCATAGGCGTCTGCGTGCTGTCTTCCTCGGATGTTTTCCCTCTGCTGGTGGGAGCCATGAAGGACAGCTTGTGGCCAATCGAAACTTGGTAGCTGTTGCCGATGCGGCTTATATCAAGCTCTATCTTCACCTTGCCGGTTTTGTTGTGCTCGACGACGCCGGAGGCGACAAGGGATAAGGCGTGGCTAAGCTTTTCCTCAAAGACGCCGCCGTCCAGATCGGCGATGAAATTTGTAACGTTCGTTGTCATGGTCTGCTCCGTTAATTGATGCGTATGGCGCTTTTGACGCGCTCCAGTCTGGCGCCGGGAATGTTCACGCCTGCTTTCAGCGCCTTGGTAATGCTCGCCTTGTTGGGTTTTACTTCCGTCTTCACGTCCACGTATTCATCGGGTAGGGCGCTTTCGTCTTCGATAGCGGCGGTCTCCCTGCCCTTAACGTAAGAGATGGAAAACAGCGGACAGCTGATATTCTTGATCCCTGTGCGCTCCATGTTTTCCCGCAGGTAGTCCGTCACTTGTTCCTGACGGTTTTCTAAGGTTTTCTTGCGGGCCTGTAGGCGCTTTATCTCCGTATCTACTGCCTTAATGTCGGGCTCCAGATTGCGGATGAAGTGCGCGACCGAGACAGCCTTGTCCTGAAACTCTCCCTCGATGGCGTCCAGCGTATCGACAACGGCCTGTTTCAGGTTGGCGTCGTCGCCGGCGTCTAGGTTTTGCAGCTCCAGCAGCTTGCCGGTGATTTTGTATAGCTCCGTCATCAGGCGGCCTCTTGTTCTTCCAGTTCCGCTTTCTTGCGGTCCTTGGCCAGTGTCAGGCGCTTAATCCCGGCGGTGTCTCGCTTGGCTTCCAGCTTCCGCAGAGCGGACTTAAACACGCCCGCCAACATGTTCAGATTGACGGACTCATTCATCAGCCGGATGTTTTCATCCAGCCAGGCTTGCGCCTTGGCTTTCTGGCGCTCTTTGGCTTCCACTTGGTTAACCGCTGTTTCGATTTCGACCTCTTGGGCGACCTGCTCGACATAGTTAAAGTCGTCATACAGTCCCATGTGGATGTCGGCGCCGAAGCCTAAAACAGACAGAGCTTTAGAGAGCGCATCCGTCAGCGACTTTTTAGGCGCTTCCGGGTCTGTCTGGATGCCGTGCCGGGTTCGGAATACGTAGGGAGTGTGGCCATAGTGAACGACCTCTCCGCGCTTGCCGTCGACTTCATACCAGACCGCCAGCTTGATAGTGTGGATCTTGCTCATCACAAGCGGCTGACCTTCTACGCCCAGGTTAAGAGGCGCGCCTTCGTCGAACCTTTCCTCCAGTACCGTGTAACCCCAACCCGTTCCGACCGGCCCGAATTGCTCCGTAGCTTTGCGGTGCAGATAGGTCGGGTTGATGCTGGTCCCAGTGAAGCCACCGGCGCCGGTGTATTTCTTGGTGTAAGCGGGGTCAGTCTTTTGGACTGACTCCCATAGTTGCAGGTTAGTGGTGGGCATACGCTTGGTGTTCCTCGTAGCGGTCAATCGCTATGTCTTCCTGCTCTTGTTTGTAGGCAGCGTCAGCCAGATATTTGCCAATGCTATATGCAGCGCTGTCGATCATCTGCTTACAGGAGTTAACCGCAGCGCGGCGGCCTTGTTTGTCGTCGCGGGTCTGGTAGATCAAGGACAACACGGAGTCGATATCGTCGCCTTGCTTTACTTCGTCTAGCACATCTTGAAAGCCCCACTTCTGGCCGTTCACATGTACGCGCCTGCCTTCCAGTAGATCCTCCGCGATGGACTTAGCCGTGCTCTCCAGAATGCGCTCTTTGATCTCTTGTCTTTCCATGTAGTCCATGTATTTCATTGCTCTAAGTCCTTCTGAAGTTGGGTAATGATGTTTTGTAGTTCGGCGATCTTCCGGTCGCGCTCCTGAATGGCTGAGTTGGCGTCGACCAGATCGTCATGGCTGCATTCCAGATCAAATACCAAGTCGCTGTTCTTATCTCGTAAGTCGTCCAGTCTGTAGAGGATGGCTTCAGCCTCGACCGCGCACTTGATCATGAGGGCGTTTAGAAGCTCTCTGTCTGTCATGTGGGTGAGTAGAGTTCCGTTCATGTGTGGTCCTTATTGGTAGATAGCGACTGGAAACTTGGCGTTAGGGTTAACGGCCTTGATGGCTCGTTTGCTCTTGTATTGGGCCAGTCTGGATAGGTTGCTGATTGGTCCTTGGTGTGGAGCAACTGCAACTGAAATTTCTTTGTGGGCTGCGGAGTGCAGGGCTTTTCTGGTGTCTAGCATTCTTGTCCCTCAATCGTTCAACTTAATGAAGGTGAGTTTAAAAATGTAAACAATGAAGGTCAAGCAAAATGTTTAATATATTAAACGTTTTTTTGTTTGGCTAAAAAAAGACCCGCTGGAATAAGCGGGTCAGTTCAGGGATGTTTAATATTTGGGCGAGGTTCTAATTCGGGGATGTTGGCGTTTAAGTGTAATTTGTTTTGCCGTTAGAGCCCTGATCCTTGTTCTCATAGTTCGTTAGATCATAACGGAGTACCAAAAAGCTTTTCCTAAAACTCGGACATGCTTAAGGCTTTCCCCTGTGATTAACTCATCTGGATATTCAGCAACGTTGTAGCATTTCAATCTAAATCCACCGCCCGGTGTTCTATAAACCAACCGAACCAGAGGCATTCCGTTATGGTCAATTCCGTATAGCTTTCCGTCCAATATTTCTGTGTTGGACGTGTCTATGCCAACGACTGTGCCATTGGGCAAAACAGGCTCCATGCTTGGGCCTTTGACTTCTATGCATGCTGCGTGCTCAGGAGTAATTCCACGCTCTTTCAATACAGGTATTGGATAGCGAAGCTTGGCTCCTTGAATATCTAACTTGATGACGCTGCCGCTACCGTTCGACAACTTTACTTCGGTATAAAAAGGCAACTCTATTTCATCCTCCTTTAATGGGTCTCCTTCTTCCCAAAATTCCACCGTGCCCATCCATTCGGCTCTTCTTTCAGGCCCTTGGCTTTCTACGCCAGTAATGAGCCAATTAGGATCACATTTCAGCACCTTGCTCAGCGCAATTAGATTCTGGCCGCTTGGTTTGCTTAATCCACTGATCCAATGGCTAACAGCCCCTTTCGAGACGCCGGCCTCTCTTACGATTTGCGCAGCTTTTAGGCCTAAAGCCTGCATGCGCTGTTTGATGCGGTTTGATGTATCCATGTTTATTATTGTAAACACCTGGGAGTGTACAATCCTTGACTGTTTTTGTTCAACCTTTTAATCTTGCGTTTAATTTATTAAACAAAATAAGGTTGAACCAATGAAGAAAGCTATCGCAATTCACTACTTTGGCAGTCAAAAGGCGCTCGCAGATGCTTTGAACCTCCATAAGTCCGCCATTTCACAATGGGGCGACACGATCCCGGAGCTTCGCGCTTTCCAGTTAGAGAGGCTGACAAACGGCAAGTTAAAGCATGAGCCGAATGTAGCCGCCGAAACGACACGGTCAGTTTAAGAGCAGGGAGGCTTTTAATTCATGAAACAGCAATCACGCCTAAAACTGCTTATGTCCGCCGTTAACCGCTGGCTGGAACAACCCAAAGCGAGCCGGGCGACTATCTGCGGCGAAATCGTTCAAGCGGCTAACGACTGCGGACTGTCTGAAATCCTTAAAAACGAAGGGATTACGTTTAACCGGTCTGACGACATCTATAACGACATGCGCGTCAACGCCCAAAAGATCTTCCGCTGGCTGGGTCAATACGACGGGATACACGCCTTCCTTGATCGTTTGTGGTGTCTCGAGCCCGCCATTGTTGCGGCCATGCCTGAAGCCTTGCGCCTGTCTTATCTGAATGACGTGTTCGGGGTTACCGGGGTTGTGGTGTGTAGTCGGCAAGTGAGTTGCGAGCATATCGACGCCACCCGCATGGCGGCATGCCTAACCAAAGAACAGATGGAAGCCCAGGTGTCCGTCATTGAGTTGGGCATACACCCGGACCTCGAATCCGCCCGTCGCGCCTATCAGGAAGTGTCCGAAGCGGTCGCCACTGGTGCGGCTGTACTGGGCGAGCTGGAAAGAACCTATCCCGAGCTGAACTATAAGGGCGCTGCAATGGCTGCCCGCTCTCACGCAGTTATCAACTAGGAGGTTGATGTATGACGGCGCAAGCCAACGTCTTGGCGTTTCCTTCCGCGCCCAAAATGGAAGTGGTCAAAGCAGATATTGATAACGGCTTCTTTCGCCTAGCCAATGAGCTGGCGGACAGTCTGTGCAAGGTCGAGCTGTCAGGCCGTCAGTATCGCGTCTTCATGGCGTTAATAAGGAAGACCTACGGATACGGGAAAAAGTATGACTGGATTGTGGCGGAGCAGCTTTGCCAGCTCATGAGTTATGAGGGGTGTCCGTCCCATATCCGCGCAGACATCCGCGAGCTTAAAGCCCGCCGCATGATCGTTGTCGATGGTCGGCAAATGGGGCCTAACCCTGTTATCTCCGACTGGGAAATGACGAAGCCAAGCAGGCCGAAAACGGCCCATAAACGAGCCGAAACCGGCCCGAAAATGAGCCGAAACCGGCCTGTTAATGAGCCGAAAACGGCCTGTTCTTACACTACGGATTTAGAACAAAACAGGCCGAAACCGGCTCGTCAGCAGGCCGAAACCGGCCCGAAAAACGAGCCGAAAACGGCCTACACAAAAGACAATAAAGACAATCTTACAAAAGACATTGTTAAGAAAGCGCGTGTGAAACGCGCCACCCAAGCGCCGACCGATTTTGAAATCACCGACGAGCTGTTCGGCTGGGCATGTGACAACCGGATCACCACGGACCTTGTCACCGAAACCGATAAGTTTCTCGATTACCACCGGGCCAAGGGGTCGACGTTCAAGTGCTGGAAATCGGCGTGGCGTAACTGGATGCGCAACAGCATGAAGTTTGCGCCGAAGCCAACCCGTCAATCGCAGCTCAACGAATACGGCGCCGCAGGCAACAGCACGGTGCCTGGAGATGTTTACGGGTTTCACGACACAAGCTGGGCGCAGGATTTAGGGATTTAACCATGGAAGCAAAGCACATCGGATCACAGCAAATACACGGCGTAATCAGTCGAACGCTACGCCAGGGCGACACGCTACAGCACACGACGCAGCGCAGGACTTACGGGCAATCACAGGCCGCTATTTCCGAGCAGGCGGCGGAGATCGTCAACGCCTTGTTCACGGAGCTTAGCGGAGTATTCCCCGCCTGGAAGTACGCCTTCCCAGACCATGAAGTCATCCAGCAGGCCAAGAAAGCTTGGACCAAGGGATTCATCGAAAACGGGATTCTGAGCATGCAACAGGTTCAGGTCGGTTTAACCAGAGCGCGCAGGCTGAACTCCCCGCACATTCCCAGCGTGGGCCAGTTTATCGCGTGGTGTAAACCGACAGCGGAAGACCTTGGCCTGATGCCAGTGCAGGCGGCTTACCGGATGGCCTGCCAAGGCATTCAGCAGCTTGAGCGGGGTGAAAGCCTTGCCTATCTGGCGGTGCGTATCGCAGCAAGGGAGACGGGCAGCTTTGAGCTTAGAACGCGCACTGAAAGCGAAATGCTGCCGCTGTTCACCCGCAATTACGACATCGTCTGTCGCCGCGTCATGAACGGGGAAGACATCCAGGCGGACATCCCAAAGGCGCTACCAGAGCAGCCCGCGAAGGCGTCTAAGCCTGTCTCCCGCGAAGAAGCCCGCCGACGCATGGCGGACTTATTGAAATCAGTTTCGGCCAACTAGGCCAAGGAAAAGCAGTAATGACACAAACACACGCAAGAAGAACCGACCCCGTAAGCAGCCATCTGGCGGCGGCAGCCAATGAGCCGAACCGCTGGACGCAAACGCAGCTTGTAGCGCTGGAGTTAGCCAAGCGCCCGGTGCCGGATTGGGTCATAGGCTGGACCAGTTCAGAGCTTGCCAGGACCGCCAAGCTAGATCGTTACATGGTCGCACGCCGTTTACCAGACGCGGAGAAAGCGGGATTGGTGGAGCGCGTAGGGATCATGGAGTGTTCGATTTCAGGACGTAAGGCGGTGGCCTGGAGGGCGGTTAAGCATGACTAAGCGCCCAAGGGAGTACGCCGCCGAGATTCTGAGAATGCAGAGCAGGGAGGAGCGAGCCGGAGCGCTGGCCGCTGTTCCTGCTCAGTTTCGGGCGATGGTGGAGGCGCATGTGCGGACCTACTTCGCGCTGAAGTCCAAACCGAAAGCGGCGCCGGCTGTGATAACGCCGGAAATGGCCAGGGCAATGGTACGGAGGCGGGCGGCATGAGCGACGAAACCCTAGAGCAGAAACTACAGAACATCCGCAACAAGGCGGCGGAGTTTGCGAGAGCCAAAGCGAACCGGGTTTACCTGGAGGAGTTCCGCAAGTCCAAGATCGCCCTACTGATGCGGCAGGCGGAGAGTGCGGACCCAGACCTGACGGCGGCGAACCGTCAAGAAGCCTGGGCGAGGAGACACCCGGAATACCTGGAGCTGTTGCAAGGCCTGATGCAGGCGACGGAAGAGGAGGCGCGTTTGCACTGGGAACTACGGACAGCGGAATGGGCGGTTGAAATCTGGCGGACCAAGTCGGCCAACAAGCGGGCGGAGCGAATGAGGTACGGGGCTTGATCTACAGAAATCAAAAACTACTGGCAGCCATTAGGCAGCTACCTTGCGCCTCCTGCGGGATTGAGGGTGGCTCTCAGGCGGCGCATTCCAACCTGCTGAGGCACGGCAAGGGCAGGGGATTGAAGGCGTCAGACGCCGCCACGTTCCCGCTGTGCGCGCCTTGTCACATGGAGTTTGACCAAGGCAAAGCATTAACCAAAGCGGAACGAGAGCAGCTGACCATGGATTGGCTAGCGTGGACACACATCCAACTTATTGAAAACGAACTGATAGAGGTAAAGCGATGAGACGAGCAGTAGATGAAACCGCATGGTTGCTGGAACAGTGGGCGCGGTGGTCTAAATTTAATACAGATAATATTGGTTTCCCATCAGCTACGCCCTTTGCGCGGATGGCTGGGAGTTCGGTACGGTCGCCGGTGATTACGGATCAGGAGGCGGCTAAGGTGGATTTGGCTGTGTCCAAGCTGCGGGCGAGGGATGAGGAGATGGGGGAGGTCCTTAGATTGTACTACATGGCGGGGGAGAATCTTTCCCATGTGGTTAGACATATGCCTAATTTAAGCCGTCATAAGGCGGATATATTGATCCGGGCAGGCATAGCTTGGGTGGATGCTGCGCTTGAGTTAACCTAGTAAAAAAATTTTTTACGCCAATTAAGTGTGAAAGATGATAAGTAGGGATCTTTATATGAGTGACACATATGAAAGGGTCTAAGGTTAGGGGCCCGGATTGTGTTATTTGTAACCACCGGGCTGATATGCAATATCCTTTGTCAGAAATGCTTCTCAATTAATGTAAATAGTTTTTCTGCTATTGAGATAAGGGGGGTTCCAACCGCACCTATTTTTTTTGCGGCTTCTACAATTCCATTGAAGCTAATTTCAAGATATTTTTTTCGAGGATTTGAACTTGTTATTTCGCTAGTCAGAGAGTCAGCTTCTCTGAGTATTTCGCTGGTTTCTACGCTATGATTATCACCTATTTCCTTTGTCTTTATGAGTAACTCTTCAATTAATGATTTGATGTCGTTGTTAATGTTTGATTCATTTATTTTATTAAAGCAATCGTTCATCGTTTTTGCTTTTGCTTGTATCACGTCGCCATGTATGGTGGAGTTATTTATGTTCATTGTGATTTCTCCTTGTGCAGATCTGTTTTTAGCCTCTTCCAACTCCTTTTTATGAAACCCGCTGGGGGGCTCGAAGTACTCTCTCAAGTCTATGCGTCCTTCGCAGGTCGGACACACTCTTTCTGTTATCCCATTTCTAATATAATAGGATTCTATTTCTTTATTGGAAAGCGCTATAAATGATAAGTCATTAATGGATGTGATTGACATATTGCATTGATTGCATGTAAAAACTACTTTGTAATCGTTGTCTAAGTACTCACTGGCAAGCTCCTCTATGGTAGAAAGTATTCGCATCATAAATATCCATCTTCTTGAAAAGAAATTATCGTCAGTTTCTTTCTTTACTGAAATCCATATATTTGTGCCCTGGATAAATATTATTGAGTCGTTATCGCATTTATCAGAATTTCCACTTGTTTTTGAAGTGAGATAGGCGATATTTATCCAAGCTTTTTGTGAATTTATTTCGTTCGTCTGAATTGAATTTGAAAGCCTAACTATTATTCGAGAAAAAAAGCCGGACGGCATATACGGTAGTCCTATTCCGATAGTCCAAGAGGGAAATTTTGATGTGTCTTTAAATATGTCAGATAGGTTCTTGTTTTCAGGAAGATAGCATGGGCAAAAATACTCTCCCAATTCGGTTGTTAAAGGATATATTATGTCAAGGCTTCTATGGAGGAGAGCACTGAATAGTCTATGCTTTTCAATTTCGTTAATTCCCATTCCGCTCCATGCATCAAATAGGTCTGCTCTGGAAAAATGTCCTTTATTTGTTTTAATTTTATTGAAAAATGGAGAGTTGTATGCAGTGCCAGAATCTAATGGAGGGAGGAGAGTGTAAAGGCCTTTGAGGAGCCAGTTTATATCGATTACTATTAGTTCAATTTGTCGTAAGTATATTATGTCACCAATGAAGTCGAGGTGGTCCAAGAAATCGTTTTTGTAGTTTTCTTTCTTATTCTCCCAGTGTAAATGGCTGTTGCATATTTGCTCAAATTCCTCTCTATTTAAATACTTCTTTTTACTTTCTCTGCAATATCTGAAGAAGCTATACTTTCCTTCTAGATAATCTTTGTTTATGGGTTGGAGTTCAATTTCTCCTATTATGTTTGATAACGTTCTCTTTAGGGTGTCAATAGATTTTTTAATTTTGAAGTCTACTTCAATTTCTCTGATAAAGTTAAGGTCATATTTGTTTAATATGTGGCTCTTGTAATGTTCCCAAATGTATATTTCATTTGATGTATCTCTAAATTTATTTAGAATTGGCACTAATTTTGCTCCTGGGGCTAACATGGATATTGTATTTAGCCAATAATGTATTTGGTCAAGCGTTGTGTCGTGAGATATAAGGAGAATGTATAACCCGCCTCGTTTCAAAAAATATTGGTGGCACATATATTGTATTTCGTGGCCTGCAAAATCCCATGTATAAACATGTATTGTGCTAACTGACTGAGGGTGGTCATCAATATTTACTATCCAAGGGGATGGTGATACATCGATGCCTAGCGTCCTTTCAAGGTTTTCGTCGGGGGCTAGGTAGTTAGCCTCATGAATTGATTTTCTGCAAGTAGTCTTTCCTGAGTTAGGATGTCCAACTATAAAAACTCGTATGTCATTTGAAATATTAGTGCCTTCATCGTACCGCGTGAAGTGACGCCTAATCCGATCATATTCGGTGTTTCGGTTAACGTCAAAGCTAGTAATTTTATTATGGAATAGAATTATGATCTCAAGGGAGCTTAACTTGTAAGAAAGCCCAATATACTTTGCTCCCAAGTCTGTTATATTGTTGTTCTGAAGATCTATCTTTAATAATGATGCCAAGTAAGGAGATTTTGAAATTGCAATAGCTCCGTTGTCACCAGTATTATTCTCTTCTAGATTTAATATTTGAAGTTGCGAGAAGTTATTGTTATTTGCTAATGCGATCGTAGCGTCTTCTCCTATCCCGCACCTTGCCATGTTCAGCTTTTTAAGTGATCTAAATCTAAATGAATTTAATAATTCTTGTCCACCCTTGTCATTTAATAAATTACCTTCTAAGCTTAGCTCTATAAGGTTACTTAGATGGCAGTTTTTTATTAATTCATTTATGCTGTCGCATGTTAGACCATTAAATGATAAGTCGATATTTTTTATGTTTAAATTGTTTATGTTTCTTGCTAGTGATTGGATGCCTTCAGATCCGAAAAAATTCCCTGCAAAATTTATTTCTTCTAACTGATTTGCATATAGGTTTTTGAATATGTCATCTATATTTTTTGAGGTTAGGCTAGAGTTAATTATTGAAATTGATTTTATCGAATGTAAGCTTCTCCTGATTTCTGGGATATAAATATCTATATCACTTTTATCTGCTATATGCATATGGGTAACTACTGTTCTAGGTTCCGGCACAGTATTGCTAGACTTGGATGCTTCAACTTTTAATATTGTTATTGGATCGAAGGGAGGAGGTGGGGGTGTATCATCCATAAAGGCATATCTCCACTATAGATTATGGATATATAACAAATGCTAGCTTCTGGTTGAAATTTAAACAAGTCAAAAAGTGAGCAATTCAGATGATCTGAGGGGATAGGGAAAACCTCATTGAGCTATCCGGTTGGCCAGGAGTTTGGCGCGAAGCTCTGTGATTAAGGATCAGGAAGGGGCCAAGGTGATGTTACGAGCGCGGAATGAATAGATGAAGGGAGGGAGCCTATCCATGTGGTTCGCTGAATGCCAATACTGGTCCTGCGTAAGGCTGATATTTTAGGTAAGTCAGGAGTGGTGTAGATAGACTTGTCCTACTTACATAGCTTGGCTTCTGGTTAAAGTAAGGCCTTTATGCCAGAAAAGTTGATGATTTTATATTGTTAAATTTAATAGTTATATATTGGTCTTATATGAGGCTTGGGATATGTTGAAATATGTGACTGATAACAAAGGAAGTTTATTTTCTTCTATGAGCTATGGGGAGGGTCGAAGCTTATGTTCTAACGCCAAAATGATTTTTTTCACAAGCCTTCACTCACAATTTATTAGTGTATATTCTGTGAATGTCGGAGACACAGAGAGCCTGCGGCAACAGGCCCTCTGCGCTGACGCGAGTCTAGGATAGAAACGCAAATGCACTTACCTAGTAGTCTCTAATCACCGTAAGGCGAAATAGCACTACGTCAATATTGCAATTTTGATTATTGGGTGAGAGGTCTCCTAATGCAAGGAATTATTCAATCCTTAGCGGAGGGGCTGCTCTGCAATGAGAAAGCTAAAGATCTTATACCAAACGATTAGAGTTTTGGTTGAGCTTTATAAGTTGTTGATTTATATACTTAGAATAAAGCCGTAAACAGATGGCTCACGCTAACTGATGAGCAACTATCTATTTTGCAAAAGCCCTCTATGAGGGCTTTTTTCAGCGCAATTACCCACTACGGAAGACAGTGCGCAAACTGACCCAGTTTTCTAAATGGGAAGCCTGGGAGAGGCGACGGCGTAATTAGTGAGGCTCCTTAGCAAGGCAAAGTTTAGCTGTAATGGTGTCCAAACCATGGGCGTAGTAGCTCGTACGGTAGTGTGATTAGGTATTTGAACTTTGTCCGGGGCGGACATTTTTGCTTTCATGCCGCGTAAGGCGGTGCTACTATTACTGTGCCAATACCAATCTAGCTTGTTAGCTCTCTAAGCGCTTTGAAGCAAGATTAAAGATAAGGCGTCTCTACAGACGCCTCATCCCTTTCTATCTTTCTATTTTCTAGGCCTCTCTTTATTCCACCTTCGTTGTACTTAATGTTGCTGCTAGAGCTGTGCAGAGAGCAGCTACTGCGCCCCATGCCATTCTGACTACGAACTCATTACCTGAGCTAGGGTGAGTGATTGTAATTGTGGCCATTGCTCCCATGAGAATTAGGGAAATTAGGCATAGAAGTAGTATGGTTGTAATCAACCGATAATGGGTCATTTAAGCCTCCAGGGCTATATAGTATGGATTTTTAGCGCTGGAGTTTTACGGGGTTGGATGATATGCCAATACCAATCTAGCCCGTTAAACACTCAACGCATTCACCGATGATACAACAAAATTCATCGCTGTGTAGTTTGAATTCCCCTAACAAACAAGTTGCACCTTTAGATGTTCTGTAGTGCGATAAAAAACAGGGGGTTAGGTTCCTGAAAACGGATCAGTGAGCTAGGGGAAGTTTATTCCAGTTTGTTGTATAAGCAGGAGAAAGCCTCCCTCTTTTCATTCCCCAGGGCTGCTGTATACCCTGTCCAGCAAACCAAACAACGCCACCAGTTCCCCTATTAAGCTTATCCAATGTCTCCATAAGCTCCACACTACCGCGCCTCCCTTCGTCTTCTTCAAATAGATGACGCTGACAAACCCCAGGAGGGGAGAAGTCACAAAGCATTACTCCGGCCTTCAAATAGCGGTAGCCATCCCGCCAGATCCTCTCCAGTAACACCCTGGCAAGCTCTATAAAATCGCGGGTATCGTCAGAAGGAAAAGGCAGCTTTCCTGTTGCTGCATTGGAGTAGTATGGTTCACCTTTGGAGAATTTTCCGGTCTGGATAAACACGGTAATGACGGAGGCGCGCTGTTTCTCCCGGCGCAGCTTTTCGGCGGCGCGGCTGGCGTACTCGCATACGGCCCCACGCATGTTTTGAAAGCAGGTAATGCGCTCGCCGAAGGAGCGGCTGCAAATGATCTGTTTCTTAGGTGGCGGGGCGTCTTCTAACTCAATACAGGAAACGCCGTTAAGCTCGTTAACCGTGCGCTCTACGACAACCGATAAGCGCTTGCGGAGTAGGGCGGGGTTTGCTTCGGCAAGTTCTAAGGCGGTGGTAATGCCCAGGGCGCCCAGGCGAGCGGCAAGCTTTGAACCAATGCCCCAGACCTCCGAAACCGGCGTAAGGGTCAATAAACGGCGCTGGCGGTAGCGGTCGGAGAGATCAACCACGCCGCCGGTAGCTGGGTAACGTTTGGCTGCGTGGTTGGCGAGCTTGGCTAATGTCTTGGTGGGAGCAATGCCCACACAGACGGTAATGCCGATCCACTGGCTGATGGTCTGGCGGATCTGCTGGCCGAACTCCACCAAATCGATACAGGCTGAGACGCCGGATAAATCGAGAAACGCCTCATCTATAGAGTAGACCTCACACACCGGAGCCAGTTCGCCCAGGGTGCGCATAACTCGGCTGGAGATGTCCGCGTAAAGCGCGTAATTGCTCGAAAAGGTGACGACCCCGTGATCTCTAACCAGGTCGCGGAACTTGAAGATAGGCGCACCCATGGGAAAGCCAAGCGCTTTGGCCTCCCGTGAGCGGGCGACAATACAGCCGTCGTTGTTGCTGAGCACCAGGACGGGCGTGTCCTTCAAATCGGGTCGGAAGAGCTTCTCACAGCTCGCATAGAAGTTGTTGCAATCAACCAGCGCAAAAGTCATCTGTTGAGTATCCGGACAACGCCTGACACCACGCCAAACACTTCGATCTCAGGCGCGTCTATGGGCTTGTAACGCTTGTTACGGGGGAGCAAACAAGGGGTGGGGTGGAGCTGCAATTCCTTAACCGTGAACTCGCCGTGTAAGGCTGCAATAACTATGTCGCCGTGCTTGGCGGTAAGGGAGCGGTCCACTATCAGGATATCGCCGGAATAGATACCGGCTTCTATCATCGAGTCGCCCTGAACGCGGACGTAATACGTGGCGGCGGGGTGCCTGATACATAGCTCGTTGAGGTCCAGGGCTTTTTCTATGTAGTCCTGGGCAGGGCTCGGAAACCCAGCTGAAACGTGCTCCAAATACAACGGGAGTAAACGCCTGCGCATCCTTGCACCGCTGCGACCAAGTAGCGATACGCGCATTGTGACCTCTAAAGTGATAAAATATACTGTATAAAAATACAGTATTGCCGTGATTCCGGCAAATGGCGCCGGTTGTGTGGATGGTAGGCCACGATGCGACGTTTTTTGGCGTTAGATACGAGATAGGATGTAACATATTGAATCCCCAGATAAAGAAGGATCTGCAAGGCTTGTACTATGCTGAGAATAGAATTTGAAGAGCCCAGTAAATCGAAGTGCGATTGCTGTGGGAATATAGCCACGAGGCTTACGCGTTTCGTTTACAAGGAAAATGATGCCTTTGCTGTGTATTTTGCTTTATTCACACTTGGTCATGAGGAGGAAGGTGTTTACGCCCTTATTGGTCTCGGAGAATGGGGAGAAGGTGGAGAGCAAGAAAACCGAACGGCCTTTGCGGTAAGAATGAAGACTGTCAACGATAACCGTGGCGTCATGGTAGTGGACCGAGGCGAGTCTCCTTGGCGAGATGTAGAGTACTTCGGTCGAATATTGGACCGGGAGGAAGCTTTGGCCCACCCTTGGATTAAAGATGTTTTCTATATAACCGATCGAATTTTTGAAGAGGATCGGGCAATTTCGGACTTTTTAGGTTGATCAAGCTGTAGCATGAATCTGTTATATTTAAAAATACTGTGGCGTAAGTTCATGAATGTAGAGCCGTTAGAAGTATATAAAAATGGTGATAAATATACCGCCTTCCCCGAGCCAGATGATGTTTTTGGAAGGGAGTTAGAAAAATCTCATTTTCTACCCTTGGGGCTGATCCATCTTGCCAAGCCGGGGGAAAAGGATGTGTTGGTAGCGGTTCCCTTTTGCGATGAGGCTGGATGTATTGGAAATGTAAATAGAGGTCCTACAATTGGCGATTATTGGCTAACATATTCACTCAAGGACGGAAAGTGGTCAGTAGACTGCTCACCAGACGAACTTATATATTGCGACTATTACCCAAAGGAGTCCCGCGAGAAGTATTCAAAAAATAAAGAGTACTTTTCCCAGTTTGGAGTTCTAAGCAAAGACTCTGATAAGGAACTATTTACATTCGATTGCTTTGCTTCTAGCTACAGTAATTGGTACGCAAGGATTGGCGATCATCTTAAACATGACCTCTCTCCACCAGTGGACGAGGACGAACGCCATGTCACAATCTACGATGATAGCGGCGATAAGTTTCAATATTTAGGGCATGCTGAGGTTTGTCTATACGCAAGACCCATGGCGGCCCAGCTTCACGTATTTTACCTTGATAAGCTTAAAAAGGTTTTAATTATCACTGAGTACACGTAGACAGTGCGACTATAATATGGTGCTCTCCATCGCCCTGGCTAAGTCCTGTCCTCTAATTACCTGACTCTGGTGCATGATCCGTGCGATGTATGCGCCATAGTCACGGGGAGCGTAAAAGATCACATAGGGCAAAAACTCAATCCGCCGAATCCCCGGAAAAATGAAATCAGCATCGCGTCCCGAGTAGGGAAACTCGGCTAGTAATTCAAGGGTGTCGTGCAGCTTATTATAAAACTTGTCTGCCTGAAGCTCGCCAAACTGCCAATAGCCGCGCCGGTATAGCTCGCCCAGGTCGTCTTCAGCATCCAAGCTGAGACGATAGCCTGCTTCCGTCATGCAGATTGATGTTGCTTAAGCTGTGCTTTGGTTTTCTCTAACCACTTTTTGCGGTCGAAATTTGAGGTGGGTTCCGGTTTAGCCATGGCCTTAGTCACGGCTTCACGGCATTTGGGGATGTCCAGATGCTCGTCAGGGATTGTGGCTTTGGGGATAGCTTTCATTAGTAAAGGCCCAGTGTCCGTTGGATACTTTGGCATCATATCTCAATACATGGCGCGAAGAAATGACAACGCATCCTTGCACCGCTGCGACCAAGTAGCGATACGCGCATTGTGAACTCCAAAGTGATAAAATATACTGCATAAAAATACAGTATGGTTGTGACCTCGGCAAATGGCGCCGGTTGTGTGGATGGCAAGCCACGATGCGACGTTTTTTGGTGTCAGATAAGGGATAGGATGTAACATACTGAATCCCCCTGAAGGATCTGCAAGGTCATGAAATTGATAAGCGCGAAAATGCGATATACAAATGTTAGATTCGTCAAATTATGGAACTAAACTTTTCCTCGATTATTATCTTAGTATTGCTGGCTGCGGTGATCATTCAAGCTATTAGTATCGTTTTTTCTCAAAAAGGGTTCACATGGAAAACTATTTTAAACTTCTTGGCTAGTGCCTGCGTTATTGTTGGGGCTATAGGCTTTTTTGGTCCTGCACTTTCGTCAATTTCTGGCCTAGGTGCTTCGCAGTCCTTTGAATGGCCAGTAGGTAATACCGGTAAAGCCCTAGAATATCCTGACGGCTACCTAGTCGTACCTCATGAGTCATCTGGCAGAGTCCAATTGTATAATCACTCTCTTCAGTTTATACGAGGCTGGCAAGTAAAGGCCTCCGGCGGCCCATTCAAGTTATTCCCAGCTGAGGACTCTACTTTTTATATATTTACCGCGCGAAATAGAATGAAGTACCACTACGATTTAGAAGGAAATTTGTTATCTTCACAAAAGTATACTGGCCCTTATCCCAAGGATAGTGTTGATTTAGTAAGTGCTTCGATACCAACACCTATATATCTACAGGCATTCACTCATCCACGTACAGCTTGGTTTTTCGCTGTAGTTGGTGCGCTGTTGTTTATAGCCGTTAATGCACGTAGTCTAAAATCTAACAGATAGGATTGCCCACTTAAGTACATCTATCACATCAGGCTGATTGTGGCCGTATTGAGCTTGTTCGCTATCGCCTTATAGCGAAATATCGTACCTTCAGGGTGGTAAATAACGTCTAAAAATACGCAGCATGAGGTCAGTATTGATTTAGAATATCTTGGAGATATTAAAACCCCAAAAACAAAGCCTTAAGTAAGGCGTATTGTTTTAATTTTTGGAAATATACTGTCCAATTTTGCATTATTGTTGCTTTTTTTGAAACAATTGTGTAAGCTGTTTCCCATATTCTGCACTACTACGCCCTGACAACTCTCAGGGCGTTTTCATATAAAGACTCGGTATCCGAAAGGGGCCGGGTTTTTTGCTTTCTAGAGCCTCGCTTATGCGGGGCTTTTTCGTTTGTGGGTTATGCAAAACATGAGCTTCTACTTAGGAAAGCGCTCCAAGTCGCGCTTGGTTGGCCTGCATCCTGACCTTGTGAAAGTAGTGGAAAGGGCGATTCAGATCACCCCGATAGACTTCACTGTGCTGGAAGGTCTGCGCAGCCTTGAACGCCAAAAGGAACTGTATAAGGCAGGCAAATCAAAGACGATGCGCAGCCGCCACTTAACGGGGCATGCGGTGGACCTGGGTGTGCTGATAAACGGCGCTATCACTTGGGAGGCCCGCTATTATCAGATACTCGCCGACGCTGTGAAGCAAGCCGCCGAAGGGCTGGGCATTCCCATAGAGTGGGGCGGTGACTTCAACGGCTTTTTCGACGGGCCTCATTATCAACTACCTTGGAAAGAATACCCATGAGCGCCTGGGCCTCAATTCTGAACCTGTTTAAACCGGTCGCCGACCTGATCGACAACGTCCACACCAGCGACGAAGAGCGCCTGCAGGTACAAGCGCAACTATTCCAGATTCAGGCCGAGCTAACCCAGCGAGTGATGGAGTACGAAACCAAGCTGCTGGAGGCGAAGGCCAGAACGATTCAGGCGGAGGCCCAAGGGCAAAGCATCCTGCAGCGCAATTGGCGCCCGTTAACTATGCTGTGCTTTCTGGCGCTGGTTGTGTGCGACTCCTTCGGTCTGCTGACGTTCAGGCTAAGCGTGGAAGCCTGGGACCTGCTGCAAATAGGCTTAGGTGGATACGTCGCCGGCAGATCGCTGGAGAAGATCGCTCCCAAGGTAACCGACGTGATGAGTAAGAAATAATGGAAGAGAACCAAACCACCCGGAGGCACTGGCACTTGGACAAGACCATCAGTGTGGGCCACCTGATCAGCACGCTGGTAATCGCCATTTCCGTGATCACCTGGGCGGGCTCCATAGATCGCCGTGTGGAGCAAAACGCGTTGGCGGTTAAGTACCTGAATGAAGAGCAGGTGCAACAGCGTCAGCGTATTGATGCTGTGCGTAATGAGATTAAAACAGATCTACGGGCGATCAACGATAAGTTGGACCGGCTCATAGAGCGGCAGAGTGAAAGATAATGCCCAAGGCATCCCTAAGGCCCTGTAAGGATAAAGGCTGCCCCAATACGACCCGACATAAGTCACGATACTGTGAGAGCCACGCAGACAAGCGAGAGGCCACACGTTGGGGAGTCTGGCAACAACAGAAGGGCAGCGACACCCAACGCGGTTACGGTTGGCAATGGCGTAAGCTGAGGGTGCGGATACTGAGACGGGATAACTATTTGTGTCAGGTGTGCTTAAAGGCGGGGCGTACCAGTGCGGCCACTGAGGTGGATCATATACTGCCCAAGGCGGAAGGAGGGGATAATCGTGGCAGTAATCTTCAGGGTATTTGTAAGGCGTGTCACCGGATGAAAACAAATATTGACGTGAAAAAGCAAGCCGCTACCTGACGCTCAAGGTTGCCAATCCAGTGGCATTGCTACCGTATGTACTCATAGGTAGCGAACGCAATAAAGTTTAAGCATATGCAAACATGGGCGAAAGTCTGAAAGTAATATCATACTCGGATTCAGACATTAGCTCTTTAATATCTGAAGCATCCTCAATTTTCACAATGAGCAGCCAGTCATTGCCATATGGATTGCTGGTGTCATGGGAAGGATGGTTGTTGGTGCTGACAATGTAGCCTGAAATTGGCATGTAAAAAGGCAGAGTCTCCCCCCTTAGGGTTTCAAGTGTCCCAATTTGTTCTCCTGAGACATAGAGCTTGGTGTAGTCAACGTTACAAGATAGCCTTATAGAGCCTTTAAGATCTGACACAAAATCTGTTACACCTACTATAGCGAAGCTGGCTAAGATGCGAACCCATTCGTGGCAGGAATAATATTTTAATGTGGATCGGGTCTCGTTCATGATGTCACCTAGACGGATACAGCATTCTGGAGGTATTTATTTGCAGGTGGGGAGTCCTGAGAGAGTTGCCGGTAGCGATACCTAGGCGCAAACGGTAGCAAGATGCTAGTGCAAGGTGCATCTCTTACCCTATTCCTAATGAAGGGAAAAAGACACCGTTTTCAAAAATATATTTTCATTAACAAATAAGTGCTCATGTAGGCAATATACCGGCGTATTTAACCCAACTCTACGCATACTTTTTGCTGAGTGGGGTACACAGCTGGACCAAACTGGTTGTAGATTGCGACATCTGCTGCGTCTCGACCATAGCCCAGAGCGACATAACCTCCTTTTTTGGAATGCTGTGTTGCGTCGAATGTGTACCATCGCCCAGCCACAAAGGCTTCAAACCAAGCGTGTAATTCCATTGGTTGTAGGGCATTTAGGTAACCTACCACCATGCGAGCAGGAATGCTCAAGCTGCGACAAAGAGCAACGCCAAGGTGGGAAAGATCTCTGCATACGCCAATTTGCCTTTGATTCACCTCGATAGCTGAAAGAGGTAATAGGCTGCTTCCAGGTTGAAACTGTATGGTTTTACGCAGCCAGCTTTCTATTTGAGCCACTTGGTCGTAACCGGGGTGTTGGTTGTGCGTAATTTGTCGCGCCATTTCATTAAAATAGTCAGATTCACAGTACCTACTGGGCAGCAAATATTTTAATACGCTGTCAGGCAAGTATTGAATATCTACAAAGTAGCCTCCTGGCTCCTCATCGATATAGTTGGATGTCATGATTCGGGCTGACGTATAGACTCTAAAATTCCCAGGAGGGGCAACCAGTCTCTGACAAAGGTTGCCGTAATCGTCAGTAAACTCGAAAACAGGAACACTCGGAAAAAGAAGATACTCCTCGGATGCAATCCACTGCTGCGCACCGCTTCTGGGGCGTAGCATCAATATGAACGGAGTGGGGTATTCGATTGTAAAAAGGAGTTCACAGCTTGTTTTTAGCCACATAGGCTACACCTCTTGATGGCGGGGCTTAAGTGATGTCACTTACCTCGACATTTACCTCCATGGATGAGCCGGGGACTCCGAAGAAGCTACCTGCTATTGGCGGTATTGACTCTGGTAATCTGGCTACTGCGACGGCTATATGTTCGGCTCCTGCTATTGACCCTCTGGTGGGGTCAAAGCCTTTCCAGCCTGCGCCGGGAATAAATACTTCCGCCCATGCATGTGTTGAGCCGGACTGGGCGGACATGCAATTGGTATGTATGTAACCACTGACGAACCTTGCGGCAAAGCCTAGTTTTCTGGCTGAGGCCATAAAAAGGTTTGCGGAATCTCGGCAAGACCCTGTATTGAGGAAGAGTGTGCTTTCTGCACTCTGGACGCCCTCTTCTTCGCGTCTATGGTAGGCGATTGTGTGAAAAATACGTTGGTTTAGTCGTAGCAAGAGGTTAATGGTTGGAATACGTTCACCATGCCGCCATAGCTCGCTAATCCAATTCATAAAATGAAAGCTATTTGTCTCATCCATTCCGCTATTGATATAGGGCGACAACAAGACCCTGTCTTCATCCAAGTAGTTGAATGGATAATCCACGGCGTAGTCTGCGACAAGAAAGTCATACGGAATCAAGTCGTATTTTTGAATTAGGATCTCGCTGTATATCCTCAGTCTTCTGGCTTGATCGGAAAAGCTGGCGATGGAGACCGAGTTTCCTTCGACATCGCGGTGCCAACGCTGAGTAGCTGACGGAAAGATTTCCAATTTAGATGACTCGATCCGCAATTCATGGCCCTCCCTTGGGCGCAGTCGCAGTGTGTGTGGGTGCAACTGTACCAATCCCGAGTAGGTGTAGGTTGTCTCATGAGTAATCCTATATCGCCTCATGCTGAGATGTGCGATCCCTTGTGATTAAGAGTGATTGTTGGAAAGGGAGGGCTGAATGCGGTCACCGTGTTGGGGCCGAATAATGAGAGCAGTTAATTGTGACTTGCTCTAAAGCTCTACGGAAAAGACGGATAGTTAATGAGTAAGGGGCGAAAGAGTATCCTCTGATATTCAGAGGACTAACGGAAGGATGGCTACCATAGTTGTGGGGCATATATTCGCCTCCTTAGCACAATAAAATTCCTTTGCTTAAAAATGATATGGAGGTGAAAGTGGGAGAATCAAGAGGAGGCAGATACATTGGACGACCAAAGACCAGGAAGCTGTGAGCTTTAATCAAGTGGTCAGCGCCCGTTTAAGCGTTGCAAAGCGCTAGATGCAGAGACAAAGCCAGATCTGATTCTGAAGATGCCGAAGGTGGGGGGCAGGTCAAATTTCTGATACCTGAGCGACCAACACCGCACCCCTAAGTCTTTTTTTATACCCGCGAAATTAAAAATTTCAGGCTAACGCAATGAGTGGAACCGCAACCAGAGCTGGAAGGGGGCGGAAGCCCAAGCCCGTTGCGCAAAAGCTCCTGGCCGGCAACCCCGGAAAGCGTCAGCTCAACACCCACGAACCCCAGTTTTCACAGATCACTAACATAGATTGCCCGGACTGGCTGGGCGACGACGCGCGCCGCATGTGGGAGCTGATCGCCCCGGAGCTCTGCGCGCAAAAGATCATCGCCATTACGGACGTGCATAACCTAGAGGCCTTCTGCGCCGCCTATGGTCGATGGCGTTTGTCTGAGCGTGAGATAGCGCAATACGGCATTACGATCACGGACGCAAACGGCGGCCTGAAGAAGAACCCGGCGGCCACCGTCGCCAATGAATCCTTAAAACAACTGGCGACCTTCGGGGCGCTCCTGGGCCTGGACCCATCCAGTCGCCAACGTCTGACCGGCGGCGGCAATCACGACACGTCAAACCCCTTCGATAAATTCTGATTTCGGTTACTCCATGGCGGCTAAATATCCTCACGTCGAGGCGGCGACGCGGTACGCCCGCGCCGTGCTGGACGGGTCTATCCCTGCGTATCGGTACACGCGCCTGGCGTGCCAGCGTTACCTGGACGATCTCGCCCAGGAGAGCGACCCGGACTATCCGTATTACTTCGACAAGACGGAGGCCGAGCGTGTCTGCGAGTTCGTCGAGCTGCTGCCGCACACCAAGGGCGAGTGGGCGTTCAAGCGTCAGCTTATCAAGCTGGAGCCCTGGCAGGTGTTCGGCTTCGTTAATATCTTCGGATGGAAGAGCAAGGCCGACGATCTTCGCCGCTTCCGCGAGGTGTATTGGTGCGTGCCAAGGAAGAACGGTAAAAGCATTATCGCCGCCGGCGTGGGGCTGTATATGTTCGCCTGCGATAACGAGTTCGGCGCGGAGGTCTACAGCGGAGCCACCAACGAACGCCAAGCCTGGGAGGTGTTCAGGCCGGCCAAGCTGATGGTCTCCAGAACGCCTCTGCTTCAGAAAGCAAAAGGGATCGCGGTCAACGCGAAGAACCTCAACCGCCCGGCGGATGAGGCTCGTTTTGAACCGGTCATTGGTAAGCCCGGCGATGGCGCAAGCCCCTCCTGTGCGCTGATCGATGAGTATCACGAACACGACGCCCCCGACCTGTATGAGACCATGGTGACGGGGCAGGGCGCACGCCGGCAGCCGCTGACGTTTATTATCACCACCGCCGGCAACAACATCGAAGGCCCCTGCTACGACAAGCAGACCGAGGCGCAAGAGATGCTGGACGGCGTCGCGCCGAATGACGAGCTGTTCGCCCTGATGTATGGCGTGGATGATCCGGAGCGCTGGGCGGACCCGGATGTATTGGCCATGGCTAATCCGAATCTGGGCGTTAGCGTTTATAAAAAGTATCTGGAAAGTCAGCAGCAAAAAGCGATTCGCAGCGCCCGCTTTCAGAACATATTCAAAATTAAACACCTGAATATATGGGTTACGGCGCGCTCGGCGTTCTTCAACATGGAGCAATGGCAACGCTGCTACGACCCCAGCCTGAGCGTGGAAGACTTCGAAGGTCAGGAGTGCATCGGCGGCCTCGACTTGGCCGGCAAGTTGGACTTGAACGCTTTCGTCAAACTGTTCTATCGCGATCTGGCAGATGACGACCGCCGCGTGCGCCGGCATTACTACTGCCTCTCGCCGGTGTTCTGGGCGCCCGAGGATACAGTCAACAACCCGGACAACCGCAAGCTATCCAGTCGTTATCAGAAGTGGGTCAACCTGGGGGCGCTCACCGCCACCGATGGCGCCGAGGTGGACTATCTGGAAGTGCTGGCGGAAGTCACCGACACCAACCAACGCCACCCCATTGCGGAGATCGGCATCGACCCGCACGGCGCGCTGAACCTGTCGCACCGCCTGGACGACGAGAACCTGAACCCGGTGCAGATCACGCAGAACTATTCCGGTATGTCCGCCGGCATGAAGGAGCTGGAGGCGGCCATCGCCGCCGGGCGTTTTCATCACGACGGCCACCCCATTTTAACTTGGTGTATGGGCAACGTGGTCGGACGCTATATGGGCGGCGCCGATGACGACATCGTTCGCCCGACCAAAGAACACAAAGACAAAAAAATCGACGGCGCGGTCGCGCTCATCATGGCCGTGGGCCGCGCCATGCTGGCGGCGGAAACCACTGGTCCCAGCATAAGGTTTGCCTGATGTTCTCCATTTTCAAACGTAAGAACGCCGCCGTCATCGACAGCTCGGCAAAGCTCGCGGAGTTGCTGGGCGCTTGGTATGACGCCGACGCCGGCGTGCAGATCACCCCCGGCAACGCCCCGGAGATCAGCGCTGTGTTTTCGTGCATCAAAGTCCTAACCGAATCTATCGGCATGCTGCCCTTAAACCTGTTTAAGGAACTGCCCGGCGGCGGTTCGGAAAAGGCCAGCGGCCACCCGCTGCAGGCGCTTCTAAAGCATGGACCGAACGACTACCTGACGGACCAGGAATATAAAGAACTGATCGTCGCGCACCTGTGCTTACGAGGTAACCATTACAGCTACATCAACCGCACGGCGTCGGGCCGGGTGCTGGAGTTGCTGCCCATGGCCCCGGACGCAGTGACGCCAAGACTGTCCAACGACTACGAACTGACTTATGACGTGCAGTTCAAAAGCGGCCCTGTGCGCACGCTGCCGGCGGAGGAGGTGCTGCATATCCGCTTATGGAGTCTGGACGGTTTAACAGGATTGAACCCGATTCAGTACAACCGCCACTGTTTGGGGCTGGCCAAGGCGACCGAAAAGCATGGCTCCACACTGTTCGCCCATGGCGCGAAACCCTCTGGCGTGCTCTCCACTGATCACGCGCTGACAGATAAACAATACGAGCGGCTGAAACAGGAGATGGAGTTACACAGGGGCGTGTCCAACCAAAACCGGGAAATGATCCTCGACGGCGGCTTGAAGTGGCTGCAAGTGTCGATGACGGCGGAGGATTCGCAATTCCTTGAAACCCGCAAGTTTCAGCGTTCGGAGATCGCCGGCTTTTTCCGGGTTCCGCCGCACATGATCGGCGACCTGGAGCGGGCGACGTTTTCGAATATCGAGCATCAAGACTTGGCGTTCGCCCGTCACACTCTGATCCCGTATTGCACCCGCATCGAGAAGCGCATTAACAAGTCGCTGCTCTCAGACAAAGAGCGCGCCGCCTATTTCGCCAAGTTCAACATCAACGCCCTGATGCGCGGCGACATGAAGACCCGCAGCGAATACTACACGGCCATGATTCAAAACGGCGTCATGAGTCCGAACGAAGTCCGCATCCTGGAGGATATGAACCCACGAGAAGGCGGCGACACCTACCTGACGCCGCTCAATATGGCGGTTAACGGTCAGCCTGCCGACGAGACGGAAACGAATTAAGCAGCCAGACGAGGCACGCATGCACACCAAGCAAAAACTGGATATCCCATTAAAGATCAAGTCTCTCTCCGACACCGGCGAGTTTGAAGGGTACGGCTCCGTATTCGGAGTTAAAGACTCGTACAGCGACATTGTCGTCAAAGGCGCGTTCACGGCCTCGCTTGAACGCTGGAAACAGCAAGGCCGCCTGCCTGCGCTGTTATGGCAACACCGCATGGATGAACCTATTGGCGTCTATACCGCCATGGAGGAAGACGAGCACGGTCTGAAGTTGTCCGGGCGTCTGCTGGTTGACGATGACCCACTGGCCAAGCGCGCTTATGGGCACCTTAAAGCCGGCTCTATTTCCGGCCTCTCTATTGGTTATTCCGTGCCGTCCAACGGCATGGAGTACGACAGCGCCAAAGAAGCGTTTTTGATTAAAGAAATCGACTTGTGGGAAGTGTCCCTGGTGACCTTTCCCGCCAATGACGAGGCGCGCATTGCGCAGGTCAAACACCGCCAACGAAACGCCGAGCACGCACAAGCCCTGGCCGCTATTTCATCCCTAAAACATATATTCACCACAAGGAACTAACCCTGATGCCAGTCGAATTAAAAGACATCCAAGACGTAGCGGAAGAACTGTCTAGCCGCTTCACGGAATTTAAATCAGCCAATGACTCCTCTATGGAGGCCACCCGCGCAGAGGTAATCAAGCTCACCGAAAAAACCGACAAGCTCAACGCCCAGCTCAGTGAACTGGAGGCCCTGAAAAAGGAGCTGGACGGCCTTTATAAAAAGCAGAACCGCCCCGGAACGGTGGAAGGGGATGCGGAATACCGCAAACACTTTATCGACCAGTGGATGCGAAAAAACAACGCCGCCGGCATTGAGGTCAAGGCCGTCAACCTGGGTGCGAATCAGGACGGCGGCTTTGGCGTGCCGGAAGAGTTGGACCGCCAGATTTTGGAATTAGAGCGCGAGCTGTCTCCCATGCGGGCGCTGTGCCGCAATATCCAGGTGTCCACGGATGGGTACAAGCGTTTGGTTAACCTGGGCGGCGCCGGCTCTGGCTGGGTCGGTGAAACCGACGCCCGTCCGGAAACCAACACACCCAAGCTGGCGCAGATTGAAGCCTTCATGGGGGAAATCTACGCCAACCCCGCCACGACCCAAAAGGCGCTGGATGATGTGTATTTCAACGTTGAGCAATGGATCGCCGACGAGGTGGCGCAAGAGTTCGTCGACCGCGAAGCCGACGCCTTTCTAAATGGCGATGGCGTGGGCAAACCGAAAGGCATCCTGTCTTACGCCATGGACGCGGCCCCGGACGCCTCCCGCGAGTTCGGCAAGCTGCAACGAGTGATCAGCGGCAAGGCGGGCGACTTCACCGCGGATAACCTGCTAAGCGTGATCTACCGTCTCAAGAAAGCGTTTCGTCGCAACGCCAGCTGGATGATGACCGGAACCACGGTGGAGAAGGTGCGCAAGTTCAAGGACGCGGACGGCAACTACATGTGGCGTCCGGGCATTGAGGCGGGCCAGCCGTCCATGCTGTTGGGTTACGGTATTGAAGAGAACGAGGACATGCCGGAAGTGGCGGCGGATGCGAACGCTATTTTGTTTGGCGACTTCATGCGCGGGTATTCGATTGTTGACCGAATTGGCGCACGTATGCTGCGCGATCCCTACACGCACAAACCCTTCGTCCACTTCTACACCACGAAGCGGGTGGGCGGCATGTTGGTCGACTCCAACGCCATTAAGGTGCTGACGTTGAGTAAGGGGGCGTAATGGCCCCCATCACCTTAGAGGAAGCCAAGCAGCATCTACGGGTCGAGCACGAGGAAGAAGACGCCTACATCTCAGCGTTGATCGCCGTGGCGCGCAATCTGGCGGAGGAATATTCAGGCCTTTCCCTGGAGGAAGGCGAGAGCATTCCCGAGCTGGCCAAGCACGCCATAAAAATGATCATCGCCACCCTGTACGAGCAACGGGAGGACCAGACGGCGGCGACGGTCTCACAAGTCCCGCTGTGCTCCAAAGCGCTGCTGGATCTGCTGCGGATTCGGCGGCTATGAGAGCGGGACGACTACGGCGGCGGGTGACGATTCAAGCCAACGTCTCCACTCAGGATGAGTACGGCGAAACCGTGCAAGGCTGGCGAGAACTCGTCACGCGCTGGGCGGGCGTGGAGCCGCTGTCCGGTCGCGAGTTCCTGGCCGCCAGCGGTCCCCGCGCCGAACTGACCACCCGCATCGTGCTGCGTTGGGAGCCGGCGCTGGCTGGGCTCACGTCCCAGGATCACCGGGCAATCTATCAGGGGCGCGTCTACGACATCCATTCCGCCATCAACACCCGCGAGGAAAACAAAGAGTGGGTGCTGATGTGCGCGGACACGGGGGCGGCGGTATGAGCAGCGGCGTCAAGATCAGCGGTTTGCGCGAGCTGCACCAAGCTTTACAGCAACTCGGCAAACAGGCGGCCAACAAGGCGGCGCGGGACGGGCTGACCGAAGCGGCCAAAACGTTTAGGAAAGAGATCCGTCAAGGCGCGCCAGTGAAAAGCGGCCACCTGCGCAAGCACATCCGCTACAAGCTCCGCAGGGATCGCAGCGGTCGCGGCTACACCGGTCGCGTGGGCGTCCATCCCAAGGCTTACTACGCCCGCTTTATCGAGTTTGGCGCGGCGCCGCACGCCATCCCCAACCCAACCATCGGGCGCGGAAGAAACAAGCGCAAAAACAAAAAGCGCCTGCGCATCGGATCACAGGTGGTGTCCGGCGTTAACCATCCCGGCATTGCCCCGCGTCCTTTCCTGCGCCCGGCGTTTCTACGGGCCAAAGACGCGGCGGTCAAAGCCGCCGGCAAACGCATGTGGCGTTCCATTATTCAAGCGAGGGCGCGCCGATGATTATTCCGCGATTACTGAAACGACTGCGTAAGGCGGATCAGATCAGAGCGTTGATTCCGCCGTCTGCGATTCACGGACGCTTTCTGCCGCCCCACGCAGCAACGCCAGCGCTGTCCCTGCTGTATGTCGGAGACGATCCCGTCAACGACTTGGGCGGAGAGGATAACAGCCGCCGCGAACGGGCGCAGATAGACGCCTGGGCCCCGACGCTCAAGCAGGCGGACCAGCTGGCGGAGGCGGTTATCAAAACGCTGGCCTTGCGTGGGCATGACTTCACCGCAACCCGTGCTGGTAAAACCTACGAGTACGACGACGCGGCCCAGCTCCACCGGCTGATGCTGGATTATTCATTTACCTTTTACGAGGACTGATCATGGCGAAAATGCCCGCCGACGGAACCAAAATTGAAATCGACAGCGCGACCCCCGGCACGCCCGACATCGAGGTGACCGGGGTTAAATCCTATTCGGGTTTTGACGGCGAACGTCCCGAAATCGACAACACGGACTTAAGCAGCGAGGCCTCCGAGTTCTTTCTCGGCAAGCGCGACTGGGGGAGCTTTAGCCTGGACTGGTTTATCAACTACGCCGACCCCGGCCAAAACGAAGTCCGCGCCGCCGAGCTGTCTGGAACTTTAAAGACCGTCAAGATCACGTTTCCCGACCTGACCACCGCTACATTCAAAGCCTATGTGAAGAACGCCACCAGTTTGAGTGGAGGCATCAGCGGCATGGTGGAAGGCTCCGCCGCGCTGCGCATCACCGGTAAACCCACTTTCGCGAAACCCTAAACGAGGTTTTTTTGATGAGTTACTTAAGCAAACAGCAAATTCTTTCCGCACAGGACATCACATCGGAAGACGTGGAGGTGCCGGAGTGGGGCGGGACCGTGCGGGTCGCGCTGATGAGCGGCGCCGCCCGCGACGACTACGAAGGCTCGCTGGTGAAGCTGTCTCCCGATGGCAGCGCGCATCGGGATCTGACTAACATCCGCGCCAAGTTGGTGGCGGTCTGTCTGGTGGATGACAAAGGCGAGCGCTTATTCAGCGAGAGTGACGTCAAAGCCCTGGGCGCAAAATCCTGCGCCGCCCTGGATCGCGTTTACCACGTCGCCGCCCGACTCAATCGCTTAACCCAAGGCGAGGTGGAGGACGCCGCAAAAAACTCCTGAGCCGGCCCGAGCGCCGGTTTTACTTCTACCTCGCCGCCAAATTGGGCAAAACCGTAAGAGCCCTACTGCAAGAGATCGACTCCGCCGAGCTGGCCGAGTGGATGGCTTACGAATCCCTAGACGCCTACGCCGAGCAATTCGAACGTGAGCGCCAGAGTAGCGCGGAGCGGTCGGACGCGCTGAAAAACCTCCTATTCGGCGACGCCTGGCGCGACGCCTAACTCTCTCCCTTTTTAACCTGGTTAAAGCCTTCTATGAGTCAGGAAATGATTGGCGCGCTGTCCATCGATCTGCGCCTTGCGACGGCCAAGGTCGAGGACGGATTGCGCAGCGTCAACAAGCATCTGGAGCGCACGGCGTCGGCAGCCAACAACGCTGGCAAGATGTTCACGACGCTGGCCACCATTGCCACGGCGGGCGTGTTTGGCGGGGTCATCAAAGGCAGTCTGGACGCGGCCAACCACCTGGGCGACCTGAGCGTGCGCCTGGGCGTGAGTGTGGAAGGGTTGAGCCGTCTCGCCTACGCGGCGGAATTGTCGGGCGTATCCGCCGGCACACTGGAAACCGGCCTGCAGCGCATGACGCGACGCATCGCCGAGGCGGCCGCCGGCAGCGGCGAAGCCATCGGCGCAATCAAAGCGCTGGGCTTATCCGCGCAGAAGCTCCAGCAACTGCGTCCCGAACAGCAGTTCGAAGTGCTCGCGGACGCTCTGGCGGAGGTGCCGGCGAAGTCGGACCGGGTGCGCCTCGCCATGAAACTGTTGGACTCTGAAGGCGTCGCTCTGCTGCAAACCATGGAAGGCGGCAGCGCCGCCATTCGGGCCATGGGCGAAGAGTCCGACCGCACCGGCAACACCATCAGCACAAGCTTTGCGACCCAGGCCACCGCCGCCAATGCCGCCATTATCAAGATGAACGCGGCGCTGACGGGCATGACCAACAACATGGCTGTGGCGTTGGGGCCGACCATCGAGCAGGTCGCGCACTTCCTGGGGGATGTGCTCCCCGAGGCGGCCAAGCTGGGCGGGCAGGCGGTGCGGTTGCTCGCCGCCGGCGCGCTGGAGGTCAGCGCCAGCGTGGTCGAGTTTATCCGGGTGGCGACCTACTACCTGGGCAAGCTCTCCGATGATGTGGCGCAAGTCGACGCTGAGCTGTACGCGATGCAGGAGAACCTGCGCGGCGCCACCGGCGACATTTTCGCGGAGATGGAGGGGGCGAACAGGGAGACGGAAAAGTTCAAGGTGACGCTGGGCGAAAGCGTCGTCACCTTGCTGGACTACCAGGGCGTGACCGCCACCGTGGCGGACAACCTGCAACGGGTGAAGGCGGCGCAGGAGGAAGCCAACGCCGCGTTGCAGCGTCAGAACGAAATCCGGGGGAACGTCGAAAGCATCCGCGAATCCCTGCTGACCGAAGAGGAGGCGGAACGGGAGTCCTACCAGCGCCGGCGGGACATGCTGCAGGAGGCGCTGGACGAAAAACTGTTAACCCAAACGCAGCATATGGAGTTGTTGGGCGAGCTGTCGGCGCAACATCAAGCCACGCTGACGGAGATCGAAGAGCGGGAGAAGGGCAGGCGCAAGGCCCTGGCGGAGGCGGAGCATCAGGAGCGGGTGTCGGTCATGACCGGCATGCTGGGCAACCTCTCCACCTTGATGGACACGAAAAGCAAGAAGCTGTTTGAGATCGGCAAAAAGGCGGCTATCGCTAACGCCTTGGTCTCTGGTTATGAAGCGGCGGTGCATTCCTACAACAAAGGCGCGCAGATTGGCGGCCCGATTGTAGGCGCTGCGTTTGCGGCCACGTCTGTGATCGCTACCGCCGTGCAAATCCAAAAACTGAAATCGCAGAAGTTTGGCGGAGGCGGAACGGTCAGCGCCGGCGGAGGCGGAGCGCCGCCCAACACTTACCAGCCGCCACAACCCACGATCCCCAGCGGACCCGCCAGCGGCAAAGGCGAGGGCGCGCAGATCATTTTTCAGTTTAACGGCTCTGTGAATGGCGACCCCTACCTGATCGCCGACGCCATCGCGCCGCACTTGCGGGACATTGTCAGCAAGAAAGACATCGTCCTCGTGGAAGCGAACAGCCGCAACGGGCAACAACTAAGAGGGCTCTAATGTACGTTGAATATATCGCAAGGCGCTTTATCGCGCCCGGCCATGTCGCAGGCGGCAATTACTGGATTGATGTGAAGCTGACGCGCTGTGATTTTGATGCGCAGATTGAGGCGCAGACGACCACGGCGCTCAGCGGCAAATCGAAAACCTTGCTCCACCGTATTGATCAGACCTACGACATCGCCACCGTGTACATGAACCAACCGGAGCAAATAGCGGAAATGCGGGAGTTCTTGGGGTCTGTTAGCGGTGGCGAGAGCTTTATGGTCAGCCTGTATGGCGACCAAGCGAGCCCGTTACAGTCCGCCACGCTGAGCCCGATCACCTGGAAAGAAGAACGCTACGGCACGACGGATTATTGTAGGTATACGTTCAAAGTGCGAGTGGCTTAAATATAGGCACGGCTTCCCATACGCCCAGCCTGAATGCCTCTTCGCCTCCTTTCTATTTCCCCAGCTTTATTAATAGGCATCCAACCTAATGAGAGTAAGCAATAGCGAGTTTGTCTCCGCCTGGAGCGGCGAGAGCGTGTCGCCCGTCTATGTGGTCGAGCTGTCGTTCGACCGCGCCAACGAGGACGTGGTGTATCTGACCAGCGGACCGGTAACGGGTTTGTCAGGCGTGGTCTATGACGGCGTGTTGAACGCCCGCACTTTGTCCGGCACATCGCAAAAAATCCAACCCGACAAAGGCTTGGCGTCCATCGGTAGCCTGGAGTTTGAGGCGCTGGACCATAACCTGAGCGCGCTGCAAAAAGCCAAGCTGGGCGACCGCAAGGGTCTACGCGGCAAGCGCGTGCGCGTCTGGGTCGGCGAGCGTGGTTTGCAGTGGCAAGACTTTGTCCTGGTGGCCACGCAGATCATCGAGAACGTCGAGATCCTGAACGGGGTTTATTCGTTTAGTTGCGCGGATGTGCAACGCACGCTGCGTAAGGATATTTTCGATGTCAAAAAAACGGCATTAAGAGGGACGGCGTTCACGATCAATAAGCGACTCCTGGTTTATTCCACCGAAGGATTTGAGCCCGTTTATCAACCTCCAGGCTCTGGCGTGACAGACGCCCCCGGTCAGACGGTTGGTTATCTCAAGATGCCCAATGGCTGCATCATCCGCTATCAGAGCAAAACGGAGACGACGTTTGAGGGATGCACCTGGGGCGTGCTGGGCACGCAACATCTGGCGACTATCTACCTGAAGACCTCCGACATGACCGCTGACAACGCGCCCATGGTGGAGGAATACGTGTACATTGAGCAGCCCGCGCCCATGCTGTTGTATGGATTGCTGACGGGGTATGTTTACGGTCACCCTGGCAAACGCTATCCAGACCACTGGCATTTGGGCGTCGATCCGCAATACGTGCGCACCTCCGATTTTATTAACATCGGCGCGGACCTTTGGGATCTCTCTGATGCGGATAAAGGTCTGCCGGCGGTGGTGCGCGGGCAAACCAAAGTAGACGGTAAAAAGTTTATCGAGGAGCAATTGCTGCTCATGATGGGCGCGTTCGCCCCCATCTACGCTAACGGGGAGATGGGGCTGCGTCGTCGCACGGCGATTATGTCTAGCGGCTCCTATGTGCGTGAGCTGAATGCCGGGAACTTGTTGAAGGTTGGCGCGCTGCGTCACGACATGGGGGCGGTCATTAACCAGATCGCGCTTCACTGGCACTATGACCCGGATAAAAAAGAATACCGCCGCGCCAATGTCCTGGTGGACCCGGACTCTATCGCCACCCATGGTCCCTCTGATCTTAAAGAACTGAAGTTTAAAACCCTGCACAGTTCCCGCCATGCCTATTCCGCCATCAAGCATCAGTTCGACGCGCTCCGCGACGCCTACGCTGGGCCTCCTTTGGTCATGGACGTGGTGGCCGATATGGACAACCATGATCTGGAGGTGGGCGATATTGTCCGCGTCAATTTGGAGCATGTGCAGGATTACACCGGCTCGATGGCGGACGGACGCCTGGATCGCAATTTTGAAATACAGCAGATCTCCACGGACTGGGTGACAGGGAAGGTTAAGCTTTCCTTGCTGGGCTCCTCGCAACCCGCAGGCGCCTTGCCCCCGGATCAAGACGGCGCAGCCCTGGCGGATGCATGGTACAGCTCCACCGGAGTGGCCATCAATGCCGCCAACTATCCAGGCAAGGTGTTGGAGACCAGCACGCAGATGCGCATCACCGGCGATATCTCTCTGAGTGGCGGAAGCAACCTGTATCAGTCCGTCTTCCATTGCGACCGGGATTTAACCGTGGACGCCGGCGTGACGGTCTATCTGTCAGGTAACGTACAGTTGCGCGTCAAAGGGTTTCTGCAGATCAACGGCAAGCTGGATGGCAAAGGGCGCGGGATTGCAGGCGGCGCAGGCGGGCAAACCGTGACGCTATCGGGTATCGGTTCCACGGTGGCGGGGGATGGCGTTATCTTTGGTCTGGGCACAGGCGACCGCCGCCGCTTTGAGTCCGGCGATAATCGTGGCGGCAAAAACGCCATGCCCTCCCGTAATAGCGTGGCTTATCTGAATTTGTCTGTAGACCCGGAAGGGCAACTGCAAGGCCTGCCGGAGGATATCCGCGGTAATGGCGGTCACGGAGGCGGCGCAGCCGTCAACAGCTACGGCGGTAACACGGGAGAGACCCCGGGCGGTCGTGGCGGAAACGGCGGCGCTGGTCTGCTGGTGGTGGCGCGAGGGATTGACCTGGGCGCAAATGGGCAAGTGGACACCAGCGGCGAGGACGGGGAATTGGGAAGCCCGCGCCAGATCGGCGGGAACTTGGACCCTAAAGCCTACATCAAGTCCGGCAGCGGCGCCGGCGGCGCGCCCGGCGCTGTGTATTATGTGATTGACGGCAAATACAACCCGCCCAATGTGACCGTGGGCAACAGCGCAGCGCACTATGGCGTCAGCCCGGTTCAAGACGGGGTTTACTTCATTGAGGGGCGCAAACACCAGAACGATACCGTGGGCGCATCCTGGGACCCGTCTTTTGAGGGGATCGATAAGGCGGTCGCTTCCGCCTATGTGGGGCATTACCTTGGCGCGGAGCGTGAGAATGCCGTGCGCGGTTTTCTGACCAAGGCGACCGGGGACGCGCCGAATATGGCGGAGTCCTGGCATCGCGTGCAGATCCTTTCTGGCTATCAAACGCCCGTCGTGTTGGATGAGGTTAGCGCGGCGGTTCCGAAATTTGTAACTGTAACGGAGTCGACCAATACGCCACGCACGCCGGATGGCAATATCTCTACATTGGAGATCAGCGTCACCCCGCCGGATGATCCCAACTATAACCACGCTTTTGTCCAGTATGCGCCGGCTAATCACTGGGCTTGGACGGACCTGGGGGCTGCCACGCCGGAACTCACCCTGCAGGTCGTGAGCGATGGCTCAAAGTATCAATTTCGAGCGTTCTCCGTCACCAAAACCGGGGTGCGATCATCTTTCTGGACCACGAGCAGGGTGGTCGCTGTGACGCGTATTGATAAAAACCCAATGACGACGGCGACGGTGCTTCCCCTGCTGACCCCTAAGGTGGCGCTGATCAATGGAGAGGAGGGCAAGACGCAGTTTAAAGGGCGCGACGCTCACATCTCTATTTACTACGCGTCGAAGTATCATGAGCCGCCGCACTTTGCGCATTACTGCGTGTCGGTTTATTCGCCGGAAAACCACCTGCTGCGGCGCGAATACATCACCGGGCGGAATTATTCCTACACCGGAGAAAAGAACCTGGAGGATGGCGGCCACCGGGCGTTCACCATTGGCGTGACGCCACAAGGCAAGCAAAACCAAAATGGGGAAGAGGCGTTAATCAGCGTGTCCAACCCCGCCCCCAAAGTCGCCATCAACAATACCGTGGCGGGGATCAGCACGGCGCGCACCTATCTGACCGACATCACCGACCCGGATTTCAAGGCGGTGAAAGTGTATCGCTCCACGGAGAAGGGCTTCACTCCTGGACCGGATAACCTAGTCTTTGACGGCTACGCCAACCCTGTCATTCACGAAGGGCTCCAGCAGGGCACGAACTACTATTTCCGCCTGTTGGGTCGGGATGAGTTCGGCGACGGCGAACTGACGCCGGAGTTCAGCTTCACAACACAGCCGTTTAATCTGGCGGGCGAGCTGAGCGACGGCGACAACCTGATTGTGCGCGGGAATGTCGTCAGCGAATACGGCGGCTCCAAAGTGATTCTGGGTCCGCTCAAGCGTGACGGTTATTTCAACGTGCTCGAAGCCAGCGCGGCGAACGCGCCCATATTCGAGGTTAGGGAAAACGGCGACCTTATGCTTGGCAGCGAGCAAAGCGGCTCTTATGCGTTCTGGGATCAGTCCGAAAAAGCGTTCAAGGTGTTCGGTCAGATCAACATCGCGGCGGGGAGCAAAGGCTATTCCGCCCTGCAGGATCGTCCCAACTCGTTGTCGTCCATCAATGCGGCGGAAGCTGGCAAGCTGCAAGGCATTCAGGACGGCGCCACCAAGGGGGCGGACTGGGGACAAGTGTCGGGCATTCCGCAACGGTTTTCCGATAGCGCTACGCCCGGTCTGAACCTGACGGCGGACTACCTTGGATTTCATAACGGCAGCCGCTTCACCACTTACATGGACCGAAACGGCCACTTCGCCCTGAACGCCGGCGCGGCGAATAACTGCCTGAGCTGGAACGGCTCTGTGCTGTCCGTGCGCGGGGATGTGTTGGCCACCAGCGTGGCGGCGAGCGTCAGCCTGAGCGCGCCCACGATCAGCGGAGGAACGATCCAAGGGACGAACATCACGGGAACCACCATTAATGGAGGCGCGATCAATGGAACCAGCATCACCGGCGCTACGGTAACAGGGTCCACGATGCAGACCGCCAGCAGCGGCAAGCGGATTGTTCTGTCCTCGGCCACCAATGAAGCCCACTTCTACGGGGATCAGGGAGACGGATCGATTCAGGAGCTGGCGAGTATCGGCATACGACCGGTCGGAGGCGACAAGTATGTGATGCAAGTGGGGAACCTGAACCCGGGCAACCGTCGGGCGGGCATACTGGCTCACTCGAATGATACGGTCGCGATCATGGCGCAATCGAATACGGGTATGCCGCTGTTTGCAGTGCATGAGTCACAGACCGCACGGACCAGCCCGGCGATATATGCGCTCAATATGTCGCACGATCCGATATCTATGGGCATAAAAGCGAGCAGCGCAGGCGGGGTAGGGGTGAATGCCCAGGGCAACAAGTATGCGGTTTACGCCAACTTTGGAGGCTATGGCCCTTTCACCGGCGCGCACGATTGCTTATTGCGTTCCGGCAGCGAGCCCAAGCCGGGACAAATCCTGGTCTATGGCGAGGTCATCAACCGTCGGGATCTGTCCAACGTGCTGCATGAAGTGCGCCTGTCATCGAAGCCGCGGCAGCGTGGCAAAGCGGGCGTTTATGTTTCCGCCACGGTCATTAACCCGGAACACTTTGACATGACGGACGAGGCGTTTGCGGAGCTGGAGAAGACTTATACCGCCGGCATTATGAACGCCTTGGGGGAAGGTCAGATCCTGGTTTGTGGTGAAAGCGGCGACATCGAGATCGGCGATTACATCGTCACCTCAAGCCGGCCCGGCATTGGCATGCGCCAGGAGGATGACGTGCTGCGTAGCTACACCATAGCGGAGGCCCGCGAGGCGGTTAACTGGATAGAGGAGGGAAGCGACGAACGGTTGATCTCATGTAAATATCTATGTGGCTGAGGGCGGGGTACTGGCTCGGCCTTCCTTTACAGGGGAATGCCATGGTTTTATGCCTGTCAGTCACAGAGTGATGCGGTAAAATGGAGTGGTAACTAGAGGTAGAGCGGTTATTGTATCGCTGCTGCAATTATAAATTAAGTAACTTGAAGGAGACTAATATGGAGCTTGGTGCTGCGGTTTCTAGTATTCAAAAAGCACTTAATGTTGGAGGTGGAAGTATAGATTATGCAGCGGGCGATTGGTTAATGCCAGTTTATTGTAATCACGTTTTTGGTACTGCGCTTTTTGATTTTGATATTGAATCTGGTAATGATGATGCCGAACGTGTTGCAAACCTTTTTCTATATAGAATAAAGAAAGATCATCGATGTAGCATAAAGGAAGTTTGGGTGGGTGAGGAATGTAAGTTGGAGTTTACTATCGATGATAAAGAGTTTTCATTGACTGTAATTGACCAGTCTAAATTCTCGGATTTAAGGGCTTATATAACTGAAGTTATTGAGGGTAATACTAGTTATATTGTAAGGGAATTGAATGGCTTTGGCTCTGGAGAGTCTCAATATGTTGTAATCCCATCATGCATCGAAGCGGAATTTGATGTGTTCAAAGAAAAAGCACCACCTTTAGAGCTGTTGATGAATGTTCTTGAAGTGGGATCAGAAGAAGGAATGTGGTCAGTTTTTAGAGCGTGTGGTAATCCAGAAAATCTCTTCAATCAAGCAACGGAAAATGGCGATAGGCCGATATTTGCTGCTATACGATCTAAGAATAAGTCACTAGTAAAAGCGACGCTAGAAAACGCTTCTCCATTTACTACTAATAAAGATAATATTAATGCAATAGATTATGCTAAAAATTATTTTAGTAATGAAGATGTGATAGAGCTATTTGAGGGGATTGAAGAGGATTGGTATCGTTTTTAGGTCGTTTAGAAGAATTGCAAAGGTCCCAAGTGTTATGTGACGGGCTAGCTCTTGAGGCTAAGCGTTTTTGCCTGCGCGAGGAAGGCGAAATGCCCCAAAGGTTCGGGGCATTATTATGCGCTGTGACCAAAGGAGGTCACCATCAAACTGGGTGGCCTGAACGTATCCAGGTGGCCTCAAGAGGACCTGCTAGTGGTTCTATTTCAGTTGTCCAAAGCGATGCTTGATTGTATTGGTTTGCATAATAGCTTCGCTCGTCAAATGGCAAATGAAGCCCTGAAAATATCATTAACGCTTCGTGGCGTACTTCTCTAGATTCTCGATCAGTATCTAGTAGGAGGGAGGCTTGAGTGGCGAGAGAAAAGGGCTCGCCATCTTCATACCGGACACCCTTATCAAACTGATCTATATTTTCACTTAGCCAGCTTCTCCAGAAGCTAACCAGTTCTTCCTCTGCACCAAATTGGTCAACATTCCATTCTCCAGTTATATCGGAAATTCCCTCGCTGGCCGCCGCGCGAACTTCTTCCTCTGCATGTGATAGGTAAGGCAGTAACTGCTCGATAACGTTTATGTCGCCTGAAAAACCAAGGCTTCGTAAAGTGGCGACTAAAGCATCAACAGCAGAGATCTCTGGTAGTTGCTCAATAAGGAACTGAATTTCTGACTTAGATGCGTAGCGTCCAATTGTGAAAGCAAGAGTAGCATCGTCTAGCCTTTTATCAAAAGCCATCCGGTAAAACTCCATCCCACGATCATCGCCACACATAAGTAAGCTCTTGGCGCTTAGCCTTCTTATGAGAATGTCCTCGGCCTCATCTTGTACGATTTGCAATAATGGGGGCACGAAATCTGGACTGCCCAAATATCCTAGCATCGATACGATGCTCATGGTTGGGTTTAATACTCTCCCACCGTTGATGTAGAAGGCCGAAAATTCGGCAAGCATATTTTTGCCGATGACTTCTGCAAATTGATCCTCAACCCATGGTAACGAGAGCGCGTAAGCTTTGCGGCAGAAACTAACAATGATGTCCTGCTCGCAAACTCTGAGTACACGAGAGATCTTTTGGTGGAAATAGCTTTCTTTGCTCTTTAGTCTCTCTAACAGCATATCCACAAGAGGGGCATGCTGCGATTTTAATATAATGTGTATTGATACTTGGGTACTTTCATTGCCTATTGGAAGCTGTAATTCAAGATAATTAGACAATTCTGCTAAAGAGGTATTCGCTGCTAACACGCTTGTTATTTGTTCATACTCAACCTCGAGCTGTACAAGTTGAGCTATTTCATCGCGGTCTCTTGAGGAATAGATTGAGCTGGCAATTTTTTCTCTTTCAGTCCATAAGAGCACGGCTTTTCCAAACTCTTCTTTCCAGTCATTCATAGTCTATCTACCTTATATTGGGCGGGCCATCTCGGTATGCGCTAAGAGGAAGATGTGCTGCGCAGCTACTCCATAGCGGAGGTCCGTGAGTCGGTTAACTGGACAGAGAAAAATGACGAGAGATTGATCACGTGTAAATATCTTTGCGGGTAAGTTTGGGGGGGTATGTCCCCCTTTTTATATGTCTTGTTTAATAGCAACTTGGGATTGTTGGCTATGAGATTGTGCGTTCCTGTCTTCTAAATGGGAAAGCTGCATTTTGGTAATGTTATTGACGATTGCTAAAAACACTAGAGCCAGAGGTATGTCAAGGAGTGTTGCTATTTGCGTTATAATATTTAAATCCATGAACTCTTGAATTTCATCAGCATGAGATGTAAGGCGAAAAACAACCTGGCCAAGTATGTTAGTAGTCACCCATAGAGTCCACCAAAGTGGCAAAATTCCACTAACGCTCTGATTTGTAAAGTCTAATGGGTTTTTGCTTGCCTTCCATATTTCCTTCATTGCTTGATATGGTTTCCATAGCGTTAGTATTGGTATGAAGTAGTATCCAATTGACCATCCAGGCGTAAAGACCATTCCATCCGCACCGAGCTGCCGTGCATTATAGTTTGCTCGATGTATCCACCTCAGTATCAGAACTGAAGAAGCTATAAAAACCGCTAAATATATCAAGCTAATTATATTCTGCCTTTGATCATTGGCTTCTCCGTCTGCAATAGCTTGCTCCTGCGAGGAGTAAACCTCATTTTGATAGTCAGATAATAATTGATACTCAAGATACCCTGAAAAGATAGAAACCACTGCAACTACAATTTGCGCATAGAGCGCGTATCTGACCCAACGGGTTAAAGCGCTTGAATCTCTGTAACCTACGTTATGCTTTGTCAAAGCAAAATTTCCTTACTTTCATGTGAAGGGGCTCGGCCGTAGGAGGCTGGTTGCTGGCCCCAGTTTTGTGACTGTTAATTGGAAGGAGATTCCCTTCGTTATGCTCTTCTAGTGTTTCGGTTTCCACAGCAAAAGCCAGGGGCTGATCCAAAATCTCAGCCAGCCATTCATTTGCATATGGGGTGATTTGCCCATACTCCCTCAAAACGGTCATTGCCTCAAGCAGCCTTTGGCGGATGTGCTCCATTCTAGCTCCTTCCTTTATATAGAGGCCGACTGAAAGTATTGGAGGTATGCAGCTAGACCTTTTTCCGCAGCGTTTGTTGTCTCATAAGGACCAAGGGAAATATTCTCGCGGGTTTTGCAGTACCATTGGCCGTCTACTTGGTAGAGGCGCATCTCGCTCCTAATGTGATCAAAAGGAGCCCGGTCGCCGTTGCGGCGGTTGGTGTTTGGCATTGTTTCTACTCCATAAGGTTACAACTCCACGGCGCGGATTTTACGTATGACAGGGGGTAATTTCTAAGCGATTATTCGTAATTCGTTGTGAGAGATTTCTTACAAATTACTTTTTTAATGACTTGGTGGGCGTTTTTTTGATCTGACGGGAAGTTCGGCAAGTGCACCATTTTTGCACCATATTATTTTTTATGTCTGTAAGTTTTTGAAATAAAAAGATATATTTTTTATGCTGTCCAATCCATCATTGGGGCCACGGAAAAGCGACGAAGACCATCATTGCTCGTCATGTCTGCGTTGTTTGCTGAAGTTGCAGGCATTATTACATCTCTAAAAACGGGGAGGCTTGCAGCGAACTGAAGTCGTTGTTGCGCCTTTTGCTCTTGGGCGACCTGATTTGGTCAATTGGCGGGCAGTATATCATGGCCGTCGCTGTAAGGCAGTGAGCTTCGTGACGGCTTATGTAACGTTTATGTCACGATTTAGGCCCGTAACTTTATCTGGAAAAGGAATTGGGAGACGGTATTGCTATTAGTGTGCATAGGTCTATTTATTGTGGTCGCTTTTATCGCCCCGCTGCTTATCTCTTCATGGAAGTGGTTGAGCGCCTTGGTTTTGGTTCTTGGAGGGCTGCTTCTCATGCTGGGCGTTGAATTCATGTACCGAGAATATATGGATACAGAAGTCAGAGATTACGGGGCTCTTGGAATGCTAGTCCCTGTGGTCATCGCTGTGATGGCGGGGCCTGTATTTGCTGGCGGGCTTATTAAGTTACTTTATTTGGCCATCAAGGCGGATATTTCTTCCTCAAATGGAGAGGCATAGCGACGCTATTCATCCTTCTTTGTCTTTGTTCAGATCATGCGCATAGGTTGCTTCCATTACAAGGGCGTATGGCGTCCAAATTAAACAGATCAAGGCGCTGAAGAAAACGCAAGAAATAAGATGTATCCAGCCGGCGCCAGTTAAGTAAGCCAGTGCGAACAGGGCGAAAAACGCAGCGATCGATACGAGCCCAGCCCTCTTGCGTTTAAGAAGAGCGTGAGACAGATGCTCTCTGCCTATAATGAAAAAAATTGCGAGTCCAATAGTCAAGAGGCCTGATTCTATTTGTGTATCCGCTGGATCTTGGCTGAAAAGTAGGTTTGCGCCTACGGAAAAGAGGAAAGGTGAGTAGCCCAGAGCTAGATGATGGTGTGGATCTCCCTTGATGTAATTGGCAGTGATTGAGAGCCAATGCCCCTCTTTGGTCTCGTTTTTAGTCAGGAACGAGACCCAGAATGGCGCCGCCAGGAAGAATCCCAGAAACAATAGCATGGCGAGAGCGATGACCAAGGTAGATGCCTCTGTGGTGGACGTCAGATTTTACATTTCATAAAGATAATTTTTCATCACCTTTTGCTTTATGAGTATAAGATACGCGGCCTGCAAAGTGTTGGCGCGTAAAGTACTGCGTTAGGCGGTGCTCGCCACGAAAGTATTAATTGGGATGATTAAATGATTTACGAGCATAAACGAAATACCAATATCGGCGTCGGCTTGGGCGTCATAATGCAGTTGGCGGGAAAGTCCATGAGCGCCACCAGTCCAACAATGGGTTTTATTGTCGTCTTATTGGGCATTGTCCTCTTTGTGTGGGGCTGCGGGCAGTATGCGAAAAGCAAAGGGTATTCTGGAGTGTGGGGATTTCTTGGGTTGTTCAGTCTGATAGGCCTGATTATTCTGGTTTTTATGAAAGATAGAGATCGCTAGCCCGACCAGACTTACCGCCGCACACTATGCGTCATTCTCTGGTGCATAGTCCCTCAGAGTTCTTGCAACCCCTTATCAAATCATCTATCTCTTAGTATTCGGACTGCGATCGGAATCGGCCGCTATGAATCTGGGTATTCGAACCCTGCTATCACTCACCCTTGCCGGAATAGTCTTCATCACCACCAGCCTTGTGAATGGGATTGTCGACTATGAGGCTTCGCACCGTTTACGGAATGAGTTAGGGGAGCAGTATTCTGAACTCGCCTATCAAATGGCGGATCGGTTGGATAGGGGGATGTTCGAAAGGCTCAGTGACATGATCAACGTGTCCAGTCTCCCCACTATCCGCAATCTCAATGGCTCCCAGGCGGAGCTGCAGCGCAATATTCTGGAAACCCTCAAGCGAACTTACGGCTATTACGCCTGGGTGGGTCTCACCGATGTTAACGGTGTGGTGCTCCGAGCTACCGGTGGTCTGATGGAAGGAGTGGATGTTTCCAGCTTGCCCTGGTGGAAAGAAGGGCATCTCGCCCCTTATGTTGGCGATGTAAGGGATAGCGAAATGCTTGATCGCTATCCGCGTCAGGGCGACCCGACGCAACCTCTGCGTATCGTGGACTTCGCTGCGCCGATTCTCGGGCCGGATGGCGCGCCAATTGGCGTAATGGGCGCTCACCTTAACTGGGACTGGGTCAAAGAAGCCGCATCCAGCCTGCTGCAGCAACGCAACAAAGATATAGAACTGCTGGTGCTCTCAAAGGATGGCGATGTCCTGCTGGCGCCTGAAAATACGCCTTTTACGAAAGTGACGCTTCCAGATTCGCTCAAAGGCAACGAAACCCACATTATGACCTGGCCTGATGGTCAGAAGTATTTGACGGGCTTTTCCGGCACCAAAGGGTTCCTGGAATACTCCGGGCTTGGGTGGACAGTCATTGCGCGACGGGAAGTCTCCCAGGCCCTCGGTCCGGTTCGGCAGCTGAGTGCGGCAATATGGATGTGGGGAGGCTCGATTACTATTATTTTTGCCATGATTGGCTGGATGATCGCGGCGCGTATTTCGCGTCCTCTAAGAGAGCTGGCGGCTTCCGCGGAAGCGATTGAGCGCACGGATAGCCAACTTTCCTACACGGAATCATTCGCCCCCAGAGAAATTCGCGGATTGGCGGCGGCCTTGCGGGATATGCTGGAGAAGCTGCGCAATCGAGAGGAAACCTTGCAGCGCCAGTATTCGGAGCTGCAAATGCTGTACGAAGGCTCACCGGTTGGCATCGCTATGATTGGGCAGGACTTGAACTGCCTGCGCATCAATACCCGTTTGGCGGACTGGTTTGGGGTGGATAATACGTGGGTGGTGGGGCGTAATATCCATGAAATCTCCAGTGAGTTGATGGAGTGGACCAAACCGGTGGTATTGAAAGTGTTGGAGTCCGGGGCCCCGGAGTTTGGTATTGAGATGACGATGAATGAGAGCAGTGCAGGTAAGTCGCGGCACTTTTTAGCCTCCTGTCTGCCCTTGTTTGAAGAGAAGAAAGCCTCTGCAGTCGCCGTGGCGTTACTGATCAGCGAAATGACCGCGCAGCGACAGGCGGAATACTTCGCGACTCACGATACGTTGACGGGGCTGCCCAATCGACGCTTCCTCTCTACTTTTATTACGCAGGAGCTGGCGGTGGCCCGGCGACAGAACAAGAAGGTCGCTGCGCTGTATCTGGATCTTGATCGTTTCAAAGACGTCAATGATAACCATGGACATGACATTGGCGACGCGCTGCTTCAGGAGGTGACGCGCCGATTACGTCAAGTGGTGCGCGAGTCGGATTTGATCGTCAGGCTGGGGGGCGATGAATTTGTGGTGGTGCTCCTGGATATTAAAGGCGTTTCCGATGTTACGCGGCTTGCGGAAAGCATTATCAAAAGCCTGTCGGCGCCATACATTTTTGCAAGCGTCGAAGTACGCACCTCCCCCAGTATCGGCATCGCCGTCTATCCTGATGATGTCTCTGGTGAGTCCCAACTGCTTTCCTGTGCGGATGAAGCCATGTACGAAGCTAAGAAAAGCGGCCCTGGGCAGTATCGGTATTACGCCGATCTGCATGGCGCCGAAGAATAGCCTGGCGCTGTAACGTCGCGGCAACGCCTTCATTTACCTCAAAGACATTTACTCGTCGTCTTGCGTCCTGTATTTAGTGATCGCCAACACTAAGTATTTCATATGGCTATCGATTAAGGAGTAGCATGTACGATCAATCCGTTATCGTCTTTGAACACTATTTGCAGCGTTTGTCCGTCATGTTGAACCGCCTGGAGGCATATGCTGAGGCCGGGTCTAAACAGGAAGCAATACTGCAAACGAGTCTCGCGCCGGGTATGTTCCCACTTGTTCAGCAGGTGCGCACGGCGATCGGTTTTTCTCTGCGGACCTGCTATCCGCTAGCCGGGCTGGATATACCGGAAACAGAGTCTCATGAAGACACAGTTGCAGATCTGCACCGTCAAATTCAAGAAGCAGAGCGCTATTTGCAGGCCTTGTCAGCGCAAAGTTTTACCAAGGCTGCAGAACGGGAAATTGTGACGACAGCCGGGTTTAAAGAGTTGCGATTGGATGGTCAAACTTTTCTTACCCAGTATGCATTGCCGAATTTTTTCTTTCACTTCAGCATGGTCTACGCAATTTTGCGACATTGTGGGGTTCCAGTCGGGAAGGGGGACTTCGATGGTTTTCATGAGTATCCCCCGGGATTTGCATTTTGAGCCTCATGAACATTGACCTTCGCACTTAGGTTACTTTTTGGGGGTACTTTTGGGGTTGTTTTGATCTGAAAGAGGTGAACTATACTGAGGTGGCTTAATCACCGGTTGCGTTCAGTGCGCAAGCTAAAATCAATATAAGGAGAGTGATCCATGGAAAAGTTGTCCGGCGAACCTGAAAAGGGGAGTAAGACTGACCGTATTGAAGAGCAGTATTCATTCAAGTCCCGTTTTGTGTTTATTTTCGGCGAGATTAACCATGAAATGGCGCAAGCGACCTGCCAGCGCTTGATAGCCTTGGCGGAAGACTCGGAAGACCCTATCAGAGTGCTGATATCTTCTCCCGGCGGGCATGTGGAGTCGGGAGACGCAATTCACGACATTATTCGTTTCATCCGCGCGCCGGTCGTTACGGTCGGCGCTGGATGGGTCGCCAGTGCGGGTACGCATATCTATTTGGCGGCGGAAAAAGAGCGTCGAGTTTGTTTGCCCAATACGCGCTTTATGATTCACCAACCTGGCGGCGGCGCAGGCGGTCCTGCCTCGGATATCGCCATTCAGGCGAAAGAGATCCTGAGAGCCCGTGAGCGTATCGCCCATGTTGTCGCCAGACAGACGGGCAAACCATTCGAAAAAGTATTGGTGGATATAGAAAGGGATTTTTGGATGAGTCCAGAGGAGGCGATGGATTACGGCATTGTTTCCCGCGTAATCGAGTCCTACAAGGATCTCCAGTAAACTTTATATTCTCTACTGCTTCATGAGCGCGGTTTAAAGCGCTCATGATTTATTTATAACGATTTATATAACCGACCTTATCGAGTATATACTTCTGGCGCGAAAAATAGATAACAATGTATCTCTATTTCCGCCTCAGCCTGCTGATACTAAAGAGATTTTTAGAGTCATTTGGCTCTAGAGCATAGGAAAAAATATCAGCCTCGTCACTATCCTATTCAGCCGATAAAACTGAAACTTGCAACATTCTTCTCAAAAATATTAAAAAAATTAAATCATTGAGAAACTTTTTGGAAAACATGTTGTATTCTCAAATGACCGGCGGACCTCTCATGCATATAAAGTCGTTATCAAAATCCAGTGTGTTCTCCGGCAGTAACCCCTGATGGGGGCTATTCGCTCTTTTCCATTTATCCAGCGCTCGTAGTCGAGGGAATAGACCTGTATCAGGGTTCTATCAATAAGGAAATAATAAGGAATTCAGTATGAGGAAAAATACTGCTTTAGGATTCGTAACTTTGTTGGCGTGCAGTTTCATGTCCAATATAACGGCGGCCGAAACGGTCACCATTAATAACTCGCCATCAAATGTTCCTGCTATTCACTCTAAGTTCGTCCCGCCTGGATTTATCAAACTCGCCAATGAAAAACGTATGATGGCCAGCGCCGCTGCACGGGAAATTAATCCAGCGGATCTTGTACGCCAATTAAAGGAAAATAACGGCAGCGTCTCGGTGGCCAATGTACTGAAGGATGTAAAAGGTTTATCCAGTTCCTTTGTGAATCAGGCGCAAAGCGCAGAAAGAAGCGTCCTGAACAAGAAAGGCATACGTACAAAAGGGGAAACATTACTTGAGTTGCGCATAGCCGCTCCGCAGATGATGTCGCAGTTACAAGAGGGCGTGGAGCCTCTCTATGCCTACGAACCGGATGGGGATGAATCTTCCTGGCAATATATTGAAGCCTATGACAGCAATGGCGGTTTGCACTTGCTGGATGTGTGGAATATGCCGGAGCAGCCCGTTGTCGTTGTCGACATCAATGCGAAAAAGGATATGCAGCTTGGCCTGGCGCAGATGCGCCAGGTTTTTTCTCGATCTGCGTCTAAATCCATTCAGATCAATAAAGCTCAGTCGGATAGCATCGATGTGACCATACTGGACAGCATCCGTTTGGAAGACGACGAGGAACCATGGATCTCTGGCAATGCTGAGGTATACGCGATTGTGACAGGCGTTGATCCCAGCAGAGATGAGCCGGCGCTGGATATTGTGGACATGCCTTATCTCGATGAAGACGGCAAAACTTATTACCCCAACCAGGTTGTCGTTTATTGGGATAGATATCGTTGGGGCGCAGCGAATATCATTTTGATGGAGCATGACGATAACACCAACTATCAAACGTTGGCTCAAAAGCTACTGACTACCGCCGCTGAAGTATTGTCAGCGCTGGGGCAGCCGGAGATCGGGGCATTGGTGGCGTTAGGCAGCGGAATTGTCGAGCTGATGCCAGAACACTGGTTCAGCAATGACGACGACTATCTGGACTCTTTCTATACATTAGAAAAGAGTATGCACTATGGAAATCACATGGGCGTATCGGGTAATGCGATGACGACTATGAGACCCTACACGTTGAATGGAATTAAATAACGGTAAATAAACGGGCGCATAGATGCGCCCGCCAAATAAAAAAGGCCCACTCCAGGAACAGTTATAACTGTCGCGGAGGGGCCTTTCGAATGCCTCAATATTATTCCAGCACAATCAAGCTACGATTCTTTTCTACGGTCTTCTCACCAATACCTTTAACCAGCGCCAACTCGGAAATATCTTTGAAGGGGCCGTTGGTGGTGCGAAACTCTATAATAGCTTCGGCCTTTTTAAGGCCAACGCCATTGAGTGCTTTTGCTAATGCTTCGGCGTCCGCCGTATTAATATTCACCACATTCTGTTGCGCGGCCGGCTGCGTTTGCTGTGGCGCGACGTCCGTAGCGAATGAAACATTAGCGAAGGCGAGAGTAAAAGCGAAGAAAATAACGGATAGCAGTTTTTGCATGTGAAATCACTCCATTGAAGTATTTGATTTAATATCCACCGATCCCGGTGGTGGCGCTATTATGCTCAATGCGTTTAAAAAAGCTGTACGCTTTATTCTGAATTTTTCGTAAGAAATAACGTACGGCTGTAAGAAATGCTCCATATACCTCTTGATATTTATTTATTTTTAATTACATTGTTATGGGATGATTGTAAACCCGATCGAATAACCCCGGAGCTATAAATGAATAAACTATCTGCTTATATTGAAGCAAAAGCCGCCTACGAAAATCTCAAGAGGAAAATCGAAGCATTGGAGAGCGATGAGAGTGTTAAGAAAACGTTAGAGTTTCAAAAGAAACTACAGGACTTAATGGATAAATACGGGGTATCCAAAGAAGAAGTCGTTCGTATGTGGAACAAAGACGAGAAACCTAGTGCGACTGATAAACGTCGTGGCGTTCGTCCTTTGAAAGTATACAAAAACCCTCATACTGGCGAAGTGGTTAAAACCCGCGGCGGCAATCATAAAGTGTTGAACGAATGGCGCGGTAAGCACGGTAAAGAAACCGTCGACAGCTGGATCAGCTAAGCTTTTTGGCGCTACCTGCAGTGCTTTCCGGCAGGTGGCGCGCACCAAAATCAGTCACCTAATGCATTGATTTGGTTAAATAATGCGCAAAAATTAATTTTCCTCGCTTCCTACACATTCCAAAACATCTCTCCTATAATCCTTTTAAATAGCTGTATCTAATTATAATAACGCCAGCTCTCCTAATCAGAGTGGTATCAGACAACTACAATAATCGGTAATAAGGGTGAAGGAATCACTAATTCCGGGGAGGAAGTCTGTACTTGCCTTGCTCCTGGTCTGGTCACTTAATGCGCATGCTTCGCCATGGGCGGATACTGACGATATCCGTCTGCGCCATAGCCTGCAGCTACTAGTCGATTCAGGGTACGCCAACCTGAATGTGATGGCGTGGCCTATCTCCTGGTCCAGCATCGATAGAGAATTGATGCTGATCGACCGCGCAGAACTCCCTTCCGATCGTATTCGTACCGCTTTCGACTATGTCCAATTTGAATTACGCCGCTATAAGACTCAGAGCGCTCATTTTGAAGCGCAATTCTATGCTTCCAGTCGTTCTCCTTTCCTAAAAGGCTTTGGTGACAGTTTTACAGAGAAAGATGAAGCATGGTTGCAAGCGGAATTTTTGGGTAGTTTTTTGGCTGCCGGCATACGTGTCGGCGGCGTCAATGGGGATTATGACGAGACTCCTACTGCTCGGGCCGACGGCTCTTATATTGCTGGAATCTTCGGTAATTGGGTTTTTGGCATCGGCGCAATTGACCGCTGGTGGGGACCGGGGTGGCAATCCAGTCTTATTCTTTCCAATAACGCCAGGCCGGTCCCTGGCGTGTTCCTGCGGCGTAATGCCGACACTTCTTTTGAAACACGCTGGCTTTCCTGGTTAGGGCCCTGGAGCTTCGAAATGTTTGGTGGTCAATTGGAGGGCGAGCGTGCTGTCCCTGACGCCAAACTACTAGGCGCTCGTTTCTCTTTTAGACCGCTGCAAAATCTGGAGTTTGGATTATATCGGGTTGCTCAGTGGGGAGGAGAGGGGCGTCCTCAGTCAATTTCCAGTTTGGTTGATATGTTGTTGGGGAGAGACAACATCGGAGATGGAGGGGTCGTTGCTGAGAATGAGCCTGGTAATCAGTTAGCCGGTATCGACCTGCGCTTTTCCCTTGATTTTGATTCGCTTCCCTCCGCCCTCTACCTGCAAGTGGTTGGAGAAGATGAAGCTGGAGGCCTACCGTCCAAGAGGCTATGGCTCGGTGGGCTTGAGAGTTCATTTGGCTTCAATGATTGGGATTATGGTGTTTTCCTTGAGGCTGCGACGACCTCGGCGGGGGGGATTTTTGGATCTCTTTCTTCCAATGTTGCATATAACCATCAAACTTACCTGACAGGCTACAGATATCACGGACGCTCTATTGGAGCCTCGGTGGATAATGATGCGGAAATATATTCCATTGGGCTGCGTTTAATTGCCCCGAGTTCTACGGTGATAACAGGGTCTGTTGCAAAAGTGCGCGCGAACATTGACAGCGCGCGAATCGCCCCTTCGCCCAGCGGAGAGTTTTATGAAGAGTCGCTATGGGAAGCACAGCTGGCGTATCAGAGTGAATGGGGAGGATTGCGGTATGAAGTCGGCTGTAACTATTTCTCTAGAGAATTAATCAACGATTATGCCGCAAGTGGCGATTTCCTGGTGTGGCTTGAAGGGACATATAGATTTTAATAATGAAGAACGTATATATGCACAGTATGTATAAAGCTATAGCGATAATACTTCTCTGGGGATGGAGCTTGCTCTCAGGCGCTCAGACGCTAACGCAAGAGCAAGTGCAGCAGTTTCTTTCGCTTCCTGAGGCGCAACAAAAGGCGCTTGCCCAACAATATGGTCTGGATATAAACGCTTTAAAAAAATCACAGGCCACCACAAGCCAGAAAAAACTTGAGCCAGCTCCGGAATCACCAGTCAGGCCATTGCCTTCTGAAGAGCAAGAGCGTTTTGCTGACAGTGGCGGACCTGACAGTCGTATTGATGAGTATGGATATGAATGGGAGCCGGACGAAGGGGCGTACTCCTATGAGCAAGACTGGCTGTTGCGCGATGATGAGCCGCCTGCCGATAGAGATCTGGGTCAAGATGTAGGGTATGAGAGAGATAGAAGCTGGTCTTCAAGGGAGGAAAGCAGGGAGCGTTATAACAAGGATCGGCGTAACAAGCAGTTCAGGACTGACCGCCAAGACAAACGAGAACAGTTGGATCAGCGGGAGTGGCGAGAAAGACGAGAGAGAGAAGAGAGACGTGATGCGCCTTCTACCGCCAATAAAATAAAACCATTTGGCTATGACCTATTTGCTGGTGCGCCAACCACGTTTGCACCAGTCACTGAAATACCTATACCCGCAGAGTATATCGTTGGACCTGGAGACACTATCCGGGTGCAGATGTTTGGCAAAGAAAATCAACTACACGAGCTGATAGTCACCAGGGACGGTCAGATTCAGATACCTCAAATAGGACCAATTCCCGTGGCGGGCTTGTCTTTCAACGAGTTGAAAGATCAATTAACACGTTTGATTCAACAAAAATTTATTGGCGTTGAGAGTGCTATTTCCCTGGGCGAGCTAAGAAGCATAAGGGTGTTTATCCTGGGCGAGGCAAGAACGCCGGGGGCTTATACGGTAAGTTCGTTATCTACCATGACTAATGCTCTGTTTGTCAGCGGAGGAGTGAGACCTACTGGTTCGCTACGTAATATACAGCTTAAGCGCCAAGGTAAGCTGATTTCCGCTTTGGATTTGTATGACTTGCTGCTGAGCGGAGACACAAGCGCTGATCATCGCTTGCAGCCTGGCGATGTCATTTTTATCCCTCCCAAAGGTAAAGCTGTGGGCGTTGATGGCTATGTTCAACGCCCTGCTGTCTACGAGCTGAAGAATGAAAAGACGATATCTGAGGTTGTAGAGCTGGCGGGGGGGCTTCGGGCGGAAGCCTACCCGAAGTTCACCAAGGTGGAGCGGGTCGCCGATGGCTTTAAAAAGACAGTGCAGGACGTGAATCTCCTTACCAAGCAGGGGGAAAGGTTTGGCGTCAAAAATGGTGACTTAATTACTGTCGGCGCCGTGGATGAACTTGTGGAAGGCTACGTGAAAATCCTGGGCGAAGTCAGCCGCCCAGGGGTATACGACTGGAGTCCGGGGATGCGGGTCAGTGATGTCTTGCACTCCATCAAATCAGGCTTAAAACCTTTGTCGGACTTGGAGTATGCGCTGATAGTCAGAGAAAAGGGCGCCTATAAAGACATTGAAGTTATTCACGTCAAACTAGGGGAGGCCCTTTCAAAACCAAGTAGCGCTGCAAATGTGGTTATGATGGATAAGGACCGGCTGCTGGTTTTTGATCGATATCGCAGTAGAAGCAAAATGCTGGCCGGACTGTTAAGAAAATTAAAGGCGCAGTCGAGCCCGGCCGAGAAAGAAAAAACATTCTCCGTTCTTGGAACCGCTCGCCTGCAAGGTAAGTTTCCGTTACCTGAAAACTACTCTGTGAAGGACGCTATCATTGCAGCAGGGGGGATAGACCCAGCCGTAACGGACCTCAATTACGCGCTATTGATAAGAGAGGTCAACCCGCGTGGAGATATTGCAGTTAAGGCGCTGGACTTGGTAGAAATTTTTTCTGACAAGCGAGATGCCGGCTATACGATTAAGCCCTTAGATAAGCTCATTCTCTTTAATAAAGATGCAATCAGGGAGCCGCTTCTTGAAGACGTTATTAGCAGGTTGCGAGAGCAAGCGCGCCCGGGCCACCCCCCTCAGTATGTGACCATTGGCGGCGCGGTGAAGTTCCCCGGCTCCTATCCTGTTACGGAAAAATTCTCAATTGATCGGCTCATTCGTGCGGCGGGGGGATTGCTCGACTCTTCATATACGCTGCAGGCCGAAATATCGCGCATAAATGTCTCTTCTGCAAAAAGCGACTTGGAAGTATTTAATGCGCCTGTAAATACGCTGACTGATGGCGTGACGAGCGAGCTAAAAGCAATGGATAAGGTATTTATAAAAACTATACCTGAGTACGCGGAGCGATATACCGTCACTTTGGAGGGGGAAGTTCAGTTTCCGGGAGAATATGTAGTTAGAAAGGGGGAGACGCTATCACAAGTCATCGAGAGGGCTGGGGGATTCAGCTCGAACGCCTTTATTAAAGGGGCGATCTATACAAGAGAGCGTCTAGCGGAGTTGGAGGCGGAGAGGTTGAAAGAGGCGGAGGCGCGCTTGAAAAGGGACTTGGCCTCACTGCAACTGCAATTGGCCAGGGAAGGCAACCCTGGGCAGGAAATATCTACATCTGATCTGGGCACATTGGAAAACTTGCTTAGCCAAGTCAAAGAGAGCAAGCCTCTGGGTCGTCTGGTAATAGATTTGAATGCGTTGATGCAAGGGGATAAGAAACAAGATGTCATTTTGCAGGAGGGAGATAGATTAATCGTTCCTCCAGTCACGCAATCTGTGACGGTCATAGGAGAAGTCCAGTTTTCCACCAGCCATATCTTTTATCAAAATCTTTCCGTTGAAGACTATATTAAACGGAGTGGCGGCGAAACGGCTCAAGCGGACGCGGGGCGTACTTATGTTGTAAGGGCAAATGGCTCCGTTTGGCTACCAGGCGGTTCCCCTTGGTTTAGCAGTGGTACGGAGAAGATAGGACCTGGAGACACTATCGTAGTGCCCCTGGAAACGGACAGGCTTAGTAAGCTACAGCTTTGGACGAATGTCAGTCAGATCTTCTATCAGATTGCTTTGGGAGCGGCGGCGGTTGCAAGTTTATAGCGTAAATAATTCCCTGGTGTAACTACATTAATGTAGTTACTGTTACTTTGTTCAGGAGGGTTTATGAAAAGATTATCTATCCAGATAGGAAGAGAAATGACCTTCTCTATGGACTATTGAACTATGGAAAGAAAGACTTTTCCTGTTATTGAAACGTACAAGGATAACGAAGTCAGTCTTAAGGACATATTTCGCACCTTGTGGAAGGGGAAGTGGCTAATAATATCCATAACCTTCATTTCAATTTTTTTTGCGATATTAATGGCGGTTAATAAACCGAATATATATAAGTCATCTGTATTGTTGACGCCGGCGCAGGAAGAGCAAAAAGGGGGGCTTGCAGGTCTTGCGGGTCAGTTTGGAGGGTTGGCCAGTATCGCGGGACTTAATATTGGCGGAGGGAAGTCTGAAGTAACAGAGGCGCTGGCTATCCTGAAGTCACAAGATTTTCTCACGCATTTTTTGAAAGAGGAAAATATTAAGTCCTCTCTGTTTATTAAAAACTGGGATAAAGAGAGTGGACAGTGGAAAAAACCGGGCTCTCTGCTAGGCGGACTCTTAACCTGGTTAAAGGGAGATGATGAGGAGGAATTATCTTCTCTCGAACCTTCCTGGCAAAAAACCTATCAGGTCTTTGTAAGTAAGCATTTAAGTGTATCTGAAGATCCTAAATCCGGGCTGGTAACGGTTTCTGTCATGGCGTATGAGCCAGAAGAGGCGGCGCATTGGGTAACCCTCCTGATTAATAAACTGAATAGCCATGTAAGGCTACAGAAAAAAGCTGAAGCCGAAAGAAGCATAGATTATCTAAATGAACAGATAAGGCTCACTGTAAATGCTGAAATGCAAAGAGTTTTATATCAGTTAGTCGAAGCGCAGGCCAAAGTGGCTATGTTGGCTAGCGTCAGGGAGGATTATGTGTTCAGGGTGATCGATCCTGCGTTTGTGCCAGAGCAAAAATATAAACCAAATAGATTTCAAATGGTGATCGTTGGCGCTATCGCAGGTTGTGTTTTTGGGGTTTTATTAGTTTTATTTATTCAGATTTTAACTGAAAGCAAGCAAAGTGAGTAAGCCTGTTATTGTTGTCCTTGCATTATCACTATTTATATAAATGATATGAGGATCTATCAAGCTAATGTGTGGAATAGGCGGTTTCTACTATAAACCTTCACACTGCGCGAACCAGGATGGCGCGGCGTTGCTTAAAGGGATTCTGGAAAAGCAGCGGCATCGCGGCCCTGATGCTTCCGCTTATTGGCTTAATAAGTCGAAAGCAATAGGGCTTTGTCACTCCAGGCTGGCCATAGTTGATTTATCTCCCCAAGGCAATCAGCCCATGCATAGCCCTTGTGGTGACTTGACCGTAGTTTTTAATGGAGAGATATATAACTATAAAGAACTGCGAACCCGGTATGAGGCGCTTGGATATAAATTTAATTCCAATTCTGATACTGAGGTTTTACTGGTCGCCTACCGGGTGAAGGGAGAATTGTTTCTTGATGAGCTAAGAGGGATGTTTTCCTTCGCACTTTTTGACCATCAGAGAAATATCCTGATTTGCGCACGGGATCCTGTAGGCAAAAAGCCTTTCATATACGCTGAAACTAGTAGCGGATTTTATTTTTCTTCTGAGATCCCCGCATTGGGAGTGTTTACGGATATAAACAGAAGTATTGATCACTCCGCCTTGGCGGCGATGCTTTTACATAATCTTCGTCATATTCCTGAGCCACATACCGCTTTTCAAGGGATTAAAAGGCTTAGGCCAGGCCACGCAATGATTGTTCGCGAAGGAAGGCTGGAGTCGATGTGGCGGCATTGGAGTCCCACTCCCGGCATGGTGAGAGACGCCGCGGAACTGCGTGATGTAATTGAGAACGCTGTGGCTATACGGTCCCAAGCTGATGTTCCTGTTGGCGCATTATTGTCGGGCGGGGTAGATAGCTCCGCTATTGTCGCTTTGATGAAAAAGCACACCAACCAAACTATTCGAACCTATGCCTTCGGAGCTGGCCCTGAGGATGAAGATTTGTGCAGGGCGAGAAAGGTAGCGAGACTTTTCGGAGTGAGTCATAAGGAATTTTATTATGACGCTGATAGGCAATTTCAGGTTTTTAAAAGCTTGTTGGCGACCTGGGGGGAGCCAATCATGCTGTTGCCGCTTATTCATACTTATGAAATGTCTGAAGCGATTCATGAGGATGGAGTTAAGGTCGTCATGAGCGGAAATGGCGCTGATGAGCTGTTCTTCGGTTATACCGGTCATTTCCATACTGCAAAAATATCAAAGCTTTTAAACGGCATAGCTTTATTTCTGGCATGTGCTCGAATTGCACCTGACAGTTGGAGAAAGGGGCCGCTAAAGTTTTTACTAGAAAGGCCTGGATTAAGGAAAGCGGCATATTATAAGTATAAGGCGGCTGAACAATGGCCTTTGATTATTCCTCCTGACATAGCCAGGACCATGCTGAACTATGTTTCCGAGGAAATGAGTTATTGGGGGCCGCTTCTTCCAAATAAAGATTTCATCGATGAGTCCAACTATTTGGCTTTACTAATTGAGAATGCCCATTCAATAACAATTTCGTCTGATCTGCCCGCAATGATGGCCTCAGTGGAATTTCGAGCGCCTTTTCTTGATAAAGAAGTTATCGCAGCTGCGATGGGAATACATTTTAAAGATAAGGTGCGCAAAGGGGGAAGTGGAGAGGGTCTGAAATATATTCTCAGGGAGGCGGTGGGAGACTTGATCCCAAAAGAAATACTGCATGCGCCAAAGCGAGGCTTTGGTATGGGTATTCAGGAGGAAGATGTTTTAAAGGGGCCATGGCGAGATGTAGGAAATCGTCTTTTTACCGGAGCGGATGACTGCGAGGGCCTATTTGACGCAAAAAACCTGAATGGTGTCTGGAATCGGTACCTGGGAGGAGACAGCCGCGTCGATACAAGCACTGTCGCGAGGCTCTTCGCCATACAACTCTGGAGGAATCATGAGAGCGCTGACTTCTGAAGCGGAAGCCCTTTGGTTGGACTTCTTGAACAACTCTGACAATAGAGGGCACGCGGAAAGGATTATTTTGGGCGACAGCCTTCAACGTCATTACGAAGCTTGTTCTCAGTCATCTCGCGAGGTAGTTCGGTGGGTCTCCCAGTACGTAGACAGAAATAATGTAAAAAGCATTCTTGAGGTTGGCTCTTCTATTGGAATGAACTGCGTGGCCCTCGCTGAAGAGTACCCGGGAGCTAAAGTGACTGGTATTGAGCCTGAACACGAAGCGGTTAATGTGGCGGAAGCTTTATCTAAGGAGGTTGCTACTTGCCGATTTGTTCGGGGCTTCGGTGAGAGCCTACCTTTTGAGGATGGTGAGTTTGATCTGATTTTATGTAGTACGGTGATTGAGCATGTCAGGGACGTAGAGAAAGTCATCAGTGAAATGACGCGGGTGCTATCAAAAAATGGAGTGATATACATTGAAGCGCCAAACTACATATGGCCCTATGAGCCGCACTTACAAATATGGACGATACCAAAGCTGGGAAAAAAATGGATGTCTTTGTGTGCTCTGGTTCAGGGTAAGAGAAAACAGGCGCCCTTTTTAGATCACTTGCAGCTTGTAACGCCTCATCAAATTAAGAAATTACTGCTTAATAATGAACTCGCCATCAGAAATGTATTTTATGAAAAAGTAGAACGCTTATTGCTCGGTAACTCTGTGGCGATAAAGGCGTACCCTGGCATAGCAAAGGCCCTTCGTATGCTGAATAAATTAGGGGTGGGAAAGGTAGTAATCAGCGTGATATTCCTAATTGGGCTTTACCCCAGTCTTATGTTTGTCGCTAAAAAGGGACAATGAATTGCTAGCCTTGGCGTCAATAAAAGTTATAAAGCCATACTTAAGCACTCTTTCAAGTGGTTATATCCTGATGTTCGTAACAATGCTGACTCAGCTTATTACGATACCTCTATATCTTGACCAGTACGAAAAGTGGGGGTTTGGAGTTATTTCCATGATGCTTGCCGCAATACCTCTCCTGGCATTAGGAATAACTTGGGTTAGCGGCGGAGGGGCGCGTCTTATGGGAGAAGCGGTTGCTAAACAGGATATTGCTGGCGCCCGTCAGATCTACTCAACATCAAAGTACCTATTTACAGGTTATGGACTTATCGTTGCGGCGCTGCTTGCGATAATTGGAGTTTTCTTTCAGAGTTACTGGCTTAGCGGGGCTCCTGACTCCTATGCAATATCTAATTTTCACTCCTTAATTGCATGCTTTTGTATATACATTGTCATCCAGTATGAGTTTTCCTCTGAGCTGGCTGCGTTTGCTGCGACGAAAAAACAGCACGAAGGTAATGTATTGCAGGTTATAAGCCCTTTGATTATGGCTGTCTCAGTATATCTTATGATCTTGTCTGATATCGGTATGCAGGCGGTATTTATAGCCATGGCGCTTGGCTTTCTGACAATGCGAATATGCACCCACTTTTACTGGAGGAAAATGTCCAGCCACGGACATTATGTGATTTTACAGCGCCCAGATAGGGCGCAAATAGAAATTGCCTCTAGAATGCTTAAGAGCTTTGCGGCAGGGTACTCAATATATGGAGTATTACTTCTATTTATATTCTCGGATGTAATCATTGTTGGGTATTTAATGGGGGCGGAAGCCGCCGCTACTCTCACTCTGATTTGGAAAATCCCTAATCTTCTGATGCAGACATTGTGGAGAATTCCCGGATATGCTGAGCCATATGTCATTCACATGGATGCCAAAGGTGAGAAGGAGAATTTGCGAAATCTCTTCAAAAAAGGATTTTTCGCTTATGGAGTGATGTGCTTTGTGGCGGCGACGGTGTTTTACTTTGCAGGAGAAAGCATACTAAAGGTATGGGTGGGTAATATTTCCGAGCTTTCAGGCGATTTTAATTACTTAATGTGCGCCGGAGCTGTTTTCTTTCTTAGTCTTGCCCGATGGCCGGTTAGCTTCCTTTATGCAATGGTTAGATTACGTATGCTGATAAAAGTTATGGCTGTTGAGTTGGTTTTTAAAATTGTACTAATAATTTCACTGTATGACTATTTTGGCTTTATTTCTCCAATTGTGGCGGTAAACGTTGAATATATACTAGGGCTGGCTCTAGCCTATTACTTTATAATAAGAAAAGAGAGATTGATCTAATGAAGATATTAGCGATTCATGTCGGTCATAATTCCACTGTCGCAGCTATGGAAGATGGTGAGATTAAAGGCGCGTTAAGTCAGGAGAAGCTGGATAATAAGAAGAACTCCGCAGATTTTCCGGTGGATGCCATTCGCTCTCTTTGCAGAGAGTTGGGATGGCGTACGGACGAGATAGATAAAGTGCTGATAGCAAGCTTGGAGGTCTTTCCTGCTATTTGTTACGACTATCTATTTGGATCTACACCGGAAACCCAGACTTCCCTGAGCATAGCGGAGCTTATCAAAAGGGCCGAAAAAGGTATCGCAGGACGTTTGGCTCCTAAAGCATTTGACCGACTTAGGACTATTCGGGCGAATCAGCTAAAGGAGATGGGGGTAGAGGAGTTACAAGTTAACTTAAAAAAAGCAGGACTTGAGCATAAATCCATAGAGCATATTGAGCATCATACCTGTCATGCTCGTGCGGCATTTCACTCATTTTGTTCAACTCCATCAAAAAAAGACGCACTTATATTTACCTTAGATGGTAGCGGCGACGGCCTATGCGCCACTGTGAGCATTGCTCGCGCTGATGGCGGTTGGGAGAGGTTGGCTGAAACGCCGATGAGGTCATCCCTGGGTGGTATATATAGTAACACCACTAGATTTTTAGGCATGAAGATACTGGAGCATGAATATAAGGTAATGGGATTGGCTCCTTATGCAAAAAGCTACTACCTGAAAACCTATGAAAAGATTTTTAAACCGGTAATAGATTTAGATCCACATAACCCGCTTAGCTTTTCTTCCAATGTGGATACGACAAAATTCTACGATTATCTGGTGGAGAATGCAGTTGGAGAGCGTTTCGACAATATCGCCGCCGCGTTACAGCATCTAACGGAAGATCTATGCATTCGCTGGATTAAAAGTGGAATAGAGAAAACGGGACTGCGGGATATATTTGTTGGCGGCGGAGTTTTTATGAACGTCAAGCTAAACCAGCGAATTAAGGATTTGGAAGAAGTCGACACTGTCTGTTTTATGCCTTCATGTGGCGATGAGTCTAATCCCATTGGCGCTTGTTATGACTATGCTGCGAGAAGCGGTCATCCCACAAAACCATTGAAAGACTTATTTCTGGGGATCGGATACTCAAGGGAGGATTTCGTTGATTACATAGAAAAAACGAGGTTGAGTGAGAAGTATAAGATTCAAGAGTTTGATGAGATAGAAGTAAAAATTGCGCAACTGCTTGCAAGCAAAAATGTCGTTGCAAGATTTCATGGCCGCTGTGAATGGGGAGCCCGTTCATTGGGTAATAGAGCCATATTGGCGCACCCAAGCTATATGGAAAGCTTCTACACAGTTAATGACTTGATTAAATCCAGAGACTTCTGGATGCCTTTCGCTCCCAGCATCCTCGAAGAGCATGCTTCTCTGTATTTGCAAAACTATAACCCGGAAAAATCCGAAGCGCCTTATATGATATGTACATATCAGGCGACAGAGGAAGGGGTCGCCCAGCTGCGCGCTGCGATCCATCAAGGGGACCACACGTTGAGGCCTCAGGTCGTCAAAAAGCAAGTGAATCCTGACTATTACAGGCTGATCCATGAGTTCCATGGCCTTACAGGCGTAGGAGCTGTTTTAAACACGAGTTTCAACCTTCATGGCTATCCGTTAGTCGCCACGCCAGAGCAGGCAATTATGACTTTTGAGAACTCAGGCCTGCAATATTTGGCGCTTGGAACATTTTTAATCTCAAAATCATAGCGTTGCTATGGGCCAAGAATACAAGGTACGCAATTATGAACGATATAGTGCGGCTCTCAGAAGATAGAGTGGCTTATTTTGATCATGACTCCACTGCTGTACATGCTGTTTCACCGGTTGTAAACACTGTTCGCTCACTTCTCAATAATCCGGCTTCAGTTAATTTGTTGGATGTAGGAGGAGGGAATGGGACTTTTTTGGATACTATGCTGAGCTCTATGCCTGAATCAAGGGGAACAATTGTCGAGATGAGCCAAGTAATGGCTGACAAAAATACATCCCGTCACAACAAAGAGGTCGTATGTGATAACTACTTGGATTGGGCTAACAGAAAGCTAGATAGTAATGAGAGGTTCGATGTCATTTTTTTTAATTTCGTACTCCATCACTTTGTCAGTGAAAGCTGGGCGTCATCTGTAGCATTACAGAGGAAAGCTTTAGAAGTATCCAGAGAGCTACTTACAAAAAATGGTGTGATTATTGTTTATGAAATTCACTATAACGGAGGGTTGTATAACGAGGTAACGAGTAAAATAATATTCGGAATTTCGTCCAGCAGGCTGTTGGCTCCGTTTGCGAAATTTATGGGAGCTAATACTGCAGGATTTGGTGTTTGTTTTCACTCAGAACCTTTTTGGAAAGAGCTTTACTATAATCAAGGGTTGGTGTGCAAAAAAGAGTATTTGATAATGAAGGGCGCTTTTGAAGGCTTTATGCCGAAGCTTCATAAGGTTTTTTTGAATATAAAAAGTATGAATTATAAAATCCACTTTGTTGGAAAATAACAGAAATGCTTTTAGCCTTTCTCATAGTCTCTTGTGCTTTGGTTGTTGGGCTTTGGCTATACGATACTTATCGTCTGGGTGTCTCCAAATCCTGCTTGAATCATTTTTGGTTTTTCTCGCTGTTATGGATAATATATTTTCCATTTAGAGGGGTTTTGATTGACCAGGGAATAATTTCTCTCCAAGTTAGCAGGGATTGGCGTGAGTCAGAGCTTATTATTTCGCTATTAGTGGCATTCTTGTTTTGGGTTTCTGCATTTTTCGGCTATTTGTCATTAACGGGCAGCAACCAGCATTTTATAGCGAAGAGAGAGGTGGCGGTAAAGTATCCAGGGATTAAGGTGTTGGTGTTAGTTTCTCTGGCCTGGGTTTTCCTTTTTGGTCGAGTTATACAAGACGGTGTTTTTGTCCCATTTCAAGGTAACGAGCAAAACGAGATGAGGACAGGGGGAGGGCATGTATTCCTATTTTCAGAACTCTATTTGAACGCGTTTTTCTCCTATGTATGCATTATTTGGATTTATAAAAGGAGGCCTGCTAAAGATAATGTTTTTTGGATTGTCGTTGTGGCTGTATTGATTACATCTCTTGTTATGACAGTTGCGCTGGCTTCCAGGCGTATTATATCAATGACAATATTTGTTTTGGCGGTGTGCTATATTTTAAGGAGGCGGCGCGGAGTGGCGTTGGCGCCAGCTTTGATACTTTCTTCCATATTTATGGCGCCGCTTCTGCAGACTTTGAGATATACTGATCCGTACTTATTTTTATCTGAAGATATATCTGTCAGCAAGATAATTCTCAGTGCATTTGTGATGAGAAATTTTCTTACTTCTTTATCTTCCTCTTTTGAAGGTATCGACCACTTAGCTGCGTTTTTGGAGAAGGCTGATTTTAATCAGATTGTATTTGGAGTTGATGGCGGTGTGGCTTGGGTTTTCAACTTTTTTTTAGGGGCTGTTCCCAGGGCGTTGTGGACAAGTAAACCTGAAATATATGGAAGCATATCTGAACAGAAGTTTCTTTATCCTTGGATGTATGAAAACGGATCAGCTACAACAACTTTGCCATCAAGCTTTGTTGTTGATTTCATGTTTGGGATGGGTTTTTTTATAGGTATTTTCTTTGCCTTCTTTTTGGGAAGACTGTTTAAAATTCTCTATTTTAAATTATGGTCTAATGATGAAAATTATGCCGGAAAATCAATTTCCATATTTGTTTTGGCAAATATTTTTAATATAGTTAGAAGTGGAACTGGATTTACTCAGCCGTTAATTATATTTTTGATCTCATCGGCAATTATATTAGGCCCGCGCCGTATATATGAAGAGGTTAAGGAAATGGTTGAGATCATGCTAGGGTTAAAATGCTGTAAAGTTGAGGGTGGTGTAAAGGATTTGGCTTTGAATTCTGGTTAATATTATGAGTGCAATATATTTCTATCCCCATGGCTACTTTAGAGACCGTCAACTTGATACGGTTAGGAATTGGCCAGGAGAAGTCGCTAACCCAGATGTTGGCAAACAGATGGGAAAGCAAGTCGCCTCTAAAAAGTCTATTGCTGGCGCTGGTATAAAATCTTGGGTTAATAGAGTGCCATTGATTAACTTTAAGGTCAGGCCCAAGGGGCTTGATGATCATACTGTTGTCTATGTATGGGGGGCTTTAGTCCTATCTGGAAAGTTTATTGTAGATTTAGATAACCCTTATAGCCTTACTGGCTACAATATTAGAGCTTTCGGGTTATATAAGCCTATATTGAGGAAAATATTGCTTTCTGAGCGCTGTGTTCAGATAAGATGTATGAGCCGCGCTTGCCTAGAAAACTTACGGCTTACTTTGGGGGATGATGTGGCTGATAAAGCAGTTGTATCATATCCCTATATGCCTGTGGTTAGAGAGACGAATGTAACTCATCTTGCTAGAGGGGGAGGAGTTAAGAGATTTCTTTATATATCTACTCAGTTCGATATAAAAGGTGGGCGGGCGCTAATAAACGCATTTATAAATGCCTATAGATCATCTCCCAATATTTCTTTGGATATGATAACTCATCTTCCTGATAAATATAAAGATTTGGTTGCTAGTTGCCCTGCTATCCATTTTCACCCTGCAGAATATAGCCGGCGCGAAATAGCAGAAAAATTTATGAGCCATTGTGACGTTTTGATTCATCCAACCTACGTGGACTCATTTGGGATGGTGGTATTGGAGGCGATGTCATACGGAATGGCGCTAATTGCCACTGATGTGTACGCCATATCAGAAATGGTCAGGAATGAAGAGAACGGGGTTTTACTGCGGCCACCTATTTCGATATGGGATAAATACCTCCCATCTCCGTACTACTATCAACTTGGAAATATAAAGTCATTGATAGAAAGAGCGGATGATAGTGTTTTCTCTCGAGAATTGGAGAAAGCGATTGTCCATGTTGCTGAAGACGAAGAGCGTTTAAAGCGGTACAGGAAGAACAGCCTGGAGATTTTTTTGAGGGAGTTTGGCCGTCATGCTGCTTAGCGTTATTGTGCCTGCATTTAATGCCAGTGCGACTATAAGCGCGACTTTAAAAAGTATTAGCGCTTCCCTGGTAGATATCGCCTTCGAAGTGGAAGTAGTGGTGGTGGATGATGGAAGCGACGACGGTGATTCACTTGTGATCGCCATCAAGGACTATCCTTTTGTGCGCTTGGTCGTGCATGAGTCTAATAAGGGGATGTGCGCCGCTCGTAACACAGGAATCAAGGCCAGCCGAGGCGATTTTGTTACGATCCTGGATGCGGATGATGAGTTTGTCGAAGGTTGGCCTGAGCGATTGCAGTCAATCATTTCTGAATGGCCGGAAGATTGCCAATTGTGCTACAGCGCATGTGTAAATTCTAACGGCGCCCCTACTGTCTCAGAGCCAGCTTATCGTGGCAGATTGACCTACGAGGATCTTTTGAATGAAAGGCATTCAGGAGAATATTTGCCTGTTTTTCGTGGAAATTTTGTAAGAACTCAACTATATCAAGACTTAGGGTTGCGAAAGTCTTGTGGGATCGTTAGTTACCTCTATTTCGCAAAAGAATGCGACTTTTGGATTACCCCCATCATTTTAAGGATATATCACGATCAAAGGCAGGGCTCTGTTTCCAGTGGTTGGTTAACGGAAAAGAAAGCCAGAGAGACGGCCCTTTGTTATGAAAAGCTCTTTCAAGAATTCAGCGCTGAGTATCGACGGTACGCTCCCAGAGTTTATCACACCAAAATGTTGCGCTACGCCGTATACCGAAAAGTCGGCAACTTGTCAGGAATATGGCGTCCCTGGCTGCAGGGCTTTTCCATGCGCGCTATACCCGAGTTTCTAGCTACGGCTTTTATTCTTGTTATGGGAGAGGGGGTAATGCGCCCTCTTATAATGTTCGCACGTAGAATCGGAGTACTGAGAAAATATGGATAATACACTGGACGACTCTGAATTTTATGAAGATTTTTGGCGTGACGCAGGCTATCAGTATGCGTATGCGATGGATTCGGCGGTTAGAGATCGCTTTCCTGCAATCGAGAAAGTCTGGGGAGGGCTGCGTCGGCCGCATCGGGTCCTGGATTTCGGGTGCGGCAATGGCGTTCTGTCATACTGGATGTATCAGAATAGCTTTGCTTATAAGGTGCTCGGTGTAGACGTCAGTAGAACTGGAGTTCGTAATGCACATCGGGAATTTGCTCAACCGGGGTTGGACTACAGGGTTATTTCCTCTCCGATGAATGTCAGGCAGTTGGGCGCATTTGATGCGGTTGTTTCTTCCCATGTGCTTGAGCATATTCCAGATGTTGATGAAGCGCTGGCGTCATTGAAGGGGGTCGCCAAGTGGTATGTATTTGAAGTGCCACTTGAAGACTGCCTGTTTCAGACACTGAAATGGTCTCTTTTAAACAAACCAAGGTATGAAAACTCACTTGGACATGTACAGTTTTGGACGCGAGAAAGCTTCCGTAACTTGCTTGCAAGTCATGGATATGTGGTTATACGTGACTATATCTATGCTTCAGCTCCATTTTCGCCATATAACAATAAGTGGGTCAGGATGGCTGAAAAGCTCCTTCTGCGGTCTGCAGGATTAAATATATACTCTAAAATAATGGCTACGCATTATATTGTGTTGGCGAGTGAAAGCCCTTGGCAGTAATTTGCTTAATGGATCGTTATGTGATTTGTTAGCAGTATATTTTTATAGTTGGTGTTTAAAGGGGGCTCGTTTTTGAAGGTGAAAAGGTGAGCTTGATATATGAGTGGTCTGGAAAGTTGATAGTAAGGATATTAAAGGCGAGACCTACCGGTGAAAGTTCTAATTCTATTTACCAGCAGTGAGTTAGGTGGGGCGGAACGCAGCCTTACTAAAATGGCGAGGGCGGCGACCTATTCCACTCCAAATGTTGAATATTTCATAGGGGCGTTGGATGGCGATGGCGCATGGTCTGAATGGGCTCATGGAATAGGTATGACTCCATTTCTGTTTGGAAAGCGCCAGCGAAGGCATGGACGCTTTGGGATGTTGGCCATTCTTAACGCAATAAGATTTGTTCGAGAGCGAAATATCAATATTGTTTATGTCATCGGCTTTCGGTCAGCAGTTCTCCTCAGAATGCTGCGATGGTGCATGCCTTGTGTGAAATTGGTTCAAGGTATTAGGTGGAACCCAGATTCAACAAGCAGGCTAGATGTCTGGTTTAGGCGAATAGAGAAGTACGCGCACAGGATGATTGATGGATACGTCACCAATTCAACAGCCGCTTATCGTACGTTGCAGCAACTCGGTATTCCTTCTAGCAAACTTGCTACGGCCTACAATGGCTTGGACGCCATTCCATTCAGTTTGGACGTGACAGCCAAGCCTTCACTTGTAGTTATTACAGTTGCGAATCTCAATTACCGAAAAGGTTATGAGCCTTATCTGCATGCTATTTCGAAAGTTGTGAATGTAATTCCTGACGTCAAGTTTATTTTCTTGGGAAGAGACGATTTGGGAGGAATTATACAAAGTAAGATTCAGTCAATGGATTTGACGAAGTGGGTTACTTACGCCGGATTTCAACAGGATGTAAGCCCTTTTCTCAAGGCCTCATCTTTGATGGTTTTGCCCTCTTTGTACTGTGAAGGGTGCCCTACATCCATAATGGAAGCCATGAGTTTTGGTTTGCCAATTGTGGCCTATGCAATCGATGGCATTCCTGAGTTGGTGGAGTCTGGAAAAGAAGGACTTTTAGTTGAGCAAGTCGGTAATGTTGATTTTTTGGCGGACTCTATAGTGGCTGTCTTAGGGAATGCGGAATTGAGGGAGCGACTGTCTGTCGCCGCTAGATCCAAAGCAGAAACCACTTTCTCAATCACGAATTGTTGTAAATCTCATGAACAATACTGGAACAGACTGATCTATCGGACTGCGCAACTGGCCGCATACAACGGAAAGTAGTGGGCGACCAATGAATTAAAGGCTTAAGCGGCGCAGCCTATAGCGCGGCGATAAGATGGAAGCTTCTACTTATGTGTGGAGTTTTAGGTTGGATTGGCGCTCGACTAAATGTACAGCATGCAAATCAAATGCTGGATCAGTTAACGCATAGAGGGCCGGATGATCGTGGAGATTGGTTTTATCCAGATCATAACGTTTGGCTTGGGCACAGGCGCCTCTCTATTTTGGACTTGAGCAGTGCGGGAAGGCAGCCCATGTGCAGTGAAAATGGGCGCTGGACGCTGACATTCAATGGGGAAATATATAACTTTCAACAGCTCAGGCGACAGCTTATAGAGGCGGGTTGCCAGTTTAAAGGAAGCTCGGATACAGAAGTTCTATTAAGAAGCATAGAGCGCCGCGGTGTTTTTGATACGTTGAGGCGATTGGTCGGAATGTTCGCTTTCGCCGTCTACGATGTTCATGACAGGAAGCTCTATTTGGCGCGAGACCGAATGGGGGTGAAACCTCTTTACTATTCTGTTGATAGCGACGAAATCGCTTTTTCCTCAGAACTGGGACCTTTGAAGTGTTTGCCCTGGTTTGACGCTGAGCTGAATGGCGATGCGATGCACGCCTATTTTCGGTATCTAACTGTTCCCGCTCCAATCTCTATCTTTAAGTCGATACGTAAAGTAAAGCCTGGTGTTTTGATTGAGTGGTCGCAAACTTCCGGCGTTAAAGAGTCCGCATACTGGTCAATTAAAGAGACCGTTCGCAATGGGGTGTTAGCGCGCAAGGAGAAAGGAGGGCTTGATATCAAGGCGGTTGCGGACGAGATGGAGTCCATTCTCAGTGAGTCGATCTCCCTTAGAATGATTTCAGATGTGCCTCTAGGTGTTTTCTTATCCGGCGGTGTGGATTCCTCTCTGGTTGCCGCGATGATGCGCAAGCTTTCAAATGGCTCTATTTCTTCTTTTTCTATTGGCTTTGAAGAGCCGTCGCATGACGAGTCGGCATATGCGCGGGACGTGGCGCGGAGCCTGAAACTTGATCATCATGAGGCTATTTTAACTGAGCGCGATGCGATTGACTTGGTTCCTGAAATCGCCGGCGCTCAAGATGAGCCTTTTGCCGATAACAGCATTATTCCTACCTATCTGCTAAGTAAATTCACGCGTGAGAAAGTCACGGTTGCACTGTCTGGCGACGGAGGCGATGAGCTTTTCGCAGGCTATCCCAGGTATTTTTGGGGCGACCGAATAAGCGCGCTGAGAAAAGCGCTGACCCCGGTGGGGGCGAGGGCTATCGGTGGGCTATTAAAATCAGCGCCTGCGACATTTTGGGACAGTTTTGTCCATCGTTTAACGCGTGGGCGATATACCGGTAGCGAGGGACTGGCCTATCGAGTGGGCAGATTCGTTGACTACCTGTCTACTTCGGAGAGTGATGCATACAGAAAAATAATATCTGTATGGGACTCGCCAGGGGCGCTTTTAGGCATGAGAGAGCTGTATGACTGGGGGCCCTCGATAGATCATTACCAGGGAATTCCATGGTCGGAACAGATGATGGCCTGTGACCAGGAACATTATCTGCCCAACGATATCCTCATGAAAGTGGACTGGGCGTCTATGCGGTGCTCACTAGAAGCAAGAGAGCCGCTGCTTGACCATCGTTTGGTTGAGTGGGCTTGGACATTGCCCTTTCAGTATAAAAAGGCGGACGGCGTTGATCAGGGTAAGCGGGTGATGAGAGAGCTGTTGTACCGCTATGTGCCGTCAAAATTGATTGAGCGTCCAAAGAAAGGGTTTGGGTTGCCTATGGATCGATGGTTAAGAGGCGCGCTGAGAGATTGGGCGGAGTCCCTGCTGACGAAAACAGCATTGGAGCGCTCTTGTTTAGTGAATTTCGAATTGGTGGCGAATATGTGGCGTCGCCATCTCCGCGGTGAAAATTTCTCTTCACAATTGTGGACAATACTTGTGTTCAGAAGCTGGGAAGAAAGGGGCTTACTGAGCCGTAGAAAAGAAGTAGTTGTACCACCAGTAGCGCTTGTTTGATCAAGTAGCCCGGAATACCCGTAATTATAAATTTAAAAAATCGCTCAAGGGGGTGTTTGGTGTGTGGCATAGCTGGCTTTTGGGACGCAGGAGCGACAACTAAAAATCCAGAAAGCGTACTGCGTAGTATGGCGAACGCTATACGCCATCGTGGCCCTGATGATTTTGGCTTGTGGCATGATCCTGTTGCTGGTCTTGGATTCGCGCACCAAAGATTGTCTATTCAGGACTTATCTGAATTAGGCCATCAGCCGATGAAATCACCAAGCGGGCGCTACACAATTATTTTTAATGGTGAAGTTTATAACTTCCTTTCATTGCGAGCTGAATTGGAGAGTTCAGGGTATAAATTTTATGGCCATTCTGATACTGAAGTTATCCTTGCATTATTTGAGCAGAAGGGGGTCAAGGAAGCATTAAAAGCAATGGTGGGAATGTTTGCTATTGCGTTATGGGATAACTTCGAGAAAAAGTTGTATCTGATGCGCGATCGATTTGGTGAAAAGCCCTTGTACTATGGAGTGAGTCAAGGCGTTTTATTATTTTCCTCCGAGTTAAAAGCTATTCGGGCGCACCCTTGCTTTAATAACGATATAGATAAAGATGTCCTGTCGACCTATTTGAGGTTCAATTATGTGCCTACGCCTTATTGTATCTATAAAGGGTTTAGGAAAGCAGTTCCGGGAACGTATATCGTCTTTAAAGGAGATAATTTTCTTGAGCCTGAGTGTATCAACTACTGGTCTGTGGTGGACGACGCTAATTCACCTCGAGACTCATTTTCAGGCGACGATCATCGCGCCATAGAGAAGCTGGAGCAGGTGTTGCTGGATACTATTAGCGACAAGATGATAGCGGATGTGCCTCTTGGCGCATTTCTCTCTGGCGGCGTTGACTCCTCAACGATTGTTGCGTTGATGCAGAAGCAAAGCTCCAGAAAGGTCAGGACATTTTCTATCGGCTTTCATGAGGATGAATATAACGAAGCGCAATTTGCGAAAGAAGTGGCGTCGTATCTGAATACCGAGCATACGGAGCTCTATGTTACTCCCGAGATGGCGCAGTCGATTATCCCCGAACTACCTTTAATATATGATGAGCCGTTTGCTGATGTATCGCAGATACCCACATATATTGTTTCGCAGTTGGCTCGCCAGCATGTAACTGTTGCTCTCTCTGGCGATGGGGGCGACGAGCTTTTTGGCGGATATACCCGATATTCCTGGGCGACGAGCATTTGGCGAGCAATGCGAAATATTCCGTTGCCGGCTCGGTTGGCTGCCCAGTCTTTAATTAGTGGTGTATCTGTTGAGCGTTGGAATAGTATCGCTGACGCGTTAAGTCCATTGACGCCAGCGCGGTTCAAACAATCGCATCCTGGCGATAAACTGCACAAGCTTGCAGGCGTTCTTGGCTCTAAAAATCATTTTGATGTTTATCACTATCTCGTATCTCAATGCAAAAAGCCGGACTCTCTGGTAGCGGGAGGCTGTGAACTTTCTACGGTGCTGAATGAGTCTAGTGTTTGGGGGGCGTTGTCGGATTTTAGCGAACAAATGATGTTGATGGATCAGCTTAGTTATCTAAGAGACGACATCTTGACCAAAGTAGATCGTGCCGCAATGGCTGTCAGTTTGGAAACCAGAGTGCCTTTCTTGGATCACCGTGTCACTCAGTTTGCATGGCGTCTTCCGGCGGCGCTTAAAGTGAGGGATGGAAAAGGGAAATGGATTTTACGACAGGTGTTATACAGACATGTGCCCGAACAGCTTATTGAACGCCCAAAAACTGGGTTTGGCGTGCCGATCGCAGAGTGGTTAAGAAAGGATTTGAGGGACTGGGCTGAGTCACTTTTATCTCATGCGGCATTGGCAGCTCCGGGTTGTTGGAATGTTGACGCTGTCAGGGAGAAGTGGAAGGAACATGTGACAGGAAAGCGGAATTGGTGGTATGAAATGTGGGGGGTGCTTATGTTCCAGGCATGGCGCTTTTCAATAGATGACAGTTTCGCCAGCAGTTCCAAGGAATATGGGAGAGAGGTGGAAACCAACGCGTAAAGGAATACGGACATGAATAGAAGAATAATATTTTGCTCTAATACTTCCTGGTACTTATTTAAGTTTAGGCGCTCTACGATAAGTCGGCTGCTGGAGGAAGGAGGGGCGGTTTATTGTTTGGCTCCCCGTGATGACTATTCGAAAATGCTGGTGGATTTGGGCGCTGAGTTTGTTGACATAAGAATGGATGGAAAAAGTGTCAACCCTCTTAAAGAGTTTAGTGTTATTTGTGAACTATACCAGGCGATAAAGCGTATAAGACCCGACTATGTCTTTAACTTTACGCCTAAAATGAATCTGTATAGTGGGCTGGCGTGTAGGAGTATGGGGATTCTCTACTCGAATAATATATCTGGCCTTGGTACTGCATTTATTCATGATTCATTTGTGTATCGAGTGGCAAGAAAACTACTTGGGTTTTCCAATAAAGGGGCGCATAGAGTTTTCTTTCAAAATGAAGACGACAAAAGTCTATTTGAGCGTCTGAATCTCATCCGGCGGCAAAGTGTCGATATTTTGCCGGGGTCTGGCGTAAACACGGATGAATTCTACTTTTCCCCTCTACCTGACGGCCCAATCGTATTCTTGATGATAGCGCGTCTGATTGCAGATAAAGGCGTTCGCGAGTATGTAGCGGCTTCCAAAGTCGTCAGAGAAAAGTATCCAGATGTTAGGTGCTTATTGGTAGGGCCAATGGGAGTCAGCAATAAGACGGCTATCGCAGAGGAAGAGATTGCTGAGTGGGTGCGGAAGGAGTGGGTCGAATACTTGGGATACCAAGAGGATGTCAGGCCGCTAATTAGCTTGGCGCATGTGGTTGTGCTGCCCTCTTATCGAGAAGGTATGCCGCGGGTTGTTCTAGAGGCCGCAAGTATGGGAAGGGCGGCTATAGTAACTGACGCGCCAGGATGCAGGCAGTCGGTAGAGGCCGGTGTAACCGGATTTCACTGCCAGCCTCAGAATGCCTCTGATTTAACGAGAAGAATGCTTGAAGTCATTGAGCTTGAACGAAGCAGTCTCTCTATGATGGGGGCTGCCGCGCGAAGGAGAGTAGAGAAAGCATTTTCTGAGGTCTATGTCATTAATAGGGCGTTAGAGTGCGTTGAATCTGTATGTTGAAGAAAAACCGCTTATGTTGGCCCATGTTAGGGAGCATAGGATGGGCGCTGATGTTTGATGGTCCTAAAACACTCCCCAAGCCTTAAAAAGTTTAAGCAAAAAAATAGAAAGCGTCTAAGCTGAATAATACGATTCCCATCGCTGAGGGCTTGAGCCAGATGGTGTCGTTATAGGAGAAGGTTTTCCCCCTGTCGCCCCAATGGAGGCGTATTGGGGGAGACAAAAGTTCCGGACTGGAGTGTCGACTTGCGCAATGTAAGTTAAGTAGCCGGAAAAGCCCAGTTGTTAAGTAGTACCAGCTCTTTGACGTTCGTGCTTCATGCGCGGTGGCGGACTATTAGCTGTTTTACTCACCTCTGGCTAGACCAGAGCACCATTAACTGGTTTTACTCGAAGAATAAGAAGGGTGTATGGACGCGTTATTTCAGTTGGCTTTCTACAGTTTGGTGTTGGTAGGGACAATTGTACTACACAAAATTTTAATCCCGATGTCGCAGAAGCTGGAACTGGTTGATGTGCCGGGAGGGCGTAAGTCTCATGACGGCAAAGTACCCTTGATAGGCGGCGTCGCCATGTTTTTTGGTTTTTGTGTCAGCGGCGTCATTCTCACTCATGGAAACGAATATTTTCTACTCTTAATTGTCGCCTTAGTCATTATCTTAACTACGGGTATTCTGGACGATTTAAATGAACTGGGCGTAAAGACTCGATTTGCGGCTCAGACCGCAGCGTCTCTCGTTATGATGATTTTTGGCGGTGTCTCTCTACATAGCATGGGTAACCTTGTCGGGCTGGGTGAAATCACACTGGGAGTGATGGCTTTGCCTGTAACGGTGTTCTGTGTAGTTGGCGTCATCAATGCCCTCAACATGGCTGATGGGGTTGATGGCTTGGCGGGTGGAGTCAGTCTTGTCACCTTTATGGGATTTTATGTTCTGAGCTTGTTGGGAGGGGATGGCCTGTTTAAATCAGGCATACTGCTTTTATATATAAGTGTTATTGCAGCCTTTCTATATTTTAATATGCGGGGCCCAGGACAACCGAGGGCTCGGGTGTTCATGGGAGACGCCGGAAGTATGTTTCTTGGCTTTTCGATTGCGTGGTTTTCTATTGACCTGTCGCAGGGAGACCATCAGGTATTGAGGCCTGTCACGGCGTTATGGGTATTCTCAGTTCCTTTGTTCGACACCTGCCGAGTTATGGCGAGAAGAGTTAAATTTAGGCGCTCTCCATTTACAGCTGGCAGAGACCATATCCACCATATTCTTTTGGACCATGGCGTTTCAATCAGTCGAGTTGTCTTTCTCATTGTTGGCGGACACTTTGCGTTGGTCGCATTTGGCGTCGCAGGAGAAGTGGCGGATATTCCTGAATATTTAATGTTTCCATTATTTATCCTGGCGTTTATTGCGTACAGTCTTGCTGTGAACTCGCTTGATAATAAGCGCGTCAATCAGAGTGCTTAGTTGAGAAAAATAGAGTGGCTTGCTATTTGGTCAGCTGTGTCTGGGTGGCTAATAATGTGTAGCGTTGCGAGATATAATAGGAGGAAGTGAAATAGATAACTAAGCATTAGTAATGAAAATCTTAATAACCGGCTGTACGGGGTTTGTTGGCTCCGCATTAGCTGCTGAAGCTGCGTCGCGGGGGTATTTTGTCATTGGTACTTCCCGAAAAGCTGGTCAGTGCTCACCGCCATTTCCTGGTAAAATCGAGTTGTCTCCTGCCTATGAAAGTGAACGTTGGATTGATCTGTTGCGCGAGGTGGATGTTCTTGTTCACTGCGCGGCCCGGGTTCATCAAGTAAAAGACGACGCAATCGATCCATTGGCCGAATTCCGCGCCGCAAACACTGATGCGACTAAAAAACTTGCGCAATGGGCTGTTAAATCCGGCGTTAAGAAATTTATATATTTAAGCACGATCAAAGTTAATGGGGAGGGGACTTCCCCTGGTCAACCGTTTACTTCCTGCGACTCTCCAAATCCCTCATCTCCTTATGCCTTATCCAAGTGGGAGGGGGAGCAGGCCCTGCGTGAAGTTTCTGCTGGGTCCACAATGTCTTTTGACATCATTCGTCCTCCTTTGGTTTATGGCGATGGGGCCAAAGGAAACCTGGCTATATTGGAAAAATTAGCGCGGCTGCGAGCGCCGCTGCCCTTAGCCGGAGTGGAGAATCGTCGTAGTTTGATCAGTCGCGAAAACCTGGTCGACGTTATTTTACGCTGTGCGGAGGCGCCCTCCGTCGCTCCCGGAGCGGGAAATCTTTGGCTGGTTTCCGATGGCTATTCAGTGTCCACCAGTCAGATTTACCTTTCTTTGTGCCGCTCAATGGATATTAATGGACGTGTTTTCAATCTTCCCAAGCCGTTCAAATCGCTCATGTTCTATGTGCTTGATAAGTTGGAGATCAAGGAAAAGCTCTTTGGCAGCTTGGAAGTAGACTGCTCCGCCGCGATGTCCGAGTTAGATTGGCGACCAGCTCCGGGAATACGGTAACTAGGATGCTGATTACGTTAACTGATGCCGCCAGGAAATGAATTGCGGCTGCCTCTTATAGAAAAAGGTCGAATTTATCTTTCCTCGCTAAGCACTTACCTTTTGAGGTAAAGGCGCTGGCGACTCTCAGTTGAATGCCGGTCCCATCAAAGAATTACAAAAAGCCGTGTTTCGGGTGAAGGGCCCCCGAAAATGCGGTTTTGCTATTTAACGGTTTATTTATGATCGGCATCGAGCACATCAGTACGTATTTGCCAGAGGGACGAGTTAACAATCTGGAGCGTCAGGAGCAGTTTAACGTCAACGAGACCTTTCTGACCGAAAAGACCGGGATGCGGTATTTGGCGGTGAAAGGAGAGGGGGAAGAAACCTCTGACATGTGCGTGAAGGCGTTTCGACGTCTGGAAGAAGAGCTTGGTCCGCTTGCCAGCGATATTGAGTGCCTTGTAGTCTGTACGCAAAACCCCGACGCCTACGGCGTTCCTCATACTTCGGCCATCGTGCATGGTAAGCTCGAGTTGCCAGTGCACTGCGCTTGCTTTGATATCTCTCTTGCCTGCTCGGGATATGTTTACAGCATTTCCATTATGAAGGCCTTTATGGACGCCAATGGCTACAAAAAAGGCGTTCTTATCACTGCGGACCCTTATTCGAAAATAATCGATATGTCCGACAAGAATACTTCCCTCCTATTCGGCGATGCAGCTACCGTCACTTTGTTCAGCGATAAGCCAAAGTGGCTGATTGGCAAGTGTGTTTTTGGCACTGACGGTACTCGTAACGCCGCTATTCGCGTCCGTGCGGAAGACCGTAAATTTGAAATGGCTGGCAGAGCGGTACTCGATTTTTGCGCCAACGTCGTTCCTGAAAATATTCACGCCACTCTGGCTCAAAACAATACTGTTTTGGGCGACATCGATAAATTCATCCTCCATCAAGGTAGCAAGTTCATCGTTGATATGGTTATCAAACGCATGAAGCTTGACCCCGCCAAAGTTCCCTTCGAAGCCGCCCAGTACGGCAACACCGTCTCCTCATCCATCCCAATGATCCTGGCTAATGAAAAAGAGGCCCGAAAAGTGGTTGTCTCGGGGTTTGGCGTTGGCTTGTCCTGGGGGAGTTGTGTGTTATCCCGCCTCTGTGGTGATTAATATCCGCCGTTAGTGATGGCTGATTTTTTTGTTACAGATGGATACATTTTGGCGGTGATTATCGTTTCGCCACTTATGTAAGCCCGCATTAAAACCTGTTAAACTTCGCGCCGCTGTTAAAGCCTCCGTGGAAGAAAACCACTCTGTCTAGGCTTTAAAATTAGTCGCGGCTTGCGAGGCGTTTACCGTCTTTGAAATACTCATCGTGGTCCTTTGCAGCGAGAGTCGGCCCTTTACACTGCTCTAAACTCAATGTGGAATGAGTCTTGGATACTTTGGTTTTGCTTCTTATTCTGGGTATCGCCTCCTTTTTGTTAACTGGTTGGGCTAGGCGGTATGCATTAGCAAAGAAAGTGTTAGACATTCCTGAAGCGCGAAGCTCCCATACTGTTCCTACTCCTAGGGGAGGAGGAATCTCAATAGTGCTTTGTACCCTGGCAGTGCTACCTTTTTTAGAGGTTGAATACGGATGGGTATTGTGGTGTACGTTGGCGTTGTTGGCGCTAATTAGCTACGTTGATGATCATCAGGGCCTGGGTTTTAAAGTGCGTTTGTTGATGCAGCTGGTATGCGCATGCGCACTTGTATACTTTGTGGGGGTGTCTGATAGTCTTCATTATATTCTGGGCATGAATGCCCATGTTACTGGTTTTGTCTCAATCATATTGGCAGTCTTCGGAGTAGTCTGGATTACAAATCTGTATAATTTCATGGACGGAATCGATGGGATTGCGGCTACTGAGGCAATATTTGTATCTTTGTCTTTGGTAGGTGTATATACATATTCTGGTGAATACATATGGGCTTGGTTTATGCTTGTAGTGGTTGTGGCAAGTATGGGCTTTTTATGTTGGAACTGGGCTCCAGCGAAAATATTTATGGGGGATATAGGGAGTATTTCTTTAGGATGGGTATTTGGCGCAGGAATGTTGGTTAGCGCCCAGGTAACCCAAGTGGGAGTATGGGTATATCTTATTCTAATGGGAGTGTTTATTTCGGATGCGACCTGTACCTTGTTGGCTCGATTGTTAAATGGAGAAAAGGTTTGGCTTCCCCACAGAACTCATTTGTACCAGTTGTTGAGTCTTCGTCTAGGAGACCATCGTAAAGTTAACTATTTATTGATATTCGTTAATATTGTGTGGTTGCTTCCCATGGCGTTATTCGCTTTCATGGTGGCTGATTGGGCGTGGGGCTTTGCCGTAGCGGCTTATACCCCTCTTCTGCTGATCTGCGCTATGGCGAGAGGGCGACTGATTGGAAATTCCAAGGCTGAGGAATGTTAAAGTGCTGGAAACACTGCTGAATGCCTCCAGGCGAACCAAGCGAATACTTTCTGTAATTACTGACTCACTGTTCATTCTGATTGCTTTTTGGGCGGCGATGAGTTTGCGAATGGATGAGATCTACCTTAATTTTGACGTAAAGCAGGTTGGTGTTCTTGGAATTACCATTACGGCAAGTATTTTCTTTTTTGTCCGTCTTGGGTTGTACCGAGCGGTGATTCGCTTTATGAGCAATCACGCAATGATGGCTGTGTTTATTGGCGCCTCTTTCTCTGGTCTGGTGCTGGCAAGTATGGGCTTTTTAGTTAAGGCGTTTATTCCCAGGTCAGTGCCTTTTATGTACTGGTGTTTTGTTCTCCTGATGGTAGGTGGGTCCAGAATGCTTGTGCGAGCATATTTGCACAATAAATTAGTGAAGCCTAAAGAGAAAGTTATCATCTATGGCGCTGGACATGCTGGGGTCCAATTGGCCATAGCCTTGTCGCAGGGTAGTGATTACCAGCCGGTGCTTTATGTCGATGACGACAAGCGTAAGCAGCGAAGTATCGTGCAAGGGCTGCATGTGTATTCGCCAACAGAGCTTGATGAGCTTATCAAAGACTATAAAGTTAAGAAGGTTTTGCTGGCCATCAGTGATGCGCCGCAAAGCACAAAGCGCTTAATACTTCGATTTCTGGAGCCATTCCCTGTGGAGGTTCTTAAAATTCCCAGCTTTACAGACTTGATCGAAGGTAAGTCAAAAATTCAGGAGCTCCGAAGCGTAGAGATCGAGGATTTGTTGGGGAGAGATTGTGTCGAGCCGGATATGGAATTGATGCATTCATGCGCTCAGCATAAGAATGTTATGGTGACTGGCGCGGGAGGGTCAATAGGTTCTGAGTTGTGCCGCCAACTGGTCAGGTTGTCGCCAACAAAGTTGGTTCTTCTGGAGCAATCTGAATTTGCGCTTTATGAAATCACCAAGTCGCTATCGGAAATCTGCGCTCTAAGAAAGCTTAATGTGGATTTGATTCCTATTCTAGGGTCAGTCACTAATAAGGATTTAATCGGAAGCGTAGTCGCTAACTATAGTATTCATACCCTTTATCATGCTGCAGCCTACAAACATGTGCCCATTGTAGAACGAAACTCTATTGAGGGCGCAAAAAATAATGTGCTAGGCACCTATTATGCTGCGCTAGCAGCAAAGACGTACGGTGTAGAGAAGTTTGTACTTATTTCTACAGATAAAGCTGTTAAGCCTGTTAATGTTATGGGGCAGACCAAGCGTGCAGCAGAGATTATCGTGAGGAAAATGGCGGAAAAGCCATCCAAAACGACATTTTGCTCTGTAAGATTCGGTAATGTGCTAGGTTCCTCTGGCTCTGTTGTCCCTCTATTTAGGGACCAGATCAAGAAGGGGGGGCCGGTAACTGTGACTCACCCTGATGTTACTAGGTTTTTCATGACCATTCCTGAAGCGGCCCAGTTGGTGATTCAGGCGGGAGGAATGGCTGACGGTGATGGAGAGGTGTTTGTATTGGACATGGGGACGCCCATTAAAATAAAGGATCTTGCATATAAAATGGTTCATCTTATGGGCTTGGATGTTAAGGATGACGCTAACCCAGATGGCAACATAGAGATTGTGTACACCGGGCTTCGTCAGGGAGAAAAGCTTCATGAGCAGCTTTTTGATGAGGAAGATGGATTTGGCACATCTCACAGCCGGATTTGGCGTGCAAGACAAACTAAGATGAGAGATTTTAATATGGAAAGCTATGCTGCTGCTTTGCTTAAAGCATGCGAAGCGCAGTTGGAAGAGGTGGTCAAAAAACTGCTTAATCAAATAGTGGAGAGCGACACAGTGCAGGAACAAAGCTATAAAAGTGTTGCACTGACTCAATACCAAGGTAATGTGGTGGGCCTTGTTAAGTGAGGTCGCGGGAAGAGTCTATTGGGTTGTATCCTCAAAAAGTGCAATTTCTGTAGAAATAACCTAGTCGCTAGCCGCAGTGCTATTTGATTAAAACGTTTTGGTTTTTAGTGGCTAGGCTCAACTTGATTGTGCTTGGCTATATGGCTTGAGCCATTAATTGTGAGTATAGAGTATGAAGATATTAGTGACCGGCGGTGCAGGGTTTATTGGTTCTGCGGTAGTTAGATATATTATTAATTGCACTGATGACAGCGTGATAAATATAGATAAGCTAACCTATGCCGGTAATTTAGATAACTTGGTGGATGTCGCAGACAGTAATCGTTATGAGTTTATTCGTGCAGACATTTGTGATCGCACTGCAATAGCGAATGTATTCTCGCAATACAAGCCTGATGCAGTTATGCATTTAGCTGCGGAGTCGCATGTAGACCGCTCGATCGATGGGCCGGGTGATTTTATTCACACTAATATTGTTGGGACTTACACGTTATTGGAAGAAGCTCGTAAGTATTGGCTTCAGTTGCCAGTGGAGCGGAAAGAAGTATTTCGCTTTCACCATATCTCTACTGATGAAGTATTTGGCGATTTGGATGGGGTTACAGACCTTTTTCGCGAAGACACGCCATATGCGCCCAGTTCACCCTACTCAGCAAGTAAGGCTAGCTCCGATCATTTAGTTAGAGCATGGGGGCGCACCTATGGTCTGCCTGTAATTGTTACAAACTGCTCTAATAACTATGGTCCTTATCACTTTCCAGAAAAGCTAATACCTCTCATGATTCTCAATGCGCTGGAAGGTAAGTCTTTGCCTGTTTATGGACAGGGGGATCAAATAAGGGATTGGCTATTCGTTGAGGACCATGCTGCAGCTTTGTACAAAGTTGTGACTGAAGGTGGAATTGGGGAGACATACAATATTGGTGGTCATAACGAGAAAAAGAACATCGAAGTTGTGCGGGCTATTTGCCAGCTATTAGAAGAGCTGGTTCCTGTTAAACCTCAGGGCGTATCCTCCTACGAAGAGCTGATCAGTTTTGTAAAAGATCGGCCTGGTCACGATGTTCGTTATGCTATTGACGCATCGAAGATCCAAAGAGAATTGGGCTGGTCTCCTACAGAAACGTTTGAAAGTGGGTTAAGGAAAACCGTGGAGTGGTATTTGTCTAATAGGTCGTGGTCACAAAGAGTTCTGGATGGCTCATACAAAGGTGAAAGGTTAGGGCTTGCTCAGTAGGCGCGGGCTATTCAGTGGCCGCATTGAGTTACGACAGATTGTTATGCTCTTTAGAGTATGTTGGGGGAATAGATAGTTAGGATGAAAGGCATTGTTTTGGCAGGTGGGTCGGGAACTCGGCTACACCCGATTACAAGGGGGGTTTCCAAGCAGTTGCTCCCAATCTACGACAAACCGATGATTTATTACCCGATTTCAGTGTTAATGTTGGCTGGAATAAGGGAAATTCTCATCATTTCAACCCCAGATGACTTACCATATTTTAAAAAGATGTTGGGTGACGGTGGAGACTTTGGCGTTGCATTTGAGTATGCCGAACAACCTTCTCCTGATGGGCTGGCTCAGGCTTTCATAATCGGCGAAGACTTTATCGGCGATGATAGTGTGTGCTTAGTGTTGGGCGATAACATTTTCTATGGTGAGCACTTCTCTGATAAGTTGAAAATGGCCGCCAAGAAAGATAGGGGCGCCACGGTATTTGGTTATTTTGTGAATGACCCTGAGAGGTTTGGCGTTGTTGAGTTTGATCAGCAAGGGAGAGCGGTTTCAATTGAAGAGAAGCCGGAGATTCCTAAATCAAATTACGCAGTGACTGGATTATATTTTTACGATAATGATGTTATAGATATCGCAAAGTCGGTCCGGCCTTCAGAAAGAGGAGAACTAGAGATCACTTCTGTTAACAGAGCGTATCTGCAGCGTGGAGACCTTAATGTTACTCAACTTGGGCGTGGGTTTGCGTGGTTGGATACGGGGACTCACGACAGCTTGCTGGAAGCTGCGCATTTTGTAAAAACAATTGAGTCCAGACAAGGCCTTAAAATTGCCTGTTTAGAGGAGATTGCTTTTCATAATGGATGGCTGTCTAAAGATAGGCTGCTGGAGCAAGCAAGTGGGTTGTCCAAGACGGGCTATGGGCAATACTTAATGCACTTGGTCGAAAAGCAGCTTTGATTTATTAGTTATGAAAGTTATACAAACGAAGTTGAGTGGCGTTGTAATTATTGAGCCCAAGGTATTTGGCGATCATCGTGGCTTTTTTATGGAGACTTATCAGGCCTCTAGATATCGCGACGAAGCGGGTATTGATTTGGCGTTTGTACAAGACAATCACTCTCGCTCTGGGCGGGGAGTATTACGAGGTTTGCATTTTCAAAAATCGAAGCCTCAAGGTAAATTGGTTAGGGTGACTCAAGGGGAGGTCTTCGATGTGGCGGTAGATCTGCGTAAGGGGTCGCCCACCTATGGCCAATGGGAAGGTGTTATTCTTTCTGGAGAAAACCATCTTCAGTTCTATGTGCCTCCTGGGTTTGCGCATGGCTTCTGTGTTTTGAGTGAGACAGCGGACTTTCAATACAAGTGTACCGACTATTACGACCCTTCTGATGAGGGTGGTTTAATCTGGAATGATCCAGATATTGGCGTAGTTTGGCCAATAGATAGTCCAAATTTGTCGCAAAAGGACTTGGTATTGCCAACTCTGCGTGACCTCGAGGTTAGCTAATGGAAATTATGGTGACCGGCGCAACTGGCCAGTTAGGTTGGGAGTTGGCCAGAAGTTTGTCGATGCTTGGAAGGGTTCACGCACTGGATAGGCGTCAATGCGACTTGAATGACCCAGGCTCACTGAGGGCGGTGGTAAGGGATATTAAGCCTGACATGATTGTAAACGCCGCTGCCTATACAGCTGTAGATAAGGCTGAAACGGATGTCTCGGGGGCGATGCGTGTTAACTCTGAGTCGGTGGCTACTCTGGCTGAAGAAGCTAAGAATCTTGGAGCGCTATTTGTTCATTACTCAACAGACTATGTTTTTAATGGCGAGAAAGGGTCGCCATATACCGAGATTGACTTAGTTTGTCCTATAAATTCCTATGGTGCGAGTAAGCTTTCAGGTGAGAAGCTAATCGAGCAAATCGGGGGGGACTACCTAATATTCCGGACCAGCTGGGTATATGCCTCGCGGGGTAAAAACTTTCTGCTCACCATGCTTAACTTGGCGCAATCCAGAGAGTCTTTAAGCGTGGTGTCTGACCAGAAAGGGGCCCCTACTTGGGCGCGAGATTTGGCGCAAATGACTTTGTTGTCGACATATAGATCCATTAATGCGATGAAAGATGGCGGATTTAAGTCCGGTATTTACAATCTTGCATCTTCGGGGGAGACCTCGTGGCATGGCTTTGCCAGCTACCTTATTGAAGAGTTCAGGTCTCAGCTCGGAGATGATGCAGGTCGAGTGATCGTTAATGAAATTAGTGAAGTAACCACTGACTTTTATAAGACTGATGCAAAGAGGCCTGCATACTCCAAACTGGACGCCTCAAAATTTGAAGAAGCTTTTCAGGTGCGCATGCCTGACTGGAAATACTCATGTCGCTTATGCATTGCCGATGTAGTGTCAAGCTTGATGAGATAGCCACTGATCAGTCGCTAATTAACCTCCCTTTTAATGTTTCGATGCTTGCTGAGCAAGGAGTTATGTCTGCTGTTGTACTCAAAGCAGGAGGGACTTGTGGTTGAGTATGCTGTAGATTTGTATATGTTAAGTTGTTGAGCGGCGATTAGTTAAGGGCTTTTAAGCGCATGAGGAGTGTCAATACCGAGGGCGATGCTTGCAACCTTTCTGTGTCATGTGTGGTATATAACCCAGACTATGAATTGCTTGGTAAGTGTCTTATTTCTTTGTCGGAGTCTATTCGCCTACTTGGGGTTAGCGCCAGAGTTTTTGTCGTGAATAATTCCGAAAGCGATGCTCTGGAGCTAGAATCTTTTTTGCAGAGCTTGGGGAGCAAATGTTCTTTTCCTTTGGAGCTTGTTTCCGGGCATGGCAATGTTGGATACGCTCAGGGAAATAATATTGTTCTAGATAAGATTAAGTCAGAATATCATCTTATACTAAACCCTGATGTTGTTCTGGCTTCGGGCGCGCTGTCTAGAGGCTTGAAGCAATTGACGGGCGACTCAAGTCTGTCGCTGGTGGCTCCAGCTTCGTATGATTTTTTTGGTGGGCCCATACAGTACCTATGCAAGCGCTACCCATCCTTCCTGGTCCTTTTTCTTCGGTTTATTAAGTCGCCGTGGTTAAACGCTCGTTTTAGTCGCGCACTATCAGAGTATGAATACAGACACGAGACTGACTCTGGAGTCAGTTTTTCTCCCGAGATAGTCAGCGGCTGCTTTATGTTATGTCAAACTTCAGCTTTGAAGAAAGTTGGCGGTTTTGACGAGCGCTTTTTTTTATACTTTGAGGACTTTGATCTATCGCTGAGGATGGGGAAAGTTGGTAAAGTGGTTTATTTGCCGGAAATGAAAATTCAGCATTATGGGGGAGGCGCAGGGCGTAAAGGATGGAAGCACGTTAGGATGTTTATCGTATCTGCTGCTAAATTTTTCCATAAGCACGGCCTAAAGTGGATCTGACCTTATCAATTTTGGGGAGTAGCAATGCTTACTGCGATCATTCTCTGTGGCGGCTCAGGCACGCGCCTTTGGCCATTATCCAGAGAAACCTATCCTAAGCAGTTTTTAAGTTTGGCGGCTGATGGCAGTCTGTTGGCTGAGACAATCGCCCGAGTGGCGGCGGTTGATAGTGACGCTCATTTAAGCGTGGTCTCCAACGAAGATCATCGCTTCCTGGTGGCGGCTACATTGCAGGTGCAGTGTCCGTCAACAAAGAAAAATATCCTTTTAGAACCTTGCGCTCGCAACACTGCGCCGGCTATCGCATTGGCTGCGTTGGATGCTTTGGCGTCGGATGCGCAGGCGGTATTGTTGGTGTTGCCAGCGGATCATGTTATTCGCAATGTGCAAGCATTCGCTGATGCAGTACGCACTGGTGAGCAGGCGGCTGCGCAAGGGAAGTTGGTGACCTTTGGTATCGTACCGGATTCCCCGCATACGGGTTACGGGTATATCAAAGCGGATGTTGGCGACAAAGACTGGGCTCCGGTGGAGCAGTTTGTTGAGAAGCCGGATCTGTATACGGCCAAGAGTTACGTGGATTCTGGAAACTATTTCTGGAACAGCGGCATGTTCATGTTCCGTGCGGATCGTTACTTGGAAGAGCTGAAAAAGTTCCGGGCGGACATCTACGAGGCTTGTGCTAAAGCTTATGCTGGCAAGTCCTCTGATTTGGACTTCGTGCGCGTGGATAAGCAGGCTTTCTCTGATTGCCCGGATGACTCCATTGACTATGCTGTGATGGAAAAGACGTCCGACGCAGTAGTGATTCCTCTAGATGCGGGATGGAGCGATGTGGGCTCCTGGTCGACGCTGTGGGAGATTCAAGATAAAGACGCATCCGGCAATGTGTGTCGCGGCGATGTAATCACGGAAGACGTGGAAGGCTCTTATATCCATTCCGAAGGTCGCCTGATCGCAGCGATTGGTCTGAAGAATCACGTTATTGTTGAAACGGATGACGTGGTGCTGGTAGCTGACAAAGAGCGTGTGCAGGATGTTAAGAAGCTGGTGGCGCAGGTCAAGCAGCAGAACCGCGCTGAGCACCGCTTCCACAAGAAGGTGCACCGTCCCTGGGGGACTTACGAGGGCATCGCGATATCCGATCGCTTCCAGGTGAAACGCATTGTAGTGAATCCTGGCGGCACGCTTTCCCTGCAAAAGCATCATCATCGCGCAGAGCACTGGGTGGTAGTGAAGGGAACCGCAAGCGTCACCCGCGGCGATGAAGTCATGCTATTGAGTGAAGATCAATCTACCTATATTCCGTTAGGCGTTGTGCATCGCTTGGAGAATCCAGGGGTGATTCCGCTTGAGCTCATTGAAGTGCAGACAGGAAGTTATCTCGGTGAAGATGACATTGTGCGCTTTGAAGATACGTACGGACGATCGTAAGCCAAGACTGAAGCGCACCAGAGGGTGCGCTTTTTTACTATCTACTCAATAGTCGCAGCTCAGTGGCTGCCCAGGCATTCCTGCACTCTCTTCACCATTCCCCGATAGTAGTCTGAATACGTTGTGTATTCGCTTCCCATGGGATCTATTTCAGTGATCGCCAGGTTGGGGATTGTAAAAAAGCGGTCTATGGCTGAGGCTCGATACTGTGGCTCGACCACGATGCAGGCTTGCAAAGAGATAGCTTTGGCCTTGATATCCGAGAGATGGCGGGCGCCAGGAGAGGTTTCAGGTTGCAGCGCCACGACATCCACGACATTCAGACTTAACTCATTGGCGAAATAATTAAACCCATTGTGATAGGTAAGCAGGTTCCTGTTATTAAGCTGCTGCGCAGCCATTTGCGAAGCGTCAGCCAGCTCCCGCATCTGTGTTTGATATTTTCTAGCCAACGCCTGGTAATCGGCGCCGATGGGGTCTATCCGGGAGAGCGCTTCCGCCAAATCCAAGGCGATGGCGCCAGCTACATTCGCGCTCAGCCAGACATGAGGGTCGTGCGCTCCATCGTGGCTGTGATCATGGGAGTCGCTGTGTTTTGACTGATTAAACGCCAGCAGTAGCGTATCCTGGCTGCTCTCCAGATAACTGAGGGCGTCCACTTTCTCCAGCTGTATGTATTTCTCCAGGATTTTCGGAAGAAATCGCTCCAGCTCCGGCCCCACCCATAGAAACACGTCCGCCGCCTGCAGCCGTCGCGCATCGCTGGGTTTGAGCTGATACATGTGGGGACTGGCCATTGGTGGGAGCAAATAGTCCACTTGCACGGCGTCGCCGAATGCTTCATTGACGATCAGGCTCAATGGCTTGATTGACGTGAGTACTTTGATTTTTTCTCCCGCTTGAACGGGCATGGTGAAAAGGCAGAGCAATAACAGCGCCTGGAAAAATTGCGATAGCGAACGAATGATTAACTGCATGACTTTTGAATGATACGGCGTTACGCCTTGAGAGTTTCTGGAAAGGTTATAACATAACATTATACAAATAACCCGAGGCATTTGATAGCTATTGCGCTAAACTCTGCGCGAGTTTGATAAAATTGGTATATGCTTGTCTTAGAACGAAAATCAAGGGAATAGAATACTATGCCTCCAAAATTTGGTGCTCGCAGTGGCATATTGACGTTAACCATAAAAGACAAAGCAGTGCTTTATGCTGCTTACATGCCTTTTGTTCGTAATGGCGGTCTGTTTATTCCTACCTCAAAGAACTATCAATTAGGCGATGAAGTCTTTCTGTTGTTGAATCTGATGGATGAGCCGGAAAAAATTCCGGTGGCGGGTAAAGTGGTCTGGGTGACGCCCAAGGGCGCCCAGGGAAACCGTGCAGCCGGTATTGGCGTGCAGTTTAACAGCGATGATGAGACAGCGAAGAACAAGATCGAGACCTATCTTGCCGGAGCGTTGAACTCCGACCGCCCGACGCATACTATGTGATTGCGCGCCGTTCAGTTTATGCCGGAGGCCGGCTGATTCGGCCTCATGCTCTGAGCCAATTCCTTTTTCTACAGACCACACTTAAAGATGTTGATAGATTCCCATTGTCATTTGGATCGTATTGATCTGTCCCAGGCCGACGGCGATTTGACCGTCGCTTTGAACCAGGCGCGAGCGCGTGGTGTCTCCGGTTTCCTCTGTGTTGATATCGATCTGGATAACTTCAATGACGTCTACCGTATCGCCCAGGCTTACGACGATGTCTGGTGTTCTGCGGGCGTTCACCCATTAGCCAAAATGAACGCGGCGGATTTGAGCACTGATCACCTTACGCAGCTGGCGATGTCCGGCGATAAGGTGGTAGCTGTTGGCGAGTGCGGGCTGGATTACTACTACGATCAGAACAGCAAAGCCAACCAACAGGAAATGTTTGAAAAGCAATTGAGTGTGGCGTGCGATATCGGCAAGCCGGTCATCGTGCATACTCGGGAGGCGCGGGAAGATACGCTTCACCTGTTGAGAAAATACTCAGCTAAAGGACTGCAGGGGGTTTTGCATTGCTTCACCGAAAGTTGGGATATGGCGAGAGCCGCGTTAGATCTGGATTTCTATATTTCGTTTTCCGGCATTATCACCTTCCGCAATGCGGAAGAGCTGCGAGAGGTGGTCAAGCAGACGCCGATAGAGCGCTTGCTGGTGGAAACCGACTCTCCTTATCTGGCGCCTGTTCCTTATCGAGGCAAAAGCAATCAGCCCCAGTGGGTGGTGGAAGTTGCTCAATGTGTGGCGGATTTGAAGGGGTTGTCTTTGGATAAGACGGCGCAAGCGACCACCGACAACTTTCATCGCTTATTCAAAACGCGACAAAGCGCTGAGGGTAGCTGAAGTACGCCATGGATGAACTGACCCTGCAACTTCCCCATATTAAACTGGCGGCATTACGTTGGGGGGAAGGGCAGCCGAATAAAATTCTGGCGCTGCATGGGTGGCTGGATAACGCCGCGTCATTTTCCTTTCTGGCGCCTCGTTTAGCCGCTGCTGGCTACGAGGTCGTCGCTGTGGATCTGCCTGGTCACGGCTACAGCCAGCATCGACCACTCGGGTCCAGCTACCATTTGCTGGATTATCTCCATGAGGTGGATCAGGCGCTTATCGCTCTCGGATGGAATCGTCCTATTTTGTTAGGGCATTCATTAGGAGCGGTGATCAGCTCGTTATATGCGGCGGCGGCCCAGGATCGTATTGCCCGTTTGATACTGATCGAGGCCTTGGGGCCGGTTGCTGCGACTCCCAATGAAGTTCCCGCTAATCTAAGTAAAGCCTTGGCCAAAACCCGCACCAAATCAGGTCAGAAAAAGGTCTATTATACCATTGAGAAATTAGTGGAAGACCGGCAACGCGGCTTTGGCGGGCTGTCGGCGGAAGCCTCCCGCATTCTGGTGGAGCGTAACATTCAGCCGGTGAGGGACGGCTGGGTATGGCGTACGGATGCGCGCTTGCGTTGGCCCTCATACTTACGTTTCAGTGAAGAGCAGGTGAACGCTTATCTGCGCTCCATTTTGACGCCAACTTTGCTGGTGGCGGGGGATAAGGGGTTTATTTCGCTCGATTCTGAGAAAAATGCGAGGATTGAGGCCTTGGCGGCGGCGAGAAAAGAAACTCTTCGTGGCGGTCACCACTTGCATATGGATGGAGATGTCGACGGTCTTGCGCAAATCATCGATGATTTTTTGGGTTGATCCTGGACGCATACGATACGGATAAATAATGAAGAAAAAAGACAGTTTGCGCTTGTTGTGGGTCCTTTGGGCGGCGTTTAGCCAGATGGCGATCGCGGTCGCAGGAAGTCGCGTGGAGGATTTGTTGCCTCTGTTTCCGCTGGCGGACGTGGTTGGCGATCGTGCGGTGAATGCGCCAGAGTATCGCTTGGCGACAGGCCCGTTAGCGTCTCTCGGCAGCGTCGCGAGACCAGAAAAAGAGGAGCGGGTTAGCGGTCAACTGACGCAGAAGTCATATGAGATTCCCCAGGTGCATGAACCCAGGGAGGTGATGCAGCATTATCTCAAAGCGCTGCAGCGACTGAATGCGAACATTTTGTATCGCTGCGAAGGCCGCGATTGTGGGCGCAGCAATGATTGGGCGAACGTGATTTTCAAGCGTTCTTATCTGTATGGACTGGATGATTATCAGCAGTACCTTGCCGCCACCTTTCAGGCGCAGGACGCAGCTTATGCGGTGGCGATTTATACGGTGCGCCGCGCCAACCAGCGAGTGTTTGCGCATGTGGAGCTGGTTGAGCTGAACAACGCTGAAGTCGCTATGCAAGCGCGCAAGCGGGAGCAGATCACCATTGACGAAGCTGATCTGGAGCGACCGAGTTCTTTGAATGGCAAGCTGGGCGTCTGGCTGAGCAAAGTGAGGGCGAATCCTGCAGACTTCCAAATATTTATCGCCTCTTATAGTCACTCATCAAAGCGCACGGACGTTGAAAATTATGAGCACGCCGCCGACCTTGCTCGCAGGTTTCGCGTGTATTTAACGCAGCAGGCGATTCCCTCCGGCTCAATTCGCCTCATTGTGATAGGGCCTTTTGCGGATGAAGAGGATTTTGCGGAGAGCGCCAGTTATCTGGAGATACATACGGTTGATGCGGTCCCCTGAGCGCATAACCAAGACTTGGAGCGAATGATCGGCTATGGCGGCGAAAACAGTTGCGTTGGTGTTGGGTAGCGGTGGCGCGCGCGGATATGCGCATGTTGGCGTGATTGAGGTACTGCTGGAACGCGGCTATAACATTGTTGCGCTCTCCGGGTGCTCAATGGGGGCGTTGGTTGGCGGCATCTATGCGGCGGGCAAGCTGAGAGAGTTCAAAGACTGGGCTACCGGGCTGGATCAGTTTGACGTACTGCGCCTGCTGGATATTTCCCTGTCTTCCCCTGGCGCCATTCGGGGAGAGAAAGTCTTTTCCGTGGTGCGGGAGTTGATTGGCGACATTCGTATAGAAGATTTGCCCATCGCTTACACTGCCGTAGCTACAGATCTGCTGCATCAAAAAGAGGTGTGGTTTCAGGAAGGGCCGTTGCATCAGGCCATCAGGGCTTCAGTCGCTATTCCCAGCCTGCTGACTCCTGAAATCATTAAGGACCGCGTCCTGGTAGACGGTGGTCTTTTGAACCCCTTGCCGATCATTCCCACCATCTCCGCTCACGCCGACTATATTATTGCGGTCAATCTCAGTTATTACGATTATCAGGCTGAGAAAAAACTCTATGAAAAAACGGAGATCAAACAGGATCGCCGATTTGAGGAATGGGTTGCGGGCGTGTGGGAAAAAGCCTCGCAGTTCTTTGATCGGGAAGAAGAGGCGCTTTCCGATGCGGCAGCTTCACCCCCTGGCGCGCCAGCGATAGGCGAGCCCACGCCGAACAGCGCTGGCGGCGCGGAGGCGGTGAGTGCTGAAGATGAAGCGTCGACGGACGGCGCTATGGAAACGCGACTCAGCCTGGGCAAGTTCGACATTATGAACTTGTCTTTCGAGGCGATGCAGAGTTCGTTGACGCAATACAAACTGGCGGGATATCCGCCGGATATTCTGATCAATATTCCCAAGGGCGTATGTCGTACCTTTGAGTACCATAAAGCTCCGGAATTAATTCAACTGGGCCGGGAAATCGCCGAGCGCACCCTGGACAAACTCGCCAAAGAAGGCAAGTTAGAGGGGAATGGCGTTGAATCCGGTTAGGCGCGGCCGCCAAGCGTCGCTATAATAGGGCTCCATTTTTTCTGAGGTGTGCTGTGTTCGAACCAGAGTCTTTTCTGCAGTTGCAGACAATTCGTGATTTTATTCGTTATGCCTGGTCCCGTTTTAATCAGGAAGAACTGTTTTTTGGCCATGGCACGGACAACGCCTGGGACGAGGCGGTGCATCTGGTGTTAGGTTCGTTGCACCTTCCCTGGGACGTGGACGCCAGCATGCTGGACGCTCGTCTTGTGGATCACGAAAAGCTGGCCTTGGCCGAAGCCATCGGCAAGCGCGTGCTGCAGCGTATTCCCACGCCATATATTCTGGGCGAAGCCTGGTTCATGGGATTACCGTTTCATATCACTCAGGACGTCCTGATTCCTCGCTCTCCCATTGCGGAGCTGCTGGAAAATGATCTGCAACCCTGGCTTGAACAACCGCCGCTACGTATTCTGGATTTGTGCTGCGGCAGCGGCTGTATTGGCATCGCGGCGGCGCACGTATTCCCTGAAGCGGAAGTCGTACTGGCGGACATCTCCCCGCTGGCTTTAGAAGTGGCGCGTAAAAACGTGGCGCGGCATCACCTGGGGGATCGCTGTAAAGTAGTGGAGTCGGACATGTTCGACGCGCTGCATGGCGAATTCGATGTGATCCTCACCAACCCTCCATATGTCGACAAGCCGGATATGGACAGCCTGCCGCCGGAATATCTGCATGAGCCCGAGCTGGGGCTGGCTTCCGGGGCGGATGGTCTGGACGCTGCGCGGATTATTCTCGCTCGTGCCGCAGACTTCTTAAGCGATGGCGGGTTCATGGTGTGTGAAGTCGGCAACAGTATGGAAGCGCTGCAGAACTCCTACCCGGAGATCATGTTCATCTTCCCTGAATTCGAGAATGGCGGAGACGGCGTTTTCGTCATGACTAAAGACGATTTGCTCGGCTGTCGCGAACTGTTATAGGCGACGGCCGTCGATTAAGTTTCAAATTGCAAAAAGTGATATACCCCTATGTCTGGAAATACATTTGGCAAGTTATTCACGGTCACGACCTTCGGCGAAAGTCACGGCCTGGCTCTGGGCTGCATCGTTGATGGTTGCCCTCCAGGATTGCCGCTGACGGAAGAAGATCTGCAGGTTGACCTGGATCGCCGCAAGCCGGGAACCTCCCGCCACACGACGCAGCGCAGAGAGCCGGATCAGGTGCGGATTCTGTCGGGCGTATTCGAGGGTAAAACCACCGGTACGCCGATTGGTCTGTTAATCGAAAATACCGACCAGAAATCCAAAGACTATTCCAACATCAAAGACCAGTTCCGTCCGGCGCATGCGGATTACGCCTACTGGCACAAGTATGGCGTGCGCGACTATCGCGGCGGCGGCCGCAGCTCCGCTCGCGAGACCGCCATGCGGGTGGCCGCCGGGGCGATCGCCAAGAAGTTCTTGCAGACTGTCTATGGCGTTCGCATTCGCGGATATCTGTCTCAGCTGGGACCGATCAAAGTCGAGAAAGTGGACTGGTCTATCGTCAACGACAACCCTTTCTTTTGTCCAGATGCGGATAAGATTCCGGAAATGGAAAAGTACATGGACGCCTTGCGCAAAGAAGGCGACTCCATCGGCGCTAAAATCACCGTGGTCGCCGAAGGCGTTCCTCCCGGTTTGGGAGAGCCGATTTTTGATCGTCTGGATGCGGATCTGGCGCATGCTCTGATGAGTATCAACGCGGTTAAGGGCGTCGAGATAGGGGCCGGGTTTGACGTGGTCGAGCAGAAAGGCACGGAGCATCGTGATGAGATGACGCCGGAAGGCTTCCTGAGCAACAACGCAGGCGGCGTGTTAGGCGGCATCTCCAGCGGCCAGGACGTAATCGCTCACATGGCGCTCAAGCCGACTTCCAGTCTGCGTCTGCCGGGCCAGTCCATCGATGTGAATGGCGATCCTGTAGAGGTGATCACCACCGGGCGTCACGATCCCTGTGTGGGCATTCGCGCCACGCCGATTGCGGAAGCCATGATGGCCATGGTGTTGATGGATCACTTGCTGCGTCATCGTGGACAGAACGCGGACGTTAAAGTGGACACGCCTGATATCGCCGCCATTGCGCGGACGAAGGCGCAAGACTAAGCGACGCGTTGTCGTCGATATCCAGATACAGGCAAGGCGCATGAGGCGATTGTTCCTGCAGGGAAGTCAGGAGCCGCTAACGCCTCAGCGCTCAATTGCTTCCGGAATGTCGGGGCCTGTGCGCCCCGGTCAGCCTTGATAAAAGGATGACGCCTAAGGTTGAAAGTATTGGCGCGGCTTCTCATTGCAGAGTCTGCGTCTTGTCATCAGTTGTAACCTGACAAACGGATATCTCGTGACCAGAGAGCCCATATGGAAGCTCGCGGGCTTCTACTTTTTCTATTTCGCCCTGGTGGGCGGCATCTCGCCTTACTTCCCGGTTTATCTAGAGCATGTCGGTTTCGATGCGCTGGAGGTCGGGCAGCTCATGTCCATCCTCATGCTGACCCGTATCCTGGCGCCGAACCTGTGGGGCTGGATTGCGGACGCCACTGGCAAACGGCTTTTAATGATCCGTATGGGCAGCGCCTGCGCCACCTTCTTTTTCGCTGGGTTGCTGATCATTCAGGGCTTCTGGTGGCATGCGCTGCTGATGACTTTGTTTAGTTGTTTCTGGAATGCGGTGCTGCCGCAGTTTGAGGTGGTCACACTGCATAACCTGGGCGACGAGAGGGCGCGTTACAGCTCTGTGCGTCTTTGGGGCTCCATTGGCTTTGTCGTCTCCGTCACCAGCTTCGGCGCTCTGTTCAACCTGTATTCGGTGGCGTTGTTGCCTTGGCTATTGCTGGCGCTTTTAGTGGGTATTTTCCTTAGCGCCTGTATTATTCGCGGCGATACCGGCAAGGTGGAGTCAGCGGGGTTTACCGGCTTTCTGGGGCTGTTGAAGAATCGCTCGATTCTGTTGTTTTTCTTTATCGCCTGCCTTGGGCAGATTTCTTTCGGCCCGTTTTACACCTTCTTCAGTATTTATCTGAAATCGCTGGGCTACGACATGACCATGATCGGTCTGTTCTGGAGCGTGGGCGTGGTGGCGGAAATACTGTTGTTTTCCGCGATGCATCGCCTGCTGGGCCGCTATTCGCTGTATGTCATCGTAGTCAGCTGCCTGTTGCTGACGGCGCTACGCTGGTCGGGGGTGGCGCTGCTGGCGGAGCACTGGTGGGTGCTGGTGTTGACTCAGGCGCTGCACGCAGCCAGTTTTGGCGGTTTGCACGCCGCTGCGATTGAGTTTGTCCATCGCGCTTTCCCTAAAGAATATGCGGGGCAGGGACAGGCGATGTACAGTGCGGTCAGCTTTGGCGTTGGCGGGGCGATTGGCGCCAATGTCAGTGGCGCGATTTATGATCCCCTGGGCGCTACCTTTACCTTTCTCGCCGCCGCAGGCGTTTGTCTTCTCTCTGCAATAATTTTGATACTTAAACGCCGTAATCTTGGTTCGTTATGGGACTGACCTTCCGCTGCGTTGCGCAGCCTGGGCTGGCCTTCCTCTGAAGTGACGCCAAGGCCGCCGCCAATTATCTCCGATGCGCTGATGGCTGGCGGATAGTCGTATTGCAGGGGGCGGGAGGAAGTTTCTACTATTTTTATCAGCCTGACGGAATGGCGTTGAAACGGGCTCGCGATTAGCCGTGAGCTTTGACTTGCATCAACGGCGCTGACAGGTCGCCGCTCTACACTGGGCTAACGGCTGTAAGCAGTCGCCCTGGAATAGAGCGCAATTTTTTGCTGTGAAGTTTCAGATATGGCAATAAAATACTTCTGCCCAGCAGGGAGTTTGTTGTCGCCGGGACAGGGTAGTTACGTTCAAACCAATCAGGAATATTTGGGTGATTACTATGCAATCATACTTCGGGAACTTTGCTGACCAAGCAAAACACATGTATGAACCGGTTGGGAAAATCGGCTCTCTGGTTGTGTCCAACCTGGAAAGAGTAGCTGAGTTCCAGATGGATGCGGCCAAGTCCTACGCAGACTTGACCATGAAACAATGGAAGGATATCGCAGACATCAAGGATGTGGAGTCTCTGAAAAACTTCGCCGCCGGCCAGGCGGAGCTCGCCAGCGAAATCAGCAAGAAGTGGGTTGAAGACATGAAAGTGCTGGGCGACATGGGCATTGAGTTCAAAGACGAAGTTGAAAAAATTCTCGCCACCTCACGCAACGGCGCTGATAAACCAGCCGGTAAAACCGGCGCCTGACAGCGAATCATAGACTTTCCAAGATAAACGCCTGTCCCGCAGGCGTTTTTTCATGAGTCTGGCCGGTTCCGCGCCCGGAGTAGTTGGATTCCGGCCGACTCCTTAAGTCATTTTGGCCAGGGGGAAATGGAAATAATGAGCGACGACAAGGGAAGCGTGGCCGGTAGAGCGCTGCGCAGGGTTTTTCACGCGGTTAATACTTCCTCGGAAAATTACAGAAACTCTCTGCAGGATTTTTTAAATAAGAACTGGGACGTCAATGACGCCCAAGTGTCGGCTCTGATGGATATGCTCGGCTCCTACAGGGACATCGCCGAGCAACTGGCGCTGCATCCGGTGCGTCTCGCCGGCAAGGAATTTGAATTGGCGAAAGGGCATGTGTCCCTGCTGGGCGGCAGCCTGAAACGTCTTCTTGGCAAAAAGCCGGACCCGATCGCCATACCGGAAGATGGCGACCGCCGTTTTAGCGATCCAGAGTGGAACGATAACGTTCTTTTCGATTACCTCAAACAAGCCTATTTGTTGAACTCCAAGGCGGTGTTGGATCTGGTGGATACGCTGGAGGATTCCGGCAATCACACACACGATCAATTCATGTTCTACACCCGGCAGCTGGTCAATGCGCTGGCGCCGACCAACTTCTTTCTTACCAATCCCGAAGTGCTGCGGAAGACGCTATCCAGCGGCGGCGGTAATTTATTGGAGGGCATGAAGAACTTTTGGGAGGACTACAAGAAGAATCCCAATCTGCTCAATATCTCCATGACGGACTTTTCCGCCTTTGAAGTGGGGCGCAACGTCGCCACCACGCCGGGCAAGGTGGTCTATCAGAATGACCTGATGCAGCTGATTCAGTACGCGCCCACCACAGAGCAGGTGTATAAGACGCCGCTGCTGATTATTCCGCCCTGGATTAACAAGTACTACATTCTGGATCTCAAAGAGAAAAACTCGTTGATTAAATGGATTGTGGATCAGGGGCACACTGTATTCGTGGTGTCCTGGGTCAATCCGGGCCCGGCTCTGCGGGACAAGACGTTTGAGAGCTATATGGTGGAAGGCGCGCTGGCCGCCATGGATGCGGTGGAGAAAGCCACTGGCGAGAAGGAGATGAACGCCATTGGTTATTGCGTCGGCGGCACCTTGCTCGGCTGTACCTTGGCGTATCTGGCGGCGAAGAAGCAGACCAAGCGCATCAAGTCGGCGACTTATCTGACGACGCTGCTGGACTTCACTGATCCAGGTGGCATTGGCGTGTTCATCAATAAGCACGCGATCAGCGGCATAGAAAAGCAACTGGATAAAGCCGGCTATTATGACGGTCGCGCCATGGCCTTCAGCTTCAACATGCTGCGGGAGAACGATCTGTTCTGGTCTTTCTTCGTCAATAACTATCTGAAAGGGGAAAAACCGGCGGCATTTGACTTGCTCTACTGGAACTCAGACAGCACGAACTTGCCGGCGGCCATGCACAGCTACTATCTGCGCAATATGTACCTGGAGAACAAGTTGATGGAGCCGGGCGGAATTTCCCTGATGAATACCCCCATTGACCTGCGCAAGATCAAAACGCCGGCCTTTTTCCTCTCCACCATTCAGGACCATATCGCCAAGTGGAAGACCACCTATGGCGGCGCACGCGTGCACTCCGGTCCCACGCAATTCGTATTGTCCGGTTCCGGGCATATCGCTGGCGTGGTGAATCCCCCAAGTGCGGAGAAGTATGGTTTTTGGACTGGAGACCAGCTACCCGACGACCCGGATGACTGGTTCGCCATGGCGGAAAAACACAAAGGCTCCTGGTGGCCCCATTGGAGCGAATGGATGCAGCCTTTCACCGGAGAAAAAGTAGCGGCCCGGGTTCCAGGAGACCGCGAACTGGCCGTGATCGAAGACGCCCCGGGCACTTACGTGAAGCAGCGCATCGCCGATGTAATCGGGCATTAAGGCGCTGGCGGCGCTTCACCCTGGAGCTGTCGAAGAAAAGCTTCCGCGACCCTGCTCAGGGTGCGTCGGGAGTCGTAAATGACGCCGAGCTTGCGATAGAGATTCGTCTCCAGCGCCAGCTCGGCGACGCTGTCGTCGAGCATGGAGTCCGGCAGTACGCCCCAGCCCAGTCCCACCGACACCATCATCTTTATCGTCTCCAGATAATTAGTAGGCATGGAGGTCGCCAGCGGCAAAGACTGTCCGGCGAACAGCGATGAAATCAACTGAAACGTTACGGTGTGCGGCGCTGGCAGCAGTGCGCGATACTCTGCCAGATCGGACAGTTGTAAGTCAGTGTTGTGAGTGAGAGGGTGATCCGGCTCCGCCACGAAAACCAGGCGGTCCAGCCAAAGTTCATGGGCGGTGAAGGGCGCTTTTACCTGCTCAGGAAGCGTGACCAGCGCCAATTGCACCGATCCCGCCAATAATGCCTGCTCGGCGTCCTCCGAGGCTAAAAACTGCAGATCGAATTCCGCTTCCGGGTGGGCGCGGGAAAAGCGTCTGATTTCCTTTGGCAATCTGTGCAGTCCGATATGATGGCTGGTGGCGAGGTGCAACACCCCGGCGACGCTGCTGTGAAGATTGAGGATTTCCGCCTGCGTGTTGTCGACTTCACGCAGTATCGTCGCGGCGCGTTGGCGTAACAACTTTCCAGCGTCGGTCAATACCGCCTTGCGTGGCAGACGCTCAATCAATGGCGTGGCGAAATGCTGCTCCAGATTGGCCAGGCGCTTTGATACCGCAGGCTGAGTGACATGCAGCAATTCCGCGGCTTGTGAGAATGAGCCCGTATCTGCGATAGCCATGAAGGTCTTCAGATCGAGTAAATCCATGCTATTCCGTTTGGTTATGGAAAATATGAAAAATATGAATTGGATTTATTCTAACCTGAATACTAGCATTGCCGATACATGTCGCCCCATGACGTCGTTATCAACGGATGAGCGTGGAAGTGGCGACCCGGACGCGGATCAAGACGCAACAAAGTCCGGATAACAAATTCAAAAAGCGATGAATACTCTGAGGTAACTATCATGGCGGGCAAAACCCTCTACGACAAATTATGGGATTCCCATGTAGTGAAACAGCGCGACGACGGCAGCGCGCTTATCTATATCGATCGTCAATTACTGCACGAAGTTACCTCGCCCCAGGCGTTTGAAGGATTACGTCTGGCGGGTAGAAAACCCTGGCGCGTGGACGCTAACCTGGCGACGCCGGATCACAACGTGCCCACCACGGAACGCAGCGCCGGCGTACAGGGCATCGAAGACCCCATCTCTCGTATCCAGGTGCAGACGCTGGACGAAAACTGCGAAGAGTTCGGCATCGTTGAGTTCAAGATGCTGGATAAGCGTCAGGGCATCGTGCACGTCATTGGGCCGGAGCAGGGCGCGACCCTGCCAGGAATGACTATCGTCTGCGGCGATTCTCACACCTCGACCCACGGCGCTTTCGCCGCATTGGCCCATGGCATCGGCACCTCGGAAGTGGAGCATGTGCTGGCTACCCAGTGTCTGGTGCAAAAGAAAATGAAAAACCTGCTGATCAAAGTAAATGGTCAGTTGTCTCGCGGCGTCACCGCAAAAGACGTGATTTTGGCGATTATCGGTGTAATCGGCACGGCCGGCGGCACCGGATACGCGATGGAGTTTGCCGGCGAGGCGATAGAAAGCCTGTCGATGGAAGGACGTATGACCATCTGCAACATGGCCATTGAAGCGGGCGCGCGCGCCGGACTGGTGGCGGTGGACGACAAGACCATCGAATATGTGAAAGGTCGCCCTTACAGCCCTAAAGGAGATTTGTGGGATAAGGCCGTCGCAGCATGGCGCGACTTGAAAAGCGACTCCGACGCCGTATTCGATAAAGTCGTTGAATTGAACGGCGCTGACATTGAGCCGCAAGTAACTTGGGGCACCTCTCCGGAAATGGTCGCTGGCGTCAACAGCAGCGTTCCCGATCCGGAAAAAGCGGAAGACGCCACCGCCAAAGAAGGCATCAGCCGCGCTTTGAAATATATGGGCTTGCAAGCTGGCGCCGCGATTACCGACATCAAACTGGATCGCGTCTTTATCGGCTCTTGCACCAACTCGCGAATTGAAGACCTGCGCGAAGCCGCAGCAGTCGTCAAAGGCCGCAAGGTCGCCGCCAATGTCAAACAGGCGTTAGTGGTGCCAGGCTCTGGACTGGTGAAAGAGCAGGCGGAGCAGGAAGGCCTGGATAAAATATTTATCGAAGCGGGTCTCGAATGGCGCGAACCAGGATGCTCCATGTGTCTGGCCATGAATGCGGATAAGTTGGGGCAGGGCGAGCACTGTGCGTCCACCTCCAACCGTAATTTCGAAGGCCGTCAGGGCTTCGGCGGTCGGACCCACTTGGTCAGTCCCGCTATGGCCGCCGCTGCGGCGGTGTTCGGTCATTTTGTTGATGTCAGAGAGCTGATTTAAGGAGCGCCCCATGAAGAAATTTACTCAGGTCACAGGTGTGGTGGCGCCCATTGATCGCGCCAATGTCGACACCGATATGATCATTCCGAAGCAGTTTTTGAAATCCATTAAACGTTCCGGCTTCGGTCCGAATCTGTTTGATGAGTTGCGTTATCTGGATGAAGGGCAGCCTGATGCGGATTGCAGCAAGCGTCCGATCAACCCGGACTTCGTGTTGAACCAACCCCGTTACAAGGGCGCGAGCATCATGCTGGCCCGACGTAACTTCGGCTGCGGGTCCAGTCGCGAGCATGCCCCTTGGGCGTTGGACGACTACGGATTCCGCGCGGTGATTGCGCCCAGCTTTGCGGATATCTTCTTCAACAACTGTTTTAAAAATGGCTTGTTGCCTATTGTTTTAGATGAAAAAGAAGTGGATAAGCTGTTTGAGGAAACTTTCGCTGAGGAAGGCTATCAGCTGACCGTGGATTTGGAGCGCAAGAAAGTTATCAAGCCAGACGGGACTGAATTGTCATTCGAAGTGGATGAGTTCAGGCAGCACTGTTTATTGAAAGGGCTGGACGAAATCGGCGTCACTCTGGAAGACAGAGAAGCGATTGCTGCGTATGAAACACGCCGCAAGGCCGAGGCGCCTTGGATGTTTTTAGGCGTGCAGTCCTAGTCGACGACTGGTCCATATTTGCGAAAAGACATTAATACAAACTCCAGAGATTGAACATGGCGAAACAAGTACTGATTTTACCTGGCGATGGCATTGGGCCAGAGATTGTGGCTCAGGCGCGCAATGTATTGGATGTGGTGAACAACAAGTTTTCCCTGGGCCTGACTTTCACTGAAGGTCTAGTGGGGGGCGCGGCCATTGACGCTACCGGCGTTCCTTTGCCGGAAGAGACGCTGGCCGCTGCAAAGGCGGCTGATGCGATTCTGCTGGGCGCAGTGGGCGGACCCAAATGGGACAAACTGGACATGGCGATTCGTCCAGAGAAAGGATTGCTTGGTCTGCGCAGCGGACTGGAGCTGTTCGCCAACCTGCGTCCGGCCATTCTGTATCCGCAGTTGGCGGAAGCCTCCTCACTGCGTCCAGAAGTGGTCGCTGGTCTGGATATTCTGATCGTGCGCGAGCTGACCGGCGGCATCTATTTCGGTAAGCCCCGTGGCGTTCGCACGCTGGAAAACGGTGAGCGCGAAGGCTACAACACCTACGTTTACAGCGAGAGTGAGATTCGCCGTATCGGCCGCGTGGCGTTTGAAGCGGCGCAGAAGCGCAATAAGCGTCTGTGTTCCGTGGACAAGGCCAACGTACTGGAAGTCACCGTGCTTTGGCGCGAAGTGATGGACGAGCTGGCGAAGGAATATCCGGATGTGGAATTGAGCCATATGTACGTGGACAACGCGGCTATGCAGCTGGTGCGCGCGCCGAAGCAGTTTGACGTGATCGTCACCGGCAACATGTTCGGAGACATCCTGTCTGACGAAGCCGCCATGCTGACTGGCTCCATCGGCATGCTGCCATCCGCGTCGCTTAATTCGGCGGGCAAGGGCATGTACGAGCCTTGTCACGGCTCGGCTCCGGATATCGCGGGACAGAACATGGCCAACCCCCTGGCGACTATTCTTTCAGCAGCTATGATGCTACGCTATTCTCTCGCTGCGGAAGACGCGGCGGCGGCGATTGAGCAAGCGGTCAGCGACGTGCTGGACCAGGGGTTAAGAACCCGCGACATCGCCGGCTCCAGCGGAGAGTCCGTTTCAACTCAGGCAATGGGCGAAGCCGTGGCGAGGGTCCTGGCGGATCGCTGACCCGCCAAGTCGCACTCATACATCTGAATCAGGGGGAGTCGCCAATTCTCGGGGCTTTCCCAGTCCGTCAGCATCATTCATTGAACGCATAGAGGTCTTGAAGCAAATGAAGAAAGTGGGTCTGGTAGGATGGCGGGGCATGGTAGGCTCCGTTTTGATGCAGCGCATGCAAGAAGAGAACGATTTCGCGCACATCGATCCGATATTCTTCACCACATCCCAGGTTGGTCAGGCGGCGCCTGACTTTGGCAAACCCGCGCCAGCGTTGAAAGACGCTACCTCCATTCAAGACCTGAGTGAAATGGACATTATTATTTCCTGCCAGGGCGGGGATTACACCAATGACGTGTATCCGCAATTGCGCGCCGCTGGCTGGAATGGCTACTGGATCGACGCCGCTTCCGCATTGCGTATGAAAGACGATGCGGTCATCGTGCTGGACCCGGTTAACCGTAAAGTTATTGACCGCGCTATCGATCAAGGACGCAAAGACTTCATCGGCGGCAATTGCACCGTCAGCCTGATGTTGCTGGCCCTGGGCGGTCTGTTTGAGCAGGATCTGGTTGAGTGGGTCAGCCCGATGACCTATCAGGCGGCCTCTGGCGCTGGCGCGCAGAACATGCGCGAACTGATCAAGCAGATGGGCTCCGTTTACGACAGCGTTTCTACTGAACTGGCCGACCCCGCCAGCTCCATTCTGGAAATCGATCGTCTGGTAGCGGAAAGAATGCGCGGCGGCGAATTCCCTGTGGATCAGTTTGGCGTGCCGTTGGCCGGCAGCCTGATTCCCTGGATCGACAAGCCCATGCCTTCCGGCCAGAGCAAAGAAGAGTGGAAGGCGCAGGCGGAAGCCAACAAAATTCTGGGCAGAGAAGGGGCGCCGATTCCTATCGATGGCCTCTGCGTACGTATCGGCGCCATGCGCTGCCATAGCCAGGCGATGACGATCAAACTGCGCAAGGATGTTCCTCTGCCGGAAATCGAGCAGATGCTGGCCACGTCCAACGACTGGGCGAAAGTGATTCCCAACGACCGCGACATCTCCATGCGCGAGCTGACGCCGGCGCGAGTGAATGGCGGTCTGGATATTCCGGTTGGCCGGTTGCGCAAGCTGAGCATGGGGCCAGAGTATCTGGGCGCATTCACTGTCGGCGACCAGTTGTTATGGGGCGCAGCCGAGCCGTTACGCCGCACGCTGGCGATTTTACTGGGTAATATCTGACCTCTGGGTTTTGCGACGGCGCCGGTTTTTTGACGCAATCGGTGCCGTTAAATCTGGAAAAATTTGCATTCGTCGTTACAATACCGCTCAAGTGAAAGGCTTATTCCGATTCGCTTGAGCGGTAATCCCGCCTGACTCGGACGGAGTTATCAGTTTCCGAATAACTACCTCCGCCTTTGTTGCTCATTTCCATCTCTGGACTAAATTTAAGTGTGTGATGGCCGATATGGCTTTTTTACGCAAGCGCTTATGACGCATTATCCGCTTCTGGAGTTGGGGAAGTGGTTGATCTGCATGTAAATTGATCAACCAGACAGGCTTGTATTAAAAATCATCCGTTTGGCCGTTTTGAATAGGCCTAATTTCTTGTAAAAATGCAGGACCTAATTAATACTTAGTAGCAATATTGAAAGTTTATTCTAAACATTCTCAATCAACTGAGATTTTTAACGACATTTGACGCCGTCAGATAACCTCGGGCGGCGCCGGAAAGCTCGGCGCGCCACCTGAAGAGGTGAAGAATTAATAGAAAGGAAAGACGCTATGGTTCGCAAACTCGCGATTGCAGTATTAACAATGTCCGCGCTTTCATCGGGGGTGGCTAAGGCGCTAGGGTTAGGCGAAGCAAAAGTTTATTCATCGCTCAATCAACCGCTGAACGCGGAAATCGAGCTGGTCAGCGTTCGTGATCTCACCGAGAGCGAAATTTTGACGAATCTGGCCTCCCGGGAAGCGTTCCAGCGCGCCAACCTGGACCGGGTGTATTTCCTTTCGGATTTGCGCTTCAAAGTTTTATTCAAAGACGGCAAGGCTTATGTGCGAGTCACCAGCTCCAAGCCGGTGCGCGAGCCTTATCTGAATTTCCTGATGGAAGTGACTTGGCCTAGTGGACGACTGTTGCGAGAGTACGCGCTGCTGATCGATCCGCCTACGTTTAGCAGCGAGAGCGTGAAGCCTGCGCAGGTTGCGCCGGCCAGAACCACCACTGCCAGTGCGCCTGCTACGACAACGCGTCCTTCCACTTCAACGACCACTACCAGAACTACCGCTCCTTCCTCCTCGTCCACCTACGATGCGCCTTCTACTTCAGGGTCTTATGGACCAACAGGCGGTGACGACACTTTGTGGGAGATAGCGCTGAAAACCCGTCCTGACAGCAGCGTGTCGCCCCAGCAGATGATGCTGGCGATTCAGGATTTGAACCCGGACGCTTTCTTCGACGGCAACATCAACAAGCTGAAATCCGGTCAGGTATTGCGTATTCCTGACAAAGAGCAGGCCCAGCAGCGCAGTAACCGCGACGCGGTGCGTCAGGTCAGCCTGCAAAACCGCGAGTTTGCGGAAGGGCGCGCGCCATCTACCCGTCAGGTGGATGCGTCAGGAACCGGTCGCAATCAGACTGGCTCCGCCGCGTCGCAAACTGACGAAGACAAGTTGAGAATTATCGTCGCCAAAACTGGCGAGAATGCCTCTACGACGCCTGAAAAAGCGGGTGACTCCACAGGCTCTCGCGGCGGCACTTCGAAGACTGCTGAAGAACTGAGTCTGGCGCAAGAGAAACTGGATCAGGTCTCTCGCGAAAACGAAGACTTGAAGAGCCGCATGGAAGACCTGCAGAGTCAGTTGGAGACAATGCAGCGTCTGGTGTCGCTGAAAGATGACCAATTGGCGGCCATGCAATCGAAAGTAGGCGAAACTGGCGGCGATACTACTGCGCCGACGCTTCCCGAAGAGCCTGTTATGCCCGGCGATGAAGGCATGACTCCAGGGGAAGAGCCCATGACGCCAAGCGAGCCCTCCATGGGCTTGGGTGATGAGCCATCCACGATGGGAGAAGAGACGCCAATGTCTCCCGGCATGGAGACTCCAGAAGATCAAACTGGCATGAATACGCCGGAGACGCCAGAGCCTGTTGCGCCCGTCACGCCGACGGAGCCTGAACAGCCTCCTGTCGTAGTAGACAAAAAGCCGCCAACGCCAGCAGTTACCGAGCCGACGCCACAGCCTGAGCCGGAAAGCTGGATCGACATCATCAAGAATAATGTGATTTACCAGGCCGCTATTGGCGGCGGCGCGGTCCTGTTGTTACTGATTCTCTGGTTGCTGGCCCGTCGCGGCGGCAAAAAAGAAGCGGAAGCGGATGACGACGCTCTGGATATCGCAGACCACGATAATTTGGCGCTGGATTTGGATATCGACGCGGAAGAAGGCGAGGGCGAAACCAAAGTCGGCGGCGATGATCCCATTGCGGAAGCGGACGTGTACATCGCGTATCAGCGTTTCGATCAGGCAGTGCAAGTGCTTGACGCCGCACTGGAAGAGAATCCCAACAATCAGGAATATCGCCTGAAGTTGTTGGAAGTGCTGGGCGAAGCCAAAGAAGGTGCGCGCTTCAACGAAACTTATAACCATCTGCGCGAAGCTGGCAACACTGGCGTCGTGAACCGCGCGGATGAAATCAAATCCCGTTTCTCCGACCTGGATGACGAGCCAGGTTTGTCCTTGGACGATCTGGAAAGCCAGCTGCTGGGCGGTGATGATTTCGCCTCTTCAACAGTGGATGAAGACGAATTGGATTTGGATCTGGACGCGAACCTGGATGCGACAATTCCCAGCCAGCCTGCCGCACTGAGCGAGCCTGAAGAGCTGGAGCCCGTCGAAGAAGCCGAAGATAACCTGGATATCGACTTTGACCTGAGCGAAATCGATCTGGGCGAAACTGACAAGGAAGAGGTTGAAGAATCGAAAACTTCATCCGGTTATGACAAAGGCATTGATTACGTTTCCAGCAAAGCGCCTGCTGAGGAAGAATCCCTGGAGGACGCTTTCGAGACGGCGGATGTTTCTCTTGAGTCCTTAGAAGAAGACGGCTTTGAGCTGGCGGACGCTGAAGAGCTGGAGTCAGATTTCGAGCTGGACACCGTTGGCTTGGACGATGATCTGGAGACGCTGGATCTGGAGAGCGACCTCAGCGACGAGCTGCTGGATATGGATGCGCCCGCTGAAAGCGATGAGCTGGACGAAACCCTTGATCTGGATATGAATCTGGAAGAGGAAGAACCCTCTCTGGATCTGGATGACAGCGATCTGGATTTGTCACTCGACGAACAGCCTGCAGAAAGCAAAGACTTCACCGGCGCTGAGCTATCCAGTGATGTGGCGGAAGAATTCGTGCAACAGGTTGATGACTTGGAAGACGAACTGCCGGATTTGAGCGCGTCCTTCGACGAAGAGCCGAAAGCGGACGTCGCTGCAGAGCTGGATACGGATCTCGATTTTAATCTGGATGATGACTTTGGCGACAAGACCATCGTGCAGCCGCAGGAGCCTGCCCCGAGCGTCGCGGCGGAATCGAAACCCGCAGCCAAAGAAGGTATGCAGGACGAGTTCGTGGAAGAGCTGGAAGAAGATTTCAACTTCCTGTCCGACACCGACGAAGCCGCCACTAAACTGGATCTGGCCAGAGCCTACATCGACATGGGCGACCGTGAAGGGGCTCGCGACATCCTGGAAGAGGTTGTCGAAGAAGGCAATAACGACCAGAAGCAGGAAGCCGCTTCCTTGCTGAAGAGACTTGCATAATTCCGCTACTTTCCAATAATGCTGCCCTCATGTTTTGAGGGCGGCTTATGAATCCAACCAGTTCGAACCAGTCATTGTACCCACTTTCCAACGATCTCTTGCCGGATACCGGGCGCGTTGCGCTGGTGTTGGGCTACGACGGCTCCCGTTATCACGGCTGGCAGGCGCAGAACTCCGGCGTACCCTCCGTGCAGGCGGAAGTAGAGGCTGCTTTATCAAAAGTCGCAGACCATCCCGTTAGTGTCGTATGCGCGGGGCGCACCGACGCCGGCGTTCATGCGGTGAACCAGGTCGTTCACTTCGTGACGAAGGCGCAGCGCAGCCCGTATTCCTGGGCGATGGGCGTCAATCACTTTTTGCCGGCGGATGTATCCGTGAGCTGGGCGGGCGCGGTGTCAGAGAATTTTCATGCCCGCTACACCGCGACCTCACGCAGCTATCGCTACATTATCTACAACCATCCGATTCGCCCCGCGTGGCTCAATCGCAACGTTACCTGGAACTACCGTCCTCTGGATGTGGAAAGCATGGCCGCCGCCGGCGCGCATCTGATCGGCGAGAATGACTTCAGCGCATTCCGCGGTTCCGACTGTCAATCCAAGACGCCTTTTCGCAATCTGACCCGTCTTGAAGTGAGCAAGGTCGGCGACATGGTTGTGATAGAAGTGGAGGCGAACGCGTTTTTACACCACATGGTGCGCAACATTTCAGGTACCTTAATGGCGGTGGGGACAGGCAAGAAGCCGTCAGACTGGGTCGCGGACGTGCTGGCTTCCAAGAAGCGCTCAAAAGCCGGAGTGACGGCTCCGCCTTTTGGGTTGTACCTGACGTCTGTCACCTATCCGGAAGAGTTTGCGATTCCTTCGTTGCGGAAAGGGCCGTTTTTTCTCGGCGCCTGATTTCCTCGATTTCCCGAAGCCGCTTTAACTCGCTATAATCCCAAGCCTGTTATGCGCCGCCGAATCGCTGACTTGAACTTTTCCGGAAAAACGAAGAACAGCATAAAAAAGGAAGAGATAAAATGAATGCCCGCAACAAGCGCGTTCGCTGCAAAATCTGCGGCATCCTCGAGCTGGAGCATGCGCTGGCGGTCTCCGACGCCGGCGGCGACGCCATAGGATTTGTTTTTTATCCGCCCAGCCCCCGATACATTGATCCCGCCGCAGCCAGCCGCATTATCGCCCAACTGCCTCCCTTTATTTCTACTGTTGGTCTCTTCGTCAATCATAGCGCGGAGCAGGTGAGGGAGATTTTGAATGTCGTCCCTCTCGATGTGCTGCAGTTTCATGGCGATGAAGATAACGATTTTTGCCGCAGCTTTTCCCGTCCTTTCTACAAGGCCATTGGCGTGGGCGATGAGACGGACGTGGTTGCGGAGGCGGCTAAGTATCCGGATGCAGCGGCCTTATTGTTTGATACCCATGACCCGCAATTACGTGGCGGCACTGGAAGAGTTTTCGACTGGTCCCGCATTCGTCATGAGCTGGGCAAGCCGGTGATTCTCGCTGGCGGCCTGAATCCGTCCAATGTGGCGGAAGCTATTCGCACTGTCAGGCCCTATGCCGTTGATGTCAGCGGTGGCGTCGAAGCAAGCAAGGGCGTGAAGAGCATTGAATTAATCCAGGAATTTATAGGTGAGGTATATCGTGAGTACGAGGTTTGACGCTGAAACGCTGGCCAATATTCCGGACCATCGCGGCCACTTCGGTCATTACGGCGGCCGATTCGTATCCGAGACGCTCATGTCTTCGCTGTTGGAGCTGGAGCAGCATTACGAAAAATTGCGTATCGATCCCAAGTTCCAGGAAGAGTTCGATGCGGATCTGGCCGACTACGTCGGTCGTCCTTCTCCGTTGTATTTTGCGGAGCGTCTAACCAGGCAGGTCGGCGGCGCCAAGATTTATCTGAAACGGGAAGACCTGAATCACACCGGCGCCCACAAGGTAAACAACACCATCGGTCAGGCGTTGCTGGCGAAATACCTCGGCAAGCCGCGCATCATTGCCGAAACCGGCGCAGGCCAGCACGGCGTCGCCACGGCCACCGTCGCCGCCCGTCTGGGGTTGAAATGCGTGGTCTATATGGGCGAAGAAGATGTGCATAGACAGTCTTTGAATGTCTACCGCATGAAGCTTTTGGGCGCTGAAGTGCGCCCGGTCACCAGCGGCACCAAAACCCTCAAGGATGCGATGAACGAAGCCTTGCGGGACTGGGTGACCTACGTCGACGACACTTTCTACATTATCGGTACGGTGGCGGGCCCGCACCCATATCCCAAGCTGGTGCGGGAATTCCAGTCCATTATTGGTCGTGAAGCGCGCCTGCAGTGCATGGAAAAAGAAGGGCGTCTCCCGGATGCATTAGTAGCCTGCGTGGGCGGCGGCTCCAACGCCATTGGCTTGTTTTACCCCTTTATCGCGGATGAACAGATCAAAATGTACGGCGTGGAAGCCGGCGGGCTCGGATTGGAGACCGGGCAGCACGCGGCGCCGCTTTGCGCGGGTCGTCCCGGCGTGTTGCATGGCAACCGCACCTATTTGATGGAAGATGAAAACGGCCAGATTTCCGCAACGCACTCTATATCCGCAGGTCTCGATTATCCGGGCGTTGGTCCTGAGCATGCATGGCTCAAAGACATCAAACGCGCGGATTACGTTTCTGCGACAGACGAAGAAGCGCTGCGCGCCTTCCATACTCTGACTCGGGTGGAAGGCATCATGCCGGCGCTGGAGTCCAGTCATGCGGTGGCGTACGCCATGAAGCTGGCCAAGACCATGGATAAAGACCAGATCATCATCGTCAACCTGTCCGGACGCGGCGATAAAGACATCCATACTGTGGCCAAGCTTGACGGAATTGAATTTTAAAAAGGGTGTGACATGAGTCGAATTAAGCAATGCCTGGAGACGTTGAAGGCGAACAACAAAACCGCGTTGATTCCCTATGTGACCGCGGGAGATCCCGCGCCGCAGCACACGGTAAATATCATGCACGCCCTGGTTGAATCGGGCGCTGACATTATTGAGTTGGGCGTGCCGTTTTCCGATCCCATGGCGGACGGCCCCGTGATTCAGCTGGCCTGTGAGCGCGCGCTGGAGCACGGGACTTCTCTGAGAATGGTGCTGGGCATGGTGGAGGAGTTCCGCAAGACCAACACGGAGACCCCTGTCGTATTGATGGGATATTTGAATCCGGTGGAAGCCATGGGCGTGCATCCATTTACCGACGCAGCCAAGGCGGCGGGAGTCGATGGCGTATTGATCGTGGACTTGCCGCCGGAAGAAGCGGATTTGGCGGCGCCGCATCTGAAAGGAGCGGGGCTGGATGTCATCTTTCTGATTGCGCCCACCACTACGGAAGATCGTATCGCCGCCGCTGCGAAGTTCGGCAGCGGATACCTGTACTATGTGTCGCTGAAAGGGGTGACTGGCTCCAATGCCCTGGATATCGACGATGTGGAAAAACATGTCAGCGCCATCAAGTCTCTGACTGATATGCCTGTCGGGGTTGGCTTCGGCATCAAAGACGCGGCAACAGCGAAAGCAGTGTCGGCAGTATCCGATGGTGTAATTGTCGGTAGCGCACTTGTGAATACAATAGCGACTAATGCTGAAAATCCGGAGCAGATGCGCGCCAAAGTAAAAGAGCTGCTTAGCTCCATGCGCGCCGCGATGGACGAATAAACAAGTGAGTAGGGTTTAATATGAGTAACTGGTTAGAAAAAATTATTCCGGGAATGGGGGGGGCTCAGTCCAAGCACAAGAGTAACGTTCCCGAAGGCTTGTGGAAAAAGTGCCCTAAGTGCAGCGCCGTACTCTATCGCCCTGAACTGGAAAAAAACCTGGATGTGTGCCCCAAGTGTCAGCACCACATGCGCATCTCCGCACGTAGACGCATCGACATTTTCCTGGACGGCGCTGACAGAGTGGAGCTAGCTCCTGAGCTGGAGCCGGCGGATCGCCTGAAGTTCAAAGACACCAAGCGCTACAAAGACCGCCTGGTCAGCAATCAAAAAGCGACCGGTGAAAAAGACGCCCTGGTGGCCTTCAAGGGAACTGTCGCTGGCGTACCGGTTGCTGTGGTGGCGTTTGAATTCACTTTCCTGGGCGGCTCCATGGGTGCGGTGGTGGGCGAGAAGTTCGTTCGCGCCGTAAATGTCTGTCTGGAAGAAAACCGCGCACTGATCTGCTTCTCCGCCAGTGGCGGCGCGCGTATGCAAGAAGCGCTGATCTCCCTGATGCAGATGGCGAAAACCGCTGCGGCGCTGGAAGTGATGAAGCAGCGCGGCCTTCCATACATCTCTGTGATGACCGACCCCGTGTTCGGCGGCGTATCCGCCAGTCTCGCCATGCTGGGCGACCTGAATGTGGCTGAGCCCAATGCGCTGATTGGCTTCGCAGGTCCTCGCGTTATTGAGCAGACTGTGCGTGAAAAACTGCCTGAAGGCTTCCAGCGCAGTGAATTCCTGCTGGAGCATGGCGCGCTGGATATGATTCTTGCCCGCAATCAATTGCGTCGCAGACTGTCGATGCTCATCTCCAAAATGATGAAGCTGCCAGAGCCTGAATTTGAAAACGAAGACGATCTCGATGATGAGGAAATGGAAATACCGGAGCCGCCAGAAAACCTGGAATAAGCCGGCCTTAGCCTGATATCGGATCTCATAGCGTAGATAGGAATATGGAACCTCGAAGACTGTCTGACTGGCTTGATTATGTGTCGCAACTGCATACTCAGGTCATAGAAATGGGACTGGATCGCGTCAATGACGTATTTCGCCGACTTTGCCGCAACGCCAGGCTGGCGAAAACCGTGGTGACCCTTGCAGGAACCAACGGTAAAGGCTCTACGCTGGCGGCGGTAGAGGCGCTTGCTCTCGCCGCGGGCAAAACGGTAGGCGCTTACACATCGCCCCACATTCTGCGTTTTAACGAGCGTGTGCGCATTAATGGCGTTGATGTCAGCGACGAGGCGCTTGAAGGGGCGTTCGCGGCCGTAGAAGCGGCTCGCGGCCCATCGGCGCTGACCTATTTCGAGTTCACCACGTTGGTGGGGTTCTACTTGTTTCAACAGGCCAAGCTGGACGTGGTTCTGCTGGAAGTCGGTTTGGGCGGGCGCCTGGACGCGGTTAACATTGTCGATCCTGATCTGGCGGTGATCACCAGTGTGGATCTGGATCATCAGGAATGGCTGGGCGACTCACGTGAAGATATCGGCCGCGAAAAGGCGGGTATTCTGAGGCCGGGCATTCCTCTTGTCATCGCCGAAGACGCTCCGCCAACCAGTGTGGTGGACGTAGCAGGAAAGCTGGGGTGCGCAACCTTTATCTGGCGTCAGGACTTTACTCTCGAACGCACTGGCGATGCGTCGCAAACTCTGCAATGGCGCGGTCGTCGCAAGCATGCGGACATGGTCATTGACGGACTGAGCGATAACGGTCTGCCTATGGCCAATATGGCTGCGGCGATGCAGGCCGCCATGCTGCTGGACTTTGCGTTGTCGGAATCTCAAATCGCCGCTGCCATCGCTGACGTCAAGGTGCCGGGACGTTTCCAGTTGCTGCGCCGTGACCCGGAAGTATACGCCGATGTGGGGCATAACCCCCACGCTGCGCGCTATCTCAAACAATGGCTGGGTGGATTGCCGGTTAAAAAACCGCAGGTGGCGGTATTTTCAGCGCTGAAAGATAAGGATGTGGCGGGCATCGTCAAAGAACTCGCTGGCGTATTCGACCGCTGGTTTGTGTTTCCTCTCAATGTGGATCGGGCCATGCCGCTGGCGCAACTGGCGGAATTGGTCGAGCAGAATCAACCCGCGCCGCTGCAAACCTGCGATTCCTTGTCGGAGTGTCTGGCTCAGGCGACATCCGAAGTGGGCTCAGACGGGCGTATCGTCGCCTTCGGTTCTTTTTTCACCGTGGCGGAAATTTTTCAAAACGGTATGATGGGAACCGATGAGGGAGACGGTCGCTAAACGGATCGTCTCCACAGTCTTTTAATCCATTTGGTTTTTTCCATCATGATTTCTATTTACAGTCTCAGGGTTTTTCTATGGATGGATTAAAGCAGCGTATTGTCGGCGCTATTGTGCTGGTGTCTCTGGCGGTCATATTTCTGCCCATGTTGTTCGATAACGCCCAGCAGGAAAAGACATCCCAGATCATTATCATTCCTGACAAGCCGGAAACGCCCAATTTCACTATCGAAGAAGCCAAAGCGCCGCAACTGAGCGCAGGCGACGCCAATGCTGCAATGCCAGCGCAGCCGGTTGATACGCAAACTGGCGATGCGGTCGCGGACGAAACTTCCCGGATCTCAGGCTCCGCAGAGGAAATCGCTCAAGAAGCGGCCATGGCGGAGATGCACAATATGAGCGAATCCAAGCCGGTGGCAACGACGCCAGAGCCAGCTCCGCAAAAGGTTGTGGAGGCGAAGCCGGAGCCTAAACCTGAGCCGCAATCCAAGCCTGAACCCAAACCTGTGGTGAAGGCGGAGGAAAAGCCTGCGACGACGGTAGCTGTGGCGACCCCATCAGCCAGCGTCAAGAACGAGACCAAAGAGGCGCCTAAGGATTACAGTCTGGATAAAGACAAGTCTCCCGCCGCATGGTCAATTCAAATCGGTACGTTCAAGAATCGCGAAAGCGCTTTGAAAATTCGTAATGAACTGCATGGCGACGGCCATCCTGCATTTACTCAGGAATATCGCAGCTCAGAAGGCGAAAACCTGGTTCGGGTCTTCGCCGGGCCGGTAATGGAGCGCAGTCAGGCGGACAAGCTCAAGACTCAGGTGGATAAGCGCTACAAAGTCAACTCCCTCGTCGTGCAATATCGCCCAGGGCAATAGCCCGCCGCGACAAAGCATTAGTTTTTCTGCCCCCTCCTTTTTGCTAGAATGATGCGCCCCCGAAATCCGGGGGCTAATTACGCTATTTCCAGGATGCTATGATGATTTGGGCCGATTGGGTCATTATTGGAATTATTGGTTTATCCACGGTAGTCAGCCTGGTCAGAGGCTTCGTCAAAGAGGCGCTTTCTCTGGTTACCTGGGTTCTCGCATTTATAGTGGCGCGCATGTTTTATGTGCATTTGGCCACGCTGCTGGAAGGGCTTATCTCCGTACCTTCCGTCAGGCTGATTGCAGCCTTTGTCATACTTTTCATCGTGACGCTCATTATCGGCGCGTTGCTGAACCATTTGATTTCCGCATTGGTGAAGTCCACTGGCCTGTCCGGTACCGATCGTACCCTGGGCATGGCGTTTGGAATGATCCGGGGCGTGGTGTTGGTTGTCGTTGTCGTGGCGCTGTTGCGACTGACTCCCGTCGTACAGGACCCCTGGTGGTCGGAATCGACGTTAATTCCCCATTTTGAAAAATTGGAAGCTTGGTCGCGGTCGGTCTTCGGCGACCCCATAGCGTCTATGCTTACATAAACCGCTTAAATTTTGCGCGAGATTCAAAGACGAGGTAACCATACATGTGCGGTATTGTTGGTATTGTGGGTAAAGCGAATGTTAATCAGGACCTTTACGACGCACTCACCGTGTTACAACATCGTGGCCAGGACGCCGCGGGAATCGTTACCTTCCAGGACGACCGTTTTTTCCTGAGAAAGGACAACGGTCTTGTGCGCGACGTGTTCCGCACTCGCCATATGATGCGTCTGGTCGGCAGTGTGGGCATTGGCCATGTTCGCTACCCCACAGCGGGCTCTTCCAGTTCTGCGGAAGCCCAGCCTTTTTATGTGAACTCTCCTTACGGCATCACGCTGGCCCACAACGGCAACCTCACCAATGCGGAAGAGTTGGCTCGCGATATCTTTCGCACCGACCTGCGTCACGTCAACACCAGTTCCGATTCTGAAGTGCTCCTGAACATCTTCGCTCATGAGCTGCAGAAGCTGGGCAAACTGGTGCCGGAAAAAGACGACGTATTTGCGGCGGTTAAAGCGGTTCATAAGCGTGTGAAAGGCGCATACGCCGTCATCGCCATGATTACTGGCTATGGCATCGTCGCCTTCCGTGATCCCAACGGGATTCGCCCGGCCTGCTTCGGCAAACGGGAAACGGCGAAAGGGCCTGAGTACATGATCGCCTCCGAAAGTGTGGCGCTCAGCGCGCTGGGCTTCGAGCTGCAACGCGACATCGCTCCGGGCGAAGCGGTTTACATTGAGACTGACGGCAGTCTGCACACGCAGCAGTGTGTGGAAAACCCAAAACTAAACCCCTGTATTTTCGAGTACGTGTACTTCGCTAGACCCGACTCCATCATGGACGGCATTTCCGTCTACAAGGCGCGTTTACGCATGGGGGATTATCTGGCGGAGAAGATTCATCGTCTGCGCCCTGATCACGATATCGATGTGGTGATGCCGATTCCTGACACCAGCCGCACCTCCGCCATGCAAATGGCGCTGAGTCTGGGAGTGAAATACCGGGAGGGCTTTATCAAGAACCGCTACATTGGCCGCACCTTTATCATGCCGGGCCAAAACCAGCGTAAGAAATCCGTGCGTCAAAAGCTGAATCCGATCGCGCTGGAATTCCGCGGCAAAAACGTGCTGCTGGTGGATGACTCCATCGTACGCGGCACCACCTGCCGCGAGATCGTGCAAATGGCGCGGGACGCCGGCGCCAAGAAAGTCTATTTCGCCTCGGCGGCTCCGGCTGTGCGCTATCCCAACGTGTACGGCATCGACATGCCTTCCGCCAACGAGCTGATTGCTCACGGCCGCACGCCGGAAGAAGTGCAGGAACTCATCGGCGCTGACTGGCTGGTGTATCAGGACCTGGAAGACCTGGTGTCTTGCGCTCTGGAAGGCAATCCGAACATAGAAAAATTCGATTGCTCCGTGTTCGATGGCGATTATGTGACTGGCGATGTGAACGATGAATATCTCCAGCGACTGGAGGCTGTCCGTAACGACAGCAGCAAGTCCAAGCGCGAGCAGGAACTGATGATGGCGCAAGCGCCTCTGGACCTGCACAACGACGACTGATCGTCGGCAGCGTCTTTTGCGCATGACGCCGGTCGCTATGCCGGCGTCAGTCGCGCTACTGTCTAGTCAGTTGCACTAGGATCTATTCAGTCGCACGACTACCCATTCAGCGGTCAATTCAATAGACTGCACGGAACAACGCTATAGCGCCGGATAGGGGAGGGCGCTCTCTTGCTCTCCTCAGGCGGCCCCACTTCATATCCAGGAACAGACGATGTCAGGCAGAAAAACTGAAACCCGTGAGCTTCTGCTGCCCCCGGAGGTAGACTGGCGCGATGCTACGCAGGCGATTCGCGCGGGCCAGATCCGCACTCAGGAGCAAGAGCATGCGGAAGTGATTTATCCCACTTCCAGCTACGTTTTCAAGTCGGCGGCGGAAGCTGCTGCGACATTTGCTGGCGATAATCCCGGCAATGTCTATTCGCGCTACACCAATCCTACTGTACGCATGTTTGAAGAGCGTCTGGCTGCGTTGGAGGGAGCGGAAAACTGTGTGGCGACCGCTTCCGGCATGGCGGCGATTGTGTCCGCCTGTATGGCGCTACTGAAAAGCGGCGACCATGTGGTCTGTTCCCGTAACGTGTTCGGTACGACTCACGCCGTATTTGACAAGTACATGAAGAAGTTCGGCGTGGAAACGACTTTTGTGCCGCTGACGGACATGGACGGCTGGCGCGCGGCGATCAAATCCAATACCCGATTATTGTTTATCGAAACGCCATCCAATCCTTTGAACGAAGTGGCCGACATTGCGACTCTGGCGCAGTTGGCGCACGCCAATGGCGCTTTGCTGGCGGTGGATAATTGTTTTTGTACGCCGGTTCTGCAAAAGCCGCTGAGTCTGGGAGCGGACTTAGTGATTCACTCGGCGACCAAGTATCTGGACGGCCAGGGGCGTTGCCTGGGCGGCGCGGTAGTGGGTAACACTGCGTTAACGTCGGAAGTGCTGGCGTTCCTGCGCTCCGGCGGCTTTACCATGAGTCCCTTTAACGCCTGGGTGTTCCTGAAGGGCCTGGAGACGCTGCCAATTCGCATGAAAGCGCATTGTGAGAACGGCATGAAGGTCGCCCAATGGCTGAATGAGCAAAGCTGGGTGGAGAAAGTCCACTATTGCGGATTGCCTGACCATCCGGGCCATGAACTGGCTACGCGTCAGCAGAAAGGTTATGGCGGAGTGCTGTCATTCAAGGTAAAAGGCGGCAGAGAAGAGGCCTGGTCATTTATCGACAACACCAAGTGGATCTCCATCACCGCCAATTTGGGGGATGTGAAGTCCACTATGACGCATCCGGCGACCACCACTCATGGTCGCCTTTCCGATGACGACAAGGCGCTGGCGGGTATTTCCGATAATCTGATTCGTCTCTGCGTGGGACTGGAGGATTTTGAGGATATTCGTGAAGATCTACTGGCCGGCGCAGCGGCGTTGGGCGCTTGATTTTAGACGCCGGGGCGGCCGAAAGCCTCGGCGTTTTTCGTCTGATCCCGCCTGATACGACCGTCAGACTGTCGAAAAATGCATCTCCCGCCAACTTGAGCTAGAATAAAATCAATATAAACAAATAGATAGAGCGCAATTTTAATTTTTGGCGTTAAATTCTATTAATGCGCGGTTAAGCTGGGTTCACCTAGACTCCCGGCTTGTGTACACTACTGAATATTTAGCCAGCTAAAATCCTTATGCCAGCAGATATAGAAGACAACAGAGCGAAGCGCTACCTGGAGCAGGGGCTCCGCGAAGGGGTGTTGATCGCTTGTGTTACCATCGCCGTTTATCTGGTGTTGGCCCTGGTCTCGTATAATCCTTCAGACCCTGGCTGGACCAGCACAGGGCATCATTCCCAGGTCGTTAACTACGCTGGGCGCGTCGGAGCCTGGATTTCCGACGTATTGCTGTACTTCTTCGGCTACGTCGCCTACTTATTTCCCTTTTTGTTCGTCTTACGGTCGGTGCAACTGTTCCGTCAGCGCCATATGCGCCACCCTATCAACTGGTGGATGGTGGTTATTCGCGTAGTCGGTCTGATCGTGCTGGTGTTGTCCACCTGTTCGTTGTTGACCATGTATTCGGTCAGTGGCCTGAACTCCAGCTCCGGCGGCATTGTTGGCGCGGAAGTCGCCGGGATGGCGGTCGACACCTTCAACATTATCGGCAGTACGCTGGTATGGGTGGCGCTTTCCTTGTTCGGTTTCAGTATCGCCACCGGTTTGTCCTGGTTGAAGATCATGGACTGGGTGGGCGCCAAGACGCTGGCGTTGTTCCGTCGCATCGGCGAAGAGTTTTCGTCCGCAAAAGAGAAAATGGGAGAGCGTGCGGAAGCCCGCCGCGAAGAAAAAGCCAGATTAGAAGCCGAAGCGCCTCCCAAGCCTAAAAAGACGAAACGGGAAGTGAAAGACTATGATGACGAGGACGATCGTATTCCGCTGTTGGACTCTCGGGTTAATGTCCCTGAAGAGCAAGAGACTAAAAAGCGTTCCTTGCTGAGTTTCGGCAAAAAGAAAGCCGAGACCAAAGTTGAGCCCAGTTTGGGCGACACCATGGACGTGGATAGCGAAACGCCCGCGGACCCCGCGGACAAAAAGGTCAAGATTCTGCCGTTCCAGAAAGAAGCGGGAGGGGAGAGCAAACGAGCCAAACGCGCATCGCAGCCGTCGCTGTTTAACTTTGCGGAAGGTCCATTGCCATCCTTGAATCTGCTGGACCCGCCTGAAACCTCGAAAAAAGGCGGCTATTCTCCCGAGGTGCTGGAAAACTTATCGCGCCTCCTGGAGGTGAAATTGAACGACTTTGGCGTTGTCGCCGAAGTGGTGGAGGTGAACCCTGGCCCGGTGATCACCCGTTTTGAAATCCAGCCTGCGCCTGGTGTTAAAGTCAGTCGCATCAGCAATCTGGCCAAGGACCTTGCGCGTTCGTTGGCGGTGATCAGCGTGCGTGTGGTGGAGGTTATCCCTGGCAAGTCCGTGGTAGGTATTGAAATTCCTAACGAAAACCGCGACATCGTACGTTTGCGGGAAGTGTTGTCCTCTAAAGCCTATGACGATTCCAGCTCGCCATTGTCACTGGGACTGGGTAACGATATTGCGGGTAATCCGGTTGTCGCCAATCTGGCGAAAATGCCGCACTTACTGGTGGCGGGCACCACGGGCTCCGGTAAGTCCGTGGGCGTGAACGCCATGTTGATCAGTATGCTTTACAAGGCGACCCCGGAAGAACTGCGCCTTATCATGATCGACCCCAAAATGTTGGAGTTGTCCATCTACGACGGCATTCCCCATCTGCTCACGCCGGTAGTGACGGATATGAAAGAAGCCGCCAATGCGCTGCGTTGGTGTGTAGGGGAGATGGAGCGCCGCTATCGGTTGATGGCCGCCATGGGCGTCAGAAATATCGCAGGCTTCAACAAAGTCGTGAAAGACGCCATCACTGCTGGCGAGCCGATTCGTGATCCTCTGTGGAAACCGGGCGATAACGCGCTTGAAGAAGAGCCGCCGATGCTGACCCCACTGCCATTTGTTGTGGTGGTCGTTGACGAATTCGCTGACATGATGATGATCGTCGGCAAGAAAGTGGAAGAATTAATCGCCCGTATCGCCCAGAAGGCGCGAGCGGCGGGTATTCACTTGATCCTGGCGACCCAGCGGCCGTCGGTGGACGTTATTACTGGTTTGATCAAAGCCAACGTGCCGACCCGTATGGCGTTTCAGGTGTCCTCTAAGATCGACTCCCGTACTATTTTGGATCAGGGCGGCGCAGAGCAGTTGCTGGGGCACGGCGACATGCTGTATTTGCCTCCCGGTACCGGCTTGCCAATCCGTGTGCATGGCGCATTTGTCGACGATGATGAAGTGCACCGTGTGGTGGATGACTGGAAACAGCGGGGCGAGCCTGATTATCTGGACGAAATTCTCGACGGCGCCACTGACAGCGAGTTTGTCGCTAGTTTCGATGGCGGCGGCGACAATAACAACGGCACCGAAAAAGACGACCTGTTTGATCAGGCTGTGGCCTTTGTGACCGAAAGTCGCAAGGCGTCCATATCCGCCGTGCAGCGTCGTCTGAAAATTGGCTACAACAGGGCGGCCAACCTGGTTGACGCGATGGAGGCGGCGGGCGTGGTCTCGTCCGCAGGCCATAACGGCTCCCGGGAAGTTCTGGCTCCACCTCCTCCTAGAGACTGATATCCATGAAATTATTGAAACTACTCTCCGTGGCGGCGTTGAGCGCCGCCAGTATGATGGCGAATGCGGCGGGCGTGGATACGCTCTCCGGCCTTTTGAAAAATGTAGAAACCTTTACCGCCAACTTCACGCAAACCATGCGTTCCCAGAGCGGGCAGGTGATGCAGGAAGTGACTGGCACGTTGAAAGCCAAACGCCCAGGTTTGTTCTATTGGAAAACCAAAGCGCCTTTGGAACAGACCATCGTGACAGACGGTCAGCAGGTTTGGATTTACGATCCGGATCTGGAGCAAGTGACGATTCAGCACCTGTCGCAGCAACTTTCCAATACGCCAGCGCTGCTGCTGAGTGGAGAAGTTGGCAAGATTGATGAACAGTATCAAGTGGAAGAGCAACCGGAATCACAGCCGGGTCAGGTGGATTTCCTGCTGCGTCCGAAAGGCGTTGACTCTCTGTTCGACACACTGCAACTGAGTTTTGTTAACGATCAGCTGGTAAGTATGAAGCTGAAGGACTCTCTTGGTCAGCAAACCAGCCTTTTCTTCACTGGCGTATCAGTAAATCAAACCATTAGCGAAAAAGCCTTTCACTTTGAGATCCCTGATGGCGTAGATGTCATCCGGGAGGCGCCTTGACGCTGAACCTGTTTGAGTCGGAAGAACGTCGCCGGAGCGCGCAGTATGCGCCTCTGGCGGCGCGCATGCGTCCCCGTGTCATAGATGAGTATATCGGGCAGACGCATCTGCTGGATGCAGATAAACCGTTACGCAAGGCGCTGGAGCGCGATCAGCTGCACTCAGTTATTTTCTGGGGCCCCCCCGGCGTAGGCAAAACCTCTTTGGCCCGACTGGTGGCGGGATACACGGGGGCAGAATTTATTACCTTGTCCGCCGTGCAGAGCGGGGTTAAGGAAATTCGCGAAGTCAGCCAGCGCGCTCGCGCAAACTCACAAAGCGGGCGCAAGACCATTGTGTTCGTGGATGAAGTCCACCGTTTCAATAAGTCCCAGCAGGACGCCTTTCTCCCTTACGTAGAAGAAGGCGCTTTTGTTTTTATCGGCGCCACCACGGAAAATCCCTCTTTTGAGCTGAATAACGCACTGTTATCGCGGGCGCGGGTGTATCCATTAAAACCGCTCACCATCGATGACCTGACGGCGCTATTACAACGGGCTCTGACGGACGCTGAAAATGGTTTGGGTCAAACGCCCTGGAGCTACGACGACGACCTGTTGCGGATGATCGCTGAAGCCGCCAACGGCGATGCGAGACAGGCGCTGAACATACTTGAAACCATGTCTGATCTGGCGGACCCGGGCGAGCAGGGTGGGATTCTCTCCCGTGAGCTGCTGGCGTCGGTAATGCAGGTTTCACTAAAACGCTTCGACAAAGGCGGAGATGCGTTCTACGATCAGATCTCCGCATTGCACAAATCCGTGCGCGGCTCTAATCCTGATGGCGCTTTGTATTGGTTCGCCCGTATGTTGAACGGCGGCTGCGATCCTTTGTACGTCGCTCGTCGCGTGGTGCGTATGGCCAGTGAGGATATTGGCAACGCCGATCCGCGTGGGCTGGATCTCGCGCTTTCAGCCTGGGATGTGCAAGAGCGGCTGGGCTCCCCGGAAGGCGAGCTGGCGATTGCTCAGGCGATTGTTTATCTGGCGTGCGCGCCCAAGAGCAATGCGGTTTATAACGCGTTTAACGCGGCGATGAAGCTGGCGGCGGAGTCGCCGGATTATCCGGTTCCCGTGCACTTACGCAATGCGCCGACCAAGTTGATGAAGGAAATGGGCTACGGTAAAGAATACCGTTACGCTCATGACGAGCCTGGGGCCTACGCCGCCGGCGAGACGTATTTGCCTGACGAGCTGGATGGCCTGCGTCTGTACCATCCTGTGGAGCGGGGCCTGGAAAGCAAAGTTAAGGAAAAGCTGGAATACCTGCGGAGTCTGGACGAAGAGTATCAGAGCCGCTCCTGAACCACCTGAAATCTGTTCGTGATCATTATGAGCATTCCCCATCTTGTGTATGTTGCTCTTGGCGGTGCGTTCGGCGCTGTCAGCCGGTATTTAATTGTCGCCTGGGTGAGTAATGTGGCGGGCGCTAAATTTCCCTGGGGCACGCTGGCGGTGAATCTGCTTGGCTCTTTTCTGCTGGGGACGGCTTTTGTGTATGTGGTGGAGAAACTGCATGGACAACCTGAGCTGCGATCTTTGATAATGGTGGGCTTTTTAGGCGCGCTGACCACGTTTTCCACCTTTTCGCTGGAAGCCTGGAGCCTGATGCAAAGCGATCAGCTGTTGCAAGGTCTCGCCTATATTTTTATGAGCGTTATACTATGCCTCTTCGCCGTGGGCGCAGGTATCGCTCTGACTCGGCTTATTCTTTGATTTAAAAAAATTACTGGACGAATTCATGTTAGATCCAAAATTGCTTCGCAACAGCCTGGATGAAGTGGCTGCCAGACTAAAGACCAAACGCTATGACCTGGACGTAGACGCGTTCAGTCAATTAGAAGAGCGGCGCAAGTCCGTTCAGGTCCGTACTGAGGAACTGCAAAGCGAGCGTAAGAGTAAGTCGAAGGACATCGGCGTTCTGATGAAACAGGGTCAGGACCCTCAGCCATTGAAAGAAGAGGTGGCTAAAATCGGCGAAGAACTGGAGTCCGCAAAAGCGGAGCTGCAGGACATCCAGGACAAACTGGACGACCTGCTGCAAGGCATTCCCAACCTGCCTGACGCCGGTGTTCCTGAAGGAGCAAGTGAAGACGACAACGTGGAAGTGCGCCAATGGGGAAGCATCCGCGAATTTGATTTCGAACCCAAGGACCATGTTGATCTGGGCGAGAGCCTGGGCCTGTTGGACTTCAACAGCGGCGCCAAGCTGGCCGGCTCCCGTTTTGTGGTGATGCGCCGCGAACTGGCCAGACTGCATCGCGCGCTGGCGCAGTTCATGTTGGATATTCACACTACTGAACACGGCTATCAGGAAACCATGACGCCGTTTTTGGTGCACGCGCATGCCTTGCAGGGCACGGGACAGTTGCCCAAATTTGAGGCGGACCTGTTTAAAGTGCCAGGCGAGCATGACTTTTATCTGATCCCGACGGCGGAAGTCCCGGTCACCAATTTGGTGCGCGAAGAAATTCTGGACGCCAAAGAACTGCCTCTGAAAATGACCAGCCATACTCCCTGTTTCCGTAGCGAAGCGGGCAGCTACGGCCGTGACGTGCGCGGAATGATCCGCCAGCACCAGTTTGAGAAGGTGGAGCTGATTCATGTGGTCGCGCCGGAGCAATCTGATGCGGCGCTGGAAGAACTCACCGGCAATGCGGAACGAATCCTGCAGTTGTTAAACCTGCCGTATCGTGTTGTGGCGCTGTGCGGAGGCGATCTGGGCTTTTCTGCGGCGAAAACCTATGACATCGAAGTCTGGTTGCCGGCGCAGAAGAAGTACCGTGAGATCTCTTCTTGCAGCAACTGTCGCGACTTCCAGGCGCGCCGCATGCAGGCGCGCTGGCGTAACCCGGAAACCGGTAAGCCGGAGCTTGTGCATACGTTGAATGGTTCTGGTCTGGCGATAGGACGTACTTTGATCGCCGTGCTGGAGAACTATCAGCAGGCGGACGGCTCCATTTTGGTGCCGGATGTGCTGGAGCCATACATGGGCGGCGTGAAGGTGATCAAACCAGCTAACTGAGGTAATTGATGTCCACACAACTACAGACCTGGGATTTCCTGCCCATATCCATGAATCTACAGGGCAGGGAGTGTCTTGTAGTTGGGGACACCGAGCAGGCGGTGCGCAAAACTGACCTGCTGTTGCGCGCAGGGGCCAAAGTCCGGCTCCTGGGTGATGCGAATGCGAAGGCGCTCGTTGAGAGCGCTGACGTGCTCAACGCCATTACTCTTACTTCTGAATCCTTTCATTCTGAGCTATTGCAATCCTGCGCGATGGTTGTCGCGGCATCCGATTCCACGGACCTGAATCAACAAGTTGCGCAAGCCGCTCAGGCGCGCGGCGTTCCGGTGAATGTTGTAGAACAGCCGGAGCTAAGCAGTTTTATCTTTCCTTCTATTATCGATCGTCACCCGGTATTGGTGTCCGTCACCAGTTCCGGCGGCGCGCCTGTATTGACCCGTCTGCTACGTAACCGTCTGGAGTCGTTGATCCCTCATGGTTTTGGCAGGCTGGCGGATTTGGCGATGGAGTTCCGGGATAAAGTCCGGGCCCGTTTTGGCCATATCAACCAGCGGCGTCGCTTTTGGGAGTCCGTACTGGAAGGCGTCGTTTCCGATCTGGTGTTTTGCGGGCGCACGGACAAAGCCAGGGCGATGCTGGATGACATGTTAAGCGGCGAGCAGGCGGATACAATCACCGGTGCGGGTGAAGTGTATCTGGTCGGCGCCGGGCCTGGCGATCCTGACTTATTGACGTTCCGCGCGCTGCGCTTGATGCGTCAGGCCGATGTGGTGTTGTATGACCGTCTGGTGTCGCCGCAGATTCTGGATCTGGTGCGTCGTGACGCCAAGCGCATCAACGTGGGCAAAGCCCGCTCCAACCATACGTTGCCGCAGCAGGAAATCAACGCCATGTTGGTGGAGTTGGCCAAGGAAGGAAAACGGGTGTTGCGCCTTAAAGGCGGCGACCCCTTTATCTTTGGCCGCGGCGGTGAAGAGATCGATCAACTGGCGGATGCGGGCATCCCGTTTCAGGTTGTGCCTGGGATCACCGCCGCTTCAGGGTGCGCGGCCTATTCCGGTATTCCATTGACCCACAGAGATCATTCGCAGTCGGTGCGTTTTGTGACTGGCCATCTGAAGTCCGACACCTGCGACCTGCCATGGCATGAGTTCGTGCAGGACAATCAGACCCTGGTGTTCTACATGGGGTTGGTGGGGCTGCCTGTGATTAGTCGTGAACTGATCGCGCATGGCATGAAGCCGTCAACGCCAATCGCTCTGGTATCCCGCGGCACGCTGCCGGATCAGCAGGTTCTGGTGGGAGAGCTGGGCAATATCGCCAAGAAGGTCGAGGAGCAACAGATTCCTGGTCCAACCATCATTATTATCGGCGATGTCGTGACCTTGCGTGACCGTTTGCGCTGGATGGATTAAAGACGTCGATCAGGCTTCGCTCTTATGGGCGGGGCCAACCTGTCCTAACGAGCTTTTAGTGACTCTCCTCGTCTTCCGGACGCCATAAATACGCCTCAAGCTCCTTTCGTACCTCATTTTGCAGTAACCCCACCACCACTTCGGCGCCCGCTTGCTTGAGGATATTAATGCCAGCCCCGCAATTTTTCGGATGAGGATCGATCATGCCGACATACAGAGTGCGTATGCCTCGCTTGACCAGCGCCTGAGCGCAGGATGGCGTACGGCCTTGGAACGAGCAGGGCTCCAGAGTGACAAAAGCGATGACGTCCGCGGTCGGGCCAGGCAGATTCTGCAGCGCCATTGCTTCGGCGTGAGGTTGTCCGGGCGCGTTGGTATGGCCTGATGCGACAATCTGGCCGTTGCGCACCAGTACGCAGCCGACAGGCGGGTTGGGGCGGTAATGCGCGATGGCTTTACGGCCTTCGATGATGGCCAGCCGCATGAAACGCTCGAGTTCACTGCTTTCCATTAAACTTTCTCTCTCCAAGGGAATCAGTCAATTAAGGCTACGCTTTTTACTTGGGCGAACAGCTGCATGCCTCTCTCGATATGCAATTGATCGATGGAGCGGCGGGTGACGCGGGCGAGAATGGTTTCTTCCCCCAGAGCCAGACGCACCACTACCTGTGACGGCTCCCTGTCTACGTTGATATCGATCACCTTCACTGGAATGCAGTTGGAGATACTGCTCAACTCGGGTGGTTTCAGCGCCAGGCTGACGTCCTTGGCGTGGATGCGCAGTCTGACTTGCTGGCCAATCGGTCCCTGTTTGTGATGCACCGCCAAAACGCCTCCAGGAACGCCCAGCAGTGTTTGATGGTACTCCAGGTCATGGGCCTGAATGTTTGCGTGCACGACGGCGCTGGCCTCCTCCAGGTGCGCCAGAGGCAGGTCGGGGCGGGTGAGCAGATCGTTGATGGGGCCGCCGGCGCGGACGCCGCCATGGTCCAGCAGCACCAGATGCGAAGCCAGGCGCATGACTTCATCAGGCGAATGACTCACGTAGAAAACGGGAATGTCCAGCTGCTGAAACAGCTCATCCAGGTAGGGCAGGATTTCTTCCTTGCTTTGTAAATCCAGGCTGGCCAGAGGCTCGTCCATCAACAGCAGTTTGGGGCTGGTGAGCAGAGCGCGGCCAATGGCCACCCGTTGTCTTTGCCCTCCAGACAAGGAATGGGTGTTGCGTCCGATCAGGAGCTCCAGTTCAAGCCACCGAATGACCTCTTCCGGCGCCACTCTGCGCTCCCATTGTGGAATGCGGTGATAGCCGTAAAGCAAATTGTCCATGACCGAGAGGTGCGCAAACAAGCTGGGTTCCTGAAACACATAACCCAGGGCGCGGCGATGCGGCGGTACGAACAGGTCCGCGCTTTGCCAGACTTCGTCTTTGATTTGCAGAGCGCCTTTCTCCGCTCGCTCCAGACCGGCGATAAAGCGTAGCAGCGTGGTTTTGCCTGAGCCGGAGCGACCAAACAGGGCGGTGACTCCCTGGCCCGGCGTAGTGAACGCGACGTCCAGAGTAAAGTCGCCTTTGTGAGAGAAAAAGGAAGCGGAGATATCGTCGTTCATGCGATTACCTTCGCCGGTTTGCGGATAATCTGCAGCGCCAGCAGTACCGTGAAGGAAAAGATCAGCATGCCGGCGGAGAGAATGTTGGCTTGGGTGTACTCGATGGCCTCCACGTGATCATAAATGGCCACTGACAGAACTTTGGTCTCGCCAGCGATGGCGCCGCCGATCATGAGCACGATGCCAAATTCGCCAATCGTGTGGGCGAACACCAGCACAGCGGCGGTGATCAGGCCTGAGCGGGAAAGCGGCAATGCGACGGTCATGAAGCGATCCCAGGGAGAGGCGCGCAAGGTGGCGGCGACCTCCAACGGGCGGGCGCCGAGGGTCTCGAAGGCGTTCTGAATAGGCTGTACGGCGAAGGGCAGAGAGTAAATGACGGAAGCGACCACCAGTCCAGGAAAAGTGAAGGGCAGCACGCCCAATCCCAGAGCCTGGGTGACCTCGCCAATAGGGCCTTTAGGGCCTAACAGCAGCAGCAGGTAGAAGCCCAGCACGGTGGGCGGCAGCACCAAAGGCAGCGAGATAATCGCCTCCAGCGGACGTTTGCTCCAGTGCCGGCTCTGCGCCAGTCCCCAGGCGATAGCCGTGCCCAGCGCCATCAGAATCAGGGTGGTCAGCCCCGCCAGTTTCAGCGTGATCCACACCGCCTGCCAGTCGACCAGCCCCTGGACGCCCACTGCATTCATCTAATCAAGTTCCTTATGCCGGATATCGGGATGAAATAGGGCGTCATTATCGGCATTTCTCCTTATTCTTCAACATTGTAACCAAAGGATTCGATGATCGAGCGGGCGCGGGGGGACTTCAGATAGTCGATAAACGCCACCGCGGCCGGATTATCCTGACCTTTGGTCAACAGAACGCCTTCCTGCCGTATCGGCGCATACAGCGATTGAGGAACCAGCCAGTAGGCGCCGCGTTCGGCTTCATCCATGGCGATCACCTGCGATAGCGCGACGAATCCCAGCGTCGCTGCGCCGCTGTAAACGAACTGATAGGTCTGCGAAATGTTTTCTCCAAAAACCAACTGAGGGCGCAGCTGTTCATATAGCTTTAGTGATTGCATGGTTTTGACGGCTGCGGCGCCGTAAGGAGCGGTCTTGGGATTGGCGACAGCCAGTTTGCCTTTGTTGATTTCCAGCCACTGGCGGCCGTCTTCGCCTGGAACGGGATCTTTGCTCCATAACGCCAGACGTCCGCTGGCGTAGACGAAGTCGCTCCCTTCAACAGCTACGCCGGCGTCTATGGCTTTTTTGCTGCGTACGTCATCCGCCGCCAGAAATACTTCAAAGGGCGCGCCATTAGTAATTTGCGCGTAAAGCTTGCCGGTGGAGCCGAAGCTGGGTTTGAGACGGTGTCCGGTCTGCGCCTCGAAGTCTGGGGTCAGCGCCTGAATGGTGGACGTGAAATTGGCGGATACCGCCGCCAAAACCTCGCCTGCATTGGCCAGCGGCGCCAGAAACAAGGCGATGAACGTCGCCGCGATTGCGCGAGCGAGAGTAAAGCGTGCCAACATGTACAGATCCTTTTCGTGTTGATAAGCCCTGCATTACAGGGCGGCGTTTATGGCGGCATCGTAGAACGTTAGTTACGCTTTATGATGCCGTGGGTCATTGATTGACCGCCAGAATGATATGGGATGCTTTAATGTAAGCCTGACAGGGCGCGCCTTCTGTAAGACCCAGTTCCTCCAGACTTTGTTCCGTGATGACGGCGGTCAGCGTACGATCCCCGCTCAAGCGCACGCGCACCTCCGCGTTCACCTGACCGTGCCGAATGTCGCTGACGACGCCGCATAGACGATTGCGTGCGCTGAGCCTCAGGGTCTCGTCCGTCGCCAGAATGACAAAGCTGGACTTGATGATCGCGCTTGCCGTGCGTCCCGGCGTCAGTCCCAGATCCTGAACCGAATCCTGGGTCACTACCGCCACCAGTTCCAGGCCGTCTCCCAGGTTCAGAGCGACTTCCGCATTCACCGCGCCGGATTGCACGCGACTGACCACTCCCCGAAACTGATTGCGTGCGCTGGTTTTTATCGCCATGGCCTGAAGCACCCCGTGAATATCGTCAAAATCGTCAATGTCCCGCTGTAATCGGCTTAATAAAGCGGAGTAGTGCGCCTCCATCGCCCGATAGGCGGAGACCAGTTTGCGGCCTTGGGGCGTCAAACGCGCTCCGCCGCCTTGCTTGCCGCCGGTGGCGCGCTCCACCACGGGGTGCGGCGACAGATTATTCATGGCGTCCACGGCGTCCCAGGCGGTTTTGTAGCTGATTCCGGTCAGCTTGGCTGCTTTGGTGATGGAGCCGGCGCTGTCGATGTGTTCCAGCAAGGCGATGCGGGAGCCTCCTTGTACGCCGCGCACATTCTGGTTGAGCCAGAACTCGCCGGCCAGCTCCAGAACTTTGGCGCTGTCGCTGTTTTCACTCATGATTTTTCATCTTTCGCTCATGGCTTTTCATCCGTTGGAGAAACTTTATCCTGTTATCGAACACAACAGGCGCAGAGCCTGCCTCTCGCAGCTCGCCACCTGGCGGATGCTTCCTGGCGTTTGGTTATAACTGCTGGCGTTGGTGGAAAGCAGGCGATCCTGCTCTCAAAAAAGCGTTATATAGTATTCTATATAACGGTGATGCGATCAACTGTCATGTAAGCGGCGGCGCGGCATAGCGGGGAGGATAAACATTGCATGACCCTTTGACGACGCCGTAAACTTTGTGAAAAAAGAATGACTGATTTCACCTTCGTTTGGCGCTTATACGCCTGATGTTTTGTCTAAAATTTAAGAACAGTGAAAAAGTAAATGGAACTCATCCTCAAAGTGACTAAATGTCCCCCCGGAAGCGACATGTCTGGGGTGACTGTTACCGTCGGCAAAGACGGCGCAACCATCGGGAGAGCGACAACGAACTCTCTGGTGCTGCCGGACGCCAATCGGTATGTATCCTCGGACCACGGACGGATCGAGTTCGACGGAAGTCGATACAGCTTTATCGATATCAGCACTAACGGCAGCTATCTGAATCATCTGGGGCATCCGCTTATCAAAGGCCACCCGGAGCCGCTCAAGAACGGCGACCGCCTGATGCTGGGGCAGTATGAGCTGAAGGTGGAGCTGGCTGAACCCAGTGATGATCGGACGCAAATGTTTGCGCCTGACTCGGATATCGAGGCGACCCGAATTTCATCCGATATTGCTTCTCAAACCGCTATGTCAGATTTGGATGACTGGATCGGTTCCGGCGAGGAACCCTGGCCGGTCTACCAGCATGCGGCGAACACCACCGCCGTGCCGCCGGAGCAGGTGGAGGCGGAGATGCAGGATGATCTGGAGCCGCAGAGCGAGGCGGACGTGGATGACGGCATCCTGGACGCGGAAATCATCGAAGATGTGGAAGCGCCGACGCTGGTGAATCACGCTGCGCCGCGAGACGCGGAGGCGGCGCTTGAAGATGAATTTGAACCCGCTGCGGAGCCAGCTGCTGAAGAAGCGGCCACTGCTCCCGAACAGGATGAGCAAACCACGCAATTCAGCAAAAAGGATATGACCCCGGACTGGCTGACTCAGGCCCTGGGCATGATGACGCTGACGGAGGAAGCCCATAAGCAGGTAGTGGATAAATCCATGGACCTGCTGAGAGAAGCGGTGGAAGGAGTGCTCTCCACCTTGCGCGAAAAGCAGTCGTTGAAGAATGAGTTGCGCATCAACCAGACCCAGATTCGCGTGGCGGAAAACAATCCCCTGAAGTTTTCACCGACTCCTGAGGTGGCGTTGGAAAATCTCTTGCTGAAGCAGGGGACGACATACCTTTCCGCCGACGAAGCGATGAAAGAAGCGTTCGCCGATATTCGCGATCACCAGCGCGCGTTGTACAAATCCGTGCGCGGGCTGTACACCCGGATCATCAAATCTCTCGATCCGGAGCAGATCGTCAAGCATATCGACAACAAGCATGGTCAGCCCTGGATTGGCGGCAATCATCGCAAATACTGGGATGAATACCTGAAAGCCTATAACAAGTTGCGCAAAGACGAAGAACAGGCGTTTCAAGGTAAATTCTCCGAGGACTTCGCCAACAGCTACGAGTTCTACTTCAATCAGCTCAAGGCCCAACGCAAAAACAATAAAGCGGACGAAGACGACCTGTAAGGCGTCATTCCTCCGCTTACCTCAAGGCGCTCGCAGTGCGGGCGCCGCCGTTCTGGCAGGGTGGTCGAACGTACTCCCGTCTTCGCCTCTCTCTTAACTGTTCTATACTTCTTCAACATGAAGCAGCCCCAAAGGGCGCAATCACTCTCTCCTGCGGTATGCGTGGTATCGCAGTGCGTTGGTCATACGAACTGTATGTGTTCCCCGGGGCGAGGCCTTTAAAAGAGAGGGAGAACACATCGTGAAGATTCGTCCGCTATTCCTAACCATTTTTGGCGTGATTATCGCCAGCACCCTGGCCAACTTTTTACTGGCGTTCTATTTGCGTTCGGAAGTGACTTCGTTGAAGCAAACGACGGAAACCCGGTACGCGTCCTACCAGAGGGCGGATGAGTTGCGGCAGAGTTCGGATGACCTGACCCGACTGGCCCGTACTTACGTGGTGACCGGGGATCAGAAATACAAGCAGATGTATCAGTCTGTTCTGGATATACGTAATGGCGTCAAGCCCCGCCCTCAGGATTATCACCGCATATATTGGGACCTGGTATTAAATGCGGGGGATAAGCCCAAGCCAGATGGCGAAACAATTTCTCTGCAAAAGATGATGGAGAATCTTGGCTTCTCGCAAAAGGAATTTGACCTGCTCAAACAGGCGCAGAAAAACTCGGACGGCCTGGTGAACCTGGAAGTCGAAGCGATGAAAGCGGTGGAAGACGGTAGTTTGGAGCGCGCCAGAGAGCTGATGCATGGCCAGGACTATCATCGTGAGAAAGCCAAGATCATGCAGCCCATCGATGAGTTCTTCAAAGCGCTGGAAGCGCGCACCAGTCAACAACTCTCCGGGATTCAGAATGCGGTGTCGAACATTATTCTGGCGCTGATCTGCTTCCTGATACTGCTGACGCTCGCGGCGGCGGCGGGTTATCTGGTCGTGCTCAGGAAGATCGAAAGACCGGTGCTGAACCTTTACCGGCTGATTGGCGATGTAGAAAAGAACGCTGATTTAACGCTGCGTTCAGATTATGGCAGCCAGGATGAAATTGGCATGATGGCGAAAGGGTTCAACAGTCTGGTTGGGCGCTTCAGGGACATTCTCGGCGACGCTCGGACTCTCATTCGTCACGTGGCGGATGACTCCTCAACGGTGGCCCGTCTCACTGCGGACTCCAACGCCAGGACGGAGAGGCAGGCGAGCGAGACGGATATGGTGGCCACGGCGATCACGGAAATGACCGCCGCGATGGAGGAGATTGCGGCATCGACCAATGAAGCTAAGACTTCCGTGGAGAAGGCGACGGAATACACCTCGACCGCAAACGGGGTGGGAAGGCAGTCCATCAATAATATGACGCGTTTAAAAGCATGTTTTGACGACGCCTCAGGGCAGGTCAATGCATTGTCGCAAGAGTTTTCCCAGATTGAAAACGTACTGCAGGTCATAAAAAGCATCGCGGAGCAGACCAACCTGCTTGCCCTCAACGCGGCAATAGAAGCGGCGCGCGCTGGCGAACAAGGCCGGGGCTTTGCGGTAGTGGCGGACGAGGTGAGAACGCTCGCCAAGCGCACGCAGGAATCAACGGGAGAAATAGAGTCCAATATCGCCAAGCTCAGGGAGGGCATGGACAATACGGTTAACTCCATGGACGCAGGGATTGGCGAAGTGGCCCGCAGTAGTGAATCTGTAGCGCAGACTATGACGTCGCTGGAGCAGATTGCCTCCAGCATTGAGGCCATCAGCAACCTGAGTCTGCAAATCGCTTCTGCGACGGAAGAGCAGTCGGCGACCATCGGCTCTATTGACCAAAGCGTTGGCGCAGTGAGGGATCTGGCGGAAGAGACCTCCCAGGATCTGCGTGCATTGGAGAAAAAAGCGGAGTCCTTAAGTCAGATGACCCATGGCCTGCAGGATAAGATTCAGGTTTTCAAGTTGCCTTGAGGGAATCCATCTCCAGTACCACAAATGCATTACGGCCCTGACGTTTGGCTTGATACATCGCCTCGTCCGCGCGTGCGACCAGTGTGTCCGGCGTCAGGTTGCGCTCACCCATCGCCACTGCGACGCCAATGCTGGCGGTGATCTTGATGCGTCGGCCGTCTCCCAAGGCGACAGGCTCTTGCAGGGCAGTGTGAATTTTGCCGGCGATGTAGGCGGCGTCCTGCATCGGATGCGCCACCGCTTCCAGCACTATCACAAACTCATCGCCGGCGATTCGGGCGATGCTGTCAGTCTTGCGCACCGTCATCATGAGCCGGTCGGCTGTGACCCGGAGCAGGATGTCTCCCGCGTCGTGGCCATAGGTGTCGTTGATCGCTTTAAAATGGTCCAGATCCAGAAACATGATCGCAATGCCGGTGTGACTGCGACCGGCGTGCTTCACCGCCAGTTCCAGCAAGGTCTTGAGCCCCTGTCGATTGGGGGCGCCGGTCAGGTGGTCATGCTGCAGCTGCCAGCGCAGTCCTTTTTCGTGTTCTTTACGTTCTGTGATATCGGAAATCATGATGAAGAAGCCGCAGACCTCGCCATGACTGTTCCTGTCCGGGATGTAGTTGATTTCGTAATACTGTTGATGATCGCCCAGGGTCTGATAGTTCTCGAAACACACTTGCTGGCCGGCGAGAGCTTTTTGAATGTGAGGCCGGGCTTCTGCGTATTTGTCTTCACCCAGGATTTCAGCGATGGTGCGCCCATGTAAATCCTGGGGCTCCAGATTGAACCATCTTTTATAGACGGCGTTGTTAAACTGGTAGCGCTCCTGACTGTCGGCATAGGCGACTAATACAGGCAGGCTGTCGGTTATCGTTTTCAACTTGCGTTCGCTGCCGCCCAAAACCTTCAATGTCCCGCTGAGTTCTTCCGTACGTTGTTGAACCCGTTGCTCCAGCGATTGGTTCAAGCGAGTCAGCTCCCGCTCATGAGACGTGATGTCCTCCATCATGGCGCTGAAAGATTCAGCCAGATTGACGCCTTCTCGGTAGAGCGCCTGAGGCGGCGGCGTCAAGGAACGCTCTTTGGTGAAGCGGGCGGAGGATTGGGAAAGCAGGGAGAGAGGTTTGGTGATCCATGTCGAAGCGGACCAGACCAAGGCGATAAACAGTAACCCGAACAGCAGCCCCCACAGTAGTATCTCCCCCTGCAGGCGCTGAATTTCACCGAAAGCATCGCTGACGCTCTGGCGGATCAAAATACGCCACTGGAAGCCCGTCAAGCGCTCAAATCCGCTGCTGACGATCTGGGCGCAGAGAAACTCGCCCTCATCGGGCCATGTTATGACAAAGGAGTTGGGCTCTGTGCTGGCGATGATCGGCGGTTTTATGGGAAGCGTGGCGTGCGTCAGGGAGGAGGGCCCCATCAAAACGGCGCCTTCGTCATCAATAATCAAGGCCTCTACGGGATGTTGCTTTAACTGAGGCCGCAATACTTCGGAACTGAGCTGCTCCGCCCAGTCCCAATTCAAATGGGCCCCCAGGACGCCCTGTACCTGACCGTCAGTGGACTGGATAGGAATAGACACATCTACAAACCGCCAGGGTTCTTCCCGGGCAGGCATCATATCGGCGAGCAGCACTGCCTTGTGCACATCGCCGAAGAAAGGCGCGATCAAGCTTGTCCGCCACTTGAGAGGCGATGGCTTCAATCGCCGCAGATTGTTCGCGCACCAGAGTCTCCCGCGCCAGACTGCCTATGACGCCAGTGAGCAGGGCGGTAAGCGCGAACATCAGGAAGCCAAAAGCCAGCGTCAAGCTTGCTTTCAGCGGCAGCGCCTTGATTTTGGTGCGGCCATTGAGGGGCATGAGATTGTTTTTGCTGTAAGTAGCCTCTCTAAAAATTACCTGCTAAGACCTCTTTTCGCACAGAGCGGAAGGTAGTTACTAACCCGTAAATAAGTATCCGATCACTAAGCCATAATATATTTAAGTTCTGGATGCCCAAATAAACTTTGAATCAATGATGGCGTTCTTTTCATGCTCCGAAGGATTTTTAAAGCCATCTTTCTTAATTGGTCTGGACCTGCAATCTTCATCTTTCCCAGTCGCTGATGTTTCAAGTAGCTCCACACGGACTCATCTGGATTGAGTTCAGGGGAGTAAGGCGGCAGGAAGAATAGCTGCAACCTGGCTTCCTGTGTGGCGAGATACTCCTTTACCTTCCTGGCTTGATGGGCTGGGTGTCCATCGACGATTAGAAAGACCGGTCGTTCAGACTTATACGTCAAGTCCTCTAAAAATCCGATAAAGCTCTCCGCGTTGAGCTTGCCTTCTATCACCTTGAAATGAAACTCGCCTCTGGCCGACACTGCGGAAATTAGGTTAAGCCCAAAGCGCGCCCCTGTCGTCCTCGCTTCCGGAGTCAACCCTTTGATCGACCACGTCGTTCCGCTGTGATAGTCCGAACGAATGCTCGCCTCGTCCGCGAAGAGGATCTCCGCGTTCGCTGCTTTCGCCAACTGGCGAATGCGTGGGTATTCTTCTTGTTTCCAGCGAGCAACCCTATCTGGATCTTGCTGGTAAGCGCGAAAAAGCGGCTTCTGCGGCGTTAGCCCCATTGCCCTCAGGAGTCGTCCCACCGATACATCAGACAGGCTAACCCGAAATTTCCGCTTGATCAGGTCCCGCACCAGTCCGCGAGTCCACAGTGCATATTCAAACTTAAACTGCTGTGGCTGATATCCCACCACCCAGGTATAGATCTGGCGTAGCTGTCGACCATTTAATTTGCGGGGGCGGCCATATAGGCGTTTCGCTTTAAGTGCGTCATAGCCGCCTTCCCGATAGGCCGCCAGCCATTCATAAATACGCGGCCGGCTGAAGCCTAGCGCCCGTATAACCGCCTCCGGGCTTTCCCCCGCCTGGACTTGCTGTACTGCGCGAATGCGAATGACTTCTAGTGTTTTATGATCAAGCTTTCTTCCATCATTTGAGGGCATAGCATCCACTCTCTTTATCTAAAGTCGGGTCCATGACATGCTTGAATATAGACTATTTCTGTGTTCGCCTACTTTGTTTCGGATTAGTAATCTAGAAAGTATGGCTGCACAGTCTTGTCATCTATCGACTTAGCATATAGTTATTTTAGCTTGCATTTATCAATTCGCACCCTTCTAGAGGAATATTGGAGGGTATATATTGTATCGCTGGCAGTGGAGATAACTTGGCCACTTTGGTTGTATTAAGTGAAAGGCATACAGTTTCTCTTGACTTCTACGGCATGGTTGCTTTTGCTGCTGAAATATCCATAAGGTTTATTTTCTAAGCCTATGCATTACTGAAAATCGTAGTGATAGATGGCTAATAGGTCAGCATGTCTGGTAGGATTCTCCTCGCATTTTAATAGCTATTATTTTTTAAGCTTAAGGATGATTTTGGTTGTCTGATTTTTATGCAAATTAGATGGATTTTATTTGGTGTTTTTTAGGAGTTGAAGAATGAGATGTTCAAGGAGTGCATGTGATAGGGATGTTATAAATATTGATTGTTGCTCATGTTTTAAAAGTATTTTGTTTTCGGTGGGCTTTATATTTTTACTTTTTTCTGGTCGAGTGACTGCGCAAAACCAATCTATCGACTTGCCTCCTAAGATAGCTTCTCCTTATTATACGTCGACTTCCATAGGTATAACGAAGGGAGATACCATTGTAGAAGCCGTGCAACGATGGTGGGAGATTTATAGGGAGTATTATAATTTAAAGCCTAAAGATGGAAAAAGGTGTACGTATATATTAAGGCCGAAAGACAAGGATGATGTGGTCGCCAATGTAAAATTGGCCAATGGCTGTTATGGAGGGGTTGATGTATATGGAACACCTTCCTGTCCTACAGGATATGAGAAAGAAGGATCGCTATGCAAGGCGCATGGAGTTAACACCGATAAAAATCCAGTAGATAATCACCCCATTGTTGCACAGTCTGTCAGTCTGGGTGTTGGCAACACATTTTTAAAAGAAACTGATTATATTGCGGAAGGTAGCCCTTACTTATATTTTTCCAGGCGCTATGCAAGCCGTTCATACTCAGGCCTGAATACTGTCTCAGGTTGGAGGTGGACATATTCCAGGAGAATTAACTTTCGAAGAATTGAGGGTATCAGCGTAGCAGAACTAGTTTCTGATGATGGTGTAACGTTCTCGTTTGTTTCGGGCGATGGAGTGCATTGGCGTGCGGACCCAGATATCACCTACAAGCTTAGTCACGTAGAAGGTCCTCAAGGCGAAAGCTGGTGGGAAGTTGAAAAAGGAGAAGTTATTGAGCGTTATGGCGCTACGGGTAAGTTATTGTCTATAAAGAACAGTAAAGGTCAATTTGTAGAGTTGTCGTACTATCCGGGAAGCGAATTGCCGAAGGAAGTGGTCGACAATAAAGGAGCAAAGCTGAAGTTTTATTATGAAGGGAGCCTGTTGAAGGCGCTTGTCACTCCCGATGGTCAGGAATTTTGGTATGTATTCGATAGTGCTGTTAATTTAGTTAGGGCTTATCACAAAGCAAGCAGTGAAAGTGAGCTCATATTGAAAAAGCGCTATCTTTATAACGATGAAGATTTCATACACCACCTTACAGGTGTGAGCGACGCCAAAGGAAGAGTTGAGTTGAGCTGGTCATATGACTCTCTAGGTAGAGTCAAGTCAGCAGAAAGAGAAGCGGATGCTGTTAAATACACTTTTTCTTACAATGAAAACGGCTCTACAAGTGTTTCACAAGTTTCAGGGGGCCAGTCTCTATACTTTTTTGAAGATGCATACGGCGTACGTAGACTTAGCAATATTATTGAAGGTGAAGCTTCTGTTAGCGGTAATGAAAATAAGTCAACTTCTATAGGGCGCTCTATTACGCAAGCGGCGCCATCGGCAGCTGGAGATGTTAATAGCGCGGCAAAGTCTGCTAACGAGGGAGGGTAGCTTAGGCGTGTGAATATAACCTTATTTGTCAGAGAGGGAGTTAAGAATAAGTGGCATACTCGTGAGCTAGTCTGATGCGCGGCTTTTTCTTATTCCCGTACACCGCTCCTGCGCTAAAATGGCCGGCTCTTCGCGTGCTGGCGTTTGGGAGCCCTAGGCCATCCTTTGCTAGACTGAAAATAGATGGCAGTGTCGCGAATCAGCCTGTAACCAAGCCTATGAGAACACCGTGTCATTGATGCCGCAAAGTCGCCGATCCCTCGTCAAAATTCCTGTGTCCGAACTTCAGGTCGGCATGTATGTGGCTCAACTGGACCGCCCCTGGGAGGAAACCCGGTTCGTCTATCAGGGTTTCTTCATTTACGACTGGCGCGATATTCAGGAACTGCAGACGCAGTGTGAATTCGTCTACGTGCAGTCGGAGACGGAGGTGGTGGAGGAAGAAAAAACCGTCACCGCGCCCAGCGGCAAGAAAATCCGCACCCGGGTGAAGAAAGAAAAGACCCGTTTGGTGCACAAAGTGCCCGCCTATCGGGAGCTGACCAAAGCGACTAATTCCATGGGGCAGGCCAGGCAGACAATTCATGATGTGTTCCGCGCCGTGAAGCTGGGGCGGGATATCGATATGGCGGCGGTGACCGTCGCCGTGACGGATATCGTCGACAGCATCATGCGTAATCCTAACGCGCTGCAATGGCTTTCCCTGATCAAGGATAAGGATGATTACACCGCTGAGCATTGCCTGCGGGTCTGCGTCTTATCCATCATCATCGGACGGGAGATGGGGTTCAACGAATCCGAAATGGTGGACATTGGCGTTTGCGGCATGCTGCACGACGTCGGCAAGGTCAAGGTGCCGGATGAGATCCTCAATAAGCCGGGCAGTCTGGACAAGGATGAGTTTGAGATCATGAAGCAGCACTCCCAGTACGGCCGGGATATTCTTATCTCGCTGTCCTCAGCGCCGAAGAGCGCCGTGGATGTCGCTTACAGCCATCATGAGAAAGTGGATGGGACCGGCTACCCGCGTGGTCTGGCGGCCCACCAGATTCCACTCAAGGCGAAAATCGTCGGCGTGGTGGACGCCTATGACGCCATGACTTCCGCCCGCGTTTATAAAGACCCCATGTCGGCGCTGGAGTCTCTGCGCATCATCTATGACGTTAGAGGCAAGCACTTTGACCTGGAAGTGGCGGAATTCTTCATCAAAACCATGGGAGTGTATCCGGCGGGCCATATCGCGGAACTCAACAGCGGCGAAGTGGGAATCATCGTACGCTCCAACAATGAATATCGCCTTAAGCCCAAAATATTGCTGGTGCTGGATGAGAAAAAACAACTGCGTAAAGAAACCATTCTCGATCTCTCCATCAACTGCCTGACCGATGCAGGCAAACCGCTGCGCATCAAGGAAATTCATCCTAACGGAACCTTTGGCGTGCGCCTGGAAAATTACGTCAAGAAAGGGTTGCGGCTTGCCGAGTACGACGACTGAGCCGCAATGCGTTCAGGCGCTCTCCGCCTCAACAGTCTTCGCCTTCTTGAACTCCGCTACCATCTGATGCCCTTTGAGCGCAGGGCCCGACAGCGCGCTCAACGCCAGTTTGCCAACAAGAATGAGCGTCGCCGTGGCCAGGGCGTCGAGAAACCATATCATGGGCGTTGTCAGCCATGCTGCGTCGAATGCGGGCCTGAAAGTCTCGCCCAACGTCGTCATTCCCACCAAACCATGCAGCGCCAGGGCGATCCAGAAGCCTGAGCAATAAGGGCAACGCCAATCTTCGTAGAGTTTCGCCAGAGGGCCGGGCAGGCTCGCAATCACACGATTAAACCAGGCTCCCCATTCCGGCAGCTTTTCCCATATCAGCAAATAAATACCTAATCCCACCAATGCGGCTGAAAAATCCATGACTTCGCGTCCTCCAATACTTCTCTGAAAGATGAACCAGTAAAAACAGGGTTATGATGCGGGAGGCGCAAAAGGCCGGGTAGAGCGTCGTTTTGGGAGAAATCGGCTTATTTTTAGATTTTCGGTAATGAGGCCTGAAATCGATATCAATGCATTTGATTATATTGATGACTTGATTGCGATGGTTTTTCATCTGCATAAGTTTGCTATTTGTAATATTTAAATTGCAGTTTACTTGAAATATACAAGTAAGGATTAATCCTCTCATTAATTAGGTAATTACCGGAATAAATTCATGAAAAATCTGTTGATTATTTCGCTTTACTTCCATTCAACTGCATGAAAAATATGGTTTTTATGAAATATTGTTTTATCGGGAAGGTTTAACTTATTAATAAATAGTAATATCGTAAATTTGTTGCTGGGAAGCGGGGTTGAGGCATAATCAGGAAATTGCCGATTAAACAAGCTGTTAATATAAATTAGAAAATATAGGACTGCTTATGCCAGCTAACTTTACCTCAAGAGATTTACACTATAACGGCATAGATCGCCGGTCTGGACCTCGGCGCACTAACGCCGATCGACGCAACAGCGTTCGTTTTGAACCAGGAAATCCGGACCGCCGCCAGATCGCTGGACGTCGCGCAGGTGAGATCGGCGGTTGGGCGAGGACCACGCTGTAATCACTCAGCTTTCAATCATCATCCGCTGAGGTTGCGGCGGCTTATTCCGCCTCGTAGGTGATCAGCCGATAGCCGACGCCTTGTTCCGTCACCAGAAAGCGGGGAGAGGAAGGGGCGTCGCCGAGCTTATTTCTCAGTTTGGCCACCACAATGCGCAGGTAATGCGTATCCTCTTTGTGCGTCGGCCCCCAGATTTCCGCCAGCAGTTGCTGTTGCGTCACCACATGGTCGGGCGTGGTCGCTAGTCGCGCCAGTAATGCGTATTCCTTCTTGGACAGATGAATGTCTTCGTCGTCCAGAATCACTGAACGCTTCACAAAGTCGATGATCAGGCTGGCGGAACGGTAGACGTTGGCGGCAGGACGCAACGCAGTGGGTTCGCGATCGCGCAGCAGCACTCTGATGCGGGCGATGAACTCGCGAATGCCGAATGGCTTGGTGACGTAGTCGTTGGCGCCATTATCCAGCGCCTCTACCTTTTCTGTTTCCGAGGAGCGTACGGACAGCACCAGCACTGGTATGCGACTGCGGCGTCGCAGCTGCTTTAGCGCCTCCAGGCCGTCCATGTCAGGCAGTCCCAGATCGAGCACAATCGCATCCGGCGCTTCTGAGGACGCCAGCATTAAACCTTCCGTAGCGTTGCCCGCCTGCAATACCTCATAGCCCTCCGAGCGCAGACTGATGCGCAGGAAGCGCAGTATTTGCGGTTCATCGTCGATAACAAGAATACGCGGCTTGGTGGCGGTCAATGAAATGGGTCTCGTTGTTCAGTAAGAGTGCGAAAAACCGCAGGAGGATATAGTCCCAAGTGTAAAAGCTCAATAAGCGTCAGTGTAGCGGGCGGGGGCTTTCACTCAAAGGGCATAGTCTGACTTGCCTATGTTTTTTCCGGTATAGGTTTGCATAATGCAATTAACTGGAAAACGATTTCATAAATCCGAAAGCATCGCCAAGTCATGTGAATGCTTCGGATAACTTGACGAGGGGCGTCACCGGGTGGGCCCGGAATGCGCTTGGGCGGCGACGGTGATAGGGACGTTTGTATAGAAAAAGTGGCGATTCGGGTCTAGACCCAAAAACCGATACTTTTTTAAGTGATTTCATATCATGATTGCCGGAAATGGAGACAAATATCGCTATTTTTGCGCCGCGACGCTGGTTCTGAATACCTCAAAACAGAGCGTATTTCAGATCGTTTTTTACAAACCGGACTTCGCAAACTAGACTGCTTTTATCATATCAGCCCACGCGAGCGCACAGCTTGCCGGCGCAGGTGAAAGAGTCGAATCAAAGCGTAAAAAATTTTTACGAAAGATTGAAAACGTTTTCAAAAATGATCAAAAAATAACCCTGACCCTGTCAGAGGGATCATAAAAATAAAACGCGACCTACGTCCTGCCTACGGTGAGCGATGCGACAGACGTGAATCGGAATGGCGAAGTAAGGAGAAAGAATATGAATAAACTATCGGTATGGACCCTGTTAAGCGGATGCGCACTGATGTCCGCTCAGGCGATGGCGCAGGAAAACTATGGCGAAGCCCTGCAGAAATCCATCTACTTCTATGAAGCCCAGCAGTCTGGCGTCTTGCCGGACTGGAATCGCGTTGAATGGCGGGACAATTCGGCGCTACAGGACGGCGCTGATGTTGGGCATGATCTCAGCGGCGGTTGGTATGACGCCGGCGATCACGTCAAATTTGGCTTTCCCATGGCGGCGTCGGCGACACTGCTGGCCTGGGGCGCGGTGGAGTACCGGGATGCATACGAGCAATCAGGGCAGTTACAACACATCCTCAATAACCTGCGTTTTGTCGCCGACTATTTCGTAAAAGCCCATACCGCGCCCAATGAGTTGTGGGGGCAGGTTGGCAACGGCGGCGCGGACCACGCCTGGTGGGGCTCCGCCGAAGTCATGCCGATGGCGCGCCCGTCTTATAAAATAGACGCCAGTTGTCCGGGTTCGGATCTGGCGGGAGAAACCGCCGCGGCGCTGGCGGCGATCGCCATGGTTTTCAAACCGGTGGATAGCGCATACGCCAATACACTGCTGACCCACGCCAGCCAGTTGTATGAGTTCGCCAATATCTATCGCGGCAAATATTCCGATTGCATCACTGACGCTGGCAGTTACTACAAATCCTGGAGTGGTTATCAGGATGAACTGGTCTGGTCCGCGCTCTGGCTATATCGCGCCACCGGCGAAGCCAGCTATCTGCAGCAGGCGAAACAGGAATACCAGAAGCTGGGCGGAGAAGGGCAACAAGACGTCAAAGCCTACAAATGGGGGCATGCCTGGGATAATAAAGCCTACGGCTCTTATGTGCTGATGGCGCAGATCACAGGGGAGGCCGGCTATCAGGCGGATGCGGAGCGTTGGCTGGATTACTGGACGACCGGTTACAACGGCGAACGGGTGAACTATACCCCCGGCGGTCTGGCCTACCTGGATGTGTGGGGCACCAACCGTTACGCCGCCAACACCGCTTTTATTGCGCTGGTTTACGCCGACTTTTTGAATAACGCCGGCATCAAGGCGGAGAAAGCGCAAGCCTATTACGACTTCGGCCGCAGTCAGATCGAATACCTGCTTGGCAACAATCCGGCGGGCGTGAGTTATCAAATTGGTTATGGCGCCAACTATCCCACTAACCCCCATCATCGTACGGCCCACGGAACCTGGACCAACAACCTGCGCACGCCGGAGCAGTCGCGACATTTGCTGGTGGGAGCCTTGGTGGGTGGACCCGATAGTAACGATAACTATGCGGATGACCGTGGCGATTATGTGAAGAATGAGGTGGCCACGGACTATAACGCAGGCTTTACATCCGCCCTGGCGCGCCTCTATCTGGATTTTGGCGGCGACCCGATTCCCGATAACGCTTTCCCGCAGGCGGAAGCAAAAGACGAAGAGTTTTATGTCGAAGCCAAGCTGAATTCCAGCGGTCCCCGTTATGTGGAAATCGCTGCGCAAGTGCACAACCACAGCGCCTGGCCGGCGCGCGGCAGCGAGCAGCTGCGCTTCCGCTACTGGGTCGATCTTTCTGACGAATTCGCCGCCGGTTATGGTCTACAGGACATCAAAGTCACTACTGCCTACAGTCAGGCGACGGAGGTGAGCGGGCTGCAGCCCTGGGGCGATCCTGATGACCATATCTACTATGTGGACGCTTCTTTCCAGGGCGTGAATATCTATCCTGGCGGACAGTCCGAGTCCCGCAGGGAAGTGCAATTCAGAATTTCGCTGCCGACCAATAGCAACGCCAGCGAGTGGGGTAACGAAGGCGATCCGTCCTGGGATAGCTATGACGGCGTCTACAAAAAAGCGAGCAAAATCGCTCTGTATGACGGCGCTGACCTGGTTTGGGGCGAAGAGCTCGGCGCAGGTTGCGGCGGCGACTCCGGGGTCAACTGTCTGCCCCAGGCGCAATCATTAAGTGTGACTACCAATATGGACGAGGCGGTCGACATCACCTTGCATGGCGAAGACAGCGACGGCTCTATCGTGAGTTATGAATACGCGCAACCCGCCCATGGCGCCCTGACGGGAACAGGCCCGGCGGTCACCTATATGCCTCATGCCGGGTACCATGGCCTGGATTCATTCTCCTACACCGTGGTGGACAACGATGGCGGACGCTCGCCGCAGGCGCAGGTCGACATCAACGTGGAAGCGCCGGACCTGCCGGCGTTGGAAATCACCGATCCTGCTGACGGATTCGAGGTGAGTCCGGGGCAATCCTTCACTGTGCGCTATCGCCTGGATAACGCCGCCGGCGTGCGTTTGTATCTCAATGACGCAGTCGCTGGCGAAGGAGGCGCGTCGGGTGCGATTGAGGTCGCAGCCCCAACAGCGGAAGGAGATTACACCCTGAAGCTGATTGCGCTGTCCACCGATGGCCAGGAAATCGACGACGCTTCTGACGCAATCATGATCAAGGTCGCCGAGCCGGACGCAGGCGGGGATATCTCCTGCAGCGTCGGCGGGCTGAATGTCTGGAATACCGGCTATGTGCTGGGCGACGTCAAAGTCGTCAATAACGGATCGTCTTCTATCAACGGGTGGGAAGTCGTTCTCACCTTTGATGAACCCACTTCCATCGTGAACCTGTGGAACGGGGCCTACACGCTGTCTGCGGACGGTAAAACCCTCACCGTGAAAAATATGCCTTACAACGGTTCATTAGGGCCCGGCGCAGCGACCAGCTTTGGTCTGCAGGGCGTTCACGACGGAAGTTTCTCACCGCCAACCTGCACCGCCAGATAACTCAGCAAATTCGCCAAACTCCGACCGGAAGCGGTTCCAGCGCGCTGGATTCCGGTCAGTGGGCGGCGACATCTGAGCGATGTGTGAATTAATAAAATCTATGGAGTCAAAACATGGACTTAACGTTCAAGAAAAGACCATTGAAGGGGATGCTGCTGCCTATCGCCGCAGCGGTAAGCTTCGCCACTTTCTGTTCTCACGCCCAGGCCAGCGCGGAAGAATATAACGAGCGCTTTATGGAAATGTGGAACAAAATCCACGATCCAGCCAACGGATACTTCAGCGCCGACGGCGGACCCTACCATTCGGTAGAGACGCTTATCGTCGAAGCGCCGGACCATGGTCATGAGTCCACCAGTGAAGCCTATTCTTACTTTCTGTTGCTGGAAGCCTACTACGGTAAAGTGACTGGCGACTGGAGCAAGCTGCGCAGCGCCTGGGAAAAAATGGAAGAGCAGATCATTCCCACCCACGACATGCAGCCGACCAACAATTTCTATAATCCATCCAAGCCCGCGGCTTATGCGGCGGAACATCCGCTGCCTTCCGGTTATCCTAGCCAGTTAGAGTTTGGCGTTCCCGTCGGCGAAGACCCGATCTCGGCTAAACTGGCGCAGACCTACGGCACCTGGGACGTTTACGGCATGCACTGGCTGTTGGATATGGACAATATCTACGGCTACGGCAACCTGGGCGATGGCGTCAGCACGCCTTCCTACATCAACACCTTCCAGCGCGGTGAGCAGGAATCCGTGTGGGAAACCGTCACCCATCCTTCCTGGGAGAGCTTCAAATGGGGCGGACCTAACGGTTTCCTGCCGTTGTTCACCAAGGACAACAACTACTCTAAACAATGGCGTTACACCAACGCTCCGGATGCCGACGCCCGCGCGGTGCAGGTCATGTACTGGGCGTATCAGTGGATCAAGGAGCAGGGCAAAGATCCAGAACAGGAAATTCCCGGTCTGGTGGCGAAAGCGGCCAAAATGGGGGATTACCTGCGTCTCGCCATGTTCGATAAATACTTCAAAAAAATGGGAACCCAGGACAAGAACGCCCAGGGCGGTCGCGGCTACGAGAGCGCTCACTATCTGATGTCCTGGTATTACGCCTGGGGCGGAGCGGCGGACCCCAACGCCGGTTGGGCGTTCCGTATCGGCAGCAGCCATGTGCACTTTGGTTATCAGAACCCCATCGCCGCCATGGCGTTGTCGGAATTCGACCCGATGAAACCGAAAACCCCGGGCGCCACGGAAGACTGGGCCACTGGCCTGAAGCGCTCCATGGAATTCTATACCTGGCTGCAGTCCGCAGAGGGCGGCATCGCCGGCGGCGCCACCAACAGCTGGGACGGTTCCTATAATCCCCATCCTCAGGACCGCGCCGACGCTACGTTCTACGGCATGGTGTACGACGAAAATCCGGTGTATCACGATCCAGGCAGCGGCACATGGTTTGGCTGGCAGGCGTGGTCCATGCAGCGCGTGGCGGAATACTACTACCTGAAAGGCGACGCTCAGGCCAAGCAGTTGATGGATAAATGGGTTCCCTGGGTGCTGAACAACATCAACTGGCTGGAAGACGGCTCCTTTGAAATTCCCGCCACGTTGGAGTGGACCGGTAAACCGGAAAAATGGGACGCGGCCAACCCGAAAGCCAACGCTAATCTGCACGTGAACGTGGTGGATCATGGTCAGGATCTTGGTGTTGCGGCCGGTGTGGCCAAGGCGCTGATGTTCTACGCCGCGGCGGCGGAGAAATATGACTCGCCCCAGAATGAAGCCAAGGACGCCTCCAAGAAGTTGCTGGACGCCATGTGGGCGCACTTCCAGACCTCGAAAGGGCTGGCGGCGCCGGAAAAACGCGGCGATTACGCGCGCTTCTTTGACAAAGTCTACGTGCCGGGTGAGTTCAACGGCTCCATGGCTAACGGCGACGCCATCAACAGTGAGTCCACCTTCCTGAGCATGCGCTCGTTCTATCTGAACGATCCTATGTTCAAGCAGGTCGAAGACGCGTTGAACTCCGGTGAAGATCCCGTGTTCACCTATCACCGGTTCTGGGCGCAAACGGAAGCGGCGACCGCCTACGCCAATTACGCGTCGCTGTTCGAAGCGGACAATCCCTGTGATGAAGGCTGCGCGCCGACGGCGCAACCGCTGTCCGTCTCCACCCGCATCAACAAGGCGGTTTCCATCACGCTTAAAGGAACGGATAGCGACGGAACTGTCGTCGGTTACACCGTCAGCAAGCCGCCTCAGCATGGAACCCTGTCCGGCTCGGGCGCCAATTTGACCTATCAGCCTGAAGCGGGTTTCAGCGGCAGCGATGCATTCGAATACACCGTGACCGACAACAGCGGCGAAGTGTCCACGCCAGCCAAAGTCAGCATCGATGTCGCGGAAGCTAGCATCAGTCTGACGTCTCCCGCAGAAGGTGCTGAGTTCGAGACCGGCGAGACCGTTACGGTCAAAGTCAACAAAGAAGCAGGCTTGCAGGCGCAAGTCATACTTAACGGAGAAGTCGCGGCGACTATCGCCGGCGACAGCGATTCCGCTCCTGTGACTTTGCCGACCAGCGAAGGCGCGCACAGTCTGTTGGCGAAACTGCTGGATGAAGACGGCTCCGTCATCGCCACTTCCAATAGCGTTAGCGTGAAGACCAAGCAAGCGCCTTCCGGCGATGGTCTGACCTGTACTGTACGTGAAGATATCTGGAACAGCGGATTTGTCGCGCACATCACACTGACCAATAACACCAATGCGGTGATTGATGGTTGGACCGTGAACATCCCGCTGGGGGCGACGGATCAATACACCAATGGCTGGAGCGCGCAATACAGCGTCAACGGCTCGGTGCTGAAGGCCTCCAACATGAGCTGGAATGGGACATTGCAACCTGGCGCCTCCACCAGCATCGGCTTCCAGGGAACCCATGGCGGCGATCACGCGCCGATCAAATGCGCTGAATAAACTGAGCGCTTGCAAGGTTCATTAGAGCGACCTATTACGCCTATCGCGTCGACTGACCATTAGGTGTTGATAGCCCTTTTGGGGGACGGTAACGTCCCCTCTTTTTTTGCTTCCATTCCGCAATCTACGGTTTGGCGTAGAGAGCGAATTTGTCCTCAGACCGGCGCCCGTAAATCACCCTCGATAATAATATCGCTTCCCTCGCAGCCGGGATTCTCAATTCGATCCAACAGCATACTGATGGCGGAATGGCCCATTTGATAGGTGTCGTGATGCACGCAGGGGATGTTGAAGTCGAAGATATCCGCATAAGGCGCCTCATCGATACTGAACACCGCAGGATTGTGATTTTTGTTGTCCAATCTACGCAACGCTTTAAGCGCGCCCAGGGTAATCAGGATGTTGAGGCCGAACACCGCATCGGGCGCCTGTTCATGCTGTTTGAAGTAAGCGGTGGCGTTTTCAAACGCCGGCTGCATGGTGTAGTCGCCGTAGAGCACTTCCAGCCGGGTAGGTTCTTTACATTCAGCCAGGGCTTTTTTCAGGCCTTCGAGACGCAGTTTGGAGATGTTGGACTGCTCTGGACCCGCCAGCGCCAGGATATGGCGATGGCCTTGTTCCAGCACATAACGGCCGCCTTTGTAGCCGCTCGCAAGATTATCCAGATATACGCCAGGGAAGGGCGCCGACGGTAGACGACGGTCCACCTGCACCACGGGGATATTGGCGTGAATCAATTGCTCCAGATATTGCGGGCGGTATTCGTCATAGTCGGACACCACAGACAGAATGATGCCGTCCACCTGATAGCTGAGCATGGTCTCCATGGCTTTGTTCTCCAGCTCCGGCGATCCGTCTGTGTCGAACAGCATGATGGAGTAGTTGCGCTTTTTGGCCGCGCGGGAGATCGCCTTGATCATCTCGCTGTAGAAGGGGTTGTCCATGCTGGCGGTGATGATGCCGATCAGCCGGCTTTTGCTGCCTTTCAGGTTGCGGGCGAAGGCGTTGGGCACGTAATTCAGCTCCCGCGCCACTTCCAGAATCCGGTCCAGGGTTTCTTTTTTCACCAGTTCCGGCTTGTTCAGCGCCCGGGATACGGTGATGGTGGTCATGTTCACCCGGCGGGCGATATCGGTAATCGTTACTTTACTCTTTTTGGGCATGATGCCTCTCAAACGCTGTGTCGGTAAGGGATGCGGCGATCCCGGAATGCGTGTCGCGACTTGCTGGTTGCAATGGAAAATTCGCTATGATAGCTTAATGTTAACGTTAACATTCTCTCAATGCGAGGGATTGTTGCAGAAGTTGATATTTATTCTATATAGATGTCAACGTTAGCTTTCCCGTAGACGGAGGCTGGCTCCGCCTCCTATCTACGGGTTTGTTCGATGTGGAAATGTTAACGTTAACATTGGCGTAGAAGCCGCTTCGAACCACTAAAAATAACTAAAGGTTGAGTCATGTTGAAAATAAGTAAAACCCTTAAGACCCTAGTCGCCGGTATCGCTTGCAGTTTGGGCCTGGCATCGCCAGCCGGAGCTGAACAACTGAAAATCGGCATGTCCTTTCAGGAACTGAACAACGCTTACTTCGTCACCATGAAGAATGCGTTGGAAGAAGCGGCCAAGGATATTGGCGCAGAAGTCTACATCACCGACGCCCATCACGACGTTTCCAAACAAATCAATGACGTAGAAGACATGCTGCAGAAAGGCGTGGACATTCTATTGCTCAACCCCACTGATTCCGTCGGCGTGCAATCCGCCGTCGTGTCCGCCAAGAAAGCGGGCGTCATCACTGTCGCTATTGACGCCGAAGCAGAAGGGCCCATCGACTCTTTCGTCGGCTCTAAGAACTACACCGCCGGTTACATGGCCGGCAAATACCTTGGCGAACAATTGGGCGGTAAGGGCGAGGTGGCTATCCTCGACGGCATTCCCGTCGTGCCTATTCTTGAGCGGGTGCGCGGATTCAGCGACGCCATGCTGGAATTCCCCGACATCAAAGTGGTTGGCAAGCAAAACGGCAAGCAGGAGCGCGACGTCGCCATGAATGTGACGGAGAACATGCTGCAGGCCAATCCCGGTCTGGACGGCGTATTCAGCGTCAATGACACCGGCGCTTTGGGCGCGTTGACCGCCATCGAAGCCAGCGGTATGGACGTCAAGCTGGTTAGCGTGGACGGTCACCCGGAAGCCATCAAGGCCATGCTGAAACCTGACTCCAAATTTATCGCCACCTCGGCGCAGTTTCCTCGCGACCAGATTCGTCTGGGCCTGGCCATTGCGCTGGTGAAGCATTGGGGCTCGGAAATACCCGCCTCCATGCCAGTGGATGTGAAGCTGATCGATAAAGCCGCCGCCGCTAATTTCAGCTGGTAGGCGTTAATCCGTTTTCTGTATCTGGGAATCCGTCGCTCTGGCCTCCCGCCGACTCAAAGGCGGGCAGGGCCCTTCGACAGGCTCAGGGTGAACGGAGTGGGGTCTTTTTCGCGTTTTCCTTGCACAGGCGTTCGGCGGTGAGGGCTTTGTGTGTCGCCACAAAGTTCTCAGAAATAGCGCAGATGATGACGGTTGCTTTGGCGCAGTCATTGTCGTAACGCCATGCCGACGCTTTGGATGACGCGGTTGGAGTTGGGTCGTAATACTGGGTGTAAGAGTCATGAACAGTCTTCTTTCCCTTGAACATATCAGCAAAGGATTTCCTGGCGTACGCGCGCTCAACGATATCTGCTTTGAGCTGCAGGCAGGGGAGATCCACGCCTTGTTGGGCGAAAACGGCGCCGGCAAGTCCACGCTGATGAAAATCCTGTGCGGCGTCTATAAACAGGACGCCGGGCTAATCCTGATCGACGGCGCGCCAGTGGACTTTCGTCATTACCACGACGCCACGAACGCCGGCGTGGGCGTTATCTTTCAGGAATTCAGTCTGATTCCTTATCTCAATGCTGTTGAAAATATTTTTCTTGGTCGCGAATTGCGCAGCCCCTTGGGCATGTTGCGCAAAAAGGCGATGCGCGCGCAGGCGGAAAAAATCTGTCAGCGCCTGGATGTGAACATTGATCTGGATGCGCCGGTGGATCACCTGAGCGTGGCGGAACAACAGTTTGTAGAAATCGCCAAAGCGTTGTCCCTGGACGCCCGCATTCTGGTGCTGGACGAACCCACCGCCACCCTGACGCCCAACGAGGCGGAGCATCTGTTTCGGGTGATGCGGGAGTTGAAGGCGCAAGGGGTGGGGATGGTGTTTATTTCCCACCACATGGAAGAGATCTACGAGATTTGCGACCGCATCACTGTATTGCGCGATGGCGAAAAGATCGGCGATCGCAATGTCAGCGAAGTGGCGGTGGATGATCTGCTGGAAATGATGGTGGGACGCAAAATCAGCAATAGCTTTCCAGAGAAAACGCCGTTGCGGGATGACGGCGATATCGTCATCGACGCCCGCGCAATTCAATTACACAAAGGCGCGCCGGTGAACCGCTTTCAATTGCGCAAGGGCGAGATTCTGGGCTTCGCCGGACTGGTGGGCTCCGGACGCACGGAGACGGCGCTGGCCATGATTGGCGCACTGCCAACTTGTCGTAAAGATGTAAGCGTGGATGGCGAACCCGTCGCCATGAAAACACCGGCGGAGGCCCTGCGTCGAGGCATTGGTCTGTTGCCGGAAAGCCGTAAAAAAGAAGGGCTGATACTGCCGTTTTCCATTCGCGAAAACATCACGTTGAACAATCTCGCCAAAGTCGCCGGGGCTGGCTCTTTGATCGACCGCAAGCGGGAGAGCGAAGTGGCGGAGACATTGTCCGCGAAAGTGCGGGTGAAGGCGCCGGACTGCGAAACGCCGGTGGGCAACCTGAGCGGCGGCAATCAGCAGAAGGTGGTGATCGCACGCTGGCTGAACAACGACTGCAAGGTGCTTATCTTCGATGAGCCGACGCGGGGCATCGATGTCGGCGCGAAAGCGGAAATCTACCGTCTGATGAAGCAACTGACCGCCCAGGGCGTGTCGATCATCATGATTTCTTCCGAACTGCCGGAAGTGGTGGGCGTGAGCGATCGCGTCGCGGTTTTTCGGCAGGGAAGCATCGTCAAGATTCTGGAAGGGGATGCGGTGAACTCCAATGAAATTATGCGCTATGCAACCGGAGGCGTAAAAGATGAATAAAATGACTGGTAGCGCCGCGGCGAATGTAGAGGTGAACCTGATGCAAGGCTGGTTGAAAAAGTGGAGGAAGTCCCCCGCATTTTATCCGTTGCTCGGCTTTATCGTGATATTCGTCGCGATGGCGTTGGCGAACGAGAACTTTCTGACTACCGCCAACCTGAGCAATGTGGCGCGGCAGGTATCCATCAATGCGATTATCGCCGTGGGCATGACCTGCGCGATTCTGACCGGCGGCATCGACCTGTCTGTGGGACCGGTGATGGCGCTGTCCGGCACCATTACCGCCGGTTTGATCCTGGCGGGCTTTCCGCCGGAAGTCGCCATGGTGGGCGGCTTGCTGGTGGGCGCGTTGTTCGGCGCGGGCAACGGCGCATTCGTCGCCTACGCCAAGATGCCGCCGATTATTGTGACGCTGGCCACCATGGGCATCGCCCGCGGATTGGCGCTGATCTATACCGGCGGATATCCGATTTCCGGCTTGCCTGATTCTTTCGCGGTGCTGGGGCGCGGCGAGGTCTTCGGCATTCAGGCGCCGATTCTGGTGATGGCGGCGGTGTATCTGGTCGCCTATGTTCTGCTTAATCACATGCCCTTTGGCCGCTATGTATACGCGATAGGCGGCAATGAAGAAGCCGCGCGTCTGAGCGGGGTGAGAGTGCAGCGCTATAAACTGGCGGTCTACACCATCAGCGGCTTTACTGCGGCGCTGGCGGGCATCGTGCTGACTTCCCGTCTGATGAGCGGGCAGCCCAACGCGGGCATCGGCTTTGAACTGGACGCCATCGCCGCTGTGGTGCTTGGCGGCGCAGCCATCGCCGGCGGTCGCGGAGCGATTGTGGGCACTTTGATTGGCGCCATGATGCTGGGCGTGCTCAATAACGGACTCAATCTGATGGGCGTCTCGCCGTACATTCAAAACATCATCAAGGGGGGCATTATCCTGCTCGCCATATTTATCAGCAGAAGCCGGGACAAGTAGCCCCGGCCCGCTCTCAAAACTCGAAATCATATAACACCAACAACAGCCATTATCAGCATGGCGATGATAGGGGCATGCTGATAATCAGGGGCATGGATGCGCCTGCGCGGCGGCAAGCCGCGGGAGACAGGACCTGACACGTGCAGGGACTGTCGTTTCAGACAAATGGAAGGAAGCCATTTTTCTGCCAGATTCATAATATGGAGAATTCCGCATGTCTGCTTTACCTGAAATGATGACCGCGGTGGTCTGTCACGCTCCCAACGATTACCGCCTGGAACAACGCGCCCGACCGATAGCGGGCCATGGTGAGCTGGTGATCAAAATCGAGGCCTGCGGTATTTGCGGTAGCGACTGCAAGGCCAGCTCCGGCGCGGATATGTTCTGGTGCGGGGATAATCCCTGGTTAAAAGCGCCGGTCATTCCCGGTCATGAATTCTACGGTCGCGTGGTCGAGATGGGACCGGGCGCGGCGGAGCGTTTTAACGTCAAGTTGGGAGAGAAAGTGATCGCCGAGCAGATTGTTCCCTGCGAACGCTGTCGCTTCTGTCGTTCCGGCAAATACTGGATGTGCGAAGTGCACAACATCTTTGGATTTCAGAAAGACGTCGCTGAGGGCGGTATGGCCCAGTACATGCGCGTGCCCGCCAACGCCATCGTGCACAGCATTCCCGAGTCTGTGTCTCTGGAAGACGCTGCATTGATCGAGCCGATGGCCTGCGCGATCCACACTGTTAACCGGGCGGACATTCAATTGGACGACGTAGTGGTGCTGGCGGGCGCAGGTCCTCTGGGATTGTGCATGATCCAGGTTGCGCGACTGAAAACGCCGAAAAAACTGGTGGTCATCGACATGGTGGATGAGCGTCTGGAACTGGCGAAAGACTTTGGCGCCGATGTGGTGTTGAATCCTGCTCGCGACGATATCGACGCAGCGATCAAAGGCATGACGGACGGCTATGGCTGCGATGTCTATATCGAAGCTACCGGCGCGCCGGCGGCGGTCACTCAGGGCTTGCGCATCATCCGTAAGCTGGGGCGTTTCGTTGAGTTCAGCGTCTTCGGCGCGGAAACCACCACCGACTGGTCCGTCATCGGCGACCGCAAGGAACTGGATATCCGCGGCGCGCACCTGGGGCCGTACACCTATCCAGTGGCCATTGATCTGTTTGAACGTGGACTGGTGACCTCCCGAGGCATCGTCACTCATCAACGCAAGCTGGATGATTGGGAGAACGCCTTCCAACTGGCGTCCACCGCTGACTCCATCAAAGTGCTGCTGATACCCTGAGGAGCCGTGTCATGAATTACGTCATCGGCGTCGATATCGGCACGCAAAGCGCCAAGGCGCTGTTGGTGGCGGCGGACGGCGCCATCGTTGCGAAAGCCTCGCAGAGCTATCAAGTGGACACGCCGCGTCCGCTGTGGGCGGAGCAATGGCCGGATGTCTGGCTACAGGCGGTGTACAAAACCGCAGCTGAATGTGTGGCGACCTCTGGAGTCGACCCAGCCAGCGTTCGCGGCATCTGCGTGAGCAGTCTTTATGGCGGTTCCGGCATTCCTGTGGATGCGGATATTAAACCGCTACACCCCTGTCTGATCTGGATGGATCGTCGGGCCACCGCCGAGACGGAATGGGTTCGGGAGCATGTGGATGTGGCGCGATTGCAGGAGATTACCGGCAATGGCGTGGACAGCTATTACGGCTACACCAAAATACTGTGGCTGAAGGCCAACAAGCCGGAGGTCTGGCGTCAAACCCGCTATCTGCTGCCGCCCAATAGCTACGTCAATTACCATCTTACTGGCGAGCTGGCGGTGGACCATAGTTCCGCCGGCAATATTGGCGGCGTGTACGACCTGCAGCGTCGCCAATGGTCGCAAGAAGCGATGGATATGCTGGGCATTGAGGCGAATAAGATGCCTGAGCGACTGGCGGCGTCCGGCGAGATAGTCGGTCGCCTCACGGCGGAAGCGGGAGCGCGGCTGGGCTTGCCCGCCGATATTCCTGTGGTGGCGGGCGGCGTCGACGCGGCCATGGCGACCCTGGCGGCGGGAGTGGTGGAGCCGGGCAACCATGTCGCCATGATCGGCACCAGCATGTGCTGGGGATTCGTCAATCGGGAGACCGATGCGCGCAACGGCTTGATCAGCATGCCTTATGTGGCCAACAGCGAGCAGGACATCTATATCTTCGGCGGCGCCATCACCGCGGGCGCCTCCATCAGTTGGTTTCGGGAGCAGTTTTGTGAACAAGACCGGCAGGCCGCCCAGGCTCAGGGGGAAGCGGACGTTCATCAGTTGATGGAAAGAGACGCGGCGAAGACGCCTCCCGGCGCCAATGGTCTGGTATTTCTGCCGTATCTGATGGGCGAGCGCAGTCCAATCTGGGACCCCAACGCTTCCGGCTCCTTCGTCGGGCTGACCTTGTATCACACCCGTGCGCATTTATACCGCTCCATTCTGGAAGGCCTGGCGTTTGCGTTGCGGCACAACATTGAGTGCGGCCGACAAGGTGCGGCGCGGCTGGACCCTGAGCTGATTGTCGTCGGCGGCGCGGCGCGCTCGGATTTATGGATGCAGATCATCGCCGACGTCACTGGATATCCGGTGCTAACTATCGAGCAGGATGTAGAAGCGCCGATTGGCGCAGCGCTGCTGGCGGCGTTGGCGGGTGGATTAGTCGAGGAGGTCTCCGCCATTCGCAACTGGATCAGCCTGGCCCCCAGAGCCAGACCTATTGCGGCCAATGCAGCGGTCTACGAGCGTATGTTTCAGCAATACTGCCGGCTTTATCCAAAGCTGCGCAACGCCATGCATGACTTGAGAGCGGTAGCTCAGGAGAAAGAATAGAGCGATGAAAAGCCTGTTAAACCAATTACGCGATTACACCAAGGTTGTGGCCGACACCGGCGATCTGGAGGCGATTCGCCGCTTTGCGCCGGAAGACGCCACCACTAATCCTTCGCTGGTGTTGAAAGCGGTGCAATCCGGCGACTATGACGCCTTATTGCGGCAAAGCGTGGCGCTGGCGCGCAGATTGAATCCTCAGGATGAGGAAAGAGCTATTGAAACCGCCCAGGACAATCTGGTTGTAGCGATGGCGCAGCGCATACTGGACGCGACGCCGGGCAAGGTCTCCATTGAGGTCAGCGCCCGCTATTCCTACGACATCGACGCCACCGTCACCAAGGCGCGAGAGTTGCGACGTCTTTTGAGTCAGGTGGGCGCGCCGGTGGAGCGGGTGCTGATAAAAATCGCCGCAACCTGGGAAGGCGCACAGGCCGCGCGTATTCTTGAGCGCGAAGGCGTCAACTGCAACCTGACGCTGATTTTCAATCTGGCGCAGGCGCGCGCCTGTGCCGAGGCGGGGGCGTTTCTGGTGTCTCCCTTCGTTGGACGTATTCTGGACTGGTACAAGCGAGCGAACCCCGACATGGAATATGTCCCTGAGCAAGAGCCGGGGGTGTTGTCGGTAAAAGACATTTATCGTTATTACCGACGCTATGGGTACGCCACGATCGTAATGGGCGCCAGCTTTCGCAATATCGGAGAAATTATCGCGCTGGCGGGATGTGATCGTCTCACTATCAGTCCATCGCTGCTGGAAGCGCTGGCGGACACGCAAGGGACGTTGCTGCCGGCGCTGTGCGACGATGGCGTGCGCGCCGCGCCTCCTGAGCCTCTGACGGAAAAAGAATTCCGCTGGCTGATGAGTGAAGACGCCATGGCGACGGAAAAGCTGGCGGAGGGCATTCGTGGGTTTTATCAGGACCAGTTGAAGCTGGAAGCGATGATCCGCGAACGCTTGCGCGCAGGAGATTAAAGCTATTGTTGTAGGTCGTTGCGCGTAGGGAGTGGAAGGCCGCGTTATTTGTCATTAATGGAGACGTAGGAACGCCCTAAAAAAGCCGGATTACCGTATGGCGCGCTCGGTGAATCCGGCTCAGGCCTGAGCCGTGATGGCCTGACTCTGGTCAGGCTATTTAGTCGTAGAGGCCAGTCCGCTGGAGTCGCCGTTGGCTTCCAGGTGCGGGTCTCGCCACCATTTGTCGTCCTTGGGCAAGGGCGACGTCAACGATCCCAGAAACGCCACCAATTGCGCCAGTTCTTCTTCCGTCAAGCCTAAGGGAATGATGTCGAAGTGCGGGCGGCTGGGGTGTTGCTCGCGGTCGTAGTAGGGCGGTTTGGGTTTGTTATAGTGCTGCACCACATCCTGCAGCGTCGCGAACTGTCCCGCCTGCATGTAAGGCGCGGTCGCCGCCACATTACGCAGACTTGGGGTCTTGAAGGCGCCGACCAGCTCTGGTCCCTGTTTCTTCAGAAACGCCATTTCCTCGCACTGTTCCAGCTCGGCGTCGCTGACGGGAGACAGACAGGTGAACTCATTCTTGGTGAGGTCGTTGACGCCTTGGAAGCGACCCAAATCGACCTGTTTTACGTCTGGTTCCGGCGCGCCGATATTGTGAAACTCAAAGTTGGTGAACAATGGGCCGTTATGGCAACTGGCGCAGTTCGCCTTGCCCATGAACAGACGCATGCCCTGTATTTCATCTGCGCTCATGACGGTCTTGAGTTTGTCCTCGCCGGCTTTTTTCTCCAACAGATCAATAAACTGGTCGAAGCGGGCAGGGGGCAGCTTGAGCTTGCGCTCGTAGGCCATGATGGCTTTGCCCATATTGGCGAATACCCGGTTGACCGCTTCCTGTTGGGCGGCGCTGAGTTGCGACCAGTTCTTCTCCGCGTCACCGGCGACTTTAGGGCTGGCGGGGAGAGTCAGGCCGGAGACGGCGTCCAGATCATTGGCGTCGCCGAACAGTTTGACGTATTCCTCACGGTAGTCCGTCGCCATGGCTTTGGCCGCGCTGGTGCGATCAAGGCCGTGTTCGTTCTGATCCTCCATAGGCGACAGCGCCTGCGCCCACAGGCTGTCCGTGCGGCCGTCCCAGAATTGCCAGGGCCCATAGATGGCGCCGGGAATAGAGGGCGCGCTGCGACGGGTGGTTCCGATGGCTTGAGACTGCGGCAGGCCATCCGTGAAATACAGCTGTGGGTTATGGCACTGCGCACAGGAGACTTGTCCGTTGCCGCTCAAGCTACGGTCAAAGAAAAGCTTGCGGCCCAGCTCGGCGGCTTCTTCATTATCCGCGTATTTATTGCTGGGCGCGGCGGGCAGCTCGGGAAGAGCGGACAGGGAGAATCTGGCGATAAAGTCCCGGTCCGCATCAGTAAACTGGTAGACGTCCGAGGCGGCGACAGCAATGCTGGATATCGTCGCCAGCACGCCTGCCGCGATATGTTTGATCCTCAACATACAGCCCTCTAGAGTACGAGATTGAACACGATAGTGTCGGATTTGCCTTGGGCGGTAACGTCAAACTGAATGACCCACCAGCCCGCCATCTGGAACTTGACGCCGTCCACTTTATACACGCCGGGAGCGGACTCCGCAGTGATGCGGGGTTGCGTCGGCAGACCGTGAACGTGGCCCGGCATATGACCGGAGAATTCAATCTTGGCGTCAGTGATGGGTTCGCCGTTCATGTCCGACAACAGGAAGTTCCACTTGTGAATCTCGTTCAGTGGGGTCAGCGGTTCGGGAGAGCCTTCTGTTAGAGGCTCAATATGCGCAAAGAAATTAAGGTCGCGTGACGCCTGGAAAGTACGGATATCCAGGTCCGCCGGGGCTTGCTGTCCAGTCATCGCCGGGATTTCCAGGCTCATGGAGTCCGGCTTCACGGTTTCCGGCGTAGCGGTCATGCGATTCAACATGGAAGGATGAACGCTACGGATCTGCGTGTTATGGGCGAGCATCTGATTGTGAGACGTCTGCAAACGCATGGGGCCGGTCAGTTTCACCCAGTCGCTCCACTGCAGAATGAAGCCTTCTTCAATCAGCGCCAGGGCGTAATTCTTCAATTTGGAGCTGCTTTCACGCAGGTCTGCGCCCTGTTTCTGCCAAAGCTCCAACTGGCTGTTCAGCATATCGATTGATTGGCCAAAGGAGTCTTTCTGTTTCTTGTCTTTCAAAGACCTTTCCACCACCCGCATTTCATTCACCTGTTTGCGGATGTGGCTGGCGTTGCGAAGAACGTTGACCGAGTTTTGCTCCAGCTCTTGCGCTTCAGTAAGCAGGCGACTGGCGACCTGCATAGATAAATTGGAGATTTCAGTTTCGGGGGCGGGCGCCTGCGCGGGGTCTTCAGCGGCGGCGATACCCGGCATTAGGGTGAGCAACAAAAAAACTTGGGCAATGTGTTTCATGAACAGTCCATCTTTATGTATTCCCTTCAGTTCCCCTTTCTTGCTCTGCGGGGGCGATCTGCGTCGCCTTGGGGAAACTTCTCTGAAGAGCTTCTTATTTTATTAGGGTTCGGGGCTGGCGACGCGGTTGCGCCGACAAGTCCCGATATAAACGAAAACAGGGGCAAGTCTCCCCAACTTGCCCCTTTATCCGATCAGCCGGTCAGTTAGAACTTGATGCCCCAACTGTTCAGCGTGCCTGTATCGCGTCTGGCCTGATCCTTGACCCGAAGCTTCCACTGTCCTGCGGAATCTTTAGCGCCGACGTCGACGCTGAAGGTCTGCTGGATGTTGTCAGCGGAGCCGCCAGTGCGGTTATGCAGGTTGAACACAGTTCCATCCGGATGCAGCAGATCCACCACCAGGTCGCCTTTGTAGGTGTGGGTGATGTCCACGGTGACGCTGACTGTACCGGAAGCGCCGGAGCGGGTCACGTCAATCGGGCTGCTGATGCCGGTTCCGTTGTTATCCGGAATGGCGAATGGAGTGGTGTTCTCGTAGCTGTCTGGATCAGTGGGCGGCTCGCCGCCGTCGCCAATCTCAACCGTGTAGTCTTCCACTTCACCGTAGTTGAAGGTTCCGCAAGGGCTGGGCGCTGCGTTGTAACGCATGGCCACGCGCATACGGGTTTTGCCTTCAGCCGCAGAGGCTGGAATGTTCAGAGAACCGGTTACTGGAGACGAGGAAGCGCTGCCGGAGCTGAACACTTCTTCACCGCTGTCTTCGAAGTCGCCGTCGCCATTCAGGTCAACCCAAATCTTCCAGGACTCTTTGTAGGAGCTGCCGCTGAAAGAAGGAGTCAGAGTGACGCTGGTTTCGCCGGCGGCCAGTGCGACAGTCATGTCAGTGAAGTCGCTGTACTTGGACGAGCCGGAAGCATTGGCGAATTCGCCGATTTCCACTTTACCGATCCACTCTTCGCTGGCGTTGGCGCCAGAGGCTTCGCAGTAGTCGCTTGGATCTGGATCGGGGTCTGGATCAGGGTTTCCAATCGCGTCCCAATCTGGTTTCACTGTGAACAGACCGTTACCAATGTCGCTCAGGATGATGTTGCCGCTGGCGAAGTAGGCGTAGTTACTCCAGGTGCCGGAGAACTGCGCTGCGTTGGAGTTGGGGATCGTATCGAAATACGCCACTTCCTCCAGGTTGCCGTTGGCGATATCGTCTGCGTTAAGAATACGCAGACCTGCGCGGTAGTTGGTTTCGAACACATAACCGTCTTTGGTGTAAAGGTTGTGGTCGATCGCTTCGGTTGGGCCGACGTAACGTCCAAGCTCTACCGGATGCTGCAGATCGCTCACGTCCCAGATATAAGACGTGGTGTTGATGCCGGAGTTTTGCTCATCCAGCTCATCGTTCATGATCAACACAGAGTGGTTGTCATCGATGAACCAGCCCTGGTGCGTATACTGCGAGCCCTGGTAAGGCGTACGCGAGATCTGCTGAGGGTTGCTCTTATTGGAGACGTCTACGATGGTGATGGTGTCTTCGTTGTAGCCAACGCAGATTTCCTTGCCGAAGTAGCGCGAATCCGGACCGTTGTACACCACGCACTGAGTGTCGTGGGTATAACCGTCGGCAGAGAAACAGCCGGAGTAGGAAGGCGCAGTCGGGTTGGATACGTCCACCATGTACAGGCCGCCGCTACACTGGTTGCTGCCCACGATGTAGGCGTAACCGGTTTCTTCGTTGATGGCGATGTTGTGCGCATTGCCGAAACCGCCCAGATGCGCCGTTTCCGTCAGGGTGGAGCCTGGCGTCACGTTGCGCAGGGTGGTCAGGTCGAACACCTGCAGGCCATGAGTGCGGTTGCCGCTGCCGTCAGCGACGATGAACGCATGGTCATTGTAGGTTTTGATATCCCGCCAGGAGTCGGAGCCGTTGTTGTGTGAAGGCAGGAAGCCCAGGTAAACCGGGTTTTCCGCGTCTGTCACGTCAACAAAAGAGGTACCGTTCTCGCGGCCGACAATAGCGATTTCCTTGCCGGTCTGCGGGTCGGTGTAACCCCAGATGTCGTTCAGGTTGGCGGAGCCGCCGCCCATATCGCCTTTCGGCAAAAATGACATCAGGTCAACGTTTTTACAGGGATAACCTGCGGCGCCGCCATTCTGGCATTCTGTGCTGGCGGTGAAGCTTGCGACGGACGCCGACCCCTCATCGGCCATCATCGCACTCATCATTGGGCTTTGCGCGCCCTCGTTCGAATTGTCGTACTTAAAGCCGTCAGGAAACATTGCGCTGTGCCCCCAGGAATGAGAAGAGAGCAAGAGAGCGCTAGTCGCCGCTACAGCCTTTAAAGGAAGATTTTTCATCTTTATATTTCCTTATAACTCTGCGGTTTGAGTTTTATTAGTTCCGCTGAATTCCACTACCGACGAAGAAACGGTCATCGGGGAGAACATGACGTTATCCTTGTCTGTCGAGTACTGCGACTGGAAGCCCCAAACCCCTGTTCGGTCATCCACGTCACTCGCGTGAAATCACGCAATCTTCGCCACTACGGAAACGCCTTGTTATTGAATACGATCATTGGCTTCTGGCCTATATGTCGTTCGTCCTAATTCATCTCGGGCGTTCGTTCTAGCCGTGGCGAACCGGCTATTCAGCAATAATCGCACCATGCGCCGCTTCCCTGGAATCTGGCCTTGCGGTCAGCATCCGGACCGTGGCGGCGCTAAAACAGTGCGTTAATGCACCTTTTCGTAACACATTGATGTCACAATAGGTAACTTGAATTTACCAGTGTTAAATAAAATCGAAAATATCCGACGACTTGCGTCGCCGGATATTTACGCAGTCCGAGACTGCGGTCACATTTAAGGAATCAGATCAGACCTTGAGGGCCTGACTTAGAACACCATTTTCCAGCTGTCGATGTAGCCAGTGTCGCGTCTTGCGCGGTCAGTGACTTTCAACTCCCAGGTACCGTCGACGTTTTTGCCGCCCAGATTTACGGTGTAGGTTTTGTTCAGATTATCCGCGCTGCCGCCGGAGCGGTTGTGCAGAGTTTGAACGCTACCGTCTGGACCGACCAGCTGAACAACCAGGTCGCCGATGTAGGTGTGAACAACGTTCACAGTCACTTCAACGGAGTTGGCTGTGCCGATTTCTTTCACTTCGATCGGGCTGGAAACGCCATTGGCGTCGTTGTCTGGAATCGCATAGTCATCAGTGTTTTCGAACTCGCCGCCGCCAGGATCAGTGTCGCCGTTAAAGTCGCCGACCAGGGTTACGCCGGAGTAGCTGGAGTAGCCGCGCAGCATGACGTAGTAGTCGCCTTCGCTTGGCGCTTCGACGGTGCACACTTCATCGTTGCCGTTTTTGTATGGACGGCAGTCGTAGCTGGAGGTGCTTGGCTTGGAGCCGAACTTGACGTACATGTCAGCGTCGCCGCTGCCGCCGCTCATGGTGAAGACCAGATCGGTAGCGTCAGCTGGTACGCTCAGTTTGTAGTACTTCATTGAGCCCTGGTTGCCGGAAAGGCCTTCGATCGGCGTTGCTTTCTCCATGGTGATGACTTGATCGCCAGGATCAGTGCCGTCGCAGCTTACGCCAACTTGCTCGAACGCAGCGGTAACGTCGGCTTTGCTGTAGCCTTTGTCTTCCGCAGCGGACTCAACGCCGCAAGCGCCGTCGTTGAAGTTGGAGTTTGGCGTCCAGTAAGTCTGGTTGGCGCGCACGAATACTTCAAAGGCTTTCTTGGTGTCCCAGCCGCTGGTGGTGGCCAGCAGGTAGAAGGCTTTGTTGTAAACGCCGCTGCTGTGATGCACGTCCAGGCCGTCATAGTAGTCGCTGGCGTGGCCGATAGAGCTGCCGTCACGTGGAGGGTTGTCCATGTAACGCAGACCGTCGCCGTTTTTCATGATGGCTGCGCCGACATAGAAGTCGTTTTCGCCGTGCATGAAGAACTCAGCCGCTTCGCCGGCCATGTCGGAGAACGCTTCGTTCATGCCGCCGGGCTGTCTTTCATAGACCAGGCCGGAGTTGAACTCGGTGAAGCCGTGAGAGACTTCGTGCGCGACCACGTTGATGTCAACCAGCGGATAGAAGTAGCTGGCGCCATCGCCGAAAGTCATTTGGCTGCCGTCCCAGAAGGCGTTCTCATAGCCATTGCTGTAGTGCACGCGCAGTTTCAGCTTGGTATTGAGAGGGGAGGTGTTGAACCACTGGTTGTACATTTTGAACACTTCGATACCGAAGAAGTGTGCGTCATTCAGTGGAGAGTATGCGCCGTTGATTTCCTTGACGGTGTTTCTCGGGCAGGTGAACTGGTGGATCGAACCGCCGGAAGTGCCGTGGTTCAGGTTGATCGTTTCAACATTGGCGGTGCTCATACGACATTGGGAGTCCACTTCAAAAGTGGGATAGTCGGTGCCGTACTCGTATTTTCCAGTTTTCTGGTTGCCTCCGGGGCCAGTGGCTTCTTGATGCGCCAGGCCGTCCCAGGTCTTGATCACGTCGCCGCTATGAGCGTCGATGATGAAGAATGGACGCTTGGGATCAGGCGCGCCATTGGTTGCTTCGGAGAAATAGTTGACGACGTAGACCAGTTTCGCCTGTTCGGATTCCTGGTCGAAGTAGATCATCAGCTCGGAGGATTCATTGCGATATTGCGGCGCATTCACGAAGGTGAATCCGCTGTTGTTTTTCGCAATGTTTAGCGCTTCCTTGTCGGAAATGGTGGGGTTGGCTCCGGGTACGAAACCATTGTCCAGATCCGCTTGGATGCCCTGAATCAGGCCGCCGTTCATGTGGACCACTTCGTCGTTCGCATCGCGCACCATGATGATGTGTTCGCCGAAAACCTTCAGTCCATGATAGGTTTGCTGCAGTCTTTCATAGGTGCGGCCGTTTGCTTCGGTTCGGCTCGAAAGCTTGACTAGGCCATTCTCCCCTAACAGTCCCAAAGCAGCATCGTTGCTCAGGGAAGCCATAGATGAGCCAGACGCTAAGAATCCCGCGCTTTGATGAGTGCGGAGATCTACGCGCTCCGCCGCCATTGTATGAGCGGAAGCGAGCGTAAGGCCTACTATCAAGGCATTAAGCTTAAAGTGTCGATCAGACATGCTAAAACTCCAGTTTTAATTATTTAACCGGGTCGAAGCATACTGGCGTTCAGCGAGAAGGAAGATATATACGAAAGGAAACGATATATAAAAAGATAGGCAAACGAAATAGAACAGGCTTTGGATATAAATACACCTGATCCAATAGGATCATTTCATGCTTTGGTAAAAGTATGAAATGCAGTGAAGTGACGGCAAATAAACTTCACATTCCATGTAAAAGTCATATAAGGCTTTTAGCAAACCCGTTTGTTATCTTTTTTACGCGCTAACCCTGTCGCGTTAGAGCTATCCATACACTGCACTTGGTAGCCCTTTAATTATCCGAATCGCCAAACATCCAAGTACAGTTCTTTCCCATCCTTGTTATGGGGACGCGCCACCCAGGTCACTCATACATCTGTTTGATGAGAGGGTTAACCCTCTGAATTCCCAGGCTTGGCGACAATCCGCCAACTTGGCTGCCGGAGTCGTTCCTTGATGCGATTTTTGTATGAGTTGGTATTTCCATTCGCATCGTTTGCTGACGCCGCGGCAAGCAAGTGGAAAAAATAGTAGGTTAAAAAATTACAATCTGTCAACGTTAATAAGGACTAGGATAATCGATTATCTATAGGTATTTTCCGTAGTGGTAAAAGCCTATGTCTATGCTCAAAACACAGGTTAAGTGGTTGATTCTTTCGGTTTTTACTGATGGTATTTAATAAACGGCATTAAGTTTTGAGAACTGCCGCTCATCTCGGCCGTCGCTCTCTTTGACATAAATATTTTATCTGCGTCGGTAAATATTACGGAGATGAAATAAAGGTTCTGTTTAAAAATTGATTTCCTTTCATAGTTTCAATAGAAGAAACGTATAGTGAGAATTTGGAAAAAGCGCGCTTTACTTGCTTTTATATAAGCGAATTAATTGTGTATTGGCGGCCTGGTATTAAACCGAATGGGACAAATATCGCTTCAAAATTGGGACAATGTTTCCCTGTTATGACGCTATCCGGGTTCGGAGAAATTGTTAGAATCCCAAAAAAACGCAGGAAAAATACCTGCCTTTCGAATGACGACGCGAGTCAGGGCGTAACAGGGTCGACTGTGCGGCGGATGTCTCCGCGCGGTGGGAAGTAAAGACAAGACAGGGTGATAGTGGAGCATGGGAACGATAAACGTGAAGGATTTGCAAGGCGCGGAAGTAAAAATCCAGGCGGTTGAGGGTTACTCTCTCATGGAGCTGTTGCGAGACAACGGCTTTGAGATGGCCGCCATTTGCGGAGGCGCTTGCATTTGCGGCACCTGTCATGTTCATGTGCGCGGGGAGAACGCACGCAACTTGCCTGAACCTGCTTATGATGAAGCCGAACTGCTGGAAACCAAGCCTGATTACATCGAGGGAGTGTCGAGGCTGGCGTGTCAGATAAATTATGCGGAAGAGTTAGACGGTCTACTGTTGGAGTTGACCGAAGATAACTGATTCACGCTTATTTTTGTCCCGCCGGGTTGTGTGGCGGTGGGGCGCACGCAGGCGATTAAGGTTCGTCTTAAAAGGGATGATCACTTAATCGTTTTTATTGTCCGTGACGGTGCGTCAGCGGAACTAATCCCGCCTCCGCGTTTCCAATCTCCTGATCTCTTCACGTATAAATATCTCTATTCAGGCGCTCTGGGTGTGGGTATTTCATCTAAGTCGAAACTTGTAGGACAATAGGGTTAAGTTACGGTGACGGAAGCACTTTTTAAAAAAATATCCCGGTTTAGGCTAAAGGTTTATTTAAAGCTTCATCGAATCAGTTTACATTCTGCTCTGAGGATGAATGCTCACTCCACAAAATATCAAAAAATACTGAATAACTATTACTTCCCCTGGAACTAATAAGAACCGGGTTTGCCGGTTCATGACACCCTGAATTTCCGTGCGCGAACGTGATGCGTTCTCCGCCGGAGGCGGCGCTCTTTGCGGTTCAGCGGTAAGGCGTTGCGACTGAAAGGGTTCACCAAATGTGAATATTTAACAGCACAGACGGTTGAACCTGTTTATAACTAAAAAGATGGATCATCAGCTGTTGGAATAGGTTGCAGTTTAGTTGAAAAGACGTTGGTCGCAGGACCGACTGACCGGTAGCTGGAGGCCAGACGCCGGGCGTTAATAAAACTAAGAAAATAAGCTTTTCATTATAGTTAGGGATGAATGCACTATGGATCTTAACAGTATGTGTATTTTTACCAAGGTCGCGGAAACTAAGAGCATTACTTCCGCAAGTCAGATGCTTGGTATAAGTAAACAAACCATCAGTCGTAAAATTATTCAATTGGAGGAATCATTAGGCGTTTGCCTGATAAGGAGAACCACTCGTAACTTTGAATTGACCACCGCCGGTCAAGCGTATTTCCAATATTGCACCTGTATAGTGCAGCAAGCGGAGGAGGCCAATGCGATGGTCAAATCCCTGCAAAGCACTCCGGTAGGTGAAATTAAAGTCAGTATGCCCCTGGCGTTTAATAACAATAACGCCATGTCGAAATTGTTCACCAATTTCCTCAAGAAAACCCCGCAAGTAAAAATCGATATTCACCTCAGCAACCGCCGCACTTGTCTTATCAGTGAAGGAATAGACATGGCGTTCCGGCTGGGGCCATTGGTGGATTCGACCATGATCGCGCGGGGACTTGGCGTATTGACCTTTACTTATGTGGCGAGCCCGGAATATGTGGAAATGAACGGACTGCCTGATAATCCCAATGACGTCATTAATCACACTATTATCGCCATGCATGATTGCAAGCTTCTGGATGATTTCCGGATCAATGAGAAGATTGGCGATCGCGTGCAGATAAATGACTTTTCATTGGCGAAACAAATGGCGATGGACGGCTTTGGTATTGCTGTACTGCCGGTGTTTATGTGCGTGGATGAAATCAGAGAAGGCATTCTGATCCCCATTCAGAAAGAATGCTTCCAACCCACGCGGCATCTCAACCTGGTGTACACCCAATCCCGTCACCAACCCGCCCACGTAAGGAAGTTCATTAACCACGTTGTAGAGGAAACCCGCCCAATACCTCCCTGGGAAATATATGTCGACGATGTTTTCCCATCCCCCCATACCATGATTCCCCCGCATAAGAATGTCGACAGAGAACCGTTGCTGATGCAGAAATAGTCAAAAGTAAGCAGCGCGCCCGGAGCTTTCCGATATTGTCCCCCCTTCGGAGATATCGGAAAGCTCGCTCTTTACTTTTACCTTTGTATTTACTTGCGTCGAAAGCGTGACGGAATAGAGTCAGCAGTGTGATTGCCCGTCAATTTCTTCAAGCGCCCGATATGCGAGACAGACGTGTGAGTATTCAACCCGCTAGATTTTGACAGAGCGAAACGGCGGATATACTTCTTTATTGTCTCTTGTCACGATACTTGGGTTTATATCGATAAACTGTACTTCTCTAACTTGAGACTGAAATGCTGAAGGCGTGCTCATGCCTGTTATCTCGATAATGTAGCGAACATACACCCAGCGCCCATTGTTTCTGTGATTAAGGAATGATTCTGCATCTTCAGTGCTCATTTTCAGACTGGGGATCTCTGAAGGGTTCTCAACTGTCACCGTGATCTCACGAGGCAGTATTTCAATATTGCTACCCCCACGTAAGGTAAAGTCTTTCGCTGGTCTAAAAGGAAACGCCTCTTTATCAAAATCGTACTTTCCTAGTTCAACAGGAACCGTAATTTGATACGCGTTGTTTAAGGAGTGCTGGGCCAGTGCGCTTTCCAGCTCTAAAGTGGCTCGATGAATGTCTTTGCGGTATGAAATTTCATTGTTGCGTTGCGAAACGAACTTAATTCCAAGGTTGTGTTTTAAGTAGTCTTCTCCATATGGCGTCAGGTCCTTGACGTTGGACTCTGACAGGCCTTCCAGCATCAAGGCATGCCAGGTTAGTAACTCTTGTTTGGTTTGTGCTTCATGACGGCTGCTCTCAGAAGGCTCATAGTTTAATGGTTCCTCCGTAATAGGGTTGTTCCAGCACGATATGCACTTGCCGTCTACATACATATGGCGGCCATTCGAGGCGCATCCCGTAAGGTAAAGCGCTACCAATGTTGCTATTAGAATTTTTACTATTTTCATCGTTATCCTTAATCAAGCTTATTATGTGTTGCAGGAGTGGGTATTGAAATGAGCGCGGGTGCGCATGCAATGAGGCGCTTTTGCTCTATAAAGAAACAGTTTGTTTCGTCATCATCCATAATGTGGGGCATTCCATTTCCGGGGCTGGGTTTTACTGGGCGGTGTTCATCAATGATGACTGCCGTCTTTCGTAAGGGTATGAATAATAACTACAAATTTGGCGTCTATCTATACATTGAAAGGGAAGGATTCTTGTGATCTTTGGCGTTAGGGATTATTAATATTGGATTAATAGAGGAGGGCGATTGATGGTCGCGCAAGATAGTGACTAATGAGGAGGTATTAATTGCTTATCCTTAGCACTCAGGTTGCTGCTCTTGCGATGTATTTTAAAGCCACCGAAGAATCAATTTAAAAACGGACTTATTGATAACGCAGGCTGCTTTTTAAAGGCGCCTGCGTTGTAAAACTACTTTCTCTACCAAGAGTAAATCGTCATGTCTCGCCAGGTAAGAGACGGCAGCTGATTGTAAAGCTGTGACTACCCGTCAGCCGCTGTGACTGTGGACGCTCTCCGCCAATTGAATAATCCTAGTGAAGTCAGCAATCCCAGTATGACCAGAGAGACGCCGATATATTCGGCGGAGCTTGGCGTTTCGCCGAGTATTACATCACCGAAAAGCACTGCCAGGCCGGGCGCCAGAGACGTGAAGACGGCGGCTTGCGCTGCGCCCAGAATGGAGATGGATTTGGTGTAGCACACCAGGGCGATGGCTGCGGCGAGGACGCCTTGGAAAACGCCTTGAACCAGTAACTCCTGCCCGCTTGCCTGAAGCAGGTGAGGCTCACCGAACGCCAGATAAGCGGGAACATATATCAGCATGGATAGAACGGACACGATGGCTGCTCCGGTGACCGGCGGAACATTGTAGCGTTTGCTGTTGAGGGTGTAGGACGCCCACAGGAAACCGGACAGGACGAACACCAGGTCCCCAATCCAAGCGTTAGCGAGAGCGTCCGATGAAGTGGTGACGCTCCGATAGCCAATACTCATGATGCCCAAGGCGATCAGCATGAAACCGATCCTACGCTGTGAAGAGGGCCGATCGCCCAATAACAGGACGCTGCCCAGTGTGGCGAACAAAAAGGCGCAACCGGAAATAATGACGCCGCCATGACTTGCGGGCGCTAACGTGAGACCGCCAACGCTGATCAAAACATAGGGCGCGCCGGCGCCGGTGGTGAGGATCAGCGCCTGTCTCCAGGTCAGGCCACCCAAACCCGACTTGATGACCCAGGGCAGAAAAATCACGCCAGCTACAATAAAGCGAATGGCTGCCACATCATAGGCGGTTAAAGTCTGCTGCACGCCCAGACGGGAAATAACCGGCCAGATACCCCAAATCAATGCCGCCAGGACGCCCATGGCGATGCCTTGTCCAATACGAGCCCGCTCAATTGTCACGATTCACCTACTGCTATTTGAAACTTTTAATTGCCGAATGCCAGAACGACATTTTAGGAGGAGGGCTGGGGGGAATTTCTGCGTATTTATGATTTAGAATGTCGGAAATCCGCTTATTTTCATAATAAACGCATAAAGGAGGCGAAAATGAACGCACTGGACTCGTTTGACGTCGCATTACTCAAAGCACTGCAGGAAGACTGCCAGCAAACCTCCCAACAACTGGCGGAGAAAATCGGCCTATCGCCCACGGCGATCCAGCGTCGCATTAAGAGATTGAGAGAGCAGGGGATTATTCACAAGGAAGTGGCGATTCTGAACTCGCAACTGCTGGGTAACAGAATGACCGTTATCATTCAGGTAATTCTGGAAAAAGGCGGACCACGAATCGTCGACGCCTTCAAACGCCGCGTCATCAAATTCCCGGAAGTGCAGCAATGCTACTACGTAGCAGGGGAGTTCGATTTTGTATTAATCGTCAACGTGGCCAACATCGCCGAATACGACCTACTCACCCGCAAACTGTTTCCAGACGACATGAAGATCAGTAAGTTCTACACCATCATTGCTATCGAAGCGGTAAAAGCTGACTTGAGTTTGCCGTTGTGAGTTTTTGTTGGGTTTGGCGCAGAGGGTTATCACCATGCAGTCACTGGGAGAATGCATGTAAGCAAACTTGTAGAGAAACTGAAATTTGTGGCTCACCGGATGTCAGTAATCCGAAATGAAGGGGGAGTATTATGATTACTTTCAAATTTCCTGAAGAAAAAGAGTACGTTTCTCATTACGCTAGGAAAATGAACGACTCTAGAGCGTTAAATATACTGGAGGCGGGAGAAGCATGTTCTGAAGACGAGGCTGAATACTTAAGTCGTTTCTTTTGGCGAATGGTGGATAAATCTATTGAAGATGAAGAACAGGGTGAGCCATCTTTGTTTGTTGAATCCAACGAGTTTTGGAATGAGAAAATAATGTATTCAATATCTGGATATCTTGAAAGGCAGGGATATGAAAGTATCTGGGAGAAAGTATCAGATGAGCAATGATATCCGTCGGCAGAAGTACGCGCCTATGATTGTGGACAAAAGAGTTCAGAAAATCACCTGAACCAGCTCAGGGAGCGTAAACTCTAATGATACTGAGGCGCCCTAAGTCTCATCCTCTTTTTCGGCGGCCAACCTGGCAAATATTGAACATGCTGGGCGATTTCCCCGCGACTCCCTCCGTTCGCCCTGAGCTTGTCGAAGGGCTCTTGATGACTCGTTTCTTATTCGACAGGCGGACACCGGAATTAGTGGAACACTAACGTTAAATCCAGTTGTTTTTTCTACCCAGGCTGGTCAGTGTTTAGATTAGCGCTCTGGGAGGCCCTTCGACAAGCTCAGGGCGAACGGGGTGTGTAGAACAGGGAAATTGTTCTTTAGGGAATCTCTGAAAAACGTTGGCGACGCCGCAGGTAGTTTTTCAGAGGTTCCCTAGAGTTGGAAGAACCCTCTCTGTCGCGTCTCCTATCAACCCACCGCACAAAGCGGTGGGCGCCAACCACTCCCAAATTCTTCAAGCCGCCACGGTATTCTTCAGTGGTTCTGCGGCGGGTTTTGGTTTGGGGCCGAAGGCCAGGAGGAGGAGTGGGAGCATGATGAAGTCGAAGATGAGGGCGATGAGGAAGGTGAGGGAGGACATGATGCCCAGGGTCACGTTCATGTGGAAGTGGCTGAGGGAGAAGGCGAGGAAGCCGACTGACAGGACGACGGTGGATATCAGCAGGGCGGGGCCGATGCTGCGGAAGGTTTCCACGACGGCTTCGTTGGGCGTCATGCCCTGATCGCGGGTCAGGCGCAGGTATTTGCTGATGAAATGGACGGTGTCGTCCACCACTACGCCCAGGGTCATGGCGAAGATTAGCACGGCGGCGAAGTCCAGTGCGCCTCCGCATAGCGACCAGACGCCAAACGCCACCAGTATGGGCGCCAGGTTGGGGGCCATGGATATCAGCCCCAGGCGCACGCTGCCCAAGGTCAACGTTAACACCAGACCGATCAATACGGTGGCCAGCGCGGCGTTGATGATCATATTGTCCGCCAGACGCTCAATCATATAAGAAAACATCACCAGCACCGACACCCCCCGGCTTTTGAAACTGTGTACATTGTCCTGCAGCCATTGATGCGTGCGGTCCACCAGATTAATGATTTCACTGGAACTGGAGGAGGAGATAGTGGCGATCATGCGGGTGGAGGACTTGGCGATATTGATCTCATTGTTGATCTCCTGACCGAAGGGCAGGTTAGCTTCATAGAACAGCAGCGCCTGGGCGTTGGCTTCCTGTGAATCCGCCGTTTTATAGAACGCCTGATCGCCATTGTGCAGAGACTTGTTGACCCGCTTCAGCGTATCAGTCAAAGACGCAACATGATTGATCATGGGGTCATCGAGCAAATGCTGTTTGAACGCCTCTGCGTCTTGCAGGAAAACCGGATCGGAAATGCCCTGCTCAGCGCCGGTGTCGAGACTGAAATGAATGGTTGTGGTGCCGGCCAGACGTTGATCGATAAAGTCAGCATCGTCCCGGAATTCAGTGCCTTTCTCGAACATTTTCACCGGATGATCGTCGATCGTGAAATAGCGTAATCCATAAAGCGGCGCCGACATCAGGCCCAGAAACACCACCGCTACCAACGCCTTTCTGCGCACCAGAAATTCCCCCAGCGCCTTGCAAAGCTGACTGATCACGGAAGTGGCGGACTGATCGCGCTGAATGTTCATTAACATCATGGACGCCGGAATCAAAATCATGGAGTTGATGTAGGCGAACAGCACGCCCAGCGCGCACATGACGCCGAGATGTTGAAATGGCGGCACATCGCTGTACAGCATGGACAAGAAGCCAATGCCGGTGGTGAGGCTGGTCAGGGTGACAGGATAAATATTCTGTTGCAGCGTGTGTTTGACCGCATCATCCCGGCCTGGATAGCGGGCGCGACCGAACAGGTAGCTGAGCGCCACATGGATGCCCACCGCCACGCTGATGGTGAGAATAACGTGAGGCGCAATGGAACTGTGGGGGCTGAATTCGATACCCAGAAAACCGGTGACGCCAAAGGCCGAGAAAACCGTGAGAATCGTTGAGAACACGATGCACAACGTGACTTTCCAGGAACGGAACAGCAGCGCCATGATGACCATGAAAATCAGGAACATTAGTGGAAACAGCGTCGCCATATCGGCGCGGGCGTACTCATCGAAAGCGGCGTTGAGCATGACGATGCCGCCCAAACGAATGTCGAGGTTGGCGTAGCGTTGTTCATAGTCATCGCGAATGGAGCGCACCTTGGCGGCGGCCTCGGCGATGGCGTTTTCCTTGTCGGGAATCATCAACTGCAGATAAATGGCGGTGACCTTGCCATCGGAAGACAGCATTCTGTCCTTGATGCGCGGCTCGCTCTCGGCAATGGTCTGGCGGGAACTGAGATAGCCTGGATTATGCAGTTTCTCCGGCACAACCAGATCTTCCACCAGGATTTCTTCGGCGTCCGCCTCAATGTGCTGGAAGTTGGTGATTGAATCCACGCGGGTGACGAAATCCACTTGCCATAACTCTTCCGTCAGCCGCTGCACTGCTTCCATCACTTCCGGGGAGAACAGGTCCGCGCCCTGGGTCGCCTCTACCGTCACAATCAGCGGATCGGTGCGGGAGTAAGTGTCCAACAGATTTTCCCAGGCCACCAGATCCACATTGTCCTTGGAAAAGTACACCCGATAATCGTCATTGAATTTGATGTGTTGCAAACCCGGCGACAGAAGCACGGGCATCAACAGCAGAAACGCAATCACCCGTTTCGGGGCGGCGATGATCAGATGGGCGAGAGTGAGAGCTAGCCTGTTCATAGTGAATCACCGGATCAGTCGAAATAGTAAGTGAATGAAGCGTTGATCAATTGGTCATCGCGCAGGGGATACAATGGATCGCTGTCGTCTGGGTCGTAACCGCGTAAAGTCAGTTCCATGGCGATATTGGGGGTCAGACGACGTTTGAAGTTGAGGTGATAGACCGCCGCGCTGTGATTGAGGTCCGCAATGGCCCCGACGATCAGCGTGCTGTCGTTGTAATCGTTGGAGGCCCAGCGCACGCCGACGAAGAGATCCTGATCGAAAGGCGTCCCCAGCGCGTCATCGCCGCGAGAGTCATAGATATACTCGGCGAAAACGCTGAGGTCCGCTTGTTCTTCGGGGCGGATAAAGGTGTATTCCGCTCCCGCCACGGCGGCGAAAAAGTCTGTCGGCAACGTATAGCGCGAGCTGGACTCTTCCGTATTGTTGTAAGCGAACTCGCCTTTGTATAACCAGCTTCCCGCGGTGCCCTGCACTGTAAAACCCGTGGTTCTCACCTTGTAATACAGCGGGCGTAAATGTCCGGGCTCGGCGCCGGGAACAAATAGTGGGTCCTGGCGATAACCGTCGTAATGAAAGGCGGCGAGGTTCACCTCTCCGGTTACTTTCTCCACCCGCAGCGCGTAACTCAGGCGGTGATTGTCCCGATCATCGGTGAACAGGGCGTCGTCCTCGTCGAACTCCAGTTGTCCGCGGGTGGGATTCTCCCGGGCTTCGCGACTGGGCAGAGTGCGCTCGCGAAACCAGGGCAGCGCATACACTTCATACTGCATGGATTCCGCCTGATAGGCGTAGCGAATGCTGGGGGCGCCGAGTTTGTCCTGGCCTGCCGGATCGCCGGCGATGTCGCGCTGGTTGATCACATCCGCCACCTGCAACGGCAGAACGTTCACTGCTTCCACGGTGCTCCAGGACACATGACGCAGACCGATATTCACGATGTGGCTATCGTGGAAGTACTCGAAGTCCAGCTCCTTGAAGTCGACGCGGTGACGATTGTCGTCAACGAAATCCACGCGACCATACGGCGTGGCTTTCAGGCTCCAGTTGTGCGGGAGGTAGGTGAACAGCTCCGCCGATCCTGCCAGCGCCGCATTGCCATGATCCTGAATCGGCGCGCCTTTCTGCGGATACCAGTAAATCTCAGGGCTGAGGTAGGCGCTGGTGACGGAGATGTCCGCAGCGCCGGCGCCGAGGGGCAGGGCGATGGCTAACGCCAGGGTCGCCGCGCCCGCTCGCTGTGACGCAAATCGCAAGTGTGAGTGCCTGGGCATGAGCATCCCTTTCGCCGCCGAGGTTAAAAGCGGCGCAGGGTGTCGTTGCTCACCCGGCTCAGGTTGAAGCTGTTGAACTCGCCGCCGTCAGCGGCGCCAAACACATAGTCGCTGAGCTGCAGAATGGTTTTCTTCTTGTTCTGCAGGTTCACCATCTCAAAGTGTTTGGGACGCCAGAAGCGGTTCTCGTACTTATTCCATTCGCTCAGCGTCAGGGTTTTCAGCATGTCGCCCTTGGCGTCGTAAAACTCGATGTAACTGGTCTGATAGTTACTCTTGTCCACATGGGTGACCTGCTTGCTGTAACCGGAATAGCCATACACCGGCGTGCGTTCCACCACCCAGTAATCCGGCGTTTCGCTCAGCAGGTTGTACGTGTATTTGGACAGTTCCGTGGTGGAGATATCCTCCCAGCTGAACTCGGAGCCGACGAAAGAGCCCGACTTGTTCTGCGCGTTGATCTTCTTGGTGCGCTTGATGGTGGGCATGAACAGCCACTGATTGTCCGCGCCTTCGGACTGTTCAAAGGTAAGCATCACCGTGCCTTTGATGTCGTTGGGCTCGACGAAGATACCGATGGTTTTATCAGGCACCCCGGCTTCCTCCATCATTTTTTTGATTACCAGGCGCTTGCTGGTGCGGCCCTGGGCGTCCACCAGAGTCATTTCCATGCGCGCCTCGGTTGAGGTCCAGCCCTCGTCAATCAGGTACTGATGAGTGTAAATCTCCAGTCCTTTTTTCTGGGACTCGGACTGATGGCGCGCGGCGATCGGGTCCAGATATCCGTTGATGTTTTTCTCGTCGTAATTGCCCGCCTGAACCGCGCCGGCCGTCAGCGCCGCCGTCAGAAATGCGATGGAAAGTGCTCCTCTTTGCATGATGAATCTCCGCTGATTCCTGTGTGACCGCCGCCGGTCATCCCGCGACTCAAGCGTCGTGGGGCCGGGACAGGTGATTGATGACGTATCGGTTGGACACTACGGGTTTGAAATAACGCGCAGCGATCTTCTTGTGCTCGGGATTGTCGATGAAGCGTTGCAGGTAGTGCTCCGACTTGAAGGTCCAGATGGAAATGAAATCTCCATAACTGACATCGGGCGACACCGCTGATAAGGATTCTTCTCCCTGCAGCCGATGTATGGGGCCGCAATCCATGCTCAACAGACCTTCGGACAGGGCGGCGAGGCGATTGAGCGCCTGCTGAAAACTGTCGATATCCGCGGCGGAGGCGTCGTCCTTGAACTTCACCATGACAATGCGCTTGTAGGCGCCGCTTTCCCGGTGAGCCCGGAACAGTCGGCTGCGCAACGAGCGCAATGCGGCGGCGGGGGCGAACTTGCGTTCTTTTTCGGTGGGAGCGGTAGCGTTTTCCGTCGCCTGAATGAGAAACCGCTCGGCGGCTTCGGCGAATTCCTCTGCTGTCTGACGCATGAGTCGCCAGAGAAAGCCGTCGTTTTCCGTCCAGGTCGCCGCGCCTTGGGTAAATAACCGGGACAATCCTGTCTCCGTTCTGAATTTACCCGTCTCTGGTTTGAATCTCATACTGGGCTCCACTTCCGAAATGCGTCTGCTGCATTCCTTATCTCTCGTTAATTCAAACACTTAAATAAAGCGTTCCAACTTTGCTATCGGCCAAATTCTTAATGAGCGGGGCGCCTCTGAGCAACCGTTAATGGTGAGACATTGTGTCCCGATTTTGGTTGTAGCCAACGAGAAGGGGAGTCAATTAAGGTTTTTCAAACAGCGAAATCACGGATTGCAGGCTCATGTTATTCATCGAAGGCGAATACGAAACCATAGAAGACTGGGTAGCCGATGCGGACACCGGATACTTCAAACGCACCAAGCCGGGCTCGCAACGTCAGGACGCCGCGGTGCTTTCGAAACTGCTGCGTAAACGCAAGGCGTACAAACGCTTCCATGCGGACTGCGTCATTCCGGAAACGGATGTGGAGTACATCCTGCAGCAGGCAAGTCTGTCGCCTTCGGCCTTCAATATACAGCATTGGCGCGTGATTCGGGTGCGGCGCCAGGCGCTCAGAAACGAGATTCTGAAAGCGGCCTGGAATCAAAAGCAGATCAGCGAAGCGGCGGAGATTCTGGTGGTGTGCGCCGACAAGAAAGCCTGGGCCACTCCCGGCATGCCGTTCTGCCACAGCCGTAATCCCCAGGACCGTGCGGCGTTCGCCAACATGCTGCGTTCCATATACGCAAACAATCCTGCGCTGGAGAGAGATGAGGCCATGCGTTCCGCGAATCTGTTCGCCATGTCGGTGATGTTGATTGCGGAATCGCTGGACTATCAAAGCTGCCCCATGTCCGGGTTCAACTACAAACGGGTTTCCGAGCTTCTGCATCTGGATGAAGACAGAGTGGAGATCGCCATGATTCTGACCATAGGCAAAGGCGTCAGCCAGCCGGGGACAGGCAAAAGGCGCATTCCGGCGGCCCGTTTCACCCATGAGGACAAGTACCGGGATTGAACGGCGGGCGCAGGGACGCTTCGGCGAACTCCACTGCGACAACAATTAAAAGCACGCGAAACGAAGACTGTCTTTAGAAGGAGGCACTGTGGACACCATATTCATTATGGGCGCAACCGGATTCATCGGCGAGGAAACCGCCAGAAGCCATATCGCCAAAGGCAATAAAGTACTGGGACTGGCGCGTAGTGAAGCCAGCGCCGCCAAATTGAGATCCATCGGCGTCACGCCCGTCATGGGCGATGTCTACCGCCCCGAAGAGTGGCTGTCAAAGCTGCCCAAGATCGATTACGCCATCAATGTGCTGGGCTTTTTCACCGACGGCATGCCGGCGCGTTTCAGCGTCAGCCACGCGGAAAAGTGCTGCGAGAAATACACCCGCTGGATCAAAGTCACTATCGATCTGGCGCGCCGAAAAGGCATCAAAGCGGTGGTCAACGTCACCGGCACCACCATCTTCGAAGACATGGGCTTGGATTGGGTGACGGAAGAAACCCCCATTCGCTATACCCCCTCCGGTTTCAACCGGGTTGCGACGCCCGCCACCAAGCTGTGCCAGCAGGCGATTGCCGAAGGATTGCCGTTGATCATCGCCGTGGCCCCCAGCGTGGTATACGGCGACAAGCCCACTTCCTCCTTTGACGAAGTCTTCGTCAAGCCGCTGGAAAAAGGGCAGATGGGCGTGGTCGGCGACGGCAAGAACTACATCACCACCGGACACGTGGAAGATGTCGGTCGCGCCATCGCGCATATCACTGACGTCAAATACGCCGGCGAATTTTTTCACATCGCCGACGACCAGCCGGTCACTCAGCGCGAATTCGTCACCTCCATCGCCAGAGCGCTGGGTAAGACGCGGGTGATGACCATGCCGAGATGGCTGGTGGCGATCCTGGGCGGCAAGTGCGCGGTGGAGTTCATGACCCTGTCCCAGCGCATCAGCAACGCCAAATTGAAGAGCACCGGCTTCACCCTGAAACACCCGCGTTTTCTCGATGAAGTCGGCGATGTGGTGCGCAGCATGAGACGCGCCCGCGCAGGTCAAAAACTGCAGGCGTCGCCCGCCTGATTCCCGCAACGCCAGCAAGGAGACAAACATGGATTTTCGCTTTATCAACAATCGCCTGGATGAGTCCATCGCCATTCTGGAACTGGACGATCCGTCCGCCAACACACTGACTTACGACCTGCTGCATGAACTGGAATACAAGTTCCTGGCGCTGGAGGCGGACCCGCAGGTGCAGGCGATCGTCATCACTGGCAAGGGCGCGCGCTTTTTCTCCGGCGGAGTGAACATCGGCATGCTGCTGACCGCGGGCAAGAAGTTCAACTCCAACTTCATTCTGTACGCCGCGGAAGTGCTGGAAGCGATCACTCATTCCAAGAAGCTGATCGTCGCCGCCATCAACGGCAACATAACTGGCGGCGGACTGGAATTGGCGCTGGTGGCGCACAAGCGGGTGGCGGTGGAAGGCGAGTACAACATCGGTTTCCCGGAAGTGCGCCTGGGCGTTATCCCGGGGATGGGCGGCACGCAACGTCTGACGCGTCTGGTGGGACCGCAGACCGCGCTGGAAATGATCACCCAGGGGCAGTTCATCAGTGCGGAGCGGGCGAAAGAAATCGGTCTGGTGGATGAGATTTATCCCCAGGAAGGCTTCCTTAATCGCGCCATCGCGTTCACCCGCGAGCAACTGAACGCGCTGAAACCGGCGCCGACGCTCTCCAGCGAAACCGGCGCGGCGCTGGCGCAGAGTCTGAGCACGCCGTTCCCCGAAGGATTGGCGACCCTGCGCAAAGAGAACGGGCTGGCGCTGATTACTCTGACCGAAGCCAGCGCCTCGGCGGATGCGTTCTCCACCTTGCGCGCGCTCAACGAACGGCTGCTGGAGGCCCGCATCGACGAAGACGTATACGCCTTGGCGATCGATCTGTCTGCGGGCCTCCTGCGAGCCGACGAGCTGATTGATAACGATGACTTTGTGGTCGAGTACGGACGCAGGGTGTTCTCCCGCATCGACGGCTTCGCCCGCCTGTGCGTGCTCTACTGCAACCGCGCCATGTCGGAGCTGGAAATGGAACTGGCGCTGGCCTGCGACTTCCGCTTCTGCGATCAGGCCGGATTGACGGCGGAGGTGGCGTTGCCCACGGGCGAACTGGCGATTCTGCAACGTTATCCCAGCCAGCTTCCCGCTGCGCTCGCCGGCAAACAAGTGACGTTGGCGCGACTGGTGGAAACAGGTCTGTTCCGTTGCATCGACGAAGAAGATCCTCTGGCCTGGGTGGCGCGTTACATGACCCGGTTTCTGCCGCCCAACGGCGCCAGCACCGCCATCGGCTACGCCAAGCTGGCCATCAGTAAAGGTTATGCGGAGAGCATTCCCTCAGCGCTGCTGCTGGAGCGCCACCTGCAGGAGCAACTATTCATCGGCGCGGACAGTCAGGAAGGCATGAGCGCGTACATCGAAAAACGCACACCCAACTTTAAAGGGGCATAGGAAAATGGCCGCCATTAACGAATACACCATTGATAAGAAGTATCACGACGCGTTGATCGAATGGCAGCGCAAGAACTTCCCGGACATCGGTCTGCTGGAGAAGTATTGGGATGTCTACTTCCCGAATGATCCTGCCTGGCGCTTGACCGCCAAGCTCTCCGAAGTGAAAGCGGATCTCATCAATCAGGGCAAGTATCAGGGCGTGAAGAAGTACGCCACCGCCCGCGAGATGAAAGGCTCCATGCTGTATCAGGCGCTGCGCATCATCAAGGCCCAGTGCAGCACTGAGCTGGGCTCTATCCAGCAGCATATGGACACTGTGAACACCTGCTACACGGATAAGGCGAAGTTCAGCGTGCTGCGCATCATGGCGGAAGAATTTCGTCACGCCTATCAGATGTTCTGGGTGCTGTCTCACGACCCAAGCTGGTCCACCACCGGGTCCAGCCGCATTGCGGAAAACACTTTGGACGAGCTGTTGTCCATGAACACCGGCTCCCATGTGCTGGACGCGTTCAACATTCCTTTTACGGACTCGCTGGATAACGTCACGTTCGCCTGCTTCATCGACCGGGTGGGGCGCTTCCAGCTCACCATGCAGGAAGAGTTCGCCTACGCGCCCATGGCCGCCAGCATGCGTCCCATGCTGAAAGAAGAAGCCTTCCACCTGAAAACCGGTTGGGAAGTGCTGAAGGAAATCTGCGAAATGGCGGCGGTGGGCGAAGGCCCCTGGACCCTGGCGGACATCCAGAAAAAGATCAATCTCTGGTATCCCCGCGCGCTGGAAATGTTCGGCAGCGAGGAGGGCGGCGAGTCCAACCTCGAATTCAGTTTCAAAACCATGTCCAACAAAGAGGCGATTGGCGGTTACATCAAAGAGATCGAGTGGCTGCTCAACTCTCTTAACGCGGCCATCTTGCAGCGTCGACATCCTGAACTGAGCAAGGAGCAGGTGCGTCTGATGGCGAAAGAAACCGCGATTCTGCGGCTGCCTTCCACTCGCTTCCTGCGCTTCCGCAGCGGCGAGGGGATACATGAGTCCACTTTCGACGTGGATGGCAATCGCATCAGCCCCTTTGAATACATCAATTACCTGACCCGTGTGCTGCCGGAGAAACTGTGTAGCACGGAGTACTTCAGAAGCTACACGGACAGGATTCGTCAGGCGCTGCCGACCATGACGGCGGCGTAGACGGGGACCTTGGACAGACACGGCACATTAATACGGATGGATAAAGTTATGTACGACGTTGCAATCATCGGATCAGGATTCGGAGGCGCCGCAAGCGCCATCATGCTGGCGAAACTGGGCCACACTGTGGCGCTGATTGAGAAGGGCAAGCACCCGCGCTTCGCGCTGGGCGAATCGACTACGCCCATCATGAGTAAGACGATTCGGCACCTGGGTCAGAAATACGACATTCCCGAGTTCGTCAATCTGGCCAGTTACGACACCATCATGAACGCGCACATGCCGATCACCTGCGGACCCAAGGAGCTGTTCCACTACTTCTGGCATGAACCTGGATTGTCCTCCGCCAAACTGAGCAATGGCGCCGTGCCGGAAATCATCGTGCAGACGCCGGAAGTGGACACGCAGTTGTACCGTGCGGAGAGCGACAAATATCTGGTGGACGTGGCGATCAGCTACGGCGCGGATTATTTCGAGGAAACCACCGTTGAAGACATTGAATTCAATGACGACGGCGCGGTGATCAAGTGCTCCCGTCCAGACGGAAGCGCCAGCGAAATCAAAACCAGGTTCATCATCGACGGCACCGGCCATCGTTCGCTGATTTCCCAGCGTTACGACCTGATTGTGCCGCAGGAAGAACTGGATACGCCGCTGAAAAGCCGCAGCATTTTCACTCACTTCAAGGATATCGGCGACTTCGAAAGCAGTTTGGAATGTGATGACGCCTTTATCGGACGCACCCCGGTTCCGCGTATTCGCGGCACTCAGCACCACTGCTTCGACGGCGGCTGGATCTGGTTCATCCCGTTCGACAACGGCGTCACCAGCGTGGGGCTGAACCTGGATATCGACACCTATCCAATCAATGACAAAACCGGGGAAGAAGAATTCTGGGAGATCATCGGACGTTATCCGATTGTCGAAAAGATGTTGAAGGGACGCGAAACCTTGATGCCGTTTATCAAGACCAAACGCATTCAGTTTCGTACAAAACAAGCGGTCGGCGATCGTTGGGCCATGTTGCCGGGTTCGGCGGTAGGAGGTGATGGTTGGTTTAGTACCGGACTCGGCTTTACCTTACTTTGCGCACATCGCATCGTAGACATGCTGCATACCAAGATGCTCAAGGACGACGACTTTTCCCGTCAATATCTGGAGAACTACGAAACCGCGCTGTTCAAGGAGTGGAAGTACGTCTGCCGCATGGTGGACGGCATCTACAAGAGCATGCGCCACTTCGAAGTGTTCAAGTACTACTGCTTCTTCTGCTTCATGGGTGCGGAGAGCTTCGTGCACCGTGGCGGCATCAAACGTCCGCACGATCCCAAGTTCCTGCTGCTCAACGTCGGCGACGACAACTTCGTCGCCAAGTTCGAAGAGTTTTACACCATGGTGAAGGACCTGCACGAACGCGATGAGGTGACCCAGGAGCAGCTCGATTATCTGCGCGATTTCGTGCGCTTCGAAATGAAAGACTACAACTACCGGGATTACGGCAACCCCATTTACGGCGGCGTGCACCGTCGGTTGGACAAGTCATCCCGATACTTCGCGGAACTGGCCTGATCAACTGAGAAATGACCACGGAGAGGACAACATGGTTGCGAGTAATCTTGATCCTATAAGCGTTGATGTCGTCGTAGTGGGCGGAGGCATCGCGGGGTGCTGGACGGCGCTGAAGCTGTTGCGCAAGGGCATCCCCACCGCCATCGCCTTCTACAGCGATAGCGATCGGGGCGGCAAGCTGGGCGCTTCCGCTTTGTCGGTGGGCGCCATCAACACCTCTCCGTTGACGCGCGGGGATTATCTGGAATGGTTGACCGACCTGGGGCGCGGACAAGAGCACTCCGACGTCGGCGCCATCACCAGAAATCACCTGGCGTCGGAACTGGACGCGCTGCTGGAGTTTGACGCGCTCAAGAACATCCAATTGGGTGTGGCGCTGAAATCCGGTTCCGGTCGACATCTGTTGGCGCGGCTGCTGCAGGAAATCCGTTATCTGGGCGGCGTCGTTTTAGACAACGCCTGGGTGACCCGCATCGTCGCCGACGCCAAGCGTTGCCATGGCGTGCAGTATCAAAGCGGCGATCAAATCGGAGCGGTGTACGCCGGCGCGGTGGTGCTGGCCTCCGGCGGCTATTCCGGCCTGTTCCATGGTTCGGTGAAAACCGGCACCTACGGTTCCGTGCATGGTCGCCATCTCGCCGCCGGCGGCTGGTTGAGCAATCTGGAGTTCGTATTCAAACACGGCTACGGACAACCGGACCTGGGCACCCTGACGCCGACGGAAGAACTGCCGGGCGCGGAAATCTATGACGAGAACGGCGAACACGTGGACTGGCTGGAGCAGGAACTGTTCTACGGACGCGGCACCAGCAATCACTTCCAGGCGTTCATGACCTGGCGTAAGGGCGGCGATCTTAAATACTACGTGGACTTCCGCTATCGCGAACTGCACCGCAGCATCAAACGCATCGCCGTAGTTGGCTCCGACGACATCGAAGATATCTGCGCGGACAAAGAAGCGCTGATCGCCGGTCTGGTGGAACGCTGCCCGGAAGCCAGTCAAGACGCTCTGCGGGAGATTCTTGAAGCGGTGAACCAGCATGAACGGGAGTACAACTTTGAGACGTTCAGCGAGATCAAGGCGCTGGTCGCGGACGCCTATCCGGTGGATCGCAGCCGCATTCGTCAGATCTCTTATTTTTCCATGGGCGGCGTGGCCCACCACAAATTCAAAACCAATCTGAAGAACGTGTTCGTGTGCGGCGAAGCCATGCACGACTACGGCGCTCATCGGGTCGGGGGGTTACCGTGGGCGTTGTATCTCTGCGCCGCTAAAGTGATTTCAGAAAAGATCGACTTGCTCAAGCGGCAGGGACATTTGCTGTCTACGCCGTTCGAGTTGGATGACAAAGCGTCCGCCTATGACAAGAAGTTGGTGGCGGAGTTGCAGCAGGGATTGCAGCGCTATCAGGAAAGCGGCGTGGATGTGGAAGGCGCGGCAGCCTTCGCCGACTGGATTCGGGATCAACGACGCACGCTGACGGCGCAACACCGGGAACTGGATGACGTGGTGGCCTATCTGCTGGTGGGCGAGGCCATTATGCGCTCCTCCCTGGCCCGGCAGGAAAGCCGCGGCTGTTTCTTCCGGGACGATTTCGGGGATGAAAATCCCGCCCTGAGCTCACAACGGACGCTGACCCGCTATGACTCAGAATCCGATGAAGTACACGCGGAGCTGATCAGCGCCGAACAACTCTCCGCAATGATAGACAGAGGGCGATTAGCGATGGACGACAAATCTATGATAAGCAGCGCGGCCACAAAAAACGCGGCTTACTTTCTGTTGAAAAAGCATGTTGAAACCGGACTTGGCGGCAAAGCGGCGGTGGAGACGCTGGACGTTTCATACACTTACGACGAACTGTGGAGCCTGACCAGTCGATACGCCGGTTTCCTGAAAGCCAGCCGCATCGACGAGGGCGACCGCGTCGCGTTGCTGCTGAACGACCGTCCCGAATATCTGGCGATGTTCCTGGCGACGCAGCAAATCGGCGCCATCGCGATCCCGCTCAACACCTTCTCGAAAGAGCAGGAATTGACCCATTATCTGGAGGATTCCGGGGCCAAGCTGCTGATCACCGAAGCGGAACTGGTGGCTCGTTACTCCGTAGAGCAGATCAACGAGCAGACCCATGTGGAAGTGGTCAGCTATGAGGACATCGCCACTTCCCGCATGGAGCCGGTGGAGGATATTTTGCCGGTGAGTGATGAAACCATCGGCTTCATTCTCTACACCTCCGGCAGCACCGGCAAACCCAAAGGCGCGATTCATCGCCAGGTGAGCATGGGCTTCAGCGCGGAGAACTTTGCGCGCAAAACCCTGAAGATCAACGACCGCGACCGTATTTTCTCTTCCTCCAAGTTGTTCTTCGCTTATGGACTGGGGAACTCGCTTTACTTCCCACTGTACTTCGGCGCCACCGCGCTGTTGTGCAGCACCAAGGCGGCCCCGGAAGTAATTCGCGATATTTTGGGACAACTCAAGCCGACGGTCTTCTTCGCGGTGCCGGCGGTGTATCGGGGCATCCTGGAGGGCGGCGGCGCAACGGAAGACAACTTCCGCTCCGTACGCTTGTGCGTCAGCGCCGGCGAAGCGCTGCCGATCAAGCTGGCGCAACAGTGGTGCGCCGCCACCGGCGTGGAAGTGCTGGATGGCATTGGCAGCACTGAGGCATTGCATATCTTCTGCGTCTCCAACCATTCCTCCGCCAAGGAAAGCTATTACGGCCGCGCTGTGCCTGGCTATGAGCTTTGTGTGTGCGATGAGAACGGCAAAGTCCTGACGGAAAACGCCATCGGCGAGCTGCGGGTGAAAGGGCCCACCCTGGCGCAGGGCTATTGGAACAATCCCGCCAAGACGGCGGAAACCTTCTACGACGGATCGCTGTTGACCGGCGACCGCTATTTCGCCAACGACAAAGGCGAGTATGTCTTTGTCGGCAGACATGGCGACACCTACAAATCCTCCGGCCTGTGGGTCTCCACCCTGGAGATCGAAGCGGTGCTGGGCGAGCTGGGGGTGGTGGCGGAGTCTTCTGTGGTGGTGTTCCAGGGCAACGACGGGCTGTTGAAATCCAAAGCCTATGTGGTAGCCCGGGAAGCGGAAAGCTTCGAGGACAAACAGCGGGTGGAGACGGATACGCACCGCTTCCTGCGGGAGCGTCTGCCTAAATACAAAACCCCTCATTGCGTGGAGGCGCTGGACGAACTGCCCCGCACCGCCACCGGCAAAATCGCCAAGGCGATCCTGCGGGATATGGCTCAGGAAGTCATCTGGGCCAGACCGGTGAGAGAAAGCGCTCCAGAACGGGAGCTGAACATGGCGCAGTAGCGCCGCACTCTAAACGCCGACGTTGGGATGGGCCCGGCGCGGCGGACTAATAAAAAAACTTCCCCCAAAGAAACTGATTCCGCCTGCGGGCGGAGGAGGTGGGGGGCTCTAAACAATACTCTTACGGAGAGAAGTAGAATGAGCTTCAGTAACCCAAAGTACTATTCAAACACGGCCACACTTTACAGCGCGGCTTTGGATGAGGGTGACTACCACGATTGGAAAGACTCCATCATTACAGGCCTGATGGGATTCATCACCCCGTTCCCGGAGAAGATGCGCATCAACCGCGCGTTCGTCCGGCAGATGTACGAGGGCTACCAGCAGGAAGGCTTCAACAATATTCTGGATATCGGCGCCGGCCCCATTCCCCGAGGTCATGAGTGGGCGACCGAGGCCAATATCATGTACGTCGATCACAACCCGGACATCGTTGAGCACGCGCGCAGAAAACTGCCCGCCGGCGCCAGCGCAAGATACGAAACCTCCAGCGTCGGCGCGTTGCCAGGGCTGCTGGAAAAAGGTCTGGTGGACGGCTTCTTCGATGATTCCAGAAAAGTGGCTTTTGGTTCCAACGCGGTGTTGATGTTCGTGGACGACGCGGAAATCAAGAGCACCTTCCAATACCTGTACGACTGGTGCGCGCCGGGCTCCGTGCTGAAAATCAGCACCACTGGCATCACCGGATCGGAGAGCGACCTGCGCGCCAAGTTCATTCGCACCTTCTTCAAGAAGGTCAATGCGCCCATGCACATTCGTAACGTGGACAAGTTCTGCGAACTGTTTGCCCCCTGGAAAGTCACGCGTCGCCCCATGCCGTTGTGGGAGTGGGTGAACTGGCCGCCTTCCAAAATGACAGCGGGCATCGGTTTCGATATCTACGGTATTGAACTGCGTAAAGAGTGATTCGCGTCAGGCATGCCGAGCGGTTCGCCCGCTCTTCCCATGGATCGCGGTTAACGCACGAGGAATAAGATATGGATAACATACACAAGGACATCCCCTTCGGGAGTCCGGTTCAGGTGGGGCAGGGCGTATTCCTGCTGAAAATGCCGCTGCCGTTTCGCCTGGATCATATCAACCTGTATCTGATCGATGATCAGGACGGGTGGATTCTGGTCGATACCGGCCTGAATCATCGCGCTGTGCGTGAGACATGGGAAGCGTTGGCGGATACGGTCTTCCAGCAAAAGCCGATCAAGAAGATCCTGATCACCCATCTGCATCCGGATCATATTGGTCAGGCGGCCTGGCTGCAGCGCCGCTTCAAGGCGGACGCCTATATTTCCGAAGGGGACTGGCTGATGGCGCAGCGGCTGTGGTTTTCCCCTGCGGAAAGCGCGATTCCCCGCTACGCGGCGCACTACCGGGCGTTTGGCGTGGACGGGGAGCGTTTCGAGCAACTGATCGAAAACCGCGGCAACTATCAGCGTCTGGTGAAGGAACTGCCTTTACAGGTCAAGTTCCTGCGCACTGGCGATATCATCAGCGCGGCCAGCGGCGACTGGCGCGTGGTCAGCGGCAGCGGCCATTCTCCAGAGCATCTGTGTCTGTGGAATGAGGCCAGCCGTGAGATGATCACCGGCGACCATGTGTTGCCGAAAATCACCCCGAATATCGGCATTATCGTGGGCGGTCTGTCTAACCCACTTGAAAACTACCTGTTGTCCCTGGAGGATTTTCTGGCGATTGATTGCGCCAGATATTTCCCTGCCCATGGACTGCCTTCAGAGAACTACCATGAGCGCATCGCTGAGATCAAAATGCATCATCATCGGCAGTTGCAGAAACTTTTGAGCGGTTGCGGCGAACCGACCACTGTGTTCGAAGCGGTGGGCATGCTGTTCAATACGGAACTGCCGCCTCACCAGTATATGTTTGCGCTGGGAGAGACCGCCGCGCACCTGCGTTATCTTGAAAGCATCGGGTTGATGCATCGCGAGGGCGAGAAAACCTGGTCTTTCAAATCCGTCTCCCAAGCCGACCAGCAGAGGGAGGAAACCGCCTGCGCGTCTTCGGTGTAAGGTCATGACGGAGAGGAGCAGCGGGGTGTTCAAGGTCAGGAAAGTTCTGGTGACCGGCGCGACGGGGTTCGCCGGGAGCCATATTCTGGAAGCGCTGAGTCGAGTCCCAGGAATCCGGCCTATCGCCGCCTGCCGTCATCCCGGCGCACTGCCGGCGGAAGTCTGTTGCGAAGTGCGCGAAGGCGATTTGCGTGACGCCAATTACATCAAGGATGTGTGCCGGGGCGTGGATGTGGTGATTCACGCAGCGGCCTGGACGTCTCTGTATGGTCATCGCGAAAGTTCGCAACGCCTGTATTTCCAGCCGACCCTCGGATTGATCGAGGCGGCGCGGCAGGCGGGCGTGAAGGTTTTCATCAACACCAGCACTGCTTCCGCCGCCGCGCCGGAGCGTTCCTCGGACCCCTATAGTCCAGGCGTCGAGCCTCCTTATTGGCCGCACCTGTGTAATCTGGTGCGCATCGAAAATATCCTGCGCGGATACGCTCGCGACTGGTTTAAGGTGATTAACCTGCGCATGGGGATTTATGTCGGGCGACGTTATCGCGTCGGTTTTCTGCCGATATTGCTGCCACGCCTGAAAACACGGCTGATTCCCTGGATTCGCGGCGGCAAAACCAGCTTGCCCCTGATCGATGGTCGCGATATCGGTCAGGCGTTTTCTCTGGCGGCGCAATGGACGCCGGGAGAAAACTTCGCCGCCTTCAATATTGTCGGTTCCGGCCCGCCCAGCGTGCGTGAAGTGATCGAATACATCGCCGACCGGCATCAGATTCCCAAACCCTGTTACAGCGTGCCGTTTCCCGTCGCCTATGGCGTGGGCGAACTGATGGAGCTGATTGATCCCTTGATGCCCTTTGACCCATTGGTTACCCGCAGCCTGATTCACTTGCTGGAGGAAACCGGGGCTGACAACAGCCGCGCGACCGCTGTGCTGGGCTATCAGCCGCAGATCGACTGGCGACGCTCCATTGACGAACAAATTGAAGAAATATGCCGCCAGAAAACCCTGGCGCCTATGCATAATTTGTTGGAGACCTGAGAGTCTGTTTAAATTACGGACCTATCGGTAAGTTGTGCGCAGCCTGCGCCGCGCCGTGGATATGGGAAATGGATCGCATAATGGAATCTCTTTTGTCCTTCATCAACAATTCTGTCTTATGGCTGGTCTATATTGTTCTGGACCTGCCCGGCGAAATCAGCGCTCGCAATGCCGCAGAGCGCCATCAGCGCAACTTGAGCGCGCTGGAAGCGACGCTGAAGGAAGGTGGCCAAGCCAGCTCGACCATCATTTCCGATGGCGAGCGCATGCAGGCGGTTCTTTACTATGATGGGGAATTCAGGGCGACCCTTAAGGGGGAAGAAAAGGAGTCGACAACGATGGGTTTTCAAACCATCGACGCGCTGGATGAATACTTAACAAACTCAACGCCTTTCAGGGCGCGTGACTTTATTGCGTAACACCATGCTTAAAATAAAAAAGACGGAAAGGATTCATTATGAATAAAGACATCTGGTTGATTTATCACAAGTCCTCACTCAGCCCCCGTTCGTCCATCAATATGGACGGCTCCGATTACATGGTCGGCGTCAGCGCCGTTCCCGCCAGAGAGATGATGGAAGCCATTGAGCTATTCAAAGAGCATCTGCGGGAAGACTACATGGCCCCCATGGAGTTGTGGAAGTGCGTGAAATGGGGCTCGGGCGATTATGGTCTGGAAAGTGAAATCGGCGCGGATATCGAAGAATCCGTCACCCTTGCTCAGGCCAGCAACACCACCATCACCACCGGTATTTCCTCCGAATTTCTGGCTGACCTGGAGGAAGAGCTTGTTGTGGTGAAGTCTGAGTGATGCAAAAGTAAGACGGCAAGACGCGTTGTTCAAAATCCGTCTTCAACAGCGACCAGACGCACAAGCCCTTACTGAGTAACGCAAGTAAATGTAAGGGGCGACGAAACGGGCGCATTTGTTCAAGTGCGCTCGTTTTGCTGTGCGTGTTTACCCGTTAATCAGGCAGGTGACGTTGTCTCGTCGTCCGAATCTATCTCTATTTAAACTAGAACACCCCGACCCGCATCGTTATAATCGCCGGCTTTTTTCCAAAAAGGGGCCAGTTATGTTCGCCGGTTTTGATTATGGGACCTCCAATTGCGCGCTGGGCGTGATTCGTCGCGGAGAAGAGGCGTCATCGGAGGTGAAGTTGCTGGGCCTGGATCGGGACTCGGTGTTGCTGCCTTCCAATCTTTATGCTCTGGATCGCAGTCTGGTATGTGAATATGTCGCCGGGCGCATTGCTGATCCGGACGCCCGTGAATCCTATCTCACCTCCCGCCCTAACGCTGCCGGACAGGCGCAACGCGCCCGCCGCGAGCTGAGCATCGGTTCTGACGAACAAGTGCTGTGCGTCGGCCGGCAGGCGGTGGATCTGCACATCGAAGCGCCGGATGAAGGCTTTTATATCAAGTCTCCCAAATCTTTCCTGGGTTCTGGCGGTCTGAGTCGGCCGCAACTCGACTTCATTGAAGACGTAGTCACCGCCATGATGATATGGGCGAAGTCCCAGGCGGAGGCGAACGCGGGAGCGGAGCTGTCGCAAGCGGTGATCGGTCGTCCGGTGAATTATCAAGGAGCGGATAGCGACGCGGCGAACCGGCAGGCCATGGAAATCATGACCTCCGCGGCGCAGCGGGCGGGATTCAAAGACTTTGAATTCATGTATGAGCCTCTGGCAGCGGGCGTTAACTTCGAAAGTCGCATGCAGCAGGACCAAGTGCTGCTGGTCGTCGATATCGGCGGCGGCACCACCGACTGCTCCATGGTGAGAATGGGGCCGTCGCACCGCAATAACGACAATCGCAGCGATGACTTTCTGGCGCACTGCGGTCAGCGCACCGGCGGAAATGATCTGGATATCTACCTGACATACAAAGGCCTGATGCCGTTGTTTGGTCTGGGAACCGATAAAAAATCTGGTCTCACCATGCCCACGCAGCCGTTCTGGAGCGCCATTGAAATCAACAATGTGCGCACTCAGGCGGAATTCAGCGCCTGGCAGACCCGCGATGACATTGCGCAGCTATGCCGCGACGCCAAACGCCCGGAGTTATTGAACCGTCTGTTGCTGCTGCAGGAAGGCCGCAAGAGCTATCAGTTGGTGCGCAGCGGAGAGCAGGCCAAGATCGAGCTGTCAGACGCCGACGCCCATGAGGTGAATCTCGACTACATCGAAAAAGGCCTCAGCCAGCCTTTGGATCGCGCGATGCTGGGCGAAGCGATTCAAAATCCGCTCAACCGGATTATCGACATCGTGCGCGAGGCGCTGAAGCTGGCGCAATGCCGTCCGGACCTGGTATACCTCACCGGCGGCAGCGGCAAATCCCCGGTTATCCGCGCCGCGCTTGAGCAGGAACTTGGTGAGATTCCCGTCGTGGACGGCGACTTCTTCGGTAGCGTCGCGGCGGGCCTGACCCAATGGGCCGCTAAAATCTACCGATAACAGGCTGCAGATAAAGGTACGGATGAAGCTACGGATAAAGGCCGAAAAGTAAGGAAATAAAATGGAGCGAGTGGTCAAGAAACTAACGTTAGGATTGTTTGGGTTTTGGTTACTCGCTTTGATGGTCGCTCTGATTACATTGCGTACCTGTCCAGGCGCGATTGAATGCAGCCAGCATGACGATCGCATCCTGTTGACGTCTTTGCAAAGCGCGCTGCGTCTGTATCAGCTCGACCACGACGCACTGCCTTCAAGAGAGCAAGGATTACAGGCGTTGAAGAACGGTTATCTCGGCAAAATCCCAACCGACGCTTGGGGACAAGAGTATCAGTACTCTCCTGAGCCCTCGCATGGAGCGGAAATGACGCTGTACTCGATTGGCCCAAATGGCGTCGATGAAAAAGGCGAGGGCGACGATATCGTGAACTGGGATAAGGCCTATCCCTGCGGCGTCTTTGATCCCTGTCCTACCTTCTGTGAACGAACCCAAAATACAGCGATTCATGCAAGTATGATCTTGCTTCCTGTTATCTGTCTGTCTGGATTGGCGTGGTTGGCGATATTTGTACGACGCAGACGTCAGGTGAGAGGGGTTGAGAGAGAGTAGAGGGGGGGGTTAAATAGGTAAGCTCTTGATGGCTGGGGGGGGAAGTTATTTCAACGGTGTTCAATTTACGGGGGAGAAATTTCCAAACACCCGCTTTTTACTTAGAGTCGCGCTGCTAAGACTGGCGGGCGCTTGGCTCATTTTGGGCTATCTTCCTGTGATAGTTCGTCATCCTTGCATTCCCTTTTTTATTCCGCTTCTACCTGCATGTAGTCGATATAAGCGTTGAGTCCGTCTTCCGCTTCTTGCTGCGAAGCGTAGGGGCCGATGGGAATTTGTTCGCGGGTCAGGTAGAACCACTCGCCGTTTTCGATATAAAAACGATCTGAGCGATCGTAGCTGGGACGCTGAAGCGCGTCGTCGGTGCGTGTCATTTGGTTCATGTCTACTCCATAAGAAACTGCTGTTAGAACCGGAAAGGCGAAAAATTATACACATTTACACTTTGTTACAAAAGGGCGAAATGCCTCGCCCTTCTAAGACTTTCAGCGAATACCCGTCATTTTGACTAGGGTATTCCCTAGGGGCGGAGTCATTTTGGGACTCAGATAGGGCGCCAGTCGATTAACTAGAGTGACTTCTTTGAACTCCCAGTCTCCGACCGGCGCATCGTGCGTCGTAATACCTTGTGTTCCTGGCGATATCAGCGTACGCGGCCGTTCTTCCAGGCTTTCAACAGCTCGTCGTAAGACGCCGTAACGCCCTTGGGTTTTTCATTGGACAGTTTGGGCTTGGGCGCGCCGGGTTGGCGCAGCCAGTAGTCTGCGCCCTTGACCTCACTGGCGTCCGCGATTTTGGGCGCGCAGGACTGCAGCTCCATGTTTCTCTGAATAACCGCCATCGCCCGATCCTGCCTTTCCGCCAAAGTGTCCAGCGCCTGCTGCGGGGTTTTCTTGCCGGTGATGGCGTCCGCCAGCGTCGGCCACCAGTAGCGCGATAGCTTGGGGTAGTCCGGGACGTTGACGCCGGTGGGCGTCCAGGCTTTGCGGGCGGGACTCAAGTAGAACTCCACCAGTCCGCCCAGTTTGGGAGCGGCTTTTTGCATGGCGGCGGATCTCAAGTCGGATTCGCGAATCGGCGTCAGGCCCACCAGAGTTTTCTTCAGGGATACGGTTTTAGCGACGGTGAACTGCGCATACAGCCAGACCGCTTTTTGTCGGGTTGGGCTCATGTTTTTGGGAATGGTCCAGGAACCGGCGTCCTGATAACCCAGCTTCATCCCTTCCTGCCAATAGGCTCCGTGAGGCGAGGGCGCCATGCGCCATTTTGGCGTGCCGTCGCTGTTCACCACTGGCAGACCGGGCTTGGTCATGTCTGAGGTGAAGGCGGTGTACCAGAAAATCTGCTGGGCGATGTGGCCCTGCGCGGGAACGGAGCCAGCTTCGCTGAAGTCCATTTTGATGGCTTCCGGCGGCGCATATTTCTTCAGCCAGTCGATATATTTCTCCAGTGAGTACACGGCGGCGGGGCTGTTGGTGGCGCCGCCGCGATCCATACTGGAGCCCACCGGGTGGCAACCTTCGATGCGGATGCCCCATTCATCTACGGGCTTGCCGTTGGGCAGTCCCGGGTCTCCTGCGCCGGCCATGGAAAACCAGGCGTCAGTGAAGCGCCAGCCTAAAGACGGATCGCGCTTGCCGTAATCCATGTGTCCGTAAACCCGCTCGCCATCGATGTGTTTGACCTTATTAGTGAAGAAGTCGGCGATGTCCTCATAGGCGGACCAGTTGATCGGCACCCCGAGTTCGTAGCCGTAAATCTCTTTGAACTTCTTCTTCAGGTCCGGGCGTTGGAACCAGTCGTAGCGAAACCAGTAAAGGTTGGCGAACTGTTGATCGGGAAGCTGATAGATCTTGCCGTCGAGCCCGGTCACGAAGCTGACGCCGATAAAGTCGTTGATGTCCAGAGTGGGTAAGGTGACGTCTTTGCCTTCCCCTTGCATGAAATCGCTCAAAGCGAGAATACGCCCGGAGCGGGAGTGATTGCCGATCAGGTCGGAGTCGCTGATGAAGGCGTCATAACGGTGTTGGTCGCCAATGAACTGCACCCAAAGGCGGTCAATGACTGTGCCTTCCGGCTGCAATTCATGGTTGATCTTAATCCCGGTCAGTTCGTTGAACGCCTTCGCCAACACCTGGGATTCATATTCGTGGGTTTTAATGGTTTCCGACAGTACGTTCAGTTCGAGTCCCTGATAAGGCGCGGCGGTGTGGATAAACCAGGCCAGCTCTTCGATTTGCTGATCCCGGCTGATGGAGGAGTCCTTGAACTCGCTGTCCACCCATTTTTCCACCTGCGCGCGTTTTTGCGGCGTCAGCCTGTCGGTATAGGGGCCGGCGGCTGCGTCGGCGGTATGCAGCGCCGCAGCAAGAGTGAGAGAAAGTATAGAGACGCTAAAAGTGTTTTTTATTGTGATCATAACTACTCAACCTGTCTTCGTATTTGTTCGTTTTTATTTGAGAAAGGAAAGCGATACAGCCGGCATTCGAAATATGACGCCAATTGCAATGGATAAAATTTATACACAAAATGCCGTAATTTAAATGGCTGGCGCTGAATTATTTGTAATTATTCGTATGTGAATAGGCTAAGTGGGTGCGATGAATGAATTTTCTAAAACGAAAAATTTGGAAAAATGGCGTTTTTGTGCGCAATGTGTATAATCCAACGCCCCTTTTTTATCGGTCTCGCCTTGCTGGTGAAGGCCGCTCCGCTTCTGATCGTTCGTGGAACAAATATGTTGTTACTTTCAAAAAAACATGACTGGCTGGGAAATGTGCGAGCCGACCTGCTGGCCGGACTGGTGGTTGCGCTGGCGCTGATTCCTGAAGCGATTGCGTTTTCCATTATCGCTGGCGTTGACCCCAAAGTAGGGCTGTACGCGTCTTTCTGTATCGCCATGACTATCGCTATCGTCGGCGGCAGGCCTGGTATGATCTCCGCCGCCACCGGCGCCATGGCGTTGCTGATGGTGGATTTGGTGAAAGTTCATGGCCTGCAGTACCTGCTCGCAGCCACCTTGCTGACCGGCGTATTGCAGATACTGGCCGGGTATCTGAAACTCGGGCAGTTGATGAGCTTTGTTTCACGCTCGGTGGTGACGGGCTTCGTCAATGCGCTGGCGATTCTTATTTTCGTATCGCAATTGCCGGAGCTGACCAACGTCACCTGGCACGTATACGCCATGACCGGGGCGGGACTGGCCATCATTTATCTGTTCCCCCATGTACCGGTGATTGGTAAGAGCCTGCCGTCGCCATTGGTCTGCATTCTGTCCATGACCGCGGTGGCGGTGCTATTTGATCTGGATATCCGTACGGTAGGCGATATGGGCAAACTGCCGGATACGCTGCCAATCTTTCTGTTCCCCGACGTACCCTTGAACTTTGAAACGCTGGCGATCATTTTCCCGTTTTCCGCACCCATGGCGGTGGTGGGATTGTTGGAATCTTTGATGACAGCGACCATCGTTGACGACCTGACCGACACAAAGAGCGAAAGAAACCGTGAATGTAAGGGGCAGGGCATCGCCAATATCGTCGCAGGGCTGTTTGGCGGCATGGCTGGGTGCGCCATGATCGGTCAGTCGGTGATAAACGTTAAATCCGGCGGCCGCGGCAGGCTATCTACTTTCGTGGCGGGCTTTTTTCTGCTGGTGATGATCGCTTTCCTGGGGCCTTGGTTGTCGCGTATTCCCATGGCGGCCTTGGTGGCGGTCATGATCATGGTGTCTATCGGTACTTTCAGCTGGGACTCCATCATTAATCTGAAGAAGCATCCGCTCTCCACCAATATCGTGATGATTTCTACCGTTGCCATGGTCATCGCGACTCATAACCTCGCTTACGGCGTTTTTCTCGGTGTGTTGCTGGCGGCGTTGTTCTTCGCCAATAAAGTCAGCCACTTCATGTATGTCGAAACCGCCTTGAGCGAAGACGGCGCTCAGCGCACCTATCGGGTGGTGGGGCAGGTGTTTTTTAACTCATCCGACAAGTTCGTCGCCAACTTTGATTTCAAGGAAGCCGTGGACAAAGTCGTCATCGACCTGCATCGCGCGCACTTCTGGGATATCTCCGCCGTTTCTGCGTTGGATAAAGTAGTGATAAAGTTCCGCCGGGAAGGGGCGGATGTCGAGTTGATCGGCCTGAACGAGGCCAGCGAGACAATTGTTGACCGCTTCGGCGTGCACGATAAGCCCGAAGAGATCGAGAAAATCATGGGAGGTCATTAATGGATAACAATAACAACACGGTGTTGGCCTGTATCGACGGCTCCAACTTCAGTCGCGCCGTTTGCGATTACGCCGCCTGGATAGCGCAGCGTGTCGGCGCGTCCTTGAAGCTGTTGCACAACATCGAACATCGCGAAGCGCCCGCTGTGTCGGATCTGACCGGCAGCATTGGTCTGGGCAGCAGAGAGAAACTCCTGGCGGAGCTGACCGACCTGGAGCAGCGTCGCAGCAAGATTTTGTTGCAAGAAGGCAAACTGATGCTGGAGGCGGCGAAAGAAAGAGTGATCGCCGCTGGCGTCAGCGATCCTATCGTCAACCAGCGTCACGGCGGTCTCACCGAGGCGCTGATTGAGCTGGAGGACGATATCGGGGTGCTGGTGATGGGCATTCGCGGCGAAGAGCATGAGAGTCAGGCGGGCCGCGTTGGTGCCCACCTGGAAACCATTATTCGCTCCTTGCATCGTCCGGTGCTGGTGGTGAATGGCGAATTCAGCGCGCCTCAGCGCATCATGCTGGCGTATGACGGCAGCGAAGCCGCCGGCAAGGCGTTGAATATGGTGGCGGAAAGCCCGCTCTACAAAGACCTGCGTTGCCATGTCGTGCATGTCAGTCGCGACGGCAAGGCCAATGAGCAGGTGCTGGAGCAGGCGGCGCAACGTTTGCGGAACGCCGGCGTTGATGTCGTCACGGCCAAGCTGACTGGCGCAGTGGAGCAGGAATTATGCGACTACCAGCGTCAGCACGATATCGATTTGACTGTCATGGGCGCTTACAGCCATACCCGTCTGCGTGAACTGCTGCTCGGCAGCTTCACCGCCAAGATGCTGACAATGACGCAAAAGCCATTGTTATTGCTGCGCTAGGATTTCCTGGAGAAACAGGGATAGTTTGAACAGGATGATTTAAGAAAGAGGGAAGGCGTCCGCCTGTGCGGCGGACGCGAACTTTCTGACCCGCCGTCTAGATACGCTTTGGTAAAACGTCTTTCAGCTTGTCGTGCATGTCGCGCAGGGCCTTTTCTGTGGTGGCCCAGTCGATACAGGCGTCGGTGATGGAGACGCCATATTGCAGATCCGCCAGATCGGCGGGGATTGGCTGATTGCCGAAATGGATATTACTTTCCACCATCACGCCCACGATAGACTTGTTGCCTTCCATGATCTGATGAGTGATGTCCTGCATGACCAGCGGCTGCAGTGACGCGTCCTTGTTGGAGTTGGCGTGGCTGCAATCCACCATGATGGCTTCGCGCAGTTTGGCTTTCTGCAGTTCCTTCTCGCACAGTGCGACGCTGACGGAGTCGTAGTTCGGCTTACCGCCGCCGCCGCGCAGCACCACGTGACCATAAGCGTTGCCTTTGGTGCGGATGATGGCGACTTGTCCTTCCCGGTTGATGCCCAGGAAGGAATGCGGATGCGAGACGGAGCTCATGGCGTTAACCGCCACAGTGAGGCTGCCGTCGGTGCCGTTCTTGAAGCCGATAGGCATGGACAGGCCGCTGCTCATCTCACGGTGAGTCTGAGACTCAGTGGTTCTGGCGCCGATGGCGGACCAGGAGATGGTGTCCTGCAGGTATTGCGGAGAAATCGGGTCCAACGCTTCCGTCGCGGTAGGCAGGCCCATTTCCGCCAGCTCCACCAGCAGTTGCCGTCCCAGGTGCAGGCCTTTCTCGATTTCGAAGGAATCATCCAGGTTGGGGTCGTTGATCAATCCTTTCCAACCGATGGTGGTGCGCGGCTTTTCGAAATACACGCGCATAACCAGATAGAGAGTGTCCTTTAATTCGTCCGATAACGTTTTAAGTTTCTGCGCATACTCTTTGGCGGCCGCCACGTCGTGAATCGAGCAGGGCCCGACCACTACGAACAGACGGTGATCCTTGCGATCAAGAATATTGCGGATGGTTTCGCGACCCTCGATTACGGTTTGACCCGCTTGTTCGGACAGAGGGATGTCGCTCTTAAGCTGGTCAGGAGTAATGAGAATCTCCTGACTGTTTACATTTACGTTTTCAATCTGATTTAAGGACATGCTTGATCCCTACTTGATTTCCCGTGTCAGCACTCCAGGCGTCAGGCGAACTTCGCTTGTGGGAAAAAGAGTTCGTCAGGTCCCCGATGGCGCTGGTTTGATTTGATCCCGCCGGCGAACCCCGCGGCGCGGCCGGGCCCGGGCAGGACAAGAAGAATAGCAAGCTTGCCGGCGTTAGCCTATAGATGAATCGAGGAAATTCAGCGCGCAGTGGGAGTTTGCGGGCGGTTTAACCGCAGAATGGGAACCCGGAGACGGAATTTTCCGTCTCCGGTAGGGTCGGCGTTAGCCGACTATAGGCAACACTGGGGCAAATAGGGGAATTCGTCCAATGGACGTCTGTCCCTGCGCCGGTCAGTGCTGCGACGCTCAAGGTTTTTGATCCTGGGCGCGTTCGATCCCGGTTGGTTGCGACGCTCTCTGCGGCGGCGATCTTCGCAAAGGTTATACATCGAGTCCTCCTTGTTATTCACTGCTGTTCGGTCTTGCGGGACTCTGCTTTAAAGCATAACAGTATTACGTTTGTGAGGTCATATTGATTGGTCATAAGAGCGGTCTGTACAGAATTGGCGGTTATAGGCGACGCGCATGAAATATCTGTCAGGCGCGACCCGTCCGCGACAAATCCGACTATACTTTTAGAGTCGTCCGGACATTTTTAACCTCGCGTTTTTATTCCCCTCTAACACCGGACCGCTTCGGCCCGGATCTCGCTGATGCGGCTGTCTTGAAAAGATGGGTTGCGTGCAAAAGGTACATGATGGAGCAAGCTGAAGTTACAGTAGAAGCCCTTTCCGCGGCCTTGGTCAGACTGGAGCTTCCAGAGACGAAAGAAATCTTTTCTTTTCTTGGCGACACCGCCGCGCCGCCGCAAATCGACAGAGAGCGCCATGAGGTGGCGGATAAGCTGGCCAGCGTCAGCCGGGAGAAGCAGGAAAACCTCAAAGGCGTGGTGCTGGCGCTCAATAAAGAACTTGGCGGATTGGACAGAACGCTGGTCAACTGCCTTACTTTCATCGACCGCGCGGCGGAGCGCTGGGAAAACGCCAGCCCCCTGGACCCATTCGTAAAGAAGACGCTGCTGCGTCGTAAATACATATTCGCCGCCTTGCTGCTGGATCAACCGGAATTCGTCATCAACGAAGAGCACCCGGTGGCGCGCCTGCTGGCGTTGGTGGAAAAGCTGTTCATGGGATGGGAAGAGGGCGGAGGCCAGCCGCCGCCCTTTGTAATGAAGTCCCTTTCCGCGCTGACGCATCTGCTGGATGACGACAACTGTCTCAGCTCCGACGAGCAGCGTCGCGCATACGACGCCTTGATGGCGGAGTGGCAGCGGGAAAGTCAGCGCCGTCATCAATTGGAAAAGCGCCTGATTGAAACTGAATTGGGGCTCGATAATGCATGGTATATCCACCAGAAGGCCGCGATGGCGGTGAATCAGTCAGCGGAGGGGGTAGAGCTGCCGGAAGTGGTGGTGCAGTTCATGAAAGGGCCCTGGCTCGACTCCATGCGTCTGGTGCTGTTGCAGGAAGGCGAAAGCAGCAAACACTATTCGATCATGCGTAAGCTGTGCGATCGCATTGTGTTCACATTTCGCGGCGATCACACGGCCGCCAGCCAGCAGAAGTTATACACCTTCGCGGGACTGATCGTAGAGGAGCTGGAGAAACATCTGGTGAGCCTGAGCCACAATCCCAACGATGCGGAGCAGACCCTGGCCTGGCTGGAGGATATCCTGATGAGCATCGTCAAAGGTCAGGATGTGGAGCGGGTGATGTTCACGCCGGCTCCCACGGAGCTGGATGAGGTCAGAGATCAGTTGCAGATTGACGAACTGGCGCTCACGGAATTGCGCGGGGGCTGGTTCAACCGGTTCGACAAAGTATGCAAGTTTCTGGTCTATCTGCCGGGGCAGAAAGTGGTGGTTTGGGGCGACTATAACGGCAGAAAAACGTCGATGGAGCCCATAGAGGATTTGATCAAAGACAAGAATGAAGGACGCCTGCAGGCGTTCGATGGCTCGACGCGCATTCAGCAAGTGTTTTATGAGCTGGCCAGGGAGTATATTGTCTGGGATCGGGCGCAGCGTTTGCGTCAGCAAAGTTTGCTGGCGAAGGAAAAGGCGCTGCGTAAGGCGGCGCAGGAAAAAGCGGAAGCTGAAGCCAAGGCGATCATCGCTGCGCGGGAAGAAGCCGCCAGAAAGCTGGAGCAGGAACGCCTGGAGGCGGAGCAGGAGTTGCTCCGGCGGGAGTTGGAAGAGCAGGAAAGAAAAGCCCTGGAGAGACGTCAGCAGGCGCGTAATGCGATAGACGGCCTCAAAGTGGGGGGCTGGGTGCAGTTGCAGAAGGGAGGCGAACCTGTGCGCTGTAAGCTGGGCGTACGTTTGAACGCCACGGACAAGCTGATATTTGTAGATGATTTCGGGATGAAAATAACAGAAATGAAACGTGATGAGGTTGTGGACCACATTCTCGACGGGCTTTTTGAAGTGTTGGGAGCGGGTGTGGAAATGGAAGAAAGGTTGTCCCGCGCCTTGGGCAGAATAGGCATTGCGAAGAGGTGACGTATGTCGGTGAAAGAAAATCCCCTGGACGATAACCAGCGCACGGAGCCGCGTCTGCCGCACAATGAAGTGATTTATGTGGAGATCATGACCCCTGGCGCGGTGGAAAGCGACGATCTCAATCCGGCGGTGCGGGCGACCGAGACGGTGGATATCTCCGCCAACGGGCTGCAAGTGCGTATTCCAGAGGCGCTGCGAGTCGGGGCCATCTTGCAGATATGCATCCTGCGGGAGAAAACCGGCGACAAGTTTCATCTTACCGCCGAAGTGAAGTGGCGCAAACGCTTGCCGGGAACTTATGGATATATGACCGGATTGGCGCTGTTCGAGTCCGAAGAGACCTCCATCGTCGAGTGGAAACTGGCGGTGTCAGCCATGTTTTCCGATGAGGACGCCGACCACGCGGATCACGTCACCCACTGAGGATTTGTAATCCTCGGGGTGACGGGATGGTTATGGCGTCGTCGCCGGGAGAGGGCGATGCGCAGAAGGCGTCAGATGCCCTCCATCGGCTCGAAGCCACCGTCGCCCTGCAGAATGGATTCCAGCTCCTCAATGGAAGGCTCGCTGCGTGTCGGCGCCTGCTGCAGGTCTGACAGGAATACGATAGCGTCCTGCACAGTCTGGTAGGCGATCTCCTCCATGGGCACGTGTCCTACCCCGGGATAGCTGATGAACTTGATGTTTCTGACGTCCCCGCGCCAGCGCTCCGCCAGTTTTATGGGAACCCAATGATCCGCTTCTCCCCACATCAATAGTGTCGGCGAGCGAATGTCCGCGAAGGGAAGGTTGCGTTGCTCCGCCGCGGCTTCTTTCATGATGCGCATGGTGCGCACGTAAATCTTCCTGGCGCCGGGGCGCTGGGACATGTGTACGTATCGATAGAGATTGTCCTGGCTGATGCGCTTGGGATCGCCATAAACCTGCTCCACATTGCGCGTCACTAATATGGGCGGTTGCACATAGTTGGCCAGCGTTCCCACCACCGGCATGGTGGCCAGATCAAATACTCCTGGCGTGTGTTCCTGTGGGTAGCCTACCGGGTCAATCAGAATGAGTTTTTCCACCTGTTCTGGATGCTCCGCGGCATAGCGGGCGGAAAGATAGCCGCCGAAGGAGTTGCCCGCCAGACTGAATCGAGTCAGTTCCAGTTGTCTGATGAACTTGCTGAAACGGATATAAACGTAATCTTCATCGAAGTCGTCGGCGTCTTCCGGCCCCCCGGTCAGGCCATAACCGGGAAGATCCAGAGCGATGACGCGGTAGTTCTTGCGCAACTCCTCAATCCATCCTTCCCAAGTATGTAACGACGACATGATGCCGTGCAGCAACACAATGGTCGGACCCTCGCCGACGTCGCGATAGTGAATCTGCAGGTCGTCCACTTCCATGAAGCGGGAGTCTTTATCCGCGTATTGCTTCTTTAACTCTTTCAGGGGAATGTCTGCGACGCCCAGGGCGTTGGCGAGAGTGGGACTGGCTTTGAGAGATGGCTTGAGGCCGGCGCAGCCACTGAGCCCGACGACGAATAGAAGGCAGAACGACAGTAAGAGCTTCCTGTTCATATGCGGCTGAAATACTCCTGGTGTGGATTTTGTTTTTATATGCGTTGCGCGGTGGGAGCGTCATGTCCCGAGATAACAAAAGGTTACATTAACCCTAATGCGGGACTCATACAGTGACGTGGTGCTGAAAACCAATACGCGCCTGTGGGATAAGGGTCTTGGAGAAAGCTGACGAAGAGAGGTTAAGAAACGGCGAGACGTTTAAACAAGGAGCCGGCATGATCCGGCTCCCCAGTATTGCAGTCAGCAGCGATAACTTATTCGCCGCCTCTGGCGGTAATGTTGAAGCCGCCGTCCACGTACATGATTTCACCGGTTACGCCGCTGGCCAGGTCAGAGCACAGGAACAGCGCGGCGTTGCCCACTTCATCAATGGTCACGTTGCGACGCAGCGGGGTCTGCTTCTCGTTTTCCTGCAACATCTTACGGAAGTCCTTGATGCCGGACGCCGCCAGAGTGCGGATGGGACCTGCGGAAATCGCGTTGACGCGAGTGCCTTCCGGCCCCAGGCTGCACGCCATGTAACGGGTGTTGGCTTCCAGGCTGGCTTTGGCCAGACCCATTACGTTGTAGTTGGGGATAACGCGCTCTGCGCCCAGATAGGTCAGAGTCAGCAGGCTGCCGTTGCGGCCTTTCATCATTTCGCGGGCGCCTTTCGCCAACGCGACGAAGCTGTAGGAGCTGATGTCGTGGGCGATGCGGAAGCCTTCGCGAGTGGTGGCGTCCACGTAGTTGCCGTCAAGCTCGTGGCCTGGCGCGTAACCGACGGAGTGCACCAGAATGTCGACGCCGTCCCAATGCTGGCCGAGGTCTTTGAACAATTGTTCGATTTCAGCGTCGCTGCTTACGTCGCAGGGAAATGTCAGCTTGGAGTCGTATTCCGCGGCGAAACCTTCCACCCGGCCCTTGAGCTTATCGTTCTGGTAGGTCAGGGCGATTTCAGCGCCTTCCCGATGGAAAGCGTCAGCAATACCTTTGGCGATGGATAATTTACTTGCAACACCGACGATCAGTGCTTTTTTTCCGCTTAGTAATCCCATTTTTCTATCCTGTAGTTATCTTCAGAGAGACCTTCAAGCTGTTTATGAATAAACGGCCGATGATTGTATTTACTTAAGCTAACATCCAAAACTTATTGTCGGCTGAAACATTAAATATTTTCTTACTAATCACGGCGACGCTTCTATGAGTCTTTAGTATGACAGAAAAAGGCGCGCCGTGGCCCGTCCCGCAACGCCCTGGGAGCATTTAACGGGACGAGGGAGGGCGCGCTGGTATGAGATGTAGCCGCTTTGTATTAATAAAAAGCAGTTTCCAATAATTTGCGTGTGTAGGGCTGCGTCGGATTGGCGTAAATGGCGTCGCAGTCGCCAGCCTCCACCAACTCACCGCCCTGCATGACCACGATACGATGACAAAGGGCTTTCACGACTCGCAGATCATGGCTGATGAACAAGTAACTGAGATGATGCTCTTTCTGCAGTCGCTGCAACAGCTCGATGACCTGCTGCTGGATGGTGCGGTCCAGAGAAGAGGTGGGTTCGTCGAGAATCAGCAGCTTGGGTTTCAGCACCAGCGCGCGGGCGATGGCGATACGTTGTCGCTGTCCGCCGGAAAACTCATTGGGGTAGCGATAACGCCATTCCGGATCAAGCTCCACTTCCCGCATCGCCTCAATCACGCTTTGCTCGCGGCTGGCTGCGTCGCCGATTTTATGGATTTCCAACCCCTCGCTGATAATCTCCTCGATGGTCAACCTTGGGCTGAGAGAGCCGAAAGGGTCCTGGAAAATAACCTGGATCTCCCGACGAAGAGGCTTCAGGGATTTGCTGTCCAGCAGGTCTATGCGCTGGCCGTTGTAGTTGATGACGCCTTCGCTGTTTTCCAGGCGCAAGATACTGCGCCCCAGCGTGGACTTGCCCGAGCCGCTTTCGCCTACCAGTCCGACGGATTCTCCGGGCAATATGCTCAGGCTGATATTGTTCACGGCTTTGATGTGGTCCACCGTGCGCTGGAAGACGCCTTTTTTAATCGGGAACCAGCATTTCAGTTCTTTTACTTCCAGGATGGGCGTCTTATCTGTTGCGATTTGGGGTGGCGTTCCATGAGGCTCCGCCTCAATCAGCTTTTTCGTATAAGGGTGAGAAGGATTAGAGAATAGCGCCTGAGTTTCTCCCTGTTCGACAACATTGCCTTTTTCCATGACAACAACATAGTCAGAAAGCTTCCTCACAATGTGCAGGTCGTGAGTAATAAACAGGACAGACATATTCATCTCTACCTGCAGCTCACGGATCAAATCCAGAATTTGCGCCTGTATGGTAACGTCCAGCGCCGTAGTTGGTTCATCGGCGATCAATAATTTGGGCTTGTTGACCAGCGCCATGGCGATCATTACGCGCTGTCTTTCCCCGCCAGAAAGCTGATGCGGATACGCATTGAGTTTTTGTTCCGGATTGCGGATGCCGACTTTATTGAGCCAATCCAGCGCCAGCTCCATGCACTGTTTTTTGGTCAATCCCTGGTGTCTTTCAATGGTTTCCGAAATCTGCCGATGAATCTTATGCAGTGGGTTGAGAGAGGTCAGAGGCTCTTGAAAGATCACGCTTATCTCATGGCCGCGCACTTGTCGCATCCGAGACTCCGGCGCGCTGATCAGGTCTTCTCCTTGCCAGAGAATCTTGCCGCTTTTGAATTTGAGAGGAGGGGAGTTCAGGAGCTTGAGTATCGACAATGAGCTAACGGACTTGCCGGAACCGCTTTCGCCTACTAGCGCCACAGTCTGTCCCGCCTTGATATCAAAGCTGACGCCATGGACCACCTGATTTTCTTTGCCTCCCTGGGCAAAGCTAAGAGTCAGGTCTTGCATGCTTAAAATTGTATCCATGAGACTCTCTCGGTTAGTAGCTGGTGCGTGGGTCAAGGGCGTCTCTGACAGCCTCTCCAATAAAGACCAATAAGCCCATAAGTAGCGCGAGAACAACGAAGGCAGTGATGCCCAGCCAGGGGGCCTGTAAGTTAGCTTTGCCCTGAGCCAATAACTCGCCTAAAGAGGGGGAGCCGGCTGGAAGGCCGAAACCCAGGAAGTCGAGCGTAGTGAGCGTTTCCACCGAGCCTGATAGTATGAACGGCATAAATGTCAGCGTGGCCACCATTGCGTTAGGTAAGATATGTTTGAACATGATTCTCCTGTCGCCCATGCCCATTGCTCTTGCTGCGGTGACGTACTCAAAGTTCCTGCCACGTAAAAATTCTGCTCGTACCGCGCCAACGAACCCCATCCATGTGAAGAGAAGAATGAAACCGAGCAATACCCAGAAAGTAGGCTCAATGATGCTGGCCAGAATAATCAGGAGAAACAGCGTTGGCATACTCGCCCAGATTTCGATAAAGCGTTGGAAAAACAAGTCTATCTTGCCGCCGTAATATCCTTGCATCGCCCCCGCGATTACTCCAATGATGGCGGAGATAATGGTTAAGCTAAAACCAAATAAGACAGATATTCTGAATCCATAAATCACCCGGGCTAATACATCTCGCCCCTGATCATCGGTTCCTAACAAGTTTTTTGTGCTAGGAGCGCTTGGAGCGGGAGAATCCAGATCATAGATGATTGTTTTATAGCTGTATGGAACCAGCGGCCAAATCATCCACCCTTTATCGTCAATCAGCTTTGCGACATATGGGTCTTTATAGTCCGCTTCGAACTCGAATTCTCCACCGAACTCTGTTTCCAGATAGGTGTTCCAAATTGGGAGGTAATAGCTGTCGTCATACTTTACGAGGATGGGTTTGTCATTGGCGACAAGTTCTGCGAGTAGACAGAATAGGAATATGAACAGAAAGAGCCAAAGTGAGTAAAAGCCCATTCGATGAGATTTGAATGCTTGCCAGCGCCGCGCACTTTTATTGCTGAGCTTGAATGACGCCATTAGCTAGCCCCTTTTCTCGAAGTCAATTCTGGGGTCAACCCAGGTATAAGTAAGGTCGGATATCAGTGATATCAGAAGCCCCATTAAAGTGAAGATATAGAGAGTGCTGAATACAATGGGGTAATCGCGTTGGGTAATTGCTTCAAAGCCCAAGAGTCCGATTCCTTCAAGAGAGAAAATCACTTCAATAATGATTGAGCCGGTGAAAAAGATTCTGATAAATGCGCCGGGAAACCCCGAGATAATAATTAGCATGGCGTTGCGGAATATGTGTTTATAAAGCACTTCCCGCTGAGTGAGCCCCTTTGCCTTAGCGGTCATGACATACTGCTTGTTGATCTCATCCAAAAATGAGTTTTTGGTTAAAAGGGTTAGTGTTGCGAAGCCGCTGATAACCATCGCCAAGACAGGCAGAGTTATATGCCAGAAGTAATCCAGAATCTTATTGGGCCAAGATAAACTGTCCCAGTTTTCGGAAACCAGGCCACGCAGTGGAAACCAGTCAAAGTAGGTGCCGCCTGCAAATAGAATTACCAGCAAGATAGCAAACAGGAAGCCTGGAATTGCGTAGGCAATGGAAAGTACGCTGCTGGTCCATCTATCAAATTGATGTCCATTTCTCAGGGCTTTTGAGATGCCAAGAGGAATGGAAATCATGTAAATAAGTAGAGTTGTCCAAAGTCCAAGTGAGATGGTGACGGGCATTCGCTCTATTATAAGGCCAACAACGCTACCGCTTTTGAACAGGCTATCGCCAAAGTCGAACATCACATAGCTTTTCAGCATATTCCAGTAACGTTCGTGGATTGGCTTATCAAACCCGAAGCGTTTCTCTATCTCTGCTATGACCTCAGGGTCTAAACCTCGCGCTCCGCGGTATTGAGAGCTTTCACTGGCTGCTGACCCTACATCCTGTTGGTTAGCGCCAGATATTTTATCCAGTCTGCCTCCTTCAAGTGACATGGCTTGGGCCATGGCCTGATCTACTGGGCCTCCGGGGGCTATCTGGATAATGAAAAAGTTAATGGTGATGATCGCCCAAAGGGTGGGGATCATCAGTAGGAGTCGTCTTATTATGTAAGCGGCCATAGATTAACGCCCAAGTTGCGCTGCTTTGTCTTTGTCAAACCACCAGGTGTCCTGCCCTAAATCGTATTTGGGGCGGGTTTCAGGACGGCTGAATTTGTCCCAATAGGCTATGCGGAAGGCGCTTAGGTGCCATTGTGGAATCATGAGGTACTTCCATAGCAGTACGCGATCCAGCGCATGTCCGTAGACCAACAGTTTGTCTGGGTCTTCCTGGCTTTTTTCTATCCCTTCAACAATCGCATCCACCGCTGGATCTCTAAGGTTGGCGGAATTCCAGGTGGAATCGACAAAGCTGGAGTGGAACAGGATTTTGAGATCGCTGGAAGGATAGGAGAGGGCGGGATAACGGAACGACACCATGTCGAAGTCATGGGTGCGCACGCGGTTGATGTACTGGCTTGGGTCCACTTGGCGCAGATTCATGATGATGCCGATCTTCTCCAGATTTCTCCTCAGCGGCGCTGCTGAGCGCTCTGTAGTGGGGCTGTAGCTGAGAAGTTCAAACTCCATTTGTTGGCCGGTTTTGGCGTTGACGGTCTTTCCATCTCTCAGCTCCCAGCCAGCTTCCTTCAATAATTGGAGCGCGATGCGGATATTGTCGCGAATGTAGCCGTCGCCGTTGGTGACGGGCAGCTTGAATGGCTTCTCGAATACTTCCGGAGGAAGCTGGTCTTTTAGCGGATTTAATATTTCCAGCTCTGCTTCACTGGGAAGCCCTGAGGTGGAGTATGGCGTATTGGTGAAGTAGCTGGTGGTGCGAACATATTGGCCATAAAAAAGCGCTTTGTTCATCCACTCGAAATCAAGCAGATAGCTCAGCGCTTTACGAACGCGACGGTCTTTGAAGATAGGGCGTTCCGTGTTGTAGACGAAGCCGGTTGTGCTCTGAGGGATACTGTGGGCCAACTCTTCTTTTTTGACGAGTTTGTTCTTGATCGCCGGAAAATTGTAGGCCGTCGCCCAGTTTTTGGCTTCGCCTTCCTGCCAGAAGTCAAATTCACCGGACTTGAACGCCTCGAATGCAACAGTGGCGTCCCGGTAGTAATCGTAGCGGGTGTAGGTGATGTTGTTGCGGCCCTTGTTGACGGGCAGGTCTTTGCCCCAGTAATCATCCAGCGTTTTCACTACAACATATTGGCCGTAACTGTAGTCGCTGATGGTAACGCCGCTGCTGCCCAGGGGAACATCTTTGATAGGGTCGCCGAAATTACGGGAAGCCCAGTAGTGCTCTGGCAGGATTTTGAGACTGAACAAGGAGAACATCTGCTCCCTGTTGGCGTCCTTCATAGAGAACTTGACCTGATGCTCATCCAGAACTTCGATCGAGGTGATGAATGAATAATATTTTTTGAATTGAGGCACGCCCTCATTGGCGAACTTCTCAAAGGAGAATTTGACGTCCTGGGCGGTGATCGGCTTGTGATCCTGGAAGGTCGCCTTGGGATTGATATGGAAAATGATCCAGGAATAATCAGACGCGAACTCAATCTTCTCCGCTATCAACGGATAGTAAACTTCAATTTCGTCCTGTGACGCGATCAGCAGGCTATCGTATAGCTCGTCTGCGCCTGCTCCGGAAGTGCCCCTTTGCGCATAACGGTTAAAGTTGTCGTAGGTGCCGATGGAGTGAAGTCGGATCGTGCCGCCTTTGGGCGCGTCGGGGTTAACGTAATCGAAGTGAGTAAAATCGTCCGGGTACTTGGGTTCGCCCCTGAGCGCGATGCCTTTTGCTGTGATGACCTCCGGCTCTCCATAACATACCAAACTAACGGCGCATAAGAGCAGCAGAACGAAGGATCGAATCATTTCATAGCCTTGTTAAAGGTTAATTTATTGAAAACAAGCAGTTATTGATATTAGCAGTTTAATGCGGGCGTACAAGATGATTGACGGACCGCCGCCGTAAACTGTGATCCACGCGTCCTTGCCGACAAAATCCCTGCGCCCGGTGGGTGGGCGTTCCTGTTTGCATGTTGCTTTGTCCGGCGCGAGGCTTCAAGCGCTTTATATTACGATCCGTTTAGGCTGAGCCGCTCTCTTATCGCTGTCGCGCAACTTGTTGGGCGCGCCGCGAGACCCCATAAACGGCTGACTTCCCGTAAAGCGACTACACTTATTCAACGCATGACTTTTACGCATCCTGCGGCGACTTCTACTATTTAATTAAGAGAACCCAATAGAGCGATCATGGTTTTGGCAAAGACAAAGGCGCCTTTTGGCCTGGACGAATGGCTTGAAGAGTTGGCGCACATGGACGCTGTGGTGATGGGGGCGATCATCCGGCAACTGAACCAGTTGACGGCCTCGGAGGAGTCCTCCGTGGCGCAACTCTCGGATGTGGTGCTGAAGACCCCCGCGCTGACCTCAAAAATAATCAAGCTGGCGAACAGTGCGGTGTATAACCCCAGCAGGGCTCCCATACCCACTGTCAGCCGGGCGATCATGCATATCGGCTTCAATGCGGTAAGGGCGATTTGCGTGTCCTCCATTTTGATGGAGGCGTTGTTGAAGCAGCATCCTCGCGACAGCCTGGTCATGCAAATGGCGCGGTCCTTTCACGCCGCCGTACAGGCTCGCAATCTATGTGATAAAGCGCGGGCGGATGTAAAAGAGGAAGTGTTCGTCGCAACGCTGTTGCTGCACCTGGGAGAAATGCTGATCTGGGGCTACCCTCATCCCGCTGTGGACAAGGCCTATCGCATGTACCAGCAAGGCGTCTCCACGCCGGAACTGGAATCCTTGTTAGGTGTGACCTTCGACCGGCTGACCCGGGAAATGGCCAATGAGTGGGGGCTGGGAGACACGCTGAGCGAAGCTTTGTCGCCCCCGGATGAGCCCAGCAGAAAGGCGCAGGCGGTGCGCTTGGGCGAAGACATCTCCATCGCCGTGGAGAAGGGCTGGGATTCTCCTGAAATGCAGGCGGTGTTGAAGCGAGTGTCGGTGTTCAGCAACACGCCCGTCAATGCCATCAAGGCCAAGCTGCAAGCGAGTATGGAGGAAGCGGCTGAGTTGTCCAGGGAGTACTCTGACCCGCAGATTTCCAGAATTTTGGAGCAGACAAGCCGGGAGGCGAAGTCCGCTGAACTGGCGTCGGATGAACCTCTGCTACAGCCAGACCCACAGTTTCAGCTGGAAACCTTGCAGCGCATCATGCAAATGATGGCGGGGAAAATCGATACCGGAGTCTTGTTCCAGACGGTGTTGGAAGGTCTCCATCGAGGAGTGGGGTTGGAGAGAGTCGTATTGGCGATTTTCAATCAGCCGCGAACGCAGGTTGGCGCGAAATTCCTGGTGGGGCAAAAAATGATCAATTGGCGCGAGCGGTTCAGATTCGCCTACGACAAGTCGCAGGATAACTTTTTCCACGCTGTCATGAGTTCGCATCAGTCCGCCTGGATTGGCAGCGGCAGCTATGCTTCCCTTAGCAAGCTGCGCACTCGCGCCTTCATCGATATTGTTGGAATGGGGGATTTCTTTATCGGGCCGATTATCGCCAACGGTAGAGAGGTCGGCTTTCTCTATGCGGATTTAAGAGTCAGCGGGCGACCCATGAGCGAAACTTATTACACGGGGTTCAAGCATTTTGTGCAGCAAACCTGTTTATGTCTGTCGCTGCTGGCGAAGAAGTAGATTTTCCAGCGGGTATGTTGATTCGAAAGCTTCTCTTGCGCGCCCAATAAAAAAGCCAGCGTTGTAGCTGGCTTTTCAATCAGTCCGCAGATGAGCGTCAGTTAATTTGCGTGACGTCCACGTAGATGCTCAGGCGCTGGCCTGGGCGCAGCACGCTTCCCTTGTTGATAGAGTTCCAACGCAGTAGATCGTTGACGCTGACGTTAAAGCGGCTGGCGATGCGGTACAGCGAATCGCCGCTACGAATTTTGTAGCCGATCTTGCGAATAACCTGACGATTCTTGATGGAGGGGGAGGATGCCTTGGCGGTTTGCTGCACGCCGGACTTGGTCCAGATAACCAGTGTTTTGCCGGGAGAGAGCACATCGCCGGGCGCCATGCCGTTCCAGCGCGCCAGTTTGCGAACATTGACTTTGTAGTCCTGGGCGATATCCCACAGGGTGTCGCCGGCTTTCACAACGTGCTCCACCTTCGCAGTGCCGTTGCCGCCAATCTGCTTCGACTGTTTGGCTTCCAGACGGTTGTCTGCACTCAGGCTGTAAAAATCTTCGCCTTCATAAGAGCTGGGAATCAGCAGCTGTTGGCCAACTCTGATCAACGCGCCTTTCAGACGGTTAACTTCCTGCACTACTTCTGGAGTGGTCTTGTGGTGTTTGGCGATAGTGATCAAAGTGTCGCCTTGTCTGACCTTGTAGCGAGTCCAGTTCACCAACTGCTTTTTCGGCGTGTTGGCGTAGGCGTCTTCAAAGACCTTCAGCTGCGGCAAAGGCAGCGCCAGACGGTGCGGGCCCAGCGGCGCGGTCGCCCACTGGTTGTAACCAGGGTTGAGAACGTAAAGGTCGTCAACGTCAATTTGCGCCAGTTTAGCTGCTTGAGCGAGGTCAATTTGCGAATCCAGTTCTACGACGCCGAAGTAAGGCTCATCTGCAATATCCACCAGCGTGACGCCGTTATTGTCCGGGTCGGCCACCACTTTGGCGATGGCTAGCAGACGCGGCACGTACATGCTGGTTTCGCGGGGCAGACTCAATGACCAGTAATCGGTCGGCAGGCCTTTCGCCTGATTCTTTTTGATCGCCCGCATAACGGTGCCGGCGCCGGAGTTATAAGCCGCCAGCGCCAACAACCAGTCGCCGTCGAACATGTCCGACAGTTTCTGCAGATAGGTCAGCGCGGCATCGGTAGATGCGACGATATCGCGACGGCCGTCATACCACCAGTTTTGCTGCAGTCCAAAATGTTTGCCGGTGCTGGGAATGAACTGCCAGATGCCGGATGCGCGTCCGTGAGAATAGGCGAAAGGATCGAAGGCGCTTTCCACCACTGGCAATAACGCCAGCTCGAGCGGCATCTTGCGCTTTTCCGCCTCGTTCACAATGTGATGCAGATACAGGGCGCTACGACCGAAAGTGCGATCAAGATAAGACTGATGACTCGCGTACCACTTCTGTTCTGAGTCGATACGGGGGTTAGTCTGATTAACGAGATCCAGTGCGAAACCAGCGCGGATGCGGTTCCAGATATTGACGGGCGTTGCGTCCACGCCGCCTTCAATGTCTCCGTCCTCACCCCGGGCGCCTTGTGCGGCCCAAGTCAACTGCTCCTCGGGAGAGAGGTCATTGAGGTCGAGATATTCGTAATCCGATTGCAGAGAGGGATTCCAAGGGTCCTGTTTGCCACCCGCCGGCCCTTCGCCGTTTTTACGGGTAGAGGCGTCCGCTTGTTGTGCGGCGCTTTCGTCAGCCAGGGGCTCTCCGCCTTCCTTTGATAGTCCTCTTAATTGCGTACAGGAGACGCAGACTAGTAATGACAACGTGATCGCGAGGCGCGAGATCCAAACCATAACTTCACAACTTTACTTTTGAGCCTGAAAAATGCCAGGGTCGGATTTTAGGTACACATTTTATAGACAGCAAGTTAAAAAATTTTAGAACCGATCCTTCCAGGCGCGAATCGCCGCAAAAGTGTCGGTTGCAGTAGCGCAGGGAGAACCGGATACTTCCTGCGCCATCCGCCGTACTGCGGGGTGTTCCGCCATTAAGAACGGATTGTAGGCGACCTCTTCGCCCAACACGGCAGGCAATGTTGGAACGCCTCGGGCCCGCAAAGACTCACATTGAAGTTTTCTTTTGTTTACCTCGTCCGATTCCGGCATTACGGCCTGAGCGAAACGGAGGTTAGATAACGTATATTCATGAGCGCAATATATATAGGTATTCGCTGGCAGACGTCTCAGTTTGTCCAGGGACTGGCGCATCATCGCCGGGTCGCCTTCGAACAAACGTCCGCAACCGGCGGAAAACAGGGTGTCGCCGCAAAACAGACGCGGCGCGCCAGCGATCTCGCCAAAGTAGGCGATATGGTCCAGGGTATGCCCGGGCGTCTCCAGCACTGCCAGAGAAAAGTCGCCTAACTCCACGCGGTCGCCTTCCTGTAACGGTATGGTGATGGCCTTGATGGCGGAGCGCATGAAGCCGTAAACCGGAACAGCGTAGTTCGCCAGTAGCTCGTTCACGCCGCCGATGTGGTCGTGATGATGATGCGTAATCAGAATGCCTCTCAACGTGAGGCCGTTCTCCGCCAAGTGACGCAAGACGGGCTGCGCGTCGCCAGGGTCCACCACCCAGGCGTCGCCCTGATCGTTTTGAATCGACCAGATGTAGTTATCGTTGAAGGCGGGAATGGGGAGTATTTCGGTCATTCTGAATTACTGACTGCTATGCGTTGATGAAATATTAGAAAACTTGCCGTAGGGCGCTTATCATATTTTGAACTGCCCTTATCATTAACCTGACAGATTGAAGACCATGTTAATAGCATAGCTGCTCGCTGTCTGTTGTTAAGTGGTTTTCAAACGAAAGTAAGTTTTCACAGAGAACTGACCAAGGGGGATGCGTGCGAGGACTGAAAGTTAAAAGCGACATGGAAGCGGAGCGTCTACAGAAGGAATTTGAAACCTGGTTTCAGTCGCCTCTGGGGCAGACCATGCTGGCCAATCAACGCCAGACGGTAGAACATAGCATCGGGCGCTTCTTCGGCTATCACCAGCTGGAGTTACTGGTCAGTCATGAGTTGCCGGTAGGGCAGTCAAGCCTGCTTGGGCACCGTATCATCTCCGTTCCCCGCTGGGAGAAAGAGCTGCCCGAGGGCTCTCTGGTGTGTCATTCCCATGAGTTGCCGCTGGAAAGCGACAGCATTGATCTGGTCATTCTGCACCATACGCTTGATGTAGCAGCGCGGCCGCACCAGTCCTTGCGCGAGGCGGCGCGCGTACTGCGCTCAGGCGGCCATATGGTGATCATTGGCTTTAACCCGCTTAGCGCATGGGGATTGCGTCGGGCGATATTCAGAAGTCCGAAAGCGCCCTGGTCCGGACGTTTTCTGACCTCCTCGCGTCTGGAGGACTGGTTGAGTCTGCTGGACTTCCGCCTTAAAGACGTGCACTACCGTTTCTATGCTCCACCGGTCACTAACCTGCAATGGTTGAGTCGCCTTGCGTTTCTTGATAAGTTCGGCGCACGTTTCCGGCTGCCCCTGGGAGCTTACTACACCATCGTCGCTCAAAAACGAGTGGGATGCGTGATTCCGCTGCGGCCCCAATGGCGTCGCTCGCGTGTCGCGGGGGCGGCTGTGGTCCACCAATTTACGCCCTACAGGCCGTACAAAAAGAATGAAGACAGTTGAAATTTATACCGACGGCGCCTGCAAGAAGAACCCCGGGCCCGGCGGTTGGGGAGCGATCCTGATATACGGAAAGAATAAAAAGGAGATATTCGGGGGAGAGCTCGACACCACCAACAATCGCATGGAGCTGATGGCGGCGATCAAGGCGCTGCGCGCGTTGAAACAAGGCTGCAAAGTCGAGCTCTATACGGATTCCCAATATGTGCGCAAAGGCATCACCGAATGGATGCAGAACTGGATCAAGAAAGGCTGGCGCACCAGCGGCGGCGATCCAGTGAAGAACGTGGATCTGTGGCAGGCGTTGGACAAAGAACGCAACAAGCACGATATCAGTTGGCGCTGGGTCAAAGGGCACAGCGGCCATCCATTAAACGAGCGCGCGGACGAGCTGGCCAATCTTGGCGTTAAAGAAGCGTTAGGCGAGACAGGCTGAGAATCTTTATATGCGTCAAATAGTACTGGATACTGAAACCACTGGTCTGGAAACCTCCCAAGGCCACCGGATCATTGAAATCGGTTGCGTTGAAGTGGTCGATCGCTCTCTGACCGGCAATCACTATCACGTTTACATCAATCCCGAGCGGGAAGTGGACGCCGGAGCCTTTGAGGTTCACGGCATTTCCAATGAATTCCTGGCGGATAAGCCCAAATTCAAACAAGTCGCCCAGGATTTCCTGGACTTTATCAACGGCGCGGAGCTGGTCATCCATAACGCGGCGTTTGACGTGGGCTTCATCGACTACGAATTCTCCATGCTGGGAGCCCCTTTCGGCAAAGTCAGCGATTATTGCTCCGTCGTTGATACCTTGATGATGGCGCGCAAGAAGCACCCAGGTCAGAAGAACAACCTGGACGCCCTCTGTAAACGCTACGGCATCGATAACAGCCACCGTGACCTCCACGGAGCTTTGCTCGACTCGGAGATTCTGGCGGATGTCTATCTCGCTATGACCGGCGGACAGACCAGTCTCTCCCTGCACTCCGAAGATGGCGGCGCGGAAGAAGAGGCCTCCGAAGTACGCAGGATCAATATGCAAAGACCTTCGTTGCGAGTGATTCGCGCCTCTGAAGCGGAATTGGCGGAGCACGCCCGGCAACTGGACGCAGTGGAAAAAGCCGCTGGCTTCAGTCTGTGGCGCAAGAAGCCGGAAGAAGGGCTGAACTGAGCGGGGCTGCTTTAGTCAGACAATCGGTTCTCGCTTAAAACTAAAAAAGCCGCCTGTTTGAGGCGGCTTTTTGTTTCTGACTTTTCTTAAGTGCGACTGGCGTCGTTCTAGAGAGTAACGACAATCATCACGTAACCAAGCGCGCCCATCACGATGGTGTAGGGCAGCGCCATCCATACCATTTTGCCGTAGGACAATCTGATTAAAGGGGCGATGGCGGAAGTCAGCAGGAACAGGAACGCCGCCTGACCATTTGGCGTCGCGACGCTTGGAAGGTTGGTGCCGGTATTGATCGCCACGGCTAATGCTTCGTAATGCGCTCTGTCGATCAAACCGTCTTTGAATGCGTTACGCACTTCATCTATGTAAACCGTCGCAACGAAGACGTTGTCGCTGATCATCGACAGCACGCCGTTGGCGATAAAGAACATGCCCGGCTGGATGCTCTTCTCCAGACCCAGCACATAGTTGATGATGCCGGTGAACAAGTGTTGTTCATGGATAACCCCAACCACGGCGAAGAACACGACGAGCAGGGAGGTGAAGGGCAGCGCTTCTTCAAAGGCCTTGCCGATCTGGTGTTCCTCAATTACGCCGCAAAACGCGGTCGCCAGGATAATGACTGTCAAACCGATCAGACCCACTTCCGCCAAATGAAACGCCAGCGCCACCACCAGAATAACGGCGACAGCCGCCTGGGCGATCAGTTTGGACTCATGCAGCAGCGTCATTTTCTTCTTTTCGGCTTCGTTAAAATCTTCCAGGATTTTGCGCACGGAAGCAGGAATGTCGTCGCCGTAACCGAACCAGTGGGTCTTCTCCAGAATGAAACAAGTCACCAGACCGGCCACCAGTACAGGCATGGAGATGGGCGCCATGCGTACGAAGAACTCGATAAAGTCCCAGCCCATCCGCTGCGCGATCAGCAGGTTCTGGGGCTCGCCCACCTGCGTGCATACACCGCCTAACGCGGTGCCCACTGCGGCATGCATCAACAGGCTGCGCAGGAAGCCGCGGAACTGTTCGAGGTCGGAGCGGTGGTCGTGATGGACCGACTCATCGTCGCCATGATCGTGATCGTGGTGGAAATGTTTGCCTGACGCGACCTTGTGGTAGACCGAGTAAAAGCCGACGGCGACGCTAATGATGACCGCGGTTACCGTCAATGCGTCCAGGAACGCGGAGAGCACCGCCGCCACCAGGCTGAACAGTAGCGAAAGCACCGCTTTGGAGCGAATGCTGAGCAGTATTTTGGTGAACACGTAGAGCAGCAGCTCTTTCATGAAATAGATGCCGGCCACCATAAACACCAGCAGCAGGATAACTTCCAGGTTGCCGGAGACTTCTTCATACACTGTATGCGGCGACACCATGCCAATGAGAACTGCTTCGATAGCGAGCAAGCCGCCAGGTTGCAGCGGATAACATTTCAGCGCCATCGCCAGAGTGAAGATGAATTCCAGAATCAGCACCCAGCCTGCGATGTAGGGGCTGACCATAAAGATGAAAGGGTTAATCAGTAGAAAGAGGCAAATGGCCTTCTTGTACCAGCTCGGGGCGTTTCCCAGAAAATTACTGTAAAACGCCTGCGGCAAAGTGGTCACCATACTTGGCTCCTGTTAACGAATGCGGCCGCCGAAACGACCAGTTAAAAAATTGTAAGGATCGACCATTCTAATGAAAAACGGCAATAAATCCATGCATTTAAGCTCGCACTGCCGCTTCAGCGTGAGCATTCGGTTGTGACTCCAATAATAGCCAACTATTCTTGAATTCGCCTTTTATCGTTTCTCTCATTAGGCCTAATGCCTGCGGGGCTTTCGCGATTCCGCAAGCAGATAACAAATGAAACAGTTAGTTTCTTGTTTAACTTGAATTTTGTGTTATAAGTTAGTAATAACTCGGCGATTTTCCACTTTTTGACAATAAACTCCCCAGTTGCTGATGAACTGAGGATTAAGGACATCGTATATGGTTGACGCGACGCTAGCCGCGAAAAAGTCTAGTTCCTTCGATCTGGTCGAAAGGGAGATCAATAATACGATTGAGCAAGCGGAGCTTAGTCTCGAACGTTTTCAGGAAAACCGCGAAAGCGGCGAAGATCTACAGAATTGCATTGATTATCTGAATCAACTGCGCGGTATTTTTGTATTGATTGAACTGCAGGGCGGCACCGTTCTGTGTCAGGAATCCGTGGCGATCGCCAATGAAGTTCCCGTCGGCGCGGCTGAGGATAAAAACGGATTGCTGTCGTCGTTGAGTCAGGCTTTATTTGTACTGCGCCGCTATACCGAATACTACCAGCGTCGTCGTGAAGATCATCCCGAATTGCTGTTGGAGATCATCAATCTCCTGCGTCTGTCCCGTCGCGCCAAGCCGCTGCCGGACAGCTATTTCTTTGATGTAGAGTTCCAGCGTTCCCCGCCCAAGCCCGTGCGCGACGCCAGCGTCACCACGGACGTGTTCGAGCACCGCAGCCGTCGCCTGCGTCACATGTATCAAGTGGGCTTGCTGAACCTGCTGCGCAGCAAGGAAACCGATATTGGCTATCGCCTGATGAGTCGCGCCGCGGACGGCATGAGCAAGATATGCGCAGGGTCCTCTATCTCTGAACTATGGTCGCTGACGGCATATACCGTGGAGCTGATGCACACTCAGTCCATGGAGCTGACGCCGACTCGACAGCGCCTGTTGATGAAAATCGAAAAGTACGCGAGGGAAATCGTCAAGCTGGGCAAAGTGGCCACGGCCAAGGCCATTTCTGAGACCGTGGCGAAGGATTTGTTGTATCTGATCGCCATCAGCGGCGATAAAGGCGAGAAGACCCGGGAGCTGTTGGCCGGTTACAGTCTCGCGCCGGCGGATTTTGATCAGGCCAAGATCATTGCGCATCGTAGTCTGTTGATGGGGCCGGGCAGCGATGTCCTGGCGTCGCTGTCCAAGGCGCTGCACGAAGAAATCAGCCAAATCAAAGACAAGTTGGATATCATCGAGCGCGGGATCGACGGCCAGGAAGACGGTTTGTCCCAGATCGCGGAAGGTCTGGGCAAGCTGGCGGATACGTTAACCATGCTGGACCTCATCAATCTCAGTGCGGTGGCCAGAGGGGTGCACCAGACCATTTCCTCATGGGCGATGGATAAAAAGCATCCGAGCAATACCGACCTGATGCAGGTGGCGGACTCTGTGTTGAGCATTGAGCAAGCGATTCTGCAACTGGAGGAAGATGGTCTCACCATCGAAACCGATAAAGTCGTCGGTGCTGACGCGGAAGAGATGATCAGTCCTTATCTGATGGAAGCGCATATCGTGGTGATCGGTGAGTCCCAGGCCGGTCTTTCTCTCGCCAAGCGGGCGATTACTGCGTACCTGGAGTCTGGCGGCGACAAGCTGCATCTGGCCAACGTGCTGCCAACGCTGGAAGGCGTACTCGGAGCGCTGGTGATGATCGAGCAGTCCCGCGCGGCGAAGGCGTTGCACGCCACAGCGCGCTGTATTGAAGAGAAGCTCATCAAGAATGAAAACAAGCCTGGCGATCATGTTCTGGAAACGCTCGCCGATGCGCTGACGTCTCTTGAATACTACGTGGACAGCGTTGGTCGCTCCGGCGCTGGCAATCCTGAGTTGTTAAAACTCGCGGAAGAAAGCGTCCACTCTTTGGGCTACTAATCTCAAAACCCTTCCTTTTTGAGCCTGGCGGCAGGTCAGGCTCGGTTCAATATCGTCAACTGGTTAACAGAGCTCGCCGCTTTGTCGGGTCAGGCATGTTAGTTGGCGCGTCCGGCTCCCTCTCGAACTCCTTTATCACTGTTATTCCTGAGAAAATATGAAAACCTGCGGGGACTGTCCTAGAATTCAAAGGGCGATTAGCGCAGGATGCTTACCTAATTTTTTGAGCGACAGGAGCGAGTGATCTAACAGTGTCAGGTGAAGAAATGCGGTTTCACGGCTGCCGCCGAGGGCGGTCAGGGGAGGGCTATGTTGTATTCTGGCATTAGTGTCGCATTGGTGGCGATTGCGATACTGACCGTTTTTATTTGCTTGCGCCTTCTGTTCAGGAAGTCCTGGTTTCTGGTTTGGTTGAAAGGCACGATGACCTTTGTCGCGCTTTTATTTGCGGTGTTTCTCTGTTTTCTGGCTTTGGATATGTACCGTTATAAGGCCTATCAGCAGGAGACCACCATCGCCACGCTTAGCATGCAGAAGCTGGGAGAGCAGCTGTACCGCGTCAAGGTCGCGGCTCCTCCAGATGGCGAGTACAGCTTTGATGTATCGGGAGATCTCTGGCAGTTGGACGCCAGGCTGGTGTCCTGGTCCGGGCCGTTCAGCGCGCTGGGTATGCAGCCGGGGTATCGTCTGGAGCGCATCAGTGGGCGTTATTACTCGCTGGAACAGGAAAACGATGGCGCCCGCACCGTGTTCGCCATCGCGCCTTCCGACATCGGGTTTGATTTCTGGGTCTGGCTGAATAGCCACGAAGGAGTGCCCTGGGTGGACGCCAAATACGGTAGCGCCACATACTTGCCCATGCGCGACGGCGCTATCTTTACGGTCTCAATAGGAAATGACGGTTTGATCGCCCGGCCAGTCAATACGCCGGCGGTGGAAGCCGTGGAGATGTGGCAGTAACTGGCTAGCGCATTTCAACGCTAAGCATGAAGCGGAAATGTCTCTGCTATACAGATACAAAAACAGAGCTAAAAAGCAGACATAAAAAAGGCGCCCTAGAGGCGCCTTTAGAAAACCACAGTGCTTAGCCGATGTTGAACAGTTGGCCCAGTTTCATCGCCAGCATCATGTCGCCTTCAGCGCGCAGATCACCCGCCATGAACGCTTGCATGCCGTCAGTTTCGCCGCTGACGATGCCTTTCAGCGTATCGGAATTCATGATCAGAGTAACGGAAGGATCGTCGTGGTCGCCTTGAATCAGCTCGCAGCCGCCGTTTTTAACTACCAGGTGATAGTTGTCGGCGTCTTCAATGGCAAACTGAAAAACAAGATCAAGGTCGGAAGCGGCGTCGGCGTTAAAGTTGTCTTTCAGTTGTTGAAAAATTTGTGCTACAGGCATGGTGCTTTCCTTTATAAGAGTAATACACAATTATATTGTGGAGACTTTGGCGCATATGTTTTAGCTTAGAATTCAAGGAGTAGCAACTCCCTGAAGGCAAAACGTAAAGTCTTTCGTAAACAGCAGATATACACCGCTAATGCCTGAATGTAGGGGCTTTGCAGGTGTCTGTCAATAAAAAATCGAACGCTTGTTTGAATTGGCGGCGCAATTCATTTTTCGCCGTGGGTTGCAATTTACATAGACGCCCTTAATTTAACCGGATTGTATCTATCAATAGAGATTGATAGCTATCACATGCTTTGAATAAACATCCATTTTAGGAGTACGACTTTTGGACTTTCTAACCGATTACGGCGCTTTCCTGGCCAAAACTGTGACCCTCGCGGCGGCGATATTGTTTGTCGTGGGGACGATCATTGCTTTAAGCCAGCGCGGCAAAAAACATGCGGACGGTGAGATCGAGGTCGTACATCTCAATGAGCGCCTGAAGAGAATGCGCGAGGCGCTGGAACATAGCGTTTTCAGCAAGGAGTGGCTGAAAAACGCCGCCAAAGAAAAGAGGAAGAGCGACAAGAAAAGCAAGAAGGACGCTCACAAGGATATGCTGCAAGAGCAGGACAAGAGCAGGGTGTATGTATTGGATTTTGACGGCGATATCAAAGCCTCTGAAGTGTCCACTCTACGCGAAGCCATTACCGCCGTACTCAGCCTGGCGAAACCGGAAGACGAGGTTGTCGTGCGTCTGGAGAGCCCAGGAGGAATGGTGCATGGCTATGGTCTGGCGGCGTCGCAATTGGAGCGTATTCGTCAGCGCGGCGTCAATCTGACCGTCTGTGTGGACAAGGTCGCCGCCAGCGGCGGTTATTTGATGGCTTGTCTGGCCAATAAAATCATTGCAGCGCCTTTCTCTATTATTGGTTCCATTGGTGTGGTGGCGCAGCTGCCGAACTTTAACCGCTTGTTGAAAAAGCATGATATTGATTATGAGGTGCTGACAGCTGGAGAGTATAAGCGTACGCTGACCGTATTCGGTGAGAACACTGAGAAGGGACGGGAAAAGTTCATGCAGGACCTTGAGGAAACCCATGTCCTGTTCAAAGAATTCGTCGCCACGCACCGGCCGCAGGTGGATATCGACGAGGTGGCGAAAGGCGAAGTATGGTACGGCGCGCGCGCCAAGGATATCAACCTGGTGGACGCTATCCAGACCAGTGATGATTATCTGGCGGAGCGTTGTAACGAATGCGAGGTGTACCAGGTGCGATATATCGAGAAAAAGTCCCTGGCGGAAAAGGTGGGGTTATCGATGGCGGCGTCACTGGAAAGCCTCGGCCTCAAGCTCGCCAAGTCCTTTAACTTCAAAAGCTAAAGACGCGAGCGAGGCGGGAATGCCGGCGTGGGAACCGGGTTGTAGCGGGCGTCGCCTGTTGGGTTCATTCGGCAATGGAAAGAGATAACTGAGTGACGGAGTCTGCTCTATGAGCGATAGTAAATTTCGGGCGCTACGCGTGCTGGAAAAAGGGGGATATTTTCACACTGAGATTCAAGAGCAATCTCTGGATGATTTGCCCGATAACGATGTATTGGTGAAAGTGAAGTACTCGTCCTTGAATTTCAAGGATGCGCTGTCCGCTCACGGCCACAAAGGCGTAACCCGTCAGTTCCCACATACCCCGGGTATCGATGCGGCGGGCGTGGTGGTGGAAAGCCGCTCGCCGGAATTGAAGCCAGGTCAGGAAGTCATTGTGACGGGCTATGATCTGGGCATGAATACGCCGGGCGGATTTGGTGAATACATTCGCGTGCCTGTAGAGTGGTGCGTGGTGAAACCTCCCAAACATGACCTGCATTATTTTATGACGCTGGGCACTGCTGGTTTGACCGCAGGGCTTTCTGTGGATCGACTGAGCCAGACGGTGGCTCCTGGCGATGGCGAAATACTGGTGACTGGCTCCACGGGTGGCGTGGGTTGTCTGGCGGTGGCGCTGTTGGCCAAGTTGGGCTACGACACCGTGGCTTTGACCAGCAAGGTCGACCACAGTGACTTGTTGGCCAAACTGGGCGCACGCAGAGTGCTGGACCGCTCCCATCTTGAAGAAATGCCTGAGAAGGCGCTGATGAAAGAAACCTGGGCGGGGGTCGTGGATACTGTCGGCGGCGCGCTGTTTTCCAAAATTCTCAAAACGGTGAAGCATAGCGGCGCTGCTACGACATGCGGCATGGTGGCGGGAACCGAACTTTCCACCTCTATTTTCCCTTTCATTTTGCGTGGCGTGACGCTGTATGGCATTGACTCTGTAGAGATCGCCAGAGAGAGGAAGCGCCATATCTGGGAAAAGCTTGATAGTGACTGGGCGCTGCCGGACCTTAATTTTCTGGCGCAAGATGTCGTGCTGGAAGAGTTGCCCGGCGTCATCGAAAAGATCTATTGCGGCAAAATGTTGGGGCGAGCCGTGCTCCGGCACATCGACCAAGAGTAATTTATCAAAAGCCATTGCCTGCGGCGGGTTCAGTCCCGCCGCAACTTGTCAGAGATGGCGATCGGGCTGGGGAAGTTCAGCACGACAATGTAAGACGACAACATAAACATGATGATCGCCGTCGCCTGAATCAACACTGACGCAGACTCTCCAATCATAGACTTGCTGGTCGCCAGAAAGGCGATCAACAACGAGAACTCACTGATTTGTCCCAACCGAAACCCAATCTCCCAAGAGGTTTTCTTGTCCTCTTTCATGGTGCGTAACAAGCCATAGAAAGTAGCTGGTTTGGCCGCCAATAAGATCAACGACAACAGTATCGCGGGAATAGCGATATCAGGCAGCAATCCAAGGTTAAGGCTGGCGCCAAGAGAGAAGAAAAACAGCACCAGGAAGAAGTCCCGAAGGGGTTTCAGGCTCTCAGCGATATATTGAGCGATGGGGCTGGTGGCGATAGTGACGCCCGCAATGAAAGCGCCGATCTCCAAGGACAGCCCCATGGCTTTCGCCAGCTCAGCAATGCCGAGACACCAGCCGATAGCCAGTAGAAAGACATACTCGTGAAAGCGGTCAAACTTGGAGAATAGCTTCAGTAACACATACTTGACCGCGAGGAAGGTAACGCCGATGAGAATCGGTAAAGCCAGGAAAGTCTTGCCGAGATTCATGACGGAAATACCTTCGTCGCCGGCGGCCAGTATCAATAGCGCCACAATGGCGATTAAGTCCTGAACCAGCAGCAGACCAACCACCATCTCGCCGACGTGGCGATGGTGCAGAACTGTCGTCGGCAATAACTTGATGCCGATAATCGTACTGGAGAAAGTGGCCGCAATCGCGACAATCATCGCCTCGTAAGAGGTGAAGCCAAATACAATGGCGATCCCATAGCCGATGGCGGCGAACACTAGAGAGCTGAGTAGGGCGACCAGCGTCGCCTTGCGCAATACGTGCAGCAGCGCTTTCGGCTGCATGTCCAGGCCGAGCAGGAACAGCAGGAATATAATCCCGATCTCAGAAATGTCCGCGAGCAGGCCGGAGTTGTTGATCAGGCTCAGTCCGTAAGGGCCTACCAAAGCGCCAAGAACAATATAAGCGAGGATGAGAGGTTGTCGCGTAAAGAGGGCGACGGAAGCCAAAACTGCGGCGCCGGAAAAGATCAGAAAGAATGAGTAGACGATATTGATTTCCATGGATGCTCCGCTATCGGCTTCTACCAAAGAGTATCGGCAGTCTCCGTCTCTGTCAAAGTACAAGCTGTTGTTCTAAGAAGGAAAAGGCTCATTCGTTCAGACACAAAAAAGGGTGGACGACGCCACCCTTAATACACGCCTAAGCTGGTGCTAGTGCATTCTGCGACGAAACAGGGGTTCCGGTTGGTCCACTGACGCCTGATAGGTGACAGAAAAGTCCGCCAGTCCCGCCAGCGCTTTTTCTGCATCGCGATCCGCTCTTACGGCGAAGGCGTCAAACCCGCAGCGTTTCATGAAGAAAAGCTGGTCCATGAGTACGTCGCCGATTGCGCGCAGTTCGCCTGCGTAATGCAGTTGCTCGCGCAAAATGCGTGCGATGGAGTAGCCGCGACCGTCGGCGAACTTCGGAAAGTTCACAGCGATCACGCTAAAGTGGCTTAAGTCTGCGCCGATAGTGTCAGGCTCTTCATCGCTATCCAGCCAAACGCCGGTTTGCTCGGGGGCTCTCGCCAACAGCTGTTCTCTCTGCGCCAGCCAGGTGCTCAAAGGAATGATCACTTTGCCTGTCGGCACAACCTGTTCCGCAGGGGCTTCAGCTTTGTCCAGAACAGTCCAATCGTCAGCGACGACCGCCGCGTTCTTAATTAGGTTTGGCATAAACGCGCTCCTTGAACGGGGTGATGCCGACGCGGCGGAAAGTGTCGATAAACAGTTCGTCGTCATTACGGCTGGAGACGTATACATCAAGAATCTTCTCAATGACGTCCGCCATCTGCTCGCGAGCAAACGACGGCCCCAGAATCTGTCCCAGAGACGCATCCTGTCCTGAGGCTCCGCCTAAGGATATTTGGTACCATTCCTCGCCCTTCTTATCCACGCCCAGTACGCCGATAGCGCCGACATGGTGGTGGCCGCAAGCGTTCATACAACCGGAGATGTTCAGGTCGATATTGCCTAGGTCGTACAGGTAGTCCAGGTTGTCGAAACGTTCCTGAATCGCCTCCGCCACAGGGATAGACTTGGCGTTCGCGAGCGAGCAGTAATCGCCGCCAGGACAGCAGATGATATCGGTCAGCGTGCCCAGGTTGGGGGTGGCGAAGCCAAGTGATTTGATGGCTTCCCACAGCTCGAACAGTTTGCCTTGTTCTACATCGGCCAGCACCACGTTTTGCTCATGGGTGATGCGCATTTCGCCGAAGCTGTATTGGTCCGCCAGCTCCGCCAGACGGTCCATCTGTTTGTCTGTAATGTTGCCGGGAGGAACGCCCAGCTTCTTCAGCGTCAGAGTAACAATCGCGTATCCAGGCTTTTTATGCTGGGCGACATTACGGTGATGCCAGTTGTTGAAAAACTTGTTTTCCGCCAGGCGGTCGGTCAATGCGGCGGGCTGATCTTCCAGCGCCAGATAAGCCGGCTCTGTGAAGAATGATTTAATGCGCTCGATCTCCGCCAGAGTCAGCTTGGAAGGGCTGTCTTTGATGCGCTCCCATTCCGCTTCGACTTTTTCAGCAAAAGCTTCCGGGGACATGGCTTTAACCAGAATTTTGATGCGCGCCTTGTACTTGTTGTCGCGACGACCGTAACGGTTGTATACCCGCAGGATGGCTTCCAGGTAAGTCAGCAGGTCCAGCTCAGGCAGGAACTCGCGAATCACGGAGCCGATCATTGGCGTTCGGCCAAGACCACCGCCCGCCAACACTTTGTAGCCAATCTCGCCAGCGGCGTCTTTGACGATCTGAATGCCGATGTCGTGAACCTGAATGGCTGCGCGATCGCTATCCGGGCAGGAATTGACGGCGATTTTAAACTTACGCGGCAGGAAGGCGAATTCGGGATGGAAAGTGGACCATTGACGAATGATCTCGCAATAGGGGCGAGGGTCCACGATCTCTTCCGGCGTCACGCCTGCGAACTGGTCGGTGGTAGTGTTACGAATACAGTTGCCGCTGGTTTGCACTGCGTGCATCTCCACTTCCGCCAGTTCGGCGAGAATCTTTGGAGAATCTTCAATAGACGGCCAGTTCAGCTGCAGGTTCTGCCGGGTAGTGAAGTGGGCGTAGCCCTTATCGTATTTGCGCGTGACTTCACTGAGCTTGCGTAGCTGAGCGGAAGACAACATGCCATATGGAATACAGATGCGCAGCATCGGCGCCAGCCGCTGCACATATAACCCGTTTTGCAGACGCAGGGGCAGGAACTCTTCGTTGCTGAGCTCACCGGCGAAAAAACGGTCCGTTTGCCCTTGGAACTGCTTGACTCGTTCCTTGATGATCTGGCGATCGTAATCGTCGTATCTATACATTGACACTACCTGACAGTTTCAATTACCCATTGAATGGGCGCCAATTTAGCAGGATATACTTATAATTAAAATGATTGATTATCTATATGGTAATTCGTTTTCATTATATGAATGTGACGGAACCCTTTCTTGTTCATGGCGCCTTAATATAAGCGGCGCCGCCGGCCTCTGGCCAGAGGCGTCAGGATTCTGGGCGTTGGCCTTTATAAGCGCTTGCACTTAATAAAAATGTGGTTTAAAACAAACCGGTACATACTCTTTGTACAATCCGGACATCAAAAAAGGAGCTGGACTGTGTCAGAAAACAATAATCATAACGCGACTTCAAATCCCGACAGCAAAGTAGACGCCATAGCAGCGGTGGTGCTGATACTCAGCATTGCCTCCATGATGGTGATCTGGGTGGCGGGGCACTGACTGCTGCGGAACTTCATCCCGGGCGGATTATCGAGCCGTTTTTCCTGTTTCCCTGATGTGAGATGAATTAATGAAGCAAAGTGGGGACATGCGTTTCATCCTCACTTTGTCTGGATGCGCCTATAAAAACTTAAGGTGTTAATCCTGAAGGTTGGTCGGAACCTGCCGAGTTATCAGGCTTATGCGACCTGACTCAGTACCAGTTTCACGATAAGCGCCAGCGTCAATACAAACACCACTCCGAATATGATGCCGCCAATGATATAGGCTTTGGGATTGGCCTGTTTAAAGTCTCTTTCCCGGGTCTTGCTGCTTTGCACGCCAAACGCTGCTCCCAATACGCTTACCACTAACTGCCATAGGGAGGGTTTTTGCTCTTTTTCCTTGTGCTCGGACAGGTTGTTCATGATGCTCTCCATACTCGCTTGTCTTATTATTTGACGCCCACACTCAGATTGACCTGGTTTTCCGGCGGGCGCTCCTTCTTATGCTAATCCTCTAGACAAATAGCATCCTTCTATTTGTTTCCTTTGGCTTGTCGCCATACAGGTGCGTCCATGCATTTTGTCCTTCATATTAATAACAAAATCCAGAGTACGAAAAGCCAGACTCTACATGCACTGACGCCCCATGAAAGGGGCGTCTTAGTGCGTGTCGATCAGTTTGGGCTGGAGGGATCGTAACCCAGATTGGGCGACAGCCAGCGCTCGGCTTCCTGTAAGGTCATGCCTTTTCTGGCGGCGTAATCTTCCACCTGATCCCGTTGAATCTTGCCTACGGCGAAATAGCGGGCTTCCGGGTGAGAGAAGTACCAGCCGCTGACGGATGCAGCGGGATACATGGCGTAATGCTCGGTGAGTTTGACGCCGGTATGCAGCTCCGCTTCAAGAACGCTGAACAGCTTGGCTTTTTCTGTATGATCCGGGCAGGCAGGGTAGCCTGGGGCCGGACGAATACCTGCGTACTTCTCTTTGATTAGCGCTTCGTTGTCCAGTTGCTCGCTTGAGGCGTATCCCCAGAACTCTTTGCGCACGCGTTCATGCATGCGTTCAGCGAAGGCTTCCGCCAAGCGGTCCGCAAGGGCTTTGACCATGATGCTGGAGTAGTCGTCGTGCTCGCTTTCGTATTGTTTCGCCAGCTCTTCTGCGCCAATGCCGGCTGTCACCACAAAAGCGCCCACGTAGTCGTCTTTACCTGATTCGGCGGGAGCCACGAAATCCGCCAGTGAATAGTTGGGGCGGTTTTGCTCTCTTTGAGTTTGCTGTCTTAAGTGGCTAAGCGTCGCCAGGGGCGCTGACTTGCTCTCGTCCGTGTACAGGACCGTGTCTTCATCGCTGGTGCGATGGGATGGCCAAATGCCCACGACCGCGCGCGCTTTCAACAGGTTGTTGTCGATAATGTGAGACAGCATTTTCTGGGCGTCCTGGAACAGTTGGCGGGCGGCCTCGCCCACTTTTTCGTCTTGCAGAATGCGTGGATATTTGCCGGCCAGATCCCAGGATATAAAGAAAGGAGTCCAGTCGATGTAATCGACCAGTTCCTGCAGCGGGTAGTCGTCAAAGACCTTAACGCCGGTGAAAGTTGGAGTGGGTGGCGTGTAATCGTTCCAGTCGCCCTGGAATCGGTTGTCCCGCGCCGCAGCCAGAGGAATGGGCTTGGCGGATGGCTCCCGATTCTTCCTTCTTTCTCTTACTTCCTCATATTCCGCACGAATATCCTGCACATAATCCGTCTTTTGCGTGTCGCTCATTAGACGAGTGGCGACGCTGACGCTACGAGATGCGTCAGTGACGTACACGGTCACGTCATTTTTGTATTCCGGCTCAATTTTAACGGCGGTGTGCGCCTTGGAGGTGGTGGCGCCGCCGATCAGCAGAGGAATCTGGAAGTTGAGGCGCTGCATTTCGCGCGCAACGTGCACCATTTCATCCAGGGATGGCGTGATCAGGCCACTGAGGCCAATGATGTCGACATTTTCCTCTTTGGCCACCTGCAATATTTTCTCGCAGGGAACCATGACGCCCAGGTCGATAACCTCATAGTTATTACATTGCAGAACAACGCCCACGATATTCTTGCCGATGTCGTGTACGTCACCCTTGACTGTGGCCATCAGGATGCGGCCTTTGGCTTTCTCTTTGGCGTCTTTTTCCTGCTCAATGTATGGAATCAAATGCGCGACCGCCTGCTTCATAACGCGGGCGCTTTTCACCACCTGGGGCAGGAACATTTTGCCGGAGCCGAACAGGTCGCCGACGACGTTCATGCCGTCCATCAGCGGCCCTTCGATAACTTCGATAGGGCGCGCAGCCGCCAGTCGCGCTTCTTCCGTGTCTTCAAGGATATAGGCGTTCACGCCTTTCACCAGAGCGTGTTCAAGGCGTTTGGTGACCGGCCAGGAGCGCCACTCCTGACTCTCTTCCTGCTTCTTCTCGCCTGTGCTGCGATAACGCTCGGCGGCTTCCAGCAGGCGCTCCGTTGCGTCGGGATGTTTGTTCAGAACGACATCTTCCACCAGCTCTTTGAGCTCGGCGGGAATCTCATCGTAAATAACCAGCTGTGCGGGGTTGACGATACCCATGTTCATGCCGGCGTTGATGGCGTGGAACAGGAATACCGAGTGAATTGCCTCGCGCACGGTGTCATTGCCGCGGAAGGAGAAAGAAACGTTGCTGACGCCGCCGGAGATATTGGCGTAGGGCAGGTTCTCGCGAATCCAGCGGGTGGCCTGAATGAAGTCCACCGCGTAGTTGTTGTGCTCTTCGATTCCGGTGGCGATGGCGAAAATATTCGGGTCGAAAATGATGTCCTGTGGCGGGAATCCCAAGCCAACCAGAATATCGTAGCTGCGTTTGCAGATTTCCGTTTTGCGTTTGTAGGTGTCAGCCTGCCCCGCTTCGTCGAACGCCATGACGACTACTGCAGCGCCATAGCGCATGCAGGATTTCGCTTTGGCGATAAAGTCCTCTTCGCCTTCTTTCAAGCTGATGGAGTTCACCACGGCTTTGCCCTGAATGCAGCGTAGACCCGCTTCGATCACTTCCCATTTTGATGAGTCCACCATAATGGGGACCTTGGAAATATCCGGCTCTGACGCGATCAGGTTCAGGAAGACTTTCATGGCGTCCGCCGACTCCAACATGCCTTCATCCATGTTGATGTCGATGACCTGAGCGCCGTTTTCTACTTGGTCGCGGGCGACATCAAGCGCTTCTTCGTAACTCTCTTCTTTGACCAGACGCAGAAAGCGACGGGAGCCGGTAACGTTGGTGCGTTCGCCTACGTTTACGAAACGGATTTCATCCGTGAGCGTGAAAGGCTCCAGTCCCGAAAGGCGCAGGCGCGGCTTAATGTCAGGAATAGTTCTTGGCGCGTGCTTATCTACCGCTTTTTTGATGGCGGCGATGTGGTCCGGCGTGGTGCCGCAGCAACCGCCAATGATGTTGACGAAACCATCTTGGGCGAAGCCTTCCACGATGGCGGCCATTTCTTCCGGCGTTTGATCGTATTCTCCAAATTCGTTGGGCAAGCCGGCGTTAGGGTGGGCACTGATATAAGTGGTGGCGCGGTTGGACAGCTCTTCCACATACGGACGCAGGGCGTCCGCCCCCAGCGCGCAGTTCAAACCAATGCTGATAGGCCTTGAATGCGCCACGGAATTCCAGAATGCCTCGGCCGTTTGTCCAGACAACGTCCGCCCGGAGGCGTCAGTTATCGTGCCCGAAATCATTATCGGCAGTTCGATATTGTGGTCGATAAAGTACTGCTGTACGGCGTATATACAGGCCTTGGCGTTCAACGTATCGAAAATGGTTTCGATCAGAATGATGTCGCTGCCGCCATCGACCAAGCCTTTGGTGGCTTCGTAATAGTTGTCGACCAGAGTCTGGAAATCGACATTACGGTAACCGGGGTTGTTAACGTCCGGCGAAATGGAGGCGGTGCGAGAGGTTGGGCCTAACACACCGGCGACAAAACGGGGAATGTCGGGCGTTTCCGCTGTTTTCTCCGCCGCCGCTTCACGGGCGACCTTGGCGCTGGCGACATTCAGCTCGTAAACAATGTCTTCCAGTCCGTACTCGGCCTGGGAAACCCAGGTGGCGTTGAAGCTGTTGGTTTCAATGATGTCGGCGCCAGCGTCCAGGTAGGCTTTGTGAATAGCTTTGATAATATGCGGCTGGGTCAGACACAGAAGGTCGTTGTTGCCTTTGATATCGCGGTGGAAGTCCTTGAAGCGCTCGCCTCGGTAATCGGCTTCCTCCAGTTTGTAGCGCTGAATCATGGTTCCCATGGCGCCGTCCAATATCAATATCCGTTTTTTCAGGGAGTCGTTAAGGGCTTCTACTCGTTGGATCCGCGTCAGCATGTGAAAAACCTAGCCGTAGTCATTATGATTCTAAAGGAGGAAAATATTAGCAGATTAAGCCATAAGATGCCCTGTTTGCCTAGGGCTAAGAAGCCTTTTGCAGTATTGCGGAGGCCGATGTGGGAGTATAGGAAAAGCGCGTTTCAGCTAAATCCTACTAAATTGCTAAGGCTTTAACCAACGAGGCTTTTGCTCTACAATTCACAGCATCAATCACCTTTGGGGCTATTTAGGAATGGTAACAGTCACAGAATCGGCTCGCGACTACCTCGCGCAATTACTGGAAAAGCAAAAAACCGAGGGCATGGGCGTGCGCATGTTCGTGACGCAGCCGGGCACCAAGTATGCGGAAACTTGTCTGGCGTACTGTAAGCCAGAAGAAATCATAAAGGATGATGAAAAAGTCGAGTTTGACGCCTTTACTCTGTACTTGGATAAAAACAGCCTGCCATACCTTGAAGAAGCTTTCGTTGACTTCAACACCGAACGCATGGGCGGTCAGCTCACCATTAAAGCGCCCAACGCCAAAATGCCCAAGGTGGACGAAAGCTCTCCATTGCCTGATCGTATCAATTACATCCTGTTTACCGAGATTAATCCGGGGTTGGCCTCCCATGGCGGCGAAGTGTCTTTGGTGGAAGTGGTTGACGACATCGCCGTGCTTAAATTTGGCGGTGGTTGTCAGGGATGTTCGGCGGTGGACTTTACTCTGAAGCAAGGCGTCGAGAAAACGCTGTTGTCGAAAATTCCAGAGTTGAAGGGCGTTCGCGACTCCACGGATCATACGGTCACGGATAACGCCTATTACTCCTAAACATTCCACTATGGGCGCTGGCCTGTATTGGTCATAGAGCGCAGATGAAATAAGGGCGGACATGGTTCGCCCTTTCTATTTCTGTCTCCTCAGAATCGTTGTTTATCCCGTTTGCGCCACCATTCTGTGGCGGTTTCCAGCGCTCCCTGTTGTGACGGGTTGTTTCCAATATATTTCAGCGCTAATGCCAGCGTGCTTATCGCCGCGGCTTCCGCGTATTCATCTTCATCAACTCCTCGCCACACATTAAGCATGTGCTCAATGGAGAGCTCTTCCGCTTTGAGATGGCGTTGCGCAAATAAAGGCGGCCAGGTTTCTTCGAAGGTTTCGCCCTGATGGCTGACGTGCGCTACACATGGAGCGTCCGGGTTGCGTTCGACCTCGCCGCCTTCGCCCTTGATAACGACGGCGGTGGGGTATTGCAACAGGTTGGCGCTGAGCTGGTGTATGGGGTTGTAGGGAGGGTGGAAAATGCCTTGCATGACGAGAGGCGCATGAAGGGGGTTCAGCAGGCGCGCCATGGAGTGCACGGGGGAGCGCAGGCCTAAAATTGAACGCATCTGAATAATGTCGTGCAAACGCGGAGAAAAGCTTTGCAGCGGCATATACACAAAATTACTGGCGTCAAGGGCGCATGCGCCGTCACTCCAGTTGGCGGCGACAGGCAAGCCCAAAGTCTCCACCACTGAACGGGTGTAAAGGCGACCCTGCGTGTGGCCCTCTGAACCGTGCATGAAAATGCGATAGCCGTTCTGGCTGAGCAATAGGGCGGAAAACAGAAACCAGGGTTGATGGCGCTTTTTGCCGGCGTAGGAACTCCAGTCAATATCCACCTTGAGTTCGGGAGCGTTGAATCTGGCTTGCGCCGCTTCCACAAATCCAGCCAGTTCTTCCGGCGTTTCCTCTTTCACCCGCAACAGCATAAGAAAAGCGCCAAGCTGCAGATCCAGCGTATCGCCGTCCAGAATCATGCCCATCGCGACTCGCGCTTCTTCACGGGTCAGTGAGCGAGAGCCCTTTTTGCCTTTACCTAACGCCCTGATAAAAGGAGCGAAAGCATGTTCGTTGCTTTCTTTGGGAAACTTTTCGTTCATCATGGGAGTTCCTTGTTTACAGGCAGTTATTCGGCTTGGGGAGGCCGGCGATTTTGCACGCAATTTTGGCTGGGCCGCCAGGAAACAGCTGCATCAGATAAATGCTGCTGCCTTTATCCTGACCCAGTTTGGCTCCGGTGGTTTTCACCAGAACGCGATTAACCGGAGACAGGCCAAATTCATCATAAAACTCCCGCACCAGATCTATGATTTCCCAATGCTCGGGAGTCAGCGCGATATTCTCGTGCGCGGCGATTTCTTCCGCGATAGTGGGGCTCCAGTCATTCAGGTTGACCAGAAAGCCGTCTTTATCCAGGGGGAGATCCTGTAACGTCATGGGATAGTTTCCGCTTTTGTCTGCGATATGGCTTTAGAACCAGGAAACACTGCGAGGGTGGCGCTCGGTCAGCTCGACGAACTGTGCGTAGTCTGCTGTTGCAATGGCGTCTGCGGCGGCGATGCCTCGCGCCGTCAGATCTTCCTGTAGTGCATGCACCTGGACGCCTGCATCGAGTAGCCCTTGTATCAGTGTGTTTTCCTTATGTTCCTTGGCCCATATTACGCCGTCCTCAATTAAAAGCAGACTGTCATCAGGGCCAATCAATTCGGCGCAGGTTTTAAGCAGTTCGCGATGGCGAATGCCTTTATTGAATATATGTAACACCATGGCGTGTGAGTATTGCTGAAGTAATGAGTTAATGAAGTCGATTCAAAAGCTGAAAATATGATCCGCCGTCGCCATTTTTTCCTTAATGGCGTCGATCTCCAGAGCCTCGACTGGCATGCTCAGATCGTCCGTGCTGAGGGCGAACTTATCTAATGCCTCCATGGAGACAAAGATCTTTTCTACGCCGTAAATCGGCAAAGCTTTGAATCCTTTTGCATGATTTTTCATGGCGATAGGAGCGGGATCGATATTTTTCGACAATTGGAAAACGCCTTCCTCCAGAAAGATGACTTCCACATCCTGATCGAAAACCGCCGCCGCCAGCACTGCATCCAGGCCTTCCGCCCCGTAAGCGTCGCCGAATGGTGGGCGGGTGATCAGGTATAACAAACGCTTTTTGCCTGTTTCGCTCACGTTAGCCTGCTCCAAATGTGATGACGCGGTCGGAATACAGGGTGGCGTCCACAAGCTGTCCGAGCCCGGACAGTTCAAACTCGCTTTGTAGTGAGTCGCCGCTGCGCTGATAGCGTTCAGCTTCCGATGGGGTGATGACGCCGCGCTTAACGCTGGCTCCAATACAGGCGACCAGATCGAGATTATGCTCTCGTTTGAGCGTCGCCCACTCGGCGGGAAGATAGGCGTCGTCCTGTGGCGCAATGCTGAGGGAGGACGCGTTCAGTACGCCGTCATGGTAAAAAAAGATGCGGTAAATGCTATGGCCCCTGGCCAGGACGGCTTTGGCGAACTGGCAGGCGGAGTAGGGCGCCTGTGACGAAAAGGGGGCGCCGTAAACGACAATGGTGTATTTCATGACAAATAAAAAAGCCCGGTTAGACCGGGCTTATGTTAAACCTATTTAGGATCAATCGTCACCGCCGAACGCCAGGATCAGGTTCAGCAGGCTGATAAACAGGTTGTAGATAGACGCGTACAGAGATACCGCCGCCAGGATGTAGTTGGTCTCACCGCCATGAACGATTTCGCTGGTCTGATACAGGATACCTGCGGACGCGAACAGTACGATAGCGCCTGAGATCGCCAGTGAGAACGCGCTGCTCTGGATGAAGAAGCTCATGATGATGCAGCCTACGATGACCCAGAAACCTGCAACCAGGAAACCGGCCAGGAAGCTGAAGTCTTTCTTGCTGATCAGGGCGTAAGCGGACAGACCAAAGAATACGAATGCGGTCAGACCCAGTGCGCTGGTTACCGCCTGTGCGGCGCCGCCTGCGATCAACTGTCCAACGATCGGACCAATTGTCAGACCCAGCAGGCCGGTGAATGCGAACGCCAGCACCAAGCCCCATACGCTGTTAGCGACTCTTTGAATCACAAAGCTGATCGCCAGGGCGCCGAAGAACGCGCCGTAATGCACGATTGCGTTGAACGGCATGCTTGATGACAAGAATGCAGTGAAGGCGGAAAAGGCCAGGGTCATGCCCAGTAGCCAGTAAGTGTTTTTCAGAACGTTGGCGGCGGTGGACGAATCTACTGCCGTTCCGTAGCCTTGCCTAAAGTCGGCGACGGCTGATTCATTGTTAAAGCGTCTGTTATCCATGAACGTCTCCAGTTAAAAAGCTATTTGGTTCTATATTAGTGACGGAAAGGGAAATTTCAATCTTTGTCGTAGCCAAAGAAGATAAATTATTCGTTACAGAAAGCCTTGTGTGTCGGGGTTTTCAGGTAAAAGTTCAATATACGTGTTGATACGAAAGAATTTATCCGACGGATTAAGTGAAAGGTTAGACTTTGAGTAAAACGAAGAAGAAGCTAGGAGATAAGAGTGAGGATTCGGCGAATACTGCTTTAGATCCTCTCCGCAAGGGCGGAGAAAGAAGTGGCGGTGAGCCAGGGATTCGAACCCCGGGTAGGCTATTAACCTACGGCGGTTTTCAAGACCGCTGCTTTCAACCACTCAGCCAGCTCACCGTTAAGAGTGTCTGTGTGACACGAGCCGTGCATAATACTCAAAATTTTTTGGGTGTCAACAGGTTTGAAGAATGCGCCCTAACAAAGTTCTTCAGTGACTAACATTTAAGCATAAATAAGGCCCAGCCTGTTTAGTTGTGGCTAAAGAATACGCTGGGCGATGATTTCAATCCTCGCCCGGGTCGTACAGCTTGAAGTGATATTTAACCAATGAGCGGTTAAGAGTTCTTAGTCCGCACTGCCGCCCAAACGTACAGCGCCTGTCATTTTTGGCCTGCCGTAGAGCTCGGGCGAACCTGGGTCGGCTGTTTTTCAGTTGAGTGCGTTGGATAAGAAAGCCGTCATAACGATTGTTGCGGTAAATCCAGCGCCAATGGAAGCCTCGCCTAAGATCGCTGCGAAAAGCGCTGACCCATGGCTGGCGCCTACCGAAAAAGACTTTCTCTTTAGGGTACTTTTTAGGCTTGCGGATACTGTCTGCTCCTTTATTTACTTTTTACAGTTATTGCGGCCCCGCATACTGTCTTCAAGTCTGTAATCTGATATCTTTCCAGCCCTTGTTTTATTCCGCGAAAGTACAGAGTCCATGAGCAAGCAGATTGTATTAACGGGTATCACCACTACCGGCATTCCTCACCTGGGTAACTATGCGGGCGCTATTCGTCCCGCCATTGAAGCCAGTAAGCAGGACGGGGTGCAGTCTTATTTCTTCCTGGCGGATTATCACGCCTTGATCAAGTGCCACGAGCCTGAGCGCGTCAGGGAGTCCACCAAAGCCATCGCGGCGACTTGGCTTGCTTGCGGTCTGGACCCGGAAAAAGTGACGTTCTACCGTCAATCCGATATTCCGGAAATTCTTGAACTGAACTGGTTGCTGACCAGCGTGACGGCGAAAGGTCTGATGAACCGCGCTCACGCTTATAAAGCCGCAGTGCAGGAGAATATTGAGAAAGGCGACGCCGATCCAGACAAAGGCGTGACCATGGGCCTGTTCAGCTATCCGGTGCTAATGTCGGCGGACATTCTGATGTTCAATGCGCACAAGGTGCCTGTCGGTAAGGATCAGGTGCAGCATCTGGAAATGTGTCGTGATATCGCGGCTCGCTTTAACCATATCTTCGGCGAAACCTTCGTGTTGCCGGAAGTGGTGGTCAGTGAGGAGTCCATGGTGTTGCCTGGTCTGGACGGGCGCAAAATGAGCAAGAGCTACAACAACACCATTCCTTTGTTCGAGCCGGAAAAGAAATTCAGAAAGCTGATCAACAAAATCGTCACCAACTCGTTGGAGCCTGGTGAACCGAAAGAGACCGACGGCTGCAGCCTGTTTGCGATTTATTCCGCATTCGCCAAACCAGAAGAAGTGGCGAACATGCGTAAGCAATACGCGGAAGGCATCGGTTGGGGCGAAACCAAGAAGCAGTTGTTCGAATACTTGAACGAGATCCTGGCCGATAAGCGTGAACGCTATAACGAACTGATGCAGGACCCCGCCTACATTGAAGCTACGCTGCAGCAAGGCGCGGAAAAGGCCAGAGAAAAGGCGGCGGTATTGCTGGCCAAGGCCAAGCAGGCGGTAGGCATCGGGCCTATTCGCTAATCGATTGACTCGACAGGCGGACGGAAAGGGATATGCGCACATTCAACTGGGGTGTTATTGCGCCAGGGCGCATCGCCCAACGTTTCGCCGCCTGCTTTGAGAGTATTGACGGCGCCAGAGTGCTGGCGGTGGCCAGCTCCAATCGCGAGCGCGGCGATGCTTTCGCCCAACACTTTGGCTGCGAACGGGTTTACGGGGATTACACTGAACTCGCCCGTGACCCGGACATTGACGCCATCTATATCGCCAATCCCCATCGTTATCATTTAGAAACTGCGCTGCTGTGCATCGAAGCCGGCAAGCCTGTGCTATGTGAAAAACCGTTGACCGTTTCCGCTGCGCAGGCGCGCGCATTGATGGACGCCGCCTCTCACCATCAGGTTTTCCTGATGGAGGCGCTCTGGACGCGTTTCATACCTGTCTGGCGTCAGGTCAAACAATGGCTGGACGCCGGCGCGATAGGCGATGTGGTCCTGATGGACTCCCGTTTCGGCTTCAAAGCGGAAAGGGTTCAGGGAGATCGTCTGTTCGAATTGAACCTTGCCGGCGGTTCACTGCTTGATATCGGTATCTATAACCTTTCCATGTCCCAGTTTGTCATGGGGCGTGATCCAGTCTCCTTTATATGCGATGGCGTGGTGGGCGAAACCGGCGTGGACGAACGGGTTTCCGCCATTCTCAATTATGGCGGCCCGGCCAGTCAGTTCACCTGTAATCTGCTGTCCAACACGGACAATCGTTTTCTGATCTACGGCTCCAAAGGACGCATTGAAGTCCCCGCTGATTTTTGGGAAGCCTCGACCGTGACGCTGACTACGGATGACGGCGTCTCCGAGACGTTTGAGGGGCCGCTGTTGGCGAACGGGTTCGAGTATCAGGTCATGCACGCGATGGAGCGCATTCGCGCTGGCGAACTGCAGAGCGATGTGATTCCCTGGCGCGATACCCTCGCCACCCAGACTTTAATGGACGCCATGCTTGCCCGCCTGGGCGTGGTCTATCCCTTCCTCTCCGAGCGGCAATAAGCGCCAGCGGCTAAACTTTCCTGCAATACCACATACTGATCAAATAGTTTGCGTCTGTTGAGACCGCTGGATTATTGGTAATTGGAATGATAGAAAGTCCATTTTCGACAGCCTGCAATTATGGTGAGCCGATTATGTTCTGGCTGCCGCTGTCGGCGTTTATGAATGCTAAGGAATCAATGCGTGCTGAAGGATATTAACGCTCATTTCAAACCGAAGGACTTCTGGCTGGCGACCCTGATTATGCTGGGCGCCATGCTGGCGTCACTGGTGATCACTCAAGTGCTGGCGCACCCCAGCGTATTGCTGGTGCTGTTTCTTGGGGTGCTCGTCGCCGGCCTTAAAACCAGTGTCTGGCCCGCCTTATGGAGCTCGCTGCTGGGCTTTTTCGCTTATAACTACTTCTTTACCCATCCTCATTACACCCTGAAGGTCACGCATTTAGAGGACCTGTTAACGATTATCTTCTTCCTGCTCTTATCTACCATCAGCGGCAATCTTGCTGTGCGTCTGAAAGAGCAGGTTTCTGCGATTCGCGAGAGCAAGCGGGAGGTAGAGGATCTGCTGTCCCTGAGCAGCAAGCTGAGTCTGGCCCCGGATCGGGCCTCCATCATGCAGGTGGCGCTCAAAGAAATGGCCAAGCTTGTCGGCGCGCCAGTGCTGGCGTTTGAAAAGGGACAAGGTGAGCCTGGCGGCGCGGTGGATGCGCGTGGAGAACCATTTTCTTTGCCCCCGCCTGAGTTGGAACTCGCCAGACGCATATGGGAGCAGTCAGGTCTGGATTCCACGGGCGCGCTGACTTCTCCTGAGCAGCCATCCCAATACAAGTGGCTGCCGGTGCGTTCGGAAATGGGAGTGCTTTGTCTGCTGGGCGTCCCAGATGGGGCATACAAAGCTTTGGACTGGGAAACCCACAGCCGCATCAGCAATCTGACGCAGCAGCTGAAGTTGTCTCTGCTCAGGACCAAACTCAACGAGGAACTGGAGGAAGTGCGCTTTCAGGCTGAGACTGAGCGTCTGCGGGCGGCGTTGCTTTCATCTGTTTCCCATGACTTGAAAACGCCCTTGGCGGCGATGATCGGCGCGGCGGGCAGTCTGTTGCAATATCACGACCGCCTGTCCGACGAGGACCGCAGAGAGCTGATGGAAACCACCTTGCAGGAAGCGGAGCGTTTGGACCGCTATATCCAGAATCTGCTGGATATGACCCGTCTGGGATACGGCGCTTTGAAGCTGCACCGGGACTGGACTTCTCTGCACGATATAGTCGGCGCCGCGGTGAAAAGACTGGTGAATGAACTTAAGCCTTTAAAGGTCAATATTGAGCTGGCTGCGGACATTCCGCTGCTGTACGTGCATGCCGCCCTGTTGGAGCAGGCGCTGATCAATATTCTGGAGAACGCCGCCAAGTTTTCGCCGGAAGGCGGCCGCATCGACATTCTGGCCAGAGTGGAGGATACGAGCCTGATCATTGATGTGGTCGATCAGGGGCCGGGGATTCCGGCGGAAGAGCGGGAGCAGGTGTTCAATATGTTCTATTCCGTCACCAAAGGCGACCGCAAGCCCAGTACCGGGCTGGGGCTGGCCATTTGTCACGGCATGATCGGCGCCCATGGCGGCTCGGTGGAGGCGTTGGATGGTAAAGAAGGGCGTGGCGCGGATATCCGCATTGTCTTGCCGGTAGACCCACTCCCGGACTCGGATCTTGATGGAGATCCGGAGGAGGGTGAAGCGGAGTAGGCTTTTTTACGCTATCCGCTATCCGCTATCCGCTATCCGCTATCCGCTATCCGCTATCCGCTATCTGCGCCAGAAATGGGGCAGGAAGATGGCCAGAAGCGTGAAGTATTCCAGACGCCCCAGGATCATGCCGAAGGACAGCACCCAGGTGCCTGTGTCGCTGACCGGGGCGAAGTTGCTGCCCAGTTCCGCAAACGCCGGACCCAGCACGTTGAGGCAGGCCGCTACGGCGGTGAAAGAAGACCAGAACTCCAATCCTGTCGCCATCAGCGCTAAAGTCAGTATCAGTGTGCTGCCGGCGGCGAAGCTCATGAAGGCGGCCGTCGCGCTGGTGACGTCAGAGCCGACGGAGCGTCCCTGATATTTCATGACGAATACGCCGCGAGGATGCACGATCCGCTTGAACTCAAGACTGATGGATTTGATGGAAATGATGTTGCGAATGATCTTGTTGCCGCCGGCGGTGGAGCCTGCGCAGCCTCCCAGATAGCCAGCGAAGACCAGCAGCATGGCGGTGGCTTCCGGCCAGTCTGTGAAGCTGGCGGCGCCAAATCCGGTGCTGGTGATGAAGGAAACCAGATGGAAAGCGGAGTCGCTGAGCGCGGTGAAAGGGTCGTGGTACTTCTGCGCTTTCAACAGCATGATGCACAAAAGCAATGACAAACCCGCCACAATCAGCAGGAACGTGCGGGTTTCTTCGTCTTTGAGGTACACAAAGGGATTGCGGGCGCGGAACACCTTGAAGTGCAAGGCGAAGCTGATAGCGCCAAGCAGCATGAACACATCAGAAACCGCTAGAATCAGATGGCTTTGGAAGTACCCCATACTGGCGTCGTGAGTGGAGAATCCACCTGTGGAAACGGTAGTGAAGCTGTGCGCGACCGCGTCGTAAAAGCTCATGCCGGCGACGAAATAGGCGAGGGCGCACAGCACGGTGATGGCGATATAAACAATCCAGAGATAGTGCGCCGTATTGGCGACACGCGGCGATAGCTTATCGTCTTTGACCGGTCCGGGCGTTTCCGCCTTCAACAGTTTCATGCCGCCCACGTTCAACATGGGCAATACCGCCACCACGAATATCACCACTCCTAAGCCTCCCAGCCATTGCAGGAACTGTCGATACAGCAGGAAGGTTTTGGGTAATTCGTCCAGTCCGCTCAGAACGGTGGCGCCGGTTGTGGTCAGGGCGCTGATGGATTCAAACACGCCATCGGTGAAGCTGACGCCTGTAACCAGAATAATGGGGATCGCTCCCAAGACGCCGCTGCACATCCAGGTGAGACTGGCGAACAGCAATGAATCGCGATAGCCAATTTTGGTGAGATCGGATTTGCGATAGCGGGACCAGAATAAGTAGGACGCCGCCAGCATCGCTAAGGCGGGAGCCATAAAGGCCTGCTGCACGTTGTCGCGAAACAACGCCACGGACAGCGCGCCGAAAATCAATTGCACGCCTCCCATCAATGCGACCGGGAAGGTTAGTAGGTAGAGAGTGGCTCGTCTGTTGATCACGCTGCGGCGAAACTGTCTGAAATAGCTTGGAAACCAAGTATTAAAGTTTATCAAGGCGCGGATTACCAGACCGTAAAAATTCCGTAAAAAAAGCCGGTTAGGGCCCATGCAGGCGGGCCGCTGATGGAAATTGTCATTCGAACATTAAATAATCGACAAAGACGGTTAGGTGAAAGCGTTCTCCTGAAGTGGGCGGTAGGCGGACGATGTGGCGACAAGGAAACAATAGGGAGTTTATGTCTATGAATCAGTGTTATCTAAAATCGGGAGCGCGTCTGCTGGGCGCGGTGGTGTTGTGTTTATCCAGTGCGTCTATGGCGCAGGAGGGAGCAAGCGATCCGGCGCTCGCTTTGGCCACCCCGGGCGGCAAGGCGTTGCGGGGTGAATATGGCTTTGTCGGCCAGTTCTCGTGTGTGCAGACGCCATTGCAGCCGCCGCCTGCGACAGGGTTCGATCCAGAACCGCCCCACAGCCTGCTGGTAGAGGGCGAGGCGGTTTCTGTGGCGGGTTATGGCGTGATGACGTTTTCTCCAGCTGGAACGGTGGACTTGAATGTCACTGGCTCCCTGATCGGACTGGATAAAACCGCGGTCGGCGACGCCCCTGTCACCGCACGCATCGCTGGAAGCTGCCCGGGAGGTCATTATCAATTACTGGAAAACCACCGGCTTTCAGTGGAGTTTCCCAACTGCCAGGAGAGCGTTCCGGGCTTTAGCGCCAGTGGCGGGCCGTTGCGATTCGAAGGGTTAATCGCGCGGGACCGGCGCTGGATCAAACTGGCGATGGTGGATGGCGGCGTGCAGACCTATGACATCGCCATTCCTGGATATCCTGAACTCCAGAACCAGCGCGCCTGCATACAAACCTTTGTCATGGACAGAATGTAGCTTTGTCGATGGTTTTCCTCTTCATCCGCTAAGGTGTTTGCAATCGCCGCCGAGTGGCGGCGATTCTGCATTCTTTTTACAGTTTTTATTTTTATTTCAATAATTTGAGCTAAACTCAGCCACTAAGGTTGAGTTTTACTGCGTATTTCCGAAACGCTGCGGCCGACTCTGAAAATCAGGAATGGCGTCTCGGCCGCTGGATTTGATTCACCGCACAGACAGCGAATAACAAAGAAAAATATAGCAATCGTTTATGCTTTCGGGTTTAGGGAAACGCTTCTGCAGACTGTTTCTGATCCTGACCGCTGTCCTGGGGACGTGGGAGCAGGCGTACGCCCGTTCCGAATACGAAATCAAAGCCGCGTACCTTTATAACTTCATCAAGTTCGTCACTTGGACTGATACCGAGGCGACGGCTTCCGCCATCGATATTTGTGTCTATGGAGAGGACCCTTTCAAGGAAATTCTCCATCCGCTTAAGACTCTTACCGCACACGGAAAACCCATCAATTTGTTGTACCCCGCCAAGCCTGCGGACGCTGCCGTCTGCGAGGTGCTGTTCATCAGTCGGGAGGAGAAGCGTCAGTTACCGGCGATTCTCTCCCAGGTGGGACGGAATGTTTTGACCGTGAGCGATATGAAAGATTTCGCCAACTCCGGCGGCATGATCGGGTTTGTGACTGTCGGCAATGTGATCCGGTTTGAAATAAATTTATCCAGCGCCCGCGAGGCCGGTCTCGATATCAGCTCCAAGCTGCTCGAACTGGCCCTGGACGTGATCAAGAAGTAGGTAGGTACAGCAGAACATGAAATGGTCTCAGATGCCGATAAAACACAAGCTGATCATGATGACGTTGTTCACCAGCGTGATCGGCATTGTGGTGGTCAGCCTGAGTTTCATCTGGTACGAGAACCTTACTTACAAAGACCAGCTGAAACAGGAAATGAACGTCATTGGAAAAATTCTGGCGGACCGCAGCAACGCCGCCCTGGTGTTCAGCGATACGGCGCAACTGCAGGATAACGTCAACAGCCTGAAATTACGTCAGTCTATCGAACTGTCCTGTATCTACGACGCCATGGGGCAGCCATTGAGCAGCTTCTCCCGCCGGCAGGACCTGCAATGCCCCCTGGCGCCCGCCGCCAATGAAGGGGAGTTCACCAACAGTTATTTTCATCTGACTCAGGCTATTGAGCTGGATGGCGAAAGCATCGGCAAACTGTATATCCGCTCTTCCTTGCAGGAATTAATAGGGCACTTGCAAAACTATATCGCCACCACCGCGATCGTATCCGCACTGGTGGTGATGGCGTTATTACTGGTGTCCAGCATGTTGCAGCGCATCATTTCCACGCCGCTGGTGCATTTGACGGAAACCGCCACCCGCATCGCCAGAGTGAAGGACTACAGTCTGCGGGCGGAACAGGAGAGTGAAGACGAGATCGGGCAGTTGGTGGTGGCTTTTAATTCCATGTTGGACACCATTGAAGAGCAGAATGCGCAGATTCTGCATAATTACGAGAATCTGGAGAAAATCGTGGCGCAGAGAACCGTGGAGTTGCGTTCCGCCAACAAGGAGCTGGAGGCGTTCAGCTACTCGGTTTCCCATGACCTTCGCCAGCCCCTGCGCGCCATTGATGGTTTCAGCGACGCGCTCTTGGAAGACTGCTCTGACCAGCTTGACGAAGTCGCCATGGATTACCTCAACCGTGTGCGCGCCGCCAGTCAGCGCATGGGGCGTCTGATCGACAGTATGCTCACTTTGTCGAGAGTGACCCGCTATAAAGTGGAAAGCAAAGACGTGAATCTCAGCAACCTGGCGGCGACCATCGTTGAAGCTTTGCAGGCGGATCAGCCGGAGCGGCATGTAGAGGTGGTCATTCAGCCGGACTTAATGACCCAGGGGGATGAAAATCTGCTTGGCGTGGCGCTTTCCAATCTTATTGGCAACGCCTGGAAATACTCCTCAAAACTCTCCCTTGCGAGAATTGAATTCGGCGCCATTGACAAAGACGGCGAGCGGATATTTTATGTGAAAGACAACGGCGCAGGGTTTGATATGAAATATGCGGACAAGTTGTTCGTCGCCTTCAACCGTTTGCACTCTCCCGCAGAGTTTGAGGGCAGCGGCATCGGGTTGGCGACAGTGTCCCGGGTGATCAGCCGTCATCGCGGTCGGATATGGGCGGAATCGCAGCCTGGAGAGGGCTGCGCCTTCTACTTTACATTAAACGATGCGGCGGTGGACGCACACGAGACTGGGGCGCGCTGAATAGTCAGCGTGTAAATTTGTATAAATTAAAATAATAGGCCTAGACTTGGTTAGTGGACTGAGAGAATCGCTGATGCAACAGTGCATGATATTACTGGTTGAGGATAACCCTGATGATGAGGCGTTGGCGTTAAGAGCATTAAAGAAAGCTAACCCGAAAACACAGGTGGTGGTGGCGCGGGATGGCCAGCAGGCCCTGGATTTTGTGTTTGGTGAAGGCGACTATCAGGGACGCAACGTCGCTGAGCAGCCTGTAGTGATTTTTCTCGACATGAAGTTACCCAAGCTGAATGGATTGGATGTGCTGAGAAATATTCGGAACGACCAAAGGACCTGTTTGTTGCCAGTCGTGATTCTGACCTCGTCAGATGAATCCAGCGACATCAAGGAAGCCTATCGCCTGGGCGCGAACAGCTATATCAACAAGCCTGTTAATTTTACTGAGTTTTCCCGTCAGATGAACCTGATGGGAGAATACTGGTTGGACATCAATCGGCCTCCGTTATGCAAGCTTCAGTGACCGGAGCGACTATGCGACAGGGTTTGCGCCTTCTGGTGGTGGACGACTCGGAAGACGACGCCATCCTGTTGATCAGGGAATTGCGCAAAGGCGGCATGCTGCCCAACTATACCCGCGTGGACAATGAGCACGACATGCGCAAGATGCTCGGCGCTCAACAGTGGGACATCATTATCACCGACCACAATATGCCTGGGTTTTCCTCCGAAGAAGCCCTGGCGGTCGTGCGTGAGGCGGAGTTGGATGTGCCGGTAATCATCGTTTCCGGCACCATTGGCGAAGACGTCGCCGTGCGGGCGATGAAAGCCGGGGCTCATGATTACATCATGAAGGATAATCTGGCGCGCCTGCTGCCAGCTATTCAGCGTGAGCTGAAAGAAGCCACAGTTCGCGACGCCCGCAAACGCGCCGAGCGCACGCTGCATCATATGGCGTACCACGACAGCCTGACCGATCTGGTGAATCGTCGTGAATTCGAACGTCGCCTGAAAAGCGCCCTCAACAGCAGCAAGGAGCGTGGTCTGACCCACATGCTGCTGTATCTGGATCTGGATCAGTTCAAGATCATCAACGATACCTGCGGACATGTTGCTGGCGACGAATTGCTCAAGCAACTGGCCATACTGCTGTCCAAACATATTCGCGAAAGCGATACGCTGGCCCGTTTGGGCGGCGACGAATTCGGAATACTTTTGGAGAGCTGTGCGGAACGTCGCGCCATTCAACTGGCGCAAGAGCTGAACAGCGAGGTGAGAAATTTCCGCTTCGTCTGGCAACAGAAACCGTTCACCATCAGTTTGAGTATCGGCGTTGTCGCGGTCACCAGTGAGTACGGGTCTGGCGCGGAGATTCTCAGTCACGCTGATATCGCGTGTTACGCCGCCAAAGACAAAGGCCGCAACACGATTCAGGTCTATCAAAGCGACGACGTGGAAATGAAGCGTCGTCGTACTGAGATGCAGTGGATCAGCCGCATCCGCATCGCATTGGAGGAAAACCGGTTTTTCCTGCACCAGCAACCTATGGAGCGTATTGGCCCGGACCACGGCGCAGGATTGCATACCGAGTTCCTGCTGCGTTTGCGGGAAGGCGACGAAGTAATCCCCCCTGGCGCATTTATTCCCGCCGCCGAACGCTACAGTTTGATGCCCCTGATCGATCGCAGAGTTATCGAGCTGGTATTCCAATATCTCGCCGAAAGCGGCAAAGGGATGGCGGACGACGGCGCCTACTTCATCAACCTGTCAGGCACTTCGTTAAGCGACGACAAGGTGTTCGAGGATATTCGCAAGAATCTCAGAAAATACAAAATCCGCCCTGAGCGCATCTGTTTTGAGATAACGGAAACCGCCGCCATCGCCCATTTGGCGGAAACCGTGGAGTTTATCCGTGAGATCAGGGAAGAGGGGTTCAAGTTCGCGTTGGATGACTTCGGTTGCGGCATGAGCTCCTTCTCTTACTTAAAAACCATCCCGGTGGATTATCTGAAGATTGACGGCAGCTTTGTGCGCAACATGCTGTCCGATCCGATTGACGTGGGGATCGTCGAAGCCTGCAACCGTATTGGACATGCGGCGGGACTAACGACCATCGCCGAGTTTGTGGAAAACGAGCAGATTAAGGAAAAACTGATCGAAATAGGCGTGGATTATGCGCAGGGCTTCGCTATCAGTAAGCCCAAGCCGTTGTAATTAATAAAATTTCTTCCGCCCTCTTTTCGCACAGATCAAATCCTGCTGCTATGCTTAGCTAAGACGTGCGCGGCTGGCTGTATCTTATGTTCGACGCGTCATCCTGTCCGCAGCAATCAAACGCGATACGACTCATATGATTACAACTAGAAAGGTTTGCGCGTTAAGTCTGGCTCTTGCCGCTTCGGCAGGGTACGCCGCTGACGATAATCTCTTTGAAGACAGCCTCTGGGCGCTATCCCCCGAAGAACTGGGACAAATCCGCGTCACCAGCATCGCCTCGGGCACCATCACCCCACTGGACAAAGCCGCAGCCGTCACCACGGTCATTACCGCGGAAGACATTGCGGCCATGGGGGCGACCGATATTGACGAAGTGCTGGAGACGGTGCCGGGTTTGCATGTCGGTAGGTCTTTTCAGGCCTATTTCCCACTTTATACATTTCGAGGAATATCAGGGTCGGATTACAACCCGCAAGCGCTATTGCTGATCAACGGCTCCCCGCTCACCACGCTGGCTTTCGGCAATCGCTACACCATATGGGGCGGCATGCCGGTCAAATCCATCAGCCGCATCGAGGTGATCCGAGGACCAGGCTCCGCCTTGTATGGCGCGGACGCGTTTGCCGGAGTCATTAACGTCATTACCAAAACCGCCAGTGAAATGGAAGGAACGCTGGCGGGAACCCGCGCAGGCAGTTTCGATACCTATTCCGCATGGCTGTTGCATGGCGGACGCATTGGCGACCTTCAGTTGGGCGTTACCCTGGAGTACATGGATACAAGAGGGCAGAAAGAAGAAATCAAAGAGGATTTCATGGCGCTGCTTGCGCCAGACGACTCTCTGGCTCCCGGGGAGGTGAACCTGGGACGTCGGCAGGCGGAAGTGCATATGGACATGTCCTACAAGGACGTAACGGTTAGAGCGGGTTACCAGGGACGTTACGGCGTTGAGACGGGGGCCGGGGTCGCGCAGGCGCTGGACCCTGAAGGGGAATACGCCAGCGATCGTCTGACCTTGGAGTTTTTGCACACCAATCAGGACTGGTTTGAAGACTGGGAGATATCCACTCAACTGACCTATTTTTTCGGCAGACAGAAGCCCACCGAAACCTCTGTGATTTTCCCTTCCACTTTCGGCGGCGCCTTTCCGGATAGGGTATTGGCGGAGCCAGGTTATAAAGAACAGCATGCAAGAATTCAGTTGTCCTCCATTTTCAGAGGCTGGAAAGACCATCGCATCCGCACAGGCGTAGGTTATTTCTGGGGCGATCTCTACGAAACGACGGAAAAGAAAAACTTCCTCAGCGGTCTGGTTCCCAACCCGGGAGGATTTGAAGACTTTTCCGATAGCGATGAGGTCTGGCTGCCTGAGAAAGACAGAACCAGCTATTTCATATTCCTGCAGGACGAATGGCAATTCACTCAAAACTGGCAACTGACCTCCGGCCTGAGGTATGACCATTACTCGGACTTTGGCGAAACGATCAACCCCAGGATTGCTTTGGTCTGGGCGACCACGGACACGCTGACCACCAAATTGCTGTATGGGCGCGCATTCCGTGCGCCATCCTTTGTTGAACTCTACGCCATCGCCAATCCTGTCTCGCTGGGCAATCCCGATCTGGACCCGGAAACCATCGACAGTTATGAGTTCGCCGTCAGCTACCAGCCCACCGCCAAGCTGCAATACAGCGGAAATCTGTTCTACTACAAAATCGATGATTTCATCGTCTTTGAGGACAGCAAAGCGGCTAACGCGGGCAACCGCAAGGGACGAGGTTGGGAGTTTGAGGTGAGTTACGCCGTTTCCGACGAGCTGAAAATGACGGCGAACTACGCCTACCAGCGTGCGACGGATGAAGAGTCAGGCAAAGACGTGGGTGACGCGCCTAACTACCAGGCCTATGGGCGTATTGATTACAATATTGTCCCCAACACCAGCGTATCCACTCAGATTAACTGGATTGGTGAGCAAAAGAGGGCGGATGGAGATGATAGAGATCCTGTCTCTGATTACGCCACGGTGGACTTCACTGTGAGACGCAAAACACTGGAGGATCGGCTGGAGATTGCGTTTTCCGTCCGCAATGTGTTTGATCGCGAAGCCTACGCGCCCAGCACATCCCGGCCAATGGTGGCGATCCCAGGAGACCTGCCCCTGGCGGGGCGCAGCCTGTATGGAGAGGTCTCCTATAGGTTTTAGGAACGAAGGGCTTATTGGGCGGTATAGCCGCCATCAATAGAAATTGTCTGTCCGTTTAAATAAGACGCGGAATCCGACAGCATCCAACATACCGCTTCCGCGACTTCCTGTTGCGTCCCTAGACGTCCCTGCGGGTGCAGAGATTGAGCGAAAGCCATAACTTCAGGATTGCTTAAAGCCTGCTCGTTGCCGGGAGTGGGAATCCAACCGGGACATATCGCATTGATGCGAATATTGCGCGCAGCGTATTCCAGGGACGCCGCTTTGGTGAGGCCAATAATGGCGTGCTTGGAAGCGACATACGCCGCCAATCCCATGCCCGTGCCTACCAGGCCATAAATGGACGACATATTTACAATCGCCCCGGACTTATTGCTTAACAGGGCTGGGATCTGATGCTTCATGCATAACCAGGCGCCTTTGGTATTGATGTTGAAGACTCGGTCCCATTCCTGTTCGGATAACTCCGTCAACGGTCCGACCGGCTCCGCCGCTCCCGCATTGTTAAACGCGCCGTCTAACTTACCGAACGTCTCAATAATTTGAGCAAGCGCGTTTTTGATATCACTTTCCGAAGAAACGTCTGCAGGGATGCTGATGGCCTGTCCACCGGCTTCAGTAATATGGCGCACCGTATCTTCGGACTCTTTCGATCTGCGTGCGATAACCGCTACTTTGGCGCCGTAGTCCGCCAGCTTGATCGCTGTGCTTCTACCAATGCCGGAACTAGCGCCCGTGACCATCACCACTTTTCCATCCAGCTTCATGAGATAAACCTCCTAAATGTATAAATGAGTCTGTGTGCGTCCAATGGTGATTGGCCTCACCAACTACGCCTCTCCGGCCCGGAATACTGAATTGATTCACAGCGCATGGGGAAAACGCTGCCCTCGGGTTTGGCCGCGCCATCGAGATAGCAGGGGACCATGCCGGCGATAAAACAGGGCGTCAGGTAAAGCTGATACTCTTCCGGCGACATGCCGAAATCCGCGCCGATGGCCGCAGCCAGGGCGGCGACGTTGATCGTCAGGCGTTTGTTCTTTTTGAGATAGTGGTAGATCTCCAGCGCCAGAGTGAAGTGAGCGCCATCGGCGAAGCCCAGGTCGCGGGCTTTTTTGACTAGATGCAACACGCGTTCATCCAGGCGCGCCAAGGGGCGGCCGTAGCCGTAGATGACGCGGTATTTTTTCAACGCCGCGTTGATTAGGTCCGGCAGTTCCTCCCCGGCGTCCAATGCTTTGCGAGTGCGCTGCAGAAAGTCGATGGCGCGGCGGTCCGGTCTTCTGCCGTAAATAGAAGCCTCGGAAATGGACAGTCCGCTCATCAAAGATAGCGACGGCGTACTGCGTACGTTGCCAGCCAGTTCCGCGACATGGTTTGGCCAGATGCTCGGGTCCGGGTAGCTGGTGCATACCCAGATGTAATTCAGCATGCGCATCTGTTCCGGGGTGTAGAACTTGCCGGTGATGGAGTAGAGGTAAAGTGAAAACCAGTCGCGCTCACTTAACTCCTGATGCAGATCTTTACCGCGAAACACCACGCGTTCGCACAAAAACGCTTTGCCCATCGCGGTTTCGTGGGCGGTTTCCTGTTGGCGCAGATGTTTGTTGCTCATAGCCCAAGCTCCTCTGCATTGGGTAATTCGAAGGGACCGGGGTCATCCGTCAGCTTGATGTGGTCACCGTAGAACGGAAACATTTTCCAGCCCAGATCTCGTTGTTCTATGGCGTGTGCGGCGGCGCCGGGTAAACGCAGCATCAAGTACAACATGACTGCGGCGTGCTCGTTCATCGCCAAGTCATGCAGCGCTGCGGCGGCCACGCCGGACAGTGCCAGTGGCGCGTCCGCGATGGCTTCCAGTTCCTGGCGATGTTGCGCCAGCCAGCGCACGGTAATAGCGCAAGGAATTTCCGCCAGCGCTTCCAGCACTTGACGCACCGGCTTGGGACAGCTCTCGCCGTTGGGGTCGAAACCGGGAGCGTGCTCCATGGGGCGCCAGATATCCTCCCGCGTATCGCTGACCGGGGAGGGTAGGCGGGCTCGCCATTGTTCTACGTCGGTTCCGCATTCCCGCCAAAGCTGCATCAAAATGTAGACTTCATGCCCGCCGCCATACTGGCCTGCGCCGACGGCCAGAGACGCCATCAGCGAAGCGGCGTGCGGACAGCCGCCAACGCCGCCGTTCATCGCCGCGCGCACGCTGGCCTCGCGGGGACCTGGGTTGGCGAGGGCGATAGCCAGTTTTTCCAACAGCTGCGCCTGATCCGCGTTGGGCTTCTCCCCCCTGAACAGCAGATACAGGTACTCGAACCAGCTCGCCTTGGTCAGGATGTCGCCGTAGACATCGTAGCCGTAGCAAAGGGCGGAGTGCGCGGCGAAGGGATTGTCGGCTTCAGGTTCTTCAGACCAGACTTTCGTCCGGTATCCGTATTTGCTGCTCATGATTGCCTCCTGTCAGAACTTTGGTGCGTTGGCGCATGGGGGGAACTTGTTCGCTGTCGACGACCACATCCAGAACGAATGGGCCGGGTTTGGAGAAAAGGCTGTCGACGCCGATTTCATCCAGCTCTTTAAGCCGGGTAATGCGTTGCGACGGCAGGCCCGCCGCTTTGGCCATGGCGGCGAAATCCACTTGCGGCAGACGATTGGCGATATCCTCCGCGCGACCCAGGCGTTGGCCGTGTTTAATCATACCCAGGTGACTGTCGTTCAGAACGATGAACAGAATGTTCAAATCCAGCTCCCGCGCGACGGTGATCTCCTGACCGCTCATCAGCATGCTGCCGTCACCGGTGAAACAAATGACAGGCGTATCCGGTTTGGCGAGCGCCATGCCGACTGCGGCTCCGATAGCCCAGCCCATGGTCGCGAATCCCATGCCTATGTGGAACAGTTTAGTTGAATCTGACAAGGGCGGATTGGTGCGCCAATAGTGCACGCCCCACAGGAAACTATTGCCCGTGTCCATCAATACCGGCGTGTTGCGCGGGCAGGCCTGACTCAGCGCCCAGTACAGCGCTTGCGGTTTGACTGGCGCTTCCACGTCGAGGCAGGCTTCCTTGTCTGCATAGATGACGTGTTGAGGAAATCCGTCAGCCCCCGGAGAATACTTCTGTTTACGCGGCGCCGCATGTTTCAGGTATTTGGCGAAGGGCTCTAACAGTAAGCGTGGCGAACCCAGTATCGACAGTCTCGACATCACCGACCGGCTCAGATGATCTGGGTTGCCGGACAGATGTATCAGGCGGTTGGAGAAAATCGCGTTGGGGTCCCAGCCACCGGTCGTGACTTCATCCAGCGCGGAGCCAATGACGATGACGCGCTCTGCATTGTCGGGATGTAAGGCGTCGCGGGCGCTTTCATGTCCGCCGAGGCCGAATACGCCTCTATATAAAGGGTGATATTCCGAAACTAAACCTTTGCCCATAGGCGTGGTGACGATCAACCAGTTGCGTGACTCCGCCAGAGCGAGCAGCGGCTCCATCGCCCCTGCGCAACCTTCGCCAATCACCAGCGTGGCTTTCTGCACATAGGCGAGTTCTTTCAGTAATCGATGCACTGACTCGGCGCTGGGCACAACTTCATGATTGATAAAGGCGCGCATATTGAAAATACCCGCCGGATCGGGAGATTTGGCGCGCATGATGTCCAGGGGGACGCTCAAATGCACCGGGCCTGGCTGGTTGCTGAGCGCGTAGCCGATCGCCATCAGCAGCTTGTGCTCCAACTGGGCGGAGTGCGACACCAGTGTGTTGAAGCGGGTGCAACTGTCGAAGATGCTGACGGTGTTGATGCCTGTACAAGAGCCTTCCTGAAACGCGCCCAAACCGAAACGCTCAATAGAAGGCTGCGCGGTTATCACCAGCATGGGGATGCCGTCGGCATAGGCGTTGGCCGCGCCAGTCAGCAGGTTGGTGGCCCCCGGACCGGAAGTGGAAATGCACACCCCCAGTTTGCCTGTCGCTCTCGCATATCCGTCCGCCATGAAGGCCGCTCCGGATTCGTGCCTCGCCAACACCGCCTTTGGTCCGCCCCGACGCTCGCTACGGGCGAGGGCGTTGTAAAGTGGTTCAATACTGCCTCCTGGCACACCGAATACGTACTTCACTCCCAATCGTTCCAGATAGTGGAGTATCAAATCACCATTCTCGATCATGCTTTGATACCTTTTCGGACATGTATAAATTTTGAGCGCGAATTCTTGGGTAAGATGGCCGGAAAAGATAGGGTCTAAATGTAAAGCATTGAAAAACAAGAATTTTATGGACTAGTCCCATCGGACGATTGTTGCTTTTGCTGTAGGCGTTGCGACATGAAACAGAAAATAGAATGACTTTTCGGTCTGAATGATGGAGAGGCGCAGGTTGGTTTTTAGATTAACGAGGAGCGATGAATTACCCGTAGATACTGTGAACTGGCGCAAAAAATGGACTATCTGGACAGGAAATATCCATAAATTCACTTTTTCTTATTTTTCTTTAAATACATTGCAGGTTCGGCTTGACAGGTTCGGCTAAAAACGTAAACTAAGCGCCACTCCAGCAGAGAGAGGCGAAAAACTCCTGCTTAAGAGTGATATGCGGGAATAGCTCAGTTGGTAGAGCACAACCTTGCCAAGGTTGGGGTCGCGAGTTCGAGTCTCGTTTCCCGCTCCAAGATTTCCGAAACCCCGACAAGCTCGGGGTTTTTAGCTCTAGAAGTCTTGATTATAGGCGCGGTGGCAGAGTGGTCATGCAGCGGACTGCAACTCCGTGTACGCCGGTTCGATTCCGACCCGCGCCTCCATGTTTTCTCCGGCAAAAGCCTCCCTCGCCTGGGTGGCGAAATTGGTAGACGCAAGGGACTTAAAATCCCTCGGTATTTGATACCGTGCCGGTTCGATTCCGGCCCCAGGCACCAATCCCTAATTATACACATAATACTAAATCCTCCCAAACCCTTTAAACTCGCGGCTTTTCGGCGGTTTTTGGCGTTTCCGGAGATTTACTAAATACCCCCCTTACAACCACTTTTTGTCGTAGCACTACGCCAAAATTACGCCAGATTTACGCCAAGGGAGTACGAGGAAGTTTAATGGCAACTTTTCGAAAGCGCGGAAGCGCTTGGCGCGTTGAGGTCAATGTAAAAGGTCAACGCGATTCTGCAACTAAAGATACAAAAGCCGAGGCTCAGGAATGGGCCGCCAGACGAGAAATTGAACTGCGGTCTCAGTTCGACGGCAGGAGTCTGACTCATATTGTCAGGGATGTTTTTGAGAGATACGGGCAAGAAGTCAGCCCGTCAAAACGAGGTCAGGACAAGGAGTTGCTGCGGCTTGCCAGTTTCTGCCGTGATCAAATAGCGGATATAAAGCTGGCGGATCTTAATGCGTCCCATATCGCCGACTGGCGAAACCGTCGACTAAAGCAAGTATCACCCAGCTCGGTTAATAGAGAACTTAATCTGATGTCTCACGCGTTTGAAATTGCGCGTAGAGAATGGCGCTGGCTTACTGAGTCACCGACACGAGATGTCACCCGTCCTAAAAATCCTCCGCCGCGAGACCGGAAAATTTCTGACGATGAAATAGAGCGCGTTTGTCTGTCGCTTGGCTTTGTCGATGGCGTTACGCCTGAAACTAAAAGCCAGCGGGTGGCGATCGCCTTTTTATTTGCTATCGAGTCAGGAATGCGTGCAGGTGAGATCTGTGGTTTAACCTGGGACGCCGTAAACGGCAACGTTGCTTATCTGCCTAAAACTAAAAACGGAACGTCTAGAAATGTTCCTCTTTCGTCACGTGCATGTGAGTTGCTTTCTTTTCTCCCTGTTGATGGAGAGTCTGTGTTCAACATAACAACTGTTCAGTTGGATGCGATCTTCAGAAAAGGAAGGGATAGGGCGGGCGTTGAGAATCTGACTTTCCATGATACCCGCCACGAGGCAATTACTCGCCTCGCTAAAAAGCTTGATGTATTAGAGCTTGCGCGCATGGTGGGGCATAAGGATTTAAAGCAGCTTCTTGTTTATTACAATGAAACGCCTCAGGCATTGGCTGCGAAGTTGGGATGAAAGGTTGGCTCTAGATAATACATGAGCCCGAAATATACAAAGCCCTCCATTAATGAGGGCTTTTTTTATGCTTGGTTTTAATGCTTTCGCGGCCGACCTGTCTTGGCTTGGCCATCTTGGTGGCTGAGTGTCCACTCTATTACCTCTTTGGCTCTCCAGCGCGGCTGGCTGCGGCTTTGTGCTGACTTCCCGTTTGCTGTTGGAATCCTTATGGATTTAGGGAAGGTCGGCTGGCATATGACCCGCTGCATGGTATGGCTTTCTGAGCACTTCAGATATTCGGCAATCGTGGAAACGTCCCAAAGGGCGATATCTGTAGAGATTCTTGGTTGAAGCTTTTCGATGATCGCCTCTGCCAGCTTGTTGATTGCGCTTAATTCGTTTGCTTGTTCCTGCATAGTTCTCACCAGGGGATATCGTCGTCAAAGTCGTTATATGCTTGGCCGTTGTTTGGCGTTTGCATTTGGTTGGGTTGTGGTGCCGCCATTGTTGCGGGCTTGTATTGGTTGGGCGGTTGTGGCGTCTGTTTCGGGCTCGCAAAGTCGACCTTTACTATCCGGCAGCGAATCTTGGCGCTGGGTGTGCCGTCGCCCTTGGTGAACTGCTCCAGCTCCAAATCATCCGCCGTCACGACCAGCTTTGTGCCTTTGGTCAGGTGCGGCTCCAGCGAGATTGCCCGGTCACCCCATAGCGCGCCGTCGATCCACTGGGTACGCCTGTTGTCGCCGTGTCCAATGTTGTAGGCGAGGGCGAGCGTAGCCACTGCCTGTCCGCTTGGCGTGTATCTCAGTTTGGCGTCTCGCCCGAGGGCGCACAACTTAATAAACATAAAATCTCCTACTTGATCCTAATCGAGCTTTTTGTGTGCTCCAGTCTGGTGCCGGGTATCTCCACGCCTGCTTTCAGCGCCTTTGTAATGCTCGCCTTGTTGGGCTTAACCTCTGTCTTCACGTCCACGTATTCATCGGGGAGGGCGCTTTCCTCCTCGATGATGGCGGTCTCCCGGCCTTTAACGTAAGAGATGGAAAACAGCGGGCAGCTGATATTCTTGATCCCTGTGCGCTCCATGTTTTCCCGCAGGTAGTCCGTCACTTGCTCCTGGCGGTTTTCTAAGGTTTTCTTGCGGGCCTGTAGACGCTTTATCTCCGTATCTACCGCTTTAATGTCGGGCTCCAGATTGCGGATGAAGTGCGCGACCGAGACGGCCTTGTCCTGAAACTCTCCCTCGATGGCGTCCAACGTATCGACAACGGCCTGTTTCAGGTTTGCGTCGTCTCCAGCGTCGAGGTTTTGCAGCTCCAGCAGCTTGCCGGTGATTTTGTATAGCTCCGTCATCAGGCGGCCTCTTGCCCTTCCAGTTCCGCTTTCTTGCGGTCCTTGGCCAGTGTTAGGCGCTTAATCCCGGCGGTGTCCCGTTTGGCTTCCAGCTTCCGCAGGGCGGACTTAAACACGCCCGCCAGCATGTTCAGATTGACGGACTCATTCATCAGTCGGATGTTTTCATCCAGCCAGGCTTGCGCCTCGGCTTTCTGGCGCTCTTTGACTTCCACTTGGTTAACGGCGGTTTCGATTTCGACCTCTTGGGCGACCTGTTCGACATAGTTGAAGTCGTCATACAGGCCCATATGAATGTCGGCGCCGAAGCCCAAAACAGACAGCGCTTTAGAGAGCGCATCCGTCAGCGACTTTTTAGGCGCTTCCGGGTCTGTCTGGATGCCGTGCCGGGTGCGGAATACGTAGGGAGTGTGTCCATAGTGAATGACCTCTCCGCGCTTACCGTCGACTTCATACCAGACCGCCAGCTTGATAGTGTGGATCTTGCCCATCACAAGCGGCTGACCTTCTACGCCCAGGTTAAGAGGCGCTCCTTCGTCGAACCTTTCCTCCAGTACGGTGTAACCCCAACCCGTTCCGACCGGTCCAAATTGTTCTGTGGCTTTGCGGTGCAGATAGGTTGGGTTGATGCTGGTCCCGGTGAAGCCACCGGCGCCGGTGTATTTCTTGGTGTAAGCGGGGTCAGTCTTTTGGACTGACTCCCATAGTTGCAGGTTAGTGGTGGGCATACGCTTGGTGCTCCTCGTAGCGGTCTATCGCTATGTCTTCCTGCTCTTGTTTGTATGCGGCGTCAGCCAGATATTTGCCAATGCTGTAGGCGGCGCTGTCGATCATCTGCTTGCAGGAGTTAACCGCGGCGCGGCGGCCTTGTTTGTCGTCGCGGGTCTGGTAGATCAAGGACAATACGGAGTCGATATCGTCGCCTTGTTTAACCTCGTCGAGTACGTCCTGAAAGCCCCACTTCTGGCCGTTCACATGGACTCGGCGACCTTCTAGCAAGTCCTCTGCGATGGACTTAGCCGTGCTCTCCAGAATGCGCTCTTTGATCTCTTGTCTTTCCAGGTAGTTCATGTATTTCATTGCTCTAAGTCCTTCTGAAGCTGGGCGATAATGTTTTGTAGTTCGGCGATCTTGCGGTCGCGCTCCTGAATGGCTGAGTTGGCGTCGACCAGATCGTCATGGCTGCATTCCAGATCAAATACCAAGTCGCTGTTCTTATCTCGTAAGTCGTCCAGTCTGTAGAGGATGGCTTCAGCCTCGACCGCGCACTTGATCATGAGGGCGTTTAGAAGCTCTCTGTCTGTCATGTGGGTGAGTAGAGTTCCGTTCATGTGTGGTCCTTATTGGTAGATGGCGACTGGAAACTTAGCGTTAGGGTTAACGGCCTTGATGGCTCGTTTGCTTTTGTATTGGGCCAGTCTGGATAGGTTGCTGATTGGGCCTTGATGTGGAGTAACGGCGAGAACTATTTCTCTTGATGTGTCTGTGTGCTTTGGAGTGCTGTTCATTCTCAGTCCTGCTGGTTCGCTATGCTGCTGGAGTGAAAACAGAATATAACTAAAGTAATAAAATGGTCAATAACAAAAGTAATAATTTTGTTATGAGGGAGAAAAATTTTTTGGCAGGCATAAAAAAACCCGCCGGAGGGGCGGGTTGTACGGTAGTTCTATTGGTAGCTTATGCGCTATCCGAAAGGTCTCCCTGCGAAAATCACTACGCCTATGACTGTGCAGTTCTCGTCCAGCGGAACAATTTGCTCCGGCCACTGTGGATTGGCAGGCTTCAGGTATTCTTGGCCGGCTTCAACAACAACCTGTTTGATGGTCGCTTGTTTGCTGCCATTGAGCCGAACAATCACGTTAGAGCCATGCTTGGGCTTGATGTCCGGGTCAATAAAAATATATTCACCCTCATTAAGTATGGGGCTCATGCTGATGCCTGGAACGACTAAAACAAAAGTTTGATCACTGCATTTGATCGGGCAGGGGTAATGCATTGCGTCCTGAATATTGTGCTCTTTTTCTTCAACCCAGGTTGCCGCTTGCTCCCAGCTTATAAGTGGATAAAAGCCTTGGATTGGCGGCCCAAGGGTAATGCCTTCTACTGCTGGCGACCTAGTGGGTTCATCCTTCCCAGTAAGTAGCCATTCGGGTTGGCAGCGCAGTGCGCGCGCCAATTCAATTATATGTCTCGGCTTCTTAGTTCGTCCCTCTTCCAGTTTATGAATAGCTGTCTGGGAAATTCCGACGGCTTTAGCCAGGTCTTCCTGAGTCAGGCCTAAGGCGTCGCGGCGCTCTTTGGTACGGTCTGCAATGCTCATTTTCAACTCTTCTTTTAATCCGAGCAGCTGGCAGCGTGCTATGTGGGTTGTTAGTTATATGCGAAAGGTTATTTTCATTACTTTAGTTGTTTTTTGCAAAAAACCTTAGTTATAATCAAAATATTACTAAAGTTATAAAAGGGAGATTGAGAAATGACTGCATTACTGAAGGCAATAGACATCGTCGGCGGCCAAGCCGTTCTGGCTCGTTCTATAGGGGTTAAGCAGGCCTACGTATGGAACTGGGCAAAACGGCGGCAGCAAACACCTGCCAAATACATCCGCGCTGTATCAGAGGCCACAAAAGGGGCTGTGACTTTAGAAGAGCTTCTCAGTGATCACGAGAAGGACGAAAAGCCCCTGTCTGTTTCAGCGACGAATAAAGCTTATCGAAGCCAGGGACTTATGTAATGAGCGCCAATAAACACCGCTTGGTGATTCTGACCAAACACCTCAACCGATGGCTGGAGAAAGCGAACGTAAGCCAAACCGCCGCCGCTCAAGAGATCGTGGAGCAGTTCCGGGCATTGGGACTGGATAAAGAGTTACAGGCCGAGGACATATTTTTCATGGACACCGGCGACGTATTCACCGACGCCAACACGAACCGCCAGAAGATCTTTCGCTGGCTTGGTTACATGGACAATGGGACCAAAAAATCTATGGGCCGTTTGTGGCTGGTAGAGCAGGCGATAGTTGCAGCAATGCCAGCGGATATCCGGGTGGCGTATTTGAATGAAGTGTTTGGCGATTGTGGCGTGTGCATATCAAGTCTGAGTCAGGATCGGAGCTGTTCACGCCTGGATGTGAGCAGGGTGGTCGAGTCAATGATTAAAGAAGACTCAGAGGCGCAGATTGCCTTGCTCAAGTTAGGGGTAAGCCCGACACCGGCGCAGGTATGCGACGCACATTTAGAACTGAGAGAGTCCGTAGGCACGCAGTTAGCTGTGCTGGACTGGCTCGAAAGGAAGTTTCCCGTATTGGCTAAGAAGAAATCCGCATCAGTGTTTGGCGACAGGGTTGCGGGCTCTATTCCGGCTAATACGAAGTAAGCAGGTAGGCGCGAATTTATATGAGTTATCAGACGATTTCAACTTCCAACGTGGTGGAGTTCATACCACGTCAGGAACAACCAGTTAAAGCAGATATCGAAAACGGGTACACCAAGATTGCTAATGAACTGTTAGAGGCGTTATGCCTTGTCCACCTCTCAAGTCGTCAGCACCGGGTGTTTCTGGCGGTCGTGCGAAAGACCTATGGATTCAATAAAAAGAACGACTGGCTGACTGTAGAGCAGCTATGCGAGCTGATTGGTTATGACAGTGATTACAGAAACGTATGCGCAGATTTACGCGAGTTAAAAGCGCGTAAGTTGATCCTTCAGGAGGGGCGGAAAATAGGTCCAAACCCGGTGGTTTCTGAGTGGGTTTTGATTAAGCCAAGGTGTTCGAAATCAACTACCAAAGTGGTTGAAAACAACCACCAGCCAAGTGGTAGAAATCAACCACCTAAGTGTTCGAAATCAACCACTCAGGTAGTAGAAAACAACCACTACAGGTGTTTGAAATCAACCACCACAAAAGACAAGAAAGACAATAAACCAAAAAACACTAACCCAAAAGACAACGCGCGGCAGAAGAAATCCGCCGCACTGGATCTGTCGAATTTGCCCGCATGGCTATCGGTCGCCTCGATGGAGGAATTCATCCGCCACCGCCGGGAGATCCGCAAGCCGTTAACGCCTCTCGCGCTGTCCAAGCTGGTCGGCAAGCTGGAGACGTTCAGAGCCCAGGGCCACGACGTTCAAAGCATTCTCGATGAGTCCATAGCCAACGGCTGGCAGGGCGTGTTTGAGCCCAAAGGTCCACGCCAAACCGCCAACGTGGTGGACTGGAATGATACGAGCTGGGGCGATGACCTGGGGGAATGGTAATGAAATCAGTCAACGAAATATCCCTGAGCGTTCAAGCGCAGATCGCCAAGCCACAAGCGCCCGTCGCCATGGCGGCCCATACCTCGATCAACGACAAGGCCCGCGAGAACGTTAACGCGATTTTCAAAGCTCTGCAGGCGTCGTTTCCCGCCTGGAGGCAGGCATTCCCCGACACGGAAAGCCTGCTTGAAGCCAAGCGCGCCTGGACCAAAGCCATGGTGGAAAACCGGATTACCAGCGCCGACCAAATCCGCGTCGGGATACGTCGGGCGCGGGCTACGGCTTGCCCGTTCTTTCCGTCGATCGGTCAGTTCGTTTCTTGGTGCAAACCAGAGCCCGAAGACTTCGGACTGTTGCCCACTCCAGCAGCCTACCGAATGGCCTGCGATGGACTTCAGCAGCTTGAGCGCGGGGAAAGCCTTGCCTATCTGGCGGTCCGCATCGCAGCGAGAGCGACGGGGAGTTACGAGCTTAGGGTGCGTACCGAAAGGGAAATGCTGCCGCTGTTCTCACGCAATTACGACATCGTTTGTCGCCGCGTTATGAACGGGGAAGACATCCAAGCGGACATCCCAAAGGCGCTACCAGAGCAACCAGCGAAGGCGTCTAAGCCTGTCTCCCGGGAAGAAGCCCGCCGACGCATGGCGGACTTGTTGAAATCAGTTTCGGCCAGCAGTTAGGCCAAGGAAAAGCAGTAATGACACAAACACATGCAAGAAGAACCGACCCAATAACCAGCCATCTGGCGGCGGCAGCCAATGAGTCGAACCGCTGGACGCAGACGCAGCTTGTCGCGCTGGAATTAGCCAAGCGCCCTGTGCCGGATTGGGTCATAGGGTGGACCAGTTCGGAGTTGGCCAGGACCGCAAAGCTTGATCGCTACATGGTCGCACGCCGTCTACCGGATGCCGAAAAGGCTGGCTTAGTGGAGCGCGTCGGGATCATGGAGTGTTCGATTTCAGGACGCAAGGCGGTTGCCTGGAGGGCGGTTAAACATGACTAAGCGCCCAAGGGAGTACGCCGCCGAGATTCTACAAATGCAGGGCAGGGAAGCGCGAGCCAGAGCGCTGGCCGCTGTTCCCACTCAATTCCGGGCGATGGTGGAGGCGCATGTGCGGACCTACTTCGCGTTGAAGACGAAACCCAAAGCGGCGCCGACTGTAATCACGCCAGAGATGGCCAGGGCAATGATACGGAGGCGGGCGGCATGAGCGACGAAACCTTGGAGCAGAAGCTGCAGAACATCCGCAACAAGGCGGCGGAGTTTGCGAAAGCCAAAGCGAACCGGGTTTACCTGGAGGAGTTCCGCAAATCAAAGATCGCCATCCTCATGCGGGAAGCGGAGAGCGCGGACCCTGACCTGACGGCGGCGAACAGGCAGGAGGCATGGGCAAGGCGGCACCCGGAATACCTGGAGCTATTAAAGGGGCTGATGCAGGCGACGGAAGAGGAGGCCCGGCTGCACTGGGAGCTACGGACGGCGGAATGGGCGGTGGAGATATGGCGGACCAAGTCGGCCAACAAGAGAGCGGAGCGGATGAGGTACGGGGCGTGATCTACAGGAATCAAAAACTACTGGCGGCCATTAGGCAACTGCCGTGCGCCTCCTGCGGGATTGAGGGTGGCTCTCAGGCTGCCCACTCAAACCTATTGAGGCATGGGAAGGGCAGGGGATTGAAGGCTTCAGACGCCGCGACGTTTCCTCTGTGTGTGCCTTGCCACATGGAGTTTGACCAAGGCAAGGAACTAACCAAGGCAGAGCGCGAACAACTGACCATGGATTGGCTTGCATGGACGCACATCCAGCTTATTGAAAATGAACTGATAGAGGTAAAACGATGAGACGAGCAGTAGATGAAACCGCATGGTTACTGGAACAGTGGGCGAGGTGGTCTAAATTTAATACAGATAACGTGGGCTATCCCTCGTCTACGCCGTTTGCGCGGATGGCTGGGAGTTCTGTGCGGTCGCCGGTGATTACGGATCAGGAGGCGGCCAGGGTGGATTTGGCGGTGTCCAAGTTGAGGGCTAGGGATGAGGAGATGGGGGAGGTTGTACTGCTTTACTACATGGCGGGGGAAAATCTTTCTCATGTGGTACGTAAGATGCCGGCGTTAGGCAGGAGAAAGGCGGGCATGTTGCTCAACGCTGGTATAGCCTGGATCGATGGCATGCTTACTTTGTGTAATTGACATTTCTAGTCGTTACTAGCTTTTATGATGGCTGTTGCGTGTCGGAAAGTAGAGAGGCAAATTTATATTGCTTTTCAAAAATAGTACTTCATGGTAAAAGAGCCGCGCTTGGTAGGTGTTTGAAAATTAACTAGGGTCTCTATTGAAAGTGTCAAACGGTGCATTAGCTAGGAATCGCTCATCAGTTCAGGAAGCATCTTCAAATAGCGTTAACTTTATCGACGTTTTTGCGGGGTGTGGAGGACTCAGTCTCGGCTTATCTCAGGCAGGTTGGGAGGGAGTATTTGCTGTTGAGCAAGATAGCTTTGCGTTTATGACGTTAAAACATAACCTAATTGAAGGAAAGTCTGGTGCATATAAACAATGGCCAGAATGGTTGCCTAAAACTGAACATAGTATAAAAGACATACTGGAGACTTATAGAGAGCAGCTCGAATCCTTGAGTGGAAAAATTGATATGATTGTTGGTGGTCCACCATGCCAAGGGTTTTCGAGTGCTGGTCGAAGAGATCCAAATGACCCTAGAAACGATCTGGTTAATTTGTATCTTCAATTTGTGAATATAGTAGAGCCTAAAGTTGTCCTGATAGAAAATGTGAAAGGGATAACTCATGATTTCGAAGATGATAAAGGTGCTAACAGTAAAGTTAACTATGCGTGTAAGATTATAGATTGCCTGTCTGAAAATTATACTGTATCGAGTAGAGTCATAGATACCTCTGAGTTTGGTGTGCCTCAGCGAAGACATAGATTTTTTGTTATTGCTGTGCGGAACGACCTCTTTCCATCTAAAAAAATACACCCATTTGAGCAAATTGAGAAAAATCGTTTATCTTTCATAAGAAATAAAGGTTTTGCTTCTCTGCCTGTTTCCTCAGGGTCTGCAATTTCAGACCTTGAAGTTAGAAGAAATGGTAAGGTTGCTAGTCGTGATAGTGTTGGTTTTGAGGAGATATCTTATAATCACCCTTTAACTACGTATCAGAAAATAATGCATGGTGATGTCGGAAGGACAAATTTAACTGATACGCGCCTTGCAAGACATAAACAAAAAATTGTTGAGCGTTTTCAAAGTATAATTAAAACATGCCATACAGATGGGAGGCTAAACGTTTCTCTATCAAACGAGTTGAAAAGCAGGCTAGGGTTGAAAAAGAGTGCAATCAGAGTATTAGATCCTGAAAGACCTTCACCTACTATAACTAGCATGCCTGATGATTTGATTCATTATAGTGAGCCTAGAACACTAACTGTTAGAGAAAATGCAAGGCTTCAAAGTTTTCCTGATTGGTTTGAGTTTCAGGGGAAATATACAACAGGAGGAGAAAGAAGAAAAAGGGAAGTGCCACGATTCACCCAAGTGGCAAATGCGGTTCCGCCTTTAGTGGCAGAAGCCATAGGGGATACGTTAAGGAAAATTCTTTCCGAAAATGGATAAATATATCGATTACTCGCTTTCAGTAGGCTTTAGTTTATTAAACACATCTTCAATTGCAGAATGAAAACCCAAAAGCTCTTGTCTGAGGGTGCGCATATCATTGACCGTTAGCTCTTTGCCTTGCCTGTTAAATAGTTTTCTTGAAAAACCATTCTCTGTAACTGTTACGTGCGCCAATAAATTTCTGTTCGGAACAGTATTGTTGCTATATTTATTGATTAGTTCTACGATATGGCTAAAGTCAGAGTGAGTTTCTAATATTTTTCTTAGTAAAATTAGCCTGTCGTTGCTTGTATAAACGCCATGATGCTTGGAAAGATCTCGAAGGTGTTCGATTTTAGAAAGAGCATCTAAATCTTTAAGAAATTTATCTTTCTTTTCTTCTAATTTGGTTGTTATGAGCGCTATGGTTTTACCTTTTTCCTCTTTCTCACTGCTATCAAATAGCGTCGATAGGCACTCATTGACCAATTGATCTATAGAGCTGGTTGCCCCCATGACAATTCCTCGGGAGTGATCAATATCAATGACCTTCTTAATTAGTGCTTCGAATACTCCTGCAACTGTATGAGGTAGGTCCTCTCTGGTTGAGCAAAAGATGCCTTCTACTTTTCTTTCGGCTACCTTTTCCTTGAGATCTGGTGCCTGAGAGGAGTAAAAAATAATATCTTTAAATTCAATATGCCTGCGTACTTCAACAATACCGTCAGCTCCATTGGTTCCAGCCCCAAGGTTATAGTCCATCAAAACCAGATCTATATGGTCTCTATAAATGTCGTTCTCAATAAAGTTTTTTGCTTCGTTCATATTTGAGGCAAACTCTGTTCTTAATCTAAATCCCTCCAGCCTCATAATATTTTCAATTTTTTCCCTCTGTGACTCTACGTGCCTTTGCTGGTCGTCTATCCATAGTACATTAAAGTCTAGTCTCATTTTGATATCCTAATTAAAAATGAAGCGCCGTTATTTTCTTTCACTTTTACGGCTTCTATTGTGCCGTTCATTTCCCCTAATACATGCCTTACGTGATATAGCCCTAATCCTGAGCCATCCGTTAAAGAGAACCCTTTTTCGAAGATTCTATCAAGATCATCAATGCTACTATCAAACCCTCTCCCATTATCACTGACCATTATGTGGATATTATTTTTAGAAGGGTGTGTTATGTCAAAGGTGATTAGATTTGCTTTTATTTGTCTTTTTCTAGAGTTGGATATTAGATTGTCTACTACTATCGATATATCAATGGGTTTGAAATTTTGCTCGAATCCTTTTCCGTCATTGTTGACTTCTATCGATAATGAGCCAAATATGTTGTTTATAGATATTTCGGTTATGTATTGCTCTACGTAATGACCTAAGTCAGCATTGATCATCTCAGATTCGAGCCTAAAGTTTGCTTTTGTTGCAAACTTCGATATACCAAGCACTTTTTTGTTAAGTAAAGATATTTGCTCTAGTGTGCTCATGGTATCATTGACAGGGAACTCTTTATTGTTTGAAATTTTTTGCAGTATGTTTTCGATTTTTTGCTGAATATCAACTGCATATATTGTAACTTGATGGTGGAGGCTATCTATGGCATCAGTGTTAAGTGATGATATTGAAGTAAGGAATAGGTTTCTTTTTCTTTCTTCCTTAAGTTGTGTCGTTACCTTTTGAACGGTCTTTTCTGCTTCTTGGGCACGAAGCTGTGCCGCTTTTCTTGCTTCTCTCTCTGTATCGGCTTCTTTTCTTGCTAACTCCTCAGAGCGCCGAATAGCTTCAAACTTCTTTTCAGCTTCTTTAATAGAGTCGAGAAGAGTATTGTCTTTTGACTTGTCGGCGATTGCTCTTAGACTACTAAGCGATGACTCAAATTGTGAAGATCTTTCATCAAGCAAACTAACAAGCTTCTTATTGTATGTGATTAGTTGAACGTCATCGCTATCAACTAGTTTGGCAACCGCTGACGCCACTCTTGCTTTGCCAGGGTCTGTTAGAAGGCGTGAAATATCGCTTGTATATTTGTCTTCCTTATCAGGAAAAGTCACAGGTACTATATATCGCTCAAGTCTTTTTAAGCAATGTTCTCTGAAGCATGTCTGCAACTCAATTACGGCTTCATTTTCTATTAAGCCGGTGTTTCTGCTTGATGCTTCATTAAACTGCTTGTCATAACCTGATACATCTAGCCGACCTATAACGTCTCTACTTCCTAGAAATCGCGCATATCCTTGCTGTTTTCTATGGTCTATCTTAAACCAATCGTAGCCTTCCTCGCCTATTGGGTAAACACGGAAGCCATTTCTAAATAGAAATACTGAGCCGAATCTAACGGACGGGACGCCCATTCTTTTGGCAAAGGTAAGTTTAGCCGAGTGATTTAAAAAAAATAGTTTGCAGCTAAATCCCGAGTTCTTAAGTAGTGAATATGGGTTGGGTTCTTTTATATGATAAATTACCTCTCCTCTGTCTGTAAGAATACTTTCAATTTGTGTTCCGTCAGGTGTTACCTCTACGGATATATATGTTGTCTTTTCTTGAAGTGTTGAAAAAATAAAGTTTCCAATTTCTCCATTTACTAGCGCATTTGGAGGTACAGCCTCTCCTTTGTCTCTGAAATTTTTTGCGGCGCTGCTGTCATTTTCTATCTCTCCTGGCGCATGTATGACTATTTTGAATTTGTCAATTTCAGCGCCAAATGGATTGATGAGTTTTGCTAAGTCGGTTTTTATATTTAATATATCATCTCTTTCCCATTTTTTTCTTGTTTCGCTTATTGTTATAATTGTTCCTTTTTTTATGCTTGGAATTTCTGGTGGTAGAGAGTAGCTATTTTTCTCTTCATAGATCACATTTATTTTTTCAAAGTGATTTGCATGGTCAACATCAAAAAGGTTCCAGTCTATTGTCAATGAGTGAACGAACTTATCTATTTCATTCTCTGGCCGGGTTTGAAGGTTTATCTTCTTGCCTAAACGATCAGAGGAAAACCTCCCAATGCCTTTACTCCCAGCGTAATGGTGGCTATCTGATATGTCATCTCTAAAACCTTTCTTTCTTTGCTTTTTTTCTGAATATGCAACAAATAGCCACTTGTTTTGAATGTCATCAAATGACATTCCATCACCATTGTCGGCTATGACGATCTTGTTTTCGTCAAAATATATGTCTACTCTTTTGGCGTTAGCATCGAAAGAGTTTTTAACAAGCTCAAATATTGCGACCTCGTCATCTGTGATTAGTTCGCTACCTAATACACTTTTAAGCCCGCTGCTTACATCAAAGTTTAATGTGGCCGATTCCATAATGTGATTAGCTTTTATTGGGTGTTTGAGTAAAGTCCTAATTGTTGATTATAGGTGTGCAACTATTATGGTTACAACGAAGAGCTAGAGATAACGAAGGCTTCTTAATTGATTTGTGGTATCTTATCCCACCTAGTAGTATAAGCAGGAGAAAGTCTACCTCGCTTCATTCCCCAAGGCTGCTGTATTCCCTGTCCAGCAAACCAAACAACGCCACCTGTTCCCCTATTAAGCTTATCCAATGTCTCCATAAGCTCCACACTACCGCGCCTCCCTTCGTCTACTTCAAATAGATGACGCTGACAAACCCTAGGAGGAGAGAAGTCACAGAGCATTACTCCGGCCTTCAAATAGCGGTAGCCATCCCGCCAGATCCTATCCAGTAAGACCCGGGCAATCTCTATGAAATCGCGGGTATCGTCAGAAGGAAAAGGCAGCTTTCCGGTCGCTGCATTGGAATAGTATGGTTCACCTTTGGAGAATTTTCCGGTCTGAATAAACACGGTAATGACGGAGGCGCGCTGTTTCTCTCTGCGGAGCTTTTCGGCGGCGCGGCTGGCGTACTCGCATACGGCCTCGCGCATGTTCTGAAAGCAGGTAATGCGCTCGCCAAAGGAGCGGCTACAAATGATCTGTTTCTTGGGTGGCGGGGCGTCTTCTAACTCAATACAGGAAACGCCGTTAAGCTCGTTAACCGTGCGCTCTACCACAACCGATAAGCGCTTGCGGAGTAGGGCGGGGTTAGCCTCGGCAAGTTCTAAGGCGGTGGTAATGCCCAGCGCGCCCAGGCGAGCGGCAAGCTTTGAACCAATACCCCAGACCTCCGAAACCGGCGTAAGGGTCAATAAACGGCGCTGACGGTAGCGGTCGGAGAGATCAACCACGCCGCCGGTAGCTGGGTAACGTTTGGCTGCGTGGTTGGCGAGCTTGGCTAATGTCTTGGTGGGAGCAATGCCCACACAGACGGTAATACCGATCCATTGCCCGATGGTCTGGCGGACCTGCTGGCCGAACTCCACCAAATCCATACAGGCTGAGACGCCGGACAAGTCGAGAAAGGCCTCATCTATAGAATAGACCTCACATACTGGCGCCAGTTCGCCCAGGGTGCGCATAACTCGGCTGGAGATGTCCGCGTAAAGGGCGTAATTCGACGAGAAGGTAACCACGCCGTGTTGTTTAACCAGGTCGCGGAACTTGAATATAGGCGCGCCCATGGGAAAGCCAAGCGCTTTGGCCTCCCGTGAGCGGGCGACAATACAGCCGTCGTTGTTGCTGAGCACCAGGACGGGCGTATCCTTCAAATCGGGGCGGAATAGCTTCTCACACGATGCGTAAAAGTTGTTGCAATCAACCAGCGCAAAAGTCATCTGTTGAGTATCCGGACAACGCCTGACACCACGCCAAACACTTCAATCTCAGGCGCGTCTATGGGCTTGTAACGCTTGTTACGGGGGAGCAAACAAGGGGTAGGGTGGAGCTGCAATTCCTTAACCGTGAACTCGCCGTGTAAGGCTGCGATAACTATGTCGCCGTGCTTGGCGGTAAGGGAACGGTCCACTATCAGGATATCGCCGGAATAGATGCCGGCCTCAATCATAGAGTCGCCCTGAACGCGGACGTAATACGTGGCGGCGGGGTGCCTGATACATAGCTCATTGAGGTCCAGGGCTTTTTCTATGTAGTCCTGGGCGGGGCTGGGAAACCCGGCTGAAACGTGCTCCAAAAACAACGGGAGTAAACGCCTGCGCATCCTTGCACCGCTGCGACCAAGTAGCGATACGCGCATTGTGACCTCTAAAGTGATAAAATATACTGTATAAAAATACAGTTAAGCTCTGGCATGTCAAGAAACTCTTACGCCTTGCAGAATGAGGTGTCACGGTTTAGCGATGATTCAATAATCTAGTGGCTATACTAAGGTGGTAATGAGATCGCATACGAATTTTCATATGCACACTCAATGTTATTCGTGGCTTAGGTAGTTTTGATTTTCGTGGCTTTTAAAATGGAATCAATAGGTTGGAGGAAGTTACTTCGGAGTTGTCAGCTTAATAAGCGCGCATACGGGATATGAGAATGTTAAATTTGTCAATAAGTAATCAATCAATTTAGGAGCGAATATGTCAGAACTTAGTATATATGAGCAGGCTCTAGTAGCCGTGTTAAACGAAGCCAAGTTGCTGGGTATTGACATGGATAGGTTGTCAGAGAATGTAAATGCTGGAATTATGGGAAATAAGCCATACACTTGGATTGATACTATGCATAAACAAGACGTTTTGGATGTTCTTGAAAATGCGGTCAGAAAGCTTGAGTCACACCACGCAGAAACTTAATAATTTGATTCTGTCGTCGCTACTCGGCGTGGAGCCCTTTCCGTAGGGTTGCACTTTAGCGCTAAAGAAAGGCGTTACATTTACTAATGGATATGGTGAATATTATATGGACTGGAAAAAATTACTCTCTACTACAAGAAAGAAAAGCTCAAAAAAAGTATGCGAGGTACGGAGCGAATATAATAAAGACTACGATAAGATAGTTTTTTCGTCCGCATTTAGGCGTTTGGGACGGAAGACACAGGTTCACCCTTTAGCGCACCACGATCACGTTCATACTCGTTTAACTCATTCTTTAGAAGTTGGAAGTGTTGGAAGAAGTTTGGGGCTTATAGTAGGAAATTTCTTATCAGGAAAAAATGTTCTTCCCCCTGGTGTATGCTCGCCAGAAATTGGTGCAATTGTTCATGCGGCTTGTTTAGCACATGACATAGGTAACCCTCCATTTGGTCATGCGGGTGAATTTGCTATTCGTCATTGGTTTAAAGAAAATAGCCACAAACTTTGCTTAAGTAGCCGAAGCGAACGAAATGATTTTGAAATATTTGAAGGTAATGCTCAGGGATTTAGAATCGTATCGGAAATAGAAAATAATTATAATGATGGAGGACTGCGATTAACATATGCAACATTAGGGACTTTGGTGAAATATCCGTGGTTTTCTAATCATTGTATTGCTGAGTCAAAGGGGAAGTTTAATTTCTTTCAGTCAGAGAGAAAATTTGCAGAAGAAGTAATGGTAGAATTGGGCTTAAGTAATGGCAGTAGTGTCCAGTTTTATAGGCACCCTTTATCATTCTTAATGGAAGCTGCTGATGATATTTGTTACAAAATACTAGATATTGAAGATGCACTTGAATTAAATATTCTGAGAATTGGAGATATTTATCATATCTTTGAGAAGCTTTCTGGGGAAAAAAATGTTTCAGATGGTAGCTCTTACGATCTACATCATACAAATCGACGGTTGGTGGCTCCCCTAAGAGCTAATGCTATTGAAAATCTAATAAAAAAGTGTGCAAATGTATTTGAAGAAAACTATGATGAAATAATTTCAGGTGATTTTAATGGGGATCTTATTGGTAATATTAAAGGAGTTGAGAGTGAAGGTTTGGAAGAGGCTAAGAAAGTCACTGAAAGTAATATTTTTATAGCCAGGAGAAAGGTGGAGCTTGAGATCGGTTCTTACTCTATTCTTGAAACCATTTTATCGGCATATATAGATGCCGTAAACGAGTTTAAAATTGGTAAGCTATCGTTTAAATCACAGCGCGTATTAGACCTTATGGGTGCAAATAAAGTAGATTATAGCGCTTCTTATCATCAATGTTATCTTCGAGTAACAGACTTGGTTTCTGGAATGACCGATAATCATGCAGCTTATGTGGCGTCGCAATTGTCAGGGCATGTTGGTTGATAATCATATTATTTGGCTATTTAGTATGGTTTATTATGAGTGAGGTAGTTCGGATTTTCACGGTTTTATCAATCAAGTCAGTGAGTTTGATGTTAGCCTTCGAGGTCAGGGAAATGATAAACTCGCACTTTTGATTGGGGATAGGGATAAGTAGTAGCGTGGTAGATATTTGGAATCCAGACACTTTCGGCCTTGAACTTTTGAGCTTGCTTAGAGCGGAATCACAGCTTGTTTCTGATTTTTACTCTGAAAAAGACAGATTGATGAAGGAGCATTTGAATAGCTCGACTTACCAAAGTCTAAAACCGAATCGATTCGATCCTGCTTTCTCGTCGTTCAAGGAAAATAACCTGACCCCTGTGCTGACCGACACTCGAATACGAGTATGGCACTACACTAGGTTATTGGATCATGAAGTCGAAATGATGCAACAAAGACTGGTGCCTTCGTCATTGGATTTCTTGGAAAATCGCCTTCAACACCTTGTCGAAAAAGGGATGTTTACCAAGGAAGAAGCCGATAGGGTTTATCAAGAGAGCCCCTTTCACTCACAAAAAGAGTTAAGATCAGGGAGGCTATGGACTGTCACCTTGCCACTTCATTGCCGTGATGAAGGTGTTTTACCTCTCCTTGAAAATTGGGGCGGAGAGTCTGCGTATAGTGAACTTTCAGATGAATTATTGGCTGCCAAACTGAAACGTTTTGGAGCGCCAAGAGTTATCGAGATCGAGACCTCACTGTCGGACAGACAAAACGCATTTATGGCTTCTGACACCGTTTTGGAAGCATGGGCGAAGAGTCTGGGAGTTTCAGTAGCCCTAACTGGTTGTGATCTTGCAATTACGAATTGCCTCTGCACCGCGAAACTTGTGCGAGTACTTACGGAAGGCGAAAGAGCCTTTGAAGAGCTAGCCAAGACATACCCTGAAGGTATCAGCGAGAAAATCAACTAACATAATCGGATGTTCGGAGCCGCTACGCGGCTCCAAATTGGCCTGTGAGCTGGGCATTAGGCTTTACAAATGTGCAATTGCTCTGAACTACCAAAGTCAGTTGTTAAGATAACTTTAAGCTATTCGTTTCGTTATATAGAGATGGCTGGAGTAAAGCTCTTCCCTAATTATTTTTCAGGCTTGGAAGCCGAGGAGTTCGAGCCAGAGCTAAACCATGAAACCTATTACTATCATTGCAAGGAGTGTCGGCAAGGCTGGTACATCATGCTGGATGCTAATGAATCGCCTTCACCGTGGCTGGCCATAAAGCACGATAACTTTGAGCAACCTCTAACAGAGCAAGATATATTGGCAGAAGAACAGTTCCTTACGATCCTTGCTCATAATGGCTTCGAGCCAAGCCCGTGTAGGTATAAGGACTGTAAGAACTTAAAGCTCAAAAACAAAGAGCTATGCCATTTGCATCTTATGTTGTAACAGGCCGAGCATCTTCAGGAATTCTATTCGCCGGGCCTCATTTGAGGCGGCTGAAAGAGGCTAAGACTTATTGTTGCGATATTTGTGGGTAATTTGCTTTTTTATCCAGGCTTTGTTGCCAAATTTAGAATAATCATGTAAGCTTCATCCCATATTCTGCACTACTGCGCCCTGACAACTCTCAGGGCGTTTTCATATAGAGACCCGGTATCCGAAAGGAGCCGGGTTTTTTGCTTTCTAGAGCCTCGCTTATGCGGGGCTTTTTCGTTTGTGGGTTATGCAAAACATGAGCTTCTACTTAGGCAAGCGCTCCAAGTCGCGCTTGGTTGGCCTGCATCCTGACCTTGTGAAAGTGATCGAGAGAGCGATTCAGATCACCCCGATTGATTTCACCGTACTGGAAGGCCTGCGAACCATCGAGCGCCAAACGGAGCTGTACAAGGCCGGCAAATCCAAGACTATGCGCAGCCGCCATTTAACCGGCCATGCGGTGGACCTGGGTGTTTTGATCAACGGTTCAATCACTTGGGAGGCCCGTTATTACCAGATACTCGCCGACGCTGTGAAGCAAGCCGCCGAAGGGCTGGGCATTCCCATAGAGTGGGGCGGCGATTTCAACGGCTTTTTCGATGGACCCCATTTCCAATTACCCTGGAAACAATACCCATGAGCGCCTGGGCTTCATTGATCAATCTGTTTAAACCAGTCGCCGATCTGATAGACAACGTCCACACCAGCGACGAAGAGCGCCTGCAGATACAGGCACAGCTATTTCAGATTCAGGCCGAGCTAACCCAACGAGTGATGGAGTACGAAACCAAGCTGCTGGAGGCGAAGGCAAGAACGATCCAAGCGGAAGCGCAAGGGCAAAGCATCCTGCAGCGCAACTGGCGCCCGTTAACCATGCTGTGTTTCCTTGCTTTGGTTGTGTGTGACTCCTTTGGCTTACTGACGTTTCGCTTAAGCGTGGAAGCCTGGGATCTGCTGCAAATAGGACTGGGCGGATACGTCGCCGGCAGATCGTTGGAGAAGATCGCCCCCAAGGTAACCGACGTGATGAGTAAGAAATAATGGAAGAGAACCAAACCACCCGGAGGCACTGGCACTTGGACAAGACCATAAGTGTAGGCCACCTGATCAGTACGCTGGTAATCGCCATTTCCGTGATCACCTGGGCGGGCTCCATAGATCGCCGTGTCGAGCAAAACGCGTTGGCGGTTAAGTACCTGAATGAAGAGCAAGTGCAACAGCGTCAGCGTATCGACGCCGTCCGCAATGAAATAAAAACGGACCTGCGAGCCATCAACGACAAGTTAGACCGCCTGATCGAGCGGCAGAGTGAACGCTAATGCCTCAAGCTTCGTTAAGGCCCTGCAAAGATAAGGGCTGCCCCAATACGACCCGACACAAGTCACGATACTGTGTGAGCCACGCAGACAAGCGAGAGGCGACACGCTGGGGAGTATGGCAACAACAGAAGGGCAGCGACACCCAACGAGGTTATGGTTGGCAATGGCGGAAGCTTAGGGCGCGGATACTGAGGCGGGATAATTATTTGTGTCAGGTGTGCTTAAAGCTGGGGCGAACCAGTGCGGCGACTGAGGTGGATCATATACTGCCCAAGGCGGAAGGAGGGGATAGTCGTGGCAGTAATCTTCAGGGTATTTGTAAGGCGTGTCACCGGATGAAAACAAATATAGACGTGAAAAAGCAAGCCGCTACCTGACGCTCAAGTTTGTCAATCCAGTGGCATTGCTACCGTATGTATTCATAGGTAGCGAACGCAATAAAGTTTAAGCATATGCAAACATGGGCGAATGTCTGAAAGTAATATCATACTCTGATTCAGACATTAGCTCTTCAATATCTGAAGCATCCTCAATTTTTACAATGAGCAGCCAGTCATTGCCATATGGATTGCTGGTGTCATGGAAAGGAAAGTTGTTGGTGCTGACAATGTAGCCTGAAATTGGCATGTAAAAAGGCAGAATCTCACCCCTATGGGTTTCAAGTGTCCCAACTTGTTCTCCTGAGGCATATAGCTTGGTGTAGTCAACGTTGCAAGATAGCCTTATAGAACCTTTAATATTTGATACAAACTCTGTTACACCTACTATGGCGAAGCTGGCTAAGATACGAACCCATTCGTGGCAGGAATAATATTTTAATGTGGATCGGGACTCGTTCATGATGTCACCTAGACGGATACAGCATTCTGGAGGTATTTATTTGCAGGGGATAGAATCCTGAGAGAGTTGCCGGTAGCGATACCTAGACGCAAACGGTAGCAAGATGCTAGTGCAAGGTGCATCTCTTACCCTATTCCTAATGAAGGGAAAAAGACACCGTTTTCAAAAATATATTTTCATTAACAAATAAGTGCTCATGTAGGCAATATACCGGCGTATTTAACCCAACTCTATGCATACTTTTTGCTGAGTGGGGTACACAGCTGGACCAAACTGGTTGTAGATTGCGACATCTGCTGCGTCTCGACCATAGCCCAGAGCGACATAACCTCCTTTTTTGGAGTGCTGTGTTGCGTCGAATGTGTACCATCGCCCAGCCACAAAGGCTTCAAACCAAGCGTGTAATTCCATTGGTTGTAAGGCATTTAAGTAACCTACCACCATGCGAGCAGGAATGCTCAAGCTGCGACAAAGAGCAACGCCAAGGTGGGAAAGATCTCTGCATACGCCAATTTGCCGTTGATTCACCTCGATAGCTGAAAGAGGTAATAGGCTGCTTCCAGGTTGAAACTGTATGGTACTAAGCAGCCAGCTTTCTATTTGAACCACTTGGTCGTAACCGGGGCGCTGGTTGTGCGTAATTTGTCGCGCCATTTCGTTAAAATAGTCAGACTCACAGTACCTACTGGACAGCAAATATTTTAATACGCTGTCAGGCAAGTATTGAATATCTACAAAGTAGCCTCCTGGCTCCTCATCGATATAGTTGGATGTCATGATTCGGGCTGACGTATAGACTCTAAAATTCCCAGGAGGAGCAATCAGTCTCTGACAAAGGTTACCGTAATCGTCAGTAAACTCGAAAACAGGAACACTCGGAAAAAGCGGAACCATCAACGCGGCGACCTTCCAAACAGGAGCTAGCGGCAAACGGATGGTGATGAACTCCGCCACCAACGAGATGGAGTTTTACGGGGATCGCGGCAACGGTCAGATCGACAAACTGGCGACTATCGGGATCACCCAGTCCGGCGGCGACTATTACATTGGCAGCTTTGGCAACGCCCAGGAAGGCAATAACCGGATCGCACTGCGCGCCACGTCCAATACAGGCGTGGCGATTCAGGGCGTTTCAAACCGCACCAGCATCTCAGGGACCACCTTCGGTCCTAATCCTTACTACGGCATAGGCGGCAACGCGACGGGAACCGGGAAGGGCGCGCAGGGAACCAGCGCCGGCGGGATCGGCGTCTATGGCGCGGGCGCGAACTATGGACCTCTCACCGCCGGGCATGATTGCCTGATCCGAAAACAGGAAAACGTCAGGCCGGGACAGATTCTTGTTTATGACCGGCTGGTCCACCGCAAGAACCTGTCGAACGTGATCCACTCTCCAGCCATCCAAGGCAACGTGGCAAAGCCGGCGTCTTTCTGTGGGCGAAGCCTTTTGACGAATCGGAGTTTCCGGCGGCGTTTGACCTGTAGGACTTCACGGTCGCTCAGATTTACACGCTGTCGGAAGTCTACAACCTGGGCTGTATGAACGCCTTGGGCGAAGGTCAGATGCAGGTCTGCGCTGAAGGTGGCGACATCGAGATAGGCGACTACATCGTCACCTCAAGCCGGCCCGGCGTTGGCATGCGCCAGGAGGATGACGTGCTGCGCAGCTACACCATCGCGGAGGCCCGCGAAGCGGTTAACTGGAAAGAGGAGGGAAGCGACGAGAGGTTGATCTCGTGTAAGTATCTTTGTGGTTGAAGGGGGGGGCTACCCCTTTTATATCCATTGTTAACAAGATTGCCATGGCATGGAGCAGCATGCGATTTGCCAAAAGGAAAACACTATCAAACTGGGGTGCCTGATCGTATCCTGGAGGCATAAAGAGGGCCTACGAGTGGCACTATCTCCGCTTTCCATTTATGTTGGCATATACCCCAGTTATATCTTTAATTCCCTCGCCAGTCGTTGAACGAACTTCTTCCTCTGCATGTGATAAATATCCTACATCTGTAGGAATTGCTACATCAAGCCGGTCCGGCATAACCTGTGTCAGGGGGGCACTAAGAAGATACACTACAGAGGTGGCCGGTGAGCGCTTAACTGGCCAGAGGAGGAGCGCGACGAGAGATTGATCTCGTGTAAGTATCTATGTGGAAAAGATGGGAAACCGCCCCCACGCCTGCTCGTAGTAAAAATGCTATATAAATATTATATTTGTGCTCAAAATACTCTATGGAGGATACTGTATGCATACAGACTGGGATAAAATTGATAAAGAGTTAAACGACGGCATGAGAAGGATCCGCGAAGCTGGATTAAGGGGGACAAATAGGCGAAGCTTTATCGATCAAAGACCTGGGGGTAATCTTTATTATCGTAAAATGTCAAAAGCTGAATGGAATAACGCCACCAGCAATGGAAGTAAGAACTACGATTTCTCTAAGGCGTTGAGTTATTTTAATAAACCTTTGTATCGGCTGTGGATGTCTACATCACATGACAAATGTGAGGTTTTTGGAAATGAAAATGCCGTTAACCAAGAAGATTCTGTAATTGTGTGTTTTAGATTTTCAGTATCATGTTTAGTTAAGGCAAATAGACGTCTTGTAAAAGCGCATCAAGAACCGGGGGCGCAGCATGACTCTGGTTGTATAGCTATACATAGAGAAGGATTTGACCAAACTGGAAATATGAGTTCTTCTGGTGATGTGGATAGAGTGCTTGAAAAAAATCAGGCTTATAATATTGGCATAACTTCCTCTAATCAAGGATTATTCCAACGCTTTTTGGAAGAGTCTTATATTTGTCAGCCATTTCAAGCTAATAGGAAATAGTAGAAGCCCTGCATACATAACCAGCGGCTTTAACCAAAATGTCCAAACCTATGCTGTTTTTGCGAGCTCGCTGCGTTACACTTTATCAAAAAAACACTCTGGTTTGGCCGCTGGTGAGTCGGATGTTAATGCATACAGGGAAATTCAGTAAATAAAAGTAATACGACCCTGTCCAGCCATTTCGTATTTTCCCGTTAATGTAATATTAATAAGAGACGTTTGATGCCTTGTAAGTATCTGTATGTAAGATTGTGGAGAGTTTAATAACTTGGTGAACCATTTCTTTACCTGAGATTGATTTGATAGCGATAGCCGCTGCTATAGCATCGTTGCTGTAAAAGAACTCATCGTCCTCGGTTACATCATTCGATTCCAGCTTGGCTTTGCAGTTCGCAATGAACTCGTTTAAGGCGTGGCTAGCGTATCTGGCTGTAGACTCAGTCATTTCGACAGTCACAGTTTTTGCGTAAAATTGGTTTTTGTTCGCTCATAAAGGAAATCAGTATCAAACTGGGTGGCCTGATCGTATCCAAGTAGCGTCAAGTGGACCTGTTAGTGGTTCAATCCCAGCTTTCTAACGTGATGCTTGATTATATTGGTATATACCCCAGTTATATTTGTAATTCCCTCGCTAGCGAGCCTTCCTCTACATGTGATAAAGGGATTGGCAAACTCTCAAGAGCGCTTGTGTCACCTGTCAAACCAGAGTTCGCAATGCGTTGTGATACACTGTAACTACATTTTCAATGCAATTTATACCCCTTATCGGCGGCCACGGAGGAGGTTGACGCACAGAATTTGCCCAAATGTAGTTGTCCCTAATTGCATCATTCATGTTACCCGTAACTTCTAATCTATAGTTAATCATAGCGCCAGCAAAAGCTGCTCGGTGAGCTCCGTCGGTTATATAATACTTATTGATCATGTTTGAATTTAAACAGAAACTCATCACTTCAATTTGGTTGAAACTATTGTTACACCATATTGTCAATATTGCTCTTGAATATGGTCGCGCTGTGAGAAGGGGAGGCTGAGCGATTTATACTACAATGATGCTCCCACATTGCATAGAGCCCATAACCCGTTTTATTAATGATATTGGATGGCATTCTTTTCAGCGTTGCGATAGCAAACTTGTAATGCGGGGTATCTTTTATGTGGCAAGCATATGGCGATACACTGCCACTGCCATCCCAGAATCTAAAATATAAGTCATCTATATTAATTTTTTGGGGCATAACAATTCACGTATAAATAGTTATTTGGTTGTTGTCTCTGGAGTGAGGATTCTGATGTGTCTTTTTGTAAGCTTTATGATTAATTGTCGTGGTATTTGCTTGTGACTTCAATCCTGGAGGATTTTGGTATTTAAAATGGCTACTGCAACCGGATAATTATTGCATGGCTTTCCATGTATTAAATATCCTACATCTGTAGGAATTGATATCTCAAACCGGCCCGGCATTGGCATGCGCCAGGAGAATGACGTGCTGCGTAACTATACGATCGCGGAGGCCCGCGAGGCGGTTAACTGGACAGAGGAGGAAAGCGACGAGAGGTTGATCTCGTGTAAGTATCTTTGTGGTTGATGAGGGCGCTCCTCCTCACGGCTGCGCGATTTGAGTAAATGCCGAGTTTGTGAAATTTGGGTTAGGCCTTACGCTCCAAGGGGGCAGGTAATTTTTTATGTTTGCCTGTATATAAATACAGTTATTTCTCACGTGACTGGAAAGTCGCACGCTTTGCCGTACCGAATGGCTTGGTTTTCCGATGATGCTGTTCTGAAAAGTGCTTTGATTCAATAAGTTGGGATCTGGCTTGTTGTGATCACGAGACCCCCAAGAAAGTGTATATACGCACGCACGGTTTCTTGTAAGTGAGGTAGTTTAACTTTCTGGGGTTTTACACTGGAATCAGTGGGCTGGAGGAACTATCTTCAAAATATTAGAATGGGAAAACGCGCATGCGCGATATACAAATGTTACGTGTAATGGAAAAAATCGACCGTCTGGCGCAACAATACGATGCTCAGCGCCATGTACATTTGAATAGCGCTCCGCCACCAACACCAGAGTCTGTGGCAAAAATTGAAGAGCACTTTGGGTGTGCATTGCCTAAGAGTCATATTCGATTTTGTGAGAAATCTGCGCACTATGGTGATTGGCTAGCTAGTATCGGCCCAGATTTTGAGTCTCCGAATCATATAATCAATATAAATCGGCTATGGCGTGAAGAAGTCGAAGAAAATGAGCGTATTCCACCAAATCTTTTGATAATAAATGTCGGTTATGATGAAGATCTTGATTGTATTGATATGGAAACATTCGATGAGGCTACAGGGGAATATCCAATCACTTATTGGGCTTATGGCGTACCACCGGAGGAAAGCGATTTGTCTGGAAGCTTTTTTGACTATATGGCAAAGCAGGTTCGCGGGTGGTAAAACACGTAACAAGTCAAAGCACGCTCGCCAGCACAGCTGGCTGGACCTCCGCACTACGTGCTCCGGCCCGTGTTTGAGGCGTTATACGTAAATTGGATTCGAGTATTTAGATGGCTTGGCCGAAACGAGGAACAAGGAAGATAGTTGTTGAGGGTGAAGAATTTTTGTGGCACTACGACGCTTGTTGCCCTTGGTGTAGCGACGACGTTTTTACCGCAGGGAAAGCTGGTCATGGGCACGTACTGTTTATCGACCCTTTCCCTTGGGCAATCGAGTTTAAGCCTAAGTTTGTTGCTAGTGCCATAAAATGGGCTTTGTCCGAAGGTTGGTCGCCAAAAAGCGGACCCACTAAAGCAATGTCCATCAATAGTGAAACAGAAGAGTTTTTCTGGTTGAAGGAAGGCGAGCGTCATGCGCAATGTGTTGGCCCAGCGCCAGATCACGTATAACGAGGCGCTCAAACGGGAACGCAAAGAGCGCGTCCCTTTAGCTTGGCATTATGAGCAAAAAGTTGACGAAATCAGAGTGAATAATATCGAATGAGTCTATTAGCTAAATTGTATTCTCTAAGGCGTAATTCAAATTGTGTTCATATTTTGATCGCTATAGTTTGTGTGCTATTGAATGGATGCGCGGTTTCTTTCGATAAATCAAAAATAAAAGAAATAAAAGGTGAACCAATATCCCTAAACAGTTCTGATTGTCGGCTACTGTTTAAGGTTCATGTTTTACCGGAAGAATATCAAAAAAAAGGTCGAATCAACCCTGACGACTATATAGATTGGACAAAAGAAGTTTTTAACAAAAAGGGTTGTGTCGCATCTTTGGCAACAGAAGAGAAAGAATCAGATATGATTATTACAGTAATAGACTCTTATGTGTATTCTGGTGCCGGAGCGGGTATTATTGCTGCTCTCACGTTATACGTTATACCACTAAAAGAAACGAGTGCAAATCGACAGGTAAAAATTGAATATGGCGAGTCAATTAGAACCTTTGATAGTGAAACAAATGTTTGGGTTGGCTGGTACTTCTTACCATTTTTTCCTGCTAGCTTTTTTAACTACGATAAGTATATTTTTAAAGATCACCTAGAAGAATTTATCAGTGAAAAAAGATAAGATAATTTCATTAATCGATCACGGGCTAATAAACAAGTATTATGTGTCAGCGAGATCCAGGCGTATAAGAACTATAAAAAGCTGGTTGCGCTCTCTCTCATTCTTATGGGGATAATCTTCGTTATCGTAGCAGGGGGGGGCACTCACCGGCTTAGTCACTTGTCCCGAGGGAACGCCAGATTGTGAAGGCCGGGCAATGTTGGGTGGTTATGTGTTCGGTCCGGAAGCTATTGGTTTTCTTGTTGGGGGTATTGCGCTTCTTAAAGGTAGAAGCCTGTGGTATCAGCTGGCTACCGTTTGCGGCGCAGCCTGGTTCACTTGTTGGGCAATCATGTGAGGCCGCATAACAAGCGGTTGTAGTCGCCGCGAAATACGCGGCTGGGACGGCTTACGCTACGCTCCAGCCGCCCCTAAACCGAGCGTTATGTGTAAAGTCCGAATCAGAGCACAGTGATGAATGAAATAGATTTAGAATATATAGATAGAGTGCTCGCCGGAGTTAAAGAGCATTACAAGGAATGGGTTGATTCATATTCCCCTAATCCTTTAAGTCTTTGTCAATTTGCATATTATGAGCAATGCGCTTCAAAAGAGTGTTGTAAAAATATTTTGGAGTCAGGTGCTTCAATCGCTTTGGGTAATGAACTTGTCGTAAACGGTATTTGTGATTGGATAATATATAATAGCGAGTTAGCATTGCGCCATAAGAATCTTGGTATTTTAACATTCGAACGGATAGCTTCCGGTGAGTGGTTTTCCGATGTTGACCAACCAGAAAAGGATTGGCCAAAAATGATAAAAAAATGAGTCCAGGTGAGATTATAGTTAACTCATATGATAAATTGGCAAACCTATGAGCAACTGCCATATAACAAGTGGCTGCTACGGACCCAAAACAGTTGGCACCTTTTCGGCACCGCTTCGCTGGCCAAAAAGTCGCCAACCATTTTGGGCCGCAGAGCCATGCGTTAGCAGAAAAAAATGGAGAAAGTTGTCATGTTAACGAATTACGGTAGCACGAGTTACCTACAATGGGTTTTCGCAACTCTGCTTGCCGTAGTTGCTACACAAGCAGTAGCGTTGGATGAAGATACCATGATCGAGCAAATCCAGGCTCTGGACTGGCAAGTGGAACCTGGAAAATATCAATTGACTGGCTCGGATGCCTCAGTAACTACAAATTCAGACGAGTATTTACTCAAGGGCGCAGAGGCGCATAAATATATGCGTATCTCTGAAGGGCACGATGGTTTTAAGCCTGATGCCATAATCGTTCGTGTCGAGGGCCCTAGCCAAGATACACAAGTACTTTTTACGTATCATGATATCGGCTATGTAAAAATGGATGACTGGGAGGAGCATATTGATAAAGATGAATTGCTAAAAGAAATTCAAAGTAGTACAGAAGCTGCAAATAAAATAAAGGAAAAAGGCTATCCAAAATTGTATGTTGATGGCTGGGCGCAAGAGCCATACCTAGATAAAGCACACGCAATTGTTTACTGGGCAATATCCGCACATACAAGTGAAGGAAGCTCAATTGTAAATGCAAAAGCCATGAAATTAGGCCGTAAGGGTTTTTCCGAAATAGTCTGGATGGGCAACCCTAGTCAATTTGCAAATGCTCAAACATCTTTATCCCCATCTCTAGCAGCGTATCAGTATGATGAAGGTTCGAAATACGCCGATTATGTTCCGGGAACAGACACGCTAGCCGCAGTTGGGGCCGGTGCTCTGGCTTACAAGCTTATAACTGGTAAAGCCGCTGCGAAAACAAGCGCAGGCTTGCTAGCGCTGCTGGCAATCTTTGCTAAGAAATTATGGTTTCTTATTTTTGTGCCTTTTGTTTTCGTTTGGAAGCGGATCAAAGGCTTATTTTCAGGCACCAAAGACAGTGCATAAACTGCTAACAAATAGCTACACCGGACAAAATACTCGCTGCGCTCGCATTTTTCCGGTGAGCTAGGCGTTAAGTGTCCCCATGACAGCACCATTATTTTTTAACGACAATGAAGATTTATGGGTTAGTAACGGAGCAAGAGATTGGTTCTGCGAAATTGTAGTTGGTGGTGCCAAATTAAAAGGAAATGATATTTCCCATGTTTTTGATGAGGAACCAGCAATTGCTGGCTGTTATGGCATTGGGGGCTTGGAGTAGATATGGAGGCTTTTTTCAAATATTTTGGCAGCAGACTTCTATTCATAGAGCATTTTGACTTTTGTATTGAAAATACGCGTAAGTTACTAACCCGTAAATAAGTATCCGATCACTAAGCCATAATATATTTAAGTTCTGGATGCCTAAATAAACTTTGAATCAATGATGGCGTTCTTTTCATGCTCCGAAGGATTTTTAAAGCCATCTTTCTTAATTGGTCTGGACCTGCAATCTTCATCTTTCCCAGTCGCTGATGTTTCAAGTAGCTCCACACGGACTCATCTGGATTGAGTTCAGGGGAGTAAGGCGGCAGGAAGAATAGCTGCAACCTGCCTTCCTGGGTGGCGAGATATTCCTTTACCTTCCTGGTTTGATGGGCTGGGTGTCCATCGACGATTAGAAAGACTGGTCGTTCAGACTTATACGTCAAGTCCTCTAAAAATCCGATAAAGCTCTCCGCGTTGAGCTTGCCTTCTATCACCTTGAAATGAAACTCGCCTCTGGCCGACACTGCGGAAATTAGGTTAAGCCCAAAGCGCGCCCCTGTCGTCTTCACTTCCGGAGTCAACCCTTTGATCGACCACGTCGTTCCGCTGTGATAGTCCGAACGAATGCTCGCCTCGTCCGCGAAGAGAATCTCCGCGTTCGCTGCTTTCGCCAACTGGCGAATGCGTGGGTATTCTTCTTGTTTCCAGCGAGCAACCCTATCTGGATCTTGCTGGTAAGCGCGAAAAAGCGGCTTCTGCGGCGTCAGCCCCATTGCCCTCAGGAGTCGTCCCACCGATACATCAGACAGGCTAACCCGAAATTTCCGCTTGATCAGGTCCCGCACCAGTCCGCGAGTCCACAATGCATATTCAAACTTAAACTGCTGTGGCTGATATCCCACCACCCAGGTATAGATCTGGCGTAGCTGTCGACCATTTAATTTGCGGGGACGGCCATATAGGCGTTTCGCTTTAAGTGCGTCATAGCCGCCTTCCCGATAAGCCGCCAGCCATTCATAAATACGCGGCCGGCTGAAGCCTAGCGCCCGTATAACTGCCTCCGGGCTTTCTCCTGCCTGGACTTGCTGTACTGCGCGAATGCGAATGACTTCTAGTGTTTTATGATCAAGCTTTCTTCCATCATTTGAGGGCATAGCATCCACTCTGTTTATCTAAAGTCGGGTCCATGACATGCTTGAATATAGACTATTTCTGTGTTCGCCTACTTTGTTTCGGATTAGTATGTAGCGAGAAGCAGTCACAAAAGCACATTGAGCATCTTCTCTACTGGGCGAAACACGTTTTGAACGGCGGGCGTATTGCAGAAAATGTTGATATATATAAAGAGTTACCATAATGAGTAATACACTTAACAAATTACTCCAGCTGACGCTTTGGTCTTCGCTCCGTTTTGGCGTGGCTTCGCCACTTTACGCCAAAATTCCACTACAACCAAAACGCAGCTGAGTAAGGCGTTAACTGTCATATGAGCTTCAGAGAAAAATTAGAGAAGAAGTGGAATATTACTATCGCCTTGTTAAGCGAGGCTCGCGCTGTTCTTTATGAATGTCAGAGTGTTGGCAAATATATCGCCGAGTACGATGAATACCTTGATCACAACGAGCTAGAACTAGCTCTGGACATGCTAGAAGTGAGGCAACGAGTAAGCCTCCAAAAGAGATTTGGGCAAAGCTCAAGGAGGCTGCGAAGTCTATGGGATTAGAGGATCGCTGTGAATTCTACAATCAACAAATACAAAACAGTTAACAAGGCCAAGCAGCATCGCGCACTACGTGCGCTGGACCTCGCTACGCTTGGCCGCTGTTGGCGGCGTTAGGCGTACAAATGAACCCAAGTATATTTGTTTCACAGCTAATTAATCCAATGGAAGATATGGATTTATCTAGCTACTCCTATAAAGATTGGCCTACTGACGGCTGGGCACCGCAAGCTTTTGACTGGATAGAAAAGGGAGTGCAACTAGATTCAGAGATAGTGCAGGCATTAGAATTATTTAGCTCTAATAAATGTAATTCGCAAAAGAATCGTCATCGAGCCTTTGCACTAGCTAAAAGGTGGTTACGTGATAATGCAAACACCTAACAAGTTGCTCAAATACATTCCGGCCACAAAAAACGCGGCTTCCATGGGGCAACCTACACTGCGCTTCGGCTGCCTATTAGCAAAACGTTAGGAAATACAAAACACTATGGCATGGAAAACTGAGAAACTCGAGAAAGAGCTTTGTAGGTCTGGCGTTCCAAAAGGTGTCATGGATTATCTACTTGAAAAACCAGATTTAGGCTATGACAAAATTATCGAAATTATGGATAAAAGAATTTCAGATAATCATCTTGTAAATGGGCTTACCATCTTAAATGAGCTGATTTTGAGGAAAGCTGTTGAACCAGATATTGAGAAAGTAACAAGCTATTTTGTTACGTCTTTGGAGATCGAGAACGCTGAGAAAGTCACCTACGCTGGAGAACAATTTATCACTTATCTAATGCGTTCGTTACTATATATACGCTTACAAAGTGTGGCAGTTCAGTTTCAACAGCTTCTAGCTAAAATTAAGGTTAATGCACCTATAGCTTACGAAAGGCATAAGGTTCGTGTAAACCTTGCATACAAAATATGGGTCGAGAAAAATGCCTAACAAGGTGCTTAAATCGATACCAAACACTCCGCACCTTTTGTGTTTCGCTTTGCTCAGTATCACACAAAAGGTGCTCCGTACTTGTCACGGTTTAGCAAGGCGTTAGGATAATGAGGGAAGCATGAGTTCCGAACTAGAATTGGCTTTTGAGCGTGTGCAAGAGATTGCTTGGGACTGTTGCGGCCGTGTCGAGTTTGATGAAAAAATACATCAGCACTTTTCAGAATATGTAACTCTAGCTAGCAAAGTTGTAGCCCGGCTTAATATCGAGTCTCATTTATACAATAGAATGGGTGGCCTATTCGCTTTTGTCGGTATGTTATACCGCGATACATACGAAATTCCGAAGCACATGGAAGAATGGATCTCAGAAGGAATGTATGGAAGATATAATTATCGGGGTGGGGTATATGCCGCACAAGCAGTTCACTGCTATCTACTTTGGTATGTTTTATCGACGGAAGATAAAGAAAAGGTTGTAGGTGATTTGTGTGAAGGCAACCCGTATGAAGAAATAATTCGTTTCTTTGAGTCTGGAGGCTCATTTACCAGTGAGCATGGCATGCTAGATAAGGTATACCCCCTTGCGTAATCAAAAAAGCCTAACAAGTCAAGGCAGCATCGCCCTGCGGGCTGGACGTACTAACGCACGCCACTGCTTGAGACGTTATGCCAATAAGGTGACTATTACATATATATATGGATAAGAAAAATTTCCATTTAATTACAGAAGTGCGAACTCAAAGTTGTGTTTCTGCGCGAAGTTTTATATTGGAGCATCAAGAAAATCTATTTTTCTTAGTAGACTATTTCAGAGTATGTTTAAATACCGGAGCCAGTTTTTATGGAAATGCCGATACTGAGCCTGTTAAGAGCCAGTCGCATATCTATGGCTGTTCCAGTTGTGAGCGCTGGTTAAACAACGAAGTACCAAGAAAGTACACTGCAAGGCCATTCGCGATGGCACATTATTGTTGTAGCGGGATGTATGTGGCTGTAGAGGAAAATGAACAATGCATGAATAGTATCGTTAAATTTGATGATTTTGCTACTTCTGATGGTGGCCAATGGCGTATTGGAAACTTGTTTGTTTCATATTGCCCATGGTGCGGAATTAGATTGCCTTATAAGTCATTTAGGGATTGTTAGCCTTTTAAATGTGCAATTTGAAAATGAGAAGTTATCGATTGTGTGTAATTTAGACTTAACAAAAATCTCAAAGGACAAATATGGATAGAGAGTCTTTCAAAAAATATATAGTTGATGACCTTTTGTCTTATAAAGATTACTGGGCTGAATATTCGGATACTGCTGATCCTTTGAGGGTTATAAACTGGATCTCCTCGGAGAATGAAGATGGCTACTATGAATATTTCCTGTGTGTAATTGACGAGGTTGCAGCAAGAAAAGGGCGAGAAATAGAGAAAGTGTTAACCCATGCAGGTGCTGAGTCTCTTTACCCTTTGGCAAAAATAAAAATAAATTCGGCTTCGCAAAAAATGGAAGTTAAAGGTATATGAAAGCGACTGTATCAAAACCTAACAAGCGGCATCAGTCTGACAGCCAGTGCCGGGCGTTAACTGTCTATGAGCTTCAGAGAAAAATTAGAGAAGAAGTGGAAGATTACTATCGCCTTGTTAAGCGAGGCTCGCGTAGTTCTTTGTGAATGTCAGGGTGTTGGCAAATATATCGCCGAGTACGATGAATACCTTGATCACAACGAGCTAGAACTAGCTCTGGACATGCTAGAAGAAGCTGCACTTGAGGCAACGAGTAAGCCTCCAAAAGAGATTTGGGCAAAGCTCAAGGAGGCTGCGAAGTCTATGGAATTAGAGGATCGCTGTGAATTCTACAATCAGCAAATACAAAACAGTTAACAAGGCCAAGCAGCATCGCGCACTACGTGCGCTGGACCTCGCTACGCTCGGCCGCTGTTGGCGGCGTTATAGGTAATCGAATTGGATAAAGAAATCAAAAATTTATTAGGAAAGCTGTGCGTAGACTTGGGGTTCTGTTTACCGCCTATAGAGCAAGATCGTATCGCATCTCTTGGAGTTTGGAGGGCGGACGAATTTGCGAAGGATGTTATTTCTAGTGAAGGGCTTAATCCAGAGTATGAGAAAAAATGGTTCCGAGAAATTCGAAATCGATTTGTTGCTCATTTTGGTAGTAACGAGTATGAAAGCAAAAATTCATAACTAGGCGTGGTTGTCGCCTTCGGCTGGGACGGCGCATAAAAGCGCGCCACCCCAACACTTGGCGTTATATTTTCTTGAGAATGATTTGAGATGGATTTTCACATTACTTTGATGCTTCTTCCATATTGGTTAATACTGCTTTCCTTTCTGATTTGGGGTGGGAAGGGTAGCGATTCTGAGCTGTTAGTAACAGACCGTTTAGCCCTATCTTTGCAGTTCATTGGTGGTACTTGTGCAATAACTTTTATCTTGACGTTCATAGGTGGTACAACACTTGAGTTTTATGTTCCAGGCTCATTTAAGCTGGGCGTTAGTTACTTGTTACCCATGGTTTTCTGTGGTCGAATATTGGAAAAATATAAGCGGCCTAAAAAATAATATAACAAGCCGTTCAAACCGAAGTCCAACCTACGCTTCGTTTCGCCCATGTGCTGCGCACATTCTATGGGCTACACTACACTCTCGATTAGGCTTGGGTTAACGGGGCGTTAGGTGTAAGGAGGAAGTAGCAGGCGGTAGATGATGAAACGAAAGAATTAGGGGCCCCCTGAAAAACGTTGGCGAGGCTGCCAGAGCAAGGAAAAAGTCGGCGAAAAAGCGCAGTTTATCGTGAATAAATGAGCATTTTTGAGCTGACTTTTGACGCCGAAATGGCGGCCGCAGGTAGTTTTTCAGAGGTTCCCTAGCAAGACCCGCATTACGTGTGCAGGACTTCGCTTCGTTCGACTGGAATATACCGCGCTAATATTTAGAGAAGATAAGTCTCATGAGCATAGAAGAAGAATTGGATCAGATTTTTTCGATAAAAATGGTCGCTACAGACGGACTACCTGAAGAGATAAAAGCTAAACTCGATGGAATTATTCTTGAATATAGTCTGAAAGAAATTCTATCTGCTTCAGATGCTTTGAGGGTTAGATATATAGAGGAAGAGATTGCGGCAAGAAAATGTATGGGAGGCTCAGGTATGGGCGCTGAGTTCCATATGGCGGCAGCATTGCGAGTTCATTACCTAGATGCAGGCCTTGAATATATCAATGACGATAACAAGAGGTTGTAGGCTGGTTGACAAAAAGCTTGCAACTGCGACCAAACAAAACGCTAAATTTTATAAAAAATCATTGTGCATTTTTTGCGGTAGCTATGAGTAGTCATTTATCGCTTTAAATAATGAATAAGGAGACGCTAGCGTAAATACAGATGGAGAGACACTGACTGACGCTGTTTGTTGCTCCATATTCGAAAGCGATTACCCAGCCAAAGCTCCTTTACAATACGTCCCTAGTGATGGGGCGGGCTTTTAGCCTACCCCGTGAGCGTAGCGAACGACATGAGTTGGTTGTCAGGATTCTTTGCCATAAGTAAGCGGGCTTAGTTGATATAGATATGTGTGTTGTTCGTACCCCCTTTCTTCTACAGGGATTCGATTGATGCAACGAATTGCATACTTACTAATCCGAAACAAAGTAGGCGAACACAGAAATAGTCTATATTCAAGCATGTCATGGACCCGACTTTAGATAAACAGAGTGGATGCTATGCCCTCAAATGATGGAAGAAAGCTTGATCATAAAACACTAGAAGTCATTCGCATTCGCGCAGTACAGCAAGTCCAGGCAGGAGAAAGCCCGGAGGCAGTTATACGGGCGCTAGGCTTCAGCCGGCCGCGTATTTATGAATGGCTGGCGGCTTATCGGGAAGGCGGCTATGACGCACTTAAAGCGAAACGCCTATATGGCCGTCCCCGCAAATTAAATGGTCGACAGCTACGCCAGATCTATACCTGGGTGGTGGGATATCAGCCACAGCAGTTTAAGTTTGAATATGCATTGTGGACTCGCGGACTGGTGCGGGACCTGATCAAGCGGAAATTTCGGGTTAGCCTGTCTGATGTATCGGTGGGACGACTCCTGAGGGCAATGGGGCTGACGCCGCAGAAGCCGCTTTTTCGCGCTTACCAGCAAGATCCAGATAGGGTTGCTCGCTGGAAACAAGAAGAATACCCACGCATTCGCCAGTTGGCGAAAGCAGCGAACGCGGAGATTCTCTTCGCGGACGAGGCGAGCATTCGTTCGGACTATCACAGCGGAACGACGTGGTCGATCAAAGGGTTGACTCCGGAAGTGAAGACGACAGGGGCGCGCTTTGGGCTTAACCTAATTTCCGCAGTGTCGGCCAGAGGCGAGTTTCATTTCAAGGTGATAGAAGGCAAGCTCAACGCGGAGAGCTTTATCGGATTTTTAGAGGACTTGACGTATAAGTCTGAACGACCAGTCTTTCTAATCGTCGATGGACACCCAGCCCATCAAACCAGGAAGGTAAAGGAATATCTCGCCACCCAGGAAGGCAGGTTGCAGCTATTCTTCCTGCCGCCTTACTCCCCTGAACTCAATCCAGATGAGTCCGTGTGGAGCTACTTGAAACATCAGCGACTGGGAAAGATGAAGATTGCAGGTCCAGACCAATTAAGAAAGATGGCTTTAAAAATCCTTCGGAGCATGAAAAGAACGCCATCATTGATTCAAAGTTTATTTAGGCATCCAGAACTTAAATATATTATGGCTTAGTGATCGGATACTTATTTACGGGTTAGTAAGAGTCAGGAAGCGGCGATGCATAAGTATTGCTTCACAGCGAAGGGCATAAGTTGAGGGCCAACTTCCCCCTGCGCCAGAGAGTGCTCCAATCAGCTCGCACTCGTTTTGGTAATAGTCTTTCCACGCTTCGTGCAAGGATGTGAGCCCTTTAAGCAAACGTTCGCCTCCTATTTTATGCGTAGAGTTGGCTTTTACGAGAGTGATTAACTCGATCTGCTTTTTTTCAACTAAATCTGAGAAATAGTCGCGATTTTTTTTATATTCAGATCCAGTGGCCATGGCGCTTCCTTCGGGCCATTTACGACGTTCTTCGGCTGCTGTACAAATTGAGAGAAGTAGTAGAGTAATGCAGCAGGCTGCACGTAAAAGCATGAGGCGAATCCTATTGTCTATACTGCGCATGCGCGCTTTCCATTTTAAGGCTGCGAAGGTTAGTCTTCCAGTTCAACAGCCCAAGTGTACAAGGTCCTAGAAGGCTAAACTATCGTAAGCACGAAAACCGAATTGCTTGGTTTGCATCGCTGGAATCATTTCTGAGAATTCAATTAAATTAAATTTTTCATTCTTGGATATGCTCTATGCCTGCAAGGGCATATTGTTATTATTGACTCGATGACCAAAATATTAAATAGACGGCAAGAAGATCTGCGGCTATACCTACGGAGAAAAAAACTATTGCTGACCTGTAGAAGTACTTCATAAATGAGTGTCTCTTAAATAGCCAGATAACGAGAGCTGGGAGAAGCGATAGGATTATTGTAGCTGTCGTAGCATACGCTACTTCGAGGAAGTAGTTGACCTCTGCTTCTGGGTCATAGTAAGTCTTGGCTGCGTACAGAAAGTATATATAACTAAATATGAATAATATGCAACTTAATGGCACCAGATACTTGCTTCGCATTCTAGAGTTTTTCCTATGATTTGTAATGCATTTTTCGTGATTTTTTGGATTTTTATCTTTTGAAAGGAATCTAAAACTAACGATTTTAAAATAATCCGGAATACATAGTGGATTGCTTCAACCTTATAAGGGAGAGCATGTCCGATATTTTAAATGCAGTGATAACAAATATCGTTCCAAAGGTCCTTGTGCTCAGGCTTTAAAGCTACTCCATTGGAGTCTGAATCTACACAAGCCAGAATTCCTTTTCCTGGAGGAAAGCCTCCTTCCGCTTCTCGTTTATCCAGTATCGATAGAAGCTCATGTTGTTTAGATTCTGCGATATAGGTTTTTACAATCAACCTGAGTCCTTCATATATATCCTGTCTGTTCATATAAATCCCGGGTTCGATTAAAAATAGAACGACTGCAGCAGAGCAAAATGAGACGCCGTGGATGATTTTTCCAGTTGCTTGCAATAATAACTTGTTACTTCACAAGTATAAATGAGTTTTCCCTTTTGTCCTTTGTGCGCTTTTACGGTTAGCTGGCCAGATAGATGGGGATGGCCTTCTGATATTTCTGCTGATGCATGCAGAAGGAAAGTCTTAAGCACGACGTCAAGTTTATCTAATAGGAAGAGGCTTCCCCTCAGTCTGTTAGGCGTCAAGGCAGCCTCCCAATCTCGTTGTGTTTTTTGTACATTTCTCGGTCATGTCTGCCCCTGTCCAACTGAGAATTTTGGAGCGGGGCTGCAGACGTCATGTCAGAGGCCAATAAGGCTCTTTAGCCGCCATTGTTGACGTTTTCCCTCTGGAGCATCCATCCCGTAATAGGAAGGACAAAGTTAAGCGCACCCTTTGTCGAGATCTCTACTGCGCGCCACGCTGTACTTTTTTTGATCTGCTCTATACTCAATTACTAGGATGAATCTGCTTGATGTGTTTGCCGTTAGGGCGCACAACCCGCAACCAGTTATGACGAGAGGGGCTAATTATGGTTATTGTTTCTAGCACGATTAGAAGAATAATTATGATGCTTTTCATTCTCATTTGTACCCATGCAAATGCAGAAACGATAAAGATATCCAATGGGGAGTGGGCTCCGTTTACCTCACAAAGTTATAAACACTACGGTCTTGCATCGCATATTGTTTCTGAAGCATTTAAAGCTTCAGGTGTTGACGTCGAATATGCTTTCTTCCCTTGGGCGAGAGCTTTGATAGATGCAAAAGAAGGGAAAGAGTTGGCGGCGACTATCGTTTGGACATATAGCGATGAGAGAGCGAAGGACTTTTTATACACTGATCCTGTCTTTACGCTTAAGTCTGTCTTCTTTCATAAAAAGGGAAAGGTCGTTGATTGGGAAAAGCTTGCAGACCTCAAAGATTATAAAATTGGCGGCGCTATTTCATATAGTTATGGAGATGAATTCACTGAGCTTGAAAAAGCCGGAGTGCTAAACATGTCTCGGATAGCGGACGACACCAATAACCTGAAAAAATTAGTCTCTGGGCGGATAGATCTCTATCCAACTGAGATGCAAGTCGGCCTTGAATTAATCAAAAATGAGTTGCCGCCAAATGAAGCGGAGCAGTTAACTTACTCAAAGCCCTATAGAGAGTCAGAGTACTTTGTCCTTGTATCAAAAAAATATCCTGGCGGCAGTGAGTTAGTGCAGAAGTTTAACGAGGGCCTTGTGAAGATAAAGGAAAGCGGCCTATATCAGAAGATGATGGATGACAGTGTGAATGGAAGCTATAGCCCGTAATTGAAAATGGTTTGGGGCGTATGCGCTATCTTTTCTGGTTAAAGAAGCTAATAAGGTTTTGGCTGACGATTACCTTTTCCCTTGCCGTTAGCGCAAGCCTTTCATACTCTGTTGAGGTTGATAAAAAAATAACCTTGCTGACAGGAGACTATCCGCCATATGAAATTGAAGCTCCTAAAGATGGGCTGGTTGGCTATGACATAGAAGTGGTTAATGCGGTGTTTCAAAGGGCGGGATATGAAGTTGATATCCGCTTTTTTCCCTGGAAACGAGCGATTAACCAGATCGAAAACGGGCATGCTGCTGGTGGTTTTTCTATTGCGGACACTCCCGAGAGGCGTGAGATATGCGCGCTGTCCGATCCGATCAGCTCTATTACCCCTGTCTTAGCTGTAAGAGCCGACCTCAAGGAGCCTCGCCCTCAGGCCCTGGCTGAAACTCTATTGTATAGAGGAGTAGGAATACGAGGTTACTCGTTTCAACAGGAGTTGGCTCGTATTGGCGCACCGCACACGATACTTAGCACTGATGAGCAGGCCTTGCTATTTCTGATAAAATCTCGTGCGGACGTATTTTATACTGTTAAAGAAAGCACTCAGTTTCTTGTGAAGAGCATGGGCTTAGAGAACCAAATACAGTTTGTTCTCCTGCAAGATAAGCAAGTTGAATACTTCCATGTTTGTTTCAGTAAGGCTTGGCCTAATTATGAACGATATGTCGATGTGTTCAATAAGGGGCTAAAATCCCTTAGAGACGAAGGACTATATGAGCTGATACACAGGAAGTACGAATAAGTGTTCTTAGGTGACCTGACCGATACACTGACTTTTTGTTGATTCAAATACCCCAGCTAGTCTGACTTAACCGCTGCACCAAATTGATAGATCCATGCCCAAAAGGTATTAATGTGATCAATGACGTCGTCATTGGCTTTATTGCTAATGTAGACGTAACTATCATTTCGCCCCTGTACAAGCGGTACTAGAACGCTTAAGGCCTTGGTGTACGTATATTCCGTAATCTTGGAAAGCAAGGGAGCTGCGGAAGAGCTCTGGCCAAGCTTTGCTTTTTTGAGTTATTTTAAATTCCAGGACACTCCACACAATGAGCAAAGAATGAAAAAATGGATTGCGAACAACTACAAGCTAAGTCGTCTGTTTATCCTGGAACAGGTGCGTGAGCCACTTACACTATTCTGGACTCTGATAGCTCCTCCGCTGTTATTTGTATTTCTCAACCTTGACTCGCTTGTTGCTACCCCCGTCACTTCTGCCTGGTACGAAGAACAGGCCTCCTGGTATTTAAGTTATTTAGCGCTCTCAGTCTCTTTATTCGGGTTCGCTTTGTACTTTGTAGGAAGGCGTGAAAGCGGATTTATAAAGTCTTTCATTCAGGGTAAAGAATCTAAGGCCCTGTTTTTATCAGCGCAAATTAGCGCTTCCTTTTTGCTTTCATGTTTTTGCTTTATTATTTTCATAGTGATAACAACTACTGCTTTTGGAGTGAGCCCCATAAACGCCCTGATGAGGTTTGCGCTACCATTTGTGGCTATTATGGTTACATTTGTATGGAGTGCACTGTTCGTCTCAGTACTACCGATAAGCTTTATGAATGCGAATTCAGGCATCTCCATTTTTTTCATGGCGTTGCTGTTACTCAGCATTGCTGGTTTTAAGGCGAATATATCAGCGCTTTCTTATCTCAACCTTTTTAATCCTCTTTCCATTGCCACCCGATTTATGGCAAGCGGCGGTCTACACGGAGTTGAGTCAATAGGAACTATTTCACTCATGGTCGCCTTAGGTGGAATCGGCGCAGTTCGTATGAAAACAAACCCAACATGGAGTAGGCAATGACCTCCACTGTGATTAGCGGGAGCAACCTAACGTTCAAATATTCGAGCAAGAGCGTTTTCGAGAATATTTCATTCTCTTTTGAGCGAGGCTATGTGATAGGCCTACTGGGTGAAAATGGCGCGGGAAAGACTACCCTGTTCGATTTGGTGAGTAGAACGCTTATTCCTACCAGCGGTGTTTTGACTTTCAATGTTGAGGTGGAAGACATCGCCTATTTGCCGCAGATTGTTACTCTTCCTCCTTCATTGCGAATCAAGGAAGTCCTGGAAATGATTTCTTGTTTCCAGAATCGCGATATGAACCAGTCAACATCAGACTTGGCTCGGTTATGGCCCAAGCCCATGCAACAGCGTTATGAGGAAATTAAAAACCATAAGTCGGGTGTATGTAGCTACGGAGAAAAACGCTGGTTTGTGACAGCTGTAATGCTCGCTGTATGTCAAAAATCGATATTTGTTCTCGATGAACCTACAGCAGGTGTTGATGTTCAATATCGCTATCTTATTTGGCAGCTTATCAAGGAGATGAAAAGCATGGGATGTACTATTATCGTTTCCTCGCACATCCTGGAAGAAATTGGCGTTAATACTGATTATTTTTACTTTCTCCAGAAATCTGGCATTCATAAATTTAACGGGATGCAGGACTTCTTATGCCGGTTCAACGCAAGTACTCCTGATGAAGCCTTTATTAAAGCAACATTGCTTGAAACGACCTAATCCTCATATTTGTCCTAACGTAAGTTCTGATGTAGCTGGGAAAAGGGCAAGCGCATAGCGATCACGCCCATTTTCGTCATTAGGGAGCCAATACAAGAGCTCTATCATAAAGTTATTGGGGCGAATCTGGGGTGTAGGCTTGTCTAACCAATTGATTTAATGAAACATCTACGATTTCCGTCTCAATCCCGCTGAACCAGATCCTTTCCATTCCCTTAATCTTCTGTCGATTCAGAATAAGTCGTCTAAATTTAATATATGAGTATTGGATCTCCGTCTTTGTCGTCGTCCGCTCGGGGATAACCAGGCGAAGGAGGGCTGGCGTTTTTGTGATGTGGAATTGGCGAACACTGATGTAATTAACATAATTTCCGGCGGTAAGAGGTGGTGTTGTGTTACATTTTAAGTCGCTGATATCTCTAGTGATTCCTCTTTTTGCGTTGTTTACTTTCTGTTTGGCTCCCCAAGCGAGAGGGGAGATCATTGTCAAGCACTATCAGCATCAAGATAGATACAAATACGGCCTCAAAGTATTGGATCTTGCGCTGAGCAAACTGAACGTCCCATACAAAATAGAATTCCCTGAATTTTTGGATGTCAGCATTAATGAGGCCAGGGGCGAGCTCATGGTGACAAAAGGAATTTTGAATCTTGAGTTCATGTCTACAAACCCGGAGCGTGAAGAAAAGATGATTCCTATAAGGATTCCGATCTATCGAGGAATCCTAGGGCTCAGACTTTTATTGGTGACCCAGGAAAAGAGTGAGATTTTCAGCAAGATGGACGACATTGATGATCTCAGGCAGTTTGTCGGCGGACATGGGGTGCACTGGGGAGATTTGCCTGTCTACAGCGCAAATGGATTGAAGGTAGTCACAAGCTCCCAATACGAAACCTTATTTACTCTGCTGAGAAATAATAGGTTTGACTATTTCCACCGCGGTTTCCTGGAAATTTGGGATGAGCTGGACAGGAATCAGGATCGACTTGTCGTCGCGGATAACATCATGCTGTTTTATCCGCATCCCGTGTATTTTTTCATTTCCAGAAATGAGCCTGAATTGGCGAGGAAGCTGGAGGAGGGATTGAATATCGCTATTGCCGATGGCTCTTTTAAAACGCTTTTTACAGAGGAGATGAAAGGTTATTTAGCGAAGGGAAATCTATCGTCCAGGAAGCTCATTATATTGAAAAATCCCGTTGTGCCTGAAAACAGTCCGGCTATCGACGCCAGCTGGTGGCTTCCGGAGAAATTTCAAAAGCAGTTGGCGGCGTCTCAATAGCTTAGACTTCCGCTAATCTCTCATTCCCAGCTTCGCTTTTGGGGACTTCCCTGTCGGCGAAATGCCCGCTTTTGCTGGGACCAAGCCCGCTCGGCAATTGAACTATACTAAATACGTTTCCAGAAACCTGATCATTGGGGCGATAGTCGCCGCATGGTTGTCTCCATTCGTTTTTGACGCCTGGAGGTTGTCGCATGACGCTTGCTTCATTGCGTTGTATTGGCGCGCTTTTGTTGCTGGTGTGGAGTGTTGCGCCCTTGGCTGCTAACTCCATCGATTCGCCTGAGGCCAAGCAAAGTAAAGCCGAGATCCGCGTCGCTATAGACGCCTGGCCGCCTTTTCGTATTTTGGACAATGAAGAGGGCTACAGCGGGATCGATTTTGACTTGTGGGCCCAGCTCGCCAGCGAATTAAAGCTCGATATCGATTACGTGCGTTGTCCATGGGTGCGTTGCCTGAAAATGATGGAGGACGGAGCCGTAGACGCCATGAGCGGCTTGGCGCTAAGACCTGACCGGGCTTTGTACATGGACTATCTGGAGCCGGCTTATTACAGCTGTTCAACGGTGTTTTATGTCAGAAAAGGGCGTGGTGGAATACTTCAGGATTATGAAGACCTCTATCGCATTGATGTCGGCATCGTCACGGGGTCGGCTTATTTTCAGGCCTTCGATGAAGATGAAAAAATTGACAAGATCGGCGTCAGCACCGAAAAACAGTTAGTGGAAATGTTGGGACGTTTGCGGTTGACGGCAATAGTCGGGACAGACTGCCAGGCGGACTATGAAATTGCCCAGTCACCCTATAAAGGCCAGTTCGACAAAGCCGAATATCGCCCCGGCAACAGTGTTGACTTATATTTCGCCATATCCAAAAAATCCTCCTTTCGCGACAAAAAGGATGAGTTTTCGCAGGCTCTTGCGCATCTTTTGCAAGCAGGGGCCATCGAAGATATCCGTCATCAATATTTGCATTGAACTATTCATAAGCTCCCCGGTCTAACAAGGTTGGCCATAAACTCTGGCGTTGGCGAGGCGTCTCAGTGAACGCCAAAAATCAGTCCTTTGACTTATCGATTGACCACAAATACCTACTTAAGGAATCACGATGGAGAGCTATCCGTTCTTATTTCTTGGCCATGGCGTTGGTAACTTATCTAGCGGTTTTGATGCGCATATTCTTTTTGCTGAGCGACCGGATGAGCAAGCCATGGCGGATATTCAAGTAAAGCTTCAGGGGCATGGGGAAATTCGCTGGAGCGGCAACAGCGCTTCTTTCTGTGTGTCTGATCGCCAGATAAAAGGCGCCATGAAGTATGACCCTACCTATAGCGACAATCCGCAGATGCTCGACGACCCGGAGATCTATAAGACCTTTGGTTTGGTTCAGAGCAAGTTGAACGACATACAGCAACGGCTGGCGCACTTTTATTATGATTTTCAACTTACGGTGCAGGAAATTCATCAGACCTTTCCGGTCTCTTTATGCCTCATCCAACAGGGACCCAGAGTAAAGCTGACCCCATGGCATGCGTGGAGCGAGGAGCGATTGCCGCAGGTATTTGATGTGCTGTCGGACTACTTCAGTCGTGAGGATGTACGTAGCGAGCGCTTTAAAGATTACACCGAGGTTTCTTACTACGACGCCAATGCGGTCATTCTATGCCACTTTATTGAGACAATCGTGAGGAAAAAGGCGGATGTTAAGAAGCTCTCACCCGAGACTGTGTCCCGTCTGATTGAGGTTATTAAGTCCGCGATTGGCTACTCAAATAACACGGATAACTTCCTGCTTAGCGCCGCCCTTTATTTGGGGGGAGTGGAGATGGAGGACATCATTGTGGATTTTCCTGAGCACGCAATGGAGGCGCTGGAAGAGATCAACGAAGATTTGCCTTTGGATGAGCGGTTTCCCGAAGGGTTGTGAGACAACGATGGCGCAATATGTTCTGACATGATGAGAGTGACGATCCTGCCGTATTTATAGTCTGCTCTTGCGCCTTCCAAGTATTGGACGGGGCTGGGTTGATGCTTCATTATGGTGTGGTTGTACATCTGTGAAACGAGGTTTGATTTCATGCTTGTCGAGAAGGCGAAGGTATTCGCCAGCGCCGCCCATGCTGCTATCGGTCAACGAAGACGTTATACCGATGAACCCTATATCGTTCATCCCGCCGAAGTGGCGGGAATCGTTGCGTCAGTGGGGGGAGACGAGGAAATGATCGCCGCCGCCTACCTGCATGACATCGTCGAAGACACCCAGGTCACACAAGAACTGATCCTGGAGTTCTTTGGCCCTTCTGTTGCGAAACTGGTGGAGGAGGTGACTGACGTCAGTCAGCCGCAAGACGGTAATCGTCAGGCCCGCAAGGAAATAGACCGACAGCATCTCGCCAACGCCTCCCCACGAGCAAAAACCATCAAGCTGGCGGACTTGATCAGCAACTCAACCAATATCATTCAGCATGACCGCTGGTTCGCCAAAGTCTATATGCAGGAGAAAAAGCTCCTGTTGGAAGTGCTTGGCGAAGGGGATTCAAGCCTGTATCAAAGAGCTCAGACCATCGTCAGTGAGTATTATGCGGAACGGGAAGCTCGCCGGTTGTTAAGAAGCGGCGAGCAAAACGTCTAAATCAGCGGCCGGGTGACTCCGGCTATTTTGGCGCTTCTTTTTGTATGAATAAATTTAGCTTAACGGCGCTAAGCGGCGTCATTCTGATCGTTGGCGCGACGCCGTATGTGTCGGCTGTGGAGTCGGCCTCAGATATGCAGACGAGTCCCGTCAGGGAAGCGGAATATGCGTTGATATATAACGGACCTGTATCAGATGCTGAAAGCTCTGAAGCCATCGCGGACGTCGCCGTCCAGGCGGGCCTGACAGTGAGGTATATCACGGACCTGGAAGCGCTGCCGGACATGCTGAGTGGGGCGAAAGTTTTCATCATCGGCGGTACGGAAGACGACGTTGAGCCCCTGGTTGACGCCTTTACGCCGGATCTCTCCGCTTCATTAAAGGCGTACTTGAACAATGGCGGGCGTTACCTGGGGATTTGTGGCGGCGCCTACGTCGCGTCAGTGGGGTGGGCTGAAGAAAATCGGTTTGTGGATGCGTTAGGCATCGCACCAGCGGAATCCGATAATTACGACAGTGACTTCGCTCCGAAAATCTACCCTGTCACTTGGTCTGGGGAAGAACGTCAGATGTACTATCAGGCTGGCCCTGCATTCAAACTGACGCAAAGCAAGGAGCAAGTTCGCAACATCGCCTACTTTGAAAACCAACAAATCGCCGCACTCATAAGCTCGTACGGGAAAGGCAAAGTAGCGGTATCCGGCCCGCACCCGGAAGCCCCCGAATCATGGAAAGAAAATGCTTTGGATGGCACCGAGATGGAATCCAATCTGGACCTGGCTATCAAACTAATGCAGGAGTTGTTATCCGACCGGCCTGTTGGTGGCTCTGGTGGTGTTTGAGGGATAGTGGCGTCTCGTCACGTCAAAGTTTTAACTTCTCTGCGATTAGGAGACTTAACTATTTGCTTCCTCTCTGGATAACTCCATTTATTGAGCGAGTTTTTGCTGGCTGTGCTATCCCGGCGGCTTTAATCGGATCCAGAGAGAGTAACGATGTCCCATTCATTCCCTTTGAACAAGCTGCGCAAAGCGTGTGCAGCTTCGCTTCTGCTTCTTCCCCTATCATTTTCTGTACAGGCTGGCGAAACAGGTCAAGTGGCCTATTGGTCGTTTGAAGGCGCGCTAGCGAGCGGCGGAAAAGACGATTCAGGCAATGGCTTTGACGGCTATTTTCCTTACACAGGCGCTCCCGGTTCAACGGCAGGCGGTCAGTACTATGCTCACTCCGGCGGAGAAGCGGGTTATGGCAATCAATCCGCCTTGATGGTGGCGGGAGATCCGCTGACAGTCGACAGTCTGGGCGAGAGTTATAACAGCGATGGCCCATTTACGCTGATGCTGTGGATGAAGGGCGAACCTGTGATGCAAAGCCAAACGTTGGTTTCCAAAATGTCCCCGGAAAGTGGGCAAGGCGTTATGTTGGGTCTGGATGGTTCCGGCCGGTTAATACTGAGTTTGCGGAGTGTGGACGGCTCAGGAATTGTAGTTAAAACCGCAGAGCCGTTTGACTATTCTAAGGGCGTAGGCGTCGCGGCGGTATACGACGGGAGCGGCAAAGCCGGTGGCGTGAACTTCGTCATGTGGAACAAATACGGCAGGCTGCCGACACGTATAGAGCAGGATAACCTGTCAGGAGTCACCACCAATAACGCCACCTTGGTAGTGGGAGCGTCGGGGACGGATTTTGCGTATACGGATGAGTTTCAGGGCGTATTGGATGAAGTAAGGCTCTTCAACTTGGAGCTGGGAAGTATCGAAATCCAGTGTGTCTCTGAGAATGGCTTGAAGTGTGTGAAAGCGCCAAGCAGGACAGGCATTCCCGGAGAGAAAGGAGCTCAAGGACCGGAAGGAGCAAAAGGAGATAAGGGTGATACAGGCGTGGCTGGCCCACGGGGACTGACAGGGCCAGCTGGAAAAACAGGTCCGGAAGGCGCAGTGGGTCCGAAAGGCGATAAAGGGGCGGTAGGGCCACAGGGCGTGCAAGGTCTCAAAGGAGACAAAGGCGATCGCGGTTTGCAAGGGATTAAGGGAGAGAAAGGCGATCAAGGAAGCGTGGGCCCGGCAGGTCCCAAGGGGGATAAAGGAGATAACGGAGTTATAGGTCCACAGGGGGTTAAAGGAGATAGAGGTGAAACTGGTCTCAGGGGGCTCCAGGGACTGCAAGGCCCCCCTGGAGTGGCTGGGCCCAAAGGAGATACAGGCTCTCCGGGAAGAGATGGAAGGGATGGTCAAAAAGGGAGAGACTTTAGTGACACTTTCAACTACGCAATGGGAAATCATACGGCAATGGGTAGATATGGCGTTGGCAGCGATATCAACGTTCCGGCTGGGTTCAATATTACGCAGTGTAGTCTTCAATTAGGAGACTTGGCAATTAGTGGTGCGGCGACGGGTTTGTTGCCTTTGGAGCGTGACGCCCGAAAAGGTAATCAAGTTGTTAAGGGAATCGAGATCAAGCCTAATGGGCTGTACAAATGGAATACACTAATTACTAATACGACGTCTTTTGGGCGTGCAACGAATCACACTGTTAGACATGATGACGTAATACTTAGCTACATTGTTTTGTGTCGGCGATAGCTTGCGAAGGGACATTGTAATTAGTGCCCGACGATGTACTGGGTAGACAAAAAACGTCATAACTTAACAATTTGTTCATTCTCTGGATAACCAAATAAGGCTGGCGAGCATCAGAAGTGCTCGCCATAAACTTTGTTCAATCCAGAGAGAATTACGATGTCCCATTCCTTCTTTTTGAACAAGCTGCGCAAAACGTGCGCAGCTTCGTTTCTGCTTCTTCCTTTATCATTTTCCGTTCAGGCTGGCGAAACAGGTCAAGTGGCTTATTGGTCGTTTGAAGGCGCGTTAGCGAGCGGCGGAAAAGACGATTCAGGCAATGGCTTTGACGGCTATTTTCCTTACACAGGCGCACCCGGTTCAACGGCAGGCGGTCAGTACTATGCTCACTCCGGCGGAGAAGCGGGTTATGGCAATCAATCCGCCTTGATGGTGGCGGGAGATCCGCTGACAGTCGACAGTCTGGGCGAGAGTTATAACAGCGATGGCCCATTTACGCTGATGCTGTGGATGAAGGGCGAACCTGTGATGCAAAGCCAAACGTTGATTTCCAAAATGTCTCCAGAAAGTGGGCAAGGCGTTATGTTGGGTCTGGATGGTTCCGGCCGGTTAATACTGAGTTTGCGGAGTGTGGACGGCTCAGGAATTGTAGTTAAAACCGCAGAGCCGTTTGACTATTCTAAGGGCGTAGGCGTCGCGGCGGTATACGACGGGAGCGGCAAAGCCGGTGGCGTGAATTTCGTCATGTGGAACAAATACGGCAGGCTGCCGACACGTATAGAGCAGGATAACCTGTCAGGAGTCACCACCAATAACGCCACCTTGGTAGTGGGAGCGTCGGGGACGGATTTTGCGTATACGGATGAGTATCAGGGCGTATTGGATGAAGTAAGACTGTTCAATTTGGCGTTAGGAAGCTTGGAGATTCAATGCGTCAGTGAAAATGGTCTGATGTGCGTGCAACGTGGAGGATTGTCCGGGACGCCGGGAGAGCAGGGGCCACAAGGGCCGGAAGGTGCGAAAGGGGAGAAGGGAGATAAAGGGGATACAGGCGCAAATGGTCCGCGAGGTCTGCCGGGACCAACTGGAAAAACTGGCCCGGAAGGTGCGGCGGGCGCGAAAGGCGATAAAGGTGAAAAAGGGGAGGTCGGGCCACAAGGCTTGCAAGGTCCTAAGGGCGATCAGGGAGATCGCGGTTTGCAGGGGATTAAGGGAGAGAAGGGGGATCAAGGAGGTGTTGGCCCGGCGGGTCCCAAGGGTGATAAAGGGGATAAAGGCGCTACAGGTCCGAGAGGGGATAGAGGAAGTGAAGGCCCAATTGGCCCTCAAGGCATTCAAGGCCCTACTGGTCACAAGGGTGATAGAGGTGACAAGGGTGATAGAGGTGACAAGGGTGACAAAGGTGATCCAGGAGCGCCTGGAAGGAGCTTTTCAGACACCTTCAGCTATAGTATGGGAGAACATGTAGCTGGCGCCTATGGTACTGATTTGGGGGCTCCTCCAGGGTTCAATATTAATCAGTGCAGTATACTTGTAAATGGGGCAGGAGTCATAAACGGAGCAAATGGCGTGATCGCGTCGAATAAATCTTGGCGAGTGGAGTTTAGTGATAATGGGCTCTATAAATGGAGGACTAAGGGATACGTGTTTGAAAGCGGGGATCGTCCAAGTCAAGATCGCTATAAGTCAGCAAACAAACAGATAACTTATGTTATTTTGTGTCGTCGCTGAGCGAAATTAGCGCAAATTATCTTTAGATTGAGTTGAGTGCCGCAAGCTTCTACTTTTTGCAAATTCGGTATAGTATTTGCTGACGAGACGCGATAGCGCGTCTCGTTATCTGACCCAGGATTGAAGCTGTTCTCCTACATGATTTTTTAGTCGTTTTAACCCTGCATAATAAAAAAGTGTAAGCGGCAATCGCTTACTCGGAAGAGTCATCCTGTATTGGATTCGGGTGGTCTGGCGTGAGCCGGGCGTTTCCAGTGGATTTTGCCTAGTAAGGCGTGGTGTTGATGGATAGTAGTAAGGATTCTGTTGTTGAACTATGGAGTCGGTATCGGGAAGAACGATGCAATGATGCCAAACATAAACTTATCGAAATCTACTTGCCTTATGCGAATGCGGTGGCTGCGAATACATATCGCCAGTATATGTCTCTGGGGATTGAATATGCGGACTGCTTGCATTTTGGCTATATAGGCTTGTTGGAGTCATTAGAGCGATATGATTCGAATGGAGATGCTTCATTCGAGACATTCTCTACTTATCGTATTCGTGGAAACATCCTTAATAATCTTGATCGTTACTCCGAGCGGAGCCGTCAGGCTGCATACCGAAGGGATCTGGCGAAAGAACGTATAGAGTCTATCTCCTCTGTTGGCGGAGCGTCTGACAATGCCTTTGACGCTATGGTAAACCTGGTCTTGGAGGTGGCGGTCAGTCATGTTGTTGACGATAGCCTGAGTACAGCCAGAGAAGAGTGCTCTCCACCTAATGAAAAACTGGATGATATCTTCGAGTCAAAGGCGGTTGCAGATCTCTTGACGGAATTGTCGGACGTAGAAAGATTTGTGGTCACCAATCATTACTTCTTTGAAATGACTATGGTGGATATCGCTGAAGTAATGGGAGTGACGAAGTCGCGAGTGTCCCAGATTCATTCTGTGGCGATTAAAAAATTGCGCGCAGGCGTCGCCAAATCATGGTGAACGCCTTGTTTATTGGCGAAGTGATTCCTCGAAAAAATCTGTGAGTAATTGCTCAAACTTACTATCCAGCTCCTTGGTTCGCATAAAGCTTTCAGTGGTCTGATGAGAAATTTTTGCGAGCACTTGAGGATCTTTGATTTTATGTCCAAGCCCCCAGTAGATAATCAGTTCTACTAATGAATCGCGAGCCTGGGTATAGAAGCTGTCATTGTCGGCGTCAGAGGCGCAGCTTAGCATTAACTGAGCTAAGTGATGCTTCAAATAGCGTTGTAACTCTTCTCGGTCGAGTTGAGTGAGTTCATCCTGTGATAACGGGTAGTCTGTGCGCCAGGGATGAGGCGCGCTAAGTTCAGATTCCGCCAACTGAGCAAGCATGAGCTCTATCTTTGAATTCTTTTTCATATCTTTAACGGTGTCGTTGCGCTTACTCCAAACATTGATTTTTCCTTGTTACATAAGGGTAGCAGCCAAAGAGTCATTCCCACCACTAATCCCGGCTATTATCCCGCTAGTCTGCATCAAGCCGCAGAAGTACTGATTATCTACATCAAATCAAATAGATACTAAACCTTTTACCCAATCTCTGGATATTACTGGTAAGTAAGACCTCAACTCAGGAACGCGAGTGAGGCATCGGAACGAATTGTTATCCTTATTTTTGTTGGGTGAGTATATGGTGGCGGTGATTAGCAGTCAGGGTTTAGGGATATTCAACGGCGGTCAGGCTCTGGATGGAGCAGGATCTGGTGTCATTGGGCAGGCCAAGGAACAGGCGATAGTAAACGCCGCCACAGGAAACCTGATTATACGCCACCAGGATGAGCTAATTGTTGGCAAAGGACTGGATACTTCCGTTTTACGCACTTACAACAGTCAAGGCGCGTTGAGTGGGAGTCACGACAGCAGTTGGTTTCTCGGGCTTGATCGCAGGCTTATAAAGCTGCCCGAACCGCCTAATGCGTCAGGATCTGAATTGACCAGGGTCAACGGTGACGGCAGTGAAACCACCTATCAATATATTGCCGCCCTGGGGGCGTATCGCTCCACAGACGGCGAAGGCGCCCATGATCTGGTTAGATACGATAAATCTAGCGCTCAATGGACTTGGACAGAGGGTTCATCAAAGGTTCAGGATGTATATGATGCTTCCGGACGCCTGCTGAAGTCTTTGGATCGTCATGGCAATCAGGCCCTTTATACCTACAACGCTAAAAATCTTTTAAGTAGCGTCAAAGACGCTTCTGGCCAGACTACCTACTTTGAATACAAAGATAAAAAAATAAGCGCTATTCGCACTGTTCAGCTAAATGGTCAGGGGATGGCGTTTTCGGCGACTACCGTTCGCTACGGTTATGACGCGGTGGGCCGGCTTAATAAAGTGACACTGGACTTAACGCCCGAAGACGGCGATATCAAGGATGGAAAAGTTTATACAACCGGCTACGCCTATGACGGAGCCAGCCAGCGAGTCGCTCAGATCAGGCAATCTGATGGTTCATCTGTCGCCATTACCTACACACAAATAAATGGAGAATACAGAGTAGCGTCCGTTACGGATGGCGAAAATCGAGTTACTCAGTTTTCTTATGACCTATCGCAGAATGCAACCCATGTGAAAAATGCGTTGGGCCATACCATCACCTATCGCTATGATGACGCTAAACGCTTAAGTGAAGTTATTGCGCCTCCCGTCGAAGGGCAACGCTCCGTAACGCGCTACCAATATGATGAGGATGGCAATATCGTCCGAGTTGAGGATGCGTTTGGAAATTCGGTCCGCTATCAGTATGACGCTAATGGCAACTTGATCGAAGAGCAGGATGCCCTTGGCGGTGCGATAAAATACGTCTATTCATCGGACAATAGGTTGCTGCTAAAAACAACCTACGCTGTACCTGACCCTGATGGAGACGGCGCAAGCGCTCCATCCAAACCAATGACTTCTCGTTTTGTGTACGATGCGAACGGAAGGCTACGATTTGAGATATCAGCGGAAGGCCGCGTTGCTGAATATCGATACGATACGGCAGGCCTTTTAACCGAAACACTTCAGTTTATTAATGCGCGTTTCGACTTGTCCGCACTACCCCAGGATCGGTCGCTCAACCTTTCTGATATGAGTCAATGGCTGGTTTCAGCACAGGACAAAAGTGTGCAACGCACCAGCAATCGCTATGACTTTCGGGGGCAGTTGCTGGAGACGATCTCCTACTCAGACACCAAATTTGACTCCCCATCAGTAACGGGAGCTGGGCGGAAGCTTTTTATCTATGACGAAAATGGGCGTTTGCTGCAGTCCAGCAATGAGAAAGGTGAAGCGACGACATTTAAATATGATGGGCTTGGTCGTCTGGTTCAATCAGTTGACGCTGAGAAAAGAATCTCCACCGCGCTATATGACGACTTAAATCGCACGGTTGTGTCTACTGCGGCAGATGGTGTAGTGGAAACGTCCGTATTCGATCGGTCTGGCAGGCTGATCAGTATTGTTAAGTCTGCGGTGAGTTCTGAAACGACAGGCGCAACCCGTTATATATATGATAAAGCGGGTCGCTTGAGCGTTATTGAAGATGCTAATGGCGTTCGCACTTATCGTATTTACGACTCCACAGGGCGTCAGGTTGGGTGTATCGATGGATTGGGCGTGTTGGCGGAGAAGCGATTCGATCAGTCTGGTCGAGAAGTTGCTGAAATACAGTATCAAAACGCGATAAATACACGTGGCTTCGTCACCAACGAAGGCCAACTGGTCAGTGACGCATTGAGCTTGGATGGCTTGAGGCGGATTGCTACGGGTGATGGCGACAGAGTGTCCTATAAACTGTATGACGAAGTAGGCCGTAAGCGCTTTCAAATTGATGGCGAAGGGGCTGTCACTGAATTTGTCTACGATGGCTCTGGCCGACTAACCACATCTTTCCGTTATTTGGAGCATCTGGATGTTTCCGATCCAGTGCAACTGACATACGTCAATGTCGCTGAAAAAGTACGCGCCACTCCCATTCACGCGAGAGTGGAAAACCGCGTGGATAAAGTGATCAGCGCTCCCGCGCAGCCCTATGAGCATACCTATGATGTGTTGACGCAGCTGGAATATCAGCGCAGTGATTACGTGGGTATGACAGGGATCGGCGTCGCCAGTTATCGCGATCCTCTTCAGCCATATGGATATGTGGATTCAGCATTCCTGCAGCAGCCCAAATCGCAGGAAAGCAGGCAAGCGTTTGATGTCATCGGAAATCCAGAGCATCTATATCCGTTGACGACATCGGCATGGTCCGACCGTTTTGTTGATTCAACAGAGGTAAGGAGCATCACCTCTACACAGAATGGAAGCAGTCGTCGCTTGAGCTGGAATTCTGATGGCTGGACTCAAAACTTCGCTGAAACAACCGATGGCCTGAGTGGCGATAGCGGTTATTACTCGCTTCAGAATGGAGCGTTGAAGGTCAAGACGGTAAAAACCTCAGGCGACAGCGTTGTAAAACGAATTGATAACGGCTTCGCCTTTGAATATGCCGAAGATGGCAAATATCGTCTGGAGGTCACAACCGGGCCTGGCTCCACCCAACGCTACTTTAAGGTGGGACTGAGCAGTGGCTCCGCAGAGAGCGAGCATTACTTATTCTTTACGCCCGATGCGCTTATGGCTCAGTACCGCTCAGGTGGCTCGCTGCAAAATAGTAATCTTGGAACATTAAAAGACAATACAACTTACGTCATTGAGTTCAGTGGCGCTGAGTCCAAGAGTGTTATTAGCGTCTATGAAAAAGGACAACCAGCCTCCTCGGCATGGAAAGATGAACAGGCTATTTCCGGCTGGGAAAATACACGCAGCTTTTTCGAAACACGTGGGTCTAGCACGCTAAGCGAAAATTACGTTCTCGTAGACAATATTGAAATGCACGGCCACGCCTCCGGCGTTCAGACCGAAGTTCGCTATCGAAAGTCGAGCGGCGACAGCTATAAAACGGCAGTGGCGAACTTCGTTGATGGCGCTTATCAGGTTGATATTGCTGATGTCTCTCCAAGCGAAGCGCTAGACCTTATTATTGTTCAGGAGGGAGTCAACGGTTACTCCAGTAAAAGCGCTGCAAGCAGTTTGGGAGTTGGTGAGTCTTCTGTTTCTTTTAGTGTTCACAAACCGGTAATTAACAGCGTTAATGGCGCTGCCCTCAAGAATTATCTGCCGTCCTCTGAATACGATAAGGTCAGCACTATTGAAGCTGTTGTGCTCAAGAATGGTGCGGAAGTGGCGAGAGCGCTGACTATTCCAGCAGCGCACACTGGTTATAACGGGTTTGTTAATCTAAGTTCCAAAGGCGAATTAGCCGCCGGAATGTATCAGGTCGGGCTTACAATAAATTATAAAGACGGTCATACAGTCTCTAAGCCTGTCTTTAACTATGACGTTGGCGATACAAACTCAAACATTGAGCAAACGTTGAGTTGGTCAGCGATAGGTCCTTCGGGATTTGATTACAAAGGTAAGTCCATAGTTTTTGAGTATCGACCGTTAAACAGTGGCGATGCATACAAAACTGTCGATGTTAAATATCTCAATGGCGTTTATTACGCAACCATCCCTTCCGCAGTTGCGGAGAACTATGAGTTCAACCTTCTTTATAAAGACGCCCAGGGCGAACTGCTGGCTCAAGGGCGGGGCAGTTTCAGTGTCTCAGCGGATAGTCTGAATACCGGTGTATTTGAAATAGCGGAAGATATTGTCGAAACACATGCTATTGAAGGCGCTTCCTTACCCCATTATCTTTCCAAGGATGAAGCAGCTCGGATCAGCTTTGTGCGCGCCAGAGTGTTTGACATTGAGACGGACACTTTTGTAGGACAGGCGGATACTTATCCGGTGGCGTATTCTGACTATCAAGGTGAAATTAACCTGACTGCAGGGCGGTTGTTGGAGGCCGGGCGCTATCACATCTATTTGACGAAATACTATAAAGACGGAACGGTTGAGCACACGCCCAAATTTGAATATCAGGTCGGTCGCCAAAAAGACAAGATAAGTCAAACACTGACATGGCCGGCGAATGTATACGCTAATCGCAGTGGTGCAGTGCATTCATTTCAATATCGAATAGCAGGAAGTGAAGGGGATTACCAATCGGCGTCGGTATCTGTAAAGAACGGCTCGTATCAGGTAACGCTCAACAGCTTGAAAGCTGGGGAATACTACGAGTTTCGCATTAGTCACAAAACGCCGGGCGTAAAAGTATCCTCTGCGCCAGGTGGCGAACGTAATGGAGTTGGGATATTTAAAGCGAATGAGGGCGAGTTAATTGGCCTGAACGCCCGTTTTGATTATGCGGATGTATCGCAGCAGTCGGCTTCCGGCTTTGGTCTGCAAGGTGTGTTTACGAAGACGGAAGCAGCGTCAATCGCATATGTGCTGGCGGATGTTTTTGATGAGTCGACAGGGCGACTGGTCAGTAGCGCCTATACCTATCCCGGCGCGTACGCTGATTACGCTGGACAAGTCAACCTGAATACGGAAAAAGCGCTGGAGCATGGCCGCTATCGTATCAGTATGACCATTTACAAGTTGGATGGCTCCATCGGGGATAAAACCTGCACCTATGAAATGGGTGAGCAAGTCACGGAAGTCCGTAAAACCGTTTTTAGCTTCCGAGCCAAAGATGTTCCTGCCAATGCGATTGCTTATTATGCCGTGCCGCAACTCGGACGGAAGACGTTTGTGAAGGCGGAAGCGGGCGCCAATAATGAGTTTAAATTGGTTCTGGAAAATGCGCCCAAGGGTGCGTACGACGTCAAAATTCAGTACAGAAACACGCAAGGACAAGTCATAGGCGAGGCCGAAGTCCGGATCACAGCGGAACAAGGGGTCGCTCGCGACTATGACATTCAATGGAAAGGCGCGATAACCAAGCAACCAGAGGGGCAGGTCAGTCGCGTTTTTTACAATAAAGACAGCTTGGTCGTGGGAGAACTGGATGCGAATGGATATTTGACAGAGCATCGCTATGATGGGGCCGGGCGTAAAGTAGAAACCATTCGCTATGCGACTTATACCGGCTATGAGAAAGTCGGACATCTCGAAAATCTGAGCTTGGAGGATATTCGTCCGCAAGCGAATGTTTCTGACCTGCATGCCTATCAGATATACGATGGGCGCGGACTTCTTGTAGGAGAGGTGGACGGAGAAGGGTATTTGACCGAAGTGGTCTATGACTCCTCTGGCTCAGTACTCAGTCGCGTCCGTTACGGCTCTGCAGTCAACTATCAAGGGCAGCCGCTTTCTGAACTGAAGATACATGCTGCAGAAAGCGGTTCATCTCGAACTGAAACATTCTCTTATGACAAGCTAGGGCGCATTTCCTCTCACCGTTCTATGGAAGGTTTGCTGACGACTTATGTTTACGACTCAACAGGTCGCCTTATTAAGCAGATTGCGGGAGAGTCAAAAAGTGGCGAGTCTGCGAGAAGCGCCTATAAGCGATACGATGGTTTTGGTCGGGTTATCGCTGAGTTGAATGGAAAGGGCGGCGCCTTACTTGAGCAGGCTGCTACGGCGGAGCAAAAGGAGGCTGTCTGGGGACGGCATGCAACTCGCTACACTTACGATGCGGCAGGCCGCTTAATCAAGTCGGAAGGGCCGTTGGCGGAGGTCTTGAGTGAGGCTGGCGGTAAGGTTAGCGCCAGACAGGAAAGCTTCCTCTTTTATGATCAGGCGGGAAATCTGAGGTTTACCGTCAATGGCTCAGGAGAGGTTGTAGAGCAGCGCTATAACGTATTCGGGCAGGTTATTGAGACGATAAAGTACGGCTCACGAGTCTCTACGCTTGGACTTAATGGCGGCGACTCCTCTGTGCTTGAAAAGCGTCTGAATAGCGTGGCGGGCGAAAAGGACGTTCATCATTACTTCCAGTTCGACAGTCTAGGCCGGAAAGTGAAGGAAATTAACGCCCTTAACGTAGCAGAGTCCTTTACCTACGATCAGTACGGCAATCTGAAGTCCGTTATGCAGGGCGCAAGGGCCCAGACTGGCGTCGCTACAAGCGTTGAGTATGCTTATGACGCCAGAGGCAATGTCCTCAGTCAGGTCGCCAAATCCGGTTCTGATATTCGCAAGCTTTCTAATGCTTACGACGCCTTCGGCAGATTGACTCAATCGACGGATGCTCTGGGTAACGCCAAGCATATGGAATATGACCGTCGTGGTCAGGTTATTGTGACCCGCGATGCGCTGGGCAAAGAGACTAAAACCAGCTATGACGCTTTTGGACGCATTGCTACGCAAACGGATGCGTTGGGCCACAAGACACAATATGTCTACAATGACCTGGCTAAAACCATTGAAATCATTTCGCCCGAAGGCGTTCGAGTGCGGACTGAAAGTAACCAGTTTGGGGAGAAGCGTGAGATTATCGATGGCGTCGGAAATATCACGCGCTATCAATACGATCAGAATGGCGCGCTGCTGCAGGTTGAAAAGCTGGACTCCGCTGGCGTAAGCCTCGGCCTTGAAAGTCAGCAGCAGTACGACATGGCTGGACGAGTTATTTCCACTACAGACGCTTCCGGCCTGACAACGATTCACAGCTATGATGTTGAGGGTCGTGAACTCATCCGTACAGTGGATCCTGAAGGCGCGGCATTATCCACACGCTATAAGTATGACGCCTTGGGGCGCAAGGTCGTTGCGATCGACGCCGCTGGCGGCGAAACGCATATCGAATACGATAAGTCGGGCAAGCAGACACGAATTGTGACGGATGCCCAGGATGGCGGATTGCAGTTGGCGACCAGCTATCAGTACGACGAAGGAGGCAATCGCGTTCGGGAAAGTCGCGGTAGCGTGGTCAATCCTAATCAGAAGGTGACGGAATATCATTACGACGGGTTTGATCAACTGGTCAGTCAGGTGGAGGACCCGGACGGCCTGAAGGTTGTTACTAAATTTCACTACGACAGTAATGGCAATGTCATTAGTAAAACTGATGCGCTGAATAATGAGTCTCACTTTGTTTACGACAAAAATGGGCGCCAGGTTTATGCGATTGATCCGCTAGGGGGCGTCACAGAAAGCCGTTATGACGCATCTGGTCGTGTTATTGCGACCGTTGGATACGCCAAGGCGATAGATGTATCTCTTTATCTGAATGGCGTTTCCACAATGGGCGCAGCGACCGCTGTGCAAAATGCGCTAAACCAGCGTCATGGCGTCGACAACGCAAAAAACAAAGCGCATACGTTTGTGTACGACAAAGACGGTCGCGTCTTGTTTGATGTAAATAACGAACGTCAAGTCGTTGCTAAATACTACGATGCGAACGGGCGTATCGCGGCGACAGTCATGCTCAAAAAGCCCGTTCCAGCCTCTGTTGCGTTGGATCGAGTCAGTTTGTCGGCATTGGTTGCTAACGTTTCAAATAGTGAGAAAGCGGTTAGTCGCGTAGTCTATGACGCTTTAGGCAGACCTCAGTATGAGATCGACGCCAAAGGGGTTGTGACCAAGTCGGAATACGATAGAGCGGGGCGTTTGGCGGCCAAAACGGTCTTCGCTAAACCGGTAGCCTCTATCGATAAATTGGCGTTAATTTTAAAAGAGATACAGCCGGTTGCTGATAATGGCGATCAGACCCAGCGCTTCTTCTATGACAATTTAGGTCGGCAGCGCTTTAGTGTCGATGCGTTGGGTTATGCAACTGAAAAGCAATATGACGATCTGGGCAATGTGGTTGCGCAGATAAAGTATGGCGTAAAACAGTCTTTCGCTAAAGGGGCGACTGCTGCAGATATTCAGGCTCAATTGCAAGGTATTGCACGCGGAGATCAACGGCGTACGCAGTTTATCTTTGGTAGCGGAAACCGTTTGCGATTCACCATTGATAATGCCGGGCAGGTTTTTGAGTCTCGCTATGACGATCTCGGCCGGGAAGTTCAAACCATACGGTGGCGCGTTCCCGTTAGTTTAGAACAGTCGCACACGGCCGCCTCTTTGCCGTCAATGCTTGGAAGGTTGCACAAAGTCGCCGGGCAAAGCACCAGCTTTGTGTTTGACGTACTGGGTCGCAAGACGGCGGCGACAGATGCAGAAGGGCATGTTGAGCGTTACGTCTATGATGCGAAGGGCAACCTGACTCAGCTTGAAAACAAGATCGGCTCCGTGTGGACATATGAGTATGACGCCAATGGTCGCATGATCAAGGAGACGACTCCCAAAGTCAGCATCACCCAGGTGGATCGTTCCAGCCTGTCGGAAACTACACAGCTAACTAATATCGTTAAGCGTAATGAATATGATGGCTTAGGCAACTTAGTCGCTTCGACAGAAGCGGATGGCTCTGCTTTCGCCAGGACGACTCGTTACGAGTATGACAGTGAGGGGCGCCAGATTCGCACCTACCGTCCTAAGTCTGAGCTGTTTAATCAGTATTATGATCGGGTCGACAGCTCCGTTCAGATTTTGGATGAAGTGACGTATGACGCCATGGGGCGTGCGGTTGTTAATCGCGTTACGACGGATCAATCGCTTCCAGCCGCGGATAGAACGTTGTCGATCACTTACAAGGTGTATGACGATCGTAATCAGCTGATTTTCGACATCGATGGCGAGAATCATGTAACTGAATACGCATACGATGCATTTGGAAACCGACGCTTCGTTATTCGCTACGCCAATAAACTGAGTGTCTCCGGCCATTCCGCAGGAGCGCCTTTGAGTGAGAGTCAGGTTCGCGCCGCCCTGAAAGCATCGGCGGCGAATGATCGCACTCTGACGACTCAATATGACAAACTGAACCGAGCGGTTCTGGTCAAGCAAAATGAAGTGGAAGTGTTTGATGTTTCAGTAAGCCGAACTGAAACATTCCGAGATAGCCCCACTACCTCCACCACCTATAACGGCTTTGGCGAGATAGTGAAAACATCCGTACTTAAGTCGTCTCGCTTGGGGCAGCAAGGTTGGGGGAACTCCTTTAAGTTTTACGATGTTAAAGGTCGAGTTATTGGCGAAGTTGATGCCGGAGGCTATGTCACGGCGTACAAATATGACGCTTATGACAACGTGATCGAAAAATATGACTATGCGACGCCGTACGCAGGGGATGTTAGCAAAGCGAAAGACTTTTCAACGCTCCTGGAAGCGATGATCGCGAGTTCATCAGAGATTGGCGAACATGGCTCGGATCAAATTACCAGGTTCAGCTACGACAGTATGAACCGCTTGGTGCGGTCCGCCAAAGTGGGGGTAACGCACTATTCAAATACACCTTCAAGCGTGCAGACGCTGCATGCATTTAAGACCGATCTGGTTGAAACCTATGAATACGATGCGCTTGGCAATCGGATAAGCATTACTGATCCCAGTGGGGCGAAGGCTTATACGTTCTTTGATGCATTAGGCAGAGAAGTCATGGTGGTGGAGTCCCCTCAGACTTTGTCCTCCACCGATTCTACCGCTGTAAGGCCTGTGACGGAGTTTCTTCGCGACGCTTTTGGAAATGTTGTGAAAGAAGTGAAGCATAGCGTTGGCTTTGTGGGAGACATATCGAATGTCGGGGACCTGTCGAAGGCGCTAGAGTCTGCGCCTCAGGCGAACTCGAACGATCACGTCAGCCACACATTTTTTGACGCATGGGGCAAAGAAGTTCAGAAAGCGGATGCCGAAGGTCGTCGCTTTAATACGGCTTACGATGCTTTTGGCAATGTCGTTAAGGAGTGGCACAACCTGACGAATGTTGATCGCACGCTGGCGGCGGCGAAGTGGTATCGCTACGACAGAAGCGGGAATCAAATTGAAACCCGCTCTCGATACGGCTATGAGGCAGAGCGTATTTCCAGTGTGCAGGTGGATTACAACGCCTTTGGCGAGGTTATTGCCCGCGGAACGGGAAGTCATCGATATGAATATTACGAGTATGATCGCGCAGGTCGCCTGTCGCATTCCAATGATCAAGACGGCGTCGACAAACTCTATGGCTATACCCTGGCTGGAGCCTCCAGCGCCTTATTCAAAAGCCTTTCGGTCGACATCCGATCTAAAAGCTTGAGTGAAATCGTTGCGAAAGCAAACTGGAGTGGGCTGGATTTTCAGATTACCAAGACAGACTACGCAGGCCGTGCAATCGCCAACTGGAACACTCGCTCCGGCGACGTCGCAGCGGTAGAGCAACGTCTGGATCGCTGGGGCAATGTTAAAGAGGCTGTCCTGGCAGGCAATGCCTCGAACAAAACGTATTTTGATTACGACGCCGGCAATCGAATGATTCGGCAACGGAAGACTGGAATTCAGGTCACTGGCGCCAATGGTGTGACGGTAACTCGTGAAGTAACGACGCAACATGCTTATGACTACCAAGGCAACCTGTTAAGAACTATTGACGACAATGGTAATCGCACGCATCAGGTTTTCAGTGCAGCGGGCCAGCTCTTGTTAACCATGGACGGCAATCAGGCGGTAACTCGTTATAACTACGACATGTTCGGCAATCAGTTGAGCGTGACGGACGCCATTGATCATGTCACTTATCGTGAGTACGACAAAGTTGGCAATGTCCTGGTCGAGCGCAACGGCAAAGAGGTCAGACGTTATTCGTATGATGAGCTGGGCCACCGTATCATTGAGCGGGACTCGGAAGGGATGGGGACCCGTTACATATATAATGCTCGCGGCGACTTGATTGAAACCCGGGGGATTAATAAGAAAACCGCTGACACTGGCAGCAATAAGTTCCGCTATTACGCATACGAATATGACGAGCGGGGCAACAAGACAATGGAAGTTGACGGACTTGAAGCCAAGCGTGAATGGTTATTCGAATCTGGGGCCTCACGCTATTTCGGCCGCGCTGATAGCTATAAAAACCTGGGAGGCGTTGTCACTAAATACGCTTACAACAAGCTCGGACTGTTGCAGAAAGAGACTAACGGCAATGGGATGAACCGGACGTATAGCTACTATGACGACGGTAAGCAGAAGGACATTGTCGACAGTGGCGTAAATAGTAAAACCAGCTATCGCTACGACGCGGTTGGCAATCGGGTATTCGAGGGCTTCTGGCAGAATGGCGTTCAGTATAAAAACAGCGTTATCGGCTATGACAGTGAAAACCGAATAGTTAGCGTCAAAGACGATATGGTGGAAATCCAGTATCAGTACGATGCCGTGGGCAATCGTCGACATACCTTCGCCAAGTATATCAAGGACTATGCACCGGGAGCGTCTACCGCAAACAAAGAGTGGAAGTCTTACGATTATTGGTACAACTACAATAAAACAAATCAGATCACAGTCAGTCAGGGCAGTCTGGTCAACGGCAAGATAGTTAAGACTCAGCAACAGGGTATTTATATCAACTATCTGTTGAACGGCTCGCGCGCACGCTCAATTCAATATGATAAGTCCAGAAAAGAAGAGGTGACGGAGCAGTATCTTTACAACGCAGAGAACCGTCTGGCGCAAACCAAAGTTAATAACGTTCTGGTGAATTCCAGGGAATACGATAGCGCAGGGCGCCAAATTAAATTTGTCGACTATGACGCCAAGAGCGGCAGTAAGAAAGAAACTCGAAGCACCGCCTACAATGACTGGGGGCTGCAGCATAAGACGGTTACTTATAACAAAGATGGCCAGCGTATCTCTGAAGTGCGCTATTTCGATGTAGATAATTCTGACTTCTATTGGTATGACGCTAACGGGAACGTCGATCAGTACCAGGTGCAGACGTTCACTGGAACGAAATACACCAACACGATTTCCTATTTGTATACCAACAAATATGACGGTTACAAAGAGACGGAAGTGTGGGGGAACTCAACTTACTTCCAGCGCGGAAACAGTTACAGCTTCTATGACGTTAACGGTAACTTAGTCAGAGTCGAAGATAAGAAAGACTCTGGTAATAACCGCAGCATGATCAACGACGCAGAAGGAAAGATACTCGTCCGTAAACAATCTGAACAGAATCAATATCTGTTCTACGCCAATGGCAAACAAGTTGGTATGGCTGGCAAGGCGGGCGGTAAGGAGACGGATGATTTTGATCTGAACTATACGCCGGTCAGCGAGCAGTATCCCAGCAGTACGCCAAGCTCTTACGTCGTTAACCCAGGCGATACGCTTCAGACCATTTCGGCTGCGGTATATGGCGATGCAAGCCTATGGTATGTGATTGCTGACGCCAATGGTTTGCGCGGGGTGGATGACCTGCAAGAGGGAATGCCGCTGCGCATTCCCAACATGATATCCAACTTGCATAACACGGCGGATACCTTCAAGCCATACAATCCACGAGCCATTATCGGGGATACAACGCCTACTATGCCGGAGCCTCCACCGCCCAAACATGGCGGTAAATGCGGCTCTGCATTTATGTTGATCGTCGCTGTGGCGGTGGCTGTTGTCTCGGCGGGGGTTGGGTTGGCCGCCTATGGGGCGGTGAGCGCTTCAGTCGCGACCACCATAGGAGGCTCCCTTGGAGCTGTTGCAGGTGTTGGCGCAGGTGTGTTGGCGGCGGGCGTCGTCAGCTCTGCGATCACTCAGATGGGATCCATTATTACGGGTCAACAGAAAGGCCTGCACTTCTCATGGAAAGACGTGGCGATTGACGGTATTTCCACGGCGGTTGGTTATGAGCTTCTTGGAGAGGCGGATAAAGCCAGGAAGACTTTGAGTCTCTACCAGGCGGCTGGGCATGCGGCGGTTAAGTCGGTTACCCGTCAAGCGGTTTCCATGGCGGTAGGCAGACAAGAGCATTTCAATTGGCGCGCTCTGTCCGCCAGCGTTCTGACTGCGGGCGTAGGCAACATACTGGGAGGTTCTGATCTTGGTAAATATACCGACAAGCTGAACTACTCTGTCGGCGACATGAACTTTGATCTGGGTGGTGCGCTCATCAATGGCGCCGCCAGCAGTGTCGCCAATAAAGCGGCCTATGGTCATGGCAAGTTCAACTATATGCAAGTCGCCGCAGATGTCTTCGGCAACCCACTTGGCGCCGCGATCGCGAGCCCACTAGGAGGCAAGGTAACTGAATGGACTGAGCAGGCCAAAGGTGCGCTGTTTAAAATGTTCTCCATAAAGGAACATGTTACTGACCTATACTCAGATCCACTGCTGTCCGCGTCTCTAAATAGTGGAGGGCTGATGGATGGCGAGTCCTACGATATGATTCGTCGCGATGATTATGATTCAATCATTGCGGAAAATGGCGGCTCGTTGCCTGCAAACTGGGTTCACTATCAACCTGGCGAAGACGCCGAACTTGATGAGTGGAGAGAATATTACGATACAGCCACGGAAGAAGAATTCTATCAAGCAGCTTTAGACGCCAAATACCAGCCAGAGCATTTGGCGCTACAGGTAAGCCTATTCTCTGAGACTCAGTTTACCCGGGAGATGAGAGACGGGTACACAAGGTGGGTTAAGGATGTTTATCCGATGGACCCACGAGGCCCAGGAGTACTGGGGGATAAGTTTGGCAGAGACCTTATGATAGGTTTAGTTGGACAAATAGCAGAGGACGGTGGGGTAGTTGGCGATGAAGGTGCGGCCTATTTTAGGGATTATCAAAGTCTAAGGCTTGCTGGTGGCTCTGAACGGGCCAGTAGTGTGCTGGAGATGTTTGGAGAAGGAATCCTAGGTGCGCTTGGTCTACCTAAGGCAGTTGGGGTGGGTAAGGGCGCTGTGGCGGAATTGGCGCTCTCTGCTGAGTCGCAGGTCTTTACTATGGAAAGAGCCCTGAGTCGTAGTAGTGAGCTTCGTGTTCGGTTATTTAGTGGTAGAGTACGACCACTAACTAATGAAGAGTACAAAGGGATAAGCGCCACCGGTTTGAGTCGTAAGGAGATTGATGAGCTTATGGAAACTACTGGTGATTTGTATGTATTTCGTGGAACACGTTCTGATGCACATATTCCAGGAGGCGAGGGCTCGGAAGTATGGGGTAAAACTCCCACTTCCTTAGACCCACTCCGGGCTACTATTTTTGCAGTCGAAAGGAAAACATCGGAAAGAATAAGTACTTCAGTATATTTTGGCTCAAGAACTGATTTGGAGATTGAGGTAGAGTTGGGCATGGTTCATGAGGGGCAAGAAACAACAACACTAATTCAGTTAGAGCGAGAAGTGTTTGCTCCGCTAAAAGCAAGTGAGCTTGCTCGGAGGGCTCCCTATAAGATATCTGTAGAGCAGTCTTCCCAAATACTACGGGATATGGGGTTTTCTGTTCCACAGAGGTTGAGTGGAGACAAGACTATTATTTCTGATACATTACGTGAGTCGCCTAATATGACGGCACAGCAAATTGCAGAATATATTCGACGTGCTAAATTGTTGACGCAATAATCATAAGGTATACAGTTTTGGAAAATAAAATGATTACTTTTGAAGTGGATGATATTTATAGGGGGGATGATAGTGTTACTGTTGCTGGACGTTGCATAAATGGACCAATAGCAATCGGCGATGTTTTTTTGTATCAATATAAGCCGATTTTTGAAAAGCATGATGATGATTGCAAGTCTGTAGTTTTTTCTGAGGTTGAGCGTGTGCAGCTGACAGTGGTAGGTATTCAGTGTCTTCGAATGGACGTTCCCGAAATTGTTGACGGATATAGTGGTGCAATACAATTAACCGGAGATAGTGTTGTAGACCTAAAAGCCGGTAAATTGATCACCAGCGCAATTGGTGGTCAATGTTGAGGAATTGTGATAGCGGTTCTCGCTTCTCAATCCAATGATGAGGGATTACATTTAAATGATTTAAGGAGACAATGCTGCCTGTTATAGCACAGGTAGTATCCCTGTCTCCCAGAGCTGATAAAGTTTCCCAAATCGCATCACTGAAGCAGTTAATGTAATGTGAGGAAAACCAAAGAGAAATAGGGACTGTATCAAAGGAGCATAATTCGATCCCGTTCCCTAGCTGCTTAACTACGGTATAAAGTCTAGTGTCTATTGGTAAGCTTAGTCCTCTGATAATCCTCGATTTTGTATCACTGTCGGGGGTGTGGTTAATTATAGTCTTTAAGAAGTCTATAGAGTTAATTGCTTCGCTAGATGTATGTCTGGTGCAATATGCAGCTGCTATGGCAACGGCAATTGCCCCTGCCTGGGCGTCATAATGGGCATGTGTGACCTCTGCAGACGCTTTGGCTTCTATTGCTGCTCGATCAAAGTCGTCATAGTAGTAAGCGCCGATAGGGCCGGCACGCATAGCTGCTCCGTTCCCCATAGAGCCCATTCCACTAAATGCATTTGTTGCGGATTCAGACCAATGAATGCCATTACCTATGTCTCTGAGTATTTTGTGAGCGGTCCCACCATACCCTCGATCTGGCTGTTCTTTATATCTATATACGAACCGCTCCGCCAAAAAATCCTGATCTATATGCCCAAATTTACAGAGGGTCTCAAAAACACTTATCGCCATTATTGTGTCGTCTGTGAAATGCCAGATAGAAGGGGGTTCTTTGCGGGCAACTATCTGCTCAAGCGCTAGCTCCTCATCAATAAAAAAACATTGACCAAGCGCATCACCTACGGATAGTCCCTCTAGAGAACGATAAGCGTGATATATTCTAGTTTTATGATTTGGAGGCAACATTTGCTGGATTCTCACTTGATATTATTTCAGGGAAGAAAATATACACTTATAGCTGAGTATGCGATACTGATCTGAAAATTAGCTCGTTTCTGTAAGTGGTTAATAAATCAGTATTCTGTAGTTGCCTTAACCACGTAAGTAGAAGGGCGCGCGCCATCCCATGTTTCTGTGAGAAGGACGAATTGCATTTATGGGAAAGCGAAAGCCCTTTTTTTCTGCGGGAATTTGTGGTATGCGAAAGTGATGCGCTTATTTTTGAGCGCATAACGACTCAGCAAATCAGAGTGCGTTTATTGGGTCTTCGAGAGGGTTATTCAACTTCAATTTTGGACGCTCAATCCACAATATTTCACCTTTTTTAAATTGATCAAGAAGTAACAGGTTGTTAGAATTGCCGCCTCCATCGGAGGTGTGTTCCTTAGGGATGAAGTATCAAAAACTTTGGGCTACGGGCCGCTCCGGATTGTTGTTAGTAGTCATTTTCAGGTGTAAGAATGATGGACCTTAGTCTCTTTGAAGGCGATGAGTTGCTTGCCTTGGCCAGGTTGGATGTTGACGCAAAGCGGATTGACGAAGCATTGGCCAAACTGAAGAGAGCATATCAGCTCCCCGAATTCCCCCCCGAAGTAGAATCTTTATTAGCTAAAATTTACGCTCAGCTGGATTTGTTAGAGCGCGCATCCTTCCACTATGAGAGCTTTCTCGCCAGAGAAACCAAAGCGGTTCTAGAGCGTTTTCAGTACGGCATGGTGCAATTTGAACAAGGCATTAAGGACCGCGCCCTGCAGGTTTGGGCTGAAGTGCTTGAGGACGAACCCACCCATCCGCCTTCATTGTTTTACGCGTCATTGGCGAATGTTGAGTTGGGGAATGAAAATGAAGCTCGGCGTCTGATCGATATTCTGCTAAAGTCCGCCCCCGTCGATAACCTTTATTTTAATCGGGCTAAAACCCTTCTTCAGGACCTTGACGGGCGACGCTCCCAGGCCGAGTCCATGAGTGATTTGAAAGAAGCGGACCATCTATACAACTGATACTACGGACGGACACATGTCAGTCTCTGACTTGGCGGAAAAAATCGCGCGCCTCAAGCGTTTTCTCGAACAAGATGAAAACAACCTGAATCTGTTATTGGACTTGGGGCGCGCGTTGCATGAAAGCGGCCAGCCTGAAGACGCTGTTTCTCTCTTTGACCGCGCATTAAAAATTGCGGCGGACCACCCCCAGGCGATTTATGAACGCTCGATGGTCATGATCACATTGGGACGAGTTGAAGAAGCGGTAGCGGGCTTCTCCCAGCTTAAAACAGCAGGACTGTCTCACCCGAGCATTAGCTACAATCTAGGTTACTGTTACCTCCTGCAATCAGCGCCGGATAAGGCGGTCGTTGAACTGAGCGAGCATATTGAAGAGCCTGCAAAGAATTCCGGTTACGCATTAATCCTCGCGCGCGCCTATTACGCCATGGGCGACCTGCCAGAGGTGGAGCGCTTTGTAAATCTAGCGCTGTCTCTCCAGCCAGACTTCTTAGAAGCCAAAGCTGTTTTAGCAATGTGTCTGCAAGACAATGAAGATTTTGATAAAGCGATTGGCATGGCAGAGGAAGTGTTGGCCCAGGACCCAGACAATGCAGAAGCATTGGGCGTTAAGGCATATTGCTCCCTCAACGCGTTGGATCTAAGTACAGCAGCGCAAAGCTTTGACGCAATGATTCAGGCCAAGCCGAAAAGTGGGCGCGGATGGGTTGGCAAAGGTCTCCTGGAAATGCAGCAGGGTGATTTGGCCGCCGCTGAGGGCGCGTTAAAAAAAGGGCTTGAAAATATGCCTGGTCACATTGGCTCTTGGAACGTACTGGCTTGGTGCCAGATTTTACAGGGGCGGATGCAGGAAGCGGAAGAAAGTTTAGGCCGCGCCAGCGAAATCGATGACCGTTTTGGCGAAACCTACGGCGCCCTGGCGGTTATTAAAGCGCTAACACAGGATTATGCGGAAGCTCGCTTACTGGCGCGCAAGGCGACTCGACTGGATAAAGACTCCTTCTCCGGACACTTTGCCCGCGCTTTATGTGACCAAGGCGAAAATAATCCAGAGCAGGCGCAACAGATTATGCATCGCCTTATGAATGCTCCTATTGATGATAAAGGGCGTAAGCTGATCGATATTCTTCCTCAGTTTATCCGTCATTGAGATTAGATGGAGATAAATCTATGAATGCCGATCTGGCGATGATGCTTACCGAAGACATGTTATGGACGGCAGTTTTGGTCGCTGCGCCTATTTTAATAGTCAGTCTGATCGTAGGGTTGATTATCAGCATATTGCAGGTAGTCACCCAGATACAGGAAATGACGCTAACGTTTGTGCCAAAAATTGGCGCTGTCGTGGCGATCATATTTGTTATGGGGTCATGGATGCTGGCGACACTGACCCTTTACGCAAAAAACGTAATCGGGAATATACCGGCATACTTTTAGACGATGCATTTCACCATTGATCTCTCTTGGGCATGGGCCTGGTGGCTCCTGTCCATACGGCTGGCGTTAGTGGTGATGGCTTCTCCTTTTGATATGTTTGGACGTTTACCTGGGCGTATCAGGTTTTTCCTGGTTTTCGCCCTGGCGTTATTGATGGTGCGTTTCTCGCCGACTGCGGGTGCGCAACTGCCATCTTCAATAGTCGAGATGGCGTTAGCCTGTGCGAATGAGTTGGTGCTGGGATTGGCGATGGCTTTAGGTCTTCATGCCGCCTTTACCGTCTTTCAGATAGCTGGCAGGCTGATTGACTTTCAGTCAGGCTTCGGCGCGGCGAATATAATGAATCCCGCAACAAACTCGGCGGAGCCGTTGATGGGAACAATATTGCTGTTTTTCGCCACCTTCGTTTTTTTTAGCATGGATGCGCATCACATGGTGATTAAAGGGCTTGCGTATAGTGTCGCCCAAGTACCTCCGGGCTCTGGTTTAGCAAGAATGGATTTTAATGGCGCTATGAAGCAGGTGGGACTGATGTTCTCATTCGCAATGGTGCTTGCGGCGCCGGTCCTGGCGGTGTTGTTTTTATTGGATGTAGGCGTAGCGGTCATGGCGAGGACGATGCCGCAAATGAATGTCTACTTTCTCTTTCTGCCATTAAAAGTGGCGTTAGGGATCGGAGTGACGGCGCTTTCACTCAAATATCTGACTCCATTAATTGGAGAAGTGTTTATTTCTATATTCCGCTACTGGAGTGGAATGCTGACAGTCATTTGAAGCAGTTATGGCAGAGTCGCAACCGGATAAATCTGAAAAGACCGAACCCCCTTCGCCCTTTAAACTCCAAGAGGCGAAGAAGAAAGGGAGTGTGGCGAAGAGTCAGGAAGTCAATCATGTCTTCGCTCTCGCCGCCGGTGCGCTGCTATTGTGGTCAGTATCGCAGGATCTCGCCACGCGTTTCTTCAGCTTGTGTCAAAAGCTGTTTGCAGATGCGGCGTCTGTTGACTTTGACATTATGACGGTCAGAACCTGGGGCGTCTGGATTATCTCGGAGATAGGCTGGATATTGAGTCCGTTGCTGGTTGTAATGATGGTTATCGGCGTGTTGTGCTCAATGGCTCAAACAGGTCCTGTATTTTCTTTCCATCCAATCAAACCTGACATTAAGCGTATCAATCCAATTGCAGGCTTTAAGCGTTTGTTCTCCGTCAAAATATTGTTTGAGCTGGGGAAAAACCTGATCAAACTGGCGTTGTTGGGGAGTGTGCTGTACTGGACTTTGGCTGACCTGATGCCGGAATTTTTTGGGCTAACCGCCAAGTCGGCGGCGACGGCGTTGCCGTCATTCATCGGATATGCTGCGGGCATTATTTTCAAACTGACGGCGGCGCTATTGCTGATTGCAGTCATTGATATGTTGTTCACCCGCTGGGAGTTCATGCGCAACATGCGTATGACTAAGAAAGAAGTCAAAGATGAAATAAAGAGGCGCGAAGGCGATCCTCATATCAGGGCGAAAAGGAAAGAGTTGGAAAGGGAGCTGCGTAAGCGCGCTGGCTCCGCAGCCAGTGTTCCTGAGGCGGACCTGATTATCACTAACCCGGAACACTACGCAGTGGTTGTAAAGTATGACGCAAAAAGAATGGCTGCGCCGACAGTGACGGGGAAAGGCGTGGACGCCATGGCGAAACACTTAAGGGACCTGGCGCGTCAGCATCAGGTGCCCATTATTCAAGATCCGCCGCTGGCCCGTTATTTGTTCAAGAAAACTGAGATTGGCTCGATGATTCCAGAGGATGCGTTTGTGGGGGTGGCAAGGGCTTTACGCCGCGCTTATCAAATCAAAAGAGAACGGCAGGGGAGAGATCAGTTTAGCGTGAAAGGGGCCGCCACATGATGAATAGACCGTCGATGGCTTCATTGCTGGGAACACGCAGCGAGCTTGCGCTTGTATTGGGAATGGTGGGCATACTGCTGGTGCTTTTTACACCTATTCCCTCGCAGCTATTGGATGTGCTGCTCATTATCAATTTCAGTTTTGGTTTGTTGATCCTTTTATTAACTTTCTTTGTTGATAAACCACTGGGATTCTCAACCTTTCCTTCTCTATTGCTTATCGCAACGCTTTTTCGGCTGTCTCTAAATATCGCCGCAACACGACTTATTTTGTCCGATGGCGATGCTGGCGATGTGATTAACGCCATCGGCACTTATGTTGTGGGCGGTAACTACGTTATAGGACTTGTCGTTTTTCTCATATTGATTGTCGTTCAGTATGTGGTGGTCACCAATGGAGCCCAAAGGGTGGCGGAAGTTGCCGCTCGATTTACCCTGGATAGCATGCCGGGTAAACAAATGAGTATCGACGCCGACATGAACATGGGGCTCATTGATGAAAAAGAAGCTCGTGAGAGGCGTCAGAATATTGAGCGTGAAGCCAGCTTTTATGGGGCAATGGACGGCGCCAGTAAGTTTGTGAAAGGCGACGCTATTGCGGGTATTTTAATAATCCTGATCGACATAATTGGCGGGTTGACCGTTGGGATTGCGCAGCGAGGCCTTAGCTGGGGTGAAGCGCTTCACAACTATACTTTGCTGACAGTTGGCGACGGCATTGTCACTCAGATCCCCGCACTGGTTATTTCCACTGCAACAGGCATTATCATCACCCGCGCAGCGACAGACGCATTCCTGGGCGATGAAATATCCAGGCAGGTCACTCGTTATCCAAAGAGCCTTGTCATCGTTACTCTGGGGTTGCTTTCATTATTGCTTCTGCCAGGAATCCCGGCGCTCCCGATTTTTATTGTCGCTTCACTGATGGCTGCGTTGGTGGTGTATGCCTTCAAACAGAACAAGTACCAGGAAGCTGAGGATAACGTCGAAGATCGGGAAGATGCAGAAAAGGACATCTATGAAGAGCTGAAAGTAGAACCTTTGGAGATTTCTCTTGGGCCCGCTATCGCTGGATATCTAGGGGCGAGTGAAGGCGCTTTGATGGAAGAGATCAAGAGGCTCCGCAAACAGCTGGCGCTCGAGCTGGGATTCGTTTTACCGAATGTGAAGATATATCAGACAGATCGCAATAATGAACGCGAATATAAAGTCTGCGTACATGGCGCTCAAGTTGCTGAAGGCGAGTTGTACTCCGATCGAATATTAGCGATCAGTGCGCAGGACCTGACGGATAAATTACCCGGGGTGTCGGTGAAAGACCCTACCTATGGGCTGCCTGCGGTCTGGATTGAGGAGAATTTAAAAGAAAAAGCGCGACAGTTTAACTGTACCTTGGTTGACCCGCTAACCGTGATGCTGACTCATGTAAATGAAACGGTCAGGTCTCAAGCGCCGGCCCTTTTGACCCGGTCAGAAACAGAAAAACTGATGGGAAGAGTACGTACTGCGCAGTCCTCTCTGTATGAAGAGCTGGTTCCCAACACATTGACGCTCTCCGATATTCAAAAGGTGCTGCAGCAACTGCTACAGGAAAAAGTGTCCATCAGGAATATTGAGCTTATCGCGGAGGCGTTGGTCGATGCAGGCAAAGTGAGTAAGGACCATGAGCAGTTAGCGGACCAAGTGCGGCAAAAACTCGGCGCCGAAATCTGCCAGGATTTGGTTGCGCAGGACCGTTACCTTCATGTTATGAGTTTGGATCCGGGAGTTGAGCAGCTGATGCAGTCCGGCATCAGAGTGACGGAACAAGGTGCGTCTTTATATATCGATCCGAAGTTGACGGAGCAGGTGTTAAGCAGCATGGCTCGTCAGGTTGAGAAAATGATGTCAGCCGGCTTGAAGCCTGTGCTGATTACCTCACCTGGTATTCGCCGGCATATAAGAAAACTGTCAGGTCGACTATTGCCTCATCTTACTGTGTTGGCGTTAACCGAGGTTCCTGTCGGTATGAACATCAAATCTTTTTCTATTGTGGAAGTCGATCGCGGCTTGATTAACCGCGCGACGAATAAAGAAAGGAAGGAAAGTTAATATGGCTGACGTAGTAAGTGCAATTCAGCTTACCTTGAATGCTGATTTGGAACGTTTACGGACTATTAGTCAGAACTTATCTAATCAAGGCGCTCCAGCATATAAGCGTGACCAATTGATCGTGGATAAGTTTCAAACTGCATTTATGAATGAAGCGAAACTAGAGCCAGATTTGACGCTGCAGAAAGACTTTACACAGGGCGCTTTCAAGATGACTGGGAACGCCATGGACATCGCTTTGGATGGAGAGGGATTTCTTATGGCTTCTTCCGGCGATAAAACGTTCTTCACTCGTAAGGGGCAACTGCGCCTGAATCCAGACGGCTATCTGGGGCTGGTCACCGGGGAGCGAGTATTAGGGAGTAGTGGACCTGTCGCACTGAGTGATGCCGATTTTGAAGTGCAACCAGACGGCTCAATTGTTCAGGACGGTGTTGTATTGGACAAGCTGGCGATAGCCGTATTTCAGAATCCCGAACAGCTGAGCTACGCCGGCGAAGGGCTTTTCGAAAATCCGTCTATGCAGGCTTCAACTGAGGCGTCAGATACCCAGGTTATGCAGTCTTATTTGGAAATGTCCAACGTCAATACAATGGAAGAGATCGTAAGGCTGGTTGAACTCACACGTCATTATCAATTGTCGCATAACGTGCTGAAAGCCTATGACGGCTCTATAGATAGCGCCATTAGCACCTTAGGAAAATTTTAGGAGATACGGTTCATGATTGATGCGTTGTATGTGGCTGAAACTGGTCTACAAGCCGGTCAGAAGCAGATTGAAACCATCTCAAATAATATGGCGAACCTTAACACCGTCGCATACAAGAAAAGTCGGGTGGCGTTTGGCGACTTGATCAGCCGTCAACCCGCAACGTCAGCGGCGGGAAGAAAAGGGGTTAACTCCGTCGGAATGGGAACAAAGGTCGCTGATGTCACCATGCAATTTGATTCTGGAGACCTGAAAGCTACTGAAAATCAACTGGATCTGGCGATACGCGGAGACGGTTTCTTTGAGGTCATGCTGGAAAACGGCGAGTACGGCTATACCCGAAACGGCGCGCTCAAGATCGATGAGGACGGTTACCTGTCCACACTTACTGGACTGCGTCTATCAGATCAGATTCAGATTCCGCCTGATGCCGCAAAAATGCAGATTTCCACTGACGGCGTGGTGAAGGTACAGATTGGCGAAGATGTTCTTGAAGTTGGCGAAATACAGCTGGCCAAGTTCATCAATGATCAGGCTTTGGAATCAGCCGGGCAAGGGCTTTACATTCCGGCGGATGACGCTGGAGCGCCTCTCTATTCGCAAGCGGGCTCCAATGGGCTGGGAATGATTCAACAAGGTTTTTTGGAAAGTTCGAACGTTGATCTGGTGAAAGAATTGGTGGAGTTGGTGACCGCTCAGCGAGGCTATCAAGCTAACTCCCATGTCATCAGAGCGGCGGATGAAATCATGCAGATTACAAATGACCTTCGTGGTTAATCTCTTGCGCGGCTTCTGATGTCAATACTTATACGCTTATTTGGGTGCTTGGTGATAGGAATATGCAGCCTGCCGTGTGTGGCTGAGAATCGCCTGACGCTAAGCCCTTATGCAACCTTGATAGGTGTAAACGATCCAGGGGCGAGAAAGCAGGTCATGCAAGTCGAGTTAAGTCGTCTCGGGGCGGTTCGATTGGACCCGGCTCAGGATGAAAATAAGTTGCCGACTATTGAACTTTCACCACGTCAGCTTAGTGTGGAGTCTATTTCCAAGGTGGAAATAGAAAAGCAACTTGCGCGTTGGAGTTCAAATGCAAGCATGCCTTCATGGAGATTGGAAGGGCCGGATCATATCCAGCTTAAGGTTGTGGCGGAAAAGATTGACCCGGATGCTCTCGAAGAAAAGGCTGGCGCTTATTTAAAGCGTTGGCTTGTCGAGGCGGGCTTTCAAGAGGTTGAAGTAACGCCGGTAAGCGCGAGGAAAAGAAACATTCTGGTTTCTAAACAGATGGCGGGAATACAGGTTCGCCCCTTGGAATTGGGTGTTTTGTCCCGCCGCATATGTGTGTGGATGGATATCGTCGACGCTTCCGGCGCAGTGCTTAATAGTGCGCCAGTGTGGTTTGAAGTATCAGCTATGGGGGAAGTTTGGACGCCCTCAGTAGACGCGGATAGGGGGATGTCTGTGGGCTCTCATCCTTTGAAGAGAGAGCTGATTGATGTCGCTGCGGCGGGTATTGAGCCTGCATTGAAAAAGGACTTTGAAGGTAAAGAGTTCTCAAAACGGGTCGGGGCGGGCCAGCCGATTACCAAGGATATGCTAAGGGCGGTTCCGGAAGTTAAGAACGGCGACGTTGTTTCTGTTGAAGTGCGTGTTGGCACGGTTTATCTGCGCAGTCGAGCTGAGGCCATGCATGACGCTTACGTGGGCGATCGAGTCAAATTAAAGTCGGTTAGCAGTGGAGAAACCATGTTGGGCGTGGTTTTGTCAGCTGGTCGAGTGTGGATAGGAAGTTAATTGTGAAGTGGTTAATACGAGCATTTTGTTTGTTAAGCGTGCTGGCGCTGCCGAACCTGGTACTTGCCGAGAGTCTGTTTGATGAGGCCAGCTTTCGGCCTTTGACGTCAGATAAGAAGGCATATCGGGTAGGCGATAACCTGACGGTTCTGATTGTAGAAGTATCTAAAGCCGGTGCGAGCAGCGACTCGAAGGTTAATCAGTCACTAGAGGCTTCCGGTTCATTTGGGCAAACCAATCGTACGGAAGTGGGCAGCCTTGAACTTGGACTAGGTAGAAACAGCGGCGCCAGCACGCAACGTGAAGGTGAGTTGCGAGCCCGTGTCAGTGTTGATGTTATCGATAAAGACGATGTGGGCAGACTGCTAATCTCTGGCGAGCAGAAAATTACGGTTAACGGCGAAAAACAGACGATTAAGTTAACTGGTTGGGTAAGGGAAGAGGACATCACAGCGCAAAATACGATTCTCTCAACCAGAATTTCCGACGCGCAAATCGAATACAACGGAAAAGGCATCTTGGGAGATTCCGATGATAGAGGCTTTATTCACTGGTTCCTTACCAAGGTGGGCTTGATATGAGTCGCGTTATTAGACGACTTTATTGGTCGCTGGCGTTGATATGTTTTGTCGTAGCCCAAACTGCCAGCGCCTCATCTGTGCGCCTGAAAGAGTTGGCTCGAATCGAAGGCGTGAGAGAAAACTCATTGTTTGGTTATGGACTGGTCGTCGGACTGGCGGGCACGGGTGATACTCACAGAAGTAAGGCGACCTTGCAAAGTATCGCAAATACCCTTCAACAATTTGGCATTAGTCTGGATTCTGACGAAATCGCCAGCCGCAACGTGGCGGCGGTGACATTGACGGCCAAGTTACCGCCGTTTGCAAACAGCGGCGATATGATCGACGTGAATGTTTCGTCCATGGGGGACGCCAGAAGTCTGGTTGGTGGAACACTGTTGCTGGCTCCACTAAAAGCGGTGAACGGTAAGATTTATGCGGTTGCGCAAGGCCAGGTTTCTGTAGGTGGCTTTAGTTACGACCTGAATGGCAATGTAGTACAGAAGAATCATCCTACCGTTGGCGTTATTCCTTCTGGCGCTTCAGTTGAGAGAGGACTCTCGACCGACTTGGTCGGGGAGGATGGGTATATCAATGTCATATTGAATCAACCGGATTTTACAACTGCCAGCCGTATCAAGAACGCCATTAATAAGACTTTAGGTTCTGGAAAAGCGAGGGCCGTTCACGCTGGTAAGGTCTCGGTTTTGGCCCCGGTTGGTGAATATGATCTCGTTGACTACTTGACCCGGATTGAAAATGCGGTCATTGAGCCTGACCGAGTCGCCACGGTGGTGGTCAACGAACGTACAGGGACTGTAGTGGCGGGCGGCGATGTCACCATCGACAACGTCACTATTTCCCACGGCAATATCAAAGTGGTGATTTCCACAGATTACCAAGTGTCTCAGCCAATATTTGTAAGAGAAACTGGTAGAGGGGTTTCGACAGTAGTCACTCCGGATACATCAATTGATGTTGAAGAGTCTGTTGCAGAGCCTGTTCGCTTATCTTCCGGGGCCTCGATTGCAGATCTGGTGACGGCGTTGCGGCAGATAAAGACCAGTACTCGAGACGTCATTACGATACTGCAACTGATAAAAACGGCAGGCGCACTCCATGCGCAGCTAGTCATTCAATAAAGCGGCGCAGCTGCGAAGAACTCGAAAGCGTAGTCATATATGGAATTTTTAACTTCAGTTACATCGACACTCTTGAATAAATCGTTAGATGCGGCGCAGCTACAGCAGCGTTTAATCGCCCAAAACGTGGCTAATGCGTCGACAGAAGGCTATAGAGCCATGTCTCTTAACTTTAAGGCCGCTCTGCAACATATCGACGCAGTCGCCAACAGCAGCTTGAATGATGCGGACAAGGTTGACCGCATTAACAACGTGAATTTCAACCAGTTCGTCTCTCTGGAAGAAACGGCGGCGAAAGTTGAGCTGGATGAGCAAATCCTGGCGCTGAATAAAAATGTCATCAATTACCAGGCACTGCTAACCGCTAAATCGAAGTTAGGCGGAATTATGAAACTGGCTATTAATGGGGGACGTTAATCATGGATTACTTGCAAGTTTTTGACATTAGCGGCTCTGGACTTGATTTCCAAAAGCTCCGGCTGCAAGCGGTTGCGACGAACCTGGCCAATGTGTATTCCACTACGTCGAAGGCCGGCGCTTCCTTTAAGCCTCTTATGGCCGTCGCGACGGCTGAGCAGACTGGCGGCGCTCTGCGAGGGGTCGGAGATATGCAGTTGGTGGAAAGAGACGTTGAGCCTCGCTTGAAATACGACCCTGCGCACCCTCATGCGAATGCCGAGGGGTATGTGGAAATGCCCGCGATTAATCCAGTCGATGAAATGACCTCAATGATGCTGGCTACCCGTGCATATGAAGCCAATATCAGCGTCATGAGCGCAGCGAAAACGATGGCGTTGAAAGCACTGGAAATAGGAAGTTAAAGAATGACAGTTGAAGCAATATTGGGTGTCGGCGCAATTGGGGAAAGCTCGCTTCTTCAAAAATCCGCCAAGACGAGCGGTGTTTCTTTTGCTGACTGGCTTGGCGGTGAAGTCCAGCAGGTTAACCAACAGATAGCCGCCGCTGACAGCGCTGCAAGATCTTTGGCTACTGGAGACGCCGAAAATCTGCATCAGGTAATGATAGCTTTAGATAAAGCGCAGCTATCCATGAGCCTGATGGTTGAAGTGAGAAATCGCCTTCTTGAGAGCTATCAAGAAGTGATGAGAATGTCTATTTAATTTAAAGGTAGTAACAGATGGCGGGTTTTTGGTCAGAATGGTCCAGCGGCAGACGAGTGGCGTTTGTATTGGCTACATTAATTGTGGTCGGCGCTGGAGTGGCCTTATACATGATGTTGACCTCACATAATTATCAAGTTCTATATAAGGATTTGGACACGGAGCAGGCGGCCAAACTGACCGAGAAACTGGATGAGCTGAAAATCCCCTATCAACTCGGCGCCCAGGGCTCTCAGGTATTAGTGTCTCAAGATGATTTGTATAACGCCAAGCTTAAATTGGCGTCTTCAGGTTATGCCTTAAATGGCGGGGTTGGCTTTGAGCTATTTGATGAAGCGGATTACGGTATGACGGAGTTCGCTCAGAAAATAAATTATCAACGCGCCCTGCAAGGTGAACTGGCCAGAACCATCATGTCATTTGATGAGATCAAGTTCGCTCGCGTTCACTTAGTATTGCCAGAGTCTTCTTTATTCAAAAAGGATACTAAGCAGCCAAAAGCTTCCGTGACGATAGTGATGGAAGAAGGCAAATATCTTTCAGTGGATCAGATTAATGGCATTCAGAATCTGGTCGCTGCGTCTGTAGAAGGGTTGAAACCTGAGACAGTGACATTGCTGAACCACAAGGGCGTGGCGCTGACCCAGATGGAAACGGGTGATCAGGTTGCCGTGTCCGCCCAATTGAAAGGCAAAAGTGCGATGGAAGCGTTTCTACAGCACAAGGTCGGAGCGATTCTTAACCAGATTTTTGATGAAGGCGCGACGGCGGTTCGAGTTGACGTTGCGTTGAATCACAAACGTGTGGAAAGAGTTCGTGAAACCCTGGTTCCATTTGGTGGTACAGACAAAGGGGCGGTGATTAAATCCAGTGTTAATCGCCAGTACGACGTTCCAGAGCAAGAGGGCAGAAAGAAGCCCTCCTCGGTTGTCAGCTCTGATGTGAAAGAAGAAGAGTTTGCGTATGGCAAGCAGGTGGAAACGCTATCCGATGCAGGTGGCGAAGTAGAGCGAATCACCGTCAGTGTCGTTATTCCCGCTAACGCCTCTGCCGAACAAACTGAAGCCGTTAAATCCTTGATTGCATCAGCTATAGGGCTGGATTTTGAACGGGGCGACCTAATCAATGTCGCAGCAATGGGCGTTGGCGGTCTGGAGCCAGTTCTTCAACCAGAGTCACCTGAAAAGGCTTCAATGGCGGTCGCTACTACTAAGCCAAATTTAGAGCAGGCGCCATGGGAAAATTTGAAATACCTGCAGCTAACTGTGGTGGCGTTGGTTGCCGTCGCCCTGCTTCTGCTTATTCTGTTGATGGCGTTTTCTGGACGCCGTAAGCCTAAGCTCAGCGCGGCAGAGAGAGAAGAGACTTTGGCGGAAATAAAAGCCTGGCTTAATTCGGTAGATCGTGTATGAACGGAGCTTCCCCCGAAAAGTTAATTGCTTTGCGCCTTATGGGGTTAGCCAGTTCCGACAGGAACTGGATATTGGCGCAACTCGGACCTGAGCAGAGGAAAAAAGCGCAAGCGGCGATTGAGCATCTTACGCTGATGAAGCGCGCCCGACGCAAACTGGAATTTGACGATGTATACGCTGCGTTGTCGGAACAGGAAGAAAGCCAGGAGTTGTCAGGCGTAGAGGAAGCTATCAGCTCTGCGGAAGTTTCGACTTTCCTTAACTTGAGTCTACCTCTGCAGACTCTTGTCTATTGTGCGATGAACGAAATGCAGAGAGCGCATTTGGATAGCTTTCTAGATAAGAAAACCAAGCATCACCTTCAGCAAAAATCAGCCTCTTCGGGCCACCTGTCCGAACGGGTAAGGAGAGAGTTGATACGCCAGTTGTCAGCTGATGCGCCCTTAGCTCCAGAGGTGGCGAGCCGTGGATAAAATTTTACGCTCTTCGTCTGTCGCTGGCTCACGCCGGCTTTCTTATCGTGCGGAAAACGCCAAGGCGTCTGGTTCAGCTCCTCAGAAGACGGCTTTTACGGAACAAGCTTTTGAAGCCAGCGTTTCTACTCCGAACGAGGAGAGCATAGACGAAGCATTGGCGTCCGAGTCATCCAGGCAACTCGTTGCGATGCAGCGTAAGTTGGATGAAGTGTTACGAGAAAAAGAAGGTTTAGAGCGACGGCTTGCTGACTTTGAAAGCCAGTTAAAAGAAGCGACTCAAGAGACCTATGATGAAGCGAAAAAGAAGGGATATGAAGCCGGCGTCGAAGAAGGACGTACGCACAGTCAGAAGGAAATTGAAGAGGCTTTGGAGCAGTTCAGCGTTTTACTGAAGAATATTGAGACGCAGGCGGATACCGCCTTTAATCAGCTTGAATCCATTTCTACTGATGTTGGCTTTGCGGTGGTTTGTAAAATACTAGGAGAAAAGCTGGTCTCACGAGAGACAGTTTTGGCTTCTGTGAACGCCGTACTGGAAGCCATCCGTGATGCAGGCCACCTCAAAATATATTTGAGTCAGCGAGATTATGCGCTGTTAAGCCCTGTAGCGGATGGAGAGCTGGCGAGCGGCTCCGGCAAGGTAGAGCTTGTAATTGACTCAAGAATAAACATAGGCGGCTGTCGAGTAGAAGCCAACACGGGCTCTTGGGATGGTCGCCTAGAGTCGCAATTGAGAATTTTGCGACAAAAACTGGAAGAGTTCTCCGATAGTGAGAAAAGTTAGAGTGTTGTTGTGGTGGCCTCTTGAAAGATAACGCTATTTCTCGAATGATCGACGCCATCAAAGGGTGCGAGACTGTTCGTCGTATTGGGCGAGTGGAGCAGTTTTATGGCTCGGTATTGGAGTGCGCTGGCCCGGATGCTTTTCTGGGTGAAGTATGCGAGGTTTTTTCACCTGGTCAAATGACCTCAATTGCAGCAGAGGTCGTCGGATTTCGTCATGGCAGGGTTCTATTGATGCCCCTGGGGCGCGTAACAGGGATTCATGTGGGCAGTGAAGTCGTTGCGACAGGACTGCCGGCCAGCGTAACGGTCAGTGACAGTATGTTAGGCAGAGTGGTGAATGCTTTTGGCGCGCCTCTTGATGGCGGACTATTGTCTGGCGCCGGAAAGAGTTACCCGCTATATAAAGAGCCGATTAATCCCATGGAGCGAGCGCCTTGTGATGAGCCGTTAAGGATGGGGGTTAGGGTTATTGATGCATTCTGCGCAATGGCCAAAGGGCAGAGAGTGGGGATATTTGCAGGTAGCGGCGTTGGTAAAAGCACCTTATTGGGAATGATCGCCAAGCAATGTGATGCGGAAGTAAATGTCATCGCTATGATTGGCGAGCGAGGTAGAGAAGTCAGTGAGTTTATCCAGGACAACCTGGGCCCGAATGGTCTGAATAAAAGCGTTGTTGTTGCGGCTACAGCGGACGAGCCCGCCCTGGTGCGCGTTCATGCTGCATTTGTCGCTACGGCTATCGCCGAATATTTCAGAGATCAAGGCAAGCACGTCATGCTGTATATGGATTCCATTACCAGACTGGCGACAGCGCAACGTGAAATAGGGCTCGCAATTGGTGAGCCGCCAACCTCAAGGGGATATACGCCCTCGACATTCTCTTTGCTGCCAAGGCTGACGGAGCGTGCGGGAATATTCAAGAGTGGCGGCTCTATCTCTGCGTTGTATACAGTTTTGGTTGAAGGCGATGACTTCAATGAACCTGTCTCAGATACAGTTCGTTCTATCTTGGATGGTCATATTATGCTCAAGCGGAGCCTGGCCCATCAGGGAATATTTCCCGCTATCGATATTCGCGAAAGCATGAGTCGTCTTTTCCAGCGAGTGACAGGCAAAGAGCAGCAAGCGGCTGTAAGAGAATTGATCCGGCTCGAAAGTCTATATCAGGAATCCAAGGAACTGATTGAGTTGGGAGCATATAAACAAGGCGGAGATCCTGACATCGATTTGGCTATTCGGGTACATAAGTCTCTCAACAAGTTTATCTCTCAGTCTGAAGGCGAAAGTGGAGTTAGTAGAGACATTGTCGCCGCGCTAAAACAAGTTTTATCTGGAAAGTAATTGATTGGAGTTTTCCCGTTAGGCTAAGGGAATAATCGAGTGCGTTTATGAAAATGTCGAAGCGCGAGCGCGCAATCAGCATCGTCAATAACCAAAACAAACTGGAAACTATTCAGGTTCGCCGGGACTTTATCAAGATTGATAGTGTTTTGACTGAACTTGGCGACACCAGGGCGACATTGCTGGAACAGATCGATATACAAGAGTCCGAGTTCAGGACGATGCAACAACCTGGGGCGCAGTTGGATCTCCACCGACTGACTGAAATAGGCGGTTGGTTAAATTCGGCAGCTCAGGATTTGCAGATGCTAGACAGGAGTATCAGCGAAGCGGAGTCCGCATTGCGGATACAGCTCGAAAAGCTGGCGCAACTGGAAGCGGCTCAAGAGGTCATTAAACAGAAAATGTTAGACGAGCGCAGTTCGAGATGGGCTGAACTGGAAAGTCAGACTGAGCGAGATTTATCTGAGCTGAGTAACGCTAAAAACCTGCGGTTCACGGAGCTGTCATATGGAGCTTAATGCTGGAGTCGTCGACAAACTCATCGGTGATTGGAAAGACAAGTCTGGAGCTACTGGACCAGGAATTAAAGCGAAATGGCTGTCTACACTGGAAGCGGACATTGACCTGACGCCTGGCGATGATTCACCTGCTAAGCCGGGATTGGACGTGGATGCAAACATAGCCCCAACGGCAAATGAGTCTGCGCCGCCAACTTTAGGCTTGCTCCAGTCAGGCGTCGCGAATGAGGTGATTGTAAAAAGCTCTTTAGCAAGCAGTATTTCGCCTATCAATAACGTATCTATTGCGCCGCCAACTGTCGACAAGGGCGTTAAAGGGATCAATGCCAAGAGTGCGGATACGCTGGTGGGTATGAGGCAAACGTCGAGCCTGGATGAGCGGCAGAGCGTTGGCAAGAGTAATCGTTTAGTGACGACGCGCTCTACGGAGTACGTCTCTCAATTGTTGGGAGAGCTTTATCCCGCCACCAATATTCATATCACTAAAAACGGAGACAAGCTGGTGGTATGGATAAGGGATTATAAACAGCAGCACAAACAAGCGCTGTTGGACTTAAGCAAAGTGATTGTAGAGACGCTTGGATGCGATGAAGATCAGCTCAGCTTTATGTTTAACGGTAAACCGCTTCATGAAGACAAGGACAGCTTGTCAGCGGTGTCGGCTAGAAACACTTTTAATCAGGAATAGGTTGTATGGCGATAGATTCTATAGCGCGAGTGAGCGCCGAAGCTGGCGGGTTAAAGCAGAACACGGTGGGAATCGAAGACTTCCTGCAAATATTCCTGACGCAGCTGACTTTTCAGGATCCATTGGAGCCAGTCGATAACAGAGAGTTTATTGCGCAGCTGGCTCAGTTTTCTTCGTTGGAAACCGCGACCAGAACGAATGAGAACATCGAAGGTTTGCTGGATGTGCAGTCTGTGGCTCAAACCGTTGGCCTGATAGGAAAAACGGTGCAAGTAAATGATGAGCAGGGATTTGCTGTCGGCAAAGTTTCAACCATTACCTTTAATAATGGAAAGCCTGAAATAACAATGGTCCAGGAAGATGGGACGCCTATTGTAGGAATCAGCCCTTCAAGAATTTCTCTGGTGCGCGAATAGGGAGGTGCGTTTATGAGCATGAGTTCAATATATTCCAGCTTGAGCGGGATGCTGGGCTTCTCGAAGGGGTTGGAAAACTCAAGCAACAATGTGTCAAACCTGAACACGCCAGGCTTCAAAGGGCGTGACGTATTTTTTCAGGAGCTAAATCCCTACAGTGACGGTCAGGGCTCTCATTATGACGGCGTTAAGGTAAATGGCAGCGGCGTACGATTCACTGCCGGCGACCTCACTACCACCGGCAATAATACTGACCTCGCCATTGATGGGGCGGGCTTTTTTATTTTACGCGGGGAAGGTGAAAACCTGTACACCAGAGCAGGCCAGTTTCGTCTGGATAACGATGGTTATCTCGTCGACCAAAACTCCAATCGCAGAGTCGCTGCTTTAGGAGGGGGGAATAAGCTATCGGACCTGAACATAAAAGCGAATATGTTTACCGAAGCGTCCGCTACGACTAAGGCCGCAATAAAAGGAAACATCGACGCGGGTACTTCGGAAGGGGGAACGGTTAACTCAAGTTCAGATTCTCCGCTAACTATTGATGTGATTGATAATCAGGGCGTTAAGCGTACCGTTCGCGTTGCCTTCGTCAAGAAGTTTGGTTCGCAATGGGCGATGCAGCTGAAAGACCAGCAAGGTAATTTTGTTGCGCCTGAGACGATTGTCACTTTCAGCGCAGATGGCTCCATTCGTGCTGAAGACGCCAACCTGTCAATAGACTATCTGCCTTTTTCCGTATTGAGCGCGGAAAAAGCCAAGGAGGTTTTCAAGCAGGATGGTGAGTACGCCTTTACAGATGGCGACTTCACTTCTGCTCCCGCGTTGGCTTTCAACCTGGACGATGAAGTTTTATTCATGGCCAGAAACAATGAAGGGGGCGAGTCGGACTATATTAATAGCGGCGAATTTGCCTTTGACGTTGATGGGAATTTAGTTGTCGCAGGTAGTGGTAAGAGAGTAGCCGGAGTTAACTCCGAAGGAGTGATTACTGATTTCACTCTCGGTGGCTTAAAAGAGAATACAGCCGAAATTACTAAGAATGTCGAGGTGTTTGGTAACTTAGATCCAGAACTTTCTAACCTCCCGGCAGATGGAGAGGATCCCATATTCTTTGATGTCATTCAGACAAATGGAGAAAAGTTGCGGGTTAATATGCACTTTACCAAGCAAACGGAGAGTGAATGGAATTTATTTTTGAGGGATACAGCAGGAGAATTGCTGGGAGGGGCTTATCCACTCAGTTTTGATTCCAATGGCATTTTGGCGTCAGCTAACAGAACACTTCAAGTGTCTTTGCCAGACAGTGACGACACAATGCTTAACGTCAATATAAAGCTCTATGAATCGGACAGTAAAAGTCTGACGCTCAAAGCTGACGCGACTGATGGGGTGTCCGCTGTCGCTGACGGCGAAGAAAAAGGTCAGCTAGAGAAAGTGACTTTTGACGAAAAGGGTGTGGCCCACCTTTCATATTCAAACGGTAAAAGCGCTGTTGGTCCAAGGATTGCGCTGGTTGACAGGGGCGCGGAACCCTCCGCCAATTTTGACTTGTCCTTGAGCGGACTGACATCTCTAAGTGGCGTCAACTCAGTTGAAGTTTCTGATGTTGATGGCTTTGAGGCAGGTCGGGTGACGGAGTTTTCGTTTCAAGAAGACGGCGTCATCGCATTCAAATATTCCAATGGCCAAGAAAAAACAGGGCCCCAGGTGGCTATGGCCAACTTCATGAATGTTAACGCCCTGACTTCGGAAGGCGGCTCACTATTTAGAGCAGGCGAAGACGCGGGTATTACCATCGGCGCAGCTAATGCCGGTGGATTTGGAAAAATAAAAGGCGAGAGTATTGAACTGTCAAATGTAGAGCTTTCCAGAGAGTTTGCGGAAATTATCATTATCCAGCGGGGATATCAGGCCAGCTCTCAGGTAATGAACGTTTCCAATGAGATGATAGAGAATTTATACAACAGCGTAAGGGGACGGTAATGCCGGTCAGGCCTTATAGCCTTTTGGGCGCCTCGTTATTGAAGCGTATTGAAGCGGAGGCGGCCGCATGCGCAGCAGCCTGGTATGGAGAATGGGTGGGAGAGGACGCTGCTGTCAGCATAAGTCTGGCGCAGAGTCAGGATATCGACAGTCAATTGCTTCAGCGGGCGGCATCAGCGGGCGCGCAGGCATTGAGCGCGCCGGGTGTATTTGTGTTGCGAGCCGACCATAGTGAATGGTCTTCTCTACTACTGAAAGAAAAGTTGGCTGACGAAGATATCAGTCATCAGTTGGTTTCCAGGCTCATCAAGCAAGCAATGAGTGAGCTGGCTGAGTCATGGGGACTGGCTGATCAAGTGGAGACTGAACTGTCAGAGTATGTCAGAGAGTACGCGTCAGGCTGGCTTCAAGTCACTATGACTTGGCCCGCCGCATGTGTGGTCCTGCTATGGTCCCCACAGGTCATTGAAAAGCACTTTTCTGCTGATGTGAGTGGGAATAATCGTCCCCAAAGCGCTCCAGAACCGTTGTTGAGTTCCTGTGGGGCCTTGGCGGCAAGGCTGTCTGTCCGTTTGAGCCCGGTGGAGCTGACCGTGCAAGAAGTGACAAGTCTGCAGGTGGGCGATGTTATTAAATTGGATCATAAACTGACTGAACCTGCGTTAGTGTTTACTCAGGACGACGCTTTGCGCTTTCGGGCCAGCCTGGGTGAGAGTGAAGGGGTTAAGTCAGTTAAGCTATTGAATATTAAAGGTTGATATCGATGTCTCAAGAAAAAGACGTGAAAGAAACTAATACTGACGCGCTTGTGGAAGAGGTAATACTGGAGCCAATGAAATCAGGTGAGACAGGTACGAAGCTTAAAAGCGATCCGCTGGATTTGGTAAAAAACGTGAAGGTGACGCTGGATGTGTATCTCGGTGACGCCAATCTGACCGTTGCTGAACTGACGGCGCTGACGAATGAGTCTGTTGTAAAAATGAATAAGCAACTGAATGATCCGATCGAGCTGCTATTGGATGGCAAAGTCGTCGCGCGTGGAAAACTGGTGGCGGTTGACGATGTATTTGGTATTCAAATCACTGAGACTAGTCGTTAAATATGAGACGGTTGATTCCTGCCTGTTATCTTTCTGTGGCGGCGCTGATATCCCCAGTGGCTATAGGGGCGACAAGCGGAGAGGCTGAGAGTCAGCAAGTCGCGCCGTCCTTAACCCAGGTGGAAACAGAGTCTGCAGTAGCAGGCGAAAAGCCAACTCCCAATACGGAGCCGTCTCGGGTAGCAAAAGACAATCAGGCAGGAATTGAAGCGGTTCCTCTCAATGAGTTGCCGTTCAAAGACAAGGGCGGTCAACCTGCCCATGAGTTTAGCGGCGTCTATACGCTACTGCTTTTTATTCTTGTTTTACTCGCCCTGGCGCTATGGGGTGTGCGTCGTTTTCTTGCAAAAAAAGGCGCGATCCCTGTTCAGGCTGGGCAGATACGATATATCGAAACCAAACGTTTAAATGCTAAAACTCAGGCCTACTTGGTGGAAGTTGAAGGACGAAAAGTGCTGATTGTTGATAACGGACAAAGCGTTGCAATGCAGACGTTGAGCTTGGCTGCAACGAGCGAAGAAAAAAGTGAGCATGGTAGTGATTAGGTATTTATTGCCTTTATTGGGATTACTTCTATTTCCATCATTGAGCTGGGCGGACGCGTCTACGGCTTCATTTGGCGTTGACTTATCTGGACTGGATAAGTCATCACCTGACGAAGTCGCCAGCGCGCTACAAGTGCTGGCGGTACTGACCATATTAAGTCTGGCGCCTGCGCTGCTTATCGCCCTGACGTCGTTTACTCGCATCGTTATTGTCCTGTCCATGCTGCGCTACGCATTTGGCATGCAGCAAACACCGCCTAACACGGTCATTATTGCGCTTGCTCTATTTCTGACTCTTTTTACGATGACGCCTGTGTTTAACAAAATTGATCAACAGGCGTTGCAGCCCTATTTGGCTGGAGAGCTCGTTTTTACGGAAGCCGTGAACGCAGGTTTGGCGCCAATGCGGGAATTTATGGTCAGACAAACCCGAGAAAAGGATCTTGCGCTTGTTATTGAAATGGCGGGAGAAGAGTCGCCGGAAACATTGAATGATATTTCCAATACGTCGCTTATAACGGCGTTTATGCTGAGTGAACTGCAAACGGCTTTTCAAATTGGCTTTGTCATTTTTTTACCGTTTTTATTGATTGATCTGGTTTCAGCCAGTGTGCTGATGTCAATGGGGATGATAATGGTGCCGCCATTGACGATATCTCTACCAGTCAAAATTCTGATGTTTGTGCTTATTGAAGGATGGACTCTGGTGGCTCAGGCATTAGTTGGAAGTTTTAATTAAGGAGTCTGATATGAGTGACTTAATGGATAATCTGGATTCAGAGGAGCTCTTTTATCTTGGCTTGCAGGCCAGTGGTAAAGGCGATCATGAAAAGGCCATTCTGTTTTTCAAACGGTCTATTTCATTGGACTGTAATGCTAAAAATACCTACTTGTTAGCGGCGGAGTACGCGGAAATAGGTATGTACGAGCGGGCATATGAAACGATGCAAAAAGCGGTGGATCTGGACCCACAGCTTTGGACCGCCCACTTTCAGGCGGGGCTGATTAAGTTTTCGGTAGGAGATACGGAAACTGCTCGGGAAGCTTGGTCAAAATTGGATGCGCTGCCAGAGAGTAGCCCGTTACGGATATTTAAGAACGGTATCATTAAGTGCCTGGATGGCGACCTTGAGAGTGGCGAAGCTTTGATTCTGCAAGGCTTGGAGGCTAATAACTCCAATCCTGCTCTCAATGAGGATATGAAGAGGCTGCTTGAGCTTCTAAAAGCAAATCATGGAGAACAATCACCGCAACCTACTCATAAAGATGAGAGTGCGACAGCGGACGATAGTCTCAATCACTTATTTTTGTCGGCGTATAAGAACAAAACTAAACAATAATGTTGCTTTGTACGCTCGGACATAAGTATTGCAGTTCGGCGCAGTTCTCTGCGCCTCTGTTAGTTTTTATTTTTGGTTTAGGCCGCTGACGACAGGCGCAAAGTCTGCCGTCAGCGGCTTTTTTATGCGTTAAAAAAGTCAGTCGGAAGTATTTAGGAGTCATCAAATGGTTGCGGTTGTATCAGGGGAAGGTCTGGGATTATTTGGCGCGTCCTTGTCAGGCGCGGGCGCGGGACTGTCGCAAGCGGGCGTGGGCCAGGGCGGCGAGCGGGTCTACGTCAATGCGGCCACAGGCAACCTGGTGCTGCAGCGCCGCGATGAGCTGCTGTTAGGCGCGGGGCGTGACGCCAGCCTGATCCGCACTTATAACAGCCAGGGCCGCTTCACTGACGACAACGGCGACAACTTCTACTTCAGCTTCAACCAGCGCCTGGAATTCAACGGCGGTACCCTGAACAAAGCCGGCAGCGTGATCACGCGGATCGCCGGCGACGGCAGCCGCACGGATTATCGTTATGACGAGAGCCGTGGACTGTATGTCTCCAGCGTCGGCGAAGGCGCTCACGACACTCTGGAATTCCGCGGCGGAACCGGCGCTGACGCGTTCCTGTGGACGGAAGGCGAGAGCGGCGCGCAGGAAGTGTACAGCTGGCAGGGCAAACTGAGCGCGCTGGCCCATCGCGACGAACCCGGACGGGTGACCATCAGCCGCAGCGCGGCCGCGACGACCCTGACGACGGCGTCCGGGGAGAAGCTGGAGATTCAGTACGACGGCTCTGGGCGGGCGGTGCTGGTGAAGACGGTGGGCGCGGACGGCGCGCAACGCAACCAGACCTATTACGGCTATGACGCCCAGGGACGCCTGACGACGGTGACGGTGGACCTGACCCCGGCGGACAACAGCATCGGCGACGGCCGCACTTTCGTGACGCGCTACAGCTACGACGGCGACAGCAAACGCGTGGCGAAGATGCAGGCCAGCGACGGCGTGTCGGTGAGCTTCCAGTACCAGAACATCGGCGGCGAATACCGGGTGACCCGGGTGACCCAGGGCGACGGCGCGGACGCCATCGTCACCGCCTACGCCTATGATCTGGCGCAGCGCACGGCGACGGTGACGCGGGTGCTGGACCCAGCGACGCTGAGCGGCCTGCAGACGGTGCTGCGCTACGACGAACGCGCGCGCCTGGTGGAGCTGCGCCTGCCGCAGCAGGACGGAAGCCAGAGCGTTCGCCGCTACGCCTACGACGCCGACGACAACCTCATCCAAAGTACGGACGCCGATGGCTACAGCGAGACCTACCGCTACGACGCCATGGGCAATCTGCTGACCCATACCGACCGTTTGGGGAGCGCCACCGACTACACCTATAACGCCTACAACCAGACCCTGACGGAAACGACGGACGGCGCCACCCAGCGCTACGTTTACGACAGCGAGCATCGCTTGCGTTACCGCGTGGACGCCCAGGGTGGCGTCACCGAATTCCGCTACAACAACCTGGGCCAGCTGAGAGCGACCCAGGGGTACCTCGCGCGCTACGACCTGAGCGATCTGGCCCCCGGTCAAGAGCTGCCTGAAGGGCCGCTGAGAACCTGGACGAGCGCCGCCCGGGCGCAGGGAACCACCCTCACGGAATACGACTACGACTTCCGCGGCCAACTGAGCCGTCAGACCCGCTACAGCAAGACCGACGCCACGGGCGCGGGCATCGGCGCGGCGACGACGCACTTTATCTACGACGCGGAAGGACGCCTGCTGAAACAGGTGAACCCCGATCAGGCGGCGCCGACGGAGAACGCGAGCGCGGCCCCGGAGAGCCTGGGGCATCGCACCGGAGAAACGCTGTATGTCTACGACGGCCTGGGCCGGCTGCTGTCGGTGAAGGACGCGCTGGGCGCGGTGACCACGCAGACCGAATACCAGGGCGCGACCATCCTGAGCCGCGACGCAGCGGGTCTGCAAAGCGTGAAGACGTACAACAGCGCCGGCGCGCTGATCGACGTGGTGGAGCGCGACGCCGGCGGCGTACAGCTGGGCAAGGCGCAGCAATACTACGACGCCCAGGGCCGGGTGATCCGCAGAGTGGACGCGCAGGGCGCGCAGACCCGCTATGTTTATGACGGCCAGGACCGGGTGCGTTTTGAAATCGACGCCCTGGGTTACGTCACGGAGAACCGCTATGACGTCCTGGGACGGGTGACGCAGGCGCGTCGCTATGAGACCGCCTACGGCGGCGCCGTCAGCCTGGCGGCGCTGGAGACCTTCGCCGGGGGCCAGAGCGCAATCACCACGCGACGCTTCTACGACGCTGAGGGCCAGGTGCGTTTCGAAATCGACGCCCAGGGTTATGTCACCGGTTATGAGTACGACGGACAAGGACGCGTTGCGAAGAAGACCCGCTACGACAAAGCGGCGGACCTGAACGCCGCCAACCTGGCGTCGCTGGCGGCGCATGCGCCGAGCTGGCGCGGCGACGGCGTCGTGCAGATCGACGCGGGACGGATTATCAAGACCGCCGCCACCGGACTCAGCGGAGGCCGGGCGGTGGCGAACGAAGCGCTGCAACAAGGCCGCGGCGCGCTGGAGTTCACCGTGGCGGCGCTGCCGACCGGGGCTTCCCTGGGCGCGGTGGGCTTCAATAAGAACCCGGAGACCGTCCTGACCGGCAACGATTATCTGAATGAAGTGGACCTGGGCGTTTTCATCCGCGACCCGGACGGCGCCGGTTCACAGGGCCACAGCCTGATGATCCAGGTGAACGGCGTGCGCACGGAGCCAACCTCGGCGACGCCGATCAAGGTTGGCGACCGCCTGCGCATCGAAATGCGGGGCGCGGACGCGCGCATCCTGCTTCAGCGCTCTGGCCAGCACGGCTTCACACTGATTCAAACCCTCACAGGCGTGGTGGATGCGAACGCGAACTACACGGCGCAAACCAACCTGTATGGCGCGGGCGCGGGCATTGAAGCCGTAGCGCTCAGCGGCGATGCGGACTACCACAGCGCGGGCGTCGCCACCCGCTACGTTTATGACGCCAAGGGACAGGCGCGCTTTGAGGTGGACGCGCAAGGCTACGTCACGGAGAACCGTTATGACGCGCTAGGCCAAGTAACCGAAAAACTCAGCTATAGTCATGCCTACACGGGCGGCGTCTTTACTGAAAGCGCCTTGCAGACCTTCGCGAATGGCGCAACCCCGGCTTCTCATTCTCATTTGGTGTATGACGCGAGAGGTCAGGTGCGTTTTGAGGTCGACGCCTTGGGTTACGTCACGGAATTCGAGTATGACGCGCAAGGACGGGTGGTTAACAAGAGCCGCTATACGCACCCAGTTGACGTCGCCACGGCGGATCTGGCGTCGCGCCTGCCTCAGTTACTGAACTGGGGAACGGATGCGGCGGTGTCCCAGCAAGGAGGACGCCTGACGCGCACCGGACCCGCGAGTCTGACCGCCGGTCGTGCGATCGCGGGGAGCGGCGTAACGGGCGGCGAGGGCGTCCTCGAATTCACCTTAGACCAACTGGTCAATGGCCAATCCCTGGGTGTAGTGGGCTTTAACCTGAACCCGGAAGAACGGTTGTCGGGGAATGACTACTTTAAGGAAATCGACCTGGGGGTCTTTATCCGCGACCGGGACGGCGCGGCGGCGGAGAAGCACAGCGTTCTGATTCAATACAAAGGAACGCAGATCGCGCCGGCGACGATGCAGTTCGTGGAGGAGGGAGACCGTTTCCGGATTGAACTGAAGGACGGCGACGCGCGCATCCTGCTGCAACGCAAGGGACAGGATAACTACGTCCTGATTCACACCCTGAAGGATGCGGTGGACGCCACGCAGACCTACGTGGCGCAGGCGAACCTGTACGCGCAGGGCTCGGCGATTGGCGATGCCTGGATGAGCGGCGACGCGACGCAGAACAGTGAACGCAGCCGTGAACGTCTGATCTACGACGCTAAAGATCAGGCGCGCTTTACGGTTGACGCTTTGGGCTACGTCACGGAGAACCGCTACGACGCGTTGGGCCGCATAACCGAAACACTTAGTTACAGCTCCGCCTACACAGGCTCAGCCTTTACCGAAAGCGCCCTGCAGAGCTTCATCAGCGGCAAAACGCCCGCCGCCCATTCCCGACTGGTGTATGACGTCAAGGGCCAGGCGCGCTTCACCGTCGACGCCCTGGGCCTGGTGACGGAGACCCGTTACGACAGTCTGGGCCAAGTAACCGAAAAACTCAGCTACAGCCATGTCTACACGGGCGGCGTTTTCACCGAAAGCGCCTTACAGACGTTCGCGAATGGCGCAACCCCGGCTTCGCATTCTCGTTTGGTGTATGACGCGAGAGGCCAGGTGCGCTTTGAGGTCGACGCCTTGGGTTACGTCACGGAATTTGAGTACGACGCGCAAGGGCGGGTGGTTAACAAGAGCCGCTATGAGCAGCCGATTGACGCCGCTTCTGCGGATCTGGCGTCGCGCTTGCCTCAGTGGCTGAACTGGGGAACGGATGCGGAGGTGTCCCAGCAAGGAGGACGCCTGACGCGCACCGGACCAGCGAGTCTGACCGCAGGCCGCGCAATCGCGGGAAGCGGCCTGACGGGCGGCGAAGGCGTCCTGGAATTCACCGTAGACCAACTGGTCAATGGCCAATCCCTGGGCGTGGTGGGCTTCAACCTGAACCCGGAAGAACGGTTGTCGGGGAACGACTACTTTAAGGAAATCGACCTGGGCGTGTTTATCCGCGACCGGGACGGCGCGGCGGCGGAGAAACACAGCGTTCTGATTCAATACAAGGGGACGCAGATCGCGCCGGCGACGATGCAGTTCGTGGAGGCGGGAGACCGTTTCCGGATTGAACTGAAGGACGGCGACGCGCGCATCCTGCTGCAACGCAAGGGACAGGATAACTACGTCCTGATTCATACCCTGAAGGATGCAGTGGACGCCACGCAGACCTATGTGGCGCAGGCGAACCTGTACGCACAGGGCTCGGCGATTGGCGATGTCTGGATGAGCGGAACAGCGACGCAGAACAGTGAGCGCAGCAGTGAACGATTGGTTTACGACGCCAAAGGTCAGGCGCGCTTCACCATTGACGCTCTGGGTCAGGTGACGGAGAGCCGCTACGATGCTTTGGGTCGTATAACCGAAAAACTCAGTTACAGCTCCGCCTACACCGGCGGCGCCTTTACCGAAAGCGCCCTGCAGAGCTTCATCAGCGGCAAAACGCCCGCTTCCTATTCCCGACTGGTCTACGACGTGAAAGGCCAGGCGCGCTTCACCCTGGACGCTCTGGGCCAGGTGACGGAGACCCGTTACGACAGCCTGGGCCGGGTAATTGAAAAGCTCAGCTATAGCCACGCTTACACGGGCGGTGTCTTTACTGAAAGCGCCTTACAGACGTTCGCGAATGGCGCAATTCCGGCGTCTCACTCTCGTTTGGTGTATGACGTGAGAGGCCAGGTGCGCTTTGAGGTCGACGCGCTGGGTTACGTCACGGAATTCGAGTATGACGCGCAAGGGCGGGTGGTTAACAAGAGCCGCTATGAGCAGCCGATTGACGCCGCCACGGCGGATCTGGCGTCACGCTTGCCTCAGTTACTGAACTGGGGAACGGATGCGGCGGTGTCCCAGCAAGGAGGACGCCTGACGCGCACCGGACCGGCGAGTCTGACTGCCGGCCGCGCAATCGCGGGAAGCGGCCTGACGGGCGGCGAAGGCGTTCTGGAATTCACTGTAGACCAGCTGGTCAATGGCCAATCTCTGGGCGTGGTGGGCTTCAACCTGAACCCGGAAGAACGGCTGTCAGGGAACGACTACTTTAAGGAAATCGACCTGGGCGTGTTTATCCGCGACCGGGACGGCGCGGCGGCGGAGAAACACAGCGTTCTGATTCAATACAAGGGGACGCAGATTGCGCCGGCGACGATGCAGTTCGTGGAGGCGGGAGACCGTTTCCGGATTGAACTGAAGGACGGCGACGCCCGCATCCTGCTGCAACGCAAGGGACAGGATAACTACGTCCTGATTCACACTCTGAAGGATGCAGTGGACGCCACGCAGACCTACGTGGCGCAGGCGAACCTGTACGCGCAGGGCTCGGCGATTGGCGATGCCTGGATGAGCGGCGACGCGACGCAGAACAGTGAGCGCAGCAGTGAACGATTGGTTTACGACGCCAAAGGTCAGGCGCGCTTCACCATTGACGCTCTGGGTCAGGTGACGGAGAGCCGCTACGATGCTTTGGGTCGTATAACCGAAAAACTCAGTTACAGCTCCGCCTACACCGGCGGCGCCTTTACCGAAAGCGCCCTGCAGAGCTTCATCAGCAGCAAAACGCCCGCTGCCCATTCCCGACTGGTCTACGACGCCAAAGGCCAAGTACGTTTCACCCTTGACGCCCTGGGGCAAGTGACGGAGACCCGTTACGACAGTCTGGGCCAAGTAACCGAGAAACTCAGCTACAGCCATGCCTACACGGGCGGCGTTTTCACCGAAAGCACGCTGCAGACGTTCGCGAACGGCGAAGCCCCGGCTTCTCACTCTCGTTTGGTCTATGACGCGAGAGGCCAGGTGCGCTTTGAGGTCGACGCGCTGGGTTACGTCACGGAATTCGAGTATGACGCGCAAGGACGGGTGGTTAACAAGAGCCGCTACGCGAATCCGGTTAACGTCGCTTCTGCGGATCTGGCGTCGCGCCTGCCTCAGTTATTGAACTGGGGAACGGATGCGGAAGTGTCCCAGCAAGGAGGACGCCTGACGCGCACCGGACCAGCGAGTCTGACCGCCGGCCGCGCGATCGCGGGAAGCGGCCTGACGGGCGGCGAAGGCGTCCTGGAATTCACCGTAGACCAGCTGGTCAATGGCCAATCCCTGGGCGTGGTGGGCTTCAACCTGACCCCGGAAGAACGGTTGTCGGGGAACGACTACTTTAAGGAAATCGACCTGGGCGTATTTATCCGCGACCGTGACGGCGCGGCGGCGGAGAAACACAGCGTTCTGATTCAATACAAGGGGACGCAGATTGCGCCGGCGACGATGCAGTTCGTGGAGGCGGGAGACCGTTTCCGGATTGAACTGAAGGACGGCGACGCCCGCATCCTGCTGCAACGCAAGGGACAGGATAACTACGTCCTGATTCACACCCTGAAGGATGCGGTGGACGCCACGCAGACCTATGTGGCGCAGGCGAACCTGTACGCACAGGGCTCGGCGATTGGCGATGCCTGGATGAGCGGCGACGCGACGCAGAACAGCGAGCGCAGCCGCGAACGCGTGGTATACGACGCTAAAGGCCAGGCGCGCTTTACGGTTGACGCTCTGGGCTATGTTACCGAGAGCCGTTACGACGCCCTGGGACAGGTGGCGGAAAAACTCAGCTATGACCGCGCCTACGCTGGCCCGGATTATAGCGAAGCGGCGCTGACCCAGTTCGCCAGCGCACAAAGTCAGCCGCGCAGCGGGCGCCTGGTGTATGACGCCAAAGGCCAGGCGCGGTTTGAGATCGACGCGCTGGGCCATGTGACAGAGCGGGAATACGACGCGGCCGGGCGAGTGACGGCGACGCACAAATACCTCAACCCCTTATCGCTGGCGGGCCTTGTTTACGACGAAGCCGGAATAGAGAGTAAGCTGCCCATCGCCGGTGGTAGACACACGCAGCGCACGGCGTACGACGCGCGCGGTCTGGCGCGCTTCAGCCTGAACGCCCTGGGGCAGGTGACGGAGACCCGCTACGACGCGGCGGGCCGGGCGACGCAGACGCTGCGCTACGAAACCGCCTACAGCGGCGCCGATTACAGCGAAGCGGCGCTGGCGCAGTTTGTCGCGGGCGAGACCCGGGCGCAACATGCTTACATGGTGTACGACAGCCTGGGCCAGGCGCGCTTCAAGCTGGATCACCAGGGTCATATCACCGAACTGGAATACGATCACAATGGCCAGGTGACGCGCACCCTGAGTTACGTCGCGGCCTATGACCTGAGCCAGCCGCTGACGGCGGCGGCGCTGGAAACTTATGTGCAAGGCCACGCCTCTGCCGGCGACCGGGTGGAGCAGGTCTTCTACGACGCCCGCGGCCTGGAAATCTACCGGATAGACGCGGGCGGACGCCTGATCGAACAGGAGTACGACCATGCTGGCCGTCTGACCCACCGCGTGCGCTACGCCGCCAGCCTGAATCTCGGAACCGCGGCGACCCTGACGCACGTGACGCAGGCGGCGGACGCCCATCGCAGCGCGGCGGCGAACCAGCACAGCCGTCGGGTTTACGACGCCCTGGGACGCCTGCGCTACAGCCTGGACGGCGAGAACTACGTCTCGGAAACCCTGTACAACGGACAGGGGCAGGTGACGGAAGAACGCCGTTACGCCGCCCCCTGGACCCAGGCGGCGACCCTGAGCGCCCTGACGGGCCTGCATCCGGACGCGGAAACCCGCATCACCCGCTACGCCTATGACGACGCCGGTCGCAAGATCAGCCAGTCGCAGCGGCTGATGACGGGCGGCGCGGAAACCTGGATTACTGAAAGCTACGCCTACGACGCCCACGGCAACCGCACGGCGGTGACCGACGCGCGGGGCAACGTCACCAGCTTCGCCTACGACGCGGACAACCGCCTGATCGCCAAACTGACGCCGAAGGATTCCGTCGACGACGCGGATATCAGCGCCAGCGCGCGCAAAGGCGCCGTGACGCGTTACCAGTACGACGGCTTCGACAACCTGATTCAGGAAAGCCAGTACATCACGGAAGTGTCGATCCATGAACGCACGGCGGCGGATTACGCCACGGCGAACGTCCCGGCGAATAACGACCCGGTGAGCGGAGATCGGCACACCCGTTACGAATACGACGCCCTCAATCGTCAGGAGCGCATCCGCACGCCGGAACTCAATGGCGTCTCCACGTTGACGCGCAAGGAATACGACCGCTACGGCAACGTCATCGCCCTGATCGAAGCGGAGGGCTCCGCTCTGGAGCGCACCACGCGCTATGAGTTCGACGACCTGAACCGGGTGGTGAAAGAAACCAAAGCGTTTGGCGCGGCGAACGCCAGCAGCACCGGCTACGTCTATGACGCCTTCGATCAGGTGGAGCGGGTGATTGATCCACGCGCTTACGCGTTGGTGGAGAGCAACGACGCCTGGGCGCAGGAAATGCGCGCGCTGATTCGCAGTGTCGCCAGTGGTGGGAGCGTTAATCGTGCGGAAGCGATGGCGCTGCAAATTCCTGCGCACTTGAAGGCGCAGCTGTACAGTCTGCCGGACAAGGCGGAGAACCTGAACAGCTTCCATAAGCAGGCGCTGTATGAGCTGTACTCCCGCCAACAGCGTTTCGACACGCTGGGCCGCAAAATCTCCGAGACGGACGCCAACGGTCAGGTCAAGTCCACCACCTACGACGCCTTTGGCAATATCGCCAAAGTGATCGATGGCGTCGACAAAACCGGCTACTTCTACTACGACAGCCTCAATCGCCTGCGTTACAGTGTCGATCCCGCTGGCTACGTCATCGAAAACCAGTACACCAGCACCGGCAAAGTAAAAAGCAAGATCGAGCATTATGCGCCGATCAGCCTTTCCGGACTGAACGAAAGCACGGCGCTCAGCGTCATCGCCGGCCGCATCAGCAGCGTCAATACGGGCGCGGTGAATCCCAACGCGAATATTTACCAGGTCGGCGGACGCACCGACTACGTCTTCGACACGCTGGATCGGGTCAGCGATATCGTTTATCGCCATACTCAGCTGGATGGGGCGGTGAAGAACTATGTGGAGCGTTTTGAGTACGACAAAGCGGGCAACCGCATCCGCATGGTGGACAGGCTGCAGAACTACCAGCAAGGACAAGGCATTGTCGAAACCCAGGCGTATCGCTATGCCTACGACGCCGCCAACCGCTTGATCAAGGAAGTGACGCCGGCGGTCAGGGTATACCGGGCCAACGACAACCGCTCAGTGACGCTGCTGGCCAACGCAGGCGTGGAGACGCGCTATCAGTACGACGCCCTGGGCAACAAAGTGAAGGTGACGCAGGCGGCGAATATCGCAGAACAGAGCCGCACTACGGAATACCGCTATGACAAGCTGAACCGGGAGGTTCTGCGCATTGATCAGGCGATGGACGGCATCTACGACGCCGGGGCCAACGCCACTTACAACAACGTCAGTCTGCATACCCGCACCGAATACGATCAGATAGGCCAGGTCGTTGTAACGACCCGGCAAGCGCATCAGAACGGAACCACGCCGGTCGGCGCGGCGCGCGTGGAGCGCTATGGTTACAATGCGCAGGGGCAGCAGGTCTGGACGGTGAACGCTGATCTCAGTTTAGCTGTATCTGAGTATGATCCTGTGGGTAACCATGTTCAGGTGCGGCAGTATGGAGAACGGCTAACGACAGGATACGACCTCGCCAGCATCAACGCTCTGGTCAATAAAGACGGCGATGATTTCCGCGAGATGAACATGTATTACGACCGGGAAAACCGTGTCATCGCCACCCGCACCCGGGACGAGCAGTTGTTTGACCTCAATGCGGTCATTCATGGCGGCGGGGAGGACACGGAACGCACGGGCTATTACGTCGGCGCGCAAACGACGCAGTCCTATTACGACGGCAACGGGCAGGTGGTGAAGTCCGTGGACGCCAACTACCAGCCGACCTACTACTTTTATGACGATCGCGGCAATCGCATCCTGCAGGTGGACCCGCTGGGGGTCGCCATTGCGTGGGAATACGACTATCGCGGCTCGATGACGAAAGAAACCCAGTTCGCCGTGCCGCTCAAAGGAACGACCTTGCAAGCGCTGGCGGTGGATCAATCCAGCCGCAGCGCCCAAACGCTGATCGCAGAAGCGAAAACGGACCCGGCGCCCAGCAGCGACCCGGATAAGCCAGCGCCGCGCAACGCGGACAACCGGGTGACGGAGTTCCGCTACGACAACCTGGGCCGCAAGGTGCAGGAGATCAAGAAGAGCGTCGCCTACAGCGCCATCGACAAGAGCAGTGGCGCGCTCAGCCATACCAGCGGCGACCTGGTCACCGCTTACACATACGACGGCATGGGCAACGTAGTGAAAGTGGTTCGCCCGGGCGTCAATCATGTCACTGAGTTCACTTACGACAATCTGGGGCGGCAAGAGACGCAGACCGGAGAAACCTTCACCGACTTCGAAGGCGATACGGTGCGTCGACGTCAGAGCCAATCCTATAACGCGTTTGGCGAGCAGGTGAGCATCAGCGCCACGGCGGTTCGCGCCGATGGCGGCGCGTTCAGCAGCAGCCGTGAAGGCGTCAGCGCAGACCGTAAGACGAAGCAAACGCGCACTGAGATTCATGTGCTCGATCGACTGGGCCGCACAATCACGTCTCTGGATGCGGATAACCGTCGTATCCAATACAACTACGACAGCTATGGCAATGTGACCCGTCAGCAGACGCTGGTCGGCGGCTACAGCAGCGGTTCGACGCATAATCGCACCCTGGACGTCTTCTTTATCTATGACGCTCAGGATCAGGAAATCAAACGCTGGGAAGTGGACCCGACCTATCTAAGCGAAACCGTCAGCAGTGCAGTGCGCTATAACGCCTATGGCGAGATTGAAGCGAAAGGCAAAGCGGGACAGTGGCAGGAGCAGTTCGTCTACGACCATATTGGACGCGTGCTTAAAACCAATAAGGACAACGGCGCCTGGAAGTTGTACCTGTATGACGCCAACGGCAAGGCGACGATGGAGATGCTGACCATCGACAGTTTTGAGCTGGATGGGAAAACCGTCACCCTGAAAGACATCAAGAGCGCCGCGGACGCCGCCAAACTCTCGCCGAAAGACGTACAGATCCGCGTCAGCGTGTATGACGCCAAAGGACAGTTGACGGACGTGGTGGAGCCCCCCATGACCTTTGAAGGGTTAAGCGGGGAGATCCGCTGGAAGGGCGCGGAAGGCGTACAAGGGCAACCTGGCTACGATAGCGGTACAGCGCCGACGTTAGGGCCATGGGTTGGGGCGGGAGAGCCTTCGCTGGCGCAGTCTGGGCCGCCAACGATTCTTTCCAGCACGCCAGGATCGACGGAGTCGGTTTGGATCAACGTCAATGACCCGGCGACGAATACCATTGAGAAAATTCGAGAGAAATATGGCGTAGGTAGCAATACTGTTACTCAGGATGTGCCTGGATTTGATCCTAATGCAGACTCCGTTTCCACTCAGGAAACCCAGCTTGCCAAGATCGATGTAAACCTGAGAGCAGATAGCGCTTTACTGAACGTTAACCTGATGGATGCGGAGGTAAAAAGCTGGAAGCTGACTTACCACTCACTGGATGAACATATTGCTGATAGCGGTGAGCGTAGCGGTTCTACAAGCGTCGGACTTGAATTGCAAGGCTTGAAGGCGACTCGCTATGGATATCGACTTGAGCTGTTCGGCGAGAACGGCGCCGTGCTGGGCGAGTTGGTCGGCGATCAACTGGCGACGGAACAGGAGAAAACGCCTACTGCTTGGATTCTCCCAGTGGAAGATCAAGCTGTTGCTGTAACAATGACCGCCCAAAAGGTGGTGAAGAGCATTGTTGATAAATATATAGATTTGAATAAGTACGCGAATACAAAAACTACAGTTCAAACTGACTATGTATTAAGGGCGGAGACAAAAGTTAGTGAGCATTGGATTGGTTATGATAATAATGGCGCTACATCGACAGAAGAGTGGGTTACCTCCAGCCGCTCTTTTGAAACTCATTTATATAAAGAGAGTGTAAGTGTTGAGCAGTTGCGTTTAAATAGTACTTCCTCAAGCTCTATATTCGCAGAGGGTCTTTTGAATGCTGGTGGGTTGCCTTTGAATAAAGGGCGCGTAGTTTATAATTCTAAAATGAAATTTTCCTTGCTTGATGTATTTATCCTCGACCGTGGTTTACCTTATACCGCATTTCACTTTGTAGGTACTATTCCAAATATAAGTTCTGCAAGTGAAGGGCGGCTATACTTAAAATTTTTAAAAGCCCCTGAGTCTCCGGAGATAATAGAGGTCAGACCTGGCGAGTATATTGATAAATCTTTCGGTTTTTATGGTGTAGGTACCAGGATAGAGCTATTTTGGAATGATAGATGTCTATTTTCTGAAAAAATTAGTGAAGGTGAGCGTGTGGTATCACTTCCTAAGCTTGTTTCATTCTCAGATTTAGGAGACTCTGACTCACTACTTATTAAATATAATTCAGGAGGCTTTAAAGAGGTACGTTTGCCTGTAGTTTCTGGGAAAAGTACCTGGGAGCTTCCAGGGGACATGTTTGGAATATACTCATTCGAAGCAATTGCTTCCAAAAGTGGTGTTACAAGAAGCCATTTTTCAGGTGCGCTGGATACGGCAGTTTCAAGTAATATTCCTACCCAGAACCTATTTTATAAAACAGAGTCGGCCCAGAAACTGTTAGAGGTTTGGAAAGGGTACTCCGAGTCAGTTTATAATTCGCAAATTTTAGAGCCTTGGTCAGGCAACACACTACAAAACAGCTATCTACGCAGCCTTGCATACCACTATGTCAAATCTGCGGGAGCAACCACGCAAGACGAAGGTTTCAACGCCACTTATGGCTCCGTCGAAGGCAATATTATTCGTCGTCAGAATCGCTATAACGCGTTTGGCGACGTGGTTGCGGAAGTGGATGGTCGGCGTACGAAGGAGAAGTACGACAGCAAGGGCGATCTGGTGTATGACGAGCATGGTCAACCCGTCCAGGTCGCCGTTTCAGGCAACGTCACCCGTTATGAATATGACCAGTTAGGGAAGCTGGTCCGAGAGGTGAAGCCAGAGACCGATATCAATCCTGAGAAGTCCGATGCGGTGCGCGCCAGACCCATCACCTCGTATTACTACAATGAACTGGGCGAGCAGGTCGCCGTCAGGGATGCGCGCAGCCACTATACCGGCGATGTTTATTACAAGAAGCAGGTGGTGGAAAACGGGCAGGTCGTTAAGTCCTTTGATCGCACGGGAGAGACGAAATCCTTTGCGTACGACATCTACGGCGCTAAACGTACGGAAGTCACGGAGCTGGGACAGCGTATCCAGTATGGTTACGATGCCGTAGGCAATCTCACTTCCCAAAAACGCTTCAACGCTGCGGGTCAGTTTTATGCGCAGGATAGCTATGGCTATGATTCCCTGGGTAACCGCATTACTCATACTGATGCGGCAGGGGATACAGAAACCTATCTCTATGACGGCGCGGGTCGAGTCCGCGAGCATGTCAGCTTTGCTGGTCGCAAGACTCGGTACGCATATCGTTATATTGAGTCCATTGGCGGAGGTTTGGGGGGCTACGAGAAAATCACGCAAACCGGCATGTACGGCGGCAGTGGCGAGTTAAATCGCATCACAGATCAGTCTGATTATTTCGGTCGCGCCCGACTGCATAACGATTTGGGCGGTCATGTTTTCTCTTACGACTACAACCAAGCGGGCTGGCTGATGCGGCAAACGGGGAACACTGCCTTAAGCGAGTCCCAATCTAGACATAGCGCTGCCCGCAATAACCAGGATATTGAGTATCGTTACTATGCTAACGGTTATCTCAAAGAGGTCATCGACCGCGGCGCGGGAACCAAGGCGAGTTATCAGTACGATAAAAACGGCAATCGCACCCTGGAGGCTTATTATGATCTGGCCCACGATGCGGACAGCGCCTCAACAGACGGTTACTCAGACTATCTGCCTTATCAGGTGGCTCGTATTTATTATGACGAGCTGAACCGGGTCAAACAGGTCGTGGACCCCAGCTTTGATATCAAATACGGCTACGACGCCAACGGCAACCGTCGTTTTACCGATACCAAGTACCTGGAATATACCGATGCAAGCGGCGCCAGACCGGCGAAAGATCCGCAAACGTTTTTCTATCTGTATGACAAGGAAGACCGTTTCAAAATCACCATGGGTCGCCGTACGGGAAGCAATGGCGGCTATGTGATTGATCAAGGCAACACCGGCTACGCCATCCAATATTATGCTGATGGCAATCGTAAGAGTGCGGAAAGCAATCTGCTGGATAACAATGGCGTGGCTGCGTATAGCTACGAGCGCTATGATTACGGCGACTTGGGTACCGTAGACAGGGTTTTCCTGAAAACCGCTCCTGGCGGAGTGGAATCCTTGCGCGCCAAACGTGTGCATAACAACGTCGGCCATATGCAGACCTATACGGAATATGACGCTTCCTTTAACGTGACCTCGCACCACGGCTACACCTATGACAAAGATGGCGTTGTGGATAAAGACACGACCTATAAAGACGCCACGGACCTGACGAAAAAGAAATCGGAGCTGGACTATAACTATCTGATGGACGGCAAGACCATTAAGAATGTGATCCAGACGAACTATGAGTCAGATGGTACGTCGATGGAGACTCAGATAACGACGTCGTATATCTATGATGATTACGATAAGTGGGACAGTTTTAAAGCGACGGAAGTGAGAATTGGCGGCACGGGAAGTAAAGATTACTTAAAAGTTGGCTGGAAAGAAGGGCGTTCAGTTTATACCTATGACGCTAATGGATATAACACTTACTTGTTGGATGGCCACACCGGTCGCTCCATTGACTATGTCACCAACTATCAGGGACGAGTTCTTAGACGGCAAGAGTTGAATCGTGATGAGCGTGTATCTGAGAACAAGTCTCCATATGTACGCAGGTTCTACTTCGCCAACAACAAAGTCATTGGCGATGTAGGTAATGATCCGGTTCCCTCCCGGTTTGACTATGCACAGGCGTTGGCGCAGCAGGACGCCAATAAGCACAACGATATACGTGAAAGGGTTACGCCCACGACTTCTGCTGACTTTGATCAAAACTATCAGCCGATCAACCCGAACTACCCTGGCAGGTCTCCGAGTTATTATGTTGTCAGTGAAGGTGATACTCTGCAAAGCGTCGCGCTATCGGTATGGGGAGATAGTTCTCTTTGGTATGTCCTGGCGGACGCAAATGGACTAAGCGGCGCTGAGAAGTTGGTCGCCGGCTTCAACCTGAAAGTGCCGAATGTCGTCACCAACATCCATAACAACTCGGAGACATTCAGACCTTATGATCCGGGACTGGCGTTGGGTGATACCAGCCCGACATTGCCTGACCCTCCCCCCCCCCCACGACCCAAGCGAGGGTGTAGCAGCGATTTCCTAATAATTGTTGCCGTAGCGGTAGCAATAGTCTCTGCTGGTGTGGGGGCTGCTGTCTATGGAGCAGTTAGCAGTGCTGTTGCGGGTGCAGTTGGAGGCACTATCGGGACGGTTGCCGGTGTCGGCGCAGGGGTGTTGGCGGCAGGCATCACCAGTTCCGCCATTACGCAGACGGGGGCCATCATCACCGGCCAGCAAAATGGTTTCCATTTTTCATGGAAAGATGTGGCGATTGAGGGCGTTGTGGCTGCTGTCGGCCATGACATTATTGGTGAGGCCGCTAAGGCTGGCGAGTTAATGAAGGCGGCGGGTCAAGCAGGGGTCCGGTCGGTCACGCGCCAAGCCATTTCCATGGCGGTGGGCAGGCAAGAGCACTTTGATTGGCGCACGCTATCCGCAAGCGTACTGACTGCTGGCGTAGGCAACATATTGGGTAGTACGGATATTGGTAAGCTGGCCGGTAAGCTGAACTATTCCGTTGGCGACATGAACTTTGACCTGGGTGGCGCGCTTATCAATGGCGCGGCCAGCAGCGTCGCCAACAAAGCGGCATACGGCCATGGCAAGTTCAACTATATGCAAGTCGCTGGAGAAGTCTTCGGCGCCCCGCTTGGCGGGGCGATCGCAAGGCCGTTAGGAGATAAGGTCGCCCAGTGGACGGAGCAAGCCAAGGAAGCGGTATTTAAAAAGTTTTCAATAAAGGAGCATATTACAGACCCATATTCTGACCCATTGCTATCTGCGTCTTTAGATAGTGGCGGACTTATGGATGGCGAGTCCTACGATATGATTAGCCGTAGTGATTATGACTCCATCATCGCTGAAAATGGCGGTTCGTTGCCTGCAAATTGGATCAAGTATCAACCCGACGCAGAAGCAGAGCTTGGTGAATGGAGAGAATATTACGATACAGCCACGGAAGAAGACTTTTATCAAGCAGCTTTAGACGCTAAATATGAGCCAGAACATTTGGCGCTACAAGTAAACCTGTTCTCTGAAACCCAGCTTACTCAGGAGATAAGAGACGGCTACATAAGATGGGTTAAGGAAGCATATCCCATGGATCTGCGTGGGCCAGGACGACTGGGAGATAAGTTTGGCCGAGACCTTATGATAGGTTTAGTCGGACAAATCTCAGAAGACGGTGGAGTGCTGGGTAATGAAGGTGAGGCCTACTTTAAGGATTACGAAAGCCTAAGACTCCTTGGCGGCTCTGAACGGGCCAGTAGTGTGCTGGAGATGTTTGGAGAAGGACTCCTAGGTGCGCTGGGTTTACCTAAAGCCTTTGGAGGGGCGAAGGGAGCTGTAGCTGAAGCGACGCTTTCTGTCGAAACAAAGTTGTTTGCTACTGAAAGATCGCTTGGGCGTAAAGTTGAGTTAAAACAGACAGTACCGGAAAGTAGGCGGACAGTAAGTATTTTTGGGTTTCGTGGAGCTGGTGCAGTAGATGATCTGAAGGGAGCGGAAGCTACAGGTCTCCACCCCTATAAGGTAACGGGGCATGTTGGATATTCATTTGATGGAGGGGAGACGATTTACGGATACGGTCCATCTATTACTGACAAGTCTGCATATGAAGCCGTCTATTCTCTCTCTAGGCGTGGAGGTCACAATACCTACCCTGGTGTTGTGACTGAGGATCGGTATGTATTTCGAGAGGTGGTTGAGTCTCCATTGAAAGATCGTAAAGGAGAGCTTCAAACAGTGTTTAAATATGATATATCTGTGTCAAGGAGCCAGTATAATAGCTTGGTTGAAGCGCATGAGGCGTTTGGGGTCAAGAAAGTGTCAGACAACTTGCTTTATGGATTTCCTGGCGCAGAAGGTTGGATGGATACTACATTTAACTGTGCAACATTTCCTAGTAAGCTAGGAGTTCCTAATGTTGAATTGACCGGGGGATTAATGAAGGATATTCCCTATTTGGAGTCTGTGGGGCAGCCATGGAAACCGCTAAAATGAATTGTGGTTTTTAAGTTGTAATGTTACTGGTTATGATTTGACTATGCTACCTGCTCTCGATAACGTAGGTCAGCAAAAGCTGAGGGCAGGGTATACTTATACTGTCAAAGTTTAAATGTGGAGTGCGTAGGTAAAGATATTGAGTTTGTTTATTGTCCATAAGTGATTGGGGGGCATAAGGCTAAAAATTATAGTGGATGTGGTTGGTATAATTAGTGTGGGTGTGCGTAAATCCGGTGCGGGTTTTGATATTGTTGAAATCTATTTGATAGATTTTATTGAGTGCGTTGAAATTGAGAGGATTTGTTAAGTGAAAATAAAAGTTGACTTGTCTCCTTTTTGTGTTAGGGCTAGAAACTTTCTTTCAAAAGGCCAAGTAGATGATGCCATTGATTTGTTTGGTGATGTTATTAAAGTTGACCCAGAATTCAGTCTGGCATATGCAGACAGGGGTGTTACATATGCAATGATAGAGAAATATGATTTGGCGTTAAAAGATTTGGAAAAGGCCTTTTCTATGGGATATGAAGACGCTTCTGCATATAGTGCCATGGCAACAATTTTGTATCAGCTTAAGGATTATGAGAGCTCTTTGAAGTACTTTGACTTGTCGATTAAAAAGGATCCTGCATACCCAATTTCTTTTTATAATAGATCTAATGTTTTTTTTGAAATGGGAGATATGAGTTCTGCTGTCGCAGATTTGGAGGCGTGTTTGAGGTTTAATCCTGATGAGAAAATGAAAGCAATAATCTACGATAGGTTGAATCTAATAAAAGGAAAAATAGAATGACTTTTAACTGTGGGGTGAGAGTGGTCAATTGTGTTGGTTCTCGCATATTGAATCTTCCGGCTATTATTAATCTGGCATCAATATAGGTATTTTATGTTGCATGTTTGATGCTTGGATGACTAAAGTATTTTTGCGCCTTTGCAGTTTTCTTTTGCAACATACTCATATGTGTATCGAGTTTTCTTTTTGGGAGGGCGTTCAAAACTCGGTGTCAACCAGGTCACAAATCGATGTGAGCGTCCAGCCGTTCCTCAAAGTGAACCGACAACTGCGAGTGCGCCTGGGCTGCCCCGTAGACTCCAATTCTGCACTGGAAGCGTCCACCGTTATGTGGCGTTCAACATACCCGCATGACGAAACCGCCTTTGGTTTTGGTTAGCTTGCCAATGTACCGCCTCTACTGCATTGGTTGCGTAAATGGCGGCTCGTACATAATCAGAATTCTTGAAGCACGTCGAGAGGGGCTATCACTTGCCGCGCTAGGACTTGATCACTATTGGGTACTTCTCTCCTGTTTCTCAATTTTGTAGAGCCCCCTAATCAGAATAAGCACTCAAATACTTGTCATAACTCCCGTCCGACATCATCTCTTTCAGCGCAGCGTCGAATTTGTCCCGTAGGCCGGCGAGGTCTTTCTTTTTTGAGAAGGCGATGTAGCTGGGGACGCTTTGGATGGAGGGGGTGAGTTCTTTGAACTGGCCGGCGAAGCCGAGGTTTTTGAACATCGCCAGGGCGGTGTATTTGTTGCTGATGAGCAGGTCGATGCGTCCGGATTCGAGTTTTTTAACGCTCTGTTCCAGGTTGGTGGTTTCGGAGATTTGTTTGAACATGCCATTTTTACGGGCTTCGTCGAAGGTGCTGCCGTAGCTGATGTCGCGCACCACGCCGATTTTTACGTTGGCGAGGGCGGTCAGGTCGCCGTTGAAGCTGATGTTGCTGTCTTTTTTGGCGAACAGGACGATTTCCTGTGGCATTAATATGACGTTGGAGTAATACAGGAATTCTTCACGCTCGGGAGTTTTGTACGCAGTGAAAATGGCGTCGGCCTGTCCACTTCTCACCATTTCCAATGAACGGGGCCAGGCGTTCAGGCGGATGTTGGTATCCATGCCCACACGACGGAAGGCCTCATTGACGATGTTCACTACCAAACCTTGTACTTCATCTTCTTCCTGATACTGGTAAGGAGGGTATTGCAGGGTGACGAGTTCTACAGTCTCTGCTTTAACTATGCCTGACATCATGACGAGGCCGATTAACGCCAAATAAAGTTTTTTCATAGCCGGTCCATGTTGAAAAGTAGCGAGTTGTTTTCTTTGCTGTAAGTATAGAAATAGATAGCTTAAGGCGACGGGATTATCCAATGGCGGTTCAAATTCCGTGCTGGGACGGTTAACTTTTTCGATATTGTCTGCTATTTGACCTGTTTTACGGCTTTGGATATCCACACAACCTGTGGATATCTCTTTGGAAAACGCTGGCTTCCCTTTATTCCGTAGGGCTTCCGGGAATTTTTACAATTTATGATCAGTGTTATTTTTATACAGGCGCGCCACGTCTGACGCTTGTTATTGGGTTGTTGGGAAGGAATTGCTAAAGACACAACCGTATTTGTGTCAGGCGCTCATTTTTTGGGCTTCAATGGCGCTTTCAAGAGGGAGAAAGCATGCTCGATTTTTATAACCCTGAGTTTTTAACCGCGCTGCCGTTACTTATTGTGCTGCTGGTGACTCCCGCTTCTTTGGCGAAATATAAAGAGCCTGAGCCATTGGTCTCGCGTCGGTTGTCGCTATTTTATAATCTGCTGGGAGCCGTCGGCGTAGCGATATATTTTGTGAGTGAGTTTATAGAGCCGTTTCAGGCGCCTTTTGCGCATATGGACGCGACCTCGTTCTTTGCCGGGCTATGGTTGATATCGTATGCGCGAGTGGGACGACGCATGAGAGTCGTCAGCCTTGACGATGTTTTGGAGGAACGTTAGCGGGACGAGGCAATCCCTCTATCGCGTCGCCAGCAACCTATTTGCCCATGTATCAGAACCTTGCCATCATGACTTTGAAATACGTTTCCACAGAGGAGAAAGAGAATGACGCTGAAAGAAAAAGCGACCCAGCATATTCTGGAGATCTACCGCGATAACTATGATGACGATAAGTCCGACGAGGAGATTCTGGCCTTTGATCCGAATGAATATGAAGTGGACCCGGAAAACTTCTATGAAGACGTGCTGTACTCTTTTTTCGGTATGGGAACGGATGTTGATATTCAGGGCGGCACGGTTCAGGAGTTGATCGATCAGGTGGCTGCGAAGTGGGACGGCTCCGATATTGATCGAGACTGGATGGAAAACGCCATGCCGGATGATTTTTAAGGCCAGGCTCGCAACAGGTCGCCCGATGCTTATCAGTGTGGGCGACTATTTTTTCAATTAAGCGGCGGCGCATCTCCAAGCTCATTGCCGCCTCTTCGCCGACCGTCTAAGCTTATCTTTACAGACCAATGCTTCTCTGAATGAAGGAGTCTTATGGCGGTATTCCTAAGGTGGTTCAGGGGATTGGCGGTGGTTATCCTGCTATCGTTCGCGATGGGGACGGGGGCGAAACCGCTAATCGTGGTAGGGACGCCTGAACTACGTTATCGAATGGAGATAAATGGCGTTTTCACGGGCATCGATGTTGAGATCGTCAGGGCTATTCTCAATGACTTGTCGATTGAGCATGAATTCCAACTGATAGAGTCTGGCGCCCGAATAATTCGCGAAGCCCATCAGGGCCGAGTGGATATGGTGATGAGCTTTTCTTTCAAAGAAGAGCGCGCCGAATATTTGAACTATCCTCAGGCAGCTTACAAAGACCTGAGCTGGCACTTCTTTGTTCTCAAGGACAATCAGCCCTATATCACTTTCAATACGCTGGAGGACCTTAAAAACCTGCGTATTGGCGCGGTGAACGAGTGGGCGTATACGCCGGAATTCTGGAACTCTGATTTGAATATCGTCAAGGTGAGTCGCCATACCCTGCTGGTGGAGATGCTGCTGAACCGGCGCATAGAAGCCGCGCCGATGAACACCCAGGAGGCGCTTTACGATTTGCGCCAGAGAGGCCTGGATAAGCTCATCACCTATTTGCCCAAGCCCCTGGTCAGCCGCCCTTACTACAACGTATTCGTGAAGGCTTCCGTGCATCCGGAGATGGCGCGACTGCAAGCCGGCTATGACCAGTCGCTCAAGAAACTGGAGGCGTCCGGCTTTGTGGCGGATGTCTTCAAACGTTTCCTGGGACAATTCCCCCTGGAGTGACCTCGCTGCGCAAGCCTTTATCTTTGCGGAATGTCTTCCTGGGGCTCGTTGATGTTGAAATGCTTGTAGTAGTAAGTGGCCCACTTGCGGAACAGACTGTCCTCAGGATAGTCGTTCGACACCATCTGTCGCTCAATAAATTGCTGCATGGCGCTGATATCGGCGTTGTTCAGAGCCATGCCATACCAGCGATGTAGCTCAACTGCTTTTTTGGCGATGGACATTTGGTTATGTCTCCCCGCTGCTTCGATGATTTTTCCTGACATGATGTAAAGAGAAGCGCTAAGCCGAGTGCGTTCCTCTGAAGGGGTAAATGCGGCGAACTGCTCCGTGTTGGCGACCGTTATTTTAGAAATGAAATTTTTTATCAAAACGAAGGTTCCCCATAGAAAACGTCGGAGTTTCTGGGTAAATCCGTGTACGAGCAGAAAAAGGGTGTCTAAATAGAGTACGGCGGATAAGGGCGTAAGCGTATTCGTAGGGTTACCGAAAATGTGTGTTCATTCTAAGTAATATTACGTAACACTCTCGCTGACCATGTTCCCATTCACCAGCGGACTAAAGTTCTTCCTGTGCAATGTCGGCGTGATGCCGAATTCTTTGCGGAAGTGGTGACGCATGGTGGTGGCGTTGTCAAAGCCGGAGAGGGCGGCGACTTTCTCGATGCTGTAGTTTTGATTTTCCAGAATCTCTTTGGCCAGATTCAGGCGTTGATGGGTCAGCCACTCCTTCGGCGTGATATTAAAGTCGGCGCGGAACTTCCGGTCGAAAGTGCGGCGGGACATGCTGGCTTTCTGGGCGAACAGATTGATGTCGATGGATTTATCCAGATTGCGTAGCGCCCAGTCAATGGCGTTGTGGAACTGACTGTTGTTTTCCGGCACGGGCGTTTCCGCGAACTGCGCCTGGCCGCCTTTGCGGTGGGCGGACAATACCATGCCCCGCGCCATGCGGTTGGCGACCTTATAACCGTAATCATCGCGAATCACTTCCAGACAGAGGTCTATCGCAGCGGAACTGCCCGCCGAACAGCCGATCACGCCATCGTATACATACAGCACGTCATCCACATAGTCGACACCGGGATAGCGGCTTTTGAACTTGTCGCCGTAGCGCCAATGGGTGGTCGCCTGTCGCCCTTCGAACAGTCCTAGTTCCGCCAGCAGAAAAGCCCCGGAGCAGAGAGACAGCACACGTTTGCCCTGTTCGTAGAAACGTGTGACGGCGTTGGCGATGGGGGCGGGAATGTCAGTGAGCTGGGTAGGCCAACTGGGGATGACCAGGGTGCTGAAGGCATCGAGATTCTCCACCTGACGGGCGCAGATCTGAAATCCTGAGGTAGTCGTCAGCGGTCCGGGAGTGAACGAGACGAGATCGCACTGATACCAGTCTTCGATGCCCGAACGGGGCAGTGCGAACAGCTCCACCGCGCAGCCCAACTCAAAAAACGCCACGTCTTCAAACGCCAGAATGGCCACGTTATGCATCGACGATCTCCTATTCGTCTCTTTAATAGAGGTTGGCTTGATATTAACGAACAATGTCTTTCAAGCCAATGGCGGATTGACATTGGAAAACCAATAATGATCACGCACTAACCCAAAGGAGAATCTTATGTCATCTGTTGTATCCAGAATTCCCGCCGCAGACAGCCAAACCGCCTTGGCGCATTTTCAGGCGTTGTTGCAGTTTGAAACCGACTGCTGGGACGTTCATCACGCCATCAGCAACAAGCGTCAGGATTTTGTACTGTTGGACGTGAGAGGCGATGAAGCCTATCGCAAAGGCCATATCGCCGGCTCCATCAGCCTGCCCTATACGCGTCTGAACGAGCAGAATCTGGCTGCCTATCCTGCCGATACCTTATTTGTGGTGTATTGCGCCGGTCCGCACTGTAATGCGACGGAGAAGGCGGCGATCAAGCTTGCGAGTCTGCAACGTCCGGTCAAAAAAATGATCGGCGGCGTGACAGGGTGGATTGATGAGGGCTTCACTTTGGAGACGGATGCGGATGCCTAGCGATAATCCCTGCGTCATCCGCCCGGCGCGCCTGGAGGACGGACCGCGCCTGCTGAGCATGATGCGGCAACTGGCCGAGTTTGAAGGCTATGCTGAGGACTTCGCCGTCACCCTGGAGGAACTGGAGCGGCGTTTATTCGTCAATCGCGATTTCGGCGTCTATGTGGCGGAGTCTGATGGACTAGCGGTAGGCATGCTGGTGTATTACAGCTTGCCGTTCACCTATGACCTGACGCCTTGGATTTACGTCAAGGAGCTGTTTATTGAGCAACAGTATCGCTACCTGGGGCTTGGCGGAAAACTGATGGCGGCGCTGGCGCGGGAGTGTCTGCGTGAAGGGGGGCGCAAGATTCGCTGGGATGTCCTAACCACGAACGAGCCGGCGGCGATGTTCTATCGCTCCCAGGGCGCGAAGTGCGAGGATAACTGGCGCATATTCAGCCTCAATGCGTCGGATATTTCCAAACTGGCCGGTTATGCATGAAGGTAGTTGCGTGGCGAGCATGTCGCCATATGAGTTCTCATGCGCATGGATGCGCTTTAACTCTGACTCGGTCGCAATGCTTCATCTATATTAGCTGTGGCGGCTTTGGTAACAGTAGTTGTAATCGCTTTATTAACTGAGTAACTGTAGCCGCACCGGTTAATCCTGCTCCAAACTCAATCCTTCCGCGCGTAGTATTTCCTCCAATTCCCGATAGCCCTCCAGCTCCATCAGCAATCGCGTCTTTTCCGACTTGGCGATTTCCATCCAGTGGCGATCTTCCACGGCGCCGACCATGGCGTATAAAAAGTTAAGACTGGGTTTGGCGGCGCTGGCTTGCTTCAACTTCAGAAACGTTCTGACCGGACCGATTTCCCTGAGCTTTTCCGGCGTATCGACGCCGATGGCGATGAGGTCTTTTTCTGACTTGGGTCCAAGCCCTTTAAGGTCTCTGAGGCGCATAATAATGATGTCTCTGAACAATGAGGCGGGACGCCCGGCGGAGTCATACTATCACCTTTTCGCCCGAACCCAGGAATAGGGCTATATTTGAATCGTTGACTAAAGAAACGCTGCCGCAGCGCGGTTTATAAATGAGGCCAGTTCATGGAGATAGCCGTTCATCTGCCGGATGTAACGCTGCTTGATATGTTACGCGTACGCTCTATCTATCCCATCGCCGCGATTGGGCAAACAGTGCAAAAAGGGCAGGTGATCTGCAGATTGAATCTGGCGGGCGGCGAAATCGATCTGGTGAGCCCGGAAAGCGGGCGGCTGGAATATTTGGATGTCTACGCGCTGGAAAAGGTCAAACCTGAGCGTCCGCTGTTATTTCGCGTCGGCTCCATTCAGCAGAACCGGGTGAACACGGAGGCCATCGCCAGAGATATCTGGCAGAGCCTGCTCAAACTGTTTGACCAGCGCACGCAAACCATCAAAGAGGATATCAAGCGGGACAAAACCGCGCGCTGGGCGCTGCCTTTGTGCTTTTTCGCGTTCTTTCTGGTGGCTTGGGCTCTGGCGGAATCCGTGCAGCATTTTTCCGGCGACACCGCCGCCTACAAAATCGCGTTGATCTTTCCTGCGGTTTCCTCGGTCGGTGTGCTAATTTCGTTGGTGGCCCCGATTTTTCTTCGCAAACAAATACGCGACAGCGAAGGGCGTCTGGCCCGGCTGATGCAGCTCGACATTATTCGCCGTTGCCGGGATACAATCGCCATTCTGCAATAGAGCGCGCGCAGTGGAAGTAAAAAGCGCTTTTCTTTAACGCTGTATTTATATACAGTATTCTGTATGAGAAAGAGTAAACCCATCAGAGCTGAGCTGGAAGAGTGGCGTTGTAAGAAGTGCTGGCTGGGCGTATTGCGGGCCACTGACGATCACCCGGAGTTGCGGGACTATCTGACCCAGATGCCCGAGTCCATTTACCATGTGCGTTGGCCTCACGCCTGTTCCCATTGCGGTTATGTCTACGACTGGTCCGACAGTTGCCCGGTGATTTTATACGGCGGACAACGCTGGGTGCTGGAGAAGGCGGTTAACAAAAAGCTGTTCGCCTTGCTGGAGCACCTGAAGCGCGCCAAGGACCTGGAGAATATGCCGAGTGGAAATCTGTGGTGACTTGTTGCGGCTGATCGTCTACATTCCACCCCCTTGCGGCCCATACTGGGTCGTCTAAAGGAGGTTGCATTTTTACCATTCAATTAGTGGCGTACAGTCTGGATCTGTTTTACGCCTGGAAACGCCAGTTTGATGGGCTGGCGAATGTAGAAGTCATCGACGGCGATATTCTGAAACAGGTCGCCGACGCTATCGTGAGTCCCGCCAACAGCTTCGGTTACATGGACGGCGGTCTGGATCTCAAATACAGCCTGCACTTTGGCTGGGAACTGGAAGCGAAAGTACGTCAGACGCTGGAGTCTGAATATTTTGGTGAGATCCCCGTTGGACAGGCGATTGTTGTTGAAACCGATCATAAAAGCATTCCTTTTCTCATTTCCGCTCCCACCATGCGCGTTCCTATGGACGTTTCGCAAACCGCTAATGCGTATCTGGCTTTCAAGGCGGTGCTGCAAGCGGTGATTCGTCACAATCAAATGAACGCACCGGGCGGCCGTCAGATTCGCTCTCTCTTATGTCCCGGTCTGGGAACCGGCGAAGGACGCATGCCGGCGCATCGCTGCGCGGCGCAAATGCGTCGAGCGTATGAGGTGTGCGTGAAAGAGCGATATGAAACTCAGGGCGGGCTTGCGGCGGCGGTGAAAGATCACATGGCGCTGTTGGAGTAGGCGCTTTACCGGACGCTCTGAAAATGACGGCGACATGATGAATTTTTAATGGCGGGTTTGATGGCGTCCAGGCGCTTGGGCTTGTATTGTGCAGTGAGCTTATATTCAGCCATATCAAGGAGTTGTAACGTGGATAACCGCAATACCCAGTTCATAAGCGATCCCATTGCGTTTCTGAACAACAATACGATCAATCATCGCTGGTTCGATGAGCATATCCAAAGGCGCAATAACAATCCGCAGGGCGTATCCATGGCTGAAAGGGCCGCAGTGGATCTGTTGCCGTACACGAAAATGGGAAGTTTCGATTTACAGCCCGCCGCGACGCCAGTGGGCGGCCGACGTCAATCCAGATTTGCGGTGATCCACGACCACCCTGCGAATGACAGCGCGTTGACCGGCTACTGGTGTCCCTATGTCAACGGCGCGGGGCTGCCGGGATTTGTCGATGTGCCAAGGCATAATCCCCAGCATCGATTCGTGTTTACCGCAGCGATGAACGGTTGCGCCTTCTTCATTACCGAATCGCCTCTTGGCGGCGCTTACTTTCGCGTCTATCACCACCAGCATCCCGGCAATGTCGGAGTCAATAACCTGATCAGCGCCGTGACGCCCAACGTCATTTCGGTCTTTGATTTCAGTCAGTATGGCAATGACAATCTGCCTGGCCTTAATCTTCCTGTGGCGTTTAACTTTCTGTATTACCGCAACAGTGGTTGGGTGGTCGTCAGCCACGCCACCGCCATGGACGCCCATACTGGCGTCGTACGTTTTGATCCCGCCAAGCCGACGTTGGTGGCGGACACCTTCGTATAAATGAAGATAATCGTTCTCCCGTAGACGCCCGTTCTGCGGGAGGGCTTTAATGCTTTGATGGAAGTGGCATTTTTTCTTACTGGGACGTTATAAAAGATTGCGCTCAGCGCGGGATTTGATAGTGATTAATCGACTAAAAATCAGTTGATCTCCATCAAGATTCAACCTGCCTTCAGCACCCCAGAACACCTCGCAGCGTTACACTGTGTCTGAGTCGACGCCCGCATTTGACGGCGCGTTGGCGACGCATTTATCCATGGAGAGAAAAGCGAGGAGGTCGATATGAACCTGAAGAAATGGTCTCCCTGGAACTGGCTGCACCAGGAAGGTAAAACAGCGAGCGAAGTCCCTGTCAGTTCACGTCAATCCAGTAACTATCCCATGGCGAGGTTCCGCCAGGAAATGGATCGCCTTTTCGATGACATGCTGCACTCCTTTAAATATCCCGAACTGCCGGAATTCGGCCTGGGCAGGGAGTGGGCGGGCTTGCTGAAGCCTAATCTGGATATTTCCGAAGGCAAGGAATCCTACAGCATCAGCGTCGAGCTGCCGGGCGTCTCCAAAGAGGACGTAAAAGTCAGTCTGGACGGCCAACGGCTGACAATCAGCGGCGAAAAGAAGCATGAATCGGAAGAAAAAAGAGAGGATTATCACTGCGTGGAGCGTAGCTACGGCAGCTTTATGCGTATCCTCACTTTGCCGGACAACGCTGACGGCGAGCGTTTGTATGCGAACTTCAAGAACGGCGTATTAACGTTGAAAGTGCCCAAGGCCGGCGAAGTCACGGTGAAAGGCAGAGAAGTGGAAATCAAAGGCGACTAGAGCACCTCTGAACAACATTGGCGACACCGCAGATAGTTTTTCAGCGGTTCCCTGGCGCACTCTCGCCAGCGGTCCCACTCGGGGCGTTACGACGCCCCGGTTTGCAGGCATTCGTCTATCTGCGCCTTGTGCAGCGTCTCTGAGCGCTCCAGCAATGACACCAGTTTGTCCAGCCTTTCCCGGTGCGTGCGAATCAGCTCGGCGGCGATGGTTTCCGAGGACACCAGCAGCTCGCGCACGGCCTTGTCGATGATTTCCGCTGAGAACTCGCTGTGGTGGTGCGGCTGGGCCATTTCGCGACCGAGGAAAGGATGTTCTTCGCTGTCGCGCAGATCCACTGGCCCCACCTCTTTCGACATGCCCCAACGACTGACCATGGCGCGGGCGAGCCCCGTCGCCTGATGAATATCGTCGTCAGCGCCGGTGCTGACGCTGCCCAGCAACTCACGCTCGGCGATGCGCCCCGCCAGCATCACAGCGAGCTTGTCGCGCAGATACTCTTCCGGGTAAGTATGTCGTTCCTGCAAGGGCATTTGATGGGTGCCGCCCAAACTGCGTCCGTGGGGGACAATGGAGACTTTGTACAGCGGATCGGTATTGGGCAGGTAATAGGCGACCAAGGTGTGCCCGGACTCATGTACGGCGAGACGATGTTTCTCATCCGGCGGAATGATCAGAGTGCGCTCCGCGCCCATAATAATTTTATCCCGGGCGATGTCGAAATCCAGACTGTGTACGTGGTCCCGATTTTCCCGTGCGGCCTGAATGGCGGCTTCGTTGATCAGGTTTTTCAGGTCTGCGCCGGAGAACCCAGGCGTCCCCGCTGCGATCTGGGGGAGATTGACGTCGTCCGCCAGAGGAATGCGTTTGGCGTGAACCTTGAGAATCGCGACGCGGCCTTCCTGATCCGGCAAATCCAGGGTGACGTGACGGTCAAAGCGACCGGGGCGCATCAGCGCCGGGTCCAGTACGTCCGGGCGATTGGTGGCGGCCAATACGATGACGGCGTCGTGCCCGGCGAAACCGTCCATCTCCGCGAGAATCTGGTTCAGGGTCTGCTCCCTTTCATCATGGCCGCCGCCATAGCCTGCGCCCCGGGTGCGGCCGACGCTGTCGAGCTCATCAATGAAAATGATGCTGGGGGCGGTCTCTTTGGCGGTTTTGAATAACTGGCGCACCCGCGACGCGCCGACGCCGACGAAGACTTCAATAAATTCAGAGGCGGACATGGGATAGAAATTGACGCCGGCTTCTCCGGCCAGGGCTCTGGCCAGCAGCGTCTTACCGGTGCCGGGCGGACCCATCAACAAGACGCCTCGTGGGGCCAAAGCGCCGACGCGGTGGAAGCGGTCCGGATCGCGCAGGTATTCCACCAGTTCCTGTACTTCCCGTTTGGCGTTAGTTTGTCCGGCGACCTCATCGAACGTGGTGTCCGGCTTCTGGCAGACAAACTGGGTCTCCAGCCGCTTGTCGAAATCGAAGGCGCCGCCCCGGCCGGAGAAGTTGCGGAGCGTGCGTCGGGAGAGCCAGAACAGGATGATCATGAACATGATCCAGGGCAGGTAGGACAGCAAAATCACCTTGGAGCTGCTGGCGTCATGGCCCTCTTTCACCTCGAGTGGAATATTCTGCTCCTCCAGCTCCGCCAATATGGCCTCATTGCCGAAATCCGGCAGTTGGGTCAGAAAGCGGGAGTATTGCCGCCGCTGCTCTGGAAACATGCGTGGAGTGATGAATTTGCCGTCAAGTTCGCTGCCGCGGAGGGTGACGCTGCCGATTTGCCCCTCCCGCAACAGCATCTTGAATTCGCTGTAGGGTAGTTTAACGGCGGGCTCCGGACGGTCTCGCATGGAGGGCAGGTAGTAAAGCATCAAGGCGACCGCCAAGGTCCATACAACCCAGTTCAAAGGCAGCTTCTGTGGTGGTTGAGGATCAGTATTGCTCATGTGCTGTCCATTAACTCACTGATTCAGTACTCATCATTATCGATAGAGGTTTGCGCCGCGTTGACGCAGCGCAGCTTGTCGCCACTCAGATCCGGCGCGACAGCCGCTGTTTGATCAGACTTCAGAAAACGCGACTTCCCCTCACTTTGAATATAGCAGTGCGGAGGAGTTTTCGGCGTTAGCGACGCGCATAAAGTTGAGGCCGGAAGAATGAGATGAATGAGTTGAGGCGGATGACGCGAGTCATTATGATCTGGCGGCTGAAAGATCATGTTGCCGTCCGATAGGGCGACGAGCGGAAGAGAGCGGTATGTCGAAGAAGTTCAAGTTTGTCATGGTGGGCGTATCGCTGGCGGCGACATTGGCCCTGACCTGTTTTTATAAGTTTGGGCGCTCGATCTGGGTTCCTCTGTACCTGGATTTGAAAGGAAGACGCACGCTGGATGACGTGGTGCGCAATATCGGCCCAGTGGTGGAGCCTGGTTTGCAGGCCGCATTCGCCAAGGCGGGCGTGGCGTATCCGCCGCAACGCATAACCCTGCTGGCGTTTAAAGAGGAGAAGCGATTGGAGTTATGGGCGGAGCAGGATGGCGCCCAGGTTCTGGTCAGCGCCTATCCCATTCAGGCCGCCAGCGGCGTCGCCGGTCCCAAGTTACGCGAAGGCGACCGACAGGTGCCGGAGGGCTTTTATCGGATCGAAGGCTTCAATCCCAACAGCAGTTTCCACCTCTCCATGAAGCTGAACTATCCCAATCCGTTTGATCTTGAACACGCCAGGGCGGAAGGGCGTTCGTCGCCGGGCGGGGATATTTTCATTCATGGCAAGGCGTCATCCGTGGGATGTCTGGCGATGGGCGACCCGGCGGTGGAGGATTTGTTTATCCTGGCTAATCGAGTGGGGGCGAGCAATATTGATGTGATCATCGCGCCACAGGACTTCCGTCTGCGCGCCCTGGAGGCGCCGCCTCAGAACGCGCCGGTGTGGTTGCCGGGGCTGTACCAGGATATCCAGCAGGCGCTGCGACCTTTCGCCGTCAACGACGTCAAATCCAGTTAAGCTAAGGTTCCGATGTTACATGGAGCGTCGCCAGACGCTTCAGTAAGGCGGGTCCGGCTCCGCGTAGGAAACGATGGTTTCGGGGCAGACCAGCCATAGAAACCACTCGGCCATATCCACTTTCTTGTCCACGAAAGAACCGAAACTCAGGCCCAGGCAACGAAACGCCTGTTCAAGTTCAAGAGGGGAAAAATCGCGGTCGACGACTATTTTACGTTCGCATCTACCGTGAGCTTTGGCCTCCCTGACCATCTCCCAGATCATCCATGAGTTTTCGAAACTGTCGATTACCGCCTTGGCTTTGGCGGGTTTTAGTTTGCTTATCGCGTCCTTCATATTTGCGCACCTATACACCCTTATCTCTAGTCTTGGTCAAATAGTGAGGTTTCGCCAGTTTTCCAGGGGAGTTTTTTGTTACATCAGATTGGCGACCAGGCGCTTTGTTATCGGCCTGTTGCGGTTTTGCGGTCAGGTGTTTCTTTGTGCAGAGGGAGCGATGATCAGGTAACCAGCGGGTAACGTTCAGAGCGTCGCGGAGGTCTGGCGCAAGGGGGCGAACAGACCTCCGGACAGGATGAGGAATCAGGAATCCCGGGTCAGTTCCGGCCAGGCCGCCCGCAGATAAACGAACATGGACCAGAGCGTGAGCAGGGCGGCGATATAGAGCAACGCCAAGCCAGCCCAGGCTTCTTTCATTCCCGGCGGAAATGCGAGCAGGGCGGTGATGGCGAGCATCTGACAGCTGGTTTTGACTTTGCCGATGAAGTTCACGGCGATACTGGCGCGTTTGCCCATTTCCGCCATCCATTCCCGTAAGGCGGAAATGACGATTTCCCGTCCAATGATGACAATGGCGGGAGCGGTAAGGGCCAGGTTGTGATGAGCCTCCACCAGCATGGCCAGCGCCACCGCCACGATGACTTTGTCCGCCACCGGGTCGAGAAACGCGCCGAAGGGCGTCATCTGGTTCCAGCGTCGGGCCAGATAGCCGTCCAGCCAGTCCGTCGCCGCCGCCAGGGCGAAAATCGCCGCCGCCACCACGTAATTGCCCTGAAAGGGAAGGTAATAAATCACGACAATGACGGGGATCAGGACAAGTCTGCCCAAGGTCAGGATGTTGGGGAAATTGAGAAAAACCGACTTTTTTGAGCGTTTATTCATGGAAGGCTGCATAAATTGTTTGAGCTATCACTTCACTAATGCCAGGCACGCGCTTGATTTCCTCGAGGCTGGCTCGTTCTATATTGCGCACGCTGCCGAAATAGTTGAGCAGGTCCCGTCTGCGTTTGGGACCAATGCCGGGCACGGCGTCCAAAACCGATTGCGTTCGCTTTTTATTGCGCTGGTTCCGGTGTCCAGTGATCGCAAACCGGTGAGCCTCATCCCTGATCTGCTGAATCAGATGCAGGGCGGTGGAGTCGCCCGACAGATTCAGGATCGAATTATCCGCGGAAATGAACAAGGTTTCCATGCCGGGTTTCCGCGTTACGCCTTTGGCGACGCCAATCAGCGTGACGCCGGTGATTTGCAGCTCGTCAAAGACCTGGTGCGCGATGCCAAGCTGCCCCTTGCCGCCGTCGATCAGAATGATGTCGGGGAGACCGACGTCGCTGTCTTTCAGCTTGCTGTAGCGCCGCGTCAGCGCCTGCTCCATGGCGTGATAATCGTCGCCGGCGGGCACATCCTTGATATTGTAACGGCGGTACAGATCCTTGATCGCCCCTTCCGGTCCGAACACTACGCAGGACGCGACGGTCGCCTCGCCGAAGGTATGGCTGACGTCAAAACATTCCACCCGCTTCACGGAGGCTTCCAGGCTCAGTGCGTCGCAGAATGACTGCCAGCGCTGCAACTGCGCGTCCTGCGACTGCATGCGCGTGCTCAGCGCCTGATTGGCGTTGGTTTGCGCCAGATGCAGCCACTCCGCCCGGTTGCTGCGTACATTGTGCTCGATCCGCACGTTGCGATTGAAGACTTCTTTAAAGGCCTCTTTGAGCGCGTCCTTGTCCGTCAGGGCGACAGAGGTGGTGATTTCCTGAGGCAAACCGTAAATTGCGTGCTCGCCAAAGTAGTACTGATTGAGGAAGGAGGACAACAAATCGCCATCATCGCTTTCCAGTCTCTCCGACAAATAAAAGGACTTGCTGCCGACCACGCGGCCGGCGCGAATAAACAGTCCGTGCACTACCACCAGCTCCAGTGACGAAGAGAGTGCGAAGGCGTCGATGTCGCGCGCCACGCCTTCAATCGCCTGTTGCTCCTGCACCCGACGCAGATAGTCCACCTGATCGCGCAGCACCGCCGCCCGCTCAAAATCCAACTGCATCGAGGCGGCTTCCATCTGCTGGATGGTCTCGTTGATGATTTCCGGGTTACGCCCCTCCAGGAACATGGTGGCGTGGGACATATCCTCCGCATAGCTCTGCGGATCGATCAATCCCACGCAGGGCGCGCTGCAGCGTCCGATCTGATGTTGCAGGCAGGGACGGGAGCGATTGCTGAAAAAACTGTCTTCGCACTGGCGGATGCGGAAAATCTTCTGCAGCAGCGCCAGGCTTTCGCGCACGGCGGCGGCGCTGGTGTAAGGACCGAAAAAGCGGCCCTTGCCGGACTTTTTCTGGCGTACCCGGCGGAAGGTCAACGAAGGGTAGTCCGAGTCGGACGACAGATAGATATAGGGGTAGGATTTATCGTCCCGCAGCAGAATGTTGTAGGGCGGCTTCAGCGTCTTGATCAGGTTCTGTTCAAGCAGCAGGGCTTCAGTTTCGCTGTGGGTGATGGTGATTTCAATGTCGGCGATTTTCTCCACCAGCGCACGGGTCTTGATGCTGACGCCGGTGTTGCGGAAGTAGCTGCTGACGCGGTTTTTCAGATTGCGCGCCTTGCCGACGTACAACACCTCGCCGCGGGCGTCCATCATGCGATAGACGCCGGGATGCGTGGTGAGTTGTTTGAGAAAAGATTTAGCGTCGAAAATGGATTGCGATTCCACCGATCAGAGTTTTCCGTCGGATTGCTGTCAAATGCGCCGTTTTCCGCCTGTGCGGAGCGGCGCCCGGGGCTGGCGACGTTTTATATCGCCAGAGTCCTTAAGTTCAGGTTTTCAGGCTGCCGACCTGATTGGCGTCGAGCATACCATGCCGGATGGCGAGAAGGGTGAGTTCAACATCGCTGTTGATGTTCAGTTTCTCGAAAATACGATAGCGGTAGCTGTTGACCGTTTTCGGGCTCAGGCAGAGTTTGTCGGAAATCTCCTGCACCTTATGGCAATTTACGATCATCATGGCGATCTGCATTTCGCGTTCGGACAGACTTTCGAACACGTCGCCTTCTTCCGCGTCGAACGGACGCAGCGCCATTTTCTGAGCGATGTCCGGGCTGATGTAACGCTGCCCCGCATGCACCACGCGGATGGCTTTGACCATCTCGGTAATATCCGCGCCCTTGGTGATGTAAGCGGAAGCGCCGGCTTTCATGACCCGCGAAGGAAACGGATCGTCTTCACAGGCGGTGACCGCCACCACTTTTACGCTTTCATCAATACGATGAATGCGGCGCATGGCTTCCAGCCCGCCAATACCGGGCATACGAATATCCATGAGAATAATATCGATCGGATGCTGGCGGACAATACTGACCGCTTCCTCGCCCGAGCGGGCTTCCGCGACTACTTCAATACCGTCTTCATCTTTTAACATTCTGGACAAGCCGGCGCGCACCAGCTCGTGGTCATCAACAATTAACACCCTGATCAAAGTATCACCTCGCAGTCTTCCTTGTTGATCCTTGTTCGAGCCGACCGGGCGTAAATTCCCAAAACACTCGCAAATCTCAACAGAGCTAAGGCGCTCATTATAAAAAACGTGTAACTAAAACGATAGACGAAAAAGTCGGCTACCTTTAGACATTATCACGATATGAAATCGCTGTCGGATTAAATTTGCATCCGCCATTTTAAAAGCGCCGTCGACCACTTGTATGGCGATAGATTCCGCATATTCGAATGAATAAATATCATCGATATTTGTTGCAGGTTTTGATCAAAAACACAGCGCCTTCACGTATAAGTATAGGTTTGGAAAAGCGCGACTAAAATGCGACGACGTGTGCAGGGAGCTTAACGTATATTAATCTGAATATTTGGACAACTTTATAAGTGCTTGTTTAAATAAAGCTAATTTTCATCGAAAGCGCTTCCCTTTATCCAGTCGCGCATTGTCGCGGAGGCAGGGAAGTCGAGATAACTAAAAACTGGGAATGGATATGAAAGACGACAAAATCAAAGAGGAAAGCCTTGATCATCACTTGATACTGCGCCACCTGTTATTGGCCGATTACAACGACATCAAGGAGGTGATGGACAAGGTCTATCACAACCTGGGCGGCGCCTGGACCAAACGTAAATTTCGCGCGCAGCTGAAAACTTTCCCGGAAGGCCAGATTTGTATCGAAGACAACGGCAAAGTGGTCGCCGCGGCTTTCTCGGTGATCATCGATTATCACAAATTCGGCGATCAGCACACCTATGATGAGGTCACCGGAGACGCTTATCTGACCACCCACGACCCTAATGGCGATGTATTGTACGGCGTGGATGTGTTCGTCGATCCGGATTACCGCGACATGCGCCTGGGGCGTCGCTTGTATGAAGGTCGCAAAGAGCTGTGCCGCAACCTGAACCTGCGCGCCATCGTGGCAGGGGGGCGCATTCCCAATTATCAGTCCTACGCGAAAAGCATGACGCCGGAGGAGTACCTCGAAGCGGTTAGTCGCAAAGAGGTGTACGACCCGATTCTGACGTTTCAGCTGTCCAATGATTTCATGGTGAAAAAAATCATTACGGGTTACCTGCCGGAGGACAAAGAATCCAAAGGCTACGCCACTTTGTTGCAATGGGATAACCTGAACTACGAACCCGGCGCCAAGCAACTGATCGGCGCCGCCAAGACCACCGCCCGCATCGGCTGCGTGCAATGGCAGATGCGGCAGATGCGCAGTGCGGAAGAGGTGCTGCAGCAGGTGGAATACTTTATCGACGCATTGTCGGACTACAAGTGCGACGTGGCGTTGTTCCCCGAGTTTTTCAACGCGCCGCTGATGGGGCTGGAGCGTCATGCTAATTCCATTGACGCCATCAAGTATCTGGCGGGCTTTACTGACAAGATGCTGGAGGAAATTTCCCGCCTGGCGGTCAGTTACAACATCAACGTGGTGGCTGGCAGCATGCCGGTGATCGAAGACGGCGAACTCTATAACGTCGCCTACATGTGTCGTCGCGATGGCGGGATTGAATCTCAATACAAACTGCATCCCACCCCTCATGAAAAGAAAGAATGGACCATGCAGGGCGGCGATGCGCTGACGGTGTTCGACACGGATTTCGGCAAGGTGGGCATCCTGATCTGCTACGACGTGGAGTTCCCGGAACTGGCGCGTCTGCTGTCGGATCAGGAGGTGGAGATTCTATTGGTGCCGTTCTGGACCGACACCAAGAATGGTTATCTGCGCGTACGTCGCTGCGCCCAGGCGCGGGCGATTGAAAACGAATGCTACGTGGCCATCGCCGGTTCGGTGGGCAACCTGCCTCAGGTGGACAGCGTGGATATTCAGTACGCCCAGTCAGCGGTATTTTCGCCCTCAGACTTCGCATTCCCCCACGACGCCATCATGGCGGAAACCACCCCGAATACAGAGATGACGCTGATCGTCGATCTGGATTTGAACAAGCTGCAGGAACTGCAGAACGAAGGTTCCGTGCGTAACTATCTGGACCGCCGCCGCGATCTGTATCGCATCGAATGGCAGGGAGAGCAGGAGTAGCCGTCGGGCTACTCCGGTTTGATCAAGTCGGGACAGAGAGGACTGATAAGGGGCTGACTACAGCAGGTGTTTGTAGTCAGCTTCCAGCTGATTGAAGTTAAGCTGCCCGATAAAACGGGAGAAGCTCATCCAGGCCGCCAGCCCTTTCAAATCCTGGAAGAAGGGCGGCACATAGCGGGGCGCGGTAATGACGCCTTGCTCCTCCAGATCATGCAAGCTAGCCAAATCATCCAGTACGATCTTGCCGCAGAACAGCATGGGCAGGCGGTCGATCTTGCCCCTGGCGAAGGCCAGACGCAGGAAGTTGTAAGTCAGCACAAAGCCCTTGATGTAGGTGATGTCCTTGGCGAAGGGGCCCAGATTGGGAGTGCTGCCGCGAAACACCCTGGCTGCCAGGGTGAAGCTCTCGTCCTCGCTGATGCCTTTCTCACACAGGTAATGAAACACGTCGTTGAAGGTGGCGCCGTCTTCGGCGAGAGTCACTGCGCGCACCCGATTGATAAGCTTGAACAGGCGCGTCGGGCCGGAGCGCAGAGTAAGAATTTCACTCAAAACGGCAAGGCCTTCCTGGGTGATCGTCGCGGAGGGCGGCCCCTTGCTCAAAAAGGTGCAGTAGGGCTGGCTGCCGCCGTTGAGGGTGGTGCCGAGATGCACCCAGCCCTCGTGAACTTCCAGTACATCCACGTCCTGTTGATTAAACAGGGCGTCGTTGCGGATCTTGATGTAATCCGTGCCCGCCGCCGCATCGGCGGCGATACCGTCGGAGATCATGACGCGAATGCCGGCGCCGACGAAAAAGTTGGACAGGCGGGCGTTCAATTCGTCCACCACATATTGCGCGGGTAAATTCTTTTCCGACTCCTGCATGGAGTTGTCTTTCAGCAGGTTGGACAGAGTCATCTCCATCATTTCCCCTAGCTCCGCCAGAGTGGGATCACCGGCATGAAACGCGTCGCTGGGGGAGCCGTACAGCTCCTGCGAGATGTAGCTGAACTCCGGCGTGCCGCGCGCTTCCAGCATGCGCACCACCATCTGGTATTCCCGGCATACGCGGCGCATGATCTGGGTGACCGGGTTCATTTGCCCCAGTTTTTTACTGATCTCGCGCTCTATCTCGTAGAACTCGGCTTTTTTGGCGGCGGGATCGAAACCCAGCGGGCAGTTCTTCTGGTAGTACTCAAGGTCCACCTGGGGCGCTTTTTTGAAACCGGAATCAAAAAACTGCTGACGGATCGACGGCGACCATTTGATGGCGTCCAGGATGCGGATCGGCTTTTGCGCCTCCACGATGCGATCAGAGAGCGATTTCAGGGTTTGGAGGTACGACTCTCCCATTTGATTGGACGGCATAGACTCTGTGAGTTCCTCTTGTTGGACGGCTGCTTTCCGGTCGAGTTGGCGTCTGGAAGAATGCGGCGCCTCGCGCGGTCCGGCAGTTTCGATTCTAGTGGCGTTTCCGGCCTCGCGCCAAGCCAATTTATGCGTTTCGACGTCGCCGATCACCCAAACCGTGGCGAAGGCCGCGCACGCGGTGGCGTAATCGCCGGTTTGTCTGTAATCTTCTTTAAATACGTGCGCTTGCGCGCGCGCCAAAGGGTTTCCGCCGGGGCCTGGGAGTCCGGCGCTATGGGGAGTTCAAGGGGATGAGCACAACGCAGTATGCAGATAGTCTGAGAGAATTTCTGGTTCGGAAGATTGTTAAAGCGGAAAGAGAACTGCAGCAACTGAAGATGGACTATTGCCGGTTCATCTACGGTATTTCCCATCGCACCAAGATCAAGTTCGACGGCGGCGTTTATCTGGTGCAGTCCGTGGACCTGGACTCCATGCAACGCCTGGATAACGGCGAGTGGGGGAAACCTTGCGTCACCGCGACCAGACTTGACGGCGGGGAAAGCGAAGGCGCCTCCCCCAGACAGATTCCTTCCCAATGGGAACTGTGCTGACTCAGGCCACCAATCCCCAGGCGTTGATGCTGTTGAACAAACTGCACTCTTTGGGAAATTCCTGGCTGTACAGCCACTGCTCGGCGGCGCAATGGCCGGCGACGTACATTTCTGTGTGTCGGTGAGACTGCGCCCGCTCAATCAATTCCAGATCGTTGTCGTCATGACCCGGCGCGCCCAATCCTTTGGCGATGAGATAGCACTGCATCTGCAGGCGCTGACGGTCGCTGCACTGAAAAAATTCCGCCGCTGCATCCGCCGCGCCTTGCAGATAGTCCAGGGTATGTTCGAACAGTGCAGGGTGCAGCAGGATATCCGGGGCGAAGCCGTTCAGGCGCATTTCCAGCACCTGGGTTGACCAGAACATCTGCAGTTGTTTGATGGATTCGGAGGGCGCGCAGGAACAGCGCGGATCTTTGCGCACGGAGTTGACGCTGAGGTTGCCGAGGACGACGTGTTCATCCGCGTCCTTTTTCATGGCTTCAGTCAGACTGTATATCAGGCAGACAATAAGACCGAACAGTATTGCCTCCATCCCGTGGATCAGCCATTGCATAAATTGAAGTATCCCTATTATTAACCAGGCAGACAAATAGCTCCCTTCTATTTGTCTGCAACGACAGGTCCTGCACATGTCAGGCCCTGTCTCCCGCGGCTGGCCGCCGCACAGGCGCATCCATGCGCCTGATTATCAACATGCCAATATCATCGCCATGTTAATAAAAGACTCACTGGCGGCTAAGCGCGCAGGGTGATTTCTTGGTTTTCGTCTCTTTTACTGCTTTGACCTGTCAGCGTTTTGTCCTTGCTCGTGCGGCGTCGGTATTCCGCCTGGCGTCAGCAACGCATGCTTATAACTGCTGGTAATCAAGTTATACGAATCGCATAAAAGCGCCTGTGATCCAGGTGACATTTTGTTTTATGTCGAAAGGATTAGGCTGAAACTGTGAAGAACCGCATGCGCGATTCGTTAACCAGGACGACTTATTGGCGCGCCAGACAGAGTGCCGGCGCGCTCGGGGCATGAAGAGTAAATAAGAGTAGTGAAGAGAAGAGTAGCGAAGAAGAGATTGACGGCTCAGGCGGTCTGCTTGAGCTTATGTTCGTTCAGATAGATGTAGAGATCCTCGAAGGACAGAGGCTTGCTGAACAGATAACCCTGGGCGAAATCGCATTGATTGGCGATCAGATATTCTTTCTGATCGGCCGTCTCCACGCCTTCCGCTACGACCTTCAATTGCAGTTTGTGGGCGACGGCGATAATCGCCGAGGTGATTTCCATGTCGTTGCTGTCCTCAGGAATATCGCGCACGAACTCCCGGTCGACCTTCAGCGCATTCACCGGCAGCTTTTTCAGATAGCTGAGTGAAGAATAACCGGAGCCGAAGTCGTCGATAGCCAGACTGACACCAGTCTGCTTGAGGCGCTTCAGTTTGGCGGTGACGGCTTCAATATCGCCCATCAACATACTTTCGGTGACTTCCAGCTCCAGCCATTGCGGCTCCAGGCCGGTTTCGTTGAGCACTTCCTCAATGCTTTGCTCCAGTTTCGGATCATCGAACTGGCGCGCGGACAGGTTGACGGCGATTTTGATGGCGGAGCCAGTCAGGTCCTGCAGCATTTTCATCTGCATACAGGCGTTTTTCAGCACCCAGCGGCCGATCGGATTGATGAGGCCGGTTTCTTCCGCCACGCTAATGAAACTGTCTGGCATCACCAGTCCCTTGCTGGGGTGGTGCCAGCGGATCAGCGCCTCGACGCAGACGATTTTGCCGGAAGATAGATTGACCTGGGGTTGGAAGCCGAGGGTGAATTCTTCGAACTGCAGCGCGTGGCGCAGCTCCTGCTCCATCAGCAACTGTTTGAGAGCATGAGCGTTCAGCTCTTCCGTATAGAAGTGATAACGGTCGCGGCCATGCTCTTTGGCCCGGTATAGCGCCAGATCCGCGTTCTTCATCAGCACGTCCGCGTTGGCCCCGTCCGCAGGGGCTAGAGTGACGCCGATGCTGGTGGAAACGATGACCTCATGCTTTTTGAGCTTGATGGGCTCCTTGAGCGCTTTCAGGATCTGCGTGGCGACAGGGGTGACGGAAAACGTGTCGACGATATCGGTCAATAGCACGGTGAACTCATCGCCACCTAAGCGAGCGACGGTGTCTTTGGCGCGCACGCAGTTTTTCAGACGTTGCGCCACGGTTTGCAGCAGGCTGTCGCCAGCGTCATGTCCCAGAGTGTCGTTGATGCGCTTGAACTGGTCCAGGTCGAGAAACAGCAGGGCGATTTGTTTACGGTCACGGCGGGCGGCTTTCACCGCCTGTTCCAAACGGTCCACGAACAGGCGACGGTTGGCGAGGCCGGTGAGGGAGTCGTACAACGCCATTTGCTGCATCTTGCGGTTTGCTTCTTTCAGCTCACTGACGTCCACCCCGGAGATCACATAGTTGGTGACGGTGTTGTCGCTGTCGCAGACGGTGGATACCGTCACCGCCCACCAGAAATCATGGCCGTCCCGGCGACGGCTTAAGACTTCGCCTTCCCAGCCATCGTACAGAATGTCGCTTTCCCAGATCTGCTCCTGCGGTTTTTCCTCTTCCACGTCTTTGGGATTGAGGATGTCGAGGAAGCGGCCGCGGGCTTCTTCCTGACCATAGCCGGTGACATTGACGAACTTGTTGTTGACGAATTCGATGCGGCCAAGACGGTCTGTGATGATGATTGAACAGCCGCTGTTAGTGACCGCGCTGCTCAGCTTTTTTAACTTGAAGTCACGCTCATGCAATGCTCTGACCTTGGCGGAGAGCTGACGATTGAGGCGGATTTGAATCAGGGATAAAAATGCGAAGATAACGGCGATGCTGAGGGTGGTCAGAATCGGCCAGGACAGGCTTTCGCCCTCAAAGTAATACAGTGAAGCCAAATGGATGGTTGCGACGCTTCCCAGCATAAGCAACGAGATAGGTAGTACGTTCCAAAACTCACCATGTTTTCGCATGTATCTGCATCTCTGTGTCCAGGTTCCATCCGGTAACCTACTGCGGGCCTCTTCTTAAGCCTCCCAGTGTAGAAGCTGGCCTCAGGTTGCTATAGTCAGATTTTGTAACCATCGTAACCATATGTAAAGCGACAAAGCCGGAGTGTGACGCCCCTCAAAAAAAGCGCCCCGGTCTGATTACGGGTTGTAAACTGTTAAATAACTTTTACAAAGCCCATGCCGGCGGACTTGCATTAATCATGGCAAATTCCCTGTATTGAGGTCGAGAGACTAGGTCGTATGTGTGGACGTTTTATCGACAATAAGCGGTCGCTGCGTATCAATCATTAAAAAAGGGATAGGTTAGATCGAAAGCTCGCCAATCGTAGGTGACAGTAGTGTCAAATTCGGTGGCTGGGGAGTAGAATCCGAGCGCAAAATAATCAACCGCCTGTGGCTATATTAAAAAAGAACACAACCTTAGGTCGGACCCTTACATGTCGCAAAAATTAGTCATCCGAGTCAAAAATGCGGAGTCGTTGGCGGATGCGTCCGCCAAGCCGCCGCAAACCGTTACGGTTTACCATTGGAATCGCATCATCGCCGCTGGCTGCGTAGCATTCGCGCTGTTTGTCGGGGCGTTTTGGGGCGTATATCGCTGGACGTTCGCCACGCCGTCGGACGTTGCACAGACAGATCTCGTTGCACAGAACGAGCCTCCCGTCATAACGGACGAACAGCCTGAGCAAGCGGCTGAGTCGACGTCAGTCTCTTTGGCCGCCGAAGAAGGGCGTGAAGAAAGTGTTGATGGCCGTGTAGAAATTCCGATAGATGAGCCTGTTATCGTAAACGTCGCGCCAGAGGCCACGGCGGAGCCAATCGTAGCGCCGGACCCTGTCGCACCGGAAAGCAAGCTTGAAGAGCGCGTCGTCATGGCCGAGCCAGCCGCCGCCAGCGCATTGCCGACGGCTCCAGAGCCGGAAGCGCCGTTGCAAGTACAAGAAGAGAGCAACTCTGTCGACACGACACTTGCCCAAGAGACCCCGCCTGAAGTAGAGACGCTTGAGGACGTTGAGCAAGCAGAAGTCGCGCAAGGCTCAGAAGAAGAGTCTGTCGATCCCACCAGGCGCAGACATCTGGAAACGGTCTCCAGCGGTGGCGAGCCGGTGAAAATCTTTTCGGACGCCATCAGTCGCGCGCAATTAACCCAGGAACTGGACGATAGCGAGCCGACGAACGCGCTCCGCAATAGCATTGTCATGAACGACGAAGGCCTGCTGCGCATCTATCTGTTTACGGAAATGATGGATATGACCGGACAGACGCTTTATCACGAATGGTATCGCGGCGATAAGCGGGTGGCGCGCATAAGAATTCGGCCGCATCGTTCGCCCATGCGCGCTTCCTCCAGTAAATTTATTGATCGGCATATGCTGGGGCAGTGGACGGTCAAAGTGACGGGGCCAGAGGGCAATATATTGGCTGAAGCGGCCTTTTCGGTTAATTAGGCTGCGATTGAACGATTGAACGATTGAACGAATGAGAGAAAGCCCGATGCAATGTCGGGCTTTCTGTTTGGATAGATAGGTAGCAGTTCGGTGTGGCTGCTCAGCGAGGAACCGGATTGCAATTCTTGATGACCACTTTGCCTTCCAGCATCGCGCCACGGGAATATTCCTGAAAATAACAGGTGTTGGTTTTGGGGTCGTAATTCTCAATCCACATATTGTCGTCTTTCCAGGTGGCGGCGACATGCTGCATGCCCTCGGGAACTGACAGACTCATGGTGCCGCCCCAGCGCTTCACGAACATTTGCTGTAGATAGAAATAATAGAAGGAGGCGCAGACCACCAGTATAACGCCACTGACTACCGCGGCGGGTATCCACTGTTTAAGTTTTATGCCAAGCAGGTAAAGCGTTCCTCCGGTGAGGGCGAGGACGAAAATCCAATATATATAAGTTATCATCGTTAACTTCCAAATTTTCCTTTATCGATTTAAAGTGTGAGTCGGCGCAAACGACTAGTCCCGGTGGCGCGTTGTCAGTTCACGACTGCAAGGCTGACCGGCGCGGGCGTTGCTCCCGAAAACCCGTATACGGGCCATGCATTTAATCAAAACGTCGTATTCAGATTTACAGCGACCACGGTGAAACTGAAACTGTAGTACGTTGCAGGGCTAAGGTTAAGCCCTTGTTTTGCATTTATAAAATATTAAGCGCAGAGCCGCCTCTCCGGCTGTCTCACCGCGGCGCGCCCGTCCGCCGTATTTCTGCGCCGCACGAGTCAAGAAATGGAGAAGACACTAATGCGCACGCGCATACCCACCTATTGGATTTCATTCGGAATTATCGTCGCATTAGCTGTCTGGCTGATGGCGGGGCCTGTGCAGACTGCTCAGACCGAAGCGCCTGAAGCGGCGAAGCAAGAGAAGGCCGCGCCGACTAAAGTGGCTTATAAAGTGGCGCAGGCTGAAACGATCAAGAAAGCGTTGGAGATTCAGGGCCAGATTGATGTCTGGCGGCAGGTGAATCTGCAATCCCGTCTGGGCTCCACGGTTGAAAAAGTCGCTGCGGAACGCGGTCGTCGCGTGAATCAGGGCGACCTTTTGTTGACCCTCAGCGAAGAAGACCTGCCAGCGCAAATGGCTCAGGCCAAAGCACAGGTGGACGTGGCGCGCAGTGAATTGAAAGCCGCCAAATCCCTGATGCAAAGAGGTCTGCAGGCGGAAACTGAACTCAAGTCGAAGCAGGCCGCCCTGGCCAGCGCGGAAGCCGCTGTCGCCAGACTGGAGCAGGACCTGAAGCACACGCGTATTCACGCGCCGTTCGCCGGGGTGATCGAAGACCGAATGGTGGAGCTGGGGCAGACTGTGCAGGAAGGCGTTACCCTGGTGCGTCTTATCGATGATCACAAGTTGAAGCTGATAGGGCAGGCTCCCCAGCAACAGGTTGGGCTGATCAGCATTGGCCAGCCGGTGACGGCGCACTTGCTGAACGGTGAAACCCTGACTGGCAGAGTGTCATTTATCGCCGCCCAGGCGGACGCCAACACCCGCTCCTTTACCGTGGAAGCGGAGCTGGAGAACCCGCAGCGTCTGCGTGTGGCCGGCTCCACCGCCACCTTGAACATCGACGTCGGCGATGTCATGGCCCACCGTATTTCCGCCGCTTTGTTGAGCCTGGATGAAAAAGGCCGCCTCAGTGTGGAATATCTGGATGCGGATCAGCGCATCGCCCGCACGCCGGTTGAGCGCATTCGCGCCAGCAATACGGAACTCTGGGTCAGCGGACTGCCGGAAACCGTCAAGCTCATCACCATGGGGCGCGGTTACGCCAAACTGGGTGAAAAGGTCGACGCGACGCCTGAAGAAGAGTTGCTCAAACACGATCAAGACAAAGATGAAGAGCCGGATGCGGATAGCGCCAGTCTGGCGATGAAACAAGCGGTGAACTGATGGATAAGCTCATACGTGCGACGATGGATCGCTCGCGAGCGAGCGTGATTGTATTGCTGATGTTATGGCTTGGCGGTTATTGGGCGTTTATGACCATGCCCAAAGAGTCCAATCCTGACATCACTATTCCCATAATCTATGTCTCCGTATCTCATGAAGGCATCGCGCCGGAAGATGCGGAGCGCCTGTTGGCCCGTCCCCTGGAGCAGGAGCTGCGCTCTCTGGAAGGGCTGAAGGAAATGCGTTCGGTGGCGGCGGAAGGCTACGCCTCAGTGACCCTGGAGTTCCTGGCCGGTTTCGATCCGGATCAGGCGCTGACCGATGTGCGCGAAAAAGTGGATACCGCCAAAGCCAAGCTGCCGGTGGAGAGCGATGAGCCTCGCGTTGTGGAAATCAACGTGTCGCAGTTTCCGGTGCTCAACCTGAGTCTGTCCGGTCCTTTCGCTGAAGACCAGCTGGTGCGTATCGCCCGGGAACTGAAACGGCATATCGAAGGCATTCCTGAGGTACTGAAAGTAGAAATTGGCGGCGACCGTGAGGATTTGCTGGAGCTGGTGGCGGATATGCAGGTGCTGGAGCGTTATGGCATCGACTATGCGCAGTTGTTCTCCCTGATCTCCAATAACAACCGTCTGGTGGCCGCAGGCAATATCGACACTGGCGCGGGTCGCATGGTGATCAAGGTGCCGGGGGTGATTGAAAACCTGCCTGACCTGTTGGGCATGCCGATCAAAATTCATGAGGGTCGCGTCATTACGTTTGGCGACGTCGCCACGGTGCAGCGCACCTTCAAAGATCCGGGCGGCTTCGCCAGAGTGGACGGCAAACCCGCCGTGGTGCTGGAGATCTCCAAGCGCGCCGGCGCCAATATCATCGAAACCATTGAGACGGTGAAGGCGGTGGTCAAGATCGCGGAAGATCGCTGGCCTTCCAGTCTCAAGGTGACCTACATCACTGACGAATCCAAGCAGATTCGCGAGATGTTGCGCGACCTGCTCAACAACGTGCTGTTTGCGGTGGTGCTGGTGTTGATTGTCATGATCGCCGCCATGGGCATGCGCCCGGCGTTGCTGGTGGGGCTGACCATTCCCGGCGCCTTCCTGGCCAGTTTGCTGGTGATCCAGGCGCTGGGCTTTACGCTCAATATCGTGGTGCTGTTCAGTCTTATTCTGGTGGCGGGCATGCTGGTGGACGGCGCCATCGTGGTAGCGGAACTGTCGGACCGTAATCTGGAAAGCGGCATGTCGCGCAAAGAAGCGTATGCGCAGGCGGCCTATCGTATGGCGTGGCCGGTTATCGCCTCCACCGCCACGACGTTGGCGGTGTTCATGCCGTTGCTGTTCTGGCCGGGCATGGTCGGCGAGTTCATGAAATATCTGCCGGCGACGGTGATTGTCTGCCTCATCTCTTCGTTGCTGATGGCGCTGATATTCATGCCGGTGCTGGGCGGCGTCTTCGGGCGCTCCAAGGCGCCGGTCAACGCTTCCAATGGGCCCAGTCGCTTTACGCACTGGTACGCCGCGGCGCTGGCGCGATTGCTGGCGGCGCCCGGGAAAACGCTGCTGATGTTCCTGGCGTTGTTGACGCTGACCTATATCGCCTACGGACGCTACAACTACGGCGTTGAATTCTTCCCCGAAGTGGAGCCTGACTCCGCTCAGGTGCTGGTGCACGCCAGAGGCGACCTGTCGGTGTACGAAAAAGACACCATGTTGCAGAGCGTGGAGCAACGCCTGTCCGGCATGCCGGAAGTGCGGGCGCTGTATGCGCGTTCCTTCGCCATGGCGGACGGGGATATGGCGGAAGACGTCATCGGCGTCATCCGTTTTCAGTTGATCGACTGGCACGAACGCCGTCCCGCCAATCGCATATTGGAAGACATGCGCCTCCGCGCTCAGGATCTGCCGCTGAAGCTGGAGTTCCGCAAGCAGGAAGACGGCCCGGCGCAAGGCAAACCGGTCAAGGTGCGTCTCTCCGGCTCCACTGAGGAAGTGGAGGAAGCGGTGGGACAACTGCATGAGCGTCTGCTGGAGTTGGGCGGCTTTATCGACATCTCTGACAATCGCCCGCTGCCCGGCATCGAATGGCGTATCGAAGTGGATCGCGAAAAAGCCGCGCGCTATGGCGTGGATGTGGCCACCGTCGGCAACGTGGTGCAGTTGGTGACCACGGGACTGAAGCTGGCGGACTATCGTCCCGACGATGCGGAGGAAGAAGTGGATATCCGCCTGCGCGCGCCGCTGGAGCGACGCACTCTGGACGCCTTGAGCGGTCAGATGGTGAGCACCGCCATGGGGCCGGTGCCCGTCTCCAACTTCACCCGCCTGATTCCCGCGCCGAAAACCGGCACCCTGCACCGGGTGGACGGAGAGCGTTCATTGACGGTGGAAGCGGATGTGGCGGAGGGCGTGCAGGCGGACGAGCGCATTACTGCGTTGAAGGAATCTCTGGCCAAACGTCCGCTGGATGACGTCATGGTGAAATTCGCCGGGGAAGACGAAGACCAGCGTGAAACTATGGTCTTCCTGGCGCAGGCTTTCCTCATCGCCATTATGCTGATGGCGTTGATCCTGGTGGTGCAGTTCAACAGCATCTACCAGGCGGCGCTGGTGTTGTCGGCCATCGTATTCTCCACCGCAGGCGTGTTGCTGGGGTTAATGATTACCGGTCGGCCGTTCGGCATCGTCATGGTGGGGCTGGGGCTGATTGCTCTGGCGGGTATTGTGGTGAACAACAATATCATCCTGATCGACACCTACAATCAGATGCGCGCATCTGGCGCGTCGCCCTACGAGGCCGCGCTGGAGACCGGAAAAGTGCGTCTGCGTCCGGTGTTGCTGACGGCGGTGACCACGGTGCTGGGGCTGATGCCCATGGTGCTGGGGGTGAATGTGGACCTGATGACGCCGTCCCTGGGCGTTGGCGGACCCTCCACACAGTGGTGGACGGAGCTGTCCAGCGCCATCGCCGGCGGCCTGACTTTCGCCACTTTCCTGACTTTGTTGATTACGCCTTGCCTGTTAGTGATTGGCGAGAAAACCGGCGCCAGGTTGCGCTCAATTTGGCGGCGTAGATTCCGCCGTCGTGAGCAGGAGGAGGCGGGGCTTGAACCGCCGCCGGTGCGCGGTCTCAGCAACTCGCCACGACCCAAAGAGGAGATCTTCGGCAAGTGATAGATGGCTCCGGCGCGGATTAAAAACTACACTGTAAACGGCTGCCGCCTGAAATCCAGACGCACCCTCGACGGGACATGAGGTCAGTGCGTGGGAAGGGATAAACGCCGAAACTGCTTCGGCGTAGCTTGAGGCAGTGTAGAGCAACGCGCCGGACAACTCTGCTTGTTCGGTCTCTGTTCGCCTGGGGCCGAAATGGAAGAGAAAGAATTTTATAGGGAACTGTTCAAGGGGCTTCGCGCAGTGGCGGAGTCCGCCTTCCCAAAGCGCTGCAACACTTGTGGTCGCGTCTATGAGACAGCAGAACAATTCCTGTCTGAAACGGAAAACATCCGCAACACCCGCAGCGGCCTGAAAGAGTCCGAGGACGATGACGGCTCCATGATCGTCGAGGTGTTTCGCAATTGCGCCTGCGGCTCCACCTTGATGGACGTGTTCAATAATCGTCGCGACCTGTCCGAGGCCGGTCTCAGACGCCGCAAACGCTTCGGCGACTTCCTGGAGTTTCTGGTGGAGCAGGGCATTGACCGGGAACTGGCGCGCGACGAATTACTGAAAGTGGCGCGCGGCATGCGCAGCCATGTGCTGGAGAAAATCCGCCCGCCCAAAATCTGATCCCATCCCCGCTGTTGTTCTTCAATCGTCCGCATAAGCGTCGCGTTGACGCAGTGCTGTTTTCAGCGTGAAGCCCCTGGCTGACGTTTGCGCAACAGCATATCGCTACTACACTATGTGGAGAGAGTTTGGAAGGAATCAAAGAGACTGTTAGTGGAAACAGATCAGCTCCCCGACGCCCTATTACTGGTGGACGATGAAGTTAATATTCTCCGGTCCCTCACGCGGCTGTTTCGTCGCGAAGGATACCGGATCTTAACCGCCAACTCCGCGCAGGAAGGCCTCGACATACTGGCGAAGGAACCGGTGGCGGTGATTCTGTCGGATCAGCGTATGCCGGGCATGACCGGGTCGGAAATGTTCAAGGAAGTGAAGTCCCGCTATCCAGACACCATCCGGCTGATCATGAGCGGCTATACCGAGCTGGAAAGCATCACCTCCGCCATCAACGACGGCGCCGTCTACAAGTTTCTGCTCAAACCCTGGGAAGACGAAAAGCTGCTGCAGCATATCCGCGAGGCGTTTTCCATTCATGAACTGAAAAGTAAAAACGCCCGCCTGAACGAGCAGCTCAAGGAGTTGAATCGTCAGTTGGAACAGAAAGTGGAAGAGCAAAACCTGGAGTTGATACTGAATGTTCGCTCGCTGCGCGCTTCCCAGGAAATTCTTGAGCATTTACCCGTCGCCATCGTCGGCGTCTCCGATGACGGCATGATCGTCGAAGTAAACGCCGCCGCCCGCGGTCTGCTGGGAGAGGGGCTGCAGGTCGGTATGTTCGTGATGCAGGTGTTTCCGGAAAATGTATTTCACAGCTACATGGAGGCGGTGAAATCGTCAGTAGGGGAGGTCGTGCAAGTGGCGGCGGCGATAGGCGGCCAGTCCACGCATCTATTGATCAAACGTTTCAGCGGAAATTTCAACGTTTCAGGCACCGTCATGGCGATGTTGTCCGAGGAAGGATGAGCAGCGCCTTGCGGATTTAATCAGGAGAGAAGGATATGACCTGGAATGTGGAGGAGATCAAAACCAAGCTTTCCGAGCTTTCATCGCCCAATCCGGAAATTGAAGCCATCATCAAAATGATGGATGACGGCATTAGCGACCTGGGCATTATCGGTAAAAAAGTATTGGCCGACCCTGTGCTGGCGGCCCGTATTCTGCAACTCGCCAACAGTTCGTTCTACGGCTTCACCAAGGAAGTTAAGGACGTGGACATGGCCTGCGTCATTCTTGGCGCCAACACCATTCGCAATCTGATTTACACCCTGGTGGTGCTCTCCCGTTTTAACGGCCCCCGACAGGATACCCAGCTCGACTACACGCAAATCTGGCGGCATAGCCTGATGACCGCCTGTATCTCCCAGGAGTTGTCCCGGCGTCAGGGCATCGACTTTCTGACCGCCTTTACCGCCGGCCTGTTCAACAATCTGGGCGTGGTGCTGATGGACTATTTTTACGGCGACGAAATTACCGAATGCGTAAAAGTCGCCCGCCAGGAGAAAAAGCATCTGGTGTCGTCGGAGCGCAGCATTCTTGGCAAAGATCATCGGGCGCTGTCCGGCATCGTCCTGGAGTGCTGGTCGTTCCCCCAGGAAATTGTGCAGGTGTTGAACGCCGGCAGTGAAATCAATACGCCTATGGCGTTGGCGGTCAGTCTGGGAGATGTACTGGCCACCAGTATTGTTGGCAATTGCATCGCTGGGGTGCAGTTGCATTGCATCGCTCCCTGCAAGGTGGAAGCGAGCGGCGTGGATATCTCAGAGGTTCCCGCCATGACCCTCAACGGTTTGAAGTTGTTCAAGGAGTTGGCGTCGGAATTTATTCCCAAAGGCAAGAAAAACGGCTCCTGAGCCCCTGTTAGATAGGATAAACGGAATGTTGCTTTATAAGGTTGTTCATGATGCTGGCGGTAACCAGGGCAATATCAGTGAGTTGCTGGAAGCGCTGTTCGCTGAAGACGAAGGCGTTTCGGTAAGCTGGATGTGGCTGGACCCGCAAAGTCAGTATATTGCGCAACACCTGCAAAGCTCGGTTATTTCATTCCGTTTCAAATGGGGAGATGAGGCGATCAGCACCCTGCGCGAAAGGGTGGAAACCTCGGAGCCCAACGCCTGGACCGAGTTTGAGCTGCCCCTGGCCAACGGCAAGACCCTGCACGGCTGGCATATCAAGATCAAACTGAGCGAGAGCGCCTCCAGCGGCATCGCCGTGTGCGCGGATGAGCGCTTCAAACTGTCCGAGAGACTGGACAGCAAGCTGAGTTGGGCGATGACCACCTTGGGACTGACCCGGCGTAACGAAGTCCTGCAATACCAACTGACCGACTTACAGAAACTGATGCTGTTCCAGGTCGTATGGGCGGAGACCCTGGAATGGATCAAAGGAGTGGAGAACGAAGACGACGAGTTTTTCCGCGAGTTGCTGGTGCGTCTGGAGATCGTCACCGGCGCCAGCGGTTCCGCCCTGGAGCTGCGGGGACAACGCGGCGAGCCTTCGAAATGGCTGGAGAAGGGGCTGACGCTGGCCAAGCTGAAAAGCATCGCCGCCGCTCTGGGCGACGAGTCGATTCTGGAGTCGGAAAAATCGCTGTGTCTGGGCGACTTGTCTGAAAAGTGCCAGCCGCCGGGCAGTTGCCACGAAATCGACCAGTTGAATATTTTTCCTATTCAGACCGGCGACGGCGTGTGCAAAGGCACTTTGTATCTCGCCAAGAGCAAAGGCAAGCCGGTGTTTTCCCTGGCGGATGAAATGTATATCTCGCAGATGGTCAGCCAGGCGTATAGCGGCTTTGAGAAAAACGCGCTGCTGGCGGAATTGGAGAAGAGCAACCAGCAACTGGTGCTGGAGCGACAGCAACAGGAGAAACTGATCAGTCAGCTGCAGGATACCCGGGCGCAACTGCTGCAGTCGGAAAAACTCGCCTCCATTGGGCAACTGGCGGCCGGGGTGGCGCATGAAATCAATAACCCCATCGGCTATGTCAGTTCCAACCTGACCACCCTGAATGAATACATCAGCACATTGTTTGAGCTGCTGGATGAAATCGAAGAACGTCTCGGCGGCGACAAGGCGGAAGTGAAGGCCATCTTCAAGGAACTGGAGGAGAAATACGAAACGGAATACATCCGGGGCGACGTCACCGATCTGATGAAAGAGTCCAACGAGGGCATCTATCGGGTCAAGCAGATCATTCAATCCCTGAAGGATTTCTCGCGGCCGGATACCGGTCAATTCGAGCTGGGCGACCTGAACCAGTACATCAACAAGACGCTCAACATTGTTCACAACGAGATCAAATACAAGGCGGAAGTCATCAAGGACTTTGGCGATTTGCCCAAGATCGAGATGGTGGAGTCGCAGATTGGTCAGGTGATACTGAATCTGGTGGTCAACGCCGGTCATGCGATCGAGCACAACGGCGTTATCAGGGTATCCACCAAAGTGGTGGAGGACGGCTTCATCTGCGTATCTGTGGCGGACAACGGCAGCGGCATCGCCAAGGAAAATCTGTCCAAGCTCTATGACCCTTTCTTCACCACCAAGCCGGTGGGACAGGGCACCGGACTGGGGCTGGCGCTGTCCTACGGCATCGTCAACAAACACCATGGCCGCCTGGAAGTGGAGAGCGAACTGGGGAAAGGTACGACGTTTTACGTTTATCTGCCCGTTAAGCAACCTAAACAGGGAGAGGAGCAATGACGCAAGACCTGGCTTCGCCGGATTCCGCCTCACCCGCGGCCTCTGATGCGGACGTTGATTATGTGCTGTTTGTCGACGACGAGAAGCCGATCCTCTCTTCCATTCAGCGTTTACTGCGCAAACAGGATTTTAAGTGTCTGTTTGCGGAGAGCGGGGCGGATGGGCTGAAAATTCTGGAGTCGCAGCGGGTCGATCTGGTGATCTCAGACATGCGCATGCCGAATATGGACGGCGCCCAGTTTCTGTCACAGGTGAAAGCGCGCTGGCCATTGACGGTGCGTATGCTGCTGACCGGCCACTCGGATATTTCCGCCACGGTGACCGCCCTTAATGAAGGCGGTATCTATCGCTACATCAGCAAGCCCTGGGACGATGAAAACCTGATTGAAGTCATTCACGAAGGCCTGCGCATACGGCGTCTGGAGCGGGAGAAAAAACGCCTGCTTAATGTCACCCAGCAGCAGAACCGGGAGCTGCAGAAGTTTAACAAGGATCTGGAAAAGATGGTCGCCGCACGCACCGAGGAAGTGCGTCAGACCGCGGACATGCTGGAGCTGGCGTACCAGCAACTGAAAGACAGCTATGACGATTTCGTCAGGGTGTTCTCCACCTTTATCACCAGTCGCGGTTATTTGATCAAGGGCCATTCACAGAGCGTGGCGGACTTGTCGAAAACCATCGCGGAAGCCATGGAGCTGCCGGAGGCGGACGTCAAACATATCTACTACGCCGGCCTGCTGCATGAGGTGGGCAAGCTCAGTCTGTCCGACGATGTGTTGAGTCGGGCGGAAGCCAAGCTGACCCGGCAGGATGCGGTGGAGTATCAACGTTACCCCCTGCTGGGGGAAATGGCTTTGACCGCGATTGCGGAGCTGGAGCCGACCTCCCGCTTTATCCGCCACCATACGGAATACATGGACGGCAGCGGCTTTCCTGACAGGCTGAAAGGCGACGCCATTCCCATGGGGTCGCGCATTATCCGCGCCGTGCGCGACTTTGTGGGACTGCAAAGCGGACTCATGCGTACCGACGCCATGACCAAGGACGACGCCTTCAAGCTGATCCAGGACAACGCCGGCAAACGCTACGATGCTCAGGTGGTGAAACTGCTGGCGCCGCTGGTGGACAGTTATACCGGCGACGATGTGTTGCCTCATGAAGATAAACTCGGCGTGGGAGCGCTGGTTCCCGGCATGCGGTTATCCCGGGACTTGAAAAACACCAATGGCATTCTGCTCATCGCCAAAGGCCATGTGCTGACGGAGAAAATCATCGAAAAAATGCTGTCGTTGGAGAAGTTGGAAAACCGCAAACTCAGTGTGTTCGTAATGAAAAGATAGGCGGGAGTCTATATGACTACATTGGCGATAATCGATGACGAAGAAAACGTGCTGCGCGCCATGCAGCGGATATTACGCAAGAAGCCCTGGAAGGTGCTCACCTTCAACGACCCTTATGAGGCTATCGACGCACTGAAGAAAGAGCCCGTTGATCTGGTCATTTCCGACTATCGGATGCCGGAAATCAATGGCGTGGAGCTGCTCAACGCACTCAAAGAAATACGCCCGGATGCGTTGCGCATCCTGTTGAGCGGACAAGCGGATATTGATGGCGTTACCTCGGCCATCAATGACGCGGAAATTTATCGGTTTATCTCCAAGCCCTGGTCCGACGAGGATCTGTTGATGACCCTGGAGAACGCCCTGGAGCATAACGCTTTGGTGCGGGAGAACCGCCGCCTGCTGGATCTGGTGCGGAAACAGGAAGGCGCGCTGAAGAAACAGCTGGAAGAACTACAGCGGCTGGAGGCCGCGACGCCGGGCATTACTCAGGTGAGCTGGAATGAAGACGGCAGCATCGATCTGGTGGATGAGGACTTCGACGAACTCTGACGTCGAAAAATTCGGAGCCCCTAAGCGCTCCACAGCATAAGGCGACCCCGCAAGGGAGCGCCAGGAAAAAACCCGGCCGCGCGACATCCTCATGATGAGGGAGAAGTAAACGTCGTATGGATAACTAGGGCATGGATATATTGTTAAAGGCGGGCTATTTTCGCAGATTAAGACTCACCCGGCGCTTGATGGTCGCGATCGCCGGGGCGTTGCTGCTGTTTTACGGAGGCTTCGCCTTTTACACGCTGTCCAGCCTGAAGGAACAGGTGTACGAAGATTTCTACGCCCGCGCCGACTACCTCATGGAAATCGCCGTGCAGGCGAACGCCCAGAACATGTGGGATTTCGACCTGAGCAAAAGCAATCAGTTCGCCAAATCCCTGTCCAAAGATCCCATCGTCAGCGCTGTCATCTTTGAGGTGTATGACGCCGTTCAGAACGGCGGCAGCTTCTTTACCGGCAATATCGGCGGCATCGAAGAAGTACGTCAGCGCTCTCCCAGCCTGGATGTACTGGAGCCGGAACGCAGTCGCTACGTATTTCGTCAGGAGCGGGAAGTGGTCTGGGAAAACTCGGTCATCGGCCGCGCCTATCTGTATTTCAGCGACAGTCCCGTGCAAGCCAAACTGGAAGAACAAACCGCCAGCTTTGTGCTGGCTTTACTGGGTTTTCTATTCCTCTACTTATTGGCGCTTTTCTACATTTTCAGCCACTGGTTCAGCCGGCCGTTTTTAGGCATGCATCAACTGGCCGTGAACTTGGGCGGCAGCCTGGATAAGTACCGTTGCGAGATGGAGCAGGGCGATCATAACGAGAACGCTCTGCCTGACCTGGGAAAGCTGCTGCAGCAAAGTGGTGTCGACACCCATCGGGAAGATGAGATGGGGGATTTTATCCGCGCTTTCGCCCAGGTCATGCAGGCGTTTACCGTGGTGGCGTCGGAACTGTCGCAACGTTCGCAACATGTGAGCAAATTGAATGAAGAACTGGAGAACCGCATTCAGGAGCGCACCTGGGAATTGAAACGCGCCAACGCCAGTTTGCAGGAGTCGCTGGAGTCGTTGCAGGTGACCCAGTCGCAAATGGTGCAGCAGGAAAAGCTGGCGTCTCTGGGACAACTGGCGGCGGGCGTCGCCCACGAAATCAACAACCCTATCGGCTATGTCGCCAGCAATATCAACCGGCTGAAAGAGTACTATTCAGACTTCGAAAAACTGTTTCAGGTGGTGGAGGCGCACTATGATCGTGTGCCGATAGAAGTGGCGGCGGAACTGGATCGGGTGAAGGACGAGATCGACTACGACTTTCTAAAAGAGGATTTACCTGAACTCCTGCAAGATTGCCTGGAGGGCAGCCGTCGGGTGCAGGAAATCGTCGAAAACCTGAAGAACTATTCCCGTGTGGATCAGGGCGACGTGCACCTGGACTTCAATATCAACGACGTCATCACCAGCACGCTCAAACTGGTGTGGAACGAGCTGAAATATGACTGTGACGTGGAAACCGATTTGCAGAACACTGAGCTGACCTGCGGCAACCAGGGACAGATCAATCAGGTAGTCTCCAATATTCTGGTCAACGCCAGTCACGCCATTAAGGAAACGCAACGGCACGGCAAGGTGCGCATTCGCACCCACAGCGACTCGGAATGGGTATATGCGGAAGTGTCGGATACCGGCTGTGGCATTCCCCAGGATATCGTCAGCAAAATCTTCGATCCGTTTTTCACCACCAAACCGGTAGGCAAGGGCACCGGGTTGGGGCTGAATATTTCCTACGACATCATCGTCAACAAGCATCGCGGCGACATCAAAGTGGAAAGCCGAACCGGCGTGGGATCGACGTTTATCATCAAACTGCCGATCGCCCAGCGCAAGGCGCAGCCGGAGCGTCCTTCCTCCGCCGCCTGAGATAAGATGCTTCCGTCGGGAAAATTAGGCCTATTGTCAGGCGGCAAATTTCCTTAGAATTCCATGCTTCATGAGAAAGCGGGAAACTCATCCGTTATGTCGCTTTCCTTATCTATAAAAGAAATACCAGAGAGAGTCGCTCAAACATTGGTCGGCTCTCATTGCGTGTGACGCATGAAAATTTGCAACATCCATGTGGCTTAACAAGTAAGCACAGTTAGATAACTCAATACTGACAGATAAAGAAAAGGAGACCCGTACGCATGGCGTCAGGTTCTAAAAAAGTGATTTATGCGGCCTTGGTCGGCAACGCAATGGTCGCGCTCACTAAGTTTGCGGCGGCGGCCTTCACCGGCAGCTCGGCGATGTTTTCCGAAGGCGTTCACTCCGTGGTGGACACCGGTAATCAAGTGTTGTTGCTGCACGGAATGAAGCGCTCCCAACGCCCCGCATCGGAAGATTTTCCCTTCGGACACGGTAAGGAAATTTACTTCTGGTCTTTTATTGTGGCGATCCTGATTTTCGCCCTGGGCGCGGGCATCTCCATCTACGAAGGCATTGAGCACATCCTGCATCCGCAGGTGGTGGAAAACCCGGTGGTCAACTATATCGTGCTGTCTTTGGCGATTCTTTTTGAAGGCTTTGCTTTCGTCATGGCGATCAAGGAATTCCGCAACGCCAAAGGGCAGATGGGGTACGTGGAAGCGGTGCAACGAGGCAAAGACCCCTCCATGTTTGTCGTGCTGTTTGAAGACGCCGCCGCCATGCTCGGCCTTGTGGTGGCCTTGGGCGGCATTGTGCTGGGGCAGGTGACCGGCAATCCGGTTTACGATGGCGTCGCCTCGGTCATTATCGGCTGTATTCTCGGCCTGACGGCGCTGTGGCTGGCGGTGGAGACCAAAGGGCTGTTGATCGGTGAAAGCGCCAACAAGAAGGTGGTGAAAGGCATTCGTGAAATGACCCAGGCTATTCCGGGCGTGGAGCATGTCAACGAAGTGCTGACCATGCACATGGGGCCTGACTTCGTACTGGTGAATATCTCGGTGGATTTCAAAGACAGCATTTCCGCCGGCGAGATTGAAACCCGCATCGCCGGCCTCGACGAACAGATCAAATCCTCCTTCCCTGAGTGCAAGCGCATTTTCGTGGAGGCGGAAAGCCGTCGTAAAAAGGCGGCCGTAGCGGCGCCGACGGTCGACGTATAACCCCATTCGATATTAACAGCGGACCCGCATGGCTCCGCTGTCTTTACTTCAAACCTGTGTCTTTACGACTCTGATATCACGCCCTGCCGGATCAGTTTTTCTCTGGCCTCTTCCTGTATCAGCAGGCAGGCGTCGGGATCGTGCAGATTCAGGGACAGAGGCGCACGGGTCAGCTTGTTGCCGTAGCTCGACTTGCCTTCGAATAAGACGCCTTTCTCCGTGATCAGCAAATCTTCGCCGTCAAACAGAGGGTCTTGGCCGATCGCCAACGCGCTGGGGTTTTCGAAGGCGAACCAGGGTGTGGCGTAAAGTTCTGGAAAGTATTCGCGTCCCGTCGCGGGATCGGTGTATGAAGCGACATAATGCAAGCGCCCGCTGAGAAAGCTGGTCAAGGCGACGCCGCCGCAATAAGGCATGATGTCATCCACAATGGCGCCGGGCTCCCGCCAGAGAGTGACGCCCAGGTTGGTTTGATAGTTGCCGTCGCGGTCAGTGACCAGAGCGGGTATGGAACCGTCGGCGTCAAACTGGAAACGCTTCACGCTGTCGCCATCGCTGATGAATAGTTGATCGCCGACCACTCTGACGCCATTGGGGGAGCCGAGTCCGTGCTCTCCCGCGATCCAGTCCCGCTGGAAACCGGTGATTTGCGGCGTCCCGGCGGAACCGGCTTCAGGAAACGCCAGTGTAATGCGTGTCAGGCCGGAAGTGGCGAAGAAATTTTCATCCGCCACCAGCAATGCGCCATCCGGGGCGAAGGCGACGCCATTGGGGATCGCCAGCGCATCGAATGGGTCCCGTGTATCACCCCTGCGTGTCACGAATTCGAAGCGATAGTCCGGTCGACTCAGATTGGCGGCCAGCAGGTGATTGTTGCGAATGACCAGCCAGCGCGCCTCCACACAGGACGTCAGCACCCAATCGCCATGTTGCGCCATACCGGTGTAATTGCAGCTGTCCAGTTGTGGGGGCGACAGCTCCGTGGGGACGTAAACGACCTCGCCACTGGCGTCCGTGTGGGCGTCGATGCGGTATATGCCTTTGCCCCCGGTCACCAGTAATTGGCCGTCCGCCGTAAACAGAATATTTTCCGCGTCGGGAATGGCGACCAGGGTTTGTTTTTCCAGGCATCCGCCCAATAACGGCGGCAGGATAGCGGCGGCGATCGCAGCGCGCCAGTTGTAATGATTCATGGATTTCCTTCCTGATGATTTATTGTTGTTGGAAGGAAAATTGTCTTCGATTAACCAAGGGCGAACATCACTCAAACGAGTGGCGCGCCTGCTATGTCACGCCTTGCGATTCACCAGCCATACCGCCGCTTCGACCCGGGAGCGCATGCCCATCTTCTTGAGAATGTGCTTAACGTGGACTTTCACGGTGCCGTCGGAAATATTCAGATCGCGGGCGATGACTTTGTTGCTGTGTCCTTGCGCGATGCGGGTGAGAATCTCATATTCACGGCTGGTCAGGGTCGCGGAAGGATCGGCGGCTTCCACAGGTTTGCGCAGGGCGGAGGCGAGAATTTCCGTCAAGCGTTCGCTGATCGCCATTTTGCCCAGCGTTACTTGTTTGATCTTTTCCAGGATGTCTTCCGGCTCCATGTCCTTTAGCAGATAACCGTCAGCGCCGGCTCGGAAACAGTTCACCACATCGGCTTCGTTGTCGGACACTGTCAGCATGATGATGCGCGAGTCCACGCCGGCGGCGCGAATGGCGCGTAAGGTATCGAGTCCGTCCATGCCTTGCATGTTGAGGTCCAGCAGAATCAGGTCCGGCTCCAGTTCCTTCGCCTTGGCCAGCCCTTCCTCGCCGTTTTTGGCTTCGGCGACGATGTCCAGCTCATCCTCCATTTCGATCAACTGGCGGATGCCTTTGCGAAACAGGGGGTGGTCGTCCACCATCATGATCGTTGCTTTTGCGCTCATCTCAGCTTCACCTTGTCATTCTTTTCATTTATACGGCCAGCGTTATCTGATGTTTTCAGCATAACACGAACTCAGAGAAGCCCCTGCGACGGCGCGATAGGGACTTGATCCATATCAGGTTTACCAACGATGACCCTGAGCTGCGCATACCGAAGACCTACCGCTTTGGCGCCGGATTCGTCTACCTCATTGGGGGTATCGAAAGTCTTGCACAGATTCTCGGAAATCGCTCTAACGCTATGAAAATACGGCAAATGGTAGCGCTACTTAAAGTCGCTTGTGAGCAGATCATCCACACGGCCCCGGTCTTAAACGCTACCCCCTCCGGAGCATTGTCGGCCCATCTGTTTATAAAGATAGTTGAGCCGAAGATTATTATTCAGGCCCAACGCAGAGGTAAGGCATATGGCGGACATCACTGCTGGCTGGAATCCAGAGGACAGCGGGTTCTGGCAAAAAACCGGTAAGAAAGTAGCGAATCGGAATTTGTGGATATCCATTCCGAGTTTGCTGTGCGGCTTCGCCGTATGGTTGTACTGGGGCGTCATCACAGTACAGATGTTAAATCTGGGCTTTCCGTTTCAGGCGTCGGAATTGTTCACATTGATGGCGATTTCCGGTCTGACCGGCGCCACACTGCGCATTCCCAGCAGCTTTTTCATTCGCCTGTGCGGCGGTCGCAACACGATATTTTTTACAACTGCGCTGCTGATGATTCCAGCAATCGGTGCCGGCATCGCCCTGCAAAGTAAAGACACGCCCCTGTGGGTGTTTCAGGTGCTGGCGTTACTGTCCGGTCTGGGCGGCGGCAATTTCGCTTCTTCGATGTCCAACATCAGCTTTTTCTTTCCCAAGAAACAGCAAGGGTTGGCGCTGGGCCTCAACGCAGGTCTGGGTAACTTCGGCGTCACCACTATGCAGATTCTGGTGCCGTTATTCATGACGTTCGGCGCCTTCGGTGCGGCCGGCGGCGACCCCATGACCCTGGTCAATCCATCCGGCACGCTGATCGGCAAGATTCCTGCGGGTTCTGAAACCTGGATTCAAAACGCAGGCTTTGTGTGGTTGCTGTTCCTGGTTCCACTGGCGTTTGCTGGCTGGTTCGGCATGAACAATATTCGCACCGATGAAGTGTCGCCGGACATTGGCGGGCCTGTCGGCTCCTTCTCCAAAATCACCTTCATGCTGTTGATCGGTTTTCTGACTTCCATCGCCGGACTCTGGCTGATGCTGCCTGAGTCCGCCAACGGCGCAGGGTGGGGCATCCCTAAAGAACTGGTGTTGGTGGCCGTCATCGCCGCTACGGTGTTCCTGCTCAAGCTGTTGCCGGGACAGATTCGCAGTAGTCTGAATCGTCAGTATCGTATCTTCGGCAATCGTCACACCTGGGTGATGAGCGTTATTTACACCATGACCTTCGGCAGCTTCATCGGCTACGCGGCGGCCTTTCCGCTGGCGATCAAGGTGATCTTCGGATACAGCCATGTGATGGTGGACGGGGTGATGACTCATAATACCGTTAACCCCAACGGTCCCAGCGCACTTATGTACGCCTGGATGGGGCCTTTTATTGGCGCGCTGATTCGCCCGGTGGGCGGCTGGATTTCCGATAAATTCGGCGGCGCGCTGGTCACGCAGATTTGCTCACTGGTGATGGTGGTGTGCGCCCTGGCGGTCGCCTATTACATGAGCGCGGCCTATAACTCAGCGACCCCTGAAGAGTTTTTTGCGCCTTTCTTCATCTTGTTCCTGGCGCTGTTCGCGGCGTCCGGCATTGGTAACGGCTCCACTTTCCGCACCATCGCCATGGTGTTCCCGAAAGAACAGGCGGGCCCCGTACTGGGCTGGACCTCTGCAGTGGCTGCCTACGGCGCGTTCTACATTCCCCAGGTGTTCGGCGAGCAGATCAAGGCCGCCACGCCGGAATACGCGCTGATTGGTTTTGCGGTGTTCTACGCGGTATGCGTTCTGGTGAACTGGTTCTTCTATCTGCGTAAAGGCGCTGAGTTTTATAACCCTTGATTCCTGAGTCACTCCTGCGGAGTGGAGTTCCGTCCCGTCGTTCACGCAGCTGGGATGGAACTTGATCTTGGCGCGCCTTAGGGCGCGCTTTTTTATTGCCCTGAGGCAGGTTGCGGCAGATAAGCGTCAGCTTTTGAGCAGCTGGTCCAGATCCTTGGCGATCATATCAGCGCTGAGATCATCCCTCAGTAACAGGCGGGCCTTGCCGTCCGCGTCGAACACGAATGCAGCGGAGCTGTGGGAGACCTCATAATTGCCGGTATCATCTGGCTTACCATAGCCGAACGCCACCCGGTAGCGCTTGGTGAGAGTCTGTAGCGCGTCCATATCGCCGGTAAGACCAATAAACTCCGAGCCGAAGGCGTCGGTATAGGCTTTGAGTTGTTCCGGCGCGTCTCTTTTGGGGTCGACGCTGACAAACAGAATATTGATGCGCTGTTGTTCGGCGGCGTCCAGTTTACTCAGTGCGGACTTCAGTCTGGCGAGGGTGGTGGGGCAGATATCCGGACAGTAGGTGTAACCGAAAAACAGGATGTTGTACTTGCCAGTGAAATCTTGCTCCGACACCGGGGCGGCGTTTTCACTTTGCAGTGAAAACTTCAGTTCCGGCAGCATGCCGCTGATATCGGTCCCTGACCACTCCACAGGTTCCTGACTACAGGCGCTGGTCAGCGCCAATACGATTGCGATAAAAACGAGGCGTATCGCCGTCACGAAGGGATCTCCTTAATAGTCTCTGAAAACTCAAGCTGCGCCGGTGAGAGCGCCTGGGCTGCGTGCGCCCACTATGTCCTGGCGTCGGATATAGGACAACATCACCAAAATGGCGATAGCGCTCATCATCGCAGGCGGAATCCAGGTGATCACGCCACCCACCATTTGGTCCGCCGCCGGCGCGATGGGAAAGGCGCGTCCGCAGATGGCGTAGATATCGTACAGGGTGGATTCCGACAGCGTAATATACGCGCCCAGCAGAATCTGGGGCACCATAATGGCCAATAAAATGATGATGCGCCAGCCGAAGGAAGGGCCTTGCTGGGGCGAAGGGTTGAGAATCAGCCACCAGAACAACAGTCCATCCAGAAACATGCTCCAGTTCATCAAATGATAGAGCTTCAAGTCCAGCATGGCGTAAAAGTGTATGGACGGCGTCAGCCAGAAAAAGATGATGCCGACGAACAAGAAAGCGGCCAGGGGAGGAAACTGCAGTATCCGGTAGCCACCCACAATCAGCCACGCGCCGGGAAGGGCGCTCCAGTTGACGTCGCGCCAGCGTTGCGGCAAGCCCGCCGCCAGTACTGACCAGGGCGCCGCCAGGGCGATAAAGAAAGGCCCTAGATGATGCAGCACCAGATGCTGCAGGCGATGCGCGAAAAACAGGTATTGAGCGTAGTAATCAAATTGCGTGTGCAGAACAGCGTAAGTAACCGCCACGCCGACAAAGAATGACAGAGAGCGGGCGAAACTGACAGGATGACCCGTTGCGCGCAATCTGCGCATGCCGCGTATGTACAGCGTGACAGTGACCAGGGAAACTAAAACGACCGAAGGGTAAAATTCCCAGGGCGTGAGAACGGTAATCCATGTCGGAGCACTATCGGGCATGAGCGACCTTTCCGTTACACCGCCGCGTTAACGTGAGGGCGGTGGTGATTTAAGTTATTGTTATTCAATTCTGTTCGGCAGAGTCCTTGTTTTACCAGTCGCCACGAGAAATGACAATAACCGCTGCGCGGTGAAAAATACGGTATGCGCCGGCGAAATAACGATCTATATGACAGGAGTGAGTTTTGGGCGGTAACGCATTGAAAGATTACGGCGCGCAGCGCTTGTGTACTGCAGACGCTTTACGCATTGGCGAGAAGGCGCTTCATGCTATTCAGGCATTACAGTGTCATGACGGCGCGCCGGTGCGCGCGGAGATCGTCACGGCGTACAGGAAGAAAGAGACCTACGGCGACATTGATATTGTGGTCAGCGACGGCGTTAAACGTGATTTAGGCAATGCTTTTATGGCTGAGTTACTGGGTAACGTATTGGGTGATGGCCAACCGCTGCCGTTTATCGCCAATGGCGGCGTGGCCAGTTTTGGCGCCCCGTTGGAGCAGGGCGGCGTCTTTCAGGTGGACTTGTTGTATACGCCCGCGTCTCAGTTCGATTTTGCATTGAGTTACTTTTCCTGGAACGACGCCGGCAATCTGATTGGTCGCGTCGCCCATAAAATGGGAATGAAGTTCGGCCACAATGGCTTGTGGTTACCTTTTCGGGATGGTGACTATTTGTTTACCGAAGTGCTGGTGACGCGGGATTTCGACAAGGCTGTCCGCTTTTTGGGCTTCGATATATCTCGCTGGAAGCAGGGCTTTGACGATTTGATTCAGTTATATCAGTTTATTTCAGCTTCCAAATACTTCGACAAGAACATCTATTTGCTGGAAAACCGCAGTCACAACGCCCGCGTCCGCGACGCCAAGCGGCCGACTTATACGGGCTTCCTCAACTGGCTGCGTGAGGCTTATACAGGCGAAGACTTTAAAGACTGGCCGGCGAGTAAAACCGCTTGGCTGCCGCAGATTTTCGCCGAGTTTCCTGAAGCGGAAGCTGCCTGGCGGGCTGCTGAAACGGACTTGGCTTGTCAGCGTGAGATCAAGCGGAAGTTCAACGGCGAGTTGGTCAGTGGGTTGTCAGGCCTGACAGGGACCGAGCTTGGGGCGTTGATGCAGCAGATCCGCCATAGTTTTGAGGACAAGAAAGCCTTTGATTTGTTTGTATTGAACGCCTCGGAAAGTGAAATCGAAGCACTTGTGATTGCGCAAAAGAGCGTATTGGATGGGAAGGAATAAAGGGACTGAGATTCAGTGAGAGAGGCGACGATGTGACCGTCGTCGCCTTGACTTCGGATTTACAGGTGCAGACCGCACTCCGTCTTTTCTTTGCCCTGCCAGCGTCCTGCGCGTTCTTCCCCTTTACGGGTGCAGTGTTCGCAGCCGATTGAGGAGTAGCCTTCGCTCACGAGCGGGTGGAAGGGCAGGTTGTGATCGCGAATATACGCGTCGCGCTCTTCTCTGGTGACATCAATCATCGGATTGAATTTGATAATGCCGCGGCGCTCTTCAAAAATCTGCAGGCCGGCGCGATGCTCGGTCTGCCAGCTCATCAGGCTGGACACCCATACGTCATAGTTTTCTTTCACTTCTTCCAGCGGCTGAACCTTGTTGACGGAGCAGCACAGATCGGGGTCGGTTTCCCACAGGCGTTCGCTGACCGAGTAGGCATGATGATGCCTGTCCGGTTTTACATCCTCCACATTCAACCCGTACAAGCGGGTGAGATAATCCCTGTACTCCAAGGTTTCCTTGAAGTGGAACTGAGTATCGATGAAGTGAATCCTCTGCGAGGGACGCATGCGAGAAATGATATGCAAAAAGTAAGCGGACGTGGCGGCGAAAGAAGACGTCACCAGCACCTTCTCCGGTGCGAAATCCTGATACAGGCGACGGATACGCGCTTCAAAATCAAGCGGGGCATAGGAGGCGTTCAAATCGGCGATGGCTTCGTAAGAAAGCCCTGCGCTATTGTCGCCTATGCGGGTTATCAGTTGCGCGCTGTTCATGAATCGGTCATCTCCAGACTACGGGTCATCAAGTCACGGGATTCATGATACGGAACGAGCATAAAATTTAAAGTAATAAAAAATTCTATTGTTATGCGTTTTTGTTAATGCTGGTAGCGAAGTGGCCTGCGAACATGCGCTATCTTTGCTTAGATATAACTTGATTAGTCTAAGGTTAAGTCGCTTGTCTAATTCGTTGATTGGGCGAGTTGAGAAATAGCTTGGCGCCTCCCAAAAGAGTGCTATAAATGAGTGTTGCAGATAGCTTGATAGACAGGTTTGTCGCTGCATGTGGAACGCACTGCAAGCCATACATACTGATAGAGCCGATTAATGAATTCCCAGAAAGTTGGGATGAAGACGGCTTGCGTGTTTATGTTAATGGCAAGCTTCATGAAATAGGGTGCGTAGAAGTTAATTGGAAAGTCATTTCTTATAAAGAAATGTATCGGCAGCTTAGGCATATGTTAACCGTCTCATTGGTAGGGGAGTGCCCACCTTTTTTCATGTCTAGTGAAGAAACTGTAAATTGCTTTATTGAAGACTTTCTCTCACTTGTCGACGGTGGCTGCTATCTCTCTAATGCGAGATTCGTTAATGAGAACATCGAGCACAGCAATGTTTTCAAGCGTGATGATAGATTCTCTGACTTGGCTATAGTATGGATCAGCGCTGAAAGGCTCGCCGTTATCGCACATAGAGGGTTCGATTAGTCATTGTGTATGGTTATATCAAAAAAGCCGCCTGGAGGCGGCTTATGACTTAGCTTTCGATGGATGATTCAACTGTATTGGTCTGCTGAATCTTTTTCTCCAACGTGTGAAAGCTGCAGATGAGTTTTATCACGTAAACGAGGTAGGCGATGCTTAGTCCCAGCAAGACTAGTGACAGCAGCCCCATGAAGATGACGGTCGCTTTGTCCGGATATCTGACGGTTACTGATATCAGGGTGATGAAAAGCCATCCGCACAGCAGGCTGATGAAGACATAGCGTACCCGGTCCGCCAGCTGCGCCTCGCGAGCGTTGGCGTCGCCAAGGGCGCCTTTGACGGTTTGCGCCCAGCGGCTCAAGCTGCTGCACAGCCAGAAAATATTGAATACCGGAATCGCCATCAACCAGGCCATGTATTTGGGCGAATGGGGGCGTTTGGATTCAGGAATCACCCGCCACTGGACGTATGTCATCAACATCAGTGAAACCAGTGAATAAGTGGTGGCGAACAGGTAAGTGATCAGGATGTAGATCAGCTCGTCACTTGCGCCGTACATGAATGAGGACTTTTTCGAGAAAGCCAGAATGCTGGTGTATACGCTCATGACGCTGGCTGCGGCGAGGAGGGTAAGAGTAAATCCACCCAATGCCTTGGTGGAGTCTCTAAGTCTGTCCACTCTTTCCTTTTTGAAAAGCAGAAAGCCGATGAGAGTGATCATCATTCCTTGTTGAAAACCCCCGCCAATCGCTGAATACAAGCCGAAAATGAACCTGTCGTCGCTCGTATCCAAATAAAAAGTGAAGGGAAATAGCAAGTAATAAAGTGCGCTTGCAATCAAACATACCGCCAAGGCGACGACCAGCGCGCTGCTGCGGAAGTAGCGCAGTAGAATGATGGCGGCGAGGCTGTTAAAGGTAATTGGGAAAAGATTCTGCGCCAGAATATTGGCGAACTCCACGAATGTCATATCCATAATGGCGGGCTTTCTATAGCTGATAGGTTTTAATGATAGCCGGCGAGGATAAAGGATAGCGTTTCCAAAATAAAATTTCGCATGCATGTCATAGAGTTGTGAAAAGAAATCGGGGCGTAGACTAATCAATGAAGAGATAAGAGTGGGGGGAGTTTAGAAAGGCGGGGTCCAGAAAAACAAAAAGCGCAATATCCATATTGCGCCTTTTCCATTTGATGCTTCCTTTTGCCGGTTCCTGCGGCTCTTTTGCTATCCTTGCTGCAGTCCTTTGCGGGCTTTCCTTGCCGCGTTTTCGCATCCGTTGTGGCTATATTAGCCATGGCCTGGTAGGGAGGATAGACGACATATCTGCATTGTCTGTAGGATATCTCGTACACCCTGGCGTCCCGCCTGTTCATCCCTCAATCCTTCATCCCATCCAGCCTCGGTGTCCGTACCTGCTGTTGTCTGACTCCATTCAGTCGACGCGTCCGAGCGTTCGTGCTCCACAAAGAAAAAGACGCAACGTTCCATGCTGCGTCTTCCGTGTCAGATGCTTCCCTTGATGCCTATTTCCGTCGGCTTTGGTCGTCCTTGTTGCTTCCTTGCTTCATGTCCTTATGTGTCAGCGCATCCTCTTGGTGCCTATATTAGGATGGGGAGGGGTAGGAAAATAGACGCGATGTCTGCATTGCGTGTGAGATATTTCCTACATTATTCGGCATATGAGATTCTGCGCTCCTGCACGTAGCTGGGAGTAAAGCTGAAAAGCACGCCGGTGCCGCCCTCCGGCATGCGTTGAATAGACAACTCTCCGTGCAGGTTGCGGGTGCGCTCGCGCATGATGGCGAGGCCATAGTGGTTGAGCTTCTCTGGGTCCTCGGGAATGCCGACGCCATTGTCAGTGATAGCTAAAGTGACTTTTTTCATCGGGTCCGAATGCAACGACACCATGACCAGGTTGCCTTGAGAATGACGGACGGCGTTCTGCAGCGCCTCCCGCGTTATTTGCAGCAAATGAATTTCTTCGTTGGGGGAAAAGGGAATATCTTCCACCCGATAATCCAGCACGATTTTGACATTCGTGCTCTGCTCAGTCAGTTGCTCCACGGTATGTAAAATCGCCGCATGCAGGCCTTTTTCGGAAATGCTCAGGCGGAATGTGGTGAGCAGCTCGCGTAGCTGTCGATAGGCGGAGGTGATGCCTTCCTTCAGTTCTGTGGTAATGCCGTCAATCTGTTCGTCTTCCACCTGTTTGGATTGCAAGGCGCGGGTCAGGCGCGCCACCTGTATCTTTAGATATGAGAGGCTTTGCGCCAAGGAGTCGTGCAGTTCCCGGGCGATAACGTTGCGTTCGTTCATCAGAGACACCCGACGTTCCTGATCTCCCTGATTTTTCAGACTAAGAGCAACGGCGACCTGATCAGAGAAGGATTGCAATAATTGATGCTGCCAGCCTTCCAAAAACTGGCTGTTGTGCAGAGAGCAGACGATGACGCCATATTGCACGCCTTCCTTGATCAGTGGGTAACGTACCTGCACCTCGTCATTGTCCCGGCACACCTGGGCTTTCTCCACCATGCACTTTTCGCATTCCTGACGCTGACAGGTCGAAGGCAACTCCATCATGTAATCGTTGCGGATGTGCTCATAGGGAATCACCGCTTCGGGCGTTTTCAGGCACAGTTCGACGCCGCCGACGGCGGTAATGGTGGTGAGTTCCTCCAGCCAGGCCTGAAAATCAATATTTTCATGGGTTTTCTCGCTGACTTCCCGGGCCAGATGATAGAGAAAGTTCAAGGAATCATTGCTGCGCTTCAGTGCCTGGGTTTTGTTTTTGACTCGCGTCTCCAGCGACTCGTACATCTCCGATAACGCATCGCTCATCTGATTGAACGTCTCCGCCAGCAGCCCCAGCTCGTCGTCGTTTTTCACTTCAAGACGATCACTGAAATCGCCGCGGGCGATTTTGCGGGCGTTTTGCGTCAGGCTGCGTAAGGGCAGCTCGACATGATGATGGAGAATGAGCAGAGAGAAACTGACCAGGGCGAAGGTGAGAAAGAGGGCGCTGATTTGTATCAGACGCAGGTTTTCGATGCGATTCTCTGCGCGAATCTGATAGAGCTGCACCAGGTTGTCTATCTCATCAACAAACTTGTCGATCTTCTCGCCCAACTGGTCCGCAATGCGGCGGTCTGGGTTGCGGGCGTAGGTGGCGATAAAGCCGCTGACGTCTTTTTCCCATCGCTCTCGCACCTGCAGAAACTGATGGTGCAGTTCCGAGGACTCATCTTTCATGGCTTCCGCCACCAGCACGGGATTTTCGATGCGGTCAGCAAACTGGCGGGTCAGCGCTGCTACGAAATCCGCGGAGGGCGCATCCAGGGTCAGCAGTCGCGCCTGCATGCGGTAGCTCTGCATGCGCAGCGAGCCGGCGATATTTACCGCCTCCGCGTCTTTTTCCGCCGACTCGGAGATAAAGAATGACGCCAGCATGGTGATCATCGCCAGTGACACCATGGCGATCATCAACGCGCCCATTCGGAAGATCAGGGATTTCTGGAATCGCGCAATCATCGTTTCGAACTCCTTCCAGGGGGGAGTACTACCAAAGAACCGAGACCTGTCGTTAGCTCAGCCAATCTATGCATCCAATGTATAACTTATTGAAAAATATGAACAACGCTTTTTTCGCCTCTACCCCCTAAGAGGTATGCGCCAGAGTATGCTGACGCGTCCCCAAAAAACCGCTTTGATTTGCATCAATTATAGTCCCCCGGGCTCTCCTAGAATGAATTTGAAATTAAAAAACGACCTGTCTCTAACGCTGTGCTCCATGCTTCGAAGCAGGTTCTGATGAGGAGTCCGACATGAGCCATTTTCTGGATAGACTGCAGTTTTTCAAACGCAAAGGAGAGACTTTCGCGGATGGACACGGCGCCACCACCAAAGACGATCGTAGTTGGGAGGACGGTTATCGCCGTCGTTGGCAGCACGATAAAATCGTGCGCTCCACCCATGGAGTCAATTGCACCGGGTCCTGTAGCTGGAAGATCTACGTCAAAGATGGTCTGGTGACCTGGGAAACCCAGCAGACCGACTATCCTCGCACGCGTCCGGACCTCCCCAATCATGAGCCCAGAGGGTGCCCGCGAGGCGCCAGTTATTCCTGGTACATCTACAGCGCCAACCGGCTCAAGTATCCCAAAGTCAGACAAAGCCTGATCAAACTGTGGCGCGAAGCGAAGCAAAGGCACGATGACCCCGTCGACGCCTGGGAGAGCATTGTTGAAGATCCGGTTAAGGCCAAGTCCTACAAGCAGCGCCGTGGCCTGGGCGGATTCGTGCGCAGTTCATGGAATGAGGTTAACGAGATTATCGCCGCCGCCAACGTCTATACCGCGAAGCGTTATGGGCCAGACCGTATCTCCGGGTTTTCACCGATTCCCGCCATGTCCATGGTGTCCTACGCCGCCGGCTCCCGCTATCTGTCACTGATTGGCGGCAACTGCCTGAGCTTCTATGACTGGTATTGCGACTTGCCGCCAGCGTCTCCGCAAATCTGGGGCGAGCAGACGGACGTACCGGAGGCGGCGGACTGGTACAACTCCAACTACATCATCGCCTGGGGCTCCAATGTGCCGCAGACCCGTACTCCGGACGCGCACTTCCTGACAGAAGTGCGTTACAAAGGAACCAAGACCTGCGTCATCACTTCGGACTATTCCGAGTGCTCCAAATTCGGCGATACCTGGCTGGCGCCCAAACAGGGAACTGACTCCGCGCTGGCCATGGCGTTTGGCCATGTGATTCTGAAAGACTTTCACGTTGATAATCCCAGTGAATATTTCACTGACTACGTGCGCCGTTACACCGACATGCCCATGCTGGTCATGCTGCAAGAGCACGAAGGCCGTTACATTCAAGGTCGTTTCCTGCGCGCTTCTGACCTGTCCGGCAATCTGGGGCAGGACAACAATCCAGAATGGAAAACCATCGCGGTTAATGAAGCTACCGGCGAGCTGGTCTCACCCACCGGCTCTGTGGGGTATCGCTGGGGCGAGCAGGGAAAATGGAACATCCAGCAACTGGATGGGAAGTCCGGCGCGGAAGTGAAACTGGCGCTGAGTCTGAAAAATATCAGCGATGAAATCGCGCCAGTGGCGTTTCCCTATTTTGGCGGGCAGGAGCACGAATATGACTACTTCCAGCACACCGATCACGATGAACTGCTGATCCGTAAAGTGCCGGTGAAGCACGTGCAACTGGCGGACGGCTCCATGGTAAAAGTGGCCTGCGTATTCGATCTGACCGTGGCGAACTACGGCGTGGACAATGGCTATGACGACCCAGCCTGCGCCAAGGATTACTCCGACGATATTCCCTACACGCCGGCCTGGCAGGAAAAAATCACTGGCGTTCCGCAGGCGGACGTGATCCGCGTGGCGCGTGAGTTCGCCCGCAATGCGGATAAAACCCATGGCCGCTCTATGGTCATTGTCGGGGCTGCGCTGAACCACTGGTATCACATGGATATGAACTACCGGGGGCTGATCAACATGCTGATGCTGTGCGGTTGCGTCGGCCAAAGCGGCGGCGGTTGGGCGCATTATGTGGGGCAGGAGAAGCTGCGTCCCCAGTGCGGCTGGCTGCCTCTGGCGTTTGGGTTGGATTGGCAACGTCCGCCCCGGCAGATGAACGGCACCTCCTTCTTTTATAACCATGCCGACCAATGGCGCTATGAAAAACTGCAGATGACGGAAGTGGTGTCACCCCTCGCGGACAAAGGCAAATGGAGCGCCTCCATCATTGATTACAACACCCGCGCCGAGCGTATGGGGTGGCTGCCGTCTGCGCCGCAGCTGGGTATGAACCCGCTGATGCTGACCAAAGAAGCGGCGGTGGAGGGCATGGACCCGAAAGATTACGCCGTAAAACTGTTGAAAGAAGGCCAGCTGAAATTCGCCTGTGAGGACCCGGATAACCCGCAGAATTATCCCCGCAATATGTTTATCTGGCGCAGCAACCTGCTGGGTTCCTCCGGCAAAGGCCATGAATACATGCTGCGTCATCTGTTAGGGACCAAGCATGGTCTGCTGGGCAAAGATCTCGGGGAAATGGGGGAAACCAAGCCGGACGACGTGACCTGGCGCGACGAAGCGCCGGAAGGCAAGGTGGATCTGCTGGTGACGCTGGACTTCCGCATGTCCACCACCTGTCTGTATTCCGACATTGTGTTGCCCACGGCGACCTGGTACGAAAAGGACGATCTGAATACCTCAGATATGCATCCTTTCATTCATCCTCTGTCCAAAGCGGTGGACCCGGTGTGGGAAGCGCGCAGCGACTGGGACATCTTCAAAGGCATCGCCAAGCAGTTCTCCAAGGCGGCGCAAGGTCACCTGGGTGTGGAAAAAGACTTGGTGACCGTGCCGATTCTGCACGACACCCCGGCGGAAATCGCTCAGCCGTTTGGCGTCAAACACTGGTGGAAAGGCGAGTGCGACCTGATACCCGGCAAGACGGCCCCCAACATGGTCGTGGTGGAGCGGGACTACCCCAACACCTATAACCGTTTCACCTCAGTCGGCCCACTGCTGGACACACTGGGGAACGGCGGCAAAGGCATCAACTGGGATACCAAAGAGGAAGTGGCGTTTCTCGCCAAACTGAACCTGACTCACGACGAAGACAGCGCCCGCGGCGGTCGTCCCAAAATCGAAAGCGCCATCGACGCGGCGGAAGTGATTCTGTCCCTGGCGCCGGAGACCAACGGCCATGTGGCGGTGAAAGCCTGGGAAGCATTGGGGCGCGCCACTGGTCTCGATCACACCCACTTGGCGCGGCCGAAAGAGGAAGAAAAAATCCGCTTCCGCGACATCGTGGCGCAACCCCGCAAGATTATTTCCTCTCCTACCTGGTCTGGGCTGGAGGATGAACATGTGAGCTATAACGCAGGCTACACCAACGTCCATGAGCTGATTCCCTGGCGCACCATCACCGGACGTCAGCAGTTCTATCAGGACCATGAATGGATGCGCGACTTCGGCGAAACCATGTGCGTTTACAAGCCGCCGATCAACCTGAAAACCACCTCGCCGGTGATGAACAGCAAACCCAACGGCAACAAGGAGATCCTGCTCAACTGGATTACGCCGCACCAGAAATGGGGTATTCACAGCACCTATTCGGACAACCTGTTAATGCTGACTTTGTCCCGGGGCGGCCCCATCGTGTGGATGAGCGAAACCGACGCCAAGAAGGCCGGCCTGGAGGATAACGACTGGATAGAAGTGTTCAACGTCAATGGCTCCATCGCTGCGAGGGCGGTGGTGTCGCAGCGGGTGCCGGAAGGCATGGCGATGATGTATCACGCGCAGGAGCGGATCATCAACACGCCCGGAGCGGAGATGACTCAAACCCGGGGCGGCATTCACAACTCCGTGACCCGCGCGGTCATGAAGCCGACTCATATGATCGGCGGCTACGCGCAGCAGTCATACGGCTTTAACTACTACGGCACCGTCGGCTGCAACCGCGATGAGTTCGTCATCGTACGCAAAATGAATAATGTTGACTGGCTAGATACAGAGTGATTGGAGACAGATTATGAAAGTACGCGCTCAAATCGGAATGGTCCTGAATCTGGACAAGTGTATCGGCTGTCACACCTGCTCCATCACCTGCAAGAACGTATGGACGTCGCGGGAAGGGGTGGAGTACGCCTGGTTCAACAACGTGGAAAGTAAGCCTGGCGTCGGTTATCCCAAAGAATGGGAGAATCAGGAAAAATGGAAAGGCGGCTGGAAACGCGGCGCCGACGGAACTTTGAAGCCGCGCATCGGCGGCCGTCATCGGGTGTTGGCGAATATTTTCGGCAATCCAGACCTGCCGACAATTGATGAATACTACGAACCCTTCGATTACGACTATCAATATCTGCACACCGCGCCGGATCGCAAGCATCAGCCTACTGCGCGTCCGCGCTCGCTGATTGACGGCCGCCGCATGGAGAAAATCGAATGGGGGCCTAACTGGGAGGAAATCCTGGGTACGGAGTTCGCCAAGCGCCGCAAAGACAAAAACTTTGATCAGGTGCAGGCGGACATGTACAGCGAGTTTGAAAAAACCTTCCTGATGTATCTGCCGCGGTTATGCGAGCACTGTTTGAATCCCGCCTGCGTGGCTTCCTGCCCCAGCGGCGCCATCTATAAGCGGGAAGAGGACGGCATTGTATTGATTGATCAGGACAAATGCCGGGGCTGGAGGATGTGCGTCTCCGCCTGTCCCTACAAAAAGATCTATTACAACTGGAAGAGCGGCAAGTCCGAGAAATGCATCTTCTGCTATCCGCGTATAGAAAGCGGGCAGCCGACCGTCTGTTCGGAAACCTGTGTCGGCCGCATCCGCTATCTGGGCGTGTTGTTATACGACGCGGATCGCATCAAAGACGCGGCCTCCGCCGCCTCAGATCAGGATCTGTATCAGGCGCAATGCGATATTTTCCTGGACCCGCATGATCCCAAGGTGCAGGAAGCGGCGCGGGCGGAAGGCATTCCCCAGGCTTGGTTGGAGGCGGCCATGCAGTCGCCAGTCTACAAGATGGCGATTGACTGGAAAGTGGCGCTGCCGCTGCACCCGGAATACCGCACCTTACCCATGGTCTGGTACGTGCCGCCGCTCAGCCCGATCCAGAATGCGGTGGAGCAGGGACATGTGGGCATGAACGGCGAGATTCCGGACCTGAAAAGCCTGCGTATTCCCCTGCGTTATCTGGCCAACATGCTGACGGCGGGAGATGAGGCGCCGGTAGTGCGGGCGCTGGAGCGCATGATCGCCATGCGCGCCTACATGCGCGCCAAGCACGTGGATAAGGTCGAGGATCTGAAAGTCCTGGAGCAGGTAGGCCTGACCAAATCCCTGGTGGAAGACATGTATCGCATCATGGCCCTGGCCAACTACGAAGACCGCTTTGTGATTCCCACCACCCACCGGGAATACGCGGAGAACGCTTACGATCTCAAGAGCAGTTGCGGCTTCAGCTTCGGCAATGGCTGCTCCGACGGCGACAACCCGGTGAACCTGTTTGGCGGTAAACAGGCGACGGTGCGTCAGGTCATACCGGTACGGCAGGAGGATTAATCATGGTCATTTTGAAGTTGATATCCCGGTTGTTGGATTACCCCACCGAGGAACTGTATACAAGTTCGGCGCTTGTCAGAGGCTTGGTTAAGGATGACCAGCTTCTGACAACCTTAACCCGGCGACGGCTGGAAAATTTTATCGACGATTTTTTCAGTCGCGATTTACTGGATTTGCAGAGTGAATACGACGGCCTTTTCGAACGCGGTCGGGCGGTATCCCTGCACCTGTTTGAGCACGTGCATGGCGAATCCCGGGACCGCGGGCAGGCCATGGTCAACCTGCTGCAACAATATCGTGAGGCGGGCTTGGAAATCAGCGTGCGCGAATTGCCGGATTATCTGCCGGTCTACCTTGAGTTCGCCGCAACGCAGGAAGAACAGGCGCGAGGATGGCTGCAGGACGTGGCGCATATTCTTGCTCTGCTGGCGGCGCGTCTGGAAGAGCGTGACAGTCCTTATGCTCTGTTGGTCCATGCGTTGATCGAGCTTGCCGAGGTGGATGTGAATCTGGCGTCGCTGCGCGAACAGATCAAGGGCGAGGAGCGTGACGACACACCGGAAGCCCTGGATAAAATCTGGGAGGAAGAAGCGGTGACCTTCACCCAGGACAACGCCATGAACAGTTGCGGCGACGCGCGTTATCGTCCGGCGGCGAGTCAACGCAAAGACGACGTCATGCCGGTGCAGTTACTGGACCCTGCAGCGCTGGCCGAGCGCCAGTCCAATCTGGGTTGAGGAGAAATATCATGAACTATATCAATACACTTCTGTTTTCCGTTTATCCCTACATCGCGCTGGCGGTCTTTTTCGTAGGCAGTCTGATTCGTTATGACAGGGATCAGTACACCTGGAAAACCAGCTCCAGTCAGATTTTTGAAAGTCGTCAATTGCGCATCGGCAGCATCCTGTTTCATATCGGCGTCATCGCCATCCTGGCGGGACACTTCGTCGGTTTGCTGACGCCGAAAGCGGTATGGCATGTGCTGGGTATTTCCGCCAGTTTCAAGCAGGCCATGGCGATGGGCATTGGCGGGCTGTTTGGGATTATCTGCTTCGCCGGGCTGACCATTCTGATCAAGCGCCGTCTGACCAATCCGCGGGTACGCGCCAACTCCAGCAAAATGGACATCGCGATTTTGTTGCTGCTTTATGCGCAACTGATTCTGGGATTGCTCAGTATCTTCGTGTCCTCAGGTCACATGGACGGGACCGAAATGCTCAAGCTGATGAGCTGGGCGCAATCTCTGGTGACCTTTAATGCCGCGGATGCAGCGGCGGCGGTCAGCAGCGTGCATGTGATCTATAAGCTGCATATCTTCCTGGGCATGACCCTGTTCCTGCTGTTTCCGTTCAGCCGGCTGGTGCATGTGTGGAGCGTTCCGGTGCGCTACTTTACCCGCAACTATCAAGTCGTTCGGGCGAGATAGAGATCCTTTCCGCGACGCCCGCCCCGACCCTTCCTGAATTGTGGAGGGCAAGGGGCGACCTGCAAGAAGCACAGTGAGGAAGACCATGAACACAGACATCAGCGTAAACGGCGTTGCAATCTCTGAGGCGGCGATGTTTCAGGAAATGCAGTATTTTCCTTCGGAAAGCCAGGAGGACGCATTGAATCAGGCGGCTCGCGCCTTGATCGTCAGCGAACTGTTGCGCCAGCGTGCGCAGGCGCTGGAGATGGATACAGAAGGGCTGTCACAGGATGAAGTCATTGATCAACTGTTGCAACGAGAAGCCTCAGTCCGTGAGCCGACAGCGGAGGAATGTGAGCGGTTCTATCGCGGCCACCCAGAACAGTTCTCTTCGTCTCCGTTGGTGGAGGCCAGGCATATTCTGCTGGCGGCGGCTCCTGATGACGTCAAGGAGCGCTCATTGAAACTGGAGCAGGCCAAGGCGCTGATTGAGCGATTGCAATCAAACCCAGAACAGTTCGCCATGCTGGCGCAGAAGTTTTCAGCCTGTCCTTCCAAAGAGCAGGGCGGCTCCCTGGGGCAGTTGTCGCGTGGGCAAACCGTGGCTGAGTTTGAGGCGGCGGTGTTCCGTCATGATCATGGTTTGCTCGCCAGTCCCATAGAGAGCCGATACGGCGTTCATGTGGTCTGGGTGGAGCGCAACATTCCTGGCGACCTTTTACCGTTTTCTTATGTTGAAGAAAAATTGCGCAGTTATTTGCGGGAGCTGGCTGAGCGCCGGGCGATTGTGGATTATTTGCACAGACTGGTGGAGGCGGCGGAAATTCACGGTTACCGTTTTGCGCAAGATGGATCTCCATTGCTTCAGTAATATTTATTATTTATTACAAAGGGTTATGTCTCATCATGCCGGGTGGGGCTGGCCCTGATGCAGCGGGGCTCGTCACAATAAATTATCCGTAAGCAATTAAACGCTCGTTTAGCGATTAAATTAAGGTATAATTGCGACCCCGTGGCCAGGTACGTTTGGCTTTTCGGGTTCTCTTCCAATATCGAGGCGACAGGAACATAGCCCTCGACAGAGCAGAAAAGCAAACGCTTCTCGCCAGGGGCGGACGCACTTATCTTTGACCTTTCGCCCAAATCCTCCATAATCGGCGGCGGTTTTATCGCTTGTCACCAGATTTTGATTTTCTTGCAAAGGCGCGATTGTAATGACTGTAAAAAAGGCGGATGTGCTGCTAGTTGGCGGCGGTGTTATGAGCACGACCCTAGGGACGATGCTGATGCAGTTAGACCCATCCTTAAATATCGTCATGGTGGAAAGACTCGATCATGTCGCTCACGAAAGCACATACGGCTGGAATAATGCAGGCACAGGCCACGCTGGATATTGTGAGCTGAACTACACCCCGGAAAGCGGCGACGGCAATATCGAAATCACCCGGGCGCTCGCCATCAACGCTTCTTTCGAAGTTTCGCTGCAGTTCTGGAGTTATCTGGTGGAGCGCGGCGGACTGCCCAGTCCAAATGAATTCATCAACACCTGTCCGCACGAAAGCTTTGTCTGGGGGGAGTCGGACATCGCGTTTTTGCGCAAGCGCCATCAATTATTGAGCGCTCATCATCTGTTCAAAGACATGGAGTTCAGCGACGATCCCCGCACGCTGCAGGATTGGATGCCGCTGGTCATGGAGCATCGCGATCCCATGCAGAAAGTGGCGGCGACGCGCGTTCGCTACGGTTCCGACGTGGATTTCGGCTCTCTGACCCGCAATATGGTTGAGCATCTGCAAAAGAACGCCAACTTTGAGTTGCTGCTGAGCCATCCGGTGAAGAGCCTCAAGCAAAAGCAGGACGGCCGCTGGACTGTGCAGCTGTCCGACAGTCGCAATGGTGGAAGCAAAACCATCGACACCGGATTCGTATTCCTGGGCGCCGGCGGCGGCGCGCTGCCGTTGCTGCAGAAATCCGGCATCCCGGAAGGCGACGGCTACGGCGGTTTCCCGGTCAGCGGCCAGTGGCTGGTGTGCAAGAAGCCGGATATCGTCAAACGCCATTACGCCAAGGTGTATGGTAAAGCGGCCATCGGCGCGCCGCCCATGTCGGTTCCGCATCTGGACACCCGCATCATCAACGGCGAGCCTGCGTTACTGTTTGGGCCGTATGCCGGATTCACCACCAAATTCCTGAAAACCGGCTCTTCCTTTGACCTGTTTGGCTCCATCCGCGCCAACAACTTTGGTCCGATCATGTCCGTGGGCATCAACAACATGGACCTGACCCGTTATCTGATTAAAGAAGCGATGCAATCGCATTCAGATCGCGTGAAGTCGCTGCTGAACTACTTCCCCGAAGCGAAAGAAGACGACTGGACGCTGGCGGAAGCCGGACAGCGCGTGCAGATCATCAAACGTGACGCGCAAGGCCGCGGCAAACTGGAATTCGGCACCGAGCTGGTGGCTTCCAAAGACGGCTCGCTGGCGGCGCTGCTGGGCGCCTCGCCCGGCGCTTCTGTGGCGGTGAAGGCGATGGTCGACGTGATCGAGCGGTGCTTCAAGGACCGTTTGGGTAGCGCAGACTGGAACGCCAAACTGAAGGAGATGATTCCTTCTTACGGCGAGTCGCTGGTGGACGATGCAGAGCTGCTGCACAGCGTACGCGCCAGAACCCTGTCTGTGTTGGGACTGGATAAAAAACGTATGTAATGGCTGTTGTGCGGTAAGCAAAAAGCGCCGCTGAAGACATGAAAAGGGTTGCTGCTGCGACCCTTTTTTTATGGGTGAATTTCGGGCATAAAAAAGCCGCCTTGGGGCGGCTTAGATTGTCTTGTGGAGACGTTACTGATTCGCGCTCGCCTGAGATTGCGTAGTGAGGTTCTTCAGATAGGCCGCATTCTCCGGCTTGTCGTTTTCTTCTGCATAGGTCAATGCCGTGTCGCCAAGGCCGTCCACCAATGAGGGATCGGCGCCCGCCTTGATCAATAGTTCCAGCATGGCGGCGTCAGCATGCTGGGCGGCGTGCATCAACGGACTGCGCAAAGTGCGGGTGATGTTGTAGCGGCAATCGTACTGCACCTCAGGCCCGGATTTATAGCGATGATTCACCTCCGCGCCTGCGTCCAGCAGGGTTTGCGCGGACTCAGGCAAATTAAACTGAATAGCATAATACAGCGCTGTTTTGCCGAAGCCGTTCTGATAGTTGACGTCCGCGCCTTTGTTGAGCAACAAACGCAGATTGTCGGGATTATGCACGGCGAAGAACAAAGGGGGTTCATCACCCTGGTTGACGTCCTCAATGGAGTCCAGCAGCGCTTTAACGATCTCTGTCGGCAGCTCTAATCCTAAAGCGGCGTTTAATGCTTGCAGGCGCGCGCTTTGGTCGGCGTCGATGATAAGTTCACGCACGGTCTCCAAGGTTGGCGCTTTCTTGTTGAACATCAACGTCGCCAGCGGCGCAACGGTATGATCCTGGCTGCTGGGATAGGCTCCCGCCGCACGTTGCAGGAACAGGTCCACGCCGGCTTGTGCGGCGGCGTGCGCTTTGGCGTCGTCCATATCGAAGCGGCTGGCGTAATGAGCGGCCAGATCGGACTCCGCCTGCTGCATCACTTGCAGGTATTCATCGTAATAGGGCAGGTTGTAGATGCTTTCCAGGGACCAGTAGCGTAGATAGTCCAAAGTCGCCGCGCGATTGCGCGCTCTGTCATTTGGTTCGATGCGGGCCAGATTCACTTCCGGCGCGAAACCCGCCTCCAGCAGTTCAAAGTGATAATAGCGCCACTGGGCGTGAATAATGGTGCCGGTGCAGAGCTGAGATCCCTGTTCGCTGCGAAAAGCGGCGCTCAATGTCTTAAGAGACTGCAAAAATGGCTGTTCAGCCAGGCTCTCCGGACACTGGTAATCCACATCCAACGGGCTGCCGCCGCCAGACCCTAGATCCGGGTCTTCAGAAAACACGCGCGTTGGTTGCGCCCGCATTTCCTCGCAGGTCAGTTTGCCATCTTCGTAGGGTCCCAGGGTAAGAGTAAAAGGCAGCTTCTTACCCGAATGAGTCCAGTATCCCTTGATTTCGTTGGGGATCACCGCGCCAGCGTTGTAGCTGTGGCCAGCGATGATGGTAGTGGTGAAGCTGCCGTCAAAGTTCTCTTCATCTTTGCCCTTGGGGGCGCTGCTTTCCAGATGAATATTCGAGCCCTGAATGCCCCCATGCAGTTCGATGGCCGTTTTGTAGCGGTCGTAAAAGTAGCCGCCTTTTATGGAACCGTTTTCTTCAATCGACAGCGTCATGGTGATCGGGTACTGATCGATGACGCCGTAGTATTTGCTCTCAGCCGCCAACGCCGATGAAGTTGCGCCTGCCAGAATTAACGCAGACGGAACCAGACGGGCGAGCCGCGTCAGGGAGTTCAGCATGCGGCGGGGCCGCGCGCACAAGAGTTGGTTTGGGGATATTTTGTTCACAACTACTGTCCTGGTGTTGTAACCGACTGCGGATATTGCCGCTTCAGACGGCGCTCCAGTTTTCCGCAATATATAAAAATGTGGGACCCGGATCATAAACCCTAAATGGGCTTTTATGCAGTAAATTTTCGTAATTTCATTAAGTTAGTGGTTATTTACGGCATAGGGCGAAGCGTATTTTTAATCAGTCCTGAGCGTCAAGAGGGAAGATTGCGGATGGTAAGAGTGAGGGCGATGGAAGGGGAATGAAAAAAGGGAGCGTGTGAAGCGCTCCCCCGTTGGCTGTTCATCTCAACCGATGCGTATTAGGGCAGGACGAATTCGAAAGAGCCCAGATCGCAGTTCTCAACGCCGTCGCCATTGCCGTCTTTTGGACGCACTACACGACGCTGGTCAGTTCTGGCGCAAAGGCCCATACCCGCGTCAATCGCCGGGCTGGTTTCACGCAGACGGTGAGTTTTGGTCAGGCCGCTGTTATCCATCAAAGGATAGAGCACCTGGGTGAACACGTCTTCGCTGGCCACTTCCATATCCGCCTTACAGTTGCCTGCGCCGATGCCGGTCATCAGGCCCTTGTTGCGGTAGGACACGCCGTAGTCCGCACAGTCGGCGAAGCCGCTGTTGTCGAGCAGGTGGTTGCCGAGCATCAGGCTGTTGCGCACGTTGACGTCGCCGTAGTTGTAGAAGCCGTGGCCCGTGTTGTCCGCCAGGGTGACGTGGACGACTTTCATGGTGGCGACGCCTTGCAGTGTCGGGTTGGTGACGCCGTTCACCAAGGTTGCGCCATTTTCACCCAGAGCGATGTTGCCGCTCAGTGTGCTGTTGCTCAGCCACAGATCAGCTGCGTCATCGTTCAGGAACGCGGAACCGGTGGAGTCAGCGACGTTATTGGCGAAAGTGGTGCGGGAAATGTCCGCTACGCCGCGGTTGTAGATCGCGCCGCCCGCGCCGGTCAGGCTCTCGTTCTCGGAAGAGTTGTTTTCGAAAGTGGTTTCACGCACGAACAGGGAGCCGGTGTTGTAGATTGCGCCGCCGTGAGCTTCATCGCCTTGCGCGCGGTTGTCGTCAAGGATGGACTGATAGATGTCGAGCATGCCTTCGTTGGAGATGCCGCCGCCGTTGCCGGGATTCAGTTCGCCCTTGGTGACGTTGCCGGTGATGCGCATTTGACGCAACATCAGTTCGCCGTAGTTCTCGATGCCGCCGCCGTAATCACGCACGTTGCCGTTACGGATGGTGAAGCCGCGCATTTCCACTTTGACTTCTTTCAACACTTCGATGGCGCGGTCCAGACCGTCCGCGTCGATGATGCTGATGTCGATGCCCTGACCCTCGATAACCAGATCATCCAGGATGTCCAGATCGCCGTTCAGGTTTTCGTCTTCTTCATCCATGGCGCTATCGGCTGGGATGGATAATTTGTAGACGCCTGCGTCCAGGATGATTTTATCCGGGCCTGCATTCTCGTTAGCCTGTTGGATAGCTTCGCGTAATGAACAGTCGCTGTCGCATACGCCGTCATAGCCGTCGGTGAATTTGGTGACTTGGAAGCTGGCTGCGCCTGCTGGGGCGGCAACGATGAGAGCGCCGAGGGTGAGTGAAGAGGTTAGCCGGGAGTAGCTTTTCGCTAATTTGTTATTCATGTCATTCCTTCCTTAGTTTTGATGTTGGCGCGGTTAGATACCCCTTTAACCACGCGGGCGTAAATATACTGGTTTAAAAAACAAAAGAGTAGGTAAAATGACTTAGGACAAACCGCTATATAAATCCTCTAGTTAGCGTTTTTTAACGGAAACTTGATCTGGATGCGCTTTTTCGTTTTTGATGCATACTTACTTCATTCTCATGCAATGTTTTCTTATTGGCGGAGCAAACGAAAATGGCGAAGGCGTTGTTGCTGTTGATCGCTATCGCCGCTCTACTGGGCGGTAAAGGGGCGGCCGCCGCGGACCTCATTGAACTTAAGGCCGCAGCAGACCCTTGGCCCCCTTTTATTGATCCTGAACACCCTCAGGGCGGCGTCTCCGTTGAAATCGCCAACGCCGCTTTCGCCACCCAGGGCTACAAGGTAAAGCAGCTTTTCGTCCCCTGGGCGCGAGCGGTGGAAGGAACCCGGCGTGGAACCTTCGACTTGATTCTCGACGCATGGTGGAGTCAGGAGCGCACAGCGCTGTTCGCCTACAGCGCCCCTTATCTCACTAACGAAGTCAAATTCATCAAGCTCAAGGGCGACCTGTTCGAATTCACGGGGTTACCGAGCCTGCGCGGCAGAGTGATCGGCGTAGTGCGCGGCTATGCCTACAACGATGCGTTCATGGAGGCCGATTACTTCACCCGTCTGGAAGTCACGCAGTTCATGCAGAGCGTTTTGATGTTGTCGCAACGGCGCATCAATCTGACTCTGGAGGACGAGCTGGTGGCCCGTTATCGCATCCAACGGGAGGAGCCTGCGCTATTGCCGATGCTGGAATTCGTGGAGCCGCCTCTGAGCGCCAACAAGCTGTACGTTATCAGCGGCCTGGAAAATCCCCGTCACCAGCAATACATCGACGCCTTCAATCGGGGCCTGGCCATTATCAAGGAGAGTGGCGAGTTTGAGCGGATTCTGAAGGAAAACGGCCTGGTGGATGGCGAGCGCGTTCACGAAGGTCCCTGACAGGAAAACAGAATCAGCACCAGCAGCAAAATCAGCGCCCAGAATCCCGATAGCATCTGCCAGAACATGACTGGGCTGCGGTCCTCCATTTCCAGGGGGTTGTCTTGCAGGAACGCCGGATTGGGGTTTTTCAGGTCTTGCAGCAAGGCGTCCATGGTCTGATAACGCTGATCCAGATCGAACGCCACGCCTTTTTGCAGCGCCCGGTCAAACCAAAGAGGAATCACCGGGTTGAACTGCATGGCGGAGCGATAGCGCAGACGATCATAATCAAAACGGGAGCGACATTCGTTGATGGGGTCGCCGTAGGGCAGTTCGCCCGTGAACATTTCGTAGGCGATGGTCGCCAGGGCGTAGAGATCGCCTCGTGCGCCGGTGTTTTGCCCCAGCAGATACAGCGGGTCTGAATAGGAGGCGGTGCCCAGCGCGGCGACATGCTCCAGGGGACGGAAAACCTCGGCGACTCCCGCCACATAAACGGAGCCGAAGTCGATGATCGTCGCCCGGTTATCGGCGCTGACGATGATATTGGCGGGTTTCAGGTCCTGATGAATCGTGTCCTGGTTATGCAGCGCGGACAATCCGTTGGCGATCTGCTCGATCAGCGCAAAGGCGACTTTGGGTTTGGGGAAGGGATGTTCCTTGATCCATTGTTGCAGCGTGATTCCCTCCACGTGCTCCATCAAATAGTAGAGACAGGTCCGCGGCTGCGGCTGCTCAATAATGCGCACCACATGCGGATTGTCGATGCGCTTGCCGATCCACTCTTCCTGAATGAAACGGTCGATATAGCTGACGTCCCCCAAATAGTTCCGCGAAGGCGTCTTCATTACCCAGCGCTCGCCACTGTCCTGATCTTTCACCAGGTACAGCTGACTGCGCGAAGAAGCAAAGATCTCTTTTTCGACGACAAGCCCGTCCAGCGTCATGCCGGGCTCCAGCTCTGGGGGAAAGGGCAGGCGGGTTAACTGGTTGCTGTAATCTTCCAGCGTGGTGTCCGGCAAATCATCCACCGCCAACACGATAGCGCTGAGGTTGTCATTGCTCCCGGCATGTAGCGACTGTTGCAGCAACTCATCCACCGCTTCCTGTGCGGTAGGCGCATGATCGACGATGTCCTTGATCCGATCGTCATCGAGAAAATCATGCACGCCGTCGGAAGTAAGGATCAGAATATCGCCAATTTCCAGCGGGGTTTTGCCGTAATCAATGGGCAGGTTGTTGTCCATGCCCACTGCGCGTGCGAGCATCTTTCTACCGCCGCCCAGGCTGACGATATGGTCCCGGGTCAGACGGGTCAGTTCGCCATGACGCAGCAGATAGATGCGGCTGTCGCCCACGTGAAAAATATGCGCGGTGCGGGACTTGATAATCAAGGCGGAAAAGGTGCACAGATAACCCTTGGCCTCATGCACGAATTCCTGGCTTTTGCGATACAGCCTGAGGTTGAGGGAGGAGAGTATCTTCTGGCCTGCGTGACTGACAGCCCAGGTGTCCGGCGTCTTCAGATAGTCGGCGATAAACAGGTCCACTGCGGTGGCGCTGGCTTCCTTGCCGGCTTCCGCGGAGCTGACGCCGTCCGCCAGCGTGGCGACGACGCCTTTACTGTGCAGGCGTCGTTCTTCAGAGGGGACGCACACCGCCACTGCGTCTTCATTGAGGGCTTTGACGCCGGCGGTGGTGATAGAGCCGTGGTGGACGCTCAGAGGCATGTTTGACTCATGTCGTTTTAGCTCACATCGATCATATGCACGCTGCCGTCAGGCATGACTTCCGCAATCTGTCCGCTGGGCTCGTCCAGGAACCAGCAGGCGACGAACACCACGGCCGCAGAGGCGGCTATCACCTGGAAGAAAGTGCTGTAATCGACGAATGAGAGCACAGTGAGGTAGGCGACCCCGCCCACGTTGCCGTAAGCGCCGGCCATGCCTGCAATCTGTCCGGTCATGCGACGTTTCACCAGGGGTACGATGGCGAACACTGCGCCTTCGCCCGCCTGTACGAAGAAAGAACAGCACATGGTGGCGGCGACCGCGAGAGGCAACCACCAGCCGCCGTCGATCATGCTGAGCACGAAGTAGCCGCCGGCCAGTCCGCCGATCAGCAGCATCAGGCTTTTGCGGCGACCGATCTTATCGCTGAAGTGTCCTCCAGTGGGACGGGCCACCAGGTTCATGAATGCGAAACCGGAGGCCAGCAGACCTGCTTTGACCGGGTCCAGGCCATCGAAGGTCTCAAGGAAGAACAGCGGCAGCATGGACACCACCGCCAGTTCTGAACCAAAGGTCACAAAGTAAGCCAGATCCAGCAGCGCCACCTGTTTGAACTTGTAGCGCTCATACTCCGGCGCGCCGTGAGTCAGGTTTTCCTTGTTGACCTTCCAGATCTGGCTGGTCTGGAACAGGAACAGTATCCCCAGTGCAATCCAAAGAATGTACATGGTGTTGTCGGTGAGCAGGGCGACGCCGGCGGGAGACAGTTTCCAGGCCAGCACCGCCAGAGCCAGATACATGGGCACGTTCATCACCAGGTAGAAGATAAAGTCGCCTTTGCTGGTGACCTCCAGGCCGCCGGATTTTTTCGGTTTGAAGTAGGTTGAACCTTTAGGCGTGTTGCGGGCTACTTTGTAGTAAATGATGCCGTAGAGAAAAGTGAAGACGCCGGTCAGGCCCAGAGCATAGCGCCAGCCGTCATCGCCGCCGAACAGCAGGGCGAGAGTGGGTAGCGTCATTGCCCCGGCGGCGGAGCCGAAGTTTCCCCAGCCGCCGTAAATGCCTTCAGCGATGCCGACCTGTTTGGCCGGAAACCATTCGCCCACCATGCGAATGCCGATCACGAAGCCCGCGCCGACGAAGCCGAGCAGGAAGCGGAACAAGGCCAGGGATTCATAGGTGTCCGCCATGGCGAATCCGGCGCAGATAAAAGAAGAGGAGATCAGCAAGCCGCTATAAACCAGTCGGGGTCCGTATTTGTCGACCAGAATGCCGATCAGAATCCGTGCTGGAATCGTCAGCGCGACATTGAGAATCAGCAGGGCTTTAACCTGCTGGCTGCTCAGGTTCAGCGCTTCCTTAATGAACACCATCAACGGCGCGTGGCTGAACCACACCACAAAGGTCAGAAAGAACGCAAACCAAGTGACATGGAGCGTCTTTATCTTGCCGTCGCTGAAGTTGAATAAATTGAGTTTGCTGTCGGTACTCATACATCTCCCCTTCGCATAGGGTTGGAAAAGACATGGGAAAGCATTGGCTTTCGTTAGGGACCATGGATGACTGCAATATTTCACCTGTGCGGTCCAACTGAATTGACCAGTATCAAATTGCTTCAGCGGCCGATTCGGTCGTGGCTAAGGGCGCTACCTCCAAAGAGATAGCGCCCGTGAGAACTTGGATTGCGGTGTCCATGGGGTATGCAGAGAAGACCTACCTATAAGTAGGTAGCCAAACGCTGGCGTAGGAGAAGCCGTGGCTTATTTGGGTAAGAAGGGTCTTCTTGGCGTTTTTAACCAGTATTCTTGCAACAAAGGCCGATACAACTCGGCGCAAACCGCTGCATGGGGAAGAACGCCAATGCTCTACACCGAAAAACTGGGACAACGCGCGCTCGTCGCGGCGACGCTGGCGTTCGCCGCCAACTTCTCGGTATGGACGCTATATGCGGTGCTGGGGCTGCGTATTCGAGAGCAACTGGATCTCAGCATTCTCCAGTTCGGGTTGTTGCTGGCGGCGCCGATGTTCAGCGGCGCGCTGCTGCGCTTTCCTGCAGGCGTGCTAAGCGAGGTGATGTCCTGTCGCAAGTTGTTTATCTGGCAGATGGCGTTGCTGCCGCCAGCGCTGTTTTTATTGCCGCTGATATCCAGCTATCAAGGATATCTGCTGGCGGGACTATGGCTGGGCGTCTCCGGTGTATCTTTTACGATTGGCATTCGTTACGTCACCGCCTGGTTTGAAAGTCGCCGTCAGGGCTTCGCCATGGGTGTATTCGGCGCAGGCAACGCCGGCGCGGCGGTGACCCTGGCGCTGGCGCCGGTCATCGAACGGGTGTGGAGCGCGGAGATTATCGGGCCCGCTTATGGCGTGGGGATGCTGGTTATTCTGGTGCTGTTCTGGGCGCTGGCGCCGGAGGATACCCGCTATATGCAAATCCGGCGGCGGGCGGATCTGGCGTATCATCTACAGCCGCTGAAAGAGCCCCAGGTGTGGCGTTTCAGCCTGTATTACTACTTCGTATTCGGCAGCTTCCTAGCGTTGCTGATGTGGTTGCCGCACTACTATGTCAATGCATATGGATTGTCATTACAGAACGCCATGCTGCTGACGCTGCTGTTTGTCACCACCTCCAGCATGGTGCGGGCGCTGGGAGGCTGGTTCGCGGACCGATATGGAGGCAGGGCGGTGAACTGGAGCGTGTTCTGGATATGCCTGGTTTGTCTATTCTTTCTGAGTTATCCGCCCACCAGCATGACCATTCATGGGGTCGATCGTGACGTACAACTGGAAATTCGCGTCAACGTGTGGGTGTTTACTCTACTTATGCTGATTATCGGCGTGGCGCAAGGCTTCGGCCGCGCTTCCGTCTACAAAATCATCCATGACTACTTCCCAGACCATATGGGCAGCGTCGGCGGAACCGTGGCCACACTCGGCGCCGCCGGCGGTTTCACCCTGCCCATCGCCTTCGCCCTGGCGGTGCAAGCGCTAGGCGTCCACTCCGCCAGCTTCATGGTCCTCTACGGCGTACTGGCAGCCTGCATGGTGGCCATGTACGCAGCCATCCGCAATGAACGCAGCCGACGCCGGGTGCGGGAAGCGAGGGAGCATAACTTTTTATTGGATGATTGAGATTGGAGGGAATTGAACTGCAAATTTGCGGTATTCTTGGAGGGGGAGTGAACGCGTGGATCGCTAGCCCTGCTTGGGATGTCTGGTTGCAGGGAGGTCGGAACTGGGCTTAACAGAATTTGGGACGCCAAACCCAGGCGAGTTTGAATAGCCTTTTGTAGACAGTCGAGATGAAGAAAAAAATCTCAATTACAATCATACTTATATTTGCTTTAAGCTTGCTTCCATGTGTCAGCAGAACCTGGAAGTTGGCGTCGGACGCATATGGTTTGGTTATACTTGCCACTCTCAATCCGAATGAAATGACATATAATCCGTATAGCAAAGACGGACTGTTTATTAATCCAGAAATCGCCTTGCACTTACTGGAAAAATTCGAGTATCCCTACAGACGGTGCTCGAGCAGTTCTGAAATAATAGAAATTTGTAATACCTCTCTAATTACCTGGGTTGGTCGTGCACTGGATATGCATGGACCTGTGCAAACAGAGCGTGGTTATCGCCTGTTGAGCTATTTTATCTCGCGTGGTGAAGACGTTAATAAGCTAACCGATGGTATGGCTCCGGTGCATGAGGCGATTCTCTTTCGTAATGCAAAGTATTTAAAAGTATTACTGGACGCCGGCGCGAGCCTTGATATAAAGATTGAGCGCTCTGGAAGAGAATACGATGGATTTAATGCACTACAGTATCTTGAATTACTCGAATCAAAGAAAGACACGAAATTTAATGAAATTCGCAAAATTATTCAGCAAGTTAAGGCTTAGCAAGGCATCGTTAGGAAGCTGCGCTGCAATTCGACATTGGGCGCGCTGTGTATGAATCTAAAGCAGGTATGTGAAACACTCTTAGACAACGCTGATATGCGTATTGACTTGAGCGCCTTCCCAAAAGTTACCCTGGACATACTGGTCTATGGAACCATGGAGGATAAGTATTGGAAGGCTGTTTTTGAATGTGGCCAGGTCGTTTACATGGATGCAGAGCTTGACGATGACTCATCAAGCAATGACTTATTTGTGGTCTTGGAAACCCGTGTGAAAGAAACAACCAAAAGTAAAGTAACGCCTTCAGTTCAACATAGAATGAATGATCTACAAGATGACGATCCTGTTTGGGAAGTGCATCTGTATGGCGGTATGTCGCTCACACTGATTACGACAAAGTTTGACTGGAAGCTCGTAGAGCTCGCTGAAAGTGAGTACAACTTGGCTTGCGCCTGACAGGTCAAAGCATGAGAGTTTTGTAAATGAAAATAAAAGAGTTATATCTCAAAAATATGCACAATATGAATTGTATTAGAGGCCGTATTTATTCGTACTAATAGAGAAAATCGGAACGAGGCGAGCAATTCGCTTAATTTTGTGAGTTTCTCTCTAGGCTGATGGTTTAAGGTCAGGCATGGCGCTTTATCTCCGGCTCCCATAATATATTGAAATATAATCTCTTTGAAAAATAAGGTGTAAATGAAAAAACTTATTTTTGTGTTAGTTTGTATTGCTATTTTTGGCTGTACTTCAGATACGGCGAGTTTTGCTTCAGAGTATGAACAGTGTAATGATCCTGGTTTTACAAGTTGCTTGGGGGTTGACACTGTCATGTGTGATGCTGAATTTTCAGAAGCAGAGGCATCGTGTAGGATTAAGTTGGAGAAAAGCCCTTTGGTATCGAATATGAACGAATATATGAAAAGAGGAAGTTTGGTTGGATGCATGTTGCAAAGTGTATCGCTATCTATTAATAAGCAAATGTACGAAATTGCGCAATGTGCGAAGTGATTTACAGCGCTACGCTATAGACTTTGTACTGGTTTTTGTGGCGTGGATTTCATATTTAAAAAATATATGGGTGAATTCTGGATGGTCCTGATATCTGTATTGACTATGAAACACGTGTGCACGGAAAAGGTATAATAACGCCTTCCGTTCGGCCTGGGGTTGTCAGAGAAAGAGCATGAGACGGTCTACCCATGACGAAAAAAGGCGCACGGAGCTTGGTGGATTTATCTTCCATTATTTTAATGAGTCACTAAACGTCTGTTTGATGGCTTTAGTATCGTATACATTGAAACTTAATGAAAGGTGCTAAAAGATTAATGCCTAAAAGATGGGTATGGGACCCAAAAGAAAATCCTAAGATTGTTGAATTGATAGATAGCAATGATGAGTCTGTAAATTGGTGTGATGCTCTAGATCGCGCAAAAAATTGCTCGATAGGTATTACTCTTGCTGTCTGTGCTTCTCTCTCAATTGTTAAAAGGGTAATTGCGTGTTCGGATGGGTTAGATAGCTTTCCGGGCGACGAATACGCGATTAAAGTACTTGAAGCTTGGATTGATGAACCAACAGAGAAGAATTTTTCCTTAGTTTTTAGCCTATTATATGGAGACGAAGATATTGACCAAGGGGCTCAGAATATTAGTCCATACACTAAAGGGGCGTTAAGGTGCGCAATTTCTCACCCTGATGGTTGTGGTGAGATTACATGGGCTTTGGAATCTTTCTGCGAGGATCTGGTAGGTATTGGGTATGACCCAGCTTGGATACGAGAAGTCGGGCTAAGGGGAGTAAAAGCACGCATGAGGCCAATAATTTATCTTGTCCAAAGTCGCAATGAAAGTTGAGTTTGAGTCAAAACCACTAGCTTGGTGGATGAAAAACTTTCATGAGATGTCTCGTGAAATTTGGCTATGGATACCAAGCGAAACTAAAACACTTACACCAGAAACCATTTGCTATATCGTAGATGAGGATATTGATTTACTAATCCGAAACAAAGTAGGCGAACACAGAAATAGTCTATATTCAAGCATGTCATGGACCCGACTTTAGATAAACAGAGTGGATGCTATGCCCTCAAATGATGGAAGAAAGCTTGATCATAAAACACTAGAAGTCATTCGCATTCGCGCAGTACAGCAAGTCCAGGCAGGAGAAAGCCCGGAGGCAGTTATACGGGCGCTAGGCTTCAGCCGGCCGCGTATTTATGAATGGCTGGCGGCTTATCGGGAAGGCGGCTATGACGCACTTAAAGCGAAACGCCTATATGGCCGTCCCCGCAAATTAAATGGTCGACAGCTACGCCAGATCTATACCTGGGTGGTGGGATATCAGCCACAGCAGTTTAAGTTTGAATATGCATTGTGGACTCGCGGACTGGTGCGGGACCTGATCAAGCGGAAATTTCGGGTTAGCCTGTCTGATGTATCGGTGGGACGACTCCTGAGGGCAATGGGGCTGACGCCGCAGAAGCCGCTTTTTCGCGCTTACCAGCAAGATCCAGATAGGGTTGCTCGCTGGAAACAAGAAGAATACCCACGCATTCGCCAGTTGGCGAAAGCAGCGAACGCGGAGATTCTCTTCGCGGACGAGGCGAGCATTCGTTCGGACTATCACAGCGGAACGACGTGGTCGATCAAAGGGTTGACTCCGGAAGTGAAGACGACAGGGGCGCGCTTTGGGCTTAACCTAATTTCCGCAGTGTCGGCCAGAGGCGAGTTTCATTTCAAGGTGATAGAAGGCAAGCTCAACGCGGAGAGCTTTATCGGATTTTTAGAGGACTTGACGTATAAGTCTGAACGACCAGTCTTTCTAATCGTCGATGGACACCCAGCCCATCAAACCAGGAAGGTAAAGGAATATCTCGCCACCCAGGAAGGCAGGTTGCAGCTATTCTTCCTGCCGCCTTACTCCCCTGAACTCAATCCAGATGAGTCCGTGTGGAGCTACTTGAAACATCAGCGACTGGGAAAGATGAAGATTGCAGGTCCAGACCAATTAAGAAAGATGGCTTTAAAAATCCTTCGGAGCATGAAAAGAACGCCATCATTGATTCAAAGTTTATTTAGGCATCCAGAACTTAAATATATTATGGCTTAGTGATCGGATACTTATTTACGGGTTAGTAAGTGTTGAAGAGCAGGATCAACGAGATGTGCTTCTAGAGGAAAGTGGCTTGTCTTGTCTCTTTTGTAAAGATCAGTTGGAAGACATCTTGTTAAATCTAGAGACGCAGAAAACGGATTACGCTGATAATGAGTTATATTTTGCGCTGAATTTCTATTGGAATCGGGATGCTTTTATTAATCTTGATAACGTATAAAAGATCAGCAGAATTGGCGTGATTTTGTGCTGGTCCTAACTTTAATAAAACGATATATGTTGTATAAAAGTAAGTGATTTGAAGTATGGTGGGAGAGTTTGAGTACCGGTTATTTTTCTTCTATTTTGACCTTTTCATACTTGATGAAAACGGCATATGGAGTAAAGGGAAATATTATTGCTGGGAAGAGATTAAAGACTTGCGAGAGAAAGAGGGAACTGCTGTCTTAACTTTTAGTGATGGCAGGAGCCGCATGTTCCAGTCTCAGCGTTTTAAGCAAAAAAATAAAAAATTAACTCTGACTCTATTTGGAAGAAATGAGACTTACGAGCAATTTCAAAGATTTATTTTTAAAAAAATTAGGGAGAATAACGAGCACCCCGATCTCAAGAGGCTTAGAAAGCTAGTTGCGAGCATCAGTGAGAGAATTGAATTCTCCAATTCTGAACGAGAGCTTTTAGCTTTACGAAGGGACTTAAAGGTGACTGTATCTCAGTTGGCTTCGCTAGAAAGAAGAGAATTTTTGAAGGATATGGAAAAGTGCCGGACGTCTATTCGTAATGATATTATATTTCTTCTTTTTTTGGCTTCATTGATGATCTTTAGTCTTGTGTGAATTTATATTATGTTTAAATTGTTAGGAATACTCTGGAAAATTAGAAATGTTCGAATATCACGGTTGGGTTACTGTTTGGGAAGGCGCTTGCGAGGTTGAAGACGATTTAGCTCTTCGCGAGAAAAACTGCCGTGAAATTCAGCTATTGGCTGAAAAATATAGAGATAATATGTCAAGGGTTGAATTCTATCACCAAAATGGTTCGCCCTATGTAAGGTTTGACGGTGATAGAAACCATTATCAAGCATGGGTGCTCGAATTGTTTATACGCATTGGCGAAATTGCCAAAGGCTCGCATGGGCTTTTGTATGTCAGAGATCAAGAAAATCCAGATTACGGCAACGAGTTTCAAGTGTGGCGAATGGCGAAAGGCAAGATTACTAAAATGAAGGATACCCTCTTGTCTCCATGTGATCCTACTATTGAAACGTATGGTTTAATAGGATGCTGTGCCAGGCAAATCGCACCATGTGGTGAATAATTGACCATATTTTTCCCGTGAGAGGTGAAAATGGCACTCAATATCTCAAATTCGTCACTTTACTCGCTATGTCATGGTTTCCGGGGATTCTCTGCTGCAGAGTATTTCCTTAAAATCGTACTTTTAGCAATTTCCTGCCACTTTAGTAAAAATTCAAGCAAGAAACGAAGTGCGATTCCCCTGGATGCTGTGCGGATAGTTGAGGTGTATACAATGGAGGGTGTATGAGTTTCCTTGAGGAGTCATGGGAAGAAAGGGAGGAAATTTTGTATAAGGAGATATTTGGGAATATTGGACCAGGGATATACCCGTTGTCTGTAGAGATATTTAATGGGCTGAACGCTAATAGTGTTGATCCACGATGGCTCTCTCATGGAGTTTTTAAGTGTCCGCCAGCACGAGATAGAGATACGTGGGCTTATGTTACCTCGGGAATGTCTAACCCTTGGGAGACAGATAAACGAGAAGAATACTCAGGGCTTGGCGTAGAGTTTCTAATGGAAACGGAAAATGAAGAGCAATGGGCAGTTGAAGTTCTCCAAACACTAATGGGCTATAACCTACTGCTTGCCGCTGGTCGAATGGGGGATTTTCCACCGCTGTACTACGGAGACCGAGTGCCGTTGGTTTTGTCTGAATCAGTTAAAACGATGATGTTTATCCAACCTGTGCACTTTCCCTGCCGCTTTTCCATAAAATCGGGCAATGTCGATTTGATACAGGTTGTCGGTATCACTCCGTCAGAATTGCAGGCCGCTAAGCAGTTATCATCCGAAGAAATCAAAGAAAAGTTAATTAGCAATACAGGCCGTCTGGTTACCTGCAAGGAACGAGAGAGTGTGGCGTAAATCACCTAGCAAACGCAATGTTAGATTGCCTCACTGTAGCGCCTCAACTTTGCAGCAGAGCTTGGCGTGTTAGCTTACTCCATTGACCCCGAAACTCAGCACAACAACCACTCACAAACATACATTTTTCAAAGTTTCACACTTCAGTCTGTCTTCTAAAGCCCGATAAACAGGGTGTTCCCCGAGTTTTTTAGCGATTAAACGGCGACATTGGTCGTAGTTTTCGCCAAAAAATGGAGGATTTTATCGAGTTGATGCCTGTGTAGCATCAACTAGCTTCATTTTGCGCCTGTCAGCGAAATTGCAATAAACACGTATATACAGCAAAATTCCCACCCTGCCTAAAGCCTGTTTTCGTCACTCGATCAGCGACTTGAATTCGGTGTCATTTTCATGGGGAACCCGGACTCGGCGCGCAGGTTGGCTCTGTGTATAAATCTAATGCAGAAATTATAAAACTCAGGTGTTTAACTGGACTATTCATTCAATCTTTCGAGACTCCAATATAAAAATAAAAGAGGGTTGAGATGTTGGATTTCCTGACTCAATTGATATGGGGTAAGGTGCTTGTCGCCGTCCTCATCGCGCTGGGATTATTGCTCACCATTACCTCGCGCTTCGTACAGTTCCGCTATTTCGGTCGGATGTTTCGTCTCGTCCGCCGTTCGATGAAAGAATCTCCCGATCAGATCAACTCATTTCAGGCGTTATCCCTGACGCTCGCCGGTCGAGTGGGGGCGGGCAACATCGCTGGCGTCGCCATTGCTATCGCCCTGGGTGGCCCGGGCGCGGTGTTCTGGATGTGGCTGATTGGTTTGATCGGCATGGGGCTGAGCTTTTTTGAATGCTCTCTGGCGCAGCTGTTCAAGCGCAAAGATTCTGATGGCAGCTTCCGCGGCGGTCCCGCCTATTACATTCATCGTGGTCTGGGTCTTAAATGGCTCGCCGTTCTTTTTTCCGTACTGTTGCTGGTGACGTTCGGTTTTGCCTTTAACGCTTTGCAGGCGCATACCGTCGCGTCCACGCTTAAACATACTTTCGGCATCGCCACGCCGATTACCGGCTCTGTGCTGGTGGTGTTTATCGGGCTGATTATTTTTGGCGGCGTGCGTCGTATCGCCGAGGTGGCGGAAGTGATTGTGCCTATTATGGTGCTGGCGTATTTCGGCATTGGCCTGTATGTCATCGGCATAAACTATCATGCAGCGCCAGCGACTTTCCTGCTGATATTCAAGAGCGCCTTTGCGTTGGAGCCTGCGTTTTCCGGCTTGATTGGCACCGCCATCATGATGGGAGTGAAGCAGGGTATGTTCTCTAACGAGGCGGGTTTGGGCAGCGCGCCTAACGTATCTGCGGCGGCTAAAGTAGGGCACCCGGCGGACCAGGGTATTGTGCAGGCGTTCAGCGTGTTCATGGATACCATGGTGCTGTGCACCTGCACCGCGATGATCATTCTGATGTCCAACTCTCTGGATCTGGGCGGCGTTTTGAACGGCGTTGAGTTGACCCAGTTGGCGCTGGCCAAGCAGATGGGAGAGCTGGGACGTGGACTGATCAGTCTGGCGCTGATGTTGTTCGCTTTCACCTCCATCATTTACAACTACTATCTGGGGGAAAACAGCCTCAGATATCTGAACTCCTCTAATGAGAAAGCTGTCGCCATATACCGTATGTTCACGCTCGGATTGGTGATGTGGGGCGCCTTGCAGAACCTGGCGGCGGTGTTTGCGTTCGCCGACATCACTATGGGCCTGCTGGCGCTGGTGAATCTGGTGGCGCTGTTTATGCTGCTGAAAGTCGGGTTGCGCCTGCTGCGTGACTATGACGAGCAGATTCAATCCGGGGTGAAGAGTCCGGTATTCGATCCAGACAAGTTCGCTGACCTGGATATTGATCATTCCGCCTGGACGCCCTCCACGCGAGACGAGAGCGAAGAGCAGAATGAAGAGCTTTCTGTGTCGCCAAGAGTAGGCGCTCCGGTTATTCCCAGCTAAAATTAGCGGTTATATCAATATATTAAGAACCGTTTTGATCGTTTCGCCGGCGTCATGTTGAGATTCATGACGCGGGTGGGCGACGAACGGGAACCGCTAGGAATAACATGACCGAGGACTTCTGCAGCAACTTGAAGTTGCTGTGCAGCCACTATAAATCCACCGCCGAAGTCTGTCGGCGCATGGAAATCCACCGCGCCCAATTCAATAAATACCTGAACGGGACCAGCCAGCCTTCTCGCTTTGTTTTACGTAAAATCTGTGACTTCTTTGGCGTAGAGCCCCATGAGCTGGCTCTGCCGCATGATCGCTTCATGCAATTGGCTCAATCCCGCGTTACCAATGAAAGGCGCGTGAGTCCGTCGGAAAAGCCTTATGCGGAGAAACTGGAGCGTTTACAGAAGCAGTCGGAAGGGCGGCTGGATAAGTATCTGGGCTACTACTACGAATACCACTTTTCCATGACCTTTCCGGATCAGATTATTCGCAGCCTGCTGCAGATTGATATGAGCGGGAGCGATTATTACTTCCGTCGCCTGGAGCGCATGCGTCCGCCCAACAAGGAGGAGAAATACAAGTCCCGCTATGAAGGGACGGCCATGTTTCTCTCCGAGCGCATCTTTCTGGTGGGATACGAAACCCTGACCCACAATGAGATTGCACAGACGATTCTATACCCAACCTATAAGAGCAGGGTGAGTTACTTGTCTGGCCTGAAGCTGGGAGTTTCCGCCAGCGACAGGCGCGAGCCGGTGTGCGTGAAGGTCGTGTTGGAATACCTGGGGCGCTCCATTGGCAAACGGGAGGCCTTGCAGAAATGCGGTTTATTCAATCCGGCGACAGACGCTGTGGCGCGACATATCAAAGAGAAAATCGCTGACGCCACCGGGTATCGCGGCGCCAGTTTGTTGGCGACGCCGTTGTAAACAGGTTTAATCATTCGAATTGGGGGAGTTATGACGCAATCCGATCAATTACTGGATGCCTTGCTAGAGGCGTATAAAGAAGCGTTCGCTGAGAACTTCAGTGAGAATGTTATTTTGCGCTGGGGTAAAACGGATCGGGAATTGGGGCTGATTCTGCCTGAATTTGACGGCGCTGAGGCGGATGAAGCGATGCAGACGCCAGCCATATTTTCCGCCCGCGGCTTACAGATCATCATTGAAAATGCAGGAACCCTCTACGCCGGCAATCTGACGCCAGTGGATGCTGTAGCGGAATCAGCGGATGACGCCGAGCGCGCCTTCGCGGCTTTGGGACGAAAACTGGGGTTTCCCTGCTTCAGAAAACTGGCGGAAGTCGACGACGAGACCTATTTCTGGATCGGTTACGATGAAGAAAAGTCTTTCCCCGATTCGGACGCGCCCTGGGTGAGTGCGGAGCGCGCGGAGGCCAAGGCGGTTGAATACTGTATTCGTTATCTGGAGGTCTACTTCAATCAGCAGAAGGAAATCTTAAATTCGCACAGCGATAGCAGGCTGACGCACTTCAACTTTTGGATGGGCAGCTTTCCGGGAATCATTCTTAACGAACACTATGACGACGGCTTCACTACCAGCCTGGGGCAACTGCACTCTTCATTTTTGGGCGAATATGAGGAGGTGGAACAGACGGCTATCCTGAACCGCGTATTGCTGACCCTGGAAAATCATCCAGACGCACTGAAGCATGCTGTTGGCGGCTGTCAGTTTGAAATGGCCAATGTCGTCGAAGAATGCCGTCAGTTCGATGAACTCGCCAGACAATATGTCGGACGCCCTATGAATGAATATATGGATGCGGTAGTGAAAATGGCGCAGCAGAACATGGACGATGACGACGAGGACTATTAATCAGGCAGACAAATAGATTCCTTCTATTTGTCGCAACGACAGGGCCTACCAATAAATAGGTACCACCAATGCCCTTGCGGTGCGGCGAGGGCATTTGACGAGGGTCAAGGGATCGCGGGCGGCAAGCCTCCTACAATGAGGCTGTCTGATCACTGACCGAGGTAAGCCGTTTTGAACCGCCGCACCGATCTCCCCCTGATTTACGCCTGCTCCGGCTGCTCTAACGTTGCGCAGTTGGCCAACAATGCCGCTGTGGCGATGGACCGTCGGGGCTTAGCGGAAATGTCCTGTATCTCCGGCGTTGGCGGCGGCGTGAAATCTCTGGTTAAAGTTGCCTGTAGCGGACGTCCGATCATCGCTGTAGACGGCTGTCTGCTCGGCTGCGTCAAGCAATGTCTGAACAACGTGAATGTGACGCCAAAGGTCTATGTGCGCCTGGATGAGCAGGGTTATCGGAAACGCTACGGCGAGGATTGCTCTGAGGGTGATCTGGAGGACGTCGTCGAACAGATTCAGGTCGCCATCGCGCAAGCCGGGCTGGACGCACAATGAACGCCTCCGCCTCTTTCAAAGACCGTCTTCACGTCACGCCTGTGAAGGACCCGCTGCAAGTCTCCAAGCAGGACGACTCTGTATTGCAGGACAGGTTTGGGCGGCGATTGCGCTATTTGCGTCTGTCCATCACCGACATCTGTAACTTTCGCTGTAATTACTGTTTGCCGGATGGATACCAATGCAAGACGGAAACGTTGCCGTTGTCTCTTGGCGAGATTCAGACTCTCACTACCGCCTTCGCCGCCTTGGGAACCCGCAAGGTGCGCATCACGGGTGGTGAGCCAGCCATTCGCCGCGACTTGCCGCAGATCATCCACGCCTGTGCGCAGACGGATGGGGTTCGCAAAGTCGCCCTGACCACCAATGGCTATAACCTGCGTAAGCAAGTCGATACATGGGCGCACGCCGGATTGAGCGCATTGAACGTCAGCGTGGACAGTTTGGACCCGCAACGGTTTCACGCCATCACCGGCCATGACCGTTTGCATGCGGTGCTCAACGGCGTGGATCGTGCGCTGGAATTGGGGACGATGCAGGTTAAGCTCAACTCCGTGCTGCTGCGGGACTACAATGGCGACCAATTGACGCCGTTTCTTGATTGGGTGAAGGACAAGCCTGTGGCGGTGCGTTTCATTGAACTAATGCAAACGGGCGACAACGCTGTATTCTTTCGCGCCAACCATATATCGGGCGCGGAAATCGCTGAGCGACTGGAGCAACAGGGCTGGTCATTGGTCCCCAAAGACATTGACGCCGGTCCCGCTCAGGAATATCAACACCCGGACTATCGCGGCCGCATTGGCCTGATCATGCCCTACAGCAAAGACTTCTGCGCCACCTGCAATCGGCTGCGCATCTCCTCTCAAGGCAAACTCCACCTCTGCCTGTTCGCGGAAGCTGGCGTCAATCTCCGCGATCACCTCCGCAACGGCGACGTAGTAGGAACCGTCGCCGCCATTCGCCGCGCGGTAGAAGGCAAACTGCCGGGCCACTCTCTGCATGAAGGCTTTACCGGCGCGATGTCTCATCTGGCGATGTTGGGTGGGTGAGGGGACGGACTCATTACGAATATATCTGTCCCAGTATTCGGGTTGCCAAATCGGGAGCGCGGGCGGCTCGCCCGCAGCACGGAGGCTATCTTTTTAGCGGTATAGGATTTCCACCCATGAACAATGCTCGATAGCGTCATACCGTCAAATATGCGTATCAAGACATGGGTGTGGTTAGGCATGACAACATAAGCGATTAACTCATATCGCTGACTATCGAAGTGACGAAAATTATCGACGATAAGTCTGGCGATTTCCGGGCGCTCCAGCCAACAGCGTCCGTATCCCGCATCTAGAGCGTTTTCAAATTCCAATCGCTGCTTTTTCTCTGGTATTTCTCGCAGGCTGGTTATTACCTCTCTGGGCAGTGCATCATTGAGGCGATAGGTGATCATCTGATACTCCGCACCTTCGAAGTGAGGTAAGTAACCTCGGCTGTGTGGATGTATAGATAGAGATGTAGGCCTCTTCATCTTCATATATTCGCGCACGATTGACCCCGGGGCGCCTACGCTTCTGGAGAATATAGGCGGCTGAATGCAAGAAATATCTATTCCGTATATTTCAAAACCAAAACCGGATTGCCAACAATAAAACCACGAAGCATTTCCTTCATATCTTCATCAAACTCATCGCGATAGATTTGATCCAGAGTGTCGATCAGTTTTTGTATGGCGTTGTCGTCGAGCGGTTTGGTTTTCAGGAATGCAAGGTAGGAGGCGCCGAGTCCGATCAGTTGGTATCCGAAATGGTCTTCCAGGTGTTTGGCGAGGATGGCGTTTTCGAATGGATTCAGGTCGCTGGTGAAGTAGCCGTTGGGAAAGGCGAAGTGCGTTTCGTGGCTGGCGGTGATTGGGACTTTCAGCAAGTAAGTTTCTGCGTCGAGGATGGATAACGGGTCTGCATTAACGTCTGCAATGTCTTCGGGGGCGTCTTCATTCAGGCTCACGCCTTTGGCGATGACGTCGGCAAGGGTGTGTTCTTTGAGCTTGGCTTCCATGTTGCGTCGGCGAATCGGAAACTCGTCTTTGTGGCTCAGATAGCCCTTGTGCTCACCCTCCTCGAAACATTCCGGCGGGAGTTTGGATAAATCAAAGCCATCCATATTGTCCAGATTATGAGACAGCTTTGAATGCATGGAGGTGTAGCAGGCTTGTCCGAGGTCATCCAGCGTTAGCAGGAAGCGGTGATCTGGGTGGCTGGCCGACAACTCACGATACGCAGTGAGCAGTTCTTCGAAGCTGTTGATGTCAGTGACGCGGTAGCGTTCGCACAGGAAGTCTTCGCTAGGGCTATCGATGTATTCCAGATTCATGACGGTCGCCTTTATATGCTGTGCACCCACACCAAGGGTGTGAGCGTGGAAAGTCTCAATTGGAATTGGGGCCAAGGCTACTGCTTACAGTCCCTGATAAATTTCAGGCTTCCAAACCTGCATCAGGATGTCCGGATTCGGTACTTGGGTGAAACCAAACTGGGAGTAGAGACCATGGGCGTCTCGCGTCGCCAGCATCATGCGCCTCAATCCCTGCAGATCGGGGTGGTCCATGATCTGGGTCATCAGGAGTTTGCTCAAGCCTTTGCCGCGGTGGGCGTCCAGTATGAAAACGTCCGCAAGATAAGCAAAAGTGGCTTTGTCGGTGATCAGGCGGGCGAAGCCAACCTGTTTGCCTTCCGGATCAAAAACGCCGAAGCAGAGAGAATTGGCGATGGCTTTGCCCAATAGCTCTTTGGGAATGCCGCTGGCCCAATAACTGGTGGAGATAAAGCTGTGGATGACATCCAAATCCATCTCATCCAGATTCGTACTGATTCTGTAGCCCTGCATGTGCGCTCCTTGAGCCGTATTTTGACTGACATTGATCGTTAAAAAATGGGCCAGTGAAATGTATCAGTAGTCAGTGGCGTCCGGGAAGTGCCTGCAGGGTAGGAGAGTTAACAAAGTTTGCAGCCAGGCGTTAGTAGCCTATCCAATGTGCACGCCTCCCTGATTACTGCGGGCGAAGGCGGCTGCTTTTCTAAAGTTGTTTAGTCGATGCAGAATGCTATCTGTATTTTCGTCCGACTTTTCGTAATGCGAGATAAGCATCTCTATCTCGGAGAGAAATAAGTCCAGCTCATGAAATTCAATATAGACATCGTGCGTCGCCAACTGCGGTAGAAATGTCGCTCCAAGCGCTCTTACCGTCGCACTGGACCAGACCGTTCGTCTCCATGACTCTGGGCCAGCCAAATCCTCTCCTAGATTTGGATATGGATCAAATATGGCTTCGTCGGTGTTCGGGTCGCGTTTGTAGGTCGATACGGACAGGGTCATGCTGAGGGTGCACTCTGTGTGGAATAGATCAAAGTATACTTATGACCCAAGAGTGGGAAAACCTGTTAAAAAGGATGGTAATACGCTCAGCGGCATTGGCTTTTCCGATATGCCGCCGAGCGTAAGAGCTAAGGTTAGTACCTGGAGCCCGTCGTCGAGCCCATTGGCAGTTTTGCGTTGATCAGGTCTACGTCTTCCGCATCCAGTTGCAGGGATGCGGCGGCGAGGTTTTCCTGTAAGCGGCTCAGGCGGCTGCTGCCGGGAATGGGGATGATGTCTTCGCCCTGGCGCAGCAGCCAGGCCAATGCGATTTGCGCGGCGGTGGCGTTATGGCGCTGGGCGATGGCGGCCAGTACATCCACAAACTTCTTGTTGGCCTCAATGGCTTCGTCGCTGAAACGGGGGTTGTTGATGCGCCAGTCTTCTTCGCTCAGCGCGTTGCCTGTCGCGATTTTTCCAGTCAGGAAGCCTCGGCCGAGAGGGCTGTAGGGCACGAGGGCCACACCTAGTTCCCGACAGGCGGGCAGGGCGTCCGCTTCCGGTTCGCGGCTCCACAACGAATACTCGTTTTGTACGGCGGCGATCGGGTGCACGGCGTGAGCGCGGCGGATTTGCTCTCCGGTCGCTTCACTGATGCCCAGATGACGCACTTTGCCTTCTTTGACGAGTTCCGCCATAGCGCCAAGGGTGTCTTCCAGAGGCGTTTCCGGGTCGATGCGGTGGTAGTAGTAGAGATCGATAACATCTACGCCCAATCTGCGCAGACTGTCTTCACAGCATTGGCGCACATACTCTGGGCGTCCGTTAATGCCGCGAGTCTGAGTGGCTTCATCCCAGGTGATGCCGAACTTGGTGGCGATGACGGCCTGTTCGCGCACGGGCTTTAATGCGCGACCTACGAGTGATTCGTTGCGGCCCGCGGCATAGAAGTCTGAGGTGTCGAAGAAGTTCATGCCCATTTCCAGCGCCTGACGCAGAAAGTGTTCGGATTCCTTTTCATCGTGCGCGCCAGAGCCGTCAAACGGCCGGTAGAAGGCGTTCAGTCCCATACATCCTAATCCCAGGCGGGAAACAAACAGGTTGCTGGAACCTAACTGGACCTTGCCTAATCGTGATGAATCGTTCATATCTGTCTCCCTGTGCGGTTGTTCACTCATGGATGGGGCGTCGTCGCTAAAGAGCCCGTTTAGCCGACGGCGTATATTCATGCTAGGAGATGGGAGGAGTAAACTGAATGCACGATTCTACGGCGTCCTTGCCTGATTCTGGCGTATGTTGTGATCAACAGGAGCGCAGACCCTTCGGGCCTGATAGAATTTTCATACCGAATTCAACGATGGCGCATCCCGGAGGATGGCATGGGAGAGATGGCGATGAGCGATAAAATCATTTTCAACCGTGAGTCGAAACCCAGCATCGAAGCGTGTCTGGACGCCCATAACAAGAGCCTGTTCGTCGAGCTGCTGGATCAGCACGCCACGCAGGTCGGCGTGAATCAGACCCCGCTGCCGGAAGTCTCCAGCTTCAGAGTCGTTAAGCCGTCGCCACGGCAGCCTGTAGTGTACGAGCCGGCGATCGTCATCGTGGGGCAGGGCGGTAAGCGCGGTTATGTGGGCGAGCAGACATACACTTATGACGCCTATAACTATCTGGTGCTGTCCGTACCGCTGCCGTTTGAGTGCGAAATCTATGATGCTTCGCCGGAGTCGCCATTGCTGGGACTGCGCATCTTGGTGGACGCTCTGGCGCTGAATGATCTGTTAATCGATATGGGCGAGCCGCCCTCCCGAACCTCCGGCGACATCCCCAAAAGTATTTACTCGACGCCCCTCAACGATACCTTGATTGAAGCCTGTATCCGTCTGGTGAAAGTGCTCTCGGACCCGGCGGAAGCCAAGATCCTGGGGCCGCAGATTCTGCGTGAGATCTATTACCGGGTATTATGCGGCGATCGCGGTGAGACGCTGCGCGCGGCGGCCAATCACAACAGCCGCGTGGCCCAGATCGCCAAAGTGCTGAACATGATCCATCAGCAATACGACCAGCCTTTGGACATCGATACGATGGCGCGTGCGGCCAATATGAGTCCCTCCACTTTGCACCATAACTTCAAGGCGGTGACGGACTGTTCGCCGTTGCAGTATCTGAAGAGCATTCGCCTGCATCAGGCCCGTAACCTGTTGGCGAGAGGCGGCATTAACGCCAGTACGGCGGCGATGAAGGTGGGCTATGTGAGCCCGTCGCAGTTCAGCAGGGAGTTTAAGCGTCTGTTTGGCGCGCCGCCCCGGGATAGAAATCTGGGGGCGGTGATGGAAGTCTAGCGCGGAAGCCGTCTAGATGGTGGTGCGCACCAGCGCCGCGTCAGGCAGCGATTCTGGCGCATTCTGATCTGGCGCCGGCAGCGCTTCTGTCTGAGATGATTCCGTGCTCGTCTCTTCATTGGCCTCTACCGGCGGCGCAAACAGAACCATATTGATCATCTGCTCCTGCTGCAACCGGGCGTCGGCGCGGCACGGTAGCGTCACCACGAATTTGTGCTTGGCCACGTCCGTCGTGGTGAAGCGGAATTTCGGAATCACGTCCTGCAATATCAAGCGTCGACTGCGAATCAAAGGAATGAAATCCTTGTTTTCTTTTTGAAACTCGCTCCAGTATTTGTCCAGCGCTTCCTTCATTCGCAATGAGTATTCATAGGAGCGCTGGAAATCCGGCTCTGTGGTGATGCAGAAACTATGGATCACATAGGGACGCAGCACCGAGTGGTTCTTGATGGCCGAACTCAGATACAGGCTGTTCGGGATGACTACGGTCTTCCCTGTGCTGGAGTAAAAGTCCCGGTTCAGCTCTTTCAGCGTGGTGGTGATCAGGTTCTGATCCACCACGTAGCCCAGATAATCGCCGGCTTCGATAATATCCCCCACGGCGAACTGACGGTTGCCCGCTCGCAGCAGCGTGCCGCTGACGCACAGAATCAACTCCTTGGTGGCGATGACAATGGCCACGGCGAAGGCGGTCAGCGACAGGGCGAAGGTCTGAATCTGCGGCGCCCAGATCAGAATCAGGCCGATGATCAGAATCAGGTAAGTAGAGTTTTTGAGGATGTTGGACCAGCGCAGCTTGAAGTCTTCGGACAGCGAGTTATTGCGCTTGATCTGACGGTGAATCACCCATCGCAACAACGCTAACGCAATCAGCAGCGTTACCGTGGCGGGGACTCCTCGTGTGGACGCAATATCGATCAGACTTTTGAAACTTTCCAGCATTTTGCGGCTCTTTATCCTCTCTATTTTTAACGCTGATGTTGATCTGGGTGAAAGCTCACAGCCTGCAACATTTTCTCGCGAATTAATATTAGGGTATTCATCAATAATTCATTTTAAATACAGGGGCATAAGCGCCAACGGCGTTAATCGCCTGGGTCTTCTTTGCGACTAGACAACGCTGGAGGTCGCCGGGCGCCGCTTCAGAAACCGCTACGATACTTATAGTTTGGCCCGTTAACGTAATTTCGCCAGACGCCAATCAGACTAGGCCCGTGGCGGAACTGGAAAAAGACGGCGGAATAAGCGGATTATTAGGAAAGTTTAATGCGCGTTAACACACTGATTGGCGCTGAAAAAGGCGGCGCTGAGCTAGGAGGCGAGGAGTGAGCCCGGCGCTGAACAGCCGGGCTGGGTTAAAAGAAAGGGCGACGTAAAAACCTCTCTGGGTTAGTAGTCCAGATCTATGGACACCAACTTGGATGGCTCCTGCAAGGTGAACTTGCTCTTGTCGAAACTGGGCGGGCCCATAAAGCCTTTCGCGTTGTTGGAAACGCCGACGCCTTCTTTGGGGATACCCAGAAAGTTAGCGTCGCAGTCGTCATTGCTGTTGGCGTCGTGACACACCGCCACTGCATAGACGCCATAAGGCACATCGGCGAAAGTGGCGTGAGCGCCGGCGTCCGTGGGTTTCACATATAGCTTGATGGAGGCCTTGGCCGGCGTGTCGGGAAAGCCGTCGGCGTTGTTATATAAATGCACCATCAAGCCGCCCTCGTTATTCTGCAAATGTTGCAGCTGCACTTCGATCGAGCCGGTGGGCGTATCCGCCGCCTGGGCTGTTGTGATGCTTAGCGTCGCCAGACAGCCTGCTACGACGAGTTGCGCAAAGAGTCTGGCTTGCTTCCATGTTGGGATGCGCATGATTTGTCCCTCCTTATTTCCTGCAGATCAATAGCGATCTTCTAGTGTGTTCGCAGCAGCGTTAGCGTCATCGCCGCATCAATGAGCGGTTGCATTCTTGGGCGCAGGGGACGCTGCCGGCTCCGACTGCGCTGATGCGCCGGCATAGAAACGGCGGGCCATCTCCAAGACATCGTCTACGGACCACTGATCGTATGCATGGACGCCGTATTTGCTGGCGACCACGGAGCCATCCGGCGCGATCAGGAAATCCGCCGGCAATCCCAGCGGACTTTCACCTTTATCCGGGTTGGCGGTTTTCATCTTGCGCGCGCCGCCTTTGATCGCGGCGGCGATGGCGCGTGGGTCCATCAGGGCGCGTAAGGACTTCTCCACGCCAAACTCCTGATAAAGCTTCTTCTCAGGATCGGAAATGACGTCAAATGGCGCGTCTCCCTGGAATGGCTGCATGGAGGCTTCGCTGGAGTGAAAGATGACGATTTCCCGGATCCCTGCGGCGACCAGCTCCGCATGCCTTAACGTCATGGCGCGCATATGCATGTTGCAAAAGGGGCAGCCGGCGAAGCGGCGGAACTGTAAATGAACCAGTTGGTCCGGGTCCGGCCATTGCGTGGGCTGGCCTTTGATGGTGGTTAAGGTTTTGGGGGCGACGAGATCGCCCGCCTGGATTTTGTTTTTTAATCCTGGTTTCACGGCGGTGTGTTCCTTATTGTCCGACATGCTGTGGAATCAGGCGGCCTGGGACAGATGCGGCCAGGGGTAGCCTTGTTCCTTGAGTTCCGCGAGCGCTTCGCTCACTGCGACGCGCCAGTCTTTTTGTGGCGTATAGCCAATTTTTTTATGGGCGTAGTCGGTGGGGCACAGCCAGTCTTCCGCCACGTGCACCAGAGAACGGGTGAGGAACGGGGAAGAGCCTGGCAGAATGGGCAGCAGCGTCTCCATCAACCAGCCAAAGGCGTAGCCTGCAAAATACGGCACGCTATAAATCGGCTTGGGCGAGTTGGTTTCTTTGCAGATAAATTCAAACACTTCCCGGGTGGTAGGGAAGTCCTTGCCGCAGATATTGAAAGACTCATAGTTGTCCAACCCCTGCGCTACGGAAGCCAGGGCGAAGGATTCGCCGAGATCCGTATCCGCCACCAGCGCCATACGGCTGCGTCCGCCGGATAACCAGGGCACCATGTAGGTACGCAGACGCGGCACCAGGGCTGGAACCATGCCGAGGTGGTTGCCCTTGCCGACAAAGTGGCCCAGACGCATATTGACCATCTGCGTGCCGCGCTGGCTGTTTTCGCGCATGTAATTATCCACGTCGATCAGTTTGTCGACATGCGGCCAGTAGCCGGTGTAGCGGGGTTCGGAAAAATCGTCCTGGGGTTTGCCGTCCTTGCGAATGCCTGCGATGGCGACAGTGCTGGCGAGCAGAAAGCGCTTCACGCCGGCGTTGATGCATTGGTCAACGATGTCCACTGCAGGTTCGAAAAAGTGGGTGCGCTCCAGGGCTGCGTGTCCCCAGAAGGCTCCCCAGGTGCCGGTGTGGCAGACCACATCGACGTCCTGCACCATGGCTTTGCGGTAGGACGCATCCAGCAGGTCGCCGCTGCGTATCTCGCCTTTGAATTGGGGAACCAGTTTTGACGGGGTGCGACAGGCCGCGATGGGCTCAACATCCGGGCGAGCCATCAGCGCCTTGATAACGTTGCTTCCCAAAAAGCCAGTCGCGCCGGTAACCAGCACCCGCGTTTTTGGTCCTGTGTCCATGACAGTCTCCTTGTTTGCTATGACGCCCCGCCGAATCGCCACGCGCCTCTTGTCGTCGAGGAGAGTGACTATCCGGCGGGGCTGCGTTGTTGTCCTGACCGCTCATTTCCCGAACTACAGTTCGATCATACGCCTCTGTCGGGACTTGGACTATGTCGTTTTTTGAGCAGGAAATGAATTACCGGCTCATTTCTATTCGTTAATCCACTGCTACTTAATTTTTTCTAAAGCAAAGCGTTGCAGGCACATACGCTGGAACTCGATGGAGGTTCCCGGCAAGTCGACGGTCAGCGTCTGCACGTTTTGCTTGAGGTTAAGCGACATGCTGCGGCCGCCGCGGGCGATAAATCCGTCTGCGAACACCGGTCCGGCATGAATGGTCGCCCCCTGGGCGGGTACGTCGATGACGCAGTTGAACGCCACCGAGATACGGTTCTGCGCTTTCAGCTCGTAAGTGCCCTCGCAGTAGGGCGAAAAGCCGTCCTGAATCGGCATGGCGCCGACGCTGAGATTGCCCTTGTTCATCTCGGAAGCGAAGCCCTGTTCGAGAGTCATGGTGCCGTCCTTACTGAACGTCATGACGCCGGTTCCGCTCATGTCGACCACCTGGGCGTCCACCAGCAACTGACGGGTATCCGGATCAATGGATACGGTGCCCGGCGCCTGCGGCAAACTGCGCACGCAGGTCTGGTCGGTGGTGAAGCCGAACTCCGCTTCAAAGTAACGATGACGATGACGTTCACCGTAGGAGTCGGAGTCTGCGTAAACATTAGCTGCGCCCGCGCTCAACCCGGCCAACAGCATGAAACTCATGCCTGCCTGGCGTTTCACTTTATCGAACATAAATACTCCTCGTATTTTAATTTCAGGTTAAGGAAACACTGGTTAACCGGGTGTTTATGCCGTCCATGCCCGGGCGACGAAGGCGTCGTTTCCGGTAGTGGCTCAACATTCTGTTTGACGTCAGATTGGTTTAAAAAATTACCGGCTCGATATGTCGAAAGCAATGTGAAAACAGGGGTTTATTGTCCCGTATATGGGAAACAGAATCGCTCAAACAAAGCTTGGCGCGCGGGAGGCGCTAACGCTTGGGCTCGGCGCCGTGTAACGGCAAAATTAAATACCAGTAACGGTCGTTTTATGATCTAAATGCATACCAAAAGCATGCCAATAGCATAATGCGATTTTATTAGTCCTTTAGTTTTAGAGGCTTACAAATATGAGGTAAATAGCCGATATTGCGCAAAATATACGCGTAATAAAATCCCCGCTCTTCCTTGAAGAAAGGACTATACCAATTGATAATAAGGGGAGCTCTAATATGAACCGAGCACATACCAAGAAACTCGTTCTTGGGTGTCTGGTAACTTTGCCTTTCATCGCCCAAAACGTTCTCGCGCACGGCTACATCTCCAAGCCGGCGTCCCGTTCCTACCAATGTAAACTGGGGGAAAACCTTAACTGCGGCGCTATTCAGTGGGAGCCGCAGAGTGTCGAAGGTCCCGACCGCTATCCGGAAGGCGGCCCTGCCGACGGCAAGATCGCCAGCGCAGGGGTGTCCCATTTTTCCGAGTTGGATGAGCAGTCCGTCAACCGCTGGAAGAAAACGCCGATCCAGGCCGGCTCCAATACCTTTATGTGGCGCTTCACCGCCAATCACGCCACCCGCGATTGGCGTTACTACATCACCAAAGAGGGCTGGAATCCCAATGCGCCGCTGACCCGCAACTCGTTCGAAGCGCAGCCGTTCTGTAGCTACGACGGCAATAACCAGCGTCCGCCCACGGAATTGTCCCATGAATGTAACGTACCCAGCCGCAGCGGTTATCAGGTCATCCTGGGCGTATGGGATGTGGGGGATACCGTCAACAGTTTCTATCAAGTCATCGACGTTGATTTCGGCGGTGGCGGCGGTGATCCGTCAGAACCGCAAGAATGGCGCGACATTGGCGACATCAACCCGTCTATCGATCTGCAGACTGGCGATCAAGTGAAAACCCGCGTTTTCGATCGCAACGGCGAGAATCCCGGACTGCAAACCGTGCTGAATATCAACTCTGCGGATGACGGCAAGAAAGACAAATGGCCGTTCCTGCTGGCCACCGCCATCAACAAAGAGTCCGACGCGCTGCGCGCTGGTAAGATGAACGCCAAAGGCGACATCGTTCCGGCCTATGGACGCAATGACGTATTCGGCAAGGCGGACAGCGACGTTGACCGCGTTGAGATTGAAATCGTCAAAGGCGATGATGGCCCCGTTGATCCGGCTGTCGAGCTGAGCGGATTGCAGGGCGAGTACATGATCGAAAATGGTATGGCTACCATCGACTTCACCGTGTCCACCAACGCGGCGATGAACGTAAGCAGCTATGTGTATGCGCCTGACGGTTCCGCCGCCGGCTTCGGTGAAGCCAAGGTGGATAACACGTCTCATAACTTCCGTATCGATATCGACAAAGCCGAAGCCGGCGCTTATTCCCTGGTGGTCAAAGGGGAAAGCGAAGACGGTAAAGTGGTGCAGAAAACCCAGGGCTTCCTGTTGAAGGAAGATGGCGGCGATACGCCTCCGAGCGGTGATTACGATTACGTCTTCCCGGAAAGCCTGAGCGCGTACAAGGCGGGAACCACCGTTCTGGCCAAAGACGGCAAGATCTATCGTTGTAAACCATTCCCGTACAGCGGCTGGTGCACCGTATACAGCGACAACGCCAATCACTATGAGCCTGGCGTGGGCGCTTACTGGAGCGACGCCTGGGAGTTGGTGAAGTAATCGACTAAGGAAATTCCGATTCCTGATTTCAAGCCCCGGTTGCTGCGTGCGCCGGGGCTTTTTTTATCAGCGAATTGACGGCTATTTTAGAAGGAAGGGGCTCGCCTGCGCCCCATGGAAAGCGGGAGCTTAAGGCTGACCCGTGTAGTTAGACGTGACGTAATTACCATTGTCGTCAAGGAAGATAAAAAACGTCTGCTTGACCGCGTCGGCGGCGCTGGAGTTTTTATAACTCACCCGCCACAGATGCTCTTCTCCTTTGTCCATATACAGAGTCTCGACTCTTTCCGCATGGGTCCAGCTTGCGTCCAGACGTTTGGCGCCGACCATCTTCTTCATGACGAAATCTCCGCGATCCTGAGCGGTTTCCTCAGGGATTGCCTGCAGCCTGTCGTGGTTGGGGTGAGCATGCGCCTGAAGGGCGGAGAAGGCCAGAGGGAGGCTTAGCAGAAGCGCTTTGGTTTTGGTCATAGTGATTGCCGTGTCTATATGAATCCGGTTGTGAGTTCCATTTACCGCAAAGCCTGCGCCAGGAGTCGGGGAGATCAATGCGAAGACAATATTCTAGTCGGGCGGGATAGTCTGCGCTTCGGCCAAATGGTCGGTTTTAGGGGGCGTGAAAATGGACGATTTGACAGGAATCAGAACTGCGTCAATTATTGTTGCAAATGATAATAATTATCATTTAGGATTTTGCAAAAAGACGGAGGCTTTCACACCCATGCGTTTTCTATGTCCCACACATGAAGAATGGTATTCGCTGCAACCTGAAGAGGAGCTGGTGAATAACTGGATGCACTGGATGCATTTGTCCGGCTGCTATTATCAAAACTCACAATGGAACCGGGCCTTACCCTATATCGGCAGCTCTTTCGATCTGGCCCGGCTGCTGCTGTCGCGACAAGGCGAAGAGCGCAAGACGGCGATTACGTTGCTGACCTTATCCGGTATTTATCTGTCCAATGTGTTTCACCACATGGGCGATGAAGTGGAGTCCAACAAAGTGCTGAACATCGCCTGCGAATATTTGGCGCGCTTCAGTGAGCCCGCCACCAACTCCAGCGTGATGCAGTGCATGAGCTGTCTCTCTGACACCCGCGCCCATGACATGTTCGTGGCGCATCATCTGAACATGCCGCTGGCGCGCCGCAGCAGCTCCCAGGCGACCCATTAGTCGCCTGGCGCTCGCCCAGGGCGTAATGACGAGTAACGTTTAAGACGCTGTAACGCTGCAAGCGTTTGTAATATTACAAATAGTCCGGCAGATGTCCCCGGATGTCCTTGACCGGGTGCACGGTGAGATTTTTATCGACCTCCGCCGCCACGCAATGACGCACGTTGGCGTTCATCTGACGTCTTAACACGCCCAGAAAGGTGGGTTCGGAGAGAATGTACAACTTGTCGTACTGCTTTTTGTTGAGCCCTTCATTCAGGCGCTCGTTGACGCGCTTGGCGAATCTCTCCACTTCTTCATGCTTTTTACGATCCGCTTCGCCGTAGGAGTGATTGCCTGAGCCGTTCATCATCCCGCCGTTGCGGTCTGAGACGATTTCCTGTTCCATCAGTCGGTTGATCGGGTGGGTGAGGGTTTCCAGTTCCTGTAATGCGCCTTTCGGGGTGTCGCAGGAAAACAGTCTGGCGTGGGTGGTGTCCGCCGCTAGTACCCATGTAGTCATAAAAACTCCTCTGGTTAACGGTTTTAGTAAGCAATCGCTGGTGCGGCATTCCGCCGCAAGTACCGCCACACACTGCTTGAGTGTAACCCATACTTTGGAGAATCGCCTGAAACGGCGATAAGCAGTACGAAAGACATCCTGGGTTCACCTGTCACAATATTTCGCTATCCTGTCACAATATTCCGCTATAATGTCGCGTCGGCGCTCAACGCCGAATGATGGCGGATAACAACTCAGTGCGGTTCGCTCCGCTAAAAATCAAGTATCGGACAGCCGGTTCAACCGGAAAAATATTGGGAAACACCAAAGACGATTTCGATTTTTCGACCTCTTTCTTTTCTTCCACCTCCTCAACGACTTCATCCGAAGTCACCTTGCAACAAGCCGCCGAGATCGCGGCGAATCCTGCGACTCAGGAATACCTGTCAGGCCTGTTATGGGATCTGGACGGCGTGCGGCAACCATTGCGTTATCACCCTGAAGAAGATGCCCTCTATCACTCGCTGCAAGTGTTCGAACTGGCGTACGCTGAAACCCGGGACCCGGAGCTTTGGGCGGCGGCGCTCTTTCACGACCTGGGCAAAAGCGTGGACCAGAAAGATCACTGCGCAGTCGGCGCCGCCATGGTGCGGGGCGTGCTGCCCAGCCGGGTGGAGTGGCTGATCGCTCATCATCTGGACCTGCTGCTGGCCCCGCAACGCACGCGCCGACGCTTGGGCGAATCTACGCGTCTGCAGGACTTAATCTCTCTGCGGCGCTGGGACCTGGGCGGACGCTCGCTCACCGCAAAAGTGCGCAACCCGGAGCAGGCGCTGCAGTTGACGCTGGATGCTTTGATCGCCGCTGGCGCACAGCAACCCTGATCCTGTGGCGTATCGCCGCGCAGGCGCTTTGATGCGCCGATTTATTTAGATATCAATCTGACTTTCACGGCGCAGATCCGCGCCGGTCCATTTATGAAAAGTAAACGTAATAACCGCATTCGCCGCCTATTGGTGATTGAGGCGGCGCGCCTGATGTATGAAGAAGGCGTGGACCAATACCTGGACGCCAAACGTAAGGCGGCGAAACGACTGGTGGGCGGCGACACGCTGCATTTGCCCTCCAATGGTGAAATATCCGAGGAAATATATCGCATGGCGCGTTTTGAGGAACCGGATGCGGTGACACAGCGCTTATTTGATATGCGGGTCCTGGCGATGGATGTGATGGAGCAACTGACGCCGTTTAATCCGCGACTGATCGGCTCAGTCAGCAGCGGTCGCATTCGCGCCAGCAGTGATATTGATCTGCATGTTTTCGTCGATATGCCGGAGACGTTGTTTGTCTACCTTGATGACATGGGGTGGCCCTATGAAACCAAGAGCATCTGCATACGCAAAGAGGGCCGTTTTATGGAGTTCACCCATGTCTATCTGGATATGGAGTTTCCCGTGGAGTTATCGGTGTATCCCACGCAGGACTTGCGGATAAGGGGGCGCAGCAGCACCGACGGCAAGCCTATTGATCGGCTTTCTGTGGGACGTTTGCGGACGCTGATCATGCATGAACATCCTGAGCAATGGGAGGCGTTGATATATGGCGGCGGGGGCGATGAGGCCTGCGTTGAGGCGCTTGCGGACTGAACTTACGGCGAGATGACCAAAGGTTAATTCAGGGCGTGGCGAGGACTTCCGCCCTTGTGACTGATGGTTAAAGTAAGTATGGTCAATAAATGATCGGCGCCAGGCGCCGGTTAAACATACAAAGGGTGTCGCGTGTTCGGGAGGAGCCGGTTTGGCTCTTCGTCTTTATCGACAATGAGGTTTTCAGGCGATAAATAACCGACGCGACGCCTTATGGAAAAGGGAGGATTGCAATGGCGCGGTATCAGACGATAACCGTACAAAGCAACCAAACTGCAGGATGTCGGGCGTGTGAGCGTCTGCTGTGGAACGGCGCGTCAAACCCAATCTGATGTGACTGGGACCGCAATGACGCGCGGATTGTCTTTAAAAACTTCGATGATTCTGGGAATTGTCGGGGTTACCGTGATCGTCGCGTTGCTGTACGCCTTCGACGTACACCGCGATATCGTGAGCTTATTGGAGTGGATGAGCCGGCAGGGTCCGGCGGCGGGAGCGATCTTCGTCGCGCTGATGGCCGCTGCGGTAGTTTTGTTGGCTCCTGGCGTGTTTTTCACTACTGGAGCGGGTTTCGTCTTCGGAGTCGTCACCGGCTCCATCTACGTGATCGTCGGCACGGCGTTGGGCTCCATCGCCGCATTTGTCATCGCTCGGCGCGGCTTTGGTGAAAAGGCGACGGCTTATGTGCGCTCCCATGCCAAAATCAGACTGGTCGACGCGGAAGTCAGCCACCAGGGCTGGAAACTGGTGATGTTGACCCGGCTTGTGCCTCTCTTTCCTTTCAAAGTGTCCAATTATCTGTTCGGTCTCAGCCGGTTCTCCCTCAAGGACTTCGCCATCGGCAACACCATCGGAATCATCCCGTACTCCGTGCATAACGTGTATGTCGGCTCGCTGGCGGCGGACGCGCTCAGTGTCTCCGTGGGCGCCGCGCAGCGCAGTCCCTGGCAATGGGCGATATATCTAGGCGGTTTCGCGGCGTTGGCGGTGTTTCTTGTCTATCTGAATCGCATGGCCAAACGGATTCTGGCGACTTATGAGCTGGAGCAGCGGGATGCGCCGCATATCCCGCGCGCAGCGCAGGAGTCGCCTGTGAATGAAGGAGAAGAACGATGCCGTGGATGAAATGGTTGCCCTGGCGTTACATCATTAGCCGCTTCGCCCGCGCACACGGGTTCCTGGACCCGGTGGCGGTGCTGTCGCATTTACACCGGTTTTCCCAGCCCTCGGAGGTGACGGAGCCAATTGAACTGCTGCGGGCGGGAGCGGTTTTTCACGCCCGGGGATTCATTAACAGCCGGGTTATTCAGCACAACCTGGACTGGGTGTGGCCGTATTGGATCACCCGTCAGTTTGACCCGGCGGACCCGTCTTTCGTGCCCCGTGCGTTCAGTCTCACTCACGTTAACCTGACCCACCGCAACTGGACTGCCGTGGGGTTGCCGGATTTGCAGGAAACGCCGCTGGTCGATCCCCGCGGGTTGTTGACGCCGCTGTGGGACGGCTGGTCACTGGACGCCTGGATTGTCACCGCCGATGGCGACATTCTGGCGCCCTCACGCTCGACAGAGACCCGTCAGGCGCTGCACACCGAAGGCTTAAGCGTGGTGACCGAAACGAAAGAACTGGACATGCGCTTGCGCGTCGAGGCGCAAGTGGTCATGCGCGACGGCGCCCCGGTGTGCCTGTTGGACATGACCGGGAATGCCGGTCGCGACGCCTGGCTGGTGTTGGCGTTGCGTCCGTACAACCCGGAAGGCGTGCGCTTTATTCATGAAGTGACGTTGAACCCGCAGCGCAATGGCTGGACGGTGGATAATGAGCGCCAGGTGGCGTTCAGCGAACCCGTCGATCGCCATCACGTCTCCGACTATCGGCAAGGAGATGTCTATATTCATCTGCGCGACGCCAAAGACCAGGAGTCCGGGGAATGCGATATTGGCATGGTCACCGCCGCCGCCATGTTCGCGATTCCCGCAGGCGGCGCCCGCAATATGCAGGCGCGGATTCCGCTGCCGGAATCGGGAGATGAGAAACCGGGCGACTGGCGGGAAAGTCTGAGCGAATGCTGCCAGCTGCAAACCTCGGATGAACAGGTGCAGTTTCTCTACGACGCCGCTGTGCGGACCCTGACTCTGTTGTCTCCCGGGGAAGTGTACGCCGGCCCCTATACCTACAAGCGTTTCTGGTTCCGGGATGCGGCGTTCATCATTCACGGCCTGCTGAGCCTGGGGCTGACCCAGCGAGCGGAGCGGGCAATAGATCGTTTCCCCAAACTGCAGGATCTCAACGGCTATTTTCATTCCCAGGCGGGAGAGTGGGATTCCAATGGCGAAGCGATCTGGATCATGCAGCGCTTCTGCGAGCTGACCGGAACCCAACCAAAAAACACCTGGCGCGACGCCGCCCGCTCTGGCGCGCGCTGGATTCTGCGCAAACGCGAACCCAACGACGGCGCGCCTCACGCTGGACTATTGCCAGCCGGATTCAGCGCGGAACATCTGGGACCCAATGACTATTATTATTGGGATGACTTTTGGGGCGTGGCTGGTTTACGCGCCGCAGCGCGCATGATGGATGGCTATGACAAATTGGCGGCGGAAGAATTCGAACGTGAGGCGGAAGTCTTTCGGCAGGCCATCGACATCAGTCTGCATCGCGCCTCGGAGCGACTGGGTCGACCGGGCATGCCGGCGTCGCCGTATCGACGTTTGGACGCGGGGGCTATTGGATCGGTAGCCGCTGGGTATCCATTACAGCTTTGCGCGGCGGACGATCCCCGCCTGCTGGATACGGTGGAGTTCCTGCTGGCCAACTGTTTTTACAAGGGCGGGTTCTTTCAGGACGTGATTCACTCCGGCGTGAATATTTACCTGACCCTGCATGTGGCGCAGGTGTTGCTGCGCGCTGGAGATTCCCGCTACGAGGCGCTGATGCAGGCGGCGGCGGACCTGACCTCGCCCACCGGACAATGGCCGGAGGCCGTGCACCCGTCCACCGGCGGAGGTTGCATGGGGGACGGACAACACGCCTGGGCGGCGGTGGAATGGATTTTGTTGCTGCGCAACTGTTTCGTGCGGGAAGAAGAGGACAGGCTGATTTTGGTGTCCGGCGTGCCTCTGCGCTGGCTGGAGGACGATCAACCCGTCACCTTCGGGCCTACGCCGACCCGGTTTGGCCCGATCAGTCTCAATCTGATCGGCGAGGGCGTCAGCGGCGGCGCGGGCATGGTGCGGGTCAGTTGGGAGGCGGAGTGGTTTGACGCAGCGCCGCTGATGGAAGTGAGACTTCCGGGCGTTTCAACTATTGAAGCGCCTCAGGAACGTAATTTCGTTGATATCAATTTGGAGGATTCTCGATGAATATCGTCATGGTCACCAACACGTATCTGCCTCATGTGGGCGGCGTGGCCCGGTCGGTGGAGAGCTTTACGCGGGAATATCGGCGACGCGGTCATAAGGTGTTGGTGATCGCGCCGGAGTTTCCCAATCAGCCTCAGGAAGAAGAGGGCGTTATCAGAGTGCCCGCCATTCAGAACTTCAATGGCAGTGACTTTTCCATGGTGCTGCCCATTCCCGGCCTGCTGGGGGAAGCTCTGGACGCCTTTCAGCCGGATATCGTGCATTCGCACCATCCCTATCTGCTGGGGATGACCGCGCTACGAGTCGCCCGGTATCGGGAGACGCCGCTGGTGTTCACTCATCACACGCTGTATGAGGAGTACACCCATTACGTGCCCGCGGACAGGCCGCTGTTCAAACGTTTCGTGGTCGAGCTGGCCACCATCTACGCCAACATGACCGACCGTGTGTTCGCCCCCAGCGACAGTGTCGCCAGCCTGATTCGGGAGCGCGGCGTGCGCATGCCCATCAGTATCGTTCCCACGGGCGTGAAATTAATGGACTTTCAACGTGGCGAGGGCGGTCTGTTTCGTCATTCCGTGGGCGTCTCCCAGGAGGCCTATGTGATTGGTCACGTGGGGCGGCTGGCGCCGGAGAAGAATTTGAAGTTCCTGGCGGAAGCGGTAGCGGCCTTTATGTTGCTCAACCGCTATGCGCACTTTCTGGTGGTGGGAGAAGGGCCCTCGGAAGCCGAAATGCGCGATGTCTTTCAACGCTACGGTCTCGCCGATCGACTGCATTTCGCCGGGCAGCTACAACTGCCTGACCTGGCTGACGCCTATCACGCCATGGATGTGTTTGCGTTCAGCTCGCAAAGTGAAACCCAGGGCATGGTGCTTACTGAGGCGATGGCGGCGGGAGTTCCGGTGGTCGCCCTCGACGGCGCAGGGGTGCGGGAGGTGGTGATAGATCAGGAAAACGGCTATCTGATTAAAGATCCGTCTATCGTGGACTTTATTGGCGCGTTGCAACATTTCGGCGCGCAGAGTCGGGTAGAGCGTCGGCGTATGCAGGAATGCGCGCGGCTGACGGCGGAGAGCTTTTGTCTGAGCGCCACCGCCGAAGCCGCCTTGCGGCATTACGAGAGTTTGCAGCGGCTGTCCCATATCTCCGAGCCGGAGACCGAAGAACAATGGGAGCGTGTTCTTAATCTCATCAAAGCGGAATGGAATATTGTCAAAGGCATGGCGGGCGCCGCCGGCGCGGCCATTGCCGGCGGCGGCGTGAGTTCCCAGGAGTGCGAGCAGGACAGAGGCTGAGCCTGTCTTGAAGCTCTGCCAGCGACCTCATTCGCCCTGTTAATAACAGGGCGCAACCCTCTGTCGCCAAAGGATAAAAAACGTCTAAACTTTTCGTTTCGCTATGTTATTCTTAGTCCCTTTCATTCTCCGCTCCTAAGCGCCTGCGGCTGAAATTTCCGTTCATCGCGTGTGAATCATGGCGATGTCCGGGTGACTCTCGAAAGCGAGATGGGACGCTCGTTTTGATCAGCGCAAGGCTTCGCCAGTGAGGGCCGCAATACTAATTCGGAGCGACGCATCCCGTTATCCCGTAAGGATAAAGCCGATATGAAGCTGATTAAAAAGGCCAGCCTGCATTTTCAGGAAGGAAACTCCAACAAAGTTTACGAGGTTGAGCTGAGTGAAGTCGCCAGCCGCAAGGACGACCGCTTCCTCGTCAATTTCCGTTATGGCCGCCAGGGCGGCGCGCTGCGAGAAGGCACAAAAACGCCTGCGCCGGTGACGCTGGAAGAGGCGGAACGGCTGTTCGACAGTGTCGTTGTCTCCAAAACCAACAAAGGCTATTACGACGTCAATCGCGGTGCGCCAGCGGCCTCAACGAACGACGCCCAGGTCAAACCCGCCATGCCGGAAGGACCGACCAGTCTGTTGGTGAAGTTACTGGAAAAGCTGCGTCAGGAGTGGGATAACGGCAAGCGCGCCCGTCTGATATGGCGTTTGGGAGAATTGGGGCGCTCTGAAGCCGGGCAAGAATTGGCGGCGTGCGTCGGCAAAGGGGACTGGCTGCAGGATTTTGCGGTGGCCTGGGCGCTGGGCCGCATTCGCGCGACAGATTACATGGAAGATCTGCATCGTTTGCAGAACTCGAAAAACAGCACCGTCAGCGCCATGGCGTTTGAGTCGATCCTGGCCCTGACTGACCCCTCGCAAAGAATGACTCTGCTGCAAACGCAATGGAATCAGATGCCGTCGCCCTTGCAACAGGCGCTGACTTCCGGCGACGACGTGGGCGTGCGTCTGCAATTGGAAAACGGCTTGAACGCCGCGCCCGCCGGCGCCAATGATCTATTGAAAAACGCTTATCTGCTGGCGTTGCATTATCCTGCGCTCTATCAGGCGCTGTACGGCTGGCTCAGTCAGTGCAAACTGGCGCCTGGCGTATTCAGTGGCGTACGTTATATCTACAAAGCCGCCGAGTTCCGTCTGGACGCTCCGATGTTCGCCCTGTTGGCGCGTCGTTTTGAAACCAGTCGTGAATTCTTCCAATACCAATGGGACTGGGCCTGGTTGCCGGGCGTGGGCAGTTTCAAACCAAAAAGCGAGCTGAAAAAGCCCGACCCCAAAGTCGCCTACTCGAATAAGACCCGCAATTACCTGCGTCGTCGTAGCTGGCGCAGCATCAAGCGCATCGGGCAGGTGGGCGATTTACGCTATGTCGACATGGCCACGGAAATGCTGCTTACCGTTTCGGATGCGGACGCGGGAGAAACCCGCAAAGCGGATATCTATCGCTGGGAGCGTAATGGCCGGCGTTATGAGCACAAGCTGGTCGCGCGTAATTTCTATGATCATTACGCGGGCCTGATTGCGTTTAATCACATTCTACGAGGCGATAGCGCGCAGTATAAATTGGCCCCCAGCGGACGAGCCTGGTTGAAAGTTTCCGATGAGCGCGCGGCGGACGCCCGTGAGGAAGCCTTCTCTCATTTGTGGGATCAGCGTCCTGACTGCGCTTTGCGCTTAATGTTGGAGAGCCAGTGTGAGCCGGTGCATGAGTTCGCCAGCAAGGTATTGGCTGCGAACACGTCTTTTTGCGCGGAGATCGCTGTCTCTGATATTGAGCGCCTGCTGCGCAGCCGCTATGAAGCGACTCAGCGATTTGCCTTGCAGTTGGCGCGGACTCGCCTGGACGGCCATATCGAACACGGTTTATTGCTGGCGCTGCTGAACAGCGGTCTGGATGAAGCGCGGGCGTTAGGGATGGAAATGCTTGCGCAAATGCCGCCGGCGACCCTGGTCGAAGCGCCGTTGCTGGCGGCGTTATTGCTGTCGCAATACGAAGAAGTGCGCCGGTATGCGGCGGACAAGACCGCGCAATATTCCTGGACGGCATCGGATCAGGCGCAGTGCCTGCACACCCTGATTGAGCAGGCGTTGCAAACGCCCCCTGAATTGCCGCCAGCACTGTCCCAGGAATCCCATGCCGTCTGGTTGGCGGACTTCTGTATCGCCCGCTTCGCCGACGCCTGCCGGGAATTGTCCCTGCACTTGATCGACCGTCTGCTGGCGGAGCGCAACACGGCATTGCAATTATTCGGCGCGCGTTTGCTGGTGGCTCATGGCGTCGGTTTTGGCGATATTCCCGAGCGTCTGCTGCAACACATCATGCAGTCGGACTCGTCGGCGGTGCGCGCATGCCAGACCTTGTTGCTGGGCAAGCAGCCGGATGCCGAACTGGTCAAACAGGCGGGCGTGCTCGCCCTGCAATTCTTTGAAGGCGAAGCGGATGATCGCAATGCCGCCGCCGCTATTCTGAAACGTCTGGCGCTGGCGCAACGGGAATGGGCGGAGGCGATTCTGCATCACTTGTTGCCGTATACATTTCGCAGCGAAAAGCAGGACGGTCAGCGGGAAGAATGGCTGGTGTTCTTCAAAGACGCGCTCAGCGCCGCGTTCGACGCTGTGGACGATAGTACTTGCTGGCGCCTGCTGCAGGCGCAATCCACCGGCGCGCAGCAGATAGGCGCGCTGTTGTTGCAGGCGCGCAGTCCATTGCAGTTTAGCGTCCGTCAGTGGGCGCAGTTGGCCAAGCATCCAGACGTGGCGGTGCGTCAGTACGCCTATGACGCCTATGAAGCCAACCCGGATCGTATTCTGGCGGAGATTCGCGACGCATTGCGCATTCTGGACTCAGACTGGGATGACTGCCGCGAGTTCGGCTTCGCCTTCTTCCGCAGCCATTATGAGGAAGCGGGCGAAACCCTGTGGACGCCTGAGCTGGTGGTCTACCTGTGCGACAGCGTGCGGCCGGACGTGCAGCGCTATGGCATGGAGCTGCTGCAGCGCTTCTTCCAGGAACAGAATGGCGTCGAGTATCTGTTGAAGCTCAGTCAGCACCCTTCGGCTAATGTGCAGTTTTTCGTGAGCAACTTCCTCAATGAATACGCCGCCGGATACCCAGAGCGCATTCTCAGTCTGCAAGGCTACTTCACCACGGTGCTGTCGCAGGTGAATCGCAGTCGCGTCTGTAAGGATCGCATTCTGGCGTTTTTATCTGAACAGTCGCTGCTCAATGAGCAGGTGGCTAATATGGCGGCGGATTTGTTCGCCCGCATTTCCCTGACCGTCGTGCACAAAGACAAAGCCGCGTTGATCAAGGCCCTGTTGGACCTGCGTCGCCACTATCCGCAACTGGGAACGCCGCTCAGCGTCAAGCCCGCCGAAGTAAGAGAATATTAAGGAGCCGTTGATGGAGTTTCGTTACCGTTATCACGGACACAGCCGCGTGGACAGCAATGCGGGCAAGACGGATCTGTCCTTCGCCCCGGACAGCCTGCGGCCGCCGACCCATTTCGTCGGCAAACTGAGAAAACATATCGCCTTTCGCGAAGCGATTTCCGCGCTGCATAACGTGGTCATTTCCGACATGCGTTTTCAGCCCAAAGACAAAGAAGAATACAAGCGCTGGCTGGCTCAGGAAGAGCAGAACATGCTTGCGGAATTCATGTCCCGCAAAGAATCGCTGCAGACGGAGATTCGCTCTCTGCGCAGCGAGCTGGACGACCTGAACAAGCAGAGCGACAAAGTACTCAAGCCGTATTACGACGCACAGCGCAATTACTTTAACTATCTATACAAGCATGACCTGGACGCCTGGTATGTGCTGGACCCGGTGATCACGGTGCATCCGGACCAGGTATTCTTCGAATGCTTTTCCGAAGATGAATCCAGTTACGGCAAATTGAGCTGCGGTTACGAGGTGTTTGAAACCATCAGCGACACCGCCTGCGGCACCACGAACATTGATTACTCTCAAGGGCTGTATAACGAGTTCCAGAAAATCCGCGATTATCGGGAAACACTGTTGCAGGTAGACCCCGGCGGCTTTAGCGTGCAGACCGGTGATGACGATCAGTTCGATGAGAAGAAAATCGACCTGCCGGAAAGCTGGGTGCGCGGTTTTCTGCAGGTCAGTTCGGCGATGACGTTGCCGATGGTGAAGGTCGAATTGCAGCCCATGGATGTACATAACCTGTGTTATGTGCTGCGTCGCAAGAAAGAGCGAGTCGGACCGCGGGCGATGCGTTACGAGCTGGAGCCCGGCAAGCCGGTGCGGGTGATATTCGAGCCCTGGGGCGAAGAGGTGGTGTGCAGCCGTTCTATCTATCAGGGCCATGAAGCGCGCAGTATTCGTGTGTGGGGGCGTCGTCGCCTGCATATTCTGGAGCGCTTGATTCCGGTAGCGGACAAATTCGTCGTGCACCTCATGGGAGATGGCCTGCCCAGTTTCTATGTGGCGGAAATGGGAGATCTGACCTTTACCTTGGGGTTGTCCGGCTGGAGCGCCAACGACTGGTCGCGTATGGGTAACTTTGACCTGATGGCGCCGCGAGCGGAGGTGGATGAGATCACGCTGCGTCGCGTTTATCACGGACTGCAGGAAAACTGGCTGGAAAGCGCCGGTAGTCTGGCCGCCCGCTTGGGGCTGGACGACACCGTGGTGCAATCCGCGCTGTCCATTTATAGCCAGCAGGGACAGGTCCTGTTCGATCTGGCGGAAGGGGTTTACCGCATCCGCGAATTGAGTCGCGAGCCGTTGCCGATGACGCAGTTGCGTTACGCCAATGAGCGCGAGGAGATGGCGGAGAATTTCAACAAAGCCAATCTGGTGAAACTGAGCGCGGTGGACGTCAACGACGGCGTGCTGTCATTGCAGGGAGAAGTGACCGACAACGCCGTCGCTTACCGACCCAAAGTGGCGATCGACGCCGATCAACGACTGCGTCAGGGTGAATGCCAGTGTCACTTCTATGTGCACAATCGTCTGCGCAAAGGCCCCTGTGAACACATGCTGGCGCTGCGTAAGCAACATCAGATACAGCATCCTTATGTGCTTGCCGGCGCAGAGGAGGCAGGGCGATGAACGCAATTTTTCCTGTTAAATCAACGGTGGGGTTTGCTTGCTCCGCCCAGGTTGTTATACTGCCCGACGGCGGTAGCGCGACAAAACTACCTTGCAATCCGAGCGGTGGATCGCCGTTCTTGCTATTAGACTTATCACGCTTCACTGGCCAGATCTTTACTGGGCCGTACTGCACCACCTATCGCTATTGCGGTTTGGTTTCTACGAAACCAATGAGCGATAGGTGGTGCGTACGGCGTCGAGTTGATCAGTCCAGTTCTGAGAATTCTACGAAGGGAAACCATGTCGCGCTACCGCCTTCTTTTTGCGCCGCCTCAGTGCGCTCCTTTGCGTCCTCATTATCATTCCCCGCACTCAAATCGTTATCCGTCACTGTTGCAAGTCGGTCCGCCGCCGTGCGCGTTGGTCGTTGCAGTACGCGGTTGTCATCGGCATTGAGAGGAGGGCGTTGAGATGAGCGAAGAGAAAAAACTGACACGTCAGGAAATCTACCAACGCATCCGTGAAACCAGCAAGGACGAGTACATTCTCTCCGAAATGGTGCGCCTGGGCTTTTGGCCGGACAACTCGGAAAAGCCTTCTTTGTCGGAAGCGTTTATCAAAAAACGCACTGAACTGCAGGCGGCGTTGCGGGAGCTGGGGCAACAGCAGATGCTGTACTCCGATCCAGAGAAAGCGCTGAAGGAAATGCACAAGCAGCGCAAGAAGGCGGCGCTGGCCAAGCGGGAAGAGACGCGTCGCAAGCGCAACGAAGAGCGATTCCAGCGGGCGCAACACTGGCGCGAAGTGCAGGCGCAACAGATCACCTACCTTGGTGAAAACGTGTCAGGGGGATTGGGTGATGCAGCCTCAGATGACGCGCGTCTGCGCAGTCAGAATCTGCCAGTCATAAACGCCGCCGAAGAGTTGGCGACGGCGATGGGCGTGACGTTGAACGAATTGCGTTTCCTTGCCTACAACAAAGAGGTATCCAAGCTCAGCCACTATCAGCAATTCGCTATCGCCAAGAAAACCGGCGGCGTACGCGAAATTTCCGCTCCCATGCCGCGTATGAAGAGAGCGCAGTATTGGATTCTGGACAACATATTGGCGCCGCTTTCTCTGCATGACGCCGCGCATGGCTTTGTCGTCGAGCGCTCCATTGTGTCTAATGCGCAGCCTCACGTGGGCAAAGACGTGGTCATTAACCTGGACTTGAAGGACTTCTTCCCAACGGTTTCCTATGCGCGCATCAAGGGCGCGTTTCGCCATCTTGGCTACAGCGAGCAAGTCGCCACTATTCTGGGGCTGCTGTGTTCGCAGCAGAAAGTGCAGGAAGTGGAAATGGACGGCCAGAAATGGTTTGTCAGCGAAGGTGAACGCTTTCTACCTCAAGGCGCGCCCACCAGTCCGGCGATCAGTAATGTCATTTGCCGAAAGCTCGATCGCCGTCTGCAAAGCATGGCAGCCAAACTTGGATTCACCTATACCCGTTACGCGGATGATGTGACCTTCTCCGCTGACGGCAAATCCGACGATGACGTCAAGCGTCTGTTGTGGCGCTGCCGTAGCATCATCAAGGATGAAGGTTTTGTGGTGCACCCGGATAAAACCCGGATTATGCGCAAACATCGCAGACAGGAAGTCACCGGCGTCGTCGTAAATGACAAGGCTTCGGTGGAAAGAAAACAACTGAAGCGGTTTCGCGCACTGTTGTTTCAAATCGATAGAGACGGTCCCGCTGGAAAATCCTGGGGTCGGGGAGAGCTGTTCGCCGCCATTGACGGATTCGCTAACTATGTGGCGATGGTGAACCCTGAAAAAGGCGTGCCGCTGCAACAGAAAGTGGCGCAGCTGAAGCTTAAGTACGGTGTGAAAGTGAAGCCGTCCCGGGTGTTGGCGTTGAATAAAAAACGCATGCGTCTGAAGGCGGCGAAAGGCGAAGCGCCCCGCGAAGACTGGTGGCAGGCGCAAGCGGCCGCCGCGCCGGAACGGGAGAAGACCGCGGAGCAGGTGAAGGAAGAGCGCAAGGCGGAGAAAGCGGCGCAGAAGGCGCAGGCGACTCCTGTCCCATCGTCTGTAGACGCTGAGCCAGCGCAAGCGCCTGCGCCGACACGCCCGCAACAGCAAGCGCAACCTCCCGCGCCAGGTCCTGAGGGCGAATCTCACGCAAAAACAGGGTGGATCATGCTGGCTATCGGCATACTCATCTATCTTGTGATGAAGATGCTGGCGTAAGGAAAGAGCAAAGCACTTTTGGGCGCGGTTCATGTCCCGAAGTACTAACCGCAAGCAACGGAGTAAGGAAAATGTCCAGACACATCGGCATTGTTGCATGTAGCGCTGAGGGCGCTGCGCTCTGTTATCGCACTATCTGCGCGGAAGCGCCCGCGTTGATGGGAGAGCATCGGCATCCGGAAGTATCGCTGCATACGCATCCCGTGGCGGATTACATGCCTTATCTGAATGAGGGCGATTGGCGCGGAGTGGCGGATTTGATGCTGTCGTCCGCCCGAAAATTGGCGATGATGGGCGCGGACTTCGCCATCTGTCCGGATAACACTATTCATCAGGCGTTTCAGATGGTGCAGGCCGAATCGCCCATTCCCTGGCTGCATATCGCGGAAGCCGTGGCGCAGGCGGCGCAAACGCAAGGCTATCGCAAGTTGGGAATCACCGGTACGCGCTTTCTGATGACCGGGCCGGTCTATCCTCAAGCCTTGAGCAGGTTTAATATCGACAGTCTGATTCCGGATGAGGCGGATCGCGAAATCATTGATCAGGTGATTTTCAATGAGCTGGTGAATGGGGTGTTTAAGGAAGAATCCAGATTACGGTTCAATGCGGCGATCCAGCGACTGCAAGACCGCGGTTGCGATGCGGTGGTGCTGGGCTGTACTGAGATTCCGCTGCTCGTCGATCCTGATGACTGTCCGCTGCCGACGTTGGACTCTACTCGCTTGCTGGCTCGGGCCGCCCTGATGGAAGCGCTGCGAGCGTGACGCTCCGGCGTTAATCATCCTCCAAGATGTGATCTCTCCACATTTCTAATTTAATCGCTCCCTGATAGCATGCGATGACGTCCACCTCATTTTCAGGAAGTCGTCCACCCTTATGAAAAATAAGAAAATAGTCGCAGCCTTTCCGTTACTGTTCCGTTGCTTGACGCTGGCGGGCGTCACGCTCCTGAGCGCCTGCTCTGACTCTTCTCCCGACGCGGGATCTCCGAGTGATGGTGGTGTAGATGCGCCGCCGGACTATAGCGTAGAGAGTGGTGAGGATATCCAGGATGACGCCCTCGACTGGAATCCCGCCGATGATGGCTGGCGCAAAGGGCGATTGTTCGTGGAGCTGAAGATCGAGCAGGAGGCTTCCAAAGTCGAGCACAAGGTTCATCAAGGCTTGAGCGGCCCGGAAACCACACAAATTGATTGGACATACAGCTTGGTCGCCAATGGCGATCAGGCGGTCTGGATTCGGCCGGATCTGGATAAACTGATCCCGGACATGGACCCTGAATACGGTCGCAGCAGCTGGGAATCAGAACCCTATATGCCGTTGAATGACGACAGTGAACTGGTTGTGCAGGGCGACGTGAAAGTCAGTCTGTACTTCGACTCGCAAACGCCGGATGCGTCGGATTATGTGCGCACCAGGCGGGAAGTATCGGCGTCGGGGAAGGTCACCGGTTTGACCATCAAAACCCTGCAGCCCTCGCTGTACGGGCAGGGCTATGAACTCTATGCGGAATGGGAGCCGTCCTTGAATGTCAGGGATATCGCCACGCTGACTGATCGTAAAGGCGCTGATCAGGTGCTGGACGAAAGCGGCTCCAGCAATGAGCCTATCAAACTGCGCTTATATCCCACACTTAATGCGGACGGCATCAATGACTATCCCCTGGCGAGCAGAGATGATCCGGCAGAAATCAAAGAAGGGATGAAGAAGTTTGAGCAGGAAGTCTGGCAATCCCTGCAACAACTGCCTGACGCTCCGGTGTTAGGTGAAATCCGGACTGGCCTGATCACTGAGCAAAACAAGGACAGTCTGACCCTGACCTACGAATACAGCGGCGACAAGCAAATGCCCTATTGGCCCAGCCTTGAAGCCCTGGCCGCCAGACCTGATAGGAAAAACACCATGAAGGTCAGAGTGCGGTTGCAGGTGGATTGATCGAGAAATAATGTCGCTTATCTACTGATAAACAGCAGAAATAAAAAAGCCGGCGTAAGCCGGCTTTTTTGCAGTCGGGTAGCCAGGGCGCATTACTGCGCCCCAGCCCCCTAAGAACCGTACGTGCGAGTTTCTCCGCATACGGCTCAAGCCTCTACGAAACTCTCGAAAGAGCCGGCTTCGTTACTGAAATGTGCTGATGATGAACCTGCATGTGACAGGCAGGATGCAAGAGCACCAAGTTAGCAAGGCTGTCGTCGCCACCATTGACCCTATGGATCAAATGATGCTCGTGCCAGCCTGTTTCGCGGGTGATGGCTTGTTCGCATAATGCGCACTTGCCAAATTGCTGCACATAAAGGCTATTAACGCGGCGGCGATATTGCAGGGAATCCCGCATACGCTTGCCTCGCAACTCCTCAAAGTACAACTCCCACTCAGGATCAAACGGATTAGCCTCCGATTTCACCTTGGTATGCCGCTTGATTTTGGTGTCTGTGGCGTAAACCAGTTTCACCGTTTTCTCTGTGCCTAAATCATCAACCGCTGTGTCGGCAAACGTCCAGAGTCGGTTGTCGATGTGTTGCCAGTAGCGACTAGCAATCCACCGCTTCCCCTTCTTGGAGTGTCGCCTCCGCGCCCAGCGCCATAAGGCGTGCCAGAGCTGAGCATCCACGCGAGCGAATGCGTCACTGGCGACCTGATGTTTATGGTAATTTACCCAACCTCGAATGATCGGGTTTAACCTATGGATCAGATTTACCTGTTTAGCACTTTTATTGGCATTGATTACATCGCGGCATTTCGTGAGAAATGCTTTGGTGTTCTTTCTGGATGGTTTGATGAGCAACTTGCTCTGGTACTTACGCACCGTCCAACCCAGAAAATCAGAGCCGTGATTGATATGTGTCACCTGCGTTTTTTCAACCGATAGTCTCAGACCGCGAACGGCCAGAAATTTCTCGATCAGCGGTTTAACTTCATTTTCTAGCAGCTCTTTCGAACTGCCAGTAATCACAAAGTCATCCGCATAGCGCACAAGGCCAACTTTATATTGACGCAATTTTTTACTGCCTTTGGCACCAAAGTGCTTAGCTAGTAATGCTTCAATGCCATCGAGCGCCATATTGGCGAGCGTAGGGGAGATAATCCCACCTTGCGGTGTTCCTTCCTCCGTTTTCCATACTCGACCCATATCGACGACTCCGGCTTTCAGCCATTTACGCAACATCAGTTTGTCCATCGGGACATTATCAATCAGCCATTGGTGGTCGATATGATCAAAGCAGCCTTTAATATCAGCTTCCAGAACCCACTGAGCTGAGCCTTTTTTGCGCAGTAGCATATAGCACTGCATAATGGCATCTGCTGTGGAACGATCAGGCCGGAATCCATAAGAATCCCGATCTGCTCGCGTTTCTGAGACAGGTTGCAGGGCTAATAAATACAGCGCCTGCATCGCTCTGTCTTTCATGGTGGGAATGCCTAAAAGGCGTTCCTTCCCATTAGCCTTTGGAATACGCACACGCCGCAAGGGCAGAGCGCGATAACCTCTGCGCTTTAATTGACCAATCGCCGCCCATTTGGCTTCGGGCGTTGACCACAAAACACCGTCTACTCCCGATGTCCTGCGACCTTGGTTTTCAGTCACTCGTCTTATGGCCAACGCTCGACCACAAAATGAGCGGGTTAAGAATCGTTGCAAGGCTTTCACCTTACGCCAGTTCTCGTCCTTCGTTGCCTTGGCGATACGAATCTGTATCCCTCGGACAGTCTGGTTCACATGCTTCCAGCCAATCTGGTGCCAGTGTTCCGGTCTGCCGGAGAGTGCAGATTCCGCTGTGAGCGAAACGCTTGTCATGCTAGTCTCCTTCTTGTGTATTAGAAGGAAACAGAACTCGGCTCCGAAAGGAGCAAAATTCTGCTCCCTTCGTTGGAAAAGCCCGATTTGCCAAAAGGTAAGTCGGGTTTTCTTTTTCAAGGGTTATCCAAATCTCTCGCCATGAGAGACCAGATGGAAGTGGGCACGGCTTTCGCCGCTGAGTATGTTTCACCTCAGTATCCCGATCATTACAATCGAGCATTCGCTTTTTCCATCCTCCTCTACCCGCAGTCGCAACAGATTGCCTTGCGGCGCTCCTGCCTTTTCCCCATAGGGCAAGGCACAACTACGGGCTTACCGAGTTCCGCGCTGATGACACGAAAGGGTTAGGCGCTGTCTCTTCGCCGGTGGTTCACTGGTGACGTATTCCCAATGTAAAAAGGAATAACCAACCACACACCTTTTGGTTGAAGCCTATCAGTAGCTTTGGCTTCTTCCCGATAACGACGTTTATCAACAGTTCACTTGCGTTCACCTTACCTTCCAGCCTAGCCCCTCAACCACCTTAACTACTGGCAGTATCTACACATTCGCCTCACGGCGAATGGCACCGCTTGGCGGGGGTACATTGTCAGGGCGCTTCACACAAATCCGTTACCAGAAATGCGCTGCCCCTAGGCTACGGTTGGTCACACAACCGGTCGTTTACTGAAATGAGATAGTTTGCCTGAAAGGCAAGCCGTCAACAGGTCAGGCCGACAATCATCAACGCAGCTTTTACACGCTTGCATCGACTCGTTTGAAGCTCAAACCGTTACCCGTTTGACTCTCCATACGGCCCCTTTTTGAAGAGCGCTACTTAACAACTTTGTGTCTTGCAGCGAGTGATGGGATTTCCGCGACGTTACTTGGAATTTAATACGCGTATCAGCATCCGCCTTTCGGCAGGCGACATTTGTTCCGGCGGAGCTTTTTCAAACTCACCGGGCGCATAAACCTTTAAATTCTTTACCGAAGGTAAAGTCTTAACAAAGGCTACCAAATCACTGTCTTTGCGAGATCGATCCGTCATGGTTCGCTTCTCCAAGGGTTAGAAAGTTATTCATCAACACTAAATAGTGTTACTGAATTTCTTCCAGTCGTCCAACCCCGAACCTGACTTCGAAAAGTATACTGAGGTGCGTATGCAACCCCAATCGAATGTCAGGGTTGCAGGATTTTCAATAACACCTTTCAGGCTTTCACCTAAAAGTCCTGTTATTGAACCTGTTAAACGAGTATCAGAAACTGCTTAAATTAAACGGTTTCCACCTCGTTTGACAGGGGTTGAAAGTGCAGGGTAGACTGCACCTTCATGCTGTAAAATGCTAATAAAATCAGCAGCTTACAGCGCGCAAGCGCGACTCTCGTCGCACCTACATGTTCGGATAGTTGGGACCGCCGCCGCCTTCCGGGGTGACCCAGATGATGTTCTGGGTGGGGTCTTTGATATCGCAGGTTTTGCAGTGTACGCAGTTTTGCGCGTTGATCTGGAAGCGCTTGCCGCCGTCGTCATTCTCCACCACTTCGTAAACGCCGGCAGGGCAGTAGCGCTGCGCGGGCTCGTCGTACTTGGGCAGGTTGTAGTTGATCGGCACGTCTTTGTCCTTGAGGGTCAAATGACAGGGCTGATCTTCTTCATGGTTGGTGTTCGACAGGAACACCGATGTCAGACGGTCGAACGTCAGCTTGTTGTCCGGCTTCGGATAGCTGATTTTCGGACACTCGCTGGCGGGCTTGAGAGCCTCGTGGTCTTTCTTCAGATCACGCAGAGTGATCGGCAGGCTTCCACGCAGAATGTTCTGCTCGAAGAACGCCAGCGCGCCGCCCAGGATGTTGCCGAACTTGTGCATGCCCGGTCCGAAGTTTCTCTCTTCGTACAGCTCTTTGTAGAGCCAGGACGTTTTGAACTTATCCGCAAAAGCGGTGAGGTCTTCTTTGCCTTCAGAGCCTTTCTGGAGCGCTTCAAACACCGCTTCCGCGCCCAGCATGCCGGACTTCATGGCGGTATGAGAGCCCTTGATCTTGGAGAAGTTCAAGGTGCCAGCGTCGCAACCCAGCAGTAGACCGCCAGGGAAGGACTGCTTGGGCAGAGAATTGAAGCCGCCTTTGGTGATGGCGCGCGCGCCGTAGGATACGCGCTTGCCGCCTTCCAGATATTTGCTGATTTCTGGATGCAGCTTCAGGCGCTGAAATTCTTCGAATGGAGAAACGTGTGGGTTGCTGTAACCCAGGTCGGTGATCAGACCGACGTAAACCTGATTGTTCTCCAGGTGGTAAAGGAAAGAACCGCCGGTAGAACTGCTTTCGGCTAATGGCCAACCCGTCGTGTGAACGACCAGACCAGGCTCGTGCTTGGCGGGATCGATATCCCATAGCTCTTTAATGCCTATGCCGTAATGTTGCGGGTCTTTGCCTTCGTCCAGCTTGAATTTTTCGATCAGCTGTTTGCCCAGGTGACCGCGGCAGCCTTCGCAGAACAGGGTGTACTTGGCGTGCAATTCCATACCGGGAGTGTAGGAATCTTTATGCTCACCATTGTGGCCGACGCCCATGTCGCCGGTAACGATGCCTTTTACGCTGCCGTCTTCATGATACAGAATTTCGGCGGCGGGGAAGCCGGGATAGATTTCTGCGCCAAGGCCTTCCGCCTGCTCCGCCAGCCAGCGGCACAAATTGCCCAGGCTGATGATGAAGTTGCCTTCGTTGTGCATATTGCGGGGCACGAACGCATTGGGCACCTTGATGGCGTTTTCCTGGCTGCGTAATACGAAGATGTCGTCTCGGGTGACGGGAGTATTGAGGGGAGCGCCTTCTTCTTTCCAATTAGGGAAGAGCTCGTTCAGAGCTGTAGGCTCGAAAACGGTGCCGGCCAGAATATGCGCGCCGACTTCCGATCCTTTCTCCACGACGCATACGGTCAGTTCCTGCCCTTTATCCTTGGCCAACTGGAGAATTTTGCAGGCGGCTGACAAGCCCGCCGGTCCTGCGCCCACGATTAGTACGTCAAACTCCATCGATTCGCGTTCCACCATTGATCTCCTTTTAGCTTCACAACTCTCAGTCTAAAAAGTTTATAGGCAACACGGCTTTTGGGGGTCGCGAAAAGCTGCGACGATGCTGTCCCGCGGAAGCGGTCGAGCTGCGTCCCTGACTGATTTTATCCTGTCTTATTTTTCCGACTACGCTGTGCTGCAGTTATTAAAAATCGTCAGAAGTATAATGGATTAAGTCCAGGTAGCATATATCATTCGCCCACTCAAACAAACGTTTGTTTGAATTTTTGCGGAAAATCGCCTTTAATAAGCGGCACGCAGTTAAGAAGAGCGTTTCCGGCGTTGAGCGTCGGGGTCTCAGGCGTCGCCTGCGAGGCCGCTTCCTGAATTCCGGGACGGAGTAAACCCGAATCTTTTTCGGCGTTAACAATAAATCGATCGTCCTTTGATCGCAGGTCCTTTTCGGACGCGTCAGGCGCGTCCCTGAATATTGACCTGAGTGGGATAAGCGTTCAGTATTAGCCTGCTTTGTTTGGACCATATCCTGGCGTTTCGGCTGAAGTTTTTGGCCGAGAACCCGGTTTTCGACAGGGTGGTTATCGGGATAAAAATCCAGAGCCGCGAGGATATGCTTCGTTAATTACACATCACAACACAAACGAGGAATCTATGAAGGTTCTGGTCGCTGTAAAACGAGTAATTGATTACAACGTTAAAGTACGAGTAAAGCCGGATAATACCGGTGTAGACCTGACAAACGTAAAAATGGCCATGAATCCATTCTGCGAAATCGCAGTGGAAGAAGCCGTACGCCTGAAAGAGAAAGGCGTCGCTACCGAAGTCGTCGTTGTATCCATCGGCCCTAAAGCCGCTCAGGAACAAATCCGCACCGCATTGGCGCTGGGCGCTGACCGCGGCATTCACGTGGAGACCGACGAAGAGATTCAATCTCTGGCGGCCGCCAAGCTGCTGAAAGCGGTTGTAGAAAAAGAGCAACCCAAGCTGGTGATTCTGGGCAAACAGTCCATCGACACCGACAACAACCAGACTGGCCAGATGCTGGCGGCGCTGTGCGGTTACGCGCAGGGCACCTTCGCATCCGAAGTGGTTGTTGAGGGCGATAAAGTCAACGTGACTCGCGAAATCGACGGCGGTCTGCTGACCGTGGCGTTGAATCTGCCTGCTATCGTGACCACCGACCTGCGTCTGAACGAACCCCGTTACGCTTCTCTTCCCAACATCATGAAAGCCAAGAAGAAGCCGCTGGACACTGTTTCCCCTGCGGATCTTGGCGCGGAAATCGCTCCCAGACTGACCACCTTGAAAGTGGAAGCCCCTGCGCAACGTCAGGCGGGCATTAAAGTGGGCAGCGTAGCTGAGCTGGTGGACAAGCTGAAGAACGAAGCGAAGGTGATTTAAGATGAGCATTCTGGTAATTGCAGATCACGATAACAAGGTTCTGAAACCCGCTACGTTGAACGTTGTCGCAGCCGCTCAGAAAATCGGCGGAGACGTTCACGTTCTGGTTGCCGGCGCTGATTGCGGCGCGGTTGCTGAAGCGGCTTCCAAAGTGTCTGGCGTAGCGAAAGTGCTGCACGCCGACAACGCCGCTTACGGCCACTTCCTGGCTGAAAATCTGGGCTTGCTGGTCGCTGAACTGGGTAAAGGCTACAGCCATGTGCTGACTTCCGCCGGCACCACCGGTAAGGACTTCATGCCCCGCGTTGCCGCGCTGCTGGACGTGGCTCAGATTTCCGACATCATCCGCGTTGATTCCGCTGACACCTTCGTGCGTCCTATCTACGCGGGCAACGCGATCGCCACTGTGCAATCCTCTGATGCAATCAAAGTCATCACCGTACGTCCTACCGGTTTCGACCCGGTTGCGGCGGAAGGCGGCTCTGCTGCAGTGGAATCCGTTGGTGCGGCTCACGACGCAGGCATTTCTTCTTTCGTGAAAGAAGAGCTGGCCAAGTCCGACCGTCCTGAACTGACCAGTGCGAACATCGTTGTTTCCGGTGGTCGCGGCATGCAGAACGGCGACAACTTCGAAATGCTGTACAAAGTGGCTGACAAGTTGGGCGCAGCGGTTGGCGCATCTCGCGCGGCGGTTGACGCAGGCTTCGTTCCCAACGATATGCAGGTCGGTCAAACTGGTAAAATCGTGGCTCCGCAACTGTATATCGCCGTTGGTATTTCCGGCGCGATCCAGCATTTGGCGGGTATGTCCGACAGTAAAGTAATCGTTGCGATCAACAAAGACGAAGAAGCGCCAATCTTCCAGGTAGCCGATTACGGTCTGGTGGCGGACTTGTTCGAAGCGGTTCCGCAACTGGAAGCTGAACTGGATAAAGTTCTCTAAGCCAGTTTACGAATACTCCCTCCCCAATCCGGGGAGGGATCTCTTCTTCAGGCTGTTCTAGCCGCGCAATTCTTCAAGATCTTCAAACAACTGCAACGCTTCCGGATTGGCGAGCGCGTCCTTGTTTTTAACTTCCTTGCCGTGAATGACGTTCTTCACCGCCAGCTCAACGATTTTGCCGCTGATGGTGCGGGGAATGTCGGCGATCTGAATGATCTTCGCCGGCACATGTCGGGGCGTGGTGTTCTTGCGAATCGTCTGGGTGATGCGGCTGCATAGCTCGTCGTTCAGATCAACGCCGGGGCGGGTTTTGACGAATAGAATGACTCTCTCGTCGTCTCCCCAGGCTTGTCCGACCGCGATACTTTCCAGCACTTCCTCAATCTTCTCCACCTGACGATAGATTTCGGCGGTGCCGATGCGCACGCCGCCAGGATTAAGTACGGCGTCAGAGCGGCCGTGAATGATGACGCCTTTCTGCACCACTTCGCCGTTTTCCGCATGGCTGATGAATTCGCCGTAGTCTCCATGGGCCCAGATGTTGTCGATGGAGGAAAAATAAGCGCTGTGGAAGCGCGCGCCATCCTCGTCATTCCAAAATCCAACCGGCATGGAAGGGAAGGGCGACTTGCAGACCAGCTCGCCTTTGCCTTGCGCCAGAGAACGGCCTGAGTCGTCGACAAACTCGACATCCATGCCCAGGCCGATACACTGTAGTTCGCCCCGGTAAACGGGCAGTGTGGGGCATCCCAGGGCGAAGCAGGACACAATGTCAGTGCCGCCGGAGATGCTACTCAGACAGACGTCCGCCTTCACGTCTCGATAGATATAGTCGAAGCTCTCATGAGCCAGCGGGGAGCCGGTCGAAAGCATGGCCCTGAGACTGTCCAGACGATGGGTCTGCGCCGGTTTGAGGTGATTCTTCTCGCAGGCGGCGTAGAACTTGGCGCTGGAGCCGAATACGTTGATGTTCTCTTCCTGGGCGATGTCGAACAGATGAGAGGGTGACGGATGAAATGGGGAGCCGTCATACAGCACTAGTGTCGCGCCGATCGCCAGACTGCTCACCAGCCAGTTCCACATCATCCAGCCGCAGGTGGTGTAATAGAATATGCGGTCGCCGGGTTTGAGGTCGGTATGCAATCCCAGCTCTTTCAGGTGCTGCAACAGCGTGCCGCCCTGGCCGTGCACGATGCACTTGGGCTGACCGGTGGTGCCGGAGGAGTACATGATGTAGAGCGGTTCGGCGAACCCGCTCCGGACAAACTCAATGGCGCTTTCGCCAGGCGTGTTCACTATGTCTTCCCAGGAAGTCGCCGTGACGCCTGACAAGTCCGTCGGCGCCGCCTGCGGGTTCTTCAGATAGTTAACCCAAACCACCCCATGCAAAGCGGGAAGCTTGCCGACGATATCCTGGACTCGATCCATGGTGTTGATCACTTTGCCATTGTAGTTGTAACCGCGACAGGCGATCAGCAGTTTCGGAGCGATCTGGCCAAAGCGGTCAATCACGCCGTTAAGTCCGAAGTCGGGGGAGCAGGAAGACCAGACGCCACCCAGACTGGCGGTGGCCAGCATACCGATAACCGCTTCGGCGCAGTTTGGAATGAATGCGGCGACGCGATCGCCGGGACCAACGCCATTGGCCTTCAGAAATTGCGCCAGTTTGGCGACTTGGCGATACAGTTCGTTGAAGCTGAGTTCTTCACGACGGCCGTCTTCGCCTCTGACGATAATGGCGGGTTCGTCGCCGTGCTTGCCGTTGCGATGCTTGAGTAGGTTTTCCGCAAAGTTGATTTTGGCTTCGGGGAACCACTGCGCGCCGGGCATCTTGTTGGCATTGCGCAGAAACGGAGCCCCGCCGAGGTCGCCTTTGACCTGAAAGTACTCCCATATCGCCAGCCAGAAAGCCTCTTTATTGTCCACCGACCAGGCATGTAGCGCGTCATAGTGAGATGGCGGCGACAGCTTTCTGGTTTTTAAAAATGCGACGAAGTCGGTGAGTCGTGCTTGTTGTATTCGCTCGTGTCCGGGGCGCCATAAAGGGAGCGCGGTCATAAAGACTCCAATATTATCCTTATTGTGAAGAATGCGCCTGCGACAACGCCAGACCGGCTTTGGAGCCGTTGTTGCGCGCCAGCAGGGTGGAAATCTCATTACCTACCATGGCGAGGCGAGTCAAATCAATGTTTGTTTTCAAGCCGTTGCCGTGCAGCATGTACACCACGTCCTCTGTTGCGACGTTGCCGGAGGCGCCTTTTGCGTAAGGGCAGCCGCCCAATCCGGCGACGGAGGCGTCGACAGTGCGAATTCCAAGGTTGAGGGCTGTGTCGATGTTGGCCAGAGCCTGCCCGTAGGTGTCGTGGAAATGCACCGCCAGCCGGTCGCTCTGTATTTCGGACAGCAGGGCTTTGAGCAGGTTGGCCACTTGATGGGTGGAGCCGACGCCGATAGTGTCTCCCAGAGACACTTCGTAACAGCCTGCTTCCAGCAGCAGTTTAGTGGTTTTCAGAACCTGGGCTATCTCAATGCGTCCCTCGTAGGGACAGCCCAGCACGCAGCTGACATAGCCGCGAACAGGGATGTTGCGCTCCTGCGCCAATGCGAATACTGGTTGAAAGCGCTCAATGCTCTCTTGGATGGAACAGTTGATGTTGCGCTGGTTGAACGCCTCGGAAGCGGCGGTGAACACCGCCACTTCGTTGACCTGAGTCTGTAGCGCCGCTTCCATGCCTTTCAGGTTTGGCGTCAGGGCGGCGTAGACTACATCTTTGCGTTCCGGCAGCTGCTGGATCACTTCGGCGGAGCTGGCCATTTGCGGCACCCATTTCGGGGAAACGAAACTTCCCGCTTCAATATAACTGACGCCCGCGTCGATCAGCCCTTTTATGAGGTGGACTTTCTCTTCAACGCTCAGCAGCTTGCTTTCGTTCTGCAAGCCGTCGCGAGGGCCCACCTCTACGATGCGGACAAAATCCGGATCGCCGGTGATATGCGTGGCGTTCACTTCAGAGGACATATCAGGCTCCTTCGCCGCTGGCTTCAAACGCCACCAGAATCTGGTTGGCGGTGACGACCTCGCCTTCTTTGCACAGCACTTCCGTGACGGTGCCGGCATCGGGCGCGCGGATGCTGTGCTCCATTTTCATGGCTTCCATCACCACCAGAATGTCGCCTTTGATCACTTCCTGGCCCGCTTGCACGGCGGTTTTGACGATAGTGCCGCCCATGGGCGCGTTGAGGGAGCCGCCATCCTGCACATGGTGCTCGGTCAGCGTATTGTCATCCGGAGTCTCGAAGCGCCAGTGTGCGCCGTCTTTGAACAGGTCGATGCAGCTCTCCGAAATTGCGAAACGGAAGCCGCTTTTTACGCCATCCACCCACACATCCACATGGGAGTGATTGCGGTTGAAGCTGACATCCGCCCAGTGCTGGCCGTCGCCGATTTTTAGCTTGTCATGATGCTGTTCAAGCAGCAGGGAGAATGATTCGCCATTGAGCCAGAACTCATACTCGGACGCCTCCACCAGATTCAGGCGCCAGTTGTTGATCTGCGCCCAGGGTGAAAACGGGTCCTGATCGGCGGCGATGGGCGCGCCCTTGAGGTTGGACCAATACAGCGCCGCCAGCGCGCACTTGGCGTTAAAAGGAATTTCCCGATCCGCTTTTTCCAACCCTGGGTTGGCTTCCAGGAAGCCCGTCGTCAAACGCGCCTTTATGAAGTCGTCGCTGTTGATAATACGGCACAGATAGCCGGTGTTGGTGGTGACGCCGGTCACCAGGAAATCCGCCAGCGCGTCTTTCAGGCGTCGCCGCGCCATCTCGCGGGAGGGCCCCCAGCCGATGACCTTGGCGATCATCGGGTCGTAAAAGGGGGAAATCTCGCAGCCCGCTGCGACGCCGCAATCAATGCGAGTATGCTCGCCGCTTGTGGGAGCGGAGAGAAAATGCAACGCGCCGGCGCTGGGCAGAAAACCATTCTCCGGATCTTCCGCGTAGATGCGCGCTTCAATGGCGCAGCCATTGCTGCGAATGCGATCCTGGGTCGCCGGTAAAGGCTCGCCGCCAGCGACTTTGATCTGCCACTCCACCAGGTCGAGACCCGTGATCATTTCCGTCACCGGGTGCTCCACCTGCAGGCGGGTGTTCATTTCCATGAAATAGAAGTTTTCATTTTTATCGACCAGGAATTCCACCGTGCCGGCGCCGACATAGCCAATCGCCTTGCCGCAGGCGACCGCCGTTTCTCCCATTTTGCGACGGGTCGCGTCGGCGAGATGAGGGGCGGGCGCTTCTTCGATGATCTTCTGATGGCGACGCTGGATGGAGCAGTCGCGGTCAAACAGATAGACGCCTTCGCCATGAGCGTCGAAGAAGATTTGCACTTCGACGTGACGAGGCTGTTCGATCAGCTTTTCGATCAGCATGGTTTGATCGCCGAAGGCGTTTTTCGCCTCACGCTGCGCGGACGCCAGCTGTTCATCAAATTCAGAGGGCGCGCGCACGGCGCGCATGCCTTTGCCGCCGCCGCCCGCGCTGGCTTTAAGCAGGACCGGGTAGCCGACAACCTCGGCCTGGGCGCGCAGGACGTCAACGCTTTGGTCTTCTCCGTGATAGCCGGGGATCAGGGGAACATTGGCCTGTTCCATCAGATGCTTGGCGCGGGCTTTATCGCCCATGGCGTCAATAGCTTTGGCGGGAGGGCCAATAAATTTCAAAGATTCCTTGGCGCACAGCGCGGCGAAACTCGCGTTCTCCGACAGGAAGCCATAGCCGGGATGGATAGCGTCGGCGCGGCACTTTTTCGCTACCGCGATGATTTTATCCTGATTCAGGTAAGTCTCCGTGGCGGTCACCCCGCGCAGGGGATAAGCCTCGTCGGCTTCCTGCACGAACGGCATGTTACGGTCCACATCCGCATATACGGCGATCGTACGCACACCCATGCGACTGGCGGTGCGGATAATGCGGCTGGCGATCTCGCCGCGATTGGCGATCAATAGCGTCTCAATCATGCTCGGCGGCTCCATCGGAAAGGGTCCAGGCGGCGGGTCGTTTTTCTAAAAATGCGCTGAGCCCTTCCTGTCCTTCGGAAGAAACGCGCACGTCGGCGATGGCGCGAGTGGTGTGTTCGACCAGCGCATCGTCAATGGGGCTTGCTTCGACCCGGCGCAGCAACTCTTTGGCGCGGGACAGGGCATTGGGGCCGTTCTGTTTGAACAGGCGGGTGAAAAGCTCCACTTCCGCATCCAGACTGGTCTCTTCGACGATTTCGTGGATCAGGCCAAGGCGTAGCGCCTCTTTGGCGTCGAACAGCTCGGCGGTCAGGGTGTAGCGCTGCATGGCGCGAGGCCCGATGGCGCGGAGTACATAGGGGCTGATCACCGCGGGCAGGATGCCCAGCTTTACTTCGCTCAGACAGAACTTGCTGCGCGCGCTGGCGATAGCAATATCGCAGCAGCTGATCAGGCCCAGGGCTCCGCCGAAGGCGCTGCCTTGCACTCGGGCGATAGTCGGCTTGGGCAGTTCAAAGAGGCCGCGCATGAGTCTGGCCAGTTCGGCGGCGTCATCCAAGTTGGCTTGATGGTCTGCATTGGCGTTGGCGCGCATCCATTCCAGGTCGGCGCCGGCGGAGAAGTGCTTGCCTTCGCTACGCAGGACGACGATGCGCACGGCGCTGTCGTTGGCGGTCTCCTCGATCATTTCATTCAGGGACTGAATAACATCGGCGTTAAAGGCGTTATGCTTTTCGGGCCGGTTTAATACTATTTCCGCAACGCCCTGATTTACGCGGTATAAAACGGGTTCTGACACGGCGTAACCTCTCTTGTTGGTCTGGTGGTTGGCTGAGTTGGCGTCATGTGAAGTCCTTGTCGCGCCTACATGCGGAACACGCCGAATTTGCTGTCTTTAATCGGGGCGTTCAACGAGGCGGAAAGCGCCAGACTCAACACCATGCGGGTGTCCGCCGGGTCGATGATGCCGTCGTCCCATAAGCGCGCGGAGGCGTAATAGGGGTGCGACTGCTCGTTGAACTGCTGAATAGTAGGGGCCTTGAACGCCTGTTTCTCCTCTTCGGTCCACAGCGCGCCTTTGCGGCGTAGATTGTCCTCGCGCACCTGCGCCAGCACGCCCGCCGCCTGCTCGCCGCCCATTACTGCGATGCGCGCATTTGGCCACATCCACAGAAAGCGGGGGTTGTAGCCGCGGCCGCACATGCCGTAGTTGCCAGCGCCAAAGCTGCCGCCAATGATTATAGTGAACTTGGGCACTTCCGCGCAGGCGACAGCGGTGACCAGCTTGGCGCCGTTTTTGGCGATGCCGCCTTCCTCATACTGCTTGCCGACCATGAAACCGGTGATGTTCTGCAGGAACACCAGAGGAATTTTGCGTTGGCAGCACAGCTCGATAAAGTGCGCGCCTTTGACGGCGGACTCGCTGAACAAAATGCCATTGTTGGCGATGATGCCCACAGGGTAGCCGTTGATACGAGCGAAACCGCACACCAGCGTCGCGCCATAAAGCGCCTTGAACTCGTCGAATTCGGAGCCGTCCACCAGTCTGGCGATGACTTCGTGCACGTCATAAGGCGTACGCAGATCAGTGGGGACGACGCCGCGCAGCTGTTGAGCGGGGTAGAGCGGCTCTACCGGCGTCTGGATGTCCATGGAGACAGTTTTCTTGCGGTTGAGGCGTTTAACCGCCTGTCTGGCCAGCAAGAGGGCGTGAAACTCGTCTTGAGCGTAATGGTCTGCCACCCCGGAGATTCTGCAATGAACGTCTGCGCCGCCCAGCTCCTCGGCGCTGACTTCTTCGCCGGTCGCGGCTTTCACCAAAGGCGGTCCCGCCAGGAAAATAGAGCTCTGTCCTTTCACCATGATGGCTTCGTCCGCCATGGCGGGCACATAAGCGCCGCCAGCGGTGCAAAGACCCATTACCACGGCGATCTGAGGAATGCCCTGGGCGGACATGCGCGCCTGACGATAAAAAATGTGCCCGAAGTCTTCCTTGTCGGGGAAGACTTCATCCTGCTGCGGCAGGTTGGCGCCGCCGGAATCCACCAGATAGATGCAGGGCAGGTTGTTCTCTTCTGCGATCGTCTGAGCGCGAATGTGCTTCTTCACCGTCAGTGGGTAGTAGGTGCCGCCTTTGACCGTCGAATCGTTGGCGACGATCATGCATTCAATGCCCTCGACCCGTCCGATACCAGCGATGACGCCTGCGGCGGGCACGTTGTCTGCGTAGACGTTGTAGGCGGCGAATTGGCCGATTTCAAGAAACGGCGAACCGGGATCGAGCAACTTGGCGACGCGCTCACGGGGCAGCAACTTTCCTTTTGCGCGCTGCTTTTCCTGAGCGGCGTGACCGCCGCCTTGTTCGATAAAACTGATTTCAGTCTTGAGATCATCCACCAGTTTGCTCATCGCCGCATATTGGCTTTGATAGCTTTCGCTGTCGGTGGATGTTTGGGATTTCAGAACAGCCATAGCTTCGTCCTGTCTTGCTGGGTGGTTGTTTGGATTCCGTGTAGAGAACGGCAGCCGAAGGCTACCGAGACTCCTCGAACAGTTCGCGGCCGATCAGCATTCTGCGGATCTCAGAGGTGCCGGCGCCGATTTCATATAGCTTAGCGTCGCGCAGCAGTCTGCCAGCGGAGAATTCGTTGATGTAGCCGTTACCTCCCAGAATCTGAATGGCGTCGAGGGCCATCTGGGTGGCTTTTTCCGCGCAGTACAGAATCACGCCAGCGGCGTCCTTGCGTGTGGTTTCGCCACGATCACAGGCGGCGGCGACTGCATAAAGGTAGGCGCGGCAGGCATTCAGGGTGGTGTACATGTCCGCCACTTTGCCCTGAATGAGCTGGAACTGGCCTATAGCCTGGCCGAATTGCTCACGCTCATGGATATAGGGAACGACGACATCCATACAGGCCTGCATGATGCCAATAGGGCCGGCGGCCAGTACGACGCGCTCGTAGTCCAGGCCGCTCATCAGGACTTTCACGCCCTGGTTGAGGCCGCCGAGAATATTTTCTTCCGGAACTTCGCAGTTATCGAACACCAGCTCGCAGGTGTTGGAGCCGCGCATGCCCAGTTTGTCGAGTTTGGGTGAGCGGGAGAAGCCGGGATAATCGCGCTCCACGATGAATGCGGTGATGCCTCTGGGGCCTGCCTGAACGTCAGTCTTGGCGTAGATGACGTAAGTGTGCGCGTCAGGGCCGTTGGTGATCCACATTTTGGCGCCGTTAAGCACATATTTGTCGCCTTTTTTTACCGCCTGCAATTTCATGCTGACGACATCGCTGCCGGCGTTGGGCTCGCTCATGGCGAGAGCGCCGATATGTTCGCCGGAGATCAGTTTTGGTAGATATTTCTGTCTTTGCTCTGGCGTGCCGTTACGGTAAATCTGGTTAACGCACAGGTTAGAGTGGGCGCCGTAACTGAGCGCGACAGATGCGGATGCGCGGCTGATCTCTTCCATGACGAGGACATGAGCCAGATATCCCAGTTCAGCGCCGCCGAACTCTTCGCTGACGGTGACGCCCAACAGACCCATTTCTCCCAGGCGCGGCCACAATTGGTTGGGGAACGCGTTGTCTTTGTCCACCTGCGCGGCGATGGGCGCGATCTCTTTTTGCGCGAATCCCGCCACCTGTTCACGCAGCATATCCAGGGTTTCGCCCAGTCCGAAGTTCAGGGAGTGATAGTGATTGGCCATAATGGTTCCTTTGTTATTTTTAACGTTGAATCAATGTCATCAGAAGAAGGCCTGCTGCGATTTGTTGCGCACGCTCGCCGCGCACACGCTTAGTCAGCCTTTTTCAAAGTCCGCCAGCGCCTGTTGGCAGCGCTCTTCCGCTTCATCCAATTCCTCCTGCATGAGGCGGATATCAGAAAGCTGCTGCTTCAGGATGTCTCTTTTTTCCGCAATCTTGTTCAGCATCAGTTGGAGCTGCACCCGGTTGCCGCTGTCCGGGTCGTACATGCAGATAATTTGTTTGGATTCCGCCAGGGAGAAGCCGAGTCGTTTGCCTCGCAAAATAAGCTTGAGGTAGACGCGGTCTTTTTCGGAGTAGATGCGGGTCTGTCCCTGTCGTTCCGGGCTGAGCAGCCCTTCCGCTTCGTAAAACCTGATTGTCCTTGTGGTAACGTCGAACTCCTTCGCTAGGTCACTGATGCTGTAGTTTTTTGTCATGGGCGTTCTCTGTCTGAATTGAGCAAAATTATTGCAGCAAGTTTACGTTTACGTCAACGTTATAATGCGCCGCCATGAAGAGACGGGAAGTAGGTGATGCCTGAGTAAGTAGATAAAAAGAAAATAGGTCGGCGGCTAGAAGGTGCGCTGAAGCAAAATAATAAAGTGATAGCGGAAAAGTGCTTGATTGGAAAAGAAAAACACAAACAAGTCAGAAATCAGGCGCGGCTAATCGCGCCTGCTTGAATGAGGTATGAGATCAGAGGCGGGTCTGCAACTGTTGCAGCATGCGCGTGTTTAAATCGTTCCACTGATCCAGTCGGTTGGCTTGACCTACGCGTTTGCCCAAGCCGCGCTGTTTGGACAGCCATAGCCCGTCGCCATTGAAGCTGTAGATGGGATAGAGGTCATCGCGTTCGGAGCCTGAGCGGATTTCCTGAATCAGATTGTCCAGTATCAGCGGTTCTTTGTCCTGGTCTGGGTAGTACGCAAGCACCATATGCGCCTGATTGAGCTTTAGCGCCTTAACGTAGGTGATGCGTAATTTGTCGTCCGGCACGCCCATTTCGCGCAAGGCGAAATATTTGGCGATGGAGTAGTCTTCACAGTCGCCGCCATTGGTGACCAGCAGCTCAACGGGCGTCGCCCAGTAATCTTCCTGCCCCCAGTGTTTGATGTCCGGAACGAACTGAGTTTCGTTAAAGAAGGCGTTGACCATCATTAACTTACGTTCGTCAGGGATGTCTTTGGGGGTGTTGAGCAGTTTTTGCCAGCGCTCTAGGCGCTCGCGGGCGGAGCCGCCGTATTCGCGCTCCACATGAGTCAGAATTTGTTGACTGATTTCGAAGGCCGCAGACGCAACAAGAGCCCAGCATGAAAACAGGGTAATGGCTGTTTTGACACGCAATTTTCTTGTCCACTGCATAGGTGGGGCGTCCCGTCGTCGATGTCGTTGGTGTGGTTAATGCCGGCTGTTAGACCGGAGTCGTAGTTATGTTTATGAGTTTAAGTATAGGAATTAATCGGAAATATGACTGGATGAGTTTTGTAAAACTGTGTAAGGAAAGGTGAATCTTAAGACTAGCCCTAAGTGGCTTAAATACAAGGGAAATAAAGTTAATTGAGCTGGGATGGCCAGGGTTTGAAAAAGCAAGGATTAGAAATCGTTAATTTAGGGAGGGGAATTGGGCGCCGGAACGATATTGACGTTTCGGCGCTTAAAATCGGGCGCGACTAACCGTTGTTCTTTTGACGGATTTGTTCGCGCAATTTTTGCAGTCGATCACGAATTTCCTGACGACGTTGTTCGTCCATTTCGCTCAGCTCTGAACTGTTATCGTTGGAGGGCTCGGAAAGCTCTTCCGGCGGCTGATCGATAGCATAAGTCGGTTCTTCCTGATAGGCGGGTTCTGAAATCGCCTGCTGAGAGCCGTCGTCATGAGGCGCATCTACGACCGGAACCGGCTCGCCGCCGCTGTCAGGCTGCTCATACTTGGGTTCTTCGTACTGAGGCTCCGGGTATTCAGGCTCTTGATACTGAGGCTCTTCGTAGACGGGTTCCTCGTAGGCGGGCTCAGTATAGTCAGGGGCGTCGTCGCGGGAGACGCTGGCGTAGCTTTCTATACTGGCGCCGGAACTGGACTCTTCCGGGAAGAACAGGTTCTCTAGGCTGCCTCGGCGATCAATGACCACGCGGTTGGCGTAGACAGAGTGTAGCGTTGCGTTGCCGGGCATGTTTTCGCCCACGCGGAAGAAATCGGTATTGCGATCCGGACCCTCAATCAATGCGCCGCCGGACTCGCCTTTTTCAAGGTTGGTGGCGGCCACGCCGCGCAAAGTCAGGCGCAGATTGGTGGAGGGGAGATCTTCCGTTTCTTTCTTCTGGGCGATAGGTTCATTTTTGCCGAACAGATTGAGGGGCGCCAACTGTTGTACGGTGCGTTCCTGTTTGACCTGGGTTGCTGGCGCTGCCTTGACTACAATTTCCTTCTTGGTGTTGTAGTCGAGCCAGAACTGATAACCGCGCCAACCAACCGTTGCGGTAGCGGCGATCAACAGTAGCGACGCCGTAATGGAGGGGGCGGAATTGAGTAGTTTGTCTTTGTTCACGATGAATCTGTCTCGGTGTTCTAATGGCTCGCTTTTTATTATGTGCGACCATTGTCCCGGTTAAGTAATTCTGTGCCCGGTATTTTTGCTGTAGCAGCTCTAAAAGAAAAGTCCGGAATTCTCAAAAATATACTAAAAACGGGTATTTAATGGCCTTTATTACATATAATTAACTATAAATGAAATGAGACCAGGTAGTCTGGAATCTCTTGAAAAGATAAAGTAGATTCTCAAACCTTCCCGGCTTCCATGTATGGCCTGAGCGTAAGCCGGAATGACAATGTTTACAATAGACTAAAGGTTAGATATGGACGAGCGCCAACTCGAAGCAACTGAAGACGCGATTCCAGTATTGACGGACGATTCCGAAGATCAGGAGGATCAGCCGCGGTCCTATTACCGCCTGCCGTTTTCATTCGCCAAGCGTCATGGCGTGTTCGTCGGTCAGCCGGATGAGAATCATGGCCAAGTTGTTTATTTTAAAGAGTCGCTGAAGCCGCAAATATTTGCGGAAGTAAATCGATATGTCGAAGGTAAATGCCGCTTTGAAGTGATAGAAGACGGCGTCTTCGAGGATGGTCTGGCGAAGGCCTATCAGAATGACTCCACCGAAGCGATGCAAATGGTGGAGGGGCTGGGTGACGACATGGATCTGGCCAGTCTGGCGGATTCCGTTCCAGAAACGGAAGACCTGCTGGAGCAGGAGGACGACGCGCCTATCATTCGTCTGATCAACGCCATCCTGACGGAAGCGGTAAAAACCAACGCTTCAGATATTCACATAGAAACCTTTGAAAAAGACCTCGTCGTGCGCTTCCGCGTGGACGGCGTATTACGGGAAATGGTCAAACCGAAGCGGGCTTTGGCGCCGCTGTTGGTGTCTCGTATCAAGGTTATGTCCAGGTTGGACATCGCGGAAAAAAGAATTCCACAGGACGGCCGGATTTCCCTGCGCGTTGCAGGTAAAGAAGTAGATATCCGGGTGTCCACCATGCCTTCCGCCAACGGCGAACGTATCGTACTGCGTTTGTTGGATAAACAGGCGGGCAGGTTGAAGCTTGAAAAGCTTGGTATGGCCGATCGTGACTTCAATCTGATCAAGAAACTGATCCATCGTCCCCACGGCATTATTTTGGTGACGGGTCCTACGGGCTCCGGTAAAACCACCAGCTTGTACGCGGGACTGTCTGAAATCAATGACCGCAGCCGCAATATCCTGACGGTTGAAGACCCTATCGAATACAACCTGCCCGGCATCGGTCAGACTCAGGTCAACACCAAAGTCGATATGACCTTTGCACGAGGTCTGCGCGCCATTCTGCGTCAGGACCCGGACGTGGTGATGATTGGTGAGATCCGGGACTTGGAAACGGCCGAAATCGCAGTACAGGCGAGTTTGACTGGACACTTGGTATTGTCCACCCTTCACACCAATAGTGCGGTGGGGGCAGTAACCCGTTTGATGGATATGGGCGTGGAGCCATTTTTGATATCTTCCAGTTTGATCGGCGTAATAGCTCAGCGTCTGGTGCGCGTATTGTGCGAGCACTGCAAAGAGGCTTACACGCCGGACGACGAAGTTTGCGAGTTCCTCGGCATTGATCCGCAAAATCCTCAGCATATCTACCACGCGAAAGGCTGCGCTGAATGTAACCACCTCGGCTATCGCGGACGTTTGGGGATCTATGAGGTGATTGAGGTCGATGAGGAATTGCGTCACCTGGTGCATAAACAAGCCGGCGAAATGGAGCTGGAAGCCTGCGCGCGCAAGCGTGGCCCCAGCATTCATGCGGACGGCATCGCTAAGGTGTTGAAGGGCCTGACCTCTGTGGAAGAGGTGGTGCGGGTAACTCACCGGGAGTAAAGCGCAAAGGGCGATTATTGAAGAAGGTTCGACGGCGGGCGCTTACTTCAGAACGGCAGTCTAAATTTCATAGTATTACCGCATATGGCAGCATTTGATTTTAAAGCCCTGGACCAAAAGGGGCGTCCGCAAAAAGGCGTTCTTGAAGCGGATAGCGCCCGTCAGGTCAGGCAGCAGATTCGAGATAAAGGCTGGACGCCGCTGGAAGTCACCCAGGCGTCTGACAAGCAGAGCAACAAAAATGGCGGAGGCGCCTTTCGTCCTCGCGGCAGTCGGCTTAGCGCCTCTGATTTGGCGCTGTTGACCCGTCAGATCGCCACACTGATTCAGTCCGGCATTCCGGTAGAGGAAACGCTGAGCGCTGTGGCTTCGCAAAGCGAAAAAGCCAAAGTCAGAAGTATGATGCTGGCGGTGCGCGCGAAGGTGCTGGAGGGGTATTCGCTGGCGGACAGCCTTAGCGAATTCCCCAGCGCGTTTCCGGAGCTTTACCGTTCAACGGTAGCGGCGGGTGAGCATGCAGGTCATTTGGACTTGGTATTGAATCGTCTGGCTGACTACACCGAGCAACGGCAGATGAGTCGGCAAAAAATACAGCTGGCCGCCATCTACCCGGTGATTCTTACCTTCGTGGCGTTCGGCATCGTCGGCTTTTTGCTGGGTTACGTCGTACCTGACATCATCAAAGTGTTCGTCAGCAAAGGGCAGGAGCTGCCTGCGTTGACCCAGGTGATTCTGGCGTTGAGCGATTTCGTCGCCAGCTATGCGCTGTTTATTGTGGCCGCTCTGATCATCGCCTTCTTTTCCTTCACTTATGCAATGAAAAAAGAAGGCTTCCGACTTCAGGTGCATCGGCAATTGCTGCACCTTCCCTTCACCGCGAAGATGTCGCGGGGAGTTAATACCGCCCGTTTCGCCAGTACTCTCAGCATACTCAACAGCAGCGGCGTGCCGCTGGTGGACGCCATGCGCATCGCTGGCGAGGTGTTGAGTAATCAATGGCTGAAACTACGGGTCGCCGAAGCGGCGCAGAAAGTGCGGGAAGGCGGCAGTCTGTACAAGTGCCTGGAGCAGACCGGTTATTTTCCGCCGATGATGATTCATATGATCGCCAGCGGCGAGGCCAGCGGTGAGTTGGGGGAAATGCTGGAAAGGACCGCCAGCAGCCAGGAAAACGATCTGCAAAGCCGCATCGCAACGATGGTCGGACTGTTCGAGCCCTTGATGCTTTTGGTCATGGGTGGCGTCGTACTGATCATCGTTATGGCGATCATGTTGCCGATTTTGAGCATGAGCGATCTGGTTGGTTAAAATACACATCAATAAAAGAAGTAATGTTACAGAGGGAAAAAATGAAACCTAAAGCGTCATTCAAAACCAGGAAATCCGTACAGGGCTTCACCCTGATCGAAATCATGGTTGTATTGGTTATCCTTGGATTGCTGGTGGCTGCTGTAGCGCCCAAGATTTTGGGGCGCGCTGACCAGGCGAAAGTGACGACCACGCAAACCAACATCAAAACCATCAGCAATGCTCTGAATATGTACAAGCTGGATAACTACAATTATCCCAGCAGTGAGCAGGGCATCGAAGCGCTGGTGAATAAGCCGTCCGGTTTCCCAGAAGCGAAAAACTGGAACCCGGATGGTTATATCGACAAACTGCCTGTTGACGGCTGGCAGAGAGAATTCGTTTACATTGCTCCCGGCACTCATGGCGCTTTTGACCTGTATTCATTAGGCGCTGACGGTAAAGAAGGCGGCGAAGGTTACGACGCCGACATCACCAGCTGGGATAAATAACCGATGCGCCGTCTCTGTGTCAGGGGCGGCGATTGGATAGAGACATTATGAAGCGCGCTCACAAAGGTTTTACGCTGATTGAAATACTGGTCGTGCTGGTCATTATCTCGGTAATGGTCGGCATGGTCACGTTGGTGGTCAGTGGTAATCGTGAGCGCCGGGAGTTGGAAAATGAGGCCAGAAAACTTCTGGCCATCATGCAGATGACATCCGACGAAGCCATCTTTCAGAATGTGGACATTGGATTGCGCCTGGACGATCACGGCTATGCGTTCATGGGATTTGACGATACGGCGCTTGCCTGGATTGAATTGCCGCAGGAATTTCTGAAAGAAAGAGAACTGCCTGAATGGGTGGTTTTGGACTTTGACAAAAAGAACAAAGAAATTGAGCTGAAAAACAAGGACGAAGGCAAGAAAGACAAGAAGGACGACAAAGACAAGAAGTTCCTCCCTCAAATTCTGTTTTTGTCCAGCGGGGAAAATACCCCGGTCAACATCGAGCTGAAGCTGAAAAGTAATGAAGACATTAAGTTCATCATCAAGTCCGATGGGTTGAACGGATTTGAGTTGAAAGGGCTGGCGGATGATGAAGATGCTTAAACCGTTGCGGCGGTCGCCGCGAAGCCGAGCAGAAGGCTTTACGCTACTGGAAGTGCTGGTGGCGTTGCTCATTTTTTCCATCAGCGTCGCCGCTTTGGTGCGTGGTATGACGCAGATTGTGAAGCAGACGGAGCAGTTGGAGCTAAAAACTTTCGCCGCCTGGATTGCAGACAATGAATACACCGAGCTCGCCATCGCGGAAAACTTCCCCGCCGTTGGTGAGAAGAAGAAAACGATAGAGTACGCCAGCCGTACTTGGCGTGTTGTCGAAAAAGTCATCGCGACGCCGAACCCCCAGATGAGAAAAGTGGAAATTCAGGTCCTGATCGCCGATACGGCGAACTTGTCCGAAAGGCAGGTTATCTCGGTCACCTCGTTTATAGGTAATAACTCCTGATGTCTCCCGCAGTCATGTCGTCAAAACCCGCCGCCGTAACATCCCGCTCCCGGGAGCGAGGCTTTACTTTGCTGGAGGTGCTGATCGCCGTCACCATCACGGCGATTATCGGGACGGCCGCGTTTCAGTTTTTGGGGCAGGGGATACGCAACAAAAAAAATCTGGAAACCAAGAGCGAGTCTCTGGAAGAAATTCAAAAGGCGCAGCGCGTGCTGGAAGGCGATCTCGGTCAAATTGTCGCCCGTAGCGTACGCGGGGAATATGGCGATGAATTCTATTCCGTCACTAACCTTAATGCGCTGAAGCTGATCGAGTTTTCCCGCACGGGTTGGCGAGACACTAACGATCTGCTGGAGCTGATCGCGGATGATGAAGAGGAAATCAGTCGCCGCAGTAATCTGCAGCGGGTTTCTTATGAGCTGGAAGAGAATACGTTATATCGGGAGTACTGGGAGGTCATGGACCGGGCGCAGGACTCTCAGCCGCTGAAGCAGCGTCTGCTGACGCACGTCAAATCCGTGAAGTTCAGATTTATGGACAAAGACAACCAGTGGCATAACGAATGGCCAACGGAAGACATGTTGACCAATCAGAACGAGCCCGCCTATTTGAAAGTGCCTAAAGCGCTGGAAATTACCTTGGACCATGAGAAGTTCGGCAGCATCCGTCGCATATATCAAGTGGCGGGTTGGGCTGAGATTAAGGATTCCGCCAATGGCGGCGGTAATGGCGGTACTTCTGGAGGCGGTAGCGGCGGTAACAATTCCGGTGGCGATAAACCCGATCCCAATGGTGGCGGCGACTCAGGTAGCGGTCGTGGTTAGTGGCGGAAATCGCGGGCTGCGCAAGCAGTCCGGCATAGCGGCGCTTATCGTCATCTTCATCGTCGCGCTGGTGATGGTGCTGGTGGCCGGCCTCTTTAATATTCATTACCTGGATATTCGACGCACCTCTAATATTCTGGAGCAAGATCAGGCGAAGATGTACGCCCTGGCGGCGGAAACCTATGCCAGAACCATATTGCGTGAGGACTTCGCCCAGGATAAAAAAGCCAACAAAATGGTGGACCACGAGGTCGATAACACTGATGAGCCCTGGGGGCAGTACGCGATTCAGATTCCCATCGACACCAATGTCGGTATTCAGGGGCAAATCGACGATCTCATGGGGCGCTTCAATATTAACAGTCTGGTCACCAATAAAAACGGCGCCAGCGCAGTCAATAAAGAAGCGGTCCAGCAGTTTGAGCGTTTGTTGAGTTCACTAAAAGACATCAATCCGGATGTGACGGCGGAGAAGTTCGTAGACTGGATTGACGTGGACGATCAGATCTATCAGCTCAAAGGCGCGGAAGAAGAAACCTATCTGCTCAAAAAGCCGCCATATCGCGCCGCAAACTCGTATTTCAATGATATATCGGAATTTTGGCTGATCGACGGCATGGACGCGGCGACTTATAAAGAGCTTAAGAAGTTTGTGGCGATACTGCCCAACAGCTCCGGCATGCTCAATGTGAACACCGCGCCGGCGGAAGTGTTGATGGCGTATATTCCCGGGCTGGATAAACAGACTGCGGATAAGATTGTCGACATTCGCAAAGAGGAAGGGCATTTCGCTGACGTGAATCAGTTTCTTTCTCTGGCCGAGTTAGCGGGCAAGAAGGAAATACCCAAGAAATTGTTTAGAGTGAATAGCGAGTATTTTCAAGCGACGTTGCGCGCTATTTTTAATGAACGGACAACGCGGTTAATATCTATAATTCATCGTGACGCTGAAGAAGGTAACACCAGCGTTTTGCGACGGGATTTTGGTAAGAAAGAAGACATTACCAAGGAAGTGTATGTTCCCAAATAAGGACAGGATCAGTTTCTGGCTTTCCGTCGCGGGACTGTTCGGAAGAAAATAATTAAATGTGTGAATTATGACCATCAAGTTATTTGTTAGACCGATTCCGGTCACCCAAGCCGCCGCCACAGCGCTGGAATGGGCGTTGTATAGTTATACGGGCGAGCGGATTGGTTCCGGAAGGGCTGACGACGCCGAAGAGCTGATGCAGTTGGTGGCTCAGCACGATCTGCAGGATGTCTGGGTGCAGTATGTGCTGCCAGCCTCTCATTTTACCTTCACGGTCGCCCACGTGGCCGCCAAACAGGCGCGCTATGTGCAGCAGGCGTTGCCCTTCGCCATAGAAGAAGCCATCGCGGAAGACGTTGAATCCATGCACTTGGTGACCGGTGAACGTATCGGCAAAGAAGAGTATCCGGTGCTGGTCATTCGTCGCGAACGGATGGACCGCTGGTTTGAAGCCGCGAGCGCGCTGGAGTTTCCACTACATGGTATGTATGTGGACGCGCAAATGTGCCCGGGCGAAGAGGGCGCATTAACGGTGCTGTTTGACGGCGATGAAGTGTTGCTGTTTCAGCCTGGTCTGGTGTGTATGCGCACCCATCATGAAAACCTGTTGCCCTACCTGGAAATTTGCGCGCGCAGCCGTGCTTCTTCTGAGGACGACGAGGCGCCGGCGTGGAATATTCGCGTGCTGACGCCGGAAGATCAAAAAGAAAGTCTGGGCGTTCTGTTGGCGCAAATTGAGCACGTTGACGGCGCGATCGTACAGATGGAGACTTTTTCCGTACCGTCCTTCGACTTGCTGTGCGAATCTTTTTTCAACACCAGCCATGCCGCCAACCTATGTCAGGGCCCCTATGCGATTAAAGAAAGCAGCGGTTCATCCGGCATCGGCAAATGGTGGCCTGTTGCGGCGGTCGCGGCGGGATGGTTCGCCATTCAGGTCGGCCTGGACCTGACGCAAGGGTTCATGTACCAGAAGCAGGCGGATGAATACGATCAGCAAATGGTCAAGCTATACCGTTCGCTGTATCCCAATGAGAAAAACGTGAGCAGCCCCAAGCGACAAATGGAAGGCAAACTGCGTAACGCCAGCAACACGGGCGGCGGAGGCTTTTTGCTGCTATTGGGTGAGGCGGGTTATCAACTCTCCGTGCAGCCCGGCAAGCAGAATATGGGCTTCAACAACCTCCAGTTCAGCAACCAGCGCGGCGAGCTCGCGGTGGAAGTGAAAGCCCCTTCCTTGGACCAGCTGGATCGTTACAAGCAGGCGCTGGTGCAGTCGGGTTATCAGGTGGACATCGGCTCTGCAATCAAAGAGCCCAGTGGCGTCCGCGGCAAGATTACCATTAAGGGGAGCTAAGCAATGGGAAGCATGCAGCAACTTAAAAAGATCCCCGCCGTGGGCAAGGGCCTGAGCTGGTTTTACGGCCTGTCGCAGCGTGATCAGACCGCTCTGAAGTGGATGATTCTGGTCGTGGCGGCGTTCAGTGTTTACATGTTTGTATGGGCTCCGGTGCAGGACTTTGTCGAGAGTTCAAAGAACAGTGCGGAAGCATCGCACGAGTCTTTGACCTGGATGAAAGAAAATGAAGCCCGTGCACGCGCCTCTTCGCGTCAAAGCGGTGCTGGAAAAGGTTCGATCTCCGGCGGCCAGTCATTGTTGTCCACCGTGGGTAGCAGCGCTCGCAAGTTTGGGTTGGAGTTACAGCGCTTCGAGCCGCGTGGCGAAGACAAGGTCAATGTGTGGCTGGATAAAGTCTCGTTCAACCAACTGATGCTGTGGCTGGGCGAGCTTGAGAAGAACTATGGCGTCGCGGTTGAGCAGATCACCGTAGATAAAGCCGATGCGCCCGGAGTTGTCAGCTCCAGGCTTTCCTTAAGCATTTAATCCCTTTATTATCAGTGGATGCGGCTGTTTTCATCAGCCGCTGACGCTATCCGGAAAATTCGTCAGAATTCAGATAACGGACCCATTTTATTGACTGGCGCAAGGACGCGTCAGCGGGTTGTATAACCCGAGGCCCAGGGGCGGGAACTTTCCTCTTTGGGCATGCGTTAAAACGACTAGGGAAGCGGTTTTTAATGCTGAAGCAGTAAAAGGAACGACAGCAGTAATACAGTCGGCAAGCGCCTGGAGAGACCCCTGCGGGTAACGGTGCGTCTGGCCGGTATTAACCGGCTTGGGCCTGTAGAACGCCTGTTCAGCGCGCTTGGAAGTACAAATATAAAAATAATGATACTTTCTAGCTCTCAGGAGACCATAAAATGACTGGGGACCTCGTCGCTGACACTGCTTTAGTGCGCTTGGACAGAAGCGCGTTGTCTGAAGCAAAGTCCATTCTGTTTCATGCCTACCGCCATGAACCCACCTTTCAGTATTTATTTGATTCTTCCCGCCCCGGTTATGACCAAAGAGTTCGCGCCACCATCCGTGAAGGGTTGGAGCTGCACTTTGCGCACAATCAGGATGCGCTGGGGCTGGTGGATGAGGATACGCTGGTGGCGGTTGCATTTATTGGCAGCCCGGAAGCCAGGTTCAGTCTCGCCGATCAACTGAACTGGCGCATCAGAATGATGCTGACCGCGGGTTTGTCCTCCACCAAACGTTACATTGATTACCACGAGCAGGTGCACGCCTGTTTGCCGAAAGACACCCATCACCACTTGCCTTTTATCGGTGTGCACCCCAAATACCAGAGTAAGGGATACGGACGTATGCTGATGCAGGTGATTGAAGGCATCTGTCGTGAGAGTCCGCTGTCCTCCGGCATAGGGCTGGATACTGGCAATGCGCGTTATCTGCGCTTTTATCTCGGGCTGGGCTATGAAAAAGTAGGCGAGGTGCGTTTGGGCAACGTCACCGAAACGGTGTTGTTCAAACCTTGCCACTGAAGCGCTGTCCGCCGATTTATTAATTTACCTAACGTAAAAGCTTAATAAGGCGCTTTAAATGTATGATTTAGTTGTTATTGGGGCCGGTTCTGGAGGCGTGAGGGCGGCTCGCGTCGCGGCTCAGTCAGGGGCGAAAGTCGCCATTATCGAAGAGCGTTTCTACGGCGGCACCTGCGTTAACGTAGGTTGCGTGCCGAAAAAGCTGTTTGTCTACGCTTCCCACTACGGTGAAGACTTCCACGACGCCCAGGGCTTCGGTTGGGATACAGGATCGCCAACCTTCAACTGGCGTCGGCTGGTGGAAAACAAAGATAATGAAATCAAACGCTTGAACGGCATTTATGAGAATCTTCTCAAAAACGCCGGCGTGGAAATTATTGACGGGCGCGGGACGATTAAAGCCCCCGGCCAAGTTGAAGTAAACGGCGAGGTGCTGCAAACAAAACATATTCTGGTGGCTACCGGCAGCAAGTCGTTCATGCCGGAGTTCCCAGGTTGCGAACATAGTCTGGATTCCGACGCTATGTTCTACCTGGAGCGTCTGCCGAATAAGGCGATTGTGGTGGGCGGCGGTTATATCGCTGTGGAGTTCGCCGGCATACTTGCGGGCCTTGGCGTAGAGACTCACTTGGTTTATCGCGGTCCGCGCCTGTTGAAGAAGTTCGACGGCGATATTCGCGACTTCTTGCACGATGAGATCGTCAAGAAAGGCATTCATCTTCACTTGGAAGAGGACGTCGTCGCCATCGAAAAGACTAGCGACGACGTTGCGCCTTATTTGGTGAAGCTCAAATCCGGCGCCACGCTGCAGGTTGGACTAACGCTTCATGCGACGGGCAGGACGCCAAATACAGCCGGACTGGGATTGGAGGAAAGCGGCGTCAAGCTGGGCGCCAGAGGCGAGGTGCTGGTGGATGACGATTACCAGACCAATGTGCCTGGCATATTCGCCGTCGGTGATGTGATTGACCGTTATCAGCTCACCCCAGTGGCGCTGTCAGAAGGCATGTACGTCGCTAACTACCTGTTTGGCGAGAATCCGGTGTCGGTGGATTATGAACGCATCCCCACGGCGGTGTTCTCCCAGCCCAGCGTCGCTACGATAGGCCCAACTGAGGAAGAGGCGAGGGCGAAGCACAGTCATATCAAGGTCTTCCGCTCCAGCTTCCGCGCTTTGAAAAACACTCTCAGCGGCAATCAGGAACGCACCATGATGAAACTGATTGTGGACGGGGATACGGATGTGGTTCTTGGCGCACACATGGTCGGCTCGGAAGCGGCGGAGATTATTCAGGGATTGGCGGTGGCGATTCGAGCTGGCGCCACAAAGGCGATATTTGACACCACCATCGGCATCCATCCTTCCAGTGCGGAAGAGTTCGTCACTATGCGGCAGCCTGTTTAGGGGCCGCCTCGAGCGCTTCTTTTAGCGATCTTCATCGCCGTGAGCGGCGGCGTTTTCCGGCGTGGGGTTTTCCGCGTCGGATTCGCCCAGCCAAGTCTGCAGGCAATCCACTAGCTGTTGCTTCTTGATGGGTTTGCTCAGGTAATCATCCATACCAGCCTTACGACAGGCGTCGGCGGCGCCTTCCAGGGCGTTGGCCGTCAACGCGACAATGGGAGTAGGTTTGACGCCTGCGCGGGATTCCATTTGCCGGATCTTGGCGGTGGCCTGATACCCGTCCATGACTGGCATCTGACAGTCCATGAAGATCAGATCGTATTTGCTCCCGCGTACTTTTTGCAGGGCTTCTTCGCCGTTGTCGGCATTTTCAGTTTCGATGCCCAGCTTGTTGAGGATACCGCAGGTGACTTTCTGGTTGACCTGATTATCCTCCACAATCAAAACCCGGCCCTGGAACTGAGGAATCGGTCCGGCCGCCGGAGCGCTCCAACTGGCGCCGTCCGGTGAGCGCCGATAATGCAGCGTTAGCGCGAATTTGAAGCAGCTGCCTTTTCCGGATTCACTTTCAACGAAAATTTCCCCTTCCATCAATTCCAGCAGTCGCTTGGCGATCGCCAGACCCAGGCCGGTTCCTCCGTAGCGCCGCGAATTGGACTGATCCGCCTGTTGGAACGAGCTGAACATGCGGCGCTGCTGTTCGGGAGCGATGCCGATACCGCTGTCCTCCACTTCGCAGGTGAAGCAGACTTTGTCTGCGCCGATTTCTTCCCAATTGGCGTGCACGCGGATATAGCCCTCCGCGGTAAACTTGATGGCGTTGTTAATCAGGTTAGCGAGCACTTGGCGAATACGGGCGGGGTCGGCGGTGACCAGCGCGTCCTGCAGCTCGCCTTCGTACTCCTGATGCAATAACAGGCCTTTTTCTTCGACCTGAGGGCGGAAGGCATTGAGCGTTTCCTCCACCAGGGAGCGCAGGTTAAATTCAATGGGGTCGATGGAAAGACGTCCGCGCTCAATTTTGGAGAAATCCAGAATATCGTCGATGATAGCGATCAAGTGTTCCGTGGAGCGCATGGCGACATGGGTATATTCTTTCTGTTCCTCGTCCTGCTGGGTTTCCTGCAATAACTGCAACATGCCCAACACGCCGTTCATGGGGGTGCGCAACTCATGGCTCATAATGGCCAGAAACTCGCTCTTGGCCTTGCTGGCGCTCTCTGCCTCGTTGCGCGCGGTTTCGATCATTCCCAGGTGTTCCGTCTGCTCCAGGCTGGCTTTTTCCAGCGCCACAGCTAACTGATTGATGCTGTCCCGCAATCGGCTCAGCTCCAGCCCTCTGATGTCCGGCGCCCGGGTGCGGTAGTCGCCGTTTTTAATTAACTCCACACCGGCGGTGAGCTGCTCAATGGGATTGGCGATGGAGCGCGCCATATTCCGGATTAGCAGATAGGTGAGGAACATGAGTAGAGCGGCCACAGTGAAGGAACTGTAGATAATCCGGTGCTGGCCCTCAATGATGACGCTTTCAGTAATAGCGACTTCCACCTTGCCGATCCGTGAAGGACCGGTTGTGAACTGGAACTCGCTGGCGAAACTGGCGAAGGCGTCGTTCTCCAATTCGATCTGTGACTGCAGAATATCCGCAGACAGCAGGATGGGCGTTTCGTCGGCGTCGGCCAGCTTGCGTCCTGCGCCGTCGATCTCCGCCATCAAGTTGCCAAAGGAGTCGTGAATGGTGATGTGGTGCACCAGCGGTGACTGAGCGACTTTGCCAAGCAGCTTCTCCAGGGCGCCGGTGTTGCCGGAGATGACGTCATATTCCACCGCCGGAGCGAGCTGGTCGGCGATCAGTTGTCCCCGCGCGATCAGGTCAGTGCGGGCTTCGCTCAGCCGCACGGTGGTGAAGAAGAAAACCAGGCACGCAAACATCAAGCCGCTGGGCAACAGGCCGAGCAGTAACGACTTTTTGTAAACGCTCCAGTCTTGAAAACCGCGTTTCATTGTTCAGCCTCTGACATTTCCAGGCGATGCTGTAACTCGTAGGCATCGGGAATGATTAAATTCAGCGAGCGCGCCACCTGGATATTGACGGCGACGGAAAAGTAGCGGGAATGCTCCGATGGAGCTGGCTTTTTGTCAGTAAGATAGCGCTGGACTATTTCCGTCGTCTGACGGGCGAAGTCGGCGCTGGTTGAATAAGTAGTGGCGAGCGCCCCGGCTTTGACGAAAGCGAGAGAAGGGCCGATCAAAAAGCGATTGTGACGGTAGGCGGTGAGCAATATGTGTTTGATCTGCGAGCCGTTGAAAACATCAGTGTCCAGAATGCCCAACAGATAGTCGGTATTGTCGAGCGCGGCGCTGAGCATGCGTTGCGCGCTTTCATATTGGGATAATGGGTAGTTGCTGAGCAGTTGCCCGGCCACCGGCGTGGCGGGCAAGTCCGTCAATGGCTGGGCGCTGAGTACCCCCGCCGTCCGGGCGGTGGGCAGTATCAAGCCCGCCAGTCGCGCCTGTCGCTGCAACGGCGCATCCAAAAAGATAGCGGTGTGCGGCGTTGCGCCGGGATATTCCCGGGTTAATCTCAGATAGTCGCTGCGACTGACAAACAGACTGATCACCAGTTGTCCTTTAGCTCCTGCCAGACTTTGTTGCAATGCCCGTTCACCCAACGCCAGAATGACGGCGTCGTTCTCCAATGTGGAAAAGTGGATATTGGCGTCGCTGATGAACTCCGCGCGCCAGGGAGCGGGAGACAGCGCTTTGAATTCCTCCAGGAACTTGGCGGCGATTGGCGTTCTTTCCGGACCGGCCACATAGACTATCAGACTGAACTCCTGGGCGCCTGCGGCGGTGGCGAGAGACAGCGCCAGCATCAAGGCGGCCCAGCAGACCGCGTAACGCCGGGCGGCGGCGAGAGAGAGGACTAACGATGAAAAAATACCGGCCATCCCTGGTCCCCGCCTCAAAACTTCAGGTTCGCGGACAAGAACAGATGGGTGCGGTCGTCCAGGACGTTGTCGCGATACATGATCGGGTCATCGTTCAGGTAATGCTCCAGTTTTGCGGATAGTTCCATTTGGCCGCGACCCAGGCGGCGATGATAGCTGACGGTCAGGTCGGCGCGCTCGTAGACGTAGTCGCCAATGGCGTCGGCCAGATAGTAAGCCGCCGCGGCATCAAATCGGTCGCTGATCCGTCGCAGCCAGGTGAAACTGCCGCTATGGCGGGCGGACATGCGGGACTCGATCTGGAACAAACGACTGACGTCGAAACTGGTGTAGGCGGTGTAAAAGTCCGTCACAGAGCCGGTGTATTCCTCATCCTGATCCAGATAAGCGTAGGTTGCTCTGAGGGTGTCGCGCAAGGAAGGAGAGTAGGTGGTTTCGACCTCGAAGCCGGTTTGCTCGATTTTGAGGTTGTTTTCAGGTTCGAAAGAGAAGTACTGCAATGGCGCGCTGATAAGGTCCCACATGTTATCGCGAAACACCTTGATGTCCGCTTCCAGCCCCCATTCCGGATAGTTGAGATAGTAGCCGATTTCGCGGGAGACGATTTTTTCGTTATCCAGCCCTCCTGGCGACCGGATCAGAAAACTGCGGGCTTCGGTCTCGCCATCCAGCGGCGGGTCCAGATCCCTGGCGACAAAGCTCCAGGCGACGGACTGCTCATAGGTGTCAGGTGTGCGCACGGCATGGGACACCACCAGACGCAACGTCTGGTTAGGCGTCAGGTGGTAGAACATGGCGCCCCGGGGGGAGAAATAACCGCCGTTAGCCTGATCATGCTCCGCCATGCCGCCCAGGTTGAAGCCGAGGTCCGGCAGAGGGCGGTATTCCAGATTGAAAAACGCCCGTTGCAGATAGTTATCATCGCCGCCGTTGAAGTAAGTTTCTGAGTAAAAACTGTCTTTACGAAAGCTCAAACCGGACACCAGCCTGACTTCATCGGAAAAGGTGTAAGTATCCTGCAGCTCGATGTCCTGACGGGTTTCGGCGATGTCCAGGTTAATTCTGCCGCAGACGATGGCGTCGGGATCGCTGGCGGACATTTCTTCAATAAGCGTGCGGGCGATCGCGTCGTCTTCCGCAGAGCCAAGCCCCGAGCCCGGCCCGGAGACAATGTTGGCGTAGATCTCAGCCAGAGTTGCGCCGTTGGCGCCGATCAGGATGGAGCCGAAACGTTGATTGGCCGCGTACAGGGCGGACAGGTTGTCGCTGAATAGAATGGGGTGATTACAGTTGGTCCAGTCCTGCCGCCGGATGCGTCGATGCGCATAGGCTTGCACCTGGAAAAAGTGATTGGCGTTCACTTCCCGGCGCCAGTTCACCGAGGCGAAACGGTCCCGTTCGTCGGACTCAGGGACGCTGGTCTGGCCGTCGCCGGTATCAGGGTGATAGTCATGGTCGCCGTTCAACAGACCTGCTTGCACTTGCAGGTTATCTCTGGGTCCCAGTTGCACATTGGCGGAAAGGTTAAATCCGTCCAGATCGTAGCTGTCGATAAAGGGATCGCCATTGGCGCGACGATCAAAACCATCGTCCTGCTTGCCGTTCACGGAAATACGGTAGTTGAGGGTGTCGCCGCCTCCGCCATAGCTGGCGTGATAGCGGTTATAGCCATTGCTGCCGTCCCAGTAGCTAAGGGAGGTCCCGTGCGTGTCATAGGGATGTTTGGTGATGATATTGACGATAGCCAGGAACGAATTGGCGCCGTAAGCAGCGGCGTTAGGGCCGCGGGTAATTTCTATGCGTGCGATGTCTTCCAGGGCGACCGGAATATTGAGCCAGTCCACATCCGCCAGATTGGGGTTGTAGACGGATCGCCCATCCACCAGCACCTGCAGGCGGCGCTGCTCGTTGGCGTTAGTGCCATGGTAGCTGACGGAAGGAAGGTTGGAGGACACGGACCCGACAGTCATGCCGGGAACCAGACGAAAGGCGTCGTGCAGATTACGTACGCCAAGTCGATGCAGTAACTCTGCATCCAGAACTGTCACAGTTGCGGGAGTTTCCGAACGGGGCTGTTTGAGTCGGGCCGGGGTCAGCACCACCGGAATCTCGGCGGATTGCCAGTCCGTCATGGAGATGTCGGCCTCCGCCAGCATATCATTCGAAGAGCTTTCGACGGCATGGGCGAGAGAGCTGGCGCAAGCTAAAACAAGCGCAGACAGACCGCGTCGCTCTTTGGTCGCTCGGACAGTTATCAACCGCATATGATAGCGTCTAGTTGTGTGGTATGAGGTTTCCCGGTGTCTTGTTCTTATTCGTCCGCTCCCTGCAAGATCAGCCGGCGTCGCTTCCGGCTCTGCGTTTCCGTCGCCCCTCGGGTTGTCGGTGAGGAGGAATCGCTGCTGACAAAGCTGACTTTTACCTTAGAAAGTCATCCGGCGCAATATTTAAGGTTTTTTAGCGCCTTATGCGCACAAAGTTTGTCCGACGCGATGGCGACGTCCACCAGATAGAACAGGGACGCCAGCCCGAAATGATCCCTGCCCATGTTGTGATAGACCATGCCCAGCGCGATATCCTCTGCGCTATAGCTCTGGTGGTGGCTACTGAAATACAGGGCGCTCTGGTTCAGCTCCTCGTCATTCAGTAAGCGTGTAATACGGCCGACGCCGCCGTGGTAAGCCTGAATCAGTAACAGGCCGTACAAGGCGTTGCGTTTCTTCTCCGGCAGCTTGCCGAACAAGGCGTTAAAAGGCTCTTCCAGATTGCGATGATTCTGTTGATACAGCTTCAGCGCGCAGTCAATCTGCGCCATACGATGCAGGTAATACTGCTTGGGCACGCCGCAATCCTTCAGCACAGTGGTGCGCAACTGCATGATGCCATTGGCGTTGGCGACGGAGCGGCTGTTTTTCAATCCGCCGCTTTCAATCAAAACTTGGCCGAGGATTTCCCGCATGATGGAGTCCGGGAAACTATAGCGTCCCTGGGCTTTGCGTGTTTCGTAAATGTCGATGAAGGCTTTGTATAACGGTACTGGCTTATCCTTGTCGCCGACTTTTAAGCCGTCCCAGGAGCCCCAGATTAATACGTCTTTATCCGGCCCCAACATGCGCGTTGCGGACTCCTGTAGATCTACGTGGGGTTGATCGCAGGCGAGCGCGAAAGGATAACCGGCGTCGTTTAATGAACCTTCCGCCCAGAAAGGCTCCTTCTGTTTGGCCGCCAGCTTTTTACGCAGCTGGTTGATGGCCTGCTGGGTGTCGGCCTCATCATCCCGATTGTTGAGATAGCCTTTGAAGATGCCCTGGTTGTCGAACAGGATGTGCCGGTCAGGCTTTTCGCAAAATCCGGTGGATAACAAAACCCAGGTGCGAATGATGCTCAGATTGCGGTAAAAGTTGAGGCTGTATCGGTAAGGCGTCTGCCTGACGGCTTCCGTCCAACGCTCCAGTTGGGCGTCCGCGACGGCGCTTCTTACTGGTGAAAGAGACGTCAGCAGGACCAATGCAATAAAACGGATGACGAGTGTAATTCTAAAGCTACGCATATCCAAATAGTGTCAGCAGTGAAATTCATACGCAACCGGCGCGAAGCGTATTCTTGGTCTGTCTATAACGCGGAAACCACAACAGACCCTAGGCTAATGTATTGTTTTACGGTAACTTATGGAAGCGTTAGGGTTTGTGATCAAGTCTCCCTCGCCGTACAAAACGGCGCAAAAAGGCGTGTTTTCGCGAGAGCTTGCGCAGCCGCGTCCTGAACTTGGGCGAATAACGCGCGAGAACGGTCAGCGCGATAAAAATCAGCGGCAGGCCCAGAGGAATTGGCAACGGAAGAAGCACTGCGCCAACAATCAACAAGGCGGATGCGAGAATGATGTAAGTCCAATGTACCACTTTCATAGATGACGCACAGATAGGCGGAAATCGCGGCATCTTAATCCGCCGTTTATGACAGGATGATGAACAGTTTTATGAATGCGAAATTAGCGGTGAAAAGAGAGCAAATGTTGTCCGTGTTGAGGTTGATCGGCGGGCGTAGGTTCAACTGGCGGGTGATGGTTGTCATGGCGGCGCTGGCGCTTTCGCCAACCTCCGCCTGGGCGTGGGGCGAACTGGGACACCGTGTAGTGTGTGATGTCGCTTGGAAGGAATTGTCCCCGGCGGTGCGTGATCAGGTGCAGAAGCTGTTGCAGCAGGCGGGCAAGCGCACTTTCGCGGAGGCCTGCCTGTGGCCGGATCAAGTCAGGTCCGAGAAAGAGTTCAAGCACACAGGCTCCTATCACTATGTGAATGTCGAGCGCGCGGCCACTGAAGTATCCACCGCTAAGGATTGTCAAAGCAAAGGCTGCGTGCTGACGGCGCTCAACGCCTACGCGGACGCCCTGAGAGGCAAGCCGCACCCGGATTACCAGGCCACTCCTGCGCAGGCGTTGATGTTCATCGGGCATTTTATCGGCGATATTCATCAGCCCCTGCATGTGTCCTATGGCGATGACCGCGGCGGCAACAAGGTTGTCTATAACGTCGCCGGTGAAGAAACCAATTTACACCGCTTATGGGATGTGAATATCCCTGAGTCAGGCTTGCCCCGGGATTGGCGCAAGGCGGGCAAGAAAGTGCGCGGCAAGCATCGTGGCGAGGCGGTGACCGCGCTGACGCTGCAGGATGCGGAGAGTTGGGCGAATGAGTCGCTCGCCATTACCCGAAAAGTCTATGCATCGCTGCCAACGCAAGGCTCCGAATGGAGTAAAAAAGAGCTGGCGCGGGAATACCCTGTTGCTGAAATGCGTCTCTATCAGGCGGGCGTACGCTTAGGCGCGGTTCTGAACCAACTGTTGGCGCCCAATCAGGACCAGACTCTGGCGGATTAGACCAAAAGACGAGGGAGCAGCTAGTCAGCATGGTTCCCAGCCGCTTGCGAATCTGCATAGAATGGAAGTAAGCAACGGCGCAACCCGTAAGGAGATGTATCGATGGGGGTAGTAATCAGCTTTCGCAAGGACAACATTTCTCCGGAAAACGTCCTGCGCTATTTCTTCCATGAGATCAATGAGGCTCACGGCTTGGAATTGAGCCTGACCGATCCTCGTATCAAACCACATCTTGCCGCGTTGAAAAGTCTTGCGGAGGTTTACGTCAAAACCGCCGCGACGGAAGTGAAAGGAATCGACGAGGCGCTGCAGGAGCCGCTTCTGAAAGAAATCACCAAACTGAGGGCCCGTTTTTTAGCGGAAACCGTGTTGGGCGTCTTGCAGGAAGAGAGCATAGTGCATATTGTGCCCGACCACGAATGAAAGCCGTCCGTTTATCTCCGCTGCAATGCCGTTCTTCCGAGAATTGTTACGGAGATTTCCGGCGACGGACGCTTATCGTAGTTCAGGTTGTTTTTTGATTAGTACGACACCAGGATTTGTTTGATGAATATTGAAGAACAGGAAAAAATCATCGGTCTGTTAGGATCAATGGCGATGTATAACGATAAGGGAATACACTGGACGGACGCCTCGCCGGAAAAGGCGGCGCAAGTGCGCGACGGATTCAGAAAAGCAATCGATAATCTGATTGCGGAAATAGGGCAGGACAATATACCGGAGCAGGTTTTAACCTTACTGCGCTCGGACAAGGTGCTGGTGGACGGCCAGGGCTCCGCCTACACCGAGGCGCGTCGGCTGTTTAAAAGCCTCAACGCCTGATTTACCACTCTTTTCTCTCCCTCTCACGAACGCCCTGACGGCGGCGTTCGTTTTCAATCGTTCGTCTGGCGCAGATCTGAACCCGATGCCTCCAAGGAGTGAACCCTGATTTGAAAAACGGGGTCCACTCTTCGATTGTCTAATTAAGCTGTTTGACGAGTTCTGAGTCGCTTTTTGGAAAATAAGCCCAATAAGGCCATCCCAAATAACACAAACGCGCCAGGTTCAGAGACAGGAACGGGATCGGGACCATCAACAAAGCTGGTGACTTTGAGGTTATCCAGTGCGACATATACATCGTCGTTTCTTGGAGAATTGAACCCTTTCTTCCCAAGCGAAAACCGGAAGTTATCTATGTCTCCGCCTGAACTTTGGAAAGTAGAACTGGTTATGTGAGACCCGTTTACTGCAATGTTCCACCTGGATGCTGCCAGGTCTACGTCGATGACAAATTTAAGGATGCTATCTTCTTCAAAATAGGCGGCGGCCGGGGGAGGTGAGAGTATGCGCCCGGTCAGTCCAATTTGTCCATTTGGTCGCAAGTAAACATTTTGAACCGTCGGCGTATCCAACAATAACGTCATTTGATACTCGGAGCCGATAAGGTTGGACGCCAGGATATCGTATTCGAACCTGTAATTGTCATAGCCACGACCCAGCCGGAATCCAATTTGATCGTAAAGATATGGAGCCGTATTGCCGGTTGAATTAAACACCAGAGGTTGATCATCCAAAGCGCCGAATTGCTCTTTAACCGTTGGTGAACCGAACCCAATATTAGTTGGAGTGTCGGCGCCTGAGCCGGTGGTTGGCGTTGATCCCGGAGTATGGACGGGGGAGTTGAAGTCAACATCGTAGTGGGTGATCACGCCTGCCTGAGCGTTTACGGCGCAAGCAAAAAGAACGCTACCTGTAAGAAAAATATTCCTTTTCATTTAAAAAACTCTCAAATAATGACACAACAGCAGAGTAGAAATTGTGCATTTTGAAACGCATTAATGGGTCGTTTTGACGACCTTTCAGATAGATAAAACACCGAACATTTTCGTTATTTAAGCCAGGGCGCGGCTGGCTTCACGCTGCCTTTGGAGGCGCGTGGTGACTGATTAAAAATGATTTCTTCTAGTTTTTCTCTCAAATTCAGAAACATGGTGGACTTGCCATTCGGGTGAAAACGATAAGCAAATTGGGGGATTGACCCCGCTGTTGCATTCGCTTAAAAATTCTCCAACGTCTTCAGAAAAAGGATGTGTTTCGAGAAGGCGTCAGGGAGACCGGAGGCGGGTCCTGCATGCCGGCTCTGGCCCACAGCAACAAGAATCCAGGAAATCACTATGAGCAAGAGATCAGAAAAAAGGCTTTCCCGACTGTTGGAGGGCGCATTGAAAAAACGTCTTGGTAAAAAATGGCGTCGAAATGAAAACGTTTTCATGTTTGGTTTGTTGTTCGGCTGCGCGACGTTGGCTCATGCTGTGCCGCCGCTATCGGTGCAGGGCAATAAAGTGGTCAGTGGCGGTAATCAAGTCAGTCTGGGAGGCAACAGCCTGTTTTGGAGCAACAACGGCTGGGGAGGGGAGCGCTTTTATAACTCCGGCGCGGTAGGCGCTATCAAAAACGACTGGAAATCCAGCATCGTACGCGCCGCCATGGGCGTGGATGAAGGCGGCGGTTATATACAGGACCGCGAAGGCAATCGTAATAAAGTCATCTCCGTGGTGGACGCCGCCATCGCCAACGATATGTATGTCATCATCGACTGGCACTCACACCATGCTCATGAGCACAAGAGCGAAGCTATCGAGTTTTTCCAGGACATGGCGCGCCGTTACGGCGACAAAAGCAATGTTATTTACGAGGTCTATAACGAACCGCTGGACGTATCCTGGAGCGGCGTTATCAAGCCCTACGCCGAGTCGGTGATTGACGCCATCCGTCAAATTGACCCGGATAACCTGATTATCGTCGGCACGCGCCAGTGGTCTCAGGAAGTGGAGGAAGCCTCTTGGGACCCTATTAACAGGAACAATATCGCCTATACGCTGCACTTTTATGCAGGAACCCATAAACAATGGCTGCGGGATAAAGCGCAAAGCGCCATGAACAACGGCATTGCTCTGTTTGTGACGGAATGGGGAACCGTAGACGCCAGCGGCGATGGCGGCGTTAATGAGGGCGAAACCTGGGCCTGGGTCGACTTCATGCGCAATCACGGCATCAGCCACGCCAACTGGGCGCTGAATGACAAAGCTGAAGGCGCTTCAACCTTCTGGCCAGGGGCTAGTGGAACCGGCGGTTGGAATGATGGAAACCTGACGCCTTCCGGTAAGCTGGTGAAATCCATTATCCAAAGCTCTGATCCCATACCTGGCGGTGATGATCCAGGACCTGGTCCGGATTGCGGATCAGTCTCCGTGCCCGGCAAGGTGCAGGCGGAAAACTACTGTGAAATGGAAGGCGTCGAAAAGGAAAATACCTCTGATGCTGGCGGCGGTCAGAATCTTGGCTATATCGACTCCGGCGACTGGATGTCTTATAAGATTAATGTGCCCAGCGATGGGGTTTACACGCTTTCCTATCGGGTGGCGAGTCTGAACGGAGGCGGCATCTTACAAGCGGAGAAAGCCGGTGGTTCGCCAGTGTACGGCTCTATCGAAATTCCATCCACGGGCGGCTGGCAAAGCTGGAAAACGATTTCACACGACGTTCAGTTGAGTGCGGGCGAACAACGAATTGGACTGGCGGCGGTGTCCGGCGGGTTCAATATCAACTGGTTTGACGTCACCCAGAAAGGCGGTCCGGCGCCGAACGCCATTACCGTGCAGGCGGAAGATTATCTGGTGATGAGCGGTGTGGAGCTGGAAAACACCAGTGACACAGGCGGCGGCAAAAACGTGGGCTACATCGACGCCAATGACTGGATGTCCTACCCAGAGGTCGACATTCCGGAAAGTGGCGTGTATACCGTGGAATATCGTGTGGCGAGCCTGTATGGCGGCGGCGTGCTGCAGTTCGAGAAAGCCGGCGGCGATATCGTTTACGGCAGCGTGGATGTGCCGAATACTGGCGGCTGGCAGAACTGGAAAACCATCAAGCATCAAGTGACGCTTGAAGCAGGTAAGCAGCGTTTCGGCATCTACGCCCCTGCAGGCGGCTGGAACCTGAACTGGTTCAAGATCACCAAAGGACAAAAATAAGGGAAGGCCGCCTGATATGACGCCCCCGTTGTCGCATTGCATGGGGGCGTCTGGTCGCAGGTTTATTGCTGCAGACGAATCTGTTTGAGCGCTTGGAAGATCATGTCTTTGTCGCGTTGAGACAGGTTTTCGGTGGTCAGCGTGTCATTGAACAGGTCCCGTTCAGCGTCTGTGAAGGGACCTTCGTTTTTCAGTTTATCGGCGATAGCGATAATGATCGCGTCACCCAGCTTTAACAGCGCCGGGCGTACTTCGGCCTGCAAATCACGGGCGGGCTGCTTCAGGGCGTCAGCATCTGACAGCCAGTCGGCGCGATATCGGAACTGAATGGCTTTGGCGGCGGAGATCTGTGCGGTAAAGAAAGCGCTGACGGACTCTGGATCGACCCCATGTCCGGCGGCGCCGTCTTTGGCTTTATCCAACACTACGCGCTCCCGCTCAATGTCTTCAATAGGCGCGCCTTTCTGGGCTTTGAACAGCGCTACATCCTTCATGTAACTCAAACGCTCGTTGATGGTCTTGAACGTGGTCTCCGCATAGCCTGCGGCGAGGGTGGAATGAGAGAAGGCTAAGCAAACGAGCAGAAATAACAGGTTCCTCATAGGAGCTTCCTTAAACAAACAATCAAATAATATAGAGAAAAAAATAATGCGCTATTAAGCGCAAGCAGGCTCAGGGAAATGGAAAAGGGGAGAGCCTTGTCTCGATAATAGTGTGCTGATCATTTGCAACAATAAGTAATTGGCGGAAATAGACTTTTGTCTATTTAGCCGGTGTTCGCATCGGCTTGGCGGCGTTCCTGCAGAAACTGAATAAACCGATAGGTCAGGCTTTCTCTGGCGGCGTTGGGCGGCCAGAGCGCATAGACGCCCAAGGCGTCGACGTTCCAGCCTGGCAGGGGATCGCATAATCGCCCGACACGCAGATCTTCCTCCACCAGAAAAGCCGGCGGTGTGGCTAAGCCGAGTCCTGCTGCGGCCAACTGGCAAACCGCATCTATGCTGTCCACGGTAATGCGCGGTGAATAGTCAATGCGATGACATTCTCCTGCGGTGTTGTACAGCAACTTATAGTTCGGTCGCATCTGCAGTCCGATCCATTCCCAGTCCAGCAAGTCTTCCGGTTTGCTGGGCGTCGCTCTGGATTGAAGATAATGGGGCGAGGCCACCAGACGTCGAGTCAGGTCGAAAAGCTTTTTCGATTTCAGGGCGCTGTCGGGCATCGCGCCGATGCGTATCGCCAAGTCAATGCCGTCGCGAATCAGGTCCTGTCTTATATCGCTGTAGTTTATACACAGCGAAACCCTGGGATAAGCCAACGCAAAAGCGGCGACGTCTTCGGTAAAGGGGCCGCGCGCCAACACGGCGGGAGCGGTGATGCTCAACTTGCCGGTCGGCTCCGCCGCCTGTTCGGCGATGGCGTTCAAACCGGCCTCCGCTGCCGCCAGCATGGCCTTGGCGTGTTCGAACAGACGTTCGCCCTCGCTGGTGAGCGAGAGTCGTCGAGTAGAGCGGTAAAGCAGGGCGACGCCAAGCCGGGTCTCCAGCCCTGAAATATGGTGGCTGACCACGGAAGGCGACAATGACAGCGCACTCGCCGCGGCGCGAAAAGAGCCGGCTTCCACCGTTTTGGCGAAAACCGCCAGAGCGCGTAAATCGTCAATCATTATTCGATACTATCGATCAGTGAAAATGAATTGGCCCATATTATCATTGCTATTCCGTGCGCATATAGTTTTCTCGACTAATCATCACATCTTCTGAGGAAACAACGAATGACGGATACCGAAACCGCCGACCTGAAGTGCGCCATAGTCATCGACGCCAACCTGCCGATCGGCCCCATCGCCAATACAGCCGCCGTATTGGCGCTATCGCTGGGCAAAGCCTTTCCCGAATTAATTGGCGACGCGTTGCCGGACCATAACGGTCATCTTCGCGCGGGAATTACCACCACCGCCGTTCCAATACTGCGCGCCGAAGGCGTTCGCCTGCGCAGTCTGCGGGAGGAATTGAAGGAGCACGAGCCGCAACTGACCGTTATCGATCTCACCAGCGCCACCATGACGACCAAGAGCTATGAAGCCTACGCGGAAAAGTTGCTTTCCACTCCGATTGATGAACTTGAGTATCTGGGCGTCGCCCTTTGCGGACCCAAAAAGATCGTTAATAAATTCACCGGCAATCTGGGGCTGCTGCGCTGACGTCAGCAAATGCCATCCAAAGGCGGCGAATAACAAAGGAGAGACCAAATGTTATTGAGTTTTATTGTCGCAACAGTGCTGATCACACTGGCGCCAGGCCCTTCCATGCTATTGGTCATCGCCAATACGCTGCGCAGCGGTCTGGGGCAGGGGATATTCACCAGTCTGGGCGTGGTGGTCGCTGATACGATGCTGCTGTGCCTGACTGTCTCTGGTTTGGGGGCGTTGGTGCAGACTTCTGCACTGGCGTTCAATTTGCTGAAATGGTTTGGAGTAGCCTATCTCGCATATCTGGGAGTACGCCAGCTTTGCAGCCAGCCTTCAACGGAAGATCTGTCCGGCGCTGAAGTCGCCAAACAAAGTCCATTCAAACAAGGCTTGGGCGTCACCCTGCTTAACCCTAAAATCATCGGTTTTTTCATCGCGTTTTTCCCTCAATTCCTCGACGCCAACACGCCTGTCGGCCCGCAAGTCATGACGCTGGGGCCGCTGTTCCTTGTTATCGTCTTCCTCATCCTGGCGGGATACGCCATGGCGGCCAACCGTGTCCGGCGGTGGCTGGCCGGCGCACAGGCGCAATCCGTGTTAAATAAATCATCAGGATTCGCTTTACTCGTATGTGGAGCGGCGGCAGGGTTGACGACGCGCTGAAAAACGACATCATAGCCGCAAGTTTAAGAACGTCGTGCTCGAGTGAACTCTAATACGCAGGTTCAATATAAATAGGGGCTAACTTTCTATCTGAATTTATAACGCGACCAAGAGGTATGACGTGCGGAAATTTGCAGATAAAAACGGATTTGACGTTTCTCTATCTCAAATAGAGGGAACTGATGCTTTCATGTACATCCTTGAAGGCTCTCCATTTATGATCCTACCCACCAATGATAGACACCCTGTTGAGCGATTAGATCACTCAACAGAGGTGAGCTAGGACCAGTCAGAAAACTCTGAACCTTAAACTCCTCCAACAGAATATTCCAACAAGTACGAAGCGGAATCCCAGACATCAGCTCATCGACCTGGCGTGAGCCGTGTCCATCGTGACGGGCCTTAGGACCTGAAAAGATTCTCCATAAAAGCGGCTACCGGTTGCCTGGCCATAGGCAGGTTAAGCAGGGTGTGGGGCGCATCGGGTATTAATACGACGCTGGCGTTAGCGCGCCCTTTGAAAGCCTCTATACAACTTCCCTTGGCGGACGCATTTCCGAGCCATTCATTGGCGGAAGAGAAGTAAGGGTCGCTGGCGCTGATGACGTTCATGATGGGACGCCCGTCGAGCACAGCAGTATCGGGAGAAGCCACAAAGTAGTTATGCTCGCAACTCCACGAAAAGATAATTCGTCCCGCGAATGCCTCGCCGCTATAACGGGCTACTGCAACCGATCCTTCACTGGCGCCCGCCAGCGCCAGGCGTTGATTGTCAGCCCAGGGAATCGTCTTCAACGCCTGAATGGCCAGATTGATTTCAGAGCTGCGCAGGGCATGGATTTTCTCGTAGATATCCTTACTGACCGGCGACTTATAGGTCAGTCTATCTGGCAGGGCGTAAGAGTCGGGGGCGAGACTGGCGATTCCCAGGCCAGCCAGCCACTGTTGCCATTGACCAATAGCTTGCAAACCCAAACCTGAGGAACCATGCAGGAATACCACCACGGGAACCTTTTTCTCCAAAAGCTTTGGCGCATTTTTTAATAATCCCAGATAGATATCGCCGCCAGTGACGCTGCCAGGCAGCGCTATCTGAGCGTTGCTTATCGCCTTACGGGATGAAGCCGCGTTGTGAGCGCTTGCATGTCCCTTTACTTCTCCCTGTGGTGTTTTGGCCTCCGCCTGCAGGGAAAGGGCGGCGTAGGTATATAGCATGACAAAAAGAAAGCGGGATAGTTTCATGGTGCGGCTCCGATACAAGCTCCAATAGTGACGTCACCACTTTAAAAATCAGTTTGAGTGATGTCTAATGCATTAATTGAGCTGATTAATAATTAAGAGTTATGAATCTATCTCAGCGTCATCTCCAGATGTTCGTTACCACTGCCGCTTATTGTAATGTCTCTCGGGCAAGTGAAATCCTGCACATCAGTCAGCCAGCGTTGACTCGGGCTCTGAAAGAGCTTGAAAGCCAGCTCGGCGTCACCCTGTTTCAGCGCACAACCCGCAGAATTAATCTGACCATGGAAGGCGAAAGGTTTCTGCCGGTCGCCCAGCGGCTTCTCAACGATATGACTGTTGCGATAGATATGGTGCGAGGGGAAGCGACAGGGCAGCAGGGTTCGATTAGTCTGGCGGTGGGTGAGGCATTTGGCTGCACAGTGCTTCCAGCCGTGCTAAAGGTGTTCGCCCAAAGCTTTCCAAGGGTGCGTGTCAGGATCATCAATGACAACAGTCAGGGGATTACCCGACGGGTTGATAATAGTGAAGTGGACTTCGGTATTGGCTCCCCTGTCGGAAACACGGGAGCATTGTTGTGCACCCCGTTGTTAAGCGCTCCACTGGGGGTGCTTGCCGATCCCTCCGAGTACAAGCTTGGGACTGACGTGGATGTCTGTGACCTGGCGAGCCTGCCTTTGCTTAAAGAAAGTAACGATACCAGTATTCATCATTTGCTTAGCGTCAACGGCTCGGATGTGGTGGCATGGATGAGTATCGGAATTGAGGTTTCGAGCCTGGCGCAACAGCTGGCATTGGCCCGGTCTGGAGTCGGTGTTGCTGTACTGTCTGCTTTGGGGGCGTCGCACTATGACGCTGTATCCATGAAGTTCTCCCAACTTAAGCCAGAGATAAACAGGAAAGTTTTCCTTATGCAGCGCAGGGACAAAGTGTTATCACCTTCATCCCGAGCATTATTGGCGACGATCTTTGAGCATATGCATTCAGTACCCCTGCATTCCATGGTTCGGCTGGCCAAGGGCGAAACATTTTCTTCGTAGAGCAGGCCCAAATGGAGTTTTATAGGGTGGTATAAGCCCAGAAGTTTGGCTGCTGTTCATCCAATAGCTTTCAAAGAGGGCGCTTCTAAGCATGGCTCGCTAGTAGTGGCGCTCACATTGTAAAGTGTATCAGAACTCTGAAATAACAAGAGCAGTTTTGGTTTCTTTTTTGTAGAAAAAATGAAAGTTTGGCATGTATCTATGGGAGTAGTTTATGCCCTCTGAAAATCCTATGTATATGTATTCATTTCCGCTTTTGTCAAAAAACCGAACATATTTATTGAGGCTGTCTTCGTTGCCAGGAATGTCAAAAAGACTGTGAGAGAAACTGTCCTGTATTTCGCAGAAGCAGTTTGAAAAGCTGGTTATGTTACCTCCGGCATGGAAAAGTGGAAGCTTCGAGCTTATATCGCCTAAAGATGTTATGTATCCATCTCTTTTGAATGACTCTTTAGTTTCTTGGAACATCTCTCTCGCTACCTCCGAGAAATGCTCGAAGGAATGCAGGTCACTTTCAGTGCAATCTACAGACCACTTGCCATTTCTATTTGTGTATGTCAACCAAAGCTCCCCACAATTGCCGCCTATGTTGTTTATACCTAAAAGACCTTCTTCATTTCCTAGTGGAATCGCAAGCAACACATCGCTCTCTATATTTCCCCCAAGTTTATAAATGCCAAGAGGTAGGAGGAGACGCTTTTCTAGCTCGGAAGAAAATACTTTTTCAGGATCAGGGAAGGCGGTGAAAAACTCGCAGTCTGAATATATGGTTATCTCATTCATAACTATCATTTTTAATATAAAAAGGATTTGTGATTTTCTTTATATAAATTTATTGGCTCTAGTTTTGTATCTCAACAGTTGGTTCACTTTATTAGTTGGCGTGACTGTTTAGTTTCCTGATATTGGTTTTCGGACTACTTGCTTTATTTGAAATCACTTCCTGAGGTGTTGATGTCAGTAGTTACATATATTTTCATAAATTTGAAAATTGATTCTTCTACGTTGTTCCACTTTCTCAGCATGGACCTTCCGAACGAGAAACTAATGTTGAAGTTCTCATATGCTGAGTCTGCAGTACAAACTTTGTTACAGCTTATAATGCGTATCTTGGAGTTTTTTCCTTCGATTGGTATAAAGTAATCGGTGTCGTTGTATTCTGTGCAGCCGATTTGATCGAACAAATCTTTGGAGTATTTTTTCATGTCGCAGCCAAACCTCTTGTAATGACGAAGTCCATGATCTATGTTGCCGATTTCAGTTAATCCATTTAGGTTATACTCGTTCCTTTTTGAGTAATCATTCTTTAAAGTTAACGATATTATGTTGTTGCCTTCCTTGACATATTCGTGTTTTGCTGGCTGCATGTTAGATATTTTGAATTTTATGGTAACTATAGTGCTTTCATCTGGGAATTTTTTATAATCCGATATGTAGTTGTAAGGAATCTTTACTTGTAAGTAGTTTTCGTTTTTGCCATGGGGAAGTATTTTTTTTCAAATATATTGTCGTCGAATTCTTCTTTGCTACAGCCTGATAATAAAAATAATGAGACTGTTAATTTTAAGAATAGTATTTTTCTCATGATTAAATGATTTTTAAATTTTTGATTTGAAGTGTTTATTTTGGGAATTATGTACACTTTGACTCTTGAAGGAGATTGCACTGTTGTGCTAGAGTCAAGTAATCACGCCAGAGAGAAATATACATCGATAGGTATGGAGAATTTACATCTCTTGACCATTATTTATTATCCTTGAAATAATACTTCCCACGATTAAGCACACTTAAGGCTTTAATTACTTCAGACTTAACCCAATTCTTTTTTTCGTTGTCTTCGATTGCTAGCGGTTTAAGGGTGCGGGTCTGATATTCGGTTTCTAGAAGGTATTTTTCACCATCTAAATATAAGAGAACCCTGCCTACGCCGAGTACATAGGAAATCTCTGTTGCGTAATAATTTCTGTTTCGATCTATTACCCAGGGGTTTAAATGACATATATCGCCATAGGGCGTCGCGTACTCAAAACTAATTCCTGGTTTAGCTCCTCTTTTGTGAGCTGTCTCTAGTAAATGATCCGACCAATCACCGCGCAGGTCATCTTGAACTCTTATGCAGTCATCAGGGGTTAGGCGTTCTAAAATGTAGCTCATGTATTTTCCAAATTACGTTTTATGACTGCTTGTATAATATTCTTTGACTGTATACTTTTAAAATTGCTCTCTAGCCAAAAGGGCAGGCGGACTGGTGTGAGCCGAACATAGAAACCCAGGTAACTATGGGTTATGCAGAGGTTCTCTAGTGCTCTCCAGAAAATAGCTTGGCCAGACTGGTGTTGCGCATCTCTATGGCTGTGCTCAGATAAAGCTGTCTCTTTTTATCTGAAAACAAACCAAGTTCGATACTTTTCGAAAGTAAAATATTGACTATTTTGATGTCTGACTTGACTCTTATCGAATAATGTAAGTAGTCGTATTCGGTCATGTCTATATTGTGTGATAAAAGCAGGTCTACTACTTCGCTGTCATTGCTTAATATGGCATGAGATAATGTTCGGTTTATCTTGCCTTCAAAGCTCATTTTTGCCCCATTGGCTAGCGCTTCTTTTATTATTAAAAAGATGCCTCTATCTGCTTTAACTTTAACACTTGCAACACGGTTCATTATTCCATATTCAATAATTGACTTTTCAGCCTCGCCACTCTTCCAGGCAATGCTGTTAACGTCTAACCCTTTTTTTAGTAATGTCTTAAATATTTCGTACTCGCCATATCTTACAATTAATCCTAAGAGAGTTGAATTCCTGTATTGTTTTGAATGTATGTCAACGTCGCGATTCAGCATTTTTTTTGTTAAGTTTACAAGATGATCACTACTGACCATGGTAATGGCTAGTGGTGATATTTTATACTTATTTTTACTCAGCATGTTAGGATTAGCTCCTAATTCTAATAATTTATTTGTATTATCTTCGCACTCTTCTTTTTCATCTCTATTGATATGCACTAGATACTTGCATGAGTCCATCAACCTATGAAGTGGCGTCCATCCATCACTATCAAAGCTGTTTACATTGTCTCTGGTTATTTTTGACATGTTCACTTTTTCTATGTCTGCCAGACACGCGCTAATGCTGAGTGCTGAAATTACTGTTGCCGTGAATATTTTGACGACGGTATTTTTCACAATTTACTCTTTTGGCTATAAAGTTTCTTAAATGATACGAAACAATCGTATAGTAAAGCCGTGACCAAACCTATAACGCCTACACATACTCTTATCAAGTATGAAGCAAAGTAGACTTCATCTGAATCATCTCTTAGGTCCGTATAGAGTAGTGACATTTCAAGAACTGATGATGTCAGTATGCAAGCTGCTCCCACACCTATGATAGAAAACTTTGCAACTATATTTCTTCTAAGAAAGCCGCAGAGAAGAGCAGGGATGTAGGTCAGAACGTGAAACGCCAGATAACTGAAGGGTACGGCTCCTCTTTCTAGAATCCGCCCCCAATGAGGATCAATATAGCTATTAATTCTACTGTAAAATATTAACGTAGATAATATGGTTGTAGTTAAAGATATCGTGATCAAAATAAAGAAATATTTTCGATCTTTAAGGCACGATGAGATGTATGAGTGAAACACTTGGATTCTCTTTGCTTATCGCTAGGACGTTAGATGCAGCTAGTATATGGATGTAGGAGCAGGTTTTTTTGCCTGGGGCTAATGTGTTGAAAAAGGTCTCTAACTTCTGCATAGTTTTATATACCAATAGGGATCTTCTATTGGCTTTATCAGGCATGGCTCTTTATGGGTGTTATCAAAAGGCCAGTCTAATGTCCAGCCAAATGGATATATCCAGTACCAGTCTAGAGATGACACTACTTGGAATCTTTTACTATTTTCGCCTTTATGATCAGTAGTGGATAAAAGCCATCCGCTCTGAAACTTTTGAGATTGGGGAATGTAAAGGTATTCTTTTTTAAGTAAACCAAGTTTTGCGGAGTAAGCCTTTGAATCCTTTGTGTATATATCTAGTTCTCTAAACTTGGATCTCTCTGATAGCGTCGCTGCTGCGCTTCTTTGATTATAATCTTTTGAATATGGACTATTTAACCAACTGGCGCCACTATCAATTCCAACAACCCCTGTTCTGGCGATAATGTCTTTGCCCTCATCGGTGTTCTCCCAAGTGAACGACACCTGTGCTGCTGATTTTATTAGTTCTTTTTCTTCACTATTTAAATTTATCTTTCCCTGATTACCTTCTGCGACTAACGCAAGTATGTAACTATAATGGTACTGAAGTTCCACCAGTCTAAGGAAGTCATTCCTGTATTTATGGAAGTTATCAACCATCTCTTCGTCAGAAGGCAGAGAGTGAGTAAACTTTTCTATGGTAATTACCGTGTGGCCTACTTCGCGGATAAATCTTTCTTCATTCCCAGTACTCAAATACGCGCCAATATTCGTTAGAAACATGGTCGTTATATTTAAAAAATATGTATGTCTGAGAAGAAAGTAAAGCAGTAAAAGATAAGTGCACCATCGAAGCTTACGGCTCGATTTCCATATAGGGTTGACTCTCATTGGCGCCGATTTATGTGCTGGTTTAATTTTATCACTCATCGAAATAATACATCCCACGATTAAGCACATCCAAGGCTTCAACTGCTTCAGACTTGACCCAATTTTTCTTCTCGTTGTCTTCGATTGCCAGGGGTTTAAGGGTGCGGGTCTGATATTCGGTTTCTAGGAGGTGTTTTTCGCCATTCAGATATAAGAGAACTCTGTTTACACCAAACCCATAAATGATTTCTACAGCATAATGGTTTCTCGTTGTGTCTATTACCCAGGAGTTGATATGCCAGACGTCCCCATAGGGCGTTTCATATTCAGAGCTAATTCCAGGTTTTGGTCCTCTTACGCTGGCCAAATGAGAAAGGTGTTCTGGCAAATCTTCGTTGAGATCACGTTGAATTCTTATGCAGTCTTCAGGTGTGAGGCGATGGAGTATGTAATTCATAGTAAATGCCCAGTGGGTGCGTGATTAGCCATTCAGCTTCGCCCCACAGTTAAAACAACTTATCGCCCGGGCGCTGACTTTTCGTCCGCATTCGTCGCAAACCAGGGACGCTTTCCCGGCTGAGGTTTGGGATTTCTTTTCAACTTCCGCCAGTTTGGCTTTTAGTCTGGCGCTGGAGCAGCCGTCTTCTTCCATGATTTCCCACATGGCCTGACAAAGGTGGGATAGTTTTTCCACTTTTTTCTCTAACAGGCGCACGTCTACGGCGATGCCTTCCGCCCTGGTTTTGGCGTTGCGCGCTTCGCCATGGGCTCGGGAGATTTTGAAGTTTTGAAAAAGGTCATAGAGGTTCATGGGGAGTTCCAACTGCCTGTCACTACTGTTTTGCTAACGATTATTGGGTCGGGGAGGCGAACAGGTCCACGGCGTCAGGGAAGGTGTTGAATAAGGCGCCGTTTTTGTTGATGGGATGTTCGTCCATGGGGGTATCCGGATGGTCCTGTTGCTGGGCGATTGTGTTCCCGGCGAGGAGCCGGTTCGCTGATAGGGCGCTATCTTACTCATTTTGAGTCTCCAATCCCACTTTCTGTAGGCGTTCTTGTTCTCTAATCCTGCAAAGACTGGCGCAGTAGCGCCCCAGTCTGGGTGAAAAATCACCCAGTGCGGGTCAGCGTTACTCCAATGCTGATTCTGGCTTGGCGAATCTGTCGAAAGTTGGGGCTGGATACTGATAGCTGTCTGGTTTTTGCGGGTCGGAATAGACCCGCTTCTCGTCCCAAATCCTTGCTTGGATATAACGTGAAACACGTGTGTCGCCCGGCGCGTTCGAACGTTGCTGATTGTCTGGAAAAGTGGAATGAAGCTTGCTCACGCATAGCTCACCGAAATCAATGATCGTATGCGCAAGAATTCAGCGGATCGAATCTATAACAATGAAGAACCACGTGCGTATCAAATTGCGGCGGCCGGTGGCGGCGCTGGAGGATCTGCCTCATTGGCAGCAGTTGCTGGGCAATCGGCGGCTGGAGCATGAGCGTTTTCTGCCGGACGTTGATCGTATCTTTCATCGGCATCGACTGTCCTTTTTCGCCACACGGGAATATCAGCCCGCCGGGCCGAACTGGTCTGAAGACGAGGTCGCCAGCGGCTTGAACCGCGTCTATCGGTTGGTCCTGTCTCGCGACGGTGACATTCCTCCCGACATGATCGCGGAAATTCGTCTGCTGCCGGAGGTGGAGGAAGCCGCGCCCGGCGATATCGGGCAAATGGAGCTGAATCCACGCAGCGCAGCTATGAGCGCACGCACTGACCGCGCCTCGCGGGAGGCCATCTTTCTGGAAGAGGCGCAGGCGTTCAGCCAGGGCGACAGCGATATTGTGGTGGCGGTATTGGATACCGGCGTCGAGCTGGATCATCCCGAACTGCGCCATGCTATCCGCGGTGGTTATGACTTCGTCAACATACTCGACGGCGCCAGTGAATTTATCGGCGACTATATCGACGCGGACGCCATCGCCGATGACGAGGTCGGCCATGGCACCCATGTGGCCGGCATTATCGTGGGTAAAGGGCAGGGCATGCCGGGCGGTGTGGCGCCTCGTTGCAAACTGATCCCCGTGCGAGTGCTGGCCGCCATGGAAAAACAGGGACGTCGGGTCGGCGCCGGACTCATCGAAAATATTAACGCTGGCGTTAAATATGCGGTGGATCAAGGCGCGCATGTGATCAACATGTCATTAGGCGTAAGACATGAGGGCGGCGGCCTACCTCACCAGGAAGTTATCGACTACGCTTATCGGAAAGGAGTCACCATCGTGGCGGCGTCCGGCAACGACGGGTTACAGGAAATGTATTACCCCGGCGCGTTTGAAACAGTCATCGCTGTCGGCGCAATGGACGCGCAAGGGCAAGTTGCGGACTTTTCCACCTACGGAGACCAGGTCTCCTTTATCGCTCCCGGCGTTGACGTCTACAGCGCCTACCTGGACAACGAATACGCGTTTTCAACCGGCACCTCCCACGCCGCGCCCTTCGTAACCGGCGCTGTGGCGTTGCTGAAATCCTATGCCCGCAAAGCCGGACGTACGCTGTCCGACGGGCAGATCAAACATATCCTCAAGCACACCAGCGACAAAATCGACAATCGCTTCAAACACCGCAAAGCCGGATACGGGAGACTGAATCTGGCGGATGCGATGCGTTATCTCGAGTTCAAGCTTGGCCAAAGGAGAGAACGATATGGCTACCACTGAAGAGAAAAAAGAGTCCTCCGCCCGCACTGCGGCGGGAACCACCGTCACGGCGTCGTCCGCTCTCGACTTCGGCGACTTGAAGAACGAGTGGAGCAAATTGCTGGAGAAGCAGCGGCCGGACGCGGAGAGCAATCTGCTCAAGGTAAACGTCCGCGCCGGCAAGATCGACCCGCTGGCGGAAGCGGCGCTCAGCAAGGTGAAAGAAGTCTATTCCACCAATGAGAACACGCTGCGCAAGCTCATCACCCGCAAGGGCTGGGCGACGGAGCTGGACCGGGTGATCAAACGCATCAACAGCCTGCGCATCAGCGAAAGCAAACGCGTGGTGTTGGCGGCGGTGTATCCGGCGCTGTTGAACAAGTTGCTGAGTTGCAACGGCGCGGATGAGGAAGTGAAGGACGAAATGGGATTCACCGATTCGGTGTTATTCGAGCTGGAGCGCGAAGACGGCCCCCTCGACCGATTCGCCCAGGAGGTGGTGAAACTGGTGGGGGCCAAGCACCGCATCAATTTTGCCGAAGACAATGTATTGTGCGACCTGATTGCGCATCAGGTTCGCGCCGGCCTGTAATCAGCGAACGGGACGTCAACCATGCCTAGCAACACAAAAATCTCGCTTAACCCCGGCGCCTTGGAGGCCGCGGTATTAAAACTGATTAATTCGGTGAACGAGCAGGGGCAGTTGCCGGCGTTGCTCGAAATCTACATCGAGAGCAACGAGATCGAGAAGTCCCGGTTCACGCCGGAAGTCAAAGCGGCGATGATCGACTATCTGCTGGATCGCGGCGTACAGATCGACGACATCGACAAGCTCAAAAAGGGCGGCTACGACGAACATTTCGCGCTCGCCTATGATTACGCGCTGAGCACCGCCGGCGGCGAGGAAGATCCTCTGGACGCGGCGCGGCGTAAAGGCGGCGGACGTGGCTTCGGACAATGGGACTTCAGCGTCGATCACTTCGAGGACGTCGAAGAGCAGGGCGTCGTCAAAGAGAACATTCTCGCGGCGGGCGCGCTGGATTACATCTTCGAATTCGGCGAGCGCCTCGGCGTGTTCCGTCTGGTGGATGCGCTGGTGCTGAATTGGGCCGCAGGCTCCATCGATGTGGTGGAGGGTCCGGCGGCCGCCCGTCTATACCGTTACTGGAAGCTGCGGGAAGAGCGCGCCTCGCTCGACGAACGCGGCATGGTGTATCGCCGGGTGTTGAGCAAGGGCTCCACCGAAGTGCTGTCGCGCATGGTGGTCAACGAGCCTTTCCCCTTGCTGTGGCGCAACCTGATGGCGGAAGTGGCGGAATACATCGACAAGACCGAAAAAGTCGATGACGGCGCCGGGGAGTTTTCTCCTGTGTCCCGCTCCCGCATCTACCAGGCCACCCGCGAGCTGCAATACAACCTGACCGAATACTGTACCGGCATGGCTCACGTGCAGGCGCGGGAATTCTACGCGCAACTGCAGGAGTGCTTCGAAATCCTGAAGGATGACGAAATCATGTCCTACTTCGGCGGCAATCGCCGTAAGAGCCTGTGGACGGTGATCGAACGGCTGTCCAAGGAAGAATTCGGCGCTTCCCCCAATATCGCCGCGCATCGCTCTTTGGCGGTGGACGGCAACCGCATCTTCCAGTGGATCGCCAACTTCAATGAAGCGGCGGTGCGGCAGGAGGATTTCATCGCCTTCCTGCAGGCGGCTGAGTCCTACATCCTCAACTTCACCTCCGCGTCGGATCAGGAAATTGACGAGTTTGCGGAAGAGGATGACTTCGAGTTCGCCGACGAGGACGACGATTTCTAACCCAGGCCAACAGGGAGCCCAGTCGCATGAGTGAACAGGCTATCAAAGACATTGCAAGAGAATATACGCGCAGGACTTTGGCCCAGTCGGCCACATTTCACCAGTTGGGGATTGAAGACCAAAAGGCCTTGTATCTGGACGTTTACCGGCAGAACTATCAGCAGCTGGCGCTGAACGCCAATGGCGGCGCGCATCATCCTGCGCCCTATGGCCGTCAGCAGAGTCTGCCAAGTCAGGCCATGGCGGGGCCGAAAAAAGCCAGTGACATGATCGACGACGATCGCCATAAAAACGAGCGCATCGATCAGGCTGGCGAACTGGCGGGCGGCTTTATTGACGAGGTGGATTTTCCCGGTTTTGTCAAAGATCTGCTGAAAGGCGTGTTCGACGCCAATCTGGAAGTCACCCTGGCGCAGATGGAGTCCTATCAGAAGCTGTTGAAGGCGGCGACCCAGTCGGTATCCAAATTCATCAACGCCATCGACGACACCGCTTCGTTTGGTTATCTGGCGGAGAACAATGGCGATGAATTCGGCCTGGACTTCAGCGATGAGGAAAACGCCGACGGCTCGCGCAAAGTGGTGTTGACCGACAGAAACGGCGATCCGGTGGACCTGGGAGATAATCAGGTCAAAGCCCGCATCATGGACGCCAAGATTCAAATGGCGAAAGAACAGCGCGCCATGCTGCGCGAGACCATTCTGATGGGCATCACCCGTCTGGTAGTAGAGCGCGGCAACGTGAAGGCCTCCGTGCTGTTCGACATCAAGGCCACCGAACAGGTGCAAAAGGCGGACAAGGCGGCGTTGCAGGAACTGAAGTCCTCCAGCAACAGCGTCAGCGCCAGCGGCGGCCTGATCGGCGCCATCTTCGGAGGACCCAAAGGCGGTCATACCTCCAGCACGCGCAAAACCAAAATCTCCGTGGCCAGCGCCAAGAGCGTGGCGAATACGGAGCTGGCGGCGAAAGTGGCGGGCTCGGTGGATATCACCTTCAAATCCGACTACTTCAAGCTGGATAACTTCGCCGCGCTGTATCAGGGCGGCAATGACGGCGGCGCGCGCCTTGGTCCCTCGCAGCAGGTGGCTGCGCAACCGGGTGCGCAACCGGGTGCAGCGCCGGCAGCCGCTCCGCCAGCGCCGGTAGCGGGAAGATAAACCGTGGCGCTGGCGCTGATCCTGGCGATACAGCCCGGACCCGAAGGCGTCGCAGTGCGGTTCGACATTGGTCATAACCGTTATCTGCGTTGGAGCCTGGGGGAGGGCGAGAGCGAGACCGCCAACGGACTGCAGCGTCTGACCGGCGCGGCCGGGCGCTCCAGCCTGATCGGTCCGCTACGGCCGGAGGCGAGGGGGCGCGGCGAGTTCGTCATCCCTCGCGCCATGCTGTCGCGGGAGAAGCGCGCGCTGCAAATCACCAGCTACCGGGATGACAACGGCGCCGGTCCCGCTATCTCTGCGGTGGAGACCTTGCCGGTCTCCCTGCTCAGCGATCTGGGCGGCGAGCCGCCGCCACCGGCGGGACTAGCGTTAGGGGCGACACAGGCAAGTAAAAAGGACAGCATCATGACAGCCGTATCCCCTGCATATCAAAGACAGACAGCCATGGCGCGGCAAGTGGATAACGCGCCTTTTCATCTACGGGAAAGGCGCTTGAGCCGACCAATGTTCATCGATGCGATTGTGGGCGCGTTGCCCAGCCTGTTGCCTATGTTGGCGCCGGCGATCGGCTCTTTACTGGCCGGCGTGGCGCCGGCAGTGGGGCAAGTGGCGGGACAGGTCGTGCGCAGCGTATCCGGCGGCGGCGCGCCGCGTGCGGACGCTGGAACCCAGACCGCCGTGGCGCAAATCGCCAATCTGGCGGAACAGGCTCTGCGTGCGGCGGGTCCAGCCTCGCAACAAATACTCACTCCCGAAAACATGCGCCAGATCATGCAGTTGATTCAGGCCGGCGTCGCAGCGCAAAGCGGGGCGACCGCCAGAGCCAGTGGGCTATCGCTGCGTGGGCCCAGACGTCGTCATCTGAGTCTGGCGCGCTCTCAGTACAGTCAGGCTCAAGTCGCCCCGGCGTTACTGGCGGCGCTGCCTGCATTGATGCCTTTACTGCAACAGGTGCTGAGCCCGCAGACGGTGCAGAGCATCATTGACGCGCCGCAGCGCATGACCGGCCAGATTATCAACGGCATCACCGACTTCGCCCGCCTGGGGTTACAGGCCGACCAGCAACTACAGGAACATCTGCGCGCTCTCAATCCGGGAGTGGACGATCCTGCGCTGCATCAATTGCTGGCGGGTTTGAGTCTGGGCATGACCGCCCGACGCGGGCGCGCCTATAAACGTGTCAGCAGCGTGCGTCTGATGTTGGATCATACGCCAACGCAAGTGGTGTTCGGGCGGGAAGTGTCCCTGTATCAGCAAGGCGCGCAGCTGCAGTTTCCTCTGTCCGTGGAGACGCCTCAGGCTATTCGCGACGCTGAGCTGATGTTGCAGATCAAACAGGCGGACGACCTGCGCATTGTGCATGAGGACGCCGAGCCCATTGGCGACGTCAGTTCCGGCCCGCTGGAGATCATTCCTCGCGTGGAGGCGGATGTCTCCGCGCGATTGTCGCCGCAGAAAGACTATATCGTCGTACTCTCCCTGATCTGGCGCAACAGCAAGGGGCAGAGCCGGGGAACCTCCGTGCAGCACAGCATCAGTCTGATGGGGGATTATCGTTTTGACAGGGTCGAGGAAACCGGCGAACTCATCCCCCTGAGCGACCGGGAAACTTATCGGGATTACTGGCATCGTCTGTGGGAGGCGCCGTTTGACAGCGATACGCGGCGAGTGGATATCCAAAGCAGATACTTCCTGACCCTCAACCCGGAACGCAATCGCAACGCTCGACTGGATTCCGACGTGCGCACGGAACAGGAAGGACCGCGGGCCACTATCCGTTTGCGTAGCGGTTATGAATATAGCCTGTATGCGCTGAATCATTTGATGACGCGCCTGGCGCCGGATCAGGAAGCGCTGAGCGACGCGGCGCTGGAGGCGCTCAACGGCGCGGATTTTGTCGAGCGCTTCAATCAGGCGGCGCAGCATCAAGGTCAAATCCGCGGACGTCCCGGCGAGTCCGCCGCATTGTGGGCGTTTCCCGTCTTCAAGATGCAGACCCTGGTGATGGTGAGGGCGGAAAATGTGGACGAAAACGGCGTGATCGGCGGCCTGTCGGAAGAGCGTATACGCTTTCCCATGCCCGCCATGGTGCATTTTGTGGGAGTGAAACAAGCATGAAAAACAACAATTCCCGGCCACGCCCCCGGCTTCGCGCCAAGTCGCTCTCCGAGCGGGACATCGCGGATCAGTTCCAGGGACTGGAAGTGGAGTTCAACGACAAAGTGACGCTGTTTCCCGTGCAGGTGGAGCGCAATACGCCGCCGCAGCGCAGACGCTCACTAAGAAGCAGTCTGCACTAAGGCTGGAGCTTAATGGCGATGAATGACGCAATGACCCCGGACCCGAATGCGGCGACAAATGCTCCAGAGGAGACGCGGGAGTCCTGGCTGGCCCCTGACCAGCAGGGGCTGGTCGAGGAAGATCGGTTTCCTGGTCTGGCGGATATGCTGGAGGATTTTCTGACGCCGCAACTGGCGCTGGATGTCGACCCGGCCCAGCCGGATCAGTTGCTGGGGTTGTATGTCGAACGCCTGGCGCTGGATCTGCCCATTGAGCTGCAGCCGCGACGGGATGAGCATGGCGTTCTCACTGTGGGCGTAGCGCCGCCGACCCAATGGATCGAGACCAGCGTGCAGCCCGTGTTGCACAGACTTCGCGTCACTCTGGAGTTAAACGACGATGACGACGCGTGAAACCAAACCCTGGAATCTGGAGCAGTTTCTGGACTCCCTGATTCTGGAGCTGGACAAGGCGCAAGACACCCTGTCCCTGAAAGGGTTGACGCGCAAACTGACCTACACCGTCAAAGACGTGGCGCTGGACTTGAATATTTTCCCGGTGTTGGAGGACGGCAAGGTGAAATTCCAGATGGCGAAGCCCGGGGAAACCGGCGGCTCGCGCATCTCATTTCAACTTGGCTCCATCACCGATCGACAGATCCGTGAAAACGCCAACGAGCCGCCAAGCAAGGACGACGTGCAGCTGGATACACTGGAAGATGTGGATGACGAGGTGAAGGAAAGTCTGCGCAAGGTGGGCGTCACCTCGACGCGGGATCTGGAGAAGTTGAATCAGCGCAATGTGAATATTGAGAACGTGGTGAAGGAAAAGACCGGCGGCGAAAAAAGCCTCGACTATTCCGACCTCGCCAATCTGATCAACAAGGCGCGTCGGCGCAAACTGTCGCCGCAACTGTCGACGTTGAGCGCGAAAGAACAGGAAGAAGCGGTGGAGCTGACCCTGCGCGGCAGCAACTTTGTTTTGCAGCAAAGCGCCAGTTATCCGGCCGCCATGGTGAACAACCAGAAAGCCGAAGTGCTGCATGCGGACGCCGGCGAGTTGAGACTGAAGGTGCCGCGACAGGCGCTTAAAAACGGCGACAACGCCCTGGCCATCGCCCTGGACCCCTATGCGGTGATGCAACTGAATCTGCAGTCCTGAGGATAACGTTGCGTTCAGAGGAAAAAGACCAACGGAGGCGCGGTAGCGATACCCGCCAGACAATTATTGACTGGATACGAACCATCGGAGAGGACGCCTCTATGGGACGAAGTCTGCGATCACTGGAGCAATCGCTGGCGCGGGACGCCCATCCCGAACGCAGCGACGCCAGACGACTCAAACGTGAAGACGTACGACGGGGAGCGGGCATGTCAGCGCCACCCTCTGGGTATCGTGAGCAAATCGAGGTCGTGCGCGGTCAACGCGTCGCGCAGCCGACCCGTAGCCTCAGAGCGCTGGAGGATCGCGTGCTGGGACGCCGACCCGCTGCGCCGGCGATGGTGGATAAACCGCCGCAACGCACTATGCTGCGGATGGATCAGGAGCAGGCGCCATCGCTTCCGCTTCCTGTGAATACGCCAGCGGCGCAGTCCTGGAGCGCTTCGCAAAGTTATCAGCCCGATTACCAGACAAGCTATCAAACAAGCTATCAGGCAGGCCATCCGCAGAGCTATCCGCAACCGGCGGCGGACTCTCTGGCTTACGCTCCCGAATTCTCCGCTCCGGATACCGGACGTTTTCGGGTTGAGCCTTTTGAAGAGCCGCGGGCGCTGTCTCAAAGTCGGGCATTGAGCGGACCCACTTCACCAGATGACTTATTCCGGCCTGATCCCGCTGTGGCCTCGCCAGCGCCTTCCACCTCTACGCCTACCTTTGCGCCGTCGTCTCAGCCGAGTTTAAGGGCAGAGTCGCCCAATGGCGGTCAAGCAGCGCCTCCCGCTGTCGTCAGCCGACAGGAGGAAGAGGATGACCTTAACTGGCTGGCGGAGTCGCAACCGCAGCGGGTGACGGCGGCGAGCAAACAGGCGCTGGATGCGGGGCTGGCGTTGGCGAAAGACGATTTTGAACGGGATCTGGCCGCCATCCTCGGGCAACCGGCGCCAGCCGCTTCCGCGCCTGCTGAGCCGCCGCTGACGTCGCAGGCGCAACCCCCATCGTCTCCGACGCCAAACGCTCCGGGGACGCCGCTAAACGAGGAGCCCGCGCCCGCCCATCCCACTCATGACGTTTTTGATCAGATGGGGCTGGCCATGCGTTACGCGAACAGCTTCGACCTGGGAGCGGTGCCCCTGAAGGAGCGTTTTGATCATTTTGAGAGAGAGCTGCAGGGAGCGCCTCCGCAGCCATCGCAACTGTCGGCGCCGCCGACTGCGCAAAGTCCTTTTGTGGACCCCATGAATCTGGATGAGTTTGATCTGGTGGCGGAACTGGCGGAGATCGGCGCTGAGCGCCCACCGCAGCCCCCCATCACGGAAACCGAAACAGACAACAAGGCAAACCGCACTGAAGAAACAGCAGGTGACGACAATGAGCAACCGACTGGCTGATCTGGAACAAACACTGGCGCCGCGCGCGCCCGCTCGCTCCAAACCCAACAAGCAACAGAAAATGCGTAGCGCGCTGGATCGTATGCAGCAGCCACAACCCACTCCGCAGGCGCCCAGTACCCCGCCTGTGGGGCAGGGGCTCAGCGCCCGGGTATCCCGTTGGCCGGGGCGGGGACGTCACGCCGCGCGCAGCTTTTCCGCCATCAGCTATGACGTGCCCGGAAATTTCTGGGTCATGGCGCAGCCTTCCGGGATGACCTGTTGGGCGACGGTCTTCACCATGCTGAAAAGCTGGCGTTCGCAACGACAGTTGACCATTGAGCAGGCGCTGGCGACGGTGGGCGAGCGCTGGGTGAATATATTCCGCGCCAATGGCGGTCTGGCTGGCGACGATAAACCCACTTTTATCTCCACCTCCGGTCTGGTGGCGGAGCCGCCGCAAAGCTATAGCCTGGAGGGCTGGGAAGGTCTGTTGCGCAACTATGGACCGGTGTGGGTGACTACCGACGAAGCCCCGGGAGAGCCCTGGGCGATACACGCCCGCATCATTACCGGTATTCACGGCGACGGCACGCCGGAGAACACCAAGTTCAAGATTGTCGATCCGGCGGGCGGCAGACGCTATGAAGAATCGATCGCCGTGTTCATTCCCAAGTACGAAGAGGAAGTGCGCCGCACAGGTTATATGCGCATTCAGGTCGTACACTGGCAGGCTGACGCGGTGAGCGAGCAGCGGGCGATGTCCTACGGTCGCAGTCTTCCAGCTCCGTCCCGCAGCTTCAGTGCGCCGGCGGCTTTTGGACACAGCCGCGCCTTTGACTATACCGACGCGCTGGCTGCGCACCGGCAGGCGATGGCGATGAACCAGTCTTTCGATGTGCGCTACAACGTGCAGCTGGTGCCGCAACAAACCGGTTTCTCATGCTGGGCGGCGGGTTTCGCTATGATCGTCGGCTGGCGCGAGCAAATGAGCATCGATCCTTCTGAAATCGCCAGAGCGGTAGGCTATTGGTCGCAGTATCAGAACGGCCTGCATCCCGAAGATCTGCGGGTGATGAACGTGTGGGGCTTCACCCCGGAAGCGCCGCAGTCCTATATGATCGAAGCCTTCGTCGACTTGCTGCGCAACTACGGACCGCTATGGATCGCCACAGCGGAGCCCGGCCCACATATTCGGGTGGTCACCGGCATCCATGGCGACGGTACGCCGGATGGCACCATTCTGCATATCAACGATCCCTGGGAGCAGGGCATGAGCAGCTTCCGTCCGTCCAATCGCGGTTCTCAATACACGGAAACCTATCGCCAGTTTGAGCAGAAACAGGCGACCCTGGCGGGCCAGGAGATGAGCTACAAAGCGCCCATCTACATCGCCCACTTGCCCAGTTTGCCAGACTGGATGCGCAACCCGGCGGCGCAGAGTTTCTCCGCCTATGTGGGCCACTCCATCGCCATGGAAGCGCCCAGCAATCCCGCCAATTATCGGCTGCTCACCTCTGGGACCTGGAACAGCAATACCTCGCTGCGCGTGCAGGGCGGGCAGGGCATGTGGTTCAAAATCCGCAACGCCAACGTATTGGGAACCACCATCACCATCACGGATCAGGCGGGGCAGACCAAACAATCCATCATCCTGCCAGCCTCCAGCGTCGAATTCGTCTTCGCCATCTTCGGCTCAGAACCCATGGGCTGGCGCTTCGACATCTCCACCAACAGCGACGCCTTCATCGTCACCTGGGAACTCTGGAGCACCTGGGTTCCAGGCATGCCGCCGAATGGGTGACTGTGTTCTATGCGCATAGCCTTTAGTGCGTGATTTTTAAGGCGGCGAATGCGCATAGATTTCTTATCTATTTTTTTGTCTCTTTGCAAGACTAAAGTGAAGCTTTCTATCGTCAAGAAATAAAGGCTTCAAAGATGATAAAGCATCATCTGCTTGCTTTTTAGTTGAGAATTCGACAAAGCAATATCCTTTGGTTTTACCATTGTGCTGGGGTACCACCAGCTCATTAATCTCACCTAAAGTAATTAGCTTATCCATTATTTCTTTATATGTGGATGAATAGGGAATATTAGATACGTGAAGAGTGCAGGACTCATTTCTTACATCCTCCATTTCCACATTTGTTATAGGCCTTGTATTTACTATATTGTCTGGTATTGATATTGAATATCTTGGATATTGTCTGAACGGTATTTTTTTCTTTCTGGATTTGTATTTTGCTGTGCTTCTCTCAACCTTGTTTTTAAGTATTCCCAATCTAAATAGACCATCAACAAGTGATCTATAATGTTCCGTGTCAACTATTCCAACTGCATCCCAAATGTCTTGGGCAGAAAATATTTTTTCGTCTTTTCCAAGTAGAATAATAGATTTTTGCTCTCTGTCTAAACTATGGTCGCTGAATTGGTCTAACCATAATAGATCTCTATCTGTATAAATGGGCTTGTGCGTTAATGTTATAGAGAAACCATCTGATGAGCTTTTTAGTTCGGGGGGAGCTAGCTCGTTTTTATTCATTAAGTCATATATTCTTCTCATGCCCTCGCCAAGCTCTCTCATATACCCTAGCTCACGCAATACGCGAGAAACGTATGTGTTCCTTGACTGGTGGGCTCCAGTTTGGTTTACGATATCCTCAATTTTAATGGAGGATAGTAATGCTCCGGGGTTCTTTATTTCCAAATGATCCCTGAATATATAAACTTCAGTCCCTCTTCCTTCATCAGAATAATCTCGATGTGCTATAGAGTTTAGGAGGGCTTCTTTACATGCAAGCTCTGGATATATTGATTTTTGTGTAAACTTGGCTGTAACATCAAAAGTTGTGTGAGTTAAATGCGGCCTTAGCTTCTCCCATGCTTGGTCAACTAACGTAAGAATATTTCCTGTTATGAGCTCGTCATATACAACATTATAGTCTTCCCCAGTCTTCATGCTGCTTCCGTCAACTTTTAGAATTCTTACTTGAAGCCGAGGATGCCATTTAGTAGGGTCTTTCGCAAAAAGAAGTAATGATGCTTTTCGTAGGCGTAGTTGCGATAGACCGTATTCTGCAAGCTCCAGGTATAGTAGGCACTTTTCAGCAGACATGCCTTTGATAATTTGATCGGATACTATTTTTACCAGATCTAAATCAAGATCGTCAGCTGAGACACCGTCAACAAACTGCCTGTCATACTCTCTGGAAGTTTCCTCACTTCTATTAAATTGAATTGACTCTGCGGATACTGGAACAGATTCTAAGTCACTTCTTTGTAAGCATTTTCCATCTGATGTTAAGTGAACGTATCTTGTACTCTTGGGCACAGAGAAATAAAGTAAAACTTTTTCGTCAATATTTAGCCTATATTTCTTTACTCCCAACAAAGGAGTGCTTCGATGAACTTTTTCTACAGTTGAATTTTCTAATAAGTACAGCTCATTATCTGAAAAGTCATTAAGTCCTGTGATTTCTCCATTATCCTCAACGCCAACAAGAAGTTCTCCTCCATCTGCATTGGCAAAGGCTACTAAAGTCTCTGAAATGTTGGCAGAGATTTCCTTTGGTTTTCTTTTTGATTTTTCTCCTGGTCTTCCTTCTACTCCACTTTTAAATTCTCTGAAATGACTTTCACCTAGCTCAATTGCGGTTTTTACTCTATCCCTTATTGCTATTCCACTCATATAAATCCCCTCCTGGAACTTATGCTGATTAGGTATATTAAGTTAATGGCATATAATGACCTTGTACATGTATAAATGCTCTATGTGTTATTTTAGCAGTGCCGCAGATTTGTGCAAAAATAAAGCCGGATGTGCCGTCTCATAGCTTAACGTATAACTTGGAAATATATGGGTAATGTTGAGGCGTAACTAATATATCTCTAAGACTGTACTTTGTTGATGGATCTCTTTCCACGTATTGCGTTCGACGCCGGAAAAAATCTATCGCGCTTTTCTTGATCCGGATGCGATGGCCAGGTGGCTGCCGCCGAATGGATTTGTGGGTAAGGTGCACGCTATGGACGCCAAGGTAGGCGGTGGCTACAGGATGTCCTTCACCAATTTTTCCACTGGGCATAGCCACTCTTTTGGCGGCGTTTACCATGAGTTGGTTCCTGGGGAGCGTATTCGCTACACCGCGTCTTTTGATGACGCTAATTTGCCAGGCGAGATGCAGACTACGGTTACTTTGAGACAGGTCGCCTGCGGTTGCGAGTTGCACATTGTTCAGGAAGGCATTCCTGACATGATTCCGGTAGACGCCTGTTACCTGGGCTGGCAAGAGTCTCTGGAGCATCTGGCGAGGCTGGTGGAGCCCGAGATACCGGACTGATCCTGATTCCCGTCGCCGGGGGCTCCTTTCCAACGAAATTGTCCGATATAGTGATTTCCAATTCGCGCGGGCTAGGTCGCGTCCGCAAAACTCTTTCAAGGAAACGCTATGTCGGAAAAGATGAAAATGCTGGCGGGTCAGCTCTATGACCCGACCGATCCTGAACTGGTGGAAATGCGCCTGAGCGCGCGCTTGTTGACGGAACAGTTGAATGCCGCCAGTGCGGTAGAGCCGGATGCGCGCAGGCGTCTGGTCAAAGAGCTGTTTGGGAGCACTGGGCAGAACATTTTCATCGAATCTTCTTTCAACTGTGACTATGGCCGTCATATCCATGTGGGCGAAAACTTTTACGCCAACTTCGGTTGCGTGATTCTGGATGTGGCGGAGGTGCGCATCGGCGATAACTGCCTGATTGCGCCACAGGTCGGCATCTACACCGCCACCCATCCTATTGATCCCGTAGAGCGCAACAGCGGCAAGGAATACGCCTTGCCCGTCACCATCGGCCACAACTGCTGGATTGGCGGACACGCTACGATTAACCCGGGCGTCACTTTGGGGGATAACGTGGTCATCGCCTCCGGCGCGGTGGTGACCAAAAGCTTCGGGAATAATGTGGTGATCGCGGGAAATCCGGCTAGAGTGATAAGAGAAATACCGTAGGTTCGAGGCGCTACCTCGTCCCAATACAGTAAGAACAACATGCGCGCACAGGCGCTGGCGCCGGAGGGGGAATATTATGCTGGAATTGAATCGGGAACGATGGGCGCAGTTATCGCATGCATTCGGTGAAGCGGGGGATATCCCGGACATGCTGCGGGAGCTGGCGAAAATGCCGCCGTCGGATACCTTTGAATCGGAACCCTATTTCTCGCTTTGGAATGCGCTGTGTCACCAGGGGGACGTTTATACTGCATCCTATGCGGCGGTTCCTCATATCGTGGATATCCTGAGCCGGAATCCCCAGGAGGCGCCGATAGACTTCTTTCTGTTGCCCGTATCAATAGAAATCACCCGGCTTCATGGCCATGGACCTGATTTGTCGGCGGAACTGGAGGAGGGCTATCACAAAGCCATCGCCATGTTGCCGGGTCTCGCCGCCAAGGCGAAACCGAAAGATGAAGTCGGCGTGAGAGTATTGGCCGCTGTCATGGCTGTGGTACATGGTGAGGCGGCTATGGCGGAAGCGATTATGGAATTAAGTCCGGAAGTGATTGAAGACTTTATGGAAGAGATATAACGGACTCTTATTGATGGCGAGTTTTTTAAATATATATTTCTACTTGCCAAAATTAAGACATTGTTGAGATAAATCGGCGCTTAGGCTTGAATACCGAAAAAGCAGAGACGAATATTATCGACTCTGCTTTTTTTATTTTATAGATCCAGTCTGGATCTAATCATTAATCCAACCAGTAAACGTCTTGTACTGTGATTAAAGTGCCTGCTTGAGAGTTCATGGAGCCTTCGCGCAGATACACTTTCTCACCCACGATTTCCACCCACAAACCGTCCAGCTTCATCGCGTCCTGTTGGTTGATGCTGAAGTTCAGCAGGTAGTTGCCGCCCTCTGGCGTACGCAGGCTGATATCAGCGAAACGAATGTCTTTAGCAGGCTTGGTGACCACCAGCTTGCCGCTCAACGTAACGATGTTTGGCGTTACGTCAGTTACGCAAGCGCCGCTTTCTTCAGAGTAAACGCTGCCTTCCTCGCAAGAACAGTGGCTGGGAGCGCCCCAGGCGCCCAGGTCACGGGTGCAGACCTGAGGATAACGGCCTTGTCTGCCAAGGTCGTTGTAAGCCGTTTGAGTCAGACAGGTGCCGGTGACTTCGCTGTACACTTCGTCTTCAGGGCACTGGCAGATACTGGCGTTGCCCCAGACGTTGATATCCATGGTGCAGATCAACGCATCGGTTTTACCTTCCGCAAAAGCGGGCAGAGTGAAAATACAAAGACATGAAAGCAGAGCCAGTTTAATTAATCTCATTGTTACCTCTAACCTGTAATTTTAATTTCCATATATTGAAATAATTTGGCAATAAATGAGCAGAATATAGTCTGATCAGAACAGGACTTAGAATATATAAAACCCATTGACTGCAACGGCGCGCATTGTAGGAAGGGAAAGTAACTCCGCCTATCGTATTTTCTACGAGTCGCCGAAAATAAATGACGAAAAACTAAAAATATGGGGCTATATAAAAGGTGAATTGATGTGAATCAATTATGAAAAATGATATGTGGTAATTATGTAAATATATCGGTTTTAACGTATTGTATATGGATTTTTGAATATTGATTGGCGTAAGTGCGACAAAGAAGACGCGGCGCTCTGTGCGAGCGCCGAAAAGGAGTCGTTATTGTCCTGCTACGCCAATAACGGATTTGCCATTGCACCGGGCGCCGTCGGCGCCGCAGATCAAGTTCGTGTTGCCCTGTTCATAAACCATTCCGAACAGAATCTGATTATTACCAATGGGAGAAGCCGCGGGGATATGGGCGGACTGGTCGGTGCGGAATTCGGTGAATCTCAGCTTTTTCGCCTCATTTGTAACCTGCAGCAACAGGCCGGCGGTAACGCCGTCAGCGGCGCCTGTCGCGCCTGCAAACAGGAACTTACCGATGTCCAGCGCCTGGAAGTCGATAGCTACCTCGTTCTGCTTATGGTCGATCAAGTTGTAATTACGCAGACTTCCATCTGGTGAAAACTCCGCCAAAAAGAAGTCTCTCTCAACGCCGCCGCCCGGTTTTTGCACGGCGGCGTCGCCGCCAACCCAAATTTCGCCATTTTGCACGACAACTCCGCCCAGTGATTCGTCAAACTGTTTATCCAGTAGCAGTGTGTCCAGATATTGGCCTTGAGTGGTCAATAAGGTGACGGCGATGTCTTCATCATTATCGCCTTCATTGTGGTTGCTTTGTTGCAGCATACGGCCAAAGTGCTGGTCATAGACGGGTATGAAGGCGTCTTTGGTCTCAAAGGCGACGGCGATGCGATCATCTCCTTCCGAGACCGCTATTCTGGCGTGCAGCGGTCTGACTCTTCTCCACATCGCGAAATGGGTGGGCATAACCTGATGATCCCAGGATTGGGATAAGTTCAGGTTCATGGCGTAAACCTTGATCCCGTATGTATAGGCCAGAAGATAAACGGAGTTAGCCTCCACGTTGAGGGAAAGTAATGCGTTATTGGGAAGTGTGGGGTTGTTTGCGTAGTACAAATCCGTGATGGGAAACGAGGTGATCGTACCGTCATCATTAACGTCGTACTCAATCAGATCCGCTGCATCCGGCGCGTCGACCAGTCGGGTCTGCGCCAAGATGTCGCCCTGCATGGAGAACTTGCTGAGCACTACATAGTTGCGTTCGGGATTGGCCGGCAGCTCGGGACCGACAGGTTGCAGTCCCACCGTTATCAAGTTCCCAAGAGGGGTAAAAGCGATGTCTTTGAAGGCGGTCAGCCCATCTTGCTCTTTGCTGAACAGTAAGTCTCCTTGCGGGGCCAGGCATTCCAGCTTACTTTTCCATGTGTTGTCAGCGGCGCTTTGGGCATAGGTGTAGCAGACGGAACCGTCAGGTCCGTGCGCGACCTTCGTAATCTGATTTTTGAAGTCAGAAGAAATAGTGCGGTAGTTCGCACGGCCGGACCACATGGCGCTGTCAGGAAACTGACCTGTCGCCGGACCGGGGTCGACCACTTCAGCGGGATCTGGTGTATTTGTCTGACCCGAAGCTCCGCCTGAGCTTCCAGAGCCTCCGCCGCACGCGGTGAGCGAAAGCAGAGAGAGTAGGGAGGCGAAAGTAACGATGCCTTTTGTCACAGAAGTACTCCTTGTATTAAGCGGCGGCGATACAGGAAGTGAATGGTTCTGTAGGCGCCAACCGCGATGGGAAGGCGCATCAATCTACCGTCTAGTAGATTGAATAACAAGAAGAATGTTAAATAAATGACCTGTGGTCACTATGTGCGCAAGAGCTGTCGTTTCAGGCAAATAGAAGGAAGCTGTTTGTCTGTCAGGTTAATAAGTCAAGCGCCGGCCGCTGACACAATCAGTGTAAGTAGTAACGGAACGCCAACCAGCAGGGCCGGTAAAGTCAGCGCGTAAAAAACAGGTTTTGCTACGACTGATCTGGCGTTGGAGGCGAATAAAGCGGACAGGATCAGCAACCCTTCTGTCAGCAGTAAATTGCTCCCTATGCTTTTGGCGGCGCCGACGCTCTCGTCAAACAATAACGCGTTTATGCTGTGGGCGGCGGTGACCAACGCGAGGCAGGTGAACCCAACCGCGATGACTACTCGTAACCTGGACAGGATGGATAGGTAAACGCTTGCTTTGGTCATGGACAGAAGGAACTCCAATTTGCACGAGAGTGACTGCATGCAATGCACGCCAGGGATGGGTTGCATTCTATCGCGTAAGGTCGCGATCATTGAAAAAGAGATTATAATCGCTTCGCTTTTTCACTCATAAAGGAATGCCATGATGACCAAGGAAAAATTCGATGGTCTTGCAGAAGACTATGATCTGTATCGTCCCCGTTATCCTCAGGCGTTAATGGCGATTATCAAGGACGCCTTGCCTGAGCGTGACTCCTTGAACATCGCTGATGTCGGGGCGGGAACGGGCATCGCACTGGAAGGGCTGATGCCGATACTGGGTAATCAGCATCGTTATTATGCGGTGGATATCTCCGTTGACATGATCGCGCAAGGGCGGCGTAAGTTTCCTAATGTCGATTGGCGCTTAGGAAAGGCGGAGGAGATCATCCCGACGCTACCAGAGCTTGATCTGATTCTGGCGGCGCAATCCTTTCAGTGGATGGACCGTCCCCAAATGCTGGCGGCGACCCGACAGGCGCTGTCTTCCGGTGGCGTATTCGCCGTCATTCAAAACAATCGCCTCTATCAAAACAGCCCATTCCTGGAAGGCTACGAAAGTCTGCTGGAGACATGCAGCCCAGGCTACAGCCGCCACTACCGGAGCTTCGATTTCCAGGGCGAAATCGCCGACGCGTTTACCCGTCCGCGCGAGGCGGTGGCGTTTCACTCACATCATTGGACAATGTCTATTCCCGCCTCAGCCTTCGTCGGCATGAGCCGCTCATCGACACAGGCGCAACGCGCACTGGCGGAGGACGAAACACGCTTTCTACAGAGGCTGGATGCGTTGCTGAACCAGTATATGCAAGACGGAAATATTGAGTTGAGCTATGAGAGCCAGTTATTTCTTGTTGGGGCGGGGGAATCGAGAAAGGCTTAGGTGGGGTAAATTAAAAAGGAGCCGAAACAAATTTCGGCCCCTTTCTTTTTAAATTAAACGTCCATGCCCTGTGAGCGCAGGTATTCATCATAAGTGCCTGCGAAATTGATCACGCCGGTAGGTGTGATATCGATGATTCGCGTGGCGAGTGAGGAGACGAATTCGCGGTCGTGGCTGACGAAAACGACGGTGCCTTCGAACTTCTCCAGAGAGAAGTTGAGGGATTCGATGGATTCCATGTCCAAGTGGTTGGTGGGTTCGTCCATAACAATAATGTTGGGACGTTGCAGCATGATCTTTCCGAACAGCATGCGGCCCTGTTCACCCCCGGAAATTTTGGTGACGGACTTTTTGATCTCATCGCCGGAAAACAGCAATTGTCCCAGGATGCCGCGAATCACCTGGTCGTCATCTTTAGGCTGGCGCCATTGGCTCATCCACTCGAATAAGCTCATGTCTTCAGCGAAATCAGCCGCGTGATCCTGGGCGTAGTAACCAATCGACGCGCCTTCCGACCACTTTACGACGCCGGCGTCCGGTTCGACTTCATTCATCAGGCAGCGCATCAGTGTGGTTTTACCCGCGCCGTTAGCGCCCAGAACCGCCACTTTTTCGCCAACTTCAACCATCATATCCAGCTTTTTAAACAGGCTGAGGTCTTCATAGCCTTTGCTGAGGCCTTCCACTTCCAGCGCCAGACGGAACAATTTCTTTTCCTGGTTGAAGCGGATGTAGGGGTTAACCCGGCTGGAGGCTTTGACTTCCGCCAGCTGGATTTTCTCCATCTGACGAGCGCGGGATGTCGCCTGCTTGGCTTTGGACGCGTTGGCGGAGAAGCGGGCGACGAACTGCGCCAGATCGTCCAACTGCGCCTGCTTCTTCTCATTCTCAGCCAGCAGCTGTGATCGGGCCAGAGTCGAGGCGGCCATGTATTGGTCATAGTTGCCAGGGTAGAGGCGAATCTCGCCGTAATCCACATCCGCCATGTGCGTGCAGACGCTGTTCAGGAAGTGACGGTCGTGGGAAATAATGATCATGGTGCTGTTTCTGGCGTTCAACACATCTTCCAGCCAGCGGATGGTGTTGATGTCCAGGTTGTTGGTCGGCTCATCGAGCAGCAGAACATCTGGATCGGAAAACAGCGCCTGCGCCAGAAGAACCCGTAACTTCCAGCCGGGAGCGACAGCGCTCATCAGACCATAATGCTGTTCGACGGGAATGCCGACGCCAATCAACAATTCACCTGCGCGGGATTCGGCGGTGTAACCGTCCATCTCTGCGAAGGCGCCTTCCAGGTCGGCTACTTTCATGCCGTCCTCGTCGCTCATTTCCGGCAGGCTATAGATGCGGTCCCGCTCACGCTTCACTTCCCAGAGCTCGGGATAGCCCATGATGACGGTGTCGATAACAGAGTAGCTTTCATAGGCGAACTGATCCTGACGCAGCTTACCTACGCGGGCGTTGGGCTCAATGGAAACCACGCCGGCGGTGGGGCTCAAATCGCCGCCGAGGATTTTCATAAACGTCGACTTCCCGCAACCATTAGCGCCGATCAGGCCGTAGCGGCCGCCGGGAGAGAACTTGACGGAGACGTTTTCAAACAGCGGCCGGGAGCCGAATTGCATGGTAATGTTCGCGGTACTAATCACAGCATTGTCCAGGAAATAAACAGAAACGGTCGCGCATGATAGAGCAATCGCCGCTTAGGGCCAAGTGTGGCGGTGTGATATTAAGGGAAATCCGCTGACCACTGCTGGGTTTGGGCGTGAAATGTCGGTAATTTACAAGCTGCTGGAAATTGACGGGCGTACAATCATTTGCTGTCCGCTTGAAGTCCTGCTTTTTATATCCAACCAGCACTACGAGAGTTGAAAATGGCGCTAGGTAGTCATTCGAACGTACACAATACATGTCTAAATATTCTTAAAAAGCAAGGCTACAGGTTATGGCTTCGCTATGACGATGAGGCCCTACCGCTTGCAGAAGCAGATCTTTCAATGTGTCTTTGGTGCGCGGAAAAAATGGTTACAAGTTCATCGCCAGTAATCCAATCGAGTTATTAGGTTTAGCAAAAATATATGAGTTTAAAGGCGAGCCGAAGACGGATGAGATCCCGTATTGGTGGCGTGTGATTGATGAGAAAGTAAGAGATAAACTTATAGAAAAATTATTTCTCGATGATTGAGCATCAAGCATAGACCCCATGCAAACCCCATGGGGACATGCAAGTCTGCATGATTTGACCCAGGTCGCAATTCTCTCACCGTCCGCTAAAAAGCTTTTGCCTGGATTCACGGCAAGGGTGCATGATCTCTTCTGAATAACGTTCAGTTAACTGTTTTTGTCGGCCTGCGTCAGGCCGGTCATAACCTGCAGTATTGCGGACATCCAGTATTCAGCCGCCGCGATAGGTTTTTTGAAGCTATCGATAACAACAATGGAAGGGGGCAGGGAGTACTGTGAACGCAATATCTAAGGAGTTGGAGCAGGGGTTTTTCACGCAGTCGGTGATCGGCGATCAGCCTTATCCCAGTTATGAGTTACGCAATATTCTGGCGTGCCTGGGGGAATGGGGCGACGTCGAGTTTGTGGAGTCTGTTTTGAAGCGGGTGGGGCTGGATTGGGAGCGCTTGTGGGAAGAGCCTTCCATGCCCACTCATAGATTGCTGCAAACGCTGGATCTGGTGCGAGAGCGCTACGCTACTCCCGGCCTGGGGTGCGCTATCGGGCAGTCCTACACGCTGGCCAGTCTGGGAGAAATCGGCGTGCAGGTGGCGACCTGCCGAACGCTGGGCGAAGCCCTGGTGCTGGTGGAGCGCAACTATGATCAGCTTGGCGTTGTGATGGACAAATCGCTCACCTTACAGGGCGATCAGGTGGTGGTGCGGCACTACAACGTCAGCGGTCTGGATCATGAGACCCTCGATTTCCTGATGGAGATCTGTATCGCCGCTTTTTTCACCGTCGCCAGAGAGGTGGCGGGATTCGACTTTCCTTTGCGTTATGTGTCTTTTACGCGAGAGCCGCCGACGGACCAAAAAATATATCGTCTGGTCTTCGGCGATCAATTACGTTTTTCGCAGCCTTTCATCGAATGGGCGTTTGACGTTCGTTTGCTGGAGGAGCCGGTGCGGGTGCATTTACCCGACGCGACGCCGATGCAAGAACAGCCGACCTATCTGCAGTTCACCGCCTGGGATGAAACCAGTCTGGTGCAGCGCATCAGCGACATGCTATACGCCAGCCGAGGCTTCCCTGAGCTGCCGGAAATCGCCAGGCGACTGAATATGAGTCCGCGCACATTGCGGCGTCGGCTGGCGACAGCGGGGATCAATTATCAGCGGCTGCTCAATCGGATTCGGTGTCAGCAGGCGATTGCGTTGTTACAGGAGGAGGCGCTGGCGGTGGATGATATCGCAGACAGGCTGGGGTTTACGGAGGTCGCCAACTTTCGGCATGCGTTCAAGAAATGGCTAGGACTGCCCCCGGGGGCAGTCCGTTCGGTTTAGCGTCTAGGGTGTCGCAAAAGCTGGTTTAGCGACTGTTTTTATAAAGTTTTTTTGTCGTTTGGCGCGTATGTGCAGCCTGTTGTCAGGTTGTAACCTGAATTATCGACGCGCGCAAGGGCTTAATCTACGCAGTCGTTGGTCGCCATCCGCGCAATCCATTCATGTATCAGAGCCTGTCCTTCCTGGTGCACAAGCTGCCGGCCGATTTCCGGCATCTTGTCGCCTGGCTGGTCGGACGCCATTCTGAAGTTGATGATGGAGGCGTCCGGCGATCCCGGCTCGATGTCGTAACTCAGTGCGCCGCCGCCGTAAGCCACGGGCTGTTTGCAAACGCCGTGCTGACTTTGGTAGTCCGCGAAGCTGCGCCAGAACTCCAGGCTGAGGCCGGTGTTCGAGGCGCCGCCTTCAGGACGGTGGCAATGCGCGCAGTTAATGTCCAGGTAGCCTTTCGCCAGACGATGGATCTGATCGTCGGAATAGCCCGCCAGATTGGAAGCGTCCGCGTCGCCATAGTTGGGCACGCTGTCTATGCTGGACAGATCATCCGGCAGACCGGAAAGAATGCCTTTCTGTTTCCAGTAGGCAAGCTGGTTGGCGGCGCCGTCGGCGTAAGTGTAAGTCCAGTTAAGCTGACGCGCTTTGGGTCCCAGGGGAACAAAGCGGGAGCCGGACTCCGTCTTGAACTGGTGACACTGCTTGCACTTATTAGTGTCTGGAACCTGATAAGTGAAGCTTTGCTGCACCCCGTTATGCACTACCGTTGCGGCGTAATTGCCTCCCGCCACGCTCAGCTCCGCGTCGTCCTCATTGGCGTCCCAAATATAGGGCAGGGCGACCCAACCACTGGCGCGCCGGATCAACAGGCGGGTTTCCAGTAAGCGCTCATTGTCCAGTCCGCGGTTAGCCGTGTCCGTCGGCAGCGCGAAGGTTTTGGTAATGACGGTTCCTTCGGGAAAGTCGATAATTTCCTGTTCGCTGTACTGGGCCTGTTTGCCTTCAGGAACGTACACCACGCGGTATTTGCTCGCATAATCCGTGAACAGAGGGGTGGCGAGATCATATACTATGCCGGCCCCGCCGGTGGTCTGCGTTGGGTCCGCACCGCTGAACAGGCGATAGCTGGACAGATAGCGGCAATTGGTGGAAGCCAGCGCGCTCCAGTTCACCCCATCGCCGCTTTCGCCGCACACGCCTGCTTCTTTGGCGGTGGAGCCGCCACTGTCAGCGGTTCCGTCGCCACCGCTGCTGCAGCCGGCGATCACTCCGGCCATTATCCACAGCACGCCGCCACAGATAGCGGCTTTTTTATTGTTTTGCATAAGCGCCTCAACTCTTTACTGATGTGTCTAGCCTTGGTGTTTCATCACAGGCTGCAAGCCGCATGGGCGTCATCCTGACTGCATCCGTGCACTTTGCCGGCGACCGTGGCGGTGGCGGCGGGAAGCCGGTCCAGATCGCAGACCAACAGACTGGCGCCGACGCCAGTGGTGGCGTCAGGTTCGCCGTCGGCGGGGTCTGCGTCAGTAAATGTGGTTGGGTCCGGGTTATAGAGGAAACCCTTGGTGGCGTCGCCATTGTTGAAGACGCAAATGTTCTCCGATCCGTCCGCAGCGAATGGTTCCTCAGAAAATGGCGCGCCATAGCCTGCGCGGGCCAGTAACTCTCCGAAGCCGTCGTACAGAACGCTGGGCAGGGTGGTCTCCCCAATGGCCTGAAATGCGGGGAGCACACCCTGTATTAAATCGCCTCGCGGACTGGCACCTGAGTCGCTGATGCTGTTGTCGTGAATAGAGATATTACGAGGAACGGAGCGCCAGCCGTCAGCCATGATGCCGTCCATGACATATTGCGCCATCTCCGTCTGCGTGGCGGCGATGAAGAACGAAGAGACGGTGACGGAGGTGGTGTCGTGGTTGCTGATGGCGTTGTTATAAACCTCCACATCCGCGGTGGACAGCACGATCACGCCGGTGCCGGGAGGCACGATATGCACGCCGGCGGGATTGCTGCTGGCGTTGGCGAAGTTATCGGTATTGTTATCGCGGATGATGTTGTTGAACACCCTTACGGTGGAGCCGTATTTGTGATTGCCGATTGGCAGATCGAACACCAGAATGCCGCCGGTGTTGCTTTCCGCCACATTGTTGTAAACATCCGCGTTGTGAGAGTTTTCGATTTCGATGCCCGCGACGTTCTCTTTGGCGATATTGCGCCGCACCACGATATTACGGGACTGCCCGACGTAAACGCCGGCGTCCGCCGAACCGCGCACATAGGAGTCTTCGATCAGGATGTTGGAGCATTCCACGGGATACAGGCCGTAGGCGCCGTTGTCCGAGTTTAATTCGCCTTTCCACTCGGTGCGGGTGTATTGCAGACGAATGCCGTCGGAGTCCTTCAGCTTGATGCCGTTGTTGGCGGCTTCCTCCACGGCGAGGTTGCGGACAGTGATGTCCTTCATGTTCTGAATGAATATGCCGTCGCCGCCCAGAGAGCCGGAAAAGTCCAGGATGGTCTTATCCATGCCGTACCCGGCGATGGTGATATTCTCCAGTGACGTCCCATCGCCGTCGGGATCGCCGTCCAGGGTCAGCGTGTCGGTGATTTGCAGGCGTCCTTCGGGCAACACCAGATAATCGCCGGACTGCGCGGTGATGAACGCAGTTTTGATTGCGATGGTGATGTCGCCGTCGGCGCTGATGAATTTTGCGTTGTCAGGGAAGTTGGCGCCGCTGGAGCTGTCGCCGCCAGTGGTGTCGCTACTGCATCCGGTCAACGCTGCGATAGAAAGACAAAGAGCCGGCGCAAGGCCGGCGGGGATGAAATTGGGTTGCATAGTGTCCCTCGCGTTCTTTTTATTATTGGGCGGCCAAATAAGAGGACAGGTTGTCCGCTTTTTGGGTGTTTTCTGTTATGCCGTAAAAGCGGGGAGGGTCACAATGTGCAAAGTGGCCAGCGGTAATTTTATTCTGATTAATGCTGGCGTAGAATCGACGTCCGGGAAGGCGAAGGCGGGAGATCGGCTGTAACCGTCTGTATAAAGTTATTTTTTCTTAACAATGTGAGAAAAATACCAGTTTTGGGAGAAAAGTCTTATAGCATATCCGCTGGCGATGGCGGAGATTAAGGCGATGGGCTCCCCGGAGGAAATACGCTTTCTAGCGCTATTGGAATTCTCCATAATGCCGTAGCCCCCGATTTTCAGGACACAGGACAACACCTAACAAGGACTTGATGGGCAGAGAAGGATGATCAGACGCCAGATTCACCCCCTTAGACCCTTTAAAATCGGAGACTGGTGGGTCGACCCGGAAGCCAACAAACTGGCTGACCAGGATTGTGAAATTTCTCTTACCCCTAAAGCGATGGCGGCTCTACTTGCGTTGGTGGAAGCGCAGGGCCGGGCGCTGGGGGAGGCGCAACTGCAGGAAAAAATCTGGCCGTCGTCCGCGCAGCCGGATGCTTCCGTCGATCAGATTATTTCTCAATTACGCAAAGCGTTCGGAGATAATGGCAGACCGCGTCGTTACATAGAACGAGACGGCTCTACTTATCGTATTGTGGCGCAAATGTCGCAGCCGGATGTGGACGGTCTGTGTCCCCACACTGACGCCCAGGGCCGTCGGCGCGGTTTGTGTAAGTGGGGGATCAGTGTCGGCGCGCTCGCCTTGGTGTTCGCATTAGGGTTCGGCGTTTTTTATCCCAAACCCCATGCTCCCAGCCAAATCATTGTTTACCCGATTCAATTGGTGGACGCCTCCCACCATCGCGATAGCGCGTATCTGGCCACCAGCGTCACGGACGCTATTCGTTCGCGACTGGTTACTCTGCATGGCGCGCGGGTGGTGTTCAGCGAGACTGCGCCCTGGTCGCGCCCTGATCGTGGCAGTGCGGTCAGCGGCAGTTTGCAGGTCACCGGCTCCAGCTTGAGGTTGATTCTCAATATTACCGATCTGGCGGGCAGAGACTCCCAGTGGAGCGGCCTCATTGAAGGCGACGCCAGTAAGCTGTATGCATTTCACCAGGATCTGACGGAGACATTGTTGTCTCAACTCAACGCGCCCAGTGACGAGTTCAGTGACCGCCGCGAGCCGGACCCGGAAGCTTACGATTATTACTTGCAGGGACGTCACTATTGGTCCCAGCGCGACGTGCTCTCGCTGCAGCGCGCGCTACAGAATTTTTCTCAGGCGATCAGCCTCGACGGACAGTTCGCGCCAGCCTACGTCGCCCTGTGCGACAGTTACCATTTCCTGAGCGTTTATTCGGATCTGCCCGCCAGCACGGTCTCGGAAAAGTGCGCGCCTCTGCTGGACCGCGCCTTCGCTCTGGACCCCGGCATGCCACAGGCCTATGCATCCCGCGCTTTGCAGTTTTCGGAGCAGGGCAGGGAGAGTGAGGCGGAAGGCTTCTATAAAAAAGCCATGGAGATGGCGCCGAATTACACGCCTGGCTACCTATGGTACGGGCAGTTGCTGCGCTCCCAGGGGCGCTATATTCAGTCTCTGGCCATGTATGAGCAGGCGTTAGAGCTGGAGCCCTTTTCCGGCGGCATCAATCGGGGGAAAGCCTATACTCTGCTGCGTATGGGGCGTCTGGAGCAGGCACGCGATACTTATCAACGCGCCCTGGCGCTGGAGCCGGATTACCTGTACCGGCCTTTGGACCAACTGGAATTCCTGCCAATTACGGTGGACACGGCGACGGATTACTTCAACTGGTCGCGCATGTATCCCCATGTGATCGGGCGGCAACCCAACAATAAGGTAACCGAGGCGATTCTGTGGATGGCGCTCGGGGATATGAAGAAAGCGCAGGAATTACTGATTCAGGTGCCGCCGGGCATGCGCACCGGCGCCAACTATCTCTACGCGCGCGGTCTGCAGTACTCTATCAACCGGGACTATGAGGCGGCGTTGTCTGTATTTCAGCAACGGCGCAGCCAACAACCGGGGAATCGCTCCTACGCGCTGCCGGTGGCCGCCACGCTCATCAAGCTGGGACGGAACGAGGAAGCGCTGGAGGAGCTGGACCGCTATTATCCCAAGCTGGGCAATAATAAAACCTCAATCGATTCTGAAAACCGCTTTCCCTACCTGATCGCCTGCTATTTGCGGCATATCATCGGGCAGAAATCGCCACAGTATCTGCATGATGAACTCAAGCAATCCGTGTCCTATAAGATTGTCGAAGCCATGGATATACCGGAATGGTTTGTGTACGAAAACCCCGCCAAGTTATTTGAAATTTTACGGGCGCAATTGATGTCGGGCTGGCTGCCGGATTACAACCAGTTCCTGTGGGCGCCGGAGCAGTGGCCGGAGTGGAGTTCCTTTACCCGGGATCAACAGGAAGAGGTGACCGGTCTGTTGCGTCGCAACCGCCAATCGGTGCTGAGGGAGAGCGGGCGCGAGGACAAGCTCAATGCGTCTCTGGATAAGCGCAGCGTCAAAGAGGCGGCGGCGCTTAACTGATCCGTCGCCATAGTCTGTAAAGACGCTACCGCGCGCCCCAATCATAATCCTGAATTTGATGTACGCGCTCCCTTTGTTCCTCGGTGAGCACTTCCTGCATTTTTCTGCGCGCCTGCAATTGAATTTCCAGCATTTTGAGATGGGCGTCCGCCATGGCGCGATGCGCTTCCAGAATGGCTTTGTCATTCATTTCGTCTTTGTTGAACAGGCTCTGCATGGCGGCGTGTTGTTTGTACATCTCCTGAAAATGAATCCACTGTTGTTCGCCCAACTGCTTTTGAATTTCTTCAATCTTGTTGCGCTGCTTATCATCCAGCCCCAGCAGGCCAGCCATCCGCGGTGTGCTTAAATCCATCATGCCGCCCATCATAAAGCCATCGCCCATCATGTACCCGTGACCGAACCTGTGATCAGACCCCATCATGGAATGGCGACCGTAGCCGCTCCAGTTGGATGCGCTCCAGTCGTCGCTTGTGAACATGCCGCCGCTTCCCATCATATGCCCGCTCCTCATCATGCCCTGACCGCCGCCGGCGCAGTCTTCACAATCGCTATCGGAAGCGCTTGAGCCAAAGAAACCGTGGCCAGAGGCGGAGGCGGCCAGGCTGAGCATCAAGGCGACAGTAAGAGGTTTTAGGGGAGCGAGGATATGTCTGTGGTTCATGGCGACGTCTCCTTTTGGGTTGGAGTAGGTGATCAGTACCCCTGCTGCTTAAGGTGATTCATTGAGCCCGTGGAGTGTAGATAGTCTGGTTGAAACTCATCCAATTTCCATGACTATTTTTAGTCGGTTTGACAGTCATCAATTCATTTGGCTTTTATTGCGCCCCACTAAGGCAAAATCGCGGTCTTGTGCTAGTTTCCTTTATAAAAAAACAACAAAGCCGCTACTGGCGGACATGCGAAAACCTGGGAAGATTCCACAGCGTGCGCTTGATACATCTCAAAAGTCATATTCGTTCCTACCTCCGACGTTTACTCGTCTTCTCCTTGCTTGGCGCTGGCCTGCTCTCCACGGTATTTTTGTGGGCTGATTATCAGATGATGGAGGCGTTGCCCGCCGCGCAGAAAGCGGAACTGTCTCTGCAAAGCGCCATGTTGTATCTCCTGATCGCCTGTGTCGTTCTGATCGGCGCCGTGGTGGCCTGGATACTCACTTCCAATGAGGCTCGCAATGAGGCATTGCGCGAGAGCCGCAACAACCTGGATAAAGCGCAGCAAATCGCCCGGCTGGGCAACTGGCTTTGGGATCTAAAATGCAACGAGGTGTATTGGTCGGATCAGGTCTATCGCAATCTGGGCCTGTCGCTCCACAACAACAAGGCCTCCTATGAAAAGTTCCTGGAATGCGTGCATCCAGATGACAGGGCGCGCGTGGTCAAGCTCGTGGATGAGGCGTTGGAGAATAAGCAGGTGTACGCCATCGAACATCGCGTCATCTGGCCCGGAGGCGAGGAGCGCATCATGTGCGGGGCGGGCGAGGTGATCTTTGACGCTCAGGGACACCCTGTGCAAATGCACGGAACCATTCAGGACATCACTGAGCGTAAGCGCGATGAAAATCGCAAGAATGAATATGCGCACCTGATCTACGATCTCTATAACAATGCGCCATGTGGCTATCACTCCCTGGACCCTCAAGGACTGATCGTGGACATCAACGAGACGGCGCTACGCTGGCTGGGCTATTCACGTAATGAGCTGGTCGGCAAAGTTATGTTTTGCGATCTGCTGTCGGAAGACTGCGTGCAGTTGTGCTGGGATAAGCTGGGGCAACTGAAGAAAGGCGGCACGCTGAGCAATCTGGAGTTGAATGTTCGCTGCAAAGACGGCCGGTTATTCTGCGTTTTACTGAGCAGCACGGCGCTGCAGAGTGAGGACGGCGAGTTTCGGGGCAGCCGCTGCATATTGGTGGATTACACGGAACGTCGTCGCCACGAGAAGGAGCTGCAGCAGGCGGCGGTGGTGTTCGACGCCATCCGCGAAGCGGTCATTATCACAGACGACGCGCGCAATATCGTGGCGGTGAACAACGCCTTCACCGAGATTACTGGCTACACCCTGGAAGATGTCTACGGACGCAACCCCCGCCTGCAACAGTCCGGCCGCCATGACAAAACCTTTTACCAATCCCTGTGGCGCTCCATCACCGAGCACGGCCACTGGCAGGGCGAGATCGAGAACAAGCGGCGTAATGGCGAGATCTATCCCGCCTGGCAGAACATCAATGTGGTCTACGATAGAAACGGTAAAATCGCCAACTATGTGTCGGTGTTCTCTGACATCAGCGTGATCAAAGAGAAGGAAAAGCAACTGCGCCATCTCGCCAACCATGACTCGCTGACCGGGTTGCCCAATCGACTGCTGTTCTTCAACAGCCTTGAGATTTCCCTGGAGCGGGCCAAGCGGCGGCGTATGCAAGTAGCGCTGATGTTTATCGACCTGGATCGCTTCAAGATTATCAACGACACCATGGGGCATGAGGCTGGCGATATCCTGCTGAAAACCGTGGCGCGACGGTTGTCGGAAGCGGTGCGGGGCGAAGATATGGTGGCGCGCCTGGGGGGAGACGAGTTCACCATCAGTCTGGAAGAGCTGTCCAACACCGAGGACGCCGCCGCCATGGCTGGCAAACTGATCGAAACCATTCGTCAGCCCATTCACATCGGCGGCCATGAAATTGTCTGCTCCGCCAGTATTGGCATTGCTATTTTCCCTCATGATGCGGATAGCGCGCAGAATCTGGCGCGGGCGGCGGATGCGGCCATGTATCGGGCCAAAGAGCTGCACCGCAATACCTTTGAGTTCTACACCAGCGAATTGACGGAAAGGGCGATAGAGCACCTGACTCTGAGCAGTGAGATGCGGCAAGCCCTGGAGCGCAATGAGTTTGAACTCTACTACCAGCCGCAATTCAATCTGGCCAGCGGCAAGCTGGTGGGAGCGGAGACGCTACTGCGCTGGCGGCATCCCACGCGGGGACTGATAACCCCCTACTGTTTCATCAATATTGCGGAAGACAGCGCTCTGATCGACCCCATTGGCAGGTGGGTGATCAACCAGCTGTGTCGGGATGTGGCGGGCTGGTTGAAAGAGGGGCTGAAGTTGCCACGTATCGCTTTTAATGTTTCAGGCAAACAATTAGAGCATTACGATGTCAAAGGGCGCATCGAACATGCATTGCAACGCTGGGGACTGGAGCCGTCCGACCTGGATCTGGAGCTGGAAGTAACGGAAGGCGCTCTACAGTATGAGGAACGCAGCGTGGAGGTGCTCAGACAGGTGCGGTCGCTGGGCCTGAGCGTGGCCATTGATGATTTCGGTACGGGATATTCCTCTCTCAGCCGGCTCAAGCGGATGCCGATAGATACGCTCAAGATCGACCGCATGTTTATTCGCGACTTACCGGAAGACCCCAATAATCAAGCTTTAGCCAGCGGCATTATTCTGCTAGGCCGGGCGCTGGGCCTCAAAGTGGTGGCCGAAGGCGTGGAGAATGTGGAGCAGTTGCGTTTTTTGCAGGAGCGCGACTGCGATGAGGTGCAGGGTTTTCTGCTCAGCAAGCCTCTGCCCAAGGCGGCGTTTGTAAAGCTGTTAAAAGGGGAGGGTTTGCCTGTCATTCCGCCGGCGTCGCTGACAGTGGTCAGGAAGCCGGCGGCGTCGGATTAGCGGATACGACTCCGCTTTAATACTCAGTAGATACAGCCGCCGTCAGGGCCGCAGGTGACGCTGATTCCATGGCTGGGGTCGGATGAAATAAACCCCGAGGTGGTTCCGTCGCTGATTACCGAACCGCCACGGCCACTGTGACCCAGGCCGCGACTGCCGCCGCCCCGGTTGCTGAACATCGGCGCCAGATTAAATAGCGCCGGCCCGCCTTCATAACCGCCGACGCCTGCGGCGTTGAGCCAGTAACGCCCGGGAATCGCCTGGCCGAAATAGTTTCTCAGAGCCATGGCTTCGCTGGGGTGTATTTCCCGACCGTTGATAAAAATGCTGGTGCCGCCGCCGGAGATATCCGCGGGCAGGGGAGCGGAGATGGGAAGTCCAGGATAGGTGACGCCGACAGTCGGGCCGCCTTCAAAGCCCCATGCGCCGGTGTGTGCGTCGTACCAGTATTGGCCCGGTTGCAGACGAATCCCTTGCTGCGCGAAGTAGTTGGCCACTTGGGCGTCGAGGGGCGCGCGATTCACGATCACCCCCTCCGCCATTGCTGTGACTGAAATCAGTAGTGTCAGAAGAATCGTGCATGAACGAAACATCGTCGTCCTCCCGCCATCGCTACAAATGACTTGATTGCAAGGCTTTCGCCGATAAAACACCTATGAGGGGGCGTTAAAAACAAGTAGCGCGCTTTTTGACCAGATTCCGTCAATAAATTTTTGTTTCTTGAGTTAGCCAGCGCGCAGGCCATCCAGACTCAAGCCGTCGCCCGCCACCGGCGCAGTACGGGAAATAAACTGCACGAAGCCGGCCACGGCGGGTGAAGTCTGTTCCCGGTTATATAAAAGACGCATTTGCACGCCCGGCAAGGCGGGCAGATAGTCGCTGCTCTCCACCACGCGCAATCCTTCAGGCACGATGCTTTTGCCCAGGACCGTGACCCCCAGTCCCGCCAGTACGCCTGCGCGTATGCCGCTGAAACTGGCGCAAGTGTAAACAATGCGCCAGGGAATGCTCATGGAGTCCAGGGCTTCAATAATGCGATGGCGGTAAACGCAGCCCCGCGGCGCGACGATCAACGGCACCGGATGGCGGGTATGGCAGGTGTGATGAATGCTGGTGGCCCACACCAGATCCTCCATCCAGCCTTCTTCCGGAGAGATAGTGCGCAGGCTGGTATGTAGGGCGAACACCAAGTCCAGCTCTTTAGAGCGATAACGCTCCACCAGATTGGAACTGAGATCGCAGGTGACCTCCAGCGTGACGTTAGGGTGCGCCTGGGAAAACTTGCCCAACACCTCCGGCAACGAACTGGCGAATTCGTTGGGAATCCCCAGGCGCAGGCAGCCGGCCAGCTCCGGCTGCGATAGTTTGATCATAGCTTCTTTATTAAGAGCGAGGATGTCGCGGGCGTACTGCAACAGAATCAGCCCCTCCGGCGTGGGAGCCAGCGCCTTGTTGTTGCGCACCAGCAGGGTGGTGCCTACTAACTCCTCCAGTCGCCGGATCTGCAGACTGATTGCTGGTTGGGAGCGTCCCAACGCGTCGCCAGCCTGAGTAAAACCGCCATAATCCGCTACGGCGACAAAGGTTTGCAGGAGATCGGTAGGGAGATAATTCACAGCGTTACCATAAATATTTTAAATAAATGCATTTTAACTATTAATTTCACAAATCAATAGCCCGGAGTTATGGTTCAGCTATATAAAAACGATATCGCTGTAGTCCTGTTTCGGCGGCGTCTCTCTCTGTCGATACGTCCTGAGGCGGGCTCAGAAGGATAATTTATTCCAACCGGTTCCAATTGAGGAGTATGTTACGTATGAGCGGTCTGAAATTCACCGAAGATCACGAGTGGTTGTCCATGGAGTCCGATGAAGTCGGTGTTGTGGGCATTACAGATTACGCACAGGCGCAACTGGGCGATCTGGTGTTCGTTGAGCTGCCCGAAGTGGGCCGTGAAGTCAGCCAGGGCGAAGATATCGGCGTAGTGGAGTCGGTGAAAACCGCCAGCGATATCAAGAGCCCCGTCAGCGGCGTCGTAGTCGCCGTGAACGAAGCGCTGAGCGACGAACCTGGGAAAGTGAACGAAGACCCCACAGGAGAAGGTTGGATTTACAAAATCTCTCTATCCAATGCTTCTGAAGTTGAGTCGCTGATGGATGACGCGGCTTATAAGGCGCTGACAGGAGAGTAAGATCATGAGCGATACACGCGAAACTCTGGCTGAACTGGAGCAGCGGGACGCTTTCATCGGTCGCCACATCGGCCCGGATGAAGCGGAAAAGACCGCCATGTTGAACGCGCTGGGCGTGGCCGACATGGAAACGCTGATCAGCAAAACCGTTCCTGAAACCATCCGCATCCAGGAAGGTCTCGATCTCGACGGCCCTTGCACCGAAGCACAGGCGCTGGCGGAGCTGAAAGCCTTCGCTGAACGTAACAAAGTTTTCAAAACCTACATCGGCATGGGTTACTACAACACCCTGACGCCGACGGTCATCCTCCGTAACGTATTGGAAAACCCCGCCTGGTACACCGCTTATACTCCGTATCAGCCGGAAATCTCCCAAGGCCGTCTGGAAGCGCTGTTGAACTTCCAAACCATGATCGGCGACCTCACCGGTATGGAAATGGCCAACGCTTCTCTATTGGACGAAGGCACCGCGGCGGCGGAAGCCATGACCATGTGTCGTCGCGTCAACGCCAAGAACAAGAGCAATGTGTTCTTTGTTGCGGATGACTGTCTGCCGCAGACGATCGAAGTGGTTAAAGGCCGCGCTGAGCCTTTGGGCATTGAAGTGGTTGTCGGCGATCCGCAGAAAGACCTGCAAAACCATGATTACTTCGCTGTTCTGTTGCAATATCCGGGCGTCAACGGCGATGTCCGTGATTACCGCGAACTGATCAAAACCGCACACGCAGCCAATGCGTTGGCGATCATGGCGGCGGATATTCTGTCTCTGACCCTGTTGACGCCTCCGGGCGAACTGGGTGCGGATATCGCTATCGGCAACAGCCAGCGTTTCGGCGTGCCCTTGTTCTTTGGCGGCCCGCACGCGGCTTACATCGCCACTAAAGACGAGTACAAGCGCTCTCTGCCAGGTCGTCTGGTAGGCGTTTCCGTAGACGCCAATGGCGATAAAGCCTACCGCCTGGCGCTGCAGACCCGCGAACAGCACATTCGTCGTCAGAACGCGACATCGAACATCTGTACCGCACAGGCGTTGCTGGCGATCACCGCCTCTATGTACGGCGCTTATCACGGTCCAGAAGGACTCAAGCGCATCGCCCGTCGCGTGCATCGCCTGACCGCCATCCTGACGGAAGGCCTGAAGCAGGCGGGACGCACCGTCAACACGGCGCATTTCTTTGACACTGTGTCCGTCGCCACTGGCGGCGATACAGACGCGGTCTACCAAGCCGCTCTGCAGCAGAAGATCAACCTGCGGCGCATCGATGATAAAACCCTGGGCGTTTCACTGGACGAAACAACTACCCGCGAAGATGTCGCCGCACTTTTACATGTATTCGCCTCCGGCAAGCCGGTTGCGGATGTCGCGACGCTGGACGCCTCCGCCAAGGATGCGATTCCCGCCGAGCTGCGCCGTCAAAGCGCATTCATGACGCACACCGTATTCAACCGTTACCATTCCGAAACGGAAATGCTGCGTTATCTGCGTCGTCTGTCGGACAAGGATCTGGCGCTCGACCGCACCATGATCCCGCTGGGTTCCTGCACCATGAAGCTGAACGCCACCACGGAAATGACCCCGGTGAGCTGGGACGGCTTCTGCGCGATTCACCCCTTCGCGCCGCTGGATCAAACGGAAGGCTATCGCGCCCTGATCGCTGATCTGGAGCGTATGCTCAGCGCCGCAACCGGTTACGCTGCGTTCTCTCTGCAGCCCAATGCGGGTTCACAGGGCGAATACGCGGGCCTGCTGGCGATTCGCGCTTATCATCAGAGCCGCGGAGAAGGCGATCGCGACGTCTGTCTGATCCCCAATTCCGCACACGGCACCAACCCTGCGTCCGCGCAGATGGTGGGCATGAAAGTCGTGGCGGTGAAGTGCGACGACAACGGCAACGTGGATCTGAACGATCTGCGTTTGAAAGCCGAGCAGCACAGCGCCAAACTGGCGGCGTTGATGGCGACCTATCCGTCCACACACGGCGTATTCGAAGAGGGCATCCGCGAAGTATGTTCCATCGTGCATCAGCACGGCGGTCAGGTATACATCGACGGAGCCAACCTCAACGCGATGGTCGGCCTGTGTAAGCCCGGTCAGTTCGGCGGCGACGTATCGCACTTGAACCTGCACAAAACATTCTGTATCCCGCACGGCGGCGGAGGTCCTGGCGTTGGCCCGATTGGCGTCGCGGCGCATCTTGCTCCGTTCCTGCCTGGCCACAGCGCCATGGGCGAGACAGCGGACAAAGCGATTGCGCCTATCTCCGCAGCGCCTTGGGGCAGCGCGGGCATTCTGCCTATTTCCTGGACTTATATCCGCATGATGGGCGGTGAAGGCCTGACCGAAGCGACCAAGTCGGCGATTCTGAACGCCAACTACATCGCCAAGCGTCTGGAGCCGCACTATCCCGTGCTGTATACCGGTTCGCAAGGTTTCGTGGCGCATGAGTGCATCATCGACGTACGTCCGTTCAAAGACAGCTGCGGCGTGACCGTTGACGATATCGCCAAGCGTTTGATCGACTTCGGCTTCCACGCGCCAACCATGTCATTCCCAGTTCCAGGCACGCTGATGATTGAGCCGACCGAGAGTGAGTCTCTGGCGGAACTGGATCGCTTCTGCGACGCCATGATCGCTATCCGCGAGGAAATCCGCGCAATTGAGAACGGCGAATACGACGTGGATCACAGCCCGTTGCACCACGCCCCGCACACAGCGGCGGACCTGGTGGGCGACTGGGATCGTCCATACAGCCGCGAGCGTGGCGTGTATCCGTTGAAGGCGCTGAAAGCGGACAAATACTGGAGCCCGGTAGGTCGTATCGACAACGTGTACGGCGACCGTAACCTGGTGTGCGCATGTCCTCCGATGACTGAGTACGAGGACTAAGCAGTACTGCGGGGCGCACACGCGTCCCGCTTCATCTGCGCAAAATAAGAATCTGAAAGAGGAACACGAGCCATGTTTACCGAAGATATGCGGATCGCTGATTACGATCCCGAGCTGTCGGCGGCCATCAACGCGGAAAAGCGCCGTCAGGAAGAACACATTGAATTGATCGCCTCCGAAAACTACGTCAGCCCACGGGTGATGGAAGCGCAAGGCGGCGTCTTGACCAACAAATACGCGGAAGGCTATCCCGGCAAGCGTTACTATGGCGGCTGCGAGCACGTCGATGTCGCGGAGCAACTGGCCATCGACCGCGCCAAGCAACTGTTCGGCGCTGATTACGCCAACGTGCAACCCCATTCTGGATCACAGGCCAACGCTGGCGTGTATCTGGCCCTGGCCAAGCCTGGCGACACCATTCTGGGCATGAGTCTGGATCATGGCGGTCATTTGACTCACGGCGCCAAGCCCAACTTCTCCGGCAAAATTTTCAACGCCGTGCAGTACGGTCTGAACCCGGAAACCGGCGAAATCGACTACGATCAAGTTGAGCGTCTGGCGAAAGAACACAAGCCTAAACTGGTTATTGCTGGCTTTTCCGCCTACTCGCGAGTCGTGGACTGGCAGCGTTTCCGTGACATCGCGGACAGCGTTGGCGCGTATCTGATCGTTGATATGGCGCACGTCGCTGGTCTTGTCGCGGCGGGTCTGTATCCGAGCCCGGTGCAAATCGCCGACGTCACCACGACCACCACGCATAAAACCTTGCGCGGTCCTCGCGGCGGCCTGATTCTGGCGAAGTCCAACCCAGAGATTGAGAAAAAACTGCAATCTTTGATTTTCCCAGGTATTCAGGGCGGTCCTCTGATGCACGTGATCGCCGCGAAGGCGGTAGCGTTCAAGGAAGCCCTGGAGCCTGCGTTCCGCGACTATCAACAGCAAGTCGTAAATAACGCCAGAGCCATGGCGGACGCTGTAAAGGCGCGCGGCTACAAAGTCGTCAGCGGCGGCACGGACAACCACCTGTTCCTGATCGACCTGATCGATAAAGGCGTAACCGGTAAAGACGCCGACGCCGCATTGGGTCGGTCTTACATTACCGTCAACAAAAATACGGTGCCGAACGATCCACAGTCGCCATTCGTGACGTCCGGTCTGCGTATCGGTACGCCAGGCGTCACCACTCGCGGCTTCAAAGAGAAAGAAGTCGTGGAGCTGGCGAACTGGATTTGCGATGTGCTGGACAATATGGGCGATGAAAGCGTTGTAGAGAAAGTCCGCGAGAAGGTGCTGAGCATCTGTCGCGATTTCCCTGTCTACCGCGCCAACGCCAAATCCGGAGCCGCCCTATGAGGCGCTCCGGTCTCTCCGTCCGCTTAGCGGGCGGGTTTCTCAAAATTTCACAGCTCCGTTGCGAGTGATGATTTATGGCTGTAAGCGTTTTTGATTTGCTCAAAATAGGCATTGGTCCTTCCAGCTCCCATACCGTGGGACCCATGAAGGCGGTGCGTCAATTCCTGCAGGGATTGCAGCGGGACAGCCTGCTGGAGCAGGTTATCACTATCAAGGCGGAATTATTTGGCTCTCTGGCCGCCACCGGTAAGGGGCACGGCTCCGATAAAGCGGTGATGCTGGGCTTGGAGGGAGAAACACCTGAAGACGTCGATACGGATGACGTGGAAGCGAAGATCGAACGTATTCGCACCCGCCGCCGCATTCGTCTGTTGGGTCTGCACGAAGTCGACTTCGTGGAGAAAGAACATCTGCTGATGAACAAGCGCGCGACCTTGCCTTATCACCCCAACGGCATGCGTTTTACGGCGTTTAATCATGGTGCGGTGGCTTTGCGTACGCGGACTTATTATTCCGTCGGCGGCGGCTTCGTTCTGGACGAGGACGCGGTGGGCGAAGACAAGATCGTCCCAGACACCACGCCGCTGCCATACGCTTTCCGCACGGCGGCGCAGTTGCTGGAGCACTGTCGCGCCACCGGTTACAGCATCAGCCGTATCATGATGGAGAACGAAAAGACCTGGCGCAGCGAAGAAGAAGTGCGCAAGGGGCTTCTGCGCATCTGGCAGGTAATGCAGGATTGCGTCGAGAACGGCTGCCGCAAAGAGGGCATTTTGCCTGGCGGTCTGAAAGTGAAGCGTCGCGCGGCGGAACTGCATCGCGCGCTGTCCAGACGGCCTGAGTCCGCCATGAAGGACCCGCTCAACGTTCTCGACTGGGTGAATCTGTATGCGCTGGCGGTGAATGAAGAAAACGCCGCGGGCGGCAGAGTGGTGACGGCGCCGACCAACGGCGCGGCGGGCATCATTCCTGCGGTACTGCACTACTATGATCGGTTTGTGGGCGGCGCCAATGACGATGGCGTCGTGCGTTTCCTGCTGACAGCGGCCGCTATTGGCGTGCTGTACAAAGAAGGCGCATCTATTTCCGGCGCCGAAGTCGGCTGTCAGGGCGAAGTGGGCGTGGCCTGCTCCATGGCGGCGGGCGCGTTGGCGGAAGTGCTCGGTGGAACGCCTCAGCAGGTGGAGAACGCCGCAGAGGTTGGTATGGAGCATAACCTTGGCCTGACCTGCGATCCTATTGGCGGACTGGTGCAGGTGCCCTGCATTGAGCGCAACGCCATGGGCTCGGTGAAAGCGATCAACGCCGCGCGTATCGCGCTGCGGGGAGATGGAAGTCACTTCGTTTCCCTGGACAAGGTCATCAAAACCATGAAAGCCACCGGCGCTGACATGAAGACCAAATACAAAGAGACCGCTCGCGGCGGTCTTGCGGTGAACGTAATCGAATGCTGATGCGCCGGTCCTTCGGGACCGGCTTCGGCGACCACAGAATTTCATGCGAACAACGGCGTCCCCGGTGACGCCTTTAGGGAGACGAAGCAATGGCTGAAAGTCATAACAACGCCGAAATGGCGAAAACCCCGTTGTATGACCTGCACGTGGAGTGCGGGGCGAAGATGGTTGAATTCGCAGGCTACGCCATGCCGGTGACATTCCCCGCAGGCATTATCAAAGAACATTTGCACACCCGCGCCAAGGCTGGACTGTTCGACGTCTCCCACATGGGGCAGGTGCGTCTGAAAGGCGCTGGCGCGGCGGAAGCGCTGGAAGCCCTGGTTCCCGGCGATATCGTCGGCCTGGAGAAGGGCGCGCAGCGCTACACGCTGTTCACCAATGACAAAGGCGGCATCCTGGACGACCTGATGGTCACCAATACTGGCGAAGACTTGTTCCTGGTGGTTAACGCCGCCTGTAAAGAACAGGATATCGCGCATCTGCGCAAGCACCTTGGCGACAAGGTGGAAATCGAAGTGCTGGAAGATCGCGCGCTGTTGGCGCTGCAAGGACCCACTGCGGCGGGCGTGATGGAAGAACTGGCTCCAGAATTGACCAAGCTGGTTTTCATGACTGGCGCCTGGGCGACTTTGGACGGCGCTGAGTGTTTCGTCACTCGATCCGGTTATACCGGCGAAGACGGCTACGAAATCTCCGTGCCTGCGGATCGTGCGGAAGCGCTGGCGCGTAAATTACTGGCGCACCCGGACGTCGAGGCTATTGGCCTGGGCGCGAGAGATTCTCTGCGTCTGGAAGCCGGCCTGTGTCTGTATGGCCATGATCTGGACACAGACACCAATCTGGTGGCGGCGAACCTGAAGTGGGTGCTGTCCAAGCCGCGTCGCGCCGATGGCGAACGCGCAGGCGGTTTCCCCGGCGCGGATGTGACCCTGAGCGAGTTTGCTGAAGGTTCTCCCCGCAAGCGCGTTGGTCTGGCTCCACAAGGCCGGGCGCCGGTGCGTGAAGGCGTTGAGATCGTCAACGGGGAAGGGCAAGTGGTTGGCGTCGTGACCAGCGGCGGCTACGGCCCCAGCGTTGAGAAGCCAGTGGCGATGGGCTACGTCAACACTGACTGCTCCGCCATGGGAACTGAGCTGAAAGCGATCGTGCGCGGTAAAGAAGTGCCGGTGACTGTCGTATCAGCGACCTTCGTTGAGCATCGCTACTACAGAGGCTGATTCGCCGCTGTAGGGCACGCAGGCGGGCAGGGAGTGGCGGTAGCTGCTTCCGCCCGCTTTGTTTGATCCGCTGTATTGCGCCTGTCCGTGTAACGGGCGAAGACCTGCTTATAATCCTCACTGCCTTTAATTTGCCTGACCCGCTGCGTCACCATGTCCCGTAATTCTGGACTGGCCTGCTTACTCAAACTGAGATAGATATCGTAGGGTGGTATCACCGCGTCCATATTGACGAAACGATAGCAGTCTGAAGGAGGTTCGCTCTCTTGCGCCAGGTTGTAGCGCAGACGAATTTCCATCTCCACGAATCCATCAACGCGCCCGGCGGCGGTCAAACGAAAGCCCTGCTCGTATTTCTCCACGCCTGTTAGCGTCAGCGCCCTGCGGGCTTCCATGCGGCGCAGTTCGGGATAGTTGAAATTGTCGAGGATGACCAGGGTCATGCCCAGTAAATCCGCCTCCCCGGCAATGCTTTTAGGGTGATCATTGCAGGTCAGCAACGCATGATTAACGGTAAATAAGGGCTCTTCCACAAAATCCCCTACATCAGTCAGGGAATTCCAGACCTTGGCGTCGTAGGCCAGCCAGACCGTCTCCGTGTCCTCTCTGATAACGCGGTGCAGACGATTGACCGGGAGCGGCTTGGGAACGAGTTGTAAAGGCGTGTCTCGAAAGATGATTTCCACCAGGTCGGTGATCAGTCCGCCTTTGTTGACGCCTTCGGAGGCTATCTGAAAAGGGCTGGCCAGGTCTTCAACAATGTAGTAGGTGATCTCTTGCGGGGCGAGCTTGTCGGCATGGGAGTGCGAAGCGAAAGAGGCCAATGAGCAACTCAGAGACGCCAACAAAACGAGCTTGGGTGCGAACATCTTGGGTACCGGCTACACGCTTTCAAGTATGCGGGATGGCAAGCATCGGCTCTGGTTGAAAACCTGGGCGTATCAGTGCGTTGCTTTCTATTAGAATTAGCATAGCCCACTTTAAAGGCAAGCGGAGGGCGATAATCCTGAAATAAAGGGCGCGACAGGCCTGTTACCGACCGAGCTTGTCGTTGCGAGGAGCGAATAGGTATTATTGGCCGACCCGGAGCGCGCGTCGCCCGCCCGCTCCGGGGTATTTTTTAGCGCAAGACAATGACAAACAGGGAGCCGTGGACGACGGACTCGCCTGATGACTGACACGAGCCAGAGGAACCGCTTTGAAATTACACGTCGCTGAATCTTATTCGTCGCAGGGGGCGTCGAATAACGTCAGGGTAAGGTTGCATGATGCCGGATAAGTTCAACGACCGGCTGCAGGCTGAAGCGATTCGGCATATTCAGGAAAACGAGGCGTATGCGGCGCTTGCGTTGCATGAGCCTGCGCATACCTCGGGTCAGGGGCTGGAGCAACATGTGTTGGACCGGGCCCGGCAAATGGGTGAAGGCGTTGCTTTAATCGCGCGCCTGCAAAAGACGGCGGAGGTGGCGAAAAAAGTCGCCTTTGCCGCAACGGCGCTGTTGTTTTGCCTGGGCGCACTGGCGGCCCGGCAGGCCTTTGACGGCGCACAGCAGGGCAGTGTGAATTTCTTCTGGCTGTTGCTGGCGCTGTTGGGCGTCAACACGCTGATGCTGGCGCTGTGGGCGGGCGGCATGGCGCTGGCGTCGCGCAAGGCTAAAACAGGCATGCTCGGCCAGACGCTGGAATGGGCGGTGGCCTACTGGATGAGCAAGCTGGGCGGCAAGAACAGCGCGGACGCCGCTGCGGCGCAGGCCTGGTTCGCGGTCATGAACGCCGGGGCGGTAGGTCGCTGGAATCTCAGCCGGCTGTCCCATGCGTTGTGGCTGTCCTATTTGCTGGGCGGATCGACGATGATTCTGCTGATGCTGGCCGCTCGCCAGTATGACTTTATTTGGGAAACCACCATCCTGTCCGAATCCTCTTTCCAAACTCTGACTCAAGCCCTGGCGGCCTTGCCGCAATGGTTTGGCTTCTCTGCGCCGACGCCGGAGCAAATCGCCGCCAGTCGTATTGGCGGTTCGCCAGCTAACGCTGAGGCGGCGCGTCAGGCATGGTCTGGCTTATTGTTAGGCGGCATGTTGACCTATGGAATCATCCCGCGTCTTTTGTTGCTGGCGGCGTCCTGGGGCGCGTACGGACGTGCGCGCGCCGCTTTTCGCCTGAATCTGGCGCGTCCTTATTACGTTCGTTTGAAACAGAAGCTGATTCCGGCCACAAGGGTGCTGGGAGTAGTGGATGCGGACGAAGGCGATCGTCCTCAGGCGGACCCCGAGCCTCAACAGGCGCAGGAGGAAACCCCACCGACGCAGAGCTACTGGCTTGGGGTGGAATTGGACAGCGCCCATATGGCTGCTGGAGATGGCGTTTCTGAGGCGTTTAATCTGGGCAATGTGTTAGATCGGGAAGGCCAGCATGCAGCGCTACAGCACGCCCTGGCGCTGAAACAGACGCCGTTGGTGCTGGCGGTGTCACTGCAACGCTCGCCAGACCGCGGCTTGAAGCGGTTTCTGGCGCAATTGACCGAAGGGCGTAAATCGCTGACTTGGCTGGAGTTGTGCGAAACGGCGGGGTATTTCGATCAGGATCAGCAAGGGCGTGACATACGCATCTGCGACTGGCACCAATTGGCCGCGGAATGCGGAATAGAGCCACAGCGGGTGGTGCACCGAGTGATCGGGACGTATTCCGAAGGGGAGATGAAGCATGGATAACGCCACGCCGTCTAAAGCCCGCGCCGGTATCGGCGGCGACCCGATTTCCGTGGCGGTGGTCGGCCACACCAACGCGGGTAAAACCTCCCTGATGCGCACTTTGCTGCGTGATCTGAAATTTGGCGTTATCTCCAACCACCCTGGCGCCACGCGGCATGTGGAGGCAGGCCAGATTCTGGTCAATGAAACGCCAGTGATCACTCTGTTTGATACGCCGGGGCTGGAGGATTCCATCGAACTGCTGGAAGCGCTGGAAAAATTGCGTCCGGAGCAGGATAACGGGCTGGGACGACTGCGCGCGTTTATCCAGGATCTGGATCGCTATCCGCAGTTTTCACAAGAAGCCAAGGTAATCCGGCAGCTGCTGCAGGATGAACTGATTTTTTATGTCGTGGATGTCCGCGAGCCGGTGCTGGGTAAATACCGGGACGAGCTGAAAGTGCTGAGTTTTGCGGCGCGTCCGGTGATTCCCGTGCTGAACTTTATCGCCGCGCCGCGCTCCAATCTGGGGCAGTGGCGTGAGCACCTGGCGGCGTTGAACCTGCATGCCCAGGTGGAGTTCGATACCGTCGCTTTCAATTTTGAGGACGAGAAGCGTCTCTATCAGAAGATGCAGGCGTTGATGGCCGCCCGCTATGACGATCTGCAACAGCTAATCGAAGAGCGTCAGAAGCAATGGGAGTCCCAGATGGACAGCGCCGCGCAGCGCATCGCCGCTTTGTGGACGGACGTGGCCAGTTTTCGACTGATGACGGCGAACGAGGAGGCGGAAATTCAGACGGCGGCGGAACGGATGCAGGAGCAGGTGCGTAAGGCGGAATCGGATTGCGTCGCCGATTTGCTGCAGATTTTTCGCTTCGCCGACGAGGACGTGACTGTCGCCGCCTTGCCGGTTCGCGATGGCGAATGGGAGCTGGATTTGTTTGATCCGGACAATATGAAGCGCATGGGCGTGGAAGCAGGCAGCGGCGCGGCCGCCGGCGCGGCGGTGGGCGTCGGCGTGGACCTGATGGCCGGCGGAGTCACCTTGGGCGCGGCGGCGGCGCTGGGCGCCCTGGCGGGAGTGGTGTGGCAGACAGGACGCCGTTATCGCGAAGATTTGACCGCGGCGATACGTAAACAACGCAAGTTGTGCGTGGACGAATCCACCCTCAAAGTATTGTGGCTGCGACAACAGTATTTATTCGAAGCGCTGCAAAAGCGGGGACATGCGTCGCAACAACCGATGGCTCTGGCGGACGGCGGCTCGCCGGAACTGCCGGGGGAGTGGTCGCGCTGGCTGCGCAAGGCGCGGGGCAATCCGGAATGGTCCAGTCTGCGCCCCGGTTGCGACCTGGATGACCAAGAGCGTGTGGCGTTTATCAAGACAATAGGTTCTAATTTACCGGGTGTTCTGGTAAAAAGTTGAAAATCTTTTTAGTAAAACACTCTAACATTCTGAAAAATATGGAAGAGAAGATGAGAAAAGCAACGTTAGTATTGATTGCGACAACCTTAATGGCCTCCGGGTGTTCGTGGGTTTCTCTGACGCCGGAAGGCGAAACCGTCAAGGTGGCCAAGAGAAATGAAGTGGCCAACTGTCAGAAACTGGGCACGACCACCTCCAACGGCGTCAGCCGCGTGGGTATCCTGAGCCGCGACGAAAAAGTCATTTTCGAAGAGTTGTCCACGCTGGCGCGGAACGAAGCGGCGTCTCTGGGCGGCAATACCGTCGTACCCGACAGTGAAATCTCCATCGACGGACGTCAGCGTTTCGCTATCTATCAGTGCCCTTACTGATCCGTATTCTGACGCCGGTTGCTGAGCGAGCGGCGTCCAGCGGGCTTTGAACGGATAATTCCGTCAGGATTGCGTCTTATGAACCTCAGCGGCGTTAAAGGATTTATCTTCGATCTGGACGGCACCTTGGTGGATTCCCGTCTGGACTTTGACGCCATGCGGCGAGAGCTGGGTTTTCCTGAAGGAAAGCCCATTCTTGAGCACCTGGAGACGCTGGATGATCCGGACACTGTCGCCCAGGCCTGGGCGGTGGTGGAAGCCCATGAAATCGCCGGAGCGCGTGCGGCGACCTGGATGCCAGGAGCGAAAGAACTGCTGATGTCGCTGCGGGAGCTGGATATTCCGGTGGCGATTCTGACCCGCAATATGCGGGAAGCCACCCGGATCGCTATTGAGGCGCTGGGCATTCCCGTCGAGCTGGCCTTGACCCGCGAAGATTGCAAACCCAAGCCGCATCCTGAAGGGCTGCTGCGCATCGCCGAGACCTGGGGTCTGGCCTGCGGCGACCTGATCTATGTCGGCGACTATATCTTTGACTTGCAGGCGGCCCGCAACGCCAACATGATCGCCTGTCTTTACCTGAATGAACGTAATCATATCTATCAGGAACACGCAGACTGCGTGATCCGCGCCTTTGACGAATTATCGCCCCGTCGCTGACACGCCCCAATAACCCTCTCCTCAGGTCATGACGGTTTAGACTCTCTGACGTCAGGCATTATTTTTGTTTAACCCGCTCGTGGCGCGCCGCTTGCGTCCCCAGTAAAACGCCATCACGTCTCACTATACATAGCGGTCCGCTTCGTACCGGGCTTCGCCGTCCGTCGCCCCTTTCGCAATGGCGTCATCGCGCTAAATAGGCGCGTCCCGGGTTTGGTAAATACGCCTAGGGAGGTCTATTGTTGATAAGACAGTGCAGGGAGAATTGCTATGCAGGGCGGGGAGGACATTCAACTGCTTGTCTTTCGTTTGGACGACAGGCCTTACGCAGTTGAATTGGCGCGAGTCAGGAAAGTGTTCAGGGCGGCGGCGATCAATCCGTTGCCATCAGGACCGAGGGTGATATGCGGCGTATTGAATATGCGCGGTCGCCCGGTGCCGGTTGCGGATTTGCGATTACGTCTGGGGTTGCCATCGCGGGCCACGGCGCTGGAGGATCGCTTCCTGTGGGTGAGCGCCGACGCCATGGATCTGATTCTGACCTGTGATAGCGTCGATGGCGTCAGTGTATTTCCTCGCTCCAGCATGTTGGACGGCGCAGAGATTCCGGAACGACCTCCGGTGCTGAAGGGCGTCGTCTGTCTTCCAGATGGCGTGCTTTATATTAATGATCCCGACACCTTGCTCAACCTCAGGGAAAAAGAGGAACTGGCGTATGCGCTTGCTGAGCATGATGAGTGACGCCGTGACCCTGCCCAATGCGCTCAGCCCTGATCTGTTGTCGGCCTGCCAGTGGAAGATTAATGAGCTTTGGGGGCTGCATTATCCTCAGGAACGCTGGTCCGATCTGGAGCGACATCTCAAACTGGCCGCCCTGGACCTGGGCTACGACGAACCCGCCGCCTTCGCCCGCGCGCTGCTGTATGACCAGATCGACGCAGCGCAAAAAGTACGTCTGGCTTCGGAGCTGGCGGTGGGCGAGACCTATTTTTTACGCGATCCCGCCTGTTATCAGCACCTGATTCATCACTTTCTCATTCCTTTGCTGGATCAACGTCGCCGCGCTGGTCAGAAACGTTTGCGCATCTGGAGCGCAGGCTGCTGTAGCGGCGAGGAAGCCTATAGCCTTGCGATTCTGTTGGAAGGCTTGCTGCCCGACATGCGTGATTGGAAGGTTGAGCTGATGGCCACGGATCTGGTGGCGGAGTTTGTGGAGAAAGCGCAAAGCGGCAGTTACAGCGCCTGGTCGTTTCGACAGGTCGACCCGCAGTGGCGCGCCCGCTATTTCAGTCAGAGCGGCGCCAATCAGTGGACGATTCATGATCGCTTCCGGCGGCGTGTCGAATTCTTTCAATTGAATCTGGCGCAGTCGGTTTTTCCCGATGAGAAAAGAGGATTGTGCGACTGTGACGTGATCTTGTGTCGCAACGTGCTGATGTATTTCTCCCCCTCGCAAGCGGCGGCGGTGCTGGATCGTTTGCAGCGCTCCCTGAGTCCGGGCGGGGTGTTGCTGTTATCGCCAGTGGAAAGTGTGATCTGCCAATGGGCGGGGAAGAAAGTGCACAACTGGCCGGAAGCGGTATGTCTGCGGCGGCAGGGAGATGAACCACGATTGCGTGAAGCCCCATCAGAGCCCGCCTGCTCAAGCCCGCAAGCGGCGAATGCGCTTTCGGGACGGATTGAGCAGCACGCCTGGCGCGCCACCGCCGTGGATATCTCGGTGGCGGCGTCTGTTGTATCAAATACTCAGGAAAAGAAAGCCGTCTCGCGAGAGCAGCAGACCTCCGATGCGGACAATGACTGGCTCCGGGGACAAGAAGCCTATAGCGAAGGCGACTATGATTCCGCCGTGCAACACTTGCAACGCTTTACCGCTCGCCCAGGCCTGTCGCTGCGTCAGCAGGCGGACGCCGCCATACTCATCGCCCGCAGCCACGCCAACCGTAATCGCTTGCAGGATGCGGAAGACTGGGCCAATCAGGCGATTCGGCTGGATCGTTTACAGCCGGCCGCCTATTGGCTGCTGGCGTCTCTGTATATTGGGCGTTCCGAACGTCGCCAGGCGTTGGAGGCGTTGACCCGGGTGATCTATCTGCAACCGGATTTCATTATGGCTCACTATCTCAGCGGCATTTTGTGTCTGCGACTGGGTCAACCTGAGCGCGCTGTGCGCTGTTTACGAAATTGTAGGGAGCTGCTGGCGTCCGTGGCGCCGGAGCAGCCGCTGGAGGAAGGGGAAGGACTGACGGCGGGAGACCTGCTGGAACTGGTGCGAGGCGCGTTTGACGATATCGCCGGCGATATCAAGTGAAACGCATTGCGCCCGAAGGATTGTAAGGAAGGAGAGCAGAGTTGAAAGGTTCAACATACACCGACTGGGAAGCGTTAAAACGTAATCTGCAGCAGGTGGAGCAGTTTTTGGCGAATGAATTCAATCCCTCGCCGGATTCCGCCAGAGCGCGGCTGCAGGAGCGTGCGCGGGAGTTGGCGGAGCCGGAGAAGGAAGAAGACGAGTCGGATCGCATGGAAGCGCTGGTGTTTGAGCTGGCTCAGGAAATCTACGCCCTGGAGCCGGAGTTTATTGCGGAAGTCGTGCCGCTGAAGCCGCCGACGCCCATTCCCTGTACGCCTCCTTATGTACTGGGAGTGATCGGCGTGCGTGGGCGCATCGTATCAGTGTTAGACCTTCGCGTGTTTTTCGATCTGCCGTTGAAAGGCCTTTCGGATCGTAACTCTGTCGTTGTTTTGTCCCAGGAAGGCCGTGAATTCGGACTGCTGACCGACCGGGTCGCCGGCATTCACGTATTGTCGCAAAAGCGCCTGAACACCCGGCTTGAACACCTGAGCGGCGTGCGCAAAGAGTATCTGCTGGGGGTGACCCCCTCCCACTGGGCGGTGCTGGATGCGTACAAGTTACTTCACGACGCCCGACTGATCGTCAACGACAGGATATAGGATATGTTCTATCGCAACCTGAAGACCGCCAACAAGCTGATTCTGGCTTTCAGCTTCATTGCAGTAATTGTTGTGGGGGCCTTGATCATTGCTTTTCAGGGGCTGCAGCAGATTCATCAGTCGCAGCAGCAAATTTTCGATGAACAGTTCACCCAGCACATGCGCATCAAGGACTTAATGATCAATATCAACGAGAACCGGGCGTTGATGTTGAAAATGGTGGTGCAACGTGGCGCGGGAGGCGGGTTGCTGGATGAGGTGAAGCGCAGCAGTCTGCAAGGGGAAAAGCTGCTGGGCGAACTTAACGGCGCTGCGGTGCGCGCCAGTGAAGCTCAGGATTTGCTGCACAAGCTGCGGGATCAGTGGATGGCCTTCGCCAGCGCCAGGGAGAAAACGATCATTCCCTTGATTGCGTCCGGCGACTTTGACTCTGCTGCGACCATATTGACCAATGAGCAGGCGGAGCGCATCGGCCAGATACGAGAACTGGGCGACCGGATTATCAACTTGGGCGAGCACAGTATTCAACAGGCGCTGGCTCAGTCTGAAGCCACGGTGGAAGGGCAGCGACAGACAATTATGATCGTCATTGCCGCCATACTCGCGCTAATGACGGCCGTCGTGTGGTTGACCTCTCGATCAATTGCAGGCCCTCTGTCTGATTTGACGCAATGGGCGGAACAGATTGCGGAGGGAGACCTGATGTACGGCAGGGAGTTCGAAAGGCGGGAAGACGAAGTGGGCATGCTGAGTCAGGCCTTCAGTCGTATGGGGGAAAATCTGCGCGAACTGGCGAAAACTTCCGAAGCCATCGCCAAGGGAGATTTGACCGTGACGGTCACACCGCGTTCCGAGCGTGACATTTTAGGCAATGCGTTTTCCGCCATGATCGGCAATTTGCAGAGCCTCACTGCAGACCTGAAAGAAGGGGTGGCGGTGCTTTCCACCGCCAGCCGTGAAATTATGGCGTCAACCGGGCAGGTCGCCTCCAGCGCCCAGGAAACCGCCACCGCCATCAGCGAAATCACCACCACCGTGGAAGAAGTCAAACAGACGGCGAGCGTCTCCAACCAGAAAGCCAAGCATGTCACCGAAGCCGCGCAACGCACCCTGCAGGTGTCCCAGGACGGACGTAGAGCGGTGGAGGCGACCCAGGGCAGCATGAGCCAGATCCGGCAGCAGATGCACGCCGTGGCGGAAAGCATCGTGCGCCTGAGTGAGCAGAGTCAGGCTATTGCGGAGATCGTCGCCACGGTTAACGATCTGGCGGAACAGTCCAACCTTTTGGGCGTAAACGCGTCTATTGAAGCGGTTAAGTCCGGCGAACAGGGGCGCGGTTTTTCAGTGGTGGCGCAGGAAGTGAAAACCCTGGCGGATCAGTCCAAACAGGCCACCGGCCAGGTGCGCAATATCCTTAATGATATCCAGCGGGCCATGAATAAGGCCGTTATGGTGGCGGAGCAAAGCAGCAAGGCGGTGGATGGCGGTTACCAACAGGCCCAGCTGTCAGGAGACGCCATTCGCATGCTGACGGACAGTATTGAAGAATCGTCAGGCGCAGCGCTACAGATTGCAGCCTCCAGCCAGCAGCAACTGGTGGGAATGGATCAGGTGGCGAGCGCCATGGAGAGTATCAAGAAGGCCAGCCAGGACAATGTGGAGGGCACCAAGCAGGCGGAACAGGCGGCGCGCAATCTGCATCAATTGGGGTTGCGCATGCAGAACCGGATTGCGCAGTTCAATGCCTGAGCAACACTGGGGGCGCGCTGAGTTGAAGCTTTGGAAAAGACTTTTTCGTGGCGGAAGTTTAGGCGACATAGCGGAACGGAGTTTTCCGTCGGCCATGCAGGGTGGAAAGAAGTATGCAGGACAGAAATGAGGCGCTGAAGAAGCGGTTGCTGGAGGCTTTCCGGATGGAAGCCGACGATCGCATGCGGATTCTGGCGGATGCTTTCGCCATGCCTGCTGACGCCTTTGACGCCACGCTGGTGGAAAGCGTATTCCGGGAAGTGCATAGCCTGAAAGGCGCCGCCAGGGCGGTATCCCTGGGAGCCGTGGAGAAACTCTGTCAGGCCTGGGAAACCCTGCTCGCCGATATCAAACGCAGCGGCGCTGGCGTCAGCGAGATGCAGCTCAGCGTCAACCGAAAGTGTCATGGTCTGTTGCGACAGTTAATGGCGGACGAAGCCGCCATCCCTAATGATCAACTTTCGGACTTTTGCCGACGCATTGAACGGGGCGAGGATTTGGCGGGCTCGGCTCCCACTGAGAGTTTGGCTCAGGATTCGGCGTCGAACGACGCTGAGCCTCCGCCCGTACAGGAAGAACCCCAAGACATCCCTCCTCAAATTGAAACCACTCCCATTACCCCTACAGTTTCTTCTGATCTGTCAGAGGAAGAGGCTGCGCAGACAAACGAGGCCGCATCGTCGGATGAGACCACCCAGCCAATGCTGCGACAGCGGCCAACAGAGCTGTCCGGGTTGGCGGGGAACAACGGCATGCTGCGTATCAAGGCGGAGCATCTGGATGAGCTGATGTATCAGGTCGAGGACTTGCAGCAAGCCAAGCTGGAGGCGACGCAAGCCTGTTTAATGTTGAAAGAAGCGGTAGCCGGATTCACGGAATGGCGTAAGCATCGGCACGAAATCACCACTGCCACCCGTCAGTTGCGGACGCATATCGAGCACGAGGCAGAACGTCAGGCGAGTCACGACCAGCTGCTGTTATCGATAGAGCGAGAACAGCAGACCCTGATTGATTTCAGCACCTGGGCGTCAGACTTCCTTGGGCAGTGGGAATACCGGCTCAGTCAGTTAGCGAAAACGTCCGAAAAAGTCGCCAGAGGCGTGGCTACAGTGGCGGACGGCATGCATGCGCAGATGCAGGCGGTGCTGCTGTTGCCCTGTTCTGTGTTAGTGGAAGGCCTGCCGGCCATGGTGCAGGAGATTGCGGATTCCCTGGGCAAAAAAGTGCAGATGCGCTACTCGGGAGAAAGTCTGCAAGTGGACAAACGCGTGCTGGATGAGTTGAAGAGTCCGCTACAACACATGTTGCGCAACGCTGTCGATCATGGCGTGGAGACGCCTGCGCGTCGCCGTGAGATGGGCAAGTCGGAATGCGCGCAAATCGAACTGGATTTCATGCAGGAAAACGCCGGCCTGTTTGAGGTGCGAATTCGCGATGACGGACTGGGTTTCGACCCCGCCAAGCTGAAAGCCAAAGCCATCGCCCAGAAAGTATTGGATGAAGACAAAGCCGCCGCGATGAGCGACAAAGACGCGGCGCAACTGGCGTTCTCTTCCGGTGTGTCCACCAGCAGCATCATAACGGATCTGTCTGGGCGCGGTTTGGGACTGGCCATCGTTCGCGAGAAAGTCGAGCGCCTGGGCGGCCGCATTCTCTTGGATACGACGCCCGGAAGCGGGTCCACCATCACGCTGCAGGCGCCGACCAGCATGGCGACCTACCGGGCGTTGTTGGTGCGAGTGGAAGATCAGTTGATGGCGATTCCGGCGCAGGCGGTGGAGCGGGTGCTGCGACTGCCTCAGGAAGAAATCAAAAGCGTGGAGAACCGGCTGTCCTTTACCCTGCATAACGAAGCCAATCCGCTGTGGCGGCTGTCGGATATTCTCGGACTGGCGACCTCCGCTTCCACGCCGGACAAGGCCGCCTGCGCGCAAGTGGCGGTGATGAATGTCAATGGCGATCGCTTTGGTCTGATGGTGGATGAGGTCATCGGCGATCACGAAGTGATTATCAAACCGTTGGGGTCGCAGCTATTGCGCGTGCGCAATATTATCGGCGCTACGCAGATGGGGGACGGTCGCATTGTGCCTATCCTGCATCCGTTTGATCTCTATAAAAGCGCCTGCAATACGGATTCCGCACCGCTCCAGACCGGGGACATGGAGGAGTTGCGTCGGCGTAAGCGCATACTGATCGCGGAAGACTCCGTCACATCGCGGGGATTATTGAAAACCATTCTGGAAAGCGCCGGCTATGAAGCCGTAACCGCCAACGATGGCGTTGACGCATGGGAAGCGCTAAAGCACGGGGCGTTCGACCTCATGGTGTCGGATATCGAAATGCCTCGCCTGGATGGGTTTGGATTGACTGCGAAGGTGCGCGCTGACCGCCGCTTCGCGGAGTTGCCGGTGGTGCTGGTCACCGCCTTGCAGAGCCCTGAGGACAAAGAGCGGGGCATGGAGGCGGGCGCTAACGCCTATATCGTAAAAAGCGGTTTTGATCAGGCCAATTTGCTGGAAATTATCCGCCAGTTGCTCTGATTACAGGGGCGGGCGCAGGATGGCCCGTCGACAACGGAGAAGAGGTGACAACGATGGATGTGTTGATAGTGGACGACTCGCCTGTTATCAGACAGTTGCTGCGCCACATCATTGAAGAAGGCGGCATGCGGGTGATCGGTGAAGCGTCGAATGGCGCGGAAGCGCTGCGCAGCATCGCCAGGCGCAAACCGGATGTGATCACTATGGACATTCACATGCCGGTCATGGACGGGTTGGAAGCGTCGCGAAGAATTATGGAGGAATATCCGACGCCAATCGTGGTGGTGACCGCCAGTTACAGCCTAGGAGACGCAGTGACCGCCATGCAGGTACTGGAGGCTGGCGCTATTACCGTTACGCCGAAGCCGCAGGGCCCCGGCCACCCGGATTATGAGCGGGATGCGGAAAGTCTGGTGAGGACCATCCGCCTCATCAGCGAAGTCAAGGTAGTGAGACGGTATCGCCGCGAAGAAAAGCGCGTCGCGTCACGGCCGCCTCCCTCCGTGGGGCTGGATCAGGATCACGAGGGCATACAGCCGGGCGTGATCGCAATTGGCGCCTCTACAGGCGGTCCGGTGGCGTTAAAGGAGCTGCTGCATGGGATGTCGCGGGATACGCCTTGTCCGGTGCTGGTGGTGCAGCACATATCCCCTGGCTTTCTGACCAGCTTTTGCGAGTGGCTCAACCAGGTGTCGGCGCTCCCGGTCAGCATTGGCGAGTTCGGCGAGCGCGCTGAGCGGGGGCGGGTTTATCTGGCGCCGGACGGTTGCCATATGGAGGTGGATCGATCCTGTCGCATCAGTCTGGTGAATGGTAATCGCGACGAGACGCTTTGCCCGTCCGTGTCGCATCTGTTCAGCAGCGTCGCCAAAAACTTCGGCAGGAACGCGGTGGTCGTGTTGCTGTCGGGGATGGGGCGCGACGGCGCTGCGGAAATGGCGGAACTGCATCGGCTGGGAGCCCTTACCATTGCGCAGGACCCCGCCACGGTCGTAGTGAACGGCATGCCTGGGGAGGCGGTGAAGCTGGGCGCAGCCCGGCATGTGTTGAGTCCCCTGCGCATTGCGGCGCTACTAAACGAACTACCGGTACAAAGCTGCGTCTGATTTGTGTATGCAACAAGGTCGCGGAGATTACAACAAGAGAGTTGAAGTGATGTTAACAGGAACAGAAATTCTCATTGTCGAAGACAGCCTGACTCAAGCCCTGCAACTGCAAATGCTGCTGGAGCAGAATAGCTGCTCCGTCACGGTTGCGGAGAACGGCGTACAGGCCCTGAAATGCATAGCTGAACGCAGACCGACCATCATCGTGAGCGACATCATGATGCCGGAAATGGACGGTTACACTTTATGCCGGACGCTGAAGTCGGACCCCAAGACGGAGTCCATTCCGGTCATTCTGGTCACCACGCTCACCGACCCGAAAGATGTGGTGCAGGGGCTGATCGCCGGCGCGGATAACTTCATCACCAAGCCCTATGATGAGAAGTATCTGCTGTCGCGCATCCGTTACTTCCTGGCCAATCTGGAGCACCGAGATCACCAGCGGGTGAAGATGGGCATCGAAATTATTCTGGATGGAGAGCGCCACTTCATTAACTCCGCCCGCCAGCAGATTCTTGATCTGCTGATCTCCACCTACGAAGAGGGCATTCGTCTCAACCGGGAGCTGAAAGCCAAGCATGAAGAGCTGAGTCATACTCACTCGCTGATCAACAGTCTGTTTCATTTTACGGCGGGCTTGAGCGCAGCCAGCACGGAAAGTGACACCATTGAGCAAGGGCTGGGGCAGGTGCTGTCGTTCCCGAATGTGGTCGCCTCGTGGCTATTGCTGGTGGACCCGGATGCAGGCGAGGGTGGCTGGAAGTTGGCGGGCTTTCGCAGCGGCTCCATCAACGCAGACCAGCTGGATACATGCAGCCGTGAATGTCCCTGCCGGCACGGGGTTCTCAACGATGGGCTGACCAGCGCGGTGGATATCGCCGATTGTCCCGCGATGAAGGGGAGTTTCGTCGGTAATCATCATGCTACGATTCCGCTATTGTTGGGCGGGGAGTTGATTGGTTTGCTCAACGTCGCCCGCACCCGGGGCGAGCGCTGGGTGGAGGAGCCTTTGCGGGCGTTGCAATCCCTAGGGCATCAGTTTTCGGTCGCCTTGGGCCGGGCAAGGTTGTTTGACAGTCTGGAAAGTCTGGTGGAGCAGCGTACATTCGCCCTGAAAGAAGAAATGCTGGAAAAAGAAAGGGCGCAGGAACAACTTAAGCTGCGCAATCGCGCGATAGAGGCGAGCGTTAACGCCATTATCATCGCAGATAAAAGCGACCCTGAGCATCCCATTGTATATGCTAACCCGGCTTTTGAGCGTATTACCGGTTACAACCTGGAAGATGTCACGGGACGAAACTTTCTGTTCCTGCTCGGCAAAGAAACCAGTCAATTGGGCGTGGCGAATATCAAACGTGCGCTCAAATCCAATACTGAAGGCTACGCCTTGTTGAAGAACTTCCGTAAGGACGGCACGTTGTTCTGGAATGAATTGAAAGTCTCTCCGGTCACGGATGTTAAAGGCGAGGTCACTCACTTTGTCGCCATTATGAACGATGTGACGGAGTCCATTCAGTACCAGGAACAACTGGAATACAAGACTAACTACGACAATCTCACCGGACTGCCCAACCGCAACCTTCTCGATGATCGTATTCAACAGGCTATCGCCTTTGGGGCGAGGCGCGAAAAGGGCTTCGCCCTGGCGGTGTTCGACCTGGATAATTTTAAATACATCAACGACAGCATGGGCCATGAGACCGGCGACCAGTTGCTAAAAGAGGTGGCTGAATCACTGCGCAGTTGCCTGCGGGAGGGTGATACGCTGGCGCGGCTGGGCGGCGATGAGTTTGTCATTCTGATGAATAAAGAGGATCACGATCATCCTTTAGGACTGATGTTAAACCGCATACAACAACTGGTGTCGCAACCCCGTCGTCTGAAAGATAAAGACATTCTGGTCACACCCAGCATTGGCGTCTGCCAGTATCCGGAAGACGGCGAAGATGCCTCTACGCTGCTTAAGAACGCCGATACGGCCATGTACAAGGCCAAGGAGCGAGGACGTAATCGTATCTGCAGTTATACCCAGGAAATGAATGAATCGATCCAAAAACGGGTGCAAATGGAGCAGGACCTGCGGCGCGGCATCGAAAATGGCGAGTTGGAGTTGTACTACCAACCGCAACTGGACCCTCATGGCGGCGGCGCGGTCGGACTGGAGGCGCTGGTGCGCTGGCGCAAGGGCGACCGCATGGTGCCGCCTCTGGAATTTATTCCCATCGCGGAAGAAACCGGCCTGATCACCAGTGTAGACGCCTGGGTGTTGCGGGCCGCCTGTCTGCAATTGAAGCTGTGGCGGGATCAGAAACAGCAGCTCGTTCCCGTTTCGATCAACTTGTCATCGCGGCAGTTCCAGGACGCTAATTGTGTTGAACTGGTCCGCAGAGTGTTACAGGAATCCGGTGTTGAGCCCGGTTGCCTCAAGATTGAGGTGACGGAAAGCATGGTCATGCACAACACGGAAGAGGCGCTGCGCACTATGACCCAACTCAAGGCCATGGGCGTGCAATTGTCTATGGATGACTTCGGCACAGGATACTCCTCCCTGAGTTACCTCAAGATGTTTCCTTTCGATCAGCTCAAGATCGATAAGAGTTTTGTGCGTAATGTCACCGATGATCCGCAGGAAGCCGCCATCATCCGCGCCATCATTGGCCTGGGCAAAACCCTGGGCATCAAAATCGTGGCGGAAGGCGTGGAAACCGTCGAGCAATACAGCTTCCTGGTGCGCGCCGGCTGTGACCTCATCCAGGGCTACTTCTACTCGCCGCCATTACCTGTCGCCGCCTGCATGCACTTCCTGCAGGAAGATCATCTGTGGGGGAAAAAACGCAAGGAAATTGAAGACGGCCCGCAAGCCAGAAGAATACTGATCGTCAACGACGACGAAACCATATTACGCGCCGTCTGCGGCGAACTTGGCCACGAAGGCTACGACATCTTTGAAGCCCGCACCACGACGGAAGCCTTGCGGCTTCTCGCCGCCCACGAAATGCACGTCATCGTGACCGACCAGTGCATGAAGGAAATTAAAGGCGTAGACCTGCTGCGCAAAGTCAAAGCCATCCACCCCGGAACCGTCCGCATGGTGCTCAGCGGCTACAGCGGCTTCAAAGAAGTCCTCGAAGCCATCAACGAAGGCGCCGTCTTCCGCTTCATCACCAAACCCTGGAACTCGGAACACTTGCGCGAAAACGTAAAACAAGCCTTCCGCGAAAGCGACTTGGCGCGGGAGAATCAGATGTTGAGAGAGCAGTTGGATATATTGCGGAGTGGGAGTTGAGGTATAGTCGAAAAATATGAAGTGTAATCAGTGAATTATGCTTCAAGAGCGGTGACATTCCGCGGCTGTTGTACGCCAACTATAAAACCAGTTCAGTTTCGATGCTTGGCCTAAGCCCGAAACTGAACTAACATCCCGCCGCAGACAACGCCCGTTGCACTGCAATACTGAACGCGCCTGATGCTCACTCCTTAACCTGTATATAGAACTACGAAATGAAAAAATTTGCCTGTATTTTTCTAATGATGATTTGCACGACGGCGAAGGCTGACGTAACCGAATTTGTGCGCATGTTTCAAGCTGCTCCAGAGACTGAAGCGGTTCAATTGATGCACTACAGACCGAAAGATAAAGCAAAGAAAAAGTTAAGGATGAGCTGGGATATTAAAACGCTTCTTCAGAGCTGGGGAGGTGTCTCTAATTGCAGGCCTACAGAAAATTCAGAGTATATTTATCTCATTCTAGAGTCTGACAATATTGTCGATAGTCTCTCAGAGACCTCCAGGTATTACTTTGAATGTAATTCAAGCATCTTGGGCAAGGCTGGAATGTACGTGGAAGAGGGGAGGTTATCTGGCGAAGTAAAGCCATACAGAGTCGCTTTGGGGCCAGCGATTAGCCCTGAGAACATAGACGAAGCGAGGCGTGTCTTCGCCAGACTGTTTGGCGTCCAGAATGGCGGCATGGTTGATATATTGGAAAGCGGGAGACCTGTTTATATTGACAATATATATCGGGATAAAACAAGGCCGGGATTAGTACATGTTATTTACAGGACAACGCTGAACTTTTTAGATGATCGCGATATGGTCGGCGCTGAGGCGATAGCAGTGGTTAAGGAACTGATAATGAAAGACTCACCGGAAGAAGTGAGATACGTGAGACTGGTTGCAATTGAATTGGATACACTGCTAGAAGAGAAAAAGGCTAAGATAGCGAAAATATCACTGAAGAACAGTGAAGGTCATTGGGTTGAAGCTAAGGAAGAGATGAACGAGAAGTTTGGTGAGTTTCCAGAAATTAAGATAAATATTAATGGCTCGAAATAAAGGTTTAAACTGGTGTTTTATGGGGTCTATATCCATATCAAATGTTGTTTTAAATAATAACTGTACGAAATTCTGTTGTTGCAGGCTCCTGTCAAAATGAAACATTAATTTCTTGTGCGTTGCCTATTTTAACGTTGTTGATATTAAAATTTGATGGTGGAAATAGAGAGCAATATGGATCTTCAGGCTATTTTTGAGCTGGAAATATGGAGCCAGCCGGGAGGTTGTTGCAACGCCACTCAAGGTTTGGAAATAGAAAAATTACTAAAGAAGGAGCTTCCGTCTTCGATTGACTTTATAGTCGGACACGATTTCTCGCCAAATAACATAGATGTAGAGAACCTTTCCATCTCTATGCAAGAGAAAGAGCTAAAAGAGAGTAATTTTAAGAGTTTTTGTATTCAGAGAGGGCTGTCGCCAGACCTTAACGATAGTGAGAGCGCTGCTAGATTTCTCGAGTATAGTTATGGGAGGCTTTTGGCATGGGTGCATTTACCCCATGACGAGTTGGGGAAGGAAATATTTATTAAGCTCGTAAAGTGGCTTTCAGATAAGAGATATAACCTACAAGGAGCAGATACAAATTACTGTGTGAATTTATCACATGCTGGAGATGCTCCTCTATTTTGGTATGAATAATAAAGCGCGAAAGTTGAGCTTCATACGGATGTTCGGCTTTACGCAACTGTATGGAGATGTTTGTCTGTATCGGAATTATGTAAGGAGTAGAAGTGATGAGTATCGTGAAAAGAATTCGGCTGCGATTATTTAAATTAAAGAAAGAAAGTGTTGTAAAAGATTTTGGTGTAATCTCCGTTAATAATGCAGGGATTTTTAAAGAGCGAGTGGAAGCGTTGCTCGTTACGAGTGGAGGCGAGAAGAGGTTGATTGTAGCGTCTTGGATTATATCTCCTCTACTGTTTACAGCTACAGAAATCCAAGAAAAACACTTTTATAAGATTAAGGAAATTAGCGACTTTATTTTTATAGATAGCGAAAGCTAATGGTGAATGACTTTTTTCGAGTTGGTATATGAGTGGTATATCGAAAGGCCTTATGCTGTTGGCGCCTATTGCATTCAGCTTGCAATGGGTGTTTTACGGTGGGATTGTATTGGTGATGTGCTTTTTTGAGGGAGAGTATTATAGTTTTATTGAGGAAGTGTTTTTCTTTTGTGGATTTATTATGAGTACATTGTTCCTGTTTACAAGTATATTTATAAAGTGTGCTAACTGCGGCTGGATACCCTTTTTTGATCGGCGGCATCATGATCCGTTAAAGGCCTACGGTGAGTGTGTGTCAGGAAGAAAGTTTGCTTGTCAATTCTGTGGTGAGATGAATTATATATAGCGAGCGGCGACTCTTTTGGTTGAAAGTTGGTCTGGTTGTATTGATGTTAAGTCCAATGTGCTTGGAAGTCTGTGAAAAATATGAAGAATGAAAGAGTTACTTTAAAGGAAGTGTTAGTGTTTCTGCTTGTCATAGCAGGATACTTTCTTCTCTCGATGATAAGTTTTGAGAAGATTAGGCATGCTGTTACCTGGAGCGCACTAACACTAATTTATCTGGTAATGGTCAGGCTTGCATATGGGGTTAGTCTTGTGAATGTATATTCAAAGACCTCTAAAGCAGACAAAATACAAGCTGCAACGACCTTCTTTATATTTGTTTTTTTTAATGTCTATGAGGGGCTTGCTGAAAGGTTGTTGGTAGCGGCGAGTTTTTCAATGTTTGTGTTATCGTTTCATGGATGGATTACTAGAAGAAAGCTCGAAAGCAGTTGCTAACCCGTAAATAATCATTCGATCACTAAACTATAATATATTTAAATTGTGGATGCTTAAATAAACTTTGAATCAATGATGGTGTTCTTTTTATGCTCCGAAGGATTTTTAAAGCTATCTTTCTCAATCGCTGATGTTTCATGTAGCTCCACACGGACTCATCTGGATTGAGTTCAGGGGAGTAAGGCGGCAGGAACAGGCTTGGCTAAAGTGAATGAGATAACTGCTAAAGGAATACCATTGGAAAAAGCGGTTACTGAGACATGGACCGCAAAGAAGGAAGCGAAATATGTTTATAAAAGGCTACCATTTAAAGAGCTGATATAAAGCTCGAAAAGGCGCAAGATGCAGTTACAAAAAGTATTGATTGACGAGTTAAAGAGTATGCATGAAATTGGTTCTTCAGTTTCAGATATGCTGGCTCGAATAAAAGAAAAAGAGAGTGAGGAAAATATTAAGATGAAAAGCATCATGTATTTCAGGGTGGCCTTTAATCTCTCTATTTCTGAAGTTAGCGCTATTCCGGGATGGGAAGGGTTTGGTGGAGAGCTAAGTAGTGATCGGATTAATAGATTTGTGGTGATCAAAAGGCTGGGACAAGGTTCATGAGCGGGGTTGACTCGAATACGCCACCGAAGGTGAAAAGTTTATGCATGATTGGACGCTGGTAGCGTTGGCGGTCGATTGGGAAGAGGGAGTTGTCACGATCACCCTAAAAAACAGTCGCTCGGAGGATGTTTTCATTGTGGCGGATGGACTTGTGAGCTTGATCGTTCCAAGAAGAGAGGCGTGGGGCGGGAGTGTCTCGGTTAATGCGATGGAAGGTCCCAGGTTGCTTACAAACGGGGATTATTATTTGGCCCTTGAGATGCAGTTTGGCGATAGAATAGAACTTGAGGCCAGAACTATCACGCTGCCAGTGTCCCTGAGTGAATAGGGACGTTAACGGGAAGGCCGCGCGACTTGCGTGAACGTCGCTCAACCCCTGGCATTTTCCCGAAAACAGGATTTATTATGTTGAGTTCTCCGAAATTTCCTGTATTTTATGCAACCTTTTTTCCGGCCTAACGTCTTCCTCAGATGGTTCGCCGGGCTTCCACCGGCTTATTCGGGAGTTAATTTGTGGAAAAGACTTTCATCAGCGCTCAACAGCTATTAGACGATTCCTTCAAACTGGGCCTGAAAATTTACGAGAGCGGCTATCGACCTAACTACATCGTCGGCGTGTGGCGCGGCGGCGCTCCGGTCGGCATCGCGGTGCAGGAACTGCTCGATTTTCTGGGCGTGGAGTCGGACCACATCGCTATCCGCACCTCTTCCTACACTGGCATCGGCGAAAGAAGTCGTCATGTTACCGTTCATGGTCTGAACTACATGGTTAAGCGCGTCAATGCGGAAGACTCTGTTCTGATCGTGGATGATGTGTACGACACCGGCTTGAGCGTACAGCAGGTGGTGACGGATCTGAAAGCGGCCTGCCGTAAGAATACGCCGGACATCAAGATTGCGACGCCATACTTTAAGCCGTCCAACAACAAAACCGACAAAGTGCCTGACTACTTCGTACATGAGACGGACCAATGGTTGGTTTTCCCCCACGAATTGCACGGCCTGACTACGGAAGAAATTCTGGAGCACAAGCCAGAGCTGGCGGTCATTCACGACAAGCTGCTGAAGCTGCGTGAGGGCGAAAACTCCTAAATTGAGGGACTGAGCGCCTTTCAGCTAAATGAAAATCAGGCGTTGGTTTCTTTAGATGCGGTAGCCCGGTGATGTGTCAATAAACCGGGCTGCTCGCCGCCTCACTGGACGCTCTCCGATGAGAACTTTTGTTTCCCCTCATATCTTCTTTTTATTCTTCCAGAAAGCCTGCAATCACCACGACACAGCAGTCGTGTTAGGCATACAAATTCCTCCCAGAAAAATAGCGAGCACCCCTATGTCATTAATCAAGCTTTTGAAACCGTTGGTTTTGGCTTTTCCAATTTTAGTAAGCGGCTGCGTCAATCATGATGGCATTGTGACGGGGTTAGACGGTGACCCCGTACAGGTCACTCATGATGAGATAATGCAGAAAAAATGCTTCTTATCGCAGGTAAGCAATCTTAGTGACTTGCACGACAAAACTGAGGGCGGCGCTATCTTTGAAGGGGTTGTGGTAGATAAAGAAGTTGATGCTTCCTCAATGGCTAAAGTTCAAGTGAAGACGTCTTGGATTTTATATGGCGTAAAGTCAGCGGAAGTGATTGTCGAAACGTCGGAAAAAAGCCCCTATGGCGTAGACTTTGTCGTTGGTGAGAGCTATCGAGTTCTTGCGCATCACGATGAAAACGATCAACTCAAAACCTGGACTTGGCTGGGTACCTATAACTTGAAAGACAAACCCTTCTGCGATCAAGTCGATTTGACGGCGAAGTGAAACTGCCAGTAGTTTCCAAAGTCCGGCCCGTCTTAACGCCACTATAGAAATGAATTACTAATGGCTTGAAACGGGCGATCATTCAAGGCAAGCCTATGAGACTCCTTTTCCCCTCCCATCCTCTTCACTCTCAGCAACCAGATGACTCCTACCTGGAAGAATTTACGGCGTTTCGTCAGGTTGGGGTAAGTTGTTCTGTTGTTGATATTGATGCGTTGGGCAACGGTCTGTGTGATGTACGCCCTGCAATAGGGGCGGGTGAGCCGGTGCTTTATCGGGGCTGGATGCTTGCTCCTGAGCGTTACCGCCAGCTGATTCAGTTGATTGAGGGAGCAGGCGGGATGCCAATAACGTCTTTTGAAAATTACCTGCGTTGTCATCATTTACCGGGCTGGTATGAAGCCTGTCGGTTCTTTACGGCGGAAACCCGATTCTTCTCGGACGACGATGAGCTGCTACACAAGGCCTCCCGTTTGGGCTGGGAAAGCTTTTTTGTAAAAGACTTCGTGAAATCCAACTCGACCGGGCAGGGTTCTATTGCGCGCTCGCCGGAGGAAGTGGTTGAGATTGTGAGTCAGATTCGCGCTCACCGTGGGGGCATGGAAGGTGGCGTAGCGCTGCGGCGGGTGGAGGACTACGACGAAGCTTCGGAGCAGCGGTACTTTGTCCTCAATGGCGTCGCCTATTCTTCCCATCGCGAGCCTCCTGCGCTATGTCGGGAAATAGCGCGTCGCATTGATGCGCCGTTTTATTCCATAGATCTGGCGCTTCGCCAGGACGGGGGCATGCGCTTGGTGGAGATTGGCGACGGTCAGGTATCGGACAGAAAGAACTGGCCATTGGACGTTTTTGTGAAGATGTTGGCGCAGTAGTCATAATCAGATTCGTGTCACATTCTCACGTTTATTTGTGAACAACTGTATATTAAATCGTATTGGCGTCGGTATACTCAGCCAGACCACCTCTTCATATGGACGCCGCCATGACATGGATTCCCCGTCGTCTCCCCGCTGCGCCGAGTATCGGCTTTGCGCGTGACATAGCGTCTACTTGGCTATCCGGGCTTTTCAAAGCTGAGTTGACCGAGTTTTATATTTCTCATTTATCTCCCCTATGGTCCGGGCGTCAGGTTAAGGCGCGGGTCATTGAGATTGTCAGAGAAAGCGTTGACTGTAAGTCTTTTATCCTGCAACCGAACAGCTTGTGGAAAGGGTTTCGGCCCGGTCAGTTCGTGATGGTGACGATTGAAATAGACGGAGTGCGCCAGCAGCGATGCTACAGCCTGTCTTCGGATTGGCGTGATTCGCAGCGCATTCGCATCACGGTCAAAGAGAAAAAAGACGGACATGTTTCCACCTGGTTGCACAGGAATCTGCAGAAGCAGGATGTGCTGTTGCTGAGTCAGGCTCAGGGAGAATTCACTGCGCCGACGTCACTGTCTGAGTCGCTGTTACTGATCGCCGCTGGCAGCGGCATTACGCCGATTCGCGCCATGTTGTATGAGCTTGAAGAACGCTCTCGGAATCTGGTGCTCATTTACTACGCCCGCACTCAGGATGAACTGATTTTTGCGGAGGAAATTCGCACCGCCGCTGCGCGGAGCCCCGACCTGACGGTCCATATCTGTTATACGGCGGGCGGGGGAGACCTTCACACGCAGGGAGGGCGCTTTCATCCCGATCAGCTTAAATATCTGGTTCCGGATTACCGTGAGCGACGGACGCTGGTATGCGGTCCTGAAGGATTAATGCAGCGACTGCGACAGCATTGGCGCGAAGAGGGCATCGAAGCGCGTATCTGCTTCGAAGACTTCACCGGGGCATTTAGCGGTTTAATCAAACCGGAGCAAACGGCGCCCGAGCAGACTGCATCCCATCGGGTGATCTTTGAGCGCTCCGCCTGCTCCGTCGACGCTGACGGTCGGCAGAGCCTGCTGGATGTGGCTGAATCCGCTGGATTGCACCCTCACTTTGGTTGCCGGATGGGAATCTGTCATAGCTGTACGGCCAGAAAACGGTCCGGTGTGGTTCGTAATCTGCTCACCGGCAAAGCCTCCGGCGGCGGTAGTGAAGAAATCCAGTTGTGTATTTGCGTTCCCATAACCGATGTCTCTCTTGAAGTGTGATATCTGATGATTCAGTACGAACAAGGAGATTTGTTATGCGCGATTCCCTCAGTCGGGCGTTAACGCCTGCGGAACTGGCGTCATTTGAGAAAGAGCTGGACGACTTGCGCCAGCAAGTCATTGACGATCTGGGACAACGGGATGTGGACCATATCCGCGGTGTGATCAACGCGGTCAGGTATTCAGAGCTGGCCGGACGGGTTTTGCTGCATGTCAGCTTTACGCCGTTGGGCGTGGTCGCCGGCGTGGCCTGCCTGTCGCTCTCCAAAATTCTGGAGAACATGGAAGTCGGGCACAACGTGATGCATGGTCAGTACGACTGGACCCATGATCCCGCCTTGAACTTAAAACGTTATGAATGGGATCTTGTATGCGCCAGCGACGCCTGGCGACACTACCATAACTATGAGCATCACACGTTCACCAATATCCTCGGTAAAGACCGTGACTTTGGTTACACCATCACCCGCCTGACCGCGGAGCAGCGCTGGCGGCCCATTTACCTGCTGCAGCCCGTTTACAACGTGGCGCAGGCGCTGACTTTCGAATGGGGCGTGGCGTTGTTCGGACTGGAGCTGGAGCGCGCGGTGACTGGCAAAATGAGCAGACAGGAACTGGTGGGGCGGTTAAAACCTTTTCTGCGTAAAGCGGGCAGGCAACTCGGCAAAGATTATGTGCTGTTTCCTGCCTTGGCGGGCATTGGCGCGCCCAAAGTGTTGGCGGGTAATCTGGCGGCGAACGTCATACGCAACGTTTGGGCCTACGCGATTATTTCCTGCGGCCATTTCACGGCCGACACCCGGGTTTATACCGAGGAGGAAACCCGTAATGAGAGTCGGGGGCAGTGGTATCTGCGGCAACTGCACGGCTCCGGCAATATAGAGGGCAGTCGTCGCTTTTACCTGCTGAGCGGCCATCTCAGTCATCAGATTGAGCATCACCTGTTCCCGGATATTCCCGCCCATCGTTACCCGGAAATCGCTCCCAAAGTCAGGGCCATCTGCGACAAATACGGGCAACACTACAATACCGGGCCTTTTCTGCGTCAGTTTGGCTCGGTGCTTAAACGTATCGTGAAATATTCGCTGCCGATAAAAAGCGCCAGGGGTGATACGCCACAATCAGCGCCGCCGCCAGCTTTGAAAACAAAGACCATCGTGGCGCGCCGGACAGAACGCGACAAGAAACTGGCGGTAGCTTGAGTAAGGTAAAACGTTCGAGAACGTGCGTCAGGGTTGAATCGATTATAATAGTGCGTTATCAATCAAGCCTTTGAACAAGATCAGGAATCTCTGGTCAACATTCGGCCCCAACACAGAAGTAAGTGATATGTTAGAAAAAATTGATTCCCAGACCCTGGATGCGTTATTGGGCCGGGTTCGTACCTGTGCGCAAGATATGATGGAAGATTTTGGCGACGAAGTCAGGGAGCTGGTTGCTGATGCGGGCAACGAGAGATCCGGCGCTATCCAGGCGGAGGAATGCATTAGTAATTGTTGGGATATTTATGTTTGTGGGGAGATTCAGAACTGGGTTGACGAGGCCATGGAAGTCCGGGAAGGGGATGAGGAAAGTGAGTACCTGGATTCCTTGCATGAAGAGGTTCAAGAGCACTTCACCAAATCCTGTTATGAAGCGCTCGGCATGATGCATTTATATTACTGATACCTACTGAACGCGCGGCGTTTCCTTCCACACGTAAATTTCTATGTCTCCAGGGTCGCATTGGGTGCAGCCGCTACAGGGCGTGCCCTGGGGCAGCTTTTCCACCCGGCCTTTGGCGATCCATTTATCTAGCATCCCCCGCAATGCGTCTGGCTCCGTGTTGAAACGGTGGGCCATATCTTTAAGCGCGGCCCGTTTGTGGGTTTGCAGGTAGTCGCGTATTTCTGACAGGATCATTGGGACACCGCCGGCGTCGGACTTTGCCTGTCGCCGACGCACCGTAGCGCCGCCAGGGCGGCAATCAGGCTCGCCAGCATGACGCCGATAACGGTCAGGGCATGCGCAGGTTGACGGCTGAGTGTGGCGGCTTGATAGAACACTGTAGCGACAACGTAGGCGACGCCCGTCGTCCAGCCAGCGATAAACAGCGTCCAGTTCAGGTTGGTTTCACGATAGACGGCGGCCAGTGTGGCGGCGCAGGGCATGTACAGCAGAATGAATAGCAGGTAAGCGAAAGCCCCTGCCGCGCCGTCGAATTTCGCCGCCATGGCGCCGAACGTGCCCGTGTCCACGGCTTGCTCCTGGGCGGCGTTTTCCACATCCAGACCCAATGGATCGCTCCAGGAACCCAGCGCGTCAGCGAGGTTGGCGGGAATGGTGGCGAAGGACGCCATCACGCTTTCCAGTAAGTTGAATTCGGGAGCTGGCGCCAGTTCTTCGCCAGCGGCTTGCGCTTCTATTCTCGCCAGGTCGCTGTACAGAGAGTCCAATGTGCCGACGACGGCTTCTTTCGCCAGTACGCCGGTAAAGATGCCCACCGCGGCGGGCCAGTTATCTTCGCGCAGTCCCATAGGCGCGAATGCGGGAGCGATGACGCCGCCGATTTCGCTCAGCAGGGACTTATTACTGTTTTCATTGCCGTAGGAGCCGTCTGTGCCCACGGAGTTCAGCACGTTGAGGGCCAGCACCATTGGTACGATTACTTTGCCGGCGCGGAACATGAAGCCCCGGGTGCGCTCCCAGGTGCGAATGCCAACGCCTTTCAACGTGGGAATATGGTAAGGCGGCAGCTCCATAATGAAGGGCGTGGCCTGCCCCTGCAGCAGGGTGGTTTTCATTACCAGACCGGTGAGCACCGCGATGGCGACGCCAATAATGTAGAGCCCGAAAACCACGTTTTGTCCGCCGATGGGAAAAAACGCGGCGGCGAACAGAGCGTACACGGACAAACGTGCGCCGCAGGACATAAAGGGCGCCATGATGATGGTCATGATGCGGTCGCGCTGTTTCTCCATAGTGCGGGTGGCCATGACCGCCGGCACGTTGCAGCCGAAACCGACAATCAGTGGTACGAAAGCCTTGCCGGGAAGGCCGATGGCGCGCATGGCGCGATCCATGACGAAGGCGGCGCGGGCCATGTAGCCGGAATCCTCCAGCGCCGACAAAAACAGATACAGAAAGCCGATGATCGGGATAAAGGTGGCCACCACCTGCACGCCGCCGCCCATGCCGTCCGCCAGCAGCAGACGCAACCACTGCGGCGCTCCCAGTGAGGTCAGCAGCGCGCCGAACCCATCTACGAATAATGCGCCAGTGAATTGATCAAAGAAATCGATGAACGCGCCGCCGATATTGATGGTGAACATGAACATCAAATACATGGCGAACAGAAATATGGGAATGCCCAGCATCCGGTTCAGGACCACGCGGTCGATTTTGTCGGATATGCTGCGCTGCACTTCATGGTTACGTTTGACGCTGGCGCTGGCTACCTGATTGACGAAGCCATAGCGGGCGTCCGCCAGACAGATATCGATGTCGTCCTCCAGCTGTCGCACCACGTCCTCTTGCAGTTCCTCTACGCTGGCGCGGAGTGTCGAGTCCGCCAGTTTCAGGGCGGAGGCGTCTCCTTCCAGCATTCGCGTCGCCAGCCAGCGCGGATCGCATTTGCCCTCGGCGTGCGCGGCCAGCATGGGAGTCAGGCTGTCCAGCGCTTTGGCGACAGGGGAGGGATAGGTGATGACGGCATTGGAAATATGCTTGCGACGCGCGGCGTCCAGAATCGCCGCCTTCAGTTGCGGCAGCCCGGCGCCGGAAGCAGCCACAATAGGGACGACAGGGCAGTCCAACAGCTTGGCGAGCTTGTCGTGAGCCACCGCATGGCCGCGCTCTTCCGCCACATCCATCATGTTCAACGCCGTCAGCAAGGGCGTCTTCATTTCCAGCAGTTGGCAGGTGAGGTAGAGATTGCGCTCCAGGTTGGAGGCGTCGACGATATTGATGATGAGGTCCGCTTCACGCTCGGCGACGAAATCTCTGGCGATTTGCTCATCCAGGGAAACATCGTCTTCGCAGACATCGAGGGAATAGGTGCCAGGCAGGTCGATCAGTTCAAAGTCCACGCCCTGAAATGAAAAGCGTCCGCTTTTGCGCTCCACAGTGACGCCAGGCCAGTTGCCCACCCTTTGCTTGGAGCCGGTCAGCGCGTTGAATAAGGTGGTTTTGCCGCAGTTGGGGTTGCCTACCACTGCGATGACGTATTTTTCCGTGTTGCGCTCCGGACTGGCCATGATCGACTTACTCTCTCCAATAAAACTGCTTGGGATCGGGCTGATTGCGTGTATTTCAGAGGACGCTAGATCTTCTCAATAAGAAGGCTGCCTGCTTCGTCTTTACGCAGGCTGAGGCGAAATCCGCGCACCAGAATTTCCACTGGATCGCCCATTGGGGCGTAGCGGGTGACGCTGAATTCGACGCCGGGGGTCAACCCCATGGACAACAGTTTGCGGCGATAACTTTTGCCGCCTTCGCCGAAGCCCATGACGCGGCCTTGTTCGCCGACTTTAAGATCTTTCAGACTGACGCTGCTCATTCTTGGGAAGGCTCCTCAATGACCGCTGGTTGTGGCGCACGCGCGCACCACCATGATTTTCTGCGCCATGCCGGCGCCCAGCGCCAGACGCGTATCGGCGCGCACGACCACCAGGTCAGCGCCCTTGCGGTGCAGCACGGTTAACTCGCAGCCCACATTGAGCCCCAGGGAAGTTAAACGCATTTCCAGGTTTTTGCCCCCGCGTAACAGGTGAACTTTCACTCTTTCGCTCTCTTGCGCCAACGCCAGAGGGAAAGGCTTCTTTTCGAACGTGCTCATACGACCGCCTTTAAATGAAAGTGAGATTGAGAAACCTTCTTATTATTAACGCTATTACTGAGTGAATCCAGTAGACCTTGGGGGGAATCTGACCCAGATCAAAGGCATGTGGGACCAGAAACCCGGGATGGATTTAAATGGAGGTGAAGCGGTCGGCCAGATAATCGATAAAGGCTTTGGCGCAGGCGGTTTGCAGGCGGGATGACGTGACCGCCTGTACCGGCAGACGGGGGACAGTCCAGTCCGTCAGTATGGGGATTAAGCGTCCTTCGGCCAGCGCGTCGCGAGCCAGGACTGTGGCGAGGCTGGCGACGCCGAACCCGCATTCCGCCAGCACGCGCATCAGGCTGACATTGTTGACGGCGAACCGACCTTTAACTGTAACTTCTACTGTTTCGTCGGCGCGCTGCAGACGCCAGGCCGCCTGAGCCTGCGCGCCAATGATGATGCAATCGCGCTCGCTGAGCTGATCGGGATGGGAAGGCGCGGATTGACGTTGCAGGTAAGTCGGGGAGGCGAACAGGCCTTGCTCAATCCAGCCAATTCGTCGGCTGACCAGGTTCTGATCCTTCACCACGCCGAGCCGAATCGCTACATCGATCTGCTCGCTGGCCAGATCGCGATGCTGCGGCGACAGGTCGATTTCGAAGGCGATACCCGGATAGCGGCGAGCGAATTCCGGCAGCAACGGCGCGATATAGTGGACGCCCAGGTCTACCGGCATGGACAGTCGCAGCGTACCTTGCGGACGTTTGGCTTCCTCAAATAAGGCTTCCTGCGCGTTGAAAGCTTCGTCCACCAGACGTTCGCAGCGTTCAAAGTAACGGCGCGCCGCCTCCGTCAGCTCCACCCGGCGAGTGGTGCGGGTGAACAGGCTGATGCCTGAGTCACGCTCCAGCGCGCGGATACGTCGGGACAGGGTGGCTGTCGACAGACCCAGATTCTCCGCGGCGCGGCTGAAGCTGCGGGTGCGCGCCACCTCCACAAACAGGGCGACATTTTGCAAGGCGGACAAGTCTTTCATAGTGGTTGGTTATTGTTGCAAAGATGAAAAAGAGAATAGCAATCGCGGCCATTATCTTTCAAATGGATCAATGTAGTATCTCACTGACTCCACTAACGAGGTAACTGAGATGCAGCGCTTTAACATTGACGACACCGCTATGATTTTGATCGATCACCAGACCGGTACTAACACCTGGGCGTCTACGACTCCTCTGGAGCTGCTGCGACGTAATGTGATCATTCTGGCGTCATTCGCCAAGGGCGTGGGCATGCCTTTGGTGCTCACTTCCAGTCAGGAAACCAATGTCGACGTGCAGGGACCTCTAATGCCTGAACTGGAAGCCATCGCCCCGGACGCGTTCGCCGCCCGCATCAAACGCATTGGCGTAGTGAACGCCTGGGATGATCCTGCATTCGCTGAGGCCTGTCGCCGCACAGGCAAGCGCAATTTCGTGATGGCCGGGGTGACCACGGACGTGTGCATGGTGTCTCCCGCCATCAGCGCGGTGGAGGAAGGCTTTAACGTGCAGGTCGTATGTGACGCATGCGGCTCCACCAACCAGATTGCCGAAGAGATGTCCTGGCGTCGCATGGAGCGCGCGGGCGTGCGCCTGACCAGCACCAACGCCATGGTGGCGGAGCTGGTGCGCAACTGGGCGTCGGCGGCGGGCGAAGTGGCGTTTCCGTTGCTGCTCGGCTAATTCGCCGAGTCGGCGAGTGCCTAAGGAACCTCTGAATAACCCATAGTTATCCCAATATCCCTCTCCATTGTGCATTTGGCCCAACCATATACTGCTTTTTCCAACAACTTTCGCCCCTTTCAGGACGGAAGTGGGCCTATCGCCCTATATCCGCAGCTCTTTCCACACCGTAAGAAGATTGCTGAAGGCCGCCAGTAGATATAATCGATTCCTGTTCTTCGCCAGGCCTCGATAGCGGACTTTGCCATAACCAAACACCTGCTTAATGTAGCGGAATGGATGCTCCACTTTGGCTCGGATGCTCGCTTTCAGCATCTCCATTCTCTGATGCTCTTTGCTCAGTGTGCGGCGCACGCCTGGACGTCTCGCGATAAACCAGGCGACACCCGCCCGCTTCTGGTGTTCCTCCCGCTTATGAATGCCTTGGTAACCGGCATCGCCGAACACGACGCTTTCTTCTCCATGCAGCAATTTGCCCGCAACTGTGATGTCATGGACATTCGCTCCCGTCGCTTCAAGGCTGTGAATCAGTCCCCGGGCGCTGTCTACGCCAATGTGCATTTTCATACCAAAGCGCCACTCATTGCCTTTCTTGGTCTGGCGCATCTCCGGGTCGCGTTGGCCGCTCTGGTTTTTAGTGGAGCTCGGGGCGGAAATAATCGTCGCGTCCACAATGCTGCCTTCCCGCATCATCAGCCCTTGCTTCTGTAGTTGTTTGTTCACTTCCTTGAAAAGCGTCTTGCCTAAACCGTGACGCTCCAGCAGGTGACGAAAATGGAGGATCGTGCTTTCATCCGGCAATCGGTCTGACAGGCGCAGACCAGCAAAGCGACGCATGGACTCAATCTCATACAGCGCATCTTCCATCGCGGGATCGCTGAGGTTATAGAACAGTTGCATGCAGTGAACGCGAAGCATGGCGGATAACGGATACGGCGGCCGGCCATTCTCACCCTTGGGATAATGACGGGCGACCTTCTTCTCCAACCGTTCCCAGGGAATCAGCTTATCCATCCGCTCCAGAAAGATTTCCCGGCGGGTCTTACGCTTTTTATTCTGGTATTCGGCTTCGGAGAAAGTCATCTGATCCATGAAAAGTGTTCCTGCTGAGTTGGACTGCCGTATTATGACTGATTCTGGGAGTTATTCAGAGGTTCCCTAAATATAAATAGCTATCCTTCGCTTGCTGCTGGTTAAGGTAATGACCGTCTGTTCTATATTGATCGAGGCTTATTGTCGAAAAGCGCATCACGTTATTACTCAAAGTAATTTTAAGAACGAGTAAAGGATAATAAGTATTATCCTCGCTAAACCCTAATGTCCCAGGCTGTAGGGGATATTCTGACAATCTTTGATGTGATAATTGTGAAAAGGAGATTTGAATGCCGTTTTCAGGAGAGCCATACATTGATTTTAAGGAAGGGGATTTAGCGTATGGGTTGCATGGTCCGAGAGGCGAGTTCCTTAAGTGGTGCTTAAAAAAAGATAAATTCATGGTGCGTGGGGAGCTTAAATTTCCAAATATGCTTACGTTGGATACTTATCAGGCAAGGAATGCGGATACTCCAGAGAAACTAGCTGGTCTGAAGGAGTTTTTGGGGGATATCAAGCAGCATGATAAGTATGCCCGCTACTATGACACCCTCAAAGCGGGCACGAAGCATGGGGACGAGGCAGCGCTGAAGCTTGGTCCAGAAGAAGAGAATAGTATACTGCGCGCCAAAAGTAAGTTTGGTATTGAGTGGACTATTAGAAAGAATCGAGGACACATCCATTTTGTCCTCGATGGTATGAATATGGCGGAAGTCGCTACCAAAACCTACCTAGAGTTAGACTTACCAAAAGGCAAAGCTGACTCTGATTTGAAAATTCGTTCTATTACTGGGTCTGAGTTGCGGTGGATATACCGAAACCGGAATGTTAAAGCAGTGCAGGATCGGGTCCAATTCTGGTTCAGTGGAGGAAAAAGTAATTTTTCTCCTGTATCTCCGCCTTGGGAAGTAGACTCAATTACTTGCCCTGCGCCCAGGAAATCAGTGGGCGATAAGCCTTCACGGCATGTTTCATGGAAGACTGCTTGGAGCTGGTACAAACCTAGTTCTGAATCCGCTGGCTGGGAATAGACTTATATTGGGGCGCATGGTTTCGTCTATGCGGTGATAGGGTCCGGATACTAAGAGCCCCCCTAGCCCCTATCATTTTAATAATCATGTGAGGAAGCTATTAATCTGTTGGATAAACAGTAGCAGATCGGCGTTCGGCGACCGTTCTGCTTTTTCTGCGTCAGGCTGACGCAATTGCGTGCGGCTCAATAAGGCGCAAACACGATATAGCTGCTGGCGCTGGCGTAGAACACCGAGTAGGTGAAAATGGCGAAGGAGGGCGTCTCGTAGTCGCCGCTGGTGAAGCACAGGCAGGTCATGTTGTCTTCGCCGTAGTCGCAGGTGGGAATCAGGGCGGACGCCACGCCGTCAATAATCGCCTTCTGTATATACCAGCGGTTGCCGCCGCCCATGGCGTAGTAAAGCGTCACATCGATATGCCGGTTGGCGTCGCCAATCAAAAAGCTGATGGCGGCGCTGTCTTCATTGGGTTCGAATTCTTCGTTGGATGAAATCTCCCAGGTGGAGGATTCGCCCGATCCTAACGGCGAGGGGATTTTGTCGATGTACACGCCGCCGCCGAACGTGTTGACGTCATAAGCCACCACCGGCATGGCGCTGAGGTTTCTCACATCGAATACGACGAGGTCTTCGCTGCCTTTTTCGCCCAGACCCAGTCCCGCCACACCGGCGATAGCGCCGACCACGCTGGCGGTGGCCCCCAGTTTATCCCAGCCGCTGGCGCCGCCTTCTATGTCCCGGGACAGGGAGGAGCTGGTGAAACTGCTCAAATAGTATTTGTGGAAGGAGCTGACCGCCTGTTGGCCGGTTCCGTGGCCTTGGGTGATGGAGAAGGAGCCGTTGGTCGTGGTGTAGTTCAGGTTTGCGTCCTTGATGTCCATGGGGGATTCCTTGTGTTGGTTGGGATGATGGGAGGCTCACACGTAATCCGAGAAAAACAGCGAGACCTTGCCTTTCTGCTGGTCCGCTCCCATGTCGCTGAGGCTGAAAGAGGCGTAGTCGTCTTTACCGGCGAAACCCAGGTAGGCGCGTCTGTAGCCATCCTCGTTGAACCAGAGATCGCGGCCGTCGATATAAAAGTGGTTTAAGCGCCACACGCCGGAGCTGCGCAACTCAATGGTGGTATGCACGTCCACGCAGTTGCTGGCGTTGGAGCCGATCATAAAGGTGAACTCGTAATGGGACTTACCGGGTTGAAAGCCTGAGGTTTTTGCTTTGATCGACCCGGTTTCCCCTGGCACTAACGGTCGCACCGCCTGTTGAAAACCGAAGTTGTCGGATTTGCTTTGAAACGGCGCGATGGTGTAGCTGGAGTGATTAATGATCTCCAGCTCGAATTCATTGACGACGCCTTTCTTCTTCAACCCGATGATTGACGACATTGTGCCGACAGTGGTGGCGATCGCGCCGACTGCGCCCCACATGCTCAGGGTTTCGGCGTAGGACTGGGTGGGCGTAAGGTTGTCAGCGTAACTTTCCATTTCTCTGATGAGTTGAAGCGCCGCATCTTTGCCTTTTTTGACGTAGACATCGCCATGTTCCGTAATGAGCGTGGGGGATGAGCCTGATTCGTTCGCCATATCATTAAGTCCTTTTATCAGTATGTTGATGAGCGCCAGTTAGCGCTTGGCGTTTCGTCCGCGCAAAAATTCGCACTGGCGCCAATGTACGGCCGCAAACAGCCACTATAGAACGCGGCTGCGGCATGGAAACAGGGGATGTTTTAAGGAGGGAGGAATCCCTAGGCGTTTAATGGTCGCACAGCTGTTTTGTCTAGGCGCGCAGGACTGAAAGCGCCGATGAGGAGATACAGTGCGTATATGTGACCTGTGGATATAAGGTTATGATTTACATGCGAAAAGGGTACACTAACCGCGCCTGTCACAACGCCGCGCGCCGGCGACTTCATCCCCTTCAATCACGGCAAGAGGAAACCCCATGGAAGACATCGTGGAAATAAAGGCATTCGTGCCGGCAAAAGACTATGAGCAATCCAAAGCTTTCTACCGGGATATCGGCTTTACCCAGGCTTCCGATGGCGGCGGCGTTGCTTATTTCCATCATGGGAATAGCAGCTTTTTACTGCAGGACTTTTACCGTAAGGAACACGCCGAAAACTTCATGATGCATGTTCTGGTCAAAGATATTCACGCCTGGCGGAAGAAGGTAGTGGAGTCGGGCGTAGTGGAGAAATACAAGGTTCGTCTTTCGGAGGTGGTGGAGCAGCCCTGGGGCATGCTGGATTTTACCCTGACGGACCCCAGCGGCGTTCTGTGGCGATTTGGAGAAAATATTTAGATCGGTTTTCAAGGAGTAAACCATGTTGAAGTTTGATGTTGGCGACAATCGCTTTAATTTCCGCAGCGCCGCGGTGATTATCCACCAGGATCATGTGCTGCTGCACAAAGCGGTGCAGGATAATTTCTGGACCCTGCCGGGCGGCCGCGTGGAGTTTTTCGAATTCTCCAGCGACACCGTGGCTCGGGAGGTGGAAGAAGAACTGGGTATGTCGGCGCGCGTGATTCGCCCACTGTGGTATGTCGAGAATTTTTTCCAATATCACCAGACGCGTTTCCACGAAATCGCCACGCTGTATCTGACCGAGCTGGCCGATCCTGACGCCATTCCTTTTAACGAGGATGTTCCCGGCGCGGAGGAAGATGTCGACCTTATCTTCCGCTGGTTCAAAATCAGCGAACTTGAGGCTTTCGAAGTCGCTCCCTATTTCCTCAAAACACGACTACGCTCACTGCCTGAAGGCGTTGAGTTTCTGACTTTGGATGAAATCGGAAGCTGATATTGGCTCCCCGACGTTTTCGCTCATGCGCCTGCAATTGGGCGAAAGCGCGCTGGGATCAGCATATGAGAGGAGAGGGACGTTGAAATTCGAAAGCGGCGATAAGCGATTCAAATTCCGCAGCGTGGCGGTGATCATCCACAATGACCACGTCTTGCTGCATAAAGTCGTCAAAGGCGACTTCTGGGCGCTACCGGGCGGCAAAGTGGAATTCTTCGAATTCTCCCACACCACCCTCATCCGCGAACTGGAGGAAGAACTCGGCGTCGCCGCCAACATCCTCCGACCACTCTGGTTCGTGGAAGACTTCTACGCCCGCGGCGGCGTCAAAAGCCACGAAATCGCAACCTACTACCTGACTACACTGCAAAATCCCAACACCATCCCTTTCGGCCAGGACATCAGAGGACTAGAGCAAGACGTCGACATCCTATTTCGCTGGGTCAAACTGGCGGACGTCGCCTCGCTAAATCTATGGCCGCAGTTTCTCAAAGAACGACTGACGGCGCTGCCGAAAGAAGTTGAATTCATCCACATCAACGAATTGATGTAAGCATTACCTATTCCACCACCGTTCGCCCTGAGCCTGTCGAAGGGCCTCCCCGGGCGACAAAGGGCGAAGTTGTCCCTCAATTTCAGTATTCAATCCGGGGACTCAACGTAGGCTAGGGTTAACCATCTATGAATTAACACTCTGGAAAGCCCTTCGACAAGCTCAGGGCGAACGGGAGGAAATGGGAGCAGGGAGGTTTCTCGGGTACGATTGATAGGAGATTGGACTTTCCCTTTCTGAGAGGTATAAGTCGAACTCAATATCCAAGGTGCGCAGATTTGCCCCTAGGACATGCCATACTAACGCTCAGCATTCTGCCCTATAACTCAACAAAATCCACTTCCAGCCACCTCGCCCAAATTAACTCCACCACCGTTCGCCCTGAGCCTGTCGAAGGGCGTCCCCGGGCGACAAAGGGCGAAGTTGTCCTCCAATTTCAGTATTCAATCCGGGGACTCAACGTAGGCTAGGGTTAACCATCTATGAATTAACACTCTGGAAAGCCCTTCGACAGGCTCAGGGCGAACGGGGGAAATGGGAGCAGGGAGGTTCCGGGTACGATTGATAGGAGATTGGACTTTCCCTTTCTGAGAGGTATCAGTCGAACTCAATATCCAAGGTGCGCAGATTTGCCCCTAGGACATGCCATACTAACGCTCAGCATCCTGCTCTGTAACTCAACAAACTCAACTTCCAGCCACCTCGCTCAAAATAACTCCACCACCGTTCGCCCTGAGCCTGTCGAAGGGCCTCCCTGGGCGACAAAGGGCGAAGTTGTCCTCCAATTTCAGTATTCAATCCGGGGACTCAACGTAGGCTAGGGTTAACCATCTATGAATTAACACTCTGGAAAGCCCTCCGACAGGCTCAGGGCGAACGGGGGAATGGGAGTAGGGAGGTTTCGGATACGATATTTGGTAGCAGAGTACCTGCTGAAATTTTCGTAACGTGTACTCTGGAGCCTTGGCGTTAGTCCTTGATTTTCACCTGCCAAAAAACTTCCACCATGGCTTACTTTTACTTCTTTTAGGACCTTCAAATGCAGGTAGGTCCTTTAAAGAGTTATCAAATTCAATATCGTCGAAAATCTCTTTCAAATATTCCCTAGTTCTTGATAAAGGGTGTTCGGGGAATTTTTCATCGTACTTGGGGTTATCGGCTCTATTCGCCATGAAGTCTGCTTTATAGTTCGCGTCATACGGGTCAGCTTCCCAACCGATTAACTTTCCGGTTTCTTCATCTGCTTCTTTGCAGTCCTCGATCAGCAAAACAGCGCACTCTCTCATCCCTGTAGTCCCTGACTCTACAGCTTGAACTTTAATTACGTATGAGCAATTGGCGAATGGGAGTGTATAAGAGCCCAAAAACGCAAACCCTGTTGGGTCCATTCTTATTTTGTATAAGGTTTTAACCGCCCTTAATCCTTTTAAGTCTTCCAGCTCTATTTCAAGAGGGGCCAGGCCTAATAATTTACGGATAAGATATCTCCGAATTCGTTGCTCCACAGAGCCACTCCATTGCTTTCATCCGCTTCGTGAAATCTCCACCTGTCACTGAATTTGAATACATCTTGTATCATGCTGCTTCCCATTTCCGAGTGCTTTTAGCGTAGTCGCTATCGTCCTGCAATTATCCACAGTCTGGCGGAGTAATAAATCTGTTAATCCTCTCATTGCAGTAGAGCAGAGGGCTGAGGCGTCGAAAGTTTCAGGCTATTCAATAAAAAAAGGGTGAGCATAGCTCACCCAAAAACAGACTTTGATTGCAGGTTTGCAGCTGCAGCCATCCTTGGCGGTCTGCTGCGCTCTAGGGTAGGTTTGAGCGCAGTCTCACTCTAGAGTCGGTAGTCGACCACGATGCCCGCTGTGCGGGGTGGTCCGACCTGGGCTTCGGTGGAGGCCCAGGTGGTTGTCTGGCGGTAGAGGACTTCTTCGTCGAACAGGTTTTTCACGTAGAGGCGTACGGTGAAGTCGTCGTTTTCGTAGCCGGCGTTGACGTTGGTGATCACGTAATCGCCGGCGGTCAGGTTGTCGTTGTTGGTGACGTCGGAGTAGTATTCGCCTACATAGCTGACGTCGGCGCCGGCGAAGTAGCCCTGGTCGAAATATTGGGTGAAACCCAGGTTGGCGTTAACGCTGGGGGCGTAGCCGAATTCATTGCCTTTGATATCTGGACTGCCGTCAACGGCTTGGGTCACTTCCGTTTTCAGTAAGCCGACGGAGCCGAACACTTCCAGGCCCGCCGCCAATTGCGCGTTGGTTTCCACTTCCAGGCCGTAGCTGCGGCCTTCTGGAATATTCACGAAACGACGATTGAGAATGGATTGGTAGCCGTCGTATTCATTGGCGAACAGCGTGACGCCCAGGGTCATGCGGTTATCCCAGAGGCTGGAGCGGCTGCTGGCTTCATAAGAGATGACTTCTTCTTTCTCGTATTCATAGAAGCTGCTGTCATCCCAGTCGAGAGAGCCGCCGCCCGGGTTGTAGCCTTTGCGCACCACAAAACCGAGCAACGTCTGCGGCGTGGCCTGATAGCTGACGCCGGCTTTGGGCAGGAACATGGTTTCGCCGATATCAGTCAGCAAGCGGCCTTCATAGCTGGTGCCCGGCCAGGCGAGGATATTTCGTTCCTGGCTTTCCCTTTCCACACGGCCGCCCACAATCAAGTCCAGACGTTCCGTCAGCGCGAAAGTGGCGTCGCCATACACCGCAACGGTGCTGACATCGTCATCGCCACTGAAAGTGGCCGGGTCCACCGCGAGATTCTGAGTGCGCTTGAACAGGTAGACGCCCACCACGCCGCTTAGCGGACCGGACGCCGGGTCGTACACCAGACGGCTTTCCAGCGAGTTGCTTTTTTCCTCCAGATCCAGTGTCAGATCTATATCGCCAACGCGGGAGGCGTATTCCTCGAACTTGGCCTGGGTGTTGGCGTGGTTCAATGTCAGGTAGGCGGTCAACGCATCGTTGAGAGCGTATTGCACATCCAGGGCGTAGCTGGCGCTGTCCGAATCCTGATAACGGGTGTTGGACACGTCTCCATTCAGCTCATAGTCAAAGAAGTCGCCGTTGACGAAATTGAGATATTCGCCTTCCTGACTGCGGTGTGTGGCGGTGAATTTCACCGACAGGCCAGACAACGCGGAAGGCTCCCAGAGCAGCTTGCCGCGCAGGTTGTAACGCTTGGACTCGGACGGGTCCCAGGGCCAGTCCTGGCCGCTGATAGGGTAGTCAATATAACCCTCTCCCTGGGACGCGCTGGCGGCCAGTCGGAACGCCAGTTCATTATCGATCAGAGGACCGGATGTCATCAGGGCGAGCTGCTGCTTGCTGTCGGCGTTCTCATAGCCGGCGCGGACCGCGCTTTCCCAGTGATAGGTGGGGTCTTTGGTCAACACGACAATCGCGCCGCCAATGGAATTGCGACCCTGGGTTGTGGACTGCGGTCCACGCAATACTTCCACCTGCTGCACGTCCCATAAATTAGCGTCTACATACTCCTGGCCGAACCAGGATTCAGAGACGCCATCGACGCTGGTGCTGACCTTGGGGCGCGATCCCGCCACCAGCGCGAAGCTGCCGTTGGCCGCGCCGGAGCCTTCAACGCCCCGGATGTTGGGAACGCCGTAGGGGTTCGCAATCATGTTCGGTACTTTATCCACCACCTCAAAGACGGACTGGGTCTCGCCGGTGTCCACTTTCAAGTCGTCCAGCACAGTGACGGCGCTGGTGGACTCCTGCAGGTCGCGGTCGATCTTTTCACCGGTCACCACCACTGGCGCCAGGGTGGTGCTTTCCGACTGCTTGACGCGATCCGGCTGCGCCAGCGCAAGAGTTTCCGCCGCGGCATGGGCGGCCATGCCTCCTGCGAGCGCAGTGACGGCGACTTTGGTGGCGAACGCCAAGGGATGCAGGCGTGGATTCGATCGTTTATCCCGAAACAGGAACATCATTGTCTCCCCAAATGGTTGGTTTTTGCAGTGCGCCGCTGGCGGGCGCGCCCAGTGCTTGGCTCCCTGTTAATGCGATCGAAGAGGAGGGTGGATGACGACCTCGGGGATGTCCGCAGGTATTCCTGACTAGCTGCATCGGAGGCCGGCGCAGTGCGGACGGATGATTGTCTAAATGAGAATCATTCGCAAATAACTATTGAACGCAAATGATAATCATTATTATTATGTAAAACAACACTGATGCAGACAGAGCGGAAATTTCGTTAGCCGGCGCAGCTTTACCGTTATAGGGCGGGATAGGGAAGCGTTAGCGAGCGCGTTGCCGTTCCTGACTACCGCGAGTCCATCGCAGATGGAAGAAATGAACGCCGGGCGCAGTCCCGGGAAGGTGAAAACCATGTCAGAGATCATTGACCGCAGAATGCCGGTCCCCATCTCACACGAGTCATCGACGACACAACCGTTAGCGTCCATACAAAAACAATTGTCCGTAAAACCGTCCTCGTCCGTGCAGCAGCCATCGTCCCTGAAGCAAACGTCGACCCTTGCGTCCTCTGAATTCAGCGCATTCGGGTTAGGCGACGACATTGGCGACGAACACTGGTGGCGCGCTTTGCAACAGAAAGGAACGCCGCTGGTGGAGCCCCTCGCCAACGATCAGGCGCGGGTGGCCTTTGTCTGGCGAGATCCGCATGGCGACGAACATCGCTCGCCCATCCGGCGCGTGTATATCGACGTCAACTCCGTCACGAATCATCGCAGTCGCAACCCGCAAAGCCTGGAGCGCATCGCGGGAACGGATGTGTGGCGCTGGCGCACGACCTTACCGGCCAACTGGCGGGGAACTTACACGCTGGCCCCTGTCGCCAAAGATTACCTGCCGCCGAGTTGGAGCGGTAGCGAAGAGCGTCAACGCATGAGCCAGCGCGTATGGTGGCGGGATGTGATGAGTCAGGCCATCGCCGATCCGCTTAACCCCAATCAGCCCTATAGCGCCAGCTGGGGCGGCGCAGCGTCCGCCCTGCATCTTCCGCAGGCGCCGGAGCAGAGGGCGTGGCTCAGTCTGGACGCCGGGGAAAGCAGGCCAGGCGACGACAGCGGCGCGCTGTTGCAGGAGCTGCACTGGAGCAGTCAAACGCTGGGCAATCGCCGCAAAGTCTGGATATTCAGCCCGGAAGAGGCGCAGGGCGACAACCTTGATCCTCGCCGACGTCCCCTCGTCATTCTGCTGGATGGCCAGCACTGGGCGACCCGCATGCCGGCGTTTTCCGCCTTGCAATATGAAACCCGCCAGGGCGCGTTGCCTCCCGCCGTGTATGTGTTGATCGATGCTATCGATGGCGAGCGTCGCAGTGAAGAACTCTGCTGCAACCCGCGTTTCTGGGAGGCGGTGCAGGACGAGCTGATCCCGCTTGCGGCCAGCGTGACGCCGTTTTCCAGTCGCGCCATGGACACCGTTGTCGCAGGACAGAGTTTTGGCGGACTGGCTGCGATGTACGCGGGGCTGGCGTTTTCAGAGCGATTCGGCTGCGTGCTGAGCCAGTCCGGCTCTTTCTGGTGGCCTTATGTGGAGTATCTGCATGCGCCGCTTGGGCAGTGCGCAGTGCGTCGCCCCGGAGAACGCGGCGCGCTGGCGGAGCAACTGGCGCAGGGCCGCCTCAGCGCCCGGCCGTTGCGCATCTATCAGGAAGTCGGCGCGCGGGAGGATGTGATGATCGACCTCAATGAAACCCTGCGCATAGAGCTGGAGCGCGCCGGCCATCACGTGAATTACCAATTGTTCGAAGGCGGTCACGACTGGCTTTGCTGGCGCGGCGGACTGATTGAAGGCCTGCGCTGGCTGCTGGAACAACCTGGCTGACGGATTAATCAGACGCCGCTGTAACGGCGCGATAGCATTTAAAGGAGTCTCATCTATGAATACAGAACAGCCCAACCCGTTTGACGACGAATCCCTGCCATTTCTGGTGCTGATCAACAGCCGCGGGCAATACAGTTTATGGCCGCAATTCACCTCGATTCCGCCTGGTTGGCGCAACGTCCTCGGTCCGGCCAGGCGCGCCGATTGTCTGCACTATATCGAGCAGAACTGGACCGATATCCGTCCCCGATTATCGATTGATCCAGCAGACAAGTAGCGTCCTTCTATTTGTACGCAAACGGCAGGTCCTGCCTGGGTCAGGCCCTGTCTCCCGCGGCTTATCGCCGCGCCGGCGCATTCATGCGCCCGCTTATTAACACGTCAATACCCTTGCCATGTTAATAACGACGCCTGAGCGCGTCTGTCCCAACACTCCCGATTCGAATTTATCCGGCCGACAAGAGGGAAGGCATTGTGTTAGAAACTTCAGGTAAGAACTCTCTGGCTCCAGAGGAGGTGGAACTTCCTCTGATTGGAACCCAAATGGGCATATGGCTCGCCGATCAGATTGCGGTAGGGCGCAACAGCTACGTAGTGGCTCATTATGTGGATTTACAAGGGGCGCTGGACGCGCCTCTGTTGCAGCGTGCGATACGCATGGGGCTGGCGGAGACGGATACTCCCCACGCCCGTTTTATTGAAGACGACAACGGCGTTCTGCAGCGCCTGCCGATGAATCGCTGCGTCGATGACGTGGACGTTCCCGACCTGCTGGACCTGACTGCGGAGCAAGATCCCAAACGACAGGCGGGCGTCATTATGTACGACGACCTGGGTACGCCCTGGCGCGGCGAAGAAGATCAGCCGCTATATCGGCATATGCTGATTAAAGTCGGGGCGGAGCGCTGGTTCTGGTATCAGCGCTACCATCATGTGAGCGTGGACGGCTACAGCTTCGCCGCCATCACTCGCCGCGTCGCCGATATCTACAACGCCCTGCGCAAAGGCCGCGCGCCGGAAAAGAGCCGTCACACCTCCTTCGCCAAAGTCGTGCAGGAGTATCAAAGCTATCAGGCGTCCGACGCCTATGCTCAGGACCGCGCCTTCTGGTGGGATTACGCCGCGACCCTGGCGGACCCGGTGTCGCTGGCGGCGGGAGAGCGTCAAAAGGCGGGAGGATTCGCCAACGCCAATACCCTGAAACGCAGACTGCGACTGCCGCTGCAGCGCTTCGACATACCCGCCGAAACACGCTTGAATCCCAATGAAATCGCCATGGCTGGCGTGTTCGCCTATCTACGCCGAATGACCGGCCACAAGCGAATTGTCGTGGGCATGCCGTTCATGCGACGTATGGGATCAGTCGCCCTCAACGCCACCGGTCCGGTGGTGAATGTATTGCCGGTGCAACTGGATATGGAAGGCGCGCCGGATATCGTCAGCTTGGCGCGCCGCCTGACCTCGGAACTCGCGCGGATTCGCCGTCGTCAGCGTTACGACGCCGAGCAATTGCAAAGAGATGTGGGCGTGGTGGGCTCCGGCCGAGGCCTGTACGCCGCCACGATTAACCTGAAAATATATGATCAGGGGCTGGATCTGGACGGCGTGCCCGGCGTCACTCAGGTGCTGGCGGCCGGTCCGGTGGAGGATCTGGAGTTTGGCCTGTGGCTGGAGCAGAACGCATTGGTGATCGAGCTTACCGCCAACCCGGAACGCTATGCGGATCAGGAATTGCGCCTGCATTGCGAGCGACTGGCGCATTTTCTGGAATACACGTTGCGTCATCCTCAGGAGTCGATTGAGCGGCTTCCTTTATTGGGGCCGGGAGAACTGGCGCGCCTGCGCAACTGGTCCACCGGACCCCGTGTGGATGCGCCCGCCCGGGCGCAAACCATTCTGGATATATTTCACGCCTGCGCCGGCCCGTTCGAACAGGAAATAGCGCTGCGCTGCGGCGATGCGTGTCTGACATTCGCTGAACTTTCCGCCCGCGTTAACCGCCTTGGCCGTGAACTGATCGCCCAGGGGCTGGCGCCGGATGATCTGGCGGCGATCGCTTTGCCCCGGGGCGTTGACTATGTGGTGTCTATTCTCGCGGTGCTGTCGGCAGGTGCGGCGTACCTGCCGTTGGACCTGGATTATCCTGAGGAGCGGTTGGCGCTGATGCTTGAAGACGCCCAGCCGAAACTGGCGGTGACGCACGCCGCCTTGGCCAAGGAGGCCCTAAAAACAGTTCCTTGTGTTGCTTTGGACGACTCAGCGTTGCAACAACGCATTAACGCTAGATCCGGCGCTACGATTCGCGATGAAGAGCGGGCCGAGCCGTTACGCAGCGGCCATCTGGCGTATGTCATCTATACCTCCGGCTCCACCGGCGCGCCCAAAGGTGTGATGGTGACCCACGGCAGTCTGCTCAACTTATTGCTGTCCCATCAGGCCACGCTCTACGGCGCCGCCATGGCGCAACTGCAGGGGCGTCGCCTGCGGGCGGCGCACAGCGCCTCATTTTCCTTCGACGCGTCCTGGGAACAGTTGATCTGGCTGCTGCTGGGGCAGGAACTGCATATCTGCACTGAAGAGCAGCGACGGGACGCTCAGGCGCTGGTGGAATTGGCTCACAGCCGAGGCATCGACGCCTTTGACGTGCCGCCTTCCATGTTGCAGCAGATGCTGGATTGTGGACTGATGCAGGACGGAGCGCCTCATCCCAGTCTGGTGCTGATCGGCAGTGAAGCCGCGCCGCCCGCGTTGTGGCGCAGGGTGAAACAGTATCCGAAATTGCATGTGCACAATTTCTATGGCCCTACTGAATATACGGTGGACGCCCTGGGCGCCGGCGTCGCCGCGGCGGACCAGCCGGTGATCGGACGCCCGGTGGCCAATACCCGTATTTATGTGCTGGACCCGGAACTGCGCGACGCCCCGCAAGGCGTGACCGGCGAGCTCTATGTCGCTGGCGCAGGACTGGCGCGGGGCTATCTGGCGCGCCCCGGCATGACCGCGGCGCGCTTCGTGGCGAATCCGGAAGGGGAAGGCGACTTGATGTATCGCACCGGGGATCTGGTGCGCTGGACTCCAGACGGACAGCTGGAGTTCGTCGGCCGCAGCGATCGACAAGTGAAAGTGCGCGGCTTCCGTGTGGAGCTGGGTGAGGTGGAGCATGCGCTGGAGGCGCTGCCGGGCGTGAGTGGGGCGGTGGTGACCGCGGCGACGGCGGGCGCCAGTCATCGGCTGACGGCCTATTGCACCGTCAATGAAGATCTGCGTCACGATGACGAACAGCTTCGCGATCGACTCTATCGTCAGCTGTCCGAAATGCTGCCGGGCTACATGATGCCCTCCGCGCTGGCCATCCTGCCCGCCTGGCCGCTGACGGTAAACGGCAAGATCGACAAACAGGCGCTGCCGACGATTCGTCCGCCATCGCGCCAGGGAGGAAAGGCGCCGGTGACGGAGGCGGAAAAACGGGTCTGCGCCGCCATCGCCCAAGTGTTGGGGCTGGAGCAGGTGGCGGTTGATGACGACTTTTTCAATCTGGGCGGCGACAGTATTTCCGCCATGAGCCTGGGGACAGAACTGCGGCGTAGCGGCTACCAACTGCGGCCGAAAGAGGTGTTCACCCAGCGCACCGCGGCGCGTATGAGCAGAGCCATGCAGCCGCTCAAGAAACAGAGCGGAACCGCCAGTGGTTTGATCCAGGGGCCGGTGGGCGCCTTGCCGGCGCCGAGCTGGTTTGCGGAGCATTACGGCTGGGAGCGCCGATTTGCGCAAGGCGTGCTGCTGAGTATTCCGGCGCAGATTCAACCGGCGCATTTAAGGGAGGCGCTGCAGGCGCTGCAACGGGCTCATCCTGCATTACGCGCCTATATCGGCGAAGAGGGGCTGGCGATAAAAGATATCAGCGCCGGTCTCGACAGCCGAATTCTCACCCGGGTTGAGGTGGCTCATGAGGCCGACTCGGAGGCCTTCGGCAAACTGACGGATGAACTGTTCGAGGCGTCCGCAGCGGAACTGAATCCCGCCGCCGGCGTCATGATGCGCGCCTGGCGCATCGCCGACAGAAACAGCGGCGTCTGGTTAATGCTGACCTTGCATCACCTGGTGGTGGATGGCGTGTCCTGGCGGGTGCTGCTGCGCGAGCTGGAAACCGCCTGTGAAGCGGTCGCGGCCGGCGCTACGGCGATAATCCCGGCTGAGGAAACTTCTTTGCGCGATTGGTCGCGGACCTTGCATGAAGAGATTCCCGCGCGACGTCAGGAGCTGGCGCTGTGGCGGGATATGTTGCAAGGCTATTTGCCGTTGCTGTCCCGACGGCCGCTTGATCCAGCAAAGGATACCTACGGCGCGGCGCAACACTGGCGCACCCTGGCGGACGCGATGCTGACCAAGGCGTTATTGCAATCGTTGCCGGGCGCATACCGGGCGTCGATTGACGAGATTCTTCTGGCGGTGGTGGCGAAAGCGTTTTGTGAAGAGCGCGCAGCTTCCGGCGTACGTTTTTCTCTGGAATCCCATGGGCGTGAAATCCTGCAGGAGCAGGTTGATCCCGCCCGCACCATCGGCTGGCTGACGGCGGAGTATCCGGTCACATTTGATCTGACGGCGGTCATATCGGGTCAGTATGACGCGGCGGAGCCGGTGCGGGCGGTGAAACGCAGCCTGCGGCGAATCCCGGATCATGGTCTGGGCTATGGCGTGTTGCGGTATCTGGACAAAACGAGTCGGAATGAACTGGCGCAACTGGAGGCTGAACATCGCCCTCAGGTACTGTTCAACTATCTGGGGCGCTTCAATGTCGGTGAGGATTACTGGACGCCGCGCCATCTCGGCGAGCGTTTCAAAGACGCCTTCGCTGTGGACATCGATGGCGACCTGTCCATGCTGTACGGGCTGGAAATCAATATCTTCGTGGATGAAGCCAGAGGCGAGCCCCGACTGGCCATTAACTGGACCTGGGCGGAAGGTTTGTATGATCGCTGGCTGATCGCCCGTCTGCATCAACGCATCGTGGAAAACCTGCGTGAGCTGGAGCACTTCGCCGCCTACCGTCCTGGGGCGGCGGCGGATACCTTGATTGCTGCGGAGACAGTGGTCGCGGGAGTGAGCCTGGACGAAGCCATGTTGTCCGAGTTGCGTGATCGCTGCGGTCCTCTTGCGGCGGCGTTGCCTGTGTTGCCGTTGCAGCAGGGGCTGTTATTCCATGCGCAATTAGGGGAGGCGGCCAGCAAGTATAACTCCACCACACGTCTGGATTTTCGTGGAACGCTTGATGTGGAGCGGATGCGGGATGCGCTGGAGGCGGTGTTGCGTCGTCATCCGCAAATGGCGGCGGCGTTTGATGCCGAGACTGTGGCGCAACCGCTGCAACTGATTCCCCTGGTGATCGACGGCGAGCGCCGTTGGCCCTGGTCGCAATGCTATCTGGGCGACCTGCGCGGGGAGGCGCTGGAGTTGGAACTGTGGCGTCTGGAGCAGGAAGAGCTGGCGCGTGATTTCGATATCGCCGCGACGCCGGCGCAACCTCTGCTGCACGCCAGGTTGATTCACCATATCGACAACCGCCATACCCTGTTCTTAACGGCGCACCATTTGGTGGTGGACGGCTGGTCCACGCCGATTTTGCTGCGAGACTTTCTGCACGCCTATGGCGATGGCGCGGATACCCTGGCGCCGACGCATTCCGATTACGCCCAGGTGGTGCGCGACCTCTGCGCCAGAGACACGGAGGCCGCCGCCACCGCCTGGCGCGAGGCGCTGAAGGATGTCCGTCCCACCTTGTTGTTTGAAGGCGCGTCCGCGCAAGCACAGGTGAAAGAGCTGGAGCTGACTTTGTCGAAGGCGTTGGAGCAGGCGCTGCAGACCTGCTGTCGTGAACAGGGGCTGACCCTTAATACCCTGATGCAAGGCGCCTGGGCCGCCGTACTGGCGGTGTTGAGCGGCCGCGATGATGTGGTGTTCGGCGCGCCAGTGTCAGGACGCTTTAGTCCGGTGGATGGACTGGAGGAGCATGTGGGGCTGTTCAGCAATACGATTCCGGTGCGCATGCGCTTCGATCCTGAGCGGCCGTTACTGGCGCAATTGCAGGGGCTGCAGGCGCAACAGGTGGCGTTGCTGGAGCACGACTGCCTGGGCCTGGCGGATATTCAGCGGCTGGCGGGGACGTCGACCTTGTTCGATACCCTGCTGGTCAGTGAGAACTACCCCGATGACGATGGGCTGACCGAGCGGGATTATCTGGGTGCGCGCTTGACCGATATTCGCAATCGCGGCTACACCCATTATCCGCTGACGATTATGGTTCTGCCTGGAGACAGCCTGCGATTGATTATCGAATATCGTGAGCCGGTGACCCAGGCGGAGGACATCGCGCAGCGGCTGCTGAGTGTGCTGGAGCAATTCGCCTATCACCCGGCGACGCCCTGGAGCCAGATGGATCTGCGCACCCAGAGCGAACGCAGTCTCATTGATAGCGTCAACGCCACGGACGCGGTTGTCGCCGACAGTACACTGTGCGAGTTACTGGCGGAGCAAGCGCGCAGGACGCCAAACGCGGTGGCGCTGGAAGACGAAACGCTGCGACTGAGCTATCGGCAGATGCGCGCCCAGGCCCTGGCATTGGCGCAGAAAATGCGTCGGGCGGGGGTTAATACAGGAGATATCGTCGCTGTCGCTTTGCCCCGTTGCGCGCGGCTGAGCATTGCGCTGACTGCGGTGCTGGAGAGCGGCGGGGCCTATCTGCCGCTGGATACCGGTTATCCCGACGAGCGCCTGGCCTATATGGTGCGTAACGCCGCGCCGCGTTTGATCATCACTTCTTCGGATCAGGCATCCCGTTTCCGCGCGATGGGGGAGCTGATGCTGTTTGATCAGTTGGTGGCGGAAGTCGCGGAGATTGAGGAAGGTGGGCTGGAAAATGAATCAGAAGCGCAACCAGCCTTATCCCAGCGGCTGTCGCCGGATCATCCCGCCTATCTGATTTATACCTCCGGCTCCACCGGCAATCCCAAAGGCGTGTTGGTGTCGCACCGGGCTATCGTCAATCGTCTGGTCTGGATGCAGGCGGAGTATGGCCTGCAATCCGACGATGTGGTGCTGCAGAAAACCCCCTGTAGTTTCGACGTGTCGGTGTGGGAGTTTTTCTGGGCGCATATGGTGGGGGCGTCGCTGTATATGGCGCCGCCGGAGGCGCATCGCGACCCGGATGAGCTGCTGGCGCTGATCGAGCGCCACAAGGTGACGACGCTGCATTTTGTGCCATCCATGCTGGCGGCGTTTGTGAACCGGTTGCCGGCGGCTATCGCCAGTCAGGGGGAGGTTCCCTGTGGCGGACTGCGTCGTGTCTTCTGCAGCGGCGAAGCGCTTTCCCGCGAACTGGCGGATTTGTATTCCGTCTACATTCGCGCCCCATTGCACAACCTTTATGGGCCCACGGAAGCGGCGGTGGACGTCACTTATAAACAGGCGTCCGGACTGCTCGATAAAGAGCGTGATAATACGGGGTTGAGCGTGCCGATCGGACGCCCGGTGTGGAATACGCAGTTGCGTATCCTGGACCCCTGGTTGCGTCCGGCGCCGGTCGGCGTGGCGGGAGAGCTGTATCTGAGCGGCGTGCAGTTGGCGGACGGCTATCTGGGACGTCCTGACCTCACCGTGGTGCGTTTTGTCGCTGACGCTGCAGGCGAGGGCGCGCGTATGTATCGCACCGGAGATGTCGCGCGCTGGCTGCCGAATGGCGATGTAGAGTATCTGGGACGCAGTGACGATCAGCTCAAGATCCGCGGCCAGCGTATCGAGCTGGGTGACATCGAGTCCGCCCTGCAAAGCCTGCCGCAGATCAAACGGGCGGTCGTTCACGCCCGTGTGATCAACAACGGCGACGCCGCCATGGCGGGCGCGGATAACCGCCAGCTCGTCGGCTATGTTATCCCCCATGCTGAAGAGATTGACGCCGACGCCATACGCCGCCAATTGGCGGAAACCCTGCCGGCCCATATGGTCCCTGTCGCCATCGTGCCTGTAAGCGAATTCCCGTTGAGCGCCAATGGCAAACTGGACCGCAAAGCTCTGCCGGAACCTTCTACGGTGAAGAGTGATACTCAGGGCAGGGCGCCCAGGCCGGGATTGGAGGCGCAGATCGCCAGTGTGTTTGCGCGTATTTTGAATGTGCCGACAGTCGCTGCCGATGATGACTTTTTCGCGCTGGGAGGCCACTCTCTTCTGGCGATGAACCTGGCGGCGGAACTACGCAAGAGCCTGGCGCGGCCCATATCAGTTGGCGCTATTATGACCTCGCCAACCGTGGCGCAATTGGCGGCGTTATTGGCGGATGAGAACGCGATGAATGATCCCGCCAACGCTGGATTTGGCGAAGTCTTGCACCTGCGCGCCGGGCGCGGCGCCCCGTTATTCTGCGTGCATCCCGCCTCTGGGTTCGCCTGGCAATACAGCGGACTGGTGCGTCACCTGCCAGCGCATATTCCATTGATTGGCTTGCAGTCGCCGGGCGCTCAAGGTGCAATCGCCGCCAGCGACGATATCGATGCGGTATGTGAACGTCATCTGCAAACATTGCGACGCATTCAGCCCCGTGGCCCTTATCATCTGATCGGTTATTCGCTGGGAGGCACTATCGCTCATGGCTTGGCTGCGAAACTGCGTATGCACGGTGAAGACGTGGCCTTCCTCGGCCTGCTGGATTCATATCCCCCAGAAGGTCAGGATTGGAGCGGCCCGACGGAAGAAGAAGCGCATGCGGAAGTCGAGCGGGAGAAGGAGCAGTTCATGCTGGACGCCGAAGCCGCAGCGGATGATTTCGTTGAGCAGGAGAAAGCGGTGATGTTCAAACAAATCGTCGCCAACTACGAAGCCTCCGTAAAACTCCTCTCCACTGCGCAAACGCCGATCTATGACGGCGACATACACATGTTCGTCGCCACCCGCACCTTACCGGAAAACTGGCAAGTGGAAGGCAGCTGGAAGCCCTACATTCGCACCATGACCCGTCACGACATTCACTGTAACCACGAAGACATCGTCTCCCCCGAGACATTGAAAACGTTGGGACCGCTGTTAAATAAACTGCTGACGGAAATGAACGAAGGAGGTGGCGAACGCTGATTTGATTTTGGCCTTGGGGTGGAAGCCTCAGGGTCTTTCCCTGGCCCATGGAGGGAATCTTGGAGCGTTACAAAATGCGGAAAAATCCTCTCGTATCTCAAGTAGGTTGGAAAAGCGCAGCGCCTTCCGACATGACCAATGCCGAAACTCATCTAAGAGGCGTTTCGTAAATCGAGATAACTAGCTTATTCAATTTGAGAGGGTGCTGCATACATCTGCACATAGTTCCAAAAAAGCACACGCCTTCAAACATAATCAGGGTTTTGAGCCATTAGCTGGCATATTTCAGATTGGGCATATCGTGTTTGAACCCCATGTCTACTTGACTTGAATTTTGATCGGGGCGCCAACAAGCTCAGCAAAAATAAGAATAGGGCGCGCAGACCAAAGCGCCATCGCGCCACTCCTCCGTTCGGCCTGAGCTTGTCGAAGGGCTTCCCAGAGCGCTAACCCAAACCCACTAACCACCCTCAGCCGTGAAAATGATCCCCCTCTGCCCATGGACTGGTCGCCAAATTGCGCGTTTGGTGATTCCTCGGCCTGCTGGATGCTGAAGCGGCGACATTCACATGTTCGTCGCCACCCGCACCTTACCGGAAAACTGGCAAGTGGAAGCCTCTGGGCACTTTCGTGCCTTAGCTAGCCTTGAGCCTCATTCGTGCTGATGAAGCTCACGCCTGTCAACTCATGGTTTTCAACCAACTGCTTAAGTTCTTCAGTGCAATAAAGGCTTGAGCAGTTGTCATACTTGGTTTTGAACACCAATTTGTCCCTCACGTCCTCTGAATTGAAGGCTACCGTGAAAGGTTCCGAGGGCTCCTCTCCTAACTTATGGGGTTTGCTGTTAATCTCGTCGATTCGTCCTTAACGCCTTCTCACTTCGAAGACTATTTAACTTCTTATCAAGCCATTTTTCGTAGGCATGAGTATGAATTTCAAGATGAGATCGGGCATTAGTCTTGCTTTAAAATATATGATTTTGTAATTGTTGGATGTCAAGTGGTGCTCTTTGCTTCTTTATGATTTGTAGTTATGACAGGGATGAAGCTTAGGGCTATTGAATTGTACTTGTGCACCTTTCGAAGACGATCATATGCTAGTTTAAGCTCATATTTTGCCATAATGGGGATATTCTCCTTTTGGGGGATGGGAGAGCCCTTCGAATAAAGAAGCCAAAGCTTTATATTGTAATCTTTTCCATTTATTTGTTCCTGGTTATCTTTTATTATGCTTAAATATTTTTCTAAATTTTCTGGTTTGTAGTCTATTATGTGATTTCTAATGTCGATTAAAAATGTTTCGTCACTGAGGAAAAATTCACAGTAGAATTTGGCCTGAGAGAACAGATAGATTAATGAATTCGCATTTTCGTATCTCTTTACATGCACTATATTTATAAGCCCTGAGCCCTCAACATACTCTAAAATGTCGCAAAATTCTTTGTTTTTAATTCCCGTTCCAATTCCAAGCTTGGCTTGGTCGAATAGAATTGCTTTTTTATTGATTTTACAGTATTCAGAGTTGAATACACTTTCTCTATTTTTTTTCTTTTCGAAAATGTAAATGTTATTATAGGTGTTATCTGTCTTTTCCACCGTTATTTTTTTATTAACAAAATCATTGACCATATTGTAAAAGTCGCTATCGAACTTTTTCCATACCCCAGACGAGAGTATGTAATGCCTATCTTTATGAACTAATTCTGCGATAATGCAAGAATAATATGACCATTTCTTGTAAGAAAGTATTCGTTCATCGAAATGGCTATAGGCGTAAATGTGTTTGTTTTTTAGAGTTTTTATAGTGAAGCGGTCCTTACTTAATAATTTCTCCTTTATGAGGTGTTCTATACAGATGTGTGAGTAAATATTGTTTTCTCTTTTTTTGTTGTTCGTATAAGAATAGCTGAACTCATCATCCTGGATGAATTCTGGTATTGATAAATGTATGTTGGAGTAGTCTTCATTTTTTATCTTTTGACACAGTATTTCATCTAGTTCGTTGGATAGAGGTGTAGGGACTTCTTCAATGTTTAAATAGTTTGGAAAGCTGATTTTATAATTTTCACTTTTGTATTCAATTATGAATTCCTCTGCATGAGATATCAATTTCTCCCATGTTAATTTCGAATCACCAATGACTTTTAAAGTGAGGCTGTCTTTTCCTTGCAGAGTGATATTTTTATTATTTTCAAGGTGGGCTGAAATAAATTGCAAATGTTCGGATTCATCCATCCCAAATTCAAACGAGTCGGACGGTCTGCTTAAGTGTCTGTCAATATGTTTTGTTGTGGCTGTATGAGTGCTTGATTTTGTCTGTCTAAGCTCACCGCTACCGCACATGTTCATAGCAGTTATAATTCCAAAATCAGAAACTAATCTCTCTTTTTTTAATAATACACTTCCTTTTGTTCCGAAGGTTGCAGCTAGTAATCTGTTTGATACTTTTAGTAGTAATAGCCCACTGGCCCTCTTGCTGGATGTTGAAAAATGAATTTGATTCTCAATTTTTTCATTTATAAAGCTTAGCCATGGTGGGTCTTCATATGTTTCTGAAGAGGTTTTTATAAAATAAAATACTGCTTCTGCTACATTTGTTTTAAAATGTCTTGATTCTATGCTTTTTGTTAATTCGCGTTGCTTGTCTTTGTCTATGACGCTTTCGAAGCCTTCTTTTTCTTTGGCTAGGAAAAAAGATATTTTTGCTATTTCGTTAGGCATGATGAAAAACCAACGTGATACGCCCTTGAAGGACATCAATTTTTTAAAATATAGCCCTTTTTTTAAATAAATAAAGTTCAGAAAGAAATAGTGCTGTGCTGAAATATGGCTTTGGAAGTTTTTCTCTCAAAAGGAGATAAATAGCAAAAATTGAAGGGGGAGGGTGGTCTAATTCCATTTTCTCTATGTAATCTCCTCAAGCGTAGAGTGGATAAGTATTAAGAATCACGTTCTATGTCATGTGCGAAAAATAGCGCTATCGTGGCTTAACTGCATTAGGTGTGTACGTCTAAAGAGTTATTTGTGGCCTCCCCCGTGATCCTTATCGGAAGAGCGCTGGAGCAGAGTGATAGTGTTTCCATATATATCTTCTGAGATCTTATTATCTCGCGAAATTGGCCCTGCAGTACGTCCTAAAACGCGATCAAGGTCTTACCGTACGGGCTTTTTCGCTTAAATAGCCGTCTTCGGGGTTGTCATCAGCACCCCTCTAAACAGCACGAATATGGAGAGGCTAATGGCGGTTTTTAACAGATTTCTTTGCTGGTTGATCCTGATGTCGGGTTCGGCATCAGGTTGGGCTGTGATGGCTGCGGACTATGTGGGCGTGCGGCATCTCAGTGTGGCGTCGGAGCAGCGCGCTGGCGGTCTTGATGTGACGGTATGGTATCCGGCGACAGAGGGCGGTGAGCCGGTGTTACTGGGCGACAGTATTTTTTTCTCCGGCGTTCCCGCCACGCTTAACGCACCCATAGCCACCGGAAAATTTCCGCTTATCCTGCTTTCCCATGGCGCAGGACTGGGCGGAAGTGCGCAGGCTATGAGCTGGATGGCGACGCCTTTGGCGCAGCGGGGATTTATCATCGTCGCGCCGACTCACCCCGGTAACACAGGGCCGAATAGGTCGGCCGCTGAAACGATGAAACTCTGGTTGCGGCCCGTTGATCTGACCGACGCCCTTAATGCGATGCAGACGGATGCGTTTTTCCGCGAGCATTCACGCTTTGACAGGGTAGGCGTTCTCGGGCTCTCCATGGGCGGCGGCACGGCATTACAGATGGCTGGAGCACGATTCGATTCTGAACTTCTTGCGTCATACTGTGATACCGACCAGCGTAATGCGTCTCTGTGTGAGTGGGTAAGGCAAAGCGGCGTGGATCTTCATAAAATGGACCTTCAGCCAGCAGGCCGTGACTATCGTGATCAACGCATTCGCTTCGCAATGGCTATCGACCCCGTGCCCATAGACGTTATTGCAGGCGACTCTTTTAAAGACATAACAACCCCTGTCGCACTGGTGAATCTGGGACCAGCAGGAAAGATCCCGCAAACAGCGTTGGCTTCTGACATAGCCAAGGCCATCCCTGACGCCACCTACACACTGATCAACGACGCCAGTCACTACAGCCTGTTTGGCGAATGCAAACCTCATGCGGCGGACATCGCCGAAGAAGAACAGATTGGAGAACCCATATGCACCGACGGTGGCGGGCGCTCACGGCCTGCGATTCATACGGAACTGGTTCAGTTGGTTTCCGGTGCGTTTGAACAGGCGTTGAAGGGCGCGCAATAGTGGGAAGCTTTCTCGAATTGGCAAGCGGTGTTGGTAATAGAGACATAGCCAGAGCCTCGATCCCGAGTGGAGTAAAAGGCATACTTGATCGCTCTCTGGAAGGGAATACTGTTAAAGGACGCATGTAGCGGTGGTTGAAACGATGCTATGCGTGTCTGGAACTTCTGGCGATGCGGCTGCAATTGCAAATATAGAAATTTAAGTAGTAGGGAGAGCCGAATGTTGGTGCTTTTGTGTGGAAAAATGGGCGCGGGTAAAACGACTAAATCCAAAGAACTGGCAAAAGAGATGGGTGCGGTTCTGCTCTCGGAAGATATATGGCTTGAATCTCTATATCCCGCGCAAATTCGTAGTGTTGAAGACTATGTAAAGTATTCAAATATGATAAAGCCGTTGGTTAAATCGCTTGTGCAAAATGTGCTCAGTACGGGCTCTGATGTCGTGATGGATTTTCCCGCCAATACAATCGGGCAAAGAGGTTGGCTGAAAAGCATATTCACCGAAATTGGCGCTGATCACGAGCTAATATACATAAAAGCGCCCAACGAAATTTGTTTGAATCAAATAGCCAAAAGACGCATCGAGCAACCGGAACGAGCCGCAACGGATACTCAGGAAATGTTTGTGCAAATAACCAAATATTTTGTCGAACCCTCTCCCGATGAGGGCTTTAACGTCACAGTTATTGAGCATAACTATTAGCGGCAACGGACCCACCCACTTGTGGCTCGCAGCACTCACTCGGCCACAAATGGGCTCCGCTCCTGATGGGCAGAAGCGGCTGTCTAAATCAGCTTGAAGTGGTTCGGGCCGTCTCCCCAGGAAGTGGCGTACTCTGGTTTTCATTCTTCTTCGTCATCAGGAACAAAGCCTCCGTCTTTATTTGCCTTTCCCCATGCCAAGTCTTCGGGCTCGTCGTCACCATCGTTTTCACTGTTAAGCCAGTCATTCACGAATTTCGAGCGCCTGAGAAACCTTTCGCCGCGTATACGGGGAGGTAAGTTTTGTTCTTCTTTTTCTATCTTGTCGATCAATGGAGTGACTTTGCTCATAACTGATCCGCATTAGCTTCCAAATAAGGTTGCGTGTAACTCAACTATCCCCTGATAAATGGCATCAAAGATGAAGCCAGGTTGGGCAGTGGGTAGGAAGGGAGGCCCCGTTTACCCATCCTGCCCCATCGTTCGCCCTGAGCCTGTCGAAGGGCCTCCCAGAGCGCTATTCAAGGCAATAACCCTTAACAACATTCAGGGAGCTTGTTTGAAATCGCCATAATCATAACTGCTGGACGAGATAATCGTGGTATTTCTTGCGGAGCTTGAGACGGCGCTGATATGGCTGATGAATGACTTGCGTTTCGAAGAGCCCTTCGACAGGCTCAGGGCGAACGGGGCGAACGGGGCGAACGGGGCGAACGGGGCGAACGGGGCGAACGGGGCGAACGGGGCGAACGGGGCGAACGGGGCGAACGGGGCGAACGGGGCGAACGGGGCGAACGGGGCGAACGGGGCGAACGGGGCGAACGGGGCGAACGGGGCGAACGGGGCGAACGGGGCGAACGGGGCGAACGGGGCGAACGGGGCGAACGGGGTGGGCAGGTCGTAATTGGCTACAATGACCAGATGACTCAATCTCCCAACGCTTGAACTATCTCTCTTCTGGTCTGAATCAACCGCTCCCTGATCTCCTGCACAACGCTTTCGTCATCTGAAGCGAGTGCTGTGATGTTGGTGTCGAGGTAATTTATGGCGGTTGTGTAGGGGAGGTAGCGGTAGTCTTTTTCGGTGGCTTCGTCGATGGGGAAGTGTTTGCGGATGTCGCTTTCCGTCATGTTGCGGTAGACGATCACGTGAACGTTGTAGTGTCTTGGTCTGGGGTCGCCGTGAGGATTCCATTGCCACCATTCGGAGCCTAATAAATCTGTCGCCAGGGAAGGTGGGCCGAAGTCTGAGTAGGTTAGGTCGATGTAATGCTGTTTGGTGGAAGTTGGGGTGAAGCCGGCGCAGGCGTTGAGCAGTAGGATGCCGCAGAGAGTCAGGAGAATAATTTTGGTTTTGCCGCGAGCGAGTTGGTTGAGCGTGAGCGCTTTGAGTTGTGTCACGTGAAGGAATGCCTGAGGTTCAAACTACTCTCATCCTATCTCACTTGCGGGGATATTTTAAGAACAAAGAGGATCATCTCCCGCCGAGATGGCCCTCTTAATTTGCCCATGGCGCCGGTCTGCGTGTCATGACGCCTGGTTGGACTTGGAGTCGTTGCGCTTCGCCTGGGGTGTCAGTTCATCCAGGTAGAGGAGTATTTTCCTTGAGGCGTGCAGGGAGGCTTCCAGGGAACGTCGCAGCAGGGATACGACCTGTGGGCGCAGGGCGTGGTTCATGATGAGGATTTCTACACGTTTGCAGAGCATGGAAAGGGAGTCTGCGCCGATGGTTTTGGAGAGCCCGCCCATGATGTGGAGTTCTTTCTCGATTTCCCGCGTGTTTTCCGTGTTGAACGGCACGCTTAGATGAATCAGCAGGCGGTTGACGTCATTTTCAAAGCCTTCCAGCGCAATGCGATACGCTGAGAAGTTGGAGCCGAAACGTCCGGCGGCTTCTTTTACATTAATGCCGATTTCCGCGCCTTTATTGAATACGGATTCCAGAGTGACGTCGCTGGCTGCATGCGGATGGGCGGTCTTATCCAAGCGGCTTTCATCGGTGTACTTGAGAATGACCTGGCACAATTCGTTGATGTCGAAGGGCTTGCCGATGTGATCGTTCATCCCTGCAGCCAGGCACTCTTCTCTGTCTTTTTCGAGTACGTTGGCGGTCATGGCCACAATGGGCAGAGTTTTGTAGCCGAACTTCTCGCGCAGGGCTCTGGTCGCCGCATAGCCGTCCATTTCCGGCATCTGGATATCCATGAGCACGATATCGAACTGAGAACCTGCGTGGGTGATGGCGGTGATCGCTTCTTTTCCGGTGGAGGCGATATCCACGAACGCGCCTTCCGCCTGCAGCAGCTGGGAAGCGATCTGCTGGTTGGTGAGATTGTCCTCCACCAGCAATATCCGAATGTCGGATAAACTGGCGCCGGTTATCACGCTGCTTTCCTGACTGCGACGTTTTTGCGCGGATTTGGATTGCGACGCCCGCGCTTCGGCGACGGAATCCAGCAACATCGACGGCGTGACTGGTTTGGACAACAGGCCGTCAAAGGCGGCGTCTATCTGGGCGTCCCGCAGACCCGGGATGGCCTTGCCGCTGTTGGTCATCAGAATCAGCGCCGGAGGCGTATCGGAGCGCCGTATTTTCTGCAGCTCCTCCGTCGGATTGGCGCCGCTGGCTTTGATCATGTTCAGGTCGACGAATACGGCGTCGTATTTTTTCTGCGAATCCTGAGACAGGGTCGCCAGTTCCGGTAAGGACAGGACGACATCTGAACTCCATCCCAGGGTGAGCGCCAGCTCTTTGATGCAGGCCGCCGCCCGTTTGTTGTCGTCGGCGATAAGGATGCGCAAGGCTTTTAGTTCCGGGCGGTTGATGTTCAACTCGCCGGTGCGGTTTTCATCCACCGCCACTTTGATGTTAAAGCTGAACGCGCTGCCTTCTCCGAGCGCGCTGCGGACCTGAATGTCGCCGCCCATCATTTCAATCAGCTGTTTGCAGATGCCGAGCCCCAGGCCGCTGCCGCCATATTTTCTGGAGGCGGAGGCGTCGTCCTGCACGAAGGCTTCGAATATGTCTTTGCAGCGATCATCCGTCATGCCGATGCCGGTGTCTTCTACGCTGAACTTGAGCTCCAGTTCATCCTGAGTCATCACGGATAATTTCACGGTTAAGGTGATTTCTCCCTGATTGGTGAATTTGGCCGCATTGCTGAGAAGCTTGATGAGCACCTGTTTCAGTCTGGCTTCGTCGCCCACCAGGTTATTGGGGATTTTGTGGTCCAGATAAAAAATGACTTCGATGTCTTTGTTTTCGGTATGGGCGGAAACGAGATAACTGATTTCCCGCAGCAGCTTGTCCAGATTGAAGGCATGCGGCTCCAGCTCAAGTTGACCCGCTTCGATTTTGGAGTAGTCGAGCAGGTCACTGACGAATGAGGTCATGGACTGAGAGGCGGACTCCAGTTTTTCCACGCAGTCTTCTTGCTGAGAGTTCAACGCAGTGCGTCTCAGCACTTGCAGGGTTTCGGAAATGGCGGACATGGGGCTGCGGATTTCCTGGCTCATGTTGGCGACAAAATCCGACTTTGATTTATTCGCCGAGAGCGCTTTATTCACCGCTTCACCCAGCTCCAACGTGCGTTCTTTCACGTCGTTGGTCAGCTTCTGGTTCAGCGCCTTGATCTGATTCTCCGCCTCCACTTTGTCTGTGATGTCGCGAATGATCGCAGCGGCGCCGAGAGTCCTGCCGTTCCATCTGGACTTGATCGGAAAGGAGGATACGGAAACATTCACCAGTGCGCCGTCTTTACGTTGCCGGGTGGTGTGATACGCCTTGACGGTCTGTCCCTGATTAATCGTTTTCAAGGCGTCGGTGTATTCGCTTTTCAGGCGATCTGGAACGATCAGTTTCGCCAGATTTTTGCCAAGGACTTCGTTTTCCGCATAGTCGAACATCTCCTCCGCGGATTTATTCCAGCTTTCCACCACCCCCCGCGAAGAGAGGCTGATGATGGCGTCGCTGGAATTGTCGATGATGGCGGACAGGCGCGCCTGGTCCTTCAACAAGCTCACTTTGCGGCCCATATAGGACAAGTAGAAATACACCAGCACGCCGGACAGGGCCAGCAGGACTACCAGTATTCCAGCCTGCACCCAGGCGGCGTTAGCGGCGGAGGCCAGCACTATCGATTGTGGTACGGTGAGAATGAAGTTCATCGGCGCATTGGCGTGACTGTCCAAGGAGACGATTTGAAACGGGTAGGTGTAATAGCGCAGAGCGCTGACGCGGGATAGCGTCAGCTCTCCCGTTTGCGGCGGGCTGGTGAATTCGTCCGCCCAAGTGTTCCTTTTGCCCAGATCGAACCCATACTCCATGCCTTTGGCGGGATGGTAAATAAAATCGTTACCGGCGGTGGTGAGATAGGCGTTGTAATCCGCAGGCAGATCTTCCGCTAAGGTGGAATCGATTACCGGCTCAGCGTAGACATTGATGATGACTATGCCAAACACAGCGCCAAGACTGTCGTAAATTGGCGTCGCAAAACGCAGGGTAGGCGTCAAAGGCGTGGCGACAACGCCATTTTCTCTATTCAGATTGATGGGGGAGATATACGTCTCGCCTTTTTTGTGTTTGATCGTTTCCCTGAGGTAGGGACTGTCTCCTTTTGGCTGAAGCTTATCCCGGGCGACTACTGCGACGGCTCCGCCACTGTCTCTCTCCACGCGGACCAGCTCTTTGCCATTGTCAGCGAGTCCAATGAAACGAGCCTGCAGGATGGTGTCGTTGATCAACAGGTATTCGCGAAATATGACTTCCAGTCGATGCTCCCAAGTTTCGAGACGATTATTCTCCAACGGGTCATATCCCTCATTCGCCGATGCGCGAATGATTCCCTGAATGGGCGGGGTTCTGGAGAGAAACTGGGTGACGTGAATGTACTCTTCAATCTCGTCATTGAACTTGCTGATGCGCAGCTGCGCCTGACCGGATACTTCCACGGATTGCTGCGCCAGAATTTTATTGATTTCCGCGCTGCGAGTGACAAAGTGCGCGGCGGGAACAATGACAAGAGAAGCCAAAACAGTCAGAACCGCCACACGAAGGCCGAGTCCGCGGTTGCTATGAGAAGAGCCTGTTTGCATGATGCTTTCTCCATAAGCAATGCAATCTACACGATCCAGAGGCGCACTTGTCGCCTTATACCTCCTGGTTGTCATAAGTGTAGTCTTAATAGTTGGTAAATCTAGGTGGTGGGTTTATGGGAGAGTTTTGTTGTCGTATAAATTCCGCCACGACTAATTTCAAAAGAAGCTTCAGAGATGAAAGGGCTGTTCTGCTGTGAAAATACAAAACGCTAAAGATGTTCTCACCATTGATTGCGGCTTTCTCAAACCGCGCTTTCAGATCCTCATTGCCGAGGTGCAATCCTGGGCGTTTGTGGCGGAGGATAATGGCGCTACTTACTTGTCCTTCCTGCTGGAAAACGCAACGCAGCATGTTTCAATTAGCGTTGCTGACGAGAATGAATTGGATCAGGTTCTTAAAGACATCACTTCTGCTTTAAACATGCCGCCGCATTTGGACATCGCGGAACAAAGGTTGAACTGCGGCAAAGTAATCATGGCGGTGGATGGGACTCTCGGGGTGGCGGCCCTTGCGAGCATTTTGGTGTCCGCCGTCGTCAGTTGAAATAGTTATAGGTTTTGAAATCGGTGGCTATCCAGCACGTATTCCCTGACGCAATCAAACAGAACTGAATTCTGGACATGAACCTGAAACCAATATTGAAAAGTACTCAGTAAAATAAGCGGTTTCCATTACTCGGTAACAGAATATTATGGCGCTGGTATGACAAGTTAATAGCCAGATGCAAGGATGCGTTTGCGCGGCGACATGTTGAGGGAGATAGTGCCAGAGATATCCAGGACCTGTCGTGGCGGATCAACAGGTTACGGACAATCACAAGGAGGCGGGTTGTCCGCCGGGTTAATTATTCAGGGAGATTGCGATGGCGGCTGATTACGCCTTGGCGATAGGGAATGAGGATGTCGAGCGGCTGGATATTTTAAATGATATATATGGCGAAATAAGCGAAAGATACATTCGTCATGGGGTATTTGAGCGTTACCGTCCCAAGACGGTACTGGAAATAGGTTGTGGACATGGGCGTCTGCTTTGCTATTGGGCCGGCCTGCTTGCCGGCGAGCAGGGTACGATTACTGGCCTTGACTGTTTTAAGGAACAACTCCTGCAGACGGAGAAAAGGGTCCAGAACGAGAAACGCTTCAACGTGAACTTGATGGAAGCGGATATCAATACTGCAGAGATAGAGCGCCGGTTTGACTGCGTTTACGGTCGTTTCGTGTTAATGCACCAGCAGCATAAACAAACGTATCTGGAGAGAGTCGCAGGGCTGCTTAATCCCGGCGGAGCGGCTGTTTTTGAGGAACCGGAAGTGTCCTGCCTGTTCTGCTATCCCTATCTGCCCGAGTTCTATTACGTTAATGAGCTGGTGCTTGAACTGGGCAAGATGAAAGAGGTGAATTACGACTATGGAAGCCGTCTACTGAACGATATGCCGGCTGCTTTGAAAGTGTGTGATATTCACATCGAGCAGCCCGTGTTGACGGACGCCAGAGAGAAACTGGTTGTGGCGTACTCGTTTAAACAATTATCGGCGGACCTCATACGCTACAAGCTTATTGAGCCGGGACGAGCTGAAAAGACCTATAACAAGCTGGTTCAGCACGCTTGCGCCCCTGACTCTCTTATCGGTTCGCTTAAGTTGTTTCAAGTGACGGCGACTCGTCAGTAATAGATAGGGGAAGTGTCATGCCTTAATAAAGTTTGTGGCTGTGCGATTAATCCCGGCCACAACCAATCCTTAAAAATCCAGACTCCTAAAATAGCTGACAAGCTGCTCAACAACGATCCGTATGCGCTCGGTCTTTTTTAAATCTGGATGGCTCAAGACCCACATGTCGCTGGTTTTTCCGGGCGCAAATTCCGCCAACTCGACCAATCCGCTGCGGCGTTGATCCACCGGCAAGAATGCAATGCCGTGTCCGCTTTCTGCGCAATAGGACATGGCGGTCAGTTCGTTACATCTCGCCACGATGGCGGTCGCATGATTTTTCTCAAGCCAGGTAAACGCGGGCAGGTTGAGCATGCTTCCCGACGCGCCGATAAGCGGGTAGCCCGCCAGGGTTTCTAATGTTGGCGGCTGCGCGAAGCGCTCCATAAACGACTCCGCGACAAACATCGCCCAGGGGATCGAAGCGACCTTGCGGCCTATCAAATGATCCGGCGGCGAGCTGGTCGCTCTTACGGCGATGTCGGCGACCCGTGAATTCAAATTGAAATCATCGTTACTGGAAAGTATCTCGAAAGTGATGTCGGGATAGTCTTGTGCAAGGGGGCGCAATGCCTCCGGCAGGTAACGGTTAGCAATATTGAAGGGAGCGGTAATCTTCACGACGCCGCTAGGCTGAAACTCCCTGCCGACAATCTGGCGTTCGATCTGCTCCGCGCCGTCGCGCATGCGGTTGGCGAACACGAGCATTTTCTCCGCCAACGGCGTCGCGACATAGCCTTTTGAGCCGCGCTCGAACAACTTCCCGCCGATCTCGTTTTCCAGAGATTCCATGCGTCTAAACACGGTCGTGTAGTTGACGCCCAATTCTTTCGCCGCCCCGGACATAGACCCTTTATGGGCGACCAGGGCGAGTATCTTCAGAGAGTTCCAGTCCATAACTAATGCATTTATGCAATTCAGGATTTCGAAAATTACAACTGATAACGCATTAATGCAATGAATAGAATAAAAACATCACTATTCACTTGGAGACGCACATGACTATTTCCCGAAACTATGAACTGGCGGCTTTGCTATTGCGCGTGACGCTTGGCGTGGTGTTGATCACCCATAGCCTGTATTTGAAGCTGGTCGTTTTTACACTGCCGGGCACGGCTGAATTCTTCAGCTCTATCGGCCTGCCGGCATTTCTGGCCTACCTCGTTTTCTTCGTGGAGGCGGTGTCCGGGATTGCGCTCATCGTCGGTTTTCATAGCCAGGTCGCCGCCGCCATGGTTGCGCCCATTCTGCTTGGCGCGACTTGGGCGCACTGGGATGCGGGCTGGTTGTTTGCAAATGAAGGCGGCGGCTGGGAATACCCACTGGTTTTGGTCTTAATGGCGGCCACCCAGGTCTTCTTGGGCAATGGACGTTACGCCATCACCAAGGAGGCCTGAAATGAATACCGGAACGATTGAGCTGGTTAGCTTTAAGTTATGTCCTTACGTGCAGCGCTCTGTGATCACACTGCTGGAAAAAGGCGTTGTGTTTAAACGCACGGATATCGATCTGGCGAACAAGCCGGGCTGGTTTCTGGCGCTTTCCCCCACAGGCAAAGTGCCTTTACTCGTGGTAGATAACAAGGACGCTATTTTCGAATCGGCGGTGATATGCGAATACCTTGATGAAGTCACGGAGGGAAGTCTGTTCCCGGCGGACCCTAAATTACGGGCGCTGCATCGTTCATGGATTGAGTTTGGCTCACAAACCCTGGATGCGATCGGCAGATATTATTCCGCTCAGGACAAGGAGAGTTTCAGCCATGCGGAAGAACTGCTTCGGCGTCGATTTGAACGGCTGGAAGACGTGATTGTCGGCCCTTACTTTGCAGGCGCCGATTTCATGATTGTGGACGCTGTTTATGCGCCGGTGTTTCGCTATTTCGACGTGTTTAACTCTTTAATAAAAATCGATCTGTTTAAGGGACTGGCGAAGGTCGAAGCCTGGCGCCAACAGCTGGCGGCCAGACAGTCTGTCATCGACGCGGTGGATGCGGACTTCGCGCAGGCGTTGATAGCCTTTGTCATTCGCAAACAGAGTTATCTCTCGCATCTGCTGCAAGCTGGGGCGAAGGGATCGCGTTTTTCAGAGGTTCGCTAATTGTCTGCAATCGACAAGGCTTGTCCTTTGCCTTTGGGTATCACCAGCGGCGTATGGCTCACGGGGTCTTCAATGATCAGGCTGGACAGGCCGAAGACCTCTTCAACTAGCGCTTCGGAAATGATGCTGGCGGGCGGGCCTTCAGCAATGATGGCCCCGTCGCGCATGGCGATGAGGTGAGTGGCGTAGCGGCAGGCGTGGTTGAGGTCGTGCAGCACCGCAATGAGGGTGCGGTTGTCTCTGCGGTTCAGAGTACGAAACAGCTCCAGCAATTCGATCTGATGGGTGATATCCAGATAGGTGGTGGGTTCGTCCAACAGCAATAAGGACGTTTGCTGGGCCAGGGCCATGGCGACCCAGACGCGCTGACGCTGGCCGCCGGAAAGCTCATCCACGAAGCGGTCGGCCAAATCCTCAACGCCGGTACTGATCATGGCTTCGTTTACGGCGTTTTCATCCTCCCGGCTCCAGCGACGAAAGGCGCTTTGATGAGGATAGCGACCTCGGGCCACCAGATCCCGCACGCGGATGCCCTCCGGCGTGTTGGCGCTTTGCGGCAGCAGTCCCAGTTGACGCGCAACCAGTTTGGCGGGATAGCGGTGAATGTCCTGACCGTCGAGCAATACCTCGCCGGAGACGGGTTTCAGCAGGCGGCAAAGACTGCGCAGCAACGTGGACTTGCCGCATCCGTTGGGACCCACAATCACCGTAAAAGACCCATCTGGAATCGCCACATTGAGATTCTCGCTGATCATGCGCTGCTCATATCCCACCGTCAGGTTTTGAGCCCGCAAGCGCGGCGCCTGGCGTTGCGGTGGTTCGATATGCAGAGGGGAGGGCTGTCGCGTCATGAGGTTTTCCGCTGTGAGTCGTTGATAAGCAGCCAAGCCAGATAAACGCCGCCGATGCAGATGGTGACGACGCCGACCGGCAACTGACTGGGGGCGAACAGGTGGTGTGCGATCTGGTCCGCGGCAAGGAGCAACAAGGCGCCCATCCACGCGGCGTTCAGCAGACTGACGCCATCGGCGGCCAGCAAGCGGCGGGTGATCTGCGGCGCCGCCAGGGCAATAAAACTGATAGGACCGGTGGCGGCGGTGGCGGCGGCGGTCAGTGACACCGCCAGAATCATGAGCGTCAGGCGTGAGCGGTTAACTGCAACGCCCAGCGCCTGCGCGGCGTCGTCCCCCATGGCCAGCAGGCGCAGGCGTCTTTGCAGAGGGACCGCGGCGGCGATGGCCAGCAGACAAAAAATCAGGGAGGGTGACGCTTTACTCCAGGTGAGGCCATTCAACGAACCTGCTCCCCACAGGGCGGCGGACATGGCGGCTTCCAGGCTCGCGCTGATCATCATCCAGGTGTTAAGGGCATTGAGCAGGGCGCTGACTGCGATGCCGACAATGATCAATCTGAATCCCTGGGCGCGCCCTTTTCGCCAGGCGAGGGCATACACCAGCAGCGCCGTCGTTAATCCGCCTAATAAGGCTCCGGCGGCGGTGGCGTAGTATCCGCCGTGGAAGACAGCGATCACCAGCAGCGCGCCGCTGTACGCGCCAGTATTGAAGCCGACCACGTCAGGACTGCCCAAAGGGTTACGGAGTAACGACTGGAATATGGCGCCACTCACCCCCAGCGCAGCGCCGAGAATCAACGCCGCCGTGATGCGGGGCAGTCGCCATTGCGTCACGACAATTTGCGCCTGTTCCGGGCCTGCGCCGAACAGCGCGTTCATGACGTCGCTGAAAGGCAGCGTCAAGGTTCCCCAGCCCAGCGCAGCTGACCCCAGTCCCAGACATATCACGCACAGCATGCATCCCAACACCAGCGCGCGTTTGTGAATAGGGAGGTTGAAAGGAGCATCCATTCCGCCAATGAGAAAATAGTCGGCGCGATTCACTGTGCGCCTCCGTGATGGCGTCGCGCCAGCCAGATCAGCATGGGCGCCCCAAGAAAGGCGGTGACAATGGAGACGCGTAGTTCTCCAGGAGTGAGGAAGCGTCCCAGGATATCCGCTGACAGCAGCAAGCAAGGGGAGAGGGTTAGCGTCAGCAGGACGATCCAGCGCTGATCGGCGCCCATTAGCCAGCGCGCGATATGGGGAATCATCAGGCCCACGAAAGCAATAGGGCCGGCTGCTGCGGTGGCGCCGCCGCACAGCAAGGTGATCGCCAGGATAGACAGGCCCTGCACCCACTGTGGTTTCGCGCCCAGCGCCACCGCCAGGTCCTCTCCCATGGCGATGGCGTTAAGCGGCGTCGCCAGGAACAGCGTCAGGAGAATCCCGGCAACGATGACCGGAGCGACCCATAACACCGGCTCCAGACTGCGCACGTTCAGTGAGCCCGCGCTCCAATAACGCATGGTGTCGAAGACGGAAGGGTGCAGCAGGGTGACGGCGTACGCCACGCCAGCCATGACCGCGCCAATGGCGACCCCCGCCAGCACGAAACGCAATGGGTCCATGCGCGCCGCCCCGTAAAAGCCCGCGAAGAACACCAATAACGTGGTAAGTAAGGCGCCCAGCGACGCCATTCCTAGGTAGCCTGCCTGGGAGTGGACACCGAAAAACGCCACTCCAAGCACCATCGCCAATCCAGCGCCGGCGTTGACGCCAAGTATGCCTGGCTCCGCCAGCGGGTTGCGGGTCAATGCCTGGATCAACGCCCCGGAAGCCCCCAAAGCGGCTCCGGCCAACAGACCCAATAGCGTACGAGGTAAGCGGCTTTCCAGGATGATAGTGGCGTCAGGACCGCTGGCGTCGCCAAACAGACTGTCCATCACGGTGGCGAAGGGAATCGCCTTCGCGCCCAGAATTAAACTGAGCGCGGCGATCAGACCCAGCAGCGCCAGACTGACGAGAAAAATAGCCCAACGAGTCTTCACGCAATGACGCCGACCATAAGGCCGGGAGGAATTGGAAGAGGGGGAGAGAGTTACGCCGCTCAAAATATCACTTAATGCAAATGAGAATGATTTGTATTAACGATTGATATACTATCATGCTGCGCCACCGGGTAAAACCATTGCCGCGCAATCCTGCGAATAGAGGCAGGGAAATCACTTCTATTCATCACTTCTTTGGCTGGTGTAATGAGCAAATCATCTATCTTTGTGGACTTCAGTCTGCTCAAAAACAACTCGCACTTTCGCGCTGTTTTCGTGGCGCGAATGATGTCGGTATTCGCCCTTGGCATTCTCACGGTCGCCGTTCCAGTGCAGATACACGAGCTTACCGGCTCCACGCTGCAGGTCGGTTTCGCCATGGCGCTGGACAGCGTCGGCATGTTTGTCGGTCTGATGTGCGGCGGGGTATTGGCGGATCGCTTCGACCGTCGCAAGTTGATTCTGACGGCGCGTTTTCTGTGTGGCGCTGGTTTTCTCGCCCTGGCGTTAAACAGTTTCGTGGCGGAGCCGTCGCTGCTGGCGTTATATATCGTTTCCGCCTGGGACGGCTTTTTCGGCGCCATGGGCATCACCGCGCTGATGGCGTCGATTCCGACCCTGGTGGGCCGTGAAAACCTGGCCGCCGCCGGGGCGTTGAGTATGCTTACCGTGCGTTTTGGCGCGGTGATGTCTCCTGCGGTGGGCGGCCTGATTATCGTCTCCGCCGACGTGAGTTGGAACTATCTACTGGCGGGCGTCGGCACCGTGGCGACCTTGCTGCCTCTGGTGCGGCTGCCATCCTTGAAGCCCGGGGATCATCCGCCAGGGCATCCTCTGCAGGCGTTATTGGAGGGTTTTCAATTTCTCTGTCGCCACAAAATAGTCGGGGCTGTGATCGTTGTTGGCACGGCGCAGACGGTATTGAGCGCTATTCGCGTACTGTTTCCGGCCCTGGCTGAAGAAGGCTATGGCGGCGGCGCCTTTGAGGTCGGATTGATGTTCTCCGCCGTGCCTTTGGGTGCGATGCTTGGCGCCTTCACCAGCGGCTGGGTCGGCGGCTGGCGGCGTCCAGGCGCGTTGATGCTGGGCGCGATGACCGCTTCAGCGCTGGCGGTGGCGTCCCTTGGCGTAGTCAGCCATATCTGGCTGGCGCTGGTGGCGTTGGCGCTGGTCGGCTATCTCGGCTCAATCACGTCTCTGTTGCAGTTCATGCTGGTGCAAAGTCATACGCCTGATCGGTTGCTGGGGCGGGTGAACAGCCTGTGGAGTGCTCAGGATGTGGTTGGCGACGGCGTCGGCGCGGTTGGACTGGGCGCGTTGGCGCGGGCGGTGACGCCGGTGCTGGGCGTCTTTTCCTTCGGCGTCGCGGTGGCGATGGCGGGAGCGGCGATGACCTTGGGATTCGGCTCCTTGCGGAAAATGCAGTCCGGCGCGCCTCCAGAAGAAACCGAACCTATGGGCGGCTTTGTCGCAGAAAACGAAGAACCGGCTTAATGCCGGGACGACCCACTGCGCTCAGTGATGATCCAGGCGCAGTGGGTAGAGAAGGTAAAACCGGTTGGCTCTCAAGGATGCGTGATAAACGATGTATTGGCGTCGGCGACTGCGGCAGGCGTCTCAGGAAACAGGTCGGTCAGTCGCTGCAACAAATTGCTGGCGCTGTAGTAGTCCAGGCGAAAGGTATCCAGCCCCACGGCGTATACCCGGTTGCTCTGGATAGCGGGCGTATGGGCGAGAAACTTATCCTGGCTGATTTGCCGAACCCGATCTTCATTGGCGGAGAACAGCAGCATGGTGCGTCCCTGTAAGCCGTCGGAAAGGTTCTCTCCGTCGAGCTGCACGATATCTTTACGCACGCCCTGGCGAGTGCCGCCCTGAACATGGGAGGGCGGCGTGGCGACTTCAAAGCCCAGCGCCTGCAATAACTGGCCTTGCGCGGAATCTGGCGTCCACAGGTTGGCGCCGGAGCCGTCTTCGTAATACACCAGCGCAGAGACCGGCTGCGGCGGCAGCTGGATGCGCGCTTTCACATCGGCGACCCTGGCGTTGAATTCATCGATTACCGACTGCGCCTGTTGCTCGCGGCCTGTGGCGGCGCCTAGGAGAGAGGCCAGCTGCTGCCAGCTTTTATCGTCATAGTTGAGCACTAACACCGGCGCGAACAAACTGAGTTGCTCGTAAAGAGCGAGAGCGGAGTCGCCGCCGGTTCCCGCCATGACAATCAAATCCGGCTCCGCCGCGATGATGGCCTCGGCGTCCGGCGCACCCTGATAGATCGGACGCACGCCGCGTCGACGGGCGATGTCGCCCCATTGCCGGAAAAAGCCCTGTGCATCGGCGACCTCGGTGTTGGGTGAGGAAGCTCCGCTGGCCACTACAGGTGCGTCAATGGCCAACAGAACGCCAGTCAGCGTCACGCTGGTGGAAACTATGCGCTGCGGCGCGCGTTCCAGGATGAGGTCGCCTTGCGATGTGGACAGCGTTCTCGGCCAGGTTGACGCATTTTGAACGGTGAGGGCGGGCGCGGCCTGTGTCGACGTGTTGGCGGCGACGTCTCTGTCTGCGCCGCAGGCGGTCAGCAGGCTGGCGCACAGCGTCAGGAAAAGAAACAAAAAGCGATTGTGCAGCATTGTGATATTTCTACCCCTTGAAGTGATTGATTGGGTCCTAAGTCGCGCTGACGCTGGCTTTGCGCGGATCGTTGACGAAAAGCGGCGCTAACGCGTTGACAGGATGGCGGTCAGAACTCATATAATGTTAACGCAAATGATAACTATTATCATTAAGTGTTTATTGATCACCATCAATCCTTTGGAAGCGCGTCGTATTGGCCGTCTTTCCCGATTCAGGAAGTGTCGAACGCAGTCATCATGGAAAAAATTCGTTATTTGCTACTCCACCTATTACTCCACTTGTTACGCCCCCTGATGCTTCCCCTGTTACTGGCCGGATGCGGCGAGCGGGAAGCCCCTGCGCCAGCTCCGCCGCCCCCGCCGGAAGTGGGGGTGGTGACGCTGTCGCCTCAGGATGCGCCAATTCGGACGGAGTTATCTGGGCGGACGGTCGCCTATCGTTCCGCGGAGGTGCGCCCACAGGTCAATGGCGTTATCGATCGCCGTTTGTTTACCGAGGGCGCGCTGGTGGCGTCGGGGCAGGCGTTGTATCGCATTGAGTCGGAGCGCTATCAGGCCTTGTTCGATCAGGCGCAGGCGAATCTGGCGACTGCCCAGGCGCGGCTGGACAGCCTGAGCGCAAAGAGTCGGCGTTATGCCGAGCTGGCCGCCAATAAAAGCGTCAGTCGGCAGGACCATGAAGACATTCAGGGCGACTATCGGCAGGCGCAAGCCTCGGTGCAAGCGGCGCAGGCGGCGCTGCAACTGGCGACAGTGGATTTGCAACGCACGGAGATCGCCGCGCCCATCGCGGGACGCATCGGTCGTTCCGCGGTCAGCGAGGGGGCTTTGGTGACGGAGGGGCAGAGCGCGCCGCTGGCGTTGGTGCAGCAGCTGGACCCAATCTATGTGGATATGACGCAATCCAGTCGTGAGTTGCTTTCCTTGCGTCGGGTTCTGTCTGAACAGTCTGCTTCTCAAGCAGGCGAAGAAGTCAGGCTGAAACTGGAAGATGGCTCCGACTATCCTCACCCAGGCGTTCTGCGTTTGACGGAAGTCAGTGTGAACGAGCAGACCGGTTCGGTGACCTTACGGGCGGAGTTTCCCAATCCCGATGGGCTGCTGTTGCCCGGGATGTTCGTGCGGGCGGAACTGACGCGGGGCGTGCATTCGGATGTCTATCTTGCGCCGCAACAAGCCGTGACGCACAACGCCCGCGGCGAAGCCATGGCGATGGTGGTGACGGCGGAAGAGGTCGTGGAAGAGCGCCTCCTGCATATCCTTGGGGCGCAGGAACGTCACTGGATTGTTGGCGCTGGTTTGAATCCCGGCGACAGGGTGATCGTGGAAGGTCTGTTGAACGCTTTCCCCGGCGAGTCGGTGCGAGCTAAAGAGCTTGCCGTTGATCTCGCTGCGGCGACCCTTCAGTAATAGGCGGCGACAATGAAAGATCCTGTACAGGCGGATGACCTGAGCCGCCAGCGATTGGCTGAATTTTTTGTTAACCGCCCGGTGTTTTCCTGGGTGGTGGCGATTGTGGTGATGCTGGCTGGGGCGCTGGGGCTGATGTCCATGCCGGTGTCGCAATATCCGGATATCGCGCCCCCGACAATTATGATCTCCGCCAACTATCCGGGCGCGTCCGCTGAAGTGGTGGAAAACAGCGTCACGCAGATTCTTGAGCAGGAACTGAAAGGGCTGGATAACCTGATGTATTTCAGTTCCCGCAGCAGTTCCTCCGGCGCGGCGGAAGTCATGCTCACTTTCCGGCATGGGACCGATGCGGATATCGCTCAGGTGCAAGTGCAGAATAAAGCGGCGCAGGCGTCGGGACGTTTGCCGGCGCCGGTCCAGCAACAGGGGCTGACCGTTAATAAGTCCCAGAACAACTTTCTTATGATTCTGGCGTTTTATGACGCCAGCGACCGCCTCAGCGACACGGATATTTCCGACTGGCTCGCGGGCAGTCTGCAGGACCCCCTCAGCCGGGTGGACGGCGTGGGATCAGTGCAGAATTTTGGTTCTTCCTACGCCATGCGAATCTGGCTGGACCCGCACAAACTCAACAGTTATCGCTTGATGCCCCAGGACGTTATCGACGCCATCGCGGCGCAGAATACAGAAGTCTCCGTGGGCGAACTCGGCGCGCTTCCCGCCAGACCGGGACAGCCATTGAACGTGAGCGTCACCGCCATGTCGCGGCTGACGTCGACGCAGCAGTTTCGCGACATTCTTATCAAAACCGATGGGGATGGCGCCGTGGTGCGACTGGGCGATGTGGCGCGGGTAGAGTTAGGCGCGGAAGACTACGGCGGAACCAGTAAGCTTAACGGGCATCCCGCATCAGGGTTGGCGATCATGCTGGCGCCTGGCGCCAACGCCTTGCAGGTCGCCGAGGCGGTGAAGCAAAGGATAGCGCAACTACGCAGTAATTTTCCTTCGGGAGTGGAAGTCGCCTTCCCGGAAGACACCACGCGTTTCGTGAAGTTGTCCATCGAATCAGTGCTGCTGACTCTGGTGGAAGCGGTGGCGCTGGTGGTGCTGGTCATGTTCGTGTTCCTGCAGAACTGGCGCGCCACCTTGATTCCCGCGATTACGGTGCCTGTGGTGCTGTTGGGTACATTCGGCGTGCTCGCCGTCGCTGGCTATTCCGTCAATACGCTCAGCTTGTTCGCTATGGTGCTGGCGATAGGTCTGTTAGTGGACGACGCCATTGTTGTGGTTGAAAACGTTGAGCGCATCATGCGCGAGGAAGGACTGGATGCGCGCGCGGCGACGTTGAAGTCCATGGGACAGATCACCGGCGTGCTGATCGGCGTGGCGGCGGCGCTGGCGGCAGTCTTTCTGCCCATGGCGTTTTTCTCTGGATCGGTAGGGGTGATCTATCGGCAGTTCTCCGTGACTTTGGTGGCGGCGATGGCGTTGTCGGCATTGGCGGCGATTTGTTTGACGCCGGCGCTTTGCGTCAGATTCCTGCGTCATGGTCAGGTGTCCGCCGGCGTGTTCAGCGCCTTGAATCGCAGCTTCGGCAGAGTTCAGCATCGTTACGTCGGCGGTCTGGGGTTTATGTTGTCGCGGCCGTTGCGCTTCAGCGCCGTCTACCTGTTAGCGGTGGCAGTGATGGCGTTGGTGTATTGGCGCTTGCCCACGGCGTTTATTCCCGACGAAGATCAGGGAACCGTTCTGGTTCAGTTCAACCTGCCTGCGGGCGCGACCTACGACCGCACCGCCAAGGTGGCGCAAGAGATTGAACGCTATTTTCTGGAGCAGGAAAAGTCGAATGTAGAGTCCGTGTATATCCTGTCCGGCTTCAGTTTTGACGGCGCGGGACAAAACGCGGGTATGGGGTTTGTGGCGTTGAAAGACTGGTCTGAACGGAAGGGCGCGGTAAACAGCGCGCAGGCGATCGCCGATCGCGCAACGGAAGCTTTTGGTCGTTTGCGCGACGCTCAGGCCTACAGCATGGTGCTGCCGCCAATTGAAGGTCTGGGGCGCAGTAACGGCTTCGAACTCTGGTTGCAGGATTTGGGTGGTTTGGGCGCAGAGGGGCTGACTGAGGCGGCGGCGAAACTGGAGCGAAGTCTTCAGGATGGCGAGCGCTTTTCCTACGTGCGCGCTGGCGCTGACCGCAATGTCCAGCAGCTGCGCGTGGAGATTGATCGCGAAAAGGCCTCTGCTTTGGGGCTGGCGCTGGAGGATGTCAACCAGACCCTGAGCGTCGCCTGGGGTGGTTATTACGTGAATGATTTCGTGCATCAGGGAAGAGTGAAGAAGGTGCTGGTGCAGGCGGACGCTCCCTATCGTGCATCGCCGGACGATCTGCGTCACTGGTTTGTGCGCGGCGCCGGCGGCGCCATGACGCCTTTCACCGCTTTCAGTGGCACGGAGTGGCGCAACGGCCCCACGGAAATAAGCCGCTATAACGGCCTGCACGCCATTCCCATTTTCGGCGCGGCGGCGCAAGGCGTCAGCTCCGGGGATGCGATGGCGCAGGTCGAAGCGCAGGCGGCGCGTTTATCGGGAGCCAACTTTGAATGGAGCGGCCTGTCCTATCAGGACAAGCTGGCCAGCGGACAGGCTCCGCTGCTGTATTTGGCGTCGATCTTGTTTGTGTTCCTGTGTCTGGCGGCGTTGTACGAAAGCTGGACCATACCCTGCGCGGTGGCGCCGGTCATTCCTCTTGGCGTGTTGGGCGCGCTGTTGGCGGTGTACTGGCGCGGTTTGCCCAATGATATCTATTTCCAGGTTGGATTACTGACGACCATCGGACTGTCCGCCAAGAACGCGATTTTGATCGTGGAGTTCGCCGAAGCGGCGGTGCGCCAGGGCATGACGCCAATGACCGCCGTGGTGGAGGGCGCCCGTTTACGACTGCGTCCCATCCTGATGACCTCACTGGCGTTCGGCGCTGGCGTAACGCCGCTGGCGCTCTCCACCGGACCTGGTTCAGCAAGCCAGAACGCCATCGGAACCAGCGTAATGGGCGGCGTTCTGACAGCGACAACCCTGGCGATATTCTTTGTGCCGTTGTTTTATTTGTGGGTGAAGGGCCCTATTCTGAAGACGCGGCGCAGGGCTGTTGTGATAGACGCCCCCATCGAAGAAAAGGCGGAAGCCCTGGCATAATTTCAAGCGGGCGAATCGCCTGATTCGTTAAAGTCATATAACGCTGCTTCCTCACAGTGACGATGCAGCGTTGAGCAATTCCCTTTATCCCGATTCTGTCGAATCCTTGCCTATTTCTGTTTAACTTCCCCTTGCAAAGGGTTGGGCGCTTTGCTTCCTGATGGGATAGGAGTATGTTCCTGTCCCATATTCGACGCGGATGTTTTTATCTTCCTCATAGTGAAAGGCCCTCTATGAGTATGCGCAATTAATCCGGCGCCGCTCCGTGTCGACGCGCCTGTAAAGTTATCGCGACTAAAGGAAGTGAGTATGAATTTTTCTTTTTCCAACAGCACTCGCATTGAGTTCGGCCAAGGCCGCATCGCTAAGCTGGCGTCTTTGATCGACGCGGAGCAAAAGGTAATGGTTGTCTACGGCGGCGGCTCCATCAAAAAGAACGGCGTTTACGATCAGATTAAAGACGCGCTGAAAGACCATTCCTGGGTGGAGTTTTCTGGCGTAGAAGCCAACCCTACGGTGGAGACATTAGACAAAGCCGTTGAGCTGGCGCGCCGTGAGAAGGTGGATTACATCCTGGCGGTGGGCGGCGGCTCGGTGATCGACGGCTGTAAATATATCGCGGCTGCAACCCTGTATGACGGCGATGGCTGGGATATTCTCACCCGCAAATACACTATCGCTCGCGCGCTGCCTCTTGGCGTGGTGCTGACCTTGCCGGCCACAGGTTCAGAGTCCAATGGCGGCTCCGTTGTGACCAAAGCCGCGACCAAAGAAAAACTGTCCTTCGGCTCTCCATTGGTGCTGCCGCGCGTCGCGGTGCTGGACCCGGATGTAATCAAATCTTTGCCCGAACGTCAGGTCGCCAACGGCGTTGTCGATGCATTCGTGCATATTTGTGAGCAGTACTTGTCCCATAACAGCGACGCCTGGGTGCAGGATGGCTACGCGGAAGCGCTGTTGCGTAATCTGGTGCGTCTGGCGGAAGAGTTTCCACAGCGTGACAACGATGTATGGCGCAGCAACCTGATGTGGACCGCCAATCAGGCATTGAATGGTTTGATCGGCGCCGGCGTGGCGCAGGATTGGGCGACTCATATGATCGGTCATGAAATCACTGCGCTTTACGGGGTCGATCACGCCCGCACTCTAGCCATCGTGCAGCCCTCGCTGTTGCGCGTGCAAATGGCGGACAAGCGCGCCAAACTGGAGCAAATGGGGCGTAATGTGTTCAATCTGCCTCAGGACGACAAGCTGGCGGAAACCACGATCGAAGCCATCGAACGTCTCTACAGCAGCTTGGACATCCCAACCAGACTCTCCCATGCAGGCATTGAAGGCGATACAGCCGTTCCGGCGCTGGTTGACGCGCTGGAAAAACACGGCATGACCGCACTGGGTGAAAATCGCGCAATCACCTTGGACGTCAGCCGGGAAATTCTAAAGCGCGCAGCTTGATAAAAAACTGCGCTAAGCAGGATTTCAGATAGGGATTATGCGCCAATGGCAGGGACGCCTGGCTCTCTTTAAGCCTCAGATTTAAAAGGCTTCTAGCGACGGTTTCAGGTATAATGATCACCCGTTGAAACGCTCCTTTCAGACAGGTGATCGTTAGCCATGCAACTCGTCTACGCGTTATTTTTCTCCCCCTCCCATCACACGATCCATTCTGGTTTTATCGGCGTGTTCACCTCCCAAGCCAAAGCCGATCAAGCCATTGCAGACTTATCCCAACAAGCGCCATTTCAAGGCCTGACAGAGCATTTCGTCATTAGAGAATGCCCTTTGGATCAAACGGCCTTCGAACCGTCCGACCTTGTTGAAACGGCAACGCCAAACTGGTCCGTCTGGCGTCAGGACGATAACAACAATACCTTCTTCATCCAGGGCGACATGACCCAATCCGAAGCTTTGGCATTAGTGAAAGATTATGAAGATAAAGGGCACAAGCAGATGTATTGGGCGAAGAGTAATAATTAGGCGCTGGAGAATGAAGCATGTTGTCCTTTAAAGACGCGGTGAGAAAACGTCCTGGCATGTACTTTGGTGATATCGATCACAATGCCGTCAATCATGTTGTGTACGAGCTTGTCGCGAATGTTGTGGATTTATTTTTGGCGGGCAAGGCGACGACTTTGAAGGTAGATGTTAGTGAGAGTGAAATCGTAGTTACTGATGATGGTCCGGGCTTTCCATTTCCTGTAGAAGATGGCGCCCGTAATCCTGTCGAAGTCTATCTCACCCATCATCACGATAAACCAACGGCGGATGACCATGCTCCCCATATACATGTGCTGGGAGGAGGGCTTGGGCTCGCGGCGGTAAATGCAGTTTCGGAAAAGCTAACCATCGAAAGCTCTAATGGCGTATGGCGATGGAGACAGGTATTCGGAAAAGGCGATGTATTAGCGCCGTTGGAAAGTTTCAGGTGCGACGGCCCGAGCGGCAGTTCCATTAAACTCTCTCTTGATCCGTCAGTGTTTCATAATCGCTTGCCTGACTTCTTTCAGCTCAGAAAAGCGATGTTTGAGTTAGCTCACTTATACGCTGGACTGATTGTAGAGTTTGACGGAGAACGCTATGTCTCTAAACAGGGGTTGTTGGCACTGGCTTATTTGATGTGGAGCGGGCCGCAATGCGCTTTTAACCCCAAAATGTTCCGGCTCAAAGGCCAAACAGAAGATGTTGAGTTTGAAGTGGCCGCTATTGGTGAGGGAGGCTCGTCACCCCGTTATAAATCGTGGGTGAATGGTTGCGAGACGGAAGAGCATGGCGCGCATGTTAACGGTCTTCGCCAAGCATTGAACAACGCAGAGTGGACGCCGGACATTGCGTTGATCAGTATTGTTATGCATGATCCGAAATTCGCGGGACCGGTGAAAAGTCGCCTTTGCAATCGGAGGGTTAAGAGTCTAATTGCAGAAGCTCTGGCTGATCCTTTGAAGATGTTTAATAGCAAGTCCGAAGATAATTGACGCCATCATCACAAAACGTTGCTTACATCACGAAATAACCACCTGAATAATGAAGGAAAATTCCCAGTATTAACGCTTAACTGGCTACGTATGCGCTTAAATCAAACTCATGGAGATTGGCGCGACGTGTCGTAAGGCAAGTGGGCGGTATGTGTCGTTGTTAGTTTTAGGATATTCGCTGATCGCCCCCAGTTACCAGTAACCGTTTTCATGACGCCATGGCCCGTTTGGCTTGCTGTGTCGCTTTACAAAGGACGTACTCCGAATGTATTCCACTCGCAGTTATGTATTTAAGCATTGGTCTGACATCACTGTTGCGGACCTGCCGTTTGTTGAATCACCTTTCTTCGCCTCCAGCTATGCCGAGCGTTGTCTGAACATAGACGCCAAAGTCGGTGATGTTGTTAATCACCTGAAGGGGAGTCACTTTCGTTCATCGTTTGGCGGGTTTCCCGGCCGAGGTTCACGACATCTGCGTAAGTGGAAAGAAGACTTTGTTAAAGGGCTCGAACGGGGCGAAATCCTGTTGGTGTTTACCGACAAAAGAAAGCCATTTTGCTCCGTTGTCAGTGAGAGCGAAGACGGTCTCAAACCCAATGTGTCTGAACTGACTTTGGCCGTGCGCCTGATCAACCGCGCTAACCCCGCGCCGCCGCCACCGCCGGCGATCACCGGCGAAGTGATGGATGTGACCGCGCTTAATGGCAATCCGGGGTGGAGCAGTAAGCCAAGAGAGTCTACGAGCCACCAGTCCGCGCCCAGGACTTACACACCCGCCCAGCCTCAAGCGAATACAACACCGGCCGATGAGAGTGGGGCCAGCGAAAAATCCGGCAGCAACGACAATGGCGCGACCACGCCGGATAACAAAAAGGTTTGCACCAGCGGCGAACCCATCAGCATGGTCACCGGCGAGGAATTGCTGGATCTGACCGATTTCACCGTCGCCGGCCCTCTGCCGATCATCTGGAAACGCACCTACAAATCCTCCAATCCCCATCAGCGCGGTCTGGGCGTGGGCTGGACTCATATGCTGTGTCAGCAGCTGGAGGAGCAGGAAGGGCGTCTGGTCTTCACCACAGACGAAGGTCGCTACATTGATTTTCCTTTGGTGGAGCCGGGCCAGACCGTCCGCAATTCAGCTGAGCATTTGGAGCTGCGTCGGATTGACGACACTCACTACGTACTGAAACAACGCGGCGAACCCACCCGCTTGTTCGTAGGCGCCGGCGGCGTTTACCGTCTGGAAGGATTGCTAGATGGCGTCGGCAATGGCGTGCGCATTCAATACTGGCAGAACCTGGACGGCTACGAGCGACCGGTCACCCTTATTCAGACCAGCTGGGGCAAACGCCTGTACGTGCTGCATAACGCGCAGGGACTGATCTGCGAGATCCAGTCGCTGCGCGCGGACGGCGATGTGGACACCCTGGCCAAGTACGAATACGACGACGCTCAGGATCTGGTGCAGGTGCGGGACCCCGCCGGCGCGGGCGAGTCCTACGCCTATCGTAATCACGTCATCACCCGCCGCACCCTGAAGACCGGCTTCAGCTTTTATTTCGAATGGAGCCGCTACGACAAAGCCGCCCGCTGTGTGCGTCAGTGGGGCGACCAGGGCGTCTACGACTACCGTTTCGAATGGGACCCGGCCAACAAGACTTCCCATGCGATCGACAGCAACGGCGGCAGAACCATCTTCCACTATGACGATCGCGGCCAGATCGTTAAAGAAGTCGATCCAGAGGGCGGCATCACCCGACGCCTGTACGACAACGCCGGCAATCTGGTGGAGCAAACCGATCCCAATGGCCACAGCACCCACTACGCCTACAATGACAACGGTCAGTTAACCGCCCTGATCGACGCTAACGGCGGCCATTACAAGATCGACTACAACGACGACGGCATGCCGGTGGCGATCACCAATGCTTTGGGCCATGTCTGGCGTCGCGAGTACAACGAACAGGGCCTGCTGGCCCGCATCACTGACCCGGAAGGCGTGCAGACCCAGTACGAATACAACGCCCAGGGCCTGCCGCAAAAGATTATCGACGCACTGGGACAAGCCCGGGAACTGCAGTGGAACCGGGAAGGCCAACTGGTCAGCGAAACGGAAAACCAGCACACCACCCGTTACGCCTACAATGCGCAGGGACAGGTCCGCGCCGCCACCGATCATCAGGGGCAAACAACGGCCTATCAGTACGATCGCAACGGCAATGTCACTGAAGTCAAACGCCCGGACGGCTCCGTCCTCAAAATGCGCTACAACGCCAACGACCAGCTGACGCACTTTATCGACGCCGCCGGCCGTTGCACTGAATATGTGTATGACGGTCTGGCCCAGGTGCGCAAACGCATCGACACGGCTGGTCAGACCTTTGAATACCTGTACGATAAAGAACGCAACCTGATCGGCCTGATCAACGAAAAAGGCGAGCGCTATGAACTGGCCTATGACCGCAACGAGCGCCTGATTCAGGAAATCGGCTTCGACGGTCGGGTGCAGCAATATCAGTATGACCCGGCGGGCCATCTGAAGGCGCATATCGAAGGCGTACACGAAGACGAACACATTCGCGCGCAACACACCACACTGTTCAAACGCGACCCCATGGGCCGCCTGCGTGAAAAGCACAGCCCGGACGGCGACATCAGTCGCTTCGCCTACAACGCCAACGGACAATTAACGCAGGCCAGCAACCCATACCGCACCCTTGAGTTCTCCTATACGTCGACAGGACGTCTGGCGGAGGAAATCCAGGACGGGCAACGTCTGCGCCACGAATACAACCCGCTGGGCGCCCGCATCAAGTCACTATTGCCAAACGGCGGCGTCCTCGGCTTTGGCTATGACCGCCATGGTCTGTTCACCCAGGTCAGCCACAACGGCGACGTCCTGACCAGCATCGAACGGGACCAGGACGGGCGCGAACTGCGTCGCCGCCAGGGCGCGGCGGAATCCCGCTACGACTACGACGTCATGGGACGCCTGATTCGTCATCGGGTCAGTCATCGTCAGAGCAAAGCGCGCATCATCGAGCGCAGCTACGGCTATGACGCCAGCGGCAATCTGGCGCTGATCGACGACCTGAGAAAAGGGACCACCCATTACCGTTACGACGCCCTTGATCGCCTGAAAACAGTCGAAGGCTATTGCAACGAAGAATTCGCCTTCGACCCGGCGGGCAATATTCTCGACGGCCAGAATCAGGCCAAGGGTAACCGCCTGAACTTCCATGGCGACCGCCACTTCGAGTACGACGCCGCCGGCAATCTGATCCGCGAAAAACGCGGCAAAGGCGGCAAGCTGGAGACCCGTTACCAGTACAACAAACAGAACCAACTGGTCGCTATTGAAAAAGACGGGCAAAAGACCGAATACCAATACGACGCCCTGGGACGCCGCATCGCCAAACAGGACGCCTTCGGCAAGACCGAGTTCCTCTGGAACGGCGACGTGCTGTTATCTGAACAGCGCAACCACCTGAACAAAGTCTACGTCTACGAACCCAACAGCTTCCGTCCGCTGGCGTTCATCCAGGACAAGCAGGTCTACCACTACCACCTGGACCACCTGGGCACGCCGCAGGAAATGACCAATGCGGAAGGCGAAGTCGTCTGGTCCGCTCGCTACAAAGCCTACGGTAATCTGGCGCTGCAAGACGTCGAAGAAGTACAGAACCCACTGCGCTTCCAGGGCCAATACTACGACGAAGAAACCGGCCTGCATTACAATCGGCACCGTTATTATGACCCCAGCGCCGCACGGTTTATCAATCAGGACCCGGTTGGACTGTTGGGGGGAGACAACAATTATCAATATGCGCTGAACCCCACGGGGTGGGTCGATCCGTTTGGACTTCAGGCTAAAGATTGTGATAGGCAAAGAAGGCGAAGAGCGTATCGGGAATCAAAAACCATTGTCTCTGGGAAAAAAGTTCGTGGATTTAGGAATGCTGGCGAACTTATGGAAAGATCAGGGTATCTTAAAAATAAACTTGCTTTACTCGGGATTGATGATGTGGAAATTGGAATCAGAGGGAGCGCAGTAACGGGGGTATCTTCAAAAGGCGGCGCATATCGGGTTGATCGTGGTGAGCTAAAAGCAAGTGACGTAGACTTCTTTTTTACCAGTGACAAATTACAAAGACGATATGCAAGATACTTTACAGATGATGGACGTTTAAAACCAGACAAAATGGAAGAGTTAGATCCAGTTTTGCAAGAGGTTTTAGACGAATTTAGCGAGACAACTAGCAATCAACTTGGTCGAAAAGCAGATGCGGTATTGCTAAATAAGTCAGTTATTGAAAGAGAAAAAGAAAGCGACTATGTCATTACGAGGAAATCATAATAGATGAAGCTGAAAAAAATTACACTTCCACCCTTTTCAGATTTTTTTGAGTTGGAAATAGTGTGTCTTAAATTGCCTCGATCAACTGCTGATGTGGCAATTGTTAATGTATCAGAAGTTCGCTTTGACAAATATGACTCAGTTATAATTGATAAGATGCTGTACTTGCTTTCATGTATGGTTTTTGAGCTTATGAAGAGCAAGGTGATGATTTTTGATGTTAGTAAAGTAAGTCAAGTCAATGAAATTGGGTTTGATTATGTGTTTTCTCGCTTTATAAGGAGGGGAAGAAACTGCTATATTGTTACAGGTAAAGAGGTTGGAAATATCGATAATGTAATTGTTTCTGATTCTATTGAGGCTGCAGTAAAGGACTTGCCTGTTTCTTTTGAAAAATATTTCAAAAATATATATGTGGACTGTGCTTCGCATGATTACATAGTGAATAATTCTAAGAGTGTTTCATTTGATATTTCGGATATAAGTTATGAGGCCTCGTCCTGGGGGGAGGAAATAAGAGGAGTGTGCATTAAAATTGTCGGAAAGTATCGACATGGTTCTGGTGGAGAGGAGGATGCATTAAAAATAAAGTGGGCCCTTAGAGAGGTTTGTATTCTACTTGAACCGGATATGGTCGTTGTAGATTTGACATTGCTGGATTATGTGTGGGGAGATGATATTAGCCTTTATCCTTCGGGGTTTATAGAGCCTGATAGTCCAATAAAATTTGTTTTCGCAGATGAAAATAAGGAAGCACTCAGGGGGGCGGTGAATAAATTTCAGATAGCCTCTAGTGTTGAAGGTGCTATCTGTGAGCTTAACCGTATGATCTTGGGCGGCTAGTTTTTTTACCCTTGGTAACTTTAGATGGCAGTTATTAAGTAGCCTGTTTTATTGGGAGTTTTTTATTTGGTTACTTAGTAAAAATGATCAAGTGAGGGATAAAACTACTTCGCCTGTCTCTGATAAGTTGATTTTGGAAAAAATTCTTCCGGAAAATTATGTTTTGAAAAATATTGTGAAAAAAATGATTGTTAAGATAAGGGATTCTAGGCTTTCATATCTTCCCCCGCATATATATGACTTTGATGAAGATGAGAAAGGGTGTGAGGAGTATGTTAAATATTATTCGGAAAATATAGATCTGTGTTTATTTGTGACTGATGCATATATAAGTGCGTTAGAAGAATGTCTGAAAAATTTTTCAGAATTAGCGTTGAGTGATATTCTCGAAAAAAGGTCTGAATATATAAAATTTTTTCCGTTTTCTGAAGATAAAATAGAGAATTACCGAAACAAAGGAATGGATCAAGAATTGATCGATGCATGCGAGGCAGATTTGAGGGACTTTTATACAAATAAACTTGATAGAGATGAAGTATATGTGGTTGAAAATTATCGCGAGCACTTACTAAAGCTGAGGGAGCACCTGAAGGGAGTGAGTGCTGATTAAACTTTTGATGGCTAGTGAGTTGAAGTTTATGATTTTAAGATGTGAGACTTTATGTTTTGAGTCATATAGTGCGATTTGCCTGGGCGTGAGGGTCGTCCCTCATGCTCCAAATTCATCTTGAAATGATGGCTGCTGCACTTAGATACGATATGAATACGCCCATTTGTATTACTGTTGACGCTATTTCTAAATGACGAATTTTGCTCATACTAAAGAGAAAAAATGGTCAGAATAAATACTAACTCGTTTCTCCGTCTTTTAGACGAAGAGATTGATGTTGACTTCTGTGAATATTGCAAAAAGCACGATCTAAAATCATGGGTAAATATCACTCCTGATATTAGGAGAAATATCAAAGTCATAGCAGAGTTTGAAGGCGCAGAAGAGTCAATAAAAATGAATGGCTATAGCGAATATCATGTAGATGGTACTAATTATTGGAGCAAGGATGCTCCAGTAGCCATTCACTTTTATCCTTACCATGAGTCATATATAAATGTTTGCATGATTTGTAAGGCGGTATTTTTAACCTATACCGAATATGCAGGCCATGGGCCGCAGAACAGGATCAGATATGTAGATAAAAGGCTTGTGACAGATAATTACTGAATTGGCAGTGATTAGACCATTATGCAGTATGCGCTGAGCTCTGGCAGTAGGCGAACAAAGCCAATCTCCGCTAGGGCTAATAAAGGGAGCTACAAAGCGGTGGTTGGATGAATAAAAAAGAAACACTATGCAAAGCTATAGCAATAAATGAAGAAAGGCTTAAGCAAATACCGGATTTTGAAATTTATCATAGTATAGCTAGGCAGCTTAATTATTTGCTTACGATAATTGATGGAAAGGAAAAAGATAAAAGTAAGCTAGACAAAATAATTCTTGGGCACTTCGCTGTTAGAGAATTTGAAGAGTCAGACCCGGAATTGTCGCAAATTTTAAAGAAGTGTCAAAATATTGCATTTTATTTGGAGCTAGAAAGTTAGATATAGGCGTCTGCTGATCTGTCTTGAAAAGGTGTTAAGGAGTTTAAAGGAGTGAAACGCATAATTTATGTCCACTAATGATGCGAATTTGTACGAAAAGCCGACACTAAAAACCTTCAAAGGGTGTTGTCCTGGTTATCGACATTATTATGCGCTGATTGATTGCGCCAATAATGAGAGTCAATATCCTGCGATAGCTCTACTCTTTTGAGGCCACTACTTTATCTTTAAGGGGGGGGCTAAACGATATGGAAAAACTGGATGTTTTTCAGGAGCATGGCGGAGTTCTCTACACTAAGATAGGGCGCGCGACTATTACTTTTTTTGGATATCAAATGTCTATTCAAGAAGGCCGTTTAACTATACGTCCTACAAGCGTAGAAGTTGATATGGCTGAAGAAGAGGAAAGAGTATTACAGAACTATATGCATCCTCTTGAGGCAAAACACCTATACTCTAAAGCCAGATCTGCGATTAAAGAAATGGTTTTGTTGGAAACCGATAAAACAGAAAAGACACTCTTTTTGAAAAAATTAAAAAAGGAGGTTAGTGCGCTCATAAATGAAACTTGAGTGTAGAAGCCATGAGAGATAAATCTTGACCAGCAACCCCAACACGTTTGAGTACGCCCTCAATCACAATGAGATAGATGACTTTTTCCGTGGTAAAGGTCGGTATTTCGTGCGTAGTCCGGATTATTTTGGACATGTGCATGGGGCTAATATCAGTGGTCAAGTCTGTCGTTTTGTGGGTGAGTCCGATGAGAATGGTGAGATATTCGAACAGGCGTTTTTGACCTATATGACTGGGCTTGACGTGACGGGTGAGGAGCTTTCTCATCTACTGGCGAATCTGTCTTCCTATTTTGCGGAAAAGAACCGGGGACGGATGGCGGGGGTTAACCTCTTTTCGAGTCATGACAGTCCAACAGCGCTACTTTTACAGCGTTATTTGGCTGCACTAGATCACGCTGGCCTATATGACGCAGCGAAGCCTGAACTGGAGATTCATGCGAGTTATATCGAAAAGCTTGGAAGCGATGTGGTCTTTGCCTGTATGAGGGAGGTTGAAAAGGCTTGTTGAAGCTTATTTTCCAAGAAGCATATTTTTATATGCTGATGCAAGACGAAGAAAATTGGTATCTGACTTTTCTTTCAGGAGGAGTCGGGATATATGATACCAGCGTGAAGCTAAATGAGCAGGAAATAGCGAGGGTAAGAGATAATCAAGTCGCAGCAGGGCAACTAGCAAGGGAGTTTTTGCAGGATAGCACCTTGTATCAAGGGCGAAGAATTACGCCGTCCATCTATCCCAAACAAACTCCTAAGAACTAAATCAGTTCTACCGTTTAATGGGTAGGATCAGATAATCGCAAGATGGCCTGTACTGCTGTTTCGACCAAAGACCAAATTGGCTCGTCTTATGCGTCAGGTTTTATATTGAAGTAACATCAGAAGACAGTGTTATTTTCTGCGTGAGTGGGAGTGACTATAAAAGATTATCGTTAATTATTGACAGTGAAAATAGGTGCTGTTTTAAGTATGCTCTTTTATCTGTGATTTTTTCATGGGTTGTCAGACTGATTTTTCCCAAACTGAAATTGGCATAATTTCAAATAAAAGCATAAGGCATGACTATGAGAAAAGGCAGTGGAAAGCAAGTTTTTAATTGCATTATTAAGGAGCTGTCGACTAGGTTGACGCCTAATGAGGAACTGCCTAGGGCCACTGATCGTATAAGGGCGGGGATGCTTCTTCATGGTTCTACCTCTGATGAATCACTTAATCTTGTGAGTAAGCTGCATTGGGCAAGCACAGAGAAAGAGGGAGAGGTTATACGTCAAGGCATAGCTACGATAAATGGAAATGTCTTTGTTGCTGATTTATTAGACAGTATCTGGGCTAACGAAAATATTAGAGGGATGATACTGTCTGAATTTCCACATTTAACACAAGACGATTATGAGGCCTGTCTTTTTTCTATCTGGACAATAGTAAGTTCAACTCAGATGTTTACTCAGCTTCTTTCTGTTGAAACCGATGATCAAATAGACGTTGATGACTGGGTGCGTGTCGTCAGCAGGAAGCTTTCTTATTATGATGACGAAAGTAGTAATAGATAGATTTTTTTAATTACGGTAATAATCAATTATCAAAAATCAAGGCGTCGGGCAATTGCCAGAGACTTACTTTTTCTTTTGAGGTGGCTTGTTGAAGGTTATTTTCAAAGAGGCGTATTCCTATTTGCTGATGCAAGAAGGTGAGGTTTGGTATCTGACTTTTCTGACTGGTGGGCCTTTTGTTCAGGATATCTGCGTTAAATTGAATGAGCAGGAAATCGCCAGGGTGAGGGATAACCAAGTCGCAGCGGCGCAGTTAGCCAGGGAGTTTTTACGGGATAGTGCGTTGTATGAGGGACGAAGAATTACTCCAGCTGTCCACCCAAAGCAAACTCCAAATGCGCCGTCTCATTGATGATAAGAGTGCGCTAGGGATGTAACCCATCGGCAGGCTTCCCTCCCGACGGGTTGATAGGAGTGAATCTAATCCGCCAGATGCTCTATGGCGTGATCTTCATGCAGTTTGAGTTCTTCTTCCAATTGTTTTTCCACGGCTTTGGGCGAGCGGGTTTTGCGGGCCAGCAGGCTGTACGCCACGGGAACGATGAATACCGTAAACAGAGTGGCGGCGGAGACGCCCCAGAGGATGACGATGCCGATGACTGAGCGGGTTTCCGAGCCGGGGCCGTCGGACAGCATCAGGGGTACGGCGCCGGCGATGGTGGTGACCGCGGTCATCAGAATCGGTCTGAGACGGGCCATGGATGCTTCCACCAGGGCGTTGTCGAAGGTGAGTCCCTGATCCCGCAATTGGTTGGTGAACTCAACAATCAGGATGCCGTTTTTCGCCGCGAGCCCTACCAGCATGATCAACCCAATTTGCGTGTAAAGGTTAAGCGAATTGCCGGTGACATAGAGCCCCAGCATGCCGCCGGCCACCGCTAAAGGCACTGTCAGCATGATCACGAACGGGTGCACGTAGCTTTCGAATTGCGCCGCCAACACCAGAAACACAATCAGAATGCCCAATACCAAGGTAGTCGCCAGCGCGGTTCCCGCTTCCCGGAAGTCAGCGGACTGGCCTTTGTAATCGATCTGGGCGTGAGCGGGGAGGTGGGTTTCCACCAGATTTTCCAGATAGCTCAGCGCTTTGCCCAGGGTGAGGGAATCCTCCAGATTGGCTTCCAGGGTGATCGCACGCAGGCGATTGAAACGATTGAGATTGCTGGAGTCGGCGAATTCGCGCAGGGTCACCACGCTGGAAAGAGGGATCAACTCGCCGCTGCGCTGCGACCGCACGTAGATGTTCTGGATGCTGGCGGGGGTGCGTTGCGCGTCGCGTTCGCCTTCGACAATCACATCGTATTCCTGGCCGTTGTCCAGATAGGTGGTGACCGTGCGTCCACCCAGAATAGATTCCAGCGTGCGCCCGATATCCTGTACTTTTACCCCCAGGTCGGCGGCGCGATCATAGTTGATCTGCACGGACAGGTAAGGGCGGGTTTCCTTGTAATCGAAGTCCACGCCGGCGAGGCCCGGGTTGGACGCATCGATTTCCTTGGACAGAATGTCGCGCCATTCCGCCAGCTCCTCATAAGTGCCGCCGCCGATGACAAATTGCACCGGCTTGGAGATGCCGCCGCCAAACCCCTGTCGCATGACCGGGAAGGCGCGCACGCCCGGCAGGTCCGCTAAGGATTTACGCACGTCATCCATGATGTCCCAGGCGGAGCGGCGCTCTCCCCAGGGACTCAACGCCACCAGGGCGAAGCCCGAGTTAAAGTTTTCGATATTGCCGAACCCACGTGGGGCGCGCACCAGCACCCGTTGCGCCTCGCCAGAGTCCACGAACTTCATCAAACGCCGTTCGATCTCATTCATGTAGTCGAGCATGTAGTCGTAAGTGGCGCCTTCAGGGCCGTTCACCAGAATAAAGAACGCCCCGCGATCTTCTTTGGGCGCATACTCTTCCGGCAAATCCTTGTAGAGCCAGACGGAGCCCGCGCAAATCGCCAGCATCAGCACTACAAACAGCCAGCGCACCTTGAGACAGGCCGCCAGCATGGCGCCATAGACACGCTGCACGCCATGGAAGAAATGGCCGCCTCCGCTCAGGTCCTGGGCTTTGTCGTCATTGGGCAAAATCTTTGACGCCAGGGCGGGGGACAAAGTGAGGGCGATGACGCTGGAAAACGCCACCGCGGCGGCCAGTGTGAGGGCGAACTCGGAGAACAGACGGCCGATGTCGCCCTGCAGAAAGGCGATCGGCACGAATACGGCGATCAACACCAGGGTGGTGGCGATAACGGCGAAGCCGATCTGACGACTGCCGCGAAAGGACGCCACCAGTCGCGTCTCGTTGTGTTCATGCATGCGACGGTAAATGTTCTCCAGCACGACAATGGCGTCGTCCACCACCATTCCAATGGCCAGCACCAGCGCCAACAGGGTGAACATGTTGATGGTGAAGTCGAAGGCGTACAGGGCGCAGAAGGTGGCGATCAGGGAGATCGGAACGGTTACGGCCGGCACCAGGGTGGCGCGTAAATCCCGCAGGAAAGCCCAGATCACCAGAATGACCAGCCCGATGGCGATAAACAGGGTTTTCACCACTTCGTTGATGGCCCCTTCCACAAAGACGGAGGAGTCGTAGCTGGCTTGCAGGGTCATGCCTTCCGGCAAGGTGGGGTTGATGCGCTTGGCCTGGGCCTGCACCGCGCGGGCTACGTCCAGCACGTTGGCGGTGGACTGTTTGGTGACCCCCACGCCGACCATGGTTTCGCCGTTGCCGCGAAATATTCCCCGTTCCTCCACGGAGCCCAACTCCACTTTGGCGACATCGCCAAGGCGGATGAGATAGCCGTCCTGTCCTGCGCCGATCACCAGTTTGCGAAAGTCTTCCGGAGTGTTAAAGTTGCGCTCGGTGCGCACGGTGAACTGGGTGTCCCTGGATTCGATGCTTCCCGCCGGCAACTCCACATTCTCCGCCCGCAGCGCGCCTTCGATATCCGTCACCGTAATGCGCCGCGCCGCCATGGCGCTGCGATCCAGCCAGATGCGCATGGCGTAAACCTTGCCGCCGCCGACCCGCACACGGGCGACGCCGTCCAGCACCGACAGGCGATCCACCAGATAACGATTGGCGTAGTCGGTCAGCTCCGGCACGGTCATGTTGGTCGCGGACAGGTTCAGCCACAGGATGACGTCGTCGCTGCTGTCCTCTTTGGCGATATCCGGCGGCTCAGCTTCCGCCGGCAGATTGTCGGCGATGCGGGATACGCGGTCGCGAATGTCGTTGGTGGCGGCGTCGATATCGCGGCCGATGTCGAATTCTATGGTGATGCGGGAGCGACCGTTACTGGACTGGGATGAGATGGACACGATTCCCTGCACCCCGGAAATGCGTTCTTCGATCACCTCGGTGATGCGGGTTTCCACCACATTGGCGGCAGCGCCGGGATAGTCCGTGGTGACGCTGACCACGGGCGGATCAATGGCGGGATATTCCCTTAACGGCAACCGTTCAAAGCAGAGATAGCCGAAAGCGATCAGCAGCAAACCGATGACGGAAGCGAACACTGGTCGTTTGACGGAGAGGTCTGAGAGCATCATTCCGTTTGTTCCGCCTGCTGTTCGCCTTGCAACAGTTTGGCGACATTGAGGGCTCCGTCATCCACGGCGATGACTTTTACTGCGGAGCCATCGGAGATTTTCACCAAGCCATGACTGATAACCAGGTCGCCTTCCTCCAGTCCTTTCAGAATTTCCACTTTGCCGGCTTTGCGGGAGCCGATCTCCACCTGTCTGCGCTGTGCTTTCGCCGGTTCTCCTTCGACAACGACGAAGACGTAATGGGCGGTTCCCACGGTGGCGATGGCGCTTTCCGGAATCACCAAAGTGGTGCGCGGACGGGATTGCAGATCCAGTTGCAGCAGCATGCCGGGCAATAGCATGCGGCCGGGGTTGTCGAACAACGCGCGGGCCTGCACGGTGCGGGTCACGGGGTCGACCCGGGGGGAAATGCTCTTGAGTTCGCCACTGAAAACCTGTTTGGGATAGGCGCTGGTTTCCGCTTCCACTTTCAGGCCGGGTTTCAGGTTGGCGAGGAAAACGGACGGAATGGCGAAGTCCACTTTGACGACGCTGAGGTCATCCAGGGTAGTCAAAACGTCGCTGGGCTCCACCAGGGCGCCAACGCTGATATTGCGCAGACCCAGCACGCCATTAAAAGGCGCGGTGATCTGATGGGCGGAAATGCGGGTGCGAATGGCTTCAATTTCCGCCTTGCTCTGATCCACCCGCGCCCGGGCGGCGTCCAGATCCGCCTCGCTGCCGACGCGTCGGTTATACAGTTCCTGGGCGCGACGATAGGCGCTTTCACGCTCCGCCTGCACCGCCAGGGTCGAACGCAGATTGGCCTGTTCTTCCTCGTCATCCAGTTTGATCAGTACATCGCCGCGCTTCACGCTGACGCCGTCGTCGAAATGGACGCTGATGACTTTTTCGGTGATTTTGGGGGTGATGTTTACTGACTCGTTGGCGCTGACGGTGCCAAGGGCTTCGATTTTGTCGTAGTAGGGGGCGGATTGCGTGGACGCGGCGACCACAGAGGTGGGCGGCCTGCCGGCGGCGAGCGTCGTTCCTGCGATGCAAATACTAATCAGGGTCGCTGTCAGCGCCCCGTTCAGCGTTCGTGAAGACATGTCCTGAGTCCTTAGCCTGAAACGTTAATACAAGCGCATCGTGCGCGCCGGCGGAATCGGGGCGGCCTGGCGTTGTGCTCGCTTCGGACGCTGACGGCGCCGCCAACATGGGCGTCATTGTTATACGAGAAAGATTATCACTTTGATCTGGGCGCTTCAGCAGAATTATGCGCGCCTGAATTCTTCGTAATCTTTCACCCGAGACAGCGCGTTTTCTGGCCTTTGGAGACATCGGACGCCGCTTTGCGTACGTATCAAACCAATCAATGAAGGCGCGTGAGGCGGATGCCGCAGCCAGCGGACGGCGTCGGATGCTACAATCCAATCATGAATCCGCAGCGCCAGGGCGCAATATCGGAGGTCACTGCATGAATGCCGGCGATAACAGCTTCAAAACCCCATCCATCGTCCGCCGGGGCGACGGCGAGGTGCGGCTGGTCGGGTTTGAGCTGGAGTTCACCGGACTGACCCTGGATCAGACCGTGGCGGCGCTGCAGAGCGCTTTGGGCGCGCAGGTGATCTCCGGTTCGGCGGCGGAGAAAAAGCTGCATGTGGAGTCGTTGGGCCGTTTCAGTGTGGAGGTGGATTGGGACTACTTCAAACGCCAGGCGGCCCGCCAGCAGGGAGAAGAGGAAGACGAGTGGGTGCAGTTGCTGGGGCAGGCGGCGAAGCTGCTGGTTCCGATGGAAGTCGTGTGCCCGCCGTTGCCGATCACCAGCCTCACCGCGCTGGACCCTATGGTCGTCGCCCTGAGGGACGCCGGCGCCCAAGGCACGGAAGATTCTCCCATCGCCGCCTATGGCGTGCACATCAACCCGGAAATTCCCTCTCTGGATTCCGCCGCCATCGCCGCCTATCTGAAAGCGTTCAGTCTGTTGCAGTGGTGGCTGGTGGAGCGTCTGCAAGTGGACGTGACCCGGCGCATCAGCCCTTACATCGATCTTTACCCCGAATCCTATGTGCGACAACTCCTGTCGGACCCGGCTCCGAACCTGGATCGGCTGTTTATTGACTATCTCGCCTATAATCCTACCCGTAACCGCGCGCTGGATATGCTGCCCCTACTGACGGAAATCGACGGCGAGCGGGTGCGGCGCGCCGTGGACGACGCGCGCATTCAGGCGCGTCCGACCTTTCACTATCGCCTGCCGAACTCACTGATCGACCGTCCTGACTGGAGCCTGGCGGTTCCCTGGAACAGTTGGTGGGTAGTGGAGGAGCTGGCGTGTCGTCCTGATGATATTGAGCGACTTAGCGCTGCTTATCTGGATGCGTGGCGTCCGCTGTTGGGCGTTAGTCGCCATGACTGGATAGAGACCATGGAACAATGGATACAAGACTCCGGGTTGGCGTAACCGGCAGCGGCCGTAAATGGTCGCCGTCGTGGTGGTGTGCGCAGTTGGCGCTGCGCATGGCGGGGGCGCATCCGGAGCGCATCAGCGTGCGCCATGCGCCCAGCGGCATTCCCCTGGACGCCCTGATTATTGGCGGCGGCGACGATATCAGTCCGGAACACTACAACGGCGATATCAATGAGAAGGTCAAAATAGATCCAGACCGGGACGCTCTGGAAATCGCCTGGATTCACAAAGCCCTGGAGCACAACATTCCGCTGCTGGGCATTTGTCGCGGAGCGCAACTGATTAACTGCGTGCTGGGCGGGGCGCTGCATCAGGACATTCGTCATATGCGCAAGCTCACCTACAACCGGCCGGGATTGCTGCCCACCAAACAGGTGCAGCTGGAAAAGGACTCACGGGTATCCGCCATCTGCGGCGCCAGAAAACTGCGGGTCAACAGTTTGCATCATCAGGCGATCAAGGTGCCCGGTGCGGGCCTGAAAGTGGTGGGGCGCGATCTGGACTTTATCGTGCAGGCGGTGGAATGCGTCAGCGGACGCAAGATTATCGGCGTGCAGTGGCACCCGGAATATCTGTTTTACCTGCCGTCGCAGTTCGCGTTGTTTCGCTGGCTATTGCAGGCGCAACCGCACCGGAAGCACGCTCACGCGTCTTCCGGCAGGGGCTGAGCGGTGTTGTCGCCGAGGAATTTATTCAGGAACTGGCGGGTGCGCGCTTCCTTGGGATTGCTGAACAGCGTTTTGGCGTCGCCTTGCTCGACGATGACGCCGCCGTCGATGAATATGGCGCGATTGGCCACATCCCGGGCGAAACTCATCTCGTGAGTGACGATCACCATGGTGCGCTTTTCTTCCGCCAGACTGCGAATCGTCGCCAGCACTTCGCCCACCAGTTCGGGATCGAGGGCCGAAGTGGGCTCGTCGAACAGAATCACATCCGGCTCCATGGCCAGGGCGCGGGCGATGGCGACTCGTTGCTGCTGTCCGCCGGAAAGGCGTTTAGGATAGGAATCCTCTTTCCCGGTCAGACCGACGCGAGCCAACAGACTGCGGCCTTTGGCGTCGGCCTGCTCGCGGGGTTCCTTTTTCACCACCACCGGGCCTTCCATTACGTTCTCCAGCGCCGTGCGATGAGGAAACAGATTGAAGTTCTGGAAGACGAAGCCGACATGCTGCCGCAGCTTACGGATCAGACCTTGCTGCGGTCCCAGAGGACGGTTGGCGTCGATGTCGAAATCCCCGACGCGGATATGGCCGCCGCTGGGCTCCTCCAGCAGGTTCATACAGCGCAGCAGCGTGGTTTTACCTGAGCCGCTGGGGCCGATGATAGCGACCACTTCACCGGGCTGAATCTCCAGGTCAATGCCTTTCAGTACGGCTTGTCCTTTGAATTGCTTGGTCAGATTGCGCAGGGTGATCATATCAATCAGGCGTCCTTTTCATGCAGGTTGACCCGGGCTTCCAGGCGATTCTGTAAATGCGCGAGAAGGCTGGCGAGCACCCAGTAAATCAGCGCCGCGGCCAAATACATGGTGAAAATTTCGAAGGTGCGGGCGGTAATCAGTTGCGCCTGACGGAACAGCTCGGGCACCTGAATGGTCGCCGCCAGGGCGGTGTCTTTCACCAGCGAGATGAAGCTGTTGCCCAGCGGGGGTAAGGCGGTGCGCGCGGCTTGCGGCAAAATGGTGCGGTACAAAGTCTGCGTGCGGGTCATGCCGATACTGGCGGCGGCTTCCCATTGTCCCCGGTCGATGGAGGCGATGGCGGCGCGCAGGATTTCCGCGGCATAGGCGGCCATATTGAGAGAGAAACCGATCAGCGCGGCGGTTAACGGCTCCAGACGGACGCCTAATTGCGGCAGCCCGTAGTAAATCATGAACAGTTGCACCAGCAACGGCGTGCCGCGAAAGAAAGAGATATAGACCCGGGCGGTCCAGTCCAGGGCGCGGAAACTGGACAGCCGCATCATCGCCAGCGTGAAGCCCAGTATCAGGCCGAAAAACATACCGCCGAGACTGAGCCCGACGGTGTATCCGGCGCCTTTCAGCAGGAATGGGGCGGAGTCCGCAATCAGCTTGAGACTGCTTTCGATCATTGCGTTACGTCAGCCTTGAACCATTTCTCCGACAGTTTTTGCAGCGTGCCGTCTTCGCGCATTTTGGCGATGGCCTTATCAATAGCCGCCAGCAGTTCCGGGTTGCCTTTACGCAGGGTGACGCCAGCTTCCTGACGGGAGAAAGGCGAGCCAGCCAGGGTGAGCGCGTCGCCGGTTTTATTCAGCAGTTCGAACGCGGCGAAGCGGTCGATCAGAATGGCGTCGATGCGGCCGAAACGCAGATCCTGGTATTTGGTGGGATCGTCGTCGTAGGTTTTCACTTCCGCTTGCGGCGCGTTTTCACGCAACCAGGTTTCATAGTTGGTGCCCAGACCCACGCCCACTTTCATGCCCGCCAGATCGGAAGGGCCGTTGATCTCGCTTTCCAGATCCTTGCGGGTCAGCGCCTGAATGCCGGACACCGTGTAAGGCGCGGAGAAGTCATATTTCTGTTTGCGCGCATCGGAAATGGTCACTTGGTTGATCACCACGTCCAGACGTTCGGATTCCAGCGCCGCGAGCAGGCCGTCCCACTTGGTGGTCTGATACTCCGCCTTCACGCCCAGCTGATCCGCCAGCGCTTTGGCGAACTCCACTTCGAAGCCGGTGAGCTGGCCATTTTCATCCTGATAGTTAAACGGAGGGTAGGTGCCTTCCAGGCCAACCTGGATGGAGCCCCGTTTTTGGATGCTTTGCAGCAGGTCTTCTGCGGCAAAGCTGGGGGTGACTAACGCGGAGGCAAGGGCCAGACCCAGGCCGCCAAGTACAAGAGTGCGACGTAAGCGATTGAGTTTCATAAAAGCCTCCCATGGCCTGTGATAAAGATCGGACAATTCTAGGTGTCTTCTTATATGCAATAAAATAATTAAAAATTATGTGCTAATTCGTTTTATGAATATTGTTTCTGCGCTTTCGTGACAATGTCACATTTTTGCGTCCAAAAAGTTAACTGCCCCCTGATCCACCCCTTCGTAAACTGAACCCATCCTGATGACAGGCAACGACTCAAACCAGCGTCGTTGCAGCAAGGTTTCCAGCAGGCTGCGCCGCCAGTTCATCGCGGAGCCCATGGATCATAAATGCAGGAGGCAGCTATGAAAACTATTCATTTTTCCATCGCCATCGTTTTAGGCGCGGCGATCAGCGTCGCCGCCATTAATTTATTGGGGGAGCGCGCGGAGCCTGTTAAACGGGGCGTTGAAGTCGCCTCCGCGGCGTCTGTCAAAGCGACTGCTTCTGAGCGCGACACGTCCGTCTATGTCCCGGAAGAAATCCCGACGCAAGAGAGCGCAACCAAACCTGCGGATGGGACTATCGACGTCGCCGCCAACGGATTGGTGTCAGTCAATGTAAACGCTTATCCCTTATCGTTACTGACTAACAAATTGGAATCGCTGACCGGGGTGCGTTTTTATCTGGATGACCGTCTGCGGGATAACAAGCTGTCCTTGTTGGTGGTCAACGCACCCATTCCCGACGCTATGAAGCGCCTCTCTCAAACCTATAACCATGCGGATCTTTACCACGGCGAATCTCTGGCGGCGATCAGTCTGTATCCGAAAGAGCAGATTGAGCTGACGGAGTCTCTGTTGTTTCTCAACGCCAGTCTCTATGCGTCCGCGCCAGCAGAGGCAGTGGATGACAATCCGGTGACTCAGTATCGGACCAGCCTGTTGAGCGCAACGTCTGAACAGGTGAGCGAGCTATTTGATCAGGGCCTGCAATCCAGCGATGCGGATACCCGAGCGATGGCGCTGAGCGCCTATGCGGAGCGGGGCGAAGCGGCGCCGTTCGAGCAACTTAGCCGGCTGGCGCGGCAGGACCCATCGCCACTGGTGCGCGCCATCGCCTTCAACCAATTGATGGGGCAGGAAGAGATTGACGTCTCCCTCAGGCGGGATCTGGCACTGGCGATGCAAAGCGACAGCGATCCTTTCGTCAAAGAGCAGGCGACCGCCATCCTCGCCTCCCTTAATTCAACCCGCAGCGTGGCGGCTTTGACCGACAACGAGCAACAGGCGCAGACGCCTTAACCGTTAACTGACCTCAAATTTCCAGCGCATTTATCCGGAATTCACAGAGCACACATTCCCTCGTCGTCGCAGTTGCGGTTTAGACGACGAGTGGGCGGTGCGCGCCTCAATACGAGCAAACAAGAGGGCATTACAATGAAAACCAAACAAAGACTCATCTCCTTGACCGCTGGCGCGCTGCTAGGCGCAGCCTCCGCTTTCAGCTTCGCGGATGTGGAATCCAGCGTGTATTACCTCAATCCGGTAATCTATTCAGACGGCGCGGCGCACGCGCTGCCAATCACGTCCAGCGGCGGCACCATCGCCTATGTCTACGCCAGCAACGTGGATACCCGGGCGGTGTTCTTCAACGCGGAATGCGCCGTGCAGTCTGCTGACAATTTCACCTGGTTCGATATCAATCTGGAGGTGACTTATCCCAACGGAACCGTCTCCATCATTGCGCCATCCAACAGCGACAATGCATTCTGCACCGGCCACGGCGATAACATTCTGGGGACCTGGAGCAGCAATGAAACCCATGGGACCTTCTATGCCTCGCAAACCGGCTGGTATCGCATTCGCGTGATCGGCCAGTTGATGGGCTACACCAACGGCGAACGGGTGCGCATGGATGACATGTCCCTGATCGTGATGGATTAAAGGTAGATTAAGAGAGCGCCAACGCGTATCTCAATCATATGGAGGCCGGCGTCAGTCGGCCTCTTTTTGTTGTGTTTGCAGCTGACGCGCATTGAGACGGCCGCAAATGACGCCTTCGAAGACCACCAGCGCCATCAGTCCCAAGGCGGTGGAGAGCGCCGCCAATTCCCGGTTTGGGTGCAGCATCGGCAGTGACAACAAGGCGACGGCGAGCAGACTGCGGGCGACGCGCACCGGACGATTGACTGCGCCTTGTAATTGCGCTTGCGCGATGGAGATCGCGGCGAGAAATACCGCGAGGCCGCCGCAATACGCCCACAGACCGCCTGTGACGCCATGCTCTCCCTGTTCTCCCACCATGACTCCCACGCCGGCGGCGACAAAAGTCAGCGCTCCTAGAATGGGCAGGTGAGAGTAGGCATAGGCGACGATAGGCAGGGCTTTGCGCGGCAAGTGTTTCCCGTCGATTTGTTCGAAATAGAGCCACCACAACGATACGGCGGCGATGAAACAGCACACCAGGGTCATCACCAGTGAGCCGCTCCACTCGACTTCCAGCGCTCCCAATGTCACGGAGACGATTAGCTCGCCCAGTACAATAATGGTGAACAGCCCCAGACGCTCCGGCACATGCTCCGGGTCGGTGGGAATATGTTCGTGTAAATGCGTGGTGAGCCAGGGCTGGGCGAGGTCGAGCAGCACGGCCGCCGCCCAGAGCCCCAGAGCGACGGGCAGGGGAACGAAGGCGGAAATGATCCAGAGACACACGCTGAACGCGTATACGCCGCCATAGCGAGCAGCGAGGGGTTTGGCGACGGGGACGAAACGCCACACCAACGCATACAGCATCACCAGAATGCTCCTGAGCGCAGCGAACGCCAGGGCGAAAATGCTGTGGTGACCTTCCGCCACATGAGGCGCTTGCGCCGCCAGCACCAGCATCGCCAGCATTTGCCCGAAGGCGGCGATGCGAAAGGCGGGGTCGTTGTTGTCGAAGCGGTCCGCGTAAAAGCTGAAGCCCTGCCAGCCCAGGAAGATCACGCAGAACAATCCGGCGGCGGCCAGCGCGGCGGCGATGGAAGGGTGATGAATGTACACATGGGCGATCTGGGCGATGGACACCACGATCACCAAATCGTAAAACAGCTCCAGCCAGGAGGCGTGGCGGCCGCCATCCGGGGTTTCCAGAGTGCGTAAACTGGGACGACCAATGGGTTTGCTCACAATGACCCCTCTCAAAAAATCGTGACGGAATGATAGAAATACATGACGGCTTAATAAAACTGCATGATGACTTGATAAAACTACATGGTGGCTTGATAAATATAGTTAGCGAAGCCAATACGGCAACGCCCTGATGGCCCGAGTCGCAAGCCGTTGGCGCAGGTTGCGAATCCCTGCAGACATAACAGACTGAGAATAACCTTTGATGACAGCGGCGTTCTGAATCTGGCGGCCGCGCCTTCGCGTTTATCACCGATCAGCCTTGGCATTCACGGCCGCAACCGGCGACGTAAAGGGGAAAATCTGGAATTTAGTGCTATATCTTATAGTTAGTCGCGATGCGGCTTTCGCATCCTGAATCGACCCAAAATATCCAGTAACCGAGGCGCATATTCGGGGAGACGTCATGTCCATACGTTACAGATACACCTTGTTTTTAATCGTGTTTCTGGCCATCGTCGGCGTATTTACGGCGTTAGGAATACAGCAGTGGGTAGCGCCCACCCTGGTTCAGGGAGAACAGAGAAACATCAACAGCGTGCTGCATGCGCTGGTGCACGAGATTCTGTCGGAGCTGGCCGAGGTGCAGGCGCAACAGCGGGTGATCACCCAGACTGTGCCTTTGCTGGAGAGCGATCAGATCGACAAGCAACTGGGCGCAATGATCGATCAATACGGCAAGAAGCAGGTGTTCGGCGGCGGCGTCTGGCCTCTGCCGCGCAAGCGGGACAGCAATGTCGTCAAGAACAGCACCTTTATTCATCGCGACGGCAGCGGCAAGCTGGTCACCAACACCTACTGGAATTCCGCGGAGTCGCAGAATTATTACGAGCAGAGCTGGTACAAAGACGGTTTGAACGCCCCGGCCGGGCAGTGCGCCTGGGCGCCGGCCTATCGGGATTCCGCCAGCCCGGAGGCGCGCACCAATTGCTCCATGGGCATTCGCATGAACGGCGAAGCTTATGGCGTTTCCACTATCGATGTGACCCTGGGGTTCTTTAATGGCCTGGCGGCGGAGAAGGAAAAGGAGCTGAACGGCCAACTGCTGATCTTTGAACGCGACGGCAAGATTCTCAACAACAGCAGCGGACTGCAGGGCGATGCGATTCTGAAGAACGTCAGCGAGCTGGCGTCACAGTCTCCTTTTCTGGCGGAGGTTAAAGATTATCTGGGCTCCGCGTCCAATCAAGAAACCTACTCCAGCGAGTATGAAAACGCCAAAGACGGCGAGGACTATTCCTTTTTCGTTCGCGATGTCCCCGGCACGCCCTGGTTGCTGGCGGTCAGTATTAAAACGTCTTTGCTGAGCGCGGCGACGGACTCGGTAATGTCCACCTTGGCGGCGATCCAGATTCCCATTGCGCTGGCGATCGTTTTCTTCGGCTTCCTGGCCTTCACGCAGTTGAGCAAACGTCTGGGCGTGCTGCGCGCTAATATCGATATTCTCAGCACCGGCGAAGCGGATCTGACCAAGCGTATTCAAATCAGCAGCCACGACGAAGTGGGCAATGTCGCGGAGTCGGTGAATAAATTCATTAAGTATCTGGCGGCCATGATCGGTGAGTTGTCGGTTTCCAGTAAACAGATCTCCGGCATTGTGTCGGAGGTGGAGAAGCAGAGCAGAGAAAACTATCGCATGATGAACAAGCATGCGGGAGAAACTGAGCAGGTGGTCACCGCCGTCACAGAGATGGCCGCTACCGCGGAATCCGTCGCCAAGAACGCCACGGAAACCTCTACGTTCACAGAAGAAGCCAGCCGCTCTGCGCAGAAATCCAAAGAGACGGTTTCCCGGGCGCGGGTGAGCGTGGTGGATCTCAGTCGTCGGGTGTCGGAGGCGGTGGAGAACGTCAACACCATGCGTCAGGAAGCGCAGTTGATCAGCAATGTCATCAATGTGATTCGCGGCATCGCCGAACAGACCAACCTGTTGGCCCTCAACGCGGCCATCGAAGCCGCCAGAGCAGGGGACCAGGGCCGGGGCTTCGCCGTGGTGGCGGACGAGGTGCGCGCGCTGGCCGCCCGCACCCAGAACAGCACGGAAGAAATCGACGGCATGTTGAATCGTCTGGAGAGCGGCGTGTCCGTCGTGGTGAACGCCATGTCCGGCATGAAGGACAGCAGTGAAGTGGTGGTGAAGGACAACGAAGAACTCACCCAGGGGCTAGATAAAGTGCTCAGCTCTTTTGATGAGATCAACGACCTCAACACCCATATCGCCACCGCCGCCGAGGAGCAGAGCCAGGTCAGCGACAAGATCAGCGAGAACATGTCGGAAATCTCCATGATCATCAGCGAGCTGACCAAGCTGGCGCAGGATTCCGAGGCGTCCATGAATCAACTGTCCAGCGCCAACGAAGGGCTGAACGGTCTGGTGTCGCGCTTCAAGTTATAACGCAGCCCTTCTTTCGCACCCCAGTCGCCGCCGGAAAGCGCCTCCGGCGGCTTGACGTCTGCAGGAAAAATAGGCTAACTTCTCCCGCCTGACGCAAAGCGTCTGTTTTCAATCAGAATTTTTTATTTCATCCCAGCTAAAAAAACAGCGGGATGGAATTGCCTATCAGCCTTTCAAGAGGTGTATATGTTGGAGATAGCAGTAATCCGATAACCCAACCCCTGTTTCCTCAGGAGTTTCGGTTATCGATACGCGCATTTTCGTGGCGAGCATGAACGCATGCTTGCCGTGTCGCATATTTGATTACTGCTACAGGTTCCACATGAACATTTCCAAGCCGGAACAACGGACGTTGCACGTCCTCGCCAAAGGCGGCCGCATCATATTCACACGTAATACCTCAGGTAAGGTGACATTCGTTGAATGCTACACCCGCGAGGGCTATGTGCTTGCCGACTGCACGTTGCCGGTTTTCACTAAACTCAAAAACAAACGCCTTATCCATTCAAAAAGCGGAAAGCCTTATCAAATTAATATGGCCGGGCTAAAAGCCGTACGTCCGCAATTGGATAACCAGTAAAACTTCATTCCCTGGCGGCTGGCGACAGCTCGCCAGGGCTAGCCTTGTTTGGCAAGCAACAACGAGACAACACATGAATTTCCATATTCGCAATGAACAACCCGGCGACTTAGACGCGATCACCCGCGTCACCGAACAAGCGTTCCTGAACGCGCCTCATACCAGTCATACGGAGCACCATATCGTCAACGCGCTCAGGCAGCGTGGCAAGTTGACCATTTCACTGGTGGCGGAAGCGCAGGGCGAGCTGATCGGTCACATCGCTATTTCCCCGGTGGCTATCCAGGGCCATCACAGTTCTGGGCAAGCCGATGCCGCTAATATTCAAAACTGGTACGGCCTCGGCCCGGTTTCCGTACACCCGGATCGACAAGGCCAGGGCATTGGCTCCGCCCTTATCAGGGAAGCATTGAGCTGCCTGCAAGCGCATAACAACGCCGCTGGCTGTGTGCTCCTCGGTGAACCCGATTACTACGGCCGTTTCGGCTTTAAACCTCATCCTGGTCTGGAGTTACCCGGCGTACCGCCGGAGTATTTTATGGCGCTGGGGTTTGGGGGAGAGACGCCAGTCGGCGTGGTGAAATATGATGAAGCGTTTGAGTTGGAGGCTAAAGCCTCCAACTGAAGACCTTCGCAAACGGCGACTTAAATAACGTGAAACTTTCCCCCAAGCTTGATTCCGCTCTTGCTAATAAAGCCTCGGCGCATAAGTCGCTCCGGTTTTCTAAAGCTGAACGCTCAAGCATTGGGGGCAAGCTGTATCTGTCTAGATGCTACAGCTGTTTGACGACCAGCGCTTTCGCCGCCATAACAGCGGTGGGGCTCAAATTCCACAGCATGGGCGTGTCGAGCAGCTCAAGCTTTTTCACCTTCGGCGCGCCCTCGGGCGCCACCAGCGCTACCGCCCAAAACAGATAGCTGTCTTTACTGTTTTCATTCAGATAGTCGTCCTTCCACACAGAAGGTTGCCAATCCTTGCGGGCGCTTCCTTTTAACACTCGGTATGAGGTCGAGCCGTCTTCGTAGGTGACCTTGAGGGTGAAGTCACACCCCTGGCGTCGGCAGTAATCGGAGTATTTGGCTCTGGCTCCGCTTGAGATATCGGCGTTAATGCTGTTGAGGTCGTCCTGATCGATCGCGTCGACATACTCAATGGCGTTTCCTTTGTACCGGATCGGGTTATAGAACTGCGACGCAGCGTCGGTCCCTGCGAGGCTGTACGTGACCATGATGAAGTCAGTGGTTTCATCAAACGACACGGGGAAGTGTTCCTTGATATGCCATCCCGCGTAGTGTTTGGTTTCTGGAACAAAGTCCGCCCAGTCGCCGTTATCGTCAAGCACCTGAAAGCCATTGTTGGTGGAATTCATCCTGGCGCGGTTACGCACCCAGCGCTGCATTTTTCCTGCATTAAAATCCGAGAATAACGGGAAGTCGGCATCGGGGTCTTTTTGCTCGTCCGCAGAGTGCATCGGGTCGAATCGATAGCAGCGTCCTTCCGCGTTTTTCTGGAAAACGCCACCGCCTCGTTCTCCACTGCAGACGAAGTAGCGGGAAGTAGGCGCGGTAAGGGGAGAGCGGAAATAGCCCTTGTATTGATCATACCCCCAGACTGAACCGCTTAAACTGCCCTCTGCATAGGGATAGTAGGGGCCATTCACGTCTTTGCTGCCGCTCAACGAGTGTGGAAGACCGATGGCGTGTCCGCCTTCGTGCCAAAGCAGTCCGAGAGAGGGGTAGCCCATAGACGCCCCGGAGCCGGTGTAAGCCACGCCGCCCAATCCACGGGTTTTAATCGGACCCGTTTTTGAGTGGTCGATGAGCATGGATGGGGCGAAGGTGATTTTGTTCAGCGCCATATCGCCCAGGGCGTATTCGATGTGCCAGACCATATCCAGAATCGGCCTGGAATAGTCCGGGTCCGCCGCGGATTCCACTTTCTTCGCCGGAGCCGAGCCTGAAGGTGGCGCAATCAGATAGTCCGATTCAAACACTCCCAATGGATGGTTAACGATATGGGTCTTTGAAAAGGGCATTCCCGCAAAGCCCTGTCCGGCGGTGTCGGGGTCTGCGAACATCACTTTCAGATCGTCGATTTTAAACGGGATATTGCTTTCATTGACGCCGTAGATCAGAAAGGGCAGTGATTGAATAGTGAGATCCAATTCAGGATGCATGGCGGGCGTGACGGTTTCCGATGCGCTCTTACCTTGCGCGACGACGCGGATATTCACGCCTTTAGACATGTCATCAGACGGAATCACCGCCGACCAGGCGTCATCCGAGTAGGGCAGATCGTCGCCTTCAGTGGGAGGGAGATCACTCGGCTTTGACAGGTTCAGGGAAGAAAGTAACTGATGGTTTTTATCATAAACGCGCACTTCCGCAGCCTGCACGGCCTCGTCGAAGGTGGCCAATACCAGCGTGTCTCTTTTTTCGACCAATTGCAGCTCGCCGGATTCTTTAAGGTTCCAGCTCAGACCACTTGGAGGAATAACGTGAGACTGGGCGAACTCAACCGAACGCAGCGATGTCGGTTCCAGCGGGGCGTCATCATTGGATGAAGAATTATCGTCGGGCGCCACATCGCCGCTACTATCGCCGCTCGCTTGAGTCCCTTCCGATTTATTGTCGTTGTTCCCTCCACAGCCGGACAATTGCCCAGCTAATACTAACAAAACCATGATCATAGATAGCTTCATAAAAAGCACCTCATCTATTTTCCAAATCAGTTGTTTGGCGGTGTAAGACCCCTCGACGGCGCCATCGCTGGCGTCAGTGCGAAGTCATCGAGTTTATTTTTCTTTGAATCGTCGGCGTGTTGACTGTGAAGGCGTCTGGCTATGCAGGGAGAACCGTTGTCGCGTATTCCTGATAAATACTGGATCGACAGGCTCTCTGTGTCGGCGGTGTGGCGTCACTCCCTGATACTTTTCCAAACACTTCCTCGAAGCGCGGTAATAGGAAAATACACTGCTCCACCCGATAGATGTGACGCCATCATCTGCATTAAGGAGTAGTTTATTGGTACAACGAAACCTTAAACCGGTAATCCATTGCAATGGAGTGACCCATTAGCCGCTTAAACTAATCGTGATAAGTTTCACCTACAACCCTCAATCACAACAGATTCTCCCTGCCGTGACCCAGCCCGCAAAGTTGAAGAAAAGTGCGGGGCGATTTTGGTGCGTAGTGGTTTTTTGTATGGGAATCAGTGCACTAGGATGGGGCGTGGTGATCATCGCAAAGATGACTGCTGGGGGCGGTGGCTTCTGCTGTGTCATTTTTATCAGCCTTCGCCTTATCTGATGTTGTTTATTAGCTTGGAGCTATGCAAACGATGACCTTCCTGACAGAAGCACGTTGTCGGATTGGTTTTCCGCTAAGCTTAAATCAACAGCGAGTGAGCGCTTTACGTTCTTTTCCACAGGTGAAAAATGCCTGCTTTTCGAAGTTGAAGTCTCAAAAGTGGAGCGGGGATGTGCTAGCCCGATGAGTGAGAGAGGGGGGACATGTTGAGGCAGCAGGAAATTCTGGCGCTTAAGCTCATTTTCCGAGGCGAAGATGATCTAAGCCAAGCAATCAGAGTGCGCATACATGAGGCAAAAAGCTTTAATTGGCAAGAAACAGGAGTTGGCTTTTACTCAACGATAAAATTGAAGCCGCCGCTTGCCAGGGCGCCCGACATACGCATGTGGGAATATAATTTTAGACACCCTGACTTTCCTCATGGAGGCTCATTTATGTGCTCTGTAATTAGTGATAATGAACTGGAATTGGAGGCTGTCGCATTGGGTGGCGCATGTTGGCCATATCCGACTGCCCCGGAGCAATTTAAAGAGCTGGGGATAGTTTGAAATTATATAACTATGTGAAAAGTATTACTCGTAATCATAATCTCCTCTCGACAGTCTATATTGAATTACTTCTCCCCCAGACATACCAATCCCTCGTTTGACTGCAGCTTCTACTGTGCGGGGTTGCTCTGGGAGCCTTCGTGTTGCTCTTGGGCTAACTCCATATCTCGGTTTTTCAAGCTCTTTAAGGTAATTGATGAGCTGGGTGTGGTCAGGGCAGGTTTCTTGGGCTCTTTGGTATAGTCTATTTCTTAACCCTGTTTCAAGCTCTTGTATTGCTATGAGTATGGCGCGTTGAATTGGGTAGGAGCGTTGTACGCTAAAGTGCTGTACGAAAAGCATTTCTCTCTGTTGATTGTTTGCATGCTTACCGTAGCAAACTATTGCTTGAGCTCCTTCAAGTTCTGAGATGGCAGATGTTACTGTACTATATGCAAAATTATGTAAATCCTCAGGAATAGAAGGTCTTGCTATTAATAACTTCCATAAGTAAAACCGCTGCCAATTATACACGGAAGGGTCGTCTTTAAGTAAACGGCTGGCCATATCAAGCCAATCGCCTGATGGACTTGATTGAAGTATTTTTGTCCAATAATCACTTCGATTTGGGTGAGACTCCATTCGTGTAACGACAAATGGAACTAGCTGTGAAAGTACTTGGTCTTGAAACTCTTGATAGTCAGCTATTTGCAACGTGCGATTTGCATATGCCCGAAATTTCCGGTCATCGCCAGATGGGGATGCATGTTGTTTTAGGCGATGAAGAACTTCTGGGATCGCACTGTTTATTTCTTCGCGGTCGCCTCGTGCTATTATATCTTCGACTGAAGAAATATATGCGTCATCCTCGACATCAACTAACTCTTTGAACTCCTCGCTTTCCTTTAGATATATTTTTGTTTTATCACTGGCAAGGAACATTCGATGGTGGGAAAGGGCCTCCTGTAAATCATGTAAAGCTCTTATGGCCTGCTTTTTATTTTTTGCACAAATTCGAATGTCATCTACCCAACGGAAGTATCTGTATCTTTTTTGTATTATTTCGTGATCTACGCCAGAAAGGAATAACGATCCAAAAAAACTACTAGCGTCAAGATTTTGAGGTATGCCGTAGCCATCGGTACTCCACTGCCTTATTAGCGCTTCTAAAAAATCGACCATAATCCGATCATCTTCGCTCATGCCTGCACCGAGTAACGCTCTGATACGTACAGCAAGATCTTCTATGCGAATATGATCATAAAAGCTAGCGATGTCTGTTATTAATACAGCTCCCGTTTGTTCATCAAGGCAAGCTCTTCTAAAGTCGTTGTGGAATTGCTTCCAACGATCAATTCTATTCCCAAATGGGTAGCAGTCAGGATCATCTGCGTCTAAGCGGTATGAATATACCTCTGGTGGTAAGTGATGGTCTAGCTTGGGTAAGAAATAGTGTAAAGCTGCTAAATAGAGCAGCCGATGAACTGGGTGGAGCCAAATTGCTTCTCTGACCATCCCGCTAGCTTTGGGGACAAAGTCTCTAAGGGAAGTCAGAGCATCAATTTGGAGTAGTCGGTGCTCTCGCTGGGCTAGATATTGTTCAAGATGACCTGCGACATCGGAAAAGTTTAGAGGATCAGGGAAAAAGTCATCATCACTGTCTCTGACTAACCATCTACCAGCTTTCGACAGCTGTAGTATGCGCTTGATATGTTGGTAGTTTATTGCCATCTTATTTCCTTAATGGCTTGTTTTATATTGGGTTTTATCCCTACATTGCCTATCCTAATTTTGCTATTCTTACGAGTGCTCCTCATTTCTTTAAAAGTAGAACCCGTATATAAGCTTTTCAAGGCGGGTTTTGTAAATGGGTAGTAGCCTCGGGCTAATTAGTTATAACAATCAGGTTCATTGAGAAAGTGTCAGTATGATTCAGAAATATCTGTGTGATATATAAAAACATTTGAAGAGATATCCTTTTCCTTAACTTAAGGTCAGGTCTTGGTAAATGTTACTAAATTGATATTCGATCATAGTAAGCTCAATAATTTCTTAACTATCAGGCTTTTCGAAGTGCGACCATCGACATAATGCGCTTGGCGTCTTCGTACATGCGTTGGTATCTCAGCTCTTTGTCGCCCACTTCGGAGGTCAAATGAAAATTGAATGTTAGGTAGTAACCAGCGCCCAATGGATAAGCCCAGTAGTAGTTCAGACCTCGGCCGACGCCTTCGCCGCGAATGCCGTAGTGCAGCCAGTCGATGCCGTTGATTTCTTGTCTGTAGTAGACTTCCGGCAGATGGGTGACTAACACGAGTTTCCCGAGTGGAATGTAACCTTGGGCGCTCATTTCCTCTGGGTGCTCAAATGCGTACCGCGCCTCCCAGTTGGCTCCGGGTTCTCCGTCTTTATTTTTCTCAGTTTCGTAGTAGTCCCATAAATCCTTTTTCAGGTATGTCTCCAGGCTATCGAGGTCTCTCTCGGCAATTGGGGTGTGGGACTCTGCGCGGTTTACGTCAATCGTGAGGCTCATGTCACCGAGCTTACCGGAATGGCCTTGTATGAACAGGCCTCTGTACGCCCACCATTCGAAACAGGCATGTACATACTCCCGATTGAACTCTTTCTCTAAGTTCGCCTTGAAAACATCCGGAGTGAGAAGAACTTGTGTAAGGTCAGGGTCTTTATGTTTGGCTAACCTCTGAACATTGCCCGGTAACTTGAACCTCAAGTGATAATCGCCAATCTTGCATTCCTTGGCGGTAAGCTCAGAAAAATCTGGCCCTTTGCCCGTTAGGGCAGGCCTGAGTAATTGGTCGATCATAGTCAGCCCTTACGAAGTTCCATCATGGACATGATGCGTCTGGCGTCATCGCGCATTCGTTCGGACCGCATTGATCGGTTTCCTATTTCGAGCTGCATCCAGAAACTGATGGTGAGGTAGAAATCCTTGTTTAGGGGATAGGCCCAGTAGTAGGTATGGTGGTGTCCGGCCATGCCTTCCGAGTTGATGTGGTAGGAGAGCCAGTCTGCGCCATGGATGCGTTCTTTGGTGTAGGGATCAGGTAGTTTCACCAGAAAGCCTGAGACAGGCGTATCGCCCATCAAAACCTTGTTGTTTTCGTAGTGCTGTCTGGCTCTCAGGTTAATGCCGTCGCCAGTTTCTTCTGTTTCGTAGTATGTCCAATACTCTTGTTTCAGATAGGACTCTAAACTATCGAGGTCGCCTTCTTTGATTGGCGAGTGGGGCATGGCGCGATTGACATCAATGTCCATACTCAAGTCGCCGAGTTTGCCAAGATGACCTTGAAGGAATACACCTCTATACGCCCACCACTCAAAATCCATTCGCACAAAAGTGCGATTAAACTTTTGCTCGTTTTCATAGGAGTTGAATAAGCCTGGCTGCAAATTGACTTGTCGAGGTCTGGCTTTTTTGGCTCTTCCTGTATCAATAACATTCCCCGGCAACTTATAGCGCAACCTATAGTCTCCAATACCGCATTCCTTGGTCGTCAGCTCAGCAAAATTCGGCCCTTTGCCTGTTAAGGCAGATTTGAGTAATTGGTCGATCATTATGAGCTCTTGTAAAGTTCCATCATGGACATGATGCGTCTGGCGTCGTCGAGCAGGCGTTCCGACCGCTTTGCGTGATTTCCTATTTCGAGCTGCATCCAGAAACTGACGGTGAGGTAGAAATCCTTGTTTAGGGGATAGGCCCAGTAGTAGGTGTGGTGGTGTCCGGCCATGCCTTCCGAGTTGATGTGGTAGGAGAGCCAGTCGGCGCCATTGATGCGCTCTTTGGTGTAGGGATCAGGTAGTTTCACCAGAAAGCCGGAGACAGGCGTATCGCCAATCAAAACCTTGTTATTTTCGTAGTGCTGTCTGGCTCTCAGGTTTATGCCGCCGCCTGTTTCTTCCGTTTCGTAGTATGTCCAATACTCTTGTTTCAGATAGGACTCTAAACTATCGAGGTCGCCCTCTGATAAGGGTGTATGAGGCTCTGCGCGATTAACATCCACATGCAAAGACATTCTTCCTAGTTGGCCAAAACTGCCTTGTAGGAAAAACCCGCGATAGGCCCACCACTCAAAACCCATTTGCACAAAGGTGCGGTTGAATTCTTTGTCGCACTCATACGTCGCAAACAGATCACTATTTAGATTCAAGTGCGAAGGATTGGGCTTCTTAGGTATGCCAATATCAATGGCGTTCCCTGGCAGTTGATACTTCAGCCGATAGTCTCCGATGCTGCATTCCTTTGCAGTAAGCCTTGAAAAAGCAGGCCCTTTGCCCGTTAAAAGTCGCTTCAACAGCTGCTTGATCATAGTAAGCCCAATAATTTCTTAACTATCAGACTTTTCGAAGCGCGACCATCGACATAATGCGCTTGGCGTCTTCGTACATGCGTTGGTATCTCAGCTCTTTGTCGCCCACTTCGGAGGTCAAATGAAAATTGAATGTTAGGTAGTAACCAGCGCCCAATGGATAAGCCCAGTAGTAGTTCAGACCTCGGCCGACGCCTTCGCCGCGAATGCCGTAGTGCAGCCAGTCGATGCCGTTGATTTCTTGTCTGTAGTAGACTTCCGGCAGATGGGTGACTAACACGAGTTTCCCGAGTGGAATGTATCCTTGGGCGCTCATTTCCTCTGGGTGTTCAAATGCGTACCGCGCCTCCCAGTTGGCTCCGGGTTTTCCGTCTTTATTTTTCTCGGTTTCGTAGTAGTCCCATAAATCCTTTTTCAGGTATGTCTCCAGGCTATCGAGGTCTCCCTCAACTAGCGGGGACTGAGGTTCTGAACGGTTAACGTCAATCGTGAGGCTCATGTCACCGAGCTTACCTGAATGGCCTTGTATGAATAGGCCTCTGTACGCCCACCATTCGAAACAGGCATGTACATACTCCCGATTGAACTCTTTCTCTACGCTCGCCATGAAAACGTTCGGAGTGAGAATAACCTGTGTCAGGTCAGGGTCTTTGTGTTTGGCTAACCTCTGAACATTGCCCGGCAACCTGAAGACCAAGAGATAGTCGCCAATCCGGCATTCCTTCGCGGTCAGTTTTGAAAAATCCGGCCCTTTGCCTGTTAAGATCGACCTGAGTAGTTGATTGATCATAATAGGCCTAACTCTCTCATTGTATGTTTCGCCAGCCTTTCCGCTTTTCTTTGATAGCCGTTCATTTGCAAATGTCTGATGGCGCATTCGGCGCTGAGGAAGGGTAACGTATGGGGGCTGGCTTGCACAGGACGCTTATCGCGGAATACCAGAAACATGCTGTTCATGCTGCGCAAGAAAGAGCCGGGGGATAGGTCGTTGAAACCAGCCAGGTTTGGCACGAGGTCGTTTGGGTGATCCCGCTTGATTTCATCAATGGTTATACCTGCCTGCCTGAAGGCTTTCTCTGCGCGAGTCTTCTCATTTCCTCCTGCATGAATCGAGACTCTTTGTCCTTCCAGGCGCACGCCTCTTTGATTCACCAGCTCTACGGCCCGCGTCAGGATAATTCCGCCCTGACTATGCGCCGTCCATTTGCGGTGCAAGCCTTTTTGCTGATTTTCGATCAACATAACCGCTATAAATTTCGCTAACTCGGTAGTGGATATCTTATCTGCGATGCATTCGAAGAAGTCGATTTTTCCACGAGTCGGGTTGTAGAAGAGCGTGTAGGCTTTGGCGTAGTCGTCCCAGTAGGCGGTATCCGTGTGGACGCCCATCAGCCAGGAGGCTTTTTTCAAATCATTCGACATACCATTGATTGCAACATGTTCTGTTCTTATCTTAGGGACGGGTTTTGGTTTTCCCCAGGCCAACTCAAGTCTGGGAATTTCCCTTTCAGTTATTTCTTCTCGCCACCGAATATCAGACTCCCGCCTAACCTCAAACAACCCCATCTGCTGCATGTTCGCCGGTGTTTCAACCTGTGTAATTTCCCGCTCCAGTTTCATCCGATTAATAACAATCATCTCGGGATTCACGCTGTACATAAAACTGACTCCGCCTGAGCAGATCTTATGACGCATAAACATGGGCGCTTTTTGAAAACCTCTGCTGTTCCAGCCATAGCCGCCGTCGCTGGTTAGTTTGAGGGCCTCTTTGTATACCTGGGTTTTCTCATACAGATTCAGGCTGCGCATAAAGACATTTGCTTCCCTGGTGATCATCAGTTTTTTACCGGCCTTGGGAGTTTGAGAGTTCCAGGCAGGGAGCGGGTTTTCCAGCGGCAAAAGTTGATGCTGAGCAGGGAGGTTGTTGTTTTGCATTTCGCTTTCCTTAGGTGTGCAAGAAAAGCAATAATTCTAGTAATTAGACGAGTGAAAGCAATTTATCTTTTGTTCGAGGCTATTTGGTCTAAAAGCCAGCTTGCAAACAATTAGCGATAAAATACGCTAATTATCATGAAAATAAAGGGAAAAACATGGCGCTTGGCGATAGGCTCGATAGGTAGTGTTTGGTACTGTAAGGCAATAATACTTGCTTAATGGCGCGAACTGAACTGGCGTTGATAATTGAACAAGGGCTTCTGTCTTGTATCTAGGATGGTCTGACTAAACCGGGAAACAGGGAGCGCATCGTGCCGCCATTCACCCTGCGTGAAGGTAAATTTCCAATAAAAACGATAAAGGGTTTTGTTTCAGGTGGGCGCTAACTTAAACGAAAAATGCAGCGTCAGTGAATGACGTGGAAAGCTGGCGCGTTGAAGTTGAGCTGAGATTAATAAAAGAATCTGGACACAGAATTCAGCAGGGATCAGGGATTTACTTATGGCATTAATACATGTGCAAAACGCGATTAATATTGCTGAGCAGTGGCATCAACAAAACAGACGGATTACATGGTCTCCGTTAGTTATGCCGCCTCAGGTCATGGGGCGTCGCTGGCGTTATACCAGCTCCATGGAACGCTGGGCGAGAGGGCTGGATCATAATGTTCCCAACCCGCTGACAATGGGACCCAATCAAATAGAAATATGCTGTTTTGAAATGCTGTTTCTGGCCGCCGCCGCAGCCCAGGCGCCGAGACAATTTTTCTCTGATCGTTATAACCGTGCGCATACCGCCAGGGTGATCAATGGACGCAACTGGGGCGTACAGATAATGCGCAATATGTTTCACAACGAGACGTTTTATCCCTGGCCGGCGCCATTTCCCGCGTCACTGAACCGAGGCGATGTCGTCGTTTTTTCCTACCGCAATCAACCTCTCTACAACGGACAGTTCCAACTGGGACACGCCGTCCTGCTCACCGGACAAAGAGACGCTTTTGGCCGACACATCGCAATGAGCTTTTGCGGAACCAATACGCAGCCAGTTACCCGAGTGGAAAGAGTGACGGTTGAAGAACAGATTCTTAACAGCGGCAACCTGGCCAGGGCGTTTTATGGTCGCCCCGCCTGGTTGGGAGCGTAGGGCGTATTTAAAAGGCGAGGGGAGAGGTTTCTAACTCTCCCTGATGACTCAATCAATGGTGGTTGTACTTGGTTTCGATCTGCCTGCCGCCTATTCGGACAGCGCCATTGTCATATATTGCGATCCAGGATTTTCACCCAATGCGGCGTTCACTCGATAACCGCAGGCTTCATACACCCGGATCGCATTTTGATTGGATTTATATACTTCAAGCAGCAGCGTTTTTACGGGCATTGCGCGACAAAGGTTATTGATAGCCGCCAGCATTTTTCCGCCAACGCCGGCGTTCTGATTCGCCGGCTTCACGTACATTTGAATAATCTCCCCAGCGTCAGGCGCGACTTGAGTTTGAAACGTCACGCCGCAGATGCCCACCAGCTCGCTATTTAGAAACGCCCCAACCATCATGGCTTTGTCGGAGCGCTCTTCAATGCGCATCTCGAAATAGAGTTTTTCCAGTTTCACTTGCTGCTCATAACCCGAACCAAAGTGCTCAGGGAAAGTCTTTAACGCCTCTAATCTGATTGCTCGGTAGGCCTTTGCATCCCTGGGTTCCAATACTCTGACTTCGTACAAGGTCGACTCCTTTTAAACATGCGCCTGTTTGTGTTGGGGCTATTTGACCATACAGAAATCTGGGTGTTGTAACCAACGTTCAAATAGATCTGGGGAAATGAGTGATTCACCTTGGATGTCGATAATCCCTTTGTCCATTACTATATCGGGATCATTGGTATAGAGGCTAAGTGGATTGTGAAAGGCGATCCAGCCATTAAATAACCTTGCTATACTGAGTGCGACTTTCCCCAACAGAATATGGTCTTGGGCGTCATTACACATCGCATACAGCCCAATTATATCTTTTGGCTCCCACCCAATTACTGAGTGCGCCCTAGAGTATTCTGCAATCTCTTCTGCGTACTCAGGGCCGATCGCGTAGCCTAGCGGTCTGCTATCGACCCAGAAGTTTTCGCCATTGATAGCATTCGAAATCGACGTTACGAAGACATGCAAACTTTGTTTGCCTGTCGCCGATATCTTTTCCCTAATTAATATGCCTACAGTAGGTCCAGCCACTTATATCTTATCCTCATGGTTTCGTTAATTTAGCCCAAAACGGTGGATTGATATTGTCTCCCAAAATTGCTGGTCCAAGTACCTATAGTGGTCAACCCATGTCGCAACCCCGGGGAAGTCGAATGTGATATCGATTTGTTCATGGTTTTGGGGCTGTGGACGCTCTGGATGTGTGTTGTGTCGGGCGGTTTGGGTTTATTGATTTTTGTCTTTAAAACTCTCAAACGTACGGGGCAATAAGCTCCCTGTCAGCTTGGCCCAAGATACTGCAGACCATGAAATGAGGAGTGCTGTCCGCCCGGAAAGTTCCTGTTCGTTTCCTGCGTTATTCCATTCGATTGATAAGCGTTGGCGAGGTCGTACACATAGGCGCGAAGGCCTGCGCTTCAAAACATGGACTCCTACGCCATTTGGGGGGCGTTTGGGACGTATTCCCACTCTAGACTCGGGAGTGCGCCCTAATAACGACGACCAAAAAGGACTGGATTCATGCCAAAGAAGAAATTTCGACTCGCCCTTTTATCCGCTCAGCTGCTGCTCGTGGGCATCGGCGCCGCTGGCGCGCAGAGCGTTTTCGCCGCCGACTGCCCCGCCAACTGGGCTGAAGGAGCCCAATATCAAGTCGCGCAGGAAGTGCTGTATCAAGGCGATATCTATCGCGCACTGGTGACGCACACCGCCTATCCCGGCGCTGGCTGGACGCCGGAGGTGGGATCTCTATGGGAACGAGTCGGGCCCGCTGATTGTGATGATGATAGCGACGGTGGCGATAACGGCGACGGCGACAGCGGAGGTGAGGATGGCGATGGTGGAGATCATGGCGGCGGCGAAGGTCCTTATAATGGCGCGCCCATTCCGATACCGGGTGTACTGGAGGCGGAGCACTATGATTACGGCGCTTTCCAGGACACCACTCCCACCAACGAAGGCGGAGCTTTGCGCCAGGATGCTGTGGATATCGAGCCCAGCACGAGCAATGGCTATAACATCGGCTGGATCGAGCCCGGGGAATGGTTGGAATACAGCGTTAACGTCAGCGAAGGCGGCGTTTACACCATGTCCTCACTGGTTGCGGCGGAAAGCGTCGAAGGCCGCTTCGCGGTGAGCATTGACGGCGCCAGGGCGGTGGAAGTGACGGCGCCTGTGACTGGCGGCTGGCAGAATTGGACCTGGGTGGACGCCGGCATTGAGTTAAGCCCAGGCGCGCACACGCTGAGAGTCACCATGCTGCAATCCGGCTTCAACCTGAACGCCCTGCAATTCACGCTGGGGGACGGCCCGGGGCCAGACCCTGACGTATCCCGCCTGTGGGCCGGCGCCAACCAGTATCAGCTTGCGCATATGTCCGAGGCGGATCGTCGCAAACAATTGCAGGCGATGAAGGACAGTGGATTGAAAGTCTTACGCGTTTTTGTCACGCGCAGGGGCGATGCGCCATGGGAGATCCAACCCAAGGGCTGGACCTATGAGGAACCATTGGGCGTATACCACGACGATCAGCTGGAGAAAATGGATAAGCTGATGCAAGAGTGCCAGGAGATGGGCATAAAGATGGTGCTGGCGTTGATCAACTTCGCTTATGCTCAGGACTCCAACTCAGTCTATTACAATGCTTTCGGCCCTGTCGGGATGTATCAGCAGGATGCGATAGACGCCTATAAAAAACGCTTCTCCCACTTCCTTAACCATCAAAACCCTTATCTCGGCAATAAGAAATGGAAGGACATTAACGATGTGGTGCTGGCCTGGGAAATCGCCAATGAATCCGGCGTCTCTCTGGCGGATGAGAACCTGTCGAACGATCAGAAATACAATATCCACCGCAACTTCCTGACCCAGATGGCCGCCCACCTGAAAGCGGAAGACCCGGACACCTATGTCGCCCTGGGGATCGCTGGCTACGATAAGTACTACAACAAAGGCAGCGCCGACGATATTAAAACACTGGGCGACATTCCGGCGGCGGATATCTATACCTTGCACTATTACGGCGGCGACCTGGATCAGTGGTTGAACGACGCTCTGCCGTCAGTGCGACAGTGGGGCAAACTGTTGTTCGTGGAAGAGTTTGGTAAAGAGCGCAAGGTGGGGATGGAGGCGATGACGAATGAATACCGCCATGTAGCGGAGACTGCGAGGCGTCGTGGCATCCCCTGGATGTTCTGGCGCATGGGATTGCGCAAGGATGAGAATACCTGGTCGGTCATGAATGACGATGGCGTCTGGCGCGACGTGATTGATCCCGAATCAAAGCGGATATCGGAGATTGAAACCAGCGATCCCTGGTTGCGTTAGTCTTACTAGTCTTATCAGTCCTATTAGTCCAGCAGACAAGTAACTTCCTTCTATTTGTGTGCGAATGACAGGTTGTCTGCGGATGACAGGGATGAGAATAGTTGACCTTGTGTTACTATTTCTCCGGCTTAAATGGAGGCGTCGGATGCATTAAATCCGACGCCTCCTGAACCGACCATTGTCTGACCTGTCCCACAAACATATTGAGAGCCTGTGAAGACGTATCTGCGCCAACACGCCGCTCTCGTGAGGAGAAAACATGCCGAAGGGAATCAAAGTCATATCCATCATCAACACAGTTTTTTTGTTGCTCAACCTGGTGCTGGTCATCATCGTAGCTGATGATTTATCCCGCTATGTGCTGATGGCGAATTGCGTTGCCTGGACCCTGTGCGGACCCTTGCTGTGGGTGCGCTCGAAGTATGTCTGGATGCTGGCCAGACCCTTGATATACGGCTGGGCGTTACTGACGGTATTCGGCATGTTGATGGGAGATTGGGCGTCTTTGATTGTTAGTTTGATCACCGGTATTCCGTTTCTGGTCTACATCATTGGCGTTCGCGGATACCTGAATGAAGACCACGTCAGAGCCTACTTTGGCGTACCGCCAAGTGAAGTGAAAACAACTCAGGGAGATGAAACCGCTCCGGCGTGAGCTGGAACTCTGGTTTTATATCATCCGATTCCCTGGCCATATTCCCCGTTCGCCCTGAGCCTGTCGAAGGGCTTTTCAGAGCGCTAGTTTGAAACCGCCATATGCGTTATGACTCTGGGATAGGGGGCTTTTCGTTTTATTCGCCCGGGAGGGCCCTTCGACAAGCTCAGGGCGAACGGAGTGGGGATAAGCGTTGGAGGGTGATTGTAGGACGGTTTAGCTGGATCTGATTGGAAGGATTCTGACCGGAAGGATGGATGGCGCTGGGTGAAAAACTGTGTGTCCTAAGTGTTGAGATCAACTTAGATCTCACGCGAAAGGAAAACCTGACTAACTCCTCCTGAGCAATTTAACTTTCCAGCTCCCATATTCCCCGTTCGCCCTGAGCTTGTCGAAGGGCTTCCCAGAGCGTTGGTTTGAAACTGCCATATGCGTCACGACTCTGGGTTAGGGTGTTTTCCGTTTATTCGCCCGGGAGGGCCCTTCGACAAGCTCAGGGCGAACGGAGTAGGAATAAGCGCGAGGGGAAATACATTCTAATGATCCTTGAGGATCGTGTGATGGCGCTGTGCCCAAGAGGGCCCTTCGGCAGGCTCAGGGCGAACGGAGTGCGGATAAGTGTGGGAGTAGAAATGAGCGTGGGTGGATGTTTGGGATTATTCAAAAGCCTGTTTGTATTCAAGCATGGGTTTTTGCGTTGCTTCCAGGACTTCTTCTTTGGTGAAGGATATGACGTTGCTGGTGTAGTCTGGAATTATCATGGGGTCGTATCTTAGCTGGAAGTCGATGCGGTCGAATTCGAATGTTTTCAGATACGTGAGACATTCGTGAAAGCTTCTGTAATTGGGATATACGCCGTCCAGTGTGCCATCAAAGAAATCCACTTCGTCATTGCCTTTCACGATTGTGGCTCGGAATTGATTGAGGAAATCTTCCGTATCTATCGGTTGATCCGACTTAAACGTAATCACCAAATAATCGCCATCAAATAAGTAGGGATCGCCGTTCGCCCACTTTTTAGTTTCTTTGACGTCAATGGGTAACAGCTCGGCGTGGCTGATTGTCAGTTTCTGTGTGGAGCAGCCGAACAGGAAGGTGGCAAGCAGCGTCAGCACAGCCAGTCTTAACTCTTTCTGTATCTTCTTTGACATGGCGTGAAGCCCCTGCGACTACAGCTTATAAAGTTTCTCGTAAAAACCAGTTGTGGTGACGGTTACGGTGACGGGTTGATTGCCGCCGTTGTGCCAGTACCAGCCGTGAACGCCTTCGAAGGGGGCCTGGAAGGCGCCGTTGGCGTTGGTTTTATTTCTGCCTACCCAATAGCTGGTGAATTCGTCGCCGGCATTGGGGCGTTCGCCGTGCATGTCGAAGTTGACGGGGCCTTGCGATTCCCATTTGAACATGAAGCGGTCGCCCTCCTGCATTTGCGCTTTGATCTCGGCGCCTTCATTGGGACCGAGAGTGATGGTCAGGGTGTCGTTGCGCAGTGGAGCGTTGCTTTTCCATACCGGGTTGAGCAGGGAGGCGAGTTGGGCGTCGCTGATCATGGGGTCTTCCACCGGCTCTGCTGCTTCCTGTGGGGCGATGGCGTTGAGCTGGGTCAGGCCCAGGTAGCCGCCGACGCCGGTGGGATCGATGCCGTATTCCGCTGGCAGCACTGTCGTGACGAGCAGGCCCGCGCCAACTACCATGGCGATCGCGGTTGCTTTAAACAGTGTTTTGCTGGATGGCGATTCAGCGCGGTTGCGGTGGGTGATGTCATGCATGTCGATTATCTCAAGAACTCACGAAAAAGCCGGTGAGTTGGTAGCCTATTAACATAAATCCGGCGCTCATCAGGAGCACATTGGCGGTGAAGGCCTGCTTGGCGAAGGCGTCGGTTTTGCGCCAGAAACTCATGATAATGAGAATGGCGCTCAGCGCCAGTAACTGACCGATTTCCACGCCCACATTAAAGGCGATGATATTGGGGATCAGGCCATCCTGGGACAGGGTGAAATCCTGCAGCTTCGTCGCCAGTCCGAAGCCGTGAAAAAAGCCGAAGATAAGCACAGCCGCTTTGGTATTGGGCTGAAAGCCGAACCAGCGAGGGTAAGCGCCAAGATTATCCAGGGCCTTGTAGACAACGGAAAGACCGATGATGGCGTCGATCAGATAAGGGTTAACCTGGGCGCCGCTCAACACGCCATACAATAAGGTGACGCTGTGGCCGATGGCGAATAGCGTGACGTAAACGCCAATGTCTTTCATCCGATACAGGAAAAAAATCACGCCGATAAGAAACAGCAGGTGATCATAGCCCGTCACCATGTGCTTGGCTCCGAGATAGATAAAGGGAATCAGGTGCATGCCTTCCGCCTGTTCGATGAACAGCGCGTCGCCTTCCGCCACGCCGTGCGCGAACACGGGAGACGCAACGATGGCGAGAAACAGCAGGAAGAGAATGAAGGGACCGCGTGCGCTAAGCGTCGTATTTTTATATTGAGCTGAAGAAATCAAAACCACCCGGCATGGCCTCCGAAGTCTGTGTATGAGGTCGCTGTCGTAAATGCCGAAAAACTATAGCCCAGCTGCATGGCCGAACCTATCAGCCGAAATGCTGAACTTGTCGCTTTTGTGAAGAGTACGGCGAAGGTTATGCCTCCCGGCGGGGGCTCGCAAGCGTTGAAGTCTGGGATCTGTTATTGCGATACTCGTCAGTCCCATCTCATGCCTCAATTTGATTATGGCCAAGAAACGCAAAACGAAACCTTCGCCCAAAAATCCCCTGGACGCCAGTTGGCTGCTGGCGGAGGCGGATAAGCGCGACCAGCTGGAGGCGAGGGCGGCCAGAATTAGCGCCAGAAACGCCCGCATCGCCAGTAAAGTCGTGAATGAACTGGTGCGGACGGACGCCGACTGGGAGCAAATCTTCAAAGCGCTGAATCCCCGTAAAGACGAGAAAATTCAAACACTGCTGCTAAGATTCCGCGGCCCGCACATGTTCGCCCCCCATGTGGCGTTGAACATCCTGCAACACTGCCTCGAAGCGAATCCGACCCTGGATTTGAATGGCTTGGTAAACGCGGCGGTTGATGAATCAGGTAAAGTGACGAAGTTTAGAAGTTAGTGGGGCGGCTCAAATGAAGCTTTCTATCTTGTCCCGTTAATTGCGAAATCCGTGGAGCTTTTATAATGCAGTTTATGAAAATAGTTGAGAGGCTTGTAGAGTACTATGATCCTATGCTTCAGCATATTATAAGCTTGCTGAAAAAAAGTGATTATAGACAGCCCATTGATGGCGATTTTATCGCCATCGGCTATGAGCAGTTTAGACTTCGATACAACTATATGTTTGGCGACTCTGTATGTGACATAGATGACCTAAGTGACATAAATCTGGGAGAGTCAATTGTTAAAGAAATTGAAGTAGAACTATTGAATAATGGCATATTCGTTAGAGAGTACGAGGACGATGAAGGCGAATGGGAGGTTGACGACTCCGAAGCGTTTCTTGAGTTGATCGTGTTTGCGGCTCTACCATTGGTATTGCTCATGTGTAGACAACGTTTAGCCGAGTCAGGCTTGACTCTGGATGGTATTAATTGGATTGTATTTGACGATGCAGAGGGAATGCCTGGCCAAGCGAATTTGTATATGAAAAGCGATGTGGGCGACACAGATTCTGTTATCGCACTTCAGTGGTTAGCGTCTATTAGTTCAGATGAAAAAATTGCTCGTTTCTTACAAACAATTTACATACTCAGGTTTTCGGGATTCTCAACTAGTAGGAATAAGATAAAACGAAAATCTATTTTAGAGGCGTTTCTCACTACGATTTCTGGAGAGCACGTGGCTCTTACTTCTGAAGACTGGCTGGACTGTGAGCATATTTGGGACGTGGCGCTGAAATGCTTCCCAGAGCTCTGACATTTGCAGTTTCCATAATCGCTGCCCTTTTAACTCGCGTTATTCCGACTATTCGTCAATAACTCATCCCGATGCTCGGTCATCCACTGCGCCAGTGAGTCCAGTGTGGGTTTCAGCGTTTTTCCGAGTTCTGTAATCTGATACTCAACTCGTGGCGGCATTTCCGGGTATTCCTGTCTGGATACGATGCCTAATGATTCGAACGTCCTGAGTTGCTTGGTTAATTCTTTTTGCGTAATGCCGCCAATGCCTCTTTGCAGGGCGCCAAATCGAATAATATCGTCGGTAATAATTAAGCGATATAAGGTGGGGATCGCCCATTTTCCGGAAACGATATTGATGAAATCCGTCATTGGACAACGTGAATCGTCCTGAATTTTTTTATCCGAATGACTGATTTTCTCTTTAGTATCCATTTGGAACCTACTGTTTTAACCAAAATAGCCTGCCTATACTATAAATCCTCTAATGAATTGCAAGTAAAGGCGAGTAGTATGTCGAAAAGGCTGGATGGGAAATATGCATTAATTACAGGTGGAACAGCGGGTATTGGTTTGGAAACCGCTAAGCAATTTCAACTTGAAGGGGCGACCGTTGCCGTCACGGGCCGTAATGAATCTGGTTTGCAATATGCGCAGGATCAACTGGGAGAGTCGGCGCTGGTTATAAAGAATGATGCTGGCAAAGTAGATCAACAAACTATATTGGCTCAGCAATTATCTGAAAAATTTCCGCGTATCGATATTGTATATATCAATGCCGGTGATGTAACCCATAAACCATTGGATAAATGGGACGAAGAGTGTTTTGACAGAGTGATGGACATTAACTTGAAAGGGCCCTTCTTTTTAATTCAGTCATTGCTCCCTTTATTGTCTGACTTGGCATCCATTATTTTATGCGGTAGCGTTTCAGCCCAGATCGGGTTGGCGCAAAGCAGTGTGTACGCGGCGAGCAAAGCGGGACTTAATTCTTTATCCCGGACGCTATCCGGGGAGCTGCATCACAAAGGAATTCGGGTTAATACTCTCAGCCCTGGGCCTACTTATACCGACGCTTTTCAGAAATTTGGTTTATCGGAGGAGAAACAGCAGGAACTGATCGAGGAGGTTAAGGAACTCGTGCCGTTAAAGCGCATGGGAACGCCATTGGAACTGGCGAAAGCCGCCGTTTTTCTGGCGTCGGATGAGTCGGCTTACATGTTGGGAGCAGAGCTGTTGGTGGACGGCGGAGTGGGAAATATATAATTGGGAAAGATTTTTCTTCTTTAAAAGAATCAACCTGACATTACCGGTAACCGTCAGGTGTAAATACCGCTATGGTTGGCCTGGAGGGGCGATCCCAGCGTAATAACTCAACGTATAATCGCGAGACCTTAATAAGGTTCTATCTATGGCCGGGCGCCCCCATATTCTTTTTCAGCGATTACCTTTTTAAGTTGATGATAAAGTCGTTTTCGTCAGCGTGGCCAATGACCTGCGGCTCTTCCAGTTTCACCAGGACTTGTGAGTTGAAGGCGTGGCTTGCTTCTGGTTCTTTCGCATTGCTGATAAAATCAACATCCACGATGTAATCGGCGTTCTGCTTCTGAATTTTTCCAGATAGTTGCACGCTCTTCGTATCCGTTTCCATGGCGCCGGCGAAGGCGTTGTTTTCGTCGATAGGCGCTGATATTAAGGTATCGCCGTAAGTGAACACCACCTGGGTCGGCTCCGAGGGTTGATTCGACGCACAGCCGATTAATAGTGAGCACATTGCGAGCATTAATTGGGACTTGATCTTCATTCTGCTATGTCTATAAATTTCCAAAAAAGAGCGCTAACTATTCGTTGTTTTATTAACGATGTAAAGTTAACAATTCCAACTACTTAGGCCGCATTGGAAAATTCTTGAGCAAGCCTGAAAGGGCGGTCTTTTTTTCTGGTGTAGTTTGATAATGATCTGGCCAAAAGTTTGGGTTTATTTTCGTTATGAAGCGCTCGCATTTTCGCTTGGGATCTGTTTACACTGAAACTTCGTAATCACCCCGTTGAAATTTAAAGAGCGGCAAAACTTATCGAGTTGCAGCCGGGCATGACGGCGCGAAAGCGTATGAATCACCGCCCGCCGATGGAAGATTGTTCCTGGCGCTTCTCCATAACACTCAAACCAATGATTAAAGGCAGGAGCAAACTGTGTACGTAATGCTGCATGAACCGGGCTCGTGGTTTCTTTTCGAGCAGGACACGAAGTTCTATCTCGACGCCAGATGTTCTCGCTCGTTTGTGGATTTTTCCATTCTCATCGAACTCAATGAGGAGGAGAGTGAGGCGTATCAAGCTGAAGGCAAGGCGTTCATTGATCAATTGGCGACGCGCATCAACGCCTGTCAGAACGAGTTTTTGCCCAGAGACATCACCAATGCTCATCTGGCCGCAGTGAGCCAGGCGGTTTCCGAGTGGCGGGAAACCACCGTCAGGCATTAATTGTCGTTAGTGACTGGTCTGGCCTGTCTACATCAGCAAGCCTCTATCCCTCGGGCAAGAGTCCCGACAGCAAGGTCGCAATCCCCAGAAATGACATAAAACCGGCGATGTCGGTCACCGTCGTCAGGACGATGGAAGAGGATTGCGCCGGGTCCAGGCCGAGTTTCTTGAGCGCCATGGGCACCAGGGCGCCGGCGCCGCAGGCGATGGTCAGAGACAACACCATCGCGAGGGCGATGATCAGCGCGAGGCCAATAGAGCGGCTCCAGATCCAGACGCCGATAGCGCAGGTCACGGCGATAATGACGCCGTTGAGAAAACCGGCGAAGCTCTCTTTGCGAAACACCTGTCCCATATTACGAATCGTGATCTCTTTGAGAATCAGGCCGCGCATGGTTACCGCCAGGGCCTGAGCGCCGGCGTTGCCGCTTTGGCCCGCCGCCACGGGCAGCAAGATCGCCAGGGCGGTGTACTTGGAAATAATGCCTTCGAAGGCGCCGACCACGCCAGCGGCTACAAACGCCGTCACCAGATTGATCTGCAGCCAGGGCATGCGTTTGCGTACGGCGAACCAACTGCTGGAAAGCGCTTTTTCATCCTTGCTCGCGCCCACCATCGACGCGATATCGGAGGCGAGGTCTTCCTTGGTGCGCTGATAAATATCCGCGCTGCGAATCAGGCCAACCACCTGGTCATGCACGTCCAGCACCGGAAGGCTGTTGGCGCGCATCCCTTCGAACTTTTCGATGACGTCGTCGACCGGGTCCAGGGTGCTGAACGACGCGGTGATGGGACGCACGATTTTCGAGGCTTTGTCCTTGGCGTTGGCGAGAATCAGATCGCTCAACTCAAAAATCCCGATGACGTTGCGCTCATCGTTGATCAGGAAAAAGGCGTCCATGTGTTTGGGGCGTCGGTACTTAATCTGCTGCAGCACTTCTTCTACGGTTAGATCTGCGTGAAACATCTGCACTCGGGCGTCCATCATGCGGCCCGCCGTGTTGAGCGGATAAGAGAGCAGTTCGGTCAGTTCCTTCTCTGTCGCTTTTTCCGTCGCGGCGATGCGCGCCAGAATCGCCTCTCTTTGCTCGTCCTCCAGACGGGACAGCAGCGCGGCGGTAAGTTGAATATCCAGCTTCAGCAGCAGCTCCATCGCGGCCGCCGGCTCCCAGTTCGCGATCAACTGTTCGCCCAGACCGGGAGGCATATAGGGAAACAGATTGGCGACGACGGACGCGGGTTGCTGGCTCAGGAGCGAGACCGCCTCCTGATTCGGCATCTTGGCGATTTCACGTGCGGCCTTGGCGGGAAAGCGCAGCAGATAAGCATCTGTCAGCTGTTGCGCCGTGTCTTTGATGTAGGACGTTGTGTTATCCATAGAGATTCCTTGCCAGAAGTTCAGGCGCTATGAGCCTTGTCTGTGAGCCGGTCATACCAGGGAGTCGCGCACGGCCTCCACCATCGCCTGCATGCTTTCGCCATGGGCGCGCAGCAAATCCAACGCCGCCGATCCCGACGGCTTCTGCGGAGACGCCAGCCAGTCGGAGTGAGTAGACAGTAGCTCGCGTAATCGGCTGTGCCATATCACGCCCATGAATTCACTGTGGTGAAACACAACCGGCGCGAAATCCTGGGCGGTCCATAAGGGATGACTGGCGGCGTTGCTCAGAGATAGACGACTGTTCAGGCTGATCAAAGCGGGTTTGACCAGGGCCCCCAAAATCACCTGCTTGGGCGAGCGCAGCAGCTTGATCGCAGGGATGGCGCCCAGGGGCGACCGTTGCTGATCGAGTACGAAAACGACCCGCTCTTCCTGATATTCCCGCTTTTTCAGCCGGGTCATGGCGTCTTCCACGGTCATGTCGCGGGTGAAAACCGGAACGTCAATTTCGGTCCAGGCGCCCAGCATGCTGTTGCTGTAGGAAAGCAACTGCTGACACAGCGTGCGCCGCGCCAGCGGCAGCAGGTTCAGCACGGTTTCCCGACGTTTGGGCGGCAGGTGACGCAGAATATTGCAGAGCTGGTGCGCGCCCATCTCGGCGGTCCACTGCGTGGCGCTGCTTTCCGGCGCAGCGTGAATCACCGTGGAGCAGAAACGCGGCAGCATTTCTTTCAACACGCTGATGGCGACGGGCAGGGGGGCGTTGGCGAGGAACTGCGCCACTTCTCCTGCGTCCCTGTCCTCCAGCAGTCGCGCCGCCGCTCTGGGCTCCTGGCGCAGGAAGCTGAACGCTAGCTGGTAGGTCTGATCGGTCATGGCGAAACTCCGTCTGTGTCAGGTCGCGGCGGCGGTTTATTTCTCTTTGGCGTGGTTGGCGGCTCCAGCCCTTATCTGGCTGATGTGCTCCATGAAAAAGGAGCCGGGAATCGCGGTTCTGCCTTGCGGGGTTTCCAGCACGATGACGGAACTGGTGATGTCGACGACCACGCCGTCCACGCCGGCGATGCTGACTTCATCCCCCAGTTGCACCAGCTTGTTCACCTGCTGGGAGCCGATGATGTTCGCCACCAGATATTTGGCGCCGAGGGCGAAGGCTAAGGAGAAGCCTCCGGCGATGACGGCGGAGAGAATGATGGTGAACTGGGTGAAGAACTGGATGTTGATGCCGATCTGCTCGATGCCGATCACCACAGCGATAAAAATCACCGTGAACTGCACGCTGCGGCCGATCAGCGCCGACTGTCTGATCCCTACCGACTCCGCTGCGGAGGTCATCACCAGATTGATCACTTTGCTAAGCAGATAGCCCCCCAACATGATCAGCATGCCGGCGGCGAAATGAGGCAGGTAGAGCAGGAGCTGACTCATCCACTGGGAGACGATGTTCAACCCCAGACTGTTGGCGCCGGCGGCGATAAAGAACAGCAACACCAACCAGAAAACCGCTTTGCTGATGACGTTGGTGTAGGACTGCCGCAGCTTGAGGGAGGAGGGGCTGGTGGAGAAGCGCGCAAACAAGCGACCAAGCAATTTCTCCAGCAGAGTCACCCCGGTGCGCACGGCGCGCGCCAGCGCCAACGCGATGAAAAAGCCGAAGAAGAACAGCGCCAGCGCGCCCAGAATATTGGGCGTAAAGGCGATCAGTTGCTGTATTGTCTGCTCGTAAGTCTGATGTAAGAGTTCCCGCCAACCTTGAGTTTGTATCGGATCCATGGATGCTCTCTTAGTGATAACGAGGAAATAGACCGACCTCAACGCCGTCTACGGGCGTCTTATCCTTTCCCTTTGGGCTTATTCGGGCCGTTCCGCACGTCCTTAACAATGTAGTCGATGATGGCCCCGGCGATGTCTTTATTGGTGGCGCTTTCAATGCCTTTCAGGCCGGGGGAGGAATTGACCTCCAGCACCAGTGGACCGTGACTGGAGCGGATAATGTCCACCCCTGCCAGATCCAGCCCCATTACCGTGGCCGCCTGCACCGCCAGACGCCGCTCATCCGGACGCAGCTTCACCACCTGGGCGCTGCCGCCGCGATGCAGATTGGAGCGAAACTCTCCCGGTTGCGCGGTGCGCTGCATGGCGGCGACCACTTTATCGCCGATGACAAAACAACGGATGTCGCTGCCGCCGGCTTCTTTAATGAATTCCTGCACCAGGAAATCCGCCTTCAAACCGCGGAAGGCGTTGATCAGGGTCTCGGCGGCCTTATCCGTTTCCGCCAGCACTACGCCATTGCCATGAGTGCTGGCCATGACTTTCACGATCAAGGGCGCGCCGTTCACGGATTCGATCAGGTCATTGGTGGCGTCCGCCGAATGCGCGTAACTGGTTACCGGCTGCCCCACGCCTTTGCGGGCCAGAAGCTGATGGGCGCGCAGTTTGTCGCGGGACCGGGTAATGGCGATGGATTCGTTAATGGAATACACGCCGCTGACCTCAAACTGACGCAGCACCGCGCAGCCGTATGTGGTTACGCTGGCGCCGATGCGGGGGATCACCGCATCGAACTGCAATTCCTCAGAGACGCCGCCGCTGCGGTAGCGCACAGTAGGCGCATTGGTGGTGATGTTCATGTAGCACTTCAACACATCCACCACGCGCGGTTCATGCCCACGCTCGCGGGCCGCCTCCACCAGACGGGACGTTGAGTAGAGTTTGGAGTTTCTTGAGAGTATGCCTATTTTCATTTTTTTTATTCCTTGTGACGGTTGTGGGGCTACTGACATCCCTGTGACAGCCTGTCTGCCCCGGGCGAAAAGAAGGGGTTAATAGACGTTTTTGAAATAGGACTGCGATAAATTTTTGGACTGCTATGACTTCCAATGCAGCAACTGCGGACTGCAATCAATAAAGTATAGACCCGAAGTTGCATTCATTCTGTCTGAGTGACGGGAAATCAGGCGATCCGGCGCAAGCCTGTCGAGCTGGCGTAACTATGAACAAGCCTTGCGCAGCGCTGGTATTGCTGGTGTGAACGGGGAGATTGGGCTATCTGACGTTCATCAACCTGAAATTCATCAACCAGTGCCGGTCCGCTTCATTGCGATAACAGGCGTGGGCGAACTCGCGGAGAGAATTCTCAGAATTGAACAGCGCCGTGATGTCGCGTTTGATCGCGTCATCATAGAAGTGAGTGTCCTGCATAGTTTTTTTCCACAGTGAGAAATCGCCAGCCTCCTCAAACAGAACCACAAAGTCATCGGCGGTTGTATATCCTGCAGTTTGCACAAAGTCATAAACGGCATGCTCGATAACATGCAGATTGGTATTCCACAGTTTGCACATCAATGCGCCGGCGCTGAAAAACTCAAACTGATGGGGAGGAATGTCGGGAAACGTTTTGACCAGAAAGTCGTTGACCGGATCGTCTTCATCCACGTTGGGCGGCAGGGCGCAGTCATCACGGATTGGGTCTATTTGCAGTTCGGTAATCTGGTCATTTGCGTCAACCCAGAGGCACAGGTCAGGCCAATAACAGACTTGTCCGCGCAGAATATGTATTGATCCAATCGGCGTGTTTTCTGGCAGGTTTTTCCGTAATGCGTCTTCAGTGCAGGCGATCACAGCGTGGCGATAGATATCAAGGTTATACATGCGGTGGCGACTCTTAAGGGCGTTGCGTTTTTGTGGCGGCGGCGTTGTTTAAGCTCAACGCTAGCAGATGCCGCGACCAGTGGGAACCGACGCATTACTGTGGACCGTTGTTTAACTGCAGATAAGGGGCGTTGGCCCTTTGTTACGTTGAATCACTCTGAGGTCAGAAAATCCAGCAACGCCTGATTAAACAACTCTGGCTGGTCCATCAGCGGCAGGTGGCCGGCGCGGGGAATGCGATGCAGTTTTGCGTTTGGCATCAGTCTGGCGGCAGCTTCGCCGTGCTCGATGGCGAACAATTGGTCCTGCTCTCCCCAGATAATCAGCGTCTCATTGTGAATGCGCCGCAGGGCTTCCTCCGGCAAAGCCGCTACTGCCGCGCCACGGCCTTGTGTGAAGGCGTTTTTGCCGCCGGGGCGTTTGAGCACTTCAATGGAATAATGAGCATGATTGGGGTCCCGCTTGTCCGTATCGAACAGCAGCGAAGGCGTGAAAAAGCGATTCGCCAGCGCGGACGGAAAACTATTCAACCAGATCATGCCGACCATGGGACGCAAGGAAGGCCGCGCGCCTAATGCCGCAGCGTCCACCAACACCAGTTTGTCTACTTTGTCGGGGCAATCCAGAGCAAATTGCAGGGCGATGGCCCCGCCTTGGGACAGACCGACGATATGCGCTTTGGGAATGGCCAGCGCCGCCATGAACTCCTGCAGCCAGGCGGAAAAATAAGGGCGATCATAGGGGGCGTCGGGTTTGTCGGATTCGCCGTAACCGACGATGTCTGGCGCGATCACATGAAAGTGTCGAGATAGCGCGCCCAGAGAGGGATACCAAGTGACCGCGCCAGCTCCGGCGCCATGCAGACATATCACCGGCGCGCCGGCCCCGGCGGACAGGTAGGCGGTATTGATATTCCCGGCGCTGACCTGATTTTGCGTGACGGGGATTCCCATTTTATCTATCAGCGCCTGCCGATAGTTCACATTTTCCATTGGGTAACATCCTGAATTTTAAGCTGATCCATCGAAAATAGAGGCGCAGCCTAACGGGAGTGACGCGGTCAAGTCAATAAAATGGGGGTAAAATTAGCCGGGCGCGTCTGGACGCGCTCATTACGGATGAAAACGAAAGGAGTAGACGCCGCGCGCGTCAATAAATCATGTCGCAAGATCCTCCCGCCGAGGCGCGATAGGGGAGTCGGATGAAAAAGCTGCTGCCCTGGCCGAGTTCGCTTTTCACCTCGATACTGCCGCCATGCAGCAGCACCAGTTTGTGCACCAGGGCGAGGCCCAGACCGGTGCCTTCCACGTTTTTCTTTTTCATGGAGGACTCCGCCTGCTCAAAGGGCAGGAAGATACGCTGCAAGTCTTCTTCGGACACGCCACAGCCTTGATCGAACACCTGGATCAGCAATTCCTGGTCGTCATGCAGGCTGACCTTGAGACCCACTTGCTTACCCGAGTCGGTGAACTTGATGGCGTTGCTGAGCAGGTTGATGAGAATCTGCTTGACCCGCAGGGGATCAAGCTCCGCCGGGCCGATGTCTTCCTGTATGTCGGTCAGCAGCAGGATGCCATGGCGGGAGGCCTTTTCCTTGATAATGCCAATGACGCTGTTGACCAGAATTTCGATGTGGGTGGGCTGAATTTCCAGCTGCAGTTTCCCCGCTTCGATTTTGGACAGATCCAGTAAATCGTTGATGATGATCAACAGATAGGAGCCGCTGTCGTAGATCTCTTTGCAGTATTCCGTCTGCTTGGGATTCATTTCCCCCATCATGCCGTCCAGCAGCACTTCCGAGTATCCCAGTATCGCGTTGAGCGGAGTGCGCAGCTCATGGGACATGGAGGACAGGAAGTTGATCTTGTACTGATTGGACATGCCCAACTGCTTGTTCTGCTCCCGCAACTGTTGCTGGCTGCGCTTGAGCTCGTCGTCGAGACGCTTGTGCTGCAGATGGTGGCGGATGCGCGCCAGCATGACGGGGAAATCAACCGGCTTTTCAATGTAGTCGTTAGCGCCTTGCGCGAAGGCGCCGATGATGTCTTCATGGGCGTTTTTGGCGGTGACCATCAACACCGGCAGTTCGACGGAATTGAAGTCTTTCCTGAGAATCGCCAACACTTCCATGCCGTCCATTTCCGGCATCATGACGTCGAGCAGAATCAGATCGGGCGGTTGCGCCTCCACTTGCCGCAACGCCTCACGGCCGCTGAGTGCGATAGCACAGCGAAAGCCCTTACGCTCCAGGCGTCGGTTCAACAGGTCGCAGTTATTCTGGTTGTCGTCAACGATCAGAATGGATGCATTGTCCGATTGCTCTGTCATCACGCCCTCCAGGCGGAATTCGCCGCGGTCGCAGTCGTCGTTACGGGGGAGGGAAGCGACGCGCCGCCGGTTTCCCATCCCTGATCGCTTTGCGGAAGCGCTTATCTATAAAAACTACCGCTAATTTGACAAAAATCAAATTCAGAGCTGTATTAAGAGACAGATGCTCATGGAGCTGATTAGTCGGGCCAACGCCCGGATGCGAGACTCTTCCCCCGTGGCTATAGAGGGATCTTTCTTCGCTGATAATCCTTGTTCTGTAACATTCATCCTTTCAACGGCAGGAGCCTGTAGTCATGCACCCACTCACCGGTAGCAGGCTGCTTATTGTTGATGACGAGCAGCGCAACACCAAACTGCTTACGGATATCTTTCGGGCGCAGGGATTTGACGCCTTTCCTCTCAATGACGCCAATGAAGTGATTGGCGCCGTCGCCAGCTACGAGCCGGATTTGATTATTCTGGACGTTATGATGCCCGGTAAGACCGGGTTTGAGCTGACCCGCGAAATCAAGGCCCAGGAACACTGGAAACACATACCCATTATCCTTCTCACAGCACTGGCCGATCGCGATTCCTGTGTGTCGGGACTGGAGTGCGGCGCGGAGGATTACGTCAGCAAGCCGTTTAACCGGCGCGAACTGCTGGCGCGGGTGAACAACCTGCTCAAGCTTAAGAAGCTGCACGATTTTCAACATCAGAATCTGCGTCTGCTGGAGGAATACGATTCCGTCACCGGCCTGCCGAAGAAAGATATTTTGATGGAGTTGATCGACTCGCTCATCAAGCAGAAAAACAACGCCAGTGTCTGCGTGTGCGTCTGCGAAGTGGACATGGACCAGACTCTGATCGGCTTGCTCAGCAGTCATGACCGCGATCAGTCCGAACGTCAGGTCAGTCGCGCCGTGGTGGAGCGTATGTCGTCCATTTTCCCGCCAGGCATGCTGCTGGGCTGTCTCGGCTCCGGCAAATTTGGCGTGGTGCTTGAAGCGGATGAGGAGGAAGGCGCGGCGCATTTGCGTCAACTGCAGCAGAAATTGAGCCTGCCCATCCTGGTGGAAGGGCAGGAATTCTTACTCAAATTCTCTGTCGGATACGCGCCGCCGCCGCATCCCCGCGTAGAGTGGATCGTACTGTTTAACCATGCGGAAATCGCAGCGCTGGAAGCCAGGAAAGAAGGCGGCAATCTGGTGAAACGTTTTGCGCCGGAAATGGACGTGGAGAATCACGAACGCTGGTGGATGTCGCGGGCGCTGTTTCAGGCGGTGCGCGAACAACAGTTCGAGGTTTATTACCAGCCTCAGGTGGATATTCTGCAGGAGTCCCTGGTGGGTTTTGAGGCGTTGTTGCGCTGGAAAACCCCGGAGAAAGGCCAAATCAGCCCGGCGCGCTTTATCCCGCTGGCGGAGGAAAACGGGCAGATCTACGACATCAGTCTGTGGATGATGGAGCAGGTGTGCCAGCAGATTGCGCTCTGGAAACGGGCCGGCAAGCGCCTGCGCATGGCGATCAACATCTCGCCGGTGCAACTGCATCGGGATGAGTTCACCCAGGACTTCGTCGATCTTTTCACCCGCTATCATCTGTCCCCCAATGACTTCGAACTGGAGCTGACGGAAACCAGCCTGATGGACCCGAAAGGCGGCGGACAGTTGCGCGAGTTGTGGCGCCAGGGTTTCGATATCGCCATTGACGATTTCGGCACCGGCTACAGCAATCTGGAGTATCTGCGCAAATATCCTTTTAACCGTTTGAAGATCGACCGCTCGTTCATCTGCAATATCTGTGATTCCGGTGATGACTCCGCCATCGTTAAAGCCATAATGGCCATTGCTCAGCACATGGGCTTCAAGGTCATCGCCGAAGGCATAGAAACGGTGGACCAATTGGCGCGCCTGCGCAGTCTCGGCTGTCATGAGGCCCAAGGATATTTATTCAGCAAGCCGGCGCCCGCCGCCAACGCCACGGCCATGCTGTTCAATGGACTTAAGGCGCCGGCCTAGGGCGCCCTGAAAGGCGGGCGGGACTTGCATAGCTGGATTTTGTGGCTAAATTTTGAACTACACTTAATCTACTTTTATTGATTAATTATTTAGGACGGTATCTTAAGAGTTTGTTGATGATTCGGCGTCGCCACCCATGACGCCGAATTATTCACGGACGCGACTGGAAGACCAACAACGCACGGCGCTAATGGACGATTGCTATGGCGAAGACCATTCTGATCATTGACGATTCCATCTCTCTGCGGCAAATGGTGGACATCACGCTCAAGTCCGCAGGCTACAACGTAATACAGGCGGAAAACGGCCAGGACGCGCTGGGAAAGTTGCCTGACGCCAAGCCCAGCTTGATTGTCTGCGACGTGAACATGCCGGTCATGGACGGCATCTCCTTCGTCAAAGAGCTTAAAAGCCTGCCCGAATACAAATTCACGCCGGTCATCATGCTGACGACCGAAAGCACCGAAGATAAACGTATGGAAGGCCAGATGGCGGGCGCCAAGGCGTGGATGGTGAAACCGTTCCGTCCGGAAGCCATGCTTAAAGCCGTCCAGAAACTGATACTGCCCTGACGCGCAGTCACCCGCCCAGGGAGGGAGACACAATGAGCATAGACTCCCAACACGACCCCGAGCAGAACCGGCTGACCCTGAATGGTGAGCTGACGATCTACTGTGCGGCGGAAGCTAAAGCGCCCCTGCTTGAGCATAAAGATATCGACATCGATCTCAGCCAACTGACGGAATTGGATGGGGCGGGCCTGCAACTGTTGATCCTGGCCAAACGGGATCGAGGCGCGCGACTGGTGAACGCCAGTGAGGCGGTCGACAAAGTATTCACGCTGACCGGACTCGCGGACATGTTGGAGTAGAACGGTCTGGCCCGATTGAGCGTATAGAAGAAAAAATAGAAAACCGGGAAATAGAAAAGTCAGAAAAAGCAGCAGGAAGCAGAAGGAAGAAAAAAACATGGGACCGCTTAACGACGGTCCGGGAAGGACCCCTTCTCGAACGCCCGGAGGGCGACAATCAGCCGGTATGACGAATAAGACTTGCCGGGCTGACCGGATTCGCGCTCGCCGATGAATCTGCCTCGGCGACGCAACCCGCAGCCTGCGTCACGGAAAGGGAAGACGGATAATGAGCCTGGATTTCAGCGGCGCCTTAAAGGCCTTCGCCCAGGAAAGCAAAGAACTGCTGGCGGAAATGGAGCAGTCGCTGCTGACCCTGGAGGAGGAGGGCGCCAAAAAGGAACTGGTGGATGCGGTGTTTCGCGCCGCCCACACCATCAAGGGGTCCGGTGGGTTGTTTGGGCTGGACCATGTCGTCGCTTTTACACACGATGTGGAAGGCGTGCTGGACGCTGTTCGCGATGGTCGCCTGGACATTGACGGCGATCTGATCAGCCTGTTGTTGAGTTGCGGCGATCAAATCGGGCGGCTGGTGGAAAGCTCCCTGGCTGGGGAAGTGGAAGGCGAGCTGCTGCGTAAAGGCGCTGCGCTACAGGCGCAACTGCAACGCTATCTGCCCGGCTCCGCCAGCGCCGTCGCCACGCCGGAAGCCGATGTCGGCGAGACGCCACAGGGTGCGCGCGGCTGGCATATCTCTTTGCGCTGTGGTCGCGACTTGCTGCGCGACGGTATGGACCCTCTTAGCATCCTGCATTACATCTCCACCCTTGGCGAACTGGTCCGGGTCACTACCTTCTGCGGGCATATGCCGGCGGCGGAGGAAATGGACCCGGAATCCTGTTATCTCGCCTTTGAAATGGACCTGATCACCGAACAGGCCAAAGAAGAAATCGAGGACGCGTTTGAGTTCGTGAGCGCCAGCAGCGAGGTGCGCATTACTCCGGTGGGCGATCCTGACTCCTGGGACGAAGCCATTGAGGCGACCCCGGATGGTGAGCATCGTCTTGGCGAGATTTTGCTGGATAGCGGCGCCGTCACCCGCAATGAACTGGAGCAGGCCTTGAAACAACAGGAGAGCGTGCCGGAGAGGCCCAAGCTGGGTGAAATACTGGTCGCCCGTAACGCCGTGCAGGAAAAAACCGTCAATACAGCCCTGGAGAAGCAGGCCGGCGTCGTCAAAAAACAGCGTCAGGACAGTTTCCTTAAAGTCGATGCGCAGAAGCTCGATCACCTCATCAATCTGATCGGCGAACTGATGATCGCCAACGCGGAGGTAAGGGTGCGGGCGGAGCGTATTCATGAGTCCGTGCTGCATGAGTCCGTCGCCAACTCCACCCGTTTTATTGAGGCTGTGCGCGACTGCGCGCTGAGTCTGCGTATGGTGCAGATCGGCGATACCTTCAATCGTTTCCAACGGGTGGTGCGCGACCTCGCCCGCGATCTGGGCAAAGATATCCGACTCGTCGTCAGCGGCGGCGACACCGACCTGGATAAAACCCTGGTGGAGCGCATCAGCGAGCCGCTGACCCATCTGGTGCGCAACGCCATCGATCACGGCATTGAATCAGATTCACTTCGTCGGGAGCGGGGTAAGGCGGCCACTGGCGTGATTCGCCTGAACGCCTTTCATGAGCGCGGCAGCATCGTCATTGAAGTCAGTGATGACGGCGGCGGCATGAACCCGGAAAAAATCGTCGCCAAAGCGATGGAAAAGCAGCTGATTCGCAGCGGCGAAGGCATGAGCGACGGCGAAATTTTCAAACTCATTTTCGAACCGGGATTCTCCACCGCGGAGCAGGTGACTAATGTCTCCGGTCGGGGCGTGGGCATGGACGCAGTGAAGAAAACTCTGGAAGAACTGCGCGGCAGCGTGGAGGTGGAGAGCGCGCTGGGCAAAGGCTCCACCATTCGCCTACGACTGCCGCTGACCTTGGCCATCATCAACGGCTTTTTGGTGGGAGTGGGGGACAGCAAATATGTGGTGCCCCTGGAAATGGTGGACGAATGCGTCGAGTTGAACGGTGATGGCGGCGGCGACTTTATGGGCCTGCGCGGGCTCGCGCTGCCGTTTCTGCGATTGCGTGATCTGTTCAGTATCGACGGCCGTCCCTCCGACCGGCAAAGCGTGGTGGTGGTGCAATACGCCGGCCGCCGCGCGGGGTTGGTGGTGGACCGTTTGATGGGCGAATTGCAAACCGTTATCAAGCCTCTGGGCGACATCTTTACGCCATTGAAATGGGTCAGCGGATGCACCCTGCTGGGAAGCGGCGATGTGGGGTTGATCCTGGATATACCGGAACTGGTCACCCGGGCGGAAAACGCTCAGAACCAGTCTGTGGGCAGGAAAATGGCGGCGGGCTGACGCCAGTATGAATGGCATGTCCGACGGAACGAATTCACTGACTGAAGCCTGTAATAAAGCCAGTACTAAAGCTAGTAACAAAGACAGCAACGAAGCCAGTAATGAAGAGAGAAACACTGGAAACATGGGAGAGGGATCATGGGTTGGTTTAATAATCTGAAAGTCTCCGTAAAGCTGATAGGCTCCTTTCTATTGATGCTCGCGCTGATGGCGGTGGTGGGGTATCTCGGTATCTCCAACATGGGCAAAATCAACGAGTCTGACACCAAGATGTATAAACGCGATACCTTGGGCATCTCCCACATCAAGGAAGCCAATATCCAGCTTCTCAACCAAAGCCGCGCGCTGCGTAACCTGATGCTGGCCAGCTCCATGGAGGAGCGCGAAGCGTTCATGCGCTCGGTGCAGGAATTTGACACGGCCATGCACAATGAGCTGAATATCTCCAAAAGCATTGCTGAAACGGAAGAAGCGAAACGTCTGTATAAAGACCTGGATCGCGCCTATCAGGAGTTCATTCCGCTGCGGGATCGCTTGTTGAACATCATCAGACAGGAAAGCCTGATGTCCAACCGCGATTCCGTCGAGTTCGCCATGACCACGCTGCGTCCAAAAGCGGACGCGTTGGATAACATGATGACAGAGCTGGTGCAGGTGATTGAGCAGAATGCTGAGGCTACCTCCAAATCCAACGATGAGCTATACGCCACCAGCAAAACCGTGATGCTGGCGGTGATCGGCGTCGCCGCCATATTGGGTCTGATGCTGGGTTTTATTATCTCCCGCGCTATTTCCCGTCCGCTCGGACACGCGGCGGATGTGGCCTATCGTTTATCTGAAGGCGATCTGAACGTGAGCGTCAACGTCAACAGCCGGGATGAAACCGGGCAGGTGCTGGCGGCCATGTCGCAAATGGTGGAGAAATTCACAGATATCATCAGCGACGTGCGCAGCTCCGCGGACAATTTGTCCTCTGCCAGCGAGGAAGTCAGCTCCACGGCGCAGTCCCTTTCCCAAGCCGCCAGCGAACAGGCGGCCAGCGTTGAGGAAACCACCGCGTCCATGGAGGAGATGAACGCCAGCATTTCGCAAAACACCGAAAACGCCCAGGTCACCGAGGACATCGCCACTAAGTCATCCCAGGAAGCGCAGGAAGGCGGACAGGCGGTGCAGGCCACCGTCACCGCCATGCGCGATATCGCCGGCAAGATTAAAATCATCGACGACATCGCCTATCAGACCAACTTGCTGGCCTTGAACGCCGCCATCGAAGCGGCGCGGGCGGGGGAACACGGCAAAGGCTTCGCCGTGGTGGCGGCGGAAGTGCGCAAGCTGGCGGAACGCAGCCAGACCGCCGCGCAGGAAATCAGCAACCTGGCCGACAACAGCGTGGATCGCGCAGAGCGGGCGGGCTCCTTGCTGGAAGAGTTGGTTCCCTCCATTGTGAAAACCGCCGGTCTGGTGCAGGAAATCGCCGCCGCCAGTTCCGAACAGGCCAGCGGCGTGGCCCAGGTCAATACCGCCATGACGCAGGTCAGTCAGGTGACGCAAAGCAACGCCTCCTCCAGTGAAGAGCTGGCGGCGACGGCGGAAGAGCTGAGCAGTCAGGCCCAGCAACTGCAGCACATCATGGCGTTTTTCAAACTGGGCGACAGCAGTCCCAGCAGCGCCGTGCGGGCGGTTGTTCCGCGAGAACCAGCGCCCAAGAAGACCGCCAAGGTCAAACCCTTGCGGGTGGTCAACAAGCCGGCGGCGGAAGCGCCGGAGCCGGACGAAGCGCATTTCATTCGTTTTTAATCGGAAACCCTCGCCTGGAAGGAGACGGATATGGCTCAGGCATTGGAAACAAGCGCCCAGCCCGCGGACAGCGAACAGTACCTCACTTTTATGCAAAGCGGGGACATGTACGCCATTCCTCTGTTAGGGGTGAAGGAAATCATCGAATATGGCGGCATCACTCCGATTCCGACATTACCAAGTTTCATCCGTGGGGTGATCAATTTGCGTGGTCGGGTGGTGCCGGTGATCGACCTGGGCTGCCGCTTCGGCAAAACCGAGCGGGAAGTGACCCGGCGCACCTGCATCATCATCGTGGAGGTTGGCTCAGGAGAAGAGAGCCAGGACATGGGGGTGATCGTGGACAGCGTGAGCGCGGTCATTGATATTCCCATGTCCAATATTCAGCCGCCCCCGGCGTTCGGCGCCAAGATCCGGGTGGATTTCATTCAGGGCATGTGGAAATCCGATGATCGCTTTGTCATCGTCATGGACATTGACCGGGTGCTGTCCGTGGATGAAATTACCAACATGGCGGAGGCCTTGCAGGAGAGCGTGGCCTGATGGTCAAGATCGTCGCCAGTGAAGGCGCTGCGCCGAAGTCCGGTCTTTATCGCATCGGCGACAGAGAGTTCGCTATCGTTAAACGCTTTGTGCACGATGCGGCGGGCATCTTTCTGACCGACGCCAAGAAGAATCTGGTCACCGGTCGTCTCGCTAAACGTCTGCAGGCGCATAACCTGCAAAGCTATGGCGATTATCTGAAGCTGATTGACGCCGATGCGGAAGAGCGCCAGATTGCGCTGAACCTGCTTACCACCAACGAAACCTATTTCTTTCGCGAGCCCCAGCACTTTGACTTCATGCAGCGGCACATCTTGCCTCAGCGTGCGCGAGGCCGGCCGTTTCGGGTTTGGAGCGCGGCCTGCTCCACGGGAGAAGAGCCCTATAGTATCGCCATGTTGCTGGATGACTCACTGGGACAGTCCAATTGGGAAATTCTGGCCACCGATATTTCCACTGACGTGCTTACTCACGCCAGGCGCGGATGTTACTCCATGCAGCGGGCGCAGCATATGCCGCCGAATTACCTGAGGCGGTACTGCCTTAAGGGCGTGGGGCCGGAAGACGGCAATCTGTTGGTGGACAAAAAATTGCGCGGAGTCGTGCAGTTCAAAAACCTTAATTTAAACGCCACGCTGCCCAATGTAGGGCTGTTCGACGTGATTTTTTTACGCAATGTCATGATCTACTTTCAGGCGGACACCAAGCGTCAACTGATCGCCAAATTGATACAACACTTGCATAAAGGCGGTCACTTGTTCATCGGTCGATCAGAGAGTCTGAATGGCGTGACGGAGCAACTAGAGCAGATATGTCCCGCCGTGTATCGCAAACCGTAATCACCAAGCCTGAGGAGCCCCTGGAGATATTTCTGGATGCGGGGGAGTTGTATCTGGCGGAGGCCGACACGCGTATTCGCAGCCTGCTCGGGGAGGGGGGCATCGTCACCCTGTGGCACCCGCACCTGAAGCTCGGAGGAATGTGCCACTTTAAAAAAGTGCGCATGGACGCCGGCGAGCCCACCGGCCGAACGCTGAACGCCGCCTATGCGGATGCGGCGCTGAGTCTGCTGCAATTGGAGATGGTGCGCGCTGGCGCGCCGCCTCGCCGCTTTGAGGCGAAATTGTTTGTCTTCGATGGACCGGATGCAGACAAGACGGCGAAAGAGGCGGGCCAGCTGCTGCATGACTTTGGCTTCAAGCTGGCCATGGATCACAACGGCAGCGGCAATCTGGTGTTCGATATCTGGAACGGAGACGTATGGATTCAGAAAGACGCTCCCAGCATGATCGACGCCGGCAAAGCGCCGCAGGACATTCTGGAAGTCTATCTGGACCCGGGCGAATGGTATTTTTCCGACGCCGACACCCGCATGAAGACGCTGCTGGGCTCCTGTGTGGCGGTGGTGCTGTGGCACCCAAAAAAGCGCCTGGGAGGCATGTGTCATTACATGCTTCCGCAACGCAACGGCGGGGCGCCCAAACAGGGGCTGGACGGTCGCTATGCGGACGAGGCGATGCAATTACTGGTGGACGCCTTAAAGAAGGAGCGTACGCGGCCGCAGGAGTACGAAGTGAAAATATTCGGAGGCAGCTCTATGCTGGAAGGGTCCTCAATCAACGTGAGTAAACGCAACATTGAAGCGGCGTATCGTCTGCTCAAACACCATGGATTTCGAATAATGGGCGAAGACCTGGGCGGCCGGGCGCATCGCAATCTGGTGTTTGACGTCTGGAGCGGCGATGTGTGGCTAAGGAAGGGAAGCCGATGAACACTAAGATCAAGGTCATGCTGGTGGATGACTCGGCGGTGGTCAGGCAGGTGCTGCAGCAAGTGCTGGAGCGGGATAAGAATATCGAAGTGATCGGGGCGGCGGCGGACCCCATTTTCGCGCAATCGAGGATGAGCAAGCAGTGGCCCGATGTCATCGTGCTGGATGTGGAAATGCCGCGCATGGACGGCATCACCTTCCTGAAGAAACTGATGGCGGAGCGGCCCACGCCGGTGGTGATGTGCTCCAGCCTGACCAGCAAGGGCGCGCAGACCAGCATGAAAGCGCTGGCCGCCGGTGCGGTGGCGGTGGTGGCGAAACCGACCGTGGGAGTGAAGGAGTATCTGGAGAGCGCCGCCGGCCAGTTGATCATGGAAATCAAAGCGGCGGCGAAAGCCAATATGCGCAATATGCCGACCGCAACGGTGGCGCCGGCGCAAGCCGTGACGACTCCCGCCAAATTCTCCGCGGACGCGGTGATTCCTCTACGCTCCAGCGGCTCGACGGTCTCCACCAACAAAATCGCCGCGCTGGGAACCTCCACCGGCGGCACCCAGGCGTTGGAATATGTACTGACGAGGCTGCCCCGTAATTGTCCAGGCATTGTGATCGTGCAGCACATGCCGGAAAAGTTCACAGCGGCGTTCGCTGAGCGCTTGAACAGTATCTGTGAATTGGAAATCCTGGAGGCGGAAAGCGGCTATCAGGTGGCGCCGGGACGCGCGCTGATCGCTCCTGGCGGTAAGCATATGCTGCTGCGGCGTAATGGCGCGCAGTATTTTGTGGAGATCATGTCCGGGCCGCCGGTGAATCGACATCGGCCATCCGTCGACGTCCTGTTTCGGTCGGTGGCCCAGGCGGCGGGCCGCAACGCGTTGGGAATCATCATGACCGGCATGGGGGACGACGGCGCAAAAGGGCTGTTGGAGTTACGCAATGCCGGCGCTTTGACCATTGGTCAAGATGAGCGCTCCTGCATCGTTTACGGCATGCCGAAAGAGGCGGCGAAAATAGGTGCGGTAGCCCGGGAAATTTCTCTGGACCGCATCCCTCAGTGCATTCTGGATATGGGAGCGTCGCTCACCGCCAGCGCCCAGCGGGGATGAAACACAAAGCGCGCCCACAAACAGGGGATGGAGAGGTGACGTGATTAGGGGCGTGAGAGCTTGAAAACGGGGCGAGATCACGCCCCCCGACAGTGCTCCATGCGATGGATAATAGCCTCTAACTGTTCATCCAGCCCGGTCACTTCTTCATAGGTTTTGAACGTGCGCTCCAACCCGTTGCGCACCACCTTGGTGAGAGTCTCTTCCTGACTTTCCAGCAACGCCAGACTATCGTAGGCGATCACCAGTTCATCCAGGGTTTGCTCCAGCACCTGAAACGCGGTTTTATGTTGGCGTTCACGCACTTCGTTGATGTCTTTCAAGGCTTTACGGCTGTCCTGCAGTACGCCTTCTATCAACGCGATCAATGTCTGGTTTTCAAGTCCTTGACGGCGGAACTCGGCGCACTCCAGCAACAGCAGTAAATTGTCGCGGGCGCGGCCTTTCTTCTCGTCATCGTCAGGCATTTTGGGCACCAGCAGGGAAAACGGTGGAATGTTGACCAGTAAGCGCTTATTGAATTCCAGTAGCCGCTGCTCCTGATCTTTGACTTTGAGCAGCAGCTCGGACTCCAGCGGTGAGACAAAGCCTTTGCTGCTGTGGCTGACTTTGTCGTTCTCCAGATTGATCTGTACGGTGCCCTGCAGGTCGAATTCCTCCAGGGTCTCAATGATCAGTCCCGCCAGATCAGCCAGCGTGTCCACCCTCATGCTGCGGCGCAGGAACTCCAGAATCACCCCTTGTTCGCCCGCGACGGTGATGGCGGTCATCGCGGTGGACATGGCCGCCTGTTGCGCCTCCTGGCCCGCTTTGGCCTGTTGCATCTGCTGAATCGCCATGCGCACTTTCTTGCGCAGTACGTCCGGTTGCGCGGGTTTGATCAGGTAATCCCGGCCGCCGGCGTCATAACCCGCCAGTTTTTCCTCCACCGTATCGTGGGCGGAGACGAAGATGACTTCTATATGTTGTGTAGCGGGATTCGCCTTCAGCCGTCGGCAACATTCATAGCCGTCCATTTCCGGCATGGTCACGTCCAGCAGCACCACATCCAGCTCCGGATCTTTCTCCGCCATCTGCAAGGCTTTGGCGGCGCTGGTGGCGGCTTGCACCGCATATTCGTCTTTCAGGTTCTCCAGCAGGAAATGCAGGTCGTTTGGAGAATCGTCGACGATCATCACATGGGGCTTTTCGTCGCTCATTGTGGTTCACCCTGAGTTTGAATGAGTTGGGATAAGTGGGTTTGAGCCTGCTCGATATCGAACTGAAACAACGCTTCCTCCAGCTGCGACAGCGCTTGCACCTGCGGTGGATCGCTGACGGTGGCGCGGAGTTGGGCGAGGGATTTCTGCGCCTGCCCCAGATCGCTTTCCAGGTAGTCTCTTAGTTGCAGCAACTGCGGCAGCAATGGACGCTGATCTTTGCTGAGCATCGACGGCGCAGGAGCGGATTCGTTTTGCTCCAGGCGCGACAAGCCGGTCAGTACTTCCTCCAGCGTTCGCAGCAGCGGCGCCATCAGGTCGCGGGTCTGACTTTGATTGCCAGCGCGGGCGGCGCTTTCCACCGCGCCGGCGGCCTTGCCCAGCGCCTCCGCGCCAATGGTCGCGCCGCTGCCTTTGAGGCCATGGGTAATGATGGCGATTTCACTGAGCGCATTCTGTTCCGCCAGGGTTTGCAATTCCTTGGGGGCGTCCTCCCACTTTTCATAGAAGCCGCTAAGAATGCGTTGAAACAGGGGCCATCGTCCTCCCAGGCGCTGTAAGGCTTCGGCGATGTTGAGGCCGGGCAGGGAGGGAATTTCGTGCCCTCCGGCTGGCGCGGTGATGACGCTTTCCCGCGTCGCCGGCGCGGGGGTTTTACTGCGCAGCCAATGGCCCAGCGTTTCGAACAGTTCTTCGGCGGCGAAAGGTTTGACGATATGGCCGTTCATGCCGGCGTCACGGCTCAGGTCGCGATCGCTTTGTTGCGCGTGAGCGGTCATCGCCAGAATGGGAATCTCCTGATAACGTCCGCCCAGAGCGCGAATGGCGCGGGTGGCGTCGAGCCCGTTAAGCTCGGGCATCTGCACATCCATCAGAATCAGGTCGTAGTCTTTGCCCTGTACGGCGTGAACTGCGGACAGGCCGTTGTCCACCACATCCGGCTTGACGCCGACGGAGCTGAGCAGGTCGATCGCCACTTCCTGATTGACCACATTGTCCTCCGCCAGCAGCACTTTGGAGCCGCCGAACCACCAGCTTTGCTGGTCCTCATCGTCGTCGTGGTCATCCAGGCAACAGGCGCGGCAGTTTTCGCCCACATAATGGTTTTGCAACAGGACGAATAAATCATGGGGACGAATGGGCGAGCGTAATTCGGAGTACAGAGCTTCCCCGCTTTCCAGGTCCACCTGGGCGCCGAATACCCGCACGGCGGTCGGAATCTGGTCGCCGTGTTTGTTACGTAGCCAGGCCAGGATTTCCTGCGGCGGCGGCTGTTGGTGAACCAACATCAGGTCGAAGGGGCGGTAGGCGCTTTCCAAGGCTTTCAGAGCTTCTTCGGTGGAGCTGGACGGAGCCAGTATATCCACGCCGAGTTCACGCAGGCCTCGCTTCAGGAAGGGGGCAATGGACTCCTCCGCCAACAACAGAATGGGTTTGTCCGCCCAGGGCGCCGGCGGCGGCTCCCGGGTCGATCCGTCAATAGACAGGGAGAGATAAGGCAGGGAGAAGTAGAAGTCGGCTCCAACGCCGGGTTCGCTGCGCACTTGCAGACGACCGCCCATGGCTTCCACCAGCCGGGAGCTGATGGACAGGCCCAGCCCAGTGCCGCCGTAGCGCCGGGTGTGAGAGTCGTCCGCCTGACTGAACGGCTCGAAAATCTGCTGCTGCCGATCTGCGGGAATGCCGACGCCGGTATCCGCCACGCCGAACATGAGGCGGTCCTCCACCGGGTAGCAGTACAACGACACTTCTCCCTGTTTGGTGAACTTCACTGCGTTGGACAACAGGTTGCAGATGATCTGCTTGAGCCGGGTAGGGTCTCCCATGATCTGATCCGGCAGATGGGCGGCCAGAGTCAGCGTCAACGTGAGCCCCTTATCGGACGCCTGGCTGCAAACCACGGGCAGGCAACTGTCCAGCAGACGACCAAGCGAGAAGGGAATGCGCTCCAGATTGACCTTGTCCGCCTCCAGTTTGGAGAAATCCAACAGATCGTTGATCACCGTCAGCAGCAGTTTGCCGGAAGTGAGGGCGGTTTTGGCGCGGGCCTTTTGTTCCCGTGACAGGTCGCCATGCATCATGGCCTGCAGCATGCCGATCACCCCATTCAGGGGCGTGCGGATCTCGTGGCTCATGTTAGCGATAAACAGACTCTTTGCCTTGTTGGCGGCCATGGCCTCATCCCGCGCCTCTTCCAGTTTTTTGGTGCGGTCTTTGACCATGTCGCCGAGGGAGTGCACCATGCCTGCGGTTTTCTGCAGGGCGTCCTCCAACAACAGATGGCTCTCATACAGTTCGCTGGCTTTCAGTTCCAGCAATTGCTCCGCCTGATGACGGGCGGCGCGCTCCCGGGCGAGGGCGCGCTCAAGAACGGCGATTTTGGTCATTGGATTTTATTCAGCTCAAAGGTGATATGGTCCTTTTCTTCGGTGCGCTGACTTAATACGACTCCGTCATTGAAATGGGCTATTGCGCCCTGTATCAACCCCTCCGCCAGGTCTTCCAGATGTCGGGTTGAATAGTAATAGAGCAGCAGTTGGTCGGGCTGCGGCTGACTGCAATCGAAACGCGGCAGTTCCGCGTCTGGATAGAGCTTCTGTACTTCCTGGTGGATATAAACGTCGATTTTGCTGAGAAAGTCGAAGGAGCCGTGGATGTCCTTGAAGAATTGCGGATACAGGACATAGAAACGGCCGAATAAATGATTACCGAATGTTTTCAACAAGTCAGGGATGGGAGCGTCGTGACGGGCGCTGAGCGTTTTCAGCAGTTCGACCATTTCACTGTGGTCGTAGGTGCCTACGGAGGTGTATATCCCTGAAACGCCGGATTCTTCAATAAGGGCGTCGACTTCCTCAAGCCCGAATTTATCCTCCACCAGTTGCAGAAATTCGGTGAAAACGATGCCTTTCATCTTGTTTCTCTTCCTGAGCAGGTCCGTTACCAAAATTGTAGCAGTGAAGGTGGGCAATGCAATGTAACCTGAGCGATTGTTAATGCGGCGAAAGCCGCGGGGCGCAAGGGCTTTAGCGATGGCTGCGGCTGCGGCGGAAGCTTTAGGTTGTCCCTGTTGAAGGAGTTTGCTAGGATTCGCCCACTCTTAGGGGAGTAGTCTCCCGGCGATAGCCGGGACGGTCGTCAACAGTCTCCGGGCGCAAAGTCCGTGGCGATCGTGTCCCTCCCAGGATTGATGAGACCTAAGACGCACGAAAAGCAGCCAGGGGTGGATGTTTTTCGTGCGTCTTGGCGTTTATCTTTCCACCCCAGAGGCTGCAAATGATGAATATACTTGCTCTTCATAATGCCGATTCCGTTCCATGGAACTTGGTTACTCTTAAGGCGTATGCGCCGAATTCCGTTAATTGCGAGGTGATCGCATGATGCTTGCATTGCTTGCTATTGTCGCTGGCCTGGCGCTGCTGGTTTGGAGCGCAGATCGTTTTGTGGATGGCGCCGCCGCGACGGCGAAGCATGGAGGCATGCCGCCCCTGTTGATTGGGATGGTGATCGTGGGGTTCGGCACATCCGCCCCGGAAATGGTGGTGTCGGCGCTGGCGGCGTCGGAGGGCAACCCCGGTCTGGCGCTGGGTAACGGTTACGGCTCCAACATTACCAACATTGCATTGATTCTTGGTCTGGTGGCGGTGATCAGCCCCATCGCCGTACACTCGCAGGTGCTGCGCAAAGAACTGCCGATTCTGGCCGCCATCACCCTGCTATCCGCAGGCTTGTTATGGGATGGCGACCTGACCCGCGTCGACGCGGCGATTCTGCTGGTGGTGTTCGCCGGGTTGATGGGCTGGACCATTCGCGAAGGCATGCAGCAGCGCTCCGATGCGCTGGCGTCGGAAGTGGACGATGAAATGATCGCGCACCCCATGCCCCTGAAAAACGCCATATTCTGGCTGGTGGCCGGCCTGATTCTACTGATTATCAGCTCGCGCATTCTGGTGTGGGGCGCGGTCACTGTGGCGCACAGCCTGGGCGTCAGCGACCTGATCATCGGCTTGACCATCGTGGCCATCGGCACTTCGCTGCCGGAGCTGGCCTCTTCGCTGGCGGCGATCCGTAAGGGCGAGCATGACCTCGCCATCGGCAACGTCATCGGCTCCAACCTGTTTAATACGCTCACCGTTGTCGGCATCGCTGCGGCGATTCATCCTCTGGAAGTACAACCGGAAGTTCTGTACCGCGATTGGACATTGATGGCCGGCCTCACCCTGGCGCTATTCGTCATGGGCTTCGGCTTCAAAGGCAAACAAGGCCGCATCAACCGCGTCGAAGGCGGCATTCTGCTGGCGGTGTACCTGGCTTACACCAGCTACCTCGGCTACACCGTAGTGGCCGCTGCCTAAACAGATCGAAGCGGGCGTTGGGATAGGGTCCCGACCGCCCGCGGATGATTTATTTCCTCATTGTTATGCCGCATTCTAATAGCCGGTTAATGCGCCTGGACTTCCATGCACATGTTCGCCGTGGCGCAGATCGCGCACTGTCCGATAAATACATTAGAGATGGTATCCCGTGACGATTCCTTACGACGCTATACACGCCCTCAAAGCTGAAATCGAAAACAATATCGAGACTGCGGTCAACGCCTTCCAAACAGATTTTGCAGCGACGCTGACGACGATCAGCCGTCAGACTTCCCCGATATATGACTTTCTCAATAACGACGAATTATGGACTGACGACATTGACTGGGATATCCGCGCGGAGTTGAGCAAAGAGTGTTTTACCGCTGTCGAAAACGGGCTGCACGCCTTCTGCGATACGCTCATCGCCAGGGCGAACGCCTCGGAGACGTTCATGCAGTCGCTTCATGAGCATATGGCGGAGACAGAACGGGACTATCGCTATTACCTGTTTGCGAATATGAGTGACGAGACGACATTCTCCATGTTGCTCGACAAACTGACGCAGCAGCTGGAAGTGGAGGATCACGACTATAGTTCCGGCTGGCTGCCCACGTTGCATGGCTGGGGGCGGAAAGCGGAATACGCGGGCAGAGTCACAGCGTTTCTGGAAACCAGCTTTGAGCGGCATTTCGAGTACGCCAAAAGAGTGCGCAGCGAAAAGTTGAACTCCTATGGCTTCACGCCATCGCTATATCATGAAACCAACAAAGGGCTGGTAGGCGCTCTCGCTATGGCGTACACGCGCCACCACATACCCAACGCGACCGATATCTTGTTAGGGGTGTTGCAGAAGGTCAGCGATGACGACGCCTCCTATGGGTTGAACTGCAAGACCGGCCCTGTGGCGATCGCGCTTTCGCTGTGCGGGTATGCGGGGGACGTGAGCGTATTGGAGTCCTTCCTGGAAAGTTTTGAGTGGCGTTATGAAGGCGCGCAATTCGTCATGGAAGCCCGCTATGCGTTGTGGATGATCAAACGTGACGCAGACGGCGCAGCGGCGTTCCTCGGGAATCCCGAAAATACCAAGAATCTGTCATACGCCGCATGCGCCATCGCCGACCTGGACGCCAAACAGTATTTGCCGCTAGTGGAGCAACGCTTCGCCGATATCGACAAACCCGTCGCCAAAGAAGTCTTTAAAGAAACCATTACGCGGCTGCGTGAGCAGACTTCTGCGCCGGCGCTGTCAGACCGCATGATTTATCTATTTGGCGAGACGGATAGAACGGAAGTTTTGCTGGGCGGCGATTATTCGGGGGAGTTTTACAGCCGCGCCAAGGCTGCGTCGTTGGATAGCGCCATCATTGACTTCACGGAAGAAGACGATGACTCGGCGGATATTTTTTAGGGAGCGCTATCCTGTTGTCAGTGGTCTGCGGGGCGTCAAAACGGAATCTCGCTACCATCCCAGGCGAATAGTTTGCCGGTGTCTTCCGGGCGCAATCGTTCGATAACCTTCATGAGATGTCCAGCGGCCTGGTCTGGCGTAAAAAGCCGCTGTGGCGGGACGCGCTCCAGAAAGGGGGCGGAGAGGGCGCTGGCGACGGTACCAGGATGCAGACCGACGACAATCGCCTGTTTATTACGGCGCGCCACTTCAATGCTGGCGGTTTTGAGGGCCATATTCAGGGCGGCTTTAGAACTCCGGTAAGCATACCAGCCGCCTAATCGGTTATCGGAAATGCTGCCGACTCTGGCGGATAAGGCGGCGAACACCGCAGGACGGCTTGGATGTAAGAGGCCGAGGAAGTGCTTGGCCACCAGCATCGGACCAATGACGTTGGCGAGGAAGCAGGCTTCAAAGTTCGTTCTTTCCAACTCTTTCAGCGCCTTCTCAGGTCGCATAGTCGCCGAGTGCAAAAGACCCACCGCCACGATCACTCTATCTAGTGGGCCCGAAGCGGCGGCGATCTCCGCAGCCCGTTGAATGGATTCCTCATCGCTAAAATCCAGGCGACCTGACTGGATATTGCTTTGCTCCCAAGTGCGAGGTGAACGGGAGAATGCAAACACCTGGGCGTCGGGCTCGCTGGCGAACCGATAGGTCAGGGCGGCCCCAATAGCGCCGGAAGCGCCGACGATAACGATGCGGTGTTGAGTCATGTTGGGCTGTCTGTTTGAGGCTATTGCAATGTTGTTGGCGCATACAGGGAAAGATACGCAGAGGACGACGGAAAGGTTCAGCGAAGGCGGTAGAGGCGGTAATGCAGTGCGGCGGAGAGAGGGCGAGGAAGAAGGACCGTGATCACAGCTATTCGGCTGTCACGGCCTCTTTGTTCAAGATGCGCGCTGGCTGACTATTGGTCTCGCGGGTGATCCATTGCAGCAGTGTTTCATACTCCCTGCTGTCCCGTAACGAGGGGACGCAGGTGAGCTTGTAGCCCAGGCCGGTCTTCACGGTGCGGGAGAATACGTTGATCAATTGTCCATTGGCCAGCTCACTCTGCACATAAAGCACATCGGTGATGGCGACGCCGCTGAATTTCACGGCGGCGGTGATGGCGGATTCCATGGAATCCATGATGAGCATACGGTCTGAGCTGATTTGCGCGCCGGGCAGGCCGGTGTGGGAGAAATATAACTCCCAGTCGGACATGGAGGGGTTGGGGCTGATGAAATTCGCCTGATCCAGTATTTCCTGATCGGACAGCCCCCGTAATTGCTCGTAGTAGTCTTTGGAGCACACTGCGACCAGATTTTCTTCATAAAAGAACTCGTCGGACGGCTCATCGCAAAAGATGATGCCCATATCGTAGTGTTCTTTCAGAAAGTCAACGGAATGACGCCAGGCGGTCGTCACCTTCAGGTTAAGCTCGGTTTCCTCACGAATGCGGCTGAGACGCGGCAGCACCCAGCGGATAGCGAAGGTGACTGGCACTTTGATCTCGATAAAATTCTTTTCGTGGGGAATGCCGCAGGCGCCGCGAATGATCTCAAAGGCCTGGGTGAGTTGTTCCCACAGACGCTGACCGCTTTCGGTCAGCTGCACCTGCTTATTGTTTCTCACCAGCAGCCGCTTTTCGAAATGCAGCTCCAAGGCTTTGATATGCTTGCTGACCCCGCTGTGGTTGATGCACAGTTCTTCTGAGGCTTTAGAAAAACTCTGGTGGCGGGCGACTGCTTCAAAAACTTCCAAGGCTTTTAATGAAGGCCGTGAGTTACTCCTCATACATCCCTCCTGGAAAAAATATCACAGCGATGTGCAATATAATCAATTTACTTTTTTGAGTCGATTAAAATATCTTTTTCTAAATAAAAACAAATTGTAACGTTGCTTTTTGCATAGTACTGACAAGGTTGTCACTGTTCGCGGCGACAGGTTTTGTTCTCGGGATGCGGCGATTTAATCGGCGCAGTGAGAGGCGGACCGTCGGCCGGATAGGTGTGTCGTCATGCCGTTTATGGAGGGGTTTCTCCTGGGCGGCCTGGTATTTCAACTTTTCCGTCCACGCACCGCTTATTTTGTCGCTGGTTACGTGGATGGAGGTTTGGAGGCTTGTGACACAACGGGCGTCCAATCCCGACATCATCAACGATTTTCCAGCGTAGGACGCCCTGGCCAGGGGCGCACATGGAAAGCCCGCCGCAAACCCGGACGTTGCAGGCAATTGCAGGACCCGGCACAGAGCGATATAACGCAGCAACGCCAAGCGTAAGGTAACGCGTTTGACCTGACAAACCCGTGTTCCAAGTCAAGAAGTAATGGAAAGGAAGTTCGCAATATGAATATCGTAATCATTGGCGGGGGCCAACAAGCCCACGCGCTTCTGGGTATCTTCGCCTCACGAGGGCAGGAAGTTTCGATGCTGACCCGGAAAGCCCAGGAGATAAACGAAAGACTGGGCGCCAATGGCCAGATTGTCGTATCCACCCCCTATGGAGAGGATCTGCACGCCAAGCCGGTGCGGGTGACGGACAATCCCGCTGAAGTCATACCCCAGGCGGATCTGATTTTTATCACCAATCCCGCTAACGATCGTCCCCGCGTATTGGCGCAGATCGCCAATCTGATTTCCGAAGAGAAGGTCGTGCAGCTATGCGCGATACCCGGTTGGGGCGCTTTCGACTGGATGGTGGATTATCACATCGGCCGACGCTCCAATGTTTACGCCTGGGGCATCAAGGACACGCCGGTAATGGCGTCCCATCTTGTGCCTGGCCAGAGCGTGAGCATTCTCGGATTCAAGAAGGAACTGTTTTACGCCATTTCCAATCCAACTCACATCAAGGTGGAGCTGGCTAAGAAAGCCCTGGAAAAACTGTTTTACCAGCCTGCGAGCCGTGCGGAGCACTATATTGAGCTGAGCGCCTGCGCGGGCAATCCGATTGAGCATTTGCCTATCCTGTACTCCCTGGTCGGCCCATATTCACAGTGGGATGGCAGACCTTTCAAAGAGCGACTGAGCTTTTATGAAGATCTCACCGAGTTCGCCGCCTATCTGATCAAGAAATGCGACGAAGAGCAGCAGGCCATTCTGGCGGCGCTGAAAGAGGTGTATCGCTCCGATTTCCCGTTTGCGCTGCCGCTGCACGAAGACATCGTAAAAATATACGGCAGACAGATCACCAATCCGCGCACGCTGTACTCCACCTTCCGCACTAACCCTGCTTACGCGGGCATTAAGATACCCATGCTGACCTGCGAAGGCGGCTTTGAAGTCAATCGTCGCCATCGCATCTTTACGGAAGATGTGCCTTACGGCATGGACTTCTTCCTGGAAGCCGCCAGAAGGCTGAACGTCCATACCCCCATGCTCGCTGAAATTCGTGATTGGGCTTATGAATACTGCGGGGGCTTTGAAGACAATATCACAGGTTACTTCCCCTCCGGTTGGCCGCAACGTTCTATGGCGTTGGTGCGTTAACCAGGGGAGCCGGGAAGTAATGGTGACAATTAAATCATGCCGGAGGGATGGCGTGAGGGGAGAGGCTGCGCCATATCTGACGCCGTTGATTCATCCCCTGACGCAACATGTGCTGGGCTCCGATCCAGCTCGTTTAAATGCGCTGATGGATGCGCACGGCTCGCCCGCGCATCTGATGTTTCCGCAGATATTTGAAGAAAATCTCTACCGTTTTCGGCGGGTTTACGCCAACGCCGATATTCGCGGCGACGTGCTGTATGCGATGAAAGTCAATCGCTGCCACAGCTTTCTCAAGGCCGTCGCGATCAATGGCGCGGGAGCGGACGTCTCCAGCCTTTTTGAGCTGCAGGATGCGCTGGCTGCCGGCGTCGAGGGCGAAAGATGCTCGCTATCCGGAGCCTTTAAAAGCCCGGACTTTGTTGAACTGGGAATGAAGGCGGGGGCGATTATCGCCATTGACTCCGCGGAAGAATTCGAGGGGCTGCAGGCGTTGCTGCTGGCCTCTAGCCAAGGCGATAAAACCCGTATCAAGCTGCGTTGGAACGGCGATGTCGGCGCCAGTCGATTTGGCATGAATAGCGAAGCGCTGAGGGCTCTGGCGGACGCGCTGAAGCCGTTTCGGCATCGACTGGAACTGGAAGGCGTCGCCTTTCACCTGGGCGGCTACTCCATCCGTCAGCGGGCGGAGGCGCTGGCGGTATCCATTGAAATGATTCGCTACTTCCGTGGATTAGGCTTTGACGCCAACAGCGTCAACATAGGGGGCGGTTTTCCGACTCGCTATATTTCCCGAGGCTCTTGGGAGGCGTTCCAGGGTTACAACGGGCCTCATTACTATATGGATGGCCGCTCCCCAGACAATTTCTATCCTTATTGGTCCCCTCGCGTAAAAGAGGAGGCGCTGGAGGATATTGTGATGGCCTGCGGCAATCGTGAGCGTCTGCGCCAAGAGGGTGTGGCGCTATATGTGGAGCCGGGACGAGGCCTGGTGGATCAGGCCGGAGCGACCCTGTTTCGCGTCAAAGGCGTCAAACGTTTGGAAGCGGGCAAGCATGTCATCGTTGTCGACGGTTTCAGCTTCAGCGCCTGTGAACCCTGGTTTCAATCAGAGTTTCTGGTGGACCCGATCGTGATTGGCGCGGGCCAGGGCGATACGGGCGTCGCCTATATCGCAGGCGGTAGTTGCCTGGAGTCGGACGTACTGACGAAGCGGTGGATTCCTTTCAAGAATCTGCCGCAACCGGGAGATTGTCTGGCCTTTGTAAACACCGCCGGTTATCAGATGGATTTAATGGAGACCCGTTTTCACCGTGCGCCGACACCGCAAAAACTTGCATTAATCGCAACCGACGACCATGAAGGAGGGCATGGCGATTGGTCATGGCGATTGGATGAGTCGTTCTGAGCAGTTTCGCAATCAGGACTGGAAAGCACTGATATATAACGAATAAGGAATGAACATGATTAAAACAAAGGTGTCGGAATTAATCGGCGAAACCCCTCTACTGGAGCTGCCTTTGCAGGATTGCTCCTGGAAATTGCTGCTGAAGCTGGAGAAGTTCAACCCCGGCATGAGCATGAAGGACCGTATGGCCCGCAGCATGATCGAAGCGGCGGTGCGTGAAGGCCGTTTGCAGCCGGGCGGCGTTATCGTGGAGTCGTCTTCCGGTAACACCGCGACGGGGCTGGCCCTGCTGGCCGCGGAAATGGGCTTTCGCTTTATCGCCGTGATGGATCATCACGCCGCCGCTGAGAAAGTCATGGCGGTGAAGGCCTACGGAGGAGAAGTGCATATTGTCAAAGGCGACTACGCCGATGACGAAGTGGCGACGGTGGAAAGAGAGCTGACGGCGGCGCGTCTGGCCAGTGAAATTGAGGGCGCCTGTTTTATGGATCAATCCAATAATCAGGCCAATCCAGGCGGCTACTCCAGCACCCTGGCTCATGAACTGATACGCGACACAGACGGCGTCATCGATGCGCTGGTGGCTTGCGTTGGCACCGGCGGCTCCATCACCGGCGTGGCCTCAGCGCTGAAGACGTATCGATCCGACATTCGCATTTTCGGCGTGGAGCCAGTGGGGTCAGTCGTGTTTCGCAAGGAAGGCGGACCTTATTACCAGTCCGGCACTGGCGTGCCCCCGGGGGATTCCATTGGCGCGGCGTTTCGCCGGGAACTGGTGGATTACGGCTATCAGGTGACGGACGCGGAGGCGTTTGAAACCTGTCGCTACCTGGCGCGTCAGCGCGGGTTATTGATTGGCGGTTCGGCGGGAGGCGCAGTGTATCAGAGCGTCAAAATCGCTCAGAACCTGAGCGGAAGCGGGACGATGGTCTGCATCGTCTGTGACGGAGGAGAAAAATATCTGCCGACAATTTTCAATGATGAGTGGATGAGCGAGAGGGGACTGTTCGAGCCGCGCGTGCATCAGGAGTTAAACCGCTGGCTGAGGCCGGCCTTTTCCGGGCGGGTCAACAAAGCCCGAGCGGAGGCGGACGCCAGAGCGGCGAGCCTGTGTCTTTGACGCAGGCGTGACGCGATGCGGTTTGGGGCGTTCACAAGGGGGTGAACGCCGAGCGGTCAACCGTGGATAAAAAAGGGATACCAAAATGGAAAACACACAAAATAGCAAAGCCATGACGTTTGTTTTTATCGCTGTCGTCGCGGGCACAGGGATGGATGCGTTCGTTAAACAGGTGGGGGAAGAAGTTGATACATGGCAGTTGCTGTTTCTAAGGTGGTGCTTCGCTGCGCTGCTTTTGATACCCATGGCGGTAAAAGAAGGCGCGGGCATCTTCGTCTGGAAGTCGCCGAAGGCGCATTTGATGCGCGGCGTGCTCAACTGCGTCGCCTCCTTTCTATTGTTTTACTCCCTCGCCAACCTGCCGCTGGCGGTGGTGGTGACGATTTTCTTCGCTGAGCCTCTGTTCATCGTGCCGATTTCCGCGCTTTGGCTGAAGGAGAAAGTGGCTCCGGGACATTGGCTGGCGACCCTTGTCGGCTTTATCGGCGTGTTGCTGATCGCCCGCCCCAGCGGCGACTTCACGCCCCTGGAAATCATCTATCCGTTCGCCGGCGCCCTGGGCTTCGCCCTGTTGCATATTGGCACGAAGAAGTACGGCTCCGAGGAAAGTCCCATCAGCCTGATGTTCTGGCTGGCGATTCTGACGATTCTGATGTCGGGCCCCATGGCGGTGGCGGACTGGTCGCCGGTATCGCTGAAAGACTTTTCCTTTATCGGCCTGATCGCCGTGCTGGGCTCAGTGTATAGCTACTTCTGGATCGTCGGCCTGCGTATCGGCAGCGCCGCCATCGCCGCCCATATCAGCTATCTCTCTTTACCGTTGGCCTACCTGATCGGCTGGGCGTTCTTCGATGAAACGCCAGATATGTACACAATTCTGGGCAGCGGAGTGATCTTCCTGTCCGTGCTCATGGTGTCTGTGAAAAACGGAATGAAGCTCCCGTTTCCAAGGGCCCTGCGGCGGGGCAAAACCTACGACGCCAAAGCCTCCTGATCGCGCCCCGGGTCCAAGAGACCCGGGAAAACCGATGATTTTACTGACTTCTATCATCAACAGCTGAAGCGCCCTGTATCGCCCTGATGCTTTGCGACGTTAAGGCGCTCAAGGCAAAGTTCTCACAGGAATTCAGCGCATTCCACTAATAAAACGACCGATTGACCCTGCTGTGCCTCATCTCTAGTATCCCTGATTTCAACATTTAGTAGCCTTTTTTACGTTTTACGCTGACAAAACACCAAGTACCCCATGTTAAAACGCTTATTCGCCTCCCGTAGACGTCCCTACATTCCAGGGTTAAACACACCTGAAGTCATCGAAATTGATTTAAGCTGCACAAAACTACGTATGCAACTGCCGCCTCATCACGATTATGAAGGGTTTGAAGCAAGGCAAGCTCCTATTCCCCAGGTCAATATTTATGACCCGTCAATCTATCGTGACAGTACATTTGGAGATCCGTTTTCGAGCTCTGTCTTCATTAAGCGGGGTTGGGAGTATTACGGGCCGATATGGCGCATGCAGCCAGTAGCCTCCACTACCTTTATTGCAGTGGTGGAACAGGTTAACTGCTTGCCGGAAGGAATGAGTTGCTTTAACCCCAGTCACTTGGAGCAAGCCTTGTTGCGCTTATGTTATCGGATGGGGCCGGAGAAGCCACGACAAGCTGTAAAGCGCGCGCCGATAAATTGGGCGATCAGACAGTCGGGCGATACTTTATGGGTGCATTATGAAATCCACAAAGATATGAGCAAAATCCATGTGCCTTCGCCTTTCAGCGCGAGCGAGTACTCCAGCTATGTGGTTACTCCCCTGGATGACCGCCATTATCTTCGTCTGATGTTCCATAACTATGGTTATGCCCCAGTGGAGCAAGCTATCATGTGTATGAACGCCTTGCGGGACAGAGTTTGTCGTCATATCGAGCTGGAGTTCAGTCTCTCTGCTCGAACTCAGATGGAACAGGCCCGGGGACGCTGGCCCGATGCTCGGATCTCATCTCAGCGGGATCCAGAAAACTGGGTATACCCGAAATGGCGCGATGGGGATTTCGGCAAAGGAGAGCCTGATATAGTTATCCTTAAGCCTGGCTCACCTCCTCCTCCTTTTGTCCCCTAAGTAAATTTGCTCGCTGGAAACATCTGAAAAAACGTACCTGTGCGAGGGTTAAACGCTGCACATTGTTATCATTTTACATGACCAGCAATTCACACGTTGGCCCACGGCCGACAAAACATAAGTAATATGGACGATTGACCCTACTAGAGCCCGTCTCTAGTATTTGCGATACCCTTCATTCTAGTGAGTAGCCTCTGTCGCTTATGCTGACAGGGCAGAAATGGATTAACGCCAAATATTCTATGCTAAAACGCTTATTCGCCTCCCGCAGACATCCCTACGTTCCTGGCTTAGACAAACCAGAAAATATCGAAATTGACTTAAGCGGCTCCAAACTGTGCTTGCAACTACCGCCCCATCACGATTCTGATGGATTTGAGGATTTACAAGCGCCGATTCCCCGAGTCAATATTTACGATCCAACTGTTTATCCTGAAAGCACAATTGATGATCTGTTTACCAACACCTTGTTTATTAAGCGAAACTGGGACTATTACGGTCCGTTCTGGCGGTTGAGGCGTTTGGGGTATACGACCTTCATTGCTGTAGTGGAGCAGGTTAACTGCCTACCGGAGGGGATGAGTTGTTTTAATCCCCATCATCTGGAGCAGGCTCTTGTGCGTCTATGTTACCGCATGGGGCCAGAGAAACCACGACAAGCTGAAAAGCGGGCGCCCATGAATTGGGAGGCCCGGCAATCAGGCGACACATTATGGGTGCATTATGAAATCCACAAAGACCTGAGCAAAATCCATGTGCCCTCACCGTTCAGTGCAGCCCAATATTCCAGTTACGCCGTAACCCCCTTGGATGACCGCCATTACCTTCGCTTGATGTTCCATAATAACGGCTACGCTCCGGTGGAGTACGCCATTCGGCATATGAACGCTCTGCGGGACAAGGTCTGCCGCCATATCAAACTGGAACTCAGTCCCTCCGCCCGAGCCCAGCAGGAACAGGCCCGACAGCGCTGGCCTGATGCCCGCATTTCACCCCAGCGGGAGCCGGAAAACTGGATATACCCGGAATGGCGAGATGGTGATTCAACTAGGGGCGAGCCAGATACAATTATTCTTAAATCTGGCACGACGCCGCCGCCTTTTGTTCCATAAGTATATCTGATCACCGGAAATCATCTAAAAAACGATTTTAAACGAGGAGAAAGCTGTGTCTCTTAAGGACCCACAATGGCCTGCGATAATCACTAAAGAAGAGGACCCCAATGTTCAGCGCAATGTGCTGATCAAAAAGCGGAATTATGACAACTGGCTTAGGATCAAGCGCCAGCATCCCGGGAACTTTTACATGACCAGTATGTACCGGGCTATCTATACGCTGGCGGTGACTCCCGGCGCTCAGACCGGTGCGATGAAACAACAGGACTTTGGGGCTATTCGGATGCAATACAGTATTGAGCCGAACGGTGATGTCAAAGTGCTGTGGTTATGTATCGATGAAAGTCTTCAGTCTGTCGTTGAAAATACGCCCGGACTATACAAGGTTGATTGGGATGCTGAAGCGAGTGATTGGAAAACGGACAATAAGCCGCAAGCGGCGATGAAGCTTCAACATCAGTGGAGTGGCGCCCATACCGCAGCGGTGGTGGGTAAGTTTGCAAACAAAGAGGAAGCTGGTCAGAAGATCTTTGTCCATATCGCCAACGCCTACTCCGTGGCCTTCAGTCCAAACACAGTCAAACAGGCGGGCAGCCACTTTTCCCTGGTCTGGCTGAATAATGATTTCAACAACCAGCAGTACGTGAAAAACATAGTCTCCATGATTCAGAATGCGCAAAAGAAAAACGCGAATATTCGCTGGCTGATTCATGGCGAAGGGGCGGGCTCTTTTGTAAAAGCTCTGGAAACTATTCAAAGTAACCCTCTTGCCAATAATGTAATTGCCGCCGGGAATAAGTTGGAAAATCAGATTGTGTATTTTTCCAACCCACGAGGGAAAAACACCACGGAAAAAGCGTTGAAAGACCTGTGTGAAAAAGTGGGCTTGCACTATGCTGGCGTTCAGGTTAATCCTACTGATATTTTAGGTAACAAAGACGCTCGTCAAGCATTTATCGCGGAAATGGAAAAACTTGCGGCAAAGTCTATTGTCTCTGGAGTGGGCGGGGCTGCGGGCTACACAGTGCTTGAGAAAAGCTATGAAATGTTCTCCTCCGCCAGTAGTATTTTGGCCGCGGTTTTTTTTGGTGTGTCTGGTTACGTATTAGCCAAGGAAAGTGCGGGCAAGTTCAGCGCGTACGCCCGGAATGTACCAGGATTTGTTTCCACTGCCTTTGGCAAAGGCAACCAGGAATGGAAGGGGTGATGAAACCCTTCCATAATCATCAGTCGTTCTCAGCTCAAGCGTATTAATCAATTCCGTTTGTTTTGACTCGGTAGTTGTAATCACGGATTCAGATAATTAGCTACACCCGCCACATCACGTTCGCTCGGCTGCTGGGTTGCCAAGAGGGGCATCTCTTACGATTGGCTCCCTTGGGCCGAGACGTTTCTTTGTAGGACAACGGCTCCTAAACCCCTCTGATCACGCAGGGGGGCTTTCAATTACATGTGAAATCAGACTGCCGGGCGACTTTGTTTTGCACAAAGTATCGTGTCCACTGGGCTGATCAGTCAGCATTTTTTTCAATGCTGACGTTTACGTCAACGTCACTAAAGTCTATTATCCTCAGGGTGGATTACCGTCTACAGTAGAAAGTGGAGCGGAGCCTTCAAAAGGGGCCCGCCTTGCCTCCGAACGTATCCAGGAAGAGGACCCTATGAGTCAAACAACAAAAACAATAGAAGTTATTCATAAACCTGAGTTCATTCAGGGAAATGAATTTAAGTTTCCCATCTTTCAGGTCCTGAAACAGGATGGCGCGACCTATAAAGGGGCTAAGCTGCCGGAGATGGATCAGGAAGAAGCCCTGAAGATCTACCGCACCATGGTGTTCACCCGCGTGCTGGATGAACGCATGCTGGCCGCCCAACGTCAGGGGCGTCTCAGTTTTTACCTGCAGTCCACCGGTGAAGAAGGCACAGTCGTCGGCTTCGCTGCGGCGTTGGATGACCGGGACATGATCATGGCTCAATACCGGGAGCAGGGCGCTTTGGCCTATCGCGGATTCTCGGTGGATGAGTTCATGAACCAGCTGTTCGGCAACGAGCTGGATTATGGTAAGGGCCGACAAATGCCGATTCACTACGGCTCCGCCAAACTCAATTACATGACGATTTCCTCGCCTCTGGCCACCCAGATTCCTCAGGCCGCCGGTTACGCCTACGGTCAGAAACTGGAAGGCAAGGGGCTATGCACCGTAACTGTATTCGGCGAAGGCGCCGCCTCTGAAGGGGATTTCCACGCCGCTCTGAATATGGCCTCTGTGCACAAAGTGCCAGTTATCTTTCTCTGCCGTAACAACGGCTACGCCATTTCCACTCCCTCCAGCGAACAGTTCGCCGCAGACGGCATTGCGCCGCGGGCGTTAGGTTACAGCATGCGCGCCATCCGCGTAGACGGCAACGATATCCTGGCGGTGTATCTGGCGACTCAGGCCGCGCGCAAAATCGCGGTGGAAGAAAACGAACCTGTTTTGATCGAAGCCATGACCTATCGTCTGGCCGCCCACTCCTCCTCCGACGACCCATCCGGCTATCGCAGCAAGAAAGAAGAAGACGTCTGGCGCGCCAAAGATCCCATTGCGCGTATGCGTAACTGGATGATCAAGAAAAAGTGGTGGTCAGAGGAAGAGGAAAAGCAGCTTCAGGACAGCATGCGCCAGGAAGTGCTGGACGCAATGAAGAGCGCTGAGAAACGGCCGCCGCCGCCGGTGGAGTCGCTGGTGACGGACGTGTATGACGAAGTGACCCCGCAACTGCATGAACAATTAGAAAAACTCAAGATGCATGTCCGCAAGTACCCGGATGCGTATCCCAAGAGCGCGGGGAGAATGGCGCATGGCTAAGATGAACCTGTTACAGGCGATCAACAACGCCCTCGATATAGCGATGGCGGAGAACGAAAAAGTAATCTGTTTCGGCGAAGATGTTGGCGTTTTCGGCGGCGTTTTCCGCGCCACCAGCCATCTTCAGGAAAAATACGGCCGCGCCCGCTGTTTCAACACGCCGCTGGTGGAGCAGGGCATTATCGGCTTCGCCAATGGATTAGCGGCCCAAGGCCATGTGGCGGTGGCGGAAATCCAGTTTGCGGATTACATCTTTCCCGCTTTTGACCAGATCGTGAATGAATCCGCCAAATACCGTTATCGCTCAGGCAATCTGTTCGATGTCGGCGGTCTGACCATCCGTACGCCATACGGCGGCGGCATCTCTGGCGGGCATTACCACTCGCAATCGCCGGAAGCCTATTTCGCGCATACGCCAGGCCTCAAAATCGTGGTTCCACGCAATCCCTATCAGGCGAAGGGGCTGTTGCTCAGCTCTATTCGCGATGACAACCCGGTCGTGTTTTTCGAGCCGAAGCGGATTTATCGCGCGTCCGTCGGCGACGTGCCTGAGGAAGATTACGAATTGCCTCTGGGTAAAGCGGAGGTGTTGAAGGAAGGTTCCGACATCACTCTGCTGGCTTGGGGCGCGCAAATGGAATACATCGAAAAAGCGGCGGAAATGGCGGAAAAAGACGGCATTTCCTGCGAAGTGATCGATTTAAGAACCATTCTGCCCTGGGATGTGGACACCGTCGTCAATTCGGTGCTGAAAACCGGACGTCTGGTTATTTCACATGAAGCGCCTTTGACCGGCGGGTTCGCCGGCGAAATCGCCGCCACCATTCAGGAGCGCTGCTTCCTCTATCTGGAATCGCCCATCGCCAGGGTGACCGGTTTGGACACGCCTTTCCCGCTGGTGCTGGAGAAAGAGTATCTACCGGATCATCTGAAGATCTACGAAGCGATTAAACAGAGCGTGAACTTCTAGGAGGGCGAAGATGGTGACTGATTTTATTTTGCCCGACATTGGCGAGGGCATTGTTGAGTGTGAACTGGTTAAGTGGCTGGTGCAGGAAGGGGACTTCGTACAGGAAGACCAGCCTGTGGCGGAAGTGATGACCGACAAGGCGTTGGTGGAAATTCCCGCGCCCAATAGCGGTCGCGTCGCCAAGCTTTATTATCGTGAGGGCGACACCGCCAAGGTGCATTCCCCTCTGTTTGCGGTGGACATGACGGGCGCTGCTAAAGCGGCTAACGAAGAATCCGTTCCTGTGGCGGCGGACAAACAAGCGGACAGCAAGCCAGCCGCGGAGAGCAAACCCGCGCTGGCGTCTCAGCCTGCCGGAAAGAATGGGGATGACTTCATCCTGCCGGATATCGGCGAAGGCATTGTCGAGTGCGAGATCGTGGAATGGCGGGTGGCGGAAGGCGATCACGTGGAAGAAGACCAGCCTGTCGTCGACGTCATGACTGACAAGGCGGTGGTGGAGATTCCCGCGCCTCGCGCAGGTCGCATCGTGAAGCTGCACTACGGTAAGGGCGACATCGCGAAAGTGCATACGCCGCTTTTCTCCTTTGCAGCGGACGGCGCAGCGGCTGTTGCGACGCCCGCCAAGGTCAATGGCGACAGCGCCCCCAAGGCCGCCTGTCTGGCGTCATCGGCGCAGAAACCAGCCCAGGTTTCAGGGCGCGTCAAAGTTCCCGCCAGCCCGGCAGTGCGCCGTCTTGCAAGAGAGTTGTCTCTGGACCTGAACCGCGTGCCAGGCTCCGGCAAACATGGGCGGGTGCTGAAGGAAGACATCCATAAGTATCAGAAAGCTTTGCAGGCTGACGCTGCACCCGCGCAAAGCAAAGCCCCGGAAACGCCCGCCAGCGTTGGCGAAGTGCGGGTGGAGCCGATTCGCGGCGTGCGCGCGGTCATGGCCAAACGCATGGTGGAAGCGGCCACGACCATTCCGCAGTTCACTTTTGGCGATGAGGTTGACGTCACCGCATTACTGGCCCTGCGCGAGCAGCTTAAGCCGGAAGCGGAGAAAGCGGGCGTACGTTTGACGCTGATGCCTTTCATCATGAAAGCCATGGCGATGGCGGTAATGCAGCACCCCATCATGAACAGTCGGGTCAATGAAGACTGCTCGGAGATTCACTATCTGCCCCATTGCAACATCGGCATGGCGGTGGACTCCAAAGTCGGTTTGCTGGTGCCCAATGTCAAGCATGTGGAGCGTCGCAGCATTCTCGACATCGCGCGGGAAGTGGAGCGCCTGACCAATGCGGCTCGTGACGGCTCGGTCCGTCAGGACGACCTCAAGGGCGGCACCATCAGCATTTCCAATATTGGGGCGTTGGGCGGCACGTATGCGTCGCCGATCATCAACATGCCGGAAGTGGCGATTGTGGCGCTGGGCAAAACCCAGACGGTGCCCAGGTTCGACAGCGAGGGCTCGGTGGTGGCGCGCTCGATCATGAATATCAGCTGGTCCGGCGATCATCGCATTATTGACGGCGGAACCATTGCCCGTTTCAGCAATATGTGGAAATCTTACCTGCAGGACCCGACCTCGATGTTGCTGCATCTGAGCTGATAACCCTGCGAGAGTGAATGACTGGCGCGCCTAAGCTACAACAGTTCTATATTCCGGAAGAGCAGTCGATTTATCTGCTCAGCCACAATGACGCCAAAAAGCTTAAGGACTGGGTCGCCCTGTGTCAGGCCCAGCTTGAGCAGCTTGGCTACCGGGATATTGAAATGGTGGGCAAGGGCGCCTACGGTTTTGTGTTCGCCGGCGTCACCGCCGGAGGCGAACAATACGTCTTCAAATTCTCCCGCATCACCTTACCCCAGCATTTACAGGATCGCCTGGAAGAAGAGGCGTTTATGCTGGGACTGGTGGAGCACCCCAGAGTCCCCAGTCTGATCGCCTTCCAGCGTATTCGTCGCCAATCCATTCTGGTGATGGAGCGTGCGCCGGGGGTGGATCTTGAGCAATACTCGCTCAAAGTGGGGCGTCTGCCGCCTAGACTGGTTGTTAAGATTGCTGCACAACTTGCTGATATATTGAGAAATCTTCGTTCTGATAAAGGGCCCGCCGGGCGTCCTTTAGTGCATGGCGACATCAAGCCTTCCAATCTGGTGTACGACCCCGATACCGAACAGGTGGCGCTGATCGATTGGGGCTCCGCCGTCTTCGCGCAACTGGATGAGAACAACCAATACGTCTCCGCCAATGTCATGGAGCTGATGTCCAGCGATCTGCAACAGACCAACGCGCGTCTGGGCGATGTCTACTTCATCGGCGATGAGCAGCTCAACGGAGGGCTTTCGTCGCCGCGATTCGACGAACAGGGCGTTGCGGGAACCTTGTACGCTCTCGCATCAGGACAATCCTGCCGCTTTGGTCATCGTGCTTTGCCTGCCGTATCTCTGGGGTTGCCGGCGGAATTTGCGCGCATGCTGGACGCCATGATGGATGATGATCCTTCCGTGCGGGCCAAGGCGGGCGACTATTTCCTGCGTCATATGCCGCGTATGGCGCGACTGGTTATGCTGGATTTGCCGCCGGTGCAAGAGACGCCCTTGGCCCCAGTGTGGGTGCGGCCGCAGAAACGGGGCATCGATACGGTGGTGTACAGCTCGCGCAAGTCGTTCCTTCGGGAGGAGGGCGTCAAAGAAGAGCTGAAAGAAATCAACGATGTGCAACTGGATCGTTACTACAAGAACTTCATGCAAGGCATGGGGGAGATCGAAAAGGCGTTCATCGCCGCCGTCAGCCGTCTTGGACGCTATCCTGTGGTGGGCGGATTGGCGGTGCGTTGGGAGAAGGAAGGGGTGTACATCGACACCAGTCTCAATCTGCGCGACCCGGATTTAAAGCCGGCGTTCGTCACCGCGGTGAACAATATGGTGAATCTGGCGCGGGCGATTCATCGCCAGGGGGTGTTCAAAAGCTGTCTGTTTAATGCCCGCGATACCCTGCACGTAGATCGCGACGGGCCGGATAAACCCTTTCTTCCCGAGTCGGGTTTAAGTCTGGGTTATGAGGTTAGCGCGACGCCGGATCTGGAGGATCAGAGTCGGGTGCATTCTTATTTTGAAGACGGCCCCGACCCGGAAGAGTTTCTGGTTCTTCCTGTAGAAATCATGGAGATACTAGAGCTTCTTAATAATATACATCACACGGGGCTTATCATATTCGAGAGCTTGCCCACGCACTTGAAGATCCACAGTTATTACCGTCTGCTGGACCCGTCCAGGGAGCAGGAGTTCCGTTATTGCCTGGACGCTATCATTGCCGCCATTCCGCTGATCAAAGGATTGGGCGTGTCAGGGTTTATGAAGATGCCTTACAAAGACACCAAATTCTTTTCTCATATTGAGCGGTTGCCGGAAAAATATTATCCCAAGAATCCCCGCGATGAAGTGGTCGCGCAAGCCGCCAGTTCTGCCTCCTAACGCCAGCCCTAAAAAGAGGCGCGCCTTCGCCTGAAAATTAATGAGCACCAAAATGGTGCTATATCATTCCACCAAAACACCAATTTAGTGCATTTCTTTACGTTCTGTGGCGCCAGATAACTTGAAAATTGCGTTATTACGTGCTGTATTTAAAGCAGTAATCGGGGCGTAATTTTTGCATAACTGGTGGCCTTACTGGCTCCCTCCCTGGACGCCCGCCGATATGGGGCGGCGCATTACGTGAACTGGTTTTCGTTTCTTTTGTGACGGAGGTTGGTTTATTTGCCCTCAAGGCCCGGCAGAATGGGGAAAGCTGTGGGAAAAACTAGAACAAATATCAGGGATGTTCACTGTAGGGAGTAGAAAAACGAAAGACCATACAGAGAATGCATATGCGATATAGAGTTTTGACCGCCTGTTTATTGACGCTGGCCTCCGCTGCTGGGTTTTCCCAAGCGGCTGATTTTGGAAATCCTGTGCAGGTGACGATTTCCGGTCTCCCCAACGGGCCTGATGGTTCGCCCATGAACCAGGAAGAGCCCTACATTTCCCGCAATGGTAAAACGCTTTTCTTCAACGGTGGCGCTGAGAACAACCACCGTCTGCTGCATTACGCCGAACGTGGCGCTAACGGCGGCTGGACCTACCGCGGCCAGATCAGTCTGGGCGGCGAAGATGAGAAATATGTTCAGGGCGCGCCCGCCATCGACGTGGACAACAATCTGGTGTTCTCCGACACGGGCGTGGACTCCATGGTGCGCAGCGGTCGCTTCTCCGGCGGTAAGCTTTCTTCCGTGCGCGCTATCGACGGTTTGCCGCCTCGCAAGGCGAATGCGTTCGCCCGCAAATTCCAGGGCAACATGGGGCCGGAAGTCAGCCCGGACAGTCGCGTGCTGTATTTCACTGAGGCGGCCTGGGGCGCCGGCGGCTTCATGAGCGGCCAACTGCTGCGGGCGAATATCCACTTCGCCACCCATCGTGGCGGCGCCACTTACTATTACGATCAGAGCGAGGTGGAGCGGGTGATGGAGAACGTTAACTCCCGCGATATCGAGTACAGTCCTGCGATTTCGACGGATGGACTGGAACTGTTCTTTACCCGTATCCTGTTGGCGGACCGCGCGAATAATCGTGATCGCGCCCTGATCATGCGGGCGGTGCGCGGCTCCACCAGTCAGCCGTTTGACTCTCCGGTGGAGGTTATGGGAGTAGGGGAAGATGTGATGGCGGAAGCGCCGTCCATTTCCGGTGACGGCTCTGAACTGTATTATCAGAAGACGGAAGGCGGCAAAACGCGCATTTATATGGTCACCCGATAGCGTCGTTTTCCGCCTTTATCAGCGGTGCTAGTGAACAAGGGGAAATCATGCGAATCAGCGTGTTGGCGAAAGCGACAAACTGCGATGCGGAAACCGTCCGTTACTACGAAAAAATAGGCCTGCTGCCGGCTCCGCCGCGCAGCGCCTCTGGCTATCGCGAGTATGGGCGCAGCCATCTGGAGCGCTTGAATTTCATCCGCCATTGCCGCTCTCTGGACATGTCCCTCAACGAAATCAAATCTCTGCTGTATTTTCGCGATCATCCTTCCCTGGATTGCGGCGAGGTCAACGATTTGGTGGACACCCACCTGCTGGCCCTGGAACAGAAAATCTCCGATCTGGAGAAGCTGAGGGAGCAGTTGCAGTCCCTGCGTGACCAGTGCCAAATCCACAATCGCGCCGCCGAATGCGGCATTCTGACCGGATTGAACCATGATCCGACTGAAGGCGAGTGTCCCTGCCATGGCGACGCGCCGAACTCATAAATGCGCCCGCGGGCTTCTTTCATTTTCTTGCAATGAGGGCTTGACCCTGTAGCGGCTCCAGACTTTAACCTGAGCGCATTCAAATGCAAGGAGAATGACGAATGGGTGTGCATTGCTGCCATAACGAGCACGAAGAAAAGCCGAAAGTTGATGGGCGTTATCGCAAGATTCTGTTTTGGGCGCTGTTGATCAACGCGGTCATGTTTGCGGTGGAGTTGCTGTCCGGCTTGCAGGCCGGCTCGGTGTCACTATTGGCGGACTCGCTGGACTTTCTCGGGGATGCGGCCAATTACGGCATCAGCCTTTGGGTGTTGGGCATGGGGCTGGCGGTGAGGGCGAAAGCGTCATTGTTGAAGGCGTTTTCGATGGGCGCATTCGGCGTATGGGTGCTGGCCAGCACGGCCTGGAACGCCATGGCGGGCACTATGCCGGAAGCCGCCACCATGGGGGTCATTGGCGCCTTGGCCCTGGTCGCCAACCTGGGCGTCGCCGCCATGTTATACGCCTATCGCGAGGGCGACAGCAATATGCGCAGCGTATGGTTATGCACCCGTAACGATGCGTTGAGCAATATCGCCGTTATGTTCGCCGCGCTGGGTGTATTCGGATCTGGGACCGCCTGGCCGGATTTGATTGTCGCCGGCATTATGGCCTGCCTGGCGTTGAGCGCTGCGTTTCAAGTGTTGCGCCACGCCAGAAAAGAGCTGCGCCACGATCACGAAGCGGCGGCGGAAGCCTAAGGCGTCTGGGCGGATGCTACGGCGGACGGTTATAATTCCCTTTTATCACCGGCCGCCGACATTGTCCCAGGAGACTCGCCCATGACCAGTAAATTCTTCGCCTACCTTGAACGCCTGCGCTGGATCAAACGCTGGGGGCTGAAAAGGAATGTGGTGGAGGAGAACGTCATGGAGCACAGCTGGCAGGTGGCCACCATCGCCCATGTGCTGGGACTGATCAGCAATCGCAAGTTCAACGGCGACGTCGACCCCAACGCCCTGGCGGTAGCCGCGTTGTATCACGATGTATCGGAAATCATCACCGGGGACATGCCGAGTCCCATCAAGTATCACTCTGATGCAATTAAGCACGCGTATCACGCCATCGAACGTGAGGCGGAAAAAGAAGTGCTGTCCACATTGCCGGACGAGCTGCAGAAACCTTTTGAGCCTCTGTTGCTGCATGACAAGTTTGACGCCGCCAGCGTGAAATTCGTCAAGGCCGCAGACCTGATCAGCGCCTATCTCAAATGTCAGATGGAAGTGGCCGCCGGCAACAAAGAGTTCGACGACGCCAAGGCGGATGTGGAAGCGCGTATCCGTGCGCTGCAGATGCCGGAGGTGGAATACTTTATGGCGACCTTTGTGGACAGCTATTTGCTGACATTGGACGAGTTGCTGAAACATCACGACCCGACGCGAGACTGATCCCGTCAACGTCCGCCAGTTGAGAAAGCGCCCCAACGGGGCGCTATATCCATATAGTTAAGAGAGGCCTTACGCGCCAGGCTCTGGCGTAGGTATGATCATGTTTCCGTCGCCGCAATCGGCTTCAGCGCCTCAGGCTGCGTTTGACGCGTCCGTGAGATCAGCGTCAGTCCCAGCAGAATAGCGCCCATTCCAAGCAAACTCAGCAAAGACATCTGGTTGCCCAGAAACAGGTAATCCATAGCGGCGGTGACGCCGGGGACCAGATAAAAAAGACTGGTGACATTCACCAGATTGCCAGCCTGAATAAGACGGTACAGCAGCAAGGTGGCGATCACCGAGATCACCACGCCGAGCCATAACAGCGCCAGCAAGAAGCGCGGATTGAACTCCACCGTGATGGACTCCCAGGGCGTAAACGCCAGACAGAGGACCAGGGTCATCGCGTATTGCAGGGGAAGCACCGACGCGGGCGCCTGCTTGACGCCTTTCTGCAGTATCGCCCCCGTGGTGATCGAGCCCAGCGCGGTCAGGGCGAACACAACGCCTGTTGTGGAGATTTGCGCCAGTCCAATACTGTGATACACCACCAGAACCAATCCCGATAACGCCAGGAACAGCCCCGAGAGACGTTGCAACGAAAAGGCGGACTCTGTGGCCAGCAAGGTCAGAATCGGCTGTACGCCCAGCACGGTGGCGAGCACTCCCGGCGTTACCCCATGCTCCAGCGCTTTGAAGTAGCAGATGGAATAGCCGCCGATCATGAGTAAGCCGGTCACCGCCACGCGAAGTCGCGTACCGGGCTCCGGCAGCCACTGACCACGGCTTAAACTGATACCCAGCACCACAACAAAAGCGATAGTGAAACGGAGAAGAAGAAAGGCGAAAGCGGAGGCGGACTCCAGCCCCATTTTGGAGAAGATGGCCCCGCTGCTCCACAGCAGTACGAAGAGCGCGGTTGCGCAATAAGACAGTAACGTCGTTCGGTTGATAGACATAATTAGTTACCCGTCGCAGGGAATAAGACATTGCCGACCACGTCAGCGCTGGGCTGACTTCAAATGGAAGGCGCGAAATTTATTTCAGTGGAATACGGGCGGCGGCGGTGGCGCGCCGGCCTGAAGGCGACGGGGCGGGGGAGTGAAGCAAAACATGAAAATGTCCCGGACGCTAATGCGGCCGACATCCTGACTGGATGCGCAGGCGGCTTTGGCGATGTCCTTGGATGAGCTCATGCTTTACAACTTGTAGAAAGTGATTGAAGGCCGATCTTACGACCCGGGAGTGAGAGAATCAAGCATTGGATATAACTCGAATTCAAGCTGGATATATGTCGGACCTGTAAGGGCTGCGCCTGCAGAACTAACCCTAAGCGCGTCGCAAAAAAAAGCGCCCCGCAGGGCGCTTAGCGAATAGTCGTAAGGGTGACTATCGGGAAGAAGTGTTTCTCACCAGAACTTTGCCTACTTTGCCGTCGGCGCTTTGTGACAGCACCAGAACGTTGAGGCCAAATTCCGGAATGTTGCGGCCCGCATCAGGAATCTCGTCGCTCATGTAGTTGAGACGATCGATGAAGCGCGGATAGGGGCGACGGTTTTGGTCTTTCAGCGTGGAGCCTACGGAGTCTACGTCCGTCAGATCCAGTTTCAGGCGCTCGGAGGCGATCACGTTGAACGCCGCGTCATGCAACTGGAACTTGGTGGATGCGACGCTGCCGTCTTCCCACTTGACCACTCTCTGGTCAGCGTCAACAACGCCCAGGAAGCCTTCGCCAGGATGCACGCCCACGTGGTTGTTGTCCCAGGAATCATCCACGAACCAGACGACCAGGCCTTGGTTGAAGGACATCAGCTGACCGGACACGTTGAGACGCTCCAGACCGATGTCAACGCCGTTGTGCGTACGCCATTCCATCAGGTAGTAGCGATCAGACACTGTGAAGCCTTCGTCGGCGGTGAAGCCGTCCAAAGTGAACACTGGCGCAGAGTCAGCGTTGTCGCTGGCGACCACTGCACCGTCTACGGACAGAGCGATATCATCCACGTACAGGCCTGGGTTGAGCGTGCCGGAGTCAGTGAAGTACTCGATGCTGACTTTTACGGTCTGACCCGCGTAGGCGGACAGATCGAACTCAGCGTTCACCCAGCCGTCGGACGCGCCAGTGATGCCGTTGCCCAGGTTGTTGCCGTTGGGGTTGGTATCAGTGGTGATCGTCGCTGGTATGCTGACTTTGCCGGACTCGCTTTCCACCATCACGTAGCCGTAATCCCAGTCCGCTTCGATGTCGTACCAGGTTTTGAACGCCAGTTTGGCGGAAGTGGCGGATGTCAGATCCAGGTCATAGGACATGCTAGTGTGCAGGTCGTTGGCCTTACCGCCGAAATACGCGTACTGACCGCTGGTAGGCGTTGTGATGACGCGTTTTTTCTTCGGCAGGTCGATGCGGATGACATCGTTGTTGCTTCCTTTGCTTACCGCTTCATCCAGCAGCAGGACTTCGCCTTTGCGGTCCAGCTCATTGATGGACAAGGTGGCTCCGTGCTGCCAGTTGCCGCCCCAGATGCCTTGCAGTTTCTCTTTGGCGTAAGCGCTGAAACCGGTCGGTTCGGTGCCCGGAATCTTGCCGGCCCAGGAGCCGCTGGACATGATGGACCAGTAAGAAACCGGTTCGCCTTTACCTGTGTACTGGGTGTCGTACTCGTCCGGCAGACCCAGGTCGTGACCGTATTCGTGCGCGCACACGCCTGCTGCAGCGGAGATCGGTTGTATGGTGTAGTCATACGCCGCCATCATGCCGCCCCAGTTGCCGGAGTCGGAAGTGGTGCCTTCGATCGGGAAGATCTGGCCCAGGTTCCAACGGTGCGCCCAGATCGCGTCTTCGCCCAGTTGTCCGCCGCCAGCTTCCTCACCGACTGCAGAGTGGAACACCATCACGTGGTCGACCAGGCCGTCCGGCTCCCAGTAGTCGCCGTCGCCGTCCAGGTCGTAACGATCTTCAATGTCATAGTCGCTCAGATCCACATTGGGGTCCGCCGCCGCGGCCAAAAGGGCTTCGCGGATCAGAGCGCGGGCGTCGCCGTCCACATTGTTGCCGTAAAACGCCGCTGGTTTCTGCGCCATGTACCAGCCCGCTACGTTGCCTTCTACAGAGTAGCTGGCGCCGGACTGCGCGATGTAGTACTGCTGCATGGAAATCAGGTTTTCACCGTTAGGACCGGCGTAGCCGGAATCAGAGAACAGCAGATCCTGGAAGTGCTCCCGGTTGTAGTCCTCGTAGTACATGTCGGTTTCGCCGGGCTGGATGGAGTTGTGCGGGAAGTCCGGGAACTCCATCAGGATGGCGAGCACCTTGGCTTTACGGGCGCCTTCGGTCCACTCTTCCAGTTGCAGGTTATCAGGGAACAGTTTGCGGTTATCCAGCTCACGCCATCTTTGGTCACGCAGATGGTTGCCGTTAACGCGACGAGGTTCTTCGGCCAGCGCCGCCGCCGTTGCGGAGGTAGTGGCCTGCATCCGGGCGCGTTGCAGTTCGTGGGCTTTACGGTCTTTCAACCAGTCCTGCAATTTGGCGGTAGCTTCCTCCAGCGTAGCGCCTTCAGAGATTTTGCCGCCGGCCTTCAGCATTTGAATCAGGCGGCCCTCATTGGCGATGCTGGGATCGAAGGCGCCGGCGCCATGCTGATGCGACTGGCTGGCCGCAAATGGCGAGGCGGAAGCGAGCAGCCCGGATATAGCGAGCGACAGTATGCTTTTTTTATGCATGATTAATTCCTTTTTTATTGATTGCCCTTTTGTGTAAGGCCATATTCGGCCCAGGCGGGGAAAGCAGGCAACGGATTGCCGGCGAATCTCAAAACGAGATAAATAAAGTAGTTCGCCCGGTCAGGCGCGGATGCCGCGCCAGTCGGGTAAACGCCAAGTCCCCGCGACGCCTAGTGAATGCCGGAACGACCGTGGATCGGTCATTGTCGACGCTCACAAAAGCCATTTGGTTTTATTGTTTCCCTGCCGATCCGATAAGGTATTTCCTTAGCGGTCAAACATCCCCAATAACGCACATTATTGAGGGACGCCGAAGACGTCCTTGTTTCATGAAAAACGCCCCCATAAGCAAGCGCTTACGTGGTCGCGTTATTTAGTAAACCAGAAAAAAATCTACAATATCAGTACTTTGTGGAAATAATCTTTAGGATAAGTGGCGCGAGCCGGGAGCCCGCGCCGTGCTTGTCAGGAGTTGTTTGGGGAGGGAGCGGGCGAGAACTGAGGTTGACCGGAATTGATTCCGGATTTGGTTTTTTCGGTGGCCTTTTTTGACTGCGCGGAAGCGTGCGCTTTTTCCCGCAAATATTGTCGCGCAGCTTCCTCCGCTTCGGCGTAAGTCGCGCTCTCAGGAATGGCGCCTTCGTTGCGCAATTTCTTGATGACGCTTTCGATGTTGGCCGGCGCCCCGGCTTGCGGTCCGGCGTGATCTTCATCGCAGGCCAGAGTGGGAGCGGAGACGATCAGCAGAGATAGCAGTGCGCTGGTAAAGGTCCTTTTGGATAGTTTCATCATTCACTTGACTCATTCTTTTGCTTGTCTGGAGACGATAAGTCTAAGCGTTTTTGTTGCGGCGGCGAAAGGGGCTCTCCCGGCGCTTCTTTGACGAAGAAGGCGCCGCTTTGGCTTTTTACGCCGTCTGGCGTGAGCGCGCCCCAGTGGGTAATCAGGTCGCCGTCCTGCGCGCGACGCTCCAGGGAAAACAGGGTTTCTCCCGGCTTATAGACCGCCACGCCATAACTGTTTTTTACCGATCCCCCGGCATGGGAGACAAAGTTGATGTCGATGCGCGCGCCGGACATTTCCGCGGCGCAGAGCAGATTTTCCGCCGTCTGATAGCCGTTGATCTCCAGGCGGCAGGGTGTTTCTCCTTTGGCCACGGTCAACAGGTGAATCATGATTATCGGCGTGCCTCCGGCGGTGTTTCCCTGTTGGGATTCATACCGGTAGCGACCGTCCCAATTGACGATCAGCGTGGAGTCATCGGTATCTTCAGCGAACGTCGGTAAGGCGGCGGTAGTGATCAGAAAAAGCGATAAAATACGTTGGCGTGCGGTCATAGCTCATCCCATATAGCCCGTCGTGAGACCCTTTTCGTAAGCGGCGCGGACTTTCAGTGAAATTTCGGCGGGGGTAATGATACCGTCTTTGTTTTTGTCAAAACCACTGTTCTGGGTATAGGTCAGCGTGCCGCGCCGGAACAGCGCCTGGGACGGATTCATGCCCACCGCAGCGGGGTACAGAACCGCGAGATAGACATCCTCCAGATTCTGCAAACGCCCCTGGTAAGGGCTGAAATATTTCTCTACATACTTCAATTGCTGCACCGCCGACATCCCCTTCAGCGCCTGAACGCTGGTGCCTAACGCCTTGGCGGTGGCGGGCATGAACTGGATCAGGCCGATAGCGCCGCTGCCGGCGGCGTTGGTGATGCGGGGGCTGAACGTCTCGCCGGTTTCAAACGCCATGCAGGCCATAAGGTAGTCTGGCGACATATCCATCGCGGCGGCGATTTTAATGACTTTATTGTTGAAAACGGAGGAGGTGCGGCCGCCCCACGCGATTCGCAAATGCTTGCCTCCCAAGAGTGCGTTCAAGGTGCGCCCGCCCGGGTCGATGCGGCCGTCGGGTTTGCTCATACCGACTTTATCCCGCTGGAAACGTTTGATGGCGGAGGCTGTGGCGCCCCCGGCGACGCCGTCCACCGCCAGGCGTGAACTGTGGGTTTTGGCGAAGCGATTGAGAAGCGTCTGCGCGAGGACGACGTCCGCTTTTCTGTTGACGCCGCCGACTCCTACGGATTGTTGAAGACTCTGCATGTCGATCCTTGAAGTTAACATGGCAAGGCAGAGTAAAACTTGACCGAAGCGGGAACAACCGGGCGTATGGACTAACTGATCGTCCGATAAGGTTATGCCTGTAACCTGTTGATTATGATAGATAATGTCACGATTGATTCCCATCTCTTCCCAATTATCCCATGGGCGCTGGGAGCCCGAGCCCGCCTGTGTCAGAGTGTGTGAAGAGCCCTTGCAAGTCCCGCAGCCGGGGACCAGACACGATGTTCGTCACGGCGCGGGAAGGGCCGAACAGGCTTCTGACAAGCCGTCGTGAAGCCAGGTTTGCAACCACCAATGACAAAGGACAAGGAAGCTCATGAACAAACCTGCTTTTCTGATTCTTGGCAGTATTCTGTTGTCGCTGTTTGTACGGGTCTCTCTCGCTGAGACTCAACTTCTTGCGCCGCACACGTCTGTCGCTTCCCATCATGGCGAAGGGACGTACTACTTCTATAACGGCGGCGGACATTGCAGCGTTCCCGCGCCTGCGATGCTCACTGCGGCGATGAACCAGACCGATTACAATGGCTCTCAAGCCTGCGGCGGCTGTGTGCGGGTGACCAATCGTAATAACGGCAAGTCCGTGGTGGTGCGGGTGGATGACAGTTGTCCCGGTTGCAATCCCGGCGATGTGGACCTGACCGATGCGGCTTTCGCGCAGATTTCACCCCTGGAGGCGGGGCGCATTCCCATTAGCTGGGATTATGTGGCCTGTGATTACCCCTCGCTGCAGTTGTATTTCATGGAGGGATCGAGCCAGTGGTGGACGGCGGTACAGGTGCGCGAACAACGCTATCCTGTAAGCCGTCTGGCGTATCGGGAAAGCGGATCAACCGGCGCCTATAAGGAGATCGGCAGAGAGGACTACAACTACTTTGTCGAGCGTTCCGGAATGGGGACGGGGCCTTTTGATTTACGCATCACGGATATATACGGACACGTGTTGGAAGTGGGCGACATCGCGCTGCAACCTGGCGCGCCTATCAACACTCAGCAGCAGTTTCCTGACAATGAAGTAAAAGGCGTCGTATCCAGAGCGGGCAGGGGGCAGTCGTTTTCCAAGTAAGATGAATTGGGTTCTGAAACCTAGCCGTTGAGTTGTCGCCAGGGCGTTTTCTCATTGGAAGGCTGGCGCCCTGGCGGAACGCAGGTGCTGGATACAAACACCGGCTGGATTTATACGACGCATTGCATTAGTATGCGCGGCGTCACTGGGGAGTAGCCTCTCTTCACCCGGAAGAGGTTTGCGTCAACACACTTGGCCCACAGGCCATGGCGCAAACGGTTCCATAACTTGGCAAGACCTTTGACTATGCCGCACCGGTTGGGCCGGGGCGTGGCGTAGTCATATGGTTAAGTCCGGCCCAGGAGATATCCCGAATGCAAGCTTTCCTGATTTCCACCGGCATCGTCGCCCTCGCAGAGATTGGCGACAAGACCCAATTATTGGCGTTTATTCTCGCCGCCAAATTCCGCAAGCCGGTTCCCATTATCCTTGGCATTTTCGTGGCCACCATCGTCAATCACGCCTTCGCCGGCGCGCTGGGCGCCTGGGTCACTTCTCTGGTGATGCCGGAGATACTGCGCTGGGTGCTGGGCGTGTCGTTCATCGCCATGGCGGGGTGGATGCTGGTCCCTGACAAGTTCGATGAAAGTGAAGCCAAATTCGCCAAACTGGGCGTGTTCGGCACGACAGTCATCGCCTTCTTCCTGGCGGAGATGGGGGACAAAACCCAAGTGGCCACCGTCGCGCTGGCGGCGCAATACTCCTCGTTCTTCTGGGTAGTGGCCGGTACGACTTTAGGGATGATGATCGCCAACGCTCCCGCCGTACTGCTTGGCGACCGCATCGCCCATCGCATGCCGGTGCGGCTGGTGCACGGCGTTGCGGCGTTGATCTTTGTCGCGTTGGGAATTGCGACGTTGCTGGGCGCTGGCGCCAGCCTGGGATTCTGAAGCGCCTGAAAGCATCAATTTGTGCGCAGGCTCACTCCCTGCAGTGATCCAGGTTGTGAAAAGCGCGTAAATGAGATTGAATTGCATTTCGTGCGGGCTAAAATTTAAGCAGGACCAACGCCCGCACGCGCCATCTCGTGCTTCGTACTCTGTTTTCATGAAATAAGGAATGTTTTATGAACGCTCACACTGCACCCATCCGGCGTCAACGCTTGCCGTTGCACGCGGCTCTTCCAGATAGCCTGCGCTATTGCGGCTCATTCTTTTACTTCATATATCGCTACGGGTCATTGCCCGTTAAGAAAAGTCTCACCGGCGTGCGTCGTCGTCATAGCGGGTCTCCCGGTGCTCGACTCCCGGAATGTCATGCGCTTGCAACAGCAAACCTCTAGGCTGCTTGCCGTCCGGCAATGCAGGCTCGCCTGTTGATTTCACTCGATTGGACTATGCAGGAAAGGCAATTGTCGCGGCGGCGTTCGGGTTCTAGGATGAAAAGTCCTTATTCGACAATGATTTATATTGAAGTAACGCTATTGATAGTCACATTTAATCACGCATCTCCTTAAGCCCACTCCTGACAGCGGGCGGAGTGCATTAAACCGATAACAACAGAAACTACAATGATCTTTCCCGCTTCTCATTGGTTACGCGTTTTACTTCACCTCTGTGCGATCTCTTTGTTTACCGTCAGTCTGGCCAGCGGCATGCGTCTGGCGGCGGACGGCGACTGGCCATTGCAACAGTATTGGACGGCTAATGCGCCGCAAGGCGACATGATTTCCTGGCATCTTGGCTCTGCGCTTGGATGGCTGGCCGTCAGTCTTACCGTTTTATTCGCCTGGATTAAAAATCGCGCTGGCGTAGCTCCAACCCGTCCTAAAGGGCTACTGATACGAGCGTTGTATCTCACCTTGCCGGTGCAGCTTCTCAGTGGAGCCGTGTTCTATCTGGGCGTCGGCGTGGGCGTGCTGGACTGGGTCCTGGCGATTCATTACTGGGGCGCGCTGGCGCTGCTGATCCTGATTGCCGCTCACCTGACGGAGCAGCTGGCGTTGCGAGGCGGGCGGTTTTTACCTGCGGTCTTTATCCCTCGCAAATTCTCTCAGGGTTTGGGACTGCTGGCAGTTTCCTGCGCTGCGGGCGCAGCGATTTGGTGGGGCGGCGGCGCGGACAGTCAGGAGCTGGTGGTGGCTTCCTTGGCGGAAAAAGAGCGTATTCAGATTGACGGATCGCCGGATGAAGCCGCCTGGGCCGCGGCTGAGCCGGTGACGGTGACTACCTATCAAGGCAACGACTACCATACCGCCGTCCCTGTTGAAGTGCGCGCTCTGGCGAATCCTTACACGGTGTATTTCTCTATTAGCTGGCCGGATGCTCATGCCGATTACAGTCATCTTCCCCTGCAAAAGACGGAGGCCGGCTGGAAGGCGCTACATGCTGGGTTCGAGAAAGATGACGAGCGCGTCTATTACGAAGACAAGCTGGCGGTGATGCTATCCAAAGGCGGCGGATTTGGCGGCGATAACAGCATTCATCTGGGCGGACATCCTCTGGAGGGCTATCCGGCCAGTCGCTCCGGACGCGGTTATCACTACACGACGGATGGCTCCATTCGCGACGTCTGGCACTGGAAGGCGGTACGCGGGGGCGACATGGCGGTGCTGGATGATGATCACTTCGGTAAACCGGAAGCGGCCTGCGCATTTTGTCCCCGTTACAAGGCGGGTTATCAACCCGATCCGGTGGAAGACGGCGGCGTGCGTCAGAACTGGGACTGGTTCCGCACCAGCGGCGTGACGCCTCTGCGCATTCCGCGAGAAGGACCGGGCGTTACCAAGGAGGAGAACGCCATGACCTGGTATGGCTCGCGCACCTATCGGGCGGAACGAGACGAGACGCCGGTGGGCGGCAGTCTGCCCTCGGTGCTGTGGATGAGCCATTACGAAGGCGACCGGGGAGATGTGCGCGGCCGCGCGCAGTGGAAGGACGGACGCTGGTATCTGGAGCTGGCCCGCGCTCGCGAGACGGGGTCGGCCTTTGATATTCCCATTGAGGATGGCGTGTTTATGTGGGTGGCGCCTTTTGATCATGCGCAAACCCGCCATGCCTATCACCATCGACCCATTCGCTTGAGGGTGCGGCCATGAGTCAACGACAGCGCACCCAGATAATTTCCGCCATCGGCGTCAGCATCCTGGCGCCGGCGGCGATGATCGTGGCCATGACCGTTAACGGCGGGCAGGACGCCGGCGCTTCCAGCGAACATGCGCAACGTCGCATACAGGCGGAACTGGCGCGTTGGCGCAAACTGGATGCAAACGGCGCGGAAGTGGCGCCCAAGGTGGGGCCCTGGGCATGTGTGGCGGACGCCCGCAATAACGTGATTTGGGAAGTGAAGAGCTGGCAGGAAAATGTCCATCACTACAAATCCAGTTTTTCCTGGCGGTTGAATGACCGCGGCGAAGCGGGGCGGGGCAGCTGCATTCTCGGCGACCATATTCAGCCCTGCGACACTGACGATCTGATTGCGGCGCTGAATCGGGTTCGATACTGCGGCGTCGCCTCCTGGCGTTTGCCGACCATCGAGGAGTTGCGTTCTTTGACGGACCGGGAAACCTATCCCGGCCAACCCATGATCAACGCCTACTTGTTTCCCCGAACCGCCGTTGGACCCTATTGGTCCTCCACGGTGCGGGATGGAGACGGTAGCGATTTCAGCGTCATGACATTCAATTTTTATCAGGGAAGTGAACAGGCCTTGCCTCCGCGTACGGCTGCGTGGGCGAGACTGGTGTCTTCCATGGAGCAGTAGCGGAGATGAGCAAGGGAGCGACGTGGGGAACATCCGGCTGCGGCAGGCCGGACGTCGCGATGTCTTAAACTACCTGGAGAAATCTACAACCGATGAATAACGATAAACCCATAATCGCCGTGCTCGCCGGTTTAACCCTGGCGGCGACCGGGTCCACTGCGTTGGCCGCGCCGACGCAGATTCGCGTGGTCTGGGACCACGATCCCGCCCATGAAGCCATTGTCGCTTTTTCCGAGGGTTCTGGCGGTTCACCCTATCTTCTGTGGGGCGACAGCACGGATGAGAACAGCTGGGAGAATACTGCTTACCAGAAGAACTATACCTTCGACGGTAGCCTGCGCAGTTATTTCGTGCGTCTGACGAACCTGCAGCCCGGCTCTAACTACTATTTTCGCGCCTGTGACAGTAAAGGTTGCGGCGAGCGTTTCTGGTTTACCACGGCGTCGGACAACGCGGCGGACCTGACCTTCATCGCCGGCGGCGACTCTCGCAGTAACCCGACGGCGCGCCGTCAGGGTAACCGTCTGGTCAGTAAAGTGCGCCCTCAGTTCGTGCTTTTTGGCGGCGACCTTACCGACGACAACCGCGCCAGCGAAGTGGATGAATGGCTGGATAACTGGACCGAAACCTACTCCAACGATGTCATCGACGGGGTGGATTACAAACGGGTGTATCCGTTGGTTCCAACTGTTGGCAACCACGAGGATAACGATCAGACCTTTATCTGTAAGGTGTTCGGTGTGGACGCCAACAAAGATGGTTCCTGCTCTCTCGACGATACCTACTTCGCTTTCACCATCGGCGGCGGACAAGCTCGTTTCTACACGCTTAACACGGAGTTTCGGAACTCTGGATACGAAGCGGAATGGCGCGAGCAGATGGACTGGTTGAAGGCGGATCTGGCCTCCGACGGCTCCAGCGTGACCTGGCGCATGACCCAGTACCACAAACCGATGTTTCCTCGCACGACATCGAAGCCGTCCAAATACGACAAGATGTACGAGTGGGCGCAACCGTTTTACGCCTACAAGATGAACCTGTCTTTCGAGTCGGACAGCCACTTGGTGAAATACACTTGGCCGGTGGTTCCGGACAACGGTGGTTATGCGCAGGCCTCCGCCGGCACCTTGTATGTGGGCGAGGGCAGTTGGGGCGCGCCCACGAGGTCTGCGGATCGTTATGCGAACTGGATCATCGATCAGGACAGTTTCGCGCAGCTGAAAATCGTGCAGTTCTCTGGCGACGAGGTGCTGGTGCGCACCGCGCGCTTTTCCGGCGAAGGCGATGTGACGGCGCTCTCCAAGGCGCAGCGGGACGCCGATCCTTTGGCGCTGCCTTCCGGTCTTAACCTGTGGAAGCCGCAGAGCGTCGGTGAAATCATGACGTTAACGCGGTCCGGCGACGGCCTTACCCAGGTCAAGGGCGGCGGAGATGATCCTGGTCCGGGCGACCCAGGCGATGGCGATTCCACAACCTTGGCCGCGACGCAAGACGTGACCGTAGGCAGTAACGGCTTCCATAACAACGGCGATGAAGTCTACGCAGACGGCTCCGACAGCGGTCAGGAACTGCGCGCGCTGTTGTCCTGGGACTTGAGCGCGATACCTGCCGACTCCAGTGTAGACTCCGTGGAGCTGGCCCTGCAGGTGGTCAATAGTTCCGGCGGTGAATATGGCGTTTACGCTGGCTCCGCGTCCTGGTCGGAAAATGGCGCGGACTGGAATGACGCCTCTACCGGCGTCAAAGTAGGAAGCGTTACGCCTTCCAGCAAAGGCGGCGTGAGCATTAGTCTGAACGAGGAAGGCCGTCGCTTGGTGGAGGGCTGGATCAACGGTCAGGAAGCCAATAACGGGTTGATTATCGCCAGCATGGGCACGTCCGACGGCGTTGATTTTGTCTCCAGAGAAGGCGGACAGGCCGCCAAACTTATTGTCGCTCACCAAGCCGGTGATGACTCTTCGGGACGGGGCGCCAAGTCGTTTTCCTCTGATCAGGACGTTTCGGTCGGCTCGCAAGGCCGTCGACGCAATAGCAGTCGCTTGGAGGCGGACGGCAGCGACGGCGGTCAGGAACTGCGCGTACTGATGCATTGGAATCTGAACGACCTGCCGGCGCAGGCGAAAATCACCAGCGTGAAAGCTGAACTTTCCATTGTCGACCCTTCCAGCGGCTCCTACTCCCTGTACTCCGCCAAAGGAGACTGGAGCGAGAGCGCCGCCCAATGGAGCGATGCGGAAACCTCCGGCGGCAAAGTCGCCACTTTCACCCCGTCCAACAATGGCTCGCTGTCGGTTAATTTGGGCGCGGCTGGCATAGAGTTGGTGCAAAGCTGGCTATCCGGCGCGCCGAATAACGGCCTGGTGTTGTCTTCTGACGGAACCAGCAACGGCGTGGACATCGAAAGCAGAGAGAGCAGCCGCGCGCCCAAACTGATCGTGGAATATGAGCTGTAAGGAGCGATACGGTTTAGGTTAGCCGTTGAACTCTCTGTTATCTAAAAGGACGGCGTGGGTTGGGTCGCCGCGCCGTCCTTCGTTATAATTTCGTCCTTTACCTTATTTGAATAACCAAACGGGTATTCAATTTCTGGCGTGGCGACTCGGTTCGAGTGGTTCGCCCAGCCAGCGCACAAGGACGGAATGATGACAAACGCATTGAGTAAAAGACTGAGCCTTCTGCTGTTGATATTGGCGTTAAGCGGATGCGACATGATCGACGGGCTGAAGGAGGAATCTGACCAGAAATTCGGCGACCAGCATTTCAAAACCGCCATTGCTTTGATCGAACTGCACAAGGTTCGCACCGGCGCTTACCCTGAGACGTTCTCTGATATTCAATACACCGGGGATTGGGATGCGATCGTCGCTCACAGCGTCAGCTACAAAAAGCTGGAGGAGGGCTATGAGCTGAATATCGTCCGGGGCTGGGTGGGAACCCCGGAGCTAAGTTATCCCGAAGACTTTTGGTCTGGACTGGGCGTCCGCAAGACCAATGTCAGCGGCCTCACGAATAATACGCCCTGATTCTGCCGCTGGCGGAGCCCACATGCTTCACCAGACGGTCCCCGGTTTTCTTAGCTGTCGCCGTGGACCAAAGCGTCAGCAATTGGTCGACGCTGCTCATATTGACGGAAATGGCGCGGTGATGTTTGGCGACGCCGAAACGGGCCATCATATCGCTGAGGCAGCGTTTCAAATCCATCATATCGCCCACGAACACTTCAGGCTGATAATTGGGCGGGACATCAAAAAACTGACTGATGGTGGGGTCGACAATCAGCTTGCTGGGTAGGCGCAAGTGATAATGCATGGCGTTCAGCGCATACAGATCGCAACGCTGATCCGTATCCACAAAAATCTTTCCGGCCAGCGTCTCGCATTGCGCAAGGCAACTGCCGTGCTTCGCTGACGCTGTATTCTGAAAACCTTTAACTTTCAATGATAAATCGTACATCTTAGCTACCTGTATGACCGCCCCGTAGTGACTAAAACGGGTGTAAATAACGTATAAAAACGGGGCCGGGGATTATTGCTTGGATTGGAGCTGGGCTCAAGCCTTCTAGAAAGAGATTAAATGAAATAAATGAGTGTCACCCATAATGAATTTAGTCTGAATAGACTTAAACTTATTTAATTAAATTAAGTGACACAATATGTCGTTCTTGTTGGCATTGTAAATAGGAGAGTGAGAACTGAAGTTGTGAACGATTAATGAACAAATGGCTATGCTTTTATTAATTTAAATGGAATGATTCGGTGAAAATTTTATCACGTGCTTTGATTTTGTTTACTTGGCTAATTGGCTCAGTATGTAGTCTGTCAGCATCAGCTAATGTTAGTGGTGATGTGAGAGGGGTGACGTTTTTCTATTTGGATGGTGTACATCAGGACTTTCCATGGGTGTTAAATAACCAGTACGACCCGGAAGTCAGGAGGAAAATTGACAATATTCTGAAAGAATACCGTAGTGCAGGGGTTAACTGGATACGCATATTGATCGGCGCAGATCATTTTCCTAATCAAGAGGAAATGTATCCTGTCCCGAGTCAATCTATGATCGATAAAGTAAATGATTTCATGGAGATTACCCGTATAGGCGAGAATGCCGGTCAGTTCACAATTGAACTCGTTCTTGTGCCGAAGATGAAAAGTAATGGGGAGTTCCATGATCAATCTCCATATGACAATGATAAAACCTGGTATAGCTCGTGGATTGGCGGTCTGAACTATACAAACCTTGGTATGATCATGCTTGGTGGCGACCTTTCTCCTTGTCTAAATGATGGCTGCGAAAAGATAGGTCTTACAAAAAATCATGCCAATTGGATCAGAGCTATGTGGGCTTGGAAGGAGCAACTCTATCCAAGTTTGAATATGACTTATGAAGTCATAGGAAATCAAAATAATGATACACGGCTTATTAAGAGCCTTGCAGGATGGGTTGAGCGAAATACTCCGACAGTACCTGTTATTGCGGCATCTATATATATTAATTTGCCAAATGGCTCAAACTGGGAAGCCTACGCATCGACTGCAACCAAAATACTGGATGCATATCATTCTGCTACAAGTAAACCGTTATGGATTGACGAGTTTGGTAAGTCTATTGGTGATATATGGAATGAAAGCGATCAGAAAGCAGCCTTTGATGGTTTTCTAGGCGCTTCAGTATGTATGCGCAATCGTCAGTATCCAAAATTCGCATGGGTAGGAGGCAATGACTATCCTTATGACGGACGTTTGTGGTTCGGCATGGTTTCTGCGTTCAATGCTGATGCCGAGCCAGCGATGAGGCCGGCTTGGAGTTCTGTTGCGCAGTACTACAATCTCCAGCAATGCCCGTGATTATGACGACTGTATAACTAGTAAAGGAGGAAGGTGCTATGCGCCACCTCCTTTGATTTATCCTTTATGATTTCTCGGCTCAAGTTATCCGTATTGATAGAGTCTGGATTGATATGAGCATGAATATGCTTTGATGGGCCAGCAGTTGCAGAAGGATTACCTATGGAGTCGTCCTTCATATATGAAGCATAGTGTTAAGAAAACGGTGATTGTGAATCACTGCTACCCGTTTAAGTCGATAGACAGGATACGGGGACTGCTGTAACCAGCGCTTAAAGGCTGGCCGTTTGTATTAAGAATGTTTAGTCGATACGTCTGAGCCATTAAAGCTGCATAGAAGCTGAGTGGGTATCTAATATCATGCAAACTTAACAGCTTGGACTGAACGGCTTGACGATCATTATGGAGAAACGGAATGCTCGATAAGTTGGAGTTTATTCTCAACCGCATCAGGGAGCGGCTTTGGATCAAGCCGTTGATTGTCTGTTTGCTTTCCATTGCGGCGGCGTTGGCGTCCAGGGGAGCGGATTCGTTTGGCGCTGAGATGGGATGGGAGCAGTGGACGCCGGAGGTGTCGAAGGAATCCTTGATCGAGCTGTTGAAGATCTGCGCCGCCAGCATGCTGGTTATCGCGACTTTGGCGGTGGCTTCCATGGTGTCCGCCTATGCGTCCGCCGCCAGCACCGCGACCCCGCGCACGTTCGCGCTGGTGATTGCCGATGATGTTTCGCAGAACGCCTTGTCCACCTTTATTGGCGCATTTATTTTCAGCATTGTGGCGTTGGTCGCTCTGATGAACGGCTATTACGGCAACAGCGGGCGATTTGTGCTGTGCTCCATTACGCTGGTGATACTGTCGGTGGTGATCGTTACCTTCGTGCGTTGGGTGGATCGCATCGCTCGTTTGGGGCGCTTGGGGTCGGTAATCGAAAAAGTTGAGACCGCCACGTCGCAGTCGCTGAAGCGTCGGCGCGCGCAGCCCACCATGCGTTGTGCGGAAATCGAAGGCTCCTCCCGTGAAGGCCGCCCGCTATATACCCGGCAAGTCGGCTACGTCCAGCATATCGAGTGCAACAAACTGCAAGCCTGTGCGAAGAAGTACGATGTGCATATTCGGATTGCGGCGTTGCCGGGCGCTTTTGTTTCTCCCAGCATTCCTATCGCCTTCATCATCGGCGGCGATAAGGAGCTTGAGACGGATAAGTTCGAGAACGCCTTTGTCATCGGGCGCAACCGCCTCTTTGACGAAGATCCCTGCTTTGGTTTGACGGTGCTGTCCGAGATCGCTATTCGCGGATTATCTCCCGCGGTGAATGATCCAGGAACGGCGCGGGACATTGTCGTCGCCATGGGGCGTCTATTCGTGCAGTGGATGAGCCCGGAGGAAAAAACAGACGCCGCCGAGACCTGCGAATTTGACCGCGTACAGGTTCCTGAATTGTCTTTATGGGACATGTTCGACGATGCATTCACCGCGATCGCTAGAGAAGGGGCGGGCGCGCCGGAAGTACACATGAGGTTGCAGGAAACATTGTATGCGTTGGCCCATTTCGGCGACGGCGCCATGCGCGACATGGCGATTAAGCATTCCCGATTGGCTCTGGCCAGGGCGGAGCAAACCCTGACGCTGGAAGAAGACCTGGAGGCCGTGCGCAATACCGGTTTATGTTGTGAACTATCGTCCGGGGACGGTCAAAAGCGATAACCTCAAGAGGCGATTTGAATTGTCATAAAAAAGCGCTAAGTTCCTCAATGCAATGGAAATTCATTGTGCGCCCAGGATAAGAAATTACAAGGAAATTGAAGGAATGAAACTCGCTAAATTACTGCCTTTTACTCTCGCCGCACTCTCTGCTCAGGCTCTTGCCGCTCCTCCCCAAGTTGTCGCTCGTTTTGAGTCGGAATCATTCTATGACGATGACGCCGGTAAGAACTCCGACGCGGACGATCCCGCCATTTGGGCCCACCCTGAAGATCCCGCTAAAAGTCTGGTTATCGCCACCTTGAAAGAGGGCGGCCTCGTTGTATTAAACATGCAGGGACAAACGCTGCAGCACATTGACGCGCCATTGCCTCCCAGCGCTGGCGATGCGCCCGGACGCTTCAATAATGTGGATCTGGTATATGGTTTAAAGAGCCGCAAACATGAAAACGATTTCGCTGTGGTCATTGATCGCGGCGCTGATAAGCTGCGCTTCTATCGCATTAATCCAGACTACAACGGCGCGGATATTGCCCCAATGACGGATGTGACCTCGCCAGACGCTCCCTGGATTTTCTCCGATGATCAGGACGAGGTGAACGAGCAGCGCACAGGCTATGGCTTGGCCGTATCCAAACGGAAAAAGCACAAGGACGGCTATGCGGTGATCAGTCAGCGTAAAGACTCGGATTTGGCTATTGCTGAGTTCAAGATGACCAAAGAAGGTCTCATGACTTATGAAGTGGATGATTTGACGGACCTGCCCGATGAATTTGAGTTATCTGATGATGTGGAATGGACCCCCTGCCAGGACGATGACGATCAAGACCCGCAAGTGGAAGGCATGGTGATCGACGAGCGCAATCAGGTGCTATACGCCGCTCAGGAGCAAGTGGGCGTCTGGCGCATCCCAATGGATGATCCTGATGAGGCGGAGCTGGTCGATGTGGTGGTGTCCTATGGCGTGCCATACACCCGAGAGTGGGATGAGCAAGAAGAGGAATTCGTCTGCACGCTGTTGTGGGACCAGGACCCAGGACATGGCGGTCAGCATCTGAAGGCGGACGTCGAAGGGCTGACGATCTATTACGGGCCAGGTAAATCCGGCTATCTGCTGGCCTCCAGTCAGGGGGACGACCGTTACGTCGTCTATGATCGGCAGGGGAGCAACGCCTATGTGGGAGAATTCGCCATAGTCGACGGCCCTTATACGGACGGAACCCAGGAAACCGATGGCGGCGCTGTCATCAACGTCAATATGGGACCTGACTTCCCCTATGGCCTGTTGGTTGTGCAGGATGGCGACAACACCCCGGATGAGCTGGATGACGAGGGCAAAAAAAGGGATAACACCAACTTCAAGTTCGTACCCTGGCAAGACGTCGCCAACAGCCAGTTCCCGCCGTTGATGATAGAAACGGATAGCTGGCGTCCGCGCCGGAAGCACCGGTTCCCGCATTGATCGACTGAACAAAGTCGTCACGGCGGCCGTAGCCTGAATCTGCGGCCGTCGGCTGAGTTGGATCAAAAAAGAGGCGGAATTTGGCGTAATCGAATAGGGAATGATGACGGGTTGGGCTAAATTTATTTATACGGCTCATAAAAGCCGCGATAGCGTGTTGAAGTGAGCTGCGCCAGGAGTTACCCCGTAATCAGATAAGGCAATAAGATCCGGAGGAGAGAGGGCGAAGCATGTGCTCGGCGAAGAATAAAAGTGTTTCCAAAGGCTTCATTCCCCCGCCAATACCTGATAATGAAGCGCTGCGTCTAAAAGACCTTGAAAGCCTTAAAATTCTCGACACGGATGCTGAAGAACGGTTTGACCGCATCACCGCGCTGATAGCGGATGTTTTTGACGCGCCCATCGTGTTGTTGTCTCTGGTTGATCGCGATCGGCAGTGGTTTAAGTCTATTCATGGTCTCAATGTTCCCGAAACGTCCAGAGAGATTTCATTTTGCGGCCACGCTATCTTTGAGCCCGAAGCCATGGTGGTGGAGGACGCTCACGATGACCCGCGCTTCTGCTTGAATCCCCTGGTCACAGGCGAACCCAACATCCGCTTTTACGCTGGCGCAGTCATCAGAGGCCCGTCGGGCCTGCCGGTCGGCACCTGCTGCCTGATAGACCGAAAGCCTCGCAAGCTGTCCGAGCGTGATAGAAAGCGCTTGCTGATTTTCGCAAAGCTACTGGAGAGTGAGCTTCTGCAATCGGTGAAACTGACGCGGCTGCAGCAGGAAACGGTGATGTCAGCCTATTTTGACCCGCTGACCGGACTGCCGAATCAGCGCCTTTTTCTGGACCGTCTCGAACAGCGTCTCAAGAGCGCCGGGAGACTGGATTCCGTCACTGTTTGCGTGGTGAATATTTGCCGCTTCTCCAATGTCATTAGCGCCCGGGGGAAAGACAACGCCAATAAAGCGCTGGTCGTTATTGGCAAGCGGATCAAGGCGGCGATAAAAAACAAAGGATCGGTCGCACGTTTGTCTGGAGATCGTTTTGCGGTGTTCACCAACAAATCGAAAAGCGCTCGCTATGAAAGGACCCCGGGGCATTTGCGCGATCCCATTCCTTTTGAATTGAATGATTTGTTTAACCAGCCCGTCGATGTGGGCGGCGTCGAACTGCATCTGGAAGCCAATGTGGGGGTCACCAGCTATCCTCATGACGGCGAGGACGCTACTTCATTGCTGGAGAACGCCGCCAGATGCTCCAAATCCGTCGGGGCGTGCGCGCACGTGCAATATTACTCACAGACATTGTCCGATGAAGCGTCAAAAGCATTCGCCATTGAGCAGCGTTTGCGCTCAGCGATCGCTAACCAATCCCTTCATCTGCACTATCAGCCGATCATTGACCTCAAATCAGGACGCTTGCAGTCACTGGAGGCATTGTTGCGTTGGCGGGATGAGACGCTGGGAAATGTCTCTCCCGCAGACTTCATTCCCGTGGCGGAGGCGACCGGCGCTATCGCTGAGATAGGACGCTGGGTGGTGGAAGAAGTGTGTTCACAACTGGCGACGTGGAAACGCCAGTATCCAGATCAGCTGGTTCCGGTGACGATCAACCTGTCCACTATCCAGTTAATGAGATCTGAGACGGCGCAGGAAATTGAATCAATCGTGACGCGCGCTGGCGTGGATAGCGCGCTGATTCAGCTTGAAGTCACGGAAAGCTGCTTTCTGAAAGACTTCGACAGCGCTCTCTGCAACATGAAAAAGATGCTGGAACTCGGCTTCAAATTCCTGATCGATGACTTCGGAACTGGCTTTTCCTCCCTCAGCTATCTGAACAAACTGCCACTGCATAAACTGAAACTGGATCGCAGCTTCGTGTCAGGAATAGACCACTCGGATAAATGCAAAGCGCTGGCGAAACACATCATCGCCCTGAGCCAGGAACTCGGATTGATTGTCGTGGCCGAAGGCGTCGAGGACGCCGCACAGGCCCGCATACTCACCAGTATGAATTGCGATCAGGCGCAGGGATATCTGTATAGCCGACCATTGCCGCCGGCGGAGATTTCTCAGCGATTTTTTGGTGTATGACGCGAATTTTTTGAGGGAGGAATATTGCTTTGAGTCCAGCGGGAAAATGGCTTCCTCTGAGGGGGATTCTGTTGGACCAGCGCTCTGGGAGGCCCTTCGACAGGCTCAGGGCGAACGGGGTGGGGCGTTGCTTAGGAAGTTGCTCAGTATTTTTCCTTCCTTTCTGGTGAAGGACGCTATTTGAATGCTGGATTGGCATCACAACAACCAATACTCCGTTCACCCTGAGCCTGTCGAAGGGCCGACAGTACCCGCGATACCGAAGTGTTACTGATCCAGGGGTGAATAGCTTCCACTAAAAGTGGGCTCTATTGGGGCTAGCGCTCTGGGAGGCCCTTCGACAAGCTCAGGGCGAACGGGGTGGGGTTTTTGCTTGGGGTTTGCTCAGTATTTTTCCTTCCTTTCTGGTGAAGGACGCTATTTGAATGCCGGATTGGCATCACAACAACTAAGACTCCGTTCGCCCTGAGCCTGTCGAAGGGCTGGCAGTACCCGCGATACAAGAAGTGTTACTGATCCAGGGGGGAATAGCTTCCACTGAAAGTGGGCTCTATTGGGGCTAGCGCTCTGGGAGGCCCTTCGACAGGCTCAGGGCGAGCGGGGTGGGGCGTTGCTTAGGGAGGCTCAGTATTTTTCATTCCTTTTTGGTTAAGGACGCTATTTGAATGCCGGATTGGCGTCACAACAACCAATACCCCGTTCGCCCTGAGCCTGTCGAAGGGCTGGCAGTCTCCCGCAATACCAGAAGTGTTACTAATCAAGCGAGAAAATAGTTTTCACTTGAAGGAATTCTGTTTGGGCTAGCGCTCTGGGAGGCCCTTCGACAGGCTCAGGGCGAACGGGGTGAGGGGGCGTCTTTAGTTTAGCCCGATTAACAGCATGCGGTTGTCTATGACTTTCTCTAATACTTTGCCCATCGTTGTCTGTGTATCCCCAAGAAAAGTTTTCCAGCAAAGGCTAATGGCCGAGGTCAGGAGTGACCGCCGTCTCGGCGCGCTCAAGAATTTGTATGGTGCAATCCGGGTTTAAGTCGACCTTGTAGGTGATTTTCTCAATGCGTTCTTCGCGGGCGATTGAGACGACGTAACTCCATGTGGACGTCGCTTTTATATTAGTGATCTCTCCATCGCTCACACCGGTGTAGCGCTTTTTAAGGTCTTCCAGGATGAGCGTGTAGGCGCCGAGCGACTTGTGCATGGCGCTGCAGTTCTGTCTAGGGGCGGAGGCCGTGTTGTCTTGCGCTGACGCTTGTGGACCCAAAAGGGCGACAGATGTCGCCGCCAGAATCATCGTCGCAGCCACCCCTTTTCTGAGTCCGTGTGTGATCATTTCTGCTTCGCCAACAGTTGTTTCAGGGCCAAAGCTTTTCGTCGCAATAGCGCTGCGTCGTCCACAACTCATCGCTCCAAAATTCCTCGACTTTGCGTCTGTCGTTAATCGCCCAGTGGTAATGTCGGGTGGGATAAACGCTGTCGTCATAGCCAATGCGAACACAGCGACCGGTAATATCCGCATCCTGCGCGGCGTCATAGAAATATTCAGCGTTATCAGCCGTCGCAGGAAGGATGTCGCTTTGCGTCAATGCATTGAACTCGTTGATGAATCGATTGCAGGCGTCTTCAATTTCTTGGTCGACTTTCCAGATGTATTGGTATTGAACCGGAGAAACGCCGGGCGCGCATCCTGCCGCAACCGCCCCATACAAGACGCAGCTTTCACGTAATGCGGCAATCAGTAAGGGCTCCTGGGATAGAGAGGCGATGCCGACCAATGAATAATCGTCTTTCTCCCGGGCGATGTTCGCCGCCAATTCCGTCAATGTCGCCAACACCCATTCATCAGGAGGCAGAGAGTTTAATGCGTAGTAGAGGGGATCATGTCGTGAAGGCAAGAGCCCGCTATGGTTGGCGCCAGCGCCATAAATCGCCGCGTTACAGACTTTCAGCAATTGACGGAATTCAGGCATCTCTTCCACCTTATCTGCGGAACGCGCACCCTGTTGCTGTAAAGAGCGCATGAACTGAAAGTACTCTGTCAGTGCTTCTGTCTCTGCATAGTAACCCTCTACCGGCCCACTACATGGCTCTACATCCAATACCTTCGCCACCGCTTTGGCCGCTGGCAGGAGCGTATTCACTTCAAAAGACTGCATGCGCCGACGATACAACTCGTCCAGGGCCAGAATCAGGGTGCGGTTGTCTACGATGCATTCGATAGTGCGTATTTCGGACATAAATACCTTAGCTTGGCGGATGAATATACTTTGACCGGAGAAAGCAGGTTAAGTTAGCTTCGAACTTCTTTGGGGAGTTTGCCAGAGAGGAACAAAGGAGAGAACACTAAATTGAGCAGGTGGCCTAAACGTTTATTCATGACTTGTATGAAAAACAATCTGCAGGGAACATCCAATGGCGCTATGAATGAGTGAAGCGCAAGAATAATGATTATGAAGAGAAGGACTTTATATGCCCCATCAAGTCAATGAAGCGATAGAGAGCCACTATACCCGCCCGGACGTGGGTAGCCTTATATTGGCGGCTTTGGCGCGCGCGGGGAAAGATTTGGATCAGCTCACCCCGGAGGACTTGACGCCGATTGATGCGTTCCATATTCGCGGTCGGGCGGCGACGCTTGAGCTGGCTCATGTGGTGGCGTTGGATGCGAAGAAGCGGGTGGTTGATGTCGGTAGTGGTATTGGCGGGACCTCGCGTTGTCTCGCACAGAAGTTTGGCTGTCGCGTTACTGGCGTAGATCTGACTGATGAATACTGTCGCGCCGCGGCTATGTTATCCGCCAAAGTCGGCCTGCAAGCTTTGACGGAATATCGCCAGGGAGACGCCGTTAATCTGCCGTTTGAGGATGAGACGTTTGATGTTGTTTGGAGTGAGCATGTCGCCATGAATATTCCAGACAAAACCCGGCTTTACAGTGAGATGTACCGTGTGCTGAAACCGGGGGGCGTAATGGCGATTTATGACATTCTGGCTGGTCCCTCCGGACCGGTGTTGTTTCCTGTCCCCTGGGCGCGCACGCCGGCAACGAGCTTTCTTGTTGAGCCCGTTGAACTACGCCAATTGTTGGAAGAGGCAGGCTTTGTTATTTCGGATTGGACGGATTCAACCGAGGCGGCGCTAACATGGTTTACCTCATTGGTTGAGAATATCCAGAAAAACGGTCTTCCGCCGTTGGGGTTCCATGTATTGATGGGGAGCGACTTCCAGGTTATGGCGCAAAATCAAGGGCGTAACCTGCAAGATGGGCGCATAACGCTCGCGCAAGTAGTCGCAAGGAAATAGAGGCTTTTGATTGTTGAGTAGGCGCATCCCTGCGCCTGGTTGTTAACGGGTCAATCCAGTGACTTCGTCAATAATGCTTATTGCGTCGGCAGCGATTTCGCCGCGCCCCGAGGAACCGTAATCACCCATAACTCGCTGGCGTCGATGGAGCCTGTGGAACAGCTCTTATGGTAGACGCTCGAGTTGGAACTGCCTGAGTCCACATAGAGACAGTTGGAATTGCTGCGGTTCTGCAATTGCACTGCGCCAGTGGAAGTATAAATCGGCGTGAAACGTTGATGATCGGAGTTGTCGCAAGCCTGCGTATAAACACCAGAATAATCACTGTCTACATGCAGGCATACATCTGTGTAATAAGCATTTCTAAAACGGAGTGAACCGTCCGCAAGATATTCCGTCCGCCAGTTAATGCGTTCGAAATCGCTCCCCGTATATTCATAAGCAGGGTAAGTAAATACATAGCCTGCGCCATTATGATAGTTAACTAACAATTGTCCGGTATAAACATTTTCCAAGGCCGCATTGACATAGTCTTCGGCATGAGTGGTTTGCGCCATCGCTGCGCTGATAATAAGTGCAGGTAGAATTCGAGATAACATATTTAATAGTCCTGATTATTTAATTAATAACGTTGAAATCTGACAGGGGTATGGTCTGAAGAAAGTTGTCCAACCAGAGAGGCGATACCCAGTAGCGCCCGCATTAAATTGGCGCTGCCTGCGATGGAGCCGGTGACGGCGTAATCGAGGTTGCCCCCGCTGCGCTGGGTGGCGGAGCCTTGATTGACCAGATTGATATTGGCGTGAACCACCGGGTGGTTGGTCGCCAGTTGCGTATTCAGCGCTTGAGGACTGCGGTTCCAGTCGCCCATGATCATGAAGGGGGCGTTGTTGTTCGCTGTAGCGAAGTAGTTATGCACTGCATTCACGATCAGCGCGGCGTCCGTTCCCCCGTTGGCGGAAGCGTGAATGGAGAAGTAAGTGTCTCCAGCGGCGCCTACTTCAACGCCCAGAATGGGGCGGGCGCTGGCGTAATTGGCGGGAGGAGGAAGGATAATCACCCGGTTGGCGCGTTCTTCCGTGACGATAGCGACATTAACCCGGTTGGCGCCAGTGTCGTTGCGTGAAAAATAGATCCAGCGGTAATCAGGGCGAGAACGCGTGCCAATATTCCAACGGTATTCTTCAACCGGAACCTGAACTGCATGGGGATTATCCAGTCGCGGCGGGGTGAGTTGAGGCATCAGCTCGGCGGAATCAGGAACCGAGCCGGCTTCCTGAATCGCCAACACTTGTGCGCGATCAGAGCCGCTCAACAACTGGCGGATGCTTACATTCCATTTACTTTCCGATGCATGGCTGGAGCCTTGTAAGTTCCAGGTAACGGCGACTCGATCGAATAGTGCGGCATGAGAAAGTGGAACAACCAGTAACGTTAATGTCCAAAAGGACAGTTGTTTAAATATCCATCGATAAACCTGAATAGGCATTAAAACATCCTCTATTGTGATATATCTTCTCGTTTTGAATGCGAATGCCATCGCATTCGAATTAATTAAACAACGCCTTTTGACTTTGGTTCCCTGTTTTTTATTAAAAGATTCTCATATAAAGGATATTTGACCCGATTTAAATGAATGGCTGGCTAAGTGTTTTTATAAGGCCACGTATAAACGTGATGGAGTGATAGAAAAAGATGGCTTTTCTGTTTTCGGCGGCAGACCGTAAATATTGTCTGAAAGACTATGAGTTGTCATTTATATTGCGATGAAAATTAATAGGTTGTAACTTGTTGTGCGCTTTAACATGTATCTAAGGATGGTTTGCATTGAAACTGAAACTATTTGGCGTGTGTCTGGCGACATTCATTTCTAATTTCATACTGACAGGAGCAACAGCTGTGGCGGAAGAACGGGGTGTTCAGGTAGCTGAGGAGGCGCTGCAAGGCGTGGTGAGAACTAATCTGGATTCGCCGCAGCCGACCTCGGCGCAGCTGGAGAGAAAACGCAAATATACGGCTGAGGTGAAAGCGCTGGGCGGCCCAGTGAATCAGAATCTGCCGGTAGTGGAAGATGCGGCTGCAATTGAACCAAGAGAGAAGGCCGACGTTGCGCGCAGAGCGATTGCCGTGGCCATTGCGGCGGTCAAGGCGGAAGGCATGCCCCATGAACAGGTGCGCGGGATTATCGACAATTGGGGCGCGGAATCCTATTTCTCTCCGGAAGAGTTGGCGTTTGTGAATACAGCGACGCCATCGGAAAAAGACCGGAGCAAATTCAGCTGGCGCTATGAAGGGCTGGACGTATTGTTATGGGCGTTGGGTTATAAAGAGGCTTTGCCGCCGCCCGACCAGATATGCGATGTCGAATCAGACGTTGGCGTTATTGTCAGTCATCCTGGAGACACTCTGGCGACACAAGCGCAGCTTCGCTCTATGGATGAGATACTTGATATGGCGGACTTTTATTATCGTCTGCATTGGGCGGCGATTGAGCTTCGCATGAAAGGCGTAAGCAATGCCGCCATTAATGAAGAAATCATTATGGAACGGCATTACGCGCTTAATTGGCTGATTCGTTATATGAATCAGGACTGGGACGCTATTACCACTGACACCTGAGCGGTCAGATCATTGTGGTTGAAACAGATCGTCGCCCAGTTGGTCGATGGCTGTTTTTACCTTCATCAAGGTAATTTCATTACATTGTTCTTTGCTGGGGATCTGGTCGGCGCGGATGAACTGATGTTCGCGAACCTCGCCGTCGATCTCTTTGCGAATAATCGCGCCGACGCCGTAATTTCCGCCCAGATTACGTGGCTTCAGAATTATCTGGAAACCTTTGTGTTCGATAATATCTTCCGGCTCAGGGGCTTTTTCGCCGCCGAACATGGATTTAAAAAATGAGCCCAGGCCCATGCTTTTCTCCTGTTTATAACAAGGTAATGAGGACGTATGAGGTCCCGCTCAGTCGCTTATTGTGGCGTAAGCGCGGGATTTTTCAAATGGATGAGGTTCTTGTCCGACATCCGGCGCTTACAATTATTCACCCGGTGAGACTATTGGTGCGACAAGACAGGATCAGTGGTTGGCCGAGTGGGAGAGGCCAATCGAGTGGGTAAAATCACAAAAGGATGATGACTTTTTGACCGATTGATACATTTATTAATAATCTTAAAGTAATCAATTAAGATCGCCGTGGTATTATAAACAAATGAATGTTTGTTCTGGACGACAAACAGGGTAATATAAATCGGCCTCAAATTGTCTTGATGCGCCGCCTCCACTATATTGAACGAAACCTGTCCACTGTCGGATTTCGACCTCCCGGACAGCTTTTCAATTAACTCGATAGCTAAAAACGATTACTCATACATGCAGTTAAAGATTTTAAAAGATCTGAAAAAGCTCAGCCCACGGGAAGTCTCGCAACGCTTGTCAGAAGCGCTGCAGGAAATGGACTCAAGCATGAAAGATCGCAAACAGGACGACTTTAAGCGGAAGCTGGATCAGTTAATGGAGGAATACCACAAGGATATATCCGACGTGATTGATATTCTGTCTCTTAACGAAATTCATAAATCAGATTAAATAAAGTTCCCGCGCGTAACCGTCTCTTTCACGAGCAGTCTTTATAGTGAGCAGTAGAATGATGGCAGACGCCGAGTCGTCCGCCGTACGGTGTTACTTCGTCTTTAAGTTATTGCTATCATATGCGCCGGCTGAGCCGCCGCACTGCGTCTGCACGCCCGAATTATCCGCCGCCCGGGCCAACAAGTTTATTTGTCTGTTGCTGTCGTATCACAAGCCCGGCGCGTATTTGCGTTTCCTATGATGCGCATATGCATATTAATTGATCAGCAACGGAATCCAGCATCAACATAGCTAAGGATTAAGAGAGAAAATAATGAATCTGAATTTAACCGCAATGCCCACAACAATTGATCTGTTGCATTTGGGATTGGCTGTATTCGCAATTGTATTTCTGGCGGCGTGGCTGAGCGCCAGAAAAAATGCGAAATCACAGAGCGTCGCGTCGCAGCCTGCGCCGCAACCGGTTGAAAAAACCGCCGAACCGGCGCCGGAAGTCAAACCTGAACCTGTTAACCCCTTTAAAGATTCAACGCCGGATTCAGCCCTGCAGTTATTAGCCCTGTTACAACAGAACGCCCGCTTTATCGATTTCCTGAAAGAAGACCTGGCTGGTTTCAGCGATGCGGATATCGGCGCGGCGGCGCGTGTCGTACACGAAGGCGGTCAAAAGACCCTGAACGAATACTTCACTCTGGCGCCGCTGCGTCAGGAGGAAGAAGAAACCCGCGTCACACTGCCGGAAGGATTCAACGCCTCTGAAGTGCGTTTGACCGGCAATGTCGCAGGCCAGGCGCCATTCACCGGCGTGTTGGTGCATCGCGGCTGGAAGGCGGTGGACGTGAAGCTGCCGAAACTCGCCAAAGAACATGACGCCGCCATTATCGCGCCGGCGGAGGTCGAACTATGAGCGATATGAACGCCGATAGATCGCCCCGTTATAGTGTGGGCATCGACCTGGGCACCACCAACTGCGTGCTGTCCTACATTGAACTGACCGATGAAAGCGGTCAGGCGCTGGACGAAGATCAACTGCGCCAGGACGTAATGCCCGTGCCGCAACTGACCCGTCCGGGCAGTGTAGAGGAAAAGAAGCAACTGCCGTCATTTTTATATCAACCCCATGAATCCGAGCTGGGAGAAGGGGAGTTGGCCCTGCCCTGGGCGGTCAGAGCGGATGCCCTGGTGGGCGGCGTCGCCCGTGAACTGGGGGCGAAAACGCCGATGCGTCTGGTGGCGAGCGCCAAAAGCTGGCTGTGTCATGGCGGTGTCGACTGCCGTTCCGATTTTCTTCCCCTCAACAGCCCGGAAGAAGTGGCGCGCATTTCTCCTCTGGCGGCGACCATTCGTTATCTGGAGCACCTGCGTAACGCCTGGAATCATAAACACCCGGGCTATCCGCTGAATGAACAGGACGTGGTGGTGACGGTGCCTGCGTCGTTCGACCCTGCTGCGCGGGATCTCACCGTAGAAGCGGTGAAAGCCGCCGGTCTTGGCAATCTGACTCTGTTGGAAGAGCCTCAAGCGGCGGTTTATAACTGGATCAAGGCCAGTGGCGGCTCCTGGCGCGACCAGGTGGGCGTTGGCGATATTGTGCTGGTGGTGGACATCGGCGGCGGCACCACGGACTTGTCCTTGATTGCGGTCACCGAGCAGGACGGCGGACTGGAACTGAATCGCGTCGCGGTGGGCGAACATATTCTGCTGGGCGGCGACAACATGGACCTGGCCCTGGCTTATCGGGTGAAGAACAAGCTGGCGCAGGAAGGCAAAGAACTGCAGCCCTGGCAGATTCAGGCGATCGTACATGGTTGCCGCGACGCCAAAGAAGCACTGCTGTCGGATCAGGACGTGAACGCGGTTCCGATTGTGGTGCCCAGCCGAGGTTCGAAACTGCTGGGCGGCTCCTTGCGCACGGAATTGACTCGTGAAGAAGTACAGCAGACCCTGGTGGAAGGCTTTTTCCCGCAAGTCGGCGTTCACGAACATCCGAAACAGCAAATGCGTCGAGCGCTGACACAAATCAGCCTGCCTTACGCCCAGGACGCGGCGGTTACTCGTCATCTGGCGGCGTTTTTGAGTCGTCAGCACGCCGCCGCCAACGAACTGTTGGCGCAAAATGAAAGCGAATTTATCAAACCCACCGCAGTGTTGTTCAATGGCGGCGTACTTAAAGCGCCGGCTTTGTCCTCGCGTCTGATGAAGATCATCAACCACTGGCTGAGCGACGCTGGCGCGCCTTCCGCAAGATTGCTGCAGGACAGCGATCTTGACCTGGCGGTAGCCTGCGGGGCGGCTTATTACGGCTATGTGCGCCGTGGACGCGGCGTACGCATTCGCGGCGGCATCGCCAGCGCCTATTATGTGGGAATCGAGAGCGCCATGCCGGCGGTGCCTGGTATGGAAGCGCCGATGGAAGCCCTGTGCGTCGCGCCTTTCGGCATGGAAGAAGGCTCAGAAGTGAAAGTGGAAAGCCAGGAACTGGGCTTGATCGTTGGCGAACCCGTGCGCTTCAAATTTTTTGGCTCCACGTTGCGTCGCGATGACGAGCCGGGCATGGTGCTGGACGCCTGGGGTCCGGATGAACTGGAAGAGTTGCCGGAAATCCAGGCCTCGCTACCGGCGGAAGGGCGTCGTCCGGGAGAAATCGTGCCGGTGCGTCTGTCGGCGCGGGTCACTGAAGTCGGCACCCTGTGTCTGGAGGCCATTCCCAGAAACGGCGATGCAAGATGGCAGGTTGAGTTCGACGTACGCGAGGGTTGAGAGTGAAATATCTGGTAGGGATAGATTTGGGCACCACTCACACGGTGGTGGCCTATACGGACATCTCAACAGGAGCGGAAAACGCCGTTCCCAAGTTGTTTGAAATCGAGCAGTTGGTGGCGCCGGGCGAGCTGGCGAAAAAGCCCATGCTGCCGTCTTTCCGCTACCATCCGGCCCCCGGCGAGATTGCGGAGCATCATCTGCAACTGCCTTGGCGCCCTCAGGCGTTACCCGGTGAGATCGATCAGGTTGTGATCGGCGAATGGGCGCGGGAGTTGGGCTCCAAAGTCGATGGCCGACTGGTGTCCAGCGCCAAGAGCTGGCTGTCCCATCCCCAGGTGGAGCGCACTGCGGACATTCTGCCCTGGGCGGCGGCGGAGGACGTGGTCAAAGTGTCTCCACTGCTCGCCAGCGCGAGCTACCTGCATCACGTCAGACAGGCCTGGAACAGGGAGCATCCGCAGGACCTGCTGGAACAGCAGGAAGTCGTCATCACGGTGCCGGCGTCTTTTGATGAAGGCGCCCGTTCCCTTACTCTTGAAGCCGCACGTCTGGCGGGCTTGCCGGAAGTTCTGTTGTTAGAGGAGCCGCAGGCGGTCGTATACGACTGGTGCGCGCGTAATAAAGAACAGGCGCAATCACTGTTGCAGGACGCCAGACTCTTGCTGGTGTGCGATGTTGGCGGCGGCACCACGGATTTGAGTCTGATCAGAGTGGCGGCCGGGTCCGGCGATCAAGGCGAGCTGACCCTCAATCGCGTCGGGGTGGGCGACCACCTTATGCTCGGCGGCGACAATATCGATCTGGCGCTGGCCCATATAGCGGAACAGCGCATCGCCAGCGCGCGTAAGCTCAGCGCAGCCGCGCTTTCCCAGCTGATCCAGCAAACCCGAAAAGCCAAAGAGTTACTATTGTCGCCGGAAGCGCCTGATGCCGCTTCCGTGACGGTGCTGGGCGGCGGCGCCAAGTTGATCGGCGGCGCTAAAAGTTGCGAACTGACCCGTGAAGAAGCCCACCATATCGCCGTGGACGGTTTTTTTCCTCTTTGTGAATTCAGCGAGCGTCCCGCCAGGCGACGCAGCGCGGTGGTGGAGTTTGGTTTGCCCTATGCGCCGGACCCTGCCGTCAGCAAATACATTGCGGAATTCCTGGCCCGTCATGAGCAGGCCTGCCGACAGGCGTTGAAGACCAGTGAAACGGCTGCGGCGGTTCCCGACGTGCTGTTGCTGAACGGCGGCGTATTCAACAGCCCGTTACTCAGTGAGCGGGCGCAGGCGCTGTTAAGTCAATGGAATGGCGCCCCGGTTAAGCTGCTGGATAATGCCCATCCCAATCTGGCGGTGGCTTTTGGCGGAGTGGCCTACGGGCTGGCGCGTAAAGGCGCGCAGATCAAAATCGGCGGCGGCTCGGCGCGCTCTTATTTTCTGATTGTGGAGGCGTCCACTGACGCCGCCGCAGACAAGAAGTTTGGCGTTTGCTTATTGCCCAAAGCGACGGAAGAAGGCGAAGAAATCCGTCTGCATGGTCGTAAATTCGCGTTGCGTATCGGACGCCCGGTGCGTTTCCACTTGGCGTCCTCAACGGGCGACAGGACATTCAGCGCGGGCGATCTGCAGGAAATGAACGATGACGACTTCATCTTCCTGCCGCCCATGGTGTCGGCGTTGAGCGCCGATGCGGAGGACAGCGGCGCAGAAGTTGAAGTGGAACTGAGCGCGGTGCTGACGGAGGCCGGCGCGTTACAGGTCGAGTGCGTGGGAATCGCCGGCGGCGACGCCAGCCCACAACGCTGGCGGCTGGATTTCCAATTACGCAAACAGACTCCGGTGGAAGACAGTAGCGCGCAATTGCCCGCCAAGTTCGCTGAAGCGGCGGGCAAAATCGGAGCGGCCTACAGTTCCAACAAAAAAGGCGGCGACTCCATCAAAACGCTGCGCAATGATCTGGAAAAGCTGCTTGGTAAGCGCGACCAATGGGATATGCCCACGCTGCGCGCCGTTTTCGACAAGTTTCTGGAAGGCTCAAAAAATCGTCGCCGTTCCGCAGCGCATGAGCGTATCTGGCTCAATTTCGCAGGATACTGCCTGCGTCCCGGTTTTGGCGATCCCCTGGATGACTGGCGGGTGCAGCAAGTCTGGAAAATTTATCAGCAAGGGCTGCAATTCGATAAGGAAGGGCAGCTGTGGAGCGAATGGTGGACCTTCTGGCGTCGTGTCGCTGGCGGGCTCAACAGTGAGCAGCAGCAGCGCGTTTACAAAGATGCGGCGGTCTACATTAATCCGGCCGCATTGCGTAGCCGCAAGCTGGTGGCGACGCCAGCGTTCAAGTCCTACGAGGACATGGTGCGATTGGCGGCGGCGCTGGAGCGCTTGCCAGTGGAAACCAAGGTCGAAGTCGCCAAGTGGCTGTTACAGCGTCTGCAGAAACCCAGCGAACCTGTTGCAAGCTGGTGGGCGCTCGGACGCATCGCCTCGCGGCAGCCTTTCCATGGCAGCGCGCACAATGTGGTTACTGCAGAGACAGTGTCCGGCTGGTTGCCGCAGTTGCTCAAACAAGACTGGAAAAAGAATCAGGAAGCGGCCTTTGCTACGGTGATGCTATCGCGCATGAGCGGCGATCGCGTACGGGATCTGTCCGAAGCGGACCGCAATGCAGTGGCCGCGGCGTTGAAAACCGCCAAGGCGCCGGCGGTCTGGGTCGACATGGTGTCCCAGGTGGTGGAGCTGGATGAGGCGGAAACCAAGCGCGTATTCGGCGAAGCGTTGCCCTCCGGGCTCAAGCTGTTGGCTGAATAGGCGACAGAAATCTGTCAGGGTCGACGTCGCCAGTTTGTAGCGGCCAGTCTGTAGGAAAGTAAAAAAACCGAGGCGCCCACCCTGGCTCATTAACGCCTCGGTCGCTGGGAGGCTCTCCTGCGATCGCAGACGCCAGGAGAAGCCGCCGTAAGCGGAAAGGGGGAGTCAGAAACGGGGTAAGCGCTTCTGAAACCGCTGTCGGACAGGGATAGTATCTCCAGAGCGCTCGGATACTTCTGTGTAAAATTGCGCTTTTATTCCGCTGAATATCCCCATTACGACTTTATCGGTTTTTGCTAACCCCGCAATTTTCCCAAATCCCGGATTTTCTGCTTTAATTCATAGAAATACTCCTTCCAGAATCCATCGCAGTTCGTGTTTTACGACGGGTCCTCCGTGCGGAATACGATCGGGATACTGGCCGAAGCTCCGTTTGACGACGCAAGTCGTCTCCACTCACCAAAAGGAAGAGCTATGGCGCAGTACAGCACAGAAAACATCCGCAATATCGCGCTTTTGGGACACGTCGGCTGCGGCAAGACGACCTTATTGGAAGCGCTTCTGGTTAAATCCGGAGAAATCCCCAGCGCCGGCAGCGTTGAAAAAGGCGCCACTCTCAGCGATTTCGATCCCCAGGAAAAAGAGCTGGGGCATTCCCTCTACACCTCCGTATGCAGCCTGGATTACGACGCGGCGCATATCAACTTCATCGATACTCCCGGCTATCCCGACTTTCTTGGACGGGCATTGAGCATATTGCCTGCTGTGGACTCCGCCGCGCTGGTCATCAATGCGCAAGCGGGCGTGGAAATGGTGACGGAGCGCCTGATGGCGGCGGTTAAAAAGCGCGAGCTTTGCCGCATGATCATCGTCAACAAGATAGACATGAACGATATCGACTTCGCCCAGCTTATGGAGAGCATTTGCGAAGCCTTTGGTCCTGAATGTCTGCCGATCAACCTGCCGGCGGAATCCGGTCATGGAGTGGTGGATTGCTATTTCGCGCCGGACGAGAGTCACGCCACGGACTTTTCATCCGTAGAGAAAGCGCACAGTGCGCTGGTGGATCAGGTCGTGGAGGTAGATGAGAAGTTGATGGAGGTGTATCTGGAGCAGGGACAGGAACTCAATCCTGAGCAGTTGCACGATCCCTTCGAACAAGCCTTGCGGGAAGGGCATTTGATTCCCGTTTGTTTTGTGTCAGCGCAAACCGGCGCCGGCGTGGAAGAGTTATTGAAGGTGATTTCCCATCTGATGCCGACGCCACTGGAAGGCAACCCGCCGCAATTTTTGAAAGGCGAGGGCGCCGAAGCCAAGAAGGTGGCGGTGGAGCCGGACCCGGGCAAGCACGCCATCGCACACGTTTTTAAAGTCGCGGTGGACCCTTACGTGGGCAAGTTGGGCGTGTTTCGGATTCACCAGGGACGCATCTCCCCTAACTCGCAAATGTATGTCGGTGACGCCCGTAAACCTTTCAAAGTCGCCCATCTGCTGAAACTGCAAGGTAAGAAAACTCGGGAGACCGCCTATGGCGTGCCGGGTGATATTTGCGCCGTAGCGAAGGTGGATGATATCGAGTTCGACTCCGTGCTGCATGACTCGACGGACGAAGAGCAATACCACCTCAAGTCCATCGATTTCCCGCCGCCGATCTGCGGTATCGCCATTGAGCCGGTGCGCAGAGGGGATGAGCAGAAACTGTCGGACGCTTTGCAGAAGGTGTGCGCGGAAGATCCCAGTCTCAAGCTGGAGCATCGCGCTTCGTTGAATGAAACGGTGATGTACGGAGTCAGCGACTTGCATCTGCGTGTTGTGTTGCAGCGCATGAAACAGCAGTTCAATGTGGAGGTGGTCACCCATCCGCCTTCTATCGCCTATAAAGAAACCATTTCCAAGCCTGCGGAAGGACATTTCCGTCACAAAAAGCAAACCGGCGGAGCAGGGCAGTTTGGCGAAGTCTATCTGCGGGTGGAGCCTCTGGAGCGGGGTCAGGGCTTTGAGTTTGAAAACAAAGTGGTGGGAGGCTCCATCCCTTCCCAGTACATTCCCGGCGTGGAAAAAGGCGTACGCCAGGTGCTGGAAAGCGGCGCGATCGCCGGCTTTCCGTTGCAGGATCTACGGGTGACGGTGTACGACGGCAAGCATCATTCGGTGGACTCCAAGGAGATCGCCTTCGTCACCGCCGGCAAGAAAGCCTTTCTGGATGCGGTGACCAAAGCGCAGCCTGTGGTGTTGGAACCCATGGTGAGGCTGAGCGTGACCGCGCCGGCGGCCAGCGTCGGGGATATCACCGGAGACATTTCCGGCTCCCGGGGCATGGTGACGGGCAGCAACGCGCTCAGCCGCAACAGGGCCGCGGTGTCGGCGTTGATTCCATTGGCGGAGCTGGACAACTATCAGTCCAAACTGAAGTCCATGACTGGCGGTGAGGGCGCTTACACGCTGGAATTCAGCCATTACGACTATGCGCCACCGAAACTGCAGCATGAGTTAATGGATCGCTACAAACAAAAACAAAGCGGCGGATGAGCCGCGTCACAGGCGCTTAGCCGGAGTGGGCGGCGTTACTGAACCGGGGGAGACGACAAGCGGCCTTGAAATCCACGGCCGCGGGGCTATCTTTTGGATAAGGGCTAACGGGAATCAGAGTCTCTTTCATGACGACTATCTTGCAAGCTGATGGATTCGAGGATTGCGCCACGATCGAGGATCTCTCTGAGTTCACGGTCTTAATTGTCGACGACTCGCCTCTCAATCTGGATGTGGCGGTGGCCTGCCTGGAAAGTAGAGGCTACCGCACGCTCTCCGCCGAAAATGGCATGCAGGCGCTGCAAATCGCTGAGCAAAGCCAACCCTCTCTCATTCTTCTGGACGTGATGATGCCGGAAATGAATGGGTTCGAAACCTGCCGCAAACTGAAGAGACTGGATGGCTGCGACGACATTCCCGTGATTTTCATGACGGCTCTCAGCGACGTTAAAAGCAAAAAGGCGGGCTTCGACGCCGGCGGCGTGGATTATGTCACCAAGCCGTTTCAGGTGGAGGAGCTGGCGGCGCGGGTGCACACCCATATCGCTCTCAAAGTCGCCTATCAGCAACTTAAGGACAGTGAGCAGCGCTACCGTAAATTAGTTGAGACCACCCCTGACGCCATTCTCGTGGAAGGGGAAGACGGCATTGTATTTCTGAATTCCGCAGCGGTGGGCATGCTGAAAGCGGATAACCCGGACAAACTGCTGGGCGGCGCGTTGCTGGACTTCGTCACGGACGACCAGAAAGAATACGCGGCCATGCAGTTAAAACAGGCTTGCTCGGCGGATAGAAGCGCGGGCCCGCCGGAAGTCATGCTGTTGCGGCAGCTCACCGGCGGACGTGTGGAGGTGGAGGTCAACTGCATCCCTATCACCTATCACCGCTCGCCTTCCCATATGTTTGTGTTGCGGGACATCACTGAGCGTCGGCGTCAGGAAGCGGCGATTGAGTTTCAGGCGACCCATGACGCACTGACCGGGCTGCCTAACCGCAGTCTGTTTCTGGATCGAGTCACGCAGTCGATCAATCACGCGCAGCGTAATGAATCCCGTTTGGCGCTGATTTTCATCGATCTGGATAAGTTCAAACTGATCAACGACACCCTGGGGCATAACGCTGGTGATGAGCTGCTGCGGATCATGTCCAAGCGACTGCAGGATTGCACCCGTAGTTGCGATACCCTGGCCAGATTCGGCGGCGACGAGTTCGTTTTGCTGGTGGATAACCTGGAAAGCGAAGGGGATCTGACCCATCTGGCGTCGCGTCTGATCAGCTCCGTCAGCGCGCCGGTGCTGTTGCTGGGACAGAGCCATTCCATTACCTGCAGCCTGGGCATCAGCAGTTTTCCGGAGGACGGCGACAACGTGGAAGTGCTGATGCGTCATGCGGATATCGCCATGTATCGGGCCAAGGAATCGGGACGCAACGCCTATCAGTTCTTTACTCACCAGATGCAGGATCGCCTCAACGAGCGTCTGAAGCTGGAAAGCAGCCTGAAGCAAGCGCTGGATAATGACGAGTTCGTCTTGCACTACCAGCCACAGGTGGATTTGAGCACGGGCAAGATCATTGGGCTTGAGGCTTTGATCCGCTGGCAGTCGCCCACCTTGGGGCTGGTGCCGCCGGGGGACTTTATTCCCGCGGCGGAAGAAGGACGCTTGATCTCCGCTATTGGCGAGTGGGTCATCTTCGCCGTGTGCAAACGTCTGGAAAGCTGGCGGCGACAGGGGCTGAAAATCGTGCCGGTGGCGATCAACATTTCCGCTTTGCAGTTCATGGAGCAGAAAACCGAGGAGCTGGTGAAGCAGGCTTTGAATAAATACATGGTGGAGCCGAAATACCTGGAGTTGGAGCTGACTGAGTCTCTCTCCATGTTGGACCCGATCACTTCTATCTCTCTAATGCAACGGCTCAAGGATATCGGCGTGTCCCTGTCCATTGACGACTTTGGCACCGGGTACTCCAACCTCAGTTACCTGAAGCGCTTTCCCGTTAACAAGCTGAAAATTGATAAATCCTTTGTGTCTGGCCTGACCAATAACCCGGACGATTACTCCATCGTCAAAGCCATTATCCGCATGTCCCAGAGCCTGGGCTTAAAGACGATTGCGGAAGGGGCGGAAACGGCGGGCCAGATCGCGCTGCTGGCGGCGGAAAACTGCGATGCGATACAGGGCTTCTATTTCAGTCGCCCGCTGCCTGAAGAACAAATCTGCGCCATGCTCAAAGAGCGTCCGCGCCTGGACATCAGCGAATTCGGTCGCAGCCGGGACAGAGGCGCGGTGCTGGTGGTGGACGATGACGCCAATATCCTGCGCAGCATCAAGCGTATTCTGCGGGATGAGGCCTACGAAGTGCTGGTGGCGAGCAATACGGAAGACGCCTATGAAGTGCTGGCGCGGCGCGAAGTGGCAGTGATCGTTTCCGATTTGCAGATGCCAGGAGAGAGCGGCGTGCAGTTTTTCTCCAAAATCAAAACCATGCATCCGCGGTCATTGCGCATTCTGCTCACGGGGCACGGCTCGTCGGAGAGTCTGGAACGGGCGATCAACCAGGGGGAAATCTACCGCTATATCTCTAAGCCCTGGGACAATACGCATTTGCTGGATACGCTTAGCGCCGCGTTCAAACAATACGAAAAAGGCGTCGGATGACGCCTTGATTTTTATCTGCCCGCCCTGTCTGGTCTGATTCCGATCCGTTCCCTGTTTTAACTTTTCCCGGTGAGAAGTCTTCGTTGACGCCCGCCTATTTGGCGCTGCGGTCGGCGATGCGCGCTTTGGCGGTGGGCAACCAGCGCGCCAGTGACGCGTACAGTTGCTGGATATTGAAAGGTTTGGCGAGGAAGTCGTCCATCCCGGAATCCATGCAGCGTTGCTGGTCGCCGGGCAGGGCGTTGGCGGTCAGCGCCACTATCGGCAAGCGTCGGCTGCCGGGATGGGATTGCTCCGCGGCGCGAATGGCCATGGCGGTTTCGTAGCCGTCCATAACCGGCATCTGGCAATCCATCAACACCATGTCGTAGTGGTTCTTGGCCAGGCGCGTCAGCGCTTCGCGACCATTCTCGGCGATGTCCGCGGTGATGCCGATCATATTCAGCAGCTCCACCGCATATTCCTGGTTGATGGGGTGATCCTCCACCAATAAAACGCGGCCGCTAAGCGGTGGATTCTGAGTGCGGCCAGTTGCGCCGCCGCCGGTTTTGGTGGTCAAGGTGGAGACGCCGCTGGTGGTGGGATCTTTTTCCAGCCATACGGAAAACCAGAACGTGGAGCCTTCGCCGGGACGACTTTCCACGCCCAGCTCGCCGCCCATCAGTTCCACCAGGCTCTTGGAGATGCTCAAGCCAAGTCCGGTGCCGCCGTAGGTGCGGGTGGTGGAGCCGTCCGCCTGAGAGAAGGATTCGAAGATCTTTTCCTGTTTCTCCAGGGGAATGCCAATGCCAGTGTCGCTGACCGATATTTTCAGCTTCATGTTGCGGGCGTCTTCATCGCTGATTTCCACAATGATCTGAATGCTGCCCTGCTGAGTGAATTTAAGGGCGTTGCCCACCAGGTTGGTGAGGATCTGCCGCAGGCGGCCGCTGTCGCCGATCAGGGTTTCAGGAATGCCGTCGCTGAGGGCGCAACCCAGTTCAATGTCCTTGCTGTGCGCCCTGGGTGAGAAGATATCCACGAGGTAGTTGAGCAACTCCGGCAGCTTGAACGCGTGATTATCCAGCTCCAGCTTGCCGGCTTCGATTTTGGAGAAGTCCAGAATGTCGTTGATGATATTCAGCAGCGACTCCCCGGAACTGACGATGGTGTCCAGGTATTTGCGCTGTTTCTCCGATAATGGCGTATCCGCAAGTATGCTCGCCATGCCCAGCACGCCATTCATCGGCGTACGGATTTCGTGACTCATTCTGGCCAGGAACTCGCTTTTCGCCTGATTGGCCTGTTCCGCCGCTTCTTTCTCGCGACAGGCTTCCTTGATGTTCTTTTTCAGCTCCACTTCCATGAAGATGAACGACTCCGCCAGACGTCCCACCTCATCGCGGGAGCGCACCGCCAACGATTGAATCGTGCTGTTCGGCTGGTCGTCCTTGAGGAAATCCTGCGACGGCAGTTGTTTGGCGTAATTGGTGAGAAAGTCCAATGGCCGGGAAATACGCGACACCCAGATGAAGGCCACGAGAATGCTGCCAATGAAGAAAAAGGCGATGACCAGACTCTGGCTCTTCACCAGATTCTCCGCCGGTGCGGAGATTTCCTCAACTGGCACCACCACGGAGAGATACCAGTCGAAAGGTTTGAAATAGCTGACGTAGGCTACGACTTGACGTTCTTCATCGCGTTTGGAGCCGGCCACAAAGGGGTCGTGGTAGTGATACACCACCTGGCCGATTTGCTCCTGCGCCCCAATTTGCCCGATCAATTCGGCCAGCAGATCCCGTTGCTCACCATTCAATGGCTTGGGCGCTTCGCCTTCTCCGCTGGCGCCTGGAGGCGGCACCAGCACTTCGCTCTGGCCGTCAAACAGGTAGGCGTAGCCGGTGTTGGCGACTTTGATGTCAGGGAACGTCTTACGCAGACTGTCGATAATAGCGCTCATTTTCTTGCGGCTTTCCGCTTCGACGTATTCGAAGTCCACCATGGCGACGAGGGTCAGTTTCCAGTCGGGCAGGGGAAGAAAGTAGCCGATATGGCGGCTGTCGCGGTCACTGCCGGGTTTGCGCCAGTTGAAGATGGCTTTGTCGCCGGAAGAGTCCAGATTGTCGTCCGACATGGTCTGGTAGATGACGCGGCCTTTAAAATCCCGCAGTGAAGTGATGTACGTCGCTTCCACGCTGGGGTCCGGGTGCGCCATGACGCCGCCCTGGCGATTGAACACAAAGACTTCCACTTCGCCGAAGCGTACGTCCCGCAGCCACTTGAACGCCATGGCCTCGGCCTCTTCCTGGGAGACCTTGCCTGACTTGTACAAATCCCCGTACACCTTGAAGGAGGACTGCGCGATCTCCGAGACGCTCTGCAAGTCGCTTTGCAGATTGGAGAGGATTTCTATTTTGTCGCCGGTCAACTGATCGTAACCGGCTTTGATATTCAGCTCGACCAGCTTCAATACGTTTTGCGCGGAGGATTCTTCAGCATGAAGCATCGCGCGTCCCACGTCACGATGCGTGAAATAAAGAATCGACAGCGCCGCTATGGACATGATCAACAGAATGAGAGAGATGATCCTGGTTCTTAGCGAGTAAAAACGGTAGCGGCTGAAAAAACGGCTGTTAGCTCGAACCATGTTTAATCGGGAACCTGTATTTCTCGAAAGATTTCGTCTGCAGCGGCAAGCCAGTCTGCGCGCAGGTAGATGCCAATGACTTCCGCCGTCTTAAGGTTAAGGGATATATTGGTCTTCTCCTCAAACAATTGTTTCAGGGCTCTGGGGCTCGCCCCGTTTATAACCTGACCCAGGCAGGAAGCCAGGTAATTACCGACGGATTCGAAGTCCGGCCGCGACATACTCATCAAAACGCCATATTTTACTTCTTCCGAGCCCAGTTGGGAAAAAGTGGGCAATTTATGCTTATTGGCGATCTTAACTATTTTCGGAATGCTGCGCTCATTTACGCCGCCTTGCATGGTAATGTACAGCGCGTCCACCTCCGGCGCCAGCTTGTCGATGCATGAAAGTACGCTTTCCACCGCTTTGCTGTTGTCCGGAATATCGCTTAGGGTATAACAACTTACCACTTTGAAGCGATTCTCCTTGGCGACTTTTTCGATATTCTCCAGCGCCGCATAGGCGCGCCCATCCACGGAGTTTTCGTAGGCCACCCCGAGGCGCTTGAAGCCCACCGCTTCGTGAAACACCCGCAGTTGCTTCTCGTAGCGCTGAGGCGACACCCGGGCGAACACGTGATCATAGCCGGAATCTTCGGCGCTTTTGATGATGCCGGACTGAATCGGATCGCTGGCGGAAATCACGAAAATGGGGGTGTGGTGGCGATTATTGGCCAAATCCTGACCTGCCCAGGTGCCCATGGCGAAGACCAGATCGATATCTTTCTGCCGGTTCATCCTGTCGATAATATCCGCACGAATTTTCTCCCTGGAATCCTGTTCCCAGTCTGCGGAGTAGTAGGCGTCGTCCAGAAACGTCAGGTACTGACTTTTGGCGTTATGCGCCAGCCAGGTCCAGAGCGTGCGGGCGTCGGCTTCGCTGCTTGGCAACTCCACCGGTTCGATCCACCCCAGCGCTATCAGGCCGCGGATGGTGGCTTCAAGGTAGTCGTGATAGTTGCCATGGGGGCCGCCTTCGTAATAAGCCAGACGCCATGGGGCGTGAGCGGGCGGATTTTGCGCCTGTGGCGTATCAGGCGGGTGCGAAGCGGCGGCAGGAGGCGTCATGGCGAGCAGGAGAGTGAGTCCCAGCACGCCTGTGAAGCGGAAGACAATCCTGATGATCGAATTGCGCATGAGATGCTCCATCTTGCTGGCGCCCGCTCTGCTCTGAGAGCGGGCGGTTACGCTTATTGGGGCGTTTCGACCTCTCTGTAAATCTCGTCGCTGGCGCCGAGTAACAACAGGGAGGGGTTGAACCCGATGATCTCTGCGGTCTTCAGGTTAAGCGCCATTCTCGCCGGTTCTTCAAACAACTGGGGCAGTTCGTTGGGCTTGGCGCCATTGAATATCCTGGCCATGGTCTGCGCGTGGAACTCGCCAAAATACTTGAAGTTGAACTGCGACAGACTGGCCAGCACGCCATAGCGAACTTCTTCGGAGCCGGACTGGGAGAACGTGGGCACATTGTATTTCTGGGCCGTTTTCACGATCACCGGCAAGGTCTTGCGGGTGACGCCGCCCTGTTCGGTGATGTAAATGGCGTCCACTTTCGGCGCCAGCTTCTGGAAGCAGTCGATGACGCTGTGCTCCGCCATGCTGACGTCGGCGATGTCGCTCTTGGTGTAGCAGGGCACGATGGTGAATTTAAGCTCTTTGCTCAACGCCTCAATGGTGTCCACCGCGGCGTAACTGCGGCCGTTCTGGGTGTTTTCGTAGGCGATGCCGAGCTTTTTGAATCCGGTGATGTCATGGAACACCCGGATATGGCGGTCATAACGGAAGGGGTCCATGGTGGCGTGCAAATGATCATAACCGGAATCATCGATGCTTTTGATGATGCCGGCGGAAAGAGGATCGCTCGCGGAAAACACCAAGGTCGGCGTGCTGTGCTCGTTGTTAGCCAGATCCAGCCCCGCCCAGGTGCCCATGGCGATCATCAGGTCGATGTCTTTCTTTTCGCTGAGCCGTTTGATGATGTCCGTCTTCATCTGGGCGCGCAGGTTGTCGTCCCAATTGGCGTTGTAGTGGGCGTCTTTGACGAACTCGATATAGTCGCTCTGGGCCGACTCAGAGAGCCAGCGCCATAGATCGCTGGTCTGATCGCCCTTTTGGGGAGGGATGTCCGCCTTTTTGATCCAGCCCATATCCATCAACGAGCGCACCGTGACGATCAGCTCCCGTTGATAATCCGGGTACTCGCCCCCTTCGTAATAGCCTATTCGCCAACGTTGCCCATTATTGGTCGTCGGCTCCATGCTGAACTTCGAGGCGGCTTCAGCCTTGGCGGATGTGGCCGCAGTGGCGACGCTGGTGAACAGCGTCAAGGTCAGTGATATCAGAGCGACCAGATAAAGTTTTATCCTCATTCGCTGTTCTCCTTATGCTCCCCAAACTCGTTTTCGCAATTATAGTTCCCTAACACCTCACTCGCTTTGACTGCTTTACTGCGCTACTGCAACTTTTCCATATAACCCTTTGTTTCTATTGCGCTCTTAATGGCGCACTATCAGGCATTCTCAGACCTTTAGGCGTTCTCAAGCCTCAATGGTCACCGGGACGCCCGCCAGGCGATGTCGGCATTCGCCCGCCAGGGTGGCGGCCCAGCCTTCCGGCATGGCCCCCTGACCGGTCATCACGTCCGCCGTCGTTTCCAGCAACGAGGCGATATGCGCCTGCTCCACCGTCATGGCGCGAATACGCGCCACGGCGCTGGCGTCCAGTCCGCCGGCGGCGATGATCTCAACCGGACCCGCCGGCACGTAGCCATCGTCGCGAGTGCGGGTGACTACGGTTTGCATGCCTGACAGATAGAATCCTGTGAAGGCCTGGGCGATGGCTTGAAAGCGGGCGTCTTCGCCAAAATGGCGTTGTAGTGCGTTCAGCACGCCGCGTTGCATCCGGGGCAGATAGGAAGCCTGATAGTAACCGCCGGCGCAGGTTACGCCGCGGGCCAGGGCGATGACAAGAAAATTCGTGAATAATGAGGGCAATAGACGACCTGAGCGCAGTTCCTGCAGTAACGGGCCGGCCGTCAAGGGAACTGCATAATCGCTTTGTTGTCCGTCCACTGCACGCAATGTCGCCGCGCCTCCGTCTTCAGCCGTCAGGCCGAGTGATACTCTGCGCCCGGCGTCGTCAACGCCCCAGAACAGAAAGGTGCCGGAACCGTTGACTCCCTTAAGTTCAGCGTCCAGAGCCCGCAACAAAGGCTGCTCGAAAAAGAGAATGGAAGCGAGACTATCCGGGTTAGCCAAGTCATATTCCAGAAGCATAGTCGCTATTTTTTCCATTTCCAGATAGACCAGCGTCGGCGCGGATACGTTGGCGGCGAACAGACGGCTCCAGACACGCTGGTTCAGCATCACCGCCTGATCCGAGTAATCCGCGGCGGCCATCACCGCTTCCGCCTCGTATTCCTCTTGCAGCAGGCTGAGAGCGGTCTCGGCCAGTCGGGGGGCGTCGTTGCTGACGGCGCGCAGGCGTTTCCGGGCGTTTTGCAGCATGGTTGCGTCCAGGGCGGGGGCGCGGGCGACGATGGTGCGCTTCAGGCGGTCGGGAAACAAGGGGATTTTCAGCGGAAAAGCGCCATTGGCGGCGCTTTCGGCGAAATTCGCCTCAGGATACAGCAACATTCCCCGGGGATAGGTGAGATTGTTGAGAGGAATATTGGCGCAGGCGAACACGGGCAGGGTGGTCGCCCCCGTGGAGAGTCCAAACAGCAGTGTGCCTTGCACGGATTGGGCGAAATAGTCCACACCGTGATGATTGGCGGTCAGGGCGACGGGATGACTAAGAATATCCGCACTGACCGCCGTGGCCACCGCTTCGCCAAGCAGGGGCGAGACATAGCGTTGCAATACGTCTGCCAGATCCTGGCGAGGCTGAAAACTGCTGGGGGCGATGCGAAATCCGCTACGGGTATAGTCACAGACCGGAGAGCGGGCATGCGCCTGCAGTGCGTCGTCGACGACGGGAAGACGCGCGCGAATCTGGGTCAGCAGCGAATCGGTCAGGCTGCTTTCCGACAGGAGTGATTCCATGATGAAGAGATCCTTATGCGGTTTTGCTGCGGCTGGAAATAGCGCTCTGGCTTTGACGGGAGGGCGACTGTTGCGACTTGGACTGCGCCGGCGCGGCGCTTTCCTCGGTCTTGCCGCTGTCGCCAGCGGGCGTCTCCCGCGCGGCCAGTAATTGGAACAGAATGACAGTGATCAGATATGCGCCCCCCAATACCGCCACGCCGTGACGGATATCGGACAACCCCACTAGCCCGGCGAACAACATCGGGCCAAGCATCTGACCGATACGGCTGGAGGCTCGGAACAGGCCGAGCGCTTTGCCTTCCCCCAGTTTTTTGCTGACGTCCAGATGCAGGACGTAGGCGCTCTGGGAGGACAGCACAAAGCAGTTGGATAATCCCAACAGAATGACGGCGCAAGAGGTCGCAGCGACGCCCTGCAGGCCGATAAAAGACAGAAACGCGACACTGCCAAGCAATCCCCCAATAAAAATGGGAATTTTCTTGCTTGGCATGCGATCCGCCAGTCGTCCGACCAGGGGACCGAGAAACGTCATGCAAAGCCCGAACAGCATCAGTATCTGCCCGATCTTGGCTTCCGGCGCGCCAATACGGCTCAGGTAGACCGGCGTGAAGTAGTGCATGAAGCCAATGGCGGCGATGGCGGCGGGCAGGCTGCTGAGCAGACTGACGGCGATCACATTGCGGTCGCCCAGGAAGCGCCAGATGCTGATCTGTCCGCCATGAGCGCCAGGAGCGCCTGAACCGGTTGCGGCGGCTTTGGGCGCGGCGGGACCGGATACGCCCCGGCGCAAGTAGATGACCGCATAGGCGACGACAGTGAACACCAGCAACGCGCCAGTAAGGAACACCGCCTCGTAGCCAAAGCGCTCGGCGATCAGGGCCCCGGTGGCGGCGCCGCAGATACTGCCTGAATAAAGGCCGGCGAACAGATGCGCCAGCCCCTGGGTTTTAGTGCGGGTGTCGGTGTGACGCACGACGAAGCCCTGCGCCGCCAGCAAGGTCAGGCCGTAACCGAAGCCCAGAATGGCGCGGGACAATACGAACTGCAGCGCATCCGGCGCCTGCCAGGAGTACAGACCTCCCGCCAGCGTCAGCAACAGCCCCACTGCGAAGGGCGGAACCCAGCCTTTGCGGTCCAGCCAGGCGCCGGAAACAAAGATGGCGACGCCAACGCATAAAAACTCCACCGCAACAGGCAACCCGAGCGCAAATTCTCTGGACACGCCGGGAATGACGTCATACAGCCGCTCCATGTGCAAAGGCAGTATCGACATGGACAGGTCCACGCCGAACAGAAACAGGAAAATCGCCGGCCGCATGGCTTTGTACAGCTCAGATGCCGCGGGTTGGGGCGCAGAAGGCGCAGTGTCAGGGGGATGTGAGGGCTCCGCCGGCGTGCGCCCGGCGAACAAAACCACAGACATTTCCACTGCGATCAGCAAGGCGATCAACATGATGGTGGCGTTATCCGCCACCAGCGCAATGAACTCCGCGCCGCTGTAGGCGGCGTCGCCCTGCGCCGAGGTCAGGTCAGCCTGAATGGAGAGCCAGGCGGTGACGAACAGGGCTCCATGGGCGCTGGCGGCGGTGAGAACGCCGGCCCCGGCGCGTGCGAGTCGGGCGAAACGACGGGCGCCTTTACTGTCGCCTTCCTCAATCGAGGTGTTGGCGACGCGATTCAGCAAAACCAGCAGCAGCGTCATGCCCGCCAGTACGGCGAACCCCGCTGCGAATCCTCGCGCCAGACTTTCCCACACCTGACGTGCGCGCTGTTCGCCATTGGCGGCGGTAACGGCCTTGTCCAGGGTCACCATGAGGGTGACGTCAGAATTTGGCTGCGTCGGAGAAAGAATGATTTCGAATCGATCCTGGGTGGTTGCGTACTTCAGTTCGTCGCCAGGAAGCCGCTTTAAGCGGTAAGCATTGGGAAGGTCGGCGCCGATCTGGCTGGCGTCAGTGCTCAGGGTGACGACGCCGTTCCGGGCCAGAGCAAGCTCCGGCCCGGCGAAGGAGGACGCATCGCCGGTTTGTCGGCCCAGATTCTGGACGGCGGCCTTGAACACAGCGGAGGTGCGCAGTTTTTCCGACAACTCGGTTTGACGTTGACTCAGATCCTCAAGATCTGTCGTATTTTGGATACGGATCTCTTTGATTCCCGCGTCAAACAGCGACGCGGACAGAAAGTGCTGCTCGTGCAAACGCTCGAACACAACATAAGAAAGGAAAGCGCTGAGGGGCAGTGTGAGAATCAGCAATAACGTCATTCTTGCGGAAAACCGCATCGGGTTTAGCGCGTCCATTTAGTGACGGTCCTCATAGCTAAGTGTGGCGATCGTAACTCATTGAAATACCTCCAGGCTACTACGGAAAAATCAGATTACTGCTTAGTCATCAAACGCTTACGGATGATTGACGAATTCGCCGCCTCCAGGGTGAGCTGCTGTTTGTATAAGCGCGCTTCGCTTTCCGCCATCAGGTACTCGTTGGCGGTTGGCGCCACCACATTGATCGGCTGCATACGGTATTGGCCTTCAAACAACATGTAAGGCTTGGTCGTCAGCACCCAACCGTTTTCCGTCTGCTGAATATTGATCACCGCATCGGGATCTTCCTCCCGGCAGCGGATAGGCAGCAGGTTGATGTTGGTGATCGGCATGGAGAACAACTGTTGCACCACGTAGGCCACCGCCAGAGCGCCGGTGCTGCAGGCCAGGGTCTCACGATTGATGCCGCGTTCGAAGCAACGGTTGGAGACGGAGTCCAGGTTGTGGATACGGGCGAAGTTGACGCTGACGCCTTCAGGGAAAATGTGTCGGCAGCGGCTGTTAATAAAAGAACCGATGCGATGCACCAGCCAGGCGCCCAGACCGCGGCGTCTGTCTTCCGGCGCATGACCTTCAGGCGTGGCGCCGAAAATGAAGTTGGCCAGCTCAGGCACTGAGAAGTCATGATCCGGGAAAATCACCAGATGGGGTTCACCGGTGAACACCAGATAGCCTTTAATGGTCAGCGTGGATTCATCCGTATAGGGCTTCAGATCGTCGCGACGGAACTGAATGGTGAGTTCCTCGATAACGTCGATCGTGTCGTCCAGCGGATGCAGGCTGTCGCGGTTGACCAACTGGGTTGGCGTATGACGGGGCATGCCCAGGTTGACCCAACTGCCGTCGTAGCCGAGGCTGCCGATGGAAATAATGTTGGGCGTGGACAACGGGATTTCAGTGGCGATATTGGACACTGTCACGCCGTGCTTGCGGCGCAAAAAGTCAGCGATGCATATCAAGCCATTGCCGCAGCAGGCGGCTTCTTCGCCGTTGGGCTCAAACATTCTGAAAACATAGTCCGCAGCGGATAAATCCGGCTTTGCGTCCCAGTAGTTTCTATCCTTAGCGATCGCGTCCAGCGTCCGTGCATTTGATCGTTGCACTACCAGCAGATTGTCGCAACCAATGCCAAAAGTCGTGCTTGTGGCCTTGGGAGCGAAAGCCGACCATTCCATTTCTGCCAATACGCTGTCCTCGGTAGCGTCAACAATAACGAAGTTATTGCCGCAGGAAGTGTATTTGACGAAGGGAACAGTTTTCGCGGCTACGTCTGCTGTTTCGTTCTTATCTATGAACATCTGGAGTGACCTCACTTGGTGACAAACAGTACAAATCCGCCATAGAAAATAGCATGGTCTAAATTCTTCGCCATTGCATAACGGCGATAATTGGAAATGATTGGTAAACTTAGATTATTAACTGTGATCGCGAAGGGCGCGAGGAAGTGATGGAAGTTTTGTGAGACATGTATTGTCAAATTCTGATACATAAGACGATTCAGCTCCCTATCTGTGTATCCGGACGGGGGATATCGCTTGCAAATTTCCACACAGGCTTACAGTCATTTGCGTTCGCTCTGCTATATCTTAGCGGCCTGCTGACATTCTGCAGTTGTGAGCGGTAAGCTAATTTTTATTATGATTATCGGCGACGCCCGCATAGCCGAAGGAGTCTGACATGCTGAGCTTGTACGCTAAAGATTCAATGGTGGATTTTTTAGTACAGAAATTGGACTACAAAATTCGTTGCGCGCTTTCCCCCTTTCCGGTGGCGAAGGAGTACAAAGCGCATCTGGATACCTTGAACAGGGACGGTTGTGTGGTATTCGAGGAATACTTTTCGCCGGAGCAGGTGGACGAGTTCCTGGAGGATATAGAGGCCGCCAAGAGACGTCAGGATCTTACCCTGGTCGCCAATGGCCACATCGATACGGGTATTTCGCGGGTTTATGATGTCGCCACTGTGGCGCCAATGACCCGTAAGATTTTTGAGGACCCGATGATCCTCAGCCTGATCAAAGGCTATTGCTCCAGTAAGTGTGAGCTGCTGAAAACGTTCTATGAAGAGAAGAGGGAAGTGGGGACATCCTCCCAGTCCAACCACCACCACTTTGACGACTGGCGTCATCGCATTAAAGTGTGGGTGTACCTGACTGATGTAACAGAAAACCAGGCGCCGACTACGATTACCCTGGGCAGCCACAAGAACCATCTGTGGCGTTACTGGCCGGAATACAATTATTTTCTGCACTTCCGCACCGACGAAAATAACCGCTACACAGAAATGACCGACTATTCCGGCATGTTCTGGCCCCATGAAGCGGCGACGATTCGAAAACTTTGGAAATATAAAGAAAAGACCATTACTGGCAAGAAAGGGACGATGTTTATCTTCGACTCCCGCGCTTTACACCGCTCAACCGTATTAAAAGAAGGCGAACGCAAGATTATTACCGGTTATTACACTTATAAAGGTTTGGGCCTGTAGTCGAGCCGAACCGCCTAAAAGACATATTCAAGATAAAGCGACGCGACGTAACACAGGAACGCGAAGCGGATAAAACGGGTAACTAAGACCAGGCGCTGAAAAAAAGCCGCTCCCGACAATGAATAAGTAGCAAACCGTAATGCGTCGGGAGCGGTCGATCGAAATCGTTGAAAGGGGCTATTGTGCGGAGACAATGTCTCCTTTGCGGCGTTGAACTTTGAATTCGCCTCTAATGTCGCCTTGCGCGTATCTGACCCAGCCGGTGTCGATGGCGTCGACAGTCGGCAGCTCCCGCACGAAAAGGTCCGCAGAGTCTTGTGCGCCAGCCAGCACGGCGAAATCGCCTTTTCCCACTACGTTCAGCCAGATCCCGCCATCGGGATTAACTTTCATCAGGTTGGGCGAATTCTTTTGCGGCCGGATGTAATCATGAGACGCCTCGCCACTGAGGTGATAGGCGGTTCCGTCCACGGTCATCGTCATGCCCGGCAACAGGTCGATACGCAAGTCCAGTGGATACTGATCCTGCGTCAATGTACCGACAGACATGCGCAGCTTGCCGGAGAAGTTGAACGCCTTGCCGTCGATATTGAGCGCGACATTGTCATAGGTGGCGCTCACCTCGTCAGTGCTGGGCGTCCAAAAGGTTTCCGACCACATTTCCAGGTCGCGGACGCCGCTGACGAACTCAACGAGGCCATCCACTCCGACGTTCAGCACACAGCCGTGAAAGCTCTGGCTGTAGAGTTTTTTCACCCTGCGACCGTCGTTGCGTTCGCCTTTGTAAGCGATGTCGTAATAGCCGCCGTTGGGGCAGTTGGTGGTAACCTCTGTCTGTATCCCGTCGGGGAGATCCGCGAATGCGTTCTGCATGGCGGAGAAGCTATACAGACGACTCTCGGCGATGGTCACATAGGATACGTGATACGCCTTGCGCGCCAGGGACGCCAGTTCGTTGCGTTGACTGTCTTCGGAAGAGGAGGGGGAGCCCCCTCCGCCGCAGCCGGAGAGCATGGCCATGCCTGCAACGAGACTTATTGTGCGTAGGAATAATCTCATGCCTCACCGCCTCAAATTTTAATTAGAAGTCATTGAAATGATCATTGAGACGAGAGACGACAGAGCGCCCGCCCAGGCCTTTATTGGTGGTGAAAATCACTCTTCCTTTATCCATCTCGAATAGAGTGTCGCGTTCAACGCCAAATACGCCGGTTTCTCCCTCTTTAACGCCTGGATAGACCAGCACTTGTTTAAGTGAAAGACTTTCCAGCAGGATGCTGCCGTCGGTTTTCACTTTCATGAGGTTTGGCAAAACACCATTTGGCTTGATAGTGAATTGGACTGGAGAAATGCTTTTATGCATATCGTTCAAAGTGAAAAACGCTTCAGAAAGGAGCGTGACGTTACCGCCAAGAGTAACTTCCATCTTGAATGGATAGTTACCGTCTTCATTGGTGCGAGAGACTTTGGTCGTAATAGTGCCCGAGTACTCCAGCGGCAAACCATCGATAGTGACGTTGACGTCGTTGTTGACGGACTCTGTCGTCAGTTCAAGGACGTCGCCCTCTGGCAGTATGAACGAAATGTCGCGGGAGCCGCTGACGTAAGTGATGGTGTCCATGAGGCCATAGTCCATAGAGCAGCTGTAAAACTTCTGCGTAAATGTGCTCGTTTTATCCTTAAGCGACTTGAACTCCGCCGTGTAATAACCGCCTTTGGGGCAGGTGACGGTTTTCGCGCCATCTAACAGACCAGGCAGCTTGTTATCTCTTAGCTCAACTGCGTGGAAGCTGTACAGTCTCGCATCCGCCAGGGGCACGTAAGTGATAGCGTACGCCTGTCTGGCGAGTGAGAATTCATACGCACTGATTGTGTTATTTGCTGTTGATCCATTACCCGATGAGGAGCCGCCGCCCCCACCGCCACATCCTGTGAGCAAAGCCAAAACCGATACCAAAGCAATGCTACGTGTTTTCATTCGTTATAATTTCCAGAGAACCAAAATAGAGATGTATACCGCGCACTAACCGCGCAGCCCTTGTTAGCAGGGAGTTGAACTTTAATTACCTTTCTGTAACACATCCCATACGTAAAATTACTAAAACGTTTAAGCTGGTATGCGCTATGCTTATTGAAAGAAACGAGAGGTGGAAAGGCTTCCGAGTTATGAAAGCGTTTCCTTTTTTATAAATTTACACTGTTAAGTTTTCTATTAAAAATGTGACCTGTGTCGCAAAAAGTGATGGACGGGATTCAACCAAAGGATTAATAATCTAATCATATGGAGTAATGCCGTTCGAAGATCTTGGAACAACCAGGAAGCGCTTTTGCGGTTTACAAGGAAAGGACACCATGAAAACAATATCGCTATGGCTCTTATTGTTATTGGCGTGGGACGCGGAAGCGGCTTATGTCACCTCTACGGACTCTGCGGAGTACGATCTAAAACGCCCCCTCGAAAGCATGAATATCAAGTATGCCTATGAAGAGCCGCAGCTTGATCGCTTGCCAGCAGGCAAGTGCGGAATCGGCGGTGGGCTATACGTGAACACAGATTTCTGCAAAACCTCCGACCTTGGGTCGACTGGCGCTGCGATCACGGCGACAGAGTCGGTGGCAGGCGCCTCGGCGTCCGCCAATCCGACCGTGGCGGCGGTGTTCGGGCTTAGCCTTATCGGCTTGGGATTATTGGGTTTGGGAGCGCTGCAAATACGGTCATAAGAGATAACAAACCGTTTCCCTAATTTACCAAATCCTCGCTTACTATCCGGGGACTGAGGCCTAGACTTGAATCACAATCAGGTGAAAGAGGGTGATTCTATGAACGGCGCAGTCCTTTTGGTTGATGATGAACCCGGGGTGACTCAATCCCTGACCCGTCTACTCCACCGACGAGGTTACCGCACTCATTCCGCTCATGATGGCGTGGCTGCGCTGCGGCTTATGCAGCAGCACGATTTTGACGTGGTGATCACTGACTTCAACATGCCCTACATGAACGGCGTAGAGTTTCTGCAAAAAGTCGGTCACAAGTACCCACGCATCGAGAGAGTGTTGATGAGCGGGTTAAGTGAATTCTCCATGTTGCGGGACGCCGTCAACAGCGCCCGCGTCAGCACTTTTATAACCAAACCCTGGGACGACGAAGATCTGGTGCGCGTGGTGACCCAGTCGTTGCGTTCCGCGGCGGGACGGGAGGATGCGCAGACGTTTCGCGATATTCTCGACAACGCCAGGGAAGGGGTGGTGGTGATCGATCGCAGCGGCGTGGTGACCGATATCAATGAGAAGCTGTGCTTCTGGCTGGGGTATGAAGCCCATGAGCTGATTGGCGTGGCCTCTTCCACCATGCGGTCGGACCAGCAGCCGCGCGAAGCCTATCAGGCGCTCTACGCCGATGTGGTGGACCGGGGATGTTGGGAAGGTGAGTTGCATCTGCGTCGCAAGGACGGCGGTTCACTGAAAACCGAGACTCTGATCAAGCCTTTCCGGGACGGAGACGGCTGCATCGAACGCATTGTCTTCTACGTCTTCCCGTCGGAATTTCAGTAAAAGTCACACAGGACAATAACCAAAACCGGGACAGTAAGTCCCGGTTTTGTCCATAGCAGCCAGTAGGAGCGTCATTTTAGTATCTAGGCTCAGTTGCAATTAACGCCTGGTAACTTCTATGACGATACAAGCGCCGCGTAAGAAATTCATTTGGGTTTGGCTGTTATGGCTGGTTGGTTTTTATAGCATCTGGGCGTTCCTGGTGTTCGGCCTCGATCAATGGGGAGCGGTGACGGAACACTGGCCTATCGCTCTGGCGATGGCGCTGGGGAGTTACGCCGCTGGTTCTACGCCCATGGGCGGCGGCACTGTTGGGTTTCCTGTGTTGGTGTTGTTGTTTGATATGCCGGCGACCTTGGGGCGGGACTTCAGTTTCGCCGTACAGGCGATCGGGATGACCAGCGCCAGCATTTTCATACTGGCTCGTCGCCAGCCTCTCGCCTGGTCCATGCTGTTCGGCGCTATGTTTGGCGCACTGATTGGCACGCCTTTGGGAATTTTCTTCATCGCCCCTTATGTTCCTGGCTTGTTGATAAAAGTCGTGTTTGCAGTGATCTGGGCCAGCTTTGGCATTCTGCATCTGTATCGTATTCGTGAGATCGCCGGCCATAGTGGCATGACCGAGTTCGACGAGAACTGGGATTTCCGTGTCGGCGCCATGCTTGGCCTGTGCGCTGGCGCATCGGTCGCTTCCGTCACTGGCGTTGGCATCGACATGGTGATTTATAGCGCGCTGGTGTTGCTGTGCCGCGCGGACCTCAAGATCGCGATTCCGACCTCCGTTGTGATTATGGCGTTCACTTCCGTGCTGGGCGTGGTGGTGAAAAATCTATCTACCGGCATGCAGCCGGGCGTGTATGAAAACTGGCTGGCGGCGGCTCCGATTGTCGCACTGGGTGCGCCTTTGGGCGCCTACATCGTAGATTTGATTGGGCGTAAACCGACGCTGTTATTCGTGGCGGTGCTGTGTGTGGGGCAGTTTATCTGGACCTGCTCGGTAGAGCGTCACACCCTTGGCGTGGCTGGCGTTCTGATGGCGGTGGGCGCAGTGGGCGTATGCCTGTATGGCTTTGAGCGTCTGCGCGCCTGGGGAGCGGTTCTGGTAGGAGAAGCCAAGGAGAAGCAGGCTGCGAAGACTCGTTTGGCGTATCTGGCGGAAATGTCTGGGCAGTCATTGTCTCAGAACCCTTATCCGCCACAGGGGTGCCCGGTGAAACAGGTGGAAGCGGCTGACGTAAGCTGAGGCGACTTTTCGTAGACGGCCATCATTGATAATCTCGTGGACGCACATCATCGACAATTCAGTTCTACATAATAGAGCAAACAAGCGGCCGGAAAGTCTCCCGCCGCTTTTCCCTGTTTCCATCAATGAAATCGCTGGATTGTTTAGACCGCATATTTTGACTTGGCGTTATTGCGCTCCTACCTTTAGTTAATCAGGGCCATAGATTTTGCCTGTTACAGGGTGATCTCCGGCTCCGTTTCAATTGCAAAAATCAGATCGCCCGGGATTGGCGCATTACCCTGGTTAGGGGAACCTTCGATGCGTTACAGGCTGTTGTTGTCGATTTTTATGCTTGCCTTGATGACCTCTCCACTACAGGCTGAACCGCGCCTGATCGCTGGCGAAGCGCCATTATTTTGCTATATGGAAAGGGGTAAAGTGCGCGGCGTGGCCTGTGACCTGTTGCGTGAGATGGCGCAGCGAGTGGGGCACTCCGGGGAAATTGAGTTGATGCCTTTCAAGCGGGCGTTGCATGAGACCAAAAATACCCAGGATGCGCTGATGGTTCCGGTGGCCCGCACAGACGAACGAGCGCGGGATTACCAATGGCTGACGGAAATACTGCAGGAAGAGTTTCTGCTGGCGGCCTTGCGTGAAAGTCAGGCGGACATTTCCAATTTCGATGCGGCCAGGAAGTTGAATATCGGCGTATTGATTGGCGGCGCTTCCGCACAGATCATCAAGGCTCAGCATTTGGTTCATGTGCAGGAAGTCTACACGGAAGAGCTGAACGTGCGGAAACTGGCGGCGGGGCGCATAGACGCCTGGCTGGGTTCCTGGAACGTCATGCGGCAGGCGCAGCGGGATCTGGGATATCCTGACGATGCACTACGCCGCGGCGCCGTGGGCATTCGGGTGCGCATTTATCTGGCGGGCTCGCCAGGGTTGGGGCCGTTGGAAGCGGCGAAGTGGCTCACCGCCTTCAAATCCATGCAGGACGACGGCGTGTACGCCCGTATTCTGGAACGCTATCGCTACCAACAGCCCTCGCAGCAGTAAGCTCGCGGCGATCTCACATGTGAGACTGCAGGTAATTCTGCTCGCCCACTTTGTCCATCAGTTCCAGCTGAGTCTCCAGCCAGTCGATGTGTTCTTCCTCATCTTCAAGAATGTCCTGGAACAGGTCCCGGCTCACATAATCCGCATGTTTTTCACAGTAAGCGATGGCGGCGCGCAGGTCTTTGGCGGCGTCCATTTCCAGGCTGAGATCGCAGGACAGCATTTCGCGCACGTTTTCACCGATGCGCAACTTGCCGAGTTTTTGTAGATTGGGCAGGCCTTCCAGAAACAGGATGCGGTTAACCAGATTGTCCGCATGCTTCATTTCATCGATGGACTCTTTGTATTCGTGCTCATTCAGTTCTTCCAGCCCCCAGTTCTTGTACATGCGGGCGTGCAGGAAATATTGATTGATGGCGATTAATTCATTGCCCAAGACAGTATTCAGATGAGTGATGACTTTAGGATCGCTTTTCATCGTCGTAACCTCCCTCCCATTGATCCTCAGGGGATAAAAGTCGACGCCCCTGAGGGATATGTCTCGTTGATCACGGTTTGATCATTATAGGCTAGTTGTCGCCATGCATAAAATGTAACCAGCTGATATATAAACAAAAACAGTGGTATATTTGATTCTCATTCGTGTTATGTTTCTCTTTTGTCGAAATCCGAGTTGGAGAGAGGAGTAAGAGGTTTCAGGGATATGAAGATATGGCTGTTTGTCTGTCAGGTCATGACACTGGCGCATACCTCGCAAGCCGTTGCTGCACCGCCAGCCATGGGCGAACTGACGCTGGATAAACAGGTGACATTGTCTGAGCAGACGATGCTGGATGAACTGACACTGGCAGCAGCGCTGTCCAACCAAAAGACGCGACCATTTAGCGGCGTTGTGGTGATCGCGCAAGGAGAGCGTATTCTGTTCAGCTACGCCCATGGCGCGAGTACGCCAATCACTCTAAACAGCCGCTTCCTTATCGGGTCGTTGAGTAAGCAAATCACCGCCGTTCTGGCGCTGCAGCAGGCGCAAGCCGGAGCGCTCCGATTAAATGCGTCTCCCTCAGACTATGACTTGTCGCTATCTGAACCCTGGTTTAAGCAAGTGCGGGTAGGCGAGTTGCTTAATCATACGTCCGGCGTCACTCGTCTTGGCGCGCCTCTGAAATTTCAGCCCGGCGACGGCTTCGCGTATTCCAATTATGGATATGAGATTGTGGGAGAACTGATTGCGCGGGTCTCCGGGCGTTCTTATCGCGAGTTGGCGACGAAATTGTTTGAGCGTTGCGGCATGACGGAAAGCGTCGTTCCAGAGGCGAATAATGCGACCTATCCAGACAGATTGGCGCAGGGCTATAGCGAGGACGAGCAAGGCGGTTTGGCTGCGGCGGATATAAAAGGCTCTTTTCAGCATGCGCCGTCTTCGGGCGTCGTCTCCACGGCGATGGATTTGGTCCGCTGGAATCAGTGCTTGCATGAAGGCGTCGCTTTGGCGCCGGAGTGGTATGGGAGGATGACGCAAGCGTCAGCCACGCGCAGCCACCGCTGGGGAGAGCTGGGATACGGGTATGGCGTGCAAGTGTCGCGACAGGGTCCGCGTGAATACAGTCATAGCGGTTATGTGCCGGGCTATATCTCAACCTTGTCTTACTTCCCGGAACGCAAAATCAGTTTGATGGTGTTGGAGAATATCTCCTGGTCGATACGGGATATGGGCAGGGTATTTCATCACCATGACCAAGTGCACAGCCTGTTAATGCGGGCGTTGCAAGCGTCTCCAGCTACCGTGGCCACCCAGGAGTGGCAGTAAACCTCGTGCCTGTTTGGTCTCGGACACAAGTGTGAGCTACTCTTTGATTTAAGTGGAAAATTTGTGGATCTGTTGTGTTTAGGGAGGTGAGCGGCGCGAAAGTGGGAATGTAGGGATAGGTATCAGAAAATGTCAGTCAACAGGAGTGATAAGGATGATGTGTCAAATCATGTTAATCGCAGCCGCGCTTATACTGTCCGGGTGTGAGTCCATCGCCAAAAATTATCTGCCCGGTGAGTTGATTCTGCCGGCGAAAAATTCCTCATCCCATCCCTATATCACCGATGAAGGGATGATCGACTTGTCTCAGTTGAACCTGAAAAGCAACAGTAAAACCTATCGCAATCAGGTGATGTCCCAGGCGATCGCGCTATCCGATAGAAAATGCACCCTGCACAAGGCCGGCATTATCTCAAACGCCAACGCCTGGAACGTGGGCACGGGCTCGGCGGCCATGCTGTTTTCCGGAACCGCCTCCGTGCTGTCTCACGCCAAAACCGCCGGCAATCTGGCCGCAGCCGCCACCGCCACGTCCGGCATTCAATCTTTAGTGAACAAAGAAGTCTACGCAGACGCCCTGGGCACGACCATACTGCGCTCCATCGACGTGGCCCGCTCCAAACACAAAGCGGTACTGGAAGCCGGTATGAAAAACACCACCGAGGACTATCCACTGTCCCTGGCCGTCCTGGACATGCAAGCCTACCACGACAGCTGCTCCCTCATGGCGGGCCTGGTGGAAGTCACCAAAGCCTTCGAAAACCGCAGCCCCTCGCGTAATGAGTTGAAAAGGGACATCAATTACCTCGGCGAAAGAATCGCCTCAATCAGGGAAGCGCAGCGCAGCGGCGTCACCCTGACAAAAGACGAACAAGACAGCCTCGACGAATTCACCCGCGTGCTTAAGATGAAGGAACTACAGTATGTCGGGGAGGGGGGGGCTTCTAAGGATTAAGGGCCCTATGTTAGTAAGAATCAAAATGACTATTGGATGGAATTGAAAATGAGCGCCAGACACCACGGCTCTTGCCTATGCGGTGAAGTACGATTTGAGATAGAGGGCGATTTTGAAAGTTTCTATCTCTGCCACTGCGAGCATTGCCGCAAAGACACCGGGTCGGCGCATGCTTCAAACTTATTCTCTACCACGGCGCAATTGGTGTGGCTGAGCGGTGAAGTGCAGGTCAAAACGTTCATGCTGCCAGGAACCCTACACTGCAAAAGCTTTTGTTCACACTGCGGTTCAGCGTTGCCGAATATTCAGATGAATGGCCAACTCCTGGCCGTTCCCGCCGGCAGCCTTGATAGCAAAGTCACGATAAGACCGAATGCGCATATCTTTGTCGAGAGTAGGGCTGAGTGGGATACAGAGTTGGAGAAGGCGCCGATGCTTGAGAGGGGGCCGCAGTGATGACATAAGCTTTAAAAAATAGTTTGCGATAGCATTGTATGTTTTGATTATTTAAAAATTGAAAAGTCTTCTGGTTGAACGCTAGTTGGCGCAACAACTGCATCGCTTAGAGTAACCTTATTGTTTAACAGGGCATTAAGCTGAATGTCGAATGAACTTAAGTTTGGGTGAAGCGCCATAGGCAGGTAAACATTAACGTTCTTTTTTTGGCCAATTCTATATACGCGATCAGTTGCCTGGGCTTCCTTGGCGGGATTCCAGTGACGCTCAAGGTGGATTACATTGTTGGCCCCTACTACAGTCAACCCAACGCCTGCTGCGACTGGAGACATAATTAAGACACGGAATCCTTTCTCTGCTTGAAAGCGGTCTATGATAGCCTTTCTGGTCAGGTCATCTTTGGGTGTCGCTACTGCTTTGGTATCGCCGTTGACGATTGGCGCTTGAATCTTGAACAACGTTGTAATTAATGCACTGGTATAAGCCTGTACGGCTTTCGAAGTGGCGAAAACTAGCACCTTCTCTTGCCGCTTCTCTATGTCTTTTAGGACATCTAGCATTGCTTGTATTTTTATAGAGTTTTCTGCATGTCTCAGAAACTCTTTAGGTGAATTTGATGGAGTGTAGCCTGAGCCAATATCATGATGAATACATGCTATTTTAAGTTTCAGTAAGCTAGGCAGAACTATCCTTCTTTTATCTTCAATTTTGCTGACATGTACGCTGGCAATTACCTCGTCGTAATACTTAAGTTGAGCGCCGCTCATCATGCCGCTTAATGTAGGGAGGTAGCTATCCGTGAGGTCGTTTGGGTCCCCAGAATAGATGGTTTTCTCTGGCATTCCAGGCAGTTTTTCTTCTTTTGTTCTACGCAACATAAAGTCGCCAACTCTATCTCGGAGCGCTTTGCCAATTCTCAATTTCTCATTGTTGATGCAATCCGGATCTGCGGAGGTTATTGGACTTATATATTCTTCCCGAAAAGTCTGCCATGCCCCCAATAACCCTGGAACTGCAGTGTCCATAAGGCACCAAAAGTCCTTCAAAGTATTTTCCACCGGAGTGCCAGTAGCTAATAGTTTAAAATCCGCCTTTAGTCCTTTGGCAGCCCTAGTAGCCAGAGCATTTGGGTTTTTTATGTTTTGAGCTTCGTCAAAGACAATTGCGCTCCAGTCTACTCTGCTCAATGAAAACTGATAGTCACGCAGTGTTTGGTAAGTCGTAAGAACAAGGCGACGAGGCATGTCCAGGCGATCTGATCCGTATAGTCCTCCCACTTTTAGGGAATAACGAATCTGTTCATAGTCTTCAATAATGTCTTTGTCTTCAAATACTTGCTGTGTCTCGCGACTAGCTCCTTTTATCTTAAAGCGCGATAACTCGCTCCCAGATTGAAGTATAACGATGTCACTAAATGGTGATTTTATGAAGGTGTCATTTACCTCCGCCTGCCAGTTTTCCAAGAGGCTCAATGGCGCTACGATCAACACCGGCTTATCGTATTTCCCTTCAGGCTTTTGGCGCCGAAGCCATTCTGAAATAGCAACTAGAGCCATATACGTCTTGCCTAGGCCCATGTCATCAGCCAGCAAAGCTCCTTTAGGCGCATCATGCTCTATGGCAATATCCATATGAGCAAGTAGCCATTTAATGCCTTCACTTTGATGTGGATAAGGAGAGCGCTTCAAGTTGTCGGTTGCGAAGCTCTGGATCGTTGCGTTGATGCCGCCAAGAGGAATATTGCTTACAAACTCTTCTTTTTCATCGTTGCTGTCAATTGATACAACGGCTTGCTCTTTTACCGATGTATCTGATTCTTTTTCATCTGTCAGTGCGGGAGGAGCTTTATCCAAATCGCCGCTGGCTAGGGCTTCTCGTATGCGCTCTATTGTCTGACTGACATTTTCTGTATCTGATATATCAAATTTTTTATCGGCGTACTCAATGAGCTCTGCGCCACCATTTTTTGCATCTGAGATGAGTTCATTAAGCTCCGCTAAATTGTCCTCAGAGACCACCAGGTCTTTTATCCTTTCAAATGGTTCTGGTATTGATTTATCTACGGCAAACCAATCAATACCAGACTTCTCAACATCACCGAAGTAACGGTGTGAAAACCTCTCTGCGCCATGCACGCGCAATGAAAAGCCAGTATCCAGGTCGATAAGGGCTGCATTAAGGTAAGCTGTCGGGGATCTTAGAAATGTGGCGACTTGCTCTTTCGGAATATGCCTGCTTGTTAGAATTTCACGGGCGGCTTCAAGTCTTTTGCTATCCAGTAATACAAACCTATTTTTGATTCGCAATATACAGTGATCGCCGTTCGTTGGTAGCTGGTCCAAGCGGGTCTTGATATCGTCTATAGCGATGTCCGCCCCGAATGTTGGTGTTAGGGATAAGTCTCCGTTAGGAAGCTCATCTACAGCAATACCAATGGAAGTTGGAAGTGAGATCTCTAACTTATTGAAGTGCGCTAAATTAAGCGGAACGCCAGCTTTTTTTGCTAACTGCAGCTGAAATATAAGCCAGTTATTTTCATATTCGTTCCTACTATCTGCAGGAAGTTCAGCATGTTTTTTTAGCGCGCTTAAAGCTTGCCATTCCGGAGGTGATAGCCGGTAGAGTTCTTCGTCAGCAAATTTCAAAAATGGGCCAAACAGTGCAATGTCGGTTATTACACAGCCATCAGGAAGCTCAGCATCCATAGACACATGAAACGCGGCTTGTCCCGTATTTCCTTCTATTCTGCATCGATACAAGCCCGGGTAAGGTCGCGGCAATTGAAAGAGCTCACAGAAGTCATCATCAAGCTCGGCGACAAACTGTGCTGGAATCGTATAGCCGTTAGCATTATTCCTTGCTACTCCTTCTTCATGCAGCCCTTTAAGGTAGGCGTATTGAATGCCAAACATTGGGTTATTGACGGCTTGGTTTTCGATATCTGTGAGGACATGGTGACTTATTATGAAGTCCAGCCCTTCATCAAGATCCACTTTCCAGGTGATGTCGGCATTTTTACCAGAAGTTATAAGCTTGCTGATGAATTCCCGAATACTCATTTAATCGCTACCAAACTTTTCTTTATAAGCACGATAAGACTCTGATCGTATTACTTTGGCTGCTCTAATTAAGACACCATTACTCTTCATAAATTGAAGTACACTGTTTTGCCAAATTAAGTCTCGATGTGTCTGACTTAGGCAACCGTTGAGTCCGTAAGCTCTGTGAAAGCGTTCCATTTCGCCATTTCGTAATTGTTCGTCAGTGACCTCATCAATATTATAGTTAGGCAAACGGCTTTCAGGAGCTAATTTGTTGAAAATCTTAATAGGAAAGCTGTGGCTACCTTCAACTAAATAGACTTTGTTTTTTATATTTAGGTAAATCATTGAAGTTCTAGAGGAACGAACTCTCGCATATGCTGGAAGGTCTTCCTTCTTATACCGCTGCTTTAAATATCGTGTAGCGTAAGTACTCAAAAATAAACGAGACTCGACTATAACGCCTTCTTCCAGTAAACCTTCCATGAATTTTTTACGGGGCGCGAACATGCGCTCCATATCCCTTTCCCCACTGTCTCTGGCGCTTTGTTCTAGGATGCTAAGAAACAGTTTGAGGTCGAAACGGCTCAGCCACCCCCGCATTAATGCAACTCTTTCTTCACCCAGTAACGACCACCATCGTTGATAGTTTTCTGCGCTTTTCGGTACGCGTGGATCTCCGGCAATCGCTAATATGGCATTGCGCCAATCGGTATGAATTACACTTCCTTTGGAGCGGTCAATGATGATCTCCAAAACGCCATGTCCAACTAGCCGATTTTCGTCCAAGGGAGTCGTGAAAACTTCCTTTTTACAGATTTCAGACAGGATTGAATGGCTTTGGTTGATTGGTAGGGTTTCCAGGGTTCGAAGATAGTATTGGCAGCGAGCCAGGGTGAGGTATCGACTTTCACCAAGTCCTGTGAGAGAGAGGCGCTTAAAAAGAACATCAAGGTCGATAGCTTCCTTTTGTGCTTTTTCTGCTAGCTTAGCAGGCCCTTTTTCGGAGAATACGAGAGAGGAGGCGCTTGCATAGGTGGATAGTCCTCCTTGTTTGCCTGTGCTGATAGTTCTGAGTTGGTCTTGTATTAGCGTAATCAGTGCTCTTAGGTCGGGAGGGGAAGCTAGATTATCGAAACGAAAAAAGAAAGCTCGGATTAACTGCATTAGAGAAAGTCGGCTCATTGGATTTTTTATTTCTCCCATGCGCTTAATTATTATCTCTGTTAGCATAATTGCCGTATGTTTTTCAGCTGGGACCGAGAGAATATATGTCAGTGCTCGGATTTCGATGGGCTCATTTATATTGGCTAAGAGAGCTGACTCACCCTGGTTGGCGGCCCGTCCTAATCTGCTGCAAGTATCTTGGAATCTCGTCGAGCCTTTCCCCGCGCTGCCCGCTATATCCGTCAGCTTTTTCTCTGCTTCACGGATGCCATTAAAAGCCTTGTCTGACCAGTCGGGTAAAGTAAATTCAATAAATCTTAGTTTAAGCGTCACTTTAGAGCCTGCTTAACTGCTTGATAATCCTCAAGCGCAGGACGGCGGACAGTAAAACGAATGTCTATGCGCCTGTTTTTCTGTTGAGACTCAGTTTCCTCAAGTAATCCAGCAGGACAAACTTCAGTGTTCATTACATCCGGATCGACGTTGGTGCAGGGGACTGGACGAGTATCTGCGTAACCACTGACGGAGAAGAGTGTTTTTCCCATATGGTTTCTCAGTAGCTCAAGTCGCTCGTTTTCTTCCAACATGGTATTCCAGTAGTTCCAGACGGATATCGCCCTAAAGGTCGATAACCCCCAGTTGCCTTTAATTGATGAGTTTCGATAAGGAACTTTATCGGTGTGCCCTTCAACAAAAATAGTATCCAAATACTGCCAACGACTGTCTTTACTGATTGTATGGAACAGGACTTTGCCAATCTCCAGCGCAATATCTTGATGTAGCTGGTCCTTGGGGATATCGAAGCGACCTTGGCGAAATGTCAGAACATCCTCGGGAATTCTCAGAACAGTGTCGTTGTCGCTGATTCTGACTGGAATATTCTTTTCGTTTAGTTCTTGCTCAATCTCCCTGAGAATATCTTTTCTGACTTGCTCCGCTTTAGCGATCTCTTTTATAGCGTCGTCCCATTGTTCACTCTTTTGAGTAAGCTCGAGAATCAAAGCAACCGCCGCCAGAACAAAGATCACTAATAAACCGGCCATGATGTCAGAGAAAGAAATCCAGTAAGGGTTTTCTTCATCTACTTGAGCGTTGGGGTATCGCTTGCTAACTGTTCTCATCCGTGACTTCCAGTGCGAATGCTAACTTTACTGTCTACCTCATCCACCACTTCACTGAGTGTACGAACGGCATCCGTCATGACTCCTAGATAGCTGTTTGTTTGCTCATTCCAGACGCTTAAGCGCTCTGAGGTTTGTGCTTGTACACGGTCGGCATAGTCAGCTAGCAATTCAGCAATCTGTTTTTCTAGGTCTTCAATATGAGCTTTTAGTGAGGTCGCCAAACGATCAAAGTGTGAGCCAACAATGGACATACCTTGGCTTGCTGTTTGTGCCGCCTTGTCCAAGTTGATGGCGGTGTCTTCCATCTGCATATTTGTAAGTTGGAGCTTGTCAGAAAGGTCTTTATAAGCCTGAAGGAGGGCTTGAGACTGTTCGGAAATGGATGCTGAAAGGGACACTGCATTCTGTATTTTGTCTGTCATAGCGTCAGTAGCGCTTTTGATATTTACGGAAAGTAGCCCTAGCTGATTTGATGAGGCTTTCATATCTGCTCCAGCTTGGAGAATCCCCTGTGTGGATTCTCTATGACTTTTAGAGAGATCTTTGAAATCCTCAAGTAAGGTCGATAATGCGCTTTGCAAAGACGCGTGTTGTTGCTCCTGGCGCGCCAATAGTTTCTCCACAGATTCAGTTAAAGCGACCTGACTGCTGTTAAAGCTACCTAGCTGGTCATGTAAAATTCTTTGTCTGGCGATTTCTCTCTTCTGTTGCTCTTCAACTTGTTGGCCCAAGGTTGCTTGAACGCCTTCGAGCATTTGAGCACTTTGCTGTGAGAGATTTCGCATCTGTTCTTCCATTGAAACAAGAAAGCCGCCGAATTCTTGTTGCAGTTGCTGTTGGCGAGAAGCATCAAGTTCTCTCTGTTGGGATAGTTGATGTGTCAACTGCGCTTCTATATCAGCGGTTACTGTTGCGCTTTGAGTGATAAGGCTTTTGACTTGCTGCTCAAGATTATTAGTGAACTGGCTCAGACCTTGAGTCATGCCGCCAGAAGCGTTAGATATTTCTTGCGCAGCCTGCTCCATCATGGCCCTTTGGCTTTCTCCAGCGGAACCAATACCAGTAAGAAATCGCTCTAGCAGGGATTCAAGCGCCTTCTCCGACCCAGAGTGCGCGCTATCAACCAATTTAGAAATTGCTGGGGCAAGAATGCTGTTTAAGCTTTGTGCAACGCTTGCACTGATAGCCCCTGATGCTTCCCGCATCGCTTCTTGCATTTTGTGCCCAATCTTTTCGTCCAGCTCAGCTAGCTTTTCCAAGCTTTGTCGAGAAGAGTCCTCAATGTTAGAGAGACTTTGTTCCGCTGTAATGCGAGGATATAAATAATCAACTTCATTTTGAAATTGGCTTATTTTCCCCCGAATGTTCCGCTCAAGGAGCTTTTCGTAAATATTAAAAATCACACTGGTTAACACGCCCCACACGGATGTCATGAAGGCGATAGATGCCCCTCCAATAAGTCCGGCTATCCCTGTTTTTAGCTCGTTGAAGTCTTCTGACGTAACATTAAGTTCAGCCAACCCCATCTGGAGACCGGCAAAGGTTCCAATTACACCAATGGCCGTTAGAAAACCTGGTACCGCTGCAATTAGCCGGTTTTCCGTTAAGCCACTTGCCAGCGTATGAGTATTGAAAAAGTGGGCTGCATCTAATGTATTGCACAAACGCCGCTTCTGAGGGATGTGAACAAGAGATTCGTCAAACTCACGCCAGAGCTTACCGTACTTAGTACTTTTCAGCGCATGATTGAGGATCTCGCGCTGTTTTTCGAGTAGTTCTTCTGGATCTAAACCAGCAAGTAATTTCGTATAAAACTGAAGGCGCCGAATAGCTCTGTCATAATTTATTAGGGACCAAACTCCCAGAGTTAGAGCAATGATAATTAATGCCAAAACTACCAGTGCGCTTAAGCCCTCTGGTGAAGTTATGTCCCATTGCAGAATTCTTCCAAATTCTGGCCATAAATTTCCTAAACTGTACTCAGTATTTTTCATACAGTCCCTCGCACGTGAGTCACTTGCTTACACTGAGATAAAGTAAAGTCTGTGAATCGCTTCACGCCCAATGAATTTGAAAGAAGAAGTGTAAAACTTTGTGATAGGTCGTAGGGAGGGGGGAGCTATTTGAAGCCTGTAATCGGAGTAAAACTAGCTTTCAATCAAAAGTCGGATCTTTAAATTTCTTAAAAAGAACAGACAGCTGGCCACTCTCCATCAAACGATCCATCTCCCTGTCCCATATCTCTGCGAATTTTCGTCCTTCGTCGTCGTATCTGAATCCGAGGTAGAATTTTGCGCCTGGGATGACGTCTTTCTGGATGACGACGCGGTGGGCCAGGCGGGTGTCGATGACGGCGTCGACGAGGCGTTCTTCGTAGTCGAGGATGTAGTCGATGCGTCTGAGGTCGAGCATTTTCAGGGCGGCGTCTATGTCGACGAATTCGTGGACCTGGACGGGAACGGTCAGGATGCCGCTTTGGTCGAATCCAGAGTTGGGTTCCCAGGAAACGCGTTGTCCTCTCAATTGCTCCTGGCCGATCCAGTGATCTATTTTGCCCTTGAGATGAGCTACGGAGAGGCTGCCCACATAGATGTGCCAGCGAGGCAGGTAGATGTCCCGCATGCCTTTGTAAGCGCCGGGAAAGGCGTCGAAGTTGAGTTTTGCGGTTTGTACGTTGGCCTGGCATCGTTTGGGAGGCATATAACTCACTTCCACAGAGACGCCGTTGTCCTCGTAAATAAGCTTCCACAGTTCGTGATATAACCCCGTGCCATCCGGGTTGGTGTAGCCCTCCCAGATGGGGGTGCAGATGCGAATGGTGGAGTCGGCGGCGAAGGCGGGTCGCCATAAGCTGCATGCCAGCAGGATGACGAAGGCGCAGAGTCCGCGCAAGGGTGTAATGGATCGCATGAGAGGCATGGACGTACTCGATTTGCGCGCTCTAACAAACGCCGAAAATATCGGACAAACTGGGTTCGGTAGAAGTATAGCAGTCGGTCGCTTGAGGAAGGCTACGACGTTGAAATTGGCGCCAGAGAAAGTGTGATTGAGAAAACGTGACAGAGAAAGGGCGGACAAAAAAACGCCCCCGACAGGCGAGTGCGGAAGGGCCCGGTCGGGGACGAAGGGTTAAATCGGTCAGTCGCGTCGTCTTTCGGTTAAGCCGGCGAGGTAGTTCATGACGAAGTGGGCGGCGACTTCTGCGGTGTTGGAGGCGTCGTCCAGGGGCGGGCTGACTTCCACAATATCCAGCCCGATGGTTTTGGTTTTGCGGGCGATTTCATAGAGCGCGTCGGCCACCTCGTACGCCATCAGGCCGCAGCCGTTAGGGACGCTGGTGCCCTGGGCGAAGGCGCGGTCGAGGCAGTCGATGTCCACGGACACGTATACGCCGTCGGTATCGCGGGAGGCGTGGGCGATGGCTTCCTCCAGCGTGTTACGCCAGCCGTCGCGGCGTATCTCATAGGGCGTGCGCACCATGACGCCGGCCTGTTCCGCCCGCTCCATATATTCCCGCGAATAAATCGGCGCGTTGACGCCCAGCTGTACGCTGCTGGCGTGGCTGTACACGTCTTGCACCGTATACATCCAATGCCCCGAATGCTCCTGACCTTTCACCGGGGGACGGGAGTCGAAATGGGCGTCAAACACGATCAGACCGAAACGCTGACCGCCGGAACGTTTAAGAAGTCCGCGCAGTATCGGATCAGTGACGGAATGATCGCCGCCCAGGAATACCGGCATGGTCGAAGGCGGCAGGGCTGTGACGGCTTCTTCGATGCGGGAATAGGTCTGGTGAATGTCATTGCTGACGGGCACCGGCGCGCCGCGACGAAAACGCAGGGACGAAAGGTCCGCGCGCTTGTCCGTGCAATAAAGACTGAAACCGTTCAGCGCCTCCAAAATGGCTGCGGGTCCGAATCGGGTTCCGGGTCGATGGCTCACGGCGAAATCGAAAGGAATCTCCACAAAGGTGATCAAGTCTGAACCGAAGTCGGCGCCGGCGGCGTCCTCTACATCCTTGACCCAGGCCTCGGACACCCATTTCAGCGACTGATCGTTGACAACTCTCTCGTACATGGCGGCTTCCTCATCACACCGGTTGCGTTGTTTGCGTTTTCACCATGGCCCCCTTGCGCGTCAGCTCCACGTGGCCAATGCCGACCGCCTGTTTGGCCCTTTCCACCACTGCGTCGTCGCCGTGTTTGGCGCGCCAGCGTTCGTATTCTTCAACCTTGCGGTTCATGGCGGACAGGTCGCGGCCTTGCCATTGGCGCTCCCGCACCAGACAAAAGCCGTTTTGATCCGGCGTGCGGATTTTTTCCGCATAGGCGGAGCTCCATACATTTTCCAGCGAATCCTGACGCAAATGGCCGACCAATCGGGATAGACCGTTGCAGTCGTACACTTCGCCAAACAGATTCACGAACAGGCCGCAGTTAACCTGCCGGCAGCGATATCCGCCGCCCATGGGACGACTGGGGGAATAGATCAGCCCGTATTCCTCTTCGTCGATTTTGCGCATCATCTCAATCAGGTCATTGGCGCGCTCTTTCTCCAACAACAGGGATTTATGATCCGCCATGCCTTCGGGGATCAGCGTCATGATGTAGCTGTGCACGTTGTTATCCCGGCACCAGCGAAACAGGTCCGCCACATCGTTCAGATCATGGAACTTGGGCGTCGTCACCACATCAATGGCGAGGCGGGTAGGTATTGATTTGTTAAAGCCTCGCTCCAGCAACAGACCCATGGCGCTGCGTGCTTTGTCCCCATAGCCGCGTACGCCCACCATGCGATCCTGCACGGCGGTGTCGATGTTGTTGTACTTGAGGAAAACGGATGCGCCCAGTTCATAGAGGCGATCCGCTCCAGCGGCGTCCAGATGATAGCCGCTGGTGAACAGCACGGTGGTCATGCCCAGACTATGAATGTATTCGACGATCTCCCAGAAGCCGGGATCGATCATCGGCTCGCCGGCGCCGGGAAACTCCACTGTTGTGGCGCCGAGGCGGCGCGCCTGCAGAATAATGTCCTTGCGCTCCTCCGTGCTCAGCTCTATCCGGTCCGGCACATCGCTGTAGCGGTCTGGAGTGCGGTCGCAATAGAAACACTTCAGCTTGCACTCGCCGGTCATATCAATGTCCAGGTGCAACAGACGATTCTCCGCCTGAGCCCGGCGAATCGTTTCCTGGCAGTAATCCGTACCCACCGCCCACAGATTCTCCAGCCGGCTCTGCGCAGCCTGGATATGCGGGAGGGATTTGCGGTCTACATCGGGGGAGAGACGCAGACTCGGAAGATTATCAGTCCGCTCTTCGGCGGCGTCGATCAGATGTACGTTCAACAGCGTTGAGTGATTCTTATCCATGACTGAATTCCTTTTTGATCCGTTTGCGTTACCGCTATTCCATGAGGCGTATCCCTTTCGTCTTCACCGCCGTGAGCCTTAGGTGGGCTTTGGCGGCTGTGGATTTAGTAGGCGTTCTGAGTGGGTTCTTGCAGTGTCCCTGAGGACTCGTCCAGTTCCTTTTTCGCTTTGTTTTTCTGGGACGAGGACTGGGCGTTTTTTTCTTTTATTGTGATGAGGCAGACGGCGACGATGATGACGCCGATACCGACCATATTGACGACGGTCAGGCGTTCTCCCACCAGCGCGTAAGCGACCAGCCCGGCCACCAGAGGATCGAACATGCCGATGATAGTGGCGGGTAGGGCGTCTACGTGACGCAATCCGTACATCAACAGCCAGTACGGAATGATGGTGGCGATAATCGCGATGAACGCGATGTAGAGGACAACGTCCCCGGAGTAATCAATGGTATGAACGGTGAGCGTGGGCAGCGCAGCGAGCCACAGCAGGGAGCTGACCAGAAACGCATAGAGCGTTACCGTGCTGGCGCCGACGCCCCGTTGCTTACAGGCGTTGCCGAGCATATTGAAGATGGCGAACGCCAGACCGCAGGCCAACCCCACCAGCACTCCCGCGTTGAGGGAGAACAACTCCGCTTCGCCGCCGGTGAGCAGGAAGCAGCCCGCCACGCTCAAAGCGACGATGCCTGCGTCGCGGAGGTCAACGCGGCGTGAGGCGAAAGCGACGCTGATCAACAGCACGAAAAATGGCGCGGTGTATTCCAGAGTGATGGCCGCCGCCACGCTGATCATGCTGATGGCGTAGTAAAAAGTGATGTTCACGGCGGTGAAAGCCAGGCCGGTGGCGATCAGCAGGGGAATCGCCGATTTGCTGACCCGAAAGGTGGCGGGCTGCGTCAGCAGCATGGCCAGCGAAAATACTGCGCAGGCGACCAGCGAACGCACCGCCGTTAGATCCAGAGGCGAGATATTCGCATGGAACAGTACTTTGGCGAGAGCGCCGGCGACGCCGAACAAAATCGCCGCGACGGTGATCGCGGTAATGCCGAGAGCAAAAGGGTGATTTCGCCACATATCGAGTTCCTTCCGTTGCAATCCATGTTTCTGGCAGCGATATACGGGCTTCGTAAGCCGCCCCGCCTGTTACGCCACACGCGCCGAACCCTATCGACGACGTTGCAGCGACCCTGTCAGGCGACGCTATCGTTGCGCGACAAGGCGAATAAAAAGGGGGACGAATTCATACTACGCCTGTTTCCAGCTCGCTGGCAACAGGCAAAGTTGTCACTAAAAACAAACGCTTAGGATCTTAGTTAGAGGCGTTTTCAGAGCGCCATGGCCTCCTGCAGACATTCCTCTATCACTGTCATCAGCCAGCGCAGGGCCGGGTCTTTATCGCGGGTGGCGCGCCATACCAAATCCACGCTGGTGTCCGCCAACGCCAGTGGCGGCTCCGTCGCCCGCAGCCCTGACGCAGCGCACATACAGCTGGCGACGACCTTGGGCACGGTGGCGAGCGCGGGAATCCGCTTAAGGATTGGGGGCAGGGTGGAAAAGCGCGGCAACGCGAACTGAACGGTGCGCCGCAGACCCATTTCCGCCAGAGCGACGTCCACATTGCTTTCAAACGCGCCTTTGTAAGTCACCATCAAATGCGGGTGACTGACATATTGCTCCAGTGTGAGGGGCTCTGTGATGGCGACCTGGGCGGGATCGTAAACGGAAAGAAAGCCCATGGAGCACAGGCGTTTGCGCAGCATCCAGGCGGGTCCGCCGTCCATGAAGCAGGAAACCCCCAGGTCCATACCATTCTGCTCCAGCATGGCGGGTCCCTGAAAAGGGTCGACGGATTTAATGGCGAGGCGGATCGACGGCGCCATCTGATGCAGCTTGGCGATCAAGCGCGGCCCCAGCCAGACTTCCACCCAGTCCGACATGCCCACGGTGAAGACGCCTTCGCTGGTGACGGGGTCGAAGGTCGACGGCTCGAACAGGGCGGAATGGATTTTCCCCAGTGCAGGCAGCAACTCTGCTTCCAGTTGCAGCGCTTTCACCGTAGGGGACATGCCCTGTGCGGTGCGCACCAGAATCGGATCGTCAAACAGCTCGCGCAGTCGCGACAGCGCTCCACTTACCGCAGGTTGCCCCAGATGCAGTTTTTCCGCCGCACGGGTGACGCTGCGCTCACGCAGCAAAACCAGCAGGGTGACCAGTAAATTAAGGTCGACGCCCCTAAAATCTCTTTCGGTGATATTCATTATTGTAACAATCGATTTGAGTGATAACTGCGAATATTGAATCATTGCATCCGGTCAAAGGCAATGGCGAAAGCGCCGCGCCGCAGTAAAAATTTTTTAAGGAACTACTATGTCTACCTCTTCTTTCCGCACCGCTTTCCATACTTCCCACACCACCCAAAAAACACCCCTGGCGCGCAGCCTGTTTCTGGGCGCTGCGTTACTGACCGCCGGAGTATCTATGACGACGCTATCCGCTTACGCTGAATCCGCCACGAACGCCAAATCCACCCAGGCTGTTGCGGCGGCGCAAAGCAACCCTGGCTATTACGGCATGAAGCTGGGCGACTTCAAAATTACGGCGGTTTCCGACGGCTCCGTGATGGTCGACTTCACCAAACTGATGAACAACACCACGCCGGAAGAAGTGACGCGGCTGCTGGCCCGCCATTATCTGGGGCCGCAGGTGGAAACCTCCATTAACACCTTCGTGATCGACACCGGCGACCATGTGGCCATAGTGGACACCGGCGCAGGAGATATCTTCGGCGACAAGGGCGGCCACTTGCTGGACAACCTGAAAGCCGCCGGATACCAGCCGGAGCAGATCGACGCCGTACTGCTGACCCACATTCACGGCGATCACTCATCCGGGCTGACTCGCAATGGCAAGATGGCGTTCCCCAATGCGACGGTCTATGTGGATCAGCACGATGTGGATTTCTGGATGAATCCAGCCAATAAAGCCAAGGTGAATGACACCCTGAAACGCGGCTTCGACTGGGCGGAACAATCCGTCAGGCCCTATATGAACGCCAATAAAGTGAAAACCTTTAACAGCGATGGAGAGTTGTTCCCTGGCGTAAGAACCGTCGCCACGCATGGCCATACGCCCGGACATACAGTGTACGAAGTGGAAAGCCAGGGACAGCGCATCCGTTTCCTGGGAGACCTGCTGCATATCCGGGACATCCAGTTCGCCAGACCGGAAATCACCATCGATTTCGACGTCGACTCGCCAGAAGCCGCCCGTCAACGACTCGCCGCCTTCAACGATGCGGTGGAAGACGGTTACCTGGTGGGCGCAGCGCACATTCCATTCCCTGGCGTCGGCCATGTGCAGCGAGACGGCGGCGCGTTTGAGTGGATTCCGGTGAACTATAGCGCGCAAGTGAAGTAACACCCGTTTTATCTCTTAACAGGGTCTGAGCGTTTCAGGCCCTGTCTTGCCTGCGCCTGCTCCCCGGCATGGGGGAATCCCCCCCTCACAAAACAACTTCTTCATCTATACTAAAACTAACGCCTTTCCTGGGCGCCGGATGTATTTGCGGGCTGTAGGCGATGGACGCGAAGGGAATTTCAGCCATCGATGCGGGATGAACCTTCGCCGTTATGGAAGGCGGCTTCTGAGAACATGTCATGGCAGGGTCAGCTTGAAGGAGGTGCGCATGTTCATTTCCAAAAACCATATCATCCACTTGGCGGACGGGCGATTACAGCCTGCATCCACCACCTCTGCGGCGGACGTGCGCCATATTGTGCGTCAGGCGCTGCAACAGAACCCGGCGGCGGGAATCGTCATCCACTTTCACGGTGGACTGGTCAATAAAAACAGAGCCCGGGAAACGGCCGAGCAGCGACTGTATCCCTTATATGCCGATAAAGCCGGCGCTTATCCCATATTCTTCGTGTGGGAGTCCGGCTTTTTCGAGGCGCCGCTGAACAACCTGAAGGAAATCGCCAACGAAAAAATCTTCAGGGAATTCGTGAAAAAAATCTCCGAATGGGTGCTGAAGAAGCTTCCCGCAAGCGTTGGTATAAAAGGCGCAGGGGGAGTAGGGGTTAATGAAATCAAGCTGCGGCAGGAATTCGACGACTGGTTCGCCGGGCGCAGAGACACACCGCCTGACGCCCTGCATAAATCCGCCAGCCTGTCTGACGCTGTGATCGCCGCCAATACCCGCAGCGCAGCGCTGGATGTGGACGAACTGAACGCGGATATTACCGATAGCATAGAGGGTGATCCGGTCTTTCAGGAGGCGGTGACGGAAGTCTATAACGGCCTGCAGCCGCGAAATGGTCTGCAATCGGCCACGCGGTCAGAGGGGACAAGGGTGGCCTCCAATTCGCAGATCAGCAAGGAAGCGGCGGATCGCCTGTTCGAGCCTCAGCCGGCAGAAACCACCAAAGGGTTTGGCGCTATCGCATGGTGGAAAGTCGCCAAGGTGGTCGCCGCTATAGTACTGCGCGTTATTCGGCGTTTTCGCGCCGGGCGGGCGCACGGGCCCTACGTTACTCTGGTGGAAGAGGCGTTGCGGGAACTGTATATCGACAAAATCGGACGTTCGCTCTGGTGGGACCGAATGAAGAAAGACACCGCCGACGCCTTTACCGAAGGGAATGAATATGGCGGCCATGTCTTTCTGTCTGCGCTGAAGGAAGAACTGGAGGGCGTGCAGACGCCGCCCAGAATTACTCTGGTGGGGCACAGCACCGGCGCGATCTATATCTGTCATCTGCTGAGAAGCGCCGCCCGTCTGTTGCCCAATCAGCAGTTTGACGTCCTATTCGAAGCGCCAGCCGCCACCCATGCGCTGATGGCGGCGACGGTCGCTGAACATGGCGGCAGGATCAGTCATTTCCGCCAGTTCGCCATGTGCGATGAGCGTGAGGCGGGAGATACTCTGGTTCCCATACTGTATTGCAGCTCATTGCTGTACTTCGTCTCAGGCATGCTGGAGAACGAACCGGACGAGCCGCTGGTCGGCATGCAGCGCTATCTGAGCGAGAGCGACGTCTACAACGCCGACGCCTTCCCGAATATCCAGGCCTGTCGCGAGTTTTACGCCAAATACCCCAACAGCCTGGTGTGGTCGCCCAGCGTTGCAGGGGATGGCCGCAATAGCGACGGCCGTAAACATGGGGACTTCGATGACGCCGACGCCGGCACCATGGGGAGCGTGGCGTACATTCTTCAACATGGGTACTAAGCGTCATGGCCACTAATGATTACGCTATTCTGGTGGGCATCAGCCGATATGCGGACCCTGATCGCCTGCCTGACCTGAAAGGCCCGGTTCGTGACGTTGAGCTGATGCGCAACTGGCTGACGTCGCCTGCCGGCGGGGATGTGCCGGCGGCTCAGGTCATAGAAATCGTATCCGACGAAACCGGCATGACGCTGGCTGATCTGACAGCGAGGGATGACGGTGACGACAGCGCCATGCCGCCGCTGTTCCAGGATTTCTTCAAGAAGTTCCTCAAGTTGATCAGCAAGCCGGATCGCAGCGGCTACGTTTATCGCCAAGGTCGGCTTTATCTGTATTTCTCCGGGCACGGCTTTTGTGAGAAATATCGCCGTGAAGCCCATGCAGCGTTATTCGTAGGTAATAGCAGCCCGATAGAAAACTGGAATATCTACGGCACCTATTTTGCGCAATGGACCAAGGATCAGGGGCTGTTTTCTGAGATCGTGCTGATCATGGACTGCTGCCGTGACGCGAAATTAACGCAACGTCCTATGCCGCCGCCACTGCCGCAACCCACCAATATTGGCGTCAGCGTCGCGCCAAAGCTGTTTGAACTGTATGGGGCGCCGCGAGGAGGCAAGGCGCAGGAGCGCGCCATCGCCGCTCGCAATGGCGAGGTGCACGGGCTGCTGACACACGCTTTTCTGGATGCGCTGGAGCATGCGGAGTGGGGAAAAACGGAGGTGCCTTCCCAGGCGGTGAAGAATTATCTGGAAAGTCAGTGGAGCATACTTTGCGAGGGAAGTCCGGCGGACCCGCCGGAGGTGGTGGTTCCCACCATTGGCGAAATCTATTTCCAGCGCAAGGCCGGTAAGTTGAAGCCGCAGCGCTTCAAAGTGAAGAGCTGGAGCGATGGCGAGAAAGTCCGAATCGTGAACGGCCAGTTTGAAGTGGTCGCCGAACTGATACTTAACGGGGATCAGGTAAAAGTTAAGCGTGAGGCCCAGTTTGGAGGCGACGACAGCGAGGAGTTGGTTATTGCCGTCGTCGATGGCGAGTTTGAACTGCCGTTGCCGGTTTCTCTATTGATGGCGACCGGCGGCGCTTCGATTCAACAGAAATTTGAAACCGGAGGTGACGATGTCGAACTCTAAAGCATCCGTTACCGTCAATATCGCCGACCGCCAGGGTGAAATCGAAGTGGTGGACAGCGCTTTTCAGGTGGTGGCTAACGGGTTTGGCGCATTGACGGTGGACCTGGCGCCGGGACTGTATAAAGCGCGCGCGCAGGCTGGCGGTGGTCGCACCGAATCGTTGTTCCTGGTTGAGCCGCAAGCAAAGACGCTGACAGTGCCTCTGAACGCTATCGACTTCGCCAACCCTGCACCGGTGCAGGAGGGCGAGGATTGGACCAGGCGTCAACAATCGGCGTTGTTTGATCTGGTTGCAAGTGAACCAGAGGACGTGGGACTGGGATGGGACGGCGGACTGTTACTGAGCCTGCGTCAGGATAGGGTTCCCGATCACAACGAGGGGCGAAGCGCGGACCGTTTGCGCATCGTCATGGATCGACTGCAGCTGCGGGACGCCATGGGTAATCAGCTCGCTGACTTTCGCCGCAAGGAAGTCCATTTGCCGGAGGTGGGGCTGTCCGCCGTCAACCTTAAGCTGAAGGCCGGATACTATCTGCTGGGCTATCAGGATGAGCAGGGCGAAACGGTTTTGACGCCTTTTTATGTTGTGACGGGGTGGCGTAGTCAGATCTATTTTCAGCTTCCTGACGAAGGACCTTTTGGTTATCAGGACTTCAGCGATCGGGCCATGTTGATGACGCCTTCGGGAATGGGTCTGCCACATTACGAACTGCGACGGTATTTAAGGCTTACCGAGATTGCCCGTTATGCATTGTTGCAGGGGCGGCAGGCCATTACCCGGGAGGAAATGAACGCGCTGTTGCAAGACAAGTTCTTTAACCCGCTGTTTGGACTGTTCGCCGCCCACTTGCTGCTTTTGAGTCCGCGCCCCAATCAGGACCTGCTAGAGACGGTGATACACAACACCGCAGGAATGATCGGCGTTGATAATCCGGATATCCAGGCGTTGAGGTTGGCCTTGGCCGGGCTCAAAGGGGAATCGCCGCTCGCCTCACAAGGCGTGAGCTTTCCACCTATGCTTAGCGCCAGTTGGAGAGCGCTGCTGGATTGTCCTGCCATGGTGGTCGCTAATCCCGTTTTGCGTGAAGTGGCGGCCAGGCAAGTCGCTCAGGGCCCTTGGCTGGCCTGGAAGCTGGAAGAGGAGGTGGGTGGTCGCATTGTGTCTCGCTCTGGCGATTCTGTGCTGTCGCCCAAAATATTGGAGCTGACCTTAAATGTCCCTTCCAAGGTATTGGAAAAACTGAATATTTTTACCAAAATCTATAATTTTACTACCCTGGCCAGTCCGTCATGGGAGCTGCCGGACACGACTCCCGCGTCAGAGGAAGATGTGCTGCAAGCCATCAAGGATCTTGCCTGCAATAATCCCTGGAACGAGATTATTCGGGCGCACAAGAAGGCGGTTCGCGAAGGGCAGGGAGGGCTTCATCTGACCAATCTGCAATTCTCTCTGCTGCCTATGCTGCAACTGATCAAGGAACAATTGGAAGAAGGAGACGATTTCACTGTGGAGGAGTTCAGGTTGATGATGTCAGGGTTGCATGTGCCCCTTGTCGTCGCAGCCGAGGCGTTGCAGGATTTGACCGAAAAGCTGGCGACCATTGCAGCGCCGTCCGGCGGCTAGTCGCCTGGCGCTCAAAAAAAGGGGGCTGGGAAGCCCCCGACTGAGTGGACATCTCAGGTGGAACCGTTGTGTGATGTCTGATCGTCCTAAATGCTAAGGGTGTTGGAAAAAGTATTAAGACTGGGTGTCGTTGCTGGGCGCGTCGTCAAATATAAAGCGCTTGTGCTGAACCGCAGTGTGGCCCATTTGATTGGCGACGGAGCTGCCGGACTTCGCTGTGGAATGCGTCTTTTGCTCCGCTTTCTTTTCCCACAGGTAACCGCCGCCTTCTTCGCTGGCGCTTGCAGTCATGGCGTAGCTGGTCGCCATCAGTGTCGCTAAAATCATTGCTTTGGTTTTCATCGTTTCAATTCTCCAGTTACAGGGTGTGTATCTCGTTAAACCTTTACGGACAGTATTTTTCGCTACGGGTTTGGCCCGGCTTAATCCGAATCCTTTTGGTTTCCGCCGCTAGCAACTCCCTCGCAACAGGCCGGCTGCGCCGGTAATTCGAAAAGGATGGCGACACTATGTCGCGTCGGCGCTGACGGAGGCATGACGCATGGATTACAGGGTCGTAATGCGGCCGTCATCTTTACGCACGGCGTCACGGGTTATCTTTGCGCCGCCGCGCCCGCACGCGCGGCTCGATTCCCCTCACATGTCCCTTATGCGACAACCCCATGCAGCCCGGAGGCGCAACATGAAACTGCTGGTCGTGGAAGACGAAGCGAAAACCAGGGAATACCTGCGGAAAGGCCTGACAGAAGCGGGCTTTGTCGTCGATACCGCCGCCAATGGTCTGGATGGCCGGCATTTGGCCATGACGGAGCAGTTCGACCTGATCGTGATGGATATCATGTTGCCCGATCTGGACGGCTGGCGTCTGCTCGCCTCTTTGCGGGAAGCGGGCAACGCCACCCCGGTTTTGTTTCTGACCGCCCGCGACAGCGTGTCGGACCGGGTGCAGGGGCTTGAATCCGGCGCCGATGATTACCTGGTGAAGCCGTTCGCCTTCTCCGAACTGCTGGCGCGCGTGCGTAATATTCTGCGACGAGGCCTGGCGCCGTTAAGCGGAAACCAGTTGAGCGTGGGCGATCTGACGTTGGATATTTCCCGCCGCAGCGCCCGTCGCGGCGACGCGGATATTCAGCTGACCACGAAAGAATTCACTTTGCTGGAGCTGTTCGTGCGGCGTCAGGGGGAGGTGTTGCCGCGGTCGCTGATCGCCTCCCAGGTCTGGGATATGAATTTCGACAGCGACACCAATGTCATTGATGTGGCGGTGCGTCGCCTGCGCATGAAAGTGGACGATGGTCATGATATTAAATTGATCCAGACCGTACGGGGCATGGGCTATCGGCTGGACGTGCGTAATGAGCTCCACTAAACGGCCATTGCCTCTCGCGGTCCGCATCACCGCGCTGGTGGGGATCGCCATCCTGGCGGTGTTTCTGGTATTCGGCTGGCTGATCGAGCGCACCATCGACCAGCACTTCATGGAGCAGGACAGCGCGGTGCTGAAAGAAGCCGCGGCGGTGGTAGAGGACATCCTGTTCCAGCACTGGCCCGCTGAAGATATCGATATGTTGCAGCGCAAGCTGGATCGCGCGCTGCCTGGCCGCCTTGGCGTTATCTGCAAACTCAGCAAGCCCTCCAGTGAAGTCATCTATGCGTCCCCTGAGTTTCGCGGCAGAGGGTCGCCAGGGGATCTGGAAGTGCTCACGGTCATCACCGCGGACAACCTGCGCATGTGGCGGGACGGCCAGAATCTGTACCGAGGCATTCGGCTCAAATTGAGCGCGCCGGAAGCCGCGCCGTCTTCCTACTATCTGGTGACGCTGGCGCTTGAAATCAGCGCTCACCGTAAATTCATGAAGAGCTATCGCCATACCTTATGGGCGTCCACTTTATTGGCGGCGCTGGTGGGGATCTGCGGCGTTTGGGTCGGCGTGGGCAGGGGGCTGGCGCCGCTGCGGCGGGTCAGTAATCGTATCCGCGGTGTCTCTTCGGATAGGCTGCACGTTCGTTTGGAGCTGGATGCCGCGCCAATCGAACTGGTGGAGCTGGCCGCTTCTTTCAATGACATGATGCAGCGTGTGGAAACCTCCTATCAGCGCCTGTCCAATTTCGCGGCGGATATCGCCCATGAATTGCGCACCCCCGTGACCAACCTGATGACGCAAACTCAGGTGGCGTTGAGCAAAGGGCGGGGCGTGGAGGAATATCGAGAGGTGCTTTATTCCGGACTGGAGGAGTTCGAGCGCATTTCCAAAATGATTGACGACATGCTGTTGCTGGCGCGCACCGAAAGCGGCCTGGGTCGTCTGTCGCTGGAAAAAGTCAGCTTACGCCAGGAAGTGCAGGACCTGTTAGACTACTTCGAAGCTTGGGCGGAAGCCCAGGGCGTATCGCTGACCCTCAAGGGACGCTGTCGCAAAGTGCGGGGAGACCGCATGATGCTGCGCCGCGCGGTCAGCAACCTGCTATCCAACGCCATACGCCACACTCCCGAAGGCGGAACCGTCTCAGTATCCCTGTGCGACACCCCCGGCTTCGCCGTGGTCAGCGTCGCCAACCCCGGCCCCGGCATACCGCCGGAACACCTGTCCCGCGTGTTCGACCGCTTCTACCGCGTCGACGACTCCCGCTGCCGCACCGACGAAGGCGCCGGCCTGGGACTGGCCATCGTCAAATCCATCGTAGAAGCCCACGGCGGCTGCATCGCCGCCAACTCAGAACAAAACCACACGCAATTTGTGATGAAAATGCCGGGTAAGTAAAGCGCGCCCTCAGGGCGCAAGAGTCTTATCCTCCGTGCGCCGTGGCGAACTCCGGGTAGAGAATAAAGTTATGGATGAGTAATGGAATCAGCCCGCCAAACATAATGACGGTGCTGACAACCAAAACATAACAGAGACAGATTTGAAATCTTGAAGCGTGAGCGCGAAAGTTAATGGTCTTCCTGTAAACGCTTTTCTGGTAATTAAAGCGCCCATCCACAAACCTTTTGGCAAGCCCTTTAAGAGGCCTGCCTTTGTAAGGCTGCAGCAAAATGCCTGATACATAGTTGAATAGTCGAATCAGGAAACTGACATAGAAGATGCCTTTCTCCAGCGTGAACTGCTGAATCTCAAACTTCTTATCGAAAGGCCTGACGATGGAGAAATAAGCCACAGGCAACTGAATAAGCAAAATTGAGAACATGACCAGCGCCCAGATAAGCAGCCCGTAATGCCAATAAATGTTCGGGCTTAACAAGAACTCTGGGGGCGACGTGGGCAATTTCTGTGACTCAAAACGGTAAAGAGGTTAGCTATTTCGCGCTGCGGCGAAGTCAGGGTAGAGAATAAAGTCATGTATGAGCAAGGGGATTGTTCCTACAAACAATATGACTGTGCTGACCAGCATGATATAGCACAATGCGATTTGAAACCTGGAGGCATCGGCGCGAAAGTTAACCGTCTTCTTGTAGACACGTTCCTGATAGCTGAGGCGCCCACTGACAAATCGTTGCGCGAGACCTTTCAAAGGCCTGTCTTTATAGGGCTGAACCAATATCCCCGCCACGTAATTGAAAAGCCGCAGCAAAAAGCTGACATAGAAAATTCCTTTTTCCAGCGTGTAATGTTTAATCTCAAACTTTTTATCGAAGGGCCTGACGAGCGTGAAATAGGCGACGGGAAGCTGGACTAATAATATTGAAAATAAAACCAGCCCCCAAAATACCCAATAGTAATGCCATAGTGGATTTGGACTGAGAAACATCTCAGGTGGGGCGTCAGCCAAGTGATTACTCCTATCAAACATGTCTCAGCTTGGCGTGTTCGGTGACGCCAAAACCGCCAATTAGCAGAGTCGAACTCTACCGACTAACAGCCTTTCTATCAAGCCGCCCGCACGCCGGTGCATTTCGGAGAGGCGCTGCAGCTGAAGAATTCGCGGCCGGCGCTGGGGCCTTTTTTGATTCGGCGGCTGACCATCTGTGCGCCGCATTGGGGGCATATTCTGATTCTGTTTGCGGGCTTGCGTTCGTTGGTCTCGGCGATGCGCATGACGGGTAGTGGCGTGGAGGTCGGCGTTTCCTCTTGCTGGATTAGGCGTTGTATCACGCTGTTGAACCAGGATGTTTGTAATAGGGCGATAATGACCGCCAATGGGGCTAAAAACCAGAATTTGAGCACCAGCTCAAGCGCTAATGAAGTGTCCATGTTGCTTCCTGCTTTTATCTTTCCGGATTGTTCTTGTTTTGGAGAAAGTATAGTCCATCGGCGTGGGGCCGGGCGGCGTTGGCAAGGCGAATCGTAGTTATTACGGTATGGAGAAGAGGGTTGTGCAAAATATGATCTTTCCTTGAAGGCTTCGCTTACTCATTCACGCCTATATTGATAATCGGCTCATGCAGTTTTTTGGCGCCGAAGGAGCTACCTTTCTTACTGCAAGGAGTGTGTCCCATGGCTAAAACCCACAAGCAAATCATCGAAGCGATCGCCCAGCGTATGTATAGACGTCGTCTGCGGGAGGCGAACACCAGCAGAAGCGGTTTCACGATGTGTTACGCGGTATCTGCAGTTACGGGCCGCTGCTATGTCGGCTACAACATGGCGGAATTGAATACAACAGACTGGGGAACTGGCGGGTGCGCGGAAAACCGCGCGGCTTATCTGGCGATGGCCTATGGCGAGGCGCTGGATGATATGGTGTTTTTCGCCATGAACGACAACAGCGAGTATTTTAACGCCTGCACCGATTGCCAGCGCTGGCTTTGCGGGGCCCATCAAGGGCGGGGATTTCTGAAGAACCAGAGTCAGGAATGGATGATCTGTACGACTCGATTTCATTCCGCATCAAGCGCTTATGTTGAGGCCCCGCTGACAGACGAAGAACAGGAAACGCTGTTCGCAGCGGGGGACGAGATTGATGAGGATTCCCGCGAATTCTACAGAGATATCCGCTACAGACAGGGCTGATCCGCCAGGGAATCTCTGAAAAACTATCTGTGGCCTCGCCAACATTTTTCAGGGCGGCTAGTTTTTCTAGTTTTTCGGATCATATTTCCCGGCCAGCAGATCCGCCATGTAGCGATCATAGATCCCCTCTGCGCGGATCTGCTTGAGTCCCTCATTGAACATCAGCATCAGACGTACGGAATCCTTGTGGACTTTGGGGAACAGCAAGCTCAGGCGGGTGGTGGCGAGGGGCTTTGGATTGTAGGTGATGGACTCTCTGATCGCCTTGGGAAACTTCTGGCGCAGCAATGTCAGGCCTGCGACCGGGCCCATCAGGCACAAGTCGATGCGATTCAACGCCAGCATATTGAAGTTCTGTTCGTCCTCGGGGACTGTGCTTACCCGCAACATGCCAGACTCCGCCGCCGCCCAAAACTCCTTTGTGTAGGTATAACCAATGGTGGCTCCGATACTGTATAGGCGAAGGTCGTCGAGAGAGTTCCAATCGTCTAACGGTGTGGTTTTTTGGTGGAAAAAGACAATGTCTTCCTCCGCCACGGGATCGCTGCAGAAGAAATCTCTCTGGCGTTCTTCGCTGCATATCCAGTACGAAGCGGCGTTGTGCAGCCCTTGGCGCGCCTGTTCATAACTGCGCGCCCACAGATAATACTCAAACGTGACGTCGATGCCCTGACGTTTAAAGGCCTCGGTAATGATGTGTCCGATAAAGCCGTTATGGGGACCTTTCTGAGAGGCCCAGGGAATATATTCGCCAGTGGCGATGGAAATGGTTTCCCGGGCCTGAGCGACATTGGATAGCGCCGCCTGTGCTATCCCCAACATGACAAAAAAGGCGCATAAAACGTGTTTAACGCAATGACGGTGCGTCTGTTTTGGAAGTACGGGGATATCCATGTGGCGCTTGCTGGCTTCGGCTGCGTGAGCGAGTCTAAATGCTTGTAAGAAAAGTCTAGTTGAATTTAAGGTCGCCGTGGTCGCGCATAGGATGCTTATCTCCTGACTTACTGATTTGTACAAGATACTGCAGATAGTTAGCTCCCAACTCCGGGCTAAAGTGATTGGCGTCCTGCCATAATCGAGGTTCATTAAGAAATTCGCGATCATATATTTTTGAATAAGACACCAGACTTTTATGTTCTCCCAATTCCCTGTCAATCTCTGCAATCAACTGGTCGACCTCTTCCGGGTTAACAAGATCTGGATGCACCGGAGGGATGAAAAGAATCACGTTGGTCTTGGGGCTGGCCTTGCTTTGTATACGCTTAATCGCCAGCGCTATGTCTGTCGCATATCGTGAAATATCGCGATATTGCCGGTACACCCTTTTGTCGAATGTGCTTACTTCCGTGAAGTAGGGGCCTGCGGCGCTGGAATGGCCGCAGTCAAACTTAGTCTGAGATTTGGGCTTGAACTGATCCAATAGGGCCCGTGAAGAAATGAAGAATGTCCTCAGGCTGATCAGTTTGGCGATAAGGTCTTTTTGCGCGGACAGGATCTTCTCTGGCGGCGTGTATGGCAAAGCCTCCACAAGAATGGCGTCAAACTTGTTCAGGTTTACCGCGTAGTCGACCAGGTATTCAGTTTGCGCGGAAGTAATACTGCTTACGCCAATGTTGAGTACTGTGTTAAGAGCGCAGGTGTCAAAGCCTCTCATGACGCGAGAGGACCCTATCAGCACCTTGGTGGCGGATGTTTCCGCAAGCGCTGTTTTTATCTCTTCAAAGTCAAGGCGCGTATTAATCTCATCGTATATCGCAGGTTCGTCTGCGATCTCCGTGGCCCATCCCAGACCCAGTGGGTCCATTAAAATATTCACCGGAAGAACCACGGCGTAACAGAGGAAGACGACACAGGCGATACACCTAATATAGCGGGTCACTGGTTACCCGCCATAGCTGAAGCTGGAGCCGTTATTGGCGAAGGATAGTGAGATGCACAGCAATACCCCCGCGGCGATGGCTGCGCGCATACGATTGCTCCAACGCGCTTTCATATTGTCCTCTTCGTTTTTCTCCAACAGACCGAAAATCTGCATTGAGTTTGGGCAGTAAAACGTAATCAGGGTGACGAGCAATATATGAAGCATGCTGAGGTCCGGCGAAAGCGTCGGTTGTGCTATTTCATAACGATTGACTGTGGTGAGAGTTGGAAAAAAACTGTAGTACTCGATCCATGCTCCATGGAGATACCCTGACAGGAAATCGAGTCTGTCGGACACGAAAAGAGTAGGGTTGTGAGTAAGCATATTGGTGAAGGACTGCACTATCTCAAAGTCAGGGTGGGTGAACTTCATGGCGCAGAGGCAGATAAATATCAGCAAAATAGCTCTTGATAGAAGGCTTGGCGTGCGAGCTGAGGCGGGTTTACGTCTTCTAAATACAAGCGATGAGGACTCTACGCCCACGATCGTAATGGCGACGCCCAGGCTGATGGCGACTGTAACGATATCCGGCGCATGCCAGACGCCCACCACGCCGAAGGAGCAGAATACGGCCCCGGCCCAGGCGAGCAGGTAACGCGTATTCAAGTCCTTTATCGGTGTCCTTTTCAGCATTAGATAGACGGGCTGAAATACATATTGCCTGACAAACGCCATGAAGCTCATATGCCAGGACATTACATATTGCTGGGGCGTTCTGGCTTTGAGAGGCGAATTGAAATTGACGGGCAGACGCACCCCGAATAGCAGAGCGATGCCAATGGCCATGTCAGAGTAGGCGGAAAACACATAGTAAAAACTTAGCATGCCGCCCCAGAAAATGTATAAAAGTTCTGAGATGGAATAGTAGGTTTCCGGATTGATATTGCTCACCTGCAATAGTGCGCCTGTCATGCTCTCAATAGGGTCTGCGATCAGAGTTTTCTTCGCGAAGCCGAGAATGAAAAGGCTGACGCCAAGGTCAATGTTATAGGAAGAAATGGACGACGAATCGTCCTGCTGCAACTGTCCCATCATGTCCTTGTAGGTAATGATCGGGCCCGAGGTCAGCGTGGCGAAGAAAAAGGAGAAGAACAGGTAATCGCTGATCTGAATTGGTTTTACCTGCCCGCTGGCGGAATCGACTATCGCTGTGACCTGCTGCAGCGAATAGAACGCCAGACCCAGTGGAAGCAGGAGAGACTGAGCCAGATCTCCATCAAAGTAGACCGTTCCGCCAAACAGTTTATAAAAGATAAGTGGCGTTAGGCTGAGCGAGACCCCGATCAGCTTATACAGGCGTTTCCGATGAGGGGCGACTTCCATGCCTCGAATCAAGTGGTAGTTGATTAATACCACGCCCAGCAAAATGCCAAATGAAACCCGATCTGCGATGGCGAGGAACAGCATCGAAGCCAGGGCGACGCAGAGTCTGGCGTATCTTGGGGCGACTCTTCTACACAGTGAGAAGAGGCAGAGGATCGCCGGAAACACCAGAAGGTAAAAGGTCAGGTAGGAGATTTTCATCCCTTCCGCGTTACCTCTTTTTCTGAATGTAATGAGCGTCCAGAAGAATCGCATCCAGGTCTGTGGACATCAGTACCGAAACGGCGTCGTGAGCCGAGTGGATAATGGGCTTTCCCATTACGTTGAAACTGGTGTTCAAGAGGACCGGCGCGTTGGTTATTTCGCCAAAAGCGTTTAGCAGACTATGGAACCAGGGCGATACGCTGGCGGAGACGCTTTGCAATCGTCCTGTCCCATCGTGGTGCACGACAGCGGGAACCAGAGAGCGCTTTTCTTCTTTCCACGGAAGCGCGAAAGACATATAGGGAGAAGGCTGTGCGTCATCAAACCAATCCTGAACCAGTTCTTCTGGTAAGGCGGGGGCGAAAGGGCGATATGACTCTCTACCTTTAATGATCCCGTTAATTCTGTCTTTCATCTCAGGCGCTCTTGGGTCCGCCAGAATGGATCGGTTTCCCAGCGCGCGTGGACCGAACTCCGCGCGCCCACGGGCCACCCCTATGACTTTTCCTGCGGCAAGCTCATGGGCGATCAAGTCCTCGCTTCCTTCAGGCAGCGGAGTGACTGTAAGCCCGGAATAACGCACTACGGCGTCAATCTCTGTGGCGGCGATTGACGAACCGAGGTAAGGCGATAGATGGCCATGTGGCAATTGGGTAGTTTTGTTATCCTCGGCCCAGGCGAGGATGGCTGCGCCTAGAGAGTTGCCATCATCCGCCGGCGCTGACGGAGCATGGACTTGCTCGAAACCATGTTGTCGTTTGACGCCGCCATTGTAGAGGGAGTTCAGCGCACACCCCCCGGAGAGCAGCAGGTTGCATGCGTCTGGGTATTGATCCTTTATGTCGTCGAGGATGTGGTCGACGAGTTCCTTATAGGCCTGTTGTGCGGACATCGCGAGGTGGGCTTGGCTTAAGATCGGATCTTCAGGCTTTCTGGCGAGCCGCTGCAAGGCGCTTACGACTGTCTTGATCCGGTCTTTGTCTGATAGCAGCAGCCGACCTGCGTCGACTTGCATGATTGATTTGATTTCCTCGACAAGTTTCTCATCCGCTTGGCCGTAGGCGGCTAATCCCATTACTTTCCATTCTTCGCCGTGACGGGTGCTAAACCCGCACAGCTCTGTCAGCCAACCATAAAGCGCGCCTAAACTACCGGGTCCCCACGAGCGCCAAGCCCTTCTCAGCACGCTATCGTTCAATTCGAATAAGCTGGCGGCGCCCACTTCTCCTTCGCCATCCAACACCAGGCAAAGACCGTCTGAAAATGGCGAGGAGTACAACGCGTTGGCGGCGTGACACATATGATGATCATAGTGGCGCACCTCGCCCAACATGCGTTCTCCCAAAATTATTCGACAATGATTTCCCGCTCTGGCCTGAATATAGCCCTGCTGGCGCCGAATCCATTCACCGAGCGAGGCGGGCAACAGCGCATCGGATATCTGTACGGGTAGTTCCTCCTTGATGGATTTCCAGCTGGTGGCGACTAGAAACTCTGCTCGGGGGTCGGAAGCTATTAAGGGTTTCAGGACGCTCTCAATGTGTCCTATATGGTCCGGCATGACGCCCCAGGCTCTCTTGTCCTGCAGAAAGCGTTCAGTCGCCTCGGCGAAAATCACCAGCCCATCGCTATTTACAATGCTGAAAGAAGGATCATGGCCGGAGGTGGACAGTCCAATGTAATAACGACTCATACAGGCTGCGCCATCTTCAGCAGCGCGTCGGCGACTTCATTGGCGGTGCGGTATTCGAACATGACGATGGGCTCAATCTCGATTCCGAAATGATCTTCAAGACGTCCGCAAATCAACACCGCATATAATGAGTCTACGCCAATCGAAGCCAGCGGCGTATCGCCAAATAGTTGTTCCCGGGACGTCTTGGTCAGTTCAGATGCGCGATCAAGGATAAAACTCACGATATATTCTTTTTCCAGTTTCATTGATCAGGGCTCACAGTTAATAAAGTTAATGCTCTGGCGATGTGATTACTCTCGTCGTACTGCTTATTGAGGACGCGCAAGCGAGGGAACTGCTTTAAAAACCTTGGAATAAATTCACTGGTAATGCGTTTGGAAAGCGGCGCGCCAATGCAGAAGTGCGCGCCATGTCCGAAGCTGTAGTGTCTCAAGCGCGACTCAGGTACATCAGATTCCGTCAGGGCCGCTTTGGCGATATTAATCATGACGGTATCGCCCTGACGAATAACGATGTTTCCTAATCTGCGTGGTTCCGCCGCCACTCGATGAATAAATCGCGGCGCGGCGCTTTGGTGAAGTAAGAGCGGCAGGCTTTCGAGAATATGCGCTGGTTCAGAAGGGGGAGGTGGGCCATCCCGGTACAGGATCTCAATCATATTGCAAAGCGTCTGCGCCAGAGGCGCTACCGCAGCATAGAGCGTGATGACGAGAGCGATTTTCTCCTCATGAGACAGCGGCGCGTCGTCATCCGCTAATAAGCTCGCCAAAACGCCGCTGGCTGGTGTTTCCAACTGAAGTTGTTGCTGGATCTGTTGGGTTAACCATTCCAGTTCGTTATTGATACGCGCCAGATTGTTCAGTGACAGCATAGGTTCGATCAAACGCTGCAGAACCATGGCCAAGCGGTCGAACTTTTCGGCTTCGAGGGGCGCTAATCCAAGCAGTGGCTTGATGATCAGGGTAAATATGGGTTTCCCGACAAGCGCGACAACATCAAAGGACGTATTGGGTAGTTTTTCCAGAATAAGGCCGGTTTGAGTGACGATGACGTCATCCATCTCTTTCAAAGCCTGCCCGCTGAGGTAGCGAAGGCAGATCTCTCTTAGCCGTTTATGTTTTGGACCTTCCAGGAAAAACGGCGAGTTATCGACGTACATTTTCAGAAAGCGCAAGTCCACAGGGGCGTGCGCTTCCAATTTGCGCAGGAAACCGGGGAGATCCGGGACCCTGAATGCCTTATCTGATAAAACGGTCGCGGCGTCATGATAATCGTCAAGAATGACGATGCCGTTCTTCTCTTCAAATTTGCTTCTGCGCGCCTGGATTTCTTCTTCAGCAAACATAGGCCGGGATACTCGCAGGTCGTTTGGCGAAGGTGGATTTCTTGTACTGCACTGCTTCGGGATCGATGTCGATAAGCTCCAGAGTTGAGTAGATGATGGGTATCACTGCGCTAAGAACGACCTTGGCCAGATTAGCCCCAGGACAGCGGTGGCTGCCGCCGCCAAAGGCGATGTGGCGGCATTGACGGCTGTGCTCCAGCCCCGAAAAGCGGTTGTCGGGATAATAATCGGGGTCACGGTTGGCGGAGGGGACATGGATGAGAATTTGCTCCTCCGCTGCGACGGCTAGGTCATCCAAATTGACTGGCTGTTTGGCGACGCGGGTCAAATACTCTGTAGAAGCGCAAAGCCTTACCATTCCCTCGATATGCTCTTCAACCCATTGAGGATTGCTTAGCAACACATGACGAATACCGGGTTCCTTACTGTTTTCCAGCATGATTCCCGCCAGCGTCTCCGTTGTGGTGCGAGACGCTATCACCAGCGTCGCCATGAGTATCAGCAGCTCTTCCTGATCCAGGTGGTCCCCCTGCTGTTGCATTGCGAGAAGGATTCCGGGGCTGAGCGTCCGCCATTGGCCGTTGATTATGTCCCTCAGTGATAAAAAGGCGTTTTGTAGCGCTTTCAAACGCCTTATTGGCAACAGTGGCTCGGTAATCGCGGCGGTTGCGTCGATCAACGCCAGAAATTTTTCTCGGTCAGGGATATCAAGACCAAACAGCTTGCTGATCATTGCAATAAACAGCGGGTCGCACAGGTCGCTGACCAAATCCACCTGCGGCCTGTGCTTTAGGCCCTGCAACAGCTCTCGCGTGACGGCCAGCAGACTTTGTTTATCCATCATCACAAGTCCCTGCTGCAGCGAGGACAGAACGACTTTCTTCAACGCGATATGCGCAGGGCCTTCCATAAAAGACAACATGGCGCGAACGACGCGGAGGAGGTAAGAGAAGTCCTCTCCGCTTTTCTTGTTCAGTTTTTCCACATAGTCTTCGATGGAAAATGCGGCCATCTTCTTATGGCTTAAAAGCTTGAGAGCTAACTCCTGGCTTTGTATCGCCTCTGGCCTCATACGACCTGTTCCGCGTAGCTGCGACGCACAAGTTCCGCCTGCACCTTACCGCTCGACGTTCTGGGCATTGAGCCTCTCGGAAGTATGGATACGTCGATAAGGCTGACGCCAAACTCATCAAATACCTGGCGTTTGATTAAGGCGACCTTCTCTTCATCAAACTCGGCGGTTTTGTTTTTGGTTTCAATTAACATTGTCAGACGATGGTCGGGCTCACGTTTGTAAAGCACGCAGGCGTTGGGGTTTAGTGTGTGGATTATGTTGGCTGCGTTTAGCGCCAGATCATTGGTGAATATGTTTTTGCCATGGATGACTACCATGTCTTTTTCACGTCCGGTGATGAACAGGTAGTTGTCTTTGATGAAACCGATATCTCCTGTGTCCAGCCAGGTTCTTCCATTCTCCACGAATGATGGCAATGGCGCGTTGACGTAACCTTCCGTCACGCTGTCGCTGCTGATGAAAATTTTGCCGGCTTCTCCTGCCTCCTTGTCGCTGCCTCCCTCGGTCGACAAAATTCTTATGTGATCAAACGTACGTCCAAGGTAGCAGCCTTCGCAAGTGGTGAGTTCGTTGCTGCGTTGGGCGAATACCTCAGGCAGATCTTCCCAGACCTTTTCTCCTCCCACATAAAGCGTACTCTCCGCGAGTCCATAACAAGCCAACACAGAACGGGGATGCAGCCCGGCTGCGCTGAACCGCTTCCTGACATTCTCCAGTAGCTGATGCGGCACATAATCAGCGCCGCAATACGCCGCTTGCCAGCAGGAAAGATCCAGTCCGTTGATAAACTCATCCGGTGCGATATCCAGACATAGTTGATAAGCGAAGGCGGGCCCGCCGCTGATGGCTGCGCGGTACTTGCTGACGGCGGCCAGCCAGCGCAACGGCTGCTTGATAAAATCAACGGGGCTCATCAAGACACACTGCATGCCCGACATGAGCGGGTAAATGATGCTCCCAAACAGTCCCATGTCATGGTAGTGAGGCAGCCAAGACAACATGTTCTTCTCGGGCGCGAAGCGCCACTTTTCAGCGGAAATACGCTGGTTTGCGAGGATATTTTTCTCTGTGACTTTGACGCCTCTTGGCGCTTTGGTTGAGCCGGACGTGTACTGAATAATGACGGGTTCGTGAGGAAAGGCGAACGGCGTTATCATCGGCTCTTGAACCGACGCGTTTTGCTGACCGTCGACGTCATCGCCGCTAGTGGGGATATGGATTAACTGAAGACCCTCGGCGCTTGCGGCATTCTCCTGAAAATACGCCAGAGTGTTTGCGTCGCAGATGACATGGCGCGTACGACTGTCCTCCATGATCGCCTGCAGTCGGCTCATCTCCTTGGTTGATCGGGGCGCTGGCACAGGAATAGCCGTTGTGCCGGAAAACAGACATCCCAGCAACGCCACTACAAAGTCGCAGCCTGGCTCCATGGAGAGTAAGGCCACGTGAGCGCCATTCATAGCGCGGCGCAAGCGTTCTGCATAGGCGGCGCTTGCGGAGAGCAGCTGACTTGGTGAATAGCGGGTTTCGCCAAGCTCTCCGCCTTTGTTCAGATAGGTCAGAATGTATTCTTGTGGGCTGCTCTTCAGCCCCTCGACAAGTAATGCGGCAACAGATTTTTCTTGGTTGTTATGACGTATTTTGTCGTCCATGAAGTTCCCTTGAAAAAGTTTATTGTTATACCTGACTGCACTCTTATGACTTCTGTTAATAAATCTAGCGCCCCTTCCTGGGATCTTCCACTTGGTACATGAAAAAAACGCGGCAGGATGCGGCTCGTTCTGCTTGCCTCATTAGACGCTTAAAAATTGCTCAGGTCTTCCGTAAGGTGTTGAATGGGCATATTAATAGCCCGGCGTAGCCTTTAATGATGGCGGGGTGTATAGGAAAGTTGATTGCGTACGCCAAAGCTGCGTGAAGGAAGCTAATCGCTTCCTGTTACGGACCGTGAAACCTAACGGCGGGTTCTCCTTTTCAGCTTTTGGAAGTCCTTCTTCAACTTCATTTCAATCAGTTCACTAATGGTGACGCCTTCGGCTTTGGCGAGGGCGCTGACGATCTGGTGGGCCATGACGTTCAAGTCGACGCCGCGGGTGGGGACGGCGGTTCCTCTTTGCTTTTCTCTACGCAGGCGGGCTGCGCGGATGGCGTTTTTCATTGAGTTCCATTCTGGTGACGTCATCCACTTTTCGCACCAGGCGTTCAGAGAGCCGTGGCTGGCGGCCCGGGTCAGCGCCTTGGCGGCGCGTCTGCGACGATCGGGTGAGGCATCGGCTCCGCCAGGGAAGGCGGCGTCGCGGAATTTATTGTCGATCCAGCGTTTGGCGTACTCATAGTCCAGCGCTTGAATGTCGTACTTCTTTCGCATTGTGGCAACCTGCTTGAGTTTTGCTCATTTTCCAATATGTTACCGGGTAACGCAATTGATTTAACTTAATACTTTAAACTACAACAATAATCCCCATTTATATCTCTGATATGCTTAGGGTATATTGCCGTTTCGATAGCAGCGGCGACGCCGAGACAACAATGAAGCTTAAGGATGCATCTCTTTTTTAGATCCAGGTGGTAATCGCTCCCATGACAGAAGAACAATTCCGGATCGCCATCTCCGGCATGGAACTGGCCGAATCCAATCGTATTATCGCGCACGACTTATTGGTCAAACGCGTTCGCAGGAAATTGATCGTGCGACGCACAGGGTTGTCGAACACCCGTATTGGCCAGATTGAAAAGAACGTACTGGCCAACTACGCCAAGCGTCTTGAAGCGCTGGGGCTGGTGCGTGTAGAGGTGTTGGTGAGTCCCGAAAACGTCGCCCAGGTGAGGGCGATGGAAGAACTGGATCGTTTCCCGATCCACTCGGAACAGGGCGCGGAGGAAGAGGCGCTGGAAGCGGCGACCAGCTGACGCATTGACCCGCTCAAAGCTCTTATTGACGTGCAACTATTGACACCCAGCCGGGTTATGATGAAATGAGTCGCCCCCGCTGCTCTCTGCGGCGCGGGCTAAGCCGTTCCGGCTTGTCTTTCTCGTTGTCATCCATCTTCTTTATATCGCTGGTTGTCTATGTGGCCGACTATTTCTCCTGTTGTGGTGAGCGTGTCTCTGCTGCTCGTCAGTAATGTTTTTATGACCTTCGCCTGGTACGCGCATCTGAAAGAGCTGAACAACAAGCCCTGGATTATTGCGGCGCTGGTGAGTTGGGGCATCGCCTTGTTCGAGTACCTGCTGCAGGTCCCCGCCAACCGTATTGGTTACGGCGAACTCAGCCTGGGGCAACTTAAGATATTACAGGAAGTTATTACGCTAAGTGTGTTCATTCCATTTGCTTTTTTCTACATGAAGGAGCCGCTTAGACTGGATTTTCTGTGGGCGGGATTGTGTATCCTGGGCGCCGTATTTTTTATCTTCAGGCCCACCATTATGCAGGCGCTGCAAAGCTAAAAAGTTATACTGGACCGGCGCGCCGATGTTTCAGGGCGCGCTTGGAATCTTCACTGACTCATCAAATGAAGGTCGCAGGGAACCTCGCCTTTTATGAAACTATTTACCTGTCCGGCATGCGGTAATCTCGTCTATTTTGAAAACGTCGCCTGCACCCGTTGCGGCGCCGCCTTGGGTTTCGTTCCTGGTGAGATGGTTATGGCGGCGTTTACTCCTGATGGAGACCGGTTGTGGCGGCGCGTTGGGGACACTCATGGGCAGTACAAAAAGTGTTCCAATTACGCCGTTCACGCCGCGTGCAACTGGATGCTGAACGCAAACGAGCCGGTGGAGTTATGCGCCGCCTGTCAGCTCAACCGGACCATTCCTGACCTGAGCATTGCGGAGAATCTCCCTTTGTGGCGGACGCTGGAGACGGAAAAGCGCCGTCTGGCGTTCACCATAATGCGTCTGGGACTGCCATTGACGCCCCGCAGTCAGGATGACGCCGGGCTGGCCTTTGATTTTCTGGCGGACCCTGACCCCAGTTTCAATGAGCGCGACCGAGTCATGACCGGCCATGCCCAGGGCGTTATCACCCTGAATATTGCGGAGGCGGACCCGGCGCTGCGGGTAAGCATGCGTGAGCAGATGGGCGAGCCATATCGTACGATTCTGGGGCACTTTCGCCATGAGTCCGGGCATTATTACTGGGACCGCTTGATACGGGACAGCCACCGATTAACGGAATTCCGCCGCCAGTTTGGCGATGAAACGCAGAATTACAGCGAGGCGCTGGAGCGTCACTATCAGTCCGCGCCGCCGCAAGACTGGTCGCAGCGTTTCGTCAGCGCCTACGCCAGCAGTCATCCCTGGGAAGATTGGGCGGAAACCTGGGCGCATTACCTGCATATGATCGACACCCTGGAGACGGCCTATCAGTTTGGCCTGATGATTCATCCCCGCGCCGGCGATGACGCCACCCTGGACGTAAGCCATGACTTCGATCCCTACAATCAGCAGGCGTTTTCCGTATTGCTGGACCATTGGCTGCCCCTGACCTTCGCGCTCAACAGCCTGAACCGCAGTATGGGCCACGCCCATGCGTATCCTTTCATGCTGGGGCCGCAGGTGTTGCAGAAACTGGAGTTTGTGCACCTGACCGTGCGCGAGGCCAGCTCGACGAATGCGCCAGGGATAAGCTGACGGATTGTTAACAGAGCCGTGTCGACATGAGTGATAGACTGCCAAAAAATGTAATCTATTACTTTAAAAACATGGCTTAACCATATGTTATTAAATATAAATAAACTGCTTTTCATGCTCGCGTTCTCCCTGGTGTCAGCGGCGGCCGTCGCGCAGGAAGCGTGCTCCTCGGAGGTCACGCCGACCTCCCAGTTCGTACTGAAGGGCGCAGAAGTCTATGATACGAAAACCGGGTTGACCTGGAGCCGCTGCAGCATGGGGCTGACCTGGCGGGAGGGTTCAGGCTGCGTCGGCAAAGTGAAAATCTCCACCCTGGAAGGCGCGCGTCACTTTGCGCAACTGCAGGGCCACGGCTGGCGCATTCCGACTATCGAGGAGTTATACAGCCTGGTGCGACGGGGCTGCTCGGAACCGGCGATCAACGCTGAGGTTTTTCCGGATGTGCAGGACCTGGGTGAAGGCAGTCCCTACTGGAGCCAGACTCCGGTCGAAGAGGTTCCAACCCTGTATTACTTCGTCGATTTTATGACCGGCGACATAGATGGACACACGGAAAGGTTTCCGTTGGCGTTGCGACTGGTGAGGGAGCAAGAGACGCCTAAAAATTAGTATTTTGTCTTATAAACAATAAGTTGGAACTGTTTCTTAAAGCATGGATAAGGAGCGTAAGATGCAAGCACAGACGCTTATCGCCGTCCGCGATGTGGCCGCCAGCAGCCGTTGGTATCAGACATTGCTGGATTGCCGAAGCGGGCATGGCGGCCCGGAATATGAACAGCTGGTGCAGGGTGAGGAGATGTTTATGCAACTGCACGCCTGGCATGCCCACGACCATCCTAATCTGGGCGACCCGGACGCCGCGCCCCATGGCTACGGCGTACTGTTATGGTTTCAGGTGGATGAGTTTGATGCGGCGGTGACGCGGGCAAGGGAGTTACAGGCGGACATTCTTGAAGGGCCAAAACTGAACTCCCGCGCCCAGCATCGGGAAATCTGGCTGCGCGACCCAGATGGCTACGTGGTGGTCCTGGCCAGCGCTTATGGGGATGTTGAATAGGGCGAACGACGCTGAATAGGCGCGGTCATGCGCCTTGTGGTGAACGAGCAACCCCAACGGGAGAACTTTGTGAATGCAACGCCAACGCCCACAGAAAGTCTGAATACAATCGACACGCCGTTTTTGGCGGTGGACAAAACCCGTTTCCAAGCCAACATTTCGCGCATGCGCGCTTATTTGCAGCCGTTTAAGGTGCGCTTGCGGCCGCACTTGAAGACGGTCAAGTCCGTCCCCGCTGCGGAGCTGGTGATGGCGAGCAAGCAGGACCCGGCGACCGTGTCCACCCTGAAAGAGGCGGAAGCCTTTGCGGAAGCGGGGTATACGGATTTGCTCTATGCCGTCGGCATCTCCCCGCAAAAACTGCCTCGCGTGCTGGCGCTACAGCGTACAGGCGTCAATATCTCTATTCTGCTGGACAGCCGCGAGCAGGCCGAAATGGTCATCGCCTTTTGTCGGGAAAACGACGCCAATATTCCTGTGTATATCGAGGTGGATTGCGACGGCCACCGCGCTGGATTGCCCGCGGATGATCCCGAACTGGTCGCCATCGGACGCCTGTTGCATGAAGCGGACGTGGAGGTGCGCGGTGTGATGAGTCATTCCGGCGGAGCCTATGACTGCGACACGCCGGAACAGTTGGCGACGGCCGCAGAGCAGGAACGCAGGGCGGCGGTGGCCGCGGCGCAGGCGTTGCGCAATGCGGGCGTGGCCTGTCCCGAGGTGAGCGTCGGCTCGACGCCGGCGGCGTTGTCTTACACTCACTTGGAGGGCGTGACGGAAGTGCGGGCCGGGGTGTATACCTTCTTTGATCTGGTGATGGCGGGCATCGGGGTCTGCAAGCTGAACGACATTGCGTTGTCGGTGGTGACCACTGTGACTGGACACAACAAAGCCAAAGGCTGGCTTTTTGTGGATGCGGGCTGGTCGGCCTTATCCCGGGATCGCGGCACGGCGGAGCAGAAAGTGGATCAGCTTTACGGCGTGGTGTGCGATGAACAGGGGCGGGTCATTGACGGCTTGTTAGTGAGCGCCGTCAACCAGGAACACGGCGTCCTTAGCATGCGAGAAGGGGGGAGCATGCGTGAAGGATGCAGGGAGGCGCTCCCGGAACTGCCCATTGGAACGCGCCTGCGCATTCTTCCCAACCACGCCTGCGCCACGGCGGGACAGTTTCTGCACTATCACGTGCTGGATGGCGCCAACCAACTGCTGGCAATCTGGCCCCGCATTCAGGGCTGGTAAACGCCTTTGCTTGTCAGGGGACAGTGCGACGCGCAATATGACGTAGCATCACCCTAAGTACAACTCACTAAGTCGAACAGGGCCCCAATTAATGGCGGTTCCTGACTTTCTTGACTACTCTGTGCTGTGACCCTCCAAGGATGTTCAGGAGAATCGAACAAAAATAAATCTATGTTGTATCTACTTACCGTATAACTGATTTCAGGCTGTAGAAAAATCAGTCAACACGATGTAAGTATCCAACCATCGTAAGGAGACTTCAGAATGAAAGGAGTAGACGCCTATCTCGCCGCAGTAATCACCGCCGTAACGCTCACTGGCTGCGCTTCGCAGACCGCGCTCACTGAGCAGGCCGCCTACCAGCAATATCCCGCCCTGGAAGAACTGAGAGATCAGGTCGAGCAGGGGAAATCACAGAATCTCAACGTATTGTCGCCGCAGCGCTACAGCCAGGCCAGAAAGTCCTATCAGGATGCGCTGCAGTGGGCTCAGGCCGATAACGCCAAAGCCACCGGCATCGCCAGACAGGGACTGGCCTCTATCAGTGAAGCCCGCACCAATGCGGAGGTCGCCGCCTATAATCTGGAAGATGTGCTCAACGCACGGCAGAAAGCCCTGGCGGCTAATGCGGACAAAGTTATCCCCGGCGAGTTTATGAAAGCGGAGGACAATCTCGTCAAACTCACCGGCATGATTGAAAAAGGCAGCGTCGAAGACGCCAAAGCCGGTCGTGCGGAAGTGGCGCGCCTGTATTCTCAGGCGGAGCTGAACGCGCTCAAGGGCAATATTGTGGACCGCGCCCGTGACGCGCTGGAATCAGCCAGAAGCCGCGACATTGACGACCTGGCCCCCAAAACCATGGAAATGGCGCAGGAAGAATATCAACTGGCTCTGAAAACCCTGGATGCGGACAGAACCGATACCGAAAGGGCGCAGACCCACGCGCAAAAATCCCTGTGGAACGTGATGCGCGCGGAGTACATCGCCGATACCGTCAAATACTTCGATGAGTCCGACTTCAACGAAGAAGACAAAGTGCTGTGGTATCAGCAGCAACTGGCGACAGCCGCCCGTCCGATTAACCAGCAGTTGCCTTTCGATCAGCCCAACAAGGAAGTGGTGCGTCAAGTCAGCGCCAATATTCAAGGCCTGATGACGGATCGCGATTCCGCGTTGCTGGCGCTGGAAAACGCCAAGACCCGTGAGATGAGAGCGGCGTCGGAAAAAGACGAACTGATGGCGCAACAGCAGCGGGAAGATCAGCGCAAGCAGGCCATCACCGCGAAATTCGCCGTAGTGCAGTCTCTGTTTACGGAGAAAGAAGCGGATGTGTACAGACAGAAAGACAACGTGCTGATTCGCGCCCACGGGTTTAACTTCCCCTCCGGCAAAAGCGAGATTCAGGGAGAAAACTTCGCCCTGGTGAACAAAATCATCGAAGCGGTGAAAGAGTTCCCCAATGCCCGGGTTGTGGTGTCCGGCCATACGGATAATCGCGGCTCCACTGAGCTGAACCAGGGCCTGTCGCAACAACGGGCGGAGGAAGTAGCCAAGATGCTGAAAGAAATCGGTCGCATCCCTTCCAATAAAATCACTGCGATGGGGTACGGCGAGCAACGTCCGGTCTCCACCAATGACACCACGGAAGGCCGCGCTGACAACCGTCGAGTGGAAGTACTGATCGTCAATGAAGGCGGCGTAGAACAGGTCTATTGATCTTTCCGTCAACGATGCGCGCCCTGTCCGGGCGCGTGTCGCCGGGGTTTTGCATGGATTAAACCGCCTTCGCCGGGGTGGCCTCCTGCGGCGGACGCTCGCTCAACAGCCAAAGCCGAAAGCGGGCGCCCTGTCCCGGCGTACTGTCCACCTCAATGCGGCCGCCATGGCGTTCAATGATGCTGTGAGAGATGGCCAGTCCCAATCCGGTGCCTTTGCCGACGGGTTTGGTAGTGAAGAACGGATCGAAGATGCGTTTGCGGGTTTCCTCCGGGATGCCGGCGCCGTTGTCCTGCACTTCCACCCATACGCCTTGCTCCCAGAATCCGGTGCGCAGCCAGATTTTTCCTGAACTCTCGATCGCCTGCGCGGCGTTGACCAGCAGATTCAACAGCACCTGGTTCAATTGCCCGGGCAGGCATTCGATTTCCCCCACGTCGCCATACTCTTTGATCACCTCAGCCTTGTATTTGATTTCATTCCAGGCGATAGCCAGGGCGCTTTCCAGTTGGGCTTCAATGGGGGAGTGACGCCATTCTTCTCCCTCGCCGGCGCGGGTGAAGTCGCGCAAATCCTGTACGATCTTGCGCACCCGCTCAAGGCCATTGCGTGTTTCGGCGATGACGTCGGGAATATCCTGGCGTAAATAGTCCAGCTCCAGATCGCTGATGATGGTTTTGAATTCATTCCAGCGCGGGTTTTCGTCATCGCTGTTTTGTCGCACGGCTTCCGCTGCGTCAATAATGCTCATCAGATCTTTAACGTAATTCTCCAGGGAGCCCAGGTTGGAGCTGACGAAGCCGATGGGGTTATTTATTTCATGGGCGACGCCCGCCGCCAATTGTCCGATAGAAGCTAACTTTTCACTTTGCAGAAGCTGCAGGTGGGTTTGCTCCAGTTCCTGGGTGCGGGCGACGACTTTTTCCTCCAGGGTGGCGTTGGCGTCCGCCAATTGGTTATGCAGACGCATATTGTGAAGACTGATAGCGGCTTTGGCGTCGAATACTTCCAGAAGATTGCGCGCCAGCCCATCAGGAGTATGTCCGTCCAGGTAAGCGACGAGACCGGGTTCGTCGTGACGGCCAATAAAAAGCACCGTTTCAGTCGAGGAGAACTGGCTTTCACCGGTTTGGAAGGCTGCTTTGATGGCTGCCCGTGCGGGGGCGGGTATGGGCGCCTGCGACCAGGGCGCGCCTGCGGTGATATCCTCTGAGCCGCACAGGATGGTGTAGGCGTCTGGGGGCTCGGATGGCGGTGGTGGGCTCAGCATCAGGCCCGTTCCTTCAAAGCCGGTGATGCGTAATAGTTGCGACAGAATGTCCTTCGCGAAATCCTGCAGTGTAGTTCCTGGCTGCAGGTAATCCGGCGCTTCAATGATTTGTCGCAGCCCCCGATGATGGGTCTCCAGGGCGCACAGGCTTTCATAAGCGCGCAGAGCGCTGATGACCGAGGTGTAGAGCTTTTGCGCGTCCAGCTCGGTCTTGTTTTTGTAGTCATTAATGTCGTAACGCAGAATCACGTCCCGTTCCGGCGCCATGCCCGGCTGTCCCGTTCGCAGGATAATGCGGACATTGTGGTCGCCCAGTTCTTCGCGGATATAGCGGGCCAGCTCCAGGCCGGCGTCGTCGCTTTCCATTACCACGTCGAGCAGGATAACGGCGACGCCCGCGTTTTCCTGTAGAGCTTTCCGCGCTTCCTCCGCACTGTAGGCGCTGGCGAGTTGCAGCTTGCGGTTGTGGAACTCCACATTGCGCAAAGCCAGGCGGGTGATAGAGTGCAGGTCTTCATCGTCGTCGACGATTAATATTAGCCAGCAAGGCGGCGGCTCTGGGAGAGCGCCATCGATGTCGCCGGAATGGCTGGAGCGTAGTTTTAGTCTCGTCATTCCAAATTCTGTCAGGCTGTAAAGTCACCGTCATGGCGACGCTTATCGCCGCCGTCCCTGGGGAATTCGATTGCGAAAGCGACGCCCTGTTCGGCGCCGGTATCGGCGATTCTTACTTTCCCATTCAGGACGTTGGTCACCAGGTTGTGAAGAATATGCAGGCCAAGGCCGCTACCTCCTTCATTACGTTTGCTGGTGAAAAATGGCTCAAAAACTTTGTCTCGTAAGGACTCGGGAATTCCCACGCCGTTATCGCACACCAGCAGCTCTACCTGATCGTCCACCACGTCAAAACGAATATCCACGATCCCCGGGCCTCCTGCGAAGCCATGAGTGAGGGAGTTCAATATAAGGTTAGTCAACACTTGCGACAGTGCGCCAGGATGGCTGTAAACCTCCAGCTCTTGCGGACCATGGATGCTGACGCTGGAGGAGGCTTTTTTCAGCGCCGGAGACAGGCTGGTGACGATCTCATGGAGATATTGAGAGAGATTGAAGCGCCGCTCCTCGCCTGCGGACTGATCGACTGCGACCTGTTTGAAAGACTGGATCAGGTTGGCGGCGCGGCTGGCGTTGGCCGCGATCAGGCGGGTAGAGTCTCTGGCGGCGTTGATATAGTCCGTCAGTTCTTCTTCTGACAATGACTCGCTGGCGTAGGTTTTCTGCAAGCGCTCGGTTTCCTCTGTCAGCAATGTGGAGGCGGTGACGATGACGCCGATGGGCGTGTTGATCTCATGCGCCACTCCCGCCACCAGGCGTCCCAGGGCGGCCATCTTTTCTCGTTGCATGAGTTGGTGTTGCGTTTCTTCCAGCTTGCGATTGGTCGCCATTAGTTCTTCATTGGAGCGCTGCAACTCCTGATTGATCCGGGACAGTTGCGCCTGACTGGGAATGGAGAGGGCGGCGGGAATCAGCTTCACCAGCAGCAGGGCGGTTATCACAGAAGCCGCCGCGGTGACGGCTTTCACCCCCCCGATCAGCCAGTAAGCGGGATACCAGGTCACCCAGATATTCATCACATGGGTGGCTCCGCAGGCCAGGATAAAGACGCCGAAGGACATAAACATCCAGTTGAACGGCACGTCCTGGCGTTTACGGATGAAGTAGATCAGCGTGATCGGGATGGTCATGTACGCCAGGGCGATGAGCGCGTCGGAGCTGATGTTCAGCCAGAGAATGCCGGGCTTCCAGAGGTAACAGTGTCCATGAGGCATGTACCCTTTGCCGGTGAAAAAATCGATGATGGATTCCATGGCCGCATCCTTTCTTCCCTTAACCTGTTAAACAACGTATAGCACGCTCCCGCGCTATCGCAAGATAACGGGATGTCTGCTTGGCGGCGCAGAAAGAGCGTTTCCGTTGATCTGGGTCAAAGCTGACCCGGGCTGCGCCTTAACCCCCCTAATCACTTGATCCAAATCATAATTATTCGCCGGCAAAGGCATAGACTCCCGCCCCGTCATCAATTCTTAATTTTGCAGTTGAATGTGAAGAGTAGGGGTATGTTATGCATAAGCTAAGTAAATCTATGTTGGCTCTGGGACTGCTGGCCTGCGCGGGCTCCGCGATGGCGCACCAGCCGGGAGATATGGTGCTGCGCGTCGGCGCCGCGATGGTGGACCCCCAGGATGACAGCTCAACCCTGCGTTTGAACGGCGCCTCCTTGGACGGCTCCAGCGTATCAGTGGACAGCAATACCCAGTTGGGTCTGACCTTCACCTATATGTTGCGTGAGCATATCGGTCTGGAAGTACTGGCGGCGACGCCGTTTTCCCATGAAGTCAGCGCTCATGGCTCAGTCGCAGGCGACAATCTGAAAACGGCGGAGGTTAAACACCTTCCTCCCACCGTCAGCCTACAGTACTACCCGATGGAAGCTGGCTCCGCCTTCCAGCCCTATGTGGGCGTTGGCGTGAACTACACCTTGTTCTTTGATGAAGAACTGACCACGGATTTTAAAGACGCCATGGGCGACGGCAAAATCAAGCTGGACAACTCCTTCGGCGCGGCGTTCCAGTTGGGCGTTGACTATCAATTGACCGATAACCTGGTGGTTAACGCGGCGGTCTGGAAGATCGGCATCGACACCACCGCCACCATCGACCTGGATTCCGGCGCGCAGATCAAAACCGACGTGGACATCGATCCGCTGGTGTACATGGTCGGCGTTGGCTACAAATTTTAATTCCAGCGACTTGCAATCGGCTTCGTGGCTAAGACTGCGGAGCCAACCGCCAATGAATTCTGCAGCCTGCGCTCAGGGATGAGAACAGGCCAGCTTCACCTCGCTTCATCCCCGCATGCGGCTCTACATTCGCCCATGCGGTTTTTTTGTTTCCGCATCCTTGCCTGCCGCTTAGATGAGACGGGTAGAAGTAGGTAGAGCCTGATCGCCGCCGTTTCACTTCTTTTCCCTGATCTATACTTATTGCTCAAGCTTCACCATTCGTTGACTGGGTTTAACTGATATGGGGGATGGCATGGGACGTTCTTTGACTTCCGCTGTCTTTGGGTTGTTTTGCATTGTGTTCGGCGCGCTGGTTCAGGCCGCGACCACGGTGCAGGTGTGGACCTACTATGATTCGCCGCCGTTTGCGATTGATCCCCAGGGCGATGATCTCACATCGACCCTGTGCCGGGTGCTGACGGAAAAAAGCGGAGGCGAATGGGTTTTTAAACCTCAGTATCTTCCCCGCAAACGCATTAATCACTACCTGGAAAGCGGCGCTGAGCAAGGGCTGGTGCTGTGGGCGAACCCCCTGTGGTTTCAGGATAAGGAAGAAACCAAATACGCCTGGAGTGATCGCGTCGTCTGGGGCGCCAATGAGATCGTGTCCCTGCGGGAAAGTCCGGTGGAGTATACCGGCCCTGAGTCCCTGGAAGGCAAACGCTTTGGCGGCGTGGCGGGGCATCATTATGTGGGGATCGACGATCTCGCGCAGTCCGGCCGCATCAAGCGGGAGGACACCACCTCGTTTTCCAAGAATCTCGACAAACTATTGAGCAACCGCCTCGACGCCATACTGATACCTCGCGGCGAGCTGTTTTACATGGTCTCGCAAGGCAATCTGGGCGACAAACTTTTCATCTCCTCAAAACCCCATCAGCAGTATGAGCGCAAGATCCTGGCGACGCAGAAGCTGGAGGCGGTGCGGGATTTCATCAACGCGCAACTGCCAGCGTTGAATGAGGACGCGGAATGGCGGGCGCTACTGGATAAATACGGCTTGAAGCCCTGAGGCGTAGAGTGCTGAGGGTTTTGTGACGCGGAACGATAGATTTGACGCTAAGGACTGACTGGCTATGTGGAGACTGTTCGGACTGACGCTGTGGATAGGCTTGACGACGAGCGTGAACAGCCGCGCGGAAATCGTTGTGCCGGTGTGGACCTACTACACCTCGCCGCCATACGGCCTGCACAGCGACGGCTATGATCTGACCAGCATTATGTGTGCTGAACTCAGCAAACTCAGCGGCGGCAAATGGCGCTTTGAGCCCCAGAGTTTGCCCAGAAAACGCATAGACAGCTATCTGGAGCGAGGCGATCAGGCGGTGGTGGCCTGGGTGAATCCTTCCTGGTTCGGCGATAAACAGGAGGAACATTACGATTGGACCCACGGCGTGGTAACGGGGCGCAATGAAATTGTGTCTCTTAAACTGCATCCGGTGGAATACCACGGCCCGGAGTCCCTGGTCGGCAAAAGCTTCGGCGGCGTGCTGGGGCATCGCTATGTCGGCATAGATGAGCTGGTGGAGGAAGGGCGCATCCAGCGGGAGAACGCCTCCTCATTCTCCAGCAACTTCGGCAAGCTCCTGCTGCGTCGTATCGAGGTCACCATGATTCCCCGGGAGGAATTGTTTTACCTGATGGCGAATGAACAGGTGGGCGCGCAGCTTTATATCTCCAAACAACCGCACCAGGAATATCAGCGTAAGATGCTGGTGACGAAAGGGCTCAAGGGCGTGAGGGATTTTATGGAAGCTCAGTGGTCGACGCTCAATGACCATCCTGACTGGCGTCACCTGCTGCAGCGCTACGGGCTGAATCAGTGAGGCCGTTAACGTCGGCGGCGGGAAGCATATTGGCTTCGGTAGCGAAATCGCCAGCTTGATCCTGTGTGCTCAGCAGATTGCGGACGGTCATTCGCAGCTTGGCGTTATCCGCCACCGTCTTGGTCAGCGTGGCCTGAACTTTACTCGATAGTTGCGGCGTGGCGGGGTAAGAGGAAAAAATCACCACGGGGGTTTCATCGGTATTGATTTCGTCCACCAGTTCGGCTCCGGAGCCGTCCGGCAACTCCAGATCCAAAAGCACCAGATCATAACTCTTTTCCTGCAGCATACGTCGCGCCTGCTCCAATGCGCCGGCCTGATGTATATCGGCGATCTCTTCCAGAACGGAGCGGGCGATTTGCACCAGATCGGGGTCATCTTCCACATGCAGGATACTAGGGCGTGTCTGCTTCAATAACACCCGATGAAGGATAGCCCTGAACTCATTTAGTTTGGGGTGAGTGCTGCTCAGCCAGGCAAGGGGAGCGACGCCGTCGATTTCCAGTCTGGAATCCGCTTCTGAGTGGTAGTTGTCCTCTGCTATCGCCACCAGCGGCAGTTGAGAGGCTGGATCAACATGGCGCAGGGATCTTAAAAAGGTGAAGCCGCCATCATCGGTCATCGTGCTGTCCACAACCAGCAGGCAGTATGAATTTTCCGAGAGAAGGCGTACTGCGCTCGCTGCGTCGGATGCAACATCGCAGCAAAGCCCCTCTGCCTGTACCGCTTTCGCTAACAGATCCGCCAGATCTTTATCCATTTCGCAAACCAACGCGCAGGGGTGTGGCGACGTTTTGAGCGGCTTTGGCGTCAGTCGAACGGGAAGGTCGAAAAAGAATTCCGTACCCTTGTTAGCCTTGGAAGTAAAACCGATTTCGCCGCCGTGTTGCTCCACGATGGCTTTGGCGATGCTAAGCCCGAGCCCGGTGCCGCCTTGTGCGCGGGTGTCGGAGCTGTCCGCCTGCGAGAATCGATCGAAGACGCGACATTGAAACTCCTCAGGAATGCCTTTGCCCTGATCTTTGACGTGAACGCGCAGCTTGCTCTTTAGACAGGAGATGGCTACGTCGACCTGTCCGCCTCGCGGCGAGTATTTGACTGCGTTGGAGATCAGGTTGGACATGACCTGATGAATGCGTCGTTCATCTACATGTACGCAGGATTTTGGCAAGGGATTGGCGAAGTGCAGGTCAACCTGATACTTGCCTGCGAACTCCTTGTGGTCTTCCAGGCTGCGCTGAATCAGTGTTGTCAGATCCTGGTCCTCCAGCTCAAACTTGAGCGAGCCGGACTCCAGTTTTTCAATTTCCAGAATATCGTTGATGAGCAGGGTGAGTCGGTCGCAATTACGGTAGGCGACTTTTAGCATTTTATGCACGACTTCCGGCAGTTCGCCGCCGTGCTTGCCCAGCACAAGCCCCAGTGCGCCGCCAATAGCGGTCAGCGGCGTGCGTAGTTCATGACTGACCGTGGCGATGAACTCATCTTTTTGCCGTTCCATGCGTTTGCGTTCCGTGATGTCGCGCACCACCCCGGTGAACATGCGGCGGCCGTCGACGGTCATTTCACTCACCGCCAGTTCCATGGGAAACGTCGATCCATTTTTACGGCGACCGGTGACTTCCCGGCCAATGCCGATGACCTTGGCCACGCCGGTGTGCATGAACTTGGCGAGATAGCCATCGTGTTCGCTGTGATAAGGCTCCGGCATCAGGACGCTGACATTGGACCCGATCACGTCGCTGGCGGCGTAGCCAAAGATGCGTTCCGCCGCCGGATTGAAGGTGTCGATCAAGCCTTTGCCGTCAATGGTGATAATGCCGTCGACGACTGTGTCGACAATGGCGCGGACGCGGGCTTCCCGGTCCTGCAGCGCCAGTTCGGAGGCTTTGCGTTCGCTGATATCGCGCACCACGCCGGTGAACATGCGACGGCCTTCCACCTGCATTTCCGTCACCGCCAGATCGAGAGGAAACAGGCTGCCGTCCTTGCGCTGGCCCAGCACTTCGCGGCCAATGCCGATGATTTGCGCCTTGCCGGTTTGCAGATAATTGTTGAGATAGTCGTCGTGATGTTCGCGGAAGGGGGAGGGCATCAGCATATGCACGTTGCAGCCGATGACCTCTTCTTCGTCATAGCCGAAGATGCGCTCCGCTGCGGGATTGAAGGTTTCAATAACGCCCTGGCTATCAATGGTGATGATGCCATCCACCACCGCTTCGACAATCGCGCGCACCCGACTGTCTGACTCTGGCGTAAAACCGTTCCTCACAGTCTTTGGTTTGGGCTTCTTGCTCACATAAATTCCCTTACATGAACGCCAAAACGTTCGTTTAATAAATATAGGCGGGGTCCAAGCTATTACAAATTTAAGGGACTAAATGGACAAGGAGGAACGGCAGCGGGAGCAACGGGAAAGTATGAAACGACAGGATAAATGGACCGGATGGACGGAAAGAGCGAATGGAAAGGGAGTAACCGAAATGAGGCAATGGAACACGGAGTAATAGATCACAGAGTAATGAAACACAGAGAAATGTGATACTGAGTAATCGAAATAGATGAAATCGAAAAAGGTTCAGTCGAAAAAGGTGAAATCACAAAAGGTATAACGGAAAAAAATGTAATCGAAAAAGGTGTAACCGAAAAATGGATGAATGTAAGAAGACTGTAATGGAAGAATTAAAAAATGAGGAGCGGAAAAGAGAAATGGAAAGCCACGCGTCCCTGCGAGGCCAAGATCACACCAACGCCATCACCTCTTCCACTGGGCGACGCACCTTCTGCGGCCAATTGCCTTCAGTCGGATAACCCACCGTCACTAACATCACCGGCACCTCCCGCTCCGACAGCCCAAACTCCTGCGCCAGCGCCTGTGGATCGAAACCACTCATGGCGCCAGTAGACAGCCCCATGCCTTGCGCCGCGAACATCAGCGTCATGGCGGCGAGGGAAGCGGAACGGAAAGCTTCGTCCCGTTGCAGCATAGGGTTGTTCTCATGAGAAGAACTGGCCTGTGCAACCCAGCCGTCACTGAACGCCTGCGGCAGAAAACCCGCAGCGACGGAAGGCTGCAACGCACTGGCCAGACCTTCATGCGCCGCCAGTGTTCCACAGATGATAAAGGTCACAGCGGCGTCCACCACCTGCTTCTGCCCATAAGACACCGCCTGCAAACGGGCCTTCGCTTCGGGCGAACGCACCGCGATGAACTTCCAGTTCTGAAAGTTGTAAGCGGAGGGCGCGCGGGTGGCCAGTCTCACCAACTCGGTGATCTGCTCTTCAGACAGGGATTTCTCGGCGTCGTAACGGCCAGTGGATACGCGGTTTTCGATAAGGTCTTTTACAGTCTCGTACATATCAGGTTCCTTGATTTACGGCTAAGCAATGCATTTATCTTCAATTCAAGATAAAATCAGTTTTGCACAGATAAATCTTGATATCAAGATAAAATAAATGGAGCCTCTGATGACTGAAAAACGACCGCCCGACGCCGTAGATAAGATTCTGGAACAATGGAACGCAGAACGCCCCGACCTGGACGTCACCCCCATGGCCGCCATCGGACGCCTGAAACGCTGCGCCGCCCTCATGCAACGCAGACTGGACGCCACCTTCAGTCAATTCGACATGACCGGCTGGGAATTCGACGTCCTCGCCACCCTGAGACGCTCCGGCAAACCCTACTGCCTGGCCCCCACAACCCTGTTCTCAACCCTCATGATCACCTCCGGCACCATGACCCACCGCCTGCAACGCCTGGAAGCCAGCGGCCTCATCGAACGCACCGCCAACAAAGACGACGCCCGCAGCAAACTCGTCCAACTCACCCCCAAAGGCCTCGAACTCATCGACCGCGCCGTCGACGCCCACGTACAAAACGAACACAACATCCTGCAACCCCTGAACCCAGAAGAACGCCAACAACTGGATGAGTGTATGAGGAGGTTACTAAGATTGTTGGAGGGGGAGGGTGGTTGAGTCTTTGTCCTTTGACGGTTTGGCGAAGAATGCATGGACTCACTGAAAGCAACCCCTTGTTCTGACGCCCAAAAACTACAGGCCCATCCGCAGACTTTACTAATACGAACGAGTATTAGTCCTGGGAGACCCTTTAGCCGCCACATAGTGTCCAGCGGATTTGCCGAAATGAGAGTAATAACTCCTGAAAACTGGACGGCTTTACGGGGAAAAGTGATTTAACGCTATAGTCTCAAGGAGTTTGTGTTTTGAAAGGCCTTTGAATAGGGGGGGGCTCTGGCTACAACGAGTCCATTTTTATATGGGATCATGGAAAGAGTAGACCACTCTTCTTCCATTGTACTCATCGAGCATAGCAAGACCTTTACTCCTAAAATTGCACCCGGCCGTATGTGCAATCCCATTTCCCATGCTGCCTAGCCGTATCGCTGTACCACTTAAAAAGGATGCCTTTAGCTTTTCCAGAGAATATATCTGACTTTCTCTAGAAACAAATAAGCCAGTTGTCTTTGTTGGTTTAAGCTCAAGAGTGAGCGTCGCTTCTTTGCAGTCGTATAGAAAGTGATCTTCAGGGATGACTTTTATGATGGCGCTTGTTTCCGATACCGTTTCATACGCTGACACTTTAAAGCTCCAACTTGTGCCGCCCGACACTGCGTATTGAGGTACAGCTAGTAGCGCTATTGATAATACGAGTTTTTTCACCCATTAACTCCTCATGATCTATTTTTGGTGTGTGGGGGCATGCCTGTATACATTGCCGCTAAACGTCCTTTCTGAAGCCGCTAGCGCCTGTGTCATTTGCTAATCGTAACCCAGCATAAATAGGCGAACATAACATTGCTAGTAGCCTCATCAAACTATACCGTGACCAGTGTAGGGGGGCTGAACATGTATGCGTAATAGACGGCCAGTGGACTCCTTAACCCGTTTGCCCTGAGCCCGTCGAAGGGCCTCCCAGAGCGCCAAAACAAACCCCGTGCGCTCCAAGCTATACGAGGCAGGACCAAATATTGGAAATAAAAAAAGCCATCGCCAAACTCAAACAATGGGACCAAGCCGCAGGTAACGTCGCAGTCACAATCATCCGACTACTCCTCCTGGGCTACGGCTTCTTCATTCTGGCAAGAAGCGCGTCGAGGTCGTTTGATCGCCTTAGCTTCCTGGAGTCCTATATGGAAACCATCGCTGCGCATTTCACTGAATACATTCTGCTTGTGTACTGGGTTTTTCCAATATTCACCGCACTATGCCTGACATACCTATTCAGAAAAACATCATTCAAAGGCGTAGCTCTCGTGTATTTGATTGCAGTAACAATGTTCATCATCACCGCATAGCCGCGGAAGCCTACTCAGCTAGACGACCAACTCAACACCACCAAACACTAAAGCCCCATCCCCAAAAACAAACCCCACCCCCGTTCGCCCTGAGCCTGTCGAAGGGCCTCCCAGAGCGTATGAGCGAGAAGCGCTTGAGCCGCACTGTCGCTGCATGAAGCAGACATTGGAGGGTGTGCTATCTTTTGCTCATAACTAGACATGTTATCGAAGTTTATGGCGATTGAACGCTGACGAGGGGCGGAAGCATGTTCAAACTATTTGATTTATTACAATTGCTTAGTCCCACATTGTCGCCAGCCGATTGTAAGTTACATATGGCTGTGTGGAATGGAAAAGAGCATCCCCTTGATGTCTTTCTTGCGGGAGATTTCGAGGAGTGGCAGCGATGGCAAACAAAACGAAATTTTGAACGCCGGTTTGTAGTCTCTCTTATTAACATTCATGGCACGGACAACTGGCTTTTTAGCGGTCTATACGAACAAATAGGGGTTGAGTTCAAGAGCGAAGAAAACTGTTTCTATTATGACTTAGGGCAAGTGCGAGACTGTGCCGAGCTCTCCGGCCGCTTGGTTATTAGATTTAGCCGAAATTTTCGGGCGACATATTTGTTGGCTGAACGGTGGAGTGAAGATCTATTTGTATCGGAACTCAAACCTGAGCGACTCACCTTATCGGAGTTTCCAGGCTTTAAATCTGTGAATTTGTCTAAGCGGGAATTAGATTGTGTTATTCGTCAGAACATCCCATCTTGGAAAGGCGCGCTCTCCTCAGTCTCAGGAGTTTATGTAATATCAGATACGATGTCGGGGAAACTCTATGTTGGTAGTGCATATGGAGAAGGCGGTATATGGAGCCGCTGGTCACAGTATTCGTCCTCGGGACATGGCAACAATGTAGAACTCCGGGCGCTCTTGAACAACTTTGGCGCCAAAAGTGCTGAAGCCTTCCGTTTTTCAATTCTTGAAGTGGCGGATGTGCACGCCAATAAAAATGAAGTTATTACGCGCGAAACTCATTGGAAGGAAGTCTTGTTGTCCCGCACACATGGCTACAACTCGAATTAACAGAAATGGTTAGAACCTATGGAGTCGATTGAAAGTAGAGTTCTATTTCCTTGAAATTCAGAAATACCAATTCTAGGAAATTCTAATCAGCCGTTCGCCTTGAGTTGAGAGCGAAGACGCTGTGTGTTGTAGTCGCCGCTGGCTGATGAAATATGAGCGGGACTACTATATTTGTAATCAGAGGGGTGCAAAAAAGCTGTTTCGTGTCAGGGGTGAACTTTGAGAACTTAAGTAGTTTCGTGTAAATTTTCTCCTAATGGACCTCGGTATGGCGATAGTAAACATGGCTTTGATTTATCCACTGTAAGAATAATTTTCGTTCTTGTTAAGAATGAAATAAATTTATAGAAGTCAACTCCATAGTTTGTTTTTTTGTGTTGATTTTATAAATTATTCTCTGGAGAATACTGCTGGAGGAGTGGACTGGGAAGTTTTTCCGATTAAAGTGGTTTATGAGGAAATAGAGTTTAGCGATAGGATAAGCAATGGACTTAGAAGAGTTTAGTGTAGAGCTTGCAGGCAAAAATGACGAAGATGATGTCCTCGATTTTTGCCGTAAGCATGTTTTACATGGCACACCCTATATATTTAGCTCACGGGATGAGGAGTTCTATGAATTTAGAAAAAGGGTAGCTAAGAAGTTTGGCATTCCCTTTTATGAAATATTTATTACAGGTTCCGCAAAGCTAGGTTTTAGTCCATTCAAGAAAAAAAGTTTTGACTATGACTCTGATATTGATGTGGCTATTGTGTCACCGATATTATTTGAGCAGTTGATGTCGAATATCGCTGAATATCAAATGATGGTCAGAAATAATAGAGACGTAATCCGAGATTCAGAATTAAAAATGTATCATTCTTTTTTAGAGTATGTGGCGCTTGGTTGGATTAGGCCAGATAAACTACCTGTATCTTTTCAGATGAAAGCAATTAAAGATGATTGGTTTGACTTTTTTAGAAGCATATCTAACGGAAAGTCTGAAGTCGGTAACTACCGGGTAAATGCAGGCGTTTTTAAAAGCTACGAGCATCTAGAAAATTATACCTTGTTAGGCATGAAAGATTTAAAGCGATCGAAATATCTGAGGAAGAAATAATGTCAGCGCAGATTAAGCCATCTGTTACCAATCCTACAATAGCGGACATCTATGAGAAGATTGATAGTAATAGATTGAATTTAAGTCCGGATTTTCAAAGGAAGTTTGTCTGGACACATGAACATCAAGAAGAGTTTTTGGATACAATACTTCATGGTTTTCCATTTCCTGAAATATATGTTTGCCAAGGGGCTACGGATACTAAGAAGCTACGGACTACTCAGAAGGTTATAGATGGTCAACAACGCCTGACTACAATTAAGAAATATATTGAAAATGATTTTAAAAAAGAACTTAAAATCGTACCTAGCTTTGATAATTTGACCGAAGGGCAGCGTGAGGACTTTCTTTCTTATCAGATTGTGGTGCGTGATATAGGTAAGGTTGAAGAAGGTTTGATTAGAGAGATATTTAGAAGAATAAACTTAACTAAATTCAAGCTTGATGATATCGAGATACATAACGCCATCTATGATGGGAAATTTATCCAAGTTGCTAAAGAGCTTGCAGACGAGGTCGCTCTTGATGAGTTTGGTGTATTTCATGAATCTGAGTTCACACGAATGGCAGATGTTCACTTCTTCTTGCAGGTCATGTCGACATTGGTAAGAGGAGGATACTTCCCCCGAGACAACGAGGTAGAAAAGTGCGTGGCAGAATTTAATGAGGAATTTCCTGAGTCGCATAGAGTAAAGTCACAAGTACTTAAAGCAATATCTATAATTCAAGGTTTAGGTTTAGAACTTGATTCCATCTGGTTTAGGAAATCTTGCTTTTTTACGCTTGTAGTTGAGCTTTGTTTGGCAGGCAATATTCCCCCAGATTTTACAAGACGGTTAAACGACTTTGACGAAGAAGTTCTTAAAAGCAAGAACATGAAAGAAACAGATCATGGGCTTTTCTATCACTCTATGTACTCTGGGACAAATGACAGAAAGGCGCGCGTTAATCGCTCTGAATTATTTAGGAAATATATGCTGGTGTAGCAGGTTGTAAAATAGGCTCGTATAGACAGGGGGCTCATATGATAGTTTGTCTAGGATGGGGGGCTGTAGTTTGGAATCAAGGTGCTCTACATACGAAGGGCCATTGGAATAATAATGGCCCGAATATATCTGTGGAATATTTGCGTCAATCTAAGGATAGTCGAATAACACTTGTTGTTGATAAAGAAGGTGCTCGTTCTCAGGTCTTATGGGCTGAGATTGTAGTGGTCTAATTATCCCGGACACCGAATTAGGTGGTACGATCGCCACCATATATAGAGAGGTGTACAATGACCAGAAAGCGACGCTCCTTTTCACCGGAGTGCAAGCAAGAAGCCGCCAAGCTTGTACCTGACCAAGGAGATACCTTATCCCAAGCCAGCACCTCACTCGATGTGGGAGAGAACGCCCTTCGGCGCTGGTTCTCACTGAAACACCATGCGTGACCAAATGATTGCTGACCCGTCCAAACCCGGCGAACAACTCAAGCGTTGCATGCCCTCTGCAAAAGTCCAGATAGTAATCCAGGTCGTCTGAGAACTCGCACGAATGCGCTTGATACAACTGATAGGGGTCCATCTTCCGGCGTAAATCCTTTCTCTATTAGATTAGTCGTCTAAAATCACTGAAACGTCGCCATTTTACCCAAAGCACCTTTGAAATTAGAAGGTTATGTTATCCAGAGATGCGGAGATAAAGCGCCACCACCGCCGGCTAGCATTCAGAATGAAATCCCTATATGGTGATTAATCTGCTACTACTTCACTGATTTATCTCGTTATTCGAAAACGAACCAGAAATCAGGCGAATACGGATTTGAGGAGGAATGATGGCGATCGTGTTGATGACGCTGATTGGCTTAACGGTGGTCGCGTGGCTTTGGCTGGCCCTAATGGCCATTCTGGCGGTGAAGAACGATGACACGCTGGAAACGAGCCAAAAAGCGCTACAGTTTTTTATCATACTCGTGGCCCCACTTTTCGGCTCCTTGATGGCGCTCTATCTGGTAAACCAGTACTCGCCGGAAGCCATACCGCACCGGCTGATTCCATGGCCGTTCAAAAGCTTCTTAAGCAGTTCGGCTCAAGCTTACAGCGGCGGCGTAGACAACTCAGCAGGCACTGCATATGACTTCGCCATCAGCGCGCGTCATGATAGTGGCATGTTCGATATGGGGTCTGATGGCGGCGGTGGTGGCGATGGAGGAGGCGGAGACTAACCCTTCTCTGATAACCACCTGGGTTCCTTCTCATCACCCCAAAATACGCCAATACGCACTCAGTTTCTTCCTGTAGCAAAAGCCAACCAAACATAACAACTTTCCGGGCTTGCAGCCCTTGCCAATTCCTCTTTCTAGCCTAGTTTTTAAACACGATGGTAATACTGGCTGAGGGAGGTTTTATGCGTTTGTATAGCTACAAAATGACCCACGATTCAGGCTTTGCGCCCAATCCTTTTGGTGAGTGCTTAACCTTGGCGACTTGCAAACCCTACATACGAAAAAATAAAAATGTTAAGAGCAGGGAAGAGAACAAGGATAAGGTCAAAGACGAAGACAAGTTCGGAACGTGGATTGCTGGCTTCTCATCCGCTACCTTGAACGGCGACGCAGTTGGTCACGAGCGACTTGTCTATTTGATGGAAGTGTCGGAGAAGCTACCAATCGGGGATTACTATAAAGACGCTCGCTTTCAGAATAAGATTCCAGATATTTCGGCGAAGAGCGCGATAGAGCGAGCCGGAGATAATATTTACGAATTACTGCCGTCAGGCGACCCAAAAGATTACACACACTATCGGCAGGTCAAGAATCCTAGCCACTGGGATATAAAGCAGGATAAGCCTCATATGGGGTGTCAGAAGGAAGATATCTCTGGTGAGAATGTGTTGATTGCGAAGACGTTTTATTACTTCGGCCGCGAACCGCTGGTGATTCCAGATGATATTCGCCCCTCAGTCCCAAAGGGTTCATCAGTCTATGGCAACCTAACGGAAGACGACAGGATTGAAAAGCTTATTTCCTTCATTGAAGAGAAGTACAAAAAAGGCCTGATTCATCTCCCCCACACATTCGACGCCGACGAAAAAATATGTAGTAGCTGCGCCCCCAAACCTACGAAAAAAGCGCCAAAAACGACCTGCGCGCCCCCTAATCAAAATCCCGCTCGCCGGGCAGCCACTCAATCACATTAAAACGTTCGGCGATCTCCCGGTATGCCGGTTGCTGGCGGAATTGTTTGTAGGCGATAGCGAATTCATAGGCGAGTTTCGTGTCGCTTTGGCGGCTGAAGCCAATGTACATGGGTTCGGAGGGGAATAGGGCGCCTTGCAGCGGTTGTACGACGTCTTCCAGGTTTTCGATGGCGGTTTTGCTGCGCAGCATGGCGTTGGAGCCGCCCAGTATGGCGTCGTAGCGGTCGTTGACCAGCATGAGAAAGAGTTGCGCCATGGTGACGGTGCGTTGTTGCAGCGGGTAATTGTTGCGGATTAACGCCACCGCCTCGTCATTGATGTGATAGCCGGTAGGGACGGCGACGCGCCAGCGGGTGACGAAATGCTCCAGCGGCGGATCGTAGAGAATTTCATTGGCGCGGGACTTTTTGATGTAGATCGTGCTCTGTGAAATGTGCAGAAGATTGTCGGGCAGATAAAGGGCGAACTTCTCGCGCTCAATGGACTTCGCCATGTAGGTCACGGCGTTCACTTCACCGCTTTCCAGCATCTTGATGACGCGGGTCCAGGGCAGACGCACGAACTCGACCTTCCATCCCAGACTGGCCGTCACCTGCTTGACGACCTCAGTATGAAAGCCAGTCAGCTCACCGGAATCCGTCACATACTCAAATGGCTTGTTGTTGGCGTCCTCCATGCCGATGATTAAGGTCTGCGCGAGCACCCCCTGCGAAAACAGCGCAAACCAGAGCCACAGACCATAACGCATTACTTTCCCTCCCAGGCAATAGTGACAGTATAGTTACGATCTCCCTGGCGCTCGATAAATCTGCATGAATCTGTCCGGGAACACCTTTTTGTATACAAAGACCGTGGGTTGAGATCGGCGGCTCCGTTTGGAAAACAGAAAAAAAACCGGCGCCGCTGCAAATTCAGCCTGGGCTATTTCTGTTCACCCAACCGGCCTAGCTCAAAAATCCCTGCGACATTTTGCCGCATCCATCTCCCGTAAAGGCTTCATTACTATGCCCTTTTTCTAACATTCAGAGTAAGGGGACATTATGCGCCTGAACCGCGCGATTGGAGCTGTAGCAAGCCTTGCGCTGCCATTGGGGGCCGCGGCGGAAGAGGCCACTGTATTACAAGCGGTGGAAGTGGTGGGAGAACGGCCCGCGTTGGTGACTGAGCCGACGGCTTTACAAACGGAAGTCATGGCGGAGAAACTGGAGAGCATCAACAGTCCAGAGGTATCCGATGCGCTTAAATACGAGCCTAACCTGATCGTGCGCAAACGCTATATCGGCGACCGTAACGCCACCTTATCCTTCCGTGAGACGCACACCACCCAGACTGCGCGCGCCGTGGTGATGGGGGATGGCATCATGCTGAGCAACTTCCTGGGCTCCAGCTTCAACTTCGCGCCGCGGTGGAGCCTGATGCAGCCGGAGGAAATCGAGTGGATCGAAGTGCTGTATGGACCTTACTCCGCGGAATATAGCGGCAACGCCATGGGCGGCGCGGTGATCATGCACGGCCGCATGCCGGAACAGCGTGAGGCGCAGGTGAGCGCGGGCGCGTTCCTGCAGGATTTCAGCGCTTACGGCACAGATGAAACCTACTTTGGCTACAAGACCCACGCCTCCTTTGGCGACAGAAAGGGACCCTGGAGTTACTTTCTGGCGACGGACTGGCTGCAGAACGAAGGACATCCACAAAGCTTCGGCATCGCCTCTGGCGCCGGCGGGGCCCCGGTGGGCAATCCTGTCGAAGGCGCTCATGACTATCCGGCCGGGGGCTATCTGTATAACTCCGCCGGGCGCAGCGACATCGGCGAAAGCGTCAGCAAAATCAAGCTGGGCTACGACATCAACGAGCGCCTGCAAGCCAGAGTGACGCTGGCGTATCTCGACCGTAACGAAGACAGCCTCAACCCGGAAACCTATCTGCGCGACGCCGCCGGCCAGCCCGTGTATAACGGCGACGTGGATATCGACGGCGCCAGTTACAAAGTCAGCAGTCAGCGCCTGGGCGAATCCGAAGCGAAAGACCTGATCTACGGCGCAGAACTGGAAGGCGCGCTGGGAGACGGATGGGAAATCAAGTCCGCCGCGTCCCTGTATGACGTGCTGGAGCAAAAGCAACGCCGTTCTGGAACCAACTATGAAGACGCGCAAGCCAACGGCGCGGGAACCCTGACGGAAGACCAGGGTACGGGCTGGGAGACCGCCGACGTCAAATTCGGCCATCGTCACGACGGCGGCTGGTTGGGCGACCGCGTTTTGTTTGGCTATCACTTTGATCGCTATCGCCTGGATCAGGCCAACTATAACACCACTCACTGGCGCAGCGACGACATCGCCAGCTTGAGCGGCGACACGGAAGGGTCCACCCGCACCCATGCGCTGTTCGTGGAAAACGAATGGACGCTGGCCCCGGCCTGGGGAATGACGCTGGGCGCCCGCCAAGAGTGGTGGCGCGCCTATGACGGCAAGCTGGCGCGGGATTTCGGCGCTGATCGGGTGAGCGCGGCCTATCCGGAAAGAAGCGAATCTGATCTGTCCCCCAAAGCCAGTTTCAGCTATCGCCCCAATGCGGACTGGAGCGCCACTTTGTCTCTGGCGCTTGCTTATCGTTATCCCACCGTGGGCGAGCTGTATCAGGGCTCCATCGACAATACCGGCGCCTTCAACGCCAGCTTCGATCCTGATTTGAAGAAAGAAAAAAGCTTCGCCAAGAACCTGACGGTCAAACGCAGTTTCGACAGCGCCTCGGTGACCGTCAGTCTGTGGGAAAACGACGTGGATGACGCCATCTATCGGCAGACCAATGTGCTCACCGGCGTCACCAATTATCAGAATGTCGATCGTGTGCGCTCTCGCGGCGTGGAGCTGGTGACCGACTTTCAGAACGTGCTGACGCCCGGGCTGGATCTGGACTTCAACCTGTCCTTCACCGATGCGGAAATCCTCAAGAACAGCGGCGCCCCGGAGTCTGAGGGCAAACAGTTTCCCCGCGTTCCCAAATGGCGCGCCAACGCGCTGGCGGGCTATCAGGCGACAGAGCAGTTGCGTCTGGGCGGCGGCGTTCGTTACGCCAGCGATCCCTATGACAGCCTGGACAACAGCGATGGCGACCGTAGCGGCTTTGGCTACACCGACAGCTTCCTGGTGTTCGACGCTCGCGCGGTTTACGCATTGGATGAGCATTTCTCTGTGGCCGGCGGAGTGGATAACTTCACCGACGAACGTTATTACGTCTATCACCCGTATCCGGGTCGAACCTATTATGCGGAGGTCAAATGGAAATATTGAATCTGCGCCTGTTGCGCGTCGCTGTGATGGCGGCTGCGGCGGGTCTTGCAAGCGGCGGCGTATACGCGCACGGCGACAAGCATGCCGCGCACAATGACAAGAGCGGCGGCCATCATGGCGCGGCGGCGCCCGCAGGCCCTTGCGCCGATCCCACCGCGCTGCCGTCATTAAACTGCGCCAAGTCGCCCACGCCGGCGTTCAGCCACGATGGGCGACTATGGATCACCTGGTATTCCCGCGGACATATCTACATCCAGCATTCCGACGATAACGGCGCCACATTCAGCGCCCCTCAGGCGGTGAACCCGATCCCGGAGCCAGTGGACGACCAGGGCGAGGATCGACCGCAAGTGGCGCTGGGGCCGCGTAACGAAATCTACCTGTTGTGGACCCGCAAGCTGGAAAAGCCCTACACCGGGCATATCCGTTTCAGCCGCTCCCTGGACGGCGGCCGCACCTTCAGTGCGCCGATCAATGTGAACGACGATAAAGACGTCATTGCCCATCGCTTTCCTACCTTCCGGGTGAATGACCGCGGCGAGATCTTTGTGGTGTGGGTGGATAAGCGGGATCTGGAAGCGGCCAAGGCCGCCAACAAGGAATATGCCGGCGCTGCGCTCTATTACGGCGTCTCCACGGATAACGGCGCGTCTTTCCAGACCAGCCGCAAACTGTCGGACAACTCCTGCGAATGCTGTCGCATCGCCATGGAGCTGGACGAGCAGGGGCTGCCGGTGATTCTGTATCGACAGGTGTTCGACGGCGGCGTGCGCGACCATGCGGTGATCACATTCAGCGATCTGACCACGCACTCCACGCCGCAACGGGTGAGCGACGACCAGTGGAAGCTGGATGGCTGTCCTCATCACGGCCCGGCGCTGGCGGCGAGTGGCGACCGACAACATCTGGCTTGGTTCACCGCGGGAGAGAACCGTCAGGGGCTGTTCTACGCCCATTCCTCTAAAGACGGCTTCAGCCAACCCATGGCCTTTGGTGGTCCTGGGGCGGAGCGTCCCATGATCGAAGCGCTGGGCGATCACGTTGTCCTCACCTGGAAAGCCTTCGCCGACGACCGCACCCGCACCTTCATGCAGATATCTGAGGACGGCGGCGATTCCTGGAGCGCCGCCACGGAAGTGGTCAATACCGAAGGCGCGTCGGATCATCCGTTGCTGGTTAACGATGGCGACAAGATTTATCTGTCCTGGCAGACGGCGCAGGAGGGCTATCGTTTGACGCCGTTGCCGGAATCCAATGCGGAAGTAGCGGCCAACGCCTCGATCAAGAACGCGGAGAGTCACCATGAACACAAGGAGTCGTTGTGATGGGACGAGTGTTGCTGACCCTGGCGGCGCTGCTGTTCGCCGCCGTCGCCAGCGCCGAGGTTAAGCCGTTCACGGCGGATAGCGTCAAAGCGGTGCAGCAACAGTGGGACGGCGAACCTTACCTGATGGTGTTGTGGTCCATTGACTGCCCGCCTTGTCACAAAGAACTGGAGACCTTGGGCGGACTGTTAAAGGACAACCCGGATCTGGCGGTGACCCTAGTGTCCACGGATCAGGACATGCCTGAAACTCAGGTTATGGAAACCCTGGCCCGTTATAAGATCGAATCCGCCGATAACTGGCGCTTCGCTGATCCAGTGCCAGCGCGTCTGCGACAGGCGATTGATCCCTCCTGGTATGGGGAATTGCCGCGCAGCTATTTCGTTTCCGCCAACGGCGAGCGCAAAGGCCGCAGCGGCCTGTTGTCCGAGGACGCCATTCGCGGCTGGCTGCAGAACGATTAAGTCCTTCTGCGGCGGGCCCGCCATCGTCGCCCATCGCCGCAACTTCTCCCTCCATCCGGTTACTGAGTCTGGGTGGAGGGCGCTCCAAGATTCCGATCGCCTGAACGCCTCAAACTGATTGATTCCAGTCGGTCGGAATTGTCGCCCATCCCGCATTTTGCAACCGCTAATCAAAATCAGTCAAAGAGGAAAGGCGATGGATATAAAAGAGTTTAATTCCTACCTGGATGACGTGAGCCAACGAAGTCCCGATTCGCAGGTGTCCGCGCTGGCGGAAATCTACCGCGATGAGTTCAACCGTCAGTACGACCAGCTGAAAAGCAACGGCGGCAATCTGGGAGCGATGCAGGAGCTGCTGGATATGATCATGCAGCAACTGCGGTCGATCCTGAAAATGGACGGCTCCCAGGATTCTAACCCGTCCAAGCATGATAAAACTGGCGGCATTGACGGCGTCTGTGGCGTCAGCGATCCGCCTGCATTGAACCTGGGCGTGCATAAGTCCAATAAAATCGCTGACGTTGATCTGAAAGATACGTCGGTCAGCTTCGACTCCACCCTGAGCAAAGCCATGCCGAAAGGGCGTCTGTCCGAGTCGGAAGGCAAGGATGTGGCGATGCAGGTCATGGATAACCTGATCAAGGATTTCGGCCTCACTCCAGAGCAGGCGGCGGGGGTAGTCGGCAACCTGTATATGGAAAGCGACGGCATGAATCCGCACATCAACCAATACTCCCAGTTCGGCCAGGGCGCTTCCGACCCTCGCGCATTTGGTTCACCCACGAATGACCGGGTGCAGGACAGCACGGGGTATGGCTGGGCGCAGTGGGGCGAGTCCCGCAAAGACGGACTCATCTCCTTCGCGGAGAATAACGGCATGGACCCTGGCAGCGCCGCCGCCAACTACGGCTTCCTGAAGCACGAGTTGTCGTCCACCTCGGAAAGTGCGGTGATCGACAAATTGAAGAAGACGGATTCCGTTTCCGACGCCATGGTGGTGTTCAGACAGGATTTTGAACGAGCGGCGGTAGGATCGTCGGCGGATCAGGAGCGCCTCAACAAAGCTAACGAAATATACGAGGCGTACAAGAGCAGAACCGCTTAAAACTTAACGAAGACGGACGGGCGCCGGCTCGCCGTCTTTTTTACTTTAGTCTCGCATTTACAATATGTTACATTCCTGTCGCTTCCCGTTGGCCATCGTAGGGGGGCGCGACAGTTCTCCGTTGTCGCCTTCCCAGATCAATGGTCATTTCACGCCGTCGGAACCGGGATTCCGATCATGTCCGTAATCATTGATGAGTAGAGAAGGGGCGACGATGCCGTTCATAGAAGGAATAAAACAAAGCCTGATTTATCCATTTGAGGACCGGGACTGGGTCAGCAAACTCTGGCCATTACCGTTGATCGCCGCCATTCCCGTGCTGGGTCTGATCAGCGTCATTCTTCTGAAAGGCTGGCGCTTCGAGATGGTGAAACGCATCGCGCAGGGCTCCCATGAACTTCCTCCCTTTCGTCCCATTCCCATGCTGAAAAACCGGCGCTTTGTTATGGGTGGTCATGATGGGACACATGTTCATTCCCGGCGTGCTGTGCTCAATTTTAGGGATCGGCGGACCTTTAGGTTTCGCGGCGGATATTTACGACATTCTCACCGACGGATTCAGCGCCTGGGCCAAATCGCAGCCGTCGGACTGGTTGTTGACCTTGTTGGTCTACTTCGTCTGGGGCGTGATTTCCTTTCCGGTATTTCAATCCGGCATGATCCGTTACGCCCTGAGTGGAGATTGGAAAACCTTGCTCAATGCGCCGGCGAATTTTCTGCTGTTTGTCCGGCATGCGCACTACTTTCTGAAGTTCTATATTTACTGGGTGCTGCTGTCACTGGGCATCTTTCTGGCGGATTCCGTACTGGCTTTTACCGGGATTGGCCTGTTGCTGGTTCCTGTCTTCACCGTATGCGCCTATTACATCACTACCGCTCACGAGCTGGGCCTGCTGGCGAGAAAGGTGAATAACGCAAAGGCGGCAAGCGAGATCGCTCCAACAGCATCATGAAGCCCCTCGTCGCAGTGTTTTCAAACTAACTCGGCAAGGAACAATCCCACTCTGCGCCAGCGTATTAGTGCCTTTGCGACGCCGGCGACCACTGCTAGGGTCAACCTACGCCTGCTGATAAAGCGCGGATGTCAGCCCGTTTGGAGCCGCGTTAAGCAGGCGCAGGCCGCCAGCCTGACGATAATGGGGCAGGGGTTGCGCCCCGGAGGTGCATCGACCAGCTTGCGGCGTTCATCCTCTCAACACACTCAGAAGGAGTCTGCGTTATGTTGAAGAAACTCATCGCCCTAATGTCCTTAATCGCCATGTTCAGTGTCGTGGCGCCGGTCAACGCTCAGTCCACGACTGCGACGAATGCAGTCAGCGCCGCCGCGACTATTGACGAAATTGGCGTCAGCCAACATCACTACTACCTCATCTGCATCGCTTATACCTGCTATAAGATCCCCATTCCTCACTGAGATGGTGGGCCGGGTGTGTAAGGCACCGGTGGCGCATTTATGTTGATCGTTAAGGATGGGAAACCATCCTTAACTTTTGTATGGTGAGGACGCCCGATTCAACCTGGCGCGGAGAGCAAATGTCCAAGGTGATTCTCAAGGGATATATCATTGTCCCCCATGAAGATTTAAGCGCTGTAGAGCAGGCGTTGCCCATCCATACGCAACTGACCCTTGAAGAGGAAGGCTGTCTGATCTTCGAAGTCACGAAGCATGACGGCGACCCTCGCCGATTCGACGTCTATGAAGAGTTCGTGGATCGGGCCGCCTTCAATGCGCATCAAGCCAGAGTGAAAAACTCCCATTGGGGCGGAGTGAGCCTCAACGTCGCAAGGCATTACGAAATCTGCGAGGAATGAAATTCTGCGCAATCTTTTTCGAGGCGATAGTCTATTTCGAGGCGATAGCGATCAGCATCTGACGAAGCCATAAATTTCCAGGGTCGGCGTCGTCCCGGGGATGCCAGGCCATGACAACCTCGAAGCAAGACTGTTTAAACGGCGCCTCGAACATATCCAGGTCTTCCGCAAATCGAGCCAGAAAACGGCGGGGCAGGGTCGCAATATAGTCTGTTTGCGCGAGAATCAGGGGCGCCAGACTGTAGTGCTGGACGGAAATAGCGACGCGCCTTTGCGCGCCCAGCCCATTCAATATGTCATCTATCTTGCTCTGAAATCCGCCTCCCATGCCGGACACCATGAGGTGGCCCCAGCGGCAATAGTCGTCCACATCGATGGCGCCCAGCCCCCTCGGGTGACCTTTTCGTTGCGCGACGCAAAACTGGTCTGTGAGCAGGGTTTGGCGCACTAACGATCCAGGTATGGACGCAGGCGTGGCCAGCATGAGGTCAATTTGGCGCCCCTCATGGCTGTCTTGTATAAGCTCTGGTCCCATCTGACGAATAGCAACTTTTATCCCCGGCCCGGCCTCACGACTGACCTGGGCGATGAGATCAACGCAGAGCATGACCGCAAGGTTGTCATTCGCGACAAGAGTAAAAGTGCGTTGAGCGGTTTGCGGATCGAAAGCCGGCGCACGCTCGACGAGTTCAGTCAATGCCCGAATCTCTCGATTCAGCGGCTCTTTTAATGCCAGAGCCCTGGCGGTCAACACCATGCCCCGGCCACTGCTCGCGGGGATGAGCAGCGGGTCATCGAATAACTTCCGCAGCCGCGCGAGTTGGGCTGATAGTGCGGGTTGCGTCATAAACAGCCGCTGAGCCGCTCGCGTGACATTCGCTTCTTCCAGAAGCACAGACAGAGATACCAATAACCCCAAATCCGACGGCCTCATATAATGATCTCTTATAGGTACTAGTCAAACAATCTATTTCAAGCATACCTCAATACCTCCTAAATTGGCTCCACATCAACCTAATCAGGAGAGTTTGAGATGACTACCTTGGATCAAAAAATCGCTATCGGCCGGCAGTTTCATGAAGCGCTGACCACACAGAACTGGTCGCTGCTGGAGGCTGTGCTAACCGATGACGCCACCTGGACATTGCCAGGCTCGAATGAGGCTTCTGGTTCAGGAATGATTGATGGTCGCGAAGCCATACTTGATCAATGTCGATTGATTGTCAGCTATGGCGTTAATTTCGACCTCAAACCCATCCTTGTCAGCCGCGATAATTTAGCCCTGCAGTTACACAACACCGCTGTGAACGGGTCCCGCCGGCTGGATGAGCATCTCGCAACGGTTTGCGTGCTAAGAGGCGACAAGATTGCAGCCATTGAGACATTTCTATCGGATGTGCCGGGGATGAACGCCTTTTTCTCAAAGGACTGATATGGACGCAGAAACCTTTGGAGTGATGGTAACGAGGGTAATGGTAGTAACGATGGAAATGGTAGTAACGAGGGTAACGGTGGGCAATGTTCAACAATGGCGGAGACGGGTATGAAAGCGGAAGAGTACGTCAAATATGACGGTATCGGGCTGGCGGAGTTGATTAAAAAAGGCGAAGTCAGCCTGTCGGAAGTCACGGAGGCGGCGACGGCCGCCATTAACGCAACCAACCCTGAAATTCTTGCGGTGGTGGAAAACTGGGAGGGCGTCACGCCGGCGGAAGCGCGCAAAGACTCGCTGTTATATGGGGTCCCATTTTTAATCAAGGATCTCGGGGTTGTCATGAATGGCAAGAAAAACGAGCTGGGCAGCAAGTTGGCGGAAGGCTTCACGCCAGACTTCGACAGCACCCTGATGACGCATTTCAAACATGCGGGTCTGGTGACGCTGGGACGGACTGCTACACCTGAGTTTGCGATCAGTACGACAACGGAAGCGCGCGCCGTCGGTCCAAGCCGTAATCCGTGGAATACGGACTACAACTGTGGCGGTTCAACAGGCGGATCAGCGTCGGCCGTGGCCGCTGGCATGGTTCCACTCTCTCACGCTACCGACGGCGGAGGCTCCATCCGCGTACCCGCGTCCGTAAACGGTATTTTTGGCCTGAAGCCCACACGCGGGCGGGTCTCTAATGGCCCTCATCTTGATGAGGTATGGAGCGGACTGGTCTCTCAGCTTGGCGTCAGTCGCACCGTGCGTGACAGCGCGGCGATGCTCGACGCGATCAGCATCCCCGGAGTAGGCGAACCCTATTACACTGCGCCGCCGGCGGAAAGCTTTTTAACCTCCGTGGACAAAGACCCAAAGCCGCTTCGTATCGGTCTGATGATGGACCCCGCCAACGGAGCGAAAACCTGCGCTGTCGTAGCGGAATCAGTCGCCAGGACCGCACGGCTGCTTGAAGGCCTCGGTCATCAGGTGGAGGCAGTCAAATTCGACCTTGGCGTGAGTTGGGAAGCGTTTGTACATGCTAACGCCCAGTTCTGGACTCTGAATACCGCCTCCTGGGTGGAACTGATTGCGGAACTCACTGGTCGCCCAATCAATGTAGAAACCCTGGAACAGGCGACGCTCGCGGTGCATGAATACGGCAAGAACGTCAGCGGAATGGATGTACTAGGTGCTTTGGGGACGCGCAACATTGTTTCGCGTAGTCTGGGCGCTTACTTCCAAAACTTCGACATTCTGATGACGCCCACCATGCCAGAGCTTCCGCTCAAGATCGGAGAGTACAACAAGGTTCAGAATCAGGTGGATGGCCTCGGCTGGATCGAACACGTCTTCAAACAATCGCCGTTCACGGCGCTGGCCAACCTCACTGGCGTCCCCTCAATGTCCGTGCCCTCAGGCTACGACAAACAGACGCAACTGCCGATCGGCGCCATGTACACCGCCCAGTTTGGCGATGACAGCGCCTTGTTCAGCCTGGCGGGCCAGATCGAAAGGGCGGCGCCGTGGAACACGAGAACTCCCAAGGTGTGGGCGGGAAGATCGTAGGAAGCTGTTTTCACGCTAATCGTATTAATCGCCGCGTTGACGTTACAGCGCGGCGATTTAATTTCATTGGGTTACAGTCTGGGCGGACAACGCCCCGGAAGGGACAAAACTGTTGAAAAGCCATACAAACTGTGGGTGGGGAGAAAGCGCTCAGGTTTGTAAGGTCTATGAGGTCGAGAGACGGCTCTGGCGTTTAAAAGGCTCCAGACGTATCTTCTCCCGATTTGATAAGCTGGATGTCGTGTTTAAATTTTTCATCCAGTTTGCATTAATTGCTGGTAAGTTAATGAGTGCGAACAGTCCCTGGAAGTAACAAGGTAATCGATGAACATCGTAGATAAAGTAAAAAGAAAAGACGCCATTCGCAAATATATCGGCGTATTGGGTCCAGAGCTGAGAAAGCGGCACGACAAAAAAAAATTCTACAGCGGCGACGAAGTAAAACAGGCCCTGGCCGCCCTGGAGTTGTCCGACAAATTCATCCCTTTTGCATTGGCGCTCTATTGCAGCAAAGACGAATACGAAAAAGCCACCCCGCAACCCGGCGGCAAGGTCATGAACTACGCCGAAGCCAAGACCATCGCGCTGAATATCGCCCTGGCGGGGAGCGCCTTGGGGAGTGGTAGTGACGAGCAAGAAGCCTAGGCGAAACCATTGAAGTAGATAGGTGCAATACAGCGCGGGCTTCTTTATAGCGTAAGAATCCGCTTGCCGCTCACAAGGCCGAATATGACTCAAACAATCACAAAATTTAAGGACGCCTTTGTTCAAGAGCAGGGCAATGGGCGTTTGAACGACGAGGCGAAGCTGGTCGTCGAATATCTGGAGTCTAACGACGTCGAGATCACGTTTTTTACGGATAAGTTTATCCGCCGTCGCAGCTTGGATCTGACGCCGCAATCCTTGGTCATGGCGGATATTCCTTGTATGCATGGCGCCATGAAACAGTTGGGAATCAATATCCCGGTTGCAAACTCCTATCCTGCATCGTTGAAACAATATCTGCGCCGCAATATATGGGAATCGGAGCTGTCACAGCTGCTCGCTGAAATAATGAACGGTCTGTCAGCGCCAGTTTTCGCAAAGCCTGGCGATACTCAAAAGAAGTTTACTGGCAGAGTCTTTGAATCGATGGCCGATTTGTATTTCGTTTCAGGATGCTCGAAGAAGACGCGTATCGTATGTAGCGACGTCGTGCATTGGATATCTGAATATCGAGTCTATGTTGTGAATTCTGAAATAGTCGATATTTCTCATTATGCAGGGAAGACCGACGTCGCTCTCGACGAGGCGGTTGTGAGCGCCGCCATCCAGGCGTTGGACAGAGCCGGTGAATCCTACGCGGGCTATGGCATTGATTTCGGCGTACTGGGTACTGGCGAAACGGCATTGATAGAGATGAACGATGGATACGGTTTGGGCGCTTACAATATCTCCGCCCAGGATTATGGGCGGTTAGTGAGTGCACGTTGGGCCGAAATCGTCGCAACCCTTTAAGGTTGAAACCTACGGCGATAACGTCAGGAGAGACAGTGTTGGCAGAGTAGTAACCTCAGCGTCAACACTCTTGCTCAGCGCGACTTCATAAGATATATCTGTTGTCTGAGGCGATGTTGAATGGAGATTAAGAATGATTTCATGGGCGGTCATTGTAATAGGACTGTTAACGTCCTTCTGTTTCACGGACTTGGGGTCATCATCAGTGATCGAAAGCGAAGTGTGCCCGGCGCTATTCCTACTTTTTGTATTCTATCTCATAGTCAAAATCACTTTTAGTCTTGACCGGCGTGAGGGGGGGCGGCGGATTGGTTCCGGGAGTCTATGTGTTAGGGGATTCGAGCCATGCCGGCGGTGGAGCGGACTCCTGCGGTAGTAGTGATGGCGGATGCAGTGGGTCATAGTGGTTGCGCCGTGTTATTAGCGATATTGAGGCGATAGATATGATTTCATGGGTCGTTAACATAGGCGGATTATGTCTGTCTTACTATTTCACCGATTTGACGTCTCAGTCGGTGTTCGCAAGCGTTATTTGTCCCATTCTGGTCACGTTGTTTTTGATCTCCACTGCGGTAAAAATCGCCTTATCCACCTCGGGTTATTCCGGCGGCCGCTACTCCGGTGATGGCGGAGGCGGCTTCTGTGGCGGAGACGGGGGATGCGGCGGCGATGGAGGGGGCGGGGACTGCTAGGCTCTCTAGAAACCCCCTCTGGCTTATCTTTGTTTCGGCGAATAACCGTAATACTTGCGAAAGGCCGCGCTGAAGTTCTCCGGGTGTCGATAGCCCAGGGTATAGGCGGTCCAGGCGACTTGTTTGCCGGCTTCCAGCAGGCGCTTGGCGCGTTGCATCTTCAACTCCAGTAATTTCCTTCCCGGCGAGACGCCGAAGTAGCGGCGGAAACCGGTTTTAAACCGATACTCGCTCATTCCCACCTGTGCGCTCAAAAAGGCGATGGACAATGGCTGCTCCATTGCGCTTTGCATGAGGTCCACTGCGCGCTCCAGTTTACGGATATCTTCGGCCTGCATGTCACATACGTCATCGATCAGTGCGGTTTGCCGCAGTGTTTCCGCCAGCAGTGTGAGCGCCTGAATACGCTGGCTGAGTGGATCGGCCTGAGATGCGCGTAAGGCATGTAGGTTGGCCAACTCCGCTTTGCTCGTCCGGCGATGCAGCAGGACAGACGTATCTTTAGTCCTGCACAACAAGTGGGCGATGCGCTGCATTCGCGGCGTTCCCAGATACTGCTCTAAACGATCCGCGGAGAAGGCGAGCCTGACTTGCTCTAGATTTTTCGTCGCATTGAACTGACGGAGCCCTTGGGCATCCTGATAAGAAGCAAAAGTAACGCAGCCTGTTTTGAACGGCGCCGTCACTGAACCGCAGCGACTGTGATAGGCGGACTCACCGGCCAGCCCAAAAGTGATGACATACAGCCGCGCGCCGCCCTCTCGTTGTTGGTGTTCTGAATAAGGGGCAGGGAAGCGCTGGCGTAGATGAATCAGACTGAATCCATCCTCCATGTCGGTAATGCGCGCGTTCAGGTTGGGACCGACGCGATCGCGCCAATCAGGGTCTGAACAGGGCTCACCTTCTATCACAGTGATTGCTCCTAATGGCACAGGCATTAAAATGATAATAATTATCATTAGCTGATAGGGTATGTCTACTATCTATCAGGAGACATGATAACTATGACGTTCAATCCTCCCCATCCCATGCAGGCATACTGGAATATTGCGGCGACGCCGGTACAGGGACAGTCGTTGAAACTGGCTATCGAAATGGACGTGTTCCGGTTGCTGCAGCATCCTGCTACCGCGTCTGAACTGGCGCGGAAAACTTCCACTCGCCCGGAGAAACTGGGGTTATTGCTGGAAATGTTGTGGAGCATGGGATTACTGCATCGCTGTGGCGAGGCGCCTGTAGGCGACTTCGAGTACAGTCTTACCTCAGTGGCGCGTGAGTACTTCGCTCCAGACGTTGAAGACAGTCTCGCTTCCGCTTGGCGCTTTCGTTTTGACGTGTTGAAAACCGCCGATGACGCGATGACGCGGGACCGGATAAGTGCAGATGAGATGCTGGAAAATGCTTCCCACGCCACCGACGCCGGATGGGCGGCAGCGGCGCAGGCGCAGATCGCCCACGAGCAAGCCAGCATCAGCGCGCCGGCCCTGGCGGAACTGCTGACGCAAATTCCGGCGCTTCCAAATACAGGACGTCTCATCGACCTGGGGGGCGGGCCAGGGATAATGACGCAAACGCTCGCCCGGGCTTTTCCGGATATGAAGGCATACCTGTTTGAAGGTCCCATGACGGCCGCCGTCGCCAGAGATTCTATCGGCGCCGCAGGTATGGCGGACAGAATTGACGTGCTGGAGGGCGACCTGGAGACAGACCCGTTCGGTGACGGTTACGCTCTGATTTGGTGTTCCTCCGTTCTGCACTTTATTCATAACCGAGTCGCCTTTCTCAAGAGAGTGAAAGACGCTTTGGCGCCGGGAGGCGTGTTTATCTGCGCCCACGGCGAGCGTTCCAACGATCCCGGTCGCAACGCAGAGATGCTGCCTTTTTATCTGCCCATGTTGCTGCGCGGCTGTTTTGTCCCTCGGCAGGGGGAAGTCGGGGAGTTGTTGGTTGAGGCGGGTTTCTCCGTGGTTCAGTCTGCTGGGCGCCGCCATTTCGCCCTGGCGCCGGTTCAAGTGATGGTGGCGCGCAAGGAGCCGAGGGCCTGACGGATTTTTTGGCCGCTGTGAAGGCGGCCTCATGTTTTCTCTTTTCAGTTCTTTCTATTTTCCTTTCTCTCCATGACCCCCTCCCTGAATTTCTCTTCGACTAAAGTGAAATTTAATCATTTTATCGCCGCCGCTTTCCTTTCATTTTTATTGTTTGGATCAATAAATGAACGACTTCCGGTTGGGTTACAAAATGAAACAAGTTATATGTTGTTATGAAATGCTTTTCATAGCGAGTCAGACAACGCTGTGTGATTGATAATTTAAATTTTAATGTTCGTTCTGTGGGTAGGGTGAATGAACATAATCTGTCTATCTGGACAAGTTTTATTGAACGTCGATTAATTAATTCTTATGAATATTCAATAAGTTAAATATTTCGACTTGTAATAGTTATCTGGATGGTAAATTAGATTCGGCTTAATTAGGTTTTTTGAATGTCAATAGGCATTAGACTAAAGGCTAATTTTCTGATTATTTTTTGATTGATTAACTGAATTCGCGTTTATTTGTTTGGATGCAATGATTACTGAAATAAACCATATGTATTAATCAATTAAACCACAGCATAGGCCTAATGATAGATATATAGAAACGTTTTGGTGAATCGTTCTCTAAATGAGTAAAAGGACGATAAATAAATATAAGGACCTAATTATGCATTACCTGTCGAAATCTTTTGTTCCTTCAGCGCTCGCAGCCAGCATCCTATCACTGTTAGCGCCCGTCTCGACCGCTCAGGCGAATGACGATATACCGAAGTATCAAGATAAAGTATACGCCGCCCAGGATCTCGCCTCCCTGAAGGATACTATCGTTCGCGATCCGGACTTCTATGTCCCTCTGGCTTATCTATCGCACTACTTGGGCTACGGCTGGTGCGGCGGAACCGCCTCTCAGAATGTGGGTGAAGATTTCAGTATTACCCGCAATGGCGACGAACAATATACATTACAGGCTAATTATAATAGCAGTGATCCCTACACTGACGGATACTGGGCGGATAAACGCTTAAAAATGTCGTTATCCGGACTTAAGTTTTATACCAACCCCGGCTCACTTAAACTGGGCGATCCCCAGGTCTATGACCGCGAGCCGTTAAAAACCATTACTGCGGTGGTATATAACCGTGGCAATACGGAAGATACCGCCGTCGCCACTTTACAATATGACGAAACCAAAAGTTGGTCGAAACAGGAAGATTATTCTTTCTCCGAATCAATAAGCATCAAAAATACATATAAATTTGATCTTAAGATTTTCGGAGGAAGTACGGAAATTACCGCAGGCTTTACCGCCAATCAGGGCTGGAGCGAATCCAACGGCAACAGTGAGACAGTCACCCAGTCCGCGCAGTATCGCGCGCTGATGCCGGCGAACTCCAAGCGCATCATCACTCTCACGGTCTTCAAACAGAAAGCCGATATTCCCTATGAGTCGGAAATGGTCCTGGGGTACAACGTCGCGTTGGAGAACTTCCTGCGCTGGGGCGGCAACGCCAGAAACGACCACCCGACAGATCGTCCCTGGGAGAATTTCACCTTCGGTGGTCGCAATAACCTGAACGGCGCGGAAGATATCCTGGATCAGTACGCGCATCGCGGTATCCAGAACTACGGGCAGTGGGATTGGAACTGGATGCTGAACCAGTATGGCGCCGACAACGTGAAGTGGGCGGTGGGCAATATCAGCAAGCGTCGTTTTATCGCGCCGCTGACTGGTAAATTCACCACAGTCGATGGCAGTCAGTTCAACATCGACGCCAGTGCGCCTATTTCTCTGGATAGTTCTGAAATGCAGATGGCGCAGCAGTCCGCTCGCACCAAACGCAGCCTGGGCGGCAATCTGGAGATGGAAATCGTGCGCGTGGATGACTACAGCTACGACGATACGGTCACCAATCTTACCTTCACTTTGGATGACGGCTTGAAATCCATGTAATTCAAGCGAGTTCGCACGCTGATTCTGATCAGCTCCCCTTTGGCGCGTCACTGCTCGGTGGCGCGTCGTTTTCGTTTTACTGCTTAAATTGCTTACGCTCTTGAAATGATTCGCCCGATCCAGATGAAAGCGTGCTATTTTGGAGGAATCAGGGCTTCCTAAGAGTCCATAAACTAAATGGACGCGAATTATGAAGTACTTTTCGATCTGGCGTAGCGTGGCAAGCAGCCTATTGTTGTTACTCTGCATTGTCGGCGGCGCCAATGCTAAAGAAGGGCATCCCGCCAACTCTCATCCTCTCCCATATGGCGACAACTGGGAATGCGATCGCGGCTATCGCCAGAAGAATAAATCCTGTATCGCCGTCGAAGTTCCTGCACATGCTTACTTGAGTGCTTACGGCCGTTCCTGGGACTGCGACAGAGGGTTTCGCAAAGAAAGCGAAAGCTGCGTGGCGATTACTGTTCCAACCAATGGCTATTTGGACAAAAGCGCCTTTCAGGGCTGGCGCTGTGAGATCGGTTTTAGAAAGCAGGACGATCAGTGTGCGGCTGTGCTAGTGCCGACTAATGCGTACCCCACCTATGAGACCCATGGCAGAGGCTGGAAATGTGAACGCGGCTTCAGGGAAGTCGATAACGCTTGTCTGGCGGTAAAGGTTCCTGCCAATGGCCATCCTGTCTATGAACTGTATGGAAATGGCTGGGCCTGCCTGCGGGGATTCAAGGAGGACGGTGATAGCTGTGTGGCGGTAAATATGCCCGCAAACGCTTTTCTGACGGAGAAAGGCGACGGTTGGGAATGCGCTCGCGGCTATAAGGCGGATAGAGACGCATGCGACCCCATTAAAATTCCCCAGCATGCCCATCTTGATAATTCCGGCAACGGTTGGGAGTGCAACAGCGGCTATCGTGAGAAAAGCGGTCGTTGCGATCAAAGCTGGTGATTTGAGTTTTTTATGACCGGAGACATTGAGATTTCTCTATTGGGTATTAGATTAATAATCTAAGAGAAATAGTCTGATAGGAGCTCTGAATGCATGCCGAGACATTAAGAAACGTTCTGCACTGGACCAAGGAATTTCATCAACAGCTTTCAAAATCCCTTTCGCAGTCCGCAGGGCTCCATGAGAATGAAGGGTCCCGTTTGCTGCTGGATTATCTGGCTCGGCACGAAACGCTGCTCTCCAGCGTCATCGACGGTTTTGAACATACCGGCGAGTTAAAGGCGCTCAATACCTGGTGCTACGAATACCTTGAGATGCATCCTACGCACCCGCTGGCGGACGGTCAGATTCACTATGAGTCGCTGAACTCCCAACAGATCATTGAAACCGTCATGGAGAAGCACCAGCACATTATCGAGCTGTATCGCTATCTGCACGCCAAAGCGGCGACGCCTTCCACCCAGGAGCTTCTGGAGAATCTGATGAAGCTGGAAGAGCACGAGGCGATGTTGATGTCGCAAAACGGCAATCGCCTGGACGAAATGTGATAAGCGTAATGAATGTGATGTAAACAAAGAGCGGCGCATTTTGGCGCTAGCGCAAGCCGCGCCGCTCTCCCTCCGACTTTTTCTCCTTCCACTGAAGACCCCCTCCACCTGAAGACTTCTGAGACACCATTTCCAGGTGTGCGCCAGTACGCTAAGAGAGCGGCCTAAGCGTTAGTTTAGCCCTAATGTCCCCGGTGACAGGTCTGGCGTTTACGCCGTAGACTGAACAAAAAGAAGTCAATGATAAAGGCTGTACATCGATTTCCTTGAGCTTTCGCCGCTTGCCTCAAAACATCGGACAAGGAGTGAAGGAATTATGCGATATACAGGCTTGGTACTGGCGTTGATGGTCTCTACCGTCGCATGGTCGACGGAACCTTCCAAAGTGGAGGCCAATCGCGCTTATTCATTGTCCGCGCCCGCCAATCTACGTGATTCACCGCCCAGCACTTTTTTCTACATCCTCGGAGATAAAAAAGGCTCCGTAGCGAAAGACGACAGCGTCGTCGTAAAAGAAGTCAAAAAGATCAATACCCTGACGGGAACTCAGTATTGGATCAACGTTGAGCAGGCACAGCCCGGAACTGCCAGCGACAGGAGCGGCTGGGTTTATATCGGCAAGGATGGCGGCGAATCCATTTTGATGGAGGAACGGCAGTGAACGAATTTACCCCTTTTATCACCCAGATTTTCTTTCTGGGCGTCATTCCTTTCGCCGCCTACTTTCTCGGCGTGTATATCCGCAAAACCGTTTTTCCATCCCCGCAAAGCCCGGTTATGAAACACCAGTTTCTAGTGGCGATTCCTTTGAGCGTCATGGTGATCGCCCCGCTGATTGCGACCCTGGGGCAGGCCATCAGCGACGCGGAAAGTATGTCCGCTTATCTGATCACCATCGGCGTGATCATCGAGCACGGCCTGTTCATGAACGAAGCCGTCTGTGAACGCTTCAAGGCCAAACTGCAACCTGCATAAGACGGCGCGCAAAACCTGTAAAAAAATCCAAAGAAAAGGAGACAACAATGAATAAGGCATTGGCGACCTTCGTTTTGGCGCTGTTTTTAAGCGCTTGCTCAGGAGTCACGCTGGTCAGTGATTATGACGAGGTTATCGATAAGGGCAGTATGGAGTTTTCCGAGCAATTAAATACCCACGTGAAGAACATGGCGGACCTGGCGGGTACGCCGGAAGGAACCTATGAGAAGAACAGACCCGCCTATAACGCGCTGGAATCCAAGCTGGATGCAATGATCGCCCGCGCCTCCGCCGCCTCGGAAGGCAAAGCCTGCAAGCTGGAGAAAAAGCTCTACAAGCGGGTGACCACGATGATGAACGAGAAGATTCCCACAGAGATCGCCCAGAGCGGCATGGAGGCAGACGGCAATGCGGACGGCTGTAATGAAAAGCTGTTGTCGTTAGTGAAAGACCAACTGCTGTTCATTGAAGAGATTCATCGCGAAAGCGATAAGTGCGGTCCCCAAAAGCTTTCCTGCCTGAGACCCGCCACCTCCAAATCAGCGATGGCTATCGCCAATCAGTCGATTAACGCCGTATCCGTCGTCGAAAACGCGAAGAAGAACTAGCACTTTAAATAACTAAGCTTTGAAGAACCAAGCCTTGGAAGAGCTAACTCTTGATAGAAAAGGAGACTGCTATGGAGATCAATGCGAACGATATCTACGAAAAAATCATCCAGGCGGCGGAAGCCTCATTCAAAGAAGGCTGGCTGGCCGTAAAGTCATACGCCCCCGCTGAGTTCAAGAAAATGTCCGTACAACTGGCGGACGTGGCGCAGAACGTGGCGCTGTATCAGATCGACAAAAACCAGGGTTACTCGCCGAAAACCGGCAAGATACTGGTCAGGATGCAAAAGACCTCCTGCGAATCAGTGCTGGTCGCCATTACCCAGCTCACCCTGATCACAGTGCAAAAAGCGCTGAACGCCATCCTGAAAGTGCTGAAGGACGCTTTTGGCGGCGTGTTGGCGGCGGTGGTTTAACCTGGCTGTTTTATAATTCACTCTTTTTGCGCGTCAATACAATGGTTCCATGACGCGCAACACTTTCCTCCAAAAAACAGATAAAAAGTCACAAAATCGCCGTCCAGTATTTAACTGCCCGCCAAACCGCCCATCCCTACACTCGTAATACATCCTGAAAGAGACCACCGCCGCAGGTTGGGATTTGCGTTAGCAGGCGCGGCGTCGGCTCTGTGAGATGGAACTCGGCGGGACGGCATGACGACATTTTTCTGCGCGCTCGCCGAATAATATCGACCTCCATGGATATAGGGGTTCTTTATGAAAACAACACTCATTTCTCTCGCCATGGGCGCGGCGATCACCGTTGCTTCGTCCGCCAGTTATGCAGACGTGGAAGGCTCCACCTCCTATCTGAATCATGTAATCACCGCCAACGGGGCGGCGCATTATTTGCCGATAAACCTGTCGTTTTATGCGAGCACAACCGGCACAAGAGCGATTTTCTTCAATGGCGAATGCGCGGTGCAGTCCAACGACAACTTCACCTGGTATGACGTCAATATCGAAGTCACCAGCCCCAGCGGCGTAGTGACCATTATCGCGCCGTCCAACAGCGACAACGCCTTCTGCACCGGCAAAGGCAATGGCGTGCTCGGCAACTGGTCCAGCAACGAAACCCACGGAACCTACTACGCCTCCGCAGTAGGCTGGTACCGCGTGCGAGTGCAGGGACAACTGATCGGATACGGCGCAGGGGAGAGCGTCGATATGGATGACATGTCTTTGATCGTGATGGATTGATCAAGGCGGTTGTACAGAAGCGCTGAGCAACGCCGACCTGCCTAAATAAGTTCGCCGCCCACGCTGGTTGTAGTGCGTGGGCGGTTTCTTGTTTATGAGCCGAAATAGTTTTACCGCTAGTTACCTGCAAGCAATCACCTTCCAAAGACTCCAAATAACTTGTGCTGACATTCAACGCCGTGGACAGTAGGCTGTTGCCGAGGATCTTATGCCGCAGAAGGGGAAATTAAGACGTTATGAACGTTAATAATGTGTTGGGCAACTTGGATGACTATTCTGGCCGAGCATTAAGGGTATCCGGCGTTTTGTTCGCGAACAAAACGTTGATGTTGCAGTGTGGTGCGGAGGAGAGTGCGGTAGATGACTGCATTACATTGGAGTCAGCTAAGGTATATGACGTTCTGTCTGAATACATTGAGCCCAGAACTGGCGGCGAATGGGAGTATGTCGATTTTTGTGAAGTCAGCGGAACCCTCCTGATATGCGATGGAAAAACGACGTTATCTGACATAAAACACATGACGCTGAAAACAAAGTGGATTAGCTATGATCTCTACTTTGATGGTCGCGAGAGAGATCTGAAAGCTGATGTGTCAGAGGCGATGCGGCGATTAGTGGTTGAAAAAGAAGGAAAAACATGGATAAGCGGCTATCTTATTGACGTAAAGGAGGGTGTTTATCTGTCAGATAGAATCGACGCCAATATTAGTGATGCTGACGTTATTAAAATCGTTCAACCTGATATTCACGAGGTGGTTGAGAATAACTTTAACCCGACGGTTGACTGGCCCGAAATTCGTGAGAAGGTGATGGTTCTGGCGGAGCTTGCGGAAAAAGATGGATCTGTTGAAGTCACTAATATTGAACGCTTTAAGGTTGATTACGGGGCGTTGGTCATAACCTTTGACGGGAAGGGCGAGTACACTTGGGGGGAATAATTGTTGTCATCTTTTGAAGACGCATACCAGGAAATGCTCACTGAAGGCATTATCTCTGGAGCGAACATTGGTTGCTCAAGCACTGAAATCGCTGCAATTGAACACAAGTACGGCATAACCTTGCCTCAGTCCTATAAAGAATTTCTGAGACGGTGTGGACGCTCCTGTGAAGCGCTTGACGATAATGAGTTCAATTATCAGTATGAGCATGTCAAAGACATGACGGAACTCCTGATAAAAGGTCGCCAGAGATTACTTGTTGAAGAAGATGAACTGACGGACCCTTTTCCTGACAGCATCTTTTTCATAATGGAACGGTATGGGGATGAGTTTAATTACATTATCGCCAATAGCGAGGCTGACTCTCCTGTGTACTATTACAATTACCCATTGGATACTGTCAAAAAAGTCTTTGACTCCGTAGGCGACTGGTTTAAGGCCCACGCAGCAGATATGAATAGCTTTAAAGAGCAAGGTTTGTAGCCTCTGCGTTGATGGCTGGCCGAATGCTGTAGTGAATAAGGGGGAGACGTGAATGAGTGTTCAGACGAAAGATAAGACGAGGATTCAGGGCGTGTTGGCGGTTCTGGGCGCCAGGACTCTTCGGCCCTTTTTGATTGAGGGCGGCGATGATGTGATTGAGTATCTGGGGTCTACAATCGATGCGGAATTTGAAAAGCATATCTCAGCAGTCAAACTAAATTTTATTAGAATTGCCGACGATAAATTCATCCGGAAACTCGGAGATACAGTTTTTCCTCTCTGTGGGAACTGCTATTCATATATAAATAAAGCCGTCCTGGAAGGAAGCTATAGCTATGAAGAGGACGGTGAAAGAGACTTTGGTAATATAGTTTATGCCCAAATCTTTAATGACCAAGGTGAAAATGTGGAGTTTCAGCCATAGGCTTTTAGTTGGCGGGAGTGGTTGATATGGCTTTGTCATTTTCTCATGATATTGACTATTCATATACTGAAAACCTATGTCATCAGGCGGCTGGCGCTTGAAGGGAGCCAAGAAGACTATGATCGTGTTCCCTCTTGGTTAAGGGATGAAATAAATAGAGATATAAAGAAATTTCACGAGACTGGAGTGTGGATGATCGTCTCAAATGAGGGCGTTGAAAATTTTGAAGTGATTGCGAAGAGATTTTCGACTAAATCCGGGGATTGTTAGCATGGCTAACATTGATGAAGTTGTTATCAAACTGAAGGAAAAAGAAAAGTTCTGCGTCGAGTATTATCAGCCAGAATGGATGTTGGCTGATGCGGTAGTCGTTGAATTGAGTCAGTTTGATGTCTCGGAATACAATATTTTTGATATTTTCTCCAGAGACGTGATTGAGAATTACATCCTTGCCCCAGCTGAACCATTTTTGAGTGTTAAAGAGGGTAGTGTTAAAGTTGAGAGATTTATTAAAGCCAGTGGGGCGGAGCTTAAAAATTCGATCATTCAAGCTTGGCTCCCTTGTATCAAAAACTGATTCACGAGTGGGAGAAGGCTGGTTGGATAACGATCATTAAAGATGCGGATAGCAATAACTCTCTAACCATATGCATTAATGAAAAATAAGACGAATATACCTTTTATTTTAACTTTACTCGTAAATTAAGAAGAGTGATCATGCCAGATGGGATGTTTGATAAAATTGGTGGCCTTGATGATCCCGAGTGGATTCTCAAACACTGCCTTTATAAACTGTTCACTTCACCCAGAGCACTCGAAAAAGTCGACAGATTTATCAAAGAAGGCTATGTAGCAGGCGAACTGAACTGGTCAATCCAAAAATGGTCAGATGAAGTGGGTGAAGAGTTTGAAGTCGAGCCATACGAGGGCTTTATGGCTTTTGTAGGAGGCGATGAGCATGGCTATTACGAAAATGATGAGTACTCGATTTTTCATAACGATGAAGTGTTTTACTCCAGACTAGCATCCGCTTTGGACTGGTATGCATCAAAGCATCCTGAGAAAAGCGACGTTGTTGACAGCCTTAAAGTCGCCATGGCGGTAGGGTTGTAAAAGGACGTCTGATATTGGTGGATATGACGATATAATCGGATAAAGCAGAATGTCAGTCTTAGCCTCAGAAATTAAAATTAATAAACTCCGTTACATTGACACGTTTCAAACCGTCAAAGGGTGTTTTTCAGGGCCGCCATTTAGTCTGGATAACACTATAAAACTTAATGTAGAGAGCTTTGAAGACTCTTTTTTCGAATTCTTGTCTGTTACAGTCGGTGGAGGATCTCTCCTTCACTATGATGTTAAATTGCACGGTAAGATTGCAGAGGACAGGAGCGATTTATACATAGACGAAGTTGGCTATATTAAATTCTGCGTGAGAATAGGAACTGCAGTTTTTATATATTCACCAGATAATATTCGCTCGCTTGAATCAGTTTTAACTGACTTTGAAAGTGATAGTGTGATTTGCGGTGATATAAGTCTGGATGGAGAAGATCTGTGCTTTCGTGCAGTAGATGAGGGTAAAGTGAGCTTTGATGAAAACCCTCGTCGTTTTCTGGAAAACTTCCTTAAACGTAGAGACTTTTTTGATAAGACAGTGACTGTCGTTGCGGATGTAGAGTCAGAAGAACATGATGGAGTGCGCCACATCACGGATATTCATAAAGCCAAAGCTGTTGTAGGAAATGCAGTGTTTGAATGGAGCGAAGAAGCTATTCATGCCTGATTCAGGGCAGGCAGGCTCCTTGGTCTATTTCTATAAGTATTTTGTTTTATTGGTTTTTTTTGGTTGAGCCTCAGATTATAAAGGACTATCAATGATAGATATTCGACTCACTTCAATGGATGATTTCGACGCTATGTGGAATATCTTCCAGTCAGTCATCGAAACCGGTGATACGCTTCCATTTGGCGAAAGCTTTGATCGGGAAGCATTTCATCAGAACTGGTTTGCTTCAAAACCGGCATATGTCGCAACAAATGAGTCAGGCGTTATCGGTATGTATAGTATGGGAGCGAACTATCCTGACCTGGGTGCTCATATTTCAAGCGCGACATATCTTGTGCGCCCAGATGCTCAAGGAAAGGGAGTGGGGCGGGCGTTAGTTCGCCATAGCCTCGAAAGAGCGCGTTCAGAAGGCTTTTCCGCCATGCAGTTTAACTATGTGGTCAGCACCAATGTCCCCGCGGTTGAGCTGTATAAGTCGTTAGGTTTTTTCATTGCAGGCACTCTGCCAAAAGCGTTCAAGCACAAGCGACTTGGGCTTGTCGATGCTTATGTTATGTATTGCTTCTTGTAAGCCGAGTGGAATGGACAAGCCCGTATCCTGTCTGTGGTTGTGACGCTCAGTTTAGTGAGGGGCTTTCTTCTGATGAGTGAAACAGTTTGGCAGAGGGGAGCGAACTCCCCCCTTGGAATTACAATTAGAACTCAACTCAAAATGACGCTGCGTCGTTCACTTGTATTTCCACTGACGCCAATACGTCGCGGAAGTGTTTGCAGCGTTCCAGTCGAAGGTTGTACACCACGCCTTCATCTGGGTAGTAGACTTTCCATTCGCCTTTTTCGATGGGAGTGAATGATACTTTGCTTCCTGATCTTCCCATGCTGACCGAGGTAGTAGACGCCAGCACCGGCAGGCCGATGGCGTTGCCGACGTCTATGTAAAGCCCTTCGCGATTGGTATGCGCGCCGCGACAGCCGGCCAGGAAGACAAATCCGAATTTTGAAGGGGCTAACTTGCGCGTGGCCACCAGGTGATTAACGACTTCGGCCCCGGTTTTGCGTTCGTTTGCGGTGGCTTTGAATCTGAGTTCATTGGCGTGGCCGAGTAGCACCAGAGGGAGCTTGCCGTCGCCGTTGCGTTCATTCAGGAGGGAGGAGCTTCGCCATGTCGTCCGATCCAGTGCGCCTTCAAGCGCTGAGAAGATATCGCCGATTTGACTGTCTCCGCTTGTTACCAAAACACCTAATCCGCTCGCCATCTTTCTTCTCCTTTTGACAGATGCATAGAGGGCTCGCTCTCTTAGCCAGAGCGCTGCGGGAGCGAGGCTGTGTAAGCAGAATATAAGGCGCTTTTGGAGGGTTAATTCCTTCATGCTGCGAGCTATATTTTTATCGCCCACCCGACAGGGATAGACGTTCCGTCAGGTACTTTAGGGAAGCCTGTTTGATATGAGCAAAGCAGCATAAAAAGCTAATCAGTGATCAGGAGCGCCATAGAACATGAAACGTCTAAGTAGAACCATTGTTTCCATCATCCTTGTCCTTGCTTCAATACAAAGCGCGTTTGCGGCTGAGGCCATTGTGATCGTCGCATCAGGTCAATCCAACGTATTAGGGCGAATCAGCGAGGGGCCCTTTGTCCATAACGAAAATCTGTACGTTTATAACAACGACTGGAATCAGTTCGAAGTCGCAGACCTTCAACACAAAAGTTATCGGACCGTGCTGGGCGATAGCTTTGGCGGCGGCAAGGCCAACGCTGCGATCGCTTTCGCTAATCGGATACAGCATGAAAAGCGCGTTCCGGTTTACGTCGTCATTGAAGGAAAAGGCGGCGCGAGTATCGAAAATTGGGTGACTGGCGACTATACGGCAAAAGTGAACAAAGTCGTTGATCAGGCGATTGCATCGGAGCCTGGGCTGAGTCGGGATAATGTCCAATACTTTGTGTGGTTGCAGGGAGAGGTGGATTTGCGCACTGGCATGGATGAAACCGAATACGCACAGGCGTTTTATCAAGTGGCGAACCAGATCGGCGCGCCCATGACCGTTACGGCGCCGATTTCACAAGGTTATATCGATAATAATGTGGGCCACGACAACCTGGGCGTACAGGATTTTTTCCACTCGCTCGGCAGACCTTATCGCGTCGCCAATGTTGATGGTTTAACGCTTGGCGATACTGCGCACTACGACGGTCGCTCCGTCTGGGAATTAGGTTATTTTCGGTTGTATGAAGCCTTGCCGCACTAAGCTTAGTTGGCGTTGAAGGGGCAATTAACGCCCCTTAAATCGTCCCCCCGGGAGAAATCACATACCCGAGATCCATTACTGGTTCGAAGTCGGCTTGCCCTTCCAGGCGGGCGAGGAGGGCTTCGGCGGCGAGGGCGCCCATTTCGTGACGAGGGGTGAGCACGCTGGCCAGTTGTGGAGTCATCACCTGACCGACGTCGTGGCCATGGAAGCCGGCAATGGCCATTTCCTGGGGGACTTTGATGCCGCGCCGCAGGCATTCGAAGTACGCGCCGATGGCCACGTCGTCATTGGTGCAGAAGATGGCGTCAGTTTCCGGCATTTCATCCAGAATGCGGGTCATCAAATGCGCCCCCACGCTGAAAGACGAACGCGCCGCATATTGCATGGTGCGCGGCTCCAGCCCCGCGTCGCGCATGGCCTGTTGATAGCCTTCCTGACGCTGAAGGGTTCGCGTGTCCAGTCGCACGGAGAGATACGCCGTGCGGCGATATCCCCGTTGAATCAACGTGCGGGTCATGTCGTAGGCGGCCTGCACGTTATCAAAACCAATGGCCTGATCCAGCGCGGGACTGCGGGTATCCATGATTTCCACTGTTGGCGTCCCGGCGGTTCTGATCATTTGCAGGGCGCGCTCAGTATGGCGGCTCTCTGACATGATCAATCCATCCACGTTATAGGCGAGCAAATTGGCGAGGTTCTGTTCCTCCAGTTCCGGGCTATAGCCGTAATGAGTGAACATCAAATGATAACCGCGGCTTTCCGTGACCTGTTCAATTCCCCGGATCACATCGGAAAACACCTGATTGGTCAGGGACGGAATCAATACGCCAATGGCGTGGCTGCGTGATTTGGACAATATGTCCGGCGCCCGGTTGGGGATATAGCCCAGTTCCCGCACCGCCGTCTGGATTTTGTGTCGCAAAGGCTCGGAAACCAGCTCTGGTTGTCGCAGGCAACGACTTACCGTCATTTTGGTGGCGCCGACCTGGTCGGCGATGTCCTGTAGCGTAGGTCTTCTTTTTTTCACTGGGTTCCCTTTCAATCTGATGCGGGGCGACTGCGCGATGCGTCACAATAATCCAGCGCCTGTAAACACGCCGTTAAAACCTCTTCCGCTGACTGACGAATATCAATAACGATGGCTTCGTTCTCATGAGGTTCCTCCAGTGCGGCGAACTGGCTCAGCAGCATTTCCGGTCCCTTGAAATAATGGCCGCGACGCTGGGTCAGGCGCTGCAGGATCGTATCAAAATCCCCCTGTAAATAAACATACCGCAAACCGGGCGTACCTGCCCGAAGAAGAGCGCGATACTCCGATTTCAAGGCGGAACAGGCTAACACCAGGCTGGGCTCATGCCGGATCAGGGCGGACAGGTCCGCCAGCCATTGTGCGCGGTCAGCGTCAGTGAGAGGCTCGCCGCGGGACATTTTCTCCACATTGGCGGCGCAGTGAAAATCGTCTGCGTCGAAGAACGGCAGCGCCAAGCGGTGCGCCAGGGCGGCCCCGATGCGACTTTTGCCGCAACCGGAGACGCCCATCACGATAATTTTCAAACCGTTTTTTCTCTCTACTGAACAGGTTTCACGGGTTTTTGAGCTGGCTTCATGAGCCTCTAAGTTGGCTTCCATCGAGTTGGGTTTCCTTTCCATCAGGCCCACCATAACGCCAGTTGCGGGAAGGCGATGAGTAGCGCCAGGGCGATCAACTGCAATCCGATAAACGGCAGCAGGGAGATAAATATTTCGCCAAGAGAAATATCCTTCGGCGCTACGGATTTAAGGTAAAACGCGGCGGGCCCAAAGGGCGGTGACAGAAACGACACCTGCATATTCATGCAGAACACCACGCCGAACCAGATAGGGTTGTAGCCCAGCTCCACCACGATAGGCACGAATATGGGCATGGTCAGCAACGCCACGCCCACCCAGTCGAGAAACATACCCAGCACCAATAGGATGGCCATCATCAGCAGAATCGTAGTGAGACCATCGCTGCCGCTGAAAGAGAGAATGGTCTCGCGCACAAAATCGATGCCCCCCATCAGGTTATAGACTCCCACCAGGGCGGTAGCGCCAATGCCGATCCAGATGATCATGCCGCAACTACGCAAGGTAGTGACGCAGCTTTGCTTCAGCATGGTTCGGTTCAGCTCGCCGCGAATCAACGCGCTGATGGCGATGCCGACCACGCCCAACGCGGACGCCTCAGTAATCGATGCGACGCCGGTGTAAATACTGCCCAGCACCACGGCGACGGTGAGGATAGGAAATACCAGCGCTTTCGCTAGGTTGGGCGTATCCGCCTGCGGCTCAAGATCTGGCGAGTTATCGGCGTTATCCGAAGGCAATGGCGCCCAGTGAGGGCGCAACCTGGCGGCGATGAGCACATAAGCGATATACAGCGCCGCCAGGATCAACGCCGGCGCAAAGGCGCCTTTGAACAGGTCGCCAATGGACACATTCGCGGTCAAACCATAAATGATCAGGACGATACTGGGCGGCAGCATGGTGCCCAGCGCGCCGCCAGCGCAGGTGACGCCGATGGCCAGACGACGGTGATAGCGCAGACGCAACATTTGCGGCAGCGCCAGCAGGCCCAGCAGGACGGTTTCACCGCCGATGACGCCGGACATGGAAGCAAGGATAACCGCCACTAACAGCGTCTGCACCGCCACCCCGCCGCGCACCTTGCGGCCAAGTCGATTCATGGCGTCGAACAGGTCCCGGGCGATGCCCGAATGATCGAGCAGGGCGGCCATTAACACGAACATGGGCACCGCCAGAAAAACGTAACTGCCGACAAAGCTATACATGCGGCTGCTGACCAGGGGCAGCGCCTGGGGGCCGAACCAGCCCAGAGCGAAGGTCAGCGCCACCAGCCCGGTGGCGAAGGCGAGTTGCATGCCGGTGAGCAGCAGAACGATCAACATAAACAGCATCAACAGACTGCCATAGGCGATGCCGATGGAAGATAAATCAAACATCCTCGGACGACTCCTTGGCGGACGAATTGTGAGTGGCGAACAGTCGTCTGATATCGCGAATCAGGTGCAGGATCATTTGCACCGCCAGTATGCAGAACGCGACGAATATCAGACCTTTCAGGTAAGCGGGAAAATGTGGGTTCCAGGCGGAGCCGGAGGACTCCAGACGCAGGTCGCCCCAGGGCGCGAACCAGGCTTTTTGCGCCATGAACCAGGAGCCGTAAATCATCATGCCGCAGAAACTCAGCCCTAGCAGATGATGCAGCAGTTTCAGCCAGGCGCGAACCTTGGGAGCGACGGCGTCATAGAGCACCACCACCCGCACATGCTGGTCATTGGCGAAGGCGTAAAGACCGCCGATGACGAACAGCGCCGCGCCGATAAAGGTGGCGGTTTCGTGCACCCAGATAGTGGGGGAATCGAACACATAGCGCATCGCCACTTCGTAAAAAGATATCGCTACAACCAGAATGAACAGCAAGCTGAGTTGGCGGCCCACCCAGTTGATGCAGCGGTCGAGCAGGTTGGCGGGAGCGGGAGTTTTCGCATCCTCCAGCTCTTGCATCAGATCGGACATGACAGAAGCTCCTGAGTCAGGGCGAAACAATACGGCGTTCGCCCAGGCTTGGTTTAGGACATATCAGAGCGCTTACAGCAGCCCTTGTTGCTGTAGATAGGCGGTCACAGACTCGTAGACCTTCTTGGCGTTGGGAGATTGCTTGGCGAACTCCTCCCATTGGCTACGGGCGATCTCGCGGAACTTCTTACGCTCTTCCGCCGGCCAGTCGTGAATGGTGATTTTGGGATTGGCGCGGGCGGTTTTGACCGCTTCGATATCCGCCATTCTGAGCTGCGTGCTGATGTCGTGGGCGAAATCCCGGGCGGAAGTGGTGAGAATTTCCTGGATGTCCGCCGGCAGTTTGTCCCACTGTTTCATGCCCATGGCGATTTCCAGCAAGGGCAGGGAGTGGAAGCCGGGGTACACCGGATGCGGCGCGATGTCATTCATGCCCGCCTCCTGATTGGTGGAGAACACGGTGTAATCCGCCGCGTCGATGACGCCTTTGCTCAAGGCGGTGAATACCTCAGAGCTGGGCAGGTTTACTGGCGCGGCTCCGGCGGCGGCGAATACCGACTGCACCAGACCTTCCGGCGCCCGCAGTTTCAGCCCTTTCAGATCCGCCACGCCATTCAATGGCTTCTTGGAAACGAAGGCCTCCAGTCCGGTAGCGCCGCCTCCGACGAATTTGACGCCGTAAGGTTTGTACAGCTCGTTCATGAGCTGATAACCGCCGCCGTAATTGATGTAGGTAATCAGTTGATCCGGCGACGACCAGGCGCCCACGGTGTTGCCGATCAGGCCGAATGCGGGATCTTTACCGGAGAAGTAACCGGTAACGGAAATATGCCCGTCAAGAATGCCCATGCCCATGGCGTCCAGGGTTTCCGTGTGGCTCACCACACTGCCCACAGGCAGCAATTCGATATGCAGGCGTCCGCCGCTCATACGCTCAACGCGCTCGGCCCATTCCTGCTGCACTTTGAAATTCTTTACCCCGGAAGGGTCGGAGGACTGAAACTTGAAATTGAAATCCGCTGCGCCAGCGGTTCCGAAGGACAGAGCAGTCGCCAAAGCGCCCGCTGCGAGAGAGGTCGATAACTTCATATGATCGCTCCAATTCTTATTTTTAACGGAGTATCGCCGCCGCGAGTTGCAGGCGGCTTCAGGGTTAACGCAATTCATGCTAGGCGTGTTACCGGTAACATTCTAATAAATTTGTTACCGGTAACTTTTTTAAATCAATAACTATTAACTATCGACTGAGTCGGAATAAAATCTCCGGCATTTTCGTCAAAAATAGAGCAAATTGTGATCAATATGCTAAAGTTAGGGTACTTATAGAACCGGGTTTTATGCGTTAATTCAGAGTTATAGCAGGAGCAGGGAATATAGGAAAAATGATTAGGGAATGTCGACGATGGAAAGTTATTACAAGACCATACTGAACTTAATAGCGCAATCTCCTAACTCAGACTCGTTATTCCAGTCTTTTTTGAAGCTGATTACTGAGATCGCCAGCTGCGACAGCGCAGTATTTCTGATCACCGACCTGAATAACCTGGGCGACTCTCACAGCGACTACATCTATAACGTTCCCCAAGAACATCAAAATATCTATGAAAGTTACTACAACCAGATAGACACGACGAACGAGACCATCTCAAAAAGCCAGCAGGATCTGGTGTTTGTGCAGGATCTCCCTGATGAACTGACCAGCCGGGAAGTGGAGTCGGAATTTATGGCGCCCAATGGCTACAAAGGGCGCGCCGTCTTTGCATTCCCACGCAGTAATAATTATGTGACGAATCTTTATCTGTGCCGGGATGGTTTCTTTTCGGAAAACGATAAGACAATGCTGATCCGCTCAACCCAATCCATTCGCTTAACGGTGCAGGAAATACTGAATAATGAGCGTCGCCGGAATTTTGCGCGCTCACTGCTCAACGCCACAGGGAGCCTGGGTGGTTTGCTTGGCTATGTCATCGTGGACGACAGGATGAATCTGGTGGATATGGATTCCGACCTGGTTTTCCTGTTCGTCAAAAAGCAGATAAAAATCGAGAACAAAAAGGTGCATATCTATGAGCCAGAACTGGCGAATATCATCGATATGTCCATCCGCTTCGGCGCTGCATTGACATACTCTGCGATAGATTCAGACTTCTCTTATGACATTGCGGTGGCGCCTACGTCGTTGTTGAAAGGGCTTCTTCCCTGGGAGATGCCGCCCAACGGCCTGGTGATCGCCGTTTATGACTGCCACCGCTGCGTGATTCATTTAAAGAAACTGATGGATTGCTATGGGCTCACCAAAACGGAAGCGGAAACCACGCTGCACTTTTCTCAAAAGCCCCATAACAAGCTGTTGGCCTCTGAGTTATCGAAGGCGCCGGAAACCGTCCGAACCCACGTCAAAAGAGCTATGCAGAAGATGGGCGTGCACTCGCAGTCGGAGTTGGTGCGTCTGGTGTTGACCATCACCATGCCATGATTTTGTGAAGGCCTACTCCTGAGGGGAAAGCGCCCCCAATTGGGGTATTTCCAGGCATTCGCATTCCTTCTAATCTTGTCATGACGACATCAAATGGCGGCATTGAAAACACAACAAGAGGGACCTAACAGTGACCAACTGGGAAGTGTGGCCGAATTGGGCTGATGAGAGTTCAGTCTGCCCGGTCGCAAGGCATGAAGACCTGTTGTCTTCGCGCCCTGGCGGTACAGACTCCACGTCAGCGCCCAAACATAATTCACAGACGTTGGAGCACTCGATAGAAAAATATAAGAAATTTCTGAGATCCGAAGCCGACAAGCTGAACACGCATAAAAACGAAATCGGAAAGAAGAGACAAGGCGACCAAGCCTGACCACTAACAGGCTGGGCAGTGACGATAAATGTCGGATTACTCACAGTGATACGCCGCGCTAACCGCCAATACCACTCGACAGCGCGGCTGGTTCTATAACCTTTTCAATCCTCAGGCGCCGCTTGGTCGATACATATCAGTCGCTGACGCTTCACGCTTGCTGCGGAAGCGTCAGCAGGGCTGGATCAGGTCACGTCTTCGATGCTGAGCCGGGTCGCCACAAGCCGCAAAAATTCCGGCAGGGGCACATAGCGGTCATACCCCGTGACATGTTCTTCACGGGTGGGAAAGGTCCACTCACCATCACCGCCGTCTTCCTCCCAGCTCAGTATGTTGTAGTGAGAGGGTAGGGAGACGACGTAGCCGATGGTCTTGTCCTCCGGCTCGCCGCTGCGCCATTGCAATCTCTCAGGGGCGCCGGAGTCGATATCCTGCTGGCATTCGACGCCAGTGGCCCACTCAACCGCGCGCGTCAGATCAATATAACCCACCACCTTCGCCGCCACGCTCTCCAGACCGCGCCAGAAATAGTAATCCGGCGGATCAAAAGCCCAGGGCGACACGTCATACACCAAACCGGCAGGGTATTGGATGGCGACGAGGTAGTGGACGCTGTGGGCTTTTCCTGGGAAAGCGCCTTGGTTCCATGTGGGTAACGAGGTCGTCATTGTAAAAATCACCGGATTAATAACAGGTCAGTATCATCGCCATATTAATAATGGCTGAGCACTTACAGGTATTGGGGCTGCGCAGATGGTTTTTTGTCCGCGTACTCGGTCGCTTCCGCGTTTGCGGGCATCAAGTCACGCCACCAATAGGTTTGCTGCGCGGGCTCAGACAGCACCAGAGGCGCGCCGATCATGGGTGTGCGCAATGTCACCTGATGTTCTCGCGCCAGCGCCGCAATGCGTTCAAGGGGGTCATACCAGGCGTGCATCGCCAGGTCGAAAGTGCTGTTGTGAATCGGCATCATCTGCTTGCCCTGCAGGTCGATATGGGCCTGCATGCTTTCTTCCGGCTGCATATGCACGCCGGGCCAGTTCTGATTGTAAGCGCCGGTTTCGATCATGGTCAGATCGAAGGGGCCGTACTTGTCGCCAATATCTTTGAAGCCGGGGAAATAGCCGCTGTCGCCGCTGAAAAACAGCCGTTCTTTGCTTCCCAGCATCACCCAGGACGCCCACAGAGTTTTATCGCCGTCGAACAGGCCGCGACCGGAAAAATGTTGCGCAGGCGTCGCCGCCAGGGTAACGGGTCCAACCTTCACGGATGACCACCAGTCCAGCTCGGTGATTTTTTCCGCTGGGACGCCCCAGGCTTTTAGCTGTCGTCCCACGCCAAGCGGGGTATAGAAATGCTCGACGCGGGAATGCAGCGCCTTGATGGAGCCTTCGTCCAGATGATCGTAATGATTGTGTGAAATCAACACGCCCTTGATCGGCGGCAGTTGCTCCATCTCAATGGGGGCAGGGTGGAAACGCTTGGGGCCGGCCCACTGTACTGGGGAGGCCCGCTCTGAAAATACCGGATCAGTCAGCCAGAAGTCGCCTTCAAAGCGAATGAGCACGGTGGAATGTCCCAAACGATAAACGGCGCTGCGCTCATCGCCAAGCAGTTGTTCCGTTTGCAATGGCTGCAGTGGAATCGCCTTATCGGGACGGGTGGCGGCGTTATTATCAAACAGGAAGCTTTTCAGTATTTTTCCCATGCCTGCGTTCGCCCGGGTCGGAATGGAATTATGAAATTTGCCTTCGCGGAAGTTGTCGCTGTAAGCGTCGGACGGTGATGGCGCGCCCAGGCCGGTCAAGGTGGCGAGAGTATCGTTGTTGTGCATGGCTAAAGCTCCCAATGTGATAACAACCAAGCCGAATAGCAGGCGTTTTTTCATGATGTGTATCCAACCGGTCCATTCAACTAATTTGTAAACTACACAGACATTTTTAAATTACACGGATATTTGTAAACTACACCGAGCAGTTTACTAGTAAATTTTTAAAAGTAAACTGGAGAGTGTAAACTTGTCCGCATTGTTCACTTCAATACGACCTGGATAAGGCAATGGAAAAGAAAAAAAGTCTGAGCGAGCGTAAACGGGAAGCGATTCTGGACGCGGCGATCAGTGTGTTTCAGGAGTCCGGCTTTCAGGGCGCCAGTATGGATCGCATCGCCGAGCGGGCGGAGGTGTCCAAACGCACGGTGTACAACCACTTCATCAGCAAAGAAGCCTTATTTATTGAAATTACCGATCAGGTTTGGCGCAAGGCGATGGACGCCACGGAGTTTCCTTACCAAAGCGACGCCCCCCTGGCTCCGCAACTGACCGCCATTGCGGAACAGGAACTGGAACTGCTGGGATCGGAAGGCTATATCGGCATGGCGCGCATGGTGCTGGCGGAATATATGCTGTCACCCGATTTGGCGCGGCAGGCGATGCAGAAAATGCAGGAGAACGAGGGCGGTATCAAACGCTGGTTAAAGGCCGCCATGGCGGATAAGAGAGTGATCAAAGTCGATCCGGAATTCGCCGCCACGCAATTCATGAGTCTGATAAAAGCGTTCTCCTTCTGGCCGCAAATCGTCGGCCACGCGCCTAACCCCACGCAGGCGGAGCGACGTGAGATCGTCGCCGCTGCGGTGGAGATGTTTTTGGGGCGTTATGCTGCGCCGAAGAAATCGTAGTAGGCCATTCTGACCCGGGTTAAGAAATCCTGCTCAACCGGTTTGGAAAGTGCCCCCGGTATTTTATCCGCCAAGGTCATGAGGTCATGTTTGATCTCAGGCGTTGCCAGATCATGTTTGCCTCTGATTTGTTGAATGGCCATCACTTCGACTGGGACAATATCAAATGGAGCGAACTTGAATTCCGGTATGGCTACCTGTTTTGAACGGTCGATATGGGATAAATGATAGTCACAAACGCCCGTGATGGCCGTTGTCAGAGCATCTGTTTTATCCCAGGCGTCGATGACCTGTTGGTACACGCTCAAGCTATTGTGTACAAGTTCTTTAGGGGCGCTGTCTCCAGTATGCATCCCATGAAGCCAGAGCATGAATGGCTCAAACGTCCGTTGCGCCCAGAAACCTGGGTCAATCGCATCGCTGGCGGCCATCCGGGTTAACAGTTGACTGGCCTCTGTGGCTTGGGAAGCCTGGCCTGTGGCGATAAACCAAGCCAGGACACAGGCGGTGTCTCCCGTGTAATTGGTCAGGTTTGGTCCGGCTTTCAGCGATTTCAGAAATTGGATTTTGAAAAAACTCTCTGAGCGGAGCTTTAAAGACCAAAAGAAATAATCGACCGCCGTATCAATGTCATCCCAACCGACGGACTCGCCATCAGCGACTCTGACGCATCCTCTGGCTCCATAGTAATTGGCCAACACGTCGAGGGTGTCGGACAGGTCTATAAAAGACTCGAGAGAGACTTCTTCGAAGCAATCCTCAGCGTCTTCTATTTCTTCGTCGATGAGATCATCTCGTTCGGAAAGCCATTTCCGCTTGTTCTTTAAAATTGTTTCTACTTTGCTCATAAGCTGCTCAATATCTGAAAAATCATTGGGAAATCATGCGTAACCACTTGGCTGTCCTGCTATCCATCGGGACATCTGGGCCAGGGAGAAACTCTGATCGCCCTCAACACAACAGGGTGCCCCTTTGAATTTCTATCCAGCTCAACGCCAATCAACAAGCCTGAAACACTTAACGGATCTTTCCTGAATTCTTTAAGAACCGATCTGGCCTGTCTCTGAAATTGTCTTGATGTGTTCTGGTAAGCGCCGGTTCCCGTTGAAGCCTCTCTTAACACCAACTCGACAAAGTTGTGAAAGTACTCCTGGCGGTTAGACGGCTTACCTACCGTATCTTTAACAGTGGCTTTAACTTCTGCGAATGTAAGGCGTCCCGCCGGCGAGCGGGCGACAATATCAATACCGTTGTTGCTGCTGTTCTGTATAGGAAATATTTCTGTGTACCCACTGTCCTCCAGCAATTTTACGGCGAACTCTTCGCCTTTATCCCCAACAATTTTGTTGAAGTTCACCAGACCGAATGGGTCCAGTTGCGAGAGGGGATCTTTTACATAGCCCTGTAGCCTCAGGCCGCCCATGAGTCCTGATGGGTCCTGGGCGACGTACTGTCCGCTCTGCGGATCGTAGTAGCGGAAGCGGTTGTAATATAGCCCCGTTTCCACATCTTCATACTGCCCCTCCCACCGGAAGGGACAGTCGGACTTACTTCCGCTGAGGTTTTTGAGATCGCCCCATACGCTGACATCCGCCGACCACACAGATTGACCGGTCTCGTCATACATGGCGCAGGGCGTACCCAAATAATCGGCGACGATGGAAAAATAGTCGTCTCCGACCTGTTTGGCCATTGGCGTAAAGCCTTCAGGTTCAAATAACCAGGTGATCAGTTTGCTCTCATTCGCCTCTGTTCCCTGCGGAGGGGCCTGGGCCTGAATCGGTTGGCTCGAAATATCCGGGCGTCCAGAGACGGTCTCCCTTGGCGAAGAGGATAAATCAAAAGCCGTGCGTGGCATGCTGGCATTAGGCGTTTCCACCCATTCATGCAGCGGCGTATCGCCGTCCCAGACCCATCGGGTGATGCGGCCGTTGAAAGTCTTGCTGAGGCGTCGGCCGAGGGCGTCGTAGGTAAATGCAACCTCGCGTCCATCTGGCCGCGAGACTTTCATCAACCTGCCTGAGACGCTCCATGTATAGCGCCAGACTTTGCCGCCAGGCTCGGATTTGGTGATCAGATTGCCTTCCAGGTCATACTCGTAGTGGACGACACCCTGATTAGTGCGCATCCACAGCAGTTGGCCGCCGGCGCCATACTCCCTGTCTTTGCGATTGTACGTCTGGAATAGATTCCCCACGGCATCCGGCATACGCAGGTCCATCTCGCCATCGCCATAGCGAGCTGAAACCAGATGACCCAGCTCGTCATTGCTAAATACGGTGACGCCGCGCTGGGAGTCGTGAATCTTTTCCAGGCGCGCATTCATACCCCAGAAGTAGGTTCTGGCAAGCTGATTCTTGTCGCCTTGAGACAGGGTGAGCTGGTGAGGACGTCCGAATTTGTCTCTTTTCCAGCGGCTTGATACGCCGCCAGGCAGATGGCGGGCCAGCTCGCTTCCCAAACTGTCCCGATCAATGGCAATCGTGAAGGCGTCCTCGCCCATGACGATCAGCGAAGGGTTGTTAAACTTGTCGCGCTGGATGCTTTGCGCAGCGCCCAGTGAGGAAGTGAGTCGAGTGCGTTTGTCCTCGCGATTAAACTCTGAAAGCACCCAGTGTTCGCCGTTGCTTTCTTTAATGATTCTTCCAATGACATCACGCTCAAACTCCAGGGACGCATCGACGTTTACCGCCTTCATGAGCTTGCCGTCTGCGCGATACTGATAACGTTCTTCTTCGCCATCGCTGTGCAGTACGCGCACAATTCTCCCCACCGCATCATAGGCGTAATCAGAATAGCGACCGCTGGAGCGCGTCACCCGTCGGATCTGTCCTGCGGGGTTGTATTCACAGCGGCGCAGCAAGCCGTCGAAGCCTGACTCGGTTAGTATTTCCCCTGAAGCACCAAGTTCGAAACGATAGGCGTGGCCGTGCTCGTTGATGATGCCGATCAGCTGCTCTTCCGTGTCGTATTCAAACTGCAGCGTGGTTCCCGCCTGGGTGCGAGACGCCATTTTGCCCAATCCCTGGTAACTGAAATGCACGTCTAAGTGGGCGTCAGTGGCGCGAACCACATTGCCTTCCGGGTCATACTGAAAGGTCTTAACATTGCCGTTCGCTTCAGCTATTTCAGTAACGCGGCCGAGCAAGTCGTATTGGACGCGCTTCTGATTTCCCTGCGGATTAGTGGAGATGGTGGTGCGTCCATGATTGTCATAAACCCACTCCTGCTTGACTCCTTTAGCCGACGACACAACGCAGGGATTGCCATAACCATCGTATTGAAGAGTGGTTTCGTAGCCTGATACGTTGATGACGGAGGTCAGTTTTCCATTCTGGTAGGCATAGCGGGTGCGACGATTGAGAGGGTCAGACTTCGCCACAAGCTGATCGTTCTCATCATATTCCCAGCGCCATTCGCCGTCGTTCAGATCTTTAGCCTTGATGAAGTTATCCCGCTCATCAAACTCCATCTGCAGCGTGGAGCCGTCCGGCTGGGTGATCTGGGTGAGGTTGCCGCGGGGGTCGTAGTCGTAGCGCGTCGACAGGCCCAGTTCGTTGGTTTCGCAGGTGACTTGGTAATACTCGTTGTATTCGTTGACGATCACGCCGCCGGAAGCGGTTTCGATTCTATGGGGCAGGGCGCCGTCGTGGTGGTAAACGGTCTGATAGCCGAGGGAGTTCTGTACGATGGTGAGGCTTTTCTCATCGTCGTAGACGAGCTGGTGGTTATAAATGCCGCCGTCGCCCCAGGTGTGAATACAGCGGGCGTTGTGGTCAGCGCCGTCATATTTGAAATAGAAGCTCAGTCCGTTGTAGCCGGTTTCCTGGCATAACAGGTGGTTCTGGTATTGATAGCTAAACTCGCTGCCCAGGGCGTCGCGGGTCGCCACCAGATCGCCGCCGTCGTATTCGTACTTCACGGCGCAGTAAAACTCGCCGGCGTTATCCGGGTGCGGCAGCAGAATGCGACGGATACGGTTGTCCGCATCGCTTTCGAACTGAATGCGCCGTCCGCCGCTGTCGATGATCCGGCTCAGACAGCCGCCAGCGGTGTAGTGAAACTGAATGCGGGCGTTTTCCGTGGGGTCGGTGATGGCGCTCAGATAATGCACCGCCGTTGCCTGCGGATGAGCGGAGGGCGCCGCCGGGGTGAACCGGTACCAGTTACCGTCGAGATGTTTGAGACGATAGCCCTGATCGTCCCGGTGCAAGGTCATGCGCTCCTGGCGGTTAAAGCTCTCTTCACCTGCCTTCAAGGCTGGAAACGCCATGTGCCGGCCGTCCTGCATCATCACAGCGACGGCGCCGTCTTCTTCGATCAGTTTCCAGTCATAGTTGTGATGCCAGCCGTGACCGAGGGAGCCCTGATAAGTCGAGGAGCTGAACCAGGTACGTTCCCAGGACAGAGGGATCGGGCCGGGCAACTGGAAGTCGATCCAATCCGTAAAAACCTTGCCGGAGGCGACATCCACTGGGTGTCCGGTGACCGCGCAGACGCCTTTGTGAACGCGGTTGCGGACGCTGGGTGGAGCGCCCAGTTTGTCCATGAGCTTGTCGGCTTTCTTATGGATAGCGTCGGAGATCTTTTTGACGCGCTTACTGCTTTTCTGCATCTTGCGTATCTTTTTGAATGCGGCGCCCAATCCCGCCAGTCCGGCGGTGGTGGCCACGCCCATGGCGTCCACGGTGGGAGGCCCGCCGATCATGACCGGCGCGCCAATGGGAATGGGCAATACGGTGGTGGTGGGCAGCACCATGCCATAGGACTTTTTGGGTTTCTTGGCGCGAATGGGCGCCAGCATGCCCACGCTCTGACAGCTCAGCACCGGCAGCGCGGTGAAACTGAAGGGGGCTCCGTCCGCCACTACAGTGGCGCCGCCCATGAAGATCTCGTCTTCGTTCCCCGGCGGCATGACGAACGGGCCGCCCATGGGAATGTGCGGGATGGGCTTGCCCGCCGTGCCTGCCGTCGCGCGGGGAACGCCGTTGACTTTCACCGTACCGCCAAAGATCGGCAGGTAATCCAGGACATCGAAAATAATGCCGATGTGCGGATGGGGAATAGGAATGGGCGTTCCTGGCGGCAGCGCCAGCAGGTGAATATCGATCCCCAGTATCGGGTCAAAATGTTTGGCCGCCAGCATCAGACTGTCTCCGCCCTGGCGGCGTGCGCTTCCCGCCAGCCTTCGCCCAGCAAGGCCGCCATGGCTTCATGGACGTAATCTTTATCCTCCCGGGTCGGCGCCACGCGCAACAGCGTTTCTCCCAGGTAAGGCAGGGTGGTGTATTGGCGCTGCTCAGGCTCGATCAGCCCCGCCGCCTTAAGTCCCCGTAAGGCGCTCTCCCAGGCGTAGCCTTTGAGCTTCAGGCGCTCCAGGCAATAACACTGCAAGCGCCAGCTCTCCATGCACATCATGGCGTCCTCCTGAGCCTCGGCGATATCCGCGCTGCGGCGATAACTCTTGGCGGCCTCTTCATAGCGCTTCTCGCTCAAATAGGCGCTGGCTTCACTTATGTGGGCCTGAAACAGTAATTTGTCGCAGCCGGGACGCTCAGCTTCGATGCCCTGCAACGCGCACTGCTGAGCCTGTTGATAATCCTGTAGCGCTTTCTCGGCTTGTTTCGCGTTCAGATAGCCGGAGGCGCGCAGCAGCAATACGGAGCATTGCATGTCGAACCATGCCTGCTCGCCGGCGATCGCCAGCGCGCGCTCGGAACGGCTTTGCAAAGCGGGGATATCGTTGTTCTGTACAGCGTAATTCATGTCCACGAAACACTGGCGAAACGCCGCGCCGGGCGAGCCGTCGTCCGCTTCCTCCATGATCTTGTTCATGGCCTCGCGCAGATTCAGAGGCGGCGTCTGGTTGAAAATCTGTGTGGGGTAATCCTGCGCCAGCTTGGCGAACGCAGGGCGCTGGGCGTTATCGATGATGATCCACTTCAGATTGCCGCCCCAGAGCTTGTAATCGCGATGAATCTCGCAGGCCAGTTGCAACCAGCGTCGCCACGCTTTGAGGTCTTTGACCTCGTGAGGCCAGATGGCGATCACCAGAGTGGAGAAGTAATCGGCGAACGCTTCCAGAATCTGGTGACAGCTTTTGTACAGCGCGTCGTGGCCGCTCAGCGCTTTTTTCGGGTCAGGGGCGCGCCAGGTGAAAGCGTCCTCCGGATTATTATCGTCCTCGTCTTCCGCACTGGCGGCGACGCCCGCTGCGATCTCCCGATTCAGCTCATCCGACAGGTCAAAGCCGAAACGCTCCAGGGAGGAAAACTCCGAATGCAGAGCGACGAAGAATTCGCCTGAGGTTTCGTCGAATTGCTCCCGCATCTTCAGAAATCCCGACATCAGCTGGTTGGCGTCCGGGTCGATATTCCAGCGCAGAATAGGGCGCCCGCTCTCCACGAACGTTTCCCATTGCGCGTCGAGTTTTTCCAGCTCTTTTTCGATTGGATTTTTCTCTGTCATGAGGCTCAGTTCAATTTAATCATCGGACCGGACACGGACACCCCGGCGCCATCGACTTTGATAGAGCTGCCGCCAATGGTGATGGTGACGCCGCCGTCGTTGATCTGGATGCTGGTTCCGCCCACCCGCAGGGAAATATTGCCTCCCGCCGCCAGATCGATTTCCGTGGCGGTGGTTGTGGTCTTGCCGGTGACGGTGACCGTCTGCGCGTCCGCCTGTGTGGTTTGCAGGCCGCTGATGGTGAACTTCTGGCTGGAGGCGCTGACCTCATGCGCCGCTCCCAGATTGATCTTCTGATTAGTGGCGCTGATAGTGTGGTCCGCTGACAGATTCAATGTCTGGTTGGTGGCGGTCTGGGTGATATTGCCGGAAACGCTCTCGGTCTGATCCGCGCCCACATTCAAGGTTTGCGCGCCAGTCACGGAATGCGTTTGCGCGCCGGTGATCGACACGTTCTGTTTGCCGGTCACGGCGACGGAATGATCGCCGCCGACGCTGAGGGAACTGTTTCCCGCCACCGAATCCGACGCATTGCCGCCAACGTTGCTGGTGGAATGGCCTTTGGCGTTGGCGCCGATGTTGTTTTTCACCTCCATGTTGAAGTCTTTTTCAGCATGGATATTGAGAGATTCCTCGCCTTTTTTATCGTCGAAGGAGATCTCGTTATAGTTGGATGTCTGTCCGCCTTTGGTGGACTGCGACTTCACGCCGAATCGGGATTTGTTGTCCGGCAGGGAGTAGGGAGGCATGTTGCCTTTGTTGTAGACGCCGCCAATCACCAGCGGGCGGTCTGGATCGCCTTCCAGAAAGGTGGTCACCACTTCCTGGCCAACGCGGGGTATGCCCATGCTGCCCCATTTCTTGCCTGCCCAGGGCGTGGCTACCCGCACCCAGCAGGAGCTGTTTTCGTTGCGTTCGCCGTAGCGGTCCCAATGGAACTGGACTTTAATGCGGCCGTATTCGTCGGTGTAAATCTCGTCGCCGCTTTTGCCGCAAACGATGGCGGTCTGGACGCCGTCTATGCGCGGCTTGGGCGTGTTCAGGGCGGGCCGGAAACTGACGTTGTCCGGCAGGCATTCGAAGCGGTTGAAGTACACGCTGTTTTCTTTGTCCGCGCTGTCTGGACTGTCGGCGCTGGTGTAGCCGCCTTCGTAGGCGTAGTGACGCACCGCTGTGACGACAAAGTTCTTACGGTTGTCCGTGACGCATTCTTCCGACTCCAGCGCGAACTTTCTGCCTACCAGCAAATGGGGCAGGTTGCTTCTGCCGCTCACCCGGGTGAACCGGCTTTCTTCTTCCTCCATGCGCAGTTTGGTCAGACGTCGGCCGCGGTCCTGGTCGCCAAAAGCGCCGGGATAGTCAAAGCGTTCGTAAGACGCGGCGCCTCGCAACTCAGTCAGCGCGGAGCATTCCGCCAGCAGGGACTGATCGGATTTTTCAAAGTTGAAGTCGCTCAGGCTCCATTTGCCGGAGAAATATTGATAACTGCGGCGCCACTCCTGGATATAGTCGCCATTGCGCGGCCGGGAGCTGTGTTCAATCTTGCGGGGCTCCATAAAAGCGTTGGTGGACTTATCGTCCGCCAGAATCAGCATGTGCCGCTTCTGCGCCTGTTCGAAATAGAAATAGATGCCTTCCTGCTCCATCAGACGCAGAGCGAAATTCAGGTCGGACTCCCGGTACTGTACGCAATACTCCAGTTCTGGATACTCGTTATACAGACCACTGAAACGAAAATCGGAAAAGCCCGCTTCCGTGAACACCGCTTCCAGAATTTTGGGGGCGGTCATGTTTTGAAACACCCGGCAGTCGGTATTCTTGTTCAGGAACCATAACCAGGGAACAAGAACGGCCTTGTAACCGTACAGCCCCCGTTTTTCCAGGCCGGTGGACTCGAAATAGCTCACATGCCCGCTGAATACGCGAGGCGCGCCGCCGTCGGCGCCAATGGTGACCTGCGCCAATTCGCCGATGATGTCTTCCGCGCGAATATCACGCTTGTGGGACAGCAGGTCCACGTCATACTGGAACAGCTGCGAATACCCTTCCTGACCCCGAAAATGGCGCAGCAGAAACACGTCTTTACCTAGAGGCGTGTCGATGCGGATGGGGCGGGTGTCCTGGGTATAGCGTCCCTCTTCGATAAATAAGGCGTCCATAAGGAACTCCATGTTGGCGAGAATGGCGTGGAGTTCCTCGCCATTCCTGCCGGAAATAGTGTGATAACCAAGGTTGCGCGCTGGCGGCCCGGACGGCTTATAAGGAAGCCTTGGCCATGGTGTGGGCGGGGATAGCGAAACAACTCTCCCGGCCAGACTGCAGCGGAAACGCAGTGGTTTGCTGAATTCATTAGATCATAAAGCCTCATAACGACGCTACGGGGCGAAACGCTACAAGTTGTTGTTATTTAACGATAAAGTGAGCGGCGAATTGAGTGAACCCCTGACGTGGCGGCGCTTGCGGGGCGGCGTTAAAATACAAAGGGAAGCGTGGCGAAGAAGAGATTGCCTACTCGTAATGCTTCAATGCGAGCGTCAAGGGCTGAACTTGCGTTTTGCACCCTAAAATACAATACTGCGCCCGTAGCCCTTGAGATAAGCGGCTTACGCCAGATTTCACTGATGACGAAGGTTAATACCGTGCCTACATCCACCCGTTTCGCCGTAGCGATTCATATTCTCGCCGACCTGGCTCTACACAAAGACAAGGCGGTGCGTTCGGAGGATATCGCTTGTAGCGTGAACACCAATGCGGCGGTGGTGAGGCGGCTTTTGGGCGTGTTGGCGGAGGCTGGCATGACCCGCTCGCAATTGGGCGTGGGCGGCGGCGCTTTGCTGGCCAGGCCGGCTCATGAAATTACGCTGCTGGATGTTTATCAGGCGGTGGAAGAGCCCAACTATTTCGTCCTGCACCGCTCCAAACCCAACCCCAAATGCTATATCGGCTGCAACATCACCTCGGTGCTGGAAGAAGAGTTTCAACGCATTTCCGCCACCATGGACGCCTCACTGGCGCAGACCACCATTGCGGATGTGGCGCGACAGGTCGCCGATAACGCGGGCGTGCATTATTACTGCGCCAAGCAGGAGATGTCTGAAGACGTCGATTAAGCGAGAAAAAATTTCTTGCTATGTGTAACCGTGTTGGTTACATTGTTTCCCATTGTCGGGGCGGCGACCAGTTTCTGTCAGCGGCCTCTTATTATTTTCATCGCTATCCAGGGAGACTGAATGATGGCTTCATTGTTTGATCCGATCCGCATCGGCGATTTTGAGCTTTCCAACCGTATCGTCATGGCCCCGTTGACCCGCAGCCGCGCAGGCGGGGAAGGGCGCGTTCCCAATGAACTCATGGCGCAGTATTACGCACAGCGCGCTTCTGCGGGTCTGATCGTCAGCGAGGCGACCGCGGTGATTCCACAAGGCGTGGGCTACGCCAACACTCCGGGCATCTGGTCTGCGGAGCAGGTGCAGGGGTGGCGGAAAGTCACTGACGCGGTGCACGCCGCCGGCGGCAAAATCATTCTGCAGCTCTGGCATGTGGGCAGAATCTCCGACCCGGTTTTCCTGGATGGCGAATTGCCCGTCGCTCCCAGCGCCATTGCGGCGGAAGGGCACGTCAGTCTGCTGCGTCCCATGCGTCCTTTTGTAACCCCCAGAGCGCTGGAGAGGGATGAAATTCCCGCTATCGTGGAAGGTTTCCGCAAAGGCGCGGAAAACGCCAAAGAGGCAGGCTTTGACGGAGTGGAAATCCACGCGGCCAATGGCTACTTACTGGACCAGTTTCTTCAGGATGGCGTGAACAAGCGCACCGATGATTACGGCGGCTCTGTGGAAAACCGCGCACGCCTGCTGTTGGAAGTCGCTGACGCCTGTATCTCTGTCTGGGGCGCTGGGCGCGTCGGAGTGCATCTGGCGCCGCGCAGTCCTTCGCACTCCATGTCCGACTCCAATCCGGTCGCCACTTTCGGCTATGTCGCGCAACAACTGGGCGAGCGCGGAATCGCCTTCATCTTCTCTCGCGACCCTATCGTCGATGACGAGCTGGGCGGAACCCTGCGAAAGAACTTCGGCGGCGCGATTATCGCCAATGAAGAGATGTCCAAGGAGCGTGCGGAGCAGTTGATCGCGGATAACAAGGCGGAGGCGGTGGCCTTTGGTCGTCTGTTCATCGCCAACCCGGATTTGCCGGCGCGCTTTAAAGCCGACGCTGACTTTAATGATCCGCACCCTGAGACATTCATGCAGCTCGGCGCGGAAGGCTACGTGGATTACCCCAGCCTGAGCGAGGCGATGGCTTAAAGCGATGCGCCCACAGGCATTCTGAGGATGTACTGTGGGCCGGCCTTGCCGCCTAGATATTGCTCGCCGGTATCGGTGAAACCGCCGCCGATATAGCAGTGGTAGGCGGCCGGGTTCCGGCAATTCACGGTGAGGGCGATGGACGATCTGTCGCTGTACGCCTTATCCAGATAGGGCTTTAACGCCCGCGTAGCGTTCTTGCCAAGGCCCTGTCCCTGTCTGCCTGCGTCGATCAGGAAGGCGCGCAACCCTAATTCGTCGGCCAGGGTGAAGTCGAATTTCTGATGATAGGCGACATCGATAATGAAAAAGCCGACCACGTCTTCGCCCAGCGTCAGCACATGACAGTGATGGTTGGGGCTCGCCACTTGCAGAATGTCCCGCGTGTGTCCGACATAGGGGACTTGCTCTTCGTGAACCTGTAGCGCCAGCACCGCAGGTCTGTCTTCGTCCCGCATTCTGCGGATCTCTAAATGCTTTACGATTACGTCCATACAGCAACCCTGTTTGCAGAGGTTCCTTAACTATTGAGCGATGAATTCGGCGGGCGCGTCAGCGGCCCTGTCCTGAGCACGCCAGTGATAGCGTGACTGGATTCAGCGATAAAAGCTCAAATATAACAATAAAGTAGCTTATCATGTTAAACGCCTTCATCATTCCGTCTCAAACCGATTTTATTAAATAGGCGCTCTCATGGATCAACCTGCCGCTACCTCCTATTGTCACGCCAGATGTTACCTGTTTATTCCCGCCAACCGGCCTGAGTTTGTCGTCAAGGCGGGCGGTCTGGACGCGGACGTGATTATCATCGACCTGGAAGACAGCGTGCCTCGCGACGATAAACCCCAGGCCCGAGCGGCGCTGCCGCAGATCGTGACGGCGCTGCGGGAGAAAGGTAAACGCGTGGCGGTGCGCATCAATGGCGATCTTGAGCATATGGCTGCGGACCTGCAGGCGCTGCCGCTGGCGGATCTGCATTCGGTGCTACTGCCCAAAACTCAGGAAGCCGGCGTGATCCGTTTGATCTGTCAGTATCTGAGCGTCCTGGAAGCGCGGCAGTCGCTGGAGCCGGGCTCCACGGCGCTGACGCCGCAGATTGAAAGCTGCAAAGGCGTACTGGAGCTACGCGACATTGCAGCGGCGTCGCCGCGGATAAAGGCCTTGGCGATGGGCTCAGAAGATCTGGCGGCGGAGTTGGGAGCGATGGCCTCGCCCGATAGTCTGCTGGCGGCCTGCCAGCAAATAGCGCTGGTGGCGGGAGAGCGGCGCATCGACGCCCTGGGGCTGCCCGGATCCATGGGCGAATTCAAAGATCTGGACAGCTATGCCGCCAATCTCGCCAAGGCCAAAGCCTTAGGCTTCAGCGGCGCTTTGTGCGTCCATCCCAATCAGATTCCCTGCGTCAATCACGCCTTCGCCTACACCGAGGAGCAGAAGCAATGGGCGCAGCGGGTTATCGCCACCCTGGCGCAGGCGGAGCAGCAAGGCCTGGGGGCGGCGAATCTGGACGGCCGTATGCTGGATGCGCCGGTGGCGGCGCTAGCCCGACGAATATTGGCGCAGGACTAGCGCAGATTTCACTGACATTGAACCCATCAAGATTGCCGCAAGATGAAACGTTACGAGCAGTTGGCGAATGAGATCGCGGACCTGATCCGCTCTGGCGTGCTGCCGGCGGGAAGCCGCGTGCCGTCGGTGCGTAACGCCAGTAAGACCTATGGCGTCAGCGCTTCCACCGTGTTTGAAGCCTATTACCTGTTGGAAAACCGCGGCCTGATCCGCTCCAGACCGCGCTCTGGTTATTTTGTCTGCAATCAGGCCAAGCAAGCGGCGCCGGCGGCGCAAAAACGTCCTCGGCAGACATTGGCCTCCACCTCGGTGGACGTCAGCGAACTGGTGTTTTCTGTACTGGGCTCCGTACGCGATCCCGCCATTACCCCACTGGGCTCCGCCTTTCCCAGCCCAACCTTGTTTCCCATGCAACGATTGGCGCGCTCCATGGCCAAGGCCACACGATTGATGGATTTACGCTCCGTGGTCGCAGATCTGCCCCCGGGAAACCGGGATCTGCGCCGTCAGATTGCGTTGCGATATGTCATGGAGGGCGTCTCCGCGCCGATGGAGGAGCTGGTCATCACCAGCGGGGCCATGGAGGCGCTGAATCTGTGTCTGCAGGCGGTGACGCAGCCGGGGGATCTGGTGGCCATTGAATCCCCCGCGTTCTACGCCAGCCTGCAAGTGCTGGAGCGTCTGCAGCTGAAAGCGGTGGAGATTCCCGTGGACGCCGGTTCAGGCATGGACCTGGACGTATTGGAGCAGGCGCTGGGCAATCACCCGATCAAAGCCTGCTGGCTGATGTCTAATTTTCAGAATCCGGTGGGCGTCACCCTGGCGGAGGAGAAGAAGCGTCGGCTGGTCGCCCTGTTGCGACGGCATCAGGTTCCGCTGATCGAGGATGATGTCTACGGCGAGCTTTATTTCAGCGCCCATGCGCCCAAACCCGCCAAAGCCTTTGATGAAGACGGCTGGGTGATGCACTGCGGCTCGTTCTCGAAGAGTCTTGCTCCCGGTTATCGTGTTGGTTGGACCTCCGCCGGTCGCTTCGCCCAGCAGGTGGAGCGTTTGCGTCTGATGACGACGATTTCCGCATCTATTCCCGCCCAGGCGGCTATCGCGGATTACCTGCAATTCGGCGGCTACGACCGGCATTTGCGCAAGCTGCGCCATAATCTGGAAGTGCAGCAGAACCAGATGCTGGCGGCGATAGATCGCTACTTCCCGTCGCAAACCCGGGTGACGCGGCCAGACGGCGGTTATTTTCTTTGGCTGGAACTGCCTGCCGCCGTGGATTCGCTGGCCTTGTTTAAGCTGGCGTTGGAGCAGGGCGTCAGCATTGCGCCGGGGCCAATATTCTCCGCTACGCGCCGCTTTCGCAATTTTATCCGGCTCAACTATGGCCACCCCTGGGGGCCGGAGTTTGAGCAGGCCATGGAGGTACTGGGTCGTCTGGTCCGTTCCTTTTAAAAAAAGTCATGTCTGTCAGCGATAAATCGCCATCTGATATGGTTTTTTAAATCTTTTCTGAAACTGTTTGTTTGCCGCGTACGCCTGAATAATCCCGCCTGACTTTTGGATGTAAAAAGGAAGGTGGCGGCGAATGAGCGAACATATCCCGGTTCACAATATCGAGGCGGTGACGGTTGATCTGTATGAGTCCCGCACCAAGGTTCATACCCGCAGTTTCAGCGGTCGCTTCAGGCGTTTGCGTCTGCTGGGCGGTTTTCTGCTGTTCGCCCTGTACTTCGGGGTGGCCTGGCTGAACTGGGAAGGTCGACAGGCGGTGCTGTGGGATATCGCTTCCCGCAAGTTTCATATCTTTGGCGGCACATTCTGGCCCCAGGACTTTATTCTGCTTTCCGGTATTCTCATCATTGCCGCCTTTGGCCTGTTTTTCCTGACCGTGTTCGCCGGGCGCGCATGGTGCGGCTACGCCTGTCCGCAGAGCATGTGGACCTGGGTGTTCATGTGGGCGGAAAAGGTCACGGAAGGCGACCGCAATCAACGCATCAAGCTGGACAAAGCGCCCTTGAGCCTGGAGAAAGCGACGCGACGCGGACTCAAACACGGGCTGTGGCTGTTGGTCAGCCTGGCGACGGCGGTGACTTTTGTCGGCTATTTCACCCCCATCCGCACTCTGGTTACGGAAATGGCGACCTTGGACGTTGGCGGCTGGAGTCTGTTCTGGATCGGGTTTTTCACCGTCGCCACCTATCTGAACGCCGGCTGGCTGCGCGAGCAGGTGTGTTTTCATATGTGTCCCTATGGGCGGTTCCAGTCTTCCATGCTGGATGAAGACTCTTTGGTGGTGACCTATGACGCCGCGAGAGGCGAATCCCGTGGACCGCGCAAGAAAAACGTCCCATATCGCGCGCAAGGCCTGGGGGATTGCGTGGACTGCAGCATGTGCGTGCAGGTGTGTCCCACTGGCATTGATATTCGTGACGGGCTGCAAATGGAGTGCATCGGATGCGCCGCCTGTATTGACGCCTGTGACGCGGTTATGGCGAAGATGGGATATGACGCGGGTCTGGTGCGCTACACCGGCGAGCGCGCATTGAAAGGCGGCGAGGCGCGCATACTTCGGCCGCGACTACTGGGATACGGCGCTGTGTTGCTGCTGATGATCAGCGTGTTCGCCTGGGTTATGGCGTCCCGTCCGCTGTTATCTCTGGATGTGGCCAAAGACCGCGGACTGTTTCGGTACAACTCGGAAAACCGTATAGAAAACGGCTACATACTGGATATTCTGAATAAAGAAAATGAGCCGAAAACCTTCCTGATCAGCGCATCGGGTCTGGAAGGCCTGGAGATGGGCGGCGAACGCAGAATACAGGTTGGGCCGGAGAGCGCCGTCAGCGTTCCTGTGACCCTGTCGATGCGGCCAGGCCAGATTCTGCAGCGCTCCAGCGATGTGTTTTTTGAAGTGAAGGACGCCTACCTGCCTGAGCGGAAAGTGGTCAAGCCCAGTCGCTTCACCGGGCCCACCGCAAAATAATGACGCGACGCAATGGCGAGGTCCAAGCGCCGTTGAGGGTCTATACTGGCAAGTAAGCACGGAAGTTCACCACGGCGACTTGCGCCCCCTCGTCGCCGCTCTGGATGAAACCAGCTTGGGGTATATCGTCGTCGACATGCGGGGGATGCCTGTGCAGTATCTGATTCTTCTTTTGCTTGCTTTGCTCCTGGGCGCGCCTTTTTCCTGGGCGAAAGATCATTTTCATCAACCTGGCGCGGATAAGCTGGTGAGGGTCGCCACCCTGACCAACAATCCGCCATTCACATTCGACAGGCGCTACGCTGAAGCCGTCCAGCAGGAAATCATCCCGCCCGGCCTGGATTCAGAGCGCCTGCAAGGCTATAGCTGGGATGTTCTGAGGGAGAGTTATCATGAAATGGGCTACACCATTCAGCTCTATATCTATCCCTGGATTCGCGCGTTTGATCAGGTGAAGGCCGGCAAGCTGGATATCCTGTTTCCTACGGGCTTCAATCAGGAGCGCGCCAGCTACTTCAATTACTCTAAAGAGCCCATCGATCATGTGGATTTTCTGGTTTACGTCAGTCCTGACGTCAAACTGAGCTGGAACGGACTGGCGTCTTTGGAAGGCAAAACCATTGGCGTGCTGCGTGGCTGGAATTACGGTCTGGAATGGGAACGTCAGTCCCGCATCGTCAAATATGACGTAGGGGAGATTCTGCAGGGCTTCGCCATGCTGGACAAAGGTCACCTGGATGGCCTCGCCGGGTATGAACTGAGCTTTGACTACGCCTTGCAGCAGGCGAACTGGCGCAATCACTACAAAAAGCTTCCCGTGTTCGACTCCACGGACGAATTCGCCGTCAGCGCCAAAAGAAATCCTAACGGTCAGAAACTGCTGGACATATTCGACGCGGGTAAACGACGTATCGTAGAGAAGGGGATCTTCTACAAGATCAATGCAAAGTGGCAGGGCGCCGGGGTGCAGGAGACCAACGCGGAGCGCGAGTAAGGCTTGGTGAAGTACACGATCGAGTTTCATGACGAAATTCGCTACGAACATGATGTCGCTATCTTTACCGCCATCGCGGAGATTGGAAACGCCTCGTTTACGGTCACCCAGCGCATTATGCAAAACGACCGGCTGCGCGCCACGGGGCGAACCACACTGGTCCACTTTGACTACCGCAACAGGAAAGCGGCGCCAATTCCTGAAGACATTCGGGCCAGGCTGCAAGAGATGGCCGAGGCATAGACGTCTGCAGTGCGGGCGTTTTTCTCCGACATAGTTGATCGCGCTATTGGCACAGAGACTTTTCTTTCGTGAATAAAGACTCAAGCCCTTGCATATAATCCTCTGATTTCTTCTCTGCTATGTTAGCGCAATTGTCGACGCTGAAGGCGCTGTTGAATGAGCGGTTTTCTGCGTTCCCCATAATAATGGGCGCGACCGCCGCCAGCTTTTCGCGTTCGACGCCGCAGTCGCCGTTAAGGGGGTTAAAGCAGGCCCGCGGGTCCATGTTATCCAGTTGCTTGAAAGGGAATGCATGCTTATGGGTAAATAAAGTCAAAATGCATCGTTTGACTTCTTCCCGGGTTGACCTGTTCAGGGAATCGATCCATCCGTTAAATGCAATGGATCTTATCCGCTTGGCGGCGTCTGCTTTGAAAAGGCTATAAAGGGTGATGAGGGAAACCTGACGAATCGTATTGCTATATAAATGCCTGCTTTCGGCAGCAGATAGATGCGTCTCTTCCAGGGTATCGTTAGCTGATGAATAAGCCACGCTTTTGACGCTGGGTAATGATTCTATATCTGGCAGAGAGTAATCAATGACGAGCGTCATGGATTCCGGGTTATAGCGCAGCTCCCAGCATTGTGGGAAGTATTCGGGATAATGTATGGAGCCTAAAACAACATCGCAATAATCAACGATTGCATGAGGGGCCCCTTCAAAGTAAGCCTCTTTGGTGCGGGATATATTGATGCCTATCTCCCGTTGAATTTTCTCATGCTTTAGCTTTCTCCAGCACCAGGCTTCTCTTTTAAGCGCAAATGAACTCAAGGAGGCTCTGTTGCTGCTTGTTGCGACTTTCTTTTGTCGCGCCCAGCACTCCTTGTCTGCCAGATATCTTTTCTCGGCCTCTTGCTCTTTTTTATATTTCCGATTGGGAAACAGCACATGCCAGAAGCTATGTGGAATCTGATAAATAGCGTCAGTTCTGGCCGGCTCTGGAGGAATATCCTGCAATTCAGGGAGGTCGGGCTCGGCGATAGCAAAAGCCTCATTGTCCAGAAGCCGGCACCAGGTGGACGTGTAGTTATCTGAGAGTTTCGTGTGTAAGAGATTCACCAGGTTGGCTATCTCTTTTTTCGTATCAATACTTATGCTATTGGCGAGCGCTATTTTTTCTTGCTGTGCGCGAGCTACCTTCATTTGTTTCTTCTTATCAGCAAGAGCGGCTTTCTTTCTCCACATCTCGTTCCATATCTGCTGCTGTATCGTTATTTTTTTATTAACCAGATATTTATCATGCCCCCTGATTATTCTGAACTTATCTAACTTTTGGTGTCTGACTTCAACCTCCCAAACATCCATAGTGTCCATGCGCTAGCTCTCCATCAAGTTGTCCTTTCGTAATAAAGATGAATTTCATTGGCGCATAATTTTGTCGATCTTATTATGGTTTTTTATTTGCTTCTTTAGAGATGCAATTATTTAAGCAATGGAGGAATCTTACTTTGGGGGCTGGCGATGCTGTTCATACTTTAGTACCACAGACATTAAAAATATAAGGGGACGTTCTGAAAAACGTTGGCGAGGCCGTCAGTGCAAGGGAAAAGTCGTATGAGTTATAGTTCCTGCTTGTCTTCGCCGTGCTTTTTCAGTATTCGCGCTTCGGTTCCGTCTTTGCGGATGATATCCAGGCCCAGGTTGAAGTCGTGAATGATTTTCTGGTAGTCGGGATTCACTTTTGACACGCAATTATGGAAGTAATTAGTGTGCAGGGGAGGGTTCACAAACGCCAGTTTGTGGGCCTCGGAGGCGAACACGGTATTCACCAGTTGTACGATCCGCTGTTTCTTCTCCACCACCAGATCAAGTCGTCCCGCCAGCAGCTTACGAATGTTGGTTTCCGCGTCGAACGCGTATTCCATGTTCAGATACTCCGCTTCCGCCTTGTCGAACTCAGGGCTGACTTTGGAGTTGCTGATGTGCCCGATGCGGTAGGGTTTGAGGTCTTCAATATTGTGATAAGAGATAGCGCTGTCTTTGCGCTTCAACAGGACGACTTGCGCGACGCCGATGGGTTTGGAGTACGCCAGTTTTTCCGCCCGCTCCTTGGTGTAGTAGGCGGCCAGCAGTACATCGTATTCCCCGGCGATGCTTTTGGTGAGCGCCCTGGACCAGGGAACAAAGCGAAAATCCGTGGCGTAACCGACGCGGCTGAACGCAGCTTCGGTAATCTCAACCAGATAGCCGCCTTTCTTTTCTTCATCGCCGGCGACTACGAGCGCTCTTTTTTCCGCGAAGACCGACCCGGAAAGGAAGAATACGCCAATGATCAGGGCGATAAGTCCTTCGGTTTTCCAGGTTCTATGATTCATAAAGGTTTACCCTTTGCAGTTAGAGCATAGTGTGGCGTGAGCGTCGCTGAGGAATATTTTCGGGTTGCAGAAAAAGTATAGCTTACCGGGTATAGGACGTTATTATTTATGAATTTTTCGGGTTCCGTAAAGGGAGGAGTCATAGGGTGATTAACGTTGTTGAATCAGGAGAGAAATGATGGAAATAGTGTCCGCCTGGCTGCTTTATCATCGGGCTTCCATGGAGCCGATGACGCCAGCTAATTTCGATGGTTCAGACTACATGGTCGGTGTCGCCGTTGTTCCCGCCACCTCCATGAAAGAGGCGCTGGAACTGTTTGATCAGTATCTGGCTGACAACAGGATGAAACTGATGGACCTTTGGAAGTGCGAACAGTATCGCGGCCCTATCGGGATAGGCGGACCTATTCATGTGCCGTCGTTGACAGAGCCTGAGCTGGGCGTCGCCGCGTCACAGGCGTTGGAAAATGAACGCATCTATTGTGTTGGCGGCATTTCCTCTGAAGCGTTGGCGTATGAAGAACAGTTTGGCCGTGATGAAGATTAGAGGCGCACTGACCCTCGCTGAAGGGCGCTATGACTGCAAAACCGATGTATCTCGCGCGCTGGATAACGAGGAGCAGGAAAAACAGGTTGTGTTAAGAACCTGCCTGCACTCCTATGAGGAATGGCGGGCGACCTGCCATGTTTACGGCTTTCCATTTCCGTTTCTCGCCTGGATACGCGGTGAAACCGTTGAGGCCGCTGTCGTGGACTGCCGCGAAGTCTGGGTTTTCAGTGTGAATGCAACGCGAACGCAAGATATCGTTCAGGCCGTTCGCGTGGGTATGTTCTTTTTCAGCGTGACGGCGGATGTTCTGCTGCGCGACGTCTACGCCAAGAATCTGGATGTGGGAGATGAGCCGTGTGCGTCCCTGGTCAACGTCAATAAAAGGTTATACGAAAACACATGCATTGCTCTCAGAGAAGCCGCTCACGCTTTGGCATACGAGGGGGATGTTAATTTCTGGACATACAGTCACCACAATAATCCGAGAATGCCGCAGAAAGCCTTGCATGAGGCTTTTTCCAATGCGGGAGCAAGGTCTGTCATAACCGATAGCATCAAGACCCACTGGACACGGGTCGGCAATAATCAGGGCGATCCCGGGTTAATCTGTAAATCGGACTTACATCGGGCGATTTTATAAAAGCGCCAGCGACATTCGCACTCATAGACGGCGAAACAGCCAGTCAGGCCGCAGCGAAATTTCAAAAAGAAGAGAGCGACAATGCAGGATAAATGGAATGTCTATCCCCGATTCACCGACGAGGGGCAAGCCTGGGTGTTGGTAAACCTGGGGTATGAGGAGATTGCGCGGTCGGACGCTCGTGACTCTCTATTGGCGGTAAAGCTGGAATTGCAGCGCGCCAACGCCCATGGGCTGCCAACCTCTGAGGAGTTTGCGGCGCTGGATAATATTGAAGAGGCGCTCCTTCAAGGCTTGGAGGCGCAAAACGCCGCCTATGCGGGACGCATCACCGTAAACAGCCAACGGTATTTCTTTTATTACATGAACTGCGATGAGGAGATCGCCGCCGCGATTATCCGCAACGTTGGTCGCCAATTCGGTTATATCCTGGAATTCGACGTGAGCGCAGATCCAGAAAAGCAGTCCTATTGGCGGGATCTCTATCCGTCAGAAGACGACTGGCAAGTCATTCAGGACCTGGAGGTGCTGCAAACGCTGGCGAAAAGCGGCGATGAACCGGACATTCAAAGAGAAGTCATGCACTGGGCGCACTTCCCGACGCAGGCTCAGGCGCAGCAGTTTGCGGATTGGGCGGCCGCCGAGCATTACGTGGTGAGTGACTGCGCCTGGGAAGAGGATGGAGACCGGTTTCAGGTGACATTCAGCCATAACGGCAGCATGCGGTTGGACGACATATCGTTTCATACGATGCGCTCTAATCGTAAGGCGCATGAATTCGGCGGCGAATACGACGGTTGGGAGACCAGCGTGGAAAAGGACGTGCCTTCCGCACCAGCGAAAACGCCGCTGTATACCGGGCGGCCTACGCATATTATCGGCAGCGTGGCCATCGCCAGTCTGGCGGCGGGCGGCATTGGCGGCGCAGCGCTGTTTGGCGCGGTAGGGATCGCTTCTCCTGTTGTGTTTTCTCTGGGTGACTGGTTTCCCAAATTGGCGGAAGGCGCATTGATGGGGATATTTATCCTGTTCGGAATGGGAATATTCGTGCTGACGCCCTTGCTGTTGATATTGCGATTTTTCGGCTATGCAGGGCCGTTCTTTGTGTATGCAATCAGCCTGTTTTTCTGTGTCCTGTTTATGTTGGACGAGCCTATCCTTGGCGTTGTCGGACTGACCTTATCTTTACCCGCCGCCTATGTTTTTTGCCGCTACGCTTATAGTCGCGGTCAAACGTATTAGTTGGAAGCAGTGCGTCAGCGGCTTGTGCAGACCGCAAAAGTTACAGCCGGATTGCACAAGCTACAAAGCCTCGCCGTCTAAGAGCCTGATCCGCATCAGCGGGACGGGCTGTGATCAAGCCCCTGCTGCGCTTTGTCGGATGGCTGGCATAGACTTTGATTGATAACTCCTGAAGTGAATGAAGCCTGTGGTGAATGCGGGCTTCTTCCGTTGCATTCGAACAGGAGGATACACAATGCATAAACTGGCCATTACCGCCGCGGCTGCAACCCTGGCGCTGAGCGGCGCCTTAAGCGTCCAGGCGCAAGACGCCACACGGGTTTCCATTAACAAAATCAGCGAGGAGGGCGTTGGCGACAAAATAGGCTCAATCATTCTGGAGCCCACTCCCAATGGCGTATTAATCCGTCCTATTCTGGAAGGGCTGGAGCCGGGAATGCATGGCTTTCACCTGCATGAAAAAGGGAGCTGCGAAGCGGCGGAAAAGAGCGGCGAGATGACCGCGGGCGCAGCAGCCGGAGGGCATTACGACCCTGACAAAGAGGGCGGACATACCGGTCCGTTCCGTCCGGGACACCAGGGTGATTTGCCAGCGCTATTCGTCGATGAAGATGGAAACGCCAACCAGCAGGTGCTGGCGCCCAAACTCAAAGTCGAGGACATGCGCGGACACGCCCTGATCATCCACGAAGGCGGCGACAACTACTCCGACAAACCTGATCTCGGTGGCGGCGGCGCGCGCATCGCCTGTGGCGTCGTCATCGACGAGGACTTCCAGTCGCAGTCCGCCGTACAGCAGAAAAAGCAGCAGAAACTACAACAGAAGGATGACAGCGCCAGTTAACGCGTAAGCGTTGATCACGAAAACCTCGAAACCGCCAGTCGTTTACCAGGAAGAAAAAGTACGTAAAAGGAAAGAAAGAGGGAAAAGAAAAGGCCTGCATTACGCAGGCCCTGTTGTAGAAGAGTAACAGCTTGTTTGATTAGCCAGCAGCCGGCTGAGCATGTCCAGATTCGATCTCGTCACCGACGGGATCGTCCTTATGCTGCCGCGCCAGCAACACATACAACGCCGGGGTCACAAACAGCGTAAACAGGGTGCCGATGGCCATACCGCCCACCAGCACCAGGCCGATGGAGTTACGGGCTGCGGCGCCGGGGCCTTCCACCAAAGTCAGCGGGAAGTGGCCCGCCACGGTGGCGACGGAAGTCATGAGCACCGGTCGCAAACGGGTCATGGCGGCTTCATGCACCGCGTTGAGCTTATCCATGCCCTGCATTTGCAGTTTGTTGGCGAACTCTACGATCAGGATGCCGTTTTTGGAGATCAGTCCTACCAGAGTCACCAGTCCCACCTGGGCGTAGATGTTCATGGTGGTGGTCCAGCCGTTGGTCCAATAGGGCATATTCGGGTCCGGCATCTTCAACGTGGTGAAGATCAGAGCGCCGAACATAGCCAATGGCGCGGAGCCCAACAGAATCACGAACGGGTCGCGGAAGGAGTTGAACTGCACCGAAAGCACCAGGAAGATCATCAGAATCGCCAGTCCCAATGCAGGCAGGAACTTGCCTCCTTCGGTACGCAGCTGACGGGACTCGCCCGTGTAGTTGATGGTGTAGCCTGGCGGCAGAACTTCTTCCGCCGCTTTTTCCAGCACCTTCAAGCCTTCGTCCAACTGGGCGGTCATGCCGGACAGTTTCACCGCATTAAGCTGTTGAAAGCGGTTCAGTGAACGCGGCACCGTGCTGTCGGTGATCGTGGCCACGGCGCTGAGGGGCATGAGTTGTCCCTCTGGGCCTGAGACATAGATGTCTTTGAGCTGATCCGGGTTCAAACGCTCCACTCGGGACACTTGCGGAATCACCTTGTAAGCGCGTCCGTCCATGTTGAGACGATTGACATAGTTGCCGCCCAGGGCCGCGCTCAGGTCCGCGCCGATTTGCGCGTTATTGAGTCCGAGGGCCGCCACTTTGCGATGGTCGATCACCACTTCAGACTGCGGCTGGTCGTACTTCAGGTCGATATCCGGCGGAAAGTAGAACAAGCCGCTTTCCATCGCCTTCATCTGCAGTTGTTGCGCGAGTTGCAGCATCTGTTCAGGTTCAGCGGTGGACGCGATGACGAACTCCACCGGGAAGTTGCTGCCGCCGGGCAGGGCGGGGGGCTGCGCCGCGAACACCTGTAGACCGGGAATCTGGCTCAACTGGTACTGCATGTCCTGCACGATTTCCGAGATGGAGCGGTCGCGCTGATTCCAGGGCTTCACCACCATGCCGCTGAAACCGCCGACGCCCAGCGCCGCGGCAAACGGATCGGAAGGCGACAGTAGTATCTGGAAGGTCAGATCCCGCTCCGGCGCGTTCAGGAAGATTTGCTCTGCGGCGTGACCGAAATGCGCCTTCTGGTCCGCCGAAGCGTTCGCGGCGTTATTGATGATGCCGAACATAAAGCCCTGATCTTCCAGCGGCGCCAGTTCTTTGGGGGAGAACATGTACATGGGAATCACCATGAGGCTGAGCCCCGCCCAGATGGTGTACACCGCCGGACGCGCATGCAGCACTTTCTCCAGCACAGAGCCGTACAGGTCGCGTAAACGGTCGAAGCGGTGATTCACCCAGCCGGTGAAGCCTTTTTCCTCGCTTTCGGCGCTGCGCAACAGCTTGGCGCTCATCATCGGCGACAAGGTCAGCGCGACGATGCCGGAGATGGTTACCGCTCCCGCCAGAGTCAGGGCGAATTCGCGGAACAAGGCGCCTGTCAGACCGCCTTGCAGGCCGATAGGGGTGTACACCGCCGCCAGGGTGATGGTCATGGCGATGACCGGACCAATCAACTCCCGCGCGCCGATGCGGGCGGCTTCAACCGGACTGCGGCCTTCGCGCAAGTGCCGCTCGACATTCTCCACCACGACAATGGCGTCATCCACCACCAGTCCCACAGAGAGGACTATCGCCAGCAGGGTGAGCAGGTTCAACGTGAACCCGAACATCTGCATCAGAAAGATTGCGCCGATCAGGGATACGGGGATCGCCACAATCGGCACCAGCACAGAGCGGAAAGACCCCAGGAACAGGAAGATCACCACCACCACGATCAGCAGGGTGTCAGTGAGGGTGCCCACCACTTCATGAATGGCGTTATTGATGTATTCCGACGCGTCATAACCGATGCCACCCTGCAGGCCGGGAGGCAGGTCTTCCTTGATCGCTTCCAGGTCCTTGCGCACTCGCTCCACTACTTCGATGGTATTGGCGCTGGGAAGCGGGAAGATGCCCATGAACACGGCGGTCTGACCGTTGAAGCTGACTTCGGTGTCGTACTCCTCCGCGCCCAGCTCCACGTCGGCGATGTCCTGCAGACGGATGATGGTGTCGTTCTCCTGGCGAATGACCAGTTCCTTGAACTGCTCCACGGTATGCAGGTCGGTGTTGGCGGTCAGATAGGTCTGAACAAAACTGCCCTTGGTGCTGCCCACCGGCGCCAGATAGTTGTTAGCGGCGAGGGCGGCATTGACTTGCGCGGGGCTGATGTTCAGCGCAGCCATGTGATCCGGCTTCAACCAGATGCGCATGGCGAAAGTGCGGGCGCCGAAAATATCCGCCCGCTGTACGCCGGACAGCGCCGCCAGACGTGGCTGCACCACGCGCACCAGATAGTCGGTGATTTCGCTCTGCGACAGCGATTCCGACCAGAAGCTGAGGTAGGCGGCGGCGAATTCCGAGTCGGCGGATTGCACGCTGATGGCGGGCAGCTCCGAGCCGGCGGGCAATTCGTTGCGCACCTGATTCACCTTGGCGGTAATGTCCGCCAGCGCTTTGGTGGGATCGTAGTTAAGCTTGAGCCGGGCGGTTACCAGAGACAGCCCCAGCATGCTCTTGGACTCGATGTAATCCACACCGTCGGCGGAAGCGATGGCGCGCTCAATCGCCGTGGTGACAAACCCCCGCACCACGTCCGCGCTGGCGCCCACGTAGGTGGTGGCCACTGTGACGGAGGCGTTCTCGCTCTGCGGATACTGCCGAACGCTGAGTGAGTTCCAGGCCTGCACGCCGGCGATGATAATCACGATGTTGACCACCAGGGCCAGCACCGGACGCCGCACGAAGATATCAGTAAAAGCTTTCATAATCGGCGGCCCTATCAGGTGTTCTTGGGTTGCGGATCAAGTTTGAAATCCGGCGCCAATTTGTTGTCGATGAGCACGGACATGCCGGGCATCAACTTGAAGGAGCCGGTGGATACCACACGGTCGCCGGATTTCACGCCTTCGACTACGATGACGAAGTCGCCCTGGGTTTCTCCCAGCCGCACCAGCTGCTGCCGCAATACCAGCGGCGCATCGCCGCCGTCTTTGGCTTCGCCTTCATCGACGATATAGACGGAAGAGCCGTAAGGGCCGTGCAACACTGCCGTAGAGGGGATAAACAGCACGTCGCGCGCCTGCGCGAGAATCATCTCAATCGCCACGAACATGCCCGGACGCAGTTTGCCTTCGGGATTGTCCAGGGTCGCCTGCACCCGTACGTTACGGGTGTTGGGGTCGACGTCCGGGTTGAACGCGGTGATTTTGCCGACAAACTTCTGCTCCGGGTAGGCGTCAGTGACGACTTCCACTTTCAAACCTTCCGCCAGCTCGCCCAGACGACGCTGCGACAGCGAAAACTCCACATACACCGGATTCAACGCTTGCAGGGACACGACGGGCGTACCCCTGTCCAGGAACTGGCCGACGCTGATCTGGCGAATCCCCAGTTTGCCGTCGAAGGGGGCGCGTAAGGTCTTCTTGGCGATCACGGCGCGATTGTAGTTCAGCCGCGCTTGCGCCTGTTTCACGTCGTTCTCCGCGTTGTCGAATTCGAGCTGGGAGATATTGCGCGTTTTGCTCAGTTCTTTGGCGCGGGTCAGGCTTAACTGGGCGCGGTCAAGGGCCACTTCAGCCTCCCGTAACTCGGCGCGTTCGATTTGATCATCGAACAGAACCAGAACATCGCCGGCTTTCACGTCCGCGCCGGCGGAGAATTTGATTTCTTTCACCGTCCCATCAATTTCCGTGTTGATCACCGTTCCCTGTACAGGTTTGACGGAACCCACCAGGGAGACGCGCGGTCGCCATTGCGACTGTTCGACGGTATAGGTGTTGACCGGCGTCGGCGGCATGGTCATCTGCGCGGCGGCGGCCCCCATGGTGTCGAACTGCTGCATCTTGACCTGGATGATCCCTCCAACGATGAGCGCCACGACAACCAGGCCAGCGAACACCCATAGGAGCTTTTTAAGCATATGCACTTCCTCTGCAAAGTGAGTTAAAGCGTTGGATCACATTCGCCAAATAGCCAGTGAAGTGGTGAAAATATGATCATAAACCTGTCAAATCCCTGTGTCCCGGCTGTCATCAATGGACTCCGGCAGGCAAGTGGAAGCCTGGAATAGAGTGGGGATTTACACCTTGTCGAACGGCGAGTGCGAATTTCGACAAAGTGAAATGAAAAAATTTTAATTGAGAATATGCTAAGGAAATCAAGTTATTGTGATAATTGCAAGAGGGCGTTTAATAGAATTTCACCCTATTAAGTAACAGCTGCAGGGGAAAAGTTACTAAGTAGGGAGCGCCTAATGCGCTTTTACGTTTTAAATCGCCGAGTGATACACGAACGGAGGCTTATCCAGAACCGGTTTCAAAGGATTGAATCATGAATTAAATGCGCAAAAATGCGAAAGACGGGAACGGTCCCTAATCGTAGATCCCACACAAGAAAGGCGTTACTCTTTGGGTCTTTGATATGGCTTCCGACAGAGTGAAAAGCATCGGTACTTAATTGGCCTGCAACGGAATACTACAAAGGATGACGGTGTGACTGAGTATTTAAGCAAAGAGTTGGCGAACCCGGAGTCAGTAAAGCGCTTGCGGCTGCACTGTGCTGATCTAACTGAACTGCCGGATGAGCTTTCGTGGCTAACCAATTTAGAATATCTGGAACTCTCGTTTAATAACTTTGAAGCGCTTCCATCGGTAGTATGCAAATTAAGACAGCTCAAAAAACTGCACATTCGACATAACAAGCTGCGACATTTAAACGACGAACTCGGAGAGTTACAAAATCTAAAGATGATTCACATGCCAAACAACGCGGATATTGACTCTGCAACGGTCTTTATACAACTGGCGAAAATTCCCAATCTGGAAAGATTAAGCCTGGGGAATTGTGGGATTCACAAAATTGATGCGTCGATTGGCGATTTCACCCAATTGAAAGTTCTCAATCTTTACGGCAATCAGATTGCTGATCTTCCTTGTGAAATGTTCGGGTTGAAAAAACTGCAATTCTTGAACCTGCAAGGTAACCCGATAGATATTTCCAACTATCGTAATAAATTCGCTTCCAAGTCATTGACTATAGTGTGCTAAATAAGCGCTTATTGGCGATATTCCTCAAAAAGTTTTATAACGCTATCCTGCCATATTGATAGGACCGAAGAATGAAGGAAGTCCATAAATCCGCCCTGTGGGCGCTAATCTGTATTCCAATCACCCTTTTTGCAGGCTATTTCAGCTATGCAATGGCGCATGGCTCTTTCACTTTTCTTGTTATCTTTTTAGCGCCAGGAGGGTTATTTATTTCGCTAATGGAAGGCGTTCTTGACTCTAACTGGTCATTGATTACTGTAGGAATACTCGGACAGTATCTGGGCTATTTCGCCATTATCCACGGAATTAGAAAGCTGGTGAGCTGGTTTCGGTTCCGAGCGCGTAAGGAAGAGCCGGCTAACTAAGCGTCCAGAACTTTCATACAACGAAGAGCATCACCATGGAATTGGACCATATTTTTATCTGCGTATCGGAAGAAGCTCCGGAAGGGGATTTGTTGACCGCCTTTGGTTTGACGGAAGGCTCCGCGAATACTCACCCTGGTCAGGGTACGGCTAATCGTCGTTTTTTCTTCCACAACGCTTTTATCGAGTTGTTGTATTTAAACGATCCTGAAGAAGCTGACAGTGCGCTGACTCGGCCGACGATGCTGCTGGAAAGACTCACCCAAAGAGGCGCCGCCGTTTCGCCATTTGGCTTTTGCTTTCGACCTGAGACAGGCAAGGAGCGAAGCCCCGCGCCGTTCAAAAGCTGGGACTACCGGCCTAAATACCTGCCGGAAACCCTGCGTGTGGAAGTCGGCGAATCGCCATTAAGCGAACCCATGTGGTTTTACCTGGAGTTTGCCGGCAGACCAGACCAAGCCGCCCCAGAGCGCGCACAACCACTAACGCACGCCACCGGCTTCAAAGAAGTCACGCGTGTTTGCGTCACATCCCCCAATAGAGAAACGCTCTCCGACGCCGCCATTAAGGCGACCACTGCGAGCGGATTTGAGATGGCGGCGGGGGATGAGAGCCTATTGGAAATAAGCTTTGATCACGAAAAAGAGGGAAAGCATCACGACTTCCGGCCTCATTTGCCGTTGGTGTTTCGGTGGTGATAGAAGCGACGGCTGGGCTTAGTCGAACAGTATGATTTCAAGGTCGGCGTCCAGCTGATCGCACAGCTTTCGTTGCTCTTCTTCAGGGATGTGGTTGCTATGAAGGCTCAATTCTTCCAGCTGCTTCAGATTCAGAATTTCTGATGGCAGCTCAGTGAGCTGGTTGTCATTCAGACGCAGGCGCGTTAACTGGGTGATCTCGCCAATTTCGGCAGGCAGCGTCTCGAGTTTATTGAAACTAAGATCTATCTCTTCCAGCTTGGGAAGCTGTTTCAGGCAACCGATTTCCTTTGGTAATTGCTTTAGTTTATTCCAACTAAGGTTTATCGCGGCAAGGTTGGGGAGGTTTCTTAAAACACCAATTGCTGGTGGTAGTGACTCCATGTTGTGTGTGTTCAGGGACAGGCGCGTTATATTTTCCAGATTCCGCAAATTTTTCAGCGCTGTTTCAATGTCGTCCGTATCGAGGTTGAGACGTAAGTGAGAGACATGGCGAACTCCATCGCTCGAAGCGTTTAGGCAACTGATATCAATCGCTAGATATTTCAGTTGGTCTAGCTCTGAAAGAACCATCGGGACGGATTTGAATCGGTTACCGATGAGAGACAACGACCTCAGTGAAGCAAGACGGGGGAGCCAAGGCGGCAGGTCGTCGAATTGGTTGTCATTTAGACCCAACGCGTAAAGGGAGTGCATATACTCCATTGTGACAGGCAGAACCGACAGTTTATTAAAGCCTAAGTCGAGATCATGAACGTTGGTTAAATTGCCAATCTCAATTGGGAGATCGGCAATCTGATTCCCATACAAATAGAGACGCTGAAGTTCTCTCAAATTTCCAATTTCTTCAGGCAAAGTGCTGAGTTGGTTATAGGAGAGGTAAAAACCTGTTAATTGAGAAAGGTCTCCAATCGAAGCTGGCAGGCTTGTGAGCCTGTTGTCACTTGCTTCGAGGCGAGTCAGCCTGGATAGCTTACCTATCGTCTTCGGCAGTTGTTGCAGTAGATTGCTGGACAGAGAGAGATGCACTAACTTTTCGAAAACACTGATAGCGGGGGACAACTCCTCTAGCGAACGATCCGCCAGATAAAGATCGGAAATCAATTTAAGCTCTCTAAGTGTGTAGGGAAGGCGCGGCGGTTGATTATCCGGAACATAATCCCTTAAAAAATCGAGCGCTCTTTGGTAATTATCACTGCTATTGATCAAGTCTAACTCCCCTCTAATTGAGGCCTATTATTTGAATTCGGAAAAGGCCTTGCTCATTCCTCAACGAGTTTTTGTTCGTGGATTATCTCGTGGACTATATAGGAGCAAACGTGGCGGTATTGCCGCGATGAACTTACAAAAGATAATCACGAGCTTGGAACAGAGAATGAACGGTTTAATCAAACAATATGATCCCCAGCTCGGCGTCCAGTTGATCGCACAGCTTTCGTTGTTGTTCTTCAGGAATGTTGTTGCTGTAAAGGTTTATTTCTTTCAGCTGCTTCAGGTTCAGAATTTCTGATGGCGCTTCGGTGAGCTGGTTGTCATTCAGGTGCAGGCGCTTTAACTGAGTAATCTCCCCAATTTCTGGAGGTACTTTCTTGAGTTTGTTGAAGCTTAGGTCTAATTCCTCAAGGTTAGGCATATTCTTCAGTAGCCCAATCGCCGGCGGCAGTGTCTCCATATTATGGGTTTTCAGCGCTAGAGATCTAACGCCAGCGAATTTTTCCAGGCATCGTAGCGCTTGGTCTATGTTATCCGTGTCAAGACTGAGGCATAAATGAGAGACACTGCGGGGCAGAACTGTTGAGGCGGTGATACAGCTGATATCCATAGACAGATAGGCCAGCTTTTCCAGTTGCAAAAGCACCTCAGGAACAGATCTGAATTGGTTGCCAATCAGAGATAGAGAACTTAATGAGGACAGGTTTTCAATACTCTGAGGAAGGCGCTCCAGTTTGTTGTCGTTCAGCTCCAGCGTGCTGAATGAATGCATGCGCCCAATAGTTTCGGGCAGCGCTACCAGGCGGTTGTTATGTAAGTAGAGCTGGCTCAATTTGGACAGCCCGCCTATTTCGTTGGGGAGCGCACTAAGGGCGTTCTGACTCAGGGAGAGAAGCTCAAGCTCCGCCAGATCACCCATCTCTTCTGGCAGGCTCTCTAGGCTATTATCCAAGAGAGTCAGGCTTTTTAGCCGAGATAGACTTCCGATCGAAGATGGCAGGCTTGTTAGTTTGTTGTTATCTAAATACAGATGATTGAGTCTGGATAACTTACCTATCGTTTCTGGCAGTTGTCGCAGCTGATTACCTGACAGGCTGAGTCGCTCTAACTTCTGGAAAGCGCTGATGGCGGGGGAAAGCTCCTCCAGCATTCGATCCGACAGATAAAGCTCGGAAAGCTGTTTAAGCTCTCCAAGTGCATGGGGAAGACTTGGCGGCTGATTATTTGGAACATAGTCTCTTAGAAACTCGAATGCTCTCTGGTAATTTTCACTGCTATTGATCACGTCTAACCCCTGCGGCCGGCCTGCAAGTATAGAATGCGGGAAAAGCCTTTATCATTTCAAAACTAGCGCATTGGTGGCGAACTATATAAGAAAAAACGTCTAATTTGTTTATCTTTTCAATGACTTTTGATATGAGTGCGAGATAAGCCACGTACCTGAGGACCCGGTTGATGACCATAGAAACAGAGCAAGATTTACTACACCTGAAACATATCGGCGGCATTGTCGCGACGATTTTGCAGGAGATGATAGCGCGCACCGAACCGGGGATGACGACCTCAGAGCTGGACGCTATTGGCAAGGCGTTGTTTGAAAAATATGAGGCTCAATCGGCTCCGTTACTCTCCTATAACTTTCCCGGTTACACCTGCATCAGCGTGAACGAAGAAGCGGCGCACGGCATTCCTCGCGATCGTGTTATTCGTCCCGGAGATATCGTCAATATTGATGTTTCGGGCGAAAAGAACGGTTATTTCGCGGACACTGGGGGCACCTTTATCGTGCCGCCATCCACGCCGCAAAAAGACCGGTTGTTACACGCGACCAAGTTGGCGTTGCGCAACGCCGCGGCGAAAGCAAGGGCGGGAGAGAATCTGAATGTCATCGGCAAGGAAATCCAGAAAGTCGCCAAGGACAAAGGCTTCAAAATTATCAGAAATCTGTGCAGCCATGGCGTAGGGCGCAGTCTGCACGAAGACCCGAAGGAGATTCTGGGCTATTACGATCCTCGCGAAGAACGGCGTTTGCACAAAGGGCTGGTCATCACCATCGAACCCTTCCTGTCCACCAAGAGCAAACACGTAACGGAAGCCCGCGACGGCTGGACCCTGATTGGCGCCGCAGGGAATTTATCCGCACAATTTGAACATACGATGGTAATCACCAACGGACAGCCCATATTGGTGACCGTGCCACATAGCGCTTAGCGCCTTTTTTGCCTCACGGTTGTGACTCTCCGAACTATCTAACCGTAGGTTGGATAAGCAAAGCGCCATCCAACGTGGGCGTCACAATTAGCTCAGGGGAAAGCGTATAAGCTACGGGACATTGCCCCATAGTTGGCGACAAAAAGCAAAACATGATCTGCTGATTTGGCGTGTCGGAAGGCGCTGCGCTTTTCCAACCTACAGGGTCTCATTCACAGAGTTATATACCGGCCATCTGCCGCCGATTAAGAATGAGATGTGTATACGGGCTGTTCCTGTGTGACGGCGATTGATTCTTCCAGGCGGATGGATTCTGTCAGGCCGTCGCAGCTTTCCGCCCAGATGGTGACCCATTCAGGTAAAAGGGGAGACATGGACGGTACGCCCAGATATTCGGCCAGGTCTTCCGGTTTTATGGCGCCTTGCGCCCCTTTGAAGAATCCACGCATGAACACGACGCCCGCCACGCGACCTTTGCGAACAAAGCGATGCTCCATATAGGACCACTTATCATCCCAGCCCACCAGGCGGGAGTGGATCTCGAAACGTTCGAAGAGCCGGAGTTCCTTGCGGAATTTGGCGGTTGCTTCCGCGACAATCGGCAGCGCCCGGTGTTTCAGCGCGACTTTGCCAACGCCGCTGCGCAGTATGTAATCTATGCGCCCAACATCCGCCATGGTGAAGTAACGGCCGTTATTAACATGAAGGTTGAGGTCCAGGTCATTGGGCCAGACGCGCATCTTAACTACGGTCGTATCGAACGGTTGCGCAGGCTTTCTCAGCATTGCCATGAATAACGCTTTAATCAGACGAAACCACAAATTCATTGTCTAACTCCATCGGGAATAAAAGGGCTGCCGGTCGATAGCTACGATAGTGGGAGATGGTTTTTGGCGATACATGCAGAAATGACATTTTTCATGCGAAAAGCGCAAATGGCGATAGCTCTCGCCATATTTTTGAAATGATTAACATGTTAGGCGCAAGCCCTTGACGACAGCGTTGCGTCAGTGCGCAAATGGCGCTAATAATGCGGTTTGAGTAATGGCTGATAAACGCTTTTGCAGGCTGAAATATCTCAAAATAAAATCAAATAAGCTCTGTAGTTATCGGATAAATAAGAGAATGATATGCATGTAACAGTTCTGATGGTGAATCAATGCTCATCCGCCAGTATTGCGATTACCTTGGAAACACTGGCGTGCGCGAATCAATTTCGTGCTTATCGGAATCGGTCGCAGGAGCCTCTTTTCAATATTCAGACCGCCTCGCTGGATGGTCACCCTGTCTCCTGTTCAGGCGGCCTCACGCTGACGCCGAATGTCTCGTTAGAGCAGATTACAGGCACAGACCTGATCGTCATTCCAGGGTTCTTATTCAACCTAAAGCCGGCGCTGCCGACCTTTAAGGATTTCGCCCCCTGGCTCAGAGCGCGGTTTGCAGAGCAGGCGGCTATCGCCACGATCTGCACGGGCGCTTTTTTACTGGCGGAGTCGGGCTTACTGGATGACATGGCGGCGACCACCCACTGGTATTACGTCAATGCGTTCGCCCAACGCTATCCCAAAGTGAAAGTGAGCAAGCAGCACATCATTACTGAGGATAACCGCATCATCTGTTCAGGCGGGGCTTCCGCCGCCATCGACCTGCTGCTTCATATCATTCGTCGCTATGCGGCCCCGGAGATTGCCGCCGAGTGCTCCAAAAAACTGCTCATCGACACCACCCGCAGAGAACAAACGCCCTATGTGATGTTGTCCTTCAACAAGAACCATGAAGACAGGGAAATACTCAAGGTTCAGGACTGGCTGGATCACCATTACGCCAGCGCTATCAATATTGAAGAGCTGGCCAAACAATTCGGCTTCGGCGTGCGTAACTTCAAACGGCGCTTCAAGGACGCCACCGGGCAAACTCCGATCAACTATTTGCAGAACTTACGCATTGAGAACGCGAAAAGGCTGATCGAAACCACTCGCATGAGCATTGAAAGCATTACCTTTGAGGTTGGGTATGAGGACAGTAACTCCTTTCGTCGTCTGTTCAGTGAGCGGGTAGGGACGACGCCCAGCAGCTATCGCAAGAAGTTTCAGGTTCCGCCTCCCGGGGGACAGACCAACCGCGCATAACCTTCGTAAGAGCCATGATCCGACCACAGCCACTGGAAGTTCGGCGGATTCTGACCAATTCTTATACATAGTCAGTCACAGGGATGAGCGGACAGGGATCTTGGACTTTCACCACGAAATTGAGACGCTGAGCCCTGGTCGCTGGCGGCCGGAAGGAGGGTCCTTTGTATAAAACCGTGGATTTGAGTCGTTTGCCGGTGCTGGCGTCTCACGCTGACGTTGCATTGTTTGACTTGCACCCTGACGTCATCTTCATCCTGGACCTGGATGTGCACGCTTTCTGGTGGGCCAATGCGGCGGGCGTGGCGTTCTGGGGCCTGGATAATGTCCAGCAGGTGATTGAAAAGGATATGTCGGGGGATACCGCCAGCGCGCGTCGCCGCATGCAGCAGACCTTCGAAAAGGCGCTGCGCTTTTCCGGCCTACCGGGCGTTAGTTCAATCAAGCTGCAGGTAAGGATGCAAATCCATATCTGGGCAGTCCCAGGAAGGGTCGTTCAACACTTCCCGGATTTTCGCTTTATTGAAGCGATGGATGTTGCCGCCGTATAGTTTTTTGAAGTCGTCATAACTTAACTCAACAATTTCCGAGAGCTTTTCACGCAACTCGTCCGTCAAAATGGCCTTGTTAAGCTTCTCACTCAAGGCATTGTTGTACTCAATAAAATTAATGTTTTCTAAGTCCCAATACTTAGAGTTATATACCTCGCAAATCGCCTCTGCTTCTACTTGATGTAAGTCTAGTCCTGGCGGGGGGGGGGAGTCCGAACATGAAGTAATAACTAAAAAAGTCGAAAAAAAAGCGAAATTTATAAGTTTATGCATGCCTAGTTTACTCTGTGCTTGAACTCTTTGAAAGCAGTAGTCAATCTCTCAAAAGAAGAATAGAATTCGCTGGGGTGGGATATTAACTCATTTAGCATAGTAAAAGCATCTCTCTCGTCAATATTAATGCCTGCTTCAAGGAAAAGTTTGACGACTTTTTGGGCTGCAGCTTTTTTATCGCTGGGGTTGGCCATGTTCAGGCTTTTGAGCTCACTTATTAGTCCCATGTATTTTTTGTCAATGGCAATTTTTAGGGCCTTTGGAGACTGAAGAAAAGAATTTATTATTCCCTGTGTTAATATAGTCAGGACTATTCCCATCATTGTGAATGTTTTTGGCTGATTTATATACTTTCCGTATAGAATCCCAACCACTTTACCTCTAACTGCTTCGTCCTTCACCACCGCGCCGGGGGTCTCAGAAATAGTTCTTTTCAGAATTAAGCTGCGCTCGTTTACCATGAAGTTAAGAAGAACTATTCTTGTGGTCGGTGCGTAGGATATCATCAGATCAGTTTCTTTCGTAATTGCTTTCGCAAGCTCATAATATGCAAATATGATGTTCTGGTTTTCTGCGATTCCGTATATAGATGAAGAACCTATTACGGCAAGAAATGCACCTATTCCTGCAGTTGAAATAAATCCCATCATGATGTTCATTTCATATTTGACAATTGTCTTTAGTGGAGATGTTAATTCATGAACCCTTTTGTATACTCGTTTATTGGTAATATCGTTGGCGAAGTTTGATATATTCTGAATAAATATTCTATTGTGTATTTTTTTGTTGTCTGGAGCAGATTGAAGGAAAATTATGGTAGTGCATCCAATTTCCAATATTAATCTCTCTCCGTCATAAGAAGGCCAAAGTTCGCCACTTTTAAAGTATATAGTGCCTTTGGCAAAACTATTCCTCCAACTAATTCCCGTTGAAAAAGTAGAGTCTAGCGGCAAAAAATTTTGAATCATTAATGTGATGTCGATCTTTTCATCAACAGGTGAAAGCTTGTCGTTACAGGCAAAAATACTCTCTTCTGGCATAACGTTCTCTTATTTGTTGGGAGAGATAAGGATGTGTAATGTTTTGATGAAATACAGTGTGGTGTATTGCGGGGAGATTTTTATGATTTTCATCCTTGATTGACACTCCTAAACAGGGACAGTAATAAATATATGAGTATTATACTGTTAATTCGGATGTTGATATAAATCGGACAAATGGATTAACCCTATGAGTAAGAATACAATAAAGGAAATTGGAACAGTTGCAGGCGCTTCAATGCAAAGTGATATTTTGATACTGATCTTTTCGTAAAAAATACTGGACATCAATAAAACTTTCTACATCTTCGCTCACCAACTAGATGTTGGCTATAGACTTGAAACGTTCATCTGTCCACGACTGGCGCTTACAGCTTTTTTGACCAATTCTTATACATAGTCAGTCACAGGGATGAGCGGACAGGGATTTTTGGACTTTCACCACGAAATTGAGACGCTGAGCCCTGGTCGCTGGCGGCCGGAAGGAGGGTCCTTTGTATAAAACCGTGGATTTGAGTCGTTTGCCGGTGCTGGCGTCTCACGCTGACGTTGCTTTGTTTGACTTGCACCCTGACGTTATTTTCATCCTGGACCTGGATGTGCACGCTTTCTGGTGGGCCAATGCGGCGGGCGTGGCGTTCTGGGGTCTGGATAATGTCCAGCAGGTGATCGACAAGGATATGTCGGGGGATACCGCCAGCGCGCGTCGCCGCATGCAGCAGACCTTCGAAAAGGCGGCGCTGGAAGGCGTGTCCGTCGATCCCTGGACCGCTTATCCCAACGAGCAACCCACACGCCTGCACATTCGCCACAAAGCGGTGTTATTGGGGCCTGAGCGCCATCGCGGCACCATCGCCTTTATTTCCGACGGCGGCCCTTCGGGGGACAACCCGGAGCAATGCCTGTTCGCGGAAGCGATTCATTACACCTCGGTTGCGGTGACCAGCTTCTCCCTGGAAGGACTGCCGCTGTTTGAAAATCCCATCGCCACCGAACTCTACGGGTATGCGGTGAGAGATGACGCGCCGGCGGGCGTATCCGTGTTCGAAAGTCGTTTTCATGATCTGCAAGAAGGTAGAGAAAGGTTGCGACAGGGGCAGGCGCTGCTGGACAGCTCTCAGGATCACTTGATGATCACCCGGCGCGGTGTTCGCAAGCATACCCTGGATATGCGCGCCAGCCGGCATCCGGTGAGCGGCGAATACGTGATACTGGTGTCCGAATACGATATCAGCGCCCTACAGCAGGCGCTGGATGAGTCGGAAAGAGCCAAGGCGGAACTGAAAAAGCTGGCCCACTACGATGCGCTGACTGGCGTGCCTACGGTGCGTTTGTGCAAGGACCGGCTCGACCGCATGATCGCTGTCGCCAGGCGCAATGAGGCGATTGCGGCGTTGTTGTTTATCGATCTGGACGGCTTCAAGGCGGTGAATGACCAGCATGGCCATGACGCCGGCGATTGTCTGTTGAAGGAAGTGGCGGTGCGTCTGCAATCCTCCGTACGCGCCTCGGACACGGTGGGCAGAATCGGCGGCGATGAATTTATCGTGTTGATCCCGGACCTGCAGCAGCGCGAGCATGCCGGCGTAGTCGCCCATCAGATCATCAAGACGCTCTCCATGCCGGTGACCGTGACGTCAAACGACGGCAGTGAAGTGGAAGTGTATATCGGCGCCAGTATCGGGGTGGCGTCGTTTCCTCATAACGGAGACGACCCGGAAGCGCTGCTGCGCAATGCGGACGCGGCGATGTATCAGATCAAACGTCAGGGCAAGAATAATTACGGCTACGCATAAAGATTGCAGTAATTGCAAGAGAAGGCGAGCGGTTCAAAAAACACGCGGCCGGGAAGGCGCGGCCGCGTGAAAAATACAGCAATTACACTTGATTACTGCATAGCATCTGTCTCGAACACTCTATTCATCTACGACACAACTTCCGTTGCGTCGATAGACGTTATTGACTGCACAAGAGGTTCACTTCTTTTCTCAGTTTCGGCAAAAAGATATCCGTAAAGAAGTTGTACAGCCCCATCTGGTCATGCTCATGGGTATAGATCGCCCATGGGTCCAGAATGACGGAACGGATACAGGGAATCGCGTTCACTTGCTGGGGATTTTCAAACAGGCGCTCGCCCAGGGCGTTCATGAAGTCGTCGCCGTAATCATCCCGATTGAACGTGGTCATCGATACGAACACCTGGTCTGGGGAGACAGGTTGTCCTGGCGGCACGCTGAGCTTGTCGAACAGGGCGTTGTTCAGCTGCAGCGTCCGCTCGACTGAGCGGTCATTCTTATCGACGAACACATAGTCCACGATATTCTGGTCGCCGGAGACTTTACGCAGGAACGCGCTGATTTCCCGATGTTGCAGCAGGTCACGCTTGGAAACCTGACGTTTCCACAACATTTCCGCGATAGCTTTACGCTGCATTTCCTGATCCTTGGGCATCGGGTTCAGCAGCGCCAGATCGAACTTGTCGTCCGGGAAGGCGATGTCCATGGTGGCCAGATACAGGTAGAACAACTTCGAGTTCAACATGCTCTGGTTGATGATATGGCCATAGCCGCGCTTGTCTGGACGAATGGTTTGATGGCTGAGGTAAACCGCGGTGGCCGCCGCGCCAGGCTTGGAGCCTTCCAGACCGGACTCGCCGATATTGCGGGTGTTGATGCTGTCGCTGTCGCCTTCAGAACTGATGTAAGGCGCGCTGAAGCTGAGCAGGTTGATGATCTTCTCGTTGCGGTAAGTCAGGCTGCCCGCCGGGTAGGGGATGTAGCCCATTTTGTGCGGATCGATTGTGGCGCTGTCGCAACGGTGGACATGAGCCATGCTGTCGTAGACGGACTGGCGGAACCAGGAGTCGCTGTTGTCGAACTGATCCGTCGGCAAATTGCCCTGCTGCGGCTCGGAACCCATCTCAAAGGGCTTGCGAATACAGGCCATGAAATAGCCGCCCCAGGCGCCGTCGGTATGCACCGCATACTCGAAGGGTTCTGCATCGCGACGGAAGTCCTCGCGGATCTGCAGTATTTTTTCCACTGGGTCCACGGCGCCTTCTTCGGTGGAGCCGAAGACAGCGACGTTCAGCAGGATGGGCTTTTTGTTCTGCTTACAGGTGTTCAATACGGTCTGCAGCAGATCGGTTTTCACTCTGCCTTCTTCGTCCACATAAACATTCAACACGGCGTCGTCGCCAATCACGTTGATGTCCGTCATCTGTGCTTCGGTCAGGCCTTTCTGACCGCCGCCCAGGCCGAGCACGGCGGCTGACTTCACCCAGGAGTAATGCTTGGTGGAGGGCACAATGATCGCCGGCGCTTTGATGTTTTCCGCCGCCAGGTATTTGTTCTGGAAGAAGGTCATGCCTCTGGCGTTGAGAGAGTAGTTTTCTCCCAGGGTTTTCCAGACAGTCGCTTCGTCCACCTTGAGCAAGCTGGCTATTTTGCCTGGCAGATTCAACGCGTCGTCCTGTATCAGGTTGAGCAGACGCCAGGCGCTGGCGTCGGCGACCCGCTGGCCGTCAGACAGGGTGAGGCTGCTGCGGATGGAGGCGTAGGGCTGTCCGTCCTCCAGCGCGTATTTAATGCCCAGAGGCATGTACTTGAGTTCACGGGCGGCCCACACGCTTTCGATGTTGGCGACCGTGCCGCCGCTGGTGATATGCGACCAGGAGCGAGGCACGGTGGACTCACTGTCATTCTCCAGCGGACGCACGTTGAAGCCGGCCATTTGCGCCACGTCATTGGCCGCGACGATTTCCAGCAATGTGGTTGCCGGCGCCGCCTGCGGCGTGACGTTATTCTGGTTCTGCAACATGCCGGACAGGTAGCCGATAATCGCCGGCAACGTGATGTCCCAGGTCATATGCCCCTGATAGCGCAGGCTGGAGAAGGGCACGGAGTATTGCGTCAACAGACTGAGCAGGTCGTCGCTGCGCTGCTCGATATTCTGCAGCGCCTGCACGTAGGCATCGGAAGACTTCACTTTATCTGTGATATATCCGGGATCTTCCGGAAACTGATTGGTGCGTCCTTCCAGGGTTTTCTCGACGACGGCGCTCAATAACTTCTTCACTACGTCAAGATTTTCGCCTTTTGTGCCCATAAACCAGCCGGCGATAGAGGTGTCGTCCAATAGGGGCGCACTGACTAGGCCTTGTTTTAAATGGGATTTAACTTGTTTTAGAACATCGCGTGAGACAAATTTCCTTCTTGGGGAAGTCATTTCCATTACGGGATCTCCGTTTATTGTGCTTTACATGCAATGTTGGGGAATCGCGATATTTAAGGCGGGTGTTTCCTAATCAGAAACAAGCTTGATCAGTACGGCGTGAAATCGTCCACTCAGAGACAGCGGTCGCGAGATGGCTATCTTAGTACAGTCAGGGGAATTAGCAACCGGAGAAAACTAGGTGGCGGCGCAGGCCTAAGCGGCGCTGTACGTCCGGTTTTGACGGGAGCGGGGAATGGCGCGAGACAGGCGGCGGATTGACTAACGGATGACGATAGATACCACTTATCAGTTTATTTTTGGCAGCGCTTTACTGGCGTTGCTGTGCGTGTTCACAAGCGTGCTGTCGCGTCGACTTGGAGCGCCATTGTTATTGGTGTTCCTGGTGCTTGGCATGCTGGCGGGGGAGGACGGGCCCGGAGGCATTAAGTTTGACGACTTCGGACTGGCGTTTCTGGTGGGCAACCTGGCGTTGGCGGTGATCATTTTCGACGGCGGCCTGGGGGCGCGCCGGGATACTTTCCGCGTCAGTCTGCGCCCGGCGTTGTCGCTGGCTACCGTAGGCGTTCTGGTGACCGCGGGTTTGACCGGGCTGGCCGCCCACTGGATTCTCGACCTGACCTGGCGGGAAGGCCTGCTGATCGGCGCCATTGTCGGCTCCACGGACGCGGCGGCGGTGTTCGGCCTGTTGCGCAGCGCAGGCCTGGAATTGAAAGAGCGAACCGGGGCGACGCTGGAAATTGAGTCCGGCTCCAATGATCCGATGGCGATATTTCTGACCATCACCCTGGTGCAGTTAATAAGCGCGCCCACAGGCAATCCCGGCTGGTCCCTGTTGAGCGAGCTGGCGATTCAAATGGGCCTGGGACTCGCGGCGGGGGGTGCGGGCGGCTATCTGTTGTCGTGGCTGCTGAGTCGTTTGCAGTTGTCCGCTTCGCTGTATCCGTTGTTGGCGTTGACCGGCGCGCTGAGTCTGTTCGGCGTGACCAACTTAATGGGCGGCAGCGGCTTTCTTGCGATCTATATTGTGGGCGTGATGATCGGCTCCAAATCGCTGCCTTATGGCGGGGACATCCATCGCTTCCATGACGGGCTGGCCTGGCTGAGTCAGATCATCATGTTTTTGATGCTGGGACTGTTGATCACGCCCAGCAAAATGACGTCGATTATCGCGCCGGCGATCGCCATCGCCTTTGTACTGATCTTTTTCGCCCGGCCTCTGGCGGTGTTGTTGTCTCTGGCGCCTTTCCACTTCCCGTGGCGAGAGCAGGTCTTTATCAGTTGGTGCGGGCTGCGCGGCGCCGTGCCGATCATTCTTGCGCTGTTCCCTTCTTTGGCGGGGCTGGAGCAAACCCGCATCTACTTTGACCTGGTGTTCTTCGTCGTGCTGATTTCGTTGATTCTGCAAGGCTGGACCATTGCGCCCATCGCCCGATGGCTAAGGGTGGAGCTGCCGCCGCCGGTGCGGGAACCGGAGCATCTGACCCTGAAAATTCCCGACTCTCAGGACAAAGAACTATTGCTGTATCAGGTGACGCCGAGCTGCCGCGCCCTGGGAATACAAGGCAAGCAACTGCCAATGGCGGAAGGCGCGCAGTTGGTCGGTGTGATGCGTCTGGGCGTCCTGTTGGCGGCGCCGGCGGAGCAAAAGTTGGCGGTAGATGATTATGTGATGGCGCTGGCGACAGAGGGAAGCAGTAGCGCTTTGGGGCGGTTCTTCGCCCCGGAACAGTCGCTCAATTTGGAGACCAGTCTGTTTTTCGGCGAGTTCGCCATCAACCCCGACGCCAGGCTGGCTGATCTGGCGCAGCTGTATTGTTTTGACGTGCGGGATAAAGATAGCGCGCTAAGCGTCGCCGACTTTGTGCTCACTCAATTTCACGGCAAGCCGGTGGTGGGGGACCGGGTCCAACTCGGACCCGTGCAGTTTGTGGTGAAGGAAGTCAAAGAAGGCGTAATCACCGCAATCGGGCTGAAGCTGGGGCGGAAGTGATCCGCCCACATGGCTGAGTAGATTTCAACCGCCTTTCTGATTTCTGGCCGGAATCAGACCAACACTATTCCTCTGCAAGTTTAGACGCTGCCTGTAATCTAGGCCATGTCGCCTTTTGCGGTGCTGAAACAGACGGCGTGACGGCGACACTATGAGGGAACGCCAGGCGGTAGCCGCCCAAAGCGACGAACCAGCAGATAGCGAGGGTCGAGATATCGTGGGAAATAAAGTGAGCGCCTCGCAGTTGTTGCGCGACGCCGAAGCTTGCCCCCAGGGCTAACGCAAACCCCAGCGCCCTGAAGCGCCAACGAGGCAAGTGAACCAGCGCGACAAAGTAAAGGCCGATCCAGGCGTAGCCGCCGCTGGCGTGGCCGGCGGGGAAACATTGTCCATCCTGGCTGGCGGCGTCAAAGGAGATCGCGCCGCCGTAGCGCAGCAAATCCCAGGGGCAGTTTACCTGGGTGAGGCGTTTGAGCAGGGAGACGCTGAGCAGGGAAATCGCCACGCTCGCAAACAGATAGACCAGGGCGCGTCGATAGGGGCGGAGTCGTCGCACGAAGAAGGAGCCTGACAGCAACGCCAACAGCAATATGGCCATAACGGCGACCAGACGTCGCCCGTCGTTGTGCAGGAGGTCGCTGGTGACCCAGGCGTCCCGTAAAAACCATTGATGTCCCTCCCAGCTATAGATTGCATCCGCCAGCGACAAATCCAGATGCAGGTCGTTGATCAGCATTATCAGAGCCAGAAAAGCCAGGAGCGGATACCAGAAGTGAGTTCGATAAAAATCCGTTGAATCGTCTTGCCAGTTTTTCAAAATCGTATCGTCCGTCTAACAGCTTGTATGGAGGCATTCTAGGAAAGGGCGGACCAAGCAAGTCTCAAGAAAATATCAAGCAATGATCAAGAGTCTCCAACTTTGATGTTTGCTTGATGTCACGTTGATAATTGGTTGCTCCCCGCCTGATTAGGATGAGGCTGTCATCTACTAATCGGCGTGTGACGTTAACCGTGAATAACCCGGCGGAAGGCGCAAACAAGACAAGCCCGCGCATGGGCGCAAACAGAAAGCTGCGAACCTTGGGCGTGAGCCTGTGCTGGTTGGCGACGCTGTGCGGCGCGCAGGCTGTTGCGCAGGAGAAAAAGGATCATTCTGACGCAGACTGCGAACCCATTTACGATGCGGAGAAAACCTCGAAATTCGATTTTGTCGGGCTAAGCGGCGCTTATTCACTGGAGGAGTACGCTGGCGCCGAGATAGGACAAATCTGGGTGGAGCCGCTGCCAGTGTTTGACGAGTCCGATCCAGAGGAAAATAACTTCCTGTATCGCCTGCTGAACAAGATTCATATCCTGACGCGCACGGATGTGGTTTCCGGACAACTCCTGTTTAAAAGCGGCGATCGACTGGATGTGGACCAGCTGCGGGAGTCGGAGAGGATTCTCAGGAAAAACAGTTATCTCATCGACGCGCGCATCGTGCCGTTTCGTCAGTGCAACGGCAAAATTGACCTGCTGGTGGTGACGCGGGATATCTGGACGCTGGAGCCGGGGGTGAAGTTCAGTCACTCGGATGGCGCCAGCAAGGTGGGTCTGGAGCTGAGCGATAACAATATCTTCGGGACGGGCAATCAAGTTTCCGTCGCCTACAACAAAGATGACGACCGCAGCAGCGTCGACTACATGTTCGGCTCCAATCATCTGTTCGGAACCCGTCTGAAAACCCAGATGCAATACGGCGACACCAGCGATGGGGAAACCAAACTGTTTTCTCTGGAGCGACCGTTCTACGCGCTCGACAGTCGCTGGGCCGCCGGCGGCGATCTGCATGAAGACTCTGTGGTGGACAAGATCAAAGATGAAGGCGAGGAGGTCAACGCTTATCGTCACGAGAGCAATCTCTACAATCTCTACTTTGGTCTTTCAGACGGTTTGCGGCGCGACTTCGCCAACCGCTGGTATGTAGGGATCACCCGCGAGGAAGATAACTTTTCCGCCGTGGACGCCACCCGCAGCGGCACGCCGCAAGACCGCGCCTTAACCTATCCCTGGGTGGCGTACGAAAGGGTCGAAAACCTGTTCGCCACCTATCGCAACCTGGACTTTATTGAGACCACGGAAGACGTGTCTCTGGGGAAAAATATCTACTTGAAATTGGGCTACGGCGGCGACTTTCTGGGCAATGATCGCACCCAATGGCGCTTCAATGGCCAGTACAGCGACGCCTACAGTTTTGGCGAGCATCACCTGTTCTTTGTCGGCGCCCATATGGACGGCTATTGGGATACGGAAGACAGCGCATTGGAAAACACCCAGGTTGGCGCTGACTTATCCTACGTACACCTTACCGATGACCAGCACCGCTGGTTTTTCGGTTTCAAGGCGGACCTTGGCGACAATCTGGATCAGGACAAAGAACTGACCCTGGATGATGAATTCGGCTTGAGAGGCTACCCGGGCGGCTTTGAACGAGGCGACCGCCGCTTCCTGGCCAGTATCGAACGGCGTTTCTATTCCACCACCCACGTATTCAACCTGTTCCGCTTGGGCAACGTCGCCTTTATCGACATGGGCCGCGCCTGGGAATCCGGCGACAGCGAGGCGCCGCCAGTCCTGTTCGACATCGGCCTCGGCATGCGCCTCATCTCCAGCAAAGCCCGCACCGGCAATGTCATCCACCTGGACTTCGCCATCCCCATCAACGAACGCAACAAAGTCGACGCCTTCCAATGGACGTTGAAGGTTTATGATAGTTTTTAACGTGGATTTTGCGCTCAGGGACGCGGGTTAGGGAGAGGCGTTAAAGAAAAATTTTCGACTTCATGTAAACGAAAAAGGCCTTCCGTTGTATTGGAAGGCCTTTCGGTTATCGCATCAGGGTGGACGCTTTCAGTCCGCTGCTGATTGTTACTGCCCCTGCGTCTCAACCTTCAGATAAGGTCCTGGCAGCAGGCCGTTGCTGGGCGAGTTGATGGTTCTGTAGTTGGCGTTGGCGGAGAGTTCCGGCGTTTTATCGCTTACGGAATTCACTACCTGCTCAATCACTGCGGCCACCAGCATGCCCGCCAGGCCATTGTTGCCGCCGTCGGAGGATTGCTGCGCGTAGGCGCGGCCTTGCCACAGGGTTTCGCCGGACCGGGCGTCAACCAGGCGCCAGGATGAAGACACTACCGCGACGGAGGAGATGATCTGGTATTGCTGTCCCCAATCGTCAATGGTGACGTACAGCACCGCGTCGGGACCGATATGCTCACGCAGTTTGTCCAGAGGGACGCTGTTCATTTCCGCGGGGGTGGGCAGGCCGTTGTCTTTCATGAACTGATCAATCACCGCAACCGGGAAGATGTAGTAGCCTTTTTCCGCTAATGGCGCGGTGATAGTGGACAGGAAGATGTAGGGCGCATTCACTTCCACCGTGTTGTTTTGCGGCGGAATCACCAGAATCGAGCGCGGTTTGCTCGCCAACAGCGCGGAGTAGTCATAGGGCTGTTGCGTGGCGCAGCCGGTGCTCAACACAACGGTCAGCGACAACAGGCCGAGAAGCTTCCAAAGTTGCAAAGATCTCATTTAGTCGCCCCCTTTTTGGCTCTCTCCAGAATACCGTCGATAAACTGCGCGGATTCAGGGTAGAGCGCTTTCTCCTGATTGAACGCCTCTACCGCCATGCCGGGCTCTCCGGCGCTGGCGTAGATCATGCCCAGATGCGCGTACAGTCCGGGAGGGACTTGCTGGCCGTGGTTGTTGGCCTGCTCAATGGTGACCGTCAACTTCTCGATCTGCGTATTGTTGTCCGCTTCGCCGGGCTTGGTGTACATGTCCAGCAAAACGTCCTGATAAGACCCCCAATAATAGAGGCTGCGCGGTTGGTTGGCGCACCCGGCCAATAAGGCGAGGGCCAAAGCCGGCGCAATAAGGCGCAAAGTATTCTTCATTCCAGAATTACCTGACAGCGAATGTAAGCGGTTATTTCAGTCTCAGTGAGCCTGAATCCAGGTCACGAACCAGGTTGTTGACCACCTCGGTAATGGCGAAGTTCAGTACCTTGCCGTTCAACGTGGCGTCATAGCCGGCAGTGCCGCCGAAGCCAATGATTTCCCGATTGCTCAGTTCATATTCGCCTGCGCCCTGGGTGGAATAAATGATGGCGGAGGTTTCTACGTCAACCACAGACAAGGCGACTTTCGCATAAGCCACTTGTTGCTTGCCGCGGCCCAGGAGACCGAACAATTGTCTGTCGCCCACTTCCTTACGGCCGAATTCGGTGACGCTGCCGGAGATAACGTAACGCGCGCCGGCGATCTTCTGTTTAACGCCTGCGATCTGCGCTTCTTGTTGCAGCTCCTGCATATTGTCGCGATCCACCAGATTGAAACGCTGAGTCTGCTGCATGTGGGTTTTCAGGATGGATTTGGCCTGATTGCCCAAGCGGTCTGTATCCGATGAAAACAGCCCTTGCATATAGTTGGAGCGGTTCTGGAAATTGCCGACCACCATAGTGGTGCGTTCGCCGTTGTAGGAGGTGCCGTAAGAGGCGACTTTCTGGGGTTCGATGGCGCGGTGGCTTTCAGTGGCGCAAGCGGAAACCATAATGGTCAGCGCAACCAGCGCTGCATTTTTCAAGGCCTTCATGGAAAAGTTACTCCTTAAGGGGGGATAGTCTCGAAGTGTAGTTGAGCGCGCTCAGTCGCTCAAAAGGTGACTTATACTTTTTACAATTAGCTTATGCAACCCCTATTCATGGCGCTAAGGGTTCTCCCTTATTAGATGCCGGCATGGAGGCGTACGGCCTGTCTAATAAATCACCATTACCTTCCCGCCGCTTAGCCCAAAATGTGAAAGACGCGAACCTTTCCGGCCCGGCGTATGTCAGCGCCAGATGCTTGAGATAGCGTTCCGCCACGCGCAGCATTTCACCGCGATAGGCCTGCCAGGCGCCAGCTTGAATGGGGAAACCTTCTTTAATGGCGTTGGCGGCGCTGACGGCGCTCGCCAGACAATGAAACAGCCCTTGAGAGGAGATTGGATCGAACGAAATCAGGGCGTCGCCGATAGCCAGAAACCCATGCTGCGCCAGCGCCTGCGTCTTGGAAGCGGTCAGTTCCAGTGTTGCGGCGCCGGCGGGATGATAGCGCAGGGGAGCTGGTTCTGACTCGGTAATGACTTCCCGCAGAATGGGATGGCGGCGAGCACGGGCCAGAAAAGCGCCTGCTTCCCGCCACTGATGTCGCAATGGATCATGGGCGTCAAAATGATAGCCGAGCACCCGTTTCCCGTGAGGAATGCGTGCGCTGTACCACCAGCCGTTTTCGTCCGCGCAGGTGCGCAGCGTCGCTTCCTGATCGTTGGGAAGACAAGGCAAAAACGTGAAGGCGCAAAGCAGATCGTCGTCAGCCTGTCGAGGCAGCCCTAAACGACGGGCAATGGCGCCGGAGCGACCGGTGGCGTCCACCAGCACGGGCGCAGTATGCACGAGGTTGTCTTGAGGCTGTCGTATTGACCAGACGTCATTGCTGCGATCAATGTCGTACTGGCGGAGGCCCTCCAGAATGCAGGCTCCGGATTCGAGCGCGCCCTCATATAACAGACGGTCGAATCCGCGTCGGTCCAACAGCCAGCCGGGCCCAGCCGGGTCAAATAACGCATCGCGCCACACAGGAGTCTCTGTGTCCCAAACCGATAACGCGGAGCCCCGTTGCAAATGGGGCCCTTCCAGGAAGCGCTCCCACAGACCCAGCTTGCGCAACAGTACGCTGGCGGCGCCGGGTAGCGATTCGCCAATGCGTGGACCTGTTTCTCCGGCCGCGCGTCGCTCAATCACCAGTACGTTATGAGACGGACGCAAGAGCCTCGCCAGCGCAGAACCGGCGGGGCCAGCGCCCAGAATAATGACGTTCCAGCGGCGCTCATCCTGAGCGCTTGTCGTTGTGGCCATGAACCACTATCGCCGTGGCGCCTTCTGCCGCATGAGTTCACGGCGCATGGCGTGGTCGGTGAGTCGACGTTCTTCTTTCGTCATATCGGGACCGCCGCGATCCTCGACCTGCATGACCGGCGGGAAATCCGGGTCATTAGGCACGCCGGGACGGACTTCCACAATGCCCATTTCCGGGAAGCGATCAATCATGTTCGCCAACTGGTTGTCGTAACCGACGCCAAGGGTGCGATCCCAATCCGAGCGCTCTTGATAGGCGGCGATACGCTCCTGGCGGGTCAGGCCGGTATCCATCACCTTGCTGTAGTTCTCTTCGCTCAACACCTGATTCGGCACCCGCGCAGGCCAGAAGGTGGGCAAGTAAGGATCATATTGCGAGTCATAGCCGGACCGGCAGCTCGCGGTGTCGGTTTGCCAGGGGATCGCCATCCAGCGGGTGATGGAGCCAGGGAACTGGGCGTAGAGCGGCCCGTTATAGGACAAGGCTTCCGCCGAGGTGAGCGTACTGCCGTAGTTCGGCTCTGGATTGTTGGCCGCGCGGTGACGCCACCGATAGGGTTCGCTATACATGGTGGCGTGACGCACTGGCCAGGTCATTTCACAGCCGGGGTGAAAGGCGTCCGCCAGACAGAATTCCAACGCGGCTTTGTCCAGACAGGCGGGCTGCTCGCTGATCGGCACGTCGTCGATGGAGCGGGGCGGGTTGGCGTCCGGATCGTAATCTGACTCAAACTGTCCCTGCGCCCAGTATCCCAGCATGGCCAACTGGGTTTCCGTCAACGCGTTCATGGCGTTGCTGACCGGCGGCATGGGGACGTTCATGGCGTCGCCATATACCCAGGGCCAGAGGTTCATTGATATGTCATTGCGGCCGGGATGGCGAAATGCGTTGGCGACGGTTCGCCGCAGCTCGGCATAGTCGTCGCCGGGCATGGAAAGCTTGCGCAGATAGTCAGGGTCGAGAAAATGTTGCGGCATGCCGAATCCGAAACCTGCCGCAAATCCTGCGTTCATCCACTGCAAGTCGCACATGGCTTTCAGGACAGGCAGGATGTCATTCTGAAAGGAAGGGCAGGTGGGAGCGGGCGCCATGCCGGCGTTGATCGCCAAGTCCGTCATCAATGCGTACATGGTGCGCACGGATTTTTGCTGCGGCCCGTAATTGGGAGGCGCGACCACCACCCAGGCTGGCGCCACATCCAGTTTTCTACCGTTGAAAACGACCGTAGCGGTGACCGGACCATCGCTGGTGTCGTCATACCAGCCGTCATTATTGGCGAAGGTAGTGGGCGGTTTGCCATCGTATGAAGCGGACTTGCCATGACCGCCGAACACCATCAGACGACCGGTCGAGTCCGTGCGTAATTCTCCCAAGGGCACATCTATGCCCATGAACTTGCCGCCGCGAAACTGGTACTCCGGGCCGTAGCTGGAGGTGGTGTTGATAGAACGGGGGCCAGGAGTAATGGATAGCTCGCTACGGTCTTTAACGCTGGCGTTACGCAAGGTGCTGGGCGTCGCCGCTGCGGCTTCCGGGATATCCAGCGCCAGTTCAAAGTTGTACCAGGCCGCCTTATGGTTGGCCAGCTCCACCGTCCACTCGATCTGGGTGACATCGTCAATCGACAACTCCCGCACCACTTGGCCGTTGCCGTCATAACCATAGATGCGGAACTCCGCCACTTCACGCTTCAAAGCGCCAGTGGCGTCACGATACTCACCGGGTTCCTTGGGAGGCGGGTTCGACACCTGCGGCCCAATATAAAAACCGTCTTCTGCGAGGGAATTACCAACACGAGCGATGCCGATGGAGGGATGAATCCTGGCGTAAACAATCTGGTCGTCGGATTTGCTGCTGTTCGTCATAACACACTCCCTTTGGTTAATCAGATACCCGCCATGCCATATCAGATGGCTGTTAAAGGAGTGTAGATGGTGGTTGGGGATTAACAAGCAAGGGAAATAACATTATTGAGGTCTGGCGAAACCCGGTTAGGATGTCAGACCGCCTAAAGTATTTTTTATCGCCATCTAGGGTCTTCCCTATCAGCCATATAGCCCCCGCCAGTTTGCCGATTGAGACAAGTGCTTATCTATCGTTAGGATAAAAATACTTTTGTCTCATTCTTTCGGAACACAACATGCAAGAAGGCATTCAAACAATATCCCTCCCAGATTCATGCCTTTTATGTGCTTTAGATTCCAGAAGCAAACTCAACTTGGTAAGCCGGCTTGTTTATACGAATAGGTTATAGGCCGTTGTTCTATGAAGGATTATGCTGAAGCAATCATGAGTGATAACATCCATCACCTTTGGCGCTCGCGGAGAGAAGAATTCCGCCGATTATCGTCTCAATTTATATAAACACTGTTAAACAAGGCCTTTCTATGCTTCAGCGCACTCTTGCTCTAATGATATTTACTCTGCTTGCCGGATGCGGACAATCCGAACCTCAAAAAGCTGAGCCTGAGGCTAATACTGCTCCTCAGTATTCTGAGGCTCAACTGAGGGAGCTTTCTAAACTATGTGATGCGGATGAGCCTTCAGAAACCAGCGCTATTTCCTGTATCGCACTAAATAGAATAAATAAGAATATAATTCTAGATTTGGAAGGCATGAGTATAAAAAAACTGCCGGAAGATATCTTCATGGGAATGGAGCATGTTCGAATATTAAGATTGGGAAATAACTCTCTTTCTGAATTGCCAAAGTCAATAGCTTCTCTAAATAAATTGAGACAAATATATATTGATGATAATGATTTTTCTGAGTTTCCTGCCGTTTTGCTCTCATTGAGTGGCCTGAAAGATATATTCGCGTCTAACAATCATATTGGCTCGATTCCTAAAGAAATAGAAAGGCTGAAGTCCCTAAGAAGAATAATAATTTCCTTGAATGATTTTAGAGAGTTTCCTGTTCAGCTAGAAAACAATAAAGAACTCAAGTTATTGGATTTGTCAATGAATAAAATATCCGTTATTCCGAAAGAGATCGGAAATTTTGATGCTCTTGTAGGTCTTTCTTTGTCGGGCAATAAGGTTAGGGATATATCTATAGAAATAGGAAAGGTGACAAAGTTAACCATGTTGGATCTGAGTGCGAATGATTTGAAAGAGTTGCCGGTGGATATAGCTGCATTGCCTGAGCTAAGAAGGTCTGTGGAAGGCCATCGCGGATTTGTCAGAGCATTTGTAAGTATTAGCTTTAATGAGGATGTTAAAGATATATATGGAAATGATGCCGCTAAAGAACATGATGTTTATGATAAGCCTGAAAAATTCTCAGGAATAAATATTCTCTTTAATAATATTGAAAAGTTGGATCCGGAGTTTTGCAATGTGTTCTTTGTCAAAAAGGACTCCGAAACTATTCTTAACTGTGACTAAGGAGTAGTGCAATGAGCAGTACTGAAGGTTTGAGCCTGGCTCAAGTTCAATATCAAGTAATTAAAATATCACAGGCTGTAACTAACGCAACTGCACATTGGGAGGCGGCCACCTGGGAGTTTGCATCAAATTATGACAGAGCTTTGATTAGATTTAAGTCGGTTATTGATAATCAGAAAGAGCTCGAGAAGAAAGCTGTTGACTACGCTTTTACAGCTATGTCTCTAGTCGGTGGCAGCGTTTTGACCGCAACTATAGCAAAATCCATTAAAGGATATCTATATGATAAATCGCTAAGTTTTGTCTGCAACAACAATCTCGAGAAGACCTTTAATAACGTTTACACAAATGAAAAAGTCCGTAGTATTGTTGGCGGGCTATACTCTGAAGCTGAAAGGGCTGTCGGACAAAGAATGGTAAGCTCTATCAAAGACTCTATTAAACGATACGAGCACATGTCTAAAGCTCCCGAAAACTCATCATTTTCAGCACTTTCTGGAATGATGAGCTATATCAAGCATAGGCAGGCGGACCTTGATGATGCACTTAATAACTCGGCTGAAAGCTATTTAAATTCTATAGGTACAAAATTTGAGAAGGCAAGGTTTGATGGTTACAATAAGATTGTAAGTGAGATTTTAAACTGTAAGTTTATGTATCCGCCGAAGAGAGCTTCTGCATCTCATGAATTTGAAATATCTGACTCCTCGCAGGGAGCAATTAGTAAAATTCAAGAGAGAATAGAGTTGTCAATGTATATTGCTAAACTGCTAGATACAGACTCTGTTGTCCGCTGTTATGCTCCTGATCCGAAAAGAAAAGTATTTCGAGAAGAAAAACCAATTCATTCTGCTCCGTCTGAAGTGAGATATCCTAATAATATACCATATCGCGGACAGGGACATAATGGAGAATTAACCATGCAATATATTAAGTATTCTGACTATGGGAGAAAAGTTGGAGAAGAACTTAATAGACTTGCGGACAAGCTCTATAATAGAGGGCAAATTATAAAGACAGGATGGATATTGCCATCGGCTGTTCCAGATAGGTATGCGTTAAGGAAAGCTGAAAGTCTTGCTAATATATTGGGTCAGCCATATAGTCAGTCGTTTATACCAAGTGACAAACCAGTAATTTCTACAGATTCCTATCTGTTGAATCTAACTGAGTATCAAAAGAGCGTAATCAAGAAGAATAGTAGATACTAATTTGAGAGCCGCTGATACGAGCACCAAATATGAATTTTTGAAAGAGTTACTTTATTGTTCGGACGGCGTTCTTTCTGTTATTAATTCGGCGGAAAAATAGCCTCTAGCCTCTCTCTTGCGGCGCAGCTTATCCACAAACACAGAGCAGAAAAAATAGATCCACAGACCGATACCTGCCTGTTCCCGCCCCGATTACTTTGCCTTTATGGCCCGCAGTTTTCTCGACTGCGGCGCCATATCAGTCATTTTCTTTAAGGTCGATAAGGCGAGGTATTTATTATGACTATTGGTGACGGCGGTGGCGTAGGGCCAATCGCCCCTCAAAATCATGTTCAGGCTGGCGGCGGCGTTGTTCATCAACCCGGCGCTCTTGCGTTGGCGCGTAACCCCAATCCTGTTGCCCATCAGGATCAGAACGCCCGTTCTATGTTTAGCGGCTTTTTTGAAGGCGTCGCAAATTTAAAGTCGGCGGTGTACAACCGACTGCCGAACAATCCACTGCGGGATATGTCCGTCAGGGAGCAGAACTACAGGGTTCCGCTATCTCGTATGGAAGGCAATGCGGAGACGCTTTTTAACGATATGGATCGATCCAAACACCATGAACGGCTCAAGGAACAGGCCTTGACCTCTTTCAGCGGGACGCATCACGCTACGGGCGACGCGGCGCAGGTGGCGGCGCAGTTTCAGGAATTTCTGGCGTTTGATGTTGATAATTTAAGCGCGGAGGAAGTCCAGCAAGCTGAAGATAATGCGCGGCAGCGGACTGACAATTGGTCTGATGGCGTACCTGGGACTGAGCATGATTTCAATATCAGGCTGCAGCAGGAGAAAGAAATCATCGCACTGGAGAAACTGGCGCAGTTCGATGATCTTCCGCCTCTGGATGAGTCCCAGGAGCATAATCAGATGTGGGGAGAGCTGAGTGTGGGCGCGTCTCTGCAAAGAAACGTCACCATGCAGGAAACCCGCGATCAGCTGTCCTTTTTCGGCCGTCAGCTTTCAGTCTTTATGAAGAAAGAAGGATTGGGATTCGATGGTTTGATAGACAGGAAGACGGCGCAGCTGGTGAGAGATCAGGAGTTGGACGCGAATACTCAATTCGATGACCTAAACAATGATCAGCAGATCGACGTTTATAAGGCGGTGTTGAAATCCGCGTCCACCGCTAACCCGAACCTTATGGATAAATTTCAGAAAACCATAAGCAACAACCTGCAAGCAGGCGCGACTAACTTTATGTCGTTGTTAAATCGCATCAATATTTTTTCCGGTTAAGGGGCGGTGATTGAGCGTCATCCTGGTTCGCTGGTGGTGAGACACATTGGCGAGACTTGATGGCGCTCGCTTCTTGTTTTTCCGCCATGTTGCACAAATACATCGGTAGGCTGATATGGCCAAACCGGCCGGACCTCTAATCTGAACTCAGTTTGAATCCGCAAGGCTGCCGCCTGCACAGACCAGAGGAATAGAAGATGAGGCCGCTACTGTCATTAATCGTATTGTTATTGTGCCTGTCGAGTGCGGCGGTGCGCGCCGAAGGATGGCCGTGGGCCAAACTTAGCTACGCCCATTATGCGGAAAATGAGCCCATCCAGGAGTTGTTGCAGCAGTTCGCCGCCGCGATCAACACGCCGGTTGTGGTCAGCGATAAAATTCAGGGCGTGGTCAACGGCCGCTTCGAAAAAGCGCCAGCCCGAGACTTTATCGACAGACTGGCCAAGCTGCACAGCCTGCTGTGGTACTACGACGGCCAGGTGCTCTACGTCTACGGCGCCAGCGAAGTGGAGACAGATCTGATTCATCTGCAGGACGTCTCATCTCAACGCCTGATCAAAACCCTGACGAATCTGGGCGTGCTGGACCGACGCTATACTCTCAGGGCCATCCCCGGGGAAGGAATCGTGATGGTGTCCGGGCCGCCCCGTTATACCCAGTTGGTCAAGGAAGTAGCGGATATTCTGAGCTCTGGACAACAGGGCAAGCCCAAAACCGGCGACGCCTTTGTGGTGCAGGTGTTTGAACTCAAGCACGCCTGGGCGGATGATCGCTCCATGGTGATTGGCGGGCAAAGAATAGCGGTTCCCGGCGTGGCCTCTTCGTTGCAGGCGATTTTAGGTCGGCGCATATCTGAACCGACCGTCAACGGGATTGCGCCGAGACCCCTTCCCAAACTGAAAGGACAAGGGCTGGCTCAGGGACGTTACGGGCCGACGGACATCACGCCCTCTCAGGAGACCAACCGAGAGATCGTCTCCGTGCGAAGCGAGGAGGGCGGCGTCAACTCGGAAACGGCGGGATACATCATCGCCAACGAGCGTCTGAATGCGGTCATCGTGCATGATCGCCAGTCGAAAATGCCCCTCTATCAGGAACTCATCGACTCCTTGGACCAACCTAGAAGCCAGGTGGAGATTGAAGTCTCGATTATCGACGTGAGTACGGATCGTCTGAACGAAATGGGATTTGAGTGGCAGATCAATGGACGTAACGGTAGTTTCACCAACGCGGATTTCTCTCAAGGCGCTTTGCCGCGCAGTGCCAACGAGCTGTCTTTCGTGGTGGGCGACGGCGCTAACTTCTCCACCTTGCTGACCAACACGCAAGACTTGTTTCTCTCGCGCATTCGCGCCTTATCGGAAGATGGCGACGCCAGCGTGCTGTCCCAGCCGACGATTCTGACCCTGGATAACATCGAAGCGGTGTTGGATCACAGCACCACCTTTTTCGTGCGGCTTGTGGGCGATCGGGAAGTGGACCTGTTTCCGGTGTCCGTCGGCTCAGTGGTCAGAGTGACGCCGCACATCGTGAAAGGCGATCTCAGCGATAAAATTCATCTGAATATCAATATTGAAGATGGCCAGCAGACCGGACAGGCCGTGGATGACATACCCGCCGTCAGCAAAAGCATCATCACCACCGAAGCCCTGGTGAACGACAACGGCAGCCTGCTTGTCGGCGGTTATTACTTCAATCAGGACTCCACCACCAGCAGCAAGATTCCCGTACTGGGCGATATCCCGCTATTGGGGCGCCTGTTCCGTACCGACGGCAGCCAGCTGCAGAAACGAGCCAGACTGTTTCTGATATCACCCCGCATCGTTGGCTCCAACACGGCTGAAATTAAATACAACCGCCGGCTGGAATCCCTGATCAACAAGTATCTGAGCACGGCCCCGGAACTCTTTACGCCATAGAAGCCAATTAGGCCTGTGGATATATGGTTGCAGGCGCCTTCCTAAGGCATTGTTAACACAAGCTACGGCACTGTTAACACAAGCGCGGCGACTTCCATACAACTCCGCCGCAACCCAAATGCTTCACTCACAAACCGGACACAAGTACAGCAATGACTAGCGCACAATGGATGATCAAGTTGCTCTCCGGGCCTCACGCAGGCGCGGAAATGCGCCTCGAAAACCGCGCCTACCGGGTCGGTTCTGCAGACGATGGCGACATTGTGTTGCACGACAAACTGCTGCCCGAGCTGGCGTTTACGCTGGATGTTGGAGTGGACGGCGTGCGCCTGCTACGGGAAGAAGCAAATGAGACGGGCAATGAGACAAGCGTGGCGTTGCTGTGCGAATGGCGGGAGGTCGACGAGCTGGATGTAAAAGTCGACGCATTCTCGATTTATTCCCTGGGGATGCTGCATTTTTGTTTTGGCCCGACCAACCAGCGCTGGCCGGACATTTCACCGCCCACGCCTCGTCACGCGGCGGAATCCAACGCGTCTAATCTTCCCGCAGCAGCAGAGTCGGAGCATGCGAAAGATCCCGTGGACAAGCGTCGGGACAACGTTCGCAGGGGACTGCCACGAAGCTCCAAACTCATGCTGCCGGTGTTTCTGTGTTTCATCGCCGGCGGCGTGATCTTCAACAGCCGCTTTCTCGATGCTGGCGTTATCCAACCGGAAGCGTCCCTGGATCTCGCCGGTATTGTTGCTCAGGACTGGCGTTTCGAAGGACTCGCCGTCAATCCTCAGACCCTGAGTAACGGCGCGAACAAATGGCTGATCAGTGGTTACGTCGACACCGCTGCGCAAGCGGCGGACCTAAAGCGGCGTCTGCAAGCGCTGAATGCGCCGTTTGAGCTGGATATCCGCGTCATGGAGAGCGTCAAACGCTCAACGGAAACCCTGCTACAACAGTTTCAGTTATCGCATCTGACGGTCAGTCTCGGAACTCAGCCCGGCGAGCTGGTGATCAGCGGCGTCGAAACAAACCTGGACAACTGGTTACGGCATAAAGAGCTGCTGCTCGCCGACATTCCCGGTCTGACTCACATTCAGGACCGCGTAGAGAGGCCGGAAAGCCGACTGAATCAACTGAAACAGTGGTTGCAGGAGGAAGGGCTCGATAAAGAAGTGCTGGTCAATGCGCAAGACGGGCGTTTGTCCATCACATCCGATATTCGTCTGGAGGACTCCGAGGCGTGGCGGCGGGTTCAACGCAAGTTTCAGGAACGTTTCGGCGGAACGCTGGACTTGGCTGTCATCGCCGACGCTCGGCCCACGCTTGCGATTCGTAGCGTCAGCCTGGGCGCGGTTCCCCATCTTGTGCTGGCGAACGGACGCCGTTACGGGCTGGGAGCTCACGTCAGCGATGGCTATTTTTTGGAGCAGGTCGTCAAGGACGCTGTCGTTCTGCGACGGGGCGAGGAATTGATCAAGTATCGCGTCGGTTCCGGCGCGGACGTATCCGGCGAAAATTAATCAGACCAATATCACTGCCGTGTTAACAACAACGGAACCACAGGAGAAGCAAATGGGAGACAACTTTAGCGAACGTACGCCCCAGGAGTGGCTGCAGCTGCTGGTGGATTATCAGCGGCAGTTACAAGCGCGCCTGAAGGTGGGATGTCAGCCGTCAGAGTATTACCTGCTGGCGGATCTGGATGCGGCGGTGGATCTGGTGATCCGCCGATTTAACCGCCCTCAATTTAACAACGCGTTATTTAACGATGCTCGAATAGACAACACTGACGATGGAGGAAGCCGATATGGCGTTCAATTTTGATGCAATCAACGATGCGATGGGTCGCCAGGCGACATTGAAGGAGGAGGAGTTGCGCTCCTTCGCCAACAGCATGGACCCCAATAACTCCTCGGACCTGATCAAATTTCAGCAGAAGGTCCAGGAGTGGGGGCTGATCACCAACCTGCAAAGCACGACGATCAAGTCCCTCAAGGACACCATCGCCAGCATCGTGCAGAAAATGCAGTGAGCGCAGACATGGACGCCAGCATCGACGACCTGATTCTACATAGAATAGTTCTGCGCAAACTGGCTCTGGAAGCCTTCGACATGCTGCTCGAAGGCGCTGTCGATGACGCTCGCAAAGTGCTCACGACGGTGAACCGGATCAAACCGGGCAACCCCGCGTCGACCCTGGGGCTGGCGTTGGCGGAGCGACTGCAGGAACCAGGGCGCGGCCGCGGACATAGCGTCGAAGGCGGCCACAACAGCGACCCGGTGTTGAGCTGTTTCCAGGGTTTGATCTGGTTGCAACAGGGGCGCGAAGAGGAGGCGAGGGCGCTGCTGGCCAAGACCTCCCAGTCGCCGGACGCCACCGCCGCCAAATTGGCCCAAGACATCATCCAGTATGAAATAGAAGGCAGGTAACCATGGACCCTATCAATATTCAATACAGCCTGAATTTTCTCAATTCAGATCAACTCGCCGCCCCGGAACTGACGGCGGACCCGGCGGCGTTGGAGCGTTTTCAGCAAAGTCTTCAGCCACAATCGGACATGTCTGCGCATTCAACATCAGACGGGTCGCCAGTCACTTTGGGCGTAGAGGCGTCGGATAACACGCTGGGAGATAAAGTGCTGCAGGGCATGCAGAACGTGAAGTCCGGCTATGACCAGCAAATGGAGGCGATGCAGCTCACCTTGAACAGCGCCGACCCACTCAATATGGGCGATATGCTCAAGCTGCAGATGGACCTCGCCCAACTGACGCTGCAGGGCGAGCTGATCAGTAAAACCGTCAGCAAGAGCACGCAGAACCTGGATACATTGCTCAAGAGTCAGTAGCCATGAAAAACACATCCACACCATACCGGTTCTCTCGTCGAATGCGGCTTTTGCTGGGCTTTCTGCTTGTCTTCGCCCTGAGCGGCTGTAAAGAGACGCTGTACAGCGATCTGACTGAGAAAGAAGGCGCGGAGATGCTGTCGATTCTGCTGGAGGAAGGCCTGGAGGCGGAAAAAGTCCCGGGCCAGAAAGGGCAGACTGTCGCTCTCAGCGTTGAGCGCGCGCAGTTGTCCCAGGCGATCCGCCTGCTCAAAAGCCGGGGTTATCCCCGCGATGACTTCACCAGCGTTGGCGAGCTGTTCAAGAAAGACGGCTTGATTTCATCGCCTTTGGAAGAGCGGGCGCGCTACATATACGGCCTGTCTCAGGAGATTGCCGCGACCCTGTCGCAACTGGACGGGGTGATTACCGCCCGCGTGCATGTGGTGATGCCGGAGGTGGAGAACAAAAAAGCGCCGTTGAAAGTGTCCTCCGCCTCGGTGTTCATCAAGTATGAAAGCACCGTCAATCTGGATGATTTCGTGCCGCAGATTAAGTTGCTGGTGAACAACAGCATTGAAGGGCTCAGCTATGACAATATCGCCGTCGCGCTGTTTCCGACTCAGGCAGCGCCGGTCGCTGGCGGCGCTGCGATGGAGAGTGTGTTTTCCGTGAATGTCGCCGCGGGATCGATCGATCGCCTTTACGGATTGCTCTCCGTTGGCGGGTTGCTGTTGATCTGCGCTCTCGGCGGCAATCTGCTGCTGTATCGACGTATGAAACAACGCAGTACTCACACACTGGCCTTAGAGCAGGCTTAATGTCCACGGTGACCTCAAGGTGAGTTCGTCAATGCGAGCAGAACTTCTTATTCAGGCGGCCCGTTTTAACGGCGCCCCGGGCATTTACGCCGACGCCAGCTGGTTCACCCCCTGGCTGACGCCAACGCGTTTAGCCGCCATGCGAGGTCGGACTGACGCAGCAAGAACCCTGAACCGCTTCTTACTGGAGCAGTCCGAGCCTTTAGAGCCGGTCGCCCCGGAGGCGTTTTCCGATCCGTTGCTGCAGTTGCTGACGCAAACCTCGCTGAACATCCCCCAACTCGCCATGTGGGCGGGACTGGCGCTCCATCATTTGAGCTTGAAGCGAATCATTTGCGGACGTCGTCAGCGCGAATTAAAAGTCGCATTGGGGGAGGAGGGTTATTGTTTCGCGCTGGAGCGGGCGCAGTTTATGGTGGGCGCCGCTTGGGATCATATCCCCGTGCTGGCCGACGAAGATACGCCGACTGTCTACAAAATGATCCAAAGTGCGGGAGTAACGTTGTTGGCGGCAGCGTCAGCGAATCTGCCGCTATCTGCGCAAAAACGCCTGCCGTTTTTCTTCCCCAAGCAACGGTCCCATTGCTTCACGCATTGTTCTACGAATGATGAAATGCCCAACATGACGTTGGACGTTAATCACCCTGACGTCGTGGAAAAGGCGAGGGGATTACTCTTTAAAATTGCTCAGGAGATCATGCCGTCATGGAAGCCAATTTCATTTTAATCAGAAACATACAAGAGAAAATTAAAGTTAGAAATAGCCTTGTTAAGGCGTCTGATTACCAGTCCTGGCATGATGCGGACAGGCTCCTCGACGCCGCTCGCGCCGAAGCGGATGCAATCCTGGCTGACGCGAAAAGACAGGCGCAGGCGGCGTTACAAAACGGCTATCAGGATGGCCTGGCGAAAGCCAAAGAGGAAAGCGCCGAGCGCCTGATCACCACCAGTATGCGGGCTCATCAGATGCTGCAGATGGCGGAATCGGATTTGATTGAGCTGGTGAAACTCAGCGTGGAGAAACTGTTTGGCGATATCGGCGATGAAGTGAAAATCGCGAGCCTCATTCAAACCGGCCTGGCGTCCTTGCGCGAGGACTATCGCGTCACCGTCCATGTCGCGCCCGAAATGGAAGCTCAAGTGAAAGCGGCGTTACCCGATGTCCTGTCTCATTTTCCGGGCATTGAATACTTCGACATCATCGCAGACCCGCGACTTCCCCGCGACGCCTACGTACTGCAAGGGGACGCCGGCATTATCAAAGGCTCCATCTCCGACCGCTTCGCCAAGCTGAATACGCTGGTGGAGCAAGCCTTGTCCGCTCCCCAAAACTAAACACTTCCCTGGGAGCGCGGGCGGCCCGCCCGCACTCTTATCAAACTATTTGTCTGCCGTGGCTAAACGCTCCAGAAAGCGGACACTCTTGCACTTCCCGAACACTTACCCTACAGGGCATTTATCTGCAGGACTGCACCTACGGCATATGCCGAATGGTGGATTGGGACAGCGGCAGGCCAAACGTACAATGTAGCGCGCCCGGTCGCCAATGCGGCCAGATTTTGTCGCTTTTCCAATTATCATTTGTCCGTCTCCGCCCCAGTGGCCTTTAACAAGGGATGTTTCCTGCATGCATTACCCCCGTCGCTTCCAAGTCAAACATCACTTGGATATCGTCGCCGATGAACTGACGCGCATTGAGTCGCCCACCACCGCCATTGGCTATATCGAGAAGTGTCTGAACGATGGGGACGGGCGCGGCAAAGATTTCGACGCCTTTATCGCCTCGCTGCAGGGAAGTCATTTTCAGTCCACCTCAAACAAGTTTCCCGGCCGCACCGCAGCGGCGTTTAATAGCTGGCGCAATACCCTGATTTGTGAAGCGCGCCATGGCAATGTGCTTCTGGTGGTGGATGCAAGCGAAAAACCTTTCCATCCACTGATTATTGAGAAAGACAAAAAGCTGACGCCAGGACAGTCGAACACCCACGCCGCCACCCAGTTGCTGAATCGCCTGAAGCCGGTGAAAACGCCCTCGCCGAAACGTCCGGCGGGGACTGCTGCGGGCGGCGCGGCCGCCTCCAATCCCATGGCGGAAAGCCATCCGTCGTTCAACGGCAATGTGGGCTGGGCCAGTGAAAAGAGCCCAAAAACCAGTTATGGAGCGCCGCCGCCTCCTGCTTCGTCAGCGCCCAGTGTTGAAGAGACGTCCGTCAGCGACGCCAGCGGCCATAACGACAACGGCGACACGCAAACCGCCAACGACGAAGCCTGCGTCAGCGGCGATCCAGTGAGCATGATCACCGGCGAGGAGCTGCTGGACCTGGTGGATTTCACCTTGCCCGGTCCCATGCCGTTGGTGTGGAAACGCACCTACAAGTCGTCCAACAACCATCAACGCGGCCTGGGCGTCGGCTGGACGCACCTGTTGTGTCAGACCCTGGAAGAGGACAACGGCCGCATCCCCTTCACCACCGACGAAGGCCGTTATATCGAATTCCCGCGTCCCCTGATCGAACAGTCCAGCCGCAACGCGGCGGAGCGCATGACCCTGCATCGGGTGGACGAGAACACCTACGCGCTGCAGCAGATGGGACAACCGGACAAGGTCTTTGTCGGCGGCAACGGCGCTTACCGCCTGGAAGCCCTGGTGGACGCCCTGGGCAATCGCATCGACATCGCTTACTGGCAGGACGTGGAAGGTTATGCGCGTCCCATCACTATCCTGCAAGCCAACTGGGGACCGCGTTTGCATATCCTGCACAACGCCCAGGGGCTAATGTGCGAAATCCAGTCGATCCAAACTAACGGCGCCGTCGCGACCTTGGCCACCTACGACTATGACGAACAGCAGGACCTGATCCGCGCCGCAGACCGGGCGGGCGCCAGCGAAACCTACGCCTACCGCCATCACGTCATCACCCGCCGCACCCTGAAAACCGGCTTCAGCTTCTATTTCGAGTGGAGTCAGTACAGCCCGAGCGGCAAGTGTCTGCGCCAGTGGGGCGATCGCGGCATTTACGATTACCGTTTTGAATGGGATATCGCCAATAAAGTCTCCCACGCCTTCGACAGCAACGGCGGCAAAACCACTTACTACTACGACCACCGCGGCAAGATCATCAAGGAAATCGATCCCGAAGGCGGGGTCACGCGTATGGCCTACAACAAACAAGGCCAGCTGATCGAACATATCGACCCGGAAGGCGGCGTCACCCGTTACGCTTACGACGAGCAGGGATTACTGACGCAACTGACCGACGCCACTGGCGCGTCTTACAAAATCCGCTACAACCACCGCGGCCAGCCGGTGGAGATGATCAATCCCCTGGGCCACAGCTGGCGTCGCGAGTACAACGGCCAAGGGCTGCTGACCTGCGTCACCGATCCGCTCGGCAACCAAACCCGCTACGCCTATAACGAACGCGGCCTGCCGCAGACCATCACCGACGCCGCCGGCAATGAAAAAACCTTCGTCTGGAATGCGCTGGCGCAATTAGTCAGCGAAAGCGTCAACGGCCGCCGCACCGAGTACCTGCTGAACGAAGACGGCGATATCGGCGCGGTTGTGGACGCGGAGCAGCGCACAACCGAATACGAATACGACCTGCTCGGCAACGTCACCCGCGTACAGCATCCGGACGGCTCCGCCGTGCAGTTGCGCTACAACGCCAACAGTCAACTGACCCACTTTATCGACGCCGCCGGCCGCTGCACGGAATACGTGTACGACGGCCTGTCCCAGGTGCGCAAAAAGATCGACCCCAACGGACAGGTGTTTGAATACCTGTACGACAAAGAACGCAACCTGATCGGTCTGATCAATGAAAAGGGCGAGCGCTATAAACTGGGCTACGATCGCAATGAACGCCTGATCAGGGAAATTGGCTTCGACGGCCGCATTCAGGAGTACCAGTACAACCGCGCGGGTCATTTGGTCTCTCATCTGGAAGGCGTTCACATCGACCTGCCGTCGGAACAGGCCAACACCACTCGCTTCCGCCGCGATCCGCTGGGCCGGCTGCGGGAAAAACACAGCCCGGACGGCGGGGTCAGCCAGTTCCACTACGATGCGGCGGGACGGCTCACTGAAGCCAGCAACCCTCACCGACAATTGCGCTTCGCCTACAACGCCCTGGGCCAGTTAACGGAAGAACGTCAGGACCAGCATGTGCTGCGCCATGATTACGATCCCCTGGGCCTGCGCACGCAAACCCAGTTAGCGGATGGAACCCGGCTTAACTTCGCCTACGATCAGCATGGCCTGTTCTGCGAAGCCCTCTACAATGACAACCTGCTGACGCAAATCACCCGAGATGAGCAGGGCCGCGAAGTCGCTCGCCAGCAGGGCGCGCTGCAATCCCAGTACGAATACGACCTGATGGGCCGCCTGAGCCGTCATCGCGTCAACCATGAAGCCAACAAGACGCAACTGATCGACCGTCGTTATCACTACGATCACCATGGCAATCTGGCGCTGATCGACGATCTGCAAAAAGGCGCGACCCGCTACCATTACGACGCCCTGGACCGTCTCAAGCAGGTGGAGAGCTACTGCAACGAGCAGTTCGACTTCGACCCGGCGGGCAATATCCTGAGCGGAGAAAGCGATAGCGCGGTGAAAAAAGGCAACCGCCTGCAATTCCATGGCGACCGCCACTTTGACTATGACGACGCCGGCAACCTGATCCGCGAACGTCGCGGCAAAGGCGGCAAACTGGAAACCCGCTACCTCTACAACAAGCAGAACCAGCTGATTGCGGTGGAGAAAGACGGCCAGCGCACCGAGTATCGTTACGACGCCTTGGGCCGCCGTATCTCAAAACAGGACGCCTTCGGGCAGACGGAATTCCTGTGGAACGGCGACGTGCTGCTGTCCGAACAACGCCAGCACCTGCGCAAGCTCTACGTCTACGAACCCGACTCCTTCCGTCCGCTGGCGTTCATCCAGGACGAAAAAGTCTACCACTACCACCTGGATCACCTGGGCACGCCCCAGGAAATGACCGACGCCGAAGGAACCCTGGTCTGGTCCGCCCGCTACAAAGCCTACGGCGCCCTGGCCCTGCAAGACGTAGAAAGCGTCCACAACCCGCTACGCTTCCAAGGTCAGTATTACGACGAAGAAACCGGCTTCCATTACAACCGCCACCGGTACTATGATCCCCAAAGCGGCCGCTTCATCAATCAAGACCCCATCGGCCTCCTGGGCGGCGCCAATGCCTACCAATATGCGCCAAATCCGGTGGGATGGGTTGACCCGTTTGGGTTGACGGCGAAGAAGGAAGATCCGGCTCGGCAAGCTAAGGCAATAACAAATGCCAATAGTTACCCCATTCCTTCTTATCGGGAACACGGCGACTTTGTCGGCGAGTTTAGTCCTGTTACCATCAAGCAGCTAAAAATGGCTCTTGGTAAAGCAGGGTTAAGTGTTAGAGATTACAATATCCGGCTAAATGATAAACTTCCTCCAGGTGTAAGTGGCAATATGCCGAATACGTTAGAGATGTTAAGGAACCTCTGAATAACTCCCAGAATCAGTCATAATACGGCAGTCCAACTCAGCAGGAACACTTTTCATGGATCAGATGACTTTCTCCGAAGCCGAATACCAGAATAAAAAGCGTAAGACCCGCCGGGAAATCTTTCTGGAGCGGATGGATAAGCTGATTCCCTGGGAACGGTTGGAGAAGAAGGTCGCCCGTCATTATCCCAAGGGTGAGAATGGCCGGCCGCCGTATCCGTTATCCGCCATGCTTCGCGTTCACTGCATGCAACTGTTCTATAACCTCAGCGATCCCGCGATGGAAGATGCGCTGTATGAGATTGAGTCCATGCGTCGCTTTGCTGGTCTGCGCCTGTCAGACCGATTGCCGGATGAAAGCACGATCCTCCATTTTCGTCACCTGCTGGAGCGTCACGGTTTAGGCAAGACGCTTTTCAAGGAAGTGAACAAACAACTACAGAAGCAAGGGCTGATGATGCGGGAAGGCAGCATTGTGGACGCGACGATTATTTCCGCCCCGAGCTCCACTAAAAACCAGAGCGGCCAACGCGACCCGGAGATGCGCCAGACCAAGAAAGGCAATGAGTGGCGCTTTGGTATGAAAATGCACATTGGCGTAGACAGCGCCCGGGGACTGATTCACAGCCTTGAAGCGACGGGAGCGAATGTCCATGACATCACAGTTGCGGGCAAATTGCTGCATGGAGAAGAAAGCGTCGTGTTCGGCGATGCCGGTTACCAAGGCATTCATAAGCGGGAGGAACACCAGAAGCGGGCGGGTGTCGCCTGGTTTATCGCGAGACGTCCAGGCGTGCGCCGCACACTGAGCAAAGAGCATCAGAGAATGGAGATGCTGAAAGCGAGCATCCGAGCCAAAGTGGAGCATCCATTCCGCTACATTAAGCAGGTGTTTGGTTATGGCAAAGTCCGCTATCGAGGCCTGGCGAAGAACAGGAATCGATTATATCTACTGGCGGCCTTCAGCAATCTTCTTACGGTGTGGAAAGAGCTGCGGATATAGGGCGATAGGCCCACTTCCGTCCTGAAAGGGGCGAAAGTTGTTGGAAAAAGCAGTATATGGTTGGGCCAAATGCACAATGGAGAGGGATATTGGGATAACTATGGGTTATTCAGAGGTTCCTTAGAGATACCCAGTACAGCTGATGCAGGCTTTCGGATTAAAACCTCTTACCTGCAACCTCCTAACTCTCCAACCCAGCCACCCACTTCAACACTTCCGCCACCGGCTCAATCAACTCTGAAGGGATGTAGTTCTCCAGTTCGGCTTGGGCGTATAAAGCGCGGGCGAGGGGGATGTTTTCCATGATGGGAATGCCTTCTTTGGCGGCGATTTTCTTTACTCTTTGGGCGGTGGTGTTTTTGGCTTTGAGGATGACAGTTGGCAGGCTGCGTTTGTCGCCGTCGTAGTAGATACCGATGGCGATGTGGGTGGGGTTGGTGACGATGACGGAGGCTTTTTTGATTTGGCTGATCATGCCGCCGTCCAGCATTTCTCGGTGAATCTGTTTGCGTTGGCCGATGACTTCCGGGTTGCCTTCGGCGTCTTTGTATTCCCGTTTCACTTCATCTTTGGTCATGCGCAGTTGCTTTTGGTGTTCATGCTTCTGATAAAGAAAATCCAGCACCGCTACGATCACAAACGCGAACATGGACACCATCGCCAGTTGCAGCATCAGGTGGCCGATAAAGGGCATGACGCAGTCTGAGCCGCAGTGGGGGAGTTTGCTGATGTCGTTGAGATTGGATGTGATCACCCAGTAGATCAGGATGGACAGGAACAGGATTTTTACGATGGACTTGAGCAACTCCACCAGGCTCCGTACTGAAAACAGCTTCTTAACGCCTTCCACCGGGTCGATTTTCTTCAGATCGAACTTGATCGATTCCATGGCGAACAACGGGCCGACATGCCCGACATTAGCGACCACCGCAGTGACGATCACCAGCAGGATAAAAGGGAGCAGGATGTCCAGACTCTTCTCGAACACGCCATTCAGCACCGCCTGTAATGCTTCCCTGAAAGGCTGACCGTAAAAGCGTGGGGGCAAATCGATCAGGCTTTGCAGCGCTTCCACCAAACCATAACCGGAAGCGAACAGGAGTCCGTACATGGCGATCATCATGGCGGTGGACACCAGCTCCTTACTGTGCGCCACCTGACCCTTTTTACGGGCGTCGCGGAGCTTCTTCGGGGTGGGCTTTTCGGTCTTTTCACTCATTGCTTTGGTCTTCTTACATTTTATCCGTATGGGGGGGCGTGAAGGTTTACGCTAATTGACGGTCGTTCAAGACAAGAGGTTAAACAGCGGTTGTAGCAGACCGTCGATATCCGCCAGCAACTCGCTGAAATAACGGATTACAAAGCCTGCGTAGACACACAACAGCGCCAGTCCCACTGCGCTTTTCAGCGGCATCGCCAGGATGAACACGTTCAGTTGCGGCGCGAAGCGGCTGATCAGCGCCAGGCCAAACTCGGTCAGAAACATCACAATCACCACCGGCGCGCCCAGCAGCACGGTAAGTCGCATCAAGGTGTCCAGTTGCGCCAGGAAGAAGCCAGGGCCGTCCAGTGAGAGAGAAGGGAAAAATGCAAATACAGGCCAGACCGCGTAGCTCTTGTACAGCACATAGAGCATCAGCAGAAAAGAACCGCTGATAAAGAACAGGGTAACCAGGGACTGCGTCAACAGAATGCCCAGTGGTGACGTTTGCGATCCAGACAGCGGGTTTAACGCACTCGCCATTGTCGCGCCGCGCTGGTTATCAATAAAAAAGCCCACCGACTCAATCGCCCAAAACGGCATTACCAATACAAATCCCATCGCCAGGCCAATACCGACTTCTTTGACGATGATCAGCAGCAGATGCAGTCCGTCCAAAGCTTGGGTGTCCAGACCATGCTCGACAAGCGGATAGGTAATGAGGGAAAAACTGGCGACCACGCCGTTGCGGATCATTGCGTTGCCCAAAGACTGTTTGGACAGAAACGGCAGCATCATAAACATCGCCAGCATGCGCGCGGACGACATAAAGAACACAAACAACGTGTGGGAGATCAGTTCAATATTCATCAGTCGTTCTTCGCTTGCATCGGCTCTTCATTTGCATCAACCGGCCACATCGGGAATGGCGTCGAACACCAGCACCGTGTACTGGTACATCTCGATGCCGAGCCAGCGCGCAGTCAGGTAAAGGGTGGCGACGATGGCCACCAGTTTTACGGCGAACCCCAGGGTCTGCTCCTGGATCTGCGTCACCGCCTGCAACAGGCTGACCAGCACGCCGGTAAAGGTCGCCACCAGGATCGGCGGCATGGAAAGGATCAGCACCAGCATCAGCGCTTCCGTGGTGTATTGAATAACGTCGGCTTCGGTCATAGCTTCACTCTCTGTCATCCGGTTTTATCGGTCTCTACTCAAACGCTTGTCCGTACTTGAGTCCGTTCTGCGCCTGTTCTGCGTATGGGATGAATGGCTGTCGGCTATTGATAGGCGAGCACCAGCCCATGGATAAGGCGCGTCCATCCGTCCATCAGCACGAATAACAACAGCTTGAAGGGCAGGGAGATGGTCATGGGGGAGACCATCATCATGCCCATGGCCAACAGGATGTTGGAGATGATCAGGTCAATCGCCAGGAAGGGCAGATAAATCAGAAACCCGATTTCAAAGGCGCTGGTGAGTTCGCTGGCGGTGAATGCGGGAATCAGCACGAAAAAGCTGTCTTTTTCCAGGCCTTTCGCGACGTCTTCCGGCCAGATTTCCGCCGCCGTTTCATGAAAGAACGTCTGCTCATCCTCCGAGCCGTGCCGTTGCAGAAACGCCTTGTAAGGTTGCGAGGCGGTGTCCACGAGCGCTTTCAACTCCTGCGTATTCTCCAGGGAGATCGGCTGGCTGCTGAGTTCGTTGTAGGCGCTGATGCCCACCGGCGCCATGATGTAGGCGGTCAGGATGATGGACAGCCCGTAGAGCGCCATGTTCGGCGGGATCTGCTGAATGCCTAAAGCGTTACGCAGTAACCCCAAGACTACGGCGATCTTCACGAAGGACGTAGCCATCACCGCAAAGAACGGGATCAGAGCGATGCCCGCCAACCCGAGGGTCAGGTAAAAAGGATCAGGCAACGTCATGCTCATTCTCCTGTTCTTTCTGTTGTTCGCTCTCCTGTATAGGCCCAGTCTCAGCAGAGACGGCAGGCGTGAGCGACAAACGTGTGATACGGGCGCCGATCTGATCGCCCACCTGCACCAGTTCGGCTTCCGCGATGGGCTGACCCTGAACCAGCAGCGTGACGGCGCCGGATAAAGGCTTGTCGAGGGTGAGCGTTTGCCCGGGCGCCAGAGACTGAATCTGGCTAAGGGTGGCGGTGCGTCGGGCGACCTCAAAGACCACCTCAACAGGAAGGTCATGCAGCGGCTGCAACGGCGCGTCGTTGTTGGGAGTCGTTGTGTGTGTCATAGGTTGATCCGTGTTGATATGGGTGAGAGTGATGTCCTGACGCTGCAATGTCCCGTAGCCCAAACGCCTGCCGCAAACGCTGAGTGCGACGGAAAAAACGCCAACGGCGGGTGAATCGCCGCTTGAATTGATCGAAGCCGGCGGAAGCAGAACTATGTCGTTCAACTGCAATTGGCGGAGTTCGTCATAGGTGAGTGTGGGACCATCGATGCACGCGCTGAGCGTCAGAGGCAGATGAGTGATGGCCAGCGTCGAAGACGATTGCGACCCGTGGCGTGGCCACCTTTCCTGCACCAAACCGAAAGCGCCTTGCACCAGGTCGAGAGTCTCATGAGAAAGGGCGACCGACGCCCAGCCTGTTTGGCGACCATAAACGCACCGGCAAAACAGGCTGTCGGAATCCTGCTCCTGAACAGGCGCGGGTAGCATCGCCTCGACCTCTATGTGCAAACCGCCGGCTGCGGATATCTGATCGATCAATGGCGCCAGCGCAGCCTGCAGCAACGCCAGTTGCAGCATTTCCGGGATTTTCTCAAACGGCAGCGACGCCAATGCTCCGTCATCGGGCTGGCCTGCACGCTCGTCTAACGCTGAAAGCAGGGCGTTCAGAAGGCGTTGGTCGAAGCGTAACAACGCTGAAGATTGCTCAAGTCGAAGTCGTACGCCGAAGGCGAGAGAACGAGTTTCTTTTGCTGCGGCGAACTGCACTTCAAGCGGCGTCGCCGCCAGTTCAAATATGGTTCCTGCGCCAATAGGAAATAACGACTGCAATCGCAGCGCTACCGGGTCTACCTGGGGGAGCGCCAACCGCTGCATGGCGACGCAAGCTGCATGTATACGCAAGGCGGTCATAGCGGCCTCCCGATAGATTTAGCAGACTGGGAAGAGGCGTCGACCATCGAATCCGTATCGCGTCCATGCACAATGTCCACTTTGACCTTGACGCCGTCTTGTCCGTAACGACGTTGCAATGATTGCAGCAGGCTCGCCCGACTCTGATGCAGTTGCTGATAACTGGCGGCCGCGGCGGTGGCGAACTGTACCGTCAAAACGCCGTCCACTTTGGCGATGCTGAGCGTGGTATCCGGCAGTTGCGGGCTTTTCAGGTCCATCCTGACTTCTTGCAGCCCAGGCGTTTCAGCGCGCTTCACGTACATCTGGTCAACCAGCTTCGCCACCAGATCCGCGAGCTCCTCCGTCGGCGAAGTTGGCGTCGCTGCGTTTGTCGTGGCGGGTTGATAGCGGGGATCATGCAATGGCGAGAGATACCCGCCTTGCAGTGGGTGAAGGGCTTCGTCGCCCGGATCGGAAATTTCCTGTTCCCCTTGTTCAAACTGACGCTGAAAACGCGCTAACGCTTCTTCATCCACCGTTGGTTTTCTGTGCTCATTGCCGCAGTATTCGGACGCGCCATGTTGCTCTTTTGCTGCGCTCCTGATTTCCCCTTGCGGGCGCTGCGCATTCATATCGACGCCTCCCTCCCCAAACCGAAACTAGTCGTAGCCCCGGCGGGAAATCGAAGGCTGTCCGTCGCCATTTCTTCCGCCTGCTGCTCCTCAAGGCGAATGCGGTCTTGCTGCAGCGCTCCCTGAAATTCCTCGGCCAGAATGGCGAACTTTTCCTGCGCTTTTTGCGCGGCTTTCAATTGATCCAGTGCGGCTTGCAGTTTTTGTTCGGCGGCGGCTTCTTCCGCTTGAATCTGTTTGAGCTGGACCGCCAGGTCGTTACTTTGAACTTTGAAATACGCCACCCGACTGTTGTAGTCGTCCACCTCTTGCAGGCTGGCGGGTTTACCGGCCAATTCCGCGAACAGGCGGTCGCTTTCGCGGCGACGCCATTGCTGGAAATCGGTGAATGCGTGAGCGGATTGACTTCTGCGCTCGCACAGGTCTGACAGTGCGATTTCGAGGCTTTTGACTTGTCTGGCCTGACGGTTTGTCCGGTGTTGTTTGATTTCGGCGATGCTGGCGATCATGGCTGAGTCTCCGTTAGTGTTGGGCCAGGGATTGCAGTTGAGCCAACGTGTCCGCCATGGAGCAGGGGGCGCCGTCATGCTGTCTCAGGAACTGGTTAATGGGTTCGATGGCCTTGATCGCGGCGTCGGCGAGCGGGTCCGTCCCTGGCTGGTATTCTCCGATCCTGACCAGCAGTTCGATTTCCTTGTAGCGGGCCAATAGCTGCCGCAGCCGCCGCGCATGTTGCCGTTGCTCCGGCGTGGCGATGTCATTCATCAGGCGGCTGCTGCTGGCGAGAATATCCACGGCGGGAAAGTGGCCGGATTCCGCCAAGGCGCGGGACAGCACGATGTGGCCGTCCAGAATGGAGCGCACTTCGTCCGCCACCGGCTCGGTCATGTCGTCGCCTTCCACCAACACGGTGTAGAGCGCGCTGATCGCGCCTTTGGCCCCAGGACCGGCGCGTTCCAGCAGTTTGGGCAGGGTGGCGAATACAGTGGGCGGAAAGCCTCTGCGCGCCGGCGGTTCTCCCGCCGCCAGGCCGATTTCCCGCAGCGCCCGGGCGAAGCGGGTGACTGAGTCCATGAGCAGCAGCACCCGTTTGCCTTGATCGCGGAAGTATTCGGCGATAGCGGTGGCCACGTAACCCGCCTTCACCCGCTCCATGGCGGGCCGGTCGGAGGTGGCGGCCACCACCACGGCGCGCTGCATGCCTTCCGCGCCCAGATCCCGCTCGATAAATCCCCTGACTTCGCGACCGCGTTCGCCGATCAAGCCGATGACGACGATGTCGGCGTCCGTATGGCGGGTGATCATGGAGAGCAGGGTGCTTTTACCCACCCCCGCCGCCGCGAACACGCCCATGCGTTGCCCCTCGCCACAGGTGAGCATGCCGTCAATCGCGCGCACCCCGGTGGTCATGGGCGCTTCCACCAGCCTGCGGGTCAATGGGTTAGGGGAGGCGCTGATAATGGGATAAGGGACGCCGCCCGTCAGGGGCTCGCCGTCATCAATGGGCGCGCCCAGGCCGTCCAGCACCCGCCCCAAAATACCTTCGCTGATCTGGATCTCATGACTGCGGCCGGTAGGAATCACTTCGGTATGAGCGGACAGACCTTCCATCTCACTCAACGGCGTCAACAACGCCTCCTGCCTGGAAAACCCGATCACCTCCGCAAGAATGGAACGCTGCGACTCCGGGTCCACCAACTCACAAATCTCACCAATCCGCACCCCATTCACAGACGCCTTAACAATCGTCCCCACCGCCTGCGTCACCCGCCCCCGCACCTGCGCAAAATCCGCCTGCTCCACCAACGACCGCAACAACCTGGTCCTCGACGCAGAAAACGCGCTATCACTGAAGACTGTCTGATCCATAGCATCCACACCCTGAAAAAACACCGCGAAAGCGGATTGATATTTGGTTTAGGGGCAGATTAAAGGGGGAGAGGGAGGGGCTGTATCGGCCGGGGGATCTAATTTTTGGGGGGCCGGTTAGGGTGCGGGGTGAAATAGCTTAGAGAGGGGGCAACCAGTGGGTTTAAAAGCGGCTAACGTTGTAAAGCACTGTCTTCCATTCGGTAATAAGCAAAAGCAAACACGGAACGCGCGCCATTTGTATTGGCGTTGCTAATAATCTCTTTTCAAATGAGGACGAATCATTATCTCAATTTCCTCAATAGCTGAATCTATTGCAGGGCTTAAAGAGTCACCTTTCAAGCCAGATGCATTTAAGTCTGATCTTACACGAACATCAAAATCGCTATTTGCTAAATCTTGGTTTCCTGAGTATTCGTTTCTAAGGAATGAATCAATAGCAACTCTGAGACGCATGGCCAATTGACGCAATGCTTGAGTTTTCTCCTTTGCATCACGGCCCCAGAGAGCTTCCACTTCCAGAGTGGACACGTCAAATTCTTGGATTGCATTAAAAACAGGATTCCAGCGATTGTTATAGACATAAAGCCAAGCATCGCCTTTTTCTCTGTTTGTAAGGCCAGCCATTCCATTTCTGTAGCCTTCAGGAAACTCTCCAGCAGACACAAATAGGGAGCGACAGCTCTGAATTTCATTTCTGAGTTTATATACTGACCTGATAAGATTTCTCGCGACGTCAAAATCTGCTTTGCCCGCAAGTTCCGACTTCCACTTCTCAAGTCCTCTGTAAGCAACATAAGCCATGGTCACAGCTGAACCAGCTAGAAATATATCTTTAAAAATGGTGAATAATTCTACTATGGACATTTTTAATATCAGTAATAATATCGCGATCTAAGGAAAGTATTCCCGACAAAGATGTACCGTCAGCCTGACATATATCAATACTCAACTCTTGCTTCTGAAAGTTTTCGGAAGGAACGCTGGTTTTCACGTAATATATCATTTTCCAGTTGCTCCAACTCTTGTGTTAGCTGATTTAGCCCTAACACGCTAGCATGCCCGTTAGTGAATATTTTTCTGTGTCCATCCGGAACCTCGATAGATTCACGAAAAGCTGAGTTAGACTGTAGCTCTTTGCAATAATCCAAGCATGAAGATAGGATTATCAACTCCCCTCCTCGAGGATAAAAAAGACTCGCATCAGGAATGTTAAAGGCAATGGATACTATGTCATAGCTAGATATATCAATTTTTTCTGAGTCATACTTTAACGACTTCATTAGGCGACAAGCTTTCCTCATGCCACCTTTTGTAATTGTATCTTTATTTTCTATATGGTAATTATGTAAGAATGGAGTATTTGCTAACCTTGCAGGAATGGATTTGTCTAGAATTTGAACGCCTCGATAGATGTCGTCTTCCGTTTCTGCATATTTGTTAGTGTTGTACCAGTTAGAAGGTACAATATCGACCTTCCTTGTTAATGATCCACCTTCTATGGATATTGACTTGCTGCCTCTCTTATCTACATCTGCCTGCGGAAAAGCTGTTTCTAGAGCGTACTCCGCTTCTCTTCTTAAATTCAATAAGTCCTCTATTGGATTACCTTTGTATGGTGACGTCGGTACTTGTGGTTTTTCCAAGGAGAAAAATTTTTCAATTATAACTAATAAATCTATATCACTTTTCGCCTTAATATGGGTGTCATTTGTTACGGAGCCTTGGTACTTAAATTCGCAAGAGTCTGTTAATCGACTCTCTAATTGTCCTCTAACTCGCTCAGCCTGTTTGTAAGTGTTATTTGTGTACTCCGGATCTATAGGTTGCATTGCTCCGATTACATACTTGACTGAATCTGACTGAGCAATTCTTCGATATACTTCGTTGATTAACTTAGCTTCAGTTATGCTATCGTCCGTTCTACGAGCATTTAACTTCTCTAATCTCGACATAACTACTTCTCCTTGTGAAGGGTCATTGTACCCACGGTCGTACGATGTCTGTCAGTATAGTATGAGCCAGTTGCAGACGTAGTATCTTCTGAAAATAGTAATTCAGCTGAGCCAGAATGATTTCTCAAGTCCAATTCGTTAGCATTTGGTTTGTTGTTATATTGATACAGAAGTCGATAACCGACTCCGGCCTCGTGAAATATACTTGCTGATATGCTTTTGGATTCTGATTGCTCAGTCTTAAGGTGGATAAGAATTTTTGACCATGACTGAGTTATTGATATTTTTGCATTCCAAGCGAAGTCTACGGGCTCTGCATTTTTTAAGCTCGTATGTCCATCACAAATCCATTTTCCATTTAGGTCTGGAACTAATAGAAATTTTCTTAACGATGAAATCTTCCAAAGATATTTGTCAAACAAAAAATAAAGCCCTGCGAATAGTCCAAATACTGGAATGGCGACAACAGGGGGAGAACTCCACCCCGTGCTGACTTTAAGAAATGATACAATGATTTCTGCAAGCTCTTTAATTATTGGTGCGGTAGTAATAGCAATAAAAGCTAGAGAGAATAGCACTGTTTGCTTTGGGTGTTTGTCAATTGAATAGTCGTGCATTCTTTCTCCTTTTGACTAATTTCTTGGCGTTATAAGTACTCAGATTTTTTAAGGGCTGTATAAAGCATAAATAGGAAGATCTTTTTTTCACTTTAAATATTGATGTGAAGATATCATCAACTAACTGGCGCAAAAATAAAAGGTAGCAGTCCTAAAGTTTTCGTTTTGAATTTGTCTTGTTACAGCACGATTGTGATGCTGACTTAAAGATAGCACACCTTTCAAAGTCCACCGCAGATGCTTAGTATAGGTTTTGTTCAAATATTGTTTCAGTTTTTTCCGGGCGAGCTGCCTGCGCTCCCAGTGTGGAAATGTGTTGGGAGAATTGCGGATTTTTGGTGTACTTTTATCGGATAGCTGAGTTTTATTTTTGAACAGCGTTTTGTTTATCCGACCTGTTTGATCATCAGGTCGTGGGTGGGATTCAACACAACAATACAAGTGAGAGCAAATATGAATCTGGATAAAGATATTGTGACGGTGAGGCCGGAGGGGACGATTGATACGATTCAGAAGTTGCCTAATTATTTGGGAATTTCCGGGAAAACGGCGGGTTCTACCGGGATTTCGATGAATATTGTGGTGATTCCGCCTTCGGCGCGGGCGGAGCCGCATTTTCATGATGGGTTTGAGACGGCGATTTATTTGTTGAAGGGGAATGTTAAGACCCTGTATGGCGAGAATTTGTCGAAGTCGGTGGTGAACAAGGAAGGGGATTTTATTTTTATACCTGACGGGGTGCCGCATCAGCCGATCAATTTGAGTGATACGGAGGAGGCCATTGCCTTGGTGTCCCGTAATGATCCGAATGAGCAGGAGAGCGTTCAGGTGTATCGGCCGGATCAGTCGGCTTGATGGGTAATGATTGATATGGCGACTGGGGATATGGAACAGGGCCTGAGATAGGCAGACCCTGTTGTCGTCAGGCCAGATCAGACCAGCAGAAAGAAATTGTCTGTCCGTTGCCTTAATAGCTCAGCGCGATTCTACCCAGCGGCTGAATGGTGATTTCCGGCGTCAGGTCCTGGTAGGAAAGGATGGGCAGTTGGCGCATGTCTCTTTCCAGTAGTTTGCGCAGGTAGCGGCGCACGTCCATGGAGGTGATCACCACGACTTTTTGCGCGCCGGGATTCAAGTCGCCCACAGTGCGTTTAGCGATGTCCACGATCTTGCGGGTGGTGTCCGGCTCCAGGGCGAGGTAGGCTCCGGAGGAGGTCTGGCGCACGCCGCCGCGAATGGCGTCTTCCAGAGACTGATCCAGCATATACGCCGGCAGGATATTCTGCCCGTTGCTGTATTTGTAGCTGATATAGCGGCGCAGGCTGTTGCGTACGTACTCCGTTAGCAGCACGGTTTCCTTCTCTTTTTGACCCCATTCCGCCAAGGCCTCCAGAATGCTGCGCAGGTTGCGGATGGAAATGTCCTCGGACACCAGACGCTGCAGTATCTCGGTGATCTTCTGAATCGGCAGCAGACGCTGCACTTCCTTCACCAGCTCGCCATAGCGTCCTTCCATTTTCTCCAGCAGGAAGCGGGTTTCCTGAATGCCGATGAACTCCTGCGCATACTTTTTCAGGATGATCGACAGGTGATAACTCAACACCCGGGGCGGGGTCAGATAGGCGACTTCCATCTTGTCCAGTGAGGTCTGATGACGTTGCTCCACCCAATAGGCGGGCGCGTCGGGCAGCAGTTCCACTTCGCTGTTATGCTCGATGGCCAGCAGATCCAGTTGCTCCTTCTGATCGCGCACCAATAACTGCCTGGGCTTGATAAAGCCTTCCGCAATTGGTGTCTCCTGCAGATGAATCTTATAGCGGCCGTCGCTCAAACCGTGATTGATGCGCAGATGAATACCCGGAAACGGCACGCCCAGATCGAGATACAGAGAGCGGCGGATTTTGAGAATTTCCTCATTCAACGCATTCGGGTCCAGGGCGTCTTCCGCGTCGGCGGCGATGTCCACCAACAGCGGAACGGTAAAGGTAAACTCTTCCGCTTCGTTGAGCTGCGCCTTGCTGGGAGGCTGGCCGGCGGCCGCCATGGCGGATAGAGGCGGATGTTTGTCCGCGCCGGCGTTTTTGGATTGTCGTAGAGTGAACACGCCAATGCCCGTCAAGGTTAACGCCAGCACGATAAAGGTGAGGGTGGGAAAGCCTGGAATCAGCGCGAAGGCGAACAGCAAGCCGCCGCCGATCAGGATCGCCTGGGGTTTGCTGACGATCTGATTGGCGATGTCCGCGCCCAGGTTTTCCGACTCGTCCGTGGTGACCCGGGTGACGATGACGCCAGCGGTGATGGCGATAAACAACGCGGGAATCTGCGCCACCAGTCCGTCGCCGATGGTGAGAATGGCGTATAACTCCAGCGCCTCGCCGGAGGTCATGCCGTTTTGCAGCGTGCCGATGGCGATACCGCCGAGGATATTCACCGCAATGATGATCAAACCGGCGATGGCGTCGCCTTTGACGAACTTCATGGCGCCGTCCATGGAGCCGTACAACTGGCTTTCTTTCTGTACCTGAGAACGGCGGTGGCGGGCTTCGTCCACATCGATCACGCCTGCGCGCATATCGCCGTCGATGCTCATTTGTTTGCCGGGCATGGCGTCCAAAGAGAAACGGGCGCTGACCTCCGCCACGCGCTCTGAGCCCTTGGTGATCACCAGAAACTGCACCACAGTGATGATCAGGAAAATAACCAGCCCCACCACCAGATTGCCGCCCACCACAAATCCGCCGAAGGCCTCGATGATGGAGCCCGCGTCCGCCTGCAGCAGAATCAGTCGCGTGGTGGTGATGGACAACGACAGACGAAACAGGGTGGTGATCAGCAGCACCGAGGGAAAGGCGACGAACTCCAGCGGCGAACGCAGATACACCCCCACCATCAGCAACACCACCGCCAGGCCCATATTGACGCCGATGAGGATGTCCACCAAAGCGGTGGGCAACGGCAGAATCATCATGAAAATAATCGCCACCAACATGGCCGCGAACAGAATGTCTTTGCGCCCGGCGATCACTTGCAGGGTCTGGTTCAGGCGTGCGAGGGTCATGACGGAGTCCTTGTGGCTAAAAATTGCAGATAGTGAGTCAGCGCGGGCTCTCTTTGTCCCAGCTTGAGATGGCAATGGCTGCGCAGCAGCGACAAACGCGCTTCCGAAGAGTCCTGCAATCGTTTCTCGCAGGCCTTACAGTATTTCAGCGCCAGTTCGTAGCGGCCGAGCTGATAGCACAGATAAGCCATCTGCCGCAGCGGCGCGGGGTCGTCCGGCGCCAGTCTGATCAGCAGCCGCAGCAGCGGTTGCGCCTTGGCGTACTGACGGCATTGCAGAAACACGGTGGTCACCTCCTGTAGCCAGGCCGCCTGTTGCGGCTGCAGGCTGCTCGTGGCGCTGGCGAGTGGAAGCGGGGCGATGGATTGAATTGGTCTCATGGTTTTTCCAGGGCGCTCAGATTGCTGCGCAGCAATTGCCGGTCTTCATACAGCGCGTTGAGAATGGCGACGGCGCTTTGCAGAGTTTGCCGGAATTCGGGATCGCTGCTGGCTTCTGCCTCTTGCTCCAGCGCCGCCAGTGCGGACTGGGTGGACGCGGCCACGTCGTCAAAATCCTGAGGGTCGACGCCAGTGGCGCCGGACGGCCCAATCAAGGTGCGCAGCATCTCCTGACTGGTCGCATGACGCAGAAACAGCTTTTCCGTGTGCTGGACGACGGATTCCCCTCGTGGCACAAAAGGCCGTGAAGGGGCGTTGGCGGTCGTACTGGCGTCCTGTCCGTCGTTGTCGTGAACGCGAATGCTTTGCACGCCTTCGGTGAAAGTCACCAGATCCATGGATCACCTGCCTATTGATTCAGTTGTTGATGAAGGTAATCGAGCACGCCCAGCGACTCGTTGAGACCGGCGATGGACAACTGCTGACGGGACAGCGCGACGATGAAGGCCAGTTGACTAGCGCCTTTCATCCCGGTGTGCGCCCGTAACGGCAAGGGTTGGTCGTAATGCACCGCGCGCAACGCTTTGGGGATCAAATCCGCACAGTCGTAGTCGCTGATTTCCTGCAGCCGCACCAGTAGCAAACCCTGTTCGTGAGGCTCGATCATCAGCGTTCCCGAGCGCTCAAACGCCAGCGTCAGCGGCTCGCCGCGCCAGATAAAATCGGCAAATCCCAATTGTTGCAGGAACTCGGTAATCGTTAGGTGAACGGCGGCGTCCTGCATCATGAGCGCGACTCCTTGGCGAATGGGAAAATGGCTTTCACTTTGGGCCTCGTTAAGGTTGTTCGGCTTCTTGCTCAATGCTGAGATCCAGACGCTCCTGGATAACGGTCAGCAGCTTTTCCCGCTCAAACGGGTCGCGGTACGCTTTCAGCGGAATGGCCCGCAACAGCTCCTTGAAGCCGCGCCAGAAGTAGATGGTCATGGCGGGCGGAATGTTTAACGCCTTCAGTACGCCGCCCAGTTGCTCGACGCCGACCCATTTCTTTTCCAGCAGGGCGAGCAGTTGCTCCATCAGCGTGTATTTATTGAGCGGGGCCTGAGAGCGGTAGATTCTCTCCAGTTGCGCGAGAAAATCCCGACACTCTGCGTCCAGTCCTTCCAGCGCCTGCAGCGCGTAGAGATCTTCGATAATCATGCGCAGGCGTTCTTTGGGCAGCGAAGGGCCTTCCGATCCGAGGTCAGCGCCCAATGCGGAAATCAGGTAGGCGACGGATTCAGAAAAACGCTCCTCGCCGTACTGGGCCAGGATCTTACGGAAGGTGTCGGTGAGACTGCCGTAGTCCAGCACGGCGTCACGGTAGAGTTGGCGCAGTTCATTCAGCGCGCCGAGCTGGCGGTCGCTGAACTGGGTGGCCACTTCCGCCACATTGACGCCCGCGAGAATGGCGGCGGCGTTTTCCTCCAGCATGTCATCCACTGCGGCTTCCACTGACGCCAACAGAGTATCCACGCTGGCGTCCCCCGCTTTGCGTTTGCGTCGCAACTGATCGCGGACGAACACTAGCGCCAGATACTGTTGGGAAATATCCGCAAACTGTTGCGCAGCGCGCTGACGCATCTCCGCTTTAGCGGGATCGCTCAGAGTTAACAGCTGATGCAGAAAGGGCTTGAGCTGCTTTTCCTTATCCAGCTCCCTGGCTTTCTCCACGTAGGCCAACGCCTTTTCCAGCGCCTGGGTTTTATGTAGAGGCCGTTCGCCAATCTTGCGTTTGCTAAGGTCCTCGCTCTTTTTCTCCGAGCGCAGAAAAGACATCTCCTCCGCCGCAGAAGCGAACAGCGACTTGTCATTGCTCGCCAGACTCACCCCCTCGCCACGCCAGTTCCCAGCCGCGACCGACGCGCTCAATGCGTCGGTGCGATAGCTCCTGTCCGTCTGAAATGAAACGCCGCCTGTGAGGTTGGACATAGACAAAACCTGTGTGATACCGAAAAACGACAGGGAGCGGGATCGCCGCCAAGCCCGTTTAAGTTGTTGCTAGTGTTGCGTTCAGAGTTAGGAAGAGAAATAGATCGGTGGATCTAAACGGAGGTCTTCCCATAGATATGAAGAAATATTGAGAAGAATGAATAGACATGAAGAGCAGAAAAGGTTGGCAATGTAACGATTTATAATTTTCATCCTATGCCGTACTAAAGTATGAACGCCTTCTTTAAATATTAAGACAAACTATCCATGAAATTTGAATTGCAGGAGAGATTGAGTGTCGTGATTCGTGGTTGCTCATGGTGTTGATCGTTGAGCGATTTAGCTCAACCTTATATAGCAAAAAGGATTAAGTTATATGAATATCATCTATCAGGAAAAAGAAGTGGAACTGGCCCCCTCCAAAGTGACTGCAACGGAGTTTTTGTTTACAAAATCTTACGATGTAAAAGTCTCGGCCTTAGCCATAGCGGTGGAAGGTTTTTATAACGGCTCTATCAGTCAAACCAGGCTTGTTGCAGTCGATCTGGCGCAGAAATCGCCTCTTTTCAAGGTGATAGGAAGAACAGTGGTGGATGAGCCTATCGTCGAGCAGTACAAGGTCAAGCATATATTTCATGGCGTCGCCCCTGACATTCAGGAAATCCGCATACAGTCGCAGTATGGAATAAAGTCCTACTGTGTTAACCATATTGGCGATGCCAGAGCGTTGGATCTAACGCCCCCATCGATACGCGCGCTTAATGACAAACAGGCCGTTGGATATGCGCCCGATAAATCCAGTATAGACATCGCTTTTAATAAGGCGGTCATGGAACTATATAATAAATTCCCGGGCCATATATCTACCAAAGTGGTTGATTCTGGAATTGTCGCCTCCGCAGATTTCGGGATTGCATTCACCTATGTGGTTCTTGAGAAAGAGTGGGGATAATAGAGGGTTTCTCTATTATATTTTTAGTGCGCAGTTTGAAATATATGCTAATACGGAGAGGCCCTGACGCGCCGAGTCCGGGCTTTTTGCCAATATTGCCAAGATAAACCGGCTCCTGTAGTCTTTGGCCGTCGCGAAAAACGACTGCTTGATTGCAAAACAGGCAGTCGCACATACGCCGCCCATCTTCCTTAAGCATGGTCCGCCAGCGTTTCCAATAAGTCGCCCGATATCCTCGGGTTTAATCCTAAGCAAGCCGTCGACCACGGTGTTGCGACTTGCACTAAACGGAACGCGCCATGCACAGATCACTCTTGGTTATTTACCTCGCTATTACTCTTGACGCCGTGGGCGTCGGCCTCGTTTTTCCTATTTTGCCCGCGCTGTTGCAGGACGTGGCAGGCGCTGACTCTGTCGCGCCTCTCATGGGCGTGATGGCGGCGCTTTACGCTGCGATGCAGTTTGTCTTCGCCCCGGTGTTGGGGGCGCTCAGCGACCGCCTGGGCCGACGTCCGGTATTACTGATTTCCATCGCCGGGGCTGTCGTCAACTATCTGATATTGGCGTATGCGTCCAGCTTCTGGCTGCTGTTGCTGGGCCGCGCCATGGCCGGTCTTACCAGCGCCAATACCTCCGTGGCGTACGCCTATATCACCGATATTTCCGCCGAAGCGCAGCGAGCGCGTCGCTTTGGTCTGCTCAACGCCATGTTCGGCGCTGGCTTTATTTTCGGACCCGTCCTTGGCGGCGTATTGGGCGACATCGGCGTGCGGCTGCCTTTCCTGGCTGCGGCAGGCCTTAACGCCATCAATCTGGTTCTCGCGTTATGCATGCTGTCGGAAACGCGTGCGCCCGGTGGAGAGACTACCCGCAGAGAACCCATTCGCGTGTCTGATTTGAATCCGGTTCGCCCTTTGGTTTGGGCGTTCTCCACTCGGGAGCTGCCGCTTCTTGTCCTGATCTTTTTTCTGCTCAGCGCGACGGGCGAGGCCTACGGCGTTTGCTGGGCCATGTGGGGCGCGGATGCGTTCCATTGGAGCAGCTTGGGAATTGGTCTTTCCCTGGGAACCTTTGGCGTCTGCCAGACGTTGGCGCAGGCTTTTTTACCGGGTCCGGCAAGTCGGCAGCTCGGCGAGCGCGGTGCGGTGTGCGTTGGGATCGCCTGCGCCAGCATGGCGCTTATCGCCATGGCCTTCATCCAGCAGGGCTGGCTGGTGTTCGTCATCATGCCCCTTTTTGCGTTGGGCGGCATAGGCACGCCCGCGCTACAGGCTTTAGCGACGCGACAGGTTGACACGGATCACCAAGGGCGGCTGCAAGGCGTGCTGGCCTCAGTGGTGAGCCTGGCGTCCGTGATCGCTCCATTGGTTTTCTCCAGCTTTTACTTTGTGATGCGGGATGCCTGGCCCGGCGCTATCTGGCTGTTGGTGATGACCATCTACGCGATGGCTTTCCCGGTGGTGATTCTGTCCACGCGGGGTTCTCAGAGGGCGCGAGTCTGAATCACGCGCATCAAAGATGAGTATTGCAATCGACTGCTCGAAAAGAAAAAAAGCCGGCGCAACAGGCCGCCGGCTAAGTCATGGCTAATCAACGTGGGACAACAAAAGGCGAGCGCTTTATCAGGCCATGATTTTGCTGTTGACCTGGGCGCGGGAGGTAATGAATTGATCCAGGAAGTCCTGGATGGCTTTGGCTCCTTCGCTGGCGGAGCGTACGAACTCCACTTCGCTTTCCACATCCGCCTGGGCTTTGGTGGCTTGCGCGTCCTGTTGCTCTTTCTCCGCCCGATCCAGTTCTGCGGAGTAGCTCAACGGCGCGGCGATCAGGCCGCCAAAGCCGGTAAAGAACTGGCCGACAACCATACCGATGCTGCTGTAGTTTTGCGCGTCGGACATCAACTCCTGGTGTTTCACTTCTGCAGATTTTGTCGGCGTATCAGGCCCGTCGGCGTGCTCTTTGGGCTTGTCCTCCGCCTTTTGGGGTTTGTTGGCGTTACCGGCGTCCGGGGCTTTCTCCGCATCCGCATGAGTTGTGGGTTTGTTGGGCGTCTCCGCGTTCACGGCAGGCTTGCTCTGACTGCTTTGAGTAGAGCCGCTGGCTGGCGTTTTGGACCCCGGAGCGGCGTTGGCGGTAGGAGGCGTTTGTCCGGCATTGCCTTTGCTGGCGGTCGTCGCGGAGGGGCCTGTATTGCCCGGAGTGGGCGGTTTAACCACAGGCGTAGGCATCTCCAGTTCCAGCGTTTTTGATGGCGCCGGAGCGTCCAGCTTGGGCTTGGCGATGTCCAGTTTCATAGCCTTGTTGGTCTGACTGATCGCTCTGGCTCCGCCGTACATGCCAAGAGCGCCGCCCACCATGGCCATGGAGCTGTTCACCACCGACGCGGCCAGGTCTTTCTTGGCGGCGCTTTTGATCTCTTCCGCTTTCGCTTCCAGGGCGGTCCACTGGGACAGATAGGCGTCCTGTCTGGACTCGGCGGCCTGACGGCGCATTTCGATAAAAATCTTATGGATCGCCTCCATGATTTTGAAGGTGTCAGCGCCGTGGTTGGTGCCGTTCAGCTTAAAACTGAGGGCGCCAGCGTCAAACTCTGATTCGAAGGTGGACGGTTCGTCCAGCAGTCTTGTCGCAGGCGGGAAGGGCGTCTCCGTGCCAGGCTGTCTTGACGCCGTGAGGGCGGGCGTTTGCGCTGAGCGGGTAGCCGATGTGGGCGCGCTTTGCGCCGAATACAGGGACGCCAGAGCCAGTTCGTTGGGCTCCAGACTATTGGTGATGTTCATGGTATTTCCTCAATCGTTATAGGTAAGGACAGTTTGTGCGCTGACAGGCTGTCGAGCCTGGGGGCTGGCCTCAGGCCATATCCCTGATCAACGCCTGATTGGTCTGCTGTTCCTGATTGATGTAATTGACCATCTGACTCAGGGTGCTTTCGCTGTTTGAAGTCAGACTCTTGATATGCTCAATCGCCTGCTCGATGCCGGCCTGATTCTGCATGATCACCTTGCGCACCAGGGCTTCCTCGGCTTTGGCGTCATTCGCCTCTTTCGTGTGTACGGCCGCATCGACGCCCGCCGCGCCGCCGCCCACTTGCGCGCCACTGGATACGAACAGAGACATGTTGCGGGCCTGATGCATCAGCGGCCATTCCCTGAGGGACTGCGCCAGCTTACTGAGGCTGTTCATTGTCGCCTGACTGGAGGACGAAGCGGTCGAACCCGCTTGGGTGGCCGCGCCAGCGGTCTTGCCTGTGGAAGCGGCGGTGGTGGCCGTTTTGCTGGAGTTAGAGGCGACCGAGGCGGCTTTGCCTGCGGAGGCGCCAGCGGAGGCGTACATGCCCGCTCCCGCCGTGCCGATGATCAATACGGCGGCCACAATCACCGAGGCGACGATGGCGTTAGCCGGTTCTCCCATGACGTTGGCCAGGCCTTTGGCGATGGCGTTGGTCAGTTCGGATACTGCGCTTTTGCCGGTGGCCATGCCGACCATTTGATCCACCGCCAACGCCATCATGACGCCGCCGGCGATGGCTCCAGCGCCGGTAGCGATCATCGCTGCGCCGGCGATCAGGGTGGCGGCCGCGGCGATCCAGCCGAATACTTTGGCGAACATGCCGGACTTCTTGGCCTTTTCCATCTCGTTGATGGATTTCTGCAGGGCTTCCATCACTTCCTTGTGGCGCGCCTCGTTTTCCTGGGCGAGAAACTTGGCGTCTTCTTTACCGCTTTTGACGCCTTCCTCGTCCAGTTTCACCTGCAGACTTTGCATGGCCAGCAACAGATCGACGGTGTTGTTGGGGGGCGTCAGCGCCACCAGGGACGGCGCGCTGCTGCTGTTGTCGGCGTTAACCGCTGGTAATTGGGTGAAGGAATCAGCCGCGCGAGACGTCCGCGTGGCGTTATGGGTGTCCTGACTGGCCAGAAACAGCTCCGCCAGATCGGCGTTCAGGACGTCTGTCGGCAATGCGCCTATCGTGCTCATAGGGTCTCTCCTTGATGGTTTTGAGTGCTGGATGGATGAGTGGTTTGAGAGCTGGACTGAGAGGGCGTTTTATTATCGATCGCGCCCAGCAGCTCCTGCGCCTTGTTGTACGTCGCCTGATGCTGGGGGCGGCCCTTAGACCAGTGCAGCGCCGCGGTGAGGCCGTTGCGGGCCTGCCGCCGATTGTTGAGCGCCAGATAGCACTTGGCGGCCTGCAGCGGCGGCATCGGATTGTCGTGCTGGAGCAGGGCGGAGTAGGAGTAGGCTTCAATCGCCTCCGCATACTTGCCCAGAGACTCGCGGCAGGCGCCCAGTCCGGTCCAGAAGCGCACGTCCAGGTGACTGTAGAGGCACAGAAAAGCGAAGGTCTTTTCCGACGGCTCGAACTTGCGTTGTTGGTAAAGGTTGTAGCTGATGGTATAGATCGCCTCAATCTCCGCCTGGGTGATGCCGCGGGCGATCGCCAGAGCCCCGCCGCCTTGCAGAATCTGCTCCAGCAAGGCGGGGATGTCGGCGTCAGTGAGTGTGTCGGGTTGCGTCACAATGAGTCTCCTTGTGATGTCAGATGCGGTTGATCAACCCCAGTTGAATGCGCGCCCGTTTAAGACTGGGCGGGGGTGGGGCGGAGTCGTCGGATCGCTCGAAGCGGTCGCGCCAATCCTGCTCCCGGCGTGCGAGTTCCACACGTTCGGCTTCGGACAATTGGCGCTTGCTGCGCTCGATCAAGGGCGCCAGGGTGTCCCGGTTCACGCCCCATTTCACCATCAGCGCGTCGGTGTCGGCGAACGAGGCGGTTACCGACGCGTGCAGCCGCTCCATCTCGTAAATAAGTTGGTAAGAGAGATTTTCCGTCGCGGTGGACATGGTTCCTCCTGTTTTCGTTTATTAAGTCTTTCAGGTATGCAGTCTCTCAGGCATACAATCCTCAATGACCAGGCAAGCCCGATCCGGGACCGGGCCTGACAACAGAGAGATCCCTAGATCTTGCCGAGGATGCCCTGATTGGTCTGGTGGATATTGCTGTTGGTGTTGGACGGCAGCGTCAGGGACTCATCCCTTTTCTTCATCAATGAGCTGATGCGGATCATCTCCAACTGACTGCGGCTGTTGAGGCCATCGATAAAGGCCTTCAGGTTCTCGATGGAGGTTTCCCACTCATCGCTGTTCTGACAGAAATCGTAGCCGTCGCTGTCCAGATACAAGCCGCTGTGAGGCACGCCTTTGTGCTCCTTGTCGTACTTGCTGAGACCCTGCTGGATGTCATTCTTCTCGAAGAAATCGATCATTTCCGGGGGCATGGTGCTATGGCCTTCGCCCTCCAGCTTGCCTTTCTCGGTGCGGGCGATGGATAGCATCGCGTTGGCCTGCTTGAGCAGGTTGTTCAGCGCGGCCATGCTTTGCAGCTCGTCCGCCAGTTGTTGCTCCAGGTTATTGGCGCGTTCGATCTCCAGAAACATGATCAGTTCCGCCAGGCTCATAACCTGTCCGTTGATTTGAAATTTGTCTCCGCCAAGGGAAGCAATGCCGCCGATATTTTCCATGGTGTTTCCTCTTTTGAATTTGTCATTAGCCCCTCCCGGCGATCGGGCGGGGCGCTGTGCTCACAGGGCAAGGGTTTAGATCTTGCCGAGGATGCCCTGGTTGGTCTGGTGGATGTTGCTGTTGGTGTTGGAAGGCAGCGTCAGCGACTCATCCCGTTTCTTCATCAATGAGCTGATGCGGATCATCTCCAACTGGCTGCGACTGTTGAGGCCGTCGATAAAGGCCTTCAGGTTTTCGATGGAGGTTTCCCATTCATCGCTGCTTTGAATGAAGTCATAGCCTTCGTCGTCCAGGCGCTGGCCGCTGGGGGCTGTGCCTTTGATGCGTTCATCGTTCTTGCTGAGCCCTTGCTGGATGTCGTGCTCTTCGAAGAAGTCGATCATTTCCGGCGGCATGGGGCTGGCGCCTTTGCCTTCCAGCTTGCCTTTTTCCGTTCTGGCGATGGACAGCATGGCATTGGCTTCTTTGAGCAGATTGTTCAGCGCCGCCATGCTTTGCAGCTCATCAGCCAGTTGCAGTTCCAGGTTATTGGCGCGCTCGATCTCCAGAAACATGATGAGCTCCGCCAGGCTCATCACCTGATTGTTGATTTGAAATTTATCTCCCCCCAGGGAGGAAATTCCGCCGATATTTTCCATTGCGTTTCCTCTTTCAAAGTAAGCGGCGAGTCGCCGGGTAATGCGCGGTTCGCCTGACCAGTTAGCTGAATGGCGGGGTGACTGATATAGGACGCACAGGACGTCGCCGCCGCAGTCTGACCCGCCGACAGGGCCAGTATTTTTGAAACCGGGGGCAGGGAGACATATATCGACCGGCTGATTTTGCCGCAGAAAAATTTTCGCGAGGCCCTGTAACTTTTTCTGAAGCGACGGCGTAAATGAGATAAATGGCCGCTGAGCAGCGGTCTGAAAACGCGCCACGCAACGATGGCCGATAACAAGACGAACAGATAACGACACAGGTAAACGACATGGACACAGGGCAGTTTTTGAAGGGAAAGTTTTCCTTCCCTTTGGCATCACAGATCGTTATTTCCCGCAGCCGTTTGACGCGGAAGCTGGATGCGGCCAGACAGGCGCAGATTCATTGTCTGACGGCGCCCGCCGGGTTTGGTAAAACCACCCTGATGCAGGATTGGGCCGCTCCGCAGAAAAGCCGCGTTATCTGGTTCACGGTGGAGCGCAGCGATAATCGCCTCTTGCGCCTGGGCGGCGGACTGTTGGCCGCTTTCGCCAACGCCGGTTATGGTTTTCTGGGCTGCAGGGAAGAGCTGGGCCTGTTGAATGAGCCGGGCGGCGTCGCGCGTTGGAGCAGCCTATTTATCGCTGAACTGGAGACCGCCGCCCGTCGGACTGACGCCTCATTGACGCTGGTGCTGGATAATCTGCATTTACTGGACGCCCCCGAGGCCATCGCTTTGCTTTCCTGTCTGGTGCGCGACCTGCCGGCTCCGCACCGCTTATGTCTGATATCCAGAAATCCGCTTGCTCCTGCGTTGTTCGCGTCCACGTCCTGGAATCGGATTCATCACCTTAACGCCGACGAACTGGCGTTTACGCTGGAGGAAGGCAAACAATATCTGCGGGCGTTGCAGGCGGAAGGTTGTCTGGGGCGTTATGCCGTTCCCGGTTCTCCCGGCATGCAGACGCAGCTCAGTGAACTGTGGCGACAAACCGATGGCTGGCCGATCTTCTTCTGCGCCATGGCGAACCGTATGGCTAACAGAACCACGCCGTTCGCCGCCAAAGATGAACTCAACGCGCTGCCTGATTTTCATCGCTACATGGAAGAGCAGGTGATGCAGCCGTTGCAGCTAATGCAAAAGGACATGGCGATGCGCTTACGAGAGCTGGCGCCGATTAGTGAGTTCAATCGGGATCTGCTGAGTCAGTGTCTGCTGCCCGGCGAATCGCCCGCCTTGATTCAGGCGATGATTCATCACACTGGCCTGATCGTCAAAGTGGCGCATTCAAACGGCGAGTATCGTCTGCGTCGCCCTTTGCGGGAGCATTTGCGCCAAGATAACGCTTTATCGAACAGAACGGCGTCAAACACAGCGGAAGCCTCCTCTCTGTTCGACAAGGCGTTTAGATGGCGTTTGGCCAATAACCAGGGCATGGCGGCGGTCACCCTGTGTATTGATAACGGTTATTGGCGGGCCGCCGTGCATATGCTGGAAAAGCTGTATCCCTCCCTTGTCAGCGCTGGATGCTGGACGCAGGTAGCCCAGTGGCTAGCGGCCATTCCGACCCATATCGTCGAGCAACGTCCGCTTTTGCAGATGTTGCTGGGGCGAAAGGCGTTGTTTGAGTCGGCCCCTGCGTCAGCCCTTAAACACTTCAAACAGGCGCAGACGCTATTGGCGTCAGATCAGGAACTGGAGCACCCCGACGCGGTGTATGACGCGGCATCCAGAGCGCGGCAATTGCAGGAGACGTCCGCATTGATCGCGTCCACTCAAGCGCTGTACGTCCCCCGTCAGGCTCTCCCTGTTGCTGAGCTTGAGCCGACTTGTCCAGTGACGCGCTATCACCAGGGGCTGCATGCACTGCATCAGGGGCGTTTGCATGAGGCCAGGCGGCAGCTTACGCAGGTTATGGACGCGGCGTTGGCGGATAATCCGGGGATGTTGATTCAGGTGATCCCGGTGTTGGGTTGGTTGCATTATCTGATCGGAGAAACGGACCTGTGGCGCAGTGGACTGGCCTCGCTGCGGGAGCGCGTCGCGCCAGGGTGCGACCTGCCGCACGGGTTCGCCTGGACCAGCGCATCGACCTTGTTCGGCCTGCTGGAAAACGCCTCGGCGGACGAAGTGACGCAAGGATTGCAAGACGCATCTGTGTTGCACGGCCTATGCGCGCCGGCGGAGCTGCGCTTCAATCTGGCGGCGGCGCAGGCGTTGCTGGCGATCCGTGAGGCCCGCTGGGATGACGCGGGAGAAGCGTTGCAGGAAGCGGAAGTGCTGCATCACTCAATACCCGATCCTGTGCGGCGGACGCTGTTTTCGTTGCCTGCGCTCAAGGCGCAAAGACTGCTGGCGCAAGGCGGCAAGAGCGAGGCGCTGCACCTGTTGCAAGCCTGGGGGGGGCGCTATGACCAAGCCTGTTTCGCCAGCCAGCACGAGCAATTAATACTGAGCGAGATTCTGTTCGCTCTGAACCGTCCCGAAGAAAGTCTGGACCCAGCGCGTCAGGTGAAAGTTTGGGCGGAGCAAGGTCGTTGCGGTCTGTTGTTGACGCGGGCGCTGGCGATCGAGGCGTTGGCGCTGCAAAAGCTGGGGCGAGAGGAAAAAGCGCAGCAGGTGTTTCACGATGCGTTGCATGTCGGTCGCATGACCAGCAGCGTGCATTCCCTGATGAGAAAAGACGCGCCGGAAATGAAATGCCTGTTGGCGGCGGCCAAACAGCAAGGGCGTTATCCCGCCTATGTCGGCAAGTTGATCGAGCATTATGGCCAGGATATCGCGCTGGATGACGATGACAGCGCCAATCTCGCCGCACTGAGCAAACGCGAGAAGCAAGTGCTGGATCTGCTGGTGACCGGCATGTCCAACCCCGAAATCGCCGACGCCCTGTGCCGCTCTCTGGGCACAATCAAAATTCACGTCCACAACATTTACCGGAAGCTCGGCGCCGCCAATCGGGTCGCGGCGATCAATAAATACAACGTCGCTATCGCCTGACGCCTTCCGGGAAAAACAGAACCAAATCTGAACAACCTCCGACGCCTCAAGGCGTCTGGAGCAGGATACTTACGTCTTAAATTCAAGGAGACGCCCATGCACACCTACAATCAGTTCGAAAGCCTGTTATTCCGCTTCTGTCAGCGCCACCAGATCGCCATGATCCGGCCGGACGCCAATCTGCATTATGTGGTGTATATCGATAATCTGGCGGTGCGCTGCTTTTCCCAAAGCGGGCGCATCTATCTGCAAATTGATCTGGAAGAACTGCCGGGAGCAGGCCCGGACCACTCCCAAACCGGCAAACACCTGATGCAACAGTCGCTACTGGACAGCCTGCAAACCTCCAGCGTAGTCGCACTGGACGAACAAAACCGCGTCATCCTGTTCCAGACACTCCCCCTGGACGACTGCCAGCTACACGACTTCGAAACCGCCATGGAAACCCTCGCCAATCAGGCAGAAGCTTATGGGGAGATACTGGGGAGTTGATGAGTATGGGTGCGATGACGAGAGCTGTGCTATAACGGAATTCAGTAGTAAGAGTCTTGGTCTCAGCAACTCACCCTGGACCAATAATTATGAGCTCAGGATTTCCCTTAATGCTCATACCGAAGATTCAGCATCTGAAAGTTTAGCCCTCAAGGTTTGTGAAGCAACAGCAATCCCGATGAAGCTTGCGAAAATATACTCAAGTGGCGGGTCCAAAGGCATAAATATCAGTGCCACAGCACAAACTGTCGAGCACAGAAAGGCCAGGGTTAACAGAAGCCGCGACCGAACCTTTAAAAGCAAGAGAGTGGGTAGAAGGAACGTAATGGTTGCTATCACGAGACTCATTAGAACAGCTCTCCAAGTGGATCATAAGCTTGACGCCTAACAACAACAGATGTGCCAGAATGTTGAGGGCCAATCCCGCCCTTAACCTCAGCTTCTAATTGGATCAAGATATCCCCTTCATTATATTCGCGAATGTTATCAAGGACGAAATTCCTCGCAACGACCGCGGCGCCTGCGCCAGTAGCTCCCTTTGCGACGGCTTCCTTTGCTTCAGTTTTCCCAACTTCCTTCACCCCGCGGGTTGGTTGGCCTCCTTTACCTTTACTAAATGGAAGCAAGCGCTGACTTGCGAAACCCACAACTCCACCTACTCCATTCGCGATTTTATTTCTTTGGCGGTTCAATATACTGACCTCTTCCGCTGTTAAAGGGCGATAGACAATAATGGTCATTGAACAACGAAAGTTTTTTGCCAGCATTCTGTCGTACAGCTTGGCGGCTTTGATCTTGATTACATAGTTCAACACGTCATTATGGGTATATTGCGTTTGAAAAATTTCTGAAGTTTCATTGGTAATATCAAATTGATATCGCTTAAGTATCTAAATAAAATTAATCTTATATTCCTGTCCAAACTTTGACAGGGTGTCGATGACTGACTCCTTCAGTCTCTCGAACGTCTCATACGAACCTAGCGGCAGCCAGTTGTACTTCACTTTTCGCCACAAAATCTCTATCAGGTTTAGCTCCGGTGAATATTTCGGCAAATAGATCGGCCATATGCCTTTGTCCATCCAGTCCCACCTGTGCCGACGAAACTCTGCTGAACGGTGCATGGGCGCGTTGTCCAGGAGCACGACGGCATTCTTAAGCGGATCTTTACTCTCCGCCAGCTTATTAAAAAGCGCCACTACTTGAGCGGAATCCACCCGCTCCTCTGTTGTGTGGAATATCAGCTTCTGGCGGCGGTTCATAAACCCCAGAACGTTCAGCCTCTTGCTGTGCGAGTATGATTTCAGCCGCGTCGACTGGCCCACGGGACTCCAGCCATAAGGCAGGTTGGAACGCTGGCTGAAGCCTGATTCATCAAAGTAGTAAAGGTCGATTTCGCCCGCATCCTCCCAGGATTGAAGCTCTTTCGCAAAACCCTGAAACTGGTGGAAGGCGTCTTCATCTCGCAGAGCGCTCAGCGAAAATCGAAATCGCTTGAAGCTATATTCTGATTTTTTTTAAGTTCCGTTTAACGGTCTCCAGACAGGCGCTTTTTCCAGTTTCTTTTTCCAGGCGCGCGTGGATGTCTCGTAGCTGGTGTGGCTGCTTATCAATCCAGTCACAGAGAAGCTTCTGTTCCCGCTCTGTGTAAATGGGCGGTCTTCCTGGGGACGCGTCGCTAATGAGGCCGCATATTCCCATCTTTTCCCACTGCTCAATCCAAATCGAAATAGTGTTGCGGTGGAAGTCGATAATCTCGGCAATGTTATCGATTTTATACCCTTTATTACTCAGCAATATGGCGTGACAGCGAATACGGAAACGTGAATTCGGGCTATAACGGAATCCATCGGTTAGCGTTTTGATTTCAGCAGGTTTAAGGTGATTAACGTACTTCACTGTGCGGGATTTAACCAGATCGAGGGTTTGTAAGTAGCCTATTTTATTAGGAAATTTTTATTTAGCTACTTAGCTATCTTATGGTGTCGGAAAACGTTTATACGTATCAATTGAGAATAAAGAGGAAAAGTCCATCGGTCACATCCTGGTAACAAAATAGACGAAATGGTTATTAATTAAGACAAGATTATCAATAGTCTTTCTAGACTAGCACAAGAGTTGAGAGGGGAGTCTATCTGACAATACTAACCCAGTAAAGTCGATCAGTAGTTGCCATAACTTGCTGAATTGATAAGAGGAGGGGCCGCCTAATGGTTAAACCATGTAAGCGGCAACTTCGATAAATTAATTGGACAAGCCAGCTTTCGACTTTATCTTTACCGAAATATTCTTTCCACTCTTTCATCTGATATTCTGCTTCGGAGAAATTCATCTGTTCCATGAAGGACTTCCTTATGGAGAAAACTATTTTTATAAGCAACACAAGGTGGTTAATAATTCGCCTACAATGTTGGGCGAGTGTTGGAGTGAGTGACAATGAATGATAGAGAAAGCGTGCTGATTTCGTTTTCAAATAATACTTATTCAGAAATTCATATTCTCAAAGACTTCATTGAAGAGCTGTTTGACAAGCGAGAGGTTCTTCTGACGCATGACTGTTTTGTCTCACATAACATGTTCTGTGTCCATAAGAGTGATGGCGGATACAGCCCTAGAATAGAGATTGTCCAGCTGAATGTAGATAAGTATGTGTTAGTGGGAAAAGTGATTGTAATTAAAAAGAAGGAGGATGGGATTGTGTATAAGCAAATAGAAGAGCTTGTCGCGCCAGTGGAAAAGGGGCTCGATATGTTTGACTATTTAATGGCGGTTTTTAAAAGATACGGCTAATTCTCAGTTGTCGATGAGCGGCTAGACGATCATATCGATCCGTGACTTGGTTGACACAGAGTTTTGAATACCCACTTTTTAGGACATCTATCCCTTCCACTCAACTACCCAATGAGACTCTTCGAAGTACTTTTTCAGCGAAGCCATGTTTTCCACCCAACCGTCGTGACCATCTTCAAATGACTCTTTCGCTGAGGTGATGATCAGGTAGCCGCCTGTATTCTCAGTATCATCAAGCACCTTCACGAATAAGCCCGCGTCATCTCCCGCTAATATCTTTCCTACAGTACTTAGCTTGATCGTTTCCATAGAGCTATCAGCCCACAAAAGGTATGTCATTATTGAGTGTAGGTGGGTTAAACCCGGTTTATAGGTTTCAGGATGTGGTGCGTGCGATTTGGTTGGCGCATGGCTACCAGATAAAGAACCCGTGTTGCGTTAGTGTACGCTGGGGAACGCCAGAAGAATATGCCCCTGTTTAGGGAACATGGATGGGCCGATACAAACTCCTTTCGCCCAAAATCAACCCTCCCAGCTCCACCTTGCACGCGCGTGCACTAAAAACCTTCAATCTGCCTTCACCTTGTTGTCATCTGGCGGACGCACACTGCATTTCGTGAGCGCCGCCACGTCTTATCAGCCTGTTACGGGTTCTGCGCCCGCAGTGAAAAAACTCTGCACGCGAGTGCAAGCTGCGGGGCGGCCGCCGGGAAAAACTGACATACATCGTTATAACAAGGGGTCCATCATGTTGAGTAGAAGTGCATTATCGCTGGCGCTGACTGCGTCTCTGACACTGAGCGCCGCCGGGGCGACTGCGGCGGATCTGGTGATCGCCGGACGCGACGGTATCTACGGTCAGGCACTGGAGGCCACCGTTGCGCGTTATAAGGACACCCACCCCGACACGGATATCGAATTACTGAAGCTGCCTTATGGCAGTCTCTATGAAAAGCTGGTGATCTCACTGCGCGAGAAGTCTGGCGCTTACGATCTGGTGTTGCTGGACGATACCTGGGCCACAGAGTTCATGGGTAACGGCTGGCTGGCGAATCTGGAAGAGCAGGGCAAGATCACCGGCGATTTCATCGCCGCCACTTTGGACATTTCCCGCTATCCCGTGGCGCAGGGCCCGGCTTATTCACTGCCCATCGTCGGCAACGTGGCCATGTTCGCCTACAACCAGGCGCTGTTTGATCAATACGGCCTGAGCAAACCCGCCAACTGGGATGCGGTGAAAGTCGCCGCCAAAACTATTTCCGCCAAAAACCCGGACACCAGCGGCGTGGTGTTTCGCGGCCAGAAAGGCAATCCCATCGTCACCGGTTTTCTGCCTCTGTTCTGGGCCCATGGCGGCGTCATCGTCGATGACAGCGGTCAGCCCCAGGTGAACTCCACCCAGGGCGTGCAGGCGCTGGAGTCGTTTCTGGAGCTGAAGCAGTACGCGCCCAAGGGCATCGAGGTCTATAACTCCACGGAAGTCCGCGACGCCATCCAGCAGCGCAAGGCGGCCATCGCCATTGAAGTCTGGCCTTCCTGGGCGCCGTCCATGGATGACCCCAGCCAGTCCAAAGTGGTGCAGGAAATGCAGGTCATGGCGGCGCCGGGTCAGGTGAATGGCTCTTCTCCCATGCTGGGCGTCTGGCAGATGGGCGTGACCGCAGACGCCAAACATGACAAGGCCGCCAGAGACTTTCTCGACTACCTGACCAGCGCGGAAAACCAGAAAACCCTGGCGCTGGAGCTGGGCCTGCCGCCGACCCGTCGCAGCGTGTACACCGACAAAGACGTCGTAGCGAAATACCGCTGGTATCCCAATCAATTGGAAGCGTTGGAGCACGGCAAAGCGCGTCCCCGCATCAAACAGTGGAACGAAGTGGAGAGCATCCTGGGCGATTACCTGCAACTGGCGATGATCGGACAGATGGACGCCCGCACCGCGCTGGATCAGGCTAATCGCAAGATCGACCGGGCGCTGAAGCGGTAACTCATCCAGTTCTGACTTTTCACTATTAACCAGGCAGACAAATAGCTTCCTTCTATTTGTCTGCAACGACATGGCCTGCACATGTCAGAACATAACACCGGGCGGCGCGGGATCTGACTGCGCCGCCGCTTTCACGGAGAGATGAATGCTGTTTCGTTCCCGCCTGCAGTTACTCCTGCTGATGTCGCCCGCCACGCTTTTGTTGGCGATGTTGACCCTGTATCCCATCAGTCAGATTCTGATCAATGCGTTTTCCTATGTGGATTATGTCGGCGCCGAGCGTCAGTTCGTCGGTCTGGACAACTTCGTGGAGTTGTCGGAAGACTGGTTTTTCGCCGGAGCGATAAAGAACTCCTTGAGTTTCTCGGTGCTGGCGTCGCTGCTGCAGGTCGGCCTCGGACTAGCTCTGGCGGTGTTGTTCGACCGTCAGTTCGCCGGACGGCGTTTTGCGCTGCCGGTGATCATCTATCCGATGATGCTGTCGACCCTGGTGTGTTCCGCCATCTGGCGCGCCTGGTATCACTATGACTTCGGCTTTTTGAACAATGCGCTGCTCAGCCTGGGGCTGGAGCCTGTGCAATGGCTGTTCGACCCGGACATGGCGCTGTTTTCCGTGATGCTGGTGGATATCTGGCAATGGACGCCGATGGCGTTCCTCATCATTCTCGCCGGCCTGCAATCCATTCCGGCGGATATCAAGGACGCAGCGTTGACCGACGGCGCGCGCGGCTGGCGACGGTTTCGTCATATCACCTTGCCGCTGATCATGCCGCAGGTGCTGCTGGCGTTGCTGCTCAGATCCATCGACACCTTCAAGCTGTTCGATAAAGTCTACGCCCTGACCGGCGGCGGGCCGGGGAACAGCACGGAAACCCTGTCGCTGTTTATCTACAAACAAGGCTTCAAGTTTTTCAATCTCGGTCTGGCGTCCGCCGCGGCGCTGCTGATGCTGACCATCGCCTGCGCGTTGAGTGCGGTGTATGCGTGGCGCTATGTGGGAGCTAAGTCATGAGTGCGATCAAGCAAACCTCCGTCCCGGTTTTTTCTGATTCCGTTGCGGCGCCTTTCTCCGGCGTCTCGCGACTGTCTGCGCGAACCCTGGGGTTTTACCTTGTTCTGGGCGCAGCGTTGACGTTTTTTGCGCTGCCGATAGTGTGGATGACCGGCATCGCCTTCACGCCGTCCGGGGAGTACGTTAGCGACAGCCTGAGTCTGCTGCCTGCGCATCCGACCCTGGCGCACTTTGAAGCCTTATGGCGCGACGGGTTTCCAGGACGTCTGGCGAATACGCTGATCGTCGCCGTGAGCGCCACGCTGCTGGCGTTGTCGCTGGGCTTTCTGGCCAGTTACGCGTTAGTGCGTTTTCGTTTTCCCCGCCGTCTGGATCACGCTTTTCTCCTGTTGGTGCTGGTGATCAAGATGATGCCGCCGATTGTGGTGGCGATCCCGCTGTTTCAATTGCTGAAAGGCCTGGGATTGCTGGACAGCAAGCTGGGTCTGATTCTGGTGTATCAGGTCTACACCCTGCCGTTTTGCATCTGGATGCTGCTGAGTTTTGTGCGCGACGTGCCCCTGAGTCTGGAAGAAGCGGCCAGTCTGGAAGGCGCCGGTTTACTGCGCCGTCTGTGGCATATCGTGCTGCCCCTGTGCGGTCCGGGACTGGCGGCGACCTTTATTTTCACCCTGATCATGGCCTGGAACGAGTTCCTGTTCGCCTTGCTGTATCTGTCTACGCCCAGTCACTTCACCTTGCCCCTGTATGTGTCCAATTTCATCACCGAAAACGAGACTTTCTGGGGGCAACTGATGGGGATTGGCCTGCTGTCTTCTTTACCCATGCTGTTGATGGCGGGGTATGTTCAACGTTACTTACTGCGTGGCTTCGCCATGCAAATGAAATAGGAATTTCGCTGATGGCTTCCGTCACATTGCAAAACCTGGGCAAGCAATACAAAAACCAGACCGTGCTGCGGGATATCAACTTACAGGTCAGAGACGGCGAGTTTCTGGTATTAGTGGGACCTTCGGGCTGCGGCAAATCCACGCTGCTGCGCATGATCGCAGGGCTGGAGACCGTCTCCGGCGGCGATATCCGGATCGGAGGCCGTCGGGTCAATCAACTGGACCCGGTGGACCGGGGCATCGCCATGGTGTTTCAGTCCTATGCGCTGTATCCCCATATGACCGTGTGGGACAACATGGCGTTCGGCCTGAAGATGGCCGGCGTCGCCAAACCGGAGCGGGAACAGCGCATTCAGCAGGCGGTGGAATTGCTGCAATTGCAGGCGTTGACGCAACGTAAACCGGCGGAGCTGTCCGGCGGTCAGCGTCAGCGCGTGGCCATTGGGCGCGCGATCGTGCGCAAGCCGGAGGTATTCCTGTTTGATGAACCGCTTTCCAACCTGGACGCCAAGCTGCGGGACCAGATGCGGGTGCAACTGTCCGAACTGCACCACCGTCTGGGCTCCACCATGATCTATGTCACCCATGACCAGAAAGAAGCCATGACCATGGCGGACCGCATCGTGGTGATGCGCAATGGCGTTATTGAACAGGTGGGCACGCCGCTGGAGTTGTACCATCAGCCCGCCAACCGTTTTGTCGCAGAGTTTATCGGCTCTCCGGCCATGAACTTTCTGCCTGTGCGCGTGGCGGCGCTGAACGCCCGCCATCTGTCTTTAGAATTGCCCTGGGGGCAGACGATGCAGACTGACGCGTCCAGGTTTGTTCCAAAAACCGGGATGTCTGGCCTGAATGACGACGCGCAACTGGCGCTGGGCATACGTGCTCAGGGCCTGGTCATCGACGACAGCAGCGACCTGCGCATGCAGGTGGACGTAGTGGAGGAGTTGGGCAATATCGCCTATGTGCACGGGCGTATTCAAAGCCATCGCCTGATCATGGAAACCCCTTGCGCGCCCCGCGCAGGAACCGAAGTGGGCGTCAGATTAAAGCCGGATATGCTGCATCTGTTTGACGAGCAGGGGATGAGTCTGGCCTCGCAGATGGAGCGCGCCCATGCTGCTTGAGATTATTGGAACCGGCGAAGCCTACGACCGTTTTCGGGTGAACGCCGCGGTACTGGTGCAGGAACAGGACTTCCGCCTGCTGATCGATTGCGGACCTACCGTGCCCCAGGCGCTGTGGCGGCGTCAGTTGGCGGCGGACGCCATCGACGCGATCTATCTGACCCACATTCATCCGGATCACGCCTCTGGCCTGACCGCGCTGTTGAATCAATGGGCTTCCGCCGGTCGGCGTCGGGACTTGCAGATACTCTGTCAGCCTGAGCAGCAGGCTCATCTGGAATGGATGTCCGCTTACGCCGCCTGGCCGCAGCGACTGCCATTCATTATTCACTGGCGCGACGCTGGCCAAACTGCGGAAATAGGTCCCTGGACGCTGCAAACGGCGCCGACCCAGCACAGCATCAGCAATCTGGCGTTGCGCCTGGAGCAAAAAGGGCCCGTTTCCCATCCTACGGGCTCTCTGTTTTACAGCGGAGACGGTCGTCCGACCGCCGCAAGCGCCAGCTTGATGCGGGGATGCGTGATGGCCATGCAGGAGTGTTTTTCTCCTTTGGAGCAGGGCGAGGGCAGCCATCATGGCGACTTGCCCGGCTGCCTGCGCCAATTGCAAAGCGCCCGTCCTCGCCACTTGTTGCTGTATCACATTGAAGACGGCCAGCATAACGCAGTGGCCGAAGCCATCCGACCTCGCGTCGATGTGTCGGTGGCGGAGGACGGGGAGCGCTGGTGTTGCATCACCGGCGCGCCACTGAACGCGCGATTAGATCAGCAAGGAGAACGCTATGCAGCGGGAGCAGGCTGAAGCCATATTGCGGGAGGCCGGCGATCTGGCGCTGGCCTTTTTCCGCCGCCGCGAATCTCTGCGGGTGGAGCGAAAAGCCCGTCAGGATCTGGTCTCGGAGGCGGACCGGGAAGTGGAAAGCCTTATTCGGCGACGTATTCAGGCGGCCTGTCCCCGAGACCGGCTGCTCGGCGAGGAATTTGGTCTGACGACATCCCCTCAGGACGCGGACGCCAGTACTTGGGTGATCGATCCCATCGACGGCACCACCAATTTTCTGCGCGGCATCCCGGATTTCGCCATCACCCTGTGCCGAGTGCGTGACGGCGCGCCAGATATCGGATTGATTTACCACCCGGTGCAACAGGAAATGCTCTTCGCCGCCCCCGGTCAGGGCGCCTGGCGCAACGGCGTGCGTCACCAGATCGAATCGACGCCGGTAACCTTGGATAGCGCCCTGCTGGGTCTGGGCTACAACCTCAGGCCAGGCAACGCGCAGCGGGCCATCGCCATGATGCGCAGCTGGACCGAGGCGGGTTGCGTTACGCGGCAGACGGGCTCGGCGGCGGTAGGCATCAGTCAGGCGATATTGGGAAGAACTGACGGCTTCTACGAGCCTCAGCTGAACAGTTGGGACGCCCTGGCGGGACAGTTGATCGCAACCGAGGCGGGCTTACGCAGTTCCACGTTTCTGTGCGGAGAACGTTTGACCCGGGGCGGACCAGTATGGATCGCCCGACCGGAACTGTTTGGTCTGGTCAGGGAAGAGGAGACCGCCTGGTGATGCAGGACAAACGCATTACATCCGATGATGTGGCGAGATTGGCGGGGGTGTCACGCTCCGCCGTCTCCCGCACCTTTACCCCTGGCGCCAGCGTGTCGGAAACGACGCGCAATAGCGTCATCGCCGCCGCCAGGAAACTTGGGTACCGTCCCAACGCCCTGGCGCGCTCACTCACCGGACAACAGAGCGGTCTGGTGGCAGTGGTGATGGCGGAATTCGCCAATCCCTATGAATCCCAGGTGTTTTACGCGCTGACTCAGGCGCTGCAAAAGCTGGATAAGGTTTCCATGCTGGTGACGCCGGATGAATCCGGCGACATCAACAACTCATTGCAGTTGGTGGGCGCCTATCAGGTGGACAGCGCGATAATCGCCGCGGGTTCTTTGTCGTTACAGGCCACGCAGATCTGTCTGACTATGGGGATTCCCTCAGTGCTGATGGGGCGCGACGATCCTTTCGGCAAAATCTGCTCGGTGCAGACCGATAACCGTATGGCAGGCCGTCTGGCGGCGGAGCATCTGACGGCCTGCGGCGCCCGTCGTCCCGCTTATATCGGCGGACGCCCGGACGGACAAGCCTCGCAGGAACGCAAAGACGGCTTCTTTGACAGCCTGCGCAGCCAGGGGGTTGAGCCGCTGGGCCATTGCGACAACCCGGATTACAGCTATCAAAGCGGTTATCAGAGCGCCCTGACGTTAATGCAACGACGCCCCGATATCGACAGCCTCTTTTGCGCCTGTGACGCCTTGGCTTTTGGGGCTATGGACGCCGTACGCCAGCAATTGGGCCGCAAGACGCCGCAAGATATCCAGTTTGTCGGCGCGGATAACGTGCCCATGGCGGAATGGCCGGGGTATCAACTGACCACTATCAGCCAGCCGGTGGACTTATTGGCGCAGGCGGTGATGGAAAACCTGGAGATTATTCTGACCCAGGGCCAGGCCATGGCCCGCTCCCGCCGCGTCGCCCCCTGGCTGGTGTCGCGGGCGACCACTAAATGTGGTTGATATCTTCATAAGGCGAAAACTTTAAAGCTCTAGCATATATTGAAAAAACATTAAGTATTTGCTGTTTATACTCCGACTAAATAACAATCCTAACTGCAAAAAAATAGATTAAAACCAAAAAAGCACTGCCTAAATTTCTAAGCCTAGTATTTAACTGAAAGGAGTGCTATGTTCTTGTGGCTTCCATGTTGGATATAGTAATGGCTCTCGCTAGAATCCCTTAAAGATGACAATTGATCTTAAACTCGTTTCTGAGCGGCTGCAGAAGGCTAGAACTCTTCAGTCGTTAGACATACAAAGAGTAAGTGATGACACTGGCATAAGTTTCGATCGTATAACGTTGATAGAATCGGGAAATCAAGCTCCATCTGGTGATGAGTTGTTGATACTTGCTAGCTACTATACTCGCGACTTTAGAGACTTTATTGACCCATCAAGACCTGAGCCATTTAAGCAGACCGACATCTTATATCGTAAGCATGGTAATGCATTCAAGGAAAATGATAGGCGAGCTATCCAAGAGTTTCTGTTTCTCTGTGAAATTGAGTCCCAACTTGTAAAAGAGCTGAAAATCACTTCCACTCCTTTCAAATTTTTCCCTTCAGGTAGCTTTTTCAAGGGTCATGGCGAGCAAGCAGCAGCAGCCTTACGTAAAGAGTTAGGTTACCAGTCTCGAGAGATAAAGTTGGATATATATTCCGACTTTCGAAGAATTGGGCTTCATATCTTTCGTAGGAAATTAGTTAGTTCAGATATCTCTGGTCTATATATAGAGCATCCAATTGCGGGGCATTGTATTTTGGTTAACTATGAAGAAGATATCTATCGACAACGATTTTCTGTGAGCCATGAAGTGGCGCATGCAATATTCGACTCCTCAGAGGCCGTAAGTGTAACTTACCGGCCCAGTAGCTCAAAGTATGAGTCTAAAGACCTTAAAGAAATTCGGGCTAATCGTTTCGCTTCTTGTTATTTAATGCCTCCTGAGATGCTACAAGGTTCAGTGAAGTGGACAAAAGAAACGGCGTTAGAATGGGCGAAAAAGCTAAAAGTAAGCACAGAAGCCTTGTCATATGCCCTTTTAGAGGCAAATGAAATCGATAAAATTACTGCAAATGAAATACGGAAAGTTCGCGTTTCTATTAAAGAAAAGATCGACCCTGAAGCCCCAGAAAACCTAACTAGAACCCAAATAAATATGAGGAATAATCTGCTTCAGCGAGGCTTGTCAGACTATTATGTTGGGCTTTGTTTTGAGGCCCACTATCAGGGGCTAATTTCAGCCGGGAGATTGGCTGAAGCTTTGTTGGTTGACAGCATTGAGCTAAAGGAAGTTTCTACTTTATACGGTCGGAGTATTAACCATGGACTTTGATCCCGCTGTGTTTCCAACTGCATCAGTGGCGGATACTTGCTCAGTTTGGAGTATGCTCTCATCGCAACTTTTAAGCAGAGCAATAGTTCAGGCCCAGCTTTATGTATGTATTACGCCAGTAGTGCTTTATGAGTGCCTACATAAACCACGCACTATTACTTCAGAGCAACAAGAACTAATGGGGCGCTTAAAAAAGGCACAATCTGATGGACGCTTTTCGATACAGGAATGTAGTCTGGAGGACCTACTTGCAGTTTCTGCTCAAGCTCCGGGACGTTTGGGGGCCGGTGAGCTATCGTGCATTGCTACATCCTATAGCATTCGTAGTATTGCTTTTATAACGGAGGAGCAGTTGGCGAAGAAGTATGCAAAAAGACTTAATATACGGGTTGAAAGCACGCCACGCCTCTATGGCTATCTACATTTCCATCGATATTTAACTGATGCAGATCATCCAGACGTAATTTCCGAGCATGAAAAATTTGAACGCCGTCCATTAACAAACTTTCTAGAGAAAACATATTATGAAGCCCTTCGTTGTCGTTTGATGAGCCAGCAAAGTACTGACATAAAGCCAAATCACTCGGCTAGCTCATCAGATAGGTCTGCTTAAACCCTATATTTCTCGAAGTTTCAAAAAGACGTCTGCGGCCAGTCGGATACGGATTCCAGATAGAATTTCTGGTTGTCTCCGCCGCTGCAGCGCCAGATTTGCCACTGTTCTGAGGATTCCGCAGTTCCGCCGGGGATATCCATGCAATGGCTGCCGTTGTTGTTCAGGTTCTGGAAGGCGCCGGATTCGGTGATGCGCCATTTCTCGGAACTACCGCCGTCGCAATCCCACAGGTGCACTTTGTCGCCGTTGTCCGCCGAGCCGGTATTGAAGTCAACGCAGTAGCGGTTGTCGCCTTTGGGGCGTAACTGGCCTTCCGCGGTGTACACGAACTTCTGGTTATCTCCGCCGCCGCAGGCCCAGGACAGCAGGTCGCTGCCATTGCCGTACTGCGCTTTATCGACATCCATACAGTATTCCGGTCTCACCTTGGGTTTGATTTTGAAGTATCCCGGCAAGCCTCGGCGCTGGCCAACCAGGGGAATCGAGCTGGCGGTCCAGGTTGGCGTGGAGGAGGGAGCTGCGAGGTCCCAGCTGATCACGGAGACGCCATGGGCCACCGCCAGCCAGGCGCTTTCGTAGGAAGTGTTGGCGAAATCGCCGGCGGCGCCCCACAGGTGAATGATCTGTTTATATTGAGCCGCGCGGTTGGCGGTGAGCTGATAATGGTCGCCAGCTTTCACGTTGCCGCAGAAAAAGTAGGCGGAATGCTCGGCGGACATGGAGTCAATGGCGCCGGAGAATTCGTCCGCGTCGGCGGTGTCGATGTCTGGACACAGAAAAGTGGACTGAGCGCCGAAACGGTTCATCAGCGCCGTCTCCATACGTCCGTTAACGTCGCCGATAAAGCCCCCGGTCAACACCACGATCAGTTTGCCTTTCAGCTCTGAGACCTTCGGCCAGCCCACGTTTTTCAAGGTGTTGCGATAGTTGGACTGAAAATGCGGATTAAGGCGGTTGATCAGGTCCTGATACTGGTAAAAACGTCCGCCGAGGCGGCTGTTCAGATAATTGCCGATGAACTCGTCGAGCTGCTCCACTTCCGAGGCGTACCAAGCGTTCAGCGGGTCCCAACTGGCCTTCATGTCGACGAACAGAACCAGCGGCATGGCGTTGGGGTGGCCGTTCATCCAGCTCACTACGTCGTCCAGGCAATGGCCAAGCTGGTCGTCGCTGCCTGCGCTGCAGTTCTGATTTCCAGGTGAGGCGCTGTGGGAGACGTAGGGGCCTTTATCCCAGCTTTCCCAGTCGCCGCGGTCGATGACATCCAGCTCCAGGGTGCGATAACCGCGCTCAAGCCATTCGCTCAAACGACTGCCGTGTTCGAAGCTGTTGTGAGGTTGCACGTAGTACAGCTCGTCGAAGCGATGATTGTCATTGGCGGTTTTCGCCTGAAAAGGCGGATAAAAGGTTTCGCCGGCGTTGGCGCCTGTGCTGAATCCGAATGACAGCATGGCGGAGCAAACGGCGGCCAGGACAGCGGGCGTTTTCCATTTGAATAACATGCGATATCTCAACTCTGCTCAAATTCCGGCCGAGCGCCGCCCAGGCTTGCAGTGGATAGACTGAAAACCTCGTCAGCGCGAAACGCGGAATGTGGGTGATATCCGGAGTCGGGAAGCGGACGCCTCTCGACTCCGGCGTTTGCAGTGGCCGCCACGGTTTCATCTTGGAAAAAACAAATGACAGCGCAGTGAAGCGGAGTTGAAGGTTATTCGTGCATGGGCGTGCAACGGGATGGCGGTCGACGTCGCCGGGATGGCTAGGCGGCGGCGCGACCTCTTTCCTGACGACGGCGCAGATCGGCCTGAGTAAGCGCTGGCGGCGTGTAGGGCGCATGCAGTGGCCCAATGTCGGTTCCCGGCGCGACGATGGCGTCAATCTGATCAAGAATGTCATTGCTCAAGGTCACTTCCGCTCCAGCGAGCAGGTCGTCAAGTTGCGCCATGGTGCGTGGCCCGAGATTCGCCGCGGTGACGCCGGGATGGGCGATGGCGAAGGCCATGGCGAGATGCGTCAGGGATAGCCCCGCCTCCTGGGCCAGAGCGGCAAGGCGCTCAATAGCGTCGAGCTTGCCCGTATCCGCGAAGTAGGCCGGGTTAAATTTCACGCGCTCGCTCTCGGTCTGCGCGCCCTTGCGGTAGCGCCCGGTGAGCATGCCCATAGCCAGGGGACTCCAGACCATGACGCCCATGCCGTATTTTTCGCAGACAGGCAGTACTTCCCGTTCAATACTGCGGTTGAGAATCGAGTAGGAAGGCTGCTCCACGCGAAAACGGGCCAGTCCGCGGCGTTCCGCCACCCATTGCGCCTCGACGATTTCTGCGGCGGGAAAGGTGGATGTCCCGATAGCGCGGATCTTGCCGGCGCGCATCAGGTCGGTCAGGGTGGCCAGGGTTTCCTCAATATCGGTGTCCGGGGCGGGGCGGTGAATCATGTAGAGGTCGACATGGTCCGTTTGCAGACGGCGCAGGGAGTCTTCCAGAGCGCGGGTCAGCCAGCGTCGGGAATTGCCTTGTTGATTGGGGTCCTGTCCCATCGGCAGATGCGCTTTGGTGGCCAGCACCACATCGTCGCGTCGTCCTTTAAGCGCCTTGCCGACAATCTCCTCGGATTCGCCCTGGCTGTAAAAGTCCGCCGTATCGACAAAATTGACGCCGGCGTCCAGGGCCTTGTGGATGATGCGGATCGCTTCGTCATGATCGGCGTTGCCCACCGCGCCGAACATCATCGCCCCCAGACAATAAGGGCTCACTTTAATGCCGGTTCTTCCTAAGGTGCGGTATTTCATGTGCTTTTCTCCTGGTTAGTCATCAAGACGATCGCCTTTCGGCGGTTGTTTACTCCCTCTATGCGGAATAAAATGGAGCAATGTTCCGGATAATACGGAACGATGTTCCGCTTATCAAGAGATAAATGGAGCATTGTTCCGTTTTTGAATTAAGTCGACGGCGTTCCGTTTAAAATTGAAACGGCAGTGTTCCAGTAAACGCTGAAACGTTGAAACGCTGGAAAAGATAGAAACCAAGGCTTCCCCTGAGGACTGACATTGAGTAAACAGACAAAAACAGAAAGCGCCGGCGGCGGGAAAAGCAAAGCGCGCCCCGTACGGGCGGACGCCCAACGCAATCTAGACGCCTTGCTGAACGCGGCGCTGGAAGTATTCGCCACCTCGGGCGTAGACGCGCCGGTGCGGGAAATCGCCGCCAAAGCGGGCGTCGGCATGGGCACGGTATATCGACACTTTCCGCAACGTTCAGACCTGATCGTGGCGGTTTTTCGCCAACAGGTAGACGCCTGCGCCGCAGCCGCCGATACGCTGGCGGCGCAACATACGCCGGGAGACGCGCTGGCGTGTTGGATTCAACGCTACGCCGACTTCATCGTCACCAAACGGGGACTGGCCACCGCACTGCATTCCGGCGACCCGGCCTACAGCACACTGCCAGGGTACTTCGACAAGCAACTGAAACCCCAGTTACAACGCCTACTCGACGCCGCCATCGCCACCGGCGAAGTACGCAAAGACGTTGACCCGGACGACCTGCTGAGAGCCGTAGGCAGCCTATGCATGTCCGCCCATGACGACCGCATCGACTACGCACGAAGAATGGTCGCGCTGCTTGTAGACGGCCTGCGTTACAACCCCGATTCACGGTAGGACGGTAGGTCGGAAAAGCGCAGCGCCTTCCGACGCTATGCTTTCATGTGAATATATGCGTTTTATATCAGAGGGATATGGTGGCTTTCTAAACCAAATTGTTGGATGGCGCTGCGCTTATCCAACCTACGTTTTATCTCTGTCATGCGCTGACCTGCGGGTACGAAAATGGATAAATCCGAGGCTTGCAACAACATGCTGTACATCGGCTGGGATGTTGGCGGTTGGAATTGCGATAACAACAGCAAAAGCCGTGACGCCTTGGTGGTGCTGGACGATCAGCGCAACCTGCTGGGCAAACCCTGGCGGGGTAATTTGCGGACGGTTATCAATCAGGCGGCCACCACGGCGGAGTGGATTCAGGCGCTGCTTGATGGCTGCAAGGTGACATGGCCGTCCCGGAAGCTTCCTGCTGTGATCCTGGCCATTGATACGCCTTTGGGATTCTCCCAGGCGTTGCAGCAACTGATCACGGGAGGGGCTCCTGTTGATCGACTGGATGAGTCCGCGGCTAATCCTTATCTGTTCCGCCTGACCGAGCGCTTTCTGTTTCGACATGGCTTGACGCCACTCTCTGCGGTCAAAGATATGATCGGCAGTCAGGCTACGAAAGGCATGCACGCGCTCGCCAAGTTCGCGCCGCGACGAAAGTCCATCGGCGTTTGGGAAGGGGATGGGTTGTTCCAGGCTATCGAAGCCTATCCATCTTCCTGCAAACGCTCCGATTGTATGGCGACGCTGCTGGCGCCATTTTTCTCTGAACGGACCAGTAAAACGCACCCCGTAGGTCCTCACTGGCGAGACGCCGCTTTTGTCGCGAATATCGACCATGACGACAAACGGGGCGCACTGATCTGCGCCCTGATCGCCTGGCTGTTCGCGAACCAGCCCGAACAACTACAACCGCCGGAACCAGATACCCCGATATCGGAAGGCTGGATTTTCGTCCCCAAAGACGGCTTGGACGCAGAGAAAAAAGGCGACAAAACCAAGTAGGCCGGAAAAGCGAAGCGCCTTCCGACGCTATGTTTTTGTGCCAATAAATACCTTTTATATCAACAGATTGCAGTGGCTTTCTTAGGCTGGTTGTTGGATGGCGCTTTGCTTATCCAACCTACAATTAATACCTCCTCCCAATACTTCCTTCCAAAGGTAGGTCGGAAAAGCGCAGCGCCTTCCGACGTCATGCTTCTATGTTAATAAATGATTTTAATTCAATGGATTGAGAAGGTTTATTAAACTTGTTTGTTGGATGGCGCTGCGCTTATCCAACCTACTTTGAGGTGTGAAATATGTCGGGAAGTGCGGGCGGGTCGCCCGCGCTTCCGGGTAGGGTTAGTTCTGCAGTTGTTTTTCTGCGTCGGTTTTCCAGGGGGAGGCCAGGCCTAGTCGCAGGGAGGATTTGAACAGGCTTTGCGCTTCCGCCGCTTGGCCGCTCTTCTGTTTCACTTTGGCGTAATGGTAATTGATCGTCGGGTTGTTGGCGGCCAGTTGGTAGGCTTTGCCGATGTTGGTTTCCGCTTCGGTGACTTTGCCCAGACGGAATTGTATCCAGCCCAGCGTGTCCAGAACCGTGGGGTTGATGGGGGCGAGTTTTGCGGCTTGTAGCGCCAGTTTCTCTCCTTCGCTGAGTTTGTCCGTTTCGCCCAGCAGGTACGCCAGATTATTCAGCGCGCCCAGGTGGGAGTCGTTCAGACGCAGGACGCGACGATAGGCGTCTATCGCCTGATCGGTTTTCTTGCCTTCCTCATACAGAGAGCCCAACAGGAACAACCCTTCGTGAGATTCTGGATTATTTTTGACCAGGATTTCCATTTCCTGCTGGGCCTTGTCCAGTGTTCCCAGTTGTTTCAGCGCCACGGCTTTGGCCATGCGCAAGGAACTGGAGTCCGGCGCCAGTTGCAACCCTTTGTCGAACAGGTCCGCGGCGGCGGCGTAATCCCGGGTGAAGGCGTGAAACGAGCCTGCGTACAGATAACTCTGCGGGTTGTCCGGGTAAGTCTTTAACAGGTCGCTGTATACCGCTTTGGCCTTAGTCGGGTCGTTCTGCACCTGATAGAGGCTGCCCAGGCGCTGATAGTAGGGGAAAGGCGCCTTGGACTGTTTGATGAGATCTTTGTAGACCTTCTCCGCCAGCTCATGTTTGCCGGATTGCGCGAAATAATCGCCCGCCTGCACCGCCAGATTTTCCGGCAGCTCTTTGTCTTTCAACGCCTTTTGATAGTCACTGACGGCTTTATCGTGATCGTCTTTCTTCGCGTAGGTCAGCGCGCGCTGGAAATACGCCAGTCCCCAGTCCGACTTCAATTTCAGCAACTGGTTGAAGCTGTCGAGGGATTTATCCAACTGACCGGCGTCGCGCTGGGCGATGCCCAGGGCCAACAGAGGCGCAGGTTGTTTCGGGGAGAGTTTCAGCGCTTTCTGGAACAGGGGGATGGCCGCTTCCGGGCTTTGATTGGCCACATAGGCGTTAGCGAGCAGCACCAGGGCGACGGCGTTGTCGCTGGTGGCGTCAATGATCGGGGAGAGCAGCTTGATGGCTTTGCCTGACTCGCCATTTCTGACGTATTGCTCCGCCAGATTAAGCTTTACTCCTACATAGTCCTCGGGGGTGTTGGCCAGGCCTTTCTCCAGATGCTCTATGGACTTGGCGACCTCGCCTTGTTCCTGATAGATCAAACCCAGCCGTTGATGCGCGCGGGAATCGTTGTCGTTGTAGCCGACGGCGGTTTTATATGCGTTAAACGCCTTCTTGGGTTCTTTCAAAGCGGTGTGAACATCGCCTTGCTTGGTCCAGGCGGAGCTTTGCGTGGGCGCTAATTGTGTGGCTTTTTGCAGTAGCTTGAGGCCGTCCTTGAGTTTTCCCTGTAACGCCAGCACCGTTCCTTTCAGTTCCAGCGCCAGTGAGTTGTTTGGCTCTTTGGCGAGAATCTGGTCCAGCAGTTTCTGGCTCTGCATAAATTTTTGTTGTCGGATCAGGTCCAGCGCAGTGGCGAGATCCTGATTGGCGGGTTGTAGCTCGCCGCCGGCGGGAGGCGCGTCAAGAAAGAAAAGGCTGGTGTCGGACTGAGCGGAGCTGGGTTGCGTAATGGCCGCGTGACCGCCGCCAACGGCGAAAAAGAGGGCCAGCGCTAAAGAGAGGCGTTTGTTCATCGATCGGGACCTTATAGTTCTCAGACATTTGGGAGCATCATGCTGTTGTCAGAGTGTAATCCAATATGAGGGATAAAAAAAAAGGGCGTTAAACAACGCCCTTTATTAGTAGCGGATTACTTAGCTTTTTCTGCGACGAGCCAGCAAGCCAACCAGACCCAGACCCATCAACGCCAGGCTGGCGGGTTCTGGAACAGTTGAGCTGACAACGATATGGTCGCGCTCGGTAGCGACTCTGCCGCCGTCAACAGTGGCGTAGATGTCGAAGTCGTAGGTGCCGGGAGTTGTGCCGGTGAAGGTGACTTCGAAATCATAGGTCGCAGCGCTGTCGCGGGTGTAGGAGCCGTTATAAGACGCAGGAGACACGGATACCATGCCGGGAGGCGCGCCAGAGATGTCGAGCGCCACTTCAGTATAGGAAGAAATAGCGGTCGAAATGGCGTCATTGATAGTGTCTACCAATGTGGTGGTGTCGATGCCTGCGTGATAGGTGCCGCCGGTCGCCGCAGTGATGCGGGAGGCCTGGCCAGTGCCATCTAAACAGAAGCCGAATGAGCAGTTGGCGACGTCAATCGCTTCTACCTGGATGCTGGCTGCCTGCAAAGCGGCGGTTGCGCTGGCTTCGGTTGAACCCAAAGAGGGGTCATGGCCCGTTGCGTCGCCGAACCACAGCAGGATGCGCTCAGCGTCTGGACGCCAGGAAATGGTGGTTGCGACCTGTTCCAAAGCGTAAATGTTCGCTTCAGGGAAATCGCCACCGCCGCCGGCGGTCCAGGTGTTGATCGCTGCTTGCGCCGCGGAGGTGTCGCTGGTCATATCGGTCAGGGTGCGATAAGCGAAGAAATCGGTGGCGTCACGATAGCCGCCTACGCCGAAGTTAATGTCGCCAAAGCCCGCTGCTGTGCCCAAGATAGAGCTGGCGGCGGCTTTAACCGCTGCAATCTCTCCACTCATACTGCCGGTTTCATCCATCAGGAAGAATACGTCTACCTTGGATGTGCTCGCTTCGGCGTCAACGGTGACTGTCTTGGTGATGGTCACGCTTTCGCCGACATCAAGCGTCGCAGAGAAAGTAGTGGGAGAGATGGAGTCCGCCATCGCCGTAAACGGCAGGAAAGCGGTAAAGGCGAGTGAGCACGCTAGTCTTTTCATTGTTACCTCCTGGTGTGGGTTGTAGTTAGATTTAGTACTGCAATGAAAAATTTCTTGAGATTGCTCAGGGAACCTATAAGGCACAAAACAGGCCAATCTCTTTAAAACCCCGCTTATTGGGGTGTTTCTTAACTCTTTTAGGAAGTGGCCAATCGGGAACTGTAAATTCGTTATATAAGTATTTCCACTAAAGGCCAAAAGGCTTATTCCATTAAGGGTAATTTCGCAAAAACCGAGGGTTTTGTATACAAAGCTAAGCGCCTGTTTTGTATCGTTTTTGTGTGATCTAACGATAGGCCTAAACGCCCCTGGCGCAAGGGTTAGATTGAATTTTAAACAACCTGAAATTTAAGAAGGTGTAAATTCTTTGAACGCTGTCGAAGGATCTACAGGAAACGCAGGTGAAGCGTTAACCGTTTGTGTGAGGGAGGAAAAAATAGCGCTGACGGCTTGGCCGCTATCAGCGCTCAAATATGGCTATTTAACCAGCAAAGGGAGAGGCTTTCTGTCTAACTATCTGACTAATTATCTCACTATATCTATCTGTCTGGCTGATTAACTTAAGGCTGAGCGGCGTACCACACGTTGCCTACGCCATGGCCCGTCGCGTCACCTTGCTGACGGTCGCCAACCCACAGATACAGAGGCTGGTTTTTGTAAGCCCACTGATAAGTCCCGTCTTTACGTTCGACGATCGTAAAGTCGCCCCAGGTTTTAGCTTCTTTCTTGGCGAAAAACGGAGGCCAGCTGTCTGCGCAGGAGTCGTAGCAGACAGACGCGCCATTGCTGTCTTTGGTGAAGGTGTACAGCGTCATGCCTTGTGCGTTGGCGAATACTTCACCGACAGAGGTAGAAACTTTAGTGACGACCTTAGAGGAGCTGGGGCTGGCTGAAGAAGTTTTCAGCAGTCCGCCGGTGTTGTCGTAGGCGTTGTTATAGCCGTCAGCGCTGGCGTAGCTGTTGGCGCTGTAGCTCTTGCTGGAGCTGGAATACTTTTCATCGCAATAACGATCCGCTTTGCCTTCCGCGAATACGGCGGAGGTGAAACCAGCGGCGGCGATCATCAGAGTGGTCAGTGCGGCGAACTTTTTCATCTTTCTATCCTTTATCTATCTAAGTGTGGCTAGCGGGTCTCGGACCTTGAATTTGAAACTCGTAGATAAAGACGACAGGGATGGGGCGTTTGGATGCAAAGAAATTAAAAAAATTTCTGATTTCTGAATTTCACTTTAAAAACAACTCTTAAGGTTCCGTTAAGAATGCGCCGTTAATCTGCGTACATGAAACAAGGAGAGGGCGCTAACCCGCCGCGGAAGTACGGCGGCTCTCTCTAAAAATCATAAAAGAACGAAACACCCTCAATAATGCATAAAAGGAACCTTAATCATGGCTAGTTACATCTATCTTCCCGTTGTCGGCCCGGAAATGATCGCACTGTCCGCGCAACTCGCCGGTGTATTGAACGCCACAGTGATTCAAAAACCGCGACTCAGATTGCCCACGTCGCCTGGCTGTCTGTCGCGTCTACACGCCACTGACACGCTGTATATTTTCACTCATGGCGCGGGCAGGGGCGATACGGCCACCATCGCCGCCAAAGAGAACGGCTGGTTGCCGAGAAACCGTCAGCACTACGATAGAGAGACGAAGCATTGGGTAGGCGGGGTGTTCAAAGCGTTCACCACGGAGCAGATGGCGGACGACTTGCGTGAGGAAGGTCTGCCCCTGAACTTCATCGATGTGCACGTACTGGCCTGCGGCGGCGGATACGCCGGCGCGTTGTCCCCCTGGGTGGAGCGTTTCTGCACCAAACTTTCCAGAACCCATGTCTTTGTTGAAGTCACCGGATATCAAGGGTTCGTGCATATCTCCACCGGCTCTATCCGCGTCGAAGACCGCAACGATCGCGGCGCCCGCAGCTTCTACAGCCTGGAGGAAAAAGCCGTGGTTTACCGCTCCGGTTATGCGGAAATGACCGCCGGCCGCGGCAGATCCTCCTTCGCCCGTCCCATCAATACGCGGGACCGGTCGCACCATAATACCTAAGGGCGATTGCACCAAATATGTAAGGGAAGTTGCAAAGGGGAGAGCGCCCTCTCCCCAGGCGCAATAAACGGATAAGCTGATCCTTGAGCGCCTGTTTCCTCACAACACCCCAATAAGATGCGAAGCCTTGCCCCAATAAGACACTGTCCATTCATTGTTCGAATACGTGATTTCGGAATAGGCGCAATTGAAGTGGGTGTATTGGCTGGCGCTGGTTTTATCTTGGGCATGTATCAACCAGATCAGCGCCTTTAAAAAGTTGCCGTGGGTGATCGCCAGGAGGGTGTCATCTTGATGATGGGTTGCAAGCCGATTCAGAAACTGACTTGCTCTTTGCGCGACTTCCGCCAGGCTCTCGGAGTTTTCGCCGGCTTTTTGGTGGGGGTGTTCTCCCCGGATAATGGCCCTGGCGGAAGGGTCTCTTCGGTCTATGTCATGCAGGGGCAGGCCTTCATAGGAGCCGAAGTTCTGTTCTTGCAGCAAGTCGCATACTTCAAAGTCCGGCGAAATGACCTTGCATGTTTCCATGCAGCGTAAAGCGGGCGATGAGTAAACCTTGGCGAAGCGGTAGTGCTTCACTTCCGTCGCCAGCCTGTCTGCTTGCGCTTTGCCCTGGTCCGTCAGGTCGGAGTTGAGGCGGCCTTGCAGGCGACCTTGTTGATTCCAGATCGTCTGGCCGTGCCGGGCAAGGATGACTTTCATGCTATCCATTCCATCTCGTTCCATTCCACTACTTCACTGATTCTCTATTCTGAACGACTGAAAGATTGGCACTGTATGGCTAACCTGGATTATTGTCGAGGGTAAGCAATTTCTTATTTCTTTTTGGGGGGAGAAAGAAAATGAACTTCGATAAGTTTAAAGAAGAGACGTTAAAGGGCCTGCGCGCTTCGGCGGAATCTTATGCGGAGATGATTCTGTCCGAACCGGAAACCATGGCGGAATTAACCGACGCCAGCGATGAGGCCACGCGGGAGGAACTCATTGACGAAATCGTCGACACCGCCTGGGAGCGCAACGGCGAAGCCTGGTTCGAACGCTTTGTTATCGAGCCGGGACTACCCGACGACATTGAGCCCGGCGATTTAATGAAAATGCTGAGGCCCAGCGCCAAATACCGGGAATGGGTGCAGGCGGTGATTGAGGAGAGGTGTTCTGGTCAAATCCCACCGGACACTTTCTTTAGAGAGTTTTCATAATTAACCGGCGACATATCATTGTTCGCCGTATGCAGTCTTTCGAGGTTGTAATACCTCATGTAGGCTGCGACATCCTGCTTCATGTGTTCCCGGGTGGGCTGGGGGATTTTTAATATCCAGTCATGCTTAAGGCTACCAAAAAAGCGTTCAACCACCGCATTGTCCCAACAGGCTCCTACATCGCCCATACTTGCCCTGATTTCATACTTTTCCAGCAGTTTTCGATAATGTCCGCTGGTGTACTGAGAGCCCCGGTCACTATGGAATACCAGGCCCTTGGGCGGCTTCCGCAAATTGTAGGCCTTGATCAGCGCCTGGCTGACCAGGCTCGTTGTCATGCGCTTATCGATGCGCCACCCGACGATCCTTCGGGAATATAAATCCATGACAATGGCCAGATATATCCAGCCTTCTCCTGTTTTCAGATAGGTCACGTCGCCAGCCCAAACCTGATTGGGCGCGGTAGGATTAAAATTCTGATTCAACAAGTTATCCGCCACCGCATGATGGTGTTTGCGCCTTGTAGTGGCTTTGTAAGCAACGCGTTGCGTGACCTGAAGACCAAGCCGCCTCATGAGCTTGCGAACCCGGTAGCGTCCCACCTGAAAGCCTTCTTCGCGTAGCTTCTTCATCATCTCTCGACTGCCCAGACTGCTTCGAGAAGCGTTAAACAGTCGCTTCATTCGCCGATGCAGATGCAGCTCATCAAACCGGATCACCGGCGCGGAGCGCCGTCGCCAGGCATAGAATGCTGATCGACTTGCACGCAGAGCCCGGCAAAGCACTTTCACAGGGAAGCGATTCGACTCTGCCTGAATGAAGGCGAACTTTATTTCATTTCTTTCGCGAAGAAGGCCGAAGCCTTTTTTAGAATTTCCTTTTCCATGCGCAGCTCTTTGTTTTCTTTGCGAAGCCGTTTTAACTCGGCGCGCTCGTCTTCAGCCAGAACCTGATTTTCAAGCTGAGCTTCAATCTTTTCCTTCCACTTGTAGAGCATATTGGCGCTAATGCCGAGGGATTTAGCCGCTTCTGGGACGGAATAACCTTGGTCGCGCACCAAGGAAACGGCCTCTTCTTTAAACTCTTTTGTATACTGCTTATACGACTTTTTCTGACTCATGCTGACACCTTAATCGTTGACGGGTATTGTCTCTTATTAATGTGTCCGGGACTATTAGACCACTACAAGGGTCTCGGAAAGTTGAAAGGCGGCGATTCGACTAGAAGGTGATATGTGTTAGAGTCCCGCCCCCAATTTAGTAAGGCAATGTCAATCAGACAACACATGCTGGTAGCAATATTAAAAGGTGCTCTCTTTTAGGTATTTTCCTAAAGGAGAGAAGAGTGAAGAAACGTGAAGTTCGTCTTATCAAGGCGTTTGGGCGCAATGAAGCAGGGCTGGCGGATTTACCTAAAAAGGTGTCGGGCACAGCGGTTTCGAGAGTAGTTCTGGGGGAAGAGTCCGGCTGCTCGCGCTGCTTTCCCCACGGTTTTGAAACCGTCAACGCCACAAGGCCTCAGCGCAGTTGGAAGACGCATCGTAAAACCAGATGGAAATAAACGGTGATAAGGGCGCCAAAGTGCGCTCAACATCGCTGCTTGCAAAAGAGAACGGGGCTTTACGCCCCGTTTTTTAATTCAACGCCGCCTTCAGCACTTTGTGTTCATCTTCGCTGACGCCGAGTTTCCAGTAGCTGGAGATGTACAGGTCGCTTTTTTCCAGTCCTTCCTGGGCGCGGAAGTGGTCCCGCAACTGGCGCATGCTGTTTAGTTCGCAGGCGCACCAGACGGAAGGACGTCCTTGCAGCCATGGCAGGTCGCGGACTTTGTTCAGCAGCAGGTTGCTGTCGACGCCGGGATGGGGATTAACCAGCCAGTGCACGTCGAGGTTGGCGGAGGTCTTGAGGGGCTGGATATCCGCCTCGCTGATCACCTCAATCACTGCATAGCCCCTCGCATTGGAGGGAAGCTGTTCCAGGTTGACGCTGATGGCGGGCAGGGCGGTCATGTCGCCGACTACCAGAAACCAGTCTGCTTCCACATCCACCAGTTTCTTCGGACCAGGGCCGCCGATCAGGATCTGCGAGCCGATTTCCGCCTGGATCGCCCAGGTGGAGGCGGGGCCGCCGTCTTCATGAATGACGAAATCTATGTCGATCTCATCCTCTCTTTGCGCGCGCACGGTGTAGGTGCGCATCAGCGGGCGCTGCTCGCCGTCGCGGGGGAACATCAGTTTGACGTATGCGCTTTCCTGATCGGCGGGAAAGCTGGCGATGCCGTCGCCGCCCAGGGTGACGCGCAACATGTTGGGAGTAATCGATTGTCTGCGAACCAGTGTCAGTTCGCGGGGCGCAGGTCTGCTCATTTCATCCTCTTGAATTCAGTAACAATAGGGCTCCGTCGTGAGGAGCGGCTGTATTCAGTGTTTGAGGTTTTCCGCCATCGCATTCGCGAGTTTGACGAACTCCCGGATCTCATCAGCATTGAGGCCTTGCGCCATGCGGCTTCCCGCCAGCGCTTCCACCTCTTTTATTGTCTTGTACGCGTCAACGCCTTTCTGGGTTAAATGCAGTAGTTGGCTGCGTCGATCTTCAGGGTTGTCCCGTTTTTCAATCAGCCCTTCCTCCAGCAGATCTTTCACCACCCGCGTGATCTGCGCCTTATCCCGCTGCAGGCGTTCTGCAATCACCTGGGCGGTACAAAGAGTGTTTTTTTCACGGGCATGGTTGATCACTTTCAGCGAGCGTATGTGGGAAACCGCCAAAGTCAGATTGACCTCCTGATACGCCTGACGCATCGCGCGTTTATAAGCATGAAGCAGGCGATGCAGGGACTCTCCGACGCTGGTTTCCGGGACGTTGTTTTCTGGCATGATTCACAGTTCAGGTTAGTTGACTATGTCAACCATAATGACATTAGTTGATACTGTCAACTAAAAAGGCTGTCAATGAAACAGTAAGCTTAAGCTGTTGGGAAATGAGCCCAAGGGCGTTGATTTACAGGACGTGCTTTAACAGTAGTTCAGTCAGATCCGCATGGGGCATGGGGCGGTAAAAGAAAAAGCCCTGCACCAGCGCGCAGTTATCCGTTTTTCCCCGCACGAATTCCAGGGTTTCAGCATCCTCGATGCCTTCCGCCACCAGTTCCAGATTCAGGTTTTTGCCGATATCGATAATGGTTTGCACAATGGCGGCTTTTTTCGCGTCTTGCAGCGCGCCCAGTAAGAATGAGCGGTCAATTTTCAGGTAGGAAAAGGGAAGTTCCTGCAGGTAGCTGAGGGAGGAGTAACCGGTGCCAAAATCGTCCAGGGCGAACCTGACGCCCTGGCTCTCCAACTGCAGCATGGCGTTTCTCACCAGGTCTTTATTCGCCATGAACAATGATTCCGTGACTTCCAGAATCAGTCTGGAAGGCGACACATTGAAGCGCTCAAGCTCGCCCATGATATCGTTAACCAGAGCGACATCATTAAAGTCGGCGATGGAAAGGTTCACGGAAATCGTGGTGTCCGTAATGCCCTGACTGCTCCACTGCGCCAGAATCTTGCAGGCTTCATGGACCACCAGGCGACCAATGTCTCTTATCATGCCGGTATTTTCGGCGATAGGGATGAACACTCCGGGAGGAATCACGCCGCCATCCGGCTTTATCCAGCGAATCAGTCCTTCAGACCCCTTAATGGCGCCGGTTCTAATATCCACCTTGGGCTGCAGATAGAGCGTCAGCTCAAGGTTTTCGATAGCTTTGCGCAACTGGTTTTCCACCGTCTGTTTGCGCACTTCCTCCTCGGCGATGCTGAAGCTGAAGAACTGAATGGCCGAACCATGATTAAAGCCATGGTATTTGGCCAGATCCGCGTGACGGACCAGATCATTGACGGTCTCGCCGTCTTCCGGGTAAATGCTGACGCCGATATGACAGGAAATGAAGTAAAGGTGATTGCTGAACTCAATGGGCTGACTAATATCTCGCTCTATGTTTTGGCAGATCGACATCACCTCATCGCTGCCGGGGATATCCCGCAAGATTGCGATCAGATCATCGCCGCCGAAACGGGCGACGATGTCCTGATCCCGCAGACGCAGCATGATGCGGTGCACGGAGTCGATCAGTATGGCGTCGCCGACTTCAAAGCCCTGGGTGTCATTGATTTTCTTAAGGCCGGATAAGTCGATGAAAAGGACCGCCAGCTTCATCAGGTGGAAGCTATGAAACCTGAGCTGCTTTTCAAGAAGCTGGTTGAGGCAGTTGCGATTGGGAAGCCCCGTCATGGTGTCATGCAAGGCTTGAAAACGGATGATGTCATCGGTGATTTTCTGCGAGGTGATGTCCTTGAAGCTCCAGACCCGGCCTTGCAGTTGGCCGTCCACTACTTTTGGAGACGAGTAAAATTCATAATAGCGCCGGCGTTTGAATTCGATGACGCCATTCACGTTGATAAAGGGGTCTTTGCGTATGGCCTCAAAGGTTTCCTCAAGCTCCGTGGGGTTCTTGCATATCAGAAGCAGCTGCTCCTCAAATATCATGTCCGCCTGTAACTGGTTGATGAAATCCTTGCCCTGCCGATTCAGGAGGGACAGCTCGCCGTTACTATCAAAGGAAATGATGGCTTCTCCGGTGGCGTCCAGAATGGCGGTTAATTCGGCGCCGGAGCGGCTGATCTGCGTATTGGCCTGGCTTAACTCGTTAACCTGCCGGGAAAGCAGCGTATTTTGCTCGTTCAATTCATTGGATACGACGAACAGGGAGTGCTCGATGAAGCGTATTTCATCCTCATGCTGGGTATAGGCGTCCGATATGCTCTCCAGAAAGCGGGGATGCGCCGCCAGGAGTTCGGCCAAGCCCGCTCGCTTCAGTTGGCGGTGTAACAGCTTGTGCATTATCCGACCTCTTCGAAAAGCGTCACCGTCATCGTCTGGTTCAGCAGGCCGCAGCGTCCGTCGCTGCAGATCACTGAGGAAATCTCCCCGTAAGAATAAAATCCCGCCATATGACATCCCTCGGATATCATCTCTTTGACCTCTTCCAGTTCTTCCTCGGTTCTGACGCCCAACACCATCCGCCGCCCGACGCAGCTGACCAGGATCGCCAGTTGTGACGGCGCGCCTTTTATGTCGTTGATGGCTTTCTCTGTGGCGTAGCCCGCGCCCGATATGAGGTTTTCGTAGTTGGCGTGCATAATCTGACAACTGGCGCCCTCCGGCACGTTGCCGGCGAACACCATGCTTTGATCTTCTTCATTGATGGAGAGAATGGTGCGAACGACCAGTTCCGTGGCGACGGGATGTTTGAGGCCGATAGGAAAGCGCAGGGCGGACGCCGGCAGCTCATTGGCGTACTCGCCGAGATAGGTCTTGTAGATTTCCAGGGCGGGCTTGTTATCCAGTTCGTACAGCACGTTTTTCTGCGATCTGGTGACCTTTCTGTTGGGACCAAACGGCTTCCAGCCGCCGAAGTTGCCTTTGCCGACCTTGAGGTTCGGCCCATAAAAACAGATAAGCGCCACCAAGCCGCCTTGATACTGATCGTTCAGCCAGACTTTGGTCTCTTTGAAATCCATGCCGTCCCCCGCCAGACCGCCCGTCATGTAGATATTGTCCGGTAACTTCTTGCAGACGGAGCGGATCAGATCGGAGCCGTTGACCACGTGCCCGTCCGACATGACGAAAATGTGCACCAGACCTTCGGTGTTCAACTGCTCCGCCAAATGCGCCCCCAGGGCGCCGCTGTCGCCAAAATCATGGAAGTCGGCGGACAGGGTCTCTATCCGAGAGGAAGCGAAGGTTGCTGCGGTCAGGCAGATACAGCTGTCGTACAGTTTGGTTCCCTCAATCGCCCCGCTGGTGGTGCAGCCGGTAATCTGCGCCTGTGGGAATGCCTGTCTGACCTGATCGCGAACGCCGGGATCGTCCATGATGTCTTTGGAGCCAAAAGCGATGACCCATTGGGCGGAGCTGGCCGAGGGCAGGGGCTGGCTCCAGGCGCCATTCTGGTATGTCGATTGATAAATCTCCGCCACTGCAACCTCCCTTTTGCCGCTATTACTGTCTGGTCTTCTTTCTCTTCTTTCTTTTCATGCTCGACTTTGCTACTTCACCACTGCTCTCGACTTTTACTTTTTTTGTAAAAAGTCCTCCTCAAAGAATAGACCCAGATCCGCGATACGCATCGCCGACAGGCAGAATTGGCGCGTTTCAGGCGTCTCTATCGCCGCATCGACAAAGGAAACGACAGTGTCGCCGTTAGGCCTGCGATTTTATGGCTATACTTCACAGCAAAGCGGCGTGAAGGTCTGAGCCATCAGCGAGGCGTGAAGTAATGGTGTGGCTGCGCAGAATGTTCTGGTCCGGCATCCTGATAAGCATCATGGCGACACTGCATGCGCGCGCCGAGGACAAAGTCTGGCTGTCCATCGGTGAGTTCCCGCCGTATTTCTCCTCGAAGCTGAGTCACTATGGCGTTTTCCCTCACATTGTCGAAGAAGCGTTCGCTGTCGAACACATCCAGGTCGAGTACATTTTTCTGCCCTGGAAGCGAGCGCTGCAGATGGCCGCAGAAGGAGACTATGACGGCACGCCGGGATGGGTTTACTCCAAGGAGCGGGCGCAGCAGTTTTCGTACAGCGATCCGGTTCTCAACGAAACCAAAGTGTTCTTCCATCTAAAAAGCCTGAACTTTGACTGGAACAGCATTGAAGACCTTAAGCCTTACAAAATTGGACTGACGCTGGGGTATTTCTATGGTCCAACTCTCGCCAAAGCTGAGGAGCGCGGTGATTTTTTATTTGAGCGCGTGTCGACGGACCTGCTGAATATGAGAAAACTGGCGGCAGGAAGAATTCAGTTGTTTGTCGTCAATCGTGAGGTCGGCTTGCAGATCGCCCGCAGCGAAATGCCCGCCCAGGACGCCGCCAATATCACTTATCACCCCAAACCGATCTCCGTGGACGCCCAGCACCTGCTGATCTCCAAGAACATTGACCCTGTCCGCGCGCAGTTTCTGTTGGATTCATTCAACCGGGGATTGCGGAAACTAAGGGAAAACGGCCGCTACGATTCGCTATGGAAAGAAGATATTGGAGGACCAGGCCCATGAGGCCTCCCACCAATTATTATGCCTGAACTAAACTTGATAGAACCCTGTCCGATACGCCAAGCGCTCAGGAGGCTCTGATGAAACAGCTGCTGATGCCCCTCATTTATTGCGCGTTACTTTGTCCATGTCTGGCGTCAGCGGAAGACCTGAGTTTGACCAATGGCGAGTGGCCACCATTCACTTCGGAAAACTACCAGGATTATGGGTTTATTTCCCATGTCGTCGCGGAGGCGTACAAGCTGGAGGGAATCGACGTCAAATATACCTTTCTGCCTTGGAAAAGAGCCTTACAGGAAGCGCAGGAAGGGGATATCTGGGTGGGGTCTGTCGCCTGGTCCAAGGCCGACGGCAGACCTGATCATTTTGTGTTCTCCGAGCCGATCATTGTGCTGACGGACGTCTTCTTCCATCGCAAAGATCTTCCTTTTGACTGGAACACGTTTGAGGATCTCAAGCCTTATCGCATTGGCGCCACGATTGGGTACTCTTATGGCAAAGCGTTCAGTGAAGCCGAAGCAAAGGGGCTGATCACCGTCGAAAGAATCTCTACCGATGAAAGCAACTTCAAAAAGCTGGCGCAGGGGCGCATCAATCTGTTTCCCTGCGTGCTTGAGGTGGGCTACGAAATTCTCGCCCATAATCTGCCGTCAGGCATCGCCACCAGCATCACCAACAATCCGAAACCGCTGCGCAGCGTCGGCTATCACGTCATCATCACCAAGAAAAATCCCCAGGCCGAGCGCTATATCGCCGCGTTTAACCGTGGACTGCAAAAACTGAAAGATTCCGGACGTTACGAGCAGTATTTGGAAGGCATCGTGGAAGGCCATTACCACAGGGAGTCAGAGAAAGCGGCGCAATAAAACGGTGAGATGAAACAATGATGCGAAACGATGGCGTCACTGCGCCGGATGTTCAGGGGGAATGAGGCTGGGGTCTATTTGCAGACGATTCAATCCACCAGAGGCAATCAGCTGCTGCATCCCTTTATCAAACTGCGCTTTCAACCAGGCATGCCGTGGTGATTTCTTCGAAAATATCAGATAAAGCTTGGCGGTATACAATTGCTCCGGCAGGTATCTGATTTGCTGACGTTCCGCCGCGTCAAAGTGCTTTCTTAAGACTTCCAGTCCCACTACCAGATCACTGGGAAACAGGTCGATATGGCCTTTGATCAATTGTTTGAAGTTGGTTGCTTCCGAGTCGCTGCGACGGACCGTGAATAATCCCGTCCGTTCCGCCTCATCCAGCTTATTCCCGTAGTTATAGCCCAGTATGGCGCCGACGCGCAGCCTGCTGGCGTCTTCTGGTGGCGTCCAGATTTCTTCCCATGACAAAGCGTGGCGCCTAGAGTAAAAGAACACCGTGCGTTCAATGATGATCGGCATCTCGCTGAAAACGAAATCCCGCTCCCGCTCTGCGGTTCTTTCCCACGCAATGGTGGCGTCCAAGTCTCCTTGCTGGCAGAGAACGAAACTGCGATTCCAGGGATGAAAGCGGTACTCTACATCGATATTCGCCAACGCAAACGCCTCGGAGACAATTTGCGAGGTGGGACCAAAATGAGGCGCTTCTTCGGAAATATACGGCGGCCACTCGCCGCTGCCGATAAGAATCGCCTCCTGCGCCAACAATGAAGCGCTCCAAAGCAACCCCAGGCACAGGAAAAGCCGAATCGGAAACATCTGTAAACGCCAACGGCGCATCGTCATCACCTAAAGTCATCATGCGTGGCTTCTAAAAGCGTAGCAGATTGGCAAGTTGGGCGGGGCCAGGCCTGAGGTTATTACTTCTTTTGACAGATTGCGTTTAACTGATAATTAGAGCGCAAAGACTCTGAACGAGGCGTTGGATGGCGCTTTGCTTATCCAACCTACGACAGGCCGGCATATTTTCGACCTGACTTTAACTCTGGATAGAGTCTGCCCTTCAAAATAGATCGGTCGATGGATAACCCGTCCCTTGCTTCCTCCATATTCTGACTCACGGAAACAACCACTTTTTAGATACCCGGTAATTCAGCATATGGAGCATCTACATGAACGGAAGAGAAAAGTTCTCCCTTCTCTTGGCGGATCTCGGCAGTTCCATTGGGCTGCCTGACTTTCATCTTAAGGATGAGCCGCCCGCCCAGCTTGTCTTTGACGACAATATCGTTGTCAATTTTGAGCTCTGCCCGAATGAAACGTTTTTGATTATCTACAGCAGTCTCGGTGAGATCGTCGACGCTTTCAGCCATTCGCTTGAACCCCTTAACGCCAGATACAAGCTGCTGTTGGCGGCCAATCTGTTCTGGCGAAAAACAGGCGGCGCTACGGTGGGGCTGAGCGACGACGGCCTCGCCATCATGAGCTACCAGCATCCCGTCGACGGGTTGGACGCCCGCGCGCTGGAGTCGCTGCTGGTGACTTTTGTGGACTGCGCGGAGTCGTTGCAGCGCGCTCTACAGGAGTTAGTCGAAAAAACTGAGGAACTGCCTGATCCACGCCAGACGTCCACCATTCACTCAACTGACCATTTAGTTAAAGTTTAAACCTCAGGAGTCCATCTCATGACCAATCCAATTACTCTATCCAGCTTTGTGACCGCCGCCCGTCAGAACGAGGGAAGGTTGGTGGTTAATAGCGATAACACTGTGACCGCTCCAGGAAATATGGGCGCGCGCCATGTCATGTCCTCCAGCGCAGACAAGAGAGTAAATAGTGAGAACCAAAACGCCAATAACCAATTTGAAAAAGTCGTGCGACAAGCCTTTGGAGCAAAGATAGCGGGGCAGGCGATAGGGACCGCTCTTCAAAACGGAACGCAGGCCTTAACCGGTAGAACGGTTTTAGCGGTCTTTCAGCACGCCAAACAGTTGCAAGACGACAAGGGGCTCTTAGGGAATATGTACGCGTCTCTGATGGACAGGATTGGCCTGGCGCCGAGCAGAAGTCATATCAGAGAAACCTGGCATGACTTAAAACCCCATGTGAATGTTGAACAAAGGGGCCGCGGCGAGAGCGACGCCACCGTCGAGTCTCTTGACCTGCATGACATACATTCTTTTGCGACCTTTGCCCCTAAAGGCGTATCAGAAGCGGAAGCGATGGAATTTCTGATGACCCATGACGACGGTAAGTTGCTGATGGCGAACATAGCTCGTAATACCGCCGATTGGGATGATTCAACCGCGGAGAAGAAAGCGAGCAATACTCAGACCCGGCTTAATATCGCCATGCAACAGGTCATGTCGGGGGAAAGACTCCCCACGCGATTACAGCTTAATGTAGGCGACGAACTGGTTAAGATTACTAAACGTGGAGATACGCCCAGCGCCTATTCGCCATACTTCACCACGCGGACCGCGCTCGAACAGGCGATCGGTACGGTGGACAATGAAGACCCGAACCGCTCCATCGCCGCCGTCTTCGGGTTGCCGCTTGGAAGCATGGATACTAAAGACGTGTATGACGTTCATGTGATCAGAGTGACCCAAGCGACGTCGGTTCTCACCTCCACTGTTGCGCCGACAGAAGAGCTGGGCGGTCATGTGAAGACCCCGGGAGGCGCCATGCAGATATTGATGAGCCGGGCGGACGCTGAGTCGGTAACCAGCACACTGAAAGAAAGAGCGGATACCAGCGGGGTTGGGGTCAGCGCCAAACGTACGCTAAGCGAAAATGTGGGCGCGGCGGTGAAAACAGCTTCCGATGGTATCAGCGCGGTCGTGAGCTCTATGAAAGACCTCGCGGGCTTCGTCAGTAACTTGAGGGCTTAGGAGTAATCTATTCAAGCCTGCTGTAGTAATCCGGCGGACGAATAGCGCTTCATCATTCGTCCGCCGGGTTTATAACGGCCTGTTTTATAGCAACTAAAATTCCTTAGATCACTGACCGTGATCATCTTGCAGAAAAGCAGCCAAAACGTCGCGCATGGTTTTGGCGGGCCGACTCAACAGATTCTCCAGTGCAGGGTGAGTGGTTGCGAAGTCGCCTCGACGGGAGGCTTGGAAGCTACCTAGAAGCAGTTCGGCGTAGATCTTTGGCATACCGGCAGCCATTTTTGCGTCAAGCCACTCCTGATCAGGCACCACTACATGGCGTATCCGACGCCCGGTGATGTCAGAAGCAAGCGCCGCAATGTCGGCCATTGTCCAGGCTTGCGACGCGGTGAGGGGCGGGGTGGAGCCATTCCAGTTCTCCGAGTCAATAATAATCTCGGCGTCAGCCTGCGCCAGGTCTGAACGAGCCGTCCAGCTAACGGGACCATCTTCGGGCGTGCGTAAGTCACCGCTTTTCAGACCGTCGCCGATCATGTTGAGGCAGCTCTCGGCATAAAACCCATGTCGCAACGACGTGTAAGCGACACCGCTTTTCGCAAGGTACGCTTCAGTGCCGGCATGCTGATCAGCGGGCGCAAATAGTGATCCCTCCCTGGCGCCCATGTGGCTGGTGTACAAAATTCGCTTAACGCCTGCCTGCTTGGCGGCGTCTATTGCATTACGATGAAGCCGCAGCGCCTCTTCACCCAGCGTGTTAGCTGAAACAATCAGCACTTGGCTGGCGCCTTCGAACGCTGTTTTCAGGTCGTCGATGCAATCGAAACTCCCCTTACGGACGCTAACGCTTTTTTCCTGATAGAAACTCGCCTTTTGTAAATCTCGAACACTAGCTATGAGCTGATGGGGGCCGCATTTTTGAATGAGGTTATCTATAACGCCTTTTCCAAGGTTTCCAGTTGCGCCAGTAATTACAATCATCCTATTGTCCTCACAGTTAAATTTGATGCTTGCCATACAAGTTATCATTGATATCATTATTTAGTTAACATTGATATAGGCAAACTCTAGAGATGCAAAATCAAGATACTTCGGAAGACACACTGACCACGCAGGAACGAATAATCGCGGCCGCGACTGAGCTTGTCGCCAGTGGCGGAATTTCCGCTTTAACTACGCGCGCAGTGGCGTCGGCGGCCTCTGTGCAGGCTCCGACGATATACAGGCTATTTGGTGATAAAAGAGGCTTGCTTGATGCTGTAGCCGAATTCGGCCTTACACAATTCATCGCGCAGAAGTTGGCGGCGGAGCCAAACCCCGACCCTGTTCAAGACCTCCGAGACGCTTGGGACGCCTACGTGGCCTTTGGCGTGAGCAATCCGGCTGTTTTTGCGATTATGAATGACATCGGTTCCTCCCATTCGCAATCAATGTCAGCAAAGACGGGCATTGGGGTATTGAGAACGCGCATTCAGCGTATCGCCCATGCAGGCCTGCTTTTAAAACCCGTTGAAAGCGCAGTGGCGCTCGTACACGCGGCCGGTGTCGGAACCGTGACGACGCTACTCTCGACGCCTGAAAACGAGCGCTGCTCGGCCTTGTCCATTGACGCGCGTGAAGCTGTTTTTTCTTCACTAATCGCAGACGCCCGGCCAGTGCGAAATAACAATCTGATCACGTTAGCGAATGGTTTACGTGAACGCCTGCACGAAGTGGACGAGTTGACTCCCGGAGAGCGGCTGTTATTAAGCGAGTTATTGGAAAAAATTGCGAAGTAACGAGAGCCCTATGTTCTCAGTTGGCGAACACTGGCGATGGCGTTTATTCCTGTTTACAGTGTCAGGCCTCTTTAAACTCTCAATCTCCAATTCGCCTGGTTACTGAGGAGATAACACATGGAACAATTCACCGGCGGCTGCCTTTGCGGCGCTGTGCGTTTGGTGGCGACGGGGCGTCCTTATCGGGTGGGGCTTTGTCATTGTCTGGATTGTCGTAAGCATCATGGCGCGTTGTTTCATGCGTCGGCGATTTTTCCTCTGGACGCGGTGACGGTGACAGGAGAGGTGGGCGACTATGAGGGTCGCTGTTTCTGTCCTCGTTGCGGCTCTTCGGTTTTCTCACGCACTGGCGACGAAATCGAGGTTAACCTGGGCGTGTTGGACGCGCCGGATCAACTCACGCCTACCTATGAACTTTGGACCTGCCGTCGCGAGTCCTGGTTGCCGCCGTTTCCAACCGTCCGACATTACGAGCGTGATCGCGACAACGCCAGTCGCGCTGAAGAATAGACGACGCGTGAATTACGATTGCTTGGCCTATTACGATTCCAGCGATTGAATGTAGCAACAAAACATGTCCGCCATGGAGTTAGTGTAGCCGGTGATTTCCTGCTTGCTCCAGTACGGAATTTCTGTTGAAAGAGCGCTCGCCGGAATGAGCGACCGGCTGATCAAGGATATCCCTATGGGACGTCTCGGCGAGTCGGATGACATTGCGAAGGTCGTTTCGTTACTGGCGAGCCCAGGGAGCGGGCAGGTCATTAAAGCGAAGGCGGACGCAACTAAGCTCCGGCGTCCACATTGCTGCCACAATAAACTCCCATTCCTAACTGCTCTGGCAGGACTGGCCAATGACAACCGTCCGCATTCAGTACAACAAGCCTTTCACCATCATTTGTAGTATGGGCTTGTTATAGATTCGCTCTTGCAGCATGATCTCTTTTAGCTTCGACCAAAGCTCATCACTGAGCATCAATCGGGGCATCGAAAACTCGTCTTGTTGTTGGTGTGGGAACCGCAATATGACGAGTTTGCGCCTATCTATCACCTATGACGAAACGTCAACACGCCTTAGGGTGAGCTAGCTGATGAGTATTTTAAAAAATGCCATAGACTCGATTGCGATCGGCCTTGAGGATTATGAATCGGCGGGTGCGGATGACCGGAGGATTGTTTCGTCTGCCAGAAATATATTTGCTGGAATTCTTCTGCTATTCAAACACAAGCTCTGTGAGCTCAGTCCTAATGATTCCGATGAGGCATTAATCAAGCAAAAGATCTTGCCTGAAATCGAGGAGTCTGGAGCTGTAAAGTGGGTGGGCAAGGGAAAGAAGACTGTTGATGTCCAGAATATCAAAGAACGCTTTGAATCGTTGGGGATCACCGTCGATTGGAAACGAATCGATAAAATCAATAAATATCGTAATGATATCGAACACTACTTTAGTACGTTGAATACTGACTCCGTCCACCAGCTAATATCTGACTCTTTCATCATAGTACGGGACTTTATTTCGGAGGAATTGAAGGACAACCCCAAAACGTTACTGGGAGATGATTGTTGGAATATTCTCGTTGAAATCAACGAAGTCCACGAAAAAGAGAAACAGGAGTGTGTTCAGTCCATTGATAAACTGAACTTTCTCAGTGATGAAATTGGACAGGCATTTAAGGAAGCTCAATGTGTTGATTGTGGATCAGACCTTATCGAAGCTGTCCTCGGAAAATCCAGAGATGCCATAAGTTCTAGTTTTCGCTGTCGTTCCTGTGATCATGAAGAAAGCTACGATAATTTAGTCAATGGCGTCGTCTCAAACTACTATGTCGACAAGGTCTATCTTTCCTATACAGACGGCGATGATGCTCCATACGTCGACTGCCCATCCTGCGTCAGCGGACTTTACATTTTTCATGAAGGTATATGTGCGGCCTGCGGTTACTCAGCAGCGCATATATGCCAACGATGTGGCGGCAACATTCCTCCAAGCGAAATAAGTGATACAAATTTCTGTGGCTATTGCTCGTATATGTTGGAAAAACTGAAGCGTGAATGAAGTCACCTCAGTACCTCTAGATTAATCTACACACCCAATTTTCGGAGGGACTGAAGCTGATCAAAGATGATGACTCTCCCGGTCATTGCACCTTGGTGCCGATTCGAAAACAGCTTCAGGCATCGCTCAGTCTCTGAATAGCTTGCTTGACTAAGCAATGATTAACCGTCTGCTTCAGTCAAGACTCGTCGTCCGGGCGAGCGCCGACAACGAGCCGCTTTTCCGTGAAGCCACTGCCATCGCCTGGATCAGCCATATAGGAAACTGTCCAAGACCTCGCGCCCGGCTGCCAGGTGATCCAGTTGTACGACAATGGCTTGCCCTCTATACCGAACGATGACCCACAACCGATAGCGCGAACCAGTCGGGCACGGCCATCGAATTCGACTTCGCGCCCAACAAAGCGAGGTCTGTGCTTGTGTCCGTGCAGGATCAGAGGGACATTACGCGAGGCGCACCATTTCACCAAGTCATCACCATTCTCCATACGGAGAAAGGGCTCTTCCTTGATTCGAAGAAAAGGTAATGTGTCGACCTCGTCTTCCTGTGTCGAGAATGGATGGTGATGGACGAGCGTTATGCAAATATGGTCGTCATACTTGCCTTGCCTCTTCATTACATCGAGTTTGGTTGCCACATCGATGAATTGGTCTTTTGTGATTTTTCCTTGCGCTAATTTCGCTTCCTTTGAGGTATCAAAGCAAACGAAAATAGTCTTGCAAACGTCGCTCGAGATTACGTTCTGCCATTCTAGTGATGAGACGTATTGCCAGTTCTTCCACAAAAAACCTTTCTTTCGCATGTCGTGATTACCAGGAATGCAGATCGTCTTGGTCTTGGCGGTGTCCTCAAGTCGATTTCGGAACGCTTCAAACTCAACGAGATTTTCCTTGGTTGGTGTGTCCATTAGATCGCCAGTAATGATGGGTTGGATGATGCCACCACCTCGATGGGTCTCTTCAATACGGCTACGAAGATGTTGCTCAACGTATGACATCTGCCTGGCTGAGACGGCTCTCGCACCGATATGTAGGTCACTCATGTGAAGAAGGTTAAACCCAGTCTGTGCGTCGTCGGAACGACTTGAAATCTCCCGCCAAAGATATTCGGCTGGAACGCTAGTTGTCAGGTGGAGGAGCTCATCCACAGACGCTTGACTTTGTGGAATCACCACGGTTTCCCCCGCCCAGTTCCAGCAAAGAGTTACCCCTCGCGAATTAGCGTCTCCCCCGGTTCGAGAAAGAATCGTCTGAATGCCGGGAAATGGGTCGAGGAGATCTCGGTTTGGCTGCCATCGGCGATCGTCAGAGCAAAGGAGCCAGAGTGTGAATCCCGGCGACTGACGCACTGAATCACGTGAAGTATTTGTGCCAAACGGCATAAAATAGAACGGCATGTCGAACCACAGGCGAAGAGGTGCCAGTACGCGCGCGACGTCAGTTGACGACAATGGCTCGACCTCAGATTCGCCATCATGCGACAAACCTCTGAGTACCTCTTTGCTACGCGCGACAAGGGACCTAAGTGTTTCTATGTTGGCTTTATCATGAGTGATGACAGCCTTCGGTAATGCGTGAAGGAATGAATTCAGTATACTCTGTGTGGCGCGAGGGGCACGCCAGGGCGGCAGCTGGCCAACCTCGGGGTCCAAGTGGCGAAGCCGACGGTAACGATGCTTGTTCCAGTACATTTCCCAGGGGGCTGGAAATCGGGCATGAGCTGAGAAAGGTGCAGGGAAATCTCGCCGCGTCAACCATCCGACGAGGCTTGCATGCTCGATATTGAACTCCATACCCATTGTCCTTCTCCTCAACGTGTCAAAATTGTCGTGGTTACTCTCCCTAACTGCGGCTTTTCGTGTCCGGCTTCTTACCAGTATAGGTCAGCTTCTTGCTAGCAACTCAACGCCACCCGGGTGCAACTTGCCCTAGTTGAATATGTTGAGGGGCCGGTACGGACGGCCAATCAGTCGCGCTCGTCCACCACGATCAGGTCGGTGAGTGTGTGGTAGATTTGTACCTGCTCCAGCGGTGCAGAGACGGGAAAGCACCACCAACAATGTGCGAGGTGCGGGACGCACCCTGACTTTCCCGAAGACGAGTGACCTTGAGCGAGTAGAGGCAGGCAATTCGCATGAGCGCCAGCACACTGCTTGGCTGCGCTTCGCTCAGATATCACGGCATAAAAAGAAACGGATTCTCCCGCAGCGTTTGCGTGGCCAGGTCGATGAAACAGCGGGTCTTGGCGTTGGTGCGGCGGCCTTCCATATGAATGATGCTGACCGGCAATGGCTCTTCCTCAAATTCAGTGAGCACTCGTTGCAGGCGTTTGTTTTTCAGCTCTTCCGCCGCCTGATAAGTCATCAAGGTGGTTATACCGTGACCCAGTAACGCCGCTTTTAGCGCCGCGCCGTTGTGATTGCAGCGTAGTCTGGGATTAAGCCGAACCAGTTCTTTTTTGCCTTGAATCTGAAAGTACCAGCCATTGGTGTGCTCGAAGCGGGCCGGGAAAATAATGCTGTGATTGGCCAGGTCTTGCGGCGTTTCAGGGTAACCGTGCTGCTCAAAATACGCCGGCGCGCCGCACACGATCTTCTTCACGTGGCCCACCGTGGTGGCGTACAGGCTGGAATCTTTGAGGTGGCCGATGCGTATCGCCACGTCAAAGTCTTCTTCCAGAAGATTGGTGACCCGATCCAGCAGGATGATCTTTACGGTGACGTCCGGATGCTTCCCCAGATAGTCCGTCACAATAGGCATGACGTACTTTTCGCCGAACAGCACCGGCGCAGTGATGGCGAGCGTCCCGGTGGGTGTTGCGTAGGTGCCTGAGGCGGCGGCTTCCGCCTCTTCCAGATCCTCTAGGATGCGTTTTGCATCCTGTAAAAAGCGGGCGCCGGGTTCGGTCAGCCTCACCAACCTGGTGGTGCGATTAAATAGCTTCACCCCCAGCCTTTCCTCCAGCGCGGCGATAGCACGACTGGCCGCCGGCGCGGAAAGCCCCAGCACCTCACTGGCGACACTGAAGCTCTGTTGTTTCGCCACCTCAATAAACACCTGCATGGTTTGCAGTTTATCCACGGCGTCACCCTGATTTTCGTTTTCTGATTATTGCGCTGAGTGTAAGAGTGAATTGTAAATTGCGTCAATTACTTCGGTATTTGCATGAATAATAATGCTTAACGACGACTCACTCAGCTCAACAGGAGAACACCGTGAACGCCCATTTTTCCAATACACAAGCGCCGATCAAACTCTATCGCAATCCCATGTCAGGTCACTGCCACCGCGTTGAGCTGATGCTTTCATTCCTGGATTTGCCTTATGAAACGATTGACCTGGATATGGCGAACGGCGCGCACAAGGCGCCGGAGTATCTGAAAATCAACCCGTTTGGACAGGTTCCCACCATTGATGACAATGGCTTCGTGCTGGCGGATTCCAACGCCATCATTACGTATCTGGCGCTGAAATATAGCAATGGCGATGAGTGGTCGCCGAAACAACCGGAGCAGGCGGCGCAAGTGCAGCGCTGGCTTTCTGTCGCGGCGGGAGAAATCGCGCAGGGACCTTGTGCGGTGCGCCTGGTGAAGCTTTTTGGCATGAAGCTGGATTATGACAGAGCCAAAACCATTACTGAGTCACTGTTTGGAGCCCTGGAGCCCCAGCTGTCCGGCCGTGACTATCTTGCCGGCGATCGCATCACCCTGGCGGATGTGGCGGGTTATAGCTACATCGCTCATGCGCCGGAGGGCGGCGTCAGTTTGCAGCCATATCCCGCCATTCGCGCCTGGCTGGAGAGAATTGAAGCGCATCCCGGATTTGTTGGCATGACGCGTTCTCCCTTGCCGACAGCGTAGATCTCTTAGACTTAATCCAATCGAGGAGCAGGTTATGACTCGGCAAGAAAACTCTCCGTTTCACGCGGCGGAAATCGCGGTGCAAAAGCGGCTTGGCGTTGCGGACCAGGTAGCGCAGTACAGCGGGGGAATCCGTAAGGCGATGCCGATGCAGCATCGGGAGTTTTTCTGCGAGCTGCCCTTTGTCATCCTGGGCCTTGTCGACCAGCAAGGCTTTCCCTGGTGCATGCCGTTGTTTCCGGGGGCGGCGGCGCTCTCCGGTCACTCCGGGTTTATCACTTCTCCCATTGATACTCGTCTGGAGCTGCAGGCATTGCCAGTCCTGACCCGTCTATTGAATCTGGATTTCGCGCCAGGCAGGAAAGTGGGGATGCTGGGCATTCAGCTGCATACCCGTCGTCGTAATCGTATGAATGGGGTGATTGCGGAAGTGACTGCGACAGGTTTCGGCATTGATGTGGAGCTTAGCTTCGGTAATTGCCCCAAGTACATACAAACCCGTGAACTGCGGTGGATAAAGGGGGAATCCGCCGCCCTGTCCGTTGATAGCGCAGCAGTTGTCGCCGGCATTGCTGAACAGGCAAAGTCGCTGATAGCGCAATCAGATACTTTCTTTATCGCCTCCCGCAGCAAATTAATGGACAGCGATCCTCGCCATGGCGTCGACGCCTCTCACCGTGGCGGCAAACCGGGTTTTGTGAAAGTGGAGGGCGATACCCTGTTGTTTCCGGACTTCAGCGGCAACCGCTTTTTCAATACGTTGGGCAATATCGAGTCTGACGGTCGAGTCGGTCTGTTTTTCCCCGACTTCTCGACAGGAAATGTGCTGTTGGCGGCGGGGCGCGCCGAAGTGTTATGGGATCATCCCTCTGTGAATGAGTTCGAAGGCGCGCAGCGCATCATTGCGGTCACAGTGGAAAAGTCTACCTACCTCGACCAGTTCATGCCGGTGACCGGTGAACTGCAAGAGTTTTCCCCGGCTCTCGACGGCACTGGCGTATGGAAAGATCGCAAGCCATCCGCCACAAGTACATCCAGCACAAGTACAACTCAGACGCTAAAGCTGGTGGAAAAACGTAGAGAGAGCGACAGGGTGATGTCGTTTTATCTGGCTCCAGACAACGGCGAAACGATCAAAGACTACATTCCCGGGCAGTTTCTGCCCGTCGAAATACGCCTTCCTGGCCATAAACAGCCGTTAAAACGTCACTATACCTTGTCCTCCGGCCGCGCTGACGGCCGTTATCGCATCACGGTGAAGCGGGAAGAAAACGGTGTGGTTTCCAAGGCGCTGCATGATCATATTCAGGTTGGCGATGTGATTCATGCAGGCGCGCCCGCTGGCCAGTTCACGCTCAAGCGAAACGACCATGCCGTCGTACTGATCTCGGCGGGCGTCGGTATAACCCCGATGATCGCCATGTTGGAGGGGCTTGTTCATGAGGTGAACCAGGGCGCAGCCGCCAGACCGGTCTGGTTTATCCATGCCACGCAAAACAGTCAGACTCATCTCTTCGCAGATGAGTTGGCGCAACTGGCGGCGCAGCACGATTGGCTGCATCTTCATACGATTTATTCCAGACCATTACAGCAAGATAAGATCAATAAACATCATGACTCGGAAGGACATCTCTCTATTGAACTGCTGAAACGCATATTGCCTTTTGATCACTATGATTTCTATTTATGCGGCTCTGAAGGGTTTATGAGAAGTATCTATAAAGCGTTGGTTTCAACAGGCGTTCAAACGGCCAATATATATTATGAATTCTTCGGTGAAGGAACTATCGAGGAAATCAGTCCCTCTATCCCTTCAATCAATATCGCCACAAAATCGCAAGTTAGTTTTTCCCAAAGCAGAGTATCGGGCGAATGGTCCCCTGATGACGGCAGTCTATTAGCGTTCGCGGAAAAACTGGGCGTCACGGCGCCATTCAGTTGTCGGTCGGGTAACTGCGGCGCCTGCATGACGCCCATTAAGAAGGGAAGTGTGGCCTATCAAACGCCCACAAGCTTTTCCGCGGAAGCAGGAAATGCGCTTCTTTGTTGCGCCAAACCCGCCGAAGGTAGCGCAGAGGTAGTGATTGATATTTAGCCTTTCAGGGGCATGGATGCTGTTCTTGGCGCGTTGCCAGCAGGCGGCCTGTAAGTAATCCTATTTCTAGATAAACAATTTATCTATCTGATATATAACATGCTGTTCTCTTTTATTTTCGTATTTTATAGATCTCTAAGCTCTCCTGGGCGTGAGCAAAATTTATGCATTCGTATATTGTATACAATATACAGTGGTAGTATATTGGCGTTGGTTGTTTGTTGATCGTCATGGCGCCAATGCCATACCTGAAGTGTTTGGTCGGGCGTCCACTCACTAACGCAAAACGAAGGAGAAGCCTATCGAAGAACGACTCTGTCACCACCCAAAGACGGCATGAATAGATTGAGAGTTAACCACTGCGGCCAGCAAAAACGCATAACGAATGATCTATCTGTCACTCATAGACTTTCATTTTGGCTTCACCATTAAATACAACTAAAAGCCGAAATGAATCATAGATTGACGGTTACTTTATTATGAAAAAGTATTCGACGTTATTTAATTTCGTTGCGGCAGCTGTTTGTTTCACCGGTTCCATTGCGCAGGCATCGACCCTGATGCCGGATCAGCCCAAAGATGTCCAATATTGTACGGCCAGTGGCGTATCCCAGGATGAATGGATTGAGAGTATTAATATTGATGGCGTAGTGAAAAAGTCTGGCCAGCCCGGTGAATTAAATCATCGCAACGGCTATTCAGATTTTTCAAATCAAGTTATCGAACTCACTTCAGGCTACATTACCCTGACTCCCGGATATCGTCTAAACCGCTATCCTGAACACTGGCGTATCTGGCTGGATTTGAATCAAAACGGCGTTTTCGAGGATGACGAAATGCTGCTTGATGATCTGTCAGGGGAGGGGGAAGTTAAAGGGAAATTAGCCATTCCTCAGGTTACTGAGCCCCTGCTGACCCGTATGCGGGTGTCGATGACTTATGAGGGCGCATCGGAATCCGCCTGCGGCGACGTGGGATATGGCGAGACGGAAGACTACACCGTTTTGTTGGGCGGTTCGGCTGAAGCCGACATTCCAAATGTTTGCAGCCAGGAAGCGCCATACACCGGCAGAACGCTGACAAACGGCAAGGCGGTCTGTATGCCGGATTCCGCGCCCAATTACCTCAGCATCGGTAACTCCGACAAATATCAAAGTATCGCCATCTCCACCGGACACGGCAGCGGCAATTTAAGCCTGTACGCCAAGAACGGCGGCTGGCCGAAAACGGACGGTTCTGATCCCAGCTCCACCAAGAGCGGCAACGGCGAGTGCGTGATCATCAAGACTCCCTCCAGCTATTGGACCTACATCACCGTAACGGGGGCCAAGTCCGCCGCCTCGGTCGTCGTGGACCTTGGCGCTACGTCATGTCGCGGCTCAACGGATACCCCTGATCCGACGGGCAATAACGGCTATCAGTATGACTCCGTGAATATTCTGGTCTATCGCTTTGAGTTCACGGACGCGCCCTTCAAGTGGGACACCCTGGAGCAGGATCTGCAAAAAGTGAACGAGTACTACAAGGAGCAGTCCTACGGCCGGTTTAATGTGACCTATGACTTGTCGCAGCCCGTCATCCGCATCAACGAGAGCAAGTCCAAATACGACAATGACTTTCACGCCTGGAGGAATTTGTACGAAAGTAAAATTCGTCAGACCGGCGTTGATCCCAGCAATCCCGGAGCCGCCAACATCATTATGATGACGGCCCCGCAGGTGGGTAACTTTAACTCCAGCGCCGGGCCGCCATTAATGTCCATCTACCATCACACACCGGGTGTCGTGGCTCATGAAATGGGGCACGCCATGGGGCTGAGACACGCCAAAGCCGTCGAGGCCGGTCCCGGAAAGGTTATCGGCACAGGCGATATCGACAAAGAAAGCCTCAATTACGGCAACGTGTACAGCATGATGGGCATGGGCGCGCATACGCTCGAAGAGTACAACCTGATGTACAAAAGCTACTTCGGATGGCTCACCGACAGCGAAGTTCCCCTGATCAACAGCTCAGGCGTGTATCGCATTTACGCGTTTGATTACGGAACCCGCAGCGGAACCAACGCGCCAGGCTACATCGGCCTCAAACTCAAATCCGGCAACGGCGCTTACACCTACTGGGTTGAGTACCGCACCACCCACTACCGCTACAAAAACACCAAAAACGGCGTGCTGCTCAACCTGCAGGGGTATATGGAAAACGAAAAGGACCCGGATTTCTGGAAACACACCTCCCACCTGCTGGACATGACCCCCGGCTCTCTGACTCCCGGCAAAGACTCCCCCTGGGCCCTGATCGACCAAACCGACTCAGAACTGGTGATCGGAAAAACCTACACCGACCACTGGGGCGGCTTCCGCATCACCCCCATCGCCAAAGGCGGCGTGGAAGACAGCGCCCAAGCCTGGATCGACGTGAAAGTGGAAATGCTGTAGCTGTAGACTTTGTTCCTTGATGTTGAAAACCTGGCTCCGTTTGGGGTCAGGTTTTTCTTTTCCGAAACACCTCTTAATTTACTCTTTCTAGCCTAAACTCAATGAGATATCCCATCCGTTTGAAGAGGGTGATCCGTTGAGAAGCGTGACGAGTATTGCTTTCCTGTTGTGTCTGACGCTTACGGCGTCGTGGAGTTACGGTAAAGAGCGTCTGATCATTCGTGTGGGGGAGTCTTTCCCCAATTATTACCAGGATGAGAACGGAGATTGGCAGGGCGTTGATGTGGAGTTGGCCCGGGCGCTGGTGTTGCGGGCGGGTTTTGATTATGAGTTTCGCTCTATTCCCTGGTCTCGCGCTCTGGTGATGGCGAAAGAGGGCCAGATAGACATTCTGGCGAACGCCAACATCACTGCGGAGCGCTCGGAATATATGTACTGGATTGGGCCTGAGCGCTATACCCAGCTAAATCTGGTTGTTCGGAAAGAGCTGCTGGACATGCCGATTAACAGTCTGGATGATCTGGTCACCCAGTGTAAGAAAAACCGCGGCCTGTTTGGTTATCAGCGCAACGTGAAATACACGCCGGAATTTCACCGGCGCTTAGAAACCGATCCAGAGTTCGCCGCCTGTTTGGAGTCCGTTGTGCAACCGCTTAACGACGACAAGGTGCTGCATCAACGGCTGCTGGGATATTTCGACGAGCCGTTCGACATCGTGCTCGAACGCAAACGCGACCCGCAATATGCATTAGTGGTGCATCCGTTTGTCTTGCTCAAAGAGCCTGTCTTTATTGGCGTGAGTAAAAAAGGCGTGAATGTGGATAGCTTGATCAAACTTTTTGAAGCCTATGAGTCCTTGTTGTTGGACGGAACTTTGGAGAAAATCCGAAGCCAATGGATGCAGGAAGGATAAACCGCCCCATGTTAACGACAGCAGAAATATTAAACCTGATTCGCCTTACCGAACTGGAAATCAGACGGCTCCAGGAGCAAATCGACGGCGATGACGAAGACAAGAGCAATGAGGCCGGCGAAGTGATCCTGCAGTTTGACGCGATGGCGCTCAAGCTTGAGCAGATGTATCTCGAATCGCAGCCTGATTACGATATTTACCCGCAGTATGACGACTATATTAAGCTTATAAACGGATAGCGTATGGGCTTGAGGGGGGGATTTGTCGGATGGCGCTTTGCTTATCCGACCTACGTTCTTTTCGCGGAGGGACACGGCGGCGCCAAGCAGGCATTGTGACTGCCGGGTGTCTCAATCATCAGGTAAAAAATAGAGTTGGTAGAGTTTTTCATACTCGCCAGAGTCCTTTAGGCGATCAAGGGCTTGTTGCCACTTATCAACGGTTTCGTCAGGAATGTTGTTGGAAAAAGCAATATATCCTTCTGATACTAACAGCACCACTGGCGTTCGCTGAATTTGATCTGGCGATATTTCCGCTTCTTTTAGCTTGCTTAATACCGTACTTGAGGCTGAAACCGTTAAATCAACCCTGCCTTTCTTCAGCATATTGAAACAACCAACATAGCTTACGTTGGTATAGATGTTATTAAATTTATAGCTGTTAAGGATTTTGTGGTGTATTGCGCCATTTAGAACGCATATTGAGGAAACATTTCTGGCGTCTTCTAATTTTGATATGCCTGTTGGAGCCGATTTCATTTCATAAAAATAATCTTCTTCTTTCTGAATGGGGCCAACCCATTTAACCATGTTTTCCCTATCTGGAGTTCTGCTGACATTAAACATCGCCAGGTCATTGTTTTTCGTGACCATCTGCATGCCTCTGGCAAAGGGGACTTCTTGAAACTTAGTGGGATGCTTCATTGCAAGCATCAATTCTCTAACGACTTCGATATTGAAAGCCCTTTTGCCGGAATGCTTTATGCCTCTAAGTTCACCAGCCTGGTCGGTATAAACCTGTCCTTCCACGTTATGAGTCAGGAAAAAAATTTCATCAGCCGTTACATTAGTGGTTATTAGAAGTGCGCCTAGCAACGCTAGTCTTATTCGCTTCATGGGAGCCTCCAAAGGGCGCGAAACACTGGGTCAGGGGTGTTTGGTTCGCCCAACGGCCGAGCTATGTTGCGCTGTAACGTCCATAGGGAGATAAAAACGGTTAGTGTTACAGGCCTGGATGTTGGAAGAGCAATCGATGAAGGTAATTATAGCAGTGATTGAGTATGGACGACCGCGTTATATTGTTGATTTCATAGCCCCCCATGCAGCGTTCGCTCCTAACCACTAGGCAACTAACTCCAGCGTCTGTTGATAGGGGAGGCGCAAGGCGGAGAGGGCGTCTTCTTTGGATTTGATATTGGTGTAGCCAATGACCAGTCCGTATTTCCTGTCTTTCTTCTGGGCGTACCACATTGAAAGCGGCAGCACCTGCAGATTATGCGACTGCCATAGGTTGCAAAGCTCTCTGTCTTTGGCGCTGTGTTTCAGGAAGGCGACAATATGCATGCCGCCATTCTGAAGCGGCATATCGAAGTAGTCGCCGTAGATTTCCATAAAGGCGTCATGCACCACTCTTCTTCTGGATTCATACAGAGATCGCATGCGCTTAAGGTGCTTGTAGAAAGCGCCGGAGGATATAAATGACTCCAGAATTTTCTGTGGAAGCAGCGGCAGTCCTGTCTCAACCATTTCCGCCGTTTCGTAGAACTGTGGCAGCACGGCTTTGGGGATCACTACATAGGCGGTACGCAATGACGGCATGATGGTCTTGCTGAAGGTTCCCACGTAGATCACCCGATCAAAGACATCCAGGCTTTTCAACGAGGGGATATTCTTGCGGGCAAAGTGGAACTCCCCGTCGTAGTCATCTTCGATGATCCACGCCTGATTCTCTTGCGCCCAGTTCAGTAACTGATGCCGTCTCGGTAAAGACAGGCTGACGGTAAGGGGGCTTTGATGGGAGGGCGTGGTGACGACAAATTTCGCATCGTTATGATGGGCGACCAGAAAGTCGACGTTGAGACCGTCCGAATCCACGGGCGCATAGAAGAGGTTTGGGACACGTCTCTCTAACAGCTTTTGACCAAAGAAATAGCCAGGCTCTTCAAAAACGACTTTATCGTGGTTTGACGCTATCGCCTCAAAGATAAGTCTAAGACTGGAATTATAGCCATTGGTGATGAAGATCTGGTCTGCGGAGCAGTCTATGCCCCGTGAAATATTCAGGTAGTTTGCGATCGCCTGCCGAAGGGGGAGGTGTCCCATCACAGACGGATGGTTCATGTCCTCATAGGTCATGGAACGGGCCACTTTTCCAGATAGAAGCAGCCACTTTTTATATGGAAACTCATCCAGCGACGGAATGCCGAGCTGAAAGAATCCCCGCGCATCCCGAAAATCCACGATCTTTCTTAAATCCGGGTCATCAAGCTTGTTTGGCGCATGATTCCGGTAAGCGGCATCAATGACCAAATCCGGATTAACGAGGGTTCCCCTGGGCCCTCGACTGACAAGGTAGCCCTCGCCAATCAAAATATCATACGCCGACTCGACGGTTTTTTTGGCGACGCCGAGCTCCTGCGCCAGGTTCCGTATGGATGGCGCCCGCTCGCCGGGCTTCAGATCGCCTCGATGTATGGAGTTTATAAAGCGATCATAGATATCTTTGTAGCCCACCCTATGTCCTACTTAAAAATACGAATTTTGTACCCTTAAAATACGTCATTTTTCCCCATAATTCATCACCAGTCCCCCAGGTTGATTGGCGTCTGCAGACCCGTAAAAAGAGACGCCATATCGTTGTCTGGCCACTAGCTGTCATAGATATCCTGATCCCGAAGGTGAGTAGTATGAATCTCTTGCACATCAAAGTGAGTCCAAATCTATATGGTTCCGCGTCGAGGGAAGTGTCCGACTACCTTGTCGACCGCCTGAAAATGAAATACCCGGATATCAATGAACATGTGCTCGACCTGTCGCAAGAACCCTTGCCGCATCTGGACGGATTCACGATTGAAGCCTTCTTTACCAGGCCTGAAGAACGGACCGAGCAGCAACAAAACGCCGTCAAACTCTCAGACAAAATGATCGACATGCTCTTCGCCAGCGACGTGATCGTCCTGTCGTCACCCATGTGGAATCTGGGATTGCCCTCTGTGTTAAAGGCCTGGTTTGACCATGTCACCAGAGCAGGGCGGACCTTCAAGTTTACGGAAGCGGGCGGCAAGGTAGGGTTGGTTCAGGATAAAAAAGTGTACGTCGTCATGGCGAGCGGAAGCGCCTTTTCAAGCGGCCCCTTTGTCAGTCATGACCAGTTTACCCCCTATGTAAAAGTGGCGTTTGAGTACATCGGCGTCACCGATGTGAATATCGTGCGGGTTGATGGCACGCACGATCCGCTGACCCGCAAATCCGCCGTTCCCAACGCGATTTCCAGCGTTGATGAAATGCATATCTAGTCACCCGGATTCCGATCTCCAAACTTTTACGTTTAATCATCAGGCGCATGCCTGATTAATCAATACCAGGAAAATTACCATGCGAGTACAACTTAAAGGCTTGATGAAAATACCGTTGATTGCGCTATATCTGAGTGTGATTTCCCAAGCCGGCTATGCGGAAGACGCGGATTATGCCGCCGAAGGCGAGCGACGGGCTAAGGTTGCCGGCGAATCGCTGTTGGGCGCGGCGGCGCCGACATTCAAGATCAAGGATATTGACGGCGGAACGATCGATCTTGCTCAAATTTACGGCGAAAAACCCGTTTATCTCAAATTCTGGGCGACCTGGTGCGGACCTTGTCGTGAACAGATGCAAGGGTTTGAAGAGATCTACAAAAAGTACGGCGATAAAGTTCAAGTGATCGCAATTAATACGGGGATCAGCGACACCCTGGAATCCGTTACTGAGTTTCGTAAAAAGGTGGGATTGACCATGCCAATTACCATCGACAATGGAGAATTGGCGCGCGCCTTTCAATTACGCGTTACTCCTCAGCACGTGTTAATTGATAAAAAAGGCGAGTTCGCCTATTTCGGGCATAAAGATGATCAGGCGTTCCATCAGGCGCTGGAGAGCGTCGTCGCTGAAAAGTCTGCCGGAAAACCACTCAACAACCCTGACCTGGCGCTCAACAATGAAGGCTATAAAAAAGGAGATACGGCGCAGGATGTGTCTTTCTCAACTATTGATGAGCAAGCGCTTAATTTTCGCTTTAACACGTCAAACAGCAAAAAAGTGGCCGTCGTGTTCTTCGCGCCATGGTGTGAATGGTATCTAGAGGAAACGGAACCCAAGACCTCAAAAGCCTGCACTCAGGTTCGCGAACTGCTGGAAAGCAAATCCAAATCGACCGATGTGCAGTGGGTGACCGTTTCGAGCAACCTATGGACGTCGGCTGCCGACCTTAAAGATTATCGCAAGAGCTATGCCGCCATCCCGCCAATCGTATTCGATGACGACGGAGAGCTGTTTAAGCAATTTGGCGTCAATCAAATACCCACTATCACCGTCATTGAGCCTAATGGCGTTATAAGCCTGAAATCTTCGATCCAAGACGAGGACTTTGATACCGCCTTACAAACTATTTCGTCCTTCAAATAAGCTGAATTAACCAGAAATAGCTGAACTAACGGGAAGCTGAACTAACGGGAAATAGCTGATCTAACAGAAAGTATAGGAAGCAGGCGCTGAATGAAACTCTTCATGCAATTAGTGACGACCTGGTTGGTTGTCTTGCTATGTTCGCAACAAGCCATAGCGAATGAACCACTGGAAAATCAGCGCCTGCTTTCGATCGCTATTGCGCTGGAATCAGATCACCCTGCCGCTGGCGGCACGCTGGAGCTGGCGTTAACAATGACGCCCCAACAAGGCTGGCATGGCTATTGGCTTAACCCTGGCGACGCAGGTTTTCCAACCAAGTTTAGCTGGCAGCTTCCGGATGGCGTGACAGTAGGGGAGATGCAGTACCCGGCCCCAAGCCAGCTCTTAACCGCTGACATCATGAACTACGTTTATCCCGGCGAGTTCACGCTGCTGACACGGGTAGAGATTGATAGCAGCGTTGCGGTGGGGAGTTCGCTACCTATTAAGCTCGATATCAGTTATCTGGTTTGCAGTCCCTCTGTGTGCCTGCCTGAACAGCAACGGGTTGAAACCACGCTGATTGTCGGTGACGGGCGCGTTTCCGAAGATCGCGCACAAAAATTCGCTCAATGGCGGCAAAAGTTAGCCAGACCACTGGACGCCAAAGGACGGTTTTCTGTTGAAAACGGCGAGTTTACTCTGGCCTTGCCGTTACCGGGCTCAATCGAGAGTGATAACGCTCATATCTATCCCGTCATTAATCATACGATTGCAAATAACGCCAAGCAGACTCTCTCCCATGACGGCGATGTTCTTCGCATGCAAACGCAAGCGGGCGATGAGCTGGGTGAACGATTTCAGGGCGTCCTGGTGCTGGATAACGGCGTGGCGCTGAGTTTTGAGGCGGATAAATCCGAGCGCGCGGCATTATTATCTGAAGCGAAAAACAACCGCAGCGATTCATCGATTAAAAATACGTGGCTGCTTGGAGCTACAGCCTTTTTCGGCGCAATCCTGGGCGGTTTATTGCTCAACATCATGCCCTGCGTATTTCCTATATTAAGTTTGAAGATATTAAGCCTCACGCATCAGGAATCTGAAAAAGACGCCAGGTCCGGCGCTGTAGCGTATACCTCTGGCGCTGTACTGGTATGTGTGTTATTGGGCGGCGTGATACTGGGACTGCGAGCGCTGGGGCATCAAATCGGCTGGGCGTTTCAGCTGCAGAGCCCAGCGGTGATCGCAGCGTTGATTGTCTTAATGAGCGCCATTGGATTCAATCTGGCTGGCCTCTTTGAAATCGGAACCATGACTTCCGGGTCGCGACTGCAAGATAAAAAAGGCCCGATTGGCGACTTTTGGACCGGGGTTTTAGCCGCTTTTATCGCCACGCCTTGCACGGGCCCTTTTATGGCGACTGCTTTGGGGGCGGCCTTGGTGTTGCCCGCCGGCATCGCATTTACGATCTTTGCGGGCCTGGGTTTTGGCATGGCTTTACCGCTGTTGCTGGTGAGTTTTATTCCCGCATTACGCGCACACTTACCGAAGCCCGGCGCCTGGATGACGACAGCCAGACGCGTACTTTCTCTGCCAATGTTTGTGACAGTCACTGGCCTAATCTGGGTTTTGATGCGGCAATCAAACAACGATTATGTTTTGTCCGTGCTTGCAGCCGCGATGTTGTCGGCGTTTGGTTTATGGATGACCGGCTTATGGCAACAATCGCAACGCCGAGGTGAATGGTGGCCCGCTATCTCATTAACGCTATTGCCTTTATTAGCTGTGATCAGCTGGATACCGCCCACTCATGCCTCTTCACAACTTGAGCAGAAGGAAGTCTCAGAAGCGGTTGCGTTTAATCAGGATCAGCTAAGCGCATTGCGTGAAAAACAAGACGTGTTTCTGTATTTCACCGCCGATTGGTGCCTGACCTGCAAGGTAAATGAAAAGACCTCCATCGATCAAAAAGACGTAAAAGAAGCATTTAAGCAAAGTAACGTCGTCACCATGGTTGGCGACTGGACCAGCGGCGATAGCAAGATAACCGAATTCCTGTCCCAACATGGCCGATCAGGCGTGCCTCTCTATCTATGGTATAAAAAAGGGGCAAGCAGACCGTTGACCTTGCCTCAGGTTTTGACTCCGTCGGTGTTGATTAATCAGGCCGGTGGGTAGGCGCTTCATGGTTAGAGCAGGGGAAGTGACAGAGGCCGGGGGGCTTGTCTCTGTTTTCACGACGGTGATTAATTTGGCTGACGGATACTGCATCTGCCCCCCCTGGTTCTGCAAACACTCCGCCAGCCACTATTCCTTATTTATGGATAAATAAGGTTACTATCAGACCGCCAGACCTTCTAAACCTACTGAGGTTCGTGACACTGGTCATTCACCCAGATGGTGCAGCCCTGTCCCGGACCTGGCGTGCCGGTTCCTCCGCCTACGGAACATCCCAAGGCGCCGTTTTGTGTGACGCTGCCGCCGTCGCTCAAAGTCGCCATGAAATAGTAACGGCCGTCTGACGTACTGGATGTGCAGCGCGCCACCATATAGCCGACGCCCTGATCTTCAATGACTGCGCCATATTCCGCGCGCCACGTTTGAGACGTTAAATAGGCGCCGCTATCGGAAACAAAGGTGTCGCAGGCTACTCGGCCTGAACCGAGGAACTCGCAGATGGTGTTGGTTCCAGCCGCCAGAGCGGCGTTGGTTCCCAGCAACAAAGCTGTAGCGGTCAGAAGTTTGTAGTTCATGATGTTTCGCTCCTATCCAAGTTATTTTTCCTGCCGCTTTCTGCGGCGAAATCAGTATCCCGGTTCGCGTTTATTGGGACCATGACCGCCTGTTTTGTTGTATTGATCTTCTGTTTTGACTGTTGAGGAACTCCATATCGATAAGAGGGTCTGAATAAGATTGGCAATTACCCATGATCCAAAGAAGGAGCGAAAATCATATGGATAGCGTGGGGCGTGAAGGGCTCGATGCGCATGCATCCCCCCTAGAGCAGTTGTTGCGTCAGGTGTTTTTCAATCTCAGGGTCGATGGGAGCTTATACTTTGATAGCCACTTACACGGCGATTGGGGAATGGCGGTCGGCGCTTCTCCATATATACAGTTTCATTGCGTCGCATCAGGCGTTTGCTGGTTAACCACCGCAACGGAGCAGGTTCGTTTGTCGCCTGGCGATATCGCCCTGTGCATGCGAGGACAAGTTCACACCCTTTCTTATACTCCTGATGTGGCGTTGGCGACGGATCAGGAGTATTTACAGAGTCTGCGACAAGGCGCGCCGCTATTCCGCGAAGGCGTGTTGAATAATCGGCTGCTGTGCGGTCACTTCGCCATTGCGGATCGAGATACAATTCCTTTTCTTACAGGACTGCCCGACTTGGTTGTTGTCCGCCAGCAACGTAAATCTGTGGAATGGGCAAGCGCGCTGAGAGGTCTCACGGAAAGCAACGAACTTGAAAACCATGGAAACCCAGTCAGCAATCGTTTGGCGGAAGCACTAATGATCCGTTTCCTGGAAGGGTATTTTCAGCAGCAGTCAAAGCAAGGCGAGTCGGCGATTGTCATTCAGGATAAGAGAATTGCCCGGGCGCTGAGTATTTTCCATCGTCGATACCACGAACCCCTTACCGTAGAGCAAGTCGCCGGCTCTGTGGGGATGTCTCGTTCTGCGTTTAGCGTTCTTTTTAAACGAAACTTGCAACAGGGTCCGATGGAGTACCTGAATAGCTGGCGTTTTTATCAGGCGCGCCAGATTCTTCGGCAGAGTCATCGTACTCTATTACAGGTTTCTCTTGAGGTGGGATACGCTTCCGAAGCCGCATTTATCCGCGCCTTCAAGCGCCGCTACGATATCACTCCCGGCGAATATCGGCTTGCGATGTTTGAGGCGTAGCGTCTTGCCGGTGGGCGAAGGGCGCAATTCTCTCTTTGCGGCACTGTTAGTTACTATGTCTACAATATAAGTCATAACCGACCCACTCATATAAAGGACAAAGAGGTAACTGATATGAAGGGCGAGTTAATATCGCGGCGGTTGCCTGACTTGTCACGGAGAAAACAGGGAAGGGGGCGTCACCCGTGCAGGCTATTACCATTCCAAGGTAAACCCCTCTCATCATTTTTAATGGATGCCTAATGCTGAATTCGCCACTTACCGATCCGAGATATCAGCGCTTATTTTGTGCTCAGGTCACGTCGCTATTTGGAACCGGATTAACAACAATAGCGCTGGCTTTATTGGCGCATGAAATTGCGGGGGGAGAGGCAGGGGCCGTTTTGGGAACCGCGCTGGCCCTCAAAATGCTTGCCTATGTGGCCATCGCTCCAGTGATTGGCGCGTATATTCAGCGATTCCCAAGGAGAAAACTGTTAGTCGCCCTGGATATTCTCAGGGCCGCCGTGGTCTGTGTGTTACCGTTTGTCGATCAGGTATGGCAAATATACTTGCTGGTGTTTCTCCTGAATGTATTTTCTGCAGGCTTTACCCCTGTATTTCAGGCGACTATTCCAGACATCATTAAAGACAAAGATCGCTATACGAAGGCGCTTTCATATTCCCGTTTAGCGTATGACCTGGAAAATCTGCTAAGTCCAATACTCGCTGCGGCTTTGATTTCGGTAACGAGCTTTGGCGTTCTATTCCAGCTTAATGCGCTGACATTCATGGCGTCAGCGTTACTGGTTCTTTCCATTAGGCTCCCTGACCAAAAGCTGCAAAATGCGGTTACAGGCTTTTGGCGACGGTTGACCTACGGAGTGGCTATATACCTGAAAACGCCGCGCCTGCGAGCGATGTTTGCGTTGTGTATGGCTGTGGCGGCGGCGGGCTCTATGCAGATTGTGAACACCGTTGTTTATGTGCGCACTGTTCTGCAATTGGATGAGGTCTGGGTAGCGTTGGCGTTTGCTGCGGCTGGAGCAGGCTCGATGCTGGTGGCGTTGACGCTTCCCCACGTGCTGTTAAAGGTTGCCGAGCGCAACCTGATGGTATGCGGCGGCTTTTTAATGAGCGCAGGGTTATTCCTTGGATTGCTGGAGCCATCAATAACTGGGCTGCTGTGCTTGTGGTTTCTGCTGGGCGTCGGCTCCTCGGCCGTTTTAACGCCTGTTGGTCGACTACTCACCGCGTCATGCCGGGAGACCGACAGGCCCGCTGTATTCGCCGCCCAATTTGCGTTGTCGCATGCCTGTTGGTTGATCGCATATCCGTTATCTGGCTGGCTGGGCGGCTTGAGTGGAATACAGAGCGCTTTCTTTGTTCTAGGCGTGATTACGTTACTCTCAACAGTCACGGCTGTTCTGATATGGCCGCGATTGGACGAATCTGAATTAGTGCATTATCACGCAGCGCACGCCCACCAACACATGCATTTCCATGACGAGCATCACCAGCATCAGCATGAGGGATGGGAGGGACCAGAGCCGCATAGCCATCCCCATCAACATTCCGGTGTAAAGCACAGGCACGTATTTGTAATCGATGATCATCATTTACAATGGCCAAAGTAGAGAAGAAACCGCACAAGGAAATGACGCCGCCTGTGAAATCCGCCCCCAAACCTCACATTTTGCTGGTAACGGCTATTGCAGCCAATGAGCTGGAGTCATGCGACTTTTCCTTCGAAATCACACATGAGATTGACTTTCCATATGATGACATAGAGAAAATCCGTTCTATCAACAGACGTCGCAAAAATTACGGCTTTGATCCTGCAAGTGCTGTCGATGAATCCTCAGGTAAGTCCGCATTGTTCGCCGCTCGCGTAGACAAACGTTTAGTCGGTTTCGCTCTGATCGTTGAGAGTTGGAATGGCATGGCGGAAATTGCAGAGATAGCCGTCGACCGTAACGCACGCGGCCAAGGCGTAGGTATGATTCTACTTGGCGCTACAGAAGAATGGGCGCAAGAACAGGGTTTCCATTTCATTCGCCTCGAAACTCAATCGACCAATCCAGCGGCGTGCAAGCTATATGCTCGTGCAGGATACAGGCTGGAAGGTTTTGATCGGATGCTTTATGCAAACAGCGAAAACGCGGGAGAAACGGCTTTGTTTTGGTATCGCAATCTAAAGGCGTGATCAACGAGTTTGGAAATTGGAAATCAGATGTGGCTTGTTGTGAACGACGAACAGCCTTTAACAGAAGAGCGATTCGAAAGGGCCAAAGCCTGTGGGGTTGTCATGACAAACAGAAACGCCGACACGCCATTCGTAATCCCAATATCCAATTTAACATAATATATATTATGCGCACTCATGGATGTGCATAGCGAGACAGAGGCGTCTGTGGATATAGCGCCTCAGTTATTAAGATCCCTCATGTCGACTCTTTAAGACTAAGCCTCGGGCTCATGGCAAACCGCTTCGATGTTGTGTCCGTCCGGATCAATAACAAATGCTGCGTAATAACTCGCGTGATATTGAGGACGCAAACCAGGAGCCCCATTGTCCTTACCGCCAGCTTCCAGGGCCGCCTGATAAAAATCCGCGACTGTGCAGGTTTTTCCTTGGCTTCGAATAGACACAGTGAGACTTACCGTCTGTGCTGAGCTCAATGCCAAGCGGACCTTCCTGAACAACAGTGACGCCGAGTGGCGTCAGCGCCTGGAGGTAAAATGCTTTGCTGACAGCATAATTACTGACTCCAAATACGACATGATCAAACACGAATAATTTCTCCTTTATGTGCGTGTTGGCCTCAATCACCATCGCTGGTGCGGGCGTGAATCATGTGAGGGATCTTAATAACTTTTGCTGGTGAAAGATAATTCGCCTAAGTCGGCTCACTCAGAACAGTTCTAATTGAACCTTGCACCTGCAAGCAGTGGCTTTGCGGTCGGTGATTTTTTGGATGGTGAATTTTGGATTTTGTGTGATGAGCGTAAATAAGGCGCAGTGCGAGCAGCAATATTCGTCATACACGCAATGTCCACTAATTGACATTAGTGGACATAAGAGCCGCAAAAGACACTATTTCATTTAACTCAAATGCTTAATTTCCAACTAAAGCACTTAATTCCGTGACCACTACATCATGGCAGCCTTATGTGATTGGAATTTTTTCAGCTGCTTTTTCTTCGAGCTGGGTTTGGGTTAAGTTAGTTGGTTAAGCAAAGCTTACTTTGTTTCTAACAACGTTGCGTACAACAGCGGCAGCTCCCGCGGCAGACGCTTGATATTGTTGACCAGCACATAGCCTTTGTCGCCAAACAAGTACGGCAGGTATTCCTCCGCCTCCTTATCCACCGTAATACAGAATGGAATCAGCCCTTCTCTTCTCGCTTCCATCACTGCCTGACGGGTGTCCTCCAGTCCATAGCGGCCTTCATAGAGGTCGAGGTCGTTGGGTTTGCCATCGGTAAGAATCAACAACAGTCTTCGTGATGCTTTCTGTTCCCGTAGAATCTTTGTGGATTGACGAAGCGCAGCGCCAATGCGGGTGTAAAATCCCGGTCGCAGTGCGACTATCCGGCCTCGCACCGCATCCGTGTAAGGCTCTGCAAAGTTTTTAATGACGTGAAAGCGAACATGCTGGCGTTTGCAGGAAGAAAATCCGTATAGAGCAAAGCGATCGCCAACGGCGTCCAAGGCTTCGGAAAACAGCAGTAACGCATCGCTGATGACGTCAATCACACGCCTGTCGTTATCCACATAGGCGTCCGTGGACATAGACAGATCCGCCAACAACAGACAGTCCAGATCCCGTAATCGTCCGTTAAAACTCTTGAACATGGGCTGCTCAACGGCGCCGCCAGCGATTCTGTCAGCGCAGAATTCGTTCCAGCGCTCCATTTCGATCTCTTCGCCATCCGCCTGATTGCGACGCCAAACCCGCATGGGGCGCATCATCTCGAAGCGAGCGCGCACCTCTCGCACCCCTCCGCGCAGACGGGATGGCGGCGCACAGGGCGGCGCGCGGTGATCCAACATCGGCTGTAACAGACAATGATCAGGAAGCAGTCGTCGGCTGCGGTAGTCCCATTCAGGCAGACGCAAACCGGGTCCCAATGGCGTGTCGTCTTCACTGGCGGAAGGCAGGTCCAGATTCAGCTTGATGCGCTGACCGCCGCCGAACTCCTGTGTGGACAAACTGAGATGGTCCAAATCTTCAGCGACGCGCGCCGCATCCTCATCAGGGCTATCATCTGCGGTGCGATCCAGCTTCAGGTATTCAGACCAGCTAAACAGATTCTCCAGACGAAACACCAATAGCCCTTTGTCGCCGTCGTGATCCTGCACATATTCTCCCCTCGCCTTCTTTTCCACTTTCTCTTCTGGCGCAGCCGGTGGCCGCTGCATCTGTGCGTCCGACGCCACATCTCGCCGCACCGACATATCAGAAGCCCGCAGGGAGGAATACAGCCAAAATGGAGGCGGCTGCAGGCCGTCAATGTCCGTATCCTGGATCAATGCTGTTTCGGGAGACAGCATTGCCGCACGCAAACGTGACTCTTTTTCCTGCAGCGTCGGCGGCAGGCTTTCAAGTGTCGCGCGTAAGGGGATATACGCAGACACCATGGCGTCATACCGCGCGCGCATCGCTGGATAGGCGGCGCGCAGAGCGGCATATCGAAGGCAGGCGTTTTGCGCCCAACCGGTAACATTCGGAAGCGACTGCGCCGCCATCGCCGCCAGCATCCTGTAGACTTCCCGATTCAGTTCAGCCTTGGGAAACAGGGCTATCTCCTCCGGCAGCGCCAGCACTTCCTCATCCAGATAAGCCAGCGCCAGACGTCGATGACTGCCCGCCACACGCTGCCATAATGTACGCGGCAGCGTAACGAGCCGCTCAGCGGCCGCCTCAATGCGCACAGCGCGTTCACCGCCCAGGGCGCGGTACAGGACGCCCACTTCCTTGCGCATCTGCGTCAAGGTTACCGCCGCCCCGGCGTAACGGTCGTCCGCATACCCGGTTACCACCCGATGCCAGAGACCGCCGACCCACTCTTCCACTTCAAACATAACGACTGGCTCAGGCAGACTGAGTTTGCGGGCCTTTTACGAAGAAACTGGCGAAGTAACAGACCAGTCCCACCAGAAACACCACTCCCGCGCCTTCCCGCAACCAGTAGAAAACGGCGATTTTTTCCTGGGTCACCATAAACGGCAAGGCTCCCGCCGCCTCCGGCAGACGCTGCAGCCACACCTGTAGAATGCCGGCCCCCGTCAAAAACAGCGTGATGAACACCATGGCGACAGTCATTAACCAGAATCCCCACATTTCCACCACCTGGGAGCGATTGCTGTTGCCCTCGGTGCGCCCGCTCAATACCGGCATTGCGTAGGAAATAATAGTGAGCACGATCATCGCGTAGGCGCCATAGAACGCCATGTGGCCATGGGCGGCGGTGATCTGCGAGCCATGGGTGTAATAGTTGACCGGCGCCAGTGTATGCAAAAAGCCCCAGACGCCCGCGCCCAGAAACGCCATCACCGCTGTGCCCATAGCCCAAAGCGTGGCGGCCTTGTTGGGATGAACCCGACGCCGACGGTTGACCATGTTAAAAGCGAAAATGGTCATAGCGAAGAAGGGCAAGGGCTCCAGTGCGGAGAAAAAGCCACCCAGCCAATGCCAATAAGGCTCTGGACCAATCCAGTAATAATGGTGCCCCGTGCCGATAATACCGGTAATCAGCGCCATGCCGATGATCACATACAGCCACTTTTCAATCACCTCGCGGTCCACGCCAGTCACCCGAATCAGTACAAACGCGAGAATCGAGCCCATGATCAGTTCCCACACGCCTTCCACCCATAGATGCACCACCCACCACCAGAAATACTTGTCTAAAGCCAGATTGCTGGGATTGTAGAAAGAGAATAGAAACATCACCGCCAGCCCAACCAAGCCCGTCATCAACACCACATTGATCACCGTTTTGCGGCCCTTGAGAATGGTCATGCCCACGTTATAGAGAAAGCCGAGGCACACGATCACGATACCCACTTTGGTCAGCGTGGGCTGCTCCAGAAACTCCCGCCCCATGGTCGGGAAAAACTTGTTGCCGGTGATCTCCGCCAGCTTGGCGTATGGAACCATGAGATAGCCCAGAATCGTCAGCACGCCGGCCGCGGCGAAGACCCAGAATAAGATCAACGCCAGTTTGGGACTGTGCAGTTCCGTTTCGCACTCTTCCGGGACCAGAAAATAAGTCGCCCCCATAAAGCCGAACAGCAGCCACACAATGAGCAGGTTAGTGTGCACCATGCGGGCGACGTTAAAGGGAATCTCAGGAAATAAAAAATCCCCGATCACATATTGCAGGCCCAGGATCAATCCAAACAGGATCTGCCCGGCGAACAGGATCAGGGCGAAAACAAAATAGGGTTTGGCTACCGCCTGTGACTGGTATTTCATGCCTTTTTCTCCGTGCTGTCCCGCTTAGCCTTCAATATTGGGCGGCCAATTGTTGTCATCGATTTTGGAGGTCCATTTGAGGAACTCCGCCAGATCTTCCACCTGCTCGTCGGTCAGGTTGAATTGCGGCATTTTCCGGCGCCCGGGCACATCCAGTGGCTGCGCCGCCATCCAGGCTTTCAGAAACGCAGTGAAAGCCTGGTCGCCGCCGCGGCGGTCAAACACATTGGCCAGCTCCGGCGCAAAATACGCGCCCTCGCCCATTAACGTATGGCATCCGATACAATTGTTTTCTTCCCAGATTTCCTTCCCTCTGGCCACCGCCTCAGTCAGTTGATCCCGGTGATCACGCTGCGGTAGAGCCTGGGTGGTTTGATAGGTCAATGCGAGAAACAGCAGAATAAAAAACAGACTGCCGCCGTAATAGATATTACGGGCGGCGCTCTTACTGAATTTTTCCGGCATGGCTTGCTCCCTGACGAAGTTGATGATGAGGTGGAAGCCCGGTACATCCGGACTTCGAGATAAACTTGGCTTTGTTACGGCGGCAATGAACGGCTCCTCACTTCCGCCCCCAAATAGACAGCGGACGACCGGCGTTTTCGCGGGTCAGCGCATATACGCCCCAGATTACGCAGGCGCCGTGCGTCGCCACCCAATAGACCAGGACCAAGGTGACAGTGATCGGCTCTCGGTCGCTCAACCACAACACGAGCAACGGAAAGACCACCAGCAGGACGCCATTGATAAGTCCGCCAATCAGCGCAATCCTCTGCGCCGCCAACAACGCGGCAGGCGCGCTCCGACGACTGCGCCAAAACCAGCCGAGCAAGATCAAAAACGACGCTCCCGGCAGCGCCAGCAGGTTCATCAGATACAAAATGTGCGGCCATAAATACGCTCGTTGCGGCATGGGATCTCCCATCCGGAGTTCCGGTCAGTCAATCTCTGCCGAAGTGAATATCGACCACCTGCGACAAGGCGCGCAGCGTCTCTTTGTCGTCGGTCAACGGCTCCACCAGACAGGCCTGGCAGGCCCGCGTCGGTTCGACCCCGCTGGCCATCAATCGCGCGGCGTAAATCAGCAAACGGGTGGACGCCGCTTCTTCCAGATCATGTTGCTCAAGACGCCGCAAAGCCGTTCCCACGTCGACAATCCGCCGCGCCAACGAGGGGCTGACGCCTCCCTCTTTTTCCACGATCCGGGCTTCCAGTTCCGGCGCGGGATAACTCAGACTGACGCCGACAAAACGCTGTCGAGTGCTGGGTTTCATCCCTTTAAGCGCGTTCTGATAGCCGGGGTTGTAGGAGACCACCAGCATGAAGCCCGGCGCGGCCTGCAATTGTTCCCCTGTGCGGTCGATGGGCAGGATGCGGCGGTCATCGGCCAGTGGATGCAAGACCACAGTGGTGTCCTTGCGCGCCTCCACCACTTCGTCCAGATAACACAACCCGCCTTCCCGCACCGCCCGGGTCAAAGGGCCGTCCTGCCAAAAGGCCCCGTCTCCGCCGATCAAATGACGCCCCACCAAGTCCGAAGCGGTCAGGTCGTCGTGACAGGCGACAGTGTATAAACGCCGACTCAAACGATGGGCCATATGCTGCACAAAGCGGGTTTTGCCACACCCGGTCGGCCCCTTGATCAGCACTGGCAAGCCATGGCTGTAGGCTTTTTCAAACAGCTCGATTTCACCGCCTTGGGGAAGGTAGAAAGGGGCGTCCTGAGTGGCGTTCATAGGCTGACGATCCTGTGCTGGGTCATGTCCGGTCTCTGTTTTTTTACCCTACCCGAAACCTGTTTTCGCTCATGTACCTACGATGGGGTATTTGCCCTTGCCGCTCGCAAAACATTGACCCTCATCAACTTTGCCCAGCCGCCGCTGACCTACTCTCGTTGCGCTCAAGGACATTCACCCAGCAGCAAAAAGGGGACAGCCATGGGAATATTCAAACCTGCAACACTCGTGTATTTACTCTCCGCCGCACTCTCAGGAAACGCCCTCGCCGGCGACCCGGCAGTCGGTAAGGCGAAGGCCGCCACCTGCGCCGGTTGCCACGGCGCGGAAGGAGTCAGCAACAACGGCGTATGGCCGAATCTGGCCGGACAGAAAGAGGGATACCTGGTCAAGCAACTGAAGGATTTTCGCGACGGCAAACGCAACGACCCGATGATGTCCAGCATGGCCAAGCCATTGTCGGACGATGACATCGCCAACCTCGCCGCCTACTACAGCCAACTCAAATAGGAGTCCTCGCCACCTGAATCGTCGTTAAAAAAAGCGCCGTAGTTTCGCAAGGCGCGTCCGGGATCGGACGGTTTTGCGTCAGTAAAGAATCGAAATAGCAAGACTCTGATGAGAAGGACAGTGCTATGCATACAGACAGCGCTCCAAAACGCAGCCAACGCTCGCCGTCCAGGCCACTGCGCCTGCGTTACTCCACCCTTTCACTCGCCCTGGTCGCCGGCTTGTCGAGCCATGCCTGGGCGGACACTAAAAGCGACCTTGTTAATTCCCCACCCGGACAATACGAAGGCGCCCCCACGGCGATGACCGGGGAAGGTCTGCGCGTTGTGCGCTCTCCCGGCGCTCCGGACCTGACGGAGGATGAGTTCCAGAAGGCGACGCGCATTTATTTTGAACGTTGCGCTGGCTGCCATGGCGTACTGCGCAAAGGAGCCACAGGCAAGCCTCTGACGCCGGACATTACTCAGGCCAAAGGATCGGACTATCTGGAAGCCTTCATTAACTACGGCTCCCCCGCCGGCATGCCGAACTGGGGAACTTCCGGCGATCTCACCGCCGATGAGGTCAAACTCATGGCGAAATTTGTGCAGCATGAACCGCCACAGCCGCCGGAATGGGGCATGGCGGAAATGAAGAACAGCTGGAAAGTGTTAGTTAAACCGGAAGATCGTCCCACCAAACAGCTCAACAAGCTCAACCTGAAAAACCTGTTCTCCGTTACCCTGCGTGACGCCGGCCAAATAGCGTTGATCGATGGCGACAGCAAGAACATCGTAACGATTATAAAAACCGGCTACGCCGTACACATTTCACGTTTATCTTCCTCTGGTCGCTACCTGTTCGTCATCGGCCGCGACGCCAAGGTCAATATGATTGATCTATGGATGAAAACCCCGGCCACGGTGGCGGAAATCAAAGTCGGCCTGGAAGCGCGCTCTGTGGAGACGTCCAAATACAAGGGGTTCGAAGACACCTACGCCATCGCCGGCGCGTACTGGCCACCGCAATATGTGATCATGGACGGCGAGACCATGGAGCCGCTGAAAATCGTCTCCACCCGCGGCATGACGGTGGACACTCAGGAGTATCATCCCGAGCCGAGGGTCGCCGCCATTGTGGCGTCCCATGAGAAGCCCGAGTTCATTATTAACGTCAAGGAAACCGGCAAAATCCTGCTGGTTAACTATGAAGACATCAACGCTCTGAAAGTCACCACCATCGACGCCGCGCGCTTCCTGCACGACGGCGGCTGGGACAGCACCCATCGCTACTTCCTCACCGCCGCCAACCAGTCCAACAAAGTGGCGGTCATCGATTCCAAAGATGGCGCGCTGGAGGCGTTGGTCGATGTCGGCGCGATTCCCCATCCTGGCCGCGGAGCCAACTTCACGGACGCCAAATTCGGGCCGGTCTGGGCCACCAGCCACCTGGGCGACGGCAGTATCGCCGTAATCGGCACAGACCCGGACAAACATGGCGATTACGCTTGGAAACAAGTGCGCTCGCTGTCCGCCCAAGGCGGCGGATCGTTGTTCATCAAGACGCATCCCAACTCCAGACACCTGTACGTGGACACGCCCCTGAATCCGGACGCCAATATCAGTCAGTCTGTGGCGGTATTCGACCTCAGCGATATCGAGGCCAAATATAAGGTGCTGCCTATCGCCCAATGGGCGGAGCTGGGCGATGGCCCCAAACGCGTTGTGCAACCGGAGTTCAACGAAGCTGGCGATGAAGTCTGGTTCTCGGTATGGAACGGCAAGGAACAGGAATCCGCCATCGTCGTGGTGGATGACAAAACGCTGGCCCTGAAAACCGTCATCAAGGACCCACGGCTGGTGACGCCGACAGGTAAGTTCAACGTGTACAACACCCAACACGATATTTACTGATTCATGACCAGGAGAACGCGCTCGCGACGAGACCCTCTCGCGCGAGCGGCGTCGGGATGCATCCATCATGAGAAAACCGGTAACCCTCATCACAGGCGCATTGGCGATGCTAATCGTCTGCGCTTCGCCATCCGTCCACGCCGCAGACGCCAATCACAGCGCAGCGCAATTACGCAATCTGGTGCGTCAGGACTGCGGCTCCTGCCATGGCCTTAGTTTGAAAGGCGGCCTGGGACCTTCATTACGCCCTGAGCGCATGCAGGCGTTAGGCGGCGAAGCCATTCGCCTCATCATCGCCGACGGTAAACCGGACACCGCCATGCCGCCCTGGCGCGATCTGCTGACGGAGCAGGACATTCGCCACATCGCTCAAGACCTGTTGAGCGGCGCCTACATCAGCGACAACACTAGCACTCAGGAAAGCCCATGAAAGCGAGTATCCCCCATCTGCGGTTATTCCAACGCCTTACCCTGCTGCTGATCAGCATAGGCCTCTGCGCTTGTACGCACCTCGACGCACGCGATGATGTGAGGTATCAGGGCGGTACGGGAGACCTTGGCCTGATCATCGAACGCACCGAGGGCAGCGTCCTGCTGGTCAACACCAGCCAGCGCCAGGTGATCAAACGCATCCAGGGCCTTGGCGATCTGTCCCACGCCTCCATCGTCTACTCCCGCGATCAACGTTATGGTTACGTGTTTGGTCGCGACGGCGGCCTTAGCAAAGTAGATCTGCTGCGCGGCGAAGTAGTCAAACGCATCATTCAGGCCGGCAATAGCATCGGCGGCGCCATCAGTCAGGACGGAGCCTATGTGGCGGTGTCCAACTACGACCCCGGTGGCGTGAATATTTTTAACAGCGAAGACCTGGCGCTCGTGGCGACTATTCCAGCCACATCGGTCATAAAAGACGGCGTCGCCAAAGGATCGAAAACCGTCGGCCTGGTGGACGCGCCCCAAAACCGCTTTGTCGTCAGCCTGTTCGACAGCGACGAAATATGGGTATTGGATATGGCGGATAGCGACCCCACGCCAGGTCTGCAACCGCAAATTACCAAGTTCACTCAGATCGGCCGTGAACCCTACGACGCGCTGATTACCCCCGAAGGCCGCTACTACCTCGCCGGATTATTTGGCGATAGCGGCATGGCCAAGCTCGACTTATGGCGACCGCAGGAAGGAGTGAAGCGCATCATGCCGACCTATGGTCCAGGCGAGCAACGCCTGCCGGTCTACAAAATGCCTCACCTGGAAGGATGGACTCAAGCTGGGCGCTACCTGTTCGCTCCCGGCGTGGGCCACCACGAAGTCATCGTGATTGATTCCTACGACTGGCGCATCCTGCGTCGCATCCCCACTTACAGTCAGCCGGTATTTGTGATGGCGCAGCCGGATGCCCGCAGAGTCTGGGTCAACTTCGCCCATCCGGATAACGACCAGGTGCAAGTCATCGATGTGGACAGTCTGCAGGTCATTAACACAATAGAAGCCGGAAAAGCCGTGTTGCATATGGCCTTTACGCCGAAAGGCGACCAACTCTGGATTTCACTGCGCGACGATAACCGGGTGGATATTTACGACCCGTACAGTATGCAGCGGACCGACAGCTTGCCCGCCATACACCCCAGCGGCATCTTTTTCACCGACAGAGCTAACAGGATCGGCTTATGAGCGCCCTCACCTCTCCGACTTCCACCCATACGCCATCAACAAACACTATTGAACTCAGTGGGCTGGAGAAAGCTATTCTGAGCGACTATCAAAAAGGTTTCCCGCTGACGCCGCGTCCCTTCTACACCCTGGCGAGCCAGCTTGGCTGCACCGAAGCCGAGGTGCTGGCCTGCCTGCAACGCTTGCAACAACTAGGCGTCATCACCCGCATCGGCCCGGTATTTAACCATCGACGCGCCGGCGCCAGCACCCTGGCGGCGCTGCGCGCGCCTGTCGGGCAGTTGCAGGACATCGCCGAGCTGATTAACGCCTATGACGAGGTGAATCATAACTATCTGCGCGAGCACGACCTGAACCTGTGGTTCGTCGTCACCGCGCCGGATGCGGATCATCTGGACGCCGTGATACGCAATATGGAGACGGCGACGGGGCTGAAGGTCCGGCGGTTTCCCATGGTCAGGCCTTACCACATCGACCTGGGCTTTCGTCCGGACTTTGATTGAAACACAGATGATGCAGGAGACGTCGACATGCATGTAATTTCGAGCCCTCCCCCTGATCAAACCTCAGCGCAGGAGCGATTGCGAATAGCGCTACAGGATGGACTGCCTCTGTCGCCACGCCCTTACCAGGCGCTGGCGCAGCAGTGCGGGCTCAGCGAGCAGGACGTAATCGAAGCGCTGCTAACCTGGGAGCAGTCGCGCCTGACGCGTCGTTTCGGCATCGTCATCAATCATCACAAAATCGGTTACACCAGTAACGCCATGGTGGTGTGGGAAGTCGCCGACAGCGAGGTGAACCGTCTCGGCGCCGCCATCAGCCGCACGGGATTGGTGTCGCTCTGTTATCAGCGCAGGCCGGACGGCCCTGACTGGCCCTACAACCTGTACTGCATGCTGCACGGTAAATCCCGGGAGGAAGTGCTGCAACGACTGCAGCGTCTGAAGACGCAGTGCGGACTGCAGGACACGCCCTGCGCAGTGCTGTTCAGCTTGCGGCAATACAAACAGTGCGGCGGCCGCTACGCCCATAAAAGACCGTCCGCACCGGTGAAGGAGGCACTATGACCGCCCAGCCAATACATCCCCACGCCACAGGGCGCATTACCCATGACTCCAGCGATTATCAACTGGACTCTGTGGATCGTCGCCTTATCAATACACTGCAGATCGGTTTTCCCATTTGCGACGAGCCTTACGCCGCAGTCGCCAGCGAATTGGATATCAGCGAAACGGATTTACTGGAGCGCCTGCAACGTTTGCTGCACACCGGTTACCTGACCCGGTTCGGACCGTTCTACCACGCCGAACGTCTCGGAGGCGGACTGACCCTCGCGGCGATGGAGATCCCGGCGCACGATGTCGAACGCGTAACGGCGGCGATCAACCGCCACGCCGAAGTCGCCCATAACTACGAGCGCGACCATGCCCTCAACCTTTGGTTTGTCGTCGCCACGGAAAAACCGGAACACATTGACGCCGTGCTCACCGCCATCGCGCTGGAGTCTGGATATCCTGTTCACAATCTACCGAAACAGAGGGAGTTTTATGTTGGCCTTCACTTCCATGCCTGACCCCGGCCAGACCGAGACCCCAGTTACGCTCGCGCAGCTGGATCGTCAACTGATTCTGTTGACCCAGGACGGCCTGCCACTGGTTCCACGCCCATTTGACGCCCTGGCGACCACGCTGGGCGTTTCAGCAGATGAAGTCAAAGCCCGTTTCGAACGCATGCTCGCCAACGGCTGCATTCGCCGAATCGGCGCCGCGCCTAATCATTACCGCCTGGGATATCGCGCCAACGCCATGACGGTCTGGGACGTGGATGACGCCCGCGTTATGGAGTTGGGCGAGCGTATCGGCGCGCTGCCCTATGTCAGCCATTGTTATCTGCGCCCCAGAATACCGTCGCAGTGGCCATATAACCTGTTCGCCATGATTCACGGTAAGAACCGTGCGGATCTGGATGGCTATCTGACGGAGATGACCGCCCTGCTGGGAAACGCACGCCGCGCCAGCGACCTGCTGCTCAGCACTCGAATCCTGAAAAAAACCGGCATGCGCTTCAGTGGAGGACAATGATGTTCAGGATCAGTCACTACATGCGCGCCCTCGTACATGAAGAAGCTTTCAATCCACGCCCGAAACCGTCAGCTCCCGTGGTGATCTGGAATCTGATTCGGCGTTGCAATCTGACCTGCCGCCACTGCTATTCCATCTCCGCCGATATCGACTTTCCCGGCGAGCTGACGACCGCGCAAGTGTTCGACACTCTTGAGGATCTCAAACAGATGGGCGCGCCGGCGGTGATTCTGTCTGGCGGCGAGCCTTTGCTGCGCAAGGACATATTTCTGATTGGCGCCTACGCCAAATCGCTGGGTCTCTACGTAGGGTTATCCAGCAACGGCACGCTGATGAATCGCGACACCGCCGCGGCGATCAGCGACACCGGCTTCGACTATGTCGGCGTCAGCATCGATGGAACGGAGGCCACTCACGATGAGTTCCGGCAGATGCCGGGGGGCTTCAAAGCCGCGCTGGCTGGGGTGGAGCACTGTAAGTCCGCAGGAGTGAAAGTGGGCCTGCGTTTCACCCTGACGGAGAACAACGCAATGCAACTGCCCGCTATGTTGGACCTGATGCGAGAGCGGGATATCGATAAGTTTTATCTGTCTCACCTCAATTACGCCGGACGCGGTCTTCGCCACCGCAAACGCGATGCGTTCCACCAAACCACCCGAAACGCCATGTTGCTGTTATTCGAACGCGCTCATGAAGACGCTCTCGCCGGGAGGAATAACGAATACGTCACTGGCAACAACGACGCCGACGGTCCGTTCCTGTTGAATTGGGCGGCGCAGCGCTACCCGCACAGACTGCAGGACCTGCAAACGCGACTGACGCACTGGGGCGGCAACGCCTCGGGAGTGAGCATCGCCAATATCGATAACACGGGAGAAGTACACCCGGATACGTTCTGGTGGAGTCACAACCTGGGCAATGTCAAAGAGCGGCCTTTCTCCGCAATCTGGCGGGACACTCAAGACGCCTTCATGCTGGGGTTGCGCGCCCGCCCCCGTCCGCTCCATGGCCGTTGCGGAGACTGCGCCGTTCGTCATCTATGCAATGGCAACACCCGCGTGCGCGCCTATACGCATAGCGGCGGCGACTTCTGGGCGGAGGACCCGGGCTGTTACCTGACAGATGCGGAAATCCGATCAAGCTCAGACGCACATTGATTATCACGGGAAGTCTTAATGAAATTATCCCCCATACACCTATTCGCCACACTGACTTTGAGCGCTTTCGTCACACCAGCCTCAGCAGCGGACAGCACCTCAAACAACGCCGCCAGCGACACGGAAGCGCTGTATCAAACGCATTGCGCCGCCTGCCATCACCCCCAACGCCTCGGCGGCGTCGGCCCGGCGCTATTGCCTGAAAGCCTGGGGCGCTTACGTCCACAACAGGCGCAGGATGTCATATTACATGGCAGGGTGGCCACGCAGATGCCCGCTTTCCAGGACCGCATAACGGAGAGTCAGGCGACGCAATTGGCCGCTTATCTGTTTCAGCCCGCGCCGACGCCGCCGCAATGGACGCAAGACGATATTCGCGCTTCGCATATCATTCATTTCCCCAAGTCCAGCCTGAGCGACAAACCCGTTTTCGAGGCGGATCTGATGAATCTGTTTATCGTGGTGGAAAGCGGCGACCATCACGCCACCTTGCTGGACGGCGACGCCTTCAAGCCCATCCACCGCTTTAAAACCCGCTACGCCTTGCATGGCGGGCCCAAGTTCTCACCGGACGGGCGCTATGTTTACTTTGCATCCCGAGACGGGTGGATTAGCCAGTTCGATATTTACAACCTGAAAACCGTGGCGGAGATTCGGGTCGGGCTGAATACCCGCAACCTGGCGCTCTCCGCCGACGGACGTTGGGTGATGGTCGCCAATTACCTGCCGCACAATCTGGTGCTGCTGAATGCGGACCGGCTCAGCCCGGTAAAAACCTTCCCCGTCAGCAACGACGAACAAGGCTCAAGAGTGAGCGCCGTGTACACAGCGCCCCAGCGTCACAGCTTTATCGCCGCCATGAAGGACATCCGGGAGTGGTGGGAGATCGATTACAATCAGCCGGATTTTCCCGTGCGCAAAGTCGCCACCGAAGACTATCTGGATGATTTCTTTTTTGATCAGGAATACCGTCATCTGATCGGCGCTTCCCGCAGTGGGGAAAGCGGTCTGGTTATTGAGCTGAACTCCGGCGCAACCATCGCCACGCTTAACCTTCCCGGCATGCCGCACCTGGGATCGGGCATCAGTTGGGAAACAGAGCAAGGCCCGCTGATGATGACGCCGCACCTCAAAGAGGGCGCATTGTCTGTGATCAATATGAAAGACTGGAGTCTGGTGAAAACCATTTCCACCCTGGGCCCGGGATTTTTTACCCGTAGCCATGACGGCTCGCCCTACATTTGGGTAGATGTGTTCTTTGGGCCCAACAAAGATAAACTCCATGTTATCGACAAAAATACGTTGGAAATTATCGCCACCCTCACCCCGGAGCCCGGTAAAACCGCCGCCCACGTAGAGTTCACCAAAGATGGCCGCTTCGCGCTGGTAAGCTTATGGGAGAACGATGGCGCTTTAATCGTCTATGACGCGCTAACGCTGAAGGAAGTTACCCGACTGCCCATGTCCAAGCCGTCGGGCAAATATAATGTGTACAACAAAACCCACTATGTGCGCGGGACGAGTCATTAACGAGTCAAAGGCCCGAATTACTGCGACCAAAAGATCAGATGGAAGCGCTCCCCACAAGAAATGGATAGAACTCCCCCACGAGAATTAGCCGGTCAGGCGGTTGGCTCAAGTGAGCGCGGTTTCGACGGCTCACTTTGCGAGAGAACTCAATCAAGCCTTCGGCGCGCCCGAATCCGCTATTGCCGAGCCGAAAATACAAGATAGTATCGACTTGGCTATAGCGACTCACTTGGCTTTGAGCACCACCCTTACCTTGCCACTGTTTCCTCCGCCGCAATAAAACCGGTCCCGGCCATTGGATTCAAGTCCGGAAACGCCGATATCAGGCGGCATACTTATACTCTCCAGCACGTTACCGTTATGGTGATCGACACGCCTGAGTTCGCTTTCCTCCCCCTCCCAGGTCCCGTGCCAGAGTTCCCCGTCAAGCCAGGTGACGCCGGTGACAAATCTATTGGATTCGATAGTGCTGAGTATCTCTCCGGTATCCGGATCGAGCTGGTGAATGCGGCGGTTTTTGTATTGTCCGACCCAAAGACGTCCCTCCGCCCAGGCAAGCCCGGAACAACAGCCGCCATCGGGCGCCGGGATGGTAGCAAGCCTGTGACCGTTGTCCGGATCGATTTTGCAGATGCTGTCATCGGTAATCTGGTACAGGTGCTTGCCGTCAAAGGCGGTACCGGCGTTGGCGATAACATCAAGCGCCTTTACCCGCTCGCCGCTGGTGGGATCGAGGGCATTGAGTCGGTCACCCGAGGCAAACCAGATCCGGCGGCCGTCATAACTGACGCCGTGCACGGCGTCAACGTCTGGAAACGGGCCATATTCATCAATGATTTGGGCGGTCTTCGGTTTAATTGCTGCGGAATCCATGGCGATATCCTCATTGCGTTAAATTGAGGTTTTTATGTTAATGACCCGGCAGTGCATTAGGGAGTAACAAGGTTGTCGCGAATCCTGGCAGTGGCGGCGACAACCAGCGGCGGGCGCGACCACGGCCGAAGAACTGTACTTTATCAGCCGCGGCCAGGGTGTCGAGGGCGCGTTGCACAGTGCGCTGGCTCATACCCAGGGCAAGAGCAATAGAGGCGCTCGACCACACCTCGCCATCGGCTAGCAGAGCGAGTAAGTTGGCGTGTTTGTCCTCAACGGGTTGCGCCAATACCGCCACATCACTCATATCGTTAGGTTCTATCATAAACCCCCGAGAGGTTGCGGTGATATTCGCCAGCGCCCCCAGTTTCGCACGTAAGCGTCCAATCTCCACACGCAGACGCGCGCGCAGTGGTTCATCCACGGTTTTTAATCGAAAAGCGCGGACCGCCAGGGCGTCTCTCGGCGCGTCTTCGGGCCAGGCTTCGGCCAGCGCCCTTGCCAGAGTAAAGAGTATCGGGCGGGTAGTCAGCGAAATAGTCTGGTCTTTGCGGCGCACTGTCATTCGGCAGGCATCAATGATCAATGTATTCGACGCCAGTAGCGCTTCGACAGCATCAAGCAACACCGGGCGATCCTCACCGTCGGCCAGCAAACGCGCGACGGGGCTTTCCAACCTCCGCAACGCGGTTTCGACTTCGGCCACCAGTGCTGGAATCCGCGCCTCCCGGGCGGCTACTCCGGCGCGGGTCAATGCGGCGCGCGACGCCTTTGCCTGCTGGCGGCGCATGGCAATACCAGCGACAGCCAGTTCGTGGACTGTTTTAAATACCGGCGGCAGCGTAGTGGAGTCAAATTCCACGAGTGCGGCCTCCGCCGCGTCGATATGTCCGGTTAATAGCAAATAGCGCACGTCGAGATAGCGCGCATGAATGGCGTTTATCCTGTCACCGTGGGCCAACAACGTCGCCCGCGCTGTTTCAAGTCTTGTACTTGGCTTACCGAGATCCCGCGAGGCGAGCGCAATCTCGGCGTCAGCGACAATACAGCGGGCTCTGGCCACCGCTTCCTTAGGTCCAAATGCGCGAGCCGCGTTTTTCAGCAGCACCCTTGCTCTGCTGAAATCGCCGAGCTGCGCCATAGCGATACCGCGCAAGGCCAGCGCCGACGCATCGTCACGCAACGCAACCCGATTCAGCGCCGCCAGGGGATCGCCTGCCGCCAGCGCCTGCGCCGCCTCGGTGATCAATGAGTCCATCGAAATTTCACCATTGGGTTGGTCAATTCACTATAAAGTTACTTACTCGTAACGAGCGGCCATTCACCGGATGTTTCCTCATAGTCGCTACATCATGCCGCCTAAACAGTGAATATTCACCGCAACCATTACACCGTTATTTGCACCCTTGGGATGCAGCTCATCCATCCGCTCCAGAAAGATTTCCCGGCGGGCCTTACATTTTTTTCTGGTATTCGACAGAGAGTTATTCGCCCTTTCTTATCCACAAACGCTTATAAATAGGCGGCGATCCTATGCCGCCTTGTTCGTTTTTTGCGACTATGCAAGCACTCTGGAGCTTATATCCCGCAAAGAAAGATATTCAACGAATTCTCCTTCCGCTGATACAGGAATGATCTTTACGGCGCAGGTTTTGTTGCCTTTTTCACTTGTTCCGCGTTCAAACTCAAGCTGACACCCGCTTTTTGCAATAGTTGTCATCTCAGAGTTCGTGGGGCGAGTTCCTCCTGAAAACCGGACATGTGATACATGAAAAAAGAGATCGCTCGTTTTTCCGGATTCATCTTTAACTGTTAAGAAACCAAACCCTTTGTCTTCTCTCCAGGAGCCAGCCTTGATGGTGGCGATCTCACGAACAGGCGTGGCGACCTTCTCTTTCTTTTCCGTCTTGGTTGGTTGTTTGAGGGCGGCTTGATTTTTTTTCAGAAAACCGTGGATCTTATGGCCATGTTCGCCATCCGGGCGGTAAAAGGTATCCACGCCTTGGCTCAGTTCAGTGGAAATATTGTCGAAAGCAAAGGCTTCCACCTTTTTGCCCTTGTGCTGTAATGCAGACACCACGCGGCAGAAATCACCGTCTCCACTTCCCAGTAGCACATAGTCAAGATTGTCGGTCTGGAGCAAGGCGTCTACGGCCAGTTCCAGGTCTACATTGCCTTTTGCGTATACGGTTCCGTCTTCTTGCTGGTACTTTTTCAAGGGTTTCTCGAACACCCTGAAGCCAGCATTACGGATATCACTGCGGTGTTTCCGTTGCTCCTGCCGATATTTAGCGTCTTTCTGTTCTCTGTCTTCATCAACCGCCATGTACGTATTGGCTCGAATGACAAGCATCCCCAGGTCTTCCACAAACTTTATGATGGCGTTGTAGTCCAGCCCCTCGCGATCCTGTCCATAGATCAAATTGTCATTGTCGATGAATATTCCGGCTTTTAGCCCATCGTATTTCATGTATCACTTCCGCTCAGAGTCACTTATAACCTTTTTACTCATTATATCTGGCGGAATCTCAGTCGCCCCCCCTAAATTCGTAACATTTAAGTTGGTGGCCTTGGGCTGTTGTGAGAGTTGCTCCCTAAATCGTTTTCTACGTAGACCCGCGTTCACCATGAGAGGCGTTGATATAGCCAATCGACTTAAACCATAAGAGCGTCCGCTTCACGGCGTCATCCAGTGAGACGGATGCTTCAAAGCCGAGTTCTCTCTTCGCCTTGTCTCCTGATAAAAACTGTCCGGATGACATGACTGCGATTGCGGTATCCGTAATTTTTGGCGTGGCCCCATTAAAGTAGCGGTATCTAAGCCTCTGAATTTTCGCCAAAGCCTTCACCACCGTTAACGGGATGATTTTAGGTCTGGTAATTTTTCTGTCTTGCGGGTTTACGCTGAAGAACAATGAATTACCGATATCCACGACTTTCGAAGCCAGATTCGACATGGCGATGTTTTCATTGGTCAATAGATAGCGCTCCCCGACCCTGCCTTTTTCGCATACCAGGGCGATGCCCAAACCCGCATCGCCCGCGTAGATGCAATTGCGATTTCCCTCCACATAGGCAGGCAGCGTCTGATTGACAATCCCGAGCAGAAACTGTCCGGTGCTGGGTCCATAGTCATACTCGCCGAAGGTCATTGACGGAATGGCGATATAAATCGGCAGTCCTTCCGCCGCCATTTGTAGCGCCAAATCATCCATCGCCCATTTCGCCTGTACATAGGCGTTTTTATTTTGCGGTTGGCCGGGGTAACTCTGGTCTTCGCCAGCAGGTTCGCCTGTGGGATTCTTTGGCAGGGCGATGGAGCCTCCCACATAAACGATCCTTTTCACCCTGGAAACTTTGCAGGCCTGATAAAACACCTTTTCCTGAGCCAAGGCCAATTCCACATCCCGCCGCCAGGGCTTTGGCGTTGTAGGATAATAGCCGGCGCAATTAATCACCGCATCGAGCCCGTGCATGGCGCCCGCCAGGGTCTCTACATCGCGAAGATCGCCGACTCTCGCCTCAAAATGCAGATCTTCGATCTTGCTGAGATCTGAGTCTTTGCGGTGAATGACAACGACTTCATGTCCTCTAGCGCGCAACGCGGCGGCTGTATGGTGACCTAGCATGCCTGTTGCGCCAATTACACCTACCTTCATCTTGGTTTTACCTGCTTGATACCTGGCTATGAAGCTCCCTCACCCGATCTGGCGCTTTTCATCCATTCATTCCTTCATCCTTCCACTACTTCACTGCGTCACTTCAATAAAGCCATTAAAGCCTTGGCTGTGCCTTCAGAGCTGGCGGGGTTTTGTCCGGTGACCAGGAGGCCGTCGGTGACAACGTGAGACTGCCAGTCCGCGCCTTTCTCATAATGGCCTCCCAGGCGTTGGAACTCGTCTTCAATCAAGAACGGTACGACAGAAGTTAATCCTACGGCGTCCTCTTCACTGTTAGAGAAGCCTGTGACTTTACGGCCGGCGATCAAAGGATTTCCTTTTTCGTCGCGTACTTTGATCAGCGCGCCTGGGGCATGACAAACCAGCCCGACTGGCTTGCCAGCTTGAGCAAATGTTTCGATGAGAGAAATGGAGTTTGCATCATTAGCCAGATCCCAAAGAGGACCATGTCCGCCCGGATAGAAAACAGCGTCAAAGTCTGCGCTGTCGACAGACGCCAGAGGGACGGTCGCCGCCAGCAGTTGCTGGGCTTCCTGGTCTTGATGAAAGCGTTCCGTCGCAGCGGTTTGGGCGCCTGGCTCATCGCTTTTGGGATCGATGGGCGGTTGACCGCCGGCTGGAGACGCCAGAGTTATCCTGGCGCCAGCATCCTTAAACGCATAATAAGGAGCCGCGAACTCCTCCAGCCAGAATCCCGTCTTGTGGCCTGTCTCTCCAAGCCGGTCATGTGAGGTCAACACTAATAAAATTTTCATAATTATCTCTCTGTTTGAGTTCATGAGGGTTTCTAACCATCCTAGGTCAAACCCATCTGCCGCAGAACAGGTTGAATGCTGAAATGACTTTTGTCTTAATGACAATAATCACAGTATGAGAACATGCGATGGACAAGCTAAGAGCCATGCAGTACCTGCTCAAGGTAGCGGATACCCTGAGTTTTTCACGGGCGGCGAAGTCATTCGGCGTACCCGCGTCTTCCATTTCCCGCCGCATCGCTGACCTGGAAGCGGATTTGGGAGTGGAGTTGCTTCACCGCACAACCCGTACTGTGCGGCTGACGGAGATTGGCTTGATTTATGTTGAAAAAGTGCGCAAGGGAGTGGCTCAGCTTGATGACGCCGAGGAAATGGTCAGTCTGCACAGCAGAACGCCAAGCGGCACATTACGTATTAGCGCCATGCCAAGCTTTAGCCAGTTGCTGCTGCCTGCCGTTATCGCTTTCAATGAACGTTATCCAGATATTCTTCTGGACCTGCATTTCAGTGACGCCGTGGTGGAAATGGGGCGCGATAGTATTGATATCGCCATTCGTAGCAGTCTTTTAACTCAAGAGCGGGTGGTCGCTCGCAAAATCCACAGTCACAATTATCTTCTTGCCGCGTCTCCAGAGTATTTAAAAAGAAATGGAACGCCTCGTACACTGGAGGATCTGCAGGATCACCCCGCCCTGCTCTACCGTGGACCAAGTTCCGTTCTGAAATGGTACGGCCAGGACGCTGACGGCTGGTATGAACTGCCAATTTCACCACTCATGATCAGTAACGATGGCGCCACGCTGGTGGCGATGGCCTGCCAGCATCGAGGTCTTGTATTGCTGCCTGAATGGGGACTTGAGAGGTACGTCAATCGAGGCGAGCTCATTCCTATCGATCTGAATCGGCCCATATCGGTGCGTCGTGGAACTGAGGCAAGCCTCTACCTGATGTACTTACATGCCAGATATCAGATACCCAAAGTTAAACTGGCGGTGGATTTTCTGTTTGAACATTTGACTCAGAATTCGACAGATCTGTGATTTCCGCTTTATGTGGAACGCGGCTGCAAAATCTAACCATTATCCCGATCATACTCCCGCCGAGCGCTGCGTATTTCATCATGGTGTGTGTTGGCCCATGAAACCAGTTTCCAGAGTGACTTGGCCAGGCCTTCTCCCAGCGGAGTCAGTTCATACTCCACCTTTACCGGGACTTCCGGGTAAACCGTGCGGTTAACGTATCCATCCCGCTCCAGATCTCTCAAGGTTTGCGTCAGCATGCGCTGAGAAATACCTTCGATTCTGGTTTTCAGCGAATTGAAGCGATCAGGCCCTTCAACGAGGCTGAATAAGATCAGCATCGACCATTTATCCCCTACCTGACTGACCACATTTCGAATCGGACAGTCTTCATTTTGCAGAAAAACTCGCTTGCCGTTTTTGGTCTTGGTGCTCATTGCTCTTCACTCACAGGTTATCAAAAGGTAACTAGGGCAGATTTTAGTGCCTAATTGTTGTCCAAAATTCTTTTCTGTATGTTAGTACACATTAGTAACCTAATTGAAGACAATTTTATGACTCAATCTCTACTTAATCTCGCGCTAAATGAATATGCAACACGCCGCGCAGAATCTGGAATCGATTTTTTTACCCCCAAATACGTAGCTGTCGGCAAGTTTAACGTTCGGTATGTACGTCACGTTAAAGAGAATGCCCCAACGTTGGTGCTGCTTAACGGCTTGCCTCAAAGCATCCGCATCTGGGAGAGTTTTTGGGAAAGGCTCTCCCATGACTTTGACCTGCTTGCCTTCGACATTCCTGGATTCGGGCTTACCAAAGCGGAAGAGAGCGATATGTCGCCGAGAAAACTGGGGCAAGCCGTCATCGACATAATGGACCACTTTGGCATTCAGAAAGCGCACCTGATTGGCCCCGATGTGGGTGTACCCACTACGCTTGCGGCCGTTATTGGTCATCCTGAGCGCTTCGAGAGTATTAATATTTTTGACGGCCCTGGCAGTTATCCGCCCAAGATGTCCCCCATTTTGACGGCGGTCATCAAATCAGGTTTCGTCAGATGGCTTGCGAAAGGGCTAAATAGAAAGGCGGTTATGAAGACTAACTTTATGGTCGCAGTGAAAGAAGGCTACAAGCGCTATCGGCCAACAAAAAATGCAATTCGAGAGTATTACCAGATAACCCATGACCTGCAGAGTCATCGTTGCGCCATGAGCTTCTTTGGCGTCTACGCTCAGGATCTTCCCTGGATTCAGGAACGCCTGCGGAGCATTGCGGTTCCTACTTTGGTTACCTGGGGAAAACTCGACCCGTTCGTTGACGTCAGCAACGCCGACTATCTTGCATCGCACATCCCCTTGAGCAAACTCGTCATCTTTGAAAACGCCTCCCACTTTTCATCTGAAGATGCGGGAGAAGAGTATTTAAAAACCCTAACGAACTGGTGTCTGGGTGAATACAAGGGGATACGGGGGAAAGCTTGATCCCCCTACTCCTTTATTTCCCATTCCTTCTCTTTTATTTGTGTCGACTATTTGTGTCTGCGTTGCCGAGACTCCGCCGTGCCTTTCCATCAGGTTGGCGGAGTCTCATCGGGCGCTCAGGAGATATCCGCCACTGCCGCGTCGAGTGTGGCGATATCGATCTTCTTCATAGTCATCATCGCTTCGAACGCGCGCTTGGCCTCGATCGGGTTGGAGCTTGTGGTCAGATCAAGCAGTCGTCTCGGCGTGATTTGCCATGAATACCCCCAACGGTCTTTGCACCAGCCGCAGGCGCTTTCCGCGCCGCCATTTTCAAGTATGGCATTCCAATAGCGATCCGTTTCTTCCTGATTCTCCGTCACGACCATGAAGCTGACGGATTCATTGGGAGTGAACACCGGACCGCCGTTCAGACCAACAAACTGTCGCCCAAGCACCGTGAACTCGACGGTTAACTCTGTCCCTTCCCGACCGCCGGGAAAATCACCAGGGGCCATGTTGACTCGGCCGACATGACTGTCGGGAAAAGTGGCGGCATAGAACTCAGCCGCCTTGCTGGCTTCACCGTGGTCAAACCACAGACAGGTAATGAGGTTGGTCATCTCTGCTCTCCTTATTTGTTGGGCGAAAACCCTTTGTTGCAATCACAGAGTAGTCGTTCAGCGACATCCCAATTCGACAGTCGTGCGTAAATAATTTATGCGGGAGACAATGCAGCTAAGTCACGACGCCAGTGGCGTTGTGACTATGTCTATTGAAGATAATCAATCCGCCCTCTCCCAGCTCAACTTACTTTCTACTGCAAAATCACTAAATGTTCTTGGCGGGCGATCAGTAACGTCTTCAACTTCGCAAGTAAGGCGTTCTTCAGCGCCTCCCGCTATAGCGGTATCCAGTGAGGATAGAAGACTGGCGTATTCAGGCGTCATCCCTATACGTTCATATCTTTCCTTCAACTGCCGCTCCGTCAACATCACATGTTTGACAGGACGACCAATAGCTGTGGAAATTATTCTCGCTGCATCAGTGTAGGTCATGAGCTGAGGTCCCGTCAGAATTAAGTCTCTATTCATCGGCTCCCGTTGAGTTAGCGCTGCAGCGGCTACTGATGCGATATCTCCCGCATCTATAAAAGGTATGCGGCCGTTTCCTGTTGCTGAATATATCGCCCCTTCGTCCCTGATTGTCAGTAGATGTTGTTGCTCGGAAAAGTTCTGCATAAACCAGGAAGGACGTAATACTGCCCATTCCGGTGCGTTTTCCGCCAGATATTGATGGACGGCTCCAAGCATTGGGCCGCCCCTAGGCAATGACGATGCGCTAAGTAACACGAAACGACGCACGCCGTTCTTAATCGCAAGGTCGATAAAGAGGCGCATCGCTTCCAAAGGCTCACTGACATTTGAGGGGGCGAGCAGGTAGACTGCATCGACTTGGGAAAGCGCCGCCTCAAAAGTGCTGGCGTCGCTCCAATCAAACAATGTGCTATCGCAAGACTCTACAACGGTTATAGAACGCGCCGCCAATCTAACTCTGACATCGGCGGAGGCCAGTCTGGAAGCAATGCGTCTACCGGTCTTTCCCGTACCTCCAGTTAAAAGCACTGTCCTCATAGCTTGTTCTCCACTTCGCCTTGCAGAGGTGCGAGGTTCCCCAACGCGTCGAGCGCCACAAGAGGATTCCAGTAATCAACATAGCGTTCAATCATCCCATCGCGAACTGTAATCACGGAGATATATCGTTGATAGTAAGGACGCTGGGTCTTGAGTGCGCGTCCTGCACATTCGAACTCCAGAATCACCACATTTGGAGTCAATGTGTGATGTATCTGGGGCTCGCTCAGTCTGTCGACGGCAAGAATATCACCCAGCCTGGATAAGTATGAGGAAAGCGCCATACGTCCCTTTATTTCTCGCACGCTGTCGGGCGGCGCATAGGGGAACTCCATAACGCCGTCAGGGGCCATCATCGCCACAAAATCCTCTGCGGTCTGGTCCACAAGCGAACCGAGAGAATGTTTGAGCATATCTGAGAAGCGAGCGAAACCTGCGGGGTGATCAACCATTATCTGTAACTCCTTGCTCATCGTTGGAACGGTATCGTATCATCGACAAAACCTTACTAGAGATATTCAATGGAACGCAACCGTGTCGACGAAAATAAAAACCGCCGCCGCCCTTCCGGGGCGGCAGTGAAGCAGGAGGCAGTTACTCAGGCGATTGAACGTGCTCTATTCCAGGTGTGGGCGAAAACAGGCTATGCGGCCCTGACCATGGAAGCGGTGGCGAAGCAAGCAGGAGTGGGCAAGGCTGCAATCTATCGGCGCTGGCCATCGAAACTGGCGATGGTGAATGATGTACTTACCCGTGTAGGAACCAGCCTGGCGGTAGCACCAGACACGGGTAACTTGCGCGGTGATATCCTGGCGCTTTTAAAGAGTTTACGGCGGCTTCTGAGGCACTCTATTGTCTCTCGCATACTTCCAGACCTTCACGCAGAGATGCCGCGAACGCCAGAACTCGCCGCCGCCATCCGATCAGAGTTGCAGGTGCAACGGAGAGCGCGAGCCAAGGAAATACTGAAACGCGCCAGCGCTCGCAATGAGCTATCTGCGGATACTGATTTTGATATCGCGGCGGACATGTTTGGCGCACTCATCTACTGGCGCATGATTATTACTCGACAGAAGGCCGATAACGCTTACTTGGAAAGGCTGTCCGATGTAATGATGAAAGCGTTGGGACCTTCTTGAGTACAAGCAACATCGCGGCGCTTTGATGTGCCGCCAAATAACTCAACGGTATTTATTTCAACTTTCAACGGAAATATAAGTCACCTGACCTGCTAAGTTAAAAACGACCGCCAGCAAATAGTGAGTGATGTCTGCTGAAAACTGGACATCAAAGACTGCGAAAGCTTCTTCGTCCTCTGGATACAGGCCGATCCTATGAAGCGATAGCGCCTTCATGAAAGACTCTTTATTAATCGGCGTGCCGCCAAAAACAGCTTTAGTCTCTTCTTCTGAAAATGCATCAAGATGATGTTGTAGATAAAATCTCGCCGCCTCTGACTCTTCTCCTTGGTCAAAATCATTTGATATGGCTGCAAAAGCACGGTCTGCATAGCTCTCCAGAGAATCTACAAACGTCGAGATGACTTCAAAATCACCTTTTTCCAATTCGTCGGACTCTAAGTTGAGATCAACCTCTACTTCTACGCCATTAATAACAACCGTTCCCTCGTAGTATTTCTCAAGGTTGTTTGGGTCAATTTGTCCGAAAATATCAATTCCCATCAGCATCAATTCCTTAGATAACAATACATTTCCATGGAGAGAAAGAGTTATAAACTATTCCTCACAAAAACCGAGCATCCACAAACTCCGGCGACTGCCAGCGATCAGCCTGGTTGTTACTGATGAAGTCGCCATACCAGGATTCGAGGTCTTTGTAGTTGGCGGTAATTTTCTTCTCATCAAGCCCCGCTGCCTTGAGCTGCGTCATGTCGGCGAACTGGCTTGTCTGGGGGTTCACCAGGGCCACTGACAGCATGCCTTCAAAGTCGATTACTCCGCTCAGTTCGGGCCAGTATAGAACCACATCCGGCGTATTAACGGTTTTAAACGCAGAGGAGGATCTTAGCAGCGCCATTAGTTTTTCCGCTAAGCGTTCATCCGGTCCCATCACCGACATTACAAAAAAGCGAAATGCTTCTGCATCAGCCTCGTATTTCAACAGGACAAAGTAAGGACCGCCCATGGCCAGTTTAAGCACATTAGACAGAGCCTGTTCCGTGGTCCCAGAAGCAGGCTCCCAGTCGATCCGGGGCGTCTTGTCACTCCAATACCAATTGCGATACATCGCATCCCAGTCCGATACAGAGTCGACGCCTACGGCGGGCGAGGCCAACCACGCCTCATACTCGGATTCAGACAGGTGTAACTTACCGGCGATAATAAATGCATCACTCATTGGAGCTGTCTCGCTAATCACTATTGGGGAAAAAATAGTAAGCGCTACAGCCTGATCTGCAAAGTGATTTATCGGTCCCTTCGCCTACGGTTGCGTCGTTCGCGACCAGATCAAACCGCCAGTGACGCCCCCACCAACAGCTCCTCCACCAGTGCACTGCGAAATGCTTCGCCGTCTTCATCGAGTTCCGAGTTGATCAGAACAAAGACGCCGTGGCTCAGGTCTTCGGTCAGAATCAGGATATTGGCGGCGCCCAGGTCTCGGCCGCTGTGTCCTACGAATTGGCGTTCATTGACGCCTTCCAAGATCCAGCCAAGGCCTTGATAGGGATAAACCGTGGATTTTACCTGTCGCCGCAGCATTTTCCTGGGAGCTCTTGACGACAGGATGTCTCTGCTGTTTTCGCCGCCGATCATGGCGCGCACGGCTTTACTAAGATCCGCCACCGAACAGCGCAGCATGCCGGCGGGCACATCCGGATAGCCTTGTTGCGGCAATTCAACCAGGTCGCCGTTCTGATAATCATAAGGTTTGGCGAGTATGTCAGGGTCGAACTGTCGCAGATACCAATGGGCGTTCCAGATTCCAAGAGGTTCAAGCACGTTTCTTTCCACGTATGAAGCAAAGGGCTGGCCGCTGACGCACTCGATCACATATCCCGCCAGCGCCATCGCCACATTGCAGTAATCCCACTTTTGTCCCGGCCGCGCCCGGCTATAAGACCCTTCAGGCGTGTAAGCGTCCCCACCTTTCACCAGATAATTTTTCAGAAAACTGTCCAGACTTTGTCTGGGATCGCCCTCGTAGGAAGGATCGCCATGCCCTTCATCGGAAATGCTGGACGTGTGCGTGAGGAGGTGACGCGGCGTGATGGGATCATGTGGACGATGTGGGTTTCTGACTGCAAAGTCGATGTACTCGTTCACATCACAGTCCAGATCTAGCCTTTCACGCTCAAATAATTGCACCAGCGCGGTGGCGGTGAATAACTTGCTGATTGACGCCAGATGCATGGGCGTGTCGACAGTGAGCTTGCGCCCCTTGCCGATATCGGCGTAACCAAAGGACGAGGAATAAAGCGTGCCGCGGTCTCTGGACATGATCGCCACGGAAGTTCCCGCCACATGAGCGGCATGCATGCGCGGTTGAATGCTTGATTCAAATTTCTCCCGCCACGCATCGAAAGAACGCGAAGCGTCTTGAGTCGATTTCGCGAAGGCGATTTGTGGAGCGATCAGGCCTGCTATTCCCATTTTGAGCAAAGAACGTCTAATTAAAATCATGGATAGTTCCCTTATATAAGTTGTCATATCAGCCGTCGTACGGTGGTCGTGCATTTGAGCAACTAGCGGCTCTTTGCCTGAGTCAGCTCATGATCCAGAAAGTTCACGGCATTCATTAATGCCTGCGCGGCTTCAGGCATGAATCCTGAAAAGAGATGCCACACATGGAACATACCGGGCCAGACTTCCAGATTGACCCGCACCCGGTTTTCTCCCAGATGTGACGCCAGACGGATGGCGTCGCTTAACATCACTTCGTTTTCACCAATTTGAATCAGTGTCGGCGCGATTCCGCGAACATCGGCGAATACCGGTGAGGCGTCTGGATCTGTCGCCAGCGCGTCACCCAAAAACGTACGTGCAAGTCGCTTTAACATCGCTACCGTCACCAGCGGGTCCAGGCCATCCCGATCTTGCGCTGATGCGCCGCTGTGGGTCAGGTTGGCCCAGGGTGAAAGCGCCGCGCCTGCGACGGGTTGCGGCAACCCGGCATTGCGCGCCTTGATCATCGTGGTAATGACCATGGCGCCGCCGGCGGAGTCGCCGGAAAGCGCCAGTGATTGAGGAGCGACGCCAGATTCCAGTAGATATCTGTATGCGGTAAATACGTCGTTAACGGGGGTAGGAAACACATGTTCCGGGGCCTGCCGATAATCCGGCACATACACTCTGGCGCCCAGCCAGGTGGCGTATCTCGCGGCAAGTCCCTCGTATCCCTTTATTCCGCCATGAACATAGCCGCCTCCGTGTATGTACAAGAGTGTGCGGTTATCCAACACCTTTTCAGGCGTAACAACTATTCCCGCAACGCCCCCCATGTTCACCGGCTCTATGTCGACCTTTTCCGTGACGGGGAAGAGCTTGTTCAAGGCGTTCATATAGTGGCTACGCACTTCCGCCCAGCTTGCTTCCGACACCCCCAGTAATTTATCGCCAATGGGCCCCGCCGCGTTTGTCCATCCATCAAGCGCCGCCTGCGTCTTATCATTTAACATAATCGCTCCTGACATAAGCCTGCGCACTATTACGCAGGGTTTTAAGGGGCTTTCATTAGAGAGTTCGGAGCTATTAAAAACAAATATACAACCTGTCTTTATTAATACTTTTTTGCACTTGTACAAACTGATACACAAGAACAGCATCTATCAACTTTCAAAATACTATGCGCAGGCATTTCTCGACTGAATTTAAATCAAATTAAACATTTAAAAAAACTGCAACCAATAGGTAGAGCCATTTCGAAATAATGTTATGATAAAGTCCTGTGTCATTGTGATAACAAAATAAGATATAGAGGTTCTCGCCAATGGAATATCCAATTAATGGTTCCTGTCAATGCGGACAGGTTACCTACACGCTATCCAAGCCGCCTATTGCGATAGCGGCCTGTCACTGCAAGCAATGCCAAAAGCTGTCGACCAGCGCGTTCAGCCTCACTGCCATGATTGAGTCAGACGCCCTTGATATTCGTGGTGAAATGAACGAGTGGAGCCGAGTCGCGGCCAGTGGAAACACCAGCTCAGCCAAGTTCTGTGCGGTATGCGCCAATCATATATACCATTACAACCCGAGCAATCCCTCGCATATAATGCTGAAACCATCCACCCTCTCTGACACCAGCATTATTAACCCGACCATTCACGTCTGGGTCAGTGAAAAACAAGACTGGTTTCAAATACCGGAAGGCGTTTTGGTTTTTGATACGCAACCATAAACACTGAAAAGTTATTTACGCCGCCCGCAAGCCACTGTCTATCCGAAAACCAATGGCTATTATGCGGGCGCTCAATGTATATATATGAAAAGAAGTTCGCCGACAGTTCATTAATTGTGCTGGTAATGCGACATCAAGCCTAAAGGGTCATACCAAAGCGCTTTATTTTCCAATGGGGTTTCCGTTGGCAAAAACGGATTATCTAACAGGAAGGTCCTCCGCTCAGTCAATCTGGCGTCCTTAATCGCTTTGCCATGATGTTTGAAGAATATTTCGTCAAACGATTTGTCGGCGATCATCAGAGTTAATCCGACTTCGATGCGCTGGGCAAGCTCCGGCGCGTACCTGGAAACAAAAAAGTAATAGGGCCAGGGGTAATAAATCAGAGTCTGCTGTTCTATCGCCAAATGCGGCAGGTCGTCACGCCGCGTTTTATATTCGGGGAAAACCTCATTAATGCCTCGTGGAAAGTGATCAAAGCGCCGCTGCACTAGCATTTTAAAAAGCCCGTCGTAGCTGCTGGCGGTTATGACATGGAAGCCGTTTTTCTCATACAGCGCCACATCCCCCCACCCCAATCCCTGACCAACGGTTAAACCGCGCAGGTCATCAAGCGTCTTCAGGTTATCAAATTTCGACTGCGAGTCCTTGGCGATAAGACTGATACGATAGCCAAGCAATCCCTTTCGCAAGGGGATGCGGATGGGGATAAAATCCGCCTCTTTGTCTTTGCTGGTGGAGCTCCAGATAACATTCACAACGGAGTCTTTACGCCTCAGTTCCACAATATAGCGCGCCTCCGACATCACAAAGGGCGCTTCCGACAAGCTATAGGCGCCAAATCTTGCGGTGGTTTTATCCAGCGCAACGGTTAACAGTTCCATTAAGTCGGTGTAGCGGGTGTCGTGAATGGACTGTGAGGCGGGAACCACAACCCTGATGGCCTCAGAGCCATGAGCCCTGAATGTCAGAAGAACAAAGAGAAAAACCGCCAGCAACTTCATATCTGAAACCTATCTGGACGCTGTCTTTAGCTCAAGTGTAGCAATTCAACTCTCAGACATGCTGAGAAGCCTCTATATAAATAAAGTATTAAAGTATTACGGAAAAAGGCCAGCATGAGACTGGCCTTTGTTTCATTTTTCAATGAATAAAATGTGGGTTAAATACTCCTATGGAGTCCCCTATAGTGAATTGTCCAACTTCACCATTTTGGCTTCCGAAGGCACGCCGTTCTCATTGAGCGCAAACAACATATAGTAGCCTGGAGGCGCAATATTGGAGTTCAACGGCGTAGTCAGTCGGTAATAGTTATTGCCCATGGCGTCCAGTTCCAATTCGATGCGTCGTTGATCGGTATTGGAAGAGTGGGTGACCGCAGACAAACGGATCAGCGCAACAGAGCTGATGGTTTGTTTAGAGCTAATGTCGAAAGCCTTGTTATAGCCGATTTCGCCGTTATATCCCGTCGGCCCATTGTCGACCAGGGAAATTTCAGGACGATCACCTTTGAACAGGTACGGAGGGCTGTAGATTTCCGCTGTGGTGTAGTTGAATTTACAACCTGCGCCACACGCGCCGCCGCCAGCGACCCAGATTCTGCCGTCAGGAAGCAGCACTGCGGTAGAGTGGTAGTCCCTGGGGTCCTGATGCTGAGCGACCTCCGTCCATTCATCGTTGACTGGATCGTATATTTCCGGCGTATACACCGCTTCGCTGGTATCGAACAAGTGGCTGTCCCGGGAACCGCCCACCGTGAAAACGCCGCCATCCGGCATCACCACCGAGTTGGCGTAGTACCTGGGATGGTGCATGTTTTCCTTACGCACGGACTCACCGGTTTTCAGGTCGATCTCGTAGACGGAATACAGTGACTCACTGACATTAATTTCCGCCTGATCGTCTTTATAGTCTTCAACACCGAACCGGGCGTTTCCGCCCATTAACAGCAGCTTATCCGCGCTGTACTGAACATTGGTGGCGCCCTGAATGTACTTCGGTCCATCCTCACGTCCCAGGCCGGTCAGCGTGGAGCTGCCCTCGCCTTCGACAGTGTGACGCACGAAGTTCTTGTAGGGCGCGTACTCCAGAATGCTACCGTCATGCATAACGGCGAGTTTACGGTAATACTGCCCACGGGCCAGGCCGTAATCACTGTTTTGTCTGCCGTCGATATCAATCACAGTGGATATCTTCTCGTAACCAATATCCCTGGTATTGCTCAAATACCTGAAACTGCGAGTGTCTGGATTCCAGATTTCTCCCTTCATATTTTCAAAGAAAGAATTTGGGTTGATAGAACCGTCCCCGTCGCCACCGGTTGTGAAGACAGAGCCGTCGCCCAGGATAACGGCGCTGTTATACCAACGCGCTTTCACCAGATCGTTTTCCCGGTTCCATTTGTTGGTGTCTGAGTTGTAGGTCACCACATATTTACGTTTGGACTGGTCGCCTCCGCCGCCCATAATCAGCAGGGAGCCATCCCGATCCATGACCGTGGCCGGGCAGAACATCTCGTAGGTATCTTTCACCAAATACTGAGAAAGTTCTCCGCCTTTAGGGTTGAACGTGCCGGTGTAGGTGACGTCATCGCCATGAAAACTGATCGGCGTGGACCCCGACCAGAACACCAGCTGCCCGTTGGGCAGAATCGCCGAGGCAATCGCCACCAGGCCCAGCTCGAAAGTGTCGCTCCATTCACCAACCACTGTTTTCGCGGCCGGTTTGAGGTCGAACTTTTCGTTGTCCCCGGTCGTGCAGCCGAACTGCATCAGTTTCGCCCCGTCAGTGAATCGATTGCCTGCGATATTCAGGCAAAGCTCCGTCCCCGCCTGAGTTATCCGGTAACCGTCCCTTAAAGGCGCGATATTCAGCGGTCTTGCGGTCTGGCAATCGCCCAGCTTGACGTCCGCTCCGGCGACGCCCGGCACGTTAATGCAGTACTCCCGGTTCTCTACCGTAGTAGTCAGTTGGTAACTCCCATCAGGATTCTGACGAGCGTTCCATAACAGGGAGTCCGCTGAGCAGGCCAACTGCACCAATCCCATCGTTGCGTTGCTTTGAAAGCACAGTCCGCTGTCCTTGCCGGCAAGGTTAAACAAGCCGGCCGGTATGTCAGCAAACGCCATCTGGGAGGTCACAGCTATGCCCGTACCTACAATTATTTCACGTATTTTCACGTGTACATCTCCAAATAATTAACTTCTTAGGTTTCTCATGCAGCTTGTTGTTTTTATTGACTAACATGAGCACCTGTTAGAAGGGCGTCTGGAGAAATGGTTCAATTATTTCGATTAAGTTAATCGATTATTTTGAAAAGTCGAATAAACGAAGCGACCCTGACCGCTCTGTTTATGCGATGGCTTTGCACGCCATTCACAGCCAGTGCGCCAGACAATCTGCAGAATTTACGCGCTGAACCTAAGTCGCGCTCAAGGCTTCCCGCAGACGTTGCGGAAGCGGCACAGGTCTTTTGCTTTCGGGAGATATGGCGACCTGGGTTAAAGTCGCGCGAAAGCTGATTTCATCGGCATGGTTGCGGGCTTCAACCAGAAAGCTGAATGAGGTCGTGGTCAGTTCTTTGCAGCTGACGCTAATGTCGATGACGTCATCCCAGGCCATGGGCGCCAGAAACTCAATGGAAAGCGCCCGCGCCGGCGGCAGAATCCCCATGTCCAATATCTCGCGGATTCCCGGCGCGCCGAGTTTATGGGACAGGAATTCGTGCACCGCCTCTATCACGAAATACGAGATACGGGGCGTATAGACAATCCCGGCCGGGTCACAGTCGCCAAACAGGATTGTCCGCTTTGTCATAAAACTCATCGCGTTCACTCGCTAATCATTTCTTTTCCGTTAATTTTTCGCCGCGCCAACCTTGGTCACGCGTCCCCTACTCGAAATCCTGAACTTTCGGCCTCATCTCTATGCCGAACAAGCATAGAATACTCGCTATCACGAAGATTTCAGGAGACCGCTGGACATGTATATCGGCAAGTTGGCGAAATTGACAGGAACCACGCCGAAGGCCATTCGCCACTATGAAACGTTGGGACTGTTGCCTGAGCCCCAGCGCAGAGAGAAATACCGCGTCTACTCTGACGACGATGTGGAAGCGGTCACGCTGATCAAGCAGGCCCAGGCTCTCGGATTTAAATTGTCGGAACTGAAAAAGCTGGTTGCAGGCATTAATGTATCCGACGGCTTTCCCTTCGATGCGGCGATAGCCATGGTCAAGATGAAACGGCAAACGCTACACGAAGAAATGCAGGCGATGCAAAGTCTGGACAAGCGCCTCAGGCAGCTTCAGGAAGATCTGCAAAACTCATCCTGTCGTTGTTGACTCTGCCCCTAAGGACAGGGTTTAGCATCTGCGCCATCAAACGGATATCTGATTAAGTGTTTGGAGGTAGTAGATGAAGAAAATACTGGTGCTCAATGGCAGCCCTAAAAACGACGGCTTCGCTTGCGCTTTATCTCAGCATTACGCGGCGGCGGCTGATGAGGCGGGTTTTCCCGTCACGCAGGTGAATCTGCGGGAGTTGGAGTTCGATCTCAATCTGGCGGCGGGATATGACGCCATCATGCCGCTGGAACCGGACTTATTGCGACTGCAGGAGCAGGTTCTGGATGCGGATCATCTGGTATTCGCCTATCCGGTTTGGTGGGGGTCGGTCCCGGCATTGATGAAAGGCGTGCTGGACCGCATTCTGTTGCCGGGCTTCGCATTCCGGTTTGAAAAAGGCGCCTCCTTTCCTCAGCAACTACTGGCGGGCAAAACCGCACGCCTGCTGGTCACGATGGATACGCCGCCCTGGTACTACAAGCTTGTTTATGGCGCGCCCAGTCATAAGATGATGAAGAAAACCGTGTTGGAATTCTGCGGCGTCAAACCAGTGAAAATCAGCGAATTCGGACCGATCGTCAAATCCACTCACGACATCCGCCGCCGCTGGCTGGAGCAGACATTACAGCTGGCGGCGGCGGGGAGCTGAGGTTTATTCAGCGTATTACGTAAGCCTTACTGCTCAAAAAGACGCACCCTGTTGCGACACAAAATGGATGAATTCCGCTTTGTTGAGCTTGTTATTTGGATATTGATTGGATGCGTTCTTGTAAGCCTTACAAAAGTCATTGCAAGTCTGACGGCGACAATCCCGTCAATCAGGCGAATCGCTCCTCGTCTCGCGCCAGATTCTCGCTTACCGACAGCCCATCATAATCGTCCCGTCCGCCATAACAAGGTTGCGGCAGCCGGGGCATGTTTCTTGCCCCTGTCACCAGTCAATGGAATGCAATAGCTGAAGCGAGGAAACCTATGTCTATACAGGAATCTCAACCCTCCGAGCCCGTCTATGTGGTGGACGGCGCCCGCTCCCCCTTCATTAAAGCCGGCGACAGACCTGGTCCTTTTCACGCCGGCGATCTCGCGGCGCAGACCGGCGCTGCGTTGCTGCTGCGCCAGCCGTTTAACGCGGAGGCGATTGATGAAGTCATACTCGGCAACACCATGGCCGGTCCGGACGAAGCCAACATTGGTCGCGTGGCGGCCTTGAGAAATGGGGTGCGGCGAGGCGACGCCCGGCTACACGGTGCATCGTAACTGCGCGTCCGGCATGCAGGCGTTGGACAACGCCGCCGCCAGCATCGCCGACGGGCGCTCCGATCTGATTCTGGCCGGGGGAGTTGAAGCCATGAGCCACGCTCCGGTACTGCTGCGCGAGGATATGCTCAACTGGCTGGCGGACTGGCGTAAAGCGGACTCTCCGCTGGAAAAAATCAAACTGATTCCCGAGTTCGAAACCCGATACGTAGAACCGGTTATCGGCCTGTTACGCGGCCTGACCGACCCCATTGTCGGCCTCAATATGGGCCAGACCACAGAAAAAGAGGCGGAACATTTCGGCGTATCGCGACAGGCCATGGACGAATACGCCGCACTTAGTCAGCAACGTCTGGCCCACGCCGACGAGGCCGATTACTTTAAGGAAGAGCGCACGCCGCTATACGCCCCGAATGGAACCTTTTACGGCAAGGATAACGGCATGCGTCCGGACACCACGCCAGAGTCCCTGGCGCGACTTAAACCCGCCTTTGACCCCTTTGGTCGCGTCACCGCCGGCAACAGCTCGCAAATCACCGACGGCGCCTGCTGGCTGTTGCTGGCCAGTGAACGGGGCCTGAAGAAGCATGGCCTTACCCCTATCGCCCGTCTCTCTCATACCGCCTGGGCGGCGCTTGATCCCTCCATGATGGGACTCGGCGTCACCCTCTCCGCAACCGCCATTCTCAAGCAACGCGGATGGGGCCTGAGCGATATCGACTACTGGGAAATTAACGAAGCTTTCGCCGGGCAGGTGTTGGCCTGCCTGAACGCCTGGGCCGACGACGCCTATTGTCGAGAGCAGCTGGGGCTGGAGCAGGCCCTGGGAGAGCTGGATATGACACGCCTGAACGTAGACGGCGGCGCCATCGGACTTGGCCACCCTATCGGCGCCAGCGGGGCCCGCATTGTCCTTCACCTGATCCACGTCCTGCGCCGTCATCAGGCGCGACGCGGCATCGCTTCATTGTGCATCGGCGGCGGACAAGGCGGCGCGATGTTGGTGGAAAATATTGAATCGTAAAGGGAGAACCTAACCATGGAGCAGACTCAAGAAACCCACCCTATCAGCGAACTGGAACGGTCCGCCTTTATGCACTGGCGTCTACAGCGGGACGCTGACAACATTCTCTGGTTGCGTCTGGATCAACAGGGCGCTTCCGCCAACCTGCTGGGGACGGAAGTGCTTGGGGAACTGGCCCGCATTGTCGACTTGCTGGAGCAACAGGCCGCAAGCTCCGGCGCACCAAGCGCCCTGGCTTTTATCTCCGACAAGGATGCGGGCTTTATCGCCGGCGCCGACATCAACCTGATCGAGCAACTGCAAAGTCTTGAACGACCTGTTGATCGTCTTCTGTCCATCCAACAGATTTTCAATCGTATCGAAGCGCTGCCCTATCCCACGGTGGCGGCGATTCATGGCTATTGCCTCGGCGGCGGATTGGAACTGGCTTTAGCGTGCCGGTTCCGCATCGCCGCGGCTGACGCTAAGCTCGGCTTTCCCGAAGTGAAGCTGGGCCTTCATCCCGGCTGGGGCGGCACGGTGCGTCTGCCCCGATTGATCGGCGTCACCGACGCCATGGACATGATTCTCAGTGGTAAACCGGTTTCCGGCGAACGCGCTCAGGAACTGGGGTTGGTGGACCACATCGCGCCCCGCCGTCAGTTCGCCAACGCCGTACTCGCCATCCTGCGAGACAATCCCAAGCCTCATGAACCCAGCCTCGGCGGCAAGATCCTGAACGCTTCGGTGCTGAGCGGCCCGGTGGCGTCGGAACTGGAGCGGCGACTGCGTAAACGCGCGGACCGTCGCCATTATCCCGCGCCTTACGCCGTGGTCGACCTTTGGGACCATCATGGCCGGGACACGGAAAGAATGCTGCATAAAGAAGCAGAGTCCTTTGTCGCCATGAGCCGCACCCCCGCCTCGCAAAACCTGCGGCGCATTTTCTTGCTGCAACAGGAACTGAAAGGCATGGGTAACAAGGCGCGGGATCAGATTCGTCATGTGCATGTCATTGGCGCAGGCGCTATGGGAGGCGATATCGCCGCCTGGTGCGCGCTCCAAGGGCTGCGCGTCACCTTGCAGGATCAAGACCCCGAAAGCATCGCTACAGCGTACAGGCATGCGGATACGCTGTTCCAGCATAAGCTTGAGGACAAGCGGCTGGCGATGGTCGCGCGGGATCGCCTGACGCCGGACCCCGAAGGTATCGGCCTGACCCGGGCGGATCTGGTGCTGGAGGCGATTCCGGAAAAACGGGAAGCCAAACTGCAGCTATACAAAGACATAGAGCCGCGCATGCAAGAAGACGCGATTCTGGCCACCAATACCTCCAGCATTCCTATTGATGAATTGGCGCGCGGACTTGCCCGTCCCGAGCGTCTGGTGGGCTGCCATTTCTTCAACCCGGTCGACAAAATGCAGCTGGTGGAGGTGATTAAAGGCGACCAAACCTCTCAACAGGCGTTTGAACGCGCTATGGCTTTCGCCTCTCTTATCAAACGCGTTCCCACTCCCGTTAACAGCACCCCTGGATTTTTCGTGAACCGGGTGCTGACCCCGTATCTGCTGGAGGCGATGATGATGTATGACGAGGGCATCCCTGCAGAGACGCTGGACGCGGCGGCGGAAGAGTTCGGCATGGCCATGGGACCGGCGGAAACCGTGGACCTGGTGGGTGTCGATATTTGTCTGGATGTTGCAGAGCACATGAGCGGATTGATTCGTGGCGACGCGCCGGAAATGTTCAAAAGCTGGATATCGAAAGGCCGTCTCGGTCGCAAAACCGGTCAGGGATTTTATGAGTACAAGGATGGCGAGCCGCAAAAAAACCGGGTTTCGCGACCAGAGGACCCGGAAATGGAAGCCATCCGTCAGCGCATGATCTACCGCATGTTGAACGAAGCCGTGGCCTGTTTGAGAGAAAAAGTCATTGAACACCCAGACCATGGCGATCTGGCGATGGTGTTGGGGGCGGGTTTTGCGCCGTTCAGAGGCGGTCCCTTTCGCTATATCGAGGCTCGCGGCCCTACGCAAATCAAGCGCCAGCTTATCTTAATGACGCAGGACTATGGCGACCGTTTCACTCCGGATAAAGGATGGGACATCTTCGCCCTGGGGACGAACGAGAGCGAAGAAATCTGATGCGGCTATAGGGTTCTCTGACTGCCAATATATATTCTAGGGCTGATGGGAGTTTGCGCGTTGTTCCCCGGCGTAGGCCTTCAGGCTCTCCAACGTTTCCGCTGATGGCGGGCCATTGTCATAAGGCCGCGATGAGAGCGCTTCGAAACTGTCGCTATAGTTGTAGTGGTTATATCGGTTGTAGTCGTCATCAGTCACGTCGTCTTCCATGGGGACAGTGGTAGTCTGGTTAGAATGCTGGAAAGACTGCAGGGGAACCGGCTCAGGCATGACAATCAACAGTCCGATCAGTGCGGCGCTCGCCATTCCCGCCACCCATGCTAGACTGGCTGGATGAAGTTGGCGGGCGTCGCGGGGAATCAGCAGGGCTCCCAGAATCAGTCCGGTAATGAGCCCTCCCCCGTGAGCGGCGTTGTCGATGCCGTCCACCAGGAAACCAAAGACAATGGTGAGCAGGGAAAAAATAGCGGCGCCGAAGAAAATCCAGCGGAACTCAATCAAAGGCACGCGGGTTCTATTCAGCCAGAGGTAACTGAGTAACGCTCCATACACGCCGAATATGCCTCCCGAAACGCCTGCGGAGATGACGCTGACGATATGGAAAGTGAGGGAAAACAAGTTGCCGACGAGTCCCGACGTTATAAAGATGAGTAAAAAACGCGTATGTCCGTACATGCGCTCCACCCACTGCCCCCCGTCCCACAGCGCCCAGACGTTCAGCGTCAGGTGGATAATGCCGAAGTGGAGAAAAACCGCCGTACCCAGCCGCCACCATTGTCCGTTCTGCGTCGCCGGGCTGAAGTTGGCGCCCCACTGCAGCATGACATGACTTGAGACATGCCAAAATTCACCGTTTTTTAACCATATAGAGACAAAAACGAGTATAATCCCGAGAATGATTATCATTGAAGTGTAAGTAACGGCGACTCTTTCTTTTAGCTGTTCATAGAAAGAAGGCATGGACGCGCTGGATTCCCTGCGAAAGTTTTTAACTTGTTGAAATTAAAAGGACATATTGGCTCGGTATAAATGGAAACTATCATACCCCGGGCGCAGACGCACGTTAACACGATGAACAGACACAGACTTTCACTGCGACGCCTGACGCCGCCTTTTTGGGGCCCGCGAACATTTGTTCCCAGCCCTCCCACCTCCGGACCCTAGAGGAGACTGACGCTCTTTCGATAGGACAAAGAACCAAGGAGTAAAGGATTAGATGTACACAAGGATTAGAGGTACACATGGACAACCTGCAACGATCAATGAAGATCGGCTTTGGCCGTAAAAATCTGCATCAGTTTTGCGAGGCGCTGTTAGACCCCCTCGCCCTGTTCATCAGCATATTGCTGGTGAGTTATCTATTCGAAGACGCGATTGAAGCGCCCGCGATGATCTCCGCGCTATTTGCATTCTGCGTCGCCTTCCCCGGGCAATCACGACTACACCAACCTTTGAGCCGTTGTCTCGTCGACATACTGTTGAGCTGGTTCGTCATCGCCTTTTTGATTCTGTCTTTAGGCTACGCCACGCGATCGATCGACTTATTCTCGCTGTCCACCATTCTTCACTGGCTGTGGATTGGCCCCGCTTTACAAGTCAGCGCGCATCTCGCGTTCCGCTACTTCACAGTATTGCTGCAACTGCGCGGCGATCGACAGAAAGTGGTCATCGTGGGCATGAACGAACAAGGACTGGAACTCGCCAAGCGCCTGTCCCGCAGCCCCTATTACAACGTCGAAATACTGGGCTTTTTCGATGACCGAACGGCGGACCGACTGCCCAAAGGCGCCGACTGGCCGGTGCTGGGGGATTTTTCTGAGCTATATGACTACTGCAAGGAGCAGCGCATAAACAGTATTTATCTGTCGCTGCCCATGACGACGCAGCCTCGCATTCTGGCGATTCTCGATAGCCTGGGCGACACCACCGCATCGATATCGTTCATTCCCGATATGTTCGTGACCAAGCTGATCCAGGGCAACGTCTATCAGGTCACCGGCATGCCGGTCGTCTCTGTTTGCGATACGCCGTTCCGGGGCGTCAATGGCTTGATCAAGCGTTGGAGCGACATTGTGCTTTCCGCATTGATATTAGTGATGATCGCGCCGGTGTTGGCGGTGATCGCGGTGATGGTGAAAGTCAGTTCGCCCGGTCCCGTGATTTTCAAGCAGCGTCGTTACGGTTTGGATGGCGAAGAAATCATCGTCTACAAATTCCGCTCCATGACCGTCTGTGAAGACGGCGATGTCATCAAACAAGCGCAAAACGGCGATAAGCGGCTCACGCCTATCGGTGGTTTCCTGCGCAAAACCTCATTGGATGAGCTTCCCCAGTTCATCAATGTGCTGCAAGGCAGGATGAGCATTGTTGGGCCCCGTCCCCACGCGGTGGCGCACAACGAGCAATATCGCAAGCTCATCAAAGGCTACATGGTTCGCCACAAAGTTCGGCCGGGCATCACCGGTTGGGCTCAGGTCAACGGTTTGCGGGGCGAAACACAAACCCTGGAGCGCATGCAGGCGCGGATCGAGTTCGATCTCGACTACCTGCGCAACTGGTCGCTGGCGTTGGACCTGAAAATCATCCTGATGACTGTTGGCATGGTCTACAAGGACGAATATGCATACTGAATCCGGACCTGGAACATCATCCGGGCGCCGCGCAATGGATATGACCTCCCACTTATTTGAGAGATATTTGCAATGAAAGGCCTGTACATTAACGTTACCAACGTGAAAGCCGAGGTAGAGTTATTTTCTTCTTCGATCGGCGCCCCCTCGGACATACATGAGTTCGACTCTCCTCTTGGCGCCCACATTTTAGTGGATGTGCATCGCGCCAATTGGCCAGAGGGCGTCGCCTACGCCGATGAAGCGTCGCGCTCGCTGGCGGTGGGCTGCGGACACTTCGTCTTCAACGGACGTTTAGGCAATATCAGCGAGTTCGCCCGCGCTTTCTTCCGGGCGGAGACGGAAGAGGAACGCACCGCGGTGTGCTCCCTGATCGAAGCCGGCAGCTACCTGTTCTATATCGAAACCGGCGGCGAGTACTATCTGGTGACCGATCCCTTCGCGCTGGTTCCGCACTTTCAGGATGTGCAATCCGAAACGCTGCGTGTCGCGCCGGCGCCTTGCTACATCGCGGACGGCAAGGACGTGGACCCGGTGCTGCAAAACATCCTGAACATCAAACGGCACCTGTTTGGCGGCTATACCTTGTTCAAAGGCGTCGAGCGGCTGGAAGTGGGCGCGATTATGTCGCGCGACCGCACGTCGTTCTATTTCGATTACCTGAACGGCTCCGGCGACCTGCACAACGTCAATGAAAAGATGCGCAAAGGCATGGGGATCTTTGGCGATCGCAAAAAGATTCTGCCTTTAAGCGGCGGACTGGATTCGCGATATTTGCTGTCTCTCGGCAAGACTCATTACGGGTACACCTACGGACCGGCGAATACCGGCGACCGCCCCGTCGCCCGCAAGTTCGCCGGCTTCTTCGATGACTACCGTGAGTTTTCTCTGCTCGATCTCAGCTATCCAAAACTCTCGCAACAGCTGGGCGAGAAAATGTTCAAAGGGTTGGTGTCGCGCCCGCTCTCCGAGCTGCTGGTGGTGTACCGTCACTTCTATGAAGCATGGGGCGACGGCAACCTGTTCGTCGACGGCTACCTGGGGGGCACCTTGCAAAGGGGGTATTACTTTAATATCGAGTCCACCTGGGGGACGTTGTTCCGTATCTTCCCTTCCCTGATGTTCCGTTTCATCACACCGGAAGACCTGATCCGTTACCGCTACCGTCAGTTGGACGCCGCCGGCAAAGAATTGTTGTTGAACAACTTCCATGCCGCCACGGCGCGTTTCAACTGCGACGGCTGGAAGAAAATATTCCTGTATGAAGCGCTGTACGGGCGCAGCGGGCGCTGGATCACTCACGGCGGCTGTGTAATGGCGAGCCAGTTCTTCACGCCGGTGCAGCCCTTCGTCTTCTTCGACGTCTTCCGCACTTTCATGTCTCTGGACGTGCGCAAGTTCAACAGTTTTTCCCTGCTCTCGCCCCTATGGAAAACACTGCCGAAAGGCCTGAGCGATGTGGCCACCCTCGATTTATATCGCCCGCTCTGGCCCGCCATGCTGAATCGCTGCCTGCACGTGGCGTCAAGGACAACCGACAAACTTTCCCTCAGCAATCGCTTTGATAACTACAAGGAAGAATTGCCCAAGGTGCAGTGGGAGTGAATTTGTCCGCAGCTGCAGTCCAGACGTAGATGACGCAGGCAAATTTTGTAAAGTAGGAAAAAAGTAAAGCAAGCAAAGTGAAGTGAAGTGAGAGAAGCGAAACAATAAAGAAGATAATAAAGACGTTACTGAATGGGTTCGCCGAGTCTGCCGTGACAGGCTCGGCGAACCGCTATTGAATCCTTCCGTTAATCCAACTCCAGACTGGGTCTTTTGGGAATCGCCATCCTGACTTTTTCCGGAATGGACGGATCGGGCTCGCAATCCGCAAGCGAGTTGCAGCCGATCATCTTCATATCATCCCACTGAATCGTCAGCAGCCCACCGTTGGCGGTGACGTAATCAATCAACTCCGCAGAAGTATAGAGTTTCATGGGGCTGATAATACTGATGCCATCCGGAGAGGGATCGAGAGGATGGCGGGTGTAGTTGTGAATGTCGAAAATAGTCTGGGGTTCCTGATTGTCCAGCGCCGCGGTCATCTGGAAACGACCGGTCTCCGCATCCCCCTCAATAAAGGTGTACTCAAGAGATATCCACTGTCCCACGGGGACTTCAAAAGTCTGGTTGACTTCACGCCATAGCGCGTCGTCCCACTTCTGTGTGGTCTGATTAAACGTGCGCGCCCGTATGGCGAAACGTAGCTGGTTCTGCCCCTCCTTTATGCTGGGTTTGTTGATATTCACGCTGACGACGAACGGATAAGGATTTCCATCCCAATGGGGATTGTTCCACCAGGAAGACAGAGACAGCCAGTCAATGGTTTTCGGGTAGGTCCGCAGCATGCTGAAGCTGTTGCTCAGATACATGCGCACCTTCAGCTTTAACTCTTTAAAGCCGGTCTTGCCAGTGACGTCTAACTGCACTCTGCCTTTCTCGTTATTGACGTTGGGTTTTTTCAACGCGAAAGCGAGCACCTTGTTGCTGGGATCATCCAGCGCCGGCTGCACCTGCGCCCAGCGTTCAGTGAGGTCGCCGCCTTCATAGTTAATGAATGCGCCGCCAAATCCCATGGTGGTTTTCTGTTCATTGATCCAATTGCGCACGCAGGAAAACTGATTGGTGCCTAGTTTGGGTTCTGCAGTTTTGCCCGGCTGGATGTCCTGGAAATATAAGCCTTCGTTGAAGTCTGAGCTGAAAACGACCCGATTTCCGTCGTTACATGACCAAAACCAGTCCAGTTGCGGCGTTTCCGCCTGGACCGAATCAAGGGGCGGAAGTAAACACCCCAGAGCGGTAAGTAGAAGCGCCCGTCGTTTCGTAACGTCGGGCGACTTGGTCGAGTTGGCTGTCGGCCTGTCCATAAGCACTCTGACTCCTGTTGGTTAGACTGACTAAAAAAATGGCGCTGCTCCGCAGCGACCGAGTACGGCTTGGCAGTGTATTAACCAAAGGTTCATCCGCGACCACGGATAGAAAAGGGCCCGATTGCAATGACGGGGACCTCCACCAATGCTTGGATAAGTCGAAGTCGTTCAGGCCCGATAATGCTTTTCCGGTTGGCCAGCCACTTCGCGGCGGACAACTGATGCTCTAAACAGCGCTCGCCGGAACACGCTTACGCGGCTGCTCGATGTCCGGCGCTGCGTCGCGCCGGCAAGCGGATTATGTTGAGGTGGCTGTAGGTTTCTCCTAGCGGAATGACTCCTGTTAGTTAGTCTGACCTTATTAATAGTAGTCGTCATTGCAGGGACTGAATGTAACGTGACAGCTTTTTAACCAAAGCGCCATCCGCCACTTCGGAGATCGCAGGGCCGGATTCCAGTTGCGCGCGCCGGTCCAGAATGCGCGCCAGATCCGACGCCTCCCAAGCCACAATGATGCCTTTGCGGTTGGCCAGCCATTTCGCGGTGGCCATTTGATGCTCATTGCGGTGTTCGCCCAGAGACGCTTTGCGCGGCATGATGATCACTGGCTTGCGCAAATACATGGCGGTAATGATGGAGCCCATGCCCGCGTGCGAGACGATCAGCTCCGCCTCGCGCATGTAGTCGGTCACCTTGCCCGGAGCGAGAAAGTCCGCAAATCCCATGTGTTGCGGCATGTATTCGGCCGGTCCGGTTTGCGCATAGACCACTACGTCCTGATTGCGCCCCGCCCAGTCGTCCAGCGCGCTGATCATGCGATCAAACGCAAGTTGAGTGCCTACGGTTGCGAAAATCACAGCACAGCCCCCCAGTAATGTGGCCCGCTGGGCTTGCTCAGGTGCTCCCATTGGGTCAGCCAGACATGCGCCCATCTGCCGACTTTGGCGCCGGACTGGGACAACGCCTCGCCGTTGGCGATGCTGTCTATCCAGATCGTGCGCGCCCCCAAAAGCCGACCATACAGAATGGCGGCGAACCCGGGCGCCGCGCCGGTGGTGACGACAATATCCGGTCGGGTCTTGAGCATTACCCACGCCACCTGCAGGAACATTTTCAGCAGCGCCAGTTTGTTCCACATATTGGCGTCCTGCACGATAAAACAGGGCTCGTTGTGAGGCGAACTGTAGTCCTTTACGGTGGTCATCCATAACAGTTTGTGGTCCTCAAACGCGCCGCGCAGTCTTTGTAGTTGCACCCAGTGTCCCCCACCTGAGGCGACTAAAAGTATTTTTTTCATTTTTATTCTCCTGTCATTCCCTGAAAGTTCCTTTTTTGAGACAGATTTCCGGCCCTGGGCCGGTTGACGATGCTCAACCACAGCGTCGCCAGTTTGGGGTACACCACCTTTGCGGAAAAAGTATCCGCAAAGCTGGCGTGTCCCCTTGCCGCCAGTTCCGCGCGCGCGTCATCATCGCTGATCGCGTAGCGCAAAGCCCGGCGCAATTCCTGAATATCCCCCGCCGGCGCCAGCAGGCCCCGGCCATCGCTCAATACATTTGCGATGCCGCCCACCGGCGTCGAGATCACACAACAATGCCGCGCCAGCGCCTCCAGAATAAACATCGGCATCGCCTCGTCTCTGGAAGGCAGCACCGCAATGGCGGCGCGGTCCAGTAGATCCATGAGCGCCTGATGGGACAGGCCCCCCACGAATTCAGCGTTGCGCAGCGTCTCGGGAACCACGCCCGCATCAATGATCGGCCCGGCGATGACCAGCTTCCAGGCGCCGACGTTAAGCGTCGGATCGACATCGCCCTCAGCCTGCAATTCTTCCCAGGCCTGCGCCAGCACATCCACGCCTTTGCGATAGGTGACGCCGCCGCCGAACACCGCCAGCTTCTCCTTGTCGCCCGGCCTGCCGGTGGCCACTGCATTGGGGATATACACAATGCGCTCCGGCGCCAGGGTTTGGGCCACGATAGCGCGAGTCTCTTCACTCAGAACATGAACATAATTCGCCCTCGAAAGGACGAAACGCACCAGTTTCGGATAACGCCGACTGAACTCGGCGAAACGGCTGCCGTGTAACTGTGCGACCACCCCAAAGCCCAGCAGTTGCGCCAGGGTTAGCAAACTGCCCTCACGCACGAAAGAACCGTCCTGGGACAGATGCACCACTATGGCGTCCTTGGTTCTGCGTCCACGCAGGCGCAGAATTCTCCACATGGCGCTGAAATACAGTCCCAGCGCTTTGACGCCTTTGGAGCCGTCCCGGGACGGGATTACCTCCACTTTGAGGTTTTCAAACGGCCAGTTCAGGTAGGCGTTGATCACCTGGGTCATACCGCCCGCCACCTCGCCATGTCGCCCTACGTGCCATACCACGGGCGTCGACTTGTTTAAGCTCATGCTTCACGCCTCCGCACCGCCTCCACGAAAGACACCAGCTCTTTGCGGATACCGTCCAGGGACACCCTGGCCTGCCCCAGCGTATTCAGATAACTTTCCCGCTGTCGCAGCGTATCCTCCAGAAACTGGCCTATGCGTTCCGCAGACCAGGTCGCGGCGCTTTGCCCCACGCCTTTCAATCCGATGGCCTCAAAATGTCGGTCCACTTTGCTGGAATTATCCGTGGTCAGACCCGCTGGCGCGGCGCCTTCCGTATAGGCGGCGATGAGTACATGGAGGCGGTCGCTGACCACCAGCGCCGCGCGCCGATAGACATCCCGCAAACGCATCTCCTGCTGCATATGGTCATGGCCGTCCCAGTCCAGAACCTGCCCGCCCAGGCTGCCGGCCAGCTCGCGGGAGCGCGCGGAGTCCATCAGCACCTGAGTCACCGCCATGATTTCCAGATGATGTTTCTGCGCGAAATCACGGACGGCCTTCCGCCAGGCGTCGTTGGGCGCCGGCCGGTCGCCGCGCATGGACACAATCAGATAGCGACGGTTCTCCATGGAGGAAATACGGCTGAGTTCGCCGCCTTCCGCAAACGCCAGATCCGGCATCACGCCGCCGTGTCCCAAGTATTGGAAAGAACCCTGATCGCGCCAATAGGTGAGATCGGACACTTTCAGCGAAGGCGTTATCAGGCGGCGATAGAAGCTGGAGAAATTACGTACGCCAGAGCCCAGACGCGCGACGCTGCCGCCGCGCGCCTTGAAGCGTTTCGCCATGGGCAGCACGCCAAGGTGCTCCTTCATGCCTTTCAGACTCAACTGGATTTCTCCGGGCTTGAACAGATAAATGCTTTTCTGGCGCCGACTGGCTTCCATACCGGCGCGATACCAGGACAGAAACGAAGTATAGACATGATCGTCCGGGCGCAGCTGCAGCGCCTCGGTATAGCCGGCGGGAGCGTCGCCGGTGAACACATGCAATCGCGAATCGCCCTGCAGCCACTTGGCTAACGGGCGTCTCAGGATGATGTCGCCGATGTTCTGGTATTGACCGATAAGAGGTAAAAAAATCGGGGTCATGATTTCAACTTCCTTGCTTCAGAGCCTCGTGACAGGCTTTCTCATGGATGGCGAAGTAGGTTCCAGCCAATTTCCTTGCAATGACTGGATAGTCCCTGTGGGTTCTTAGGTAGCGAATGGCGTTCTCCATTCTTTGCCGGCGCGTTTCCGTCGCTTCTTTGAGCAGCGTTTCCGCTGCGTTCGCAAAGTCTTCCGCGGTATAAGGAACGCAAAGTCCGGCGCCGGATTGCTCGATCACCATTTGCTGGTCCGGGTTGTCGTTACAGACGACGGGCACGCCCAGCGCCATGTATTCGATCAGTTTGGTCGGCGAGGAGCAGTCAAGCAGCTCGCCCCGGGGAATGGGCGACAAGCCCACTTCCGCCTGGCGAATGTAGCGCCAGGCTTCCTGAATCGGCAGCCAGCCGGTCCAGATCAGAATATCGTCGACGCCCAACTGGCGCGCCCGCTCCTGCAGCCACGCTTTGTGCTGTTGATCATGGGTGTCGCCGACGATCAGCAGCACAATATTGGGAAGGCGCCAGCGCAGCAGCGACGCCATTTCAAACAGGGTTTCGATATTGCGGACGTAATCCAGGCTGCCCAGATAAATCAGCGCGCGTCGGCCCCGCATGCGTTTATCGACGCTGACATCGTCTGTGGCGTCCGCATCAAAAGCCGCTACGGAAGCCTGCATGCGTTCCAGATCCACGCCCATGGGAACCGGGGTCATACGCTCGGCGGGCGCGCCCCGGCCCGCCATGTCCTGTTTCATTCGCTCCGACTGCACAAAGATATGATCCGCCCGACTCAGCACGAGTCGGTACAGAACAAAGCGTCCCAGCAGTCCGCGCAACAGCAAAGGCAGCGAAGCGAGCTTCTTCAAACCTGTGGCCCGGCGGGCGCGGTCTATCTGGCCTTCCGGATAGGGATAAGAGCACCAGTACAGGAACGGCATGCCTTTGAGACGGGCGAGTATCAGCGCCATTAACGCGATAAAGGGCATATCCCGCACCTGTACGCCGTCATGCCGGTCGCGTCGGGACTGCGCCAGCGCCATGAACATATGCATGAATACGGCGAGATGTTTGAGTCGGCGCGGCGGGTCCGCCAGAATCGCCTCGCCGCCGCCCCAGGCCTCCTCCTGTTCCTGCGCGCCGGGTTTGCGAAACGCGACAATGTCGGAATACACCCCATGGCGGGGTAAACCGTCGCCAAAAAGCAGGCCCACATCCACTCGTCGGGCGGGAAATAACCCTGGCGTCAGATAAAGCAGTCTCATCGTTCTCATGCCGCGCGCGCGCCTCTCTTAACTAGCGATTTCAACAATCCTGTCTCCTCTACGGTGAAAGGCCGGAGCAACCACACTGACACCACGAAAGCGCCGACGATCAGCAGTGAATAACCCAGCAATGGAATAAGGCCGGCGCCGAGCGCCGCGACGGAAACGTCCGGGCTGATCGCGCCGGGAATGATCGCCACCGCCATGGCCAGAATGAGTTTGGTCTGATTGAGCCAGTCGAAGGCGTAGTCGCACCGCTGCTTGAGCCCCGCGATGATGAAGCTGTTAAACAGCACATGTCCCAGCCCGATGGCGATCACCGCCGCCCACACGCCGATGCCCAAGTGCAGCAGCGCCCACAGGCTGGGCAACGTGATCAAGCCCAGGGCTGCGCCCCATTTACACAGGTTGGCCTGATCCATCGTCACGGCGGCGGTTTCCAGTAAAAGCCGCTGGCTGTATGGGATCAGGCACAACAGGAATCCGAAGAACAGGTAACCGGAGTCGCTGAATTTGCCGCCGGAAATAAGCTGGATGAGTTCGTCGCCGAATACCGCCGCCACAGACACCAACGGCAGCAGTATCACCAGACTGACTTTGCCGGCGGAATTGGTCAGGCGACTCAGCTCAGGGGCGCCGCCGCCGTTGACGTAGACCGCCACCAGTTTCGGCCGGATCAGGCTGAACAGCAGCGACGCCGGCAGGTAACGCGCAATCTGGTCATTCAAGGTGCGCAGAAAGCCGAACACCGCGGAGGCCTCCGGCCCCAGGTATTTCTGCAGCAGATTAACCAGCGCCTGCGGGCTGTAAAGCAAGGTCAGCAAGTGCGCGAAATACATGTGCAGGGATAGCCACCATTGCTGGCGAATGGACGGCTCCGTCCAGCCCGCCTCCCCCTGTAATCCGCGCATCGAGCGACAGAATTTGATCAGGCACGCCAGAGCGACGGCGGTTCCAAACCCGGACGCCGCCAGTTCGATCAGCACCACTGTGTACAGCCCCATCCCAGGCTGCGCCAAGGTTTGCGCTGATGGCAAAAGTATTGGCAGGGTAAGGTTGGAACCGGAAAGCCGCCACAGGACGAGTAACCCAGCCAGATAAAGCAGCTGCCGCCCCACCATGCTGGCCCGAATGCCGCCCTGCAACAGCAGCGGCCCGAGCACCGCCTCCCGCAGGAAACGGCCAACGCCCTCTACCAGAAAGACGCCCAGAAACACCAGTGCGGCGGGCCGGAACGCTTCCAGCCCCGCCCAGCTGAGATAGGCATCCATCAGCCCTGCGAATAGCAAGGCGCAGGCGATAAGCGCCGCGCTTTGCCATGCCACGACGCGGCGGCAGAACCCGATTAAACGGGGCCCGTCCGCCTTAAGGCGATACTCGGGAAGCTGCCGCGCGGTGAGCCAGGCCAGCCCCAGTTGCGCCAGGGAGCGGCCAATTTCCGTCATAGCCAGCAGAGTGACGTAGGCGCCGTATTCCGTCACCGGCAGCAAACGCACCGTCACCAACAGAATGCCGAGGGTCAGCAAGGCGGAGATAACTTTGCCGGACAGGAACTTCTTCGTGCCGGAAATCAGCGCCTGACGTGAATAAGGATGACTCATGCCGCCGCCTCCGCATGTCGGGATTCACGGTAAAGCCACGCCAGATACCCCAGCATGCCCCAGAACAGAATCTGAAAGGGCAAACCCTCCAGCAAGGTGCTGCGATAAACCGGATAGATCATGCAAAGACTCAGCGCCGCCTGAATGCCGGCGGCGTCCGCCATGATCCGGCGACCAAATCGCGCGGCGCGCAACCTGCCGGCGGTCAGCCAGGCCGACACTAATACGCCGTAGAACAGCAGAGAGCCCAACAGCCCCTGCTCCCACAACAAGGAAGACAATGCCGTGAGGCTGACTCCGAAGCCCGGATAACGCAGCGCAATGGTTCCGCCGGTGGCGTCGTGGGCGGAGCCGATGCCGCAGCCGAAGAAGAAAGAGACGGGGTCATGCAGGCCTTGCTGATGGAACCAGAACAGCAACCCGGTGAGACGATTCAAGTAGTAGCCGCCGTAACCCTTGTCGCCCATGTTGTACGCCATGGTGTCGGACAGCATTTCCGACAGGCTCTGCGCCTTCACCAGTTGCAGATAGGCGTAGGCGGCGCCCAGTGTCAGCAACGCGCCGACGATCAACGCCAGCACCGCCAGATGAGGTTTTCTCAACAACTCCCGGCCATACAGGGTGACGAACATCACCGGCAGAAAAATCACCACGACCTTGGTTTCACCGAGGAACAGCGGCGTCAGAGCGAACAGTCCCAGGACTGCAAAGTGGCGCGGCGTTATCAGCTTTTCGCTGCGTCTGGCCAGCAGGAAGCCCAGAGCGATCACCAGAAAACTCGCCATTTCGGCGTTGGCGCCGCCGGCGTAACGGGTTGCGCCGAAAGTGCCGGCCACCACGTCGATGGGGATCATACCGGGATAGGCGTATTGCAGGCTTTCCCTGACAGGCACGAGCTTGAGCAGCTCATAGAGCGCGAACGGCAATTGCACGATCACCAGCGCCGCGAACAGCCGCACCCAGCGGTCCATGTCCGCGCGGGAAAAACTTAGCCAGGCCAGTGCGAAACAGACGCCCATGACCTGAAAGTAGCGTTTGAATCCGCTGGCGAGTTCAAAGAGCGTCGATTGCGCCGCGCCGTTCAATAAGGCGTAGCCGACAAACACCAGCGCCAGCCAGATAAACAGCGGCTGCTTTTCGGCGCTGGCGGGATTGAGCAGGCGGCGCGAGGCGGCGCTGAGGAACAGGATCAGCCCCAGCACGGAAATGCCCCACACTGCTTTCTTGCTCAGGCCTTCCGCCCAGATGGGCGCCAAGCCGGCTACGAACAGGCCTAAAAACAGGATCAACCACAGGGTGATGGCGGCGTTGGCGAACGCCAGCAGGCCGACGATCATGCCCGCCGCCAGACCCGCCAGCAACAGGTTGCCGGTGGAGGCGACCACGCCGAATACAACGGCGGCGCCCAGCGCCCCCAGAATGATCAGCGCTTCCACCCCGTATCGCTCAAAAAATACCAACGCGCTGCCTGCGCCGGCTTGCAACTGCTGACTGAAAATCATCGAACATCCTTTCGATTAAAAGTAAGAGTCCTTCCGGTTATTTACTGCGTCAACCTGTTATGTGAATCCTTACTGAGTCAAACCCGCCAGACGCTGCCGCGACGCTGGCGATATTTCCGTTAAAAGCGCGTCCACCAGCTCCCGCTGTTTCTGAAACGCGCGCAGGGAATCTTTATCCACGGAGGACACGCGAAACAGCAGTCCATCCGGAATGTAACCACGGAAGCCGTAACTGACCTCCTTCAATTTCTTGTCCACCTTGTTGGCGATCACCTTCTCGCCCACCGTCGCCCAATAAGTCACCGGTTCATGGCGCTGCCCCTGTGACGTCAGCAGACGGGTGATGCGAATCTGGCCATAATCGGTCTGCAACAGCCCGGTGGTCTTGTCCGCCAAAGTGAACCCCTGGGCCGGATAGCAGACTTCCGGGTAGTGCATCTGAATGGCGTCGCGCTGGTCTTCGCCGTAAGCAATGGAAACCATTACTCGGTAACCCGATTCGTCCACATAGGTACGGGACAGCGTCTGGTTATAAATGCGATCGATCGTCTCCCGGGTCTGCGGATCGACGATCTGGTTAGCGGAGTGCGTGACTTCGCGCCACCCGCCGAACACCTCAGGAATCATCGCATCCAGCTTCACTTTGGCGATGTGATCCGAGAGCATTTCCCTTGGCGTCAGGGCATACGCCGACACCGCGGAAATCACCATGGCCGCGCAGGCGATCAGACTGGTCTTGTGATTACGCATTGGCCTGTCTCCTCCTTGTCGCCGGTTTCAGCGCCAGATGCAGGATTGAGTCGACGCCAATAATGAGCAACAACGCGCTGACAAACAGCACGATGCCGGCGAATCCATGCAGAAAGCCCTGCCCCGCCTCATCGCCGTAGTGATAGGTGATCAAGGTCAGCGCCAGCACCCTGATGAAATTGGCGACAAATGAAATCGGAACAATGGCGATGGCAAGGGCGACGTTACGCCAGATCGATTCGTGACGCACGATGTGCAGATAGAACAGCCCCATCGCCTCCAGCGTAAACAAGGTATGCAATCCCGCGCAGGCGTCGGCGATCAGCAGGCGGTATTGGCCGACCTGCAGAATCACTCCTGATCGGGATACCGGATAGCCCGCCCAGTAAAGCACCTGATCCACGGACCAGGACACCGCGGTTTTCATGGGCAGCGTCAGCGCGCTCACCAGCGGTCCCGGCAAGGGCGCCATAAAAATCATGAACAGCAGTGGAAACCACATCATTTTCACGGCTTCGCGACCTCGCAGCAGCAAAAGCAGCCCTGCGACCACCGGAATCTGCGAGCCCACTTCGAACAGCAAAATGTCCTGCGACCGCCCCAATACATATAGAACCAGGCCGCCGCCCAGGGCGACACAACCTTCCAGGGAGGCGGGAGCAAACTCAAGCCGGTGAATGTCCTGGCGTTTTTTCCAGAAAAACCACAGCACCAGAGTGAGAATAATCGGCTCATGCCCCTGCTCACCCGACGCCCACGAAGAACCGGCCAGATCGTAGTAGGTGGGCAGATAAAGCACGACAACGCCTAATAGTACGGGCGACCATTCGCTAATCGCCGGAATATGGGGTCGGGTGATCGTCTGCTGCATGATGTTTCAGTGCTTCGCGCGCGTGAGTGTCAGGTTTTGTTTAATAGACTCCCGGCGATGGCGACGCCGTTTTGCTCTAGATTCGCCACCAGGGATTTAAGGCCTCTGACGTCAGTTTTGTGCTGGCTCGCCACCACCAGCGCCCCGCCCGCCTGGGCGGATATCGGCTGCGCGTCGGAGACCGACGCTCCTGGCGGAGTGTCGAAGATGACGATGTCGTAGTGCTCCGTCAATTCCTCCATCAGACTGGGGAAACGCGGCCGGCTGAGCAGCTCCTGGGGATTGGGCGGAATCGCCCCGGCGGTCATCAGAAACAACCCCTGCAGGCCTTCGATCCGTCTCACCGCTTCCCGCCAGGGAATGCGATCAGCCAGCACCGTAGAAAAACCAAATTTATTGGCGCGCTTGAACAGCTCATGCTGCCGCGGCGTACGCAGATCGGCGTCCACAATCAACGTGCGCTCTCCCAGTTGCGAGAACACCACCGCCAGATTGGCGGCGACAAAACTACGGCCTTCGCCATGATTTGCGCTGACCACGGACAAGGCTTTGCGCCCGTTTTGCGCGTCAAACCAGCGCAGCAGCAATTGGCTGCGCAAAGCCCGCAGTTGTTCGACGATATGACTGAACGGGTTGAACGCGGCGACCACTTCCTGACTGATGCGGTCGTCGGACGCCTGCAAATAGGAGTAAACAAACTGCTGCGACAACGCGAACTGAATATCCTGGTCGTCCAACAAACCCAGTTGCATGGCGGCGTCGCCAAAACGCAGACCGGGCTTGCTTTGCTGCAAACGCAGAATCTGCTCCGCGGCGGCGGGCTCCAGACGCCCGCTGTCGATCAATATGGCGCCAATGGATGGCGAATGACTGCTGAGGTTTAGAGCTTCCATGTTCATCAGGCTTCTCCCGCCAATGGATAAGAGCCGCCCGCCATCGCGCCGTTCTTCAGTCCCGACGGTCTGGCGGTATCGGTCTTCCCTTCTTTTTTCTTCGTCATGGATACCGGCGCTTTACTCAATTGCGCCAATACGGGAACGCCAAGTGCGGATTGCAGATCTTCTACAGAGCGCACCCTAGGGTTGCGTAATTCCAGAATCAGCGCCGCGCCGACAGACAATAGTCCTCCCAGCATCACCGCGATAACAAGATTGAGAAACAACATGGGTTTGCTGTGCTTGAGGGGCGGCGACGCCGGCGTCAATACGGAGACATTGGTCTGCACCGTTTGCGCCTCCAGCTGACTTTGCGTGAGACGCTGGCTGATGGCGTCGAAATCCCGCTGCGCGGTTTCCACCTGATGGGACAGAATCTGAATCTGGTCGTGCTGACTTTTCAGCTCCAGCATTTTCTTTTTCTGTTCTTCGATGGCTTCTTTCAGTTCCGCCTGTTTGGCTTTGCTGACGCGTCCAACTGTAGAAATGGATTCCGCGATCTTGGCGGTTTCCATGCGCAGACGGGATTTCATGCTGGCCAGTTCGGACGCGGCGCTTTTGTATTGCGGGTGGTTGACGCCATAGTCTTCGGACAACTCCTGCAGCCGCGACTCCATGCGCGCAATGTCGGTTTTGAGCTGGATGATCAGCGGATTGCGCATGATTTCCGGCAGCGTGTCGCTACCCTGGTTGAAGCCCTGCTTGCTGGAGGAATCCGTGCCTTCCGCCAGGGCCAGACTCAGCTGCGCGGTCAGCTCGCCCAGTTTCTGGTTTTCGAAATCCAGGCGGTCATTGGTCACTACGATGCCGGTTTCCTGTTGAAAATTAGACAGCGCCTTTTGCGCTCTTTGCAGGCGCTCGCGCTGGGTTTCGTATTGCTGCTCAAACCAGGCGGCGTATTTTCTCGCCGGCTCCGCCCGCAGATCGATCGTGGTGTCGATATAGGCTTGTGCGAACGCGTTGGCGGCGGTGGCGGCGAAGCGGGGGTCCGTGGCGCTGAACTCCACGCTGATGACATTGCTTTCCCGGGCGGGACTGACTTCCAGATTTTTCTTCAGACCCGGCGCCATCCACACGGCGATGGTTCCCTGGCCGCCGGTTTCCTCCAGCCACTTGTCGCGGGTTTCAGGGTTTTCGTCCAGTTTCAGCAGGCGCACTACGCCCTGTGCGACGCGATCGCTGGTGATGATATCCATCTGCGTCGCCATATAACCCGGCGACATCATGCCCGGCAGCACCATGCCGACAATGCGGTCGGGGGTCTGCACGTCCAGCACCACAGTGGTGGAGGCGGTGTATTCTTTGGGAATGAGCAGGCTGACCACGGCGGTGGTCGTTATCGTGGCCAGCAGGACGCTCAGCACTACCCAGCGCCGCGCCCACAGAACCAGTAATACATGTTTCAAGGTCATTACTTATCTTTCCTGGAACAGATCTTTCCTAGAACAAACTTTCGCGAATGTAGATAACGTCATCGGCGCGCACGAGGTCGTACAGCTCCGATTCTTTCAACTCCACATCGCCTTTGGCGTCCTTGCGATACACCTTGATGCCATTGTCGGTGCCGCGCAGGCTGACTCCCCCGCCCTGGGCCAGAGCCTGTTGTACGGTCATGTTGCGTTCGACCCGATAGACGCCGGGACGCTGCACCTCGCCGTAGATGTAATACACCGGGGCCTTATCCACAAAGATCACATCGCCGCCAGCCACCAGGATGTTAGCGTTGCGTTCCCCCTGGGCGAAGATGGCGGGGAAATCCACCTCTCTGTGGAACGGCCTGCCTTCGCGAATCCCTGACACCACGACAATGTCAGAGCCTGAATCGGTGACGCCGCCGGCCATCGCCAATACGTCGGAAAGCCGGGTCTTTTGCGTCTCCAATGGAAAGCGGCCGGGGCGGCTCACCTGCCCCAACACCGACACCTGATTGCCGCGAATTTCCAGCAGCGTAATGGTGACCTGAGGGTCCTTCACGTACTTGCCTTGACGCAAACCTGCGGCGATTTGCTGTTCCGCCGCCGCCAGGGTTTCTCCACCCAGTTGCAGGCTGCCGATCAGCGGGTAAGTAATACTTCCGTTTTCGGAAATACGGGTATCCAGAGTCAGGTCCGGTTGTTGAAATACGTTGATGCGAATCGCGTCCCCGGGGGCCAGGCGGTAATTCAGGCCGGCGACCTCCGCCCGGACTGGCGTAAACAGGATCAGCGTCAACAGACCCAGCACTATCTTTGTTCGCATTTGCGTCAATTGCATGACGTAAGAAAATAAAGCTTCCATGTTTTTAGTCGCCGTTACGCATCACTTCCCAGTTGTAAAGAAACGGCGTCGGCATTGCGGATATCCTCTCCGCCCTCGACGCCGCTGTTTTCAGTTCCTATCTCCACGCCTGCCTCCCCGCCTGCGGCAGGGATGGCAAGCCGCTTGAAGTCGCCGACATACTCGATGGCGGCGCTGTGTTTTAAGCGCTCGACTTCTTCGGTAACGGTTTTTTGTACCTTCAGATTATGAAGATATTGTGTAATGCGGGGCTTGGCGTCTTCTTCGGACACTGGTCTTTCCTGCGAGGCCGCCACTCTGACGACCAAATAATTGTTGGGACCCTGGAACAAGGTCATCGCGCCGTCTTCCAGTCTTGCCACCTGGGTCAACAATTCCAGACCGATCTGCTCCGCGGAGCGGTTCGCCGCATTGACGCGGTATTGCACGCCCTCTGATTTCAGCCAGGAAACGATGTCTTCCAGTTGTTTGGCGTTATTAACTTTTTCATTAAGCGGCGCAAGCAGTTCCTGCCGCGGCTCAATGGCGACTTCCTGCAGGCTGTACAGCTTGCGCTCAGCGAATAACGCGGGATGTTCTTCGTAATATTGGTGAATGTCTTCCTGAGAAGGCTGCGACAGCGCGCCAATCACCTGTTGCAGGTACGCGCGGGCGATGATGCTTTTCTTCATGGATTCAATCGCCATGACCACATCGGGACTGCGGTCCAGCTTAAGCTCCACCGCTTTGTCGTAAGCGACTTGCTGCTCCACCAGCTCATCCAACGCCTGCGCCCGCGCCGTGTCGGAACTGACGCCCTGAGAAGGCTGCTTGGCGAGTATGGCGTTAAGCTGATGAATAGAAATTTCCGAACCGTTGACTTTGGCGACTACCTGGGTTGCGTCCGTCGCCTCGCCTGCGCCGCCGCACCCGGCCAAAGAACCCGTCAGGGCGGCCAGAAAGACAAACTTCGGATAGGAAGTTCTATGGAGAAACATTGCTAAATCCTTTAGTTAATATGTGCGGCGCGATTGACCACACAGTTACACATTCCTACATGTGGGCTACATACTAAACCTAAAAAATTTCCAGTGATAGTGATTCTCACTAAAAAGTAAAGGTTAACGACAGGGTCGCCATATCGCTGTTGAAATCTGCGTTCGCCTGGTTCGAAGCACGCCTCTCCCGCTGCAACGCCGCGCCTATCAGGACGCAGTTGGCGGGGCTCCAATCGCCCCCTAAAACCAGCGTTTGCAAGCGGTCTTTTCGCCCATCCAGTCCGGTCAGCAAACCGCCCTGGTAGTCCCTTTCTTCATAGCGCCAGCGGGCATGCAGACTCACTTTGGCGGAGTAACGCCACAGCGGCCCGATAGAGACCAAACGTCGCCGATAATAACTGCTGTTATAGTAAGCCTGACTGGCTATCACTTTACCGACATCCGTAACCGGCGAACTTTGATAGGACACCAGATTTTGTTCGACCGCCGCGGTCACACGGGTTGATCCTGTCCATTGATAATCCAGACTCAGCCCGCCAATGGCGCCTTGATAGTCCCGCTCGCCGTAGTGATCGTGTTCGCGTTCGACATAGCCAAGGTTGCCGCGGATTTTTGATTTACCGCTGAACATCCACAGGAAACGCATTTCCGCAAGACTCTGTTCGAAACCGGAATCCACACGATCCGTCGTGCTGATGACGCGATTGGCGTAATCGCCGTCTGTCTTGCGCAGCGAGACGGAAACATTACTGCCGGAAGGCGCCTCATATCCCATGCCCAGTTCGAGAGAATCAGATTGATAGTCCCCTTCAACGCGATACAGGGAGCTGTTTTCCTGTTGATAGTGGGCGCCGCCGGCCAGTAGCTTCCAGCCCCCGGCGACACGCCAGTCCGCGTCCAGGTAATAGCGACGAAGGGTGCGGATATTCTGCTCGGTTCCGGAAAAGTCGGCGAAGCTGTTGATGGATTCGTTGTAGTCGGCGCCGAGTACGCCCTGCAGTCGGCTGGTGGCCAGCCAGTCCCAGGCTGCTTCGGCTTCCCAGGCGGAGTAATCCAGGTAGTCGTAATGATGGTAGCGGTTATCGGAAAACCGGGCGTCCAGTTTCAGGTTCTGGCGGGAGATCGCCTGCTCGCCGCTGACCGCCGCGAAGGTGGAAACAATCTGCTCATTTCTTTCGTTATCGGAGGTCGACCGGAACAGGTTGTCTTCATGACGCAAAAGGCTGCCTGCGCTGAATTCCCAGGCGTCGCCGACTTTACCCTGCGCCGCCGTGCAGTAAAACAATGACAAGCCCGCTGTAATCCATGCGGTAGGTTTGATCGGACAGAACATTTGAATTCGTCACTCACATTAAGAACGCGATCCTGCGCTCCAAAGAATTTTAAGGCAGACGCCGAACACCCTGCGCTGAAGTCGTGAATGACCTGAATAAAAAGAGTCGAAGCCATGACGCACGCTTCAAGCGACGGAAAATCCAAGATCCCTGGATGGCGTCTGTGTAGCACAAAGCGAAGGCCATTCTAGAGGAGATTCCGTTTCCTTACTATTACGAAATAGGATGCTTATATTACGAAATCAGGATAAATCGGCGGAGTTGGTTGCAAGCCCGCAGCCTCTTCGTGGCGGGCCGCGTTGAGAATAGAGGTTTGCGTAATGACTCCACATCGGAGCGAGATGAGCTAGACTGGTTAGGTTAAGCAGTTGAACAACAAAACAGGCCATTAGGGACCACAAAGAGCTGTGATTAGGGAGAACAAAAAGGATGACTCAATCTTTGATTGACGGCGACTGGCGCCAGCTGCTCATTGACGACAACGTGTGCGACGCCCCCAAGCATCAGGTTATCGACGCCAAGCACAAGCAACTGCAGGACCTCAAAGCACGACCGGACACCCCCGTCCAGGTTCGGCGGCTGATTATCTCCGCCTGTGATGCACTGGAGCGTTTGAAGGGACATGTCGGCGCGGAGGAGTTTTATGTTTATTACGGGCGTCTGACTGACTTGCTCAGAGTCATTGGCAAGGAACTGGAGGTCTGCGGCATCGCCGTTGACTAGCCCTATTGCGCACGAGCCGTCGCCTTAATATTTGGATATTGGGTCGGCGACGCGCGGGCGTCTATGAGAGCGGGAGTATTGGTCGCCCATGTCTCCCGCTTAGGTTTCAGACTATCAATCCGTCAGACAAATAACGTCCGTCTATTTGTCTGCAAGCGACCTATCTGTCAGTGAACGACAAATTGTCTGCAAACTACAAAGTGAAAGCTTACGCTTTCTGGCTGCGTCGACGGGCCACGTAGCCCACGATGCCCAGGCCGGCCATCCACATGGCGTAGGCGTCGGCTTCGGGAACCATGGTTACAGCGGCTGCGCCGAACTGATTGGAAGCGAAGTAAACGTCACCGATCAAGATAGAATCCGTGGCGCCATTCAGGTTGAGGTTGATCTCGCCCAGCTTGGTTTTCCATCCATCAAAAACGCTGCTGTTATAAGCGCCGATAATGCCTTCGTTCGCCGGGCCCGCATACCATTGAAAGCTGGTGATGTTGCCGTCTACGATGGTCAATACGCCGCTGTCGCCGTCCTGGGTGCTGTCGGGAGTCCAGGTGACGCCATCCGGCGCCTCTTGACGAGTCCCTTCAATACCGCCAAGCATGCCGCTCACAATCGCCAGATTCAGGCCATTGGAGTTGAGGCTCACCTGGTGCGTACCAGTCAGGTAATTATCGAAGTTGGGAAGAATAATCTGACCGAGGAACGTCGCGTAGGATGCATCCTCCATGAATATGTCAGTGTATTCGTCAATCGTTTGCTGGCTGTGATAATTCGGGTCAAAAGTCAGGTCGACGCTTCCGGAAAAATCAAAAACCAGTGTGCTGGCGCTAACGCCCATACTCACTGCCGAAAGCGTTGTCGCCAGGACTGCCCCTCTAAAAGGATTCATGTTTAACTCCTTGTTTTATTGGGTTGAGGTCCATTTCCATAGGCGATACAAAGTTTCTAACTAATACGACTCATAATAGAAATACGACGTCGCCGACATGAATAATACTCATTCGTATAAAAAGAAAACAACTGTTGACACAATAAAAGTCCAACAACCGTTACGCGATTTTCCATTGGGTGATCAAGATATCGAGCGATGTGATAAAGCGTTCCGAATCCAGCCGGCATCCTTTGAATCGCCTGCCTGGACAGGGTCTACCACTGCTCGGACAACGTCATCAGTACTTAATACCATCGCCCCCGAAACCACCGAATAATCCGCGCTGTATTTGACTTTAAGCAGGCCAGCGCGCCTTTGTTTTTACCGCTTTATTCCATTTTCTTTATGGACGTTACAATCGCTTATATATGCAGCGTTCTCTTTTTATCTTTTAAAAACACAATAAATCAGATATGTATCAATTAGATTACGGATACATAATTATTTTTTAACTTTTTGCAGGTCTTTTCATACATAGCGCCTCATAACAATTGGTTATAAATTCGCCTTATCAGTGCGCGCCTTATATAAATATCTAATAAAAATAATCTGTTGCAAATTACGCAGTCACAGGAGCAATAACGGCTCTCCTGCCGGGGCGATGGATTTGGACTAAGCTGATGGAGTCGGGTTGTTTTGTTCTATCACTGGAATAAGGAAATTGCTATGAGCGACTATGTGATTGGCGGCTGGACGCAAAACCCTGCAGACTCTTCTCCTCAGTCTTTTTCTTACACCATGTACGGCATGGTGACCAACCTTTCCGGGCTAACGACCGGCACGCCTCAGTCTCCGGGGTGGAGTCCGGACACGACTGCTGCGCCTGGCGGATCAGGCAAAGTGCTTTGGACCTACGGCGGCGGTGGCTGTACGCCGAACAACATGCCCCAGAACGCGACGGAAGTGAGCGCCATCGTCAATGCCACCCAAACCAAAAACTGGGCCGGCGTGGATTTTGATGACGAGTGCTACATGAACGTGGACATGCTGGTTGAGACGATGAGCAAGCTGAAATCGCTCAGCAAAGAATGCAGCTACACCTTCCTGGCCGGTTGGGATTACAACAACCCCAGCGCCTCCAGCGAGGGAACCAAGATCAATCAGGCCGTGCAAACCATGGCGCAATCCGGCGCGGTCAACCGCTTCTGCCTGATGTGCTACGCCGAAGCCATGTGGAGCATGAGCGACATTGAAGCCAACGTGGGCCCGGCCATCAAACGCACCATATCCAACGGCGTTCCCGCCAAGCAGGTGATACTGGCGCTGACGCCCGCCGGATTGAATCAGCAGAACCTGACCTACTTCCTTGATCAGGTGACGCAAAACGGCATTGGCGGTCTTTTCATCTGGGACTACCCCGCTATGCCCAGCAGCTACCTGCAGCAGATTGAGCAGACGCTGTTGGGCTCCTGAATTTCAGGTTAAGCGACGGGACCTGCGCGGGGCAGGCTCCGTCTTTCATGGCTTGTCGTGTTAGTTAAAATAATAGCTAGTGAGGATCATAATTAGTAAGAGTAAAACCCCTTGCCGGTCTTGCGACCCAAATGGCCCGCATCCACCATGCTGCGCATTAACGGACAGACCCGGTATTTCGAATCCTGAAAAGTCTGATAAAGCACATCCAGCGAGTTCACCACGGTGTCGACGCCGATCAGGTCCGCCGTCTCCAACGGCCCCATTTTATGACCGAAGCACTCTTTGAAAATGGCGTCCACATCTGCAGGTTGCGCGATGCCGTCCTGAATGGCGAACGCCGCTTCATTCATAAAAAGGTGGGAGATGCGGTTGGAGACAAAACCAGGGCCGTCTTTCACCACCACCGCTTTTTTGCCCAGCATCGCCAGCATTTCCAGACAGCGGTCTTTGGTTTGCTCTGAGGTATTCAGGCCCAGTATCACTTCCACGGTATGCTTCAGGTAAACCGGGTTCATGAAGTGAACGCCGATGACCTGCGCTGAGGTTTTATGAAAAGACCCCAGCTTGGTGATGGGAATACAGGAGGTGTTGGCCGCCAGAACGGCGTTGGGCGCAATAAACTCGGCCATGCGAGTATACAGCGCCTGTTTAAGTTCAATGTTTTCCGGGATATTCTCGACCACGAAGGCGCAATCAGAGATCGCGCTCAGCTCATTCGTCCAGCGAATGTTGTCCAGAATATCCTGAGGTTTCTTCCCTTTCGCCAGTGGGCTGAACAACGGCGCGTAACCCGCCGTCTCCAGCACGCGCGCCCGACTTTGCTCGCAGGACGACTCGTCTTTTTCAACGACGACGACGTTATGGCCGCGCAGTGCGCAATCAAACGCCAGACTGGAGCCGATATTACCGCCGCCAATCACGGCAATGTTTAGTTTTGACATACAAACTTCTTCCTTGTTGTGCTTTAAAAATCTGTTTTCCGTTGACTCATCTGTTTTGGTTTACTCACCAGTTCGTCGCCCTTGATCAGTCGGCGGAATCCGGCGAGATAACTTCCCACTTTCCAAACCAGGTCAGCCCAACCGCCTTCGCCAATGACGCCGACGCCAGGTTATCGAACTGACAACGGTATTGCGGTTCATACCCCCTCTCACTGGCGCGTCTGCAAATCGCGCGCACGACTCTGCGGGCGTAGCCTTTTCCTCTGAAAGGCGGCAGCGTCAGCACGCCCAGGTCGGCGATGCGCGCGTCGTCGCCGGGATAGCTGTCCCAGGGATACATGCTGGCGGCGCAAACCAGGCTGTCGCCGATAAAAGCGCCGCAGACCTCCCAGTGATCCAGTTCAACGTAAGCGTCATCCAGGTCCTGCTCTGTTGCGGACGCCTGAAATTCAGCGAAAACGGCCTCATCCTTAATGTTTAACGAGCGGATGTCGCCTTCTGCGGCTTCCTGCATCAGTGTTTCTTTATCCTGCGCAGAGAAATAGAAAATCTCATCGGCGCCATGCAGAACCACTCCCGCGTCCTGCAGCATTTGACGCAGGTCGGCCGCCGACAGGCCGTCAAGCTGATAGACGCCCAGCTTATCCGCCATCGCCGGCGTCATGACCGCCATGACGCGCCCGTCCGACAATTCCAACACCATCAGCCGTCGTTCCTCCGGCAACGTCGCATTGGCGATCACCGTCAGGCTCCCGGTTTGCAGCAGAACTTCCCCATTTGTAAAAGGGGTCATCCAAAAATCCATTATCGTTGATGAAAATACAGACATACTTCTCTCTCGACTTCGTTGTCATTAATTCGGCGGACAGGTCGCTTCCGTCTGGTCCGCCAATCACTCAATCACAATACCTGTGATGTCAGGTCCTGTTTCTCACTGCTCGGCGCCGCGTGGGCGCGACTGTCCTGCAAGCCCGCTAATTCGCTGACCCGCGCTTCAATCCATGGCGCCACCTGATTATCGGAGAACAGATAAAAATGGCCGCCGGTGAACACCCGCTGCGTCACGGGCGCAGCGAACGCCCGCCGCCATCCCGCCAGGCGGGACACCAGCACGCGATTATCGCTGTCTCCTCCCGCGATAAACCCATGAACGTCCAGCGGCGGCTTCGGCATGCCGGCCAGGGCCGCCAACAGCGTTAGATCATTGCGCATCACGCCAATCACATAAGACCGCAACTCAGGGTCCGCCAGCACCTCCGGCGGCGTCCCTTCGTACTGCTCCAGCAAACGCAGGATCTCGTCGTCCGATAGAGACTCCCGAGGTTTTCCGCGCAGATCAACAGGATTGATGTAGCCGCGGGCGGAGAGCATCACTCCCAGGCGCATTTCCGGCGCTTCGCGTCTGAGTCTGTGCGCGGTCTGGTAAGCCAGCTCCGCGCCCAGGCTGTGACCGCATATCATCAACGGCTTATCGCGCCCCAGTTGCAATCGGCCGATGGCGTCGAGAATCTCCTCAAGGACTGCCTCGGCGTCGGCGTTAAGAGGCTCCAGAAAACGCGCGCCTCTTCCCGCCAGCTCCAGGCAATAGACTTCAATCGAATCGGACAGATTCTGCGCCAGTTGCATATAGGTGTAACTGGAGCCCCCCGCATGATGCATAAACAGCAATTGCGCGGCGGCGTCCGGCCTGTTTTTCGCAGCAAACAAGACTGAATCAGACAAGGCTCACTTCCTCCCTGGCGTCAATCCCGGAAACGGCGCGCTTCTGATATACCGACTTGAACGCCGACGCTGCCGCAATAGGAGCGCTGGCGATCCATCCCGGACCGCGCGCACTTTTGAATTGAAAGTAATCGTCGTACTCTGGGCTGGTGACGAAGTTATAGGTCAGGGAAATGCTGGGCGAGAGGGTGTGCACCTCATGGGGCAGCCCTTTAGGAATCAGCATGATCTCCCCTGGCTCCAGATCGAAGCGCCAAATCCTGTCCGCTTGTCCGCCAGGCTCATTGGCGGCGGCGGGCGAATGGGAGAAAGATCGTCCTTCCGCAAGGGTTCTGGCGGAGCCTTCCAGCGATGAAGAAAAAATCCATCCCGCCTTTTTGCCCACCACCTGACTCAACACCGCATTCGTGCGCATGCCGTCTACATGCAGACGGGTGCAGGCGCCAGGCGCAGAGAAATAGAGTCCCCAGTCCTGACACATGCGCTTGTTCGGCTCTAAGGAGCCCATCTGCACCCAGGGAATCCGGTAGCCGCTCTGTGGTAGAAAATAAGGTCGGCTCCAGTGCCGCTGAATGCGCTGAAACGCGAGGAAGCTGAACGACTGCGTTTTCACGCGATGGCCAAATCCCCAGGTAAACAACAGGTGCTTGAGGAAGGAGTCATAGGTATAGCGCAGGTAGTCCAGCTCATTGCTCATACACCCTAGCTCCACCTCAGGAAGCGTAGCAATCTGCTTCAGGTAGGCGCGCAACTCGACATTGTCTTTTGGTTTGAATCCCGCGTCCTGCAAGCGGACCGACAGGTCGCCGAACTCTTCACAAAAGAAGTCGAAGTTCCAAAGTTGCTGCGCCGGCCAGTCCTGCAATCCATCTGCGACAATCACGGGTTCATTGCGCATCAGATAGCGCTCACTGAACGCCGCCGAGTCAATACCCGACACTTTTTCCACCTGACGGTAATCCGCCCCTTGCAGGCGCGACGCCGCCTCGCTCTCTTCAATCAACGGCTGCGTTTCCCGTTTGCGCCGATAGATGCTGGCTTCTTCATAAGCCCATAACGCCACATCGCCCAGCGCATTGCATACATCGCCAATAAAACTCATAACCGCCCTTCCCTAAAAATCAAACTCTAAGTCCACATCCCTGTCCGCCGTTTGCACAGCGTCAGATTGGACGGGTTGGTAATCGAGGTTTTGCAATAAGTCCTGCACTTCCGTTTCCGGGTCCGCGAGGATGGCCCCCACCAGTTCGAAGTAGTATTGGAACATCGCTTGTATCGTCGTCTGGTCAAACATGTGATTGCGATATTGGATAGTGCAATCGAAGCCCTCCCGGGTTTCAGACACTTCCAGCACCAGATCAAACTTCGCCGTATCCGAGCCGATATCCAGTCGCGACAATCCTGCACTCTGGCTATCTTCCGCTGCGCCGTTGAGGCTTTGCGGCAAATACCCGAAAACCACATCGAACAGAGGGTGTTTACCCTGGCGATGCTGACAATAGGATTCCGCGCTCAAGTCCTGTAGAAGCGCACTCATTGTATAGGTTTGATAAGGCGCGCACTCAGACCATTGTTCGTTTAGATCCAGCAGATAATCCGCCACCGGGAACTCCGCCTCCGGCTCAAGCTTGAGGGCGAGCATGTTGACCAGATACCCGACCAGTTGCATTTCTTCCGGCTGCGTGCGTCCAGTGACTGGTACGCCAAGCAGGAAAGAATCCGCCCGCGCTATCTTGCTCATCAGCACGCCAAATGCGCCCATGAAGAACGTAAAGGTCGGCAGACCCAGGTCCTCACACAGCTGTTTGACGTCCTCGCTGATCTGCCGGGGCAGCGACTGGATCAGCGTCGCGCCCTGATTGCGCCCGGATTCATCACCGTCATCGCAGCTTTCCACCCGCGGCAACGCCAGCGGCGCCGGCAAGGGTAATAAGTTGGCGAGCCAGAACGCTTTGTCCTTGCGGATTTTCGCCTCGTCTTCAGCCGCCTGTCGCACCTGACGGAATGCGGCGTAGCTGTATTCCAAAGGCGCCGGCGAACGCCCGGCGAGGAAGTTCTGCAAATCGTCTGCGAGAATGCCGAGGGACACCGCATCGCAAACAATATGATGGACGACGATCAACACTTGATGCGGCCGCCCGGTCCCGGGGCTGGTTATCATCATGGCGCGAATAGGCAGCGTGGCGTGCAGATCGAACGGCATGGCGGCGAACTGCTCCAGGCGAGCCCGATTCTCCGTTTCCGCCGCGGCGGGTTCGAATACCGCCAAACTGGTTTTGGCCTGGACCTGGGGTTCCATCATCAGGTTGGCGCCCTGTCGCTTGAACAGGCACTTCAACACCAGATGCCGGGCAGCCACCAGCTCAATCGCCGCCGCAATATCTGTAGGGCTGTATGATGCGGGACATTCAAAGGCCACCGGCATGTTATAGCTGGCGTCCTGAAAAGTGGTCTGGTGTATGTAAAGCAGTTCCTGATCCGCGCTCGCCAATATGGGCGCGGCGGGATCAATGTCCAGCGCAGGGACTTTGACGTCCTCCTGCTCCAGCAGGCATTGGCGCTCGATCTCACGAATAGTCGGCTGCGCGAAAAAGTCCTGGATAGCAATCCGTTTACCCAGCTTTTTATACACTTTTTCCGCCATCACGATAGTTTTGAGACTGTCGCCGCCCAGCTCCATGAAACGATCGTCGATCCCTACGCCTTCCACGCCGAGGATGCCGCTCCAGATGGCCGCAATCTCTTCCTGCAATGTATTGCCGGGCGCGGTAAACGCCGCCGCCACGGTCGCTGGCCGCGGCTTCAGCTTAATGCTGTTGACCGAGGACGAAGCCTGTCCCTCGCCGTTCGCCGGGCGCCGACCGCCCCAGGCGTATAAACGATCGCTAAACTGTCCGGCGGAGAAGATCTTTTGATCCTCACGGTCGAACTCGCGCAAACTGCGTTCGAACAAGGCGGGAAACTCCGCTCCCAGCAACGCCGTTTCGTTGGCGCCCCAGGCGTTGGCGTCTTTTGGCGACGCTTCCTCGAAGTGGATGGTCTCCCAGTTCACCGTCACCCAGCGGGTCGCCGCCAGCCGGTTGTTGCGCCGTTGGCTCCAGCCATCCAGAAACAGGTTTGCGGCCGCATAAGGCGCGTGGGCGATTCCACCGAAAAACGCAGACATGGAAGAGGTGACAAAACAGGTCTCCACAGGCACGCTTTCGAACACCCGCGCCAGCGTCTGCGCAACCTGCGCTTTCGGCCTAAGCTGAGCCAGATAACGGTCTGCGTCGAGCTGGGCGAGCGGCGCAAAGGAATCGCCATCCGTCACCCCGGCGGCGTGAATCACTACCTGTATTTCGCCCAGACGCTGGCGAATGCTCTCAAACAGCGCCAGGGCGTCGCTTTCTGATTCCAGCGCATAGGGAAACACCTCCACCGCGCCAGCGCCGGCCGCCGTCAGTTCCTGCCGCAGGTCTTGCATGGCGGGCGAGTCCGCTGGCTGACGGCTGATCAGAGCCAGTCGCCCCTGAAAGCGCTGGGCGAGGGTTTTCGCCATCGCTCTGGCCATTCTGCCCCCCGCGCCGGTAATCACGAAGGTCCCGCCAGTAAAATGCGACGCCTCCAGCACCTCATTTTCGTCTGCGTCAGGACAGCGAAAACCCTCGACAAACAATCCTTCTTCGCTCAGCTTCAGAGGTCCATGCATGGGAGACGCCAACACGCTGGCGAGCGCCGCCGGCGTCCATCTCTCACTGGGATTGCAAATCTCCACACAGGCGCACGCGATGCCGGGGATCTCCTGAGGCGCCACTAACGCCAGGGATTTCAGCGCGGCGGCCGTCAGCACCTGATCGGCTTCCTGCTGCGGGTCGTCCACGGCTAAAAAGGAAGGCGCCAGCAAATAAATATGTACGGACGCATACCCTGAGAAATCCGCGTCCGTCAGCGCCCTGCCCAGTTCAGCCAGCGCCTGCAGGGATTCCGTATTCATTGACAGGCCGTCCGCGGGAATCGCCAGCGCCAAGGTCAGGGATTGCTCGCTGGGCGCGCCTGCGGCCAACTCCGTCAGTGCGCTGCGCAATTGCACTGAACATAAGGGGTTACAGTCCAGCACTTCGATATCATGCCGGGAGAGCCCTGCGGTAAGCGCCTCAGTCGAAGCCGGGGTGAGCATCACGCGCCGGGACCCGGGTTGCGCCCGGGTTTTGCGAAGACGTACGGGTTTCCAGAATGGCGTCAGCATGCCCGCCGCGTTTTTGGAGAGATTGCCGCCTTCCGGCGCCGACAGAACGTCCGCGATGCGCCCCCAGGTTTTATCCGAGACATGGCCTGCGCCGTGATCTTCGCGGGCGAAAGCGTAACCCGGAACATCCTTCAGGGGCGCTATGGATTGATCGCCGAATAGTGACGACGGCAACGCCTTTGTAGCGCCTGTGAGCCACTTTTCGATGCCTTCGTTATCAAGGGAAGCCTGTTTCCCATTCAAGGTCTCCGGCGCCAGTGACGCCAGGGTCGAACGGATCAGAGACGGTGCATCGCCATCCTCTGCAAGCGCCAGATAGCGCTCGATTTCCCGCATTAAGGCGAATTGGGAGTCCGCCGCCAGCAGCGCCCGACAGGGAAAGCTGTGACGTTTGCGCAGCGTAAGGGAGAGCGCGCGAAGATCAGGATTCTCCTGCGTCACCAGCCACTGGGACACGGCTTCCAGATGCTGCGTCAACGACGCTGAGTTGATAGCGGAAAAAGGGAAAAACAGCGGTTCGCCCTGCTCTTTTTCGACAGGTTTCTTCGTCGGCGCGGGCGCATATTCCTGCAGCACGATATGGGCGTTGGTTCCGCCAATGCCGAAACTGCTGACGCCGCCGGTGCGCAGCTTGCCGTCCTGTGATGGCCAGAGCTCCGCCTCAGTGTTGACATAGAAGGACGACTTTTCAAAATCCAGTTGCGGATTGGGACGCTGGAAATGCAACGTCGGCGGTATCACGCCGTGTTTGAGCGCCAGCACCGTCTTGATGAATCCGGCGACCCCGGCGGCGGAGTCCAGGTGGCCGATATTGCTTTTAACTGCGCCCAGCGCGCACTGGTTCGGCGTATCGCTGTCGGCGCCGCTCTCAGCGAACACCTCGCGCAAGGCCATAAACTCAATGCTGTCCCCCAATCCGGTGGCGGTGCCGTGACACTCGATGAAATCCACGTCGGCGGCGTCCACTTCCGCCAATTGCAGTGCGGCGCGAATCACCTCCGCCTGCCCTTTCACGCTGGGGGCGGTGTAGCCCACTTTGCGGGCGCCGTCGTTGTTAATGGCGGAGCCTTTGAGAATCGCCCAGATGGGGTCGTTGTCGGCGATGGCGTCCCCCGCCCGGCGCAACACCACCGCGCCCAGGCCGCTGCCGAACACGCTGCCGCTGGCGTCGGCGTCAAACGCGCGGGTTTTGCCGTCTTTGGAGAACAGCATGCCCTCCTGATAGAGATGTCCATTCTGTTGCGGCAACAACAGGCTGACGCCGCCGGCCACGGCGAAATCGCACTCGCCGTTCAACAGACTCTGCACCGCCTGATGGATGCTGACCAGACTCGTCGAACAGGCGGTCTGCATGGTGAAGCTCGGCCCTTGCAGCCCCAGTTTCCAGGAGATCAGCGTGCTCATGGCGTCTTTATTGGCCAATTGCGACGCCAGAAAGCCGCCTACGTTATCCACTTGTTCGGACAGCATCGCCTGCATGGTCCACTGCACGGTGCTGCGCGCCCCCAAAAACAGACCGATGCTGCGTCCGCGTTTGTCGGGGTCGACGCCGGCGTTCTCCAGCGCATGCCACACGCACTCCAGCATCAGCCGGGTTTGCGGGTCCATCAGCGCGGCTTCCGCCTGACTGTATCCGAAGAATTCCGCATCGAAATACTGCGCGCCGCCCAGCACGCCGTTGGCGGCCACGAAGTCCTTGTTGCGTATCTTGTTGGCGTCGTGCCCGGCCTTGAGCAGTTCTTCGTCGGTAAAATGAGAAATGCCGTCCACGCCCATGAGCAGGTTGCGCCAATACTCATGACAGTTATCGGAACCGGGAAAGCGACCCGCCAGGCCGATAACGGCGATATCCAGATCTTCTCTAATCTCTACAACACTCATAATTCCATACCTTGTTAAACTCTCAGACGAGGTCGTCTGATATAAATCCTTGTGGTCCTTGCGGCGCCCCTGATTACTAAACCGGCTCGGGCTGACTTGCCGAAACGGGCTGCGCCTGGGAGAAATCTGCGGGCGACACGTCATCGGCGCCCAACCTGCGCAAAAACTCAACGTGATCCCCATGCAGGCGGCGTATCAGCGCGTTCGCCGGCGCAGAACGCTGCAACGCGGCGGCGCTTTTCTCATCGGCGTCGTCGGAGAGAAACACCCGCGTCGGGATACAATTCAACGGGGACGCCGACAAACGCTCAGGGAAGCGCGCGGGCTGGATGAGCTGATGCTGCAACCGGTAGTAACGCCATTCCATAAACAGGGATGGCGAGGCTTCCCGCAACGCGGCTTCGTCTTCGATCGCCGCCAGCGCCCTTGCTGTCTCACTGTCTTCAGCGGACGCGGCGATGTCCTGGAACAACGCCAGGAACTCCGCATACAGCGCCGGCCCGTCGAACACGCTGGTTTGCAGATTGGGGTCAAGAAACACCAGCTGCTCAACGTCCTGGCCTAATTCCGGACGCTGCGTCAGCAACGCCGCCAGCATCTCCGCCCCTAGGGAATAGCCGCCCAGCCACAGGGGACGCGCGGACGTTTCTCGATGCGCTGCGGCCAGCGCCGACAATGCGTCCGCCAGCGCCATCTGCAACGCCTCTGCAGAAAGATCGACGGCCGCGCCGGGCTCCAGGGCCAGCACCGATAGCGTCACGGAACCCGCCAACGCATCCGCCAGCCCTTGCAGCTCAACCAATCCACCCAACGCGGGAGGCAGCAGCACCCACTTGGGAAGTCTGGCGTCGTCCGCATTCAGCAAGCGCTCCTGCAGACATCCCTCCGCCATGGGCCGGGACTGGCGACGGTTTTCGATCAGGGCCCGCTGGGCGTCCAGGGTGGCGTGGCGAAACACATCCACCGGACTGAACGGGACGCCGAACCGCCTCTCGATCTGGCTGGCCAGACGCACTGCACTCAAAGACGACCCGGACACCTGGAAAAAGTCCGAATCCGGCGTCAACGCGCCCTGGAAACCCAGACATTCGCGCCAGCACGCCGCCAGTTCCCCCAGCTCTCCGTCCCAGGCCGGGTCCGTGGCGTCCGGGGCTGCCTGCGCGCGTTCACGCCACGCCTGAAACAGGGCGACGATTTGCGCCCGATCCAGTTTGCCGGTTTCGGTGCGAGGCAAACGCGCAACCGGGAATATCGCGGAAGGCAGATGCGAGCGCGGGTAATGCCGGGCCAGATGGGCCTGTAGCCCCGCCCCGCCGCCCTCCTCGCCTTCTATTGCCAGCACCAGGCAGGCCTCCGGCGTTCCCGCCAGCGCCACCGCCGCCCCCGCCGCGATCACGCCGGGATGTTGTCCCGCCCGGCTCTCCAGCTCGCCAAGACCGATAAAATTGCCTCGCACCTTGCAGCTGTCGTCCATACGTCCTTTCAGGAAACACTGGCCACTGGCGTCCACCATGGCCATATCGCCGGTACGGAAATACGCGCCCTGATCATCGCTCCCGAACTTCTGCGCAGTCAGTTCCGCCTCATTCAGGTAGCCATGCTGCGCAAAGTCTCCGTAGATCAACAGCTCGCCCCATTGACCTGGGCGCAGGCGACGCCCTTGGGGGTCGATCACGGCGAAGGCGACGTGATCCAGAGGCGCGCCGATGGACAGCATCGGCGCCGAATCCATATCCGCGCAGTTCGCCATGGAGACGGCGATACAGGTTTCCGTCGGGCCATAGCTGTTCCAGATCTGGGTGCGCTCTAACAGGCGGTCGATATCGCCGAGGGTGAGAAAATCACCGCCGCTGATGCACACTTTGGGGAACGGCTCCAGGTTCTCCATACGGTTCCAGGCGGAAAACAGCGCCGGCGCCGCAGAAATCACATCGGGACGACGCTGCGCCAGAAACGCTTTCGCCCTGCGTTCGTCGAGCAGGCTGTAGCGGTCCGTCACCAGACTGGTTCCCTGCAGCGCCCAGGCCAGCAGCACTTCTTCCAGATAGCCGTCAAAGCTGGGGGAAAACTGCTGGGTCACACGCGCCCCGGGTTGCAGGTTCAGCGTGCGGACCAGCGAGTCCAGATATTGCGCGACGGTCTGCGCCGCAACGCAAATGCCTTTGGGGCGACCTGTGGTGCCTGAGCTGTACAGTATCCATGCGACAGGGTTGGCGTCGAGGGACTTCACACTCTTGAACTGGCCCCAATCGAAGTCCGGGTTAATGCCCTGGTCGGCGACAATTGCATCATCCGCGCGCACCACTATGTCCGGCTGCGCATGACGCATTACTTCCTCTACGCGGGCTTCCGGCGTTCCCTCTTCTAGGGCGAGATAAGTGGTTCGCGTCAGGAAACACGCCGCCAGAAACGCCTGCAACCGGCGTCCGGGACGGCCTTGGATCAGTGCGCGCCGAATTTCTGAGCGGTTCAGGCGCTCTGCATAGCTCCCGGTCAGTGACGCGAACTCGGCCCAACTCAGCTCGCCTTCGTCGTCAATCACGGCGGGGCGATCGCCCAGGGTCAGAAAACCATCGCGTAAAATATCTTCAATGGAGCGATACGCTTCACGCCGTTGCGCAGGCCGGAACGCCTGGGCGGCGGTTACGGCGGATACAAGCAGGTCCTGCAGCGACGGGGCTGAGTCGGCGCCCAACGTTTGTCGCAGAATATCGCGATAGCTCGCAGCAAGTTTCTCCATGCGCTCTTCCGGCAAAGCGGACGCCTGATACTCCAACGTCAGCCGGCAACTCTCCTCGGCGTGCAGCACCGTGAGATTCAACGGTCCGTGAGCTTCCTTGCCGACATCGTCGCCTTCTGCAGTCACATCGCTGGCCTCAACGGAGTCGAAATAGGAATAGGCGACATTCAGCAGCGGATTGGAGCCAAACATTCTGGGGTCGTGACGCAGTAACGCAAATACTTCCTCCACCGGGAAAAACAGACGTTCCGTCGCCCGCCACTGCGCTTCCGCCAGAGATTTGAGGTAAGCATCAAACCCCTCCGCGTCGCGATCAAAGCGAAACGCGCAAGGCGCCAGAGACACGAACATGCCTACGGTGTTTTGCGCCTGCGGTGGACGAAAGGCGTTCGCCACGGAAATAGAAAACGCGTCGCTACGGCCTTCCCGCGCTACGGCCAGCCCCCATATCCCCAGAAAGAACACGGACGGCGTGACGTTGTAGCGGGCGCATAGACGCTTAACCGCCGCCAACTCGGTTGCAGCCAGAGACCAGGAGTTATATTTCACCCCGTCATCGTCATCCACCGCGCCATGACCGAAGGGATCAAAATCGAGACCCTCAAGATAATCTTTCCAGAACGTCTGCGCTTCTTCCCAGAGCGGTTGCTGACGGGCTTCCGCCAACGCCTGCGCATAGTTGCGGTAGTTCAGGCCGGGTAAAGACGGCTGCTCCCCGCGCAAACGCTGCTCGAACTCAAGCTTGAGTATCTCCAGGGACGGCTTGTCCAGCAGAATGTGGTGGACTTGCAAACGTAAACAAGCCCGCAGCGTTTGCGGCTCCAGCAGGCGGGCGCGCAGTAACGGCCCCTGCTCCAAAGCAAACGCCTGCGTCCATGCCTCGTCAGAGGCGTTCAATATTTGCTCGGCGTGAAGCTGGGGAAGCGCTTCCGCGAAGGGCGACCCCCGTCCATCAAGAGGATAACGCGTGCGCAACATATCATGGCGGTCAATCAAGGCCTGTAGTGCTTGCGTCACGGCCTCGCTTCGGACTTCCCGAGGTATGGGAATATCCATCTCCAATACATAAGCCATTGAGTCGGGATGCAGACGGTACTGCGCGTACAAGCGGGCTTCCTGAGGGGACAGTTCGCCCCGAACCACCTCGCCGGATTCCGCCGCTTTATCCAACAGCCTGGAAAAAGTATCCGCAGCGTTGCCCTGCTGTCCGCCTGAGCGGGCGTCTATCAGCGCCGCCAGGCTGGCGATAGCGTCGTGCTTAAAGAACTCCAACAGTGAGACTACCTGACCGAATTCCTGCTGTATTTCCGCCAGCACTCTGCCTGCGCGCAAAGAGTGTCCGCCTAAAGCGAAAAAGCTTTTATCCGCGCCAATAGCCGTGGCGTCCAACTCAAGATGGCGGGCCCAGCACCCCGCCAGCCACTCTTGAGTCGGCCCCTGCGGACGCGGGCCCGCGTCGCTGGCGGCGGCGTCACTGAGCGTCTGTTTCAGTTTTTGACGATCAAGCTTGCCGTTGCGGTTCATGGGCAGTTCCGACGTCAGAATAATCTGACTGGGAATCATGTAAGCAGGCATCCGCAAGAGCAGCGCTTCACGCAGATTGCGCTCGGATAGCTTCTCTTCTCCAGCCACGATGAACGCGCCCAGGCGCGCATGACCACGGCTGTCGGCCATGCCGATCACCGCCGCCTGAGAGACGCCCGGCAGGCCCAATACGGCTTTTTCAATGGCGTCCAGCTCTACGCGGAAGCCATTTACCTTCAACTGACGGTCTTTGCGTCCCAGAATCTCCAGTTCGCCGTCCGCATTCCAGCAACACAGATCGCCGCTGCGGTAGTAACGTCCTTGCAAACGCCCTGTATTCAGCTGTAAAAACGCTTTTTCGCTCAGATCAGGCCGACTCAGATAACCCAGCCCCACCCCCGCGCCGCCGATTAACAGCTCTCCTGGGGCACCTATAGGACAGGGCTGCATCGTATCGGGAAACACCACCACGCATTGGTAACCATTAAATGGCTTGCCGATGGTTATCTTCTGACCATCGTCCTGGATTTGCTGACAGGTCGTGAGTACGCCGGTCTCGCTCGGCCCATAGACATTAAACAGCGCATAGTTGTGCTTCTGAAAAGCGCGGAGACTCTCACCGCCGAAATACAATTGTCGCAGGCCAGGAATATCGCCCAACGCCATGATGTCTTCCGCCAGCACGGTTGTGGTGAACATCAGGTCGATGTGTTTTTCACGCAGAAATTCAGCGCACTTCGTCGCATCCGCGCGCACCGCCTCTGGAGCGATAACGATCACCACGTCTTCGGTCAACGCCAGCACGCACTCCAGGACAAAATAATCAAACGTATGGTTGGCCAGAGAAGCGACCCGGGAGTTTTGGGTTGGGTAAAGCGCCCGTTTTTCCTGGCAGATATTGAGCAACGCCCTGTGCGTGTTGAGGCAGCCTTTGGGCTTACCTTCGCTGCCGGAGGTGAACACCACGCACAGCGCGTCGTCCGATTGTGCGGCCAACCCCTTGCTCAACGCCTCTTCTGTATTGAGAGTTCGCGCTGACGCCATGGTCTCCCCGGCATACTCCGGCAATAACAGTGTCCGACAACCCAGGGCGAGGAAACCCGCCTGCAGATTTTCACAGCCGGCATCCAGCAGTACAGTTTGTGTCTGATGCGTCCTGGCGATATCGAGCAGCTGTTCGACAGGAGTGATATGTGACTGCAGACAAAACGGCTTGCCAACTTGCATACAGGCCATCGCCGCCAGCGTGGTTTCCACCCCTTTCGCGCCGACGATCAGCACACAGTCTCCCAACGCATCCCACTGGGACCACTTGGGACTTTGGAGCAATGTCTCCGTGTAGGCCCGCAGCTGGTGAAAGTTAACCGTCCGTTCGTCGCATTCCAGAAACACCCAGTCACCTCTATCGCGGGTCGCCGCCACAACGGCTTCGGCGACATTGCGATAGCGCAGCGGCCGGGCCGGCGCGGGGGTAGACAGCGCGTCAATGCGCGCCTGTTCCGCAGGCGGAATCCAGGGCATGGACGCGAGCACGCCGCCCGGGTCGAACGCCATCGCCTCCATCAGCGTTCGCAGGCGCTCAAGCAACAGCGCCGCCAGCGCCGGGTCCACTTGATCCGGGTTGAAACGCAGATGCAGCCGGGTCGCTTCGGGGCGCGCCTCAACGCCAATACAAAGCCTGTACTGAGAAGCGTCCATGCCGGCGCAGGGGACGCCCGTTTCCGAATATCCCACCAGCACCTGCGGCCCCGCCGACATATCGGTGGACGCGCTTTGCGGCGACAGGCCAGCGACCAATCCGGCAACCTGCTTCCACTGCCTCAGCTCCGCGCCGATCAGTTGTTTGACCGGCTGCGCCAATTCTGTTTCCGTCAGCCGCCACTGGGCGGGAATGACGTAAAGGCCGTCATTCGGGCCTTGCCCCAGCTCTCCGGCGCCTATCGCCCAGTTCAGTGCGCCCAGGGGCTCGCGACTGTGCACAAACGCAAGATGCTTGATACAGGCGGAGAACAGCGATAACCGATGCATCGGAGAGGCGGACGCCATCGCGTAAATCCGGCGGTTAAGCGCCTCAGGAAGCGCGCAGGTAATGGTCGTCGTCGCGTCCGCCTCAGGCGTCGCCTGCGCCATCACAAAAAACGGGCACTCCTGATAGTCCGCCGCCAATTGCTGGCGGACATAGGCTTTGAACGCCTGTTTCCTTGCATTTATTGCAATGGGATCATTCGTGAGCATTTCCATGTTTTACTGCTTCTCCATTTCTTTCTGCTTATCCGTGGTTGCCTGCTAGTACGTGATTTTTTATCAGAACCCGTTTCATCGTTCCGTAGACTCGCCTTCCAGGGTGCGTCGCAATGCCTGCTGGAAGCGGGCGCCCCAGTCTTCCTGCGCCGCCTCGGCGCGATACGCCAACGCTTCAAGCCGGATGTCAAAGCCGGCGTCATGTTCCGCCACCTCGCAGGTCAGGCTCCACTGCGACTGCGCTCCCGCCACGCCGGCCAGCTCAAGCTGGCGACAGGGGACTCCGGCGATGCGGCCGGTAAAGCCGTCTTTATTGAAGTAGCCGAAAAAGGCGGAGGGATACAGCGCCTCTCTGGACAGGTCAAGATGACGGGCGCCGAGGTCTTCCGCATCGTACAGGTAATGGCGACAGGCCTCGCGAACCGCCGCGGACACCTCTTGCAACAAGGCGCTCCCCTGCTCCGACGCTATGGCCACCCGCACAGGCAACAGGGTCATCAGCGGCGCGATGACCGTCTGTTGCGCCAGATTGTCGCGGCCGTGGAAAATCATGGAGACCAGTTGCTCCGTCTGCTGGTCGAGTCCGCTCTTGAACTGGGTGAACACCGCCATGAAGTATTCCGGAACGCTGATTTTCAGTCTGGCGGTCAGCGCTTCAATGCGCGCCTTGCAGTCGGCGTCCAGAACGACCAGCCAGGCGCCGGTGCGCGGTTGGGACGCGACCGCTGGCGAGGTCGGCGCCCAGCCCTGCAGTTGCGCCAGCCAGTAATCCGCGTGCGTGCGTCGCTGAGCGGCGAAAGTCGGGCTGTAGAACAACTCGGAGTACGCGCTCAGATCGCCGCCGACGTCGGACTGAGGGGCGTCCGTCGTCAGCTCATGCAGAACCTGGGTCAGTCCCGAGCCGTCAATGCAGGCATGAGAGAAATCCAGCAACAACACGCCGCCCTGTGCATCGGACACCCAGCGACCGCGTACGTTTACGCCATCTTCCAGAGAAAACGGCCGCACAAAATCGCGCACGTCCTCTTCCAGACTCCCCAGGGTTTGCCGTTTTTCCAGACGAAACAGGAAGCGTTTGGCGGGGCGCAGGAAAAGCTCACCTTCCGCCAGCGTAAACTGCGCGCTGAGACTCTCATGGCGTGAAAACGCCGTTTGCAGCAGGTTGCGCAGTTGTTTCAGATCCGGCTCCACATCAAACGCCAGCGCAACGAAACTGTTGTTGCTGAGATCGCCGGGATGCAGTTTCACCGCCTTGTAAATCGCCCTTTGCGCAGGTAGCGCCCGGATGCCCTGGGTTGGCGACTGAGTCGAAGCAGGCGGCTTAGTTGACGCTGACATGAGTGTCGCTGATTGCGCGTCCGCAGTCTGTTCCGCCTGAGAACGGACCAATTCGGCTTCGATCAATTTAGCCTGACTCTCCAGATCCAGATGCGCCACGATCGCGCTCAGGGATAAAGCGAGATTGAACTCCCGCTGAATGCCCGCCATCAGCGCCACCGCCAACAAGGAGTGTCCGCCGGCTTCGAAAAAGTGCGTTTGACGGCCAATGGCGTCGGTGTTGAGCAGAGCGCGCCACAGTTGCGCCAGCCTCGCCTCCACGCCGTCCCTGGGCGCTTGCGCCTCAGAAGGAGCCGCGGCGCTGAAAGACGGCGCCGGCAACGCTTTGCGATCCAGTTTGCCATTGCTGGTGACGGGCATGGTCGCCAGCCAGACAAAGTTGGAAGGAATCATAAACGCCGGCAGGCGGTCTTGCAGATGTTCCCGCAGCGCAAGATTCAAAGCGTCTGCCTGGGCGCCCATGTCTTCGGCTCTCGTCAGGGCCAGTGCCGCCGCCGTGATATAGGCGACCAGACGGGCGTCTCCCGGCGCATCTTCGCGCACCAGCGCCACGCACTCCTTGACGTTGCCGTGGGATGCAATCGCCGCCTCCACCTCGCCCAGCTCAATGCGAAAACCACGCAGCTTGACCTGAAAGTCATTGCGTCCCAGGTACTCAATATCGCCATCAGCCAGGAAACGGGCCAGGTCGCCCGTGCGATACATGGCGCGCCCCGCATCAGCGCAGAACGGTTCGGCGACGAATTTTTCGGCGGTCAGCTCGGGTTGATTCAGATAACCCCGCGCCACGCCCACGCCGGCGATATACAGCTCGCCAACGACCCCGACGGGACAGGGTTGACGGTGCGGGTCAAGAATATAAAGGCGGATGTTGTCGATCGGGCGACCGATGGGAACCGTTGCGCCGACCTCATTGCCCACGCAATCCCAAACCGTCACGTCAATGGCGGCCTCGGTCGGTCCATACAGGTTATAGAGTTCAACGCCGGGGAATCGCTCCCGAAACCGGCGCACGCTTTGAGCAGGCAAGGCTTCGCCGCTGCAAAACACATGGCGCAGGCTGTCGCTGACACTGGCCGCCGCCTGATCCAGGAACGGCGACAGCATGGATGGCACGAAATGCAGAGTGGTGACGCGACGGGCGCGAATCAGGTCACTCAGATACACCGGGTCCTTGTGCCCCTCCGGCTTCGCCACCACCAGGCGCGCGCCGTACATCAACGGCCAGAAGAATTCCCACACGGAAACATCGAAGCTGAACGGCGTTTTTTGCAGCACCGCATCCTCCGCCGTCAAAGCGTGGGCCTTCTGCATCCAGGTCAAACGGTTCACCACGCCGCGATGTTCGTTCATCACGCCTTTCGGGCGCCCGGTGGACCCGGATGTGTAAATGACATACGCCAGATGAGAGGCGTTCACCGCCGTTTCTTCCCTGCTCAGATCTACGTTGCGCTTTTGCTCCCAGGCCGCCGTTGCGTTGAGATCAATCAGGCGCGCGTCGCGTTCTACGGCATAGGCCGTCAGCAGCGCATTAACGTCCGCAGGTACTTGAGCGTGAGTCAGCACCGCCTTCGGAGCAGCGTCGCGCAGCATGTAGTCGAGACGGTCGCCGGGATAATGGGGGTCCAGAGGCGCGTAGGCGGCGCCGGCTTTCAACACCGCCAGCAAGGCCACCACCATCTCCAGGCTGCGCTCCACGCAGACGCCAACGATGGCGTCCGGCCCAACGCCCGCATCTTCCCTCAGATAGCGCGCCAGTTGGTTGGCCCGGCGGTTCAATTGCGCATAGGTCAGCGTTTCCTCGCCGAATTCCACCGCGACGGCGTCCGGCGTGCGCGCTGCCTGCGCTTCGATCAGCCAGTGCAGACAGGCCTCACTGGGAAAGTCGGCCTGAGTCTGATTCCAGCGTCGCAGCACCTGATCACGTTCCGGCTCTGGCATAGCGCTCAGGCGGCCAAGTCGGGTTTCCGACGCCGATTCCAGGGCGTCGACGATTTCCCGCAGCGCCATCTCAAAAAAGTCGCACACCCGCTCCGGATCATGTCCCTGCGCCACCTGCGCGTTGACCACAAAATCAACGCCAAAATCGTCCACATTCACCGACACCGGATAGGTGGTGCGCTCCATTACGCCGGAGTAGCTGACGCCCGGCACGGCGGAGAGATTGAGGGCCTGAAACGGGTCCGCCGACGGAACGTTGCGCACGTCACTGTGACGGTAGTTCAACATGGTCGTGAACAATGGCGTCTCGCCCTGAATCTGCGCGGACTTTTGCGCCTGCGCCAGGGAGGCCTGTTCATGTTTCACCAGTTGCATCAGCCTGTCCTGGGCGTTCCACAATCCTTCCAGCACCGGCAGCGAACCCAGGCGCAGACGAATCGGCAGCGTGTTGATGAACTGCCCCATGGCGCTTTCCGCTTCCTCGCCGGCGAACATGCGACCCAGCAGCACCGTTCCGAACACCACGTCATCGCGCCCGCTCAGGCTGCCCACTACCTGCGCCCAGGCCAGATGAATAATCGCCGCGACGCTGACGCCGTGCGCCCTGGCCTGCCGCCGTATCTGCGCGGATTGCGCCGGAGAAAGCGAGCGCCAGGCTTCCGTGACCGCATCCTCGCCGGTCAGATACTGTTCCAGGCCAAGGGGCGCAGGCCCCGGTTCATAGTCCTGCAGCATGTCGTCGAAGAAGGCTTTGCGCCCCTCAACGTCGACATCGGAATACAGGCCGGACCGGGTTTCGGAGAACGACACGGCGGACGCCGGCGCAAGCGGTTGCCCCAGCAGTTGCGCTTCTATCTCCTGCTGCATTTTTTCTACAGTGGCGTGGTCCACGGCCAAGTGGTGCAGCAGGTGCAGCAACACCCATTGCCCGTTCTGCGCGTCATAGCAGTAATAACAACGCTGCAGGGGCGCCCTGGCGATATCGAAGCGTTGCGCGGACGCAGCGCAGCGTCGCTTCAGGGCGGTAACAGCGTCTTCGCCCTCGCGCTCCGCATGCACTTCCTCTACGGCCAACGGCGCCTCTCGCCAAACCACCTGCAACGGTTGCGTCAGCCCTTCATAGGCAATACTGACGCGGAAAGCGTCATGCCGGGAGATAGTGTTGCGCAACGCGTCCAGATAGCCATGCAACAGATCGGCGCTGGCGAACCGGGTCGCCTGCCATAACACATAAGGGTCCGCCGCCGGATTGGCGAGAGCATGATAGAACATGCCCTGCTGCAGCGGCCCCAAAGGACAGACGTCCTTGATATTGGCGGGTCCGCCAGTGACGGCGGCGATGGCGGCCTGTTCCTCCTGGCTCAGTTGCGACCACAACATCGGCCGGGTTTCGTTCGCCGCCGAAGTCGCTGCCCCCTGCTGCGGATCAAACCGTCGCAACTGCGTCGCCAGATCCGCCAGGACCGGGTGCTGATACAGGGTGTGCGCATCCACGATGAAGCCGCGACGACGCAGCGCCAGCATCATTTTTACGATAAGCAGGGAGTGGCCGCCCAGGTTGAAAAAGTGCGCATTGCGGCCGATGTCCTGAACCCTCAGCAGTTCGCTCCAGACCTCCGCCAGCAGGCGCTCCAGCGCAGTTTCGGGAGGCGTGGCGTCGCCGTTGTTCGTAGCCCTGTGGGCGATGATCGGAAAGGCTTTACGATCGACCTTGCCGCTGGCGGATAACGGAAAACGCTCCATGATGACCACCGCAGCGGGTCTCATGTAGTCCGGCGCCTGCTCCTGCATATAACGGCGAATGCTTTCCTGAACGCCTTCTGACGTCTGGCGTTGCTGCGCACGCTCCGAAACCAGCACGAAGGCCGCCAGACATTTGCTGTCCGCATCCTCTCCCTGCGCCACCACGACCGCATCGCGCACCGCCGGATGCCGCATCAGCATGGCTTCGACTTCACCCAGTTCAACCCGGTAGCCGCGTATTTTGACCTGAAAGTCGATGCGACCCAGAATGTCCAGCAGCCCGTCCGGCCGCCATCGCGCCAGATCCCCCGTGCGATACAGACGCCTCGGCCCGCCGCCGTCCACATCGATATCGACAAACCGGGCGGCGGTCTCCTGCGGGCGCTGATGGTAACCATAGGCGAGTTGCAGCCCGCCGATGCACAGCTCTCCCGGCGCTTCGTCCTGAAGCGGACGGTTGTTCTCGTCCAGCACATACAGCTCAACCTGATCGATGGCCGCCCCCACTGAGGGCAGATCCGGCCATTGCCGGGGATGTCCGCTCAGGGTGTGCGCCGTCACCACATGGCTTTCCGACGGACCGTAGTGGTTATGCAGACGGCAGTTCGGTAAAGCGCTGAAGAATTGCCTGATGGCGGGGGTGATCACCAGCTGCTCGCCGGCGGTCACCACATCAAGCAGCCCGCCGGGATAACGATCCTCCGCCACCGCCGCTAGCGCCAGGCTGTTCAGCGCCACATAGGGCAGGAATATCCGTTGCGCCTGCTGCGACTCGATCAGTGACAACAGCGCCAGCGGGTCCAGACGCAGTTCATTAGCCATCAACACCAGCTCACCGCCGCTGGCCAGCGTGGCGAATATTTCCTGAAACGACACATCAAAACTCAGCGGGGAAAACTGCAGGGTTTTCTTGCCCGCGTAATCGCCCTGCTCTCGAATCTGCCAGGCCAGCAGATTCACCAGCGCTTTATGGGGCATGCACACGCCTTTAGGCGCGCCCGTGGAGCCGGAGGTATAGATCAGATAGGCCAGATCATCCGGCGTGCAGGCGCGGGGCGGATTCTGCGTCCCGTCGTCGTTTGCGTCGCCGGAAAAGTCATAGGCGTCCATATCCAGGAAGGCGAAGGTATCGGGCAGCGTGCGGATAATCTCTGCGCTGGAAATCACCACCGAGACATTGGAGTCGCGCAGAATATAGGCCTGACGCTCAAGCGGATAACTCATATCCACCGGCGCATAGGCGGCGCCGGCTTTGAGCGCGCCCAGCACCGCCACGATAGCGTCTATGCCGCGATCCAGGCAGACGCCAACTACCGCGAGTTCGTCGCCATAACGCCGGCGCAGTTCATGCGCCAGTCTGTTGGCTCTGCGATTCAGGGAGTCATAGGTCAGGGTTTCCGCGCCAAAACGCAGCGCAACGGCGTCCGGGGTGCGCGCCGCCTGACGCTCGAACAGGTCGTGCACGCAATCGTCCGCGACGGCGTTTGCACCCGGGTCGGTTTGTTTGAGATGGCCAGAATTACTGTCTAACAACGATTTAGTAAACATAACTATCTTCTTTGAACTCGATAAGTTGACCGTTTTTCATGGTGATCAGGGCGTCCGCCTCGGAAAAATACTCATCATCATGGGTCACGACAAAAACGATGCGTCCCTGGGCTTTCAACATAGGGACCCATTCCTTGTAGAACCGGGATTTTGAGCGCGGGTCCTGGTCCGCGGCCCATTCATCCAGCACCACCACCGGACTGGGGTCCGCCAGCAGCATGGCCAACGAGAGACGTTTACGCTGCCCGGTGGACAGTTTGATATTGTCGAAGGCGCCGTCGTCCAGCAGCGTAGACTTATCCGCCATGCCCAGCAGCGCAATGTTGCGGTTGATGGCGTCCCGCGCCGTGATCAGGGCGGGATCGTATACCCGCTTGAACAGCCAGTTGTCGCTGAATATGGCGCGGGTGTGCTCCAGCAACTGGCTTTGCGACACCTCGACGCCGTCTATCCTGAGCGCGCCCTGGGCGGGGGCGTAGAGGCCCGCCAGAATCATCGCCAGGGTGCTCTTGCCGGAACCGTTGCCGCCTGTCAGGAAGTAGGCCTTGCCGCTTTCCGCCGTCATGGAGACCGGCCCGACCCCGAAGCTTTCGCTTTCCCCGCCCGGCGCGGGATAGTTGAAACGAACGCCGTCCAGTTGCAGGGTTTTGACCGATTGCAGGGTTTTGGCCTGTTGCAAAGTCGCGCCCGCCGAGCCGGACTCGGCGCTCTGAATGGACTGACTGAACGCCACCATGTTGCGCATCAGACTGCGCAGCCGCACCAGTTCGGGCATCGCCGACATGACTGCGTTCAGGGGGCCGATCAGATACAGCAGGATGATCAGATACTCTTTCGATGCTGCGCCGTCGAACCGGGGAATCAGCAACGGAAACAGCAAGGCCACCGCCACCAGCAGCACCGTCAGCAATGACTCGCCGATGAAGAATGCGCTCAGGAAGCCGCGGTCATACTGAATTCGCAACGCCTTGAAGCGGTCCGACACCGCCTGGGCATGGCGGTAAAAACTGCGCTTCACCGCTTCACGACGCAAACCTTTGTAGCCCTTCTGCAGGTCTTCGACGGTGTCCATGAACTCACTGCGGGTCTGCAACGCCTGCGGCATGATGCGGTTGGCGCGCTCGGACACATAGTAGTACAGGCCAATCATGGGAACCGCGCAGGCCAGCAGAATGGAGGTCGCCATCGCGGATTTGAACGCCATCAGATAGGCGAACAGAAACACAATCGTCAGCAGGTTGGCGAAGAACGGCACAAAGGCGAGCACGCTTTTGGCCAGCTCCTGGGAATCTTCACCCACCACAGACTGGATTTTGCCGGGGGACAGGCGTTCGACGCTTTTATAATCCGACGCCAGCAGCTTACGGATGATCTCCATGCGCCAGCCTTGCACGAAAGCGTGGCCGAACCGCATGATCTGCAGTTCCGCGGCCTTGCGGGCGGAAATATAGAAATAGATGCAGTTGAACAACAGCGCTGCGCTGTAGGCCAGATTAGCCGCCGGGCTGTCTATCGCCTGGATGATGCACAGCACCAGCGCCGAATTGAGCAGGCCGGAAACCACCGTCAGGCCGACCACTTTGGCGATCATCAGGGACGAAAAGGTTTTGCTGTCGAACTGTTCGCTGTGACGGGACGCCTGGAAAAAGAACAGGCTCAGAGCGTTAACGCAGACAACCAGTCCCGCCGCCGCCGCCAGCAGACTCGTTGGGCCCCACACCAGCAGGTTGGCCCATCCCAGTCCCAGGGTAAGAGGGGGCGCGATTATCAGCACCGACGCCAGCGCGACGTTCAGCACCAGCAGGCGTCCCAGGAATGCGCGCCAGCTCACCCTTTCCGCAGACTGCACGAAACTTTCCTGCACAATGGCCGCGTCCACCTGGGAGCCCTTGGCTTCGCCATCCACCGGCTCCGCAGAACGCGTTTGCAGACGCCGCAGTACAGGCAGCGTCAGCAGCGCGCACAACCAGAAAACCACCGCGGCGACGGTCGCGCCCCAGTCTCCCGTATCTGCGGCGAAGCGCTCCGGTAGAGGCTGCGGCGACGCGCCGCGCAGGTGTTCGAAGACCGCCCGGCCCAGCTGAATCACTTGCGGGCTGTTGCTGTTGCCCAGCAACGCAACGCCGACTCCGGTTTGCGGGTCGAACGCCACATAAGCGCCAGCGTTGGGGTTCTGTCCCGGATGACTCCAACTGGTGGTGGCGCCCGCCTCGACATCCCACCCGTAGGCGTAGCCAGAGTCGCTGTCGCCGCCATAGGGACGTTTCGCCTGCTGCAACGCCCATTGCAGGACGTCCAGACGCGCGTCGCTTTGTTTTGGCGGCGGCTGCAGCAGAAACTGCAACCACCGCGCCATGTCCTCCGGCGTACTGAGGATATATCCCGCCGGAGTGTTTTGCAGATAGCGCGGCGCCTCATACGGTCTGGCGACGGTAAAGCTGAGCTTATAGCCCGGTATGCGCGGCGCGGTGGCGGCGGGGTCGCCTTCCACGAAGGTGTCCTTCATGCCCAGGGGTAGAAAGATTTTCTCCCGTAACAGAGCCGCGAAGGATTTCCCCGTCGCCCGTTCCGCCGCCAGCCCCAACAGGCTGTAGTTCAGCGTGGCGTACTCCTCTTTGGCGCCAACCGGATAAGTCAGCGGCGTGTCCCGCAACAAGCCCGGCAATTGCTCCAGAGCGTTGGCGGCGTCGCTGGGGCGCAGCAGGTCCAGGGTATCCCCGGACAGACCGCTGCTATGGAACAGCAGATTATTCAGGCGAATGGCGGAATATCCCAATTCCGGACGCTTATTCAGCTCCGGAATCCAGCGTGTGATCGCATCCTGCCGGCTCAACGCGCCTTCCTGCTCCAGCACGGCGATCAACAGGCCGGTAAAGGCTTTCGAACAGGAGGCCAGCTCGAATACGCCGGCCTCCTGCTCCCCCAGACGCAGCGTGTGCGCCTGGCCATTGACGACCACGCTCAGTCCCCCGGTGGGGATCTGCGACGCGTCCCAGCGCCGGATCAGCTCGCTGACCGTCTGCGCCAGGTCCGCTGTGGGCTTGACGCTCGCCATGTCGGCGAACGCGCGCCCCGTCAACGCAAACAGGAGGCTGATCAGAAGAACGCCAATGCGGATTAAGCCGACATTATTCATTGACTTCGCTCTCCTGACGCTGGGTCGCGCCCCGCAACTTACGGCGAGCCTGCAGCGCCCGTCGCTTGTCGCCCAGATCCGCCTGCGCGGTCGGCGCGGGATCCACCGGCGCAGACTCCGCTGGCGCCAGTTCCTTGCTCAGCTCACGCAGGGAGGCGGCTTTAAACAACAAGGCCACCGGAATCTCACGGGCCAGCCTTTGCTCCAGCCGCTTGGCGAACTGGATCAGATCCAGTGAGGTCGCTCCCAGGTTGAAGAAGCTGGCGTCCACATCCAGCCCGTCCGTGCCCAGGAAGCTTTCCAGCATGGCGCGCATCGCCTGCAGCAGCGTCTCCGCGTCCGCGCCCGCCAGAGATTCCGCCTCATCCGCGGCGTCCGGCGCGCCCTGAGAAGCGCTGGCGCTGAACAGCATCTGCTGAGTGCTCAGTTGTTTCTCCAGCACCACGCCGATCGGCAGTTTGGATACAGCAGCAAAAGACGATGAGGTCTGCCGCGCCAGGGTCGCCATCGCCAGGGCGATTTGCGTACCTTCCCGATTCGACAGGCCCTCTTCCCGCAGTTTGGCGGCGAAGCTTCGCTCCTCCGAACGCGACTCCATCGCAATGACGATCTTTCCGATGTGCCTGCCCTGAGCCATAAACTGAAACGCGTCGGCGATGTCTCTGGCGGCGTAGGCTTTGGTGGGCAATGGTCTCAGCGCCTCCCGCTCCAGCAGCGCCACGACCTCGGCCCAGGCTTCTTTGTAAGCAGGGTGCTCAGCGCCAGCCTGCACGGCGTGGAAACTGCCGCCCTCCGCAAAAATCGACAATCCCAGCTTCCAATCCTGCAAGATGTCCCGCAGGCCAAGCTCCAGAAAACGACCTTGCGGCGCTAACAGAGACACGCTTTCTTCCAGAAGTTCTCCCGCCAGCGCGTTGAGTATCACCTGAAACGGCCTGTCACCGAGCTGACGTCGGAACGCCTCGCCAAACTCCCGCGTGCGGGAATTGGCGGCGCCCTTGGCGCCCATACTCATGAGCAGATTACGTTTCTCTTCCGTACCGGCGGTGACCCAGACTTCCGCCCCCAGATGCAGCGCGATCTGCATGGCCGCCATGCCCACACCGCCAGCGGCGGAATGGATCAGTATGCGTTCGCCCCGTTTGAGATTGGCGGCATGCTTCAGAGCGATCCAGGCGGTGGTGAACGCGACAGGGACGCCGGCGGCCTGCTGATATCCGAGCACAGGGGGGATAAGAGCCACGACTCTCTCCGGCATGATGACGTGCTCCGCCAGGCAGCTATGCCCCGCGCACATCACGCGGTCGCCGACGCGAACGTTGGTCACCTCCGCGCCAACCCGGGTGACGACCCCCGCCGCTTCCTGGCCGAAGGTCATGCTCGGGTCGGACGGCGCGGGTAAAACTCCCAGGGCGATCAAGACATCCTTGAAGTTAAGTCCCGCCGCCCTGACTTGAATCTCCACCTCCAGCGGGCCGGGCTCCCGGCGCGGCTCCTGGCGGGATTCGAAGGCGAAATTGCCGTCGCGGGCGTCGCCATTGCGTAAACGCATGACGGCATGACGGGCCGAGTCATTACTGCGTAACGCCTCCGACGCATCCACCAGCAGCAGATCGTCGATCGCCACCAACAAGGCGTTCGCATCCGAATAGATTTTCACCTGCAGCAATTTGCCGGCGCCCAGATCGCTGACCTGCACCCAGCTTCTGACCCGGTCGCCCATGGGCGCATACTGCGTGAACGCGCCGATGGACACCGGCGCATATTGCGCGTCCTCCTGTTCCGGAGAGGCGATCAGGGTGGCGGTGTCCAGCAACGCGACATGCAGCCCCTCCGTCGCCGCCTCGCCCTGATAAGCCGCCGGCAACTGCAATTGCACGGCGACGGCGTCGGGGGCGACGCGATCCACCGCGATCACATTGCGCCAGCGCGGTCCGAAGGCCAGCGCGCCGTTGGGGCTGACGCCGACGCCATCGCGAGCGCGGAACAGAGGCTCCCTCTGCCCAACGGGCTCCTCGTCACCCACTGACTCCTTGCTCCCGACTGGCTCCGGGCCGGCCAGTTGCGATGATATCGCGCTGTCGCCAAGGCGGATTTTGCCGGTTGCGTGGCGGGTCCAGGACTCGGTGGAGAATGCGCCAACACCGGAGAAAATCGTGAAAGCCGCGCGGTCGTCGGAGAACGCCACCGCCACGTCTAACTCTACTCCGTCCTGCACCACCAGCGGCCTTTCAATGGCGACGCCGTGCAGAGAAAACCGTTGCGCCAGCCCTTGCTCGGCGATGGCGCGATAGGCCAAGGTCACCATGCCCATGGCCGGCATCACTGTCGTGGCGGCGTCCATGCGGTGCTCGTCCAGCCACCACTCCCGCCTGGCGTCCAGAGGGCGTCGCCACAGCGAGGCATGCTCCGCTTCGGACCGCACAGGCTGTTTGAGGGCGTCATCCAGTTGCTGCGCCGAGCGCGTCGCCATGCCGGACTCCGCCCAGTCGTCCCAGGCGATGGCCAGGGCGCGCCCGCCACGGCGGCGCACCTGCTCTGCGTAAGCCTCCAGACAGGCATTGGCCGCCACATAGGCGACCTGCCCGACCTTTTCCTTCGGCAGTAAATTGCCCAGACTGGAGAACAGCAAAAGGGTCGGTTTCCCCAACCGCTCCACGTTGTCGCACAGGAAACGGGTTCCCGTGACTTTGGGCGCCAGGGTGGCGAGGGATTCCGCCTCCGAGCGCATCTGCATCATGGCCCCTTCGCCGCGACCGGCGGTATGGAACACATAGTCGACGCCAACGCCTTGCGCTGCGAGCTGGAACACCGGCGCGAAAGCCTTGCTCAGGGTCGCTTCGTCGCCAAGATCTCCCTGCAGCAAGGTGACGCGGCCGCCTTTGGATTCAAGGTTCAGCACCCATTGCAGAAACTCAGCGTTGGCGCTCTGACCGGCGATCTCCGCCGCCCAGTCCCGTCGCGGCGGTAAAGACTTGCGCACCAGCAACAGCAGATGACAGTGGTAGACCTCCGCCAGATGCTCCGCAATCGCCGCGCCCATGCCGCCATTGGCGCCGGTGATGAGCACCCAGCTGTTACGGCTGATGTCTGGGAGCGCGCGCGCCAGAGGTTGCTCCTGTATCCGTGCGCTCACACGTCGACGCCAAAACGCATCGTGTCGCAAGCAATAGAACTGGCCGCCGCGCCAGCCGTGCTCCAGCCAGGGTTTGAGAGCCTGGGCGACGCTTTCCCCGTCCGCCTGTCCACTCGTCAGGTCTATGCACAGGGCTGACAGATCCGTGTACTCTTCCGGCGCAATCAGCAATGGGCCCAACAACTGGCTTTTTTCCGCGCTCAGGGTTTCCGTTCCCTCCCAGGCCGCCATGCCGACGGCGGGAAATATCAGTCTTAATTTTGGCGAGGACGGCTGCGCCGCGCTCCACCTGGCCAGCGCCACCGGGAGCCAGAACGTCCAGAATTGCGCCTGTGTGGCGTCCAGGTCATCCAGCAACCCGGTGATAATCACGTCCATCGCCGCAGACGCCCGCAACTCCTGCTGCGTCAGCCAGTCCTGCAACTCAGCATGGATCTTGCTGAAATCGCCTCGCCACTCCCCGCACTCGATCACTCCGCAGCGCTGATCGCGGGTTTCCAGCGCCTGCGCCAGATCCCGTTCTCGTTGCGTCAATTGACGACAGATAATCCAGGTATCCGGGGTTTCATCCATCGGCAAACGTTCGGGCGGTTGCGCGCCAATGCTTTCCCATTCCTGCCCATAAAAATGCGAGCCAAAGAACAATGAGGCCACCGTGTCGGCGTTCTGCCTGGGAGCCGCCGCAACAGCGCTCGTCAACGGCGCGCAGACGCGACGCTCAAAGGCGTGGCCGGGCAGATGGCTGCGCAGGCTTTCTTGATCCCGCTCCTGCTGTGGATACAGCCGCGACCAGGCGATGCGCGCGCCCTGGGACCAGGTTTTGGCGATGAACTGGCGTAGCGCCGTCGCCTCTTGCTCCACGCCGGCGGCGCCCAGACTTGGCGTCAATCTTGACGCCTGCAGACGCAGCCATTTACGCGCATGCTGCAGCAAATCCACGCCGGTTCCGATTTGTGTATAGAGCACATCAGGAAACGCCGCATTCACTTCCGCCAGCGCCGCGCCCCACTGCACCGGCGACAGCATTTGCCGCACCCAGTATTGCGGATCGCACATGTCGCTCTCGTCGAGCTTGCGTCCCGTGGCGGTCGAAAAAATGGCGCATTGCGCCGGTTGTAGCGCGCAGGATTGCAGCAATTCGCCGAACGCCCGCGCCGCCGGTTCGATCAACGGCGTATGGAAGGCGTGGGACACCGCTACGCGCTTGAACGTCAATCCCTGGCGCGTCAGCCAGGCTTCCGCCGCCGCAGCGCCCTCCTCCGAGGTCGCCAACGTCCAGGTTCCCGGACTCAGTTCCGCAACCCGCCACAGCTCAGCCGGCAACGGGTCGTCAAAGCCTTGCTTGCAGCTCACGGCGAACACCGCGCCTTTGGGCGTGGCGTCCATCAGCCTCGCGCGGGCGACCACCAGGGCCATCCCCTCTTCCGGGGTGAAAACGCCTGCGACCGCCGCCGCGGCGAATTCACCCAGACTGAAACCGCACAAAGCTGCCGGTTGACAGCCCATCTCGCGCAACCAGACGCCCAGGGCGGTTTGCAGCGCATAAATCAGCGGTTGCAGATACAGCGTCGACAGGGATTCCGGCTGCTTGAGGCGCTCGATCAGGACATCCCGCTCAGCGCCGGGCTGTGCGCCCAATTCTGTGATCAGCAATTGCGCCGCCTGCTCCAGCAGACGGAAATACAGTTCGCCGAATTCGGGAAATTCCGCCGCCAGACGCAGCCCCATTTGCGCGGATTGCGATCCCTGCCCCGGGAACAGCCAGACCTGCTCGTCTCTGGGCTTCTCGGCGCCGTCCGTCCATTCCCATGCGTCCAGTTGCTGCGTCCAGTCCGCGCCGTCGGTGGCGACAAAGGCCGCACGACAGGCATACTCGCTGCGGTTGTCCTGCAACTGCCGGGCGATAAGCGACAGATCCGCGCCGCCCTCTGCAAGCTCCAGGTCCAGATGCAAGGCGTAGGCTTGCGCCAAACGGGCCAGCGCCGCCGGAGACGACGCCGACAACGGCAGAATATGCCCCTGCGCCGCTGTCTGTGTCTCAGCGGTCTTCACCGCTGTCTCCATGGAGTTGGCAGCGTCCAGATCCTCGATGCGCGGCGGTTGCTCTAGCAATACATGCACATTGGTGCCGCCGATGCCGAATGAACTGACTCCCGCCCGACGAATGGGCTGTTCTGCGGGCCAGTCCGCCGCCTGGGTCGGGGCCCAGAAAGGGGTTTTATCCAGTTCCAGATGGGGATTAGGCTTGTCGAAATGCAGCGTGGGGGGAATTTTGCCGTAGCGAACGCTGAGGGCCGCCTTGATCAGACCTGCGACGCCCGCCGCCGCATCCAGATGCCCCATGTTGGATTTTACGCTGCCGATGGCGCAACGAAACTGCGCCAGTTGCTCCGGCGGCGTCAACGCTTGCGCCGCTTTGTTCAACGCCTGGATTTCTATGGGGTCGCCAAGCACCGTGGCGGTGCCGTGGGCTTCGATCATGCCCAGACTGGAGAACGGAATATCCGCCAGTTGGTACACCTGAGAAATGACATCCGCCTGCCCCTGCACGCTGGGGGCTTCAAAGCTCACCTTGCGAGCGCCGTCGTTGTTCATGGCGGACTCCAGGATCACCGCATGAATCGGATCACCGTCCGCCAAAGCGTCTTCCAGAAGCTTCAGCAACACCACCCCCACGCCATTGCCGTTGACCGTGCCCTGGCCCTGATCCGAGAAAGTCTTACAGTGACCGTCCGGCGACAGGATCATGCCGTTCTGGTACAGATAGCCCCCCGCCACCGGGTCCGTAATGCAGGCGCCGCCGGCCAGCGCCATGTCGCACTCTCCCGCCAGCAAGGACTTGCAGGCAAAGTGCACGGCGGAAAGCGAGGTCGAACAGGCGGTCTGCACATGCACCGCCGGCCCCTGCAGTTTCATACGATAGGCGATCTGCGTGGCGAAGGCGGCGGGGTCGTTGTAGTTGCCGACGTCGAACATTTCCGCGATGTCCTGACTGGCGCCCGCGAACTGCTCCAACCGCTCCATGTTCAGCGTCGAACCGATGAACACGCCGGCGTTGAGAGAGGACGCGCCAGGATTCAGCCCGGCGTCGAGAAAGGCGTTGTAGCTGACTTCGTGCAGCACCCGCAATTGCGGGTCCATTTTCTGGGCTTCCCGCTGCGAATAGCCGAAGAACTCATAGTCAAAGCACTCCGCATCCTCAAGCGCGGCTTTGGCCGGCACGTAGTTGGGCAGGTCGATGAGGTCGGATGGCGCGCCGGCGGCCAACAGTTCGTCCCTGGAAAAAAACGACACCAGCTCGCGCCCCGCCAGAAGATTGCGCCAGAACGCGCGCCAGTCGGGGCTTTGGGGGAATCGGCAGGAAATACCAATTATGGCGACTTCGTTACCGCTAAATTCTCGCTTCATGATACTGAACTTCCTTTTACTTTACGCCGTCTGTCGGCCAGCCGGTTCTTGCCGGAACGGGCGGACGACAGGATATGTGCCTGGGTGGACGCAGCGCCGGCGTCAGCCGGGTCCGTCTGCGCGCCGGTATGCTCTGCGGACGCTTCGCTGCGCCTGATCCAGGCGGCGAAGGAGGCGATGGTCGGATGCTCAAAAATAACCGCCACGCCAATGTCCCGGGCGAATCGTTGCTGCAGTTGCGATTGCAGGGTAATAATTTTGATGGAGTCGCCGCCGGCGTCGAAAAAGTTGATGTCCGACGCCACTACCGGGGTCTCCAGAATGTCACGCCAGACCGCCTGCACCTGCGCCTCCACCGGGTCTGTCAGCGGCGCCTGCGCAGCCGCCGTCTGGGCGTCTTCCCGGGCCTGTCGGTCGGCGATATCGAGTAGCCGCCGGCGGTCGATCTTGCCGGTGAGCGTACGCGCAAAACCATTCACCGCCAGAATTCGCGACGGGGTCCATGACTCCGGCAGATGCCGGCGAATGTGCTCGCGAACACGGGGCTCCAGTTGCGCCGCTGGCGCAGCGCTGTCGACGAACAGCCGCCATTGCCGCTTCCCGCCCGGGTCGCGGACCGGCAACAGACAACTGGCCTGCACCTCCGCCATGGTTTCCACCACCCGCTCCAGCTCACGGGGTTCGATACGCACGCCGTTGATTTTCACCTGATCGTCGATGCGTCCCAAATAGTTGAATCCGCTCGCGGGAGAAAGAGTCACCGCATCTCCAGTGCGATAGAACCTTTGATCCTGGTAGTTGACGAAGGCTCTGGCGGTCTCAACCGCGTTCGTGGCGTACCCTCGGGCCACTGCGCGCCCCGCCACCCAGAGTTCACCGCGTACGCCGGGTGGCAGCGGCTTGCCGAATATATCCGCGCAATAGGCGACGACGTTCTGAATAGGCCAGCCGATGGCGACCGCCGTATCCGGCGTTTGTCTGGCGCTCAGGCAGTCCACGGTCGTCTCGCTGGGACCATAATGGTTGCTCACCGCATATCCCTGGCCCAGCAGCTGATCCCGCAAGCGCAACGGCAGTTCCTCCCCGCCGAAGATCCACAACCGCATGGCGGGCAGTCTGGGGGCGTCTTCCAGCAGCGGCGCAATGGCGCCAGGGATGAAATTGACCAGGGTCGTTTCTGTCTCCTGCATCATGCAGATAAACGCCGTGCGGTCCTGTAAAACCAGTGGCGCGGGGTATATCAGCGTAGCGCCCACGCAGAGGCTGCCGAACAGGTCTTCCACGCTGGGATCGAAATTCAGATCCGTCAGTCCCAGCACCCGGTCCGCCTGGGTGAGGCCGGTTTCACCAATGAACCAGTCCAGCAGATTCGCGACGGACTCGTTGCGAATGGAGATGCCTTTGGGCGCGCCGGTGGTGCCGGAGGTGAAAATGAAATAAAACTCGTCTTCGGGACGCCGTTGCGACCACAACGCCGGCAGTGGGAACGGGACATTGCTGTCCGTTTGCGTCGCCAGAGACGCCTCTATTTCCAATAGAAGACAACCGCTATCCGCGCCTAATTCGGCGATCAGCGCGCCATCGCACAGCACAATGCCGCAACCCGCCAGTTCCAATAAGGTCTGCTTGCGCGACGTCGGGTCTTTCGGGTTGAGATAAAAGTAGCTGCCGCCGCTGAACAGGATCGCCAGAATCGCCACCGTCGATCCTTCGCCTTTCGGCGCATGCACGCCTACCCGGTCGCCGACCACAAAGCCCGCCCGTTGTAATTGCGCCTGCACGCCGGCGATGCGTTGCGCCAGTTCGCGGTGGCTGATGCGGCGTTCGCCGTCGATCAGTCCGACGTGATGCGGCGCCTCAATCAGACGCTGACGAATGCCTTGCAAGGCGGCGTTGATGTCCGCCGTTGCCGTGGTCGCTCCCGCCACCAGATGGCTCGCCTGCGCCTGATCCGGGACCAGCTGTAACAGGCAATCCGCAATCGGCGCGTTGTCCGCCTGCGCGACCAGATCCGCCGCCAGACTGTCGAAGGCGTGAAACGCTGCGGTCACTGCGGCGGGATCGCCGCTGAAGGTTTCGCCCGCGCTTAACTCGACCTTCCAGGTGTCCGCACCGGAAACTGTGAGGGTCAGGCCGAAATGGGTGGTTTCCTCGGTATGCAGATCGGTCAGGCTGGTTGCATAGGACGCGTCCTGCAAACTGGGGTCGATAGGATAGTTGTCGAACACGACCAGCGAGTCATACAACTCTTCTCTCTGACCCGCGACTTCACGGATCAGCAGCGGCGGCGTTTTTTCGTGGGCCTGAGTGCGCTGCAAGGTCTCGAACATCGCGCGCAGCGCCTTTTCCAGGGTCCAGGCCCCGTCCAGGGTCAGCAACAGCGGCGTCGTGTTGGTGAACAGTCCCAACGGCTGCTGCTCGGCGTTCTGCGCCAGCGCCGCCTCGCGACCGGAAAACGCGCAGCCGAACGCCACGGTTTTCTGAAAGGTAAGCTTGCTTAAGGTCAGCGCCCAACACAGGTACACAAAACTCGCTGGCGTCACGCCGGCGCGACGGCACAGCGCCTCAATCTCCGCCTTACGCTCTTGCGGCCACAAACGCCCGGCTTTTGCGGTAGTCTCTGCGAGCGGCTCGTCGTCAGGGTTTGATTTTGATGTCGCACGACGGAACAGGGGTTCATCCAGTAATTTTGTGGTGACGGCCACATCCCTGTCGTCAGCGTCCTGCAACGCATCGCGCCAATACTCCCGACTGCGTTGCAACGCTTCCGGGTCAAGCCCTTTCCAAAGCTGCTGCGAATACAGCCGCGACGCCAGCGGCGGGATAGCCTGGCCGCGCAGGCCCTGCACCCACAGGGAGACCAGCAATGAGCTGCTCCAGCCATCCATCAGTATGTGATGGAAACAGAAAGCGATGCTCAGCGTCCCCGCTGCAACGTCATGCAGGCAGGCGATGCGGAACACTTCGGCGTCCAGCTCAAACGGCCGCGCCTTGGACTGCGCCAGCCAGTCGAGACAGCGGGCTTTGTGGTCTGACGCAGCGAGAGGCGAATAGTCCAAAGCAATGCGGGGCGCCGCGTACACCGCCTGATGCGGCGTGCGCAGGCCACGCCACAGGAAAACGGATCGCAGGGCGGGCTGCGCCGCCTGGATTCGCCGCCACAGGTCGCCAATCTCCGTCTGGCTCGCCAGCGTATTCAGAGTAAAGGACACGCCAATGTGATAGGCGCTGTTGCCGTCCTTCAACGCATGAAACAGCAAACCACTCGCTTGCGGAGTCGCCTGCAGCAACTCTTCAATGTAGTTTGACGACTTCATGCGCAGCGCTCCGCCGCGTCATAAAGGTGCTGCAGCCTGCGCTTGTCGATGGCCAGAGAGACGGCGCCAGCGTCTTCGATAATGTTCAGCCACTGCTGAGTGCGGGCGTGGATGAAGGCGGCCTGTCTGTCGTTTTGATCCTGATGGCGGTCCGCATCAGCCAGCGTCTCCTTTACCTCGTTTCTGATGCGACGCAGCTGTTGCAGGGCGCCGGGATCATCCAGAACCGGCAGTTTCGCGCTGTACAGGTGATAACAGCAGCGTTGCAGAAACTGCTCGCGGCGATTCTGCGGCGCGCTCATCGTTTGCGCGAAGGCGAACAGGTCCTGAGGTTCGCAAACCGATTGCATCGGCAGGTTCGCGCGCTGGGTCAGATAACTCAGGACGGATTTGGGGGAAATTTCCAGATAACGGGTGACGCCGTTTTGCGCCACATACTGCAAACTCCGCAACCACTGCACCGGCGACGTCAGGTGTTGCAAGATGGACGTTTTTATCTCCGCCGCCGGCGTTTCCGCGCCGCTCACATTACAGACCAGGCGGGACAGCTGTTCGACCGGTTGCGCGGTCGGCAGGAAGTCCAGCTGGCGCTCCAGTTGCGCACGCGCTTCCGCCATCAGCGGAGAGTGGAAAGGTCCGCCGATCTTCAGGGGATACAGCAGACCGCCCATGGCCTCCATCCGCGGCGCAAAACGTCGAATCTCCGCCATTTCTCCAGAGACCGTCGCCTGATCGAAGGCGTCTATGGCGGAGATGTAGATATTCACCCCGTCCTCTGCTCTCGCCTTCTCCACTTCCTGTGCGACGGTCGCGGCGGGGGCGTGCAGCACCCAGCACATTTCACCTTGCTCAAACTGACGCGCGCAGGCCTCGACGATTTCGGAACGCAGATTGACCACCTGAGTGAGCGTAGCCAGATCCAGATAGCCGGCGGCGCACATGGCGGGATATTGGCCCAGGCTGTGTCCCATCACGAAATCGGGAACCAGCCCGCAGTGCTTGCGCAATATATCGGCGATGGCGACGGTGGTCGCCGTCAGCGCCAACTGAGCGATGCGCACCTGTTTCAGCACGTCGCGGCGCTCGCCGTGAATCACGTCCTGCAGGTTGACCTGGGACAGCTCCGACACTTCCTGCAGGCGCTCCCGATACTCGGGATAAACCAGGAATTCGGCGAACATATCCGGCTGCTGGGCGCCCACTCCGGGAAAAAGAAAGACGGTTTTAGCTGAATCCATAGCGGTTCTCATACTGCGGCTCCGTTAATGATGAGATCCAGCTCCGTCTGTGAGAGCTGGCAAAAGGGAAAATCCGAGGGAAGCAGGACGGACGGCGCGGCAGAAATCGCGTCGCCCTCGCCCGCCAGTGCATCGCGCCAGGCTGACAGTCCGGCGTTCAGTTGCGTCAGGTACTGGATGGCGCGCGCCTCGCTGGCGCCGGGAACGCCTAGACGCAATTCCACGCTAACCGCGCCGGACTCGCGCTCGTCAAACACCAGCAGGTCAAAGTCGGCCACACTGCGTTCCTGCGGATGGCGGAAGCCCCCGGACAACGCCGGCGTCAGGGTGAAGTGACGCCACTGCCCGCTTAGCCCACCGCCAATATCGTTGATACAGAGCAAAGGTCTGACCCGCTGAGTCTGCGCGCCCAGGTGACGGAGCCAGTTCTGGCGTCCGTCGCAACAACGGGACTTGATCTCTCGCAACTGCGCCGACGCGCCTTGCGCAAGCGGATCCAGGCTCACCTGATGGAAGCCGGTGAACCAGCCCACCGCATTGGCCAGCGCGCCGTCCCATTCGTGGGGAACGTTCGCTTCCGAAAAAACGCGACCGTGATGTTCAAACAGCGCCACAGGCTGCGCCGGCGTGGCGTTGTCTTCATTCAGCGCCGCCATCAGCGCGGCGGCGAGCAACTGGGTGCGCTCCGCCTTAAGCCGCCGCTCCATGTCCTGAATGTCCGCGCCCGACAGCGTCAGCGTCAATCTGACTGGCTCCGCCGTCGCCGTTGCATCCCCGGAGTGCGCCGTTTGCGCCGCACCGCCGTGATCGCGCAACCATTTCCCCCACAGGAACGCGCCAGCCTCTACTTCTCCGCCAGCGGTAGTCGCATCGCCCAGGGCCTGATCCAGTTCGTCCAGTAAATAGATCCAGGAATGCACGTCGCAAATCAGGTGATGGCACACCCAGATCAGATAGTTCTGGTCCGACGCAGGGTCGTAAACAATTTCATGAACGCTGGGCTGATGTTGCAGGCTGACTGCGCCCTGCAACTCACGCAACCGCGCCATGAGCGACTCCCCTGTCGCCAGTTCATGTACGGCCAGCGAGGTTGAGGCGGACTCAAAATGACAGGCGCTAAGGTCGGCGTTGGTTCTTAGCGCAAAGATTTTATGACGCCCCTGCACCGCCTGAACGGCGGCGTGAATGCGCTCCGGCGCCAGCGACGACGGCGCCGCCAGGGTCACCCCCTGTTGCAGGCGATTCGGATAGTGAAAGCCTTGCTCCCGCATCCAGCGCACGCTGGGCAGATGGGTGATCCAGTTCGCATCGATATCCTCAATGGCGATGGCCTCGCCGGCATTCAGCGTCTGACTGTTCGCGCAGGCTTTCTCCAGCACGGCGCCCAGGGCGGCCATGGACAGCAGCTCCCCCGCGCCGACGCGGACGCCCTGCTTCGCAAGCAGCGCCGCCAGACGGATGGCTTTGATCGAGTCGCCCCCCAGCGCCAGGAACGACGCCTTCAGGTCCACGCCCTGGGGCCAGATCGGCGCGAAAAAGTCGTCATTCAACCACTCAGGCAGCGAATAGGTTTGTGCGGCGTCGGCGTCCTGCCCGCCGATGCTGCGCGAGGGCGTTAGCGTCGCCGCCAGGGCGCTGTGAGCCGCCGCCGTCAGCGCCTTCATATCCACTTTGCCGTTGGCGTTGACCGGCCAGGGCGACACCGTGCAATACAGGCCGGGCAGCCAGGCGTCGGGCAGTCTGTCCTGCAGGCGCGCCTGAAAATCCGGGTCGTCGTAAGAGATCGGCGCACTGCTGCACAGCGCCACCAGCTCGCGACTCTCGCCTGCCCCGTCCGACGCATGCGAGGCGTTGGCGGCCGCCAGCTTCAACGCTTTTATCTTGCCCTGGCGACCCTCCGCACCCAGCGCCGCCAGCGCGCTTTCCACCGCTTTTTCGATTTCCGTGGGATGAATGCGATAACCGCGCACTTTGAATTCTTCATCAATGCGCCCGAGACAGTGCAGCTGGCCCTGGGCGTCTTTTACGCCCAGGTCGCCGGAGCGATACCAGCGATGTCCGTCCCGACGACTGCGCACGAATTTGGCGTCAGTCTGCATGGGGTTGTTGAGGTAACCCTCCGCCAGCACCGGGCCGCCGATCCATAACTCGCCCTGAAATCCTTGCGGCATGGGTTCTCCTCTGGCGTCGCGCACCGACATCAGCGCAGCGCCAAGCGGCGCGCCAATGGGCGTGACGCCTCCGCTGTCTTCGGCGGCTACAGTCGAACTGTGACGGGTATGAATGCAGCAGCCCACCGTCGCTTCGGTAGGACCGTATTCATTCACCACGCAGCTGCCGGCGGGAAAAACGCGCAACGCCTGTCGCACCAGCCCCTCGGACAGGTTTTCGCCGCCGACCACAAAGGTCAGCGGGTGGCGCCGCGGAACGCTGTGCTCCGTGAGCAGAGACAAATGGGAAGGCGTGCATTTCACCCCGGACAAGCGCTCATCGGCCAGCAGCGTCCGCAGCAACTCGGGGTTATCGCGAATATCCTGTTCATGAGGCTGCATAAACCCGCCGGACAGAACAGGAACCAGAATGCTGGTCTGGGTAAGGTCGAATCCAAAGGAGGTGAACAACGGCGTATTGAACGGCTGCTCTCCCGCGTAAGCCTTGGCGGCCGCCACGGCGTAATGCGCCAGCGCCACAGGAGAGATCGCCACGCCTTTGGGCTCTCCCGTCGAGCCTGAGGTGTACAGGATATAAGCGGGTTTATCCTGGACTGCGTCCGTTAAGGCGTCCGGCGCCGTTGTTGCGGACCAAACCGATGACTCTGACGCCTGGTGAGTGGACCATTCCAGCAGCGCCAACGGCAGTTCCAGGCTTTCCGCCAGACTCTGATCAGGCGCTACGTACAGGCACAGAGACGCCCCGGAATTTTGGGCGATAGTTAACAGCCTGGCCGCAGGCGTCGTGGGACAAACGGGAACCACGGTGATGTTATCGATCAGACAGGCCAGATACGCCAACACTGTCGCCGGCGTGCGGCGCCCAAGGATCATGACGGGTCGATCATCGCCGCCGCGCTGCTGACGAAAGTGTTCGCGCAGCCCGCGCATCCAGTCCCAGCCCTGGCGGTAGTGAATAGGAGCGTCATCCGGGCCTGCGCTGAATAACAAGTGGTCGGAGTAACGCTGGAAAGCGTCCCGAATGCGCGCGCCGATAGGCGTCATGGTTTCTGCAACGGACTGCGAAGCTTCCTTCTCATGGGTTTTATGGGTTTTACGCGTTTTATGCGTTTTACATATTGTTTCCGCGGCGGTCATCACATCCGCAGCCGCTTCTATGGCGTAGTCCGCTACCGTCTGCAGAAAGGCGCGGCATTGAGGCTCCGACCACTGGCGACGAAAATCCGCTTCCAGCTTGATGCTTCCATCCTCGAAGCGATCATGAATATGTACGGTGGCGAACAGCGCTTCCACCGCCTGCAAATGGTCGATTTCCACTTGCGCGCCAGAGACGGAAGGCTGAAACGCGCCAGTCTGATAGGACACGCCGAACGCAGGAATGACCCGTTTCCAGTCTTGTGAGGCGAAGTCGCCCCAACGCGCGCCGGGGGCGTATCGGGAATGCGCCAGGGCTTTTTGCAGCCCCTTGCGCAGGACGCGATAGCAGTCCGCCACTGTCTCACCCGCAGCACGGGATACCGGAACCAGCACTGGCGCCACGGCCATCGCAATGGCGCGTTTTTCATCCTCGCTCCAGCGGTTCAACATCGGCGCCTGCACCAGGACCGCGTCGCCGTCTTCCACCACCATTTGCGCATAGGCGACCGCGGCGAAAAACAAACGGAACACGGAACCGCCATCCGCTCTGAACTGACCCAGCAACGCATTCTGATCGGCGCGCAGGGACAGGCGCACGCGTCTGCTGCGCGCTTCCCCGCCCCGATAGTCGCCAATGGGCTGGCGGCTGGTTTGCAGAGCGGCGGGAGCGGATTCGCCGAACAGGCTGCGCCAGTATTCCGCATCCCTGCTCCTCCGTGGAGACGCTTCGTACTCCTGCTCCCGCTCCGCCACGACGGAAAAAGCAGGGCTCCCGACCTGCCCACAGGCGTCGCCTTCCAGCGCCGCCGCCAGACGCTCCATTAATAACGCCAGCGCGGCGCCGTCTGCGGCGGCGTGGTGGGCCTTCACAAACCAGCCGGATCGCTGGTCGCGATACTGGACGGCGAAGACGCGGATCGGCGTTCGCGCCAGATCCTCTTCCAGCAGCAGCTGACGCTCGGCCCACTGGGAGAACGCCTGTTCCGGATCAGGATGCTGGCTGAAATCCACCTTTTGCACGTCCGACAGTGGCGCCTCATGACGCACGCCCCGCCACAGCGTGTCGGACGCATCGGCGACAAAGCCAATGCGGAAGACATCCTCGGCGTGAACGACCGCTTCAGCGGCCTGCGCCAGGCGCTCCAGCGACAGACCGCCATGCATGCGCGCCACGCCGCCCAGATAAAAGCGCCGCCCGGACAAATGAAAGGCTTCCATCTTGAAAACGGCCTGCTGCGACCGGGACAACTCAAATGTCAGCTTAGTCATAAGTTACGCCACCGCCTCCGCAAAGAAGTGGTCTCGCATGCTGTCCGCAATGGATTTACGGTTGAGTTTGCCGGAGCTGGATCTGGGCAACTTACCGGCCTGCCAGAATCGGGTCGGCAACATATAGGCAGGCATTTGCGCTGCGAGGAATTGGCGCAGCTCCTGGGCTTCCAGGGTTTCTCCCGTTGTAACGATGGCGGCGACCAGCCATTGTTCGCCTTCTTCATCGTCCACCACACAGGCGACCGCTTCCGTAATCGTTGGATGATTAAGCAGGTGATGTTCTATCTCGCCTAATTCGATGCGCAGCCCGCGTAGTTTCACCTGGGTGTCCTTGCGCCCCTGACAGAAAAACACATCTCCGTCTTCACGCCATCCCAGGTCGCCGGTCAGATAGATACGTTGTTGCAGCTCTGGATGAAAAACAAAGGCTTTGTCCGTCAAGTCCTGACGGTTGTAGTAACCTTCAGCCAGACAAATTCCGCCAATGGCGATTTCTCCCTGCTCCAGATCACCTTTCAGCGCTAATGTTTCCGGGTCGACAATGTATAACTCGCAACCGGTAAGCGCCTGTCCGATGGGCACGTTTTTGGGCGCAGGTGCGACGCAATCGTAGTAACTGACGTCGATAGCCGCTTCCGTCGGACCATACAGGTTAGTCAGCAGACAGCTAGAGCCGAGCTGCGCCTGGAACTGTTCGACCAGACTGGCCTGCAACGATTCGCCGCTGACATAGACATTGCGCAGCGTCGTTGCGTCATGCTGCAACTCCTGCAGCACCGGTTTGAGCAGGCTGGGAACGAAGTGCGCCACGGTGATATTTTCACTTTGCAGCGCCGCCACGATGCCTCTGGGAAAAGACTCCAGACCTGGGCGCAGCAAATAGTGACTGGCGCCGTTCAACGCAGGCAGGAAAAGCTCCCACAGTGACACGTCAAAGGTCAGCGCGGTGCGTTGCAGAATGATGTCCGACGCCGTCATCGCACTGTGTTGTTGATGCCATTGCAGACGGTTGATAAACGCGCCGTGATTGACCAGCACCCCTTTCGGGGTTCCTGTCGTGCCGGACGTAAAGATCAGATAAGCCGGGTCCGACGCCTGCAATTGCGGCGCATTCCGCATCGCGTCTATTTCAGGTTTGCATACATAAATATCCTCCAGCCGCTCCGCCAGAATCAGCGCCAGATCCGGTCCCGCCTGGGAAATCTGGCCAGCCTGGGCGGCGCTGCAAAACGCAACGCGACACTGCGCCGTCTGCAGCATGGAAGCCATGCGCGCAACGGGCGTTTTCGCATCCAGCGGAAAGTAAACGCCGCCTGCGAGCAGCACGGCGTAAGCCGCCACCACAAACGCCGGACTTCGCTCCAGACCAATGGCGACGCATTCGCCCTGGCGCAGGTCACGCTCATCAATCAGATATTGAGCCAGTAGCCGCGCGCGCTCATGCAGTTCGCGCCAGGATAGAGCCTCCCCCTTGCCCCAGCGTATCGCCGGGTTGGGGTTGTCTCGCGCCGTGTCCTCGAAAAAATCAGTAATAAGTCGCCCAGTGTCCATAGAGCCGGAGTCCTTTGATTGCTGGCTGTGTCGCTCCTGAGCCATAGCGCGCCCAGGGTTACAGACGAACCCGGGGCGACAGGCATCCGTCAGCCGAGACCTTGGGTCTCAAGCCTGGAGGATAGAAATGGTGAGAAGCGGATTATGAAATAGTCTATACAGCGCTATAGCTGTATCGATTACATACTTCCTTGCCGATCAGCATTTTTTGCAGTTCATTGCTGCCTTCGACGACCTGCAAAATTTTCGCATCCCGATAGAGACGGCTGACGCCGTTACTCTCATCGCAGCCATGGCCGCCGTGAATCTGGACGGCTTTGGCCGCCGCCGTACCGGCTTCATGTGATGCAAAAAACTTGGCCTGAAGAATCTGCTCCAGAGCGTCTTCGTCCCGGGATTCCTTGGCTTTTGTCGCTGACAGGCAAATGAGTTGGGAGGCAAGCAGACTACTGGACATTTCCGCCAGATAGCCGCGAATGATGCCTTGGTCCGCTAGCAGCGCACCAAAGGTGGAGCGGGCGTTGGCTCTGCGCGCAGAGGCCGCCAGCGCCGCTTGTTGAACGCCCAGCGCCGCCCAGGCCACGCTGATGCGGCCGTAGTCCAGAGCGCTGTTGGAAATGAGGTTCTGGCCGAAGCCCGGTTTCCCGATGATGTGCGATTTGGGAATCCGCACGTCGACGAAGTCGAGCACCGCCAGATAGGCGCTCTTGAAACCCAGCATGTTTTTCTTGGCGGTGATGGTGAATCCTGGCGTTTCTTTAGGAATCAGAGCGGCGGTGTCCAGCCCCTGATATTTACCGAACACCAGAAACAGGTCTGCGATCTGGGCGAACGTGATCCAGGTCTTTTGTCCGTTGACCAGCAAGGCGTCGCCGTCGTCGACAAACTGTGTCGACAGGTTCTTGGAATCGCCTCCGGCGCCGATCTCGGTTTGCGCGAACGCGCCAATGATCTCGCCTTTAACCAGCGGCGTCAGATACTGTTGCTTTTGCTCCGGCGTTCCCCAGTCCTCAATGGTTTTCAACACCATTGAATGGACGTTCAGCAAGCCCGTCAGTGAGCCGCTTCCCGCCCCGATCGCCATGTTGAGAAGTCCGAAAGTGGTGGCGTCGAAGCCAAGGCCGCCGCTTTCCTCTTTCGCCAGGCCGCCCAGCCAGCCGTTATGGGCGAGCTTTTTCACTACCGAGGCGGGGGTCGCCTCGTGTAGATCCCACTCATCGGCATAAGGCGCGACTTCATCGGCGGAAAACTGTTCGAAGGCGTGCAGCCACTGGTTTTGAGAAGGCGATAGAAAACGGTTAAGCATTTACCACCGCCTTTCTCTCCAAGAAATTACAGACAGCCTGAATACTACAAAAGTTGGCGTTATCAAGGTCGTCAATCTCTACCTTGATTCTGAAGTTTTTTTCGAGAAAGGAGATTAATTGGATAGCGGCCAGGGAGTTAACCAGACCTGTTTCGAAGATGTCGACTGAGTCGTCCAAATCCTGTTTTCCAGCGAGTTTGCTCAGGTATTCAGACACTAATTTTTTACGCGCAGATACGTCCATTACTACTTTCCTTTGCGAGCTAAAATTCCATTGGTCTTTCCATTGATAAATCGATTCGGCTTTTTATGAAAAGGCTTTCTTTTTCAAGCCCCATCTTGGGGCGCCGAACCAATCTGCAGCAATCATATATCAACCCTATCGATAGGCGCAATCTTCCAGTCAGCTGTTTTTATTGACAAATATTAATCATGTTTGGCTTCGCTGATAACACGGCGGAACGCTTCCAAAGGCAAGCTTTTAAGGATCGTGCGACATAGCAGCAAGCGACCGCATTGATCTTTTCCCACTCTGAAACGCTTCAGATGCAAACGCTTGCAGAACAAAAATGGGACAAGATTGGGAATTTGATAATACGGCTTCTGAGTGAAAGCCGCAGTGGCGACCGCAGCATCCGGTTCGGCGAAAATGAGATCGCCGATATGTTTCATTGCGGCGATATTCGCCCGCTGATAAACAGGCTAATGGGCGATCATCGCAAACGTTAATGAGAATGCTTCTTATTGATATTATTAGTCCCCCCAGCTAGACTGCGCGTATCCTTTCGTACGATAGAAACGCATACCGATGTTACCCAAATTCCGGCTAAGTCTATGGCCTTTCAAGGCTTCCTCATCGCGCCGCGGCCTCGTCGCGCTCACTGCATGTCTGATCGGTCTTGGCGCACTTCTGCTTGGACCTGGCTCCGCTCACGCCAATGATGAACCTATGCGTCGCATTGAGCATTCTATGGGGGTGACTGAGGTATCCGGTACACCGGTCAGAGTCGTCACGCTGTTTCAGGGAGCGACGGATACCGCCATCGCTTTGGGCGTTATTCCCGTGGGCGTGGTGGATTCCTGGGCGGAGAAGCCCACCTACAAATATCTGCGTCCTCATCTCCAGGGCGTTCCTCATGTGGGGCTGGAGACCCAGCCCAATCTGGAGGTGGTCGCCGGTCTCAAGCCGGACTTGATTATCGCCTCAAAGCGACGCCATGAGAAAATCTACGGCCACCTCACCCAAATCGCCCCGACTATTGCGCTGGAAACCGTGTTTGATTTCAAAGACACCGTAACCATGATGGGATTGGCGATGAACCGTCAGGCGCAGGCGGAGACGCTGCTGCGAAACTGGAACGACCGCGTGGCGGATTTTCAGCAGCGAATTCAGCTCAAGCTCGGCGACCAGTGGCCGCAGGAAGTATCCGCCATTAACTTCCGGGCGGATCATGCCCGTCTTTATCTTCAGGGCAGCTATACCGGCTCCATTCTGCATGAGCTGGGTTTCGCCAGTCCTCCCAATCATCCGCAAGACCAATGGATGCAGAAGCTGGCTACCAAGGAAAGCATTCCCGCGATGAACGCGGATGTCTTTTTTGTGTTTATGAACACCGAAGACCCCGCTGTGCTGCAGGGATATGCGGACTGGACCCGTCACCCGCTGTGGAAGAACCTGGACTCCGTGCGTAAGCATCAGGTTTTTCAGGTCGACCAGATAGCCTGGCATTTATCCGGCAGCATCCTTGGGGCGAATCTGATGCTGGATCAGATCTACGACCATTTCGGCCTCACCGGTTCGTCTCAATAAATGTCGTTCAAGCATTTACGGGCGGGACGGAATTCCGGTCGCGTCCTGCAACTTCTCCTCGCGTTGCTGATACTGGCTGTAGCCTTCAGCGCCAGCATCGCCCTGGGCCAGATCTCCATGCCGTTGAGCGTCGTGCTGAACGCTTTCACCGCTTTCGATCCGGGCTCCACGGAACATATCATCGTCACGACCACCCGCCTGTCCCGGGCGTTGACGGCGCTGTGCGTCGGCTCCGCGCTGGCGGTGGCGGGAGCGCTGATGCAGGCGCTGACCCGTAATCCCCTGGCCTCACCGGGAATCTTCGGCGTCAACGCCGGCGCCTTGTTCGCCATTGCGCTGTCGACCACGCTTTTCTCCGTCCCGTCCCTGCAACACTATATCTGGATCGCTTTCGCCGGCGCCGCCGTCGCGGGAACCCTGGTCTACTGCCTGAGCGCCCTCGGTCGCGATGGCCTGACGCCGGTCAGAACCGTGCTGGCGGGCGCCGCCATCACCGCCTTGTTCGTCTCCTTCACCCAGGGTCTGCTGGTGATCAATCAGGAAGGGCTGGACAGCATCCTGTTCTGGCTGGCGGGCTCGGTGGCGGGACGCAGTCTGGATCTGGTGGCGCCGGTAGCCCCCTGCATTCTGTTGGCCATCATCGCCAGCATGGCTCTGGGCCGTCATATCAATGTTCTGATGTCCGGCGATGAAGTAGCAAAGGGCCTGGGACAACGCACCGGGATGCTGCGGTTTTTGATGGGAGTTTTGATCATCGGTCTGGCCGGGGCTGCGGTGGCGATCGCCGGCAATATCGTCTTTGTCGGATTGATCGTTCCTCACATGGTCCGCGCCTGGCTCGGCGCGGATTACCGTTGGGTGCTACCGGGCTGCGCGGTGTTGGGCGCTGTCCTGCTACTGAGCGCCGACGTAGCCGCGCGGTTTTTGATACCGCCCCAGGAAGTCCCCATCGGCGTGATAACCGCATTGTTGGGAACGCCCTTTTTCATCTATCTGGCGCGGCGGGGCGTGCAGCATGCATAGGCTCATCACTCTGCGCTTTAACCGGTGGTCGGTGCAGGTTAACCCACGCTCGGCGACTCTCACTTTGGCGGTGCTGGCGGCGTCTTTGACGCTGGCGCTTATCGCTATCGCGACAGGCAGCCTCTGGATTTCCCCGCTGGAAGTGATCAAAGAATTGATCGCCAGTGAGCCGGGCGATCACGCCTTTATTATCGAAACCCTGCGACTGCCCAGAGTACTGATGGCGTTTCTGGCAGGTTCCGCGCTGGCGCTGTCCGGCCTGATCCTGCAGAGCGTTATCAGGAATCCCCTGGCCTCTCCCGACATTATCGGCATCACCAGCGGCGCGTCTGCGGCGGCGGTGTTTTTTCTGTCGTTTCTGGCGGGCGCCGTCAGCATCCACTGGCTGCCGGTAGCGGCCATTCTCGGCGCGGCCTGCACGTCCTTGTTGATCTATGCGCTGGCGTGGCGGCAGGGCGTATCCCCCATTCGTCTAGTGTTGATTGGCATCGGACTGTCCGCCGGACTCAGCGCGCTCACCACGCTGATGATCGTCATCAGCCCCATCGCCACCAGCATGAGCGCTTATGTGTGGCTGACCGGCAGCGTGTACGGCTCGGAATGGAGCGACGTGCAGGCTTTGGCGCCCTGGCTGCTGATCCTGGGCCCACTGTCGCTGCTGCTGGCGCGGACCATTGATATTCAGGAGATGGGCGACGCTATCGCCATCAACCTCGGCGTTCCGGTGCAGCGTAACCGCTTTATCCTGTTATTGATCAGCGTCGCCCTGGCCGGCTCCGCCGTCGCCTATACCGGCGCTATTGGCTTTGTCGGCCTGATTGCGCCGCATATGGCGCGCCATCTGGTGGATCGCTCCTTCTCCAGTCTGGCGCCGGTGGCGGCTATGATCGGCGGCGGCATGGTGGCGCTGGCCGACACCATTGGCCGCACCGTCTTTCTGCCGCTGGACATTCCCGCCGGGGTATTCGTTTCCAGTGTGGGAGCGCCGTTTTTTATCTATCTGCTGTATCGACAGCGTCATTATTAACATGGCGATGATACTGACATGTTAATGAACAGGCGCATGGCGGCGCCTAGCTGCAGGAAACAGGGCCTGACATGCACAGGCCTGTCGTTGCAGACAAATAGAAGGACGCATTTGTCCGCCTGATTAATAGTGAGATCGTCATGAGCATTACGACAACGACCGAACACCCGCTGGAAAGCCGCGACCTGACGCTGGGCTATGAGCAGAAGGTCATCATTGAAGCGCTGAACCTGAGAATTCCCCGGGCCAAGGTGACTGTGTTCGTCGGCAGTAACGGCTGCGGCAAGTCCACGCTGCTGAAATCTTTCGCCAGAGTGCTTAAACCCCAGCAAGGGTGCGTATTGCTGGACGGCCAGGAAATACAGCGAAGCCCTACCCGGCAGGTAGCGCAGAAGCTCTCCATGCTGCCCCAAGGGCCATTAGCGCCGGAGGGGCTGACCGTACATCAACTGGTCAGACAGGGCCGCTACCCCCATCAAGGCTTGCTGCGGCAATGGTCGCAGGAAGACGAACGGTTGGTTGAAAAAGCGCTGCATGATACCGGCCTCACCGCCCTACAGCATCAACCCGTGGATTCACTGTCTGGAGGCCAGCGACAGCGCGCCTGGATCGCCATGACCCTGGCGCAGAACACGGAGATTCTGCTGCTGGACGAACCCACCACCTACCTGGACCTCACCCATCAGATTGAAATTCTCGACTTGTTGCGCGACCTGAATGACCGCGAGCAAAAGACCATCGTCATGGTCCTGCACGATCTCAATCTGGCCTGTCGCTACGCGGACCACATCGTGGCGATCCAGCATCGCAACGTCTACGCCCAGGGCAGTCCGGAGGAGATCATCACCGAGGAAACCGTCAGTGCGGTGTTCGACCTGGGCTGCCGCATTATCCGCGATCCCCTGTTCGGCTCGCCGTTATGCATCCCCTTCGGCAAAACCACACGCATACCGACGCAAACTCAAGAGCATGACAAACGGAGCGAAGCATGCGTCTAGGCGCCGCCACGCCAAAGTTCTGCGCCCAGGCCAGTCAGGACGCCGATGAGCCTCTGGCGGGAACGGGCTTTCATCCGCAAAGCAATCTATTGCTGAGCTGGCCCATCGCCGGTTGGACGCGCACTTACCATCAGGCTAAGGATATGAGCGAAACCGAGTCCGGGCTTGTCGCAGAACTGGTCGCCCAAGGCCGCCGGGTGAACCTGATGCATCGGGCGGATCAGTCCAAGTCCCTGCGTCGCGCCTATCTGATGCCCGAACGGGAGGCGTACGATATTCCCTGCGAACAACTGGCGGCGTTTCTGCTGGCGTTGCAGCAGGGGCGCTCGTTGGCGGCATGGCGTAGCGGCCCGGCGCCCGCCAAGGTCGTGCTTTGCTGCACCCATGGCGTCAAGGACAAGTGTTGCGCCAAGTTCGGCGTCGCGGGCTTCAAGGCGCTGGAGCTGGCCGCGCAGAATTTCCCAGGCGTTGAAGTCTGGCAAAGCTCTCACCTGGGAGGCTGTCGTTTCGCGGCCACCGCCCTGGTGTTTCCCGACATGCGCAAATACGGGCGTATCGAGCCTGAGCGCGCCCAGCCCCTGCTGGAAAGCGAGATGAGCAACCTTCCTTATCTGCCCTGCTTTCGTGGAAACAGCGCTTTGACGCCAGTCCAGCAAATTGCCGAGATCGAAGCGCGCAAGCGTCTTGGCGCGGAGGGACATCAGCCGACTCAGTTGGAAATTGTCGCTGAACACAGCGACGGCGAAAACCAGGCGGAGATCGCGTTTTTCTGGCGATCCGATACTGCGGACGGACGTCTGATTATCCATCTGAAGGCCACGTCTTTCCTGCGCTACGACATGTGTTCGGATATTGACGCGGGCGGCGGCCCCTCAGATCGCCGCACATGGCGAGCAAGCGAAACGCAGGGAAACGCCTGAGTCAGGAGTTAATTCGTCAGTCGCCGCTTAATGCGATTGATAATAATTATCATTTTTATTACATTGCACTTCTGGCTATTTTTCTCCTTCATTCATGTCCCAAGACAATCATTAAGGAATTGTCCATGCTGTCAAAACCTTCCCTGCACGCCCTGGCGCTCACACCGCTGGCGGCGTTTTTCCTCTCCGCGCAGGCTCAGGCCGCGCAGCCGACTACGGTGCTGGATGAGGTCGTGATTACCTCCACTCGGTCCGCTACAGGGGAGAAGGACTCCCCTCAAGTCGTCACTATAATCACCAGGGAAGAGATCGAAGAACAGTTGGCGTTGACGTCCGATTCGTCGCAAATTCTGAGCAACCTGCTGCCGGCCTACTCGCCTAATCGACAAAAGCTGACCAGCAGCGGGGAAACCTTCCGTGGCCGCGCGGTGCTGTTCATGATCGATGGCGTGCCGCAGTCCAACCCGCTTAGAAACGCGTCCCGTTCTGGCCATACCATTGACCTGTCCATGGTGGAGCGCATCGAAGTGATTCACGGCGCCAACGCCATTCACGGCCTGGGCGCCACCGGCGGCATTATTAACTTCATCACGCGCCGTCCCAGCGGGGTTGAACTCAAGCAGCATGCAGGGGTTCAGGTCACCACTCCCGCCCGCAAGCTGGACTCCGACACACTGGGCTATAAGTTGGACTACCGGGTGGAAGGCGCGCAACAGGATTTTGAGTATCTGGCCGGCCTCAGCTACGAAACGCAAGGGTTGTATCTGGACGCCGACGGCTCCCCGGTAGGGGTCGACAACACTCAGGGCGACCTGATGGATTCACAAGCCTATGACCTGTTCCTCAAGCTGGGCTACTGGCTGGACGACGACCAGAATATCGAACTGGAAGTCAATCACTACCAAGCCAAAGGCGACATGAATTACGTGAGCGTCACGGGCGACCGCAGCGAGGGCGTTCCCACCACCTCTGAGAAAGGCGAGCCAGAAGGCGGAGCGCCCCGCAACAGGGTGCTCACCGCCAGCCTGAAATACGAGCATCACGATCTCAACGGCATGGTCTTTACCGCACAGGGATATAGCCAGCAGTTCGAAGGCCGCTTCGGCGCCACCCTCACCTCAACGTTCCAGGACGAGGACATTGCCCCGGTCGGCACGCTGTATGACCAGTCGCAGAATGAGTCGGATAAACTCGGCGCCAAATTCACACTGAGCAAGCAGGATCTGTTCGATAAAAAGTTGAAGCTGACCGGTGGACTGGATCTGCTGCGGGACACCACCCAGCAAAGACTGGTGCTGACCAACCGCAGTTGGGTGCCGGAAACGTCCTACAACAACTACGCTCCGTTCCTGCAGGCTCAAGTGCAGCCCATGGACAGTTTAGTTTTGCACGCCGGTGTGCGTTACGAGCACGCGGAGCTGGATGTAGACTCTTTCCAGACCCTGGCGTCCGCCAATGGCGTTACGGTGGAAGGCGGCAATCCCGACTTCAGCGAAACCTTGTATAACGCCGGCGTCGTGGTGACGCCATTGACCTGGCTCAGCGTGTTCGCCAACTATTCGGAAGGCTTTGGAATGCCTGACGTGGGCCGCGTGCTGCGGGGCATCAACAAGCCGGATCAGGATGTGGACGACTTCCTCAATCTGCAACCGATCTTGACCGACAATCGTGAAATCGGGGTGCGGATCGATTTCAAACCCGTGGATTTCGAGTTGAGCTATTACCAGTCCGACTCCGACCTGGGCTCACGCTTGGAAAATATCGACGGCGTTTATTTTGTGAAACGGGAAAGAACGGAAATCGATGGATGGGAAGCCACACTTGGCGTTCAGGTTCACGAACGGCACCGGGTGAAACTGGCCTACTCGCGCATCAACGGTGAGTACGACAGCGACGCCGATGGCGTGCTGGACAGCAAACTGGACGGACTCAACATCCCGCCGAACAGACTGACAGCAGGCTGGAATGCGCGCTGGACAGATGAGCTCAGCACCGCCCTGCAAGCCAGCCACGCCTTCGATCGCAGCTTCGATGATCCGGCAAAGGAGTTTGACGGCTACACCCTGGTGGACGCCACCCTCGACTATCAATTGAACGCCGGCAAGGTCTCTCTGGCCGTGGCCAACCTGTTCAATGAGGACTACTTCACCTACTACTCACAAAGCGCCCTGATAAACGACGACCGCTACTTCAAAGGCCGCGGCCGCACCTTCACCCTGGGCTATAGCGTGGACTTTTAAACCGTCTCGCTAACAGCCCCCTGCAAGAAGACCAGCGTTTGGCTGGTCTTCTTGTTTGGCTGCATACCGCCGCGCTGTTAGAAACCAGCTTTTACTATGCCGGCTCACTTAATTTGAATGACCTTTACGTAATTATCATAATCCTTGATCTCGCCGGAGAAGCCCGGCAGAAGCAGAATTGCTGGCCTGTGGGTCTGGTTCGTATTCTCGATGATTTCAACAGTATGGTTCCCCTGTCTTTCAGGATTCCATCCGGCTTGAATGCTAGCGCGAACAATCTCTGAAACGAGTTTGGGCTTAATGCTCACCAATTGGTCTATACCCAGAAAACCATCTACCACCAAACCAAAATAATTGACTGAAATGACCGAGACCGGGTCGTTTCTGAGTTCGACCGTTATTTTAAACACCACATCAGCAACTTGGCCCAATCCATACCTTTCCGCCGCCTTTAAGTATCTTTCATCCAATACCTCCGTCTCTTTCCGCCAGTCAGAAATAATTCTGTACCTGGAAACCCTCCATCGGTAATCAATACCGTCGACAGATATTTCTCTTGAGCCTTTTTTAGGCATCGCCATGGTATAAACCTATTTGTAAATGGCTAAACGAACTCTCAGTGTATTCCAATTCCCCCCTGTGAGACTCAGGATTTATGCGGCCTCTTGCTGGGTTTCATTACACAGCATTTTCGACCAGCGGCTAGCTATACGATTAAAGAGGTATTGAGGGGGAGTCAAAGTGTTGGATGGCGCTGCGCTTATCCAACCTACGGTTTATAGACTGTTCGCTACTTGTAGGTTGGAAAAGCGCAGCGCCTTCCAATAACTGAGTTACAGGCTGCGGCGGCTTCGTTATCCCTTGCTATACACGCAAACCGAGCGATTTCACATGACCGGTAACGACGAAATCGCTCTTTTTTATTTAAGGAATATCAGAAGGTATGCATCTTTCCCGAATAATTTGGGACAAAGTTGGGACTCCGCATATAGCAACCTCCGGGCAATGAAAACGCGCCTCAAAACGCGCCTGTTAAATCATCTGCCTAAACCTCAATGAAGACTAGGTCAACTTACCTTACCGAAAGGTTATGATGCGCTTCAGATCCCCTCCCCGCCCCAACGCTTTAGTTTAAGATAACCGGAGCATGACCGGGCGCAGTTTCATCATTGACTACCGCCTCAACTACCAGCCTGACCTTCGCCGTCGCCAGCGCCGACACATGTTCTGCTTCCGCCGGAGTTGCGCCCACGGTCATCAAATATCCGGCGCGGTCATTGCTGTCGTTCAGAGAGCTAACTCCGTCACCGATGCGGGGATAGATTTTTATATCCCTGACGCCATCCAGCGACTGAGCCTCCTCCAGGCCTGAGATGCTTTTTAATACGCCGTTTTCGGTGGTGAAAAACCTGAGCAGCACGGCGTTATTCCCGTCGGCGTCCACCAGGTCGTCGACGTTGAACTCCCTGCCCAAAGACGCCAGCAGGGTTGCTTTGGCGAGGTTAAATCCGGTTGCGGCGCGAACGAATCTGGCTTCTTCGCCGCCGCCGATTCTGGGCATGACTTCGATGATGCGATATTGCTTTGCGTGGGAGGACGTGACGATCACCTGGGCGAAAAACGGCGCAGTGTCGACGCCCATTTGTTGCAGCGCGGTTTCCATGTCGGCTCTGAGTTGATCGAGTAACTCAGCCGGAAGATCCGTCGGATATTGCTTGGTTAATGCGACGCCAAATCCCGCTTCCGTCCGCGATGGGCTGCCTCGGTATGAGGCGATGAAGGGCGCGACTCGCCCGCGATAGATAAAGCCGCTCAGACTGTATTCAACGCCTTCCACAAACTCCTGAATGATCGCCCGCGATTTCACGGAAGCATTCAGGGCGGACTGAACTACCAATTTCAACTGCTCGGGATCGGCGGCGGCTCCCACGCCCTCCTGTCCCGTACCGTCAACTGGCTTAACCACCACGGGATAACCCAAGGCTTCCGCCAGCGAGGCGGCCTGCTCATAGGACTCGACAAAATCATAGCGGGGTGTAGGCAAATCAGCGGCTCTCAACAACTCAGCCATACGCAATTTATCCAGCGGCAGCGCGGCGGACGCCTCCGACACATAAGTGCTGATTCCGCATTGGGCGGCGCACTCCGCCATCAACTTGATCGAGCGATCACTGCCGGCGGACACGATCCCGTCGAATGCATGCGTAGACGCGTACTCGACAATGCTTTTCTTATCATGACGGTTAAAGGGAACCCGCTGAATGCGCTCAACAAGCGCCGGATCAATCATCCCATCCCTGTCATCCACCACAAACACTTCAAACCCCAACTCCACGCCTTCCTCGATCAGCGGGAGCTGTATATGCCCTCCCCCAATCACCAGCACCTTGGCTTTCTTCACGCAAAACTCCTTAACTCACCACTCAGTCGGCGTTCCCCTGTGAAACAACCTCGACTCGCCTTTGCGAAGTTCAATATTAATGTGGTCTTTCATAGTGATTCCCAAGTGTTGCAATACACGGGATGCATTTCAGTGACATTGGGCAAGAGTATTGAGTAATTGCGTTGAGTAAGAATATTGAATAAGAGTGTTGGATGGCACTGCGCTTATCCAACCTACGGTTTATAGATTGTTCGCTACTTGTAGGTTGGAAAAGCGCAGCGCCTTCCAACAACTGAGTCTGAATCAAACCAGACAGGCCTGATCACCGAAATCAAAACTTCCCATTGTCATTTTTCCATTGCGACCTGGGAGGGATGGGTTCTATGGTGTCCCAGTGTTCGACTAGTTTGCCTTCTTGCACTCGGAACAGGTCGTAGAATGAGCTGTGCGTATCGCGCCACAGGCCTTCGCTGACGCTGAGTACAAAGTCGCCTTCCGCCAGGACTCGGTGCAAGGTGGTATAGGTCAAGGCGTAACGATCATTTTCTCCTAAGGACAGAGCTTCGTGGAGGGATGCAACGCCATCGCGCATCTCGGGATTGTGCTGGATAAAGTCTGTGCTGGAGACGAAGTCCTCCAGCCGTTGCAGTTGTCGATTTATCAGTACTTCGTTCACGTATTCCCGCACCAACGTTCTATTGGTCTCCGTCAAATGCAAGTCACTGGATTGTTGCGGGCCATCCAGCATGCCGTGCCCGGAAGGGTTTGGGCCCGCCAGTGGCTGGAGATTGTCCCAGTGCTCCACCGCCAGGCCGTCTTCGAAACGAAACACCTCAAACGCCGCCTTAACTGAGGAGAACTCGTATTTCATGTGGGCGAACACAAAATCCTGATCTTCAAACGCCCGCACCATCGTCACTTTAGGTCCGGTCTTGGCGATTTGCTTGAACAGCTCCGCCAGTCCCAGGCTGCCCTCGCCGGTATGAGGATTGTGCTGCACATATCGCTTCTCGTTGACGACGCTGGCGGCGTCCGGGTCGCCGGTTTCTATGCCTTTCAGCAGTTTGAAGACTTTCTCTTTGTTGCTCAGTTCACTCAACATGATGCGACTCCTTTTTTGGTTTTGATGCAGCCCCAGCTATACCCGGTTATAGCAGTTATATCAGTTTTACCAGCTGTAGAAGCCAGGCCCGACCTACGCAGACCTGGCTTTTTCGGAAGCACGTCTGCGGGATGATCAATCCTGCGCAGGACGCCAGGGGAACGGCCCCATGAATTCATCCGCCAGGATGCGCCAGACGTTCATCGACAGCCATTCATCATAGCCGACCCAATCTTTGTATTTGGGCAACCGCAATGTGGAGGCGATGGCCATGGGCGGCGCGCCTTTCTTAAGTTCAGCATAAAACTCGGCGCGCAGGTCCTGCAGGTAGGTCAGTTGCGCTTTGACATCCTCTTTGTCGCCGCCTTTTAGAGGCTCGGCTTTTTCGTTGTGAGAGAAAATGACGGTGTCGAAGTTGAGTTTAAGCACCTCATTCAGGGTTCTCTCCCACTCCCGCAGATTGAAGTCCGGCACGACGGAGAAGATAACCCGGTTCGGCGTCACGATATCCGCCAGATAGGCGGTTTTGCTTTGCGGCAGATAGAAAACGGTCATGCCCAGGCCGTGATTCATGCCGAAATAATGCAGGTCGATTTTCAGGCCATCCACATCGAACTGCTTGTAGTCGCCCTTCCAGGTTAATGTCGGCGCCGTCATGTCCGGATAGGGATTGGCCCGCATCCAGGCCGCCGCTTCTTCATGAGCGACAGTTTCCGCGCCGGCTTGAATAAACACCTGACCGCCGCTGGCGTGATCCCAGTGATTGTGGCTGTGAAAGGCGTATTTGACGGGCTTGGCGGTTATCTTTCTGATAGCGGTCAGCATGGCTTGCGCATGTTGTGAGTTCATCGTCTCGAAAACGACGACGCTTTTGTCCGTGATGGCGAACATGGAGATATAACCGCCGTCCAGGCTGAAGGAATACAGGTTGTCGGCGACTTTATAGACGGTTTCCTGCAGCGCCGCCTTGGCGGGCGCGCCAGTCAGAATGGTCGCTAGTGAAACGACGAGGGATGCAAAAATGCGTTTAAGTGAATGTTTCATACCAGATACCCAACTGCGAATTAATGTGAACCTGCATCCAGTATATTTAGTTGCACTTATTGATATGAATACCTAGGATTGCAAAACCTAAATGCAAAAAGTGCAATAAGATGAGCTCTCCTGAAGCGATCTTTATTCGCGTCGTCGAAGCCGGCGGCTTCAAACAGGCGGCGCAGCAACTGAACATGGAGCCTTCGACGGTGAGTCGCAAGGTCGCCAAACTTGAGCAACGCCTGAAGGCGAAACTGCTGAACCGCTCCACCGCCCAAACCACGCCTACCGAACTGGGCAAAGCCTACTATCAGGGCCTGCGCAGGCTGTTGGACGAGCAGGACGCTCTGGAAGAAGAGATTTTCAGCAACAGCAAAGACGTCAAAGGACATCTTCGAATCGCCACTACCGTGGATCTGGGTGACACCTTCATCGCTCCCATTGTCGAGCAGATGCTGAAGCTCGCACCCGAGCTAAGCGTCGAGCTGATCCTGGGGGCGGACATCGCTGATCTGCCAAGAAGCAATATCGACGTCGCCATCCGCCTCGGCCGCATCGAAGACTCGGAAATGTACGCCAAGTATCTGGGAGAAATCCCCCGAGTGCTGACGGCCAGCCCGGAATACCTGAAAGCCCACGGAACCCCGAAAAAGATCAGCGATCTGGCGCAACACCACTTCGTGCTCTACTCCCAACTGCAAGCCAAATCCGACATCCAATTCCAGGACGGCAGCCACTTCCCCGCCGCAAAAATCCGCAGCGCCATCATGGCCAACAGCCTCAAATCCATCGCCTACTTCGTAAAAAGCGGCATGGGCGTCAACTGGGGCCCAAGATGGCTCTACGAACAAGACCTGCAAGAAGGAAAACTAATCGAACTCCTCCCCGCCACCCCCACCGAAAACTTCACCGTCACCGCCCTCTACACCACCCGACAATTTCTGCCCTATCGGGTAAGGTGGTTTTTGGAGTTGTTGGGGGAGCGGTTGGAGTTGGGTTAGGGGAGAGTTTTGTATTCGTTGTAATAATATATATCTTTGCTAAAGGTTGAAGCACTCGTAAGCGCTGGACACTCATTTTATGCTTTCACCACCAACTACTTTTGGCTAGTTTGTCTGTCATTTTTTGTTGTTTTTTAACTCGAAAAATTAATGGCATCGGCTTACGTCAGATATCGTCTGCACCAATTTGTCGCTCAAATGCTTGTGTAACTAAAGCCAAGATATGAGGAATATCATTTAAGTTGTCGAGACCTACTTCGACATCACCGTTCCCCCAGCGCCCTAAGTTCGTGACATCTTTGCACAGTCCACGAGGGTCATCGATTTCGGCGAAAGGCATGTTGAGCGACAAGCGGAGTCTCTTCGCCTGAGGCACCACATCGACAAAATTGGTTTCGGCTTTAAAGGCGACATAAAGTTTTTTCACCTCCTCTGTCACACATGGGTCCAGCTCCAACACAGCTTTACGGAATGCCTGATAAATATCAGCCATTTTCCCAGTCACTAGCTGAGGGTGGTCCGCCAAACTATATTCCGTTGATTGCTCAATTTGTGGTTTATATGCATCGAAAATATCCTTAGGCAACTCAACCTTTACCCATACCTCGATCGCTTTATTTGCTAGCTTATTGGCACGCTTTTGAATAGCAGCTTCATCCCACTTGGCTTCAACAGCAATCCCTTCATTCATCTTAAGTGGACTGAATTTAAAACCATACTCATGTTCACACTTAGCGATGAACGCACTGTTGCTATATTCTGTGTTGTATCCTGTTAAAGTTAAGTTTCCTAGAGTATGGCGATAAATCTCCCAAACACGCTCCCACTCATCTCCTAACTCAGAGCGCCATACCAAAGGTAGCTTTTCTGCTTTATTGTCGGCTTGAGGCATGATGTGCTCAATTGTGTACTCATCGACCAAAATGCGCTCTTTACGACCAAAGTTTTCCATGCGCCTCAACCAGTAACTTTTACTGCGGAAGTTATAAATGTCTTTGGTTTGAATTTTTCTATGGAACTCTTCATCGCCAGGAAAACGTCGATAGGATGGTAACAGCATGAAAGCGGCTTTTATGCTTTCAAGATAACGATCCTTTTTAAGGCCTATACCCATTCGAGCAAAGGTTTTGTTCATGGAGTTTGTTGGGATCTCACAGATAGCGCGCCTGAATACATAGCTTTCGATGATACGCACAGCGGACAAAAACTCACTGTGGCTCAACAGGTCACCTGAGAAGTCTGAATACAACTCAAGTAACAATGGGTAGGCAACATCAACTTTGAGTTCTCGCAAATCTTTAAAGGCTAGCTTTAACTCCTCATCCTTTTCTTTACCCAAGGCGAAAGCGCAGAAGAAAACTGCATAGTTCCTAATATCTTTAACCAGTTCATCTACGCCTTTGGTTGCGATAAACGGTCGTCTCGAATACTCCTTGAACACCTCATATACTTCACCAATCTTAGGAATTTCACGAGTCTTTACGGTGAGGAAATGACGCATAAAGCTGTCAAAGTAATCGCTATATGCTTGCTGCCCAAATGTCAGCTCCATTGGTCGCCAATATTGTTCGTAGAGATGGGTTTGATGCTCAGGCTCTAGCCCCATGAGAATATAATTGCGGATCAAATCCGCTTGGCTCAACTCCCTTCCCGTTGAGTTCATACTCTCAAATATAAGTTGAGGGTTGTCTTGCTCCCGGTTAAGCGAAATATCAACAACCATCAGTTTTGCCAGTCCACTGCAAACTGGTTTCAGATCAATAAGCTTTTGCAGCTTCGACTTGAAGAACTCATAGTTTTCAACCACACGAATAGATCTATTATCTGGCTGCTCAAGCCCCTTTATAATAGCTTTTAATGACTTATCGTCGGCTTGAGACAACACCAGCTTGTAGAACTTCTCACCGCTTTCCAAAGGATTAGTTAAATAATAGCCCTTTAATTTGGTACAACTGAAATCTTCTAAAGGCTCTTGCTCACCAATCACCTCCGTTAACGCTGAAATTAAAAGGGTAATAGTTGTTAAACGTTGCTGACCGTCGATTACTAAGAGTGGTGTTTGAGACGATACAGAGTAGAGGCCTTTCTCGACATAAACAACAGACCCCATGAAATGGGCATTGATATCAACATTATTGCCGCTGCGAATGATATCATCCCACAACTGCTGGCATTCTTTTTCTTTCCAAGAGTACGTTCGTTGATAAATTGGAATGACAAATTGCGGTGACTTTTTCAAAAACTCCAACAGTTTCGCTTCAGTTGCTTTCATATCACATCAAGCTCCATCTAACATTGAACACACCTGCTCAGTTGTATTCAAAAGTATTCTCAGTAATCTGCATACCGCGTTTCCTGTCCTTAGGGCTTAATTCACTGAGACTGCAGATTGGACCAACAACAGATCACGAATGCCGCAGCCGAACAACAGCAGAGATAGTTTCTTGATTTACCCTCTGCGCCGCTTCTTTATAGCGCAATACCACTGTGGCGCGGCCATGTCCGGTTTCTCTGACGATGTACTCTTGTGTTCACTCCATACAGACAAGATGGCAGCAGCTTATGGGCTGCTGCTTCAAGTAATCAGGCTTTAGGAATTAAAGGAAGCATAACAGGACTTTTAAATTTTCCCAGCATTTCGTTAAAAGAAAGGCCCTATTCCTCCGTGTCCCACTCTGGCCATTCGCCGCGAAAGCGGGCGACTATTTCTGTAGTCGAGATGAATCCGACAATGATATGCGTATCAGGTACTTTTTCTTCGCCGGGCAGGTCATACCAGCAGTTGTCTTTCCACCGCAGTAGCTGGTTTTCTCCGAGCCCGTTGGGAAACTTTGTTGACGCTAGAAAAATCCCCTCCCATTTTGGAGAGCCTTTTTGCCATTTTACTTATCTATTCATTGATACCCGTCTTTAAGTTCGTTCATTGCTTGAGCAGGTTTTTTAGTTGGGGTGGGCGTTGCCCGACTTGGGCGTCCGGCAGGAAAATCATAACACTATTCAGTCAGCATCTTTTCTATTGCTTTAACGCTCCTGTTATTACCGATACCGCCCCCAAATCCCCTCAATCTCTCCACTATCAACCAACGCCTTAATCGCCGCATTCAACCGGTCCAGCGCCGCGGCTTTGTTGGGGTGGATGCGCAGCATGACGTCTACGCCGCCGACTTCGAAGCCGGGTTCGAGGCCTCGGTAGACGGGGTTTTCGCGCATTCGGTAGAGGACGAGGTCTTTGTTGATGATGACCTGGTCCAGGCGGCCGGCGAGTAGCATGGTGAGGAGTTGGGATTCGCCGTTGACGTCGTAGCGTTCGATGGCGCCGCTTTGGAATAGTTTGGTGAAGGTTGGATATTGGTAGCCGCGCACGACGCCGATGCGTTTGCCGATTAAGTCTGAGGGCGCTTCGACGGGCAGGCTTTTATTGCGGCCGAACAGCAGGATGTCGACGGATTGCGCATAGGGAATGGTAAACAGCCCCAGGGTTTTCTCCCCTGCCCGCCATGCGGGATTCACCCCCGACTCGATATCCACCAGATTTTCATTGAACATCATCAAGCCGCGGGCCAAGGGGTGTGTTTGAGAGATGAAGGTGTCGCCCGTGATGCGACTGATGGCGTCGAAAAAGTCTTTGTAGAAGCCGGTTGGGACTCCATCCTGGTAGAAATAATAGGGAGGGAATTCCGTGTTATGAGCCAGCACTCTGAACTCTTCCGCGTGCGCCCCTCCCTTCGGCGGCCATATCCCGATCAGGAGAACGACGAGGCTTCTCAGAAAGATACCCGCCAACAGCTTTCGTAGGGTCATTCTTGCTCTAACTTCTTTGACAAAGGCATGTGAAAAAGCGTGGCTTTCCCTGCGTCCGTTTGACGCCGCCTTAGCGTAACGCGCTTGCTGCCGGTAGACGCCTCGTACGTTAGGTGGCTACCGGTTAAAGCAGTCTGCTCTGATCATCTCCTTTTTGGCATGACACATTTGTAAATCAATGCAAATTCAGCCGCCAGATAGCCCCGCCCGTTCGCACGAGACCGGCTTGTCTGGCGGCCGATATGACAGTAGGCGGATTATTTGACTCCGTAATCCGCCAGGATCTTGTCGTAGGTTCCGTCCGCTTTGATGGCGGCGAGCCCCCGATTGTAAGCCTCGATGATTTTCTGGCCCTGAGAGTTGGCCTTGCCGGTGGCGACATGCAGGTCGTTCACAGACAGGGCGTTACTGGTGAACTCCACCGAGCCCAGGTCGATGCCGGCGTCCTTCATGACAGACTTGGCGACGATCTCATCTTCCAGAGTCAGGTCCACGCGATCGCTCAACAGCTTTTTAACGTTGGCCTCAATCGTGCCCGCTTCCGGTCTGGAGAAATTAGTGGCGTGGGTGAATTCGTCGCCATAGCCGTAGCCACTGACGATGCCGACTTTCTTCCCGCTGAGACTATCCAGCCCATTGAACTCAAACGGGTCGCCTTTGCGCTTGATAAACTTGATGCTGTTTTGCGCGTAATAGTTGCTGTAATTCAGCACCTTGGCGCGCTCCTCCGTGAACCAGGCGCCGGGCAATATGTCGATATTGCCGTTGATCACATCATTCAACGCCCGTTTCCATGGCAGGATTTTGAAATCCACCGTGTAGCCCTCTTTCTCCATCGCCGCTTTCAGCAGCGCAATGGAAATTCCGGGATCACTCCCCTCCTGTATAAACGGCGGCCAAGGGTCCTGCGCAGCTGTGACGGTCTCCGCCTGCGCGGAGAACGCAACGAGCATGGTCAGAATCAAGGTAGAAAGAGCCTTCATGCTTATACCTCTCTGTTTGAGATAGATCATTGGCGTAGGCCGATAAACCTCGGGGAGAAAGTTCATCAGGCGAAGGTCAAACGGCGTTGTTTACAAATCCCCAGGGTGGCGTGGCGCAGCGGCCAGTAACCGTAATAAGGTTAGTTTATAAACAGACCGCCAACAAATTGGAGCGCAGCAGTGTGTGGGCTTCTTGGGAGACAATTTTGGGGGTGGCGGTAGTTTTAAACGTGGGAGTCGCCTTGAACGTTTGGATGTTGGAAGGCGCTGCGCTTTTCCAACCTACCTTTGGGAGGCGGCGTTAATTGTAGGTTGGATAAGCAAAGCGCCATCCAACTGTTTTCGTGGAGCGAAAATACAGCGCGGTTCTTTGCAGGGCTTATTGAGAAGAAAGTTTGAACGCGGTGGTAGTTTTGAACGTTTGGATGTTGGAAGGCGCTGCGCTTTTCCAACCTACTTTGGGAGGCGGGGTTTATTGAGAAGAAAGTTTGAACGCGGCGGTAATCTTGTACGTTCGATGTCGGAAGGCGCTGCGCTTTTCCAACCTACTTTGGGAGGCGGCGTTAATTGTAGGTTGGATAAGCGAAGCGCCATCCAACAGTTTTCGTGAAACGAAAATACAGCGCGGATCTTGGCGGGGTTTATGGAGAAGAAAAGTCGAACGCGGCGGTAGTTTTGAACGTTTGATGTTGGAAGGCGCTGCGCTTTTCCAACCTACTTTGGGAGGCGGCGTTAGTTGTAGGTTGGAGAAGCAAAGCGCCATCCAACTGTTTTCGTGGAATGAGCGCCGGAGTTCAGTTCGACTCCGGCGCATGAGAAAGGCTAGCGATCGCTAATCAGATAGACGTTGTCGGCGGAGCCTTTGGGCAGTTCGGTGGCGCTTTGGAACAGGAAGTTCTGGAAGTTGTTTGCGCCGTTGAGCACATGAATTTCCGTACTGTTCACGCCATTGCGTTTAAAACCGATCAGGTCCGGCGCGCCGTCGCCATTGAAGTCAGACACGCGGAAGCTCCAGTTGTCATCGGTGGCGTGCAGCGCTGTGGCGGAGTGGACGATGAAGTTATCGTAGCCGCTTTGCGCGCTCAGGATGTGCACTTCCGTTCTGTTGGAGCCGCCTCGTTTGGCGATGTACCAGAGGTCGGGCCTGCCGTCGCGGTCATAATCGCTGATCAGGAACTCATCCGACGAGTTCGGTCGCAACCCCAGCCCTGTGGCGTCATGCAACAGGAAGTTCTGCGGGTTTCTACCGTCCAGCACATGCACCTCCGTGCGGCCGCTGCCCGTCGTGTTATGCAGGATGGCCCAGATATCCGGCTGGCCGTCGCCGTTGTAGTCCCGTATCGCCATGTGATCGTTGACGTTCATGTAGCCCAGCGCCGTGCCGGACTGGAAGATAAAACGCTGCAGCCCGCTCTTGCCGTCCATGATATGCACCTCCGTCGTTCCCGTGCCGGTGTTGCGCTTTTTGAAGCCGGCGATATCCATGTAGCCGTCGCGATCCCAGTCCGTCATATCGAACTGCCAGGCCTCGTTGGCGGCTTCCAGCGCGCTGTTCTGCGCGGCGGTGGAGATGAAACTCTTGCTGCGCAACAGCTTCTGGAACGTGGTTCTGGCGCCGCCTTGCTTGTTCAACACATAGACATTGGGAGCCAAAGGACGATTGGCGCCCGGCGCGCACCCGGGATTCAAGCACACGAAGATAGAGCCCAGCTCGCCGGGATTTCTGAAATCCGCGCCAGCAGGCGCTTTGAAGCGTACAAACAAGCTGCCGTTTTCATAAGCCCAGGCGTTGCCGTCAAACGCGCGCAACGCCGCCCAGGCGCCGACCGAACCCAACTGAATCAGCGGACCGGAGAAACCGTATTGCCCCGCCGGCGTTCCCAGATAGACATACACGTTGGGCGTCACGCCCGGCAGCTCCAAAGTCACATACTCGCCGCTGCTCATGCTGTGATAATCGAAGCGGGTGATGCTGGGAATCTGGTCGTGATAGATGTAGGCGTAGTTATAAGCGCCGTCGACCATGGGCAACAGACTGACGCCTTCGATTTCCTTGCGGGATTCGGTATAACGGGCGCCGTCGCTACGGAAAAAGGTGCTGTCCTGACGTCTGCGGCTGACCAGCGGCGCCGGCGGCAGCCAGATTTCATCAGAAGGACGCACCTCCACGTAGGCGAAACGATGGCGACTTTCCATGCCGCTCAGCCCTTCTTTGATGCGGCGGCTGTTACCGTCGACCAGCATGGGATGGTCCTGGGTGATGGCGGTCATGGGCTGGCCGGTGAATGTCCCGTCCACATCGTAAATCGCCCCGTTGAACCAGACCGGGCCAATGTAGTCGTTGCGATAGCGCACCTGATAACTGCCCGGAGATACCGTGGTGTTGTGCAGGGAGTGCCCGGAGTATTTGATGTTGGCGCCCCATTGGTCGAACAGGGTGAAATTATCCCGCTCAAAGCCGGTGAAATGGGAATCGCGAATACGCACTGGGCCGTCATACAGAATATGCCCGATCGCCAGACCGATCACGCCACTGGACGCGGATAGACCCAGCGGCGCCACAGGTTCGTAGTTTTCCGAAGCGCCCACCCAGAGCACGCGGTTGTAGTCCGTCACCCAAGTGCTGGCTTCGCCTTCATAGTTATCCGCCACGATCAGGTCGTTGTAGGTGCTTTTGCCGCGATTGCCGCCTACGCGGGAATACATCCCCAGGTAGTTTTTGTACACCGTCAGCCCATTGATGACCGGCTCCTGCTGGGGCATGTAGTCATTGTTCAGGTTAGGCGTTTGCGAAGCGTCATTGGGGGTGGGCGCCATGCCCAGCAGCCAGCCGTGGAAACTGGAATGCGCGGTGTTATTGTCAATAGCGCCGGCGGGCAGGTTCTGCACATTGGGGTTCAACCCCTGCTGAAAAACCGGGCTGTTCGGATTCTGATGAAAAGCGAACCAGAAACCGGAGCCGTCGGAACCGGCGGCGTGATTATTTTGCACGATGTTATTGGGATTGGTGATCCAGAAGGTGGACGGACCGCTGGCGTTTCTCAATCTGCCATTGGTGAAATCGCTGGGCAACAGCGCGTATTCCGGCGCGGGCTTGCGAGTCACCATGCCCAGATTGCCGACGATACGGTTGCCGGTCTCGTTGCCGTCCTCCATGAACAAGGCATGCCCCAAGTTGTCGTAGCAGACGTTGTTTTCCACTGCCGCGTTGTTCGTGCCATGAACGGTAATCGCGCGATTGTAGGTGTGGTGGATACTGGAGTTGCGAATGTACTGTCCGGCGGCGTTGCCGGCCAAATGCCAGTGGAAAGGATAACGTCCCAGCTTGCGGCGCTGCCCCATGCGGGTCAACTCGACATTGGAAAGACGACCGAAAGCGCCGCGCATCACCATGATGTTGCCGCCATAGGCGATGCGGCCGCTGTCTGCGTCCCCCTGAATCCGGAGATTACGGGACAACAGGCCTACTTCCGCGCGCTCGTCCAGCGTCCAGCTTTGTCCGTTGTCGCTGTATTGCTGCAGTTTGCCGAAGTGGTTATAGGCAAGGCGGTCATTGAGCGTGAGCGTCTTTCTGTCGCCGCTCAGGCTGACGATGGTGAATTCTTCCGCGTGATTCATGTCGAAATCGCTGGAGGCGATGACAATGCGATCTCCCGCGCGCCAGTTCACGGTCTCTTTCAGCGTGATGCTGTTGTCGCCAATCGCAGCGGATGCGCCCAGTTGCGTCCAGGACCGCTGGGGCTGGCCATGCATTTCGATGCGTCCGCCGTTCATGGCGTGAATCAGCTTGGATTCCGCCGCCGGATTATCTCCCAGCAAGGTAATCACGCCCTGGCCATTGAACGGCGCCTCTTCCCGGCCCAGCTCCAATAAGCCGCCCGCCATGACGTGGATTTCCGCCACATCCAGCGTAAAGTCGCGGTTGACGGGCGCGGTGAGAATCCCCTCGTTGATGATCACATTCGCCGCGTTAAGATTATCCAGCACCATGGTGGAGCCGGCGGGAATGTAGACTTCTTCGCCAGGCCCGGGAACCGAGTTCTCCAGCCAGGACGACGCCTCCGACCACATCGGCAGCTTCTCCAACTGCACGTCGTCGACAAAGGCGGTGTTATCGCCGCTTGCGCTCAGGCCGCTCAATAGTAATTGGTATTTGCCTGGCTCCAGCCACATCGTGGTGGAATGATACAGGCGATAGTTAGTGTCCTGCGGGCGGATTCGGCCAACCTGGCTGCCGGCGAGCGATACCCGCAGCGTTTGCCCTTGAGAAGAGTTGATGCAGCCCCGTTGCGCTCCACGCAGATTGACGCGATAAGCGCCTGCGCGAGAGATGGTAATGGTTTTCTGCACCTGCCCCGTCTGCTGGATAAACAGCGCCTGCTGACCCTGAGGCGTGATGGGATTGCATGAAGTAAACGCAGAGCCGTTTTCGGTAATGCCCGCGCTATCGGCGAAGGCCCATTCGCCGCCTTTGGGAAGATATTGATAGCCTCCCGAGGGAACATCCGGCGTCTCAAAACCGGAATCGCCAATGGGCGTCATCTCGCCCTCGCCGACCGCCGTCACCGCCATGGCGCTCTGATAAAACGTCAGCGCCGCGACGGTCGTCAGGATGGAAAGCGCCCTCTTGCGTTTTAAGACTGAGCCGCGCGCCGGCTCGTCAGTATGATTATTCGTGTCACCCAAGTTCATTTTATAGTCTTCCACAGTGCATTGATTCTTAGCTCTGGCTCGCCTGAACCCCGTTTAAAGGCGTTAGGAATCTATGCTTCAAACAGACATAGAAATCCCACATCCAAAATCACCCTTAAACGTTTCAGATTCGACATAGATAAATTAAGTAAAAAGTTCGGCATTGCTATCTTTGTCGCCGAAACCAGAACCTCATCCTTTAAGGCGAATAACTGAAATGCATCAAGCCAATAACCGCTGGCGCGGCAATCAAATTAATGCGGTGTTTCCGTTATCCGTATCCCAGGCGAACATTAACATAAGTTCACAGTCAATCCATTAGGGCAATGTTTATAACCCATACGGGATAACGATGAATGAAGAATTATCCGAATTAATATGCAACTTAATCTGCATCAACAATGATAGGTTTTCATGTTTTAATTATGCGTCTTGCAACCTGTTTCGTATGATCCCACAGTCCTGCTGACAGGCCCTGCAAGCCTGATTTAGGCTATTCAGCGACATAGCGACATAGCGACATAATATAGAAAGGGAGAGCTTTTCGTGTCAGAACTCATTAGTGAAAAGAAGAAATTCGACGAAACCTGGGAAAAGGAAGCGCTCAAGGCTTTTTCTCGTCTGTTTTCATCCCAGCAAATAACGGAGTTTGATCAGGCTTTGTTCGGCGATCAATTTGATAACTTTCGTCAGGGAATGAGCGTCATGTTTCCTGATTCGGATGATATTAATTTTAAAAGAATAAGGTCCAACAGATTAAAGCTTCTCGGTTATAGCTGGCAGGCGGATATAAAGACATGGATCAAAGTGTCGGGTTGATTACATCATGATGCATAAGCCGCCTGCTTTTCGTTTAAACAACCCGACAATCAGGCAGCGAGATTCAAACGCTGACCGTTGACGGGACAGCGTTGTTTATTGACTAATCCGCGTATTTCACCTGCCGCGCCAGACTCAATTGTTCTTTACAGCAAACCAGAATCGCCAGGCAGACGCAGAGCAGCGCGGAGACGATGGGGGCGCTGACGCTGATATTGGCTACAAAGCCAAAGGCGAAGCCGGAGAATCCTGCGCTGAAGGCGGCGATGGCGGCGGCCATTCCCATGATGGAGCCTTGCCTGCTCGCATCGACGCTCATGGATAACTGCGCCATCAAGCCGCTGTATGACAGGCCAAAGCCCACCGCACCCAATACCGCCAGCAGATACAGCACATAGGGATGGGTGTTAAGCAGAGTTCCGCCGATGCAAAGCGCCATCAGCGCCAACGCCAGTCCAACCATGCCAAGCGGCTTCAGCATTTTCATGGCGGCGCCCACCAGAAACAGGAAAGCCGCCGCCAGACCAAAGCCGACCCAGGAGACGAAACTGCTCACCTCCTGCTGGCCGAAACCGAGCCCGCCAGTCAGATACAGACCGATAAACTGGAAGAAGGTATTCCAGCCCACCAGCATCAACAGCAGGAGCAAGGCGTAAGTGCGGATATCCTTGATTCTGACTGCGTCTAGCAGGTTCGCAATGGGATTGGGCAGCGTCATCGCGCGGCTGTCGGCGTCCGCTTGCTGGTCCTGAAACACCAGCAGCAGGATCAGCAAGTTCACCACGGACAGCGCCGCCACAAAGATAAAAGGCGTCTGCAGATTGAACCAGGGAACTAGCGCAGGATCGCTCAGATAACCACCGATCAACGGGCCGACGACATAACCCAGGGAGACAAAGAACATGATGTAGCCAATGTACCTGGCCCGTTGTTTCTCCTCAGTGACATCGATAATGGAGGCCTGGGCGACGGGCAGACTGCCGGAAAAGAAACCGCCAATAAGCCGCCCGGTCATGAACAGCCACAGGCTCTTGAACGCCAGGGCGAGCGCCAGCAAGACATAGCTCATCGCCAGACCGCTGAGACACAGCAACAGCGTCTTCTTCCTACCCAGGCCATCAGACAAAGCGCCCAGCAAGGGCGCGCCAAAAAACATGGCGATGGAGAACGCACCCAGCGCCACGCCGTATACGCCGTTGCGGAAACCTTCCGATCCTTCGCTGATCAGCCCGGCCACGGGATCGTGGGCGATGGGCGTCAACATGGGAATAATCAGGCTGGCGCCCAGATTATCAATGAAGATAACCAGATAAATGCCGATTAAACTCAACATCCTTATGTTTGTCATAAAACCTCTCGTACTGGAGCGCCCTGCAAGGACGCCCTTTATTTTTCCCATTATTTGCTATTTGATTTGGCGCTTTATTGGCTTCTTAATCCTGGTCACTGCGCCGAAACGTCTTCGCCTTAACCGATAACCTCCCCATTGAGAAAGCGGAGTAATTGCGTATTAAAAAACCGGCTCGCAGTCAGGGGGATAAAATGTCCGTGTCCCTTCACGACCAGTTCGGCGGCTTGAGGAATGCGGCGTAACTGATCGAATGTGGCTTCATCGATAACGCAGTCGTTTTGTCCGTGCGTCAACAACACCGGCATGGCGATCCCGCCAAGGCGCGCATTGACGTCGAAGCGCATCAGCGCGTCGTAGTAATAGCGCAGCACGCTCATTGGCGCGCCAGCGCCCAGACTGGCGACAATATCCTCCGCGCCGTCAAACACGATCTCCAGCATGTCGCGATGCGCCTTCAGTTCATCATGCAGGTCCAGCGTGTTGCCGAATACGTCCTCGCCGAAGCTCGGCGCGGTGCTGATCAGGGTCAGCGAACGCACTAGATCCGGGTGATGAATGGCGATCAGACAGGACAGGCAGCCCCCCAGAGACCAGCCCACCAGATCGACAGCGCCGCTGTTTAACTCCTGTTGAATAAAAAACGCCATGTCTTCCGCCAGTCTCTCTAGCGAGAAAGCGGCGGCGTCGAAAGGACAGTCCTTGTGGCCGGGATAGATCGGAATTAACACCCGTCGCCCGGACTGAGTCAGGGCGTTGATCTGCTGTGTCCAGGCCTCTGCGCTGGTGTTCAGAGGCGGCGCCAGGATAACGGGCCGCCCTTCCCCATAGCTCAGCCATTGCGCCATGGGGCCGGAAGCGGTCGGAGACGCGCTTTCTTTCGGCGCTTCCGTTATCACTTTCTCCTCCACGACAGCCGCGCTATCAACTCCTGACGCAGCAATGGCGGCGGCGAGATCCGCCAGGGTTGCATACTTGAACAAGTCGTGAGCCTGCAATCCGGGGCCGCGCTGTTGATAGGGGGCCAGCAGTTTCAGGGCGGACAGGGAGTCCAGCCCCAGATCTTCAATTAAGACGTCCCTGGGCAGCTCATCCGGCGCAAACCCCAGCAGGTCTGACACCGCGGCGCGCAGCTCTTCTACTATCGCTTCGGTGGAAAGCGCCGAATCAGCCTGGGTGGACACAGAAGCGTCGGCAACTTGCTCGTCTTCCCGGTCATCAATCCAATAACGCTTGCCGTCAAACGGATATGCCGGCGCGTTGACGTCTGGATTCAGTGAGACGACCGCGTCCAATCGCCGCCGCACTTCCCCCTGCTCCCCCGACCGCCACAGCGTCATCAGGGCCAGTTTTTCCGTCGACAGGGTAAGTTCACGCACGGCCAAAGGCGCATTTCGCAACGCTTCTCCTGCGTCCAACTCCTGCGTCAGTTGCGCCAGTGCGGATAGCAAATCTGACTTATTCGCGGCGATAACAACGCAGTGCTGTCCATAGCGGGGGCGGCGCAACAGCAATTGGCTGAGGTCATAAAGCGCAACCTCGGCCATTGTCCCGACTACCTGACGAAGCCCCGCGATACTGGCGATCAGGCTGTGGCGACTCTGCGCCGAGAGGCAAAACGGCAGCGCCTCCCCTGTCCAGCGGTCATTCGATTCCCGCCTTACAGAGGGCATTTTTTGTAGTAATACGTGGCCATTGGAGCCAGTAAAACCAAAGGCGCTGACTGCGCACAAGGTTTTATCCTGCGGCCATGGCTGGGGGTCAAAATTCATGCGAAAGCCGGCGAAATCGATCAGCGCATTGGTTTTGCGCAGAGGCGGAAACGGCGGAATCGTCTCGTGCCTGAAACTCAGCAGCACCTTGATGACGCCGGCGAGCCCGGAGCACACCAGAGTGTGGCCGATAATCGGCTTCACCGCGCCTAATAGACAGTCGTAGTCCTTGCCGCTGTGTTTGAAAGCCTCGGTCAATCCGCGCATCTCAATAGGATCGCCCAAATGGGTGCCGGTGCCGTGGGTCTCCACATAAGCCAGCCGCTCGACATCCACCTCGTGACGACGATAGAGGTCGCGGATCAGCTTGCTTTGCGACAGGGCGTTGGGAGCCATTAAACCGTTGCTTTTGCCGTCATGATTCAAGCCCGTCGCGACAATCGCGCCGTAGACGCGCAGCCCCCGCGCCTTGGCTTCTCCGTAGCGCATCAGGATAACTGAGGCGCATCCTTCCGCTGGCGTGAAACCGTCCGCATCGTCGCTGAACGCCGCACAGCGCCCACTCGGCGACGACATGTTGGAGCGTTGCGCAAACTCAAACAGCTCCGGCGTGCTGAACACGGACGCCGCCGCCACGATCGCCGCGCCGCAATGGCCCGCCTGAATATTGAGGCAGGCTTCATGCAAGGCGCTCAGCGAAGAGGAGCAGGCGGTATCAAGGGTCAGCGACGGCCCGTTAAAGTCATAGAAATAGGAGATCCTGCCGGACAGGGTCGAGGTGGCATTGCCAAGAAAGCTGTGGGTGCTGAACGCCTGTTCAGGACGTCCCGCCACCACGAATTTATAGTCGCCGGGAAGACTGACTGCGAATACGCCGCAGTGCAGCTCCCGTAGTTCGTCCAATCCCAGGTAGCTGTCGTCAATGGCGTGCTGCGCGGACTGCATCAACAGGCGTTGCTGCGGGTCCATGCATTTGGCTTCATTGGGAGAGATTTTGAAAAAGCCCGCGTCGAAGTGATCGTAGTCGGGCAGAAAACCTCCCACAAACTCCCCTGCTCCCTGACAAGGCCAACGCTCTGTCGCCGCGAGTTGGGAAGTCCCCTGCATGATCGCCCGCCAATATTCATCCAGGCCGTCGCAACCGGCGAACTGGGCCGCCATGCCCACGACGACAATGGCGTCATCCTGGATAATGGCGTCATCCTGGATGTCGTCTTGCGGATCTTCGCCCCGGGCCTCATGTGTGGCCTCACTCGATAGGCCCGCCTGCGTGGCCTCATTCAATGGCTCCAATGCCCCTGTTTGCGGCTTGTCCGCCAGCGCCTTGCTGACGCGCACAGCGAGCCCGTCGATGCTGATGCACTCGTAGATATCCGTCGGCGTCATCGCAGTATCGAAATGGCGGTTGATCAGCTTGCTCAGTTGCGCCGCCAGAATGGAGTCCACGCCGAGGGAGGCGACTTCCGTCGCCGTCTCAATATCGCCTGGGTCCGCCAATAGAGCCTCTGCAAACAGCGCGACAAGGCGCTCTTTAACTTCCATGATTCACCTCTTTCATCGCGGCGCTGTCCGCCGCCTGTTCAAACCAATAAGGCTTCGTATCGAAGACATATCCGGGCAAATGCAAACGACGATAATCGCCGTCCGCAAACAAGGGCGTCCAATCAATCAGAGCGCCCTGTTGATATTGCGCCTGAGCCTCCCGTATCACGGTCGTCCAGTCGCTTTGCGACAGGTCCGGCGTCCAGTGCGAAGTTTTGCCTGCGCACTTTTGCTGATGGGCGGCGTCAGTTCCGCGAATCTGCTCCGCCAGATCCGCAGTGGAGTGCGCGATCCAACTCAGGCGGTAAGGAAACACTTCACGCCCGGTGTTCAGAGTAAAAGCAATGTCCGCCAACCCGTGATCGGAGGTTTGCAGACGTTCCAGTAATTGCGCCGCCATGCCCGCCAGGGAGTACGGCGTTTTGGCGCTGAGGGTCACCAGCCAGCAAGGCTTCTCCGACCGTTTGACGACCGGCGCAGGCTGACCCTCTGACACAATGACATGCGCATTGGAGCCGCCAAATCCGAACGAACTGATCCCAGCCACCCTCGGGACCGCCGTCTCCCAGGCGCAATTCTCGGTCAACAGGCGGAAGGGGCCTTCGCTGAGGCGAATCATGGGGTTCAGGCGATGGAAATGGATATTCGCCGGCAGTCGCTGATGTTGAAGACACAACAGCACCTTCAGCAGCGACGCAATGCCCGCCGCAGGCTCCAGGTGACCGATATTGGATTTCACCGCCCCCAACGCAATGCTCTCCTCGCGCCGGTTCGGGGCCAGCGCCCGGAACGCCTGATGCAGGGCGTCAATTTCAATGGGATCGCCCAGTTGTGTGCCGGTGCCATGGGTCTCGATGTAACTGACCCGCTGCGCCAGTTCCGGCGTGTAAGCCTTCTGCAACAGCGCTGACTGCGCCTGTGGATTTGGCGCAGTCAACGAGTTTGCGCGCCCGCCGTGGTTTTCCGCAGAGGCTTCAATCACCCCGTAAATGCTGTCGCCATCCCGTTGCGCATCCGCCAGACGCTTGATCACCACACACCCTACGCCTTCCGCCCGTACATAGCCGTTGGCGCTGTCGTCAAAGGTCGCACAGCGGTAGTCAGGGGAAAGCACGCCCATGCTTTGCGCCGCGTCGCTGATGGCGGGGTCGATCAGCAGACTCACCGCGCCTACCAAGGCCACATCGCATTCGTTGCGCTGCAATGACATCACTCCGCGATTCACCGCCACCAGCGCGCTGGAGCAGGCGGTGTCGATGGTCTGGCTGGGTCCATTAAAGTTGAGCAGATACGACACCCGGTTAGCCAGCATGGCGTGGGCGTTGCCGGTGGCGGCGTATGGGTGCGAGCTTTGCCCCCAAGTCTGCAGCAGGGTCTGGTAATCGTTGAACTGCACCCCGGCGAACACGCCTACATTACTCAGTAATGCCGGCGCGTACCCGGCGTCGGTCAGGGCGTTATAGCTGGTCTGCAAAAACAGACGGTGTTGCGGGTCCATCAACATTGCTTCGCGGGCGGACAAACCGAAGAAGCGGGCGTCAAAACGCTCGATATCGTCAATGGTTCCTGCGTAATAGGATTTTTCTCCCCAACGCGCCACAGGGCGGATAGCGCTGCGGTTTTCCGTCAACAGCTCCCAGAATGCGTCCAGATCCGCCGCCCCCGGCAGGACGCCGCTCATGCCAATGATGGCGAAGCGTTGCTCTGATAATGTCTCCTCGGAATGCGCTTCTGAGGACATCTGCTTTGTCGGCGCAACAACGCCTGTTTGGGAAGACTCGCCGGACAATGCCGTTTCAGTCTGCGCAGCAGCGCCGTCCGATTCGTTGGCGTCCGCCAGCGTGGCGCCCTGTTGCTGCAGATATTCCGCCAGTCGCTGGATGTTGTTGTAGCTGAACAAGGCGTTAGGCGGAACCTGAGCGCCAAAGGTCTTGCCAATATCCTGCGCCAGGGTCTGCATCATGACGGAATTCAGACCCAGGTCGCCCCAGCTCTTGTCCGCGCTGATATCCTCCTCCGAAAGTTTGGTTAAGACTTGCACCAGACGAGTCAGTCCCGCCCGGATCTGCGCTTCGGAAGCGGTCTGTGAGACATTTTGACTGGCGTTTTTCGCCTGACGTCCGGAGTCCTGTTGCATGGAATCCTGGACTGCAGACGAGGTAAAACGCTCGCGAATCTTCTCCTGATCACCCACCAGCCCCATGACCTGGTCATACTGATCGGCGACGCCGTTGATCCAGGTGATGAAAAGCCCTGCGCCCTGAGCCAGCGTCAACGGAACAAACCCGTAATGACGCCGCAGATAATCCGCCAGAGAGCGATACTGATCCATCAGGTTTTCGCTATCCTGATCATCGATCCACAGAGGCCAGTTGATGGACAGCGTATGGCCCTTGCGCGCCCCTTGCTTGACCGAACGATTGCGCTCCGCCGCAAACTCGTCAAGGAAACGATTGGCGGCGACATAATCGCACTGCCCCACGTTGCCCATGATGCTGGACATGGAAGAAAACAGGCAGAAGAAATCCAGTTCCAGATGGGCTGTGCAGCGATCCAGTTGCCGGGTTCCTTCCACCTTCGCCGCCATGACCGCGGAAAAGTCCGCCAGCGACTTGTTCTGCACCTGGGCGTCTTTTAATACGCCCGCGGACTGTATAACGCCATTTAAGCGACCGTACTTTTGCAGGACCTCGGCAATCAGCCGCTCCGCCTGAACCGGGTCGGCGATATCCGCCCGCAGGTAACTGATTTCGCCTTGCGGCCATTGCTGCAACCAGGCTTCCCGCTCTGGCGACAGGGCGGATCGTCCGACCAGAATCACTTTGGCGTTGTAGTCCGCGTGCAGACGTTGGGCGATTTCTCTGCCGATCATGCCCATGCCGCCGCTGATCAGATACACGCCATCCTGACGCAAACGCGTTCCTTGAGCCGGATCAATGCAGGTCAGGCTACGCTCACTTTGTTCACCTTCCCGGCGTTCCACTTCCTTGAATTCGTCCCCGGTTTCGGCCTGTTCCGCCAACAGCCAGCGCCAGTCCTCCAATTCCCAGGAACCAGCGGGTTTGGCGATCTGCGCCTGTCTGTAACGAACCGGGGTATTTTCCAGCGCCAGCACTCTGAAAACCCCGCCCATGGCGATGTTCTCCGGGGTCTGTCGGCTATCGTTGACGTTCAATATCACGCAGGGGCGCGAACAGGCCTGCATCGCCTTCGCCAGGTTCAGCGCCGACGCGTCGCTCCAGGAGACGTTACCGTTAATCCAATAAATCTCTTGCTGATTCAGTTCATGGGCGATGTAATCCAGCGCCTGGGTGAAATCCTCCAGGTGATCAGGCCGCAGGGTCAGGACGTCGTGTTGGAAACTCAACGCCGTTCCTGGACTGACGCGCAGAACCTGTGCGCCGTCGATCATCGGCGGCAACGCCTGCTCTGACGGCGCCATCACCGCCACCAGCGGGATTGGCTTCGACAATGCTGGAGGGTCCCTGTGTCGCCATACCGGCGTCAACAATACCGCGGGCGTCGAGTCCGGCGTCGGCGCTAAAGTTGGCGCGACGGGTTGAACAGGATTAATCGCCGCCGAAACGACTTCCGCCTGCAGCGTCGGCGCCCAGTAAACATCACGGGCGAACGGATACTTAGGAGCCCCTCGCAGCAGGGATTTCACTGGAAAGCTGCCGGCGAAGTCCACGCTGTCCCCTTGCAGGTAGGCGCGCATTAACGATGCAAATGCCCCGCTCGTCGGCCTGTTCGTTTCGGGCGTATCTACGCCTTCCAGTCTGCCAATCAATGCGGGGACTGACGCCACGACATAACACTCCCGCTCGGCGTGGTGTTGTCGGGCGCAACACAGGGTGTAGCTCAGACTGTATAAGCTGACTTGCGGTTGATCGCGCAAATACGCCGCCAGTTGCTGTTTCACCCGTCGCAGGCCGCTGCGATTGGGCGCCGACAAGGCGATAAGAGACTCCGATTGCGCCGGTATGGTTCCGGCGGACTCACTCGCAAGATATTGCTGCAGAATAACGTGTCCGTTAGCGCCCCCTGCTCCAAACGAGCTGAGCCCGGCGAAGCGGGTGGCCGCTCCCGCCAAAGGCCAGGGCTGCTTTTCCCGCACCAGTTGAAAGCGGGTTTGTTCGATATTCAGATAGGGATTCTCAATGGCGCAATGCAGCGTGGGAGCAAGCTGTTCATGGGCGAACTGCTGGACCACCTTGAAGAGTCCCGCCATCGCGGCGGCGGACTCCAGATGCCCGATATTGCTTTTCACCGAGCCGAGGTAACAAGGCGCGCCCGCACCCTCCAGATCAGCGCCGTATGCGTTTTGCAACGCCTGCAGTTCAATAGGGTCGCCCAGGCTGGTGCCGGTGCCGTGGGCCTCGATGTAGTTAACCTGGGCGGGATTCACGCCGGACTTACGCAAAGCGTCCTGAATCACCCGTTGTTGCGCCCGCGCTGACGGAACCGTAAAGCTGCTGGTTTTGCCGCCGGAATTAATCGCCGTGGCGCGTACGATGGCGTAAATCACGTCCTGATCGCGTATGGCGTCAGCGACAGTCTTCAACACCACTGCCGCCGCGCCTTCGCCGGGAACATAACCGTCCGCCTCCACGCCGAAAGCGTGACAATGTCCGCTGGCGCTGAGGAACTTGCCTTGCGACAGCAGCCGGTATTTGCCCGGGTGCGCCATGATATTCACGCCCCCGGCCAGGGCCATGCGGCACTCGCCCAGACGCAGGCTGTTGCACGCCATATGCAACGCGGTCAGAGATCCCGAGCACATGGTGTCCACGGTCAGGCTGGGGCCTTGCAGATCGAATGCATAAGACACGCGATTGGCGATGGCGGCGAAGGAACTGCTCACGACCCTGCCGGGGGCGTTCATGTCCTGATAATGGCCGAACATGGCGGCGGCGAACACGCCCACCTCCTGGCTGGGGGAAACAAAGTACCCCGCGTCTTCCAGGGCATGGTAGCTGACTTGCAGAAAACGTCTTTCCTGCGGATCAAGCAGCTCAGCGTCCACCGGCGCAATGTTGAAAAAAGCCGGATCGAACTCCGCGACGCCCGACATAAAACCGCCATGACGGCCATAGGCGGCGTCCGCCTGCGCCGCGGAGGCGGAGTAATCCCGCCGCCAATCCCAGCGATCTTGCGGGATGACGCGCACCGCGTCTTCGCCGTCCGCCAGAGACCGCCAGAACGCTTCCGGCGTCGCGCCATTGGGGAACTCCCCCGCCATGCCGATGATGGCGATGTCGTCGTCCCGATAAGCGTCCGTCGAGAGTTTGGGTTGGTTGGTCAACGTTGGTGTAGCGCCGCCGCCATGAGGTTTGACATGCTCAGAGTTAGCTTCTTTGGCGTCAGACGTTTTGTCTGTGGCGGCGATTTGCGCTTGTTCGGCAGGTGCTGTTTCCGCTTGCCGGGACGCCGCAGCGCCGTCCGTGTCCGCCAGACAGGCGCATAGCAGCGGCTGCGCCCGCTCCATCAAATGCTCCGCCAGTTGCCTGATGGTGGAGCACTCAAACAAGATAGCGCGGCTGAGTTTGAACTCGCATTGAGGCGACAACTGCGCCGCAATGTCCGTGCTGATCTGAATGCTGGCGACGCTGTCGAGGCCTTTGTCCAGCAGGTTGTCATCATCCTTCAGCGTTTTCAGCCCGCTATGGCGACGGACGATTGCTTTCAGCCAACGGCGCGTTTTTTCTTCCAATGCGCCCTGATCCATTGTCGATACAGGAGAGTCTGCGGACGCCTGAGATTGCGTCTCGCTCGCCGGCACCACAATGTCCGCGCGCAACGCCCCCATTCCTTCCGCCGCGCCTTCATAGATAACCAAATGGCGTTCTCCCGCGGCCAGGGCGGACAGCATGCGTTCACAGGCCGGCTGCGGCTCCATGGGGCGCAGCGCTGATTCGTCCGTCATTTGCATGCCCTGGGAGCGCCACAGGCCCCAGGCGAAACTGTACCAGTTGGGTAGCTGCTCCGACGCCAGTTCGACGAACTCATTGGCCGCCCCATAGGCGCATTGCCCCACATTGCCGATGGTCGCGGTCAGGGAACTGAAGTTGACCACGTACTGCGGCCGGTAGTCCTGCTGCAACGCCGCCAGATTCAACACCACGCCGACTTTGGCGAGCAGCGTCCTGTGCAGGCGCTCCGCATTCAGGTTGTGAAACAGACAGTCGTCCAGGGTTCCGGCCAGGTTAAACACCGCCTTGATAGCGCCGAATCCCTGCTCGATATGGGTGAAAGCCGCTTTCAGCACGCCATAGTCCGTGGCGTCGACGCGCAGGTAGCTTCTCACGCCATACGCCTTCAAGGTCTGCGTTAATTCGGCGTCAGGCGCTTTACGGCCCAATACGAAGACATTCAGACGACGGGAGGATTGCAGTACGCGGATCAGTTCCTGACCCACGCCGCCGGCGCCGCCGATCAGCACGATATTGTCGCCATGATTGAACGGGACGCCTCCGGCGTCACCCTGTCCGGCGGCGATCCAGGATTCTAAAGACAGGCCGGTCTCGTCAAAACACAGGCGGCGTCCCGGCCAGGCTAGCGCAGCGGCAATACGACCAGATAAAGAAGCGCCAATGGGTCCCGAGGGAATCCGTGCGGAAGTGAAAACACAACGGGGCATTTCCAGACAGGCGGAGCGCGCCAGCCCGTCGAATAACGCGGTGAGCGCATCTTCCTGAGCATGAAATGACAGCAGATGCATTGGACGGTTTTGCGCGAATACCCAGCGCAGCAGCTCAAGGCTGCGACGACTGCAGGACATCCAGCTCGCCTGAGTCAGCGACGCCAGGGGCTGATTGCGACCGACAATGACTGCAACGACGTCCCGACCGCCGTCGATGCCAGCCAGCTCCGCCCGCATCGCCGCCTCATCCGCAACCTGATCCAGGCGCAGAACCGCCGCGCCCATATGGCGTGCAGCCTCCGCCGCCTCGGCGCTGTCCGTCGCCACCAGCACTCGCTCCGCCTGAATTTCGCCGTAGGGAGGCGCGGCGACCTCCGTCAATTGCCGTTTTAATATTTCCATTCAAACACCACTGTAAATATGCGTTGAGTCTTCCGTGTTGCTGCGCCGAAGCCTTCTACAGCCAAACCATCCCCATAGCGCCGCCAGCGACGCTATGTTTTCGCCCACAGCCAGGCGCGATTAACGAATGTAGCGCCCATCCAGATATTTCATCGCCAGATCCAGATAATTGGGGTATTCGGAATGCCGGATCAGCTCGAAGAAGAACATTTCCCGGGTGATCAGTTGCACGCCGTTTTGCTCAAGACGTCGCAGCGCCGCCTGATGGTCGGTTTGCGAGCGCGCTGAGCAGGTGTCCGCCAGCAGAAAGACTTCTTTGCCCTGGGCTTTCAAACGCAGCGCGGATTGCAGGATGCAGACGTGGGTTTCCGCCCCCGCCAGCACGTAATGGTCGCGTCTGGCGGCTTCCACAGAATGGGCGACGGCCTGTTCCTGCATGAAATCGAAGTGGGTTTTCTCCAAATATTCCGCTTCTTTGGCCACTTCGGTCAGAGACTGCGACAGCTTGCCGAGCTTCTTGTGCTCGATGATCTGGGTAGGAACCTGCAGATCGCAACACATGTCAGCCAGCCAGCGGCAGTCGTTCAATAACTGGGTGCCGTTTTGCAGCAGCGGAATCAGTTCCAACTGCATATTGAAAATAACCACAGACGCTTTTTCTTTTTGTAACAACATTATCCGACTCCTTTAAACCATTAAGTCCTTGATGAATTTGTGAGATTGTTCTTTGTGCAGGGATAGCGCCTTGGCCACCTTGAAGATCGCGTCGCCGACCCAGGAGGCGAATTTTTCCCCCGGCTTGTTGACGCCCATGATTTCCTTGATGACTTTGAACTGTACGTAGGCCAGCGTGTTGTCCCGATAGGGATAGGCGGCGCCCAGCCGATCCGCGATCACCATCGCCGAGACAATGGCGCCTTCGTGCCCGGTCAGGCTGGTGTCTGTGCCGCAGAACCAAAGATTATTGACGCCCTGAATCTCTTTGATGCGGGTCTTGCGATAGAAGTCCACGGGCCTGAGCTTGGGCAGCTTCCACGACCTTTCGCAGGCAATGCGCTCTGGCCTGATCTCCGCCTTTGGATCGAACGTGACCAACAGCGGCTTGTCCACGCCCCGGTATGGCGGCAGCACGTTGTTGACCCGGGTCAGCGTGCCGAATTGCGCCTCCGGCGCCGAGATGTCGAAACTGTCCGGCATTTTGAACTGGCAATAGAGCCCCTCTCCCTGAGCGCTGATCCAACGTTCGTCATGATGCAGGTAGCTCTTCACGGGAACATGTTCGAAGCCGCCTAAAATCTCCTGATAGACGGTTTCCGTGGCGCCCAGCATGGAGAGCGTCACATCCGCGTGGGTGGCGAATATCACCTGGTCGAAGCGCTGGCTTTTCCCGTTGAACTCCACGGTGACGCCCGAAGCGGACGGAGTGACGCGCTGTACCGGCGTACTCAATTTCACCCGATCGCCCAGTTCCTGCTCGATGCGTTTCAGGTAGCCGTTTATCCCCCCCTTGGCCTTGCGCCAGTAGCCCGGCGAAAAGAACGACAACAGATTCATGTTGAAGGAAATGGCGACGTACATCAGCGTGTAGTCCAGGGACGGCGCGTTACAGCCGGAATAGACCGTCATCAACGGCGCCAGCGCCTGATGTTTGAACGCCTCCGAATAACCGTTTGCGTCCAGATACTGGCCGATGCTCATTTTCTTGTAGCGCTCGTCCCCGGAACTCAGCACGGCGGCCATGTCCAGATGAAAGCGGTCAAATTCCTGCAGCAGCTCTTCGCCCAACTCACCTTTGCCGTTGAGATTGTTCCAGAATCGCCCTTCCCCGGGAAAATCCACATGCATGGTCAGCGGCGCCACATAACTGTCGACGCCGAAATGCGTCAACAATGCGCACAAGTTAGGAGACAGGCGCTCGTTGAAATACTCCACGCCCATGTCGATATACTGCGTTCCCGTCTCGGTTTCGACAGGATGACTGTAGGCGTGGCCGCCCAGATAGTCGGCGGCTTCGAACAAGGTGACCTGATTGTCTTTACTGAGCAGCCACGCGGCCATTGCGCCGGCGCCGCCCCCGCCGATCACGGCGATGTTGCTTCCTTTCATTTTGATTACCTCTATGGGTTAAGCCTGTGCGTGCGTCGCAACCGCATGCTGAATTTTTCCCTGCAGATTGGTAAGCACCCGTCCCGGCCCCAGTTCGACAAAACGCGCCTGCGGGTAGCGCCGCAACAGGCTCTGAATGGTCAGCGACCAGCGCACGGGTTTTACCAGCTGAAACGCCATTTCCTCGATGAGATGCTCGCCGCCTATGGCGCCGCCGCTGGTGCTGGAAATCATGGTTTTCTGCGGCGCTTTCAACTCAAGGCCCAGCAAAAAGTCGGTGAACTGCACCCGGCAGGGCTCCATATAACGAGAATGAAACGCCCCACTGACCGGCAACGGCACACAGCGAAGCCCCTCCTTTTCCAGCAGCGGAGATAGCCGCCGTATGCGCTCTTCCTGGCCGCTCAACACCACCTGGCCCGGCGCGTTATCATTCGCCACATCGACATCAAAACAATCGAGCTGAATCAGCTTTTCTCTTAACCTGTCGGCGCTGACGCCCAACACCGCCAACATGCCGCCGCCACGGATGGCCTGCATCAGCTCTCCGCGTTTGGCGACGATGCGAAGCCCGGTCATCAGATCGAACACTCCTGCTGCGAACAGCGCCGGAAACAGCCCCAGGCTATGCCCGAGCAGGCGCCCGTCAAATGAGTCATGAAAGCGGCGGCCGGACTGACTCAGGTAGTCCAGGTAGGTCAGGCAGCACACAAAGTACAGCGCCGGCTGCGTATAGGCGGTCTGATTCAAACGCCCTTCCCGATCATGCAGACACAGGTCGACGAGGGAATAACCCAGGACCGCTTCCGCCTCCTGGCGCTGCGTCAGGTAGCGCTCGAACAAATCTTTTCCCATGCCCGGATGCTGCGATCCCTGGCCGGGAAACATCAGTATTTCCATGATTTCAACACTTCCATCATTGTGATTTATCAGGCGGTTTCACTGCCGTTTGGAGCGGCCTCAGCTAAGGTCAAACACTTCAAATCGAGGCTCCGGCCGCACCTGTCGGGGGCGCGTATCGACCTCGTCTTCCGCGTGCGGACGCACCACGACGGACACCATGTCTTCCAGCATGATCAGCACCTCTCCCCGCCTGTCGGTGAAGTAGAAATCAAAGCGTCTGGCTTTGCTGGGCTGGGCAGTGGTTTTCTCCAGGCAATAGCCGTACACCGCTTCGTTGTCCGGCAGCCGGTTCACCACCAGACGCCCCAGGTGATAAGGCATAAAGACCGCCGTTTCGCCATCGCCGCTGCTCTCTGCCGCGCCCGCCGGCGCCAGAATCGCCAGTTGCAGGCCAGCGTCCAGCAGCGCCGGAGACACCAATTGCCCCCAGTCGTGGTCGACCTGTAGAAACGCCCTGACCAGACCCGGTCTGATCTGCGCCCAGCGAATGCCCTGCAGGGGCGCGCCATAGTCATAACCGCGTTGCTGGAATTCCCCATAGATTTCCGCCTGAGAGCGGCGGGGAGCGTTATCTATGTCTATCGCCTGCAATGGGCTTTCCCTGCCCAGGCGCGCCAATACGGTCGAGATATGTTGTGGAGCGTTCTCGTCGCGGGTCCGCTCCGCGCTGCAATACTCGGTGAAGCCGCCGCGTCCGACGAAAAGCGTGCGACCGCCCTCCTCGATCACCTCCACGTTGTGGGGGTCAGTGATCATGTCTTTCCACATAATGTTGGCGAAGCCGCCGTCATCGGCGCGTTCACACAGGGTCGACAAGGTCCAGGCGGCGGGCGCCATGGCGCGGCCGTTGATGCGGTGCGCCTGCGTCAACGAGTGGAAGCCCTTGAAGTTGGATTCAACCGAGTCAATCCAGTGACGATGGCGAATGAACACATACTCCGGGACCGCCGCCAGCCGGCGCTGCGGATAGAAGTCGCGCCAGGGCAAATCGTTTCCGGCTTCATACATGGCGGCGACGTTTTCAGCATTATCGGTGGTCAGACGTTGTGGGGACGCCTGTGGCGCTTGTCCCGATGTCCCTTTCCGTGACGCGACGTCTGTCATTTGCAGATCCCGTCCCAGTTGTTGAATCAGATCAGCCTGATCGCTACACACCAGCGCCCGGCGGAAGCGCTCGTGATCCCGCGCGCAGGCCAGCGTGTACGCCAGCGCATCCATATCCACCGGCCCCTTCTGCAACCAATCGCGCAGGCCGTCCAGGGTCTGTTGCAGTCCCGCGCTGCTGTGATGGGACACCGGAATGACATAAATCTCTCGCCTGGTTGCGCCTTGTGCGGTGTCGGTGATCATCCCCGGGGAAGCTAGCGCCTGCGCCACGCCCTGTATCACCACATGGGCGTTGCCGCCGCCGGCGCCGAAAGAACTGATGGCGGAAACTCTGGGGGCCGCCGCGTCCCATTCTCTCCGCTCTCTGTTCAGCAGGAACGGAGTCTGAGTGAAATCCAGATGGGGATTGAGCTGCTCAGCGTGCAGTGAGGGAACCCACTCGCCGTGGTGCATTTGCAGAACGGCCTTTAGCACGCCGCAAAGTCCCGCCGCCGATTCCAGGTGGCCCACGTTCGACTTCACCGAGCCCAGACGAATACTCTGGGGCGCGGCCGCCCCGTAGCTTTTGCTTAACGCGCGCAGTTCAATGGGGTCGCCCAGCTCCGTACCAGTGCCATGCGCCTCCACATAGCCCACCTCTTGTGGGCTTACGCTGGCGGCTCGCAGCGCTTTGCCGATCAGCGCCGCCTGAGCCTCAGGATTAGGCGCGGTATAGCCGTTGGAGCGACCGCCGGCGTTGATGGCGGAGCCCTTGATGAAGGCGTACACGCGATCATTATCGCGAATGGCGTCCTCCGCCCGTTTCATCACCAGGCAGATCACGCCTTCGCCATCCACAAAACCGTCCGCATTGGCGCCGAATGGCTTGCACTGTTCGCTGCGGGACAGCATGTGCAGGCCGCACAGTTGCTCGTAATGACGTGGATGAGTAATGAGATTCACGCCGCCCACTACCGCCTGTTCGCAGTCGCCGTTTTTCAGCGCCTGACAGGCCAGATGCAATGCGGTGAGCGAGGCGGAGCACGCCGTATCCACCGCCATGCTGGGGCCGCGCCAGTCAAAAAAGTAGGACGCGCGATTCGCCATCGACCAGAACAAAGAGGTCGCTGGCGCTGTGGACGTTTCTACCGGGGTGTGCCAGGCGTAATCGCCGTTCATCACCCCCACGAACACCGCCGTGTCGCTGCCCGCCCATTGTTTGCGGGTATAACCCGCGTCCAGCATTGAGCGGTAAGTCTGCTCCAGCATAATCCGCTCTTGCGGGTCCATTCTGGCGGCTTCGTTGGGCGTCAGATTGAAAAACACATGATCGAAGGCGTCTACGTCGTCAATAAATGCGCCGCGATTGGTGTAGCTGCCGCGGCCATTAAGAGGAGCGTCCGTGAGGAATCCTTCCTGCTTCCAGCGTTCCGCCGGAATCACATCGGTGCAGTCGCGCCCCTGGCGCAGATTCTCCCAAAAACGCCCCACATCCCGCGCCTTCGGCAATCGCGCCGACATGCCGATAATGGCGATATCGCCGGGACGCCATAGCGATTTTTCTGGCGCGTCAGAGGGTGGCTGCGCATCCCGTTCAGGTTCATCGACACTACGGTTGCCTGCATGCTGGCCTGTCTCAGAAGACAGGTTTGGCGTGCTATCGGGTGTGGCCTCGTCTGAGGACGAAGTCGCCACCGTGGTCGCCAGATATTCCGCCAGCTGGCGCAGGCTGGGATATTCAAACAGCACCGTGGCGGGCAGATAGCCGAATATTTCCTTCAATGGACGAATCAGCTCCAGCGAAATAATGGAATCGACGCCGTATTCCTGAAACGGCGTATCCGCCTCCACATCCTCCGGCTCCATCATCATGGTGTCCGCAATGACCGTGCGAACCTGGTTCATGATTTCCGCCAAACTGTCCCGGCTCGGCAGCGTATCCTCCACCACTGGGGCCGCAGTCGGCGCTGCGCTCGACTCCCCTTCACGCCAGGCCAGCCCGGAGGTCAATATATGCTCCGCCAGCTGTCGGATAGTGGGATACTCGAACAGGATGGTGGCGGGCAAATATCCCGTTTTCTCTTTGATCGGCTTCAACAGCTCCATAGAGATCAACGAGTCGACGCCCATTTCACTGAAAGGCATATCGCGCTCGATTTCACTGGGATCAAATTGCAGCACCTCGGCGATAACCTGCTGCAAAAACGCTTCAATAGACGCCTGACTGGCGACCCCAACCTGAGACGTAGTTTGCGCCGCCTCACTGTCATGAGACGACTCGATGGGGACAGCTTCCGCCTGGGGCGCAGTGTTTTCGGACACAGCGCCTTGCTGCGCGTCGGCTCCGGCGAAGCCGACGATAACCTGCTGATCTTCGCCGCCATGGGCGTCCACGCCCTGGAACCCCGCCTGCACAATCAAACGCCGCCAGCTATCGCCGGACAGCAAAGGACTGTTGGGAATGCGATACGCGTCCTGACTCAGCCACCAGCCGTCCGTCAGGCCGAAGGTCAACGTCGCGTAATCCTGGCAGGAAGTGATTTCGTTGAGCACGAATACGCCGTCGTCACGCAGCAGGCGACGCACCTGGCGCAAGGTTTCCGGCAGGTCCGAGGTGGCGTGGATGACGTTGGTGGCGATGACCACATCAAAGAGTTCTTCGAACGCAGGCGGCTTCTCGATATTGCAGATTTTGTATTCCACAAAGGGATAGTCAGCGAACCGGCGTCTGGCTTTGTTCAAAAACGCGAAAGACAGATCAGTAAAGGTGTAGCTAACATGGTCCGGGGCCAGTTCCGGCAGCACAAACTGGGTGGTGCTGCCGGTGCCGGCGCCGATTTCGATAATGCGCAGAGGGCGTCCCGCGCGGGCCTTTTGCAAGTTGGCGACGATCCTCGCCACGACCTGGTTAAAGTAATCCGCAATGGGATTGTCCCGGTATACCGGTTCAACCAGCTCAAAGCCGCCATCGGGGAAAATCACGCTCAGCGGGTTGGTCTCCCCGCGCAAAATAGCGGGCAGATTCTCAATACATTGATCCAGCAGGCGGATATGCCCTTGCAGCTCTGGATAACGGCGTATTACTTCCTCGCGTTGCGGGGAATGTCCCGCCCTGATGCTACGGAGCGCCGCCGCCAGCTTGCCGAACTTCGGCGCAATGGTTTCCGGCATGGACGTTTGGCTCAAGCGCCAGCGCGCATAATCCTGCAAGGCGGCTGACATCGCCTCGTTGCGGGCGACTAACGGGTCCTGCGTGCGATACGCCGGGATCAAGTTGGCGTCGGAGCCGCTTGCGGGCGTTGTATTTTGATTTATTACATGAGGCGTAATATGCAGGCGTTTCAACGCCAGATCTGACGCCTTCACCACCGTAATTTGCCTGCCCTCCGTCACCAGAAAACGTTCAATAACGGCGAGGCCCTCTTCCACTTCGATAGAGCCGATTTGCAGCTTTTTCATGCGCTCGCGATAGTGCTCCGAGGCCACGACGCCCACCGAGCCCCAAAAGCCCCAGTTGATGACCTTGCTGTTGATCATCAGTCCGTTGTGCAATAAATCCGCAAAGGCGTCTTTGGCCACGCAGGCGGCGGTGTAGTTGCCCTGACCCGGATTGGCGATATAGGACTGAATGGAAGAGAAAAACAGGCAGAAATCCAGCGTCCGTCCCTTCAGCGCCCGAGCGAGATTGTAGGCGCCGTGAACCTTCGGCCGCAGCACATTGAACAGGGTCTGCTCAGACATCGCCGCCAGGGAGGCGTCCTCCAGCACCAGAGCGGAATGCACCACGCCATGAATCACGGCGTACTGGTCCAACACGGCCTGCAATGCAGTGCGGTCGCTGAGATCGACAGAGTGATAATGCGCCTCGGCGGCGCCCAGATCGCGCAGCCGCATCAGCAGGTCGTTCGCCTCAGACCGACGTCCGAGGATAACCAGTTTCGCCTGATAGCGGGCGGCCAGATATTCCGCCAGCTTGCCGCCCAACCCGCCGGCGCCGCCGAGAATCACATAGGTTCCCTGCTGACGAAAAGCGGATTGCGCCGGCCATGGACTCAATGTCGTCGGCTGCATCTCGGCGACGCCGTAGCGTCCGTCTGCGATACAGACCGGCGTTCCGGGGTGCGTCGGAAGCGATGCGCACAACAGGTCCTGCAGTGCGTCCGCCGTCAGCTTTTGCAGCGAGAAACTGCGCACGGTCCATTCCGGACGCTCCTTGGCCAGCGTCTGCGCCAGCCCTACGTAGACGCCGTCCACAGGATGGGTGACGCTCTCAAACAATGGACTGGCGACGGCTTTGTCCGTGAATACGTCCAGCTTGACTGCAGGCTTGTCGCCCAGCGCTTTCAGCAGATGGAAAAAGGCGCTGACGTCTTCATCCGGCACGGCGGCGCGCCAGGGAGTACGGGTTACGAAACATAGACGCAAAGCAGCGGAGCCCGCGACGGCCCGCGCCAGATCATCGATGGACTGAGGGGTTAGCAGACGCACGTCAGCCTGGGGCAAACGGTCAGCGATTTCCTGGCGCAACGCCGCTTGCGACAGTGGAACAATAATGATCCGGGGCTCCTTTTCTTGCTCCGTCTCTTGCTCCGCCGTGGACACCGCCGGTAAAGGCAGAATTTTCCATGCGGGAGAAAATACCAGCGAATCGATAGCCGTTTGAGAAATTCCGGCAAACTCCATATCCCTCATACTCCTTTATTGTAAATGTGATGGTTTGACGCCCAGGTCAAAAACAGACAGCAAGGGGGTGTAGGTTTCGTCAAAAATAGTGAGGTTGGTGCGAAACGGAGACAGTTTTTCCGTCAGCACGAAGGCGCTGCCCAGGGCCTGATCGGGCAGCGCGCGATGTAAGGTCAGTCGCCCCAGGGAATACGGCATCAGACTCTCCCGACGCTCGCCGATGGATATCGCCATACCCGCCTGAAACGCGCAATCCAGCAGGCTCGCCCAGCCCAAAAAAACGCCGTCGTAATTACTGAGCCAGGACAACGCCTTGTTGGACAGGCGTTGTACGTAGCTGATGCGTTGAAAGTAAGGGCCGTAGACGATCCCCATGTCGGCGAAGGCGGCGTAGACCTCGCTTCGCGGAAAGTGATCCCGGGTTTCCGCGCCGACCTGACTGCGTACGCACAACGGCGTCGCCAGAGGATCAGCGCGCCCAGATACCGCCTGCGCATTTAAAACACCGCCGCCGCACATCTCTCCCCCATGCTCTATGCGGAACTCAATGCGCGTCGGGCTGATCGGCGCCAGTTGCACGTCGATCTCCGTCTCAGGCGTATTGGCGAGAACTGGCCGCAGCCAGACCACTTCGTCGACAAATCCGGTTGTGAAATCCGGCCGCGACTTGGCGACGGCGCTCAGGGCCAGCTCCAGATACACCACACCGGGCAGGACTTTCCAGCCGCGCACGCGATGGTGTGAAAAGTAAGGGTGATCGTCTCTCAGGCTGACGCGGAATCCATCACCGGTTGGCAGGCTGCGCCAATGTCCTTCTGTATCGAAAAAAGAGTCTCTGGCTCTAATACTTGCGCTCATAATCTGTCTCGCCATCCTTAGCTGTTGTCGTTACCTGCGCCAATCCTGTTTGCTGTTTGGCGTACCGCCCGGTCTGGTTTTTGGCGTACCAATAGTCGCGTTCGTCGAACGCATAGGTCGGCAGCCTCATTTTGGCGGCGCCGGCGCACTCATACAGACGCAGCCAGTCGATATGGCGTCCTTGTAGAAAATTCGATCGCACCTGCGCCAGATAGTCTGGATCGCCCAGTTTTCCAGGATAGGTCGCCTCGTCCGCAGCCAGGCCTTGATTATCCTGGCTTTGTTCATTCAGGGATTGACCGTGTCGAGGCGCATGTACGCCAACGTGGCCTGAACGGAGTTGCGTCAGTAATTCATCCGCGCCGCTTACCAGCCAGGCGTGTCGATACTCGAAATGTTCGCGCCCGCAGCTCAACGTGAAGGCCAGATCAAGCAAGCCGCTCTCCCCGAGTTCTGCGCGACGTTCGGCCACGAAACGCGCCAGCGCCGCCATACTTTTCTGCAACGCGCTTTCAGTGCGGGCGGAAACGGGAATCAGGTATTGGTCAGGGTGATTCGCCGACCGCCGCTCCCGCCGCGGAGGCGCGGACAGAACGACATGAGCGTTGGCTCCGCCAAAACCAAAGGAACTGACGCCCGCCGTCAATGGCTGTTCGCTGCGCCAGGGAATACTGTCCGCCAACACCTGATACGGTGATGATGACAAATCGATTTCCGGGTTCAGTTGCTGGAAATGCAGATTGGCGGGCAGTTGTTCGTGCTCGAAGGCTTTGATGACTTTCACCACTGACGCCACGCCCGCCGCCGGCTCCAGATGGCCGATGTTGGATTTGACCGCGCCCAGCCAGACGGTTTGAGTCGCTTCGCCATCGGTGCGTTCCTGCAAGGCGCGTTTCAACGCCGCCACTTCAATGGGATCGCCCAGGCGGGTGCCTGTGCCGTGGGTTTCGATATAGCTGACCCGCTGCGCCAGTTCCGGCGTGTAAGCGTCCAGCAACAGGCGATATTGCGCGTTGGGATTCGGCGCCGTCAGCGAGTTGGCTTTGCCGCCGTGATTTTCCGCCACACTTTCAATGACGGCGCGAATGAGGTCTCCGTCCGCCTGCGCGTCCTGCAAGCGTTTCACCATAAAACAGCCCACGCCTTCCCCTCTTACGTAGCCATTGGCGCTGGCGTCGAAAGTGGCGCAGCGGCTGTCCGGGGACATAAAACGCCCCGCCTCCAATCCTTCGTTGATCTGCGCATCCAGAATCAGATTGACGCCTCCCACCATGGCGGCGTCGCAGACCTGCGCTTGCAGATCCCGACAGGCCTTCACTAGCGCCGTCAGCGCGCCGGAGCAGGCCGTATCCAGGGTAAACGACGGGCCATTCCAGTCAAAAAAGGCGGAAATACGATTGGCCAGGATGCTCAGTGAGTGTCCCGACAAGGAGTACGGCGTCTGTTTTTCGCCGTCGCGAGCCTGCAGTAAGGCATAGTCGCTGCCGGTGGCCGCCATATAGCATCCGATGCGGCCGCCAGCCAATTGAGATGGCGCATAGCCTGCGTCTTCCAATGTTCTCCAGGCGGCCTGCAGCAATAACCGCTGGCGCGGGTCCATCCTGGTGGCTTCCAGGGGAGAAATGGAGAAAAAGCGCGCGTCAAATCCTCTGACCGAAGAAATGAAACCGGCGCGGTAGCCAAGCAAAGACCGGTCCGCCGGAGCCTCGGAGATACAATCCTTACGGTCCAATAAGGCGCGCCAGAAACTTTCCGCATCGTCCCCGCCCGGCAAGGTGGCCGCCATGCCGACAATCGCCAGTCGGTCGTCTCCGTTGCCGTCACGACGACGGTCAACGCTACGCTCCTGCGACCTGGCGATCCGCTCCGGGGATTGACGTTGACGGATAGCTCCGGCCACCTCATTGATGGTGTTGAACTGATAGAACTCGTAGCTGCGAAACGCAATGTCGAAATGCTGCTGAATCGCGGCGGCCAGCAGGTTGTAACTGATGGAGTTCAGACCCAGCCACCCAAGAGGCTGATCAAGATCGAGGGCGGAAACATCCAGCGTATCCAGCAGAATGCGCTGGATCTCCGGCTGAATCCCCTGCTCCTGCGGAGCTGCGGCAGATTGCGCTGGTGAGGCAAACGACGGCTGCGTCCTAAGGGGTAAATCCGTCAACGCGGCTTCACTCAGGAGTTTGACGTCCGCTTTGCCGTTGGCGGTTAACGGAATACGGCTCAAACGATGCAGCGCTTTCGGCGTCATGTAATACGGCAAAGCGCGTCGACACCATTGCATCGCTGCGTCAACGTTGAATGCGCTGCTCTCTGGGGCCCAGACAAAGCAGCACAAATGCGCTTCCGGCGTGCGCCTGACCACGGTGAAAACAGCGGCGTCCGGGGCGAATTCTTTCAGGCGGTGACTCACCTCGCCGGTATCGACCCGATAGCCATTCACTTTGTACTGACTGTCCCGGCGACCAACGTACTCTATTTCCTGGTGGGACAGGTAATGCACGATGTCGCCGGTTTTGTAGGCGCGCACGCCATTCGGCAAGGTGACAAAAGCCTGCTCTGAGGGCGCGTTCAAATAGCCTTTGCCAACGCATTCGCCCGCGATCGTCAGTTCGCCCTGCATTCCCGGCGCTACGGAGTCGCCCTGGGCATCCAGTATGTAGTAGTCAGTGTTGAACACCGGTTGCCCCAAAGGAATCCGGTCCGCTTCCGTCACCCGGCGGCAGCTGGCCCAGATCGTCGCCTCAGTGGGACCATACATGTTGTATAGCTGTCCGGTCTGTTGCAGCAGGTATTGCGCCAGCTTTTTATCCAAAACTTCGCCGCCGCACAGAATGGTCATTTCGCCGGCGGCGCACCAACCCGCCTGCTGCAGCATACGCCAGGTTGACGGGGTCGCCTGCGCAACGTCCGCCCGCCGTTGATTGAGCGCATCCCCTAACAGCTCCGCGCTCACACGTGTCTGATCGGAGACGATATGCAGCTCGCCGCCGCACATCAGCGGCAATAGCAACTCAAGGATGGAAATGTCGAAACTGACAGGCGTCAGGGCGAGCATCCGTTCGCCAGCCTGAAACCCCGGCGAGGCCTGCATCGACAGGAGAAAGTTCGCCAGATTGCGTTCACTGATCGCCACGCCTTTGGGCCTGCCGGTGGACCCGGAGGTGAACATCACATAGGCGGTGGCGTCTGGGTTCGCGTCCTCCGCGAGCGCTTGTTCAATATCCTCGTCACCCTTGTCCTCACTGGTCGACGCCGTGGTCGCCAAAGCGAGTGAAGCGTCGACATTGATGATCGTCGCGCCGGGATACAGTGTTTCCGCTCTGGCGCGCGTGCGCTCATCCACCAATATGACACCGACATTGGCCACATCCATCATGTAGCTGAGCCGTTCATCCGGCAGCAGCGGGTCCATGGGCGTGAAGGCGCGCTGAGACGCCAGGGCGCTGAGATAGGCCACCGGCAACGCCACCGACCGCTCCAGAAATACGCCTATGCTGACGCGCCCAACAAAGACATTCGTCGAGGCATTCGTAGAAACATCCAGATGCGTCTTGATTTCGCTATACAGAAGACCGACGGCGGCGCAGGTTTGACGATAAGTCAGACTCGTCCCCTCATCGCTGATTGCAGGCGCATTGGCGTGCTGTTTGCCGGCCTGGGCCACCCTCGCCAGAATACGCGCATGCGGCGCAGCCTCGTTGCGTTCGCCGCAGATAACCGGCGTCAAAGGCTGACTGATACGGCATTCACGCAGTGGACGCTCTGGCGATGCGGCGATAAAAGTCGCGACCTTGATAAAGTTATCCGCCAGCGTCGTCAGGGTTTCCCGCGCAAGAAAGCGGGATGATGAATCGAAAGACAAAAACAGCTGATCGCCGTCGCTGCTGAAGTTGATGGCGAGATCATTCTGACCTCCGGTATCCGGGCGTTCGGTCAGCTCCAGGTCGCATCCCGTCAACACCGGAGCGGCATAAGGCACGAGTCCGTCAGAGGCGTTCACCACCAGATTAAACAAACGACCGCCATGATTGGCGCGCGGGTCCGCCCATTCAACCAACTGCAGCGCGGGCGTATGTTGATGCGGGCGTACAGCCTGTCGCGCCTGTTTGACGCAAGAGAGCAATGCCGCGCCGGCTTGATCGGGGTTAACCTTGACGAACAGCGGAATCAGGTTGGTGAAGCAGCCATAGGCTTGCGGCTCGCTCCGACAATTGACCGTATGAGCGACAGTAACAGGCGCTTCATCCTGATCTTCCGTCGCTGAATACAGTCTTATGACAGCGGCGGTAACCGCGACGACGAACTGAAACAAGGTGAGGTCACGCTGTTCCAATAGGGCGCCGATTGCAGCGACGCCCTCTCCCTCCGATGTCGTTTTCTCAGTCAGCGTATGCTTGATAGACAGCGTACGCTTGACCGAAAGATACACGCCTTTCTCTTTTGGCGTTTTGAAACAGAACGGCAGCGGTTGCGACAGACGCGCGCCTTGCAAGCCCGCTTTCCAATAATCAACGGACGTCTCTTTAACCGGCGACTCGCCGATTTGCAGGAACGATATGTCCGCGTCTTCCCTGGCCTCGCCATTCAGGCTTTCCCGACGATTCCAACAGTCAGACAATGTATTTATAAAGGGTTGATAACACTCGCCGTCAAAGACTAAATGGCTAAACTCTAATTTCAGACCAGTGATCTTTTCGTCTTCAATAAAGCAAGTAAATCTGAATAGCTTATCGCCGGCCGGATCAATAGGCTCTGATTGCGTCCATTGCGATTTATCAGTGACGATATCCACCACTTTATCCGGCAACCTATTGTCGCCAACTAAAAGCGCATCGCCCCTTTCTAAAAAGTAACTTAACAGGCCGTTAAATCCTTTTAAAAGCGTCGCTTTTAAAATGGCATTCAATACCTGAAACTCAATATTTCCGGCTACTTTAAACTGGTACTTTAGTGTCAGACCGGGGTCGTCAGGGTTACGTCGATAGCGCAGCCACTGAAACTGTTCATAACGGGTTGCCTTACGTAATTTCATGAAACTTTCTCAAGCATTAAAATCCCTAATTTCACTTGATACGATGCCGACGCAAAGTTGCAGGGAACAACTAGCGATAAAACAACAGCCGAAGGAAACAGCACGCAGTCGCCGTTCCTCTCAGAAGCGTTGGAAATGTTTGAATGGCCCGCGCCATCTGCGAAAAATAAGCCAAAAGTCGCTCAGATAGAGTTTCTAAGCACCTGTTTTTAAATGGCTATTTTTCTGAATTAAAGTGCGGGCGGACGAGTGCGTCCTGGTGAAAGTCGGAAAAGTACATCCATCACTTATTTACTCCTCGCGGGGAAACCCCAGCTTGATACCCTTCAAGTCACAATATTGATATGAGACTGCATGCAAAAAAAGAAAGTATGCTTTCCTTTATGTACATAACACCTGAAGACATCCTCATTCTGCTATGTCTTCAGTGAAAAGTTTATGAATTTAACATTAAAAAATGTTAGGAATTGGATGCATCAATGCACTCTATAAGCGCTACAGACACCGTGTGCAATGTATGTCACATCAGTCAATATACAGCCAACTTCCATAGACCATTTGCAGCCAATTGTTCACAAATGGCCAGCTCACGTTAGCGCATTATTTAAAACAGTTCAACCGGTAAAGAACAAGGTTATTAATACTTGGGAACGTTTACTTAAATTGATCTGATATTAATTTGATTTTGCGCATTCTTTTAAATTTTATCGTTGTCAACCGTAGAAAATAACGTTGCGCAGTATGAATTGTCAGCCAATAGCGGATTACCTATAAATATAGTAGCTCTATTTATAATCAATATTAAAAATTAGTTAACAAATACACGCCATTCGAGTCACAACATTGCCTCATCTTTTCAACGCTCCAGCGCCACGGCGCCCACTCCCTGACAGAGGCGGAACCTCACCGGCCCGCACACACAGGATCGCCAGCAAGTCCAACCAGACGAAGTACGAAAGAAACGGCAAAGCGCCATAGGCATATCGTGGTGAAGTATTGCGACCGCAGTCGCAATAACTGGCCTGGGTTCTGGCGGGCTTTCGATACAGGCCCAGGCTTACGCTTTTTTGCTAGCATCGAATGATAAAGACGTCTGGTATGATCCGAAGGTGTTAAACGCCTCTTGGGTGAGCATCCTAACAACAAAAATCACGGAGTCTGACGAGATGCATATCGGTCCGAAGTTTTTACTTGCCGCCATCAGAAGAAGAATTAAAGACGAGGGGCTGAGTTACGGTTATTTGTCCGAGAAGACCGGTATTCCCCTCTCCAGCATCAAACGTCACCTGCATAACCCGTCTCTGGGGCTGGACAAGATCCTCATGTACGTCAGCTTTCTCAATACCGATCTGGTGGAGCTGACCAAACTCGCCAACAAGCTGCAGCACGAAAACGAGCTGTTTATTTCCGACAAACAGAGCGAGCTGTTTCTGGAGCACCCCTACCTGCTCGACTTCATCAATATGGTGACCTCTCATAACATGACGCCGGACGCAGTGGCGGAGAAACATGGACTCAGCGAAACCAGCCTGCGCTTTTACCTGCGCATCGCTGAAATACTTGGCTATATCGATGACTTTGGCGACGGCTCCTTTTATCAGTCCGGACGTCGCTATCTATTAGAGGAAGGCTCCGCCCTGGACAGCCTGTTTCGCCGCCGCTTTCAGGAAGAATCCCTGTCCCACCCCATCCACCCCGGCGTCTGCGTCGGCCGCATCAGAATGACGGAAGCACAGAGAACCCAACTCGAAGACGACCTCTACGACAAACTGGTCGAACTCAACGCCGTGAACACCTCCAACGACGAAGGCGAACCCACCAACGTACTCATGCGCTGCACCCCAGGCAAACTGACCCAGTTTTCCGACGGCCTGCCGGATATCGATGGGCAACTGCTGAAGTATGTGTCGGAGATGTTTGCTAAGGCTTAGGGGGGGATTGGGCGTGATTGTGCAGGGAGGGTGTGGTTATGGATCTATTTGATCCTGACTGACCGTATCAATGCCAGGAATTCTGCATAGCGCTTACCGCCATATATTTATAATTGCGCTGATAAGCAGCCCAAAAACTAACACTGCAAATGTTTGCCATCCATAATCCCATATGCTTTTTTGGCGCCTCATTGAAATAAGCTGACATTTAACCAGACAGGTATCTTTTGGAATGTCCAACTCAAAAGATATAGGATATGGCGAGTACGCCAAGAACTCTTCAGCCCAAGTAGAGCCTTTATCCACGCCAAGAAAGTTATCGTCTTTATCGTAGTATGAGAACGAGGCATGAAAGTCGTCGCCTTCAAGAAGGCTTGGAGCCTCTATCCTCGCCTGAAAAAATGCTCTCAATTTTTCTTCATCACCGTCGATAAACGAGCGGTCTCGTACTACGTATTCAAGAATTTTGATTTCAGCACCGACTTTTTCTAGTTCAATGTTCAATTTAACGCCTCCAAAAACCATTTTTTGATATAACTTATTACCATTTCTGCATCCTCACAATTTACCATCCAGATTAAGATATAGACTTGATAAATGAGCAGCCCCCAAGCCTTAGGTTATGCCAAATTAGTACATTCAAATACTCTGAGAAAGCAATTTATTTTTATAGACAACCAACTTCACACTCATTCTTTTAAGTTGAAAGTAAACTTAATCCCATCAGGCAGAACGATAAATCTACCTTCTTGAAACCCTAAATATATAGCCCCTCCCTTTATGTTGGGGTTCCAGCCATTATTCAGACCAAAAATTATAGCTTCTCGAACAGTCTTTGGCCTAACCTCCATCCCCCAAGCGTATGGGTCTATATATAGAATTTGTCCGCTCGACTTTTTAAAAAATACAGTAATATGGCTAGCCCTGCTTTCTAAGCATCCACCTCGGATACACCAGCTATACTCAACTCCATTTACAACTATTTTCCGAATGTTTGTGCTAGTCATTTTAATCACTATGCCCTTTAACACCACAACCAAATATAAAGCTCAAACACTTAGCCAAACACTCACCTGGGTCATCCTGAGGCGATTGGACATTTATCAAATCAGAAACAAAGTAAATGGTTTCACTCTTCATTTTTGTCCACCAACCAGTTTTAAGTTCTAACTACGGCAATGATTTGTTCACAGTTTTGATGCTAATAACTGCTGACTATCATATGCCAATGAACCTGAAGACCTTGTCAGATTCAGTGTAGTCGCCAATGGATTGAGCAGTATGAATCCGACTTCCCACCGATATAAAGTTATAGCCGAGCGCTTCGGACGCCTTCCAATCCCAAGGCCCATCACCAAAGTAAGTTTTAGAGTCGTAACTCCCCTTGCTTGCACGCATTTCAGCCACCCTCATGATCTCCGTCCTGCAGTAATGGTCTGAAGATGAAGCCATCGCTATCCCTGGAAGGCTGATGCCAGCCGCGTCCAGCTTCATCCTGGCGGTTTCGGCCCAACCACCTGTCGCAAAAGCGATCGCCACATCCTGACGTTTTACGAGCCGTGACAAAAATTCAACCGCCCCACAAATGGGAGACAGTTCATGGTGCGAAATATATTCTTCTACGCGCCTAACAAATTGTGCTTTTACATCGAAAAAAATACGCTCCCGTTCCCTCTGAAGACCGGCTTTTTCAATTATCTCGGAAAGAATTCCTGCGTCAGTGACATGACGATACCGCCCCCAGTCAGAGCCAATCGAAATACCCATCACATCTTTTACGGCAGCCTGAAAGCACTCTGCATCGAAATCGTAGGATTCGACCAACGTTCCGTCTATGTCAAACATGACTAGATGCACGTCCTCTCCCCTAACCATCAAATTGCTGTCTGATTACCTGCCACTGCTCCCATGCCTTCTCGGGATCGATATCTGAGTACCCCCTCGATTCCTCAAGCGCTCTTACCTGATGAATCGTACCCATCTGGCATGTGGCGCTATCTCTTATTGCGATAACTTCATCTTCTGTAAGAGGTTCGCCTTTTTCACGCTCTTTATTGAGGAGCACCGCCACCAATGCCGGAATCGGTATTGGAATTAGATTATCAGCCATCTGTCACCTACCATTTTTAGCTATTTAGCCCTATAAACCCGATCATCCACTCGCTAAATACGATTTCAAGGAAATACTCTGTAGAAGAGAATCCCCGGAAACCATGGCATAGTGAGTAAAGTAGCGAATTTGAGATATTGAGCGCCATTTTCACCTCTCATGGCGGAAAATATGCACAATTATTCACCACATAGTGCGACTTGCCTGGATTAGGCCCCTTTCCTCAAGCCCTTTTTTTAGTAAACATTTCTTTCGCAGTTTTATCTTTGAAAGGGTTACCGAGGCCTTTACTCCTTGTAACATCAAATTATTGAGTAAATGTAATAGCACTGCACTTTTCCGCAATATCTCGCTGCTTGATTTCTGAACCGAGAGCAACCAGTTGTACTATTACTGAGCGAGATTCAGTACTTTTCGCAAATTCAAGCTGAATTCCATCAAAGTAGCCTTGCTGATTATGAAGCACCCAAGACCATAGCAGCGGATTTCCAATTGCTAATGACCAAGGCCGTCTTTTCATAAATGATATGGATTTCCATTTAGGGTCACTGCACCAATCGTTTGCATACAGCACAAAACTGTCATCCTCTTGGACCACAATGTAAAATTTTGACTCCTCGAAAATGAATCCCATCGCGCATAAAACACACTCGGTACTGCTCTCTTCAGAATTCTCAAAATACCCAATAACATCTACTAACTTTTGCTCAGAATTTGCGTAGTATGATAATATTTTTTGATTTACGCTCATGCCTAATATTTCTGCCCTTTATTCCCGCCGGTTTGATAGTCTTGATAACAACTGGGGAACGACCGCTAAGAGTCTTCTTTAAGGAATTTTAGCGGCTTGTTATGAGCGCTCGCCAGGTTGCCTCTACTCAGATTCTTTACAGTTTTAAATTTCGTATGTCTCAATAATAGGATCGCAGGGAGATAGAAGACTATCCTTCATTTTAACAACCTTCCCTCTCGCCATTCGCCACACTTGAAATTCATTATCGTAATCTGAATTTTCCTGGTCTCTAATATACAAAAGCCCATGCGAGCCTTTGGCTATTTCGCCGATACGAATGAACAGCTCTAAAACCCATGACTTGTAATGATTTCTATCCCCATCAAACCTTACATATGGCGAGCCATTTTGATAAAAGAGTTCGACTCTTGACATATTGTCTTTGTGTTTCACAATTTCCAACTGAATTTCACGGCAGTTTTCCTCACGAAGAACTGTGTCGTCTTCAGCCTCACAAGAGCCCTCCCAGACAGTAACCCAGCCGTGATATTCGAACATTTTTACACCTCATTCCGCATACACTGTGTGCTCAGATTTAGTCGCCCCTATGTCTAGGCGGTTTATAGAAAAGGCCTTGTATACGCCCAGGCCTGTAAACAGCAAAATACCAAAACACAACGGCTGACACAGCGCCAACGAAGCTGCAGAAAAGCGCTTGGATCAATAAGGATGGCTCAGCATCCTGACCGAAAGGCTTTAGCCAGTATACAAACACAAAACCAGGAAGAAGCGCGGGCGCGATATACCAAATCAGCTTGTCTTTCTTCAGTTTGTTTAGAAGCAAATGGCCGGGAATCGCCCAGACTACCAGAACCACTAGCGCCACCAATGTGGCCACGCCAGCGATCACGGCGGAAATTCGGAAATCAGAGAACTCATTATTAATGGAGTCAATCACTGCTGTGAGAAATACCAGCAAAAATACCGTGAGCAGCATGGCCAAGCTGGCTATTAGTGTGTTCTTCATAATATGTACGCCAACACTTACAACTGATGATACGCCCACCAATCATTGCTTCCGTTCAAATCTTAGTGGACGAATTAATACCCGATGAAGAAAGTAGACTACGTTGTCTTATAGACATACCAGTTCCCAACGACATGCTCTATGTAAATATAGTTATCATCTGACATGCTGGGGGCATTTGATCCAGCTGGCACGAATAGGTAACCAACTGAGTTGTCGAGCATTCCGCCTATGTTCACATCAACTATTCCGCTTTCCTTCTCGTAGCGCACAAGATTCAAATAAAGCGCTTTGGCCGCTACCGTGGCTTTATCTGTATCAGTTTGTGCTTCTGAGGCAATGGCGCTCAGGCTGTCAATGTTGCTACGTAAAAACTCTTTCAGCTCAGAGTCTAACCGCAAAGTAAGCAGCATATTCTGATACTGACGCTCTTCTTCTTTTGTTCTTTCGGATTTACTTTGCGCCTCATGTAAAGCCATAAAAAATAGGCCGGGTAAGGCGAGGTTTCTTACTGCGGAAATCTTCCATTTTTCCTGGTCATTTATTAAATAGATATACCAGTCCTGGGATTTCCCATCTTTTGAAAGCAATACCGCGTAGATTTCCCTCTCGGGCGTTTTCTCAAGCGCTCTTAAGCTAATTTCTATGCCTGTTGGCAGACTTTCACCTAAAGTGGGGCGATCTAAATAGTGCTCCAGCATTTCACCGGCATACACTTCCTTTTTATTCTTTATTCCATCCTGACTAAAAAATTGCTTCACAAGTTGCTGCTCATCCGCAAAAGCAACCAGTGGCAAAAACAAAAGAATGCTCAAAATTCGCACAGTATTTCCTCAGTAACCCTAACGAGCTATTCAACCACAGCCAATCCCAACTCCCCAACCGCTTTTTCACCCGACTTCAACACCCTGCAACGACACAAAATCCAGAATGAACCGATGACCGGGCGCTGTTTCTTGAGACGCAACTCAAGCTTCTAATGTTTCAACAATCGACTCGTCATCCTCCAGCCAGTCTCACTTTTTGAGACCGCCAAGCTCTGATTCTGATCCTTCATATTGAGGTTTTCAAAGGGTGTTGAGAACGAATTGTATACAATATACATTCCCTCGTTGCATAACGAAAATAATACGACGAGGTAGTCATGAAGATAAGCAAACTACTGATGCTGGGCGCTATTTCTCTGATAAGCAGCGTGTGTACGGTAAGCGCAGTGGCGAAGCCCTACCCTCCAGGAACTCAACTCGCAGCCCGACAGGAAATTACGTTGAACAATGGCGGCGAGGTCACGTCTGTCGATCCCGCCAAGTATGCGGCGGAGCCCGCTTTTAATCTGGGTCGCGATCTGTTTGAAGGCCTCGCGATTCAGGACAAGACCGGTAAAACCATTCCCGGAGTGGCGGAGAGCTGGTCGGTCAATGACGACAACACCGTCTACACATTCAAATTACGTCGCTCACAATGGTCAAACGGCGAGCCGGTGACCGCTCACGACTTTGTTTATAGCTGGCGTCGCCTGCTTGATCCCAAAACCGCCTCTCCTTACGCCTGGTTCGCCGCCATGCCGAAAATCAAGAACTCGGCGCAGATCATGAAAGGCGAAGCGGACCCCGCGACCCTCGGCGTGCGCGCGGTGGATGATTACACCTTTGAAGTCACCCTGGAGCAATCCGTTCCTTTCTTCCTCAAGCTCATCACCCATCCGGTGCTGGTCCCTCTGCATGAGGCTACCGTTGAGAAATACGGCGCTGCGTGGACGCAGCCGGCGAATATCGTCACCAACGGCGCTTTTACCGTGTCCGAGTGGAAAGTGAACGAAAAAATGGTGCTGAAGAAAAACCCTCATTACTGGGATGCGGATAATGTGGTGCTGGAAAAAATCACCTGGCTGCCCATCGGCGACGCCAATGTGGCCCTGAATCGCTATCTGGCTGGTGAGATTGATCAGGCGCTATCCATTCCTTCCGCGCAGAAGAAGCAACTGCTGAAGAAGTTCCCAGAAGAAGTGGCTAACACCAGCGCGTCCCTGGGCTCCGTTTACTACTACATGAACACCGTCGCCGGGCCCACCCAGGATGTACGCGTGCGCACCGCCCTGTCCTACGCCATTGACCGCGACATCATGACCAAGGCGATTCTGAATAACGGCGGCGTGCCTATGTACACCCTGGTGCCGCCGCAGACCGACGGCTACAAGCCTTACACGCCCGAGTACGCCACCTGGACGCAGAAACAGCGCAACGAAAAAGCCAAACATCTGCTGACGGAAGCAGGCTATGGCAAAGACAAGCCGTTGAAGCTGACCTTCACCGTGCCCACGTTCTCCAATGACGTGAAGATCGCCACCGCCATGGCTGGCATGTGGAAGAGCGTGCTGGGCGTGCAGGTGGAGATCAAGCAGCTGGAGCCGAAAGTGTTCTACGCCCTCAAAGAAACCGGCGACATTCACCGCGGCGGCTGGGTCGCCGATTACAATGAAGCCTCCTCCTGGCTGGACGTCTTCGTCTCCTCCGGCGAATTCAACGACTCCAAATACAGCAACCCGCGCTACGACCAACTCATGCAAGCCTCCAAGGTGCTGAGCGATCCCTCCAAGGAATACCGTGAGGCGGAGACGCTGTTGATCAACGATATGGCGATCATCCCGGTGTACCGCTACGGCAATGATCAGTACCTGATCAAACCCTATATCGGCGGCTATGAACGCACCAATCCGGAAGCCTCCTACTACCGCAAGAACGTGTATGTGAAAGCCCATTAAGTGGGCGATCTCTTGGCCTGGATGTCGGAAGTACAGAGCCGGTGCGTCCAGGCCCTTTTTAACGGATTCCTGAGAGCGTCATTATGTTGCTATACATTTTGCGTCGCCTGTTGATCGCCATTCCGACGCTGCTGTTCATCGCCCTGGTGTCGTTCTGGCTGATGCACGTCGCTCCCGGCGGCCCTTTCGACATGGAGCGTCCCATGCCGGAAATCGTGCGCGCCAATATCGAAGCCAAATACCATCTGAACGAGCCGTTTTTCACCCAGTTTTTCATCTATGTTCGCGACTTCATACAAGGCGATCTGGGACCCAGTTTCGTGTACCAGGACTTCACCGTGACGCAGCTGGTGGCTCAGTCCTGGCCAGTGTCGGCGACGCTGGGCGTGTTGTCCTTCTGTATTTCCGTGCCGGTGGGCATGCTGCTGGGAACCCTGGCGGCGTTCAATCGCAACAGCAAGCTCGACTACTTTCTGATGTCGTTGTCCATGACTGGCGTGGTGGTGCCCGCTTTCGTGCTGGCGCCAGTGCTGGTCACGATCTTCGCTATTCAACTGGACTGGCTGCCCGCCGGCGGCTGGGAAGGCGGCAAAACGGCCTTTCTGATTTTGCCTGTATTGAGCCTCGCCATCGGCTCCGTCGCCAGCATCGCCCGGGTCATGCGCGGCGCCATGATTGAGACGTTAAACCAGCCTTATATCCGCACCGCCATCGCCAAAGGCCTCTCCACGCCCTACTTGCTGTTTCATCATGCCCTGCGGCCCTCGTTGATCCCTGTGGTGGCGATGTTAGGCCCTGCGTTTGTCGCGGTGGTCACAGGATCAGTGATTATCGATATCTTCTTCGGCACCGGCGGCATGGGGCAGCACTTCGTCTCCGGTGCGCTGAATCGGGACTATGGCCTGGTGATGGGCATCACCCTGATCGTGGCCTCGCTGACCATCTTTTTCAATCTGGTGGTGGACCTGCTGTACACCGTCATCGACCCGCGCATTCGCATTTAGGAGGCCGTCGTGCTGACAACCAGAAAACTCGATCCGCAATGGTTCTCCGATCAAGTTACGGCTCCTGTCGAAGCGGTGGCGGGACGCAGTCTGTGGCAGGACGCCTGGATGCGTTTCCGCAAGAACCGCGCCGCCATGGCGTCGGTGTACGTGTTGCTGTTTATCGTCGTTTGCATCGTCATCGGGCCCCATGTCGCGCCTTTCAGCCACGATGAAATCGATTGGAACGTGGTGGCCGATCCTTACGAGCTGGGCAAGCCCTCCCTGGAAACCGGGCATTACTTCGGCACCGACGATCTGGGTCAGGATCTGTTCGCCCGCACCATGCAAGGGGGGCGTCTCTCCATCATGGTGGGCTTTATGGGCGCCCTCGTCGCCGTAGTGATCGGAACGGTCTGGGGCGCTATTTCCGGTTATGTGGGCGGGCTGGTGGACAGCGTCATGATGCGGGTCATCGAAGTGCTGGACTCCGTGCCGTTCATGTTCATGGTGATCCTGTTCGTCACGCTCTTCGGCAACAATATCTATCTCATATTTATCGTCATCGGCATGGTGTCCTGGCTCAACATCGCCCGCGTAGTGCGCGGCGTCACCTTCAGCATCAAGCGGCGCGAGTTTATCGAAGCGGCGCACTCCATCGGCGTGTCCAAACTCACTATCGTGCGTCGCCATGTGCTGCCCAACGTGCTGGGCATTGTGATGGTGTATTCGTCGCTGATGGTGCCTGGCTTCATCATGTTCGAATCCTTCCTCAGCTTTTTGGGTCTGGGCGTGCAGCCGCCGGACACCAGTTGGGGAATTCTTATCGCCGAAGGGGCGAAAACCATCGATGTGGCGCTCTGGCTGCTGATGTTTCCGTCTCTGTTTCTGGTCGCCACCCTGTTCTGTTTCAACTTCATCGGCGACGGCCTGCGCGACGCCCTTGATCCGAAGGACCGTTAACTCTCATGCGCCCCGGACCTCTCATGCATCTAATAAAAAAGCAATCAGCCAGCAAGCGCCAGGAGCTCTCATGACCATATTGTCCATCGAAAACATGAATGTTCGCTTCGAAACGCCGGACGGACTGGTGCAGGCGGTCAGCGATCTTTCCTTCACCGTGCGCGCCGGCGAAACCCTCGGCATTGTCGGGGAGTCAGGCTCCGGCAAAAGCCAGTCGGTGTTCGCCCTGATGGGACTCACCGCCGATAACGGCCGCGTGTCCGGCGTCGCCAATTTTCATGGCGAAAATCTGCTGGCCATGAGCAAACGACAACTCAACCGCATTCGCGCGGAGAAAATCGGCATGATCTTTCAGGACCCGATGACCTCTCTGCATCCATTCCTGAAGATCGACAAGCAGCTCACCGAAGTGCTGATGATTCATAAGGGCATGAGCAAAGCGGCGGCGCGGGCGGAATCCATCCGCATGCTGGACGCGGTGCGCATTCCCTCGCCGCAGGCGCGTATGGGCCAGTATCCTCACGAGCTGTCCGGCGGCATGCGGCAGCGCATCATGATCGCCATGGCGTTGCTGTGTCATCCAGAACTGTTGATCGCCGACGAGCCCACCACCGCCCTGGACGTGACCGTACAGGCGCAGATTCTGTCGCTATTGTGGGAGCTGCAGGGGGAATTCAATACCGCCATCCTGCTGATCACCCACGACATGGGCGTGGTCGCGGAAATGTGCGACCGGGTGCTGGTGATGTACGGCGGGCGCAAGATGGAAGAGGCGGACACGGAAACCCTGTTTGAGCGTCCGGCCCACCCTTACACCCAGGCCCTGCTGAAGGCGATTCCGTCGATCACCGAAGATATGCCGCGCCTGCCCACCATTCCCGGCAATCCGCCCAACGCGCTGATCAACAGCAAAGGCTGTCCGTTCCGGGAGCGCTGCGACTTGCAAAAGCCCACCTGCGAGACCGCCCTTCCGCCCCTGACGCGACTCGGCGCCACGCAACTGGCCGCCTGCCACGCACTGGCGCAGAACAAAACCACGCCCCTGGCGCGCACCGCCTGACGCCATCGACACAGGATCTGCTGGATGAACGCAAAAGAAGTCTTACTCTCCGCCCGAAACCTGGAAGTGCACTTTGCCATCGGCAAGCACATTCTGCCCAGCCGACGCCCGCGTCTGAAGGCGGTCAACGGCATTGACGTGGATGTCTATCGCGGCGAAACCCTGGGCATTGTGGGCGAATCCGGCTGCGGCAAGTCCACCCTGGCGCGCGCCCTGTTGCGGCTGATCGAGCCCACTCGGGGCGAGTTGCGCTGGAAAGGCGAAGACATGCGCGGTTTCGACAAAAAAGCTCTGGTGCGTCGTCGCCGTGAGTTCCAGATGGTGTTTCAGGACCCCACCGCCAGTCTCAATCCCCGTTTGACGGTATCGGAATGCATCGCCGAGCCTCTGTTGACCCATGAGCCGGGTCTGCAACGCCGGGAAATCGAGCGCCGGGTGATCGCCATGATGGACAAGGTTGGTCTGTCTGCGAGTCAGCGCAACCGCTATCCCCACGAGTTTTCCGGCGGCCAGTGTCAGCGCGTCGGCATCGCCCGCGCCCTGATTCTCAACCCGGATCTGGTGGTGTGCGATGAACCGGTCAGCGCGCTGGATGTGTCGATCCAGGCGCAGGTGATCAATCTGCTGGACGACCTTAAGCAGGAAATGGGACTGACCCTGGTGATGATCGCCCACGACCTGAGCGTGGTGCGTCATATCAGCGATAGAGTCATGGTCATGTATCTGGGCAAGCCTATGGAAGTGGGCCTGTATGACCGGGTTTTCGATCAGGCGCAGCACCCCTACACCAAGGCGCTGTTGTCCGCGGTCCCGATCGCCAATCCCAGACTGGCGCGGCAACGGGAGGTGCAGCTTTTGCCCGGCGATCTGCCCTCGCCGCTCAACCCGCCCAGCGGCTGCGTCTTTCGCACCAGATGCCCGGAGGCCACCGATCTCTGCGGGAGCCAGCCGCCCACTCAGAGCGGCTCTGACGAGCATCATATTTTCTGTTCCAACACCTTGTTATTGGCGGGCCAATGAGATCGCTCGCCAACATGCCGGCGCCGGGATGCGCTTATCGTGGGAGACAGCACCTGACACGCGCAGGGTCTGTCGTTTTCAGTTTTTCCGCCGATTTAATCGTCTGTCATTAGGAAGTTTTAAACTATGAACACGCCCTCAGTCACGCAACGACTCGAACACCTTCGCAAGGCGATGGACAAGCAGGCGTTCGCCGCCTATATCGTCACCAACAACGACCCGCATTCCAGTGAGTATTCGGCTGATCATTGGCTGACGCGGACCTGGATTTCTGGTTTCAACGGTTCGGCGGGCAATGTGGTCGTCACCGGCGATGGCGGCGGCCTGTGGACGGACGGTCGTTACTTTATTCAGGCGGAGGAGCAACTGGCGGGATCTGGCCTCAAGCTCTTCAAGGCCAGGCTGCCGGAGACGCCTACGATTCCCCAGTGGCTGGCCGCCACGCTGCCGGAAAACGCCCGCGTGGGCGTGGACGGTCGCTCGATCAGCCGCGCATTTTATCAGGAGCTGTTGGAAGCCTTCGCGCCCAAGTCGATTCAGTTGGTTCTGGATCAGGACCTGATCACGCCGCTCTGGTATGACCGCCCCGCCCGTCCCAAAGCGCCAGTGTTCAACCATGAGTTACGTTACGCCGGCGTGGACGCCCAGGAAAAAATGCAGCGCATTCGCGACTGGATGACGGAGCAACAGGTGGACGGTTTGCTGGTCTCCACGCTGGACGATGTGATGTGGGCGCTGAATATTCGCGGCGGCGATACGCCCTATTGCCCGATTTCCGAGTCCTATCTGCTGGTCACCGCGCAGCAAAGTCAGGTCTTCATCGATCGCGACAAATTGCCTGAAGCGGTGGAGTGCACCCTGGCGGAATATGGCGTGACGGCGCACAGCTATGAGCTTGTCGTCGAGGCGGTGAATCAATTGCCGGAAGGCTGCAAGCTGTCCATCAATCCCGCCAGCGCCAACAGCCTGTTGGTCAACCAGATCAAGCCTGAGATCACGCTGATGGAAACACCCTGCCCGGTCACCGACATGAAGGCGCAGAAGAATCCCACGGAAATGGAGAACTTCGAGCAGGCGCTGCGTCTGGACGGCGTGGCCATGGTGAATTTCATGTACTGGCTGCAGGTGCAGGTTCCCGGCGGCAAGGTCACCGAGTTGTCTGCGGAGAAGCAGTTGCGGGAGTATCGCCGCGCCACGTCCAGCTATATCAGCGACAGTTTCCGCACCATCGCCGGGTTTGGCCCTCACGCGGCGAAGATGCACTATTCCGCCGGCGCCGACAGCAACGCCACCGTGGATGAGAGCAACTTCTTCCTGGTGGATTCCGGCGGCCAATATCCGGGCGGCACTACCGACATCACCCGCACCTTTCATTTTGGAACGCCCACCGCGCAGCAATGCAAGGACTACACGCTAGTGCTCAAGGCGGTGATACGGCTGACGCAGACCGTGTTTCTGAAAGGGGCCACCGGCGCCAATCTGGATATCATGGCGCGGGGCATGCTGTGGCGTCATCGCATCGACTACAAGTGCGGCACCGGCCATGGCGTCGGTCTGTGTCTGAACGTGCATGAAGGCCCGCAAAATTTCTCGCAGAATCCCAAAGAAGTCGCCCTCAAACCTGGCATGGTCATCACCAATGAACCCGGCGTGTATCGCGAAGGCGAGTATGGCGTGCGCATCGAAAACATCATGAAAGTGGTGGAGCTGGAGGAAAACGAGTTTGGCGTCTTCTATGGATTCGAAACCATCACCCTGGCGCCCATCGCGGTCAACGCTCTGGATATGTCCATGCTCAGCACGGAGGAAACCGATTGGCTCAACGCCTATCACTGGCGCGTGTACGAAGCGCTCAGCCCCTATCTGGAAGCGGCGCAAACCGCCTGGTTGAGGAACGCCACCAAGCCGGTTTAACCGCGCAGATCAAACAAACACGCCGTTTTTAGCTTTACCCGTTTATCTGAAATTGACAGGGCCTGTTCATGTTCGGGCCCTGCCTCTCGCGGCGTATCGCCGCACCTGCGCATCCGTGCGCCCGGTTATTAACCTGTCAATGTTGGCGCCAGGTTAATAACAAGCAGTACAGGTAGTAGAAGTACAAGAAGGTCCATCCATGTATTGCCCGGCGTTCGCCGGGCTTTTTTTTGCGGGATTCGAAGCGCTTACTGCCCCCGCACAAACTCGGTCCGCCAGTTTTGGATATGGGTGAGATAACGCTGACAGGCGACATCCAGTTCCGCATCCGTCAGGTAGTCGGCCTGATACACCACAAACGGATCGCCCCAGGGCAGGCGGCAGCGATTGGCGGTCGCTTGCAGCGGTGTCAGCAGGGTTTCCATGGTGAAACGATTCTGCCCGCGAGGTTGATAAGCCGCCTCGGTATTGCCGGCGGTGGTGGCGATCATGATAGGCGCGCCTTCGAAGCGGCGCCCGGTGTTTTCGTAGTCCAGGTAGTACATGTGGGTCAGCACGAGGTCCTGCCAGCGCTGCAACAATGGCGGCGTGGAGTACCACTGAACAGGAAATTGCAGAATCAGACGCTCGCTTTGCAGCAGTCGGTCGATCTCAGTGGCGACATCAATGCGCTCATCCGGATACAGCCGATTCATATCCACCACTTCCAGGTTGTCGAGGGTTTGCGCCGCCGCCATCAGTGCAGCGTTGATGCGTGAAGGGCGATAGCGGGAGTGGAACATCAGCAGTGTGGTTTTCATCGTTGGCAGTCCTATTCAGTTGGTTTTCAGCGCGTTGCTGCGCTGTGTGTCGATAGGTGCTAGATTGCGCCACGGGCTTATATTAATCTAATCGATAGTTTATATATTTGATTATTCGTTTTATGAATTTACGCGGCGTCGATTTAAATCTGTTAGTGATTCTGGATGCGTTAATGGACGAGCGTCATGTCACGCGCGCAGCGAAGCGCCTGCACTTGTCGCAGCCAGCCACTTCCAGCGCCCTGGAACGCTGTCGCCACCTGTTTGGCGATCCTCTGCTGATTCGCGGTCGTGGCGAGATGCGCCTCAGCGCCAAAGCGGAATCCCTGCGCGAGCCCATCAAGGCCTTATTGACGCAGGCGGAGCGCGTGATTAATCAGGCTGATACGCCTCTGGCTGAACTGCGCCAGACCATACGCATCCTGATGGCGGACTTTCCCGTTTCCGCGCTGCTGGGGCCGTTACATCAACGCCTGCTGACCAGCGCCCCCAATCTGGATCTGATCGTGCAGCCCTGGCATGGCGCCAAGTCCGCCCTGGAGCAGCTCGCAAAAGGTGAAGCCGATCTGGCCGTATCGGTGTTCCCCAATGTCGGCGCCTCATTCCGCTGCGTTGAACTGTTGTATGAAGACTATTGCGTGCTGATGCGCAAAGACCATCCCGCCGCCCAGGACTTCAACCTGCAGCAATGGCTCGCCTATCCCCATGTCCTGGTCTCCGGCCGCGGCGACGCCGACAGCCCCGTCGACCAAACCCTGCAAGCCCACGGACTACGCCGCCGCGTCGCCCTCGTCGTCCCTTACTTCCAAATGGCCCCCGACCTCGTCGCCCAATCCGACTACATCGCCCTCCTCCCCATCCACTGCGTCCCCCAAGACACCACAAAATTCACCGTCTTCCCACCCCCCATACCAGTAGAAGGCTTCCCACTGCACCTGGCGTGGCATGTGAGACGCCAAGGGGATCAGGCGGTGAATCATGTGGCTGGGGTGATTCGGGAGGTTACTGGGGGGTGAATTGTGTAATTATCCCCCATACACTTAGGGAACCTCTGAAAAACTACCTGCGTTGCCATTGCGGCGTCAAAATTCGGCTCAAAATGCTCATTTATTCACGATAAACTGCGCTTTTTCGCCGACTTTTTCCTTGCACTGGCGGCCTCGCCGACGTTTTACAGAGGCTCCTTAGTTCCACAGAGCCTAACTCGTTATGTTTATTAAAAATATAAATATACCCATTAAATGTAGAAGCAAGAAAAGTTAAAACTTTTATACTTTAATGAGCTCAACCATAGACATGATACGTTTGGCATCTTCGTACATACGTTGATAACTCAACTTCTTATCACCGGCTTCTGACGTCATCCGAAAGTTAAATGTCAGATAATAATTATTGGTTAATGGGTAAGCCCAATAATAAGTAATACCAGTCCCCGGAATTCCTTCTCCGTCAATGCAATATTTCAACCACTGCACTCCATTGAGAGACAATCTTTCATATGTTTCAGGCAACTTTACGAGCAAAGGAGATAGTCCGTACCCATGAGGGTTTTCTTCACGCTTGTTACGTTTTTCCCAGTTGACTCCTACATTGCCATCATTGTTGCGCTCAGTTTCGTAGTACTCCCAATAGTCCCTTTTTAAATATGATTCAAGGCTATCAAGGCAACCCTCTTGAAGCGGGGTATGGTGCTCTACACGGTTTACGTCAATGTATAAGCACACACGGCTAAGTTGACCGAAATAGCCTTGTAGGAACGAGCCTTTATAGGCCCACCATTCAAATTCCATCCGTACGAATGTGCGATTGTATTCTTTTTCGCAACCATAAGAATTGAATATGTCGCTCCCCAGATTGACTTGTGCGGGTCTTGGTTTCTTGGGTCTGCCGATATCAATAGCGTTCCCCGGCAACTTATACCCTAGCCTGTAGTCACCTATACCGCACTCCTTTGCGGTCAGATTTGAAAAGTTCGGCCCTTTACCGGTTATAAGCGGCCTTACTAATTGCTTGATCATGATATGCCAAATTCCTTCATAGTAAGCTTCGCCAGCTTTTCCGCTCTCTTGTGATAACCGTTCATCTGTAAGTGGCGAATGGCTGACTCTCTACTGAGATAGGGTAATGTGTGTGGGCTGGCCTCAACAGGGCGCTTATCACCAAATACTAAATCCATGTTACTTAAACTACGCCAAAACGAACGAGGAGATAGGTCATTGAATCCCGCAAGGTTCGGCACCAAGTCGTTGGGATGATCCCGTTTAATCTCATCTATGATCATACCCGCTTTCATAAAGGCATTCTCTGCACGTGTCTTTTCATTTCCACCCGCATGTATAGATACCCTTTGCCCTTTCAGGCTAATGCCACGCATATTTACTAGTTCTACAGCGCGAGTCAGAATAATGCCGCCCTGACTGTGAGCGGTCCACTTCCGCGTTATGCCTTTCTGCTGAGTCTCTATCATCGTAACCGCCAAGAATTCAGCCACTTTTGTGGTTGAAACTTTGTCCTGAATGCACTCGAAAAAGTCGAAAACCGCGCCTCGGGTTGGGTTATACACTAACGTATAAGATTTCGCGTAGTCTTCCCAGTAAGCTGTGTCCACATGAACACCCATTAACCATCTGGCTTTGCCCAGGTCATTTGACATTCCATTAACGGCGACATGTTCTGTGTTAATTGTTCTAACTAGCTGAGGCTCACCCCATGCTCTTTCTAGTTCAGGGATGCTATCGGGGCCTAACTCTTCATGCCAGCGAACACCAGAAGTACGCTGTACCTCGAACAACCCCATTTGCTGCATTTTCTTTGGCGTCTCAAGATTTGTAGCGCCTCGCTCCAACCTCATCCGGTTAATAACTATCATTTCTGGGTTCACGTTGTACATGAAGCTGATTCCACCCGGACACCTCTTTTCACGCATGAACATAGGCTCTTTCTTGAACCCTTTACTATTCCATCCATAGCCACCGTCACTGGTCAGTTTGAGCGCCTCATTGTAAACCTTCGTTCTATCATACATGTTCAGAGTGCGCATGAAGGTATCGGCTTCTTTGGTGATCATCAATTTCTTGCCAGCCTTCTTTTGTTTTAGATTCCATGAAGGCAGAGGGTTTTCCAAGTCGATAAGCTGGTGTTGGGCGGGGAGATTGCTTTCTTGCATGGAGCTTTCCTTAGTTGAGTAGAAAAGCAAGAATGCTAGCAATATTCACCACCATGCCAATTACCCGCTTGACCGAGGCCGATTGACTGATAGGGCAAACCCTAAGTTAGTTCAGTAGGAGGGCTTCGCCAATTGAGTATCAGAATCCGTGGCGCCATGCTCCCAATCTCTCAACGCAGTTTTGGGCATCCATTCAGAAAGCGGGTATTCACATTAAAGACATTCAATCTAAGTTCAATAAAATCAAACACATAAACACTAAGAACTTATAATGATTGATAACTGCGGCGCGTTTAAATGCTGTTATTAACCCGAACAACACTTCCCGCTATATCTGGCGCGGCGCGAACGTTCTTTGAGTTTGTACAACATCACAAATCATTACGTTCAATATCCTCAAGAAAGTCACTGACATCGTAGTTCACACTAAAACCCTTTTTGGCCAGTAGGCCGTGAAATTCGAACTCGGAAATTCCCGCGACTTTTCCAGCTAATGCGCCGTGAATGCCACGGTCTTTGTACAAGGCGATTGCCAGTAGTTCCAGCGCTTCTTTCTCTGTGAGTTGCAGCTTTTGGGCTATTTCGTCATCTATTTCGATTTTCACGTTTCATCCTTCACGAGTTTCTGAAAGTTGGCCGGCATGGATACGTTAAGGCGGATAAGGAAGTGTTTAAGCTGAGCATCTTAGCATCTGCCCAGCCGCGTCCCCATCAGCCTTTTGCTCCTCTGTACTCCACCCTTGATATTTAATTGATATCTCCTTGATTTTTGCTTGGTCCCTGCTTTTCTACAATTCCTTAAAAGGCTTATCAAACAAGGCGGTTTGGCTATACGAGGGGGTTGGAGGCGGTCGGATGTGGGTGTTGTTTCGTTATCTTAATCGTCAGATCCTGACGTCGCTTTTTGGATTGACGTTTCTGCTGCTGTTTGTGTTCACCAGTACGCGTTTCGCTCAGTACCTGACTGAGGCGGCGACGGGGCAGATTTCTGCGGATGTGCTGGCGCCGATCATGGCTTATCGTCTTCCCGGTTTTCTGCAGTTGATATTGCCGTTGGCGCTTTTCCTGTCGATTTTGCTGAGCTACGGGCGCATGTATCTGGATGCGGAGATGACCGCTATATTCGCCAGCGGGGTGAGCAAGTCCAGGCTTGTCGCCGTGACCATGGGGTCAGGGTTTGCAATCGCCCTGATAGTGGGGTCGATGAGCCTTTATCTGAACCCGCTCGGGCGGCAACAGACGGAACGGATTTTACTGGAGCAAGCCAAGCGCTCCCGCTTTGAACTCGTTACTCCCGGACGTTTTCAACGTTTCTCCGAGGGAGAGGATGGCCGGGTGTCTTATGTGGAGTCGCTCAGCAACGATGACCGCGAGATGCGCAACGTTTTTATGGCGGAAACCGACAAGGAGAAAGGACAAACCGCAGTGCTGACCGGCGAGTCCGGGCATTTGTTTTATGACGCCTCCACAGGTAACCGCTTTCTGGTGATCAATAACGGGGCTCGCTATGTGGGAACGCCAGGACAGGCGGATTATCGCTCGGTCACGTTCGATACCTACGGCATCCGGCTTGATGAGCCGAACCTGGAGCGCGAAGCCTTCGACGAGACCATCCCCACCGCCACGCTATGGCGGAGCGATTCGCCCAAAGCGTCGGCGCTGCTGCAATGGCGTCTGTCGCTGCCGATGCTCGCGCCTATCGTCGCCCTGCTGGCGGTGTCCTTGAGCCGAGTGAACCCCAGACAGGGACGCTTCCACCGCCTCCTTACGGCATTGCTGGTGTACGTCAGTTATCTGGGATTACTGATCTACTGCAAAAAGGCCGTCGCGAAGCAGTCACTGCCGGAGTGGCTTGGCCTATGGTCCGTGCATGTCGCCTATTTTTGCTTCGGACTGCTGCTGTTGTACGGACAGGAGATCCGCTTGCGGCTGCAGCCGCGAAGCTCAACGCCGTCGGTTTGAATGCGAGCGGCACGCGTCGTCGACATCTTCTGATTCAACGTCGATTTGAAACCTCTGCTTACGCATAAATCACGCTAATGGTCGATCCTGCGTCTGAGTGATTCTCCGCGGTCAACCGCCAGCCAAGACGACTGCACATGATGGAGACGATATACAGCCCGAAGCCGTTCAAGCCAGAGCGATAGTGGGTGAGTTCGCGACCGTTGGACAGCGCGTCGAGCAGCTCCGGCGCCAGCCCTGAACCCGCGTCCGTCACCGCTATTTTTTCAGGTGTGATGTGGATGACGATGTTGTCGTCGGTGTGCTGCAAGGCGTTCTGCACAATATTGCGGATGATCATCTTGGCCATGACGCTATTGGTGGAAAGCGTGACTTTCCGGGTGATTTCCAGATCCACGCGGGTATAGACGGGATAGTCTTCATACAAGTCCTCCAGCACCTCTTCCACCAGTCCGGGAATGGACACGACCTGTCGACCCTCCCCTTCCTCGGACTTTTGCGCCATCATCAACAGCACCTTAACGTTGCGCTCCATTTCCTTATTGGCCTGACGAATGCGCATCAAGGTGGCGGCGTCTTTCTCCTGCAATTGCGCCCGCCTTTCCAGCACATCAAGCGCGCCGGTGATGACGGCTATCGGGGTGCGCAGTTCATGACTAGCCAGGTTCACGAACGCCTGCTCCCGCTTGATAAAGGTTTCCAGTTCATTCAGGAATTGATTGAAGACATCGGCGATCGCCTGTAGTTCGCAGTCTGAATATTGGGTCTGCAGACGCGGCATATTTTCTTTCACCGCCGTGCCTTTGATGCTTCTGGCCAAGTCCCGCAGCGGACGGATGATGCGACGACTGCTGACTTGCGACAGAATCAGACTGCCGCCCAGGGTCAGCAAGCTGACCAGCAATAAAACGCCGTCGAATATCATCTCCCTCGCTTCCAGTCGGGAGATATCCTTAGCGATATAGAACTTGCCGGCGGACTCGCCGCCAATATTCACCAGATAGGTATGATCGTTCTTTTCCACTTCCCCCATATACGGAAAGCCCAGGCCGTCAAAGATGCTGGGCAGCGCGACGCTGTCGCTGTAATTGGCGGGCACAAACACAATATCGATATCCCCCGCTTCCCATGCGTAAGGGCTTTCTAAACCATAGTGGCTGGCGACAAACTCCTTCTCTTCAGAAAAGTTTCGGTCCAGCGTCGCTTTCTCCAGCTCCTCGTTTAACAGCAACACGATAGCGACCATCACACTGATGGTGTAAAAGCTCATTAATATGTAGGTTTTTCTGATCCTGTTCGCGATAGATGTCATACCGGTTTATTTAAAAATCCTGATTCCATTTCCAACGTACAAATTCATTTTTATATCGGCACAAGCACGAGCAACACCCCCGGCGGGGAGACAAATGCATAAGTCGCGACAATAAAGACGCCTCACGCCGCGCCTGCAATGCCGGCGATCATATTGCTGACGCTCCCGAAGACAGTGTCCGTCGACAACCATCATCGAGCGCTGTGTGACAGGGGTTCGTTCACGATAGGACTGCGATCCGATTTTTTTTCCTTACATACTAATCAGGGTCGCAACAATGGATTATCAAAATTACGTCAAGAAAATATCAATTTGGGGAATTGGAGGTTTGAATGTCTTCGGGTTTCTTAGTTTCTTGTTTCCTTCAAGTAACCCGAGTTGATCATCTGATGTTTAATGAGCGCCTGGGACTGCTTCAGGGCTTCGTCGACGCTCATTTTGTTTTCCAGCACATTGGCGAAGTTGAGGCTGATTTGCGCGCCAAATGAGGAGAACTCGTTGATGCTGACGTATTGCGCGCCGGTGTATGGAACCGGGAGTGCGGAGACATTGCTGGCGTCCGAACGCTCAATGGCGTTCAGCACCAGATCAGAGAACGGCGCCGCCTGATGGTAGGCCGGGTTTTCATAGGTGGAGCGGCGGGTTCCCGGCGGAACCGCCACCCAGCCTTTGGTTTTCGCTACGAGGTCAATGTATTCCTTCGAAGTGGCCCAGGTGATAAATTTCTTCGCCGCCGCTTTGTGTTTGGACGCGGCGGGAATCGCCAGCGACCAGGCCCACAGCCAGCTTTGATCCACCTTGCCTCTCGGCGCGGGCGCAAACCCTGTTTTATCGCTCACCTGGGAGAACTCTGGATTATAGAGAAAACTCGCCGCTACGGTGGCGTCGATCCAGACGGCGCAATGGCCTTGCGCGAACAAATCCAGGCTTTCCCGATATCCCAGACTGGTGGGGTTCGGCGGGCCTTGAGTGGTAATCAGATCCACATAATAATCCAGGGTCTGACGCCACTCTTTTGAATCCAGTTGCGGCGCCCAGTTCATATCAAACCAGCGCGCGCCAAAGGCATGCGACAGAGAAGATAACAGCGCTACGTTTTCTCCCCACCCAGGCTTCCCTCTCAGACATAGCCCGTAAACCTGATTTTCAGGATCATGCAGAGTTCGCGCAATCAGCTCAATATTCGCGAAAGTTGGGTGCTCGGGCATCTCCAGTCCGGCTTTTTTCAGCAGATCCTTGCGGTAATAGGTCATGATGCTCTCGCCATAAAACGGCAGCGCATAGAGCTGATCTTTGTAGGCAAGCGATTGCCTGACCGTTGGTAAGATGTCATCAAGACGATAGGCCGTCGGCAGCGGATCGAGAGGAGATATCCACCCATTGCCCGCCCATAGGGGGATTTCATAGATGCCGATGGTCATCACATCAAACTGGCCGTCGGAAATGGCGAGATCGCCCAGCAGACGCCGTCGTAAAGTGCTTTCGTTGATGATTCGCCAGTCGAGTTCGATATCCGGATTTTGCGCTTCAAACGCCTTCGCCAGCCCCTGCATGATCACCATGTCGGGATTATTCACGGTGCCGATAACCAGTCTGATTTTGTCATCGCCGCGATCCACATTGGGCAGCAGGCCGTATTCAAAGCGCAGCCGGTCCAGCGTCCCATCCTCGCGCATTTTTCTGAGGCCTTGATTGAACGCAGTCACCCACTTGTCAGCGGACGCGCGATTGTTTGCAAAGGCGATATGAAACTGTTTGTCGGCGAGGGGCGGATAGACAAAATCCAGCTTCCCGATGTAGTGCGGCCGGTAACCGACGATCAGATCCGCCGCCGTGAACTTATCGATCAGCACGAACTGGATGCGGTTGATCGCCAGCTTGTCGATGTTTTGCAGTTCGCTGGTGACTTCCTCGATTTGAATGCCGGGAATGTTGCGCAACTCCTGCAACGTAGATTCGCCCCGGACTTGCCCGATAACGCCGCCGGACAAGCCGCTTAGCGCCTGCATTAAATTCACGGAGGGCGGCACGGAATACTGAAAGTAATTGTCCTTGCGTTTCAGAATCCCGATGGAGTCTCCCGGGAAAGGGTCGCTCAGCCGAAACTCCTGCTGCGAAAAGGCGCCCGCATAAACCGGCACAATGCCATCGACCTTGCCGCGCTGCGCCATCGCATTGGCTCTCGCCCAGGGATGAAACGAGATATGAACGGTCACGCCAGAGCGCTTGAACGCCTCCGTCACCACCTCATGGGCATAGCCGTTCTTCCATAGATTCACGCCAATGTAGGGCTCTTTCTCCCCGCTCACCAGCTCGACCACCGGCTCCGCTCCCTGCGTCGACATCCAGCCGCAAAGAAGCAGGCATAAACAGCGCTTTATTACCCTATGCAAGGCCATAGCTGATTCCTCCGGCGTCGCGTCTAACGACATTGCCCAACATTCCTTATTACTCCCTATCCACTACGCCATTTTTCATCAATACGCGTCAACGCCTTTCTGACGCAACCTTTCCGCAATATTGTGCGACGCCTGCACGAACTCAGACATATGAGACAATTCCTGCTCCAGATTAATCGGCTTGCCAGTGAGTTTTCGCTCCAGCAGGACGGACAGCTTTTTACCGATGAAGTCGCCAATCTGCTGGAATTCCTCCATCTGGATAAACTGAATGCCCCGGTATGGCGCGGGCTGAATGCTGGGGCGTTCGAAATCCGCGCTTTTGATGGCCTTCAGCGTAATATCCGCAAAGCTGGCGTACTCGCGGTACGACGGGTTTTCATACAAAGCGTGGCGGGCGCCCGGCGGCGTCTGCGAGATACCGAAATTACTTTCCACCAGACGATGATAGTCATCCGAGGTCGCCCAGCTCACGAAACGCCAGGCCGCGTCTTTGTGGAGAGAACCTTTCGGCACGGCGAAACCCCATGACCACAGCCAGTTGGTTCCCCTGTCGGTGACCTGCGAAGGCGCGGCGGCGTAACCCACCTGAGCGTAGAAGGACGCCTGGGCGATGGCGCCGCCAGCGGCGGTGGAATCCACCCAGATGTCACATTGGCCCGCGACAAAGGCCTGCAGATTTTCGGAATAGCCGTTGTTCCAGGAAGACGCCAGACCGTACTCCGCCATCATCGATAAGTAGAACTCGATGGTCTGATTCCAGGCCGGCTCCGCCAGCGCCGAACGCCAATTTTCATCGAACCAGCGACCGCCAAAACCGTTCAACATGGTCGCCAGGATAACGACGTTCTCCCCCCACCCCGGTTTGCCGCGTAGACACAATCGCCCATGCTCCCCTTGCGACTTCTGCCGCAACTGCGCCAGGGTTGACTCAATACCGCGCCAAGTCGGCTGCGGCGGCATCTGCAGGCCATAGCGACTCAGTACATCCTTGCGGTAATAGGTTATGGAACTTTCACCATAATACGGCAAGGCGTAATACTCGCCGTCGTAGCGAAACCCTTCGATAATCTCGGGAATCCACTTCTTCATTTCGCCATCGGTTTGATAGGCCGCCGGCAACGGCGACAAACGCCCTTTGCTTCCCCATATGGGCGCTTCAAACAAGCCCAGGGTGTAGACATCGTACTGGGCGCGTTTTTGTTTACTGTCGCTGGCCTGCATACGTCGCAACACGGACTCATCCACGATTTTCCAGCTAATTTGAATGTCCTGATTCTGCTCTTCGAAATGGTGCGACAGCGTCTTCATGTTCAACATATCCGCATTGTCGACGGTGGCGACGACAATCTCGACCGCCTGACTTGGAACGCTTGCGAACAGCGTCGCCAGACTCAACATCAACAAGGTTACAAACGAATAGTTACTGCGATGCTTCATGGCGTTTCTCTCTGGTTAAAGCAGTTCCTCGCCGCTGCGGCGACTGACTTCCACAGCGACGCGACCTTTCTGCAGGCGACAAGAAGCCCTGGCCCAAAAACGCGACAGCTTTGGGCGGGTTAACTTGTCAGATAGAAGATTCAGGTATCAGGAAAACAGGGAGCGTCGTCAGTTCGGTTTTTGACGTCGCAAAGTTTGGCCCATTGCTATTACAACAAAGGGAAACGGGCTTATCCGTGATGATGACAGGGACTGAACGCCAAGATGGAAACTGAAGACAAAGAAAACGTCTGTTTTGACTTTCATGACAGCGCCTTTGTTGTAGTTATTCTGTTAACAACCAGCCTGCCCCTTACATCAAGCGCCGATACTGACGCTCGCGGGAGAGCCTGAGAGTGTAATCATTAGACAACGGACGCCTATCTGGCTCAAATACTAACCAAGGGAATTACCTGTACATTTTTGTGCATTGTTTTTATCTGTTTTCCGGGTTGAGTCGCAGAAAAACCAAACCGGTTAATTCACGCTACACTAACTGTGCAGAAAGATTTTCCTTATCAACCCGACACAACAAATCGGCATTCCAGCGGCCCCCTTATGAAAGCAATCGGCATCATCAGCATCCTACTGGCGCTCCTCTACGTCGCTTACCTGTCCGTCGAACACAGCGAAGAAGCGGAGCGCCAGAAAGAGAAAGCCGAACAGCAGATCGATCAAGCCCAGAAGCAGATTGAAGAAGCCATGGAGAAGAACCGGGAGCGATTGGAGCAAGGGGCGCAGTAAGCCAACTGATCCTGGTCTCAGCATACCCAGACTAGCTAGACAGCCCTCTGTTTCCCTAATTACTCCGTGTCCCCTCGGCAAACGTGTGTGAGTGCTGTATAAACCCTGGCAGCCTAACCTCAACAGTTTTAACCCTTGTTGAGGATACTCATGAACGAGGAAGCCACTCCCTCCGAACCACCACTAACACTAGAGTCTGTGAAAGCCAAGTTTAATGCTTGGCGGCAACGACCAGGTACACGACGGCCATTTCCTAAAACCTTTTGGCGGGATGTCATTGCACTACAGGAACAATATAAACTCTCCAAAATTTTAACAACACTAAAAATCAGTCGTGCTCAGTTAAAAAGTAAAGAACGACAATTGGCAGGTAAAGCGAAGCCTGTTAAAAAAGCGAAGGCTCCAGCGAATGAATTCATTGTGGTTGATGTTGATATGTACAGCAAGTGCCGCTACCTGAGGTCACCGAACTCAATCTAGCCGAGGGTTTATCTATCGAAATAACACGTCCCGATGGTACAGTATTGAAGGTGAGTCAATTATCTGCCCAAGCCGTTGAGACATTAATTACTCAGTTTATTGCCTAATATTATTATGCTACAACTGACACCACTGTATGAGATTTAAACCACATCTAATTACAAAGATACTTATCTTTTACAAACTATCTAAAAAATGATGAAAAATGGAAGCGTATTGCGTAGATTGTTATTGAGCACAAGCTAATTAGCTTGCTTATATTATTATTTATTTCAACCAGGGTTTCACATGAAAAAAACTATCTTTATTTTGTCTTTTCTGAACAGTCTTTATTCTGTTCATGCAGTTGGGGAAGAGGTAATTTGCTATGCATATTCTCAGCAATCACTAAGTAATTGTGTTGCAAGTGTTCTTGAGGGGTCGGTTGAGAAAATTGAAATTGCTCAAGATATATACTGCGATGTGTCTGACCAAGAATGTACTTATAGACTTAACGACTTGAATTCTAATTCTAGGGAAATTGAAATATATGGCGCTCATGCAGATGTGACGATTTACAGAAACCCATCTGTTAATCTATTTAAAATTGAAAACTCTTCAAATATAACAATAAGAGATTTAAATATCGTTGACCGAGAGAAAAGGAGTCACGACTACCAAAGCTGCTCATATACTGCAACTGAATCTACACCAATATCAATTGGGATGGATATTTCTGGTGGATATGGACTATCTAGTAACATAACTCTAAAAAATTTACATATAGATACCAGGGAACCTCGTATTATTGATATAGATCGTGCTGATAATGTAAATATTTCAAACTCTTCATTTACTGGTAGTGGTCATTTTGGTATATGGATGTCAAATCAGCACCTTAAAAGTAGAATCAGGATATTCGACAATACCTTCTCTGATATTGGAACAAATGCGATTCTAACCGCAAATGTAGATAAAGCATGGATTAATGGAAATACTTTACATAATAACCATGATGACAATCCATTTTGCATGCCGGACGGAAAACATACAGGAGGCGGTCAGTTACTCATAGAGCAAGGAACAAGGGATCTTACTTTACAAAGCAATAAGATCTATGACGGTGGAAATTCTGCAGTAAGTGGTATTGAGTTTGCCAATGGATCTGTTGCCAGCATTACAAATGTCACCATATATGCTAATCATATTTACAACAACCCAGCTGGTGGTATTGTTTTTAACTCAGCAGTTTATGAAAATGGCATTCAAAAGGTTGTTATTAAAGATAATGCTCTCTATAACAATTTATCACCTCAAATTAAAATTGAAGGTCATATAGATGTAGATGTGTACGATAACTACTATACTCAGGACCTGTCGTCATCGCCCAGGGCCAACTTTAAAGGCACACCAAAAACATGCAAATTAAATGGTAATTCTATATGCTCCATCCCTGTAAAGTGGTCAACATATAATGCTAGTGACGTTAATGTAATAGTTGAGGATAAGGTATTCTCTTCAAACCCTTCTGGTAAACAAACAGCTCCCTGGATTGGAAGAGCCGGTGCTTCTTTTGAAATTATCAAAGAGGACAGTAGCAAAGAACTAATAGCTAGAATTTATGTGGAAGGTGAGTGAGTCCACGTAGTGTCTTTAGTCTGATAGTGCAACCTGTATTTGAGAGCCGCTTTAGCGGCTCTTTTCTTCAAACCGCCTCCTTCTGCTGCTCCAAAATCCTACCAGCTGCATATTCTGTGCAGGCTGTGACCCACATGACACTAGAGTGATGCACTGTGAAGTCATCTTCAGGCCAGCCTATTTTTTCAGGAATATCATTTTCGCTCATCAATCTAAAAAGCTCTGTGTCCCCTCTGCAAACGTGCAAAATGCAAAAAATTTAATTCTGCGCACGCCCACTAAGGAGACACATTACTCCAAAATCAAGTTACACCAGTCGGCGGTTGAACTCCCCTCGCCCAGTTCCTTGGCGAGGAAGAGATCAGGGAATTTTCTTCTTAGCCTGTTTATAACCTGGACGCATTCAGTGAAGAAACATATTTCTCTATAGCGTCGAGTATCTTTATGGATTTAACCGTTTTCGCCTTGTCGATAAGGGAAATAAGGTTGTGCAGGATTTCCTGATTTGGCTTAACGAACCAATAAGATTGATAGTGAAGTTCGAACCATTCTCTTAGCGCACTTTCTGGCAGATCGGACTCAGGATTCTTTAGATGGACATTTAGAAGAATGACCAGATAGTCCCATTTGCTTTTCTTCCTGGCTATCTTGACGATACGTCTAAGCCGCCCAGTTTCATTGCTCCTCCACAACAAGCTAACAAGATCCTGGGCGCTGTAGTTTTCATCCGCCGCCAAAATCTCACTCGCTATGCGCGCCTCTGATTCTGAGCCGGCAATCATCTTGTCTTCAAACCAGGCGGGAGGCATGCAACCAAGGTTCCCCGCCGCCCTGACGACGGCGCTGCGAACTCGCGGATCATTTGAGCTTTCGAAGTGGCTCACGTGCGCCCAATCGCCAGCATTGCCGACTTCAGACAAACCTAGTATTGCCGAAACGAGTTTTCTGGGGTTATCAGATTGCAGATGATTTATGTAGAAATCCGCGAAATTAACGGCTGACAAACGCTGAAGATAATACTTGCAGGTATTTCGGATGCCTTTGCTTTGATGGAGCAGGTTGGCGAGCAGGAGCGGTTCGGCATCATTTGGAAAAGCCTCCACAACTGCGTACAACGCCCTTTTACATATTAAAGGCTGTCGATCCGCGGCTAAGGTTTCCAGAAGCGCATATTGAGACTGTGGACTCTCCAGTCTGTGAATGAGATTAAACGACTTGCCCCGGATCACCACGTCTTTGCTGGCTGTCGAGATCTGTAGCAATGCGCCTGGATCGTATGAAAATTCCGTTAATACCTTGAAGGCCAACCGCGCCAGTTTGTAATCCGCGTTTTTGACGGCTGTGGCCAGCGCCTCGTGTCCTTTATCTGAATCAAGGCGGTCTTTCACCGCGCGTTGGATAGCGCTCAAATCACGTCGTGTCTTGTTGGTGAGCTGATCCACGAGGTGCAAATACTGGATGAGCTGACTTTCCTGAAGCCGCGGAAGATTTACGGCAGTGACGTCAAACGCAATCTGGCTGACCTGTGACACCCAGTCGTTGGCTCGCACAAAGGAGACTCTTATCGCAGTCTCCATGTCCACCGACGCCAGTCGCTCAAGCGCCTGCATACGGACATAACCGTTATTGTGACAACAGAAAAGCGTGAGCGCTGTGACGAGGAGTCTTCCCTCAAAGGGGAGATTATCTACCGTTGATACGGTTGCCTGGAACCAGTTTTCCAGCCAGCTTTTACAATCAGGGTCGTAATAAACCGAGCGAATGCTTTGATCCAGCCAATGCAGGTTTAGACTGTCATGGCCGTCCAGAATGCGGGCCATTTGCTCAAGCGCCATAGTGCTTATTGTGATATCGGGATGCGCCACGAATGGCGCCAGTGCAGCTATAGCTCCAGGGCTCTCCAGTTGACTAAACAGGGCCGAATTGATTTCAGCGGGCGGTGTGTTATTCCCGGTGAAGAATGTTCTCAGCTTCCTTTTTGGTTGGGTTGGTTGAGTTGGTTGGGCTGCGGCGTAGATCTGGTGGACTATCGTTCTCTCGGCGGGCGTCAGGTTTCTCATGTATAGCTAATCTCTGCGAAGTGAGCATTACACCCTACGTAATGCTACCAGCCGTTTTTTGGCCAGTCGGCCAGACTAAGGGAAGTTCATTCGCCAGGTCAATCTCTTATTCATATCACCAGATCGACCACTTTCCAGCTCCATCTTAAGACGGTCTTAATGCCCAGTGGCGTTTAATGCCGTTTACTGAACCAGATATCGATCACCTCACCCACACTCAGCAACAAAAGAACGATCGGGGCATAACGTTGAAAAAGTTCTCTCTGCTAACCAGTGTTCTCATGTTTTTAACCGCATGCGCCGATTCTCTTGGCTGGTTATCCAGACCACAAGATCCTAAAGACAGGAACTATCGAGTTGAGCAGGTGCGATTTCAGGGCGGCGACGCGGATGTCACGCTTGCGGGGGAGTTAACCATGCCTCTAGGGCAAGGGCCGTTCCCGGCGATTATATTGATTACAGGCTCAGGCCCTCAGGATCGCAATGAGGCGATCGCCGGCCATAAGCCCTTTCTGGTTTTGTCGGATTACCTTACCCGCAATGGATTCGCGGTGCTTCGTTATGATGACAGAGGCGTTGGCGAAAGCACCGGCGCCTTCTCAAGTGAGAACAGGTGGAAGCCCACCCTATCGGATTTTGCACAAGACGCCGCCGCTGCCTACCGGTTCATGCAGAACATCCCTGCAATCGACGTGCAGAAGATCGGTTTTCTTGGTCATTCGGAAGGCGGCTATATCGCTTCTGCGGCCGCGGAGTTTGTTCCCGCCGCATTCATGATTTTTCTCGCCGCACCCGCCCTTCCCCTTCTTCCCGATGTGATGGCCACGCAAGTAGTAGATATCGCGCGCTCGCAGGGTAAATCTCAACAGGACATAGAACGGGAGCAGGCTTTATGCAGGGACCTTACGGAGATACTGAGAACAAGCCCTTCCGTAGCGGATGCAAGAAACCAAATAGAGAAACGCTTGCAGTCCCATGGTCTCACGCGAGCGGAAATAAAAGCCAACATGGAAGTATGGGGTTCGGATTGGGGACGTCATTACGCAAGTTACGACCCGCTTCCTGCATTCAGGCGCTTTAAAAACCCCGTTCTGGCGCTGTTTGGCGGCAGCGACTTGCAAGTATCAGCGGCTGAAAATGCGCCCATCATGAAGTCTGTCCTGACTAATCCTGAATCTGAAGTGCTCGTATTAGACAAGCTCAATCACTTGTTTCAACCTTCGGAAACAGGACGAATAGAAGACTACATATTGATCGATACAACGATTGATCCCAGGGCGTTGAATGCGATCAGCGAATGGCTTTCTGGAATCTTGTAAGCATGGTTTTTAACTTAACTTTTTGATCTCGTTGATATCAGTTGACTCCAGTACTAACAGCGCCTCGCTATATCCTTCGATATCGTCGGACAACCACTCTTCTCCAACGCGGTCAACATGAAACCTGACAGTGCCGCCATCGTCGTCAATGCCCACGATAGTCTTCAGGTTGTATCTTTCAATATCCGCTTTCAAGCTACTTACAACAAATAGCGAATATGCCAGGAAATCTTTGTCCACGTAGTCATCAATATGAAAACTATTAACGAAGCACTCGAATCCAGTCTTATCAGGAAAATAACCGGGGCTGGTGTTGCTTCTCCTCTTAGCAAAATACGCAAGGAGAACGCCGTCGTTAGTTTCCACAAAACGCTTAGCGACTATATCGTCGAGAGTCTGGGGTGGGTTTATCCTAGCTTCCCCTAGCCCATCAAAAAGGGCCCTCATCCTCTTATTTAATTTCATAGCTGACAACCTTACATTTCGGCTCGTTCAAGGAAGGAGCATAAGTATCTTTCAGGGAGAAGGTCCAATAGTCCACCACTTCTCACTTACTTCTGCTACTTCTCCGTCTTCATATTCGTCTTCCCACGACACAAGCACGCCTCTTTGATCATAGCCATCAGGTATCTGGACATTAAATAACGTCCCTGGAGACTCATTGTCAGACCGGAGTGATTCGTCGGTGTAGAAAAAAGTCCGATAATATTCTTCGTCAAAAAAAGCCGTTCCAGTGCGCGCAATCGTCACTTCAATCCTCGGATTTTCTCGTCAGGCCGATGTATTGAAAGTTTTCTTATAGAGGTTAAGTCCTATCGCTTGCCGCTTAGACAAAATCATCGTTTTACTAAATACAGGCCCACACCACGAACCTGACCTGTTCCGGCTGATAACGGCCGCTGTCGATCAGCGCTTCAATCAACTTAATAACAGGTCCCCACTGAGTCCCGGCGAGGCGCCCGTATTCCTCAGCGAATGCTGGCCTCAGTAGTTCCGAGTAATACAAATGTGTGTAGCCAAAGTGTTCGTTAGCGCAGCCTTTCTCTTCATCTTCAAACGTTTTGATGTCCTGAATATCTCTGAGGGTTTGATAGCTGGGGTTCGCGGGCAGCCCTCTTTCTATTGCAATGGGACAGTCGTCTTTCCAACCATTTCCGATGCCGAAAAGTAAAACAGACCCTCTGTCACACACGTCGATTAACGGCGAGAGGTTCAGGAGTCCAGACCAGTGCTCACTACTGTCCGCGCTATGGGTAACTTCCACCCAACCATCGATATCAATACCCATGTCAGTCTCCCAGATCTTTGTCAGACTTGTTCTCCATACCCTCCCCACGCAACACCTCCTCCAACTCCTTCCGCACCGGCATGGGCGTAAACGCGTTGACGTTGGCGCCGCCGGTGTTGCCGATGGGGAGGCGGCCGGTCAGGTGGCCGAGTGGGGTTAGGAGCAGGCGCCATAGTTGGCCGAGGATTTCGCGTTGGTCTCGTTTCGCCCACCCTACCCGCAGCATCCAGAGGTGGACGTGAAAGTGCCAGCCCAGGCGGCGTTGTCCCAGAACGTGGGCGTTTTCCAGATGTGCAAACGCGACGTCGAGACGGCCCTGGCGCCAGTTATCCCGCGCGGCGTTCATTTCTGCGGAGAAGGCTTGTCGCAACGTCGTCGTCATAAGCCTGAAACCTATTGCGTCATAAGGGGTTTACACGCATAGGATAGGTCTCTGAAGTAAAAATTTCATAATTCGCTGACGGCCAGCTTCACTAATCTGGCCACTTCGTTTACTTCGTCCTGGGTATGAAACCTGAGCTCGATCCATTGCGAATTCAGCGATCTTTTGGGATGAACGGTCGAGTCTTGCGGATGCATGAGTTTTTCTTTTTTGATGTGCTTTTTCGTCAGTTTCAGATCCAGCTCATGATCGTGATGAAAATGCGCGAATTCTTTGCCGTTGTAGTGCAGCGCCGAGCCGCCCGCCACCGGCGAGGGCTGATCTTTTACGCCTGATATTTTTTCAACCTCTTCTATCAATATCTCTCTCAGCGAACGCATCTCATTGAATCCTTTTTAACTTCCAGTACATAACAATCTATTTGTGCGACTTTGAATAATCAACAACCGCCTCATCTAGTTCCAGAAAGGCTACGCCAGCCACTGGCGCGGGACTCCCGCCGTGCTAGACTTTACCGTTACACGGCAGTTTCTTCCGTTCTTCTCTCCGGGTATATCCATTGTTCGAAGTAGAGAGCGCTGCGACTAATGATCAAGCCTCGAAAGGAGTTGTCAAAGACCAACACGTCTGAACGTCTGCGCCATTCCGCCCGCGTCGATCTGGGGATAAGCGTCGCGATAGTCACCGGGTTGACCGCCATGACCAGCGTCTTTCAGATTGATCTCCTCGAAGGCCTTTATGAATACTCCCGCGCCCACGAGGACTGGGAACTGGATGAAATCATCATTGCGCTGGGCTGGGTCGGGATCGTCGCCGTGGTGTATGGCGTACGCCGCCTGCTCGATATCAGAACCCTGAACCACGAAATCGCTTCTCACGCCTACTACGACATAGTGACCGGCCTGCCCAATCGCGTGCTCGCCGTCGACAGGCTCAATCAAATGCTCGCCAGCGCCCAGCGTCGTGATTCGCAGGTGGCGGTGCTGTTTCTGGATTTCGATAATTTCAAAGCCATCAACGATAATCACGGTCACGCCAAAGGCGACATGTTGATCAAAAGCGTTGGCGAGCGTCTGGCGCTGCAAGTTCGCCAGGGCGACACTGTGGCGCGTCTGGGCGGCGATGAGTTTCTGATCTTGATTGACCTCGATATCTCAGATAGAGATATCCTCCCCACCGTATCGCGCATCGTCAAAACGCAGAAACAGCCTCACCTGCTGGGAGGCATTGAGGTCACTGTCGGCTTCAGCGTCGGCGTGGCGCTGTTCCCTAAGGACGCCAATACGCCGGAGAGTCTGTTGAAAGCGGCGGATATGGCCATGTACCAGTCCAAAAGCGACGGCAAGGGGCAAGTGCAGTTTTACTGCGACGACATCGGCATCCGCCTCTCCGAACGGTATAAGTTGGAAAAAGGTCTGAAACACGCAATCCAGAAGAAGGAGCTCTACCTCGTCTATCAGCCGCAAATCGATCTGCGGCAGCGGCGAGTGATCGGATATGAAGCCCTCTGTCGCTGGCGTCATCAAGGTGATCATATTCCCCCGGATATCTTTATCAAAATAGCGGAAGAAACCGGATTCATTCATGAGCTGGGACGCTGGGTCATGCAAACGGCGCTGGCGGAAAGCAAAGCCTGGACCGCCAGAAAGGACGCGGTGATCGCCGTCAACGTTTCCGCCCGCCAGCTTCAGCGGGACGACTTTGTCGACGAGGTGCGCCAGATTTTGGAGGAAGCGCAAATCCCCCCACAGCGTCTGGAGCTGGAAATCACAGAGACCGTCGCCTCCTCTGAGCATTCGTCCAATCGCAGGAAACTGCAGGAGCTGCACTATTTGGGCGTCAAAATTTCTCTGGATGACTTCGGCACGGGTTACTCTTCGCTGGTGAGATTGCGCGAACTTCAGGTCAACCAGCTCAAGATCGACCGCAGCTTTGTGTCCGGCACGGACGACCTGGACGTCAACAGGCAGATCATCAAGGCGATTATTTCCCTTGCGGAAAGCCTGGACCTGGCCGTCATCGCAGAGGGCGTGGAAACGGCCGAACAAATGGAGATGTTGCAGCAATTCGGTTGTGACTATGTGCAAGGCTATTTCTTTAGTCGCCCGGTGCGCGCAGAAGAAATAAGCGACACCACGCGCACGATCGAATATACCTCAGCCAGCGGCGCCAAAGTGGAAAAGTAACGCGGTTAACTACGTAGCGCTACGTAGTTTCCAGCAAAAAATTCCGTAGCGCTCCTAACCTCCCAAAATCTGAATACAGGCATATACTTAATTGTCGCGCTCAACTCATGCTGAACGAGGAAGATTCATTATGCGGGTCAACCAGCCTGTCACAGGTCGCAACCTGGAGCTGCCGCCGGACGCTAACATCCTGTCCACCACTACGCCGGACAGCCACATTACCTACGTCAATCCGGATTTCATCAAGATCAGTGGATTCTCAAAAGAAGAATTGGTTGGCCAGCCCCATAACATTGTTCGCCACCCCGACATGCCGCCCATGGCGTTCCAGCACATGTGGCAGACGTTGAAAAGCGGCCGCTCGTGGATGGGACTAGTGAAGAATCGCTGCAAGAACGGCGATCATTACTGGGTCAGCGCCTACGCCACGCCCATCACTAAAGACGGGCGCACTGTGGAATACCAATCCGTACGCACCAAGCCCACCAGAAAGCAGGTGGACGCAGCGGAAGAGCTGTACGCCAGCATCCGCGCCGGCAAAACGCCTTTGGCCTGGAAACTGCCGCGATTGGATGTGCGCCTGAAAATTTCCATATTTTCCACGCTCAGCCTGATCCCGGTGCTGCTGTTCCTCTCGCATATGCTGACGATCAGCGCCGCCGACACCGCCATCATGGGCGCCTCACTGGGCTTGATGAACGTATTATTTATCTATTTGTGGCTGTCGCCATTGCACAAGCTGGTGTTAAAAGCGCGCACTATTTCCGATAACCCGTTAAGCCAGGTGCTTTACACTGGTCGTCACGACGAGTTTGGCGAAATTGAGTTCGCTATGGCCATGGCGCAGGCGGAGACTACCGCTGTCATCGGACGCATGGCCAACGCGGCGGACCAGCTGGAATCCCTGACGGACGAGCTGGTGTCGGAAATCGAGGACTGCAATAACAAAACCAATGGCCAGCAGTCGGAAACCGATCAGGTGGCGGCAGCCATCAACGAAATGACGGCGACCATTCAGCAAGTGGCCGCCACCACACAGGAAGCCGCAAGCGCAGCGGACCACGCAGACCAGGAAACAGCCCAGGGGCAGGAACTGGTCACCAGCACCAAACGCATCATCAGTTCGCTGGCGGATGAGATTCATCAGGCGGCGGAAGTGATTCACGATCTGGACAAACACAGCAAAGACATCTCCACCATCCTCAACGCTATTCAGGACATCGCAGAGCAAACCAATCTGCTGGCCCTGAACGCCGCCATTGAAGCCGCCCGCGCGGGAGAAATGGGACGCGGCTTTGCGGTGGTCGCAGATGAAGTAAGACAACTTGCGTCTCGTACGCAGCAATCCACTACGGACACCCAAAAGATGATCAACTCTCTGCAGGATGGCGCCCGCTCAGCGGTGGCCGCCATGGAGAAAAGCCGGGAGAAAGCCAATAACAGCGTCGACCACGCCCATCAGGCGGCGGAGAAATTGACCGCCATCGGCCGCCGCGTCAATCAGATTTCGGATATCAGCACCCAGATCGCCAGCGCGGTGGAGCAGCAAGGCGCCGTCAGTGAAGGCATCAATAACAGCGTCGTCGCCATCCGGGATACCGCCAGCGCCAACGCCACCGTCGGCCAATACAACCGCAAGCGGGCGGAGGACGTGGCGCAACTCACCTCTGCATTGCAGGAGCTCGCCAAACAGTTCTGGAGTAAACGGCGCCAGTCATAAATTTTGCCTTGTTTTGCTTTATAGCGCTTCTGTTCAAACACTTAGGACGCAAGCCTAAACCAGCGACAATCACCGACATCCGTTCCTCTAACAGATGTCGGCCTTTTACAATCCCTCAGAATTCATCCGCGTTACCTTAACGGCGAGTCGCCTGTTCAACTCAGGCTATACGATATCTGACCGTCACTCATCGCGGAGGAAACACTGTGAAAACATCTCTTATAACAACCGCCCTCAGCTATGCCCAGCTCGGCGAAAACGAAGCCCGACAGTGGATGCTGTTGTCTCTGTTAGACGTCATCCGCGCCGACGCCATTACTGCGGAGCCCGCGGTACAACTGGCGCTGGGCGCCCTGTTGGGCCGTTTTAATGGAGAGATCGACGCCAGACGATACAACGAAGCACAACAGTTTTTCCTGGATTGGATGCGAGACAGCCAAAGCGAACTCGACGAACCGGCTTTGATGTTCGCTAATGCTGTCCGTGTTTGCCTGGAACGTGAGGAACCGTCAGATGGGCTGGAAGATGGACTGGAAGATGCGCTGTTTATGTTCGCTCACTATCTGGATCAAGGGGAGTTCAGCCAGTTCATCGAGGCGTAGATTTACCCTGCGGACGCAGTCAGTTTGCCAAGCGCGCCCTCAATAGACTCTCCAGCTAATCGCGAGACTTCAACGCGCAAGGCGGCCTCCAGCTCAGGAACCGCCTGCTTGACCTGATGCTCGCCCAGTCCAAAGGCGGCGATATCCCTTACAGTTGGGTCCTTATCCTGAAGACGGGCGATCAGCGCGCTTTCGAATAATCCCAACGCCAACTCCGGTATGCTCTCTCGCGGCAATCCCGCCAGGGTTTTGGTCGCTTCCTGGCGCACTTCCGCCTCCTTGTCTTCCATCAGCGGAGCCAGCATCGCCACGATGGCTTCGTCCGGCCAGCGTCCCACTACGCCGCAGGCGACACGGCGCACCGTTTTATTTCCGTTACTCAGTAGCGGAACAAAAGCGGCGCGAGCGCGATAGTCGGCGAAGTAGCGGTGCACGATGTGCGCTAACGCCAGAGCGGTTTCTTTAACAAGTCTGGCTTTGCCTTGGCTGAGCGCGTTAATCAATACGTCGGTGACGCGCGGGTCGCGAATCCAGGCGTAAGTCGCTTTATTCGTCGCCCTCGCCGCTTCTTTGGCGACGGCGGCGACCGCTTTGACGGCGCTGTCGTCAAAAGGCGGCTGTAGCGCCGATTTGAGTGGGCTGAGCTTTGCTTTCAGCGCTTCGTCTATCGGGATCAGCTCATAGTAGGCGTTTTGCAGCAATGGGTTGTCGCCCTGGACGAATCCCTCATGCAGCAGCAGTTCCCGGGCTTCTTCCAATGCGCCCTGCTGCAGCAGGGTTTGGGCTTTTGCGATGAGTTGCGTTTGCTCTGACGCATCCCGTCTTAGCATCAACGTCCTCCTGACGATCTATTCAATGAGTGTTGCGGCGTCTGCGCCTCAGGCGGAATCGATTTTCTTAACCACATGAATCAGGCGCTCCACCTCGGTATATCCCAGAGCGGTGTGCGCTTTCAGGCTGATTTCATTGTTGACCAGCATATCACTGCCGATTTCCCGCAGGCCGCGATCCAGGGCCCATTCTTCGGCGGCGTCCATCAGGCGGCGACCGACGCCCTGGCGGCGATGGGAAGGGAGCACATACCAGCCCTCCACATAGGCGACCGGATGACTGGCGCAGCCTTCGCCGTATGAGCGCAGACCAGCTTCCAAAAAGCCCAGCATGTCGCCGTTATCGTCGATGGCGACAAAGGTAGCGAGGTCCGGCATGCTGAAGTAGGCGTGAATTTCCCCTTCATGTTCCTGCGGCGGGGTTTCCGGCCAGAGTTCCTGACGTAAGGCCAGCCAGTTGGCTTTGTCGGCCTCCATGACGTATCGGATTTTCAAAGGTTTATCTCCCGTGTTCCGCAAGCGTACAAGCAGAGTTTTTCAGGAGCGGCTTTGTTTTGTCAAAGTAATTTTTATCATTTGTTCCCAGGCCGACACGCATCCGCCTGGGAACGGTTGTACAAGAGAGGTCTCAAGCCCTTTCACCGCGCTTCAGTCGCAGCTGCATTCTCCGTCCACGTCCACATCTTTGCAGGAGATGGTTGCGCCGTCTTTGCAGTGCAGTTTTCTCAGCTTCACCGTGCATACGTCGGCGTATTTGCAGTTCAGATCAATTTCGCCGCCATGCACCGATATTTTCTTGTAGGTGACGTTTTCAATGCTGGAACGGGCGTTTTTATCGCACTTGCTGCTGCCAGGGTCGTCACAGTGATCGTTGTGGTAGTCCGTTTTGATCTGGATCGGATTGCTGGAAATACGCTTCACCAGACTGTCTTTGAATTTGATGTTTTCCACTTTGCCGTTAGCGTATTTCTGCATTTTAATGCGCAAGCCGAAGTGTGAGTCCATCACCGTTACATTCTCGACTTCCACATCTTTGACCACGCCGTTCATCGCAATGGAGCCGATTGAAAGCCCATGGCCGTTGTGACAGGTCACGTTGGAGATGCGCACATTGGACGAGTTGGCCTTGACGGCGATGCAATCGTCGCGACTACGGACTTCCGAGTCTTTGATGCTGATGTCGTCCCCGCTGATATCCATGCCGTCCAGGTTGCAGGAGCTTTTTGAGCCGTTATGGTGCGTGTTGACCGTGACGTCCTCAATCTCGATGCCTCCGCGGGAGTGTTCGACATGCAGGTTGAATCCAGGCCCGTGGGATAAAGTAATGGACTTCACTAACAGATTCTTGGAGCCTTGCAGATCCATCATGATGGGCCTGACTTTGCCGTCATAGTCGCCACAGTCCTTGTCGCCCATCCAGGTATTATTGCGACCGTCGATCTCGCCATCCCCGGCAATGACCACGTTTTCCAGATTTTCCCCTTTAAACAGAGGCGGAAACCGCTTCTCGCCTTTGGGTATTGGCGGCCAGTCATCCTTGGAGGGCGCTTTCAGCTTATGCAGAATATACAGATTCAGGTTGCTGCAAAGCTGAATCGGCACATCCTGGCCATCCACTTTGGAGTCCTGATTGTCCATGAAGACGAACTTCTTCACCGAATCTCCCACCGCGCAGCAATTAGCGATAGCGGAAGGCAAGTTGTAGTTATAGTCCGACGCATAACAACACATGTTTCCCTGCTCCGAGCAAACTGGATTTTCATCCGCCTGCGCGAGACCGCTCCACAAGAAAACAACAACAGCGAGTAGTTTTATCCCTATCATCCTGTTCATGATGACTCCCTCTTCCTGCCATTGAGTGTTTGAGGTTGTATCCTTGGAAATGGCGTGTCGTCCTGGGCGACGCGCTCTGTTTCACCTCCTTTCATAGATGGATGAACAAGGCTCTATTATCTCCTCCCCATCTTCGCCACGTCACACATCGATTAGACGCATTGCGCATAAAACGCCCAAGGCTATAGCGGGATTTTCTATGGGGCCAGTCGTAGCCATAAAAACCAAACGGGGAAACACTGCGGCCAAGCTGGCTTGCCAAACCGCAGTGTTTTTAAGGAGAGGTCGCCCCCTCCAAAAGCGTGACTAGAGCGAATTCAGGAAGTGTTTCAGGGCGTCCCGGTCAGCCGAACTTAGCGCCTCATAAGTCTGTCGGCTGCCGGCGGCTTCGCCGTCATGCCAGAGAATCGCTTCGTCCAGGGTTCTCGCGCGGCCGTCATGCAGGTAGCGCACGTTTTCCTGGCCGCCTTGCACAAACTTGAGGCTGCCCAGCCCCCACAACGGCGGCGTGCGCCACATGGACGCCACAGCGTCGCCCTGCGGCAGGGTATCGGCCAGGCCGGCGCCCATATCGTGCAACAGCAGATCCGTATAAGGGTGAATCGTCTGGTTGCGCAGTTCCGCCATCGGATGCGTGTTCCCGGTCTTCAGGGTCGCGGTGTGACAGGCGACGCAGCCCGATTGCGCAAATACGTCTTTGCCCTGACTGATGCGCTCTGGATCAACGTCATGCTCTGGCGAGACCCGAATCCCGTCGGGATAACCACTGCGCAGACTGCGCTGTGCCGGCACGCCTAACAACGCCAGATACTGACCGACGCGATCCATCTCAGCGTTGTCGATATGGGTGTCGGCGGCGTTGTCATGGCAGTCCGTTTCGGTCTTCTGACAGGAGCGCGATGGGTAGGTCGGCGTGGTGACGCCCATGTCCTGCAGAAACGCAGTCCCCACCTGATGACGCAGGCTCAGTTTGGAAGCCTTCCAGCCAAAGCGTCCCAGCTGCACCGCGCCAGTCTCGGGGTTCTTGATCCAGTTGGGCTGACCGCGCACGCCATCGCCGTCCGCGTCATTTTCATCCACGCCCGCGAGAATCGTCGCTTCCGAAACAGCTTCCAGCAGCCCCATGCCGATGACCTGGGGCGCCTGCCGCACGGAATACAGCTCTGGCGTCGGCCCCTGGAAGGCGTAGTAAGGTTTGCGCAATTCAACCACTTCACCGCCATTCAGTTCCTTTGTGGTCACTTCATAGTGGCTGAGATTGACGGCGTAATTCTCCTGCCCGGCGTCTTTGGATTTCTGCAGCACATTGAAGCCATAGAATGGATCAGGCGCTGCGCCGTCTTGAGAGCCAAACGCAGCCGTCAGCACCGAATAGCCTTCCAACGCCTGTCCCGCCTGAGCGGGTTGGCTGCGGCCATTGCTCTGGTGACAGCCGATGCAGCTCTCGTTGTTGTAACGGGGTCCCAACTGGCCGACATGCGCGCTGAACACCGGGTTGGTGTCGGAGAATTCAGAGTGTTTGCCAGATGAGAATGAGGTGTGGAACAGGCGTCGTCCTTCAACAAAGCGCTGGCTGTTCTCGATGCCGATGTTGTTGGCCATCTGCTGGAACATCCGATGGGGTTCTTCTGAGTAGTTGTAGGACACGCTCGCCTGACCGCCCAACAGGGTGTCCGGCGGCAGCGGTTCGGAATCCAGATTAGGAGCGATTCCGTACCAGGGATGCATGCCCTTGCCCACCACATAAAGCTGCTCGAAGGAGTAATAGCGCTCTCCGCCGCCGTCGATCACGGGCGTCAGCAAGCGCGGCGCCGGAGCCAGCTCGATCTTATCACCGACTCGCAAGGGGCTATGCGGCGAGGTGCGCCAGTTGGAATTAAAATCCATCATGCATTCGCGCTTACCTGCATGACAGATAGGCTGTCCGCCCTCATTGGGATTGTTGAAGCCGTAGTTGAGGGACCAGCCGAAGTCTTTCACGTTCGGATTTTCGATGTTGCGGAACAAGCTGAAGGTCGTGCCGCGGAAGGTATTGGCGTTCACATGCAGCCAGACTTCAATCTTATCGCCGCCGGCGGGAACCGAGTCGTGAATCTCCAATCCGAAGGTGCGGTTCTGGAAGTAGAAAGGCGGGAACGTGAGATAACGCCCCGGCCCCTGATCCGGCGCATCCCAGGGCTCGCCCCGTTCACGGGCGTGGCGCTCGGTGGGTCGGGCTCCCATCAGGGTGACCAGCGTACCGTCCGCATCCACATACTGAATCCGTTCCAGCACCTCTGTGCCTTTGGGATACAGCGGTGCGAAGGCGGCGGGCAGGTTATCTGGCAAATCGGGTTCATCCGGCTCGTCGGGACCGTTTGGATCACCAGGGCCATCAGGTTCATCTGGATCGTCCGGCCCTGACAGCGGCGTTCCGTAGACCTCCAGGTCGAAAATGGAATATCCCCAGGCATTGCCGCGGCTGCGCTGGGTGGCGAAGATTCGCACGTAGCGATAGTCCCCGCTGACATCCACCGTATCGGTGCGATCACCGAATACGCCGCCGCTCTGGGCGGAAAGCCTGGTCCAGTTTTCGTTATCGTTAGAGCCCTGGATTTCGTAGGTTTCCGGGTTCGCCGCCTCCCAGTCGATGACGACCTGCTCCAGGCTGGTCGCTTGCCCCAGATCCACGGTCAGCCAACTGGGCGACACGCCATGATTGGATTCCCAGCGGGACCGGCTGTCCGCATCCACGGCCAACCTCGCCTGGCGCAGCTCCGTGCTGGCGAACGTGTTTTTACCCGCCGCCAGATTGACGGCGGCCTGCGCGGCGGGAAATGACGACGCCGCAGCGGCGACGCCGATAAGTGTTCTGGCGAGCTTGCGCCGAAGCGCATTGTGGCACGAATCATTCGTATACATATTGACCTCCTTTTAACGCTCCCGTTCTTTGTTTTTTTCTAAGTTGTCTGAGTCTGGGCATAAAAAATTCACAGCGGTAGTTAAGTGATAGCCGAACAAATGACAACGCTTTCATTTAGATCTCAAGCGCTACAAAAAACAAATACAATACCGGCTTAAATTAATATATTTTTGGCATCTCTTGTGTCGCCAGTCAGTATTTGAACGCTTTCAAAATGTAAACGCTTACACAAGACAAAGCTAACAACCCGCCATATCTCAAACAATCGCCCGAACGGACGAGAAAGCGGAAGTCTCACGGCCAATAAGCCACTGATCTTAAAAGGACAAATAACACTCACTCAGATATTGCATTCTTCATCACCCTACAAAAATGCAATGCGAAGAACTGGCCGGCGAACGGTTTATAAATCGCATTATTTAAAGCTGAAATTAATCGCCATGAGAAATTAACTAGACCCAACAAAACAGGACAAAATGTTTCGTTGATAGGTACAAGGAAAAGAAAGGAAGAAATATGTGGAATGAACTGGAAAGAGTGATGGCCTCACTTAGAAATACAACGCCTCTGTATACCACGCCCTACTTTGTAGATATCCCCGGCTCTACGTCGAAGGGCCAACGCGCCATCAAAATTGAGGCCTCGGAATCGCCGCTTCGTTTCAATTTTGTGCTCGGCGATGGAGCCAACTCCAGAACCGTAAAGTGGTTGCCATGGGAGGAAGGCGGCGTCACCAAATTGAAGCTGAACCGGGAAGGCGCCGACTATTGGTTCGTCACCGCCGCGTTGTCCGGTTGCTCTGTTGGTTTTGATCGTAACAAAGGCGAAGTCTTTCACCTCAACGGCGGCTACAGCGACATACCCGCCGACTTACGCCAGACCAGCGATTTCCTGTGTCCCCTGCAAAGCGCCACCGGATTAACCCTGGACGCCTGGGCGCAAGGCGCCGGCGTGCGCTCCAATGCGAACAGCAATATCACCCAATACGGCTCCATAAGACGCAAAGACGCCGTCCCCGCCCGCCCGGCAAAAACCACGGGTCCCGCATTCTTGCGCAGAGCCCGCCCAGCCGAACCCGCCAAATACATGACCGACATCGCCCGCGCCACCGTCATCGGCCGGGTAAGCGGCGGAACCCTCACCCTCGCCTACCAGGACATCTCCGAACAAGGCAAACAACTTTACCCCTGGTATGAAATTACAACGGCTGTGTTGGCCTAACGGAGAGAACGACAGGAGCATTTGAGCAAGTCGGATAAGCAAAGCGTTATCCGGCTTCTTGCTCTCCCAACGCTCAGAATTGTCGGAAGGCGCATCGCCGCCCGAAAATTCTACTTCTCCTTTATAGTAAAGGCTTATTACGAATGTTCATTTTATAAACATAATGTCCAACTGCAGGTAAGTCACGCGCTCCGAGGTGCCTCTCTCCACTCCCAGTTGTCTCCGTATGCCAACGAAATAGTATTAAGGCGGCGACAGGTTTAGGAATACCAGTCCAGGAAGCTGGCTTGGATGCTAAATGTTCAAAAATATTCAAGGCCTCAATCATACTTGTCTCAGTATCAAGGGCATTATTAAGAGGCGCTGGAATATGGGTTTGAGGATACAAAATGAGCTGTTGGCCTGCATGCATCTTGCTTGATAACTTCATTATATAGCTATCCTCTCTTCCGTAAATTGGCGCCCCATTACAACTCAAAAACTGGCCATAACAATTAAACCCAACCCAGTCCAAGGAAGCAGGCACAATATAGGTTTCTCTTTTTATAGTATCAAAAGAATAATTTAGAGCCACATTTACACCTGGCCACATAAGGTGAATACGAAGCGCACCCTTATTTATATATTCAACAATTTGACCACCAGATCCAAACCCTTTTGCTTTATATTGCACATACGGCTCATCCAATGGAAACATAGCGACAACCGTATCATTTAGATCATACTTGTTCATCTGATCTTTCAAACGCCACAGGCATCTGTCTAGCTCCAAGTCTGAAAATAGGCCTTTCACCTCATCAAACATAATATTAGTTAAGTGCAAAGCAACTTTCTTTCCCTTTACTTTCGCTTCAACCACCTTAGCCAGATAACCTGTCCATATCGCCTCATCGTAAATATCTGAATAGCATTTAGAACCACCATCCCCAACGCCGTGGTCGACAACTATCAAATCTGACTGATCATCAACCTCATCAATAAAGGATTGTCCAATTGCCGAGTCAAAATATCCTAGATAATAGTTTCTTCTTTCCGGATTGGAATATAGCCTCTCGTATATTTTCGAAACATGTTCCTTAACTATAGGTAAGTCTTTCACACCAACGTGACTAAATCCATTCAGACTATTTTCCGAATTCCAACGAAATAGAATCAAAGCTGCTACTGGCTTTGAAAGGCCATTTGAGAGCATTGGTTTAGAAGCCAGGAGTTCAAACGCAGATAGCGAGTTGACAATGCTTCCCTGAGTGCTTAGTGCGCCAGAATGAGGTGTTGGAATGTATGCTTGCGGATAAAAAACAAACTTTTGCCCGACGTGCATTCTCTTAGATAATATACCAGCATAGCTGTCTTCCCCACCATAAATTGGTCTGCCATGACAGTCTGAAATGGGGCCATAACAGCTAAACCCAACCCAATCAACTGAGCTGGGAATGAAGAAGTCACCCGTGTTGATTGTTTCAAATGAATAATTTATAGCGACATTAACCTTATTCCACATCAACTGTATACGAAGCGCTGCCTTATCAATATATCCGATAATTTCACTTCCAGAAGAGAATCCTTTTTCGGAAAATCTCAAATAAGGTTGATCAAGCGGAAACATCGCAACAACAGTATCATTTAGATCATATCGATTAAGCTGATCCTTTAATCGCCACAGACACCTATCAAGCTCCAAGTCCGAAAAACGTCCTTTAGCACCATCAAAAATAATATTCGTCAAATATATGGCAACCTTTTTTCCAAGACTTTTAGCTTTCACAATTTTACTTACATAACCAGACCAAATCTTAGTATCATAAAACTCCGAATAACATCTACTTTCATCGCCACCCACACCATGATCGATTACAATCAAGTTTGTTTGGCCACTTAGTTCTTCGATATCATTTTCACCAATTGCGGAGTCAAAGTAGCCTAGATAATAGGGTTCAGCCATAACTGAACGGGTCATAAAAAAAAGGAAAGCCAGATAAAAAACTACTGAAACTCGCAACTTGAAGCTCCTGATCAATAAGCCTAAAACTGTCCATTCTAATAGAAAGGCGCAAACTCCCAGCTTTACGCAGGGGCGCGGGAGTCTAACATATCGGATGATTAGGTCTAGCAGGATATGAAGCCCGCTCTAGGTTATTGAAGTTAACTTACAGATTAGACACTTGGCCTACCTAACAGGTTACTGATATGCCCCCGGATCGCCCAGGCTTTTGCTTTTAAGGGGATGGTTCCATCTGGTTGTATGGGGATTGTTTCTCTTAATTTGTCCGCTATGGCGTTTCTTAGGTCGGCCGAGAGGGAAGCGATGTAGGCCGGGGCGGGTCCGGTTGCGCCGAGGAAGGGGAGCCAGTAGTCGTCGAAGTGGGTGAAAAGGGTGGGAATTTCCACGGCTTCACATTGGATGTCATCAAGGCCGGCTTTGGTGAACAGTTCGATGAGTTTCTCGGGATGACAGAGAGGGAAACGGTAGCCTTCGTCCAGTTCTTTCGCGGCGTGATCTTGCGCTGTCGCCGCATCCCAGAAGTAGCGTAGAAACTCCATTCCCTGCGCGTAGTCCCATACGCAGGCGGAGACGATAGCGCCGGCGGCGGCGATGGTCTGCATTTCGCGAATAGCGGCGTCGGTATCCGGGAAAAAGTTCAGTGCGAACATGGAAGCGACGCAGTCAAATCCTTCAGGACGATGTGGCAGATTCCCTACTCCCGCCGCTATAAATGACGCCGGCGCCTCCAACGTCTGTTCTCGGGCGAAAGCGATAAAGGGTTCTGCGGGATCGCAGCCGAGGACAGAGGCAGGTTGGGCGACATTGCAAATCGTACGGGTCAGGGCTCCCGTACCGCAGCCTACATCCAGCCAGTGCAGTCCAGGCGGCGCATTCAGCCAGGACACGTATTCTAAGGCGATGCGTCGGCTCCAACGCCCCATGAATGCTTCATAACTCGACGCCGCCGCCCATTTGTCATCCGTATTCGCCATGGCTTTTCACGCCTCACGCAGCACTTCAAGGTCGCTCCAAAGATGTCCCCGCAACGAAGCAGGACGTTTCACTTATGACTCGCTGGAGTTGTCCACCAGATCACCCACTACTTGGGAGACGTATTCCGCGCCTTTGAAAATTTCCTCGATGATTCGGGAGGCTTCCGCGATCAGGTCCGCGTTCTTGCCGGCCTGTTTCGTCACTTCGACCATGCTGTCGCCCGCCTGCAGCACCAGTTGGTTATTGCGATCCACCATCTGGTTGATTTCCTCCGTCGATTTGGTCGTTCTGCCCGCCAGAGAGCGCACTTCATCCGCCACCACGGCGAAGCCCCGGCCATGCTCCCCTGCTCGCGCGGCTTCGATAGCGGCGTTGAGGGCCAGCAGGTTGGTCTGTTCCGCGATGGATTTGATGGTGGTGACAATGTTGGAAATTTGATTGGATTGCTCGTTCAGCTCCTCCACGAGTTTGGCTGAACGTCCGATATCCGTGGATATCTTCTCGGAGTTGGCCAGATTTTCCCTGAGGATACGCGCGCCTTTCTGGGAAACCTGCGCGGTTTCCACGGAAGTGCTGTGGGCGACTTCAGCGGCCTTCTGAACCGCTAACTGGCGTTCAATTCTTTCCGTCACGTCGCTGGCGACCTTGGTGATTTTGACCACCTTGCCCCTATGATCGAATACGGGGTTATAGGTCGCTTCTATCCAGACGGAACGCCCCTGCTTGCTGATGCGGAGAAACAAGCCGTTTTTGATTTCGCCGTTCGCCAGCTCGCGCCAGAAATTGGGATTTTCTCTGTAGAAGTCCTCCGGGCAGAATATCTCGTGATGTTTGCCCTTGATTTCCTTCAGGTCGCCATAGCCGAGCGCTCTGATGAAGTTTTTATTGGCGTTCAAGATGGTCCCGTCCGGCTTGAACTCAATAACTGCATTGGAGCGATCGATGGCCTTGATCAAGGCCTGATTATCCGCAGACTGCTGATGATCTTTGGTGACATCGTTGGCCACCTTCATGACGCGCATTACCTGTCCGTCCTGAACAATGGGGATATAGGTCGCCTCCAGCCACACATCCGAACCGTTTTTGTGTCGACGTCTGAATGTCCCCCGCTTGGTAACGCCCTTGGCCAGATCGGCCCAGAACTGGCGATATTCCGGGCTATCGACAACGTCCTCTGCGCAGAAAATGCGATGATGTCGCCCAATGATCTCGTCCAGCTTATATCCAACACTCGCCAGAAACAGTTCGCTGGCGTCAAGAACCTCCCCGGCGGGCGTGAAATAGATGGTGGCGCAGGACTTCGCAATACTGCCCAGTTCAGCTTGCAACGCTTTGGCCAGATTGTGGGCGTCGTGTTGTTGCTGTTTGTTTTTCTTGGTTGAGAACATATAACGCCATACCTCAAATAATTGACCTAACGTTCAGTTTGTATGCAACGGCGGACACTTCAATCATAGAACAAACCGTCATCTTTGGTAGGCCGCCCATTCGCGCAGGCCGGATGAGCGGGGCCAACGGCGAAACTCTTTCCGTGAGCCGTACAGTATTTATACGAGGCGCTGCGGTGAGCGGACCTTCGCCGTCGGAAGGCGCTGCGCTTTTCCAACCTACCTGGCTATAGGTCGTTTCTTCTTTGTAGGTTGGATAAGCGCAGCGCCATCCAACAAGCGACTATCCAACAAGCAGTCCCCCAACAAACCGCCACCCAACAAGCCGCCGTCCATCTGCGTCCCGCATTCGCAATTGCCGGCGGGTTCGGCGTACACTCCCTGTCATATTGTCCGTGGCCGATCAATGGCTTGCAGCCGGAAACCGAGGAGAATCAGGTATGTACGTAGGCGTGGATTGTGGGACTCAGGGAACCAAGGTGGTGGTGCTGGACCCGGAGCGGGAAGTCATCCTGGGAGAGGGTTACGCGCCTCATGCGCTGATCAGCGACGCCAATGGCCGCCGCGAGCAACATCCCGACTGGTGGACGCAGGCCTTCATCGACAGTTACCGGCAGGCGCTTGAGCGCTCTGGCGTCAACAGTCGTCATATTCGCGCTATCGGCGTATCCGGACAGCAGCACGGACTGGTGGCCTTGGACTCTCGTGGTGAGGTGATTCGGCCAGCGAAGCTCTGGTGCGATACAGAAACCGCGCCACAAAACGCGGCGTTGCTGGAGCAGATGGGTGGGGAGCAAGGCTCTCTCGAACTGCTGGGTTTGACGCTCGCTACCGGCTACACCCTCTCCAAGCTGCTCTGGCTGCGTCAACATGAGCCGGACGCCTTTCAACGCATCGCCCATATTCTGCTGCCTCATGACTACCTCAACTACTGGCTGACCGGCGAGATCGCCGCCGAGTATGGCGACAGCTCGGGGACCGGGTATTTCGATATCCGCACTCGACGCTGGGTCCCGGAAGCCCTCGAACTCATCGCCCCCGATGGACGCCTGGCCAGCGCCTTACCGCCGTTACTGCAGGCGCAGCAGCCCGTAGGCAGGGTCAGCCCCGCCATCGCCCGCTTGCTGGGTCTGTCGGATAACGTGTTGGTGGCCAGCGGAGGCGGCGACAACATGATGGGCGCCATTGGCACAGGCAATATAGATGAAGGCGTGGTGACCCTCAGCCTGGGTACTTCCGGCGCGCTTTACGCCCATTCAAACCGGCCGCCAAAACAAGGACACCCATCCCTGGCGGTATTCTGCTCCTCCAGCGACGGCTGGCTGCCCCTGATATGCACCATGAATCTGACGGCGGTGGTTAACCAGGTGCGAGGTCTGTTCGGCTACGATCTGGACCGCTTCAACCAGGAAGCGGCGCAAGCGCCCATCGGGGCTCAGGGCGTCACCCTGCTGCCGTTTCTCAATGGCGAGCGCGTGCCGCCGCTTCCCGATGCGACAGGCAGCTTATTGGGCCTGAACATGCAGAACCTGCAACCCGCCAATGTTTGCCGCGCCGCGCTGGAAGGGGTCACCTTTGGGCTGCGTTACGGCCTGGACCTTTTGCGGACATCCGGCATCCATTGCCAGGAAATCAGATTGATCGGGGGCGGCTCGAAAAGCCGGTTATGGCGTCAAATGGTGGCGGACATGATGAACGCCCGCGTCATTTGCCCCCAGGTTGGCGAAAGTGCGGCACTGGGCGGAGCGATTCAGGCGGCCTGGTGTGACGCGCACGCCCATGGCGACGGCATCCGTCTGCATGACCTGTGCCGGCGCTTTGTGAAACTGGATGAAGACGCCGCCGTGTCGCCAACACGGGAAGCCGTGGAGACATACGAGAGCGCCTATAAGTTGTACAGAACAAGATTGGCGACTATACACCCAATCGCCTAACCACCAGTTTCATTCATACTTTAAGTTTCCAGCTTATCTATATGTTTATAAAGCAGTTATCTTTCAACTTTGAATTGTCGCCGTTTCATCATTCCGCTATGCTTGCTCTTTCCCTATTGCAAAGGCAAGCATAGCCATTGGGGCGCTTAACCCCGCCCAATCACCGTTCCCGCGCATGGATAAGGAGTATTTATGCCATTTGATGAAAAATCGTACTGAGAGCCTTGGGCGTCATAGCGCTTTTCTCTCACTCAGAACTTTACATAAAACATTAAATATCAATCTTATATTATTGTTTTTAAATACAAACAAAACATAACCGTTACCCAAAGCCATGTCCGCTCCCGACTTTCCAGCTTTCCCCCTCTTTGACGCCCACCGCGAGTTCGTCAAGCTGCCTCTTGGCCTCGCCATGCTGGACGACTACCCGGACAGCAGACAATTTCTCGCTCGGCTTAAGGAAACCATTCCCGGCGTCAACGAGGACTTCATCAGCGCCCAGCGTTTTCTGAAGAGTTACTCCCGCAAAAGCGAGAAGACTTTCACCAGTTTCCGCAATGAGGTGGAGCGTTATCTGTTGTGGGCCTGGACGGTGGAAGGCAAAGCGGTGTCTCAGCTCCGCCGCTCTCATATTGAGAATTACTTCGACTTTCTGCACGCCCCGCCAACAGGCTGGATTGGCTCCGGCAGCGTGCGCCGTTTTGAGTTTATTGGCGGACAGGGCCTGTTTCGCAGCAATCCGCTGTGGCGGCCTTTCGTGATACGGGAGGCGGCGCGTTCGACCAACGACCCCAGGCCGGACAGCAAAGACGCCGCCTCTTCGGCGAAGAACGATAAGAAGGACAAAAAAGACATTCTGCAGCCGGAAAAGAAAGGCTATCGCCTGAGCAACAGCGCCACCGCCCTGGCCTATTCCGCCATCAGCGTGTTTTATGATCATCTGGTGCAGGAGGACATCGTTCTCGGCAACCCTATCCCTGGTATCCGCAAAGCCTCACCCTACCTGATCAAGGACGCGCAAGTGAAACAGATCAAGCGCCTGTCCGAGCTGCAGTGGGAGTATGTGCTGGAGACCCTGAAGGAAAAAGCCGAGGAGCAGCCGAGCTATGAGCGCACTATCTTCATTATCGCCTGCCTGAAATCTCTGTACCTGCGTATCTCCGAACTCTCCGACCGCCCTAAATGGACACCCATGTGGGAGCATGTGTGGAAGGACCATGACGGTAACTGGTGGTTCAAAGCCTTCGGCAAAGGCCTAAAGATTCGCGACGTCTCTGTTTCCAGCGCCATGTGGGAGTACATCCGTCGCTACCGCGAGCATCGCGGCCTCACTGCGTCGCCTTCGCCCGGCGACAAGGAGCCGTTGTTACAGAAAATGCGCGGCGGCGGCGGGCTCACCAGTCGACAGATCGCCCGTTTGGTGCGGGAGGCCTTTGAACTGGCCTATCACCGTATGATGAAAGACGGTTTCGAGAATGACGCCAAGGAGCTGCGCAAAGCCACCACCCACTGGCTGCGCCACACTGGCGCGTCCCAGGACATCGCCAACCGTCCGCTCAAGCACATGGCGGACGACCTCGGTCACGCCAGCATGGGCACGACCGACCGCGTGTATATTCAGTCTGATATGAAAGAGCGAGCCGCCACCGGCCGCTCGCGCAAGGTTTAGAGGCCTTTATTTCAAGGCCTCAGGACAACTCAGGCTTAATTGCTCTTGCTGACCTTGAACCAGTTGATGTTCCAGCCCCCGGACAGCGCCTTGATACCGAATTGCAATTGTCCGGCGGGCAGGTTCACTTTGTGCTGCACCGTACGCCAGTTCTGCCAGGCTCCGGTGGCGGGAATCGACAGGCTGCCATAGACCGGACTGCCTCCGGCTTTCTCCAGTTGCAGTCTGCCGCCGCCATTCAGGCTGGCTACCCGGTATTCCACAGTGTAAGTCCCCGCCTGGGGAATGTTCACCGCCGCGTAGGACATCCAGTCATTGGCGTCGATATAACCGACATTCTGGCCGCCGCCCGCGTCGGTGGTGGGCTCCACCTGCACGCCGCTCATATAGGTGTAGTTCTCCGCCTGAACGGTGATGCCGCCAGGGGTCGGGGGGTTACCGCCGTCGACAGTCTCCCAGATGGTTTTCATCAAAGAGGTATCGTCACGGGTATCCTGGGAAATTTCCCAGAACATGACGCCGCCCGCTTCGGATAGCGCCAGCTCGGTCTTCGCCCGGATAGTCGGCTGCCCGTTATAGTCGAGGCCGCCAGCGTCGTCCCGTTGCGCCGCGCCGGCGCCGTAGCGGGCGATCACGTCTTTATAGGCCACCCAGTCTTTATGGGAATAAAACGGCACGCCCAGCACCGCTTTGTGCTGAGGCAGGCCTTCGTTGAATTTCCAGTGAGTCAGCGCGTTCTGTGCGTGTTGATAGGTGGAATGCGGATACCCCAGGTCGTACACCATCAGGTTGAGGAAATCCACGCTGTTGATAACGTCTGCGTCCACGCTGCCGGGAAAGTCCGACGCAGTGACCGCCGCAGTCAGAATCTTGTTGCGGCTGTGCAGCGCCGCGCCCAGCTCCCGCATCAGAGTTTTGAAGTTATTGGCTTCGGCGCCAGCTTCCGGGTATTCCCAGTCCAGATCCACGCCATCCAGGCCGTAGGCGTCCACCATGTTCATCAGGTTGCGGATAAAGTTGGCGCGACTGCCGCTGTTGCCGGACAGCGCGGCGAAAGCGGAATCATCGCCGTTATTCCATCCGCCCACGGCGATCTGCACTTTCACCCCGGCGCCATGGGCGCGCTGCACCAGCGTGCGCAAGCGCTGCTCCCCGCCTTCGAGAGGCTGCAAGCCGCCATTGGCGGTGGGTATGGCGAAGGAATAGTTGATGTGGGTGACTTTATCGTAGGGGATGCTGTTTACGTCCCCCTGCCAGGTTGGAAAGTATCCCACAACTTTGAATTCAGCCATCGCCGGCGCGGCGATCATGGCGGTGGTCAGCGCGACTGCCGATGCAATGTGTTTGAGCTTGATAGCCATAATTATCACCTGTCCTTTTAAGGTCATGTTTGTCGTGCTGGTCGGATGGAAGGCGCTTGCGGCGTATTTTTCGGTTTTAGTATTAGCTTTTGATTTCTGCTGATCGCCCGAGTTTATTGAGAGAGCGACAATGCAAGCGCTTTCATAACATACTCAATCATTACGGATAAGGTAATCACTCAAAAAGCCTATAACCGGCATAAGTCAGGCTCGTTTCACCGGTATTTGCAGATCCCCTTCTGACAAATAAAAGACGCTTAAAGCATCAAAAGATCCAGCGGGAAAAATGCGTAATTCTTTCAACAGTTTTTGCAAGGCTTACGCTCGGACCTTTTGTAACCGGTTCTTTTTACTGACAAAAAAAATACCCTGTGCGGCCCTCGCCCCTTTGAATTCAAGGTTTGTAAGAGGTTGGCCCAGCGATTGCTCAAGCCTTATTGACAGTATGAGTAGTAAACCTTCAAACAGGATATTGATTAGAGGAAATGACCATGAGCGACGTAATTACAGGTATGTTTAAAGTTCCCACTAACGCCAGCGCGGCGATTCATATGTTGGAATACAAAGGGATCAAGTCAGATGACATCTCACTGGTGACCAACAGCAACTTCACCAAAGACAGCTTCGCCCTGACCGAGCACAGCAAACTGCCGGAAGGCGTGGCGGTTGGCGCAACCACCGGCGGCGTACTGGCGGCGGTGGCAGGCGGCCTGACCGCAGTGGGCGCAGTCGCTACAGCGGGCGCAGGCCTGTTGGCGGCAGGCCCCTTCGTCGCAGCCCTGGCGGCGGGCGGAGCTGGCGGCGCTGTAGGCGGTCTGATCGGCGGAGCCATCGGCCTGGCGATCCCTGAGCACGAGATCAAATACTACGAAGACGCCATCAAAAAAGGCGCTGTCCTGGTCGGCGTCCGCTACACCAGCGACACCAAGGACATGATCAAAGACGTGTTCAAACAATTTGATGCGGACAAAATAGCCACCGCATAAGCGCACGGCACACAGGCTTTTGGGAATTTCTTGAAGTCTGTGTGCGCTTTTTTTTCTTTTCGGAATCGATCATTCCCGCGTAACCATCATAGGCTTCATCGGAAATCGCCAACCATTCAATTGGGTTTGGTATGTCACCGTACCCCAGTTTTTCACCACACTTACAGTTAATTGAAGGCATTTAACCTACCTATAACGACCACTGGACTATTTCTCCGCTCTCTGGTCCATACATTAACTAATCGCTTGTTTTGTAACAAAGTACTTTCCCCGTTCTACGCATTACTTGGGGACAAGCGGCCGTCATCATCACGTATTAAAAAAGCCTGGCCCATTGCTGCGACCAGGCTAAACGCCTTCTCCCCGTATGTTTATCCGTCGTTCCTGTCCCAATAACGCAAGGCTCTGGCGCTGGTGAGGAAGTTTTCTATATCCGCTTTTTTTGACAGGCAGAACATGGCCTGGTCGCATTCGCGGCCGTTTAGCAATTGTTCCACGGTCTCTTGCAGATTGCTGGAGTACGCTATGTATTTGCTGTGCCGGTACGCATCTTCGATGAAATGTCTGGCTGCTGGCGTCGTGGTGAACAGGCCCCGTTGTTCGTCGCTGACAATCACTACGACGACGTCGTATAAAGCTGAGGGGCCACCTTCGTAGGTTTCGTCGCCGTTGATGACTTCACCATCGCTTAATGTCGTTCCCTGAATGGCGGGAGTGATCAAATCGTAATCCGCGCCCTCTTTTTTAAGCAGACGCTTTAAGTTTTTCAGCAGCTTGTTATCGGCGCCGTTGGACAGAAACACGCCGAACGTGCGCCCAGCCAGCGTCGGCTGTGAGCTTTTATTGATGCTCAACGCATCTGAAACAGGTAAGTCCATCATGGGTTTCCTGGCCGCCGGGGCCGGTTTAGGCATAGTACTGATCCCTAATTTGCTGGCGACGTTTTTCGCCAGTCCCCGGTCAATATTAAGCAAGTGTGAGACCACTCTTTCCCGAATGTCGCTACGCTCCACCTTGCTTAATTCAAACACCAGGGCGTCAGCGATATGGGCCTGCTCTACGTCGGTTTGACTGCGGTAAAACTGGTTGGCCTGGCTGTAATGGTCACTGAAAGTTTCGCTGCGCTGTCGGACTTTCTCCCCCGTCATCGGTTCCGGATAGCTGACGTAGCCCGTCTCGCTGTCCTCGCGCGGCCCGCCCTGCTCGCCTCCCCAGCTATTCGGCTCATAGTTGGCGCGCCCCGCGCGGTTGTGCATGGCCATATGTCCATCCTGCATGAAGTTGTGCACCGGACACTTGGGCGCATTAATAGGGATATGGGTGAAGTTGGGACCGCCCAGGCGTTTAAGTTGGGTGTCCAGATAAGAAAAATTGCGCCCCTGCAGTAGCGGATCGTTGCTTTGATCAATGCCGGGGATCAAATTCTGGGTGCAGAAGGCGACCTGTTCAGTTTCCGCAAAGAAGTTGTCGACCACCTTATTGAGCACCATTCTGCCGACAATTTTCACCGGAACCTGTTCTTCAGGAATCAGTTTGGTGGCGTCCAGCACGTCAAACTCAAACTGTTCGGCGAACGCCTCATCAAACAGCTGAACGCCCAGTTCCCAGGTCGGATAGTCGCCTGACTGAATCGCATTCCACATGTCGCGACGATGGTAATCCGGGTCGGCTCCGTTGATGCGCAGCGCTTCGTCCCAGGTTACAGACTGCATGCCCTGCGCCGGTTTCCAGTGAAACTTAACAAAGGTGGATTTGCCTGCGGCGTTGATAAAACGGAAGGTGTGCACGCCAAAGCCTTCCATAAAGCGCAGGGATCGGGGAATGGTGCGGTCGGACATGATCCACATCACCATGTGCATACTTTCCGGGGTCAGCGAAATAAAGTCCCAGAAATTGTCATGCGCTGTTTGCGCCTGCGGAAAGCCCCGGTCCGGCTCCGCTTTCGCCGCGTGAATGAGGTCGGGGAATTTCATCGCATCCTGAATGAAAAATACGGGAATATTGTTCCCCACCAAATCCCAGTTGCCTTCCTGGGTATAAAACTTCACGGCGAAGCCGCGCACATCGCGGGCCAGATCGGCGGAGCCTTTGTTGCCCGCCACCGTGGAGAAACGCGCGAACACCGGCGTCTTGAGCCCTTTGCGTTTGAACAGGCTCGCGCAGGTCACACCTTCAAGCGTGTCCAGCGTTTCAAAGTAACCGTGAGCGCCGAAACCCCGCGCATGCACGACACGTTCGGGGATGCGTTCATGATCGAAATGAAACAGCTTTTCTCGCAGTTGCCGATCTTCCAGCAAGCCCGGTCCACGCGCGCCGGCGCGCAGAGAGTTCTGATTGTCGGCAATGGGCGTCCCTTGGGGTGACCTGAGCACAGGCGCGCTCCGGGACTCCTGATGTATTTCTCCGCCCTTCCCTACATTTTCTTTGTAACTTTTACTTGCTTTAACGGATGTGGATTTTTTTATCGCCATGATCATTTTCCTGAAGTCTGTCCCTAAGTACTGGAGTTGTAAGAAGTACGGGGGGTTGCAAGAACTTGGCGGTAACCTGTTGGAATGGTTAAACAAAACCGCCCTTAACTCACCATGAACAGGGCAAGAACCGCACCAGGTCAGAAAATGCCTGGGCGGCGCAGGGAAATTGGCGCGGGAAGCTTGATAAAAATGCGCCGCTAACACAGCGGCGCAAAAAGTGAGGTTCAATTCAACGCGGGATCAGACCGGCAGCCCGGCGCTGGCCACCCAGCCTGGGATGGTGGTGTGGTCAATGAGTCGTTTCACTTCGCGGTTCTTGGTGGCGAAGGCGAACACGTCGATGGTGTCGCGGCTGACGCAGGCCAGCACCGCGCCAGTCTGGTAACTCATCAGTTCGTCCTGCGTCAACTTGCCCAGGCTGTCCCATTTATAAAGCAGCTTACCGCCTCGGGCCTTGAAGTATTCGGTGGGGTCCGCCAGCCTGCCGCCGCCCCGGTAGGCGTGCACCGCGTGCAGGTATCCCAGCGGTCCCCGAAACAGATAGAACACACAGCCGGAGAAGCTGTCGGAATAGATATAGCCGGGAGCCTCCAGGTCGGCGAAGGTCGCCTGGCGGTCGCGATATTTGATGTTCACCGCATCCGCCCCTTCCGGTCCCGGCACAGACTTCAGAAGCACCTCATTGTCGCCAAACTCCACTTTCGCGTGGGTGAAGTTGTCCATCATGCCGTCCCGTTGCGGGGCCTGAATGATTTGCTTGGACACCAGTTTTTCGTTGGCTGCGTTGTACCAGACCAGCCCGCCGTTGCGGATCACCTGGCCCACTCGTTCTGCATTAACAGTCATGCGTTATTTCCTTGAAAATTAAAACGTTCCACTTGGAGTTACCGCGTCTTGGGAACGACGCTGAGACTTCCGACAGGCGTCAGCGCCGCTAGTTCCCTTACCGCCTTCTGATCGTTCTTTTCCGGTTGCGACGATAGCCCGTGGTTTCTGCTAAGCTTCGCAAACAAAGTCAAAAAGCGACGGAAACGCTGAATTCGGAAAGGAGCGACGTCGACTCACCGGTTAGCGCCGTTGACCTTCGGCGGACCGTCATAGAATCGTCATATAGCTTCAATAGCCTTGTCGTATTTTTGGAATAGACCAGAAGAATCTTTGATGGAAAAGCAGATCGACAACCATTACCGCTACCTGCAACAGCACTTCAGCTATCTGATCCGCCAGCAAGCGCTCCTGCCTGGAGAGAAGCTGCCCTCTGAACGGGATATCGGGGAACGCTTCAATCTCACTCGCATGACCGTACGCCAGGGATTGCAGACGCTGGAGGCCGAGGGATTGATCTATCGCCAGAATCGCCGCGGCTGGTTCGTCTCGCCGCCGGCGGTGGTGTACAACCCGGCGCGGCGGCAGAGTTTTATTGAGTACGTGTCCAGTCAGGGCTTTGAACCCAGCACCGACCTGATCGGCGTCACCGTCAATCCTGCGGACGCGCGCATGGCGGAGCTGATGAAAGTCGACAAAGGCGCGCGCCTGTTGTTCTTGCAACGCCGTCGCTCCATTGATGGACGTCCCGTGTTGATCGAGCACATCTATATCAACACGGCGCTGCTGCCCGGAATAGAAAAAGAAGACATGTCACAGTCTCTGACCCATCTGCTACGCAGCAAGTATGGGCAGGCCTATCACAGCATGAACCTGACGTTTAAATCCACCGCGCTGCAGGAAGACGCCGCCCGCGAACTGGGTGCGGCGGCGGGTCTGCCTGGCCTCCATATCGAGCGCACCAACTACGACGCCTCCGGCCGGGTATTGGAGCTGGACTACGAGTACTGGCGCCATGACGCTGTGACGATCCAAATTGACGTAATCGACTAAAAATTCTGAAAAGCCAGCCGCCTCGCTATGGTGGCCAATCCCTGCTCTGGCGCACCCATACGCCGGTTAATCACAAAGTTCTTCAAAACGTCACCTTTCTGCAACATTCAGTCGCTACCGTTGCCTCTGGTATAGACCAGAAGCAACCTCCAACCCTCACCAAGGAGACTGAAAATGACGTTGAAGTATCTGTTGAAGCGTGTGAGCGTCCTGGCCGGCGCAGCTCTGTGTTCCCTGGCGGCCCAGGCGGCGACCACTGAATTGACCGTATATACCGCAATCGAAGCGGAAGATTTAAAGAAATACGCGGCGCGCTTCAATGAAGAGCATCCGGACATCAAAATCAACTGGGTGAGGGATTCCACCGGCATCATCACCGCCAAACTGCTGGCGGAGAAAGAAAACCCGCAGGCGGACGTAGTCTGGGGCCTGGCCGCCACCAGCCTGATGCTGCTCAACGACGAAGGCATGCTGCAATCCTACAAGCCCAAAGGCTATGACGCCCTTTCTCCGAAATTCCGCGATAACAATGCGGCGCCGGTATGGACCGGCATGGACGCCTGGATGGCGGCAGTGTGTTTCAACACCGTGGAAGCGGAGAAACTCAATCTGCCCAAGCCCACTTCCTGGAAAGACCTGACCAAGCCGGAATATCAGGGCCATATCATCATGCCTAACCCCAATTCCTCCGGCACCGGCTTCCTGGACGTGAGCAGCTGGCTGCAGATGTTCGGCGAGGAAAGAGGCTGGCAGTATATGAGCGACCTGCACCAGAACATCAGCCGCTATACCCACTCCGGCTCCAAGCCTTGCAAAATGGCCGCCGCCGGCGAAACGCCCATCGGCATCTCCTTCGCCTTCCGCGCCGCAAAGTCCAAGAAAGACGGCGCGCCCCTGGACATCATCTTCCCACAGGAAGGCTTGGGCTGGGACATGGAAGCCACCGCCATCGTGAAAGGCTCCAAAAAAATGGACGCCGCCCAAACCCTGGTGGACTGGACCGTCTCCCGCAAAGCCAATGAGACCTACAACGAAGGCTACGCCGTCGTCGCCATGCCCGGCGTCGCCAAGCCAGTGCAGTACTTCCCGGAAAACGCCGAAGCCCTGATGATCGACAATAACTTCACCTGGGCCGCCGCCAACCGCGAACGCATCCTGGCCGAATGGCAAAAACGCTTCGACGGCAAGAGCGAAGCCAAGTAGTCAGGGCTAACAGCTAACAGGACACCCACTTTAAGCACCAATACCGTTCGTCCTGAGCCTGTCGAAGGACGGCCGACAAACCCGGCCTAAAGTGGGTGTCCGATTAATGACTTTGATGATGACCGGAAGTTAGCAGGACACCCATAAGAGCGCTTCGACAAGCTCAGCGCGAACGGGTGGGTTTGGGATTGAGTTTTAGGGATAAAAGGCTGCTTGAAGCAGTGTTTTTGGTCGGACACCACCGTTCGTCCTGAGCCTGTCGAAGGACGGCCGACAATCCCGGCCTAAAGTGGGTGTCCGTTTAATGATTTTGATGATGACTGCAGTTAGCAGGACACCCATAAGAGCGCTTCGACAGGCTCAGCGCGAACGGGTGGGTTTGGGATTAAAAGTGGGTGTCCATTTAGTTTCAGCGGACACCGGTTAAATTTTGATAGACAGAACAAGAGTAATTAAAGATGTCCAAGTCCCCCGCACCTTATCTGCAGTTGACCGATATCGATCAGTACTTCGGCGATTTCCAGGCGTTGAAATCTGTTTCGCTGTCCGTGAATGAAGGCGAATTCGTCTGTTTTCTGGGGCCTTCTGGCTGCGGTAAGACCAGTTTGCTGCGCATTATCGCTGGACTGGATGTCCTCAGTGCGGGACAAGTGACGCAGGGCGGACGGGACATCACTCACGCGCCGGTGAAAGCGCGTGATTTTGGCATTGTATTTCAATCCTATGCCCTGTTTCCCAATCTATCTGTGGCGGATAACGTCGGCTACGGCCTGAAGTCCCAAGGCGTGAAAGCGGATGAGCGTCGCCAGCGGGTGCGGGAGCTGCTGAGCGTAGTGGGCCTGGACGGCAGTGAAGAGAAATATCCTTCGCAACTGTCTGGCGGACAGCAGCAACGGGTCGCCCTCGCGCGGGCGTTGGCCACTTCTCCGGGTTTGCTGCTGCTTGATGAGCCCCTGTCTGCGCTGGACGCCCGCGTGCGAGCGCATTTGCGTCAGGAGATCAAACAGCTGCAGGCGCGGCTCGGCGTGACCACCATTATGGTCACCCATGATCAGGAGGAAGCGTTGACTATGGCGGACCGCATTGTGGTGATGAACCATGGCCGCATTGAGCAGGTCGGCTCCCCTCAGGATATCTATACTCATCCCCGCACGCCTTTTGTGGCGGAGTTTGTGGGAGAAATGAACTTTTTGCCGGGCCGCGTCGGCCCCAATCACTCACTACAGGCGGGCCCAGTGACATTGCAGTGCGCCCGCGCCGTGGATATGTCGGAGTCCTCCTCGGTCAAAATCGCTGTGCGTCCCGAGGATATCCGTCTGCGTCTGAACAGCGACCGCCACAACGTACTCAGCGGCAGCGTGCTGGACATCCAGTTTCTCGGTTCCCGCGTCCGTTCGCGCCTCGCCCTGGACAGCCAGAACGCCGTATTGGTGGCGGATATTTCCATGAATGAGATGGCGGAGTTGGGATTGCGCCAGGGGCAGTCCGTGGAGTTTCAATTGCCTCGTGATCGCCTGCGCCTGTTCGCGGAGGCGTCATGAGTAGAGCGACCATGAGCCTGCCAGCCCGCCCCCGCGTCATCCTGCCGTCCATCACACTACGTCGCAGCCGCGACGAATGGGCGCTTGGCGGCGCGATGCTGATTGGTCTGCTGGCATTGCTGGCGGCGGTAGCCGCCCCCTTGTACGCCCTGCTGTCGAAAAGTCTGCAAAACCGGGCGGGAGATTTTATCGGCCTGGAAAACTTCATCGCCTACGCAAACACCCCCTCGCTGGTGGCGTCTATCGGCAACTCGCTGACGATCGCCTTATTGAGCACTGTCATCGTAATCACTTTGGCGTTCGTGGCCGCCTATTCGCTGACCCGCACCCGACTGCCCGGCAAAGGCGCGTTCCGTATGGCGCTGGCGGCGCCGATTCTGGCCCCTTCGTTATTGCCCGCCATTAGTCTGGTGTATCTGTTCGGCAATCAGGGCGTCATCAAAACATGGCTACTCGGAGAAAGCATCTATGGTCCGATCGGCATTGTCATCGGCTCCTGTTTCTGGACCTTTCCCCACGCCCTGATGATTCTGGTAACGGCGCTGTCCAATACCGACGGACGCCTGTATGAATCCGCCTCCGCACTGGGCGCGTCGCCCATTCGCACGTTTTTTACTGTTACCCTGCCCGGCGCAAAATACGGTCTGATCAGCGCCGCCTTCGTGGTGTTCACCCTGGTCATCACGGATTTCGGGGTGCCCAAGGTCATTGGCGGCCAATACAACATGCTCGCCACGGATATTTATAAGCAGGTGATCGGTCAGCAGAACTTTCAGATGGGCGCGGTGGTGAGCGTGATTTTATTGCTGCCCGCGATTCTTACTTTCCTGGCGGACCGCTGGGCGCAGCGACGCCAATCCGCAGCGCTGACCTCCAAAGCCGCGCCCTGGACGCCGCCTCGCCGTCCTTGGGCGGATAAGGGCTGCACGCTTTTTATGCTGCTGCTGACGGCGACGATCCTAGGGGTCATCGCTATGGCGATCTACGCCTCACTGGTGACATTCTGGCCCTATAACCTGAGTCTGTCGTTGAAGAACTATCAGTTCGACCTGATGGACGGCGGCGGTTGGGAGGCCTACTGGAACTCCATACGAATGGCGACCTATACCGCATTTTTCGGCGCTATTTTCATCTTTTTCAATGCCTATCTGGTGGAGAAGTTGCAAGGCTTCCGCCCCTTGCGCGCCCTGTTTCACTTTATCGCCATCCTGCCGCTGGCGGTGCCTGGCATGGCGCTGGGGCTGGCGTACATCTTTTTCTTCAACGCGCCGTCCAATCCTTTGAATGGTCTGTACGCCACCATGGCGATCCTGGTGATCTGCACCATCGCGCACTTTTACACCGTCTGTCATCTCACCGCGGTGACCGCCCTGAAACAAATCGATCCGGAGTTCGAGGCCGTGTCCGCCTCGTTGAAGGCGCCGCAATTATTGACGTTCTGGCGCGTGTCTTTGCCGGTATGCCTGCCGGCGGTATTGGAGATAGGCGGTTATTTGTTCGTCAACGCCATGACCACCGTGTCCGCCGTCATCTTTCTGTATTCCCACAACACCATGCTGGCGTCCGTGTCCGTTCTGAACATGGACGACGCCGGGGACATTGCTCCTGCGGCGGCGATGGCGGTCATGATCATGCTGACCTGTCTGGTCGCCAAGCTTCTGCAATGGCTGCTGGGCGGCCTGTTACTGCGACGCACCCAGAAATGGCGCTGCGCCTGAAGACTCCAATGGCGTCCCCAGGATTTTCTCTTTCGTTTTTTGAGGGCTCATTAATGAACCAACCCAATTATTACCTGCTCACCCCCGGGCCGATCACCACCTCACGCACGGTAAAAGAAGCCATGCTGACGGACTGGGGCTCCTGGGATCAGGACTTCAATCAGGTCACCCAGACGGTGCGGGATAAGTTGCTGGCCGTCGCCAATTCCCAGGACACCCATGTTTGCGTACCTTTGCAGGGCAGCGGCACTTTCGCCGTGGAAGCGACTTTGGGCGCCCTGCTTGGTCCGCAGGACAAGCTGCTGGTGCTGATGAACGGCGCCTATGGGCAGCGCATCGCCAAAATCTGCGACTACCTCAAGCGCCCCTACGTCTGCATCGACACCGGCGACTACCTGCCTCCCGACCCGAACGCCGTGGCGGAATTGCTGCGTCAGGACGCCAGCATCACCACCGTGGCGGTGGTGCACTGCGAGACCAGCTCCGGGATTTTGAATCCCATTGAGGCCATCGCGGAAGTGGTCAACGCCGCCGGCCGCAGGTTGATCATCGACTCCATGAGCGCCTTTGGCGCCCTGCCCGCTGACGCCAAGCGACTGGGCTACGCTGCGCTGATTTCCTCCGCCAACAAGTGTTTCGAAGGAGTTCCCGGCTTTGGCTTCGCGCTGATTCGCCAGGACCTGCTGGAGCAGGCCAAAGGCAACGCTCACTCGCTGAGCATGGACCTGTATGACCAGTGGGCTTATATGGAGAAGACCGGCCAATGGCGTTACACCCCGCCGACCCATACGGTGGCGGCGTTCGCTCAGGCGTTGCGGGAATATGAGGCGGAAGGCGACGCCCCCGGACGTCTGGCCCGCTATACCCGTAACCGCGATCAACTCGTCGCCGGCATGCGCCAACTGGGCTTCCAGACCCTGCTGGAGGAACGCTGGCTGTCGCCCATCATCGTCACCTTTTTATCGCCTGACGATCCCAACTTTGATTTCAAACGCTTCTATCAGGAACTGAAGCAGCGGGGCTTCGTGATCTATCCGGGCAAACTGACCCAGACCGAAAGCTTCCGCATCGGCTGCATCGGCAAAATCGACACGCCGGAAGTGGCGCGTCTGCTGGAAGCCGTCAAAGACACCCTTATCGCTATGGAGATCTCACTGTCATGAGTTACGCCTATCAACGTTTTTACCGCGGCCCCATTGAAGCCGTCATTTTCGACTGGGCCGGCACCACCTACGATTTCGGCTCGATGGCGCCGATTCGCGCCTTTCAGAATCTGTTCGCCGAGCAAGAGATTCCCATCACTCTGGCGGAAGCCCGTGAGCCGATGGGGACGGAGAAGCGTGAGCACATCACGCGAATCCTGACCATGCCGCGAGTGCGCGAAGCCTGGAGAGAAAAATACGGCGCGCTGGCGAGCGAGGCGGACATTGATCGCCTGTATCACGCCTTCGTGCCCATGCAGATCGAGGCCATTCGCGAATGCGCCCGCCCTATCCCCGGCCTGATGGAAACCGTCGCCTGGCTGGAGCGACGCAATATCAAAATCGGCGCGAATACCGGCTATAACCGCGACATGCTGGACGTTCTGGCGGACATCGCCGCAGCCCAGGGCTATCGTCCCGCCAGCAATGTGTGCGCAACGGGCGTCCCCAGAGGACGCCCTTATCCTCACATGAGCCTGAAGAACGCGTTGGAGCTGGGCGTCGGCGACGTGCGCGCCTGCATCAAAGTCGACGACACCCTGCCCGGCATCGAAGAAGGCCTGGCCGCAGGCATGTGGACCGTCGGCGTCACCACCTCCGGCAATGAAGTCGGCTTAAGCCAGGAAGACTGGATCGCCTTGGACAGCGCCAGCAAAACCGTCCTGCGGGAACAGGCGCAAGAGCGTTTTCGTCGCGGCGGCGCCCACGTCATTATCGGCAGCGTGGCGGATCTGCCCGCCGCAGTAGAGTATATCGAACGCTGGCTGGCGCAAGGCCACGGCCCGGACACGACCGGTCTGGCGGGCGTCACCTTAACCGCAGCGGGAGTTTCCCTAAGGTGACATGGACGGCTTTGGTTTTGGTGCTGATTTCCGCTGTCGCCCATGCGGGCTGGAACTTCTACGGCAAGAAGTCCAGCCCCACCATCGCCTTCTTCTTTCTGGTGACCCTGTTCGGTTTTCTGCTGTTCGCGCCGATTCTGTTCGCGCATACACAGCTGATCGCCGCCTTTGACGCCCGGATTCTGCTGCTGTTGCTGGCGACTGGCTTGTTTCAGGCCGTGTATTTGAGCGCCCTGGCGGCGGCTTATCAGGCAGGGGATATGTCCATTGCGTACCCCATTGCGCGCTCGTCGCCGCTGATTATCGTCTGCCTGACCGCCTTCTCTCTCGGTCAACGCGACAGCATCAGCGCGCAGGCGATAGTCGGCGTGGCGTTGATTGTAGGTGGGTGTCTGTTTATCCCCATGACCCGCTTCAGCGACCTGCGCTGGTCCAATTACGGCAACCGCACCACCGCCTTCGCCCTGCTGGCGGCGTTGGCCACCGCCGGATACTCCATTGTCGACGACGCCGCCACCAGTCAGATGCGAGGACTGCTCGATCCCATCAGCGGACGGCCCTGGGCGGACCCGCTTCAGGTATCTCTGGTCTACGTCACCTTGCAGTGCTTAAGCGCTGCGCTGTGGATGTCCTTGTTAATCGCTGTGGTCAGCAAAGAACGAGAACGCCTCAAGCCGTTACTGCGTCACTCTTTGATGCGTTGCGCGGGTACCGGCGCCTTTATGACGGGGGCCTATGCGTTGGTGATTCTGGCTATGGCGTTCGCCAGCAACGTCAGCTACGTGGTGGCGTTTCGTCAGGTCAGCATTCCCTTGGGCGTGCTAATGGCGGTAGTGGGGTTCAAGGAAAAACTCTATCCCCCCAAAGTCGCGGGGGTCTTCACCACCGTATGCGGGCTGGTCGCCGTGGCGCTTGGGTAGGGTCTGTTAACGTGATCGATGAAAAATGATGAGTACCACAAACCGACATTTTGACGTCATTGTCATCGGCGCCGGCATCCTCGGATGCGCCAGCGCCGACTATTTAAGCGCGCAAGGACAGAAAGTCCTGTTGCTGGATCGACGCGCGCCCGCCAGCGCCACTACCAGCCAGGCCGCCGCCTTGTTGGGACGCGCACGCGGCGACGCCACCGGGCTGGATATGGTCGACGAAACCTGGCGTGCGATTGAACGTCTGCAAACCAACCTGAAGGAAGACCTGGACGTGCGCGCGTGCGGCAGTCTGCACGCAGGCGTCAGCGCCGCCGCCAGCGCCAAAATTCACGCCCTGGCGGACGAGACGACCAAGCGTCACCGCGCCGCCCGCTATTTGGACACCCATGATTTGCAGGCGCGCCTCCCCTGGTTACAGGCGCCCAGGGACGCCGTAGCGGTATTCGTCGCCGAAGACGGCTATATCGACCCCTATCAACTGGCCAGCGCGTATCTGCGCCATGCTCGTCGCTGCGGTGCCAGGTTACAGCTCAATGCCGAGGTCGCGGAAATTCTGACGGGCAGTCAAGGCGTCTGCGGCGTAAGGTGCGCGGATGGCGTCAGCTATTATTCTCGACAGATTGTGGTGACGGGCGGTCCCTGGAGCGCACTGCTATTGCGCCCTTTAGGACTGGCGCCCGCCATGGCGCCGGTGCGCAGTCAATATTGGATCTCAGCCCCAGACGCACACATCCAGGCGGATACGCCAGTTCTGGTTCTACCAGACGCCAACGCCTATGCGCGCCCGGAAGTTGGCGGACTCTTATTCGGACTGCGTGACCGCCAGCGTGTGAATTGTTCGCCGGAGCAACTGCCGGAGGACATCCATCGCTTTAGTTTTGATCAGGACAGCGATGGTCTCGCCTCATTGGAAGACGGCTATGAAAGCCTCCAGCGCTGGCTGCCCATGCTGGACGAGTTAAGGGTCGCCGCCTATGTCAGCGGCGTATCCAGCTACACCCCGGACGGACGTTTCCTGATCGGCGCCTTGGAAATCCCTGGATTGTGGCTGGCGTCCGGATGCTGCGGCGGCGGTGTTGGCGCATCCGGCGGCTATGGACGTCTGATCGCCGAACTCGTCAGCGGCGTCAGGCCCTTTACCAACGCCAGCCTGTATGACCCGAATCGTTTTGACGCCCACGACGTCAATCCATTTGATCCCGCCTTTCGACTGCGTTGCGCTTTAGCCCGTGAAGGCAAAGTATCAGGCTAATATTTGTTCTTTTTATGACTTACGATTTTAGGTTTTTCTATGCCCTTAGCGCTTTTTGATCTTGATAACACCCTGCTCGCCGGCGACAGCGCGCAAGCCTTTTCCGAATTTCTCGCCGCCCGGGACGACATCGTCACGCCGCCCAACTTCCTGGAGCGCAATCAGGCTTTTATGGATGACTACGAAGCCGGGGCCCTGGATTTCAACGCCTACATGTCCTACACCCTCGCGCCCCTGGTGGGGCTGCCGCCAACGCAGCTGCAAACGCTGATCCACGCTTATCTGGACACCCACATTAACGCCATGATCCCCTCACGCGCCCGCACTCTTCTGGAAGAGCACCGCCGCGCCGGCGACCCTATCGCCATCGTTTCCGCCACCGGCGCGCATCTGGTGGAGCCAATCGCCGCGCGCCTTGGCGTGGAGCATGTGCTGGCGGTGGACATTGAGACTCGGGACGGTGTCATTACCGGAGCCCTTATTGGGACACCCACTTTTAGAGAAGGCAAAGTCACCCGGGTGCAGGCATGGGCGGCGCAGCAGGGTTGGGAGTATCACAGCGCCGCGTTTTACAGCGATTCCCATAACGACCTGCCGCTGCTGGAGGCTGTCCGCCGCCCGGTGGCGGTTGATCCCGACCCGGTGCTACGACGCATCGCCGCTGAGCGGAGCTGGGAAATCCTGTCGCTAAGAGATGACAAGGCGCATTCATGATAAGCCATCAATTTCTGACTGAACTGGAACGCCTGTTCAGGCTCTACGGAAACAGAAGCTACGGCGAACACTGCACCCAATACGAACACATGGCGCAATGCGGCTGGTGGGCGCAGCGTCAAGGCGGCTCAAACGCGCTAATAGGAGCCGCCTTTCTACACGACATCGGACACCTGCTGGCGGAAGATCGCGACCTGCCCGGCCGGGATCAGTGGGGCTATGTCCATCACGATAGTCTCGCTGAGTCCTGGCTGCGGGAACACGGGCTGCCGAACAGCCTGATCAGGCCTATCGGTATGCATGTGCAGGCGAAACGTTATCTGGTGGCGACTCGGCCTGAGTACGCCAAAGGACTATCCATCGCCAGCCAGACCACCCTGGCGCAACAGGGCGGACCGTTCACCGAAGAACAATGCCGCAAGTTTGAGGCTGACCCCGCCTTTCATGACGCCATTCGCCTGCGGGAACTGGATGAGTTAGGCAAGGCGGAAGAATTTGAATTGCCGCCGCTGAAAGAATGGGTGTCCTGGTTAGAGCGGCATTTTATCCACCAGACTCAATGAGTCATATCAAACAGCTTAAATTATTTGTATTCAATATATTAAAGGCATAACCTCAACCAATTTATAACTATAGATAAGACCCCTTTATTTGGTTAATCGCTGGTATGCCTCGACTAGTCACCGCCACTTTAAGATGGGTGTCCTGATAAGCTGGGGTTACATATTGAGACCCGCCACCGTTCGATTTTTGAACACGTCATCCTCCACCAGTTTGCAGATCTTGCCCGACTGGACATTGAAATTGACGTAACCAACGGACTCCAGCGGCATTTTGATCCACCAGGCGATAACGAAAGTGGCGGCGTAAGCGTGGGTGGAGATGATAGTTTTGTCCCCCAGGGTCAGGCCGTCGAGAAAGTCATAGATGCGGGAGACGAATTCTCGTTTGGTTTCGCCGCCGTCGATGACGGCATGATCCAGGCGATTGTCTCTTGCCAGAGGAACAATTCGCTCATCCAGCCACTGTTGCGGTCGCCCTTCGGCCACGCCGTAGGACATTTCTCTCAGCTGTGGCGTCAGCTCAACGATTGAGTTGATCGCTGCTGCGATCCGATCTGCGGTTTGCGCCGCTCGTTTCAGATCCGATGAATAGATATCCGCCTTGTGCGCATCCAAGAGTTGCAGGCGCTGTCCTAACTCGTCTGCATCCTTGCGGCCCTTTTCTGTCAGCTCAGAGTCGTACCAGCCTCCCACCCGTTTGTCGACATGATGTTGGGATTCGGTGTGAGTGACGACATACAGTTCTTTCATATGGAGTCCATATATATCATAGAGTTAGAAGGGAAAGTAAAAACCAGACTACGATAGTCCTTTGCTCTTTGGTAGTGCTTAAATATGGAAAAATAAGGATTGTAATCGCTAACTGGCTTTCTTAAGCCCAGACCTGTTTATCTAAATCATGGCGATTCAGGGGGTTGTGATGTAGCCATGGGATTGAACTGTGCGGTCAGACCTTCTTCCCGCATCGCCGTCAACGTCGCCTCCAGAGCGGGCGTCAGGTCCTGATTACGCTTGTGCACATACAAATAGGTCGGGACGCTTTCCAGCACACCGGCTTTGTGAATGCTGGCGTGAGAAAACTCCTCCGCGTGCAGCAACGGATCGACCACAAAGTCGAGATCGATGTACAGATCCGTCCGCCTCGCCTGCAGGCGGCGCAAGCCCAGGTTGGCGTTGGCGACGAATTCCACCGGGCCCAGCTGCTTGATTTTAGGAAGTTCCTCCTCACAGTTCCTGACGCCTAAGCGGCAATCCACACGCAAACCCTGTCCAGCGAGGCTACGCCAGCCGTTCACCCGCAAACCGGGAGACAACGCATAAGCGGTAAAGCTCACCTCCCACAAAGGCGCGTTGATTCTTATCAGGTTCGGGTGCGCCGCTTCATACCCCGCCACGCGGCTGGGCAAACCGTCCACCAGGCCAGAGTTAGCCAGCGCGCCACAGCGCTTGGAGGGGAAGGTTTTCATCTCAAACTCCAAGTTGAGGCGGCGAAACACTTCGGTATAGAACAGCTTGTACTGGCGACCCTGTTCGGTTTCCGCCACTTGAGAAGACACCACCAGCACCATTTTGCGGGCGGCATGAGTGGGCGTTGTACTGAGAGCGAGAACACAACCAAGCAGCATCAGGCGCAACGCCAACAGACGGGGTGCGCGGCTTCCAGATATGAGCATGAGGCAGAACGGCATAAATCGGCGGACAAACATACTTCAAGCATAGTTGGAAAACGTCAGGACGCCATGCTCGCGCAAGCCTCAAGCGATATCCCGCTTGAAACGGCTCATGGGAAAGCGAGAGCCAGGGCATTGCGTCGATTCCCCCGGAGTCATGCCATGGCCCGTGACATTCGCGGTAGGAATGTCGTAGCGGGTCATCAATGTCCGGGTCAGCTTGACTAAAGCCTGGTACTGAGGCTCAGGCACGTCGCGTTTTTCAAAGTCGCCGATCAGACATACGCCAATGCCGAGAAAATTACGCGTCAGATTATGCAGCGTCAGATGCCCGCCCCAGATGTCATATTCCTGTCGCCAGTCGCTGGCCACTTCTCCCATAGCGAGTCCATGACCGTTGCCGATGACGTAGTGATAAGGAATGGCATGAATGGGATCGTGAGGCTGACGCTCTCGATGCACCCGTTGCAGAAGCGCGATATCTCCAGAAGCGCCGCCGCTGTGGTGAATGACGATATAGCGCCAGCGACGCGGCCAGCTCCAGACTCCCAGCCCCGCCGCCGCAAGCAGCGACGAGGCGAGAATAAACTTGCGGCGATTCATAAGGTTCGTAGCGGCCTCGTCCTTCCCGGTGTTCCTGGCGCCTGGGATTGATACAGCGGCTTACTATAACTCGCTTACTAATGCTTACCAGCACTTACCAGGACACCCATATTAGTCGAAGCGTTCAGTACTACCTTCTCCTCTATCGCCGCGCAAGTTAAACGTCATTCAGCCGCTTGTTCTACGCTTTCGTGTGACGGTTCAGGCTGCGCTCAAATTGCGGCTTGCTTCGGGCGCTTCAAAGACGTGATACGCTTCAGGTCCAAAGGGGTCGAGCGCTGTATCAAGGTGGCAGTAGTTCTCCGGCACCGGCTCGCCTGACATCACCACGTAAAACAGCCGGGGTTGCGAAGGTATTTCCACCGCCAGGGGTTCCTCTACCCAGATAAACACCGCTTTCTCCGTCACCAGATATTCGGAGCGAACAATCCGGCTGCCTTCTCGCAGCATGATACGATTGGCGGTTTGCGGTCCTTCAAGACGATATTTGTGGATAGCTTTCATCATAACGTTTACCTGTTGCTTGCTTCGGTTTCAGTCTGGCAAAGCTAACAGATCGAGAAAAGCAGTTTTAAACGTCCTTTTAATACGGTTTTTTCGATCTCAAAGCCTTTTTAGATACTCAAGACGCCGAACGACGCAAACAAATCGCCTCCACCGCCGGATTACCTGAGCGGGCGCTACGTGTGACGGCATATAGCCGTTCAGTCACCGCTTCGATGCTGCCCACCAGCTCCACCTGATACTGCCGCAATACTTCCTCACAAATGACGGTCGGAGCGGCGAATACGCCCAGGCCGCGAGCGCCGAACACTTTGACCAATGCGCTGTCGTCAATTTCCGCTTTGATGACCGGCTTGACCCCATGATCCCCCAGCCATCGCATCAATTGCTGAAAATACGGAGACTCCAGAGTCATTGCTAATAGTGGCTGTCCATCTAAGCTAAGGGGGAAATTTTTGCGCAAGGTGCGCGCCAGATCAGGCCTGGCGAACAGGCTGATGCTGGAGCTTTCCAGCTCGCACCAGTGGGTCTGGCTGTCGCGTTGCAGGGGCGGTAAGCGGTCCGCCAGCACAATATCCAGGCGATAACTCAGCAGCTCCTGCACCAAATGCTCGACGGTCCCTGAGCGGCAAGATAGTTTGACCTCCCGATCCAGATGCAAGGCCGGCTCCAACATGCGATAGGCGAACAGTTTATGGATCGAAGCGGAAATACCCACCGCCAGACTGATGGAGCGTCCGCTGGTCACCAGCAACGCAACCTGTTGCAGCTCGCCAGCCACCCGGAACATATCGTCGGCGTAACTGAGGACCAGTCGGCCAAGCTGGGTCAGCGTCATGCGCCGTCCCTTGCGATTGAATAACAGGCCGCCCAGCGACTCCTCAAGGGAGGATAATTGCCCACTAAGAGTCTGCGGCGCCAGATTGAGTTCCTTGCTGGCGGCCACCAGCGAGCCCTCCCGCGCAATCACCCAGAAATAATAAAGATGTTTAAAGTTCAGCGATTTCAGCATCAATGCGGCTCTCCCTACCTGTCTGCTACCTCTCTGTTTAGCAGAAGCAAGGGGGATGTTGAAACCCGAAGAACATTAAAGCGCCCGCCTGTTGGCGCCATGATGTTTTCGCGCACAAAAAGTGGGTGTCCGTTTAGTGATTTTGATGATGACCGGAAGGTAGTAGAGTTAGTAGGAGTTAGTAAGAGATAGTAGGACACCCAGTAAAAGCGCTTCGACAAGCTCAGCGCGAACGGGTGGGTTTGGGATTGAGTTTTTAGGGATAGACAATTAGCTGGATTGGAGGCAAGCCTTGGGGAAACCGGATCGGACGGGGTTTACGATGGGTGTCTTGCTAACGTTGCGTTATTGGCGTTGAGACAGGAACCCCATCAAAAACCTGGGGTTCCGCCACACTCAAATTGTGGGTGTCCTGTTAAAAACACCACGGTTGAGCCCCGCAAGCATGGGGGCCCATCGCACCTTAGTGGTGGGTGTCCTACTAGTGCGATGGGTGTAAAAGTGGGTGTCCTGTTAACGAGGCGACTAGAAACTAACCGCTGCTTCCAGGGCGATTTCCACCATGTCGTTAAAGCTGGTGCGTCTTTCTTCCGGACTCAGTCTTTCACCGCTTAACAAATGGTCGCTGACGGTGCAAAGCGCCAGGGCTTTGCCGCCGCACGCGGCGGCCACGCCATAGAGTCCGGCGGCTTCCATCTCCACCGCCTTGACGCCATGTGCGGAGAGACGTTCTGTTAAGCCAGGATCGGCTGCGTAGAACAGGTCTGTGGTGAACAAAGCGCCAACATGATACCGCGTCTCCCGACGTCGGGCGGCGGTTACCACTGGCTCCAGCAAATCGTAGTCGGCTATGGCGGCGAAATCGTAATGATTGAGGCGCACGCGGTTCACCAAAGAGTCCGTTCCCGCGCCCATTCCGATAACTATGTCGCGCACTTTCACTTCATCGCGAATAGAGCCGCAGGAGCCGATGCGAACGATATTTTTCACGTTGAACTGGGTATACAGCTCATGGGCGTATATGGAGATGGAGGGCACCCCCATGCCTGACCCCATGACGGAAAGTCTGCGTCCACGGTACTCACCGGTGTACCCCAGCATGCCGCGTACATCGTTCACCAACACCGGTTTCGCCAGATAAGTCTCCGCGATGTGTTTGGCTCGAAGCGGATCGCCCGGCATCAGAACGGTATCTGCAAAGTCGCCAGGATTAGCGGCGATATGAGGAGTGGCCATAATCGTCTTCCTTATGTGATGAGGTGAAACAGATGGGCGCGCATCCCGGCGCCCGGGGATAATTTATTGGGCCGCTGGCGCGAGAAAGGATTCACCGAAGTCCAGTTGGCCAAGATGAAAGTATTCCGCCAGCGTCTGACCGATGTCGGCGAACGTCTTTCTGGCGCCGATAAAGCCATGTGGCGCGCGTTTACCGTACATCAGGATGGGAATATGTTCCCGTGTATGATCGCTGCCAGGCCAGGTAGGATCACAGCCGTGATCCGCCGTCAGAATCAGCAGGTCGTCATCTTTCATGGCGCCCAGGATGTCCGGCAACATGGTGTCGAAATCTTCCAGCGCCTTCGCATAGCCAGTGACGTCGCGACGGTGGCCGTAAAGCATGTCGAAGTCCACCAGATTGGTGAAAATCATTGTGTCTTGCTCATTTGTCGCGCCGTCAGTCTCGTTCATCGCTGTCAGGGTCGCCTCCACCAGCGCGCATAACCCGTCCGCCTTGACCGCACGACTGACGCCTTTGCCGGCATAGATATCGGAGATTTTGCCAATGGCGACCACCTCCCCTCCGGCAAGGCTCAGCTTATCCAGCAGCGTCGGCTTATGGGGCGGCGTGGCGAAATCACGGCGAGCGCCGGTGCGACGAAAATCTTCCGGCGAAGCGCCCACAAAGGGACGCGCGATGACGCGGGCGATATTATAGGGATCGATGTGCTTGCGGGTGATTCGGCACAGCTCATACAAGCGTTGCAGGCCAAAGGATTCTTCATGACAGGCGATCTGAACCACGCTATCCGCGCTGGTATAAAAAATCGGCTTGCCCGTCGCCATATGCTCCTTTCCCAGATCCACAATAATCTGGGTGCCGGAGGCATGAACGTTGCCCAGCACGCCAGGCAGCCCGGCTTCTGCGACAATGGCGTCAAGCAACTCCAGAGGGAAACTTTGCTGCTTATCGGTGAAATAGCCCCAATCGAAAAGCACGGGAACGCCGGCGATTTCCCAATGTCCGGAAGGAGTGTCTTTGCCGGAGCTCAGCTCTTCCGCAAAGCCATAGGCGCCAAGTATGGCGGGCGTCGACTCCAACCCCGGCGCCGCGACGCCGCAACTGGCTTCTCCCGCCTTGCCCAGGCCCAGCCGATTCATGTTGGGAAGCCGCAATGGCCCTGCTCTGCCTTGACTATCGCAAACGCCAGCGGCGCAGGCTTCGGCGATATGCAATAAGGTGTTGGCGCCGGTGTCGCCGAAACGCTCAGCATCGGCTGTGGCGCCAATGCCAAAGCTGTCCAGTACGATCAATATTGCCCTGCTCACACTCTCTCCTTAAAAGTAACTTCTGTCTCCATGACGGTTCGTTGTTATTGTGCTATCGGCGCTCGTTGGCGCGATCTGCGTCTTGCAGTGTAGATCAATATTCCAATGTGGCGTGGTCGGAACCGTGTCCCAACAACACCAGCAGGTTATGCAACAAGCTGCTGGCGCCAAAGCGGAAGTTGTCTGGAGACACCCAGTCGTCGCCCATGATATTCATCGCCAGACTGAGGTAGAGCCGCGCCTGTTCAGGCGTGCCGACTCCGCCTGCGGCTTTAAAACCGACTGAGGCGCGAGACTCGCGTATGCAGTTGAGCATGACTTCCGCCGCGTCCAGCGTGGCATTGACCTTTACTTTTCCAGTGGATGTCTTCAGAAAATCCGCGCCGGCGGCGATCGCCAGTTCACTGGCTCGCTGCACGTAATTCGGGGTTTTTAACTCGCCGGATTCAATGATGACCTTCAACGGCACAGCTTCGCCGCAGGCGGCTTTCACCGCGGCCACTAATTTACGCCCGGTGTTTTCATCTCCCGCCAACAAGGCTTTATAGGGAAACACAAGGTCGATCTCATCCGCCCCCGCGCGGATCGCTTCGGTGGTTTCCACAATCACCGCGTCGGCCGGCGATTCGCCGTGAGGGAAGTTCACCACGGTCGCCACTTTCACCGGCGCATCGCTCAAACTTTGCTTCGCCAACGCGACAAAACGGGGATATACGCACACTGCCGCCACCCAGCCTTCCGGGGTGCGGGCTTTCTGACAAAGTGCGGTGATGCTGGCGTCCGTGTCCGCTTCGTTAAGCGAAGTCAGGTCCAACAATGGGATAGATAATCGGGCGGCCTCTTGTAGTGTCAAACGTCTCATTCCTGGTTCCTTGGTCACATATAAAAATCCTAAAAGCGCATTATTATGCGCAGATACCCACGCTTCAAAACGGATATAAGTCAAATTGCATCGCCATACCGCAATTCTCCGCCTCAATTGCAAAAGCCGTCTACAGCCACCCCTTGCGCTTGAAATACAAATAGGGCGTCACCGCAGACACAATCATCAGACCGATCGCCCAGGGATATCCCAACAGCCATTTCAGCTCAGGAATATAGTTGAAGTTCATGCCGTAGATACTGGCGATCAAAGTAGGCGGTAGCAAAACCACAGAGACGATGGAGAAAATTTTAATAATCTGGTTCTGGTGAATATTGATGAAACCTTGTGTGTAGTCCATCAAGTAGTTGATCTTCTCAAACAAAAATGTGGTGTGAGACATCAACGTCTCCACATCGCGCATAATTTCCTGGCAGGTCTGCTGCATCTCCGGCCAGGGCTTGGCGTGGCGCTGCAGAAAGGAGATCGCGCGTTCCGTGTCCATCAGGCAAAGACGCACCTTGCCGTTTAAATTCTCCACTCTCGCCAGGCCGCCGATAGCAGCCTGCAAGTCCCCGCCCTGCTCCAGCACCTGATGGCTGATATGGTCGAGTTTACGATGGGTGTCCTCTATCACATCCGCCAGATTCCCCACTTTTTGCTCCAGCAGCGCCACCAACAGTTGGGCGGGGCCAGCCACTTCCACCTGACCTTTCTCCGCCCGCGTCCGGAACAATCCAAAATCGGCGCAATCGCTCTGCCGCAGGGTAATCAGCCGCTGTGTCTGCAATATAAAAGCAACCGTGACCGTTCTGGGTCGGCCGTCCCCATTCGACAAAAACAGCGAGTGCACGTGCACGCCGTTAGCGTCAGTGAAAAACCGCGCAGAAGACTCAATCTCCTCCACCGCCGATGACTCCGGCAAATCCTCAGGCAACAAAGCATTCAGCAGTTCGCGCTCCGCCGCATCCGGCGCCTGCGCATCAATCCAGGATGCCGCCTGCAGCGTCTCTTGGGACACAGAAGACGAAACCTCATGAACTCCGTTATCCCTGATCGTAAACAACTTCAGCATGCTGATTCCTTAATGTTGTGCAGGTTGGTTTGTGGCGAGGGCGTCTGGGGGGCGTCGATTAACAGCTGTCGCGTAACTCAGCTCTTGTTAAGGCACCCACGCTTATCACTTATCAGCACTTATCAGGACACCCATAATTAGCGCTGTATTTAAACCTCGACTTAGTAGGACACCCACTTTTGCCGGCAGAAAAACATTCGCCGCCGTGCAGGCTCTCATAATCAGCGAGCGCATCGCCGCCGTACAAATTACTGGGACACCCACAATTAGCCAGTTAAACAGATGTAATAAATCCCTGCATCTGAGCAGTAGGTTGCGCACCTTTGGACTAGATCCCTTTTAGCCCCTTTGGGTAATCGTTTGGGAACGGTTCCCAACCTAGACTCGAAAACGTATCACGTTAATAACAGGCATCGCCAAGCCTGACCGCCAATGAACCTAATTAAAGCAATAAGGAAGGACACCCATGATTTCATCCCACTGGCGCAGACATGCGCTCGCCCTCTCTATCGCAGCGGGAGCTGGCTTCGGCCATTGCGCTTTCGCTGCGGAAAATCTGGCGCACATGCGGCCTGTCACCACCTCTTCTGTCGAATCCAGCGATCTCAGCGGCTACATGGCCGTCGACGGAGACGCCAGCACTCGCTGGGGTAGCGCCTACGGAAATTCAGCCTGGATCTATGTGGACCTGGGTGAAAAGCGATCCATATCCCGCGTCCGGCTTACGTGGGAGGCGGCATACGCTAAAGCCTATGACATACAGGTCTCCAACGACGCCTCATCCTGGACGACAGTTCGCTCCGTCACTAATGCAGACGGGGATATTGACGATCTGAGCAACCTGAACGCAACCGGCAGATACCTCCGCATCAAAGGTAAAAAGCGCGGAACCGAATACGGCTATTCATTGTGGGAAATAGAAGTTTATGGCGCGGATTCAAACAACGGCGGAGAAAAATCCGTCATGCTTTACGAGGACACCCACTTTAAGGGCTATGCCGTTGAGCTCCCTGTTGGCGACTACAACTTAACCAGCCTGATTTCCCGTGGCGCATTGAATGACGACCTGTCTTCCGCGCGAGTTCCCAATGGTCTAAAGCTGGAAGTGTTTCAGCACAACAACTTCAAAGGCGTGCGTGACCTCTACACGTCTGACGCAGCGGAGTTAAACCGCGACGACGATGCCTCCTCAGTACGCGTCTCCAAAACGGAGACAACGGACGGTGGCTCCGATGAGCGCCCGGATTGGCAGTCGGGACATAACTACGTGGAAGGAGACATCGTCCGCTACAAAGGGAAGCTGTATATCGCCGTTCACGCCAATCCTGGCTATGACCCGGTCATCAGCCACTGGTTCTGGGATGAGTATCAAGGTGGCGAAGATGGTGGTGACTCGGGCGACGGCAATGATGATGGAGACAACGGAGACGACTCCGGCGCTAACTGCGCCGCGGGTAATAACTGGAACGAAGCCAATCTGACCAACTACGAATCTTACCCTGATCCCAACAGCGAAGAGTGCATCAAGTACAACGGCTGCGAATGGGCTGGCCAGTTCGCGGGCCTGGATGGCGTGCAGCCGGAAAGCTGGGTCAAAGCCCACAATATCGCGGCGGTTCACTCCAAAGACTTCAACTGGTTGAACGGTAAAACGCTACGGTTACGTCAGGGCGGTAAGGAAATCGATGTGATCGTGTACGACATGTGCGCCGATTCGGATTGCGATGGCTGTTGCACGCAAAACCTGGGTCGTACGGGTTATCTCATCGACATTGAGAAGTACACCATGCAACGTTTTGGGACCGGTTCAGGCACGGTCCAGTGGCAGGTGTGCGACTGATCTTTCTCGGCTCCATGACCTCAATCCGGTGGACAGCCACCGGATTTACTTTTTGCTGCTTTCCCTTCGCAAAATAGCTGCTATCTTTTTTACTCGCAGATAAAAACCAATGAGCCGTCCTTCAACCGCCGCCCGACTAAAACAAAAAGGATTTTTACGTGGTTGCCTACGTTATTTTCGATTTTGATGGGACTATCGCCGACACCTACTCCTGGTTTCTCAAAAATATCCAAGATATGTCAAAGACCTTCAACTTCCGCTATGTCACTGAAGAAGAAGGCGAAACACTGAGGGATAAAACCTACGGCGAAATTATGGATTTTTTGGGTATCAGCGCCTGGCGTACGCCACAATTGGCGAGGGAGTTCAGAAAGCGCGCCGCAGGCAAGATGACCAGCGTCAAACCCTTTCCTCATATCAAAGAGACGCTTCAGCGTTTGACCGATCACGACTACAAATTAGGCATTGGATCGTCCAATTCCGAGAGCAATATCCGTATGTTTCTCAAACATAATGATCTCGAAGTGTTCGACTACTTCAGTTGCGGCATGTCTTTGTCCGGCAAGGCGCATAAGCTTCGAGCGCTCCTCAAAAACGAAAAAATACAGGCCCACGAGGCGATCTATATCGGCGACGAGTTGCGAGACATAGAAGCCGCACGCAAAGCCGGCCTGAAATGCGGCTCCGTCGCCTGGGGCTACAACACCTTCACACGCCTGAAAGAAGAACAGCCGGATTATTGCTTTGAAACGCCACTGGAAATTGTAGAAAAGCTGGTGGATAGACTTTGATTCGGGCTCTTATTGTGGGTGTCCTGTTAACGGGATTCGTTTGATTCGTTCAGCTCCGCACGCTCTTGTGTTACTCAGACCAAAAGTAATCTGGAGTTAGCGCCGCCAGGAATCCGCCTGTAACCCAGCTTGGCGCAGACTGATTTCAGCCGATAGAAGGCGCCAACCCAACCTCTGAAGCGACTCTCAAATTTAAGACTAGCCGTCAGCCAGTGATCAGGATCGAAGTTCAAGCGTTGCAATATCGGCGGATAACTTTGATGGATATAGCCAGGTTTATCCTCTCTTTGCGCCCTTCCCGTCCAATCCACCAGCGCCAGATAGTCCTCCAGGGCGAATGGAATACCCTGAGAGGATTTATTACGATTTGAGCCTGTAAACGGCATGAGTTTAGCGGGCTGATGCGGTTGTTCACTTTTGAATGCATTGATGCGGCGTTGGATGGAGGTGTACGGGCTTTCTTCCGGCGTCCTCGCCAAATTAGCGCGCACGGGATTTAAGTCGACATAAGCCAGGCATGCCAGCAATGCTTTTTCGTCCAGCAGCGCTTGGGACTTGAAACGACCCTCCCAAAACCGGCCAGTACAGCCATCTTCCCGGTTCGCCATTCTTGCAATGGGCTCGTTCAGACAACGCATAAACCAACTGATGCAGGCAAGCCGCTGTCGCCAGACAGTAATCTGCTTTTTCAGAATCCGGAAGTGAGCGTCTTCTATTGGCTCGCCTCGCAAATAACGCCAACTCAGCTCGGTCCCGGTAAAAAGTTTATTCCAGCGATGTACGACTTCTCTGTCGCTCCATGATGCCGCATGACTTACGTTGACATGAAGCACGACATGGAAATGATTACTCATCACCGCGTAGGCGCACACATCCATGGCGAAGACAGAGGAAAGGAATAATATGCGGGACTCTACCCATTTGCGGCGATGAGAATAATCCCGGCCATCGGTATCCTGACCGCATAAATACGCTTGCCGCACACAGCGGGAGATACAGTGGTAGAAAGGCGTGGCTTCGACGGAAATCTGCGCACTCCGTGGCTTTGGCATGGTTTTCATCCTTGAATTAACGTCACAAAGTGCTGGCTATATAACCAGCATTATTGGTAATCGTCAAGTCTGGGGATCGGGCAATGAGGCCATAATAAAATGGACACCCACTCAAATACAGTGGGTGTCCTGATAAGCTCGTGCGTTTATTCGCAGCGCTTTTTCAGCCGCTTCAAGGCCCTACAGCTCTCTACAACCCCCTACAACTCTTCTGCAATCTCCAGCAGGTAGGCCGCCACTTCCGCCGGTTGAGTCAGGTTTGGGCAATGCCCGGTGGCCATCGAATAAGTACGACGAACGCCTCCTTGTGCGGCCATCTGCCTCTGCGCCGCAAGCGGTACCGCGTTGTCCTCTGTTGTTTCGATGTAATACTTCGGAATGGCGCCGCAACGCTCATCAGTGATGCTCAGCTTTTCAAACAGCGGAGCAGCTGGTTCCGCCACCATGTATTTGGCGGCTTCGCTAAAGGCTTCCGCAGACGCATCCTGAGCAAAGGCGGCGTGAACTTTTTCGGCAGCGACGTAGGCTTCCGTCTTATCGTCTGACAAGTAGAAGTTATCCACCGCTACAGAGCCCGTGACTCCCGCCACGGCATCGCCGAATGTACCGCCATTGGGTAACAAGAACGCTGTGAGATATACAAGACCGCGAATTTTCTCTGGTCGCGCCTCAGCCACCTGGCTGATGGTGACTCCTGCGAAGCTATGGCCGACCAGGATAACCGGCTGCTCTGCACGATCCACCGCCTCAAGCACTGTCGCCACATAGTTCTGCAGCCGGATATGTTTGGCTGGTGTTTGATCCGCTCCATGACCCGGTAAGTCTGGTGCGATAACAGTGTGTCCCTTGGCCGTCAATTGATCCGCCACCTGCTTCCAAGCCCAAGCGCCCAGCCATGCAGCGTGTACAAGAATATATGTGCTTTTCATAGATACCTCTGTGTTAAACGACAAACGTTGAAATGGGTGTCCGGTTACTAAAGTGGGTGTCCTGGTAAGCTCAGGCGCTTTGCTGTGGGTTCAGGCTTAGAACGCTGAAATCATCCTGCGCCAGCTTCCATTCGCCGCTGTCCTGCTTCACCCACAGCTCTTTGCTGATAAAGCCGTTGGCGATATTCATGCGCCAGTTCGCGGAAAGGACGGCGCTTTTGGCGTCGATGACTTTGACGTTGACGTCCAGATACTCAAGTTGCGAGGGATTGAGGTTGGCGAAATCGCGCCAGAATAAGGCGATAGCGCCGGCGCCTTTGAACTCTCCAACCGGGTCCACACGCATGGTGGCGTCGGGCAGGTAACCGGAGAGGCAACCTTCAACATCGCCACGGTTAAAGCAGGCAATCCATTCTCTGCTAGCGCTCAGGACTTCTTCGATAACGATTTGGGACATTTCACTTTCCTCTCTTGCTGTTTTGGGAGCGGGAGGAATAATATTCGAATCCAATAACGCAATAATTAGCTCGTTTTAAAACTCAATGTTTAGAAATAATGAACAAAAGGCGCTTCCCTATCGTATGCTGGTCTTTCATGAGGTGGTGAAGTGCGGATCTTTTACCGGCGCCGCAGAGAGCTTGGGACATACCCGGTCAGGTATCAGCACCTATATCAGTCAATTGGAAACCTTGGTGGGTACAAAGCTGCTGAGTCGCAGCACTCGACGACTGCATCTGACACCCGCAGGACGCCAGTTCGCATTGCGCAGCGCGCAAATGGCGGAAACACTGCAACTGGCGGTGGATGAGTTACAGGATTTTGAGCAAGAGCCTCAGGGACGGATCGCAATTACCGCTCCTCATGCCTTTGAATCCCTGCTGGTGGAGTCCGTGATAGTCGATTTGTGTCGGCAATATCCAAAGCTGATCGCTGATGTCACCTTTTCCGATCAGAAACTCGATCCGCTTGAACATAAACTGGACATGGCGATCACAGTCGGACCTCAGCAAGACAGCGACTACCACGCGCTAAAACTGGGTGTCCTGCGTTCGTTTCTGGTCGCTTCGCAAGCTTATCAGGACACCCATGGCAAGCCTGATCCCCAGCAGTTGCAAAACCACACGTTGATCCTCCTGCCCTGGCAACACAAAGCGTCTCTGTTCAACAACGGCGAGCAGATTCCTCTACAGGCGGGTAAGACAATGCAGGTCAATACGCTGCCGGCGGCGATCAACTATGCCCGCCATGGATTAGGTTTGCTGCTTGCCCCTTCCATTTTCGTGGCGGACGCCATTAGTCGCGGCGAGTTGGAAAGAGTAGCCCCGGATTGGCAGGCGGAAGACAGAGACGTCTACGCCCTGCATACTTTTGGCAAGCGCCTTCCTTTCATTCTCAGGCAGGCGACGGAGCGGTTGAAGTGGAAGTTGGAATCGTTGGGATAACGCCTGGTTTTCTATTTGGGTGTCTAAATGGACACCCACTTTTACCCCACTTTTACTCTTGTTAGGGCACATTGAGATTGATCGCGCAGCCATTCCCTGTTCACTCCTTACCAGGGCACCCATGTTTAATGTTTATTTATCAAGACACCCATAATTAGCCCGTCCCTCATGATTGCGCCAAACTGAGCGCCACGCCTCATTTTCCTGCGATAAACACAACCAAAGTTTCAAATTTCACCCATAACGCTTACGCCGCTTACACTAAACGGTATAGCAGATAACCCTTTACGGATAACCCCATCCCTGACCGGACGAGTCTAATTTCTGCCGTTTTACTGATTCCACCGGGCCCGTCCTTCATACAGACTGCGCAAGATAATTCTAATACTTACAACTCAATCCCAAAGAGAAACCTCATGAAAAGGATGATCAAGTCTATCCTGACCTGCGCGCTAACCGCTCTGCCGTTTTTCGCCCAAGCCTACGATAGCGATGCAATTCCCGACGACCAATTCATATATTCCTACGACGAGATGCGGAACTTCGACGTGGCGGCGTATCTGGAAGAACATGCGCCCCATCTGAAAGATCAAGCAGACGTGATTACGCACTGGGCCGGTTACAGCACCGTCAGCCCGAAGGTCCTGATGACCCTGATTGAGATGCAAAGCGGCTTGCTCAGCCATGGCGGACGTCAGTTCGCAGCTATGCAGCAGCCTATGGGCGAACTGTCCTCTGAATCCGGCTTCAATGCGCAAGTGCAGGATATCGCCACCCGCCTCGCCACCAACTACTACAAAACAGTAGGGCAAGAACAACAGAACCTGTCTTTCGTGGGTCAGGGAATTGCGACGCAGTCCTTGTCTGATGAACTGCGCAACAGCTCTGACGGCGATGTCGAGGAGTTCCAGGAGGTTTATCATCGCCTGTTCCCGGAAACAGCGCAGTCCGCCACAGCCTCAACCGCTCCGTCTCTTAATCGTTTCGCCGCATACACCCGTAACGCGGTACCGCCGGATAATTTATTGCAGCTGCCCTTCCCGGTTGGCGAGCAATGGTATTTCGGCGGCGCGCACACCTACACCGGCAGCGGCAGCTACCCGCTTTCCTCCCTGGACTTGAACAACGGCGGCTACTGGGGCTCCAACACCTCCAACAAATGGGCGGTGGCGTCAGCGGGAGGCACCGCGATTCGTCACTCTTCCTGTTTCGTTGAAGTGCTGCACGAAGGCGGATGGTCGACCACTTACTACCATCTGGACAACATTCAATTTCAGAATCGCGCCACAGTTTCCCGGAACCAGAAACTGGCGAACTACGCCAACAACCAATCTCAAGCGCTCTGCGACGGCGGTAGCTCGACTGGCCCTCACCAGCATTTCAGCTTGAAATACAACGGCAGCTACTTCCACCTCGACGGCGTCGCCCTGTCCGGCTACAAAGTGAAAACCGGTCGCTGGAGTTACGACGGCGACTGTAATTACTTCTGGTTGAGCAAAGATAACTATCGTTATTGCGCTAATCGCTCCCTCAGCAACCCCGGCGTTCCCAACGGCGGCGATCCCGATGATGGAGGCGATGACGACAACGGCGGCGACGATGGCGGTGATGACAACAACTCGGAAACCACTCTGCGCAACGGCCAGACCGTGCAGAACATGTCAGCCAATAAAGAAGATCTGAATTACTACGTGCTGGATGTCCCCGCCGGCTCCCGCAATCTGTATTTCAAAATCAGCGGCGGTCGCGGCGACGTGGACATGTACGTCAAGCGTGACGGTCGTCCCGGCTTCAACAACTACAACTGCCGTCCATACACCACCACTCAGGACGAGCAGTGCTATTACCGCACGCCACAGGCCGGCAAGTACTACATCATGCTGCACGCGTTCTCCAACTACTCAGGAATCTCTCTGCAAGTTGGCTATGAGAACGACAACGATCAGGGCAGTAACCGCGAAATGTCCAATGGCCAGGTGTACCGCAACTTGTCCGGCGCACAGGGTGAGAAGTCTTATTTCCGCCTGAACGTGCCCGCCGGCGCTACAGACCTGCGTATTGAGATGTCCGGCGGAACTGGCGACGCGGATATGCATGTCATGTATCAGTCCCAGCCAACGCTGAGCAACTACCACTGCCGCCCTTATTCGACCACTCAGGTGGAATGGTGCTCCTGGCGCTATCCCTACGCCGGCACCTTCCACATCATGCTGTACGCCTTTAAGCCTTATTCCGGCATTCAGCTGGTAGCCACCTATAAAACAGGCTCTGGCGCCAGAGCCTCGATGAATTTGACGGAGCATATGGAGGAATAACATTTTCCGTCATCCGAAGCCCCCAAGATGCCCTGGGGGCTTTTTTTATTCAGCTGACCCGTTTTACTTTTGGCCTTCGTCGACAATTTTCTTTTCAAGATCCCTCCGGCGGATCAAGCCTCCTTCGTGTTCCTTCTCAAGAATCCAAAACCGTTCTCTCACGATAGGGACAGCGCTGGAGACATCCATGCAGCGCTCGCGTTCGGCATCGTTCATCAAAGAAATATCCAGAGAAAATGAATCGCCATATTCCCTCGCCAAAAGCTCTACGGCCTTGTTTAAATCCAGCGTCATCAGCATTTTTAGAGAGTGGTATTTAAGGCAGGGATTTCTAGTCACTTTATCCATATTTTCATCAACTTAAGAGGTAAGCCAAGCATGAAGCGCAGAGAAGTACGGCCCTCGGTAAGGATATAGACCCGACTCCAATCTTTAGTGCTTCAACTAATATACATTCATGGTCCCAATCTCTGAATCTCCGGAGGCGTTTATGAACGCAGATGAACTCAAAGCCTTACAATCTCCCCTGAAGCAGCAATACAAGGAAAAGCCGGAGACGGCGCTGATTACGTTGAAAGCACAGGGACGTATTGGCGAAGGAATCACTTGCAAGGTGGACACAGGTAGAGCCATAGCGGAGGCGGGGCTGCATCCAGCGACGGGGGGCGATGGCTTATCGCTTTGCTCTGGCGATATGCTGCTGGAAGCTCTGGTAGCCTGCGCTGGCGTTACTTTGCGCGCTGTCGCCACAGCGACCGGAGTGGATCTGCAGGATGCGGTGATTCGCGCGGAGGGAGATCTGGATTTCAGGGGCACGCTGTCTGTCGCAAAAGACGCGCCTGTCGGCTTCAAATCCATCCGCCTGCATTTTGACCTCAAAAGCCAGGCGGATGCAGAGCAACTCGGCTCTCTGATGAAACTGACGGAACGCTATTGCGTGGTCTATCAGACTTTGGCTCGCTCGCCGGACATCCATGTTGAGTATGTCGTGGCGTCATAGGAGCAGTTGAAGACTCTGCTCCTCTCTTTTACTTTTACTTTTGCTTTTTGCTCTCGCCCTTCCGTTCTCATTGGCGGGTTTATGGGGCAAACGCCGTCGCACTGGCGTCCCGCCAGTCTCTCGCCCAGGCGCGGGGTAAGTCGTCGTCATCCAGCAGTTGGCCTGGAGTGAGAAATTCGTAGAGTTCCGCGAAAGTTTCTACGCGCATGTCGCCTATGCGCCGGAAAATCAGTTCCGGTGAGATCTGACTCAGGCTGTCCACACCCATGGCGTTCATCAGGTCCAGAAAGCTGTGGATGCTGCCTTGGTGAAAGCGGAAGACGCGCTCGGCTTTATCCTCCACCACCAGTCCTTTATACAGCCAGGGGTCCTGGGTCGCGATGCCGGTTGGGCAGGTGTTCTTGTTGCACCGCAACGACTGCACGCACCCCAGCGCGAACATCATGCCCCGCGCGCTGTTGCACAGGTCCGCGCCCAGCGCCATGGCGCGAATCATATGGAATCCAGTCATGATCTTGCCGCTGGCGATGAGGCGAATATGGTCTCTCTTGCCAACGCCAACCAAAGCGTTGTTGACGAACATCCAGGCGTCCCGCGCGGGCATGCCCAGTGAGTTGGAGAATTCCAGCGGCGCTGCGCCAGTACCGCCTTCACCGCCATCCACAGTGATGAAATCCGGCGTGACGCCAGTTTCCAGGATGGCTTTGCAGATGGATAAAAACTCCACCCGCCGCCCCACGGAGAGTTTGAAGCCTACCGGCTTGCCTCCCGACAGCTCGCGCAAGTGAGTGATAAATTCCAGCATTTGCGTTGGATTATGAAACGCCCGGTGACGAGGCGGACTGATGACGTCCTCACCCATGGGCACCTTGCGAATTTCCGCCAGTTCCTCATTCACCTTACAGGCAGGCAGTACGCCGCCATGTCCCGGCTTGGCGCCTTGAGATAGTTTCAGCTCGATCATGCGCACTTCGTCCCGCTGCGCCATGTCTTTAAACATTTCAGGATCGAAATCGCCTGTGCGGGTGCGACATCCAAAATAGGCGGTGCCGATTTGCCAGATCAGATCAGCGCCCGCTTCCAGATGGTAGGGCGAGACCCCGCCTTCACCAGTGTTGTGGGCGAACCCGCCTTTCTTGGCGCCCTTATTCAGGGCTTTGATCGCCGCCGGTGACAACGCGCCGTAACTCATCGCGCTGATGTTTAGCACCGAGGAAGAATATGGCTGTCGGCATTGCTCGCCGCCAATCACCACACGGGGCTCTTCTTTCAGAGGCTCCGTTTCTGACAGCGCATGGGCCGCCCACTCGTAGCCAACGCGATATACATCCCGTTCGGTGCCGAACGGCTTGGTTTCCAAAGCCCCCTTGGCGCGCTGGTAGACAATGGCGCGAATCTCCCGCGGAATGGGGTGCGCGTCGATATTGGATTCAATGAAGTACTGCTGGATTTCCGGGCGAATCCGCTCCAGCCAGTAGCGGATGTGGCCAATGACAGGAAAGTTTCGCAGAATCGCGTGCTCGCTCTGCATGACGTCATACAGACCTATGGCGATGATCGGTCCGATCAGAACCAGCAACCACCATACCGGCGGCCAGACCAGAGAAATCAAGGCCAATCCCGCCAGCAAGGCTATGGATATCTGGTAAAACCACCTTCTGATCATGCAAACGCTCCCTTTGTTTGTTAAGCGAAGATTGTCCAGGCAGACGGTTTTATCCGATTTCGCGCACTTGCTCGATTTCTATCTGAATCAATTCAAGCAAACGATTGGTGAAGATGTATTGAGGAAAATAATCGTTCGTGGAAATACTGCTCATCAGAAGGGAGAACTGGTCTTTACAGTCGTCCAGATTACTCAGTACGTTTTCAGACAAGTCCTCGGCGCTCCTTATCTCGTCAAGCTGTCTCAACTTGCAAGTGATGTACGCAGTCGCCTGCTCAGGACGACAGTCAGGCTTGCCAAGTTTGTGCCAACCTTCGTCAACCAATATCGCGTTGTTCATGGCCTGTCATTCATTGGCGCCCTAACCCGGAGATTTATGTTTTCCGCCCTATCAGCCGCAGCCTGACATAAGTATATGCCCTCAAGCTTCCAAGGGGAAAGACAGGGACCCCAATTGTAAGCTTTACAAGATAGTTGGAAAAAGTACCGTCAAAACACAAATGCGACGCCCTTTTCCATCCGCTCCCGAGCCCGCCATCACGTCATTTTGATCAAACTCAGCCATGGCAAGGAAATTGCCGCGTCTATCAGGACACCCATCGTAGCGCTGGTTCGAAGACTTGGAGCCGCGCCGCCAATACGGACAACAGAAAACGGAAGCATTAACTATGAATATCAACGAAGCCAAGGTTCTCATCATCGCCACCCACGGATTCGAGCAATCCGAGCTGGAAGTTCCCCGGGATCGACTGCGCGACGCAGGCGTCACCGTGCATGTAGCCTCTCTGCAGACAGGTCGCATTCGAGGGTGGAGCGGGAAAGATTGGGGCGAAGAAGTCCCAGTGGATAAGACCGTACAAGACGTAGATGTAGAGGACTACCACGCAGTGGTATTGCCCGGCGGGCAGATCAACCCTGACTTGCTGCGGGTGGAAAAGACGGTGATAGACCTGATCCATAAATTCAACATCGCGGAAAAGCCCATCGCCGCCATCTGTCACGGCCCCTGGCTATTAATTGAGGCGCAGATCGTTCGCGGCATTCGCGCCACCTCTTACAAGTCCATCATCACCGACATGAAAAACGCCGGTGCGGAATGGGTGGATGAGGCCACAGTGCGCGACCGCAACATTATCACCGCCCGCCACCCGGGCGATCTCGACGCCTTTGTAAGCGCCATCAAGGACGCCCTCGCCGCGCTTTAATCTCTCGCCTTCCCCCGTGAACACATAAAAGGGAGTTAGCTATGCAGGAACAGATTATCCGGTCATCAACGCCATTTTCGCGTTCCATCGTACATCGCGATCAATACCGGGCCCTGCATAGCCGCAACCTGTGGGCTCATTTCATGAACATGGCCCTGGCGCTCTGGCTCATCTGTTCACCGGCGCTGCGGGACTATAGCGAGCCAGGCATGATATACAGCGATGTGATCGCGGGCTTTGCATTACTGGTCTTCGCCGGGCTATCCCTATCCTGGCGTTTAAGCTGGGCGCGCTGGGTTTGCGCTGTACTGGGGTTGTGGCTGATGTCGGCGCCGCTGCTATTCTGGACACCCAACGCAGCCGCCTATTTGAACGACACGCTGGTGGGCATTCTGGTTATCGGCTTCGCCATTGCATTACCGCCCTCTCCCGGGATTTCCTCCCGAGCGGAGCTGGATGAGACGAATATTCCACCGGGGTGGGACAGCAACCCCTCCAGCTGGTTTCAACGCCTGCCGATTATCGCCCTGGCTATGGTTGGTCTGCTGATCTCGACGTATTTGTGCGCATACCAGTTAGAGCATATTCCCGAGGTGTGGGACCCGTTCTTCGCAGGCTCCCGCACTGATCCCCAAAACGGCGCGGAGGAAATCATCACCTCGTATGTATCTGAAGCCTGGCCTGTTCCCGACGCTGGCGTGGGCGCGTTAACCTATGCACTGGAAATCCTGTCCGGGCTGGTGGGGTCGCACAAACGCTGGCGCACCATGCCCTGGCTGGTGGCCCTGTTCGGATTCATGATTGTGCCTCTGGGCATTGTCTCCATCACCTTCATCATTATTCAGCCTATTTTGCTGGAAACCTGGTGCGCCCTCTGCCTGATTGCGGCAACTGCGATGTTATTGCAGATCCCCTATTCGCTGGATGAATTGGTCGCCACCGGCCAGTTTCTGTATCGACGCAAACTAGCGGGTCGCTCGCTGTGGAAAGTATTTTTCCTCGGCGATGAAGACAATGGCGGACGCGTCGCGCCAGAGCCCAGCTTCGAGCAACGCCCGGCCGCCATCATAAAAGACATCGTGGGCGGCGGCGTGGGGCTGCCTTGGAATCTTGCCGTGAGCATACTCATCGGCGTGGGGTTGATGTGCACGCGATTGCTGTTCGGAACGGAAGGCGCGATGGCGGACTGGGATCACCTGATAGGATCGTTGACCATTACCGTAGCAGTGATCGCATTGACGGAGGTCGCAAGACCCGTACGTTTTCTATTGGTACCGCTTGGCATTTGCCTACTGCTGACGCCCTTCGCTTATGGCCCGGGCCTGAACGCCTCTCTCGCCAGTTTGATCGCCGGCTTGGCGTTGATCCTGTTGAGCCTGCCGCGAGGCGATATCAGCAGGCGTTACGGCAACTGGAATCGCTGGATGTTCTAGTCGTTAATGACGCTATTTACGTCGCCAACGCCCTTCCCGCTTCACATATTTCTCTTTGACGGCAGACCATGCCACCCGGCGCGCTGTTTCATCCCGAGAGGCGTCGCCGCGGCGGTCTTCGGGATCTCGATACTGATCCCAGGCATGATTGAACGCGGCCAGATAGATTTCCTGCGCGTGCTTGGGCAGTACATGGGAGACATTGTTGGGCAGTTCGCTGAGGCGGTCATAAGGCATTCTCCATCCCTCCGTGAAACATTTCTCGGCGAGCCTCCTGGATGACGCCAGCCGGGAACGAACGTTGCCGAGGGTGACGACGCAAGACGTCCGTCTCCTTCAAGCATCAAAATTCAGGCCAGCTTATCCAGCCCGGCGTGCAAGTCTGCCTTGTCGCCTTATCAGGACACCCATCTTAACCTAATTAGGACACCCAACTTAGCCACATACACTCAAGCCGCTTTATATGGACACCCACCCGTTTATCGACGCTATCAGGACACCCATTGTTTTATTCAGACACCCACTGCAATCCTGTTATTCAGACACCCATTGTTTTATGAGGACACCCACAATAACGCCCAATCACCTCTACGCCACCGTCTTACCAGGACACCCACTTTAGACTGGCACGGCCCTTGTATCAGATAACGGACAAGGCGGTCGTTTTCCCGGGCGTTGTTCAGTCCGTAGCCAGCGCCTCACCAACGCAGTTTGCATAAGGAAGCGGTCGCATCACACATCAGATAAAGGAACGTTGGAAAGAGTCATGTCGGATACTACAAACACCTCAACACAACCGCTGGTCATCGTCACCGGTTCGGCTGGCGATATCGGGTCCAGTCTCATTCTTACCTTGACGGGAAAGTATCAGGTTATCGGTATGGATCGTGAAGAAACTCCTCTCGCGGATCACAGCTACACTCTGGACCTGACTTCCCCGGATGACGTCAAGAAAACCTTCGACGCCTTTCGGGAGAAATTTGGCCGTCACATCGCCGCAGTTTTTCATTTGGCCGCGTATTTCGATTTCACCGGGGAAGATTCCCCGCTCTACGAGGAAGTCAACGTGAACGGCGCACGTAATCTCATGGCGGCGTTGCAGAATTTCTACGTGGAGCGCTTCATCTACTCCAGCACCATGCTGGTCCATCGCGCTAGCGAACCTGATGGCGCGCCCATTACCGAGGATACGCCACTGGACCCGGATTGGGTGTATCCCGAATACAAAACCAAAGCGGAGATCATCATCAAGGAGAATGCCGGCGCCATGCCCTACAGCATCCTGCGTCTCGCCGGCCTGTATGACGACAAGCAGGCCGCGCCGGTCCTGTCGCAACAGATCGCGCGCATCTATGAGAAGGATCTGGAGAGCCATTTGTATCCCGGCGACACTGACGCAGGTCAGGCTTATGTGCACCGCCAGGATTTGATGCAGGCGTTTTTGAAGACATTACAACGCCGCCGCGATCTGCCCAGAGAAAACATCATGTTGATTGGCGAAGACCGCGCCGTGAGTTATGGCGAATTGCAGGATCGAATTGGCGAGTTGATTCACGGCAAGGATCACTGGCGCACCCTGCGCGTTCCCAAGCCCGTGGCCAAGGCCGGCGCCTGGGTGGAGGAAAAGGCCGAGCCGATAATTCCCGACAGCATCGATAAAGGCGAGAAGCCTTTCATCAAGCCGTTTATGGTGGATATGTCATCCGATCATTATGAGCTGGACGTCAGCCGCGCCGCCGACCTTCTCGACTGGAAACCGCGGCACGCCCTATACGATGACTTGGAGAAGCTGATCGCCAACCTGAAGAAAGATCCTCAAGGCTGGTATAAAGCCAACGACGTTACCCTGCCGGAATCCCTCAAGGCATCTTAATCGTTTAGGCTAAGCACTTGATTACTCGCTAAAAATCATTACCTCGCCGGTCATTCCGGCGAGGTTTTCATTTGTCTGAACGCTCACCAGATATACAACTTTGCTTTCAATACAGACTCTCACCTATCCGCCATTTGGCCGCCTTCCCTTGAAATACAAGCCAATTACAGTTGACATCAATCCTGTCATGCCTTTTAATTCGACTTGCTTATACTTGCATTTCAGCCCAGGTGTTGCATATGGATACGCAGTCTCAAAAATCTCCCCGCCAACTCGCCGAAGAGGCAATTCAGCGTTATCGCTCTGAATATCTGACCGACCTCGAAAAGTGGTCCGAAGAGGAACCGGTGATGTTAGGCGCTACCCCAGCCGCCAAAGAGCAAAGACGCTACAAGCAGCTGTCCCTGAAAGAGATCAGCCGCCTGATGGATCAATCATCCATGGAGTATCAGCTCAAGCGCATGAAGTCCCGGGGTTGGTGAAGGCGCCGGGGCGTTCGATAGCACGCCAGCGCCTTCCGCTCCCGTTTTCATCCCGTATTTTTCGGGATGGTAATGACGATTTCCTTGCCTTTGTTATTGATCGTCATCCCTGACTCAATCACCGGATCAGACAACGTCATGGATTGAGAAAACTGACTGGCGGACACGGTTTTTCCCGCCAAGCCGCCGGAGCTGGTCTCGCTCTCACTTCTTACCTTGCCGGAGATTTTTAACGTATCCCCATCCAGGTCCGCGTTCAGCTCCACCTTCCCCCCTTCTGGAACCGTCACCGTGACCTTGTACTCTTTAGCGTTCTCATTCACGTCAATGTTCGGTCCCGGCGATGACAATCCAAAGCCCTGCAGGCTGAAAGTTGAGTTGCCCGGCGCCATATGTTTCATCATCTCATCCATGCGCTTCTGCATTTCCGCAAACTGCCCGCTGGGGTCCCAATTATCCGACCAGGGGTCCCAGTTTTTGGGCCAGGGATCAGGCGCTGCGCTCAAGGGAAGATTGACGTTGGGCGTAGTCCGCGCCTCCAGGGCGGCAACTTTCTGATTCAGTTCCCAGGTGTAATAACCCAGGCCCGCTATCGCCGCCAATCCCACACCAGCGGCGACGCCGAGTAATGTCTTTTGGGTTTTGCTTTGCATGTTAATGACCTCCCTAGTTGATCAGAGGCCCTTACGTCTGGGTCGTCATGACGACTTCATGGCGGCGAACAGAGAGGCCGGGCCTCGTCGCCGGAGGCGGACCTCATAAGGCCCGCCCCGGTGCAGTGAAAAATGAGTGGTTAGGCTACAAATGCATAGCCAGGTTACGAGTGAATAGCGATACGTTTCACCTCCTTGGCGTCCGGTTCGCGCCGGGGAATCTCCAGCTTGAGCACGCCGTTTTTGAGTTGCGCATGAATGTCTTCCACATTGGCGTCGTCCGGCAGCGATAACGTGCGCTGAAACGCGCCGTAGCTGCGCTCAATGCGGTAAAACTGTTTGTCCTTACTCTCGCTGGTCTCTTCTTTGTGTCCACGAATCAATAGCTGATCGCCTTTTACCTCTATGGACAAATCCGACTCCGACAAGCCCGGGACATCCAGGGCGATTTCATAGCGCTTTTCATCGCCGGACACGTCGATCAAAGGCCGGTACTCCCGGCTCGCGCCAAGGCGTTCAAGGGGCGACGCCCCGCGCCGGGAAAGCATGGACGGCATACCAAAAGCGCTGAACACATCGTCGAACAGCCGATCCATTTCCTGATGCAAACGCAGCAGCGAGTCCGCGCCGGACGCTGTAGCCGGCGGGTTCACGCCAGCCGCCGCGTCTTGTCGGGATATCGGTAGTTGTTCACGCTGTTCCTGGCGTTCATCCTCGTGTTTAAACCAGTTCCAGGGATTGAGTTTGTTCAGTTTCATCTTCCGTTCCTCCACCTAGAGTCATGCATCACAGGCAAACAAAAGTACTGACAATGTCTTGCACCGGACTGCTGCGGCGCCGACACAATGGACGCCGGCGCCGCTCCGTCATCAGGCCGCTTCGTTGGCGGCGTCAGGCTTTTTCTCAGACTCTGCGTCGCTTTCATGCTCCAGCAAACGCCCACCGTCGTTGATCGCAATCTGCTTGGGCTTCATCGACTCAGGAATGTTCTGTTTCAGCGTAATCGTCAGCAGGCCATTACTGAGCGAGGCGTCTTTCACCTCCACGTACTGGGCCAGATTGAATGAGCGCTCGAATGTCCGTCCCGGAATGCCCTGATACAGATAATTGCGGGAGGCGTCCTGCTCCTTGCGGCCGCGCACAGTCAGTACGTTTTTCTCCACCGTGATATCAAGCTCGCTGCGTGCAAAGCCCGCCACGGCCAAGGTGATGGCGTATTGGTTCTCTTGCAACGCTTCGATGTTGTAGGGCGGATAAGCGGGCGAGTCGGTCTCGCCGGTGAGCGCGCGATCAATCAACGACGCCAGTCGTTCAAAGCCGACGCTGTTGCGATAAAGTGGGGTTAAGTCGATTGAGTTCATTGTATATCCTCCGCGTTGAAGCAATATAAACAAAGTCAAAAGACCAAGGGGGCTATCCCTGGCGTTTACCAATTTATGGTCGGAACGCGACTTTTCAAGCGGGAATTTTGTGACAATTTGGACAGGTTTTAAGCGACATCAGTAATGAGTGCGAGCAGCGCAGCGAAGCTATTGCGCCAGCTTGAGATAGTTGTCCGCGATGACTTCATAGCGTCCATTGTCTTTCAACTCCTGCAGCCGCTGATTGAATAAATCACGCAGCTTGGCGGACTTGAAAATGGCGTAGCGAGGGGCGCTGTTGAACAAGGGATGAACGGTGTAAGGCGCCTCATAAATCGGGCTGGTTGAATGCAGTTTATTCAGGTAGTAATGGAAAATGCGCTTATCGAGGATGATCGCGTCGGTACGCTTCAAAAACAGCATCTGCACTTGCGCCTGTTGATCCACAACTTCCTCAATGTGCGGATTCTGCGCCGCCATCTTGGCGTACTCAGGAGGCAGATAAAGGTGGGCGTTCTGGAACACCACCAGGCGTTTATCCTTGAGGTCATCCACTTTGATAATCCCATCCGCCTGATCGCTCAGGGTTACCACGACGTTCTGGTAGTAAACCACAGGATCGGAAAGGTAATAGCCGCCCTCGGAGTAATTGCCCGGAGGCAGATTAAAGGCGCCATCTACACGCTGGTTTCGTAACTCCGCAAACAGACGCCGGTTCGTGGTGTATATGAAGTTAACCGCATACTCCCGTTCCGACAGGGCCTCGCGAATGATATCCACCACCAGCCCACGGTTTTCCTCGGCGATGACATATGGCGCGATAGAAGAAGACGTGATCAATTCCAGTTGGCGCGAAAACGGTTGATCAGCGGCGAAGCCGTGACCGGCAAGCAGCAAGAAGCCAAACACATAAGAAAAGACACAGCGAATCATGAGCAACGCCACATAATCAAATGATCACCGACAACGTTAAATCAATGGACGCCAAGCACTTTCTCCAGTGAATCCTCCCTTATCAATCATAGACGTCCGCCGGGTTAGCGCAAGTCGCTCCCAGGTCCAGCGCCATCGCACTCAACTCTCCCACGCAGGGCCATCATTCCCTTAATACGACCGACTACCGCGCCCACCTAATAAGTACGTTAACTAACGATTATTGGTTCTTAGCCAGTGCGCCTTGAGGCTTCTACAACTGTGTAGGCATATGGTGAACAGTGGAAGGTCAGCATTGATTGACATGTTGTCCCAATGTCAGCCAACTCCTTTACTATTAATACCTTATACCGGATTATCTCACTCGTAACCGAGCCGTTCGCTTAAGACTGGTTCGCCTTGGACTTGAACCGATCACGACATGGAGACACAGGCATGAGCGCCGCACTTTTGATTATCGATATGCAAGTTGGATTATGCACGGGCGAGGAAGCCGCGTTCGATGTCGATAACCTGATTGCGCGTATCAATGACCTTACCGCTCAGCAGATCATTGCGCATCACAATCAATTGTTGCAGTTCATGGGTGGATTCGGCGTGGGAGTTGAGGTAGTAGCAGCATCCGCCGTGAGGTTCCAATAAACCCGCCTTAGGTGAGAGTCATTTAGCTTTCGCTCTCACTCCTCACAGGCGCTCTCCCCTATCTCCATCAACTGAAAATCATACCCGCCATAGCCTTTGTGGAAAGGACGGAGGTAGTCGATGGGAAACTGGTGCAGCACGCCTTTCATGCACACGGAAATCTGGCTGTCCGATAGCAGATTCGCGAGGCGTGTGGCGACTTCGTCTTGCGCTTCCGAATCGCTGTAGGGATAAATCAGATTGTTGACGTACTGCTGATATTTTTCTGCGCCGACGGACTCAACATCAAAAGCGATGCAGTTTCCTCGCGCGCAATTGTAGGTGACGGGGATCGCCTTGAGAGCGACAGCTTCATCGCTTTTGATTTGCCGCAAATAGGGCCCTAGCACACGAAAAACAAGAAGCACCAAAATAACGATTACAACCAGAGATATTGCCGTTTTCTTAATCATATCTACTACTAAAAATCTGTATTTCGCCGGGTTAACGCATTCCCTGCCATGACTCAAATCCAGCAACGCCATCCCCCAAGAGCAGCTTTGCAAGTGCTTGGTTTCAGGCGCAATCGAGTCAGTTTGTTATGTCTGTTCAAGTGGAGTTAACTATGTAAACTCAGTGGCGAAACAGTAACAGATGCGATCTCTTTCACAATATCGCAAACGGACTACGCCCCGATCAGGGGGCGCAATATTGGCTGAATTTTGTGCGCATCATGGATGATAACGGGAAGCTAAAGACCCTGATGCTTTCGCCACTCTCCCGGTGAGCATCCCACACAGGCCTTGAACGCCCGCGACAACGCCGCCTCGCTCCCATAGCCCACTTCCCCCGCAATTAACTTGAGCGGCTCCCCCTGCAGCAAGGCCCGTTGAGCCAGACTAATACGCCAGCGCTGCAGGTAAACGCCCGGCGTGCATCCGACGCGATCGCGAAACAGGTTGGCGAATACGCTGCGGGACATGCCGGCATGATCCGCCAGTTTTTCCAGTGACCAGTCCTCCCCAGGCTGTTCATGCATGGCCACTAACGCCAATTTTAAGCGCGGGTGCGCCATTCCCGCCAACATGCCGACCTGGGTGCGCCCGTCTTCCATTAAATACCGCAGCACCTGTATCAGGACGACTTCAAAGAGACGGTCCAGCACCGCCTGTCGTCCGCAGTTACCGGCGAACGCTTCCTGAAATAGTAAATCCAACACCGGCGCGGCGCCCGGCAATGACGAGAGAGGCAGGCAGATAAATTCCGGCAGCGCCGCGACAACCGGGTTGTTCGCCCCGCCCTCAAAACTCAGGTTGGCGCAGGCGAAATCAGCGCCAACCACTGGATCAGTGACAAAGCGGTGAGGCAATGGCCGCGGATAAAACAACAGACTCGGCTCCGCCACATTGGCGACGACTTTCCTGCCATGCCGCACTTCCACCGCCCCCTGGCGCACGAGATGAAGCTGCCCATATTGGTCCTTGCCGTATACGTCAGTAACGCCGCACAAAGGGCCGGTATTGAACACACGGGCATTAATAGAAAAGTGCTCCAGCAACGCCGCTAACCGATCGACCATAAAGATACTCAGGGTTAAATTATCAGGACTATTTGTGATATATCGTATCATGCATAGAGGTAAAGTTGCTCCTGCTTGTTGGCCAAAACCACTAGCGCCAAAAACATCAAAGCATTAAGGAGAAAACATGAAATCATTTACCCGTCCCCTCAACGCACTGACCCTGGCGTTTTTCACACTGGCTGGCGCCGCGCAGGCGTCCGCCGCCGAGACGCCTGTAATCAGGCAAGCCGCCGCAGCGGTATCCCAGACCGCCAATTACATCACCACCCGAGACGGCGTACAGATCTACTACAAAGACTGGGGTCCCAAAGACGCGCCCGTTGTGGTCTTCAGTCATGGCTGGCCGCTGAGTTCGGATAGCTGGGAGTCGCAAATGCTGTTCCTGGCTGACAAAGGGTATCGCGTTGTGGCGCATGACCGTCGCGGCCACGGCCGCTCCAGTCAGCCTTGGGAAGGCAATGATATGGATCATTATGCGGACGACCTCGCCGCCGTGATCGAAACTCTGGACCTGAAAGACGTCACCCTGGTGGGATTCTCCACAGGCGGCGGAGAGGTTGCGCGTTACATCGGTCGACACGGAACGCAGCAGGTCAAGAAGGCGGCGTTGATCTCCGCAGTGACGCCCCTGATGTTGAAGACGGACAACAATCCCATCGGTTTGCCTTTACAAGTGTTTGACGATATCCGCAATGCGTCTCTCAAAGATCGCTCCCAGCTCTATCTGGATATCGCATCGGGTCCATTCTTCGGCTTCAACCGTCCCGGCGCCCAAACGTCTCAAGGGATGATTCAGTCATTCTGGTCCCAGGGCATGCAAGGCGGACACAAGAACACCTACGACTCAATCGCCGCCTTCTCCGCCACAGACTTCCGCGATGACCTGAAGAAATTCGACATTCCCACGCTGATCGTGCACGGCGACGACGACCAGATCGTCCCCATCGACGCCTCCGCCCGCGCCGCGGTGAAACTGATTAAAAACGCCAAACTCATTGAATACCCAGGCGCGCCCCATGGCCTCACAGATACTCATAAAGATCGGCTGAATCAGGATTTGTTGGCCTTTATGAAACGATAGATAAACGTCATATGCCGCCCTGCCAGCTATCAGGGCGGCTTACCTATCGAGGAGATTTGCAATAGAAGATGACTTCTCCATATACGGACGCCAGCTTTTCATGACTTTCGATTAAATCTCTTCCTCGGTGATGGAGATTTCCGAATTGGCGATAGTGATTTTCTTTATCGAGAACTCCGCGTCGAAATCATCAATCTGAAAGTAACCGTTCAATTCGGGAATCAAAGCCGTAATTTTTTCCAGCTTCCAATAAACGTAATCAACATCTCGCGACCTGATGTCGTAGCCATAAAAGGCATAGCACATCCACCCTTTAGGCCTTGGATTAAGCACCCATCCAAAGGAATACTTTTCGACCTTAGTAGGCTCAATAGGAATATCTTCTAAATCAGGTAGTCGCTCAACAAGATCCCTTATCAGAACAACATCCTCCTCCGTGCACTCCAACCACCCTTTCACAGATAACGACCGACTCATATTCCCTCAACTTCTCTCAACACCATTAAAAACAGCCAATATACACGCAAAATCTCTTGGTACCTTCAATTCCGATAGCTTCATTTCAGCTTCAAATTCGTCTTTTTCTTCCCCTGACATAGCTGCAGGGTCAGCAAAAAGCTCGCACACGCGTAAAGCGCCCTCTAGACCGTATGCGCAATAATGTCATCCACCCATTCCCACGGAATCAAAGACTCAAACTCCGCATAAGAAGACGCTCTTTCCAGCTCGCACATCAGTTTTTCGTCGATATCCGTTTGAGCCACTCTGGCAATGCCTCTCAACGCCTCCATGCGAACGAAAAGGTCTTCCGTTTTATCTCGCAGCTGGTCGTTGAGCGTGAGAAGGACTGCTGGGTCTTTTGTCCCTGCGTAATACCCCACCCAGTTGATGAGCGCCGTCGCTCTGACGTCGTCGTCTTCATCTTTATTCATCAAAGGGATCAGTTCATTTTTGAAGTCCGGTATGCTCCAGTAGGTTCCGAGCACCATGATGGCGGCGCGCTGGAGATCCGGCTCCGGGTGTTGCAGAAAGCGCCTGACATCTTCCATCAACTCGTAACAGTCGGTTTTGCCGATATCAATTAACGCATCATAAATGTCGTCAATATCTTCAGAGGCAAGTTTTTCGTTGAGGCTGGCGATATTCGCCCTACAGTCCTGTCGATATTTCATATTTTTTCTGAATGGTCGGCTCTTGGCCCACCTCTCTTCTATTGCAAAAACGCCACAAAAGTTTCACCAAATATTCTACAAACACCACGACGCCGACTTCTAGAATTAACAGGGTTAGCGGTAGACCTTTTGTGTAAGTAATACCTCGGAATCAGCAGGCGTCTCTCGCCGCCTTGCTAAAAGGGAAGTCCAGGAGTGACAGGGTTCAAGCTAATCTGGAATCACCTCCGCATAAATGCTGAAGACTGAACTAACACCTCTTGGGGGCGGCCCAGCCCCCGTTTTTACTTTCTGCAATCTTGTCCACAAACTGCGGGGTGGCACAGCGTAAAGGTCATTTTGAGCCTCTTTGATCACCCTGTCAGCGCCGTCAACGCTGAACTTTCGATACAATCCCACGCTTTCGGTTCAGCCGTCTGTAGCTATCCAAGCGATAAGGGTTCGCCTCCCGATAGGCGTCCAACGGCGCCAACATGGTCCCGCCGCGGTTCAAGGCGTTGTCGATAACCTCAACAATGCGTCTGTTCGGCCAGGGCTTGCAGGTGATCTTGAGCAACTCGTTAAAAGCGTCGTCTTCCCGGCCAGCCCCATGTATTAACGCCAAAGCGCCGTACCCTATGGCCGTAGAGCGGCTCACACCGGCATGACAGTGGATGATCAGGCGGTTTGCGGGACCCTCAAGAATCGCCTGCAGGGTGTTCAGGACGTCGCTGATCACCGCATCGAAGTGGTGGGTGGCTTCCGCTCTCTCCTGGTCAAATATTCTGATGACGTGATGCGCTTCCACATGGGCGGTCAGCTTGGGTATCGCCTGCTCGCTGATATCAGGGTCGAGCAGAGAGATAACGTGTGTTGCCGGCCAGGCTTTCGCCAGCGCTTCCACACGGTATAAACATGAAATTTGCAACGGCAAGGCAGAGACAGTAGAGGTCACAACAATATCCTTATTGGTCATAGAGCTTGATTGCGCCAAAGCCTATCAGCCGCAGCAGAACATTGACAACCTCTGCGTCCAGCCGGGCCGACCGGACGCAAACCTGTTTTTATACCGACAACAACACCGCTCCAACCGTCTGCCCGCTTTGTAGCAAGGCATGGGCTTGGGCGGCCTGCTCCAAGGGAATTTTATCCGCGATATCCACGGTCAACCCATTCGCCAGCTGCTCCATGACCGCATTGCCGCTGATCCGGTAGTGGCGTAAATCCATCATATGCAGCAACACGCTGGGACGGGTGAATTGAACCGCCCGCGCCATGGCGTCCATCGGCAGGCTCTGCAACATGCCGGAGGGTTGCCCAATGTTGGCGACCGTACCAAAGGCCCCCACGCTCGCCAGGCTTTGCATTAGCGTGTCCGCGCCAACGCCATCGATGACGTAGTCTACGCCAGCGCCGTCAGTCAGCGTCTTCACTGCTTCAGCAAAGTCCTGCTCGCGATACAGAATCACGTCGTCGTAGCCTTTGCGGCGGGCGATTTCCGCCTTTTCCGCATTGCCAACGGTCCCGATCAATCTCACGCCCAGCCTGCTCGCCCACTGTCCCAATACCTGCCCCAGTCCGCCGGCTGCGGCGTGAACCAGCATCGACTCACCCGCCGCGACGGGTCTAACCCGGTTCAACAGCATGTGGGCGGTCATTCCCCGCAATAATGCGGACGCCGCCGCTTCATCAGAGACCGAGTCGGGAACCGGTAATAATCTCTCCGCCGCCACATTTCGATGACTGGCGTAGCTTCCTAACGGAAAGCCGGCATAGGCGACGCGCTGACCAATACTCAAGCCAGTGACGCCGTCTCCCAACGCCTCAACCACGCCCACCGCCTCAACACCCAATACGCGGGGGTCCTCGGCGATGGGATAAAGTCCGCAACGGAAATAGATATCCACGAAGTTCACTCCCACCATACGGTGGCGAAGGCGGACTTCTCCCGGGGCCGGAGGCGATAGTTGAAAGGTCGCCGGCTGCAATACGGACGGCTCGCCAATTTGGGACATTTCTATACGGATAGGCGTACTCATTCTGAACTCCTTATGCTCATACTGTGGTGGGTGTCCTGTTAGCTCCTTGTTAGCTACGTAAACTTTAACTGCGGCATGCTTTGCAGAAAATTCCCCAAAATCACACAGCATTTGTGCATAATTGCACAATGAAATCGATTAACTGGGATGACATCCGCTATTTCCTGGCGCTGGCGGAAGCAGGCGGCCTGTCCGCTGCTGCGCGCACGCTTTCTGTCGAGCACAGCACCGTTGCGCGTCGGGTGGATATGTTGGAGCGGGAATTGGAAGTGAAGCTGTTTGATCGTCTGCCGCGACGCTGGCGCCTCACTGAAGACGGTCAAAACTTATTGGAGCTTGCGCGTCAAATGGCGTCCCAGGCGCAAAGCTTTACTCGCATCGCTGACGGCATGTCTGGGCTATCGGGCAGCGTGCGCATTTCAACGCCGCCATTGCTGGCCAGCCTGATACTGGCGCCGCATTTAAGTGAGCTACGGAAGCAATTGCCGTACATCGAACTGGAACTGGTGGGCGATCTGCAAAACGCCGACCTTCATGAGCGCGAAGCGGATATCGCCCTGCGTATGCGCCGCCCGGAACAGCCGGATTTGGCGGCGCGCCCCTTGGCCAAGTTACAGTACGGCCTTTATGGCGGCCATGACTATCTGGCGACGCGCTCCCAGGAACAATGGGAGTACGTCGGTTACGAACGCAGCATGCAATCCGCTCCGCAGCAACAATGGCTGAATACACTGCCCCAATCTCCGCTGGTTTTCCGCTCCAATGATCTGAACGTCCTCGCCAGCGCGATTGTCGGCGGCGTAGGCGTTGGCGTCTTACCCTGTTTCATGGAGCGCTTTTATCCTCAGTTACAGCACATCCTTGAACCCGCCTGTCCGATTGTGCGAGAGCTGTGGCTGGTCATCCACCCAGACCTGCGACGATCACCACGCGTGCGCAAGGTTGCGGACGCCCTGATCGCCTTATTTGAGACCGGCGTCATATAAGGCTCACCTGCTTCTCGACGCGCTTTATCTTTACCGTCGGCCGTTCTATATTCGCTATCAGGACGTTGAGCTGTTGTTGATGCAGTTATTTCATGCCGCAGCGAACCACTCACACGCCACAAGGAGGCTCACAAATGGTAACCCAAGCCGATATCACCGCTCCGGAAAAGGTGATCAAATCTTCTACTTCCACAATCCAACGAGGCGTCGCAAAAGCCGACGGCAAGTTGTGGATGACCGCCGAAACCCTGCACTTCGCTCCCTATAACGAAGACTTCGGACTCGGCCCCTACAACATCCCCCTCACCGATATCGCCAAGGTAGAAAAACACAGCATCCCCCCATTATTGCCCGAGGGCTTTAAGGTCACACTGATGAACGACCACACCTACCAGTTCATCGTGGCCAATTCAGAAACCTGGATTGAGTTGGTCGAAAAATACCGGGACGCGCTCGGCGCTAACGTGATCGAATAGACAGAGAAGGCTGGCTTGAGTTCGTCTGAGAAAAGTCAGCCTATCGGCGCGCAACAACCTGAAAAATCAGGACGCAGAATAAGGCCCCCTCAGGCCTATGAGATTTCCAAACGGGTCCGTCACTTGACACATGCCCAACCCGTTTTCAATCTGCATAGGCCCACGATAAACCATCGATCCCAAGGCTAAAAACCGCTCAATCTCATCCGCCAAATTCCCAACGGACCAATACAACACCGTCCCCGCTTTTCCAGCAGGCACTTTTGCATCCGCCCAAACAATCTCAATATGAAAACCTTCAACATCAAGATACCGAAACCCGTCCACACAACGCTCCCGCGCTGAAGGAAAAGCCTTCTTGTACCAGGCCAAACCTGCTTCGATATCGTTGACGTGTATGAGAATGGCGGTGGGGGTGATCATGGTGTGGACAGAGTTACGTCTCAGTACAGTATTCCATTGCTAGGCCCAAGCACTTCTCGTGTGGACCCAATTATCCGATTGCCGGCCAACTCAATCGAAAAATCGGTAAGAGGCGTTGTAAGTCCTGCGCCTAATGCAGCAACACGCAGTTTCGAGCCATCAACTTTGATACGGAGTCCAGCACCACGATCAAGCCTTTGTAGACAATTATCTTTTCCTAGCCCCGCATTATTAAACAACCACTCCCCAAGTGATGAGTAATCAAGAAAGATCGTATAGTCATTATTGTAGAGTCCATGCCAGAAGCGCCCATAAGTAGGCAAAATGTGCGCGATGAAGAATGCGGAACATATTCCATCAATCGTTCTGTCAAAACGGGCGATATCGCTAAGGCCGACGTCCCTACCATTCAATGTCGCCACTATAGTTGTATCTCCTCCATGAGTCCCTCCTCGATAGTGGCCAACAACTTTTAGGTTCTTTATACCGTCCATTCCAGGGAAATTAAGGAAAGCCTTAGATATATCAACTAAGCGCAGCTCATCTTGTTCCATTTCTTTGGGCACTGAGAGTGATGAAAATAAGTCTTCAAGCTTTGACCAGCGCTCAGTAACAATTTTTGTTGGCAAGACCATCCAGTCTGACTGTCCACCTGTTGCTATATCATTGGCTATTGGCAACGCAGGAAGTTTATTTAGTATGGCTTCAACCCAATTGAACTTGTTTTGTATAAGCACACTACGTGCTTCAATCTCGGCAGTTGTGGCAGCTTCTTTCTCTTCTAGGGCTTTGCGCTCTCTCGCAAGCGAGTCGTTGATCACACGCGTCACATTGTGCTGAAGTATCTTTGCTTGTTCGTCCAGCCACCATAAGTCTGCTGCCCGAATATCTTTGGGAACAACACCTTTCTCAATGCTCAATTTTTCAATAAACGGCTCTAAATCATTGACACAATGGATCATTTTCTCGACACCTTTGATTGTCTGTTTCAATCTGCGGGCGTCGCTCAATAGTCGAGCGTGATCAGCCAAAACTCCAACTAAAGGAAGCGCCAAGGCTGTAAATAGTCCCGAAATGCTGTGTCTCAGTGTGGAGAACTCCCCATCCTGATTCACTATGCCCCAACTGTAAGGAATCCAGAACAATAAGCTATATGTACCGCAATAGACTATGCCGATAAAGCCAATCACAGCAAAGGTTAAATAAATGCGACTCTTTCCAAAACTCTTGCTTGCATCTTTGAAACGCTCAATAGCAGCTTCTGGTCGGCTAATTGCAGTCCAAACCGTTTCAATCATCGCAAATAGCGCGATAACTGTAATGATTGCTGCAAGTGCTAATAATAGAGGTCTCATCTTCCTCCCTCTGATCAGCAGTTACCTATCCAAAACTATGCGAGTATCTAGTTTAAGAAGGGTAACGTGTAACACTGTTCGATGTCGCTTCATGCTTCATGCGAATAAGCACTGGGTTGAAGCTTATAAAATTCGACAGAAATACAGCCGCCTAATAAATCTAGTACATTCTGGAATGGACGATAGAGGCAGTGCGAAGAGCAAAATGATGGCTGCTCTAGCGCTCATCTAATAAGCAACCTCAAGGCCTCTGAAAAACCTCTCGTGAGCGTTCCACTTCCGCCCTGACGGCGCATTCTTCCGCGTGATCGTTGATCAGTCCCATGGCCTGCATGAATGCGAATACGGTGGTTGGGCCGACGAACTTCCAGCCCTTTTTTTTGAGTGCTTTCGAAAGGGCGACGGATTCTGGGGAGGTTGAGGCGGTCTGTGGTTTTTGGCGTTGGTCGTGGGCGGGTTCAAAGCGCCAGATGAATGTCGCCAACGAGCCTTCTTTCTCCACCAGCGCCTGGGCGCATTTGGCGTTGTTGATGACAGCTTCGATTTTGCCTCGGTGGCGCACGATGCCTTCATCTTTGAGTAATCGATTAACGTCCTCTTCGGTGAACGCGGCTATTTTATTGAAGTCAAAGTGATGGAAGGCCGCGCGAAAGTTTTCCCGCTTGGCGAGAATCAATCTCCAACTGAGACCGGACTGAAAACTCTCCAAACAGAGTTTCTCAAATAGACGAAAGTCATCTCTCACCGGGAAGCCCCATTCATTGTCGTGGTATACATGAAAATCCGGCGTCTGGCTCCAGCTGCAACGAGGTTTGCGCTCTGCACTTTCTATCGTAACGGACATTAATCTTTATCCTTGTTGTGTGGGTCTGAAAATAGAGGCAAGTCGTCTCAATTCATCAAAAACTGCAGACGCGCATCGGTATTGGAAGGCGCTACTTCAATGATCTCCGCGGCGACGATATCCTCAGCCACAAAAGGGTCCGCATTGACTCTCTCATGCAGCTCCGCCAGAGAGGTATTGTGCGCTAATATTCCGCCCCCGGAGCTGGGCTGAAGGCTTCCAACCAGAAGAAAGACGCCATCGTCGAAGCCTTGATTGATCCAGTCTTTGTGACCTGACAGGTACTGGCCAGCCTGACTTTTATTGTTTGAAAATTTCAGCAGTACAATAAACATCAGTTATTTTTCTCCTGTTGGTTCCGGCGCGGAAGCAGATTCAGAGGACCTCAGGTTTTCCTCGCATCGCTTCAACCAGTCGAGCATCTGATTAACTTCGTTTTTAATAAACTTTTCGTCTTTGAACGCATTCGCCAGAGTGGCGACGCCCTGGCTGAAGGCCAGCACATGCATGGCCAACTGATCCGCGTCCGCCTCGCGGCCCAGCAACACGAATTGCTTGCGCAACCATGTTCGAAAGAGCGTGAGTAAAGCATTGGCGTCAACCAGGGAACCATGGTTCAGCTTCGCCAGCTCTGAGCACAGCGTGCCGACTGGGCAGCCGTAGCGCTTTATGTCCTTCTTATTCATGACCAGAATCTGAATGAAGCTTTGGATGCGTTCTCGCGGATGTTTACCTTCCGCCTCCCACTGATCCAGCATCTTTTGCGTCTTGGCCAGACGTAGCTGAATCACGGCGTCCAGGATTTCATCCTTGGTTTTAAAATGGTGGTAAAAATTGCCTCGCGAAATACTGATAGCGCCGGCGATGTGCGAGAAAGAAGTGTGCTCAAAACCTTGCTGATAGAACAGCTGATCGGCTGTTTCCACTATCAGCTCGCGCGTGGTGAGATTGCTCATTGTCTGATGACCGCCAAACAGAATAACGTTAACAGCGACGGCGATTTGACCGACCCACTCTTATTGAAAAATGCAGTCTATCAAGTCACGCCACAATTTAGGACACACGTCCTAGCCACATCAAAAATAGGACGAGCATCCTAACATGTCAACCAGTTTGTACAGCCTGCCAGTAGCTTCCCACCTCACAGAGTCAGCTCGAAATCACCAAGCGGATAGGACTCGCCATTAATAAGGACATCGATGCGGTGACGCCCAGGGTAATGGCGGCGTGTCTTCAATTCCGCGAAAGACACTATGGCGTTGAGGGTGGTTTTTTCGTTCGGTTGCAAGGTAAGAGTACGCAGTTTGAAGACCTTTGGCCGGGTTCCGCCGTTAGCTTTTACAAAGTGCACGGCATAATCAATCAGTAAGCGCTGCGCCTCGGTTGCGGTGCTTTTCATTTCAAAAGACAGACGCACGGCCTCCCCCAGCGAGACGCGCTGAGGCGTGATGGATATGTCGTCTATGTTCACCGAAGGATTCTTGGTTCCGCCCAGAATGCAGATTGCGTCCTTATTACCGGCCTTGACCAATGAACGCAGAGCATGGCGAATAATCCAGGTGCGGCCTTCAGATGCATCTACAGCCCAGCGCCGGCAGGTCTCAATGGTCAGCGCGGGATGGTCTTTAGCAATGTCGTTCAAATTGTTCGCTACGGAGCGGCGCACATAAAATATGGGATCGTCTTTTAACCGCTCCAGTATGTCCAGGACAGGACGCGGGTCTTGCTGATAAGCGTGTAAGCGCGGCGCCCATGGCAGACGCGGGCGGACGCCCTCAGAAGCAAGTCGGCGCAAGTGTGCGTTTTCGTGGCCTGTCCATGCAAGCATCTGGGCATAGGTGCGCTCAGGATACTTCACCAGAAAGGCGCGGATGCTGAATTCGGCGGTAAACCTTTTGGTCAGCTCCTCCTGTACCCGAATGGATGCCTCGTAATCATCAAGGCCATATTTCTGGACAAAAGCAAGATGCGGCATGTAGCGAAGCTGAATTAGACCAATTTCACCGGTTGCGGGTAACTCCGGGCCAAGCGCCGCTTCGATGACTGCCGCCGCTTCAGAAAATGGCTTAGGCAGATACTTGTGCAGGGCCTCCGCAATATGTGCGGCCCGGCCGGTGAGCTCCAACTTGTCCAAACCGTCCATTGAATGCGCGACAAAGGCTGTTGCATCAAACGGAGTATGGGCGCGGTGTAGCTCCGCAGCAATCTCGCTCACTAGCGTCAGATTAAATACGTCTTTGATGGCTGTTCCCATGCTTATTGATGCTCACTAATTGACGCCGTTTTTCGATACATAACCAGTTCCTCGTTAGTATTATTTTCACTGTGTTTTTATACAGCTATCCGTGTATTTAGTCCATTAAGTTTTAGAGAGTCTGGTTCACGGAGGCTTATACAAGCAGTATTGTCGGGTAACGCCCTGAAGAGGATAACCGGCTGCGCGCATGTCTGTCGAAGGGCTTGCGGCCCTAGGCTCTGAGATAGGGAAAACTGCCTGCAGACTCGCTGCTCCCTACTCCCCGATTCGCTAACGCCAACAGCGCCCCTTCAGCATAACTGATGGTCTCGCCAAAGTTCCGCAGGACATTACCTAGAGAGTGAGCGTCAAGCCCTTTGATTGGGACACGGAAACATAACAAAAGACGGGTTCGGCCGCTATCCATGGCGAAAGTTGAGCCAGCCAGGGAGTGGTCATTACAGTTCATAACCAAAAGCTCGGTCAGCCGTTCTGCATTCCCCAGGAACGACTCGGCGGACGCCACGGGCGACCATAGCGACAGCTCCTGCTCGTCATTGCTCAGGCCGAAAGACAGTTCATGATCATCCAATAGCAGGTGACATTGATTGCTTGCATCCAACGCCAGGCAGGTCAGCCCCCACTGGTTGTTAAGTTCCATTAACCACTGCGAGAAAACGTCTCTTTGCGTGCTCATTTGAACGCTCCTTTCCATCCATCGTTATTGCAGATTTATCGAAATCATTGCTGACAGATTAGCGATGGCGCGCGCAGTTACATACTGGCCGACAGATCTATTTCTATACCCGGCGACGCCTTTGTATCTATCCCGAGATTGAAGCTAAACACGGGCCGGAAAGACGTAAAAAAACGGCGTCTAAAAATTTTTTTAACTTTCTTGCATCCAAATCCCAACGCGGCGTCGTCTTTATCTACGAGATCGAAATACAGGGTCTTCAGGCCCGACCACATACATACAATTTTAAAAGGACAGACCCATGAAAAAGTTCGCCGCACTGACCGCTCTTCTGATCGCCGCTGGTTTCACTTCTATCGCTAATGCTGAAGGGCAAGCGGATCGGGGTGATTACTGCGATAACGACAAACCAGGTTACAACGTTAAAACCTCCGCCAGCGCGGGTTCCTATAACTACGGCGCTTCTAATGGTTATGGCGATGGCTACGGGAATACCGGCGGCTTTGTCAAAACGTCCACCGTCGCCAGCGCGCCCACCACCGTGGTCACCAAAGTTTCTACATCGGTTGGCGAAGTATTCGCGAATGCTCAGGGCATGACGCTGTACACCTTCACTAAAGACAGCAACGGCGTTTCCGCCTGCTACGACGGCTGCGCGGATAGCTGGCCTCCATTTTTGGCGAAACAGGACGCGAAAACATGGGGCGAGTTCAGCGTAGCCGCTCGCAAAGACGGCACGTATCAGTGGGCGTACAAAAACCAGCCGCTGTATCTGTGGGTGGGCGATCGCAAGCAAGGCGACGCAACTGGCCATGGCGTTGGCGATGTGTGGTTCGCCGCTAAGCCATAAAGATAGGACGCAAACAACAGAGACTGGACGCAAGCTACGCCCTTCTCTCCTCGCTCGCGCTGGCGTTGAAGTAGCCGCCAGCGCTTAGACCCAACTTAACCGACGGACGCTTAAGCGAACCTAATCGGAACCGCGCGTCCAAGAAAACACTTTCCCAGCTGTAACTTTTTTTCCTTCGGTGTCGTAAAGGTGATGACGGCCGTCAACACCCGACATCAATCGATGATCTTGATTTAAACAGCACGATTTAAACAACACTAAAGGATAAATGTATGAACCTGTCGAAAACATGTTTGGCGACCGCCGTTTCCCTCTCCCTACTGGGAGGAGCGCTGAATGCGCGGGCGGACATCGTCATTGGCAACGACCTCAATTCCATCAAAGGCGCAAACGAGGCCATCAACCAACTCTATTCCGCCAACCGCGGCTCCAATGGCGGCGGCGACCAAAGCCTGCAATTTGGCGATCAGATTTACGGCACGGACGGTAACGACATTCTGATCGGCGGTCTGGGTATTGATGTGCTCTTCGGCAATGACGGCGATGACATCATCATCGGCGGCACCGAGGACTTCAACAGCTTTAACCGCGACCGCGCCTTCGGCGGCAAGGGCAATGACATTTTCGTCTGGACGCCTGGGGATGGTAATGACTTCTTCGACGGCGGCGAAGGCCAGGACATTCTGGTTATCGGCCTGATTGGCGAGTCCCAGGATAATGACGGCAATATGGATTTGGCCCCTTTCTTTAACGTTAGTCCTCCCGGTACGCCAGGAAGCCAGGATTTCGACGGCATTTTTATCAACCCCAGCGTAGGCCTTCCAGAACTGAGGATTGAACAAACTCCCGGCTTTTGCCGAATTCTGGACAAGTCCACTGAGGGCATGAGCGAACTGAACCTCGATCATCTGGTTCAGTTTATCCTGACAGGCCCCGCCAATAACTTCGACGAGGCCATCGCAGCCGATCCCAATATCGATCCAGATACGCTGGATACAGGCTTGAGAATCTCGGTTCATTTGAAAAACACAGAGTTTGTTGTGTGCCCTTCGCGGTCCGGCGACGAAATAGAAGTCTATGACATCTCCCAGTCTCCTCCCGTCAGAGTCACGCTGGACGACTTGCCGCCCACGGCCGCCACAGCTCCAGCCAGCTTACGTTAAACGCGTTACTTCCACTGAACCGAGAATCGACCAAGGAATACAATATGAACCACTCAAAGCATGCGCTGAGCAGCGCGATCATTTTGTCTATCATGATGACTGCGGCCGGCTGTTCCAGCTCTGGCGACGGCTCCAAAGGACCCGACAACAACGACGGCCAGAACGGCGGCGATATCAATCAGAAGAACTTCACGGTTATCCAGGGGACGGACCTGAACACCAAGAGTTCCGCACTGTTGTCGTTCAATCCCGGCGGACCGGGTGGCTCCTCTAACCAGAGCCAGCGCGCAGGGGACGTCCTGCAGGCGGAAGACGGCGTTGACTCGATTCTGATAGGCGGATTGGGTGTGGATGTCATGCTCGGCGCCTCGGGTGACGACATTCTTATCGGCGGTACAGAAGACTTCAATTCCAGCGTCGACGGCGACAACAAAGGCGCCGACAACCGCGACAGAGCCTTCGGCAATGGCGGCGACGACCTCTTCATCTGGACGCCAGGGGACGGCAGCGACTTCTTCGATGGCGGCGATGGCGTGGATGTCCTGGTATTGGGCGTCATTGGCGAGCAACGGGACAACAACGGCGCCACAGAAGGCGCCCCGTTCTTTAACGTGAGCCCGCCCGGACGCGAAGGCAGTCAGGATTTCGACGGCATCTTTCTGGACCAGAACAATCAACCCGTGGTCAAAGTATCCACCTCACCGGGATTCTGCACCGTCGTCGATAAAAGCGAACATGCAGAGGAGCTGGAACTGTTGAATCTCGACCACATTGTGCGATTCACCTTGCGCGGCGTCGCGGAAGACTTTGAAGCCGGCGTACGCACCGACGATGACGGCTTGCGCATCGCCATCAGCGCGAAGAATGTCGAGTATCTGGTGTGCGCCCCCAAAGTAACCACCGACGGCTCAGCCACCGACAATATAGAAGTATTGGACCTGACGACCACGCCCCCCAGACTCGCTCTGCTGTCTGAGTTGCCTGAGCACATCGCGCAGATGATTCAATAATCTTTCAGGCTGTGATTCAGGAGCCGCCCTGCTTTCCTTGGAAGGCGGGGCGAATCCGTTCTACGCCTTAGCTTAATTCTGAGCGTCTATGGCGACGCATCGTCAAACGCGCTCTCTTCATCCCCCCCACCCCAAAAAATAATTAGAGAAATAAAAAGTATTTTGCATCCAAACACCGCGTCGGCGTCGTCTTAATCAATGAGATCACAACAACGCCATTCAACTTACAGATTAAAAGGACATTCTCATGAAGAACTTCGCCGCACTGACCGCCTTGATGGTTGCTTTCACTGGTTTCACTTCCGCCGCGCATGCTGAAGGAAAAGCGGATCGTTATTGCGATGACGACTATGCAAAGAAAACCTATAGCAGCGCCGCCTACACAAGCGCCAGCAACCAGGGCGACTATGTCAAAACGGCCGCTAACGACAGCGCCAATCGCGTCGTCACCAAAGTCTCCACCTCTGTCGGCCAAGTGTTCGCGAACGCCCAGGGCATGACGCTGTACACCTTCACGAAAGACAGCAACGGGGCTTCCGTTTGTTATGACGCCTGCGCAGACAGCTGGCCTCCGTTCCTGGCGCAACAGAACGCCAAAACCTGGGGCGAGTTTACGGTGATCGCCCGCAACGACGGGACTTATCAATGGGCTTACAAGAATCAGCCGTTGTACCTGTGGGTGGGCGACCGTCAACAGGGTGACGCCACTGGCCACGGCGTCGGCAATGTGTGGTACGTCGCGCAACCGTAACCGCCTTTTTAAGCGCCCTCTTCTCCTCTCTGCGCCGGCGTGACATGAACGCCCGCAGAGAGTCGCAGAATAAAAAACCGCTCCCAGAAATATACGGACGAAAAAGTTTTCCACCGCTGTAACTTTTTCTCTCTGGGTGTCGTAGATGGATGAGGGCCGCTCGTTTTTCTAATGGAGATGGCGACGTTTTTATCTGAGCGCACTTCAACTTGCGCTGCATTCAGACTCACCTGATCACGTCGTCCAAGTGACTCAACAATAAGGACGCCCCGCATTCCGCATGGGTCGGGGCGAGTTTTTTAGTGCCATGGAAAACACTTTCGACCCGGACGAACTGGAAAATCTGTTGGCGCGTATTGCGCTTAAAGATCAAAAGGCGCTGGAGCAGCTTTATAAACGCGTCGCGCCGAAGCTCAATGGAGTAGCCATGATAATTTTACGAGACACGGATTTAGCAAATGATGTTCTGCAGGAAGCTTTTTTGCAGATCTGGCATAAGGCGGACGAATATCGCCGCAGCCTTAGCGAACCCATGACCTGGATGACGTCGCTAGTGCGCTATCGCGCCCTGGATAAGCTGAAAGCGGAAAACCGGGAGCAGACGCGCCGGGAGCGCCATGATGAGATCGAGCAACTGCTTGAGCAGAACCTCGTCGACTCTCCCCTGCGCGACGTGCTGAACTCAAACGAAAAATGCCGCATCCACCGCTGCCTGAGATCGCTGGATGTGTTGAACCGCAACGCCATCCTCATGGCTTATTACTACGGCTACAGCCGCGAAGACATCGCCGTGCACATTGAAAAGCCCGTTAATACCGTCAAAGTCTGGCTGAAGCGGGGTCTTGGGAGGTTAGCGCAATGCCTCGGCCATTAAGATACAAAAATCCAGAGCTTCTGGACCGTCTGGCGTCAAACTACGTCATCGGCGCACTGCGAGGCAAAGCGCGCAAACGCTTCGAAGCCATCATGCGCCAAGACGAGACCGTCGCCAAACGGGTGCGTCAGTGGGAAGAAAAGTTTCAGCCGCTGCATGAGAAGACGGCGCCAGTAGCGCCCAAAACGGCGACCTGGAAAGCCATATCCGCCAGTATCAACGATGCGCCCAGTCAGTTGATGGAGAAGCTATTACGCAAACTGAGCTTCTACAAATACCTCTCCGCCGCCGCTCTGTCTTTGGCGCTGTGCATCGCGCTCTACCCTGCTCTGTCCGGTTCCGAACAGATCAGTCCCGAACTGGCGACGCTTGCGCCCAGCGTTAACTATGTCGCGGTGATGGAGAATGCGGACGAACAGGCGGTCATGGTGGTGACCGTCGACAAAGCGGCTCGCCAGTTGTCCCTGAACATCGTGGAAAAGCCCGTCATCGCCCAGAATGCGACGCTACAACTGTGGGCCGTTTCAAGGGATGACAATACCGTCAGCAGTTTGGGAACCATTGAACTGAAGGGGCAAACGCAAAGAAATCTGTCACAGCGGGAATGGGAGTTAATTCAAAGCGCGGAACATTTGCTCGTTTCCATCGAAAAGCCCGGCGGCTCAGCGACTGGCGCCCCCAGCGCACAACTGCTGGCCAAAGGGTTATGCGTGAAAGTGGCGGGTTGGCGAAGCTAACTGCTCCCGCCGTTTTGGGTCGGCTCTCATTAGCACTTTTTAAACAAGAGAACTCAACGATCTATTTTAGCGCCACAGACCACGCAACAGTGATTCGCCAGGGAACAGGCCTCACACATCTTCCACGCATTATTTCGATAATGACGGCTACCTTCCGGCTGCTGCGCATCCCATATCTGCTTGCAAACAGGACAGGCGCTGAACGACCTCACCCGCATTTTGCTCTTGCACGCATCACTGCAGTACAGCGGTTCTAACGCTTTCGGCATTATGTTTTATTCCTTGGTGGAAACCATTCAAGAAAGGGGAATTCTAGACATTTGCCGGGCGCTTATACAGGCACGCCCCTATCGTCTGTCGCCTGAGTCAATAAATGAACTCAGCGCCCAGAATCGAACCCAGTTCCTAAAACCGAATAAAGTACACATTACGTTAACCCCACTGTCACCAATCGCAGCTATTCTTTTTTGGCTGGTATATACCAGATAAACCCAAAAACTAGGAGAGATTATGCTTAACTGGAAGAGTTGCGCGGCGGGCGTTGGCCTGTTGGCGATGACGTCTTTGGCTGTGGCGGATAATAAAGTTCTCTTGATCGGGATTGACGGTCTGCAACTGGAGCAGGTTCAACGCTTGAACACGCCCAACTTTGACCGGCTCAACATCACCAAGGCCTACACTGGCGGTATTCAGGGCGCCGCGTCGGAGCAGCCAACGATCAGCGGGCCGGGTTGGGCGACCATATTGACCGGAGTGTGGCTGTCCAAGCACGGGGTCAATTCCAATGACGCGGGCCTGGCCAATCCTGAGTTTCCAGGCTTATTCAAACGGGTCAAGGACGCCAAGCCTGACGCCTATGTGGCCAGCATCGCCAACTGGGCGCCCATCAACACCAATTTCTTCGCCAATGAAGTCGCCAATATTGATGAGGTGGTCAGCGGCGTGAATGATGAAGAAGTGGTCAATCGCGCGCTGCAAACCCTCTCCCAGACGCCTGCTGACTTTGTGTTCCTGCATCTGGACGATCCCGATCATGCAGGACACGCCAGTTGCTTCGGCAGCGCCTACGATAAAGCCGTGCAGGACTCTGACCGCCGCCTGGGACAGCTTCTGGATAAAGTGGCCAGCCTGCAAAATCAGAACGCCGATAACTGGCTGGTGTTAGTGACCACGGACCACGGTCGCATGCCGATTGTGGGTTGCGGCCATGGCAATCAGACTGAGCCGGAAAAAACCATCTTTATCGGGTCCAATCAGCCGATGAACGCGGAGTTCTCGCAACAGGTGACGGACATTCCCAACACGCAGTTCAATTCGCTCTACGGCTATCCGTCGCAAGCCTCTATCGCTCCCACCGTGTTACGTCATCTTGGCGTGACCATTGACGCTTCCTGGCGCCTGGACGGCTTGCCGTTGATTGGCGATCTGGGGGTGCGCAAACTGATGGAGGACGGCTCCACCACCCAGCGTTTCACCTGGTATACCGATGAGCAGAAACCGGCGAATATCTACCGTAACGGCGAGTTAGTGGATCAGGTTTATTCCATGGATCGCGGCTGGTCTGATCCAGATATGACCGCCGCCGGCGTCATGGACTATGTGGTGGAGATCAACAGTACGCCATTGGCGCTGCGCCTGAATAATTTCCAGATTGACGCCGCATTGAGCAAAGACGCCTTCAAGGCCTATTTCTTCCGTAATGATCAACAGTATGTACGTTATGACAAGGTGCTGGACAAGTCAGACGGCGGCTATCCCAAAGCCATTAATAACCAGAACTGGCCGGGCATGGAAGCATATCGGGATTTGATCACCGCCAGCTTTCAGAAAGACGCCGGAACCAGCTACTACTTCCTCAAAAACGGTCAATACATCAATTACGACAACATCGGCGACAAGGTAAGAAGCGGTTACCCCAAGCCCATCAACAACGCCACCTGGCCCGGCCTGGAGCCCTACAAAGACCAGATAGAAGCCGCCCTGCGCTGGCACAATCAGAAAGTGTACTTCTTCCTGAGCAACGGCGATTACATTCGTTACGACATCAACAGCGACGCCGTGGACAACGGCTACCCCAAACCGATCAACGACAGCACCTGGCCGGGACTGGGCAGCTACGCCCAAGAAATCACCGCCGCCGTAAAATGGAGCGACAGCCGCGGCTACATCTTCCTGACCGGCCAACGCTACCTGCGCTACAGCATCAGCCAAGACAAAGTAGACGACGGCTATCCCAAGCCGGTGAACAGCTCCACCTGGCCTGGGTTGTTGAATCCGTAATTAGGGGTTGTTTCGTCGGGGGCATGCAGGAAGAGCAGTACCTGCCGCCCCCGATGATTATCTATTTAGAAGCTATCCATTCAGAAGCCATCTATTCAGAAACTATCCACCCTGGCGCTGCATTTGTTACAGAGCGGCCTTGTTTAGGTCAATACAGACGGAGCGTCAGCGAGGTTCAGCCCATGCGCTTTTCGCACGGGCAATTGCCCTTGGCTTTGCTATATATATTCGTATTTTCTGCCTATAAATGATTCAGTATCTGACCAAGCCATGTATTCTTGATTTAGATGTGAAAATTCTCGAAAGAGCTTGCCGAGCCTATTTATAGCTGCTGGTTCTGCTTCGATACAGAATTCGACTATTCCTCGGCATGGTAAATCTCTGTTGTTGCTAAATCGAATTTGAAGCGCCGAGCTACCACGTGAATCAGTAGTAAAAGCTCTAAGCCTGAAATAGTACGCAAAATTATCTTCGGGCTTCTCAGAGCCAATTTCATATAAGAAAACATCACTGCTATGCCGGGGAAAATTTTCTAACCCGCCAGCAATTTCTTCTAATGAATCCGCTTTGTCATAATATTCGAAGCACGTTGAAACACTACTATTGGATACGTTCCAAACAAGCTGCACATGGTAAGGTTCTTCATACGGGATTCGTTCAATTCTTATGTAATTGCTCATAACTCTCAAGGTGTATAACGCCAAGCACAGCGGTCACTTACTGCTGAGTGTTAGAGGCGAACTAGCCAACCAACTCAGCTCCAGGATTACTTCTTACAATTTCTTCGCCATGCCGAGGTATATCATGCCCCGCCAGCCATTGGTAATGCTCAATACCGAGAAGGTCAGCAAATTTATAAGCAGGCACCTCGCTCCCGATGTGTTTTTTTGCACTGGGTGATTGAGCTTGCCTTAGTTAGGCATAGTTCCAGGCTTTCTTTTGACAAAAATCGGACCAAGGATCTTCACCATTGAAGGCGCCGACGTAGAGCACCTTATTACCTCGAACAACCCATTCCATACCATGCTCTGGCTCCCACTCACAATTTAGCTCCATGTGAATTACTGGCTCGCGCTCATTTTCTGGACTTGGAACCAACAATACGCTCGGATAAATCAAGCTAAGAACTTCTGTAGGTTTTTCAAAGGTCTTTATCGGCTCACCAATTGCTTCAAGAAAGCCATTGCAATACCTGATAGAGGCCTCGCATAAAGAACTTATGACTTCATCGGTTAGCTCATTTAGGTATTCCGCACACATTTGCGCAAATTCGATATTTTCACCTTCTACGGATAGCGCAATATACTTATCGAAGCAGCGAAAGTAGACTTCGCCTTCTATACCAAATTCGCCCGACTCAATATTCTTGATTATTTCCACTTACGATCCTTGATGCCTAACATTTGTATAACCCGCATCCGTGTTTTACCTATTCTGATTCCTGAAGATACATCCACCAGCCCCATGGTTCCATTGGAAGATCACTGCGGGGACTTTCTCCCGCAATGCATCAACCGCCCGCTAGCTGACTGCCTCTTCACCAGCTTCCTTCCGTGTATCTTCCTCACGCACTTTTTCGAGGTGGCGCTGTAGCATGGCGTGAAGGTCTTCTAGCGCCTTGGCCTTGTTCGTCCACCAGTCCGTTGACCAGACTCTGAACAGCGTCCATCCCAAGCCTTCAAGCACCGCCTGGCGGATTTTGTCTCTCTCTCGGGCGTAGGCGGAGCTATGGTACATCGCTCCGTCGCATTCGACACCCGCCAGATACAGGCCCGGCGCATCAGGATGCACGATGCCTAAATCGATGCGGTAGGCGGAGACGCCAATCTGGGGATGAATAATCCAGCCTTTATCCTGCAGGGCTCTCGCTACGGCAATTTCGAAGGGCGATTCGAAGTCGCCTATTGAACCGTGAACCGCGGAGCCCAAGGCGGAAGCGCCCCGCTCCGCGTACTCGAGAAAATGCTTGAGATCGGCCACTGCCCTGGCCTGCGTTCTGGAAAGATCGATACGCTCTGGCGTCATTGTCGAAAAGACGATCATTTCAGAGCGCGCCCGGGTCATCGCCACGTTCAAACGTCGCTCTCCGCCATTGCGGTTCAGCGGCCCGAAGTTCATCGTCACATGGTCGCTTTCATCCGGGCCATAGGTAATGCTGAACAGTATGACGTCCCTCTCATCCCCCTGAACCGTCTCCAGGTTCTTCACGAATACGGGCTCCAGGGTCGACTCCTCGGAAAACGCCCATTCAATGGACGGATCATCGGAGCGGGCTTTATCCAGCAGATCTTCAATCAGTGTCTGCTGTTCCGTGTTGAATGTGACCACGCCAATGGATTGAGCGCGCACTTTCGCATCGGAAGAGGTGACTCTGCGTACAATCTCCGCCACGATCGCCTTCGCTTCGCCTTGATTGTGACGGGCTTTGCCTCGGGCGTAGAAACCTTCCGGGCGAACCAGTGAAACGCCTTTGTCCGGATGCACCGGCGCCGGAAAGGTGATCAGGGAGCTGTCGTAGTAGCGACTGTTGGAGAAGGCGATCAAGCTCTCCCGACGCGAGCGATAATGCAGGTTCAGCACCCGTTGAGGGATACTGGCGCCGATCAGCTCATCAAGGATACTTTCAAGATCGCCCTCAGCGTCGATATCCCCATCAGGATCATCGTCGGAGCGAGCGAAAAAGTTAGTGGGGGGCATCTGTTTCGGGTCGCCCGCGACAATGACTTGCTTGCCCCGCGCCAGAGAGCCTACCGCATCCCAAACTGTAATCTGCGAGGCTTCGTCAAAAATAACCACATCAAACAGCGCTTGCTCCGCCGACAGAAACTGGGCGATGGATAGCGGCGACATCATCAGACAAGGCGCCAGAGAGGTCACTACATCGGGAATTTCCTCCATCATCTCCCGAACCGGCTTATGTCGTGTTTTCTTCTGCAGCTCGTGACGTAAAACGCCCCAGGATGAACTGCGTTTGATGTCGTCCGGATCTGGAATATCCCCCGCCAGTTTCGCCGCAATATACTGCGCCGTGAGTTCACTGAATTGGGAGTCCAGATCTCTGAAATGGAGAATGGCCGACTCATGTTCCGGCGACGAGAACGTTCTGAGGATTTCATCCTCGCCAATCACCGCTGAAGACCACCAGGCGCAATAGGCGGCTTCGAAAATATCCATGACGTCCTCGGGGTTTACATCGCCTTTTTCAACCGCTTCCACCAACGGCCCCATCTGATGATCCAGGGCATCGGAGCGTCTGCGCACCCAGCCGCACCAGTCTTTCATGGAGTGATGATGTTCAATTATTCCCTGACAAAGCGCGTCCATCGCCGCTAACGCCGGCGTATTGCTCGGTAGATATCCATTCAGCGTATTGCCAATCAAGCCCTCAAATGGCTGGCTGATCGCCTTGAGTCGCTCCAGTGACGACAGCAAATCCGCAATGCCTCTTCCAACGGTCGCCTCCGGGGCCAGAAGGTCGTTGGCGTCGTATAGCAGCCCCCTGATTTTTGATCGCAGGAAGATCAACCCATCCGCGTCGTCGGCGAGCTTGCTCACCGCGATGCGAGCGCGAGACCCCAGCAGTTTGAGAGACGCGATCACATCGGGATCTGAGTCGTATACGTTCCAGTCGCGCAACCCTTTCAGCATTCCATCCAGACGGTCAATGTGGTCGCCTGTGGTTCGCAACTGCTTCAGAACCGGGATATCGTTGTTGGGGTCTGGATCACCCAGCGCGCCATGCTGGCGCATCTGTTTGAGTACTTTTCGTTTGGCGAAAAAGCTTTTGGGCCACCATGTCTGATTAGCGTCCCGCCACTGGACGTCGAGACTGTCAGCATCAAGCTTCTTCCACGCCAGAGCGTCATACTTACAACTCAACCTGGATTGCGCGTCGATATAGACTTTTAGCTGTCCAACCGCCTCTTCCAGCGCCTCCAGACGGTCAGGGCCGTCCGGCTCCAGGGCGAACGACGCCTGTGTCCTGTAGGAGTCCAGCAATACTTGCCCCAGTTCAGCCACCGCATCGAGCTTAGACAAGTCGGCGCCGCCAAAGCTAACTCCCAGGGCGCCCTCAAATACAGTCAGGTCTTTCGCTGCCTGTTTGGCGCCGACCTGTAATTGTCTGGCGGCGTTGACCACCTCTTCCTGCCATTGGGGACGCCAATCGAAATGAGCGATAACTTGCAATGGGTGATCAACCATTTCGCCCACGGCTTTTGCCTGAATGCCCAGCAACTCCGCGGCTTCCCGCAGCTTTTGCAACTGCGAGTCATCATGATAGTCCGCATTAGGCCAGTTTAGCTTCGCCTTCGCTGCAAGCTCGCTATCACGGACTTTAACGCCGATGGCGTAATGAGCCGTTAAGCCATTTCGGCGACGTTTGTGGAGGGCGTTGACGACTTGGTTTAGTCGATCACGCAGCGCTTTCAGTCGCTCCGCCTCCGTTTGCCACTCATTGACCTTCGACTGAGAAAAACTCTCCCAGGAGGTGCGCAGCTGATTCAGGACGTCAGCTTTTTTCGCCTTATTGGAATGCAGCTCCAGGCAGAAATGGCCCAGGCCGATGTCTTTCAGTCGCCGGTGAACCACTTCCAGCGCCGCGGTTTTTTCTGACACAAACAGCACTTTCTTGCCTTTGCCCATCATGTGGGCGATAAGGTTGCCGATGGTCTGACTTTTCCCTGTTCCCGGCGGCCCGATGATGACAAAATTTTTGCCCCGATCCGCCGTGGCGATAGCGGACATCTGAGACGAGTCCGCCGGCAAAGGCGTCAGCAAATCCGCCGGCGTGTACTCTTTATCAATATCCCCAGGGTCAACAAAGCGGATATCGCTCTCGTAAGGCTCTCTTGGCGTTTCCAGAAGATGCTTCACCACCGCGCTTTGTTTCAGGGACTCGGAGCGATCCACCAGATCTTTCCACATCAAGTACTTGGCGAAAGAAAAATGGCCAAGGACGACCTCCTCCACCACTTCGAATCCCGGCACGTCCTTGATCGCCTGCCTGATTTTGTTCCAGACGCCTTCCACGTCAATGCCGCTATGATCCTGCGGCAACGGCCCATGCAGGCCGCTAATTTCAATACCGAAGTCTTTCTTCAGCATTTCCAGCAAGGTCGTATTAAATCTGGGATCGTCTTCGCTGGCGGTCATCTTGACGCCACTGCGAACGGATTTTCGCTCCAGAGAAACAGGCAACAGGATCAACGGCGCGCGGTAGCGACGGTCGTCTTTGTCCTTCTGTTTCCAGAGTAGAAAACCAATTGCCAGAAACAGGGTGTTAGAACCGCCTTCTTTAAGGGAGGTCTGCGCTTTGCGATATATTTCAACCGCGCGCTTATCCAGTTCCTCTTGCGGAATTTCAACCAGCAGCTGCTTTTTCGACAGCGCGTGCCGGGCATATTCTTCCTTCAAATCGTCCCCGGTGCGCTGACGATAGATATCCTGATCTTGTTCCTGGACATGAAACTTGGGGAATGGCGCGATTGAAATTCGCGCCCCTGTGGCCAAAACATCTTCCAATGCGCCGGGATCGCTGCAGACAAAAGCCAGAGTGGTTTTGCCGGGCCTGTGATTAAGCAGCGGGTTACGCGCGGATAAATCCAGTAACTTGCGCTGCCAGCGTTCTAAACGACCGCTTGGGCTGCTATCGGAGAGATCTTCCTCATCAGGAACGGAATAAGAGGGCAACGACGGAGCCTCTTCCAACCCCGGCTCTATGCTCTCGTCCTCACTGACGGATTCATCGAACTGGGATCGCGGCGTCTGCAAACTGACTGGATTTATGCGATGCGCCCGCGCCCGGCGGATATCAACGGCCGCGACGAACTCGCTGTCTTTTTCCAACGACACCGCCTGGCTCCCGGCCTGCACCGCTTTGGAGAAAGGCGCGGCGGGATGCGACGTCACCAGCGTGGTTTCGATTAAAATTAGCTCTTTCAAAGGGATACGCTGGCGAAAAACCTCTGCTTCATACACCAGAACACTTGAGAGATCTTCAGGCTGCAGCCAGAGCCCCACTAACGCATGCCCTTTTGTTAACACCACGATGGGATTAAGCCCGGCTTGCTCCAACGCCGCAGCAAACAGCATCGTTGTGTCCAGACAGGTGGCCACCTTGTTGGCTTCTATCTGATTCGGCAGCCGAATTTTTTGGCCGTTGCGCTCAAAGCTGGCGGGAGGCAGCGCATACCCTATTTGTAATTTGACAATGGCGGAGTATATCGCGGAGGCGATCAGCCATACCCGCTCCCGGCTTTTAGAATGATAGCCGTCAATGGCGTCCGGTTTGCCCGCCTCCCTCAGCACTTTGCCGGCCTGTCCCAACAAACGATCTACAGCGGGGTCATTAGGCGTACAAAAAGCGGCTAAAAGCTCCGGCATAAAGCCTGCGCCGCCCCATTCATTGCAGGCCAGCAACTCAACGTCAACCGCCTGCTCGGCAAGCAGCTCATCCCCGCAATTGACGCGAATCGTCACGCTTCCGCGCATGGATTCGGTCAAACCAAACAGGAAACCGCCGTCCAGCTCCAGGTCACGATCCTTGATCACAACTTGTCCGTCCGCCGCAAGACTGTCTATCGTCCATGCTTTCTTTTTAAGAAACGCCGGCGCAGCGTCCAGTGTGACCACCAGATGGTGGAGATCCTCCGCGCCCGAATTCTCGATTTTCAACTCGCGCAACAGGGCGTAAGCGCTCTGATGGCAAGCAAAATTGATCTTTTCGACTAAGGTTGCGTGGATCTTGAGCGGTGACGCGTCCTGACCAGACATGGGTTTGTCCCTCATATCGACAATACATCTATAAAACGGCGGCGATCAGCCCCTGGCGGCGGTATAAATGAGCAACATTTTCCCAGGCCAGGGATTGTTGAATACAGTATAGGGATTTGAGTTCTTCACGCAGAACTTTATTACCGGCTTGCCTGCCCTGTGTCATGGTCGCGGCGTAAACAGGGCTCGAAAGCAGCCTTTTATGATTATTTATCAGGCGAAAGCTCACATCCTCATATTGAAAAACTCCCCAACCTCCCCCGCTGCAGCCAATTCTCCGGCGCATACTGACAAGCCCCGTCGACCACATGAAATGTCAGGGCGATGCGGGATTTGTCGGAACGGTTGGAGGCGCTGTAGTGCGGTAGATGACCATGGAAGACCAACAGACTGCCGGCTTCGACGGGCATGGGGGTTCCGCTGTCAGTTGGCCAGGGCTGGCCGCTCAATGGCTGCATGCGCAGGTCGTCCTGTTCGCACAAATAGCGTTCGCGCAAGGGGCCTTGATGGCCGCCGGGCTCCAGCCAAAGGCAGCCGTTTTGCAAGGTGGCGTCTTCCAGGGCGAACCAGTAAGTGATGACGCTGCTGGGTTCGGTATAGAAGAACGTGGCGTCCTGATGCCAGGTGACTTCACCGCCAATTCGCGGCTGCTTGAAGATCACCATAGTCTGATACAACGAAGGTCGCGATAGCCCCAGATCACGGGCCAGATCGCCGAATTCGCGGCGTTGCGCGAAGCGTTTGAAGACCGGGTCCAGGTCATGTAATGCATGACCGATTTTGTTGATGGACTGCGCCCGCGGCTGCAGCAACTCACCTTCCGGGCTGAAGGCTTCTTCTTCGAAAAAGCAGCGAATCGTTTCCGCGGAACCGAGAAAATATGCGTTATTGATCTGGGCGCGATCAATGGTGGAGAAACGGGCAGCTTGCGCCAGATTATCTTCTTCGATGATCTCGTAGGCGCGTGCGATTAACGCCTCACACTCCGGCTGCGTCACCAAATCCGGCAACAGTAAATAACCATCCTTTGCATACTGGGCTTTTTGTTGTTCTGACAGCATCTCATAAGTCCTTGGCTGATATCCCAAGCAGCCCACGCCTTTGGTCATCACGCTTAGCGCCGGGATAGGGGGAGATAAATTCAAACCAGTGTAACGGATGCGTTAAATTCGCGACAACTTTAAATTTATCAGCTGGTTATGCAAGAAACTAAAAGCAGTTGAGAGGAGATGACGGACAGCAGGAGGAGGTGAACCAAGGCGTATTCAATTGAAAAACGCCGGCTAACCACTCACAACCAGGGAGCGAGGGATGCTCCCCGGAAAGCGGTCTGACCGGCGGTCGAATTCTTATCCGATTTTTAGCTGGAATTTACTCATGTCCAGCTTACCGACGGCTTTTTTCGGCTCACCGCCGTATATGCCGCCATACCTGCCTTTGGCCTCTCTTTCAAAGTCCGATGCGATGCCTTTCAGGTCGTCGCGGCAGGCGAGCCAATGCACATGACAGACAGCGCCATTGGGCCTGATGGAATTCAGGATATCTTTAAGGTGTACGTACCAGTGGGTAACGCGATCTTTAACGGCGCAGTTCAACTGATCACGCAAGTTAGCGCCGATATAATGAGGGGGAATCAGGGGATGCAGAGAGTCGTAGCCGACTTTGGATTTAATGCCGCCAGGGTGCGCCAAACGATAGTTGCGACAACGCTGGGGACCTCTTTCATGACTGAAGTCCTGATGGGCGACAGCCTGCCCGGCTCTGACCGCATTCTCCCAACTGCTGTCGAACTTTTTGGTGTGAGGACAGTAAAGATGGAGCACCACATTTCTCGGCATGTCGAAATAACCATCTTCTTCCAGCCAGCCGCCATGTCCAATCAAATAGACTTCCATATTGTTTTCCTTTTTCTTGCTGTTGATGTGTTGATAAGAATTATCAATACAGGTAGCGAGCTTTCTAAAGCGCTCCCCGTCACCAACATTACAAATCGTTACGTTTTAGTTGGGAGTAAATTTAATCTCCCGGCAGCGGCGAGCAGGGCCAGATAGGAACTGGCCCTGTCGTTTATGGAAAAGTAAAAAGAATTAGGGGGGGCTATTTTTTGGCCGACCTATTTATTGGCCGGATTGTTAACGGCCTGGAACAGGTTCATTTGATCGGTCGCCCCTTGAGGATCGGCAGTAAGCCACCTTCCCGCCCAGGGTTGGTAGTATCGATATCCAAAATAATGAAGCCCCACGTCATCCAACGTCCTGCCGCTATAACGGATAGTTTGAAAGCTATCCTCCACCCTTTTCGTAGGATCAAATACTGTCGTGGCGCCATAGGGATGATACTCCTCTATGCTTATCTGAGCCGCGTTGTCGTCTGGTTGAAGTTCTTGATAAAGCTGAACCGTAGCGTCCAGTTTTTGTGAAATATCATCTGTCTCGGTCTGACCAAGTGTCACCTGGATAGAAAACGGAAATAGATCAATAGCCATGACGCCCCCTGCCAGGATTAGCGATTTTGAGGAAATGAAATCAGTACGTTAGACCGAGACTGACTATACGAAAACGGTAACTTTTACCTAAATCCGCTGTCTGCGTACTTCTCCTTACCAGATTTCTCCGTCTCTCACATTTACTTAGCTTGCTAAGCATATTATATTATTTAGCATGCTAACTAATTTGAGCGCCACGCCATGAACCCTCCCACCAATACCTTCAAAGACCTTTCCCTAGCGGAGCAGCTTGGCCGCGTTTCGCGCCTTTGGAAGATGACTGCCGACCGGGAGCTCGCCCCGCTGGGTCTGACCTACCCGCGCTGGACCGCGTTATTAAAGCTGCAGCGTCTGGGCGACAACATCAGCCAGAAGCAGTTGGCGGAAGCGCTTGAAATTGAGTTGGCGTCGCTGATGCGCACGCTAAAGCAGCTCGAGGATCAATCTCTCATCCAGCGGCATTGTTGTACTCACGACAAACGGGCGCGCATCGTGAGCCTGACGGATGCCGGCAAATCACTGATAACGCAAATGGAAGCCCACATACTCAAAGTGCGCCGGCGCCTGCTGAATCAAATCAGTGAAGACGATCAGAAAAAGCTCGGCGTCATGTTGGAGCAAATCGCCTTGAATGCCCTTGAGTTTCAGAACCCGTAGTTCCCTAATTGAAAGAAGTAAGAGTTTATGACCCCCGATCAAAAATTCGCGCAGTGGATAAAGTACTCCTGCATCGCTTTCGTTTTTGTTTTCGCCTACTTTCTTATCGCCGACATCGCCATGCCGCTGACGCCCCAGGCCATGGCGACGCGTATCGTCACCAAGGTGGCGCCGCGGATCAGCGGTCCCATCACAGCGGTTTATGTAGAGAATAATCAGCCGGTGCGCAAAGGCGATATTCTCTTCGACCTTGACCCAGAGCCTTTCAAGATCGCCGTCGAGCAGGCGCAGCTGAATCTGGAGCGGGTTAAACAAAACAACGCGCAACTGGATGCCTCCATCGCCGCCGCCAAAGCGGATGTGGAAGCCGCATCGGCGACGTTGAGTCAGAAAAACCGCGAAGCCCTGCGCTTGAAAACCTTGTTCCAACGCAATGTCGTATCTCAGCAGCAGCTGGACAAGGCGGAGAGCGACGCAAGCACCGCCCAGGCGAAGTTAACGTCGGTGAAAGCGCACTTGAAAGAGCTGGAAGTCAGCCGGGGCGAGCTGAGCGACGCCAACCTGACCGTTCGCACCGCAGAAACCCAATTGAAACAGGCGCAATTGAATCTCTCCTACACCCGGATAAAGGCGGAGGAAGATGGCGTTATCACCAACCTGCAACTTGAGGCGGGCGCCTACGCTGTCGCAGGAGCGCCGTTGGTGGCGCTGGTATCCGACAACCTGGACGTCATCGCTGACTTTCGCGAAAAAAGTCTGCGTAACTTTGACTTGAACAATGAAGCGCTGGTCGCTTTCGACGGCAAACCCGGACAGGTATTCCAGGCCCGCGTCAGCAGTCTCGACGCCGGCGTCAGCGCCGGCCAGTTCGATGCAGACGGTCGTCTGGCGACGCCCACGCAATCCAACCGCTGGGTGCGCGATGCGCAGCGTATGCGTTTGCATCTGCAACTGGACGCCGCGGATGCGCAACAACTGCCGTCCGGCGCACGCGCCACGGTGCAGCTGCTGCCGGATGGAGCAATTTTCTCCACCTTCGCCAAGGCGCAGATTCGTTTCCTCAGCTTGTTGCACTACATCTACTAAGCAGGCGTCGTTATGCGATTATGGGATCATCCACTCTCCGAGAATGACTTGCGCCAGAGCCTGCGCATCGCCACTGGCGCGGTGCTGGGGTTCACCATCAGTAAGTTGTTTGGCTGGAACTATGGCGTCTTCTTCACCGTCACGCCGGTATTGCTGCTTGGTCTGGCGCCGGTGATGAACGCGCACCTGGCGCGCCAACTGGTGGCGTCATCGGCGATCTGCGGCCTGGAAGTCGCTCTGCTGGGAGGCCTGTTCGGCGCGCATCCCGGAATCATGACCCTGATCGCTTTCGGGCTGTTTCTGTATAAATTCGCCTGCATGTCCAAAGGCCCATTGTTTCTGTTCGGCGCCAACAGCGTGCTCAGTTTAAGCATCATGCTGCACTTCGCCAGCTATCCTGGGGTGGACCTGAATGATCTGGTGGTCAGCAACATTCTGGCGGGACTGCTGTCCGTATTGATCGCCTACTTTGCCACCTTTTTAATACCGGACGCCTCCCCTCGCCTGCCTCCTCCACAACCGGCTGAGCCAAAGGGATCTCATCGCATGCGCCATGAAGCGCTGATGGGCGCGACGCTGGCGACCCTGTCGTTTCTGGTGTTTCAGATATTCGATCTGAATGACTCCATGTCCGCCCAAGCCACCACGTTGCTGCTGCTGTTTCCCATGCACTGGAACGGCGCGCTGGGCTACGCCCGCAAACGCGCCATGGGGACTCTGCTGGGCGTCGCCTTTGGCTTGCTGTGTCAGGTGATTCTGTATGATTGGACTGGCGTATTGCTGCTGGTGATCCCGCTACTGTGGATCGGCGCGTTGTTCTTCAGCTATCTGCATGTCAAAGAATCCAGCGGCTCCGGGGCGGGGTTCGGCGGGCTGACCACACTGGGCATCCTGTTCGGCCAGTATCTATCCCCCACCAACGACCTGGTTTTCAGCGGGCTCTACCGAATCAGCAGTATTTTCTTCGCCATCGTAGTGACCTTACTCGCCACTTATCTGGTGCATCGCATATTGAACCAGTTTGCGGCGACGCGGTTTAGTCATTGAGGCGTCAAGTGTTCTGGCCATTCCACTTTCGCAGCAGTGATAACTTCGCGGAAAGGTATATAAGCAATGACATTATCGTCCGAAGACCAGCCTCTGTTCAGACTATATCTATCAACAGAAATTACACCCAGACCATCTTCATACAATATTGCGACAACATAAGCGCCGTTTTTTTCCGGCTTTCCACTACGCCAAACCACTTCATTTTCCAATTTTATAAAACCTCTCGGCCTCTTCTGCATAATCGATCACGCGATTTATGTTTCTCGCCTTTTCATGAGAGACAATCCATAAAGTTTCTACAAGCAAATAGCCATAAAGAAAAAAGGGAGCAACGAATGCTCCCTTTTTCTTAAGCCTGCTCGGTGGACGTCACTTACGACTTACATAAGCAACGTAGCGCCGAAAGTAGCTTAGCCGTCGATCAGCGCGTTCAGTGTGTCGCTTGGACGCATGGCTCTGCTGACCAGTTTTGGATCTGCGTGGTAGTAGCCACCCATTTCCACTGCTGTGCCTTCGTTGGCCAGCAGTTCGCTGACGATTTTGTCTTCGTTTGCCGCCAGCTCTTTGGCCAGAGGAGCGAATTGCGCCGCCAGCTCAGCGTCGTCGGTCTGCGCTGCAACAGCTTCGGCCCAGTACATCGCGAGATAGTAGTGGCTGCCGCGGTTGTCCAGCTCACCGACCTTACGGGAAGGCGACTTGCCGTTCATCAGCAGTTTCTCTGTCGCTTTGTCCAGCGTCTTGGCCAGGATCTCGGCTTTCTTGTTGCCGGTCTTGACCGCGATGTCTTCGAAAGAAACCGCCAACGCCAGGAATTCGCCCAGAGAATCCCAACGCAGGTGGTTCTCTTCCGCGAACTGCTGTACGTGCTTAGGCGCAGAACCGCCAGCGCCGGTCTCGAACAGGCCGCCGCCCGCCATCAATGGAACGACAGACAGCATTTTCGCGCTGGTGCCGAGTTCCAGGATGGGGAACAAGTCAGTCAGGTAGTCACGCAGAACGTTACCGGTTACGGAGATGGTGTCTTTGCCGCGACGCAGACGCTCAAGCGTGGTGCGCATAGCAACGTCGTAACCCATGATATGGATGTCCAGACCTTCAGTGTCGTGCTCTTTCAGATACTCGACAACTTTGTTTTTCAGGTTCATATCGTGAGGACGGTCTTCGTCCAGCCAGAAAATAGCCGGCATGCCAGACAGACGAGCGCGGGTAACCGCCAGTTTCACCCAGTCGCGGATAGGCAGGTCTTTGGTTTGACATGCGCGCCAGATGTCGCCTTTCTCTACTTCGTGCTCCATCAACACATTGCCCTGGTCGTCGACGATGCGCATCACGCCGTCTGCGTCCAGTTCATAGGTCTTGTCGTGGGAGCCATACTCTTCCGCCTTCTGCGCCATCAGACCCACGTTAGGCACGGTGCCCATGGTGGTGGGATCGAACGCATCGTGGTGCTTACAGAAGTTGATGACTTCCTGGTAGATGGTGGCGTAGTTGGAGTCCGGGATAACCGCTTTGGTGTCTTTCAGTTTGCCGTCCGCGCCCCACATTTTGCCGCCTTCACGAATCATCGCAGGCATGGAAGCGTCAACGATAACGTCAGAAGGCACGTGCAGGTTGGAGATGCCCTTGTCGGAGTTCACCATCGCCAGTTCTGGACGGTGCTCGAAGCAGTTGAGGATATCCTTCTCAATTTCTTCGCGTCTGGACATCGGCAACTGTTGAATTTTCTCGTACACGTTGCCCATACCATTGTTGGGTTCAACGCCAAGCTCTTTGAAGGTTTCCGCGTGCTTCTTGAACACGTCCTTGAAGAACACCTTCACCGCGTGACCGAATACGATGGGGTGAGACACCTTCATCATGGTCGCTTTAACGTGCAGAGACAGCAGGATGCCGACGCGACGCGCGCCTTCGATTTCCTGCTCCAGGAACTGACACAGTTCTCTGACGCTCAGACGCATGCTGTCCAGCACTTCGTCTTTCTGCAGCTTCAGCTCACGCTTCAATTGCACCGCGCCGTCTTTGCCGACGAACTCGATTCTGGCGACCATGGGACGATCGATGATCACAGACTTTTCTGTCGCGTGGAAATCGCCTTCACGCATGTGCGCAACGTGAGTACGGGAAGCCTGGCTCCATTTGCCCATTTTGTGGGGGTACTTACGGGCGTATTGCTTAACCGCCGCAGGCGCGCGACGATCGGAGTTGCCTTCACGCAGAACCGGGTTTACTGCGCTGCCCAGCACTTTAGCGTAGGTTTGCTCGATTTTCTTCTCTTCTTCAGTTGTCGCTTCTTCTGGATAGTTGGGTATGTTGAAGCCCTGCTCCTGAAGCTCTTTGATGGTCGCTTTCAACTGTGGGATAGAGGCGCTGATGTTAGGCAGTTTGATGACGTTGGCGTCGGCTTGTTTTACCAACTCGCCCAGTTCCGCCAATGCGTCAGGCACTTTCTGATCTTCAGAGAGACATTCAGGGAAATTAGCGAGAACTCGCGCCGCCAGGGAAATATCGCTGGTTTCTACGTCTACGCCCGCAGCTGCGGCGAATTTCTTGATGATCGGCAAAAAAGAATAGGTTGCTAGTAGAGGCGCTTCGTCAGTAAGTGTATAGACGATTTTGGAATTACTAGGCATTAAGTCCCCCTAAGTTTGTGGAAAGGTCACCCAGTGTGGCAAAACGAACAGCTTTTGACCGTCGCTTTTTTATACACAAAAGGTAGTGTAAATTTTTGGCGCCGCATTATACCTGAAAACCGCACTTATTTTATATAAGTTCTATTAAAGGCGAGAACAACTTACCGCTGTTCACAGCGCCGCCAATTGTCAAAAAACTCTTCTTTTACAGGGAGGGTTTGATCGATAAGAGTAGGCTATGCGGCGCGACTCTGTTTAGGCCGGTTAGCTATAAGAGTATTCCGCCCATAGGTTGCGACGTAATGTAAACGCGCAACCTGCAAAATGCATAAAACAAACAAGCCTACCGTCATGGAGAAAAACAGATCGTAAACGATCCCCTCACCCTGAACGTTACCCCATACTAATACCATGGGAATACAAAACACGAAATAAGATATAAGTAGTGATACGAATGAGAAAAATGTGTCTTTGAATGCCGTCAGAACAATCCCGGCGGATGCTTGCACCCCGTCGAACAAACAGGCCAGCAGCATAAGAGGAACGATCTCAAGCGCCAATTCCGCGACACGACTATCAGGTGTATAAAAATAGACCAATTTATCGCTAATTAAATAAACAACGGCGATTAAAGACGACATCACAACGACGCCGTTAAACAGAAAAGCAATAAACCAGCGCCGCGGTTCCGCTTGCACGTCTATGACTGCCCCTACGCGGGACATTTGCGATTGCCCGTAGGCGATGGCGAAAATGAACGCTATAGAAGCGATACTGTTAAGAATGCCAAAGGCCGCAGCGGAATCTGCTCCAGAATAGGCCGCGATCATCGCGAGAACCGACATGGCTGCAAACTTGGCTATCACCGAGGCGGAAATCGGCGCGCCGATTCGGATGATGCGCCTCAGCATTTTCCTCTCTACCCGCAACGCGTCTTTTCCCGCCTGAAAGTTAAACAATCCAGCGCCGCACAAGCGATAGCCAAACGCCAGTGCAAAGACATACCCGATAACCGTTCCTATCGCCGCTCCCTGCTCCCCCATCGGCGCAAATCCCAGCCAGCCGTATACCAGCACCACCGTGCTCAGGGCGTTCATCGCAAAAGATAAAGCGCTTATTTTTAACAGAGGCTTGGTGTTCTTGGTCACCACAAACAAATTGGTCACCAGCATGCTGAGTGAAAGGGGAACCAGGCCCAAGGCCAGTACATCCAGATAGCGACTGGCGGCGAGGGCAATGTCCGCGGGCAGATTTAAAAACGTCAACGCCACCCCGTGCAACTGCAGCAGCAGACATCCCACTACCCCGGAAAACAACGCCAGTTGCGCGCCACTGCGTATCACCCGATGCTTACCCGCAGCATCTTCAGACTGAAAATACAGCGGGACCATTCCCCTGATTAAACCGTTTATCGCCGTCGCAAAAATAATAAAGACGCTGTTGCCGACCACAGCGGCGGAGAGTGAAACCGTTGAAAATCGCCCTAAGACGATCATATCCGTCAGCCCCGCTATCATACTGAGACTGAGAGAAATCAATATTGGGTAGGCGATGGTGAGAGAAGCGATAAGTTCTTTAAAGCAGTACTCAACTTCCGCTTTGACGACGGCCATTGTCATAAATAACGTCCTGTTTCCAAAATCTCCGATACATAGATCAGAGCCGCATTTCCTTGACTTGTTTACTTGTAACGCGATGGATATCAACGGCTGCGTAGAGTACCACAACATGGTTGCGTGGAGGGCGGCGATTTATAGCGAAAGACAGGGAATTAAAGCGGTTATTCACCTATATCTGGCGGCGGGCAATCAACGCCAATAACAACGCTATGCAAATCGATAGACAGGTCTTTCTTTAAAACAGAAAAAGCAACTTCAAAACCGCTATTGGGAATAGTGGAAATACAGGTGACGGAAAAACTGTCAGGCCTTTCCTCAATGGTAATTTTATATTCGTCTGTTAACTCATTCAGCGGTTTGGAGAAGTCGCCGTAACTTCCCCAATCGCCATGGCGCAATAGCGCCCGTTCAACGGACTCGATGGCGTTTTTTCTATCTGTTGTGCGTCCGTTATATTCAATACTGTCTGTCATCCAGGGAACCTTTGAAAAACGTTGGCGAGGCCTCAACTTTATACAGAGCGGCCCCGATACAACGCCGAGCGTCATATCGGGTCCAGCGTACAGCAAACTCAGTCTACTCGCCTGCGATACTGACTGTCGCCAAAGTCGACCGCCCCATTCCATCGCTCAGCTCCATCGTAAACTGGTCCTGCCCCGGGAAGCCTGGATCAGCGACATAGATAAAGTCAGCGCCCTGTAACGTCACGCTCCCATGCTGTGGCGGCGTCGCCACCGCGTAGGCGATTGCGTCGGTTTCCGGGTCATAGCCCGCCAGCGTCCCGTTGAGCGTTCCTGATGATGGATAAACAAATGCCTGATCCCATGAGACCGGCAGCTGGTTTTCGTGCGCGCCTATATCCGACGCAGGACCGCCGGGACGGGGATGGTCGGCGTAATCCGACGATGCAATCAGAGGCGGCGTCGCGTAGTCCACAATGTCGGCATTAGTCGCCGCCACCCGATAATCGCCCTGAGCGACGTTCACGAACTGCGCTTGCGCCGGATCAGCGTAGAACTGATTGCCTTCCACCAGGATGCTGAGGTTGCCTATATCGCGAATGGGGCTGATCAGATCCTGAATATCCACCAGCAGATTGTTGGCGATATGGGCGCTGTCCAGGTCGCTGTAGTAACTAATGCCGTATTCGCGCGCACCTACGATAGTGTTGTTGTAGAGGTTGGCGCTGTGGCCTGCGGAGATCAATATGCCGTGCCCCTTGCCGTTATCCGCGCGACCGGAGTCGATAATCAGGTTATTGAAAACCTCGAAGTGAGAGTCGTTGGTGTTCCCATACTCTTTGATATAGACGCCAGCGCGGTAAGACCCTGTTATCAGGTTGTTATAAATGCTCACCTGATGCACGTCATAGCCATAGATTCCGTGCATGTCGTTGGGTGCGCCGTCATGGGACCAGCCAGTGTTGATCACTTCATTATGGTGAATGTGATTGTTGGCGCCGCGCAGGCCGCGAATCTGAATACCTTCATAGCCAATGTCGCGCAGCCGGTTATAGGCGACCGTCAGGTCATGAGTGGTGGAGTAAGCGCCGCCGCCCTGGTCTGCGGCTTTGCCAAGATAGAAGGCCTCTTCGGAGATGTCGTGAATATCATTGTGGTGGATGTGAATACCATCGGTGGGCGGCGCAGCGCCCAGGGGATATTTGCTGCCGAAGCTGATCGCCATAACGGTATGATCGATCTCCAGATAGGCCAGCTCAATGTGCTGCGTATAGGCTTCCCCCATGCGAATGCCTTTGGTCGCCCCGCCATGAATATGAATGCCTGTATCCAGATCATCATCGCCCACGCCCATGATCTGCACATATTTGCAGGCGTCCAGTTCAATGGTGTGACCGCCCTTGCCCAGTTCCACCGCGCCTTGATTGATGATCACGATAGGGCGCTCAGGGGTTCCTTGCAAACCCCAGATGCGCAGTGTTTTGCTGCGGGTTCCCGGCGCAATTTCGATACGATCTCCGGGCTGAATATAGGGGAAGTTAATCGGTTTGCCAGCGCCATACACCGCATCCGCCACATAAGGGCCATACATATGCGAGACGCCGTTATAGCCATTGCCGGGAGAAAAAACATAGCGGTTGATCGCCCCATCTTCCGTGGAAACCGTCACTCGGGCCTGCGCCCTCTCCCCCTGTTGATCCTGAATGTAGAACTCAAACACATCGACGCCGACAAAATCCGTCTGCGGCGTATACCGCCATCTGGCGCCGTCCGCAGACTGCCCTGGCACAGGGCCCAAAGGACTGAGCGCACCGTGAGACGGCGGCGCGACAATGCCAAACTTAAACCCTTCCTGACTGGAGCTCAGACTATCCAGACTGATGTCCAGAGACGTATTAATTGCTGTGACATAGCTGACGTTTGACGCCTGGGGAGCGGCCTGCAAAGACGTACTGGCCAGTAACCATAGCAATGGCCATAGAAGGTTTGAAATCAAAACGCGTGAGTAATTCGACATGAGCATTATTCCTCCTGAAAAATGTGGGTGTCCTGAACGTAATAGCGGCAATTGCTCCCCAGGCTTCGTTTTTGGTTTTATTAGAAGTCTAACGACGGACGTTCGCCAGATGCAGACAATTATAGATGCATTCAGGCCGTCGCTTAGGTGGACGTTGTTGATGTTTTTTTACATTCTGTGAAGTATTTGCAAGAGTAGTGTCGGCGGGCGTAGAGCGTATCGAATCAGATTGCCGTCCCCTCTTCAGAGACTGACTATTTTCAGAGGCTCCTTAAAAGCCAAGGCGGAGATTGAAGTATGCACACGAAGGACAATGACGAGGACTTTCAGCGCCAGGTGGCGAATTGCCTCGCCGTCACCGACAACCCTTTCTCCCAGTCCGCCGAATCCTCTCAAGAAGAAACCATCAAGGCGATTACTGCACTGCTGCTCACCTGCGACAGCGGCCCTGTTTTGGCGGCGCTAAAGGTTGAGAGAACCCGTTTGGAGTCACTTCTTGAGCATAAGCCAGGGAGTATGACCGCCGCGGAGATCGCGATGCAGGATAAGGAGCGGCTCTGGAATTGTCGCGCCGCCATTGCCTGGATCGAAAAGCGCATCGCTTAAAACAATAAGCAAATCCTGTCTAACGAAAAACGCCCGACCGAGGCCAGGCAGGCGTTTAATCCGCGTTTGTAGCGAAAGGCTTGTTCTGGTTACGCCAAGTCGAAGCGATCCAGATCCATGACTTTGCTCCAGGCGGCGACAAAGTCTTTCAGGAAGCGCTCCTGCGCATCGGAGCTGGCGTACACTTCAGCCAAGGCTCTGAGCTGCGAATTGGAGCCGAACACAAGGTCCACCCGCGTGCCGGTCCATTTCACTTCTCCCGTTACTCGGTCACGCCCTTCAAACATATCCTCCTCTTTGGAGGTCGCTTTCCAGACTGTGCCCATATCAAGCAGATTGATAAAGAAGTCATTGGTCAACGATTCAGGCCGCTGGGTGAAAACGCCGTGTTTGCTCTGGCCGACATTGGTGTTGAGAACGCGCATGCCGCCGATCAGCGCCGTCATTTCCGGCGCAGTGAGCGTCAACAGTTGCGCTCTGTCCACCAGTAACTCTTCCGCCGACACGGCGTATTTGCCCTTCGTGTAATTACGGAATCCATCCGCAATAGGCTCCAGCACCTCGAACGCTTCAACGTCGGTTTGATCTTGCGAGGCATCCATACGCCCCGGTGAGAATGGAACCTTGATGTTATGTCCGGCGTTCTGCGCGGCTTTCTCAACGCCAGCGCAACCCGCCAGCACAATCATATCCGCCAGTGAGACTTTCTTGCCGCCGGATTGCGCGCTATTGAACTCACTCTGGATGCCTTCAAGGGATTTCAACACTTGCGCCAACTGGTCAGGCTGATTGACCTCCCACTCTTTCTGCGGCGCCAGACGAATACGCGCGCCATTGGCGCCGCCGCGCATGTCGGAGCCACGATAGGTGGAGGCGGACGCCCAGGCGGTGGACACCATCTGTGCGACGGACAGCCCTGACGCCTGAATCTTGCTCTTCAGCGCGCTGATATCCTGGTCGTTAATCAGGGGGTGATCCACTGCTGGAATCGGGTCTTGCCAGATTAAGTCTTCGGCAGGCACTTCCGATCCAAGGTAGCGTGCGCGCGGCCCCATATCCCGATGGGTCAGCTTGAACCAGGCGCGAGCGAAAGCATCCGCGAACTGATCTGGGTTCTCATAAAACCGTCTTGAGATCTTCTCGTACGCGGGATCAAATCTCAGCGACAGGTCCGTGGTCAACATAGTCGGAACGTGACGCTTCGAGGAATCATGCGCGTCGGGAATTTTATCCGCGCCAGCGCCGCCTTTGGGAACCCATTGATGAGCGCCGGCGGGGCTCTTGGTCAGCTCCCATTCGTAACCGAACAGGTTTTCGAAGAAGTTGTTGCTCCATTGGGTCGGCGTTTCCGTCCAGGTCACTTCCAGGCCGCTGGTAATGGCGTCGCCCGCTTTACCGGAACCATAGCTGCTGCGCCATCCCAGGCCTTGCTCTTCCAGCCCCGCCGCTTCTGGTTCCGGCCCTACATTCGCCGCATCGCCGGCGCCGTGGGTTTTACCGAAGGTGTGTCCGCCGGCGATCAGCGCCACGGTTTCTTCATCATCCATCGCCATGCGCGCGAAGGTTTCGCGAATGTCTTTGGCCGCCGCAATGGGGTCCGGGTTGCCGTTGGGGCCTTCCGGGTTCACGTAGATCAGCCCCATTTGCACGGCGGCCAGCGGATTCTCAAGGTCTCTGTCGCCGGAATAGCGATTGTCGTCCAACCAGGTTTTCTCGGCGCCCCAGTAGATGTCCTGCTCCGGCTCCCAGATATCCGCACGTCCGCCGCCGAAACCAAAGGTTTTGAAGCCCATGGACTCCAGCGCCACGTTGCCGGCGAGAATCATCAGGTCCGCCCAGGAAATCTTCTGCCCGTATTTCTGTTTGATCGGCCACAGCAAGCGTCTCGCTTTGTCCAGATTGACGTTATCCGGCCAGCTATTCAGAGGGGCGAAGCGTTGATTGCCGGTTCCGCCGCCGCCACGGCCATCGCCGGTGCGGTAAGTGCCGGCGCTGTGCCACGCCATGCGAATAAACAAGGGACCATAATGGCCGAAGTCCGCGGGCCACCAGTCTTGAGAGTCAGTCATCAGTGCAGTCAGATCCTGCTTTACCGCCGCCAGATCCAGACTTTTGAAAGCTTCCGCGTAGTTGAATTCCTCACCCAGCGGATTGGATAAAGAAGAGCGCTGATGGAGGATTTCGAGCCGCAACTGGTTGGGCCACCAATCCCGGTTCGATGTTCCCTCCGCTGGCGCGTGATGAAAGGGACATTTGCTATCAGACATTGCGTTCTCTCCATTCGTATTCAAGCTATTAACAGGTTTCGTCCAGTGATTCAGTTATAGTACGTGCGCAGTTGAGTTGACCAATATAGGTTCTCGATCATAACGATAGCTATTATCAGTCACAGGATAGCAGAGTTAGCGTTTGAGGCTGGTGGGGCGTGCGTGACAGCGTATTCACCCTGCCTGAATGAATACGCTGTCAGTGGCGATCTGGATTGGATGAGTGGGACTCCGCGCCTCTACGGCAACGGCAGACAGAAGGTGATCGCCAGCTCAGAATGTTTGTCTACGTGACGGGTGAACATGGGCAGACCCGGATTTTTGGCCGCGCGATAGGCATCGATAATTTGCTGTTTGGTCCACACGTAAGTGGGGTTGTCAGTCAGAATTTTATGGGCGGGTCGCACATTCCCGTCGGGAAATACCCACAACCAGGACAAACGCCGCCCCTCAACGGTTCGACGTCCTTTATCCACGCAAAAGTGAGCGCGACCGCGAGACTTGGGAATATTGCAATAGGTGCCGAATTTAGCGCGGTTATCGATAAATTTGATCAGGTCATCCAGGTTGATAAGGTCCATGCTGGCCTCATAACCCAATGTCTGGTGAACATCGCCCAAAGCGACGAATCCGCCTCCCAGTGAGCAGTCCCGTTGGTGCGTGGCGCGAATATCTGTGGAAGAAGCGATTCTGGTGCAGGGATAGGTGACGTCGCACAGGCCGCTATGCACCGCGCCTTGCTTCTCATTCTTGCATGTCATGTCGAGTAATCCTCCATGGTGCTGCATATTATCGGAAGCAACCCCGCCACGATCATGCGCAGTAAACTTCCTGATTAACTCACACTAATCAATGGATAAGCTGCGCTTCCCTTTACGCGCGGTCCGGACAATCGATAACCCAGACCTGCGGCCGGAGCGCGCAGCCCCAAAAATATATAGTTCGATTAGTGAGAACGCGCAAACCTCCCAGACTCCACCCCAAAACGCCATCATCGACGCCCCCTATTCGCCAAACGCCGCGCCCAAAGCCGCTACCCGGCCAACAGTGGCAACCAGACGCGCTATGTGCCCGGCCAAACAATCAATACAATAAACCCACAAAAGCAACAGAAAGACACAATCGCGAAAACGAGATCGGGAGCACGAGCACCACTCTGACTTCGTCGGCTCCCCTGATGACGAGGCGGATATCATCATCGCCTAACGCCTATCAAACACCCTTCTCAACAATATGCGTCTCTTTGCCGTCCAGGCTGAGTTCGTTCTTCTGTTTCCAGTAGTCTTTGATGCCCTCGTCGCCTTTCTTGGCGGCCCAGTTTTTCAGTAGTTCACGGTCTTCGACGTAGTCGTAGAAAGGAACCGCCATACCGCAGGAGGATTGCACCAGGTCGACATTCAGGTCGAAGATTTGTCTGGCGCCGGGAATCGGACCGAAATGGGCGAACAGTTCTTCCCATTCCGGGTCATTTCTATGAATCACTTTGGCCTCGCCGTACAGGCGTAGAATCAAAGGATTGCCTTCGAATGCGACGAACATGACGGTCATTCTGGGACATTCCTGAATATGCGCCGAGGTCTCATTGCCGCTGCCCGTGACGTTCAGCCAGATGACGCGATTAGGGCCAAGCACCCGCAAAGAGTCCATGCCTTTGGGAGAAATATTCACCCTGCCCTCACGGGCGGCGGTGCCTACGAAAAACAGCTTTTGTTCCTGGATAAACTGCGTCAATTTGTCTGAAATTTCTGAAAACTGCTGCCCCATTCTGTCTGTTCCTTTTTACTGTCCTGATACGCAAAAACCGGAAGCAAGCCAACAGGCTGTTTCCGGTTTTTCATCACACTATACTTGAAGTTCGCATGGACGCTTACTTGAAAGTTAACAGCAACTCGTCCAGTCGCTCCAATGTGGAGGTCAGGCCTTCTTTCATGCCCATCTGAATCACCGTTTCCAGGTCTTTCAGGGTGTTGTAAGCAATGACAGTGTGAACCAGCGAATGCCCGGCCTTATCTTCAAAGGTGACGTCCCACTTGGAGCGCGGCATGGCGGGGTTAACTTCGCCAGTGGCGTCGCTGAAGCCATCCAGCGCAGTGTAATTTTCAATGGGACGAATGGTTTGATAGTCCAACCTTCCCCAATACTCGGTTCCCTCTGGATCGATCATGGCGTAGTGCCAGCAACCGCCCTCGCGAAAATCCATGGTTTTGGTTTTCGTCGTGAACGGCTTGGGGGCAAACCACTGGTCAAGCAGCTCGCTTTTGGTATAGCAATCCCAGACCAGTTGACGCTTCGCTTGAAACTCTCTTTTGACAGTAATGGTGTTGTTTTCCTTATCAACGAGGAAGTCGAACTGAAGATTCGCGTTCATGGCTCTCTATCTCCTGATTTGAGGGTGTTTAACAGCGCATCGAGCTGGCTGAACCGGTCCTCCCACAGCTTGCGGAACTGCTCCAGCCAAACGTCAATTTCCTGCATTTTTTCCAGCCTGAGTTGGTAAATAATTTCCCGCCCCTGCTTCTGCTGCGTCACCAGACCGCATTCATTGAGGATCTGAATATGCTTGGATGTCGCCTGGCGGGTCATTTCGAAATGATCGGCGATGGCGTTGGGCGTCATGCCCTGCGCGGCGATCAACACCATAATGGCTCTGCGTGTCGGATCGGCGATCGCCTGGAAAATATCTCGTTTCATGGTATCGCAACAATTATGCAACTATTTGGTTGCAAGTGTATGCGCAACTTTTTGGTTGCGCAACAGTGCATGATGAAATTTTATGCGGTCTCAAGGAGAAAGATTGGGCGACGGGCGGCTCCCCATTCGGTTGCCGCCCATCTGTTTTTTTATACGAAGGGAATTCTCTTCATGACGGAAATCGCCATGCCCATATGATCGGTGAAAGCTACCGCGGAGTTGGTGGAAGTCGCCGCCTGAGAGATATAGTCGAACTTTTTGAAATCTATCGAGCGTGTATTGTAAACAGCGACATCGTAGACATCCTTACCGTTGCTGTTCGTGCCGTGAAAGAGATTGTCATGGGTATCGGCGGTAGTGAATTCGTGTGAATCGCCGGCGTTAGTGAACGGGATATCCAGCGCTTCGGAGATCGCCGTTGCGGTAAATCCTCGGCTGCTCTGATTAGTGTCCCCCATCACGACATCCAGTCCCCCTTTTCCTTTTGACATGAAGGCCTGGTTGATATCCCGGTAAAACTGCTGGACGCGCGCTTTATCTTTGGCGATGGCGTTGGGAACATGCACAAACGCAATGTTGATCCAGTCCTTCTTAACCGCTATCCAGCCATCCCCCGACCCGATTATTTCGGCTTTGAGCTTTGCGCAGTCATAGACGCTAAAACTATTGCAGGCTTTTCCCGTTGAAACGGCGTGTTGCAGATCTCCAAAGTGGTCTTTCAGGAAATTCCAGTCGGAATGGTTGCCGTCGATTTCTCCAAATACCCCCAAATCTATAGGAGCCCCGATGGACCTGATCACATCCTGGTGGATTTCACGCGCCTTGCCCTGCACCAGTGATTGAAACTGCACCACCGTCAGAGAGCCTTTGTTCATAGCCCCTGCCGGCTCCATAAACAAACGCATGGGCGGACCAAAAACAGGAATTGTCGGCGACGCGCCATTAGCGGTGGGCGCGGCCAGCTTCGCCACTTTTTTGGGCGGACCGGAAGCATCGCCGTCGTCTGGCGCCGGTCTTTTGCGGGCGGTCAAGATTTCTCCAGAAGCCATTTTGTCATGCGTGCTGCGCGCATGTGACTGCGACAAGGCTGCGATGGCGTCTCGAGTTTTACTGGCGTTTGAATTAAATGATTGATAGTAGAACACTGTCATTCGCGATTATCCTTAACACTTTAAACAGTTTAATTTGAAGGAGTAATTCTTACTGATGAGGCTTGATTCTATGGGAAAGTCGCACGCTTTTAATATCCGCCAAAAGCGCTAGATCAGTTTATAAAGCCGCCGCCACTCGTCCACTCAGTCTGTCTCCATTTTTTGACAGCCCAGGAATCTCAACGCTTTCACCAGGAGAACGGGTATTGTTCTTAAGCCGGTATTTTCCGATGCGGGACTGCCACAGCATTTCTTCGTAACGCCCGGAGTTTCGGAGACTTTCCAGGCCGTCATTGAGGGCTTTCAGTATCAGTTTCGCTCGGTCAGGATCAATCTTTCGGGAAATGGCGACGCAGATAGGCGTTTCCATTATCGGGCGATGATGATTCGTGATAAGTAAGGTTTGCACCGGCGATAGCTCCTGACTGATCAGGGAATAACCGACTTCAATCTCCATGGGGAAAATCTGAATCCGACCCGCCAGCAACTTTCGTATATTCAGCTTGTCGGAAACGACATATTCCACAGATATCCGTCCCGCCCTGGCCGCATTATCAAACGCTTCGCCGTAGGTGTAGCCGTCAGTACCGCCAATACGCAGCCCGACCAGGTCATCGATGTTTTTCCAGTCAAAATCAAAACTTTTCAGGTGGAATATCACCTTCTTGTTATAGGTGACGGCGTCGGAAAAAATAAAGTCCCGCTCCCTCTCTGGCGTGGGAGCCCAGGTCAACGAACCATCGGCTTTCCCTTCCTGCGCCAATTGATAGCTGCGTTTCCAGGGATGATATTGATATTCCACTTTATATTCCGACAGCGCGAAAGCTTCGGTGACGATATGCGTAAACACCCCGCCATGCCTGAGGGTTTCTGAGGTATAAGGCGACCATTCGCCATTGGTGAGCGTGACTGTTTTATCTGCGCCTGACGCGGAGAGAGATAAGATCGTCGCCAACAGGAATATGGTGGTTGTGTGAGTCTTTGTCAGCATCCTGCGCCTCCTCACTATTCCGTCCTGCAGTTTCTATTTTGGCCTCCTCCTTGAGTATAGTCCGCGATCCGCCCGGCGGAACGACTAAGTCATTCATACTGAGCCCTTCATAATGACAACGACGCCAGAACCCGGGAACATTCACTCCCCGTTTAAGGCGTCGCGTCTTACTGCAAAGTTACTGGTCTATCGCGCCATCGCTGTCAGCACGGTTTTGGCGGCTGGGCGTTGTCTCATGCGCCCGACATAAGCACTTAGCGTTGAATCTGGCGCTATCAATTCAGCGACATGCGGCAGGTTGGAAAGATAATCCAGCATAGGCGTGATCAGGGCGTCGGCGATAGTGTATTGCTCGCCGCAGATAAACGCAGCGTCGCCCAATTGAGCCGCTACTATCTGTAGCATTTTGATGACGTTGGGCTGCGCCTCAGACACCTTATTCCAACGCACTTCACCGTTTTCGCCTTTAGGAAACGCCAGCTCCGTCAGATACTCGCGCACAATCGCCTGGTCGACGTACAAAGAGATCGCCGCGGACCATTGATCCACCAGCGCCCGCTGATACAGGTCTTCCGGTTGCAATGCGGGCCCGTCGAACTGCGCGTCCAGATAGCGACAAATGGTGGCTGTTTCGTACAGTTTACGGTCGCCATGAATCAACACCGGCACCTTACCGAAGGGATTGAGTTTGATGTGTTGCTCGCCTTTGTACTCAACCTCTTCGCCATTGATGCTGAAGCCATGGCTATAGGAAACGCCTTTTTCCTCGCAGCACAACATGACGGTACGAACAAAGGTGCTGAATTGCGGTCCAAAAATATGTACTTGTGCGCTCATTATCGAATTTCCTGTCTTTGTTAGTGTCCGACAACATGCTAGCCTTCAACACAATATGATCAAGAACATATTTTTTGATTAACTTACTCTGTGATTTCCCACTGAACCTTCCCTGGAGCGAGCGCGATATGCCCTGGAGCCCCGAGCACAAGCAACAAACCCGAGAGCGAATTCTGGACAGCGCAGCGCGACTGTTCGCCCTCAACGGCTACGACAAAGTCGGAATCAACGACGTCATGGCCGACGCCGGCCTGACCCGCGGCGCCTTCTACGCCCACTTCTCCTCCAAGACTCAGCTTTACGCAGAGGCGATCGTCACCTCGGCCCTGCAGGGCCGAGCCATGTTGCACCCCGACGAGAATCAGCCGCCACAACTAGAGGCATTGATCAATGGCTATCTGAGCCTGGAACATCGCCAGGGAGAGCAAGTCCGCTGCCCACTGGCCTTCCTCACCACCGATATCGCGCAGCGAGAAGAGCAAGTACGCGACACCTACACCCGAGTTTTCAAAGGCTTCGTCAACGCCCTACAACAACACCTGAACCCGGAAGACGCCGCATCGGAACAACAAGCCCTGCGCACAGCCGTCGTCATGATCGGCGGCATGGCCATCGCCCGGGCGATTAATGATGAAGAACTGGCGGGATCGTTATTAGAGGTTTGTCGGGAGGCGGCTTTGGTGGAGCGTAAATCGTAATTGGCTCAACAGAACTTCACTCGAATAGTTTGCATCACAACACCGCAACCTGTTTTACCACCTCAGTGAGCAAGCATAGTTATCGGATTACGCCGCCCGCCGCTCCACTTATTAGGGCGCTGCTTTATTCACGCAGCTCAACGGCGGACATGATCCTGCGAGCATCATCCAGCATTCTATGTAGACGATCATCCTTATCGCCTTGCTCAAAGGTCATGTCAAAAGAGACCGTCAAATAATAGTCGTCACTAAGAGGAACCGCCCAGTAGTATGAGTTGCGTAACCCCGCCGTTCCTTCACCAGTCAAGCTATAAGAAAGCCAAGTAACGCCGTTTATTTTCTCCTGTGTATATTCATTGGGAATTTGCACCAGAAACTGACTGGGAACGTCATCAGGGTCCATTCCATTTTTTGCAAACCGGCGCCTGACTTCCTGATTAACGCCATCCTCAGCTTCATAGTAGCGCCAATAGTCTTCCTTTAAATACTGAGTGAAAGAATCAAGATCATCTTTCTTTACAGAGGAGTGGGACTCAATCTTGTTAACATCCATTGTTAAGCATAACTTTCCTAATTGACCAAGATCACCTTGAACAATCGTTCCCTTATAGGCCCACCATTCAAATGCAACTTGAATAAAAGTCCTATTTAGCTTTTCTGTCGAATACGGCTCAAAATAGTCTGATTTCAAGTTCACTTGAGAAGGCAGCGCATCTCTTGGTGTACCGGGCATGTAAACATTACCCGGCAACGTAAAACGTAACTCATAGCCGCCGATATGGCATACCTTGGTATTTCTTACTGTAAAATCAGGCCCTTTGCCGGTCATTAGCTTTCCAAACAGCTTTTTTAGCATCCGCCTAACCTGTTTTGCTCACCTGTCATTTTTCCTTTTCAGCTCTTTTTCCATACATACAGGCGCCCAAACCCGCCCTTATTGGAGTGACTTTTAGGACATCGATAAAAATCAACCACTATCAACCAATACGCTATGGCGTATCATTAAAAGTCACGTATTCGGAAAGTAATTCAGTCGCATCATCGGTCGCGTCATAAGAATCCAACCCATTATTATCGACCAACCATTTCTGGTATTTGAGTACTTCCACTGACATTGAGTACAACAATGTGAATAGCGCCTCGTCCCTCCCGTGCTCGCTTAACAGGACAGAATAATCGCCTACGGCTATTTTGATGTATGGTTCAACATCATTACTGTAAGGGGCAAAAAATATAGAAACGCAGGACTCTTTATTTTTGCTTATAACAAACTCTTTATCGTGCAGATAAACAGGCACTCTAACTGGAAAGCTATAGCGTTGCCTCAGCCATTTGGCGAACTTTGTAAATGCAGAACGAATAGCCGGATCTATTTTAGAAGCCTTGATCCTCAAGCCTTGTCTGGTTGCGGTCATTTCTTTTCCTCAACTTTCGCCTATGCCATCTCCTGATGGGGGGAGATTAAACCATCTTTGCGAAAGCTAAAGAATTTCTAGTAGAAGGCAAGCAAACATTAGCCCTCATGAAGTAAAGCCGTGATTATTTCAGATAGAAGATTGTTCACCGGGAGGTGAATCTCACCTCCACTATCACGCCGTGGTAAGAATCAAGGGCGCGCGCTCTTTACGCCAATACCCTGGAGCTTTTCCAGCAGTCTGTGATGACATGAAAGCTCCGAAAATAGCATTCGGAGCTTCGCAAGCCTTGTGGAGATATATCAATACCCCTTAAACCGCCATACCGCCCCTACTCCCATCAAATCCACATGCTGGCCATCGAAGAATGCGCGTTTCAGGCGTATGGAGGCGTCGATGTTTTTGTGGAGGCGGTAGTTGAGGCCAAGGCCCAGTATGGGGTCGGTGTCGCCTTTGAGGTCGGGATTGATGTCGGCGCCGCTGAGTTGGATGTCGCCTTCCCAGAGGAACAGTCCGACTTCCGCTGAGAGAGTGATTTGTTCTCGCACGGGCCATAGGAAGCGGTTGGAGAGCGTCCAACCGGAACCGCTGACGGGATAGTGCTTTTCAACGGCGTTTTTGAGCGCTTCCGAGGTCAGCGCGCTGGCGCTCATGCTGACTTTGACGTTGCCGAGATCCAGAAAGCCGATTTCCGCTGCCATGTAGGGGTGATAGCGATAGCCAGCGAGGAACTGGTAGCCATAGCGGGAGACGTCATAGTTGTTGATGCTCACTGTAACGTCTTCGCTTTCCAGGCCACGTTTGAACTCTCCCGCTTCCTGGGAGCCGCTGGCGTGATAAGCGCCGAACTCAAGGTATCCGCGGTCCATCAAACGCCCCTTCATGGCCTCCCAGTCCGCCGCCTGAGAGACGTCAGGCGCGCCCAGGCTGACCATCAGAAACGCCGCCAGGACTGATGCGCGCAATTGCAGGTAGCGCCGGGACAGAATGCTCAGCCCCAGCAGCGCTAACAATAGCGTCCAGTTAATAGCGCCGCCGCCGGAACCGCCACCCTCGCTATCTATGTCGGAAGGCGTCCGCTTGTCCACCGCCACAACGCCAGGGTCTTCCACGGCGGCGTTGACCAGTCCATCCGCATCGTTGGGTCCGCCATCTTCAATGGTCAATTGCAGACAGTAATATCCGCTGATCAGTCCTACTTCCCAACTGTCATCTCCCGGGGGCGGACAATACCCCGGATTACCCAGTGCGGAGTGCAACTCGTTGTTGGCGTCGACCACAAATGTCGTCCAGTTATTGTTCTGGAATTTCCTATAGACGCCTCCCTCCGGCAACGGCTCGTCTTGCGGCAACACGACGCGAACGCTTTGACCCAGTGTGGCCAGATCATGCACTTCGAAGTCAAACACGCCGCCCTGGGGCTCAAACAAATCGTCCGTGTTAATGTCTGGCAGCGTCTGCAATTCTTCCGGCTCCAGCCGCGCGCCGCCGTTGGAGCCCAGGATGGCGAATTGCCCCAGGCGACAACGCACGCCAGGGTCGCATTCCACCAGATAAGAGCTGGTTTCCGACGCTACTTCCGGCAGTACGTTGGTGGCGGTGATGTTATCCAGATAATCCGGTATGCCATCGTCGTCACCGTCAGCAACGCCCTCTTCCGCGTCATTCACGCCATCGCCGTCCGTATCTACCGTCGGGTCGAGCGTTGGCAGCGCTGCAACTACCCGGAAATACAACTTGGCTTCATCAGTGGCGTTGCTGGCGTCCGCGACGGTCAGCTGCGCTTTATAGCGACCGCTGGCGAGACTGGCGGGACTGAACACCAGTTGAGCGTTGCTGGCGTTGCCATCTGTATCCACCAGGGCGTTGTCCGTGGCGCTCCAGTTGTAGGTGTGCGTGTCGCCCGGGTTCGGATCAGTGACCGTCGCAACAACCGTTACCGGCCCTCCGTCAGGGGTGACCTGAATGGTGTCCACACCGTTTTGACGCAGGCGCAGCGTGACGTCAGGCGCCACATTGCGTTCAACAATGGTGATGACATGCCTGATTTTCGCGCCGGCGTTGATGTCATAGATATTGGTCGGATCGTAACCGCCCGCCAGATCTTCCGCATTGGTGGTGCGGTCATCCAGACGAATAATCAGGCGTTCATCATTCTCCGTAATGCTGTCGGCGGTAAGCGCAATGCTGACGCTGGCCTCCGTCTGCCCGATATTGCCGGACTTGGTGAAGGTGACGCTGCCGTCGACGAGATTATGATCGCTGGAAGAAGCGGTGCTCAGACTGTCGATGACGTAAGGAATCGTCAGCGGATAGAACGGCGACTGTCCATTCAGAATCACTCTGAACTGTACGGTGGCGCCCTCTACGCTGATCTGATCCTTATTCACCGACACCAGCGGCCGAATGTTGACGACCTGGGTGGCGGTCGCCGCATTACCTTTACGGTCCACGCCGCGATAGGTGATGAGATTACGTCCCGGCGGCAGCAATACTGTATTGTTCAACAGCCCCTGCGCCCGCACGCTGCAGCAGTCGTCGCCATCCACATTGTCCGTCGCCAATACCGCAAGCATGGCTTCCACATCGGCGTCCGAAGCATTGGATGACAGCCCCAGCATCTTCCGCAAAGTAACCGGCGTATACAACGCGATCGCGTCGATAGTGATGTCTTCCGGCGCGACCACCACCGGCGGCGTAATATCGACGTAATCGTTGGCGTCGTTCGGGTTGGTGTTGTCCACGAACTCCTGATAATTGCTGATGGTGTCTCCATCCAGGTCTCCAGCGGCATCGCTGCTGTCGAAAGGATTAAAGCCATATAGCAACTCGAAGCTGTCGCTCATGCCGTCGTTGTCGTCGTCCGTATCGACATCGTTGGCGACGCCATCTGTATCGTTGTCGCCAATGACGGTGATGCTGAACGCCGCCAGGGACGCAGAGGCCTGTCCATCACTGATGCTCAGGACAATGCCGCTGTAGACGCCGGCGCTGCCGACAGCAGGCGTTCCAGTCAATGCGCCCGTCGTTGCGTTCAGACTCAGCCAGCTCGGACGGTTCGTCGCGGTCACCGTCAGTGCGCCGCTGTCTACATCAACCAGCGTCGGAGTGAAGCTGTAGGCCTGCCCTTCCAAAATTGAGGCCGTAGCCGTTCCACTGATCGTCGGGGCATCGTTGACCGGCGCAATCGCGATAGTCACCGTGGCTTTGTTGGAGCTGTCGCCTGCGTCATCTTTCACGCTGTACTCAAAGCTGTCGGAGCCGAACACATTGGCGTTGGGCGTGTAGGTCAAAGTGCCGTCGCCATTGTCCGTCACCGCGCCTTTGCCTGGCGCGCTTTCGATACTGATGGCGGAGGCGTCCAGTACGCCGTCCACATCCTGGTCGTTATCCAGCACCTCGATCACTACGGCGGTGTCTTCATTGGTAGTTGCGCTGTCGTTATTGGCGAGCGGCGCGTCATTCAAGGAGCCGGTAGTCAGCGTCACGGTGGCGGTGTTCGACAAGGCGTCGCTGTCGTCCTTCACACGATATTGGAACTGATCCGTTCCGCTAAATGTCGAGGACGGCGTATAACTGACAGCGCCAGTGCTGACATTAATATTAACGACGCCATGCAATGGCGCCGCCACGATTTCCACCGTCGCGGGCTGCAAGACTCCATCCACATCCATGTCATTGGCCAATACATTGATCGCATGCGCGCTGACTTCCAATATTCTCGCTGCATCATTCTTCGCGACCGGCGCATCATTGACGCTGTTAACCGTCACCGCGACCGTGGCGATATTGGAAGCAGAGCCGCCGTTGTCCTTCACAATGTAGGTAAAGCTGTCCGCGCCATGATAATTCTCTTCGGGCTCATAACGTATGACGCCGGTAGTGGCGTTAACCGTTGCGGCGCCGTGAGACGCGTTCGCTATAAGCGTAACGGTGGACGCTTGCAACACGCCGTCAGAATCGGTGTCGTTATCCAGCACAGCAATATCGACGGCCGTATCCTCATCCGTCGTCGCACTGTCATCGGCGGCATTTGGCAAGACGTTGGAGCCATTTACGTTGACGATGACTATCGCCACATTCGACAAAGCCCCCTGCCCGTCTTTCACTGTGTAGGAGAAACTGTCGCTACCGCTAAAACCAGCAACCGGCGTGTAGTCGATCTTACCTGCGTTTACGACCGCAGCGCCCTGTGAAGGCGTGGCGACAATCGTCAGCGTGGTCGCATCCACCGCGTCATCAATATCGGTATCATTAGCGGCGACATCTATGGATACAGGCGCGCCTGTATTAGTAGCTGCGACATCCGCCACCGCTATCGGCGCATCATTGACCGCCCCTACCGTAATGGACACCAAGGCCGCAGCGGAAACCCCGCCATGCACATCCTCCACGGTATAGCTAAAGCTGTCGGCGCCGTTATAGTCAGCCTCGGGCTCATAGACGACGACACCTGAGGCTACGCTCACCTTGGCGACGCCATGGCTCGGGGCGGCAGTCACGAGAACGCTGGCTGGGTTGATCTGGCTGTCCTCATCCGTGTCGTTGTTAAGCACCTTGATGGAAACGGCGACATCTTCATCCGTCGTCGCCGTATCCGCCGTTGCTTCCGGAACATGGTTGCCGACGGTGAAAGACAATCCGCTGGTCAAGCCGGCGTAGGCGTTGCCCAGAGTATCGGTCAATGCTTCCGCGCCGATGCGCACATAGTAGCCCTGGTTTGGCGTGAAATTATCCGTCGGGTCAACAGTGACTGTAGCGCCGCTGATAACCACCTGAGAAGAGCTGACTTCAATCGCTTCCACCAGCCCATCGTCGGCGGAGCGATAGAGGCTGATCTGTGTCGCAGACCCGCTGCCTGTCGCTACATCCTCATCGAAGGTCAAGGACAGGGTCGCGTTATATTCCACATCCACAGCGCCGTTGGCCGGCGTTGAACTGCTCAACGTGGGCCCGCTGCCATCGTAACTGAGGCTGAACTGAGTCGCCGCCGCGCTATTATTGCCAGCGGTATCCTGGGCCGCGCTGGCGGCGATATCCAGGGTGACGGAACCATCCGCGGTCGGTGTAACCGTGACGCTGTAGTTACCACTACCGTTATCGGTAAACCCACTCAAACTCGCGTTGCCGGCGACGATATCGCTGACTGCAAATCCGCTCACGGTTTCGCCGAATGCGATGGTGGCGGAGAACGCAGCGTTAGTTGGATTGCTGGCGGAGGAGCTGATCACCGGCGTCGGCGCTGTGCCGTCGTAGACGATGCTGAACTGCGTCGCCGCCGTGTTGGCGTTGCCGGCGGTGTCCTGAGCCACGCTGGCGGAGATATCCAGGGTGACGGTTCCATCTGCGGATGGCGTCGCCGTCACGCTGTAGCTGCCGCCGCCATTGTCAGTGAAACTGCTCAGGCTGGCGTTGCCGGCGACAATATCGCTGACCACGAAGCCGTTGACAGACTCGCCAAAGCTTATGGAAACAGTGAACGCCGCATTGGTCGGGTCAGACGCCGTGCTGCTGAGACTCGGAGTCGGCGCCGTGGAGTCCAGTGTGGCGGCGGCGGTCTGCGCGGCGCTGACGTTGCCGCTGACATCCGTCAACGTTACGGACAGCGTCAACGAACCATCGCTCAGTCCGGACAGGCTGGCGAGAGTGATGCTCTGGCTTGCGCTGCTCAAGGTTCCGGAGCCAGTCACGGCGGTTCCTCCGCCACTGGACGTCACGCTGTAGTTATACTCTGAACCCGTTTCGCCGGAGGTAAATACAAAGGTGCTCGCGCTAGCCTCACTGGCGTTGATAAGCGTATCGTTGAAGGCCACCGAGAACCCGGAGGGCGCGGTGGAGTCAACCGTGAAGCTGGTCAGGGTCAGCGCCGCACTGGCGTTGCCGGCGGCGTCAGTCACTGTCAGCGTGCAATCGGAATAGGTTCCATCCGCGAGGACGCTGCTGTTATCCGTCCCTGTCAACGTGATTGTCTGAGTTCCCGAGGGCACGGCGCCTTCCGCTGCGCTGCCGCAACTACCGCCCACCGCCAGGGTTCCCGCCTCGGTAGTGGAGAAACCTACATTCGGGGTGGTGTCGGAGGTCGGCGTCAACACGGCGGTGGTTTCCGCCAGCGTCGGGGCCGTCGCATCCAGCGTGGCGTTGGCGGTTACGGCGGTAGCGGCGTTGCCGCTGGCGTCAGTGACCACCACAGACAGGGTCAATGTCCCGTCGGAGAGTCCACTCACATTCACCCCGGTCACCTGCTGCGTCGCACTGGTGAGTGAGCCGCTTCCTGTCACGTTGGTTCCACCACCTGAGCTGGAAATGCTATAGCTGAATGTCGCGCCCACCTCCGCACTGGCGAAAGTGAAGCTCTGACTGGCGGCCTCCGTGGCGTTGATTGTCCCATCGTCAAAACTGACGCTGTGTCCGCTGGGCGTTGTTGTATCCAGCGCTGCGGTATTAGTGACAGCCGTTGCGGCGTTGCCGGCGGTATCCGTCAAAATGACCGACAGAGTCAGGGTTCCGTCAGCAAGTCCGCTCAGATCCAGACTGGTGATTTGCTGGCTGGCGCTGGCGATGGTTCCGTTTCCGCTAACCGTCGTTCCGCCGCCAGAGCTGCTGATGCTGTAGCTATAGCTCGCGCCCACCTCCGCACTGGCGAAAGTAAAGCTTTGGCTGGCGGCTTCACTGGCGTTAATTGTGCCGTCGTCAAAGCTGACGCTATGACCGCTGGGCGCTGTGGTATCCACAGTGAACGCCGTAATCGCCAATGCCGTACTGGCGTTGCCGACCGCGTCAGTGACGGTAACGGTACAGTCGCTATAGGTTCCATCCGACAACGCGCTGCTGTTGTCGGTCTGCGTCAGCGTAATGCTGTGATTGCCGGTACTGCCGAGATTTAATGAGCTGCTGGTGCCGCAACTGCCGCCCAGACTGAGCGCTCCTGCTTCATCTGTGCTGAAGGTGATATTGGGCGTATTGTCATTGGTCGGCGTCGTAACCGGCGTGATCAAACTCAGAGTCGGCGCCGTGGTGTCAATCACCAGCGCTTTGTTGGCGCCCAGGGAATTCGTCGCGCCAGGAGTGGCCAAAGTCAGGGTCGCTTCGTTACCTGCGTCATCGACAATAGACCCGCCATTCAGGCCAAGCGCGCCGGTTCCTGTGTAATCCAGATCCGTACTGGTATCGCCGGACTGCACGGTATAGGCGAAATTCAACGTAGAGCCGCCGGAACCGGAGGCGTAATTGACGTTTTGATCGGTTGCGCCGGTTTCTAACTGCAATTGCGGCGTGCCGGAGACGAACACGGATTGGTCGAACAGGATTTGGATAGACACGCCATCTCCCGCTTTATAAGACCCGTTGGCGGTTGACGAGGTAACGGAGGAAACTGTCGGCGCCTGGGTATCCACGGTCGCATTGCTGGTGTCCGAAACGAAGGCGGTGTTCCCCGCGTTGTCCGTAGCGGTCACGGAGATATTCAGATTACTGCTGTCGATAGCCCCGGCGACCAGGGTGTAGGTCGCCGTCCAGGTGTCGCTGCTGTTGGAAGCGCTGACTGAGGCCCCGCCGCCAAAGGCGGTGAAGTTCACGGTCACAGTACTAATGGTGTCGCTATTGTTGTCCCCCGTCGCAGCGGTGTCGTTCCAGGTTGCCGTGACAATATCGCCAATCTTGTAGGCGCCGCTGGTTCCGGTAGCGCCCGAGATTGAGACCTTGGCGTCGGTCAGTGTCGGCGCAACATTATCCACCGTGACATTATCCGCGCCGGCGGTGGCTTTGGTGTTGCCGGCATTGTCGGTAGCGGTGACGGTGACATTCTGGTTTGTCGCGTCGATGGCGCCGGAGAGAATGGTGTAGGTCGCCGTCCAGGTGTTAGAGATGTTGCTGGCGGCGACGGAAGAGCCGCCAAAGGCGGAGAAGTCGACGCTCACGCCACTGATAGTGTCGCTGTTATTCTCTCCGCCGCTGGTATTGTTCCAGATGGCGGTAACGATATCGCCAGTTTTGTACGCGCCGCTGGTTCCAGAGCCGCCTGACAGGGAGATATTGCCGGAAGTCACCGTCGGCGCGACATTGTCCACCGTCGCGTTGGTGGTGTCAGATGTGGTTTTGCTGAGACCGTCTACATCCGTCGCCGTGACGGATACATTCAGGTTGGTTCCGTCAATGGAGCCGGACGTTATCAGGTAGGTCGCGGTCCAGGAATTCGCCGAATTGCTGGCGGCAACAGAAGAGCCGCCGCCGAATGCGGAGAAGTTAACAGTTACGCCAGTGATATCGCCATTGTTATCGCCGGAGCCCGTGTCATCCCAGGTGGCGGTGACGGTATCGCCAATTTTATATGCGCCGCTGGTTCCAGAGCCGCCAGAAATGGAAATCTTGGCGTCGGTGACGGTGGGCGCCACGATGGAAAGCGTGGTGTCGTTGCCACTGGAGCCGAGATAACTCACAGTCAGCGGCAGGCCATTTAGCGTCGTGGATTTATCCCCTTCCGACAGCCCGTTGAAAATGCCGCTGACCGCGTCGCTGGCGTCGTTATTGATGATCACGAAACTGTCGCCGCCACTGCCGGTGTAACTGCCAATGACGCTCAAGGTTCCGCCCAGGGTCACTGTACCGGTGACATTGTATTGATCATAGCTGGAGCCGGCGGAGGTTCCGTTGATGCGGGTAACCAATGTGCCGCCGCTGTTTACGGTGAGGCCGTTACCCAGGGTGAGATCGCCGGGGGAGCTTCCTATCTGCAGCGTACCGCCGCTGTTCACGGTCACCAGACCGCTGATGGAGCCCTCGCCTTGTAATGTGGTTCCGCTGGCGACGCTGACTGCGCCTCCGACCGCGCCGCTGACATCCATGGTTCCAGCGGACAGCGCAATGGACCCGGTATTGGTGTTGGTTGCGCTCAGCGTCAGCGTTCCCGCACCGGTTTTAGTCAGTCCGCCTGAGCCGCTGATCACGCCGGACCAGGTTAACGCGTTGGCATGGCTGATCGTCCCATTGCTGGCCCCTAGACTGAGAGCGTTGTCGATAGTTACCCCGGAGCCGGTCACAATGAGTGAGCCACCATCCAGCGTCAATGTATCTGACCCAAGGTTGCTGTCTCCGGCGATACTGACGCTTCCTGCGGTGACGTTAAGCCCGCCTGTCTGGGTCTGGGCGCCGGACAGCGTCAATGTTCCTGCTCCGGATTTGGTCAGGGAGCTGGAGCCGCTGATTACGCCGGACCAGGTAATATCGTTGGCGTTGCTTAGCGTAGCGTCGCCACCCATGACCAGATTGTTGGAGATAGTTACGCCAGACCCTGTCACAGTCAAAAGGCTGCTGCTGTTTAGCGTCACACTGCCTGATCCCAGATTAGAGCTATCTGTGACGCTTAAACCGTTTGTACCGCTAACCGTGGCTCCGCCGGAGAAGGTGTTGGTTGCCGATAGAGTCAATGCAGGACCGCCGGTTTTAGCGAAACTTCCGCTTCCTGAAATGACGCCGGACAGGACCTTGGCGCCACTTACCGCCCCGACTGTACCGCCTCCGGCCCCAAGGGAGATGGCGTTATCAACGGTAAAGGTTGCGCCGGTCAGGTTCAGCGTACCGCTATCCAGCGTAATGGCGCCGCTGGAGAGATTGCCGTCACTGGAAACCGCCAGCGTTCCCGCCGAGACAGTGATCGCGCCGCTGAAAGAAGCAGAGTTCCCCGTATTCGACAACGTCAGCGTTGACGCGCCGGTTTTCGTCAGTGCGTTGGAACCCGACAACAAGCCGGAGGCAGTGACACTGTTGCTGACGCTGAATGTGCTGTCCGCCGCGACATTGATGGCGTTGTTGATCGTGGTCGATCCAGTCACCGTCAGCGTCCCTCCGTTCAACACCAACTGCCCGCTTCCCACATTGCTGTCGGACGCTATGCTGAGCGCGCCTGCGCTGATCGTGGTGGTTCCGCTGTAAGTCTGAGTTCCAGTCAGCGTCAGCGTGCCCGCACCGGTTTTGCTCAGGCTGCCGGTTCCCGCAAATATGGTTCCGATAGACCCAGTATCGCCGCTGCCATTATTCATTGTCAGCGTGACGCCGCCGCCCAGGGTCAGCGTTCCACCGGAGATAGTCGCGCCGGTGGCTGAATCCAGATCCAGAGTCAGGCTCTCCGCCAGACTGGAAGCGGATGTGGCGGATATCGTCTGCCCCGCCATGGTGCTGGCGAGAATCAGGGTTTGAGTGCCGGTTCCGTCCGCATTGGCGATGGCGATGGCTTCGCTGAAACTTACGCCATCGGTCTGATCAATAGAGGCCGTATCCGTGGTGTTGGTGATGTAGATGCTGTCGGACTGCACGGTGGCGTCCGCAGTGGTGGATTTGGAGCCATCGCTTAAGGTGAAGCGGACCGAGGCGTCTCCTCCAGGCGTATCATTGCGATAGGTGACCCGGCTCATGACGTCCGACACCAGCGCCGTCGTCGCGGCAGTGCTGGAACTGTTAAACGTGATCGACAGGACGCCATTGGCGTTGGTAAATGAAGCGAAGGTTTGCCCCGAGGATTGCAAATCACTCCCATTGACCGAAAACGCAGCGCCGCTGCTGGTGTCAAACCCGAACAGATCGCTGGTAACAGCGCCGCCGACCCGCTGCACGGTCAAGGTTCCGCCGGAATAGTCTCCATTGCCGCCATTGAGCGCATCCAGCTCCGTATCGCTGCCGCTGGCGTCGCCGCCGGAGTCGAGATTCACGGTTGCGCCTACGCCAGCCCAGGAGACGGAGTCGCCGTTTAGATTGGAGATGACGGGAGCGTTGTTGGTGGTGGAGGTGATGGAGGAGCTGTTCGCGCTGCTCAACCCGCCAGAGGTGGCTTTGAGCGCAATGGTATCGGTGGCCCCGCCATTAGTGTACTGCAACGCCAGGTTGGTATAAGTGGCGGAGCCGCTGCTGGGCGTGAGCGTTACCGTGGTTCCAGAACCGTCGCCATCGCCGGTTCCCGACATGCTGTTGACGGTCCCATCCAATACGCCATCGTTGGGGTCCGTCACGCTAAGGACGATATCCGTGCTATAGCCGACATCCAACGTACTGGAGCCATCCACCGCCTGCACTACCGGAACGGTGGTAAAGCTGGTGGAAGAGCCGCTATCAATACTGGTCGGCGCCGGCTGCGTGGAAAATATCAACTGGGTCGCCACCACATCCGAGGTGACTGTGCTGGAGGTCCCATCGCTGAGCCCGGAAGCGGCGGCGGTCAAAGCGAAGTTTTCCTGGTCTGCAGTGGCGGTGTAGGCCACGTTTGTGAAAGTGGCCACACCGCTGACAGGGGTCTGCGTGGTGGTTCCAGACAAAACGCCGCTGCTGGATTCCGACAGGCTGATGTCGCTGGCGTAATCCACATCCACGTTGCTGAAAATATCCGTCGCAGCCACGACCGGCTGCGTGGTCAGCGCTGAACCTGAGGTGGAGCCCGCTGGCTGCGTCGAAAACGTCAGCTTGGACGCGGTGATATCCAACGTTGTGCCGGAACCATTGGTGACAGCGCTTTGACCGCTCGCCATCTGCGTGCCGGATGCCCCCACCACAAGATCGCTATCGCCATCCACACTGAGAATAATGGTGTGATCTTCGGTTAACCCTGTGGGGGTCCCGTAATAGCCGCTGACTGTGTAAGTTTCGCTGCTATTGTCCGCAACGGAAATGCTCAGGCTGGAAAAAGTGACGGTGTCCGAGGCGCCGTTGTAGCTGCCGGCGACGAAGCTGGCGTCATTTCCGTTCAGTCGCCAGATAATATTGCCTCGCTCTGTATCCGAGCTGGTGCCGGTGACATTCAGGACGACCTGACTGACGGTCATGGGCAGGCCATCCCCACCTCCGCCATCCGTCAGGGTGAAGTCGAACAGATTCACCGCCTCCCCGGCTGTGTCCACGGTGGAGCTTAACCCCACAGGTTCCGTGACGACGGCGGAGGCGGTCAGGGTTCCGTCGGAATCTTTCCCGGATTGCAGGTTGGTGAGGGCGATATTATCCAGCTTCACCCAGTGCATGGTGGTGCTGTCGGCATACTGGATCGTAAAGCTGGTGATGTCCGTCCACTGCGCGCCGGAAAAGCTGATCGTGGTTCCCGAACTGGCGCTGACCGGGCCGGATGAATCCTGGGTTCCGCCTTTGCTGGAGGTGATCCTGATCGTTTTGGTAGGGGCGCCAAAGCCTTGATAGATATAGATGCTGCTCAGACTGAAGGTTTCGCCGCCGGTGAAATAAACGCTGGTCGTGGTTTGCAAAGACGTGTTAGTGGAAACGTAGACATACCCGGTGTTGTAGTTGTACAGATCTTTGGAGCCGCTGCCGCCGGATTTAACTTTGATAGTGTATGAGGTGCCGCTGATCGTGTAGCTTTTGGCGTTGGCGTAACCTGTCGGCATATTGCCCAGGGCCAGCGTACCGCTGAATGGCAATATCGAGGTGTAATCCACCATCGCGATAGAGTCGAAACGCGGCCTGGTTTTGATGTCGCCTTTTTTGATTTCCAGGTCCCAATCGCCGCCCAGTCCTTCCGCGCCAGTGAGATCGTTGGAGGCGGCAACGTCCACATGAGCGGCTGCGGACACCAGCTCCAGCAACGCCTCCCCTTTTTCACTCTGCGCCAGATTACAGCCATAAAACATGACGTCCGCGCCATCCTTCATCGCCCGATCCATGGACGCCAGCGTGTTGATCTCCTGGCTTAGCGCCTCCTTGTTGACCACAGAGTCGCCGAGGTAAAGTGCCCCATCCTGAGCATGGGAAAAGATATGCAGGGCCTCAAGGTTGCGATAGCGAGACAGAATCGCCGTTAACTGCGCCAGACCACTTTCTCCCTCGCGCAATACTTCAAACGCCACGCCCGCCGCCCGCTGTTCATAGATTCGATGCTTCTCAGGCACGGCGGCGTCGATAATCACCAGCTCTTTGGTCGCCGTGGCGTTGGCCAGCTCCAGTTCGTCAGCCGTTGAGCGTGGCGCGGGAGTGCGCTCCCATCCCGCCGACAACGCATTTCCGACAGGCAGCGCCGCAGCAGAACCCTGCGCCAGCAATCCGGCATAGGCCCCGCCAGAACTTCCCCGCCGTCCGCCCTGATAGGAATACCCACCGCCTGCGCCCAAGCCCGCATGTGAAGCGCCGCTCAGTCCCAGGGAAACAAAGACAGAGGTTAATCCATTCAGCAGAAATCTATTCATAAGTCTGACTCGCTAGCGGACATCGCAGATGTCCGTGTTATCCATAAGTCTTCGCCTGACGCTGCTATTGCTTGGGCGCGATGCAACTCGCATTGGTCCCGGAGGTATCAAGCCAAAACGCCAGCTCACTGTATTTCTTGAAAAGATCGGGAGGCAAAATGCTGGGCCTGGGGCGAAACTCCACTTTCTTCTTCACCCGGTGCAGACCTTTTACGCCGATTGCGTGATCAAATTCATCGGCGTCGAATTCAACGTGGTCGAAATCATGGGGAAATTCTCGCTGCTCAATGAACTGATACAGGAGAGATATGGTTTTCTGGGGGTATTGGGTCAACAGATCGTAATCGATCAATAACAGCCGGTCGGACAACTCGCCATAGAACGCTTCTTTCAGCGCCGTTAACGCCATGCCGACCGAACCGCTTTCCGCGGCGAGCGCTTCACATCGCGTATAAACGGTCTGTCGGCTCTGCGGATTAAACATGCGACTGTATTCAAACGGATTGGAGCGACACACCCTTTCAAAGCTGTCCATGACCCACGCAGGATTACGCACACAGCAGATCACTTTGAAGTTATCGAACAGCTCCACCAATTGATGCAGACGGGCGGGCCACATGCGATTGGTGTCGAAAATCAACGCATAGTCCGCATTCGGCTGATAGTAGGCGTCAAAAATCCCCCTGCAGATCAGCCGGCGCCGGTTTTCGTCAAACAGCGTATAGAACTCCGACTCCGCGCCCATCTGCTCCAGACATCCACTCATCAGCGCGCAAATCGGGCTGCTGATAGCAGCGTAAAAACGGGGATTTTGTCTGAGAATAGCGGATAAAAGCGTAGACCCCGACCGGGGCAATCCTGCAATGAAGTGAACCTGGCTTTCCATGAAATAGATACTGTCTCCCAACCCTGGACCGAGATATGACCTCTCTCCGAAGAGGATTTCCAATCCATCTCGACCTGATTTTTATTGTGTTCAGAATATGATCAAGTATAGAGCACTCAGGTATTTCGCAAGCCGTGAGCAAAAAAGAAATAAAGTGGGTGAGAGTGTGAATGGGAGATAGGGGGCGATATCAACATGCATTTTGAAAACGTAGTAACCAGCGCTTGAACATGCCTGAGTCTGACTTTCTTGCTGCTTAAAAAAACGTCAACTAATCTTCCCTTTACGCATTTCCTTAAATGCAGACCATTCCGGCTGTTTAGTACTCTCGATACCAACCTGTTGGCTGACGTCCTGTCGGCGCAGCAGGGCTGTACAAGGATCAAACAAGGAGACGCCTCGATGACTCCGTATATCGGACAAATAAGCATGATGGGATTTGGCTTTCCACCTGAAAGCTGGGCGCAGTGCAATGGCCAGATCCAACAAATCACCCAAAACCAGGCATTGTATTCTCTCATTGGCACTTTCTTTGGTGGAAACGGCACATCAACCTATGCGCTACCAGATCTTCGTGGACGAACGCCAGTTCACCTCGGCGCGTCATATTCCTCCCAAGTAGGCGTCACCGGCGGATTAGAGCAAGTCACTATTACTGAGTCCACCATGGGGGCTCATATCCACCCCGTTTACGCCTCATCGTCTCCTGCGGATAAAGGCGGCCCCAAAAACGACCGCATATTCGCTGAAACACCAGATATTTACTGCTCTGCAGACAATCTGACCACAATGAACTCGCAAGCGATTGGCTCAAACGGCGGAAGCAGCGGCAGCGTAACGCCTCACGCTAACATGCAGCCGTCGCTGACGATTAATTTCTGTATCGCGTTATCCGGCGCATACCCTCAACGCAACTAGTCACAGCAAAGGAGATGCATCATGTCAGATTCTTTTCTTGGTGAAATCAGAATGTTCGCAGGACCTTTTGTTCCGGTGCAGTGGAGCTTTTGTAACGGACAAGTCCTTACCATTGCTCAGCAGTCCGCTCTATACAGCCTGCTGGGAACAGCCTACGGAGGAGACGGAACAGTAAGTTTTGCGCTACCGGACATGCGAGGGCGCGCGCCCATTCACACTGGAACCGGGTCGGGATTGACCCCTCGACCATTGGGCAGCGTCACGGGTACGGAAACGGTGACGCTGACCATGGCGAATATCCCTTCTCATACGCACGCCCTGCAGGCGTCTAACAACGCAGTGACGACGAATGTCAGTCCGTCGAACCAAGTGACAGGAGTCACAGACGTCAGTTTCTATACAACGACGACAGACCCGACAAGCATTACGACCTTATCGCCGCAAGCAATCGGCAACAACAGCGGAGATGGAGCACACTCTAACATCATGCCCTATCTCGCACTGGCTTTTATAATTTCCATGAACGGAACATACCCGACCCGCAACTAAATATAGGAGCAAGGAGCCATGTCTGACCCGTTTTACGGCGAAATCCGCATGTTCACCTATCAATTCGCACCTGCAAACTGGGCGTACTGTAGCGGACAAATATATCCAATTAGCCAAAACCCTGGGTTATATGCCGTCATTGGCACTCTTTACGGAGGAAATGGCGCGACTAATTTCGGTCTTCCAAACTTGCAGGGACGCGCCACTATCGCTTGGGGAACAGGGACTGGGCTGAGTGGATACCAACCTGGTCAAAGCGGCGGCAACTCTACGATCCAGCTGACATCCAGTCAAATTCCCTCTCATAATCATACGTTAAGCGCGGTGACCAGCGCAGGAACCACACCTGAGCCCGGAAACCAGTTATTTGCGTATCAGGGAGGTGACGTCCAGCCAGACTACAAGCAGCCTCCTTTGGGTACGCTGGTTACCATGTCTAACCAGATGCTTGCAGTCACTGGCGCATCGGCAGGACATGAAAATAAACAGCCCTTTCTGTCCATACCATTTTGCATTGCGCTAGACGGAGTGTTTCCACAGCGCAACTAGTCAACATACGCCGCAAAAAGGGCGCTACGCGCCCTTTCACTACTTAGTAAGGCGTCTTTACCCAAGTGTCTCTAACCTATTAATAACGAAGTAATTGTCATCACTAAATTGTACCCTCCGATCCCCTGGCGAAATGCTCCCGCAACCACTCATGCGCAGGGTCTCTGTGCGAGCGTTCGTGCCAGAACATGGACATTTCGAACCCCGGTATCTCCACAGGAGGTTCAACGACGCGGTATTTGTCGTTGTCGGCGACAAGTCGCGAGGGCAGCATCGCCACCAGGTCCGAGGTGGCGATGACTTCTCTCAGAAACAGGAAGTGAGGCACGGAGAGTACAACGCGACGCTCCAAGCCGGACTTCGCCAGCTGTTCGTCCGTAGCGCCATAAAATCCGCCTCCATCTTTGGAGACAATGACATGCTCCAGTCGGCAGAACTGATTGAGCGTCGGCTTGCGCTTGAGTTTTGGATGTCCTGCGCGCCCCACCAGCACGTAGCGCTCTTGAAACAGCGCCTGTTGATGTAATCCTCGCGGCGCGTCCTCCGTCGTGTGAAAGATCAGGTCAACCTCCCCTCTCTCCGCCTGTCGGGCGAGCATGGCCGGCACGATATCCAGCACCGCCAGCCTTGAATAAGGAGAGACCTCACGTAAACCGGGCAATGCCGGCTGTAAAACGGTTGACTCGCTGTAATCCGAAGCCGCGATGCGCCAAGTATGACTCGCAACAGAAGGGTCAAAGTCGCGAGTTGGCGCAACGGCCTCAGCCAAAGACGCCAACGCCAGACGCAGCGGCTCGCGCAGCTCTTCCGCTCTCGCCGTGGGACGCATCCCCCTCGGACCTGGCAATAGCAGCGGGTCGTCAAAGTATTCCCGTAATTTGGCGAGATGGATGCTGACGGAAGGCTGGGACAGATGCAGCCGCTCTGACGCTCGAGTCACATTGTGCTCCGTGAGCAGCACATCCAGCGTCAGCAGAAGGTTTAAATCCAATCTATGGAAATTAATCACAACAATACCTGGAATTTCAGAAATTCATTTCAGCAATACCTTAGCACTCCTTATTCTGAGTGAACACAATCTTCACGCTACGTAAGGAGCTGTAATGAAAGTTCTACTGGTTTACGCCCATCCAGAGCCAAAATCCTTGAATGGTTCAATCAAAGACTTTGCTGTCCGCCGCCTCGAAAACGCGGGTCATGAGGTTCAGGTTTCTGATTTGTATGCAATGAACTGGAAAGCAGCGCTGGATACTCAGGACAACACTGCGCGGAATCCGCAAGACCGCTTTAATCCGTCTATGGATTCCAAAAGCGCCTTCGAGAATGGCGCTCAGAGCAAAGACATCGAAGCGGAGCAACAGAAGCTGCTCTGGGCTGACGCCGTCATTCTGCAATTCCCGTTATGGTGGTTCTCCATGCCCGCCATCTTAAAAGGCTGGATCGACCGCGTGTACGCCTACGGTTTCGCCTATGGCGTGGGAGAGCATTCAGACTCCCACTGGGGCGACCGCTACGGAGAAGGAACCCTGGCGGGAAAACGCGCCATGTTGATCGTCACGGCAGGAGGCTGGGAATCCCATTACAGCCCGCGAGGCATTAACGGCCCCATCGACGACATTCTGTTCCCCATCCAGCACGGCGTCTTGTTTTATCCCGGCTTTGACGTGCTGCCGCCCTTCGTCGTCTATCGCACCAGCCGCACCGATGACGACACATTCTCCAACATCTGCGACCAACTCGGACAGCGACTCGACACTCTTTGGAGCACTCCACCCATCCCCTATCGCCAACAAAACAAAGGCGCTTACCGGATTCCAGAGCTGACGCTGCAACCAGAAATCGCGCCGCAGGCGACGGGTTTTTCTGTGCATGTAGGTGAGTGATTTTATTAAGGGAGGAATGACTTTCTTTCCTCCCAACCCCGACATTCTGGGCTATCCTTCCCAAAACAGTTGGAAATATCCATACCTCTATGACTGATACATATAATTGCTACGAAGAGCTATCAAAATCACAGCAAGAGGGACGAGATTTCTTAGTTAAGGTCGTAAAACGTGAACATCCGGTTGCCATAATAGGTCCTCACGCTGGCAAGATTGAACTTGGCACATCAGAACTTGTCATAGCCATCGCTGACGAAGATTGTCCCTATTATCTTTTCGAGGGAATCAAGGACAGAAGTAACAAAGACCTTCACATTACCAGTACGAATTTCGATGAGCCTCTGGCAATAGAGCTTCTCTCAATATGCAAAACAGCCATAGCTATACACGGTGAGGCAAGCAACAAAGAGGATGTATATATTGGTGGTTTAGATGAGGAGCTGCGAAGGCACTTAAGTAGAAGCCTAACCGCATACAACTTTAACGTCACAAGACATGAACGCCTGCAAGGTGTAGACCCAAGAAATATCTGTAATCGCACCTTGATGAAAAAAGGCGTTCAGATAGAGCTGCCCAAAGGACTGCGCCGCCGCATGTTCGAGTCTCTTACAGAAGCAGGACGTCCGCATAAACAAACAGCATTCTACTCATTTGTCACGTCAATAAGGGAAGGCATTCAAAGCTACGTACAATCAAGGCCATAGATTTTGGGGCTACACGGAGCATGAACTCTGTTTAAACATAACTAACGTGCATTACCTGCTCACTCTACGCAACAGTGAATTGACGATTCCCCGGTTTTTCCTCTCTTTTGTGCAATTTAAACTCCCTCCCCTGATTTAAATTCATACCGATTAACCCAGAATACAGGCGGAGGGTTTATGACCAATCTCGATATCATCAAAAGCACGTATGAAGGCGCCAATTCAGAGGAAAATGGCCGTAATTTGTTGAAGCACCTGGCGGAAGATGTCAGATGGACGGAAGCCGCCGGGTTTCCCTATGCCGGCACGTACATTGGCCCCGAAGCGATTGTTGAGAATGTATTTAAGCGTCTGGCGGCGGATTGGGATAACTATCAATTCACTGTGGAAGGCTACATCGCGCAGGATGACAAAGTCGCGGCCTATGGAAGTTATTCCGGGGTCCATAAACAGAGCGGTAAACACTTCACCGCCCGGGTCATGCATCTGTGGACGTTGAAGCAGGAAAAAATCGTCAGTTTTGAGCAGTTTGTCGACAGTTTGCCTGTCGTAGAGGCCACACGCTGAACCGCAACCTTTAAAAGAAATATCTATATTTGTTAATGAGTTAGCTATAGCAACAAAAACCGGTTTGAGCTACTCTACTCCCGGTTTTCCTCACGCGCCGCCCAACGCCATTTTCGCCCCCGTATTCATCAGCGAACTATTCCTGGCGTTATTCCAAGGCGCGTCTCTTTCCGCCATTTACAGGAGGTTTTATGGCCAGCATCAGCGTGCAAAATTTAACTTATCGCTTTGATAACGGCGACACCCTGTTTTCCGATCTGACGTTCACCCTGGACGATAAAATCACCGGGCTGGTAGGTCGCAACGGGGCGGGCAAGTCGATTCTGGCGGCGTTGCTGACAGGGGAGAAGACGCCCTATTCCGGTTCGGTCACTACTTTTTGCCGAGTGGGCTGGCTGCGACAGATTGGCGCGGAGGAAAAGCTTGTTCAGCATGAAACTATCAGCGATTTTCTAGGTGTTCGCGATAAGCTGGAAGCCCTCTCCCGAGTCGCTGAGGGCGGATGTGAGTCTCATGATTTCGAACTGATCGGCGACAACTGGCTGCTGCGGGAAGAACTGGAGCAGCAATTATTAGCGCTGGGACTGCCTGTAGACCCCTTTTTACCCTGTCAGGCTCTTAGCGGCGGTCAGCTGACCCGGCTCGCGCTGCATCAACTTTTCCAATCCAATTACGGCTATCTCATTCTCGACGAACCAGGCAACCACCTGGACGAACAGGGCAAACGCTGGCTGATCGAACAGATGCGGCGCTTCCACGGCGGCGTTCTGATCATCAGTCATGATCGCGATATTCTGCGTTGCGTGGACGACATTCTGGAGCTGAATAGCCTCGGCGTGCATCACTACGGCGGAGCCTATGACGTTTACGCCGAACAGCGCGCCAATGAACTGGCCAGCCAGGAACGACGCATCGACCATGCAAAGACGCAGATCAAACAGATGCGCCAAACCATGCAAAAGAACCGGGAAAAGGCGCAGCAACGGGCCGGCCAGGGCAAGCAGGTAGCGCGATCAGGCAGTCAGGCGAAGATTCTATTGAACAACAAAAAGCAGAACGCGGAACGCGCCGGCGGCGCCCGGGAAAGCAACCAGAACCGCCAAATGGCGCAGGCGCAGGAGCAGCTCAGCAAGCTGAACAAGCAGCATGAAATGCTCAAACAGCAGAGCCTGTCCCTGGGCAAAACAGAAAAACGCGTCTCCCGCATTCTGGATATCACTGAAGTGCGCCTGCCTTACATCCAACAGGAAAATGACATCACCTTCTCTGTCGATTTCGGAGAAAAAATCCGCCTTTCCGGCGCCAACGGCAGCGGTAAATCCACCTTATTGAAAGCTATCGCCGGACGCCTGTCGCTCCTTCAAGGAGATATTCAGGTCCGCGCCGGACTGTGCTATCTGGATCAGCATTTCACCCTGTTGGATACCGCCAAGTCCGCACAGGAAAACCTGGCGCATTTCTGCCCTCATCTGTCGGAGACAGACCAGCGCACGCTATTGGCGGGAATTGGACTAAGAAGAGAGCGAGCAGATCAAGCCGTGGCCACCTTGAGCGGCGGTGAAAAAATGAAAGTCGCCATGCTGGCTATCAGTCATCAACCCGGCGACACCCTATTGTTGTTGGACGAACCCGACAACCATCTGGATCTGGATTCCCGGCTGATGTTGGCGCAAGCCCTGCGTGACTTCACCGGCAGCTTGTTAGTGGTCAGTCATGACCAGGACTTTATCGCCGATATAGGCGTAAGTGGGGAGATAAGCCTGGACGGTGCAGCCTGAATAAGGCATGACGCAAAGGCGTCATTCAGGGCGTCACGCGTAAACGTGATCGCCCATGAAGTCAGTCCGGCAGGCCAATGGCGAGAAGCGCCTATCCTGTTACTGAGGAACCGGCACGCTGCTGTTAAAAATGTCCCGATGCAGCTTCCATTTCCCGGCTTCTTTTTTCCAGATAACAACGTATTTGCCTTGATCAAGCACTTGCCCGCCCTCGCCTTCAAGCGCGAACTTACCGACTTCAGACGCAGCGTCCCCATAACCCTCTACTTCGAGGGTCTCCAGTTTCATTTCCTTGACGCCCATGTCCATGAAGGCTTGAAACGCGCCTTGAATCGCCGGCTGCCCTTCCACAAAGTCGGCATGGGGAGGCATCAGTTGCGCATTATCGGTGTAGCAGGCGGCGATGCCAGCGGCGTCGCCCTGGCTGAAAGTGTTCATAAACACCTTCTCCGCCGCAAGAATAGCGGCCTGGACTTCTGTTGAAACGTTCATACTTACCTCCCGCTTCATCAGTTAGGGGTTGTTATTACACTCAGGCTATCGATTAAAAAGTAGACGCATGCGGACATTGAGGCAAATAACCAATAACGCGGAATTTAAGTGCATCGATATAAGCGCGCATTTTTAGCTCTATCGAAGCATCCCTTCTTCGATGAGTGACAAGCTCGCCACGACCATGGTTCATCGATGGTCGCCGAGTTGCTTTTTAGAGTCTGCTGTAAACAATCACCGTACGGTCAAGATAGGCTTCATCCGTCACCACATTCACCGTGCGCACCAGTCTATCGTCCACGCGATAAATCTGGTCACTGATGGTGGTGTCGCCATCGTCATAGCGGAGAATGACTGAATATCGATTGGTTGGGGCCGCCCACGAGGGAATGTCGTCCGCCTGCAGAAACACGCCGGACTTGTGTGATTTCACCACACCGCTGAACGGAACCACCTGCGGCGTTAAAACGCCGTCCGTGTCGAACCATTTAACCTGGGGCTCGCCCTCTTTTTCTTCAGTAAAGAAACCACTTTCTTCTATGGTTAACGTCAACCCGCTGGCCGGAGCGACTCTATCCACCAACTCTTCGCCGGAGCCGCGCAGCCCTGATTTGATTCTGTCGTCATGCTCGCCGCCCGGCTCCTGTGCAATGTCGCTGCTGACGGAAATGCTTCCATCCAGCAGCCATGTGCCGATAAGGGATTCTATGCTCATAGGGATACTCTTATAGGTAATATTCTATCTTGTTTCCTGCGCCTGATTTTTATTGGCGTCAGCGCCAATCCTACCTAATTTGCAGAGCGATTTGTTTTAAGAATTTCTAACGTTTTCGACAAGTTACACGTCGACGCTTAACGCTGACATTCATATTAGTTTTAACAGCCTCAGGAACTTGATTGTCTGGAAGTGATAGAGTCCTTTAAATCCTACTGGAACGTAGCGATATGGATCGGGAAATGATGAAAGAACTCGCAGACCAAGGCGCCAATAAACGCATTCGCAATCTGGCGAAACAGTATTCCGCATCAACGAAGCGCTGGTTATAAATAAGAAACTGCTTTCCTAGCCAAAGCCTGTCAGGGTCTCGCACAACCATGAAAATCACCTTATACGAATCTGTTGGAACCGCCATTATTATCAGTTGTAAATCCGGGGTGATTTACAGCAATCAAACCGGCGGAACCGCCTGCTTGCAGCCCGAATACGAAGGCGTATTGATCCCGATTGCGAACACAATTGGTATACCGGACTTGAATCTGGTCAGCCCTGAAAATGAACTGGAAAATTACTTCACCGGCCACCCTTGGTTCGGCGTAGGGGCGACACGCGGCCTATCCGAAGATGACGCCCGGGCGATAGAAGCGATATTGAAAGAGTATGCGCTTGATGACCAAATCAGCGTCGACCGAAGTATGCTTCGTCAATCCCATGAAGCATGGATACATATCAATATTGTCGAAGTGGAAGGCCGCTCACTTTTCAACGGCTTCGGCCCTTATCCCAGGAAAGGCGTGCTGACCTGGCAGAATAGCGATTGACGCCCCGTTCGCATTAAACCTGCCGAAGGACCTCCCAGCAAGATTATCCGACTCCCCCCCATCACTCCGTTCGCCCTGAGCCTGTCGAAGGGCTTTCCAGAGCGCCTCCAACCCAGTCGGCTCAAGTGGACGTTATTTCCCGTTGGGTCAGTTTTGCTCAAGGCCACTACGCGACTGCCGCCCTTCGACAAGCTCAGGGCGAACGGTTTCTTGGTGGTTGTTATTATCCAGACAGCCAGACAGCCAGATCGCTGCCGCCTTTCCGATAAAGGAGAGGACACGTAAGCAAACCAAAAACGACAATCCCCCCCGTTCGCCCTGAGCCTGTCGAAGGGCCTCCCAGAGCGACACACTTATCCCGCTTCCGCCCACTTTCGAATTTGATCAATCGTCGCTGTCGCCCCGCCGCAGACAATCACCAAAATCCTGTCGAACGTCGCCAGAACAGGATGGTTTTCATACACAGCCGCCAGACTGGCCCCGCACGCCGGCTCGACCAAAATACGGTGATCCGTCAGAAAGCGCTCACAGGCGGATAACGCGCTGGGGTCAGAGACGACAACACTATGAATACTATGCTGCCTCGCACATTCCAGGGCTCTTGCCGAGACCCGCTTGGCGCCCAGGGACGTGGCGATGCTGTCGATACGCTCAAGCTCCACACTATGACCAGCCTCCAACGCCGCGTGAAAGGACGCTGCGCCTTGAGTTTCAACAGCGATAACGGGAACATCCGCCCACTGATTGCGCTGCAAGCCCTCGACCACGCCAGAGAGCATGCCTCCTCCTCCCACACAGAGCAGCACCGCGTCCGGCTTCATTCCCGTCTTGGCGACTTCATCTATCATGGTCGCATGCCCCCGCCACAGCAGGGGATCATCAAAGGGATGAATAAAGGCGTCCGAGGCGCCAACCAGCGCCAGCGCATGCTCATTCGCCTCCTGCCAGCTTCCGCCGTGAACGATTACTTCCGCTTGCTCCAGACGCAGCAGCTCTTTGGCTCTTTCTGTCGTGGTTTCCGGCACGACCACGAGGGCGGGAACGCCCAAACGACGCCCCGCGTAGGCCACCGCCAACCCGGCATTGCCGCCGGATGAGGAGATAAAACGCTGCGCGCCCTGCGCTTTATGATGCTCACAGGCGGCGCCCACGCCTCTAATCTTGAAAGAGCCCGGCGGCTGCAGCGCCTCCAGCTTTAACCAGATCGAACGTTGCGACGCCATGCTCAATGGTCGCGATTCCAGCAAAGGCGTTTCGATATGCAGGCTCATTACGCTCCCCCTCATTTCCTCGTGATTTTGTATGGAAAATATTCCTGTCTGGACGGACGATAGCTCAGAAAGAACCACCTGCCTTGTAAAATATTGACGCTAGCCCCAGCCTTCCAGCAGATGATAAGGCTTGCTATAGTCCTTTTGCTCCGTAGGTTTCACGTCTGACTTCAGCTTTTCCAATCGCCCATGAATGACAGCATTCAGTATCAACGCAGCGCCGATATACCCGGACTGGTTCTAAGCGCAGGTCGCTTCGCCCAGTTTGATTTCGGCCGTCATTATCATCTGGATTATCACATCGGTATCGTTACTGAAGGCGTGCAGCGTCAGCAATACAAAGGGGAGACACGGGTTCTGGGCCCCGGTTTTATCTCGCTGATGCCACCGGGAGAAATTCATGACGGCGCCTGCGATAGCGACGCCTACACGCTAAAGACCTTTAGAGCGCCTTACAATCTGATGCAGGAGGCCAGCGCAGAACTGAGCGACGTGCATCTTGGCCCGGAACTGTTTGGCAATGTCTTTGAGGATTCAGCGACTGCGACCCGTCTTTTTCATCTTCACAACGCCATGCGCTCAGAGAGAGTTTCCACGCTGGCGGTTCAGTCAGAATGGCTGTCAGTGCTGGAGGCATTATTCACGCATACAAGGGCCATCAAACCCAGACGCGATCCCAATGCCCTCTCCCATGCCCGGTGGCGACGCATGCAGGATTACTGTCTGGCGAATCTATCCGAAAAAATCACCTTGGACGATTTAGCCACCCTATGCGGACTGGGCCGATTCCTCTTTCTCCGCCAATTCAAACGCACAGTAGGCATGACGCCCCACGCCTGGCTATTACGACTCCGCCTGGAACAAGCCTGCGCCCTGCTGACCCAAGGCTCCCTCTCCATCGCACAGATCGCCCAACGCGTCGGCTTCTACGACCAAAGCCATTTTAACCGGAGTTTCAGACAGGCGTTTGGGGTGGCTCCGTCGGGGTATTAGGTGTGAACAGACGCAATAGAACTACTGGCCATATTGGATTCGCTTGAAAGAAACGGCGCCTTTTGAATTTGCTGCTGTCGAAAAGAATGTCCCCGACATGCTGTCGCTTGACTCGGCGACTAAATGAACAAAGGTTGAGCTTTTTCTGATTAGCCCATCCTCCTTTAAAGTTAAGTCGACCAGATTATCAGAAAAGAATTTATACGTTATCGTGCCTGAAATTTCAGAATGGCTTCTCTTGGAAGGGTGATACGCAATGGACTCGCTATTTGTTTCTTCCGCTACCTTTTCACCTAAACCAGAAATACCAAGGCCATTTTGGATTAGAAAAATTTCATGAGTAGCTGTCATTCCCTTGTATGGGTTGTACTCGGAATTCTCAACATAGAACTCTACTTTCCAGCGCCCACTCAAACGATCAACTTTATAGAAATAGTCGTTCCAAAGCCCAAATATGATGGCTATCAGAACTGCGGAAATTATGTTCTCACCAACCCCCTTTAAACGACTTGGCAGTCCTTTTAATTTTCTAACCACTAATTTCATAACGCCAATCACTGTGGAATTGCCAAACGTAGCGCTATCATCACATTCCCTCCCAACTTTTGAGATTGAAGTGGTAAATGTTCCGGCTCAGAATAAAAACTTAGACTCGCCAACTCTGTACGGCAAATACAAATTCACGCGCAAGGTTATATAACCTCTTGCACTGACAAGGGTGACGCCTTTACTCATCATCTCATTACCTGCCAGATCAAAATCGCCAACAACGCCAACGATACCCCCTGCCAAAACATCACCGGATTACGCTCCATAATGGGAGGCCGGGTCTGGTTGAGGTAGGCGGGGTTTGGGTGGCGGAGGTCGTGGAGGAATTCCGAGATTTCGGTGTAGCGTTTGTGGGGATTGGGCTGGACGGCTTTCTTGAGGGTGGCGTCGATCCAGGCGGGAATGTCTCGTTCTTCGCTGAGCACGGATTTGTAGGTGAGACGTTTCTGTGCGCCAGCGGTGCGGGTTTTGGCGACGTCGGCGCCATAGGGGAATTCGCCGGACAGTAGATGATAGGTCAGTACGCCCAATGAATAGAGATCAGAGCCAGGGGAGCCGACTTCTCCCAGGAAGTATTCCGGCGCGGCGTACAAGGCGGCGCCGAGCAGGTTGGGCTGGCGCAGGCCTTGATCGTTCTCCGCAACACCGCCTACCCGGGTTGAGCCAAAGTCTATGATTTTCACCACGCCGGACGCATCAATCATCAGGTTGTCCGGTTTTAAGTCCTGATGCAGCATGTCCATGCGGTGAAAAGCCATCAGCCCTTTCGCCGCTTGCTCCACAATGCCCCTCACCGTTTCCAGATCCGGTCGCGGGTGATCCCGCAGCCACTGGCTCAGCGTTCGGCCTTCGATGTATTCACTCACCGTGTAGAGATAGCGCCGCGGTCGCTCGAATTGCGCGGCCTTCGCCACATGCAGGCTATTGATGCGGCGGGCGATCCATTCCTCCATGAGCAGGCGCTCGAGATAGGCAGGATCGCCCTGCTGATCCGTCGCTGGCGTCTTTATTATCACCTTGGTGTTCGAAGCGATATCCACCGCCAGATAAACATGACTGCGGCTGCTGGTTTGCAGGCAGCGCAGGATTTGATAACCATCGAACTCCGCTCCAGCCTGCAAAATCGGGGGAAGCGGCAGGGTTTCCACCTGTTGTTGGAACAAAGAATCCACGTCACAGGGTAACGCCTCAACGCGAATGATCTGCAGCGTCAGGTTGTCCTTGCTGCCCTGCTCCAACGCATGATCGACCATGCGTTTGGCGATGGCGTCCAGATCATCAGGCTCCTGTAACGCCTCGATCAAGGTATGAGCGTCACAATATTCATACACGCCGTCGGTGGCCATGATAAAGATATCGCCCAGCCTGAGCCGCAATGGCTGGTAGTCGATTTCAATATGCTCTCTGAATCCCAGCGCCCGGCTCAGATAGCTCTGACTTTGCGACACCCACAAACGGTGATCGTGGGTCAACTGCTCCAGAGCGCCGTCCCGCAGACGGTAAACGCGGGTGTCGCCGACATGAAGGATATGCGCGATGTCGGATTTGAACACCACAGCGCTAAACGTACAGACGTAGCCTTTTTCCTTGTCATAACGATAAACGCTGCGCTGCCCTTCCGCATACAGCCAGGAGTTGGTCGCCCGCAAAACTCGTTGGGCCGCATGCTGCACTGTCCAGGCGTCGGAGGTGCAGAAGTAGTCCTCCAGAAAGCTTTTCACCGCCGTCTCACTGGCGACCTGACTGACCGAGCTGCTGCTGACCCCATCGGCCATCGCAAACGCAGCGCCTTTCATCGTCAGTTGCGCGCCCTTGGGAACACAACCGCCATGAAAATCCTGATTGATCTCTTTGCGGCCTTTATCGGTCCATTGACCGAAGGAAAGCGTCAGCTCATTGCGCATAAATGTAGTGAGCCCCGACGTCCGTTCGCAGACGCCGGGGCCGGCAACTGTCCTCAGGTGTTGTGTAATCAGGCGCTCCGATCAAGCCATCGCTTCTTTACCGGACGCCGCCAGCTTGCGTTTCGGCGCTGTTTTGTAGTGAGTGCTGTACAGGGTCAGCCCGGTGAAAGCCAATCCACCCACCAGATTACCCAGCGCAGTCGGAATTTCATTCCAGATGAAGTAATCCATGATAGAGAAATCGCCGCCCATAATCATGGCCGAGGGAAATAGGAACATGTTCACAACAGAATGTTCGAATCCCATGAAGAAAAACAACATGATAGGCATCCACATCGCCAGAACTTTACCGGAAACCGTCGTAGAAATCATCGCGCCGACCACGCCCATGGACACCATCCAGTTACACAGCATGCCGCGCAGAAAAATAGTCAGCCATCCGGCCAGACCGTATTGCGCGTAGCCGAGAGTACGGGCCTCACCCACGCTGGCGATCTTGGTTCCCACCGCACCGGGGTCCGTATTAAAACCATAGGTGAACACGAAAGCCATCATGAAGGCCACCGTCAGCGCGCCGGCGAAGTTGCCCAGGAACACCAGCCCCCAGTTCCTCAAAACGCCATGGGTCGTCACGCCCGGACGTTTATCCAGCAAGGCCAGAGGCGTGAGCACAAACACGCCAGTCAACAGATCGAAGCCCATCAGATAGAGCATGCAGAAACCAACAGGAAACAACATGGCGCCAACCAGAAACACGCCCGTCTGCACCGCAACCGTGACAGCGAAAACCGCCGCCAACGCCAGTATAGCGCCCGCCATATACGCCCGGATCAAGGTGTCTCGCGTAGACATGAAGATTTTTGATTCGCCAGCATCGACCATCTTGGTCACAAACTCTGAGGGGATTAAGTAAGCCATTGCAACTCTCACATCATGTTATAAGTTTGGTGATGGCATTTGGCGTTGGCCGGTCACGACCAATTGGCGTCCTTTTCCAGGAATATCTGTCCATACTCCTTATGCCCTGCTCATTTACAGTGATGGACTCACTTTGGCGTCGGCCACGCAAATGCTGACTCCAATAACGCAATTTAGAGGCCAGGGGTTCATTAAACCTATTTAGAAACAGCAAGTTATATAGTGTCTCGCCCTATAATAGGGCAATTTGACAGCCACGCCGCATAGACCTTCGCTCGCATCCGGTGCAGCCTAGAGGGGACAGACATCAGAATTAGTGCAAAAAAATGGACCCGAACTCTCACGTCCGAGTCCATGGTATCAATATCGGTATCGGAGCCTTACCCCTTTACCTCCGCTTCAGCACCACAAGTGACGCCAGCTAAAGACCCCGGATATCACCAATGCTAAAGGCACGGTGATATATACGATGAGGACTCCTCCGGCGTATAGGCGCTGCTACCCCACCATGTTTGCCAATAATAGCTGAGACGATTATTGTCTTCTGGAACCCATCGCGGCTTCCATAGTCGCCATGCGGAAGACCAGTAGCGCAACATGTAACCGCCATCCGTGCGACGATATTCCGGTCTACCGCCATAGAAGGTATGGGTGAACACATAATCACCGTGAAAAATTTCTGGAAATTTATCCCCTACAGTCACACATGCGACGCCAGGGTTGATATCAGCGTCAGGGTTTGCGCTGGCGGGGTGACCGATATCGAAAATGCGTAGCCGCTTATCCTCAACGTCGACATAGTCGGCGAATAGCGCTTCCGCCTCCCTGTCACTTTCCGTTTCCTCCTCGTACCCGCAAAAGACGAATTCCAGGCTGTTTAGCCCAGTATCATCGCGGTCTCTTCCCTGAAAGGACTGAATCTTCCCTTTGACGCCGCAAATAGCCCGTTTATCGGAAGACAACGGATCGCTCCACTCTCCCATGTGGAGAACATTATCCGGCGCCACTTTCCTTCCACCACTACAGGTGAACTCAATGGCGTTAACGCCGGTTTCATCGCCTCCGTCGTGAACGCTATTCCTCCTGGCTTTCACATCCATGAAATGTTCCCCTGGGGGACAGGCTGACTTTAAGCCCCAGTCGGTAAAGACGCTTTCATCCTTTATTTTGACAATGACGGAACGGTTCCCGTTTTTGTCTGTACAGTACAGGCGCATAGCTTCGATACCGCGCTCATCTTCCCAGTTATTAGACTTGGAGGGCCCTAATGAGACTTGAACGCCTGACGCATAGGCGCCATAAGGACACAGCACGCCATGCCAGTCTCCTTCCTGTTCGATATCGCTGGGTATCGGCGCCTCGTCAGTCTGGCTCCAGCGCACCGGCCTTAGCGGCGGATGCACAACATCTGCAACTAAAACGACGCTATCCGCATTTGAATGATATACCTCCAAGGTATGAAAGCCTTTCGACAGATAGCCGTTGAACTGACTCCAACCCCCACTCTCTCCCGTATCTTCGAGTACGGAGAGTCCATCGATGTACACAGTCACTTTGCTGGAGAGACTCTGTGCATTTTCAAGTCTGTACTTAAATGTCACAAACCCAGGCTCAACGAAGTATCCATTGAGCAACAGCCCCTGGTTGTCGTCATTACTTTCCCATATCTCTCTTTGCTGCGAGAGCAGAGATATTTTATCTTCATTATTGTAATACTCACGCCAAAGCCCATGATTCAGAAAACGGCTCGGGTCCGGCGACCAGGAGCCTATACGTTTTGTCGGAGTTAAGTAGCTGTCATAACCTTGAATATTGGGATACTTTTCAAAACGTCTGAACAGATTCTCCCTACGCTTTATATAATTTATATAGAATCGTTCATCCTGATATTTAGCCAGCGCTTGATCACGCCCCTGATAGTGCGCTCTGTAGTTTAATGGATCAAACAACTCTCGATAGAATATAACGCCATGTAAACCGTCGCCACCATCTATCTCCTGTCTACCAAAATATTCAGGACTATTGTTATATATTCTGTAAAACCAAGCCTTCAAATCCAGATTTGAAAGCTCATTTCCTGTGTCGTCACTTACTTTTCTGGCGTATGGCAAAACAGTGGAGCGAATATAGAGTTGATTAAAATAGAGTTCTCTCTGCCGAAGGAGCCTTATATCCTGGGCGACGTCAACTTCACAGTCACTTTCCTCAATTAAATATATGTCCAGATTACCGTCTTTAAGAGTACAGTGCGTGTTTCCGGAAGAATCCAGCCACTGCTTGAGCTTTACATTTTCCGGCTCGCTTTCCACGAGCTGATTCCTCATTTCCTCATAGGCGGTAATAAAATAATTATGGACTTGACCTTCGTCTCCCAAATAGATTGACCAAGCGTCACTAGCCGCGTCAGCAATCTCTTGACTGGGCTGACGCACGCCGTCAATCAATCCTCCGAGCTTGTCCGCAGCGTCATTAAATTCAACAACCGCCCTGGACAAAAGCGTGTTTTGAATAGAGGTCAACTGTATGATTTGCCTGAGAAGACTGCTCAGCCCCTGCTTCGCCTCAAACCCTACGCCGCTGTTACGTATGGATCGGAGTTTGCCAATCTGTGGGTTGAACCCGTCCAGACCCGCCCGAAATTTATTAAGGGAGTGCGTTATTATCTGCTTGGCGTGCCGTCTTTGGGCTGTACAGGCGAGCTCCGTCTGGGGCATGTCGAGGCACCCCTGCGCCTGATAGTCCTTCACCTTTTCCAGAAATTGATAATAGCCAATGCGGGCGATATTCAATTCTGTGTTGGCATGATTAATTTCCGTCACCACCGCATCAATTGGCAACTCTTCAATCAAGCGGGACAATAACTCAAAAAGACTCTCATCGAGCTCATCAATAGTTATAAAAACCAGATCCAGAGGCGAGTCATCGCCTCTGCCGCATTCATATTCCGGAAACAGATATTTATATGTCACGTCTCCAACACCCCGAGTGGGTGAGTTGTTATGACTTTCAATTACTGCTTTGGGAAAGCTGGCGGCCCATGCCTCAACGCCATCCAGATTACATGGGGATGCGAGGGATTTAACTGAAATTAGAAATAGAATAGCTCCGAGCGCTTTCATGTTCATAATTTAGTCCTTTAAACATGATGAAAGAAACCGACTTCAAATTCATATTTAAAGCGGAGCGATACAATACCGCACAGAGAGCTTCGCAATCCGTGCGCCTATGATCTCTATATCGCCAAAATTTATACTAGTACCATATATTCAATACCGCCAAAAAATGAATATTATTTTTCGCATCAACCCATTTTCAAAAAGATACAATAAAGACACAAAATAATTACTTAAAAAAACCTGATACTCTATTGAAATTTTTACTTGATTGGACGCAGGCGATTTCTTTTTTCGCTTTAAGCAGAAAGGCATGGAGGGTGGTCTATTCTCACTGCTGAAATAGCTGCTTCATACATCCATATGCCCAAACTCATAATGAATTTTCCGCTCCGCCGCCAGCAATTGCACGGTGGCGTGTGCGTTCAGCGCGCAGAAAACTTCCTGTCTGAAGGACTCGTCATGGTCGGTAAGAGAATCTTTGCAACGCAAAAGCGCGTTCACCAAAGCCGTATAGTTGAGCACCCGCTCCAGGGCGCATTCCCCGCTTTTGCGCGCAATCCACTGCGCAATGTCTTTGATTTGCTCCAGCTTGCGATTGACCAGGGACAGCATCATCCCCGTATCCAGAGTTCCATCCCCGGCAGCCAACCATGAGTGATCAACCAACCGTACTTGCATAGATAAGTGACTTCTGTTGCGTATTTGAAGGGGCCATTCGTGGATCAGAATGGGCTTGAGAAGCGCTACTGGCTATTGATAGGTATACCCCATGAACATGACAGAATAACTACAACCGTCATCGGCATGCTCCAAGTGCGCAATATCTTAAGTCTCGCCTCTTTAATGGCGCCGTTTTTTTACAAGTCAGCAAAATGCCTCGTGGATAAGATGGCCTCGCTGCGTTGAAAGCGACCGCACCAAGAGGCGCTCAGCGCAGATCCAATCATAGTAAAAGGAAATTTATCTATGTCGCGTTCATCTCAATCAACAAAATCTAACCGTTCTTCACCACACTTATTTATGCGGACATTCCCCGGCGTTTTGGCGTTGGCGATAAGCGCTGCGGCTGCCGTTACGATCGCCCACGCTGGCGAGTCGCCGCAGAAAGCCTCTACCGTGCGCTTTGAGGACTATCACTTTAGCAATCCCTTGCGACAAGACCTGCAAAGCGGCGCTATTACCGAAGCGCAGGCCAGCAGCTTGTTTTACAGCAACCCGAAAGAGTTCGCCCGTCGCTACTATCCGAAAATCACCTTACCCGTAGAACGGAAAAAGTTCCGGGGCATCTGGCGCTATTACGACCATAGTCACTCTTCCAGCACCTTGCCGTACGACGGCGACGCCAGCAAACCGGTTTACGATGGGCACAGCGGAACGGACTTCTGGACCAGCTTCATTGATTTCGGCAAAACCGGCGAATCCGGCAACTATCTCGTTAACCCGTTCCCCAAAGGCGCCGACACATTTGTGACTGGCATTTACGACGGCGTGGAGGATGCGCCCAATCAACCAGTGGGGTCGGCCGGCAACCATCTGTACCTGACCACCTACCTGAACAAAACGCCGGAGGATTGCGCTCGCGCATTTCCATCAGGCCCAGCCCTGAAACAATGTATCGATGATATTCCCAGCTGGAGCAAAATGAGTACGCGTTTGCTGCATCTGGAGTGTGGGACAGTCATGATCAACGATGTGACTGGATACCCGGATAACTGCGCGCCTGCGCCCTCCTCCCGCATCCAGCTGCCTGCTCGGGTCGGCTCTCTGCAACGGCTGGCGCGAATTGGCTACTCTGGTGACGCGGGGCTACGCGGCACGCATACGCACATGGAAATTTCACCGCATTTGGTCGACCCTTTCAAAGGCCGCTACAACACGGATATTTCCGATTCGTACTTTTTCGACCAGAGCTGGGTGGAGCGCATTGAGAATTTCGCCGGCGGCGGCGATCCTCACTTCCGCATCAACGGCAGTTTCTTCCCTCAGGTGACCTATCAAGCGAGCAATAGCTATAAGTTCACTTCCCTGTCGCCGATTCAACGGCTCTGGCTGACGGAGAAGCCAGGGGGCGTATCCGTACCGTCAAAAACCGTTGATCTATTGACGACGGCGGTGACCACAAGCGCTCCGGAATTCTCATCCCGGGTAGAGTATGACAATGACTATCGTCCATACACGCTTTACAGCGTGTCTTTCAAAACCAAAGACAACCTGCTGCCGCAGTCCGGCGAATGGGGCGTCGTGGCGGAAGACAACCGCGGCAAATTGAGCAATACGGCGTTCATCAATGTCACTGGCGGCGCTTTCAAGTTGAGCCAGCTTACCTTGTCACCCAGTCGGGTCAGTAAAAACGACAGCAGCAATGTTATGTTTCGCTGGAACGCAAAAAGTTACGACAAAATCTCCCGCTTCCAGCGCAAGATTACTCGTAACGGACAATGCATTAATCCAGCGACAGGCTCGTCTACAAGCCAGTGCTGGAGCGACTGGAACGTGCTGGCCACCAGCTCCTCCAACGCCCCCTACTCATATACCTACAATGTGGAACTGGCGCCGTCCAGCGCATACCGCAACTGGCAAACCGGTAACTATGTTATTTCCATAAAAGGCGAGCATGCGACGGGCGTTTGGAGCGACGAGAAGACCGTTAACTTTTATCTCCAATAATCCGTTTCTTTAAGCCTTAGCTGCTTTATCCTTGGCGATAATGGGACCGTCACCATTGTCGCCTTTTTGCATTCTGACGTTCGAATAGCCTGTCGTTTCTGCTGATTTAATACTTTGCTGACAGCGTCCATACGCCCTTTAAACAAAGTGTATAAAGCCGCTCGTATCAGTGTAATCCCACCTTTACACTGGAAAACCCTAGGCTTTTTCTTTCATATACTCTCAAAAGACTATCCCTTAATGGAGAACCATTTTGGCAGACTCAAACTTATTAACTATAGGGTTTAGATTAGTTTTGCTAAACATTGTTTATTTCGGGCCATTTCATAATCAATTCACCCTGTTTAAGTAACTACTCATCACATTAAGATGACATTGTTTTCGCTTTATATTTTGTCAAACTAATTGACATTAAAAACTTGTTATACAGCCAAAACCGTTGATATATATGCATGGCATAGGAATTGCTGAGGTCGATTTGCTTTGTTAAGTAAATCTACAATGGAGAGAAGTATTCATATGCTAAAAACATTAACCAAGGGATTGTTATTATCAGCGCTGACGGCGTCTTCCGCCTATGCAAGCCAAATCACCTGGGACCTGACCGAAGGCGTTCGTTACGGTTCATACAATAACTCTCTTTCTTATTCGAAAGACGGTATGAACCTCACCGTAACCGGCTGGAGCGACACAAAAGGTCCTGCGGACGATAAAATCGAAGGCGCCCGTCTGGGTCGCTGGAATGGTCTTGGAGTCTGTAACGACGACGAATACCGCAAGACTCGTTGCGCCACCCCAGAGCACTCCACAGACAATGATCCAGGTCGCGACGGCGATTTTGACATGATCATGTTGTCCTTCTCTGAAGCAGTCAGCCTGAGTTCATTTCAAAACGGCTGGTACGCCTACGACTCAGATGTCTCCCTGCTCGCCTACACCGGCGGCGCTTCTTCCTACAATCTGAACGATAAAGATTGGGAAGGCCTGCTCAGCGACGGCTGGAGCGTGGCTGGCAACTACTCCAACACCATGACCAAAGAAACCGCGACCAGCACGGATCTGGTTTCCAAGTTCTGGTTGATTGGCGCTTACAATCCCGCGTTTGGTGAGTTGGGCGAGCTGTGCAACGAACTGAACGATCACTTCAAATTGAAGATGCTGACCATCGACACCGTTGAGTGTCCTGAGCCAACCGCACTGGGCCTGTTCGGCCTGAGCCTGGCGGGCCTTTTTGCGGCGCGTCGCCGCAAGGCCTCTTGATCTAGCATCTAAGTAGCGCCCGATTCCAAGCCGGCCTTGCGCCGGCTTTTCTTTTATCATGTATACGCTTATTTATTAGAGGGATTCTTTTATGTTGTAACCGGCCGCCAACACTTCCAGTTGGCCAGTATCATTAAAATTAAATTTGTAATGCCGGTGGCTTTTCTCATGCATTAAGCCTTGATCACAATGCAGCTTAATCCATTCGGAGTCACAGATTTCATAGCATGAGTCATCCCGCTCTCCGTCCAGTAACTCCATCGCTTCGCTCCACTGATATGCAACAACGTCGTTGAAGCATATTTCGACTTTTTGTTCCCGCCAGTCCTGATAGTGGAGCGTCAGCTCTCCATTTTCGCTATATATCTTTAAATCTTCGGCATCAGCAGTAGAAAAAGAGTCGTTCAAGTCTCTTATATATCCCATAAAAACACGCCTTTTGAATAATTTAATAGCGTAGTTCACCCATGTCCAAAAAGCGCCATTGGGAGCCCCTACGCTGACTGAACGGCCTTTATCGGAGGTTGGGAGAGCGGCGCCACCCCAGACTCAACTAGTTGATTTTTAATAATAAATATAAATTTGAGATAAATTGGAGAGAAACCGGATACCCGCGAGATTCATGAAAATCGTCGCCTCTCGATAATCGATCGCATTGACATTTGATCGATGCGTGAGGTGAAAAATGGATCAGTCGCTGTATTATCATTGGAACAATTTATGTCTTTATATGGGTCGCTTTGATGGGACCTATCATTGGCAACATATTGCGGATAGTTTTATTGTCAGTCTGGATAATGAGTTTGACGTTAAACTGGCGAATGGCGAGGTTATTTCCACGCGCTGTTTGATGATTCCTGCTAATGTCCGTTGCGATTTCATTTTAAGCAACCAACGTATTGCATTTGTGTCATCTCATTTCTGGCGCAATATTAAAACCACCCTGACCTATAACTATTATTGTTGTGAGCAAGACGGGCTTCTTTTTGATTTCCTGGACGCGTGTGATATTGCTCGCGCTTTCCGGGACTTATATAAGAGGCGTCCGTGCGCCAATGACGCCAAGGAGGTATTGGATCAGATTTTAAACCCTAAAAAATATCCGCTTTCTCCACCTTTAATGGATCGTAGAGTTCGCAAGCTGATCGAATTATTGTTGAAGAATCCGGATCTTTCCCAATCCATCGACGATTATGCGGAACTTATGCCGATTTCCGCCGCACATCTCAGTCGATTGTTCAAGCAGGAAACCAATATTTCATTCTCGCGCTTTCGCCTGGGGGTTCGTGTGTTGTATTTCATCAAGCAGTTTTCCCGCAGCCGTAATTTGACTACCGCCGCGCATGATTCCGGATTCGCGGATCTGGCGCACTTAAATAAGTGCCACAAGTTATTGTTCGGCATCTGCCCCTCGCAGTTATGGCTGAGCGAATCTGAACTTAAAATCTGCGTGGCCTGAGCAACCATAGGCGAGCCCAGTGAATTGAGAATAACTCTTAACTCCTGTGCTGATATCCGGTAAGAGATTTGTATAATGCAATCCAACCGTTTTCAGCGCAGGAGTGCCCCGTGTCCGACCGAGATTATGAAGAAATGCAAATTGGCGAGTGGCGCATCAATGTGGAAACGAACCGGCTCTATCGTGAAGCGGCGGAGCATCAGCTGAGCGATAAAGTCTGCAAAGTGCTTCTGGCGCTGGCGGAAAATCCCGGTCGTACAGTGAGCCGGGAAACACTGATACAGAAAGTCTGGAATGAAAACGAATATGTCGGCGAGCAGGCGCTGAATACCGCCATCTGGCAATTGCGCAAAGCGTTCAACGACAGCAGTGAAGCCCCTGAATACATCGAGACGATTCCTAAAAAGGGCTACCGCCTGCTCAAGGAAGTCTCCGTCATTCCGTATGCGCTCAAACCGGATATGGCCTCCCCACCTCCCGTTGAGCCTGTGGAAACTCCAGTTCCCGAACCGGAGACCAAAAAAGCGCCGAATAACACCATAGAACCGCCGCCTGCTGAACCAGCAACGGAGGCGACGCCTCACTCGACAACATCCATCGCCCCGCCACGGCGCAGAAGGTCCATGATCGTGGGCGGCTCGCTACTCCTGCTGGCGGGGGTCGCGCTTATCGTCAAGCTCATGTATGGCCGTGAGGATGCGCCGCCGGCGCTGACTTATTGGTGTGGCGTCGATGCAGGACGTATGGAGCGCCTTGGCATCGACCCCGCCAGCGCCTGCATGCTGGAGACGGATCAGGGGCAGTTTGGTCTGGCCATCGGTGAGCGCATGGCGCAGATCAGTTCCTCTTATTACCAATCCGCGGACACAGGCGATATCGCCGGCGACATCTTCTTCTGTGAGAACAACCACAAGCGACAGGGGCACAAAAACAACAGCCTGTTGAATTTCGTCACTTTAAAAGACCGCTGCATGGCGCAAGGCGACGGCGAAGTCGACATCGCCGAACGCGGCGGCGCTCGTGCGTCGCTGGTCTGTGCGGGATACCTGCCGCAATCCATTCATTTGCAGACGTCGACGGCGGAAAAACATTGCGCCCTGCCCGCCGCCCTAACCACGAATCACCCTAACGCCGTTAAAGATCCAGAGTACTGGTACGGGGTTCGCCGTGAAGAACTGGCAGGTCTTGGCATTGATGAAACCGCCAGTTGCCTTCTCAACGCTGAGGACCCCACCTGGATCGACGCCATTGAGTTCGGCTGGATATGGGGCTCACAACGCTGCACAGACAGCAGCTCCAACCCGGTTGGATGCGGCGTGGTCAGTCACAATGCGCAACGCACTGGTGCAACGGTGAGCGACTTCTTCACCCAGGAACAACTGCAAAGCCGCTGCGCCGACGGCGCGGACAAAGTCGCCTTAACCCCAACAGGCTGGTGGCGTTCTGAGCACAAAGACAAAACCTCGCTGGACGCCTATCTCCTATGCGAGCAACAGCAGCCCAAGGCGATTCAGTTGTCGTTCAAACCCGTCGTAGGCGACCCCGTTGAGAAGACCTGCGCGTTATATTATTAATCAGACGGACAAATAGCTTCCTTCTATTTGTCCGTCACGACAGGGCCTGCGCATGTCAGGCCATGTTAATAGTCCGATAGATGAATGTTCCATTGGGATCTTAAAGGTACTGATCATGAATGCTAAAACCTGGCTGCTTGGGATATGGATCGCTCTTATGTCGACGACTTCGCTTGCCGCGGAGCCCAAACTGGTGATCAAAGAGAATGATTCTCTGCAAGACGTGCTGCGCGGACAGGCGGACAAAAAGATCGGCGTGCTGCTGAATTCCGGCGTCGAGTTGCACGGGGTATTAAAAGAAGTCGGAGCCAAAGTGATTCGCCTGCAGGAGCTGCGCAATCGGGAAACGTTTGATGCGGTCATCCCTCTCAGCGAGGTCTCCGCCGTGCTGATCGACAATCATTTATTCGATTGAACCGCCTGATTTCAGACTCGCACGCGCCCTTCAATCCATTGATTTACAAGCATTAATATAAATTTGAGATAAATTAGAGAGCGATTGGATAGCCGCGAGATTCAGCGGCGCATGGGGTCGCCCTAACATCCGTTTCATCAACAACGCAAACGGAGAAACCCCATGAACATCGCGCTAATTATTGCCCTTATTCTGACCGCAGCCGCCATCGGCGAACTGAGACACCGCTACAACAAAACGCAACGCAGCAACCAGAACAAAAAGAATGGGACTCACTGAGCCCATTCTTCGACGGTCAGGATTTATGAACGGGCTTATCCTTCAGCAACGCCTCTGGTATGGGACACTGTTTTTCCTGTGTTTCCCCGACCAGAGGTTTAATCGCCAGCTTGATGCCCGTCGGCGCGCCTTTGACGCACTGGATATAGCCCTTTACGTAGGACAGGCTTTCATCATGGTTATCGAGACGTCGAAACGGTTTGGTGACCTCCACTTCGCCGTCTTTGGTCTTCTGGCACAGTTTGGCCAGCACCGGCTGGGCGTAAAAACTGGACATCTTCGAACCGCGCATGCCGTTGTCATTAGCGAACCAGCCGCAGGCATGCCTGTTCTTGTAGTAGTTGGTCAAATGACAGGCGACATCGCCCCAGACAAACGCAATGGTGAGATCTTCAGGGTAGGTCGGGTCCGTCACCGCCAGCGAACACAGCTCCTCTTCCGGCGCGATGCCCCGTCGCGTGACGTCCGCGCTGTCGAGGCCATACTTGGCTGACTCGATTTTGAAGTGCGGCGTCGCCACCTTCAGAACCTCCGGCATACCGCAGTCTTTTTCGCCAGCTTCCGTTTTAATTCTGATATTCGTAGCCTGATAGTTTTGGCACTCCACTGTCGCCTGAACGCCATCGGAAGTCAGTAGCTCATGCCCGCCATCTTTTTTCAGGCTGCAGATTTTCTGCAATTTGGCGGTGGTCAGCATGGTGTCCCCGGTTAATGTAGCCGCCTTGCCCCCTTCACACTTGCGCAAGACAGCGCCAGGGTGACGCCCTTTCACCGGCGTAAACCAGGTATTGCTGGATACATTGAAGTGTTTCTCGGCTTCGATCAGCACTAACTCCCCCGTTCCTGTCGGCAAGCGGCACTCGCTGGCCTTGTTGACCCGCCAGTCGCGGAGATTGTCATCACTGTAGCCGCACCAATATTCCGCATTCACATGAGCGGCGGCGAATAATAAACAGATGGGAGCCAGTACATATTTGAGAGTAGCCATGATGGGTTTTGTCAGTCTGCTTGCAGATGGTCAGGGGAAATCCGTTTTGTTGAATGATTATAGGCGTTTATCCGTGGTTTTAAACCAAGCCGGACAAGCCTGACGCAACAGGTTATTGCAAGCTGGCTTCGCGCGCATTTGCTAACATAACGCCTTGTCATCTCTTGTTTGGATTTTATTTTTATTCACGTTCATGCAGCCAAAGCTTTACGAGTGGGGCGATAAGTCCCTGCTCTTTTACAACGGTCGACCTCAGCCCCATCATTCAATGGGTATTACGCCCACCCTGTTAATGGGTAGTCAGCCGTTCATCATTGAATTCATGGGAGAGCGGTATTGTTCCAATACGTTTCTGCTGACGCCCAACAAACCGTTTACAGTGAGTTCGGAAGCGCCGCGAATGGCGTTGCTTCCGCTCAATCCCGCCGCCGAGGATCATGTTTTTTTGCTGCGCAATTACGCCTGGGACCTCTGCGTTGAAGGCGTTTTTTACAAGCAGGATAATGATTTGCTGCAGCAAACCTTATTCTATCTTGACGAAAGCGACATCCCCCATCCCATCGCCACCTGGTGTCTGTTCAACGCCATCTATGGGGAGGAAAGCCTCATTACGTTGAAGAAATACGATAAGCGTATCGCCAAGGCGGTCGCCCATATCATCCGCAATCCAACCAGCGATCTGTCCGTCGACGAGATAGCCGCGCAGGTGCATTTGAGCCCGACCCGATTCATGACCTTATTCAGCGCCTTAAACGGCCTGAGCTATAACAAATACAAGATCGTCAGTCGCCTGCAATATTTCTTCGAGCGCTACAGTATCGCCCATAACCTGACGCACGCCGCGGCGGAGGCGGGTTTCTACGATTTGTCGCATCTGAACAAGTCGGTGAAGATGTACTACGGCATGAGTCCAAGAGAGTTCCTGGCGGTTGGGCAAGATCTCATCACCATCAGCAGCCCTTCTCATAACCGCGCCTGGTACGCCGACTGGGTTCAATATGGCTACTTCGAACTGACGCAGGCTTATTCCGAAATCAGCGTACCGGAATTACTGGCGCATCTGCGTGACTATGTCAGAGCTGAATAGCTATTTCAGGGATGAATAACGCGCCTCGACACTTGTACTCGCTCTTAATGAGCGATTTTGACATGAAGACAGCGGAAATTGACAAGTAAGACCCGCGCCGAATCTCTTAAAGTTCACTCCAACGCAGAGCAACCATCGCTCGCAACTTACAACGCTCTTCCAGACCTCTGGGAGAATTGCTCATCAAAGGCATTGGAGTCACATTATGAATCCCCTACTGAAACAGCTCAGCCAATCCCTGGCGCCGACCATGTTCGCACTTTGCGCGCTTCCCGCATCCGCCACAGTGATCAATATCGACTTCACAGCGAACAACGCTGAAACCGCCTACGTCGGCGCGGACGGCGCTCTCAGCACTGGCGGCGCGCACTGGAATCCAGTGGCGGTGGGCGACTCTCCTGCGTTCTTGCGCGATGAACAAGGGCGTCAGTTTGACGCCAGCGTCGCCTGGACGGACCATGCAGGGGATGTCGTGTATCACCATGCCGACGGCAATGAACTTTCAAATTCAGGCGTCGGCGCCGCGCCGGACGCTATTGACGGTATCAACCGCGTCTTTTTCTCCGGCGCCAGCTTCTCGCCTTATCAGCTCACTATTTACGGCACTGACGATCTGCGCTTCGCCTTGCTGACGGCGTACAGTGAAATCGGTTATGCGCCGGATGCGCCCAACTCCCGCTACCGGGCGGACGGCGCCTGGGGCGACGGTATTTTCTATCAGGTGGACTTCGCCGAATATCCCGTGGATGGGAGCATTGCCGGCGCAGGCGATACGTTCGGACTGGGCTTTGGGTTCGCGATCTTTGAAGGCGCCATCACCGGTCTGCAGGTCGCTGGCGAGTTTACGCCCTTTGACGCCGGAGAGCCCCATGATGTGCCGGAGCCAGCCGCTTGGGCGCTGTTATCTTTAGGCTTGCTTGGCGCAGGCGTTAGAAAAGCGGCGCAATCAAAAGCGCGGACAGCCGCCTGATCACCTCGCCGCGTTAGACACTCATAAGAAGAGAGGCGGCAGGGATCGCCGCCTTAAACTTCATTGCGGGCGTTTTCCGAGATAAAACACCCGATTTCAATCTCGTTGTTCAACTTGGCGTCGGCATAGCTTTGGGGCAATTCAAACTCGTCCACTGCATCCCAGTGGCCGTTTTCATATAACACGGCTGATTGCACTTCCTCGACCAGAATGCCGTCGTCGGCAAGATAGCGCGTCAGATTCTCGATTGCTTCTTCCCGGGTCTGCGCAGGAACGACGCTGCGACCATAGTAATAGGCGCTGCCATCCTGCGGCAGAGTGCTCTCCGGCGCGACTTTGCATTTCGTATCCACCACCCAGAACGATGTCATAAACACCTCGATTTAACGCGTTATTATTAACATGGCAATGATATTGGCATGTTGATAAACAGGCCCATGAATGCGCCTGCGCGGCGGCGATATTGCGTGGTCAGTGGCTCGCGCCGCCCGCCTGTTCGATCAGTAAATCATGAATGGCCTGACCGGCTTCCAGAATATGTTTTTTCAACAACGCCGACGCCGCTTTCTTGTTGCGCTTGCGACAGAATTCCAATAAATCCGCGTGCTCCCTTTCGGCCTTTTCTATGCCGGTAGTGAACAACAATTGCAGACGGATATAGCGGTCGGATTTGATGTTAAGGCTACGCACGACTTCCATCGCCTGAGGCAAGTTGGCGGGATGATAGAGGGCGGCATGCAGTTCGTAATTCAGCTCGCTCCAGCTCTCCACCTGATCTCCACTCTCCACCGCTTCCTCAAAGGCTTTGAGTATTTTCTCCGCCGCGGCCAGATCCAGATCAGTCATGTTGTCGATGGCCTGCTCCAGCACATGACATTCAATCAACGCCCGCAGCTCAAACAGCTCGCGAATTTCCGAAGGACGCAACTCTGTCGCCGTGGCGCCCTTGTGGGGTTCAAAGCAAACCAGCCCCTGCGCTTCCAGTTGCAACAGCGCCTCCCGCACCGGGATGCGGCTGACGTTAAACTCTTTGGCGATGGCGTCCTGTCGCAAAGGTTCCCCCGCCACAATTTCTCCAGAGAGAATTTTCTTACGCAGAATATCTGCGACCATCTGTGTACGGGTTTTATAAACGGCTGCGGTGCTCATAACGGACAATAAATGATCCCGGGTGTCAAAAAAGGAGGCGATATTAACATGGCAATGATATTGGCATGTTAATACTCAGGCGCATGGATGCGCCTGCGCGGCGGCTAGCCGCGGGAGACAGGGCCTGACATGCGCAGGTCCTGTCGTTGCGGACAAATAGAAGGAAGCTATTTATCCGCCTGATTAATAGTATCATTTTAGGCGCTCGCCGCAGTAGTCAAGAAAATTTCCTTTGGGCGAGCGATGATTTGTGCGGGCGTGCTTATTATTTCACTTCAAATCCATGGGCGTAGGGGTCTTCGCTATCCACCCAGATAGTGTTATGACCATAGACCCTGGCCCAACCTTGCACGCTGGGTCGTATCCCCTGATAGGAGCCCACTGTCGCCACATCTTCCACCCGGCCCTGGAACAGGCTGCCGATGATGCTTTCATGCACAAAGGTATCGCCGACTTTCAGCTTACCTTTGGCGAACCATTGCGCCATTCGCGCGCTGGTGCCGGTGCCGCAGGGAGAGCGGTCGATAGCGCGGTCGCCATAGAACACAGCGTTGCGGGCGTCCACGCCGGGCTGCGTCGGCTTGCCGGTCCAGAGTACATGGGACACGCCGCGTACAGTAGGATCGTCAGGGTGCACGCATTCCACCACTTCATCGACAATACGACGAATCAACGGACTGAAGCGCAGAATCTGATCCACGCTGAAGTGCTCCAATCCGGGAAAGTTCTTTTGCGGATCGATGATGGCGTAGTAGTTGCCGCCATAGGCGACATCCACCACCAGTTCGCCAATGTCGGGAACCTGCACCGCCACCTCGCTGTGCGCAAGATAAGCCGGCACGTTATAGATTTTGACACTTTCGACTTTGGCGCCCTGCTGTTCGTAATCAATGGCGATTTTGCCCGCCGGCACGTCTAGGATCAGTTTGCCGGGAACTCGGGGACGAATAATCGCGTTCTCGATGGCCGCCGTGACCGTTCCAATGGTTCCATGCCCGCACATGGGCAGACAGCCGCTGGTTTCGATGAACAGGATCGAGGCGTCGGCATCCTCGGAACAAGGGGGATAGACAATGGACCCAGACATCATGGAATGCCCGCGAGGCTCAAACATCAGCGCCTGACGAATCCAGTCGTAGTGCTCCATGAAGTACTGCCGTTTCTGGCTCATGGTGTTTCCCGGCAAAGCCGGATAACCTCCCGCCACCAGTCGCACCGGATTGCCGCAGGTATGCGCGTCGATACAGAAAAACGTGCCTTCTCTCATATCCATATCCCTTCTTGTCTTATTTTTGCAGTGATGCTTGGGCTGTCATTAGAACGAATTCAACCATCAGCAGCCATCATGACTGGCGATGGATTGTCCGCCCTTAGATAAATGTATATTTTATACAATATTCAATTTCACAAATGAAGAGGACTTTCAATGCAAGAGCTGGACACGGACATCACGGTATTGGGAGGCGGTATAGTCGGCGTCTGTTGCGCCCTGTCGCTACAGCAGGCGGGTATGAAGGTCAGTCTCATTGACGGTCGTGGCGTCGGCGAAGGCTGCTCCCGGGGCAATGCGGGACACTTCGCCACAGAGCAGATACTGCCTTTGGCCACGCCGGGCCTCTTGTGGAAGATTCCCGGTATGCTGATGGACCCGCTGGGACCGGTGGCGATCCGCTGGTCCTATCTGCCTCATATCGCACCCTGGCTGGTTCGCTTCATGCTCAATACCCGCGAAGCCTCTTACAATCGCAGCGGTAAGGCGTTACAAGCCTTGAACGCCGCCTCCTTGCCCGCCTGGCGTCGCCTGCTGGCGGGCACAGGCGAGGAGAGCCAGATCCGGGTCAACGGCTCATTGCTGACCTTCGAACGCAACGCCAGCTTCCAAAGCTATCAAACTACGCTGGACACGCTACGCACTCGCGGCGTCAAAACCCAGGTTCTGAATGGCGCTCAGGCGCGAGAACTGGAGCCCGGATTGGGGGCGACAGTCAAACATGGCGTATTTTTCCCGGAAACCGGCCATACCGCCAACCCCTATCACCTCACCCGCACGTTGGGGGCGCTCTTTCGAAGCCGGGGCGGAACCGTGCTGAACAAGATGGTGAATAGCGCCACGCCAACGACCGAGGGTGTGCAACTGCATTGTGATGGGGGTCAGATTCGGGTTCCCAAACTGGTGCTGGCGGCGGGCGCCTGGTCCAAACCGTTGGTGAAGCAACTGACCGGGAAGTCGATCCCTCTGGATACGGAGCGCGGCTATCACCTGATGCTGCGCAACGCGGGCGCTTCTCTGTCGATTCCCGTCACCTCCGCCGAACGGCGCTTCATCATGACGCCCATGAGCGAAGGATTGCGTCTTGCCGGCACCGTTGAGTTCGGCGGTTTAAAACAGCCCGCCAACATGCGCAGGGCGACCATGCTCGCCACTCACGCCCGCGCATTACTACCCGGACTGGACGACGCCCAGGGCGAAACCTGGATGGGATTCCGCCCTTCTCTCCCCGATTCGCTTCCCGTCATTGATCGTGTCGGCGAACGCCGCCAGATCATTCTCGCTTTCGGACATCAACATTTGGGGCTCACTCAAGCCGCGCTGACCGGTGAGCTGGTGCGTCAGCTGGCGACGGATCAAACGCCAACCATCGATCTACAGTCTTTGCGTTTGAGTCGCTTTTAAGTGTCGAATAGTCAGGCGTCTACTCCACGCCTGACTTCTCTGACAGGAGTTTCCTAATAAGTATTACTCGAAATACGCCCAAACCATAAATATACACTTGTGCTTAAAATGCTTGTCGCACGGCCATTTAACTTAATACCATTTAATTAATAAAGTTAACTTAACAGAAGTTGACACCCAATTAAAAATCGCTCTCATCCAGCGCAACATAAGCTCCCATATAAAAATAAACCATTAGGCTTAACCCATTAAATATAAGCCTCAAATATATAATTATAAAAACAAAGTTAAGTTATCTTTTCCCGTGAAAAACCTCACAAAAGAAACTCTATTCCATATACTCTTCACCCCCATAAAAATATATTCAATTCGCCCCCTCGGTTTCTCAAATATACAAAGCAAGTCATTTCAGGATAAAAGATGAACATGAAAACACACAGGATAGGCTTTTGCGCAGTCAGCCTGTCATTACTCACCGCCACGTTATTGACCCCCTCTTTCGCTGAAGCGGCCAACTGTGAAGCAACGCCGGTCAGCGGCAAAATTTATAGCATTGTAAACAGAGAAACCGGATTGACGCTGGACATCGAAGGATACAGCAAGGCAGACGGCGCGGCGGTGATTCAGTGGCGCACAAAGGGCTCCGCCAACCAGAAATTCAGAGTCACGGATGTCGGCGGCGGCAACATAAAGATTGAAGCCACGCATTCCAATCTGGCGCTGGACGTTCTTAACCTGGCTCAACATGACAACGCCGATCTCATCCAGTGGCCTTATTGGGGCGGCCTCAACCAGCAATGGTTTCTGGTGAAATCAAGCACCGGCGGACACAGCATTCGGGCGCGCCATACCGAGAAGGCGCTCACCGCGCAAACGCCGGATATGGGCGCCCGCATCGTGCAGTCAACGGATACAGGCAGCGGCTTGCAGCGCTGGTATTTCAACCCTATTGACGGCGAATGCAGCCAAGTTAATGGATTCGCCGGGCAGCCCGGGTCTGACGGTCTCGCCACCACTAGCGGCGGGGCCGGCGGCGCGACGGTTATAGCCACCAACTGCCAGACGCTGACTTCCGCCTTGACGTCCGATGGCACAAAAACAGTCATCGTTCCTGACAACACAACGATTGACTGCCGTACGCCAGTACGTAAAGTCAGCGCCTGCGCCATGACCTGTCCCGCTTACCAGGACCAGAACAAAACCTTCTATAGAGTCCCGGTCGGCAGCCAGACATGTACGGAGCTCGGCGGCACATCCGATGACACCGTATCGGTCAACCGCGATGAAAGCCGGATACATATCAAATCCAATAAAACGCTGATGGGCCAAGGCGCAAACAGTCGCATCATTGGCGCTACATTAAATATCTACGGCGTAAAAAATATCATCGTCAAAAACTTAACGATCGAAGGCGTGAATCCACATCTGGTAGAAGCTGGCGACGGCATCACCATTGAGAACTCAAGTCATGTATGGGTGGACCATATTCGAGCCAAAATGATCAGTGACGGACATATTGATATTAAAAACAGCCGCAACTTGACGCTGAGCTGGAACCACTTCAATGGTTACAATCCCTATGTTTGCGGCAACCAACATCACTACACCATGCTGGTTCAGGATTCCCATGTCACGATAGATCACAACTTCTGGGATCGCGCATCCGGCCGCAATCCGAAGCTATATGGCTGGGATACTCGCGCGCACATTTATAACAACTACTGGAATAACATCACCTATTTCTCCATCAGCACCTCCAATGGCGCGCAGGGTCTGATTCAGAATAACCATTTTGAAAACGCCCGTTCCCCACACTGGAATGAATCCGGCTACATGAAAGCATCCAATAACCTTTATACCGGCTCATCGGCGACCGACCCTAAACGGGACAGCGGCGACGCCGTTCTCTATGACATCGACATGTATCCCTACAAACTGGACAACGCGTCTAATTTGCCGGGAATTCTGAAATCACAGACCGGTCCTCGCTAAACCACGCAATACTTCGGTTTCGCCCGTTTTTATAGGGACATTTCCCCCATGGCAAGGACGCCAACTCCCAGTCTCAGCTCTCTGCTTGGCAACCTCCCACTATCTCTTCTTTCTATCTCCTCTTTGGTTCTCACTCTCATGATCCGTCGTGAGGTTGACGCTCTATAGCGCCTGTTTTGCGATTCGCCGTAATCAATTTTTTTTCTGCAATGACTAACCTCTCAAATTTTGAATAAATGTATATTGTATACAATATACCGCTTGCATAAGATGAAGAGCGACGCCCCACTCAGTCGCCTTGGCTCAACAAAGGGACTGGGTGGGAAAACAAAAATGACCGATCGCAAAGGAAATAAGGATGAACATAGATGGCGTACTGGTTCCTGTCGTCACCCCCTTCGATGACCGGAATCAGATTGATTATCCGGCGCTGGGCCGATTGCTTGACCACCTCATAGACTCCGGCGTACGAGGGATCGTCGCCTGCGGCACCACAGGCGAATACTACACGCTCAGCACGGAGGAGCGCCGCGACCTGATGGCGTATATCGCCAGACAGGCAGGCGGCCGCGCGCTGTTGATCGCCGGCGTGAACGATACGCATACCGCTGGCTCCATCGCCAAAGCGAAGGAAGCCAGGGAGATGGGATATCAAGCCCTGATGCTGGCTCCTCCCATTTACTGCCTGCCTCAGCAACACGAAATCATTCAGCATTATCAAAGCGTCAGCGCGGCCGTGGGCATGCCGATCATCATGTACAACTTCCCCGCCCGTTCCGGCGTGGAGATCAGCATAGAAGCCGTTATGGAGCTTGCCAGTGACCCGAACATCATCGGCATCAAAGAGAGTAGCGGCGATTTCAGCCGCGCCCTGACCCTGATCAACGCGGACCTGCCGAACTTTCAGGTGGTATGCGGCTCGGATGATCAGGCGGCGGATTATTTCTTCTGGGGCGTGCGCTCCTGGATCGGCGGCGCGGCCAACTATCTTCCCAAGGAACATGTGGCGTTGATCGAGGCGGCGCAAGCGGGCGACTATCAACGCTTGCGGGACGGCATGCGCAAAATCCTTCCCGCTCTGAAGAATCAGGAGAAAGCGGATTATAACCAGAAAGCCAAAGTCGGCTGCGCTTACATCGGTTATCCCGTCGGCGACACCCGTCCGCCACTGGCGTCGATCAGCGAAGAAGACAAAGTGGAATTTCTGGAAGCCTTGGCGGCGGCCATCGTAAATCAATAACAACAAGGACGAAAAACAATCATGCCTATAAAAAAAGAAGATGTTTTTCAGTTGGCCAGAGACGCTCAACTCTACGCAGGCGCGCTGGTTCCCGGCCTCGACAATAGCCATGAACTTCACTTCGACACCCTGAACCCGTTCAATCAGCAGGTCATCGGTCGGGTGCAGCGCTGCAACGGCCGCCATGTGGATGCGGCGGTGAAAGCCGGTCGCGCGGCGTTCGAGTCTGGTGTCTGGTCAACGCTGCCGCCGGGGGAACGCAAACGCATCATGCTGCGTTGGTCGGCTCTGCTTCAGGAGCACCACGAAGAGCTGGCGGCGCTGGACTGTTTGGACGCAGGCAAACCCATCAGCGAGTGCCTGAATACGGACATACCCGACACCATTCACACCATCGCCTGGTACGCCGAAGCCGTCGATAAGCTGTTTGGAAAGATTTCCCCTACCGCCAGCGACAACCTGGGGCTGATCGTGAAGGAGCCCATTGGCGTAGTTGGCGCCGTACTGCCCTGGAACTTCCCCGCCCTGATGCTGGCCTGGAAGGCTGCGCCCGCTCTCGCCGCCGGCAATTCGCTGGTGATCAAACCCGCGGAGCTGACCTCTTTAAGCGCCTACCGCATCGTGCAACTGGCCCACGAGGCGGGAATACCAAAAGACGTACTGACGCTGGTCACCGGCCTGGGGGAAGAAACCGGAAAACCTCTGGGACTGCACCCGGACGTGGACATGGTGTCCTTCACTGGCTCAACCGAGGTGGGCCGCCTGTTCCTGACTTACTCCGCGCAAAGCAATCTCAAGGAAATCGTACTGGAGTGCGGCGGCAAGAGTCCGCAGATTATCTTCGAGGACAACTACGCCCTGGAGGAAATCGCGGATAATATTCTCTCCGCCGCCTTTTGGAATATGGGAGAAAACTGCAGCTGCGGCTCGCGTTTGATCGTTCACAAAAGCGTGAAAGAAGACCTGCTCAAAATACTACAAAAACGATTGGTCGACGGCTGGAAAGTCGGCGATCCACAAGACCCGGATACCGCCATCGGCCCCATGATCGAACCGGCTCACTTCGAAAAAGTCTGTGGTTATATCAAGGCGGCCAAAGAGGAAGGCGCCAAGTTAATACGAGGCGGCGAAGCTCTGAAACTGGGAGCGGGCATAAGCGTTGAGCCCACGATTTTTGATGGCGTCACGGCGGAAATGACGTTGTTTCAGGAGGAAGTATTCGGGCCCGTTCTCGCCGTCTCAACCTTCGAAACCGAGGCCGAAGCCATTCATTTGGCGAACGCCACCAGCTACGGTCTGGCCGCCTCTCTCTACACCTCCGACCTGCGCCGCGCGCAACGGGTCTCCCGCGCCATCAAGGCCGGCACGGTCTCTATCAACTGCTTCTCAGAGGGCGACATCGCCACGCCCTTCGGCGGCTACAAAACCTCCGGTTTCGGCGGCAGGGACAAAGGACTGGAAGCACTGGAGCAGTACGTGCAGACCAAGACAGTGTGGTATGGGGGATAAAATCTAATTACGCCAATAACGCTGCGCGTCACTGCGCAGCGTTGATCAGAATCCGTTGGCCCCTAGCCTGCCGAACGCTTAAACAGATTATAGGCGTCAACGCCCGGATCAAATCCCGTTTGCGCGAACTCCAACCCTTCACTGGCGGGATCGATGCAATTCCAAAACGAAGCCGCCGTATTCAACACAACGCCTCTCAGATACCAGTTAGGGTCCAAGGAGCTGATCGCGTTACTCAGCTGCATATCCTGCGGTTTACGCCATTCCCGCAACCAGTGCCAGGCTTCCCGTCTGTGCGCCGTGCTGGAAAAAATTACGCCGTCATTCGCTTTTCTGGCGTTTTCTATCACAAAGATGGCGCTTTGATCGCTCAAAGGCACTTTATTCTCCGCAAGAAACTTGTTCGTTCCGTACACCAACTGGCCAAACCAACTCGTGCTGGATTTAGTCGCCTCTGAAATACGCTCTCTCGCATCTGGCATTTCTGTTCTCCTTACTCGCCAAATTTTTAATCTCTTCCAAAGGAAATAAATCCCCTTCGGATACATCATTCTGCTCATACGACATGATCAATAACGCCAACGGAAATTGGCGCATTATTCTCCCAGCTCAAACACAGCCAAGATCCTGCAATAGTAAGTTAATTGCCGTATAAACAGTAAGTTAAGATGAGATTAAATGTTCTACATCACTTTCTGGAAGGGATTCGAGAGAATCAGAGAGAACCTGCTTGACGCGTCAATATCAGCGCATGGCGAGAGTCAGTAGCATTGCCATTCCAACGTCCATTCGTTTTTCTTACCAGAGGCGGTCCCGCGACCGAAATAACCGACTCCTTGATCTCCCCACATCCAGCCGCCCTTTTCAGTCGAGTCGATTTGAAAGACATAATCCGGAACGGCGTCGTGCTTATTCCAAGGAGCCCAGAAGATCTCAGATTGAATCAAGCTTGGCCAGCCCCCTAATTTGAAGCCATCGACATTTTCAAACAGGTCGTAATACTCATCTTCGAATTCATCAGGACAGTCGACAGGTAAGTCTTCCCAACAAGGGTAATCCTGCTCAATCAACCGAGGCCTCATAGGAAGGGCTTTGATCGAGCTTCCCGTTGCAATGTTCTGCAATGGGACAAGATCGGAAGTACTCGTATAAGTCCGGATCAGCCACTTCGTCCCATTTGGGTCGTGATCTGGAAGCTCATCAGGACAGATAAAGATGCAAATAAAAGCCAGGTCTTCAAGCCCTTTAGGTTTAAATGGAAGACCTGAAAGATTTATCTGCGCAAGCGCATGCATGGGGCATCCAGCGTATTCAGGCCAGGCTTCCCCTTTTCCACCAGAAGTCACTTTTCCAAACCAGGAACTTAACGGGTCCTCTGGAGGCTGAAACACGCCAATATCAAAGACAATCGCTTTACGGACAATTTGGCTCTTAAATTTTTCGATTGTTGTTTTCATTTTTTAAATTTGATTTGTACTTATTCCATTAGTCCAAAACTGAGCCCAAACCTAATCCCGAGAGCCTTACGGCCACGGAGGTAAAGATTTGTTCTGGTCAAATCCCACCGGACACTTTCTTTAGAGAGTTTTCATAATTAACCGGCGACATATCATTGTTCGCCGTATGCAGTCTTTCGAGGTTGTAATACCTCATGTAGGCTGCGACATCCTGCTTCATGTGTTCCCGGGTGGGCTGGGGGATTTTTAATATCCAGTCATGCTTAAGGCTACCAAAAAAGCGTTCAACCACCGCATTGTCCCAACAGGCTCCTACATCGCCCATACTTGCCCTGATTTCATACTTTTCCAGCAGTTTTCGATAATGTCCGCTGGTGTACTGAGAGCCCCGGTCACTATGGAATACCAGGCCCTTGGGCGGCTTCCGCAAATTGTAGGCCTTGATCAGCGCCTGGCTGACCAGGCTCGTTGTCATGCGCTTATCGATGCGCCACCCGACGATCCTTCGGGAATATAAATCCATGACAATGGCCAGATATATCCAGCCTTCTCCTGTTTTCAGATAGGTCACGTCGCCAGCCCAAACCTGATTGGGCGCGGTAGGATTAAAATTCTGATTCAACAAGTTATCCGCCACCGCATGATGGTGTTTGCGCCTTGTAGTGGCTTTGTAAGCAACGCGTTGCGTGACCTGAAGACCAAGCCGCCTCATGAGCTTGCGAACCCGGTAGCGTCCCACCTGAAAGCCTTCTTCGCGTAGCTTCTTCATCATCTCTCGACTGCCCAGACTGCTTCGAGAAGCGTTAAACAGTCGCTTCATTCGCCGATGCAGATGCAGCTCATCAAACCGGATCACCGGCGCGGAGCGCCGTCGCCAGGCATAGAATGCTGATCGACTTGCACGCAGAGCCCGGCAAAGCACTTTCACAGGGAAGCGATTCGACTCTGCCTGAATGAAGGCGAACTTTATTTCATTTCTTTCGCGAAGAAGGCCGAAGCCTTTTTTAGAATTTCCTTTTCCATGCGCAGCTCTTTGTTTTCTTTGCGAAGCCGTTTTAACTCGGCGCGCTCGTCTTCAGCCAGAACCTGATTTTCAAGTTGAGCTTCAATCTTTTCCTTCCACTTGTAGAGCATATTGGCGCTAATGCCGAGGGATTTAGCCGCTTCTGGGACGGAATAACCTTGGTCGCGCACCAAGGAAACGGCCTCTTCTTTAAACTCTTTTGTATACTGCTTATACGACTTTTTCTGACTCATGCTGACACCTTAATCGTTGACGGGTATTGTCTCTTATTAATGTGTCCGGGACTATTAGACCACTACACCCACAAAGAGTGACGCAGACATTACCCCCCCTCACAATGGCCTCTCTTACTGCGAAGGAGATAGCGCCCTCTTCCTCCGTAGCATCCTTGAACGGTTCTACATCCGTCCAGTTTTCCAGGACGAACGCTTCTATGTCCGCAAGTGAAATTCGCGGCTCTTCCGTGAACATGGGCATGGATATCATTAGTGTCATTGAGTTTCTCTTATTAATCTCTTTGTTAAACCCTTGTCTTGATTTAATGCATTAATCATTTGGCTTAACTCCCTGGAATATCACATATGCTTTTAAACCTTATAAAAAGCAATATTTTTAATAATAAAAACGCCATTTATTCGAAACTAAAAAATCATAAATCAATATATAACAATGGCCTGACGACCCGATATAACCGGCCGCGATCAGCCCATAAAAAGTAAGACAAAACTGTTTTAGTTTTTTCTCCATGGTCGCCTTGCTTAAACCGACAATCCTGACTAAACAGTTATGACGCATCAGGGGAGTCATTCCTCTGACTAACCGCCGAAAAGTATGGCGCGTTCCCGCGCGCGCTTCTCAGGGACATGCGAGAGCAAACTGAATTACCGCTGTTTTCTCGCGCCGTGAGGAAGGAAGCGCACGCACTGCCGCAAGGCGAAGTTTGTAGTACGAAGGACGCTTTCATTCACTACAACGATTCACAAGGACCAGTACCATGTCAACAGCCGCTTCCACCACTAAACCAGACCAAAGCAAAGAGTGTGTGATCACCAATAACTGCACCTCTGACATCGTCATTCTGTCTCCCACTACCGCTCAGGCTCCTGGCGATACCCAGAACGCCAGCGTTTACGATCAGGATCTGGAAATTCTCTCATTGCTCGAAGGCGGAACCGTCATCAGCCAGAATGGTTCCGGGACGGTTTACCTGGACCAGTATTACACCGATCCCAACACCAAACAGCAGCAGTATTCGCTGGTTTATAACCTGCTGGCCAGCACCTCCAGCTGGTATTTCCCGGTAGACAATATCGGCGTCATGCAAAATATCTTCGGCTCTCCCGTTACCTTCCCAGCACAGACGGTAACCACGGATGAGCAGCAGTCCATAGCCAATGCGGCCACGTTCTATCAGACCATCGCCGCCTACCCTACCTCACAGTTAACCCAGAACTATGAAACCGCCATGAACGGCGCGCAGACTACCGCGCAAGGACAGGCGGACGGCAGCGCGAATTCTTCCGACAATGTGGCCAATTCCATTACCGACAGCGTCAATGCTTTCTTTGCGTCCACCAAGGGCTTCCAGAACGTCACCCTGGCGGGTCTCGTCGCCGTGGAGTCCTACTACAGCAAATTCCCGTTCGTGTGGGCGCAATATGACAGCACGACCTATTACCTGTACAGCAGCGATGGCAATACCACCTCCTTTGTGGGCACGCTCTCTCTGACCAAACCCTCGGCGCTGGATCTCAGCAAACCCAATGCGGGATACGCCTGCACTTTCACTCCGGCGAAAGACCCTACTGACACCAGCACTGTGGATGTTGACTCATCACAGGCGAAAACCCTGACGTACAGCAATGCGCTGTTCGTCGACAACGTGAACGCGGATATCCCGGACGTAGCGGTGAAAGGCACCTTCCAATTGAAACGCGTGTTCACCCAAAACCCGTCCGATACTCAGATCATCCCCGTGCTGACCGGCACCATCGCAGGCGAAACCTGTATTGGTTTTGATTCGCCGCAACTGAGCACCGATCAGAGTTCCGAATTCTGGAACACCCTGTTCCACCCGAAAAACTCCGCGCAAGTGTTCAATTCCATCATGACCATTGGCGGCGCGGTGATGATGCTGCATTTCGTGGGGTCCACTCTGTACGGTATCTTCAAATGGGTCAAAAACCGCGGCAAAGCCAAAGAACCCACCACCGAGGATTTGTTCAAGCAACAGCAGGAAGCATTTGAGAAGGCCCTGAACGAGAAGATCGACACCGCCGTGCAGAAGCTCACCAACGGCAAACAAAACGCGCCGGAGGATACCGAAAGCGCACTGGAGGAGATCAATTCAGAACGGGGCTCCATTGATGACAACCTGAACGCCATCAACCTGGAAGAAGGCCTGAAAGTCGAAGCCAGCACGCTGGAAATTCAGGCGCAATATGAAAGTGAAATGAACGGCCAGCAACTGGAGCAACTGGAATCCAGCGCCACCAGCATCAAGAACTCCAATGACGCCCTAAACAGCGCCACAGAAGAGAATCTCCATGATGTCGTCACTGAGCAGACCAGCGCGTTCAAGGACATTCAGGCCAATACCTCCGCGCTGACGGAATCCCTAGATAAGTCCATCTCCAGCGAGCAGCAGGCGCAGATTGAAAGCAATCAGGCCGCCAGCGAAAAAGTCAGCGAAGATATCGAGAATTCGGAGAAAAATGCGGAAGAGGACGCCTCCAACAGCGATCCCAAAGCGGAAGACGAAATCAAGCCACTCGAAGATTTCTAAACACCCACTTCATTGACTACTGGCGACGGGATGCGCAGCGACGCGCATTCCCGTCGCCGCCTTTGTCACGCCCTACTCACGCTTGAAGGAGATCCGCATGGCCGCGAATGTGGTTAACATCGACAATCAATATAGCGAAGCTCTCGATATCTATACGTTTACCGTGCCTTCCGGCGCCTCGGCGGATAATCCCAGCACGATGTACCCGGTTTACACCAAAGTGGACTCCGTCGCCGCCAATTCCAAAAAGACCTATACCCCCTCCAACCCTCTGGAAAATCTGTCGTTTGCGCGCCAGTCGGACGGCATGCCGCTGCTGAATCAGGTCACCAACATCCTGGGCGACACCAATGTCACCATCACGGCGGACGACCTCACCAGCGCGCAAAAAGCCTTCGCTTTCTACCAGGCTTACAAGGGCAGTCCCTATAGCCCCAGTGCGCTGGCGGTCAACGATATCATTCTGAACAACAGCGATCTGACGCAACAGAACCAAAAACTGAATCAATGGTTCTCCGATAACAATGTCGGCTTTGACTACAACACCTTTTCCTCAGTTTCCTATTGGGCGGAAAACGACGTGCGCGCCTGGGCCGGCAGCGAAGGCCTGACCCTCTACTGCTACAACCCCCAACCGCCGCAACCCATGATTCCGCTGGTGCTGCCGAAAGACAGCAGCGGCCAGATTATTCTCGGCGCCGATGGCAGCGCTCTGTATCAACCCACCAGCGGAAGCACGGTGGAGCTGACGCTGAGCAAAGGGACACTGACCTCCAACGGCGCCACCGACACCAGCGGCGTCAATCTCAGCGCGGTGATGCAGGACATGATCATGCATGGCGGCGACGCCGGCGTTTACGAACTGTTCTTTACTGGCAAAGTCGATGGCGACGACGTCATTGTCCAGCCCTATCAGGTTCCGCAACTGGCCTGGTGGATGTCCGCCTATGACTTGGCGTACACCGCTTACACCGCCATCAACATCATCATGATCAGCCAAACGGTCATCGCCCTGGCGAAGAACCTTCCCACGCTGTTCAACGCATTGAAAACCGGAGGTCAGGCGGTCATCAGCGCAGTGAAGTCCGACCTCAGCAACGTCGCGCAATGGATATCCAGCAAGTTCACCAGTGCGGCGGCGGACAACGGCGATCTAGTGAATGTGGACGTGGATACCGATGTAGACGTGGATGTCGACGTGGATGTCGATACCGACGTGGACACGGACGTCGATGTGGACGTGGATATCGACGTGGACATTGACATAGATATCGACGCCCTGGTGGTGGTGGACGTGGATGTGGACATCGACGTAGACATCGACACTGACGTAGACACGGTGGTGGACAATGTCGTCGACAACGTGACCGATATCGACACCGACATCGATACGGATATCAATGTCGACAGCTCGGCGCTGGGCTCGCTGGTGAAGAACATCGGTCAGTCTCTTTGGGCCAACAAAGGCGCTATTTTCAAGTTTGTCCTGAAAAACGCCGCCGTGATGGGGGGCATGACCGCTGCCCAGAAGCTGTTGGGCATGTGGGGCAAAAAGGCCGGCGACAGTTACGCCGACGAACAGCCTTCCGAAGCCGCGCCGCTGGGCTTGCTGATGGATTACATGGAAAACCCCGCCAATACGATTCAGGAACGCTGGACCACCTTCTCTTATTACGTGGACCAAGGCGCCAGCGCTGACGAACAGAACATGGCGGTATCTGGCATCCTGTCCCTGAAAAACGACGCCGAAGATCAGGCCTTCAGCGCATGGCGCTGGAGTCAGGACGACGAGAACGCGGCGGTCAACGCCATGGCGCAGTATTCCTCGCAAAGCGACTGGCCCAAAGCCTACACCACTCTCGCCAGCTATACCTACCAGGGCAAAACGCTGCCGTTGAAAGTCGGCGCCAGCGTCGCCCTGAAATTCGTCGCCAAAATTCTGTAAGGGAGAACGTCACATGGCGAGCGCTTATCCAAAATATGAAGATCATCAGAAGCACTGGGAAGAACTGGCTCAGGGCATCGCCGCGCTGAAGGAGACTGTGAGAGAGGTCGAGGAAGGAGAAATCCCCCCCGGCTCAAAACAAGGCGAGCTCATCATACTGGGGACCGGGATCGAAACCATTGGCATCTCCGTCGGCGACATCCGCCTCATCGAAGAAGCGGACAAAGTGCTGTACTGCGTCGCCGACCCCGCCACCGTGGTCTGGCTCAAGCAGTTGCGACCGGACTCGTTGGATCTGTACGTGCTGTATGGAGAGGACAAAGTCCGCTACACCACTTACATGCAGATGACGGAAGCCCAGCTCTACTGGGTGCGGCAGGGACTCAAGGTCGTCGTGGTGTTCTACGGCCATCCGGGCATATTCGTGTTGTCCACGCACCGGGCGATCAAACTGGCGCGCCGGGAGGGCTATAAAGCCACCATGAAGGCGGGCGTCTGCGCGCTGGACACATTGTGCTCCGACCTGGGCATCGACCCTTGCTACCCGGGCCTGCAGACTCACGAAGCCACTGACTGCCTGGTCCGGCGTCGCCATTTGGACGCCAGTCTTCATGTGGTGTTATGGCAGGTTGGCCTGATTGGAGAAATGGGTTATCGCCGGCAAGGATACCTGAATAACAAGTTTTCCTATTTCATCCACTGGCTGCAGTCTATTTACGGAGCGGACTATGAAGTCACCCACTACATTGGTTCCCGTTATCCCACCATCGACCCGCTGATCGAAACCTATCGCCTGAGCGAACTGCATGATCCGGCGAATCAGATCAGGATCACCGGCCTGTCCACGTTCTACATTCCTCCTATGCAGGTGGTTCCGACGGATTATCAGACCGCCGTTGACCTGGGCGTCATCGAGCCTGGGCAGAAACTGATGACGCCCCGCTCGCCCCTGCGGGAAATCGACCGTTATGGTCCCCGGGAAATGAAAGCCTTCGACGCCTTCCAACGCTTTCGCATCCCCGCTTCCTACAAATGGCAGGATGAAACCGCCGCCAGTCGCTTCCTGATTGAACTGCGTTTCGATACGCGTTTGCAGGATCTGTATCGCCGCGATCCTGGCGCCGCGCTGCAAGACCCTCGTTTCAGCTCATTATCAGATCGTGAGCGGGCGATGCTGGCGTCACGGGATTCCGGCGCCATTCAAATCGCCGCCAAAGGCGCCTATATCCGCTCCCCCGCCACAGAAGCGACGGTGACCGCCTGTCTGACGCAAAAGTCCGTCGCGATAGAGCTGGTGAAAACACTTGGGGACCAGCCCAAAGCGGAAGCCAGGGCCGCCTTCGAGACTTGGCTGAAGTCGCGAAATTATCAAGTTGAGTGGGCGCATTTGGGCGGCGCCATTGATTTTATCTTCCGCAACAATCTGTTCCCCTGGACCGGGGTTTATATCGAACCCGAACAGCAGTTTGTGATAACCATTATCGGCGCCCGCAAACAGCGTCATAAAAGCGTTATCTACATCAATGGCGCCCGCATCCGATCTTTTGCGTTTGACTCCGGCGCCATTCGCTGGAAGGCGAGCAGCCAGGTCCCCCATCACGGTTTTCTGCGCCTGGACGTAGACGCCAACGGCGCACGCCGGCTGATCGGCAAGATCTGGAGCGACGCCAACAGCGACGGCGCCCAGTCCGCTTTTGTCGCCCTGGAAGCCAACCCCGAACGTAAAGCGCTAAGCGCCCAAGCCTGCGGTTTCAGCGGATGTGATGACCTTGGCGCCATCTATGGCGAATACGCCGTTCGCACCGATGGACGCTTTTACCGGGACATCAACGAGTTCAAAGTGTCAGAGGCTGGATTGACGATTAACCAGCGCGTGGTTCCAGAATTCTCTTTCAACAGAGGGACACTGCGCTGGCGCGGCGGCGACAAAGCCTGCTACGAAGGGGAAGCGACCTTTTTGCGCGACCCTATCATCAACTCCATTGAACTTTACGGCGCAACCCGCTCCCACGAAGAGGAAGGCGTTTTCACGTGCTACGGCTCCTCCATCTCTGCAACGACGCCCGATTATTGCGGACCGACTCTGCCTGACTGGGCCGCGCGCCACTTGGCGGATATCGCACACCACAACAGCCCTAAGGGAGGATTGCTGTTATGGCATAAGTGGGAAAAGTTCAATCTCACGACCTTTATCGTCAATCGCTATTTAACCCATCTTCTTTAATCCTTGAGGAGGAATGCGCCTTGAACGCCACACACGAACTCAGCGATCACCTCGAAGCGTCGGAAAATATCGCCAACGTCAGCCAGTTGGCGGGTGTTGTCGCCAGCCTGCCGCAGAGCGCCAGCACCACTCATTACGGGGCGGACGGCAAGCAAATCGCGTCCTATTCCAAAACCAGTTACGCCAACTTAAAACTGTCCCCGCAGGGCGACATTCAGGGTGGAACCCTGAGCCATAGCGCAACAGACGCCAATGGCAACGCGTTGAACAGCTCCACCCTCGCCTTCGCCAACGGCAATGTCGCCACGGCCAAAACACAGATCAACAATCGCTTCGCCAGTGGCGTCGCCAAGCAGGTGGAAGCGGATTTCAGTAATGTGAAATGGACGCCGGCCACCACTATTCACAGCGGTCAGGTCAAATTCACTTCACGCCGGGGTGATTCTCAAACCCTGCGCAGCGACGGCGTCGTCACTTACGCCAATGAACTGATAACGAGCGGATCGTTTCGCCATTACTCGCCGGAGGGACAAGGCGGCGTAGAGGGCTATACGGACATTGATTACAGCAACACCAAGTTCGTCGGCGACCGTATTATCGGCGGTTACTTCTCCGTCTCCTCCAAGAACGCCGCGCGCGCGGAGAACTCGCAATCCAATGTGTTCATGAACGCCAGCGGCGCCATAGACCAGATTCACACCAAAAATTTCGACCCGGCATCCGCTGCAATGAAGTCACAGGTTTTGACGGAGTTTCAAAACACCCAGTTCAACGCCCGTAACGAAATCGACGGCGGCGAAGCCCATTACAGCATCAGCGACCCCAACGGGGTCTTGCAGAACAAAACGGTGGTGACCTATCAAAACGGCGTCCCGTCGAATACCGTCACGCAAAACTACGCTAACAACCAGGTCCTCAGCAAAGTGGTTTCATCGTACGAAGGCGCGACTTTCGACAATGAACTGCGAGCCATCAACAGCACGGTTCATACCCGGGAATACAACGCGGCGGAGAAGCTGATGTCGATGACGGACGCCAGTTACAACGCCAGCGGCGCGCCTACCAAAATTCAAAGCCGCACTCTGGACCCGGACACACAAACGCCCCTGTTTTTGATCGAAACTGACTACGCCAACACGCAGTTTAACTATCGCCGCAAACCCATTGGCGGTCATGCCAAAATCACGACGACCAATCTGAAAGATTCCAGCTCCATCGAAACGATCAAAACCTTCACCTCGCCCACGGCAGCTAGCGCAACCGCCCACGCAGAAGAACTGATGGCGATGCCGACGCAACCTTCAGCGCCCCAATACTTGACCCACACCAGCACGATGAAAAACGCGGAGGGTCAAACGACCGCTTATAAGAAAACCATCACTCGCAGCGATGGCTCATTACTTAAAACCGTGGTCACCAATGTCACTGACGATAAGCCAACTTCCGTCGCTGTGACGCTCTACGCCGCCGATGGTAAAACCGTCGCAAAGACTTACGCCATGGATGTCAGCGGGATCGCCGTCAGCGGAGGAAAAGTCAGCGGCGCGATGAAGATAACCACCAAGTTTCGCGGCCAGACCCTCAGCAGCGAAAGCACCCTGGAGTTTTGATCTGATGCTCAGCCGCGCCCTGACACTGACTTACAATACAGAGCAGTATCCGTTCCAGAAAGTGTTGTCGCACTATGTCTTTAAAGTGCGGCGGCTGGATCAGTTGCATGTGGCGTGGCGGCGACAGAATAACCGGGAGGATCTGCATTATCAGGACAACATGGCGCTGCGCAGGCTGATGCAGCGCCTGCCTGACGACGCCCTGTTCTATAAGGTGTATCACGCCTGGATCGCCAATGTGCTGGCGCCCCGCTACGGCGGCAAGATCAGTTACTCCGCGCACCCGAAAATGCGCGTGCATCTGGCTGGAACCGGCTGTGTGAGCGACTTTCACCGCGACGCGGACGTCACCGGCAGGCTGGATCAGATCAACTGCTATCTCCCCTTCACCGACGTGTTTGAAACCTGCACGGTATGGTGTGAAGAGCGCTACGACAGCAACACCTACCAGCCGCTCACGTTGAAGTATGGAGAGGCCTTGATATGGGACGGCGGCTTGCTAAAGCATGGGACATACGCAAATCAAACCGATAAGACTCGCGTCAGTTGCGATTTCAGGTTCAAGGCGAAGGCCCCAGGCCGAGTCCGTTCGCCTTGGAGCGATGTCTTGGCTGACCGCCAGCCAGAGACCCAGGCTGAGCTATGAGCCGTCTTGATTCAGCGTCCTGACCATCTTTTCCAGCAAGACAAGCTCATCGGTGGTCAGACAATGGTGAGTGATATGATCGTCGCCGCCCAAATGGCGTTTGAGATTATCCATCCAGTTTTTGCAGATTCTGATTTGCCGCAGTATATCTTCCGTCAAAGCCGTATCACTCTCCAGAGCGGAAAGCTGCTGCATTTTCCCGTTTATGCAATTTAACGCTTCATGTTTCTGGCAAGTGACGCCAATCTTGCTCCACGTCTCGTCTATCAAAGGGGCGTTGATCATAGAGGACCTCAGCGCATAACGACTACTGGCTCTTTTGGAGCCGCCATTATTGAGTTTTCAGGATAGCGAAAGAAAAAAGAGTCTGGCGCAAAACGGATGACGCTGGCGCGCCAGACTTGTCCAGGGTTGCGTATCTTCGAGACCTTACTTTAGGGAATTATCAGCGAGGGAGTAATACGGGAGGCTACGGAACTTTTTCCGGAATATCTCAGTAGTATTACTGAACGCCTGCGACATTTTTCCGCCCAGTACATCTACTGCCTGTCCACTAGGTTCGCCAGCTTTCTGCGCTTTCTACATCTAATATTTCGCCCCTGCTCCGTAGCGCTACGGATATCAGCGTTCATTTTTGCGTAGCGGTACGAATATTCGGGCGGGCGATGAGTGTATATTGTAGATAGCATTAGAACTCGATTCACACTGATCGCACTGAAGTAGGAGGAAAACACCCCTTGTACATCAACTATTCGATTTTGACTGCTGGGATACAAGACTCCAGCGCAGCCCTCGTCCATACCCAGCAAAACGCAGCTCGTCTGGGCGCCATTCTCGATATTTCTATCGGGCGTATCGTGGAGGACTCAGGGAAGCGAAATGAATTTTCTATCGCCAAAAAAGCAGTGGAAGTTCGGCGCTGGTATGACGTTGCATCCCGCAATTCAGACGTGACGCAAATGCAACGCTTTGTCGAGGAGCGCCTGCAGGAAGATGGCTATCCCAAAAACAGCTTATTCAAGAAGTGGGCGACCCAGTATTTTCAGTTGTACCAAACCCATTGATAACACGCCATACGCGCCGGTGACGCCCGCCGCAGCCGGCTAGCCGATTGTCTTCAATAGATCGTCGCAATCTCCCAAAGCGGCGATGAAATCGAGCTGAGTCATATGCGCTTCCAGTTTACTGAAGTAATCTGGATAGCGTCGCTGGTATTTGGTTCGGAGTTCTTCGAAGTGAGTCATCGCGCTCATATCCGAGTTTTCAACCAGTTTCGCCAGTTTAATGACTTCCCTGCGCAACGTTATGGCGGAGGGAACATCGGCGTCATCCGGCGGAGCCAGTTGCTGGTTAAGACTGTTCAACAGCCCCTGAATGGCGTCGCTCATGATATCCAGCTCGCCTTGCAAACGACCCAGCGGACCACTGCTATAAGAGCCATGAATCGCCTCACGCTCCACTTGCTGCGTCAACCTGGCCAAATCGTCCGCGCCAACGGTGGCGGCGATGCCTCTAAACGTATGCAATACACGGGATAACTCAGATGGCGCTTTACTCAACAGAGCGCTGTCCGACAGGAAATCACGCACTTTGGCCAATTCAACGCTGAAGCAACTAACCGCCATACGAAACGCGCCCATATTAGAGCCAAATCGCTTCAAGGCAGAGCTAACGTCCAGGCCGATTCTCAACCCCGCATCGATCAACTCCTGCCATGGGGGGAGATTGTTATTGAAGGCTGATGCAGGGGCCTCTCCGCCGTTTGTGTGTTGCAGGATAATAGCCACCACTTCCTTGATGTCGAAAGGCTTGCCAATATGATCATTCATCCCCGCCATCAGGCAACACTCCCGATCGGAAGCCATGGCGTTGGCTGTCATCGCCACAATAGGCAGACGGGTTTCTCCCAGCGTGTTGCGAATTTCCCGAGTAGCGGTGTAGCCGTCCATATCCGGCATTTGAATATCCATCAACACCAAGTCGAATTGGGGCGACGCCTTTTTAACCGCTGCGATCGCCCACCTGCCGCCGCCCACGATCTCCACCTTCGCCCCCACCCGCGTCAAAAGTTCTGTCGCGACTTGCTGGTTGGTGAGATTATCCTCCACTAACAGTAAACGTAATCCAAGCAAGGGCTTACTGGCGGACGCGTCGGAAGCGGACACGTCTTCATCAAGCCCGCCTGATTGCGACGCCTGAGCGTTGACGACCGCATCCAACAGCATGGAGGCAGTAACCGGCTTGACTAACAGGCCGTCAAGAATCGATTTGTAGTTGAAGCCCACCTTATCCAGCACATTCTTGCCGTGGGCGGTCATCATGATGATCAGTGGGCGTTTTTCCAGCAGCGTCATGCCGCGAATGCGACGACAGGCCTTCAACCCATCCATGCCCGGCATACAGTAATCCATGAATATCGCATCAAACCGACCTGTGACTGGAGATTCCAACTGCGTAATGGCCGCAGCCGCCGACGCAGCAATATGCACCTCCCAACCGAATGAACGGGCGATGCCGGCAATGGCGGCTTGCGCATATTTATTATCGTCGACCACCAATACTTTCAAATTGCGCAGCTTTTGCGATAGCGGATAGGCCGTCGCAGCGCTCAGGCTGTGATTTTCATCCAGTTGCAATTCCAGCGTGAACGAAAACACACTGCCCTCGCCCAGACGGCTTTGGACTCGAATATCCCCTCCCATCAAGTTTACCAATTGGCGACAAATCGCCAGTCCCAGGCCAGTGCCGCCAAATTTTCTGGTGGTGCTGGTCTCCGCTTGCGAAAAGCCATCAAAAATTAACTGCTGATGTTCTTCGGAAATGCCAATGCCGGTATCGCTGACGTTGAACGCCAGCGCGGCGCTTTGCGCGGTCAGTTTCACCATGCGTATCGACAGCGTGACCTCACCTTCCTGGGTGAACTTAATCGCGTTGCTCACCAGATTCAGCAGCACTTGCTTGAGGCGCAGGCTATCGCCAATCAGATGTAGAGGAGCCTGTGGATCGATGTCAAATAACAGCTCCAATTCTTTGTTTCCCAAATTGGCGGACATCATGGCGCTGATCTCGCTCATTAGCCGGTCAATATTGAAGGGATGGGGGTCCAGCGCCAGCTTGCCCGCCTCTACTTTGGAGAAATCCAGAATATCGTTGAGGATGGATAACAAAGAACGTGAAGCGGCGGAGGTTTTCTCCACATAATCCATTTGCTGGCTATTCAGGGGCGTCATCTGCATTAACTGAAGCATGCCGATAATGGCGTTCATCGGCGTACGAATTTCATGACTCATATTCGCCACAAAATCTGATTTGGCTCGGGACGCCTTTTCCGCGCACTCCTTGGCCATGGTCAACTCCATGGTTCTTTGCTTGACCTTTTGCTCCAGGCTGAGATTAAGCTTGTATACCTCTTGCTGGATAGCTACTTGCTCTGAAATATCCCTGATAGCAAACGCGAAACCGACGACTCCCCCCTCCTCCTCTTTAATGGGCGAGGCCGCCACCGATACATCCAGCAGCTTGTCGTCCTTACAGCGGCGTTGCGTGTTAATGCTCCGCACAAGTCGCCCTTCCCGGATCATTTGCAGGGCGGAGTAGGTTTCTTCCCGCTCCTGTTTAGGAACAATTAACTCGTCTAACGGTTTGCCCTGAACTTCTTTCTCGGTGAATCCAAACATCTGCTCTGCAGATTTATTCCAGTCAGACACTCGGCCATTCAAGTCCAGACCGATTATCGCTTCACTGGAGCTATTCACAATCGCCGCCAATCGAGCTTGCTCCAGGGTCACCCGCCACCGGTGACGCATCAACAGCAAGTAGAAATACAGGATCAGCCCCATTGCGCAAATAACGCCGGCCAGCATTTCCAACGCAAATACGCCAGCTTGCCCCGCTGGGTTAAAAACATAGGCCTCCGGTACACTCACGATAAGCGTTACGCGTCTAGACGTATCCAAGGGATCAAGCGCCAGGGTGCGTCTAGCGGCAAAAACGAAACCGTCGGCGGTATCATGCAATTCCAGCCCGGAACGGTCTCCCACCAACCTATATTCGTCCTGCCATTGATGGCTCTCGCCTTTGTCGAAACCAAAGGTTTTGCTTAGATCCGGGTGCAGGAGGAAATCATTGTTTTCATTCAGGAGAAAAATGGTGAGTTCATTTGGCAGCCCATTAAGTAAGTCCGCAATGAGAGTATTCACATCCACGTTGATAATCACAATGCCGAACAAAGAATGCTGCTCATCATAGACCGGCGTCGCAACGCGCAATGTGGGTACATCCGGCCGCTCTACTTCACCGAACTCCCTATTCAGATTGAAGTCCGAGACATATACTTCATCCTCAGCCCGCTCAAGGGTAGCGAGAAAGTAATCCCGTCCGCCCTTCTGCTGCATTTGTCCTTCTGGCACAGCAATAATTTTGCCTTGCCGGTTGTTGACGCGAACCAGCTCAAGCCCGTTATTAGCCACTCCAATAAAACGGATTTGCGAAATTTCTCCGCTGGTCTCGATGAACTTGGAAAAAATAGTGGTCAGGCGCTCTTTTAATGTACTGATGGAGTTTTCTTCTTTGGGGTCAAATCCGCCATTGGCCGCGGCGCGGATGATGCCCTGTACGGGAGGCGTCTCGGCGAGAAAGAGGGTGTATCTCTTAAACTCATCAACTTCTTCATTAAGGGTTTCGACTCGGTGGCGCACCTGTTCATACAGCGCCCTCTGTTGTTGCTCCAAGACCCTCTTTTCTTCAACAGAGTAAGCTAACCAATAGACGGGGGCTGAGAGTAGCAGAAAAATCAGGAACGCCAACGACAATGCCTTCAAACCGAAATGCGAGGCAGAAGAAATCCAACGCTTCACCATTCCCTTACCTTCCCTTGCCGGCCTGAGTCACCTTGGGCGGCCCAATGGTATTTCCGATCGAATTACTTTTGGCGCTCATACAAGTCTAGTCTAGATATGGAAACAAGTTGTTACAGAGTGTAAGTACAACCTCGATATTCTGTATGTATCCTCATCGCATAACGTAGATAGATTACCCCTTATGAGAGGTTTGCGCGTTCCTGCCGGCTTAACTAATCTCTTAATATCCCCATATGGAATTCGTGGCTAGGACTGGCTAATGAAGCTCAAGTATTTGTTGATTGTCGCCTTTACGCTAGTCGCATCGTTGCCGCTCATGTTCACGTTGCAATACCTGAACAGATTCACCACCGAGCAATACCACGCCAAAATTGAATCCCGCCTGTCTGAAATTTCGCTTGCCCACAAAAACCGCCTGATTAGCGCCGTAGAAAGGCTGATGGAAAGCACAGCCCTCATTTCCAGCCGAACGCAAATGCGCGCCAGCCTTAACAGCTGGAATAACAAAGAGAGTCAAAACGAGGCGCACACTATCAAAAGCATCATTGAGGACGCCAAGACTGGCCGGGAGACGATTAAACGGATCACGATTTACGATAAAAGACGCCATCCTGTCTCCAGTACGGCGAGCGCGATGAAGCCACTGCGTGCGCCTCCGTCGGCAAACGGTAATATCTTCATTTTTTTCAATCAGGAAGAGAACGTCACCCAAGTGTCCGTCATCATGCGCCTCATTTACAAGGAAACGCTGATTGGCGCCATTAAGGTCGATTACGACTTGAGCAGCATCCTGCATGAGCAGAGCAAAGGACTGGGTAACAGCGAAAAGTGGATGTTCGCTTTGCGCGACCATGAAAAGTTCCTGCTGGTCGAATCCATAGATCAAAAAAAAGCGCGAATATCCTATCAAGTCATTCCATCTGGCCCCAAAAACACGCCAATTATCGAAGCGTTGCAAGGCAACGAAGTTATCATGCGCAAAGCCACAAATCTGGCTGGTACGCCAGTGATAGCCTCCACCCGATATTTGCCAACTCTGGGCTGGGGGCTGGTGTCTGAGCTGGACGAGTCTGAAGCAACCGCCATCATCGCAGTGGAAAAGCACCGTTTATTCTTCATTGAGGCGATGATCGTTATCTTTTCCATAGGATTGGGCGCCGCCGTCAGTATGTATGTCGCCAGACCCATTGAGAGCCTGATAAAACAGGTTGAGAACGCCGCAGACGGACGCCCCTATGAGAACACGCTCCCGGCGAGTCTATTCGAGGTAAAACGTCTCTCCGGCACCTTTAACAGCATGTCCAAATCCATTAACGAACTCAGGAATAATATTGAAAGTAAGGTCTTCGAGAGAACCAAAGAGCTCGACAAGGAGAACATCGAGTTACGGGAAATCGCCGCCCGGGACTCTTTGACCGGCCTCTACAATAGACGCTTCTTTCAAAACCGTTTGAACTATGAGTTCAGTCGGGCGAAACGCTATAGCTCGGGGCTGACGCTGGTGCTGCTGGATATCGATCACTTCAAAAAAATTAACGATACCAGAGGCCATGCGGCGGGAGATGAGGTGCTTATCCGGCTGTCCGCGTTTCTGAGTCAGTCGCTCCGAAGCTCCGACTTAATCGCCAGAATAGGCGGCGAAGAGTTTTGCATTATCCTTCCCGAACATTTGGACGACGGTGTGAAAACCTTCATTGACCGGCTGCGCATCGATATCTCCTTGCTGGAGTTTCAGCATGAGAGCGAGGCCTTTCAGGTCACCTGCAGTTTTGGCGTAGCTGGATGCCGCAATGACATCACTCACCCCAAAGAGATTCTAAAAAAAGCGGATGAAGCGCTTTATGAGGCCAAGCGCACCGGCAGAAACCGAATCGTGTATGAGTCGAGCTCCAACGTGATTGTGGATATAAAAAGCAGAAAGAAATAGCTTTCCGCCATACGTAAGTTTTGGCTGGCGCCACGAGCAATCAGACCCGCTCAGGGTGACGTAACCGTTATCAGGGATCGATAGCGGACTCAATGACAAATGACTTTTCAAACTTCGCTATTTCAAAAATCTTCCTGATTTCCCTGGAGCAGTTGATGATCTTTATCTTGGCGTTATTGCCTCCCAGATAACGCCGCATGTTCAGCAGCATACCCAGCGCCGAACTGTCTATGCGAACCGTCTGCCGCATGTCGACGCAAAAACTTCGCGCTTGCGGGTAGGCTTCATAAGCTTTCCTGAATTGATTTACCAGTCCGAAATCAAACTGACCCCGAATGGTGATAGTGACAGCGCCGTCGCTGGAGGATTTAGTCTCTACGGTCATAACCCGCTTTTCCCTGCATGATGTTCGGTTTCAGAGCCCAAGGACAGCCTGGCGATGTCATCCAGCATAACTAAAAGCGTGGATACAGGCTTCCCACAAAGACATATAGCGAGTGTAATAACTATAGTTCATCAAAAAGATTACAGCAGGCGTTGTTTGGCGATCCGTCTGTTTCCTGTATTTCCAGCCCTTCCCTCTCATTCCCCTGTATTCAGATCCAGAGCGATATCGTGCGCAAAGGCCAGTAAGAGCTAGAATGAACGAAACCTACTGGTATTCACTCAGTATGTTTATTCCCAAAGAATTCCCCATTCACAAAAACCGCCTCGTGCTAGGGCAAATTCGGCCTGTACCGTGACGATACGCCAGAAACTTACACCGTATACTACGATGAATACCGCTGCGGCCAGAGTCGGAAAGACGTGGATTTTTAACGAACTGACAGCGTTCAAAACAGGAAAAGATGGCTCTGCACTACTCGTACAGAGCGGATATTGAGAACCTGATCAGGCAAGAACGGACATGACGATGTCAACGTCAGAAAGATCAAGGCTTCGCCATACATCCCAGCAACGGACAGGTAGATGGCTCTTTCATTGCTTCACTATCCGCTCGCGCTGGCGTCAAAGCACTGAGTTCAGGCCTGACCGGTAAATGCTCAGGTAGCCGTACGTTCCACACCAATCCGACATTCATCAGCCGATTCAGCACCCACCAACCGGGGTCAGACTGTCCTTTATAGATCCCCAACATGGCCGAGCCGGGAAAAGCATGATGATTGTTATGCCAGGACTCTCCCATGGTCAGCAACCCTGCAAAGCGAACGTTATGGCCCTGAACCGCAGCGCCATTAACATGCCAGTCCCGCTCGCCGCTGTTATGCGCAAAGTATCCAATCAGCCAATGCCCCGTCACAGACACGGCGACACGCACAGAAATACCCCAAATCACCCAGCTAATGTCTCCGAGCCAATACAATAAAAGCGCCCAGGGCAACTGCTGCCACATCCAGGTCCTTTCCGTGAATCGATAGACCGGGTCATCTTTGATGGCGCTCTCAGGAGAAAACTCAGGGGGACGCTCCAGACGCAAATCACAATTCAGCTGCCGCCACCCGTCCGTCAAAAAACCTGTTCCATGGCGAAGATACGAATGACACTTGGCCTTTCTCTGCGCCCAGTCCCGCAGGTCATGCTGATACACCATTCCCAACGGCCCCGCCATCCCCACCAACACCCCGAGATGCACGAAGAAATACTCCATCCACTTCGGACACTCATAACTCCCATGAATCAACCGCCGATGCATCCCCAGGGAATGCCCCAGACAAAGCGTCGCAGCAGTAAACACAACAAAGACCAGCAACGCATCCAACGAAAAGGTCAAATACCCGCCAATAATCGCAATCAACAAATGCCCCAAATACCAAAAGGACTTCAAAGGCGCCCACACCACCTCCCCCGTGTACGGGCAGCAATTAGCCGTCTCTTGAATTCTGGGGACGCCGTGGTTTGTTTGCATATTTGGCTCGCTACTTTGGTTGAATGTCGGTTGGGGTAATAGTGTTATCTTAATCCGAATGGAATGTTGAGTTTTTTCTTATTATTAACATGGCAATAATATTTTTATGTCAATAATCAGGCGCATTGGTGGGCATGTTTGGGAGTTGGTTAACCAAACGAGAAGAACGCAAGGATCAACAGTTCAGACTCACCTATGAGCTAAAAATGGCCACGCTTCGCAAACAGGAAGCAGAGCTTCAGTACAGCCATGAACTGGCGCTGGCTGACAAACAGATTCTGCGTGCGGATACCAAAGGGAGAATAAACCGAGATATCGCGGAGACCGCGGCGTTCAAGGACGGGCTTAAAGAGCAGAGTCAAACTTATGGGATGTGGTTTGTGGACGCTATCCGGGGTCTGATTCGGCCTCTAATTACTGTCTATCTGCTTATTCTAGCGACCTTTGTGACCCTGAATATTAGCCGTCATCTCGGTGGCGTTGGCGCGCTGAGCCCGGTCGATTTAATGGCCCTGTACAAAGAGGCCATCGCGCAGATGTTATTTCTGACAACGACGGCCGTTACTTGGTGGTTTGGGTCAAGGCCAAGCCAAATACGAAAGAGTTAGTGTGTTCGTTACGTGCGTATCACAGGATTTTTGAATACTCTCCGACCCAGAGCTCCTTAACCTGCATACATCGTGAGAAATCATTTTTTTAACAATTCACAAAGCTCGGAAAAATTAGAAAATAGTTCCACCCATCCCAGCCGTTTTCCATTCTCATTCCATTTTTCTTTAATCACAATGGGTGCAGACAGCTCATCTTTATAATACACCCCCCAAAAAGAGTCACTACCAGCACCGAAATCACCAAGTATAATTAGCTTCTCTGGGTCAATATTTTCGTTGCTGTCAAACTTAGATAAAACTATATCATCTCCATACTCAATCCTTTTTTTGCATTTAGGAATGGAGGTTTATAGAAATAAATCTTTGCCTCATCAATAATCACTCTCGACAGCATACTTTTCTCTATTAGCATTTTTTCGTGCTGAGCAAACTCTTGATCATCAGTCAATGGCCATATTCCAGACTCAATCAAAGAGTCAATTTCTTTTGGTAGCTCATACTTACCGACTTTCATGACTTATTTCCAACTTAGGTAGCCTTAGAATAACTCCCTGCTGCGCCAAAAGTCGGCTCAAAATGCTCATTTATTCACGATAAACTGTGCTTTTTCGCCGACTTTTTCCTTGCACTGGCGCCCTCGCCAACGTTTTTAAGAGGTTCCCTAGCCCCAGGATCTTATATATCTATTCTGGAGAAAGTGTTGTAATGCTTATCAAAAAGCTGCCTTCATACACATCTACTGTCGCACAGCAACCCGGCTTTTTTGAACAGGATTATGACCAATACTTTTTTACGACTCCACTCCAAGGGCTCTACCGCCCAACATCAGATGAGCGGAGCCTAAATCCGTCTTTCGACAAGAAATGTTGCGCTAACTGATAACCGATCGAAGCAACTATAGATGGAAATGTACCAGACTGACTCTGACGTTTTTTTAGGTGTTAGTCAGATAAAAACCAATCTGCCACTTTTTAGTACATCTAATATTTAGGATATAAAGAATCATAGTCAACATCAAACTGGCATGATTCAAATTCATTATAGTCACATGGATCAAATTTTTTTGGCAATTTGGCTCTACTGCCTCCAACTCCTTTTTGAAGAACTTTTTCCGCAAGGTTTTTAAGTTCTTCCCACCATTTTGAACTCAATCCTTCTACTGAATGCAATTCCCAAGGGTCATGTTTAGAGTATCCAGCGTTAATAAAATCTGTTAGCGCGTGAATCTCGTCTTCTACTTCTGGTAAATCTACCCACCACCAACCACCTGATGTTGATACCAAAGACAGGAATGATATAAGAGGGTTGTATCTGCCATCTTCCAAGTAAGGGCTATCCTTACTTTGAATTCGACCAGGCAAAACACCTTCTATATCACTCTTTGTAGAACATATTATCGACAACATAATCCAGAAATTATCTAAACAGTCATCTTCTGGCCATTGTTTAGGTCTGTCTTCTAGAATCATAAGGTCTGCCGTTTATCTAACCATTCATTCCATAACTCGAAAAAAGTCTTGAATGCGAAATACTCATTTGGTTCTTGAAACGCCACAGCTCTTCTCCATGAAACATTAGCGCTTATAGATAGTTTTCCACAAACCCACTTATTGAATTCGTAATATATATCAGTAGCAGTTGAATCATTATCATTGATCTGCGAAGCAGCCATAAATCCTCTAAGAAAATAATCCAGCTCAGTAGAAGATTGGCTCTCTATATACATCCCCGGCCTTTTTTCAATCAATTTTACAAGTTCAAAAATATCCATTCAGACGCCTTTTCGGTTGATCAACGGCTATCGATACCCAAAACTTCGTAGCCGCCGGGAGCTTACAACCTGCGAATTGTATTTAGATGCCTCCTTTTCGGGACTTCATCAAGTGAAATACCAGAGTCACCGAAGCAATTCTTGCTTAAATAGGTGTCTACCGGAAGTACAAATTCAACACAAAACTTATTCACTACCAATCCCATAAAGTTCAAAGCACTCCCGCTGGTACTTTACTGATCTTTCATCATACTTCTCAGTATCTATATTTGAAATAGTATCCAATAAACGTTTTTTGACATCCCCATCAATGGGAAAATATTCTTCTGAAACTTTATTAGTAATTAATAGCAGAGTACATACGGTAAGAGCTTTGCTCGCGATATGCATATTCCCTGGCGTCAAAACACTCATAGCAGCCAAAATTAACTCATTTTGTCGACCGAAACACTTATTGCGGAGGAGGTCCCTCATAATATCCAGGGAATGCATCACTTGGTTTTCTGTAAACTCCTTGTTTTGCACACCGAGAATCAGAGCATCAAAAACTTCCGATGCGTTATCTCTTATTTCATCAATTAAGTCTCTAGAAATAGAGCGCCCTTTCATTTGATGAATAACATGCCTTAGTCTTTTTGGATGCATATATTATATCCTGGTTCTAGTTGTAGTAATCTTACGCACGAACATACACCCATTAAAAAGAGGAACTCTATTAGACCTTAATATTCGCTCTTGCCCTCTAAGTCCCATTTGAACATAGCTCATCTCACGTTCGACACCAATATCTTGCCCTTTATCAATCCCCAACGCTTGGGCAATTCTCTCAGGTATTTCGAAGGTAATAACTGTGAACTTCTTTGCAGGATCTTGTTTAATTCTGCACTTATGTCCTTCCCGAACTGTATGAGGGTATGCAGGTGGGCACTGAGTTGCAAAAAATCTAGCATCAGCAAACTCCTCAGCTAGAAATACGTCGCCACCAAGGCGAAAACCAGTTGTCACAATTTTCTGTGCTCGATTTGAGGACGCACCATGATATAGCTTAATCTTTCTGCCTTTATCCTCCTCATCATCCTTTGAGCTCACCATTACAGCAATTTTAGAGCCAGCTCCAGCCATACCCACCAAAGTTAGCAGTCCGAACTGTTTACTCGTGAGCGCTTTTTTTGCTCCTGCTTTAAATGCATTCCATATTATTACCCGACCAACGCTTGAACTTGCAAGGACACCTATATTTCCAGGTGTTATAGCCAATCCAAACATATTCAAATAGCCCGAAGGATCAGTACCGTTTACAGGATCGGCATGCACATATAGATATTTATGAAGAGTAACAGGCTCACCCACTCTGCCAAGATAAGTATCCATCTGCGTAAACCGCCCCTGATTCTGATCGTAATACCTCGCCCTTAGGTAATACTGATCCAGGGATGCATCGTATTGCTCTCCGGTGTACAGGTAGCTGTTCGGGGTGTTTCCTTCGCTGTGCAGCAGGATGCCGAAGGCGTCGTAGTGGTAGCTGTCGGTTTGGACGCCGGTCTGATTTGTTAAAGAGCGGACGGAGCCTTGCCCGTCGTAGACATAGTAGCTGACGTCACCGGCTCTTGCCTGGCTTAGCAGGTCGTCGCCGTAGACGTAGCTGACTTGTTTGGCGCCATTAACGACTTCTTGTAGCACTTGAGCGTAGTCGCGGTTCTGGTCGACGATAAAGTCGGTGGTTGCGCCGCTTCCCGCTTTTCGTGTGCGAATGCCGTCCGGGTTATAAGCGAAGTTCGTGGTCTCGCCCGCTTTTGTTACCGCGAGGAGTTTGTTCTTCGCGCTGTATGTGTAACGAGCGCTGACCAGACCGTCTTCGGTTTCCGTCAGTGTATTGCCGTTGGCGTCATACGCGTAGGTGACGCCGCCCTGTTGCGTCAGGCGGTCATTGTCGTCATAGCTGTAGGCGGTGTGCACGCCGTCGATGATGCTGTAGATGCGGTTGCCGACCTTGTCGAAGCGGTATTCCGCGTTGTAGTCGCCATTAACTGGATCGCTGATGGCGTCATGCGTCAGGCGATACAGGGCGTCGTAGGTATAGGTCGACACCCGGCCGCTGTGCAGCTCTTCAATTTGCTCCCGTCTCCCTGTGCTGTGCAGGGTGTAACGGTAGTCGGCGATGACATTGCCCGCCGCATCCGTCGTGGTCTGACGCGTCAGAATGAGAACAAGCTTATTGTCCTTATGCCCCAGCAAAGTTAGACAGTCATGTGTCGCAACACAAGCGCCTCACCCCCTCGTAACTCAGAGCCTGTTCGTTCTGCATGAGACCGCATTCTTAACTCCATTTCTCCACAAGGTAAGCTGCCTCAGGATTTTTCTCTTTTAAGTTAGAAAATATCTCATCAAAGTCCTCATATTCTCCTCGCTTTAATGCCAAATAACACTCTATAACATCTTCAGAAGCAGACTTGTCATTATGAATTAAGGAGAGCATCGTTTGTTGGAAATCAACTCTCATACTCCTGCTTAATACGTTACGTGAATACATCTCACACAAGGAGCTTAAAGCAATCGATGATAAGACCTTATTTCCTGAATAAAAGAAATCTTTCATTTTATTCTCGTAATCACCACCGCCTATCTCCCCTATAGTTCTTATGGCCAAAAACTTTTTAATACTATAAACATTGACGTCACCTTTTAAGTATTCATCAAGAAGCTTTGCATCATTCTCGGAAGCGACCTCAGCGAACTTTTCAAAAGCATAATTCAATACCCTGTCTTCAGTCTCCATATCCAGGCCAATATCTATTATTTTCAGAGGTACTGTCTTTTTTCCGTCTATGACGTCTTTATAAAAATGCACATCTTTCATTTTTTCTCAAAATCACTTTACATTCTTAAGATTAAACATACCAACGCAATTTGGGCAATACGGTTTCACCCCGCCTCTTTTGGTATAAGTCCCAGTTCTATCATTTATGTAATAAGCCAATGTCCAACGGATCCTTTTAGCTTTCGCCCCTCCGTTTAGCAGTTGGTTAGCTGCATGAAATTCCGCACAATTTCCAAACTTCATAGAAGTTCCGTATATATCTTCATCTGCACAACCTAGCGTCACCCCTAAATTTTCAACTTTCCCTTTCAATTTTTGATTAACATTGCTGGGCATAGCTCTCTTCCCTAAATTAAATGCCGCTGACGCTTTAGTCGTTTTCATATCAAATGCACCAACAATAGTTGATATTCTATTTTTCTTAGTCCATTTTGAAGGTGTACTAGCTAACAAAAACTCTACCTTAGCCTCCGCTTTCACATATCCAACAGCATATGTACATATATTACCCTTGTCTGCTTTGCCAGGTTTACACTTTTTAGCTATGCCTCTTAAAAACTTATAAGAGCGGGCCAGGATATTTGCAGCTCCAGACGCGGTACCACCACTACTCATTGCAGCAGACGCTAGTGACCTTATACGGACCACAGCCATGGCTGCTAATCTTCCTGTTGCCTGAACACCTGCCATCAGTTGCCCTATCGAGAACTTGCCCGAAGGGTCAATGTTGTTTACCGAGTCAGCATTAGCATAAAGATACTTATGCAACGTAATTGGGTCGGAGTTAACTCCCATCCACGTATCCATCTGCGTAAACCGCCCCTGGTTCTGGTCGTAATACCTTGCCCTTAGGTAGTACTGATCCAGCGATGCATCGTACTGCTCTCCGGTGTACAGGTAGCTGTTCGGGGTGTCTCCTTCGCTGTGCAGCAGGATGCCGAAGGCGTCGTAGTGGTAGCTGTCGGTTTGGACGCCGGTCTGGTTTGTTAAAGAGCGGACGGAGCCTTGGCCGTCGTAGACATAGTAGCTGACGTCGCCGGCTCTTGCCTGGCTTAGCAGGTCATCGCCGTAGACGTAGCTGACTTGCTTGGCGCCGTTGACGACTTCTTGCAGTACTTGAGCGTAGTCGCGGTTCTGGTCGACGATAAAGTCGGTGGTTGCGCCGCTTCCCGCTTTCCGGGTGCGAATGCCGTCCGGGTTATAGCCAAAGCTGGTGGTCTCGCCCGCTTTTGTTACCGCGAGGAGTTTGTTCTTCGCGCTGTAGGTGTAACGAGCCGTGACCAGACCGTCTTCGGTTTCCGTCAGCGTATTGCCGTTGGCGTCATAGGCGTAGGTGACGCCGCCCTGTTGCGTCAGGCGGTCATTGTCATCGTAGCTGTAGGCGGTGTGCACGCCGTCGATGATGTTGTAGGTACGGTTGCCAACGTTGTCGAAACGGTATTCCGCGCTGTAGTCACCATTGACCGGATCGCTGATGACGTCATGCGTCAGGCGATACAGAGCGTCATAGGTATAGGTCGACACCCGGCCGTTATGCAACTCTTCAATTTGCTCCCGTCTCCCCGTGCTGTGCAGGGTGTAACGGTAGTCGGCGATGACATTACCCGCCGCATCCGTCGTGGTCTGACGCGTCAGTCGGTTCAGAGCGTCGTAGACATAGGCGGTGGTTTGCCCGTTGGCTTGCGTCACGCTCTCACGGTTGCCCACCGCATCGTAGGCGTACAGAGTCTCGCCGCCCTGAGGATCGATTACTTTGCTCAGACGGTTTAACGCATCGTACAGGTATGTGGTCGTTTCCGCTTTACCCTGATGGGTGACAATGGCGGAGGTTTTATTGCCCGCCTTGTCATAGCTGTAGCTAAGCACCGCGCCAGTCGGCTGAGTCTCTTCCACCAATCGGTTCAATGCGTCGTATTGATAACTGGTCGTTCCCAAAGAATTCGTCGCAGTGAGACGAGCGCCCATGGCGTTATAGGTAAAGGTTTCGACCTCGCCATCTGCGTAGTCGATGCGGCTCACCTGATCATTCACATCGTAGGTATAGGCAGTCGCCTGACCATTAAAGTCCGTATGACTAAGCAACCTGCCCGCGACGTCATAGCTGAAGGACTCCATCTGTCCCATCGGTAGCGTTCGCGTCAGCACACGACCCATGGTGTCATAGGTCCAGCGCGTCGTACGACCTTCCGCGGCCGATCCGGATTCCTGTCCTCCCTCGGCACTGACACGTCCCTGTGCGGCGTCGGTCTGTGTCAGCTTATTGCCGGCCTGATCATAGGTGAATGAAGTGACGTTATTCAGCGCATCTGTCACCGCAATCAAACGGCCCAATTTGTCGTAACCGTACTGAGTCACTCGACCGGCTTGATCGATACTGCTCAGGCGACGATCCAAAGCATCGAAGGTTTCCTGCAGGCTTGAGCCGTCATGGAACAGGGTTTTAACCCGTTGATCCAAGATGTTGTACTCATACGTCGTCGTGTGACCGTTCGCATCCGTTTCACTGATCAGGTTGCCGTCCGCGTCGTAGACGAAGCTATGGCGCTGATTCAGCGCGTTGATCACGGCGGTGCGACGACCTGCCGCGTCATATTCGTAGTGAGTGACGTTACCTTTGGCGTCCGTCTCGGACTCAACCTGTCCGGCTGCGTCATAGGTCACGCTGGTGAATGAGCCGTCCGCCAGCTCAGTACGAACAACGCGATTCTGTTTGTCGTAGGTAAAGCCAGTGACCCGCCCCAGACGATCGGTTTCCGTCAGGACATTGCCTTCCACGTCGTAGGTTTTGCTTTCCGAGGTTCCATCTGGATAAGTCGTCGCCAACAGACGGCCATAGACGTCATACTCGTATTCCGTACGACGCCCCTGCGCATCGATGGTGACGATTTGGTTGCCCGTAAGATCATACTCGGTTTGCGTGCTGGAGCCGTCAGCATACTGGGTCTCGATAACCCGGTTACGCGCGTCGTAGACGTAACGAGTGGTTTCATCGACCTTGACGCCATCCACCGTACGCTTGCGGGTTTCCGACAGGACATTGCCGTTGTCGTCATAGGTGTAAATGGTGCGCTGCTCCAGCGCATTAACCTCGGTTAACTTATTGCCGTCTTTGTCATAGGTGTACTGGGTTTCATTCCCCAGGGCATCTTTGCTCTTCTCCACCAGGCCGTCACGATTCAGTGTATTTTCAGCGACATTCCCCAGCGGGTCCGTGACCGACAACATGTTACCGATAGAGTCGTAGACATTAGTAAAGGCGTCCCCGCTCGCATCGGTAATCGTGAGTTCCTGTCCCCGTTTGTTGTAGGTGAACGAAGCCGTATTGCCCAATGCGTCCGTTTGCGTCAGTTGATTGTTGCGCTCATCGAATGTCGCGGAACTGACATAACCGAGAGGATTCGTCTCAGTCAACTGATTGCCATGATCGTCGTAGGCATAGGACCAGGTATGGCCTTCCGCGTCGACCTTGGAGGTGACATTGCCGTGATCATCGTAATACAGGAAGGTCGTATTGCCGTTACGATCCGTCACGACGGACTGACGTCCTTCGATATCATGGTCAAACTCAGTACGGTTGCCTTCGGAGTCTTCCTGCGCCATCAGACGACCTGCATCGTCATAGATGTTTTTGACTATCGTACGGCCCAGCGGATCAATGATATCCAGCAAACCGTGAGAGCGGTTGTAGGTATAGCTGGTCTGCGCCGCCATGGGGTCGGTGCTGGCTTCCAGATCACCGTTGAAGTCATAGGAATAAGTCAGCTCGTTTCCATTAGGATCGGTCATGCTGACAATGCGACCTTGGCTATCACGAGTAAAACGCACCGCCTTGCCACTGGAATGGAAGATCCCATCGTTGGTGTAAGTCAGGGTGTGGCCATTGGGGTCGACCACTTTTTCTATGCCAACGCCTTGCTTCAGGTAATATTTGTAGCCGGCCTGAGTGGTTAGCAGGTAGCGGCTGGGGTCAAGCGCACGGGAAAATGTGTCATTATCCACCAGCTTGCCATTCACATAGCGGCCAGAGGCATCATCCAACGCCTCCAACGTGGACGCCGTATCGCCAACCGGCTTAAACGCCAGCTCAACATCTTCCATTGCCGTATAGGTATTGCAGCGAGGAGAAGCGGAGACTTCAAAGCGCTCGACATCGCCGTCCGGCAGCGTCACCGTCACCGTCGGCGCGCCCAGCGGCTCAACGCAGAAGTCGAGAATCAGACTGAATGGACCGCGCTTGTATTGATTTAACGCCCAGAGGCCGCCCAGAGTGCGCGATTCCTCAATCTTCACATCCTGATAGCCCAAACTCCAGCCATAACCAAAGTCCAGCGCCTCAGAGCGACGACGGCTGTCGTAGGTGCGCGTCACCCGAACAGGCATGCCCGCCACAGGAATATTCAGGTCTTCCAGAGTGATAGAGAAGTTGCCGACCTTCAGGTCGCCCTCTACAGCGATCACTGTATTGGCGGTTGCGCTCAAGCCGTTTACATCTTCAGCGTACAGCACAACATCGTACTGACCGTTAAGCAGCAACGTGGGATCAAAGGTGGCGATTTTGGCCTCGCTTACATTTTCACCGCCTTGAGCAATCACTTGCCAGGCCTGCTGTCCTCGTGGCGAAAGCATGACTTTATAAAGCGCCAGATTCGCATCCTGCACTGAGCCAATCACCTCCGTCGGCGCAGTGATGGTCGCATCCAGAGTAGGCGCGCTTAAACTCACCAGGGGCGCGTTCTCGTCAGCGGCGTCGCGGACCGCGAAGCGCGCGGTTTCAATCACCGTATCCACACCATCCGTCACGCCAACTTCGATGGTATGTACGCCAATGGTCTCTGCGTTAACGATCACTTGACCGAAATCGCCCATCGACGTCTCCACCCCATCCAGCCACAAAGCGATAGTTGGTGCGCTTTGACCGCCATCCACAAACACGTTGATGGAAAGGGTATCGCCAGGATTAACGAATTCGGGGGAGACAACGACCGTCGCCGTCAGGGGCTTAACTTTCTGAGTGACGTTAATGCTATAGCTCTGCAGTGAACGTCCGGCGCCATCTTCCGCATAGACAACCACGTCCTGGATGCCAACCTGATCAGCGCCCGGCGTCCAGCGCAGCGCGCCGTCGGCGGCGACAGACATGCCGACAGGCCCGGACATTAAGCCATATGAAAGGGTATCGCCATCCGCGTCCGTCGCCTGAATCTGATAGCTGTATTCCCGGTCAACCGACGCCTGATCGAAGGGACGACTGACGATAACGGGATACGCATTCGCATCATTCGCCGCAACCGCCTGCAATGTGAAGCGCTGCACAGCACGCGCCCGGCTATCGCTAACGATCACCGTGATCTGGTATTGGCCTTGCTGCTCTGCTGAGGCCGTCCAGCGAATAGCTCCCAACTCATTAATCGTCATGCCGGCTGGCGCATTTTCCAACTGATAAATCAGCGTATCGCCATCCGCATCGCGAGCGGTTACCTCGTAAATATATTCCACGCCAATGCGAGCGGGAGAATTGGGAATGCTATAAATGACCGGCGCAGTATTCGGCGCCAAGGGGTCGTTCACAACCACCCCAAACGTCTGCACAAAGGCCGCTCCTCGGGCGTCTTCAGCCCTCAGAATGACCTCATGCGCCTGACCGACCTGCGCCAGAGAGGGCGTCCAAGTAATCACGCCATCAGCCAGAGTCATGCCATTAGGCGACTGACTCAAGCTCAGAGAAACCGCATCGCCATCTTGGTCCACCACTCTAATAACATAGACATAACTATCGTTGGCCGCCGCGCTCAAAGGGGGCGCACTGGTAATCGCCGGCGCGTGATTCGCCCCTTGGTTGACAGGCAAGTTCAGGCTCTGCGTTGCGTAACCGCCCCTACGATCATGTACTTCAATCTCGGCTCGCGCGGTCTTACCGGCCCACTCCGCAGAAGGACGCCACGTGAATAGCCCTGTGTCGGAGATAGTCATGCCCTCTTCGGAAGCTAACAGGCGATAATCGAACTCGGTATCTGAGTCTGCATCATCGACAACAACCTGATATTCATATTGCTGGCCAACATATACAGAGCCGTTCGGCGAGGACACAATGCGAGGCGCGTGGTTGAGTAGATAGCCCCAGTTAACATCAATTACAAAATACTGCTTACGCACCGCGCCCTTTGCATCGATCGCGCTGATTTCCGCTGACTTTACGCCAATGTGCCGTTCTTCGGGCGTCCATTGCACCAAACCAGTATGACTATCGATGGTCATGCCGTCCTGTTTCCGGCTTAAAACGTAAATCACCTCATCGCCTTCTGGATCAACCGCCTGAGCTTGATACTCGTATTTGAAACCATGTTTGGCGGATGTGACTGGTGTAGAGGTAAACTCGGGCGCCAGGTTATCGGGACTGGAGACAACCAGGGAGACAACCTGTTCAGCCTTGGCGCCGGATAAATCGGTGGCGCGGACTCGGAAAAAGTAGCTGCCTTCTATTGGATTCTTAACTTTCAGCAAGCCTGAATAGCGCCCAATCGACACATTACCTGGCGGATCAATCAATTCAAAGGTATGGCTATCGCCGCTGTCCACGTCCTGGACACTGACCTGCATATCCGTGTAGACCCCGGCCGTCGCCTCAATAATGGTGGCGCTGACAATCGCAGGAGCAGAGTTCTCTTTCTGCAAAGACAGTGCGTAGACCTGGGAGTCGGACAAGCCAGCTTCATCCGACACAGACGCCCGAATAATCGCCGCGTACACTCGATTATTGTTAGTCAAACACTCAGGAAAGCTTCCGTCCGTAATGACTTCCGCCAACAAATCGCCGGTTAATCCGTCTATGTTCGCTGGGAAGTTCATGTTCAGCGCCTCGCTGGCGCTTAATTTTGCAATAGACTGCGAACCAAGCAGCTCTTTGTCGCCGCCAGGCGCAAGGTGGTACAGGTTAACATTGAAAGCGGTATTTACGGGTTTGCGGCCACGGTTTTTGACCGTCACAGAGATAGCGCCGCCATCCAGTCGCAATCCGTATACCGTCAAATCCGCCTGGCCTACGCCGGGCTGATCTGGAAATACATTGGCCCTGAAGCTGTTATGATCCAACCAGCTTTTTGTGGGATGCACAGGAACGCTTAGATCATTATTGATGTTATTAACGTTGTACGCATGCTGGTTCCAGATGCTGCGCGTTCCCACCCATGAATCCGTGGCGTCTTCAATGACATGCAACCCTTTGTTGGTCACATCAAAGAAGCTATTGCTGACGGCAATAATTTCCGCGTGATCATCGTGATCAATATCCGCAATGACTGGATATTCGTGTGCAGTCACACTGACATTCTCAATTTCGTAGATGACATCGCCACTGACGCCGTCATAGACGCGCAAGTAATACTCATCCCCGTACACAATCTCCATGCGTCCGTCATCATTGAAGTCAAAAGCGGAAGACGCGGTTACGCCAGAGGACTGGTCCCGGGTAGGCTGGCTCCAGACAACGTCGCCTTTGGCGTTGTAGACCCCGTAGCGGGTCTTGCCGGCGACGCCGATTTCAGGCACGCCGTCGCCATCCAAATCCGCCACCACAGGCGGGCCGCCGCGTCCGCCGCCCTCAATTTTCTTATCTTTCCAGATGACACTGCCATCATGGTTATACAGAGAGAGATAGCCGTCATAAACGTTGACGATTTCAGGGAAATCATCGCTATCGAAGTTTCCTAACGCGGATGTTCCCTCACCGTTGGTGATAATACGTCTGCCAGTGTGGTCATAGATGGTAGGGCCGGCGATCAGTTCCATATCGCCATCCAGATCGATATCCGCCACATAAGTTAGTGGACCGCTGCCGTTCATCCCCTGCGGGTTAGCGCCAAAGGGCGCTTTACCAAGCCATTTGAGATTGCCTTGGTTATCGTACAACGCACGCCCCAGGATAATATCCGGCGAACCGTCTTGGTCGAGATCCGCGATGGAAGGTCCGCCCCACTGAGCTTGCTCCAATGTATTCGCCTGCCATTCCAGCTTGCCTTCATGAGAGACGACACTCAGCTTTTCCGTGATGTCTATGATGACAATTTCCGTCGTCCCATCGCCATCCAAATCCGCCGCGGCCATTGATCTTAGTGGGTAAGGCCTGACGGACTCGGACGTCCAGATATGCGTCCCGTCTTTGGCCCAAATGGCGCGTAGGAATCCCGCGTTTTGGTAACCAGATCTCCTGAAAGACTGGAAAATAATGGCGATGTCGTCTTTATCATTCAGCTTGCCATCGCCATTTGTGTCATAGAGTGGTACAGCAAGTGGGGTATGCATGACTTGGTTATATTCGTCATGGGGTATGGACTCGCCGTCCAGTGGCCAGGACCACTTGATAACCGGATCAAGCGTTCGCAAGTCTTGTGGGTCTGCTGCGCAGTAACCATTATCGTCCGCGCGGTTATCCACGTAGCGCTCATCGCCAAGCCAGGTAATAAGACCGGACTTGGGCTGAATGCTCATGCCTGCCGGCTGATTCACTAAGGTATAAGTTAGTTTGTCGCCTTCATTAGGGTCTGTCGCCTCTACATCATAGGCGTACTGCAGTGTCGTACTGGCGGTTAATACCGGCGCACTCACAATCTGCGGCGGCAAGTTCTCAGCAATGGACAAAGTCAGCGTCTGTTGGGTCTTAGCGCCGCGCAGGTCTTCTACTTGCACGACGATCTGATAATCGCCAGCAGCCAGGTCGCCAATATTGGCGATCAAGCGGCCGGTGCGAGGATCAATGCTCAGGCCTTCAGGGCCGGACACCAATGTAAAGTGGTGAGCGTCGCCGATGTCTGCATCGGTGGTTTTAACTTGGAAGTTGAGCGTCTGACCGGCCTGATGTTGCAACTCCGTTTCGCTAGTAATGACAGGATCGGCATTGCGGTCTTCTACGTTGATGGCGAACAGGCGCGTGTCTGAAAGGTCGCTGGCATCGGATACGCGCAACGAAACCAGTGCGGCGCGCGCTTGGTTATTGCGAATGTCGCACTCTTCCACCACTTGGCTGACCGCCATGGTCACATAAATATCGTCAGTCAGCAGGTAGTCGTACACGCCCAGACTGAGACGAGCGGTTTCTCCGCTGGCCAGATGGGTCAGACGCTGCGTTCCCAATAGATCGCCGTTATCCGGCGCGCCTACATAAAGAGACACATCCACCGGCGCGCTGACGTCCGCCAAGCCACGATTCGATAACGCTACGCTAACTTGATACACATGGTCCGCCCCTGCTTCCAGCGCTATGGAGCCCAGGCGAAGATCGGGATGATTAACTTGGGCGCTGGTGGTTGAACCATTACTGTCCGTACTGACGTCGCCGATATGGGTGACGTAACACTGGCTGTTCAGCTCTTTAACGGATTGCACGTAATCTTGCGGCGGCGTCCAGCTGATCTGGCCGCTGGAGGTATCGATGGTCATGCCTTGCGGGGCTTGATCCAGGTGAAACGCCAAGGCGTCGCCATCTGGATCAGTAGCGTTCGCTGTATAAGCGTATACTAAACCTTCCGGCGTAACAGTGAGCGGCTCGCCAGTCAGCACTGGGGCGTCACTCACAGGGCGTACTGTCAACGTCACCGTGGCCACGGCTGAGTCAGCCAAGCCATCGTTAACTCGGTATGTAAAGGAATCAACGCCATTGAAATTTGCGCTTGGCATATAGCGCAGCGTAGGCGTTTCGCCGCTCAGCGTTCCGTGGGCCGGATCTTCAAGTACGGAGAACGTCAGGCTGTCGCTGTCAATGTCAGCGCCTTGCAAGGTCACATCGATAAAGGCGTCTTCATCCAGCGTCAGTTCGAGTGATTGAGCGACCGGAAGATCGTTAACGGGGGTGACGGTGATAGAAATTGTAGCCTGTTCAGACTGGCCCTGGCCGTCGCTGACGGTAAAGATAAAGGCGTCGTCGCCATGGAAGTTGGCTTTAGGCGTATAAGTCAGTGTTGGCGCATCACCCGTTAGAACGCCATTAACAGGTTGGCTCACCAAGGTGAAAGTCAGCGTATCTGCATCGTTGTCCTGTGCTGTCAGGATAATCGCCAGACTCTGATCTTCCGCAACCGTCAGCGCCTGATCGTTGGCGGAAGGCGCATCATTCACTGGAACGACAGAAATGCTGACGGTGGCTTCATTGGATTCAATGTCACCGTCGACCAATTTGAAACGCAAACTGTCCTGCCCGTGGAAATCTGCATTCGGGGTATAGGTAATCGCGTCACCCTGTTGCGAGATAGTCCCGTGTTGCGGGGCCTGGGTGATAACAAACTCCGCTTCGCCGGAGATTTCTCCGGTCGCCTTCAGTGTAAAATCAATCGATTGATCTTCTTTCGTGCTGACGTCCTGGTCCTGTGCAACCGGTGGTTCAACCGTCGCTTCCCCACAGTTCTCCTCGCCCAGATACTTGAACGTGAGATAGCCTTTACCGTTGAGCTTGTATCCCGTGATCGCTATTTTGGCGAATGCCGCCGCCTGATAAATACGGTTAGCGCCGCCACCCTGCAGGTCGCCCCATACCGGTACGATAATCTCTTTATTCAGCAATCCATCCATGGCGGTGCGTACGGCCTTGCTGTTCTTCACGCCAGGCACGGCGCTGATCCAGTCCATGCGGTTCAGGACGCGGTCCTGCGCGTCCAGTGGATTGATATAGGTATCGGCATTAGCGGAGGTGAGAGAGTTCACCAGATCGCTCTGCTTGACGCCGCCAGTCCAGGACAGCCAGCTGAAATTCCCTTGATCCATACCGGGATACAGGATCACGGTTTCTCCAACTCTGGAGGGCAGCGAGCCATAATCAAATGTGATGGGATAAAGCTGGCATTGCTCCGGCTTGGAGGGAGTGGACTCAGGCAGGAGCCCCGTAAAAGGAACCCAGTTGATCTGCATCTCCCCATACCAGGCCTTGGCGAACAGATGGCCGCGAAGTACGCCCTGGGGGTTAACCACTTCCGCCTTCGGCGCTAGTACGGAGCCTTCCACGCCAATAGACTCCAACTCCACCACATAGGCTTCATAGAAGTTAAAAACCACTTTATCGGCGACGTTCGCCAAAGACTGCAGGCTCATTCCGGACATACCGGTTTGTTGGCCATCAATATTGAAGATATAAGTGGCGTCGGCTGGCGCGCAGGAAAGGTCCACTTCAAAGGTATGCGCCGGAAACACTTGTGCGCCGGAGAGCTGGAAGACTTGCAGATTACTGTCGCACGCCGCCGTCAGATAAAGCCCGCCCCACTTGGACTCCACCTTGCCATTGGCTTTCAACTTGGATAGATCTTGCGACAGCTGCTCTAAATAGGCCTGCGCACTTGGAAAGTCGACGGAAGGCGTCGCTCCGCCCTTGATCTTGGCGCCTTTGGCCATGCCATGTCGCACGGCGTCGCCGATCTCTTTCACGGAGCCGCCGGCAATCACATTGCCATAGTAAACACGTCCACTGGGAAACTTGATATCGCCCCCGGCAATCAATACGTCGCCTGCTTCAGACGCATTCAGCTTATCGCCCACACTGTAGTTATTTAGAGTGATGCTGCCGCCAGCAGCGAGACGACCTTCCACATCGGAAGACAACGCCCAGAACTCGTCGAACACCAGAGCGTTATAGCGCTGTGCGGGTCCAAAATCTTTGGCGGAAACCTGAAAGCTGAACAGACCGAGAATTACGGTCGAGAGAAAGGAGGCGACATACTTAGTCATTTAACTATCCTGATTACATCCTGATCGTGGGGCGGTTCGCAACGCCCTGTCTAGGGGGCAAACCGAGCGACGGCGCGATTATACGGATATAAAACGACTTAAATAGTCTCTGATTAAACTTTTTTTAACTTTTCACAAAATATAATCCGATTGGGTTAGTGAATAGCTTGCGACAGCTGCAGCGCTCCAGGGAAATTTATGTAGCCCAAGATTCGCTCATCAATCCCAAAATAAGGGTATACAATGAACGACTTATGGTTAACCCATAGCCACTTGTGAGTTATCCAGCCTAAGGATTGAAATAACAACAAAGTGAGGAAGACGATGCAAATAGGCATACCCAAAGAGAGTAGACCTCATGAAAAGCGTGTGGCGGCGACGCCCAAATCAGTTGAGGAGTTGATCAAACTGGGGTTTTCGGTGGCGGTTGAGGCCGACGCCGGCTGGCTGTCCAGTTTCGGCGACGGGATGTATGAAGAAGTCGGCGCCAAGATCGTTTCAAGAGAAGAAGCCTGGGGAGCGGATATCGTTCTCAGGGTAAACGAACCCAATGACGAAGAAGTCGAACTGCTGAAATCCGGGGCGACGCTGATCGGGTTTATCTGGCCCTCCCAGCATGAGGAGTTACTGCAGAAACTGGCGCAACGGAACGTCACTGTCCTGGCGATGGATTCCGTTCCCCGCATCTCCCGCGCCCAGTCCATGGACGCGTTAAGTTCAATGGCCAACATCGCCGGATACAGGGCGGTGGTGGAAGCCTCTCACCACTTCGGACGTTTTTTCACCGGACAAATCACCGCCGCAGGCAAGGTGCAACCCGCCAAGATCCTGGTCATAGGAGCCGGCGTCGCCGGGCTGGCGGCGATTGGCACGGCGGGCAGCCTCGGCGCGATTGTGCGCGCCTTTGATACCCGTCCCGAGGTGAAAGAGCAAATCCAGAGCATGGGCGCTGAATTCCTTGAGGTGGATATTGAAGAGGAAAGCTCCAGCGGCGATGGCTACGCCAAAGTGATGAGCAAGGCCTTTATCGAAGCGGAAATGAAGCTGTTCCTGGAACAGGCGAAGGATGTAGATATCATTATCACCACCGCCATGATTCCCGGTAAACCGGCGCCCAAACTGATCACAGAGGAGATGGTAAAAGCCATGCGCCCCGGCAGCGTGATCGTCGATCTGGCGGCGCCCAATGGCGGCAACTGCGAGCTCACCCAGCCTGGCGAGATGGCGGAGATTCATGAAGTCAAAATCGTCGGCTACGTCGACCTCCCCTCACGCTTGCCCACCCAGGCCAGTCTGTTGTACAGCAACAATCTGGTCAATTTGATGAAGCTGCTGTGCAAAAACAAAGACGGCGCCGTCGACATCAACTTTGATGACGAAGTCATTCGCGGCGTCACCGTCGTGAAAGACGGCGAGATAACCTGGCCGCCACCTCCGATTAAAGTCAGCGCCGCGCCGCAACAGCCAAAGGCGGCCGCCGCGCCGCCTCCGCCCAAGTCGCAGCCGATGTCGACTCCCCTCAAACATGGCTTGCAGGCTGCCGGAGCCCTGGCGTTGATGTGGCTCGCCAGCGCGGCGCCCTCGGAGTTTCTGTCTCACTTTACGGTTTTCGTACTCGCCTGCATCGTGGGTTACCACGTCGTCTGGAGCGTCACTCATGCGTTGCACACGCCATTGATGAGCGTCACTAACGCCATCAGCGGCATTATCGTCGTCGGCGCGTTACTGCAGATCAGCAGCGACAGCCTGTTAGTGACCTTTTTGGCCGCCGCAGCAACGCTGATTGCGACTATCAATATCGTCGGGGGATTTGTCGTCACCCAACGCATGCTGAAAATGTTTCGGAAATAGGAGAAGCGACTCATGTCATACAGTGTAATCACCGCCTCCTATATCATTTCCGCCGTGCTGTTCATTCTCAGTCTGGCGGGTCTCAGCAAGCAGGAGACCGCAAAAACCGGCAACCTCTACGGCGTCATTGGTATGGCGCTGGCGTTGCTGGCCACTATCGCCAGTCCACAGGTGTCCACCGTCTGGTTGATCATTCTCGCCATGGCCGTCGGCGCCGTGATTGGCGTTAAAGTCGCCTTAAAGGTGGAAATGACGCAGATGCCTGAACTGGTGGCGATCCTGCACAGCTTCGTCGGGCTCGCCGCCGTGCTGGTCGGCTACAACAGTTACCTGGAACATGGTCCGCTGAGCGGCGCGCTGTTGAGCATTCATCTGACGGAGATCTTCCTTGGGGTCTTTATCGGCGCCGTCACTTTTACCGGCTCGATTGTCGCTTTCGGCAAGTTACGCGGCTCGATCAGCTCCAAAGCCCTCATGCTGCCCCATCGCCATAAGCTCAACCTGGGCGCGGGCGTCGTTTCCTTCTTGCTCATGCTGTATTTCGTCAAAGCCGGCGGCAGCGGATTCAGTCTGCTTCTGATGACATTGATCGCTCTGTTTATCGGCTGGCACTTGGTGTCATCCATCGGCGGCGCGGACATGCCTGTCGTCATCTCCATGCTCAACTCCTACTCTGGATGGGCGGCTGCGGCGGCGGGTTTCATGCTGTCCAACGACCTGTTGATCATTACCGGGGCCCTGGTGGGCTCTTCAGGGGCGATTCTCTCCTACATCATGTGTAAGGCGATGAACCGCTCCTTTATCAGCGTCATCGCGGGCGGTTTCGGTAATGATCCCGCGCCTGAAGACGCTGATGCGGAGTATGGCGATCCTCAGGAGATTAATGCGGAAGGCGTGGCGGACATGCTGAAAGGCTCGCACTCTGTGATCATCACTCCCGGATACGGTATGGCGGTGGCGCAGGCGCAGCATCCTATCTATGAAATCACCCAAAAGTTGCGTGAGCATGGCGTGGAAGTGCGTTTCGGCATTCATCCTGTGGCGGGCCGTCTTCCCGGACATATGAACGTACTGCTGGCGGAGGCGAAAGTCCCTTATGACATCGTCCTGGGCATGGATGAAATTAACCAGGATTTCCCGGAAACGGACACCGTCCTGGTGATCGGCGCCAATGACACGGTGAACCCCGCCGCGTCGGAAAATCCAGGAAGTCCGCTGGCGGGCATGCCGGTGTTGGAAGTATGGAAAGCGAAAAACGTCATCGTATTCAAACGCAGTATGAACGCAGGCTACGCCGGCGTTCAGAATCCGCTGTTCTTCCGCGATAACGCCTTTATGTTGTTCGGCGACGCCAAAGCCAGCGTCGACGCTATTCTAAAAGCGATTTGATAATGCACTCAGCTCAACAGGTTCGCCGTTAAGCGCCTGTTGAGCTGATCCGATGCCAGGGATTCTAGAAATACATCACGTCATTTACGCGATAGTCAGATAGATATCCACTTGCGAGTCCGGGCTGTCAGGGCCTGTGAATCGTCTGTCGTAAAGTTCAAAGTCAGGGCCTTCGATTCTTTCCAGATTGCTTTCCGGCAAGTCTCGGGAGCAGGCTTTGCGAAAGGTGGCGTTGAGCCCCGCAACCGGTCCGGTGTGAGTCAAAACGGCGTAACGCGCCGCCGCCACCTCAACGGACACCATGCCTTGGGGAACCGGACTCCCCGCCTCCACCTCGACGCCTGCGATATAGCGGAACTCGCCATCTTCCAACGGCAGGCACAGACCATAAGACGCTTCGTAATTAACCCGGCCGCGGATTTCATCCTCTCGGGGGAGATATCGGCCCCACAGCATGGGAATGGAATCCCGAATATCGCTGCTGCGATACTCCATACCAATAAGGGTGAATGCGGGAAGCTCTTTGACTAGCGGTTTTACTGCAGCGCCTTGTGTCGAATTCATACTATTGTTCTCCATAATGGGTTGCTTCAGGTAAATCAGCAATTCATTGAGAAGCTTGCGTTTATCTTCGATTTCCCGCTCCAGCCCGGTGGCGTGTCTACACAGCTTGTTGCGTAATACATGTTCATCGCTCAACGCCCCCTGCTCCTTGAGACTGCGAATGCTTTCCAACGGCACGCCCATATCGCGCAGCCATAAAATGCGTTGCAGTTCGTCGATTTGCGACGGCGCATAATAGCGATATCCATTTTCACGACCATATACCGCTGGATGAAACACGCCAGCGCTCTCGTAATAGCGCAAGGTTTTGGTGGATACATCGAATAGACGGGCCATCTGCCCTATCGTCAGCATGCTATTCCTCAACTCCGTCAATGAATGCTCACCCTCAGCTTGAAGCTTCCCCCAAGGGTAAGGTCAAGCGTGGCCCAGAAAGAACAAATCCATCATCAACTTTTATATACCAAACAGAACTCATCCCAAAGCACTAATAAAACACCCTATTTGGCTTAATGATAGCTTTAAGTAGATGTTTTATTTTATTGATTCATAGAGCAAAGGACTTCCGTCTCTCCGTCCGTAGAAGCAAACGTATTATGTCGAGAGGAGTTTTGAATGCAATTAAAATACATCGCCCACATGATGCTGCTGACTGGCGCCCTGTTCCTTGCAGGTTGCGGCGGCTCAGGAGGAGCTGGCGGCGATAACGTGACGGACAACGGCGACGACGACACCTCCCCTGCTGACTGCCAAATGACGGAGTTGGACAAGCAGTTGCTCAAAGCGCATAACCAGATCCGCGCACAAACGCGCACCTGCGGCGATAAAGAGTATGGCGATGCTCCCGCGCTGACCTGGAATTGCAAACTTGCCGCCGCCGCCAACGCCCACAGCCGCGACATGGCGGACAACAACTTCTTCGACCACATCGGCTCCAACGGCCTCGGCGTCGGCGCGCGGGTGAAGTATCAAGGCTATTTCTATCAGGTTGTCGGAGAAAATATCGCGGCGGGTTACGGCTCAGTCTCCCAAGTTATGCAAGGCTGGCTGGACAGTCCCGGACACTGCGCCAACATCATGAGCAAGAACTACACGGAAATGGGAGCCGCCAGAATCGACGCCTCCGGCGCAGACTATCCTAGCTATTGGACAACGGATTTCGGGCATAGATAACACCCATTACGCCAACACTGTCACATTAAATTCATAACGAAATAGTTTTTCGGCAAAATACAATTTTAATTAGGCCAAAAGAACTAAATTAATTTAATGTTTTTGGCTGAATGATCCTCCAATGGATATGTTTTATCCTCTTCAACTCTCTATTTATATCTCTCTAATTATCTGTTTTTAAATGCGATATTTTTAATATCGCCTCAATATCATTCGTTTACGGCTCGTTTGTTAAGTTTGATTTAAAATCAGCAATTCAATAACACATAAGTATACAAACAATTACATATAAATTGGCGGGACTTCACATTTTATAATTGTTGTCACGCCGCTTATAGCCCGCGTTTCTACCTCAGCGTAATATTGCGGGTTTTTTAACCAACGCCAATGTTGAAATGTGAGGAACTAAGATGTTGCGGTTTCATCCTTTAGCCGGATCAATACTCCTGGCAAGCGCCATCGCTTTGACCGGCTGTGGGTCAGACGACGACGCCAAATCCGGCGACAAGAATAAAGGCGGCGATAACGGATCTGAAGTTGTCGACGGAACAACCTCCGGCGGAAGCGATACCGGAAACGGCGACACTAATAGCGACGACTCCAACAGCAGCGGTGACGCCAGCGACGGCGGGTCTGATGGAGACAGCACGACGGGCGGCGACTCCAGCGGCGGAGACTCTGTTGATGGAAGCACTGGCGGCGACGATACCGACGATGGAGACGACGCATCTGACGATAGCTCCAGTGGAGACGGTGCGGGCAGTGACGACGACACAGGTAGCGACGACTCAGACGACGATAGCTCAGGCAGCGACGCCAACCAGCCTCCCACTATTTCCGGGACGCCCAGCCCATTAGCCAAAGAAGGCGAGCCCTTCAGCTTCACCCCCACTGTTAACGATATAGACAGCGACACCCTTACATTTCAGTTAGTGAACGGTCCATCCTGGATGAGCATCAACACTAACACCGGCAAAGTTACGGGCTCTCCCAGCGCAGATGACCTGGGCATGGCGAAAGGCATTGTCATCCGCGTATCTGACGGAGAAAAAAGCGCCGATTTGAAGTTTGATCTGGAAGTCGCCTTCAATCCCGTGGAACAGGCCATTCGTACCGGCGACGCACTGGTCGTCGAAAACAGCCGTGATCTGGCGTCCGCCGCGTTGCGCACAATTGAAGCCAACCGCACCCGCTACAATCAAGCCCGCATTGATCTGTTCCAGCTGAATACCGATGGAACCGCCAAAGGCGACAGTCTCACCGCCATTGATTGGGACCCTACTCACGACGCCGCGCAGATAAGCGCCATGTTTGGCGAAAACGAAGCCATTCTGATATCCAATGCGGCCAATGAAGGCAAAACGGTTTATAACCGCGGCTTTGGCGTTATCGGCGAAGACGATGCGCGCTATATGGTCCTCGGCGGCAACCCTATGCGCGAACGCGGCGGAGCCAATGAGCAAATGCACCAATTTATGCAAAACGCGATCGTCTGGCTGACTGGTAGAAATAATTTCGACGCACAGCCGCTTAAGCTGGTCATGGCGCAAATGGATGAAAGCTACTGGTTTCATGACGCCACCGGCGTGCGCAAGTGGCTGGACCAGCGCTATGGCGAAAACGTCAGCTATAACGCGCAGGGAGATTGCGATGGCTCCAAGCTGGCGGACTGCCTCAATACAAATCCGGACTTACTGATCATTTCCCAAAAAAGCGAGGAAGCGGACGTTGACGCCGTCACTGCGACGGTAGCCGCCGCCATGGCGAAAGGAACGCCAGTGCTGTATCTACACTGGGACGGCAATTTGACCAGCTTGGGAGGTAATCTTTTCACGCTGTTTAACGTGTCCTACCAGGAAGACAACTACTGGAAAAGGCTCTATCTAAGCGGTTATGACTCCATCGACGACATGGGCAAGATTCCGGAGAGCGTCACACAAGTTAAAACCATGCTGACTCACTTTGAAAACGAGGACTACGCTTTCGACTGGTCCGCCTGTGATGGCGAGAACTGCTCCGCCGTCAGCGGCCTGAATGCCGGTTTCTTCGAAGGCGCGGATGAAGTGCGCAGCATCATGTCCAATCTGGACAAGAGTAAGACGGATATTTTCGCCAACGAAGGTAAGCGCTATCAGAAGTTGCTCGCGCTATTGGGCGACCACTACCGCGCCAGCGCCACCTATCCTATGGACAAAATTACGACGGAAGATAATGCGTTCCTGAAATCGCTGTACGCGGACTACTCGGTCTACAACTACCGCGCGCTGAATCCCGCACAAAAGGATATGGGCAATTTCAGCCGCAGCAACTTCGATCATGTCTCAACCGTCAGCAAGACCATAGACATGGAAAGCAAGCGCTATTTCCGCGCCGCCGGCGTTTACGCTCTGCCTGGCCACACGGTCAAGGTGACTCGCCTGGACAGCGCCGACGTGGCCACGTCCATCTTTGTCAACACACAGCGTTCCGGCGCCACCCATCAGTTTGAGAAGAACGGCTATACCCGTCCGAAATTCCTGCAGACGCCGAAGTTCAATATAAAATCCGGCGAGAGCATTACCTTCACCTCCACCTACGGAGGCCCGGTGCAAATTGAATTTGGGAGCAACGGCAAGAACGTTTCTTTCCGATTCGAGAATGTGGGTGAGCATCCCTTCTGGAACGGCGAAGAAGACAACGCCAGCTTTGAACAGGCCTTGGCTCAGGGCGACTACGATTGGGCGGAACTCGTCACGCCAGGCTTCGAAGTACACTCAAAGCTGGATAAAATGCGTAAGTCCATGCAGGACGAAAACTGGAAAACCGGCGCAGCTTTGGCGGCGGGAACCATGCGCTACATCCATAACTTCCCGCACATCCTGGCGGGCTTCAAAGGACCTGGCATTGACGTAGTGGCGGAGATACATGACTTCGCGGCGGCGCACAGCCTGGAAATCGAGCATATCGATATCGTGAAGCACATGAATGCGGATCAGGCCACCTGTGGTTATGGCTGCTCAGGCAACCCTTATGACGCCTATTGGGAGTTCAGCCCGATTGGACACGGCGACATTCACGAGCTAGGTCATGGTCTGGAGCGCGGTCGTTTCCGCTTCAGCGGCTGGGAAGGACACGCAAGCACCAACCCATACTCCTACTATTCGAAGTCGCACTACTATCTGGATACCGGTAAAAACCCGAGCTGCCAGTCGTTGCCCTTTGAAAGCATGTTCAATGTGCTGCGCGACTCCGTCAGCGAATCCGATCCTCAAGCCTATGTGCAGAGCCAGAAGTTAACCGGATGGTCCAACGGCGCCGGCATCACCATCCAGATGATGATGACCGCTCAGGGCGAAGGCAAACTAAATGACGGATGGAACCTGTTACCCAGACTGCACATACTCGACCGCAACTTCAACGCGGCGTTAGCCAGCGAGGAAGCCTGGTCAGCGGCGAAAGCTAATTTGGGCTTCTCCCAATACAGTCTGGATGAAGCAAAAAGCATTAACAGTAACGACTGGATGACAGTGGCGGTATCCTACGCGACAGGCCTTGATTTCCGTGATTACCTGTCCATGTGGGCGTTGCCGTTTAGCGCTAAGGCGTCAGCCCAGGTTGCGTCCTTCAGTCTGCCCATGGCGCCGCGCAAGTACTATGCGTCTGGCGGCGACCAGTTCTGTTATGGCCTGGATAAGCCGAGCATTCTCGTAGACGGCGTGCAAACCTGGCCCAGCCTGTAAAACTTTACTCGTCTTCCTTAGCGAAGATCAGGTGATTAATAAAGCGGCGCATAGCGCCGCTTTTCATTTCAGGCGCGCCTAAACAAGTGTCCGGGAAAGCGCACAACCGTCAGAAAATTTACAAGGTTAAATTTAAAGAACTGGTTTTTCCTGTCCGGTTCTACTGACATGTCAAAGCGCCAAAATATTTTAACCCCCTCTTTTTATTTCTTTATTTTCAATAGGATAAGTGACTTTTATTAAGTGCTTCCGTATGTCTGTTTTCTCAGACTCGCCCCTCCCACTGTCAGTAAATTTTACGGATTAGGTAATACGGACTAGCTAATGACAGCCTGTCACATTGAAAAATAAGGTTAATTGGGTTTTGGCACAACCAATGCGTGAGAAAGCGGTGATGTACCCAGACCTACTTACCCCAATTAGAAAAAAAGGAGTTGGTTATGACCTCAAGAATAAAACACGCCCTTACAGCGCTGTCTTTGAGCGTAGCCGCAGTCAGCGCACACGCAGTCACCATTAACGATGGTTACAACGGGGCAGGACTTTCATACAACGGCGACGTTTACGGTAACCCAGACATCTACCAAATTACTCATATGGAAGTGACTCACGACAGTGACAACCTCTATGTGTCTATCTTCACAAACTTCTTCGAAGGCGCTGATAGCCTAGGCCATAAATATGGCGACCTGTTCATCAGCGTCGACGGCTGGCACCCATTCGGCAATGCAGCAGATCGTTATAAAGACGACGATATCACCAATGGCGAGAAGTGGGAGTTTGCTCTAGACACATCAACGGGCGATCTCTACAGCCTGTCCATGGTCGATTATATGGATCAGCTAGTTAGCTCCGGAACCAGCAGCAGCGTTCGAAAAAATCAGGAAGTCTTAGTAAATACCTCCAAGGCGACCCTGGTAGGCGGAGAAACCTCAAGCGTAGACTTGAGTGGCGTCAGCAACACCGTCGGCACACTAGGAGTTATTTCGTACACACTGACTCTGGCGGATTTGGGTCTTGACCTCAGCGCACCTACTTCACTTGGCTTCCGTTGGTCGGCCACTTGCGCTAACGATATCATTGAAGGCGGATTGAGCGTTCCAGAACCAGGCACACTGGCGATGTTGGGATTGGGGCTTGTCAGCTTAAGCCTATCCCGTCGTAAAAAAGCCTGATTTTTGCAAACTCGTACTATAAGTCGATAAGAACAGGGTGACAGGTGTAAGGCGCAGCGGAGAGTGTAGAGTTTTTTTACACTCTTGTTACACCCCTCCCGACTACAACCGAACAGGGACGTTTTACTTACTCCGTGACAAACTCCGACACCAGCGCCAGCGTGTCGCTCTCTCTGCCGATGAAAATCGTCGCCTTCCACAGCATACGTCCGGTAATGCATACGGGCAGGTATCCTTCCCCTTGATATGATCCGTCCGCCATCCGCGTTAGTTTGGTCTGGTTAAGCCCCATGTACATATCGGCGCCCTCAAAGTCGACACGGACCCGTTCCGCCTCTATGCCGTGTAGTTGGAGACGAATCGGAAATGCGCGCGCGGGATGAATCGGCTCATCGCCAAATGAAAAGCTTACATTGCCTGCATCGACCGGAAGGCTACACTGACCTCGTTCAGGCGTGCATTCAGTGACTTTCAAATACTGGATATTCTTGAATTGGTCGATATCGAGAGCGCCTGAGCTGGGAAGCCATTGCCGCACCAGACCTAACGACGCCAGAAACAACACCAGGGCGAGCAATACTGCTCCCCTCACCCAATAACGCTTGAACTGCAACGTCAAAACCTCATTCGCGCTGAAGATGGGAAGGATATGGCCGCGCAGTGTGCCTTTCGGATCAGAAATTGTCCAGCGACAATTTGACGCATAACTCCGCGTTAACGCTACATTTTCTCAGTGTGCGCCCTGTGTTAGGCTTGGGCCCTGATTGAATCCCCTAATTAATAATCGCCCTAGCCCCGTAACCGCACCTGATATCTCTCAATGATGATGAAAAAAAGCCTGATCCAAGCCCTTATCGCCACCACCCTAATGTCCTCGCCAGTGCTTGTCTATGCGCAGAATGAAGGCGCGCAGGCGGTTGAAACCAGTAACGCCTGGATTCGTTTTACGCCGGGAACCATACCCATGGCGGGCTACTTCACGCTCAACAATTCGTCCGCCGAGACTATCACCATTATCAGCGCCGAGAGCGCGGACTTCGGGCATGTCATGATGCATCAGACCGTCAACGACAGCGGTCAAATGAGTATGCAGCACATGGGGGAAGGCCTTGCAGTGACGGCGGGAAGCCACATCTCATTCGCTCCCGGCGGTATGCATCTGATGTTGATGCAGCGTCAGCGTCCGCTGAATCCCGGCGACCATGTCAACGTCACCCTGAATCTTGCCGATGGCGGCGCGGTTTCCGTGGAGTTTGAGGTCAAACCTATTTCCTACGAAGGCCCCTGACACAACGCTCTTCTCCCGCCTTTCGCGCAAGCGTATGGGCGCATCCTTGTCTACACTGGAAAGGAATGCGAACAAGGGAGTTGGACATGCAGCGCCTCGCCATATGGGTTTTCGCCCTCGCTCTGCCCGGCTGTGCGGGACAGGGATACTCCAATGCACACGGCCCCCAAGTGGATGTAGCGGTGCATCCCGCCTGGTACGACGGCGAGCGCGTCTACTACATCACCACAGACGTCTCCGATCGGGATATGGCGGCGATGATGCAGGCCAATTATGCGCCCCGCTTGAAAGATGCGATTCCAGATTATCCCAAGCCACCACAGGTTCGTACTGTGCTGGAAAGGGTCTACCGGGTTCGTAATTTCGACCAGCCCAGCATATTTCCCTCCGCGCCAGAGCCGCCAGGTTCGAAAAGCGTCAACATTCAATACAGTCCTTTGTGGCTGATGTATGAGGTGGTTTGGAAAGCCGGCGTCGCGCCTGTAGAGCTTAAATCCGAGGAGCAGGTATTCGTAGCGGAGAGCCAGGGAAAGCTGGAGATTCATCGCACCGACATCGTGGTGAACTGCCCTGTGGTGCATTACGAAGGCGAACGCATCGATCGCTATGAGTGGTGATTGCTATTCCAGCATGCCTGCCTGTGACTTCAACGCATCCATTTCGAGGATCTGGATTTCACCATAGGACGTGGCGATAAGCCCTTTCTGCTCCAGCTCTTTCAATATCTGGTTAACCGTCTGCCTGGACACCCCCAGCATCATGCCCAGTTGCTCCTGCTGTATATGTATCGCCCGTCGCGCCTGTCCGCTGAAGTCGCCATAGCCCTCCGCCATCACCACCAATCTGCGCGCCAATCGCAGAGGCGCAGGCAACAGAGTGGCGTCTTCCACCGCGCGAAACGCCAAGCGCAGCTTAAAACAAAGCAGCACACCGAAGTCCCGCCAGAAATGCGGCTTCGCCGCCAGTAGCGTTTCCAGACCTTTTTGCGGCAAGTGCAACAAGGTTGTCGGGGTTTCCGCCAGGGCGCTGTGAGTGCGGTCCAGTCTGTCAAACAAGGCGATTTCTCCGAACCAGTTAGGGGGCTCCACAAACGCAAGAATCGCCTCCTTACCATTTTCGTTAACGCCAGTGACTCTCAACGATCCTTTCACCACGGCGTAAATACCTGCAGGCTTGTCACCGCGTCGAAACAGAAACTCCCCCGTTCGAAGCCCTTTAATTTGCGCCAGATTCAGCAGGTCTGTCTTTAAGTCTTCAGGAATAGCGCGAAACCAGGCTCCGCGGTTTAGCAGGTCGTAATACTCGTGGGTGGACAGCTTGTCAGGCATGGCGCAGCGCTTATTATTTTGGGTTGATGGCAATGAAATTTTGCGCGATTCAGGCTCAGATCTTACAAAACTTCGATATCAATTGCGCGCTTATCGTTGGAAAGACTGCTGCAAAGGGCGGGTATTCAGGAAAGGAAAGGGAACAAGTGAAAAAGACCGCGCCGCAGGAGGGTCCGGGCGGCGCGGCGTGAAGGCTGGATTATTCTCCGCCGAACACGGAGGTCCAGTAATGCGGATAACTGGCCGAGGACGTGCTCACTTTCTTCGCGCCCATTTCGGTGTACTCCGCTCCCATGATATTGGAACAATGACCCGGGCTCTTCAGCCACCCAGCCATAACCTGCTGTGTAGACTCATAACCCGCGGCGATGTTCTCGCCTACGCGCCAGGAGTTATAGCCTTCCGCACGAGTGCGATCGCCGACCTGCGAACCATCGGAACCGGTATGGCTGAAGAAGTTGTTGTTCACCATATCTTCAGTGTGCTTGGTCGCCGCGGCGCCCAGCTTACAGTTCCATACCAATGGCTCTGCGGCCGGGAAGTAGGCTGAACCACAGTTACGGCCCTCGCTACGCGCCTGGTTATGCGCTTCTAACAGGGCTTTTTGTGATTCGGTCAGCTCGCAATCGTCTGGATTAGTAGGATCTGTGGGATCAGTTGGGTCCGTCGGATCTGTAGGATCGGTCGGGTCCGTTGGATCTGTAGGATCGGTTGGTTCACCTGGCTCGTTAGGATCATTAGGGTCATTTGGATCTGTCGGAAATCCAGGATCGTCCGGATCGATTGGATCAGTTGGGTCGGTCGGATCAGTTGGATCGGTTGGATCGGTTGGATCTGATGGATCTGATGGATCTGTTGGATCAGTTGGATCAGTTGGATCAGTTGGATCAGTTGGATCAGTTGGATCAGTTGGATCAGTTGGATCAGTTGGATCAGTTGGATCAGTTGGATCAGTTGGATCAGTTGGATCAGTTGGATCAGTTGGATCGGTTGGATCAGTTGGATCAGTTGGATCAGTTGGGTCCGTTGGATCAGTTGGATCGGTTGGATCAGTTGGATCAGTTGGATCAGTTGGATCAGTTGGATCAGTTGGATCAGTTGGATCAGTTGGATCAGTTGGATCAGTTGGATCGGTTGGATCGGTTGGATCTGTCGAGTCATCGTCATAAGAGGCGGTCAACGTCACGCCGCTATAGCGCAAATAACCGTGCAGCATGATGTGATACACGCCAGGTCTCACGACCAAGTCGTCACAGACCTCTTCATTGCCATTTTTGTAGGGACGGCAATCGTATTCGGTTAGCGTCGGATCTTCTTCCGCTCTGACGTACAGATCGACATCTCCGCGACCGCCTTCGATCTTGACGGAGAGATGCTTGGCGCCTTCAGGCACTTCGATAGTGTAATAAACCTTGCTGTCGGAAACGCCGTTCAAATCCTCAATCGGCTTACCGTTGCCCAGCACGTTATCGTCGTCGCCATCGCCGTCATCGGGACCGTCTGGATCATCCGGATCGCCGGGATCTGGCGTGTCGCCGCCGACATAAGAGGTTACCCAGTCCTTGAAGCTGGGCACAGCCGTGTATACGCCGTATTTTCCTGGTCTTGCGCAACCATCGCCCCAGCTTACGATACCCAACTGACGGAACTCACCGGCCTGGTTAACAAACAAAGGACCGCCGGAGTCGCCCTGACAGGAGTCTTTCCCGCCCTGCTCCAGCCCCGCGCAAAGGCTATAGTCATAGATCGCGTCGTCGCCGTAGGCCATACGACACTCATCGAGAGACACGACCGGCACATCCACTTTCTGCAGGATATCCGGGGAGCCGCCATTTTCACGTAGCGCGCCCCAGCCGATAACTGTCACATCGCTGCCGGGCATTATGTCATTAGAGTCGCCCAGAGTAATGCGGGTGTACTTCTCATCCACTTTTTCCGACAGCTTCAGCAAGGCGATGTCGTTCTCCAGAGTCTGTTCATTAAACTCTGGGTGATTGATCACTTCCACCACTTGGATTTTCTGTGCGTCGCGCATGTCGTTCTGGTCGTGCAGACCGATGACGGCTTTGAAGCTTTCAGCAGAAATACCAGCGGTACAGTGCGCCGCAGTGAGCACATAATAATCATCTATTACCGACGCGCCGCACCACTGGCCGCCGTTGTATTGCAGATACACCATAAAGGGAAATTCGCCCTCGGCGGCGTCTTCACCGCCGACGATCTTGGGCGTCAAATTGCGATATACGCTTAGATCTTCCGGCGCGCTTGGGTTCGCGTAGCTCGCGCCGCTAAAGGTGAGGCCGGCAATCATCCCTGCCAGCAGGTTCTTTTGAAACGGTTTCATAGTTCTATCAGTTCATTGGCGATTGGTGTTAATAACATCAGGCAGCTTCTTCTAGATTATTCTGACAACTGCTACCTGCTTGATTCTGAACGCTAATTTCGGGACACAGAGACGCTCCCGCAACAGCAAACCAAATCGGCGCCCAGCCTGACCAAGCTAACACGCTCACAAAGTGGCCTACAATTCGGACAGATATGCTAGGAACCAGGGCCTACTCGCAGCGTTTGAGAGAATACCGCCAAGGCTAGAAACGACAGGGGGTTCAGCCAGGGTCGATACAAATGAGACTAGACTCTAATGCATCGAATAAGCGGCGAAATCCGATAAGAAAAAGGGATATGCAACTATGTGATTGTGTCTCGGGTTTTCGCCGATATGTCACTGATGAAAAAGAGAAAATTGCTCGTTACGAACAATTGCCAGGGGAATGTTTGTAAAGACGCCGCACTGATGGCGGCGTCTGGTATGGAAAGCGGATTATCCCTGTACGGAGTCCAAGCTGTTCAACACGGATTGCGGAGCTTTCCCCATCCGGGAGCGTTGCGGGAACTCGCCGACGGGAATGCGGGCGGCTTCCTGAGTGGTAGTGTAGTCAAACACGCCCACCGTGCCCTCCACGCTATTGGAAACGAAGCAGTAGGCGCCATCAGAGCTGGTCGTCGCCCAATACGGAAGATCATAGCCATCCATAATGCGATCAGTGGCGAGGGTTTCCGTGGAAATGATCGCAACATAGTTATCGATGGTTCCCGCCAGACAGAGTTTCTTGCCATCGCCGGACAGCGCCAGACCATGATGCGCCGAGTTCTTCGGGAAATCGTCATAATTGGGATAGTTGGCTTTGCCGAATTCGCTGGCGGGCAATTCCACCGTATGAGTAATAGCACCCTGCTCCAGATCCACTTTCACAAATCCACGCAGATAGGAAAGCTGGGCGTACAAGGTTTTCTCATCCGGCGTAAACACATTGGGACGCACTCCCTGGGGAAACTTGATGGTGCGCAACAACTGCAGGGATTCCGCATCGACAATGCGTAATGAGCGCTCGCCTTTCATAAAGTTCAAGGCGTGAGGCAGCAATACGTTGCCGATACTGGTGTTGTAGATGCGCTTACCGTCCGGGGAGAAATCGTTTTGATGAGGAAAGTCTCCCGTAGCGAATTCGCCTGTGCGTCTGCCGGTGACGGCGTCTATCAGAAAGGCTTTCTTGGATGTGGAATCGGAAACCACCAGCGTCCCGCCATCGGGAGAAAGCGCCGCATGATCCGCATGAAATCCCGGCACGGGATGCCGCCACAGCATGCGATGTCCCGGCGCGGTAAGATCAAATGCGGCCACGTCTCCCAGATAGCCCCGGGAGACATACAACACCGTCCCGTCCGGCGACAGAAAAACGTCGTCCACATTGCGTTCGCCGCCGTTTTCATTAATAAACGCATCGTACAGCAGCTTCAGAATGCCCATCTCGCTGATGCGTTCCTCCTTATCTTCCGTCACATTCACCGACCCCAGATTGAGAAAGGTGTATGGATCGATAAAGCTGACAGTCCCGCTTTGCGCATTCCCCACCAACAGCACATCCCTCATTTCCGGAGCAGCCGCTGACGCCTCCGCACTCGCTACGCCAGAAACGCCCAACGCCAGCGCGAGGGCCGTCACGCCTAACGCCAGTTTCCTGAATCGCCTCTTCAGGCCAAAACCGCGGATATTCCCCTTGGCGCTTACCGCCCTCATCAGACCCGTTTTATTCTTGCGCATCGTTTCAGCTCCTTGATCTTGCATGCTTTATTAGGTCTTTTCTGGTACGGCTCACTTCTCCAGCAATGATTTAAAAGAGCTCTTTCCCCTTCAGCGAAAACAACCGCCGCTGAATGAACAGGGTTCAAATAAGCTCAACCCGACTAACACTAACTGCACTCAACAGAGCGATACTGTCGCCTTTCCGACTTTTCTGTAGAGGGGTAAGGTTCAGAAGCGATTGACGCCTGATTGATGAAAACCCTCTGCCTACTCCGTAGAGGATGACTATTTGGGTAATCTGGTGTTTGACTATCAACTCTTGTTAATTCATATTATTTCCGGGATTTCAATCAACAGTGTCATCATGTATGCGAAGGGAAACGCTATGCTAACACGTCGAAAAATCACTCCACTTCTTGTTTCATCATTCATCCGCGTCAGTAGTAGTCCGTGACAGTGCATCTCGGCCATATTCGAATCCGACATTAGTATTCCAAATATCAAAGAACACAAAGCAACATCTACAAAACGATCAGCCGTATTAACGCTTTCTCTAAATAACCAAGATCATTATTCATAGAAAAGTTGTTTCTTTAGAGTTGCACAGAAGACGGAAATGTAATGAAGCTATCGTGCTCCTGGAAAATACGCCTGTAGACTGATCTAAGGAGGCGCCTCAACATAGATTGGACTGAATGGACAAAGGCATAACGCCGAAACCTTTGATTAACTTTATTCAGCTAATTATTTAAAAACATGAAAAATATAAAAATTTTAATAGCCGATGATCATCAAGTATTTCGGCAGGGGCTAATTTCTCTTATTAGTAATAACTCAGAAATAGAGATAGCGCATGATTGTGATAACGGCACAGAGGCATTGACCTTTATTGAGAACCTTAAACCAGACATTGCCATATTGGATATTTCCATGCCTGGGATGAATGGCCTTGAAGTTATGTCACATGTTTTGGCGGCAGGACTCAACACCCGAATTATTTTTCTCACTATGCATAAAGAAATCAAGATCATCGATCACGCGATGATTCAAGGAGCATCAGGTTATTTGCTTAAAGACGAAGCGTTTGAGCATCTTTTGAGCGCTATCGAGCTGGTTTCACAAGGCAAAATATACCTTTCTATAGAACAGAATAGCGAACTGGCCACTTATCGGTTAAACCGGTCCCATGAAGGCTTAACCACAAGAGAAACGGAGATAGTTCACTATATTTCCAATGGACTTTCTAATAAAGAAATTGCCAAAGAGTTACATATTTCACCAAGAACAGTCGACACGCACAGAACGCGACTAATGAGAAAGCTTGGGCTACACCGAGCTACTGATTTAGTGCGGTACGCTATTAAAGAAGGATTAGATATATAGAGTATCAAAAAGAGCAGCCTGATTCAGGCTGCTCTTTTTAAGGATCCTATTCGGACTCTGGCTCTAACTCCATGCCATTTACACTCCCAAGCCTAGATATATAAAAACAACCAGTGTTGCTACCCGCATCGTTTCCAGTATTTTGCATAACCCCAGTGAAATTATTTACACCTGTATTTTTAGCTGCATAGACCGTATTGTATGTGTTATTACTCTTATATTGAAAAATAAGAACATGATCAAGTTTAACTTTCTTCTCCAAATACCGGCCTGATCCACCCCCTGAAGTTGCGAACACGCCTTTACTTTCAGAGGCGTCGCTGGATTCTTCCGTAAACGTTAAAACTGACGCCTTATTAGTGCCATCGCACCCGTAATCATAAGCCAAGGTCCATTTTCCAGACATGTCCGCCATCGCGGATGAAGACAAAAAAGTCATAGCAATCATTGCAAATAATTTTTTCATAAGAAACTACTCCTTTAGCAGTTAAAGTGGCGATCTAACATTTAATTCACTCCCTTTAAAGCTACAAGTGCTTTTTGAATTAAATGGCCGACTTGAACTTTACCCTGTGAGTCAGACCTTGTATTTCGAGTGAATACTGTATTTAGTGTAAGGAAGACGCTCTAAGTATTAATCAGATACGTAGCTTCTTCGGAGTAACTATCACTTTATTTGGCCGCTTTTAAAGGCCCGCTGAGATAACGAATTGAGCCTGGTTTATAGAAGGCTGACATTTACGACTGGCGGATCACAATAATCGATAAATCATCCGCCAATGCCCCACTTTTATTCCGCGCCAAATCAGCGAACTGCGACGCCGTCGCGTTACTGGCGAAGTTCGCCAACTGTTTGATTTGCGCCAGCGAGGCGTAATTGAAAAAACCGTCGCTACCGACGACTAATACTCCCTGGAGAATCATCGGACCAAAGCCGATAGGAACCGCTTCGCCACATCCTAATAAAGGCTTGCGATGTTGCAGTTGCGTCAATTCATACACAAAGTCAGGGTGGAACAGCCAACATTGAGAGTCGCCGACACTGGCGCCAATCACCTCGCCGTTGGTGACTTTACCAATCACCGCCGTCGTCTCACCCAAGGGGGACGTAGCCGCAATTTCACGATCCCAACGCCGTAAATGACGCTCAAATTCATCTGGCGAATTCAATTCTTCTTCAAGCAGCCGAGTGAATGCGTTAGCCACATAGTCTGAAGCTTCTTTACCTCCAGCCAGGCCACCTGCCCCATCAGCGATGCAGAACCAGATGCAACCGTCTTTTTCCTGTACAAACAACGCATCCTCACCGTGTGAGGAATTGGCTTCAAGGTAGTGGGACAAGTCGAAGGGGGAGAATTCTTCCACGATGGCGTTATACTCGGGAATATGGTTGAATTTTATCGATTTTTCATAGTGATAGTATAATCGCCGCCTAACAGGCGTTTCTCTTAAAGCTTGGCAATATCACGAGAAGCACAGCCCGCTCCGTCACCTTTTTTGCCGGCGACTGTTTGACTGCCTGACTGGAAATGAACAGCCGTCATTCCACTAACTTATATGGACTAACTTATGAAACTGGATATTCAGGAATACGCCAATAAAAGCGTACTTTGCTGGCTGGCTACATCAAGTCTTGAGGGAGAACCCAATGTCTCGCCGAAAGAGATTTTCCTCGCCCTGAATCCCACGACATTATTAATCGCCAACATCGCCTCTCCCATCAGTGAACGCAATATCCGCGCTAATCCCAGAGTTTGCGTCAGCTATATCGATGTCTTTGAGCAAAGAGGCTGCAAAATAAAAGGCGATGCGCGGGTAATCGAGCCTGCAGCTCCAGAATGGAATGACTATCTGGACCAACTTAAAACATTGGCGGGAGATAACTTCCCCATCAAGAGTATCTTTGAGATCAGCATATCCAAGTCCACCAACATTCTCGCCCCAAGCTACCTGCTTTTTCCTGAGATAAACGTTAAACAGCAGGTTGAAAGCGCGATGAAGACTTATGGCGTCGAGATGAAGGCCGATTGAGTATCGGCTGTCGCCAGGAGAGCTTAACGGAGCGTTAGGCTCTATCACTCACAATTTCCCACTCCTTTTCAAAGCCCTGGACGGTCAAATAACCACTGATGATCGTCATCAGCCTTTCCACCCAAAATGGAACGTTAGCATCGTAGAGTTTTCCACTCTCACCATCAGCAATGGACTGGTCCAGCATCCACCAGAAGAACTCCGCCAGTTCAGTTGCCTGCTCCGGCGTCGCCACTGGTACAGCGTTTTGTGAAAGGCCTACGATAAAGGGGTCGCCAAATCGCAGAGCATAATGCGCCATGACATCCTGAGCGGCTTCATCCCGACCACTGAAATCTATCATTTCTCACCACTCAAAACCTGTAACGCTTTCGGCGACTCAATAGAGAAACGATCTTTTGCAATAAAGCCTCTGGCGCCGCAGTAATAAGTACGGCAGGCGCCGTCGACATCCTCGAACACCAAGGACTCATCTTCCAGATAAATGCGGAACACACATTGGCCCACATCCAGGTCACGATATTCGTATACGCCGCTTTTCGCCTGCAATGCTTCGCCTTCAACGTTACAACTGTGACCATTCGCATGATTGGATTCGTAGGCGAATTGCAGCACTCCGCCGTTATCGCTGCTGACTTCCAGATAGTCGGGAACCTGCGGCGCATCTACCTCGCCCACCAGTTGGCGCTCATATCTGGCGCGGAATAAACCCCGCATGCCGCCTAACTTGCCCAGCAGCTCAATGCGTCGCTCATAGGCGTTGCGCAGGCAGTCTGCGTCTACACACAGGTTGCGCGCCTCTTTCAACCACAATGTCTGGCTGAATTTTATCTCTTTACCGAACTGAGACTCTCTGGCCTGCTTGTATGCAGCAGCCAGCTGTTCATCCAGGTTAGACAGGTTTTCGTCTTCGCATATCAGCGTTTCAACGCTGGACGACGCTTGAGCGCAATCAAAACTGGCCGCGGCGCATATCGCGCCGTTAAAAAGCAGGAATGCCGCGCTGACGGAGACAAGCCCGTATCTGCGCAGCCTAGAAATCAATTTCATGTAAGCTGAATTTACCTTTATCCAAATCTTCAAAAAACCGCATCAATCCATATTTTACGGTATAGAAGCCAACCTCATCCCAAGGCAGATCATCTTTATTAAACAATTGCGTCCCGGAGGTCTCAGGACCATGAGGGCCGGTATCCTTCAACTCCGCCAGATACAGCATATACACCTGATTGGCGTGCGGCAGATTGGCCACCAGAAACAGATCTTGCATCGCCACGATAGCGCCGGATTCCTCCATGGTCTCCCGCTTCGCCGCGTCCCGAGTGCTTTCACCATTCTCCATAAATCCCGCCGGCACGGTCCACATCCCTAACCGCGGCTCAATGGCCCGCTTGCATAACAGCACTTTGTCGCCCTGATACACCAGACAGCCCGTTACGACTTTGGGATTTTGATAATGAACATATCCGCACTGATCGCAGATATGACGGGAATGACTATCGCCGGCGGGTGTGGCCAGACTGACCGAACCTCCACATTGACTGCAGTACTTAATATCCACTGAACTACACCTCTTGAAATGATTATTAAGTCACTTGAGACTGATCAATCCGCACCCAAAAATCAATCATCAGGACAACGTCGTCTCCGATTTACCCTGGCGGACGGCATTGTAGCGAGTGGAGGTCCGGCAAGCCCGTAGTTTAAATATATGAGTTTTGGTGATTTGATTACGTAGTTTGATTGCTTAATGGGTCGCGTCATTTGAGGCGAGTCACCGCAGTAGATTCATGCGGCGCCTGCACCCTCGGCGTCAACGAACTTAGATAACGTCCCTTCTCATACGCAACCAGTAGAGTCCATAAACGCCATAGACACATGCGACGCCTATCAGAGGCACAAGAAGTACTTTCGGATTTGAAAAATCAGTTTGGACCCATTTAGTAACGATGGGAATTGCGAGCACGGCAAATACGGAAATGCCTAATATGTGCACAGACACTGGCGGCCGGGAGTTTTTAAAATACTTCATTCTGCGCAGTAAACTACCGGCGCTAATGGCGAACATTCCCCAAAATACGAATATCAGCCCTAAATAAAACGCTTCTCTGGTGCTGTTAAGTCCAAAAACCGCCCCCGCTAATCCCAATACACTTATGACAACAAAAAATACCGCTAAATACATGTGCTACCGACCAACGTTCCCTTATCTCTGTTTTAAATTCAGCCGTAGCGTTTCCAGTTCAATACTTCACCGCGCCAAGCTGCTATGGGGGCGGCATTGTAGCGATTAGCGGTTTCATAATCCCGTTGTTTATAAGAATTCCTGGGACCTAATTACGGTCGTCGATTTCTCGCCATTGTTGGTAGATATCATCCGGCCACAGGCTTTGGAAATAGGCGACCAACGCCAGTTTCTGCTCCTGATTGAACTTGTCGCCAAAGGCCGGCATTACGCCTCCTACCGGCGCACCGCCATTTTCGATCGTCGCTAACAGCGTTTCCATGGGATGGTGCCACGCATGCGCTGTTCCGTTCAGCGGTGGGGGCGGATAATGTCCATTGGCGTCCGGCTTCTTCCAATTCTCCGCCAGCCCTTGGGCGCGACGCCCATGACACACCCCACAATTGGCTTCAAATAAGGTTTTTCCTGTTTCAGCCTGAGCTTTTGTGTACCAACGGCCGGTGTCTGTTTGGGGTTGCGTGCAAGCCGATAATATCAGCGTTAAGCCCAGTCCTATCGCCATAGCGAACCGACGGTATGCCGCTCGACACTGCACTACTTTCATGTTTAAGGTCATAACTCCAATACCCTCTTGAGCCGCTCTGCAACTTCTCGCGAAGGCGTGCGAATATTTCCAGAGCTATTGATGTTATTTAAGTGGTAATTCGCGTGCGCCATAACATGATGGTTAATGTAGTGCAGGAAACTGTCATACCTATATTCGACTTCCTTTGCGCCGGGATACCAAAATACTATTCGATACTCCTGTATCGCCTCGTTCCAATCGCTTGTATCAATACAGTCACAACATCGATCATGACCATGATTAATCACTATATACGGCTTTGGTTTGGCGGCCCGCCATTTATCGCCATGAGCCCTTCTGCGCAACCTGCGAAATATCCTGTTTACTCTGATGATATGGTAGTGGTTGTAGTAGTCTTCCCCCAGGCTGGCGAAGAAACTGCCAAATTTAGCCGATAGCATTGCGAAATCTATCAGTCCTTGGGGCAACGAAAATCCAAAGTGTTCATTGACCCGGTTAATGCTGTCCAGGGTTGGCTTTTCTTGGTGACAGACATATCCGCTCACCATATCATTAACTTCGGCCAGCTTTTCCAGGCTATACATCATTTTCGCATCGAATAACCCCGCAAGGCGGAGATATAAGCCGTCTTGTCGAAGTAGAAAGGGCTGGTTCTTTTCATCCAGTTATTCTGACTGAAGCCTTGCTTCCAGTTTGATTCCCATCCAATGTCGCTCCATTTTATCCGGCCACCCAGGTCTTCAACCTTTACCGTTACTGCGCCGCAACCCAAGTCCGCACAACAACCGCACAAATAGAGGGGAACGCGTCCTGAGGCCAGACATGAAGGCATTCTCAGTAGTAGCTGCTTCGCATAATCACGGTCAACTTCAATAGCGCTGAAGTCGTCATTTATTCCGAGATGTTTCGCCAATCTGATATTGCCAATCTTGTAGTCAGCAAAGGATCTGGCCTTGTCTCTAGAACTTGGGGCGCTATATATTTCCAGTGTGTGCATGATATGTATGACGTTACAGCTTGCTTAAAAACAGGTGCTTTCAGCTTATCATTTTTCGCCGCACGAGACTCGACTACCAAGCGTTAAGCCACGCATCCCTGCGCAGCTTCTGGCGAAGTTATCGCGACAGGGATTATTTCACCGTCACGTCGCCGTGCATGCCCGCTTCATAGTGGCCGGGTAAGTTGCAGGCCATTTCGAAGGTTCCGGCGCTGGCGAAGGTCCAGACGATTTCGCGGCTTTCGCCGGGTTCCAGGGAGACGGAGGAGCCATCGTCGTGTTTCATGTCCGGCATGGTGCGCATCATTTCGCCGTGGGCGCGGTGTTCTTCTTCCGTACCCAAAGAGAATTCATGACGCACCTGGCCGGCGTTGGTAATCACCAGTTTCACGGTTTCTCCCGCTTTGACTTCGATCGCCCCCGGCTCGAATTTCATGGCGTCAGTGGCCTTTATTTCAATGGTGCGGCTTACTTTGGCGGCGTCGCCAGGGGCGCCGGCCGGGGAGGCTTTCGACTCGTGATGGTGGGAATGGCCATGGCCGCCGGAAGCAGCGACTGTCACACTGGCGCTCATAAACAGCGTGCCGATCATCCAGTTTTTTAATAACATCTTTTTCTCTTCTTGCTTCGTTTTACTTAAGGATTTGTTCACTGTATTACTCGATCCAGTCGTCCCTGCGGACATGACATCAGAGATGTTAAGACTCATGCCGATCTTCCCGTTGGAAGCCCCGTTCGCTTCCATAGAAAATACAACGCGGGTATCACCAGTAGCGCTAACGCTAATGTGCTCAGCATGCCGCCGATCATGGGGCCTGCGATGCGCTGCATGACTTCTGAGCCGGTTCCCTCACCCAGCATGATCGGAATCAGCCCCACCACGATCGCCGCAACGGTCATCATAATCGGCCTGACGCGCATCCCCGCTCCCTGCATTACTGCGTTCAGCAGGTCTTCACGGTTCAACGCCCGCCCCTCTTCAATCGCCTTCTCCCGCATCGCCGCAAAAGACTGATTCAGGTACACCAGCATCAACACGCCAATCTCCACCGCCACCCCCGCCAGGGCGATAAAGCCCACGCCAACGGCCACGGACAGGTTGTAATTGAGCAGGTACAACAGCCACACGCCGCCCACCAGCGCAAACGGCAGCGTGCCCATAATGATCAAAACCTCAATGAAGTTGCGGAAGTTCATGTACAGCAGCACCACGATGATCATCAAGGTCAGCGGTACCACCAAGGTCAGTTTTTCTTTGGCCCGCAGCATGTACTCATACTGACCTGACCAGGCGATGGAATAGCCTGGAGGGACTTCCACCTGCTCCGCGACCACCTTCTGCGCCTCCGCCACGTATGACCCCAGGTCTCGACCTTCGATATCCACCAGGGTCCAGCCGTTCAGGCGGGCGTTTTCGCTCTTGATCGCCGGAGGGCCGTCATCGATGTAGATGTCCGCCACGTCCGCAAGGGCGATGCGCTGTCCTGAGGCGGTGACGACCGGCAGCAGCTTCAACTGCTCCACGGAATCCCGGTAGGCCTGCGGATAGCGAATATTTACGGGAAAACGCTCCAGCCCTTCCACCGTTTCCGTCACATTCATGCCACCTACCGCCGCGCTGGTGACATCTTGAATGTCCGCCACCGATAAGCCATATCGCGCGGCGTCGGCGCGACGGATATCCACTTTGACGTAGCGCCCGCCCGCCACTCTTTCTGAGTACACCGAGGCCGTTCCCGCCACTTTCGGCAACACTTGCTCCAGGCGCTTGCCAATCTTCTCAATTTCCTTCAGGTCCGGGCCGGAGACTTTCACGCCCACCGGGGTTTTGATGCCCGTGGACAACATATCGATACGCGTCTTGATCGGCATGACCCAGGCGTTGGTGAGGCCGGGCAACTTCACCAGTCTATCCATCTCTTTACGCAGGCTTTCCGGCGTCATGCCGGCGCGCCATTCCTCACGGGGTTTCAGTTGAATAAACGTTTCGATCATGGTGAGCGGCGCGGGGTCCGTCGCGGTGTCCGCCCGACCGATCTTGCCGAACACGGAAACCACTTCCGGCACCGTGCGAATCAGCTTGTCCGTGCGCTGCAGCACTTCCCTCGCCTCTTCGATGGACACGCCGGCGTAGGTGGTGGGCATGTACATCAGATCGCCTTCATCCAGCGGCGGCATGAACTCTGCGCCCAGCTTGTTCACTGGCCACAGCCCCACCGCCAGGATCACGATACTGAACAAAATCACCAGCAACGGATGCTTCAGAACGCCTTTGATGACGGGACGATACATCGCCGTCAGCAGACGATTCAGAGGGTTTTTATGTTCAGGCGTCACCTTGCCACGGATAAAATAGCCCATCAGCACCGGAACCAGAGTGATCGCCAGTCCGGCCGCCGCCGCCATGGCGTAGGTTTTGGTAAACGCCAGAGGGGCGAATAATTTGCCTTCCTGCGCTTCCAATGTGAACACCGGCAGAAAGCTCATGGTGATGATCAACAGGGAGAAGAACAGCGGCGGCCCCACTTCCGATGCCGCGTCTGCGATGACTCGCCAGCGGTTTTCAGCGGTCAAAGGCGTGCGTTCCATGTGTTTGTGCACGTTCTCCACCATGACAATAGCGCCGTCCACCATCGCGCCAATAGCGATGGCGATACCGCCCAGGGACATAATGTTGGCGTTGATGCCCTGATGCTGCATGACGATAAAGGCCACCAATATGCCGATAGGCAGACTGACGATGATCACCAGTGACGAGCGCAGGTGGAACAAGAACACCGCACAGATCAGCGTCACCACGATAAACTCTTCCAGCAGTTTCTCGTACAGGTTGTGCACCGCTCTTTCGATCAGGTGGGAACGATCATAGGTGGGAATGACTTCCACGCCCTCAGGCAGGCCCTTCTTGAGCTCTTCCAGCCGTTCTTTCACTCCTTCTATGGTCTTTTGCGCGTTCTCGCTGAAACGCATGACGATCACGCCGCCGACCACTTCGCCTTCGCCGTCCAGTTCAGCAATACCTCGACGCATCTGCGGGCCGATGACAATATCCGCCACGTCTTCCAGCAGTAACGGCGTGCCGTTGACATTCAGGCCCAGGGGAATCTTTTTCAACTCGTCGATGCCCTGGATATAGCCGGTTACCCGCACCATATATTCCGCTTCCGCCATCTCAATGACCGAGGCCCCGCTCTCCCGGTTGCCCTTCTGGATCGCCGACTTGATGTGCGCCAGGGGAACGCCGTAGGCGCGCAGACGATTCGGGTCCACCTGCACCTGATACTGTTTGACCATGCCGCCCACCGTCGCTACTTCCGACACGCCGGGGACCGTCTGCAATTCGAACTTCAAAAACCAGTCCTGAATCGCACGTAACTGTCCGATGTCATGACCACCGCTGCGATCCGCCAGCGCATAGGCATATACCCAGCCCACCCCGGTGGCGTCCGGCCCCAGTTGGGGTTTGGCGGCGGCGGGCAGTTGTCCGGACACCTGACTCAGATACTCCAGTACACGCGAACGCGCCCAGTACAAATCGGTTCCGTCTTCAAATATCACGTAGACGTAGGAGTCCCCGAAAAACGAAAAGCCCCTCACCGTCTGCGCTCCCGGCACCGACAGCATGGCGGTGGTCAGCGGATAGGTCACCTGATCCTGCACCACCTGCGGCGCCTGCCCCGGGTAGGAAGTCTTGATGATGACCTGCACGTCAGACAGATCGGGGATGGCGTCGATGGGGGTATAGCGTAGGGAATGCCAGCCCCAGCCCACCAGAATAAAGGTCGCCAGCATCACAAAAAATCGGTTGGCGACCGACCAGCGTATGACGGCTGCGATCATTGCCCGCCCTCCGTTTGCATCGCGTCAGACGCCGGCATGTCATGGTCCATGGAGTGATCCATCTGCATATCCGCTTCCATCTCAGCGTCCTTTGCGCTGTTTTCCGCACTCATAGTCTGAGCGGCCGGAGCGGCGGCGATGATATCCAGCGCAGTCACCTGGAAGTCCGAAGGACTGCTGCGGGAGATTTCGAAACGCACGCGCTGACCGGGCGCGACATCTTCCAGCGGCAACCCTTCGACCGTCGTGAAGTCCATGTCCATGGAGGGCCAGTTCCAGGCCTTCACTGGGTCGTGGGAGATATTCAGCATGCCGTGGCCCGCCATCACGCTGTTGATGGTTCCAGTCGCCCACACCGTACTTGGCGCAGCATCCTGTTGCGCACTTTGGTTGGAGGATTCCAGCGCCGCCAGCGCGACATCAACTTTGGACTCCGAGTCGATCAGGAACTGTCCCGAGATCACCACTTGATCTCCCGCCTTCAGCCCTTCCAGCACTTGCACGCGATCGTCCGCTTCCACTCCCAGTTTCACGAAAGCCGGGCGATAGCGGCCGTCGCCTTCCGACAGCACCACACGATCATGGCTGCCAGTGCGTATCACCGCCTCACGGGGAATAGATAGTGCTTGGTCATCGACTTTCGCCTGCAAGGTCAGGTCCGCAAACATATTGGGCTTCAGGGTCAGGTCAGGATTCGGGAAACGCAGGCGCACGCGCAGAGTCCGTGTTTTGGCGTCCAGCACCGGGTACAGGTAGTCGACCTTGCCTTCCCAGGTGCGTCCCGGCGCCGCCGCCACTTGCATGACGACCGGCTGTCCGGCTTTCACCCAGCCTGCCTGCCGCTCAAACACCTCCGCAATCACCCAAACTTGCTCCAGCCCGCCAATGGACATGATTTCCGTCGCAGGTTTGATGAACATGCCTTCCCGCACCATCAACGCATCCACCACGCCGCTCTGTTCCGCGTACACACTGATGCGCTGGTCCACCGAGCGACGTTTTTCCAGGCGACTGACCTGCCCATTATTCAGGCCCAACGATAACAAGCGCTCCCGCGATGCTTTGAGCAAAATATTGTTGGCGCTGCGCAGCGCCGCCAGATACTCTTCCTGCGCATTCACCAGCGCCGGGGAATAGATTTCATAGAGCTTTTGTCCCTTGCTGACCGGGTCGCCGCTGGATTTCACATTCAGCGCCTCAATCCAGCCTTCCACGCGACTGTGCACATGGGTCAGACGGTCTTCGTCAAACGCCACATAACCCACGGTATGAATCGGCAACGTTAATTGCCCCTGCTCCACCTTGGCGACGCGCACGCCCAGATTGTGCTCCATGGTGGGGTTGATGGTGACGCCGCCGTCATCGTTCTGGCCCTGAGCGTCTTCTTCATAGACTGGCACCAGATCCATACCCATGGGGGACTTGCCGGGTTTATCGCGGCGGTAATTGGGGTCCATGGGCGCCACCCAGTACAACGGCTGCTTCTCCCCGCCTGACTCGACGGCGGCCATATCCCCCATCGCCCCTATGTCTCCCATCAGCGCAGTCAGCGCCGGATGCCGGCTGACGAACAGGCCGGCGACAAAGGCGACGACGATAAAAATTAAACTGATCACTAAACGCATGGGTCACTCCTTGAAGGGCAGGCTATCGATGGGGGATTCCGCGGCGAAGAAGTAATCGAGTCTCGCCAGCGCCGCGCGGCCGTCGATATCAATGCGTAACTGTTCCAGCCTGAGCTTCTGTACGGTCAGATAGGCGCGCATCACTTCCGCAAAGTCAGCCGTATCCGACTGATAGGAAGATAACGCCGAATCAGCCTGGCTTAACGCCTGAGGCGTGATCTGCTCCTTGTACAAGCGACCGCGCTCCTGAGCCTGCCGCCAGCGGCTGAAGGCCACTTGCGCCTCCGCATCCAACATGCGCAGCATTTCCAGGCGCCGACTGCGGCTCGCTTCCTGATTGCGCGCGGCGGCTGAGACGCGGCGATCCTGTCGCTGTCCAGTGAATAAGGGAAGTTGCACGCTTACCGCAGCGGAGAAAAAGTCTGCGCGCGCGGAGCCGTCCATGTTCTCGCCGTCGCGCCAGGCATAGCCGACGTCCACGCCCCAGGACGGCTTGTAGGACTGCTCGGCCAGCGCCGCATTGGTGACGGACATATCCACTTCCGCATCCAGGGCTTTTACCGCGGGATGCGCCAGCAACGCGCTTTCCAGCGCGCCGACATGAGGCGCATTCAGATCCGGCAACGCCGTGTTCAGCTCTCGGCTCATCACTTCCGGACCAACCCAGCGAGCCAGCCACGCCCGCGCTTCGTCTTCTTTCTGGCGAGCGTTGATCAAACGGTCGTTGAGCTGACTCAACTCCAGATCCGCCCGCAGCACGTCCTGCTGTTTGCTGCGGCCGACGCTATACAGGGATTGCGTGACTTCCTGCAGTTGCTGAAACAGTCCTTCATCCTGGCGATAAACCTCCTGGGCCTGCTTCCAATACAATGACTCCAACCAGGCCAGACGCACTTCGCGGCGCACCTGATGGGCGCGGTCCTGGGCCATCCAGCGTTGGACGACGGCGGTCTGCTCACCGCGACGGCGGGACAGGGCCAAGGTGTCCCCCGCCGGGAATTTCTGTCCCAGCCCGACGCGGAACTGCGTCATGGGTTCCTGGTCAGTGGCGAAGGTGTCGGTAGGCAGGTTCAAGGCGCCCAGAGACAGGCTTGGGTCCGGCAATTGTCCGTCCGCCACCGCCATGTCTTCACTGGCCTGGGATAACTGTTGCAGACGCGCGATATCCGCGTCTCTTTGCACCGCCAGGGTTTCCGCCTGCGACAGAGTCAGGCTCTGCGCGGACGCGGCGATGCTCCAACCCAACAGCAGGCTGGATAGAAACAGGTTTTGCAACGGCTTCATGGGAAGCTCCAATCTCAATGATCATGCCGTGCGACGCAGCGACAGCCGGTCGCAGTTCCAGAGCCGGCGCGCGCGTATGCGCGGAACGATGCCGACTACGAGTTCAATTGAGTATGGGCGCTATTTAAGATAGGTACAGTGGATGTCTTGCAGGGAGGGAGGCTTGGTGTCGAGCTTGTGTTCGCGGTAGCGTGCGCGACACACCCGCACCACGCGTGCGATCAATACCAGCCAGAAAATGAAAATGGCCGACGCTAGAATCAACTTCAATATTTGTGAAGGCTGTGCGCCGGTAGTGGAGTCATGCTCATCGCAGCAGTCCATGGATGGCGCCCCATCGGAGGCCTGGGCCATCTGCTGGCCGGCGATGTCTTTGCCGGTCATGTCTTTTCCAGATAACGGCATAGCGCCGCCATGATGCTCATGCCCGCTTTGCAGCTGCGGCGCACCCTGAGACGTTCCGGCCACCGGCGTCGACGCGCCAGCGCAGGCGACAAAGCTAGCGCAAAGCAGCCACAGGGCCAGCAATGGCTTTATCAACCAGCGATATCGTTGCGGGAAACGGCTAAGCATGGGGTAAGGAGAATCTCTTTCTAACTTCTACTATCAGTTACTAGCTTCGTTCTGGGAGTCACAGGGACAAACTGAGGCTAATGTTACTCTTTACATGCGCGCTCATGTCAACTTAAAAACTTGATATATGGAGCAAAATTAATGGTGATGTCATCAAGCTGAACCCAGTTCTCAATTTCCCGCCAGGGATTTGATGTGCAGGAAGAGATAATAAGCGGGCTCGGCTGAGGCCGGGGGCGAAAAGGAAACGGGAAAGAGAAAAGAAGACAATGGCGAACCAAAAAGTGACCGCGGAGAAACAGCGTCCGCGGTCAGACGGCATGGAGCCGTCGCTGGGGTCAGGTTACTTCAAAGGAGTATAGGTCACTTTCAGGTTGTAGTTGGAGGTGGCGCTGCTGTATCCGCGCACCATCACATAGGCTTCCTCCTTTCCTGCCGGAACCTTGAGGTCGCAGGTTTCGTCAGAACCGCCTTTGTAGGGGCGACAGTCGTAGTTGCGAGTGGTCGGCGCTGCGCCGAAACGCACATACAGGTCAGCATCGTTAGTACCGCTCATCGCCGCGCTGAAGTCCGTGCCCGGCTCCACTTTGAAAGGCCCATGATTATCCGCCTGGCTACGACCGACGCTGCCGCTGAACTCTTCAGTCACTGGATCTTCAGGATCTGGATCAGGGTCAGGTCCGGGGTCATCGCTGAAGTTACCCTTCGCCAGTTCCGCCACATACGCCGCCGCCAGTTTACCGAAGCTTACTGCGTGATTGGCGTTGCCGCCGCTCTTGTCCAGAGTGTCCTGAGCGGAGTGAATGTGAGGGTTGGAGCCGTTGAAAGTGGACTCAAACGGGAACGACGCCGCGTAGCCCTGGTTGGTCCAGGAAGCATGGTCGGAACAACCGTAGCCGCATTCACTGTATCCCACGGTGACGGTCGGCTGATAAGTGGTCACCAGATCCGCCAGGAAGTCGTTCTGACCGGAGTTGGTATAGTCCTGCATGATATAAATATCGCCGCTGGAGCCTTTGTAGTTGGTCATGTCCAACTGCAACACGCCTACCACGTTCTTGCCCTGGCTGCTGTAGGACTGAGCGATCGCCTGGGAGCCGCGCAGACCCACTTCCTCCGCCGCGTAGGCCATGAACGACACCGTGCGGTCCGGCTTATAACCCGCTTCCATCGCCGCCTTGATGACGGAAGTCAGCGTCGCAATGCCGGAGGCGTCGTCATCCGCGCCGGGAGCGCGAGTGCCCTCGCCAGTGCCAAAGCCTGCAGTAGAGTCTTGATGCCCGCCGAGCACCACGATTTCATTGGGTTTGGTTTTGCCCTGAATCGTCAGGATAACAGACGGCTGACGCCAGCTATGATTGAAAAACTCCACCGTCACATCGCTGCGCGAACCTGCCAGCGTCTGCCACTTGTCTTTGATCCACTGAGCGCCCTGCAGGCCGGTCTGGGTTGTGTAATAACGGTTGGTGAAGTTGGCCAGGCTCTCGATGGTGGAGCGAATATCAGATTCCTTCACCTTGCCCTGCATGGCTGCGACCACTTCCGCGTTATCAATGCTGTAGTCCACTATCCGTGGCGCGATGGCGGGCGCCATTAATGAATCATACAACGCCGCGCTCTGCGCGGACTCCTGAGAAGCATGCGCGATGAAACCGCCACAACGATTCAGCTCGTGGTGCATCATCTGTGAAATTTCAGGAATCCGATCTTCGCTCACTAGAAACGCGGACACGCCATTAGCGGTAAAAGTTCTCGCCCGGTTCGCCTCGATCACCTCCGGGAAATGCCGCTTAATGGCTGCAAAGCCATCGGCGTCCGTGGTGATCCATACATCATCTGCCAGAGCGAGTTGCGACGCCGCCAGCAAAGCCGGTACGGTCAGTCGTAGGTACTTGTTCATTAAGTATCTCCATTACTTAGAAGCCATTCCTACCACTACAGCCGGTCAACCACGGTCAGTGGGCCGCCGCAAGGAAAAGCAAACGTTTTATTAGGCCTATTTAGTAGTTATAGAGCCCGGGTTGTGCCCGGTCGCTCACGCCAGTGACCTGCCAGCCGGTAAGCCTGCGATCACTGATCAAAAAACACTCTAGTAACGGATCGTCAGTTTCACAATAGTCCCTACAACCTAAATTCAAAATTTGAGGTAAGAAACATGGATTAAGCTGATAACTATGGGCTTGCAAGGGTGTGACAAAATGTCGCGGGAGGCTAAGGAGAAAATATAGAAGGCGTGGCGGGTATTGGGAAAAGTGAGTGATGCGGGTGAGAGTGAGGTGTAATTTTACTCGCCTTTTTGCTCCATTCCTAATGTGCAGCCGGCAAACTATAACCCTACAACTCTATTCCAATCAGAAATATACATATAAATCCGACCAAATTCGCTAGGAAGTAACATTCTATTATGCGCTATGAAATTTCTTGCTTTTTCAAGCTCGTCCATTCTCTGCTTCAACCAATGCTGTGATGGCATAATATCTTCAAAAAATGTCCATTTTTCGACTATAATTGCTGCCAACATACCAAAATCAACGAAGCCCAGTAGATCTTCCTTTTCACCTTCTAACCATGAATCTTTGACCGAAGATTGCTGCCTTGACTCGGCATGCTTTTTTACTTTTGCGGGAAGACTATTCCACCAATCACTGCCCTCGTTCTCTTCAAGAGTTGATCTAATCAAAAACCTAACTTCATTTTCAAAGCAATGCAGAAGAGCATACAACCTAGCCATTTCTATGGCATTATTTCTCCTCAACAGACTAAATGGGGCTATCTGCTCTGCCAAGAGTCTTTCATCAACCTCAGCGAGATCGGCACCAATTTGTATACCCGCCTTTTGAAAAACAGTTGCTTCAGACTCAAACATCACGCCTCTAAAAAGAAAGTCTCTCAGGTCTTTTTTATAATCAATCAATTAAATGCTCCTTCAGTGACTTAAATATTGAATTATATACTTCAATATCCTTTGTAGCCGGCAGATGAATCTGAATATTATAGTGCAAACTAGGATTGACCTTAGCCGAATAAGTGAGGCTCAACTTATCAGCTTCGTCACCGCCTTTATTCTCTTTTTCTATACTCTTCGGAGTGTGCTCTACATTAACTGAATCAGCTTCATTACTGTGAGATATATGGGCTAGTGAAAGCAGCCCAAGAAAGGTACGAGTCATAAGCGAAGCGACTCTGTCACTACAGTTATGGACACTTTTAAACTTACCTTCAATAAGATCCTTGTCAGCTTCACTAGGATTAGACTTGATAGTAAATAAATCAGAATAAGCCTCCTTCAATGCACTCCCCATGACTCTCTTAGCTTGCGACTTATCTCGATAGGCTAAGTATTTACTAGTTGGAGAGCCTGTGGATGATAAAAACCCCAATGCCTTTAAAATCGGAATAAACGCACGGTGGCTCGTAGAAGTGAATCCAATATCTTTTAAATATTGCTGGGTAAAGATAGAAGGAGCTTGCCCATCCTGAATTTTCTTGAAAAAGTCCGGTATTTGGCCATTAGCTTGAGAATAAACACTGGGGAGAGCCATAACTAATCCCTTTGTGCATGTCACGTAAATTTTCGCACTTTTATTGAAAGTAGAATAGATGATTAAATTGGTCAAGAAGCGATCACCCAATCATTGGTTCCTGTTTATTTAACCAGCATTCCGATGAATAATAGGAGGGTATTCCCCACGATATAACCAACACTTTTCAAAGGAAAATATAACTAATTGTCTTGATTTAAATATATAAATTGAAGCGCCCCCCTGAGCACCGTCTCAAGGTCCGCAAGGGTTATTACGATTATCATCTCTCCTCCAGCCGTTATGATTATGGCGGTTTCAAACCCGTTCCCTGGATGTTGATTAAGGGTTATTGGCTGGAACAAGCCGGGTTTGGGGTGGATACTGAGGTTGAAGTCAGCGTCAGTGAGGGCAAGATCGTTTTCACCGCTGGGGCTGGTTAGATTTGGAGTAGCGCTCTGGGAAGCCCTTCGACAAGCTCAGGGCGAACGGGTGTTAGATTGAGGAGCCGAATAGGTGGATGAGGAGGCGTTTGGGCTTTAGCCTGGGCCTCCTTTGCTCTGATCCATGTGGGTCACCATGTGTAAGGCTCTCGAACTTGGCTAATGACAGGCTAAATAGTGACAACGATGGTGACGACGAGCCGCAAGATTTGGCATGGGCAGGCAAAAAGAACCGAGCATTGATGAAAATTTTCTGGGTCATAGACACCAAGGTAACAGCGCTGGAAGGATGTGGTCTCAGTGACGATGGTTCGGCGTATAAATTCGGCCGTACTGTTGTTCCCGCCAGTACTGAAGAAGAGGCTGTTTCTGCGCTGAAAGCGCATTTCGATCAAGGCCGGATTCAGCTGGAAGAAGTCATTTCTGTTGTCGTCTACGATGAAGGCGACTGGAGTAGTGATCGCCATCTCCTCGGCAAAGCCTATAAGCTAGCCAAAGTAACCAGCGAAATCAGGAGCGCCGCCTTTATTTCTGAAAGATCTCGTGAATACACTGAGCGGGAGCAGCAGAGGCGGTTGGATGGCTAGACACAATATGCGCCACTTGCGAAAAGTACTACAAAATTAAAACTTCAGGAGATTTACAACCAGTATGAGCAGCTTAGTCAAACGGGTTAGCGTAGAGCTAACTGAAAGCCAAGCAAGGTACGCAATCCAGGCTCTCATTCACTATCAGGAAATGTGTCATCTGAGAGCTACCAATCCAGACGCGACAGAAGACGATGAGTTCTTCTATGCAAATGACCAAATGGGGGCAGCGATGGCGTTAAAAAGCATCCAGAAAGCCTCTATAGAGGTATTCGGTGAGCAGATATTAGAATTTGGCCACGACTCGCTGTAAAGTTCTCGCCGATATTTTTTCGGCGCATAATGCGCCTGAATCTGCGCTTGTCCCCATCCATATTTTTGGGCTGCTCGTGTTGTTTCTATGTGAGCGCCCAACGAAACCGTTAACGTAAAAGGTGAAGTAAATATGCCGCATTTGACTTTGGAATATACCTCTAACTTGCGTGGCGCTGCTGATTTTCAGCGATTGTTCAGCAATATTCACACAGGAATGATGAGCACGGGTGAGTTTTCGTTGAATGACATTAAGTCGCGGGCGCATGAGACCACGGAGTATGTGATCGGGGACGGCGATATTGGGAAGTCTTTCGTTCACCTGAAGGTTGCGCTGCTTGCTGGCAGGAGTCAGGAATTGAAGCAGGTGGTGGGTGATTTGTGTTTGCAGGCCCTTCGCGAGGCGTATCAAAAAGAACTGACAAACGGTGGTTGTCAGTTGTGCGTTGAACTGTTGGATATCCATCGGGAAAATTACTTTAAGGCGCTGGCGTAGTTAAGGACAGGGTCGACAGGGCGGCCAGTTATCGATGAACTTCCGCCCTGCTCCGTTCGCCCTGAGCCTGTCGAAGGGTGGATCTATATAACCGCGTTCCATCTTACAATTGCGTTCTGTCTTCCGCCTGCTTAATTCTCCATGCTTCGCCTGGCCCACGATTCTCGCCTAAACTATGAGATTGCGTTCAAGCCGTCGTTATTTTGAGAGAACAATAATTAATGAGAATCCCCCTCGTCCTGTCGACTCTGGCTTTACTGGGCGTCGCTTTTATCCTGTTCCTGTATCAGTATCTGTTTGGCGCGGAAACGACCTTGCTGAATATCAGCTATGCCAATATGACCAACTCTCGCGTCCATATGCTCATAGAGGGCAAGCGCATATGGTATCCCTTTGGTGATTCCAGAACGATAGAACGACCTGCGTTCCTTTTGGATTATGACTTGGAATCGAAATCGCTCAGCCTATTCGAGCTGAAGCCTGATGATTATTTCTTTGACCACGCAAAAATCATGGACAACGGCAAACTGATTGCTCACTTCAAACTCACGAGAGTTCCACATAGCCCGCTCTATGGCGTTTGCGAGTTCCGTACAGTGCAGCTGAATACTTCCTCATATGTTTGGTCGCAAAAGCAGCGCTGCAAAGAGCAGACAGGGAATGGATCGGCAGCGGATAGTGGTAGTAACGGTGAAGGCAAAACGGACATATCGCCATATATGCCTTTGCCAAGCCTGCTGAGCAACAAAAAAACGGACCGAGTTTCACCGTCGCTGTTTTTTAAAAAACCAGAAACTGCCGGCGACGCTTATCAAATACTCGACGCCAATGGACAGGTCATCGCAGAGCGTAAGAGTCTGAGCGACGAGGACAAAGAACGGCTAATGACTGTCGGCCAATTGTTCGACTTCGACCCGAATGATCCCCTCTCACAGATGCCCGTCAATTACAGTAGTCGCGCGCTGGGCCAGTTACCCAACGGTGAGGTGTTGCTTGCGTTTGAATTTACCTGGGCGGCTGAAAAATCCATTGTGCTAATCGCCTGGGACTTGCAGACCAACAGGACGCGACTGGAAAACCGCATTTATTATGATTCGCTGTTCTCGCCATCACAGTTCCAGGCGCGCCAGTTAGGCTGGTGGTCGCAGTTTAAATACTTTGTGTCGCCAGAACGGCGGCCGATCATACCGTTGCATGCAATACCCGCTACCTAACCAGTGCTCAATAGACAGCTGAAGTACAAGAAAGCGATAACCCAAACATTTACAGCGCAATCCGTTTCCCACCGATGTATCCTAGGCGGAACTGGTCTGCGCGCAGCAGGCCCGCCCCTTGGGCGTTAGCGTTCCGTTGATTAATTGAGAAAGTGCATGAATCAAGATCAGATTGAGCAAATACTGCAACTAGCCTGCGATGAAAGATACGACTATTCACTGATGAACATGGTGGATAGCAAGGAGGTCTGGATTCTTATCAATGACGACAACCAGTTTTTGAAGCTGTTTTCGGAAGAAGAGGATTTTGAATACTTGCCGATCTGGCCTGCTGAGGAGTTCGCCAGAGAGTACGCCAATGACCTGGGCGAGAAGTTGACGCCCAAAAGCATCGCGCTCCCTCACTTCCTGAACAAATGGATTCCCGGGCTGCAACAGGATGGCCTGCACGTTAATGTCTTCCCCGCCCTGATGGATGATTCAAGCTGGATCATGCCGCCAGACGAACTAAGGGACGAGTTGAAGAACGAGCTGTCCAATCAGATGTAGGACCCGTTTCGCGGTCCTCCCGAGCCCCTCCAAGGGGCTCTGCTTTCAAGTCCAATACCCGCCGCAAAGCCAGATACAGCAAGCATTTCACGTCCTCGATCCTGTTTTAGGTCTCGCCATACGCTCTTCTCGCGCTTAATAAAGGCTCCTTGAATGAACGAGACCCAGTCATGCACAGACCCGTATTTTTTAGCCTCTTTTTAACCCTGCTCGCCAGCGCAAATCTCTTCGCCGAGCCCATTGGTTTTCGTGAAACGCAGGTGGCGGACGCCTCTGCGAATCGACCTTTACATGTCAGCATTTGGTACCCTGCGCAAGCAGTAAAGGCACCCCAAACAACAGAAGCATCGACAGTATCCATTGGCGAGAACCGGGCTTTTTTCGGCGCGCCAGCGATTCCCGACGCGAGCCCAACCCTAGGCGCTCACCCGCTAGTGGTGCTGTCCCATGGTTATGGCGGCAACTGGCGCAACCTGAACTGGCTGGCGGCGAAGTTGGCGGCACAGGGTTATGTGGTCGCCGCACCGGATCATCCGGGCACCACCACTTTCGACAGACGCCCAGCGGAAGCGGCGAGATTGTGGGAGCGTCCTCATGACCTCAGTCGGGTGATTGATTTCATATTGGACAACCCGAAGCTGGCGGGAGAGATCAATGCGGACAATATCGCCGCCATCGGCCACTCGCTTGGAGGCTGGACAGTTATGGCCCTAGCCGGCGCCCGCTTCGATCAGGCCCATTTCGCCACCGAGTGTCTGGCGCATCCCAATCCTCGCGTTTGCGGGTTAAGCGATGAGTTGGGCTTGAACTCTGAGGGCATGGCCAAAGCGTCTCTTGAAGCCAGTTTGACGGACCATCGGGTGCGGGTGGTGGTCTCGCTGGATCTTGGTCTTGCCCGCGGCTTTACGCCCGCCAGTCTGGCGGCGGCGCAAATACCCGTGCTGATATTCGGGGCGGGCGTCGACATTGGCGACTTACCCGCCAGGATGGAGTCCGGCTACCTTTCCGCCCATCTGCCTCCGGCGCGAAGCCAATACGTGGAAGTTTCCGACGCCGCCCACTTCAGCTTTATGCAACGCTGCAAGCCCGGTGCAATCGCATTATTGGAAGAAGAGGCTCCCGGCGATGGTATTATCTGCAAGGACGGCGATGGCCGCAGCAGAGAGGAGATTCATCAGCAGGTGGCAGGCCAGGTTATCGCCTTCCTGAAACAGACTTTCACAGCAAAAGGCGCAGCGCAATAGAACGTGAGAAATGCGTATTTATTCGCCAGATGCAACCGAGCGGCGATAGTCGCTCGGCGTCATATTGGCGACCCGCTGGAACTCACGATTAAAATTCGACTTAGTCTGAAAACCGGCTTCAAGAAAGATACTGGTGACGGGAAGATCCGTCTCCTGCAACAGCCTTTTCGCCTCTTCAATGCGGTATTCATTTACGACCTGAGAAACATTGCGGCCGTATACCCGATTAATCGCCCCGGAAATCTGCCGTGATGGAATCCCCGCTCGTCGCGCCAGACGATTCAGGTTCAGGTCCGGATCGCGAAACAGGTGGTGCTGACGCATTATCTGGTCAATGCGCTGAATGACCTGCTGGTCATCTTGGTCTGGCTCAGAGCTGGCCTCTGGAGGCGTTAAAGGCTCAATTGCTGGCTGAGGGACGCTCTCAACAAGGTTATCTGCGACTTCCTCCGGCGGAACGGAAACGCTCTCGCCAGCATGGCTAATGCTTTCCCCCTCACCTGCAGGAATACTTCTGCCGAACGCCACCACGCCATAGACAATCACCGGCAACAGCAACAACTGAACAACGGCGACAATCGTCGCGGCGTGGGCGCCCTGGTAAACATCAAAATCCCCGGCAATCAGCACATCGCTCACTGCGGAGATAATCAGCGTGCAACCTGCAATCCCGGTCGCTTTTAGCGCCTGAGACGCATCGCTGAAACGAGTGGAGGGCAACACGTCCGGACCACGGGACGCCCTGCGTATCAATGCCGCGCCATAACCGAAATACAAACCCGCTAACAACAGGTCAATAGGCGGACGCCAAAACGACCAAGTCGCAGAGAAAATCGTTATCACCACAACCGGCGCCAGATGGAGCCAATGCCTTGCGCGCAAAGAAGACGGGGCGCCGACAAAACAAAACCAGGCGATGACGGGCAACGTAGACGCCATGATGGGCTGGATAAAGCGAATAAAACGGATATCAAACGTCCAACGCAGTCCGCCAATAATCACCAGCACAATGCAAGCCGCAGTGAAAACCAAAGCCGGACGCAACGCCGCTTCGTTCTGCCTGATCAGCCGAAAAAGCAGAATCGTCAACAATAAGGCAATGACAAAAGGAAGTGGAATAGCGGGCATCATGGCGCTGAAAATCCGATATCAACAAGAAACGAAAAAGTGGGACGCAAATGCCCCAGCAACCGAGGCCTATGCTAGGGGCTGAGACGGGATTTCACAACCGCCACGAGCCCAACGACCTCCCTCCAGGAGCGCGGGCGGCCCGCCCGCAGAGGCGCCAAAAACGGTATTCCCACCGCATGAGTAGCATTAATCCCCCTTGCCCCTATAATGCCAAAAACACCAGATGTCCTTGGAAATATTATGCTCATAAAAGAACTCAACGCCCTAAAAGAAAACCAAGAGCTGGTCTCGATAGAAAGAAATTGCCACGATGAAGAGTTAACCGGCTTCATCCATACTGCGACGGAAGACGTCATCATAATGAGCCTGTTTTCAAACGATGGCGACTACGAAGGCATCGCCATTTTTGAAACAGACCAAATCAGTGAAGTTTACTGGGGCAACAGAGAACACAAAGCGATCGCCAGCCTGATCGACACATCCCAAGAGATTAACTTTCCCAAAGTTAAAGGAAAGATATTTCCAGATATTCTTATCGAGCTAAACAACGCCTACGGAAGCCTATGCCTGTATCAGCATCACTCAGAAGCCCGATTCGATGTGGGCCAAATTATTGACCATGACGACTGGCTAAAAGTGCATGCGCTTGGCAACAAAAAGTCACTATCGCCGCTATATAAACTGATTCAAAAAGACGATATTTCAAGAGTAGATATCGACTCGCCATATCAGAAGAAGATTGTGAATCTGCACAAGACTGCGGTGTGACTGGGGAAACTGGGAGAGGCACTGCTTTGGGGCCTCATCTAGAGCATCTAAATTCCAACGTCTGTAACTTCAAGAAAGCGCTTACTCAAACCAGCTGTATTTTGCTTTCTCTGCCTTGCAATGAATTGTCGGCAATTTCTACCAGTCCCTTCCAAGTTGACTTTTTACAAGACTCTAAAAAGTCCCTGGTTTCTTCTTGAGGCCAAAGATAAGCGACTGCCGCAATATAGCAGCGGGGCGTTATCACTGCCCCTTCGCTCTCTGTAAACAGTTGTATTCCAGAGAGAATACTTCGGATATCCTCTCGGGTCGGGATTACTTTTTTCTTCAATATACCTGCACAGGCGCCACATATTTGAAGCATATTGCCCTTATGGATTGACGTAAACAGGAACTCAAGACTCTCTCGCTCTGTACCTTCAAGCAAGAAAATGGCGAGCCCTAATTCTTTATAAAGGATAGTACTTTCAAACTCTTCGCTTATCAGCTGCTTGAGTGATGGCAAAGCTTCTGTGCAACCGGAGCCAGCTATGGCCTTGATCAGTTGGCATTGTGTTCGCCATGCCTTTTCCTTCTCAATTTCTTTTGTTAACGCTTGGATTAAGTAAGGGCAATAACCTTGCAGTTTATTCTTAAAGATGGCTTCAGCAGCTTTTCTTACTTTCGGAGAAGAGCCTGATTCTAAATCCTTTATATATTCCATTTCTCACCTGAGCGTTGATTCAAATGGGAGACTACGTCGCTTTAAGTGATCCTGTAAATCTATTATTGGCGGCGAACAATCCACTGGCCTTCAGGAATATCAAAGCATTGCTCCCCCCAGGCTAATACGTGCTCAAAATCAGAGAACGCCTGCTCATAATACTTGCATCCCTTCTCGTCATAGAAGAAAGCGTGAACTTTGACTTCGGGAATTTTCACCGCCTTAAGAACATGAGGCGGTTTCAAGGGTAATTTTGGGTAGTCGACACTGGTATGTCTCAACATCCGCTTGAAATCGAAGTAACGCTGATTCTGCGTCAGGGTTGCTTCTCCGAGCAACTGTATTTCCAGTTTTCGATGTGCGTCCAGACACTCAAAAAACACAGGAACCTGATATTCGCAATTTACTATCTGCTCTTTGATGATAGTCACCCAGGAAAACGGATAATCCTCTGGTAGCGAATACTTCTCCATTAAAAAACGCCTGAACTCGCCAGCAAAATCGTACCAGCCAAACTCCTTTCTGGCCATACTGTAACCCACCAAAATACCGTTCAGCGTATCTATATCATTGGCGAACATCTGGTATCGATGCCGGATCAGGTCCAGAAGCTCAAGCGCTGTTTTTGCTTCGTGAAACGCGATTAGTTTACCTGGTTGATCATAGGACATAAGCGCCATAGTTCCTCGCTGATTGGGGCCGCCAATTATATCAAAGTAACTCGCCGCTCTTTGCTTTAGGAGACTAAACTTTAAGCCCCCTACCCCGAATTCATTCCTTATAGTGACACCCCTCATCGAAAACGTTACATTCGCTCAGCTAAGGTTGCCTCATGGTAAACGATTAACTCAACGCGGCAGATTGAAAAATATAAAAGGGTGAAAATATGCAGTTTGATAAAGTGAGCTGGCTATTCCTGGCGGGGATAGGAAATTCTGGCGAGCAGCACTGGCAAAGGATGTGGGCGAATAAACTGCCTAATTCTATCTGGCTGGAGCATTCAGAATGGGAGGCGCCTCAGCGCGACCTGTGGGTTCAGGAACTGAACGAGGCGGTCGCTCAGCTCACCCAACCCACTGTAGTGGTATCGCATAGTCTGGGTTGTTTGTTGCTGCTTGAATGGGCCAGCATGCATCGTTGTGAGCACCTGATGGGCGGTTTTCTTGTTGCGGTTCCCGACCCGATGAGCGACGTATTCCCCACTGAGGCGACAGGTTTTCGTAGGGGTTTTGAGCACAACGCCCCGATGCCTTTAACCCTCATCGCCAGCCAGGACGACCCTTATGGCTCCATCGACTATGCGCAGCGCTGCGCCCAGCAATGGGGGGCCAGCATCACCAATATTGGTCCCAAAGGACACATTAACGCCAGCTCCAACCTGGGAGACTGGCGTGAGGGATTTGAGCTGCTGACAGGGTTTGTGGACGGCATTGAATATTAAGCGCGGTCTGTTAACATTTAAGCGCGCTCGACTCGCGCTTCCCCCCTTCACCGGGAAAGCACTTAAGTGCAGAGTTGTTCATCATCGCCTCTAACCTTTAATTGGGTTTGGAACAGAAGAAGGGAATGTTTAGAAACCCGCGATTAAAGGTTCAATATGAAACTTACCGCTCCCGTACATGTTCTAAAAGGCAAAGCTAAAGCCCTGAAACGCGCTCAGTCCATCACCATAACTGAAGCCTTGGATCAAATAGCCAGGGCTGAGGGCTTTAGCTCCTGGAGTCTCCTGCAATCCAAGGTGAAAACCTTCACTCCCCAAACAACAGAAGAGCTTTTAGATTACCTGCATCCCGGCGACTTGCTACTGATCGGCGCCAGACCGGGCCTGGGTAAGACGACCCTGGCTCTGCAGCTTGTATTACAAGCCATTAAAGAGGGGCGACAATGCTTCTTTTTTTCATTGGAATATTCGAAAACTGCGCTCATTGAAAAACTCTCAACGCTGGATCGACAGTTCGAGCCTGATCATCCTTTACTAAAACTGGATATGTCTGACGAGATATCTTCGGATTACATAGTAAAGCAAACAAAGGACTGGGTTACCGAAGGATCGCTAATCGCCGTGGATTATCTGCAGCTGCTTGATCAAAATCGTAACAAACCGCCTCTTCAGCAACAGATCGAAGAACTGAAAAGCTACGCCAGAGCCAAAAAGTGCATTCTGGTTTTCATCTCGCAAATAGACAGATGCTTTGATGAAGATGAGCGAGCGATACCGACGATCAAGGATGTCAGGCTGCCCAACCCTTTGGATATGGGGCTATTCAATAAATCCGTGTTTGTGAAAAACGGTCAGATATATATCTAACTGACGCATGTAAGACGGCAAGTCGCCCGTATGCGGGCGGCCTGTTATTGAATTGATTCAACAAGTGCAGCGGGGGTGTGGCTATACTGAAACGAAACGCCCGGCTCCTCAGGACTCCATCCCTCTGACAACGCCGCTCGAATACAAGCCTTGATCATTTTTGGCGTAACAGACTCTGCGGGTCTCTCAAGCCAATTATCACACCTGGGAAACGGAAAGCTAATCGCCAATACCGCGCCAGGATTATCCGCCAGCTGAACCCCGGCCAGCGCATCGGTTACAAACGCCGCCTGGGAATAGGTTGGTTTATGTCTGATTATCCAGCGATATTCCACCGAATCTACGATTATCTTTCTGGAGCCTTTCTTGGAGATCGCCATTAGCGCTTCACTTGTTCGTTAGAGAAGTGGTTTGTTTAAGCCTCGCACACACATTTCGATTAGCATATTAATTGATCGTGTATTTTTGCCTCGTGAATATGCCTGAGCTGACTTAAAGCCCCCATCCCCCTATACAGAAATCCTCTTAAAATACGCCTCGCCCTTACCTTCCACCTGTTTGATTTCAAAGCCGGTGCGTTCCAAATGGGCGCGTAATTTCAGGTTGGGATTGGCGCAGTGGATGGCGTGTACGACGCATTCTATGTGTTCGGCGTTTTTTATTTGCGCCGCCTTTTTCGCGATGCGGGTAATGGCGGGAAGGACGCCCTCACCTCCGCCGTCAATTTGCGCCAGTTCGACAGTCAGAATTTTGTCTGCGTATGAGAACTGCCCGAGTACGGATGCGGAGCCGATGTTAACCACCAGGGGTTTATCGGTCAGGACCAAGGCGTCAAATTCCGCTTCTGTCCAGCCGAGGATTTCCGCCAGTGATACGCCTTCTATCTGAATATCAGCCATTCGCCCTGTCTCCTCTTCGCTCAAGTCAACTCACAAATCAAACTAGGAAACGGTCTTGGCCTGCTGCTCAAGCCATTGCTTACGGCGCATGAATCGCGTCGCCTGCGCCTCTCTGAAGCGTTGTAGCTCCCGGTTTTTTCTGAATAGCACTTTCGCCAGCAAGCAGTACGAGAGTGCGACGGCGGCTGTCACGCCATAACGGGTCAAATCCGTGACGGTGATCATCCAGACTGAAGCCAGCAACATCATGGAAAGCGTCACTAGAAGCGCGCCGATTCTTTCTCCAAAATACTGCTCGCCCCATTCTTTTTGAGTTTGAAACTCATCTTTGCGGGTAAAACGCTTTTCTGCGTTTCTCAAATCGATCTGGCCCGCCGCCAAATCGCTGTATGCGCTATCGCTCATTTACTACCTCGATAATCCGTGCGCGTAATGGGGCGGCGATTATATGTCATATTTGCGGCAACAGCCCAAGAATATGCAGTCCTTCTGGCGCTCTGTTTCAGTCCGTTTAGGCAAGTCTTTGGTCAGATTGATAAACTTTTTGCGCAGTAGGTCGAATATAGGCGTTCGTATTCGCCAGTGAGCGCATAAATAGCCAAGTTACAGATAATCAAAGTATCGCGTCCACCAGGTTATTGGCGAGATATCTCCAGCATTGACGCCATCGTAAGGGCAGTCCAGTTCGCTCACGGGTATGTAGACATATCCCTGAGCTTCAAGATAGGCGATGCAGCTTTGCAACTGTCGCTGCTCGTCGCTGTCGCACGCCCTTTCGTTGAGAAGCGTGAATAGCCCGCCGTAGTTGGAAAAACGCAAGGCGAAATGATAAATCACGGCCTGGAGCGCCCCGCTAGCGGCGTACGGCGTTTCCAGCTGATAGATATCCGCAAAAAATGAAGCGTCCTGAGCGTTTGCGTCTAACTCAAGCTCCGCAGACATGATCTTTTCCAACGCCCCCTTATGTTTCTCAAGGCCCCTGACAGAGGACTCCCAATTAAAATCAGGAGGATACTCCCAACTCCCCCTGACGTCGGCGGATAAAAGCAGCGTATGAATTCTGCTATTCATTTTGTTAGCCCTGAAGAACGTCCAACTGAGACGCGTCGAACAACAATGCTTTCCACTTGCAATGCCTCGTAAAAGCCTGGCTGACTTATTCAAAGTCGCCATAAGCATCTATCGTTAAATTTTTGGCTTGCCGGTACGCATGAGGCGTATCGCCAATCAGTTTCTTAAAGTATCGAATGAGATGAGGCTGATCAGTAAAGCCAAATATGGCGGCCACATCCGCCCAGCTCATGGATTCGGTATTTTGCTGGTATAGATACAACAGTAGCTCATCCAGTCTCACCATGATCTGATATTGTTTCGGCGTCAGTCCGGTCACCCGCACAAAAGCGCGCTGCACCGCCCGCAAAGAACGATATAACCCCGTCTCAAGCTCGGACGCTTTCGTGGTTGCAAGCAGTGTCAGTGCATCTCGCGCCAGCCGGCTATGCCTATCTTCCCGGATGCAGTGCGAATGCGCCTTGAACCATGCATCCAGGTTCCAGCCTACGGTTACAGCGTCGTCGGCGGCGTTATTGAGAACATCCTCTCTCAGCAGATCAGGCATTGCAGCCAGAAAACCCGGCGGAGAGATGACGTCATCAATAGCGGCGAGACCATTGGCGATTGAATAGAGCGCGCCCGGCTTGAATTTAACCCCCAGGATGGCGAACGGCTCCGCCTGATGTAAAGTCATACTGCTGGTATTGGGAAGCTTCAGGTGCGTCCCTTTTCCAGAAAGCGCCCGCTCGCAAAGGCTATATGTATAGGACTGCTCCGGCGGGGCAATAATTAAATGGGCTTCTGGACAGGGATTCAGTTTGGGGCTGTCATGAGCGATATCGTCCTTGTCTTTGCGGAGAAACCAATAACACTCGATGTAGCGGGATACGAAGGCATCCTCTGGCTGGCGTTTCCAAGTTATCATCGTTATCCAACAACGCAATTTAGAGCGGCTTATGAAAGCTCGCTGCGCTATACCCCACTGTAAAACCAGCGATAAGCCATAACAAAAAACAGCAGCGTTGCGGCAATGCTCGCCCTGAAAATCTTATCGCCGTTCTCTTTCCCCTGAATTTTCAATTGCCCCGCATAGATCACCAGACCACCAAGTAAAGCCTGAAAGAGAGACATAAAATAGATGGATTCATCGCTAAGACCGGCATTCTCGCCGCTGAAGATTTTGATCAACAGGAGCGCCACTGCGATCACCGCCATTGCTGCGCCGGCAAACTGCGCGAGTCTGACCATGCCAGTTATCTCCCTGTGAAAAATTGAGATGTGAAGCGCTACGCTCGGCCCACGGTGGCCGTAGATAAGGATTTTGAGCGAGTGCAATTTTCAGGGCGGTAATTTAACACTCCCCATGGGCTTTCTACAGTCGTTATTAGGTAAACTAGGCAGCCGATTTATCTCTTTTTCATCTACGGAATAGAAGAATGCCCCCAGAATTACAGCTATTTCCCGGCGCAGGACTGCTGACAGAACGTCTTTCTCTACGTTTGGCCTCCCCTATTTACGCCCAAGGCGTGCTCGACTACTACACGCACAACAAAGCCCATTTGACGCCCTGGGAGCCCGCTCGGGATGACGATTTTTATACTTTCTCCGGACAAATGCAGCGACTGACAGACATGGCTCGCGTCATGGAGCAAGGCTACGCAGTGAGTTTACTGATGTTCCCCCGACAATCTGACGACGTTATCGGCATCTGCAACTTCTCCAACATCGTACGCGGCGCCTTCCAGGCCTGCCATCTGGGCTTCGCCATCGCAGGCCAGGAACAAGGCAAGGGATTGATGCAGGAGGCCTTGTCGGCGGGAATTTATTTCATGTTTCACCACTACGGACTCCACCGCATCATGGCCAACTACCGCCCGGAAAATCACCGCAGCGGCAAACTATTAGCGTCCCTGGGCTTTGAGGTAGAAGGAAAAGCCAAATCCTATCTGAAGATAAACGGCGAATGGACGGATCATGTTTTGACTTCGTTGATTAATGAGGCGATGACGTAGGACTCATATCAATGCCAAACACGTTAAGCCTGAATTCCAACAACCTCAGTTCTCCATCAGCCTGGATAAAAAAAGGTCAATATCCTGATTCATCAACTTATGCTCATCTGGGGACATTTCGATCGCAACGAAAAACGCTTCCCCACTTTTTTGGGTAACCAGATAAAACTCTTTGACATAGCTTGCATCGATATCCACAAACGCAGCGCTCCCACTTTGCTCAATACCATTTAAGCCAAGCCTGCTAATTTCCCTAAATACGGGCTCGCTTTTCTCGGTGGCCGCCACTAAAAACGAGTCCGAAAACCTATTGTATTGCGTAACCAGTTTCTGCAAATCAAAATTATTCTCTTCCTTTAAGTCCTGGACATTCTCAGCTGTGTATATCTCCACGTTTACAATGGCGTCATCCACGGCATCGAAAGACAAAAACCGAGTCCCCCAAATTTGATAGGAATCCTCCGTCGCGCGCCAACCACCGGGGATAGTCATCGTAAAACCATCTTTGGTATACGTTTTTACTTCTGCAGGCTCTCCTCCACACGAGATAATAAAAAACAGCGCAGAAAGCACAATAGAAATACGAACGCAATTAACTGCCTTTTCAGGCGTATTCGCTAAAGAAAAAAACACCATTTTCCGCCTTGTCGCTGCTGGATTGTTTGTCGTCATCATAAAAGGGCTTACCGAATGATAAATACCTTTGATCTGGATAACGAATAGACTTCTGGGTTAGCCTTCAGGCCTGTTCAGTTAATCTCGTTACGACTAGGTCCAGGAAACGTCCCATGCACGAACTCGTCAAAGACTACTACGGCAAACAACTGCAAAGTTCCTCTGACCTGAAAACTTCCGCCTGTTGCGACGTCAGCAGTGTTCCCGCCTGGTTGAAGCCTTTATTGGCGCGGATTCATCCAGAGGTGTCCGCCCGTTATTACGGGTGCGGGCTGGTGTGTCCGCCGTTGTTGGAAGGTTGTCGGGTGTTGGACCTGGGCTGTGGCTCCGGGCGTGATGTGTATGCGCTGGCTCAGTTGGTGGGACCCCATGGGCAGGTGGTCGGCGTGGATATGACGGATGAGCAGTTGCAGGTCGCCCGATCTCATCAGGCCTGGCATGCAGAGCAGTTTGGATTCGATAACGTGCGCTTTTTGCAGGGTTATATTGAGAAACTGGACGAGCTGGATCTTGAGCCTGGGTCTTTTGACGTCATCGTCTCCAATTGCGTGATTAATCTGTCGCCGGATAAAACGTCTGTATTGCGTGGATTACACCGCCTGTTAAAGCCCGGCGGAGAGTTTTACTTCTCGGATGTGTACGCCGACAGACGGGTTCCCGACGCCCTGCGGGAAGACCCCACCCTCTATGGCGAGTGTCTGGGCGGCGCGCTGTACTGGAACGACTTCCTGCGACTGGCGCATCAGACCGGCTTCGCCGACCCGCGTTTAGTGGAAGACAGGCCACTGGTTATTACTGATAACAGTCTTGCGGACCGTATCGGCAGTATTAATTTTTACTCCGCCACCTACAGGCTGTTCAAAATAGACGAACTGGAAACCGCTTGTGAGGACTACGGTCAGGCGGTTATTTACCAAGGAACCATTCCAGATCATCCCCATCAGTTCATGCTCGACAAACACCATGCGATAGAAACCGGCCGCGTATTCCCGGTCTGCGGCAATACCTGGCGTATGCTGTGCGACACGCGATTCGCCAATCACTTTCAGTTTATCGGGGACTTTAGCCGACACTATGGCATCTTTGAAGGATGCGGAACCGCGGCTCCCTTTGACGGCGCATCGCCTTCAGTCAGCGCAGACGCTCCCTGTTGTTAGCCTCTTGAGTGCGCGTCCGATCTGACGCGCACTCGCCTTTCAGATCCCGGCTACAGGTTCTCAATCTCGTACTGCAGGCTCGCCATGTAATCGCTCAAGCGGTAGGTCGAACCGCTGACATTACTGAACTGGGACGCCACATAGCGCGCCAGAGTCTGCTTGTTCTTTTCGCCGAATTGCAGATAGATCGTATTCAGGAAAGCGCTGTTGGGGAATTCGCGCAGGGCTTCATTAAGCGTGGGGATAAACGCCTTGTTTTCCCGCCCCAGCCCAACCACGTAACTGTTGGCGAACTTCTCCTTCTTGAGAATTTTCCAGCCGTATTCGTCCACTTCTTTCAGAGCGTCGCTCTTGCCCGCATTGGCGTATAAGAATCCCAGCAAGTCGTAATACAGCGGCTCTTGAGGGAACTGCGCCGCGTAGCTTTTCAGTTGCGCGCCATACCTGTCGAAAAGCTGGCTGGGCGTCGCCGCCTTTAACGTGGTCAATTGCGCGAAAATCTTGCGGATCAGCGTTGCGGAAACAGGCAATTGGTTATCTGGCGGTGAAATTTTCAGCGCCTGTAATCGTTGCAGCAGCTCCCCTTGCGAGAGCCGGTCGATATCCTGACACAAACGTAGTTGCGCAGCTTGCGGCGAGTTGGCGTCCGTCACCGTCCTGGCGATTAACGCTCTGTCGAACGCCAGGTAATCTTCTTTCGGGCGCTGATTCCACCAGTCTATTTCCCAGTTCGAATCCAACGCCCACAGGTCGCACAGCTTATCCGCCGCTCCCGCCTCAATATCACGAATAAACGCTTCCCGGCGCGCCTCCTGATGGCTATCGGAGAACAGCGTATACATGCCTTTTTCTATGGCGATATGGTGCTCGCTGAAGTCGGATTTACGCCAGGCGTTGAACGCCTTATCCACGTCCCCCTGCATCAGATAGGCATGGGTGATATACGCCCAGGCGATGGGATTCAGTCCCTCTGGTCTGGCCCTGACCAGTCTTTCGTAATAGCGCAGCGCACTCTGGAATTGGCTGTTGCGATGTTCATGCATGCCTCGTTCATAGAGGATCATGGGGTTGTCCGGCTCCAGGCGTTCGGCGCGAATCATATAGCTGTAGCTGACGTTCGGGTCGAGCTGGTAGAGCATGTTGCCGAGAATGAAATAGTCATAGACGGACTTGGCGTCGTCAGGGGTCAGGCTCTGCAGGCGATGTATCGCCTCACTGGCTTTCCCCTCGACAAAGAGCTGATGAAATTCTTCTCCGTCAGAATAGGCGATATACACCGCCCCAGCCTTCTCCGCTTCCTGTTTGAACGTATCAAAATCAACCGCCTGCAGATTCGCGATCCACAGAACGTTGATGAGAAGAGAAAACCACCATGGACAGACAGAAGGTAAATGCTTGGACTCTTTTCTGGTATCTCTCATAGACAGCACCCGCCGATGGCATCGGCCTTGTTGATGATCCATGCAGAGACGTTTTGCAGTGGTCCGGAACGTCGCCTCACGCGTAGTAAAACTAACTCCAGGCTTTCCCGGCTATACCTTAATTATAGTGGAGGGAAAAAAGCCTGCCGGGCGCGGATTAACAAAATTTACACCGAAAACATCCAATGGTTATTTACCGCAATTTTTCAATCACTTAACATCGACGTCTGACTCACCCAGGGGCGTTTTCGCTCAGGCGGAGCCATCTCATGCAGCCTGCGCTGTCCCCTAAACGCCCTGCGTCACTCACACCCAGAGAACAGGACTTCATCCCATGATCAAACTGCACCACCTCAACAAATCCCGCTCCCGCCGCATCATCTGGCTGCTGGAGGAAATCGGTCAGCCTTACAGCGTGATTCCCTATCAGCGGGATAAAACCACGTCGCTGGCGCCACCGGAATTGACCCAGATTCACCCCCTGGGCAAATCCCCGGTGATCGAAGTGGACGACATTGTGCTGCCGGAATCCGGCGCGATTACAGAGTTCCTGATTGAACGCTACGCCGCGGACAAACTGGCCCCAGTCCGCGACAGCAAGTCATACGCGGAGTACCTGTACTGGATTCATTTCTCGGAAAGCTCGGCGATTCTGCCGTTACTACTGAAGCTGTTTCTCGACATGGACGGGACTGAAACCCGCTTCCTGCAGGGATATGCGCAGTCGGAAATCAGCAAGGTGATCGGACATCTCGAGCAGTCTCTGGAAGGCAAAGACTATCTGGTCGATAACCGACTCACTGGCGCGGATATCATGATGTCTTTCATTCTGGATTTTGTGCAGCGCAGCGGCGCGATGGCCAAGTATCCCAATATTCAGCGCTATCAGGGCGTGTTGGAGAAACATGCCGGCTATCAGGCGGCGCTGGAGATTGAAGCCAAGTACGACGCGGCTTAGTTCGTAACAGCCAGCGCACGTTATCCTCAGCGTGCGCTGGGCTACAAGGGAGAGAGCCTGCTTACTGCAAACGCAGCTCGCAAGCGATCGGATAATGATCGGAAGGCGGATAATCCCCTTCACGATATTTTTCTAAAGCACAGCCCACCGCGCTGACGCCGGACCCGACCACATGATCAAGCTGAGGTCCGGGCTGTACATTCCAGCCGTTGAACGTGCCGCCAGTGAAGAAACTGGACAACGGGGTCTGATTCACCAGGGTATTCACCGGCCCGCTGCCGGGTGACGCGTTAAGATCGCCCAACAGCACTGTCGGCATGCTCCAGTTCTGATTCACCTCACCCAGACGGTCTCTCAGAATATTGGCGGAGCCCTGCTGGGAATTGCCGTCTACACCCCAGTGGGTATTGATGAACACCAGCTCACGACCGTCGGCGTTGCGGCGCATTTTCGCCCACTCCGCACTGCGTGGGCCCCACACATCCGCCACCAGATCAATCAGGCCGCCATCCACATAGGTGTAGAGGTCGGAGCGATAGAGAATCTGACGGTAGCTGGTGGCGCCCCAATTCGCGCCCAGGGTGTTTTTGATAAAGTCATACTGTCCGCCGGTTGGCTCCTGCAGGCCCAGTAAATCCGGGTTCTGGCGCTGAATCGTACGCACCACCTCGCCCTTGCGTTGGCTCCAGTTGCGTTCGCCCGGGTCGTTCGCCTGCTCCGTGCGAACGTTGAACGTCATCACGCGAACGCTGCCCCCCTCACCGCCGACAGGACAACCGCTGGCGTCAACCTGAGTTCCCGCTGGCGTATTGGGGCACTGATCCAGATTATCGGCGACGCCGTCATTGTCACTGTCAGAATCGCTATGAGTGAGAATATTCAGCCAGTTCAGATTGAACTCGCCCACGCTCGCCTCCACCCGCACACGATGCTCGCCCTGATCCACGGAGAAAGTTCCAATGGGAAGCGTGCGATAGGACTGCCAGCCTCCGGTATTGGCGACGGAGCCCTGTCCCACTTCCGTTCCATCCACCAGCACGCGGAAGCGACCGCCGCCCACAGCGGAGGCGACGCGGGCCGTCAGATCATACTCGCCGGCGCCCAGCGTCACGTTGTACTCCAGCCATTCAGAGCCGGCGATCCAGCCCACGTTGTGACCACCGTCGATATCGCCGCTGACTTCGATGTCCACGTCGTCATTACGATGAGCGCCGCCCTGATTGCCGGGGGTAGTGTCGAAGTAGGCGTCATAGTCTTCCGCCTGCACGGTGACATTTTCGGTTCGCACCACCGTACAGCCGTTCTCGTCCACCTCGTCGCCGGCGGGCGTGCCCGGGCACAAATCCCGCTCGTCCTTGACCCCGTCGCCATCGCTGTCGATGACATCCATGGAACGAATTTCCATCCAGTTAAGATTCAGCTCGCCGCCATACAGTTCAACCCGCATTGTGTGCTGCCCGCGTTCGACACTGAAGCTGCCTACTTCTTGCGTCGCGAACTGCTGCCAGCCGCCAGTGGCGTCGACGGTTTTTGAACCAACCAGATCTCCGTCAATGAATACGGCGTATTTGCCATTGCCCACCAGGGAGGCGACGCGCGCGTCGAGACTGTACTGCCCCTGGCCCAGCGTGACGCTGTACTCCAGCCATTCGTTGGCGTCGGTCCAGCCGATGTTGTAGCCGCCGTCCACGTCAGAGGTAGTTTCAATATCGACATCGTCTTCACGGTAAGCGCCGCCGTTGTTGCCGGGGGTGGTGTCGTAGAAGGCGCTGTAGTCTTCCGCCTGCACTTTCACCTTGTCGGTCACGATGATCTGACAGCCCACTTCATCCACGTCTGCGCCCGCCGGCGTGTTGGGACACTGATCGATGCTGTCCTCCACGCCATCGCCGTCCGCATCCTGCTCCAGAGGGCAACCGTCCGCGCCGACTGGCGTACCCGCAGGCGTGCCGGGACACATGTCCTCATTGTCGTTGACGCCGTCGTTATCGCTGTCCACCACTACGGGACCGCCTCCGCCTGTCCAAAGAATATCGTCAATGGCGAAAGCGAAGTCCGCTCCCGGCAATTGACCGTCTTTGCTCAGAATAGCGAAAGGATATTGGATAGAGCGCAGGTCAATCAGCGGGCCGCGCAGCTCTGACACAGGGATGCTGACTTCGCCCCATTCTCCGTTACGGGTCAGGCCGTATTTATCTTCAAAAGCGGGGAAATCCAGCCAGTTCTGGTTGGTATGGGTGTCTGTCACGCCGATGCGGAAAGAAACGTCGGCGGGAATCTTGATGCGGAATTTCAGCTCGCCTTCGTCAAACTTGCTCAAATTGACCGGTTGCCGCGCCTGAATACCGCCGCCAAACCAAGTGTTGGCCTTGGCTTTCCAGGAGATGACTTTGTCGCCTTCATAAGGCGCTTCCGAGCCGCCAGACGTGGTTTGATCCCACACATAGATATCGGATGAAGAGCCAGCTTCCAGTTTGTTGGTGGTGGCGCTTTCATCGGTAAACACGCCAAAGGTTCCGGTTTCCGGGCCAGGACGGCCGAGTTTGACTTCGCCTTGTCCATCCAGCTCATACACGCGGATGTAGTCCACCAGCATTTTGCCCGGCAGCGGCGCGGACACCTGACCGTTGTCATGCGCGTCGGTGAAATTCCCACCCACCGCCAGATTCAACAGGAAATAGAACGGCGCCTGGAATTCTTCCGCCTCTCCGCCAATGGCGATTGGGTTATCGTACAGGTCATGCTCCTGGCCGTTATCCACGATGGCGAAGCGGATCTGAGACTCTGTCCAGTACAGACGATAAGTGACGAAGCGATTGCTCAACGGCGTCGGCGCCACATAGGCGTTGTCAGTGTTCCAGGCGGTGCTGGCGGCGCAGGAGGGATTTTCCGGCACGCAGGCTGAGTCCGCATAGAAAATCAGGTTGGAGCCGACGTAGTTGTTGATGGGGGCGCCATCGTGCCCGGCGTTCTTGCGTCCCGCCGCGCTGTGGCCCATTTCCATGATATCGATTTCACCTTTGGCCGGCCAATTGGCGGTGCTGGTGCCCAGCATCCAGGCCGCCGGCCACAAACCAACGCCGACTTCCGGCGCCTGCATGCGGATTTCGATCATGCCGTAGCGAACGGAGACGGCGTCTTTAGTGGTGATTTTGCCTGACGTAAAGGCTTTGCCGCTGACATCCTGGCGACGAGCCTCAATCACCAAGGCATGATTGCCCGGCTCTGCGGGAATCTCTTCAATAGACAAATTGTCCTTGGCATACCACTGCAATTCCTGGTTGCCCCAACCGCACAGGCTCGGACAGCCATCGCCCTCGTCGACATTCCAGACGGAAGGGTTCAACGAGTCAAAATCTTCTTCCCACAACAACGCGCCGACATCCGCCTGCGCCATGGCAGCGGACAGCGCCGACAACATAAACAGCCCGGCCCTGGCGGCGGAACGCCGTGGTGATTCCTTGTTGTCCTGTACAAACGCCATGATTACCCCCTTTGTAATTCTATGATTTCCGTTAATGAAAACGCTTTCATAAATTGCCTAAAAAAAAGCCCGGGGGCAATGGGCTTTTTGGGTTAATCCTTCACCAGTTACAAATCTGTGAGGGGGATATCAGTTTTTTGATCAATGGGCGACCAGATCAAGATTCATGCAAACGCTTGCTGTCGGTATGGGTCGCGCTCATATCGCGTATCAGCGTCGGGCCGACTTTTTCTTCGATGGAAAGCAGAACTTCCCGCCGCATGCCGAAGTAGAAACAGGCTTCCGCCGCCACGAACAACGGTCCGATAATCAGACCACTCAGATCGTCCACAAACGCAGGTTTGCGCCCTTCATAATAATGGCCAACAAACTGAAACACCCAGCCCACCACAAACAATCCGATGCCTGCACTCAACCACACTGCCTGCGATTGCGCCGCCAGCGCAGCAGCGCCCCAAAGTGTCAGGGCATACAAAACCGCCATCAACAACGCAAAAGCGAAATCCAACATCAAATAAAAAACCAGCGAGGCGATCACCACAATCATCGCTGGCGTCGTTGCGCTACCGAACAGCTCGAAGCTCGTCCGCGACAGCAACGTAGCGATGGACAGCACTATCATGGGAATGCCGATAAAATGGGTGGCGATATTGCGGCGGTCACGGTGATAAGCCGCATACTGGGTCAAATGCTCGGACAGTGTTTTCATCCCGTTTCTCCCGTTCTCGGACGCCAACGATAATACTCAGGCGTCCATGGTTTATTTTTATGGGTTTAACGAGGAGTATAGGTGAACGACAAGCCCTACTCTGTCGTGTAGATGACACGCCTTGGCGACGCCGGCTTTTTCACCGATCAGGAATTATTGAGTATAAGAATGCGACCTTTTTTGATTGTCTGTTTAACTGCGCTCGCCGCCACGCCAGCATGCGCGGAATCGTCCGCGCAGGATTTGAAGAACGAAGCTGAGGCGTTTTGCGAAGTCCATAATCCCAAGTATTGGCCTGACGTTGATTCAATGAGTCTCGAACAGTACCGAACCAAGCTGGGTGATAAAATCTCCGAAGTAGTCAAATCCAAAGAATTCAGAGCCGCCTTGGCGCAGAGCGTCGATATGGGCTATGACGCATATAAAAAGAACTATCAGGGCAACATGTATGTATTCAGCCGCGATCAGGTCAGACGCGTCCTGAGCGATTCCTCCTGGGATTGCGAATACATGAAGTTTCATTACGAAGAGCCCGAAGCCGCCGATTAAGGCGGCTTGGCGATCACTGCGAAAGCGCCATCAGTCAGGCGCAATATAGAGCTTGATGGCGCCATGGCGCAGTAGCGCTTTGTCGTCCAGACCTATGCGCGCCACCTGGATTTTCCAGGCGCCGGCGGCGTTTTCGTCATGGAAATCCGTGATGAAATGATCCGCCAGTTGCAGGTCGTAGTCATTGAAGCTGCCGTTTTTATCGTGCAGCACATACTCCGTGCCCGCCGGGGACAGCAGAGTGACTTTATAGCCGCCCAACCAGGCGCCGCTGATCGCCAGATCCACGGCAACGCCTTTGACTTTGCCCACCGCATGCTGAGGCAGCACGATTTCCGTGGTCTCGCCTTTGGGCAGAGTGACGTCCTCGGTCTGCAACGTGCGCTCGGTCAGCTCCGCAGCGACCAGCGGACGCCCGCGCAAACGCAGGTCCCAGTGATTGAGCACGCCTTCCTGGAACGGCGAGGCGTCGATCACTTGCAGGAACCACAGCCCTTGCGAGGGGATATTGCGCATCTGCGGCAGTCGATATGAGCGCACCAGATCATCTTCCGTCAAGCCGCCCCGCTCCCGCAGACGAAAGCTCCGTCCGTCCGGCGACAACAGGTTGACCAGCAAATCGCCGCGCCAGGGATGAAGGATATCCAGACTCACTGCGGCGTCCCACAGCTCCAGATTCTCGGACACCAGCATCGGACTCCATAGCCCACGGGAATTATGGTCAGGAATGGGCGTCGCTTCGCCGTTGGCGTAATCGAAATCCCGCGTTCCTTGCGGCAGCACATTGACGGTGATGCGCTTGGCGCTTTTGAAGGGCTGGCTCGCCTTATCGCTTTCCACGCCTTTAAGCTCCACGAAATAGCGCCCCACCGGCGTCTCCGCGCCGACGCTAAAAGTCATATCGCCGCTTTCATTCGCTTGCAAGGCCCGGGGAAGCTGTACGTAAACGCCAGCCTGAGGCTGCGAAACGGACAGATCCGCCATTCCGCTCCAGTCGAACAAAGGCTGCAAACACGCCGTCAACGAACGCATCTCGCCCTGGGGAATATCCACCACGTCCGTTTCCGGGGCGATGCGAAAGCCCGGCCGATCATCCGCCGCCAGCAGCGCTTTTTCCAGATTCAGGCGGCGTCCGTCAGGAATTTTGCCCTGTAGCGCGGCGACCTGATCGGCGCCGTCCAGCAACGCCTGTTTCAGCGCTTGCGCGTCCAGGTCCGGGTTATGCGCCGCCATCAGCCCCAAGGTTCCGGTGATCATCGGCGCAGCCATGGAGGTGCCACTGAGAGAGCCGTAGGCGTGATTGGGCAAGGTGGAATAGATATCCGATCCTGGCGCTGCAATATGCACTTTCTCCAGCCCGTAATTGGAAAAGCCGGACAACTCCCCTTCCCGATCCGTGCTGGCGACCGAGACAATGGCCGGGTTGTCGTAATTCGAGGGAAAGTGTCCGTAATGATCATTGTTGCGGCCGTCATTGCCCGCGGAGAACACCATCAGCACGCCCGCGGCTTCCACTCGTTGGATAGCCTCTTCCATCGCCTGACCGGGCGCGCCGCCGCCCCAGCTGTTGTTGATCGCCGCCAGCGCTTCGCCGCGGCGCTTGAGGTCCACCATGTAGTCCATGCAGGCGATCGCGTCGGAGGTGTAACCGAAGCCATCCTCGTCGATGAAGGCGCAGGTGACCAAGGCGCCACGCCAGTTGACGCCGACGCCGCCCAGGCCGTTATCGCCCACCGCCGCCATGATACCGGCGACATGGGTGCCGTGCTTGTTAGCGTCCATCGGATCGCCGCTACGCTTCACCACGTTGACGCCATAGATATCGTCCACGTAGCCATTACCGTCGTCGTCGCGGCCGTTATTGGGGATTTCGCCAGGGTTGATCCACAGGTTGTCCTGCAAATCCTCATGGCGGTAGTCCACGCCGCTGTCGATCATGCCCAGCAGTACGTGCGTATCGCCGGTTTGCAGATTCCAGGCGTCCAAAGCGCGAATGTCGTTGTTGCGATCGTCGACGTTGAACAAGGCCCACTGCTCAGTCAGCGCAGGGTCGTCCGGCGTTGCGTCCATACGCAATGGATAATCCGGCTCGGCGTAGGCCACGGCGGGGTCTGCGGCGAAGTGCGCCACCGCCGCCTCCGGCGTCATGCCATTCAGATCGTAACGCACCAGAGCGCCATCCCGGGTGACCGGATCAGCGGCGGTAACGCCCGCCAACGGCGCAGCGCGCCGGACACCATGAGCCAGAGCATCGCTTTTGTATTTCACCAGCACCGCTTTCACCGGCGGCGCTTCCGGTTCCGCCCAGGCGACGGTGGACAAGGACAATAAACAGGGAAACAGCGCCACCCCGGCGCTGCAAAGATATTTACGCATATTGGACCTCCGACCAATCAATTAAATCCGATATTCCTTTCAGATCCGATTGCAAACGGCGCCATGACTCAATAAAAGTTCACAGCGTCATCGCGTCGATATTGTTAAATACCTTCTCATCAGCGTTTTCAGGCTTGGTGGGCGGATTATTTTTAAAAGAGTGAGCGCCCAGAACCGGGCAGTCTATCTGAGGGAGAAAATACTGTCTTGGGTAGAAAAGCAGGTGGCGCAGGGAGAAATCTGCTTGATCCCGCCGCGATGGCGGCGTCAGCAACGTCTATGTTTTCAGACTGGAACGCTCGTCCGCCCATACAATGCTGTCGCGGTACAACTTACTGATGGCGGGGCCGTTCAAGCCCAGCTCTTCCAGCTGCGCCCAGGGAATATTCTGCATATCACAGCGTTCATACAGACGCACGGTAATCAACGCCAGCCCGGCCTTGCCCTCGCCTCTAAGCAAAGCATCGATCACCATCGTGGAAAGCGGAAGTTTGCTGAGGATTTCCTCGATTGTGCGGTCAAAAAACGCATCCAGCGTGGAAAACAGGCCAATGGTGAAATAGGTGTCGCGCTTATCCGGTTCGATAGTCGCGGCAATCTGTTCGCACATACGGGCGCGAATCAGCGCAATGACAATCAGCGCTTTCGGTTTGTCTTCAATGCCGGACAGCGCCAGCAACATCACCCAGGCGCGCAGTTGCTCCAGCCCCAGCAACACCGCGGCCTTGTGAATGGAGTCAATCGGTTGCGGACGCCGGAACGAAATGGAGTTGATCAGTTGCAGCAGTTTGACGCTCAGGGGCGGATCGCTTGCGATGGTTTTCACAATCTGATCGAAGGAGGCGTCCGGATTCTGCACCATGGCGATCAAACGCAGCACCGCCAGCTTGCTCTGAGGCATTTTGCGACCGGTGACGATCTCCGGCTTGCTGAAGAAATACCCCTGAAACAGCTCACAGCCGTTATTGAGGCAGAATTCGAAGTCGTCATGCGTCTCGATTTTTTCCGCCAGCAAACGCACTTTCTTGCGTTTACGGATCTTGTCCACCAAGCCTTTAAACGCGCCCTTCTCAATCGCCGGAAACTCCAGCTTTACGATGGAGGCGTACTCCAGCAGCACTTCCTGTTTGCTATGCAGATCGTAGTCATCCAGGGCGATGGTGTAGCCGCGTTTGGCCAAGCGCGCCACGGCCTCACAGACTTCCTTAGTGGGCTCGACTGACTCCAGAATCTCGATGACCAACAGGTCTTTTGGAAACGGCGGCGGCTCCATCAACAACTGTTCAGTGAAGTTAACGAACGCCAGATGGCCGGAAGTAACTTCCTGAATGCTTTTTTCAGTAAACGCATTGAGCAGCACCACAGAAGTGGCTTTATCGCCATCCAGAATAGGACCGGCGGCGGGATCATTGGAACGAAACAGCAACTCATACCCCACTATTTCCAGCGATGCGTCGACGATAGGTTGGCGGGCGAGCAGTATCTGTTCCATGAGTGGTCGCGATATATCCTCGGGAGGGGTATGTTTGGAATGTAGAAGTGGACGCAGGTTACGTCAAGGCAGGGGTCCGATCAGTTTTGTCTATCGAAACGCCTGCTTAAAACCCGTCCCGGCGCGACCGTCATTGCAGCCTTGCACTTTGCAAATCCAAGTATCGAACTTGCTCGCCGGAGGCCATATAGATCAGGATTTCGCGCATACGCTCAGGGTTCAATCGCCTACCGTCCACTGCGCGCAACGGGTTCAGGGAAAAGCAGTGTTGCGACCAGGCGGCGTAGATATCCTGCTCAAATGTCGCGCTGCTCTTGTAGTTGACCGAGTCCGCATCGCCAATACGCACAACCAGTCTTCCTTTCCCTGTTTCAGTATGGGTTCTTACGGTCAGACAGAGCTGCGAATACCCGCCCCAGGAACGGTCTGGATTGACGAACTCAAACCCAAACCAACGCCCAGCTCCTGACCGCGCCCGAATAAACGCCTGCTTCCCGTTTTCCTCTTGCCCATTTCCTTCAGGCGCTTCCTGCAGCAGCAAAATCTTCGGCGTTCCCAACCCGCGCCAGGAGTTTTGTGTGGTCAACGGCGACGCCATCGCCAATAACTCAGGAAACGCCAGGCTCTGTCGCATCACCCACCAGAGTCCAGCGCCCCGCCAGCAAATCGCGCCTAGCATCAGGCCAATCGCCAGGATGCGAAACAACGCCGCCCGCCCCGAATGCTCGCTAAAGCCAATAGCGCCCCACAGCCACCCCGCCATCAGGCCCGCCATACCCATCAAGGCGTCCTCCAGGCTGCGGCTTCGTCCCACCAGAGGCTGCGCCAGCTCCAGCATGATCAGCAAAGCGGTCAACGCCAGGATGCGCGCAAGCGGACGTCTCGCCAACCAAGGGGCCAGCATGGGCGTAATCAGATAAAGAATGAACCCAGCCGGAAGGTGCGCGAGATTCATCAGCTCTCCCATAAAGCGCGGCCAGGGCCAGGACTTCACCGGCCAAAACGCGCCAGCCGCCAAGGCCGCTATGACCAGCAACGCGCCGGTGGTCGACCAGTAACGGGTCTGCTTTTCCGTCATGCTTTCGTTTCCTGGTGAGTTTTGCCTACATGCGTTTTACCCGCATGTGTTGTACCTGCATTAGCTTTACCTGCCAAAGCAGGTTTTATGCCCAAGTCCCATGCCCCGTCAGCACTGTATTTATCCGCCTTTAGCGATTTTGCATTGGCGGATTGCAATGCAAATCGGGAGCGGCTTTACCGAAAAGCCATCTATTCAACGTAACTTCGCAAGCCTAAAATTTACGTCAGTCCCTCTAAAACCCTTTTAAAAACAGAGCCCAATATCAGCACAGAAGCTTCTGGCTTGAATCTTGATTGAGTATGTATAAACACGTACCAGAAGGTGACGCCAATGCGACCGTTACATGTAAGTCCACACAGCACAATGCCGCCGAAAACTGTCCTGTTGACCTTGGACAGCCGTGGCTACGGCGGCATAGAAACGCACATCTCACACCTCGCCCCTGGCCTGCAGGCCCATGGCGTCAATGTGATTTTAGCGTTGCTGGCGGACTACGGAGCGCATCCTCTGGAAAAGCAACTTTCCGCCAGCGGCGTCCCGACTGTGAAGCTAAAACGGGGCTTGCGGGAGCTGATTGACCTGCTGAAATCGACCTCCGCCGATGTCCTGCATACTCACGGTTACAAGGCGGGAGTCATGGGTCGTCTGGCCGGCGCCGCAACAGGCGCGCCTTGCGTCTCGACGTTCCACAACGGCGATCGCGGCGCAGGCAAGCTCCGGCTTTATACATTGATTGATAAGCTAAGCGCGGGCCTCTCCACCAACATTTGCGTCAGTCGCGACATCCAACAAAGACTGCGTCCCTGGGCCAGCGAGCTGGTCAACAATTTTATCGACGCGCCGGAGCTGGACCTACCCTGGGAGAACGAGCAAAAGCGAGTGCTGTTTGTAGGCAGGCTGGAGAAAGAGAAAGGGCCTTCCCTTTTTCTCGATATCGCCGCCCGTCTGCCCGAGACGGAATTTCATATGTATGGCTCAGGTTCACTGGAATCCACGCTACGAACGCACGCGCCAGACAATCTGACGCTGCACGGTAGCGAGCCGGACCAGCAGAAAATCTGGCGTAACGCCGATGCGCTGTTGATCACGTCCAACACGGAAGGCCTGCCCTATGCGGCTCTGGAAGCCATGTCCCGCGGCGTCGCGGTGTTCTCCACCGCTGTCGGAGACCTGCCGCAGCTGATAGATCATGGCGAAAACGGGTTTATTTGCGCCGGCGCCGCGGACGCTTTCGTTAACGCTATTGAAAGGTGGCGCACGCAAACGCCTTATGAGCGCCGTTGTCTGCGTATCGCCGCAGCAAACCGCGTCGCGCGCCAGTACAGCGCCACGGCCTGCATTCCCAAGTTACTTTCCATTTACGAAAAAGCCTGCGCTGTTTAAGGCGCCACGAATATGAATACAATCACTCTGCTGAGGGCGTTTTTATGAAGTCGCCAACCGTGTCGAAGAAAGAGATCGAGAACTCAGGCCAACAGTCCGGGATGCAAGTGCTGCTCGTGGACGATGACTTTTTCTTCCGCGAGTACATTTCCCTGCTGCTGGAAGAAGCTGGCCATAAGGTGCTGAAAGCCGCCAGCGCTGAGGAAGGGTTACACATCCTGAAAACCCATCCCTGCTCAATCATCCTCACCGACTGGATGATGCCCGCGTTCTCAGGCCTGGATTTTTGCATACAGGTGCGACGCTGGGAGCAAGGCTATCACTACATCATCCTGTTGACCGGCAAGGAAACCTCTGCGGAAGTGGTGGAAGGGCTCAGCGCCGGCGCCGACGACTTCATCAAAAAATCCGCTTCCCCCAGCGAAGTGATGGCGCGGGTTAAATGCGGCGCGCGCATCATTCAACAACATCGCAAGCTGGAAGAGCAAAAAGAGAAAATCGCCCAGTTGGCGGAGCGCGACCCGTTAACCAACGTCTATAACCGGCACTTTCTGTACACCAAACTGCCTGGGGAGATTAAACGCTCCAAACGCTATCACATCGAGCTATCGGTGATCATGGCCGACATCGACTATTTCAAACGCATCAACGACGGCCACGGCCACCTGATCGGCGATCGCGCCATTAAATTTTTCGCCCACACCCTATCGGAAAACCTGCGCCAGAACGTCGACTGGGTCTGCCGCTATGGCGGCGAAGAATTCGTCATCGTTCTGCCCAACACAGAACTGGAAAAAGGCGTCCGCACCGCAGAAAAACTGCGCACCATTCTCGAACGCTCCGTGATGACCACCGAAAACGGCGAACTCAACTTCACCGCCAGCTTCGGCGTCGCCGCCCTCAGCTCCCTGAAAGGCGTCTACGAAATGGAGTCCCTGCTACAACTGGCGGACGAACGCCTTTATGAGAGCAAAAACAAAGGGCGTAATTGTGTTTCTTTTTGAGTTTTAGAGGGGGCAGGAAATCGTGGGGGTGAGGCTTTTTATAGGAAGATTGGACCGATTAATCCTGGGGAAACAGCATGCGTCTTTATGACGGAATAAACATGCGACCTGTTTTGAGATTAGCGCGCCAATGCTTAATCAAATGAACGGGATAAATCTTCAAACAACTCACTGCCTATCAACCTGGCAGTCGAATCACTATCGTCCATCTGAAAGAGGAAAGATTCAGGGTAAACCATACCCCGTTCGCCCTGAGCCTGTCGAAGGGCTTGAGTATCGTCACCTAGCTAATTTCAGCTCGGTAGGTCGGAAAAGCGCAGCGCCTTCCGACACTCAGCGCCTCACAACCAGGACAAGGAAAATACGAAATTAATTGCAATGCCGCTACTCGGCGCTATATCACGAGCCTATTTCGAACGCCGCTGTCGGAAGGCGCTGCGCTTTTCCGACCTACCCATGCTAGTCAGTTCTGTTGTCGATATTCCAGTCCAGACTTAATTCCGTGTCGCAGACTGCACAGTAAAAGATAGACTCCTTAATGAGGTTTATTGTGCTGCAGTGAGAGCATATCCTAAATTCAAATGACTCTGTAAATTCCGCTACCGCCTTGATGGAGGTATCTTCTAGAGATTTACTTAATGCATACCAGCATGATTTCTCAGGGCAATACCCTGTAGATTGATTTGTCGCGCCTACAATGGATACCTTCGCGGCCACTTCAAACGTAATTTCCCCAGCGGCTCTAACATAATCGCCAATAGCGCAGACGACATGCTCCATATGTCGGTCTCCAACATATAAGACGCCCTCCTTGTCGACAATGTAAGTCGCCACAACAGTCTTATCTCTGTTTAGGAACTGTCCGGTCCGCCTAACCCAGTCAAGTACATCTTGGCCGCTTCGAATTGCGAAGCGATCAACATCGTTACTAACCAGTGACAGCAAGTCCTCTGGACCAACGTATTTATAAAGAGGCGTAGCCACAAATCTATCCAATTAAAAATTTATTCAGAACAACGCATCATACTATTTAGTCATGACGGTTTAGTAGACTGAGTCATCCGACAAACAAGTCCGCACAGTCAGAACAGGAATAACATCAAGGTAATTTGCCCGCACTCTTTTCAGAAAAATATTCCAGCGCCGCTGTCGGAAGGCGCTGCGCTTTTCCGACCTACGCATACTTCTGCATGCGTCTTTATGACGGAATAAACATGCGACCTATTTTGAGATTAGCGAGCCGATGCTTAATCAAATGAACGGGATAAATCTTCCAGCAACTCCATGCCTTTTAAACCATGTTGATCTATCAACACCTTTAACGCTGACTGACAGTAAAGACTGTAGCCGTTGTCATAATCGGTTTTGAATATCATGGCGTCTGTAGGAGGAAACGACAGTTTCTCAATCGAAACAACTGCGCCAAAAGAGACAGAACGTTGACTTATTAACTCGTCCGCCGCCACCATTGTCAGGCAATTGAACAGGTAATAGATCTCCCCTTCACAGTTGACCGGCAGCAACTCTCCATAAGGCGCAATAGCCTCCGCCAAGACTCGATATGCTTTGGGTGATAGAACTATCGCCCCTGCGGTCCACATCCTTATATCGGGAATAGGTCCTCCTGTTCGCCCTTCAAAAGGTTTGAACGAGCCACTAAAGCTGTCATCCCATAGCGGTTGTAACGATAAATTGTGAGTAAAAAAGGACAAGTACCTTCTTTTTTCAGCCAATCCACTAACTTTGTTCAGGTACAAAAACCGATCAAAAATCAGTTCCTGGAAGTCACTTCCATTGGTTCGCATTCTGTAGATAGTCATATGCTTCGCCTGATGACCTATTAGCCCGAATATTGAATGTCGCTACTCCAACCTGCGACATCAAATTTAAGGCAGATAAGGCGCCTTATTGATCAAACGATCTGGACAGCTCCTCACTGACCTGCATGCCAGACAGGTGGCTCCTTTCGATAGCATCTTTCACGGCCTCCTGACAGTAGAGCCCCCATGTATTGTCATACGTAGTCTTAAAGATGGCGCGACTTGTAGGACTGAAATTCAGCTTGTCGATAGAAACAACACGCCCTCCCTCCATCGTTCTTCTGCTACCTGCTTCATCCGCGTTCACTATTGTCATGCAATTAAAAATGTAAAACCGCTCTCCCTGGCAATTAACGGGCAGTAATTCCCCGCATGTCGAAATCAGCTCTGCGAGCTCCTTATACGCTTTCGGCGAGAGGACCATCGTTCCTGGGGCCCACATGCTGATATCAGGAATTGGACAATGTGACTCATCGTCATCAGACCTAAACTCACCAACCCAACTCCCTTCCCAAAAGGGTTCTAACGGTAGGTTGTGAAGGCTAAAGGCTAAGTACTGTCGCTGTTCCTGAATATTTTTCGCTTTGCTCAGAAACAGACGCCGATCGAAATGAAGCTGTTGATAGTCGTAACTATCTGGCTGCAGCAAATATATTGTCATTATTTATTTGAAAAATTTGCGATTTTAAAACGTGCAGAGATTAGTCAATTAACAGTATTTTTTATATCAGCAGAAAGGTCGAAAAGCTGGCTTGCATCTATGTGCCGATAGGTAATATTGCCCGCCATCGCGGCGATATCACAGGCCCTTCGACAGGCTCAGGGCGAACGGTTTCTGGGTGGTTGTTGTCAATTCAGTAGTCAGATTTTTCCCGTTCCCATGGGGGAAAGGACATGTAAGCAAACCACAAGCGATACCCACTCATCCCGTTCGCCCTGAGCCTGTCGAAGGGCTTTCCAGAGCGTTCATCCAAATCCACCCCATTCAAATGGAAATTATTTCCCGTTGAGTTATTGATTTGCTCAAGATCACTGCGGGACTGCAGCCCTTCGACAGGCTCAGGGCGAACGGTTTCTGGGTGGTTGTTATCAATCCAGTATTCAGATCGCTCCCTTTCACATGATGAAGAGAACGTGTGAACAAACCACAAGCGATACCCTCATCCCGTTCGCCCTGAGCTTGTCGAAGGGCCTCCCAGAGCGTTCATCCAAATCCACCCCATTCAAATGGAAATTATTTCCCGTTGAGTTATTAATTTGCTCAAGATCACTGCGGGACTGTGGCCCTTCGACAGGCTCAGGGCGAGCGGTTTATTGGTGGTTGTTATCAATCCCGTATTCAGATTTTTCCCGTTCCCATGGGGGAAAGGACATGTGAACAAACCACAAGCGATACCCTCATCCCGTTCGCCCTGAGCTTGTCGAAGGGCCTCCCAGAGCGTTCATCCCAGTCCAGCCCCCTCAAGTGGAAGTTATTTCCCGTTGAGTTATTGATTTGCTCAAGATCACTGCGGGACTGTGGCCCTTCGACAAGCTCAGGGTGAACGGTTTATTGTGGTTGTTGTCATTCCAGCATAGCCAACTCGTTTTACTGCAAACGTACTTCCCGGTGCGCCAGCAGGCTGTTGATGACGCCTTTGAGGTGGCGGCGGGTGGGTTGTTTCAGGAAGGCGGACATGCCGGAGGTGGTTGCTTTCCACCACTCTCCCCGGCTGCGATGGTAATCGCGGTAGGCCGCCGCCAGTTGCGCCTGGGCCAGTCTGAGAGACTGGGGGTCCTGGGCTGTGGCGGTGTCCATGTGTCGCGATAAAATCGTTCTCACCGCCGCCAGGCGTTTGCCCATGCTGCGGGAGATGGCGCCGCGGCGAATGAGGTAGCGCATGTCCTGGGCCAGGGTGAATCCTACGTCGCCAACGGTGGATAGTTTCAGCCACAGATCCCAGTCGCTGGCGGACAGCAGGCTGACGTCGAAGCCGCCCACTGCGAAGAAGGCGTCTCGCGATACCATCACGCTGGAGGTGCCGACGACATTTTCGACATACAAAGTCGATGTGGCGCGCTCCAATGTGCAATAAGCGTGATCGCGTTTATCCCCTGCTCGCAGACCGCTTAAGGCGACTTCCTGAAAATGCGGCCAGAATTCGAAACAGCCGCAAATCACCGCGCTGTTGTTTTCGTGGACATGCACATAGTCAGTAAAGCTCAACACCGCATCCGGGTTCTGTTGATGATACGCCACCTGACGTTCCAGTTTGCCTGGCTCCCACAGGTCATCGGCGTCCAGAAAGGCCACCAGTTCCCCTTTGGCGTAGCTCACGCCCAGGTTGCGCGCACCGCCGGCGCCCAGGCCTTTGTCGTACAGCGCAGTGACTGCTCCGTCATATCCCAGGGTGAAATTACGCAACCACTCTCTGGAGCCGTCCGTTGAACCGTCATCAACAATAATCAACTCCAGGTTTGGATAGTCCTGCTCCAGTATGGAATTAACTGCATGGGGCAGATATTTCAGGCAGTTGAAAGAAGGAATGACGACGGAGATCAAAGGTAAAGGGGTGCTCATGTTGCTACCTCAATAGCGTTACGCTTCGCAGATTGCAAAAAAGCCAGACCAAACAACCTGTCTGGGTGTGTATAAGCAGGTATTTGCAGCATACGTACCAAGACGCCATAACACGGATCATCCCGGCGCATCGCATTGCGGCGTCCGCTCGGCGGCGCGCCCCGCCGCCACGGTCAACGCCAGCAGAATATACAGAGGCCAGATAAACCCTTGCGTCAGAAAGGTTCCGGACACGCAGAAGCCTGTCAGTCCGGATAACAATGCATTGGTCATCATGAGCTGAGTGCGGTCGGGCGTCGGTGAATAACTCAAGCGCCGCAGCAGACTGAAAATCTTGCGAAACATTCCCACCAGCAACACGATGAAAAAGCTGATGCCGATAAATCCCGTTTCCGCCAACACCTGAAACCAGGTCGAATGCACTGCATGATTTTTGCCGTCCCAATGCGGGCTGTAGAAGTAATAATTGGAGTAGAAATTATCGATACCGACGCCGGTGAAGGGATGCGCCAGCGCCATATTGAACGCGGCCTGCCACGCATATATTCGCCCCATGGCGGACTCATCAATGCCATCCTCCGCCGCGCCGCCGGAGGCGCGATCGGAAATGCCCGCGGCGGCGACCAGAACGGTCAACGCCATGCCGCCGAGCATCATCACCAGCATTTTGTTTTGCACCCGACGCCACACCAACACGCCGGTCACCGCCGTGATTCCCAACAGACCGCCCCGACTTTGAGTGCACAAGATCGCCCATACAATCACGCCATAAGCCAGCAGTCCCAGCAGAGTCGGCCAGCGGGTTTGCCCCCGGGTCAGCACCATGCTGGCGGCGAAACTGAGGGGAAACGTCAGCACCAGCGCCAGATCGTTGGGATCGCCGATCATGGACCCGATATCGCGTCCGATGGTGACCCGCGCGCCCTCCACCAACCCAATGCCGTTCAGCTTGTTGGAAATGGCGACCAACGCGATCGCCACGCCCGCGCCGATAAACGCCCAGGCGGCGACGGCAAAGTCCCTTGGCGTGCGCGTCAGCCAGGCGATGGCCAGCACCATGATGGCGATTTTGACGTAAGTGCCGGTAAATGCGCCCATGGCCGCGCCTCGATTAGTCGCCAGCATCACCCCGCAGGCGGTCAGTGCGAAGAAAAACGCAAACAGCGTCAGCTCACGGCTCCAGTACACCTCAATGGCCCTGGACACGAATAAGCGCCAGCTCAGCACCGCCAGCGACGCCAGCGCCAGCAGTTGCGGAATGCGAAACGGCCCCAGGACGGGAAACGCTTCATGCAGGCGAAAGAAAGAAAACAGAATAAAGCCCAGGCAAACCAAAAACGGCGCTCTGAACACGCCTACCGCCGCCAGTATTCCCAGGGGCGCCAGCCCCGCCAGCAAGGGATGGGGAGAAAAGTAGAACCCCAAAGACAACAGCGCCGCGCCGCCGGCGCCCAGCGTCAATTGGTTGCGCCGACTCAGGGCTTGCACAGCTCCGTCTCCATAGATGCGGCCAACAGACGCTGCTTACGCAATAAAGTCGCCCCGGCGCGCGCCAGCCCTACGCCACCGACACATAATGCCGCAGTAAACTGATCCATCTGAATCAACGCCGGGGTGAACACGGCGGCGCTCAATACGATGCTGAGATCACGCCAGGGATAATCCAGTCGCAAGCGACGCTGACTGGCGCAGACGAACACCGCGAAGCGCAAGGCGTATATCAACACGGAGGCGTACACCACGCCGAAGACGCCGCTGTGCGCCGCCGCAAGGGCGTATGCAGGAACGGCGACAACAGCGACCAGCACATTCAACCCCGTGGGCAGACGGGTGTTCGTTTCCACATAACAGCCGAGGTTCATCAAATGAGAGCACTGTTTCAGGCCCATGGCCAAGGCGAGCCAGGGCAACAACTGGGCCGCCATATCGTATTCAGGCGGCAGCAACCAGCGCAGCGCCCAAGGCCCTACACAGCCCGCGCCAATGGCTACGGACAACGCCATCATGGCGCCCGCCGCCGCGTAATGGGCGTTCAGGGCGACGCCATCCGGGCGACCCAACACGGTGAAGCGACGGGGAAACCACCAGAGCGTGTAGGGCTCGATCGCCAGCGCCACCACCAGCGCGAACTGAGCCGCCACGCCATATACCGCTAATTCTTCCGCACCGCCTAATCCCGCCAGCAGCCATCGTTCAGCGCCTTGCGTCAGGAAGATGCACAGACCGCCGCCGACCAGAGGCAAGCCGTATTTCAGCAAAGGCTTGGCCAGCGCCGCCGCAGAGGAAGGCGCCACATGACGACTCTGCACCGCCAAGGCCGCCAGAGCCAGCGCCGCATTGGACACAAGCGCGCCCCACAGCACAGCATCCAGTCCCATCCCCCTGCGCAGTAACACATACACCAACGCCGCGTGTAGACAAGCCTTGCCCACACTGAAACAAAAGAACCATTCCGCCCGGTCCTGCATACGCATCCAGGCCAGGGGCACAGAAATAAATCCGCTTAGCGCCAACGCCGCCAGACACAATGACAACTCCCGATCGCTGTAGCTGGCCGGCAACCATTGATTCAACCAAGACGTGGCAGGACGCGTGACAGCAAAGACCGCCACGCCCGCCAGACAGCTCAGGAAATACGCGCTGCCGATCACTTTGCGTCGCTGCTGTTCACTGGAGGCCATCCCCGCAAAGCGATACATGGCGTCCACCACCCCCAGGCCGATCACCAGCCCCAGCAGATTCATCAGCGTTAGCAGGACATCAAGACGGCCGTATTCGTGGGGCGACAGGTAATGGGTGATCACCGGCAGCATTACGAAGCTGACGCCCTTCATCAGCACCAGCCCCAACCCGTAATACACTGCCTGTCTGAACAGCGAAGACATGATTACAACTCTTGAATCGCCAGTGACAACAGGCGCGCCTGTCGCACGGAGGAATATTCCGCCACCACTCGTCTACGCGCGTTCAGCACCATCTTCTGTAACGCCCGATCCGAGGTATCCAGCAGATGTTGAAGCGCACAGGCCAGACTCTGGCTGTCTCCCGGCGCCGCCAGAAAACCGCAATCAGGCCGAACAATCTCTGCAGCGCCCATAAACCGGGTGGTCACCACTGGCAGCCCGACCGCCATGGCTTCCTTCAAAACCAGCGGTCCAGTGTCCCGGTCGCCATTAGGCGCTTCGCAAAACGGCGCCACTAAAGCGTGATAGCGGGTCATGGCGGCGCTGATCCATTCCGCCTCGCGGCCGCCCAGAAATGACACCTGCTCCTGCAGCCCCAGGCTGGCGACCTGCTCGCGCAGCACGGAAGACAGCGGCCCTTCGCCGACAATATCCAGACTGAGACGTTCCGCGGAAGGCATCGCCGCCAACGCTTCCAGTAAATGTTTGAGCCCCTTTTTCTCCGTCAGCCGCCCCACAAACAGAAGCCGACCTCTCGCCCCCAGGCCATGCTGATAAGGCAAACGATCCAGCTCCACGCCGCAGGGAATGTTAATAATCCCGGCTCCGCCACCGGCCAGGGAGCGAAACAGTCGTTCCATATCGCCGCAAACCGCCACGCTGAAATCCGCGCAGGACAGCTTGAGGCGAAGGTCCGCCGGGCTGACGTATACATCAAAGCCATGGCCGACAAATGAGCAGGACACGCCTATCAACCGCGCTGCGGCGATCGCCACGGCGGCGGAGTGCAATGCGAAATGCGCATGCAGATGACGACATCCTCTGTGCTGCGCCAGCGCCGCGACCTGGGCGGCCTGCAACAATAGCGAACGCGCGCGGATGCCATCCTGTCCCAACGCAAAACGGGCGCTGGGCCCCCAGCCGCGAAGGTTCTTCAACCAGGTGAACCAGCCCTGCCGACGACTGCAATCGCCAACGTACAGGGCGCCCGCCGCCAAAGCTTCATCCCGGGGTTGTCCATCCTGCTGCGGATAAGATAGCGAGATGGGCGTCACTTGATGCCCCAGGCGCTGCATCGCCCGCATTTCCACCCCTACGAAGGTTTCCGTGAGCACGGGAAATTGCGGCAGCACATAACCCACCGACTTCAGAGGCGCAGCCGCCGGCAGGTCCTGCGCACCTCGGCATATCGCGTTCATAACCCGCCCTCCGCCGACCGACGGCCTGAGTTCAAATAACCCAGCACCATGTTCAGACCGCGCACATGCAACGCTGAGGCATCCGTCAACAGGGCGTCGACGCCGCGTTTGAAGTCTCCTTCGCTGAGACCTTCCTGCAACAATGACGCGCGCATGGGCTCCACGTTATCCAGGTCCAGCCAGGCGGCGTAATCGAACACGCCACTGGACGCTTTACCCCAACAAGGCTGACGCCCCAGTCGGGCGGCCAGCCCCGGATAGCGTTCCCGCCAGCGCAGTCCCGAACGCAGGGGTCTGCCGGTTTTATCCCAGTCAACGCTGGCCAGCGACGGGCTTAGTTTGGCGATGGCTTTGCGGTGAAACAGACTGCCCAGGCGCAGACGCACCGGCAGCGCGCCCAGGGTCTCAAGCACGTTGGGATGCAAGAAGGGATGGCAGCGCTCGTAATCGTTGTCCAACAGTTGTTGGCCGGACACCACCATGCGCCCGACCCGCTCCGCCAGATAGACGTTGTCCATCAGATCCGCAGCGTCAGTTTCACAATCGTGATAGCGGTCCAGCATCATCTGAAAGCGCGCTTCCAGACGTCCCCCCAGTTCGGGGAATGCGCGAATGACCGGGTTGGCGAGCTTGCCGAATTCTTCCCGAATATATCGCCGCGCATAAGGCAGCAGGCGCGAGGCCAGCCTTTCCACCGCCATCAGCGAATAACCCGGCGCGCCGCGATCGTAGTAAAAGGCCCGGAACGTCTCCGCGCCCGTCCCCGTGATGACGGTAAAGCCCCGGGTCTGATCCAGCAGCGTTTCATCCGCCAGGGCGTGGCCGTGTTGCACCGGCACTTCACAGCCGCCCCGCAAGGCAATGCGTTTCATGGACGTCCAGCGATCCGAGCCGCGCATATCGCCGGCGAAAAAAGGCAATCCATGGGACTCGGCGATATTCCTGGCGATGCGCATGTCCGACGAGTCGGGACAGCCATAGCTGAACGCCACCGGTTTATGCCCCAGCTTCAACGCCGCCGCCAGAATCAAGCGCGAGTCGAGACCGCCGGACAGGGAAACCGCTACTCGTGGACTGGACTGAAAACACTTGTCCACCGCGCCGACAAAAGCGTCGACAGCCTCGTTGAGCGTAGCGCAACGCACTTTCTGCAGTCGATAAGGGGGAAAGTCCCGCAACTGTAGCTGGCCATCGCTGGAAAAATGGAAGCACCGGGACGCGCGCAATTGCGTGACGCCCCGCATGATCGACTGCTCGTCCATCACCTGCCCGAAAGCCAGCAAGTCAAGCATCGCCTGCGGGTTGATCTGCGCCTCGTCTCCTAACAACTCCAGCATGACGCCTCGATCCGAGGTCACTGTTAACTGGCTTGAACGGTGACAATAAAGAATCGGAAACAGACCCAGGCGGTCTGTGCAGCCGGCGACTTCATTGCGTTCCCGGTCGACATAAATCCAGGAGCGGCCCCAATAAGGCTTGAACAGACCGCGACGACAATTGCCTCTGATTTCCGCATCCTGATCGCAGTGCGCGGGATCTCCCCACGCCAGCAGATGAAATCCGGGACCGGAAAAGTGCGTCAACGCGCTGTGAGCATTGCGTTTGAACATAACGGATGCGTCACGCTCCAATGAAAGGACGGGGCGCCCCTGCTGTAGGGGAATGCTGATGCTGCAAATAGTCATACTCGTTCCTCATGGTTTTGCTACGAGTCGTTTCAACATCTGCGCCAGTTAGTTAAATTCCCGCGAATATTCTTTCACAGCAGTGACTTAGCGATACTCCCATCTCATTTTGATTTGGCGGATATCCCGCTCCATTTGTAATTTGCAAATCAAAACGCCATGACGAAGGCATCGCACTAAGGCCAGTTTCACCCTTGTCACAGGCTAAGATTCTGATCCCTCGGGGATAATTCGCTTTGGCCCACAAACTGCGTAGGACCTTTCAAACCATCCGAGGAGGTCGACGATGAACACATTCTCCGGGGCTACATTAAGAGCCCGCATCAAACACAGCGACTCCATGGCGGCGAGCGCACTGCGCGCCGTCTACTTCGGAATTCGTCGCTTTCAGATTCCTTGCATTCCCGTTCTGCACAAGCCGCTGTATCTGGCTCATCGCAGCCTGAGCGGCATGCTGGAGAATCTGTCACGCATTTTCTACTGGACGCCAATGTTTCAGTCGCGGCTGGAATCCCCCGCCCGCAACCTTTATCTGTACTCCGGCATGCCGCTGGTCACCGGGGCGCTGAGCGTGCAAATGGGCGCTGACTGTCGGGTATCAGGGCTCTCCACCTTTTCAGGCAGAACATCGTCTCCCAATACGCCCCGGCTGATCGTCGGCGACAACGTGGACATCGGCTGGCAAACCACCATCGCCGTGGGTTCCGAAGTCATTCTGGGAGACAACGTGCGCATCGCCGGACGCGCCTTTCTGGCGGGCTATCCCGGTCATCCTCTGGACGCGGCGGCGCGCGCCGCCGGCAAGCCTGAAACCGACGACCAGGTCGGCCCGATCATATTGGAGGACAACGTCTGGCTAGCCACCGGCGTCAGCGTGATGGCGGGGGTGCGCATCGGCCGCAATACCATTGTGGCTGCCGGCAGCGTGGTCACCCGCGACCTTCCTGCCAACGTGCTGGCGGGGGGCGTTCCAGCTCGAGTGCTGAGGACCCTGACGGAGGAGGAATGAGCCATGATGAACGCCACGCAAAAGCCGCAACTGATCGTTTTCGGCGAAGACTGGGGCGCCCATCCCAGCAGCACCCAGCACCTTATCCGTCATCTTGGCGACGACTATGAGGTCATCTGGGTCAACTCCATTGGACTGCGCCGCCCGCGCCTGACGCGACATGATTTACTGCGTCTGTGTCGCAAGCTGATGTCCCGTTTAGGCGCCAACGCTCAACGTACAAATCAACAGGGCGCGCAGGACGCCGCGCCTTGTCGCCTGATCAATCCGTTAGTGATTCCTCTGTTCGGCTCGCGACTGGTCAGACAACTCAACGCAGCGCTGCTCAAACGCCAGCTGACGCCCTATATCCGCAAAGACAGCGCGCTGATTCTGTGGTCCTCCCTGCCGTCAATGGCGGACCTGGTAGGACGCCTCGGCGAACGTGGCGTGGTCTATTACTGTGGCGACGATTTCCGCAGTCTCGCGGGCGTGGATCACGGACCCATCGCGGCGATGGAATCCGAACTGGCGGGCAAGGCGGACAAAATCTTTGTCGCCAGCGAAACCCTGGGGAATCGCTTCGCCGCCGCCAAAACCGAGTGGCTGCCTCACGGCGTGGACTACCGCCTGTTCAGCTCGCCGCAGCCGCGACCAGGGGATCTGCCGGCGGAAGGCCCGGTGGCGGGATTCTACGGTTCGGTGTCGGAGTGGTTCGATGTCGAGCTGATGAGCCATTGCGCCCGCGCCCTGCCCCACTGGACCTTTGTGGTCATCGGCGCCGTTCAGACTGACGTAGAGCCGCTGCGCCGCCTCGACAATGTCCGCCTGCTGGGACCACGTCCGCATCACGAGTTGCCCGCCTACGCGCAACACTGGCGCGCCTCCCTGCTGCCGTTTCGACGCAATGGCCAGATCATGGCCTGCAACCCGCTCAAGCTGCGGGAATATATGGCGGCGGGCGCCAGTATCGTCTCCACCCGTTTCCCAGCGGTGGAGAGCTACGGTGATCTGCTGCGCATCGCCGATTCCGCCGCGGACTTCGTCGATGCGTTAAAGCAGATCGAGGCCTGCCCGTTCCACGCCAGCGCCAACCAGCTCAGACAAGCCGCCGCGCAGGAGTCCTGGTCGCGACGGGCGCAAACCGTCAAACAATGCCTGAAGCAATTTGCGCATAGCGCCGCACAACTCGACGCAAAATGCGAGCAGCCAAACAAGGCGGCTCATAGTTCGTTGATTTAACGTACAAAAATAGTTGGAACGCTTTTTGGTTCTCTTCATCACAAGCCAGATATTCAGGCGCGCAAACTCACTCAAGCAGACGGACATCGACATGAACAAATGGGTTAAAACTTTACCAATCATCGCGGTTCTATTACAGACCGGATGCGCCATGCAAAGCGAACGGATGGACATAGAACGCGTCAACCAAACCCTGTTCGCAATGACGCAAACGCCCGCTGAAGAAACCGCGCCAGCCTTTCTGACCCTGACTATCGACGCCATAGACGCGCCCCTGCAAAGCCCAGGCTGGAAACAGTTGGAAGCACGCGCCATGGCTTTCGTCAGCCGTTGCGCCGCCTGTCTGGACAAGGGGTTGATGCTGCAAGTGGCGGCCACTGACGCCGCGCAACCGTTCCAGGCGCTCAATGAAAGCCTGCGTTGGGGCGGCAAGCTGCGCGCTTTGTTAGCGATGCAAGGCCTGCCAGTGGACATCCGCTTCGACCCCAGTCTGCCCGCCTCCAGCGCGCGCCTGAGCGCCAAGGGGTAAGCGATGCGCGTCGGCGTCTTCCTGAATTTGCACTACATGGCCGCGGCGGCCTGGCGACGCCGCTACGCCATCGTAGCGCCTTTGCTGGCGGCGCCGTTTCTGGCTTTGCTGATCGGCGCCGTCACACCGAAGAAATATCAGAGCTACACCACGCTGCTGATTCAGGAAACGTCAAAACTGAATCCGTTCCTGGCGGATTTCTCCGTATCCACCCAGCTCAAGGAGCGCATGGCGGCCCTGCAAGCGCTGCTGCATTCGCGCCATATGCTGGGTGAAGTCGCCATGGAAATGGGTCTGGGCGATAAAGACAGCGGCCGCATCGGCGACCCGGTGCTGAACCGGCTTTCCCACTCCCTGAAGGTCGAGCTGATCGGCTCCGATATCATCAAAATCAGCCTGACGGATTCCTCCCCTCATGATATGGCGCGCACGCTGGAGGTCACTTCCAAGCATTTTCTGAATGTGCTGCTCGCTCCGGAACGCTCTTCCATCGACGCTTCCGAAAACTTTCTGGAAGAACAACTGTTGGCGCAGCAGCAGGCGCTGCTGGCGGCGGAGAACACGCTGGCGACGTTTAAGTCCCAGTACAGCGGCAGCCTGCCCGGGCAGATGCACTTTGATATCGAGCAGTTGCGGGAGACGGAAAAGCAACTGCAGATCAAACAGGTCGAGCTGGCGGGCGCTGACGCCGCCATCGAGACGCTAAACACGCAGTTACTCAAGGCCAACCCACTGCTGGCGTCCATTGAGGCGGACATCATTCGCGCCAGCGCCGAACTGAACCAACTGCAGGCCCGCTACACCGACAAACACAGCCTGGTGGTGGCCGCCAGACACAGCCTGCAGCGGCTGCGTCAGGAGCGCGATACGCTGGTGACCCAGACCCGGCGCATGAGTCCGCAGAACATCGACGAACTCTGGCGTCTGGCGGCGGAATTCGCTGACGCAGGGGAAGACCGCAGCGCCACTGGCAGTCGGGTCAGCCCGTTACTGGTGTCGCAACTGGAATCCATTCAGCAGGCGCAGTCCCGCCAGCAGCAGCTAACGCAAGAGACCGCCAGCCTGCAGCAGACCCTGACGCGCCTGAAAACCAAGCTCGACAGCTTCGCCCAGGTAGAACAGCGACTGCGGGAGTTGGAGCGGGATATCGTGACCAAACAGCATATCTACGACGACCTGCTCAAGCGCTATGAAATGGCCAAAGTCACAGGCGCTCTGGGGCGCTTCGAAGAACACGACCGGGTCAAGATCATCGATCGCCCGTTCACGCCCCATGCGCCCATCAATCTGCCTCTGGTGGTCTATTTCATCAGCGGCGCCCTGGGCGGGTTGTTTCTCGGCGCAGCCATCGCCGTGATTCTGGAAATTATCGACACCAGCATTATCCGTCGCGATGTGGCGGAAAAAATTATCGGCGCGCCAGTCATCTCGCGCCTGCCGGACTTCAGGCAAGTCGCCATAGGATTTCAATCCGCTCGCGACCTGACGCCGGTTGAACCCTGATCGCAGTCCATTTAACGAGGTATACCCATGACATCGACATCTTCTCAGCGCAAAGTGGTCGTCCAGGTAGTGCAGCATTTGTCGCCGGGCGGCATTGAAAGCATTTGTCTGGAATTGCAGAGTTTCGCCGGCGCCAACGCCGAGGTGCATCTGGTCAGCCTGGAAGGTCGGGAGTCGCAAATGGTCTCCCTGTGGCCGCGCCTGAGTCAGTATGCCGGCGTCATGCACTTCCTCGATAAACCCCCCGGTCTACAACCGCGTCTACTGCTGAAGCTGGCGGCGTTGTTCAAAACCCTCAAGGCGGATGTGGTGCATACCCATCATATCGGTCCGTTGCTTTACGGCGGCGCGGCGGCGCGTCTGGCGCGCATTCCCGTGTTGATTCATACCGAACACGACGCCTGGCATCTGGGTCTGGACAACCATCAGAGCCTAGCCTCCAAATGCCTGAAATTCATTCGCCCGCAACTGGTGGCGGACGCCGAAATCGTCGCTGATCACATCAGGAGCCGTATTCCTCACGCGCAGCCACGGGTGATTCCCAACGGCATAGATACGCGTCGCTTCAAGCCTGGAGACAAGGCCGCCGCACGGCGCTCATTCGGGCTGCCGGATGATCAGGCGATCATCGGCTGCGCCGCGCGTATGCATGAAGTGAAGGGACATGACGTTCTGCTCGACGCCATGTTTCGCCTGCCGCCCAACGTGCATCTCGCTCTCGCCGGCAAAGGCCCGCAGGAAGCGCAACTGCAACGTCAGGTGCGGGATCTTAATCTCAGCGATCGGGTGCATTTTCTGGGCCTGGTGGATGATATGCCGCGCTTTTATCAGGCGCTGGATGTGTTCTGTCTGGCGTCGAAAGCGGAAGGAATGCCCTTGTCTCCCCTGGAAGCACAGGCCTGCGGCGCACGCGCAGTGATCACCGATGTGGGCGGCAGCCGCGAAGCGTTGTGTCCGACTACCGGCATTCTGGTGCCAGCGGATAACTCCGCGGCCCTGGCCAAGGCGCTGCGTTACAGCCTGCGCACCACGTTGAGCGCCGACCCCAGAGATTTCGTCATGCGACACCGGGATATCCGCGGCATGGTCGCCGCGTACGACCAGTTGCACAGCGTCGCCTGCTGAACGCGGACGACTGACACGACAAGAATCGCCACCAAAGAGGTAAATCATCATGACCGACACACTACTTTGGAGCTGCACGCTGATCCTCGGGTTGATCATCGTCTACCATCACGTGGGCTATCCCGTGCTGTTGCGCTACTGGGCCAACCGCAAGCGCCAGCAATCCCTGCATCATCATCAGGTTGAGGAGCATAGCGATTTCCCTGAACTCAGCATCATCATTCCCACCTATAACGAAGCGGAAGTGATTGCGGAAAAGCTGCGTAATCTGGCGTTTCTCGACTACCCCACTCATCGCTTTGAAGTCCGCATTTACGACGATGGTTCGCAGGACGACACACTGTCGATCATCCATCGCACGCTGCAGGAAGCGGATGTGAAAAAGTTGCGGGTGCAAGTCATCGCCAACGAGGTCAACCAGGGCAAAGTCGCCATCATCAATCAGGCCATGCGGGAAACATCCACGGAATTGGTGTTACTGTCCGACGCCTCTGCGCTGATCTCTATCGACGCCCTGAAAATCGTCGCTCGCCATATGCGCGACGCCAGCGTTGGCGTCGTGGCGGCCTCTTATCAGATACTCACTCCCGGTTCGGAAGGCGAGGAAACGTACTGGCGATATCAGACCAACATTAAAGAGATGGAAAGCGTCGTCGGCTCCACCATCGGAGCTCATGGCGCCCTGTATTGTTTTCGTCGCAGCCTTTTTGAGGAGCTGCCAGAAAACGCCATCAACGATGATTTCATCCTCCCCATGCGCATCGTCGCGCAAGGCCGTCGCTGCATCTATGACCGGGATATCGTCGCCGTGGAGCTGGAGCAGGCCAGCCTCACCATGGATCATCAGCGTCGCAAGCGCATCGCCGCCGGCAATGTGCAACAGGCGCTGATGCTCACGCCGCTGTTGAATCCGAAGCATGGCGCCACCGCGTTCAACTATATTTCCGGCAAGTTTTTACGGGTGTGCATGCCTCTGATTTTGGTCGTCTTTCTCTTGTGCACGCTACTGCTGTCGCTGCACTCCTGGCTGGCGATGGTTCTGTTGCTGGGACAGATACTGGTTTACGGTCTCGCCAGTATTCGCGCCCTGACGCCCAGTGCTCCCTGGCCCAAACCGGTCAATCTGGTGCACTACCTGGTCAGCGGCCACTTCGCCAATGCCCTGGGGGCGTTACGTTATCTGTCCGGACAGGAAAACGGCCGCTGGCAGCGCGTCAAACTGGAGGCCCATCATGATTGATTTTGTTTTCACCAAAGCAGCCAAGAACGCCTCGGAGCCGACCATGATGCAAACGCGCACAGCCGCCATTGATTCACCGACGAACTATATCCCCGCCACCACCCTGGCGGCCAAGCGCTGCTTCGACATTGCCGTCAGCCTGCTGGGGCTTGCCCTCAGCGCGCCAGTGTGGCCATTGCTGATTCTGGTTATTCGTCTTGATTCGAAGGGGCCCGCGTTGTTCCGGCAACTGCGCGTCGGCCGCGCGACGCCGACTTACACGGAGCTGTTCTACATGATCAAGTTCCGCACTATGCGCGTCGACGCGGAAAAAGAAACCGGCGCCGTCTGGGCCACCCGCAACGACCCGAGAGTCACACGAGTCGGCCGCTTCCTGCGCAAAACGCGCCTGGACGAACTGCCGCAGCTGTTGAACGTATTGCGCGGCGAAATGTCCATCGTCGGCCCCCGCCCGGAACGCCCAGGCATCAGCAACAACCTGGATCGGGCCATCCCCTACTACATCGAACGCACCTACTTCGTGACGCCAGGAATCACCGGCATGGCCCAAGTCCATCAAGGCTACGACGCCTGTCTGGAAGACGTGAAAAACAAAATCGGCTACGACCACGCCTATTCACTCTGCCTGTCCAGCTTCAGCTCATGGCTGAAAACTGACATAGAAATTATCCTGCTAACCTTCTGGGTAATGATACGAGGCCGGGGGCAATAGCCCCTGGTACCATGGCGCTGTATTGGGGCTCACTCATATCTCTCCAATCCCAATGGAACCATACTTTCATTTACAAAATTCGTTACATATTTCTCACTGTCTCTTTCAACCCATACAGTCAACAAAGGAGGTCCGTCCCAAAGCGTTTCAAATGACATATGAAAGCCATATCTTTTGTTAAACAAATCAAATCCATTCTCACGCAGAAATAAATGATCTGGATAAAAGAAAGAGCTTGCAGTGTCATATAACATCCTGCCAGTCTCAGCGCATTCTTCTTTCTGAACAAACTGACATATAGAATACACTCCATGAGATTTAAAATACTTAAAACCGGGGCATCTATCGTCAGGTTCTTCATTGCAAAGGTGTTCTACTGACTCGTATAGGTCTCGCCCTATAAGTTCCACTTTATTCATTTGCCTATAAAACAAGTAAACGCCGTTCTTAAAAGCGGGGTTAAATGCAATAACATCTCCAAGCCATGTTCTTCCAATTTCCACCATACCTTCTATCAACTCCCTCCCACCATTTCCCTCTGGCAGAGCGCCATCGTAGAATCTACAGTTTCCTACCTCGTGCTTATTTAAAATATAGTTTGGCGAGTGAATTCTAATTGAATCACATAGCTCGCCCTCTCCAAACCTTCGAATATACTCTTTGTAGCCCTTTGGAAACCTTCCTTTAAATTTATCCTCAATATATCCCACTGATTCATCATCCAATAGGGAAAACTGGTTAAAAACCAAGTACACACTATCAAATAAATTCATCTCTCAGGCCCCATATAAAAACCGATAAGCGCAAAGATAAACCTACCTGAGCTAATACAATACGCTCCTCTCGGACCCCGTACTGCATGCCATTCATCTATAAAACACAACTTCCACAAGGAACCACAAATTCCCGCCGTAACTCATACTCGATAGCAACTGTGCTTTTGTCCCCAAAAATTTCGCTCATGTTTTATCTGGCGGCAATTCTGCGATTGCGTAGCTATTCATTGAATCTGAAAGTAAAGTTAGCCGCTCGCATCGTCTTATGGCAAATCAATCGCAATTAGACCAGACAAGCACGCCAACGCCATTTGGGGTCTCAACAGGAACCCATGCCTCCATTATCTGGCGCTCCCTTCTATACTCGTCGGCATAGTGTATTTTTAATAAATTTCTCGTGGACTCTCTACTACCCTTCTCATTACTCCAGATGGGTATAGAGCCAACAATAGACTCCAGCTTCTTCAATCTTTCTGAATCAAGCAGAGTTGGCCAGCGCCCACAGGGCTCTCCTCCTGCCCAGCAGCTATTGCCGCGGTGAAAAACGCGTGTAAGTTCATCCACATCCACTGATAAACCCTCATTCCCCGCACCTCCAACAGGGATGTAGTAACCTTCCATTTCCATCAGACAGCAATCTGTGCCGCCGCACTGCTGTTGATAAATAACGCCTGTTGGGTGTTCAACTATCACTCCGAGATACCCAACATTTGTTCCATCTGGATCAAGAAATATTTTTGGTTTATTCATATACTTAAGCAGAATTTATTCACTGCGTGATCATACGCATCTTGTTTAAATGTACCTGTCGGATGGCGCTTCGCTTATCCAACCTACGGTTTTCCCTATGTCTATTCAGTTTGGCATGGGAGCGGCGTTTACGCTTTGCTGAGCAGCCAGTCTTTCAGCACGCTGGCGTTATGGCTGATCGCTTTGCCTTTGGGGGTGATCAGGTAATAGTTGCAACAGGAAGGCGTCGCGGGAAGCGGAGCGATGAGACGACCGCTGGCCAGTTCTTCTTTTACCAGGGAGCCGCGCGCAAGCGCTACTCCAAGGCCTGCATCAGCAGCTGCGATGGCCATATCCGAACGGTTAAAGTAATGGCCCTGCTGGCTGGGCGCATCAGGCAATCCTGAGCGGTCCAGCCAGTAGCGCCATTCTGCGTCCCGGGGGGAATCTGGCCAGGGCATCGCATCATGTAACAACGAGACGCTATCCCAGATTCTGGGGTCTCGCCAGTTCGCGCCCTTCATATACTCAGGGCTGATGACCGGCAGCAGGATTTCCTCCACCAGCAGCGTCGCATCAAAGTTCTGATACTCGCCGTCGCTGTAATCGATGGCCAAATCAAAACTAGCGGCGCCCAGTTTAAGCAGCGCCGCTTCCGCATAGGTTTCAATCTTGATATCGGGATGGCTGAGATTGAACTCTTTGAGCATTGGAATCAGCCATTTAAAAACAAATGACGGCGTAGAGGTAAGTCTGACGGAGGAATCGTTGGGGCTCGTTTGTAGACGATCAATAGTCAGCCTGATGGCGTCAATTGATTGCCGCGTCACGGTCAATAATTCGCTGCCTTTAGCCGTTAATTGGATACCGGACGGGCGACGCTCAAACAGCTTGATTCCCAGCTGTTCTTCCAGCTTGCGAATTTGCTGGCTCACAGCGCCGGTAGTGACATAGAGTTCCCGGGCGGCCTCAGAGAAGCTTAATAACCTGCCACAGGCTTCAAAATAAATCAGCGTGGAAAAGGTACGCGCACCCAGTCCTGACATCGTTAACCTTCCCGTTAGTGTTTAGCCATACTAAACAGCCGTTGAATTTCTATCGTTTGCTTTCCAAGTAACGAAAACCCAGAATTTCCAAACATATTAATACAAAGCCAGTCAAACATGGATAAACAATGAATCCTCTCAGTATCGCCCAAGACGGGCTTAAAGCCATCCAGAATAGCCAATCTATAGTATGGCTAAACAAAAATTATCAAATTCCGGCTTCAGCTCCCTCCACCCCAGACGTCGATGAACTCTACGCGGCGGAATCCCGCCTCAAACGATTTGCGCCGCTGCTACAGAGACTGTTCCCCGAACTCGAACCCAGCCACGGACTGATTGAGTCTTCTCTGATAAAAGCCGATCGGCTTAACAGCAGGATCAATCCAGTGGGCGGTTCGCTGTACCTGAAAGCGGATCATGACTTGCCGGTGGCAGGCTCAGTCAAAGCCCGCGGCGGCATTCACGAAGTGCTTTGTTTTGCTGAATCCCTGGCGTTGAAGCATGGTGTGCTTAAGGGCGTAGACAGCGACTACTGTACGCTCACATCCCAATCAGCTCGCGACCTGTTTTCACAGCACACCATCACCGTCGGCAGCACAGGCAACCTGGGTCTGAGCATTGGCGTCATAGGGTCTGCGCTGGGGTTCAAAACAGTAGTCCATATGTCGTCAGATGCTAAAGAATGGAAAATGGAGCGCCTTAGAAAACGTGGCGTGCGGGTGGTTGAGCATGACGCCGATTATGGCGCGGCGCTTGAGGCCGGACGCCTTGAGACGATTGCCGATCCGTGCGGTTATTTTGTCGATGATGAACGATCCCCCAACCTTTTCATGGGCTACGCTGTCGCAGCCAGGCGCCTTCAGGCGCAGCTTGAAACTCTGAACATTATGGTGGATGCCGAGCATCCTCTGTTTGTGTATCTGCCTGCCGGCGTGGGTGGAGCCCCAGGCGGCATTACCTATGGCCTGAAACATATTTTCAATGACCATGTTCACTGCTTTTTTGCCGAGCCGGTACAGGCGCCCTGTATGCTACTTGGCATGGCTGGCGCACCGGGCGCGGTTCCGACCTCCATCTACGAACTCGGTTTAAAGAACCGCACAGATGCTGATGGCCTGGCTGTCGGAGCCGCATCACAGTGGGTGTGCGACGCCACGCGCAACCTCCTGTCAGGCGTGTATACGGCGACGGATGAACAGCTTTACCAGCAGCTTTACCTGTTAAAAGACCTGGAAAATATTGAAGTTGAGCCCTCTGCGGCCATCGGCTGCCTCGGCCCTGAAATGCTGATGACCGAGGCCGGACAGAAGTATCTAGACTCACATCACCTCACCCACCGCATGTCGAATAGCGTGCATATCCCCTGGCTGACGGGAGGCTCTTTTGTTCCTGATGAGGAGTATCAGCGTTATCTCGCAAAAGCGGTAAAAATTTCTACATGAAAACGGGGTAGAACAGAGTGGCGGCCTTCATCTGGGATCAGATTAAAGTCGCTCTCCTAAAAATAACGGACAAATTTACTGAGGGACATTTCAGGTTTATTTAGTATGATGAAGATGGCAATAAATTCAGCCAGTTATGAAAGGCGCTCAGGAAGATTATGGGAGATCCTACTGGCGCTGTTCTCTGAAAAAATTCGGTGAAAGACTTCATTAAATCGACAAAAGGAAGGAGTTCTTATGTCTGGAGAGTTAGAGGCGAAAAATCACGCGGATGCGGTACTCAACGCCTATAAATTAACTTATCTGCCTTTAAACAAAAAAGGGTTAACGATTGACGGCATCGGGCTTATGTTGCCTGATCCTGGCATGCCGCTAGGGGTTATTCTAAAGAAGGACAGCAGCTTCATCGTCCTGCTTGGTGAGCAGCATAGTACGGAGACGTTATCGCCGCTTTTACCCGGTGATCAGACTTTGATGATTGCAGGCGCCAAAGCCGTGGTCGCCGCCATCGGCAAATTAGGGAGCAAACATACGACCATTGCGGCGGTCGAACTCCCTATCAAGAACGGAAGTATCGTTGGATCAGGCGCCGGACTGACCAAGATGGAGAAGCTCACCATTGCCGATCCCGCCGATAAAAACCTCGGATCAATCAATCACTCTCTGTTTTATTACAGGGCGACGCTTTTGAAAGACGTGTTGTTCGCCGAAGGTGAAAATACCGTCGAAGTCGTCGACCAGGGACTAGCGGCCAAATCAGACGAACGCAATCCGGGGATCGCCGCTCATTTGATCAACGCAGCCGCAAGCGTCAAAGGGCCCAGCGTAACCGTGCTGCCCGTCGGACTCTCGCACTTAGGCGGAAACAGCATACAGACACAACTGACCATGAAAGGATGGTCCATCACGACAAAGATTGTCTAAGCTGGCGATATAACTTCGTGTGAGTTTGTTCGTTATTTATGGAGCCTCATTGTGATGATGAGGCTCGACTATCCAGAATATTTACAGGGTCTTTACGGACGAATTTCAACAACTTCTGCGAAACCGTTTGGGCTTTAGCCATCAATTTGCTTGGCTCTACCAACGCCAAAGCGATATCTACATCTGGGCTTTTTCTCAGGATAAATCTGAAGCGTATGTGTTGGATGGCGCTTCGCTTATCCAACCTACGTTTCACTCTGCGCCCATATACAGACCAAAGAAAGCGCCAGGCGTTTTGACAGAACACCTACGTTTCCTCCCCCCACCCTCCGATCAGAAGTGGGTAGGTCGGAAAAGCGAAGCGCCTTCCGACATGCGGAGCTGAATGGCCACACTAGTTGTAACAGGCCCAGACATAACTTCTGTTGGCGAACGAGCTGAATGATTAATATAAGGCAGGGTATACGTTCCCATAAATTTCACATGCACAGAGCATTGCCGACTTGTGCAGGCAGTACGGCAGGAATACTTTTCCTTAGCTCACCACAGCCAATTCACCATCATTAATATCATGTAGATCAACGTCAGTTAAAATAGTCCCAGATAAGTCGGATTTTTTAAAACTCATTTCAAACAAGATTACCTCTTCATACGAGTCTGCTATCACGTACCTCTTTTCTCCGCTTTCCTCATCAATGAAGACATTTGACTCTAAGGGCCTTCTGGGATTTTTTTTAGCAACTATCGCAATCCGCCAGTAATCACCGTCATCTATAGTTCCAGGGCATGTTTTTTCAAAAAACCAGGCTGGAATATCGCTCTTGGGATGCTTCTGGAGGAATTCACCAATGAATTTTTCTATTGCAGCTTCAACAGCAGGATTATCTTCAAGCTTTTTACGCACAAACCACTTCCATTAAAATCTCAAATACCTACATGACCACTGCATCTACTCAGCCACCTTACAACGATCCCAAGAGCCTACTTGTATTTATCCGCCTATTCATTAACCATCAACTTTTGACCCAGTCCGCAATGCGCTCATTTTCCTTCAAGTTCTCTCTCAAGTAGTAGTAAACCGTATCCATGTTTACCACGATATCCAGCGCTGCGATGATGATGGATGCGCCATCATCCGTTGGAAACTCAAATACCTCAAAATATCCATTTACCTTTTTCTCCTGCAGTACTTTCAGCGCCTTACTTTCTTCGATCAAGGAGAAAACAGCTGTAATGTGAGGATTGCTACCCCAGGAAGGCGTCCCGGAAAAGTATGCGACATCTAAAAATTTAATCTCAAGTTGATGATAATAAGAAAAGTCCCTGCTACCCAGAATTATCAACTCGTTAGCATTAAAGCTGAAAACTTCGAAGTCGAACCAGGCGGAATTAGCCGTGGCGTTATTTACGGCATCAACCCTACTTTTAAGCCGCGCATTATTCATCAGCTTCACACTATGATTTTGTGACCAGTTAAACCGCCTCGCCCGCAGCAAAAACTACCGGCTTTCGTAATCCATCAGCATTTGATTAAACAGTTCTGTATCTTCTTCACTGAGTTCGTTTTCGGTATCTGCAAGCAATCCAGAGATCATGTGGTATTCCAATTCGTTGCGGATACGGCCTCGTTTACGTATGCCTGCTATTTTCGTCCAGTATCTGTAACGCAATGCGGAGAGTGTGATCAGGCCATTCGTACTCAAGTCGGCGTCGACCTGCTGCAAGGTTTCTGCGTCTACGTCCAAAGTGTCCTCTATGATATCCTTGATCGCTTCCCGTAATCCCGTTAGTGCGGCAGCAGCGCCAAACTCGTCCAGGGTGCTGTCCAGCGCGTGGGACGGGTGAACGGGGTCTTCGGGGGGAATATCTTCATAGACCGTGCTGAAATAGTCTAGAAACTGGCTGAGTTCTATAAACTCCTTCTGCTTAGGAGGAGAAAGTCTGCGTATCTTTTTCTCCAGTTCGTCGGTCATTTGTTCCGCCTTTTTTCAGCACATTCGGACGTTTCATCTTAATCGCAGGGTTAGTTTCGAGCTACTTCTCATGAAACGAAGTTCCGCGCACCACAGCCAATCAGGCGTGCTTTTTTCTGGTTTCAAGTCACAACGAACGCCACATCAAGCCCCCCAAAATCTTCGCAATCCGCAACTGCAAAAAGCGAATTAGCTCGTTCCCACTTCTGATGCCACCCATTAACCAATTGTTTTTATTGCAAAAATAATCTGGCACAGGGGTTGCTCCTAGTCTTGTGAGTTTTATCACTACGACCTGGGGACGTTATGAACATCACTGAATATTCTTGCAACGATTATCTCGTCATCGCGCTGGATGGGACTTTTGACGCTAATGCGGTGCAGCATTGCCGCGAGCAGTTGGAGGAGTCGGCTTTGAATCATGTTGGCGGAGTCGCTTTTGATTTGAGCGATGTGTCTTTCATGGATTCTTCCGGCATCGGCGCGTTGGTTTTCATCTATAAGCAGCTGCACGCCAACCGTCGGCAGATGGCGCTGGTGGGGTTGCAGGGGCAGCCGCAGCGGTTGGCGACGTTGTTGCGGATCGACCGCACCATTCTGTCTTTTGACACCATGAAAAGCTTTATCGCCTTGCAGCAACCTGCGCAGGAGCAGCGGGCATGAGACGCGCCCGTCTGCTGATCCTGGGAGCGGGTCTGTGCGCCCTCGCCGGCTGTCAGAGCTGGCCGGAGGAAGGCAAAGGCGGCGCGGCGGAAATCCGCAGCGGCGAGGTGCAGCGTTATCATCAGATCAGTTTCAAGCCGGATCAGGACAGTCTCGCCAAACAGGCCCAGTTGGAAAAGCTGGAGCTGGATGCGCTGACTTTGCTGGGGGGTGACTATTGCATTCCCGCCCAGCTTAAAACGCTTAGACAACGCCTAAATCGCGCATTCAGAGAGCTGGATGCGGGGCTGTTGCCGGACGCTTACAACAGTCTGGCGATTCTGCACAAAGAGACGAAAAGCGCCAACGCCCAGCTGGCTTACCTCAACGAACACACCACCTGCGCGGTCGCCGGCGACCATGATGGCTCTGACTCAACCTTGAACGGCTTTCCCATGCTGGTGCATTTTGATGTAAACCAGTCGGAATTGTCAGAGGGATATCAGGGCTATCTCACCCGTTTATCCGCTTACCTGCTGGGAGACGACTCTGTCTCTATCGAACTGATTGGACACACGGACCAGCGTGGCGAAAACGACGCCAACCAGCGTCTGGCCCAGGCCCGCGCCAAGGCGGTTGCGGCGTTTCTGGCGCAACAAGGGGTGGCGCAGACGCGCATCCAGATCCGAGCCGAGGGCGAAGAACAGACGTTGTTGCAGGACGCGGACAGCCACTCCCATGGCTTCAATCGTCGGGTGGAAATCTACCTCAATCGCCAGCAACAACGCGGCGCAATATCAACGCCCATTCCCCAGCGCGATTGGGAGTCCCATTTACAGGGACGCTACCTCTAAAACAGGACCCGGATCACTATGGCAAGTCAAACGCACCCTATCATCCCTCATTCGATCAGAAAGTCTGAGCAAGGCGCTCGCCTGACGCGGTTGACTATTTGGCTGACGGCGCTGATCGGAATACTGCTGACTTGCCGCCACGTAGGCGCTGAAGAGACGGCTGCTCCGTTACAACCGGGTGATCAACTCTATCTGGGACTGACGGGCGAACAGGCGTTCAATCGTAACTTCCCTGTGGATCGCGAGGGACGCATTCTGCTGCCGGAAGCCGGCCCGGTGAAAATCGCCGGACAATCGCTGAGCGCCGCGACGCAGATGATCCAGCTGGCGCTGGGACAGGTTTATCGGGATGTGGAGCGCCTGCAGGTGACTCTGGCGGAACGCAATCTCATCATTGACGTTTCCGGCTATGTGGAGAACCCCGGCAGCGTGCTGACGCCCATCGCCGGCGACGTGCAAACCGCTATCACCCTGGCGGGCGGACTGCTGCCCGGCGCGCAACTGGACCGCATGCAGATTCAACGGGGCGACGACATCATCTACTTCAGCTACAAGGCGTACCTGGACTCCGGCGACCGCTCCAGCCTGCCGCCACTGCGCTCTCTGGATCGCCTGTTTATTCCCGCTTCGCCGCTGATTGGCAATGTGCAGATCGACTTTGACGCGCAAACCCTGGCGGCCAGCGGCGACGCCAGCGACGACCGTCAGGCGGTGCGCATCTTCGGCGAAGTGAAAAGTCCGGGACGCTTCAATTACGAGCCGGATTACAGCGTCATCGACGCCATCATGCGCGCAGGCGGCGTGACCCGCTACGCCGCGGTCGAACAGATCAAAATCATCTCGGACAGCGCTCCATACAACTTCAATCTCAAGCGCTATCTGGAAAGCGGCGACGCGTCGCTGCTGCCGCAACTGAAGCCCAACTCCACCATTTTCGTGCCCATCCAGCAGGACGAAATCAAAGCCGGCGCTAATGTGGTCTACGTGATGGGCGAGGTGTTCAAACCCGGCGCTTTTGAAGGCAAGCCCGGGGCAACACTGCTGGACATCATGGCCAACGCCGGCGGTCCCACCCGCTTCGCCGAATCGCGGCAGATTCGCATCCTTAAGGCGGACGGCGCGGTGATTCCCTTCGACCTGCAAGCCTATACGGAAGGCGTCAGTCGCGTCGCCCTGCCGGAAGTGGCGCCGGGAGACGCGGTTTTCGTACCGGAAAAAACCGACGTCAACGAAGCCTCCTGGTTGAAAACGCCACCGGATCGCGCCGTGGAAATCATCGGTCAGGTCTACAATCCCGGCCGCTTTGAATGGTCCGACGAGATGACCCTGATGGACCTGCTGGGACACGCCCAAGGCCCTACCGCCCGCGCCGATATCGCCAACATCAAAATCATGCGTCGCAGCGGCGATAAAGTCCTGTCCAGCACCTTCAACCTGGACCGCTTCATCAAATACGGCGGCGACCTGAGCGAGATTCCACAACTCGACGCGGGAACCTCCGTGATCATTCCGGAACTGCCGCAAGATCCTTCGGACAACAAAGCGCAATGGGTGCGTCAGGCGAAAGAGAATTCCATCTACATCATGGGTCAGGTGGGCGCTCCCGGTCGCTATATGTTCAATGAAGAGATGACCTTTCTCGACATTCTTTCCGCGGCGGACGGTCCCAATGGCTCGGCGGACATCCACAACATTCGCGTGGTGCATCGGGACGGCGCTCAGGCGCGCATTTCCAAGCTCAACCTGGCGCTTTACTTTGAAACCGGCGATCAGACCCTGCTGCCCGTGGTCAAACCCGGCGATTCCATCTTCGTGCCGGAAAAAGACCGTAACTGGCTGGAGGAAAGCAAAGAGAACACCGTGAGAGTGCTGGGCTCCGTCAACAAACCCGGACGCTACCGCTTCAGCGACGACATGACCGTGCTGGACCTGCTGGCCCAGGCGGGCGGCGCCACCGCCAGCGCCTATATCGAGCGCATTGTGGTGGTGAATACCTCCTGCTGCGCCGACAGCGCCAGCAGCTTCGATCTGGAAAGCTTTGTAAAGGAGCCGGACATGAGCAAGCTGCCGGTGCTGCGCCCCGGAGACACGCTGTATATACCGGATAAGTCCGACAGCCACTGGGCCACGCTCAGCAGCAGTCTGGAAGGCGTGTTCAAGATCATTTCCGTGGTTGGAATCATAGGAGCGCTGTGATGCCCGCTATCGAAAACTTCGTCGAAATCGAACATGTTTACGCACAGACTCTGGGTAAAGGGTTGCGCACCCTGGCGGTGGCCGCCGTCAACTCCGGGGACGGCTGCTCCACCCTCGCCTACGCCCTGGCCCGACGCCACAGCGCCTCAGGAAGGCAAACCCTGCTGGTGGACATGAACCTGTTCCGCCCCTCCGCCGATATCCACTTTCAACTGCCGCGCGCCGCCTGGTCGCTGGACAACGGCTCCAGCCACAGCGCCATCGCTGAGGCCGGGCAAAACATGCAGGTTTTAACTGCTACACTGAATTCATCAATCGGCTTCAGGGACACAGGACTCATCAGGAAAGTCATTCAGGATTGGGAAAGCCAAGTGGACGCCATTGTCTTCGATACCTCGCCGTTAAAGGCGGTGAACCATCAAAACATTCCAGCAGAACTGATTTGCGCCGCCAGTCAGGCCTGCATTCTGATCGTGAAATCCGGCGCCACCACGGAGGCGGATCTGGAGCACGCCTGCCACAAGCTGAAGTCCCATGATGCGCGCATTCTCGGCGCGGTGATGAACGACATCGAAAACCCCGGCCTCGCCGCGGAACTGAAGCGGGAAATCAGCCGACTGGCGCGCCGCTTTCCCAACTTCGCCGCCCGCCTTCGCCGCTGGGTTCAGTCCAGCCGTTTTCTGAATCTGCCGTTATAGGGAGACATGCATGCGGATACTCGTCACCTTCCTCTGCCTGATCTACGCCGCACTCGTCAGCGCCAGCCTGAGCGCCGCCGAAACGCAAGGCTACGAGTTCGGCATCGTGCCGCAGCAAAGCGCCGACAAACTGGCGCGGGCCTGGGGCCCGGTGCTCAAGTACATAGAGCAGAAGAGCGGCGTGCGCCTGCTGTTCAAGACCGCGCCCAATATTCCAGAGTTTGAGTCACGACTGGGTCGCGGCCAGTATCACTTCGCCTACATGAATCCCTACCACTTTGTGGTCTACAACAAGTATCCCGGTTATCAGGCGGTGGCCCGGGAGAAAGACAAAATGATCAAAGGCATTATCGTGGTCCCTGCGGACAGCCCCATTCAGGACCTGGAGAGCCTGCAAAACGCCAAGCTCGCCTTTCCCGCTCCCGCCGCCTTCGCCGCCAGCGTTCTGCCCCAGGCGATCCTGGCGCGTCAGGGCATCCGTATTCAGCCGCAGTACGTGCTGACCCACGATTCGGTGTATCTCAATGTGATGCAGAAGCGCTTTGTCGCCGGCGGCGGCGTGATGCGCACCTTTAACGCCATGCCGGATGACGTCACCCGCAACCTGCGCATTCTATGGACCACGCCGGCGTACACGCCTCACGCCATCGCCAGCGCGCCCGGCGTGCCGCCGCAGGTAGTGCAAGCAGTGACGGAAACGCTGATCAGCATGGGTGACAGCGAGCAGGGTCGCGCCCTGCTGGAGCCCTTGAATATGCGCGGTTTCATTCCCGCCGCCAACGCCGACTGGGATGACATTCGCGCCTTACAGATTGATTTGCTGTAGCGGCGACAGGTGCAAAAAAGAGTGCTGTAAATAAGAGTGCAGAAACTATGTCCTTTCGTTTGAAAACCATACTGGGCGTCGCACTGATCGAAGCGGTTTTCGTGTCGGTGCTGATCTTCAATTTTCTGCAGATCATGAACCAGTCCCACTTGAAGCAGGCGCAGGAGGAAGCCGCCCGTTTTGGCGTGCTGTTCAGCGCCGCCGCCACCGATGCGCTGCTGTCCTCGGATATCGCCACGTTAAACAGCATGGTGGCCGAGCTTCTGACCAGTCCCCATGTCACCTATGTGTCCATTCATGACAACAGCAGCGTCCTCAGCAGCGGCGGCGTGCGCCCTTCTCCCGACGATGAGCTCGGCGCGACATTGCAGGAGATTCCCATCAAGGTAGGCGACGCGGTCTTCGGTAATGTCGAACTGGGACTCGACGCCAGCGCTCTGGACGAAGCCTGGCTACAGGCCCGCGATCAGAGCATCCGCATTGCGATCATCGGCGTGGTGCTGGTGGCGCTGGTGTCCATGATGTTCGGCTCCTACCTGACCCGACAACTGCAATTGATGCGCAGCGCCCTGCGCCGCCTGCAGGAAGGCGATTTCAGTCTGATTGAGGCCAACCCCGGACGAGATGAACTCGGCGAAACTATCAGCGCGTTCAACCTGATGAGCCGGGAGCTGGAAAGCGTGCATCAGGACATGCGGGAAAGCCTGGAGCAAGCCCGGGCGCTGGCGCATAAGCTGCATTTCAGCGAGGCGCAATTACGCGCCATTACTGACAACATGCTGGATGGCCTCATCACCCTGAACGCCGAGGGCAAAATTCGCTACATGAACCACGCCTCGGAAACCATGTTCGGCTACGCGATGAAAGAGCTTGAGGGACATCGGTATGACCTTATTATCGTCGACCAATTGCAGCGGGACCGCATCGAGGGGTTTATCCTCAAACTGTCTCATCACCGCGCGCCGGCCCATGTCACGCGGCAGACCGACGAGTGGGGTTATCGCCGCGACGGCGGCCGCTTCCCCATCGACCTGATCATCAACGCCGCCGAAATAGACGGAGATCAGGTCGCCATCCTGACCTTCCGGGATTTATCCAAAATCAAAGAACTGAAGGAAATGGCGGACATCAACCTGGCGGTGAAAGAGGCTATGCTGGAGTGCTCCCTCAACGCCATTGTTTCCGTCAACGACGGCGGCAAAATCGTTGAGTTCAACCCTGCTGCGGAAGACATGTTCGGCTACTCCAGGGACGACGTCATGTTTCAGCCCGTCGCCAATTATCTGGTGCCGACCGCCCTGCGAGGCGCCTTTCGGGAACAGTTGGATCAGTTCAAGGCGACGGGGCGCTCGCCCTTTTTGAATAAACGTCTGCAAGGGCAGGCCGAGCGCCGGGACGGGGTTAATTTCCCCATAGAGATATCCATCACCGTGTCCAGACTGGCGGGTTGCTACATTTTCACCGCCATGCTGGAGGATATCTCCGAACGCCGTCAGGAACAGGAGTCCCTGCGTAACGCTATTGAGGAAGCGGACCGCGCCAATCACGCCAAGTCGGATTTCCTCGCCTCCATGAGCCACGAAATCCGCACGCCTCTCAACGTAGTGCTGGGCACCGTCGAGCTGTTAAAAGACACGCCCCTCACCCGACATCAGCGTCACTATCTGCAATCCGCGGAAAGCGCCGGAAAGAATCTGCTGGAAATCATCAACGACGTCCTCGATCTGGCCAAAATCGAAGCCGGCAAACTGGAGCCTCATCTGGAGCCCTGTAACCTGCCCGCGAAGGTCGAATATGTCACCCGCCTGCTGTCGCAAAGAGCCCACCAGAAGGGACTGTTCATTCAAAGCGTGATCGACGCCAACACGCCCGCCAGCATCGTCACCGACAGCAGTTTCCTGCGCCAGATCCTGGTCAACCTGATCGGCAACGCCATCAAGTTCACTCAGCGCGGCGGCGTCAATGTGATGGTGTACGTCGCCCATCTGCACGGAACCCAACACCTTTGCATTGATGTCAGCGACACGGGTCCAGGAATCAGCGCGGAAGCGAAAAAGAAGATTTTTTCCGAATTCTTCCAAGAGCATAGTCACAGAGACGGCACGGGATTGGGGCTGATGATTTCACGCCATATGGCGAACATCATCAATGGCGACATCACCCTGGCCAGCAAAGTGGGCTCCGGCTCCACATTCAGTCTGCAGCTTCCACTTGCTAACACTGCGCCGCCCACCGTCAATCGCGCCAATCTGGACGCCCTGGTCGCGCCGCTGCAAGGCCATCGCATTATCATCGCCAGCGACAGCAGAGAGTGGCGGCGGGCCTTCCAATGGCAATTGCATCTATGGACCCTGGACAGCGTCTGCTGCCTGCAAGAAGAGGATCTGCGCAAGCAGCTCGATAGCGGTCTCAAGCTCATCGCATTACTGGACATGGAGAATCCACCGGACTGGATTGACGCAGCGTTCCAGGAGCCGGCTCTGACCCGTATCGCCGTTTATCGTCACGCCAGCCAACCCAAAACGGAAGCGGAAGGCTGTTACGGCGTTCTGCATACGCCCGCGACCCGCAAACAGACGTTGCAGGCTCTGCTCGCCTGCGCCCTGGGAAGGCCCATTGAAGCGCCGGAAAGCGCCGAAGAAGTCGAGCTGCGTCGCGACAATCTCTATGCGCCTTCGTCTCCGCAGTCTGTGGAAACAGATCTGGGTGAGATTCTGGTGGTGGACGATAGCGACGCCAATTTGCTTATCGCCCGCTCGTTTCTGGAGTACGCCGGGTTCCACGTCGACACTGCTCTCAGCGGCAAAGAAGCCATCGAGAAAATCGAAAGCAGCGCTTACGACCTGATATTCATGGACATGCGCATGCCCGGCCTGAGCGGCCGCGAAACCGTGGAAGTCATGCGCCGACGCGGACTCACCACGCCCATCGTGGCGCTCACCGCCCACGCCATGACCTCAGAGCGGGAGAGCTGCCTGGCCGGCGGCATGCAGGACTTCCTCACCAAGCCAGTGGACCGCGCGCGCCTGATTGAAATGGCCAGTCACTGGATCAGGAAAAGCGGCAAAAAGGCGTCTCCGCCAGCGCCGCTTTCCGGTCCGGCGTCACTTTTCAATCCAACGCCGCTTTCCGGTCCGGCGTCCACAAGCACGCCGCCAGCCGCCGAGCCTGGCGTCAACAATGCGCTGATTAATCCCAAAGCCTTGGAGCAACTGCTCAACGACACTTCGGCGGATACCCTGAAACGCATGCTGGGGATTTTCTCCACTGAGCTGACCAAGCGGGTGGACGCCATGCAGGCACACCTTGGCGACCAGGACTACGAGCAGTTTGAAATCTGCGCCCATGCGCTGAAAAGCAGCTCGCAGACTTTCGGCGCGCAGCGCATTCATTTGCACGCCAAAGCCATTGAGGAAGCCTGCAAAGCGCATAACTACACGGAGGCGGAGAACGAATATCTTTCCATGCGCCAACTGACCGACTCGACCTTAGAGGCGTTGAATGAACTCCACCCTTTTAACTAGCCATCCCGGTTACGACCGACTGTTCTATCAATCCCGCCCGGATCTCGCCGCCGTGGGCGCGGCGCGGGAGTGCGCGGCCCGTTTTCTGCTGGGTAAAGGCGTCGCTAATCAGACCAGTGAGGACATGCAATTGCTGGTGGCGGAGTATTTCACCAATGTGGTGAAACATGACGCCCAGGCGGATTTTATCGCGCTGGATAAACGCAGCGGAGATGGGTTTGTCGACCTGCTGCTACTGGATAATGGCGCGGATCTGTCCTCTTTGTTTGACGCCGAACGCAACATCGAGGATCTGTTATCGGAGAGTCCTTTGCATGAGAGCGGCATGGGGCTGACGCTGATTCGCAGTCTGGCTCCCCACGCGCGCTACCAGCGCATCCTCGGCAAAGACGGAGACTTCAACAGCTATTGCGTGCGCGTAAAACTGACTGGCGCAAAACCGCGCATCGCCGTGATCGACGACGATCTGACTCAGCTTCACCTGCTGCAGGCTTATCTGGCGGATGAATACGAGGTGACGACTCTGGAGGATCCCCGCGAAGCCGAAAAAGCGATCATCGAGCAACCGCCACAGCTGATTCTCTGCGACGTCAACATGCCCCATCTCAACGGTCTGGATTTACGTAAACGTCTGGCGGAACGCGCGGCCACCCGTATGATTCCGTTTATTTTCATGAGCGGATGCGCGCCCCAACAAGTGCAAAGCAGCGCCGCGCATCTATCCATTGACGGGTTTATCGAAAAGCCCATGACCAGGCAGCGACTGCAGCAAACCGTCGCCCAGGTCATCAAACGCTCTCAGGATGTGAGAAACACCCTCAACGCCGAACTGGACAACCGCGTGTCTTCCCTGCTGTGGTCGCCTATTCCCGAGCGCTTCAGCCAAATGCGGATTTCTTCCGGTTACCGCGTCGCCGCCAGAGGCGGAGGCGATTTCATCTTCCATCGCGACAGCGGCGACGCCTTCACCCTGATTCTCGGGGACATCATGGGGCATGGCGAGCAAGCCAAGTTCTTCGCTCACGCCGCGGCGGGCTATCTGCACGGGCTCTGCCACGCCGCGCCGCAGTCCGCCTCGCCGGGAAAGCTGCTAAATCAGCTGTCCCACTTCGTCGCCTCTTCGCCACTGCTCGCCCGCACCGGACTTACCTGCCTGGTCATTCAGCTGCGTCCCGGGAGCAACCGTCTCACCATCGCCTCCGCAGGTCATCCAGAGCCCTGGCTGCTGACGGATGGCGAACTGCGCCCTCTCGCCTGCGGCGGCATGATGCTGGGCCTGGCGCATAATTACTCTTATGAAGAATGTGAGCTGGAACTACCGGAAGATTCCATATTCATTGGCTACACTGATGGATTAACAGAGCATGGAGAAGGCGCAGTGGAGGACCGGGAGAACGCCGTCCGCACGCTGCTCGCCGCCAACCTGAAGCTATTTCCCCAGGCCCCGGCGCAAACCCAGTTGGATGAAGCTTTGCGCGCCGCCGGCTCCACGCTCGAAGACGATGCGACCCTGTTGCTGCTCAGAGCCAGCCCTTGAACGCTCACTCGTGGCGATGAGATGGATTCACCCATGACCCAATGGAAGCTGACGTGAAGAAACGGATATTGTTGATCGAAGACAGCCAGTCCCTGGCGTCCCTGTATCAAAGCTACCTGGAAGCGGGCGGCTACATGATCGTCACGGTGGAAACCGGTCGCGACGCCATCGTGCAAATTCTGCGGGAACCGCCGGACGTGGTGCTGCTGGACCTCAAGCTGCCGGACATGGACGGCATGGATATCCTCAAGCGCATCCAGCAGGATGACCTGCCCTGTACGGTGATCGTCATGACCGCGCACGGCTCCATCGACATCGCCGTCAACGCCATGCAATACGGGGCCTTCGATTTTCTGGTGAAGCCTTTCGACGCCCGCCGCCTGCAGGTCACCGTGAAGAATGCGCTGGCCAACAATAATCTGGTGAAGGAGGTGCAAGGCTATCGGGAGCAGTTCGCGCGCCGTCACTATGAAGGCTTCATCGGCGAGTCATTGCCCATGCAAGGGGTGTATCGCATCATCGACTGCGCCGCCCCAAGCAACGCAACGGTATTTATCACCGGCGAAAGCGGCGTCGGTAAAGAAGTGTGCGCCGAAGCGATCCATAATCGCAGTCCGCGCAAACCCGGCCCGTTCGTCCCCTTGAACTGCGGAGCCATTCCCAAAGACCTGATGGAAAGCGAGATATTCGGCCACGTCAAAGGCGCCTACACCGGCGCTCTGAACAACCGTGACGGCGCCGCCACTCAGGCCCACCGCGGCACCCTGTTTCTGGACGAAATCTGCGAGATGGATCTGGAGCTGCAAACCAAACTGCTGCGCTTTATTCAAACCGGCACGTTTCAGCGGGTTGGCGGCTCACAACAGGAAACCGTAGACGTCAGATTTGTATGCGCCACCAACCGCGATCCCTTGCAGGAGGTGCAGGCGGGACGTTTCCGGGAGGACCTGTACTACCGGCTCCACGTCATCCCTATCTATCTGCCGCCGCTCAGAGAACGGGAAACCGACATCAAACTGTTGATGGAAAGCTTTCTGCGGGAATACGCCAAACAGGAAAACAAACGCTTCACCCGCTTCTCGCCAGAAGCGGTCAATATCATGATGGCCCACAACTGGCCGGGCAATGTCCGAGAGCTGCAGAACGTTATCCGCAACATTGTCGTGCTCAACAATGATGAAGCCGTCACCCCGGACATGATCCCCTTTCACGCCGCCTCAAGGGCGTCGCCATCACCGCAACGCCCCTCCGCGCCACACCTCGAACAGCCCTTTTCCGCCGAACCAGGACAGGAAGACGCCCCCATCAAACCACTATGGCTCATCGAAAAAGAAGCCATCGAACAAGCCATCGAACACTGCGGCGGCAACATCCCCAAAGCCGCAGCAATGCTGGACGTCAGCGCCTCCACGATTTATCGCAAAAAGGAAAAGTGGGAGCAGGAGCAGGCAATAACTTAATCTATTTCACAGACTCAACCCACCCCTGCCCCACTGTGCTCTATAACAATCAGGGCTATACGAAAAGGGTTTGGGCAGGCCGAAGTCTCTCGCTGTTAATATCGTCACCAGGGGGCGATAAGGTATACCTTCCATACGATATCGTTTTCCTGCATGGACCTTGAACAGCAGGAGTTCGCGGATGTCTTTATTGAGTTCCAGCAACCTGTTTTGTAATTCACTTAGTCCAGGGTTCCCGCTGACTTCGGAGCGGCCTACCCAAAACAGAAAATCTTCTTCCTCCGTCGGGGTCATGGCCTTGAAAATATATCCTTCGGTGCAGTTAACCACCGCTACAAAACCAAGCACGCACGTGGGCGGACAGTAGCGCTCAAGCTCCAGTATCGGCGACTCCCCTAAAGCATGGCGGATAATGGTTTTCGCCAGCACCATTTGCCCTTTGTCAAAGGGCTCCAGACGCACAGAACTGCACATTTCAAAGGCTTTGAGGATTTCCTGCTGGCTATTGCCCTCTCCTTGCAGAAAGCGTATCCAGCCATACAGGTGGGAATAGGGAGACCGATGAACAGGGTTATCCATCTCCGTGCGCCAGAGTGCTGTATTCTTCTGGTTTACCATACCTGTCGGCGTTATGGTTTCTATCGATTGTCGGCATTTGCTCATATCCTTATGTGTGTTGTCGCCGTGCAAGGCTTACCCGGTTTTCGCTCCATAATCAGCAAGCAATTCATCCAGCCTCTCCAGCTCAATTTCGACATAGCGATGGAAGTTCAGATAGTCGTCACGTCCAATCAGAGAAGGCAGCAAACGGATAGCCCATTCACACTTTTTTGCTTGAAAGGTTAAGTTTTCCTGATGGCAAGCTACTTCCTGCAGCATTTTCAGACTTAGAAGCTTATTGGCGACACAATCCAGGATCGCGTTATACGGCGCCTCTCTGTTTCCGATTCGATTCCATTCTTCATCAACGAAACGTTGCGGCATGTGTTCACCTTATGGGTTCATCCCTATCCCTTAGACCATTCTGTATCTACCCGCCCATGTCCGTTCCTGACTCGATTCGCCTAATCTACGAGCCAAGTCCGTCTTGCAGTTCATTTTCGATCTGCCGCAGCAGGTAAATCACACGCCCATAAAGCAAAGTGCGCTCACTGGCTTCGAGATTTATCTTTAAATTAGTCAGCTCGTTTATCGTTATATCTATCAAGTAAATTTGTTTGTTGGACAGCTTTAATTTCTTTTTCAGCTTCATCAACTGCTGTTGCTTGGCTTCAATCAGACCAACTTTTGTTGCGGAGGGAGTCGCTTCATCTCCTAGACTCAGGCCCCAATCAGCGTCAACCAATATCTCGGCCATACCCATTTCCCCGCACTTCTTAAGCCCTAATGACAAGTAGGACTTCGCCGGAAGTTCTTATCTTAAAATCCGGCATAATGTCGCCGTGCAGGCGCGTCTGTACGTCTGGTTATTACCCAATGAAAGTCATTCAAAGCAAAAGCCGTCCGGCTCATTTCCTGGTTCTGATTCCCCGGTTTCAAGCAATCCATCCAGCTTTTCCAGTTCAACGTCCGCCAGAGAGAAATAGTGGGTAAAGTCAGCTTCTCCAATATGGCCCTTAAGATTATGCAGGCAGCTCTGACATGTCAGGATCTGACACATAATGTCGGGCATCTCCTCCGCCGCAACGGAGAGCTCACATAACTGGATCAACTTGCTGACAATCGTGTTGACCACTTGCTCCTGAGGAGTGTCGGCGCTTCCTGCTATGGCCCAATTAAAGTCGACATAAGGCTTAGTCATTATCGATATTCTTCAAGCGGAATTTAGCCAACAATTATAAATTTAGCTGATATTAAAGAGGCAGCGAGCCCGGGTTTATATTGATATGGCATAACAAAGCCTGCGATTGGGTTAAGGGCGCGCCTTTTGCTTATTCAGCCCCAGCCTTACGGACTTTAGGGAAAACAAAAATATAGGCTTTTTAAGCTTCGGATATAGGTTTATCTGTGCGGCTATTCCTATGGAGCCTCTGAAAAACGTCGACCTGGGAATTATTCAGCCCTATTTGCAAATGACGCATTAAGCGCTTTTTCGTACGCTTCTCTTGGCTGCATCCCGATTGGTGAGGCTTTCAACTTTAGCGATCAGTTGTTCCTGCACTTCTCCGAATTCAACTTTCGAAGGAAGAACTTTCCTTCCCATTTTTATCAGAGAAACCACCATTATCGCCCATGAGGTGAGGCTCAACGGAAGTCTATACACCTCGTAGTCCCCCGCCTCTCTGACAGTGATGACAGGAAGCACTCGCCTTCCTCCCGGAGTGGACTCAGCATTTAATCCTGCCTGCTCACACTCATATTTGGAGACCGCACAAAACGATACCTCCTCGACATCAAGAACAACCCCACTGATCCCCCGGCTGTAGTCAGCTCTTGGTATTACAAGTTCCGGCAAAGCCAGCCAATCATCGACGGTTGTGACCAATGCGTCATACATGGAGAAGACTCCTCTTCTTCGGGGTAATCGAGCGGGTCATAAATACAGCTTACAACCCCCACTTACAGGGAATAATAGGCTCGATTACGAATCTGCACAAAAAACAGTCAAACAAAAGTTTACCGCCTGTCTTTGATCATTAGCGTTAACGCAAACAGAGCTAAGCGTATTGCCGCAAAACCCGTTGTGATCTACTCAGATAGCGTGTGAGGCAGGAATGCCTCTCCGGCATATTTAATACGTGGTCCCGCCAGGTTGATCACGCCTCTCACTTTCTCAAATGAAGGCAGACATGCGGCTCATATCATCTATACTTTTACCTACACGGACTTACAAAAATTTGGGGCTTGATGGTGGAATCCTCTTCATGCGCCAAAGTCAGTATTTCTATGCGACTAGCCAACTTATGGAAGCTGCCGCTTCCCCATCTTCTCGCCGAGGCGGATCAGAGCGGCGATTGGATTAAGTGCAATACATTATGGCGCCAGTACTCTGGACTCTCTGCGGCCAGCTCTACCGGTATGAGATGGATCGAAGTCATCCACCAGGACGATATCTCAGCGGTTCAAAGAGGATGGCGAATCGGTATCGAAGCAAAAGGCCCTTTCGAGCTGACGATGCGCCTGCTGCGTGCGTCAGACTCATCATATCGATGGCATGTTTGTCATATCGTTCCTCTCGACGATGAACAGGGCGAAATTCCTGGCTGGCTCGTTTCTTTCACTGATATTCATGGCCGCAAAGCGCAACAAGAGGGTGATCACTCCTCCGTCGCCAAGTTACAGAGTGAAAGAGAGGTGCTGGCGACCTCCAATGACTATCTGCTCGAAGTATTGCGGGAATATCGCGAAACAGAAATCAGGCTGGAAAAAGCAACCGAAAAGCTAAACCAAATCGTTGAAACCCAGTCCCATCTGTCTCAAGCAGAAATAGACATGACTGCTTTTATGCAGCTTGTGACAGATAAAATGCTACTTCTCACTCCCGCTACGGGAGCTATTATCGAACTCATGAATGGGGACGAGATGGTGTATCAAGCCACCAGCGGCGCCGCGCATCAGTTCGAAGGTATGAGGCTGAATTTACTCAACAGCCTGTCCGGTCTCTGCATCACTGACCGCAAAGCCCTTATCGCCGAAGACACCGCCAATGACCCCAGGGTGAATCATGAAGCGTGCAAAAAAATCGGAGCGGCCTCAATGGTGGTCACCCCCCTCTATGAAGAGGGTAACGTGGTGGGCGTACTAAAAATTATTTCCGACACGCCCTATGCCTTTGACGATGAAGATTTGAAAACGTTGGAAATGATGGCGGGCCTCATCGGCTCAGCCATTGGCCGCAAGATCAGGCTGCAGGAAAAAGAGGATTTATTACAGGCGAAGTCTCTGACGCTGATGCAGTTGGAGCAGGAAGTAGAGCAGCGGAAGCGGATTGAAGAGCGGCTCAAAGCCAACGAAATGCGTACCCGGCGCATTATAGAAAGTTCTCATGAAGCCTTCGTCGCAATGAACGCAAGCGGCTTTATCACAGACTGGAATCTCAAAGCAGAAGAAACCTTTGGCTGGACGGCGGCAGAGGCGATCGGGCGTAAATTATCAGACTTAATCATTCCGACCGGGCTCCGTGAAAGACATGAGCTTGGCATGCGAAAATTTATTGAAACCGGCCAAGGGATCGTTTTAGGCAAGCGCCTTGAACTGCTCGCCCTCAATAAAAAAGGCGAGAAATTACCGGTAGAGATCACCATTTCCGCCATTTCGGTACGAGAAAAATGGCAGTTTTACGCCTTTCTGCATGATATCTCGGAAAGGAAGCAGACAGAGCAAAAGCTGCGTCATTTAGCTCAATACGACAGCCTCACCAGCCTGCCTAACCGCGCCTTATTCTATGACCGCCTCAATCAGGCTCTCGCGCGCTCTCATCGTAACGAAGCGCTGTTCGCCCTGATGTATCTGGATATCGACCGCTTCAAGTCGATCAACGACACTCACGGCCATGGCGTCGGCGACGAACTACTGACCGCGTTCAGCAGTCGTATTCAACTTATTATCAGAGAATCCGACACGCTGGCCCGACTGGGAGGAGATGAATTTGTCATCATTGCGGAGAACATTGGCGACCAGGGCGACGCAGAACACATCGCGCAGAAAATACTTTGGGCGATGAAACAGGCGTTTCAACTCAATGAATTGAGCATCCAAGTGGGAACCAGTATCGGCGTCGCTCTACTACCCGCTCACGACGTGTCAGCGGACGATCTGGTCAGGATGGCGGATAAAGCGTTGTACTCGGCGAAGGAAGCAGGAAGGAACACCTACAGGATATATGAAGAAACCGGTCAGGCGGCGGAAAAACCTCAACACTAATGCTTGACCGCCCCGTTAATGTGGAAGGCGGAAGAGTGTTCGTTGGCAGGCGCTGGGCTTCTACAATTTATGGCTATCAAAGTGAAGCGGTTCGACTATCACGCCTTACCGTCCGGCCATTCATGCTTGATAACCATGTCAAGCTCGCGCCACAGCTCCTGAAGCAACTGCAATTGCTCCTCGCGTAATTTCTTATCCTTGTAACTAGCGGGCGGCTGCGCATCCAGGGCGAGGGTCAAGCGGTAAATATCGTCAATAATTGAGGATTGTTCCGACTTCATAGCCTTCTCCAAATCCGGATAACGATGACTCCCGGCAAGTCTTTCACGATCAGAGCGGCATTTCAACGGCTATTCAAAACGGGGACGATCTGAGCTTGCACCCGTCGGTTTCGCTAACGCCTTCTATAATGAGTTAAAGTGAGTGAGAACAAGCCTCACCGCAAACATTGAATTTTCGGGCGGAGCATTATGACGAGACAGCTTGCGCTCACCCTGGCCTTATTCCTGTTTATCGCCGGCAGCTCGGCGCAGGCTATGGTGATCGCAGTCATCGGGAAAACCAAGAACGACAGTTTTTATGTCGCGTCCTTTAACGGGTGCCAGCGCTTTGCGGCGGCCTATACTGATGTAACCTGCATTTATGATGGCCCTGCCGACTTCCAGGACCCCAGGTCGCAAGCCATGGTGGTGCAGAAAATTATCAACCAGGGCGTCGATGGGCTGCTGATTTCAACCACGGACTCAGAGCATCTGGTAAATAGAGCCCTGACCATCGCCAAATCAAAATCCATCCCAACGATTATGTTTGACTCGGATTTGCTGCCGGAGCACCGCAGTTACAGGATGGCTTACGTCGGCACCGATAACGTGGATTTTGGCAAAGCGCTGGGCGACTACGCGAAGAAATATAAACGTCCGACAGGCATCACGGAATTCTGTATCCAAAGCGGTCATCCGACCACGCCGAATCTGAATGAGCGTATCGAGGGCGTCCGTCTGGCGCTGAGTGAAACAACCTCTGCAAACTTCTCTAGCAAAACCGTGGGATGGAGGGAAAACAGTCGCTGCCCTCTCTATTCGGAGGGCAAGAGAGATACCGCCATCTTCCAACTGGAGCAAATGATAACGGCGTACAAACCTCCCCCCGTCATTATCGCCGTCGCAGGCTTTGCACAGTTCTCCCAGGACTACATTCCCCGCATCAAAAAATATGCGCCCAGAATAGCCAGCCATGAAGTTGTCATCATTTCCGCCGATACCGAGCCGTTACAACTCAAAGCCCTATCAGAAGGGCTGTCTACAGCGAATATCGGGCAAAGACCGTTTGAAATGGGCAGGCTGGGCGCAGAGCTTCTGTACCGCTATATCAAACATGGCGAAGCGCCCGAAAAAGAGTTTTACCACCTGGACTACCATTACTGCACACCGGAGAATATTGATTCCTGTATTGTTGAGTAGATCAAACTCAGAGAGGAGGCCAAGTATATCGCCTATATGCTTGAGCTTATGCTCCAGTAGTGGCTGATAACCAAGATGTGTCCGGCGCGTAAGTAAGGACAACGTTGCTTTTTCTGAATCAAGTTGGGTAGCGGCCATATCTATACGAAAACTATCAACGGCTTAGTGGATGCGCAAGACTCTTCTCTGCCCTATCCACCAACTTCGAGACCAATTACCCGCGTTTGTTTAGCGATCAGTCTGTATGCCTTAATTGCTTGATCTCCCTTATAAATCCTATATATTGACGGCTTTTGTACTTTTTTGACGCCAGTGAGATTTCCTGTCAAAAGAGCCCTCATATTAACCATCAAAGATGTGGCCGATTACCTCAAGGTCAACGAGCGAACCATTTACCGGCTGACAGCAAGTATTGAACTGCCGGATTTTAAAGTAGGTAGCTCTTGGCGATTTAAGCAGAGCGAACGAGAGCAATACATCTCAGCCCAACACTACCGAGCCATTGCCTACGAACAGAATGAATTATCTGCACCACTACCACCCGCCCATCTTTTAGACGAATATATGCGAACTGTTCAAAGCAATTTCAATCAAACGCAATACTTGATGGCGAAGAATGCCAAGCTAAACCAAGCCCGCGAGTTAACCGTGTTAATCAAGGAGTGATTATGAACAAACCTCAAGCCCAGCAATTATTACAAACCGCCCTAGCTAATCCCACAGCAGAATTCCGTGATGGTCAGTGGGAAGCCATAGATGCACTAGTCAATCATCAGCAGAAACTACTCGTGGTGCAGCGCACCGGCTGGGGTAAAAGCTCAGTTTATTTTATCAGCGCGAAAATATTCCGCGACCGTGGCATGGGGCCAACCATTATTGTCTCGCCTTTACTAGCCCTGATGCGCAACCAAATTGAATCGGCGCAGCATTTGGGAATTGAAGCCGAAACAATAAACTCCAGCAATATCGCAGATTGGCAGGCGGTCACTCAACGCATTCTCAATAATCAAATCGACTGCTTGTTGATTTCACCTGAAAGGCTCGCCAATGATAACTTTATCGAAACAGTGTTACAGCCAATTGCCGACCGTATCGCCTTAATGGTGATTGATGAGGCGCACTGTATTTCTGACTGGGGCCACGACTTCCGCCCGGATTATCGCCGTATCGTAAATATTCTGCGTCAACTGCCTGCCAATATGCCAGTGCTAGGTACAACCGCCACTGCAAATAACCGGGTGATACAAGACATTCAAACCCAGCTTGGCGATATCCAGATACAACGCGGCCCATTGATTCGCGAAAGCCTTGCACTGCAGACTATGATACTGCCCGATCAGGCCTCACGTTTGGCGTGGTTAGCTCAAGTGATACCAACTTTACCCGGTACAGGTATTGTTTACACCCTAACAGTGCGCGACTCCGAACAGGTAGCAGAGTGGTTAGGCGCTAATGGCATTGATGCCAAGGCTTATCACGGCAGTGCTGAGGCTGATGGTTTCGAGAATAGCAATGCTTACCGCCAACATCTGGAGGAGCTGTTGCTCAATAATCAATTAAAGGTTCTAGTGGCGACTACTGCCTTGGGTATGGGCTATGACAAGCCAGATTTGGGCTTTGTGATTCACTATCAAGCCCCTGGCTCTATCATCGCCTACTACCAACAAGTTGGCCGCGCAGGAAGAGGTATTGATTATGCCGTGGGTGTGCTGATGTCAGGAGTGGAAGATCAGAATATCCACGAATTCTTCAGAGAATCTGCATTTCCATCAGAAGCTCAGGTCAATGAGATTTTACAAGCATTGACCAGCAGCGATGGCTTATCTATTCGTAATATAGAAGAACAGACTAACCTAAGTCATGCCCAGATTGAAAAGGTACTTAAGTTACTATGTGTGGAAAATCCCGCACCAGTTATCAAAGACGGTAGCCGCTGGGCCAGAACACCTGTGCACTATCAAATGAACCATACTCGGATTACACATCTGACTGGACAACGTGTTCAAGAATGGCAAGAGGTGCAGCGGTATCTGGAGGATACTGACTGCAAAATGACCTTCCTTCGCAGGGCTTTAGATGATCTTGCTCCAGCTCCCTGTGGAAAGTGTTCATCTTGCATAAGTCACCCAGTTATCAACGTAGCCATTGATCCAGCATTGGCGCATAGAGCCGGAGTCTTCCTTAAACGTGCAGAAATGGTTATTTCTCCAAAAGCACAGGTCGCAACTAACGCGTTTTTGGAATACGGGCTTAGAGGCAACCTGCCGCAAAATCTTCGTGCGCAAGAAGGGCGCGTCTTATCACGCTGGGGTGATGCTGGCTGGGGGCGTACGGTTGCAGACAACAAACATGCAGGGCTCTTCAGTGACGAGTTAGTAGAGGCCATGGCTGAAATGATTCAAGAGCGCTGGCAACCTACCCCATCACCTCAGTGGCTTTGTTGCGTACCTTCACGTAACCATCCAGAATTGGTGCCGGATTTTACACGTCGCTTGGCCACTCGGCTGGGGCTACCATTTTTGGATGTGGTTAGTAAAGTCAAAGACAACCAGCCTCAAAAAAGTCAGCGGAATCGCTTCCATCAGTGCCGAAACCTGGATGGGGCATTTACGATTAACCAGAAGCTACCGGCTACACCAGTCTTATTGATAGATGACATCGTGGATTCTGGCTGGACACTGACGGTCATCGCTGCGCTATTACAACAGGCAGGTAGCGGTGTAGTGTATCCCGTAGCGCTTGCTTCATCTTCGGTGAAAGATTAATGAATATATCCGGCTCCTTGTCTAAAACAGCCCAAGCTACCTTACTGCTGACCAGTTACTTTTCTAAGGGCAGCAGTGAAAATGCTAAGCCCCTTACCAATGCGGAATGGGGCAGATTCGCCTTGTGGCTGAAAGAGAAGTCAAAGACGCCAGCCGACCTGCTAGCTAGCGATTCGAAAACGTTTCTTAATGGCTGGCACGATGCGCAAATTAGTATGGATCGGATCGTGGAACTGCTTAATCGTGGCCATAGCCTCGCGCTTGCAATGGAAAAATGGCAGCGGGCTGGCCTCTGGGTGGTTACCCGCTCTGATCGAGAATACCCAAGACGCTTAAAGCTGCGACTGAAAACGGACTCGCCTCCTGTGTTGTTTGGCTGCGGCAATAAAGCCTTACTAAATGCGGGAGGTTTGGCGGTGATTGGCTCTCGTAGTACCAGTGACACAGACCTTTTGTTTACCGATCAAATAGGCGCTAAAGCGGCGACGGAGGGTATGGCCATTGTCTCAGGTGGCGCGCGAGGTGTAGATGAGGCCGCGATGTTGGGGGCCATAAAACAAGGTGGTATGGTTATCGGAGTACTGGCGGATAGCTTATTAAAAGCGGCTACCAACAGCAAATGGCGTAAGGGCCTGATGGATGGTCACGTAGTATTGGTATCCCCTTTCTACCCCGAAGCTGGTTTTAATGTGGGTAATGCTATGGCCCGCAATAAATACATCTACTGTCTAGCAGACAGCTCTCTTGTGATTCACTCAGGCAAAAAAGGCGGAACAATCAATGGGGCAGAGGAAAACTTGAAGAACTCATGGGTGCCTCTGTGGGTTAAACCCACTAATGATAAAAGTGCAGCAAACTCTGATTTAGTATTGAAGGGAGGCCGTTGGCTGAGTGCCGATGCACAAAGCTTAAATATCACTAATCTAGTGAAAAATGATGTCAGTGCTCCAAACCAAATAAAAGAAGGGCATCAAATTGACGCCTTTCCAAGGCATACGCCACCAGAATATTTTTCAGGCGCAGAGCCAAAGTTAGAAACAGAAGTTTCCAATACAGAACACTCTACACTGAGTAACGATGAACAAGCCGACAGTACAACCAGCTCGGAACAGATTACAGATACTGATGATCCATCATCAAGTTCAGTGGATTTTTATCAACTCTTCGTTATAGAACTCAAGCGACTGGCGAAATTACCGACCACCGTTGATATGCTTATCGAGAGTACAGGACTACATAAGTCACAAATAGGTAACTGGTTGAAGCGTGCAGAGAATGAAGGAGTGATCAAAAAACTCCCCCGCCCTGGAAGCTATCAAATACTAGAGAAAAACTGATTCAGGCAGTAACACCTAAGCGCGAATGCAAAAAATGGTCGAATCACTCAAAACCACGGTACCTGGGTAAGTAAGGTCCCGCCGCCATCAAAACTTATAAGACAACGCCGTGGTGAGGTCCGCCTGTTTCTTATCCACGCCGAACTTGGGCTGGTTGTCGTAACTCACGTTATAGCTGACGCTGACGGAGAGTCCATACGCCATGGGAACGGAGGCGCCGATCATGGAGCGGTAGCGATAGTCGTCGCTGTCTTCTTTATTCTGCGAGTAAATCACGCTCTGGGACAGACTCAGCGCTCCGCCCATCAACGCGCAGTCAAAGGCTTCGTAGGCGCCGTAGCGCCAGCTTTCTTCGTGCGCATCTTCACCCACCAGGATGGCGGTTTGCGAGTAGTCCTGGGACAGGTACACCGCGCCCGCCGCCGTGCTCAGCCGACAGGTCTTGGAGCGATAGGGATAAAATCCCGGCGCCAGAAACACTTCGTGCTCTCTGTCCACCAGTTGTATTTCATCAGTGGAATAACGATAGCCCGCCAGCAGGTAATAGCGCTCGGAGAAGTTGTACTGCCAGAAGTTGTCGCTGCTTTTTTTGTCCGATAACACCTGGGGACCGGTCTCGCTGCGTTGGATCTGGTTATAGGTCGAGATGATGTTCTTGGTCGTGGTCCAACTGGCTTCCAGCACATAGGTGCGGCTGTCGTAATCCGTCTGCCCTTTACTGGACGTAATGCTGGCGGAAGCGCCGATGGTCAGGGCGTCCGGCATATTCAGCATCTTCCTCAAGGGCGACTTGGTTTTGTCCTGAACGGACTGGGTTTTATCCTGAGCGGACTGGGCTGATGCAGTCATCGTGGATGTTGAGGCGGACTCGTCAGCGACGACAAAAGACGAAAACATCAGGGCGAAGACTGGGAAAAAGACAGACAGAGAGGCGACGCCGGAGGAACTTTCCATTGTTTTTCTTTGCTCCAGAGAATACCAGGGAGACCTGCGCGCCGGGCGCGCGCAGGCATGTCCGCGGCGCGCGAATGCACGCCGGGAAAATATGCGGTCAGAGTGAACGCGTCAGTTCGATAAAACGATCAGCGTCCGGCTTACGCCTTGGCGGTGGCCGTTTTAGCGGTCTTGTCGTCTTTGCCGAGATTTTCCGCGTAGGCTTTGCCCTTCTCCAGTTCTTCCGCGTAGAACGCGCGCACCGCTTCAGGGTCGAAGTTCAGGAAGTTGCCGCCGGACTCAAAGTGCTGGATGAACACCCGCGCCAGCGCATAAGTAGAGGCGCCCGCCATAATCGCCACGCTGGTGGAGCCCAACACTGTGCCGATGACCGGAATCACCTTGGTCAGGCTGGCCAGGCTCATACCAATAGGAACGGGAGCCGCAGAGCCGACCAGAGAAGCAATCAATGACTTACCGATGTCCTGGGAGAATTTGATCTCATAAGTCTTTGACATGCTGTGCAGCATTTTCAACTGCAGCGCCGTCAAACCGGCGAAATCAACTACAGGAATCGGCACCAGCCCTATGCCCATTGACCCCAGCACGTACTTTCTGGTCATTGCGCGCACGCCCGCCAAACGCTCTTCTACATTCACTTCCGTTTCTGTTGTGTCTTCTTTAGTTGCTGTTGCAGCCATACTGATGTTCCCATATTGATGATTATTAGACTTACGCAGGGTATATACGTCCGTAAAACATCAAATACAAATTCACGGGCGGTTATATATATCGTTACTATTTTATTTCCCGCCGCTGATAGCGATAGTAATAAAACAAACAACATATACAAAAAGAAGTCCTGGACCTCCGAAGTGTCCGTACTGAGACTAGTTCAATACCTATAGGCCCGCAAGTACTTTTTTTGTGCATTCGCGCCCTGTTTCAGCGCCGCCGTCGCTATATTTCAATTCTGCAAATCCCCTGTCATATAAGGCTTTCACGCCGGCCTCCCGATTTTTCGAATAACGCCCGCCAAACCGTCGCGCAAATGGGTCGCCAGGCCCATCGCCAAGCCTGCGGCATTATTTTTAATTGCTTAATTGATATCGTCATAATTTGGGTCTACCATTTGACTGCAGCTGGAGTTAGCCCTACATGCTATAGCCGTTACTTAGGATTGAATCGTCTCTCCGCCGGGGAGAGAGAAAGGCATGGAAAAGGATCAGAATAATTATGCTTCACGTCCTGTTATATCTGCTTGTATGCTTATTTGTGGCGTTCCTTGGCAAAAATAAGAAGTTCGGCTTTACCTTAAACTTTTTTATTTCCTTTTTATTCTCCCCCATCGTCGGCCTGATCGTTGTCTTCGCCCAGGCGGACAAGCACCTCGTCAAGACCTCGCCGTGATTCCCTCAATGGGCTTCATGGTCGTGTTTTCCAATATTTTTTCACCCGGGTGGCGTTAACGCGCCAGGCAATCACGCCGTCGCTATGAAGAAATATTAGAAGGCTTTACCGGAAGTAGCCTGAAGTCGTCCCGTGGCGTTTTGGCCGTGGGCCTCTATGCGGTAGGGAGGCGTGCGCCATGCGTCGGTTAAAAATAATAAATTACGACATCGAATCATGGTTACAGATACTACTCGCCGCGTTACAGACGCCGCTCGCCGTCCGTTTTACGCCGACATCAGTCGCGCGTTGCAGTCTCATGCGATCACTCAGGGAGACGCCGACGCTTTCGTCTTCCTGACCGAAGATCGCGACGCCCGTTTCCCGCTCACCTATGCCGAACTGGATCGACAGGCCCGACGCGTGGCCGCCTTGTTGCGACGTCACGCCCAGCCCGGAGAGCGGGCTTTGCTGCTGTTTCATCCCGGACTGGAATTTCTGGCCGCCTTCTTCGGCTGCCTGTACGCAGGCGTCACCGCGATCCCCATGCATCCGCCGAAAAAGAACCGCAGCGCAGAGCGTCTCGACAGCATTCTCGACGACGCCGACGCCCGCGTCATCCTCGCCAATGACTCCGTCGCAGCCGCCATCGCGGATGCGGACGCCGGCGACAAACGTTTACGGGAAGCGGTCTGGCTCACGGTGGACGCAAGTCTGTTAAACCCGGCGGATGCCGCAACAGACAACGGCGCTTACGACAGAGAGAGCAACAGAGAGAACAATACCGAGGACAGCGAACCCGCATCGCTGCACGCGGACGATCTCGCGTTTCTGCAATACACCTCCGGCTCCACCTCCGCCCCCAAAGGCGTCATGGTGAGCCATCGCAACCTGATTCTGAATCTCGACGAACTGCATCGCTGCTACGACCATGACGCCGACTCCATTGTGGTGAGCTGGCTGCCGCACTTTCATGATCTGGGGCTGATCTACGCCATTCTGACGCCCTTGTACGCAGGCTCGATCTGCTACCTGATGGCGCCGGCGACCTTCATCCGCAACCCGGTGCGCTGGCTGCAGGCGATCTCCGACTTCCGCGCCACACACAGCGCCGCGCCCAATTTTGCGTACCAGCTCTGTATCGATAAAATCAGCGCCGAGCAAAAGCAGGATCTGGACTTATCCTGCTGGCAAGCCGCCTGCAACGCGGCGGAGCCGGTACGCTATGAAACCCTGCGGGATTTCGCCGCCGCCTTCAGCGATTGCGGCTTCGACTATCAGGCCCTCTCCCCCAGCTACGGTCTGGCGGAAGCCACCGTCAAAGTTTCCATCACCCCTATATCCGAACCGCCCACGGTGTTGCATGTGGAGCGGGAGGCGCTGTCCCAGGGCGAAGTGAAAATCGTCGCCGCCGGCGCGCCGGGCTCCACGCCCCTGGTCGGGTCCGGGCGGGTGGACATGGACACCAAGAGCCTGATAGTGGATGCAACGACGCGGACGCCCTGTCTGCCGGACAGAATCGGCGAAATCTGGGTGCGCGGCCCTTCCATCGCCAGCGGTTACTGGGCGCGGCCGGAGGCCACCTCCGACATCTTCGACGCGCATCTCGCCGACCCGCAGGGCAGATATGCCGGCCCTTACATGCGCACAGGCGACCTGGGATTCATTCATGGCGCGCAGTTATTCATCACCGGCCGCCGTAAGGATCTGCTGATCATCGACGGCGTTAATTACTATCCCCAGGACATCGAAAAGACCGTTTTCGCCAGTCATCCAGACCTGACCGCCGACAACGGCGCCGCCTTCTCCGTGGATATCAACGGCGAGGAGCGTCTGGTGATCGTGCAGGAAGTGAAACGCACCGCCGTACGTCAGCTGGACGGCGACGCCGTCGCGCGCGCCATTCGTCAGGCGGTGTTTCAAGAGCACGAGCTGCCGGTGCACGCCATCGCCCTGCTAAAGCCGTTGCAGGCTTACAAGACCACCAGCGGTAAAATCCAGCGTCAGGCCAATCGCAAAGCCTGGCTGGACGGTTCGCTACAGCCGATCTATCAATGGCGCGCCGGCGCCCAGAGCGATACAACAGCGCAGGCTGCGACACCGGCTCAAACACAGGCCGCCACTGAAGCCACAACGCCCGTCATCGCGACGGAAAGCCCTAACGCCAAAGACATTGCCGACTGGTTAACCCAACAATTGGCGGCGATCACCGCCCTGCCCGCCGCCGACATTGACCCTAACGCGGATTTCGCCAGCTTCGGGCTGGCCTCCCGCCACGTGGTCGCACTGAGCGGCGAACTGGAGCGCTATGCGGGCGTCGCCACGCCACCCACCCTGTTTTATCAGCATCCCAATATCACCCGGCTGGCGGCGTTTGTCGCCACGTTGGCCAGCGGGTCGCCAAACCCCAAAGACAACGGCGGCGCAACCAGAGTGAAGCGCAAAAATGCGCGCCTGGTGGACGTGGAAGCCACGCCATTTGAAAGCAACGACCCCATCGCCATTGTCGGCATGGGTTGCCGTTTCCCCGGCGCGGACAGTCCACAGGCGTTGTGGCGCTTGTTGAACGAGGGCGTGGACGCGATTCGCGAGACGCCGCCGGAGCGCTGGAGCAGCGACGCCTATTATCATCAGGAAGCCGGCGTCGACGGGCGCATGAACACCCGCTGGGGCGGTTTTCTGGATGACATTGACCAGTTCGACCCGCAATTCTTCGGCATCGCGCCCCGGGAAGCGGAAACCATGGACCCTCAGCAACGCCTGCTGCTGGAAGTCTGCTGGGAGGCGTTGGAAGACGCGGGCATTGCGGTCAGCGCTTTAGCCGGGAGCGACGCCAGCGTATTTATGGGCGTCTGCAACACCGAGTTTCAACGCATCAGCTACGCAGACCGCAACGCCATTCGCATGCACACCGGCACCGGCGCCGCCGCCAGCGTGGCGTCTGGGCGCCTATCTTATTTGTGGGACTTACGCGGTCCCGCCATGACCATCGACACCGCCTGCTCGTCCTCCCTGGTGGCGGTTCATCAGGCCTGTGAATCCCTGCGCCGCAACGAATCCAGCCTGGCGCTGGCGGGGGGCGTCAACCTGATCCTGCTGCCCGGAGGCACTATTTCCCTGTCCCAGGGACGCATGATGTCCCCGACCGGTCGCTGCAAAACCTTCGACGCCGAGGCGGACGGTTACGTGCGCGGCGAAGGCTGCGGAGTTGTGATTCTGAAACGTCTGGCGGACGCGCGCCGGGACGGCGATGAAATCTACGCCCTGATCCGCGGCTCCAGCGTGAACCAGGACGGCCATAGCAACGGCCTCACCGCGCCCAATGGACAGGCGCAACAGGACGTGATCCGTTCCGCGCTGTTCAAGGCGGAAGTGCAGCCCTGCCGCATCCGTTATGTGGAAGCCCACGGCACCGGCACGGCCTTGGGCGACCCCATTGAGGTGAACAGCCTGCGGGAGGTGCTGGAAGAAAATCGCGACGGGAACCACCCATGCAGCATCGGCTCCATCAAAACCAATATTGGCCATCTGGAGGCGGCGGCGGGGGTGGCCGGGCTGATCAAAACCGCTCTCGCCCTCAAACACCGGGTGATTCCCGGCAGCCTGCATCTGCGCCAACGCAATCCTCTGATTGATATCGACGAGCGCCTGTTTCGCTTACCCCAGCGCAGCGAGCCCTGGGACGGAGAATTGTTGGCGGGGGTCAGCTCTTTCGGTTTCAGCGGCTCCAACGCCCACGTCGTGCTGCAAGGAATAGTGGATGCGCCCGCCGAATCCGCTTCCGACGCCGTGGCTGCAGCCACCGTGCCGCAAGGGGATGACGCGCCTTATCGCCTGTTGACGCTATCCGCCGCCGACGCCCAGGCGCTACAGGCGCTGGCGCGCCGTCATGGCGAACATCTGACGACCTTGCACGCCAACGCCCAACTGACTAACGGCGCTGGCTGGGCGGACTATTGCCATACGCTGAACAACGCCCGGGAGGCCTTGCCCTATCGCCTGGCTCTCAGCGCACAGAGCGCGCAGGACGCCGCCGGAACGCTCAAGACGTTTCAAGGACAGGAAGCGCCGAATCTGAGTCTCGGCGTGGCCCGACACGCTCCGGTGATTGTGTTCCTGTTCTCCGGTCAGGGCGCCCAGTATCCCGGCATGATGCGGCGTCTGTATGAGACCGAGCCGGTGGTGCGGGACACCCTGGACCGTTGTGAAGCGGTGGCTGCGCCGTTGCTGGGGCAATCGCTGCTGACGCTGATGTTCAATGCCGACCCGGACTCCGGCATCCATCAAACCCGTTTCACCCAGCCCGCGTTATTCGCCTGCGAAGCGGCGCTGGTGCGGCTATGGATGTCCTGGGGCGTACAGCCGCAATTGGCGTTGGGGCACAGTGTAGGCGAATACGCCGCCGCCCACGCCGCCGGTCTGTTCAGCCTGGAACAGGGCATGAAGCTGGTGTTGCGGCGCGGCGAGCTGATGCAGTCCCTCCCCGCCGGAGAAATGCTGGCGGTGTTCGCGCCTCGGGACAAAGTCGAAGCGCTGCTGCAGGATTCCGGCGTCGCCCTGGCCATAGCGGCGGACAATGGACCCGACCTCACCGTGATCAGCGGTCGCGGCGAAGCCATGGCGCAGATACGCCCTCTGTTGTCCCAACAGGACATTCGCTTCCAGTCCGTGCAGGTTTCCCACGCCTTTCATTCGCCGATGATGGCTCCCATTCTGCCGGATCTGCGCAAGGTGACGGAGTCGACGCCGCTGGGACATCTGCAATTTCCCCTGCTGTCCAACGTCACTGGCGACTTCATCGAAGCGGAAGATTTCGAACACGATTACTGGTTGCGGCACACCATGAATCCGGTGGAATTCCGCAAGAGCATGCTCACCGCCGCGGATCGCCATGTGGATCTGTTTCTGGAAATCGGCCCCGGCGCCAGTCTGTGCGGCATGGGCAAACGTTGCCTGTCGGACAGCAAAGCCGCCTGGGTGCACAGCATTCGCTATGGCGAAGACGAACAGGCTTCCGTGCTCAACGCATTGGGTCGCGTGTATTGCCATGGCGGCGCGCCGGACTGGCGCACGCTGCCGGGACGCCGCCGTCTGCGGGACGCCGCGCTGCCCAGCTATCCCTTCCAGCGTCATCGTTACTGGCCGCAGAACTATCAGGAATCTCACGGGAGCACTGACCGGGTCGCCGATGGCCATCCGCTACTGGGTCGCGCCACCTCGCTGGCGGAGCCAACGGGCGACCTGTACGACCAGCATCTCGACGCCAGCGCGCATGCTTTTCTGGCGGGACACAAAGTCAGCGGCGCCGTCGTATTCCCCGGCGCGGCCTACATCGACATGGCCCTGTCCGCCGCAGGACGACACTGGCCGGACGCCGGCGCGCTCTGCCGCAACATGCAATTCCTCGCGCCGCTGGTCGTCGACAATCTGGACCACTGGCGGCTGCAGACTCAGTTTATTCAAACAGGCGCGGACGCCGCGCAGATCAGGATATTCGCTCGTCGCGATGGGCGTGATCAGAACGGGGCTCCCTGGCGACTCCACGCCAGTTGTGAAGTCAGTCGACAGGACATTGCCGAGCATCAGGAACCACTGCGCCAGCTCCCTACTGAAGCCGCGCTGGCCCAATATGAAAGCAGCCTGTCCGGGGAGCAGTTCTACGCGCAATGGCGCCAACGGGGCAATGACTGGTCCGGCCAGTTTCAGGGCATTCAACGCATCTGGGCATCGCAACAGGAAGCCTGGGCGCTGATTCAGGCGCCTGAAGAGACCGCCGCACAGCTCGACGCCTACCGCACGCATCCCGCCGTACTGGACGCCTGCGCACAAACCCTGGCGGCGCTAGGAGGCGACGAGAAAGGTGCATTTGTCGGACATTCCGTACAAAATCTGCGATTTTTACGCAATTTCAGCAAATATAGCTATTGGGTGCGCGCCCGCCTGACGCCGCAGAATGCATCGTCGGAGCATCTGCTCAGCGGGTCGTTAGCCATTTTCGACAATCACGGCGACCTGTTGGCGGAAGTGGAAGGCTTACGCTTCAGCTTCCTCGACGCCGCGGCGGGACGCAACTCCGAGGACGAACAGGCGTTCTCCTTCAAGCTGACCTGGGAACGGACCGAGATCCCCGCAACGCCGGAGAAAACGCTCACGGAGGATCGTCAAACTGATTTTGACGCCGACGCGGTTTTCGCCAACGGGTCCTCTCAATTGGCGCTGCGTCGCTATGGCTCCGTCCTGCTCTGCATCGCGCCGGAGATTCCTGAAGACACCGCCGAACCAGACGAATTGCTGGACAACCTGGTGGAACAGCTTGAGGCCATTCTTGAAGCCCTGGCCGCCGCAGAGGAAGACGACGAGGACGCGCCCCGGCTTTGGCTGCTGACCCGTCGCGCCTACGCGGTGACGGAGACGGACGCCGCGGTCTGTCCCTACGCCGCTGCGCTATGGGGATTTGGGCGCGCACTGGCGGTGGAGAGGGCCAATCATTGGGGCGGCATGGTGGACCTGGATACAGAAACGTCCGCTAAAGACCAGCGCCTGTTGCTGGAGACCATACTGGATCAGGACAGCGGCGCAGACGCTCAGTTCGCGATTCGCCACCGCGCCATCTATCGCGCAACATTGGGTCGCACCGATCTCACCGCCGGCCAAAGTCGGACTTTTTCTCTGCGCGCCGACGCCAGTTATCTCATCACCGGCGGCCTGGGAGACTTGGGGCTGTGCTGGGCGCGCTGGCTGGCTGAGCACGGGGCGCGACGGCTGGTGCTGATGGGACGTAACGGTCTGCCGCCACGCTGCGACTGGACGCAATTGTCGCCGGACTCTCGCGACGGACGACGCGTCGCCGAGCTTCGGGAGATCGAAACTCTGGGGGCGCAAGTCAGCATCGCCGCCATAGATATCAGCGACAGCGCAACCTGCTCCTCCTGGCTGCATCAATATCAGCAACAGCAACCCGCCATTCGCGGCGTGTTACACGCCGCCGGCGTCGCCCACGCCATGGCTGTCGAGACGCTGGATCGGGAGGCGCTGCGCGGGGAAATCGCCGCCAAGATCTGCGGCGGCGAAACGCTACGCCGCTGCTTCCCGGTCGGCTCTCTGGATTTTCTGCTGCTGTTCTCCTCCACTTCCGCCGCGTTGCCGTCTCCCCGTCTGGCGGCCTACGCCGCCGCCAACGCCTGGCTGGATGGATTGGCTGCGCAACGGCGCGCGCAGGGAGAGCTGGCGCTGTCCGTGCAATGGGGCGCATTCCGTGAAATCGGCTTGATGGCGCGGGCGCAAAGAGACAACAACACCGCTAGTGTGGGTCTGACGCCAGACGCCTGCGTGGCGCTGACGCCTGCGCTACTGGCGGCGAACCAGGCCGTCATCGGCGTCACGCCAGAAGATCCCAATTTAGCGGCTTACGCCGGGGACAGTCTGTACTTACAAGGGCTCAAGCCCGTACAGGTTGACGCGCCCGCCAGTAACACAGCAGAGGAAAACCCAGCGTCCCTGGACTGGCTCGACCAGCCCCAGGAACAGCGCCAGACGGCGCTGCTGCGCTGGTTGACCGAGCAGGCCGCCGCCGTGTTGCGACTGAACCCGGACAACCTCGACCCTGCCGCGCCTTTAACGCAATACGGGCTGGATTCGCTGATGGCGGTGGAGTTGCGCAATCGCATTGAGAAAAACCTGAACGCCAACGTCAGCATCGTCGACATCCTGAAAAGCAATGGTCTGGACGATCTCACGCAGAGCGTCGCTGACAGGCTTACTGAGCGTGACGCGGACAAAGGCGCTTCCACTGCGCCGGAAACCCTGCCCGCGCCCCTGGATTGCGGCGCGCCCTGGGAGCTGTCTTACAACCAGCAGGCGCAATGGTTCCTGCATCAACTGGACCCGACCAGCCCGGCCTATAATGTCTCCTTCGCCGCCCGCCTGCGCGCCGGTTTTGCGGGAGAGCAGGATCACGCCTTCCTGCAGGCCGCGCTGAATCGGATCGCCCGCCGCCATCCGGCGCTGCGCACGGCGATTCAGGTGGACAGTAAACCGCGCCAGCAGGCTCGGGACGATATCGCGATCCCCTTACAGGTGGTGAACGCCCATGACCTTGACGCTTCCACGTTGTATCAGGAAGTGCGGCGCGCTTATCAAACGCCGTTCGAATTGTCCCGCGCGCCCCTGCTGCGCGCCTGCGCGTTCGTCACCGCTCAGGACAGCGTGCTGCTGCTGACCGCCCATCACGCGGTCTGCGACGGCTGGTCGCTGTGGGTGATTCTGGATGAGCTCAAAGCGCTGTACGAGGCGCGCCGTGCAGGCGTCGCCCCGGAACAGGCCGCGTTGCCGACGTTGACTCACTCCCAGGTGGATTTCGTGCGCTGGCAAAACGCCATGCTGGACACGGAACGCGGCGAGCAGCTCTGGCATTACTGGCGAGACGCTCTGGCGGACGCCGACTTCGAACTGAATCTGCCGGCTGACCTTCCCCGCCAGGGAGCGGCGCAGAAAGCGGTGGGCGAATCCATCCACTTTCAGCTCGCCCCGCAACTGGACACAGCGCTGCGCACCCTGGCGAAACAACGGGGAACCACGCTGTTCAGCCTGATGCTGGCGGCGTATCAGTTGCTGCTGCACCGCCTGTGCGGACAGCAACGCGTTATCGTGGCCACGCCGGTGCACGGACGCAGTCGTCCTGAATTTCAGCCGCTGGTGGGGGACTTTGTGAATCTCGCGCCGGTAAGCAGCCGCTTCGACCCCGAGCTGTCCCTGGACGACTACCTGCGCAACCAGCAGAACACCTTGCTCGACGCGCTCGCCCACGGCGACTATCCGCTGCCGCTGCTGGTGGAGCGGCTGGGCTTGCAGCGTAATGGCATGGGCCAGTCTCTGGTGAAAACCACCTTCATCATGCAGAAGCCGCAAACCGACAACGCCACCCTGGACCTGTTCCTGGCTACTGACGATAACCTGCGGGTGAACTGGGGCGACCTGCAACTGTCGCCCTTCCCCATGCCGCAGCAGGAAGGCCAGTTTGAGCTGTCCCTGGAAATCGCCGATAGCGCCAATGGCCTGCAGGGTTTCCTGAAATACGACGCCAATCGCTGGAGCCGCACCGGCGTGGCGCGCTTGATCCAACGCTATCGCCATATTCTGTCCTCGCTCAGTGTGGCCGGCCAGCTTGCCCAGCCGCTGACCGACTTGCCCTGGTACGATCAGGACGAGCGCCATCAGCTCGAGCAAAACGCCTGCGAGGCTGCGCCCACGGAAGCCAGACTCACGGCGCCGGATCTGGTCAGCGGATTTCTCGACATGGCGCAGGCGTATCCCGAACGAATCGCCGTCTCGGACAGCGCCCGCCAGCTCAGTTACGCCGAACTCAATCAACGCGCCAATGGCGTCGCCGCCTGCCTGCGTGAACAGGGGACGCCCGCCGGCGCCGCCGTGGGACTGTGCGTGTCCCGCAGCGTGGATCTCATAGTCGGTCTGCTGGGGATTCTGAAAAGCGGCTGCGGTTACCTGCCCCTGGACCCGGCGCACCCGCCCGCCCGTTTGAGCGCGCAACTGGCCGACGCTGGCGTCGCCGCCCTGGTCACCGACCGCGCCATCATGCCGACTATGGCCGCGCTGGAAGGCCTCGGCGCCGCGCAATGGCTGTGCGTGGAGGACGTCACCGCCACAAGCGAAGAACCACAGGTCGCTCTTGGGCCGGACAGCCTCGCCTACCTGATTTACACCTCCGGCTCCACCGGCGCGCCAAAAGGAACGCTGGTGGAGCACCATAGCGTCATCAATCTGGTCAACGCCCTGTGGGATCAGGTCTATCATCGTTACGACCAGCCCATCGCCGTCGCCCTGTGCGCCAATACCGTGTTTGACGCTTCAGTGCAGCAGATTTTCGCCGCCCTGCTGCTGGGTCATCGATTGCTGATCGTGGACGCCGACAGCCGTCGCGATCCCGCCCGCCTCGCCGATTTACTGAACGCCGAACAGGTGCGCTGCGCGGACTGCACCCCCAGCCTGCTAGGTATGCTCACCGGCGCGGATCAGGCCAGTCGTCTGACGCTGGACAGCCTGCTGGTGGGCGGCGAAGCCCTGTCGATGGAGCTGGTACGCGCCTTTTATGAAGCCAACCACCACAGCACACTGATCAATGTGTACGGACCGACGGAATGCTGCGTCGACGTCAGCGCCTGCGCCCTGCAACGCAACACCCTGCCGGAAGCCGCGATCACGCCGCTGGGTCGTCCTTTGCGCGGCGCCAGTCTGTTTGTGCTTGATCCCTGGGGGCAGCCTTTGCCGACAGGGGCCGTAGGAGAAATCGTGATCTCCGGCGCCGGCGTCAGCCGCGGCTATCTCAAGCGCCCGGAATTGCAGACGGAAAAATTCGTCGCCCTGCCCGAGCTAAACGCCTCCCGCGCCTATCGCACCGGCGACCTGGGCCGCTGGCTCGACGACGGCCAGTTACACTATCTGGGACGGCGGGACGCGCAGGTGAAAATCCGCGGTCACCGGGTGGAGCTGGGCGATATCGAAAATCAGCTGGCCGGCCATGACGCCATCGCTGAATGCGCCGTCGCCCTGTTCCCGCAACGCCAGCAACTGGCGGCCTATGTGGTGTATCGCCAGGATGCGACCCCGCCGCCCAGCGCTCAGGATCTGCAGACCCATTTACGGGACCGGCTTCCTGAATACATGATCCCCGCCTATATCCTGACGTTGCCGCGTCTGCCCATGAACGCCAGCGGCAAACTGGATCGCCGCGCCCTGCCGGAACCGGAAGGCGTCGCCGCCATGGACGGGGGCGCGCCGGTGTCGGAAGTGGAGCGGCGGGTGGCGGATATCTGGCGACACTGCCTCAATCTGTCCCGCGTGGGCCGTGACGACAATTTCTTCGACCTTGGCGGCCACTCCTTGTTGCTGGCCCAGGTACAGCGTCAATTGAGCGACGCCTTCGGACGTCCGGTGGCGATGGTGGACCTGTTCGCCAATCCCACCGTGGCGGCGACCGCGCGTCTGCTCAGCGCCGCGCCGGAGGAAGACGCGCTGTCCCAGGCGCCTCGTCGCAAAAACAACCGACTGGCGGGCCGTCGCAACGCCAAAGAAGCGCAAAGGAGTCTGCGTTCCAATGAACAGCTTTGAAGACAATCCCGAAGCCGGCGCCGACAGCGCTATCGCCATCGTCGGCATGGCCTGCCGCTTTCCCGGCGCGGACACGCCGGAGGCCTTCTGGCGCAATCTGGTCGCTGGCGTGGAAAGCGTCGCCGAACTTACCGATGCGGAACTGGACGCCGCCGGCGTGTCGAAAAGCGAATACCAGCGCCCGGACTACGTGCGCCGGGTGGCGGCGCTGGGAGACGTGAGCGGATTCGACGCCGCCCTGTTCGACATGAATCCCAGAGAGTCGCAATTGCTCGATCCGCAGCACCGATTGCTGCTGGAATGCGCCTGGGAAGCCCTGGAGCGCGCCTGCTGCAATCCGGATGAGTTCGCCGGTCCCATCGGGGTATTCGCCGGTTGCGGCATGCCCAACTATTTCTATCGCCATGTGCTGCCGAATACGGACGCCCGCCGAGTGTCGGATCTGTATCAGGCCATGCTGCTCAACGACAAGGATTTCCTCAGCACCCGCATCGCCTATAAATTGGGCCTCACCGGTCCCGCCGTGGGAGTGCAGACCGCCTGCTCCACCTCCCTGATGGCGGTGTATCTGGCCTGCCAGAGTCTGCTGGCGGGGGACTGCGACCTGGCCCTGGCCGGCGGCGCGTCAGTGCAACTGCCGCAACACGGCGGTTTTCGCAGCCAGAGCGGCATGATTCTGTCACCGCGGGGCCAATGCCGGGCGTTCGACGCTGAAGCGGACGGAACCGCCGTCGGCAGCGGCGCGGGACTGGTGGCGCTGAAACGCCTTGACGACGCCCTGGAGAACGGCGACCGCGTGCTGGCGGTCATTCGCGCCACCGCCGCCAATAACGACGGCCGTCGGAAAGTGGGTTTCACCGCTCCCAGTGTGCAGGGACAGGCGGAAGTCATCCGGGAGGCGCAGCTCACCGCCAATATCGACCCTCGTTCGATTCAGTATGTGGAGGCCCACGGCACCGGCACCCATCTGGGCGATCCCATTGAGATCGAAGCGCTGGCGCGGGCTTTCGACATCGCGCCCGGGGGCGGACGCCGTTGCGCCATCGGCTCGGTGAAAACCAATATCGGGCATCTGGACGCCGCCGCCGGCGTCGCTGGTCTGATCAAGACCGTGCTGTGCCTGCATTACGAGACCTTGCCTCCCAGCCTGCATTGCCAGCAACCCAATCCTCAGATCGACTGGCTGCGCACGCCCTTCCGGGTCTGCAGCGAAACTGAATCCTGGCCCCGGGGAGACGCGCCGCGACTGGCGGCGGTCAGCGCCTTCGGCATGGGCGGCTCCAACGTACACGCCATTCTGGAGGAAGCCCCTCTCGCAACCCGCGCCCCCCGCAACGCGTCACGTCAGCAAGACGAATCGGCGCCCAGTCAGTTACTGTTGCTGTCCGCCGCCGGCGAACAATCGGCGGATCAGGTGGCGGAACGTCTGGCGCAACATCTGGACGAGCGACCCCAGACTTCGCTCGGCGACCTCGCCTACACCCTGGCGCTGAGCAAGAAAGCCTTGCCCTATCGCGCAACCCTGGCGGTGGCGACGCCCGCGGAAGCCATCGCGCAGCTGCGTTTTCCCAACGACCTGAGCTGGCGGCGGGTGCAGGACAGCGCGCCGACGGCGGCCTTCATGTTTCCCGGACAAGGAGCGCAGTATGCGGGCATGGGCGCGGAGCTGTACCAGTCCGATCCGGTTTACCGCCAGGCGGTGGACCAGTGCCTGCAAGCCGCGCCGCCTCTTATTGCGCAAAAGCTGCGGCCGTTGCTGACCCGCCCCCGCGGCGCAGACGCGGAACAGGGAGACAAAGACCTGAAACAAACCGCGCTGGCGCAGCCGGCGCTGTTTATCGTCGATTACGCCATGGCCATGCTGTTGCAAAGCTGGGGCCTGACCCCGCAGGCGGTGATCGGGCACAGCCTGGGGGAATACGTGGCCGCCTGCGTGGCGGGCGTGTTCAGCCCGGAAGATGGCGTGCGTCTGGTGGCGGAACGAGGCCGCCTGATGCAGAGCATGCCCGCGGGAGCCATGATCGCCGTGCGCATTACCCGCCAGCAGGCGGAAGCCTACGCCGGCGCGGGAGTATCCCTGGCGGTGGCCAACGGCCCGCAAGCCAATGTATTCGCCGGTCCGCCCGGCCCCATGGAGGATTTCGCCGCCGCGCTGGAGGAAGCGCAGATCGGCTATCGCCGTCTACAGGCCTCCCATGCCTTTCACACGCCGATGATGGAGCCCATGCTGGACGCCTTCGCCGAGCTGCTCGACGCCATGACGCTGCAGGCGCCGCGGCTGCCGGTTTACTCCAACCTGAGCGGCGCGCGTCTCAGCGCCGAGCAGGCCGTCAGCGCGGACTACTGGCGTCAGCATCTGCGACGCCCGGTGCAGTTCTATCAGGGATTGCAGACCCTGTGCGCGGACACCCATGTGGATACTCTGCTGGAAGTAGGTCCGGGACGCGCCTTGACCGCATTCGCCGGCGCCTTGCCGCAAACCGGGGAGATGTGTCGGGATGCTATCGCAACCTTCGCCGCCGGTCCCGGCCAGGACTCGCGCAAAAGCGCCCTGGAGTGCGTCGGCCGTCTGTGGAGCAAAGGATTCGCCATCAACCGCCCAGCCCTGTTTGCAAACCTGGACGGGCAATTCGTCCCCACGCCCACTTATCCTTTTGACCGCCGTCGCTACTGGATTGATCCGCCCAAGCTCACCGGCGACGCCTTCTCCGAGGAACGCCAGGCTCTGGAGGACTGGTTCTACACCCGTTCCTGGAGCCGTTTGAGCGGGACGGCGAACAGCAACGCCAGGGGCGGCAAATGGCTGCTGCTGACCGACGCTGACGCCACTACCGACGCATTAATTCAGGGGCTGTCAGATCATCGACCGCACACATTGGTCACCGTCACGGACACCGCCGTCACCGCGCTGACGCCCCACGCCGAGCATCCCGACCAGCGCCAGACCATCGCCCTGCCCGCTGACGCCGCCAAAGATCCCGCCGCGCTGTTCGCCCTGCTGGCGGAGAATGACCTGTTGCCGGATCATGTGCTGTTCGCCCGCAACCTGAGTCCACAAACTTCAATCAGCGCAGAGTATGAGACCGCGTCTCAGGACCTGTCTCTGCTGAGCGCCTTATTACAGCAATTGGGCGCATTACGAGCCGACGTGCTCGTCGCCGTGGCGACCACCGGAACCCAGTCGGTGCTGGGTTCGGAATCCTTGCGTCCCGCACGGGGCGCGCTATTGGGTCCACTGTTGAGCGCAAGGCAGGAGTTTCCCGCGTTGCACACGCTATTGCTTGATGTGCAAGACGCTTCCGCCGTCGCCACCCTGGCGCGACAGGCCCCGGCGTTACTGACTTTGGCCGATCCTGACCAAGAGGCGGACTTTAACGCCGGACCGCCCATCGTCGCCCTGCGCGGACGTCATGCGTGGCGTTGCGAATGGCGGCCCTGTCGGATCGACGGTGAATCGAAAGCGGCAGGCTCCACCGCCGAGGAGCCCGCCGACAGCGGCGTTTATCTGATCACTGGCGGCCTTGGCAAAATCGGGCTCGCCCTCGCCACAGGTCTGGCGCAGCGCGGCGCGCGTCATATCAGATTAGTGTCGCGCACGCCTCTGCCGTCACCGGAGCAGTGGCCGCAATATTTGGATGATCCATCAATGCCTGACCAGCAACGCCACGCCATCGCAACCCTGCTGGACCTGCACGAAGCGGGCGCTTCGGTCAGCGTCACGGCGGCGGACGTCACCGACGTCAACGCCATGGGCGCGCTGCTGGATGAATTGTGCGACCGCTACGGCGCCATCGACGCGCTTATTCACGCCGCCGCCGACATGTCCCAGGCCCAGGAGCAACCCATCAACGCCGATTTGGCGCAAACCTGGGAAACCATGATCCAGGCCAAGGTCGAGGGCGTGCGCGCTCTGGCCGGACTGGCCGCGCAACGTCCGGTGCGGCGGGTGGTCTGCATGTCCTCGCTGGCGGCGCTGTTGGGAGGCTATCAAATGGGGGCGTACGCCGCCGCCAATCTGGTCATGGACCTGGAAGTCGCGCAGTGCGCCACCCGCAGTGACGCAAAGCAGGGCGCCAAATGGCTGTCGTTTAACTGGGATGCTTGGCGTCCACATAGCGCCAGCGGCCTGGGCATGGGCGCGAACGCAAAAATTGCGCAGGAATTTTTTGACAAATCCGCATTGGCCGCCAATGCTATAGATTCAAAGGAAGGGTTTTTGGCGCTTGAGCATGCATTGCGGCTATCCGACGCTGTGCTGCAGATGGAAGAAGAGCACCAGGTTGCGATATCCACACTATCGCTGAAGTCTCGGTTCTACCGACTTTACCATCCCCGGAGAATAGCTCCCGGCCATGACGCCGGAGCATGTTCTCGGCCACATTCAGTACCTCCCGGCAGTAGCGGTGACCTTGCGCCCGGCGATCACGCGGAGCTTATGCTGTGCGACATTCTGGGCGAACTTCTGGCTGTACCGATCCTTAACGTAAAGGACAATTTTTTTGACCTCGGCGGCGATTCCCTGATCGCAACGCAAGCGATTTCCCGTATTCGCGAACGTTGCGGCGCGGACCTGTCCCTGGCGGATTTTTTCAAATGTCCGTCGGTGCGGGAGCTGGCCGCGCTGACCCGTGACAAAACGGACGGGAACAGCGCCGAAAGCGGTCAGGCGCCATCTGCGGACGCGCCGACGAGGGTTGAAATAGAACTATAAAGACAACGACAGACAAAGGGAGTGTTGGGTGACTATGGAGTCAGGCATTCATAATTTTCTCGCCCAACTGGCGGCAAGCGATGTGCGCTTGCGACTGGATCAGGGCGCGTTGAAACTGAACGCGCCCGCCGAACTGCTGCAAGATCCAGTCGTCGCCGGACTGATTGACGAACTGAAGTCCCGCAAGGACGAAGTGATCCGCTTTTTGCAACGACAGAGCCGCGCCGAAGGCGACACAGTAGCGCCCGCCGGGCGCGAGCAACCGCCGCCTCTGTCATTCGGACAACAGCGCCTGTGGTTCCTCGACCAGCTTGAGGGCGGCGGTCACGGCTATAACATGCCCACCGCCATGCGCTTGCAGGGTCCGCTGGATGTGGATGCGCTGCGCAAGAGTCTGCGCGCCCTCATGGTGCGCCACGAAGTGCTGCGCACGCGCTACCCGGACAGCGAAGCGGTGTTTGTGGAGCCGCTGCCCTGCGTGGAGCTGGCGGAGCTGGATCTGTCCGCCCTGCCCGCGGCGGAACAGGATCGACGCATCCAGGAACTGGCGGCGTCAGCGGCGTTCGAACCCTTTAATCTGAAGCTGGGGCCGATACTGCGCATGCAGCTGCTGCGTAAAAGCGCGCAGGACCATGTGCTGCTCATCACCCTGCATCATATCGTCACCGACGGCTGGTCCATCGGCGTCATGGTGGAGGAAATCTCCGCCCTGTATAACGCCATATCCCAGAACCGGCCGCCCGCGTTGCCGGCGCTTCCCATTCAATACGGCGATTACGCGGCGTGGCAACAGCGACGCTACGCCCGCGACGCCAGCCCGCCGGAACTGGACTGGTGGCTGCCGCGGCTGCTGGGCGCGCCGTTGCGTCTGGAGCTGCCTCTGGATTATCCGCGCCCGCCGGTGCAGAACTTTCATGGCGACGTGGAGCATTTCACGATTCCCGCCACCTTGCTGCAACCGCTTAAAGACCTGTGCCGCCGTCACAACCTGACGCTGTACATGGCCACGCTGGCGGCCTTTGGCGTGCTGACGGCCCGTCACAGCGGTCAGGACGATCTGCTGATCGGCTCCCCGGTGGCCAATCGCAACCGCCGCGAAGTAGAAGGACTGCTCGGCTATTTCGCCAACACCCTGCCCCTGCGGCTGCGTCCCGGCGCTTGCGCCACCACTTCTGAATACCTGGATCAGGTGCAGGATTTCTGCGCGGGCGCCATGGAGCGTCAGGAGCTTCCCTTCGAAAAACTGGTGGAAGCGCTGCGGCCGGAGCGGGATCTCTCCCATAATCCGCTGGTGCAGGTGATTTTCGCCCTGCAGAACTCGCCGCGGCATACGCCGCACCCGGAGCTGAGCCTGCGCGGCTTGCTGATCGAGCCCCTGGCGCTGAAACGCCGCAACGTCAGCGTGGACCTGGAAGTGCATCTGTGGGAGGTGGATGGCGAGCTGCAAGGTCAGTTCGTCTACAACAGCAGCCTGTTCGAGACCGCCACGATCCGCCGCATGATCGGACACTATCGCAAACTGCTGGCGGAGCTGCCGAGAGGCCTGAATACGCCGCCGCTGCGTCTGCCCATGTTAAGCGCGGCGGAAACCCAGCAATGGAACGACGCCGCCGCGACGGCAAAAGCGCTGCCCAGCGACCGGCGCATGACCGACCTGTTGCGGGAAGCGACGCTGGCGCATCCTCATAAAACCGCCGTGGTCTGCGGCGACCAGCGCATCAGCTATCTGGAGCTGGACCGGCGCGCCACCCTCCTGGCGTTGCAGTTGCAACATCTTGGCGTCGCCCCGGACACGCTGGTGGCGGTCTACCTGGGACGCAGCGTCGACATGATCGCGGCGCTGGCGGGCGTGCTGAAATCCGGCGCCGCCTATCTGCCTATTGATCCGGCCAACCCCCGCGACCGCATCGCCGATATGCTCGCCAGCGCTGGCGCGGCGCTGGTGGTCACCCACTCGGATCTGGCGCTGGATCTGCCTGAGGGCTGCACCCTGGTGCGCCTGGACCGCCTGTTGCGCAATGATCCCGAGTGCAGCGATCCCCTGCGCCACCTGCATACAGACGACGCGTTGAGCCGCCAGCCCTGCCGTTGCGGCATACCGACGCCGAGCAACCCGGCGCGGCCGGATCATCTCGCCTACGCCATTTTCACCTCCGGCTCCACTGGCGCACCCAAAGCCACGCCTATCGAGCACCGTAACGTGCTCAACATGCTGGCGGCGCTGCAACCCATCGTGGAATTTTCAGCGGACGACGTATGGACGCTATTCCATTCCTACGCTTTCGACTTTTCCGTGTGGGAGATCTGGGGCTGTCTTTTATATGGCGGCACCCTGCTGGTGACCACTGAGGAAGAGCGTCATAACCCCCACGCTCTGGCCCGGCTGCTGCGCAGGGAGAACGCCACTGTGCTGAACCTGACTCCGAGCAATATGGAGAAACTGCTGGCGGCGACCCGGGAGGACGACGCATTTCCCTATCAATTACGCGCTTTCTGCTGCGGCGGCGAAGCGTTTCCCGGCCGCTTGGTTTCGCCGATATTAAAATTCGGCCTGCCGGTATGGAATTTTTACGGCCCGACGGAAGCCACCGTGTGGTCCTCCATTCATCGGGTCACCGGCGCGGACGCAGAGCTGGCGACGCTGCCTATCGGCGCGCCCCTGGCCAACTATCAACTGTACGTCATCGACGCCTTTGGCGAGCCAGCGCCGGCGGGCGTCGCCGGTGAGCTGTGCATCGGCGGCGCCGGCGTCACCCGGGGTTATCTGGGCCGGCCGGAGCTTAACGCGGAGCGCTTCGTCAAGATGACGCACCCGCTGTGCCGCGGTCGCGTCTACAAAACCGGCGATCTGGTGAGACGCCGCGCAGACGGGGCCATCGATTATCTGGGACGCAGCGACTTCCAGATCAAACTGCGCGGGTTCCGCATCGAGCCGGGAGAAATCGAATCGCTACTTACCGAGCATGCGCTGGTGAGTCAGGCGGTGGTGTGCAAACAATACGCGGAGGACGGCGGCGAATATCTGGCCGCGTTTCTGGTGCCGCGCCGCGCGCCGGACGATCCCGCCAGCCTGTTCGAGGAACTGCGCAAGCTGGCCCGCAGCAAGCTGCCGGAGTACATGGCGCCCACCAGTTATATGATCCTGTCGGAGCTGCCCCTCAACAGCAACGGCAAGATCGACCGCAAACGTCTGCCCCAGGCCACGCCCAGCCGGGTTTCCTCCGCCGTGTTCCAGGCGCCCCGCAATCGTCTTGAACAGGAAATCGCCGCGATCTGGCGCGAAGTTCTAGGGCAGGAACGCATCAGTATCTACGACAACTTTTTCGATATCGGCGGCTATTCCCTGCTGCTGACGCGAGTTTATGAACGCCTGCTGCGCCTGGAGTTCCGGACGCCGCTGACCGCCTTGTTCAATTATCCCACCATCGCCCAGCTCGCCGCCCATCTGGCGGACCAGGAAGGCGGCGGTGAGGAGAACGAACGCGCCGCATTGCGGGACAGCGTCGCCCAGCGCGTGGACCGGCAACGACAGGCGCGCCGCCGACAGGCCGACGCCCGCGCTGTGAGTCAATCGCTGCCAATCAAGTAAATGCAAGAACAATAAACGGAAGAAAAAGAATACAACCATGAAGGACACCCTATCCCAAGACATCCCAGCGGACGCTATCGCCATTGTCGGCATGGCGTGCCGCTTTCCCGGCGCGGACGACATCGAGGGGTTCTGGCGCAACCTGCTCGACGGCGTGATCTCCACCACCCGCTTCACCCGTGAACAACTGCTGCAGGCGGGAATTCCCGCCGCGCTGATCGACCACCCGGACTACGTTCCCATCAAAGGCGTGGTCAACGATTACGACAAGTTCGACGCCGCTTTCTTCGGCTATACGCCCCGGGAAGCGGAAATGATGGACCCGCAGCATCGTCTGTTTCTGGAAAGTTGCTGGCGCGCACTGGAAGACGCCGGCCACACCGGACAGGGCGAGGAAAACCGCATCGGCGTTTTCGCCGGCGTGGGCATGCCCACCTATATCCTGCGCAATATCATTCCGCACCCGCAATACACCGGGCCGGACATGGATTATCAACTACTGATCGGCAACGACAAGGACTTCGCCGCCACCCGTGTCAGCTACAAAATGGACCTGAAAGGCCCCAGCTTTAACGTCAACACCGCCTGCTCCACCTCCCTGGTGGCGGTGCATCTGGCCTGCCAGAGTCTGCTGTCCTGCCAGTGCGATATGGCCCTGGCCGGCGCATCCACCTTGCGCGTGCCCCAGGAAGAAGGCTATCTGTATCAGGAAGGCGGCATTCCCTCCCCCGACGGCCAATGCCGCGCCTTTGACGCCGACGCCCAGGGCGTGGTGGGCGGCAGCGGCGTGGGCGTGGTGTTGTTGCGTCGACTGGAAGACGCCCTGGAAGACGGCGATGATATCTATGCGGTGATTCGCGGCAGCGCCATTAACAACGACGGCGCCGATAAAATCGGTTACACCGCGCCCAGCGTGGACGGCGAAGCGGCGGTGATCGCGGAGGCGCAGGCCCTGGCGGACATCTCTGCGGACACCATCAGCTACGTGGAGGCCCACGGCACCGGGACGCCTCTGGGCGATCCCATTGAAGTGGCGGCGCTGACCAAAGCCTTCCGGCTGACCACCGCGCGCAAAGGCTTCTGCGCCCTGGGATCGGTGAAAACCAATTTCGGCCATCTGGACACCGCCGCCGGCATGGCCGGTTTGATCAAGGCCGCCCTGGCGATCAAGCATGACAAGATTCCCTCCACCCGCCATTTCCAGCGCCCCAACCCCAAGCTGGACCTGGAGAACAGCCCGTTTTTCGTCAACGCCAACGCCATCGACTGGCCCGCCGATTTACCCCGGCGCGCCGGCGTCAGCTCATTCGGCGTCGGCGGCACCAACTCCCATGTGGTGCTGGAGCAGGCCCCGGACGCCTGTGTCGACGCCAATGCCCTTCAAGACTCGGAGGCTGCCCTGCCGCAACTGCTGCTGGTCTCGGCCCGCACGGAAACGGCGCTGAAAAGCGCACAGGAACAGTTAAGCGGGCATCTGCGACACCTGCCGGCGCAGGCGCTGCCGGATGTCGCTTTCACGCTGGCCTGCGGCCGTCGACGCCTGGAGCGACGCGCCTATGCAGTCAGCGGCGGGGAGGCGACGCTATTCCGCGCAAGCGGAGGACAAAAAGAGCACGAAGGCGGAAACCAAGAAGAGCGTCCTATACACCAACTGGCGTTTCTGCTCACCGGCCAGGGTTCTCAATATGCGGGGATGGCCGGCTCCCTGTATCGTCGCTACGCGTCTTTTCGCCGGGATCTGGATCAATGCGCGGACCTGCTGCGGCCGTTGCTGAACCGGGATATCCGCTCGCTGCTTTGCGACGACAAGGAAAAAGACCGCGCCCTGACGCCCACCGCTCTGGCGCAACCGCTGAACTTCGCGCTGGAGTATTCCCTGGCGCGTCTGCTGCAAAGCTGGGGCCTGCAACCCAATGCGTTACTGGGTCACAGCCTGGGCGAATATGTCGCCGCCTGTCTCGCCGAGGTGTTTACTCTGCCTGACGCCCTGCGCCTGCTCAGCGAACGCGGTCGTTTGATGCAGGACACCGCCGCCGGCGCCATGCTGGTAGTTTCTCTTGGCGAAGACGGCGTCATTCCCTATCTGCGCGCCCACGCCGGCGACAAAGGCCAGGGCGAGCGTCTGTCTCTGGCGGCGGTCAACAGCCCGGAATGCTGCACCCTGTCCGGCCCGCCGGCGGCGATCGAACAGCTACAGGCGCGCCTGATCGCCGAGGGCGTCACCTGCCAGCGCCTCAACACCAGCGGCGCCTTCCACTCTCCGGCCATGGAGCCAGTGGCGGCCCCCTTGCGCGAGCTATTGCGCGGTATGCGCCTGCAGGCGTCGCAGATTCCCATTGTCAGCAACCTGACCGGCGACCTGCTGCGCCCGGAACAGGCCACGGACCCGGACTACTGGGTGCGCCATATGCTGGAGCCGGTGCGTTTCTCCGCCGGCCTGCAGACATTACGGCGGGAAGGAGTGGATGTGTGCGTGGAGGTAGGCGCGGGACGCGCGCTCACCGCCCTGGCCCATCAACAAGGCTGGCGTCACGACGCTTTATCGTTGATTCCGGCGGCGTCCCGTCGCGAGCATCCAGAGCGACTGCTGCTGGAAACGCTGGGGGAACTCTGGCGTCGCGGTTGCGACCTGGATTGGCGGGCCTATTACGCCGGCGTCATCAATGCCGCCGCGCCGGAGACCCGCCGTCGCTACCAGCGCCTGCACTTACCAGGCTACCCCTTCGCCCGGCAGCGCCATTGGATAGATCCTCCCAGCGGTCAGACGGCCTCGCCGAGCGCCCGTATCCATCAGGCGGAGCCGCCGTTACAGGACTGGTTCTATGCGCCGTCATGGCGGCGTCTGCCCATGACCGCCGACCTCTCAGGTCAGCCGTCTCCCGCTATGCTAGATACAGACAAGCCAGATACAGACGCCAAACCCCGTCACTGGCTGGTGTTGGTGGACGACGCCCCGCTCGCCCAAGGCTTGCGGGCGGAAATTGAGCGTCGCGGCGACAGTATGACGCAGGTGCGCTCCACCTATGCGCCTCAAGATCCACACTCGGCGAACGCACTCCATATAGATCCCGCTAAGGAAGAAGATTTCCAGGTCCTGTTCGCGCAATTGCAGGCGGACGCCCAGGCGCCGGATATCGTGTTGCACGCCTGGGCCTACGCACCCCACATCGACGCCACAAACACCACAAACGCCACCAACGAACAGCAACGCAGCGAGAAACTGCTGAACCTGGGTTACAGCAGCCTGATCCGGTTGATCCAGCAGTTCGATAGCCTGACCTCTGCTGCGCCTATGCTGTGCGCCGTCACCGCCACGGCGCAAACGGTGCTCGGAGATGAAACCATTACGCCGGAGCTGGCGGCGGTCATGGGACCGATCAAGGTGGCCCCGTTGGAGTACGCTGACCTGCGCAGTCTGTGCATTGACGTTATCCCGCCGCAATCGAAAGCCCAGCAGGACGCGCTCTGTCGCGACCTGATCGATCTCGCCCAGCGTCCCAGCGATGAACCCTTGCTGGCGTTGCGCGGCCTGGATCTGACGCAACCGCCCCGCCATCACCGCTGGGTCTGCGAATTCACGCCCACGCCCACCGCGGCGGTCAGCGCCCCTCAGCAATTACCCTTGCGTGATGACGGCGTGTACCTGATCACCGGCGGATTGGGCGGCATCGGCCTGCAACTGGCGGAATGCGTAGCGCAACAATGCCGCGCCAAGCTGATTCTGGCCGGTCGTCAGCCCGCTCCCGCCTGGAGCGAGGACGCCGACGCCACACAGGGCGGCCTCATCAAACAGTTGCCTGAGCCCAAGCGCATCGCCGCCATGGAAAGCGAGCTGAAGGACGAACTGGGGATTCAGATTGTCGACGCCCATCCGGGCCTGCGCAGCGATCTGCACGGCCTGTGCTCCGCCTATCTGGGCCAGTTTATCGCCACCCTGTGGCGCGACCATCTGGGCGAGACAGACACCGTCAGCGTGGACGAGTTCATCCAGGTCTGCGGTCTGGACGCCCGCTTCGACAAGTTCTTCCGCTGGATGTTCGCCATTCTGGCTGAAGACGGGTTGCTGCAACTGGACAGCGAGCAATTGCGCCTTCTGCCCGCGCTGCAGCAACTGCCTGACACCGCCGCCCTGCGCGAGGAAGTCAGTCAGCGACATCCGGGCTTCGCACCCATGCTCGCGTTTCTGGATCACTGCGTCAGCCACTATCGCCCCGCGCTCACCGGCGAAATCGACGCCATCAGCGTGCTGTATCCCTCTGGTCAGGGCGACAAGCTGCAGAAAGCGGCGGCGGAGACCGTGGAACATACGCATCACCGTCTGTACGGCCTGTTACTGCAACGCCTGCTGCGGGAACTGCATCAGGCCCGGGCGTCGCAGCCTGACGCCAAACCCTTGCGCATTCTGGAGATCGGCGCCGGGGCCGGCATCCTTACCGACTGGATCGCCCCCGCGCTGCGTGAAGCGAACGTGGAGTACTGGTTCACCGATATCGGCCGCAGCTTCGTGATGGCGGCGGAAGAACGCTTTCAGCAAGATCCCGATCTGGCGGGCAAAATGCGTTTCGCCAAATTCGACGCCTCGCTGCCGCCGGAGAAACAGGGGCTGGACCCGCACAGTTTCGATCTGGTGATAGAACTGGACGCGGTGCACGCCACGGCGGACCTGCCCGCCACCATGCGCCAGACCCAACGTCTGCTGGCTCCCGGAGGCCTGCTGTGCCTGCTGGAGTCCACCCACACTGAGCGCTGGACCAACATGGCCTATGGGCTGGCGGCGGGATGGTGGTATTTCGCCGACGGCCTGCGGGAGAACTGTCCGCTCCTGTCCCTACCGCAATGGCGCGCGCTGCTGGAAGAGCTGGGCTATCAGGACGTGCGCGCCTTCCCTGGCGAAGATATGCGGCCAGAGGAAGTCGACTGCGGCCTGATACTGGCCGCCGCTGGCGACGCCGACGTGGCGGAGCCCTTCGCCCTGGTCAGCCCCGACGTGGAACGGAGCGCCCGCGACCGCAGCGCCAAGCTGCGCCGACTGCGCAGCCTCGGCGCCCAGGTCATGACCTTGCAGACGGACATTGCCGACCTGGCGGCGCTACAGGAACAACTGGCGCAGGCGCAACAACGCTTCGGCCCCATCAACGGTCTGATTCATTGCGCGGCCTCCGAAAACCGCGGCCCCATTCAGCTCAAACAGCCTGATCCCGGGGCCGGCGAGTTCGCCGCCAAGACTCACGGCGTGCGCAATCTGTTGGCGACCTTGGCGGTCAAAGAGCTGGACTTTGTAGCGCTGTCCTCCTCCACCAGCGCCGTGGCGCCCGGGGTCGGCGACGCCGAGTACTGCGCCTCCAACTCCTGCGTGGACGCCTTCGCCCATCAACTTCGCAGCCAGGGCGTGGCGGCCGTGTCTATCAACTGGGAACGCTGGCGGCATGTGGGCATGGCATGCGCCTATGAAGCGCTGTATCGCCAGAAAACCGGCCAGGACCCGGAAGGCGGCATGGACCCCGCCACCGGCGCCGACGCCTTCCTGCGCATGCTGTCCCAACGCGGCCTCAGTCAGGTGCTGATGTCCCGCCGTCGCATCGACGTTCTGTTGCAGGACTCCCGCAACGTCAACCTGCAGCGCATCGTCGAGCAGAGCCGACTCAGCAACGCCGCTCAGGACGAGCAAGCCGGCGCCGATGCGCCCGCCACCGAGCTGGAACGGGACATCGCCGCCATCTGGCGCGAGGTGCTGGGAGTCAATCTGGTGGGACGACACGACAATTTCCATGATCTGGGCGGCGACAGCCTCATCGCCATCAAGATGGCGTCGCGGCTGAAAAGCCGGTTCTCGCCGGATATCAGCATGCAGGCCCTGTTCGACTACCCCAGCGTGGCCGCCTTCGCCGAATGGCTGCAGCGCGCCTGTCCGGAAGCCGTGGACACGGACCTGTCGGAAGAAATGGATGAAGGGGTGCTGTGATGGAAGTGTACGCCTTTCTGCGGGAAGTCGAACAAAGTGGCGTGCAGCTGTGGAATGATAACGGGCAACTGCGTTACCGGGCTCCGAAAAACGCCATGACGCCGGAGCTGGTCGCCCGTCTCAAGACCATGAAGGAGACCATTCTGCCCCTGCTGCCCAGGCAACCGGCTCCGCCGCGATTGCAGGCGGTGGCTCCGCGCCGGGGCATTCCGCCGCGCGCACCGGCTTACGCCAACAATGCGCCGTTGACTCTGAATCAGATGGGGCTCTGGTTCGTGATGGCCATGGCGGAGCCGAAAACCGGCCCTGAAGGCGACGCCGCCTGCAATATACCTGACGATGCCGCCTACGATATACCTGGCGATGCCGCCTACAATATTCCCGAAGCATTGCGCCTGGACGGCGTCATCGACGTCAGTTTGATGCGTCGCTGTCTGCAGCGTATTGCGGACCGCCACGAAGCCCTGCGGGTCAGCTTTATTGAAGGGCCGGACGGGCCCCGTCAGCACATCGCCGAACAGGCGAACCTGTCGATGACCCAGGAGGACCTGAGCAGTCTGGAGCCCGGCGCGGCGGAGCGCGCCGCCGCCAGACTCGCGGATGCGGAGGCCCTGGCCCCTTTCGATCTGAGCCGCGCGCCCCTGGCCCGGGCGCGTCTGTTGAAACTGGGACCGCAGCGCCATGTGCTGCTGTTCACCCTGCATCACATCATCGCCGACGGCTGGTCCAAGGGCATTCTCACCCGTGAGCTGATGACGCTTTACGCCGGTTCCGGCGAACTGCCGCCATTGTCCACCCAATACCCGGATTACGCCTGCTGGCAACAGCAAAGCTTTTTGCCGGCGGAGCTCCCGCGCCTGCGGGAATACTGGCTGCCGCGCCTGCAGAATCCGCCGCCGCCCCCTGATCTTCCCTATGATCACCCGCGCCCCCGGCAACGCAGCTATCGCGGCGCCAGCCATTTCATAACCCTGTCCGCGGACCGGGGCGACGCCCTGCAGGCCCTGGCCAAGCGGCAGGGGTGCAGCCTGTTCATGGCGCTGCTGGCGATCTTCAACATACTGCTGCAACGCTACAGTGGCGCCAACGATCTGGTGGTGGGCACCCAGGTGGCCAACCGGGAGCGTCCCGAGCTGGAAAACGTGGTGGGCTTCTTCGTCAATACCCTGGCGCTGCGGGTCAACCTCAGCGGGGTCGCCAATTACATCGAATTGCTGCAACAGGTGCGTGAAACCACCCTGGGCGCTTTCGCACATCAGGAAATGCCCTTCGATAAACTGGTGGAGGCGTTGCAACCGGAGCGCCGCCCCGGCTACGAGCCCATCGCCCAGGTCATGTTCCTGTTGCAAAGCGCGCCCATGGAGAGCCTGCGGCTGCCGCGCCTTACGATTGAATCCCTGCCGATCAACCGGGGCAGCGCCAAGTTCGACCTTTCGCTGCTGGTCACGGAGACCGACGGGGCCCTGCAATGCGAGTTTGAATACAGCCTCGACCTGTTTGAGTCCGGGACCATTGAGCGTATGGCCCGGCACTTCGCCACCCTGGTGGACAGCGTGATCATGGCGCCGCAAGCCGAGCTGGATCAGCTGACCATGATCGACGCCGAAGACCTGCGCCAGCTCCGCGCCTTCAACGAACACTGGCGCTCGCCTCCCGCCGCGGCGCGCCCGGTGGAGGAGCCCATTCTCGGAGACGACATCGTCAGTTGCTTCCGCCAACAGGCGGCCCGCAACCCGGAGCTGACCGCCGTCACCGCCGACGATGGCGAGTTAAGTTACGCCGAGCTGGACCAACGCAGCGACGCGCTGGCGGCGCGTCTGCGCCATCAGGGCGCGTTGCCGGACCAGCCGGTGGGGTTGTGCGTACAACCCAGCGTCAACCTGATCATCGGCATCCTCGGCATCCTGAAAAGCGGCGCCGGCTATATGCCCATGGACATCGCCCACCCCCGCGCCCGCCTGCACCATCAGATCCGCGACGCCAAGTTGAGCCTGATCGTGGTCGACCAGGCCACGCTGAACCCCGCCCGCTCCATCGTGGCGCCTTATCCCGCCGAGCTGATCTGCATCGAACAGGCCCTGACCAAACCCGTGGCCGCGCCGACCAGTCCACTCGCCATACAACGCAGCCAACTGGCGTACATCATCTACACCTCCGGCTCCACCGGCGCCCCCAAAGGCAGTCAGGTGGAGCATCACAATGTGCTGAATCTGGTGGAAGGGCTGCGGGAGCTGGTTTATCAGAACTATCAGGAGCCGGTGTGCGTGGCGCTGCTGGCCAACCCCGTGTTCGACGCCTCGGTGCAACAGATCTTCGCCGCCCTGCTGCTGGGACATAAACTGCTGATCGTGTCGCCGGAGAAGCGTCTGGAGCCCGCGCGTCTGGCTCAGTGTTTTCTGGACCACAATGTGTCGGTGGCGGACTGCACGCCGAGCCTGCTGTCGATCATGACGGCGGACAGATTACCGGCGACCCCCGGCTTGCGCCTGGACGCCCTGCTTACCGGCGGCGAGCCGCTGACGCGGGAGCTGGCGCAGTCGTTTTATCAGCAAAACCCCAGGGCCACGCTGTTCAACGTCTATGGTCCTACAGAGTGCACCGTGGACGTGACCGCGCTGCGGGTTCCCCGGGATAATCCCTATCACTATCCCATCGTTCCCATCGGGACGCCCCTGCCCAACGCGCAGGCATTCATTCTGGACAGGTTCTGTCAGCCGGTTCCTCTGGGCGCCCCCGGCCAGATATTCATCGGCGGCGACCCGGTCGGCCGCGGCTATTTGAATCAACCCGCCCTGACCCGGGAAAAGTTCTCCTATTACCCCGAAATTTCCGAACGCCGCCTGTACGCCACCGGCGACTGTGGACGCTGGCTTCCGGACGGGTCCATTCAATATCTCGGCCGCATGGATCAGCAGATCAAAATTCGCGGCCATCGGGTGGAGCCGGGGGAAATTGAGTCGCACTTACGTCAGCATCCCGCGCTGGCGGAAGCCGCGGCGATCGCCCTGGAAACCGAACCGGGACGCCACGAACTGGCGGCCTATCTCACCCTGCGGGAAGAGGCGCAGGCGCCCGCGGTGGAGGCCCTGCGCGGCTTTCTGCAGGATCGCGTGCCCGACTATATGATTCCGACGCACTGGTCGTTTCTGGAACAGATGCCGCTCACCGCCAGCAACAAGATCGACCGTCGCGCCCTGCCGCAATGCGAAGCTACCGCTCCCGACCAGGAAAAACGCCCGCGCCGCGCCCCTGAGGGCGCCAGAGAAACCGCGTTGGCGGAGGTCTGGAGCGGCGTGCTGAATGTCGCCGATATCAGCGCCGAGGACGACTACTTCGCCCTCGGCGGCGACTCCATCAAGGCGCTGCAGATCTCCGCGCGTCTGCGCCAGATGGGCTGGCGTATGGAAGTCAGACAGATTTTCGAATACCGCAGCATCGCCGAACTGGCGCCGCAACTGCAGGCCATCGTAGAGACCGTCGCCCTCAACGCCGCGCCGGCGGAAGCGCCGCTGACGGCGATCCAGCGCTGGTTCTTCAGTCACTTTGAAGGTCGTCACGACCATTACAATCAGGCGGTATTGCTGCGTCCGGCCCAGGCGCTGCAAATAGAGCCGCTGCAGCGCAGTCTGGCCGCCCTGCTGCGCCGCCACGGCGCGCTGCAACTGGCCTTCCAGGGCGAGCCGGACCAGTTGCGTCAGGTGCGTGTGGAAGTGGACCCCGACAGCGTACTGAGCGTCATTGACCTGCATACCTCGTCTGACTCCACAGACGCCTCAACAGACCCGACGGCGGACCTCACAGCGCAAATGGAAGCCCATATGGCGGATCTGCAAACCCGCTTCAACCTGCGTAAAGGCGGCCTCTTCAAAGCGGCGCTGTATCGCCTGGGCGACGGCGAGCAACGTCTGTTTCTGACCGCCCATCACCTGATCATGGACGCGGTGTCCTGGCGCATACTGCTGGAAGACCTGACCCAGGCCTACGAACAGGCCGTCGACGGATCGGAGATTACCCTGACGCCAGTGACGGATTTCGCCCAATGGGCGCAGGCCATCAACAGCGGCGCGCCGGTATTTTCCCAGAAAGAGCTGGATTACTGGCGGCGTCAGGAGAGCCTGCGCGCCAGTCAGCCAATGCCTGCGCGCCTGCAACGCCGTGACGCGGCCTACCACTACGTGGAAAGCCATCTTGACGGCGGCGCCACCGAACAATGGCTGCGCGACGCCAATCAAGGCTACCGCACCCGGGGAGACGAACTACTCATCACCGCTCTCCTGCGGGCGCTGATGCGACTGGATCTGGCGCCGCCCAGCCTGCTGCTGGAAGGGCATGGCCGCGAAGACCTGGGCTCCGGCCTCGATATCTCACGCACTCTGGGCTGGTTCACCAGCCTGTACCCTCTAGCCTTCGCGGTGAATGCTGAAGACGAGATCGACCGCCAGATCAAAGTGGTGAAAGAGACCTTGCGCAGCGCGCCGCAACAGGGGGCGGGCTACGGCATCCTCCGCTACATGCGCGACCAGAAGAATTTCGACAGCGACGACGCCATCGCCTTTGCGCCCTTGCCTGCGGTGGCGTTCAACTATCTCGGTCAGTTCGACCGCACTTTCACCGGCGACCTGTTCCATCTGGCGGAAGAAAACGCCGGACCGACCCGGGACCCGCAGGCGCAGAACCTGCAGGCCCTGGAAGTGGTGGCGCTGGTGCTGGACGGTTGCCTGCAGTTGCGTCTGACTGGTTGCGCCGGCTGTTTCAGCGCCGGCGATCTGGTGAAGTTCGCGGAAGCCCTGATGGACGATCTGCGTCGCATCATCCGCCACGCCGCCGGCAAAACCGAAGCGGAGCTGACCCCGGCGGACATTGATTATGACGGCTTCAACCTGGAGGAACTGGATGAGTTCATAGACCGGTTGAGTTAACCCGTTCCGCTCGTATGGGAAGACGTGCGGGAAAACGCCTTCAGCGGTCGCAAAGTCCGCGCCGCTGAAGGCGTCAGATCCAGAAGTCCCTGAACAACAAGAATCGGACAAGGACCATGACAGTTACCAAGAAGGACATCAAGAACATCTATCCCCTGACGCCGGTGCAGGAAGGCATGCTGTTTCATGCGCTGCTGGAACCCGAATCCAGCGCCTATTTCCAGCAGACCGCCTGGCGGCTGCGGGGCGAACTGGACGCGGACGCCTTTGAACAGGCCTGGCGTCTGCTGGCGCAGCGCCATGATCTGCTGCGCACCCTGTTTTCCCATCAGCAGAGCGACCAGCCCCTGCAAATCGTGCTGCATCAGCTGCCTCCCCTTATCGAACGCCAGGACCTGCGCCATATCGACTCCCTGCGCGCTGACGCCTACTGCCGCCACTTTCGCGACAACGAACGCCGTCAGGGTTTCGACCTGACCCAGGGACCGTTGTGGCGCATCAGCCTGCTGCGCCTGGAAGATAATCTATGGGAAGTGGTGTGGAGCCATCATCATATTCTGCTGGACGGATGGTCCTACGGATTACTGCTGAGTGAACTGCTTGCGACCTATCGCAGCCTGTGTAAGGGCGAGGACGCAGAGGCGCAGCTCAACCTCACGCCGACGCCCCCGTTCAGCCGCTATGCGCGCTGGCTGGCGGCCCAGGATCAGGACGCCTCGGCGCAATACTGGCGGACCTACATGGAAGGCTTCACAGAGCCGACAGAGCCGCCCTTTCGCAAATACCACGCAGACGCCCAGCCGGAAAGCGCCGAACTGAGCTTTCAGTTGAGCCGGGGCCAGACCGAGCGCCTGCAAAGCCTGTGCGCGCAACATGGGATTACCCTCAACGCCCTGTTGCAGGCGACCGTGGCGACCCTGCTGGCGCGCTGCTGCGATCAGGAAGACGTGGCCTTCGGAACCGTGGTGTCCGGCCGGCCGGCGGATCTGGCGAGCGTGGAAAACATGGTGGGGCCCTTTATCAACACCGTCCCCTGCCGGATTCGCGTCGCTCCCGATTACAGCCTGCTGCAACTGGCGCAGACGCTGCAGCAGCGTCATCTGGCGTCCGCCCCCCATCACTACTATCCCCTGGCTAAAATTCAGGCCGCCGCCGGTTTCGCCGGTCAGGATCAGGGCCTGTTCAATCTGGTGATGGCGGTGGAGAACTATCCGGTGGATGCGCTGGTGAAACGGGCCGCCGATCAGTCCGACCTGGGTTTCGCCGTGGAGGACGTGTTCAGCTTCGAAAAAACCCATTACGACTTCGACCTGCAATTCATGCCCGGGGAGCGCCTGCAAGGCAAACTGATCTACAACCGCAGCCGCTACGAACCCGCTTACGTGGAGTCCATTCCACTTATATTTCAAACTATTATCGAATCTTTCTGCAGTAATATCGAGGTTAAGATCGCCGCCATCCCCCTGCTTTCCGAAGCCAGTCTGGAGCTGCTGCGGGACGTTTGCGAGGGGCTGTCCTGGCGGCCGGACAGCGACACCCTGATTGACCGTTTCCTGCGTCAGGCCCAGGCCTCGCCTCAACGCATTGCGATCAGCGACAGCGACGCGCAACTGAGTTATGAAGCCCTGCGCGAAGCCGCCAACCGACTCGCGCGCCGCCTGGCGGAACAGAACGTCGCCGACGACGAGCCCGTCGGCCTGTGTACCGGCCGCTCCGTCAATCTGGCGGTGGGGGCTCTGGGAATACTGAGCGCCGGCGGGGCTTATCTGCCTCTGGATATCGCACAACCGGAAGCGCGTCTGCGCCAGCAAATCGTCGACAGCGGCTTGCGCGTCATCGTGGCGGATAACGCCACCCTGGCGGCGCTACGGGACATTGACGCCGGCGCCCCCGTGCAGATCCTTGCGCTGCCGGATGCGGTCCAGCACCTGGAAGCCGCGCCGGAATTGGAGCTGCAACGGACCCTGCGCCCGGACCAGCTCGCCTATGTGATTTACACGTCTGGCTCCACCGGCGTCCCCAAAGGCGTCGCCGTCGAACATCGCAACGTGGTCAACCTCAACGACGCGCTCTGGGATATCGCCTACCGCCGTTACAGCCGCCCCGTCAACGTGGCGCTGCTGGCCAACGCCGTGTTCGACGCCAGCGTGCAACAGCTGTTTCCCGCCCTGCTGCACGGACACAGACTGCTGGTGGTGGATCAGGATGCGCGGCAGGACGCCGCCCGTCTCACCGACCTGTTCATCCAGCAGCGCATCACGCTCAGCGACTGCACGCCCACGCTGCTGGCGCTGTGGCTGCCGGAGCTGGCGCGGCGCAGCGACGAACTGGCGCTGGACACTCTGCTGGTGGGCGGCGAAGCCCTGCCCACCACGTTGGCGCAAGCCGTTGGCGAGGCCCTGCCCGCCGTACGCCTGATCAACGTTTATGGGCCGACCGAATGCTGCGTGGACGCCACCGCCTACGTGATCGACAGCAAGCGCCTGCCGCAATCCCCCTACGTTCCCATCGGCCAGCCCCTGCGCAACACTCGCGCCTGGGTGCTGGATCGCCATGGCGCGCCGGTCCCGGCGGGGGTTCCCGGCGAAATTGTTCTGGCTGGCGCAGGGGTCAGCCGAGGGTATTTGAACCGGCCGGAGCTGAACGGAGAGAAGTTCGTCTTCCTCTCTTCTCCCTGTTCCGCTTCCGGTGCGGTTCGCTTTTACAAAAGCGGCGACCGCGGTCGCTGGACCATGGACGGCGCACTGGAGTTCCTGGGACGCATGGACGATCAGGTGAAAGTGCGCGGCCATCGTATCGAATTAGGAGATGTGGAGTCCCATCTGCGCAGCCATCCCGATGTAGAGCAGGCGGCGGCGTTGCTCGTCGCCCCTGACTCGGAGAATACAGCCGCCAGCGCGGAGCTGATCGCTTACATTGTTTTAAAACAAGAAGTTGGCGCAGATACTTTAAGAAGATACTTACAAGAACGTTTACCGGAATACATGTTGCCCAGCGGCTATGTCGCCCTGGACGCGCTGCCCCTGAACGCCAGCGGCAAGCTGGATCGCAAGGCGCTGGCGTCGCTGCGGCAAGGCGAGCGCCTCGGCGTGACCACCGCCTTCACCGCGCCGCAAAGCCCTCTGGAAACGCTGCTGGCGCATCTGTGGAGCGAGATTCTGGGACGGGATCAGGTTGGCGCCAACGACAACTATTTCGCCCTGGGGGGCGACTCCATCAAAGCCATCCAACTGGCGTCCCGGCTGCATCGGGAAGGCTGGAAAATGGCCATCAAAGATCTTTTCGCCAATCCGACCATCGCGGCGCTGGCGCCCTGGGTCACGCCACTGGAGCAACGCCAGGATCAGGATTGGTCGGCTCCGCAAGGCCCGGTTCCCCTTACCCCGGCGCAGAGTCGCTTCTTCCGGGAACATAGCGAGAATCCGCACCGCTTCAATCACGCGCTCCTGCTGCGCAGCGAGCAGCCCTTGTCCGCCTCGGCGCTACAGGCGGCCCTGGACGGGATTTACGCCGCCCACGAATCCCTGCGTCTGCGCTTCCTGCGGGACGACGACAACCGCTGGATGCAGGAGGCCCTGCCCCTGGACGAGGCGCCAGGGGTGCGACTACGGGACATCGATCTCAGGGACAGCAAAGACCTTCCCTCTGCGTTGATTCAAGAGGGCGAAAAGCTGCACGCCGCGATGCACCCGGAAAACGGACGCCTGTTCGCCGCCGCGCTGTTGCGCCGCCCGGACGGCGACCGGCTGCTGCTGGCGGCGCACCATCTGGCGGTGGACGGCGTGACCTGGCGCATTCTGCTGGATGACCTGCTGCAAGGCTACGCCCAGGCTTGCGACGGCCAGTCCGTGCACTTGCCGGAAGCCCCCGGATTTACGCGCTGGGCGGCGCAACTGGCCCGTTTCGGCGGCAGCCGCGAACTGCAGGCGGACATCCCCTACTGGGCGGCGCTGGAGGAGACCCATGATCTCGACGCTTCCGATAGCGAACCTTGCCGCTATGGCGACGCCCTGACTCTGACCCGGGAATTAGACCCGGAGCTGACCCAGGCGCTGCTGACCGCCGCCAATCAGGCTTACAACACTACGCCGGAAGACCTGCTGCTGACCGCCCTGGCCCGGGCCATGGCGCCCTCCGACAGCACAGCGGTCAATCTGTGCCTGTTGATGGAGAGCCACGGCCGCGACCTGCTGGAGACGGATCTGGACCTGTCCCGCTGCGCCGGCTGGTTCACCAGTCTGTGGCCGCTGTCCCTGACCTTGCCCGGCGACCGAGAACTGGCCTATCAGATCAAATCGGTGAAAGAGAGCCTGCGCCGCGTTCCCCGCAAGGGCGCGGGCTACTCCCTGCTGCAGGAATTCGGCGGCGACGCCGCCACCGCGGCGCTGCGCTTCAACCTGCAACCGCAGATCAGCTTCAACTACCTGGGACAGCTCGACGCGCCTCTCGCTGACGCCAGCCTGCGCTTCAGCGATGAACCCAGCGGCGACTGCGTTCCACCCGAAGCGCCGCGTCCCTGCGCCCTGGAGATCAGCGCCATGGCCCTGGGCGGACGCCTGCGCCTGCAGCTTTGCATTGATCGGGCGCGGCCTCTGCTGGACGCCGAGGTCCTGCTGACCCGCTGGAGCGAACAATTAGCGCATTTGGCTGAACACTGCCTGGGCTGCGCGGGAGCCACCGTCACGCCCTCGGATTTGACCTATTCTGATATCAGCCTGGATGAGCTGGAAGGAATCATTTCATGATAAAAAAGGAAAACCTCAAGGACCTGTATCCCTTATCCCCCATGCAGGAAGGCATGCTCTATCAAAGCCTGCTGCATCCCGACGCGCCGGTGTACCACGAGCAGGCGCTGTACCGGCTGCGCGGCGAGCTGCGGGTGGATCTGCTGGAGCAGGCCTGGGAGCGGCTATTCCAGCGTCACGATATCCTGCGCGTCCAGTTCATCGCCGAGAAAGTGTCCCGTCCTCTGCAGGCGGTGCTGCATCACCGGGTCGGCGAGTTTCATTACAGCGACTTGCGCAAGGCGTCGCCGGATTTTCAGGAGGAACTGATTCGTCAGGCCCAGGCGGAAGACCGCCAGCGCAGTTTCGATCTGCAACGGGAGCCGCTGATGCGTATGCGGCTGCTGCAACTGGCGGACGACCGCTTCGCCTTGTTGTGGAGCCTGCACCATATCCTCATGGATGGCTGGTGTCTGAGCCTGCTGCTGCGGGACTTCACGCTGATTTATGACGCCCTGCGCGAGGCGCGTCCGCTGGACTTGCCCGCGCCGCCGCCCTACAGCCGTTACATTCAATGGCTGGAGCGCCAGGACGCGACCCAGGCCCGGAATTATTGGCGCGGGCAACTGGAAGACTATCATCAGGCCGCCCAGGTCCCACGGCAGCAGACCCTCGCGCCCGCCAGCGCCGGCAAACGCACCTTCACCCACGCGCTGCCCAAGACGCTTAGTGAGCGCGTGCGACAGGCCGCGGCGGACTGGGGAATGACGCCGGGGGCCATTCTGCAAGCCGCCTGGGGCGCATTGCTGGCCCGCTACAACGATTGCGACGACGTGACGTTCGGAACCCTGGTGTCAGGGCGTCCGGCGGAGCTTCCCGGGGCCATGGAAATGGTGGGGGTCTTCATCAACACCCTGCCGTTGCGTTTGCGCGTCGGTCCCGACGCCACCCTGCGCGAACTGGCCCAAGCCACGCAATTGCGTCTGCTGGAAGCGGAGTCGCGCCAGTATCTGCCGTTAAGCGAGGTGCAACAGCTCAGCCCTCTCGGCAAAGATCTGATCACCCATCTGTTCGCCTTCGAGAACTATCCTGCGCCGGCGCAACCGGACGGGGCTTTCCGCGACGCCATTCAGGTGGAAAGCATCAGCAAGCACGAAGACATTCCCTACGATTTCGGCGTCACCGCCACACCGGAGCATGGCCCGCAGGGGACCACGCTGGTGATGCGCTACCTGTACAACCCGGCGCAGTTCGAAGGCGCCTTCGTCGAGCGTCTGTGCGGACACTATGAGCGCCTGTTGCGCCAGGGACTGGGCGCGAGCGGGGATGTGACCTCACCGCCACTGCAGCAAATAGACCTGCTGGATGCAGCCGAGTACGACCGCCTGCACGCCTTTCAGGGCGAGACTTATCCGTTGCCCACCTGCGACAGTTATCTGGATCTGTTCGAGCAGGCCGTCGCCGCCGCGCCGGACAGCATTGCGGTGGAAGACGGCGAGCGTCGCATCAGCTATCGCGAGCTGGATGAACGCGCCAACGCCCTGGCCGCGTTGCTGCAGGAGCGCTATGACGTGGGGGTGGAGGACCGCATCGGCGTCGCTTTGCCCCGCAGCGCCGCCCTGCTGATCGCCGAACTGGCGGCGGGCAAAGCCGGCGCGGCCTTTGTTCCGGTAGACCCGGACTATCCGCCTGAGCGCCGCCTGCGCACCTTCCAGCAGGCGCAATGCAAACTGGTGATCGGCGACGCCGAGGAAGCCGCATTGTGGGGCGAGCATAGGCTGTGGCGTGAACATAGCCAGATTCCGTTCATCCCCCTGGACGCCCTCGCCCCCAACAGCCGACGCGCCCAGGCGCCGGTTCGCGCCTGTGGGTTGCGCAGTCTGGCCTACGTGATCTTCACTTCCGGCTCCACGGGGGAGCCCAAGGGCGTCATGCTAGAGCATCTGGGTCTGATCAACCTGATCCAATGGAGCCGCCGTCAATTCGGCATCCAGGCGGACAAGCGCACCACCCTGCTGGCGTCGCCGGCGTTCGACGCTTCCGTATGGGAAGCGCTGCCGTCGCTGTGCGCGGGGGCGACCATTGTGATCACGCCGGAGGCGCTGCGACGGGATGTGGGCCCCCTGTGCGGATTTCTGCATGAGCAGCGCATTGATATCTCTTTTCTGCCTCCCGCCTTGTGCGAAGAGGCCTGCGTCAGCTTTCCGCACCTGTTACAGAACATCGTGCTGCAGTCCGGCGGCGACACCCTGAAAGGCATCCGCAACGGCGGCGCCAGCGACCGCATCAAGGTCTCAAATAACTACGGACCCTCCGAGTTCAGCGTGTGCGCCACCTCCTGCTATCTGGCGCCCCAGGAGCCCAGCCCCTATCCCATCGGCAAGCCCATCGCCAACGCCGAGGCGTTGATTCTGGACCGTCAGCAGCGTCTGGCGCCTCTGGGCGCAGCGGGAGAAATCGCCCTGAGCGGACCTTCCCTGGCGCGAGGTTACTGGGGACGCGCGGATCTCACCGCCGCGCGCTTTGTGGCGCATCCTTACAAGCCCGGCGAGCGGGTGTACCTGACCGGGGACAAGGGCCGCTGGCGCGAAGACGGCAATCTGGATTTTCTCGGACGCATCGACGACCAGTTATCCGTGCGCGGACATCGCGTGGAGCCGGCGGAAATCGAACACTTGCTGTCCCGTCATGAACGCGTGCGCGCAGCAGCGGTGGCGGCGACCCGGGGTGCGGACGGACACACGCTGCTGGCGGCCTTCGTCACGCCACGCAGCGCGGAGGACTCACCGCTGGACCTCAACGACATCCGCCAATGGCTGGCCCGGCAAGCGCCTGCTTACATGACTCCCGCCATTCTGAGGGAACGGGAGCGCCTGCCTTTGAACGCCAACGGCAAACTGGATCGCAAGGCCCTTGAGTGCGAAGCGGAGCAACTGCGCGCGGAAGCGCCTTACGAAGCCCCGCAAACGCAAACGGAAAAGCAGGTGGCGGAGATCTGGAGTCAGGTGCTGGATCGTCGCCCCATCGGCCGCAACGATCATTTTCTGGAGCTGGGCGGGCATTCTTTGAGCGCCACCCGCGTCCTGTCGCAGCTGCGCGGACGCCTGCAGCGTGACCTGCCGCTGGCGCTGCTGTTCGACAAGCCAACGCTCAAGGATCTGGCCGCCGCAATTGATGCGCTGGCGACCGCCGCAACGCCGGCGACCGAGAGCGGCATTCGTCGCGTCGACCGCTCGCGCTACGCCGTCGGCGCGCCAAAACCGGAAACCCAGACCCCGGAGACGCAGGACCCCGCCGCAGCGGAGTCATCCTGAAGACGGAAGAAAACAGACAACAGACAACAGACAACAGACAACAACCATAACGACAACCCAAAGAACATAATAACGAGCAAGTACGCCGCCATGACCGAAGCTTCCACCGCCGTACAGATTTATCAATTCCCCCTGTCCTTCGCCCAGGAGCGTTTGTGGTTCCTGCACGAATTCGAGGGGGACAACGTCGCCTACAACATCAGCGCAGCCCTGCAACTGGAAGGCCCCCTGGACCATGCCGCGCTGCAGCGGGCGCTGGATACCCTGATCGCCCGCCATGAAATTCTGCGCACCCTGTTCGTCAGCGACGGCGGTCTGCCGACCCAGCGGGTATTGCCGTCCCTGCACATCGCCATCGAGCGCGTGTGGTTCGCCGACAGCGACCTGGAAGCCCGTAAAGCCCGCGCCCAGGCGTACTTCGTGGAGAAGAACCGCCGTCCCTTCGATCTCACTCAGGGGCCGTTGTTGCGCGCCACTCTGGTGGAGCTGGACAGCAGCCGCTCGCACAGCCTGAGCTGGTTGAACCTGTGTATTCATCACATCATCGCCGACGCCTGGTCCGTAGGCGTGATCGTGCGGGAACTGGCGGCCCTGTACCGCGCCGCCCTGCGCCATCGCCCCTGCGAACTGCCGCCGCCGGCGCTGCAGTATGCGGATTTCGCCGTATGGCAGCGGGAACGCCTGCAGGGCGATCTGCTGCAACAGGAGCTGGACTTCTGGCGTCAACAGCTACAGGGCGCGCCGGCCCTGGTGAATCTGCCTCTGGACTACCCCCGCACCCAGCAGCCGTCGCCGGATGCGGACTACGTGCGCATCGACCTGCCCGCGCGTCTGGCGCATCAGGCCCGGCATTTCGCCGGCGCCTCCGGAGCCAGCCTGTATATGGTGCTGCTGGCGGCCTTCAACGTGCTGATCGGCCGTCTCAGCGGCCAGCAGGACGTGGTGGTGGGCAGCCTGATCGCCAACCGCAATCAGGCGGATGTGGAGGCCCTGGTGGGCTTCTTCGTCAACACCTTGCCTCTGCGTTGCGATCTGGCTGACGATCCCAACTTCCGCGATCTGGTGCGCCGAGTCAAACACACCGCCCTCAGCGCTTACAATCACCAGGACCTGCCCTTCGAGCGCATGGTGGAGGCGCTGCAGCCGGAGCGCGATCTCAGCTTCCCGCCGTTGATCCAGTTGCTGTTCGTCCTGCAGAACGCGCCCATGGACGCCTTCGAACTGGAAGGGGTGCAGGTGACGCCGCTGCGTCTGCCGCAGCCTGGCCAGATCCGCTTTGATCTGGAGGTGTACGGCGAAGAGGACGCCAACGGCTTCCATCTGGACTTCTGGTTCCGCTCGCAGCTGCTGCACAAGGACTCCGTACAGCGTATGGCGCGCCAGTATCTGACGCTGCTGGAGGCGGCGCTGAACCAGCCGCAGCGACCGGTGATGGGACTGCCCATGCTGGATCGCGACCAACACGGCGAGCTCAGCCGCGGCTTGTTTATGGAAGCGCAGCCTTACCCCGACACGCTTTGCATTCATCAGTGGTTCGAGCGCCACGCCGAGCTGCACCCGGAGCTGACGGCGGTCATGCGAGACGGCCGTTCTCTCAGCTATGGCGAGCTGAACCGCCGCGCCAACCGCCTCGCCCATCTGCTGATCGCCCGCGGCATCAAGCTGGAGGACCGCATCGGCGTCTGCCTGGATCGCTCTCTGGATATGGTGGTCGCCCTGCTCGCCGTTTTCAAAGCCGGCGCCGGCTACGCGCCTCTCGATCCAGCCTACCCCACGGAGCGCATCGCCTACATGCTGGAAGACAGCGGCGCGCGTCTGACGCTGACCCAACAGGCCGCCAGCGGGCGTCTGCCGGGGGGCGTCGCCACGCTGATGCTGGACGATCTTGAAACCCTGACCGCTGGCTGCGAAGACAGCAATCCTCAGCGTCCTGTGGCGGCGGACAATCTGGCCTATGTGATCTACACCTCCGGCTCCACCGGTCTGCCCAAGGGCGTGGCGATTGAGCACCGTTCTGTCGGCGCGTTGATTCACTGGGCGCAGACCCAGTATCACCTTGAAGAATTGGAGGAGGTGCTGGCCACCACGTCCATTTGCTTCGACCTTTCGGTGTTTGAGATTTTCGTTACCCTGTGCAGTGGCGGCCGCGTCCATCTGGCGGACAATATGACCGCGCTGGCGGAGCGCGCCGGCGATCTGGAGGTCTATTCCAGGGTCAGTCTGATCAATACGGTGCCATCCGCCATTCAGGCGCTGTTGCGGGCCAACGCCGTGCCGCCCCAGGTGCGCACGGTGAACCTGGCGGGCGAGCCCCTGAAGCAGGAACTGGTGGAGCAGCTGTACGCATTGCCGCATATCCGTCGCGTCTATGACCTCTACGGTCCGTCCGAGGACACCACCTACTCCACCTGCGCTCTGCGACGCCCCGGCGGCAAAGCCAACATCGGACGCCCCATCAGCAATACCCTGATCCATATCATCGACGAGAATCTGCAACTGGTTCCCCGGGGCGTGGCGGGTGAATTATTGATCGGCGGCCGCGGTCTGGCGCGGGGCTATCTGGGCAAGCCGGAGCTGACCGCCCAGCGCTTCATCGCCAATCCGTTTTCCGGCGATCTCAGCGAGCGTCTGTATCGCACCGGAGATCTGGTGCGGGTGAACAGTGACGATCAACTGGAGTATCTGGGGCGTATCGACCAGCAGGTGAAAGTGCGTGGATTTCGTATAGAACTGGGAGAAATTGAATCCTTTATCAATGAGTTACGTGACAATAGTAAGAAACTGGTTAAAGACTGTGTGGTGTCGGTGATCAAGGACGACAGCCTGGGTCCCTATCTGGCCGCCTACGTCGTGAGCGCGCCCGGTCGCAGCATCGACGCGGATGATCTGAAACGACGGCTGGCGCGCCGCCTGCCCGGCTACATGGTTCCCGAGGCGATCATTACGTTGGACGCCATCCCCCTGACCGCCAACGGCAAGACCGACCGCAAGGCGCTGCCGATTCCCCAGCGCAGCGCCCGCGAAACTGAGTATGTGGCGCCCGGCAATGGGTTTGAGCAGGCAGTGGCCGATGTCTGGGCGGAAGTACTGCAGCAAGAGATCATTGGCGTACGTGACAACTTCTTTCAACTGGGCGGCCACTCCTTGTTGGCGACCCAGATTATCGCCCGTCTCAACCAGCGCTTCGGCGCCGGCCTGACCGTGCGCAACCTGTTCGAATGTCCCAATGTGGCGGAACTCGCCGCCTTGGTGCGCGAACGCAGCGCCGCCGCCATGGAGACGCCCGCGGAGAAAGCCATCCGTCGCGCCCCCAGCGGCGGAGCCCGCAGCGCTTCGTTAGCGCCCGCGCAGATGCGTCTCTGGTTCCTCAGCAAAATCGACGGCGGCAGCAGCGCCTACAACCTGCACATGACCGTACGCATCAATGGCGAGCTGCATGCGGACCGTTTGCAGGAGGCCTTCGCCTGCGCTTCGGCGCGCCATGAGATTCTGCGCACCACCTTCCATGAAGACGAGGCCCTGGGGGCGGATGGCGCGCCCTATCAACGCATTCACCCGGAACTTCCCTGCGAGTTTCTCCGGGCCAGCGTGGAATCCCACCCGTCCGATCGACGGGAGGCCGAGGCGGAACGGCTGGCCGTGGAAGCGGCGCAGACGCCTTTCGACCTGAGTCGCGGCCCCCTGGTGCGGGTGCTGCTGGTGCGGCTGGCGCCGCGTCGCCACGTCATGTTGCTGGCGATGCACCACATCATTTCCGACGGCTGGTCCATTGGCGTCCTGTTTAACGAAGTGAAGGCGTTCTATCAGGCCATCAACCCGGAAACCTTCACCCTGGACGCCGCCGCGACGCTCAGTCTGCCGCCCCTGTCCCTGCAATACGCCGACTACGCCGCCGAGCAGATTTTGCGCCTGGAGCGGCCGGAAGCGCAGAGGCAACTGGAATACTGGCGCACGCAACTGGCGGACGCGCCGCCCCTGCTGGAATTGCCCCATGACCGTCCGCGCCCGGCGCAGGCGGATTTCGCCGGCGACACCTTGCCCTTTCATATCGACAGCGGCCTCACTGCGGCGTTGCGCCGTTTCGCCGACGCCGCCGGCGCCAGCCTGTTCATGGTGAGCTGCGCCGCCTTCGCCGCCCTGATGAAGGTGTACAGCCGCCAGCGCGATATCGTCATCGGCGCGCCGGTGGCGAACCGCACCCGGCCCGAGCTGGAGCCGCTGATCGGCTTCTTCGTGAACACTCTGGCGCTACGCATTCGCAGCAAGGAAAACTTTACTTTCAATGAGTTATTGAAGGAAGTTAAAACTGTTTCTCTTGACGCTTATGAGCATCAGGACCCGCCTTTCAACAAAGTGGTGGAGTCACTGGAGCTGGACCGCGCCCTCAATCACAACCCGTTGTTCCAGGTGATGTTCGTGTTGCAGAACGCGCCCACGGTGACTCGGGAAACGCCGGAGCTGGAAATCACCCCGTTCCCGATTCGGCAGCAACGCGCCGCCTTCGACCTGCTGTTCTCCCTGACCGAATCCCAGGGACAGATGCACGGGGAGGCGGTCTACAATCGCACCCTGTTCGACCGCGCCAGCATCGAACGCATGCTGGAGGTATATCTGAGCCTGCTGGAGCTTTGCGTCAACCGCCCAGATGAACCGGTGCTGGGCCTGCCCCTGGCGGCGCCGGCGGAAATTCCCGCCCAGCCGGCTCAGGGGGCGACGCCGCTGCCCGCCCTGATTCAGGATCAATGTGAACGCACTCCTGATCTGGAAGCCTTGAGCTGGAGTCCTCAGGCCGGCGCGCTGACGGAATGGTCCCGGCTCAACTCCCACGTCAGCTACGGGGAGTTCGCCCGTCTCGCCAATCAGGCGGCGGACTGGCTGCGAGAGCAAGGCGTGGCGAGCGGCGATGTGGTCGCGCTCTGGCTGCCCCGCAGTCCCGAGCTGTTCGTGCTCAAATACGCGGCGCTGAAAATGGGCGTCGCCTACACACCCATCGATCCCGAGTTCCCGTTGCCCCGGGTGCGGCAGATGGTGGAAAGCGCCGCTCCGCGCCTGCTGGTGACAGTGAACGCGCAGCATGGCTGGGAGGACGCGCCCTGCGCCATCGCGCTGCTGCCGCAACTGTGGGCGCAGCTGTCCCGTCGCCGCGCGGAACCGCCGCCGCTGCCGGACCCGGACTGCATCGCCTATATTTTGTACACCTCCGGCAGCACCGGCGTTCCCAAAGGGGTCACCATGCCCCAGCGCGCCCTGAGTAATCTCGTGGTCTGGCATCGTCAGCATCCCCGTCTGAGCGCGCCAGCGCGCACCCTGCAATTCGCCGCCGTCGGCTTCGACGTCTGCTTCCAGGAATTCGCCGCCACCCTGGCCTGCGGCGGTTCGCTGGTGCTGTGTCCGCCCCGCTTGCGGCAGGACCCGCGCGCCTTGATGGCGTTTATCCGAGAGCAAGGGGTAGAGCGTCTGTTTCTGCCTTTCGTCGCTTTGCAGCAACTGGCGGAGACCCTGACCGAGAATCAGCCTGACCAGAACGCCATCGTCAGCGACAAGCTGCGCGATGTGGTCACCGCCGGCGAGCAGTTGCAGATCTCCGCGCCGGTGCGTCGTTTCTTCCGGGAACGCCCGCACTGTCGCCTGCATAACCATTACGGTCCCACCGAGGCCCACGTGGTGAGCGCCCTGCAGCTGGACGATCAGCCTGACCGCTGGCCGGTCCTGCCCGGCATCGGCGCGCCCCTGTGCGGCGTGCAACTGCATATTTTCAACCCACTGGGACAACCTGTGCCCGCCGGCGCCCCCGGCGAGCTGTACATCGGCGGCGTGTGTCTCGCCCAGGGCTATGTCGGACGCGATGACCTCACCGCCGAACGTTTCATCACCACCACGCTCCTGAGCTCCCACGGCGAGATCAGTCAGCGCCTGTATCGCACCGGCGATCTGGCGCGCCGTACTGCCCAGGGCGAGTTCCTGTATCTGGGACGCATTGACGAGCAGGTGAAAATCCGCGGTTTCCGGGTGGAGCCCGGCGAAGTGGAAGCGGTGCTGAACAGCCATGACGACGTCAAGGCCGCCGCGGTGATCGCCCGGGACGACGGCGCCGGCATGCGCCTGCTGGCCTATGTGGAGCCCCGCCAGACCGCTGGATTCGACGTCGCCGATCTGCGCGCCTGGCTGCGCAAACGTCTGCCCGACTACATGGCGCCCGCCCGCATCCTGACTCTGGAGAAAATGCCGGTCACCGTCAGCGGCAAGATCAACCGCCGCGCCCTGCCCGCCCCGGACGCGTTGAGCGACGTCCCGGAACTGCTGGCGGAGCCGCGCAGCGCTTTGGAGCGCAGTCTGCATGATATGTGGAGCGAGTTGCTGGCGCTGCCGCATATCGATATCCGCGCCAACTTCTTTGAACTGGGGGGCCACAGTCTGCTGGTCACCCGTCTGCTGAACCGCATTCGCGCGCGTCTGGGCGTGGACGCCACGGTCAGAGACGTCTTCGAAAATCCCAGCATCGCCGAGCTGGCGGAAAGACTGGCGGCGCTGGCTCCCGCGGCGACGGACGACGGCGAGCGCTTATGCGCGCAGACCCGTCCCGCCGCGCCGCCGCTTTCCTTCGCCCAGGAGCGCTTGTGGTTTCTGCACCAACTGGAAGGCGCGGCGGCGGGATATAACATGCCTCTCGCCATGGAACTGAAAGGCTCCCTGGACGCCCAGGCGCTGCACGACAGTTTCCGCGACATCATCGCCCGCCATGAGGTGCTGCGCACCCGTTTTCATATGGCGGGAGACGCGCCGGTGCAGGAGATCCACAGCGACACTGCGCCGGACTGGCGCTTTTTCGATCTGTCCGCGCTGCCGGAGCCGGAGCGCGCCGAGCAGGTTCGGGAACTGGCGCGCCTGGAAGCCAACTATGCGTTCGATCTGGAAAGCGACCGCCTGTTGCGCATTCGTCTGGTGCAATTGGAGGATCAGCGCCATGTGCTGCTGGCGACCATGCATCACATCATCTTCGACGGCTGGTCCAACGGCGTGTTCGTGCGGGAGCTGCAGGCTTTCTACCACAGCCGGCGCACCGGCTCCGCCCCCGGCCTGCCGCCCATGCAGCTGCAATATGCGGACTTCGCCTGCTGGCAGCGCCGCCTGCTCACGCCGCAACGGGTGCAGCAGCATCTGGACTATTGGCGTCAGGAACTGCAGGACGCGCCGGAGGCCATCCGTCTGCCCCGTCGTCCCCACAGCGAGGCGGCGGGTCTGTGCGCCCTGGCGGTGCAGGATCTGCCAGCATCGACAGTGACCGCGTTGCAGGATTTCAACCGTCAGCAAGGCAGCTCGCTCTATATGACCATGCTCGCCGCCTTCGCCGCCCTGCTGCAGCGACTCAGCGGGCAGTCGGACATTGTGGTGGGAACCACGGTCGCCAACCGTAATCGCCAGGAGCTGGAGAGCCTGATCGGCTTCTTCGTCAACTCCCTGCCGATCCGGCTGCGTCTGGACGCCAGCGCCAGCTTCCTGGATCTGCTGACCCAGGCGCGCGACAAAACCCTGCAGGCGCAGGCGCATCAGGAACTGCCTTTCGACCTGCTGGTGCGTTCGCTGCAATCACCGAGAGTGGCGGGCCGTCAGCCTATCTTCCAGGTGGTGTTCGACTTCCAGAACAGCGATGCGCCGGCGTCCGCCGCGCCGCCCAAAGGGAGCTTCCTGGACGATTTGGAAGTGTCTTATCTGCCGGGACAGCGCGGCTCAGCCAAGTACGATCTGGTGTTGTCCGTCAACGCCCAGGCGGAGCAGGTGCGCATTGTCTTCGAATATGACCGGGAGCGTTTCACCGCGGAAGAAATCGCCGCGCTGCAGGAGCACTACCAGCATCTGCTGGACGCCGCCGCGCAACGTCCCGGAGACAGTCTGCTGTCTCTGGCCGGCGCTGACGGCAAGCCCGCCACCGGCGAAGCGGACGCGGCGGAGGAGTTTGATTTTTAAATTTTTGCACGATTTCTAAGCGACCTGAACAGGTCTCTGCGACTGAACGAGCGTCGTCCAGCGCGAGCCAATAACAATAAAGACCCGCCGCCTGCAAACAGCGGTGACGCGGCGGGCTAACAAGGAAGGAAAGCGGATATGATCGATTGCCTGATTGTCGGAACCAATATGCCGCCCACTCCCGAACACGTGGAGATGGTGCGTTCCGTCGATAATCACGGCGGAGCCTGGCGCGATCTGCGGCTGGCGTTTGTGGAGCACCAGGGGCAGCCGTATACGGCGCTGGATCTGATTAACCATATCTATGACGAAGCCGGCCAGTCCCATCGGCAGTTCAACAACCTCGACTTTCTCTGGCCGGCGGTGACCTATCTGGCGTCATTCCTGAGGCGGCGCGGCTTCACCGTGGACTGGGTCAACCTGTTTCAACAGGAAAAAGACGAGATGCGCCGCATACTGCGCAGCGGTCAGGTGCGCACGGTGGCGGTCACCACCACGCTGTATGTGTCGCCTCAGCCCATGATCGAAGTCATCAAGTTCGTACGCGAGCACAGCGACGCCCATATCATCGTGGGCGGGCCCTATATCTCCGGTCAGGCGGAGGTGCGCAACGCGGATGAGCTGGCCAGTCTGTTTGAATACCTGGGGGCGGATACCTACGTGATCAGCTCCGAGGGCGAACAGGCGTTGGCCCACATCATCAGCGCGCTGCAAAAAGGAGAGCCGTTGGACGGCGTCGCCAACCTGGCCATCCGCGATCCCAAAAGCCTGCTGCGACCGTTTTCCCGCACCCTGGTGGAGACGGAGTACAACCCTCTGGAGGAAAACCCCGTCGACTATGGCCTGTTTCCGCCGGATCAGCTGTCCCAGTTTATTTCTCTGCGCACCGCCAAATCCTGTCCCTACAGCTGCGCGTTCTGCGGCTTTCCGCAACGGGCGGGGGCTTACAAGACGCTGGCGCCGGACCTGGTGGAGCAGGAGCTGGACCGTATCGCCGCGCTGGGCAATGTGGACACCCTCACCTTTCTCGACGACACCTTCAACGTGCCGAAAAAACGCTTCAAGGAAATTCTGCGCCTGATGATCCGCAAGCAATACGGCTTCCGCTGGAATTCGTTCTATCGCAGCGATCAGGGAGATTACGAAACCATTCAATTAATGCGCGAAGCGGGCTGCGAAGGCGTGTTCCTGGGCATTGAGTCCGGCAGCGACACCATGCTCAAAAACATGAACAAAACCGCGCGCCGGCGCAATTTCGCCGAGGCCATTCCGCAATTGCAGGAAGCCGGCATTTCCGCCCACGCCAGTTTGATCGTCGGCTTCCCCGGCGAAACCGAAGACACTATTCGAGAGACGCAATCCCTGATCGAGCAAAGCAAGCCGGACTTCTACCGCGCCCAGTTGTGGTATTGCGATCCGCTGACGCCGATCTGGAAAAACCGCCAGGAGTATGACCTGGAAGGCAACGGCTTTTCCTGGCGGCATCGCACCATGAACAGCGAAACCGCCTGCGACTGGGTAGAGCGATTGTTCTTCGATATTCGCAATTCCACCTGGTTGCCCCAGCACGGATTCGAACAATGGTCTACTTTCTATCTGCAGCGTCGCGGCTATACCCGCAAACAGGTGATCGATTACGTGGCCTTGTTCAATTCCGCCATCAAGGCGCAGATGGCCGATCCCACGTTGAAGGCGATTCCCGCGCCGATACTGCAGCGCATGCGCACTCTATTGTTGGAAAAAACCACTGATGACGCCTTTATGGCGAATATCCATCATAGAAGTAACGAGACAGTCAGCCAGGACGCGCTGGAGAGCTTTGCTTTCTAGGGCGGTTGCGCGGCCGGCGACCATAACAATAAGACTCTCATGAACGGAACAAGGAAAATAAGGAAAGACCATGGCGCAACAAGAAAGCGGTTTTCTGCTTGACGCAAACTCACTCGCGGCAAGGGACTACTGGCGCAAATCCCTGACCAAGGCCATCAGCCCCAGCAACCTGCCGCGGGATTACGACCTCCCCCATAAAGGTCCCAAGTCTTATCAGATATACGGTCTGGCGCTGGACAGCCACCTTTACGACCTCATCATGAAGGTCAGCAAGGGCGGACACTTTCTTATTTACACGATCGTCACCGCCGGCGTGCAGTTATGTCTGCAGCGCTACAATCAGGCCTTCTGCGCCGACAGTGACGCCAGCGGCGTGGAAACCCTGGTCACCGGCTCCCCGGCGCGACGAGAGGAGAACGGCGCCGAACCGGGCTTTATCAATGCCCTGCCCATCATCAACAGCATTGATCCCGAGGCGTCGTTCAAGACGCTGTTACTGCAAACCCGCTCGCAGCTGCTGGACGCGTATCAGCATCAGCATTATCAGTGGCGGGAAATGGCGGAGGACTTCGGTCTGTCCTGGCGTCACCACTGTCCGCTGTTCGACGTGGCGGCCCATTACGACGCCCTGCACGGCGAGCTGCCCGCCAATCTCAACAATGATGTGACGGTGAGTCTGCTGCAAAGGGCCGGCAGCCTCAGTTTCTCCATCGCCTACAACGAGTCGCGCTTTCATCTGCATCGCATCGAACTGTTCGCCGAGCACCTGCAGCAAGTGTTGACCATGGCGCTGGAGCAGCCGGATTTGCCGGTGAAACAACTGGACATGCTCACCACCCGCGACTGGAGTCTGCTGGCCAGTTTCAATCTGACTGAACAGACGACGCCCGCCAACGCCAATGTGTTGATCCAGTTCCGCGAAGTGGTGTCCCGCTATGGTGGGCATATCGCGCTGCAAACGCCGGGCGTGCAGCTGTGTTATCGCATGCTGGACGAACAATCCAATCAACTGGCGCGGGAGCTGCAGGTCTCCGGCCTGGAAAAAGGCGGCCTGGTAGGCGTCTGCTGTCGCCCCGGCTGCGATATGGTGATCGCGCTGCTGGCGGCCCTGAAGGCCGGCGGCGCCTTTCTGCCCCTGGACCCGGATTACCCGGCGGAGCGCCTGCGCTATATGGCGGAGGACTCCGGCTGCCGCCTGTTCCTGGTGGAAAGCCCGGAGGTGGATGCGCCCTTCATTGAAGTGCTGGAGGACCGCGGCGGCTCCGTCATTTATCTCGACGATATCACCTCCTGGCGTCAACAGTCGCCGCGGCCTCTGGACTACGCGCCCGCGGCAGACGCCGCCGCTTACATGATCTATACCTCCGGCTCCACCGGCGCGCCCAAAGGCGCTTTGCTGCATCACAGCGGCTTGATCAACATGCTGGAGGCGCATATCAAGGCGTTCAGATTACGCAGCGACAGCCGGGTATTGCAGGTGGCGTCATTCAGTTTCGACGCCGCAGTGTCGGAAATCTTCACCGCTCTGTGCGCCGGCGCCCGTCTGGTGCTGGCGCCCCGCGACCGCATCATGCCCGGACCGGATCTGGCTCAGGCGCTGCAAGAGTTCGAAATCACCCACATTACCCTGACGCCGTCGTCTCTGGCGCTGTTGCCGGAAGACGCCGCTCCCGGCCTGCAAACCCTGGTGGTGGCGGGGGAACCCTGTCCGGCGGATCTGGTTCCGAAGTGGAGCAAGGGGCGTCTGATGATCAACGCCTACGGCCCCACGGAAGCGACGGTCTGCGCCACCCTCGGCGAAGTGGTGTACAGCGGCCTGCCGCCGGATGTGGGGCAGCCGATTCAGAATATGCAGTGTCATGTGGTCGACGCTCTGGACCGTCCCTGCCCGGTTGGCGTGCCCGGCGAGCTGCTGATCTCCGGCGTCGGCCTGGCCCTGGGCTACCATAACCGACCAGATCTGAATGAAGCCCGTTTCGTGGAGCTGGCGCTGCCCGGGTTATCCGCGCCAAGGCGCTATTACCGCAGCGGCGACCGCGCGCGCTGGCGTCCGGACGGCGCATTGGATTTGCTCGGCAGAACGGATCGCCAGTTTAAAGTGCGCGGTTTCCGTATCGAAGCCGGCGAACTGGAAACCCAGTTGCTGAGCCGAGAGGAGATTCAGCAAGCGGCCGTCGTCGCCCAGGGCGAAGAGGCGGACCGCCGTCTGCTGGCCTATGTGGTGCTGGCGCGCACGGCCAAAAAAGGCGAGCTGCAGACGGAAGCCATTCTGGCCTATCTGCGTGAGCGCCTGCCCCCTTACATGCTGCCTGACCTGCTGGTTCCGCTGGACGCGCTGCCGTTGACGCCCTCCGGCAAGACAGATTACGCCGCCCTGGAGGGAATGCACGCCGCCGCGTCGCAAAACGAATTCGTCGCGCCTCGCGACGACGTGGAGTTAGGCGTGGCGCGCATCTGGGAACGTTTGCTGGAGCGCAGCCCGGTGGGCGTGACGGACAACTTTTTCGCCCTGGGGGGTTTCTCCCTGCTGGCGGTGCGCTTGATGAGCGCGATTCAGCAGGAGTTTCATGTCGCCCTTCCCCTGACCACTCTGTTCCAGCATCCATCCGTGGAGAAGCTGGCGGAACAGGTGCGCAGCGCCCGCAAAGCCCATCCTGAAGACTGGTCGCCCCTGGTGACGCTGACCGCCCGCGGCGAACATCCGCCGTTGTTCTGCGTACACCCTACCGGCGCCACGGTGCTTTGTTACTACCATCTGGCCGCCAGTCTGGGCGAAGAACGCCCGTTCATCGGCGTGCAGGCCCGAGGCATCGAGCCGGAGCAGCTCCCCTTCGACAACATCCCGGAGATGGCGGCCTACTATGCCGACGCACTATGTGAGCGTCAGCCCACCGGTCCGTTTTATCTGGCGGGATGGTCATTCGGCGGCGTGGCGGTGTTCGAGGTCGCCCGCGTATTGCAGGCGCGGGGTCGTGAGATCGCCTTCCTGGGTCTGCTGGACTCTTACTCGCCGGACGTGTTCGATGGCGGATTCGAAGCCCATGACGATGCGGAGATCATCAGTTCGCTGCTGGGCGGCATTGCGGATGTGGACCCGGATACGTTGCGCGGGCTGTCCACAGAAGATCAGTTGCAGGTGGCCATTCAAGCCACCCGGGAAGCCCAGGCCCTGCCCCAGGGATTCAGTCTGGAGCAGGCGCGCCGCATTCTGCAGGTCAGTAAGTTGAACTATCACGCGGTGGAGTCTTATCAACCGCAGCCTTACAACGGCAAGATCACCCTGTTCCGTCCTCTCGGGGAGGAACAGTTGGCGAAGTCCGTATGCCCGGACGATCCCAGTCTGGGCTGGTCCAAGTGGGCGCAACGGGGCGTGGAGGTGGAGTACGTTCCGGGTCGGCACCAGACCATGGTGCAACCGCCCAATGTTGAAACCTTAGCCACGCGTCTGCTGGTGCATCTGCAGCAGGCGGAATCCTTTACTCCCATGACGACGGAACGGAAGGAGCAGACAGCATGACCACAACCTCACCCATCACTCACCGCATTCCTACCGCCCCGCGCAAAGCGCCGGAGCGCCAGCTCGCCTTCACCGGCTATCTGGTGCAGGCGCAGGAAGGAGATACGCTCGACAGCGTCAGCGCCGACGACTTTCACTTCGCCATGGAGCAGAAAGGCGTGGCGCTGTTTCGCGGCTATGAAGCGACGCCGGAGCGTTTCGGCGACTTCGTGGAGAAGTTCAGCTCACGCCTGATACTCGATCCCACCCGGCAATCCTACGACCGCCGCGTGCAGCGCGTGCTGTCGGGAACGCCGGGCATCGAGCTGCACAGCGAACACAGCAACAGCCCATTCACCCCGGACTACATCTGGTTCTACTGCCGCCGCGCCGCCGGCGACCGCGGCCAGACCACCTATTGCGACGGCCTGGAGATCTGGCGCTCCCTGAGTGAGACCAGCCGCACGTTCATTGAGAACGTCCGCTTTATCTATCGCCGCCTGTTCCCGGAAATGTTCTGGAAAGTGTTCGTGGCCTTCATGATCGACGAGGACATTCCCGTGGAGGAGATCAACCGCGATCATCTGGAAAAATTATTCAACGGCCTTGAGGGGGTGCGAATCGAGCTTAACGCAGACAACCAGCTCGACTTCAGCTACTCCACCTACGTCTACAACCAACTGCCCGGCGGCCACCGCGCCCTGGCCAACAGCCTCACCGGCCCCTACCCCGGCCAGACCGTCACCATGGAAGACGGCTCCCCCATCCCCCACTGGCTGATGGGAGAACTCAAATCCCTGTACGACCTCCACACCCGCGACATCCCCTGGCGCGACGGCGACATCGCCGTCCTCAACAACAAACGCATGATGCACGGCCGCCGCCCATCGGAAGACATGGGAAGGGAATTGTTTTCTGCGTTGAGTTATGGGTGACGGGGGGTTAGTTTGCAGGCCTCATCTCCATTAATCTTGGGGGGGTGAGGCCTGGCATGGAGGGCTAGCTGACAGCCTCGACTCTTTCGCTCCAGAACTCTGGCAGTTCTATTTCAAATCCCCCTTCATCATCCAACTCGCAATTAAAAACCCCTTTTTGCAAGCCTGATTTCAAGTTACTGAGGTGCTCGCTGAGGCTCGGCGCGAAAGAGCTAACGCCGTAGTCCTCCGTCACAATAACGATCTCTGTTTCCTGATTGTCTTTGAAGAATAACGCCATGTAATAGCCATCCCCATCAAATAGAGGCAAAAGCCGCTTTAGGTCGTCCACCAAGACCTCATCATCCACCTCTCCTTCGAGATCATTGAGTAGCGACAACTCACTTCCCTCCTCTAAGATCCACTCCTTATTAAACTCGTAATTGGCTAAGAACTGGCAGCCATGTTTAGTCTGAGGATTTTTATACATGTCAGAAATTGCTTTCACGGGAATAGGATCGTATCCCATAAACAGCAATGCAGAGTCTTCGGGCAAGCCATCAGCATTTATTAGCAAAGCAACGATTTCTGATGGCAGCTTTCTTCTGATTACACCCTCGATCCCCTGCACCAGGGCGAGGGCTTCAGCATTCCATGCATGATCTGTTTGCAATGCCTTTTGAGCCTGATCAATACCTTCGTAAATGTCTTCCACTCTGCCAGCCTCCCTTCACCAAATAACAAACTAAGCCCGTGTAGTGTATCCCCATATAATTTAGCAGAGATTCAAAAAGCCCATTACTGAGAGCGTCGCTTAAAACATGCCTTGAGAAGGCCGCGTACAGCGGGCGCTGTCCCACGCCAAGCATCATGTACCACCGGCGACTCTTGGAAGAGATGGTAAGGGAATGGTTTCCTGCGTTGAGCTATGGGTGTCAGGGGAAACTTTCAGTCCTCATCCCCGTTATTCTGAGAGTGAAACGTCGCGCTTTCGCATTCTGCGATCGCTTTGTACGCGTATTTCAATGTACTTTCTTTTGATGAGGATTCCGGCTCTGCGCGACGCCATTCATCGATAAACTCTCTGGCGGCGGCGAGATCTTCAAAATAGAGACTGCGACGAAACAGTGTCATCAGGTGCTCATCAGATTGTTTTTGAGGGTGGTCCAGCACCTGTCTGTTCCACCAGCTCTCCATTCTGCCTTTATCGAAGAAATCTATAATTTCTTCGTGCAAGTCAGGGTAGTGCTCAAGCACATAACTTTCTGTATTTTCTCCAAGCGCCACATACATGTATTCTCTATCGAATCCACAAGCCGTATCGAAGTTAGCGAATTTAGCGTCATAAAAAAGCGGAATGTCGCCGGGTCGTTTGAAGCTGGCCAGTAAATAGGCTCCCAAGGGCAGCGCTTCCCCTATTCCTTGATAATCATCATTCTCACGCGCAAGTATCTCTTGCTCGAAAAGAAACCGAACCAGCGTCTCATCGCTATTCTTAAGATCATATTGAAGCGCCAGCATGGCTGCGTATCTTGGCTTCTCATTAAGGTCGTAAGAATCTCCTTCCGCAGAAGTCCCTTCCGCGTATGCGAGGTCGCTCCAACGCTTTTCATTATGTCTGTAGATATCAATATCAAGCATATGTTCTTCCGTCAGCCTTATAATTCCTGACTCAAATCGTCTTTTACAGGGGTGTTACTGAATGCCTCCAGCAACCGCTATGTCACATCAACACTGAAACAATTACAGGCGCAGCTAAACATAACAATCTTTGGCTTCTGAGGCGTTTGGCCTTTTCTGCGGGCTTGCGAGTTGGCGATATCGATTGTCCGTCGAATCTCGGAAATATTGTCCCGAGACAAACGTCGGCCGCGACCATGAACGGGACAACGCTCTCTTTCACCACTGCTGTCTTTTTTGCCGGACATTTATCTACCTTTTTTCAGAAACCTTTTAGCGCCAGTTTAATAACCATACTTTTCCCGCCGAATTTTCTTCGCGTGTTTCTCATTGCCGCGTTTGTAGTTTCCGGTGAGTCTGGCCATCAGTTGTTGCATGTCTCCGAATGAGGCGCTGTCCGCCTCTTCGGCGAATTGGCGTGCTTTGTCGCCACGCAGCGTCGTGGCTTTCCTGCCGTGATGATAGATAGTGACTTCGTTGTCTTTGACAATATAAGTAAAGTTGAGGTCTTCCATTGTTATTCTTCTCTGTGTTGCGAGGAACCGGGCGGCAATCTAGCTGCGCACTTTCACCAGCTTCACCAGTCTGGCGCTGAAAAGTTTGCCCCAGACTTTTTTGTATAGCAAAGCGGGGATCACGAGAATCAGGTGAATGATGATAGAGAGCAGTGCGTACAGGACAAAGGGGATCATCTTCAACGCAATCCAGCCGTCGCTGCAGCGGCAGTTAACAAACTCATTGCGCAGTTGCGCGATGTCGTTCAGCTCGCCGCTATCGATGCGACGGCGCACTTTGGGACAGTATAGATTGCGGCTTTTACAGCCCAGCAGATACGCCTTGAATACCCGTCGCGGGCTGACCGCCAAGGCGGTGGAAATGGCGATCAGGTTCATGAACATCAGAATGGGATGCAGCATGCTGCCCGTCCCTAACTCCCAGGCGCTGACCTCGCCTTCGCCGACTTGCGAGGCGCCATAGCCGGTAATCACATGATGCAGATCGTGGTACTTGATGTACTTGCGGCGCGTCTCTACGTTCGGCAAAGGAACCAGCAGACAGCCTACGAAAACTTCAACAAAAGCCGGCCGTTTACCGGTTTCGAGTTCAAAACCGCTTTCTATGTAGAAGGCGTTCAAGGCTTGTTCGATATTCATAGAACCCACAGACAGCATTTACTGCAAAACAGGTGTTGAACGACGCGCCCATTCACTCCCAACTTGCCGACAAAGAGGAAACCCATCCAGGCTGGGGAAGCTGCGCAAACTCAGTTCAGCAGTATAGCCGGAGCCATGGGGAAATAACGACGATTTTTAGTGAACGCGCTTATCCCCAACGCCGCAAAAATTCCTCTTTTGTCAGCTCGAAGTATTTGCAGGCCACGCCTTCAAATTCGCTGTCGCGGATATACTTAAAGCCCAGTTTCTCCATCACATTGATGGAACCCTGGTTTTCGATATGGGCGGTTGCGGTCAGCATGTCCAGTTCGGGGTCTTCGAATGCGTATTGAGCGAGCCTGATCGCTGCTTCGGTTGCGTAGCCTTTGCCCCAGGCTCTGCGCACAAGACGCCAGCCCATCTCCAGCTCAGGGCCAACGGCGTCGAGAGGGATGTAGGAAACCCAGCCCAGCAGTTCATCAGGGTTGTCTTTGGCGAAGATTGACCAATAACCGCAGCGCTCGCCAAAGTCGCCATTGATGCGCGAGAGAAGGAAGTCTACGTGCGCTTTCGATCCGTCATAAACGCCCGGGATATAGCGAGTGACTTCCGGGTCTTTATCCATGGCGATACAGGCCTCAACATCCTGCAGTCCCCGGGGTCTGAGAATCAGCCTTTCCGTTTCAAATATCTGCGCCATGAACTATTACTCCTTTCACACTTCAACTAACTGTGGACGTGAGCTAAATAATACAGTCTTTTGCGCTTTACTCTATTGAATTTGTGGGGAAATTTTGTGATTTCAAAGGCTGGCCGCCGCATCAACCGGTAATACACGACGGCCGGTTTCCTGCGTTCACCTACTAACGGTCATTAAGTCCTTTGCCGTCCATAATCTGCTGCATGTGCCTGGCGACTCGTGAGGCGCGGGTTTTGGATTGTTTGGGCGAGGAAAAATGCAGGAGGTAGCCTCGCTGCCGTCCTGGCGTCAGGGCATTGAAAGCCTCTTTAAAGGCGGGGATTTCATCCAGTTTTGCCTGCAGCTCTTCGGGAATAGCGTAGTCTTCCATGGTCTTAAAATCCACTTTCAGGCCCGCGTTTTCCACTTCCACCGCCTCGTGGATATACGCCTTGATCACGGCCTCCATATCGGCGATGTCCTCGGCTTTGGTAAAGGGAATCCGGCGCGCGCTTTGGGTGTTTTCGCCCGGTTTCTCCAGCACGGATCTGGGGTCTTTCAGTAAGGCGCCTTTGGGGAACAGTATGGCGCAGAAATCCTTGAACCCCTGCAGAATGACGATGTTGTTTTGCTGCGAGGTATAGCAGGGTTTCCCCCATTTCAACTCTTCCACCAGCTCACAATCGAGGGCCATGCGCCGCAGCAAAGCCAACTCATCGCTCCAGCGTTCGGTTCTATCCAGAAAACTATCGACCTTGGGATTACTGCTTTGCTTAACGTTAAGGCTCATGGGAACTCCTTGTTATATTTGAGGGAAAAACCGCCACGCTGACCACGCCTCACAAGGGAGACTCTGTTACTTCCTTCACGTCAGCGCGCTATCGAACACATAGACTGCATAGTCATTTTTCGTAGACTAATACATCCGCCGCCTCGGGATAACCCCTTTCGCGTCCCCAAATTTCCACCTTGGCGGCAAAGCTGTTGAGAACTCGCTTCGCCTCTTCCAGCGCGTCGCAGAGAGACTGTCGGGAAACTCTGTAACTCAGGGGCGCGGGCATTTCGAAGGGCTCCCTATCCTCAATACATTGGATCTCCACCTCGACAGAATCGGAAATCGCCTGGGGACAGGGATGCCCTTCCAGACAAAAAGGCTCCGCAAACGCCTCGGGTCTCGTAAGCGCCTCCCAGAAGGTTATATCGGCAAGCATGCCGCAGCACTGAGGAATCAATATTGGCGTAGCGCCTTCCATCAAAACCAATCCGCCGAACAGCCCACAGGACTCTTGTAACGGAGTATCTCCGAGGTGCAGATCAATCGCCAAAGCGACATCCGTCTGCGTCAGATCGGCAACGGGATACCTTCGTGAACCAAGGGGAAATGAACGTAGATCGCTAAAGCCCATACGCCGATTGAGCCGCCTCAGATAAGCATCCCAAGATTCCGGCTCCGCTTGCCAGGAACCATTCGGCGCCGCCCCCTCCGCCTCTTTGACTTCTGCTGGATACAGAATTTCGATAACTGGAATGAGGGCGATTTTATTCATGATGTCATTCTGCAGTTAGGCGAGCCTAGAGCTAAGGGAGAAAAGCAACGGTCCGTCTGCATGCTGACTCGTCTCAATCTGGACGAATCACAATGACAGAGACACTAAACGGAACTTCCAGCGCCTGAAAGATCGTGAGACTCTGATACGGCACATCAAAACCTGCATGATCGCAATCAGAGCGATAACCGCAAAAAATATCCACTTTTAGCTTTTCCTTAAGCGCTTTTATGTTCTCAACATTAGCGCTAACTGTCGCCCATAATGAGTCCAGGTGCTCAGCAAGTGGTTTATGCTCATCAATCTCGGGCTTATAAATCCATACGTCCCGTTCAAACGGCTTACTTCGTGGTGAGCGTTTATCGCCTTTCTTATGTGAGTAAGTTGGCTTTACTCCTACAACCTTTGTGATTTCATCGAAATGCTCAATATCTCCGATGATTCTCAATGAGACCATGTAGCAAAAATAATAATCTTCTTCCATAGCAGCTTTAAATTATTGGCAGTGAGGGGTTTGTCGCCTTCGGGTATTGAATAAGGCAGGTGTCTTTGAGTCAACTCTCTGGGAGGCCCTTCGACAGGCTCAGGGCGAACGGTGGATAAGGGCATCACACAGTTGAAAGTTGGCCACAGAAATCTTCCATGATTATCATGTGTCGGAATAGCGGATTCATATCCGCTGAATGCCTTCAATCGGGAAAGAAGTTGTCGCCCATGCTCGAAAGACTGAATGCTCTACTTATAGTGAAAGCACTTTACCCATAATTCTTACTTCTTTAACCGAATCCGCCGGTATATCGAAGTGGAAGCGCTGCTTTCTGCCTGCATTGCTGGGAATGGTGACGTCCATGGGGTTATCGCCCGCTCTGGCAAGATTGGTGGCATAACCATCGGCGTCAATGGCAATAATGTTTTCGGAATCTTTCAGGTTGATAATGCGTACGGGGTTGTCGTTGGCATTCTTGAAACCGAGTTCGATATAGGAACCATTGTCCCCTTCTTTGTTGACGGACAGCAGTTCGACGCTCAGGTTCTTCTCCAGATCGGCGCCGTTATCAACGATGATCGCCCCATCCTGGCTTTGCCCTGTTTTTCTGCCCTCATCGACGCCTTCGTCCGCGCCTTCCAATAAATCCTTGCCAAATTTGACGATACCGGACACAACGGATTTGGTTGCGTCCGTGACTGTATTTTCTTTCGTTTCTTCCGCGTGGGAAAGCGAGCTCAGCGCCAGTAAAGAGATAACCAGTAACTTTTTCATTCTTCTTCCAGGATTAGTAATAGCTCTAAAAAATCATCATTCTATGTAACATTAAGTAAATTACCAGACCAAGACGCATGCATCCATAAGCATGGCTGTTCAAGCAACCCCTTAAGCTGATCGATATTACGAGGACTTCGCCACTGCGCTTTGCTGGAAGGTTCTCATCACCAATGCGCAAATGCAGAACAGGAACGGCAGGAAAGAGGTCGCCACCCGTATGGCGTTGGCGTCATTCCAGCTGTTTCGGGTCTCCATCCAGTCGGCAGGCAAGCTGGTGGGATTCCAGGATTCAGTGTAGTAATTCAAAGGCAGATTGACTTGTTTGGTGAATATGATGACGCCTCCGATATAGGTCGCAGCCGCCAGCATAATAAGCCAGAACGACAGTGTTTTACGTTGTCGCAGATTCGCCGCTAATGCAATGATTGAAAACAGGCCGCCGCCAAAAAAGAAAGCAAAAAACATGGGATGCCGGACATTTTGATTAAACAGAGACTGCACCCGCGCATAGGTCTCGCCATCCACCTGCATCATCGCCAGATTCACATTGAAAGTATAAGTCCAGAAAAACCCCGCCATAACGCCAAACACCAGCGTAGCCAGACCCAGGGTTCCGTTTTCAAGGAGGGTGAAGGGATGTTTGTTTTGCATTTGACGCTCTCCCTCAATCTTTCGTTCGGTACGGAGAATCTCTCATCATAGCCAGCCAATAGCACTGGCTCACAAGAGTCACTGTCGAATAGTATTCGGCTAAAGTGACGACTCTGAGTTGGAAGATAGCCTTCTAATTCCATTCAGAAATCAGAAGCCCAACTCCAATGACTGCCTGTGCAATATTTCATGAATGAAGTACAGAGTAAAGACGTTCACTTTGGCTTATACGGACATGGTGGAAGATGCTTTAAGGAGATCAAAGCCTGACAGTCAACGTCTTGAAATGGTTACGTAATGCTCGTCTGTGTTTCCGTCCTCGCCATTCCAGCTCACACAAAGACTAAAGTCTTTTTTTACCGCATAGAGATGCCATCGGTTCGAACAATCACACCTATTGATATACGAAATATATTCCTTAAGACTGCTCTCAAATAACTGAGATCGCTTGCCAAACTCAGAGTAGATATAGCACTCATCAAATAGCGTATCGTCAAATTCGCTGACTTCAATCCAGTCAGTCTGATTCTTCAAGTTGAGCCAGACTGGACCATGAGTGCTCGGCTTTTTTCTTTCAAACTTAACTCTGAATATATCAATAAATTCTTGATAGAAATTCCTGCACTTTTCATCGGAAAGCGGCTCTCCGAATGTAAATGGTATATCCATGTTTTCTCAATCTCGATGAATAACAAATTCAGACCAATCAGAGACTAGATGGAGCACGTCGCAGTTTCAGCTAAAGCGTTATTAGCGAATCCACACTACAAGACTCAAATTTCGAACGCCAATAGCGAGTGTTTTGGTCCCAGCTGGCGCGGATGATATTAGAATCGTCCAAATGTTGCATCCATGACCAGTACAGACGCCCTTTCACTTCATATGTGAAACGAATGACGGGCGCAAAACGATAGCGTTACGAAGTCACTTCACTTGACCTTTATTTCAACTCCGTTCGCCCTGAGCCTGTCGAAGGGCTTTCCAGAGCGTTTGAAAGTAGCATATCCCCTTCCCCATCAACACTATCCAAGGTCTGCAAGATTTTTATCTCGCTTCCGGCATTGTTAATTAAGGGCCAGTGTCTTTGCGTTAACTCTCTGAGAGGCCCTTCGACAGGCTCAGGGCGAACGGTGGATAAAGACAGGACATGGTTGATTTATCGCTCCAGGTTATCCAGCCGCCAGCCTCCTCTTTACGTCACCCTCTTTACGCCACTGCTTTTTCGCAATATCATCCATACCATACCTAACGGTATGTTTTAAAAATTCAGGAGGACGCCATGTCAGGTTTTAAGCTTTTTCGCGTTTCCGCTGTACCGATTCCTACCGATGACTATCTCGGCCAACGCGCCGCACGTCCCTATTTTCGCGACGCGCTTGCCGCGCCAGTCTCCAATAAGTCGTTGACGCCCGGACAATTGCAGAATGCTATTTTCACGGTAATGCCTCTGTGGGTGCAGGCGTTGATGGCGCTGCGCAATAGAATTGTCGGCGTGTTGGGGTTTGAGGTTGGGCGGACATTTACGGATGATCGCAGTGTCTTCCCTCCCCGCGACCTCCAGGTTGGCGACGCAGTAGCGTTCATGCACGTTATCCATGCTGACGCCAGCGAAGTCGTCAGCTTTACGGAAGACAAGCATATGCAGTTTTATCTGTCCGTCTCCAAACAAGGCGAACAGGTGGTGGTCTCCACACTGGTGAACCTGAAGACGCTCACGGGACGCCTGTATATGGCGATGATCAAGCCCTTTCACTGGCTGATCGCCCGGGTAGTCATTCATAACGCGGTCAAAGATGGACGCATCTAATCATGGTCAGCAAGAAAGTCAGAGCCCCGCTTCCCGCAAAATCCAAGCAGTTGTCGAAAACGGATTGGTTGGAGTTTGCGCTTAAACAACTGGTGAACAAAGGCCCGGACAGCCTGAAGATCATGCCGTTGTGTGAGGCGTTGAAGGTCACCAAGGGCTCTTTCTATCACCACTTCGAGAATCGCCAGGACTTCAACGACGCCTTGATGAGTCACTGGTACGAGCGCATGACCATGGAGTTCATTAAACAAGCGGACGCCGCCGGCGCGCCTCTGGAACGGCTGAAAAAACTCGATCAGGTCATTGCCGCACACAATATCGAAGCGGAAATGCATATCCGCGCCTGGGCGTTGAAAGACGTCCAAATCGCTGAACACCTGGTGAAGATTGACAACCAACGACAGCAATATCTTAAACAGTGCTATGTGGATCTGGGCGCTGAAGACCGCCTCGCCGGGGAACTCGCTCAAATCGCCTACGGCCTGTTCCTCGGACTGCAACAAATTCATCCCAAACCCGGTATTGAAACCGCATTACACCTGGCGGCGATGGTTAGCGGGAAGTTTGTCTCCACTATCGGGTCGCAGGAAGGCTAAGCATCCATGGCTGACAAAAGCCTTGAAGCCCAGCTTCACGCTACCGATTGGCGGCAGTATTCTGGACCCGACCTCTATGCGCCGGACAAAGTAATTGCGTCATTGCTTGCTCTCATTGAGCTACATGATCAAAACGCCTCGAAAGCAGTCGGCGAGACAGTATTGAACACCCTCGGGAATAACCATCAGGGCGTTTATTATCCTGTGGTGCTTGCCGCGCTGGACCTTCTAATCAGCATGGCGGAAGCCGCGGATCAGCCTGTCAGAATGCGCTGCGCACGCGCCCTATTGAATGACCTGTATTATTTCGAGCCGGAGCTGGGATATTACGACGGCTGTTCCAATGAGGAACTGAAACGCTTCGTATGCACAAAACTACAGCCCTACTCCGACGCAGAATTTTCACGCTGATCGTTCTTATCCCCGCCGTACATACTGATAGGGCGTCTGTCCAGTGTGTTGGCGGAAGAAGCTGATGAAGGCGCTGTCGCTGGAGAATTCCAGGGCGTAGGCGACGTCGTTGACGCTCAGGCCTTCGGATAGTTTTTCGATGGATTTGAGCAGTCGCCACTGCTGGCGCCAGGACTGATAGGACATGCCCGTCTCTTTGTTGAAAAGTCGGGTGATGGTTTTACTACTGGCGCCGACACGGTTCGCAAGCTGGTTCAAGGGGTCTGGCAATGCGTCCGGGTGATTCAGGCTCGACAGCCAGCCGGACAGGCGTTTATCCCGCGGTAACGGCAGTTGCAGCGCTTCCGTTTTCGCCAGGCTGAGTTCTTCGCAAAACAGCGCGCGCGTATTGCGCTGCTTATCTTCGGAAATATCCCAGGGCCAGAACGCCATTCGTTCTATCAACTCACGCATGAGTCCGCTAACGCAAAAAATACTGATACGGCCGGGCAGTGGCCCATTGCGGGATAAGTCGAAATACAGCGAGCGATAAGCAACCACGTTGGTCATTCTGACGCAGTGCGGGGTGTTGGCCGGAATCCAGGCGGCGCGGGTCGGCGGCAGCACGCAGTGCATAGTATCCAGCGTGATGTTCATACATCCCTTGGGAGCGTACAACAACTGCGCTTTTTTATGGTGGTGCATGCCCGAATCATGGCTGCCCACCTCCGCCGCCACACCGATGACAGCGTTATGCAGTTGGTCTGCGTCGAACTGGGCTTCTCCGTCTATTAGCGCCATCTGTCTCTATCTTGTGGTTTTATGATCCGGTTATGTTATTTGACCACAACTTCCGTCCCTAAAATAGCCGCCTTTATGTGCTCATTGGAGGAAGTATGACATCGCACAAACCGGCGACAGGACTGCTGTTCACCTTGTTGATGTTCCCACAGATTGCGGAAACCATTTATAGCCCGGCGCTGACAGATATCGCCCATCACTTCGCCACGCCCGAACACGCCGCGGCGCAGACGCTTTCCATTTACTTTATCGCCTTCGCCCTGGGAGTGGGATTCTGGGGCGGCATGGCTGATCGCATCGGCCGTCGCCCCGCCATGCTTTGCGGGCTGGGCCTGTACAGCCTCAGCGCTGCGGCGGCGCTGATCGTGGATCAGTTCGAAACGCTGTTGTTCGTGCGCGCCCTGAGCGCCTTTGGCGCGGCGGTCGGGTCAGTGGTGACGCAGACCATGTTGCGCGACGCCTACCGTGGAGCCGACCTGGCGAAGATGTTCGCCGTCATGGGACTGGGTATGGCGATCAGCCCTGTGCTGGGATTTTTCGCCGGCGGACTATTAACGGCGTTCGGCGGCTATCTGAGCGTATTTATCGGCTTATTCGTCATGTCGACAGCGTTGCTGGGACTCAGTGCCAGACAATTGCCGGAAACCCGCCCGTCTACATTGAACGCGGCAACATTCAAAACCCTGGCGTCACAGCTGGTGCGGGATGGACACGTCTTGCGCCATATGGCCCTGGTGGCCCTGTTCAACCTCATGCTGTTTTCATACTACTCCCTGGCTCCGTTTATATTCGAGTCACTGGGATATTCCTCCGTCGAGTTCGGCTACAGCGGCGTCATCCTGGCTATCGGTTCGCTGACGGGCAGCCTGCTAAACCAAGCGGGATTAAAGCGCGGCATGCCCCCGACGCAACTGATCCGCGCCGGCATAGGCATGGCGATGCTGGGCGGCCTGGGCGTCCTGCTGACTCAACAAAGCCTTTGGTTCCTGGCGCCGATGTCCTTGAGCCTGATGAGCTACAGCATCGCTATCCCCAACATTCTCAGTCAGGCGCTGGTGCGTTATCGGGCGAACGCCGGCGCGGCGGGGGCGCTGTTTGGGTTGGCTTATTATCTGTTACTGGGTATTGGATTAATTGCTTCCGGATGGCTGCAAAACCTTGGCGCCGTGATCCTGAGCGCCGCCACAGGCTGTCTGCTACTATGTGCATGGGCGGCGACGCCACAGCCCGATATGGCGGAAAACAGTGTCTGAGGTCTCAGGCTTTAATGGCGGGCCAACACAAGGAGAGAATGCGCAAGCCGAAACTATTTCTGGGATTACCAGGAGTAGTCATATTGGAGGAATTCGCCAGTTTCCGGATCGACATATCTAAGAAAGCTGATATTGCGGTCCGCCATTCTCTCGCTTTTCAAGCCGAGGTCCCTAGCGCTGGTTTTGAACTCTTCCACCAGGTACGCTTGCTCGCCCCGCGTGACATTCCAGACGCTGTTCCCCTCTCTGATTTCATTGTCGAGCAATTGGTTCAGCTTGGCTGATCTGAATCTGAAGTCGCTATGCATTCTGTTTCCTCTTCACTTCTTTGCGGCTGGCGGGGTTATGTTATTGAATATCCGGCGGCACCGTCAGGTCATACTTGGCGACAATGGCGTCGAACTCGCCGCTCTCCTTCAGTCTTAGCAATTCCTTGTCGAAACGATCGCGCAAAGCCGTCAAATCTCGCGCCTTGGAAAAGGCGATAAAGCTGGGCAGGCGCTCCACTTCCAGCGGCAATCGGGAGATATGCTTGTTGAAGCCGGTCTTCTTCAGCTCCCAGTCCGCGACGTAAATGTTGCTGATCAGAATATCAATCCGACCCAGCATCAGTTTCTTGAAGTTCTGTTCGATATCTTCGACTCGCTGCACTCTCAGTTGATTGCGCATTTGATCAAACACCGCGCCATAGCTGATGGTGGAGACCACGCCGAATTGCTTGTCCTGCAGCGCGAGCAAGTCGCCATTGAAGTTTATGGGGGAGTCTTTCCTGGCGTACAACGCGATAACCTGGGGAATCAGCACCACATTGGAGTAATCCAGAAACTGCTCTCGCTCCGGGGTTTTGTAGGCGGTGAATATGGCGTCCGCATCCCCTTTACGCACCCGGTCCAATGAGCGGCTCCAGGGATGCACGTCTATGCTCACCTGCAACCCTAACGCCGCCATAATACGATGCACCACTTCTACGGCGACGCCTGTAGGTTCGCCATTCTCCCCAGTAAATTCCAGCGGAGGAAACTCCAAGGTGACAAAACGATACGCCCTCTCTTCAGCCCAGGCGCTTTGACAAGCGATCCCCCAGGCAAACAGAAACAACAGTATCGTTTTAAACATGCAGCCGACATTCTCTAGAGTTTTATTCGTTGATTAAGAGTAGCTTAGGGCGATAGCGCACTCAACCGATGGCGAACCATAACGCGCCGGAACCTGGCCCGCAGCAAACAAACCACTTAAGATTGCTTGATCTTTAACTATTGATACGCCGGTGGCGATTACGAGCCCATCAGCAACTGGATATAGCTCACCCCATCCTTTGTTCCAACTATTTCAAAGTCTTCCAGATAGACATGGTGGTAATCGCCGGTGGTGTGAATCATCTGGTTCGCTGACTTGGCCAGATCCAGCCAGGTTGGATTTTGCAAGGGTTTGCTCTGGTAGCCCGTTCCCTCTCCCCAGAACGCATCATGAGGCTGCACGACTATCACTTGTCCCTCTACGGCCACTTCGTGCAGATTATTAACCGGCATCCCTTTGGCGTCTTCTCCATAGGCGCTGTAAATCACCACGCACTCTTCCGGTATGTCAACGCAGACCTGATTGGCGATGGCGTCCATTTTCGCAACCCATTCATCATCCTGAGCATCCGCGCGGGCGATATCGCCCCATAACAACAACGCCAGACAGACTATTCCTATCTTCATGTGTTAAGCGCCTCTATTTAGGTAGTAATTCGGAAGGCGGGGCCGTATTGGCTTGGGCTCCAACCTTGATCCAATGCAGTTTTGATGAGTTTCGCCACGTACGCAGGGGCGATGCGGCTTTTCTTTTTCTGCATCGTCATGTTGTCGCCCTATCTACTCAATCCTGCTGACTCAACCTCGCGTTATTAAACAACAGATTGACAAAGGCCCCAACAGATTTCAGGCGGAGACGGCCATTTCTCCGATGCTCCTCAGGGCGCGCAGGACAAGGCTGTTCGGGACATTGCCCTAAATTCAGGCTGCTATACTTGGCCTTATAGGCATTTTGTGTTCAACCAACCAGCATCAAGGGAGGCGGCCATGAAAGCGCTGAAGAAGAACCTAAGCTCATTGGATCGCACCCTGCGTGGCGTCATTGGCGTTGTCGTAACGGGGGCGGGCGTGTTTGGCGGAGAGTATATTGGCGAGCCGATTGTGCAGGCGATCCTGATTGCTTTTGGCGTATTAAATCTGATCTCTCTCGCCACCGGTTGGTGCGTCGTTTATCAAATCGCCCATATCAGCACCCTGAAACCACCGGCGGAGCAGTCCTGACGTCGCCGGGAGCATTTATCAATGGACGCGCAGGCGCTCCAGGTCGACCCAAGACTCAGATCCCATCTGCTGCTGGCCACTTTGAGTCTCGCCATTTTCGTCTCCACCGTTTTTGTGGTGGTCGCCTATCGCATCGCGTCAGATCTTGGCGTTAATTCCGAACTGAAAGCCGCCGAAATCAATGTCGCCTTACTCAGTGCGCAAACCGACCTCGCCAATAGTGAGAGCGAGCTTGAATCCCTGTTGGCGCCGAGCGGGCATTACATCGAAGAATTGCAGGTTAAAGAAAATATCGGGGTTCTGGTAAGAAACGACTCAGACTTCGTCGTCTTTTCCAGCGGAGTAGCTCAATCCACAATAGAGGCGGTTACCGCCCTGCTCGGCGAAGAAGCGACCGGCTCAGGTCTGATCGAGCTGGAGGGGGAAACCTACCTGTGGGCGGCGATCAAGAGCCATCATAACAAGCAGAATTACTCCCTGTGGGTGCAGGAAACGTCTTCTCTGGACACGCTTCTGCACTATATCGCCACACGCTTGACCGTGACGTCGTTTCTGACCTTTTGGGTGGCGGTATGGGGCGCGTTGATTCTATCCGGCATCATCACCAAGCGTATTGAGAAACACAATGAGGCCCTCGCCTACATGGCCTCGCACGACCACCTGACGGACCTGCCCAGCCGCCGTTATGTGTTTGAACAAATGTCGGCGCATATCGAAAAGGCCCGTGGCGCAGACGACTGCAGCCACTGCGGCGCCCTGCTGCTGTTGGACCTGGACCAGTTCAAGGAAATCAACGACACGCTTGGACACTCTTATGGCGACGAAATATTGAAGAAAATAAGTCGTCGCTGGCGGGATGCGCTGCCCTCTTCCCATATCCTGGCCCGCACCGGCGGCGACGAATTCGTGGTCTGGACAGCGAACCTGAATACTGACAACGCGGCGAAAATCGCCACTCCGCTCATTGAAGCCTGCCAACGTCCCTTCGAGGTCAGCGGCATGTTGCTGAATGTGGACGTCAGCATCGGCGCCGCCTACTTCCCCAAAGACGGCGACACCATCGAAGAGTTAATGAAGAATGCGGACATCGCCATGTATCACGCGAAAAGAAAACGCTCCCGGCTGGAAGTGTACGCCGCCGCCGACAACCCCTACACCGAATTACGCGTGCGGTTGTCGGGAGAGGTCGCCCAGGCGCTCAGCGAACAGCAATTCGTGCTCCATTACCAGCCTAAAGTGCACTTGCAGACCTGTCAGGTCACCGGCGCCGAGGCGCTGGTCAGGTGGAACCATCCACGGGAGGGCCTTATCTATCCCGGAGCGTTCATCGAACTGATAGAGCATAGCGACTATATTCACGCCTTCAGCCGGTACGTGCTGAGCCACGCCATTCAGCAGATTCAGAAGTGGCGCGAGCAGGGCCTTGAAGTCTCCGTCGCCGTGAATCTGTCCCCCTACAATCTGCTGGATCGCAGCATGACGGCTTTCATTCGCGAGCAACTGGATCACTATGGCGTTACGCCGGAGATGCTGGAAATCGAACTCACGGAAACCGCCACCATGATTGATATCCAGACCACACAGGCTGTGTTCAAATCCTTCCGCGAGCTGGGCGTGAAGTTATCATTGGATGACTTCGGGGTAGGCATGAGTTCGCTGTCCTACATCAAGAACCTGGAGCTTGACTGCATCAAGCTGGACCGCAGCTTCGTATTGAACATGCTGAGCGATCCCTGTGATAAAGCCATTGTCCAGACGATGCTCGACTTGTGCGCGAACCTCGGTTATCAGGCGGTCGCAGAAGGCGTTGAAACCCAGGAACTGGCGGATCTATTGACCAATCTGGGATGCGCCTACGGTCAGGGGTACTTTTTCGCCAAGCCCATGCCGGCGGACCAGTTTATCAGATTTATGCTGGACTCCCCCAAACGACGCTCCGCCTGAGACGGCATAGCGTCTCCTCTTACGTCTCCAATGATGAAAGTCGAGCCGTTCTACGCCTTGGCGTAGCTCACGCCGACGGTTCAACCTCATTTCGTTCAGGCTCTTTACGCATCCTCTGCTATATAATTAATCGAGAAGTCGTTTTACTCTCGGACAACCCTAAACTTTGCAGTTAATCCGCAACACGGACACCCATGCGTTATTTGCTACCAGTTATCGCCTTGCTGCTGACGGCCTGCTGCGTTCAGGCCGAGAGTCATGCGGCCAACGCCTCCTCTGTGACCTGGAACGGGCCAACCACGGGTCCTGCAGCGCAGCGGAACAAAAATATTGTGTTCGTGTCCCAGGATTCCAATAACGGCGGCATTTCCAGTCTATATCGGCATTTCCAGCTGGCGGCGCAACAGCTCGGTTGGAAGCTGGAATATATCGACAGCAAGAACAATTTACATAGCGCCAAGTCCGCCTTATTGCAGGCGGGCCACGCCAATGCCGACGCCATTGTGCTGGGCGGGGTTTCTCTCTCCAGCCTTCGGGATGAAGCGCGCATCGTCAAGCGCAAAGGCATCATCCTGGTGGGCTGGCATGCGGCGGCGGAACCAGGGCCAACTGAGGAGCTGTTTAACAACATCGCCACCCCGTCCTTCGCTGTCGCGCAAATGGCGGCGCAATACGTGGTGCAGCATAGCGAAGGCAAAGTGGGCGTGGTGATTTTCAACGACGCGCGCTTTGAGGTGGCCAACGCCAAAACCGAAAGCATGCGCAAAATCATCTCACAATGCGATCGCTGCCGCGTGTTGTCCATTGAGAACATCAGCCTTGGACAGACGGTGACGGAAATCCCCAAAGCCGTGGACCGGCTGGTGACGGAATACGGCGCCGCCTGGACCCACAGCCTGGCGATCAACGACCTTTATTTCGACTCCATCAGCTTCCCGCTGCGCAAACACAACCGCACGGATATTCGTAATATTTCCGCCGGAGACGGCTCCTTTCAAGCGTTGAACCGCATTCGTAGCGGCCTGTCCACTCAGGTGGCGACGGTGGCGGAGCCCGCCGGCGTACAGGGCTGGCAACTGGCGGACGAACTCAACCGCGCTTTCGCTGGCGCGCCTCCCAGCGGCTATGTGACTGAGCCGCTGCTGATCACTTACGAGAGCGTGCATAAAACCGATATCTACAACCTCGGCGGCGATATTCCCTACCGGGAGTGGTACGAAAAAATCTGGTTCGGCGCGCCGCTTCCCTCCACGCAGTAAAGAGTTGTCAGCCTTCTATATCCGTTCACTGACAGGGAGACGCCGTGATGAGGGAGATAACCGCACAATTTGACCGTGACGGCTATGTCCATATCCCCGCCTTCTTAACGTCCGATTTAATTCATCGTTATAACGCGAGACTGACGCAAGTGATGCAGGACTGCGCGCAGGCGCCGGTACAACATGTGGCGTTCTGCGGCGCTCAGGCGCTGTTTCGCGTTAATGAGCTGCTGCGCTATTTCGGCGCGCATACGCTATACATCCTGGGCATGCCTGCGCTACAGCGCCTGACTCAGACCCTGTGCGAAGACGAAGTGGTCTGCACGTATGAGTCGATGTTGGTGCGCTCGGCCGCCAACGCCACCCGGGTTGACTGGCATCGGGATATGAATCATCAGCAGAATGGTCGGATCTTTACCTTGGGAATTTATCTCGACGCCGCGCTGGCGGAAGAGGACGCGTTGCAGGTTTTGCCGGGTCATCATCTATCCGACGCCGCCATTTCCACATTAACGTCAATGTTAGCCGGCAAAATGATGACGCCGTTACGGCTCCCCACCCGACCGGGAGACCTGTTGCTCCATGACGTCAGGTTGCCCCACGCGTCTCCGCCAGTGGTCAGCGAGCGCATGCGCAAGACTTTGTACTTTGAGTTCCGCCCTGTGCGGCTGCTGCAAAACGCTAATCCGCATTGGCTGACGCAGCGTCGACGCCTGAACGACATCGCCCAGCGCCTGTATGCGCGCCTTCATGATAAGGATGAATCAGAGTGGTCGTTAACTCAGCAGGAAACAGACTGGCTGGAGGTCTTATATCAACATAGGCAACTGCTGGAGGGGGCGGAATATGCGTCTAATTCAGGATCGCAGGCCAGCCTTAAAAAGCCACCAGTGAGGACAGAAAGAAAACAATCACGCCCAGAATCAGCAACTCCGCCAGACCGATAATAACGCCGTACAGTATGCGCAGCGAACCAGGCAGTTTGCTGACGAACTTTCTGTCGTACATCCAATGACTCGCCTCAATGGCTCCCAGCAGCGGCAACCCCATCAATACAGCGCCGATCCAGAATGTCATCGAAGGATATTCAACGGGCCCATTCACTAACCAGAGACCCAGTCCAGTCAGGAAACTCATAACGAGGCATAGAACGAGCGTGAATGCGCTGACGCCCCTTTTTCCATAAGGGTTCGCGTCTTTCAGACTCCAGGAGTCCTCTTTGTTCATTTTTCTAATTTTCCATAATGCGGATTCGAAATAGCAGGCCATATCATAGGAGCTAACGTCCTTGTTGAGAACCTAAAGATAACAAATTATCTTATTTTTCATTTAAATTTCATAAAAATCAGCCATTTGCATCTCCCTTTTAACCTAAGCCGCGTTCGCTCTTCGTCGTAAGTACATATGAGGACTTAAACGTTTTAGATCGTTTGCGTATATTGCCCGCCCTTTTTAAATACAACTATTACTTGTGTGCTTTTAAAACAATGATTCAATTAAGAAAAACACTGGCTATCGCTGTAGGCTCCTGTTTATCCCAGTTTACCTGGGCGGCCCCCACCCACAGCGTGGACGTTATGGTGGTTTACAGCGCTCAAGCGCAAGATGAGTACATCAGCAACGGCGAAGAAATCCAGCAAAAGATCGCCGACTACGTGGCTTTCACAAACCAGGCTTTCGTTAACAGCAAGGTGGATATCCAGCTAAATCTGGTCCATAGCGAAGTGATCTCCGACGCCACACTCAGCGTGGACAATCAGGACATCAGCGATTCTCTGGCATCCTTGCAGCAAAACCGTTACGTCCGTGAACTACGCGGTCGCTATCAGGCCGACCTGGTAATGATGCTGTACGATCAAAATAATACTCGGTCAGACACCTGCGGCGTTACCGCTCCAGGCGTGCTATTGGCCAATAAAGGCGTCTTCTCCGTAAGCAATATCGATAGCGCTTACGGACTGATTGATGTGGACCCGAGTTGCGCCATTGATAATAATGGCGACAGCATCACCCCTTATCATTTTGCGCACGAACTGGGCCATCTGTTTGGATTGGGGCACGGCTTGCCCACAGAGCAAACAGAGTTCGTCAGCATTCAGACGAGGCTGGAAGAGATATTCCAGGCGCTGGATGGCGAAGGCTTCTACAACAACCGTCCAGCATTGCCATTCGCCACGCTTTCCACACTTGAGGAAGCCGTCGAAGCGCAGGTATATCCTCTGCAACATGCTTTTGCTTTCGGTTATGGCGGCCCGACCAACAGCGAAGTTTCCACCATCATGGCCTACCCTCACGATCATGATTACGCGCCATGGGTTCCCTATTTCTCCACGCCAGACGTTAAGGCTTGCCGGAATGGCGGCGCGACTTGCCAGGAATCCGAAAAAGTGGCGATCGGCGGTAATCTTGGTAACGGCCTGCAAGCCAACAACGCCCTCGCGTTGAATCTGGCGGCGCAGCAGGTCGCCAATTTCTGTAAGAACGATCTGCAGCTCGCAGGGGCCAAGGGAACGCCGATGCAGTTTGCCGTGGGCGCGCCCAAAGCGGGCTGGCACCTGGACAACCTTGAAATTGACTTCTCAGACAATAAACCGGGGGCGGTCTATCCCTGGATTGAGGGCGAGGACGAACTCTCTGTCGTCGAGGTGGATATCAACGGTAAACTGACCAATGTGCTGCAAGTGGAGAACGCCGCCAACCTTCCTACGGCAGGCGTTAACCTGACCTGCGATCTGAAGCCCGGCGACGTTTACCAACTGAAGGCGAAGGTCAAAGGCCTGGAAGACGGCGCAGCGACGCTGTGGCTCTACTATGAGACCCTGAGCGGCGCGAAAGAATGGTTTGAAGTGAGCAGACAAACCGTCACCGCCAGCGACTGGACCACACTGGAAGCCGCGGTGCAAATGCCGGACGACCTGACTCACGTACAAGCGGTGATTTACGGCGTAGATCAAGCCAAGGGCTTTATGCTGAAATCACTGGAAGTGTCTGAGGATCGGGCGCTTTAATGTCTTACGCCCATCAGAACCTTTCTGGTGGGCGCTTTCTTGCTCTTGCGCTTATTCTTGTTCTTGCTCTTACGACCACCCTCTCTAAGGCGACAAAGTGGTAGACGCCTCCTGTTCTACCTGCCGCAACATTTCTAGGCAATGACCGTAGGCCGCGTCAAAGTCCAGTTGATTGATATCTTCTTCCAATACGCTAAAAGCCACCGGCAGTTGCTGGCGATAAACGGCGTTCAACTCCGTAAATAGCTTCAATGCATTCATATTGGACAACTTGACCAACTGCGCCAGTTCCCTCAGCCCGGCTTTCAGTCCATCAAGCGTCTGATTGGCGGAGATAAGCTCATCCTCTGGCGTCTTAGGGTTCAGCAGGGGAACGATTTGATTCAGCAGGTGATACGTACGCTCAAATTCCGCCCGGATATACGCCACGGCATTCTGCTCCGGCATCCATTCGTCGCCTCCACGCAATCCCCGCTCCTGCGCCCCGGCGGCTTCCGCCAATGTTGGCGCGCCTACCGCGCCCGCCAGTCCTTTTATCGTATGCAGTATATCCGCTGCGCGCCGCGTATCCCCTCGGGACAACAGGTCAGGCAGCTCCTTCAGCATCGCGCTGACATCGCGAATAAAGCCCTGCGTGGCGTTGCTGTAGGCGACGGTATCCTGCCCAAATCGCCGCAACGCATCCCACAGTTTCAAGCCTTGCGCATCCGCCAGCGATAACGCCGGTTGTAAGTGCGGCGGGGCACCCGATATCGAAGTCATCCTTGAGTTCGCTGCAGAAGCGGGTGATGCAACCACTTTTGCGCGCTCCTCAGGCTGAGTGTGCTTCAGAATTACAGTAACGAGGTCGCTCAGATCAAAAGGCTTGCCGACATGGTCGTTCATGCCGGCGGCCAGGCAGCTTTCCCGATCCGCCGGCATTGCGTTGGCGGTCATCGCGACGACAGGCAGATCCTTGAACGCGGCATGGTCGCGAATCTCACGGGTGGCGGAGTAGCCATCCATATCCGGCATTTGAATGTCCATCAGCACCAGATCGTAAGGCGGCGACGCTTTCTTCACCGCAGTTACGCCAGCAAATCCTCCGTTTGCGATATCGACCAGCGCGCCGCAACCACTCAACAGCTCGCGCGCCACCTGTTGATTGGTCAGATTGTCCTCCACCACCAGGATACGCAATCCCTTCAATTGAGCGTCCGCCTGCGCGGAGCTGCGATTGATCTGTAGCCGTTGTCGATAGCCGGCGCGTGCGTCAGTCACTGCTTCCGATAACATGGCGGCGGTGATGGGCTTCACCAGATAGCCATCCAGCAGGCCCGCTTCCCCCTCACGCGGGTAGGATAAAATTTCCCTGTCCTGGGTCGTCACCATCATGATGAGCGGCATTTTAATGCCCATCAGGACCCGGCGAATGCGCCGAATGCTCTCCCAGCCGTCCAATCCCGGCATGCGCCAGTCCATCATCACGACATCATAGTCGGCGTTCGTCTCCCTGGCGGCCTTCACCATGGCGATCGCCTCTTCGCCGGAGGCAGCCCCTTCTCCATGCCAAGAGAGATGTTTGACGATATTGCAGTGGATGTCCCGCGCGCATTGATTGTCATCGACGACCAGCACCTTCAGCGGCCCCTGGAGCGCTGGCTCCGGTTTCCGCGCCACTTCGTCAGAGCAGGTCAGGCGCACAGTGAAATAGAACTCACTGCCCTCGCCGAGCGCGCTTTCCAGTTGCAGTTCGCCGTCCATCATGCGAATGAGGCGTTGGCAGATCGCCAATCCCAGTCCGGAGCCGCCATAGCGTCTGGAGGTAGAGGCTTCCGCCTGAGAAAAGCCATCGAAGATATGTTTTTGTTGCGCTGCGGAAATACCGATGCCGGTGTCGCGCACGCTGAAATAAAGCCACAGATGTGTGGCTTCCATCTTGTGCAACCTGATGGTCAGCACCACCTCGCCGGACTCCGTGAACTTGATGGCGTTGCCCGCCAGGTTGATCAGAATCTGTTTCAAGCGCAGGGAATCCCCCACCACTTGTTCCGGTAGCGCGGGATCGATATCGAACAACACCTCCACATTCTTCTTGCCCAGACTGGCGGACAACAGCACGCCCACTTCCTGCACCAGTTTTTCCAGATAAAAAGGATGCAGATCCAACTCCAGCTTGCCCGCCTCCACCTTGGAAAAGTCCAGTATGTCGTTGAGAATGCCCAGCAGCGTGCGTGCGGCGGATTCGGTTTTGTGAATGTAGTCGGACTGCCGCACGGTCAGATCCGTTTGTTGCACCAGCTGCAGCATGCCCAGAATGGCGTTCATGGGAGTGCGGATTTCATGGCTCATATTGGCGACAAAATCTGACTTGGCGCGACTGGCGGATTCCGCCGCTTCCTTGGCCTGGCGTAATTGCTCGGTGCGTTCGGCGACCTTCCGCTCCAGGTTAACGTTAAGCAGCTGCACCTGGGTTTCAATGGCTTTTTGTTCCGTGATGTCGCGAATCGTGGTGGCGGCGCCGACGATCCGGTTATTGGCGCCTTTGATCGGAAAAACGGTAACGGACACGTCAAAATGACTCCCGTCCGCGCGACTGCGAATCGTATGAAAGTTAGGCACTACTTCGCCCTGAGTCACCCGCTCCATGATGTCTTTTTCTTCTTCGCGGCAATTGGGCGGCACGATCAGACTCATCAGCGTTTTTCCGATAGCCTCCTCCGCGGGAAAGCCCAGCATGGATTCCGCGCCCTGGTTCCAGTTCGTAATTTCACCTTCCAGAGTGACGCCGATAATGGCGTCGTTGGAGCTTTCCACGATGGCCGCCATACGCGAGCGCTCCAGACCGATATGCACCTTGCGCTGCAGGTTGACCAAAAAGATATAGAACAGTCCGGTCATCAACACAGAGATCAGCGCCAGGGTGAGCGCCACCTGAACTGGCGACAGCAAATGCAGACTCTCGACAAACGCCGGCAGCGCCTTGATGCGCATGCGCCAGGTGCGTTGGTACAGATCCAGATTGATGACGGTCTCCAATCCGTCTGCGGCGGGTCGATCAAAACCGGCGGAGGTGTAGAAAACATCCTCCGCGCCGGATTCAGGCGCGTCAGTCAGAGAAAAAGCGAAGGCCTCGCCATGGAAATCCATATCCTGCAACACTTCGTCCGTCACCAGCGGCGTATAGGCCCAGCCGAAGGTTTCCCGCTCTCTTTCCTCCACCGTGGCGGGAAACAGGTCAGTACGATAGATCGGAATCAACAATAGAAAACTGCGCTGCTGCTTTCCTGACGCCTGCACCAGGGTAATGGGTCCTGACAGCGTAGCCTGGCCGCTGCGCATCGCCGCCAGCGCCGCTTCGCGTCGAGTGGCTTCAGAGCCAATATCCAGGCCCACCGCCTGCAAATTATGTTGCTCCGGCTCCACAAAACGCACCACAAAACGCTCTGCGTCGTTCACCTTAATTTGCTTTATAGCAAAGTCGCCGCCCCGCTCCCGCCGCGCCATCTCCACAAAGGCCGCTTCCTGCTCCGGAGTGACCCGTTGAATCAGTCCATACCCCCTGGAGCCGGGGAACTCCCGCTCCTGCTCACGAGAGTGGGAATATTCAAGGAATTTGCGATAGCTGACGTTTTCACGGCCGCCGCCGATGATGGCGCCGCGGGCGCCGCGCAGGCCATATTCGTATATCTGCATGCGCAACTGCACCTGACTGGCGACGCGATTAGCCAGCATATCCAGTCGCGCTCTGGCCTCACTCTGATTCATCTTGGCCCGGCGCACGCCTTCCTCCAAGGCCAGTAGTACGCCTACCGCCAGCAACCCCCAAAGAAACCATCTCATACGTCCAAGCATCATTGTCTCCGTCCGCGCTACTGGACTTGGCGTTCTCTTGCCGCGTCAGGCATGGCCGTTCTCATGCATCAGCGCATCCAGCTCATCCAAAACCTCGTCGAATTGAAGATTGGCCACTTTTTCGCGGATGGATTCGAACTGAGCAGCGCCGCACAGGGTCTGCAAAGAGGAGCGAATACGGTCGAAATAATCCAGCGCCTCCATATTGCTGCCCTCCAGCAGCTCGCGCCAATGTTGCAGCATATCCAGGTCCAGCTCGACATTAATCGGGCAACCCGAGGACGGCGGGAACTGTTGGGACCACTCCATCAACTCTTTCAGCATGGCGTCCATCCGACGCTCCAACGCGTTCAGCAGGCGGCTTTTGTCCGTATCCTGGTCGGCCCGTATGCTTTCCTCCAATTCGCCGGCGCACTCCGCCACCTTCTCAGCGCCCAGGGTGCCCATGGAGCCCCGCAGCGTATGCGCCAGACGCAGCGCCTCCGTCATGCTCCCTTCAGCCATGGCCTTGCGAATATTCGTCACCGGTTGTTTGCCGCGGCCTAACACCTGACACACCAGTTCACGCACATGATTACCCAAAGAGCCTTCCTGTTGACCCGCCAGCAGTAACTTGGAGTAATCCAACGTGCTTTGTTTCGGCTTTATCCCATCCTTCACTTTCGCGCCTCACCTCGCCATTTCATCTTCTATTTTTTCAGGTCCCCATTTAAAGCATCCGTTGTTCCTCTGCGTTATCTTCAGCGCAGTGGACACGCCCTCTTCCCGCCTGTTTCGCCGCGTACAGCTGCTGATCCGCCTCTTTGATCAAGTCCACAATCTCGATATGCCGGATCGGATAGATCTCCGCCACGCCAATGCTGACAGTCACCACATCGGCGATTTCCGAAGCCTGGTGTTCGATGCCCAGCGCTCTGATGGAAGCCTCTAGTTCGCGACCCAACTGACATGCGCCGGCGATTTTCGTTTCCGGTAATATGCAGGCGAACTCCTCGCCCCCATAGCGGGCCGGGAGATCGTCAGGACGCTGCAATACCTGTTTCATACAGCCCGCCACCATCTTCAGACATTCGTCGCCAGCGATATGACCGTAGCGGTCGTTGAACTTTTTAAAATAGTCTACGTCCAGCATCATCAGGCTTAATGGGTGGCCATTGCGTTTACAGCGACGCCACTCTCGTTCCAGACGTTCATCAAAAAAACGTCGGTTGGCGACGCCGGTCAGCCCATCCAGAAACACCAGTTGCCGCAGAAGATCCGCCTGAAACTTAAGCGTCAGGTGAGCGCGCACCCGGTTACGCACCGTGGCGGGGTTAATCGGTTTGGTGATGAAATCGACGCCGCCGGCGTCCCAGCAGGCGTCCTGCTCTTCCGGCGTGTTGTGGGCGGTGACGAAAATGATCGGGATGTCTTTGGTTTCTGGAGAGAGCTTCAATTGACGGCACACCTCCAACCCGTCGGTATCCGGCATAATGACATCCAGCAGAATCAGGTCAGGAATGTCTTTCTTGCAGAATTCCAGCGCCTGCGCGCCGTTAGTCGCCATGAAGACGTCATGCTCGCCTGCGAATAATCGATAGATCGCCTGGATGTTAATCGGCTGGTCATCCACCACCAGAATACGCGCCCGTTTTTTTTCAATCTGCATTGGCATGTCAGTTACCGATACAGTCCGAAGACTCCAGCTGTTTCAACATGTCGTTACACAAAGTCAGCGCCGTGCTGAAATCGAGCTGGTTGATGCACTCTTCCAGTTCGTTGACAGCTTCCGGCAACTCCGACCCGTATTTCCTTTTGAGATTCTCAAAAAACGAAATCGCCTCCATATTTGACGCACGCACCAGCGACGCCAGCTCTTTGAAATCCTGATGCAGACTTCGCTCCGGCTGACCAACGATATCCGGCGGGGACTCCATCGCTTGTTTGACCGCCAGCAGATTATCGATTTCCACCACGATCTGAGGGGTTCGCTCCAGTTCGCGTCGCAACGCCGCCAACAGATTTTCATCCAGCTCGTGATTACGCAGCGCCAGTTCCACATCCTGGATAATATTCATATGCCCCCCTGAACCGATGGAGCCAGCCAGACCTTTCAGGGTATGCAGGATATTCGCCGCCAGCTCGGGATCGCCGCTCGGCGCGAAGTATGCGTCCCATTCCTCCAGCAAAGTCAGCACTTCCTTCTTGTAACCAGACACCGCCGTGCGGTAGGTGCCCAGGCTGCCGCCAAAACGAGCCAGCGCGGAAGCGACGTCAATCTGCAGACTGTTGGCGAATTGCAATTCTTCTTCCGTAAACAGAGACGTCGTCGTATGCAGCGACGCGACTTTTTGCAGCCGACTTTCCAGTCCGGTCTGCTTGAGAATGACTTCCACCAATTGCCCCAGCTCAAAGGGTTTGCTGACATGATCGTTCATGCCCACGGACAAACAGGCATTCCTGTCCGAGGACATGGCGTTGGCGGTCATAGCGACAATGGGTAAATCCGCCAGTCCCAGGCGATTGCGTATTTCTCCTGTGGCGCAATAACCATCCATCACCGGCATTTGAATATCCATCAACACCAGGTCATAGCCCGGTTGCGCCCGCTTGACCATCTCCAGGCACTCCGCCCCATTGCAGGCGATTTCCACCTGCGCGCCTTCGCTGATTAACAGCTCCTGGGCGACCTGCTGATTGGTCGGATTATCCTCCACTACCAACAGTTTCAGCCCTTTCAGCATCTGACCGGAGCTGCGCCAATGGTAAGAAGTTGAAGAGCCTTTTCGCCCCGCCGCGCGGGCGTCCGCCACTGAATCCAGTAATACGGAGGCCGTTATCGGTTTGACGATAAAGCTGTCGAGCATGGCTTCGTCGCCGCTCTGGCTGTGGCGCTCCAGTATTTCCCGTCCCTGGGCGGACATCATCACCAGGATAGGCCGGACATCGCCAAAGTCCATGGAACGGACTTTCCGGCAAACCTCCAGCCCGCTTTCTTCCGGCATCAAATAGTCCACGAATATCACGTCGTAGGGACGCGCACTGTCGCGACTGGCTTCCAGATAGACGACCGCCTCCGCTCCCGACGCCGCCAAATCCGTGCGCCAGCCAAACCCTTGCGCCATACCGGCGACGATTTCTCTGGCGGTGTCGTTATCATCCACCACCAGCACATTGAGCTTGTGCAAGTTGGGAATGGTGCGCCGCAGGTCCTGGGTATCTCCCACTACTCCCAACTTGACCGTGAATTTGAAGGTGCTTCCTTCGCCTGGCGTACTCTCCACGCTCATCTGGCCCTTCATCAGGTCCACCAGCCGACGACAGATAGCCAAGCCCAGGCCGGTGCCGCCGAAGCGCCGTGAGGTGGACGCCTCCGCCTGGGAGAATCCGTCAAAGATGTTCTGCAGGTTCTCTGGAGAAATGCCGATGCCAGTGTCCCGTACGCTGAAAAAAAGCTCTAACTCACGTTCTGTGCGCTTCAGCAGCCTGGCGGATAGTACGATTTCGCCAGCGTCCGTGAACTTGACGGCGTTGCCGACCAGGTTAATGAGTATTTGTTTTAGCCTCAGACCATCCCCCAGCATGTCGTAGGGTATGTCAGGGTCGATATCGAACAGTAATTCCACGGGTTTGCCGCCCAGATTGGCGGACATGATGACGCCGACTTCACGAAACACCTGATCGATATTGAAGGGATGCATATCCAGACTGAGCTTACCCGCCTCTACTTTGGAGAAGTCGAGAATATCGTTGAGGATGCTCAGCAAGGTGCGTGCGGCGGCGTCGAGTTTATCCGCGTAGTCATGCTGGCGGCTGGTCAGCACCGTACGCTGCAACAGCTGCAACATGCCCAGAATGGCGTTCATCGGGGTGCGGATTTCATGGCTCATGTTGGCGACGAACTCGGACTTCGCCATGCTCGCCGCTTCCGCCACATCTTTAGCCTTTTTAAGCTCTCCCGTACGTTCCCTGACCTGCAGCTCAAGGTTGGAGTTCAGCTCAATCACTTGCTTTTCAATGGCTTTTTGCGCCGAGATATCGCGGATAGTGGTGGCGGCCCCCAGTACCGCGCCGTTGGGGCCGCGCACTGGCGATACGGTGATGGACACGTCAAACTCGCTGCCGTCGCGTCGTTTACGAGTGGTATCAAAATGACTCACCGGATCGCCGCGACGTAATCGCTGTAATATGTATTCTTCCTCAGCCATGCGCTCCGCGGGCATGATCAGGGACGCCATAGTCTGCCCGACCGCCTCTTCCGCCGAGTAGCCGAACATTTCTTCCGCCGCTCTGTTCCAGCTCGTGACAACCCCTTCCAGGGACTTACTGATAATGGCGTCGGTGGAGCCGTCGACAATCGCCGCAAGCCGCGCCTGCTCCTGACTGATCTGCATGTGGCGGCGCAGGTTCAGCATAAACAGATAAAGCACCACGCCTAATATCGCCACCACTACCAACACCGCGCCGATCGCCACTCTGCCGGTTTGCGACGCATGTGCGTTCAGAAACTCATCGCTGACTGATTTCACCAGCGTCAGATGTCGAGACGGGTTATTTTTGTCCAGCGGAACGTCGACCATGACAGCATGAATCAGACCTTTCGGTCCCTTGAAGATTTTCATGTGCTCATAGGTGTCATATTCGTCCGAGGTGGCGAAATAGTCAGTCCAGCGGTGACGCTTACCGATATCAAAACCAAAGACTTTTCTGCGGTCGGGATGCACCAGAAAGTCGCCATCGCTGTTGAGCAAATAGGTGGTGTATTCCGGCGCCAGATCGGTAACCAGCTCCGTAAAGATTTCAGCGAACTCCACGTTGATCACCACCATGCCGAACAGATCGCCTTCCGCATAGATAGGCACCGAGACCCGAATTACTGGTCGATGGGGCGTCTCCAATTGATTATCCTGCTCCCGATTCAGGGTGATGTCGGAAACATAGGTCTCTCCTGCAGGCAGTTTGAGCGTTTCCTGGAAGTAGTCTCGCCCCGCTTTGCTTTGCAATTCCCGCTCCGATACGGCGACCACTCCTTCCGGCGTGCGATCCACACGCACCAGCTCCCTTCCCTTGTCCGCCACGCCGATATAGCGCACTTGCGCAAAGCGGGGGTTTTCTTTCATAAATTCGGAAAAAATGACCTGCAAGCGCCTTTGCCACACAAGCAGTGAGTTCCCTTCTTGCGGGTCAAGGCCATTATTATCAATGGCGCGGATGATGCCTTGAATAGGAGGCGTGTTGGACAGGAAACGCACGTCGCGACGATATAGATCCAACTTGCTCTGTATGGCTTCCGATCTCAGCTCCGCCTGTTCCGCCAGCCTGAGGTCGTAGTTGTGATGTTCCTGATCGAGTTGATAGAAATACGCCAGATAATAGAAGGGAATCGCCAGCGTGCAGAAAGCAAGCGTAACCGCCAGCAAGGTTCGCATGCTGAGCAATGATGCATCAGAAAGTCTGGCGGACGCCATGAAAGCCCCTCCCTTAACACCAGAAGTTTTCTGGTTATCCCTACGAACGCAGGCGGCCCCTGAACGTTCGTTTTGATCGCTTCTCCCCCTTTACAGCTTAGACTGTATTGAGAGACATGCGAGGAATGGCGCGACTGACAGCCTGATCAGGGAATACAAGGGGGAAACAGGCTGCCGGAAGGCGACGCTGGGCAAGGGACGATAAAGGGAAGAGACAGGGAAATCTGCGCGTGGCGTCACGCAGATCAGTGACGCCTTAAACCGCTTCCCATTTGAAACGCCGTGCCCACTCCCAGGAATAAAAACAGGATATCCAGGAGACCGAAATCCTCTCGCATCAGCTGAAAAGTGGAGTATTCCTTGAATTCCTGACTGAACGTGGCTTGCACCCATTGCTCAAATGAAGGGTTTTCCAGGGCCACTTTGCGTAGCTCCGGCTCGAACTCCCGTTTGAAATCATCAATTTCAAATTGCACCACTTCGCTGGGTTCACTGGCCTCGGTGTAGCCGTACTCAATCATGAAATTGCGCAGCGAGTCGTCATCGGTCACATTGGTTTGATAGCTGTGCGCGGCTTGAATAACCGAGTCATAGACCGGGCGAAAATCCTGCAACTCGATTTCCCCCGAATCCGCCAGGATTTCAAACCAGTTCTCCTGAATACTCTGAATAGCCATGTATTTACCACCAGTGATGGCGAGAAAAGCCAGGACGCCGCAGGCTATCCCATTAGCGAGACCTCTTCCTCCCAACGCCAGCGCAGCGAATCCCACTGCGCCGCCAATCCCCCAGGCGATCAGACCGTATTCATGCCCTGTCGACAAGGCGATCACTTTCCACAACAAAGCGCCGATTAACGCTGCGCCTGCAGCGGCGCCGACGGCCTTGGGGTTGAGCGCTTCGACATCGTCCGTCGCGTAGGTGACTTCGTCCTCTTTGCCGGGTTTGGCGCTAGAGTTGCGGATATTGCCGCCGGGCCTTGTTGCCGTCGCCGCAGTTGGCGCCGCTTCAGTAGGTTCCTGCGCAGGGGCGACTTTATGCATGTATACGCCACAGCCGGCGCACTGCTCCGCTTTGGGTTGCTCCAGGTTACATTTCGGGCAGGTGACCCTTTCGTCAGTAGGTTTGACTGCCTCCACCTCCTTCGCCCGGAGTTCTTCCTCTGTTGGTTCCAACGAGAGAGTACGCCCTTTAAAAGTGGGCTCCGGTTTCACCTCCTGCACCGTCGCCGCCATGCCGATGCTATCCAGCTTGCGTACGTATGCGCGCGCCGTTTCCAGGTCCAGACCTTTCTTTAAAACGAGTTTCTTACTAAGCAGCGCCTGGGCCTTTTCTGGCGTGGTCTTGAATAATTTCGCACAACTATTCGCCACTTGCTGAGCGTCAAAGCCCGCATTGATTTCCCCGCTGCTTACAACGTTATAAGTTGGGGTCCGCCCCATAAGCTACTCCTCGCCATTAACGACCGTTAATGAAGGATAGCCTGATAATTACTTAACTCCAAGTTATTAGATTAATTGAAGTTTCCAGGCGTAAAACGAAAATCTCAATGTCCTCCGGCGTGTTCCTCCACCAGTGGCGTCACGCTGGGCTTGAGGTTGGATTCTATATCAGATTGATAACAGCGATGCTTGGGGTCCCATCTCAGGCATAAGCCCATAGCGGACTTACGCATTTGCTGAGCCTGATAGTCATTGATGACGAAATAAAGGCTGCTGAGCTTTTGTAGTCGTCCGGATCCTGCGGGTTTGGCGAGTATCACCATCTCATAGGGCCCAGACTTGAACTCAAATTCAGGTCCTTCCGTTTCGGTCAGGAAATGATGCTCAAGAACGACGCCTTCCTTCGGCGCCAGCAAGCCGCCGCTTTCCCGCAGGCATTGCTTGTTAAGGTAAGCCCAGATGCTGAAGTTGGCTTCCTCTTCGCCCCGACGCAGCCACAGGGTCAGGTAGTCGATCACCACCCCGCGTTTGGATGCGCTGAACAAAGCCGTCCGCAAACGCACTTCGCTGATGCGTTTACCTTGGGACGTGGTGTCCTGGTCAAGCAGGATATAGCTGGGTTGGGCTAGCTTCACATCTCCGCGATAGGTTCGGAAAGCCCAAAGAGCGATGGAAAATCCAATCAGCGCCGCGCCAAGCGCAGCGAAAATTTCCGGTGACGGCACGATTCCCTCCTTCCTTTACGTCCATGCAAGCAGCGAAGCTGCCTTGATTCAGTTATAGCTCAACTGGCGTATTTTTGCACAACGGCGCCAGTCAGTTTCGCGGACTGGTTCCGAAAGGACGGATACGTAACCGGGAAGGGGGCGAGTTTTCAACGATCGGACGCCATGACGAAAAAAGGGTGAAGCCTGCCCCACCCTTTTTCAATCCGAATTAGACTATGTCGCCGTTAACGGCAGGTGATAGTTCTATACAAGGGATAGCACTGATTTTTACTGCCAGTGCTCTTAGGGAACCTCTGAATAACTCCCAGAATCAGTCATAATACGGCAGTCCAACTCAGCAGGAACACTTTTCATGGATCAGATGACTTTCTCCGAAGCCGAATACCAGAATAAAAAGCGTAAGACCCGCCGGGAAATCTTTCTGGAGCGGATGGATAAGCTGATTCCCTGGGAACGGTTGGAGAAGAAGGTCGCCCGTCATTATCCCAAGGGTGAGAATGGCCGGCCGCCGTATCCGTTATCCGCCATGCTTCGCGTTCACTGCATGCAACTGTTCTATAACCTCAGCGATCCCGCGATGGAAGATGCGCTGTATGAGATTGAGTCCATGCGTCGCTTTGCTGGTCTGCGCCTGTCAGACCGATTGCCGGATGAAAGCACGATCCTCCATTTTCGTCACCTGCTGGAGCGTCACGGTTTAGGCAAGACGCTTTTCAAGGAAGTGAACAAACAACTACAGAAGCAAGGGCTGATGATGCGGGAAGGCAGCATTGTGGACGCGACGATTATTTCCGCCCCGAGCTCCACTAAAAACCAGAGCGGCCAACGCGACCCGGAGATGCGCCAGACCAAGAAAGGCAATGAGTGGCGCTTTGGTATGAAAATGCACATTGGCGTAGACAGCGCCCGGGGACTGATTCACAGCCTTGAAGCGACGGGAGCGAATGTCCATGACATCACAGTTGCGGGCAAATTGCTGCATGGAGAAGAAAGCGTCGTGTTCGGCGATGCCGGTTACCAAGGCATTCATAAGCGGGAGGAACACCAGAAGCGGGCGGGTGTCGCCTGGTTTATCGCGAGACGTCCAGGCGTGCGCCGCACACTGAGCAAAGAGCATCAGAGAATGGAGATGCTGAAAGCGAGCATCCGAGCCAAAGTGGAGCATCCATTCCGCTACATTAAGCAGGTGTTTGGTTATGGCAAAGTCCGCTATCGAGGCCTGGCGAAGAACAGGAATCGATTATATCTACTGGCGGCCTTCAGCAATCTTCTTACGGTGTGGAAAGAGCTGCGGATATAGGGCGATAGGCCCACTTCCGTCCTGAAAGGGGCGAAAGTTGTTGGAAAAAGCAGTATATGGTTGGGCCAAATGCACAATGGAGAGGGATATTGGGATAACTATGGGTTATTCAGAGGTTCCTTAGATACCCACTGCTGCTGGTACCAGTCGAAAGTGATGTAGGAACTCTCGTCCTCGCCGCAGAGGATGGAGCCGCCAACCGAGTTGTTATAACCCTCTTCTTTACAGAACTGGGTTCCGTTGGTGGCGTCGATAAAGATGTAATCAGTACGGCCATACTGATTCATGCGCTGCGGATAATAAAAACTTCTCTCCGCCGCCGCCATTTGCGCCACATCCACCTGGGCGACGCGATCACTCGCGCTGGCGATCTGATTCAAAGAAAGAGTGCAAACCATGCAGGAAGCGGCCAAAGCCAATACTTTTGTTTTTAACATTGCAGAAATCCTTTCATAGCATAACGTAGTGTTTAAACTCCCATGAGGGAGCCGCTTAGTGTGCAGCGGCTACGTTACAATCCGTTGAAAGGACGCATGTCCAGGGAAACACGGAATATAAGCGAGACACGGCGAGTCAGTTTGAGGAAGATTGCCGAAAGACATGTGATAGGCAGGATATTCAAATGTCAGCTTGAGTTTGTCGACAACGGAGCCAAGGCGCTTTATTAAGTACTACAGGCAAAAAGGGCGCTTATGCGCCCTCAATACATTCCCTAATAAGGTGATATGAAATTCACTTTTGCGTAGAGCGATGGGCGATTAAGCTTTCTTCTTGCCATCATTACTGTGAACCAAGCGTGGCTTTCTCTCCTCGGGGCGATACTCTTCAACTTCGTCAGGAAACGCTTCAGCATCACTGGAATTTAGAGACTTTTCTCCGCCGAATATCACACCACTTTCGTCGAAATCAGCAGGGCCGTGTTTGAACATATCATCAACAACGGACTGGGTCTCTTTGCGTACCCATTCCTCAAACTCTTTCGTTCCAGGCTTCGGACGTTGGTTACTCATGACAGTTTCCTATAGCAATAGTCTCCTCTCTCATTGTAGGAGAATCCAGACAGGCGCTTAAGGTAATAGTTGCGGACGGTCTCATTGATAGGATTCATCATCCGTATCTCTACAGCCCCAATATATCTGGCATATGCTACTGCAGCAGCTATGGTTATGTCTGTGATTGTACCAGATAACGGCGTCCGTTCGGGACTGGCCTCCAAAAAGTCAAGCCGGAGCTTATTGCCACTCCAAGTAGGTCTACCTAATGACAAACCACACAGAAAGTCGTTCCGATACCAAATAGCTAGTTCGAAACGTTTTGGGCGCCGATAAGCGTATTCTGCAGTCCCCTCTCTCCATTCCCAATCAACCTGACGTATCGGAGAGTTTTCCCAGTATTTAGCCTGCAGCTCAGAATGAAAATCTATACTGGTTAGGCGGACAGTATCACGCAAGTTGATAACTTGGCCCTGGCTATTACGCATTGCTGTGGGGAGTGTTGAAACTGCAACGTTCCTTGACTGCTCCCTTAGTGTCTCGTATTTGTCTTAGGCACGTTTGTGCGTAGCTCTCATTCTTCAGCTCCTTCTGGACTCGTTTACAAAGCCGCGATTGTACAGCCAAAGGCTAACCTCTCGAATCCACCGAATGGATCAGATGAAATTCACGGTATTCAACCACGATGATAGGAGCCTTAGGTCCAATAGCCGAAGGGTATTCCGTCAGCAATTCCTTTCTTCAATTAAATTGATGAGCGATCGACCCAAGGTAGTATCCAACAGCTATTGCAGGGGGAGAGCATACTAAGAGAACTATCGCCATATTTCCTACCGCCTTCCATGCGCTATAACCCTGCACCTGCGCTAACGCTTTGGTAAACGCTACGTAACCCCATATACCAATAATTCCGTGCGCCACGGAAAATGCTGCACGTACTTTAAGATCCACCAAGTTATAGTCCCTGGCTTCGGCCCCAAGGAACATTTCTCTCCCATAAAGCATCATTTCGAGCATTATAAGTAGCGCGCCCCAAAGAGCCGGGATACAACTCCAGGCTATTGCCGCACGGATTTCATCCTGAGAGCCGCGCCCGCCAAACCATTTACCAACCCATTGAATAAATGGAGCGCCGATATATAGCAAAATCACACCTAAAACGCAGCCCACCACGATGCAAACACCTAGCAGAGACATCAGGCCCATATATTCGGCCATATTGTAGAGGCGGGCGTCTTTTATCCTCGTTAACACCGAGGTCATGCAGGTAAGCCCTATCACAAGGTGAACCGGGTCATCGTCAATAATTTGCTGGATTGTCGCCCTAGGCTGCAGCCACATTGAAAACCAAGGATTTAAATACTTTTTTGGTGGGCTTCGGTTTTCCTCAATGAGAGGCGTGTTAGGAGAGGAATAAGGATTTACATCTTTCATTATCTGGAGCTTTCTGAACAAAATACAAGCAGGCGCAGATAATACACCTTCAAATCAATTTTTCTGTAAAAATCCCTAAAATATCCCATTATTTTTTGTAAGATCCGCGACTTTTGTCTTTTGCATCGTTAAAATCGCCGCGCTGGGCGACTTCCAGGCTGTATTTTCCCCTTCTGACGGATTCACGATGACTAATAGTTCCCTTACCCTACAATCGCATTCACTTCCTGAAGATCTGTTTGCGCTGATCAGCGGCACGGCGTTTGTGGCTTTCGGCGTATTTCTGTTCAACGGAGCCGGCTTGCTGACAGGCGGTACGGCGGGGTTGGCGCTGTTATTGACGCATGTGCTGCATATCAGCTTCGGTAAGATTTTCTTCCTGCTTAACCTGCCGTTCTATTGGCTGGCTTTCAAGCAGATGGGATGGCGTTTCTGTCTCAATACGTTTATTTCCGTCGCCATCGTTTCGCTGGTTGTGGATCACACCGGAGATGTCGTCTCCATTGAATCGATAGAGCCCTGGTTCGCAGCAGTTTTCGGCGGCTTTCTGATCGGCATGGGCATGCTGATTCTGTTCCGTCATAAATCCAGCCTGGGCGGCGTCGGCATCCTCGCGCTATACCTGCAAAAGCGCAATATCATGCGCGCCGGAAAATTTCAGATGATGGTGGACTGTATTATCGTGCTGGCGTCCTGCTTCATCGTCACTCCCATGGTTCTGATTTACTCAGTGCTCGGCGCAGTAGCGCTGAATCTGTTGCTGACAGTCAACCACAAACCCGGTCGTTATCAAGTCGGCTAACTCCGTTCCGGCGGCGTCTTGAGTAACAGGCGCCGCGCCCTTCATAACTTTTCACGCACAAAACAAAACCCCTGCTGGGCCGCCCAGGCGTTTACCCGCTGCCTTAACCTATGCCTGGTTTGTTGCCTGAACTGTTTATTCTGCGACGCAGCGAACAGCAACTCCGCCTCCTCATGCGTCAGTTCGATATCCCATAACCAGTCCGATGCGTCATCAGCCCAGTTGCGCATGTCATGCTGAAACGGAAATAAAACAGGGACTTTAAAAGGAAAAGATTCGGCATACCTTCAATTACTTAAAAAAAGCATTGAACAACATAATTTTAATTGCTCGAAAGCCCAACATAAACAGGATAACAAAGACGATCGGCGCAACGAACGCAATTAGAAGCATCCACCACGGCACTGCATGAATATCAGTATTCATTTCTATACCTAGAACTTTATCGAAGAAGAAAAAGGTAAAATAGACTCCTACGCCGCCGCCAAACACCATTGTCAATTTATCAAAAAAAGAATACTTATCATTCATATACGCTTCTCTTAATCTACTCCGTATATTGCGGCATCAAGAAAAAACCTGAAAAGCCATAGACGTACAAGGTATTATCCAGCGTTTCTCTTTCCAGGTGAAAATCATTTTAAAAGTCTCCTAGCTATTTTTTATTTCCACCTTGGGTAGTGTTCAGAAATCTGTGTCATTTCAGTATTCTATGCAAAACAGGAATGACACAGATTTCTGAACAGCACCCGCAAACTACTTATAATTTGTCCAACACATACCCACGACTCATCCGGCCACTGTCAAGCATAACGGCCAGGCCTTGCGCTTCCGTATCGCTGGCGCTGGTCAGGATGAATTTTTTACCCAGTTCTGTTTGCACCAAGGCTTTATGAAGTATTTCATCATCCAGCATGGTGTAGGCGTAGCGTCCAATGCTTTGTTTAATTCTTGGTGAGGCTTTCCCGTAGGATTCATCCGAGAACACCACTTCAACGGCAAGTCCGTCGCCAGCGGGAACGGCAGCGGACTCCACGACGTCTTGATCGCTATACCAGATATCATCCGGTTCCGTTCCCCTGAATACGAGTTCGCCGGGATGCCCGCTTAGAAATGCGACCAGTTCAGCGTCAGGGGCGCCCCGTGAAAATTCAATCACGCCCTTGCCTTCCACGTCTTTGAACTGGACCGATGACAGTTTACTCGGGAGAACGGCGTTCAGGCGTTTCAACAGAATGTCCATATCCTCTTTCGAACCTTTGTCAGCCAGGTAATCCTGCACTTGGTAGGTGACTTTCTCAGCTCTCAGATACTCCAGTTCCTTGCAGCCCGTCACGGTAAACAGGGACAGCATGAGCAGGGCCAAGGTCAGGCTGTGCGTATGGGTTTTTGTCAAAGTGGATTTAGAGCTATTCAATGAATGTCCCTGGAATGTATGGATTTTCTTCTCGTATCGCACGTTCTGGAAATGATCCTATTAAGGCTCAAAGTAGTGTTTCAGAACGCGTTCGCCGCTTTCGATCTGCTTAAACAGTTCTGCAACCGTAGCGTCGCCAGCGATGTGCTCTTCCATTGTTTTTACACTGGCGGCATCCGTGACGTACTGTTCCGCCTTTTGTTGATAGTACCCTGGCAACAAGTCATGCAAAGCAATCATCGCATAAAGCTGGGCCGGCTTGCTGCCTTCCGTTTGCAACCTGATAAGCTGCTCTTGAGCATCCGCCCGACTTAGCAGGCACCGATACGCATTAATATGGTCCGGAACATCCCCAGCATAACCAGTACGCGCACTGGTGAATTCCTCCGCGTTCTTCAACACTTCATAATCATTTTCGGAGCACTGCCACTCCGCCAGAGACTGACTGGAAAACAGGCAAAACAATATCGAGGCGGCAATTCTTGAACGGGATGTCTTCATGAGTGGAAACTTCTGTAAATCCTTTAAAAAAGCGCCTGAGCCAGCGCGCGGCTATTTAACCACAGAGCCGGTGCGCGGGGAATCAAGTACGGGAGATATATGAGATAAATTAATGGATTTGGCCGTACTAGCCATACAAAAAAGAGGCTTAACCGACATTTGCTTAGCACTTTCTTAGCGCACGTCCTGTAGCGCGCCCGCAAAATGCTAAAGGTAATGCTTTAGGACGCTCCCGCCATCATTAATCTGTCTGAAGAGCGTTGCAACCTCAGTGCTACCGCCTTTACACCCGTTCATGGTCTTTACTACAGCGCGTATAATACAAAAGAGAACTTTTGCTATAAGGTGTTGAGATGAGCAATCGCAAAAAAACAGGTCCAGACTCTGTCGACATGAAAGAGTTTGAAGACTACGTGCGCCGGCTCCGCGATAGGATAAAAGACGGCTTCGGTCCCCCCATGGAAAACGAACCTGATAGCCCGTTCGGCTCCCCAGACCTGCTATTCAAATCAGATTCAGAGCTTTTCCCGAGCGATATAACCGAATACCGACCGGAAGTAAAGAAGTTGCGGCTGGTGAAGACAAGCTCGCGCAGTAAGCAGGCTGACGACAATAAAGCCGAAGAATAGACACAATCACAGCTAATGAATAACGGGCGTTATCGCTCGTTTTCTTATTCTCCGGCGGCGTCGCCCAGGCGAAAATCATCCATCATCGCGCCAGATGCTAAACTTAACCCGCATCTATTATCATCAGCATGCGAATAGATCATCCTGCAGCAATTACCGCCACTTGCGCCTGCTCGGCCACTGCGGATAACACACGCATAACCTAATCCCCCCATATTCTGTCCATAAAACAACTAATTGGCCGGTATAAATTTCATTCAACAATCCCGTGGGTGCGACAAACTGCCGCATTGCCCCCTGCCCGTCCCTCCGCATATAAAAATAAGCGGTGTTGGACCTTACAAAAAACATTAGAAATTAACGGCATGGATCGCGCTTTAGCTGTTGTTCGTCACGCATCAATGTCGGCGACCGCTTTGAGGGAAATTCGTTTTCTCTCCGCCTTCCTTCCGTCGATGACGGTCCTCGCAGCCTTATCCGGCTGCATCCGGTGATATAACCAAACTAATAAATAGGGAGCCTCTGAAAAACGTTGGCGAGGCCGCCATTGCATGGAAAAAGTCGGCGAAAAAAGCGCAGTTTATCGTGAATAAATGAGCATTTTGAGCCGACTTTTGACGCCGTAATGGCGGCCGCAGGTAGTTTTTCAGAGGTTCCCTAGAAATCGCATCAATCGATAGAGGGACATATGTCGATGAAGCTCCCCCCCCTCGTAGAACCCGCTGCGGAGTTGTCCGCGGAGGAAATCGCCCGCTATAGCCGTCATCTGCTGCTGCCGGATGTCGGACTGGATGGGCAGAAACGCCTGAAGAACGCCAAAGTGCTGGCGGTTGGCGCCGGCGGTCTGGGCTCTCCGGTCTTACTCTATTTAGCCGCCGCCGGGGTCGGAACCCTGGGCATTGTAGAGTTTGATCTGGTTGACGAATCCAACCTGCAACGGCAAATCATCCACGGCGTGTCCGATATCGGACGTCCCAAAGGCGAAAGCGCCAGAGACGCTATTCACGAGATCAACCCGCACATCGCGGTGCGGCTGCATAGCGAGCGCCTGGACTCAGCCAACGCCCTTGAAATCATCGCCCAATACGATCTTATTGTGGATGGAACCGACAATTTCGCAACTCGCTATCTGGTCAATGACGCCTGCGTGCTGGCAGGAAAACCTTACGTCTGGGGTTCTATCTATCGCTTTGAAGGACAAGCGTCGGTCTTTTGGGAAAACGCTCCCGAAGGCGCAGGCCTGAATTATCGCGATCTTTATCCGGAACCGCCCCCGCCCCATCTGGCGCCCTCCTGCTCGGAAGGCGGAGTGTTGGGCGTCCTGTGCGCGTCCATCGGCTCCATCATGGCCACGGAAGCGATCAAGTTGATTACCGGATTAGGCGAATCCTTGTTGGGCAGATTGGCGGTATACGACGCACTGGAAATGAGCTTCCGTTTTATCAAACTGCGCCGCGACCCGCAAAGACGCGCCATCACCGAACTGGTGGATTATCAGGCCTTCTGCGGGCTGGCGACAGCCGTTCAAAACGAAAACAACAGCGTCCCCAGCATTGACGCTCATGAACTCAAGCGGTGGCGGGACAGCGCCAGAGACTTCCAACTGATCGATGTTCGCGACGCGTTGGAGCGGGACATCGTGCGCATTCCGGGATCGCAACATATTCCTGCCCACAGGCTGCTGGACCGCGACATGCTGGACTCTCTCAGCAGCAACGCGCCCATCGTGCTGCACTGCAAATCCGGCGTGCGTTCGCAACGGGCGTTGCAGTCTCTGCGCGAATGCGGTTTCGATAACGTCCATCATCTCGACGGCGGCATTCTCGCCTGGATTCGGGATGTCGACCCTTCATTGCCCAGCTACTGATCCGGGAGGAAACCCAACATGCTGACGATTCTTTCCGAACTCGTAGACGCCATGATCCAACAGGCGCAAACAGATCACCCCATGGAAACCTGCGGCGTTATCGCCGGCCGGGAGGGCGCGGAGCGTCCCATGCGCCTCATTCCCATGCGCAATGTAGCGGCGTCAGAGGATATATTCATGTTCGACGCCCGTGAACAACTGCAAGTCTGGCGAGAAATGGAGGCAAACGGCGAAGAGCCCGTAGTCATCTATCACTCACACACCCACTCGCGCGCCTATCCCAGCAAGGATGACATTCTTTGCGCCGCGGAGCCGCACGCCCATTACGTCATTATCCCCACCGATCCCGCGTACGGCGGCGGCATTCGCAGCTTCCGCATCGTCAACGGAGCCGTGGTGGAAGAAACCATACGCGTCGTCGAGCAATACGCTGGCGAAAAATCCTTACCCCTTGCTGAAAACAGGAGTTCTCATGTCAATCACCATCCATATTCCCACCGTTCTGCGTCCGCTGACCAACGATCAGAAGCGCATTGACGGCGACGGCGCGAATGTGCGGGAAGTGATCGAGAACATGGAGATACAGTTCCCAGGCGTCAAAGAGCGACTGATGGCGGACGGCAAGGTGCACCGCTTTTTGAATATTTACGTGAATGACGACGATATTCGCTTCGCCGAGAACCTGGACACATCCGTACAAGCTGGCGACGCCATCACCATCCTGCCGGCGGTGGCGGGCGGGTGCGGCGACAGGTTGAGATAACCGCCATGGCCGTGTTACTGGAAAACTGCTATCTCTGCGGATCGTTACGCGACCCAACGCCGGCCCTGGCGCCGCTGTATGCGTCGTTGCGATATCAGGCCAACGCTCTCGGCGTCGCCTGGGAGAATGTCGATACGGAATCTGGCGCCGCTTTCGCGTTGCACGTGGCTGAAAATGTATATGTCGACTGTGTATTGGAAGGCTGGTCGGACGCCGTGGAGCGTCCCATATCAGAAACGTTGGCTCAGGCGACGACAGGGTTGATGTCGGTACATGGACGCGCCAGCGGCGGCGCGCAGCCCTTGGGAGTGGATTATGTCTCCACCCTCACCGCCGCGCTTTCCCTGCAAGGCGCGATGGCCGCCGCGATTGGCCGTCTCCGGGGCGTATCGACGCGCACAACCACGACCAGCCTGACCTCCAGCGCCTTGCTCAGCGTCGCGCAATATCTGGCTGGAGCCACCGCCCCGGAAATGCCGGAGCGACTGCTGCCCGGCGCAGCCAGTGTGCAGGAACGCCCGCCCTTCACGTCCGCCGATGGCGTAGCGTTTGAACTGGAAACCCTGGACGCCGTCCCCTGGCGCGATTTCTGGACCCAGATCGGCGTCGACGCCGCCAGCGCCGGCAAAGGCTGGAACGGTTTCCTGCTGCGCTACGCCAAAGCCATCGCCCCGGTTCCCGCCACACTCTGTGAAGCGCTTGCAGTGCTGCCATTCGCACAGATCGAACGTCACGCCCAGCAAACCGGCGTCGCCATTTGCCGAGTGCGCTCGCTACAGGACCGCGCTCAGGACAAGGACGCAATGGCTATGTGGCGCGAAGGCCCCTGGCGTTTTCATTGTGATGGCGACATCGCCCAGGCCAGGCCGCTGAAGCCCTGCGATCCGTCCTCGCCCCTGCCTCTGGCCGGATTAACTGTGGTTGAGTCCTGCCGCCGCATTCAGGGTCCATTGGCGGGACGCTTACTGTCCCTGCTCGGCGCAGAGGTGATTCGCATCGAACCGCCCGGGGGCGACCCTTTGCGCGGTATGCCGCCTATGGCGGAAGACGTTTCCGCCCGTTTTGACGCCCTGAATCGAGACAAAAACGTACGAGAGATCGACATCAAATCCGCCGCCGGCAAGGCGGAAGTGATGGCGTTGATCCAGCAGGCGGATGTGTTTCTGCACAACTGGGCGCCCGGCAAAGCGGCGGAAATGGGACTGGATTATGACGACATGACACAGGTAAACCCCGACCTCGTTTACGCCTATGCGGGAGGCTGGGGAGAGAATGCGGAGCACGATCTGCCCGGCACCGATTTCATGGCTCAGGCATACTCCGGCGTCGCTGCAAAAATCGCCGCCGCTTCGGGACTGCCGGGCGGCGCATTGTTTACTGTGTTAGACGTATTAGGCGGCGCCGTCGCTGCTCAAGGCGTCACCGCCGCACTGCTGGCCCGCGGACTGGGTCGCGCCCGCTCCATCAGAGTGGATACCTCCCTGCTGGGCGCCGCCACCTTGTTGTGCGCAGACGAACTTGGCGCGCTGTTGCAACAGCCGGGGTATCAAAATCATGCCCTGGACGGTGAACCGCCCTCACCTGCATGGACTTCATTGAATGGCGTTTACGCCACCGCGCAGGGGCTGCTTGCTCTGGACTGTCTGGATGAACGCGCCTTTTCCAGGCTCGCCCACACCATCGTCGACGCCGCGTCTGAACTTCAGATAGACCTTAACGACGACACCCCGGATCGAGAGCATCTACAGCGCGCTCTTCTTCATCGCAAGGCCCAGGAGTGGGCGGCGTTGTTCGAAATGAGCGGCGTTCCCGCCGCCGTAGTAGTCGAAGATTTGACTGAGCTTAGCCGCGACCCGCGTCTGGCGCCCGCTCTCAACAAGGACATCTATGTTCGAGTGAATTCACCATGGAGGTTTCAATGAACCACTCAGGCATCATCGATCTGGTTCCAGCGGCGCTGCGCAAGCAGTGGGCGACGCAAGGACTGTACCCAAACCGCACCGTATTCCAGATGTTTCAGATGTATGCGGTACAGTCCCCGGCCAAAACCGCGGTGCTCTCGCCAGATTCCAGCATGACTTACGGCGACCTGCTGGATAAGGCGCTGCGGTTGGCGACGGCCTTTCAGGAGATGGGCATCGTCGCCGGCGACGTGATCGCCTATCAATTGCCCAACAGTTGGCGTTGCTGCGCCGTCGATCTCGCCGCCGCCGCCATTGGCGCGGTGGTGGCTCCGTTTCCACCGGGTCGCGGACGTCTGGACATCCAGTCATTACTGAAGCGCTGCGACGCCCGCGCCATCGTGGCGACGCCGGAATACGGCGGTGTGGACATGTGCGAGCTGATTGAGTCATTGCGCCCCACCACTCTGTCATTGCGCTGGCTGATTGCGGACAGCGATCAGGCGCCGGAAGGCTGGACCAGCCTGGAACAGTGTTTTCAAGCGGAGCCGATAGCACTGCAGCGCCTGCCTCATGTTGACCCGGACTCGCCAGTGCGCCTGCTGGTGTCTTCCGGCACCGAGTCCGAGCCCAAACTGGTGGCTTACTCTCATAATGCGCTGCTGGGTGGGCGCGGACGTTTTCTACAACGTTTACACCCCGATGGCGCGAGCTTTCGCGGCATGTATCTGGTGCCTCTGGGATCATCCTTCGGCTCCACCGCCACCTTTGGCGTGCTGTCCTGGCTGGGGGGCTCCCTGGCGGTGCTGCCGCGATTCGATGCGGAAGACGCCATTCGCGCCATCGAATCCCTGCGCCCCACCCACCTGCTCGGCGTGCCCACCATGATTCAGCGCATGGCCGCCGAGCCTCTCTTGGCGGACATCGACAAATCCAGCCTGGTCGCCATCGTCAGCGGCGGCTCGGTTATTGACCCCGCCAGCATCCAACGATGCGTGGACGCCTTTGGCTGCGGCTTTATCAGTCTGTACGGCTCAGCGGATGGGGTGAACTGTCATAACACGCTGGATGAAGCGCTGGACGTGGTGTTCCGCAGCGTTGGCCGCCCCAACCCGGATGTTTGTGAGATTCGCATCGTCGACGACGCGGGCAAGGAAGTCCGGCGCGGCGAAGTCGGCGAAATTCTCGCCCGGGGCCCGATCAGCCCCATGCAATACGTCAACGCTCCAGAGCTGGACGCCCGTTATCGCGATCCTGAAGGCTGGGTGTACACCGGCGATCTGGGTTTGCTGGATCAGGACGGCTATTTGCGCCTTTCCGGCCGCAAGAAAGACGTTATCGTGCGCGGCGGCGCCAACATCAGCACGGTGCAGATCGAGAATCTGGTCACTTGTTTTCCAGATGTGATCAGCGCCGCCTGCGTGCCGGTTCCAGACCCGGACCTGGGGCAGCGCGTATGCCTGTGTCTAAGCATGCGCAGCGGCGCGGAGCGTCCCTCTCTGGCGGAAATCGCCAGCTTTCTGCGCGATCAGGGGCTGGAAGTGAACAAACTGCCGGAGTACCTGCGCTTCATCCGTCATTTTCCACTCACGCCGGCGGGCAAAGTTGACAAGAAGCGGCTCACCGCTGAAGTCGCCTTTCTGGAGCGCAGTGCATGCGCAGTCTAGACAAAGGAAAGGTCGCAAATATGCCCATGGATAACAGCGGCTCCAGCGTCGCCAACAAGACATCCAGCGAGCTGGCGCAGCGCATACACGCCTTCGTCAATGAGCGGGTGATGCCCAACGAGCCCTTGCTCGCCAAAGACGACGACGCGGCGCTGACGCTGCAGTCCGCCTTGGCCGCCGAGGCCCGCGCTCAGGGACTGTGGGGTCTGTACTATCCCGCCACCCTGGGAGGCGAAGTCGCCACGTTAAGCGACTATCTGCCCTTGGCTGAACAGGAGGGACGCTCCGAGTTCGGCCCTGAAATCTTCGGCGGACGCGCCGCTCTGGATGTGCGCATGCTGTCTCTGTATGGTAGCGAGACCATCGCAGGACGCTTCCTGCAACCGCTGGCGGCGGGAAAGGCCGTGTCCGCCTATGGCATGTCGGAACCGGACAGTATCGGCTCCATTCCCGCCACCATCCAGCTGCGGGCGCAGCGCGAGGGAGACGGCTGGCGCCTTGACGGCCGCAAGTGGTTTATCTCCCGCGCCCGTCGTGCGGATTTTATCACCGTGGTGGCGCGCACCCAGGCGGAGGCGCCGCCGCAACACGCCCTGTCCATGCTGGTGGTTCCCACCGACGCGCCCGGATTCAGCATCCTGCAGGATCTGGATATCCTGGGCCGCCGTAATGGCCAGCATGAGCTGCTGTTCGACAATGTCTGCATTCCTCAAGACTATCTATTGGGCAAGCTGCACGGGGGCATGGCGTTGATGAAACAGCGGCTATGCCTGGGACGCACCATCAACTCCGCCCACTGGGTAGGACTGGCGCAACGCTGCCTGGACCTGCTTGGCGAGCGCGTGTGCAGCGAACGCGGTCAGTTGGCGCGACTGCCGGACAAACAACTGATCCGCCGTCTGGCGTTCCTTAGCCAACAAAGCATCGTCAGCGCGCGGGCGCAGTTACAACTGGCCGCCGCCAAGCTGGATGCGGGCGAGGATAGCGATATTGAAGTGAATATGGCGAAGATCGCCGCCTCTCACGCGCTCAATCAAGCCGCCGACAGCGCCATTCAGGTCTTCGGCGCCGAGGGACTGTGCGACGCGACGCCGCTCTCCAATATTTTTCGCTACGCTCGCGCCACGCGCATTCTGGACGGCGCTGATGAAGTACTGATCAATACCGTGGGGCGGCGGATTCTGGAGGGTTATCTTCCCCGGGAAGAACAAAACAGCTCACCTGTCGCCCAGGCGGAGCGGGAGACGGCTCAAGTATGAACGCCATCGCGCCGCCGCTGCGACAATCGCCTTTGCGCGCCATCAGCCTGCATGTCGTGCTGCTGTTATCCATGACCTTGCCGATGCTGATCCTGTACACCATCGGCGCGCTGGGGCCCTTGTTGATCGCCGATCTGGGCATTGAACCCGGCTGGCTCGGTTACGTCACCATGAGCGCTTTCGGCGTGGCGGCGGTGCTGTCCCTCGCCGCAGGCCCGCTGGTTGAGCGGCTGGGATCGCGACGCGGCCTGTGGATGCTGTTTCTCAGCGTGGCGCTGGCCTATGGCCTGATGATCACTCTCCCCGGTTTTGCGGGAATTATCGCCGCTGTGGCGGTGTGCGGCGTGGCGCAGGCGTTGTCGAACCCGGTCACGAACCTGTTGATCGCACAACGGATTCCCCCTGCGCGCAAGGCGTTCGCCGTGGGACTGAAACAATCCGGCGTACAGCTTGGCGCTCTGATTGCCGGCGGATTGCTGCCGCTGATCGCGGTTCCGTTCGGGTGGCGCGCCGCCATGGCGACAGTCATCCCAGCCGCGCTGTTATTGGCCTGTTTTGCTCCGTCCCTGGCTCCACCGCCATCGTCCGAAGGTCCGCGCCGCTCCTGGCTGCCCGCGCGCCCAGGCAAACTGCTGCTCAACCTGATGGCGGTGCAAGGCTGCGCTGGCGTCACCCTGTCCGCCTTCGTAACCTTTTTGCCGGTCTTCGCCACCCAGCAAGGCGTCAGTCAGCATGACGCCGGTTTGATGGTGGCCGTCTTCGGCGTCATGGGCTTTACCTCGCGCCTCACACTGACGTCCCTTTCCAGCAAACTCAAGGATGAATCCTGGCTGCTGCTGGGATTAATGGCGCTCACCGCGCTGGCGCTTTGGGTCACCCAACGGGCATCGCCGGAAAGCCACTGGCCTTTGTGGGTCGGCGTGCTGATAGTAGGTCTCACCGCCGTGGCCACCAATGCGGTGGCGATGGGCATGCTGCTGAGGGACAGCGTTTTCGGCGCGCCGGCGACGGCGTCCGGCTTACTGTCCGCGGCATTTTTTGGCGGCTTCGCAATGGGCGCGCCCCTCTTTGGCGCACTCTCCGGTTCCGCGTCAGGTTTCAGCGGCGCCTGGAGCGCGCTCGCTGTAGTTTCCCTGCTGGGGGCCGCTGCCGCCTTGAGCCTGGCTCTGTTACGACGCAGGAGCGCGTCATGAATAACCTGCGTGTACCGCCCTGGGACGCCGCAGCGCTGTCGCCATGGGAAATCAGTCAGGCTATGACGCTGCTGTTACGCCGCCTCGACACCATAGAAGCTCATTGCGACGGAAGCTTTCCCCTGTTCTCCCGCGACGGCCAACACTGGAAAACCTCCGCTGGAGGTTCCTGGATGGGAGGTTTTTGGGCGGGCTGCTGGGGGTTGCGGGCGTTGATTTCCAAGTCCACGGCAGATCGCGATAAAGCGCTCGCCCTCTGCGCCGCGCTGACGGACAAACTGCACATCGACACGCTCAATCGCAGCATGATCTTCTGGTATGGCCCCGCGCTTTGCGGCCGTTGGCTCGTAGATAATTCAGCTCTGGATCTGGCCGATCAGGCCGCCGCCGCCATCGCCTCCGGTTTTGACCATCGCCTCGGATATCTCCCTCTGGGTTGCGCCATGGGCGGCGGCGCGGACGGGGGCCAACGTCTGTCTGTAGACTCGCTGGCGGCCACGGTGCAACTCCTCGGCGGCGTCAGCCATGCGTCTCATCAGGACGCCGCCCGCGCGCACACGGACGCCCTGATCGCCGCCTGCTTCACCGCTAATGGCGCATGCAGTGCGGAAGCCTGGTCGACCCAACAGCAAAACTCACAACAGGTTATTTTACAGGCGCTGGACCGCCCCGGCGGCTGGTCCCGTGGCCAGGCCTGGGCGATGCTGGGGCTGTGCCATGCGGCCAGACGCTGGGGCTCGCCCTATCTCGATTACGCCAGAGCCGCCTGCGTGTACTGGCGTCGCTCTCGTCGCACGCCCTATCCCGCCGACAGACCGGAACGCAGTGACAGTTTGTCCGACCCGTCCGCCACGCTGATCGCCGCTATCGCCATGCTGTCGCTCTCTGAGTTACTGGACGACGGCGACAGTTGGCGCGCCTATGCGGCGCAGCAAATCGCCGCGCTCGTACGCAGCTCATACTTCGTTCGTCGCGATGGCGCCGCGCACGCCGGGGCTTTCATCGGCGCCTGTTACCGCACCAGCGCCGGCGGTTGCGAACTGGTGGAGTCGCCCTGGAGCAGCTTTTTCCTGCTGGAAGCATTGTGCATGCTCGCCGGCCTGATTGATGGAGAAGAACAAGGAACTCAGTCTCACTCGATGAACCCAGCAGATGACTAGCCACGTTCTCTTTGTCTGCAACGACAGAGCCGGCCCATGTCTGGCCCTGTCTTTTCGCGGCTTAACTCCGCGCAGGCGCGTCCACGCGTCTGATTATTTACTTGTATAAAACACCGCCAAACTCTTCTGAGGAATAACATGAAAAATCGTCATAACAACAGGATGTCTTCACCGCCTCTCCCTTTCCGCAGCCTGCTGGCCGCCCTCACGTTAAGTTCAGCGCTGGTGGCGCCCGCGTTCGCCAACGACGGCCTGACCCAAGAACAGCAGCAAGTGGTCAAGCTGATCTCCGCCACCTACGACCAGCCCCACCACAAGGTGGAGACGGCGCCGGTCATCGTGGTGAACGACTACGCCATCGCCGACTGGATTCAGGGCGAACGAGGCGGACGCGCGCTGTTGCGCCGGGATGGCGACAAGTGGATGGTGCTGGCCTGCGGCGGCGACGAGTTCAAGAAAGTCGACCTGCTGCACAAAGCCGGCATCCCTCAGGACACCGCCTCCCAGCTCATTTCCGAACTGACTGAAGCGGAACAGTCCATCGCGCCGCAAAAGCTGGCGCAGTTCGGGCTGTTTGGCACGCCGAATGATCCAGGCATGTCCGCGCATCATCAAAATCATCCACAAAACTGATCCTTTCAGGCCGATTAAGCAGTCAATCAAGTCAGTATTATGAAATTTTCACCCAAGAAACTTACCGTGGCGGTCGCTCTGACCGCTGCGGGCGGCGCACATGCGCAAACCACCGTTCTGGAGCCGATGATAGTGACCGCCAAGCCGGTCATTGAAGAAGTGGAAGTGGATATGTTCTCCAGCACATCCGCCGTGGTCACAGAGGAACAGATTCGCGATCAAAACGCGGTGGATCTCACCGCCGCCCTGCGCCGGACGCCCGGCGTACAGATTTCCCGTTACAACCCGGTCGGCGCTTTTGGCGGCGATCAGGGCGGTGCGGTGTTTATCCGCGGCATGGGCGTCACCCGTCCCGGCAGTGAGATAAAGACCTACATCGACGGCCTGCCACTCTACATGGGCTTATGGGGACACCCACTGTTGGATCTGCTGCCCGTCAACGCCATGCAATCCATGACCGTGTATAAAAGCCCGCAACCGCAGATCAACGGCAATAACTTCGCCTCCATTGATCTCCACACCAAACGGGCGACTGAAGACGGAACTCACGGCGCCGCGCGCATCTCCGCCGGCTCCTACCATACCCTGGTGCAGCAGGCGGAACTGACCAGCCGCAATGGCGATCTGGATTTTACTCTCGCGCAAGGTTACGCCACTTCCGACGGCCATCGGGACAACGCCGACGGTGAATTGAAAAATATCTTCGGGAGGGTTGGCGCGCAGTTAAATGAACACTGGGCGGCCTCTTTCAGCGGACTCTATGTGGACAACGAAAGCACGGATCCAGGCAAAGAAGGAGACCCAAAGCCGGATGTCGCGCCGGAGTACAACACCCAGGCCTTCATGCTGGCGACCACATTGTCCCATGAACATGGCGACTGGACCGGCGAGTTCAGCCTGCACCACAGCTCCGGCGAGGGTAACTGGTATCACCAGAGCGCCGGCGATGGCGATACGCTTTCCGACTTCACCATGAGCGGCCTGCGCTGGCGCGAGCAGTTCTCCCCCTGGATGGATGGAACCCTGGTCGCCGGTCTGGATTACGATCGCGTGTCCGGCGAAGCGCACTTTAATCGTGATGATCCCGCAAGGCGCGCTTACCTGGACGCGCCGACGTTCAAGTTGTGGTCGCCCTATGTCGGTCTCAGTCACTTGTTGATGCTTAACGACGACTGGATGCTATCGCCGTCCATCGGCGTGCGTTATTACGATCACAGTGAGTTTGACGCCCAGGCCGCGCCTTACGCCGGTCTGTCGCTGATGTCAGACGCCCTGACCTTGTTCGTCAACGCCTCCCAAGGCGTCAACTACCCCGGGCTGGAAGCGCCAACCCTGGCGACGGCGATACCGCCCCTGGCCGACAGTTGGAAGCAGTTGGAGGCGGAGGAGCTGAATCACCTGGAAGTCGGCGCCAAGTTCGCGTTAACGACCACCACCCAGATCGACCTCAGCGTGTTCAAGGACAAGGTGAAAAACCGCTACGTCTTCGCTTTTCCTCCGCAAGTCTCCAGCCCACAGTTCATTAACTTCGGCGACTACAGCATGCGTGGCGTTGAACTGTCGGTCAGTCAGGCGTTGCCAGCGGGATGGTCCCTGTTTGGCGGGCTGACGCTGCTCGATCCGGATATCGACAACCTTCCCTACACACCAGAACGAGCGGTTACCGCAGGTCTGAACGGCCAGATTGGCCCCTTCCGCCTCGCCCTGGACGCCCAGCATCAGTCGGAAGTCTGGGCGCTAACGCGCAAGCGGGCGTCAGGCGACGTTAATGGGGAAAAAGTCAGTGGTTTCACCGTGGCCAATATGCGCCTTTCCTATCCTCTGACGCCATTGGGTCAGGATGGTGAAGTCTTTGTCGCCGTGGAGAATCTATTCGACCGTGAATACGCCTATCGCCCAGGCTATCCCATGCCGGGCCGCTGGGCGCAAATCGGATTGTCCGCGAGCTTTTAGAATGGGAAACAGGGACAGGGATGTCCCGCAAGGTGAATACAGACAAATACCGAAATACGCTTTTACTCTTGCGCCGCCTGCGTGCAGGCGGCTTCCGACTTGGCGAAAACGATATACTGGTATCGCAACCCGGAATAGGAAGCGTCCTCGCAATCGCTATACCCCTGTTTTTTCAAGTACGCAGACAAGGGGAAGTAAATCAGCACCGGCAGCAGAAAAATCGCCACCACTCCTCCAAACAGGACAGGCTGCAGTATTTTGAAAATGCGGTTTTCGGTGTTTTTCCGTAAAGGCTTTTTTAGTCTCGCCAACAGCTCCAGCAGTCCCATTACACACAAAGAAAGCAGGCCCAGGCCAATCCCCAGCATGCCGTATAACGCCGGCTCAAGATACAGACTGGGCGGGAGCGCCATCACCTGACTAATCGTTGACGCCACCGCAAAGCCAAACCACACCAAAGCCCCCAAAGAAAGCGAAGTGAGTACGATCAAAATAGCGACTTGCTTTGCAACAGGCGGAAGGTCTTTTTGAGACAAAACAGAGTTCCTTGTGAGTTTCGGATTGATGTGAGCGCGCAGGTTACCAAGTGGGTATCTAATCAGACTGTGGGGTAAAAAACGAGATGCTGGACAGGGTCGGTGTTGATACTTTGGTTGAATCCAGCCCTGTGTGCTTAATGCGAAAGGAAGTGGCGCGTCTCAAGCATCCGCCTTGTGTAACTTGTTAAATGATCAGCGGTCCAGTTTCATGTTCGTATATAAACGAGGCACTCGAGACACTGCGAATTTTTTTCTTGTCCTGGCCAAATCCATGATGATTCGAGTAGAAGTGTAAATGACCATCTAGAGCCTGCTTTCTCTTTTCCTCAAATTCTGCTTTCGAATGCAACGGGTAATAGTGGTCTCGATATCTGACATACTTTCCTGGAGAACCTTCAAGGGAGAAGACAACACGTTGGATGGAGTCTTGAATACCGAAAAGTTCTTCTCCATTGCGGCTTCTTCCGGTGACAACCCAGAGAATCTCTGAGTAGTGCACTCTTTCTCTAGTGTCGCCTTTCAGATCACCCATGACCATATCTCCCTTCATTTAACACAGTGGTTTGGGCTGGACTCCGCAACAGGCCGTTGCAGCCAATTATTAAGTGCTGACTAAGACTGTGCATGACCACACCTATGACAACACATACCTTTTAAACCACGCCAAACTCGATTGGCGCCGCAACGCTGACATTTTAGTTCTTTGGCCAATACTGCGTTACAAGACAGACACTGATTCTTCCGTCGTGTACCTTTATCAATTTTTTCGAGCTTAGCGGTACAAACAGGGCAACGCTTTGGATCTTTATGCAAAGCCAACTTGGCTGTTTTTGATTTGTGCTTAGGAATCTCGTTTACTTCAAGATTCTCAAATTCTCTATTATCCATCATATCCTCAAAAGCACTTAACACCGCCAACAGCGGCCGAGCGCAGCGAGATCCAGCGCACGTAGTGCTGTGCGATGCTGCTTAGCCTTGTTAACGGTCTTGTATTTGTTGGTTATAGAATTCACATCGTTCCTCTAGACCTATAGATTTGCAGCCTCTTTCTAGAAATGGAAGGCCATAGCTTCATATCGGTTAAATTTAATACCTGGACAGTCTGCGCTGCAGAGCGTCAGGTTGATACCTTTGTTATGTACAGAACTTATGCGCTCCGCCTGAGAATGATTCAAACTCCAATCTACCGTCAGTCTTTACTGAAACATGGTACTGCATACCATAATGGTTCAAAATACCAAAAAAACCAATTCCCGCCCCGAACCAACATTGGATTTCCATATCAAACCTCTCATGAGATACAGAGTACTCATATATATCAACCTCATCATCTGACGCAGAGTCTAGCTGTTCGGCACTTGTGCATTGAGAGTACACTTCAATTAAAGTCTCAACCATTTTATCGATAGGAGCTTTCTTGTAATCATTGGTCCAACTTTCGTCAAGAAACAATCTTTCCTCCGACGATAGACCTTTCCACCAACTCCTGATATCTGCATGCATATGATTTTTATAATACTGCAATTTTACTATACCCCTGATAACACGGAATACCCGCATGTAGCGACGAAGAAGCCGAGTTGACGCGCTTGTTATACTCTATTTGCACTCTGATGCCCCGTCGACTGAAGCTACAACCTGACCATTGGAATCCAGGTAGCTTAACTTACCATGATTGTAGATCGCGTTTAGAGACGTGCTAAACATGTGAGTTTCATAGACACTACTTGGCAACTCAGTACCATCAAAATAATAAATAACACCATTATCACTGATAGCAAAACAATAATGACTCCAATGTTCACGTCCTTCACCATTAGCAGGAATACGCAAAAGTTCAGAATCATTGTAATGATAAAAAATGGCTATATCTGTCGACGTTTCATTTCGTAAATTTACCTTATAAACAGGAGGGCAACCTGCTAACAATCCGCAAGCAGTAAGTATTAACAGAAGACTAATTTTATTCATGAGCATATCGCCCGCATTAGATGGAAACCGTAGTGAAGCCATATTTGAAGCAAATCTGCCTTTGGCTTTATGTTCAAATATTCAGTTTTCATGAAAGCGTTCAATAATCAAATATGCGCATAACGCAAAGCATTGGAGCGACTGAAGCGTAGCGTATCCCGGCCACGATAATGGCGACATTAGCGCCTTATTAAGCAAGGATCTGGCACATTACTTTTTATCACTTCATTTGGTATTACAAGACGTAAATCAATACGCACCAGCTCACCAGCAGATCTATTTTTCAGAACCGGAGCTTTATCATAGGATTGACTTTGTGGAAAAACTACCAGAGATAAATATGGGTGTTCCCTGATTGTGGAATACATAAGCACTTCCCCCATGTCTGTACTTTTCAATTGATTGGGGCCTTCTAGAATATTGCCTACAGCATGGTAGATAACCCTTATGCTAGATCCATCTTCGTCACTTTTAAATTCGTACAGATCAGTAGGATGGTCTAGCTCCACCCCAACCCTTTTAAGTTGCTCCTGCAACTCTTCAGGAAGAACAACCTTCCAGTAATGCTTCCAGTTAAAGCACCACTCACAATCACAACCGTAAGCTGGCACACCCTTTTGATTCTGAATTTCCTGGGTTGCCTCTAGGTGTGTAGCCAATTTCCATTTAGCAATTGGAATTGTGGGACGTCGCATTTTCATAATCGCCTACCGCTAAGCTGTTGGGGTAACCGGAGCAACGTGCAAGTTGTCCCAGCCGCGAAAGTGGCGACAACGGCGCCTTATCAGGCGATATCTTGCTAGTCTCGTGGTGTGTCCCATAAATCTTAAAACCCATTGTAACGATCTGTAACGCCCTTATCTTCGTGTAGTGTCACACTTAATATCACCATCTGTTTCAACTATTTGACGAGTAATTACTCCATCAATCATTTCCAAGTTGTTAAAGCCGTCCGAGCCTTAACCTTACCAAATACATTTTCAGTACCGCGAACGCATTTCTTTCACCTAGCGCTTCAAACACCAACTTTGCCAAGTCCGCGTGCTTTGACTTGTTAACCGTTGCTTGGAGCCAAACCATTTAATAACCATTCTTCTAATGAAGACGCCAATTGATAAATCTCACTATCGGCCTCCCACTCCACAATTATTCGGCCATCGGGATCTATTGCAATAGGACTTCCTGAGCCGTCCCATCCGATAATAAAACAATTACCAATAGTCCAGCCGTTTTCAGTAGCACACTCTTCATCGAATTTAATATGGGTTGAATGCAACTCGTCGATTCGATCTACCCACTCAGAGCCAATGACGCCACCACCGCAGTTTAAAAGAAACCATTTATAGTCTTCAGGTATCTCTCGACATGCAACCTCGAATTCTTCGATTTGCGATTTACTCGCGGCAGGATAAGTAATATCTGGCTCTCTTGCCGCCCAGAGATCAAGGATTATTTTCTTCGATTCTTCGCTGATCATATTTTTACGGTTAACGCCCTTGTTCAGCTAATTTTTTGGAGTGGAGCATTTTTGGTTAAAACTGCAAAGCAGTTCCAAAGTCCGTAACGGAACAAATTTCGTCTGAAAAATATTATTAAGCGCAGCCAGACTTTGATTTAATCAAATACATTTTCCAATTCGTTACATAAAATCCTACCTGATCTGACATCGGCCTTATAATTACTTCCGTTATACAGCACCTCTATCCATGAATTTCTATATCCCCCTCCAATTGTCCACCACTCTATTATCTCTGTCTCAAACTTTTCATGAGCAACCGTATGCCCATATATATCTACGCAACCATAATCATATATCGCAAACTCCTCACAATTTAAACCGTCGAGCTTTGGACAGGCTTCTAGAAAATAGACTTCCTTTATCGTATTTAACATTTCTTTCACGATATCAATAGATACTTCCGGACTCCACAGAAGATCAATCTCATCCTTATCTTTGGGGCTCAATTGCTCCCACCAGGCACATATTCTTTCATCACTCATGTCATACATATTTTGTCTTTATATGGGGAATCGAGTTCTATTTAAGTACCTGAGAGGTACATAACATTTGCATATCGCACATGCACGTTCTTCGATTACTAAGCTTCGGAGATATCCCCTTCAGCCCACCGATTCCAGTGTAAAAATCACAAAAAGTCAAACTATCTGATTTACGAAAAACCGTGCGTGCATATATACATTTTCTCTGGGGGGCCGCTATCACCACAGGCCAGATCCCAAGTTATTGAATCGCATAATTTTTCAGGAAAACATCACTCTAATCTTCCCAATAAAACAACGCGTCGTACAACTTACAAGCGCCTTCATTCAACACCGTAGGAACCTTGATCTGGCGAGGCAGCGTCTTATTCAGATCAGATTTATACAAGCGCAACAGCCCAAAGCCTTCCAATATGGGTTGAATTGTCTGAGCCAGCTGTATGACATTCGGCGTGCGAAGCTGATCCAGGCCATTAAAAGAGGGTAGCGAACGAAAACCGGAGGTGGGAACGGGGGTTTCCATCAATACAAAATAAGGCGACAAACGGCTGAACAGGACTTCCAGCCCCATTTGTTCAGGGGCGTCTTGTCCCTGCGCCGCCTTACCCTGGTAAAAACAGACGTCGACAAATGACGCGTAGCCGGAGCCGTAGTGTTTCCATTCGGCATGAAACTGGGCCATCGTCAATTGCGAAACCCTTGCGCAGACGTACTTATAGAAACTATCGACAGCTCGCTCGTCTCCGTCGCACCAGGGCGGCGCGTCTGAAATCGGCTGCTGATTGAGTAACCGGGTAATGTGCTCGTCGGTGAACAAAGAATCCTCCCTGGCGACTACGAATTACCTTAACAAGCCAGCGCGCCGATGGTTATGGCGTCGCCGGAGAACAGTTGAAAGTTCATGTTCTGACCGGGACACACTTGCTCGCCGGAGTGGCGGTGAATATGAATATCGACGATAGCTTCGCCGTGCACGGAGTTTTTGTCCAGATAATAAAAGTACTTGGACTCCCCTTCTGGCAGCGGAATATTGTCATCGCCGTCATAGGGCCGAATGCTGGCGCTGAAAGCGTTGGCGTAATGCGTCAAGGCCTCGCCCAAGGTGGCGGCGGGGGTTTCAAATGGAGCGTTCTCAACCAGGACGTATTTATCCTGAACGGGACATTTTTCAAAACGATATCTGGGACTTGCCGGACCAATAATTCTGACCATGAATACTTCTGTCTGATTATGAGGAATTGGCGTCGCCACGGGGCTTGGCCGGGTTGCCGAGGCTACTGGATACACCCTAATGCGACAGTCCGCCACGAAACCCGGAGCTGGTTAGCGTTAACGGCCGTATTAAGGTATAACACCCGTGGAGCACAGGGTGAATCGGCCATTTGTCCGTGAATTTACAGAGAGATCCAAGAGGATATTCAGTCGTGAAAAAATTGGAGCAACTTTTAACCGCTTCCGCCATTCAAGACGCCAACTGGGCGTCGGATTTGCTCGCTCACATGTCAACCAATGACGACGACGCTGTCGAAGCCGCGAATGAGGTCTGCAGCGCCATACTCGCCCATCCAGACGCCGTCGCTCACCCACGCTGGCCGGAACTGGTGGAGGCGGCGATCAACGCCTCCCGCGACTTCGAGGACGTAGCGGAAGAAGTCTACGGTGAACGCATTTCTTTCGAAGATGACGAAGGAGGGTTATGTCAGGGATTTGATGGATACAGCACCACCTACAGCGTCGCTCAGTTGCTTGGCGAGAAAACCACCCGCGTCCACCCAGAGTGGTTTGATTTGGTCCTCGCGCTGATGGACTTTAGCGACTGTTCCGAGCACCAGGCGCCTGTCGTTGAAGAAACCATATTGCCGGCCATTCTGGATAACTATCCGCAATGGGATCAGTTAATCCCTCATGTGCTAGAGTTTGATCCGCACACATTTATTGGGGACCTGTTGCCCCTGCCCCAAGTGCTGTCGCATCCGGATCTAATACAGTGGGTGGAGCCGCTCACAAGCTACCGAATGATGGTGGATGCCGTTGCTCACCCAGACGTGGCGGCCCATGATCGCTGGCGGGAGCTGGCCTTATTAGTTAAAGACGATCCCAGTATTCACAGTTACAGCGAATACCCCGCTCTGCAAAAACTCTTGCAGGAAAGGGGCTTGGAGTAGGTTTGGCATAGTCTGTAAAAGACTCTGCTTTGTCATCAAAGCGCAATACAACAGACTTAGCATTTCGCACTTTTTGATTCACAAACGCCGCTATGAACGACCTCACTGACGCTCCTGCTCAATCCTCCACGACCGGCGATATCTTTCGCGCGTTTCTAAAGCTGGGACTGACGTCTTTTGGCGGGCCGGTGGCGCATCTGGGGTATTTTCGGGATGAGTTCGTCACCCGGCGACGCTGGTTGAGCGAAGAGAGTTACGCCGATCTGGTGGCGTTGTGTCAGTTCCTGCCGGGGCCGGCAAGCAGTCAGGTGGGGTTTGCGTTGGGGATGCGTCGTGGCGGCCTGCAAGGCGCGCTGGCCGCCTGGACCGCTTTTACTTTGCCATCCGCGTTGTTTCTGTTGCTCTTCGCGCTTAGCGCCGACGCATTGGCCGGAGGCATCGGGCAAAGTCTGATCCACGGATTGAAGCTGGTTGCAGTCGCAGTGGTTGCGCAGGCGGTGTGGGGGATGGCGCGTAATCTGTGTCCAGATAGACAGCGCGCCGGCATCGCCCTCGTCGCGGTGATTCTGACCGCCGCCCTGCCCTCGGCCTTCGGACAGATAGGCGTCATTGCGCTTGGCGCCGGAGCGGGCTTGCTTCTTTGCGGTCATGCGCAACGCAAAGAGGAGGAGCATCGGCCGGTGGAGTTTCCTCACGGCAAGTCCTACGTGGCGCTGGCGACCTTTTTTCTTCTATTGCTGATCCTGCCTGCGCTTACCCTCTCCACCGGCTCCAATGCCCTGGCGCTGTTCGAAGCCTTTTATCGGGCCGGAGCGCTGGTGTTTGGCGGCGGTCATGTGGTGCTGCCTTTGTTGGAGGCCAGCGTGGTCGACACGGGCTGGGTCAGCGCCAACAGTTTCATTGCGGGATATGGCGCTGCGCAGGCGGTTCCCGGGCCGTTGTTTACGTTCGCCGCCTACTTGGGCGCCTCCGTGTCGCTGACGCCAAACGCCCTGCTCGGCGCCGCCATCAGTCTTGTCGCCATTTTCCTGCCCGGTATGCTGCTGGTCGTCGCTGTACTGCCACACTGGGACCGTTTCCGCCAGCAAACCCGCGCGCAGGCCGCCATGGCGGGCGCCAACGCTGCCGTGGTCGGGTTGCTGGGTTCTGCGCTTTACCATCCCGTATGGACCAGTTCCATACTGTCGCCAAGTGACTTCGCCATCGCCCTCACCGCGTTCTGCTTATTAACCATCTGGAAACTGGCGCCGTGGAAGGTCGTTATCGCCACCACCGTCGCTGGCGCATGGATTTATTACCTGTAAACCTGATTCTTTCCCGCTTCGTACTAGACTGAGTAGTGTCGCCGGCCAACCCTGCGCCGGCGCGCCTCACAATAAAAACTAATACGGAGACCGGTTATGAGAAAGCCACTACTCACCCTGCTAAGCCTTGTCGTTTCCTGCAGCGCCCTCGCCGCAGGCAAAACCGTCACCTATAAGGTCGACGGCGACGCCTACGAAGGTTATTACGTCAGCCCCGGCAAAGACGCGCCTCTGGTGCTGCTAGTGCACGACTGGGATGGACTGACCGACTACGAAGTCAAACGTGCGGAAATGTTATCGGACATGGGCTACTCGGTATTCGCCGTCGATCTGTTCGGCGCAGGCGTACGCCCCACCAAAGACGAAGACAAACGCCAGCATACCGGCGAGCTTTATAAAGACCGCAATAAAATGCGCAAGCTGTTGCAGGCGTCGCTGGATACGGCGAAATCTGAAGGCGGAAACATCAACAACGCCGTGGCCATTGGGTATTGCTTCGGTGGCGCGGCGGTATTGGAGATGGCGCGTTCCGGGGCGGACCTGAAAGGTTTCGCCACCTTCCATGGCGGACTGCAAACACCGGACGGTCAGGACTACAGCAAAACCCACGGCCAGCTCCTGATCATGCACGGCAGCGCAGATTCCGCCATCACCATGGATCAGTTCGCAGCCTTGGCCAATGAGCTTGAAAAAAGCGGCGTGCGCCACGAAATGATTACTTATAGCGGCGCGCCTCATGCTTTCACGGTATTTGGATCGGATCGATACAGGGAAGATGCGGACAAAAAATCCTGGCGCCGTTTCGGTGAATTTCTCACCAGCGTGACGCAGTAAATCCGTTCAATCAGGAACAGGCTTTTTAGGGAGAGGATTCATGGGATTTGCTTTATCCAACATGCAGCTTACCAGCGCGGCGTTCAGCAATGACGGCCGCATCCCAAGCAAACATACTGGCGAAGGCGAAGATGTCTCGCCGGCGCTATCCTGGTCGGGAGAACCGGCGGGAACGCAGAGCTTCGCCGTGGTCTGTCACGATCCGGACGCGCCCTTGATCGGCGCGAAGGGAACCTACGGCTTTGTGCATTGGGCGTTGTATAACATTCCTTCCAACGTGCACAGTCTTCCGGAAGGCGTCGACGCCTACGCCAGCGGCAGAACGGACTTTGGTAAAACCGGTTATGGCGGCCCCATGCCGCCGCCAGGGCACGGGACTCATCGCTACTACTTCTGGATTCTGGCGCTCAACGCCCAGCTGGATCTGCCGGAAGGACTCACTCTCTGGCAACTGCTGGAGAAAGTGGAGCCCCATGTCATCGGCATGAATCGACTGGTTGGCGTATATAGCCGCGGCTAGCCCCCGTGGCGGCCGGCGAGGATAAATACATCCATCGTCACCGGGCGGGTCTCCACCCCGCCCCAGGCTTCCTTCATTCGGGCGTAACTATCCGCGAAGAAGCTATCGCCGCGATCCTCCATACAGCGTCGGGTCGCCGACCAGCTATGCAGGTAGGAGAAAAATTCGTCCAGAGTCCAGGGCATGATCAATTCAAACCGCGGCGTACGAATGGGTTCAAACGGAAAAGGAACCTCTTTGTATTCATTCCACAACAACAGGTTTTGCGGCGCCCAATAGGGTTCGATCACCTGCAACAGACTCTGCTCCAGAACGCCATCCAATTCCATACCTAGGTGCGGCCAGCTATAACCCCAAGCCGCAAACAGCCCGCCCGGACGCAACACCCGCTTCACCTCCGGCCAAAACTTCTCATAATCGAACCAGTGCAAGGCCAAAGCAACGCAGACAGCGTCGAAATAATCATCGGGATAACCGGTTTTTTCACAGGGTTGCACGGCGTAGTGAACGCTATGATACGTCGGCGCGTTTTCAATCTGCGCCGCACTGACGTCACTAGCTTCCACGACGGAAAAATACTCCCGCAAATCAGCCGCCGCCTGCCCGTTGCCACAAGCCGCATCCCACACCCGCTCATGCCCGTCGCACGCATCCGCCAACCACTGATACAACGCCTTGGGATAATGCGGCCGCGCCTTCGCGTATATCTCCGCCTTATCATCGAACAGCTTCTGAATATCCATGTCCCCTCATCCTTAACAGTTTGAAAAGCATCAAAGATTCATTAGTGACTATTACTTGTTTGAGGGGAAATCGCAAATGCGCGAGGCAGGATAATGGTTGGCTAAAGCGGCTTTAAATAACGCTAGAGTTCGTAGTCTTCCGCACAGTAAATATGGCTACCGGATAAGGATATTTTTTCAATGAACGACCGCCGACCAGAATAAAGGGTCGGGTATTTTATGAGGCGAAGCCGTGCATGCCTAGCGAAAACACAGACAGTGTTTCCGTTTGATGGTACCCCTCAGCAAGGCCACCAAAACTCATCTGGGCTAAACTGGCCAAGTTGATCCTCAATCTAAGCCTTCAAGCAGGAAGCGATACGATACCTAAAACGACACCCGCATTAACGCACAGTTTCAATCCACGCCTCCGCGTGGGAGGCGACGCCGCGCGCTACCGAGTTATTCGAGCTTTACAAGTTTCAATCCACGCCTCCGCGTGGGAGGCGACCATCCTCGCCGACCGAGTGGCGATGCTCCGTGAAGTTTCAATCCACGCCTCCGCGTGGGAGGCGACGTGCCCACCTCGACGTCATATGTGCTGTCTCCCAAGTTTCAATCCACGCCTCCGCGTGGGAGGCGACCTTGGGCCGTCCGCGGCAAGGACGGCCATTAATGGTTTCAATCCACGCCTCCGCGTGGGAGGCGACAAGACTTATCAGCTTTGTCCCACTGACTACAGGGTTTCAATCCACGCCTCCGCGTGGGAGGCGACATGATGATAGACGTTACGACGCTATCGATGATGTGTTTCAATCCACGCCTCCGCGTGGGAGGCGACGCAACTCGCAGGCGGCGGAGCCGCGCAAGAGTCGGTGTTTCAATCCACGCCTCCGCGTGGGAGGCGACTTGTGGGCGCCGCACTTTTTGATATCAACGGTTGAGTTTCAATCCACGCCTCCGCGTGGGAGGCGACCTCCCACCGGTCCCCGTCGTCCGCCTTGCCCATGTTTCAATCCACGCCTCCGCGTGGGAGGCGACTACCCCCTTGTTCACTGCGGAGTCATACGTGCTGTTTCAATCCACGCCTCCGCGTGGGAGGCGACACGTCAAAGAGTTTCCGGGAGAGTTTCAGATAGAGTTTCAATCCACGCCTCCGCGTGGGAGGCGACGCGACGCCGAAGTACTGGACGGCGTGAGGTTGGGTTTCAATCCACGCCTCCGCGTGGGAGGCGACTCATTGCATAGCAATTTGTGCAGCCTGGCGATTTGTTTCAATCCACGCCTCCGCGTGGGAGGCGACCATTACGCCAGCCATCATTGCAACAGGGCCTTACCAGTTTCAATCCACGCCTCCGCGTGGGAGGCGACTCACGGGGGAGAGAGTTGCTTTAGCTGTTGGAGCAGTTTCAATCCACGCCTCCGCGTGGGAGGCGACGGGAAGCGGCCACTCCCGGTGATCTGCGCGAGAGGGTTTCAATCCACGCCTCCGCGTGGGAGGCGACAGTATAACCGGCTTCGTGCGGGCGTACTTGTGGGTTTCAATCCACGCCTCCGCGTGGGAGGCGACGTGTCAACGTGGAATTCGCCGGAAGCCGCGCCCCAGTTTCAATCCACGCCTCCGCGTGGGAGGCGACTAACCACTACTACGTGGCTAATGCAGTGTCTGCAGTTTCAATCCACGCCTCCGCGTGGGAGGCGACTTTTAAACCAGGCGATCACTATTGCGAGAGCCGAAGTTTCAATCCACGCCTCCGCGTGGGAGGCGACACGAATGCGAACGCCGGGTGGAGCTGGTCAACAAGTTTCAATCCACGCCTCCGCGTGGGAGGCGACTTGTGCCGCCCCAATACGCAGAGTTAAAAACACTGTTTCAATCCACGCCTCCGCGTGGGAGGCGACGGCCTTTATCGCAACGTCATAGCTGACGCTGACGTTTCAATCCACGCCTCCGCGTGGGAGGCGACGGCGCTGGCGGAACAGTAGGCGGCGACGTTGGCGTTTCAATCCACGCCTCCGCGTGGGAGGCGACCAGCCCCCCTTAGCGATAGTCGTCACAGGCTCTAGTTTCAATCCACGCCTCCGCGTGGGAGGCGACCACCCGCGAAGACGCCGCCTTAATGATCTCGTATAGTTTCAATCCACGCCTCCGCGTGGGAGGCGACAACTACAGTGTAACCACCTCCGCCAACTGCTGTGGTTTCAATCCACGCCTCCGCGTGGGAGGCGACCATATCTCAAAGGACGCCCTCTTACATGGCCAGGTTTCAATCCACGCCTCCGCGTGGGAGGCGACCGCAACACCTACCCTGAATTACTCACAACGACGCTGTTTCAATCCACGCCTCCGCGTGGGAGGCGACTGCCTTACTATAACTCGATGTTTTCAGGCGTGTTAATAGCGCTTTTGCGCTAACCTGCATGATTCCTGATTGTTAAAGAGCGTTGGTTGCAACTCTGGAAATTAAACTGCTTATTTTTCAAATAACTATAATTGCGCTAACCTCCCGGGGATTTTATGGGAGCCTGGGGTTAGCGCTAGATGATCAGGGAGTCTCTGAAAATATCTGGAGTGGGTTTGGCGCCATAGTGTTCGACTTTCTGGCGGCCTTTTTTGCCAAGGAAGTAGAATCGCAGGCTATCTTCGTCGGGGTGATAGATATCCAGCAGTTTTTGTTTGAGAAAGGTGAATTGCGCCGGGTCGACTTCGCATTCAAATACGGAGTTTTGCACTCTCATGCCGTAGTCCACGCAGACCTTCGCGATATGACGCAACCGGCGTTGGCCTTCTGAGGTTATCACACTGACGTCATAGGTAATCAACACCAACATGGCTTTACCTCACAGAAAACGGCGGGTAGTGCTGGAGATCGCCGCGTAAATGACGCGCCAGAATCAGCGCCTGACAGTGCGGCAGCAATCCGACCTGTACCTTTTCGTTCAAAAACGGATGGGAAATTTCTTCCTGCTTTTTCTCCTGATATGCGACCAGCACCTTACGTCGGGCGTCCTCTTTTAAACGCACAGCGCCGCTGGCCTCAATATCAAAGTCGTTGGTTTTGACTTCCTTTCGGTTAATCAACGTCAGCGCCAAACGATCGCACCACCATGCCCGAAACTCCTCCAGAATATCCAGCGCCAGTCCAACCCTGCCTGGACGATCGACATGTAGGTAGCCCACATAGGGGTCCAAACCGACGCCCTGCAGCGCAGAGGAAATTTCCTGGGTCACCAGGGTATACAGAAATGAAAGCAGCGCGTTTACCGGATCTGTTGGCGGTCGCCTCACTCTGCCCTTGAACTCAAACCCATCCTGCTTGAGCAGCTGATTGAAAACGCCAAAGTAGATGGCGGCCGCCTCGCCTTCAAGTCCACGAAGTACGTCCAGGCTATCTGGGCGCTCGCACCTGCGCAGACAGTTGGCCAATCTGGAGACAGCTTCATCCAACGCTGGATGCGCCCCCTTATTGCGCACTTCTCTTTGCAACACTCGCCGACTGTTGGCGATTTTCGCCAGCACGATGCTGCGGGCGATATCCAGACGCGGCGTTTCTTTATCGCTGACGCGATATTGCTCGCGGCGCAGCAGGACATTGCCACTTTGTCGGCCTTGGATGCGCGCCAGAAACTTTCCATATTCCGTGAAGAACACCAAGCCAATGCCCTGCTCGCCACAATAGCCCATTAAAAATGGCGAGACTGAGATTTGCCCGAAGCAGAAAATATTCGCCACCGCATGCGCTGGGAATTGCGCCAGCTTATCCTTGCCTTGTTTGATGACAATCGTTTCACGCTCTTTATGCAGGTAACTTTCCTGTCGGGTGACATAAAGACTGTTCTGCAATTTTTTCATGGTTCCAGCATGCCCCGCAGATATTGGTCCGCCGTATCCTCCTGCATGGCTTTGGGCTGACATTCGTCCCTCAGCGAGCAGGCAAGGCAGTGTTTTCCATACACAGCGCGCGGCGTTCGCTGACTTGAAAACAACGCCTGAACCTGACTGATAACATCCTGCGTCTCTGTGCGCAGCGCAGCGTCCAATTCCACCCACTCACGTTGGCGCACCTCCCAATACCATATCGCCGCTCTGTCTATCCTGACGCCTCGCATCTCCTCCAGGCAGAGCGCCTGGGCGCATAATTGCACTCGGTCGCAGTTGGTGACTTTGGGCTTGCCGCGCTTGTACTCCACCGGCGTATAAACCATGTTTTGTAGATTGATCTCCAATACGTCCAACACACCCTGGACGCCAAGCTCATGGCTGATTACCTCCACACTACGTTCTATGCGAGTATTTGCACGCTGCTCCGGCTTACCCTCATCCGTCCGCTGATGCAGCACCCTGCCCTGAGCGGTCCAATAGTTTTCCGCCCAAAACCGCTCAATATGAATGAGCGCGCATTGTCGCGGGCAGAAGACGTAGTGCTGGAGGGCTGATAATGGGATCAGCCGTTCTTCTTCCACATCAGAATCCGCTTTCAATTATTGGCTCAAGTCCTGGAAGAGCTTGCTTAAGTACGTCATTCAGAGCGGATTTGTCGATAGGTCGTCCCTGTTCAAGATGATCGCGCAAAATGTAGTCGCGTAAGGTTTGATGTACCTTTGCCGAAGAATATTGACCCGACTTAGAGCTATGCTTCCACCAAATGAGCCATTCCACCGCCATTGAACCTTCGGGACGAGCGGAGGAGGCATCCCCTTCAAATAGCTTAAGCAGTGCGGCCCTGATTTTTTCAGCATCTTCATCGCTGAATCCAGTACGCTCAGCCAATTGGGGAGACATAGCGCCGTAGGCAACGTAGGTCGCGCTATCCACCCTGTGTTTCATTCCCATTGTGTCTGAGCTTTTCTTAGTGCCATCCCCCTCCCCACTGACGCTTTTGGTGATTTGCGTACTGGTGATTGAGACTGGTCTGATACTGAAGGCGGACTGAATAGAAACAGGTCCGCGGATAGGAATGCTTACACCATCCTTAGCTTCGCTTTTAAAAGCGAATAACTGTCCGAAGGCCCGGACATCAAGCCACTTTGCGCAAGCTGACTTAGCTGTCGCTTCCGGTGTAGTTTTCTTGGCGTTAAATGCCTCCTTCCCTAAGCCAAACTCCTCCGATTCAGCCCGATTTTTCAAACTGGTCATACCATCGGTTTTCTTTTCATCCGACTGAACAAAGATACTTTCGCCCGCATCCTGCAAGCGATCACGGATTTTCCGTTTAAGGCAAACGTCAGATATTTCTCCATATCCTTCATAGTCTGTACGTGGACGATTGCCGTTCAGTGGATCTCCATTCGGATTGGCGTTTCTTACCGTGAAAATGACCGCAAAATCGATTTTATTACCCAATGTCGCCATCATTCATCTCCTTCCTGAGTGCTGGTTTCAATTTCGTTCGCCGCTTTGAGACTCCATTGCCCTTTATCGAGCTTATGCTCCCTGAGCCATTTGCGCTGACAATGAAAGCCCAATAAATACTCGCCTGACAGTCGGGACTCAGATTTAAAGTCCTCAATTTCAAAGGCGTCGTGAATATCATCAAGTAGGCGTTTATAGGCTGATTCCAACGAAGACCGCTTGCTTTTGAGTCTCTGTTGATAGGGCGCCAATCCCTTTTCAATGGTGAGCCATGTAGAAGCGGGTCGATCCGCAAAGCGCTGCATCAACCGGCTCGCCAGGGTGGTTCTGGCTGGCTCGGATGCGACAAACATGGCCATTTCTTCAATTCGTTCAGCCACGGCAAGCAAGCGGCCATACAAATAGTCCCGTGATTTGGATTCTTGATCTAAGGACATGGAATAATCCCTCCGTTGATGAGTGACCGGATGACGATTGTGATAACCCCGATACAGCGCACAGGCGACCCCTAAGTTGCGTTCCCACTCCCAATTCTCGCCCCTGTTTCGATTACTTGCGTGACTTACGGCAAGGCTGACCAAGTCCCAGGGAAAGGAGCGTCCTTCCGCTATACAGGGCATCAAACGCTCATATAGGTTTTTCTTCAGGCTCTCATTGCTTTTGATCACATCGCCATAAGCTGCATTTAGAATCGCCCAAGGCGCTGGCGCGCTTATCAACCAGCGAACCTCTGTTTTTGGCTTTTTACCGTCAGATTGAGGGACCTCTTTAGGAATTCGCTGATGCCATGCGAATTGGCGATGCCATTGCTCAACATAATGGAGGTAATCTTTCGCCATAAAGTCGCGATAATAGGTGATCGCCATCCGGCCCGGCGTCGCGGAGTCCAGCGCCATAATCACAATGCTTTCAGTTGGGTCCAGTTTTGCGTGATAACCCGCCATATATCGGGCTAAAGCCAAAGCAAACCTTTGCCCCAAATTGCGGCTGTGATCTATCGATGGCTCACTGTGGTGTGATGTGTTTTCAGCAGCTACCTCCGACAGATCATCTATGTCAGCAGGCAGTTCTTCAAGATTGTCTATGTCAGCCCCAAGCGACTGCGTATCTGTTAGCAACTCAGGAATAGGCCGCCCGGAAACCGCCCATGCAACAATAGCCTGATCCCCGTTTCTAAAAGCTTGTCTTGTGATCAGCCAACGCAGGGCGTTATGCGCTTTCTGGGTTACTTCAAAGCTAACGCCGGCGGCGTCCTGACTTTCCAGAAAGCGGCCTCTAAAGGTATATCCTGAACTATCGTTAGCCGAAATGAGTTTAGCTTTATCACCGGTGTGACGTAATTTGGCAGGGTGATTGGATGAGAGAGCTTTAACCTCCCCCGCAACGTAACACAAACCGCTTGCCTCGGAATGGGATGCATCAAAATCAATCCAACTTTTCTGCAAGCCGGAATCTTTCCAAGTGGCGGAGCAGGGATCGCCTTCTATTTCCACTGTCCAACATACCAATGCATTGCCTTGGTCCAGTTCGCCTTTTTCTTTGGGTAACACTTTGAACAGTAGCGGGGCCGGATGCTCAGCGTTATCGTCATATGGCCAAGACGTTAGCAATTGATTATTTTCATCGACATGACACACCTGACAGGCTATTAAATCAGCGATGACGTGGTCTTTTGAAACATAACGATAGACAGCCCGCGCCTTAGGGTGACCGTATTCAGAATCACACCACGTCTTAAGCTGAGTTTTATAACCATCAGCATATGGTTTCTTCTTTCCGCCAAAGTTCGCATAGTCCGCCGCGACATATTGCAACTTATCCGCCAGCGGATGCGGCGCTTCTCCACTGCTTCTGCCTGCAGATTTCTCACTCGCTGGGAGCGCAATCTGCGTCTTTTCCAGAACTTTGGCTCTTTTAAAGTTTCCTTCTCCGTCTATCACAATATTGATATGCGCGTTCTGTAACGTATGGCTGACAGGCATGGGCTTTTCGTCTTCTGGAAGATCCAGTTTCATTCCCTGCTCATAAGTCTCATAAAGCTTGTCCAACCAGCTCATGACTGCGCTTCCTCTGCATCCACGCCAAGCAGGCTTTGTCCTGGATGGAACCTCTTAGGCTCCATCTTTCTCACAAAGCGGCGAATCTCACACTGCTCTGGCCGCGGATACTCCAAAACACCCGCCTTCATCGTCGCCCGCCAGAATCGGCTGTGCAGCTCATTGACTCCCGTTTCATCGGGATAATCAAAGCCATGAAACATCACCCCAAAGCTCAGCTCTGGCACATCATCATAAGCGCCCGGGCCATCGCCAAATGAACAAGGTTCGATATATCCCTGACAATCGCGAACGCCTAAAAAGATATCCTGGCGCCCCCCTCTTTCCAATGAACGTTGGGCTATCGCGAAATGCTTACCGTCAACCCGGTCGTGAACCAGCTCAGGACGGTGTTCATTCCATTCAAAGTGCGCCTCAACCTGGTACTCTACATCATGGAGAAAGGTATAAATTGCGAGACTGTTTCCACCTCCCCAGACCAATGGCTTTACTCCTTTGGTCTGCGTACTCAGAGGTTTCATTACCCTGACTCTGTCCACATGCCAAACCAGAGTCGGCTTCCAATATACTGATTTCAGAACCCCTTTAACTGCTTCATATGTGGGCACATGATACGAGCACTTTTCTCCCCCCACTTTGGTGATGGGGTCGGTAAACAATGCATATCGCCCCCACAGCTTGAAGCTGATGCTGTTTTTCATGGCGCGTCCTCCTTAAACACATAAAAATGATTGCTTTCCAGTTCGCTCCGTACTTAATCCAAACTCTTCGCTATAAAACTCTTCTTTGAGGTAATACACGCCATCCCCTGGCTGAGTTTCCTGAACGGCTTCGTTCTCAACCAGTTGACGCCATACATTAGGAAATACATTGACGCTATATTTTTGCGCCGCTCTCAATAGTTCGTAATAGCGGTGAGCATCGAACTCTTTCGCCACGGCGCACAACTCCGTCACCAGTTGTCGGCCCTGTTCGTATTGCACAATGACAGCTTGCGTCGGCGCATCAATCGCTTTGAACTGTCGTCCGGCTTCCATAAACGATTGTTGAAGCAGAGGGAACTTGGATTTGCGATCAACACAGCCAGTATTTCGGCTGTTATTGCTCAGCAAGCTTAATAGGTGATCCTCATAACCAATGCTCTTTGGGCTTAGCGGATAGGTCATATCCTTTGCGCGCTCAAAAAAATAATATTCAAAGTAGCGTTTGATCGCAGAGGGAGCCAAGAAACTATCATGGGGCTCCGTCAGCACTCTCTCGGTTTTCTCCTGGCCTACTTTTATATCCGGCAACAGGTCGATGGTTTCCTGGTAAGGGTTGACGATATAGACCTGCCCCTTAATCAGGTTACCGGAGGCGTCTTTTAGCTTTCCATTGCGATTGCAGCGACCTGCGGCCTGGGCGATAGAGTCCAGGCCAGCAAGGAAACGCACGACTGCTGCAAAGTCCACGTCTACACCAGCTTCAATAAGCTGAGTGCTGATACAGAGCACAGGTAAACCAGACTCCAAGCGCTCAATAATATCGCCTAATAAAGCTTTTCTGTGTGCAGGACATTGGTTAGTGCTGAGATGAAACAATGCGCCCTTATCCACTTCTTCGCTGCATTGCTGAAAAAGACGTTGCGCCCAAGCTTTCGTATTTACAATGACCAGACAACTTCCCTTACTCTCAAGTTCATCTATGGCGAGCTTGGCAATTTCTTTCGCCTGCCAGCCTCCAACCTTGAGACAGTTATTAATCTCAACCCGCTCCAACTCTCTAAATAACGCCCCAACATCACCGGCAAGTTCATTTTCTTCCGGGATGCTGAGTTGTCCGTATCTGGATGCCTGCAGCTCATTGAGTAGCGGCTGCGTAGCCGTACACAGGACAGCAGTAGTATTGCAGTGATCTATAAAAAAATTCAGCGCGTTGCAGAATAGATGAACGCATCTGATAGGTAACGTTTGAATTTCGTCGAAAATCAAAATGCTGTTGGCAAGCTGGTGTAAACGGCGAGCGCCGCGAGTACCGCCACTAAACAAGGTCTCAAGAAATTGCACCATAGTGGTCAACACAATGGGCGAATCCCAGTTTTCTGAGACGAGCTTCATTCGCCATGTCTGCTGCTCCGGCTCCAAATTGGAATGATGTTCCAGTACCCAGGGATCATTCGCGTCGCTCCGGATCGCGTCGCGAATTGCAGTAGCGTTTTGCTCAATAATAGACGTGTAAGGAATGATATAAATTATGCGATCTAGCTGATGCTTACGGGCATGGTGTAGCGCATAGCGCAAACTGGCGAGCGTTTTGCCGCCGCCCGTGGGTACGGTTAGTGTGTAAATGCCCTGTGCGTCTGCTGCTTTGTCCAGACACCGTTGCGATATTTGACGTCGAAGCCTGTCTACGCTGTTACGCTCAGGCAGCGCACCAAGGTAACTTTCCAATCTATCGATAGCAGCCTGCCACGGGATAGGAGTCACCCGCTCCTCTCTTAGCTGTTTCCGTATAGGATCTTCAAACTCCGCACTGTTCAAACGATCTGCGTCTATCAGGCAACTGAAAAGAAAACGCGTCAACATGCCGAGATTAAAAGCATCAATACAATTCAGTTCTTTGTTGCTGATGAAATTGTCGCTAACCACTCGCCTTATCAGGCTCCAAAGTTGTGGAGCTACATCATTTTTGGCAAGTCTTTTCGCTGATATTGATACTTCCTGGTCCGCCGACTTTATGCACTCCGCATAGTGGGTTAACTCATCATCCTTTCCCATGCGTTTGTCAAAGGTGAGTACACCATCAATGCTCAGACAATCAATGAGTCCGCTGTGATGAGATGCAATACATAGCGCAAGAATCTGTCCGCATAATTCTCCCTGGCCCTGTCCCCCGAGCTTTTTAAGTTCATGCCAAACGAATAGAGCGCCAGCAGTGGAATGATCTATTTTCCCCTTAAGCCCTTTTACGTTTACATAGTCATCTTCATCGGGATTAATCAGGTCTGTCGCGGACTGAATATAGCGTTGGAAGGCGAGACTGTATTTGCCAAAATCATGAAGCAGACCAATCAATTCTCCCGCTTGGGGAGCATTAATTTTTTCCGCTAGTTTGCGAGCGATAGAGGCGACTTCCGTCAGGTGCTCATGCAATGGCTGCTTATGGCCATCAGCCTCGCGTGTATGAGCGATAAAATCTCGACTGCGACTATTCACCTCAAAATCCTTTTCATTTAATGAATGCCTTCCCGTTAAACGTTAAAACGAGAAAGCTTTAGAAGGATCAATGTTGTTTGCTGACCTCATACTTGGAGCTTCAAGCCCCTCCATAAGATGAGAGATAACCAGCAGCTTCACAACCATTACTGCCCAATCAGGCGACACCCCGCCCAACGGACAACAGCAATGACTAAGAAGTATAGGAGAGCACGCAGACAATGCCTTTACAGCGTGTAATGAGTTTTTGAAATCTGTCTGCTTCCTGTAGAAAAAATTAACTGCTTCCTCCTCGTTTCCTGATGATCTACATCAATCCAGACGAGAGAATTTTATTTGAATAAACCATCAACGCATTGAGCAATCAAAATTGCGACACATTGCTCCCCGGGGCGCCGCCCAGCACAACTTTCCGACCCAGAGTCATAACGAAAGTTTTGTCCCAACCACTCAATAATACATGCGCCTTGCGCAACTGCGCTTCGAGCGTCAGAGGAACCTCTCTGAATGGCTTACGCGAAAACAACACGAAGGTTTTAAAATACCGATGTCCATAGGGAGTTCCATCTGCAATCTCGACATTAGCGCCAGCGGAAAGCTCATAAGGAATGTCTTCAAAAAAGCGTTCGTAGCGATCCCCGTTTTCATCAAGCTCCATCCACAACTCAATCCAACGACAGATCTCCCCTGGCCGCTGAATCCTGATCCGCGGATAACGTCCCAGCGCGCGGCGGTCAACATACTCATACCCGGCAACCTCACAGAACCGATCCATACAAGGCATCACCCGCTGCAGATGCTCATTCAGCTCCTCAAACTGACGCTCGTTCATTTGTTTCCCCTGGTAAAGTGTTGCCGTTTTCCTTTAAAGCATAAGAGGCCCATGCCTCCACATGGGAGGCGACCCAGGTTGGCTGGGTGCAGTGTAAGCCAGGTTAAGTTTCAATCCACGCCTCCGCATGGGAGGCGACGTGCGGCGGTTAAACAGTGGAAAAAGATTTGTAAGGTTTCAATCCACGCCTCCGCATGGGAGGCGCCCCCGATAGCCCCGAAAGCCGGAATTAACGTAACAGTTTCAATCCACGCCTCCGCATGGGAGGCGACCAGTTGAATTTATGTAACAGTACCCCTTGCACTGGTTTCAATCCACGCCTCCGCATGGGAGACGACAAACACCGGCTGTACCCATTCATTGGGGACTAAATGTTTCAATCCACGCCTCCGCATGGGAGGCGACGTTCGCCTGGCTGTGACCTCTCTCTGATGGATAACAGTTTCAATCCACGCCTCCGCATGGGAGGCGACTGGCGTGGCTTACACCACGCCTGCGGAAATGCAGGTTTCAATCCACGCCTCCGCATGGGAGGCGACTCAAAATCAAAGCGTAATCGAGGGGGCGCGTTATGGTTTCAATCCACGCCTCCGCATGGGAGGCGACTCCGCTTCCTGAGTGGACCTGACATAGTCAGGGTGGTTTCAATCCACGCCTCCGCATGGGAGGCGACTTAATGTTAATGAAAGACAAGGGGGAGCAAGTGGTTTCAATCCACGCCTCCGCATGGGAGGCGACGGTACAGCGGCCAGCCTGGACCTGATCTCCCAATGGTTTCAATCCACGCCTCCGCATGGGAGGCGACTTTTAGCTATCTGGCTACCCCGCTGCGAAATAAAGTTTCAATCCACGCCTCCGCATGGGAGGCGACGATTGATGTATCAGCCATTATTGATGTGGCATCAGGTTTCAATCCACGCCTCCGCATGGGAGGCGACTGGGCTTGGATAAAGTATGATGATGATGGACATGTTTCAATCCACGCCTCCGCATGGGAGGCGACGCCCCAAATCGCGGGCGATGATGGCCGGATTGAAGTTTCAATCCACGCCTCCGCATGGGAGGCGACAATGCTTGCAAACATGATCGCGGTCAGGATCCCAGTTTCAATCCACGCCTCCGCATGGGAGGCGACATACCGGGGGTTACCAGCGGGCCACGCTTGTACATGTTTCAATCCACGCCTCCGCATGGGAGGCGACCTTTCTTTCGCGGCATTATGGGGCCGATTGGTTCCGGTTTCAATCCACGCCTCCGCATGGGAGGCGACCCATTTTCAAGGCGAGGTGAATCATGAAATCAGCAGTTTCAATCCACGCCTCCGCATGGGAGGCGACTCAGCCAACGGCTTTTTGCGCTCGAAGATGCTTGTTTCAATCCACGCCTCCGCATGGGAGGCGACAAGTACTGCGCCAGGCGGCGAGAACATATCAGGCGTTTCAATCCACGCCTCCGCATGGGAGGCGACCAATGAGTGAAATAGATGATGTTTATTTGGAGAGGTTTCAATCCACGCCTCCGCATGGGAGGCGACGGATCATTAGGGCCGTAGACGTTATGGCCCTGCAGTTTCAATCCACGCCTCCGCATGGGAGGCGACTTGTTAATCTCCCCTACTATCCGCCAAGTCTTTGTTTCAATCCACGCCTCCGCATGGGAGGCGACTACCGTGTGATCGGCATTGTTGCTGCCGTCAGAGTTTCAATCCACGCCTCCGCATGGGAGGCGACTGTACCGAATGCCGTCATCCGCCGCCTGCTGCTGTTTCAATCCACGCCTCCGCATGGGAGGCGACCCACCATTGAGCAACAAATCGAGCTGGCGAAAGAAGTTTCAATCCACGCCTCCGCATGGGAGGCGACGATATCTCCCAATGGTCAATTACGCATCATCCGTGTTTCAATCCACGCCTCCGCATGGGAGGCGACTGCCTAACTATAATGCAATGATTCCAAAGGTGTTAATGGCGTGTTTGCGCTAACCTGGGGAGTTTTGTGTTGTTAAAGAGCGGTTTTTCTCTGTCTGCGGTGAAAAGCTTTTGTCTTTCAGTGTTTTGCATGATCGCTAACCTCCCAGGGATTTTATGGGAGCCTGGGGTTAGCGCTGTGTGGTTTAAGTATAGGAAAGAAATGAGCTTTTACTTGGGGGTGAATAGCTTAGTTCAAGCGAGTCTGCAGAAGTAGCCATCCCCCGCTCGCACGGGGGATTTTTGTTGAGGGTCACAGAGGTTTATTGGATCAAATGCCCACGTTTTCCGGGTACAGGCTGCCCAGGCTTTTTTCCCATTCTTTCTTCTCATCCACTTTGCTGGATTCCTGGGCGACGGCGGCTTTTTCGATCAGGCAGTCGTCGATGACCAGTGCGTCCAGGGCGCATTCCATGAAGAAGTCGAGGGCTTCTTTGGGGGTTTCTACGATGGGCATGCCTTTCTTGTTGAACGAGGTGTTGAGCAGCACGGAGACGCCAGTGAGTTCGCCAAATTTGTTTAGCAGCCGATAGTAGTTGGGCGACACGGACTCGGTCACCGTCTGCACTCTGGCGGAGCCGTCGGCGTGGACAACGGCGGGGATTTCTTTTTTCCACTCTTGCCGGGTTGGCGCCACCAGAATCATGTAGGGGCTGGGATAGTCGCAGTCAAAATAGACGCCAGCTTTTTCCAGCGGCACGGAGGGTGCGAACGGCCGGAAGTCTTCGCGGAATTTAACGTTACGGTTGATATGCTCGCGTACGTCCGGGTTACGTGGGTCCGCCAGGATACTGCGATGCCCCAGGGCGCGCGGCCCAAATTCGGAGCCTTTTTCAAACCAGGCGACCACTTTGCCGGCGGCCAGCAATTCGGCGGTACGATTGATCGCTTCGTCTTCCGGCAGGCGTCGGTAACTGATTTTTCCGGCGTACGTCTGCATGGCGGGATACAGTTCCTCCGCTTCGTAGGACTTGCCAAAATAAGGCGACGCGTCGTGCTTGATCCGCTCCTGTCCCAGCACTTCCAGCCAGCCGTAATAGGCGCAACCGATAGCCAGACCGTTATCCGCCGCGGCAGGTTGAAAATAGAAATCCTCGAAGCCGGTCTGCTTCAACAGCTTGGCGTTGGCCACCGCATTGAGCGCCACGCCGCCGGCGTATCCCAGTTTTTTGTGGGGTTGATGCTCGAAGCGATGGTTCACCAGATACAACAACGCGCGCTCAATCTCCCGCTGCATCCAATAGGCGATATCCGCGTAGTAGTCGAAATTCTCCGCCAGATCTTCATAGCGAACCCGCGGCCGATCGAAGTGCTTCATCCAGTCATAATTGACGAACACGCGTCCGTCGCGACATTCGAAGGCCTGAAAATCATAAACGCCAGGACGTCCATAAGGCGCCAGCCCCATCAGTTTGCCCGGGTCTTCCATACCCTGAAACACATACTGACTCACTCCGGAGTACAGCCCACCGATGGAGTGCTTGGTGGTCGGCGGGCACATGGAGTATCCCTTGAGAAAATAGCCGAAAGGAGAGAAATCTTTGTAGACCGGACGCAGCTTCCCTTTCTCGTACAGGTAATAACTGTCCTTTTCGAAGAACAGATGATTATTGTCAGAACCCGGTTGCGGCTCCGGCAGATGAGCGCCGTCGAGGTCCAGACAGTCGTCCCAACTACTGCCGCAGCCATCGATCACCAGCACCGCCATTTCATCAAAGGGACTGGTTCCCACTACGCTGTAGGCATGCGCCATATGGTGAGAAATGGTGACGGTTTTAACGTGATCCGGAATGATCCGCGGTTGCCCATGAAAGATCTTGTTGCCGCGATCGAAGTTGCTGAAATTGGCGTTCTGCACCACCACCGCCACATCGTCAAAGCCGATGCCTTCTGCATCCAGACAATATTGCATCGCTTCGCTGTCACAAAAACCGTCATGCTTGATGCGGGTGATCCGCTCTTTCTCGATGGCCACGCACACCTCGCCATCTTTCAACAGGCACGCTGAACCGTCATGGGACAGTCCGGTTCCCAGCACATAAATTGGTTTAGACATAAGCATTCCTTTATTCGGTTTTTGTCAGTCGTTTGGGTGCGAACAGCAAGTCATAAAGCAGCTTGCCGGTAGGAGGCGTACTGAATAATCGCTGGTTGTAGGCGCGGCCTAACACACCGTGCCAGAGGAAGTCGCGCAGGATGCGAAACCACAAATGCCGTCCCGCCAGATTCACCCCGCGCGCCTGCTCGGCGATGGTGAGCGGCGCGCCATACCAGCAGGACAGTGAGATCGACGGCCCGGGGGACGAAAAGTGATGCCACCAGCCACGGGGGAAAAATAAAATGTCGCCGGGTTGCAGACGGGCAATCAGGGTTTGCGCCTTGGCGAAGCGGGGATAATGCATCAGATCGGGACGTTCCGGGTCCACCCGACTCTTGGAGATGCAGTCGCCAAAGGGATATAAATTACGCGCTTCCTGCGGGGCCAGCAGGATCGCTTTTTTCTCTCCGTAAACCTGCACGAACAGGTTGTCCATATTGTCGTAATGAAGTCCCGAGCGGGTCTTGGAGCCGATCCAGAGACTAGTGAAATTCAACCCCGGAGAAATAAACTGCTGGTAGCAATAATCCTCCTCCAGACCGCTAAAAGAGTGCACGTCGGTCTGGTCGACATAACAGGCGTCGCCTGTCTCCAGAATGTCGATAAACTCACTCAGATACATCTCTCTGCGGTGATGTTTTTCGGTGCTGAAATAGGGAGCGCCATAGGCGGGCAACTGCAAAGACGGGCGCACTCGTTGCGAGGCGAAACGTCGTCGAAAGTAATCCGGCGTCCATTTCTCCAGCGCCGGCCACGCCAGCGCGCCTCCGGTCAGAATCACCGGTCGCGATGACTCCTGACATAACGCGGCGAACCTTTCACTGTCCTCTGCATCCAGACGTTCCACCTCGGACTGCAAGCCGTAACTCTTTTCCTTGTTCATGACAGGCATCTCCTTGGGAAGAGATTTTATTGGGGGCGTGGCGGAAGATACGACAGAGCGACGACGGAGCCTCAGGCGATCATCCTGATAACCCCGTCGCGTTCTAACCCCTAAACCACATCAGCCGGTCTGCGCAAACCGTCGATAACGCCATTAACGGTCATCAGACCCAGTTGGGACAGGTACAGCGCCAGTCCCAGTTTATTGCTGGTCAGACGGGAGAACGGCTTGACCCGCCAGAAGCGATTGACCGAGCAGGTATAAAAATCCTTACCGATGCTGGACAGTTCATGCCACCAGTACACGGGAATGAACAGCACCTCGCCTTTACGCAGCACCAGCTCGATTTTGTGTTTCATGGCTTCCCGCAGTTTCGGGTAGGCGTCGTAATCAGGCTTCGCCACGTAGACCTTGCTGAACCAGGGCGCAGCGGGGCTGCCATAGAGCGAAAAGGGATACAGGTTTTCACTTTGCTCCGGCGGAAACAGCACCACTTTCTTGGCGCCGTGCAGCATCAGCACCGTGCCCTCCCCGCAATCCCAATGCAGCGGTTCGGTGTGGCCGCTGGGCCCCAGCCAGAGGAACATGTCCGTGGCTTTCTGCATATCGCAACGCTCGGAAATATTACCCAGCGCGCCTCGCAGCACATTGGCCAGCGGCGTATCGCCGATGGCGACCTGTCCCATGTAATGATTGTTCTTGCGCGCGTAATCGCTGGTCAGCTGCAATGCATAATCAGCGAGTTTCATCTCCTGATAATCGCAGTATTTGCTCCATTCCGATTTGGGCTTGTTGAAGTGTCCAGGGCCGTAGCAGCGCACGGGAAATTTACGATCGCCGACTTCACGACACATAAATTCAAGGGACCAGTTTTTGGCGTCGTTCAGGGCGCCGGTGATAATCAGGGGGCGGCTTTTGCGCCGGTATTCCGAGTGAAACAATTGGGGGGTGATTTGAGAGATATCCAGACGATCAACGGGACACGCCTCGACGTCAGCAAGTTTTTCCATGTCGCTTATCAACTTTTATCTTGTTGTTATATGAGGTTACCTCCGCACGTTTTTGGCGCCCATACGTGCGGCTGCGACAGCCCTTGTTGAACTCCCTGACGGGCTGCGTCCTGCTCTGGACGGGCTTCCCGGAAAAATTAATTTTTCCTTCTAAATCAGTCCTTTCTATAAATTTTGGACCAGACGGGACGCCCCCTGCGCGAGCAAGGTAGCGATAAGTATAGTTAAGCGAGAAAAAATCGGTAGCGGATTCTCAGAAAATATTTTTCCGCGCGCGCAAGTGCAGGAAATATTAGAAATATCGGCGCAAAGCTCCTAGAATGATTTCGCACACTATGGAAGGGTGATCGAAAAACAGGAAAAATGCTGTATTTACAGGGCTTTGTCCGCTCTCTATCTATTCTTCCCCCAGCACCCGTCTGACAGAAATACAAAAAGAATCCCTTATCACCCGGACATGGGCGGTCGCTGCGTTATATGGAATTTCTGAACTTTATTAAACGGGAACACGCGGACTTCAATTATTACGCGCTGGCGATGGTGGTGGTCAGCGGTATGCTCAACGGCGTCATCGCCGTCATCGTTATTCACGCCGCGCAACACGCCGCCCCCCATGAACTGAACTTCCGCTACCTGCTGATGTTCGCCGTCGCCCTCGCCGCATTCTGGCTCAGCAAACGCTATACCCTCAATTACAACACCACCCAGGTGGAGCATGTCCTTGAGCGTATCCGCACCCGCATCGCCGATAAAATCCGTAAAACGGACCTGCGCGCGTTTGAGAAAGTGGGCCGCGGTCGTATGTATTCGGTTTTGAATACGGAAACCCTGACGCTGTCGCAATATACGCCCTTCATCATCAACGCCATCGGCTCTTTTGTGATGGTGATATTCGCGCTGATGTTCATTGCTTATGTGTCCACCACCGCCCTGCTCCTCACCGTGCTGACCACTGCGCTCTGTCTGCTCTATTTTTTCGCCCGACAGCGCGTATTGCACCGTAAGCTGCACATGGCGTCGGAGAAGCAGAATGAGTATTTCGACGCCCTTGGCGAACTGTTGGACGGCTTCAAGGAGCTGAAGATCAACCCGTCGAAAAGCAACTGTTTCTACCAGGAGCGTTTGCTGCCGCTCTCCAACAGTATGGAGACGCTGAAAATAGAAACCGGTCTGGCGTACAACAACCTCAACGTCTTCACCCAGAGTTTCACCTTTATTCTGATGGCGTCCATCATCTTCCTGATTCCGATGATCAGCGCCTCTTCCACAGAGAGCATTCCCAAGCTGGCGGCCATCATGCTGTTCGTCATCGGCCCCTTGAGCGAAATCGTCGGCGTGGCGCCATTGATCGCCAAAAGCAACGTGGCCATCGTCAATATTCAGCGCCTGGAGACAGAGCTGGACGGTTTGCGCAGCATCGAATCAGACCAACTGACGCACTTCTCCGATGAGGACGCCCTCGCACAGAATCAGGAAGCGCCGTTCCAGGAAATCTGTTGCGACAACCTCAAATTCAGCTACAACGAAAACGGACAGCCAGGCCCGGGGCAAGCCAAAGGCTTCACCGTCGGGCCTATCGATCTGACGATCAAACGGGGCGAGATCATCTTCATGATCGGCGGCAACGGCAGCGGCAAGTCCACCTTTCTCAAGCTGCTGACGGCGCTATACCAGCCCGATACCGGCAGTATTTTACTGGACGGAAGCCCCCTGCACGCCAACAACATGCTGCTATACCGCAGCCTGTATTCCGTCATCTTTTCCGACTTCCATTTGTTCAAGCATCTGTATGGCGTGGACGTCAAAGATCGCAGCAAAGTGAAGCGCCTGCTGGAGCTGATGAAACTGTCGGAGCGTTGCCAGATCAAGGACAACGAAATCAGCGACATCAAGCTGTCCACCGGCCAGAAGAAACGTATGGCGCTGATTGTGTCCTTGCTGGAGGACAAACAGATCTATGTTTTCGATGAATGGGCTGCGGATCAGGACCCGGATTTCCGGCGCTATTTCTATGAGACCATCCTTCCCGAAATGAAGGCGCAGGGTAAAACCATTATCGCGGCCACCCACGACGATCATTATTTCGATATCGCTGACCGGGTGATCAAACTCGACGCTGGCAAAATAATCACAAATCCTAGTCTGCACATTTAACTCTCCAGCGTCAGGAGAGTGCAGACGTTTGGTTCAAGAAGGGACTTTTGGGTATGAATGCGACGGCATCCATGAGAAGTAAGGGAAATAAACGCTGGAGAGAGAGATTCATGACGCGCTGGCGGCCATTCTGGCGCCGCGCCAAGGTCCCTCTCATCGTGTTGTTTTTTATCTTCCTGTTTCTTGTCGCCTACTTATTTCACCGCATCTTCATCAATATTTACCCCGGGGAAGCCGGCGTGCTCTGGAAACGCTTCGACGACGGCGTGGAGCAGCGGGTCTACGGCGGCGGGCTGCACATCATTAACCCGTTCAACATCATGTACAAATACGAAGTGCGGGTGCAGCAGCGGGAAACCATCTTCACCGTGCTCAGTAAAAACGGCCTGCTGATTCGGGTGCGCGCGTCCGTGCGTTTCTCGCCCAATCGCAAGACGCTGTACCTGTTACATGAGTATGTAGGACCGGAGTACATCGACCGGGTGGTGATACCGGAAACCCAGGCCATTATCCGTCGGGTGCTGGGCGAGTATGAACCGGACGACATTTACGCCACCCAGGGCAACATCATTCAGAACATCGTGCTGATGGCGCTGACCGAACTGCAACAACGGCATATCGTGCTGGACGATCTGCTGATCAAGGAAATTCATCTGCCGGACACCGTCGCCTCCGCCATAGAAACCAAACTGGAAGAGGAACAAAAGGCTCTGGCGTACACCTATATTCTGGAGCGGGAGCAGTTGGAGATTCAGCGCAAGCAGTATGAGTCGCAAGGGATTCAGCTGTTCCAGAAAAACGTCAACGAAGGGCTGACCCCAGAATATCTGCGCTATCAGGGTATTCGCGCCACACTGGAGCTGGCGAAATCCAACAACGCCAAGCTGGTGGTGATTGGCGGCAGCGGCACCGACGGTCTGCCGTTGATTCTGAATACCGCCGGCGACACGACCACTGCGGCGGCGCCCAGTTCTCCCGTGGGCATTTCGGACCTGTCCTCCGTGTTCGCCTCCAGCCTGAAGTCCACCAACATCGCTCAGACGGACGACGCCCTGACCTCCTCCGCAACGCCGACTGCGCAGCCGAGAGCAAGCGACCCGTCCGCGCCTTCCAACGTCATCATCCCTTCAACGCCAACCGCCAAACCCAGCACCAAGAATCTGGGGGAAGGCATTGAACAACGTCAGGATGTGGGGGTGACCGTCGATTGACGGTCGCCTCAGAACTTCCAGAGCTGGTGCTGGCTGCGTTCGGTTTTGTAGTAGTTCTGCTTGCGTAGATGTTCGAAGTAAAAGCGCATGACGTCGCGCCATACGGTGTCATAGATCTTCTCGTCATCTCCAAGGTATTGGCGGATAAACACAGGACCGGTGGTGGTGGGCAGGAAGTAGGCCGGGCCATTCACGATCTCAGTCTTCACATAAGGCTCCGCCTGTTGATTGACGGTGGCGAAGTAGGAGTAATTGGTGACGTCCGCCGACATGAAGGGATCGAGCAGGCAGTTGATGTATTCCAACGCCAGTTCCTGCTTGGTGGAAGTTTTGGGAATCGCCAGCGCGTCGAAATACACCAGAGCGCCCTCGTCCGGTAAAGAGAAACGCACGATTTTCGCCGCCAGGCTGTTAATGCCGCTGACGTCCGGGTCTTCATTGAGCGCTTCCGCAATTTCACCGCTCCAGGCCATGGTCAGCAACAAGTCCTGACTGGCCAGCATGTCGCCCATGCCGGAGTTCATCATGCGTATATCGTACTTGGCGATAGCCGTTTTCAGATATTCCCCCGCCTTTTGTACTTCGTCCTCATCTGTGGAATTGGGCGACTTGCCCATGGCGAGCAGCGCAATGCCAAGGCTAATGCGGGCGTCCGGCGAAATCGCTATCAACCCTTTCAGAGACGTGTTCGACTGTGGTTCGAACAGCATCTTCCAGTTAAAAACGATATTGCCGATTTCCCAGTAGTTATAACCAATGCCCAGGCTGCCGTAGATATAAGGCACCGAGTAATCGAACAGGCTTCTGGCGAAATCCTGACGCCGCAGGTTCATCGCGATATTGCGGTAGTTGGGAATCTTGTCGTAATTGATTTTCTCGATCAGCCCTTTCTCCGCCAGACTCAACACCATGTAGTCGGTGGGCATGATGATATCGAAGGGAATTTCCGGATCGTTGGGATTCTTGTCGTCGTTGCCGTGAAGATTCAGATGTTTTTTGAACTCCGCATCGGAATCAAAAGTGGTGACCTCTATGTTGATATTCAGATCCTGCTGAATTTTCTTGTGCACGGAGTCGGGAATATAGCCCTTCCACAGCAGCACCTTCAGGGTTTCCCTGTATTTCATCTTGGTGCCGCCCAGGGCGAGCGTATCTTTGGCGTCGACGCTGCGTTCGATTTCCTGCCAGTACACGCCGACCAGCAAGGCCATCAGGGCGGTAAAGACGACTAAGAAAAAAAGCGTTCCATGTTTTTTCATATTTCCTGTCCGGGATATCCTTTTTTGTCCGCCATAATGGCGCGGATGACGAGAAAATTATAGCGGATTTTATGCTCTCCCGACCTCCTGTTCTGGAACAATTAATCCTGCGAATTACTGGCTTCCTTTAGATGTCTGAAACGACAGCGCTGACGCATTTCAAAATGCCGGAAATATACAATATTTCGTCACAATAACTGTGTTAAAAATACATCCGCACGCTCCCCCTCTGGATGTCACCTGGAGTGGAGCGCAGCAAAGCGCAGAAGGCGTCAGGATACGTCTCTGCGCGGTCGTTTTAAGCCAATCAATAGGACTAGGCGAACATAATAAAGGAGAAAAAATGACTTATTTCAAACAAGGCATGATGCTGACGAGCGCGCTGTTGTTAAGCGCAGCGATACAGGCTCAGGAATTCGCCACAATAGAGGGAATTCAGGTGGTCGACGAGCAATATAACGCCGCTGTGATGGCGGGAGAGGAAACCAAGTGCGCGGGCTTATGGACTTTGTCCTGTATCTGGCCCGAGGACTGCCGCTATGTGAAAACCTCTACGGGGTTTGTCGACAACGGCGGCTGTGATGTGCACTGGAACCTGAACGAGCCGAACCCCGATCGGGGCTGCGGCTACACGAAGACGACGGATGGTTCATTGCATGCAAAATGGTATGACTTTGATGCTAAAGGATGTCCCGGTCGGGCCTTCGTGTTCGAAACGGGTCAGGAGTTTGAAGTGCTGACTCCTTGATCTGAATAACTTCAGACATTTTCTCAGGTTTTATGCCTGAAACGACAGACTCCGCGCATCTGCGCGGAGTCGCCGCAATCTCATCTCAGTTCCGCTCATCTCAGTTCTGTTCCGCCTTCTCTAGCTGATCCAGATAAAAGTCGTGCAAGACTTTATCCGATCCAGGGCGGGTATAGGGCTCCAGTCCATAACGGCTGAGAATATATTTATATTCATCCGACTTAACAAACGTCTGAATAGCGCTGTTCAGCACCTCCCGGTCCTGCGGCGTCGTGGATTTCTTGCTTAACAGGAAATGCACGAAATCCTGATTCAACAGGTGTTCATGAATGGCCACCTTCTCCGCAATGCCCAGCGTTCGCGCCATGACGCTCAAACTGACCCGGTCGCCTGCGATAGCGTCCAGACGGTTCAACACCAGTAAATCCAGCAGCCGTTCGTTGTCTTTCATCAGGATCAGGCGGTTGTCTTTCGCCAGCGAGGCGTGATCCAACAGCTCGTACTCCGCCCCATAATAGGCGCCGATGACTGCGCCGAAGATCAGCTGATAGTTATTCAACAGCTCATTCAGGCTTGAGGCGGGGTAATAGTTCTGCTGTTCCTTGCGGATGAAAATCACCATGGTTTCATCCCGATAACTGACGGTGAAGCGCCCGTACACTTCCCTTTCCGGCGTAATGGAGGCGCCCGCCACCATGTCCACGCGCCCTTTCTCCAGTTCCAATAACGCCCGCTTGGAGGGAATCCGCACGAACGTATACTCGCAGCCGGCGAGATCCAATATGGCTTTGACCAGTTCATAGTCCAAACCGGCAAGTTCTCCGTTTTCCTTCACGTACATATAAGGCTTCCAATTCGCCTGATTGATGACCAGGGATTTGGAGCAAGCGGAATAAGCAGGCGCAGCCAAAAACAACAGGCTAAACATGAGCGCCACGGTGAGCTTGGAAACTTTCACAGGGGACATTGTTGAAGCTCCGAGGTAGCCAAGGAGAGATGGTGGGCTGAATTGCAGAAGAGGCATTCCTCTCATAACGCCAGTTCTGTTGTTAATTATAAAACACCCGAACAAATTTTGACCGATATTCTTGTTTCCCTTTGTGAGTTTTAACTTTGTTGACAAAATAGTCTTTTTGTTATGTTATAACATTTAAAAAACTCACTATTTATCTCCCCAGGAGTCATACCATGCGTAAATTACCTGTGACCGTGCTGTCGGGATTTCTCGGCGCAGGAAAAACCACCCTGCTCAACCATATTCTGCAAAACCGGGACGGCCTCAAAGTCGCGGTCATCGTTAATGACATGAGCGAAATCAACATTGACGCCAACCAGATCAATCGCGAGGTGAATCTGAATCGCGCGGAAGAGAAGCTGGTGGAAATGAGCAATGGCTGTATCTGCTGCACCTTGCGTGAGGATCTACTACAGGAGGTGTCCCGTCTGGCGCGGGAGGATCGTTTCGATTATCTGGTCATTGAATCCACCGGCGTCTCCGAACCCCTGCCGGTAGCCGAGACATTTACGTTCAGGGATGAACATGGCGAGAGCCTGGCGGATATCGCCCGTCTGGATACCTTGGTCACGGTGGTGGATGGCGTCAATTTCATGCGCGATTATGAAAACGCCGCTACGTTGCAGGAGGTCGGCGAGTCGTTAGGGGCTGAAGACGAGCGCAATGTCGCCGAACTGCTGGTGGAACAGATCGAGTTCAGCGACGTGCTGGTAGTGAGCAAGCTTGACCTGATCAGTCAGGCGGAACGGGAAGAGTTATTTTCCGTACTGCGCAAACTTAACCCGGACGCGGATATCGTGGCGGCCTTGATGGGACAGGCGCCGCTGTCTAAAGTGTTAAACACGGGGAGATTCGATTTTGAGAAAGCCTCCCGCGCGCCGGGTTGGCTGCAGGAATTGCGCGGCGAGCACAAGCCGGAGACTGAGGAGTATGGCATTGGCAGCATCAGTTTCCGCGCCCGTCGCCCTTTCCATCCTGAACGCTTCCAGCAATTTCTGGAAAGAGACTGGAATAATGGCCGCCTGCTGCGCTCCAAAGGGTATTTCTGGCTGGCCAGCCGCCCGTATGAAGCCGGAAGCTGGTCCCAGGCCGGCGGCGTGATGCGTTACAGTTACGCAGGCCTGTTCTGGGCGGGCGCGCCACAGGAATACTGGCCTCAGGATGAAGAGTCCCTGCGTCTGATTCGCGGTAACTGGCTGGAGCCTTACGGCGATCGGCGACAGGAGCTGGTGTTTATCGGACAGGGAATCGATTGGGACCGATTACGAAGCGAACTCGACGCCTGTTTATTGACGGATGCGGAACTGGCTCAGGGCGAAAAAGTCTGGGTGACCTACCCTGACCCGCTGCCGGCCTGGCGTTCGTTTCAAGATGAAAGGGAATCGGCGTAGTTGCAGGATCAGCCTGTTGGCGTCCGCAACTGCGCCTGACCGGCAGGATGCCTTAAAGCCCCGCGCGCCCATCCGCGCGGGGCTTTTTTATGAGGTGACGCCAGGTCTGTCTATCAAGCGCCGACAGCGATAAAGGCTTTCACCACCGCGTCGATGTCGCTTTCTCTCAGGCCCGCTACATTCAAGCGGCCGCCGCCGACCAGATACACGCCATGTTCCTGGCGCAGCATAGCGATTTTCTCATCGCTCAGGCTGGTGACGGAGAACATGCCTTTGTGACGTTTGAAGTAGTCAAAACGATCACTGCCAGTCGCAGCCTGGAACGCCGTCGCCAATTGTTCACGCAGACGTTTGATGCGGGCGTTCATGTCCTGCAGTTCGGTTAACCAGGTTTCCTTCAACTGCGGGTTATTCAAAATCATGGCGACAATCGCCGCGCCGTGATCTGGCGGCATGGTGTAAGTGGAGCGCGCCATTTCCAGGATACGTCCCCGGGCCTTCATGGTCTCTTCCATGGTTTTGCCGATAACGATAGCCGCGCCGGTGCGCTCGCGATAGAGGCCAAAGTTTTTCGAGCAGGAGGTGGCGATGATCATCTCTTCCACGCTGTCAGCCAGGATGCGCAAACCAGCCGCGTCTTCCATCAGGCCATCGCCGAAGCCCTGATAGGCGATATCGACAAACGGTAGAAACCCTTTCGAGTTGGTCAGTTCCGCAATGCGTTTCCAGGCGTCCAGGGAAATATCCGCGCCGGTGGGGTTGTGGCAGCAGCCGTGCAGCAACAGCACATCGCTTTCGCCCAACTGCTCAACCTGAGCCAGCATGGCGGCTTCGTCCACCGCTTTGGTTTCGGCGATAAAATACGGGTACTCTTTCACGGTCAGACCCGCCGCTTCCATCACCGGACGGTGATTCACGTAACTGGGCGAGCTGATCCAGACGGTGGCGTCCGGACGCGCTTGTTTCAGCAGATCCGCCAGCATACGCAACGCGCCGCTGGCGCCAGGCGTCTGCACGCCCGCAGCGCGGCTGTGCAATTTGGTTCCCTGCAACAACAGGTCAACCATCGCCTTGTTGAAGACTTCGTCACCCGCCAGACCGACATAGCTTTTCGATTGCTGCGTGTTCGCCAGCACCAGTTGCGCCTCGCGCACGGCGGCCATGATCGGCGTTTGCCCCTCGCTGTTGCGGTATACGCCGATGCCCAGATCGATTTTATTGGGTCGGGGGTCTTCCTTGAATGCAACGCTGATGGACAGGATCGGGTCCTGCTTGGGGGCGCTTAAACGCTCGAACATGTTTTTTACTCCATCTGATAGAGTGATTGACGTTGGAAATTCAGTGATTTTCGGCGCCGCCGCTTAACCTGCTCAGGCTTTCTCCCGGTTCAGCAGACCGCTGGCGCAAATGACGCCTGAGGTTACCAAGCCCAGTCCCAACAGGGAAGCAAATTCGACGCTTTCCTGTAACATAACCGCCGCCAGCAAAGTGGCGCAAACTGGCGTCATGGAGCCAATGGCGGAGGTAATTTCGGCGCCCAGTCGCGAGATCGCAAAACTGTACAGAAAGCCCGCTCCCAGCCCTACTCCAATGCCTTGCACCAGCATCTGCGCCGTTAACTCCATCATAGGCATGTCGCTCCAGGCTAATTCGGGCTGGCTCCATAGCGCCCAGATCAATAGCAGCGCCGCATTCGGCGTCGTTACTACCGCTGCCGCCTCCAAGGGCTTCAAGCCGCTTTGACGAACGGAAATCGTAAACACCGCCCACATGGCGCTACAGAATAAGAACAGCACATGGCCGCGCCACAGGTCACCGGAAGGATTGGATAAGGAGGAATAGAGAAAACAGGAGGCGCCCACCGCCACCGCCAGTAGCCCGTATCGACGCCATACCGACAAAGGCTCCTTGAAGATCAGCACCGCCATACCCGTGACGAACAAGGGCGCAGCTCCGGGAATCAATGTGCTGCCGTCCGCCACCGGGGCCCAGCCCATGGCGGCGGCGCTCAACAGAAAGAACGGCAGCCCCGCCCCCAACATGACGCCTAACAGGTACAGTTTGGGCGCCGCGAGAATGCGATGCCGGCGTTTGATGAGCAAGGGCATCAGGATAAGACCGGGAATACAGAAGCGAAACAGGGCAAGATCGAAAATCCCCAGGGGCGACAGCGCGCCAAACTTAAGGGAGAGAAAATAGCTGGACCAGATCAACACAGTGAGACAAGCAGCGCCATAACCCAGCAATTTTTGCTTCGAGTCAGACAGGATTGGAGTGACTCGGGTCAGGGACGCCTCAGAGTGAGCGTTAATGGACGCACTGGCGGACATAGGGATGCCTCGTTAGTTGTTTTTCCCATTATCATGGAAATTAAGAGGCGAAAACGGGCAACTTTCACGATCAAATAGCGCATAATTAGCTCATTAAGCCAAGAAATTATCAATTTGTAGTGATTGGAGCTAATCGCATGCAGAGAGCAAATCTTGACCGGATAGACCGACAGTTATTGGATCTGTTGCAACAGGACGCCCGACTCACTACGGCGCAACTGGCGGATAAAGTCGGCCTTTCCGCCTCGCCTTGCGCCCGACGCGTCAGACATCTGGAGGAAAGCGGACTGATACAGACCTACCGGGCGCAATTGGACAGAACCAAGCTGGGACTGGGGGTCACCATCTTCGTGCATGTCCGTTTAAGCCGGCACACAGAGTCCGTGGTCGCCGACTTCGAAGAAAAGGTGCGCAATATGGACGAGGTCGTGAATTGCCATACGGTATCAGGTCCGTTCGACTACCTGTTGCAAGTGGTCAGCGCAGATCTACCGGGATACGAACGCTGGGTGCGCCGCCTGCAAAGCCTGCCCGCCGTCAATAACATCGACAGCAGTTTCGCCATCCGCTCCGTGAAAGAGCATGGCCCTCTCCCCATCTACTGAGTGCGGGGTCGACGCCGTCCCGCCAACTTGCATTTGGGAACACTTTGGGAGATGACAATGGCTCTCCCAAACTCACCAATTCACTTTAAAAACAATCCATAACCAATTGTTTTTAAATTAATTAGACAAAGAATTACGGCTTATTCCAAACGAAATATCACCTACTCCTTAGGCCATCCAGGGTATTGGAGCAGCCGTCATCTTTTTACACTCTTGTTGTTTCGCTGCAGTGCGCCATGATTTTCATTGTTGGCGGAACTCATCCGTACTGCCGCCCAAACCGCCCGGATATAAGAACAGCAGGAAGGAACTACTATGAACACCTCAACCGTCCCCCCTATCCCGACGCCGCCCTGCGCCGTCGTTCGTAAACCGTGGCGCTCATCCGCCTCCGCTCTGGCGGCCTCCTTCGCACTGACCGCTCTGGCCAGCGCCACCGCCCAGGCGGCGGTCACCGTTTCCGCCGATGGTCCGGGCAACACTTATGAACTCTTCGCCGAAAAACTCGGCGCTGACCCTGAAACGCCGGACTGTCGCCATGCCGGCAGACATATTGCGGAAGAATGGAATGCTGAACTGAACACTCATGTATTCGCCTTTCTTGCCCATGTGGACGAAGACGACGACCGTTGCATCAACAGCGACCGTCAGCGCTCAGAGGTAAAAACAGCATCCTCTTCGCCTGACGAATTAAAAGGAACCCTAGGCGAAACACATACTTACAGATGGAAGTTCAAGCTGGACTCAGGCTTCCAGCCGTCTTATAGCTTCACTCACGTCCACCAAATCAAAGGGGACGGCGGCGGCATGCCGTTGATAACCTTGACGCCTCGCGCCGGCAGCCCCAACAAAATGGAGCTCATTCACAACTCAGACAGCGTCAATCTCGGCAAGGTCAAAATCGTGGACCTGGAGCCCTTTATGGGTGAATGGGTGGAGGTCATCGAAACCTCCCGCTTTGACGACCACGGCACTTACAGCATCCGCATCAAGCGTCTGCGCGATGGCCAAGAGTTAATGTCCTGGAGTTCCAATGACATTGATATGTGGCTCAACGACAAGCCTTTCGTTCGCCCCAAGTGGGGCATTTATCGCAGTCTCAACCACAAGGCGTCTCTGCGGGACGAAAAGGTGCTGTTTAACGATTTCTGCATCGCCGAGGGCGATGACCAATGCTCTGGAGACGGACCCGGCGACGGCGAGCCCGACGTCACAACCATAGAAGCGGAAACTGCCGGGTTGCACGGTCAGGCCAAAGTCCTGTCGAAATCCTTTATGTCCGGCGGAAAAGGCCTGGGCTACATCGGTAATGGCGATAACTGGGCGGAGTTCAGAGTCAACGCCAAAAGCGCCGATTACTATCCCATGACACTGCACTTCACTTCGGGCAAAACCCGCACCCTGTACTGGAGCGTCAATGGCGCAGGAGAGGACTCCGCCGCGTTGAACTCAGGCGGCTGGAGTCAGGTTAAGGCGTACGAGGACAGCTTGTTCCTCGACGCCGGGGACAACGTTATACGCTTCTACAACACCAGCGCCTGGGCGCCGGACCTGGATAAAATCGAATTCGGCGCGCCCGCCGGAGGCGAGCCTCCCAGCGACGGCGGCTCAACCACAGTGGCCAATCTCGCCCAGGGCAAACCGGTTTCCTGCACCGATGAAGAGGACGGCAACGGCTGTAGTCGCGCCGTGGACGGCGATGTGGAGACGCGCTGGTCGGCGAAATATTTTCCCCAAGCGCTGACCGTGGATCTTGGCTCAAAGTCCCAAATCAGCGCGGTTGAATTAGTCGCCTACAAAGATCGCGCTTATCACTATGTGGTGGAAATCAGTGACGCCGCCGCAGGCCCCTGGACGCAGATCGTGGATCGCAATGACAACGCCACTCCGGGAACCATCGAGGCGCCTAACCACGATGAGGTCGATGCCGCGGGGCGCTACGTGCGCATCCGCGTCAACGACGCCAATGTCTATGACGGCGACTGGACCAGCTTGCTGGAATTCCGCGTATTAGGCGTCTCTCTGTAGCCAGTAGCCAGTAGCCAGTAGCCAGTAGCCAGGACGTCATAGTAATGGGACGGCGTGAGCCGTCTCATTTTCCCGTTACTCTGCAAGTCGCTACTCTGCCAGCCATTAGTCTGCCAGCGCCGTCTCATGAGCAGATTCGCGCCCAACAGCATCCACTGAGTTGGCGACCGCCAGCGCTTCCCTCACGATCGCAACGATATCTTCCCGCGACGCCAGCGCCTGCTCACCGCCACGTCGACGCACTACGATGGAGTTGTCCGCCATTTCCTGCGCGCCGGCGATCAAGACAACGGGCGTTCTGCTCCGCCTCAGCAGCTTCATTTTTTTCGCCAGGGAAACATCGTCCAGGTCCATTTCAACGGGGACGCCGTGACGCCTCAACAAATCGCCAACGCTTTCACAATAGGCGACTGAGTCTTGCCCCACTGAGGCCAGCACCACCGGTTGCGGATGCACCCAGGCCGGCAGCGCCGCCTGATAAGACTCCAGCAGCACGCCGATCCAACGCTCAATGGAGCCATACACCGCCTGATGCAAAATCACCGGCCGGCGCCGTTCGCCGGCGGCGTCGATATAATGCAGGTCAAAGCGCTCCGGCATGTTGAAGTCCAGCTGGATAGTGCCCATCTGCCATTGACGCCCCTGCCCGTCCTTGAGCGCCAGTTCAATCTTGGGACCGTAAAATGCGCCCTCGCCTTCCTGCCGGACAAACTCCGCGCCAGCCGCTTCACAGGCCGCCGCCAGCATGAGTTCGGCGCGCTCCCAATCTTCCGGCGCGCCAAAGTAGTCCCGCTGCGGGCGAGTGGATATGAATACCTGTGGGCGTCCGTATCCGTAATCCGCATACACGCGCTCGGCCCGGCGCAAAAACGCCTGAATCTCGTCGCTGACCTGATCCCAGCGACAGAAAACGTGTGCGTCGTCCTGAGTGAACTGGCGCAGACGCATCAACCCGTTCAAGGCCCCGGAGCGTTCATTGCGGTGCACCGAGCCAAACTCGAACAAACGCAATGGCAGAGACTTGTAACTGCGCACGCCTCGCTTATACAGCAGAATATGCGCTGGACAGGACATGGGCTTCAGCGCATATTCCGGCTCGTCGCCAAACCCGGCGCCGACAAACATGTCATCGGCGTATTTTTCCCAATGTCCGGAAGTCTCCCACAGCTCCCGCTTCAAAAGCTGCGGCGTGGCCACTTCCTGGAAGCCTTCGGCTTCATAGGCGGCGCGAATATGGTTTTTAACAGTCCGGAACATCCGCCAGCCGCGCGGATGCCAGAACGCCATACCGGGCCCCTGTGGTTCTGAATGGAATAGATCGAGTTCTTCTGCGATATCGCGATGATTTTTCATGGTTCGCCTCCTACGGCTTCGTTTTCAGTACAAGTTCAGGACCCGAAACGAAAACAAGAAGGCGAAAAAAAACCCTCCGGCTCTCGCTCGGAGGGTCCTTTTTCTTCAGACGCGCACTACCCTCCAAGCCATTTGGTGGTGGTGCGGGTGGTCGAAAAAAGATTGATGAGTTTCATGTGGGCAAACATAGCATCGAAATCAATGCAGCGGCAATCCTAATGAGGAATAATTTTAACGCCCAATGGACGCCCTGCGGCGAAAAACTAAACTTTACTATGCAGTCGTTAGAAATGGAGGTCCGATATGTCACGCACATTTGAGCGTCAAGACGCCCCTTTCCCTTCCGATCGTTCTACTTCCGACCATTCCGATATACCTGCTCCCCCCTTACACACGCCGTTTATGCGCCGTCACATTCGCGCAGCGGCGGATCACCTGCGCAATGACTCCGAGCAATTGCGACAATGTTCTCCCGAACAGCAGCTGTATCATCACTATATCGACGCCGGCGAGCCTCATGGCCCGCCGCTGTATGCAGTAAAAGGCGAACACTGGAACGGGGTCTGCCCGGGATTTCTGGATTTTATCAACCAGTTCACCTTTCGACCTGAAGACATGGGATACGCGGAGTGTGGTTACGGCATTCAGCGTCATCGCGACTTCCTGCATCGCCTGATTCTCGCCGAGCATGATCTGTATTCGCTGCTGCAAGGCTTCGCCGGCCGTATTGACGTTGGTTGTCTGGCGATGACGACGCGCATGGCCATGTACGATCTGGCGAAAGTCGCATATCGGCAATTTAAGGCTCGCTGGCCCGAAGCCGCGCCAGTAGCTCTGGTTCCCACCCCCAGCTGGGACTATCGAGGGATTTTCAAAGATGTGGGCTTTGAAGTGGTCTACCTGCCCATCCGGCCGCAACATGGCTGGCGGCCCAATTTGTCGGAATGGAAAGACATTATCGGCGACCTGCGCGGACTGCAAAGCCGACGTATTGCGCTCGCCGTCAGCAACCCGCAGCATAATCCCACCGGCATGCAGTGGCCGACGGAAGTGACGGAGCACCTGTTACAGGTTTGCGCCGAGGAGTCCGCTTACTTGCTCCTGGATGACGCCTACTTCAACGTGCATGACCCCAGAACGCCGATAGTGAACCATCTGAAGGCGCTCTTGCATGCTTTTGATCAAAATGGCGGAGACAACGCGCTGGTTCGCTCCGGCATGTTTGAGCGCTGGGTCTCCACACGCCCCTTCGGCAAGCAATTCAGTTGCAACACCATGGGCGTGGCGGCGATAACGACATCTCCCCTGCTGTTGCGTCAGCTAGCGCGAGAATCCTGGATCAACCGCTATCACTGCAATACCCACAACGCGGAAGTCATGTGCGCCTGGCTGGCCACCCAGGACGCCGCGGACTGGACGGTAGAAACCGGGTTGCAGTACGCGCGACAGAAAGAACATGTGAAGCAGTTTCTGGTGACGCAACTGGGTTGGCCGCAAGACGAAATCTGCATCGGCCCCTCCACGTCTTACATGATTTTCGCCGTGCCCGAGGTCTACCAGAAAGAACCCGCCGGCATTGATCGTTTCCGCGACGACCTGTTTTACGCCACCGGCACGATGTTGTGCGCGTCGCTGTTCAATCAACAGGCCCCGGCCCCCTATGTGCGGCTTCACCTGGGAAGTCATCCCGATATCATTGATGAGATTTTGAGGCGCTGGAGCACAGGCGGATTGCACTATCGACAGAAAGGCCCATTTGCAGGCCAGGAAGCGCTAAAGACGCCGCTGCCTCAGCAGCGTTTTCGAACGCAGGCTGAAAGCTGAGCGTTAATCTTCCCGTTGCGGCAGGCCTTTAAGCGCCGCAGCGGGAAGAAATCGCCGCGGCGCCGGAATAGCCTGATCCACCGGGATACCGGCGCCGCGGCATTCAAAGTCCGGCGCATAGGCGTAATAGTGGGTGGTCAAATGCAAACGGCTGCCGTCGTTCAGCATGAATTCCTGCTGGGACCAGCATTTGCCGTAGGAAGGCGCCCCCGCAATAGGAACGTCCAAATGCGTCTTCAGCGCGCCCGCCATCACTTCGCATGCGCTGGCGGTTAATTCGCTTTGCAGGATGACGCCTGGAACCGCCGGGTGGTTTGCGGTTTTCTGGCTGTAATACTCATACTTTTCCCCGCTGGCGGCGATCAACTCCGCGACTTTCTTGTCTTCGGGCAGCCAATCGGAAAGTATGTCGATGGTTTCGTATAAGTCGCCGCCCTGACAGTAACGCAGATCCAGGGTATACCCTTCCTTCAACCTTACGCTGAGACGATTGAGGGTGGCGCGGGTTGAGCGGGCGTCGATACGGAACAAGGTCAGCGTTTGTTGCTTCGCGTCGATGATCATATCCGGCGCGTTAAAGGGCTCTAAACGCACTTGGCGGGACCAGCTTTCTGACTGGTCAGGCCAACGACCTTCGACAAGGACGATTTCACTATCAGGACTGATTTTACTGGGATTTAGCCAAATGAAAGGACGGTTGACTCCCGCTTGCTCCAATCCGCCGTCCGGAAGCGGGTATATCAAGCGCTGACGACCTAGCGCGAATTCCACTCCGCCCAGTCCGCGCCGCGCGCGCTCGGGGGGAATCACCAGACCATAGGGGTCCAGCAATGGCAGCAGTCGCGCCAAATCCTTGCGCTCCTGCAATAGCAGCGCTTTGGCGGCATCGCTCGCATACCAGTTTTCATTGACGATAGTGTCGAGAGAAGCGGCCGCCGCAGAAGCGCAGGCGGCCGCCAATAACAGGCATGGAAGCGCAGTGCGTCTTCCCGGGATCATTGCAATTGAAGGTCCGCGCGTTCCTGCAGCAACTGATATTCATCCAGCAGACTGTCGCGCTGATTTTCCAGCGAGGCCATGTCCGCCGCCGACATGACTTCACTGCCGACTTCGGCGCGCCCGAGCTTAACCTTCAGGTTATTCATGGCGTACTCCAGTTCGGCGACTTTATCCTGCAGCTCCTGCTTGCTGGATTCCTGCACGCCCACTTTTTGCTTGAGCGCGGACAGGTTATTGGAAGCCTTGTCCAATTGCTTTCTCAGTTTGTTCAACTCTGCGCGCTGAATCTTGAGCGCCGCCGTGCGCTCGGCTTTGGTCATTTCCAGCTCGCGGTTGCCGGCTTCGACTTCCGCAGTCTCCGCGTTAACCTCGCCCAGCTCACGCTCTTTGCCGACCTTACGCGCTTCGTAATCGCCGCCGTACACCCCATACAGGCCTTCAAAAAAGCCGCCTTTGCGGGGATTGTTGTCCGTATTCGGCTGATGCGCGCATCCTCCCAGCAGGAAGGACGCGGCGATCAGGCCGGCAGACAGAGTTCGCAGAGTCATACGCGCTTCTCCTTGTCCGGCCTGAGATTAGATCAGGTTCTGCTGGATAGCCGCCAACTGCTCTTCCTGCACGCGCATGGAGCGGATAGCGTCAGTCAGTGCGACGATTTCTTTCTGCAGCGCGTCTTTTTCAGGCGTCGGCGCAGGGTTTTCAGCCAGCATGGCGTCGAACTTGGTCACCAGGTGCTGATGGTAGTCTTCCAACACTTCGATCTGGCCGGCGTTTTCTGCGGAGACTTTTTGCAGACGCTCATTCTGCTTGGCGTACACCAGCTTTTTGTTCTGGTTGGACACTTTGGTCTTTTTGACTTGAGCGATTTCTTTTTCGATGGACTCGATTTCTTTCTGCAGATTGTTTCTGGTGTCCAGTGCGTACTCGCGCTGTGCGGTGGACTTGGCGATCATCACGTCCAGCGTATCTTCCTGGGAGATGGCTTCTTCACGCTGGTCCTGCACGTGGCTGCCCAGCAGACCGCCCAATAGACCACCCGCCGCTGCGCCGACCAGTGCGCCGCGTCCGCGTTTGTCCTTATCCACCAGAGCGCCAGTCACCGCGCCCAAAGCCGCGCCGGTCACCGCGCCTTCAGTCACGGTTTGGGTGCGCTGGTCGCTGGTGGATTGAGCGGTTTGCTGATCTGCTTTCTGGTCCGCATTCTGCGGCTTGGCGTTTTGTTGCTGGCAACCGGTAGTGGCCAGTGCGCCTGCGAGGATAAGGAGGCTTAATTTCTTCATCGTTACTAATCCTTATAGCTAGTCGTTTAATTCAAGATTGCGTTCAATTGATCTTTCAATTCGTCGTCTCCAGCCTCAGCAGTGGAAATGCATTGGCCGAGATGATCCAGCAGCAGGCGGGTAACAGGCTGATCGGATAGATTTGCGGTTGTCACTCCGTTGTCCTTTAAATGACGGGTAAACTTCTCTGCGCTCAGATTCTGATCGCATGCATTCGCCAAAGCTGTTTTGTATTCCCCTAAACTCTGCGCCGCCTGATCCTGCGCAACATTGAGCTGCGCACGCGTCTTCTGAACATCCTGCTCGTAACGGCTACCAAAACGCTCCCGTAAATCTTCGTTCACTTTGAGACGTTTTTGCAGAGTGAATGTATTGCTTTCGGCCTTCACCCAACTACTGTAATGCTGATAGAGGAACAGGCTGAGGCTGGGACTGAGGTCCTGCGTCACTGTTCCATTGGCGGGCGCTGGGCCGCCAAGGCCGGTTATTGTAGCGATTGGAGAAGGAATTAGCACTATTACGGCTAAAATTCCCCCAGCCGAACCTAACCCGGCCACTCTCGCCAGACGTTGTCCGAAACGTCCGTCCGGCGCTTTGGCGAACACCTGCCGAATGCCGATGCCCGCCACGAAGCCGCCCAACGCCAGGGTAATAAGATACTGCATGGGTCCGGCAAGATTTGTCCCCAACCGTTTGATGGAGGACAACATATCTCCCACCGAAGAGAGATCCACGGGTGATCCTTCCACCAGGGCCAGCCCGCACACCAGCGCGCTCAAACTCAGCCCGTGCAGCAACAGATATTTCGGGCGGAACGGAATGCAGCCCAGCAATACGCTGAACATCAGGCCGAACACCAGCCCTTTTTCCGCCTGCAGGTAGGAGGCGTGATTGCGCAAGGTGAACAGGATGAAGCCGGTGGACATAGCGGCCCACAGCGAGCCGAAAATAACACGCTCAATCAATGCGCGCTTGTAGCGCCTCTTCTCTTCCCGCTCATCCGCCAGTTGCGCCTCCGCCATCGGCAGCAGATCAAGGATGAATCTGGCCTCGGCGATACTGGTCGGCTCCGCCCGATAGATACGTCCGAACCACTTGACCTGAGAGGCCTCCCGGAAACGTTCAATGGAAACCTGCGCCATAATCTCGGCGGGAGACTGGTGCTTGAGTATCGCTTCCAGGACATGGGCCATGAAGGCCATGCCGGGCATTTTTTCGAACGCGCCAGGCTGGGTGAAAGACCCCATTTCGGCGAACTTCAGCGGAATATTCAACAGCGGATTGGCTTCCACTCTCGGCATCAGCGTCTCGGTTCCGCTCTGCTGCCGCAGTCCTTTCAGAGACGTCAGATAGGCGATAACTTCACGCTGCCAATTGTGGGCGTACTGGCGCAGGGTGACGTCTCGTTGCGTCTTGCCCGCCTGCTCCAATAAATTGTGGCGATAGACCCCGGTCAGGGTTTCCAGGTTGCTACGGGTCAGGTTCTTGGCGCCTTGCCCTAGAAACGCCTGCAGCCCTTCCCGGGTCAGCTCCAGTTCTTTAAATTTGGCCTTGAGACTGGGATTCAGATAACTGATGAACTTGAACAGACGCAGGTTGGGATCGCTACTTTCCTGGGCGAAGTGACGCACCCGTTGCGCCGCCTCCAGGTTATCCTGTGAGGAAAACCAGTTTTCCAACTGCTTGGCCAACACCTTGTCCACCAGAGGGTTAACGTCCCACTCCGATTGCAGCGCCTTGCCGACTTCCTCCAACGTCATGCAATCATGCAGACCAATTCGGAAAGCCCCTTCCGGCACCTTGCCGCGTGCGGACACACGCCGCGCCTTCACCGGCTCCAGGTCCCGATACACAGGAATGTCGTTGTCGCCAGCCAGCCAGCGGCCTATTTGCTCCGTTCCCCAACGCAGCTCATTGTTACGGGTCAGCAGGCCTGCGCATAACAAGCGCCAGCGCACGTCGGCGACGCCGCTCACATCGATGTCATGCAGGATCTTATAGTCCACCACAGTTTCGTGGTCGATTTGCTCGAAAACGCCCTTGCCGCGCAGACACTCCATAATGATCATGCCCACAGACCACCAGTCCAGAGCGGCGGATTTGAGACCCGTGCTGGCCTCCGGCGCCGCATAGCGCTCGGTGCGGGAGATCGTGGTGCGGTTGCTTTCGGTATTCATCATGGAGGAAATACCAAAGTCCACCAGACAGATATCCAAAGGCGAGGTGGTGCGCAGCAGGATGTTGTCAGGTTTTAAATCCCGGTGGACGATGGCGTGTTCATGCAGACGGGTCAGTGCGTCATGCAATTGCGCCAGCAGCTTGTGCACCATGGTCAGCGACATGGGGCCGCTGAGAGATTTCAGGTAGGTTTTTAAGGTTCCGGCCTGTACAAATTCCATCACTTCGAAGAAGCGATGGGTGCTCATACAAAACTGAGCTTCTATCAGGTTAACAATGTGGTGCTTGCCCTGATTCCCCAACAGATAACGCACCACTTCGTCCTTAGGGCGCATATTCGGGTTGTACAGTTTAAGAATGCAGTCTTCGCCGTTGTCGTGACGGGTGACGATGCCGACGGTGGCTTCCGCGCCGATGGTGGTCAGCCATTCAACCAGATCATAATTCTGCAGAATCGCCGGAGGGATCACCCCCCATGTGGAAGCTTTACCGGTGGCGGTATTGTCTGTGCGGCGCGAGGTGTTTGACGACACCGCCGTCGCGGGCTGCGGCACCACTTTGGTTTCCGGGGCCGCTTCAGGTTGCGGTTCGGTCCGCTCCTGGGGCTCCGTGCGCAATTGCGGCTCGGTGGGCTCATCCTCCTGCGCAGCGTCTTCCTCGACGGATCGCGCCTGCGCCAGTTGAGTCGGCTCCATCCCCGGCGCTACTACCGTCGGTTCACAGTCCTGTTGCGGTTGAGTGGGATCCACCACTTCGTCCAAGCTATCCTGTGAAGGGCGAGAATCCTCAGTCACTGCACCACTCCGTCAGACCTCTGAGTAAAACGTACGTCAACGGCCGCTGTTTAAACGCAAGCCGCATGAACACCAAAATACAATCCCGGGAAAGACGAGTCGGCGTCTCCCGGGACAGGTCGCACACACCGGATTCAATCATCCAGTCTTTCTATAAGAATAAACGAAAAATTGTCATGCGCTCCGCCAGCTTTGATACGAGCGCTCAACCAGTCGCCAACCTGCTCTGTGTCGCCGGACATCATATTGGCCTCAAATTCAGAGGCGGAGACGATATCCGTCACCCCGTCGGTGCAGATCAGCAATCTGTCAGTGACGCCGAATCGAATCGGGCGGTAGTGGGCGAAGGGAGCATTGTTAACCGGCTCTACTCCCAGGGCGGCGATCAGTTTGTGACCGTCCAGCCCGGTTAATTCAGGTGGGTCATCATCGTCGTATCCGAACACATCGTCAATACTGACCTGACGTAAGTACCCGAATTGCCAATGATAAATACGCGAATCTCCAATATTGAACGCATGCAGCGCGCCCTCTTGCTCGTAGACGCCCGCCAGAGTGGCGCCCAGCCCGTGGGTCTCGGGACGATTATGCATCAGCTCCGCCAGACGGGACTGACAACGGTCCAGTACGCTTTGTAAATCCGGCGCAGCGCTGAGATTGCACGCCGCCAGAGTGGAGCACAGCGTATAGCTGGCTAACGCGCCGCAGGCATGACCGCCAAGACCGTCCGACACGGCCCAGCTTTCCGCTCCTGCGGTTTCAAAATACCGGGTGACGGGCTCCGGCATGGATTGATTAATAACCTGACCGCAGATCAGCACAGTGTCTTCATTGTGCTCTCGTTGCAGTCCGGTATTGGTTTGAAACGTTACCTTTAATTTCACTCTTTGCGATCCCTGACTTTACTATCGAACCCTTATGCGCCCTGTCGTATTATCGTTTGACTTCACCGACGCGCCGGCTATCATTTTGTGGCGGGCCGCTGCGCGCCCTATTTGTTACAAACTCTCGTTTTCACAACGAGTTGCGCGGCCACCCCGTTATTCTTCAGAAGCCCCTCCACATTGGCAAGCAACTTATTACTATGGAAGTATCAAACGCCCTCTCGGCAGTGCGCCAAGCCGTAAAAGAAGCCACCCAAGGGCTGGTTGAGCGCGAAACGATCGTTGACCTCATTCTTCTTTCCGCCGTGGCGCGGGAGCACCTGCTGATAATCGGTCCTCCCGGCACCGCCAAGAGCGCCGCCGTACGACGGATTTCCCAGGCGCTGGGAGGAAAATACTTTGAATATCTGCTGGGACGCTTCACCGAACCCAGTGAAATTTTCGGGCCTGTGGATATCCGCAAACTGTCCGAAGGCGTCGTGGAAACCGCCACTGACGGCATGTTGCCGGAGGCGGAAATTGCGTTCCTGGATGAGGTCTTCCTCGGATCGACGGCAATTCTAAACACCTTGCTTGGGGTTCTCAACGAGAGACGCTTCAAGCGTGGGCATACGCATATAGATTGTCCGCTGCGTATCTGCGTGGCCGCCTCTAACCACTTACCGGAAGATGAAACGCTCGCTGCTTTCGCCGACCGTTTCCTGGTGCATTGTTTTGTGGAGCCCGTGGCGGATGCGCAGCTGGAAGAGTTGCTACGCCAGGGCTGGTGGGCGGCGACCCATCCTCCGGTCAAGAGTTGCGAAATAAAGCTGCTGGATACTCTGGCCGAACAGGCGCGACAGGCGGACATGTCCCTGGTTCAACCTTTGTTGGCGAAGTGCGTGCGCCTGTTGCGCAAGGAAGGCATTCAATTGTCTGACCGCAGAGTGGTGAAAGCGCAAGGTCTGATCAGCGCCGCCGCCACGCTGGCGGGTCGAAGCCAGCCCACTGAAGCAGACCTGTGGCCGTTACTGTACGCGGTTCCCACTCGGGAGAATCAGGAAAGCGCCCGCGAAATTCTTAGCGACGCCTTGCGCCATTGTGAAAATGACGCCCTGTCCGCCGCCGCGGAGGCCGCCGCCAACAGCCCAGCCGCTCGCGCCGCGCGATTGGCGGAGAAAGCGGAGGCATTGTTACAGGAAGAAGCCTCTCATGAACGCCGTAGTCGCCTGGAAGCGCTGGGGCGGGAAATCGACGCAGGCTTTGCGCCGGACGCCCTGCCCGAGCGCCTCTCCAACCTGCGCCTACGTCTGCAGGAAGCACTGACTCAGCATGAGGCGCCGCAGGGAGAATGATTGAGATCGAGTGGAGGCGAAGCGAGCAACCAATGCAACCCGGCGGGTTGCTCGCACGCGCAGAACACAGAGCCGACTGCCTGCGCGCGCTCCTGCAACTGGAGCCGGCGCGCCAGGCGGCGCTAATGGGTGTCGCCGCCGCGTCCTGCATCGTTATTTTTGGCGATGAGACGGATCTACCCTGGATTCCTGGCGTTATTTATCTTGGTCGCGCTCCATCCAGCCCTAACCTGTGGTGGCCGACTTACTTACAGCCGATGACGCCGCCGGATCTGTTACAACAGGCTGTGCGTCGTCACGCCGGTTCTGGCGATTTCGCCATTGATCCAGAGCGCAAGACGTTGATTCCCCTGCGGGAAGCCTTGCCACTGGACCCGCACACTATTCAGGACGTACTGAAACGCCATGCGACTTAATAAAGGCGCCGAAAAATGGTCTGTTCTGCTGCAGTTGTTTCAGGATGATCTCGGAGACTACCTGAACACGACACAGCAAAAGCTGGCCACGCTGTTTGGCCCCGCGCGACTGAGCGCACTGTCGGGCGAGCGCGAGCCGGACGGCTACGCAGGCGTGTCCAGAGAGGCGGATTACCAACGCCTGCTGCTTAGCGAATGGACGGTCGCCAAGCGCTACCCCCATGAGTTTATGCGCAGAGCGGCGATGGGCGAACATTTGTTTTTAGCGCAAGCGCAAAAGACATCCCGTAACGACCAAAGCACCATCCTGCTTTTTGACGCCGGCCCCATGCAATTGGGCGCGCCGCGACTTGCGCACCTGGCTCTGTTTATCCTCTTCCTGCGCCGGACGGCCCAGCAAAAACGCATTCTGCGCTGGGGGATGCTGCAGGACGACAAACTGCAATTGAGCGAACAGGCGGACGAAAACGCGGTCATGAAACTGCTGCGTTCGCGCTACCCGCAGCCAGTATCGACGGAGCACATCTCCGCCTGGAAGCAGCGCTTGCAAGAACTGGAGTATTCAGAGTTGTGGCTGGTTGGCGGCCACACGCCAGCCTCCCTGCCCCATTCCCGATCTATCCTGATTGAGGAAAACGTCGCAATTGGCGCCCCGGCGTCACTGCAGGTCAGCCTGCTATCTTCGTCCGCCAGTTCTGGTAAACCACCTGGCGACTCACTTGCCTCCGCCAAAACGCTCACCCTCCCTCTGCCGGAACAAGACATCGGCCTGCGTCTGTTGCGCAACCCATTCAGCCGGAACAAAGCGACGCCTGAATCGACTCAGCAAGAGGCTATCACCGGGTTTGCGGCATTCAGTCAGAACGGTCGCAAACTGGCGTTTTTCCAGGGAACCAACAAAGTTGTCGCCATGTCTATTCCCAGCTCTTCCCGCGAAAATCCAGGAGGAGTGAAAACGCTGGCTTGGCCAAAGAGCCAGCAGTTGCTGGCTTTGTCCCTCAGCAAAAAGCGTCTTAGCGCTATACTCGTCTCGGGACAAAAGTCTTATCTTCACCGCTTTCCAGGCTGCCAGGAAACTCTAGCCCGTCCCGGCGCCAAGAATATTTCGCCCCAGCCGTTGGGAAGACCGCCAAACCCCTTGTTTTTCACGCCCACCGCCAAGGAGCAGCGCCAACTTTGGGTGAAAGACGCCGAAGGACGGTTGCTGTATATGAACTGGGACACCGACGATGCGGAGTTTCAGCGCAAAGACGAAAACGTTCTACATCTCGGCGCCTATGGCAAACGTTTATTCCGAGCGGTCTGGCGCAAGCCGAACCTGGTCGTCTATGGCGCCATGAGTGGAGAAAGCGCCCCCTTGAAGGAGAAGCAATTTCCTACTGAACTGCAATCGGAACCCAGTGTTTTCTTCCATACTGGATCTCATGGCTCTGTACAGGGCGTTCCCGCCATGGCGTATCAATACGCTGAGAATACCTGGAAGATCTCGGCCGCCTCAGTGAACGAAACCATTGACATCGCCGCGACGGATGGGACCGTGGTCGGTATCGTCTCATTCGCGCCGGCAGCGGAAGAGCTGGGAGGGTATGTGCGTCAGTCCAGACCCAGCCTGATTGTGCTGGAGCCGTGCAGAACCAAAGTCACCGCACGCCAGGACGCCCACGTTTTTTTAGTCATGAAGAATACGCGCAAAATGTCGCATATGATGATCAATCCACACCTGCCCTATTTGCATTACATTGAAGACAGCGGGGACTATGTCGTCTACGCCATTCTGAAGCAGGAAGAACTTCTGCGCCTGCCCATTGACGCCGCATCAGAGGCTTTTTCGGATTCAGGCGGAGAGCGTTAATGAAAGCGAAAAAGCTGCTGCACCAAGGCGTTCTGGACTGCCAGGGCCTCTTGCTGGAACTCGGGAGCAATGACGCGAGTCTCGACAAACTGAAGCGCCACATTCTGCAAAACTGGATTCCGGGCTCCTTTCTTTATGAGCTTGACGAATGTTGGGCGCTGGTTTGGCCACGGCCACGAGAACTGGACTGCCAACAGATAAGCGGTTACGCGCTGGTGCGTTATGGCGACACACTGTCGACCACTCCCCTGTATGACGGCCAATTTGCGCCAGACGGAGCTTTACAGTGGTTGCTGCGGCAGCATGCCGGCGATTTGGCCAGGCACTCTTTACACAAGGAGAAGCTGCGCGATCCGTCCGAGTTTATCGCCATTAACCGCTACCAGGTTCTGACCGTGAAGCCACTGGGGGAAATCAGCCCGCCTGAGGCCGCCATCCAGCATGTCGACAGCAATGTCCGCCAGGTATTCAAAGAAGCCGGCTTAGAAGCGTCGCAAGCGCAACAGGAGACTCTTAACGCGCTAAAGCAGATGCAGTCTGGAGCAAACGCCGGCCCGACGCTTACCGGCTTGGTTCGCGCCGCGCTATCCGGGTTATTCAGAACGTCTGGAGACAATGGGTCCGGGGCGGCGTCAGGTCAGGGGCGCAAGCCCAGCACGCCATGGTCGCGAATGCGCGATGCGGTGTCCATGTATCTCATGACCACCCGCATGGGCGCTCTCCTTGGCAGAAGACAGGCTCAGCACCTGCATAAGATGATGGAGCTGTTTGAGCAAGGGTTACTGGAAGAGGCGCTGAAAAATGCGATACCACTGGGGGATATAAGAGACGCCTTCGATAGGAACACGGAACGCCCTGCTTTTGGCTCGCCCGACGCCCGCCAGAATCTCTCCCTGAGCACCCACCGACAAAGCAGCGGCGGCTCCATTTACGTGCAAGATGAGTCCATGAGCCTGCTGGAGCGAACCTACGAGCAGGCGTTCAAACGGCTGGACGCCGCCGGCAAAATCGAAGAAGCGGCATTCGTACTGGCGGATCTATTGCGCAAATACGAGAGAGCGGTGGACTATCTGGAAAAGCACGGCAGGTTCAAACTGGCGGCGGAACTGGCGGAAGGACAACAACTTTTCCCCGCCCGGGTCGTGCGGCAATGGCTCTTGGCGGGGGATACGGCCCGCGCCATCGCCATCGTGAGACAGACTGAATGCTACAGAGCCGTCCTCGACCTGCTACATCGACACGCGCCGGAAGAAGCCGCCCGAATGCGCTGGGAGTTCGCCAGCCAACAAGCCGCGGAAGGCGCCTTCCATGAGGCGGTGACGCTCGCCTGGCCGTTGGAGGATAAGCGCGACGAGGTGATTGAGTGGATCAACCGGGCTGTTTCCGAAGGCGGTGATAACGCCGCAAAATTATTGATCTATTACCTGAAGACAGGACATCAAACGAACGCTCAAGCTTATCTGCGGGAAGCGCAGCGAATACTGTCTGATGATCGAGCTGAATACGCCCATGTCCGCCACGCCCTCATTCAGGAGTTAAGCGTCAGCAATGGCGCGGACGCCAAACAGGAAGGCGTGCGGCTAGCGGCGAAAACAGCGGTTCGCGCCCTGCTCAAAGAGCTGAACACAGGGCATGCGAAGTACGATAAGCGTTCGCTGCAGCGACTTCTCGGCGTAGCGGCCGATCCATTACTGAGTCATGAGGTAAGCGCGCTCGCTCTGGGCGCGGCTCATCATGGAGCCGGAGAACCACTGCATGTTCGCGCCTCGCCTCTGGAATACAGCCTTGCCAAAGGCGACGGCGCCGCCATCCTGGACATCTGCCCACTGCATAATGGCGGCCTTCTTGTCGCACGCGGCGACGCCGGCTTGTTTATGTATGACGCACGGGGCCACTGCGTCCATAGCTGGTCCGTCGGCGCACGCGCGCTGGTGGGTTCGGATCACGGCAATCGCGCGCTGGTGCTGGACCGCAATGAAAGCTTTATCAAAGCGCAATATTTTGATCTCGCCGGACGCAGCGTACGCCGCTGGCTGGAACTTAAAGCTGACCGCATCGCCACCAGCTTCGATGGCGGACAATGGATCGCCGCAGAAGGGACCAGCCTGTGGTCGCTGGATGTATTGAGTAGTTCCCAGAGAAGTGCGTTATGGAGCATTTCCGACCTGCCAGGCCATGTCGTTGCGCTCAATCGAACGCCCCAGGCGCTGACAATGCTGGTGCAAAGCTCCGGGGACGCCTTCGAGTTGTGGCGCTATCGGTTACCGCACTTTTTCCTGCGCGCACGCGACCCGGTCAGCAAAACGATCATTCGTCAATGCCGCCCTCTGGCGATGGGCCCAGATGGCGTCATCGCCGGCCTTTTCACGGATCAGGGCGACAATGGAGCGGAGCATTTATCGCTCCTTGAGGGCGATCATCGTGGAGAACCATTAGCGCTGCCGCCAACGGATAAAATAGCGCATGCGCTGCTGCAGGATGACTGGCTGGCGGTGGAAACCCAAAGTCCCGGCGGTGGTCGCAAGTTTCGCCTGTATGCAAGACAAGGCCGACTTATCCGCCAGCTCTGCCTGTCCATCCATGTTGAGGGCTTTGCGCCAGTGAACATGAAGTTCTTCCCCAAACAGCTGGCCCTGTATAGCGATGACGGCAGAGTGATGGTGGTGGAACTTGACGAAGGCCGTCTGGTCAAGGACTGGAGCCTTTAAGGCTTAAACGCCAGGATTGCCTGGCGCAAAATATATTTTCTTACGCCACGGCTTCCGTCTTGCAGTTTTAAGTCCGCTCATCTACACCTAAAGAACTCTCCCCTTGTGGCCAGGACGTCCGCAATGAGCTTAAGGTTAAGGACCCTGCTCTCCCTCAGCTTCGCCGGGGTGGTCATCGCGACGACCGCCGTGGTGAGCGCTATTGTCGACTATGAAGCTTCTCACCGCCTGCAAAAAGAACTGGATCGCCAGTTTATCGGCGCCGCGTCGCAACTGGCCGAAGACCTTGATCGGGGAATATACGCAAGGCTGCGGGATATCATCAACGTCTCCAGTCTTCCCACCATGCGCCATTTGCGGGAAGGCCAGGAGGAGGAACGCCGCAATATTCTGGAGGCGCTGAAAAGAACCCAGGAATATTACGCCTGGATCGGATTCACCGACGAAAACGGCGACGTATTGCAAGCCACCAATGGTTTGATGGAAGGGCTGAATGTCGCGAGTCAGTCCTGGTGGCTGGGTGGAGAAGCCGGTCCTTATGTGGGCGACATTCGCAGCCTGCGCCAGGACGCCATCAATAATCCCGGCTTCACGACAAAGCTTTCCAATTTCATTGAGATAGCCGCCCCAGTCCGCAACGGACAAGGGTTGGTCATCGGCGTGCTGGGCGCTTATGTGAGCTGGGATTGGGCCTCGGAGCTGGCGGCGAATGTCTTGCGTCACCAGAGCCAAAAGTTCGAGCTATTGGTTGTCTCCCAGCAAAACCGCGTCATCCTGGGGCCAGACTCCCTGCTTGCCCTGGACATCCATTTGCCGGATTCGCTCAGAGCCAACGCAATTGGGTTGATTCAATGGCCAGACAGCGAACGCTATCTCACAGGGTTCGCCGACACCAAAGGCTTTCGCAGTTTCAAAGGCCTGGGGTGGACCGTGGTGGCGCGTCAGCAGGCGGACACCGCGCTAGAGCCGATCCGCCAGCTACGCAAGGTTATCTGGCGTTGGGGCGCGATCATCGCTGCGGCGTTCGCCCTGGTCGGCTGGGGCATCGCTGAGCAAATCTCGCGTCCGTTGAAGTCTCTCGCGGCTTCCGCCCGTCAGATCAAGGACGGCGCGCGTCTGATCGCCTTTCGCATGCAGCAATCAGCGCCCCAGGAAATTCACCTTTTGAGCGATGCATTGGGCGACATGATGCAGCAGTTGAAGTCCAGGGAAACGGCATTGCAACGCCAATATGCGGAATTGGATATGCTTTATGAAGGCGCGCCTATTGGGATTGTCATTGTTGACCAGACTATGCATTGCCTGCGCATGAACGTGAAGCTCGCTGAGTGGAGCGGGCTGCAAAATACCGTTGTGCACGGACGTACGGTCACTGAACTGGCGTCGGAACTTCTGGGGCAGTTTGAAACGCCGCTTTCACAAACACTGCTATCGGGAACCCCTTCCTACAACGCCGAAGCCGTGATCGAGGGCAAGGCGAATGAGGTAGAGAGACACTTCCTCGCCGCCTGCCTGCCTCTCTTCGAAGATGAACAAAGCGGTCCCGCCGGCGCCGCGCTGCTTATTTCAGAGATGACCGCACAGCGTCAGGCGGAATATTTCGCGACTCATGACTCGCTGACAGGACTCGCCAATCGGCGCTTTCTGACCGCCTACTTGTTTCAGGAACTCGCCATGGCCCGCCGCCGCAAACGCAAGCTCGCGCTACTCTATCTGGATCTGGACCGTTTCAAAGCAGTCAACGATACCTACGGCCATGACGCCGGCGACGCACTGTTAAAAGAAGTCGCATTTCGCCTGAAAAGCATCTGTCGCGAGTCTGATCTGATTTCCCGCCTGGGCGGAGACGAATTCGTCATCGTCGCCCTTGACCACAAGAACCTCAACAACTCCGCCCGCCTCGCCAAAAGCGTCGTCATCAGCCTGTCGCGCCCCTACATCCTCGGGGGCGTCCATATCCACACCTCCCCCAGCATCGGCATCGCCATCTACCCGGACGACGCCGACGACGAAACCACCCTGCTCCGCTACGCCGACGAAGCCATGTACGAAGCCAAAAAATCCAGCCCCGGCCAGTACCGTTACTACTCGCTGATCAAACCGGGATTACTGGAGGCTAAGGGTGGGTCGGATTCTGTGGCTTGAGTGGGGGAAGCGCCAAGCCACAATGGCATAAGCTCAACAGTGGGGATTCAACGAAAAAAGCCGGCTATTGCTAGCCGGCTTTAAGTCTTATTAGCGATCAGCTATCGCCACTTTGCGTTAATGCTGCCTTTGATGGTCTCCCAGTCGGTATCCGACACGGTAAGCTGACCGGAGTTGGGAGCGGAGTAGCCTGACATCAGGTCCGCCAATGCGGTGATGTCCTCTTCGTAAATGACGGAATCATCCAGTGTAATCCGACTCAGCGTCTTCATATCTGATTCATACCAACCATTAATCACGATCTTGTCTCTCGATCCATACCCGATCAGATCAATCACCAGCTTCCCGCCTGAACGCCGAAACCAGAGTTGTTCTTTGCCAACTCCGCCGGAGATAATCAGGCTATTTTGGCTAGCGCCATCAGAGTCGGCAATGGTATCGACGTCACCGTGAGGCGCATAAAGATAGATATCTGCGCCAACCCCACCATCAAGATAATCGTCGCCGGAACCACCATCCAAAGTATCGACGCCATTGTCGCCGTATAAACGGTCGTTATCCCGTCCGCCTATAAGAGTGTCCTTACCGTCGCCGCCTCGCAGGTTATCATCACGAAAGCCGCCATCAATATAGTCATCACCATTAGAGCCGATAATGCTATCCGCGCCATTACGCAATTCAATGCGGGTAACGCCAATTAGCTCCACCGAACTAAAATCAAGCACATCATTCCCATTGTATCCATCCGCGCCAAGGATCAAGTTCGTACCAGCGCCCAGGTTAATCTGTTCAACATCCAGTACTGATTTGGGGTCGCCATCTTTCATTAATGGTAAGCGAACAATATTATTTTCAGAGGAGCCAATGATGGCATCAAATCCAGCGCCACCCAGAAAACGATCAGCGCCTTCGTCTCCGCCAAGCAGAATAAATACATCATCGCCTGCGCCACCGCTCATGAGATCGTCACCACTCCCGCCAATCAAACGGTCGTTGCCTTCCTCACCATACAGCTCATCATTACCCTGTCCGCCTATCAGTTCATCATTGCCATCCTGACCATACAGGGTATCCTCTCCGGTACCTCCGTTTATGACATCCGCTGACTGGGAACCGATTACTACATCATCGCCGCCTACCGTATTAATGGCGGCCACACCGACCAACTCAACCTGGCTGAAGTCTAAATAATCAGTCGTGCTATAGCCCGCACTCCCTATTATCAAGTTACGCCCGCCACCGCCATCGATGCGTTCAATAGAGATCAATTGGCTTGCAGGATCGCCCGGCTTGACCAGCGCAAAGTTAAATTCATCGTCTCCGGCTCCACCTTCCAGGATGTCAAAACCTTCGCCGCCGTCAAAGTTGTCTCCCACCTGACTGGAGCCGTCTACAATAAACCTGTCGTCGCCGGCAGCGCCATACAGACGATCATCTCCAGGCCCGCCAATCATCACATCAGCGCCCGCAGTCCCGTATACCACGTCATCGCCAGAGCCCGCATTGATTTCAGTGATCCCCAGCAGGGTCGCGCCTCTGAAATCGAGGACATCACTCAGGTGAGTGCCGATGATTTTGTCCTGCCCACCACGACCGTCGACCACCTCAATGTTGACGACGGAAGTCAGGCGGATCAGGTCATTTTCCGGCGTACCCAGAATCTGGTCACGGCCTTCTCCACCGTCAATCGCATCTGCATCCGCATCACCGGCAGTGATCATAAAGCTATCGTCGCCCTTGCCGCCTTTCAATATGTCAGCGCCCGGCCCGCCTACAATCAGGTCAGCGCCTGCGCTGCCTTCAATCAGGTCGTCGCCGCCCAAACCATCGATTCTGGCGATATTCTTCAACAGCGTATGCGTCAGCACGATACGATCCGCGCCTTCCGTTCCTTCTATCAGGTTATAACCGGCGCCGCCGTCGATTTCCTCCACGGAGGCTTCATCGCCGTACTCAGGCGCAAAGACGCCATAAGTGGACAGCCTCACTACATCGTCGCCGGAACCGCCAAGAATACGGTCGTATCCCTCACCGCCGATGAACAGATCTGCGTAGATGTCTCGACCTTCAATCAAGAAGCGGTCATCGCCTTTGCCGCCCAACATGATATCCGCGCCAACGCCGCCAATAATCGTATCCGCGCCGTCGCCGCCTGCAATCAAGTCATTGCCGCCGCGCCCCTGCAATTCGTCATCGCCATCTGTGCCTTGCAGGTTGTTGTCGCCATCGTCGCCATCTGTCTGCGTGTAGGGCGTTCCTGGCGTCAGCGACCATTGCAGGGCGCTGTAATCAACCAGTCCATTGGCGCTGGCGGGAGCATCCACCAACACGCCCTGATTACTTTTCGCTTTCAGCCCCTGGTATATCACCGGGAATGTGACGGACGCCGCATCCAGGATACTCAGGTCAGCGCCTGCTTTGACCGAGGCAGTCGCCGTAACGTCCTGCATCGCCACGCCATAATTAGTCACGATGGGCCAGACCCGCGCCTGCACCCTACCGCCATTGACGACTTGGTCGGTCACTTCGATAGAGCAGACCACCAGCTTCTGTCCGGACTGCTCATCGTCCAGGTTGTAGAGGGTCACGTCGTCCACGTCATAACCGCTGTACACTGGGTCGTCACTGACCGCTGGAGCCAGGATCAATTTGTAGGCGATCTCACCGTCCGGTTCACAGTCGTCCACGCCTCTGACGTTGACGGTCTGCGGCAAGTTCCAGCTAGTCTCGGTGAATTGCAGATAGTTCTCCGTTAATAACAGGCCTTCGCTGGCGTCGGACAGGCTGAGATTGATCAGCACGCTTTTGCCCGCTTCCGGCTTTCGCCCCAGAGAAATCTGGATATCGACCGTTTTCGCACTGCCTTCTTCCGTTTCCAGCGAAGGCGGCAGTGAGACGATAACCGGCGCAGAGTTGGACTGCTTGGTCACCGTACAACAGGCGGCTACAGAGACCTGATTCGCCTCGTCTTTAATCAACGCGCTGAGCGTATAAACCCCGTTCGCCAGACCATCCAGGCTCCAGGTGTATTTATCACCGTCCCCATCCAGATCTTCCTCTATGTTGTCGGCAATGACGACGCCATTCGCAAGCAAAGTAATCTTCGCCGCGCTGTCCGGGTCGGCATCGGTCCATTGAATCGCGACCACGCCGCCGGACAGAACCTGGTTTTCCTTCGGCAGAACAAAAGCGAAAGTCGGCTCGTCATTGACGCCATCCACATTCACAAAGAAACTTTGCGCCGCGCTCCATGGACCCGCTGTGTCTTTGGCGTCAATCGCCTGCGCCCGCCACCAGTAGGTTGCGTTATCAGACAGATCAGCATCCGGCGTCCAGATAGCTTCGGCGCTCTGACGCTCCATGATTCTGTTCTTCAGTTCAGCATCGGCGTATAGCTCGAAACGATAGGTCACCGCATCGCCGTCCGGATCATTAACCGGATGCACGGACAGGGCTGGCCTGGCGACTTCAACCCAGACGCCATCCGCCGGATTGTTCAAAGTTGGCGCAGACGGCGCGAGATTCTCAGCGTCAACGGTGAAAGAAGCGTTGATCCAGGGACTGAATGACAGCCCGTCATAGGCTTTCACACGCCAGTAATAGACCTTGTCCTCCACCAGGCCTTCTACCCGCCAGGACGTGGTTTGCTGCGTTTCCGTTACCGCGCCGGAGGCTTTCTTCTCCGCGCTGTCGAATGTCTCAACCGTATCCAGTTCAAAGAAGTAGCTCAGGTCGTTACGCTCAGGATCAACCGCGTTGCGCACTTGCAAGTCCAGGACGACATCCGCCGTCACCGCGCCGTTCTCTGGCGCTGCGATACCCGGGGCCGCCGGCGCTTCATTCAAGGTGCTGACGATAAAGCTGGCGGCTTCGCTGGTGGCGACAGCGCCATGCTCGTCGGTGACCTTGGCGATCCACAGATAGACGCCATTCTCTTCCAGTAATTCAGAGACCTGCCAGGACGTCTTGCCGCCGATGCCGGGATTCAACCCTGTCACCTGCGCCACCGGACTGGAGAAGCTCGCGTCGGATTCCGCATACACATAAAAGCTGTAACTCAACGCATCCCGGTCCACGTCAACGCTGTTGTTAACGACCAATGTAGGCCTTACGGAGGCGACTACAGACTCACTGGCGGGAGAAGCAATGGCGAATTCGCCCGGCGCATCGTTGGCGGAGTTAAGGAAGAAGCGTCCATTCACCCAGTCGCTGTTGGCTTCAGCGCCTTCCAGGCGCGCGCGCCAGTAGTATTCCGCGTTGTCGCTGAGCGTGACGCCCGGCTCCAGTTTGTCATCGGCGATAACCGCCTCAGTGGTTGCGCCGCCCTCCGCTACGCCAGCCATCGTCGCTACTTTTTGCTTCAGGGCCTTATCGCGGTATACCTCGAATCGATAGCTATAGGCGCCATCCTGATGCGCGCCGTTTTTGACCTTCAATACAGGAGCGGCGGTGGCCACTTCCGCGTCATAGGCGGGGGTGTCCAGCTCTGGAGGCTGCGGTCCCGTGGGGGGATTCTTGGGATCGCCGCCGTTCAGGAATTCCGCCAGATCCAATATGCCATCATGGTCATAGTCATCGGTTCCATCACGGGAAAGGTCACCGAAATGCTCTATCTCCCAGGCGTCGTCCATGCCGTCGCCATCGCGATCATTTTCAGGGTTCACCACAATTTTCACGGATTTGGCCGCTTTCAAGGCGCCATCGGTGGCTTCAAAGTTAACTATGTAGGTTCCAGCTTGTCCACGCTGTGGGAACCAGTTAAAAGTCCCAGTACCGTCACCTTTGGCATTAAAGGTGGCTCCGCTGGGAGGATTCAGAACGGTTAACGTCGGTGTGGTTTTATTGGGGTCGCTGGATTGCACCAGAAAGCCGACCTGACCGGTTTCATAGGTCGTGCGATCGCTGATATGTTGAATAACCGGTGGTAAATTTACCTGCGCGGCGCCGCCAAATTCCAGCGTATATTTGGTGTCGCTGGACGAGGACAGGCTATCAAACAGGTTCAAGTAATAGTCATAGTTGATCTTGTCTTCTTGCAGGGTTTTGGACAGCCAGAAGTTATTCGCTGGCAGCGCTTTGCCATCGCCGCGCACTACTCGCGTCAAGGCCTTGTCGCCCAGGTAGGGATCACTGATCTTGATGTACGCCAGCCCTTCCATCGCGCCAACGGTCAACCCGCGTCTGACGGAACCGCCACCGCCCTGCTCGCCGCCAAGAGCGCCGCTCAAAGTTTTGACGTCAGTGCAGTCATTACACACCCGGCTCGCGACGCCCAGTGACTCAGATTCATACACTTTGTAGCCAGCGCCTTCATGCGCAAGAAAATCCGTAATATTGTCGCGCCCAGGCAAATCAACTTTAACGTCGTGCACCAATAGATGTGTTACAGGGGCCTGCAATAAAGACGTTAGGGCTCCGCCCAGTTCGTCGGCATGGGTCATCTTGGCGGTCAGTTCCGTGAAGGTGCCCGTCAGAGAAGACTCCATGATCCAGCGCCCGACACGATTGCTCTTGGCGGGAATATCGCCAAAGTCGATCAGCAGGGTTTTATCCGCTGGCTTGTCATTCAGGTAACTGCCAGTGATTTTGAAGTCCACCAGCAACTGATGCTGGTTGTCGATAATTTTGGGCTGCGCCGATTCGATTTTGACTTTATGCGCCGCGCCGCCGCCCCGGTTGGAGATGCGCACGCCCAGGGTGTAAGGCTCCGCCGGTTCAATTGGCGTTGTGAATGGATTGTCGCCATTCACTTCCCGGGTCAGGAAGTAGTCGAGCAGTATGTCGGGCTGTGGTTTGACAACGATCGTATCCGGCGCCACCTGCAGGGTCTCGGATTTGCCGCCGTATGTCAGATTGAGGGTTGCGCCGACATAATAAAGCTTGCCCTGCCCGTCAGCGCCGCCGGAGTTTTTGGTGGGGATGATCAGCCAGCGCAGCTCGCCGACTTGAGCGGGGTCGATCTTACCATCGGTAATGGCGCCGTTCGCCCCTGACAAGACGGAGTTGATCCCCTGATGCTGATCCAGCTTGATGAAAAACTTCGCCGAGCTGTGATTCGGATCAGAGGAAGCAATGACCGAATTACCCGCATCATCGCTGAACTGAATCGCAATCTTGATATTCTCCAAAGCGAACGCATCCAGGCTATTGGTCACCCGCATCGTCGCCTCAAAGGCCTGCCGCTCCACCGTCAATTCCTGGGAGAGCTCCATCTTCACCACCGCACACAGCGACTCCTCCGCCCGCGCAACGCCACCCAGCAGCCCCGCCACGAACAAAACCAACCCCGCCGTCACGATCCACGACTTACTTCGAATCGCTGTCATTTTATAATTTCCAGCTATATTAAAGACAAATTTAATAGTTATTAATCACATAACACTACTGAAAGGCTTCAGTACACTCACAAGAAAAAACCTCCTAATTCTCCCAGCATGAACATGAGCCAATTGCGGCTGCAAGTCCTACCCCAACTGCAGCCCCTATAGATCTAGCGGCACTCCCTTTCATGTACTGACCTGTTGTTCGCATACCACCCTGCAGCTCAGGATCCATGGAGAGCCCATGAGACGGGCGAGAGCGAGTTACCCCCCCTCCCAGGGCACCACCTGCCCCCCCAATCGCTACCGCTTTTTCTAAACCAGAGCCATCGTCCGTACCGTCAATAGAACCATTGAGCACCCCTTCCACTATTCCTCCGATACTTCCACCTGCAACTTGACGTTTGAAAGTTGCACCGACTAATTGACGTGCGTAGCCACCAACAGGAGCTGCGCCAATAATCGCTCCGCTTACCATCCCACCTACGACTGATGAAACGAAACTATTCCAATCTATTTTCTTATTTCCGCAAGCAGTCTGCCCAAGGAAATTCGAGATACCCGCCCCTACCCCTCCTATAACTGAACCTGCAATCATGCCAGGAACAAAAATCTGACCGGTAGGATCGATATAAATCAATGGATTTTGAGAAGCGTAAGAGTAGACATTTATACCACCATAAACGCCAATATAATCCGCCTGTATATATCTACCCAGCTCAGGAGAGTAATATCTATAGAAGTTATAATAAAGCTGCGTCTCTTCATCATAATACTGACCAGGCATACGCAAGTTATTGCTTATATGATTTTTTTCAATAACAGCTTTACCAAAAGAATCATAAGCAGCTTTCCAAACAACCTCGCCTGAATTAGAAAAAAGCCTCAAGGGTGTTCCAAGATGATTGTTTTGATAATAATAAACCTTTCCTTTATATCGCTGAAACAACGGTGATGTCATCCACCTTCCGTCAGGAGGGTATTGATATTCTTTAATCAAATTACCAGATGAATCATATTCCGCAGCTAATCCATTAAGGCCGTACATGAAATATACTTCAACACCATTCACCTCCTTCGATATACGCTGAAAGAAAGGGTCATACTCATAATTAGAAATCGTTGCGCCAGCCTCGTTTTCAACACGCACCAGACGACCTAACGGGTTATAATAAAACCTGACCTCTTTATCTTCATAAAACTTGGTAACCAAATTCCCATCAAGATCATACTCATAGTTAAAATGGTCATCTCGAATCAACTGATTGGCATCATTATACTCCATCGCATCAACGACAGTCGCACCTTCCTTTCGACTCAACCTATTATCAACCCTGTCATATTTATACAGTTCATTATCGAAATGGCCACGACCATCTCCTAAAGAATAATCGGCACTCGTCAGCCTATATGCTTTATCATACTTAAATGCAATCTCACTATCACTTTCGTACTGACCGATGACATTCCCCACACTGTCATACTTCAAAAGTACTTTAGATATAATATTATTTGCCGGATCCCTGAGCTGATACGATTTTATTTTACTCATCCCATCAACCTCATATCCAATTCTTGCTCCGCCAGGAAATGCCACATCAGATGGATTACCCATCCGATACTTATCAAATGCAATCACCCCTTCGCCTGGAACATTAACCGTTTTAATATTCCCTGCAGCGTCGTAGCCGTATGAATAGACCACACCCTCCGGATTTGTGTATGTAAGTAAGCTACCATTCTTGTTATAGGAGTACTTAACCTCCTTGCTAAAATCCCCATAATCTATAGTAACCTTCGTCAACTCCCCTATCTCATTGTACAAATAACTTCCAGAGGTAACACCATCACTATAAGACGCAACTTTTCCTAGATTGTTATAACCAAAAGATACTATTCGCTCTATATTTCGTGCTTTTTCCAACGGATAATACTTAATTTCTACCAACTGATCCGCTGCATCATAGAAGTATGCTATCTCTTGAGAATTTGGCGTAATTTCCTTAACCAGGTTCCCATTCCTATCATACATATAGCTGCGTAATACCCCTCGCGCACCATCAGGAAACCTGCTTTCGCTTATCACTCTATTATTCTTATTGTAAGTAAATTCGGTTACTCTATCTTCAGGATCAATAAGTTTAATTAGATTACCTCTGAAATCATAGGAAAAGCGAGTAACACCACCTTCAGCATCAATAAATTTTATGATGCGCCCAAAATCATCATATTCAAATTTAGTGCTATTATACTCCGCGTCTGTTTTTTTGGTTACTAGTCCTATTTTATTTCTTTCGAATGTTGATCGCTGCTCTTTATCTTCAAACCTATTAATTATGGACCCAGCCCAGCGATCAGCACCATATTCTATATATTTCGAAAGATCGACATATTCAATCTTTCTAACTAAAAAGTCGTCAATAGAGTAGAAAACCTCATTGCCATTCGCGTCTTTTTGATAATCAACCTGGCCATTAGGTGTTTTTCTAACCAATGATTTATTACCTAATGCATCCGTAAAAGTTAGCACTCTATTTTGATGGCTGTATTCAGTTTTAAATACAGCCCCATAATGGTTAGTAATACTAACCCTCTCATTTAGATTATTATAGCCATAATGCACCCCCCCAGTATTCGGCATAGTTGTTTTAGCTAGATTCCCGGCAGAATCATATTCAAACGTTGTTCTTCGCTTCAGTGGATCCTCCACTGACAAAAGATTTCCCGCGCCATCATAGCTATATCTATAAACGCCGCCCTCAGGTCTTGTTTCCGTTGTCGCTTGGCCCAATGCATTATAAGTATATGTAGAGACGTTACCCTCCGGGTCGACGACTGACTCCGCATTACCATATGCATCAAGGTTTTCCGTGTAAGTCACCCCACCGATACTTGCTGTACGCTGGGTATCACTATAGCTAAATATGAAAGAGAGACTCTCAGTTTCACCAGATTGAGTGTAGTTAGTTAACCGCGCACCTCCATCATAGCTATAATTATGTTTAACGCCCCGGGGATCAATACGCTCTAGCGGTACATTTAGCGTAGCATGATACTTAGCAATTTCCTTACGCCCATCTTGATAGCGAATTTCAGTATTATTTCCCCAAACATCTTCTACGTATTCGATCGTTTCTCCGTAACGGGTAACCGTGCGAATTTTATTTTTTGTGTCGTAAACTATCTTGTTAACAAGATTCCCATTTACTTCTCTTTCGTACAGGGTCTGTTCGTTTCGTCTTTTTTCAAGAATTTGATCAGTTGCAGAGGTAAATAGAATCCCTTGCCCACTACTAGAAGTTCCGGAGGCCCCTTTATCCGTTGAAAGAAATCCAATACCTGTTGGTTTGGGCGAATTACGGACTTTAACTTCCTCAACAGTGCCGTCGGGTAATTTTTTTGTTGTTTTATAGAACTCGACATTTGATTTTTGGTTAATGGAAATATTTTTCAGATATTCGTATTTGTAAGAAGTAGCGTCTCCGTTGGCGAGTACTATTTTCTCAAGTCGATTATCGTCAAATTCATATGAAGTAGCGTTACCATTAGGATCTATACGCTGGGACAACTTGCCTGAGTGATACACATAACGCCATTCATAACCGCGCACATCCTTTACTGACTGTAATTCTCCATCAATATAGGCATAGGACACCTCGCGCCCGGAGTAATCCATGACCGAGCTTGGCGTCCTGGAATCGCCTGAGTACTTTATCTGGTAAAGCGTCTGATTGAACTTATCTACGACAGACTCAATTCGCTCCTGAGTATCCCGATTTAGCATGTATTGGTTGGCAATATCTCCATAGGATAATGTTTTGCCTTTTTCATCATATTTAATCCAGTCTCCTTTACGATTGCGCCATTCATAACCACCAGTTACAGGTACAATGTGAGCGCTGTCGCCGCCAAATCGGGCCATTCCCGCGACCCGCTCATAATCAGTATCAAACCGGCGTATTTTTCCCCATTTTTTATAGCCCGATAACCCAGCGGCTTCTCCCTCCAACTCCAGCGGTTTAGGATCAAAGTCAATCGAGCCGCCTCCTCCAGAGCTGTTGTTGGCGAACTTCACTTTTACTTCCTGCTTGATAAACTCCAGATCCGCCCATCTCGCATTCCAGGTCCACCCTTTACCAGGACGATAAATCCGTGTTAACCGCACCCCATCACCTAGCGTCTTTACGTACAGGTCTTGCTCTTCCAATACGAAGTCCGCCTTATAGTCCGGCTCCTGTTTCAAAAGAACTATGCCTGGCTCCGCCAAGGCGGTTTGGAGGCCAGCAACCGCCAGACAAGTAACAAAGGCAATATATTTAGTCAATTTCATACACAACGCTTTAACTACTGATTTCACTTCCAACATCCTTCTAGTTACCACCGCCTTCACCTGCACTACCTGAAGAGCACTGACCTCCGCCTCCCGCATCTGCGCCTGGACAGAAACTCCCTCCAATTCCTTGAGATTTTGTAGGTGCAGGAGATGCAGTAACCCCTGACCCCAAACCTCCGAACGAACTAGACAAAGTTCCGCCGCCAAGTCCCAGCCCTCCTCCTCCAGAACTGCTGCATGATGAGCCCCCCGCCGCATTATGGTTTATACCTGCATTTCCTTTCGCCACATTCCCGTTGGCGCAAGGAGAGGAGAAACTTATATCCGAGTTGTAATTATGGTTCGCACATCCGGCGCCGCTGGCGTCGCCGTCGGCGCTGGGATCAAAGTCCTGAAGCGCGATGATGCGATAAGGCACAACAACTACTTGTCCCGGGAATAAGGTGTCAGGAATCTCTCCGAAGTATTCGAAACGCGCAAAGCTATCGCCCTTGGTCAGATTTGACTTCACATCTTCCGCCGCGACCAAGCCATAGTTCGTCAAACTGAACTCGCCCTGGAACACCTCACCTTTCTTCATCATCGGCAGGTTGACCGACATGGGTTCGAACAAGACAACTGGGGCCGGGACGTTGGTTTCGTAGGTGGCGTTCAACACCACTTCGTAACGGTCTTCCAGGGTGATTTCACGCACGGAGAACTCCACCGAGATCAGTTTGTTCATCAGGAACACTTCTTCGCTGGTCACCGCGCCCGAACGCACCCAGATTCGTCCGCTCACGCTGTCATGATCGAACGCGCTGGCCCGATAGGTATAAGAGCCGGTGGAGAGGTTCTCCAGGAAGCCATCGCCAAACTCATCGGTGTAGATTTCATAGGTTTCGCTGAGCACGTCTTCGTTTTGCAGCGAAATGCGTACTTTCGCCAAACCTGGAATCAGGCCGCCGTTTTCAGCCTTGGTGGCGGTGTATATATCCGAAGTATGGAAATGCACGCCGCCGATGGTGGAGTCCGTCACCGCCACATCTACAATGTAAGGCTGGGTCGGCAAATTATCGCCCTGGATCAACACCTTAAAGCGGTAGTCGCCTTTAGGCACAGTCGCATCGGGACGGAACGCCAACTGGATAGTGTGCGACTCATTCACCGCAATATTCCCCAGACTGCGATCGCCAACGATACGCACCCACTCAGGAGCTGGCGCATCGTATTGATCCACCAGAGACAGGCGTGCATTGGTCAATGTTTCCAGGCCGCCGTTGGTTACCTTAAAGGTTTCCCCTTGCTCATCTCCCAGCTTGACGCCAGATGTGATGTAGCTTGGCGATACCTTCGCCAACGGCGCCGCCGCTGACAGATAATATTGCACCGTCAGCAACGCCAAAGGCTGCTCCTGGTTGTCCGTCATAACCTTGAAGTAAAGACGTCCATTTTCTGGAGCCAGATTATCGCCCGTCAGCTTCAGTTTGAGATAACCCGTAGTATTCGGCGCGATAGCCTCCAGCGTGGAACTGCTGACTTGCAGTCCATCCGCCATTGGTTTCGGCTGACCGTCTTCATCCAGCTCCGCCACCCACTCCAAACGCACATTGGTCAACTGCGTACTGAAACCGGCTTTGACGCGCACGTCCATGCCATATTCATAGTTTCTGGGCACAGACACCTTGTATATGGCCGGTGCCACAGATGCGCCCTCTACAATGAAACGGCTGTGTTCCGGACGATCCAATTTATCCGGATGGACAATGGAAACCACATACTCTCCTGTATCATTGATGGTCGGCGTGTAGGTGAACTCGAACTGGCCTTGCACATCCGTAAATGCAGCGTATTGGCGCTCAAACCCGCGCACCTTCATCGCCACCGTCAATATGGCGTTGGCCATCGGTTCATTGCTGGCGCGATCAATCGCACGTCCCTTGATTGTCACGGTTTCACCAGCGAACGCTTTGGCGGGCTCTACAGACGTCAGCTCACCGTAATAAGGCGTCTCCTGTAACGTCACTACTTGAGACGCGCGTGTACCAGCGATCGCAACATGCGTATCGCGGCCAACCTGGTAGTGCAGCTTGTCAATCTCCAGACGCAGCAACGCTGACTCCGGGACAGAAGACGACACAGGCACGTCGAAGTATTCCGTGACGTACTCGCCGCCCGCAGGAATACGCGCTACTGTGGAGCGGTCCGTGGTGGTGACGACATCTCCAGTCACTTGCTTGATAGAGGTCGCGCCATACACGTTGCCGGCGAAGTCCTCAAGGATAAAGCGAATGTCTGGCGAGTCGCTCTTACCGCTGTTCGCCGCCATGAGAATCTCAGACTCCACATCGCTGACATTTTCCAGTCTGAAACGTGCTTTTCCAGTTGCGCCGCGAACGAAGTTCAGTGTCTCCAGAGTGGCCACCAGCGCGGACTGGCCAACGGCTACCTGGCGCCACTGACGAATCTCTACGTTCTCACCCGCCTGTGGCGACCACAGAATGCTGATATCGAGATCCGCAAACGCATCCAGTGATTGGTATCCGCCGATGACAACGCCTACGTCGGAGAAGCTTCCCGGTTCAACAGCGAAGTAGTCCGAGTAGTGAGACTTGGCGGCTCCCGCGACGTTCACCGTCACTTTCAAACGCGCGCGTTCAACCTTGGTCACACCGCTATTGGCGACGCGGAGCAACACTCGATTCATGACGCCACGTTTGATCGGCTCAACGCTGTTTTCAGACTCATCAGCAGGCTTCAAATCAACGCTCAGCGCGGGCAGCAACAGGCTATGGCCAATGCTTTCCTTGCCTTGGTTGTCTTTCGCCACGACAGTGTAGAAGCGCTCTTCCACCGAGCCGGAGCTGAACTCACCCGCGTTGTAACCCAGATCTTCATAATCCGCGTTAGTCAGCAGATCAGCATTGAGCTTGACGCGATCTGCGTCATCGCCAACGTAAATATCGTATCCAGCGATACTGGCGCCATTGTGGCTCCAGTTGACCACCGGACGGCTGTAGTTTTCCAGCAACACGCTCAATTGATTAACAGGCAGCAAATCTGCATTTACATACTGGGTGTTGGAAGGAGCAGACTCATTACCTGCGCTATCCACCGCCGTCACCATATACAGGTGTTCAGTTTCTGAAGGCTTGCTATCCAACGCGACCTCTTTCGGGAGATTTTCCTGAAGCGCTGCAACGTCAGAGAGATCAATATCCTCCGCCGTTTCCGGCAGGTTCAGTCGATAGACGTTGTAACGCAGGCCATCCCCTGCAGGCGCTTGCCATTGCAGATATACGCCAGAACCGCTCAGTCTGGCTTGCAGGCTGGCAGGCGCCGTTGGCGCCGTCGCATCGGAGTTAATCGACACTGGGACGCCGGGGGCGCTGGCTGTTGTCTGCCCGTTTTCACTTCGTAGAGAGGCGATGGCGTATTGATATTCGCCATCAACTAAAGGCGTCGGTTCGCCGTCGATGTAGCTATCCGTCAATACGTCGTCGAATCGCTTCCATTCTGACAGTTCGGCCTCGCCGGGAGCTTTACGATACAACGTATACCCCGCCGCACTGCCCACCAGACTCCAGTTCAAGGCGACTCGTCCGCCAGGTAAGGCTTTGCCCGTCAACTGATCCGGCGCGCCCAACGGAGGCAACTCTCCTTGATAGACCTGGAAGCGTATATGCGCTGGCACAGGCTTAGCGGGGTTACCCAGATCATCCTGGGCGGAAAGTAAAAAGCCGAGTTGTTCCGCGTTGGGCTGCCCATCCTGATCCTGCCCCGCCGTCAACGGCAATCGCATGCGCCCAACATAGACTGGGCGCCCTTCCTGGGAAGAGCCGTCTTTGCTCAGCGTAATGCCGTCCTGGTAATCAGCAATAACCGTTGGCGCGCCATTTTCCTCAATAAACGGAACGAGCTTCGGCTCCTCTCCTGGATTGACGTCATCCGCCAGGGTTAGGACAACTTCAACTTCTTTGCCGGCCGGATCATCGTTACGAATCGGCGCAGCGGGGTTGACTGTCAAAGTACGGACATCCGGCCCTTGCGTATCAATGCGCAGATCGCTACCGCTTACCACTAGTGATCCACGATTGCCGACACTATCAAACGCCGCCAGCACAGGAGTCACCACACCAGCAGGCGTAGTCGCTTCGATTTCAAACTGGCCGCGGTATAAAAGCTCATCATCAAAATCCCGCTCCAACTCGACTGTCAGCGGCAAGGCATTTTCCATCGCCAGCGCAAAGTAAGGGGGATTACGCAGAGGCTCATCGAAAGTCACGGCCAGATCCACCAGGCCAGACCCAAATCGGCCGCTTGCTTCATCCCTGGCGCCGTACGCCATATATTCGACTTTGACCGCCTTTGGCGCTTCACTGTCAGCTTTTACGTCTACGACTTCGGATAGCTCACTCAGGCTACCCAGCTCATTGACGCTGGCTACGCGATAGAAATAAACGCCATCGGTGAAAGGAACATCCGTATAACTGGTTCCGGTAATCAGCTTCTGATTTACCGGCGCGCCAGCTTCAGCAATCGTGCTAAATGAATCGGTAGAACGATACAGGTTATACCCTTTCACTCTGGGGTCATTGACCGGCATCCATCCCAGCGCCACTTTACCCAGCGCTTTTCCAACCGCAGACAAACTTTGCGGCGCGTTCGGTAGCGTGTCGTCCAGAGTCACGGACAGAGATTCGCTGGCGGCGCTCACTTTGGTACGCCCAACGTAGGTCGCCTTGGCGGTGATCACATTCACGCCATTCTGCAAGGACACCACGCCAGAGAACACGCCCGCTTCCTCAACACTGTACGTTTCTCCTTGCGCTTCACCGTTCACGAACAACTGAACCAAAGTATTTGCAGTTGCAGTTCCCGCCACATCGACTTCAACCTTGTTGGTGGTGACGCCGCTGAGCGGCGCGGTCAACTGTGGGGCCAACGGCGCGGCCAAATCAACGCTGACAGGAATATTTTTGATCTGAGTGACATTATTGAGATTGTCATAGACGGACACACTGATCGTGTGAGCGCCGTCAGTCTCTCCCGCCAGCAACCAGGCACGCTCGAAATCAGGATCAGCGTTTAGATCCATTCCCCAGCTCTCGCCATCCTTCTCAAATTCAACTCGACTGACGCCGGCAGGATCATTGGCTTTTACAACGACCTTCCCATCCATCGCCAACGTAGAGCCGCTCAGCTGCGCGGAACCATTCGCACTGACAAATTCGACAGATGCAATCTCAGGGCCAACGTTATCTTCTTCCGGCTTGCCTGTCACAGCAGCCACTTGCGTTTCTTCACCGCCGGAGAGGTTCACAGCCGTCACGGCCACGTAATAGGTCACACCGTTAGATAGACCTGCAATGTTCCGTGTGAGCGCGCTGCCACTGACGGTTGTTTTGGGAGCCATGCCTGCAACACTGGAGAATGCAGCGTCTTGCGCATAGATACGATATTCCTTTACCAGATTGGCAGGCTGGGAGGCTTGCCAACTTACCTTCAACTGACCGCTTAACGGATCAGTCGTCACGCCAGCTGGGTTAGCCAGCAGCGTTACGCCAGGATTAGATACAGCAGCGGACTCATTGCCAGCAAGATCATAAGCCGTAATGCGAATCGGGTTCGCAGTAGCTGCTTGTAAGCCTTCGACTGTAAAGCCCACACGTCCATCGGAAATGTTCGCTGAGGCCAGCGGAATATCTTTAACCTCTTCGCTCCCCGCCTTGTTCACATAGACTCTGTAACCCGCCAAATCACCAGCGGCGTTAACATGTTGCGCCCAGGACAGATCGATGGAAGTTGATGCGGAAAGCGCCCGTAATTCAGAGACAGGTTCTGGTTTGACAATATCTTCAGGCGTAACTGCCTGAGCGGTTACAGCCGTTCTCTTCAGACCTGCCGCATCCTCCGCCACAACAGCCACATAAACTGTCGCGCCACGCATCAGGCCGGCGAGTTTGAATGTCTTGGCGCCAGATGAGGTTGACGCCGCCGGGGTCATTCCTGCGATATCAGAGAAGTTCGAGCCTGATACGTAAATATGGTAAGCAGCAATGTCATTACCGTTGGCGAATTCGTCGTAAACGGTCCAATCCAGCGCCGCCTCCGTTCCGTCGCCTTTTCCGTCTACAGTGTACGTGACCTGCCCTGGGGCAGTATCATCAAAACGAATTTTGGCGATGGTGGGAACGCTGGCGTTGCCAGCAGCGTCAATAACGACAAACTCAAATCTATTATCACCACGCTCAAGGTCCAAGAGCAGATCAAAGGTAGTTTTGTCTTCACTGGCGAGCTTCTGAACGCCATTTACCCATACACCTGAGTTTTTCTCTCTTGTGCCTTTAAAGCGATACGCATTGACATCAGTGACATCAGGGAAAGCCTCAAGCTGTGGTGATGCTGGCTTGGTCGAATCAAGGATGAACGTATACTCCTTGGGAGCGGAGATGTTCCCACGAGTATCAGCGACCTTGACGACAACCTTATAACTACCTTCAAGCAACGGCGCGGTTGCTGTAAACGTGTATTCTCCAGACGACAAGGCGAGTTGCCCCGCTACCGCCAAGCCATTTCTATAAGCAGCGACTGACGCTCCTTTCAATGAGAGCCCACTGGCGCCAACATCCTCCGCCTTGACGCGAATGGAATTGTCACTACTGTTGATGATTCCCAAGGGCGTCATCGTCAGAACTTCTGGGGCGTGGCTGTCTACATTGATCGCCAGCATGAATTCATCAGAAAAGTTACCTGCAAGATCGCCAACTTTCAGTAACAGTTGGTTATCTCCCTCCTGGAGCGCAATATTGGAGATAGTCCAATTTACATTATCCTGTCCTGATACTTTCTTGCCGTTGAGCCATATGCTTGTCCCTGGCTCTTTCACTCCACTGAGATTAACGATCCGGGTATTTACCAATACAGGTATCGAAACATTGTGCGACGTTACAGTTGGCGCAGCAGGTTTTTCAGTATCTACAACAAAAGAAGCAACAAATGCATCATCTGCTTCATTGGGTACGCCATTTTGGTTCTGGTCCATGCCGAGACCATCTTTTGTCTTGATATCCGGGCCGACCGTTAAGCGATATGTTCCATCTTCCAAGGGGGTCGACAAACGAATGCGGTATTGCACTCCATTTATTTGCTCCAAAGCAAAGATGGAAACAGGAGAGCCATTATCAACCAGCAAAATGTCATCGATAGAAAACGAAGCAGGGTCAATTTCATTGACAAACGACAGCGTAATTTCCTGCACTTTATCAGCGACATAATCAGTCACAGATAAGCCAGTAACATAGGTATTTATGTGTTTTTGTTCCGTGTATACGGAGCCGTTCTGTCCGTCAGCATATGCAGCAAGTCCCGATTTTCCTCCCGCCACTCTCACTTGGGAAGCAAAATCAAAAGCCTCTTTCATCGAATAGTAAATCGCAATTCGGCCGCCGGCTCCGCCCCCTCCCGCAGGGCTCTCGCCTCCATTAGCTTGCAAAAGCCCATTGCCTGACAGCACGCCTACGTCCAATAGTATGGAGCCCCCGCTTCCACCTCCAACATTAGAATTAGACTGCTTCAGATTTTCGCCGTTTGCCGAGATAACTCCGTCAAGCTGTAAATTATCTGTCTTAATTATTACAGCACCGCCACCTCGTGAACGAGAGCTCTCGTTTGCCCCCAAACCGCCTGTACCTGACTCAACAGGTTGACGATAGTCACCATAAACCTGTTTGTTTAACTGTCCATTAGTACTGCCGCCAATACCGCCATAACTCCCCCCACAATACTTACATATCTCAGCGTCGGGGTAATTTCCTTTCTTACTTACATCCAGGGTGGCGCCTTTTTCTATAATAATAGATGAAGCAGAAATTCGTAGTGCATGAGTAGGAGGAGCTAATGTGCTACCTATCGTAAGAACGCCAGCATTTTTTAAGATAACTGAGCTCCAATTTTGGTCGCCATATACAGTTAATATATAGTTATCAACTACAAGTTTATTATTGGGAAGAGATAGTTCTCCTTTACTGTCAAAGCCACCACCGTCAAAACTATAGTCCTCAGTAATACCTAGCTTATTTCCTGACTGCTGCCACACGCCATTATGTAGAAAAATGCTTTCTGCATTTACATCCCCCTTTTGGGCAACGTGAGTATTAAATGCGACAACCTTTGAGAAGGTTGCTTCCATTATCTTTATTCTCGCGTTATAAATTTCTACGGGCGTTGGATATGAGCCGCTTAGGCCAGTTCGAGCAACATTTGGGTCATCCATTCCTCGGCTATCAATAATAAGCTTATCGTCACCTGTTAGACGATTGCGCACGTATATAGTGCCCGCGGCTCCGCTTTCGTAACTTCCATGCACACGCTTACCGCCTAGGGTTTCCACTTGAGCGTTAATATCAAAAGATTCTAGCTCGTTGTAATAAATAGCAATACGGCCACCGCCACCGCCACCGCCTTCAGTAGTATTAACTCTATTACCACCATTTGCGGCGATAGAGCCACTTCCAACAATAACGCCAGCTTCAATCCACACAGAACCACCGCTTCCTGCCCCCATGCGATTTTCGCCACCAGAACCATTCGCCAGAATCTTCCCATCTAGCTCTAAACGATCGACGATTACCTTTATCGCTCCACCACCTGTTGAAAAGCTAGCATCGTTGTTTCCAGCCCCCCCAATTCCCAGGTCATGTGGGCGACGATAATCTCCAAACACATTTTTATTTGGCAACCAGTCATGACTTCCGCCTTCCCCGCCATAGCTACCGCCACAGTACGCTCGCACCTCAGAATCTGGCGCCGCGCCCTTACCACTTACATCAATAGATGAGCTTTTATCAATCGATAAATAGCTCAAATTAAGCGACGCTTTTGCTCTATCTGGGGTTACAATTTTCCCTCCATTCACAAGTAAAATATCGCTAAAGTTATGATCACCGGAGATCGTTAGCAATCCACTATCAATGAGTATATTTTTGTCTTCGTATTCGGAGGCGCCATCCCCGATAGTTGCTTCATCAGTTATAACAAAATCCGCAAAGAAAGTATCAAATGACAATTTAAATACGTCATCACCTACTTCTCCGTACAAAGCATCGCCATCTTGATCTAAGCCTATGACATTTCCAGAGGAAATATTCGGCCCAACCTCCAAAACGTAGTGAGCCCGATGCGCAATTCCTCCAACAACCTCTAAAGCATACTTCACATCATCAAGCTTCTTTACTTTGATTCTCTGCTCACTACCATCCTTCGTCAGCCGAACATCATCTTGCGCAAATGATGATTCATCGATTGGCGACTCGAAATATATTTCTATGTCAGACCTTTCTGTCAGTGTAGATTTGTCCGGTATAGATGCGCCCACTATCTTCGCGGGCTTAGATTGTGGTTCAATTCCTGTTAAAGCAGCATCGTAATGCGCTTTAATTTCTCTTTCAGAAAGGAGATGAGAGTAAAAAACAGCGCTATCAATAACCCCGCCAAAGTTAAGATGTGTAAAGTTGTAGTTATAGTGCGTACCTATAACCAAAGGTACAGATGGTGTGACTATAAGTGTGCCTTCATTTGCGGCTGTGCTATCAACGAGCTCGCCGTTAACATATAAGCTTGCGCCGACGCCATCTTTGTATCTGCCAACCAAGTGATACCACTCACCCAACTCGAAGGTGTTAGGCGCAGTCGCCCAGATTAGTCCCCTGGACGAATTAATAGCAAATTGAAACTTGGTTCCAGTAGCGCCATCTACCCTCAACGCCATTCCTGGGTAGCCGTTTCCATTCATCATCTTTGTGATGATGCCTCGATACGCGCCAGTAACTTCTGGTTTAACCCAGGCTTCGACAGAGAACTCTTTCAGGTTATGGTTAGGGTTATGAGGGACAACAATTCTTTGAGACAGTTGATAGTCAAAATACGAAGCAGCATGATCTGCGCCAGAAACCCCCTGAGTTAGCTGGGTTGATTGAGTAGCAACCCCATTTATATCTCCGACGAGGTCGATTACCTTTCCGTCCATTTCAGGAAGTTCCCAATAGCTAACCGGATTACTACCAGAAACTACTTTTCTATACACACTTTCTTTTAATGCCGGCAAGCTAATAAGTTGGTAGTGCCTCTTAATAGTGCTCTCATTAAGAGCATGGTCATATATTGCAACTTCGTCGAGAGCACCTTCAAAACGATAGCCTGACCAGTTACTAAACTGAATTACACCCGGTGTATTCGTAGGGACGCCAGAAATATCCAGCCGAGCTTTTTCATGACCGTTTAAATATAAAATCAAGGACGAACCGTTATAAGTACCGACCAAGTGACTCCAACTATTTGTTGGCACTTCCTCTTGAGTCACGCATACAGATTTAACAACACCTATACGCACATACAGACAATAGCTTCTGTTTTTGCTTTCATACAGCCCCCAGTTATAGTTGCTGCCGCCGTGTGAAAATAGAAAAGAGGAACTCCCATCCGTTCCAGCCCTATATGGCTTCAACCAAGCTTCTAAGGTAAGCTGCTCCACTGCAAATGAGGGATGATTTGGAACGGACAGTCCACCGCTTGAAAATGACTTAGCAGAGTCACTAGAGAGAATCCCTGACTCTAAAGGCAGGTTTCCTTCTACTTTCGCCTGATGTCCATTGCCGCTTTTGTCTTCGGCGATATTTTGCTCTGATGTTTCGTTTAGTCTCCAATATGCAATAGGAGAATCTGCCAACACCGCAGCTTCATATGAAGCGCTTTGAGGCGAGCCAGAAGATGGGGCGGCGTAAATGATAGAAGCCCCCAAAATCAGTACTGCCGATAGGCTTCTTTTAATTACATTTAGTAGGGTTTCCGTACTAATTCCCATCTTATCCTCTACAGCTCTACTACTTGGATGCATGATTTGAAAGCTCAAAAAACTCTTTTATATAAACAAGACTCAGTTAACTTGGCCGTCGTCTATTCATTGCATTTCAATAACAACATTCTCGTCATCTACTGAAAAGCGGTTTCGTCCTAATGGTTCACCATTTGCGCTTTCACCTAAAATTCTGAAAGCAACATAATCTTCTTCCTGCTGGTCAAAAACGCCATTAAGAGGATCTGCAAGACGCCAGCGGTGACCATCATGAAATAAAGTCCAATTGTGATAGTCGACACCCGATATAACTGTGGCGGGTCGGGAGACGATAAAGCCGCCTAGCGGAATAGCGGGAATACCTAACTTACGTAAAATGGCGATATAGGCATATGCATATTCAGTACAATCGCCGGTCTTATTCGCCAGCGCCCACGCAGCTCCCTTCTCTTCTTTTATGTAGTCCGACGGTTTCAGGTGCTGCGCCAGCCATTCAAAAACCGCTTTGGGTTGACGCTCCAAAGGGATATCTTCAAAGAGTTTTGCAACTTCACGAACTTCGGGACTATCAACCTCTATGTATCTCTCATTCTTTAGCCACAACTTAGGATCTACTGTGATAGACGCTAAGGGCAGCATAGTTAGCTCTGCGTTAATAGTGATATTTCTGGCTTCATATGAGGCCAGTTGATCTATTTTATAAATAAGTGTTTTATTTGAAATAGCATCAGTTGTTTCTTCATACCCATTGGGTCCGCTCAATGCGTCCAGACGTTGCATTGGATAATCACTAACTGGCGAAAATATATTAATAGATATGTCTCTTGCGAATGCTCGCCCTTTGTTCTTGACCGCAAACTGATATCGAATCAACTTTTTAGTAGGCGAAGAAAGACTCGCCATGTGCGCGGTTACTTGCCTGTATAAATTCACCCCGTTCCAGGCGCCCAAGCCTAAGCACAGGGTCAACGCGACAGGAAATATTACGACTGCTATAAATCGTATTGGCGTCATATATTTTGTGCTTCCTTTGGGACTACTCTCCGCCTCGGCAACGGTATCGGTCAGGGATTGAGCGCCTTTTTTCCTGAACTTTCGCCAGGCTTTCAAAATGCCGCTCAATGGCTTCTGGACTGGCTTCATACCTATACAGATTGCGGTATTGGCTTTCTGCGTACTCTTCCAATGTCCCTTCGAGCATAATTACAGGCAGATTGCGCGATACTTCATCGCCTCCAAGCGCTTTAGCCAAGGCCATAGCAAAGCTCTTATCTCCTGCAATAGGCAGCACGGGGATATTTTCAGGCACATAGCGACGTACACGGTCGTACCACGACTGTCCGACTATCAACTTGGCATCGCCGCCAGTTAGAGCTACAACAAACTCAATCTCTGTTAGCTTTGACAAGGCAGCAATATCCTCAGGCAAGCCGGCAAGTTTATTCCCCGATAGCCGCCAAGCATGCAGGCCTCCACGCACGATTTTGACATCAATAAATCCGGCTTCTTTAAGACGGGCGCAGAGCTGCGCATTTTGACGAGTCAATACGCCTTTATTAACCAGCAATAAAGATCTGTTTTTCAGAGTGCTCTGGTGAAAAAGGAAGTTACCCGGAAGGTTAATGGAGCCAGGTACAAAAGCTCTCTCGAAATCATTGGCGCTGCGGGTATCTACAACGGTAACTCTATTGAGATCTACCGCATCAACATCGACAAAACACGAATAGTCCTCGGATAACTCTGACACATTATAGGGCGGCGCATTATCGAGATACTCTTGCTCCAAACGACATGCGCCAGAGCGCTCCTCTGAATGGGCGTTTGGGGACAGAACAAAAATTAGCGGAAATATAGAGGAAAGAAACAGGCGAATGAAAGGCGTCGCCGAAAGACATGAATAGAATTTAAACATTACGTCCCCTGTAAAGACACCGCTGACAGCAATATGCAGTCTTGATGGCTAACTCCCTTTAGCGGAATTTACCCCAGACACCTAACCGGCGCGAAATATATCAGAAGGCAACTGTAATTAAAATTCGTTAAGGTTTCGGTAACGTGCTATTTATCAAAATTCTACATGTTGTTACACAAACTTACCCGAGCCGGAAAAACTCCCCAGCACTCTCCACCCCATACGCCGCCACACCATCAATAACACGCTCTTCAGCCAAATCAGCCAGCTGGTAAAACACGTTACGTCCAATTAACGCCTCCATTCCCGAGCGGATTAGAACGTAGGGGGATGGTTCTTCGGTGACAGGGTCAATATGTACTCTGATTGGGCGCTCTGCGGAAACCAAGACGCTTTCGTCCAGATTGGTTGTGAGCATGATGCAAGGCTGGTCCGCGTCGTTTTTATAACGCTCCATTGCCGTGATGACAAAAGGGGCGTCTTCCACTTCTATTCTGGCTTTTTCCACTGGCGTGACCAGAAAGTAATCATCCCCCTCTTTCCTGAGGACGCTTGCGAATAGCTTGACCAACGCCGTACGCTCAATAGGATTGCCCTGGTAGAACCACTTGCCGTCACGGTGAATTTTGATATCAACGCCAACCTCCACCGTAGGATTCCAGGACTCAACTGGAGGCCGCTTGACGCCGGAGATCGCAGCTAATTGCTCAGACAGTTCCACAGCGGAACGTATTGGGGAATGTTGATCACTCAAAATTGAACTCCTGCTTGCATCCATATAACGCCCGTTAATACCGGAATATTACAGGCCACGCTGCCACTCCTGACGCAGGCGTATCTGCCCTGGATGATTAATAGCTATATCCACCTGTTGCAGCAACTTCTCTTTGTCTTTTCCGAGCACGCCTTTAAGCACTAGATAGTTGGAGGCATGGTCGCTGCGAAAGATGGTCTTGTTCAGTTCGGTAGCGGCGAGAAAGGTCCTGACTTCTCTGAACAACTCTTGCTGAGTCGGCATATCAAAGTCATCGAAGCTCGCCCGCAGCCGCGCTTCCCCCAGCGGAAAGGAAACGACTAACGTGGAGAGGTAATCGGGCTGCGCTTCATTCACCAATCTGGCGCTGTTGAGAGCATGTTGCTCCGCATAACGACGTCCGCCCAAGCCATTTAATATCATTACCGAACTACGCAGCCCCGCTTGCTTTATTTTCAGTAAGGCGTCGACTGTGCTTTCCCGGGTTTCGCCTTTCATAACTTTGGCCAGGACCAAATCGTCGCCTGATTCCGCGCCGACGTATAACAAATCCAGGCCAAGCGCTTTTAATTCAGCCAGTTCCTCCACGCTCTTTTTCTTGATATTCCTTGGCAGACAGTAAGAAGACACTCGCTGCAAATCAGGAAAGTATTGATTCAGCCACTGTAGTATCTGCTTCAGACGACGGGTCGACAGCACCATGGCGTCGCCGTCAGCAAGGAAAACTCTGCGTACATGAGGCGCAGTTTGGGCTACTTTGATAATTTCCTGGAGTACGATATCTTCTTGCTTTGCTTTGAATTTTTTCTGCTCAGAAGTGTACATTTCGCAAAAGACACAATTATTCCAGGAACAACCGTTGGTGACCTGCAATATCAGCGCCCCCGCCTCACTGGGGGGCCTGAAAACAGGTTCTACGTATTGAATCGGGATAGCCCCCATACTAGAGTCCTCACTTTAAAGACGCCCATTATAACGGAATAAACGTCGCCGCTACGGCGACAAAACGCGGATATTACCCATGCCTTTAGACAACGCCTCTTTTGACCGTCTGGTCGCCGATGAATTTCCTCTGGACGAGTCCATCACCTACCTTAACCACGCAGCAGTCGCCCCCTGGCCTTCGCGCGCCGTAGCCGCCATCGAAACCTTCGCCAGGGAAAACCTTAAGACCGGCGCCACCCACTATCCAGAGTGGCTTAAGAAAGAGCGTTCTTTGCGTTTGTTGCTCAAAGACTTGGTAAACGCCGAAAGCATCAACGAAATCGCTCTAGTCAAAAACACCTCTGAAGCGCTGTCTTTCGTTGCCTATGGCCTGGACTGGAAAGCAGGCGATGAAGTGGTGATTTCCGATCAAGAGTTCCCCTCCAATCGCATTGTATGGGAATCCCTGCAGGAAAAATTTGGCGTCCGCGTTGTGCAAGCCAAACTGATGCAAGCCGAAACGCCAGAACAGGCCGTACTAATCGCCCTTTCTGACAAGACGCGTCTCGTATCCATCAGTTCCGTGCAATACGGCACAGGTCTGAAGATGGAGCTGACCTCTCTGGGCGCGGAGCTGAAGCACAGAAACATCCTGTTCTGCGTAGACGCCATTCAAAGCCTGGGAGTTTGCCCCACCGACGTACAGCGGGACAATATCGATTTCTTAATGGCGGACGGCCATAAGTGGATGTTAGGACCGGAAGGACTTGGCGTTTTTTACGTTAACAAACAGCGCCTTGAAAGCCTGCAACTTACTCAATACGGCTGGCACATGGTGAAAGACCGGGGCGACTACAGCAAAGACACCTGGGAACCTGCGCCCAACGCCACCCGCTTCGAGTGCGGCAGCCCTAACATGCTGGGAATTTTCGCCCTGGAAGCCAGTCTGGCGTTGCTGGCGGAAGTGGGTATTGAAGAAGTTTACGGAAAAATCAGCGCCAACGTCGTCACACTGAAAGCGCTGTTATCTGACATCGACGGCATCGAGTTCATTACGCCCAACGATACAGATCGTTGCGCCGGCATCCTTACCTTTACTATCCAGGGACGCAGTATGCCTGAGCTTCACCAGCAGCTGATGGATAAAAACGTTATTTGCGCATCCCGTGGCGGCGGCATTCGTTTCTCCCCTCATTTCTATACCAGGAAGAAAGATCTGGAAACTGCCGCTCAGGTGCTGAAAGAGCTGCTAGCTCAATAAATTCGGCTTTTTTCCATCGCACATCCCAGCCCCCAGACCGGCATTTCGTATTCACGAATTTCGCTGGTCTGGAACCCTGTGGAAGGGAAAGTCCCGCCATGCTCCAGCAACGCAGCAAGCGCCGCCACCAGCGGCATATGAGTAACCAGAATCAGATTCTGACTCGCGAAAGACTCCAATGCCGCTAGGCACGCTCTGGGGTCATCATCTGGAGTCGCCAATTCCATAACATGCACCGACGTGATTCGGGAAAGTACCTCCCCCACTATTTCAGCAGTCTGGGTAGCACGCACATAAGGGCTGTGTAATAGGATCAACTCGCCGTCATGATGACTTGCCAGTCGCTCCGCGACTTCTCGCGTACGCGTGCGGCCATAGGCAGTCAACTCGCGCAGACTGTCCGAGGGCGCTCGCATTTCCGCTTCACCGTGACGCATAAGAAAACAGGTTCGCATGAAAGAATCCCTCAATTGGCTTCCGAGCGCGGCAATACAAACTCAACATCACTGTTTTGCTCCCGTAGCATAAGCTGGGAAACCACCTGTTTAATGGGGAAATGCTCATAAATAATCTTATAAAGCCCCTCCACCAAAGGCATCTCCACACCCAGCTCACGGGATTTGTCCCGCACCAGACGCGTGGTATTGACGCCTTCCGCCACTTCCCCCAGCGCCGCTACGGTATCCTCCAGCTTCTCGCCTTTACCCAGAGCGAACCCAACGCGATAGTTGCGACTGAGAGGCGAGCTACAGGTCACCACTAAGTCGCCTACGCCAGCCAACCCCAGGAAGGTCATCGGATTGGCGCCCATGAATACCGCAAAGCGGCTCATCTCCGCGAGACTGCGCGTAATCAGCATTGCCTTGGTGTTTTCGCCAAGCTCCAGCGCGGAGGCCAGTCCCGCGATGATCGCATATATGTTTTTCAATGCGCCGCCCAGCTCTACGCCATACATGTCCACATTGGCGTAAACACGAAAATAACGACAGCTCAGGACATCCTGCACCAGAGTCCTTACTGGCTCGCTGTTGCTGGCGACCACAGTGGCGGCCAGGCTTTCCTGCCCAATCTCCTTCGCCAGGTTGGGGCCACTGATTACGCCAATTTCCTGCTCGGTCAATTCTTCCCGCAGGATATCGCTCATCAGCTTGAAACCTTTCTCATCAATTCCCTTGGTCGTACTCAGCCAGAATTGTCCGGGTTTAGCGTACTGCTTAGCATCCCGCACTACATCGCCGAAGGATTTGCTCGGCACGGACACCAAGACCAAGTCGCTGTTCGCCACCGCCTCTTCCATGTCGGACGTACAAATTAGATTTTCGTTCAGCTTTACTCCGGGAAGATATCGGGCGTTCTCCCCTGTCTTGCTCATTTCCGCAGCGCGCTCTTGGTCTCGCATCCACAGAACCGTGGGGTAGCCGTTACCCGCCGCAATATTCGCCAGTGCAGTACCAAAGCTGCCGCCGCCGAGAACAGCGACTTTTTGTGATTTTTCCATAGAACTAACTGTGTTTAGGTTGTCATTTAACGCCAGTGTAAGCGTCCAAGTGGAAGTTTTCTAACACTTTTCAGTTTTAGAAAACATATGCCACCGCCCTTTACGACATCACTCATCCCACCATAAAAAGATAGCGCACAGGCAGCATGATGAAAGCGCAGCTATAAATGCTTATACAAAAATGATATGACAGTCCGAGAAGAGATACTTTGGAAGGTATTGATGAGACTAAGGGCGCTTATCGGCAACGCCCTCGCGTCAATATTTATAGGAATCAGTATGATACGGAGGATGCAGGCCCTTGATCACACTCCAATGCCTGCACCAGATCTTTGAAGGCGGCTCGATTGCTCTCATTCAGCTCCATCAGAACTTTGTGCGCAGCGAGAACTTTCTCACGCACTTCCTGCTCTGAGGCCAGCAGAATCGGAATTACCGAGAGGTGCTCAATGTCCGTGGCGGCTTTTTCAACAATAATGAACAGCTGATCAAACCCCATCGACAACACCAAGCGAGTAATATCCTCGTTGGTGGAGACGATAGTGGGTAAAATTTTGCGGTGCTTTTTGGCGAAAATCCCAATCTTTGCGAGGAGCCCGAGCGTCGTACTGTCGACAATACTCGTCTCTGTAAGATCAATGACCACCGTAATGAAAGACTGATCCTCTTTCATCTCGTCAATCAAATGATCCAATGTGGAACATAAATTCAGTCGGATCTCTCCGATAAACTTCAGTACGTAAACACCCTGCTTTTCCGCCTGGAGTATTTTATACCCTGACATCAATTACACCGTCGTTTCCATAATAGACACGATTGCTATGTCATCGGGCAATTCGGTAATCCACCTCAACCCGAACGCTTTTTCCAGTTCAGGTATAGTGTGACGCGCCTCCTGCACGGTTTCAAGCAATGCTTGCTCCTTTTCTGCGAGTGATTTGGCATTAATCACCTCAAGCAGGCCATCAGAGCAGATAACAAGGGAGAATCCCGGCGCCAGCGGCTCTTCGTACAAGGGGTAAACCGGATCATCAAATAAGCCAACGGGCGGGCCCTTGCCGTCCAGATAACGACTGACGCCGTTCACGGACATCACTGGCATGGGGAAATGAGCGCCCATGGAATAGCTCAACACCCGGGTTTGCAAATCAATGACGCCGGCGAACATCGTGAGATGCTTGCCAAGATCCGTATCCAATAACTCGGCGTTGACCCGCTTCAAAAAGCGGTCTGGGTACAATATGTCATCGCTGGACTGGCGACGCAGATTACGCTGCAGTCGATTGCTCAAATTTTTAAGCAGCACCGTCACGAAGGCGGACGAAGCGCCGTGACCGGAAACGTCCGCGAAATAGAATGCAATCTTATCGCCGCTTAAGCGGAAATAATCAAAAAAGTCGCCACTGAGATATAGAGACGGCTTGATGCAGTGATCAAACTGTATGCCGCCGTACTCCACTTCTCGTTCAGGCAGCATTTTCATTTGCACATGACGACCTGCGCGCTGATCCGCCTGCAATTCTTCCAACCCTGCGCGCAGCTCTTTATTGGCCAGCTCAAGGTCATATCGATACTGCTGGTTTTCGCGATACACGCGCACTTGATCGATTTGTCGTTGAATGGCCTCATCCAACACCGCGACATCCGCTACAGGCTTGACGATATAGTCAGATGCGCCGGAGCGCAAAGCGCCCAAGATATCTTCCGCGCCAGCGCGTTTGCTATGAATGACAATGGGAGGTCTGGGGTGAACGTCTTTTAGCAGCGAATACAACGACTTAATGTCGTCCGAAGTGAGGTCTCCAATGATGATGTCGGGAGTGACCTGCGCTTTGAGATCCGTAAAACACTTAACCGACGCGCAGTGCACCACATGGAACCCCCTGGACGTAAGGTGTTCCTTCATGTGACGGGATACATCCTCGTCGGAGTCGATTATGAGAAGAGCTTCCTCTAGATCAGCCATGGCTCATGCGCCACTTACTTATTAAGCTATTTTTATACACTGGGGTAGGTCGACAGCTGGCATAGTGAATATTATTGTAGCTCGTTACTTTGTTTTTAGCGGACAACCGCTCGACCTGCAAGATACATTTGCAACATAATGTCAAAAATTAGAATTATCATACTAATTGCCCCTATGAGATTTTATACGCATTTCTCTCTATCCAATTTCTTAATAATTCAGCATGGATAAGTTCTTATACGATCTTCTGGGCGTCAGAGATCGCCTCATAATGGACCCCGTACACGGCGCAATCACGCTATTTGAGCACGAAGTTCGCGTCATCGATCACCCGCTATTCCAACGTTTACGCCACATTTGTCAAAACGACATTCTTTCGTTGGTATTCCCAGGCGCCACCCACTCACGCTTCCTTCACAGCATCGGCGTCATGCATGTCGGACACAAAATGTTCCGAGGCTTGATGGAGTCCTGCATGCGCAGGCACAGGATGACTCAAGCATCCTCTTCCCTGCCCTTGGCGTCGATTGATTTTTTCAATAAGCTAACGCGACTGGCGTGCCTGTTGCACGATTGCGGGCATAGTAGTTTCTCTCACCAGTTTTCGAAAGTCCCTAGCATCGCCGCCATGCTGGGAACCAGTGAACCGTTTCAACGTTTGTGGGCCCAGGCCCATATCAGCGATATGGACATGGCGGCTCTGTATCCGGAGCCCCCGGATAAGCTGGAGCATGAGCACTATTCCGTTCGCTGCGCGTGGGAAATCCTACATTCTCAAAATGCCGAGAAATCGCCCTTTTCCGCCCTTGACGTCAGCGCGCTGATGGAAACAACTGCTGGCGCGGTGACACCGGAGTTCGCCCGGCATGCCGAGTTAATCTGGCCGCTGCTCAGTGGCTCGACGGAAACGCCCGAGCAGCCAGAGCGACATATTGTCCGCCTGCTGCGCCTGATTGTCTCCGGTGAAATTGACGCTGATCGTGCGGATTACATGCTGCGAGATGGATTCCACTCTTCAGTGACAATAGGCGGCTTCAACCTTGATCACTTGCTGAAGAACCTTCATGTAGGCTGGGACCCGGAGTCCAACTGGATGGGCCTCGCCATCACCCCGAAAGGTCTGGGCGCGCTGGAAGATTTCGTCTACTCCCGCCACCAGATGTATCGCAAAGTTTATGGTCACAAAACTTCCATAGGCTTTGACTGGCTGTTGCGGCAGGCGATGGAGGAAGTTATCGGTCAACCGGACGTGGGAGAGTATGTGAGGTCCTGCCTCACTGATATCAATGAGTTCTGCTACTTAACGGATAACTACTTTTGGGAGCAATTCAGACTGCTCGCCAGAAAGCAGCCGAAAAGTTGCTCGCAAATGATGATAAACCGAGTTCGCCCTCATCATCTTCACACACATGAGAGCACGGAAACCATTGATCAGGAATCTATCAAAATCATGCTAGCTGAACGCCATGATTTAAAGCCGGAGCAGGTCGTCTGCTGTGCGCTGAAAGCACGTTTTTCCAAAATCAAAGGGGCTTACGAAGATATCAAAGTCATGCAAAAGCCTTCAGATCCCGAACGCACGCGCCCTCAATATGTTCGCATTGGCGAAGTCAGCAACTTCTTCCATAAGTTTGAAGACGAAACCATCGCCCACTTCTACCGCAAGCCGTGAAGCATCGGGGAGGCGCTAACCTCCCCATGGAAAACAAGCCTGACAGGCTTCACTCAAATAGCGTTCCTCAACCCTAAATGGGAAGGATACGGTTGCAGATAGACCTGCTCAGCGAGAAATCCATCCTGCGTCGCAGAGCAGTAGTGTTTCAGCAGCGTCAATGGGGCCACCAATGGAATGACGCCATGGCGGTAATCCGTCAACACGGTGTCCCACTCCTGCTTCTGCCAGCCATTCATCGTCTTGCGCAACACTTTGGAAATATTGGTTAGCACATGAAAGTGATTCTTTCGTTGCGCTCGATGAGTCAGACAGCGCATCAAAACAGTTTCGTATTGTTCAAGCGCCCCTTCCATCGAGGCCGATCTGGCTTGCGCGGCAATATTTCCTAACAGAATTTGATCCTGTGGATGATGCGCCATCAGCAAATACTTATATCTGCGGTGGAATAGCTGCAGCTTCTCCGGTGAAGGAGAGGCCAGTACTTGATCTTTCCATTCGCGATAACAACAGACTCGCACCACGAAGTTTTCCAGTAACGCCGGCTCATTTAGCCGCCCAGCTTCCTCGATCGGCATATTGGGATGCGCCTGCATCACTTTCTCTGCAAATATTCCCGCCCTGGCGCCAATAACGGCGTCACTGCTTTCATTATATAGTTTCACTCTGAAGACTCCGCAGCTCGGCGACTTCTGCATAAAGACATAACCGTCCAAACGCGAAATTTTGTCTTCCAGCGACACCGCGTAAGACGCCAACTTGTCTGTAACGTCCAGCTCCGCATCTCTCGAACCTACCGCTCGCACTTGTCCATCCCGTTCTATCAGGCGAATCGGACGACGAGGGATGCCCATGCCGATGGCCACCTCTGGACAGAAAGCCTGAAAGTCAAACACATCTCGCAACCGGTCAGTCAGCAGAGAAGACTTCTTATGGCCGCCGTCAAATCTGACCTGCTCTCCCATCAAACATGCACTGACGCCAATTTGAGGACGTTTGCTGTTTTCCACTTTCAGCCTCCCAATACCAATAAACGTATACGACTCAACCAACGGGATAGAAGCTTCGCTCCTACATGCTTCGTTTATATACGTCTACCGCAAGGATTTGGTTCTTCATATAGACAACGTTGTTCGGTATATTGGCCCGCAACATGTCGAAACAATTCCCTTTTCCGGTAGGTACTTATCATGCGGATCGTCTCATTTAACGTAAACGGCGTACGTTCACGTCTTCATCAGCTGAAAGAACTTATCAGCCAATATCAGCCGGACATCATCGGTCTGCAGGAAACCAAAGTCATTGACGACCTGTTTCCGATTGAAGCTATCAACGAGATGGGCTACCAAGCGGAATATTACGGCCAGAAGGGGCACTACGGCGTCGCCCTGCTTAGCAAACAACCCGCATTGCGTTGCATTAAGGGGTTTGAAGGCGATGACGAAGAGGCGCATAAACGCTGGATTGTGGGCGAGTACGCCGCTGGCGATCAAACCCTTGTCGTCTGCAACGGTTACTTTCCTCAAGGTGAGAGCAGAAACCACCCCGACAAATTCCCCAACAAGCAGCGATTTTACGCCGGAACGCTGGACTTCCTGCAACAACGCTCACCGGATCAGCCGATAGTAGTGATGGGCGATATGAACGTTTCGCATACGGATAACGACATTGGTATCGGCGAAGAGAATCGAAAACGCTGGTTAAGAACCGGAAAGTGTAGTTTCTTGCCTGAAGAACGTGAGTGGCTGAACCGTCTGCTGGACTGGGGCCTTGTTGACACATTCCGTCAGCATTTTCCTGACGTTAAAGACCGCTACAGCTGGTTCGACTATCGTAGTCGTGGATTCGAGGATGATCCCAAGCGCGGCCTTCGCATCGACCTGATTCTCGCCACACAACCACTGGCTGCTCGCTGCGTCGACGCCGGCGTATCCTACGAGATTCGGGGTATGGAGAAGGCCTCCGACCATTGTCCAATCTGGGCTGACTTTGACCTGGAGTGACACCGTCCGCCCCATGGACTTTGGGTAATAATTATCGATTTTTACTGCTCGGAATTGCCTTGCACACGCGAAAAGTGAATTATTATCGGGACTTGGAAACCACAGGATGCTAAGAAAGGTTGCATGAAAACAAGGGAGCGCATCATCCACATCAGCCTGGACCTGTTTAACCGGTTCGGCGAGCCAAACGTCACCACGCTGCAAATTGCGGACGAACTGGATATCAGCCCCGGCAACCTTTACTACCATTACAAGAACAAGACCGAAATCCTGCATGAGCTTTTCGCGCGCTTTGAGCAACAAATGCTGGAGTTATTGGATGTTCCCAATGTGGAGATAAGCATTGAAGATCAATGGCTGTTTCTACACCTGATCTTTGAAAGAATCGCCGAATACCGTTTCCTCTACAAAGACTTGGTCAACATCCTGCAACGCTACGAACGCATCCGCCCCCGCTTTAAAAAAATTCTTCATAAAAAGACGGATGCCTCCCTGACGATATGCTCCAGTCTTCGCGATCAAGAGATTTTGATCGGCACCAACGAAGAACTGGAGGCACTTTGCAACAATATTGTCCTGACCATTACTTATTGGCCAAGTTTCGACCTCATTCGCCACCCTGCGGACGCGCAGGATATCGACTTATCGCACGGGGTATATCAGGTGATGTCGCTGGTGGCGCCTTACCTGCGCGACGGAGAAAGGCAGGCGCTGATGACGATGAGCCGGGAGTATCTCACTTAGCGCCCGACAACAGGCTTAAAGAGTATTGCTTGCTCTATTCGCCGCTCTTTTTCGACTTCTCAAGCTCGTCGATTTTTGCTTTCAATTCTTCGATTTCCCGACGTAACGCCTCAAACTCTTTGTAGGTAGGCATACCCAAACGGTGCAGTGCGCGCGAGACTCTCTGATCAAAGACCTGCTCCAGTTTATCCCAAGTGGTGTTGGCCTTGTCTTTTACCTCCTCCACCCGGTCTTCAACCGCCTTCAACTGCTTTTCAAACACGCCCCGGGTTTTCTTCTCCAACTCCTCTCCCTCCTGAACTAACTTCTCAAATACTTTGCCTGCGTCTTCTTCCGCCTTATTGTAGGCGCCCAATCCAGCCAGCCAGATTTGACGTGCTGAGTCCTTTATTTTTTGTGACACCTGCTTTGGGGAATTAGGGTTGTTGTCCTGATCTGTCATAGTCATGCACTCAATTCGCCGCCGATTCCATTTGCCAACCTGTTTTGTCGTGTCCGCGCACCTATATTTTCTAAACGCCGCACGCCAAATAATGCGACATACTAACGCGCGCGAACGCCTTTATTAAATAGGCTAGCCGTGTTATCTAATTAAATAAACACAACTTCAAGGAGCGCTGTTTGCTAAAAGTCGATTACGAGCACCTCAGGCAAAGCCGCCAGGGAATATGGATCGCCCTCGATCTGTTCATGCTCTTTATGCTGATCATTAACCTGTCTCTGATCATTATTGACGCTCTATTCGATACAGCGGCGATGCAGTTCCTGACGCGCAACTACACTCCTTGGCTGCACGAGCCCCTAGTGTTGATGCATGAGAACTTTTTATTGGTGGACCTCGCTTTCGTCTCTCTGTTTATCTCAGAGTTTATGCTGCGCTGGTTTGTCGCTATCAAAGAGAAAACATTCGAGCGCTGGTACTTCTTTCCCTTTCTGCACTGGTATGACCTGCTTGGCTGCATACCGTTGGGCTCCACCCGACTACTGCGTTTCCTGCGCGTGTTTTCCATTATCTATCGTCTGCATAAATATAAAATCATCGACGTCACCAGCACGCGTCTGTTCACGTTTTTCGCCTTTTACTACAACGTATTCCTCGAAGAACTTAGCGACCGGGTGGTGGTTAAGGTTATTTCCGGCATCCAGGAAGATCTGCGTCATGACTCCGAAATTGGGCGGCGTATTGCAGAAAAAATCGTCGAACCAAGGCTGCCTGTACTGGCGGAAACCTGGTCGCATATGGTGACCCAACTGTCCGGCAATATGCGCTCCAACCCGGATAATCCGCTCGTCGCAAAACTACGTCGCAGCCTCACCGACGCCATGCAGTCCCATGCCAATTTCAGGCGGGTCAACGCCATTCCTTTTATTGGCAGCAATATCACCGGCAGACTGGAGGACACCATCGCCGACATCGTAGTCAGCACCATCGCCAACCTCCTGGAAGATTTGGAGATTCCCGACAATATCGATGGCGTCAAAAGCAGCTTTGAACAGCTTAACCTGCGTAGCGGCGGCGCTTTAATGCAGTTGGACGACCAAGTAATAGAACTCATTGTCGATATTCTTGAACTGTCCAAAGAACAGGTGGCGGTGCAAAGCTGGAAAAGAGAGCTGCGAGCCGCGCAAAATACAAGCCCGGAAGATAAAGGCGCTAAAGATATATAAACCCGCTTTTTCATGCTATGCGGCCATATAAAGCCCATGCTATATATTTAGTATAAAGTGATGGGGACTATCACTGGCGACGTAATCAACACATAAAGGATTTTTACAGGTGGGCGCAAAGTAGAAAAATGGGCGCAGGCATAAAAACCGGAGTTTTCGATACGCTTGTTGACTGGTTGGTCAGAGAAAAACCAGCCGCCGAAATCCCTTTGAGCAATTTCGACCGCCTGCGCCATGAGATTCGTCCCTGCGACGTCATTCTGGTGGAAGGTCGCTCCCGAGTCAGCGAAGTCATCAAGGTCGTCACCCAAAGCCGCTGGTCTCATGCCGCCTTGTATATAGGCCGCCTGCATGAAGTTGAAAGCCCCTATACGCGCAAGCGGATTTCCGAATACTACGATGGCCAACCCAATATACAGCTAATCGTCGAAAGTGAGTTGGGCCGAGGAACCGTGGTGCGGCCGCTGTCCAGTTACGATCGTGATCATGTCCGCATATGCCGGCCCAGAGAGCTGAATTATCAGGACGCGCAGAATGTTCTGAATTATGCGATCCGGCAACTGGGCGCCAACTACAACATCCGCCAGATCTTCGACCTGTTTCGCTTCCTACTGCCCTGGACCATCCTGCCCCGACGCTGGCGCTCCTCTCTGTTTCGTTCTCACCCTGGGTTGCCTACGGAAACTGTCTGCTCCACGATGATCGCGGAAGCCTTTAACTCAATTCAGTACCCTATTCTGCCTCTGGTCAAAAAGACCTCTGCGCAAGGCATTCAGCTTTTCCGCCGCAACCCTAAGCTGTGTACGCCCAGCGACTTTGATTACTCCCCCTACTTCGACATCATCAAGTATCCGTTTGTTGATTTTTCACACAGCAAGTCCCGCTACCGGTTATTGCCATGGAGCGGCAACGAGAAACTTTCTCCCGAGGAAAGCGACCTTTATATTGATGATCTGCCGGGTTATCACGACAAATTGGAATAATTGATCCATCTGCCTGCCTATATATCATTCATGAAAGGCAACTTATATTGTTATAAGAAAATATGATTAAAAAATAATCGTTTTCGATTTGTAAATATGTGTAAAAGATCAATACTTAAGATGACTGACTTGCTCAACCCTGCTGGTCAGTCATGTAGGAAGTCTTTCATGGATACTACTCACACCTCTAGCCCGAAGCCTCTCCCTGGGTTTCGGGTTTTTTTGATCTCGCTCACAAACTCATATAACGAAAGTAATTAGCGCCAAAATCAGAAGCTTATGATGCAGCTTCAGATTTCATCAATGCATCCTTATCGATATACTAGCGGCCCATAAGACATAAGAAAAACGCTGCAATGTCGCCAAGGATAAATGACATGAAATTACGCCCCCTTTTAAGAAGGATTTTTGTCTCAGAGGAACTGGAGCGCCAATATACAAACATCGCAAAACCTGTCGGAACTCTCGGATACGATCCCTGGGGCCTCAATGTAGACACCAATATCGTCGCAATGGCGCTGTTCAAACCCATTTTCGAGAAGTATTTCCGGGTTGAAACCCACGGTATTGAAAACATTCCTGCATCCGGGCCTGCGCTGATCGTCGCCAATCACAGCGGCCAGCTTCCTATTGATGGCGTTCTAATCGCCTACGCACTGGCCACTCGTAAAGACAGCCCCCGCATCCCTCGCGCCATGATTGAGCGCTTCTTCCCCACAGTCCCTTATATCGGCAACCTGCTCAACCAAATGGGCGCCGTACTGGGCGACCCGGTAAATTGCGCTAAGATGCTGGGACGGGAGGAAGCCATCATCGTTTTTCCTGAAGGCGTCCGCGGTTCCGGCAAACTATACCGGGACCGATATCAACTGAAACGTTTCGGCAACGGCTTCATGCACCTCGCCATGCAGCATAACGCCCCGATTATTCCGGTTGGCGTGGTTGGCTGTGAAGAGACTATTCCCGCCATCGCCAATATCGCTCCGCTGGCGAAGATGCTGGGCATTCCTTACGCCCCCATCGCCATTCCGTTTATCTTCCCGGCGAAGGTCATTTTAAATTTTGGCGAACCACTGCATTTCGAGCCAGGAGAAATTACGGAAGACGAAGTGACCAAACGCGTGGATAAAGTAAAGACAGAGGTCAGCCGTCTGATCGACAAGGGACTGCATGAACGGAAAAGGGTATTTTAATGGCCGCGAGAAGAAAAAAGACCAAACCTGAGTTACTTGTTACCGGAGCGGCAGGCGCCCTCGCCCAACAAGTCATTGCGCGCCTGCGAGAAAAATACAAAGTCATCGCAGTGGATTTTCGTGAACAGGTGTATCTGGGCGACGATGTTCCCAGCTATCGGATCGACGTCAACAAGCGCGGGTTTGAGGACATTTTCCGCAAGCACAACATCACCGGCGTTATTCACCTCGGCAGGATGATCGCCAGTGAAGAAAACAGGATGCGTCGCTATAACTCTAACGTGCTTGGCTCCCACCGTCTTTTGGACCTGTGCCACAAATATCACATCCACAAGGTGATTATTCTTTCCACCTACCATGTGTACGGAGCCAACGCCTACAATCCTGCGCTGATTGATGAAGGAGCGCCTCTCAAAGCCGCGGAGTTGACCATGGATCTGATCGACTCAGTGGAATTGGAGAATCTGGCCAACATTTATCTCTGGAAGTACCCGGATTTGAATATCACCGTGCTGCGCCCCTGCAATATTGTCGGCCCAGACGTCAGAAACACCATGTCTCTGCTGCTCTCAAGCAAGTACTGCCCTGTGCTGGCGGGCTTTTCCCCGATGATGCAGTTCATCCATATTGAAGACATGGCGGACGCGATTGTCGCCGTTATCAAAAGCCAGGATCATCGGGGCATCTATAATGTAGCGACAGAAGACTGGGTCGCCTACCAAGAAGCGCTGGACCGTTGCGACTGCGTAAAAATTCCAATTTGGTCCATTCCACCGATTGCGCCAAGACTGATCAGCAACATGCTGCAACTTAAGTCGTTCCCTCCCTATTTGCTGAACTATTTCAAATATCCTGTGATCATCGACGGCCAACTATTCAGGTCGACTTTTGGGTTCACACCTAAATATTCACTGGATGAAATCTTCAGCTATTACCGTAACTTAAAAGGATAACGCTGAGAGGCTTCGGTAGACCCATACTTGCCCTGTGCGGCATCTTCACGTATGTACTAGACTTTTTATGTAAGACGAACGCATACGCGGAGAAGTCGACATGGGACACTTCGATTTGATGGACTACGCACTGAAGCGGTATTACAACCCAGGCGCAGTCATTACAGATGAGGAAGCGAGCAGGCATCCGAGCCTGCGTCGAACGACAGGGCTGTATAAGTGGAAGAAGAAAATAGTGAGGAATGTCTGGTTAATTTCCGGGCTATTTATGTTGGCTAATCCATCCCTGCCGGTCATCGTCGCCACAGCGATATTTACAGCCTTCATTTCCTTCAGCATACTTGACGAATCCATCTGATCTGACTTTGACATCTTTGACGGGCCTAGTATTGCAGTATGGTTATTAATTTCGGAGCCATCAGTCACGCAACTGGCGCCCTGGTTTACTTTCTTATTACGCTTCTGCTCGCAAGGGGTTATATGCGCCGCCTTGTGGACAGGGCGTTGTTGACCGCTTGTCTGGTCACCTCTATCTGGCTGGGAGCGCTTGCTGCGCAGCAGGCTATCGGAGCCCCCTCTTTCGTCACCCGTTACTGCCTGGAAGTCGTTCGCAACGCGGCCTGGATTGGCGTGCTTTTCATCATACTGGGCATCAATCTCAGTCCCAGAAAAAGCAATACGCCGACCCAGTACTGGCTTGGCATGTCTATCATCGCCGTATTGGCGGTCATGCTGGTGGCGGGCTTTACTCGAAGCTTTACAGACGAGCCGCTGATTTCAGGACAGTGGCTGTTGCTCGGCCAAATCAGCGTTTCCCTGGCGGGGCTGGTCATGCTGGAGCAGGTATGGCGCAACGCCACCGGCTATAAGCGCTCAAATATCCGCTACCTCTGCCTGGGCATTGGCGCTTTTTATATCTACGACTTCTTTTTGTACTCTGACGCGCTACTGTTCAACAAGATCTCTGCGCCGTTTTGGGACGCCCGGGGCGCCGTAAACACCATCTGCGCGCCGCTAGTGGCGCTCACCATGGTCAACACGCGCAAACAGCCCATTGACGTACAGATATCGAGACAGTTCGTCTTTCATACCAGCGCCCTCGTGTTCGCCGGCCTGTACCTCCTCATCATGTCCGCCGGCGGCTACTACATCAACACGGCTGGCGGTTCCTGGTCCGAAGCGCTACTGATTATTTTCTTTTTCTCTTCCACCATTATTCTGGTGCTACTAGGCAGCTCCGCCTGGTTGCGCGCCCGACTAATGGTCTTTATCAGCCAGCACTTCTTTAACTACAAATATGACTACCGGGAAGAGTGGCTGAGCATCACCCGCTTACTCACCGCGCTAGATTCCGATGAAGCCCTGGAAAAAAGAATCATCCGGGTCATGTCAAACCTGGTCGAGAGCCATGCCGGCGCATTATGGTTAAGAGACGAGGACAACAGCTTCTCGGCGAAAGCTTTCTGGAACATGAGTGAAATCAAGTTCGACAAGATCGACGTCAGCTCTGAGCTGATAGAGTTTCTGAGCCAGGGCGACTGGGTCGTCAATTTGAAGGAATACCAGATCGACCCTACCCGCTATCACCTAATGGAAATACCAGACTGTATCTGGAACACCAAAAAACCCTGGCTTATCGTCCCGCTATTCGTTCGAGAAAGCCTGTTTGGCTTCGTCTTGATCGCAGAGCCGATCGCCAAAATAGAACTCAACTGGGAAAACTACGACTTATTGAAGATCGTCGCCCGTCAAGCTGGCGGCTATCTGGCGCTGCTGCAGACTCAGGATAGGCTTTCCGAGTCAAAACAGTTTGAGGCGGTCAACAGAACTTCCGCCTTCATGGTGCATGATCTAAAAACGATCATCGCTCAGTTGTCGTTGCTGGTGAACAATGCGGAAAGGCATAAAACTAACCCCGTCTTCATTGACGATATGATTCGCACCACCGAACACGCCCTGAAAAAAATGAACCATCTGCTGGTGCAAATCAGAAACCCCGTCACCAGAGACGAAATCACCCAGTTTGATCTGGTCAGCCTGATTAAGGAAGTCATCGCCTACGAGTCAAAACGCGAGCCTCACCCCTCTTTCAGCGGCGAAAGCTCGGCGATTTCCATCACCGCCGATCGCGACAAACTCAAAAGTGTATTCATACACTTAATCCAGAACGCGCAGGACGCCACGGACAAAACGGGCGAAGTCAGTATTTCCGTAAAACGTAGCGCCGGCTGGGTCGTCGTGTTCGTACAGGATACTGGCTGCGGTATGACGGATGAATTTATCAAAGGCCAGTTGTTCAAACCCTTCGAAAGCACCAAAGGGTTAACTGGCATGGGCATCGGCGTATACCAAAGCCGGGAATATATTCGCAAACTCGGAGGGTCGGTCGATGTGACTAGCCAAGTTGGCGTAGGGACCTGTTTTACGATCAAAATTCCCATCGTTGGCGCCGCCGTTCCTACCCCCGGATTCAGCAATATGAAGGCGGTTAACCAGTAAAGACAAGCAAAGTAGTAAAATATCCTGACAGGCCATTCTTCCTCTGTTGTCTTTGGGGATTTCCCTGTTAACATGTACCGCCAAAAACTACATACCTCCGTTCATGGAATTTTAAGGTTCGATCAGTCTGTGAAGAAAAAACTACTCATTGTTGAAGACGACCCGGGTCTTCAAAGCCAGATGCGTTGGTGTTTTGAGGACACAGAAGTCTTCGTCGCCGACGACCGTGAATCAGCCCTGTCGCATCTTCGACGCGTCGAACCACAGGTCGTTACTCTTGACCTGGGTCTACCTCCCGATCCTGGCGGAGCCAGTGAAGGTTTTGCGTTGCTTCAGGAAATCCTCACCCTTGCGCCGATGACCAAAATCATCGTCGTAACCGGCCGCGAAGAGCGTGAGAATGCGGTGAAGGCTATCGGTATGGGCGCCAGCGATTTTTATCAGAAGCCTCTGGACGCAGACATTCTGTCATTCGTCGTCAATCGCGCCTTCCGCTTGTATGAACTGGAGCATGAAAACCGTGAGCTTCAGCAAAGCAAATCCACTTCACGCCTGAAAGGCATTATCGCTTCCAGCACACAGATGCTGGAGGTATGCCGAACGGTAGAGAAGATCGCCCCCGCAGACGTCACCACACTCATCCTTGGTGAAACAGGCACAGGTAAAGAAGTACTCGCGCGCGCTATCCATGATTTAAGCCCCCGCGCAGACCACAATTTCGCCGCCATCAACTGCGCCGCTATTCCTGAAAATCTGCTGGAAAGCGAGTTGTTCGGCTATGAAAAAGGCGCATTCACCGGCGCCACTCAAATGAAAAAGGGAAAAATAGAGCTGGCCCACGGCGGCACTCTATTTTTGGATGAAATCGGCGATATGCCAATGTCTCTGCAAGCCAAGCTGCTGCGCTTCCTACAGGAACGCGTCATTGAGCGCGTTGGCGGGATGAAAGAAATCCCGGTCGACGTTCGCGTCATCTGCGCAACGCACAGAGAAGTCACCCAGCTTATCGCCGAGGGTAATTTCCGGGAAGACCTTTACTATCGGGTCAGCGAAATCACCTTGAAAGTTCCTCCTTTGCGCGAGCGTATGGGCGATTCCATCGTTATCGCCAGATCGCTACTGGAGAACTTTACAAAAACGCTTGATAAGGGCGTCATTGGGTTCAGCGACGACGCTATTCGCGCCATTCAATGTTACGAATGGCCGGGCAACGTCCGTGAGCTGATCAATAAAATAAAGCGCGCAACCATCATGTGCGACGAAAAGAAAATAACAGCCAAGGATCTGGAGCTCGGCGAACAACCTCAGTTCGCCGGGGATATTCTGAATCTTCGCCAAGTCCGCGAAGAGGCGGAAAAGCAGGCTATAATTCAAGCGCTGCAATCTACTCAAAACAATATGGCTAAAGCGGCCAGGTTGCTTGGCATAACCCGACCGACGCTGTATAACCTGACCGATAAGTACAATATTTCGTCCTCCTGATACAGGGTGAATCAAGGAAACAATCATGCTACTTCGAAAAGCAGTATCCCTTAAAATTATAATTATGGCCGCATTCAGCCTTCTGGTTGCATGTAGCGGCCAAGACAACAGCGCCCCCTCCAAGGAAGAAATTCAGTTTAAGAGTCATTTGGATCAGGCTCGTTTTTTTCAAAAACAAGGGCAGCTAAAAGCAAGTATTCGTGAAGCGCAAAATGCTATTAATATCAACCCTTCCAGCAGAAAGCCTTTCCTGATCATCGCCGAAACTTTGCTTATCACCGGCGACGCCGTTAAAGCAAAAGATGCCTATGAGCAAATGCTGAAAGTTCAGCCAGAGACAGCCACAAAGGGTGAGCTGAATGAGGCTCATGTTGGCTTGGCTAAATCCCTGCTATTGCTCGGAAAAGTTGATGACGCCATGACCGAGCTGGACAAGATTCAAGAACCCAATGCGACCATGTCAGCTCGTGCAGACATCGTAAGAGGCGATATAGAGCTGTCCAAGCGCAACACTGACGTCGCGCGCACTCTTTACACTAAAGCACTGGAGTCTGACCCTAAATCATTCCAGGCACTGCTTGGACTATCCAAAGCCTCATTTCTGCAGAGTGATAAAGACGGCGCAGCAGCAGAGTTGAAGAAAGCAGAGGATCTTGCGCCAAATGATTCCGATGTTTGGCTCTGGAAAGCAAAAATGTCCGCTCTGGAGAAGAACTTCCCTGCTGCCGAAGACGCTTATGTTCGCGCCCTGGAAGACATTGGTCAGTATGACCTGATGACCCTGCAGAAGTATCAAACTATTTCGGAATTAATCGAAGTATTGCGCGCCCAAGGCAAACATGCTGAAGCTTTCACCTACCAAGAAGTGCTGGATAAGTCTGGGCCAGGCAGCATCAAGAACAGCTATGTCTCAGCGCTCGAAGCAGTTAAGAATAAGGACTACGCAAAAGCTGAGGAGTACCTGAAAGGTATTCTTGAAAAAGCCCCAGGCCACAGAGAAGCGGGCGTTCTTTTGGGCATGGTGAAATACCAGCAGGGCGATTGGGAAGCAGCGGACAAGTATCTGAGCCAATTCGCCACAGAAGACGTCAACAGCGCCGTCACCAAAGCCCTTGCCGCCACCAAACTTAAGCTACAACAACCTGAAGCTGCGGCTCGTCTGGTCGAAAAGTTACCGAAAGAAGACCCTGATTCACTGTCTATTTATGGTGTAGCGGAACTTGAGTCCGGCAATCTGGCTAGCGGCGTAGAAGCACTTGAAAAAGCGTTAGCGCTGGACGCTTCTAATACTGTGCTGGTCGACAAACTGGGCAAAGCCTACTTGGCCAATGGTCAAGCCGACAAAGCCATTACCCTGCTCTCAGACAGTAAGGACAAGAGTCCCAAGAGTGAAGGCATTCGCGCACTTCTGGTCTCTGCTTACGCCAAGGCAGGAAAAGGCGATCAAGCCAAATCAGAAATCGAAGACTGGAAGAAAGCGATACCAAATAGCGCCCTGGCGTTTAATGCAGAAGGCGCATACTACTCCAGCCTCGACCAGTTCGATAAAGCAGAAAAGGCGTTCGACCAAGCCAAAAAGATCTCTCCAGACCTGAAAACGCCATACCGCAATTCCATTCTGCTGTTTGCAAAGACCCAGAACTGGAACAAGCTACTGGACGAAACAAAAGGCGCGGTTAAACAGTTCCCCGAAGACTTAGCGCTTATTCGCGCTCTGTTCGAGGCCGCCAACAAGCTTAACAAGCTTGACGAAGCCACTTCCTACTTAGAGGAAATTGCAAATAACGTTACCACCACAGCAGCTCCCAGCCTGACGCTGGCGGAGTTCTATGCTCGCACTGGCGAGTTTGAGAAGGCGCGTCAATTTTTGAGCAAAGCAAAAGGCCTCGACTCTGCCGGATCACAGCTAGAAAGCACAACTCTTCTGGTCGCCACACTGGAGATTCCCAGCTTAATCAAAGCCCAAAAGAATGAAGAAGCTCGTAAACTGGCCACAGAAGTCGCCAAGACGTTGCCTGATCGTATAGAAGCAAGACTACTGCCCGTTAAAACAGAGTTTTTAACAGACAATGAAGCTGCAGGCGTTAAGCTGCTCAACGAAATCAAGAAGGAATTTAGCGACTCCTCCCTCCCCTATGAAGTGGAAGGCGACCATTACTACAGCAAAGGCGAGTTTGAAAAAGCAATCAATGCATTTCAGCTAGCTTGGTATCAGAAGCAAAGCCAATCTTTGGCGATCAAGATGCATGAAACGCTGAAAAAGGCTCAGGCTGGCGCAAAATCATTGAAACCACTTGAAGAGTGGGTTTCCATTGAGCCAAACAGCCCACAAACCATTACACTGCTTGCTATGGGCTACCAAGCCAACAACATGCCCGACAAAGCGATTGAGCAGTATGAAAAGCTACGTCAGATCCGCCCCAATGATGCCGTGGCGCTTAACAATCTTTCCTGGCTCTACTTTGAAAAAGGCGACGCCAGAGCGCTGGAACTGGCGGAAAACGCCTATAAACTACAGCCAGAGAGCGCCGCTATCGCTGACACATACGGCTGGATCATGTACAAAAATGGCGATGCCAAAAATGCCCTACCCATCTTAAAGAAGGCTACGACTTTGGACAGCAAGTCCGAAGAAATCAAAGCCCACTATGATGAAGCGGCAAAAGCAGCAGGCCAGTGATGACTCAATTTGGCGGCTCAGGGAATACCTAGTCGCCACAGCAACAAAAAGGGGCGCTAATTAGCGCCCCTTTTTGTATCCCAATTTTATAGACTTGACCCGTCCTGAATAGAGTTGACACATTCCAGCCCTAACTTTGGGAGAATGTGATGAATCAGCGAGTTAAGCGAACACAACGGGACTACACTCTGACTTTTAAACAGGCGGTGGTGGATCAGGTCGAAGGCGGAGAGCTGACTTATAAACAGGCTCAGGCCCGCTACGGTATCCAAGGCCGTTCGACGGTGCTAACGTGGTTGCGTCGATATGGCAGCCAGGACTGGAGTCCTGGCGTCACCTCCCACCGTGTGAACAGGAATCCCACCATGCCGAAGTCCCACAGCGGATCAAGGAGCTTGAGGAGAAGCTGCGTCTGGCCGAACAGAAAGCTGAGTTCTTCGAAGCGATTGTCGATGTGATGGAAAAGGATTACGGGGTGTTCGTAAAAAAGCGGCCCGGCAAGTCCTCACGCAAGAACGCGGAGCCGGATTGACCGTCAGCAGGGCGTGTCGTCTCTTGGGGATTAGCCGGCAAGCTTGGCATCAGGCGGAACGAGCGCAGCGAGCCAGGGAGGATCGTGAGCAGCGGGTGGTGGACTTTGTCCGGACTGTTCGTCTCCGTCAGCCCCGGATCGGCGCTCGCAAGCTCCGGCATCTTCTCCATGAGCAGTCGGATCACACCCTTCATCTGGGGCGGGATCAACTGCTTCAGGTGCTGCGTAGCCGGCGCCTGTTGGTTCCCCTACGCCGGGCTTACCACAAGACCACGCACAGTCATCACCGCTTCCGACGTCACCCAAACCTTCTCAAGCCGGGCCCAGAGCAAGTCGTGGCCTGCCGGCCTAACCAGGTCTGGGTGGCGGATATCACCTATCTGCCGACACGCTCCGGCATGAGCTACGTGAGTCTGGTGACCGATGCTTACTCCCGTAAGATCGTGGGTCATCATGTACATGAAAGCTTGCGCAGCGAGGATGTGGAACAGGCCTTGCGCAAGGCTCTGCGTGAACGGCCGGGGCGGCAGCCATTGACCCACCACTCCGACCGAGGTGTCCAATACTGTTGCGACAGCTACCAGAAGCTGCACCGTCAACACGGCATTCAATGTTCGATGACCGACGGGTATGACTGCTATCAGAATGCGTTGGCGGAACGGGTGAACGGGATCTTGAAAACGGAGTTCCTGCTGATGCGACCGGGGAATCTAGGGCAGGCTCGATGAATTTGTGGATATTTATAACCGAGAGCGGCCTCATCTGGCCCTGAAATACAAAACGCCCGACGCAGTGCATCGGGCGTTTGAGACGAAATAGGTGTCAACCTATATCAGGACTAGACAACTATATAAGAATCAGCATCCCAGCTTTGCCACCGTTTTCACCACGCCAACAACCTCATCGATTTCACTGGCAGTTATTCCCTCATGGCATGGTAAAGTTAATAATCTATCCGCAAACGCCTCTGCTACCGGAAAATCATCCTCGCCATTTTTTACTCGCGCCTTAACCCCTTCAATTTGCGGCAAAGGGACCCGATAAAACGCATTGGCGCCATACCCAAGCCTATTCAGCTCCAACTCCACATGATCACGCATCGCTCGGGAAGGAGCCAGAATTGGAAACCTCAGCAAGCCCTTTCGTGAAGCATTATCTGCCTCTCCACCCAGCAAAAGCTTCCAACCAGCATTCCGAAGCTCCGCCAGCCCTCTGGCATATGCTGTCACTTGGGCTTCACGAATAGCGTAGAAATGCTTAAGCCCTACTGAGACAAGCTGATCCATCCCATCCCTCACTTCAATGCACTGAAGAGGATGATAGGTCGTGGCGCCAATATTCAGGAAAGGCATACGCTCCAGCAAGCCATACGGATAGCGCATTATCAGAGTATTCACGATGAGCGCTTTTAGCTTCCACGCCCAGTTAACGACAAGCTGCGAACGTACAAGAGTTTTCGTAATACTCGAAATAAGCCCGGCATGTGCGGGCTTAAACAATAGTGCACCACCGCCCATCAGGTTTACAGGCTTTCCCCTACCGTAACTGAGTATGGCGAAGTCCGCATATGCTGCTTTAGCGGACAGAGGAATAGGAGTCTGAGCTGAATCTTCAATTAACATAACGCCTTCGGCGTCAGCAATCTCTCTCAACTCGAGCAACCGCTCATACATGCCCAGAAAATTAACAGCAATGATAGCAACCGTATTACTAGTCACCGCCTCCTGAAGCTGCTCAAGATTCAGGAAGAAAGAGCTCTCTTCCAAATCAACCAAAACGGGAGACGCCCCCTGAGCAATTATCGCCGCCACCAAATCCGGGCAGGCATAAGCTGGCAGAATAACCTCAGGAGCGCCAACAACTGATGACGCTTTTGCCTGCATCGCAGCAGCAACCGCCAGAGATAAAGCTGCAGTGCCGCTATTGGTATAGATATGCTGATAGTTTGCTTTCCATGGAATATCAACTGGCGCATTTTGCGACAAATAAACCTTGCCACCTACAGGTCTTACTTTAGCTAACACGTCCGCCTCCTATCGCTTGGATGGCGTCCACACGGTCATTCTTGTCCCCTTGAAGAAATCAATGGTAGCTTTGGCGATCGCCAAATTTACCTGGACAAAGAAGTAAGGAATCTTCACGTATACTTTTTCGCGCAAGTCCGGCTTGAAATGGCCAGTCAAGACCAGCAAGTAAAATGCAATCTGCCCCAGCAGCACCAAAGAATAGATTCCTCCCTGATAATTCAGCAGTAAGCTAAATACAAGCAACGCCGCCAAAAACCAGGGCACTGCCCAGCGCATTACCTTATGACTCAATATCTGAACTGCAAACCAGCCAAACTGGACAGGACTTAGTACTTGAGGATGACGCGACAAGGCGGTAATTCCTCTGATAATTGTCCGCACCTTGCGCTGATACTCTTTCTGCGGATCAGCAACATCTTTATAAAAGCCCAAGACATCAGGCGCTGTCACAGCAACCAGATCTTTTTTCGCGCAGTTAAGGGCGGTATTAAAATCACTAGGAGAGTAGATATCCCATTCTTCGCATACCTTCTTTCTCGCAGCGAAGAAAGAACCGCTCAATCCAACCAAACCAAAACGCTCAGATTCCAAGCGGCGCAACCACATCTCATATTTGACATAAGCGCCCTCTCCTGCAACCTGATCATCGTTAGTAATGAAACGATCCTCACTAGACACAGCACCGACTCTTTCATCTGCGAAATAGCTTTCCAACTTTTTAATCGCATCCGCTGGAATCTTGGTCGCAACATCCGAAAACACAAGTATCTCGCCAACGGCAATAGTAATTGCCTGCAGCTGAGCGTACTCTTTGCCTTTACGTTCATCGGCCCTGGCCAACCGAACCCCTTTATCCGCATACTCTCTGACAATATCGTCCGTTTCATCAGTAGAGCAGTCCGACGCCACAATAATCTCCATATCCGGATAGTCCAGCTCCAAACTGTTCTCTATCTTCTCCCTAATTCGATCTCTCTCATTATGAGCCGTTATGATGAGCGAAACTTTTCTTGCGGCCGATCCCTCCGCCCTAACCATTCTTCTTTTGGGCAGCAGCTTCAAAATCAAAGGATATAAAAAGTAGCTATATACTGCGCCAAACAACGCCACCCAGAATAGTATCTTGAGCATGGGTCACCTATTCAAAATTAAGCAGAAATTCTTCTCAAATCCCGTCCACATACATTAACGCCACCTCATAATAACTGAGCATCGCGTCAACACTGCATTTGGCGCAGGATATTAGCATATCGCCAACTTCAAGTTAGAAATTTTAGCTTTGGATTCAACCGTTAAAAAGGGAAAAACAATGGCGTAAGCAAGACCACCATGACACCGTATACCAACGCCACAGGAGCCCCCGCTTTGATGTAGTCCAAAAACCGGTAGTTACCAGCAGAATAAACCATCAAGTTTGTTTGGTAGCCATAAGGCGAGAGAAAGCTTGCACTCGCAGCGTAAGCAACCACCATAAAAAATGGTTTTGGATCGACATTCATACTCTGCGCCGCCGCCAAGGCAATAGGAAAAGCCAGCGCAGCGGCGGCATTATTTGTTATTAGCTCAGTTAACAACCAAGTCGCCAAATATATACCCGCCAAGGCCCCCCAAGGACCTAGCCCACCAAAAACAGACATAATTCCAGTAGCGACAACATCAGCCAAACCGCTATGCGTCATAGCCTGAGCGATGCCCAGCGCAGCGCCGATTATCAAAATCAGCTCTATTGGCAACTTCCTGAACAACTCATTTAGACTGATGAAGCGCATTGATATATAGAAGAGGAGCAGAAACAAGGCGCCATCAAATAGTGAATAGGCTCCCATTGCGCTTCCAAGCAGCATCCCTAAAAAACCCAGGACAATTAAGGCGCTATTAAGTCCTGAAAACTTTTGATTAGTGCGCAACCCTCTAACTACCAACAAATTAGAGGCCAGGTTAGGCATATTCATAAAGTCGTCGCCCACAGCCAAAACCAACGCATCTCCCGGGAAAATCCGGATTTTCCCCAACCCCCCCTTTAAGCGCTCATCTCCCCGACGGATTGCAACGACCCCGGCATCAAACATCGCCCGAAAGTTAACCTCTTTCAGAGTCTTCCCTTTCAGTTGCGATGACTGAGTTACAACAACCTCAACTAAATTTCTTTCAACCAAATCCTGCTTATCATCAAATGGCTCCAACCCTGGAAAGTGACTAAGCAACTGGACCTGCGAAATATCGCCTGCAAAAATGAGAACATCATTAGGCTCAATTAATTCAGAGGGCGTCACCGGCGTAATCAGGTGCCCACGCCGTATGATCTCCACGAGAAAAAGCTGCTCCAAATTCCTAAAGCCATTTTCAGACACTGTCTTACCAATAAGAGGAGACTGGGGCAGCACGGTATACTCAAGGAAATACTCTGACTGCAATGCAGATTTTGTCATGCCATTCTTAGGCAAAGAACGCACGCTCAGAAAGACAATACACGCACAGCCACATATAAAGACCGGCAGCCCAACCCACACAAAATCAAGCAACGCCAACGGAGGATAGCCAGCCTCTCGAACAAAACCATCCACAATAAGATTCGTAGAAGTTCCAACAAGAGTGAGCACACCACCAAGAATTGAGGCGTAGGAAAGAGGAATTAACAGGCGCGAGGGTGAAATAAAGTTATTATTCTTCAGTGGCGCAATAAGGGAGCTAACTACCGCTGTATTATTTGCAAAGCTGCTTACAATTCCTGCAACTCCAATAGTCTTCAGCAAACTACTTCGCTCTGTACTTCCAACAATCCAGCCAGCAATACGCGGCAACAACAGTGTCTTCTCCAGTGCAACGGAACACAACAGCAGCAAAGCCAGCGAAGCCAGCGAAGTGTTGGTAAAGTTCGCCAGCATCTTCTCTCGATCCACCAACCCAAAAACATACAGAGTGACGAGACCAAAGATAAATACCATTGCAGGACGCAGAGATGTAACTGCCAGCGCAACAAGGATTGACAAAACCACCAGCGCAGATAACCAGAGGCCCAATTCGCCGAACACGCTATCTCCTATATTAACTTAACCCGCTAAAACGCACATTCCACCACACCTTTGCAGTAGCTGCAATTTCAGCAACATTAATAACAGACACATCTTTCTTATTAAGTTGGAGGGAGACCGAATAGGCCTCACAAAAAACAAGACGGGTAGTCTAGCCTTAGTCACAACATGCGAGGAGTTCGGTTCTCAGCTTCGGTAGACAGGACAGTAAACACTCAAGCTTAAAGCACAAGAAGCGGAGACTTTGCAAAATTTTTGCCGCGATAACTATCGACATACAAAAGGGGCGTAAAGAAAACTTTACACCCCTTTCGCTTAAAACTTCAGACTAAACTGATTAAGCTTTCTTACGACGAGAAAGACCCAAACCAACCAAGCCCAAGCCCAACATCGCCAGAGTACCTGGCTCAGGAACATTGTAACCGCCTTCGATAACGTCGTTAGCGCAAGTCATAGTCCAACGCAGGCCCAGAGCAGTAGATTTGCTCAGATCAGTAATACCCAGGTCAGCCAAAGTGATAGTAAAGGACAACACACCCAGATTACCAATAGTGTTGCTTGCGCCACTCAGGTCAGCACTGGAAGTTTCACCAGCAACCAAACTTGCTGCGTCAGTTTTCACGCCTACTTCTTGATTTACACGAACAGAACCAGGACCAGAAAGTACTAGCTGAGACGCGTAGTCTACTTCTGACAGGCTGTAAAGATCGCCAGTTGTAGAATCAAGTGCGTATTCCCAATGCTCGCCGTTGCTAACATCGTCAGTACCGTAGCGGTTTGCTGCAGTGCCGTTAGGATTCCAACCGTTAGTGCTGATGAACAGATCACCAAACTTGTGACCTAAGCTATCAGCGCCTTCAAAGAAGTTTGTATAAACATTTACGTAAAGATTGTTTGCGTCGTAGGAAACTTCCATACGATCTACTTGGTAAATGTCAGCATTTCCAAAAACGTCGCCATTGTAAGAAAGGCCAGCGCCGTTGTAACCATCGTTGATAGTAGCAGCATTTGCAGAAGCCGCAGCGACACCGATAACTAAAGCCGCCAAAGTTGACTTAGTGAAAGAACTCATAACCGATTCCTTTTTTCTTTTGAAAGAAAGTGATGATAAACCCGACGCTAATAAAGCACAGCCTATGCCAATATTTTTTTATCATTATTTTTCAATGCATTATAAAAATACCACCCCCCCACTGCCTCAAGCAAATGTAAAAAAAGCTGACAAGAAGGTTGCCAGGGTATAAAACCAGTTGATCTCCGTTTTTATTCTTCTTTATAGTGCGCAATCACTGAATTTTAGTTGTGCGATCAATGCCGTCAGAGTTAAAGAGATTCAACCTAACCACAATTTCACTTGTGCTACTGACCATTTCCCTAGGTTACTGGCAAGAGTGGTTATCCCTATTCCAGTTGTGGAATGATTCCTACGACTACACACATGGCTTTCTGGTCTTTTTTGTAACCCTGTGGCTTCTCTACACAAAACGCCACGACGCCATGCTCCTTAAGCCAAATGGCTGGTGGATCTTTTTACCCGCACTATTACTGACAGCCGCCGCCCATCTTTTAGCAAAAGCAGCAGATGTCAAAACCGTCGCCACACTCAGTTTGCCTTGCTTTATCTTATTCTCTGGCATGTTTTTGTATGGAAAACAATTTTTTATAAAAATTACTCCAACACTCTCTTTGCTGTTCTTCGCCCTCCCTGTGTGGGATGACATCGCGCCATTACTGCAGCGCATCACCGTATTCACCAACCAGATACTACTTAGTGCTTTTGACATACCCGCTATAATAAGGGACCTGTACATAACAATCCCCCAAGGAACGTTCTTTGTAGCGGGCGGATGCAGCGGCTCCCGTTACTTACTCGTCGCCATGTTTATCTCTAATGTCTACGGAATACTTTATCTCAAAGACATCAAGCGAAGCCTTTTGCTCTTCTCTTTTAGCATCTTCTTCTCAATGCTTGCGAACTGGATTCGTGTATTTGGCATTATCTACGCTGGCTATCAAACAAATATGCAGAGCTCGCTCGTTAACGATCACGAAGTTTATGGTTGGATCATTTTTGCTGTTGTGTGCCTGTTACCAGTGTTTATTACCGCACACTTCATTGAAAAAAGCGCACCAGACGCTATTAGCGAATCCACCACCAGTTCGCCAAGCTCCACCCATGCCACTGCTACGCCATCGCTCACTCCAACCTATATTCGCCTCGGCATTGCTGTAGCAATTATGCTGATATCACCAACTTGGATCTCGCTCCTTTCCCTAACTCAGCCTTCAGAAAGAGGCGTTTTAACTTCCAATGAACTACCTGTTGGCAATGGAACCTGGAAGGGACCCCTTCTAAAGGAGACTGCTTGGAAGCCTAGGTTTCACAACGCAGATCTGGAAGCCACCGGCGTTTACATAAACTCAAATGGAGATAACCTGCAACTTAGCGTCAACTGGTACGTCGAACAACATCAAGGCAAAGAGCTGGTTTATTATGATAATCATCTGTTTGATGATAAAGAGTGGACGTTGATAAGTTCAAATGCGGCTCCAGCCTCCATCCAGAAAGGAATCGCTGCAAAAGAAACGATACTGAGAAGCAAGTCAAATCAAGACAACTTCGTAATTATCTACCACTGGTACCAAATTGGCCCATTCACAGCCAATACAGACCTGAAGGCCAAATTATTTGGTGCAATTGCTAGACTCACAGGAAGAGATTCCAGTGGATTACTGGCTATAGCAAAATATTGCTCATCTATTAGCAGCTGCCAAGAATATAGAGAGGAACTCCTCTCTCTATCAGTAATCGCGCACAATTCTTTTAAGTAAACTGGCACGCAGTTGCCTAATCGCCAAAGCTATGAAAGCATTAAGAAACGCCGTCAAATATGTAGTTCAATCCATTAACTACACACAGTTCAAGGTAAAAGCGAAGTCTTTTAACAAACCAACGCTGTATATTCTTACCTATCATCGCACACTACCTTTAGACGACCCTCGTCGAAATTTTGAGCAGCCAGGTATGATGATAGCCCCCGAACACCTGAAAAATCATATACACTGGCTAAAAGAGGCGGGAGGTAACCCCATATCCCTGACAGAATGGGGAGATAAGAGGGATACACTCAAGCCTGGGCTCTATTTTGCTGTAACATTTGATGATGGCTGGAAAGATAATCAAGAGTACGTTACCAGCTTTTTAGCAAGCCAAGAAATTCACAGCACAATCTTTTTAGTCGCGGACTACATTAGTACCGACTTCATTTTTTGGCCGGAAAAGCTGCTATACCTTCTTAAAACAACGGCGGCCAACAAGCCTGAAGCGCTATCTCACCCTCAATTCAACTGGCTGCGCGAGCTGGGCGCCAAACTTGACTGGTCAAGCCCTCCAGACACTGAAGAACTGGATCCCATTATCAACCTGTGCAAAAGTTTAGATGAAGTCACCTTGTACCAAAATATAAATGCGACTATATCTTCCACTCTCGAAAGCAGCGCCTCTTTACCTATAACACACCAGTTAGTCAGTGACTGCGACATCAAGCAACTGCTAAGCACAGGCTTTATCCAATTTGGCTCTCACACGTGTCGCCACTCCCGCTTAGATAAACTTCATTCAAAAGATGAATTAAAGTACGAGGTTGTCGAGTCAAAAAGAAAAATATCTCAACTAACAGACACGCCTACTGACATTTTTTGCTATCCAAATGGAAGTATGTCTAATGAGTCGCAAGCATTAGTTGACGCGAATTACGTAATAGCGTGCACCACCGTTGTAGGCAACAATCAGGCGACGACTCCCCTACTGCGCCTAAAAAGACACAACCTTCATGACGGAAATGCCGGCACAAAGCTTAGCTTTTTTTCCACCCTCAGTAAGGGCTGACTTTGTCTATGCAAAATCCACCTCATATAACCCATATTGCTTCTGGCGATATATGGGCCGGAGCAGAGAAGCAACTCTACGAACTATGCAAAGCTCTGGTTGCCTCCAAGCAAGTTAAAGTTTCAGCCATAATCTTTAATGAGGGCGCCCTTGCTGACAAACTGAAAGCCTTAGGAATGCCGGTGACCATTGCTCCTGAAAGTCAGCTCTCCTTTATGCAGTTGATTTTCAAGACAAGATCCCATCTTCTCGCCCAGAAGGCAGACCTCATACACACACACGGATTCAAAGAAAACATAGTTGGCTCTCTCGCCCGTATCGCCAGCAAAACCATGAAATCCGTCACTACTATCCATGGCAACCAAGAAACCCAATTACCATGGACTAAGCCTCACAAATTAGCGATATATTACTTAGACAGACTCCTTACCAGATTTTATCAAGACAGAATAATCGCTGTTTCAACACAGCTGGAGCAATCTTTAAGAGCCTTGTATTCAAACAAAGTTGTTAAGATCTTTAATTTTATCAACAGCTCAGAGATTCAAGAGCTGCGAAAACCTGAAACTAATAGAGAGCTATATACAATTGGTTTCGTTGGCAGGCTTGTCGGCGTCAAGCGAGTAGATTTGTTTATCAAAGCCGTTAAAGCTCTAACCCAACGCCTCCCCCAGCTAAATATTAGAGCCAAGATTATTGGCGATGGACCGCTTCGACTGTTAGCGGAAAAGCTCGTCATCGAACAGCAGCTTGATAATGTTATTGAGTTCACCGGCTTTATAGACCCATCCACACCAGAAATAGGAAAGCTTGATATCTTAGTTATGCCGTCAGATCACGAAGGGCTTCCCATGACCTTACTTGAGGCGCTAGCTCTTCGCGTACCTGTTGTCGCCCACAACGTAGGGGGCATACCAGAAGTACTAGATAATGGAAAAGCCGGGGTGTTAGTTGCAGATCATTCGGAGCAGGGTTACGCCAATGCACTAGCCAAATTGGTTTCAGACCCAAGGCAATTATCACTCATAGCCGAACATGGCTACAGTCATCTGGCAAAGAACTTTGACGCATACGCCATCACCCCTAAGTATTTGAAACTTTATTTTGAACTAATATAGCCAGGAGGAATTCTGAATGGTTGACACCAATATTGTATGGCAGGATTTTAAGCTGCAACGGCAGGACCGCGCCAAAATTAAAGGACAGAAGCCTTGTCTTATATGGTTTACAGGCTTGAGCGGATCAGGAAAGTCGACGTTATCGAATGCCTTAGACATTGAGCTTCATAAGAGGCGTTACCACACCTACGTACTTGACGGCGACAACGTAAGACACGGACTAAATAAAGACCTAAGCTTTTCGGATAGCGATAGAATAGAAAACATACGCCGTGTAGCTGAGGCTAGCAAGCTCCTCGTTGATGCGGGAATTATAGTAATGACCGCATTTATTTCACCATTCAAAGCAGATCGCGACATGGTGAGAACCTTATTTGCTGATGGAGAGTTCACAGAGGTTTTCGTCAACACCCCTCTCCACATTTGCGAACAACGCGACCCTAAAGGCCTCTATCAAAAGGCGAGAAAAGGCGACATCAAGAATTTTACCGGTATAGACTCACCCTACGAGCCTCCTGAGCACCCTAACATCGTCGTAGATACAAGCAAAGAAAGCACAGAAGAATCAATTGCGAAAATAATTTCTTACCTTGAAGAAAGGAAATTTATCAACCCGCTCAGAAACCTTGAAAATGAGTAAAATACTGATTTTGTATCATTGCGAGAGCAATACGGGATATGCAATCGGCTCTTTAGAGCGAATATTTTGGAGAATGGGCTTAAATTTAGTTAATTCTCCCAACAACATCCACCTTTGCTACCCTAGCTTCACAAAAGGAATACCAACTTACCCCCCTGGTGGCTACAACAATTATCTCGAATTTTCGGACAAAGAAGCAGACGCCGTCAGGATAGCGGAATTCGCCAAGTATATAAAAGACAACGACATATCCATCCTGTTTGGGTTTGATCAACCGCTGTCCCTACCCTACTACAAAGCCGCCAGAGCCGCCGGCATAAAAGCATTTATATCCTATTGGGGCGCCCCTATGAGCAGCCTCAACTCGGGAGTCAAGCTAATACTAAAGAAACTTGACGCATCAAGGTACCGGCAGGGGCCAGATCTATACATTTTCGAGTCAATTGCGATGCAAAAATCAGGTTATCTGGGCCGCGGCATAAGCAAACGCAAAACCGCCGTGTGTTATCTCGGCGTCGACGTAGGCAAATACCGTCCAGACAGTAATGACCGGTTTTATGCACACGACCTTTACAACCTGCCGCGAGATAACAAGCTTTTCTTCTACTCGGGCCATTTTGAAGAAAGAAAAGGCGTCAGAGTTATCGCAGAAGCAGCCAATATCATCGCGGAACAAAGAAGCGATGTGACATTCCTGTTGTTCGGAAACAAAGATGACGAAGCCGCACCTTACGAAGCAGTTCTAACAGAAAAGGCAAAAAAACAAGTTATCTTTGGAGGGTATCGCGATGATCTTGAGAGGATACACAGAAGCTGTTTCGCAGGAATAATCGCCTCTGTCGGCTGGGACTCATTTACGATGTCATCTATAGAAATGCAGGCCTCTGGACTCCCGCTGATCGTGTCAGATCTTCAAGGACTTAGCGAAACGATCGTTGACGGCAAAAGCGGCTTTCTATTCCAGCCAGGCTCTTCAGAGCAACTGTCATTAAAAATACAAGGTTTGCTATCTTCCAATAGCCAGAGGGATACAATGTCCAGCTATGCAAGGGAGAGAATCGTTGAAGCTTTTTCAGATAAAGCACAGGTTTCAAAATTGACAAGCCTCGTCAACCAATTCCTGTAGCCCAGTGAAGTTGGGGAGAGACTCTCCAACTTCACTCACATATCGTGAAACTATTGCAACTCAGCTGATGGGGCGCTAGGAGGGTTGACGCCAGGGATTTTATCCAATGTAATCATTAAGTTATCCATGTAAAAGGCAGTATCGGCACTATAACCACTATTAGCCCATCCTAAAAAGTAGCCTTGATCCAAATAGTTGCCATTATCGCCATTAATGTCTGTCGCTGACGAATAATTAGCCAGCCCCGTTACATTAAAAAGCGTATCCCCCCCTTTTTTAACCGTAATAAATCCGTCAGTAGCCCCGGGGGCGCTTGCAAGCTTTATATCAATTCTGTAGTTGATCCACTTTCCTCGATCAGCCGCTGCGAACACTGGAGTAGCGGAGGGAATTTTATGCCCCCAGTCACTATCTCCAGGCCCTAAGTGGTATGACAAAACCGAGTCCCCTTCCGCCCCTCCTTTGACAGTAGCAGGCCAGTATTCAAAAGCTACTGAGTTGAGGGATGCTCTTGTGCCGTAGTCGCCAGACCACAGGACAAGAAATTTATTGTTCGCTGTAGAGGATTGCGTTCTATGTGTAAAATTAGTGGGTATAAAAAGGTCAAACGTTATACTTAAAACTGACACTTGGGGCTTAAGTATACGAAAGCGCTGTTCTACAGATGAGTCCTTACCATCGGCGACCCCCTTAAACAGAAACTTAAGGCTCTTTTTCTGACCCGTATTAACCTCACCATTGATATCGACAGCCTTATACTGCTCGCCACTTACAGTGCCACCAAGCCCCCACCACTTGAATATCGGCACACTGCTGGCCGCAAACTCGTCATATGACAGACTTGTCCCAGCAAAGTTCTCCTTATAAACATATTCCGCCGTTTCCGCTAACGCGGACGTAGTGAGCATCGAACAAGAAAGCACTAGCCCAGCCGTAAATCCTGGAATTTTTTGCATGCTTTTAAGTTTCATGTCTGTAAAACCCTCAAAAAACTCTTAAAATCAATGCAGACAACTGCCCACTACAACGTAACTACCAAATACGCCTTATATAAGAATAGCAAGGTTTTGGAGCACAAGCGCAGTTTTTGCCAACATCTCGGAGCCGCTCTTTCTAGGAATCGGCCGTCTTTAACAAAGATAACCTTCTAGCGATCAGAAAACTTGAGAATCAGTCAATGAAATACAATTTTCAAAAAATTTTGAAAAAGGCTTACACACGACTCACGAAGTTTATCTTAAGCCGCAAAAAAGGCTTGATAATCGGAGAAAACGTAACCTTTAAGGGGCTTCCGAGCATCATGCTTCACCCCTCCGCCAAGGTTGTCCTCCATGACAACGTCACGGTTAACTCTTTGAATAAAGGTTACCATATCAATATGCATTCTTCTGTAAAACTTATGGCCGATATGCCCGGCGCAGTCATAACTATTGGAAAAGACACAAGAATTCACGGATCGTGCTTACATGCCTATCAATCAATAGAGGTAGGGGAAGGCTGCCTAATTGCAGCAAACTGCCAAATAATGGATTGCAGCGGACATAACATTTGCCTAACCGCCCCGCATGAGCGCCTTAACACAAAAGGAACCCCCAAACCCATTGTCATCGGCAACAATGTATGGATAGGCGCTAACACCATCATTTTACCCGGAGTCACCATCGGCGCCGGCAGTGTAATTGGCGCAGGAAGCGTCGTTAGAAACGACATCCCTGCTGGCTGCATCGCAGCAGGGAACCCAGCCCAAGTTCTTGCACAGCAGCCCCCCAACTAAAAGGCCCTAATGGATTTGGCCAGTTATACAAAGAGCCGCTAAGCATGAAAGCTTTAGCGGCCATAGGCAAGAATCACCACCAAGACTGGTCGCTAGAAAAAGGAAGTCTAGAGCTTTGAGATCACTCCTTTCACTTTACCGCTTTTGGTCTTTTCCAGTTCTTGGACTTTGGTCACCTGAAAAGTAATAGACTCTCCTAATCGTTCTTTCAGGTTCTGAATTAACTCAGCAACACCGTTATCAGCAGACTCTCCTTGAGGCACTATCCTCAACTCAATTTTGTCGAGCGCATGTTGCACAATTTGGCATCCTCCAATTCCAACGACTCCTTTAAATGCAGGGTCCAATCTACCGATCCTTTTGCCCTCAGGAGTTAAAACTACATCATCCTCCCTGCCAACGATCTCGCTGATCTTTAGAGCATGACTCCCGATAAACGCGTCTTCAGAATTCGCCACTGTTACATTGTCACCTATCTTATATCTTATCAAAGGCATGTAAGAGTTTATGAACCCCGTCAGCACCAATGCTCCTGATTCGCCAGGCATAACCTGCCTCCCCTCCTCATCAAGAACTTCCACCAGACCATAGAAGGGATTTGCCGTATATAAGGACTCAGAGTTGTATTGCGCCAAAGTCCCTCCCATCTCTGCCTGCCCGTACTGGTCATATACCTTACATTCAAAGAAGTCTTCAATCTCCCGCCTCTGATACGAGAACAATGTTTCACTTGAAGTCACTATACATTTTGGCTTGTTATTAAGCACCAACCCTTTTACTTTAGCTAAGCAGGCTAACTCGTAGACTGCTGAGGGATAGGAGTCGATATATATTGGGGCCCAGTCATTCAGTTCATTTATATAACTGGCAACATTCTTTTCACTCAAATGATACGATGAACACAACAAAGTATTCATAGTGAAATTTTTGCGGCAGAAAGGAGCCCCGGAGTCAGAGCTTAAAATCTTTCGCCCAGCAAAAGTTGCGCTACGATCAAAGCTGTTAACGCCATTTGAATTTAAAAAATATTCAAAATGGGCGTAGTTTTTCTGCAGCGCAGATCTCGTACATGCAATACTCAAAGGCGACCCTGTTGACCCACTTGTGTTTATGGTAACAATGTCCTTACACTTTTCTTTTGATCTAAACTCAGAGCTTCTGCTCTTTAATGTAGACTTATCAAGAATGGGGACCACAGATGAGAAGTTATCTAGAGTTATTTCACATTCATTCGGGAGTAATCTATAACACTCTGAATAGTAAGGAACATTTTTTTTAGCGTAGCTGACCAACTCTCTTATTTTGGAAGCTTGAAACGCCTTCACTATGTTTACGTCCCCCATGGACGCCATATACTCATCCAGCTCTTTTTTATAGCCAGGATAAATACCGCCATATCTCCTCACTTTTAGCTGAAGTCCATACATGCTTAGCGCAATATTCTGCATGAATGGGGGCATAAGTTGATAAAGACTATCCACCAGAATTATCCTCCATTATCAAGAAGGCTAAAGTATTTCTCGGCCATATCATCACCAACAGCCTTAAAGGAATAGCGTCGTTCAATGAGCTCTCTCCCAGCCCTCCCAAGATCAATTCTTAATGACGGTTTATCCAGTAAATACAATATCTTATCAGCCATAGCTTCTGGTGTTTCAGCAAGTACGACATTCTTGTCCTGCTCAACGTCTATGCCTTCACACGCTATCGGGTGCGCCACCATAGCCTTACTCATTGATAATGCGTCAAGAACTTTAAGTTTTGTTCCACCGCCAACAAAAATGGGGCATACGTATACGCTCGCTCTCTCAATATATGGTCTTACATCGTCCACAAAGCCAGTTATCTTGATCGCCGCTTCCGCTCCAACGAGCGGGCGTAGTTTATCCCCACCTCTTCCGACTATAGTTATATTTATTGTTGGTCTTCTTTGTTTAAGCAATGGCCAAACTTCTTTAATAAAGAACTCCATAGCCTGAAAATTTGGATACCACGTCATCCCTCCAGCAAAAATGAGAGAATCATCAACCTCTCTTTCATTAAATGAGGAGGAAAAATAGTCTGTATCCACTCCATTTGGAACGACATGAGTATCAACATGTAGCTTATCAACAAGTCTCTCAGCATCCAAATCTGAGCAAACAATATTCAAATCAAATTCATGGCAATATCGTTTCTCCAGGCTATATATTTTCATTGCGTCAAAATAAAAATACAGCTTCTTTAATATGTTTTTTTCGCCCTTAGCCCTTCGATACTGCATATGAGATTCGATATTATGATGATTCAAAATCTTTTTAGCTAAAAGCACTTCCTTTGCATAGCGCGCGACACCAATCGTATCACAATGAACAAGATCATAGCTGTCATTCCCACCTATATCCTTTAACCTAGCCAATAGCTCGTCAGATTTTAGCCAGTACTCTATATAAGGGGATGAGGACAGACCTGCCTTTATGGCGGTAAGCGCCTTATTTGGCTTATTTTTTTCTGAGTTAATATAGAAAAATTCAATTGAGCTTGTGTACTTCGACAGTTCATTCTTACAAACTTGAATCCCCTCTTCAAGACTTCCAAAGTTTTCTTTAACAGGAAAACTTTGCACCAAAGAAAACAAGTCAATATCAAAATATCTACTCGCCTCCTTTAGCAAATTAAAGCTACGCTGCAGCGCCCCGCCTTTGGGCGGGTACGGTATAAAATGTGAAAGCCATAACAGTTTTGGCTTTTTTGAAGGTGATCTGTTCCCCATACTATTCCCACAATAGATAATTATAGCCTTAGCCTAATGATAACAATCTCTATTATAACTTGCTGTAAAGTCAGGATTTCTAGTGATCAAAAAAATCGAAACCTAATCCATCTGACCTAACCTTACTCAAACTCAACCTTTTCGCGCCGTAAAATCTTTACTACTAAGTTAACAGAACCATAGCACAACAGTTAAAAAAACGTAGATAACTGTGTAAAATACCGCCTTTTTAAACGTCCACCTTCTACCCCCTTTTCCAGAGGTTGCTGTGCTTCGCTATAGACCAGACATTGATGGCCTTCGGGCGCTTGCTGTTGTTCCCGTAATTCTATTCCACAGTTCAATACAAGGATTTTCCGGCGGATACGTTGGTGTAGATATATTTTTTGTCATTTCTGGCTTTCTCATAACCAGCATTATCTATGCTGAAATGGAGAAAGGTGAATTTTCCATTCTTACATTTTATGAGCGGAGAGTTAGACGGATCTTCCCCGCATTGTTCACAGTTATCGCTTTGACGCTGGTGGCAGGATACCTGATTTTATTGCCGAATGAATATGAGAACCTGGGTAAAAACGCATTATCAGCAACTCTTTTCTCTTCGAATCTTTACCTAATGACAGAGATTGGCTACTTCGCAGCCCCAGCAGAAACCAACGCGCTATTGCACACTTGGTCTCTTGCAGTCGAAGAGCAGTTTTATATCTTCTTCCCCCCTCTCTTGTTGGTTATATGCAGCTTAGGCCGCAAGAGAATTTTTCTTTTGCTTGCATCAATTGCTTTATCGTCTTTGGTGTTGGGCGTAGTTCTCACTAAGAGCCACCCAGAATCGTCTTTTTTCTTCACTCCCATACGCATTTGGGAACTGATGATCGGCTCTATTTTAGTTTTTATCCCTAGAGGTGAGCTGTCACGACCTACAGCAAATATTATCTCTCTTGGTGGGCTTAGCCTAATCGCGCTCAGCATTATCACTTTCACACCCGCAACACCATTTCCTGGTTATGCCGCACTTGCCCCTTGTGTTGGCACTGCACTAATCATTTATGCAGGGCAGTATGAAGGCATCTATGTTTCTAGGTTACTATCCCTATCACCAGTCAACTTTATAGGAAAACTTTCATATTCCTTGTACCTATTTCATTGGCCAGTGCTGGTTTTTCTGAAGCTTTATATAATCACCCCTATAACAGACTTACACCTAGCCTTTTACTTTGCATTAGTATTTTCTCTTTCATATTTGAATTGGAGATACATTGAGACGCCATTTAGAAAGAAAAAGCTTCTTTCGAAGCGAACGCCAACCCTAATAACAAGCGCAGCAACTCTGTCACTCTTTAGCATCATTTCCTTCATAACCATTACCTCACAAGGACTACCCTCTCGAGTAGATGAGAAGATATCGGTTATCGCAGATGCGGCAAATGATAAACCAGACCTATCAGCATGCCTGAAAGACAACCAGGCATTCGGCTCCCACTCCCACCTCTGCAGCCTGGGAGCCGATAGCAACAATGATGCATCAGTGTTATTGTGGGGCGACTCGCACGGAGAGGCTTTAATGCCAGCGCTTGATAAGGCCCTAAGTAAACTGGCGCTTAAAGGTGAGTTTGTCGGAAGAGGCGGCTGCATTCCTTTACTCGACGCTTATCAGTCGGCGGAGGGCTTCTCAGAGTGCCCACAAATAAACGAGGCCATTTTTTCACACATAGAAAACATGCCCAAAGTAAAGACCGTTATACTTGCCTCCAGATGGAGCTTGTATGCAAATGGTCTACGTTACGAACACGAGCACGGTTCAACAGTGTATCTGCGAACCTCTGACACCGCTCACACATCTCTTGAGCATAATAGAGAGGTATTTAGAAGCTCGTTTTTCAAGACCTTAAACAAACTAAGGGCTAAGGGAGTCAAGGTATTTGTAGTAGAGCAGGTTCCAGAAATTGGATTTGATGTTCCAGAGAATATTGCTCGCTCAAAGCTACTAAACGTTGACATTAATATAGAACCAAAAGTTGATGACTATAATCGGCGTCAGGAGTTTGCAAGAGAGATATTTAACGAAGCAAAAACTAACGGCTTAGTCAATGTCATAGCCGTCCAACCACTATTCTGTGATGAGTTTAGCTGTGCAGCGACAAAAGATGACAAGCCAATTTATAGAGATGGAAATCACATAACTCGCACGATGTCCGAAAATATCGCATATATCTTTATCAAGCCACTATCAGCAGCAGAAAGCTACAATTAGACAAACTATTAGTTAAACTTTTTTGAACTTATACTCCATGAGAAGACATATGGAAAAAAATAACTTTCACGTGCTTCATGCTCACGCCTCAAGAGAGAACGTTGGGGATGATGCGATAGTTATCGCGATCCAAAAGATATTGAGCAGTGCCCTTCCAGATCACAAACTGACTTACACCACTCTATGCTCGGACAATAGAAGCCGAGAAGAGTCTATTACAGGTTACATGCACCTTTACACTTTGCATTATCCAAAGAACTGGAGCCATTTGCTTAGTGAGTTTAGAAAAGCAGATCTCGTTGTCATTGGTGGCGGTGAACTCATCTGCGGCGCTCTGGAGTATTTAATGCTACTCCCATTAGCCAGAATTTTTAAGATTCCTGTGGTGTTTTTAGGTGTTGGTGCAGACCGACATGGAATGTCATTTCTGACAGAGAGCTACACTCGCCATACATTGAAGCTTGCCGACAAGTTACTGGTTAGAGATAACTCCGCCTACGAAGTCATTAAGTCATTCAACACTCCACCTGAAAAAACCGAGGTGACGGCTGATGTTGTATTTGCTCTATATAAAGATCGCCCCGTTGAGCCTATAAAATCAGGCATCGGAGTTTGCTTACGCTCAACACAGAGAGACGATAGAGCGCTAACACTTGAAAGATTGGAGGTACTAGCGCAATACGTTTCTGAACAATCCAAGCAACTGAACTGTGATATACACTTATTTCCTTTCATTCCCTATGCTACAGACAAAAACGGCGACAAGCTGGAGATTGATAAGGAGTTTAAGTTTGGCCTTCCTTATTCAGATCAAGCCATAATGGATAAGCTATACGAGCTTCTACCGGAAAAAGAAAGGGTTATTATGCACGCGCCGCTGGAGCACCCTGAGGAGATAGTTGAAAAGCTTGCCAAGCTTAACTATATAATCTCGATGAGACTACATGCGCTAATTTTATCAGGCCTTGCTGGCACTAAGTTTATAGCCGTAAATTATGCCGACAAAATAGCTAGAGTAATGACTGAATTAGGCGTAGGAGGCCAAGTAGTACCGATAGATGCGCTAGATTCATTAGAGAAAGTCGGCTCAACCATTTCAAATCTCCCCCCTCTGGACTCAGAGAGTCTAAAGTCCTCTCTGGTCAGCCTAAATAGCAAAGCATTGAAGAATGCAGATATCATAAAAGATATTATCAAGCGCGCCCCAAGAAAAAGAGCGCACTTAGCTAGCTACGCATTAGCCATTCCGTTTCTGCTTATTAATGCCTGTTACTTTTGGCTTGTCGAAAGTAAAAACCCAACGTTAATTAAGCTCATTAAGCTATTCAGGGGCAAATAGCCATTTGAGCACTAACATAGACTCCATGTTAGTGCTCAGTTCTTTACAGTGACCAAATAGAATAATCACGCCCCGTCACTTTCTCTAACTCCAAAAGCTTTTCTTTAAATATTGGGGTTAGCAGCTTATAGACTTCATCACGCTCCTGACTCGACAATTTTTCAGCACTCACCTCTTCTGACAACTGATTACCAAACTTCTTGAGAGCCTTAGGAATCAGGGGAGACACCTTATCCCACACTTCGCTATGCCTTAGTTTATTCAAATACCCTTTTCCTTTAGCCTTCACGTACACTTCTGGAGCCTTATTGGAAACCAGATTTTCCTTTGGCTCCACCATATCGACATCAAGCCACTGGTATAGCTGGCTCAGCCCGGAAAAAACGTCTTCCTTGAATTCCTCAAAAACAAGCGTATATACACTCTCTTTGCCAAAGGCGGCATAATAAGGCGCCAGCTGATAGGCATAGTCTGAATAAGCTATATAGTTTGGATCTTCCTTAATTGCAGAGAAAATATCTCTAGTTTCTCCGGCTCCTTTTAAGTTCCTTACGGAGTGGAAATAATGACTAATGGTTCTCTCAATAGGGTTTCGCATTATGTATATAAACTTAGCATTAGAATTATAGTCCTTTATTCTCTCTACAACCCCTTGAAATCTAGGAAGCTTTGTATAGTGCGTACTCGACTCCCCGATGTATCTTTCTTCTCGAGCTCTCGCAAATAAAGCCGAATACTCACTGTCATCACGTCGCCCCCAAAGCTCAGGCACAAAGAACCCTGGCTCCTTTTCCTCCGACATGAAAATTTGTGGGTGTTGCGCTAAATAGTCATGCAGAGTGGTAGAGCCTGATTTCATAGCGCCAATTAAAAATAAGTTTGCTTTAGCCATAAATCACGCGCCCGCCTTCTTCGCCAAAGTTGAGTACACAGTTTTCAAATCCGAAACTTTCACAATTTTCAGAACAAAGAGCATTATTAAGAACAGGAAGCAAACTAACACATTAGACAAGAACAAATTACCTGTATTAATCACTCCGATCTCATTAACCCAAAAAAGAACAGAAGCCAAACACAAGGAGCTAACTGCTGGGTACCAGTTAAGCTTCATATTAAATCTCGCTTTCGCTAACTTATGTATAACAAAGAAGCGAACAAAGAAAGCTATAGCTGTAACCACGGCCGCCCCCATCAAGCCATATGATGGAATGGCCAACCAATAGGCAACCAAACAAAACAACGCGGTAAACATGGAGCTAACACCAAATACCTTGGTGTTGCCAGAGGTAAATATCCCCAAATTACAATACCCTGTCCAAGATAAGAAAACATAACCCAAAATAATCACTGGAACATATTCGGCAGCAGGCCAAAACTCCTGGTCAGACATGAGCTGTAAAAAGTAACCTATCCATATAGATAAACCAAAGGCCATAAAAACCAAGAGCACTGACATAAAACTGAATATTGCGGGAAACAAATAGTGCTGACTTTCCTCCTTGTATATACGATATCTTTCAGCCTCCCACATTGACTGAAATGGCTGCCAACCAATTGCATATAATATAAAGCCAAACTTGTAGGCCAGCGCATATATCCCAACATCAGACAATGTCAAATATGTTCTTATAAAAAACCTGTCACCGTATGTAATAAAGAACATACTGACCGCGGCGAGTATAATTGGCCAACTAAATCCCACCAATTTTTTAGCCATCTCCTTAGACAAAATAATTTTATTGCTCTTGATACAGTACAGAGTAAGGAGAACCGCAACAGTTCCCTGCGCCAAAACAGAGGCTAACGCAGCTCCCATAACCCCCCATTCAAGGTACACTAGAAGTCCAACGCAAAGAGAAATTTGTAACACTAGCTTAGCTAAAGAAAAAAATAGGACACTCGCCGCTTTACCGTTAGCACGCAGCCAAGCAAGAGGTATTTCAGACATACCTCCAAAAAGCAAATTCAACGAAAAAACAACTAGAACGGCATGGTATTCCTGCCCACCAAATAATAGCGCCCCTATTGATGTGGAAAAAACAATAAGTAGTACTGCGCCAACAAGGTGCGTAAAGCTCAGAAGAGAGAACGAGGTTGAAAACACCTCACTTTTTTCTTTTTCATTACTGGCAAGGCCATAATATCTTAGAAAGGACTGCCCAACTCTTGCGCCAAAAAATATAGCGGCAAAATCTACCGTCATCGATAAGAGCTCTATAACTCCATATCCCTCTGTAGATAAATACCTTGTATAAAGAGGCAGCAAGATAATACTAGATAAAGAGCGAGCAATTATTGCAACGCCATATATCAAAGAGTCACTAAATAACTTCTTAACTTTTGAGGATGACATCTTTTATTTATTTCTCAGGTGAAATAGCCTGATCGTATATCTCACACATACGATCAGCATATTGCTTTGGCAAGAAGTTTTCTTTAACGCTTATTTTAGCGCTCTGAGTTATTAGCTTCCTGAATGCCGCATCCATGACCACTTTCTTAATCGCCGCTGAAAACTCGGTCGAGTTTCTAGGGTCAACCAAAAGCCCTGTGACCCCATCATCGACCAACTCCTCTGGAGCACCCAGTTTGGAGGCGATAATTGGAACGCCTGAAGCCATTGCTTCTGTGACAACAAGTCCAAAGGGCTCCGGCTCTATAGAAGAGTGAAGCACCAGATCCACATCCTTGTATACCTCATGAACATCACGAACAAATCCAGCCCAGATTATATTCTTCTCAACTCCAAGTAATTTCGCCTGCTTCTTGATTTCTTCAAGATAGACATCACCAAACCCCTCGGTTGAGCCCCCTACCAGGACCAAATATACCTCATCCCCCAGCTTGGCCTCAGCAAATGCTTTAACCGCCTCAAGCTGCCCTTTCCATTCGATTATTCGACCAAATACAGCAATTAAAAAGGCATTTCCGGCTAACTCATACCGCTCACGCAAGTCTGAGTTTCGGCTTTCATTACTTAAAGTACAGTCTTCCTCAATAAACTGGTCACCAACAGGATTCCAAACAGTCACCAGTTTGCCTTTAGGATAACCATGCTTCGCTGCCGAATCACTTACATAATTAGAGATAGCCAAATAACATGAAACGCTTGGTTCTAAGAGTCTGTGTAGAAAAGATCGCTTTTCTTCAACCACGCCATGTATATGCCAAACACACGGAGTGCCAGTTATTGCAGCCGCCATCAGCACATAAACGCTATTATTTATATGTACAACGTCTATTTTTCTCTTCTTTATAATTTCACACAAATCCAGGACATACCTTAGATTCACAAAAAACTCATAAATCGAGAGCATATATACACTTAACTTTCTAACAACCCTCGACCTAATTTTCCGTATTTTTTCATATGCACTGAATCTATTCACATATGTAAATGCAGGTTTACGCGACAAAACCTCAAAATCGCCACCAATATCAATCCACTTGGATATGTCGCCATCAATTGCCGAAACAATAGTTGGGTTATACCCAGACTTCAAATTTTTTACAATGGAGACCAATACTACTAAAGCGCCGCCGAATGATACCCCTTGATCAACCAAAAGAACGTTTTTTCCTCCATCGAGATGGGAGTCGACAACATCACTTGCGCTCATTTTTTAATTTCACCTTGACATTCCATGAATTATGCATTGTTGATGTGAGTGCAAAATGAATCCAGAGGAAAGGATAGTAAAGAACAGTCACAAATGAAGCGCTTATCAGTAAGCCGACCAAACCTAGGTCCATGCCATAGCTTAAGTAGTAATAGAATTTATCATCATATTTGTCCGCTTGCTTTCTGACAGTCCTATTTGTTTTAAAGGAAGTAAAAAGAAGCAAAAATAAAACAAGAAGCCCCGAATAACCTAACTCGCTTCCACATTGAACAAATATATTATGGACTAACTTACTTCCCTTCTCTTCTGGAGTAAAGTTTCTTGGGTAGAAAGTAGTCCACGCATCATGCCCAACCCCCAGGAGAGGGTAATTATTTAACGTCTCCCAACCATGTCGCCACCGCTCCATTCGGTGTAGCGACGTTTTATCTTCGCCGGAGGACTGGAACCTTGCTTTTGATTCATCAGGAACAAAGTACCATATAATACTACCCAAAATCGAAACCGCCACGAGCGTTCGTATTAGATATTTTGTTTTGCTCAGAGCCATAAGTCCACTGGCGGCCAACCCAACCAATGCTCCACGAGAAGATGAAGCTATAATGGTTGCAGTTCCACTAAAGGGCATAAAGTAGAAGATAAACTTCCACACTTTATTCCAGTGCCCCTTAAGCGCCATAATAAAGGCCACTGCGAGTGGAACGTATATCGCCATCTGAATGCCGACTTCACCACTATTATGAAACCAGCCTGGCGCCCCCGTTACACCCCAGCTAGCAAAGCCAAATCCTCTGGAGGCCCAGCTTATAAAGCCATGTTGAGACATTTTTAGGGAATATATAAGATACGATAGGAAGAATATAAAAAATCTCTTTGGCGTATTAACTATTTTAACAATAAGAAAATATATAATAAACCAATCACTAAACTTCCATAAGTTATCAAAAGAAACAGATGAGTATTGAGAAAAGACGGATGATAACAAAACCACAGCCAGATAAGTGACCATTAGCTTATTTAAAGGATGCGCGGTCTTTATCTTCTTTTTCTCAAATAGAAGGAGCCCCATGATAGCGGTCAATAGGCATAACGGAACCCAAGGTAGAATATCTAACCAGTCGTATATAGACTGAGGACGAACATATTCAAAAAACAAGTAACCACAAATACCAATAAAAGCGATCCCTTCCGCCCGAATAGTGTGGTAATAGTACTTTAAGTCCATGGAGTAGAGCCTTTCCATGTCCGAGTCTATGGAAGTCTCCACTTTCTTTTTAGGGAAAGCACCACCAGGGCTCTCAAGCTGAGGAAAATTCATTACAAGCTTTTCTGCAGAATAGCGAGCTTCAACTCAATTGTGTCGAAGACCTCGTTAAAAACTGGCACTTCCTTACCGTAAGGGTCTGGAATGTTCGGCGTTCTATTTTCGCCTAACATTCCCAGAATTATAATTTGAGATTCGCCACCACTCTTTTGATAAGGCTGTAGTGCTTTCACCATGTATGGCTCCATCACCACCAGCAAATCACTATCTCTCAGCGCTACATCCTGAATCCGAGTGCTTTTGTGCCCTTGAAGATTAACCCCTCTGTTGGCGGCGACATCTTTGGCGGTTGGATTAGCAGGGGTGTCGCCATCAGTAGCCAGACCACAACTTATAATTTCGACCCTGCCAGAAGAATCATTTTTTGACAAAATATCTTTCAAATAAGCTTCTGCATATACACTACGGCATACATTCCCTTTGCAGATAAAAATTATTCGTTTTGGAGAAAATCCAGAAGGAATATTCGAGTACCTTTTATATAACCCCACCATCATACAAAGATATTCAGTCATATACTTCAATAGTTTTTTTAGCTTACCCAAATGATTCACCTTCTTCTAACGCCGGGCGCATTTAGCTCTACGAGCGCGATTATAGAGACTGTGCGTGGTTATTCAAACCACAGTGGACAACTTTTGACAGTTCAACACATACCCAATTACTATCACTGGCATTTCAGCAACGAAACCTTACTCAATTTCTAAGTGACTGACTCACAATGACCAACATTCGCGCCCTAATACTAGACGCTAATCAACGCTCCGCTCTCGCCGCCACCCGCTCTTTAGGCGCCCAAGGCATTTGGGTCATGACCGCAGATGAAAGCCTCGAAACGCTGGCAGGAGCCTCCCGCTTCTCACTTGACAAGGAGGTGTACGCCTCCCCTTACACCAAGCCAGCCAACTTCTTTAACGATATTTTGAAAATAATATCCGAGAAGCAGATCAACTTCCTTCTGCCCGTTACTGAAGCCTCGACTTATGTCATCCTGGAAAACAGAGAGAAGTTGCCAAAAGGCTTAATTCTGCCATTTTCAGAAGCGGAGTCGATAGAGCATTTGGCCAACAAAAATCGCTTGTTTCAGCTTGCCCAGTCTCTAGGGCTACCAACTCCACACACTCAGTATATTGAAAGTATAGAGCAAGCGCAGAGCGTATTATCCGACATTACGGAGTACCCTATCGTATTAAAGCCTTTTAAGTCGCGCATTCTTACAGGTCGTGAAATTATCAGCACTACTGTGCTCATCGTTCACTCCCGAGCTGAGGCTGAGGAGGCACTCAAAAAGCGCTATTTCCGTGATTATCCCTTCATGATTCAGTCTTACATTAAAGGAGAGGGTCAGGGCTTATTCGCTCTTTATTCCCAAGGAAGCCCTGTTTGCCACTTTTCCCACCGCAGACTTAGAGAGAAACCCCCATCTGGAGGCGTCAGCGTGCTTTGCGAGTCAAAAGAAGTTGACTCTCGCATGAAGCAAATTTCTGACACCTTACTCCATCATGCAAATTGGAATGGCGTAGCGATGGTGGAATTCAAGGTAGCGGATGATGGCACGCCATACCTTATGGAAATCAACCCCCGATTTTGGGGCTCTCTCCAACTCGCCATCGATTCCGGCGTAGATTTCCCTTATCTCCTTCTAACTTCCTTTGTAAACGGCGTCGCCGCTCCTGTCGACTCATTCGTAGTTGGGCAAAAAATGCGTTGGCTGCTTGGCGACCTGGATCGCCTATACCTAGTTTTAAAGTCCCCATCTCGCCAATATTCAATAGGGCGAAAGTTGCTTGAATTACTTCGCTTTTTTCTTCCCAATGGCAGAACCAAGCATGAAGTCAACAGACTATCCGATTTCAAGCCATTTATATTTGAACTAAAGAAATACTTACGCGATTTACGTAGCTAAAACTTCGCCAAAGTACTGAGAACATCGCACATTCATCTTGCCCAGTCTTAAGACTGGGCAAGACCGCTATTGCAAAGCTCCTCTAGGAAGACTATGCAGTGAGTTTGTCGTATAGGCCCTCATAGTCTCGCACCATGTTTACTAGAGAAAACCTCTCTTTTGCAGAGCTTAACGCCGCCTGACGCAATTTATCCGCATACTCTTTATCCCTGAGCTTGAGCAAAGCCGTTTTAACTGCTTCCGAGTCTCCTACGGGAATCAATTGGCCTGAAACCTCATCTTCAATGATTTCCTCTGGCCCACCACTTCGAGTCGCGACAACTGTCAAACCTGCCATCATGGCTTCAACTGTCGCTATGGAAAACCCTTCACTTATAGAAGTTAAAAGAAAGATATCCGCTTGCCCCAGTAAATCCTTTACATCTGAACGAAAGCCAAGAAAGTGCAGATTAGGCACTCCGCCATGGGACTCAACTCGCCTCAACAGCTCCTCATAGAGACTCTTTTTCTGATCCCCTACAACGACAAAGTGGTACTCCTGGGCCCCCTTCATCTTGGCGGCAGCATCCACCAAATGCTCATAGCCTTTTGCGGGGCGTATATTACCCACGGAAAGCACAACAATCGCGCCGTCAGGCAAGCCAAGCTCGCTCTTCAGCGTCCCGCCTCGCCGCGAAAAGAGCCCAGGATCAACACCATTGTAGATGAGCTTTAACTTACTACTCTCAAGCTCCCCTCTTTGCTTTAACTCTTCTTCCAGCTTCTTCGATACAGAAACGATAGAGTCCGCCCCTAGGCTTATTAACTTAAACTTCAGATTCAACAACCTTTCCTGCTTCGCCACATCAACACCTCCATGAAATGTGGCTATCATCGGCTTCCGCGTAAGCATGGCGACAAGAGCGCCATATACATTCGATCCCATTAAGTGCGCATGGATCACATCTATCTTCATTGATCGGACAAATTTCACCAGCGCCCAAGCATAACCAAGATTAAAGCTCCCTTTAGAGTCGATAAATACAGGCTCCAGGCCCGACTCTCGGACTTGATCCGCAACCCATCCATCTCCACGCAGAATAACGTAGTGTCGATATTTGTCTTTGGACAAATTTCTCAATAATTGGATGAAAACAGTCTCTGCGCCGCCAGGACCAGTGGTGTCGATTAAATGCAATACGTTCTTCATATAAGTTAGTTACCAACCAATCCTCTCGACACTTTATTCTTGCTCACGAAGAAAGCCGGCGAGCACCCGTTTTGCTTCATCTGACTCCAGAAACTGAGCGTGCTCCGCGTCCACCGTTTCAACTTCGACTCTACCCGTAAGGTGCCTCTCCCAACCCAGCCATGGAAAACTGTACACCCCCGCTTTTTCCATTGGCAAACGCAGCAAAATCACGCTGCCGCCATAGGTTCGTTCACGGTGTCTTTCCATGGCGATTCTATTAGCCCTACGAACATCGAAGATTCTCAATGTTTGAGGCAAGCGAAGACTAAAGGCGCGATAGAGACTCAGCTTAGCCACCTGTAGATAATACTTGGATCGCGCAGAAAAGCTTTGCATCGCCTTCTCCCAAAAGCCGCGCCTATCTACTTCTGCGCTCTCACGCTCACTTTTTGCCAGCGGACCAATCGTATCAAGCAGGATAACCCAATCCACTTTAAAGCCTTTAGCCAAAAGTTCATTGGCCAACTCTATAGCTATAGTTCCCCCCATAGAGCCCCCTAAGAGACAAACATGCTTTTTAGCAAACGTTTGTTCTACCTGGACCGCATAATACGCCGCCATTTCCAGAATGGACTCGAATGGCTTACTGGCGCCATCCAGTCCTGTCGACTGTATTCCATATACAGGCCGATTCAGCCCTTCGAAATCAATCAACGCTTTGTACGCCAGCACATTCCCGCCAATAGGATGAACACATATCAGTGGCGTTTTCGCCCCTCCAGGCGACAGCGTGACAATATTACGCCAATGGGCGGCCTCTCCTTCCTGCGACGAAGAATACGCCTCAACATCTTGGGCATTATCATTCGCCACTAAAATGCGCCCCAACTCCTTCGCCAGAGACTTTGGCGTTGGCGCCTTAAACAGCAGTGCTAAGGGCGCGTTAATTCCACATTTCCGATGCAACTGATCAAAAATCTGCAGCGCCTTTATAGAATGGCCGCCAACTTCAAAGAAGTTAGCGTCCTCATCAAGACTGCTTAGTCCCAAAACGTCTTTCCATACTCCTATTACTTTTTCTAACAGAGCTTCGTTCACCATCAGATCAGTCGCCAGCTTATCTGGATCAAAGCCTTCTGCCGGAGAAGCCTTACTAACTATATACCCAGCGTGTCCTTCTAACTTCAGTTCGGACTTACCCGCTTCCAAACTATCTATCAAGCTGGTGAGTGTATGAGTGAAGTCAGAGACCATAAGTTTTGAGGTTTGCTCAGTGAAAAGTGCGGTACTGGTTTGGAATCTGAACGTAAAGTCCCTTCCATCAAAGTCTACAAATAGAAATATCTCACCTTGCGTATAGCCAGCATCAACATGAAGCGGCCGCAGAGCGCCAGCATTTTTTACCGCCCTTTTACGTTGAGAAAAGTCATTAAACGTAATATAAGCCTGAGCCAGGGTCGGCCTGGATGGGTCTCGATCAGCATGCGCCGCAGAAACTATTTTATCGAACGACAGCTCACCATGCAGGAGCGCCTGATTTAGAGTTTGCTCAACATACTTAACTTGCTCAAAAAGACTCTTTTCCTGTTTATACAGCCTGAGCGGTATCGTATTAAAGAACATGCCTATAGCATCATGGAGCCCCGCCTTGGAGTCTCTACCGCTTGTAGCTGTGCCTAGTACTATATCTTCTCCACCAGAAGCTCTTTTCAACCATGCCGCATAGGCGCAAACCAATATAACAAAGGGCCTGGTGCGAACTAAGTGAGCAGCGGCAATTAAACGCTTCGCAACATCCTCACCGAGAAGCGCAGAATATTGTCGTCCCTTAAAATCAAAATACTCCGGGCGAGGATAGTCTGCCGGAAGACTTAAGGCTGGCAAGGGCCCTTTTAACTCCTGCCTCCAGAAGTCCACACTTTCTCGTAAATCATCTCCACCTCTCGCCAAATTGACGCCATCCCACCCCACTGCCGGTTGAGCTTTAAAGTCCGCCCCCCCTATCAATTGTTCGTATAAATCAAATAACCGATTCCATACCAGCAATTGAGAGACTCCATCCAATAAAATATGATGGGTAATCATCTGTATTGCGATCAGTTTTCCATCAGCCTCATAGGCTACAAAGCGGACTAATAACTCCTCACTAAAGTTAAACTCCCTTTTCGCCTCCTGATGTAGGTAGGCATCAAGAGCGCCTGAATCCAAATATAAATCCCTAACCTCCAACGGCGTCTCAGGCTCTTCGCGCAACTCCCAGCTCAAATCATCAACATTTAAATGCAGCCTTATCGCTGGCGTAGCTTTCATTAAGGCATCTATCGCAAGCTTTAACTGATCAACTTCCCAGACGCCCTCCAGCATGAATGCCTCAGACTCGTTGAAAACACTACTGGAGCCTGCCAACTGACATATAAACCAAATACGTTTCTGTCCATCGGTCAAGCTTCTATCGTTATTTGCCGGCTCGTCCAGCCTATTACCATCTTCGGAGAAAGAGGCGACTAATTCACACTGCTCCATGAAGAGTGGATGAGCGATCAAAAGATTAATGCTTAGGAATTTGCCAAACTCTTTCTCAATCTCCACCGAGAGACGGGCAGAGGCCAACGAATGCCCCCCCAATTCATTAAAATGGTCATAGGGACTTTTAGGCTCGACGCCTAAAACAGCCCCCCATACTTTCGCAAGCCTAAGCTCCGTATCTGTGGCAAAGCATGCCTCGACGCCATCAGCCGTCGATAGACTCGCTTCAACGTCCTTTTTTAGCGCTTTTTTATCTATCTTTTTGTTAGGCGTCTGAGGAAAGCTTTCATAGACTCGCCACAATCCCGGCGTCATATAAAACGGCAGCGTATTCCGCAGATCTTTTTCAATAACAGGAAAAGCAAGCTTTTCGCCGGCAAACCGAACACAACCTACCAGGACGTTATCGCCTACCGCATTAGATACGGCGACAACAGCTGCATCCGCGATTCCCGGGATCTGCTGCAAAGCGGCCTCAATCTCTCCCAATTCAATTCGAAAACCGCGTATCTTTACTTGATTATCAAGGCGATCCAGATAACGCAGACGCCCATCTTGCCTCTGCTCGACCAAGTCCCCTGTGCGATAAAAAGCTTTGGTTTGACCATTTTCAACCAAAGATATAAATCGATCAGAATTTAATTCAGGGCGTCGAAAGTAACCTGGCGATAGACACTCTCCGCCGATTAACAGCTCCCCTGAGCCGCCGGTGCAAACTGGCTGCAAGCTCTCATTAACGACACGTAACTCGATATTAGCGTATGGTTCACCTAAGGGTATAAAGCCAGCCTCGATGTCTTCTGAGCTAACCTTATGGCTAGTTACCCAAACTGTGGCTTCTGTTGGACCATACATATTCCAGACTTCACCAGCGCTGCTGAGCAGCTTTGCGGCCAAGTCTGACGGGAAGGCTTCGCCTCCACATAATATTTTCTGATCTTGATTCGGCTTCCAGCCCAGCTCCAACATTAACCGCCAGGTAGCTGGCGTGGCCTGCAAGACGTTGATGCGATTATCTTCGATTATTGCAGCCAGTCGATCTGGAGAAAGCGCGTCCCCTTTCTTACAAACATATACGCAGCCCCCCAAAACTATGGGAAGAAATAGCTCCAACACGGAGATATCAAAAGATATCGTGGTTAGACCAAGAAACCGGTCGCCATCTTGCGTTCCGATCTTATCGTCGACGCCATATAAAAAGTTTATCGCCGCCCGATGCGTAATTGGGACGCCTTTAGGCCTTCCAGTGGAGCCTGATGTAAAAATAATATAAGCAAGCAATTCCGCCGTATTGGTTCGGCGTTCAGAAATGCGCAGATATTCACTTCTAAGTTCATCAAAAGAACGCAGAGCGTCTCCCGGCGGGTTCAGGTCATATCTATCAAGCAAAAGTACATTTTGCGTACTTCCAACCAGAGGTTGCGTAGAGGGTTCATAGATAGCGGCCGATACATCCGCGTCTTCAAGGATAATTGCAATTCTCTCAGCAGGGAAAGCGGGGTCCACAGGGACATAAGCAGCGCCTAACATCCCTACTCCCAAAAGCAGAGCAGAAAGGTAATGGTCTCGATTAACACATACAGCCACCCTATCGCCTGACTTTACGCCCAAGATCTTGAGGCGCTCCGCCACGAGCAAGGAGTGACTTAGTAACTCTAAATATGTGAATTGACCATCTTCAGACTTGACTGCGCTACAGTCAGGGAAGCGCTCGGCTGCAGCAATTAGAGCTTCCGGCAACCCCCACTCTTTTTGCCTGGCGGCGGCAAACAACTCTCGCCTCCACCCTCTATTCCCAAGAGTGCTACTCATTACTTTACTCTGCAGTTTAGGTTCGACGCGGCGGATAAGCCTATCAACCGCCTATGGCAAGTACTTAACCAGCAACGGGCCCACTGTATTAGTAAGCCAAACAGGAAGCCTCTTCCAAACTGCTATAACCAACTTGAACTTCGGATTATCCGGGTTCAATTTGGGCGCGTCCCTACCTTCCGCCAAGCCGTAATCCCAATGCAACCTGACAGGAGTCGCCCCCCACTGCTGTTTAAACTTATAGGTGCCGCTACCTTCAGTGCAGCGCCCAAAATCAAATATCTGATACTTCTGATGAATGCTGAATTTGAGTATTTCCCAGTACATCAGCATATTAATTCCAGAGCTGTTAGCTTCCTGCAACGTAGAAGCCCAGGGAATTTCCATGCGACGCCCGTAGCCAATTACAATTGCGCATGCAACTACAGTCTTATTTAACCTGCCTATGACAACTCTAGCAGATTCTCCGTATGAGCTAAGGAAACCATGAAAAAAGTTTTTCCCATAAACTGGCGTACCAAGATCCCTCATATTCCTTGCGAAAACAGCATAGAAGTCATTCAACAACTCGGCGCCGCCGATAGTGATTTCCGCACCTTCCTTTTGAGGACGCTTAATTTGCGCTCGAATTTTGGGCTTGAAGCTTAACCACAATTCTTCTTCTCGCTCTGGCAACGCAAGCCAGAATGTCAGCTTCTCAGTACGTTGCGGCAATCCCAGATTGGATGTCGTCAAATGTCTCAGCTCAATGTGACTTGCTCCCACCTGATCGCGCCAACGTACTGCATCGGCGAGCAGCATTTGTGCGACCTGTTTGCTGTCAGCCAGAATTCCGCCATAGTTAAAATACGGCGCAGAAACAATAAAGTTTCCAAATAGGCGGCTATTCAATTGAGTAAGAGGCAGAATACCGACGACTCTATTCGATTCATCAAGCGCACAAATAAATCGACATGGATGGCCATACACCGACTCGACAAAAGATTTCACCCATAACTTGTGGTACGGGGAAGCCTGTAGATGTTGGTCGACGTATTCCTCCCAAGACGCTCGCAAACCTGGTTCGGCGTCAACTTCCACGACGCGAAATGCTTTGACTGCGAGACCTAAGATCTGAGGCGCAGAAGAGACTTCCTCAACAATCTGTTGCAGCTTCTCCGCCTGCTTAGCCTTATCTGGCGGACCATCCGAAAGCACATCGCTCGATTGTCCGACCTGCTGGCGCTGCGCCTTCTTAAAATCCTTAATCTTACCCGTTACTTCCTTAAACTCGGCTGACACTACCCCCATTTCAACAATGAGCTCACCCGCATCGGAGCCATTTTTCTTAGCCTCGCCAATTAAGCGCGACAGTTCGCCCTTGCGCGCCTTAAGCTGGTCTTCCCGTAACTTCAGGCTGTCTAGATTGTTAGCATCTTTCATAAAAGGCGTTAAACCGCAACTGGAGCAGAGTCTATAGACTGAGACCTGAGCACGTCTGAAACCGTAGTAAAGGAAAAGTCATCGAGCAACGCCTCTAACCTGGAAAAGCAAACATCCAGATTGTTGTAATGCCTAAATGTCGACAACATGCTGGCCTTGACTCGAGGCTGCTTCGGATCAATTTCCCATGGGTGCAAATAAAAAATAAAACTACGCCCCAATCTATTCACACGCCCCAACCCCCAACGCGTAAGCCAATAGGGAAACAACCTGAAATAGCCGCCGCCAGCGATAGGAAGTCTATATTTTCCGATTGGACAGGTGGTTAAGGGGAACTCCACAATCTGTTTACCATTTGGCGCTTGCAGAAGATAAGGATCTTCCGGCGTGTTCGGCATCCCATAGCGGTCATGCCTTACCGGAAAGATACTTGAATCCCACTTAAATCCTAAATCACACAAAATATCCAACGCCCACTTGGACTTAGCTGTTATTGAGTAACTTGCCGCCCTATACCCTTCCACTGGCTGCTGGATGATATTTTCCAGAATATCTTTGGATTTAGCGGTTTCTTCCCTGAATACTTCAGGAGTCTGCGAATAAACCAACTGGTGGCTGTAGCCGTGTGACGCCACTTCGTGACCCGCCTGATGAATCTCCGTGACAATATGAGGATATCTTTCCGCCACCCAGCCCAAAACAAAAAAAGTGCCTTTTACACCTTTCTTATCAAACAACTCGAGCAAGTCTCGCGTATTTTTTTCAACGCGACACTCCCGACTCGTCCACTCATCAACGCCGATTGATTCCGCTAGCGCTGCAACGTGGAAATAGTCCTCTACATCTATAGTCAAGGCGTTCTGCAAGACAACCACCTGTATGCTGAATGATTAAAAGTTGGGGACGTAGTCGACGCCGACTCCAACCGTCAGCGCATCAAATTCATTTACTCCATCCGAAGAGTCTTTAACTTCATACTCCGTGTAGTATCGAGAGCTGAAATTTTTAAACCATTTATGGTTTAACCTAAGTGTGTGGTCATACGAGTCTTCATCTGCGTTGCGAGCGCCAACCTCTTTATTTGTATACTCCGACGAAGCAAACCAACTCCATGTAGAGTTGACTTTATGAGACCAACTAACGGACAAAGAGTGTTCTTTATCTTCAAAGCCAGCACCTTCGTTATCTTCTGTACTGCTAACTCCTGACAACTGAAAAGTATCTCTGGCATTCGGACTATAATTTGCTCCAGCAACATGTTCCTGCAATAGAACGCTGTCACTGGAACCAAACGATATAGGTCTTTCAAAAACCTGAAAAACAGTTTCTGAAGCACTATCAGTCAGTGTGCGTTTGTAAGAATAAAAAAGCCCTAAAGCCGCAGTAGCTTGATAATTGGCATTAAATGAGCCTGTAACATCTTCTGACTCATTGGTAACGTTAGCGCGCTCACTTTTCAGCTTGGTAAAACCAACCGCCAAACTAGTAGTAAGATCATTATATTGCTTGCTAAAACGTACCTCAGACTCCAGTGTTTCAAGGTCAGTCTCATTATCTAACTTTGCCCACTCACCACTGTTACTCCAGGTAAACGTCAGTGCACTGGCGAAGCGGTGTATATAATCAGCCGTCGCCGTTTGTCTCTTGCTATCAACGGCGGTATTGCTATCAAAGTCGATTTGTTTGTAATTAGCGCCTAAAACCAAGTCGTCCTCTGAGGTCATCGCAACTCGATAACTTGGGCCAGTAGTAAGAACATTCTTACGCACTCTTGAATCCGGCGTGGTCGGTGTACTGCTATTCAGGACAGTTTCGGTAAGCTCATCCTTAAGAGACCATGAAAGCGCAGGGGAAAAGTTATATTTGCCACTATACGTGGCTTCAGTAGTGACCTCATCGCCAAATGTGTCCCCCCAATAGTGCTCAAAACCAAAGTCAGCTGATAACGAACTTGAATACACTCCTTTTGAAAGAGTTTGACCCAAATTGATCCCTACTTTAGTTAGGGTGTCATCTTTTTTTTCTTTAGTCTTCGTAACATTATCTGAGTATTCTTGCGTGGCGCTAAGACGAACCTCCAGAGGCTCCGCACGAAGGGCCAACGGCGCGCACAATAGGTTTACGCCAACCAGAGCAAAGAGCGTTGGCTTTTTCTTAAATGGAACAAGGTAATCCATGAAGGGACGGGTCCTTATGGTGGTTACATTAAATAAGACAGATTTTTTAGGCCCAAATTAGCCATTTATTAGGACTCCAGCGCATTTCTGCGAAGGAATCGACGACACAGCGGATACAATCTGACTTTCTGTAACCCTTCCATGAGGTACGACAACCAATGTCAAATCACACAGCTCGGAAATGATCCGCGCATCTGGCGATACTGCAATCGAAGGTGTGTCCAGAATAATAAAGCGATCAGGGTATCGCTTTCTTAACGAGTGCAGAAACTGCCTCATGCGAAAAGAAGTAAAGAATTCTCCTGAAGATTCCCTTCTACTACCTGCTGGAATGAGCCGCAGTCTTTTGATCCCCGTCGGATATATTACCGACGCTATATCCATATCAGGGTCTTCAATAAAGTCAGTAACACCCAGATCTGGCATAAGATCGAGAATATTGTGCAACGAGGGCTCCCTCAAGTTGCAGTCTATAACCAATGCCGTCTTACTGCTATCCAACGCAAATGCGGCAGCTAAATTTACAGCCGCAAAGGAAGCTCCACACCCTTCAGTTACACCCGTAACAGCCAAGGTAAAATTATTTCCCTTACTGATTTCCAACAGGCGTGTACGAAGCTCCCTAAACTTATCGATAATAGCGCGATCCGGAGACTCTGGATGAATTATGCGCTTTTGATTCAGGTCGTCCACTGACAAGAGAGAGGGTTCTCTCATTTTGGCGATTTGCTTGCTAATCACATAGCGCTCTACGCTACCTGATTTAACTTCCAAAGAACTCGGAACTAAAACTCTGTCCGCAGACGCATTCTGAGCCGGATCCTGAGGTCGAGCCACGCCCTTATCAATATCATAGATATTTTTTGTGTTCTCCTGCTTATCACTCACAAGACGACTCCCGCATAACGCATCCACCCGTACAATAAATAGACGCCAATACTCAACACAGCCAAAAATAAGATGACTTTCGTACGACGCCGGTCAATTCTCCGTTCCAGTGGAGTGGAAATATAGGGGATGGTCGCCAACACAGGGATACCCGTATTTTCCTGCAAAATAGATCCTGTACGCACTCTTGGATCAACTTGGCAAAATGCAATAGCCAGACCGAAAGGGGCCAACATGCCTAAAAAAAGGCCAGCCATTGCAAAGTGCCGAAATGTGAAGCCTGAAGGCTTCAAAGGGTACGCAGGGGCCTCATGTATCTTATAGCTAAGGCCATGCCCTTCAACGTCAAGCCTCATTGAAACGCGTGCTTTCTCACGTCTTTTGAGCAGATCGTCATATATGCTCTTATTGACCTCATAATCCCGAGTAAGCTCGGATATTTTTGCTTCATTTTCCTGAATCCGCTGCATACGGGTACGCTCTCTTTCCAACAAAGCAGTTAGAGAGCTTTGACGCGTTCTCAGCGTGTCAATATTCGCCAGAGCCTTAGACAATTCACTCTGCAACTCTTGATAAATTGGGTTAAAAGAAGACTCTGAGCGAGAACTAGAGCCGCCGCCGCTAGATAAAGCCTCGGACCTCTGTCTTTCCAGCTCCGCAATTTGTTGCTTGAGCGCAATAATATCCGGATAACTATCCAGATAAATTAACCTAAGCGAATCCAGCTTCTTGTTCAGCTCCTCGATTCGCGTTTCGTATGCGTCTCCCGCCACTTCTCTGCGAACGATTTTAGACTGGCCGGAAAGTTGCGACTGAAGAGCGTCCCTTTGCGCAATAGCCTCCTTGATACCCAACTCAGCTTCTTCAAGCTGACGCTCAAGCGAGGAAATTCTAGAGCCGACTGTGTCCGCAGTACCATCGACGTTCTCTTGTAAGAAGTTTTTCAGCCGCTCTTCAGAAGCCTGCAGTTGCGTTTGATACGCTTTAACCTGTTTATCAACGAATTCGTATGCGTTGCGGCTTTCTTCCCGCTTGCTACTTTCAGTCTCATCAATAAACAGTTGGCTCAATTCTCGAGTAACATCAAATACTCTTTGGGCAGTTGAGTCCTTATACTCAATCTCAATAAAGTTGGGGGCGCCTGTTTTCTTAACGGCGACATTATTTCTAATTTTGCTGATAATGCCTTCTTTCGCAGCTTCAGTTTTGACCGGCCCCCAAATTTCCTCCATTTCAGCGAGCCGCGTCAGAACTCTTCTCGACAACATGACTTCTTCTACGGAAGCAACGTGATCCTTAACCTTTGTGGTCAGCGCCGAGCCTTCCATCAATGGCCGGATAATATTCTGATCATCCACATAAATAACACCACGTGACGTGAATTGCTGCGGCCAAAATGCGCCCACGACAAGCGTTCCGAAGCTGACAGCAAGAAAAACAAAGAACGACAGCCATTTCCGGGAGCGAATCTCCCTGAAGGCTTCTTTTGGTAGCTGATCTAAAGGAACCGCCATATCATTGCACCAGCATAGTCATAAGAGAAAAGTTCTGTCTCAAATTCAATTTCGCCCCCAACTGCGTCGTATTACAACACCTTCTCAGGAACAGTAATTATATCCCCAGGGTTCAACTCATAGTTGGTGGTCACGTCGCCTTCCTGAAAGATTTCATTTAATTTTACAGGAATGATAACGGTCTTCCCTTGATACTGCCTGTACAGCACGCTGCCGTCCCCGCTGGCGAAGTCATTCAGTCCGCCGGCTGTCAATACGACATCCATGACAGTCATACCATGACGGTAAGGTATTGAAATTGGCGATTTCACAGCACCAGTAACACGCACCCTACTGGAAAACTCATAGCTCTGCATTCCGGTGACAACAACGCTCACCTGAGGCTCACGAATATAAACCGACAGCTTTTGCTTGATTTCCTCAGCCAACTGAGCCGGAGTTTTGCCGGACGCTACGATATCGCCAACCAGGGTCGTAGACAATTTGCCATCCGGCCTAATTGGCACTCCTCCAGACAATTCAGGGTTGCGCCAGACATTTATGTTAACCACATCGCCAGGCCCTAGAATATACGACTCCAGCATCTTCGGCCGGTCTTTCAGAGCGGCGCTAACCAAAGCATTGTCGGAAGGCTTAACCGTGCTGCAGGCGCTAAACAGCACAGCCAGCAATGCTAGAACGCATATTTTCAAGGCGTTAATTTTCATCATTAGTATCCCAAGTTAATCAGCAGTTGAATCCAATGCGACTCTTCAGCAGCCAGGTTTTTCCGGATAGTTTTCCAACATTACGCCCTGCTAAATACTTCAAAACAATGATGCCAATGTTAAAAACCCGAGCGCCCGCTTACCGGGAGCCTTTCTTAAACAAAATAACCTCAACGGTCTGAATTAATACAATCAAATCAAGCAGTAGGCTCTGATTTTTAATGTAGTATAAATCATACCGCAGCTTCTCCTTGGTGTCCTCCTCACTATCGGCGTAAGCGAAACAGAGCTGCGCCCAACCGGTAATACCGGGCTTCACTCTATGCCTTTCGTTATAGTAAGGAATCTTTTCCGAAAGCTTTTCCACAAAAATAGGTCTTTCCGGGCGCGGCCCGACTACAGCCATATCTCCGAGCAAAACATTAAAAATTTGCGGCAACTCGTCGATACGCACTTTACGAATAAAGCCGCCAATACGGGTCACACGGGTGTCATTTTTCTGCGCCCAGACAGCGCCATGCTTTTCTGCATCGACCCTCATGCTCCGGAACTTCATGACAGGAAACGGCTGACCGTTTAGCCCCACCCTCTCCTGCTTGTATAACACTGGAGCCGACCAGCCTTCCTCAAGCTTAATGGCGAGCACCGTCAATAACATAATAGGCCAAGTCACGAGCAACAGGCTTAGACTGGACAAAATATCAAACCCACGCTTGGTGATGCTGCGGGTGGAAACAGCTCCAAACCCGTCTGCGAAAATCATCCAGCTTGGCTGGATCAAGTCCAGCGCCACTTTGCGTCCTTCGCGCTCCAGGAACGTGGGCGCATCCACGATATGCACCCCCTCCATCTTGCATTCAAGCAGATCATCCAAAGGCAGTTTTTTCCTGCGGTCATCCAGCGCAATAACAATTTCATCGACAGGATGCTGTAGAACGTACTCTTTCAACGTCCCAGGAATCGTCAATACTTTCTGATGAGGCACCTTGACCTCTTCATCAAGCCCAGGCACAAACCCCATCAACTCAACGCCTCGACGATCCAGGGGCTCTTTTAAGTCTTCATAGAGATTGCTTGCACGATTTCCTGCGCCGAGCACTAAGACATTGCGCTTAAAGCTTTGCTCATTTGCGAAAAACAGGAACAGGCTACGAGATATTCCCAGGATAAAAATCGCCAGGACGGACGAAAGGGCCAGAACCCCCTTGCCGAAGTACCACAACCAGGATTCGGTTACATAAAATAAGAATGACAAACCTGCGGCGGACATGAGAATCGAGAATATCGTTCTCAACATCATGCCCGACATCCCCTCTTGGGTTTTGGCGGGATAGACGCCCATCGCGATCATGATGATCAAATTCACCGCCGCGAAGGTCAGCGCCTCGGGAAAGGCGACCTGATAGTTATCAAGGAAAAAATTAATTTCGCCGAAATAACGGAAGAAAACGCCACAGTAAAATACCACGCCTAAGACCACCAGGTCCGCGACGCCCATGATAATGTAGGGCAAATGTATGTAGTGCCGGAATATACGTACGTGGGCCAAGCCTTTTCTCCTTACCAACACGGACTTGCAGCCTAGACTTGAGGGCCGCTCATGCTATCAAATTTTTTAGGACAACTTAAGTTAAGCAAATACAAAAGAGTATTGTTAAACTAAATTCAAATATCTTGGCGCGTATTTTCCGATATACTTGCGCGGCGACGCGCTTTGGCTAAATTTCTCAAGAGTTCGCTTGATATTGTCGCAATGGTCGAGATGCGCACATCAGTCCAAACGAAGTCTTGAATGATTTAGCCTTAAGCGCATGATCCAATCATGGATGCGCGGGCTATTTCCTGAGTTTCCACGGAATTGCCAAGGGCTTCCGCGGAGACCGTCTAACGACGGACGCTCATTATAGTTCGATTTTTTAAATAAAATACTACTACTATCTCGCTTAAAGGGTTTCCAATGACAGATTTGAGGAACGCAAAAATTGCAGTTGTGGGCCTGGGTTATGTTGGCCTGCCACTGGCCGTCGAGTTCGGCAAGAAGTTCTCTACCGTTGGCTTTGACATCAATGCCGCCCGTATCGAGGAGCTGAAATCCGGTAAAGACAGCACATTGGAAGTGGAACCCGAATTGCTTGCTGAAGCCAATAAACTTTCCTACAGCAACAAACTTGAAGATATACAATCCTGTAATGTTTACATTGTCACCGTCCCAACGCCTATCGACGACTTCAAGACTCCCGACCTGAGACCATTACAATCAGCCAGCCGCACAATCGGCAAAGTACTGAAAAAAGATGACGTTGTTATTTACGAGTCCACCGTTTATCCCGGCGCAACGGAAGAAGTCTGCGTTCCAATACTTGAAGAAATCTCCGGACTGAAGTTCAACCAGGATTTTTTCGCCGGCTACAGCCCTGAGCGAATCAACCCAGGGGACAAGGAACACAGAGTCATCAACATTCTGAAGGTCACCTCCGGCTCCACTCCTGAAATCGCCCAGTACGTAGACGAGCTCTACGCATCCATCATTGTCGCGGGCACCCACAAAGCGAGCAGCATCAAAGTTGCTGAAGCGGCCAAGGTTATCGAGAACACTCAACGCGACGTCAATATCGCCTTGATTAACGAGCTATCGCTGATTTTCGAAAAGCTTGGCATCGACACACTGGAAGTACTGGAAGCGGCCGGCACCAAGTGGAACTTTCTCCCCTTCCGCCCTGGCCTGGTTGGCGGTCACTGCATCGGCGTCGACCCTTACTACCTAACTTACAAAGCCCAGGCGGTTGGTCACCATCCAGAAATTATCCTGTCCGGCCGACGCATTAACGACGGCATGGGCGAACATGTGGCGGAACGCGTCATTCGCATGATGACGCAGCGCAAGCAACATGTGGCTGAAGCCAACATTCTTGTATTGGGATTGACGTTCAAGGAGAACTGCCCCGACATCCGCAACACTCGCGTAGTTGACGTTATCAGCGCCTTTGAGTCGTACAACGCCAACGTTGATGTCTACGACCCCTGGGCCAGCCCTGCGGAAGCAGAGCACGAATACGGCATTCGCGTTATTCCAGAACTGAAAGCAAACCATTATGACGCCATTATTCTTACTGTGGCTCATAAGCAGTTCAAAGATATGGGCATAGAAAATATCCGCAAACTCGGCAAGGACAACCACGTCCTCTTCGACGTCAAGTATGTTCTTCCGAAAGACTCGGTGGATGGACGCCTGTAGGGCCAACCAGAAACTGAACAATAAAAAAGCGCGGATATCCGCGCTTTTTTATTTTTACGCCGCCCTCCTGAAAAAGAGGGCGTCAGATCACAAGCATCAGATAACGAATAGATCCATAAACTCGTTAACTGGCGTCGCCTCCAGCGTTTTCTGATCTTTACACAGAGAAAAAATATCGTCGCAGCGCTTACCAGGGAAACGCGTCGCCAAATTGGCGCGGAATTTTTTCTCTAGCAGAGGAATACCCTCCTCGCGACGGCGGCGATGGCCAACCGGATATTCTACTTCAACTTTATCCGTGGACGTTCCGTCTTTGAAGAACACCTGCACCGCGTTAGCGATGGAGCGCTTGTCCGGCTCGTGATATTCCTGGCTATAGCGCTTATCTTCTACGATTTCCATTTTGTTGCGCAGTTCATCAATAATCGGGTTCGCAGCATGGAAGTCATCTTCATAATGTTCCGCCACCAGATTACCGAACGCCAACGGCACAGCTGTCATGTATTGCAGACAGTGATCGCGGTCCGCCGCATTCGCCAGAGGGCCAACTTTAGAAATAATACGGATCGCAGATTCATGAGTCGTGATAACGATCTTATCGATATCCTGCAACCGGTCTTTGACCTGCGGATGCAACGTAACCGCCGCTTCCGCCGCTGTTTGAGAGTGGAATTCCGCAGGGAAAGAGATCTTGAACAACACGTTTTCCATCACGTATGAGCCGTAATCTCTCTGGAATTTAAACACGCGATCTTCAGGCGCCTTCACTTTTTGATCCGCCACGGTTTTGCTGAAGGATACGTCATAGAATCCCCACTGTGGAGCCGTCAGAACGCCCGGAATTCCCATCTCACCGCGCATGCTGATGTCAGCCAGACGCACCGCCCGAGAGGTGGCGTCGCCCGCCGCCCAGGACTTACGTGAACCGGCATTCGGCGCATGGCGATAAGTACGCAGCGACGAGCCGTCGACCCAGGCCTGTGAAACCGCCGCCATAATCTGCTCTCTATCCCCGCCTTTCAGCTTGGTCACCACAGCGGTGGAAGCAATACGCACCAATAGCACATGACACAGACCCACACGGTTGAAGCTGTTCTCCAGAGCAATGACGCCTTGGATTTCATGAGCCATGATCATGGCTTCCAGAACATCCCGCATGGTCAAAGGCTCTTTCCCCGCTGCGACGCACTTCTGAGACAAGTAGTCCGCCACCGCCAGAATACCGCCCAGGTTATCGGAGGGATGACCCCACTCCGCCGCCAGCCAAGTATCGTTGTAATCCAACCAGCGAATGATACAACCGATATCCCATGCCGCCTTAACAGGGTCCAGACGGAATTGCGTACCAGGAACGCGAGCGCCATTGGGCACGACCGTGCCCTCCACAATCGGGCCCAAGTGCTTGGTGCACTCGGGAAATCTCAGCGCCAACAGGCCACACCCCAGAGTGTCCATCAAGCAGTTTCTTGCAGTATCCAGCGCTTCCTGGGATTCGATTTTGAAATTCAGGACATAGTCAGCAATATCCTGAATGACCTTGTCATAATCAGGACGATCATTCAGATCTACATTCGCACCCATTCTCTTTCTTCCTCAATTTGGTTATTCGTATTAATGACGCTGTTCAATCGGAGTCCATTCAGCGGACTCTGGACCGGTATAGTCCGCCGAGGGCCGAATAATGCGATTGTTCTCACGCTGCTCTTTCACATGCGCAGCCCAACCAGTCAGGCGCGACATAACAAAAATCGGCGTGAACAATTCGGTAGGAATGCCCATGAAGTGATAGGCGGATGCATGGAAAAAGTCCGCGTTGCAGAATAGTTTTTTCTCACGCCACATGACTTCTTCACAGCGTACGGACACGGGATAGAGCACCTTGTCGCCCACTTTTTCCGACAGCTTTTGAGCCCACTTCTTAATAATGGCGTTGCGGGGATCGGATTCACGATAGATGGCGTGCCCGAAGCCCATAATTTTTTCCTTGCGCTCCAGCATGCCCATGATCTGCTCTTCCGCATCTTCGGGGCTCTTGAACTTTTCAATCATCGCCATCGCCGCTTCGTTGGCGCCGCCGTGCAAAGGACCGCGCAGCGACCCAATAGCGCCGGTAATGCATGAATGAATATCCGACAACGTAGAAGCACAAACCCTGGCCGTAAATGTCGAGGCGTTGAACTCATGTTCCGCATACAAAATCAGAGAAGCGTGCATCACTTTTTCATGCAAAGCGTCCGGCTTGCTTCCATGCAGCATGTGCAGGAAGTGCGCGCCGATGGAGTCATCGTCAGTTTCCGTATCGATACGCACGCCATCCTGACTGAAGCGATGCCAGTAACAAATAATGGACGGGAAAAGCGCCAGCATGCGGTCGATATGATCATCTTGCTGCGAAAAATCAGCCTCCGTCTCCAAAACGCCCAGCATGGAACAGCCGCTTCTCATCACATCCATTGGATGCGCATCGGCGGGAACTCGCTCCAGGACTTCCTTAAGAGCCTGAGGCAATGACCGCAGCGACTTCAACTTCGCCTTGTAGGCGCTCAGCTCCGCTTGATTGGGCAGCTTGCCTCGCAGCAGCAAATAGGCCACTTCCTCAAATTCAGCTTTATCGGCAAGCACCTCAATGCCGTATCCCCGATAGGTCAAACCATGCCCTGATTGACCTACCGTGCATAGCGCCGTCTGTCCTGCGACCTGACCTCTCAGGCCCGCGCCTCCAATATTTTTTTCCGCCATTGCTAATTCTCCTCTTGCATCAGACTGTTTTAAGAGTTTCGCCAAGGCGAAACCTCAATGCTTGCAGCGACTTATGCGTTATTTGTTTTTCCCCGCCGCAAACAGCGCATCCAATTTCTTTTCGTAATCGTGATATCCCAGAAAATCGTATAACTCCATACGAGTCTGCATGGAATCGACCACCTCTTTCTGATCGCCTTTACTCAAAATACTTTCATACACATTCAAGGCTGCGCGATTCATCGCCCTGAAAGCGCTCAATGGATATAAAACCATCGCCACGCCGACGCCAGCCAGTTCAGCCTTGTTGTATAACGGGGTTTGCCCGAACTCAGTAATGTTGGCCAGAATAGGCGCGCTCAGCGCATCCGTGAAGGCCTGATAATGCTCCAGCTCCGTCACCGCTTCAGCGAATATGCCGTCGGCGCCAGCCTCCAGACAGGCGCCAGCGCGGTCAATCGCCGCCTGCAGCCCTTCCTGAGCAAACGCATCGGTTCGCGCCATGATGAAAAAGTCTTTGTCCGTGCGCGCATCCGCCGCGGCCTTGATCCGATCCACCATTTCTTCCTGGCTGACAATTTCTTTATTAGGCCTGTGCCCACAACGCTTTTGCGCCACCTGATCTTCAATGTGTACCGCCGCAGCCCCGGCGCGGATCATTTCTTTGACTGTACGCGAGATATTGAAGGCGCCGCCCCATCCAGTATCAATATCGACCAACAAAGGCAGCTCCGACGCCGCTGTAATCCTGCGTACATCTTCCAGGACGTCATTCATGCTGGTCATTCCCAGGTCAGGAAGTCCAAATGACGCATTGGCCACACCACCACCTGACAAATATATAGCCTGGTGCCCCACTCTTTCCGCCATCATCGCGCAATAGGCGTTGATAGCCCCGACAATTTGCAGCGGTTGGTTATCTTCTAGCGCTTTGCGAAAGCGACGTCCTGCTGACATATAAGCCCCCTGTTGCATACCATTGAGAGACGGACGATTCACAGCGTGCTATAGCTGCAACTCTCCATCGCGATACTTCCTGATTAAATTGTTTCTCGCAGCGGAAATGTGTCGCCGCATCAAGAGTTCAGCCAATTCGCCATCCCGCTCTTCAAGCGCCTCGATAATACGCCAGTGCTCATGAAACGCTTTTTCGGGTCGACCGCTGAATGTGCTGAGACGATATCGATATAGCCTCAACAAATGATATAACTCGCCTGTCAGCATATTGCTGAGTTTGCGGTTTTTACTGCCGGATATAATTCGGAAATGAAAGTCGAAGTCGCCTTCTTTTTGGTAATAGGCGAGTCCTTTCTCTTCCTTGATTTGCTCTGCATGGATGTCCATCAGGCGCTTCAAATCGTCTATTTCTTCTTGCGACATACGCTCTGACGCCAATCGAATCGCCATCCCCTCCAGGGATTCACGCACTTCATACAACTCAATCAGCTCTTCGAAGGTCAGCGCCACCACTCTGGCTCCAGAATGAGCCTTACGAACAATCAGCCCTCTGCCTTCCAACCTGTGCAGCGCCTCTCTCAAAGGTCCTCTGCCAAAGCCAAATTTTGCAGACAGCTCCGCCTCACTAATTTTTTCTCCTGCTCGAATGTCGCCTTTGACAATAGCTGTCTGCAGGCGTTCAAAAGCTTGGTCAGCAAGAGTTCGGGAGTCAGGCGCAGCCATATTGTTTACAATTTTCTCCTGTATTGCGCCAACACAACCATTGCGTCGGCGCACGCCAAAGGATTGTAAACAATTTTGCCAACAAAGAGAAAGAGGCTTCAAGCCGTTTTTTACAATAGCGGAATACCCTTAAAGCAAGCTCTGCCTGGCCGCTCAGAATCACAGATATTTATAGAAGAAGACAAAATCCATTTTTTTCATGACGTTACATGAGATTTTTGACAGCCCGACACTAAGATCCAAATAGCGTATCCGAACTAACCACAAATGCAGAATGAATGCGAAACAAGGCGGAAGAAGAAGGAAGCGCCACTCACTTAGCCAACAGCAAGCCAATGGCGCATAGATTGTTTACAAAATGAGAGGCTCGACTTCCAGAGGCACGCCAAAGCGCTCCTCAACAGAGGCCTGTATTCTGGAGGCGAGTAATTTCACTTCACCACCCGACTTATGGCCAGGGTTAATAAGCACCAAAGCCTGTTTGGGATAAACCCCAACGCCATTTTCCAGGAAGCCCTTCCAGCCACAAGCCTGAATCAGCCAACCCGCCGCCAACTTCCTAGAGCCGTCCGCCAGCGGGAAAGAGACAATGTCAGGAAATTTCTCGTTGAGAGCAAGAAAGTGCCCAGCAGACACAATAGGGTTTTTGAAAAAGCTGCCAGAATTGGGCAATTGCACCGGATCAGGCAGCTTTTCCGTTCTAATAGCCTCCACCAATTTGGCGACCGCTCTGGCGTCACAGGGAGCGCCATCCAGCTCCCAGCGCCTTTTTAGCTCTGCATATTCGAGAACCAGGGGTGTTTCAGCCGACAGCCTGAAAGCCACCTCCCAGATCAGCCATCGCCTTCCCGGCTCCGACTTGAAAAAGCTGTCGCGGTAGCCGAAGCAGCAGTCAGACAGAGAGAACTCCCGCTCCTCAAGCGTATCCATGTGAATCGCCCGCACGGAGTGCAACCGATCCTTAAGCTCCACACCATAGGCGCCGATATTCTGAATCGGAGCGGCGCCCACTGTACCCGGAATCAGAGCCAGGTTTTCCAGCCCTACGTAGCCTTGCTCCAGCGTCCACCAGACAAACTCATGCCAGTTCTCGCCAGCGGCCGCCCGCACGATATCGCCACTGGAATCCGAAGCATCCACGCTGACGCCACGGTTCCCCATATTGATGACAACACCTGCAAGATCACGGGTAAAAACAACGTTACTGCCGCCGCCAAGCACAAAAGCAGGGACAGATGTAGATGTCAGCTCTGACAGTACGCGTCGAATATCATCAATATTCGCCACCGTCACCATGCGCTCCGCCCGAGCGGGACACCCCATGGTGTGGCGCATCGCCAAGTCCGCATTCAACTCCCAATGCATATCAGCCACGATGCTTTAGTTGTCCTTGAACATGTTCAACAAGCCCTTGGCAGGCGTCTTCCACCAAGTCCAGCACATGCTCAAACCCCTGAGGGCCGCCGTAATAGGGGTCCGGCACTTCACGCTCATCACTGGACGAAGCAAAGTCCAAAAACAACTTCACTTTAGATTGATGCTTCTGGGGGCAGATGTGTTGCAAGTTCGCGAGGTTGTCCCGATCCATCGCCAATACTAGGTCAAACTGCTCAAAGTCATCCGGGGTCACTTGTCGAGCTCGAATGTGCTCAAGGGAATAACCACGCTTCCCGGCAAACTCACGCGCCCGACGATCAGGCAGCTCACCCGCATGCCAGCCTCCCGTGCCGGCGGAATCCACCTCCACGCAGTCCGTCAGCCCTGCACGCTGCAGAAACGCTTCGAAAACGCCATGCGCTGTGGGCGACCGACAGATATTACCCATACACACAAACAAAATATTGATCATGATGTCTTGGCCATCATCGCGCGCACGCGCTGCAAATCAGCTTCCGTATCCACTCCCGCCGGCGGAGCCTTCGCCACCACATCCACATGAATGGGCACGCCGCGCCACATGGCGCGCAGCTGCTCAAGACTTTCAATCCCCTCAAGCGGACAACTCCCCCAGGTGACATAATCCCGTAAAAAGCCAACTCGGTAAGCGTAGATGCCTATGTGGCGATAAAAGTCATAAGTAGGAGGCAGCCCAACACCTGGGTCGGCAAAATAATCCCGCGCCCAGGGAATCGGCGCCCGGGAGAAATACAACGCCATACCCGCTTCACTTTTCACAACCTTGACGGCATTGGGATTAAATAAAGTTTCCCGGTCGTGAATTCGCTCGCACAGCGTAGCGATTCCCGCCTGCGGATTCGCCGTCAGATTATTAGCGACCTGACTAATCAGTTCCGCCGGCAGCATCGGCTCATCCCCTTGCACGTTAACGACGATTTCATCATCGTCCAGCTCGAGAATATCCGCGCATTCCGCCAAACGATCCGTGCCTGAAGGGTGGTCCGCACGAGTCATCAGAACAGAGCCCCCGAAACCTTCCACCGCCTCAGCAATTCTCGCATCGTCCGTTGCGACAAAAATACGCTTGGCCAGACTCTCCTGCGCCCTATCGTACACATGCGCAACCATAGGCTTGCCGGCAATATCCAGTAAAGGCTTGCCTGGCAGCCTGGAGGAGCCATAACGGGCGGGAATAATGACGGTGAACACGCTCATATCAGCTCAACCGCTCATCAGTAGTCAGCGTGCGCGCCTCTTTCTCCAGCATCACCGGGATGCCGTCGCGGATAGGGAAAGCCATACCATCGTTCTTACAGACCAACTCCTGCTTTTCCCGGTCATACTTCAAGTCGCCCTTACACACTGGGCAGGCAAGGATGGCCAATAGTTTTTTATCCATCTTTTTTGTGACTCCGCAATTCGTTTAGCCTGGCGTCGATCCTCTCATAAAACGTAGAGTTGAGCTCAGCGCCAACTTCCAGGTACCAAGCGTTTTCAAGATTGAACGACTTACACTTGACCGCATCCTTCTCCGTCATCAAAACGGGAAGATCATCGTTGAATTCTATATCCTTCTGGGCGTAACTGTAATGATCAGGAAACGCATGCTGAATGGAGGCCACATCCAGATCCGCCAGGGTTGCGAAAAAGCGCCCCGGATTCCCGATCGCCGCAACAGCATGCGCAGTGCGCCCAGCAAAGTAATTAGTACTTTTTTCTTCCTCGCCAGACACTTTTTTCCAGCGCACAGGACGTAACTGCATTGCGTAATCAGCATTGACCTGCGCATGCAAACCATTACTGACGACCAGATCCACAGACTGCACGCGCCTGACCGGTTCCCGCAAAGGGCCTGCAGGAAGACAAAGTCCATTGCCCCACCCTCGCTGCGCATCCACCACAACAATTTCCATATCCCGCGGCAATGCCAGGTGCTGCAATCCATCGTCGCTGATCACCACATCGCAATCATATACATCCAGCAGTTTTTGCAGCGCTTCCGCCCGCTTAGGCGCCACTACAACGGGACACCCCGTGCGCATGTGAATCAGGGCAGGCTCATCGCCTGTTATTCTGGGGTCAGGATTTCGCTCCACCAGAACAGGGTATGATTCGCTCACACCGCCATATCCCCGACTAACAACGCCGGGTCTAAGTCCTCTACGCTGAAAGTACTCCACCAGCGCTACCACCAAGGGAGTTTTACCAGCGCCCCCCACCGTCAGATTGCCCACCACAATAATCGGCGGACGCATAGACGTAACACCCGCGGCGGAAGCCGGGGGCTTTGTCATAGTGAAAATGGTTTTTCTGATTGCAACGACCAACAGGTAGAGCCATGACAACGGCCACAGCAGAAATCTCCAGCGCGACTTACCGTACCAAACTCCCTCGATCCATGCGCTCATGCGTCGGCTTCACTGAACTGCAGCTTGTGTAAAGCCGCGTAAGCGCCGTCTTTTTCAATCAACTCGCGATGCGTTCCGACTTCCACAATACGCCCCTGATCCATGACCACGATCTTATCGGCGTTCTCAATAGTGGAAAGCCTGTGGGCAACCACCAATGTGGTGCGACCTTTCATCAAGGTTTCCAACGCACTCTGAATATTCCGCTCCGCGTGAGTGTCCAGCGCGGACGTGGCTTCGTCGAGAATCAGTATCGGAGAGTCTTTAAGTAGCGCCCGCGCTATAACCATGCGCTGCCGCTGCCCTCCTGACAAACGCGTTCCATTTTCGCCCAGCAGCGTGTCGAAGCCTTGTTCCAGCTGCTCGATAAAATCCAACGCATCCGCAGATTTCGCCGCTTCACGCACCTGCTCAGGCGTTGCATCAGCCAAAGCGCCGTAGGCAATATTGTTGGTGACTGTATCGTTAAACAACACAACCTGCTGAGTCACAATGGAGATTTGGCGACGCAGAGACGTCAGAGTGAAATCTTTGAGCGGTTTTCCGTCCAACAGAATTTCGCCAGTTTCATAGTCATAAAATCTAGGCAGAAGACTGACCAACGTGGACTTCCCACTACCGGAACGCCCAACCAGCGCAACGGTCTCGCCCGGCTCAATTACAAGGTTAATGTCCTGCAGCGCAGGCTTGCCTTCATCGCCGTAGCTAAAGCCCAAGCCCTTGAACTCCAATCGGCCTTGCACTCGCTCCGTCGCAAATGCGCCTTCGTCTTTTTCAATCGGCTCATCCAACTGCATGAATACATCCTGCGCCGCGGAGATCCCTCGCTGAATGACGGCGTTAACCTCAGTCAACTGCCTGATGGGCTTAGCGCAGGTCGTCGCAGCAGTGATGTAGGCCAGAAACTCGCCAGTGCTCATATTGCCGCGAATTTCAGGACTAAGAGCCAGCCACACCAACAGGGCGATAAAAACGGAGATAACCAGCTGAATGATCGGCGTTGACAGCGCCTGCGTGAGCGACATTTTCAGCGCCTGCGCGATGTTGTACTCACTGGCTTTCATGAAGCGATTGAATTCGTACTCCTCGCCGCCAAAAGTCCGCATCACACGATATCCGCCAATGGATTCCGAAGCCACATGAGTAACGTCTCCCATGCTGCTTTGTATGCGATGACTAATACGCCGGAATCGCTTGGAAACGTAGCTGATAAGGACACCGATGATCGGACCAAGGACAAGAAACAGAAGCGTCAACTTCCAGCTGACAAAGATCATGTACCCCATCAATCCAATGACGGTAAATCCTTCTCTCAGGACAACCGTAATCGCATTGGTGGCGGCGCCTGTCACCTGGTCCACGTTGTAGGTGATTCGAGAGACCAGATGTCCGGTTGAATTAGAGTCAAAGAAGCGACACGGCAATACGGTCAGATGGCGAAACAGCTCCAGGCGCATTCTGTGAACAATGCCCCTGGCCACACGTGCCATGAAATAGCCGCCACAAAATGAACCCAGACCGCGCAGGGCGAATATGCCGATGATCAGCATGGGAACCAGGAAACGCCCTTCCGGGCTTGGAGTTTCGATCGCCGCGACGATGTACTTGGTTGCATCCGCCATCCCGGCGCTGGCTAATGCGTAAATCACATTACCCAGCACCGCTAGAGCGAAGACCTTCCATAACGGCTTCAAGTAAGACAGCAGTCTGCCGTACACTTGCGCGCCGGCATACTGCTTTGCGACTTTTGACATGTCAGCCCTTAGTCAGGATAGGGTTATTCGGCTTCGGTGCGTTGAGTGGTAATACTCAACTTCTGATACCCGAGCTGACCGGCGACATCCATTGCCCGGACCACGAATTCGTGGGGAGTTTTGGCGTCCGCCGTAACAATGAACGGAAGATCGTTCTTGCCCTTGGACAATTGCTCCACCGCCCTTTTCAATGTAGCGATCTGACTATTGATCAGTACTCGCTGATTAACGGTGTACTGACCGTCTTTATTGATCACGACCTCAATTTGATCAGCCAGGCTTTCAGACGCTTCGCCTGAGGACTTCGGCAGCTCCACCGCAAGACGGCTTTCCTTGGTGAACGTGGTTGAGACCATAAAGAAGATCAGTAGCAGAAAAACAACGTCAATCAGAGGCGTTACGTTTACTGACAACTCTTCTCTGGATTGGCGCCGGAATTTCACTTGCTTTTCACTCCGCTCATGTCGACGTCACGATCGCCGTGCACAACTTCAACCAGCTTCAACGCCTGCTGCTCCATCTCAACCACCAGCTCATCCACGCGGCGCTGGAAGTAACGGTGAAATACCAGCGCAGGGATAGCAATCGTCAAACCCACCGCAGTAGTAATAAGCGCCTTGGAAATGCCCCCCGCCAATGCTTGCGTATTGCCAGTGCCGGCAATTTGAATTTCGGCGAACACGTCGATCATACCGATAACCGTACCCAACAGTCCCAACAGAGGAGCAATCGCCGCCACAGAACCCAACGCCGTCAGGAAACGCTCCAGTTCATGCACAACATGACTGGCTTCTTCCTCGATACTTTCTTTCATGATCTCACGGCCATGTTTGGCGTTGATCAGACCGGCGGCGAGAACGCGCCCAAGGGGGGTGGATTGTTGGAGGTCTTTCAGGGTTTTGCCATTAAGTTCTTTTTTCTTAAGGCGCGCCATCAAATCGTTAACGATAGAGCGCGGCGCAACTTTTTGCGGCCGCAGAGTCCAGAATCTTTCAATAATGATCGCTAGAGCCACCACTGAACACAGCAAAATAGGGATCATTATCAAGCCGCCGGCCTTTAACAACTCGTACACGCATCTGTCTCCTCAAAAAAATTGCCATACTTTACCACAGCCTATAAACAAACCGTAACAGCAAAAGCTTATCGGTAAGTAATCTTAGTCCTTTAAAAGCACGGGGTTGTTCACAGAATCAGCGATTCTTATCCAACGCCATCAGAACCTCGCCCCAAGGTCCGCCAAACTGTATTTTTACCGCGCCGTCGCCCTCTTCAATCGATATCTGCACAGCGCCCACCTCGGCCGAGTTATAAAACGCTGCGCCTCTGCGCTCAAACCAATCACGCACTAGCTTATGTGGATGCCCAAAGGCATTGAGATAACCTGCGGAAGCAATGACAACCCGAGGCGACACAGCGGAAGCGAACTCAGGCAAAAAGCTGGACGCGCTACCGTGATGCGGCGAGACCAGTATGTCAGACGCCAGCTTGTCTTTGGCTTCAGTTAATAGCGCCCGCTGCGCCGACGCCTCAATGTCTCCCGTCATCAGTATGCTAAGCCCCCTCACCGTCAAACGTATTACGCAGGAACGGTTATTACCTTTCCCTCTCGCTCCCTCCAGAGGCCAAAGGACCTCCATTCTCGCCACCCCGACCTGATAGTTGGCGCCGGCGATACAGGGTTTAGAGCTTTCCACTCTGTCCGGTTCACCAGAAAGCGCGGACGCCACGATGAAATTTGTGCGGACATCGCCCCAGCCGCCAGCGTGATCGCTATCTCCATGACTAATAACCGCGTACTTCAATCCTTTGACGCCAATAGACCGCAAGTAAGGATCGACCACAGTTGCCCCAGCACTCCACCCATCCGCGAAGCCAGGGCCCGCGTCATACAAAGCCGTTTCGCCACGACTTTCTATCACTGACGCCAATCCCTGCCCAACATCCAACAAGGTAAAACGGAACCAAACCTGCTCATATTGCTCACGCATCCCTGCCCCAATTAGCGCCAGCACTCCGATAAACCAGACAGCGCCGGGCATCCGCATGGCCCCCGCCGCGCAGATTCCGAAGATGACGAAGCTGACTGACGCCAGCGTCATCTCCAGAGGCGTTTGCAGAACAGGACCTAACGAGGCCAGCTCGGCTACCCGCCAAAACCCATCCAGACAGATATCCGTCATTCGCAACAAAATCTCACCGCCTGCCGGCCAAACCAAAGCCACAGCAAGCGCCATCAGCCCCAAGGGAACCACAATCAGCGTAACCAATGGCGTTGCGACGAGGTTCGCCAATGGAGCCGCCGACGGAATCTGCTGAAAACTTATCGCCAGAATTCCTGCCAGACCCACTGTCAAAGCCATTTGCGACCGCCACAGCGATCCTGGTTTCGAAAAGGATTGCAGCGGTCGATGACTAAAGGCCACAAAGAGCAGCCCCACCGCAACGAAAGACAACCAAAAGCCCGCGCTCCAGGGAGCCAAAGGGTCCAGAAGCAAACTGCAGGTGAGAACCGCAATAAAGAAAGTCGACGGCAATATCCGTCGACGCAACCTCAGCATAAGCAGCGCAAGAGAAACGGCCAATGCAGCGCGCACCGCTGGCAGACCGTAATCGATCAGAGCGACATAGGAGAGTATCGCCAATATAGTCAACCCACACGCAACCCAGTAGGCGAACTGCCGAGGGAGCCAACAAAACGCCCAACGCAAGGCGAACATAACCAGAATTGCTATCAAACCAATATGGAGGCCGGAGATAACCAATAAATGCGTCAGACCGGAGCGCCTCAGCACTTCCCATTGCGACTCATCCAGCTCTGTGCGAGCGCCCAGAAATAGCGCCAGGAAACTTCGTTGATGCGCCATCGACGCCGTCGTCGAGCGAACCAGACCCCGAGTCCAAGACCGAAACTCAGCCAGTCTCCCCATAAGCCCCTCAGCCCGCTCCATTGCCCACAATTCAACAGAACCCTGGGCAATGGAGCCTCTGGCGTACAAACCTGACCGCCACAGCTTTTGCCAACCCCATGGATCATGAAAGTTTTGTAATGGCCGGAGGTCTTTTAGCTTCGCCTGAAGGGTGTAACGTCCGGATTCGTGCAACTCCACGTCACAGTAGTAGCAGGATAAACGGATGGTCTTGCTCGCCAGCTCTGGCACCAAAACGCCATCCACACGGGCCTCTGCGACACAAAAGGAAAAGGACTGCACATTGCCGGCGCGCACGGAACTACATATCTCACCGCGCAGTTGCAGGGGTTCGCCAAGCAGTGACGGCGGCAAGGATTCCGCAATATTTTGTAATCGAATTCCGGCGAAAATGACCCCAAACAGAAACAATGCCGGGGTATAATAGCGACCTCGGCCGCTGAGACTCCCCGCAATAACGCTCAGCAAAGCTAAAATGCTTAAAAGGGGGAAAATCCAGACATACTGGGAGACGAATGAAAGCCAATGATGGCCGAATAAAAAAACTGTTAGCCATCCGGCGGTTAGCGCGAGCATCCATGTGCGCATCGGTTGTTCCCTAAATTTACATTACACTCTAATATATGGCGGCTTTTTTCGGAGCAGCACTCTATACGACTTTCACGCGGTTGTAATCAGCAAATGCCTAAAGATTTCATCAAGAAGTGGATGCCAAATCCACACAAGCTCAAAGAAAACAAGTCTCTGCATTTTTTAGGCGACATCTTACATGAGCCCAACCTCTGGCATATCAACCGCCATGCCATCGCCAAGGCTGTTCTGGTTGGTGTGTTCTGCAGCTTTATTCCCATGCCTTTCCAGATGGTGGTGGCCGCATTCATCGCGGTCTGGGTAAATTGCAATCTGCCACTGGCCGTCGCACTCGTATGGATTAGCAACCCTGTCACCATGCCGCCTATTTTTTATTTCAACTATCTGGTTGGCGCACACATTTTAGGCATGCCGAAAGTTCATTTTGAATTTGAGCTCAGTTTCGCCTGGCTGGGAGAAAAGCTCTATCAGATTGGTTTGCCGCTCTATTTCGGCTCATTCATTTGCGGGCTATTCTTCTCCGTACTGGGCTATGTTGTCGTCGAGTACCTGTGGCGCCGCAAAATCAGACATGACTGGCGTAAACGACAGGAAAAGCGCGTAGCTCGACGTGCGTCGGGCATGACCTGCCAGAATACCAAAGCACAATAAGGAACATCGCCGCCCGCGGCGAAAAAAATAAGCATCGGACCCCGTCCGCCTCAAGAGTCCCCCCTACTTCAGGAAACCGCTATGCTGATCATTCTTCACCCTGACACAGATATTTCCTCAGACGCTTATAGAGAAACCTTGAACTTTATTGACGCACTGCCGGGCGTCTCCAGCAAAGTCCATGAAATTCAGGGCCAGCAGCAGAAGTTGACGGAAATCTATCTTCTTGGCGACACCAAGAAGCTGAACGCCGAAGAGCTGGAAGCCTTACCCGCTGTTGAACGAGTCGTTCGCATTTCTGAAGAATATCGCATTCTTGGCCGCCACGCGGACAGCAAGCGCACTACCGGATTTCACTACAATGGACTGACCTTCGATCAAGATAGCTTCCATGTGTTCGCAGGCCTTTGCGCAGTGGACAACCCGACTCACGTCGAAGAAATGATGCGCGCCCTGAAAGAGAACGGCCAGCAATGCACCCGCATGGGCGCCTATAAGCCACGCACCAATCCCTATACCTTCCAAGGTCACGGCAAAGACTGCCTCCCCTACGTCTTCGAGCTGGCGGGCAAATACGACATCAAAGTCATCGCCATGGAGATTACTCACGAGAGCCACATCGAGGAAATTGATGAGTGCTTGGAGAAAACCGGTCGCCCTACTGGCGTCATGCTGCAAATCGGCACCCGCAATACACAGAACTTTGAGCTGCTCAAAGCCATCGGTAGACAAAAAGAATATCCGGCGCTGCTGAAGAGAGGGTTTGGCATCTCACTGAATGAATCTCTCAATGCAGCGGAGTATCTGGCAAGCGAAGGCAACGCCAATGTCGTCTTCTGCCTGCGAGGCATGAAAACCGACGGCGGAGCGCCTCACCGCAATCTGGTGGATTTCGCCCATGTCCCTGTCATCAAACGCCTCACCCGGATGCCTGTTTGCGTAGATCCTTCACATTCTGTCGGCAATCATGAGCGCGCGCCTGACGGCATACTGGAAGTTACTCACGCCACTGCTCAGGGTATCATCGCTGGCGCCAATATGGTTCTGGTGGACTTCCACCCTCACCCATCCAAAGCTCTGGTAGATGGCCCGCAGGCGCTGACCATGCCGGATTTGCCAGCATTTCTGGAAGATGCGAATTTATGCAGGGAAACCTATCTTAAACGCCAAACAATCTACAAAAAGGCCAAATAACGGAAACTCAATATGATTATTGTGGGTCATCGGGGCGCCAAGGGCGAAGCGCCGGAAAATACCGTCGCCGGCTTTGCCCATCCCTACCAGGAAGGCATCCGCAATTTTGAGCTGGACCTCCAGCTCAGCAAAGACGGCCACTTGATGGTCATTCATGATAAAACCACTAATCGCACCACCGGCCACGCCGCCAAGGTCGCAGAGCTAACTGCGGCTGAACTGGGCGATTTGGACGCAGGACTGCATGTTCCACCCTGGCATGAGCCAGCTCCAGTGCCGACGCTACAGAACATCCTGGCGGTTTGTCCTGAGTTTCAGTCGATACAGCTGGAAATCAAGACTGACACCAAGCCCAGGCTAAACATTCTTTGCAATCGACTGGTAGAACTGATCCAACACGAAAAGCTGTTCGGACGCGTCGTCGTTACGTCATCCAACTCATGGGTGTTGCAGCAGATCAAGCGACTGAATGGTTCCATCGATACGGGATATGTCGCGGAGAAGCGCTTTCCTGGGCCAATACAAACCGCACTCAAGCTCAACTGCCGAATGCTGGTGCTGTATTACAAGCTGGCCGACGAGGAGCTGATGACAGAAGCCAGAAAGGCGGGACTGGAAGTCTCCACTTGGACGGTAAATATGATTCCCGATGTATTACGCCTACAGGAATTGGGGGTGCACAGCGTCATCACCGACTACCCCTGCCACGTCCTCAAATATCTGAAGACCCAGCAACCGCACCTGACTCACGCGCAGTAGTCGCTTTCGCGACAGCAGGCGAGCGGGATGCACAATCCCCTCGCCTAAGCCCGATCAAAATATCCGATTAAGTCCGTTTAACGCCGCCACCCGATAGGCTTCCGCCATCGTGGGGTAATTGAAGGTGGTGTTAACAAAATACTCGATGGTATTCAGTTCACCAGGCTGATTCATGATGGCCTGTCCGATATGCACGATCTCGGAGGCCTGATCTCCGAAGCAATGAATGCCCAGCAACTCCATTGTTTCCCGATGGAACAGCAGTTTCAGCATACCCACCGTATCGCCGGTAATCTGCGCACGAGCCAAATCCTTGAAAAACGCCTGCCCTACTTCATAGGGCACCTTGGCTTCCGTCAGTTCTGCTTCTGTGCGACCAACGGAGCTAATTTCAGGAATCGTATAAATCCCGGTAGGCACATCGGTAATAAAGCGGAAGAAATCATCCTTAACTATCTCCGAGGACGCGGAGCGCCCCTGGTCATAGGCGGCGCTTGCCAGGCTGGGCCAGCCAATCACGTCGCCCGCGGCGAATACATGCGGGATCTTGGTGCGGTAATGATTATCCACCGCCAACTGGCCGCGAGCGTTGGGCTCCAGCCCAATATTCTCCAGCCCCAGATTATCTGTGTTGCCGGTGCGCCCGTTACACCAGAGGAATGCGTCGGCGCGAATACGCTTGCCGGATTTCATTGTCAACACAACGCCATGATCATCACCGACCACGCTATCGTATTGCTCGTTATGGCGCACCAACACCCCGTTATCCCTCAGGTGATAACTCAATGCGTCGGAAATTTCTCCGTCAAGGAAAGACAGCAAACGTTCGCCGGGATTAATAAGGTCCACTTTAACGCCCAACCCGACGAAAATGGAGGCGTACTCACAGCCTATCACCCCTGCTCCATAGATAATCAGGGTTCTAGGCGTATGACTCAGCTTGAGAATACTATCGCTGTTATAGATACGACGATGAGTGAAGTCTACGTCTTCAGGCAGATAGGGCCTGGAGCCTGTCGCGATAACGACCTGCTTGCCATACAAGACTTCTTTACCGTTCAGACCGCCCCGCACCTCAATACGGTTCTCATCAATGAAACTGGCGCGACCGCGATACAGATCGACTCTGTTGCGGGCGTAAAACTGCGTACGAATTTTAACCTGTTTACCAATCACTCGCTCCGCATTCTGCAAGACTCTGGGGAAAGAAAACCAGCGCGGCTCCCCGATATCCCGGAACATAGTATTGGTATTGAACTGGATGATTTGCTTGACTGCGTGACGCAACGCTTTCGACGGAATCGTCCCCATATGGGTGCAGTTGCCGCCAACCTGACTCTTATCTTCAATCACTGCAACGCGCTTGCCGTGCTTCGCCGCATTCATCGCCGCGCCTTCGCCAGCTGGCCCGGCGCCAATTACAACCACATCATAACGATATTCAGCCATGCGCTGTCGGTCTCCTGAAATCCCATCCCGCCGGATTGCAGCCGCCGCAGGCCACCAGACGGAACATCTTTATAATTTAATACTTAAGTCGCGACGTCAGATAAACGCACCGTCGCGTGCGACAACTCAATCACAAACCGCAGAACGCCATTGAGGCATTCGCGGACTTGCTTCTATAAGGTAAGAGCTCACCCCTTACGGGTGGCGTCGTATGCGAGATCTTCAGCCCGCGCCTGAGATTGCTTGGCGGCGGCTTCCGTCTCTTTTTCACACTTGTTTTTATCGCCTCCGCAAATATCGCAGGCGACTTCCATTCCCAAGGCGCTCATACCGCCGCATGAACCTGAGATGGGCTTGCGGCCTAGGATAACGCCGATGGACATGGCCACAACGATGAGCAGCATGACGCCGAAAACAACAAGAAACACATACATCGCTCTACTCCTCCAATCGTTTGATACGTTTCAAAAACGCGGGGGACGTTTCTTCTACAAACTTACCGTCCCGCCGGACAATAAACAACACAGCGATATCGTTTTTGACCGCAACATCCATACCTTGTTCCGGCCCCATTACCATAAAGGAAGTCGCCAGCGCGTCCGCACGCGCCACCGTATCGTCGATGACGGTTACCGAGGCGAGATTGTGGCCAATCGGCTTACCAGTGCGGGGGTCAATGGTATGGGAATAACGAACGCCATCTTCTTCGAAGTAATTACGATAGTCTCCGGAAGTGGCTACCGCGCCCCTATCCATTTCCACCACGTTTTGCGCCCGCCTTTCGCCCACTACCGGCGATTCTATGGCGATCCGCCATGGCTGACCATCAGGCTTGTGGCCACTCAGCATGACTTCGCCGCCAACCTCAACCAGATAATCAGTAACGCCCTGCGACTCCAGGTATTTAGCCGCCAGATCAACGGAATAGCCTTTGGCGACGGCGGAGAGATCAACGTACATCGCCGTCTCTTTGAGGACTTTATCGCCGTCCGCCTGGTATTTGAGGTGCTGATATCCGACTTTGGACAGCTCGCTGGAAAGCGTAGCCTCATCCGGAATCTTAATTGGACGAAGATCAGGACCAAAGCCCCACAGATTCACCAGCTTACCCACTGTGATATCAAAAGCGCCGCCACTGATATCGCTGACGCCTTGCGCAATTTGAAAGACTTCAAATGACTCAGGCGAGAAATCAAACCAGCTTCCAGGTTCAGATTGATTAAAGCGGCTTAATTCCGATTCGGGCTTATACGTCGACATCAGGCGATCAACCAGCTGCAATTGCGCCAATACGCCCTGCGCCAGTTCCTGCTCTGATTTGCTCGAACCAGAAGCCCATTTAACATGATAGGTCGTACCCATGATTTTGCCCTCAGAAGAGTGCAATTCAGGGCCAGAATGAAAGCAGCCCGCCAATGCGAGACTGCTGGAGAGCAGTAAAGCACTGGCGGGCTTTCTGATTTTGAGGAACGCAGAAATAATATTAACCACCAAAGTCGTCTAGCAGAATATTCTCGTCCTCAACACCTAGGTCTTTCAGCATTTTGATAACCGCCGCGTTCATCATGGGCGGTCCGCACATGTAGAACTCACAATCTTCCGGCGCTGGATGCTCCTTGAGATAGTTTTCATACAACACGTTGTGAATGAAACCTTTGTAGCCCGTCCAGTTGTCGTCAGGCAGCGGATCGGAAAGAGCCACATGCCATTGGAAGTTATCATTCTCCGCAGCCAGACCGTCAAAGTCGTCCACGTAGAACATTTCACGACGGCTACGAGCGCCATACCAGAAGGACATTTTACGACTGGTCTTAAGACGCTTCAGCTGATCGAAAATGTGCGCGCGCATTGGAGCCATACCGGCGCCGCCGCCAACGAACACCATCTCAGCATCAGTCTCTTTAGCAAAGAACTCACCAAAGGGTCCGTATACCGTTACCTTATCGCCTGGCTTCAACGAGAATACCCATGAAGACATTTGTCCGGGCGGGAAGTTGGTGCCTGGAGGAGGCGTCGCGATACGGATGTTGAACTTCAGTACGCCGCGCTCTTCCGGATAGTTCGCCATGGAGTATGCGCGAATCACCGGCTCTTTAACGACAGAACGGAAGCGCCACAGGTTGTGCTTGTCCCAGTCTTCACGGAAACGCTCTTCGATTTCAAACTTATCGAAGGTCACGTCGTAAGCTGGCGTCTCAAGCTGAACGTAACCACCCGCGCGGAAGTCAACAACTTCGCCATCCGGCAGTTTCAATACAAGCTCTTTGATGAAAGTAGCGACGTTATGGTTAGACACCACCTCGCACTCCCACTTCTTGACGCCAAAGACTTCTTCCGGCACTTCAATTTTCATGTCCTGCTTAACAGCAACCTGACAGGACAAACGCCAGCCTTCCTTCTCTTCACGACGCGTAAAGTGCGCTCTCTCCGTTGGCAACATGGAGCCGCCGCCGTCGAAAACCTTACATTTACACTGCGCGCAGCTGCCGCCGCCGCCACAGGCGGATGACAGGAACACGCCCTCTCCAGCCAAAGTTTGCAGCAACTTGCCGCCAGCTGGCGTTTTGATTGTGTGATTGGGATCGCCGTTCACCTCAATGGTGACGTCGCCCGAGCTGACCAGTCTTGCGCGCGCCGCCAGAATCACCGCCACCAGTGATAGCACTATGGCGGTGAACATGACTACGCCCAATATGATTTCAGTGTTCATTTGTTATTAACCTTCACCTGTTCGGACCGATTACAGAGAAATGCCTGAGAAAGACATAAAACCAAGCGACATCAGACCTACGGTGATGAAGGTGATGCCCAGACCACGCAGACCTTCAGGAACGTCACTGTATTTCAGCTTCTCTCTAATACCGGCCAAAGCGATGATCGCCAACGCCCAGCCCAGTCCAGCGCCGAAACCGTACACCAGACTCTCTCCGAATGTGTAATCACGCTCAACCATAAACAGGGAGGCGCCCATGATCGCACAGTTAACGGTAATCAGCGGGAGAAACACACCCAGCGCGTTATAGAGCGCTGGGAAGAATTTATCCAGCACCATCTCCAGTATCTGTACGATAGCGGCGATAACGCCGATATAAGTCAGCAACCCAAGGAAACTCAGGTCAACATTAGGCAGCCCCGCCCAGCTCAATGCGCCTTCGCGCAACAAACCATTATAAATGGCGTTGTTAACAGGCACGGTCACAGCCAGTACGACGACAACCGCAATGCCGAGACCAATAGCCGCTTCCATCTTTTTGGACAAAGCCAGGAACGTACACATACCCAGGAAGAAGGCCAAGGCCATGTTTTCAACGAATACCGCCTTGACAAGGAGGCTCAGATAATGTTCAAACATGCTTAAAACGCCTCCTTAACTTTGTGCGCGGACAGTTTGTACTCCGCCGCTTCCACCTGATCCTTCTTCCAGGAACGCAGCCCCCAGATGATCAAGCCGATAATGAAGAACGCGCTTGGAGGCAGCAGCAACAGGCCGTTTGGCTGGTACCAGCCGCCATTAGCGATGGTGGGAAGAATTTCCACACCGAACAGCTTACCGGCGCCCAGCAGCTCACGCACTGTAGCAACTGTAATCAATATAGCGCCGTAACCTGCGCCGTTGCCGATACCGTCAAGGAAGCTCAGTACGGGGCCATTCTGCATGGCGAAAGCTTCCGCACGTCCCATTACGATACAGTTGGTGATAATCAGTCCGACGAATACAGACAACTGCTTGCTGATTTCGTAGGCGTAAGCTTTCAACACCTGATCAACCACAATTACCAGCGACGCAATGATGGTCATCTGTACGATGATCCGGATGTTGCTTGGTATCTGTGAGCGTATCAACGCGATAAAGAAGCTGGAGCTCGCTGTTACCAACGACACCGCGATCGCCATTACGATTGACAGCTTAAGGCTGGTGGTGACAGCCAACGCGGAACAGATTCCAAGAATCTGCAGCGCAATCGGGTTATTGGAGAGAATAGGCTCTAGAAGAACTTTCTTCGGCGTTACGTCAGACATTTCCTGCCTCCCCGGATCTTACCTTTTCCAAATACGTTTTGAATCCGCTCTCGCTCAACCAGTAGTGCAGCAGATTTTCCACGCCGCGGCTGGTGAGGCTGGCGCCAGACAATGCGTCAACAGAGTACTTGGCGTCAGATGAAGAAGGATTCACACCGCCCTTAACGAGACGCACTGCAACATCAAAGTTGTCATCGTACACCTCTTTACCAGGCCATTGCGCTTTCCAGTTAGGGTTGTCGACTTCACCGCCCAGACCGGGTGTTTCGCCGTGCTCGTAGAAGCCCAGCCCCACTACGCTGTCGCCATCCGCTTTCAAAGCCAGGAAGCCGTACAGCGTCGACCACAGACCATAGCCTTTGACCGGAAGGATCACGCGAGTCAGCGCGCCGTTTTCCTTGACCAGATACACTTTCGCGTAACGCTCGCGACGCTTGATGCTCGCCAGGTCTTCAGAAGAATCCAACACTTTGGACAGTTTCGGGTTTTGCGCAGATTTCTTTTGATCAAACGCGTCTACGCTTTCAAAACCGATGTCCTTGGGCTCCACATACAAACCAGTATCCAGGTCGACAATTTTCGGCGTTATCTGAGCAAACTTCTCTTCCACTTCTTTTTTAGTGGGAGTCGCGCTCAACATGCCCGCCGCGCGGAGAATATTCTCTTTCAGGTTCAGTGTTTTATTCTGAATCTGAACCGGCTTCAGCAGTACGACCGAAGCGGATACAAAGATAGAGCAGACGATACACAGCGCCAGCGCGACGATGACCGTCTTTTGAATTGAATCGTTTGACTTAGACACGCGCCAGCCTCCGTTTGATATTGGCTTGAATCACCAGATGGTCGATAAACGGCGCAAACAAGTTGGCGAACAGAATGGCCAACATGATGCCTTCAGGGAACGCCGGGTTAACCACGCGAATCAATACGGTCATCAGGCCAACCAATATACCGAACGCCCACTTACCGGTATTGGTCATGGATGCAGATACGGGGTCTGTCGCCATGAACATCATACCGAACGCGAAACCGCCCAATACAAAATGCCAGTGCGCAGGCACCTGGAACATTTGGTTAGTGTCGGAACCGATAAAGTTCAACAGAGTTGCAGTCGCGGCCATACCCAGGAATACGCCAGCGACGATACGCCAGGACGCAATGCCCATGATCAGCAGTACAGCGCCGCCCAACAGAATCGCCAGCGTAGAGGTTTCACCCACACTGCCCTGCTGGAAGCCAAGGAACGCATCCATCCAGGAAATGTTGGCGGTCAGCGCGTTCAAGCCGCCGGAAGCCGCCACACCCAGAGGCGTCGCGCCACTGAAACCGTCAACAGCAGTCCAGACCGCGTCGCCGGAAATTTGCGCAGGATAAGCGAAGTACAGGAAAGCGCGCCCAGTCAACGCCGGGTTCAGGAAGTTTTTACCCGTGCCGCCGAATACTTCTTTACCGATCACAACGCCAAAGCTGATGCCCAACGCCACTTGCCACAATGGAATGGTTGGAGGACAGGTCAACGCAAACAGAATAGAGGTTACGAAGAAACCTTCGTTAACTTCATGCTTTCTGATCGTCGCAAACACCACTTCCCAGAATCCGCCCACAGCAAAGGTGACCGCATAGATAGGAAGGAAGTAAACCGCGCCATAGATGAAGTTATCCCAGATGCTGGCGGGGTTATTTCCGGCAAGCATGGCGATAATCGCGCCGTGCCAGTCCATATCCATGGTCAGGCCATTAGCCGCGAGGTAGGTGTTGGACTGGTAGCCCACGTTGTACATGCCGAAGAACATGGCCGGGAATACGCAGAACCACACCGTAATCATGATGCGCTTCAAGTCAACGCCGTCACGCACGTGCGTGTTAGCGCTGGTTACTTTGGAAGGCGTATAGAAGATGGTGTCGACGGCTTCGTACAGCGCGTACCACTTCTCATACTTGCCGCCTTTTTCAAATTGCGGCTCGATTTTGTCAAGAAATTCTCTCATTCCCATGCATCAACCCTCTTTCTCAATGCGAGTGAGGCTATCGCGAAGAATAGGACCGTATTCATATTTACCCGGACACACGAAGGTGCAGAGGGAAAGGTCTTCTTCATCCAGCTCCAGACAACCCAGCTTTTGCGCCATTTCTGTGTCGCCGACAATCAGAGAGCGCAGTAGTTGTGTTGGAAGAATGTCCAACGGCATCACCTTTTCATACGAACCAACGGGGACCATGGCCCGCTCGCTGCCGTTCGTGGTGGTGGTGAAGTTGAACAACTTGCCCGGGTTGAGCTTGGAAAGATAAATATTCAACAAGGAGAATTTATTGGAGCCCGGTGACAACCAGCCCATAAATTCACGCTTGTAGCCTTCTTCAAGGCAGGATATTTGATTGGCGTAACGCCCCAGGAAAGCCACGCTGCCTTTCGCGTTACGTCCACCCAGTACGGAACCGGAAATCAGACGCACATCGGAAGACTTCAGTTCGCCTTCAGTCAGCTGGGTTAGCGATGCGCCCGCACGGGTGCGCAGCAGGCGAGGCTTATTGACCATAGGGCCAGCCAATGCAACCACTCTCTCCACAGACTTACGTCCGGACGTGAACAGGCGACCAATAGCGATTACGTCCTGATAACCGATCGTCCAGACAAATTTGGACGCGTTCACAGGATCAAGGTAATGGATATGGGTGCCTGCCAGACCGGCGGGGTGTGGGCCGTCAAACTGTTCCTGCACGGCATTGGAGCCGTTAGGCAGATCGAAGGTGACGCCAGCGCGGGCGCAGACGAAGACTTTGCCGCGGGTCAGTTTGCCCAGAACAGTCAAGCCGTTTTTAAAGTCGGCCTTGGCTTCGTTGATAATGACCGCCGGATCAGCGCTCAATGGGTGGGAGTCCATCGCCGTTACGAAGATGGAGTGAGGCTCAGCGTCAATGGCAGGAGCCTTGCTGTACGGACGCGTTCTCAACGCAGCCCAATCTCCAGAAGCGATCAGGTTTTCAGCAACCTGCTCGCGAGACAAATTGGGCAGTTCCTCGGGGCTGTATTGAGCAAACTGCTCATATTCGTCCCCTTCAACGTCGATGACAATCGACTGAAACACCCTACGTTCGCCTCGGTTCACCGCTGACACTATACCGCTCGCTGGCGAAGTGTAACGGACGCCTTCCGTCTTTTTATCAGTAAATAGAAGCTGGCCGCACTTAACACGATCGCCTACCTTTACTTCCATGGTAGGTTTCATGCCATTGTAGTCAAATCCGATTAAAGCAACCTGGTTTACAGGCTTACCATCTTCAATGACCTGTGCAGGCGCTCCGGCTATCGGAAGATCCAAGCCTTTCTTGATCTTGATCATCAGCCCCGCCTAATCATCAGAATAAATTGATTTACAGCCACCACGAATGCGCTCTTGTGATTGGAATTTAGGATTGCCCTTGTTGGAGGGATGCACAGGATGGCCGACCAAAAAACGCCATAATTATAGTGACGCAAATCCGGATTTTCTACTACGCCGGGCGAGCTTATACGGCCAATCCCCTATTTTTTCAGCGAATTCAGTCATTCAGCGGCCCCGCTGCGGTTTATTACCATCGGATTACAATTATTCAGGCGCATTTCCCAGGAAATACGGCCCACACACACCCTTAGACTTTAGTATTAGAGCACTCGCTCAACCGCTCAATATTTCCGCACCAACAAAAAAGGCGAGCACATTGGCCCGCCTTTTTAACCAGTTGGTCAACCTTTCAGGGTTGATCCAACAGTGGCTCTTTTATCCCATTGTTTTGGGATAGACAGCATAGGTAACGCCCGCCATCTGGTTCACGACGCGAACCACCTGCGCGCTATATCCAGCTTCGTTATCGTACCAAACATACAACACGGCGCGATTGCCATTGACGATAGTCGCCTGCGCGTCGACAACGCCTGCGCGACGGGAACCAACAAAGTCAGTGGACACCACTTCCGGCGAGTTAACGAAGTCAATCTGCTTCTGCAGATCAGAGTGCAGAGACACGTCGCGGAGGTAGCCGTTCAGTTCTTCCACAGATGTATCGCGGCCCAAGTTCAGGTTCAGGATAGCCAGCGACACGTTTGGCGTTGGCACACGGATCGCGTTGCCGGTCAGCTTACCAGCCAGCTCGGGCAACGCTTTGGCGACAGCCTTGGCGGCGCCGGTTTCTGTGATAACCATGTTCAGAGGCGCGCTGCGTCCGCGGCGGCTGCCCTTGTGGTAGTTATCGATCAGATTCTGGTCGTTGGTATAGGAGTGAACGGTTTCCACGTGACCGTCTTTGATGCCGTACTCGTCATTCAACGCTTTCAGCACCGGCGTGATGGCGTTGGTCGTACAGGAGGCCGCTGAAAGAATGCGATCTTCCGCAGTGATCAAATGGTTGTTGATGCCGTATACGATGTTCTTGATGGAGCCTTTGCCAGGCGCAGTCAACAACACGCCCTTGACGCCTTTGCACTCCAGGTGACGGGACAGGCCGGCCTCATCGCGCCATACGCCTGTATTGTCGATAACAATCGCGTTATCGATGCCATATTGGGTGTAATCCACTGCATCCGGGTTATTCGCGTAAATAACCTGAATGTAGTTGCCGTTGGCGATGATAGCGGATTCTTTCTCGTCCACGGTGATCGTGCCCTGGAAGGAACCGTGTACGGAATCGCGACGCAGCAGGCTGGCGCGTTTTTCCAGATCATTGTCCGCATTGCCTTTGCGCACGACAATTGCGCGTAAGCGCAGGTTCGCGCCGCCACCGGCTTTCTCGATAAGAATTCTCGCCAACAAACGTCCAATACGTCCGAAACCGAACAGCACGACGTCTTTGCTTTCTCCGGAAGTCCCCATACTTCCTTCAGCGGCGCATTTCCCAACTACTTCGTCCAGCTCGCGGCGCACGAAATCTTCCAGCGCAACTGTGTCTTTTATTTTTTCATATTTAATAGCGAGCTTGCCGATATCTACGTGAGCGTGCCCAAGTTCCAGCTCGTCCAGCAACTTTAATATAGGATAAGTGTTGTGCACGGACAGTTCATGATCAGCTACCTGACGCACAAAACGGTGCGCTTTTAACAGGCCGATCACTGAACGGTTGATGATTGGGCGACCATATATGGATGTGATGACGTTATATTTTCTGTACAGTCTTCCGATAAGGGGAATCATCGCTTCAGCGACGGTTTCGCGTTCCTTCCATTCCCCAAAACAAGCATCCAATTTTTCTTGACTCACTTTTATGCACCTCTCGTCTGCGCAAATCGGGCGCTCATTATCCCTTTTCAAAACATCCGAAGCAATTTAGGCTCCTTGATTTTTAACGCTTTCCAAGGCGTTTCAGGGCCCTTACACAAGTGGACTGGCTATCACGTTTTCGGGGTTTGGTTGTGATTTTACGAAACAATTGTAGAATGCCCCTTGACTTTAAGGTGGAGATATAAAGTTGACAGAGCGGCGCCAACTTCCTTCAAATTCAACGACTATCAAGTACTGGCCTCAGGCCGTCGGACAGTCAGACGCTTACATTCTGGCGCAGGCGCTCAAAGAGCAAAAACGCCTGTTGGTGGTAATAACACCAGATATGCCCTCGGCGGATCAGCTCGAATCAGCGGTGAAATTTTTTTTAGGGGACGTGAAAAAAAATGAGAACACGCCCCCAATTTTGACCTTACCGGACTGGGAAACCCTTCCTTACGATACTTTTTCGCCTCATCAGGACATTATTTCCCAGCGTATTCAGACCCTGCATAAACTACCGACCTGCGCCAGCGGCCTGCTTATTGTCCCGCTCAGCACCATCATGGTGCGTCTGGCGCCAAAGGAGTTTGTGCAACGCTCCACCCTGATCCTGCGCAAAGGTCAGCCACTCAGGATAGACAGTTATAGATCCGAGCTGGAGCAAGCGGGTTACCGCTGCGTCGATACGGTTTATGAGCACGGGGAGTTTGCCGTCAGAGGGTCGATTTTCGACATATTCCCGATGGGCTCCAAAGCGCCTTATCGTATTGACCTGTTTGACGAAGAAGTCGAAACCCTGCGCCAGTTTGATCCAGAGACTCAGCGCTCCGCTGGACAGGTGGATGAAATCAGTCTGTTGCCTGCGCACGAGTTTCCACTTAACGACGCATCTATCCAGTTATTCAAAGACAACTTCTACGAGAAGTTTCCGGGCGCGTCCCGCAACATTCCTTTGCTGCAAGACATAAGCCGCGGCATCGCCACGCCCGGGCTGGAGTACTACCTAACTCTATTTTTTACTGAGACCGCCAGCCTGCTGGATTATGTGGCCAAAGACGCCTGCTTCGCCCTTTATGATGGGCTGCACGAAAAAGCGCTGCATTTCTGGAAAGACCTTGAACAGCGTTACGAGGATTTGCGTCACGATATTCAGCGGCCCCTCTTACCACCAGCGGATATTTATCTGCGGGTTGATGAGCTGTTTGAGGGACTGAAGCAATTCCCTCGCGCGCAATTCAGCGCCAAGTCCGAGGAAACGGACAAGCCGTTCTCTCCCCTTCCCCACTTGGCTCTGGACGCCAAGAAGGAAAACCCGTTACAGGCTATTGACTGCGCCCAGCAGGACAGCGGTTACAAGATAGTCTTGTGCGCGGAGTCCGCCGGTCGCCAGCAAGCGCTGATGGATACATTCAAGGAGCACGGCAGACCACTGAACTTGTTAGAGTCCTGGGAAGCGTGCCTGAACTCCACCGACCCGTGGAATATCACGGTGGCTGAGCTGGCGAAAGGCTTCGCTGATAACGAAAACCGGATTCTGGTCGTAGCGGAAGCTGATCTGTATGAAGGCAGAGTCCTGCAGCGGAGACGACGCAAGCGGACTCAGGAAAGCCCGGAAAACATCATTCAGAACCTGACCGAGCTGAAGCTTAATGCGCCGGTTGTGCATATCGATCACGGCATCGGCCGCTATAAAGGCCTGCAGTCACTCGAAGTGGACGGCCAGAAACAGGAGTTTCTGGTGCTGGAATACGCCAATGAAGCCAAGCTGTATGTACCGGTATCCTCTCTGCACCTGATTTCCCGCTATGCCGGCCTTGACGATAATCTGGCGCCGATTAACAAACTCGGTACGGATCGCTGGTCCGCCGCTAAGCGTCAAGCAGCGGAGAAGATTAAAGACAGCGCGGCGGAGCTGCTGGATATTTACGCCAAGCGCGAACTGCACAAAGGCTACGCCTGCCCGCCGCCGGATGAGCATTATCGCGCCTTCTCTGCCGCCTTCCCGTTTGAGGAAACGCCGGATCAGGCCACGACGATCAACGCAGTCCTACAGGACATGATGAAGCCACGCCCCATGGACCGGCTCGTCTGCGGCGATGTGGGCTTCGGCAAAACGGAAGTCGCCATGCGCGCCGCCTTCCTCGCCGCGCATGCAGGACGCCAGGTGGCGATACTCACGCCAACCACACTGCTTGCGCAACAGCATTTTCAGTCCTTCCAGGACCGCTTCGCCGACACCGCAATCAACGTCGAACTGATTTCCCGCTTTCGCAGCGCTAGCGATATAGAAAAAGTCAAAGACAAACTATCGGAAGGCAAGGTCGACATTCTCGTCGGCACCCATAAACTGCTGCAGAAAGACATCCAGTTTAAGAATCTCGGCCTGCTGATTATCGACGAGGAGCATCGTTTCGGCGTGCAGCAAAAGGAGAAGGTTAAATCTCTGCGCGCCAACATCGATATACTCACACTGACCGCCACGCCGATACCGCGCACCCTGAACCTTTCCTTTCAGGGCGTCCGCGATTTGTCGATTATCGCCACCCCGCCGGAGAAGCGCCTGTCCGTCAAAACCTTCGTACAGGAACACAGCAACAGCATTATCAAAGAAGCCGTGCTGCGGGAAATTTTACGGGGCGGCCAAGTGTTCTGCCTGCACAATGAGGTTAACACTATCAACAAAGCCGCGGCCGAGTTGCAGGAGATGGTTCCGGATGCGCGCGTGGCTGTCGCCCATGGCCAGATGCGTGAGCGTGAGCTGGAAAAGGTCATGTCGGATTTTTACCATAAGCGCTTCAATGTGCTGATGTGCACTACCATTATTGAAACCGGTATCGACATTCCCTCCGCCAACACCATTATCATCGAACGCGCGGATAAATTCGGCCTGGCGCAGCTGCACCAGCTGCGGGGCCGGGTCGGCCGCTCTCATCACCAGGCATACGCCTACCTGTTGACCCCTCCGCCACGCAACCTCACTGAGGACGCCAAGAAAAGGCTGGACGCCATTAGCAGCGCTCAGGATCTCGGCGCAGGGTTCACCCTGGCCACCCACGATCTGGAAATTCGCGGCGCAGGGGAATTGCTTGGCGAAGAGCAAAGCGGGCATATCCAGAACATTGGCTTCACGCTTTATCTGCAATTGTTGGATGCGGCGGTCAAAGCCATGCGCGAGGGCAAAGAGCTGGATCTGACCCAACCTCTCGATCAAGGTTGTGAAGTCAATCTGCGTTTGCCCGCACTGATTCCCGACGACTATCTGCCGGATGTTCACAACCGTCTGATCCTGTATAAACGCGTCGCCAGCGCCAAGGATGAGGACGCATTGCAGTCTCTGCAAATTGAGATGATTGACCGCTTTGGCCTCTTGCCTGACGCAACCAAAAATCTGTTCCGCCAGGCTCGCCTGAAATTGACCGCCGACAGGCTGGGCATCGCTCGAATTGATATCGGCGCCAGGGGCGGCGTGATCGAATTCAACGCGAAGACCACCATCGAACCGATCAAACTGGTCAATCTCATCCAGCGTGAACCCAAGCACTATAAATTGGACGGAGGCTCCAAGTTACGCGTCACTCGCTCACTGGAGGACAAGGAAGACCGTATGCAATTCGTGGAAAAACTTCTGAAGTCCTTCGCTCCCGCCCGCGCATAACCCTGCCGGGCGGCCCCGGCGCCAGGGAAATGTAGTATACTTTGTGAGGGTTTGTTGATGGATGGCCACTTCCCCATTGGCGCCATCAACCCGCCCTAGCTTTTATTCCCTGGCGCACGCCTTCCAATCACAAAACAAAAGAAGTTGTCCAAATAAATGCTATTTTGCCGAACACCTCAACTTTGCCCTTTTTCAGCGCGAAGCATTGCACTCTTTCTCACGCTGTTTCTTGGGCTTATGTCTTCCAGCCTGCGCGCCTATGCAGGGCTTTATCAAATCGACCTCATCATGTTCAAAACCCCCGTGCCGGAAGGGGAAGAAAACTTCGAATATTATCCCGTCGATTACAATCCCGAAGCACCGCTTCTGGTGGACTTCACACCGCTGAGCAGTCTGCAGAAACAGGCGCTCGGCGCAAACCAGACACTGTTAAAGTGGATCGCCAACAACCTTGACCGTCGCTCTGGTTATCAGGTTGTCTGGCATAAATCCTGGGTCTCGAATCTCGCGTACAACCAAGATACGCCCGTGCGCATTTTTGATACGGAAAGATTGGGCGAGGGCTATAGCATAGAGGGCGTGGTGAGCCTGTCACGCACTCGTTACCTGCACACCACGATTGATTTATCTCTGGTGGAGTGGAGGCAAAAACAGCCAGGCGGCGCTATGGATGACATGTTTACGCCCTTCCCCGAGCAAACGGGCGCCGCCAATGCGCTCACGCCAATGCCGCAAAACACGCCGGGAGCAAAAGTAACCGCACCCGACAGCGAGGAGCCGTTCATGGAAGAGGCCTTCAGAGGACTTGAGCCTGTCGCCCGCTACCGCAACCGACAATCACGCCGCATGCGCAGCGGCGAGGTCCACTATCTGGATCATCCTGTCGTGGGCGTACTGGTCAAAATTATCCCGGTCCGTAATGTGCGCATCCAGACTTCCGTCGACACCGCAGAAGGCAACCTGGCTGGCGAGGACGAGAAAGAGTCGGAAGAAAGCGAAACCAACAGTCCAACGGAAGACTGATATAACATACACAAGTTAGACGGCTTTGAGCATCCAATAAAAAAGCGGGGTAATTTCCCCGCTTTTTTCATTCAACGATCAGCATGTATAACGCACAACGCAGAAGGTCAGCTCTCTGCAACCAGCGCCGCCAGCAGCTGCTTCACATATCCCATACCCTGATCAATCGCCTCATGGATTTCTTCCATAGTGATGATATTTTCGCTGACGCCCGCCGCCGGATTAACGACCAGGGAAATACAGGCATAAGGGACATCCAGCTCGCGCGCCAACGCCGCTTCCGGCATTCCCGTCATACCAACGATGTCACAGCCGTCTTGTTTCATGCGGCGGATTTCCGCCACCGTCTCCAGGCGCGGTCCCTGGGTAGCGCCGTAAACGCCAAAGTTGCTGTGTTTAACGCCCAAGGCGGTCGCCTTTTCACAAATCAGTTTGCGCAGCGCTTCATCATAGGGGTAGCTGAAATCGATATGGGTGACATGGTCGATATCGCCCTGAAAATAAGTATGCTCGCGCCCATAAGTGTAATCGATCACCTGGTCAGGGATGCACACATGGGTCGCCCCCATATCCGGATGAATGCCGCCTACGGCGTTTACCGCCAGGATGCCTTTGGCGCCCGCTTCTTTCAGCGCCCAGATATTAGCGCGGTAATTCACTTCATGAGGCGGGATTCGATGCGGATTGCCGTGACGCGCCAAAAACAGCACCTCCTTCCCTTGCAACTGTGCGCGTACGATATCCGCCGAGGGCGCCCCCCAGGGCGTATCAATCTTATCCTGCCCCTTGATTTCCAGACCTTCCAGCTCAGTCAGTCCAGTGCCTCCGATAATGGCGTACATGTCATTCTCTCCGATCTTGTAAACTGTCTGCTTCTTTCAACACTTTCAGTTGGTCCGGCAAATGCACCGTTTGCGTTGGAAACGCCACTTCCGCGCCGTGCTGCTGAATAATATCCATCACTTTGATCAGCACGTCCTGCTTGACCTCATGGTACTTGATCCAGTTGGTGGTCTTGGTGAATGTGTAGATAAAGAAGTCCAGAGATGACGCCGCAAAAGCATTGAAATTGACAATCATGGTCTGGGTTTCATCTATTTCATCGTGCTCCGCCAACATGGCTTTCACCTGCTCCACAATCACCGGCACTTGTTTGAAATCGTCATAGCGAACGCCGATAGTCTCGTAGATACGACGGTGAGTCATTCGGGAAGGGTTCTCCACCGAGATCGTAGTAAAGGTGGAATTGGGCACATACAACGGACGCTTGTCGAAGGTGCGAATACAGGTCAGACGCCAACCGATCTGCTCTACTGTTCCCTCAATGTTTTTGTCTGGAGAACGAATCCAGTCCCCCACGGAGAACGGACGGTCCAGATAGATCATCAGGCCGCCGAAAAAGTTGGCCAGCAAATCCTTGGCGGCAAATCCCACTGCAATGCCGCCGATACCCCCAAACGCCAGCACCCCGGATACGCTATAACCCAGGGTCTGCATGATAACCAGCGCCCCGGTAATAATGATGGATGCGCGCAGCAGTTTGCTGATCGCCGACATGGTGGTCTTGTCCATGGGCTGTTTCATCTTGTCCGGCGACACCAGAATTTCTTCCGCGCCTCTGACGAAACGGATCAGGAACCAGATAATCAGCACGATGACGCCGATAGCCCGGATAATATCCACCGCCTCAAATACGACTGCACCGGTTTCCCGCTGCGCCACTTCCGCCGCCCAGGAAAGCCCGATCAGCCAGATGAATACCCCAAGCGGCTTGGCGCCGGCGTCCAGGAGCGTGTCATCCCATAAGTTCCGGGTTTTCGCCAGCTGACGCGCGATTCGCGCCGTTACTTTATGGCACAAATAATTGGCGACCAGGGTTACGAAGACGATGAGAAACACCCGCACAATCCAATGCATGGAATCGTCGGCAAACCCCAACCAAGAACTCGCTTCACTCCAGGACACAACTTCCCCCTATCGTTACGTTAGTATGCTATTTCATCACGTTTACTGACGCAGGCTTTGCGCCAGCTCACGGGCTCGGGCCAGCCTCGCCTGATCCACCATCCCCACAGGGCGTCGTCGCATACTGTGGCGACGGCGCAGTGAATCCTCCGGGAATAATAGATCCTCAGGCAGGGCCTCCAATTTATTGGCGACCTTGAGTAAGCGCTCCGGATTGTTGCACGCCATCAGCAGATCACAGCCCGCCTGCAGCGCCCTGACAACGCTGGCGCTTTCATCCTCCTCGCCATCCAGATCCGCCCCCTGCATGCCCATATCGTCACTGATAATAGCGCCCTGATATTGCAAGCGCTCACGCAAGACCTGGGTGAGCCAGAAAGCGGACTGACTTGCAGGTGAGGGGTCGCAGGCAGGATAAATGACATGAGCGGGCATCATCGCCTCGACGCCGGCGTCAATCATCTCAATGAAAGGCCGCATGTCCGCGTCCAGTAATTCTTCATAGCTGCGCAAGTCGCGGGCGCTCTCCACATGCGTGTCTTCCGCCACAAAGCCATGTCCAGGGAAGTGCTTGCCTACGCCTGCACAGCCAGCCTCCCCCATCCCGCGCCAGAAGGCGTGCGCCAACGCCGCCGCCATTGCCGGCGTATCACCAAAAGCGCGGTCGGCGATGACTTTGTTTTTGCCATAGTCCACATCCAGCACGGGCGCGAAGCTGAAATCCAGGTCAAACTCTCTCAGCTCTATGGCGGTTAGCCAGCCCAGCTCTGTCGCCATTGCCTTGGCTTTAGCGGGGTCTTCTTGGTAGCTTGCGCGCAGTTTTCCTGGGGCCGGCAATAAAGTGCGCCCTTCCCGGAAACGTTGCACCCGACCGCCTTCCTGATCCACACACAAAAGCAGTTCAGGACGTATAGCGCGAATCTGTTTGACTAACGCGTCCAGTTGCTGAGGATCGGTGTAATTACGTGCGAAGAATATGACGCCGCCCACGACAGGTCGGCTCAGTAGCTCCTTTTCCTCCGCACTAACATCCAGCCCTTTAAGATCGATAATCAAAGGACCCAGTTTTGCTGTCTTGCTCATAAGAAATCGCGTATCTGGCTGATTGGATTTAGGCCGCGCGCAGTTTAGCCGTTGATGAGAACGGGAGTTCCAGGGCCGACGCGGTCAAAAAGCCGGATAATATCTTGATTTCGCATTCGAATACAGCCATGCGACAACGGCTCGCCCATAGGCTCGGAGTCTGGAGTTCCATGTAGATAAATGTAGCGACGCATCGTGTCCACATCGCCGCCGCGGTTGAAGCCCTTTTGGGTCCCGCTCAGCCACAGAATGCGAGTAAGAATCCAGTCGCGTTCAGGGAAGGCTTCAGCAAGCGCTGGGGAATACATTTCACCGGTCCAACGGCGGCCGCGAAACACAGCATTTAGCGGCGCCTTTGCGCCAATTTTGGCGCGAATAATATGTTCGCCCCGTGGCGTTTGTCCGCTGCCGTTACGTTCGCCAACGCCCGCTCTGGCGGTGGAAACGGTGAAAGTCTCCACCGCTTTACCTGAATCCAGCAGCGTTAACGTTTGCAATGGTACAGAGATGACAATAGAAAGCGACATGAGGCTCCAGGAGTTGATTGGCGACTGCCCCCAAGGATATTACATCCTCGCCGGGTTTACAGCCGCTCCTGACTTACCCTGCGCTGGCGGCTTCCGTAGAGGTGTGACGCGACTCGTCTGAGGGGGCATTGATGCCCGCAGCCAGGAATGGCACCAGCTGATTGACGATGCCGACCACAGGGGTTTTTACACCCAGTTCTTTCTCAAGGATGCTGCCCAATGCTTCTGAGGAGGACATGGTGAAAGCCGTAGCGCCCAGCATAAACTGTATACGCCAGAAACGCTCCACCGCATTCAGTTCCGGCGTGGCGTCCTTCAACAGGCGCATGAACAAACGGAATTCCGTGGAATACTGTTGCTCCAGATACTTGCGCAAATGTCCCTGGGATTGTGTGTAAGCCAACCCGAGCAGACGCATGAAAATTGACAGGCTCTTGCTGTTTCTGGCTGGAATGTCGATAACGGAGGAAGTAACGATCTGCAGCAGTTCCTCCAGTTCGACTTTGCGACTTTCCGCAACGACGCCCTGAAGTCTATCTCGCAATATGCGGGTGAATGGATTAATGAAGCGGGCGAACACGGCTTGAATCAGCGCGTTCTTGGAACCGAAATGGTAGTTTACCGCAGCCAGATTGACTTTGGCTTTGCTGGTTATCTGCCGCAGTGATGTTTCCGAGAACCCCCGTTCCGCGAATAACTGCTCTGCAGCATCTAAAATCCGATCAACTGTATCTGACTGAGACATGTTTATTCTTCTGACGTACCGCTCCAAACAAGTGTTTGAAACATACGTTTGATAGGCTGGAATGTCAAGTCTGACAACGTTTTATATTGTGCAATTATTGCACACACGATTTTAACGAACCAGATCAGCGGAAAGGTCGGTCAAGTTTGCGCTGAATGCAGATAAATTAACAGTCGGAAGTTCCCTTATGCGCCGGCGGGCATGACTTACAGCGTCATCCCCACCGGAGCCGGAGAACTCAGTCCATGCTGTTGGCGCCAATGCGATGAATCGCCAAGTCCGCCCCCTGGTATTCCTCTTCTTCGGATAAGCGTAGTCCAGACAGCTTTTTCACCACGCCATAGACGACAAATCCGCCCACAAACGCCAGCGCCGCGCCGGTGACCGAGCCGACCAGTTGCGACAGGAATGTGACGCCGCCAAGGCCGCCAAATGACTGCAAACCGAAAACGCCCGCCGCCACGCCGCCCCACAAACCACAGACGCCGTGTAAGGGCCAAACGCCCAATACATCATCCAGTTTTCGCAGGCGTTTTTGCATGTACTCAAACAGGAAGACAAATAACGCTCCCGCCACTGCGCCGGTAATAAGCGCACCAATCGGATGCATAATGTCAGATCCCGCGCACACCGCCACCAGCCCGGCCAAAGGGCCGTTGTGTATGAATCCAGGGTCTTTACGCCCTACCAGCATGGACGTCACGATGCCGCCCACCATCGCCATCAGGCTATTAAGCGCGACAAGCCCACTTACGCCGCCCAGCGTCTGCGCAGACATCACGTTGAAGCCAAACCACCCCACCGTCAGTATCCAGGCGCCCAGCGCAAGAAAAGGAATGTTGGATGGTGCGAAGGCGACCAGCTGACCATTGCGATAGCGGCCGTTTCTCACTCCCAGCAGATACACCGCGGCGAAGGCGATCCAGCCGCCCACAGCATGTACGACGACGGACCCTGCGAAGTCATGAAAAGTTGCGCCAAAGCGCTCTTGTAAGAAGTCCTGAAAGCCGAAAGCGCCGTTCCAAGCCATTCCCTCAAATAAGGGATACACCACGCCCACACAGATTGATGCTGCGATTAGCATGGGGTAAAACTTGGCGCGTTCTGCGACGCCTCCGGAAATAATGGCGGGAATCGCCGCGGCGAAAGTCAGCAGGAAGAAGAACTTCACCAGCTCATAACCGTTGTTGACGCTCAATTCGGTGGCGCTGGAAAAGAAGTTGACCCCATAGGCGATCTGATAGCCAACGAAGAAGTACGCCAATGTAGACGCGCCAAAATCCGTCATAATTTTCACCAGGGCGTTTACCTGGTTTTTATGGCGCACGGTTCCCACTTCGAGAAATGCAAAGCCGGCGTGCATCGCCAGCACCATAATGGCTCCCAAAAGGATAAACAGGGTGTCGGCGCCTTGCAGCAAGGTCTCCACCGCATTATTCGTATCGTTCATTCCATCTCCTGTTACGCTCTTGCATGGTGCGCCGCTCATCACAACGCACACAAATAGTGCTTTTGATTTTGTTATTGTCGATCCGTCTTAGAGTGAAGCAGTCCCTTGTTTTGGTTTGTTTTTCGCTGAGTTACGACCAAGCATCACATTTACCAGCCACAACTCGCCGACTAAATCAGCAAATTCCAGACCAAAAACGCACCAACTTAATGCCAGATCAATCGCACGGCGCACTTTAATGAGACAGAGGCAAATAGACGTTGAAAAACACGCAATAAAAGCGCGCGCACGAACACAGGAATCTGCTCCCTACTTCAGAGAGCAAAGTCTATGGGGAGAGCCGTAGCAGGGATTGAAAGTGAATTTGAGGGGGTAAGGGATAAGGAATAGAGGAAACAAACGACGACGGTCACCAACGAGCACAGAAAGGCCCGCACTCAGGCTTCAGCTAACGCCAAATCCGCAAACTCCGTCTTAATTTTGGCGCTGGCTTCCATGTATTTATTCTTGGTGATCTCAAAAGCCTGCTGAGCCTCCAGTAAGTATTGTAGATAGAGACGAATCGCAGCGACCGTCCGCATGGCTTTGATTAACTGTCCTTGCTGACTCAAAGTGACGAGACGCCGATAGCGCCTGTCCAGCAGACTCTTGCGGTAGGTTGACATCATCAGACATTGATACGCCAAACCGTTGGAGCCTTCCAGCATACGGATGTGGGTGATCGCGCGAAATTCCAACTCTTTTCTCTGACGCACTAACTCACCGTACCCTGCATTCTTGATGAAAAGACGCCGCAGGGGTGGAATAGCCAAGGCGGATAAAGCGACAAAGAAACCAAAAGCGATACCAGCGATCCAGGCGTTAAGCCCGCCCTGCCAGCCAATCAGGAATACCGCGAAACTAAGCAGACAGGATAAAAGCCAGAGATCCCTGCGCCGCCGGGCGCTGATCAAATCAATCGTCTGCGGATAGTGCTTGATCGCCAACACGTCATAGTTCATGACTTCAAGCGCCTCACACTCCCGGAGAATCTGAGTAAGTTGATTACGCTGCGCCACGGTCTCCCGATAGCGGCGCTTACGATCCTCTTCACTCTCCGCCGCATCCGCCTTTTTCTGCTCCGCCTTTTTGGCGCCCTGAGCGGGTGGCGCAACGCCGTTGCTTTTAGCCTTAGCTATGTCTTTATTAGCGCGCGGGTCCGACGGCGGCGCTGCAGGCGTTTTTGCAGGAGACTTCGCAGCAGGTTGAGATTCCTTGGCGGCGGGTAGCGTATTGCTCCGGTGTTCCTCCACCGCACGCCGCACTGGGTCCATATCACCGCGCGCCAATGAGCGCAGCGTCTTGGGATCCAGATCAAAATCATTAGGGTTATGTATCTTCATATCGAAAACTATAGAGTAATAACGAGGACGGGTCACCAGCGCCCACTGCGCCAAAACCTCGTCAACCTCAGAGTATTTAGCAATAGACGCGCCAGTCACCTGAATTCATTAGAAAAACCTGTACATTGCTGCGATGCGAGACTTAGCTAGATATGACATACGCCGAGTATTTGGCGAATACGCCCTCCCCATGCGACAAAACTTACCGCTGGGCCGCCTCTTTCGACTCAACAACCCAGAGAAATACGCCTGAAAAGTTAGAAAATACAGGCATGGACGCTTATTATGGCCACCTGCATAAAAAGCATTTACCTCAGCGAAAGGATCAGTCCACCGTGTTTACAGGAATCGTTCAAGGCAAAGCCACACTGCGCAAAGCCGTACGCCGCGAAGGTCTCTACACCTACGATTTTGAGTTCCCTACCGACCAATCTTCAACAGAAACAGGCGCCAGCGTCGCCATCAACGGGACCTGTTTGACGGCGGTGCGCATTGATGGGGCCTATATCGCCTTCGACCTTATGACAGAGACATTGCGCCTGACCAACCTTGGCGATCTCAAAGAAGGTGATGAAGTCAATTTCGAACATGCCGCACGAATTGGCGATGAAATTGGCGGCCATCTGATGTCAGGGCATATCCATGATGTCGCGGTGCTGACTCATATCGAGCGCACGGAAAATAACGTGGCGCTGGATTTTCAGTTGCCCCTGGAACTGCGCAAGTATGTTTTCGACAAAGGCTTTATTGGCGTTAATGGCGCCAGTCTGACCGTCGGCTCTGTCAGTAAGGACGGGTTCAGAGTGAACCTGATACCGGAAACGCTGCGTGTCACGACTTTCAGCGCCCTGCAACCGGGCGACAAGGTCAACATAGAGGTCGACCCGCAGACGCAAACGCTAGTGGACAGCTTGGAGCGAATGCTGCCCCGTTATCTGGAGAACCTGACTCCCGGCGCCTGATCGCCAGCATTGGATGCGCGCCGCAGTGGCGCGTTTCCCGCTTATCTCCGATAATTATTTTCTATGACTTTTCAATCCGTTCCTTGTGCTTTCCCTGTAGGTAGTTAGAGATCCAAGATGCTGATTATTCCCGCTGAACAGACCATAAACTGGCGCAAGCCCCCGGTCGCCACACTGCTGTTGATCTTCATTAATTTCGCCATATTCTTTTACCTCAGCGGCAAAGATAATCGAGTCTGGCAGGACGCCGCCCATTACTACGAACAAAATCAGATGGTCAAACTGGAGGCGCCTGAATTCGCCGACTATCTGCAGCGCCATATCGGCCTGGGCCAGGACAACCGTTTTGAGCTGTCGGCGGCGGCGCGTAAAGCCGTCAACGAGGGTCGCGGCGACGAACTGATTCCCTACATGCTGACCGATAGAAAGTTCGTTAACTATCTGATGCAGAATGGGCAGGAGTTCATTGAGCCGGAAGACTTTGAAACCTGGAAGTCCCAACGCACTTACCTCCAGGAGCACTATCTCAGCCAGCTCAGTCACCTACAGATGGGACTTATTCCTGGAGAGATGGAACTGGCGGATCTGCTCTCCTATCAATTCCTCCACGGCGGCTTCGGACATGTTTTCGGCAACATGGTAATGCTGTTTTTACTCGGATTCGCCATTGAACGCATTCTTGGCGCTGCGCTTTATGTCATGGCTTATCTGTTCTGCGGCGTGGTTTCAGGCTTTATTTTCAGTATGGTGGAAGGCGACAGTCTGACGCCACTGGTGGGCGCATCCGGGGCTGTGTCAGGTCTGATGGGGATGTATGTGGCGCACTACCGGCTGCAGCAAATCCGTTTCTTCGCCTTCCTTTATGTCTACTTCAACTACTTCCGCGCGCCAGCGTTAATCATGCTGCCGGTTTGGGTAGGCAAAGAGCTTTACGAGTACTTCACTTACGTCGACTCCAATGTCGCCTATGTCGCTCACGCCGCGGGACTGGTGGCGGGCGCCGCCATCATCTTCCCCCTGGATCGCTTGGCGCCGAGGGCTGCGCAGGAAATCACTCATTCCCCGGAAGAACAGGACCAGTCCATGCGAGAAGAACTGGCTCGCGCCATGGACGCCGTTGGGCGAGTCGACTTTCAACGTGCGCGGGAACGCTTCAAAGCGTTATGGGAAAAACACCCTGACCACATCGGGATTCAAGAGCAGCTTTTCCATTTATACAAAGTAAAACCGGACACCCAGGAAAGCCTGCAGTTCACCATCACCGTGCTTGAGCACGCGTTAAAGATGCAGGACTTTAATCACGCCTATTTCATCTGGAGCGAGTATCAGAAGTACGCCAAGGAAAACTCTCGTCTGGAAGACAAATATCATTTCCGTATTCTGAACACCTGCCTCAACAACAACCTGATCAAAGAAGCAGAGCAGGTATTTAGCGTAGTAGTGAAAAGCATCAGCAATCCAGAGCTGGTGCGAGAGTGCTACCGCACGTTGATTCAGGCGCTCAAAGCACGGCAAATGGACGTCAAAGCACAGAAATATGAGCGCGAACTAAAGCAGCTTGAAGGTTAAGAATCTTAAGAACCCACCGCAAATGGGCGCGCAACCCGCGCCCTTAGGAAGATAGTCCAAACTTGGCGACCGGCTCCGGCAGCCTGCCATTCTTCGCCATCGCTTCAATCCATGCAGGAATTTCCGGCACGGCGGAATGGTCCGGGTAATGTTTCTGCACATAGAGCAAATATTCCTTGGCTTTATCCGCTCGGTGCAGCCCATTCGCCAGGGTACGCGCCATGACAATGATCGCGTCAGCGGCGTGCGCGGATTCTGGAAACCGGGAATTGAACCCCTGCAGCAACTTCAAGGTCAGCCTGAAGTCGCCAGAGTGATATAGACTCTGCGCCACGTTGTACAACAGCGTCTCATCGTTGATCGTATAGTCCGGGAAATGCCCGTAGAGCCCTCTCAGCACCAGCTTCAGCTCATGAATCCGTCCCGCGTCCGCCAACATCTGCAAAACAGGCTTTGACGTTTTCAAAAGCTCTGGCCAGGCGTTGGTCTCCAGCAGCAGTTTGTACAGCCGGTCCAGCACCACCAAATCATGCGGTTTGCGTTTGTACAAATTGCGCAGCAGCCCAGCCGCCGCCTCATAACGCCCTTCCTTAAGATTGATGTCAATTTCCGCCATCGCCAGCTTATCATTCCGCTGCGCCAGCGCTTCTGGGTTCTGCGGCGGCGCATCAAGAGCTTCATCCGGCGCCAGGCCAAGGCGATGCTGATACTGAAACAACAGATAACCCAGCATATTGAAGATCACCAGCATGAAGTAACTGGAAATAAAACCCGCTAGTGGAAAGCCCAGGGTTTGGGAAAAGTTGCTCAGCACAAAATCCTGCGCCGCGCCCAGCCCCAGAAACAGCAGAAGCAGATAGCCATAAAGAACGAAATACGGCCAGCCAATGCTGGAGATGAACCCAATCAGACGCGTCGGATGCAGGGCATCCACCACATTGCCTTCAATCGCCAGCAGCATGATGCTGGCGGGCAGAACCAGGGCGGAAAACGCAACCGCCAGAATCATCAGAAAAGAGCCGCCCCATATGCCGGAGACGACAATGAGCGCGCCGAAGGCAATGAAGATCAAGGTCTGCTGAATGACCAGCAATAACCCGCCACCGCTGAATGCGGACAACAGCTCAGGCGGCTTCAATACGCCTTTGGAGGTGGTCTCAATCACGCTATACATGTATTTGACCTGCGCGCAAAACAGGGCGATAGCGATGATCAGCGATATCAGGTCTTTACCCAACGCCAGCGGCACCAAAGTGCAGATGGCCACCAAAATCATGGGGTCCCTGGCCATGGGGTAGGCGAAGAAGTCGTTCAGCCGCTGCCAGAATGGCGTGACCTCCGCCGCGGAGCCTTCCGCGGAATACCGCATGACTTGCTGACACAACGGACAGGTCGCGGCGCCTTTGCCCGGCTTTACCGGAACGCAGCTTCCGCAGAGTTGAACATGGCAACCCAGGCACTGCCAGTTGGCGCCATGGGTGGGATGGTATCTGCAATAAACATCCACGCGCGTATATTTCCTTTTGCTAACTTACTACTTAACTCGTTTTCCAGGCTCCTGTTAAAGGAGCGTATGACAACTCATTTTGCGACCGCATTGTCGCAGACGCGAAGCCATCAAATATGACTCACTCGGTAGAGGCGACTATTTCTTGCGTTTGCGTACGCGCTTGTTCGCCAATAACCAGCTTTCCAACATTAATTGTGGATTCAGGTTGCGCTGCTCCACCAGAGATCGCTTTATTTCGATCAGTTCAGCATAGAGTGAAACCAGCTGCTGCGTATCCAGACGCGCGCCCACGCCCGCCAGAGTCGCTTCCGTCACGCTCCCCTCGCCCTCACCTACCTGCGTGGCGGTCAGCAATTGTTTCAGCCAGATAGCCAGCCAATCCGCCAAACGCTCAAGATCGAGCTTGCTCCAGGTTTCCGCCAGGGTGAACGCATCCACGCGCCCTTCCAGGTAGTTGAGCCAGTCCGCCAAGACTTCCGCCCGCAACTCCAGTATGTCCTGACTGTGCCATGCCAATGCGGTCAAAGGGCGACCGCCAGCGCTTTCCGTCAAACTATAGGCGCGCTCTTTCGGCACATCCAGTTGAGTCAGCCAATTCACCACAGACTCTCTATCCGGCGCAGCCAGCGTATATATCTGACAGCGGCTGCGAATCGTCGGCAGCAGCAGGCTGATTTGTTGCGAAACCAGCAGAATGACGGCGCTGGCGGGCGGCTCCTCCAGTGTTTTCAGAATGGCGTTGGCGGAATAGGCGTTCATCGCCTCCGCCGGGGTCAGCACGCATATTCGGCGACGGGAGATCTGCGGCTTGGCGTAGATAAAGTCTCCCAGTCCACGCACCTGGTCAATTTTTATGGCCTTGGCGCCGTCCTCTGGAGCCAGCCATTGCAAATCGGGGTGCGTCCCCGCTTCTATCAGCTTACAGGAACGACAGTCGCCGCAGGGACGCTCAAGACGCAGAGCCTGCTCACAGAGGAGGAATTTGGCGTATTCAGAAGTCAGGCGATTCTTGCCAACGCCGCGTTGTCCCGCCACCAAAATAGCGGAAGGCACTTTATCGTTGTGCGCCAGCCCCACCCAATCGCGCCAGGTTTTGTTGAGCCAGGGAAGTTGATCCAGAGATATTTCCGTCGATTCGGACATTAGTACTCGATATTTGGTGCTATTCAGTTTTTGTTTATCGGGCAGACAAGTAGCGTCTAGCTGACTGCCACCTACCTGCAACAGCAGGACCTGTAGATATCAGGCCCACCTCCCGCGGCATGCCGTCGCGCAGGCGCAAGCATGTGCAAGACTATTAATCACGCCAACCTCGTGAAGGTCGTTTCGGCGGCTCAAGAATTCAAAGCCAGTTGCTTGATATCCCGCTTCAGGCGGCGCACTCTGTCTGGACTGCCGCCCGCGTCATCCGCATACAGGTTTTGCTCAAACTCGTTGAAAATCTGCCGTAGCAATTTACGCTGCCGCGGCCACTTTTTAGTCGCCAGGGCCAATGCCTGCCCAGGCGTCAGGCCCGCATCCAGCAACAGCCCTTTCTTGTGCATTCTATTCAGCAGAGATCGATACAAGCGCACCATGGGATCGCCTTTATTGCGCCGCCACTCCGCCTTAAGGGTCAGTAATGAAAGAACGAGAAAGACCATCACGGAGACGCCTGCGAGTATCATCAGCATCGTCTTCATGTCGCTATCGCCAAACCAGCGTTTAAAGAAACTGCTTTGCTTCTCCTGATCGTAGTTGACGACCCATTTCTGCCACATGTAATTCATGTATTCCAGATTATTGGTCACCCAGGCGAAAACGCCGATATGGTTATATCTGGCCAGGGACAACGGCGTATTTTGCAGGAATGTGCCCTCTTCCGCGACGGCGTCTCTAATGCCCGACTCCACCCTTTGCGGCGCCACCGCCGCCGTCGGATCGACACGCACCCAACCGCGTTCAGGCAGCCATGCTTCCACCCAGGCATGGGCATCATACTGATGCACCACCAGAAAGCCACCCTGCTCGTTCCACTCTCCGCCCTGATACCCGGCGAGCACTCGCGACGGGATATTGGCCGCGCGCAAGATGAACGCCATCGTGCTGGCGTAATGCTCGCAAAAGCCGCGACGCGTGTCGAAGAAAAACTCATCGATTCTATTCGGCGAAGTCAACAGCGGCGGCGATAGCGTATAGGCGTAGGGTTCCTGATTAAAACGCGTCAACACCGTCTTTATAAAGGTTCCGGCGTCAGGCGTCGTCTCACGTAATTGTTTGGCCCATTCAGCAGTACGGGGATTGGAGCCCTGCGGCAAACTGCTGAAACGGGCAAAGCTTTGGGCGCTTTCTCTATATTCCTCAGCTTGATTGATGACGCGATACCACTCAGGGGACTTCACGTCTCTCATAAATCTCACCAACTGATCCGGCGTTGAGAAAGGCGCGCCCCGCGCCACCTTGGCGTCATCCAGCGCAAAGCCCCATTCACGATTATGGGGTTCCAGCAGCACCTCATAATCCCACTGCTCAGTCTGAGTTCTGGCGCCCGGTCTGACCGCGCCTTGACGGTCGCGATTGGTCTGACTGAACGACCGCTTCCAACTCGTACCGTCGTAGCGATCCAGGATCAAAGCGCGCCAGTATAGGTCCCGGTAGGCCGGTCGCGGTCCATTAAACACAATCCGAAACGCTCGCTCGCCTGACTGGGCAAGATTCGCCACATCTCCCGGCGACATGGTTTCATCAAGCCCGGTAAACGCAGTAGAGCTCTTCAGCGGCATCGCCCATAAGGGACCAAAGCGGGGAAAGAACAGATACATCACGATCAACAACGGCGCTGCAACCGCCATGGAGCCATACACGCCTTTAAAAGTAGCGCCAATGGAACGGGATTTAAGCGACTGGTTCACCGCCATCAGAGCAACAAAGCTCAATCCCATGGCGATGAAAATGTAGAGACTGACGAACAGGGACTGGGTGAACAGGAAGCCGAGGCAGAGCAAAAACAACGTCATGAAACTGAACAGGAAGGCGTCGCGCCGCTGGTTCAGCTCCAGCAACTTCAGCGCATAAGCCAACACAAAAAAGCCTACCGCCGTCTCCACCGTAAACTGCGCCTGCGTCGAGAACACATAGGCGACGGAGGTCACCACCATGACTCCGCCTTTCACCCAGGTCGAAGGCGCAGGCCATTTTCCCTGATACACTCTGGTGCGCCAAAACACGGACACACACGCGAATCCAAGCAGCCACACCGGAACATGGTTCCAGTGCGCGCCTGCGGCGGCGGCCAGAGAAACCACCATCCATACCAGCGCCCGCGTATCCAGTGCGGGAGACTCATCAAAACTTCGCTTAAACATGATCAGGATACTTCGCCAGCGCAGTCAGACATTTATTGCGGTGCTCAAGACCCGAGCCAGGCCCGCACGCCCAACCGGGCATACGTAGTCCGTAAGGCGTCCCTTTTTGCTCCAGTTCCAAGATCTGGGCGCAAAGAGTAGACAGACGCAGCTCCGTCTCCATCCCCTGGTAGGCGTCAAAATCAATCCAGTCCGGGTCCAACTCCGGCTGACTGAATTCCTTACTGTATAACTCCCCCTGCTGCGCATACTTCTTCCAGGCGATACGGGTTAAAGGCTCGCCGGGAACATAAGTGCGCAGGCCTGCGAAGTCCTCTTGCCCCACGATGTGCGAATCGCCTTTGCCTTCGCCCTCAGCCAGGGAGGCGCTCCACTTGTACTGGGGTTGCGTCGCCGGCCTGGGATAGACCAGCGCCTTGGCGTTCAGGTCCTGCCAGGACCAGGCGCGAATCAGCCCCATCGGATAGGTGGATGTAATCAGCATACGCCCAGGCGTCAGCCAGCCTCGTTTGCGACAGCGATACTCAATCACCGCACGTCGCTGCCCATTCTGATCCAAGTCCAAAGTAACATAGCTGTCAGGCGTCCAACCGAGTTGCACCGCGACCGCGCCATGTTCCGACGCCGACACCAGAAACTCAAACCCGGCCAGTTCGTCAGCGAAGCAGGAAGCCGCGCGATGAAAGCGAATGACCAGTCCCGACATATTGCGGTAGGCGATGAGGATATTGACCACGAAAATAGAAATAAGAAAGAAGCCTACGGCCAGAATCATGGAGTTCTGATAATTGATCCCGGTAAGAAGAATCAGTCCCGCCAACATCACAAAGCCGACGCCCCAACGCGTAGGCAACACAAAAATAGCCCGATGCGACAATGTGGCTTCTTCTACCGGCGGCAGCCGCTTTTCCACCCACTTATCAATGCGGCGTCCGAGTTGACCGCCGATGCGCGCCCCTGATTTTTGCCTGATGCCGGTTGTCATAAAACTACTACTTAACTTCTGTCCTTGTCTTTTGCAGGCCAGGGAAATACAGGCTTACAAAAATTAATCAAAATTCGCGCGATACAGTGGCTTTTGCGAATCAATCGGTTGAAAATGTAAGTATACGCAGTAAAACTGGATTCCACCTAAACGCTTGTGGCCGAACGCAATTATTTTTTCTCCACGCATGCTTTCGGCAGCGGGCCCATGAGAATCGGTTGTTGGAAAATTTACGTTTAACACGAAATTGTAAAACACGGCGCTGCTATGAACTACTCAAGGATTTTGCTCGGATTGGCCGCCACCGGCCTTGTTCTGACCGCCCGCGCGGAAGTCAAATCAATGACCAGCGGCGAGTTGACCGACACCTATATTAAAGATTCCACCATCATCGTTACCCCTGCTCCCAAAAAGCCGGAGAAAAAGCGGGTCGTCACCTACACCATCGGACCCGGCGAGCCCGTGAAAACAGAAGCTGAAGAACAGTCAGAACTAAACACCGCGCTGACGGTGGATCAGCAACAGTTTAAAGACTCTTCAGAAGCCGCCGCCCAAGTGATAAGAGAGCTTGCGTTTATTCCCTATACGCAACCAGAGCTGGCGGCGCTGAGCGAACGTCCGCTGCCTCATCCAGATCTGGTGATTCCAGACGGAGCCTTCACATTCCAGCAGGTTCTATCGCCGTTGAATCCGGATATGGCGCAACTGCCCTACGGCGACCAGTTGAACCTGCAATCCAATGGCCAGCAGTTAACCATCACAATTGGAAACAATTTACCCGGCGTCGATAACATCATCATCCCTGAACGAATCCAGGGCGGCATGATTGATTTAGTTCCACGGGACAGCGGTGGGTTTGATCTGACGCTGACAATGCCTCAGCAGTAAAAAAGAAGCACAGAAGGCTCGCTAATACAGCGAGCTTTTTTGTTTGCGGAGTCATAAGAAACACCAGCCGGATGACAGATACTAACCGCTTCGGCTGATTATCAAAGCAGGCGCGCCAGACGCGGGCTTCCATCCCGGCCTAACGCCATCAGACATTTTCAGAACATCTTTATCGGCGTCAGCTTATACGCATCCGCGCCGACATTAATAATATCCGTATTGATCGGGGCGTTGAGAATCACCAGCCCCTGCTTGGTAAGAAAAACCTGATCATCTATGTTCACAGAGGTATCGCTCTGCTGAATATCCAGCGGCATAAATCCTGTGCCAAACCCTACATTGGGCTGAAAGCTGAATATTGCGGCGCCACGGTCTTCAACGCCATCTCCGTTGGTGTCGATCTGGCCATAACGCAAAGGTAAAACGGCCGTAAACAGGTCAACGAGCGTCCCCGTGCGCGGGGTTCCAAAGGTCATCCCCTGCAGGGAGACATTATCATCGTGAACCGCCCCGTCGCTGGACGTCTGACCAGGATAAATAACTTCCCGCACCCCATCGGGGTTGGTGTAGGCGATCGCCTCATAGGTGACTTGACCGTTTATTTCGATAACGGGAGCCGCCTGCCCCACAACTTCGCTGAGCTGCTGATCGTTAATCGGTTTTAATTCGGCCATTACCGCCGTGGAGAACATCGCTGCGCAAACAAACACAGTCTTTTTCATACTCCCCTCCACACTCCTTACATCTCTAGAGCTTTTGTTACTGCTGGCGCTTAAGAGCCTTTCGCTCAGCGCGAGGCAGACGTTACACCTACTCACTGAAGCCAGTGTATGTATCGTCTGTCTGAGAAAGGATGATTTTTACTGCAGAACAAATAGATGCTTAAGAGATATTCACAAGAAAAGGCATCTCGAACGATGCCTTTTCCATCATCAATCGACTGACCGTCAGGTCCGCCCGGTATTAGTTACCGTGAACAACCAGCTCAAGGCCGTCCAGGTTCATACCGATGATTTCAACAGCGCCCATGCTGTTAACTTGACCCAGACCAGTCTGGTTCAGGTAAACACCCATGTCGCCTACGCGCATGTTGATGTCGGAGTTGGCGAAGGTGATGCCGATACCGCCCAAGTTAGTGGTGCCCAGAGTGGCTGCGTCAGCCAGGGCATCGATAGTAACGTCAACACTACCGTTGATTGAGATGTCTTTCGCGATGAAGCCGCCCAGTGCGCCAGTAGAAGCGCCCAGAGTAGCGTTAGAAGCGGAATCCCATGCTTCTACGTCAACTTCCCATTTGAACGCGTCGATGTGGATGCCAGCGTCAGTATCCCAGTCGCTGTCAGCGATTACAGCGATGTCTGAGTAAGTCAAAGAACCGAAGCCGGCTTCAATGACCAATCCGCTTTGACCGGAAACGTCCGCCAGAACAGCGTCGTCAACTGCTTTCAGTTCAGCTTGCGCAGCCAGAGGAGCCGCAGCGATAGCAGATACCAAAACTAATTTTTTCAGGCCTTTCATTAAAATTCTCCTAATGTTTATTTTTTTAATTTCAGGAAACTCTCGTGAGCTTCAGATTACCGCTCAATAATCAAACAAATTGTTTGACAACCGACCGAATAATTCTGAGCGATTGTTAATTTAGTTTACGCTTCATTGGTTTTCCGTGATTACTCTCACAGTTTCCATATTATTAATATGCGTCTAGAATTCCATTTAAAAACAAACAATTAGCGACTAAGTACAACCGCCTGAGCATCGTGAAACGTTTCGTTTTTGTTTGATTTGTGTTTCACAATCACGAGGCCAGTGTAGGGTTGTGTAACCGGCGAATCCGTGAATGAAATCACAGAAACCAGGCCGTTTGTTAAGAAGTGTTAACGGGTAGACACTATTTGGCCATCTGGCCTATATACGGTCCGACAAGGCCGCCAAAAAGCGCATCACAATAGATAAACATCCTTTTAAATTTCCTGCCAAGAGCCAGCCAAACGGTTAATTGCGACCGAACTGGAGGTCCAAACGCCGCCGCCAGCGACTTAAAAACGTGAGCAACTTCAAATATGCGCTCGCTAACACTACAATTCCGCAGTCTTTTGAGACCTCTCAAGCCAATAGACGTAAGACAATAAGAAGTCCGGCCGCGAAACACCGCCGTCCGAGCGCCTGAAAAATGGAAGCCGGAAGGTTAAAATGTCGGATTAATAAGCCAATGGCGCTTAGCGAGCGCCGAAAGAGGCGCTTTTTAACCAGGCCAATATTTGTTGATGTCAGTTTTCACCATTCCCTACGCAGACTATAACGCCGTCATTCACTTGCTATCTTCCCGTCCTGGCTTCTGTTGGCTGGACAGTCGAACTCAAGAGGGGCGCGCCTTTGAAATTATCGCCTGTGATCCGGAATGGATAGCCCGCAGCCAGGGCAACACCCACTTTCTCTCCCGTCCTGGCGAGACAGAGACGCCCATTTCCTATGCCAACCTGCTGGCGCTTGCTCAGCAACCCCGCGCGCCCCTTCCGACGCCCTGTTTCAAAGGCGGCCTGATCGGATTCATCAGTTATGAGTTTGGGCGCAACCAGTTGCTAGGCGACCACAACTGGCGTCGAGAGTCCGTATTTCCATCCGCCTGCATTGGCGCCTATGACCATTACCTGATCGTAGAACACGACAAACAGATGATTACTGGCTTCGGAACGCCCGCTTTCCAGAGCCTGCTGCAACAAAACGCCCCCGCCACAGAAGCTTTCAACGTCACTCGGGCGATTGCTCCGGACTGGAGCTACGAGCAGTACGCAACCGAGTTCGACAGAATCAAGGAGTACATTCTCGCTGGAGATTGCTATCAAATTAACCTGACGCAACGCTTTTCAGGCGCTTACGCAGGCGATCCTCTGGAGGCTTATATAAATGTAAGGCAGGCGGCCAAGGCTCCCTATTCCGCCTTTTTCCGCAGCGGTCATGGCGATCTGCTTTGCTTTTCGCCGGAGAAATTTCTGACGGTGAACGGTCGCGATGTCGTCACCAAGCCGATCAAAGGCACCCGCCCGCGCGGCGCCAGCGCCACCGACGATTTTCGCCACATTGAGGACCTTACCTCCAGTCCCAAAGATCGAGCGGAAAACGTGATGATTGTGGACCTGCTGCGCAATGACCTGGGTAAGATTTCCAAAATCGGCAGCGTCAAAGTGGAAAAGCTCTGCGCGCTGGAGACCTACAGCAACGTCCATCATCTGGTCAGCACAGTGAATTCCACCTTGCGCGACGACGTCTCGCCTTTCGCAGCGCTGATATCCTGTTCACCGGGCGGGTCAATTACTGGCGCTCCCAAGAAGCGGGCGATGGAAATTATTGATGAGCTTGAGGGTCACGCCCGCAGCGCTTACTGCGGCAGCGTATTTTATCTGTCCAATGATGGCCGTATGGACAGCAATATCGCCATCCGCACCATGACCTGCAGACAGGGCGACATGCATGTATGGGGCGGAGGCGGCATTGTCGCGGACTCCGACTGCCTTGCGGAATACAATGAGTCTGTCGTCAAAATCAGACACATCGTCGAAGCCCTCGGCGGAGAGCTTCCCGGCAAACGCGAAGATTAGTCCGTCACCAGGCGACTGGCTTTGATAAATTCCGCTCGCAGTTCGCCATAGGTAAACACCGCGGGAAACTGCGGAAATTCAGTTATCACGTTGTCAGGTGCATTAAACAGAATCCCGGCATCCGCCTCCGCCAGCATCGTGGTGTCGTTGTAAGAGTCCCCCGCAGCGATAACACGGTAATTCAGGCCATGAAACGCCTGCACCGACATCCGTTTTGGGTCTTTCTGGCGCAGCACGTAATTCGTCACTCTACCGCGCTCATCGACTTCCAGGCGATGACACAACAATGTCGGCCACCCCAGCTTCTCCATCAATGGCATTGCGAACTCGTAAAATGTATCGGACAAAATCATCACCTGAAACCGACGGCGCAGCCAGGCGACAAATTCCTGGGCTCCAGGAAGCGGTTCCAATGTGGCGATAACAGCCTGGATGTCCGGCAGCCCATAGCCATGTTCATTAAGGATTCTTAATCGCTGCCTCATCAACACATCGTAGTCCGGGATATCCCGGGTCGTCGCACGTAAAGCGTCTATCCCAGTTTTTTCCGCGAAAGCGATCCATATCTCGGGTATCAACACCCCTTCCAAATCCAGACACGCTAGTTCCACGACTCACTCCTGTCATCTTTATTCGATTGAAAGTTACAGAAACAAACGTCTACGCCGCTCGTTTCAGGCGTGACGCAGCGCCCTACAGCAGCCCAGGCCAGTGCTGCTTTTCCTAAAAATCGCCTTAATCATAAGGGTTTAGCAGGGGGTTGCATATTCGATGAATAAAGCTAAAATCGATTAAAGATGTAAACAAGATTTCACATAAGTTTACGAAAAAAATAACAAGATCAAACTATAGAGGAGAGTCCGATGTACATCAGCGCAAAAAAGCTGGCTGGTCTGGTTGCGTTTAACGCGTTAGGGTTAACTCTGACGTTAGTTTTGGCGAATCAAATACTTTAAATCACCTCTAACTTGAATAATTAGTCACGTCCCGGTTTGCAGTCCGGGACGGCTGCCTGACGTCCCGAATCTATTGAGGACGCCCTCTCTTCTACTACCTATCTCATTCTCGCCACACGGCACTTAACTGAATTGCTTCGCCAGCGGGTATATCTTTGACCTGTTTGTGAACCTGGCCAGTTATAGAAAAGTGAACCTCTATATCAGCAAGTTCAAAGTTTTCCGCCACATAGTCGCCTCCCAGCACGGGCAGTTTTTTGAAGCTATACAACATCCCAGGTTTTAACACCAAGCCTTGTTCCTTGAGCTGCGCGACGATAGCCGCCAAAAAGCACTCATTAACCAGATTCGTATCTCGCAGCTTATGACGAAAGTCCTCGTAGGAATCCGCCACTTTCTCATAGGTCCCATCGCCCGTGGATAACAAAAATACCTCTCCGTTACGTTCCTGGAGATAAGCGTCGCCTGTGGAAGAAATCAAAATGGGTTGCGCGGCGTCTCCCACCAACCAACGCCAGTCACTTATGAGACAGCTCTTATCAAGGCGCTCGATATTTACTGTCAGATCATTCCAGGTTATCGACATATGACTTCCTTTATTATTGAGGGTTCAGTTACAAGTCTTTACAGTTAAACATGCAGACATAGTTAATCCAAATGGACTATACTGATCTTACGGTGGTGATAAACCCTTGCAGAAGCAGCCACCGACCGAATTAGGAGGCCCTGAACGCCTCCTTTTTTCTTTTTAGCGCCCCTTCCCCTGATTGTCTTATCCCACAGCATCAAGCCTTAAACATCAGAAGTATTGGGGCGCAGTCCACCTCACCACATCCAAACGTAAAGTTGACTGTTTTCATGAGGCATTATTTTATTCTTGGTCTACACTTTCTCTCGTAGTGACACAGACCTGTTGTGTCAACAGCTTAGAATCAAATCTTGGGAGGCCTCTTGGCCTCCTTTTTTTGTTTTCGTTCTTTAGATATAAGTCTTTATTATTTTTAGCACTATCAACAATTTGTTAGCCTACAGGCGTCTAATTTCTCTGCTACAAGGCGCCAGTTGATGACACCCGAATATGATGTAAAGGAACTCGCCAGGGAGATGGAAGAGTGGAGCCCCAAGGAAGTGATGCGTAAGGCGTTGGAGCTTTACGACAATATCGCAATTTCGTTCAGTGGCGCAGAAGATGTGGTTCTGATAGAGATCGCCAGCAAACTAAAGAAGAACATCCAGGTGTTCACACTGGATACAGGCCGCCTGCATCCCGAGACTTATCGATTCATCGAAAAAGTACGCGATCACTATAATCTGCAAATTGAAACGCTATACCCCAACTCGGAGGACGTAGAACGTCTGGTCAAGGAAAAGGGGCTCTTCAGCTTCTATAAAGATGGCCACTCTGAATGTTGCGGCGTTCGCAAAGTGGCGCCGCTAAGGCGCAAGCTCGCTAACGTCGACGCCTGGATCACCGGGCAAAGAAAAGACCAAAGTCCCAGTACACGTAATAAAGTGGCGTTAGTGGAAGAAGACGCCGCATTTGGCGCGCCGGATCATCCTTTGGTCAAATTCAATCCTCTGGCGAATTGGACGTCGCAGGACGTATGGAACTACATCAGGATGTTCGATGTTCCCTACAATGAACTGCATACAAAAGGATTCATCAGTATCGGCTGCGAACCTTGCACGCGACCCGTGCTACCCAATCAACATGAGCGTGAAGGACGCTGGTGGTGGGAGGAGTCCACCATCAAGGAATGCGGGCTACATGCAGGCAACCTCAAAAGCTGAGCCCCACGCGCCTGCCCGCAGCAACCTCTAGTATGTGGGCAGGCTGATACTCTCGAAAAGTTCTTCGATTTCCGCCTTGGTGGCCTTTTGAGACGCCTGATCCACCAGTTCTCTGGTGAGATGAGGTGCGAAACGCTGGATAAACTCGTACATGTAACCACGAATAAACGTCCCCCGCCGAAAGCCGATTTTCGTCGTGCTGGGACGAAACAGCTTGCTGGCGTCCAGGGCCACCAAATCAGAGTCCGCCACCGGGTCATACGCCATGCGGGCGATGATGCCAACACCCAATCCCAGTCGCACATATGTCTTGATAACGTCGGCATCCGCCGCGGTGAACACTACTTTTGGCGTCAGCCCTTTTTCACTAAAGGCTTCATCTAATTTAGAGCGCCCAGTGAAGCCGAACACGTATGTAACGATAGGGAACGCCGCCACATCTTCTATTTCAAGCTTCTTCTTCTCGGCCAGAGGATGGTTTTTCGGCACCACTACACAGCGGTTCCAGCGGTAGCAGGGAATCATGATCAGATCGGAAAAGTGCTCCAGCGCTTCCGTGGCGATGGCGAAGTCCACGGTGCCGTCCGCCGCCATTTCCGCGATCTGCATTGGCGTGCCCTGATGCATATGCAACGAGACTTCCGGATATTCCTGAATGAAGCTGCGAATGATGGAAGGCAGCGCATATCGCGCCTGCGTGTGAGTCGTGGCGATGCTGAGGTCGCCTTTACGCTGATTGCTGAATTCCTGGGCGATCTGTTTGATGCCGTCGACCTTACGCAGAATCTCACCGGCGACTTTGATGATGGTCTCTCCCGCCGGCGTCACCCTGGTCAGGTGCTTGCCGCTGCGAGAGAAAATCTCCACGCCCAGTTCATCCTCCAGCAGACGGATTTGTTTACTGATGCCGGGTTGTGAGGTGTAAAGACTCTGAGCAGTGGCGGACACGTTGAGATCATGATGGGCGACTTCCCATATGTATCTCAGCTGTTGCAGTTTCATTGAATTGTCTCCTTGCAGCCCGGCGTTATTATAATTGGAGATAAAAATATAAATAAATATTCTTTTTAAGAATAGATAAATCTAGCTAGATTGGCCAAATAATTCTTGGCTTATTACGCATTTGTTAGTTTAGACCATCTCTATGGAAATTCTTTTATATATTGTCGCCGGGGCCGGCGTTGGTTTTTTGGTCGGTTTGACAGGCGTTGGCGGCGGTTCGTTGATGACGCCGTTGCTGATTCTTTTCGGCTTTCCCGCGCATACGGCGATCGGCACCGATCTGCTCTACGCCGCTATCACCAAGTCCGGCGGCGTCGTCACTCACGCCCGCAGCGGCACGGTAAACTGGAAGCTGGCGGCCACCCTCGGCGCTGGCAGTATTCCCGCGTCGATCATCACCACCCAAGTTCTCGCGCACTACTTCCCTCACCCGGAAGCGTATAAACACCTGTTGACCACCAGCCTGGGCTTGATGCTGATCGTCACCGCCGCTGTGCTTCTATTTAAAGACCGGTTGCTGCGCGCCAGCTCCGGGGCGACGGTCATGAGCGACGAGCGACGCGCCGGGGTCACCGTATTTATGGGCGTCATACTGGGCGTGTTTGTGACATTGTCCTCCGTCGGCGCAGGCGCTATCGGCACCGCCCTGCTTATGCTGCTTTATCCCGCTTTGTCTTCGTCCCGCGTCGTCGGCACAGATCTCGCTCACGCCGTTCCCCTGACCTTCATTGCGGGTCTCGGACACATGCAGTTAGGGAACATAGACTACTATCTGCTCGGCAGCCTGTTGATCGGCTCTCTGCCAGCGATCCATTTCGGAACCGCCCTGGCTAAACGGATGCCTTCGGCCGTGCTGCGCCCCGCCTTGGCGAGCATGCTGTTGATCATCGGCGTCAAATACGCGTTTTTCTGATAATTGACGCAGACGGCTAATGTCTCTATTCATCCAGCACCCCGTTAAAGAGCCCGCTCTAACGGGGTATGGCGCGCATATTTCATTGATTTAATTGAGTTCAGTTGACAAGTTTTCAGTTTCCATAAAGACTGAAACCCGCTTTTGGCCATACTGACTGCACTCTGCGCATGATCGTTCTCGAAACCAAACTTTTCCCGCTTCGCCTCGACGACAGCCTGTTAACGCGGCAGCGTCTGCTTGCCCGCATCGGCGAACCCGGCAGCGCCCGCTTTATTGGCCTCGTTGCACCCGCCGGCTTTGGAAAATCCACGCTGGCGCGGCAATGGACGCAGTCTCATCATGCGCTTACCAGTTGGATCTCGCTCGATCCTGCCGATAATTCCGCCACTACATTCTGGAGCTATGTCGTAGAAGGGTTGCGTCGTAACGGCTTGGACGACATCAGAGAGCTGCGCGCGCACTTGCAGGAAACAGCGCACACCAACGTCAGAGTGCTGGTGACTGCGCTAATCAACCAGCTACACCAGTATCAGGATCGCCACTTTGTGCTGGTTCTGGACGACCTACATCATATCGCCAACAAGGACATCTTCGACGGCTTAACCTATCTGGTGGACTTCGCGCCCGCCAACTTCACCTTGCTCGTCACGTCCCGTAACGAGCCGTCGTTTCCGCTCGCTCGCTGGAAGGTAAAACGCTACGCCAAATTGCTCTATTCCGCAGACTTGGTGTTCGACTCGCAGGAAGTCGCAGACTTATTCGCCCTTGCATTAGACGTCAAAGTCAGCCCGGAAGCTGCGGCTCGCGTCGTCGGCTCCACCGGCGGCTGGGCTGCGGCGTTGCAGTTATTGTCGCAAGCGGATTTGAAACGGGCGGACGGAGCCTTATCAAACGAGAAATTTGAGCAGGCGCTAGCCCAGGCTAAGAAAGAGATCGACGACTACGTCGCCCAGGAAGTACTGGACGATCTACCGTCCCATCTGCGTGAATTCATTCTGGAAATGGCGGGAGCACCCCGCTTTGACGCACCGCTGTGCGACCAGGTCAGAAGCGCTCAGGACAGCCATCAGATATTGCAGGAGCTGGAAGCGCGCAACCTGTTTCTGATTCCTCTGGATGACGCTGGCCAATGGTTTCGTTTCCATGAGCTGTTCCGCGATGGCGCATTGCACTGCTTGAGGCAGCGCCAGCCGGAAGTGCATCTACAACACTGCCGCAATGTCGTGCGAGCCTGCCTGGAGCGCAGACTTTATTTGGAATCCGTGCAATTGATCATGCACATTCAGGCCTGGGATCTGCTGCAATCCACCCTGGAGAGCATCGGCAACCAACTGGTCCGGCAGGGATACCACCTCTACATCATTGAATGGCTTAACGACGCCCCGCAAGAGCTACTTGACCAGTCACTGCGTCTGCAACTGCTGAAAATATGGTGTCTGCTTTACGACAACCAGTTCGCCGCCATTCCCGATCTGGTGGAAGCGGTGAAGAAGCACCCTTTGCTGCCCGAGCAGGATGATACCGTGCGCCATGAGTTGCGCCTGCTCGAAGCCTACGCCGCGCGGAGCCGCAAGGACATTCAGACCGCCAGCGCGCTGACGCAGTCCGTCTTACAGGACCTGCAGCAGATCAACGCCCCAATCAAGTCCCTGGCCTACTTCGGTCTGGGCAACGACTACTACGGCCTGGGGCGACTGGATGACGCCATTGCGGCATTAAAGGAAGCCGTCACGCTGGGCAAACTGGAGCAACGCTTCTCCACCGTGCTTTCCAGCCTGGGCCTGCTGCTATGGATCATGCAAATCAAGGGGGAGTTTCTACATGCGATCAATTTGTTCCGACAAACGGAACTCTGGGTGCAGAGTTATCATAAGGACGGCCCTGAACCCAATATTGTCTCATGCTGGCTGAACAGCTCGCTGGTGCTGATCCATTGCGCCCTGGGCAATCAGGAACACGCCGAGCGCTTTCTCAAACCAATGCTGTCATTCGTAGATAACGCGGAGCCGCAACAGAAGCTCATCACCTATTACACCTGGGCGGAATTCAACCGCCATTGCAGCGATTACCCGCAAGCGCTACGTCATTATGAACAGGCTCGCGAACAGTTGGAATATAACCAGCGCGAACTGGCTGCCTTCGCCCCGCCCGTTCTGGCCGGCAAGTTGCACTGCCTGCTGGATAAAGGCGACATAGCCAGTGCTGAATCCGTTTGCGCCCTTATTCTGGGCAAAGACCCCAAAGAGGCTTCGCCTTTTGAGGCTATGGAAAACCTGTCTGCACAGGCGCGTTTTTTTCTACGCAAACAGCAATGGCGCAATTTGCAGGAAACCGCTGAACTTATACTGGCTCTCGCCGAAAACCACGGCTCTTCCCGTTATCAGGCGCAAGCCAAACTGCTGCACGCCGCCGCTATGGGGGGACAAAATCAGTCAGAGGCCGCGCTCCGCCTGATAAGTGAGGCATTGGCGCTGGGTGAAAGCAACGATTTCGTCGCCATGTTCCTGACGGACGACGCCTATCTGAGGCCGTTATACGCCAACCTGGATATCGCCGAAACAAGCCCGGCTTACCTGGAAAAGCTGCAAGTCACCTCATCTTCCCAGAATGCTGCGCCAATGCGAGAAGAAGAGCCGCAGACCCAGACAGAAGGTTTGCTGGAAGAGTTAAGTAAGCGGGAAATGGAGGTGCTGACGCTGATTTACGAAGGGCTCCCCAATAAAAAGATCGCGGACCGATTATTCCTGGCGCCCGCCACCGTAAAGGCGCACATTCGCAATATATACGGAAAAATCGGCGCGGCGAGCCGTACGGAAGCATTGGCCCGGGCCCGTCATCTAGGCCTGTTGTGATCCATTACCTCCTTTTTACGCCCTATGGACGATGCGGCTACGCCCCCTCATTTTTTACGCTAGCCCTATGAATCGAATTCGACAAAGCCTTTCATTTCGAATTCTCTTGCAGGGCTTGTCCCTGCTTTTTTTGTCTCCTTATGAGCGCAGGAAGTTTCATCTCCTGTTTTGCGCCAGCGGCGATGTCTGGCTATGCAGCTTCGAACTCGCCGCCCCTTTTTCCGGCCGCTTCGGCATTTTCAGACAACGCCCATACTTTAGCGCAGTGCAATATGCCGTTGTTTCCTGCTTATATAAGGATGACGTGGCTCTTTATAAGTTATAAGCCTAGGATTCACTGGCGGTGGGCTGACGAATATCCGCCGAGACCACTTTGTAAGGCGGCAACGCGTTGAGAATGATACGGCCGTAGGAGCGCGTCCACAGACGACGGTCCATAATCGAAATCTTACCGCTGTCCCTCTCGCTGCGCAGTAAGCGTCCACATGCCTGTAGCAAACGCGTGATTGCGTCAGGCAGCACCACCTGGTTGAACGGATTGCCGCCCTTGGATTTCAGCCACTCCGCGTAGGTCGCCTCCACCGGATCATCCGGCACGGCGAAAGGCAGCTTCGCAATAATGACGTGCTTGAGATAATCTCCCGGCAAGTCCAGACCCTCGGCGAAACTGGCCAGACCAAACAGTACGCTGCCCTTGTTTTCATCCACTCGCGAACGGTGATTGTCGATCAGCTGGCCTTTGTTGCCTGAGTCCTGGGTGATGATCAGGCTCCCCAGTTTGGTATCCGCCAGGGCGCGGGCGGCGAACTGCATGTGTTTGCGCGCGCTGAACAGTACCAAGGTGGCCTGCTTTTCATCAATGATGCGTAATAGTGCCTGACTCAGCATTTCCAGATAGCTTTCTGAGTCTTGCGGGTCGCGACCAAGATCGCACAACTCCAGAGTACAATTGTTGTTGAAGTCGAACGGACTGTGATGAATCGCAAAGATACTGCCGTCGGGAAGGCCCACCTGTCCCGCCAGGCGGTCAAAGCGCCCCGCCACACTCAGCGTCGCGGAAGTCAGCACACAGCCAAACGCTCGCGACCACAGCCGCTTGCGCAGCAGATGCGCCGCATTGGTGGGGCTGACATGCACGACCACATCGCTATCCGCTTCTTTAGCCCAGGTCGTCAGCCAGCGGGCGGTTGGCGTGTGACCTGCCTGGACTTCCTCGCCCATGATTCGCCATACATCTTCCAGATTCTCGACTTGCGACTGATACACCGACAGCGCCATCACCGCCTGATCATAGGCCTGTCGCTGCGCGCCGCCTTGCTGCTCTTTTTCTGCAAGATCCCGCAAGCGCTTGAGCACCGCCTCCAGTTCCTTATTCATCTCTGCGACCTTATCCGCCATCGCCGCTGACAGCTTGCGCAGCTCCTCGGGAATCACGCCCATGGGATAACGGTATTGAAAGGTGGCGCGCTCGTCGTTTTCTTCCCACTCTATGGTTTCATTCAGAAACCGGGCGACGGCGTCGAGATGGTGATGCATTTCCTGGGACAACGCCGCCATTGGGCTGACCCGGTTGGTGATCTGCTCGTCGTAAGCGAAAACGCTTTGCCCTTCCACCAGGGCGCGGCTCAGTCCACGCAACATTTTCTGCGAGGATTTCAAACCGGCGCTGAAGGCGAAGTGATTCAACGCCTTATCCGCCATGTGGTGGGCTTCGTCAAAGATGTAAATGGTTTCTTCCGGCGGCGGCAGAACAAAACCGCCGCCTAACGCCAGATCCGCGAACACCAAATCGTGGTTCGCGACGATAATTTCCGCCTTTTCGGACTCCATCTTCGCCTTGTAATAGGCGCACTGAGTAAAGAATGAGCAACGCTTATTCAGGCACTGGCGATGGTCCGTGGTCACCGTTGACCAGATCGTCTCTTCGATGGGCTCCGGGGCGCTGTCCCAGTCTCCGCTCCACCCTTTGTCCACCATCCAGTTCATGAACCGTTGGTAGGCCTCTGCATCCACATCCTGCCCACCGCTCTCCTGCGGCCCATCCAGCAACAAAATGCCTTGCTCTTGGCCAGCCAGATAGGAATCAAGTTTATGCAGACAGATATAGCGCCCGCGCCCTTTCGCCAGCGCGACTTTGAATTCAAGATCCGTGTGCTCCGCCAGCAACGGCAATTCACGCTGCACGACTTGCTGCTGCAGCGTCACGGTGGCGGTGGAAATAACGATTTTTTTGCGCAACGCGGCCGCGAACGGAATGGACGCCATTAAATAGGCCAGGGTTTTCCCTGTGCCGGTCCCCGCCTCCACAACACAAGTGGTGGCGTCGTTGCTGCGGCGAAACTCGCCGTCCAGTTCGATGGAGGACAGATAACGCGCTATCTCAGCGATCATATGCCGCTGCCCGGAGCGAGGCTTGATGTTACGGGCGGCGATATACTTTCGATAGGCGGACTGAATCTGCTCCTTTATACCTTCACTTACCATGCTCGCCTAACTTTCGGGAGCCCAGTTACGGATGACGGGAATCCAGAATAACTGGCCGCCTTTATCCAACACTACGCCGTTCTCGGTAATCTGATACACCTTCAGGCCGGAGAAACGTTGTCCTTCCCGAAGATAGTTATTGTTGATCATAATTCTACGGTCATCCGGACTGGCGCTGTAGATATGACTATTGAACTCCATCGCTGGAATCTGCTGCTGAAAAGCCGTACTCAGCTCAGAAATATTAGGATACTGATCTTCCACGTTCTGAGCCGCTTCCGCCGCTCCAGAGCCGGGGATAATCATCGTTCTGCGTGAAGCGCCGCTGGAGGGCGCGATCAGCATGCCGCCATCCGTATTGATCGTCTCCTCTTCTTCACCACCGAGATCCACATAGATATCGGTGTTCGAGGCGGTATCCAGGGGCACCTTATCAACCATAAAGTCCGAGTTATTCGCGCTCATCGGTTGTACGGGAACCGCCTGACTCGGAGCGCTCGCGGCAGCTGGCTGCGCTGACAGGGGTTGCGCTGGCGTCGCAGGAGCGGTCGCCGACGAGGCTGTAGATGAAGCGGGAGCGGCGTCAGCGGAGGCTGTCTCCACTGGCGTCTCTTTTTCGAAAGGCCGATTCATAAAAAAGAAAATCGCCAGGGCGATGGCGTTGAGGCTCAGCAATAAAATGAGAATCAGCGCCCAGGGCGCGCGCTTCTCTTTACGGGGCATCATGAATGCGCCGCCTTGCACCACGTCAGGCAGCTTTTCCTGATACCTTTCTGATTCGGAACGTCTCAGGGCTTCAAGTATATAGGACATGTCGTTTTCCTATGAGCGCTTGATCGGAATAAGCAGAGGCGCTGTGCTGTCAGTCCAGCTGTTTAACATGATCAGGGTGATGGCGCCGGGAATGCCGTCCGGCAATATCCCGACCTCCTGTTGAAACCAACGCACCCGGTCTTTCAATGAGGTGTCGGGCAGCGGCTCCAGTGAAGGCTTTTCGCCCTGAGACAGCCAAACCTCGTTCACCCGTTTGATCTTGCCGTCAATCCACTCATTTTCACCCTGCACTTCCCCTGGCTGAATCACCATGGACGCATAAGGAGGCACTTTCCACAAAATACTGTAATCGCCCTGCCAATGCCCATCCAGTTCCGCCAAAGGAATAGTATGACGTTCCCCATCCAGTTCAATCACCGCTGACTGATCCGCCGATACGGAGATTAGCGCAGCGCTGAAGGTTTCGCCGGTATTATTCATCAATTTCAACACGGCTGGACGATTCAGCTGCAGAAGGCTGCGCCAATTGCCCTGTCGATGCAGGCAGCGCAGCCCGCGAGTCTCTACGAATTCACACACCAAACCGCGAGCGCCGGCATTGTCGGCCAGTCCCCAGATATGCATCACAGACTGATAGGCCTTACGCGTATTGTCGCCCTTGGGTTGATAGCCGCCCAGCACCTTGGATGCTGAGGTCGCCACTGGCGATACCCAGGCGGCGGGCTGTGCAGCGGCGGTTGCAGTCGCGCCGCCGACGGAAGCTTCAGAAGCGCCCCCTTTCTCTTCGGAAGGTAAGGCGGCGTCTTTAAGCGCGCCCTCATCCCGCTGAATCTGGCCTCCCCCTTCGCTCGCATCCGATAAGGCGGACGCCTGCGCAACCGCGCCAATGGCCTTTTCCGGCTGGCGGCGATCCTGATTGAGCGACAAGCCCAGCACCAGGGTCAAACCACCCGCCAACGCGCCAGCGGCGAAGCCTTTGACGATCCAGTTGTCCAACCATTTCACGGTGGTGCGTTTGGCGTTAAGGCCAATTTCTTTGCCCGCCATCTTGACCAGCGCAGGGGTCACCACCTGGCTGTTTTCCGAATAAGCGCCTAACAGCGCCCGGTCGCAGATCAGGTTGATAATACGAGGTATGCCGCGACTGAGCTTATAAACCTTATTGATCGCCGCATTACTGAACAGTTCTTTGCGACAGCCTGCAACGGACAGGCGATAACCGATATAGGCGCGCACATCCACGGGTGAGAGCGCGTCCAAGTGATAACGGGCCGTAATGCGCTGCACTAACTGACGCAATTCCGGCCGCTGCAGCAGCTCTTTCAATTCCGGCTGCCCCAGCAAAATAATCTGCAACAGTTTCTTTTTTTCTGTTTCCAGGTTGGTGAGCAGTCGCAATTGCTCCAGTACATCCGAAGACAGATTCTGCGCTTCATCAATCACCAGCGCAGTATGCTTGCCGGCCGCGTGCGCTTTCAGCAAATGCTTGTGAATAACGTCAATCAGGATCTTGATGGAGCATTGGGCGGGATAAGCGATGTGCAACTCATCGCAGATCGTGGCCAACAGCTCTCTGGCGGTGAGTTTCGGATACAGGATGAAAGCGATGTCCGTGTTTTTCGGCACCCGCTGCAAAAAGCAGCGACAGGTGGTGGTCTTACCGGTGCCGACTTCACCGGTCAGCAGCACGAAGCCCCCTTCCCTTTCAATGCCGTACAACAAATGCGCCAAAGCCTCTCTGTGGCGTTCGCTCATGTAGAGATAACGGGGATCAGGCGCGATGGAAAATGGGCTTTCTTTTAATCCGAAAAACGCTTCGTACATGGAATCCAAAATTGCGCCTGTTGGCGCGGGCATAGTTACTGTCAACGCGCTAGTGTAACGCGCCGGACGACGGAGTTAAATTATAGAAACGGCAAATTTCAGGGATTCGTCCATGAAACACATAAATTCCCCGTCAGCGTCGCGACTGCGCTCTATTATGTCTATTTGGTAACGTTCACCACCCGCAATTCCGCCTTGCGTCCCTGCAGCCTGTTTTTCAATCGCTTGATTCCTTTCTCCAGAGTCAGACTGATCTTGGAGTGTGTCCGAATCATGGATATTTTCGGCCAAGTGGCGCGCTCGCCTTCCAGCGCCAGGCGCTCGACGACATCCGGCGAGGGATTGGAAAGCATCCGCCGGAAATGCCAGAAGCTATAACGGGGCGCAATGGTGACATCGCCATAATAGCGTTGCGCCAAAACCGTATAGGCTTGCCCGCACAGCTGCCGCAGCAGTTCCGGCTCGGCCTGTTTCCGCAGATAATCGAACGCGCCCATGCCGTGAAATTGCATTTCCGCCTTGATCACCCGCAACGGCAGCGACGCCAGACTGATTTTCTGGTCGCGTTTCTTCGCATTCATAAATGGAACGATATGCGGATTGGTCTGGCTCACAATGGAAAAGTTAATGTCATACAGATGCTTGAGTCGCTCTATAGGCAGATCGCTCACCACTGAGCCGTCCACCCAGCGAAGTTTCGGCATGTAGGGAACAATGCCGCCGTTCTCATCCTTGCGCATCAAACGCACGGGCGGGAACACTGCGGGAACCGCCGACGACGCCAGCGCAGCGCTCCATACCAGGAGATAAGGCGAGGTATAACCGCTAAGTAAGCGCTCCTTCTGGTGATGATGCACGGGCGAGACAGAGATATTAATGCTGCGGCCAGTACGCTGATAGGCCTCTAAAAAGGAATACTCGCCAATATTCGAACGCAGACATTTCTCCAGCTGGCGGATATCCATAAACCCGCGCCCGCGCAGACCATTGAACATCCCCATCCAGCGCCAAGCTTTCAGATTGTGGCGATGGGGCTCCAGCATTTCCGGAATTTCCGCATCAGTATGAGTCCCCAGCATGGCCGCAATGACGGACCCAACACTGGAGCCAGCGATCACCTGAGGCAGCAGGCCGCGCTCCCACAGCGCCTTGATCACGCCAAGATGAAACAGACCCAATGTCGCGCCCCCGCTCAGCAATAGTGAAGGCCGGCCGAAGCTGATCGACGTATCTTTGAAAAACTCCAGTTTCTGCCGCGGCGGCAGCTCGGGAATATCATTGTCACAGACGTAATTGAGCGCATCACAGACTTGATTGACGTACTCCTCAATCAAGTGCTTGGTGCCGATATAACTGTGCTGATACAGCAACGCATTCCCCATATTGCCGAGGTCATGGTGCAACCCTTCGCGCAAACTGCGGATCAGTTTGGAGTGATCCCGCCCCTGCATCGCGTTGCGAAGCTCCATCAGGCGGTCATAAATCAGCTCATAATTGTATAAATCGCTGGCGAATGACTCCTTCCACTCCACATGCCCTTCCAGATAGTCCAGCTCCAGCGCGGCGTCACGCCAGGTGGCGTAATCTCTCGCCTCGGCCATCGCCTTACGGTACTTGTGAAGTTTCGTGTTCAAATATCTCGACATCATTCCCACCCAGCTATCAAATCCTTAGATTAAATATAGCTTATCGGACAGGGAGGGCCGCAAGTAGCTAAACAAGTGAAGGACGGAAAGAGGCGTGGCGAGAAAAAGGATGAGGATGAGACGGCGAGAGACTGGCTCCCGCCTGACAGGATCAATAGTCTTCGTCGAAGTCGTCGGAGGTAAAGGGATCTTCGATCTTGCCATCGTTGATCAGGAACTCACGCTGCTGCAGATAAGCGTTTCTGACGAAGGTATAACGATCGCCCTGGATCAGATTTTCCGCCGGAATAATATCGGCGCGTTTGTCGACAATACGGGTTGCGCTGGCGATATATCTTTCCGGCTCAGAGAACAGATACCCTACCGGGTCCGCATAACTATCAGGAATGCGGCCAATGGTGTCGGTAATCGTGCCTGGGCCCAGGAACGGCAGCATCAGATAGTTGCCCTGGGGTACGCCCCAATAACAAAGCGTCTGACCGAAATCCTCTTTGTCGACGGAAATATCAAAGGCTGTCGCCACATCGAACAGACCGCCAACTCCCCAAGTGCTGTTAAACATGATACGACTGGCCGTCGCTGCGGCCTCGTGATGCTTCAACTGCAGAATATTGTTGGCCAGCGTAACGACATCGCCAAGGTTACCAAAAAAGTTCGTAATTGAGCGATCGACGACTTCCGGGGTCACTGCCCGATAGCCTTTGGCGACGGGGCGCAGAAAGTAGTCGTCGAGAAATTCGTTAAAGGCGAAAACCTTTCTATTGTAAGATTCCCACGGGTCCTGTGGGTGAGAAGCCATCGCCCCTGCGGGTGCGGCCATTGACAATAACAAAACGGCGGACAAACGCCTTGTATGCTGCGGTTTACTCGTATCCATAAATCCCACTTAAGCGCCTTGGGGGGCTCTCTGTATTCTTCAGTCTGGCTTAACTTCGGCGGTATTCAAGACTCTCAAAGCTTCCGTCTTCTTGCGGCGACCTCTCAACGTCGTCGCTACGCGGAATGCTGAACTGGCCGCGGGCGCTTATTTTTATTGGATATGGCGGCGGGTTGGCTCAAAGGCCCGTTTAATATGCGGGCTAACTCACATTTTTGCAACGGCCGAGCAGTCTACCTGACAAAGTATCCACTTCAAAGTAGGTATTCCTCTGTAGCCCGGGCTTTATGATTCGCGACCCCAGCTTGCGTCTTTCAACTCAGTTCCCGTCCACGAGTCTGTCTCAATATGACACTTATGAATAGTTACAGTTCAATGAAACGGGTTGCGCTGACTATCCAAAATAAAGAAGGAGTCAGGCCCAGAAATGAAAAAGCCGCGACGCATTCGCCACGGCCAGAGAAAAGAAAGGTCTGGATTTCAGACTGAATCAAACCTTGCGAACAATAATGCTGCCGGCGGAATAACCTGCGCCAAAGGAGCAGATCACGCCCAATGCGCCGCCATTCAGGTCCTGCTTGTTCAGGTGAAATGCGATGATGGAGCCGGCTGAGCTGGTGTTGGCGTAGGTGTCCAAAATGGTTGGAGCCTCTTCCGCTGTCGCCTCTCGTCCCAGCACTCTCTTTGAAATCAGCTGATTCATGCTCAAGTTCGCCTGATGCAGCCACATGCGATTGAGCCTGGAGGCGTCGATATCGTTGCCACCCAAATGCTCCACAATCATCTCGGAGACCATTGGCACCACTTCTTTAAACACCTTGCGTCCATTCTGGACGAAGAGTTTGTCTGGCTTGCCAATCCCGGATTCATCACAACGGTTCAAGAAGCCGAAGTTGTTGCGGATATTGTTGGAGAACAGTGTCTTAAGCTTGGTTCCGATAACTGCAAACTGGTGCTGGCTGGTCGCAGTCTCCGCCTTCTCCAGAAGAATCGCCGTGCAGGCGTCGCCAAAGATAAAGTGGCTGTCGCGATCCCTGAAATTCAGGTGGCTGGAGCAAATCTCCGGATTCACCACCAATACCGCGCGAGCGGAACCGGATTCAATCGCGTTGACCGCAGCCTGAATGCCAAACGTAGCGGAAGAACAGGCGACGTTCATGTCATAGGCGAAACCGTCAATGCCCAAGGCGCTCTGCACTTCCACCGCCACTGCGGGATAAGCGCGTTGCAGGTTTGAACAGGCGACAATGACCGCATCAATGTCCGCCGGGGTCTTGCCCGCTTCAGCCATGGCTTTTTTCGCCGCATCGACCGCCATTTCACACTGCACGCTTGGCTCTTCGTTGCTGCGCTCTGGGATATAGGGGTGCATACGGTCTACGTCCAGTACGCCCTCTTTGTCCAGAACGTAGCGACTTTTGATGCCGGATGCTTTGAGGATAAAATCAGCCGAGGATTCTTGTAGCGCGGCGACTTCCCCTGACTCGATTTTCTCTTTGTTCTCTTCGTTAAAACGTTGCACATAGGCGTTAAACGAAGCCACCAGCTCTTCATTGGATATGCTGTAAGCCGGGGTAAACAGGCCCGTGCCGCTAATGACTACAGAACTCACGATTCAGCCTCTACTTATTTAATTAGTTATTGCACTCGCGTATTGACGAGAAATCTTAGCACATAACAGCGCCGGGGCTGGATGAATTTGCCCCGGCGCGCCCAGAAGAATGTGACCATTATGTTAAGAAGCGGAATTAAATTCGGACTTTTTCCCATTGCTTCTGAAGCTTCTTCTCCGACACGCTCATGAGGGTGCCTAGCTTCTGCGCAAAATAGGAAACCCGATACTCCTCCAACATCCAGCGGAAATTGGCGAGCTCTTCATCCACATAACCTTCCCGTTGGTGCTTCTCTTTTCTCGCGTTGTATTGCGACCATAGCGTCTCGAACATCAGTTGGAACTGGCGCTCCTGAGTGATCTGCCGTGGCATCTTGTCCAACCGCTCCTCTATCGCGGCAAGGTAGCGCGGATATTGCCGCAACCATTCCAGCGGCGCTTCCGTGAGAAACCCGGGGTACACCAAGTGCTGAAGCTGCCGCTTCACATCTCCCAAAAACATCGCCAGCGCCAAAACCGTGTTTTTACCCAAGGCTTTGGTTATGCGGTGATAGGCCTGCAAAATCTCATGCAGCAACAACGCAAGCTCTTCCGCTTTGGGGATTAAATCCGCCTTATACTGCTGCACCCGTCGAGTGAACTCATCTGCGTTGGCGATCGCAGGTTTGTCTTTAAGAAAGACCTCGATACAGGCCGTCAAGGCAAGCTCGTCCACCAGACCATCCAGCTTTCCGGTTGGAGCATAGTACAATCCAATCTCTTTCAGCTTGGGCAGATTCTTCTTCAGATACTTCACCGTATCCGCCAGCCTCAGCATGATCAGCCGCGCCATGCCGAGACGGTGCTGCGCCTGAGCGAACCCCGCGTCGAACGCCGACTTTAACGCTACGGACGTTCCCTGATCCTGCAAATAGGGATACAGGAACAGACTGGCGCCCGCCTGGCTGACGGCGACTTTCTCCTGCATGGCGCCGAAGCTCCATTCAGTCAGCCCTGCCTGCTCTTTGAACAAGGTTCCAGATTCCTGCGCCAACTTTTCCAGGCGTCCTTCAAGCCTTTTAACCAGCTCATGATAATCTCGTCCCTGGTCAATCACGCCGCCCTGGCTGTCCACTACCTGGATATTCATGCGCAGATGAGGCGGCAGCAGGGATTCATCCCATTGCTCAGGAGCGACCTGCATGCCGGTCATTTTGCGCAACTGCTCACCCAACGCCAGAGACATGGGATGGTTATCCGGAACCATGGCGTCACTGGCCGCCTTGGCGAAATCAGGGACAGGCACAAAGTTTTTCCGAATCGCCTTCGGCAGCGAGCGAATCAACGCCTCGCACTTCTCTTTACGCATTCCCGGGGCCAACCAGTCCAGAAGACCCACTGGCGCCTGCGCCATGGCTGCGGCGGGCATGCGCACCGTCACGCCATCGTCTTTGGCGCCCGGCTCAAATTTGTAGCTCAGCTGAAATTGCTGCCCATTCCACAACAATGTGTCGGGAAACTGCTCTTCCAGCTTCACCTCCGGCAGCACTCGCAACAGCGCTTCCGGCGATAACAGCAACGCCTTTTTGTCACCGTCCGACAAGCGCTTGTACCAATACTCCAACCCTTTGACGGTGGTGATGTCCGCGGGCAGTTGCTCATCGTAGAACTGGAACAACACTTCGTCATCGACCAACAGGTCGCGACGACGGGCTTTGGCTTCTATCTGCTCGACTTCCTCCCGGCATTCCGCATTGTGCACAATAAACGGCAGGCGGCTGTTGATCTCGCCTTCAATAAGCCCTTCCCGGATCAACGCCTCGCGACTGAACTGCGGATCAATGCGGCCGTAGCTCACCTGGCGACGCGGCACCACAATCAGGCCATACAAAGAGACCTGCTGGAACGCCAACGCTTCGCCTCGCTTCTTCGACCAGTGCGGCTCCAGATAACTGCTCTTGAGCAGTTGCGGCGCAACCTTTTCTATCCAGCCAGGCTCCATGCGAGCGACGGTGCGGGCGAACAGACGGCTGGTTTCCACCACTTCCGCCGACATAATCCAGTTCGGCGCCTTTTTCCGTACTTTCGATCCCGGAAAGATCACAAATTTGCGCTGACGGGGGCCGGCGTACTCGCCCTTTTCGTCTTTCTGGCCAATTTGGGTGATCAGCCCCGCCAATAGAGCCTGATGCAGTTCGTCATAAGCAGCGGGCTCCGTGTTTTCTTTGTAGCTTTGCTCATGGCAGAGCAACAACAGCTGGCGATGAGTGTCACGCCACTCGCGCATTCTCAGGAAAGACAGGAAGTTTTTCTTGCAGAAGTTGCGCAGTTGATTCGCGCTCAACTCCTGGCGCTGCGTCTCATAACCGTTCCACAGGTTCAGCAGGCTGACGAAGTCCGATTGCTCATCCGCCCACTGCGCGTGCTTTTCATCCGCCGCCTGCTGAAATTCCATGGGACGCTCCCTTGGATCTTGCACCGCCAGGGCGGAAACAATAATCAGCATTTCTTTCAGGCAATGCCCTTCCGCAGCGGCCACCAGCATTCGCGCCAGACGAGGATCGATGGGGAAACGCGCCAGGGTCCGTCCTATCGCCGTCATCTGCCGCTGCGCGTTAACCGCGCCCAGCTCTTCCAGCAGCTTGTAGCCGTCATTGATATACCGCTTGTCCGGCTTCTGCATGAAAGGGAACTTCTGGATATCGCCCAGACGCAACGAAAGCATCTGCAGAATGACCGACGCCAGGTTGGTGCGCAGAATTTCCGGATCGGTGAAGGGGTCGCGACCGACGAAGTCCTCCTCAGAGTACAGCCGGAAACACACACCCTCCGCCACCCGACCACAGCGGCCTTTGCGCTGCTCGGCGCTGGCCTGCGAAATCGCCTCTATCGGCAGTCGTTGCACTTTGGAGCGGTATGAATAGCGGCTGATGCGCACCTGCCCCGGATCGATCACATAACGAATGCCCGGCACCGTCAGGGAAGTTTCCGCCACGTTGGTGGAGACGACAATGCGACGTCCGCCATGGGACTGAAAAATACGGTTCTGCTCCTGATTACTGAGCCGAGCGTACAGGGGAAGGATTTCCGTGTTACGAAACTCCTCTTTACGCAATCTCTGCGCAGTCTCGCGAATCTCCCGCTCTCCAACCATGAATATCAGGATATCTCCGGGTGGTTTGCGCTGCTCACGCTCCATCTGCTCGATTTCCCGAATCACATGCACAACGCCATCCTGCAGACCGATATCCACCTCGTCGTCCATAGTGGTCAAGGGACGGTAATGCAGCTCTACCGGATAAGTGCGGCCAGACACTTCCACCACAGGCGCTCCATTGAAGTGTTCGGAGAAGCGTTCAAGGTCAATCGTGGCGGAGGTGATGATGATTTTGAGGTCGGGCCGCTTGGGCAGGAGGTTTTTCAGATAACCGATCAGGAAGTCGATATTTAACGAGCGCTCATGGGCTTCATCGATAATGATCGTGTCGTAACGATTGAGGAAACGGTCATTCTGGGTTTCCGCCAGCAGTATGCCGTCGGTCATCAACTTCACCAACGTGCTGTCGTCGGTATGATCAGTAAAACGGACCTGATACCCCACCTGCTTGCCAACTTCGCAGCTCAGCTCCTCGGCAATGCGGTTAGCGACGGAGCGCGCCGCCAGACGACGAGGCTGCGTGTGGCCGATCAAACCGTCCACGCCGCGCCCCAGATCCAGACAGATTTTCGGCAACTGCGTGGTTTTACCGGAGCCGGTCTCACCGGCGATGATAACCACCTGATTTTCAGAAATGGCTTTTTTGATCTCTTCCAGCTTATCGACGACTGGCAGATTATCCGGATACCGCACCTGCGGCATCGCTTGCAGGCGCGTCGCCCGAATTTCCATAGAACGCAGTGTCGCGCGCCAGAATTTTTCAACGTCCTTTTCCGCAACAGAACCCTTTGCGATTTCCCGCCATTGCCTCTGCAATCTAAAACGATCTTTGATTAACACCAGGGACGGGTCAAAACGAGACTCACTCGACATGTAATATACTTTTTAACCAATACTAATTCAGGATGCGGATGTTAGCGGGAAATGGGTTAATAGTTAAGCGGTAAATGGGATAGCGTAACCACGCAACAGCTTGAAATTCAGGCAGTCATACTCGTAATTTGCACTCAGAAAAATGACCACTGGCGCGAGACTATCCACGACATCAAGTTTCATTATTTTATTAATAACACCAGTTGTTCTCTTCACTCTTCATGAAGAATTTAAAACCTGCAGCGTAGAGGATATACATCCAATGTAACGCTAAGACTCAGCCGCCTTCTTGGCGGACAGCAATAGGGTCACCCAGGAAAAAAACGCAATGCCGGCCACATCCGCCATGACATCGGTGATATCCAGCGTGCGGGAGGGAAAGAACGCCTGCGTCAACTCTTCCCCTATTGCGAATGTAAGCACGCAAAGCGCGCCGACATAGAGAGGAATCGGGCCCAGTTTCAGGTGTTTGGTTTTGAAGGCGAAGTTAGCGGCCAGAGTCAGGACGCCAAACAAGCAAAAGTGCCCCAGTTTATCGCCATAGGGAATGGATTGGACGAAGTCGAAGAAAATGCTCGCTCCACCAGTATCCGCCAGATAGATAATCCATAGAATAAACGCCAGAAACCCAAAGGCGAACAGACTGACCGCTTTCTGCATAATCAATTAACAACGCTCTACAACTGAAAGAACCCGCCTTTAATAACACAAAAAGCGGGCTCTCACCCGCTTTTCAGCTCTCCTGGACTCGCCGCGCAGAGTTACGCCGCTTTGTCTTTCTGCTTTTTGATTTCCTCATCGCGCAGCTCCCGGCGCAGAATCTTACCGACATTGGTTTTCGGCAATTCATCGCGGAACTCGATGGTTTTGGGCACCTTGTAAGCGGTCAGGCGCTCGCGACAGAACTCTTTCAGCGCGCTTTCAGTAAGATTGGGATTGCTCTTCACAACGAACACTTTCACCACTTCGCCGCTTTTCAGGTCAGGCACGCCAATCGCCGCGCACTCAACCACATCCGGATGACTGGTGACTACATCTTCAATTTCGTTGGGATAGACGTTGAAACCAGACACCAGAATCATATCTTTCTTACGATCCACAATGCGCAGGTAGCCGTCGTTCTGCACCATGGCGATATCGCCGGTTTTCAGCCAGCCGTCTTCAGTCATGGTTTTTGCGGTCTCATCCGGACGCTGCCAGTAACCTTTCATGACCTGAGGCCCTTTAACGCACAGCTCGCCGACTTCCCCGACGGTAAGATCTTTACCTTCATCGTCCATGATTTTCACCATGGTATTGGGGATCGGCAGACCGATAGTGCCGATTTGAATGGCGTTCATGGGGTTGATGGAAACCACTGGCGAGGTTTCTGTCATGCCATAGCCTTCCGTCACATCACAACCCGTGACTTTCTTCCACATTTTCGCCGTATCGCTGGTCAGCGCCATGCCCCCGGCGGCAGTCACTTTCAGGGAAGTAAAATCCAGCTCCTGGAATTTCTCATTGTTGCAAAGCGCCACGAACAGCGTATTGATGCCCAGGAACGCTGTGAATTTCCATTTGCCCAGCTCTTTGATAAAGCCGTCGAAATCCCGCGGGTTGGGAATCAAAATACTGTGGTTGCCGGTATCCAGCATGACGCCGCAATTCATAGTGAATGAATAAATGTGATACAGCGGCAGCGGCGCAATGACTGTCTCGATGGCTTCACCCAGACGCACCGTCAGTAACGGCTTCAATTGCGCTACGTTGGAAACCAGGTTGCGGTGGGTCAGCATGGCGCCTTTGGCGACGCCGGTCGTGCCGCCGGTGTACTGCAACACCGCGATATCTTCGGGGTTAACGTCCACAGGCTTAAAGGTGTAGCGCGCGCCCATGGACATGACTTTAGTGAACGGGACCGCGTTGGGAATATTATAAGGCGGCACCATTTTCTTGACGTACTTGATCGCCGCGTTCATCACCATGCGCTTGATTGGCGGATGCATGTCCGGAATCTGCGCCACGATGACGTGCTCCACGCCGGTATGCGGAAGCACTTCCTGCGCCTGCGAAGCCATATTGGCCAGAACCACCAACGCCTTGGCGCCGGAGTCGTTAAACTGATGCTCCATTTCCCGCGGGGTATAAAGCGGGTTAGTGTTAACCACGATCAGTCCCGCCCGCATGGCGCCGAAAACAGCGATCGGATATTGCAGCAGGTTAGGCATCTGGATGGCGATACGGTCGCCGGGCTTCAGGTTGGTTTCATTCTGCAGGTAGGCGGCGAATGCGCGCGTGTGCTTCTCCATTTCGCCATATGTCATGGTGGCGCCGACGGCAGTAAACGCAGGTTTGTCCGCGTATCGTTTACATGCCTGTTCGAACATGTCGACAACCGATTTGTATTTCCCCAATTCAACTTCGGATGGAACTCCGGGGGGATATTTATCCTTGAAAAAATTATCCATACCGCTATCTCCTGGCCAACGCTGTTAATAGGCAATCTGATTATATTTGTAATTGTCTTCGGCAATCGGGACTGACTGAGAGATGACCGCGTCGCCCGAGGCGACGGCTTCAAGGATGACGGAGCAATTCCGCAGCTAACTCGACGCTTATGCGCCCGGCGCTCGAACCTGCGCCGTAACCCTTAAAATGAGTGAATTCCACTGCACAGAGCAACGTCGACTTCCGCACCCGGCGGTTTCGACGCACCCCACATTAGAAACTCTTACTCGCGATCATATATAAGCCAATCATCGAATCCCTGACGACCACTACCCCATTCTTACTTCTGTCATCGGGCGGCGCTATTTTCAGGAGAGTCACCCGGTCGGGTGATTACCCCATTAAGCCGGAACGGTATAGTGGGCTCGTTTTTTATAGTGCGCGATAGAATAGCAGCTTTATTTTGGCTTATGTAGACAAAAGTCTTACTTAATTATCGGCGTTTCCTTGGCTCCCCTGGGACAATACAGAGCGGGAATACCGCGACAATAATCGTTGACGCTGATGCCGACGGTAGCTAAATTGTTGCGAATCAGCGTATAAAACACTAATAAAATCCAATAAATAGCAAACATCATGCGCAACCTGGAAGATTTCCTGACCAGCACGGACGGCCATAAAATCGGGTACTACAGATGGATACCGGACGCCCCCGTCATACGCGGCGTTATTCAGATTTCCCATGGCATGGCGGAGCACGCCGGACGCTACCGGAATCTGGCTGAGCACTTCTGCGCCCGGGGCTACGCGGTTGTCGCACATGATCACCGCGGTCATGGCCGCTCTATCGCCAACGGGCAGACTGGTCATTACGCTGATCGCGACGGCTGGGACAAAGTCGCCGCAGACCTGCTGTTTATGGCCAATCAGATAAAAAGCTGGCATCCAGACGTTCCGCATTTTCTCTTCGCCCACAGCATGGGGTCTTTTATCAGTCTGCAATGTCTGATCGCGCACCGCCCGCCCTTTCACGGCGTTATTCTTTCCGGCAGTAATTACGGCGCGCCATTGAAATATCTTGCGGCGGCGGCCATCGCCAGGGCGGAAAAGCTACGCCTGGGCGCGCGCAGCGCCAGTCGCCTGCTGGATCAACTTTCATTCGGCTCATTCAATCATCGCTTCGCTCCTAATCGTACGGAATTCGACTGGCTTTCCCGCGACCCCGCCGAAGTGGACAACTACATTAAGGACCCATGGTGCGGCTTCATCTGCACCACCGCCACCTGGATCGCGATGCTGGATGGTCTGCGGCGCATTTTCACGTCCGCCAGCTTCTCCCGCATCAACCCCAATCTGCCTATCTATCTGATCGCGGGAGATAAAGATCCGGTTGGAGAGTTCGGCAAGGGGGTAAAAAGACTGGAGCGCCACTTACGCGAGGCGGGCGTACGCGACCTCAGCTGCACGCTCTACCCCGACGGACGCCATGAAATGCTCAACGAGATCAATCGCCAGCAAGTGCTGAACGACCTGTCCTCATGGGTGACCGCGCACACTCCGTAACAGACGCGTTAGAGAAATATGGATTACACTAATATATAAAGGAAAGTTAATCCCTGCGTCGCCACTCTCCGGCGTGCGTTGTCAGCAACCCAATCAAGTTATCAGTTCACTATGGACGCGCTAGAAAACATTACCTACGACGAACTTCATGTGGGCGACTCCGCCACTTACACCCGTACACTGACAGAGCAGGAAATCGTTCTGTTCGCCGCCGTTTCCGGTGATATCAATCCGGTGCATCTGGACGCCGAGTACGCGCAGTCCACCGTATTCAAGGAGAGAATCGGCCACGGCATGTGGTCCGGCGCATTGATTTCTGCGGCTTTGGCCACCGTTATTCCGGGTCCCGGCACCATTTACCTGGAACAGCACCTGAGCTTCAAGCGTCCGGTAAAGTTAAATGATGTCCTGACGGTCACCCTCACAGTAACGGAAAAGCTGTCGAAGAAACGGGTGGTTCTGGATTGCGCCATTCACAATCAAAATGGCGTATTGGTGGTGGAAGGTCAGGCGAAGGTCATCGCCCCAGATGAGAAAATTTCACTGGAAAGGCCCACACTACCGGCTATATCCATCAGCGGCGAACAGTGATTCGCTAATTAAGAGCGACCGGCTTCATCAAGTCCGCCGCTCAGTTTTCTCCATAAAAAAAGCGCCCACTCAGGGGCGCTTTTTTTGTTTGCTCAGGCTTACAGCAAGTCAATGGGATATCTGATCGCCTGTTTGCCTGCGTTGGATTTGGCGCCGAAGTTCAGCAGCCTCAAGTAAGAGCAGATTTTCTTTTCGAAGTCCTGATTATTCAGGTTACTCTCCACAATCTTGCACTGAGACACACTGCCATTTGCTTCCACTGTCAGCTCAGGCACCAAGGTTCCTTTAAGCGTTGGATCTTTGCGAAGCGCACGCTTATGCAAGGTAGACAGCTGCCCTTTGGCCGCATCAAAGACCTTCCTGATCTCTTCGGCGGAACGCGTTGTGCTGCGCTGATTGCCAGAACCGGAACCAGACGTTTTCTTGCTGGTGGAACCACCTCCGCCCGGCTGGGCTTTTTCCTGCACTTCCGTCACCTTACGCGAAGCCAGCGCCACCTGTTGGGTAGACTTATCCAGCTTGTTGGCGTCCACGCCCCCACTCCCTGAAGTGGAAACATTGTTCACCAGCTTATCTGACGCCTTCTTGCTGATCGGAGTCGCCGTATACAGCGGCTGGTCTGACGCATCCGCCGTGTCCGCCAGCGCTCTCATATCGGAGAGCTGATCGCTCAGCGCCAACAAACCAGAGCTTTGTGCTTTCTCGCGCGCCTGATCTACCGTCTGCTGCTTGGGTTGCTCCGCCTTCGGCGTCACCTTTCTCTCAGGTTTCGGCTCAGGCTTGGGCTGTGGTTTCGGTTCTGGCTTTGGCTCGGGTTTCGGCTTGGGCTCTTCTTTCTTCTCTTCCTTTTTCTCCGGCTTCGGTTCCGGCTTTTTGATTTCCGGTTTTGGCATTTCCCGTTTTTCAATCACTACCCGCGCCAGCTGGGGAGGCAACGCCTCCAACTCTTCACGGGACTTCTCAGGCAAATCAACCAACGGGATAATCACGCCCGCCACCAGCATAACCAACATGGCGAACGCGAGAATCAGAAAGAAACGATCTCGCTCCCTAGCGTCAACGTTCCACGGCAAAGGAGAGCCGGCGCGTGCTTTCACCATGCTAGGCCTCCTTCTCGGTGGTGCGTCTTACCGCCAGTGAGATACTGCTGTAGCCCGCTTCCACACAGGTGGACATGATTTTCTTCAGCAACTTATACGGCAGCTCTTTATCCGCCATGATGGTAATTGGTCTGCCTTCAGGCGGCGCCGGCGTGTTGACGCGGGACACCTGATAGTCCAATTCCAGCTTGAGTCCGTTAATCAACAACGGGGCCTGATTAACCGCGGCGGCGACCTTACTGACCACTCTGCCGCCAACAATAATGTCGTCATCCGTCACCGTGACAGTCAACTGATCAGTGGGCGGCTGGTCGGCAATGGACACGGGCAACTCTACAGCGCTGTTTTGCTGCAGCACCTGCACATCGGATGAATTCACCATCAGGAAGAACACCAGAATAGTGAATATATCCATCAGCGACACCAGATTCAGCGACGCTGTTTTATGCATTCTTCGGTAATGGCGTTGATAACGCTTGGCGCGGCCTGACTGCTTCATTGCGCGCCTCCTGCCGGAATGATCTCAGGCGCATCGGCAATGGAGATATCCGGGAACAACTCCGCGTTAACAACGCTTCCCGCCACAACGGTTTTGTAGGAACGCACCTTATCCATCACACTAACCAGTGTTTGATAGGACGTGCTTTCCTGAGGCAACAACGTAATATCTTTCTTATCTGGAGGGACCCGGGCTTTAATGTCCTGCATAGCCAATGCGAGCGTCTTATAGTCATGCTCGCCTTCCGCCTGCTTCGGGATCTGCATGATGACCCCGCCCTTGTTGTCTGCAATCACCAACTGCTCTTCCAGGATCATGACCTGCAATTGCAGCTGGTCTTTATTGTCCTGGGCGGAGTTGGCGGCGGACTCAGGGAAGTTCAGGTTCAGAACGCTGGTTTGAGAGAACACCAGATTGATCAGCAGCACCGGCACCAGGACGATCATGAGATTCATGAACGCCGTGATATCCAGGTCAGCGACAGCCTCCGGACGACGGTGTTTACGACGCATCGGTCTGTCCTATGTTCTTTCTGGTGCGGCTTTCGCTACCGGGGCGGCCTGGGCTGGTTTCTCCGAAATCAGGTTCATGATCTTGATGCCAGCCATTTCAAAACTATCCACGATTTCGTTGGTTTTGGTTTGCAGGATGGCGTGCACCAGCAGTAAAGGAATCGCCGCAATCAAGCCGAATGCGGTGGTGTTCATCGCCACCGAAATACTCTTCGACAACAAGTTGGCCTTCTCCGCGGGGTCGGCGTTGGCGACGGCGGTAAAGGCGGCGATCAGACCGATAATGGTCCCCAGGAGTCCCAACAGCGTGGAGACGTTGGCGAGCGTCGCCAGATATTGCGTACGCTTTTCCAGACGAGGCAGAACTTCCATCAACCCCTCTTCCATCGCGTATTCAATCTGATCCCGCGGCTGACGGTTCAGCAAACGGGTCAAACCCGCTTCCACGATGGTGGACATGGCGGTCTTGGATTGTTTGGCCTGCTTCAGCGCATTGAGGTAATCCTTGCGCCCGATCATCATGATCAGTTTGTTGAAGTCCGCGCGGTTGCTCAACTTGGCGACGCTGAGATAGATATATCGTTCAACAGCGATTGCTACGCCGATCACGAGGACAATGGCGATGGGATACATGAAAACACCACCATCTTGAAAAAAGCGAACGACAGTCTCGAACATATCGCGCTGACTCCTTAATCACTTCTAGGTTATTGCTGGTCTAAATCGCCTATCTTAAGGTTTTTACGATAGTACAGACTTTGCCGAAACGCCTGTCTATCTAGCGGTCTGAGCGCGCCGTCCAATTCTTTTTCCGGCTCTGGAACTTCAATCGCCGGACTATCCGGCGTTCCCCAGGGCGCCAGGTACAAGACTTTAGGTTGCTCCTGCTCGCCTCTCAACGCCGTTCCTTCGAGCTCGATCAACTCAGCCGCAAAACCTGCGTTACTGTAGAGACCGCAGAGGCATAAGGCAAGTATTTGAAATCTCATACCTTCTCCGCCTATTGGATACGCCGCTCAAGGTCGGCGATCCACATCGCCACTTGCTCGTCGGGAGCGGATCGAAGTTCCTGGCAGCGCTGGTAATGCTCCAACGCCCGCACGTAATCACCCAGATACATGTCGTAAAGTATAGCTATATTACGATGATAAACCGGCTCATTCGGCTCCGCCTTCAGCGCTCTTTCATAAAACGCCAAGGCATTCTCAAAATCACCCTCCTCCCGCGCTAAAACTGCCAACTGATTCAAAGCTCTGGCGTCTTTGGGGTTTACATCCAGAGCCTGAGCGTACCATGTCCTGGCGGACGGCAGATCACCCTGCTTTTCCGCAATGACTCCCAGATTGAAATAAGGCGCGCTGAGACCCGGTTTATCGGCAATGACCTGCTTGAACAAATTCTCCGCCAAAGCGACCTGATTATTGTTTAACGCCGCCAGCGCCTGATCATACTTCATCTGAGTCTGTTCTCCGGCAGGAGAGATATCAGCGGCAGCGTCCTTGCGAGCCGGCGAACCAGCGCAGCCAACCAGCAACAAGGTCGCCGTTAGCGCCAAACCTGTAACGCCGTGTTTATTGCAACGTTTGCGCGACATCCACCTTTACCTCTTGCTTGTCATATCTGGCGGGCATAATTTCCCGCAACGCCAGATAGCTTTTCTTAACCCACTCGTCGTAAACCCCTTGCTGGGTCCGGCTCGCATTGAGCTCGAGAAACTCAATGGCTTTTTCTTCAAAGGGAAACGCCTGTTCCTCCAACAGCAGACTGTATTGCTCCCGCTCCAGATCACTCAGATTACCGGGGCGATTGGATTCCATAATGTCTCTACCCAACTGGCGATACACTTCGCCCATCATGTAAGTCGCCGCAGTGGCGTATTCGCTCACGCCATAACCGTTGATGCGATTGAGGCGTTGCATGACTTTTTTCAGCGCAGCTTGCTTGGCCGCCAACGACTTGCTCAACGGCAAGGTCAGGCGCACGTCGTCAAACGCCGCCTTTTCTTTTTGCGCCAGCGTCCAACTGGCTTCCGCCGCCAGAGATCGGCTCGCGGGAGTCCGTTCTGCGTCGCCGCTCTCCTCAAACTGAATCAACTTCTCGCGCCATTGATCTGCTTGTTGCATCTGTGCGCTCTGGGCGTAGTAATCAATTAATGCATCCCGCACCTGGATAGCGGTCTCGAACGGCGCCGGGAATTCGTTCGCATATTGCAGGTACACCTTGGCCGCCTGCTGCTCCCTCCCCGCGTTTTCCATCAATTCCGCCGCCTGCAACAGCGCCTTGCGCTTACGTTCAGCGTCTTTTTCCCCCGCAGCGATACGCAGCAACTCATCCGCAGCGGATTCCGGACGCTGGTGTTGTTGATAGGCGTAGACCAGTTTCTCGCCAATACCCGCCGTCAGCTTGTGGTTGGGATAGCGCTGACGGAAGTCATTCAACAGAGCAATGGCCTCTTTCCAGCGTCCGAGGTCAATCGCGCGCATGCCCGCATCGTACTGGGCGCTGATGCGCACCTGGGATTCCGGCGCTTCGTCGATGACTCTCTTGTATTCAATAAACGCCGCGGCGACCTCTCCACGCGCTTCCGCCTGCTCGCCCTGGCTGTAAATGCTGGCGGCGAAATTTTCCATCAGCACGTCATAATCCGGCGCCTTGCGGGAGCGCAACGACAGCGCCTGCCGGTAGGCGTGCTCGGAGTCCTGATATTGGCTCAATGCAAAAGCGGAGTGACCGGCGACGGTCCATGCCGCATTACGGGTCGCCTTATCATCTGTAAAAGAAGCCGTCTGGGTAGCGGCATCCAGGGCTGCGCCGTACTGCTCCATGGCGTAGAGTTCATTCGCCGCAAACAACAGGCTTTCTGTCGCGCGAGTATCCCGGGGGAAAGTTTTTGCAAACCGCAGCAGCGCATCCACACGGCGGCTGCGCAATGTAGCGTCTTCCTGATTAGCGTCCACCGCTTTGCTCAAAGCGTTAACGCCGGCATAGGCCGCCTCATGACGTTGAGGAAAGTCAGGATAGAAATAGCCCGCCTTGTCATAGGCCCGCACCGCAAGCTCCCATTCCTCCAGCAGAAAATACGCTTCGCCCTGCAAGTAAAGCGCTTCAGCGGTTTTCCCTTCGGAGGGAAAGATCTCCTCCATACCGTCAAAATACGCCACCGCGTTCTGCAGGTGCGTACGACGCTCCACCCCTGCCGCCTTCAAGCCGAGGGCGTATTCTCTTTGCCCCAAATCATCCAGATATTGATAGAGAGAGGGACGCAGGCGGGTTTTGGCGGTCTCTTGTTGTGAGTTCCAATAGTTCGACGACAGTCCCAGCTCACGAGTGAAACGGGCTTTTTCCTCCCATGCCAGCGAAGGCAGGCCGCCCTGGTCGTAAGCGGCGATAATGCGGTCATGGAAGTCACTACGATCCGTGGCCGCCGGATAGGCGGCGATATAAGCCTGCGCGCTGGCGGCGGCGTCCTGATAGCGCTCGCGCTGCAGGTAGTAGTCGTATAGCGCCGCATACAGTTTAGGCGCCAAGGGACGATAATCGCCCAGCGCAATAGCCGCTTTCAGCGTTTCCGGCCCTTTACCGTAGCTGGCCATGATGCTGACGATGCGCAGGGCGTCATCCCCCGCTTCACGGACGCCGGGCGCCATCTGTCCTGCAGGAGCGGAATTGGACTCCAAGTGAGACAACACTTGCAAAAAAGTCTGCAATGACGCGCTGAAGTTTTCCTGTTTAAACTGGGTCCAGCCCAACATGTAGCGGGCCTTGGAAGCCAGGTCGCCATCGCCGCGATCCGCCAGCACACGGCTGTATGCGGATTGCGCTTTGATATATTCGCCAGCGCTGTAGCGTAACTCGCCAATGCGGAACCACGCCTCTGTCGTATAAGTAGAGCGCGGATACTGTCCTACCAATCGCTCCAGACTGGTCAGCGCTTTGTCGGTACGCCCCAGCATGCCGCAGGCGCGCGCCAACTGATAAAGAATACGATCGTTGTCTTTGTCTCCCGGTTGACGCTGCAACAGGGCTTCGTAGCTCTCTATCGCGATACTCCATATTTCGTCGTCGATCAGCCCCTGGGGTTTGGCGTCGTAGAACAGCTCTTCCAGGTTGATCAGCCGATGCAGCGCCTTGATGCGCACTTCCGGATCGGAGGCTTCGCGGATCAGGCGACTGTATCGCAACGCCACCTCATTCAAAGGCGTTCGCGGCGCTACCCGATAGCTGAAGTCGATATAGGCGGGTTTCAGTTCGCCGATGGTCTTGTCCGCCTCGTCCTTCTCCACGATGATGATCGGCGCCAGCGTGTCCGCCAACGCCTGCTGGGGAATAAAGCCAAGAAGACTCACACTGAGCGCCAGGGCCGCAGCTCTCATAACGCCCCCTCTCCGGCTGTCGCCGCATCTGGCGCAACAGGCTGCTTCTTACGCAGCTCCGCCACAGCCAAATCGTCATACAAATTCACCAACGCCAATTGGCTACGCACGTGATAGCCGTCTATTTCACGCCAGTGCTGCTGCAACAACTTGACCGCCAGTTGTGACAGTTTCTTATCATAATCGTTGATTTTCCCCGCCAGTTCTCGATGCATGGCGGAGAACTCTTTTTGCAGAGTTTCAACTTTGCGTAGTTGCGTCTTGTAGAGATCGCCGCCCTGGCGCAGGCCGCCCTGAACACTGACAAAATTATCCTTGAGTTGATTTAACTTTTCGTCCAGCTCGCGCAACGCCAGCAGTTGCAACGCCTTTTGATCGTCGGAAGCCTGGGCGGCGGACTTGGCCAGCGCATTGCGTTCCGACACCAGTTGATTGAGTTGTTGCGGACGCATTTTTGCAAGCGCTCCAGCGGCGTCCTGCTTCGCCTGATGCGCGCGGCGCTCCAGGGCTGCGGAGAAGATCTCCATGCGTTGCGCGCCATTCTGCAGCGACTGCAGTAAACCGTGCATTTGCAGCAATTCTTTGGCGAAGGGAAAGAAATCAGGTTTATCCATCAAATAATGAACAAAGGCGATCTTTGGCGTATTGGTGAGCAGATCCGTGGCCAGATACCATTCCACTTCGCCGTTCTGCAATGGCGCCTGCAACAGCAAATCCAACACGCCTTTAGCGTTGATTTCGGTCACGACCTCATCGACCTGGCGCTTTTCTTTCTCATACACGGCGATGGCTTCCAGGTATGCGTCAATGGCGGTGGCGCGCAGCTTTTCCTGCTCATAGCCATAGGCGATGGCCTGGAAGGTCTCCGCAACGCCGGAAGACGTGAGGGCGAATTTTTTAGCCCGATGCCAGGATTGAATAGCCGTGCGATAACGCCCCAGTCCCGCGAACGCCATGCCGTAGTCATAGATCGCCGCCGGCGCTCCCGGGCCGGAAGCATGAACGTTTTTCAGGAACGACAGGGCTTTGTTGTAATCCTTGTCCAAAAGCGCGATATGGCCCGCCGCCAACAGGACGCGATCACTCAACTCGCGCCCTTCATAACTGTCATCAGCCATGGCTGCAGCGACGCGAAGCGCGACCAACGCGCGAGAAGAATCAGGATCATCCGCGGCGTAATTCACTCCCAGGTTATAATAGCCATGCGCAGCCCACAGACTGCCCTGGGAGGCTTCACCGAGAACCTTGGCCGCCTCCTGCGGGCGGCGCAATTGCAGGTAGCTGTTCGCCATGTAGTAGAGGGCTTCGTCTTTGCGATCCCGGGCCATACCTTTCATCGCTCCGGCGAACAACTCCACTGCCTCTCCCCACTCGCCATCGCGATAGGCGAGACGCCCTTTGATCATTTGCGCCTGCTGTTTAACCTCGGGTTCTCTGGCGGTAAATTGCAAATGCTCCAGGAGCGACTCCGCATTACAACGCATACCGAACTCCAGACCGGATTCGATGGCGAGAATATGGTTCAGGTTATGATATTGATTATCTACATGATTCGAGCCAAGGTGCTCGTTCTCCAACAGCACCAGGGATTGTAGAAAGTCATTCGTGTAGTAGTGAAACAGAGCTTCCCGGTGCAGTAATTCGTCGGCGGCTTCTTGCGCCCGCACAGCGCTGGCGAGCATGCACAGAGCATTCAGAATCAGCAGCAGGACGGACATTCGATGCATGGTTGGCGTTACATCCCCTTTCATGACGTTCGACCGTAATCAGCAGCGCCTAGCGCAGCTCTCTGATCAGAAAACGGGGCGTTCTGACGCCATCGCCCTGCACCCGCAATTCCAGGTATTTAGAGCCATTTTCTTTATTGAAAGACAGCGTCGCCGCTTTTCTCAGGTATTTGTCGCCGGCGCTGCGTCCATTGAAAACCGCCACCGCCTTGTGCGCGCCCGCGGGCAGGTTCCCCATAAACAGACGTTGCACGCCGCCGCGCTGCAATGCCTGCAGTTCACGTGCGGAGTAGAGGTAAGTGGTCGCCATGTCACCATCCAGAGTCAGCTCGACGGAATCCAGCTCAAAACCGACGTTTTCATCTACGGCCAGAAAAAACACTACTTGCGTGTCGATGGGATACAGGACTTCTTCCTGCAGTTTATATAGCTCGCGGTTGAGCTCGATGACGCGCTGCTTGAGGGCCTCCATATCCCGCTCGGTCGCGGCGCTATGAGCCTGGGAGGAAATGACGAATGTCAGTATGTGCAACGCTGTGATGATTATTCTTGGAATTATTCGCAAAGCCTTCATCCTCAATACCCTTGTGAGAGCCGAACTCCCGGGTGAACGCAGAAAGAGACGAAAGCCATGGTAGCACCGGGTCGTCAGCGATAGTGTGAACTCGATTCACCAAACTACACAAATGTTTACAAAACGAGACATAGTTAGCGTTCGCCACCGACGCCTGATTCGCCAGCGCAGCGCAATAAGGTAAGCAATAGAAGAGAAAGCAATGAAAGAAGCGCCGTCCTGCGACGGCGCTTAGAAAAGATCCTGAGGGAGCTACTTACTCAGGTACTTCATACCCTGCTCCAGCCCATCAATGGTGAGCGGATACATATGCTGGTTAACCAACTGGCGGGTGATTTCCAACGAACCGCCCATGCCCCAATAGTCTCTGGGATAGGGATTCAGCCAGATCACCTTGTCGAACTTATCCGACACCCGTTGCATCCAGACTGCCCCGGCCTCTTCATTCCAATGCTCAATACTGCCGCCGGGATGGGTGATCTCATAAGGCGCCATACTGGCGTCCCCCACAAAAATCACCCGGTAATCCGATGCGTATTTATGCAGAATGTCCCAGGTTGGAATGGTTTCGCTGACGCGGCGGATATTGCTCTTCCACACGCCTTCATAAATGAAGTTGTGGAAGTAATAGTACTCCATGTGCTTGAACTCGCTGCGCGCGGCGGAGAACAGCTCCTCGCACACGCGAATATGCGGGTCCATGGAGCCGCCGATATCGAAAAACAGCAACACTTTTACAGAGTTATGGCGCTCCGGCACCATCTTGATATCCAAGTATCCGGCGTTATTGGCGGTGCTGCGGATGGTATCCGGCATGTCCAGCTCTTCCGCCGCGCCCTGACGGGCGAATTTGCGCAGACGACGCAACGCCACCTTGATATTGCGAATGCCAAGGGTGATGGAGTCGTCCAGATCTTTATAAGTACGCTGCTCCCAAACCTTCACCGCACGGCGATTGCGGGAGCCGTTCTGCCCGATGCGAATGCCTTCCGGGTTATAGCCGTTCGCTCCAAATGGCGACGTGCCGCCAGTCCCGATCCATTTATTGCCGCCCTGATGACGCTCCTTCTGCTCCTCAAGTCGCTTTTTGAACGCCTCGATCAGCTCTTCCAGACCTCCCAGGGATTCAATCTTGGCCTTTTCCTCATCGGTGAGCTGCTTTTCAAATTCCGCCCGCAACCAATCTTCGGGGATTAGCGCCTCCAGCACCGCATTCAGATCTTCCAGTCCTTTGAAGTAGACGCCGAAAGCCTGATCAAACTTGTCATAATGCTTTTCATCTTTTACCAGACAGGCGCGGCTCAGGTAATAAAAGTCATCCATATCCGCAAACGCCAGCCCCTGTTGCAGCGCCTCCAGCAGGTCGAGCAGCTCCCGTAAGGACGCCGGCACCTTGTTCTTGCGCAGCGTCAGGAAGAAATCAATCAACATATAGGTGTCCTCCTTTGCTCGCGGACGCAGCATTGCGTCCGCTCATTGCTGCAATCAGCCTTTTCTGCGCGTCATGAACGCCAGTTTCTGCAAAAGGTGGACATCCTGCTCGTTCTTCACCAAGGCGCCGTACAAGGGAGGAATCGCCTGACTGGGATCGTGGTTGCGCAACACATCCTCTGGGAGATTGTCCGCCATCAGCAGTTTGAGCCAGTCTATCAACTCCGATGTAGACGGTTTCTTCTTCAACCCTGGCACTTTGCGCACATCAAAGAAAACATCCAGGGCGTCCTTCACCAGCGAACGCTGGATGCCCGGGTAATGGACGTCGATGATCGACTCCATGGTGTCTTTGTCGGGGAAGTTGATGTAGTGGAAGAAGCAGCGACGCAAGAAAGCGTCTGGCAGCTCTTTTTCGTTATTACTGGTGATGATGACGATAGGTCGAGTGGTCGCACGGATTCGCTCCTGCGTCTCGTAAACGTAGAACTCCATCTTATCCAGCTCCAGCAACAGGTCGTTGGGGAACTCGATATCCGCTTTATCGATCTCATCGATCAGCAGCACGGACTGCTGCTCAGACTCAAACGCCTCCCACAGCTTGCCTTTCTTGATGTAGTTGCGAATGTCGTGAACACGATCGTCGCCCAGCTGGGAGTCACGCAGGCGCGAGACCGCATCGTATTCATACAGTCCTTGCTGGGCCTTGGTGGTGGACTTGATATGCCATTGAATCAGGGGCGCCCCCAGGGCTTCCGCCAGCTCTTCCGCCAGCATGGTCTTGCCTGTACCGGGTTCGCCTTTGATAAGAAGCGGCCGCTGCAATCGAATGGCCGCGTTGACCGCCAGCTGCAGATCGTCAGTGGCGACATAATTCTTGGTGCCGGAAAACTTCATGTGTGAAACCTTGTAAGTTGTGTGAATGCATAATTATTAGAGGAGTTATAAGCGGATATATTACCCGAAAACATTCAAATATTTCATGCCAGCCGCTAAGCTATCTCTCACGCTCGTATTGTTATGGCCGGGGAAATCTACTTAATCTGCAAGGAGATACGTAATGAACGTCTACGAAGACAACTCCATGTCCATCGGCAACACGCCGCTGGTGAAGCTGAATCGCGTCACCAAAGGCAATGTGTTCGCCAAAATTGAAGGCCGCAACCCGGCCTACTCTGTGAAATGCCGTATCGGCGCAAACATGGTATGGGATGCGGAGAAATCCGGTCGTCTCAAGCCAGGCATGACCCTGGTTGAGCCCACCAGCGGCAACACCGGTATTGCTCTCGCCTTTGTCGCCGCCGCGCGGGGATATAAGCTGATTCTGACCATGCCCGCCACCATGAGCCTGGAGCGCCGTAAGGCGATGAAAGCGCTGGGCGCGGAAATTGTGCTGACCGAAGGTCCCAAGGGCATGAAAGGCGCGATCGAGAAGGCGTCGGAAATCGTCTCTCAGGACCCGCAGCAACACTTGATGCTGCAACAGTTCGACAACCCCGCCAACCCTGAAATTCATGAAAAGACCACCGGTCCGGAAATCTGGCGGGATCTGGAAGGCGCAATCGATGTCCTGGTCGCTGGCGTCGGCACCGGCGGCACCATTACCGGCGTCTCTCGCTACATCAAAAACACCATGGGCAAAAACATCACATCCGTGGCCGTGGAGCCCACTGCCTCCCCTGTGATCACTCAAACTATCAAAGGCCAGGAATTACAGCCCGCCCCTCACAAAATCCAGGGCATCGGCGCCGGCTTCGTACCGAAGAACCTGGATTTGGACATGGTGGATCTGGTTGAGCAAGTCACCAACGAAGAGGCCATGGAAATGGCTCATCGCCTGATGCGGGAAGAAGGCATCCTCTGCGGCATCTCCTGCGGCGCCGCGGCGGCCGTTGCGGTTCGCTTGGCGGAGCGTGACGAGTTCAAGGACAAGAATATCGTGGTTATTCTGCCGGACAGCGCAGAACGCTATCTGTCCACGGCTTTATTCGACAACTTCTTTACTGAAGCGGAAAACGTGCAGTAGTTGGACAACGCCGGCCTTCGCGCCGGCGTTTGTGCTTTTACTCGCGGGATTCACTTTCTCCGCTTTTAAGCATCAGCGGGCTTCACCGCCCCTTCTTCATACCATCTGGCGGCGACAGCGCCGTCCCGAAAAGCGATCAATTCCCCTGGGCGCATTTGTCGCCACTCTTCATCGACGGTCAGCGGCTCCGTGACAATCATGGTGACTTTGTCAGTGGGATTGGTGTGCTCTTCGAAGTTCACCCGAATCTCGCCGTCTTCCAAGGAAGCGCAGCCGAAGGGCGCCTGCCGGGTGATCCAGTACAATTTGGTGGAGCAATACGCGAACAGATACTCCGAGTTGGTGAACAGCATGTTGAACACGCCTCTCGACGTCAGCTCCAGACAATTCCGATACAGCCTTCCGCCCAGGCATTCCAGGCTGTTGAAGTCATTACAGCCGCTGGCGACATCCTCCAGCAACCAGCAAAACGCATGCTCGCTATCCGTCTCCCCCACCGGACGAAAACGTCCCAAAGGCAGATCCTGATAGGATTTCAGTTGTCCGTTATGCGCAAAACACCAGTAATAGCCGCCCAGTTCACGGATAAAAGGGTGAGTGTTTTCCAGGCTGATGTCGCCGACATTAGCCTGCCGGATGTGGCTGATAACCGTACGGCTTTTAATGGGATACTGACTGATAAACCGCGCGATTTCTGAGGTAGCGCTGGGATTGGGATCACGGAACTCACGCAGCCCCTTGCCTTCATAAAAGGCGATGCCCCAGCCGTCTTTATGCGGGCCGGTCTGGCCGCCGCGAAACATCAGACCGGTCCAGGAAAAACAAATATCCGTCGGCGCATTCGCGCTCATTCCAAGAAGTTGGCACATGTTCAGAAGTTAACTACTTTTTGTCTTCGTCTTCCGATCCAGCGGGGAGGTCGTCAGTATCGGATATATCAAAATCTTCCAGGTTGAACTCATCATCCATATCCCTGGCTTTCTCATTGGAAGCCAGAATCTCGTCGGCGAGCGACTCTGCGTCCGTATCTTCAGCGTCGAATGAACTCATGGGGGGCTCGGCCTCCTCCTCTTTTTTCGGTTCCGCTGCTTCCTCCATGCCGAATTCCATGTCGTCCGCCTCATTCATCATAGAGGGTTCTTCGGCGACATCAATAGGCTGTTCCAACTGCTCTATCTCGTCTTCCAGATCATGCCCGGACTCTTCCAGGGAAGGAACGTCATCGGGATCATCCAGCTTGGTGGTCTCTACCGGCTCTCGAACCTCCTTTTCAATACGGCGTTTGCGGTAGATCCAATAGCCGCCTCCTACCGCCAGCAACAGTAACGTGGCGCCGCTGGCTGCGATGATAATCCACAGCATGGCGTTGGAGCCCTTTTCCTCCACCGCCGCATCCTGCTGTTCCGTCGCCGCCTGATCCTGCATTTCCGGCGTAATCGGCGGAACGATGCTCTCTTCTTCAGGCTGCTTCGGAGGCTCCGGGGCTTTAACGGCCTCCTCCACCAGCGTCTCGTTCATTTGTTCCACGCTGCTGTCGTTCACCAACGAGCGATATTCATTCGGCGACGCCTCCTGACGAGGGAATTCCGCCATCACACTGTCAGGCTCGAAACGGAAAGCGGAGCCGGAACGGGTTTCCCCTTCCACCCTCAGCATAACTTCATATACGCCATCGCCCCGGGTAGCGTCGACTTCCAACTCCCAGCGCCCCGTTTCCGGGGTAAAGGGAATGGATTTAATCAAATTACCGCCGTCCGGCCCTTTGATCTTGGCGATAATCGAGGTTTTCGCTTCGTTGATATTTGGACTGAGGGGACTAATGACAATTTTGTAGCGCGTATCCGCCCCAGCGCCGGTGGCCTCAAGATCCACCGCCATGGGCGCGTTCAGAGAGATCAGCTGCCGAGATTGCCGTTTGAATGTGCGACCATCGGCCTGCACCAGCACTTCGTACCTGCCGACTTGCTTGAGCTTGGTGATACTTTCACGAAAGACGCCATCGGCTGGAGGAGCGCCTTCTTTGGAAATACGTTTTGTACCGGATTTGTTGTCCTCTGTCCGAATGGTGACGTCCACCGCAACCAAGTCCAGAAAAGTCCGGTTTTGCACTAATTCGCCGTCTTCAAAAAAACCGATCTTGAGCTCCAGCTGGTCTCCCGCGTAGAAGTTCGCCGGCAGCGGGTCCACCACCATTTTCAGATTGCTCACGACCGTCACCCTGCTGCCCGGGGCCAGCTCCGCGTCCAGTTTCCACTCCCCTTCCAGAGGCCTTTGCACGGTCACCAAATCGTAGCCCGCCGCTTTGAACCACTTAACATAGTCAGGACGGTCTTTTTCAGTAAAGCGCTTGCCGGTAGGCTCGACAATGGCGGTTTCCGCATTTTCGCTGGCGCGAAACACCAGGGCGGTAAACTCTTCGATGCTGGAGTCCACATCAAATGCATTGTCTTCCAGAGGCACCTCTTCAGCCGGGGCCGCTCGCTCGAAGGCTTGCAGAAAGACGCGACTCAACTGATCAGACGTTTCCGCAATCGCGTTGATGCCATTACTGCCAATAGAAAGCCGTTGCAGCAGCATCTGATCCGCATTCTTGGATAACGCAATGGTGTGAATCTTGGCGCCGAAGCTCGCGATTCTTTTCAGCACCTGGGTCAAAACGCGATCCCGCTCCGCGACGTTTTCCCCTGGCTTTTGCGAGATATCCACCACGCCGTCGGTGAGCAGAATGAAATGCGTGTTGCTGTAATCCTTACCTTCAACAAAGTCCTCGGAAGCTTTCTCCAGCGCCGCGCCGATATTGGTATATAGCGCCGTCGAGCTGATTTCCTTGGCTTTGTCCTTGGCCAGGCGACGCCAATTGGGATCGACGACCTGATGCGGGGCCAGCTCATTCACATACTGCCCGAATGTCCATACTCCCGCCGAATCGCCTACAGGCAACAGCTCCGTCACCAGATTAAGAGCCGGACGCCGCAGGTTTTTCGGGTCATTCTTTTTCATGCTGCCGGAAATATCGATGAGCACGCGCACATCCGCAGGCGGAGGCAACTCCATCTGCGCGGAGGCGACTCGCCACAGCATCAAGCTACAACACAGGCAAACGAGAATCTGGCGGAAAAGCAATGTCATATTCGAGCGTATTCCAAGTTGGCGCAGGCGAATGAAGCCGCTCAGCAGCCGTCTCCGCTGGAAATATCGACCGCTGGCGGGCGCAGCGCGGCCGTGCCCGCGGCCATCCTTACTTCAAGTTATAGCAGGTTTTGTTGCAACAACAATAAAATACGCAGGAATTGCTTAAAAAAGCGAAGGGACTTAATTGATTTTTAAGTAATTATGTACGCCGTCTAGGCTTAGCTGGCGCGGGTTTGGCGGTAACGAAGAGCTTGCCAAGTACTACTTGCAGCGCGAACAGCAGACCGATGACGCACCAGGCGGCCAACATCAGCAGGCCGGCTTGCAAGGCGGCGTTGTCATCATGCTGGAGCCAGTTGTAGGCGGCGACAATATGGGCGGGCGCCCACAGTCCGTCTTTGGGAACGGACATCGCCGGCGTAAACAGCACCACCGCCAACAAGCTGCGCAGGAAGAGTTGCACGGGACGGGGACCACAACGATTGAACAACGGCATCATCAATGCGTATAAAGCCAGCGCCGCAACGAGATAAGCAACCCAACCGGCGATATAACCAAAATCTGTCAGCATAATTTTCTACTTTTCAATAACAGTTGCTTCAAGCGTTCAAATCATATCGATAAGAATCAGCTCTTCCCAATCATCCGGGTCGATATCGTCTTCGCTTATCGTTCTGTGCCGTACGGACTGACCCGCCGCTTCCACGGAGCGCGCATCTCCGCTGATCAGAGGATGCCACGCTGGCAGCGTCTGGTTTTCAAAGCGAAGACGATAAGCGCAAGTCTTTGGCAGCCAGTCACTGATTTCGGGAAGATTTTCCGGCGAGATAATCAGGCAATCCGGGTTCTTCGATGCGCGCGCAGTATAGCAATTACACTGCACCCTTTCAGCATCCAGATAACGGCAGGCGACGGCGGTGAAGTAAAGCTCATCGCTTTCCTCATCCTGTAACTTGTGCAGGCAGCACTTGCCGCAGCCGTCGCATAGAGACTCCCATTGCGCGTGACTCAGCCCATCCAGCGGCTGCTCCCACCAGCGCGACTCAGTCATCCTGATCTTTGCGTCCCACAGCAGGACGTTGTTCACGCGCGCGCACCACATCCATCATGTAATCGTCCTGGATGGAGGGCATCTGCAGATAAAACCCTTTTTCATCGATGGCGCTCATGACTTCCGCTGCGTCGGCTCTGGCCAATGGCTTGTCTTTCGTCAACAGCAGATCAAAAACATGCTGCGGTTTGCCAAAAAGTTGCAGTAACGCTTCCGGCAATGCGCCGACGCCCTGTTTTTTATCCACATAGACATACATTTCCTCTTTCTTGGAGCTTCTGAAAATGGAAATCAGTCTGCGATCCGGAGTCATAACCTGTTTTTACCTCAATACCTTACTTCACGCTTTGCGCAATAATCTGGGGACTTACGACGATTGCCGGGGCGGGACGGACTTGTCGTCCTGCAACCAGCGTTCAAGCGGCGCAGCGCAGATACGGCCGCGCCAGCCCTGTAGCAACTGCGGTTGCGTTCCCGCGCCGCCTTGGATATGCCAATACACAAACTCTTCCAGCAATCCCCGACTGGCAAGCAAGCCCACGTTGATGCGGTGCTCTCGCGCCAGCTTTTGCGTCAGTTTTTTTACTTTCTTCACCAAGTCCTGATATTCCCGCGGAATCGGCGGACGTATCATTTCAAACCCGGTCTCAGGCTCATCGCCGCCAGATTGCATATGCTCACGCACTATCCCCACCAGTTCCGCGCCGTAGCGACGCAGTCCAGCGCCCTGGATAGAGGTAATGTCCGTGAGCTGCCCCAGGCTTCGCGGCCGACGCTGAGCGATGGCGATCAACTCATCGTCAGGACAGATTTTCTTGCGTGGGATATCTCTCCCTCTCGCTTCCTGCTCGCGCCATGCCGCCAACTTCGCCAGCAACTGCTGCGCGCCTTTGCGCAAACGCCATCCGCCACGCAGCTTCAAATAGTAACGCCCGACATCCTGAACCCCGGCGGCGGCCAAACGCATGGCCTCACCTTCCTCCAGCGCAATGTCGTACTTGTCGGACTGTCGCAAGCCTTCTTCCAGCTTCTGATAGAGCGGCCACAACACCACGACATCTTCCTGGGCGTATTGAATCTGCTTATCTGTGAGCGGGCGCTGCGTCCAATCTGAACGCGTGGCGTGCTTCTCAAGCTCAATCCCCAGATTCTGGCGCACCAGCGACTGCAAGCCTTCGTTCAGCTCACCATCCAGCAGCGCATTGGCGACCTGAGTGTCGATCATGCCGCAGGGCTGCGACAAGCCAACGCAGTTAAACAGCTCCAGATCCTCGCTGCAGGCATGCACCACTTTAAGTATGTCGCGGTTCTCGAACAGTCGACTGACTCCGCTCCAATCGGTGATTTTCAGCATATCCACCAGATACACGCACTGGCGATCATAAAGCTGCAGCAGCGCCGGCGCGGGATAAAACGTGGTTCCACGGATAAATTCAGTATCCACCGCCAGCCAGTCGGTCTTTTCCAGGCGCTGCAGCGCGTCCTGCAAGGCAGCGGGTGTGTCTATCCAGAGACTTTCATAATCCGGCGGATATATAGCAGAGAGTGGCGTATCGTTAGGCAAAAGGTTTTCGACCTTGCAGTGCGTGACTTAACGTGCCGCTGTCGATCATACCCAGCTCCCCTCCAAGAGGAATGCCATGGGCGATTCGGGACACAGGAATGTTCAAGTCTTTGGCGATGTGGGCGATAAAATGCGCCGTCGCTTCGCCCTCCACGGTGGGATTGGTGGCCAGGATCAGCTCGATGACGGCGCTTTCCTGCAATAGCTGCTTGAGCTTATCAACGCCAATGTCTTCGGGACCAATGCCGTCTATCGGCGACAAGTGCCCCATCAGCACGAAGTAACGGCCGCTATAGTCCGACGTCTGCTCGATCGCCAGCACGTCCGTCGGCGACTCCACTACGCAGAGAACGCGATCATCCCGTTTCGGGCTTTCGCAAATCGAACACAGGTCCGCTTCGCAAAAATTCTGACAGCGGGAGCAGCGTCTCACCCTGGTGAGCGCATCGCTGATGGCGATAGCCAGGTCCGCGGCTCTGCCCTGATCTCTTTCCAGCAGGTTAAGCGCCATGCGAGTGGCGGACTTCGCCCCCACGCCGGGAAGATACCGCAGACAACGGACCAACTGATCGATAGCGGGCGTCAGACTGGAAGACATATATGGATACTACCCCGTCATTAAAACGGCATTTTGAAATTAGGAGGAATGCCCAGACCTGCAGTCATGTTCGACATTTTATCCTGGTTGTTCTTTTCTACTTTACGCACGGCGTCATTCACCGCCGCCGCCAGCAGATCTTCCAGGATTTCTTTCTCTTCCTGCATCAAACTGGCGTCAATCTCCACTTTTTTCACATCATGGCGGCCATTCATGACAATTTTGATCAAACCGCCACCGGACTCTCCGCTCACTTCCGCATTAGCCAGTTCTTCCTGGGCTTTCTGCATTTGTTCCTGAATCTTTTGGGCCTGTTTCATCAAGTCGCCCATGTTACCTTTAATCATATGTCTACTCCTGAAAAATAGGCTCAATACTGTTTTCGATGACCGCGGCGCCGAAGCGTCCCGCCATCATCTGAATATTGGGATCATTGCGAATGGCCGTTTCCGCCTGCTGTTGCAACTCAGCCCTGCGTCGCTCCGCATACTGCAGCGGCGTCAACCATTTCGATTCGCCGGCTGAAACTTCGATTTTAACCGCTTCGCTCAGGAATTCCGACACCGCCGCGCGCAAGCGCTCACGTTGCGCCTCATTGAAAAAGTCGAGATGTTCGCGATCAATCGTGAATATGACCAGGCCCGGCGTCACCGCTTCCAGTGCGCAACGTTGCGCCAGGGTGGCGGTCATCCCGCTAATGGCGAGGCGTCTGACGGCATCCTTCCACACCATTCCCTGCATGGTCGGCTCGCCCTCCAATGGCGGCGTCAAAGGACCCGCTGGAGGTTTCTTGACGCTGGCCGGGGCCACAACAGGTGGGGCTGAATTGATTGACTCAGCGACCCCGGGACTTGTCTGCGGACCCGGGCCAGATTCAGTTACTGGCTTTGGGTGCGGAGCTACTGCCTCCCTTGCCTGTTGTTTCTGCTGCGTCTGGGTTGGCGCAGTCGCCTGAGGACGCTCGCCATGGGGCTGAGGGGGCGTCGCTGGCGCACCATGATTTCCCGCATTGTCATAACCAGAGTCCTCCGGATAGCCGGAAAAACCATAATCCGCATCGGAAGGCCCCGGGTCATCGGCAAAGTAAGCGTCGTAATCATCAACTGGCGGCGGCTCCGCTTCAGAATGCCTGGAGGTTGACCGCTCCACGGGCTGCGCAGACGTTACAGGTGAATGATCAATGACTGGCGCATCCGCCTGATTATGTGGTTCCGGTTCCGGCTGCTGCGACTCTTGCTGAGGATTCGCCTGTCGGGTCGGCTCCTGTGGCGATGGCTCAGAGGGCGCTTCTGGAACCTGTTGTTGCAGCTCCGGCTCCGGTTGCGGGGCCACAACTTCTTTCTCCGGTTCTGGCGCAGCTTCTACGGCTGGTTGCGACGCCGCCGCCTCAGTCTGGGTTGGCCCGGGTTGAGCGCTTTCCTTATCGTCTTCAGCCGAGGCTGTCGCCGAAGCCGTGGACGGCGCTTGAATCTGCCTGGCTGATTTGATGTTGGGGCGGAAGGCGATCATACGCAACAAGGCCATCTCAAACCCGGTACGCGGGTCGGGCGCCAAGGCCAGATCTTTGCGCCCCATCAATGCAATCTGATAGTAAAGTTGAGTGTCTTCCGCCGTCAGCGTTTGCGCCAGCTCAACGACCTGTTGTTGATCGCCAAAACTGTTATCGACGCCGCCAGGCACAGCTTGCTCCACCGCCACGCGGTGCAGCAGTTCCGCCAGCGCCTGTAACACATAGGCGTAATCCGGCGCGAATTGGGCCATATGATTGACTTGCGCCAGCATCGCAGCGCAATCCTGAGCGGCGATTGTCCGCAGCAGGTCAATAACCACATGCTTCTCAATGGTCCCCAGCATTTCAATGACGTCTTTCGCCGCCAGCTTACCATCGCCAAAAGCGATGGCCTGATCGGTAAGACTCATAGCGTCGCGCATGCTGCCTTCCGCGGCGCGCGCCAGCTCCCACAAGGCCGCTTCTTCCGCAGGCACATTCTCCGCCTGCAACACATGGGTCAAGTGGCTGACAATACGTTGTGGCGACAGATTCTTGAGGTTGAACTGCAAACAGCGCGACAGAATTGTGACCGGCAGTTTCTGCGGGTCTGTGGTGGCCAGCAAAAATTTAACGTGAGGCGGCGGCTCTTCCAGGGTCTTCAACAGTGCGTTGAAACTGGAGTTGGAGAGCATGTGCACTTCGTCAATGAGATAGATTTTATAACGGCTGCGGGTGGGCGCGTACTGCACATTGTCGAGCAGCTCGCGCATGTCCTCGACCTTGGTGCGTGAAGCCGCGTCGATCTCGATCAGATCGACAAATCTGCCTTCGGCGATTTCACGGCATACGCCACACTCTCCGCAAGGGATGGCGCTGACGCCTTGTTCGCAATTGAGGCATTTGGCGAAGATTCTCGCCACAGTGGTTTTACCCACACCGCGAGTGCCGGTAAATAGATACGCGTGGTGCAGACGGTCCTGATTCAGGGCGTTGGTCAGCGCTTTGAGTACATGCTCCTGCCCCGCCATTTCCGCGAAATTGCCGGGACGCCATTTTCTGGCTAGAACCTGATATGCCATGCCACTCCTATCGATTCATAGGGATTACGATATTGCTTCAACTTGCTCACCCGGCCCGCCATAGCCTGTACAGCGCTCTCTTTGGAAGAACTAAAATTCAAACGCATACATTAGCACGCAAGGGGTTTTCTGTCACCGAAACGACATTGCGCAGACGCAGGAAGACCGTCGCAGGAAACGTGAAATTAACAGGAAAATTAGATATGGGAGGGAGGAGTTGGAGGTAGCCCTACCAGCCACACCCCGGCACACAGATCCACCGCTGTGGCTGCTCCCTTCCGGGCCTGACCAGGTTCACGGTTTCTTGTTGCGAGGGGACCGGCAGAGCCACCATAGCAAGTCAAGAACAGCTGTTCTTCACAAGTGGCGCGCATCATAACAAAGTCAGATGGCGGGCTCAAGCACGAAAATGACAGAAATTCCGTCGCTTAGGAATTGTGTTTCTTTTCTGCTCGACGAATGAACTCTTCGAGGATAATACGGTACAACTCATCCCCCAGATATTTATCCTCAACGCCAGACTCGATGCTCGGGTTATCGTTGACTTCAATCACCGCCGCGCGATTTCCCTTTTGCTTTACGTCCACGCCATACAAACCGTCGCCAATCAGCCCAGCGGCTTTTACCGCGGCATTCAACACCACTTTGGGCACTTCATACGTCGGCAATGTCGCCCAGGCGCCGGCGGCTGTCGAACCTTCACCGTGCTTGTAGATCTGCCAATGGTTACGAGCCATGAAGTATTTACAGGCGTAGAACGGCTTGCCGTTCAGCACCCCGATACGCCAGTCGTAATCCGTGTACATGAACTCTTGCGCCAACAACAATGCGGATTGCTTGAACAGCGTCTGTGCTTTTTGCTCCAACTCTTCCGGCGACTCTACTTTCACAACGCCACGGGAAAACGAACCATCCGGAATCTTCAGCACCATAGGCAGACCCAGTTCCTGCGCCGCCGCCAACAACTGTTGCTTGTCGCCCTTGCTGACGATCAAAGTCTTGGGCGTCGGCACTCGATTGGCCCGCAGCAAATCCGCCAGATAGACCTTATTGGTGCAACGCATGATGGAAGTGGAGTCGTCCATCACGATCAAGCCTTCCGCTTCCGCCTTTTTGGAGAATTTGAAAGTGTGATGATCAATCGCAGTCGTTTCGCGAATGAACAACATATCGTATTCAGGAATGCGCTGATAATCCTTGGGTTCAATCAGGTCCACCGCCACGCCAAGCTGTTTGCCTACTTTGGCCAACTTCTTCAGGGCGGCTTTGTCGCTGGGCGGCATTTCCTCTTTGGGATTGACCAATACCGCCATGTCATAGCGATATTTTTTGCGTTCTTTCGGCTTGCGCCACACCTTGCGGCTGAAGGCATCCAGCGAGTTGGCGAACAGCGTCTGTTCCTGATCGTCGAAGCCTTTCGGGCTTACCGGACGCATAGCAGACAATTTCCAGCCGCCTTTCTGTTCGATTTCCACTTCCACCACCGGGCAAGGCAGCTTCTCGAACACCAGAGCGCCTAATGGCTCCAGATCCGGATCGCTGGTTTTACCGAAGAAACAGCGGAAGGTCAGTTCCTGATCCGGCTTGTTAGCCAGCTTTTTCAGCGCTGACAACGCGGTGTCGTCATCCAGATCAAGAATCAGCGAATACAGGGAGCGCTTTTCAATCTCGTTCAGCGTACGCACGGAAGGAATGACGTGGTGCCCACGCGCTTCAGCGAGCAATGAGCAATAATAGCCTTTGCTGAGATACTTGTAGCTACGGCAAAGGTTGATCAGTCTGACGCGATCATTTTTGTTAATGGGTAGAGCCAGGTAGTCTTCAAATGATATTACGTCTTCACTTGGATAATAGGGGGTCCAATCCTTTAAAGACTCAACGACTATGTAAAGACGAGACATACGGCTTGGGGTTCCTCCGGGAGCTTGGGGATAGGGAGTTATAGCGCTATTAAATGACGAACGTTCATTTTAGACTTGCGCATCTTTGCTAAGTCTTGCTTAACTTAATTAGCCTGTCCACTACATATTTGACCTTACCCCCAACTATTTCAAAAGCATGAATAAAAACCAGCCACAAACTGTAATACGCTCTTTGGCGCCCCACTATCGGGAAGCCCACATGGAAGATCTCGATGAGCTGGTGGAGCTTGAAAAATCATGCTTTACCACGGACCGGCTCAGCCGCAGAAGCTTTCGCCATATGATCAAATCCGAGTCCGCCTCGGTAGTGCTTTGCGAAATGGAGGAGAAGCTGTGCGGCTATGCGATTACGTTATTCCATCGCGGCACCAGTCTCGCCCGCCTCTACTCTATCGCCATCGTACCTGAGTCGCGCGGCAAAGGCGTTGCGCGGGCGTTGATGGATATGGCTGAGCAGTCGGCGATCTCACGCCGCTGCATATTTATGCGCCTGGAAGTACGTACGGACAACCAGGAAGCGATCGGCCTATACAGAAAGCTGGGCTATCGTCAGTTTGGGGTTTATCACGATTATTACGAAGATCATCGGGACGCCTATCGTTTCCAGAAGCAGATCATCCGTTTTGCTCCGCTTAATCAAACGCTGCAGATTCCCTATTACAGCCAGAGCACGGATTTCACCTGCGGCCCCGCTTCGCTGATGATGGCCATGGCGACCCTGAATACCGAATACATTCCCCGCAACTGGGAAGAGATACAGATCTGGCGTGAAGCCACCACTATATTCATGACCTCCGGACACGGCGGATGCGGCCCTCACGGACTTGCGCTGGCGGCTAACAAACGAGGCTTCAAAGCGGAAATTTACGTCAACTACGAAGGGCCGTTGTTTCTCGAAGGCGTCAGACGCACCGAGAAAAAAGAGGTATTAAAACTGGTGCATAAAGATTTCATGCACCAACTCGAAGAAACCGATGTGGTCATTCATAACACCGTGCTGACCCAGGAAATTCTGGAGCAGGAAATCAAACAAGGCAAACTGGCCTTGGTGTTGATCAGCACCTATCACTTCGACCAGAAAAAAGCGCCGCACTGGGTGATGATCAGCGCCGTCGACTCGGATTTCGTATATATTCACGACCCGGATGTGGATGAAGAGTCGCACCGGCTCGCCATCGACAACCAATATATTCCCATCGCCCGCGCCCAGTTCGATCGCATGTCCCAGTTTGGACAAAACCGTCTGCGTACGGGCGTAATTATTTCGCAACGCCCCAAACGCACAAGACGAAAAAATGCCTGATATTTCCGAACGCTTCTCCACTTCCCGCGCGCAAGCATGCCGCATAGACAAACTACTAGTGGATCAGGGCTATTGCCGCTCGCGCAATCAGGCCAGGGAGCTGATCAGTCTTGGCAAAATCATGCTGCAGGTCGGTGCTGGCTGGGAGGCAGTGTCCAAACCCAGCCAGACGGTGCTTAGCGACGCCAAAATAAAGGTTCTCGATAACGAATTGCAGGAATACGTCTCCCGTGGCGGCCTCAAACTGGCCGGTGCTATTGCGCAGGTGGGCGCGGATTTTCAGGACAAGACTGTGCTGGACGTGGGTCAGTCCACCGGCGGATTTACGGATTGCGCGCTCAAGCAAGGCGCCGCCTTGGTGGTCGGTGTGGAAGTGGGTCACGGACAGTTGACGCAAACTTTGCGAGACCATCCTCAGGTTCGGGTATTTGAAGGGATCAACGCCAAAGAGATTCCCCTCTCCCTGCTTGAATTGACGAGTAATAAAGCAGGCTATGACTTTGCGGTCATGGACCTGAGTTTCATATCACAAACGCTGGTGCTGAAATCCGTCGCTGCCCTACTCGTCGATGGCGGCTCGTTGATCAGCCTGGTGAAGCCACAGTTTGAAGTCGGACCCGCTGGTTTGAGTAAAGGCGGCATAGTGAAAGACGCAGGTCTTTATACTGAAGTGGAAGAGAAGATCAAAATGGCTTGCGCGGACGCAGGACTCAGAGTGATGGATTACTTTCCTAGCTCCATCACAGGGGGAGACGGTAATCGGGAGTTCTTCGTCTTCGCCCGCAAAGCGGCGAATTCCTGACGAGAGACAATGCAACCGCGCGCCTGCACCCGACCATGCCGGGACTGCGCGGAGAAAGGATCAATGCAGAGCGCGCTCCATCGGCGCAGGGGGCGCGCCAGCGTCAGCCGTGGCGACAAAGCCACAATCGAGAATTTCACGCAGAATATCCTGCTTGGCTTCCAGGGCGTTTCTTAAAAATACTCCCAACTGCTCTTTGGTGACGCCAGCGGATACCCACAAGGTATCGCACATAATCACGCGAGGTGCGCCATCATCCGCCAAGTCGGCGAACGTCTTGATATTGGCGTAAGCGCCATTCAATCGCGGCAATTCAGCAACCAGATTCAACAAAGCGGACGCTCGCAACTCCACTTCGGTAGTAAAAATCAAACATTCCTGCTCCAGAAACACCCGACTCTCCAACACCCCTTCCTGACTTTGCAGGTCGGCGATGTGCACACCCTGGCACTGCCCGCAAAGGTAGTGATCAACTTCCAGGTCTTTTAGCCATTTAAGCAGGCTATCACTATTAATAAACTGAATATGGGGCATGTAAACACTACTCTTACGCTTAACGCGGTGGCCTTCAAAGCCGCGGATTATAAAGTAACCATCCCTATATGAGTAGACCTTAACAGCCTATATCGGCCCCCGTCCGCCGGATGACGGCAGATGAGCCTGATCAATTTGCGAGCATTTTCTTTGACGGGGTTTGACGCTACGCGTCGCTTTCATTGATACCACTGCATTAAAGACAGTGATTCGGGGGATCAAACCATGAAACTTATCAAAATGCTGCAAAAACTCAGCGCCAAACCCGCTGAAGAAACTGAATCCAACTACAGCCGTAAAGCAGTCAAAGATGTTGATCCACGGGACCTGACCGGACAATGGGGTATGAGCGCTACCGACGCGCTGCAAGTCAACTTCGTCACCCGTGAGTGCGGTAAACGCTAATCAACCGATCGCATCTACATCGTTCTTATTCCTTTCTAAACAATATTTAACGGCCCGGCGCACGTCGCTCCGGGCCGCAGCTATTGACTCCCCCTGCGCCTCTTGCGAAAGTTTTGCTTTCCCCAGTTCCCGATGAAGGATGCTCTATGCCTGCAGTAACCCGGTTCTGCAAACAATCCCGTCTATTACTAATAACTCTTGGCCTTTCCCTGCCATTCACCGCCCACGCCGACTTCGCAGAATGCGTGGCGGGGCTGCAGGAAAAAGCGAAACAGGAAGGGATTTCCGAGAAGGTCGTCAACGAGGCTTTGAGCCAGGTCAAGCTCAGTGAACGCGTCATGGAACTGGACAGCAAGCAACCTGAGTTCATAGATACGTTCACCAACTACCTTAATCGCCGCGTTACGGATGAGCGGGTGAACAAAGGCCGTGAAATGCTGGCCAAACATCGCCCCCTGCTTGATCAGATAGCCAAAGAGACGGGCGTTCCCGCTCAATATCTGGTCGCATTCTGGGGTTTGGAAACCAACTATGGCGGCTACACTGGCAAGATGCCCATTATGGACTCCCTCGCCACCCTCGCCTGCGACCCACGCCGCAGCGGCTATTTCACCAGCGAGTTAATAGCCGCCCTGAAAATCATCGAGAAAGGTGATGTGACCGTGGACAAAATGCTCGGCTCCTGGGCCGGCGCCATGGGCAATTTTCAGTTCATGCCTTCCGTTTATCTCCAGTACGCAACCGACAAAGACGGCGACGGCAAGCGCGACTTGTGGGGCAGCCTGCCTGACGCCGCCACGTCCGCTGGCTTATTCCTGAATGGGCTGGGCTGGCAAAACGGCTTTAGATGGGGTCGCGAGGTCAAACTGCCGGAAAAATTCGCCTATGGCGAAGCAGGACTGAAGCGCAGCAAAACTCTGTCAGAATGGGGCAAGTTAGGCGTCCTGGATGCAGACGGGCGCAAAATGCCGGATCTGGACCTGCAAGCGTCGCTGATTATTCCCGCCGGGCACCTTGGCCCCAAGTTTCTGGTTTACGATAACTTCAAAGTCATCATGCGCTGGAACCGCTCTGAATCCTACGCCATTGCAGTGGGCCACTTGGCCGACCGTATAGCCGGCGCAGGACGCTTGCGGCAAACACCGCCTGATCTGCCGCGCCTGCCTTTGACCGCCGTCGCCGACTTGCAACAGAAGCTCACCGATAAAGGCTTCGACGCGGGCAAACCTGACGGCATTATGGGGCCGGCCACCCGGGACGCTATTCGCGCGTTTCAGGAAAGGCAGGGCATGATCGCCGACGGCTACCCCAACCCGGAGGTCCTGCAGGCGCTGGATATTAAGCTTCAGTCGGAATCTTGAGCGAACGCCCGCCCAGCAATCATGGGCGGGCGCTTATCCACTGACGCGGCGATTTGGAAATTAGGCGGGGTCAGCTTCCCACAAAACGCCAACTTACTTGGACGTTTCAGGCTGAGCAGCGGCTTCGTCCCTGAACATTTCGTAGTAATCCACCTGCCGCACAAATTCTTCGCGGTCAATCGGCTTCAATACTTCATCATTGATCAATGAAGCGGCGGAGTCTCCCAAACCAGCGAGCTTACGGGGTTTCCTCCAAGGCACGATATAAAGCACCTGAGGCTGCTCCTGATTTCCGCGCAATGTGGCGCCATCTACGGTAATGACTTCTGTCTCCGCCTGCGCTAACGGGCTGACAACCCAAGCCGCTGTAACGAGAGACAGACCGATAAAAAGGTTCTTAGGCCGGGATTGACGGCTCATACCCGCCCTCCTACTGTAAACGGCTCTGCAGATCCACAATCCAACGATTGACTTCATCGTCGGGCTGCGCCTGCAGGCTCTGATAAATCTGATATTGCTCCAACGCTTCCTGCAATTTACCCATGTATAAATCATAGGTAATCCCGAGATTCAGTCGGGCGGGCGCATAGGAGCCATCAACGGCGATCGCCTTACGGTAGTACTCTTCCGCCTCTGCGAACTTACCCTGGCGACGGGCCAGATATCCCAACAGAGAGTATCCCTCGGGATTCAATCCGTTGACGCTGACCGCTTTTTCGAACATCGCCTGCGCCTGATCAGGCGCATCTGTATTCATATAAATGATGCCCATATTGATGTATGGGCCGGACAGCTGGGGATAATCTTCACTCACCGCCTGAAATTTTTTCAGCGCGGAGCCGAAGTTACGGGCTTTTTGCTCACGCAACGCGGCTACGTACTGACTACGCGCACCCTCAGGAACCTGGGAAGCGTCAGCGCCGCCTGTCACCCCACCGCCAGACGGTTTCTGGGGCGAGCCGGAGCACGCCGCCAGCAACAGAGTTAATGCCAGACCACCAAGGCGAATACTGCTTTTACGACTAAAGAATGTTTTCACTGAACTCTGGAATCTCTTCTGATTTTTTATAGCGCGCAGGGAATAGCTTTTTCAGCGCCTCAAAGCTGTTTTTCACCCACTCATCGTAGGTTCCGCTCCAACTCCGTTGTGCGTTCGCCTCATGCAGTTCAATCGCGTTTTCCTCGAAGGGATACGCCTGCTCCTCCAGCAACAACTGGTATTGCTCCAATTCCAGTTCATTGAGATTGCGAGGACGCTCAGAGTCCAGCAGGTCGCGGCTGAGTTGAGAGTAGATCTCCCCCATGCGATAAGACGAGCGCGTGGTAAATTCCGCTATGCGATAGTTTGCTGTTTTCTTGTAAGCGGCCATCGCCCGCTTCATCGCCTCCTGCTTGGAGCGCAAAGAGTTTTGTAGCGGCGCAGTCAGCTTGATGCTCTTGAACTGAATGAAAGCGTCATCCGCCAGCACGCTGGAGGATTTCGCAGCGAGGTAGCGCATACGGTCAGAGCCTTTGGAGCCGGCGGCGTCATAACCTTGCACCACCTTCTGTAGCCAGAAACGCTGTTTGATCGGATCATTCGCCTTAGCGTACAACTCGCTCAGCGTATAACCTGCTTCCGCCGCCATATCCGCCGGTTCAGGATAGCTGTTGGCGTAATCCCGGTAGGTGTCGATGGCTTTCTGGGTCTGCCCGCTCTTGTCGTATAGCTCCGCTGACAACAGCAGCGACTCGCGCCGAGTTTCGCCGTCAGGATGGCTCTGCGATATCACCGCCAACTCCCCGGCTGCAGCGTCCCATTGCTCCGTATTGCGATAAGCCATCGCCAGCTTGGCGGGCACATCCTTCGCCAGTTCATGCTTCGGATAACGCTGACGGAAACTATTCAGAACAGAAATCGCCCGGTCCCATTGTCCCTGCTGCAGCATATAAGTAGCGGCGTCATAATCCGCATTCGCGCGCACCGACGCGGTAGGCGCCGCCTGTCCAACACGTAAAAATTGATCAATAGCGCCATTGACGTCATTGGCCGCCAACATCAGCTCGCCCTGTTTATAAATACTGGCGGCGAGCAGTTCGACGATCTCGCCGCGACGCTTGTCGCTCGCCGGCATAAGCGCCAGCACGCGGGAATAGGATTTTTCCGCTTCAGCATACTGCTTGAGCTCAAACTGGCTGTGACTGATGATCAACCAGGCGCCTAACAAGGATGCATTGTCCGGCGGCGGCGTGCGTTGCGTCAGCCGTTGCGCCACATCGATCGCACGCGGGTAATCCTTCATGGCGAACAGCTTTTCCGCCGCCGAAGCCATTACAGCGCCCGCTCTAGGGTCAGACGCATAGGATTGGGCGAAACGAATCTGACTTTCAATTTTGCGCAGTTCAATCTGCTCGCGCTCAGCTTCAGCGGAGCCTGACGCCAACTCATCAAAAGCAGTGATCGCCGCATAGCCCGCTTCCGCGCCTTTGGCGAAGCCCTTATATTCATACGCCGCTTTTTCGTAGGCGACGATCGCCTCTTCGTATCGCTGCACGGCGAATAAGGTTTCGCCGCGCAGGAACACCATTTGAGGCGCTTTCGGATCTTGCGGGAAGGTATCCACAAACTCCTGATAGTAGGCAGCCGCACTGGCGTACTCGTCACGCATGGCGGAGCGCGCCTGCTGTGCGCTTATTTCCTTGCCATCCAACCCTTTCGCACGGCCATTACGGGCCGCAGTGACATTTCGATCCAGCGTTTGCGCCGCGGCATGATGGTGTGTAGCCAACTCGTCGATATACACACGCAGTTTTTCCGCCGTGAAGGTTTTCACCTTCTCATCCTGCTGCCGCCAATAGAAGTCGCTGGTGACGCCGTAGTTCTTCACGAACGCCGCCTTTTCCGGCAACACAGAGCTGCCGAAGCCCGCGACGATGAGCGTTTGAATGACGCGCTCCTGGTAATAAGGCGACCATTTGCTGAGTGGATGCAGTTCGATAAATCGGCGATAGACGGAAACCGCATCCGTATAACGCTCCTCTTTGACCAGCAGCTCGCCGTATTGCTGATAAATCAGGTGTTCATAACTACGCGCGCCGACTCTTGCAAACAGGCTCGTAACCGTATCCACCCCATCCAGATAATTGAAGGCGAAGCCCATTACCCGCAGTTGGTCCTCCACCAGAGTACGAGACTCTTTGGACAAGGCGTCCAGGTCGTCAGACTCCGGCATCACCAGATCCAGTACTTTGACAAAGCTGTCCAGAGAGGTTTCGTATTCTCCTTGCTTGAACAGGCTCCAGCCATGCATATAGAGCGCCTGTTGCTCAAAGCCGGTTTTAGCGCCGCCGCGAATGACCGACTCAAAAGCCCGCTGAGAGGCGTCATAGTCGCCATTGGTGAACAGTATCTCGCCGCGCCGGAATTGCGCTTCATGAAAGTAAGATGAGCGCGGGTACTCTTTCACCAAGCGGTTCAGCGCTTTGAAGGAATCATCGCGACGCCCTTCCAGATCATAGGCTTTCGCCAACTGATAGAGCACTTGGTCGTTTTCCGCCCGATTAGGGTATTTCTTCAACAGCCCTTCGTAAGCGGAGATGGCAACCGCGAAATACGCCGCGGAGCCTTCCGAGTAGTCCACCACTTCCTGAGTCACGGAAGACTCTTCGTTGCGGATCATTTGCAAATCCGCCAGTCGATATAGAATCTTGGTGCGGGTTTCAGGGTCTTCGACAACGGTCAATAAATCCGTGTAGTTGGCGATGACCTCATCAATATTGATGTTCACCGTTTCTTCGCCCTGATCCTCAATAATGGCGGGCTTCAAATCGGCGATCGTCGGCTGATCCGCAGCGCGGCGACTTTCCTCGGAACCGGAAAACAACGAGCAGCCGCTCACCACAACCGCGATGGCGGTTAACGTCAACGCCCTCATAAGCCGCCCCCTTCGCCGTCGAGAAGTTCATCGGACAAACGAGTACGCGCCAGTTTGGCGGACGTCATGTAATAGTTGACCTGATCTCTCTGCCGCAACAATTCATCTCTCGCCATGTCGCTGACAGTGGTTTTCGCCCGGGTAAGCGCGCGGCGCACCTGATCGTTCAATTCCAGCAAGCGGGGTTTGGCGCTATCCACTCTTTGCTCAAGCGTTTCCAACTGTTCTGACTTGGCGATGAGGTTGTTAATTCTCACACTGCGCAGAGAATATTCTTTCAGCGCCGTATCCAGCGCCGCCAGTTCCTGCTTGGCTTCCCAAAGCCGCTGGGGAAACTCTTCGCTGACGGTCCAGTTCAGGAAACCTTCCATACGACGCAATTTCTCTTCATATTCGGGTACATCTTCAGCCCAGTCGGGATCTTGGCGCATCAGTTCGATTGTGCGTCTGGAGCGTTCGATAATGGCTCTATAACCCAGCTGATCTTCTGTAAGGAAATAGGGACCATGGCCAGACGCCTCGCCCTCTGCGATGACCTGCGCCAACGCGTCGCGTTGGGCGCGAATGCGGTCAGCGTCCAGAGAGGTCATTTTTTCACGGGTTTCCCGAATACGCTCTTCCCGCGCAATCTTTCGGGTGTCAATCATCACGTCAAAGCTGTCCACTTTGCGCAACCATTCGTTCAAAGTGTTTTGCAGTATGGTCAGCTCACGCAGCTCTTTGAGCACGCGCTGGAATTCTTCCTGGGCGACCAGATGAGCCAAACTGTAAGTAGCCGGACGCACATCCAGACGTCCGTATTCATCTACGCGAATGTTGTCATCGTCCAGGCGGGTAATATGCAGCTCTGGATCGCCGCCAAATTCGAGACTGTCGAACAGACGATCTTCGTCCAGCTCAGCAATATTGGTTTCCAGCAGACGCAGGCTTTCCTGATATTGGGTGACGGCATTGGCGTATGCATTGAGCGCCTTCACTTTCTGCCCAAGCTGCTCATAGACATAGCCGATGGCGAAGTGGGATTCCTGAATGATAGGGTTGGCGGCCTGCTTGCTGCTCAGGGTCTGCAGTGACTGGATCGCCAGACCGAACTCGCCTGAGTTGGAGGCCGCCAGGGCGTATCCGAACAGCGCCTGATCCGACCAGGGACCATTAATGCGCACCTTGCGAAACTCCGTCATGGCGCCGGCGTAATCGTTTTGCTCCATTCTGAGGACGCCGGTAGTGAGGCTGATTCTGTCGCTCAACGCGTAAAATTCATTTGGGTCGTCCTCGTCCTGCGGCATCGGCGCGCTAACGCTCGCCAATCGACGCAGCGCCGCATCCAGATCGCCAGCCTTGCGTTGATTCAGAGCCAGGTTGTACTCCAGATAGGCGCGCCAGTAGGAGTCTTTCGGCAACGGCTGTAAAAATTCCTCCGCTGCGTTCAGATCCTCCAGCCCCAGTGCGGTTTGTCCCTGGAGGTAAAAATACTCCTCCAGCAGCTCCGAATCGGAGTCTTCCAACAGTTCGCGATCCACCCGCTGGAACGAAGACTTGGCGTTCTCCCATTTCCGCATCTGGTAATACACTTTACCAAGATAAAACCAGGCCTGGTTACGGACTTCCGGGGTCACCTTGCCTTCCAGCAGGTTTTCAAAAATACGCTTAGCTTCATCCACCATGCCATAAGAAAGCAGCATGCCTCCTTTCAGCACCTGAGGATGGTCGCCATGGTGGGTGATATTGTTACGCAGCTCGCCGATCGATATATCCGTGAGCGCGCCGTAATAACGCTGCTGATAGAACTCGAACAGCACTTTACCGTACTGCAAATCCAGCGCCCGCTCAGGCTTTTTCTCATCCGCAGCGAAGACGCTTTGCCCCAGGCTCGCCAGGACGAGAAGAGACGGTATTGTTTTTCTAAGTATTCTTTTCATTGCCTCAGTGACTACCGGCTACCAGACACAGTTAAAGTTATTCCCATTCGACAACGGTGAATTCAGGTTGGTACTTCTTAGTCGAGTCGGTAATGCGCAACTCCAGCGTTTTGATGTCCGAGCCCTTCTCAAATTTTTGCGTAGCGCCGCGCTTATAATCGCGGTTATCGGGCCCTACTCCAGTGAAAAATGCGGTGATTTCATGTTCGCCGGTCTTAAGGTTGCCAATATGCAGGCGCTGCATGCCGCCCTTATACAGGGCCTTGGCCTGGCGCTGCGTATACAGGTGGCTGGCCACTGTTTCGCCATCGATTTTGACTTCCACTGCATCCAGCTGGAAAAACTCGCCAACGTCGACGGAAAGAAACACCACAAACTGCGTGCTGGCGGGAAACAGCAGGTCTTCCTCCAGAATGAACAGATCGCGATTCAGTTCTATAGCTTTCTGTTTCAGTGACTGCACCTGGTCCACGATAGGCGTATCGGGGTCCACGGCAGCCATGTCTGTGTCGTCCGCCATCTGCATCACATCAGCGGAAGCGGCGTCTTCTGCGCCCTCCTCCGCCCGCACCATGGCCGACAACAGCAGCAAAATCAGGAACAATGCATGGGCCAGGCTGTTTTTGTAATTCATACTTTCAATCCCAATTAAATTGATCGCATCCCGTAATGGATAACCTCACCGCTGTCAGTAAGACGCAGTGACGAAGAAGCGAATGACGGTGGCGTCAAATTCGTACAAAGGTTCTTCTCCCGGCGCAAAACCAGTCCGCGTCACGTCGCGGAAGTCCTCGTACGCGAATTTCATGTAGTCGACAAACAGGTTGATGCTGCCTTTTTCAATAAACGAAAAGCCTTTATTGAACTCATAGGTCAGACCCACGCCAACGCTGTCGCCGCTATAGGTGCTCAACTCTTTGTCGCGCCCCATAAAAGTACGAACATCCTCGCCTTCAAACAGGTCGTCATAAAACTCTGCTTTAGTTTGTTCGTAGTGACGAAACTTGAACTCGGTAATGAATTGATCGCCAAACGGGTGCACATAGGCCAACTCGTAGTTATAGCCCTTGATGTTCCATGAGTCGGAAAAATACCGAACCTCGCCTTTGACGGCCGCTCGATATGGCAGGTAATACATGCCCCGCAGCGCCACGGCGTTACTGGTGCGCGTTTGGGGATACTTTTCTATTCTGTACTCGTAGCCTTTGGGGCTGGTGGTGTCCAGGAAACGGTAAACCCGGTATGGGTTATTCAGGTAACCCTCATCCGTGATCGTTTCGATATCCAGGTTAAGCAAGGCGTTCTTGGTTAACACCTGACTGACCCCAAGACGATAATGCTGCCGGTCCACTTCCTCATCAAGAGATGGGTCCAGCTTGCTGCGCACATTATCCCAGCCTTTTGAGTACCCCATGGTCAGGGTGGTCAAATCGCCGAAAAAGTCCTGGCTGATATTGAAGTGAATCGACTCGGCGTCAAAGTCATTTTCCTGGCTGTTGGTATAGGCGAAGCTCATGATGGACTTGTTGTACAGATAGTCCACGCCGAGACTAGCTTCTGTCCGCTCCTCCTCATAGGGCGTCGCTCGCGCCAATACGTCAACGGAAGCGGAGCTGACCGAGTCGACATAATAGTTCGCGCTCAACGAGACACTGGCGTCGAAGTTCTTTCTGACCAGAACGGAGGGGCCGTCAATTTCCATACCCCCGCCTTCGTAGCGGTGGTACATGGCCTCCGCTTTCTCTTCCGGCAACACGGCTGCGCTGGCGGATAACGCCGTCGCCAACAAACTGAATATCGCTGCAATGCGGTGAAAGTTTTTCATATCAGTTACAGCCGCAGCCTCCGCCGGAGCCGCCTTCAGCGCCGCGCGCGCCTTCCCGGGCCTGATAAACGTGATGCATGTAAGAACCGGCGATACCGATGCGGCCAAAGCTCATGATCGGATCAGCGAGGTTATTACGCTCATAAGGCATAACCCAGGGTTCGAGACTGCTGCAGCCTCCCAACAGCATGGGAGCCAGCAACAGGAATATCCACTTTTTCATTGTTATTTTACTCGCGAATCAGCGCTTTGACTTCTTTAACGTAATGATCTTCCGTACCTGGCTGATAGCCTTTGTGCAGGTAACGCATGTTGCCGTTTCTGTCCACAATGACCGTTGTCGGCATCGCCTTCACGTCGTACATGCGGCTGACCTTGTTCTGGTTATCGTAAAGAATCGGGAAAGAGACTTTGGTGTCTTTCAGGAACTCATTAGCCAGAGATGAATCCTCATCCACATTCACCGCAAAAATCGTGAAACCGAATTTTTCGTACTTTTTGTAAATGTCTTCCAGTATCGGCATTTCCTGACGACAGGGACCGCACCAGGAAGCCCAGAAGTTGATGAGCACCACTTGGCCGCGATACTCCTGCAGGCGCAGGTTCTTGCCAAGAGAGCTTTTCAGGGTAAAGTCACCCGCCGCGCCCTTGATCTCCGCCGCGTTTGCGCTGACGGTAAGAGTGCTGGCGGAAATCATCAGACAAAACGCCGCCACACTTTTAAAGAATTTGTTTTTCATAGCTCAGACTCCTCAAACTACTCTTTCTTCGACGCCGATTTCAGCGACCGTCATTAAAAGAAAACGGACAGACCCGTCGTCATTTCCAGGTTATGGGTTTTCTTATCCTCGCCCAGGATGTCGGTATCGAAAATGTGGTCTCTCATGCCCAGATGCAGGGACAGCCAATCAGTGCCCAGCATCTGGAATCCCCAGCCGAAATTGGCCGTCAGACGATCATCGCCGGCGAACTGGGTGCTGCCCAATCCACCCACGACATAAAAATTAGTATTGAAGGCGTACTTGCTGCCAAGGAATATCTCCCCCGGAAAAATGTTATACCCGAGAGAAAGGTTGTAATAGGTCAGGTCGCGCTCGTCGTCTTTCAGCAACTTGGCGGAGCCGCTCAGCTTTTCGTAGCTGGTTTCGCTGGTGTCAGTGACGCCATAGTTAGCCTCAACGAACAGATCTTCATTGATATGGTAGGCCAGACGGGCGCCAATCACGAAGTTAACGCCGAAGTCCTCCACACTCATCAATCCGGTGAATACGCCGACTTCAAAGTCTTCGGTATCGATCAGATCTTCCTGCACGCGACGCGGCGTCACCTCCGGCTCGATCAGCGGCTTAACGGCGGTTTCAGACTCAGCGTCCACCTCCTCAGCCATTGCCTGCCCCGCTCCGACAGAGGCCATCGCACACGCCAATACCGCACTGGCGACAGGACGACGCCCGTCGTTTAGAAAAATACGCTTAATCCAATTTTCCATTCTTCTGCTTCTTCGTTTTCGTCGCGGTCAGTGAAGACCACGTAGTCTTTGTATTCCATACGGATAAAATAACGATTGGTCATGTACCATCTGACCCCAAGCCCGTAATGTACGGCTTCCTCAACCCTGTTGTCTTCATTCACCAGCGTTGCCTTCGGCTTAATAAATGCGGCGCCGGTTCCCAGCGTAAAGAAAGGAGAAATCCGCCAATGGGGAAAAGGCTGGTGCACGATATTCAGGTCCGCGATCATGATCTGGGAAAAATCCCCCAGGACTTGAGAGGCCCAGAGCTCCGTCGATAAATTGGGAGTGAACAGATAGCCCACATACATGGAGTTCACCGCTGCGCCGCCAAAATCGCCGGTAGCGACGCCGCCTTCCCAGCTACGGGAGGAAAAGTCGTCAAAGCGGGGCTCTTTGAAAGCAACCTGCTCTCCGCTTCCATCCAGAGTCATTTCCATTTGCGCACGGCTGGCCCAGCCTTCCTGTCCCTTGGCGTTGCGCACTTTGAACCACTCGGTTTTCCGTTTGAGAATTTCAATCTGCTCGTCCTGCTCAACGACGAAAAACACCGGGTAGCCCCGGCCCGGTCCCGTACGGAACTCGAGATAGGGCTCGGCGACTTTTACAGTCTGATATTCGTCTTCAGCAAAACTTTTCAGTGAAAAGCAACAAAGGATAACCAACAAAACCGGGAATATTCTTACCGCTAACAAGTGTCTTTAATCCTGTGGAACGTCAAATGGGTTGTTGTAGTACTGCGCTCCAATATCCAGCCACTCGGATATCAACTTCAACTCGACCGGATCAAGCCATCCTTCATGGCTTCCCCCTGTCTGGAAAGGCGCGAAAAAGCGAGTGCTGGCCACAGCTCCCTGCGGCGTCATTGCGCGATTGACGGCGACCGTAGTCATCACGGGTATCGGATTGCCATCATCGTCCAGAATAAGATCGCCGTTGCCGTCAGTTTCGAACACTGGGTTACCGTCTCCGTCCAGGACCGGAATCTGGCGATCCACAAGCACTCCTTCAATGATTTCCTGCTCGGCGTCGTTGAACAATAACTCGCGATATGACTTCAGGTGATCAGCTTGATCAGTGGACGGCCCGTCGCTTAAATCGAGCTGCGCCGCTGGAACCTGCACCGCCGACATCGCATCCGTCAGTCCGTGACAACTACTACAAGTATGATCAGCCAATACAGTCGTCCCGTCGTCATCCAATACTTGACGCACTTTACCCCATAAAGGATGAATATGAGTCGCATAGTTGATAACGACGCGACATTTGGCATCCTTGGGCGTCGCACAAGCAGCCGATACTGGCGCAGTCGTCGCCAAATCGGCGTAGGCGTAACTGAAACTCTCCGCTTTTGCAGTAATATTAGCGTCGGTCCACTCATCGTCAAATACAATGTCTGGATTCAAGTAACGCAAACCGTTGATTCGGGCGAAGGTTTCCGCCATGGTTTCGCCCATATTGGCGAACAGCGCAGGGTCAGTGTTCAAAAATGGTGGACCATCCGTAGGGGCGCCCACATTGGCGGACGGAGCCTGCGCTCCCGGACGACCATGAGGCGCTTCGCTGTTGGCGGTGTGACAACCCAAGCACTCCAACGTCTCCCCCGGCCTCACTTGCAACCAGTTTTGATGGCGCGGACTGGAGCGTTTTCCTGCCTTGTCAACAATACTCACCGCAAACGCCACATTGGCGGGCACAGCGAACTTAACCGACCCATCCGGCTCGATGGGGACATATCCCAGTATCTCGCGCATTAATTGCCCCGCACTGGCGCCAAACGCGGTCCCTGGCACGTTGGCGATATCACGGTCGGGCATAGAAACCGCTTTAACCACTCTCAGGAAACGGGCCGGTCGATTATCCGCTGACGTCTGCACCGGGTCCGCCATAGCGCCAATGCCGGCGGGCGTAGTGTCTGTTCCGTCAATGTCATAAACGCTGCGAATATGTACAACGCCGTACCCCGCTTTGCCCAAATCGGATTCAGGTCCGTCGCCATCAGGGATAAAGTCCGCTCTGGTACGACTCTGCAGCACGACAGCATCAGTGTAATAAGTATCCTCGGTGGGGATAATAACGGGCAGCTGAGTACCATCCACCGCATTGTAGATCCACAGACCATATAGAGGAGGCGCAGGCTGGTAGTCCGTGCTCTCCAGACGATCATTGGTGCACGGAACAATATCATTATCCGCATCCAGCAAGCGGCACTGGCTCCAGCTCACTAACAGGCGTCCGGTGCCATCCCACATGGGATATGCTGAATTAAAAGTCCCGGCCAGCGTTTGCACTTCATCGTCAGTGGAAACGTCACTAGGCGTCAAAGCCGTCTGACCGTTGGTCAACACATCGCGATTTTCGTATGTAGGCTGGTCGTGCTCGGTAAAATTCGCCGCATCAATGGCGACCAGCGCCCCGCCATACCGACTGCTCACATAGGGACGCAAACTCACCATGATGCGTCCATCCTCCAGCTCAACAGGCTTAAGAAACTGCACCGACTCAGTGCTGGAGCCTGTGTCGTGGCTGTGGCGACCGTATAAATATTCAAATCCTGTCCCATCAGGATTAACCCGATAGAGATTCATGGAGTTATTGCCGCCCATGTTGTCCCAGCGGGTAAATACTATTTTGCCGTCCTGGGTCACTATTGGGTCCAGATCACTGCTCTGGTTAAATGTGATCTGTTTGATTCCATCGGTATCCGGATCAATGACATGTAAAACCATTGCTGGATTGCGACGATCTTCATTCAATGCTTCAAACTGGGGTTTACCTTCGTCCAATAAAATCGCTTGCGACTGTCGTTGACGCGTTGAGGTAAACACAATGCGGCCGTCCGGCAAATAATGGGGGGCCATGTCATCTCCCGCTTCCGCGACATTGTCGGATGCGATAACCCTCTCCAGCGTCCCTGCAGCGACGTCATACTCCCAGATATTCCAGGTAGGCTGCTCATCTTCATCCGCATCTTCAATTTCCGGCGCCCGCATGGCGAATATAATTTTGGAGCCGTCAGAGGAGACATCAACATCTTTCACATCGTAAAGAAGCTGTCCTTCATCATTGAGGAACTCCGGCCCTTGAAAAGCCTGAGAGCTGATATCTCTCGCCGTCGCACTGGGGGACGCCTGGCTTCGGATATACAGGACCGCTCCTGGACGAAACTCAATTGGAGTGCGGGCGTCCTGACTCACCAGAGCGCCGTCGTCATTACGAACAAGGGGACGTTTTACGTAAGCGATGGGAATATCTTGAACTACGGGGTCAGGGCCTTGATTAGCCCCGCCGATGCCGCCGCCGCAGGCCGCAAGCGCAGCGGATAATATAGATAGCGAGAATGCTCGGAGTAACAGGTGACCTCCGGGCGTAAGGGTATTATTGGGCGGCGTTTTTATCTTTTTCATAAGCATTCACAGTCAGTAATGCCAAATGGCCATCAGACCAATTATTTTAAATTAATGTTACAAGCCGGTGAGCTTAATTTATCCCCTGCCCGGCGCCAATACTTTCGGCGAATTCCATTCAAACGCTTGTTTAGTTATAAAACCTTGAGTAAATACTAAGTGGAAAATACTTAATATCCCTCCCTCCTGAATTATGTCTCGGACAATTATAGAAGCCAGGAGGGATTTGTAAGTTAGTGTAATACCGTGCGGGCCAGCACAAAACTCCGTTAGCCTCTTCTACTACACTATTTTATAAAGAATTATGACTAGTTCTGTGTATAGGCCATTTTTCATAGAACATATGAACATTTAATATTTGTCGTTTTATCAATTAATATTAATTATCACCTAACCATTCGTTTAAGCGCACTGCACGAGAGCTGCAGGAGAATATAAAATATGAGTAGTCTAACTCCCATAGATAATAAGCGCAGACAGGTTAAGCGTTGCGTTATATCTCTACTCTCACTGGCTATAACCCTATCTACTGCAGCAGAGGCAGGCCCCAGGGAACAGGCTAAGAGAATTCATGATCGTATCGCGGGGGTGCCGCCCAGCGAGGCGGTCCTTAACGACATGGCCAGCGATATAACCTCCGGCGACCCCATCGCCGCCGCCTATACCGCTATGGAAAACAAAAATTTTTATGACGTGACCCTGAAAAATATGGTTGCGCCCTGGACCAATGAAGCGCAGTCATTATTTGTTCCCTTGAACGACTATACCGCCACCGTCGTCGGTATGATTCGGGATGAAGATGTTCTGGGAATAGACTTTCGGGAAGTGCTTTACGGCAATCATCTGTATGTCGGCAAAAGCAGCTTGGGCGCACCCGCCTATTCTTTAGCGAACAATGCCCATTATGAGTTTCTGGAAACCCAGCGCGTCAGCCTGAAAGACGACTTGGTGCACACCACACAGTCGCTGCCTGCTGAAGCCACTGCCGGCGTTATGACGACCCGCGCGGCGGCCAAAGCTTTTTTCAGCGGCGGTACCAACCGCGCCATGTTCCGCTTCACTTTAATGAACCATCTGTGTAACGACCTTGAGCAGGTGAAAGACATCACGCGCGCGCCTGACCGCATCCGCCAGGACGTCTCACGAAGCCCAGGCGGCGACAGCCGGATCTTTCTTAACAACTGCGTGGGCTGCCACAGTGGGATGGACCCGATGGCGCAGGCATTCGCCTACTATGAATATGAATACGATATGGACGCCGACCCCGATGGCGAAAACGGTGCGCTGGTGTACAACACGGAAGGCATGACCGATCCAGACACTGGCACCCGCGTACAAGGCAAGTACCATATCAACTCCACCACATTCCAATATGGCTACGTCACCCCAGACGATCATTGGGATAACTATTGGCGTGAAGGCCAGAACAGCCTGCTGGGCTGGGATAAAGGCCTGACCGGCTCCGGCCAAGGCGCAAAAAGCATGGGAATGGAGCTTGCTCATTCAGAAGCTTTCGCGCAATGCCAGGTAAAAAACGTCTTCCGCACAGTTTGCTTGCGGTCGCCGATCGATAGCGCAGACAGAGATCAAATCGGCGCTATGGTTTCTTCTTTCAAAGCCAGCGGCTACAAGATGAAGCGTGTATTCGCCGAGTCAGCCGCATATTGCATGGGCGAGTGAGGCGGTTTATCCGTCTCGCTAAACAAGAATTCTGAATCGGATTACGACTGTGAATACCATGAGCTCACTACAACAGCAGATAACAAGAGCGATCGCCGTACTGATCGCCGCTATCAGCATTCTGCTCAGCGGTTGCGGCGGCAATAGCGGAGCCTCCAACGAGAACTTACCCAACACGACGCGCCCGGGGCAAGGCAGCACTTATACTGGCCCGGCCCCAGCCACTGACGACGTACAACAATTTAAACTCAGTCTGTGGGACAAACTCTCCCCGACTAACCGTTGCGGCGGCTGCCACACTACCGGCGGCCAATCCCCGATGTTCGTGCATAAGGACGACATCAACATCGCCTATTCCGAAGCCAATAGAATCGTCAACCTCAGCGATCCCTCCCAATCGCGCATGGTTTCAAAAGTGCGTGAAGGGCATAACTGCTGGGAGAGCAGCGTCGATTTTTGCGCCAACATCATCACCAAATATATCAGCGACTGGGCGGGCGGCGTTTCCGGCGACACCAAGACCATCGACTTGATCGCTCCGGCGGATAAAGAGCCAGGGCAAACCAAGAACTTCCCAAGCGACTCTGGATTGTTCAGCTCCACCGTATATCCACTGCTGACCACTAATTGCGCAGGCTGCCACCGTGAAAGCGCAGCCATTCCACAGTCGCCTTACTTTGCCAGCGCCGACGTGGATTCCGCATACGCAGCGGCGAAGAGCAAGATGGATCTGGGCACGCCCGCCAACTCCCGTTTCGTTGTGCGTCTGAGAGATGAGTTCCACAACTGCTGGTCCGGCTCTTGCGCCAGCGACGCAGCCAAAATGCTGGAAGCTGTTGAGACTTTTTCCGGCAGCATTGACCCAGACCAGGTCGACCCAGACTTGGTCGCCAGTAAGGCGCTCAATCTGACCGATGGTCTGGCTGCGAACAGCGGCGGCCGCTATGAGCAGAATGTCATCGCTTTGTACGAATTCAAAACAGGCCAAGGCGTCACCGCTTATGACACTAGCGGCATCGAACCCACTTTGAACCTGACCCTAAGTAACGACGTCGAATGGGTCGGCGGCTGGGGCATCAAACTCAGCGGCGGGAAAGCGCAAGGGTCCACGACCAACAGCAAGAAATTACATGACCTGATCACTGCAACAGGCGAGTACTCCATCGAAGCATGGGTGGCTCCTGGCAATGTAACTCAGGAAGGTCCTGCGCGCATCGTCAGCTATTCCGCTGGCGTCAACGCTCGTAACTTCACTTTGGGACAGGTTCAGTACAGCTACAGCCTGCTGAATCGCACCAGCGAAACGGATCAAAACGGCGAGCCCGCACTTGTTACAGACGACGGCGACCAGGACCTGCAGGCGACATTGCAACATGTCGTAGCGACATACAGCCCCGCTAACGGTCGCCGCATCTATGTGAATGGAAAGTTCACTGGCGATGAGGATATGACTACCGCTGGCAACCTGAATGACTGGGACGACACCTTCGCCTTCGTATTAGGCAACGAGGCCTCAAACAATCGCCCCTGGGACGGCACTATCCGGATGGTGGCGATTCATAACCGCGCGCTGACGGAAACACAGATATCCCAGAACTTTGAGGCTGGCGTCGGACAGAAGTTTTATCTGCTGTTCGGCACTTCACACCTGATCGACGTCCCGCAGAGCTATGTGGTGTTCGAAGTCAGCCAGTTCGACAGTTACAGCTATCTGTTCAACGCGCCGTTCTTTATCAGCCTTGACCCGAACGCAGCGCCTTCAAGCATTCCCGTCAAAGGCATGCGCCTCGGCATGAACGGCCGTGAAGTCACCGTTGGCCAGGCCTACAAGAACATGAACATCACACTTAACGAAACCAGCTATACCCCTGGTAGCGGACAAGTCATGTCTGACAGAGGCACCATCATCGCGCTGGAGAAAGGGCCAGAGGAGGATGAGTTCTTCCTGACCTTCGAGCTGCTAGGGTCCAACAGTCACGTGTTTCTTGAAGCGGAACCAACGCCTCCTGGCGCGCCTGCCGATGGCGATCCGGTTCCCGAAATCGGCCTGCGTAACTTTGACGAAATTAACGCAACCATGTCCGCCATTACTGGCGTGAACGCCTCCGACCCTGGCGTTAAGTCAACCTTTGAGACGGTGAAGCAGCAGTTGCCTACTGTCGAGAATATCAATACGTTCCTGGCGTCGCATCAAATGGGGGTTACCCAGTTGGCGATCCAGTATTGCGACGCCCTAGTGGAGGACAACACGCTGCGTAGCGCCTTCTTCCCTGGCTTCGATTTCAACGCCAGCGCATCCAGCGCCTTCTCCGGCGCAGGAAGAGACCTGATCATTGACCCACTGTTGAATAAAGGCATGGGTGTAAACTTGGCGTCACAACCGGATGGCGCCGATGTGAGAGCCGAACTGAATCAGTTGATCGACAAACTGGTTGCATGCGGCGGCGGATGCTCCGCAGACAGAACCGAAACAGTTGTCAAAGCAAGTTGCGCCGCTGTATTGGGCAGCGCAGCAATGCTGGTGCAATAAAGTTTTACGATCAACGGCAAAAATTTCGATAGAGGTGGTTTTATCATGGCAAGAAGACGTGGACCTTACGGCCTCGACGAGCCGCTGTTTCACCCGGACCACAAGCGCCCGGTAACGCGTAGGGACTTTATCGCCCAAGGCTTTATGGCAGGCGCCGGAACCATGTTCGGCACATCCATACTGGGTCTCTTCGCGAATCCAAGAGAAGCGCATGCTGCGCTCTCTTCGGATTTAGAGTCATTGAAGTCCTCCTGTGGCATCGCTGTGCAAGGCGCAGGAAAAATACCTTTTATCTGTTTCGACCTCGCTGGCGGCGCTAACATCTCCGGCTCCAACGTTCTGGTCGGACAGCAAGGAGGTCAGCTGGATTTCCTGAGCACGGCGGGCTATAGCAAACTCGGCTTGCCTGGCGACATGACCCCCGCCATCGGCAGCTCGCCCGGCGTTCCCGGCGGCTTCGTCAACCAGGAGCTGGGGCTGGCGTTTCACTCCGATAGCGCCTTTCTGCGCGGTATTCTGGAGAAAACCCAGGCCGCTACTCGGGGCTCTGTCAACGGCGCCGTCATTCCTGCGCGGTCAGACAATGACACTGGCAATAACCCACATAACCCGATGTATGGGATCTACAACGCCGGTGCGGATGGCTCGTTGGTGTCCCTGATAGGCTCCAGCAGCTCGGATTCCGGCGGCAACTCCATGGCCCCGGCGATGCTGATGAACCCCAAAGTACGCCCCACCAAGGTCGACCGTCCCAGCGATGTGACGGGCCTGGTGGACGTCGGCGACCTGGTCGGCTTATTAGACCAGTCGGACGCAGTAGCGGTGATGGAAGCCATTTACCGCATCAGCGACAAGAAAACCGGCGTTGTCACCACCGATGAGGTCGTTAAAAAGCTGGTGGACTGCGGCTATCTCAAGAGCGCGGATCTGGCGGACCGCTTCGGCAACCCAGCCTCGCTGAACCCAGCTCTCGACGCTGATATAGTCGGTCCTTCCGGTATATTTACCCAGGCGGAATTTGATAGCGACGGCGAGTTCAGAAAAACCGCATCGGTAATGAAAATGGTGCTGAACGGCTATGCCGGCGCCGGCACGATTACCATGGGCGGGTTCGACTACCACACCGGCGACCGCGCCACGGGCGAACGACGCGATCTACGCGCAGGCCGCTGCATGGGCGCTTGTCTGGAATATGCTGCGCGCCTGGGTATGCCTCTGATGATGTATGTCTTCAGCGATGGCTCACTGGCCAGTAACGGACGTATAGACAGTTCTGTAGACGGCCGCGGAAAAGGCGAATGGACGGGGGACAACTCATCCACCGCCGCCTCTTTCTTCCTGGTCTACAACCCCAACGGCCGCCCGGCGCTGATGGGCTCCACCACGGAGTTACAGGAAAGACATCGCCAGATTGGCCATATGCGCGCCGACGCCTCAGTAGAAACCGCTTCAAGTCCAGCGGCGAATAACGTCAACCTGTTGGTGAACACTGTTGTGCTGAACTATATGGCGCTGCATGGAGAACAAAGTCAGTTCGCCTCCACCAAAGGATTTGAACAACACGGCCTGGGCTCCTCTTCCGATCTGGACCGTTTGACAGCGTTTCAACCGATCGTAAGCGGCACCATCGGTTAAGTTTACGTTCACTGGAACGACATGCGAAAAAGGGCCCATTGAGCCCTTTTTTATTGTGGATGACCCGTCCTGAATAGAGTTGACACCTATTTCAGGACTAGACAGGTAGGTCTGAGATTTAGCTGCAGATTTTCAACGGTTACTCAGCCGTCGGCGGTTGCAGCTCCGATGAATAATGCATTTTGCGATTGCGATCGATAATAATCGCATCGATGCCCGGCAGCTTTTCAATCAACTCCAAGCCCTTTTCCGCACCGAGAATGAAGACGGTCGTAGAAAGCGCATCCGTCGTCGTCGCGTCCGGGCCGATAATGGTCACGCTTTGAGACTCTTCTGCTGACTTTCCTGTTTTTGGTGAGATGATGTGATGAACCCGCACGCCATCGTGCATAAAGAAGCGTTCATAGTCTCCAGAAGTGGAGATGGCGGTATTTTCCAAAGGTATCAGGACCGCATTCTTATCTTCCAGGCGCGGATCTTTCACGCCAACAATCCAGGGTCGGCCATGTTTATCCCCCATTAGGCGACTGTCGCCACCGGCGCTCACCAGCGCATATTGAATGCCCAGCCCCGCCAGTTTTTCGATGGCCTTGTCTACCGCGTAGCCCTTGGCGATGCCGCCCAGATCAATGGTGACTCTCGGATCTTTAAAATGAATGCTGAGCGCCGCCGGGTCCATTTCTATCCATCGATAATTAATCGCCGGCAGATTTTCCTCTATCTGCCTGGCATCTGGCTCCAGTCCTTCGCGGTAGTTGTAGTACTTGCCGATGGATGCGAAAGTGATATCAAAAGCCCCACCGCTCAGCTCAGAAACCCGCTGCGCTTTTTCAATCAGATGGAACAGCTCTGGCGTGATCACCACCGCCTGTTTAGCGGCAAGCCGATTCACTTTGGATACTTCGCTACTGTCAATGTAAACGCTCATCAGCGCTTCAAGTCGATCAAACTCCTGATCCACTGCCGTAAAGGCTTTTTCCGCCGCAACAGAGCCGCCCTCATCCACCCACACCTCAGCGCGAATTTTTGTCCCCATGCCATTCCAGTCTTTACTGAACCATTCGGCGGAAGCGGATTGAACAAAGGAAGTAAGCAGCAAGACGCCGCTTATCAGAGCAAGTGGTTTCTTCATGGATTAACTACCGAAGCGGATGTGTCGCAGAGGTATACCCCAGCCGGCAGTTAAATACAACCTGCCATCACAATGTCAAAAGGCTTTGTGATCACACACATAGACAAAAGGGGATGACGACAAAAACTCGCGCTGACGCCCCACTAAAAAGAACCAGGACCTGACTGTGGGGCTTGAGCAAATTTTAGATGCGAAACTTACGCACCAATTGCGTCAGCTGGTCACTCAGGTTGCTCAAACGTTCGCTATTTTCCGCACTGCGATGGGCTTCCTTGTCGGTCTCCAGGCTTATCTCATCCACCAGCCGGATACGATCATTCACCCCATGGGCGAGTTGCATTTGAGCAGTCGCTGCAGTGCTGATTTCGCTGTTCATATTGCGCACTCTTTCAATGGCCTGCGCCATTTCGTCCAGATGCGCACCGGTGGCGCGCGCTTCTTCCACTGTGGCGTTGCCTTTCACCTGACTTTTATTCATAAAACTGATGGCTTTTTTCGAGCCTTCCTGCAGCTTCTCCGTCATCGCCTGGATATCTGCGGTGCTGTCCTGGGTCCGCGAGGCGAGAGAGCGCACTTCGTCCGCCACCACGGCAAAGCCTCTACCCTGCTCCCCCGCCCTTGCGGCTTCAATGGCGGCGTTTAGCGCCAGTAGATTGGTCTGCTCCGCAATGGAACGAATCACGCTGACAACGGAGTCGATTTGCTCAATCTCAGAGCCCAATTCCTTAATAATCTCCGCCCCCTGGCTGATGTCCGTCGCCAGTCCTTCAATGGACTCAATGGAATCCACCACCAGATTTTTAGTTTTCTCGCCAATTTGATTGGCCTGCTCCGCGAGCAAGATCGAGTCTTCGGAAAACTTCGAAACGGTATCCACCGATTGCGACAGGGACTCCATATCTTCGCGCAAAACCACTGACTCGTTACGCTGACGCTGACTGACGTCCGAGGTATTGTGGGCGCACTTGTCCAGCTCACTGATGTTATCCTTCATACTCGCACTGGCGGATTGGATGCTGACGATGACATCCTGAATCTTGCAGATAAACGCATTGAAGTAAGACGCCAGCACTGCAATCTCACCCTTGCTGCCGACCTCCACACGTTGAGTCAGGTCGCCTTCCCCTTCGGCGATATCCATCACACGCCGGGTAATAGCTTTGATAGGCTTGATCACCACATTAAGAATAATGATCGACACCAATACAAAAGAAATAAGCGAGCCAATAGCGCCGAAACCAATGGCGCGATTCACCCCGTCCACGACCTGATTAGTCTCCTCGCTGGATTGGGCGACCAGATCTCCGGTGATTTGGTTAATCCGGGTAATCGCCGCATTCATATCCGCGATGATCGCATCGCTGTCGTTGGCGAGCTTGATGGCCTGATCCCGATTATTGAGGCGCAGCAGGTAAGCGTTAAAGATGTCGTTTTCTTCCTGCAGCTTTTTGATCCAGCCGTTATATTCACGATAAATGTCTTCAATATCCGCCAGCGTCGCTTCGTCCTCCACCATCCGCTTGAGGGTCTCCAACGTCGCCACGCCCTCTTTGACGCCATCGTCGAACTCCACCTGCAGCTTCTTCATCGCATTGCGGTCTTTTTCTGAGGTGTAGCGCGTTACCGCTATCTGCAGGCTCAAAATTGTTTGCTTTAAATTCTGCGCTTCGATCACCACCGGATAATCGCTTTCGAACATATTGATAAGGGAAATCATATCCGCCAGCATTTTGGAAATTTTATCCCCTTCCGCCCTGAACGCAGCGAGAGCGGTAATATTGCGCTGCTCCAGCTCAATAGCGTCGGTCTGACTCTTGACGATGCTGTCCACCAGCCTGTCCAGTTGGTTGCGATGATCAATCAGCAGATCCACTTGCTCCCGCGTGCTCGGCGATAGCTCCGCCAGCAACGAAGCGTTCTCCATAAACCCGGGGGTAAGCGCCTTAATGGTCTCGTGTTTGGCGCGGATCTCGCTCGCCTGATTGACGGACAGAATATTATTCACGCCCTTGGTGGTGATCAGATAGTTAACCGCCAGTTCGTCGGCCAGATCGCCGGAACGATTAACGTTTTCTATCAGGTGCGTAAACCGATCCCGCACCGACGACATACCGCTCCAGGTAAAAGAAAAAGCGCCTGAGATTATCACTGCGGTGATTAGCAGCAACGCCGCGACGCGGAAGCCTATGCTATTGAAACGAAAGGAGAAGAAACGGGAAAAAGCGCCAACCGCCATAACTACCACCTACTAACGCCTGTCGAGCCCTTTAAAAGCATAGATCACAGGTTAAATAACAACCATTTTTAAGCTGTAACAGAATCTTAATAAGTGTTAGCGGCTTGATCCGCATCATAAAGTGCAGGCGCCGACGCGCGCTCAGGAAGGTAGCTATCAGCCAGTCAGGGAAAATAAGGAGGGAGTTTGCGGGTTCTAAATTTGGAGAGGCAATAAAAAAGCGCCTCGATTGAGACGCCTTGCATGAGGTATGACAAGATTTGTTCGGGGGATCAATCCCCGCCCAGGTTGCGCAAAGAGCGCAGGAACAAACCTAAACCGCCTACCGCCAGAACCAATATCACAATCAATTCAAAAGCAGTCATGGAGCGCATGCTGAAGTGGATGGAGGAAATAACGCCAAACACCAGCGCCGTCAGCGAGCCAATCGTCAGTATCCAGCCAAGAATGTTTTTGGCGCTGAAAAAGATCAGGCCTACGCCGAACATGAAAGGAATCATCACCATACCGGAGGTAATACCCCAGTGGCCGCCAAATGCATTGAAGCCGTACAAACGCATGCCCATGCCGAAACTTGATGAGACGACGATAGAGTTGAACAACATGTACAACCCGCCGCACAGCATGATTAATCCGACAAAAAACTGCCCTACTCCACCGGAGGTTCCGCCAGCGCCTTTCATTGTTCACTTACTCCTGCATCGTCATTGAATATCGCGCCATACGGCGCAAAAAGCTGGGCAACTATACAATAAGCGTAGCACTTAGGCATCATTCGTAGCCTGAAAAACACCGTCTCCGCACAGATTTCGGCGAAAAACTGAGGGGGTTTTCCACCGCAAGAACATGCACTTTTAAGTAACCAGAACGATATCGGTCTATTACCTCTTCCTACGCGCCAAATTCCTAGCCGTCCCGGACTTCTCCCTCCCTGGTCTGACCCAGGCGATGTCGCAGGTAGAGTCGGCGGTCATCTGTTTATCTCGTTGGTTATCGGAGGTGAAGCCGCTTTGGGTGGGAAATCCGGGGTTGTTTCTGGGGGTGTCGAACATGTGATAGACAGTGACCGCGTTGGACTTTCCGAAAAGGTAGTCTTGCGCCAGTTTGTCCGCGCCGCGGGCGTCTCCGACAACAAAACCGGCCTGGCTTTCCAATGCCTGGTCAATGAGGGGAGCGTAGTGTTGCTCGAATTCCTGTGGGGTAAGATCAAGATGACCGCTTATAAAACAAACAGTCTTCTCCATGAATAACGTCTCCTTGTGAGCAATAGTTTCGAAAGGCTTCCGAGCTTTCTCAACAGGGCGACGAATTAGCGTGCTCCATGCCAGCGGGAAGGTTCCTTGTTACGAGTGATTCTGCCAATTTCATCAAAATTTGAAAAGCGATTACCTGTTATTTTTCTTCAAAATCAGGAAGGTAGTTCACTTTTTCAAATAACCGCAGAATTAATAGGCAAGATTGACCGACGGATGAGGCGAAGAGGCCAAGCCCTAAGGCGTATCTGGCCCCTGCCTGATGGGTGACCTGAGCATGGTTTGCTCAGAACAAGTACAGGAAGTTTAACGCGGCGCTCCATACCGTGCTTCGATCCACCAACGGCGAATCAGTGATTTCGTCTCCCAGCCAGCGCACTTCCGCTGAGTGAGAGATACGCCAGTGTTCCGACAAGGCGGTGAATAGCTCATAGCCAACAAAAGGCGTCAGCGTGTCATCGCCTTCATAGGCGCTGCGGTCGGAAGTGGCTTCGCTATCAAGAACGCCATAGTAGTAGTCTACGTAGTCACTGCTGCGATAGTAAAAGCCTGCTGAAGGCGTCAGATAGAGCGTCTCGCTTAACTTTTGCGGTGCGGAGAAACTGGCGCTGGCGACCAGCCCTTTATAAGCGCCGGATACATCGTGGGCGATGGCGGCGTTCAACGAGCCCTGATCGAATGCGTACTCCACTCCCACGCCCAAGTCGATACTGGCGTCTCTATCGTCCATTCCGGCAAAGACGACGGAGTCTGACGCATCATATCCGCCGTCTCCCATCCCCAGGCTGATATAGGCGCTCAAACCACTGTCGCCATCGCCCAATACGCGATAATCAGCTTCAGTGCCGCTGATGCTGAAACGATCTCCTTCGTAAGAAATCGCCGGATAGACCGCCAGCTCATCTGAGCCGCTGACGCCTTCGTACTCCGATTTCCAGGCTGCTGCGCCAACGCCGAGCATGAAATCCCCCGCGCACGCCGAACCGGCGCTTAAACATAATGACAGCGCAACAAACTTCCTTTTACTTACCACAAGATACCTCACTTTCTCTTTGTTATTGAAAGACATAAGCCTAACCACGAAATGGCTCGCGCAACAAGCTGATTATTTTGTATCAGAAATATGACACCTGAGCATTGCTCACTTATTGCCTTCCTAAAAAACAAATCCTCTTCGCTTCATTGGTTTAGTTCCCACCCCGCGCCTAGAATAAACGGAGCACATCTAACGTCACCACCTTAAACACTATGGAGGACATACCGTGCTTACTTCAGCTGAACTCAGCCGCTACAGCCGTCACCTGAGCCTGCCGGAGTTTGGACGCTCAGGTCAGGAGAGACTGCGGGCTTCGCGTGTGTTGATCGTGGGCGCAGGCGGATTGGGGTCTCCCCTTGGATTGTATTTAGCGGCGGCGGGTGTGGGTGTTTTGGGGATTGTGGATGGCGATGTGGTGGAGGAAAGCAATCTGCAGCGGCAGGTGCTGTATACCGTAAATGACATTGGTCACTTCAAAGCCGAGCGCGCCGCCGCTCGTTTAAACGCGCTGAACCCTCACGTAGACGCACGCCCCTACGCGATGACGCTGTCCTCAGAAAACGCCCTTGCGCTGATCAATGACTATGACCTGGTGATCGACGGCACAGACAACTTCCCCACTCGTTACCTGACCAACGATGCCTGCGTGCTCACCGGCAAACCCAATGTGTATGGCAGCATCTTTCAGTTCGAAGGACAGGCCAGCGTGTTTCATCATGATGGCGGCCCTTGCTATCGCTGCCTGTTTCCAGAACCGCCTCCGCCGGGCATGGTTCCCTCCTGCGCGGAGGGCGGCGTACTGGGCGTATTGCCCGCCATGATCGCGAGCATACAGGCGACCGAGGCAATCAAGATCCTAACCGGCATAGGCGACACCTTGAGCGGGCGCCTGTTGCAATACAACGCATTGAGTATGAGTTTTGAGGAGTTGCGGCTGCGAAGAGATCCTCAGTGTCCCGTCTGCGGAGACCTTCCCTGCATCAAAGCGCTGATCGATTACGACGCCTTTTGCGGCGTCCCCAAAAACCTGGCGCAGGAAAGCGATATCAGTCCAGAGGCGCTGTACGCGCGACTGCAACAGGGAGAGAATCTGACGCTGATTGACGTTCGAGAGCCTTATGAACGGGAGATTTGCGCCATCGCCGGCAGCCTGCACATTCCACTGCAAACCCTGCCGGCGCGAATAAACGAGTTCAACAAAGAGCAAACGCTGGTGTTCTACTGCAAGTCTGGCGGACGCTCCGCCAGCGCCCGCGCGCTATTCAGCGATGCTGATTTCAAACGGGTCTATAACTTAAGCGGAGGCATTCTCGCCTGGGCGGCCAAAGTCGACCCAGACATGCCCCGCTATTGAACCGGCCCCATGTCCACCAGCCGCTTAGATAGGGCGCGCCGCCACCGGACTAAAAATGCTTATCGAAGCGAACGACATAAATAGGAGGCAGATGTTCGCTCAGGCATTGCCAATGGTCCCCCTGATCTTCACTCACCCACAGTCCGCCCGTGGTAGAGCCAAACGCCAGTATGTCGCCGCTGTCGTCCACATCTAATGAATGACGATAGGTCAAATCATAAGCCGGGCCTTGCGGCAGACCATTGCTGAGCGCCGTGAAGCTTTTGCCGCCGTCCCGCGTGCGGTTGATGATTAGTTTGCCATCCACCGGGACGCGGCGTTCATCCTTAATCGCCGGAGCAAACCAGGCCGTGTTTGGGTCCTGGGGATGCACGGCTACTGCGAAACCGAACACAGAGGGAGGAACATCCGTGATCTCCGTCCAGCGATGCCCGCCGTCATCGGAACGAAAGATGCCGTTGTGGTGCTGAATCCACATATGATCCGGCGATGCGGGACAACTAACCATGCGATGGGGGTCCTGAGACACAGGATTGTAGGCTTGATCCGGCGGTAGAAAGGCGGCGCGCAGTCCCTGCCCGGTCTGGGTCCAGGTGTCGCCAGCGTCCTGACTTTCCCATACGCCGCCGCAGGAGATCGCCAGCCGGACGCAACGGGTGTTATTGGGATGCACACAGATAGAGTGAATACCAGGCTTGTCATAACCGCCGCCGAACCAGTTCGCGCGTTCCGGCCGATTCCAGAGCGACTCAATCAGCGTCCAGCTTTCGCCCCGGTCCGTGGATTTGAACAAACCACCGGGAATGGTTCCCGCCCACAATGTATCCGGTTGATCGGCGCCGCCGGGAACCAGCTCCCAGATCAGGTCCACCGCCGGACCATCTTCGTCGCCGCTTTTGGGAAATTTAGGGGCGTCAATTTCCGTCCACTCACACGAACCGGACTCCGCTCTGTGCAACTTCACGCCAAAGTGACCCAGATTAAGCGCCGTGTACTTATTGCCGTTACGCGGGTCCCGCAACACCATGGACACCGGGTCGCCCAGAAAATCCGGCTCCCCGCAGCGCCATTGCCCCTTTCCCGTACGCTCGTAGACAAACAAGCCTTTACGCGTTCCTATACGTAGTTTTTGATTCATCGCCGCCGCTCCCATCAGATTGAAGGATTGGGGCCGCCGTCATCCGCCGGAGAGCGCCTGCAGCACATGTACTTCGGAATCTGGCTGTAACGCGTCGGTCAGATGAAGTCGGTCCCGGACCATCTGTCCATCCACAAAAATCGCTATGTTTTTACGCAATCGGTCCTGATCGTCGAGAATATACCCCGCCAGACGCGCGTTATCCGCAAAGACCCGCTGCAGCGCTTCCGCCACCGTCTCCGCCGGAACAGCCTGCGGTGGACAAGACAGGTAACGTTTGAGGTTATTAGTGAAAGTGACCGTCGCCATAATTATTCGTCTTATTCGGCGTGATTGCCGTTATTGGTAGGGACAACATCCGTGTTTTGATATTAGCACAGCCTCGCGCTAAAACAGTTTCGCCAGACTGTCCGCCACCAGCGCGCCGGCAGGTAAGCGCCGCTCATCCTCAGGGAGGTATTTGCCGGTGCGCACCAGACAGGCTTGCAAGCCAGCGTTCATTGCTCCCTCCACATCACCGCCAACATCGTCCCCCACCATCAGGCACTGCTCTGGAGAGAAACCGGTTGTGGCGCGCACCTGATCAAAAAATTCCCGGCTGGGTTTGCCCATGATCACCGCTGTGATGTCCGCCGCCCACTCCAGTGCTCGGATAAAAGGCCCCGCATCCAGCATCAGGCCTTCATCGTCTTTAAAGTATTTATTCATACCAATGCCGATCAAAGGCGCGCCCGCCCGACACAGACGAAATGCGCGATTCAGATTAGGGTAGTTCAAGCCGTCGCGAGCGTCCCCCAGCAACACGCAATTGGGGTCACGGCGATCCAGATCCGCCAGATCTTCCTGCACCGCGTCGTTGATAATGCACAGTGGCCGCAGTTTGTGTTCGAGGATATACGCTTTGGCGGCCAGGGGCGCGGTGAATAACTCTGAGTCCTGCAAGCTGAGGCCCATGCTTCTCAGACGTTGCAGCAAATCGCGAGACGACTGGCTGGCTGTGTTGGTCACAAACCTCAGCGTCAGGCCTTTATCCCTTGCCCTCTCTACGGCGGAGACGGCTCCTGGTATGGCCTGACTTCCCTCATAAATCACACCGCTGAGATCAAGAAACAACGCCTTATAGGAAAGAGACATCGGCGACCTCCTCGTCCATTGGAAGAATAGAGTCGGAAATACTCTGCAAGTGGGTCGAATATTTATACTGACGGCTTATGGCGGGTTTAACAACCGCCAAGGCGCCCGACGTCGGCCTATAAACGTAAAGGCGACGCCAAGCGCTTTGGGGAAAGGCTTGCAATGAAGTGAATATCTGAGCGTTTAGCGCGCCAAAGCACCAATCATTTCGTCGAAGGTTTCTACGCGAATACTGCGCACCAGATCGATATACAAATCCCAATTCCAAGCAGGATTAGGACAGGTACGATGACCGGAATGGGGCGCTTCCTCGATATGACCTCGAATACCAGCGGTGTGCGGCGCGGTTTCATGACGCACGGGAATGCCATAGCGATGACATAACCAAGCCACCAGTCGCGCGGACGCCATGTATTGCGCATCCGTGGGATAAGTCCTTGGATTCGGGTCCCAGGGATTCACATGCTCAATGCCAATACTCTCGCGATTGGTTTGGGAATGGATATTATCGACATGGTTGGCGATGTGCACCTCTCTCACGGTCTGCACCACACGCCCTTCCCGATTGACAACATAGTGGGCGCTGGCGGGGCCCGCCCGAAAGGTGTTCAAGGCGTTGCGCTCCGTCAAAGCAGGCCCGCCAGTGATATGAATAATGACGTAGCGAATATTGCGCCGCCCCGGCGGTATTCTGAAATTCGCCGCCGGCGACCACAGTGCGTTGGGATAATCCACACGCCGCATATCCACCTGCAATAATCGATCTTCCCAGGGTTGTCCCATGATGACTCTCCACCGTTTCATTGTGAGCGCTTGTTATTGGTGCGACAGGAAACTCCGTCGTTATTTCCAAATTAACGCCGCCGAAGAAAAAGCACAGTGGAAAAAGTCACATTTCAAATGTGAGGAAATAAGCCTGAGCCGCTTCACAGCGGCCTTTATGCTATCGTTACGACCTCCCCTCCCGACAAGACAATCTCTACTTATCCGCCCAATGCCAAGCCGGCGTGTCCAGAATGCCTTGTCCGATGATTTCTGTTTGGCCCAGGGGCTTTTCCAGTTGTACTGCATTGCATTCCGGATGTTCATTAAGAGCGGCGACGAGACGGGAGGCGTGAGACACCACCCAGACCTGGGAATGTTCCGAGGCGCGTAAAATCAGACGCGCCAGTGCTGGCAATAAGTCAGGATGCAGGCTGGTTTCCGGTTCGTTCAGCACCATCAGTGATGGCGGACGCGGGGTCAATAGCGCCGCCACCCATAGGGTATAGCGTAAGGTGCCGTCGGATAGCTCCGCGCCGGTCAACGGCCTGAGCAGCCCTTCCTGGTAAAACATCAACGAGAAACGGCCGTCTTCGTGCAACCTCACATCCAGTCTGGCGCCGGGAAAGGCGTCGCTGATGGCCGCATCAAGCGCTTCGCTGTCGCCGATTTCACGAATGGTCTGCACCGCCGCCGCCAGATCGCGCCCATCATGATGCAGCACCGGCGTGCGCGTGCCCAACTGAGGTTTACGAGCAGGCGCATCGCGATCGGTACGGAAGTGATCATAGAAGCGCCAGTTGCGAATCGTTTCGCGTACGCGAAATACCTCCGGCGCAGCGCTGGGATCAGCCAGCTGATCAAACATACTGGTGAAAAGGCCGAGATTCTGCGCCGCCACGTTCCAACTGCGCCCGTCGCGCACTCTCACCATCGGCCCGTCTCGGTCCACCAGCAGCCCGGCGGGACGATAAAACGGCCCTGCCCAAATGCACTCTCGTTTGATCTCCGGGTCCAAGGCGAATGCTGACGGAGAGGGTTTGGGCAACCCTAGCGATATAGCGTAGCCGAAATCCTCACTGGAAAAGCCGAGCCGCAAGCGCACCGCATCGCGGCGTGGGCCGCCCTGAACAGGTATCTCGCCAGCCCGCATACGACGAGTGATTTTCTCCGGCCCAGCCCAGAACGTGGAGCCCAGTCCGCCCTCTCCGGCCAAAGAATTAACCACCCCGCCTTGCGCCGTCTCCGCCAGCAATCGCAGCGCGCGGTACAAATTAGACTTGCCGCTGCCGTTAGGCCCGGTAATCACATTCAGCGACCCCAATGGCATCGTCAGCTGCAGTATGGAACGGTAGTTATTGATGGAGAGCGTAGTGAGCATGTTAATGTTCCTGGTCGAGCCGTCTTGTAGAATCGGCAACCTAGCATTTAAAACGACACATGTTTTACCAAACTGCTATTGGAGCCCAATCATCATGGATATAGCCAGAACAGGAATCATTTTGAACACGGAAAACTACGACGCCTGCGTGGTTTTCTATCGGGATCTGTTTAACCTCGAAATCCAATTTCAAGAACAACGCGGCGACTTCCAAATGACCTGTTTTCGCTACGGCGGCGCTTACTTATTAGTTGAGACCGGCGGCAGCGCTTACGCCGGCACCCCGGAAAACCTGATACACCAGCGCCCCGCTCAACTAAGGTTCAATGTGAGCAATCTGGAGCAAGCGTTGGAAGAAGTGCGCGCCTTTGGCATAACGGCGGAGATTGAGCGATACGCCTGGGGATCCGTCATCAATATCCAGGACCCGGACGGTAACCGGGTCGGCATTAGAGATGAAGCAACGTTTTTAGATCAATTAACGGATTACGCTAAAAGCCGTTAGTCCCATCAGTTCTGAGCAGCGGAACAGACTTGCCCTGATGTGGCGGCGCTCCGTCGTTGCGTCAGAACCGCCTGCGCGATGCCGGAGCACATGATCAGACCACAACCGGCCATCTGCAAAGGGCTCAACGCCTGATCAAACAGAGCCCAGCCAAATGTCACCACAGCGATGGGCTCTAAATAGGCCAGCGTGCCGAAGGTGGCGGAAGGCAGTTCGCGCAGTGCGATCACTGCAAACAGGATAGCGAGAAAGCCAGGCACAAGGCCCGCCGCCAGCAACCAGCCCCACTGCGCTGGCGCAATCACTTCCTGTTGCTGCAGCATCAATGGAGCCATACACAGCGCGCCGATCAGCATTTGATACCAGCTTCTTGCGTAAACATGCACATGCGCAGACGTGGCGCGGTTGATAATAATAAAACCCGCATAGCAGAGCATGGCCAGCCCGGCGTAGGACATGCCCAAAGCGTCCTGGGAACCGCCGAACTCAAGACGAAATTCCATCATCATCGCAAAGCCGAAAAGCGCAGTAAGAATCAGACTTATCGCGCTGGCGCTGAGTTTCTCTGACAAAAACAGATGCGCGAAAACAGAAGCGACCACTGGCGCCAGATAGATGGTCATAATCGCATTGGCCATGCTGGTGTGCTCCATGGCCTGGATATAAAACACAATAAATCCCGCCAGAAAGCCGCCGTTGAACAGCACCCGCCAGGAAGGCCAGCACCACAACAGATTCGCCTTACGGATAACCAGCAGATACCCCAGCATCATCGCCGCGCCAAAAAACAACCGATAAAAAGTCACGGTTTCCGCGCCCAATTGCGCGTATTTAGCGATAACGCCAATCGTCCCCATAAACACCGCCGACAACGCCGCCATCACCAAAAAAGGCGTCGCGCTATCTGGAGACTGCTGTATCTGCTTCATCTGATTTCCTTGACTGCAAAGGTGAAAACGTAAGAGCGAGAGTCCATTAATTCATGACGATCAGAGTAAGCCGTCATTAAGACTTACGAAAAGAGCAACTCAATCTTCGCTGAGCTGCGCTCTCACCTCTTCCAGGATGCGGCCCAGCATGTTCTGGCCACTGCCGTCGCCGCCATCGCCCCAGTAGTCATCGTTGTCCGTATGTTCGACGATTTTGGCGGAGCCGGTGCTGAGCAGGCGTTCGCGCAGGGCTTCGTGTTGGGTGAACTTGGCGAGAATGGCCTCACGCATGATATTGAGTTTGACGGTTTCCCAATCGTTGCGCAGCTTTCTTTTGCGATCACGACCTTTGCGCGCGGCTTCCAGCGGAGACTTGGCTTTGCGAATATCGCTGCGGTCCTTTTCTTCCTCGAATTTCATGGCCTGAAAATAATGCTCGCTGCTGGGCCACACTTTTCCTTTGAGCTTGATCGGATATTGGGCGAAATTGGAAAACTCTCCAAATTCATCATTTACGCTATAAAACTTAATCACTTCCACGTTTGTACAGGCCCGTCGTCAATTATTTTGCGGCGCTCACAATCATCTTCATAAACGCAGTCTGACGGATGACCGCGACAGCGGACAACTCATTTTCCGTTACAGATTTTTGGCGAAGATGGCTCGCGAGACGAAGCAAATTAACGCAAGCGACGCTTCCGCGCAATGAGGGGCCAAGTAAAAACGCCGTCCACCGAAGCGAACGGCGTTGTATGGATTAATCAGTAGAGGTCAGTTTCCAGCGCGCGCTGAACCAGCCAGGTTGAACCGGCCCCGCCTCGGGCGTTCCGTTTTCGATATGCAGATACTGGTTCGGTTTCCAGCGGTTGCGGATGCGCACCAAGTCAGGCTGCCCTTCCACCGGCTCCAGCTTCCATTGCGCGCTATGCCAGCCGCTCTCAATGGCGCCCGCCTGCAAGCCGCCATCTTCAACATTCATGCAGGCCTGCGCGCGCCAGCGGTTACAGATTCGCACATAATCGTCCTGGCCAACCGCTTTGATATCCCATTGGGCGCTCCACCAGCCTTGTTCAATAGCGCCACTTTCCAGTCCGCCGTTTTCCATATGCAAAAACTGATCGGCGCGCCAATAGTTCTGCATTCGATAGCGGCCACCGGTCTCGCCCGGAAACGGTACTTTATGGATTCTATTGGCGGACATCGCGGCGGAACGTTCGCGCCACAAGCGCGCCATATCATGTGAGTGCGTCGTCCCGAGCACGTTGCCTTCGTCATCCATAATCAACGGAGATGAGTAATAGCTCAGGTCATTGCCGCATTGCGCCGTCCCTCTTCCCTGTCTGACGCTAAAACCGTAGTTATAACCCGTGTCACCCTCGGATTTGCAGTGCATCCCACCGACATTGTGGCCCACTTCATGTCGGTAGGCGCCAGGCCAGGGTGCGCCAATCACCACAATGTCTCCGGGCACATTACCCCAGCCTCCTGCGCTTCCAGGCGCATCCGTCGGCCGTTGCACCAAACCAATAAGATCCGGCGCGTAACGCTCGATATCTTCCTTAAACCACTCTTTGCCGTCCCGTAGCACGGAAGTCACCACACCGGGGTTTTGCGGCGACACGCCGACTCCCACCAGACGCAGGTATACCCCTTCTATCTGGCTGTTATTGAGGGCTTCATTCACCGACTCCACGTATATTTGCGCTTCGGTGTTGATATTGCCGACGTCCTGCGCCGCCTGCTCGGAGAATCCGATGAATACGTCAATGACATAACGTCCTGAGGCGTCTTTCTCTCCCGCCGCCTCTTGATTGAAGCGCCTCATAAAGCTCGTATCTGGATTCTTCAGAATACGATCGTCCATTTTCGGCGACTTGATTTTTCGCCAGAAAACGTTTTCATTTCCATCTGAAGACGACTGCAGACGAAATTGACCAGAACCCGTTTCCAAATAGCCCGACATTTCCTGCTTGTCGTGATCCAACGTGACGATAAAACTGCTGTAGTCCATGAATTCCGCCAGAGCAGGATCATCCACCTGTGCGCGAATGATCTCGACTCCATTGACCTTAGAGCGCGACTTGACGGTGTAAAACAAGGTGCGCCCGTCATCGAGATGGATTTCTCCATCCTCGTTTTGGGCGAATTGCAGATACTCCTCATGGGCTGACAGGGGTTGCCCTTGTACAGCCGCGCTGAGCAGACACAAGGCGGCGAATGACGACGTGAAAAACCTCTTTTTACGCATAGCGATATCCTTATTGTCATAATTGAGTTACAAGGCCTTGCGCCAGTGCGCCCTTCACTCCCTCAGGTTCGCCCGACGCAATAGGTACAATGGCCTCAGCGTCGTTTTATGCGGAACGCAGCAACTAGGCTGCGACAGCTTCACACAGTGAAAACGTTTTCAATATTACTCCAAAAATTAGCGCGACTGTATAACAATCGCGCCGTATTTTATGAGTGGCTGCAAAATTCGTTAAGTTGCGCGTAGGCTCGACCTAGCGTACGCAGGTCAGTCTTTGCCGAACCACTCCACTTCTTCTTCATACAGATAAGACCCGGCCTCCTCCGCAGTGAAGCCTTTGCGCTCTTTGAAAAGCTCGACCTCTTTGCGACTCTGAGGGCCGCCGCCAACGCGGATCAGGCAATCGATATAATCGATAAACGCCTCGGATTCATCGCCAAAGTCCTGGCCAACCAGAATCTGCTTATCACATGGAAATATACCGCTACGTACTTTCAACGCTCTTCTCGCGGAGATTCCCACGGTCGTGAGCCCCATGCGCACCGCCAGTTCATAGGCCAGTTTGGGCACGCCGGCGTTAGTCAGTCCGCTGACAATTTCCACCTGACTCTTATCCTTTCCATCGACCCAGGTCTTGATAGAGCGCTCAAGGATTTCGCTGGCCGCTTGCTGGTCAAACCAGCGCTTGCTGAATCCCACTACCCCGATCTTCATTTTATTGTTCTCCACACAGCTTAATTTGTTCGATGTTCGTCACTAGCCCTGACTTGTCCGCTTTGCGCAGAGCTACTGGAAAGGCCGCTCTTATAAGCTTCGAAACGGCATTTATTGTCGCGCGCCGCATTGTAGTGATCCCAAAGCCAGGATACAAAGGCAAAGTGGTATGCGGCGTCGCGCCACAAAACCCGCAACAAAAATGATGCGTAAGCGACATAGCGCGATAAGTTGTATGGAATCTGGGCGATTACCGGCGATTAAATCGCCTCTGACTACCCCACCCATCCCTCATTGGGCCTGAAAGCCATGGAATGTTAGAAAGTTAGGCCGCAGACGCTTACAATGTGCGGCCATATCAATAGCCGAGTCTTTTCACGCCTGATAGCGCGCCATTTTCGTTTCGCGCCGTGTGTATTCGGCTATCTTATTTCTTACAGATAAAGCATTAGTGAAATCAGAGGCGAGCAAGCATGTTGCTATACATCTACGTCGATGGAACAGACTTGGAAGACATTGCCGGAGATGTTTCTTCAGCAGTCGAAAGTTGGGTAAAAGAATCCGCTCTGGACCTCACGTTTGTCGATAACCGTCAGATCGAGCCGGAAGCCGCCGAAGACGTTGACTTGGACGATCCTTCTGACTGGCGCATCGGCGTCAATATGAACATCCGCAATAAGAAGCAACTTAAAGAGCCCCTCGACGGCCTTTATAAAATCGCCAAGCGCCTCAAATGCGAGTTTGTTATCGGCATCATCGACGAGAAGACCGGTGAACAGGAAGACGTCTGTTATTTCGGCTTTGAAGAAGGCCAGCCGGATATGTTTGAGGTGGGGAATTACTTGGGGATTTAATTCCCCAATGTAGATAGCCAGCACGCTACACTCATATCTACAGCGCCCGATAATAGAACGTCGGGCGTTTTTATTTGCAAAGCGATGTAGTAAATAGCCTGTTTAACCACTCAATCGCCGCAGGCTCCTCACCACAGTCATAGACAAACTCCTGCCCTCTGGAGACAGACTGCAGGGACACATAGTCATCGCAAATCTCGCCCCATAGAGTGGGGTTTGTATGATAGGAAAGCGCTGCTTTCTTGTCAGGCGGAAAGAAAAAACGCGGGAGTTTCCATGATGATCGTGAGGAGGCGTTCGCTTGGGTGAGTTGTAGTATGTCCTCAAAGCGAGGAAAACAGCCCCCACCTGGAAATGCAGTTTCTTTGCCGCCGATACTCAGCTTTTCGGAGGCGACATAAATCGTATTGCTGGAATGCTTAAAATTCTCAGCGGCCAATATATGTGGGTGATCGCTAAGCCAGGGCCTGTTACGTACAACCTCCTCAGTATCCTCACCGATCTGAAGAATTTCGCCAATTTGAAGCCAGCCAAATAGAACGTGAAGATCGGCGCTGCCTTCCGCAAATCGCCATCCCTTTTCGGTATTGGCAATCTGTCTAAACCATCCAAAGAAAAGAAATAGATCGCCACAGGCCACTTTTTGATTACGCAAATGAGATTGGGCCGCGCTCACTTGGCCAAATGAGGAACGCCATCCCTCTTTTCTGGTCATATACGTGGCGCATAGGTCCGGGTCTATGTGAACCGTCGTCTCAGCGTTGATTCTATAATCTGTGAGGTCTTCAAGAATGCCGGCGATATCGACGCCCTCAATATTGAGCATGCCAATATTCTGATAGTCGGCGTCCGTTGGGATCGGTAGTGAAATCATGCGGCCATCAGGCATGATCAGGCTTGACATTCCTCCAGCGGATGAGTCGAATCCCTTTCTGCTCAGTATCAGTCGCATCTCACCAATCCTTTCGGTAGTTATTTCCCACTTCTCTACTCATGAATTAAAAGAGTAGATGAGCAAGGGACGTATGCAAGCGTTTATTCCAAACCGAAATACCCCATGCACACGCCCCACTATACTGGATGCCAGACGCTACAGGCGGGTTAAACCGCGTGCGACAACTTCCCAGGAATCGCCCGCGCTTCAGGATGTTCCGCCAGCGGCACGAAGGCATGTCTGGAACCGTCGTATGCCTCGATGCCGCCGGATTCAATGTCGTAGAACCAGCCGTGCATGGTGAGACGGCCTTCCTGCAGCGCCAGACGTACAGACGGATGTGTCTGCAAGTTCGCCAGCTGGGCGATGACATTCTCTCGCACCATATCTTCGATCTTCGCTCGTTCATCGGCGTGCTTACGCGCCTGATTCACCACTTTGGCGGAGTCCGCATAGCGCAACCAGTGAGCGACTGCAGGCATGTGATCGATGCATTGGCAGGTAGCGACGGCCGTCATAGCGCCACAGTTGGAATGCCCACACACGACGATATCCGCCACCCGCAACGCCGCCACGGCGTATTCCACCGACGCCGACACCCCGCCGGGTTCCGGCCCATACGGAGGCACAATGTTGCCCGCATTACGGATGACGAAGAGATCCCCTGGCTCTCTCTGGGTGACCAGTTCCGGCACCAGACGGCTGTCGGAACAGGAAATAAACAGAGTACGCGGCTGCTGCTGAGTGGCGAGGTCTTTGAACAACTCCTTACGCTCAGGAAATGCTTCGCGCTGGAACTTCAGAAAGCCTTCGATGATGTCTTTCACTACGGGTCTCCTAATCAACTCTATGGCTTGTTTGATGTTGTTGCAGATTAGTAATGCAAAACAGTTTCTCACAAAACTCGCCATTGGTATTAGTCAACAGCGCGCCAGCGGCCATTCTTGGTGAACTCAAGCAAGTGGAGGACATTAAGGAGCTGTATTTTGTGAAGCGCTTCAGCGATTAGTCCCAACTATCCAACGAAGTCTACGCCTCCCCTCAAGGAGAAGTGTTCGAAAACATCGGCGTCCCTACCAAATATGAGGCGCTCTAAATGCAACCGGAAGACGTTTACGCCGGAAAAGACAGCGGAATAGAGAAGGCGCCGAGCTATGTAATCGGGACAGACTACATCGATGGAGAGACAAGGGGATTCACTGAGTAAAACAGATGATGGAAGCGTTAAAGTCCAGGATTATCGTGAGGCTAGAGCCGGAAAGGTTGCCTCGTCAGAGGTAGGAGCTATTTTCTCCAGCTCATACTGATTTCACCATATATTTTTCATCACTACTTACGCAAAAAATAGTAAGCACGACCAGTTGTACGGATCTGAATTCCTCGTACATACTCACTGTATAATACCGTTGCTAGTCCGAGTGTTACGTAGCCCCCAGAGGCGCAGAAGATTATGAAGGCGACTTTCCATTCCTGGAACAAACATGCAACTATCATTATCGCTACACAGGAACAATCTAATAAGTCATGAATCAAAGAGGGCCGCTGGAACTTGGCCTGCCTCACCATGAGCGCAAACCTCAACCACAGAAGAATCCCTAGTGATGAGCCAACCGAAGTTACCTCGAATAAATATACTGATATAGTAACATTCCATAGAACAAGGACTAAAAAATAGGCAAAAAACAAATACACAAAAAAACTTGCCCCAAATATCCATATAACATTAAAGCCTCTTTTCTTCGCCTCATCCGTCTCTAGATCGCAATCACTCACCGGAGTCTTATATAAATCAGCATCCATTACTCATACCCTTCATCTTGAATATCAAATAATATCAACTATGTTCTTAAAGAAGTAGTTTTAAATCTGATAAGCTCAACTCTTACACCGCCCTTCATTTCGCTTCCTTATATACCGTTAATTAGCTATAAACACTATCTCACACTAGTACTCTATGAGAGCATAAAGCGAGCCTTTAAGTATGAATCAGGATTTAAAGCATGACAGCGCAAATACCAGATAAAATAGAAAACATGCACAATAGCATCGAACTGGGAGATCTGCACCTCTATAGAATTATCGCAAGATCTGGGCACACTGGCAGCCCTTTCTCTTCTTACAGCTTTCAGTCAAGTCCCTCTCGCGCCACTCCAGGCATTAGCAGCGCATTGGCGCGCGGTTATATTTCCTGCTATACGCTTACAGAGTCTGGCGAGCTAATTCTTGATAGATATGAATATCCATATGAGAGGCTGAAGCCTCTAGAGCAGGTAGGAGAGAAACTGACAGGAAACTTCTTATTGGATATGCGCAAAGGCTTCTTTCAAGATAGGCTGTACATCCCTTTTATTAACGGGAGAATCGTTACAGACAAAACAATGTGGGTAGTCGAAAAGAAAAAGACCAAGGACGAACTCTTTGAGGAGTCTACCAGGCAATACTTAGAAGCACATCCATGCAGAATAGATATTGCTGTTGCCTGTCATCCAGATCTGATTACTGATAAGTTTTCAATCTATATCGATGGCAATATTCCTTCAACAAGAGACGGCAAACAACCCATCGATGGTTACTCTGCGAGAGCAAGCGTCGGGCGCCACCGGATAATAATACGAGAAACAGACTACAGAAAACCTGACAGAATGGAGTCAAATACAGTTTACTTTGACACCTCCATAGAGAAACCCAGTAGCTTTTTACTAAAACTAGAAAAAGGAAATCTCATCTTGCTAGAAGTCTGAGACGTCCTCCGCCCCCCCTACTTCAAACCACCATCTGAAGCCTCCGATGAACCTCATGAATTTCGTTATAGCTGGGAGTTCGCGCTGGCTTGGAAAGGGATGTGTAGGCGACTCTCATATGCGCCGCGCACTTCCTGGGCTCCACCCGCCCTATTCCCGTTCCTAAACCGGGGCACAAAATAGAATTTATCTTTCTCTCAGAACGAAGGTTATGCGTTTTTATCGCCAGTAGAACTGCCCGAAACGCAATATAGGGGTTAAGCGTGTTGGAAACGTCTTCGGGAATCCTCATGGTTGGCGCCGAGATCAAATAGGGCCATCGCGCGTTATCCGTCCCCACAATTACCGCGGAGCCAATGGGTAATTCTCCGTGAAAGTCGTCAAGAATGCGTCGCTGCACTCTTTCCTCCACTTCAAAGCCAAGCGTATTTCGAATCGCCAGATCCAGTCCGCCGTCCATAATGCCAAAGCTGTTCGCCGGACTAATCATCGCATCGGCTTCCTTTGAGAAAAAGTCGCCTTGGATGATTTCAAAGTTATCAAAACCACTAAAGGCTTCTTTCCATGCCTTTACCAGCTTTTCAGACTGATCGATAAGAAATACTTTCTGAAGCAAGAATACTCTCTCCTCTTTGATCTCCAGCACGCTTCTGCTGTTTTGATTAGTGAAGCCGCTTTTCATTCTACTCTTAAGCGCCAGGCCACATGGGTAAAGCGAGTTTGCCGCCTTAGCCACAGCCCTTAGCCCGACTCACCTAACGCGCTTTAATTGCCAGCGTAGTTTACTAAACTGAATATGCGCGACGCCTGTAAAACTTCAGTCCATATTCACCAGGATGCGCTTCGGTGGAAAATGCTATGAAAGTTCTTTCGGTATTAGGGTTATGGTTCTGCGCAACAACAGCCGCCTGCGCCGCTTCAGATACGCGGGAGGTGCTGAGAATCGGAGCGAACGATGAGATCGCGCAATTGTATGCGCCTTATCAGAGGTTCGTTGAAGCCGCTTTTCGGGATACCCCTTGGAGAATCGAGTGGGTGAACCTTCCTTTGGCGCGCTCCATACGCGCCGCCGATGAAGGCAGTATTGACGGTGATTTCATCAGAATTAAAGAGGTGACGGAGATTTACAGTCATTTGGTGGCCATACCCTGGCCACTGAATCGCCAGCGCTTTTATCTGTATATACCGACCTCATTGGACTGCCCTGACACGCAGAACATAGACCAATTAGTGGTCGGAAAATTATTAGGCATCTCCGCGTATGATCACTTCCCAGAAAGCATCAAGAAGAATATGGTCTTTTCCCCAAACCTAGAGTCTTATGTGAACATGGCGATGGCGCACCGTATAAACGGCATCGCCATCACCGACGATCACTATAAAAAGATCAAAAGGAAATTCGACGTTGATTTCAAGAAGTGCAACGAGCACATGCTATATGAAGCCGTTACCTATATGATGCTAAATATTAAGCACAAAGAAAAAATCCCTCAGATAGTAGAGGCTTTTTCAAAACATGTAGAACTTCTTCCAGCTGAAGATAGGGTGCAATGAAACAATCTGAATCACCCCAGGTTTGTCGGAGGCTAATCTTCTTGAGAGAATTAGCCTATGAACAAACGATCAGGATACTCCCCCGAAGTACGTGAACGCGCTGTGCGCATGGTGTTGACCGGCGAACACGAACACAAATCCCGCTGGGCGGCGATACAGTCTGTCGCTTCAAAGATTGGTTGCACTCCTGAGACATTACGCTCATGGGTCAACAAAATGGAAGTGGATACAGGTAAGCGCCCTGGAACAACCAGCGAGGACGCCGCCCGCCTTAAAGAGCTGGAACGGGAAAACCGTGAGCTTAAACGCGCCAATGAGATTCTGCGAAAGGCGGCGGCTTTTTTCGCCCAGGCGGAGCTCGACCGCAAACCGAAGTAATGGTTAAGTTCATTGACCAGGAACGGGAAGCGCACGGTGTCGAGTCAATCTGCAAAGTCTTGCCGATGGCGCCGTCCACCTACTACCGCCAAAAACATCTGGCCGCTAACCCGGAGCTGCGCTGTGATCGCGCAAAGCGGGATGAAGAGCTCAAGCCAGAGATTACACGAGTGCACGAGGAGAACTTGCAGGTCTATGGGGCTCGCAAGCTCTGGAAGCAGCTAAACCGTGAGGATATCACTGTGGCGCGCTGCACTGTCGCCCGGTTGATGGGGGAAATGGGGCTGGCAGGCGTGCGGCGCGGTAAGTCCTGTCGTACAACCATTCCCGATGAACTGGCCGACAAGCCGCTGGATCTGGTTAATCGCAACTTCTGCGCTGAGCGTCCGAACCAGTTGTGGGTCGCAGACATCACCTACGTTGCCACCTGGTCAGGCTTCGTTTACGTGGCGTTCGTTGTGGACGTTTTCTCGCGCTATATCGTAGGCTGGCGTGCGCTCAAAAGCCTGCAGACGGATATTGTGCTTGACGCCTTGGAGCAGGCGCTGTGGGCGCGAGGAAAACCCAAGGGGGTCACTCATCACAGCGATCGCGGTAGCCAGTACCTGTCGATCAAGTACACTGAGCGCCTGGCTGAGGCGGGGTTTAAGGCCTCTGTCGGAAGCGTAGGAGACTCCTACGACAACGCCCTGGCGGAAACCATCAACGGCTTGTACAAAGCGGAGGTTATCCACAAAAACGGGCCCTGGAAAGGGCTGGATGAAATAGAACAGGCGACCCTCACCTGGGTGGAGTGGTTCAACAATCGTCGATTGTTGCGGCCGCTGGGAGATGTGCCTCCCGTCGAATACGAAAACCTGTATTATCAACAAGCCGAGTCTGCAGTTGCATGACTCAGATAAAATTGCCTCCGACAAACCCGGGGCGATTCAATCTTTATAAAGCGTCCATCGTATTTAACCTTTCATCAACCTTGCACCCAACATATCCATCATCCAATTACATACATACTGACTGAGCCCAGTGCTGTTCAGTAATAATTACAATGGGAACGCCATTATTCCGATACGTCATGGCCTTCTCAATTTTCCGCCCAAAATTTTCATGAACCCAGCTATCCTTCACATAGGTTCCTATCACCAGATAATCCAGTGATTTCGTAACGTTTTTGGCTATCTTGCCTCCACGAGCCACAGTCGCTTCCTCGCATTGTTCCCGCGTCCCAAGCGCACAGGTTCCGCTAAAAAGAAACGATCGTCCCTGAAAAGTAATGGACGGCATAGGTTCAATAATAGGCAGTCTGGTTGCTTTAGCGACCTCGCCGAGATAAGACTCATCGCCAGAGATCCTTTTCAGAACACTTAGAAGCTCTGAGGACTCTTCTCCATCCAAAACACCGTCTTCCAACATAACGCTAACTCTATCTAACAAGTTAACGATAATTGGATTGTCAGAAGCGCTCCTGCTCTGCACCAACCAAGTTTGCAGAAACTCCGCTTCCGCCTGTTCAACCTTTCCATCGGCGACAATGCCTTTACTCAGACCGATCAGTGTATCTATTTGCCTGTCCTTAATTTTATTTAGATTATATTCGGTGAAAATATCCATAAATATTCCCTCTCTAAAATGATTGAAACTTAAGGCGCGAATATTTTTAAAACTGAGAAACGGCCATATGCCAATGGATAATATTCAGATTATCCCCTGCACTCGCGATAATAGAATTCTAACTTTTGTAAAGACGGAATTTGTCGTTAAGAATGAAAAACGACACTGATGAGTCAGTCTTGGGTGGGCTTGATAATATAGGCAGTGATCGTAAAGATAAGCCAGATTAGGCCATCAAAAACTAACCTGACACAAACCGGAGAACGCTTTCTCAGTATAAAGAGATTTCAATAACTTACCCGACTCGATATCTACCGCAAGATAGTGGAGCGAGCCGTCTTTGTGCTCTTGAATAATTAATTCCCCGTCGCAAATCTTTGGCTGAGCAGCACGCCAGTTCACATCCACACTCCATTGTTTAAACAGTGAATAACAACTGCCTGTCCCGTTGGCGATCTTAGTCAATGGCGCAGGGTTGCAAGCAACTATGTCCCGGCTGGTGGAGACGATGATTGAGTTGGGTTTGAATGTCAGATTGGCGCGCCGCCAGTCATTACTCTCGAATTGAAACGCCTTCCCCTCCACATCCAGCATATACAGTTTTTGTTGGTACTCGAAAAGCTGGCTCACCATCGTTTCCAATGGCCAGCTGGTCGTTACTTTCAGGTCCCGGGAGATAAACATAATGAAGGGGTGATTCTCCCCGTTCTGATCAATTTTAAAGCCCGCCAGATAGAGCCCTGCGTCTGTTTCAAATCCTGTGTAGGCGTTTTGTAGCTCTGTCTGAAGCGTTTGCCCTTGGTTAACGACAACGCCGTCATGCCTCCATGAGAAGACTGTTTGCGCGCAGGCGGAAAATGGAAATGCCAGCAGGGTCGCCAATAAAAAAATACAGGGCCTTATCATGCGGCCTGCTCTCAATAGCATGGAGTTCAAAAACAAAGACATCTGTTACCTCTGTCTTCCACTTTCACACTTTCAAATTAGGCCAAAGAGAGAGACACGTCAGTAGAATCGCAGTTGCCCCTAAAGCATGCCATACAATACTATCCAGCCCCACTCTCGAAAATGTATTAATCAGATAAAGGCCTACAAGCGCAAAGCCCAACTCCACTGCAAAAGTTACTCCTGGCATACATACGGTAGGACTTATTGTCGCAATTCCTGCACTTTCTCATTGCAAGGTTCCTATTGGCTGATGACTCTATTGGAAACACGTTTTCCAAAAGCAGGCCATTCTTAGACTTCCCCACCCGCCGCAAACCCAGACGCCCAGGCCCATTGGAAGTTGTGGCCGCCCAGGTGGCCGGTGACGTCGACGACTTCGCCGATGAAGTAGAGGTTGGGGATGTCTTTGGCGGCCATGGTTTTGGAGGAGAGGCAGTCAGTGTCGACGCCGCCCAGGGTGACTTCGGCGGTGCGATAGCCTTCGGTGCCGTTGGGTTTGATTTTCCAGCTTTTCAGAGCGTCTGCGACTTCCTGCAGGCGTTGGTTGGAGCATTGCTGGAAGGTTTCGTTCCAGTTTTTCCATTCGGTGAATATCTGCGCCACACGCTTGGGGAGCTTCGCATTGAGATAGGTCTCCAGGCGTTTATTGGGCGATTCCTGGCGCCAGGTTTTCAGCTCCGCCAGCACGTCGTCGTCCGGCAGCAAATCGATTGAGAGTTCCTGACCAGGTTTCCAGAAACTGGAGATCTGCAGCATGCTGGGGCCGCTCAGGCCACGATGAGTGAACAGCATGGGTTCTTTGAAGGTCACGCCATTAACGCTGACGGAGACCGGGCAACTGACGCCGGACAGCGGCGCAAAGCGCTGCAAATCATCCGGCTGCAGCGTGAAAGGCGCTAACCCCGCCCGAGTCGGCAATACCTTGAGGCCAAACTGTTCCGCGATCTTATAGCCGAAAGGCGATGCGCCCAGCGTGGGAATCGACAGCCCGCCGCTGGCGATCACCAAGGATTCGCACTGAATAACGCCGCTTGAGGTTTGCAGACGGAAGGCCTCACCGTCCTGCTCCACTGCATCAATGCTGCACTGCAGACGAATTTCCGCGCCGGCCCAGTCGCATTCGGTCAGCAGCATATTGAGAATATCTTTACTGCTCTCGTTGCAAAACAACTGCCCAGGCGTTTTTTCATGGTATTCAATGCCATGGCGCTCCACCCACTCCACAAAATGCTGAGGGGTATAGCGTCTTAGCGCAGAGATGCAGTAATGGGGATTATTGGATAAATAATTGGCCGGAGTGGAGTTCAGGTGGGTGAAGTTGCAGCGCCCTCCCCCGGACATAAGAATTTTTTTGCCTGCTTTATTGGCGTGATCCAGAACCAGGACTTTCCTGCCGCGATACCCAGCGGTGATCGCGCACATCAAACCAGCGGCGCCGGCGCCGATTATGACCACATCTACTTTTTCAACCACGAAAGACTCCACACTGACTGTCTGCAAACCAGCGCATTGTATGCCTCTCAGACTCTGTCGACGAATTTATTTATGTAGTCTTGGCAAGGTATGAACTAACGCAAAGGCGAGTGAACGCCTTTTCTATTGGCACAGGTAACGAATATCCGCCAACAAGGTGCGTTCGCTGTCCAGCACCGTACTGATGGTCTGGCACAAAAAGCCGGAGTTGGTGTCCCGGTACGGTCGCGAATTGATGACTCGCCGTTGCAACAGACGCTCAATCGCCAACATCTGATAGAAATAAGGTCTGGCCGCCCAGTTGACCCCTTGATTGCCCATATGCTGTAACCATTCAGCGCCGTCCCAATCAAAGTTGGGCGTGATTTGCACTCCGGTGTGGTCGCAGATATAAAAACGCAGGAAGCCTTCCGGCGGTTGCGGCAGCGCGCTGACAAAGTTCTCATTGCGCAACACGCAGTCCTTGATATCGAGCACGCATTTTTCCATCTGATGGATGTAGTAAATGTGTCGGCGCTCCTCTTCCACTTTGCGATGGATAAAGCTCTCCAACAACATACCGACTTTCGACTGCGGCGCGTCCGGCGCCAAAAAACGCTCCAGCGCGGGATTGAAGATGTAACCCTGAATATAACGGGCGCCGCATTCCATGGCGAAACGGAACTCATCTTCCGTCTCCACCCCTTCGCAGATGATCTGACTGCCCGCACGCTCCGCCAGGTAACCCACGGACTGCACTACTTCACCGGAAATGCCGCCCCGCGCCGCGCGCTTGAACAGACGCATATCCAGCTTAATAAGATCCGGCTCCAGAGAAATGATGCGGTTCAATTGCGAATATCCGGCGCCGAAATCATCAATGGCGATTCGCATGCCCGCGCGCCGGTATTCAGCCACCTGCTCAACCAGCGCGGCCTCGTCGCCGCCGTTCTCGGTAAATTCCACCACCACGCGCTGCGGATCAATGCCGGCTTCATGAATCATACGGATCGTGGGAACCTGCTCTTCGTCGCAGTTTTTGCGCATCCATTCGGGGGAAATGTTGAGAGTGAGGAAACAATCGGAAGGGAGGGTTTGAGCGGTTTCTAGCGCCTGCTTGCGCACCATGCGGTCAATATTCAAAAGCCGCCGTCGATCAACGCCGGGATCGGAGAATAAGGGCCCGGCGGACATCACTGCGCCGTCATCGCGGCGAATGCGCGCTAAAGCCTCATAACCCGCCACCATTCCCCGATTAATATCGACGATAGGCTGAAAAAAAGGGAGGTACTGATTACGTTCTGGTTGGACCCCGTCACAGGGCTCGTTTGGGACTCCATCGAGGTTTGTCCCCAAACTCGATATGCGCTTCGCAACCGAATCCATTTTTACTCCGAAAGTAAAGAAGGAGGCCAGTAGTACAGCCGATTAGGTTAGGCCATTTGATCATAACCTACTGTAAAGGTTTGAATATTTAGGTGTACTTTAGTAACTGCCACGCTGTCTGGGCAATTTATACCTTGTAACATCCATATTGCAAGGCGGCGCTCCAACATCCGGGGAAAAATAAACTCTATTTAATCCGCGCCTCTTCAAACCTGAGTTCCACTCGCATCCCATCCGGTCGGCGCTCGATTTGTAACGACCAGGCCATGGCTTCGGCAATTTCCTGACAAAGCTTGAGGCCAATGCGGTTACTTTCCTCCCGCTCTGTTACGTCAGAGGGCCCATCCACCTCTTCGTCAACGTTGAGAACAACCAGGCTGCTCTCACTCAGAGTCACAGTGACGGAACCCGCTGCGGTATGCTGAAACGCATTGCGAACCAGATTGGCGGAGATGATGGTCCAGGGCGTAATGGCTATCGGCGTCACCCATGTGTCCGGCGCATCCAGAGTGACCGACACCTGCTTGCTGTGCAGCAGATAACGGTGGAAGTCGATCTGCTCGCGAATCGCCGCCGCCAAGTCCTCGTCGCGACGGGGCGCGCCTTCCCGCTGCTCCCGTCCCAACCACAGAAGTGTTTCCGTCATGCTTTGCATGCCATAAGCGGCGCGCTCGATACGCGCCAGCGACTGGGTCAGTTCTTCCGGCGGATTGCGGCGTTGCAGCAGCTCGACATTGTTGCGCACCACCGCGATAGGCGTGCGCAACTCATGACTGGCGTGCCGTAAAAAGTCCTTCTCCCGCTGCAGAGCGGTGCGGAGTCGGGCGAAGGCGCTGTGCAGCTTCTCGGCAATATCCGAAAATTCCGCGAACCCCATCTGCGGCGGTTTTTCCGTCAGGGTATCCAGATTCAGGTTATGCGCCCAGTGCGCCAACCGGTCCACACGTCGCCCCACATACAGCAAAAACAGATGCGTGAGAATGATAACGCTGAGGATCACCGCAAGCGCCAGAATGATCTGACTCACGCGAATGCGCCAGATCTGATGACGTACGTCATGCTGCAGCGCGCCCGGCGTAGGATGCCGGGTGATGTAGAGCCATTCGTCGTTCGACAGATGAAAAGGAAACAGGAAGTAGATGTCCCCCGGGGCTTTCGGCTCTGAGGTTTCATTGCGAAACAGGACCTCCAGATCAGCGGAAACCAACTCGGACTGCTCAAGCCGCGATTGATAGGGCTCAGGCACCGCAGACCAGTCCCGATAAGACTGCACATACAGACCTGACGGCAATTCCGCCTCAGGATTATTGGCGAGACGCTGATCGTAATCCTGAGCCAAAAAGTACATTTCCACCGTCATGGCCTGCTCCAGACCGCGTCCGAAATACTCTTTCAGCAACAGGGTGTAGATGATCACAATCAGGGTCGCGATCCCCAGCAGGTAATAGCGGAAAACCCGTCTGACGCCGAACTCTTTAGCGAACTTCAAACCACCTCCTCTCCATCGCGCACCGCCTCACCGCAACGGACGCCCTGCCCCGGCACGGTATGAATCAGCGCACTGGCGAAGGGTTTGTCCACCGCCATGCGCAGTTTGTATAAATGCACTTTAAATGCATTGCTGTCCGGCGGCGAATCCGGCCATAACAACTGTTCCAGATCGCTCTTGCTCACCACGCCCGGGCTGTGTCGCATCAGCTTTTCCAGCAACTGCCAGCCTGTAGGCGTCAGTGTCAACGCCTTGCCCTCGCGCCGCACCTGCCGCTGATCCAGATCCATCTGCAACGGCCCTACCGTCAGCAAACGCGCCTGGCCGCTGCGGCGGCGGGACAACGCCTGCAAACGCACAATCAACTCTGCAAAGGCGAACGGCTTCACCAGATAATCATCAGTGCCGGCGCGAAAGCCTTCTACTTTGTCGTCCAGGGTGTCTCGCGCGGTGAGCATGAGCACCGGGGTATCCACGCCCTCTTCTCTCAGTTTGCGACACATGGCCAACCCGTTCATGCGCGGCATATTGATATCCAGCAGCATCACATCGTAGGCGTTGGCTCGAGCAAGATTAAAGCCCGCCACGCCATTGGCGGCGTGATCGCAACTCATGTTCTCCAGCGCCAGATAATCCAGCACGGTGGTGGCCAGATCGATGTCGTCCTCCACCAGCAGCACTCGCAAATGGCCGCTCATAGTCTTTTTCCCATCATCAAACCGCTTCATCGGGCGCGCCCAAAACCGTACTGGCCGCGCCGTTGTCGCCCGCCTCATGGCGTCGTCCGCCAATCAGGCTGCGCATATCCTCACTGATAGCCAGCAATACCGGGATCAACACCAAAGTGATGACCGTTGCGAAAAGTATACCGTATCCCAGCGCCACCGCCGCCGGGATGAGGAATTGCGCCTGTACGGACGTTTCATATATCAATGGGGCCAGTCCCACGAAAGTGGTGCTGGAAGTCAGCAAGATGGCGCGCAAACGGCTGGCGCAGGCGTGCTTCACCGCCTCTTTGACCGCCATTCCGCTCTGGCGCGCTTCATTGAATTCCGCCACGATCAGTAAACTGTCGTTCACCACGACGCCGGATAACGCCAACACGCCGAACAGGGACAGTAGACTCATAGAGATGCCCACCATCCAATGACCCAGAATCGCTCCCACCACGCCAAACGGAATGGCGGTCATGATGATCAAGGGCTGCCCGTATGAGCGCAGGGGAATCGCCAGCAGCGCATAAATGCCGAACAACGCCAGGGCGAACGCCTTGATGAAGGAGGCGCTGGTTTCCGCCTGTTCCGTCGCTTCGCCGCCGAAATTGACCGTCAGGCCCGGGTAATCCAGTTGCAGTTTACGCAGCTCGCCGCTCTGCAACGCCGTGAGAATTTCCTGAGGCGAGGTAATGTTTTTGTCTACATCCGCCGTCACCACCGCCACCTGCTTGCGGTCCACCCGGGTGATTTCGTTGGCGACATAGGAAGACTCCAGTTTCGCCACGCTCAGCAGCGGCAGCACGCGTCCGTCATCAGTGCGCACGCGGGCGTTGACCAGATCGTCCACATGACTGCGATCACTGGAGGGATAACGAATCTTCACTTTCACTTCGTCCTTGCCCCGTTGAAAGCTCTGCGCTTCATACCCCTGAAAGTTCTGCTGCACCTGGGCGGACAACTGCGCCGTAGTCAATCCCAGCGCGCGCCCGGAATCAGTCAGCGACAGCGTAATCTGCGGCTGACCGACCTTGAGGGTGCTCTCCATATTCTCCACCCCGGCGTATTCTTGCAGCGCGGCGATCAGTCTGTCGTTGGCCAGGGTCAGGGTTTGGTTGTCATTGGAAGCCAGCTCAACGCGCAGGTCTTCCGGTCCATCAAACGCAGTGATGAACTTCACTGACCGCGCGCCCTCTACTGCGCCGACTTTCTTCTGCCACAGGGTCGCCACTTCGTCGATGCTCAGTGCACGCTGCTTCTGCTCCGCCAGTTCCGCGGTGATGGACACGTCAGTTTCCGACGCCACCCTCACTTGCAGGTTGGCGATGATTGGCGTTTCCATCTGCTTCGACTCGATTAACTCAGCGTTCAGATCCTGCGCCGCCTGCTCGATACGCAGCGCCTCGCGCTGGGTCAGGCCGTATCCGACATCGTCCTGCATGGTCAATTGCACGTTGATGACATCTCCCGGCACATTGGGGAAGAACACGAAGCGCACCGCGCCGGAGGGTATCAGCCCCGCGACGACGATAAACAACGCCAGCATCGCCGCCAGCGTGGCGTAACGGTATTCCAAAAGCACATGCAAGGCGCGGCGATAGTAGCGATGGGTGAAGTGCTCCAGGCCCGATCGTACTTTCTCCTGCACCGCCTCCAGCCAGCGCGCGGCGAAGTGCTTACGTCCCTGCTGTTTCTTTTCCCACACATGGGCCAAGTGAGCCGGCAAAATCAGCTTGGACTCAATCAGAGAAAACACCAGACAGAAGATCACCACGATGCCGAACTGGGCGAACAGCTGCCCCATCTTGCCTTCCACCAGTTGCAGGCCGGCGAACGCCACGATCGTAGTCAACACGCCAAAGGTGGCGGGAACCAACACCCGCTGTACGCCACGGATGGTGCTGGCTACATTGGCGCCGCGCAGGCTTTGCTCGGTATGAATGCTTTCGCCAATCACCACCGCATCATCCACCACGATACCCAGCGCCATGATGAAACCAAAGGTCGTAAGCGAGTTGATAGTCATGGCGGACAGACCGTCCCCCATCAAAAATACGGCGCCGGCAATGGAAATCGGAATGCCAGCGGCGACCCACAGGGCCACACGGAAGTTCAAAAACAACGCCAGCAGAACCAGCACTAGCAGAATGCCCTGGAAGCTGTTTTTGTACATCAGGTTCAAACGATCAGCGATGGCGCTGCTTTTGTCATACCAGGTTGCGCTGGAAACGCCTTGCGGCAGGTTTTCACGAAACGCTTCGGTAATCTGTTCCGCACGCTCAGAGACTTTCATGATGTCGGAATCGCCGATCATCTCCACTTTCAGTGCGATAGAGGGCTCGCCGTTGAAACGGGACAGCACCGGCGTATCGTCATAGGCGTCATTGATCTGAGCGACGTCCCCCAGAGTGACGCGCGCGCCATTGAGCTGCTCCTTCACCACGATGCTTTCAAAGTCGCGGCGGCGGTATTTCTGATCATCGGCCTTGATGACCATATAACCGTCCGCGCTGCGTAATTCGCCACCGCTGCGAATCAGTGAAGAGCCGTTGATGGCGGCGGCCACATCGGAGAGCGTCAGACCATAGGCCTGCAACCGGCTTTCACTGATCTCGACAGTAATTTCCGGCGTGCGATCGCCATAGGTGGTCACGCGCTTGATTTCCGCATCCGCGAGCAGTTCATCGCGCAGCTGCTCCGCCAGATCCTGCAGCACGTCCTGGTCCGCATCGCCATAAAGCTGCGCCCAAATGGCGTGATCCACATGCTCCGCCTGGCTGATGACCGGCTTTTCCGCCGCCTCCGGCAGATTCTTGATGGCGTCCACGCGGATTTTGACGTCCTGATTGAGCTTATCGAGGTCGTAGTCGCTCTCTTTCTCAATCGTCACCGTCACCGACGAGGTGGAGGATTTACTGGTGATCTGCTTGATGCCCTGCACGCTCTGCAAGGCTTCTTCGATCTTGATGGCGACGCCCTCTTCCGCTGCTTTGGCGGAGCCGCTTGAGTAGCTGACGCTGACGGTGACTTCATCCGGCGGCAAGGAGGGAAAGCCTTCCTTGCGCAATTCAAATGCGGTCACTACGCCAGCCAGCAGAATCACCGCCATCAGCAAGTTGGCGGCAACGGGATTGCGCACGAACCAGGCGACCCAACCCCCGCCCGCGTTAAACTGTTTGGAACTCATTGCGCCGTCTCCCGCACAGGGTGAACCTGCGCGCCCGGCGCGTAGCCGGCCAAAGGATTACGCACCACCGCCAGGGTGGCGGCGCTTTCCGCTTTCACATAGATAGAATCTTCGCCAGTGAACAGAATGCCCGGCGTTTCCCGCGCCAGCTTGTCGTCCTGATCCACGTACCACAGATAGCCGCCTGCGGTCACCGCAGACGCCGGCACTTTCAACACGTTGTCCATATCGGCGCCGCGAATCTCCGCTTCCACAAACGCGCCTGGCAGCAATGCAGTTTCCTGCTGCAACGGCTGCTTGACCTCCACCAGCAGCCCCCGCAGACGTGTGGAGGCGTCGATATAATTATCCAGCCCCACCACCTGGGCGCTCCAGGCGGCGCCGTCCTCTTCGATGGAGCGCAGGGTGACTGTTTCCGGCAAGTCTTGCTGCAGCATTCCCCACTGGTGCTGGGTCAGGGACAGGCGCACCTGTACCGCCTCGACGGAATACAGGGTTCCGGCTTCCGCGCCTACGTTGACATAATCCCCCAAAGCGACGCTACGGCTGACCACCACGCCGTCGAATGGCGCAATGACCCGGGTGCGCGCCAGATTCTTACTCGCCTGCTCCACCGCCGCCTGAGAGGCTTCGAACCTGGCTTTGGCGCTGGCCAGTTGCGGTTTATGCAAGGTTAAGTCCGACGCCGGCGTTTTAATGCCGGAACGCTTCCAGTCTCTTTCCGCCTGCTCGGCCTCGCGCTGCTCCTGCTGCAACGCGTAATCGGCTTCGGCGAGCGTCTGCCTGGCGCTGGCGAGCGCTGCGCGATAATCGGTGGCGTCGATAACGAACAGTAATTCCCCTTTGGTGACGTGCGCTCCTGCGGTGAATACCTTTCCCACTTCAGTCACTTTGCCGGCCACATCCGCTTTTAGCTTCAGCTCATATTCCGGCGTCGCTTCCCCGTTCAACCTGAGCTGGTAGGGATAAGCGCCAGGGGTGCTTTCAATCACCGTCACCGCGGGCAGACTCTGATGCTTTTCGCTCTGCATCGGCGCCGGCTTGTTGTTGATGGCGTAGGCGGTCGCCCACAGCGCCAGTGGAATCGTCGTCAGCGCCAGCAGAGACACCCAGGCTTTTCTGCGTCGGCGAGCTTTGGCGTCAGCATTTGCAGCGCTACGCGCCGCGTCTTCGGGAGAGGGTTTTACGATGGCGTTCATAATGTCAGTCCAAGGGCCAGGCCCAGTGTAATTCGGTTACTCATACGGTCGCGGCGCGTTTCCAGCAGCTGGGTCTGGGCGTCGAACAGGCTGCGCTGCGCCTGCAGAAGATCAGTGATGTCCGCCAGCCCCTGGGAGTACAACTCCTGATAGTGGCTAAGGCTGGATTCGGCGTGCTCCCTGGCGCTTTGATAGTGAGTTTGCTGCGCGCTCAAGCGACGTTCGCTTTCCAATGCGCTTTCCACTTCATTGAGAGCGTTCAGCAGGGTGTCCCGATAGTTCCACCAAGCCCGCTCCGCCACACTGGCCTGTGCGTCTGCATTAGCTTTGATTTTTCCTCCGTTAAACAAAGGCGCCGTCATTGAGCCAAGCAGGCTCCAGGCCGGACTTTGCTGGAACAGGTCGCTCACGCGTTCTCCACTGTCGGATAAAGAAGCGGACAGGGAAAAACCAGGCAGCAAGTTCTTGTAGGCTGCGCTGGCGCGAGCGTCTTCCGCCAGAATTCGACGATAGGCGGCCTGCAAATCCGGCCGCGCGCCAATCACCTGCATAGGCGTATCCGCCTGAGGCAACGTCACCTCCGGCAGGATTTCCGCGGTTTGATTCGGCGTTTGCGGTAATCTTCCCAACAGCACATTCAGCGTACGCAGGCGGTCATGATAGGTTTGGCTCAGTTGTTCCAGCTGAGCTTTGGCGTTGGCGGTGGATAAACGCGCCGCATCCAGATCGGCGAGGTCGCCAAGTCCGCTCTGAAACCGCTCCAGAATGGTGGTTTCGGTGAGTTGCAGGCTGTCTATACGCGCCTGCTGAATAGCCAGCCGGCTCTGATCAGCGGACAAGGCAATCCAGGTTTGCATTACCTGCGCCGCCAGGGAGGCTTTAGCGGCGTTCAAGTCTTCTTCCGCGGCGGCATAGTCTTCGCGCGCAGCGTTGCTTTGATCGCTGAGGCGCCCCCAGATATCCAGTTCCCAGGACAAGTTCAAGCCGGCCGAGTAGGTGCTGTGGGCGTCCACCTCGTCGCTTCCAGAACGCTCGCCTTTGGCGCTGGCGGACACTTCGGGTATGCGGGAAGCGTTCTGCGCCGTCAGACTGAACCCGCTTTCACGCAAGCGCAACGCCGTCTGACGCAAGTCAGGATTGGCCTGCATAGCCTCTTGCAACAGGCCTTGTAATTGCGCGTCGGCAATCAGGTCTGTCAGACTCTCCAGCGAGACGCCCTCACCCAGCGCCTGATCCCAGGCGGCGGGCGTTTCTATATTTTCCAGGTTGCCTGCCTGCTTAACCGGCGTCAAACTGCAGGCGGTCAACGACAGCAGCAGCGCTGGAATAATGCATCGTTTGAATTGAAGTACTACGGACAATTTCGTCAACCCCGATATGATTGATACGACAATGGCGACATCCTATCGGGAAACGGGTTAACGGCCGGTTAACGCTGGCGTGGATACCGCAGAAATAGCGGATGCGCCGCCAAAGCCGATCAGATTCATCGTTGCAGCGACTGATCAAGCCTTTTTCGAATTAGCAGAAGGATTCAACATGTTATTAGAACTCGCTATCGGCGACGCTTACGGCGCTGGTTTCGAATACGCTTCCAACAAGATTGTGCGCGAGAACAACTTCGGCGAGCAGTACATCCAACACCAGCGACACACCACTATTCTGCCGGGCCAGTACACCGACGACGCTCAAATGGCGATCGCCGTGGCGGAGGCCCTGATCGCCGAACAGCACTGGAACGAGACTATTCTCGCTGGCTACTTTCTTAACGCTTTCAAGCGTGATCAGAGGGAGGGCTACGCCAAAGGCTTCTATGATTTTCTCTGTAGCGTAGAGACGGCGGAGGAGTTCCTGGAGCGCATCAAACCCGACAGCGAGAAAAGTGGAGCCGCCATGCGCGCCAGTCCCATCGGCGTCCTGGCGGATGAGAAGCAAGTCATCGAATATTGCGCGCTACAGGCGAAAGTCACCCATAACACCCCGCTCGGCGTAAACGCCGCCCTCGCCGCCGCTTTGATGACGCACTATTTCATTTACGACCTCGGCCCGAAACAGGACCTTGGCGAATACATCGCCTCCAAAGTCCCCGGCGACTGGAATGTCCCCTGGAAAGGTAAAGTCGGCGCCTTGGGCGTGGATTCCACTCGCGCCGCCATCACGGCGGTCATAGCGGAAAACGACCTCAAGTCCATTCTGCTTAAATGCATCGCTTACACGGGGGATACGGACACCGTCGCCACTATCGCCCTGGCTGCAGCCGCGTGCTCGAAAGAAGTAGACAAAAACCTTTCACAGTCGCTTTACGACAACTTGGAAAGAGGCGCATACGGCTATGATTACATCGCAACGCTGGATAATAAGCTGATGGCGCGGGTGAAATAAAAGTCGCTTACGCCTGACCGAACACTCAGGCGTAAGCCTAACGAATTATTATGTGACGCACGGCGGCTTTTCGTTATTTTTTCATTGCATATCAATCGCTTGAGAAGCATAAATGTCGGCTCACAAGAAACGGATAAAGTGTAACGGAGTACGCGCCAAAGATTGCCTCTCCCTGCCCTTCATACTGTTTCAAACAATCTCAAATGTACACAGTAAGTGGTAACAGGACATGCCAGTCTTTGCATATCAGTCGTTAAACTCCAACGCCAGTAGCGACCATGGCGTCAGCGCATCAAACTCGCAACACTTTACACGGATGACTCACGATCATTCCGCTACTAATCATCAGGGCCCCTGGCTGCTGGTGCCGCCGACGAATCCCAACGTCGAACCGCATGAACTGCTTCATGGCCCTTCCCAGATGATTTCTACGGCGTCAGCAGGGAAAATGAATAAAGGACAGCACGATAACGCTTCCTTTCGGAGCCTGGTGGAAGGCAAGGCGCGCTTGAATCATCAACATTTAGGCCAAGCTTTCGGACAGAGTTGCGACCTGATGGTTTTTGGCGAATTGAACAGCGAGCATGCAGAATGGGCCACACTGAAAAATAGCGCCGGCCCGATATTCAAAACGTCGACGCCCGCCAAAGCATGTAACTGCTTCAGTGTGCACGCCACCAATAACAGCCAGCATCGCTTCGTGGGCGACGGCCAGGGTTGGATCGCCATAAAGAGCTACGGCGTCCTGGCGGTCTTCGTACACGTTCCCAACTCAGTCGCCAAATCAGCAGACGCAGCCAAGGTATTTTACGGCGCCATTCGCAACCAATTACTGCAAAGCAACGCAGGGGTTATCGACATCATCATGGGCGACACCAACCAGGGAAGTAACGACTTTACCCACACCGTAGTCAGCGAAGCCCTGGGACAAACCTTCGCTGATGCGCACACAGGCCCATCGATACAACCCTTCGACGCTCACAATAGAGAGTTTCAAGGCACCAACAGCACAGGAACCAAAAAATACGACGTGGCGGTTTACAATACCCAATCAGTTAGAGTCAATCGCCTGATCTACCTTTCTCAGTTCGCTCCCACCAGCCACCAAAGCTGGGAAGCCGTAGCCATCACCGACCATATGGGTATCGGTGTAGAGGTGGAGCGGATATAGAACCTTTATTAAGCAACTGAGCAAATAGCAGGTGCGAGGGGCTGCTCAAGTCCCTTGTCCCTTGTCCCTTGTCCCTTGTCTTCGATTTTTCAGGCTAGACTCTACGCTCTATTCTTTTAGCTAACCAATTTATGTAGCCTGAAAATGCCGCATGAAAACACCCTATAGTTGGAAGACCATTTATAGTTTTGACAACTGTAACAGCTTCATAAAACAGCAATAGATCGCGACTCTTCCTATCAAGCGCCGCCATGAAAAAACTTCTCTTTATTTTATACTCCATGACTGCATACGGATGTTGCTTCGATGGTCAACTTCAGCATGACAGCTTTGTCCCTGCAGACTTAGTCGTAATCAATAAAACAGATTACCGGGTTAATATAAGACTTCTATATAACTTCGACACCGAAGTCGCAGGTTTTTCCATACCTGGACAATCCCTACGCCCAAATGAAGAAACGGATACCATCAATATCACCAGGCGAGGTTACGAGGCCATTTCGGATCAGTACTTTTTCATAAGCGGATCTTGTGGCGAATTTGACAATGATGAAGCGCCAGGGAATCGTTTCAGAGTCGAAGCGTCAGCTGAGAAGGAATATGCACTGGTCGTAATAGATAGCTGCGAGTCATTTTCAAAATGAGAAAATTAGCTCTAATCAGTATGTTCCCCATCGCTTTGTTTGGCTGCTGCACTGGCGAATCATACATACACAGCGGCTTATTCCCTGCTAACGTAATAATTAGAAACAGCACAAATAACAAGGTATATATCAATAGCTTTTTTGCGTCAGAAGATGCAGATGCCGCTTTTTCAGTTGGAAGTATGACTTTATCTCCCGGCGAAGAGTCAAAAATAATACAAATGACGGTCACTTCCTATGACGCCATTATGGCGAAGAAGTTTTACATCGTAGGCGCTTGCGGAAGCGCAGAGAAACAGCCAGCCCCAGGCGTAAACTTCAGGCTTGAGCAATCAGAAAAATACTGGCTGGCCACAATAATCATTGATGATTGCAGCTATTTTCACCCACAGGAAAATTTATAAGGAAGCCACATGAAAACCTCGGTAATAAGCCTGCTTTTTCTTTTATCGACAGGTATCACAGGTTGCTGCACAACTTATATTCCGGACGTAGATATCCCTTTAACAGCTGAGCTTACATTGAGAAACGTATCTGACCGTGTAGTGGTCTAATAGTCCCGGACACATTAATAAGAGACAATACCCGTCAACGATTAAGGTGTCAGCATGAGTCAGAAAAAGTCGTATAAGCAGTATACAAAAGAGTTTAAAGAAGAGGCCGTTTCCTTGGTGCGCGACCAAGGTTATTCCGTCCCAGAAGCGGCTAAATCCCTCGGCATTAGCGCCAATATGCTCTACAAGTGGAAGGAAAAGATTGAAGCTCAGCTTGAAAATCAGGTTCTGGCTGAAGACGAGCGCGCCGAGTTAAAACGGCTTCGCAAAGAAAACAAAGAGCTGCGCATGGAAAAGGAAATTCTAAAAAAGGCTTCGGCCTTCTTCGCGAAAGAAATGAAATAAAGTTCGCCTTCATTCAGGCAGAGTCGAATCGCTTCCCTGTGAAAGTGCTTTGCCGGGCTCTGCGTGCAAGTCGATCAGCATTCTATGCCTGGCGACGGCGCTCCGCGCCGGTGATCCGGTTTGATGAGCTGCATCTGCATCGGCGAATGAAGCGACTGTTTAACGCTTCTCGAAGCAGTCTGGGCAGTCGAGAGATGATGAAGAAGCTACGCGAAGAAGGCTTTCAGGTGGGACGCTACCGGGTTCGCAAGCTCATGAGGCGGCTTGGTCTTCAGGTCACGCAACGCGTTGCTTACAAAGCCACTACAAGGCGCAAACACCATCATGCGGTGGCGGATAACTTGTTGAATCAGAATTTTAATCCTACCGCGCCCAATCAGGTTTGGGCTGGCGACGTGACCTATCTGAAAACAGGAGAAGGCTGGATATATCTGGCCATTGTCATGGATTTATATTCCCGAAGGATCGTCGGGTGGCGCATCGATAAGCGCATGACAACGAGCCTGGTCAGCCAGGCGCTGATCAAGGCCTACAATTTGCGGAAGCCGCCCAAGGGCCTGGTATTCCATAGTGACCGGGGCTCTCAGTACACCAGCGGACATTATCGAAAACTGCTGGAAAAGTATGAAATCAGGGCAAGTATGGGCGATGTAGGAGCCTGTTGGGACAATGCGGTGGTTGAACGCTTTTTTGGTAGCCTTAAGCATGACTGGATATTAAAAATCCCCCAGCCCACCCGGGAACACATGAAGCAGGATGTCGCAGCCTACATGAGGTATTACAACCTCGAAAGACTGCATACGGCGAACAATGATATGTCGCCGGTTAATTATGAAAACTCTCTAAAGAAAGTGTCCGGTGGGATTTGACCAGAACACCGTTCTCTGATCATCACAAAACTGCAGTCAAAGGAAGGTAAGCAGCGTATTTTTTCCTTCCCACCGACTCAACTGGCCTCAGGAAAGACAGTTTCGTTTCCAGTGTCGGAGAAGACATATTCGCTTGTCAAAGCTGGGGATTTCGAAGTTAGCTATCAATGCTCCATGGCGGAAAGATATTTTGGAAAAGAGTCTGTATCAGTTACCTCCGATGATACCGCCGCCTTACAAAGTGTGGAGATAGAGTTCAGCCAATGCGCCACGGAGGGTGAGTGAGCAGGGGTTTTCTCTTACTCTTACCTATTCTCCTCGGCGGCTGTTGCCTTGATGGCCCGTATCAATACAACAGCTTTGTTCCTGTGGATCTGGTCGTCAAAAACCAAACAGACCAAGACGTATATATCAGAACTGTCTATAACTTTGATACCAGAGTCGCAGGTTTTACAACCAGAAGCATGTCCTTAAGCCCAGGGGAGCTGTCTGAAACTGCAAATGTCGCCGTAAACAGCTTTGACGCCATTGTGTCTGACCAATATTTTGTTAGCGGCGTATGTGGCGAGTTTGATAACAGTCAGGCTCCTGGGAGCCGATTCCGGGTCGAAGCTTCAACTAAGCCAACGTATCGGCTATTAATCGTCATTGATAACTGCGACGCGTTTAAGTAAATATGAGACTGACTAACACCGCCTTATTCTTCATTACGACCATTACGCTGTCGGGATGCTGCAATTACCAACGGCCAAATATTAATATTCCGCTTTCTGAAACGATTGAAATAAGTAACCCATCAATCCTGCCGCTGACCATTCTGGAAATTCGAAGTACGCCGGATAGCCCTTACAGATTTAAGTTTCCTCGGGTATCAGTGGAAGCTGGTGGTCGTATTAGTTACCAGATTACAGAAGAGTCCTACTTGGGATTTAGTCAGGGGGAGTTTACTGTAAGGGCTCAATGTGGCGAGTCTGAAACGGTGTTCGGAAAAGAGCGGTTTAAAACAGACGCCAAGGCGCTGAATGAGCACCAGCCTATCTCGGTTACGTTGCTAAACTGCCCAGACGGCTGATTGCAGGTCGAAAAATCACAACGACAGCGCTTTCCGCACCGCTGACAATAAGTTTTCCGGCAGTTCTTTATTTTTGGAGAGGATGGCGTCGAATTGGGTTTCTTCCGTTTTGAGGCCCTGGCGGCTGGTGATGAGTATGGCGGGGATTTTGTGGTTGCGGGTTTGCGATGCCCGTAAAGCGGCGACGACCGCAAGGCTGTTGAGTTCTTTGAGTTCGCCGCCAGCGATAATGAAATCGAAGTGTTCTCGCAGCAGGCGTCCCAATGCGCTCAAGCCGTTCTGCTCCCATACCAGGCGCACCGGAAGAGGCTCCAGCGCTTGCTGGTAGTAACTGGCCAGTGTTTGTGAAGACTCCGCCAGTAAGCCGGATTTGCGTTTTTCCAGCACCCGGTGGTTCAGATGCTCCAGCTCACTTTCGATGTCTGACTGCTGCATGAGTTCGCTGCGGTGAACCACGCTGACCCGGCGCAGCAGATCAAGATAAGCCAGTGCATTGTTGGCGGAGCTGGCGTCCAGAGCGGCGTTGGCGCCCAGCTCGGCAAGAAAGCTTTCCAATTGGTGGCAAATGGTGGTCACCACATTCAGGCCATGAGTGCCCCCCGCCCCTTTCACATTATGGATACCGCGATAAAGTTCGTTGAACACTTCCTTATTCGCGCCATCTCTTTCCAGCGTCAGAATCAACTCTTCCAGCTTATTGCAACGCTCATCCAGCTCCTGCAGGAAACGTTCCCGCATATTCGCCAGAATAGAGGCGAAGGTCTCGGTATCCATTGCCATCCAGACCACCTTCTTTCAATAGCATTCACCAATGCTAATTTTAATTGAATGCTATTAATCCTAGCACTTCCAGCGCAGAGTTATTGTAAAGATTGCGATATCGGAATTTCGCGCCGGACAATGTGTTTATATTTGCTCAGGCGGAACGCTGCGCATCAGTGTTTGCAACTGTCTTCTCCAGTTTATGGCGATGTCTGAGGCGGGAGACCGCTCAAGGCGCTCCAAGTCTTGTTTGAGCTCAATAAGCCTCGTTTGATGCAATACATCCGCCTCGGCGTCAACTTCTTCCAGCAAACTCCATAGCGCCAGGAAACTCTTTACCAAGTTGAGAGAACCCACCAGCTTGCGTCGCTCGGTATTAAGCTCCAAACCAGTGTTGACCAATCTCGTATTGGACAACCTTTGGGCGGCGTTGCCAGCAAAGTTCCTATCGACCATGGACACTGTAGCGGCGATCTGCGGAGCCGCCCAGGATTGTCCGGCTAGCAACTCCCATAGGGATTCGACCAGAGTGTCGTTGCGAGGCAAATAGCACATCGCCAAACAGCCCACGATGTGGGGGCGCCAATTACATACGCTGAACAGTACTTTTATGTCCTCTTCGGGATTCTCTGCGTCTGCCAGTACTTGCTTAACGTTGCGCATTTCTTCCTCTGCGGCGCCCATACAGGGAGTATTTAACATCAGCAAATAGTTGATTCGAGATACTACCGTCTCACGGCCATCAACCTCATGCTTATAGAAAAATATCGTCTGACACAGTTTTTCATCATCGGGATTTAGAGGTACTTGCTTCATCTTCCAGGGCGTCTATCCATAAATCAGAACCGGAAATTTTAATAGCGCCCCACTGGGATTACATCTATTCTTAATATGTTCATTCCCGGACGGATAGGACGCCGCCATGTCGACAGAGGATTTGCAGAAAGCATTCCAGCTCTCTGCTGAGTTGTTGCAAAACCAGTCTTATCACGATTTAACACAGAATCTGATCAGCCTCCTGCGTAGCATCGAAGGTGTTGATGAGGTTTCCGCTTACGAGATATTCAGCGCCGCGCCGCCGGCCTCCCATAGTTCAAACCAGCGCAAAGAGATGCTGGTCCGACGCTTTCCCCTTATCAGCAACGATGATTTCGACAATCAAAACGTAGACGTACTCAAAAAGATAGCCGCTGAGTCTCGCGGCGGCGTGGGATATTGGGTGGGAAGCGCCGCGCCGACGATTTACTACGACGTCGCCAGCGTCTTGGAGCCCCGCAGGATAATCCTGATAAAAGGCGCGGTCAGCACTTATGACTTTGAAGTAATACGAGGCTTATTCGGCGTATACAGCAACCAGGTGGCGTTGCTCGACGCCAGAGAAAGAGACCCGCTCACCCGCTTGCTAAACCGGCAAACCATGGACAGAACACTGGAGCAGGTGGTCGACTTCTATCATCTGAAGCAACCTGAGGAAGCAACCCAGTCCTCCTGGCTTGCACTACTGGATATCGACCATGCAACCCCCGCCAATGGCAGCAATGGCGATGAGACCCTGCTGCAGATATCGTTACTGTTGAAAAAGGGCTTTCGTTCTTCCGACCTGCTGTTCCGCTTTGATGGTGAGGAATTCGTGGTCATCGTGAATCAGACGGATAAGGAAGGCGTAGAAACCTCTCTGGAGCGCTTTCGCAAAAACGTCGCCTCTCACCCCTTCCCCGCCGGCAAAATCAACGTCAATATCGGCTTCACGCGAGTGACTCCGGAATGCCCGACGCCACTGCTAATTGAAAGCGCGGACCTGGCGTTGTATCAAGCAAAATCCGACGCGGGCGCCGCCATCGTGTACAACGAAGCGCTGCGCCATAAACAAAGTCCGATGGATGACGTGGAGTGTTATTGAGAAAAAGATATCAGCATTTGCGCGGAATAGAATCACTCATCTTCATCAGTTAAATCATCAATCCTGATTTCAATATGCCCGTCCGGCATTTCTGTCGTGAAGTTCTCCAGAAACTCCGAGTACTCCTCTGAATTCCGCAACAAGGAGCGCCCCGCCTGAATCAGAGTGTCGATTTCCCGATTACTCAGTTCCAGTGAGGTCGGCAAACTGTTGAAGAACTCTTTCAACGAAGGCGATGAGAAGGACTGAAAATTGACTTCGATAAAGTAATAGGGAATCCGCCCAAAGCGCTGAAACCCGCGGACGATACGGTCATCCTGATCCTGCAGAATCGCCCGGGTCTCCACGTTATAACGCTGGATTTGCGCATTAGTGACTGCGTCAATGGTGTCCGTAATGGAGGGCTTGTTGGGGCTTTCGTCGATGCCTCGTTTCGGTCGGACTTCCGCATTCACCAGAATCACCGCCACCCGCTTCACTTTCTTGGTGTGATCCTGAGCGGCGTTTTCCAGTTCAGCCAGCTGCAGACCGTCGATCACCCCTCGCAACCCCAGGTTATCCGAAATACCGCCATCCACCAGATGAATATAAGGATGCTGTTTGCTGTCGTTATAGGACAGCAGACCGCTGACCAGTTCCTGTTGGCGAATATCCAGCGGTTTGGATTCATTCAACATTCGGAACATGGCGGACTCGCTCAGGTCGCAGTCGCCGCCGTGGTTTTTCAATACGATGGAAGGAAACGCTACCGGCACCGCCGAGGACGCCGTCACCGCTCGCGCTACATTGAACTTGTTCAGGTCCGAGCACAGCAGATCAAAAGTATCCTGATCAAAGGAGAAACGGTTCCCCTGACTGAGATCCGTCGCGTTGATATTGATGAAAGGACGGCGACTCAAGGGGATATCGGCGAAGGTCCTGCCCCTGAAGATATAGTTGTCATAGTATTCAACCGCCATTTCCGTACGGTCAAAGCGGGTGAACAGCGAACGCCACCAGTATCCCGGGCTCAGTAACTGCCACAGCAATGCGCCCTGCACACTCTGACGGAGAAATACTTTCTCGTAGTCCGAAAACAGCTTGTCGCCGAACAATCCGTAATAGGCCGCGGTGAAACTGCCTCCTGATACGGCGGAGATATAATCCACCTCATCCAGCAAGCGGGTTTTGACGCCATCGATTTCAATGCGTGTGTCCTTCAGCTCCTCCATGACCCCATAGGACAACGCAGAAGCCCGCGTGCCGCCGCCGGAGAAAGCCAGGATCAACAGGGTTTCCCCCAAGTCATTGTCGCGCTGGTAAGTGCGGAAGCTATAGGCGTGGTCGCTGCTGTAGGACTTAATCGGTTCGTTTTGCGGCTTGAACTGGCTCGCACACCCGCTGCATAACGCTGCGAGAAGAATCAACACACTGCTGGATCTGACTAACGAATACATGTCTCTGATTTAAACGCGTTTAATACCAGGGAGCCGCCGTATAACGACCGTTTTTCGCCGCGCCTCGGACTGCCTCAACGCGTGGGTTTTAATGATATAAGTCGGGAACGCCTCACTTAACCCAACGCGCACTATAACCTATTCCACATGGAAATCAGATGAATGCGGCAATCGCCTGGGTCGCCATGTCTACATAAAGCTCCTTTTGTCCCACCGGCGCCGCATAGGCGATCGCATCTCTAGCCGCCTCTTCTCCCAGGCTGCGCCAGATCACCCACATGGCCAGATAGGTGGCGGACAGGCAGCCTCCCGCAGTGGCGATATTTCCCTTGGCGTGAAACGGGGCCTCCACCACCTGGGCGCCCAGACTCTGTAAAACCGGTCCCGTGGTCGCATCCGTACAGACCAGCGTATCCTTCAGCAGTCCCAGGCTATGTAAAAACAAAGCGCCGGAACATTGCGAGCCGATCAGCTGATATTCCGGGTCAAGATGAAACGCCGACATAATGCTGTCATTTTTCACATGCTCGCGGGTTTGTACGCCGCTGCCGAACAACACCGCATCCGCTTCACTGGCGAACATCAGCGGTCGCTGCGCAGTAATCTTGACGCCATTCATCGACAAGGCGTGCATGGAGGGACAGGCCAGTTCCGCCCGCCAGCCCGGCCGCTTCACCCGATTGAGCAGGGTAAGCGCCATAAAGGAGTCCATTTCATTGAATCCGTCGCATGTGACTATGGCTATCTTCATATCGCCCCGCTATTCATGCTCTGTTTATCGATCATGGCGCTTGCTCAACGGGCGCGGTCAACTCGACGACAACGGACGCGCCAGCACCAGCGTCCAATAATTGCTTGCGGGCGCCTTTTCATTGCAGACGCACGCCATTCCCATATCAGTATATTCCAGCGCCATGATATTGCCGCAATGACCCGGACTGCCCAACCAGCCGACGATGACCTCTTCCACCGGAAGGTGGCCAAAAGAAATATTCTCCGCCACCCGCGACCACACATAGCCGTTGCGCGTCGCCCGCTCTCCCACCGGCCAGCCGTCGCCGCCAATGTGGTCGAAAAAGTTGTTCTCCGCCATATCCCGACAATGTTCCTGAGCCGCCTGCGCCAGACTTTCGCTCCAGCAAAGCGGCGGCGCAGCCGAACAAAACGCTTCGCCGCAATAACGGCTTTGCGCTCTGGCGTCGTTGATCAATTGCAGCCAGTGCTGCGCAATTTGGCTCATACCCGGCCTTTGACGAATCCTTCTCTTGGGGGGCGTAGAACGCGCAGGTCGCCGGCTGATGCCAAGCGCGCATTGCGTCACTAGCATACCCAGAACGCCTTCACAAAGCCCGACTAATTTTTAACGCCGGAGTACGCTACGATGCAAACCGATTTCATCGCCCATCACCATCCTCTCACCGATGTCGAGATACTGGAGGACGGACGGCTTCGCATCAGCGTGCGCACAGCGTCAGGCGCAACGATTAACAGCGGCTGGATTCGCTATGAGTTGGACAATGAAGAGTATTTAACTGCCCTGGAGCCAGTGGATACCACCGCGGACGCGCAATACTGGCGGGTTGAAATTCCCATTAATCCTGGCGCTGCAACCACTTATTACCTATTCAAATTTATCTGCGCAGAGCGGCAGTTTTGTCTCGACGCTGGCGGCCTGCATCCTCGAATTCGTTCACGCTCTTTTCACTTCAAACATGTACAGGGCCTACAAACGCCACAATGGGTATGGAATCAGGTTTTCTACCAGGTCTTTCCAGACCGGTTTCGCATCGGCGACGGTGGTTCCGCAGCGATTAACAAAGAACTTAACGCACATGAAGAGCCGACGCCCCTCAGCGACTGGAACGCCAACCCAGATCCATCCAAGGGATCGTCAGAGTTCTTCGGGGGCGATTTGTACGGCGTGGTTGACGCCTTACCCTATTTGCAGGATGAACTGGGCGTCAGCGCGATTTATCTCAACCCGATTTTCGCTTCTCACAGCAACCATCGCTATGACACAGATGATTACAGCCAAGTGGAGCCGCGCCTTGGCGGCGAGCCCGCGCTGCTGCGCCTGCGCAAAGAAACCCAAGCGCGGGATATGCGACTGATACTGGACGCCGTCGTCAACCACACATCCGTCCATCACCCCTGGTTTCAACAGGCGCAGGCGGGCGACGAGCACTACCGCACTTTCTATAATTTTGACTCGGAAGGTAGTTACGCCGCCTGGAAAGGCTTCGAAAGCCTGCCCAAGTTGAATTACGCCAACCCGGAAGTGGCGGCCAGCATGTACTCAGGCGACAACGCCATTCTTCGCCATTGGCTGCGTCCTCCCTACGCCATCGACGGCTGGCGTCTGGACGCCGTACATATGCTGGGAGACGGTCCCAGCGCCCACAATAACGCAACGCATATGCGCGCCATGCGTGAGTGCGTCAAACAGGAAGCGCCGCAGGCTTATCTGCTGGGCGAGCATTTCTTTGAAGCGACGGAGTGGCTGCAAGGCGATCAGGAAGACGGCGCGATGAACTACTACGGTTTCGCCCACCCTCTTCGCGCCTGGTTGGCTGGTCTGGATATTTCCGGACAGCCGGGAGCCATTGACGGGCGCGAGTTCGCCGCCTGGCTGGCGGAGGCGCGCGCGGCGATTCCCTGCCCGATTCAATTGAGCCAGCTTAACTTGCTGGATACCCATGACACGCCCCGTTTTCTCACCCTGCTGCAAGGCGATCGCGACCTGTACAAGTTGGCCTTGGGTCTACTTTTCACCTACAGCGGCGCGCCTTGTCTGTATTACGGCGATGAAATCGGGCTGCCCGGCGGAGGAGACCCGGACTGTCGTCGCCCCTTCCCCTGGGATCGGGAACGTTGGGATATGGACATTCTGAACTGGTGTAAAGCCCTGATCGCCCTGCGAAAAGATACGCCCGCCCTGAGCCGGGGCGGACACCTGGATCTAGGGGCGGATGCAGACAGCTATTGCTTCGCCAGAACGACTCAGGAATGGTCGTTGATCATCGCCGCCAATCGTGGAGACGCCTCTACCACGTCACTGGATACGCGATTGCTGGACGCGCCGGGAAATCGCTGGAGAGATCTGCTCAGCAGAGAGGTTTTCATCACGAATGAGCATAGATTGACGCTTTCCCTGCCTTCCAAGTCCTTGCGCATCCTGGCTCCGGAATAAGCTCACTCACGTATAGGGCCTGTTGAATCCCTGGATTCCAGGCCCTATACGATGATCAGGACAGGCTGTCCGCGGCGATCAAGCCGTCCCAGCAATCAAACAGATACAAGGCCAGATAAATCGGCGATAACGCCCAGATCAATGGATCGTCCCAGAACGGATAAGTGGTTCCCACTGCGGCGATCGCGATGGCCATCAATTCGGTCACACCAAGATACAGTAACGCCTTGGTCAAGTGCGCCAACCAGCGTTGTAGCGGTTTCTCCAACACGGACTTCTGATAAGTGGTCTCGAATATCCCCACAATCGCCGACGCCATCAATAACCCGATGACCGCCAGAATGGCGGACTGATTACCCGCCTCCATATGCTGCATGCTATCCAGGGTAAACAGAATCATCGCCGGCGCAAATACCAACAACAATGCCGCATTTTTCAACGCCAACTCAGTAAGGAATTTTTTCTTGTTCAGCATGACTCATCGCGCATTCGGGGGACGGGTATCCAGATAAATTAACGGGAAAGTATAGAGCAGCTTTCTTTTTGAAACTCAGGAGAAATGCGCGAAGCTACAATCGGATACTCAGAATCTCACCTAAATCGGAAACTCGCCTAAACAAGACCCGGCGAAGCCGGATCTTGTCTTTTCAGTGGCTCACTTTCAATCATGAGTTTTCAATCACGATTTATTCACTCACCAGCCGCCGCGAGTGGCGTTGACCAAGTCACTGTTGAACACCGTATTGCTTCCGGACTGCCACTCAATTCCCGCACCAGCGTTGTTTTCGTCCCGTTTCAGGCATTTCCACTCGACCTGCGTTCCTGCGGGGACGGAAATGACGCCGCTCCATACCGGATAGGCGGATGGGTCGAGCTTGACTGCGCCTGCGGGGCTCCAACCGCCCAGTTCAGGGAGACTGCCTACGGCGTAAACACTCTGTCCCCATTGGGTTTGGCCGTTATCGCAGGTAAAAGAGACATCCACCCTTTGTGACTGACACTGCGGACAATCCGCCACTCTGGCCTCCACATGAATCGCCATGGCGTCGCGGCCGGCGACATTTATGGAAGCATAGCCCGCGTTGTCCACGAAAACCGTGGGTCCAGTGCAGACGCCTTTGACGTAATCGCCATGCAGAATGTCGCAGTATTCTCCCGCCGGCAAACCGGTATTCAGCGAGGCGCTCCACGCCCCGGTGTCATTGTTCAGCGCCACAAATCCGAGCCCGCCGCGTCCAAACGCCAGCCGATTGTCGCCATCGCGGGACACATTGGAAATATAAGCCTTGGCGGCGGTGGCCTGACGGAATTTCGCCATATTTCCAATCCCGCCCCAGCGGTGCTCGCACACCCAGTCCACGCCGCAGGCGCCGCTGGTGTGTGGACCGGAATTAGGCGGCCCCTGATCGTGGTCATTGAAGTAATAGCTGGACATCACTCTGGGATAGCCATAGGGATAAGCGAGCATAAAAATATGGGCGAGATAGTACATGCCCTGCGGATCATTCCAGGTCAGCGCCCATTCCGGGTGCTGGCGTTGATCGTCGTGGTTGGCGACAAACACCATGGCGTCGCTGCTGGCCACGCGGCCGCCCCACTGGGAAAAGTCAGCCAGGTTCGCTATGCGGCCATTACGAAAATGCCAGGCCAGATCTCGCTCCATCTGAAACTCAGTGACATCGGCGATATGGGTGTACATCTCTGGTTGCACCGCCTCTCCTGAGGCTCGGATTACTTCCTGAAAGATATAGGGGGAACCCTGAACGCGACTGAGGATATTCTCAATGTCTGCGGGCGGAATGTGCTTGGCGGCGTCGATACGAAAGCCTTTCACCCCCAGGCTGACCAGGTCGTTCATATAATCCGCGATTTTGCCGCGCACGTAATCGCTTTCGGTCTTCAAATCCTTCAAGCCCACCAGATCGCAGCTCCAGACCTGATTGGCGTCGCCGTAGTTGATGCCGCCGCAGTTCCAGTTATGGAAGTCATTAACGCCATACGGGACGTCAGGAAAGTCGAACCCGGTGGAGGCCATATGATTGATCACCAGGTCCGCATAGACATCCACGCCCACCGCGGCGCACCGTTGCGTCATGGTCTGGAAACGCTCGCGGTCGCCGCTACGACTGTTCAGCACATAGCTGACGGGCTGATAGCGGGTCCACCATTGCGCCCCCCCGATATGAGCTTGCGGTGGAGATACCTGCACTGCAGTAAATCCTTTCGGCCCCAGATACTGTTCGCACTCCTGCGCCACGTCCTCCCAGCTCCATTCGAATAAATGCACCATAACCGAGGCATGACGATTCACTTCGCCATAGCCATTGCCGGCGGCGCACAGCGTACCCGCACAGGCTGCCGCCATTGCTAGCCGCTTCACGCCCTCGCCCAACCTGCTAGCGCCATTCTTGTTATTTACGTTATCCATGACCATGTCAGCTCTCCCGCAAGCTTATTATTGTTAACTCCTTACATGGATGGTCCGTCGGGGTTAAACACCCGCGCGCATCCACGGAGTAACATTAGTCGCGACGACGTGAACGGACATCCATCCAAGTGGAGTTTAGAGGGGGAATTTGAGGGGGAGATTGGGGAGTCACGAACCATGACTCCCGGGGAGATGTGCGGAATTATCAGCCCAGAATGGCGGTGTATTGCGCTAGCACGCCCAACACGACCACGCCCCAAATAGCGAGCCCCATAAGAATGAACAGAATATTCCAGGGACTGAAACGGCTGTTGCTCTCCCCGTCAGGATCTTGATTGGCGCGGTTTGCATAGGTTTGCGCCTCATACAGCGTGTAAAGAGGAATAACAGACGTCACGAGCAGCGCTATATCCCAGACGCCAAAAACGTCGCTCGCCGGTATACGGGCGGCAAGCTCGCCCCCTACCGTCATCAGCACATACAAGGTCGCCATCATGGCGTGAGCGCCCCAGGTTCCCAGGCCCTGTTCCTGATGACTGTTAGCGATATATTTGAAAAGAGAGTGCGTGAAGAAGATGCTGAATATGGAGCGCCATACCGGCGCGACTTTAAGACCTTCGTGAACCTGCAGCGCTTTCCAGTGTTTGTAAAACCAATAGAGACGGTATAAACCCAGCGTAGCGATGTATAAGACAATCAACTTGGTAGTCGAGGTGGTGAAGAAGGGAGTTGAAGATTCGCTGTGCGTATCCAGCTCAGCCTGCGGCGCCTGATACGGGTTTTCCATGGTACTGCCTCTGAATTTCGGAGATAAAAAAATGCGCGGCCTGATTATCATTAATCAGATTCCGCGCATTTTCTATCCATCTATCCCAGCTTGTCCAGCTTTACTCGGGACGCCAGCCTTTTAGCTCTTCCAGGCGTTCAGCTGGACGCAAGGACCTTCAAAGGTAACTGCGGCGACATCCAGCGTGGAAGGGTTGTCATTGATCAACAGACGGCTGCTGTTGGCGATGACTTTCCATTCCGCGGAGGTCAGGGTCCAGTTTTCTTTACCTGAGTCAATCTGCCCCAGATACACCAGACTGTGGTCATCCATCTTCTCCGCCCACAAATGCAGCGGGCCTGAAGGTTTGTCCTGGAAACGCTTGGACCATTGGGTCACCAACTGAGAGGTTCCCGGCTCCTCGCCTTTATAGGCGGAGATCACCAGCGCCACCTGACCGTTGCGACTCATTGGAGCCATGTAATCAGCCCCTCGTCCCGGCGCGCCGCCCATGACGTTCCAAAGCAACGCCACCGCGAACACCACTGACGCCGCCGTTCCCGCCATCGCGGAGAAACGCCACATGGCGAGATTTTCCCAGAAACTGGCCAGCCAACTGGTTTTGGCTACCTGCGCCTGCGTCCTGGCTGCTTGAGGTTTCACGGCCGGCGCCGTCGCGGCGTCTATCTTCGCCCACAGATCCGCAGGCGGTTGTTGCGCCGGCAGACTCTCCTGCATCGGCGTCATCAAGTCTGACCAGTAGGCCACCGCCGTATCCATTTCACGATAGTCGCGCATCAGGGTTTCCATGCGTCGACGAACTCGGGCGCTCATCGCCCCCGCCACATATTGACTCGCCAGATGGTCGCAAACTGTGGCGTTTTTATATCTCATGCTTCGAGACATTGTTTTAACTCCTGCAGTCCGCGTCTGATCCAGGCTTTGATCGTCCCTAACGGGCGCTCTAGCCGAGTTTCCAGTTCGCCGTGGCTGTATCCGTGGATATAAGACAATAAAATCGCTTTACGAGGCTCTTCATTCAGTTTTTCGAGGCACTGTCGCATGCCTTCCTGGTCCGCCAGCCCGCAGCCCTCGCCAGCCAGATCCGCCATCAACGGCTCAACATCATCCATGAGATCTTCACGCTTGCGCTGTCTGCTTTTCAGCTTGTCCAGCGCGGCGTTGCGGGTCAGCACGCAGAGCCAGCCCCAGGCGGACCCGGCTCCTGAATACTGGGACGCTTGCCGCCACAGCTTCATGTACACTTCCTGCAGCAAATCGGCGGCTTCGCCTTCATCCTGCAGTATGCGCATGGCGACGCCCATTAACCTGGCGCCGGTTAAATCATACAGACGCTTCAGCGCGGCTCGGTCCTGGTCCACGATGCGGCGCAACAGCGGCGCCAGCTCCACGGACCAATCTGTGTCGGTTGCAGTCTTCAACGACGGCTCCTGAATTGAGTTCACCTGATCGATTCCCCCGAAGGTTCCCAGGCATTATATCCAGGTAGCCGCCGCATACCAGTCGGACTTGGCGTTTGCGACGGATTTTCGTTTCGACGTTCCTCCAACGAGACGCCTGCCAGCACGCGCCAGCTCAGCCGATCAGTAGTAGCTGCTGCTGTAATTGCTTTGCTTATGGCTTTTCGCAGAGTCCATTTTCACTGTGAACCAGACGTTTTTGACGCCATGACCCGTTACGTCGCCAGGCGCGCGGTCGCCCACCCACAGGTACAGAGGCTTGCTCTCGTACGCCCACTGCTTGGAGCCGTCAGCGCGGGTAATGATGGTGAATTTACCGGTATCGTGGGCTGATGGACCCGCCATGAATGGAGGCCAGTTTTCCGCGCAACCGCCATTACAGTTGGAGACGCCGGCCGCATCTTTGGTGAACGTGTACAGCGTCATGCCCTGCTTGTTGGTCATGATGGAGCCGAGAGAGGTATCTCTGCTGGAAACCGGCTCGCCGCCATGATTTTGAGAGTTAGCGGCGCAAGCAGTCAGCATCATTGCAGCGGCCAGAACGGTAAAGCTTTTGAATTTCATATCAGGCATCTCCTCAATCAGTTTTTTGGGTTTTCGAATGTCTTCACTTATCAAGACGACGCCAGTGATCAATTTGGATGCACAAAAAGAAAAAATTTTATTAAACCCCGATTAGGGGGCTATATTTGTAAATGAGAAGATCTCTCACCATTGGATATTCAAATAAGAAAAAGGAGACTGATCATGACACCCAAAGCCTATTTCGGCATTGCCCTCATAACAGCCACACTGGGGCTCTCCACCTGGCTGCTGGGAGGCTCCTCCTCCCCGTCTCCATCCGACACCAACACGAGCACATCCCCCGAAGCCACCGTCGCCGTTAACGACGCCAACGCGTTTCTCCCCATCGGCATGCAAAACTTTTCCGCTCAGGCGCGCCCTTCCAGCCTTTCCAAGGACCAGGACAGTCTTTTAGAGGACCAGGCGCTGGAGCGTTATGCGGAATACCAGTCCTACTTCGATTACGGACGCGATTATCGCGAGCTGCTGCAACATGCGGAGCAGATGGACAGCGCCACCCGTCGGGAAAAATTCTCCCGCGCGGAACAAAACATCGACCGCCTGGAAAAAGAACACAAACTCTCTGCGGCGGAAGGATTGATCATGAAACTGGCGTTATTGAAAATCACTCCCAACGACCCGGAAGCCAAGGCCAAAGGCATAGAGCTGATTCAGCAGTACAAGCAGGCGGGAGAAGCGCGCATGCAGGAATTCAAGGACAACCCGGACCCGCGCTTCGCCGAGTACAAGAAACGCGAAGCGGAAATAGTGAAGGAAGTGCTGGCGATGACCCATTATCCCAATGGCCTTAGTCGCGACGATTATCTCGCCCAGCGTCTGAACGAAGAACTCAAGCAAGCCTACGCGCTGGACAGCAGTGGGGCGACGAACTGATCCTGATCGCAGGAAAGGCTCCGCCCTCCCCGTTTCGACCCCGTCTCTTCAAACAAAGAAAAGCCCCCGAATGGGGGCTTTATTGCAACGTATCAGCTCACCGGTCAGAGCGGTTTACAGCAACTGATCCAGCAACCAGTACAACAGGTTGAAACCTTTCTGATAATCGCTGACGGAGTCTTCTTCCGAAGCAGACATGACCGGGCCGGAGCCTTCCATCACATTATTCACGAAGTCGCCCAGCTCCAGACCGTCTTCCTGAATGTCCGCATTGTTGAACTCGATGATGCTGGTGCAGTGGCTTTCATTCACATCGCGGAAGCGTGGAATGTAGTAGCCCCAGTTATCATAGCCGTCCAGTGAGGTCATCAGGTGACTGGTGTCTTTGTACCAGCGCTGATGAATTCTCTGCTTACGCTTCTCTTCATCCGGCTCGTTATTGATGTCGTCATAGAAACGCTCATAGGAATAAGAAGAGTAATTGAGGTCATCCCAGAAGTGCGTATGCCCCATGCGATCGTTCGGATAGTGCTCGCCCAGTGCGGTGTACAGCGTGCCCAGATCGTTCAGGTCCAGTGACGGCAGTTCGTTGCGGAGGTAATACAAAGGTCCGTCGCCATCGCCGTCCAGCCCCCACACATTGCGGATGGTGTTCTGCAGTTTGAGGGACGGATACTCTTCTTCCGAACCAGTCACCGGCGCCGGGAAGATGGGACCGGAGTCATTGATCAGGTAGGCTTTGCCGGGGTCCATATCGCGACGCACCGGGTGATAGTTGGCGAATGAGCCCGCGCCGCCGGCGCTGCATCCGGTCATCAGCATTTGTCCGGGACGCTCCAGGTTGTTCTTCAGCCAGGCCACCACTGCGCGCGTGTTACGTACGCCGTTATGACGCCATACCAGCGGGTCATGTTCGCCGGTGGGGTCGTCGTAGATGGCGACCTTATCCCCGGTATAGATGTCCCCGGTGCAGTAGGGAATGTAAACCATGTTCCAGTTCTGGGTTTTGGTGCGGGTCCAGGGATGCAGACGGAACACGAAAGGGCTCACCAGACTGGCGGACGGATTCTGCAGGCTCATGTAGTCGTCGGGAATGCCGTTGGGATTGCGAGCGCCGCGAATGCCGGTCTGGCCGGTGCAGCTTTCATAGTCCCAGCAGGCGCCGCCGCCTTCCATATAAATTACCGTGTTGCTGGTGTGCGCCACGCGATTGACGAAGAATTTATAAGGCGAGCCGTTACCGCAAATTGCGCCGGTGTCAGGGTGTAATTGAATGGTCTGCCATTGCAGATAAGCGCCGGGATTGAAACCGTCGGCGACTTCGGAGGGGTTGGGCGTCAAGGGATACTGCGCTGCGTTTTGCTGCTCCTGCGTGACCGGGTTGTTCGCACCCCGGGGCCAGATCAGGTTGCCCAAGGTATCCCAGAATGAGTAGTCGCCCATTTCTGCGGATACGCCAACTGAACTGCCAAGAAGACCTAGAAATACCGCTGTTTTTATTTTTGTTCTGGATTGCATTGTCTTTTCCTCCATTAATTGGAAACGCAATTCAATCCAGTCTCTCCTACCGGCTTCGCTCCTGTTTTTAAAAGAAAAAAGTATTGTCGCCGACCTTGGCTCGCCGGTAATGCAGGGACCGCTAACTGGATAGCTGAAAGGCTAGTCGGGGATCAAGGGTTACGCAAATTTAATTTAACGACGTTTACCTGTTTTGGGCGTTGGGAACGCCCTATCTGGCGGGTTGGGGGCCGCCTACAGCAAGGGCGCAGGCCAGCGTTATCGCCTGCCAAACGGGGAAAATCGCCGCGCTTTCCCAAAAGCCATGCCAGACGGCGCCTTTGGCGACCTCCGGCAGGCTGTTGATCAGCACGAAGTCCACCACGCCGCCCGCCGCGCCAGCCAGAGTGAATGACGCCAAAAAGACCAACCAGGCGCGTATGCGCCAGGCGAGGATAACGCCGGCGGCGGTGACGCAAGCGCCCACCGCGCCCATCAGCGCCAGTGACACGACCTCCCAGGATGAGATGAAGAACAGAAAGCATAAACGCCACCCCAGAATCGCGGCGGCGATAACGATCAGCAGGCGCAGCACCTTGCGCTCGGCGTTCCAGCCCCGCCGCCAGGCGCCGAGACAGATGGCGGCGCCGAACACGCCGCCGGGCATCCAGTAGTTCACCCACAGGGCGTCGCTCCAGTCCGCCAGCTCCAGCAACACGCCGATGCCGGCGATCAACAAACCGGAAGCGAGCCCCATAAGCGCGCCGACACTGAGATCTTTGTTCATGCGGGACGTCCGTTCCTACTTGATGTAGCGATCAATAATATTCTGATAAACGGATTGGCCGTTGGGTTCCATCTCCGTTTTCAGTTCGTCCAGCGCATTCTGGAAGCGCTCGATAATCCAGTCCGGCGTATCGATATTAAAGGCGTAGTAGTTATCGCCGGCGGAGCCAAAGTCATACACCGGCGCATACTCAGAAGGATTGAAACCGTTCTGTTTGATGATCCAGTAGGCGGCGATATCGCCATAGGCCCACATGTCCACCCGATCCGCCTCCAGCATTTTCGCCGCCAGTTCCGGGTAAGGCACCGGCTCACGCTTTTCGGGAGGCACGCCGTATTCATCCAGTACGATTTCAGCGATGTCTTCACGTACGGAGGCGATGTGAAATTGCTTCACCTCTTCCGATGAGCGGACTTTCAAATTACGCTCTTTTTTGGCCAGCAACACAATCGGCGACGCCGCCACTGGTCCCACCCATTTGAAAAGATCCTCCCGCGGACCGCGCCGGGTCATGACAAATAAAACCGTATTGGGGGTTTTCAGGGTCAGCCGGTAGCTGCGCGCCCAGGGATGCACCTGGATATCCTCGCGCGTCTTTTTTGAACCGAGCTTTTTCAGGATCAGCTCCAGCAAATCAACGGAAAACCCTTTGAGCTTGTCGTCCTGAACGTAATTAAAGGGGGGATAGTCCTCGGTCATAAACGTCAGTTTTTCAATCGCTTCATCAGCCCGACACAAGGATGCGCCCAACAACAACGCAACCAGCGCCACGGCAGGACAAGAGAGGACAGGACAGGAATACCATCGCATGCTTTATAGCCTCCACACCAAAACGGTTTCCTCGTCCCACAGAAACCAGACACAGGCGTTATACCTTCAATTCTTTACGCGAAGTGCGGAACCGTCAAACTTTCGCCGAATTCATATATGATTCAGATTACTTTTATCGGCAAGCATTATTTACGACCACAAGGCGACAACGGTTTCTTATGTCCCAGGCGCTGGCTTTATTTCATCCAACTATCGCGGAATGGTTCGCCGCCAATTTAGGCGCGCCTACGGATATTCAAACCAAAGCCTGGCCGCGCATTGCTTCCGGCGAGCATTGCCTGATCACGGCCCCCACCGGCAGCGGCAAAACCCTCACCGCCTTTCTCTGGGCCCTCAACCGCTTCGCCACTGGCGAGCTGCAACCGGGGCGTACGCGAATCCTCTATATTTCGCCACTTAAAGCGCTGAATAACGATATCCGCAATAACCTCAGCCGCCCGCTGGCGGAGCTGACAGCCTGCTTTGAGCGCAAAGGCGAGCCCTTCCCGGCTATCCGCGCGCAGACCCGCAGCGGCGACACCCCCTCAGGCGAGCGCCGCCAGATGCTACGGCAACCGCCGGAGATTCTCATCACCACGCCGGAAAGCCTCAACCTACTGCTGAGTTCGCAAAGCGGCCTCAGCCTGCTGCAGGACCTGGATACGGTCATCATTGATGAAGCGCACTCCCTGCTTGGCGTCAAACGGGGCGCTTACCTGATCTCCGCCGTGGAGCGTCTGGTGGATCTGTCCGGTGAGTTTCAGCGCATCGCCCTGTCCGCCACTATCAACCCCATCTCCGTCGCCGCAGACTTTATCGCCGGCTACGAACTGGATGTCGCGCAGCCGGACTACGCGCGCCACCCGCTATACCGCAAGCGCCCGATCACGCTGGTGGAGTCCAACGCCGCCAAGCATTACCGGCTCAGCGTCAATTATCCGGCCGCCATCGCCCATCGCGGGGCGGATAAACACCTCTGGGACGCCCTGGCGGAAACCCTGCTGACGCGAATTCAGGCCAACCGCGCCACGCTGATCTTCACCAATAATCGCGCCCTGTGTGAAAAGCTCACTTACAAGATCAACCAGGCGGCGGACGCCATGGTGGCCTACGCGCACCACGGCTCGCTGTCGCGGGAGATTCGCACCGAGGTGGAGCAACGCCTCAAGGGAGGCGAACTGGCCGCTATCGTCGCCACCAGCTCTCTGGAGATGGGCATTGATATCGGCGCGCTGGACGAAGTCGTACTGGTGCAGACCGCCGGTTCAGTGGCGGCGGCGATCCAGCGCGTGGGTCGGGCCGGACATAATGTCGGCGACGTCAGCGTCGGTTCTCTGTTTCCCACGCATCCGCAGGACTTTCTGGAGTCCGCCGTCCTGGCCAAAGCCATTATGGAAAGAGATCTGGAGCCGGTGCGCCCATTGCAATGCCCTCTGGATGTACTGGCGCAGATAATTATCTCCATGACCGGCGTCGCCACCTGGGACCTGGATGAGCTGTACGCCCATTTGCGCATGTCCAGCGTTTACCACCCTTTACCCCGCCGTCAATTTGATCTGGTGATTGACATGCTGGCGGGGCGTTACGCGGAGAGTCGCATCCGCGAACTGCAGGCGCGGGTCTCCGTGGACCGTCTGGACAATACGGTCACTGCGCGACCGGGCGCGTTGCTCTCTCTGTATCAGTCCGGGGGCGTGATACCGGATCGAGGTTATTTTCATCTGCGTCATCAGGACAGCAGCGCCCGCATCGGCGAGCTGGACGAAGAGTTTGTCTGGGAGGCGAAAATCGGACAAAGCTTCACTCTCGGCGCACAATTCTGGCAAATCCAGAAAATCACCCACAACGACGTATTCGTGCTTCCCGCCAAAGCGGGCGCCACTACGCCGCCGTTTTGGAAAGCCGAGTCCATCAGTCGTAATTTCCACTTCTCCGAACAAATTGGCCTGTTCCTGAAATATCTGGACGCCAACCTGGACGCCGATGATCTGGTCGCCACCTTGCAGTCGCAATATTGCATGACTGCGGAAGCGGCGGACCCTCTGCTGGATTTCCTGCGTCGCCAACGCGCCCACACAGGACGCCCCCTGCCGCATCGTCACCATCTATTGGTGGAGATCGTCGACTCAATACTGGGACACAGCCAGGGCCGTCAGATGGTGCTGCATACCGGCTGGGGCGCGGAAGTGAACCGCCCCTGGGGCATGGCTTTGGAAGCCGCCTGGCTGGAATCCTTCGGCGAGCAGCCGGTGGTGTACGTCAGTAACGAGTGCATCGTCCTGCAAATGCCAGAGGAGATTCCTGTCGAAACCATTCTCTCTCTGGTCTCCCCGGAGCGGATAGAGGCTCTGTTACGCGCCCGTCTGGAAGGCTCCGGCTTTTTCGGCGCACGTTTCCGGGAATGCGCAGGCCGCGCGTTGCTGCTCAACAGAGGTAAGTTCAACGAGCGCCGGCCTTTGTGGATGAGTCGCTTACAGTCGCAGAAATTGCTGAACTCCGTGCTCAAGTACGAGGACTTTCCCATTCTGCTGGAAACCTGGCGCACCTGTCTGCAGGACGAATTCGATCTTCTCGCGTTAAAACAACTGCTGGAGGAGCTGCAAACCGGACAGGTGCAATGGTCCGTCGCCAACACCCGGACGCCCAGCCCCATGGCGCAGAATATCGCCTGGGAGCAGGTCAACCTGTACATGTACAAGGACGACACGCCCACCTCGGACAAGTCCTCCAATCTCAGCGAGGACCTGTTGCGAGAGCTTCTGTACAACGATGAACTGCGTCCCACTGTAAACGCAGAGCTGTGTCAGCGTTTTGTACAAAAACGCCAGCGTCTGACGCCAGGATATGCGCCGGACAGCGCGCGAGACCTGTTGGACTGGATCAAGGAACGCGGCGCTATTCCGGATTCTGAATGGCGCGCATTACTCGCCCGTATTGAGTCAGAGTCCGGCAAGGAGGCGCTGCAAGACATGCTGACGGCGACGGAGGCCAAACGTATTCGTCTGACGCATCGCGACGCCCAGATTATGGTAGCGCGGGAAAACCAGGACTCCTTCGCACAGGCGTTCTATCCGGAAACCGACGGGGATGCGGAATCCGATGCGCTCTTCGATACGCTGTTGGGCGAGTGGCTGCGCTTTTACGGCCCGGTATCCTCCTCGGAGATAAGCCACTGGCTTGGCGTCGATCCACAACGTTTGCAACGGGCTCTCGACGATCTGGTGGAAGCGCGCGCAATCGTGGCCGGCCCGCTGATCGAAGGGGATACCGAGCTGCGTTATTGCGACCGGGAGAACTTCGAAATCCTCCTGCATATGGCGCGCAAAGAGGCCGCGCCGGAATTCGCCCCTCTCCCCCTGGAGCAGCTTCCCCTGTTCTTGCATTGCTGGCAGACTCAGGCGTGCGAGCGTGACGACGATCCCCATGAGCGACTCTTCGATATTATGCAACGCCTGCAGGGAACGCCCGCCCCTGCTCCGCTCTGGGAGAGTGAAATACTCCCCGCGCGACTGCCGGACTATAACCCGGCCTTGCTGGATCATCTGTTTCAGGAATCCGACCTGGAGTGGCTTGGCGTAGAGGAAGGCAAAACCCTATTCTGCTTCAATGCGGATCTGGATCTGCTTGACGCCCCCTCAGCTCTAAACGAAGCAAGCGCCGACGAACTGCAAACCCTGTTTCCAGACGCCGACAGCCGTTACGACTTCCAGGCCCTCTCCGGGAAAAGCGGATGGGACAACAGAGCGCTGACGGAATGCTTATGGGACTGGGTATGGAAGCAACGCATCAACAATGACACCTTCGCCGCGTTGCGCAGAGGGGTAGAAAACAAATTCACTATTCCCGACTTGCCCGCTCAGAGTTCCGGCAGGCCTCCTTCGCGCCGACGCGCCATGCGCCACTCCTTCGCCCAGTCAAAACAGGCGGCGAACAGCCCCGGAACCTGGCGGCAAGTGCGCTGGCCTCTGCGGCAGGAAGACCCGATAACGGAACAGGAACGCGGCAAAGACCGCGCACGCCTGCTGCTAAGTCGCTACGGCGTAGTGTTTCGCGAACTGCTACAAAGAGAGCTGCCGGAAATGCGCTGGAGCGCAGTGTTTCGCTCCCTGCGCCTGATGGAGCTTTCCAGAGAGATTATTGGCGGCTACTTTTTCAAAGATATCCCCGGCCCACAGTTCATTACCCCCATCGCGCTGCAAATGCTGCAGACCAGTCTGCCGCAGACGCAGATCTACTGGTTCAACGCCACCGATCCCATGTCGCTTTGCGGGCTGGGCCTGCCGGGCCTGCAACAACAACTGCCGAAACGTTTGGACTCCATCCATATGGCGTTTAAGGGGCCGGAGCTGATCATGACGTCTCGCCGCAATGGCAAACAGCTGGATATCACGATTGCCCCAGACCATCCAGATATAGAGGCCTGTCTGGCGCCTTTATGCAACCTGCTGTATCGACCCCATCAGCCGCTCAAAAACATCAACCTGGAAACCATTAACGGCGAGAAAGCCACGGACAGTCCCTACCTCGTTCCTCTGAGCCGGTTGTTCGACGTGCAGAAGGGATACAAGGACGTCGCGCTCAACCGCAAACTGCTGTGACGCCCGCCATCCAGCGGGCGTCCGGGACGTCAACCCAATGCGATACCGCTTACCGCAAACATAATCGCGACCAGATAAAACAGAAATACCTTCAGATTTGCTGGAACAACCGGAAAGGGATGCGTCGGGAGGTGTTTGATTATCATTGCTTCACTCCTCTGTTTATTGTCGGCGTTCTAGCCACGCCTGCAGGGTGAACGGATGAAGCAACTCGCAAAAAGCCGGCCGCGGTATCCTGCAGGGACTCCTCTGGCTAATCAGAGTTCCCTCTGGCGAGCACAACACAGGCACTACGATGGATACAGCGGACACAGACGGCGTCTGACAGGAGGCAACCACTCGATCCAACGCCCGGCTCAGGTTAAAGAATAGACGGGCTTCACAAATTGGTCTACTCGATCTGAAATCCTTTACCAGTTAGAGCTTCCAAGAGCGCTTGAGTAAATGGTTTCTTGTCTCTCATATCTAAATGTGAGCCGTCAGGGAGAGAAAAACGCGCCATCTCAGGGTAATCTCTAAAATGCACAGCACTGAAACGAGTTTCAATATTCGCATCCCAGAATTCCGACTTCGGCCATACATGATCTTCAAACACCCAAATCAGCTTATCTGTTGGGAAGCGAACCAGATAAACTTTACCTCCTCGCCCCTCAATCCTCTCAATATAAGAAGCTAATCTCTTAACTCCACTTTCAAACTTCCCAATATCCGCTTTATTCTTTTTTTCCAGACTATCAAGGCAATACTTACTAAATGCTTCAAAATTATCAACACCGGCTGGAAAAGGCAGATTATATCGCCTTAGAACACGCCCAATATATACTTCAGACTGATTCAATAAAGCATAATCAGCATCTCTACTTCTATCCGGATTGGTAGTTAAATATACCTTTGATACTGCATCTTTCGAAGGACTCCATTTACCCATCATATCGACAGGGCTAACTCCCATAAACCTGCTGGACAATCTGGACTTGAGTTGAAGTTCGACCATTTGATCAAAGTATTTATAAGGTTCCAGTCCTTTATTTTTGTATCGATGATAAGCTTTCACCCATTCTGTCGACCTCTGATTCTCCTCTGATGGAGCTACATGACTCTCTACTACGGAGACAATCACATCACCAGTGAAACTCTCATCTTCACTAAGATCCTCCAGCAACGGCATAAAAGAAGTGCCGTCGATGGCCAGCTGAACGACGGGCCTGGCCAGTTTTTCTCTCAAGTAGGCCGTGTCAACGCCCAACTGAATTCGTGAGCTGCCCAATAGCGCTATCGGCCGCTCAGAGCTGTCATGGAGACGGTCTCTCTGCTCAATCCAGAATTCCACAGAGTCATCTTGGGTGGGTTGAAATCCAGAGTATCGCAAGCCAATTTCAAATACAGATATCGCAGCAGCAGCCACGAATAACGCGCATAACCAAGTTATACCCCAACGCCCTGTTGGCAGGCGATCATTAGAACTGGAAGTAGATAAACGCACGGGTATCACCACTCGCAAATAGAAACAGACTAACTAAACATACACTTAAAAAGGCAGCCCGCATGAACGGATTCAGCTTCGTGAACAAGGCCTCGATGCTACGCTCACGCAACGCGAAGTGTGTAAAAAACAGAACTAGAGCGCCAACGAATGCATACATCATCTTAAGCCCGTCAACCTTCCCGGTTGCGTCAGCATTGCCAAACAAGTTCCGTATGACCTGAATGCATTCCTCCATACTTTGACTACGGAAAAATATCCATGTGACCGAGACAAGGATAAAGGTGAAAAAGGCCAATAAAAGTTTTTGCCCTGTTGTTCTTTCCGAACCGTCAGAGGATGAAGAACGCTGAATAAAACGTGCGATTGTGAGATAAAGCCCGTGGAGCCCGCCCCATATTACGAACATCCAGGAGGCTCCATGCCACAGGCCTCCGATAAGCATTGTAAACATAAGATTCACATATGTTCGCGCGGCGCCGACTCGATTCCCTCCCATAGACACGTATACATAATCTCTGAGCCATGTGGAGAGACTAATATGCCATCGCCTCCAGAAGTCCTGAACGCCGACCGCACCGTATGGAGATTTGAAGTTATCCGGCAATATGAAACCAAAACACAACGCTACCCCTATCGCGGTGGTCGAGTAGCCAGAAAAGTCACAGAATATCTGGCCCGAAAATGCAAAGACAGCAACCCATGTTTCGAGTTGCCCGTATATTTCAGGCCTTTGGTAGATGGTGTCGACAATCGGAGCAAAAAGGCTATCAGCCAATACTACTTTTTGGAACACGCCAAAAATGACTAAACATAACCCCCAGCCCAATTGATCAGCAGAAGCCTTCTTCGGCTCTTCGCATTGTGGTAAAAAATCATTAGCTCTGACAATCGGACCAGCTACTAACTGGGGAAAAAACGAGACATACAGCGCGTAGTCGCTAAATGACGTAGCTGGCTTAATTTTTCCCCGATAAACATCAATAGAGTATGAAATTGTTTGGAATGTATAAAACGATATGCCCATCGGCAGTAATATATCGAATGATGACGCCTGGATAAGTCCGCCACTGAGAAAAGAAAGGTTCTCAGAGAGAAAATTCCAATATTTGAAAAAGCCTAGTAAGCCGAGATTAATTAAAAGCGTCGCCCAAACGTATACTTGCTTCTTCTTTTTCGATTCTGCGCGAAAGATACCTTTCGCAACATACCAGTCACAAACCGTTGAAAAAAGTAACAAGAAGACAAAGCTCGGATTCCATGCCGAGTAGAATAAGTAGCTGGCTGCAAGCAATATTAACTTTTGCAGACGCCAGTTATTACATGAGCTGTATATAATCCATACAGCAGCAAAGAAAATAAAGAATAGGTAAGTATTAAACGGCATACGTTATCAGTCCAATTGAAAGGCCGCCCCATTATACATAGGCCTCATCTCAAGTACATATTTTCTTGTTTTTTATACACTTAGAACTAATCTTCTCCCATCAAACAAAACAAGTTATCCTTTATTCCGGTATTGGCAGGCACACCAGAGCCGCCAATGTTTCGCCTCATCCATTACAACTTCCTGATTCGCCGCTAAAATGCCTATACAATATGCGCCCGAATCATTGACGGCTTTCGTCAGGCAATCGCAAGGACAATTTATCCGTGTCATCCAAACCCCGGTTTCAGCAGGTTAAGGACTTTATCGTCAGCGGCATCGAGAGCCAGCGCTATACGGTCGGCGGCCGCATTCCCACGGAAATGCAGTTGGCGCAGCAGTTTCAAGTCAGCCGCATGACGGTGCACAAGGCGATACGGGATCTGGTGAATGAAGGGCGTCTGGTGAGATATCAGGGGCAAGGCACTTTCGTCAACGACGCCAAGCCCACCTCTTCTTTTCAGGATATCCGCAATATCGCGGAAGAAATCAAAGCCCGGGGACATGACTACAGCGCCCGCATCGTCAAGCAGGAGCAATTGCGCGCCTCTTCCAATGTGGCTGTGCAGCTGGGCATCAAAACCGGCGTAGCGGTGTTTCACACCTTAATCGTCCATCAGGAAGACGGCGTGCCGGTGCAATTGGAAGATCGCTACATCAATCCTTTGCTGGCGCCGGAGTATCTGGACCAGGATTTTTCCGTCGTCACTCCCAATCAATACCTTACCTCCGTTTATCCGGTTTCCGATGTGGAGCATATTATTGAAGCGGTGCTGGCGGACCCGGACCAGTGCGAGCTGCTGGAGATCAATATCAATGAACCCTGCCTGCGCATCTATCGTCGCACCTGGAGCCGTCAGCAATTAGTCAGCAGCGCCCACCTGACTTATCCTGGCAGCCGCTATCGCCTGCAGTCCGACAGCCACTTTTCATAAGCGTCGTCCCCTCTCCATAGCGATCATCAAATCAGTTTGTCTTGTAGCGATTGACAGCCGCAGGCTCGCCTTTCGCGCGCGCGGACTCTTGCGGTTTCCTTATCTTCCCCCCTGTTTCCAACCATCCTGCCTATAGATCAAGTAGTTAACGAACTGAAAATTTGTATATACATTTAAATTTTCTAATCTCTCAACATCCCGCTACATGGGGCTGTGCGGATACAGAATTCGCTATATTCGTATCAGTACGCCAAATTCAAAAAATGTCTTAAACCCTCTATTTTTATAGTTATTACGACATGAAAGCATAGTCTCCAGGCTACGCCTAACCGGTTTCGGTGTTCGTTATGAAAAGAATTTTTTCTCACCTCCCCTCTTGCGCAAAACGCATTTTTTGTCTTTAAATGTATATACATTTATAAAAACACTGCGGAGAGCGAGATTTTATGGATTGGTGGATCAACGCCAGGATCGCCACCCTTGATCCTGACGCCCAACACGCTTACGGACTGCTGGAAAACCATGCACTCGGCGTGGCGCACGGCAATATAGAAGCCATCGTCCCCATGTCTGAATGGGATGGCGGCGCGTCCGATAACATCACTGACGCCAATGGTCGCCTGATCACCCCCGGCCTGGTGGATTGTCATACCCATCTGGTTTACGGCGGCGACCGCGCCGCTGAATTCGAAATGCGCTTGCAAGGTGTTTCCTACGCAGACATCGCCAAACAGGGCGGCGGCATTATCTCTACCGTGCGCGCCACCCGCGCCGCCACCGAGAAAGAGCTGTTGCAGCAATCTGAGAAGCGCTTGCTGGCCCTGCTGCGGGAAGGCGTGACCACAGTGGAGATCAAATCCGGCTATGGTCTGGATCTGGAATCGGAGCTGAAGATGTTGCACGTGGCGCGACGTCTGGGGCAACGCTATCCGGTCAACATCCGCACCACCTTGCTGGCGGCTCATGCCTTGCCTCCCGAATACGCCGGTCGCTCCGACGACTATATATCCTGGATCTGCGAAGAAGCCCTGCCCATGGCTCATGAGCAAAAGCTCGCTGACGCCGTGGACGTGTTCTGCGAATCCATCGCGTTCACCCCGGAGCAATGCCGCCGGGTATTCGAAGCCGCGCAAAAACTGGGCCTGCCGGTAAAAGGCCATATGGAGCAACTGACTCTGAGCGGCGGCAGCCAGCTCGCCGCGGAATTCAACGCACTGTCCGTCGACCATGTGGAATATCTTGACGAAGCGGGCGTGCAGGCTATCGCGGCTTCCGGCACGGTGGCGACGCTGCTGCCCGGCGCCTTCTATTTCCTGAGGGAAACCCAGCGCCCCCCCATGGATCTGTTGCGCAAGCACAAGGTCGCCATGGCTCTGGCCACAGACCTTAATCCCGGTTCCTGCCCTCTGGCGTCAATGCGTCTGATGATGAACATGGGTTGCACCTTCTTTGGCATGACCCCGGAAGAAACCCTCGCCGGCGTCACCCGCCACGGCGCTAAGGCCCTAGGCATGCAGGACCGCATCGGCCATTTGGCGCCGGGCATGGCGGCGGATTTCATTGTCTGGGATTGCCAGCACCCCGCCCAGTTGAGCTACGAATTCGGCGTCACCGGTCCGCATCAACGCGTTTTTCATGGAGAAATTCACAATGTCTGAGGCAAAAGTCTGGTCAGGTCGCATCGACAGCGCCGACGGCCCCACCGCTGTACGCTGGCACCAGCAAGTTCGCGCGCCGCAGGAGGACAGTCCTGCGGGCGTGTCGTTGATCGGCTATCCCTGCGATCTCGGCGTCTATATCAACAAAGGTCGCGTGGGCGCGGCGAACGGCCCTGACGAAATCATCAAGGCTCTGGCGAACCTGCCCTGGCGCCTTTCCCGCCCGGTTTATGACTGCGGCAACATTCAATGGGAAGGCGAACTGGAAGACGCCCAGGCAGCGCTGGCCAACAAGGTATTCAAACAGCTGCAGGCAGGACACAACCCCATCGTATTGGGCGGCGGCCATGACGTCGCCTGGGGCAGCTTTCAGGGCCTGCGCCGACACCTGGATCAGGCGGCGCCGGACAAAGTGCTCGGCATCCTTAATCTGGACGCTCACTTTGATCTGCGCAGCGACAGCGAAGGGGCCAGCTCCGGCACCCCTTTCCAGCAGATCGCCAAATACTGCAAGAACACCGGCAAGCCTTTTCACTATGCTGTATTCGGCATCAGTGAATACGCCAATACCCAGGCCTTATTCGATCGCGCCGACAAACTTGGCGTCACTTATCTGAAAGACACCCATTGCGGCTTTACCCAATTGGGCCCCATGTTGCGCGCGCTGGACGCCTTCATGAGCAAAATTGATTGTCTCTATCTCACTATCGACCTGGATGTGCTGCCGGCGGCCACCGCTCCCGGCGTCAGCGCCCCGGCGGCTTGCGGCGTTCCATTGGAAATCGTCGAAGCCATGCTGGACGCTATTCAGCGTAAAGGCCTGCCAGTGCTGATGGCGGACATCGCCGAATATAACCCCACTTACGATATCGACAGCAGAACCGCCCGCGTCGCCGCACGACTCGCCGCGCGCCTGGCCGGGCTGCTGGGAAAACCAACAACAAAAGCGTAGAAGTAACTCACAGGAGAAACCGATGAAAGATCCTCGCCATGACGACCAGAGAGAGATCCGCGCGCCACGCGGCTCTGAGCTGAACGCCAAGTCCTGGTTGACCGAAGCGCCGCTGCGCATGCTGATGAACAATCTGGACCCGGAAGTCGCCGAGCACCCTAAATCCCTGGTGGTGTATGGCGGCATCGGCCGCGCCGCACGCGATTGGGAATGCTTCGACAAAATCGTGGAAGTGCTGAAGCGCCTGGAAGATGACGAGACGCTGTTGGTGCAATCCGGCAAACCGGTAGGCGTATTCAAGACTCACGCCGACGCGCCCCGCGTTCTGATCGCCAACTCCAACCTGGTGCCCCACTGGGCCAACTGGGAACACTTCAACGAGCTGGATAAGAAAGGCCTGATGATGTACGGCCAGATGACCGCCGGCTCCTGGATCTACATCGGTTCTCAGGGCATTGTGCAGGGCACTTACGAGACTTTCGTTTCCGTCGCCAAGCAACATTTCAACGGTGAAGCCCACGGCAGATGGATTCTGACCGGCGGTCTGGGCGGCATGGGCGGCGCTCAGCCCCTGGCGGCGACGATGGCCGGCTTCTGCATGCTGGCGGTGGATTGCGATCCCAGCCGCATCGAGTTCCGTCTGCGCACGCGCTACCTGGATAAGCAGGCGAAAGACCTGGACGACGCTCTGGCGATGATCGAAGACGCCAAGAAGACCGGCGAAGCCATCTCTATCGGTCTATTGGGCAACGCAGCGGACGTATACGCGGAGCTGGTCAAGCGCGGCGTTACTCCTGACGTGGTCACCGACCAGACTTCCGCTCACGACCCGCTGAACGGCTACCTGCCGCAAGGCTGGAGCATGGAGCACGCAGCGGAAATGCGTCTGAAAGACCCCGCTGCCGTGGTCAAAGCGGCCAAGCAATCCATGGCGGTGCAGGTGCAAGCCATGCTGGCGTTACAGGAAGCTGGCGCAGCGACCCTGGACTACGGCAACAACATCCGTCAGATGGCGCTGGAAGAAGGCGTGAAGAACGCATTCGACTTCCCCGGTTTCGTGCCCGCCTACATTCGTCCCCTGTTCTGCGAAGGCGTAGGCCCCTTCCGCTGGGCGGCGCTGTCCGGCGACCCAGAGGACATTTACAAAACGGACGCCAAGGTCAAAGAACTGATTCCCGACAACCCGCACCTGCACAACTGGCTGGATATGGCGCGTGAACGCATCAGCTTCCAGGGGCTGCCGGCGCGTATCTGCTGGGTGGGACTGAAAGACCGCGCCCGTCTGGGTCTGGCCTTCAATGAAATGGTGCGTAACGGCGAACTGAAAGCCCCTGTGGTTATCGGCCGCGACCACCTGGATTCTGGCTCCGTCGCCAGCCCCAACCGGGAGACTGAAAGCATGATGGACGGTTCCGACGCGGTTTCCGACTGGCCGTTGCTGAACGCCATGCTGAATGTCGCCGGCGGCGCCACCTGGGTGTCCCTGCACCACGGCGGCGGCGTAGGAATGGGCTTCAGCCAGCATTCCGGCGTGGTGATCGTCTGTGACGGCACCGAAGCGGCGGATCAGCGTATCGCCCGCGTGCTGCGCAACGACCCCGGCACCGGCGTAATGCGCCATGCCGACGCAGGTTACGACATCGCTCGTAATTGCGCCAAAGAGAACGGCCTCGACTTGCCGATGTTGAAAGACTAATGCGTAGCGGAGTACATAACGTGAACGAGCTGTTAATTAATCCCGGTCAACTTACCCTGGCGGATCTGCGCAAAGTCAGCCGCGGCCCGGTGAAACTGTCACTGAGCGAAGACGCCTACCGCGTCATGGATAAATCCCACGAAGCCGTCGCCCGCGTCATGCGCGAAGGTCGCGTGGTCTATGGCGTCAACACCGGGTTTGGCCTGCTGGCCAACACCCGTATCGCCGAAGATCAACTGGAAGTGCTGCAGCGCTCCATCGTGCTGTCTCACGCAGCAGGCACCGGCGACTTCATGGACGACGCCACCGTGCGTCTGATGATGACGCTGAAAATCAATGCGCTGGCGCGGGGCTACTCCGGCATTCGCAGTCTGGTGGTGGACGCGCTGATCAAGCTGGTTAACGCTGAAGTTTACCCGATCGTGCCCAAGAAAGGCTCCGTAGGCGCTTCCGGCGACCTGGCTCCTCTGGCGCATATGAGCTGCGTCCTGCTGGGTGAAGGTCAGGCCAGACACGACGGCAAAATCGTCGACGCCATGACCGCTCTCGACATCGCCGGCCTGCAGCCTGTCACTCTGGCGCCGAAAGAAGGCCTTGCGCTGCTCAACGGCACGCAAGCCTCCACGGCGTTCACCCTGGAAGGCTTGTTCTTCGCTGAAGATCTGTTCGCGGCGGCCACTGTGACCGGCGCCATGAGCGTAGAGGCCGCCCTGGGCAGCCGCACGCCTTTCGACCCTCGTATTCATGACGCACGCGGCCAGAAAGGCCAGATCGACGCGGCTGTCATGTATCGCCACCTGCTGGCGGACACCAGTGAGATCGCGCAGAGCCACAGCAACTGCGGCAAGGTGCAGGACCCCTACTCTCTGCGCTGTCAGCCTCAGGTCATGGGCGCCTGTTTGACCCAGATCCGCAACGCGGCGGAAGTGCTGCAGGCGGAAGCCAATGCGGTATCCGATAACCCGCTGGTATTCGCAGACGAAGACGACATTCTGTCCGGCGGCAACTTCCACGCGGAGCCGGTCGCCATGGCGGCGGACAACCTGGCGCTGGCGCTGGCGGAAATCGGCTCTCTGTCCGAACGCCGCATGGCGCTGTTGATCGATCCGAACATGTCCAAGCTGCCTCCTTTCCTGGTGGACAACGGCGGCGTGAACTCTGGTTTCATGATCGCCCAGGTGACCAGCGCCGCGCTGGCCAGCGAGAACAAATGTCTGTCTCACCCTTCCAGCGTGGACAGCCTGCCGACATCCGCCAACCAGGAAGACCACGTGTCCATGGCGACTTACGCCGGCCGTCGTCTGACCGACATGGCGGACAACACCCGCGGCATTCTCGCCATCGAGATTCTGGCCGCCACTCAGGGCATGGATTTCCGCAGCCCGTTGAAGTCCTCCGCATTGGTGGAGAAAGCGCGCAAGTCAGTGCGTCAGGTGGTGCCGTTCTACGATCACGACCGCTACTTCGGCCCAGACATCGAACAAGCCAAGCAACTGCTGGCCTCCGCTGTCTTCAACGAGTGGCTGCCGCAAGGCATGATGGTCAGCTTCTAACCTGCCGTTAGAACGACCCCAAGAAAAAGCCGGACGCTGTTAAACGTCCGGCTTTTTACTTTAGGGCGCTCCGTCCTGAAATAGGTTGGCGCCTGTTTCAGGACTAGACAGGGTCCGCGATCGCTACTTCATGCCATATTTCTTCAAAATCTGATCGAAAGTCCCATCCGCCTTCATCGCCGCCATGCCCTTATTCAAGGCGTTAATAATTTCTTCATGCTTGGCGTTGGCGAGGCCGCAGGTGACGTGCAACGTATTGGCGTTCAACGCATTCTGGGTAAATTCAATTTGATCGATCAACCCTGGTTCTTCTTTGGCGATCTGCGAGCGCGCCACCAGCTCATCTTCCAAGGTAAGATCCACCCTGCCAGACACCACTTTCTTCACGTTTGGTAAAAAGTCCGCGGTTTCCGGCCGCTTGAAATTAGTGGCGTTGAGGAACTCATCTCCGTATCCGTAGCCTCTGACAATCCCCACGGACTTGCCGGTCAGGCTGTCCATTCCGTTGTATTCAAATGGATCTCCCTTGCGCTTGATGAATTTAATCTCATTGGTTAGATAAGGCTCGCTGTACGCAAGGAACTCCGTTCGCTCTTTCGTCCACCAGGTGCCGATAAGCACGTCGTATTTGGCGTTTTTGACGCCGTCAATGGCTCGCGCCCAGGGCATGATATTCATTTCCAGAGTGAACCCGGAACGGGAAAAAGCCTCTCGAGCCAGAGACACGGCGACGCCGCCATCCGGATCGTTAGGATCAATGAAAGGAGGCCAGGGGTCGCCGGCGGCGGTGACGGTTTCCGCTCGGACGGAAACCGCAAGGAATAACGCAAGGAAGGTCAAAATGGCGGATTTAAACTTCATCGAAGAAACCCTCAATTGATTAACGGAAAATCTATGCGTCCGTTCAATCAAATTATGGTTGAAGGCGCCGGATTTGCCAGACAATCGGGGGTATTCAGGTCTCTACGTCAGTAAAAATTTGTCATTCCTCAATAAATTTCCACGTATCCGCGCCGTCAAACTTTTTGATTGGCGTGTTCGCAATCCATTTCGGCTCCAACATACGGCAATTTATCGTTATCCGCTTTTCCTCCCAGTTTTCCGTGGAAGTATGGTGCGTCACGCAACCGCAACGCGGGCAATGCTGAAAGTCGATATACTCATCCCCCCAGCGATAGGGTTTCGGCGCCTCCTCCGTCCACACCACATTCACCTCTTCAGGAGCAAAACGTCCCCACAACGCCCCAAGGCGATGACAAATCGAACAATTACAACTCACCAACGCCTCTGGCGCCCGAGGCATTTCTACATTGATATTGCCGCAATGGCAGGAAGCTTTAAGCATATTGAGGTCCTTTTCGGTTGGCGGTTGGCGTTCTGCGCAATAAAGCGCAAGCAAATCATCATACAGATTTGGTTGGGCGAAAATAGACGAAATAAATTCGGCTTGATGGCTGCCTGGAAGTAAATAACGCCCAATCTAACGTCTATACTTGTATAGGCTCACAAGTAACTACTGCGGTAAAGGTTTCAACCTATCACCGCGCAGGTCGAGGTAGGCTATATGAAATGGTTTCTGGTCGCTTTTTGCTGCTGGCTTGCGCCATGGTGTCAGGCCAGGACTCTGTTGGTGGGCATGGAGGAAGCCAATAATTCGCCCTTCGAGTATATCGACGAAACGGCGCATCTTACCGGTTTTCACGTTGAGATCATGCGTGCGGTGGCGGCGCGACTGGGTTGGGATATCGAGTTTCGCCGGCATCCGTGGAAAAGGGCCATGAAAGAACTGGAGGAAGGCGGCGTGCATGCGGTGACCTTCGTCGCCATTTCTCCGGAAAGACAGAAGTTCGCCGACTTTTTGCCGGATAACCTGCTGCATGTCTCCCGCACCACCATTTACATCAGACGCGATCGCAGTGACGAGATTCGCTATGACCCGCCGCTGGAGCAGTTTGTCTGGCGCTGGCGCACGGCGGCGGCCAGCGGCTATTACATGAGCGATCAGGTGATAGATCTGATTCGCAGAAAAGCGCCTATAGAACAGCCGACCGTTAATCAGTCACAGCTTTTCATCATGCTGATCAGTAACCGATTCGACGCCATTTTCGGCGCCACCAGCGCCATAGAAAGGGCCCGCGCGGAAATCGCCGGGCTGGATGAACAAGTGCAGCGTTTGGACGGAGCCTTATTTCCCGGCAAGCGCATGTACGCGGCGTTCTCGCGCAAGGCGCCGGACGGTATGGCGGAAGAGTTCGCCGAAGCCTATCGCTTATATCGCATGGACAAAGCATATGAAGAACTGAAAAAGCGCTTTGGCATGGAAGAGCTCGCTCCCAGCCCCACGGAATTTCAATAATTCAGGGTCTGCCAGACATGGACGTCGTCATGCATACAAAACGCCTTACCAAATCCCGATACCTTCAGTTTTGCGGATGCAAAACAACGTCAAATCCATGTGCGCACGACCCAATACACTGCTCCGCGCGACCTATAATGGCGCATGCAATGGCGCATGCCGATAATCATCCCCCCTATAAGGTGATCCATGTCCTATACCCGAGTCTTCGCCACGACGTTCCGCTTGCTTGCAGCCAGCCTCATCGCACCGGCGCTGCTCACCGCCTGTTCGAATGAAGACGCGCCAGCGCAGCCCGAAAAAGGGACGCACATCGTCATCGTGGAGCCCAAAGGTCAAGACAAGCAAGCTGTCGATACGCACATCATCCGCTCGATTCAGGAAGCGCGGGAAGCCGCGGTCTCCATCAGTGTGGGGGCCAGCGTAGGCTCGGGATTTTTTATCAATAAAGACTGTCTGATTGTGACCAACCGGCATGTGGTGGAGTTTGATAACCCCGCGCTGCAGGAAGTTTCCGCAGCCATCGACAAAGTGGATAGAAAAACCCAGGAAGCCCGCGAACGCATCGCAACCTGGGAAAAGCAATATCCCAGATATAAAGGATCGGCCCAGCAAAGCACGGATCAGGACAGACTGCGCAGCATGGAAAAGTATCGCCAGGAGCTGCAGCAAGCTTACGATAAGCTGTCTTCCGAACAGCGAAACGCCAGCGTCCAGGTCAAAACGCTGGATGGCCGCACTTTCGCCGCGCACACCGTCGTTAAGAGCGAAGACACCGACCTGGCCTTTCTGGTGGGCGCCGTCAAAGAGTGCCGATACTTCGACGCGGCGGTGAAAACCGATCCGGCAGTAGGGCAACCCACATACACCGTCGGCTCGCCCGCTGGACTGGAGTTTACCGTCACATCCGGCATTCTCTCCGGCATCAGGGACTTTGAAGGCGTCACTCTGCTGCAAACGGACGCCGCCATCAACCCAGGCAACAGCGGCGGCCCGCTACTGGACGCCAACGCCAAAGTCATTGGCGTGAATACTTTACGGCTGAGCGGCATGGAAGGCATCGGCATGGCGATTCCTATCGCTACGGTCAAAGACCAGATCAGTCGCAATCTGTTATTGGCGAGCGGCGCGCCATCGCAACCCGCGACGACGACCGCCGGCGCCAAGTTCGACTACGACAGTTACCGCGAAAATGCCTTGCGCAATGCGCAACCCGTCGCCGTGGACATCAGCCAGTTGAGCGACGCCTGTGAGCAGGATTACGCCAATTCAAAGTATGCGGCGGCCATGACCTCCTGTAAGACCTCCTCCTCTCATGGGCACCAACAAGGGCATTTTTACATGGGTAAAATGCTGCTTGATGGGCTGGCGGGACAGCAGGACTATTACCTGGCGGCGGACTACATGAAGAAGGCGGCGGAAGCCGGGAACATGGAAGCGCAAATGTTGCTGGGGCAAATGTATCAATATGGCGTGGGCATTAGCCCCAACAGTGCGTCAGCGCTGAAGTGGCTGACGGAAGCCGCCAACCAGAACAGCAGGGAAGCGCTGAACTCGCTGGGTTTGATTTATAAGGAAGGGAAAATCGTCTATCGCTCCTATGAGCAGGCCGCCAACTATTTCGAGAAAGCCATCGCCGCCGGCAGCACCAATGCTCTGCATAATCTGGGCGTAATGTACATACAGGGACAGGGGCTCGCCAAAAACGAAAGCAAGGGATTTGAACACTTTCTCAAGGCCGCCCAACGGGGTAATCCGGTCTCGCAGTTGAGCGTCGCTTTTTGCTACTACAAAAAACTGGGCGTCAACAAAGACTATGTGGAGGCCTACGCCTGGTTGACCGCCGCCGAACTCAACAAGAAAGGCAAAACCATCTCAGACTGGGACCCGCAACGGGCCTCTGAAATGAAGCAGTTCCTGAAAGGCATCATGAACAGCAAACAACTCGCCCAGGCGACGGCCATGTCCAACGATTACGTTAAACGCTACAGCAATGTGTCGACGGAGACGTCATTAGCCGCCAAAGCCGGCAAGCTCTAAGCGCCGGGTCGCGGACATAGCGACGCCCGTCGCGTCGGGATGGCTCAGCTGATCTGGTTTAGCGGGATCTTCAGATAACAAACGCCATTATCCGCCGCCTCTGGCAAGTGCCCGCCGCGGATGTTGACCTGCAGGGACGGCAGCATGAGAGCGGGAGCCCCCAGCTTGGCGTCTCTGGCTTTGCGCTGTTGCACGAAGCCCTCCTCAGAGACGCCTTCATGGCACAGCACGTTCTCTCTGCGCTGCTCGGCCACTGTGCTTTCAAAGCGCAACTCGCGGCCATTAGGCAGATAATCATGGCAGACAAACAAGCGGGTTTGCGGCGGCAATGACAGGATGCGGCGAATGGATCGATACAGCTCCGTCGCGTCGCCTCCCGGAAAGTCCGCCCGCGCCGCGCCGTAATCCGGCATAAACAACGTATCGCCAATAAACACCGCATCAGCGACCACGTAGCTGACGCAGGCCGGCGTATGCCCTGGCGTATACATTACCTGGGCGGGCATCGCACCGATGTGAAACGTCTCGCCATCTTGAAACAAGTGATCAAACTGCGAGCCATCCACCGCAAATTCCGCCCCCAGATCGAAGATACGCCCGAACGCGCTCTGCACCTCGCGGATATGCTCGCCAATGGCGACTTTGCCGCCTAACTCGCGCTTCAGCCATTGCGCCGCAGACAGATGGTCAGCATGGGCATGGGTTTCCAGAATCCACTCAACTTCCAGCCCGCTTTCCTTCACATAACGGACAATATCCTGCGCCGACTCAGTACCGACGCGCCCGGCGGCGGAGTCATAATCCAGCACCGGATCAATAATGGCGCAACGGCTATCCCCTTCTCCATGCGTCACGTAGCTGAGCGTGTACGTCGCACGATCGAAAAAGGGCCGCACGATTAAATTCATTTCCATCCCCTTAGCTCTTAAGCTATTAAGTCCATGACAGCAAAGTTTAGTCACTTGGACATTGCGCAATCGATATAGATTAAATATATTAGCTTAGACTGATTTAGAAAACACTTATTTAGATTTAACTAAATGAAAAAGAAAGTCGCCGCTCCCCATTCTTCCTCCCCCGCTCCCTTGGACTTGATGGGAAACGCTTTGAATGCGGAAGCTGCGGCCGCGCTGATGCAGGCGCTCTCCAATCCGCACCGGTTGATGATTCTGTGTGCGCTGTCCGAGGGCGAACGTCGGGTCAGCGAACTGAATGAATTCGTGGAGCTGTCGCAATCAGCGCTATCGCAACATCTGGCGGTGCTGCGCCATCAACATCTTGTGCATACGCGCAAACAGGCGCAAACCGTTTATTATTCCGTGGCGGAGGGGCCGGCCATGGCCATCGTCAAACTCCTGCACCGCCACTATTGCAGCAATCCTGCCTCAAACCCAACTATTCAAGGAGAACCCCATGACAGATGACGTCTCTCTGCTGCTGCCCAACCTGCGTCGGCCGCAACCGGAGCTTTTCACTTGCGGCCTGCCGGCGCCGGACGATTTCCCACGCATCCGGGCGGCGGGGGTAAAAACAGTCGTCAGCCTATGTCAGCCTCACGAAACGCCCCTGCTGAATGCGTTTCCGGTCGACGATCAAGGACTGCAGTTGTTTAACATTCCGGTAGCGGGTCCGCAGGATTTGACGGAAGCCAACGCCCGGGCGCTGGCGGACATACTGAATGAAGCGGAAAACTGCCCGGTCCTGGTCCACTGCATGAGCAGCAATCGCGTTGGCGCTCTACTCGCCTTGAAAGCCTTCTTCGTGGATGGCGCATCTGTGGAAGAAGCGCTGGATGCCGGCTGCGCAGGCGGTCTGACAGGCCTGGAGCCTGAAGTACGTCGCCTGCTGACCGCCGCTGCTTCGCAAACATGCTGACAGCGGCGCTCCTCGGGATCGCCGTGGGAGTGCTGCTTGGACTCACCGGCGCCGGCGGCTCTATTATCGCCATCCCTCTGCTGATGTGGAGTCTCGGCTGGACACTGCCGCAGGCGGCGCCGGTGGCGTTGCTGGCGGTCAGCGCCGCCGCCACATTAGGTGTGGTGAACGCCTGGCCGCAAGGGTCCGTTCGCTATCGCGCTGCGACGGTAATGGCCCTGGCCGGTATGCTGATGGCCCCGATCGGCCTTTGGGCCGCCCATCGCGCCCCCGTGCATTTGCTGGCGTTAGTATTCGCCGTGGTGTTGCTGGGCGTGGCCCTGCGTATGTGGCGGCAAGCTCGCCGCGCTCCCGAAGAAGCCAAGATGGGCTGGGCGACCGTACAAAGTGACGGAACTGAACTGAAAGGCCCCATCTGCCAGCTCAACCCTGATACCGGTCGTCTGCGTTGGACCCGCCCCTGTTCCATGGCGATCGTCAGCAGCGGCGCGCTCACCGGCTTTCTTTCTGGCTTATTGGGGGTGGGTGGCGGATTCGTAATTGTTCCCGCTTTGCGCATGGTGTCGCCGCTACCTTTTCATTCCGCTGTGGCGACCTCGCTGATGGCGGTCGCCCTAACCAGCGCGGGCACCGTCAGTCTGTTCATGTTAAGCGGCAAAACGCTTCCCTGGCTGATCGCCCTGCCCTTCGTCGCGGGAGCTATGGCGGGCATGCTGGGCGGACGCCGTCTGGCGCCGCGCTTTGCAGGACCGCACCTGCAACAGGGCTTCGCCGTCATCATGGCGGGCGTCGGTGTGATGATGATCCTCAAGTCTCTGCTGTAGACCAGTACATCTCTGTACCATTGCATCCCTGGCCATTGCAGACACTAAAAAGCCCGCGGCGATCATTGTCACCGCGGGCTTGTTTATCTCTACTTTATCTCCGCGTCAGAGCGCGATCTGCAATTACGGCGCGATACGGATATCCACGCCAGAACCTTTCTTCAGAGTACAGGAAGAGTTGATGGCGTAGTCGCCGGCGATGCGCATATACAGCGGCCCACCGCTTAACTTATCCGGCAACTGAATCGTAGTCGTCAGCTCATATGCGTCCGTCTCGGATTGCGTCACCTCGCGCAGCATCTCATTCGCACTATTCTCAAAGCGTCCGTCATTATCCGCATCCAGCCAGATCTTCCAGGTGTTGGACGGCGACTCGGCTAACTTATCGCCTTTAACGGTGATGGTCACCGCATTCGCATCAGTGATGGGGATAGCGTTCTCGGTGTAATCCGTACGCAAAAGATCTGGCGTATCGATGACAGTTCCGGCGACGGTCACTTGATCGATTCGGCGAGTCGCCTTCTCCGCCTGATAAAACGCGCAATACTCATCCGTCACGGATAAGGATTTACTGAAGCGGTCAGTGCGGCCGTCAACGTCCGTGACCTGCAGAGACACTTCATAGGTTCCTTTCTCGTCGTATAGATGCTGGGGCGACGCCTCTGTCGACACCAGGCCATCGCCAAACTCCCACCGCCAGGAAGCGACGATGCTGTCGCTACGACTGTCGTCCACAAACTCGACTCGCAACATATAGTTCTCGTCTTTAAAGTGGGCCAGCGTGTCTTGCTCCAGCAACTTTATCTTGACCGCCCGGAACGCCGTCACCACATCCTGTTCGGATTCGCCCATGGCGATCGCCGCCGTGCGCAGGCACTGCGCTGCGCCGCGCATGTCCATTTGCGGGTCCCAGCAATCTCTGGCGGCCTTGATATAAAGCTGATACGCCCGTTCAGGACTCCACTTGTTCGCCAGTTGATAGAAGGGGTAAGTCATCATGCCGATACGCAGATAAACGTTATTACCTGCCTCGTCATAATCAAAATAGCTGGCGATCGCTCCGGTTTCAGTCACGATACGATCAAGCTGACGCATCCCGTAATTCGACTCTTTAGAGTGCTCCCAGTTCAGTTCGCCGGTGTGCTCGTATTTCGCCATCACGCCGGATATATCCCCGAATGCTTCATGCACGGTTCTGGCGTCGTTGCTCATCGCCGCAACGAGCTTAAGACGGCTGATGCGCGACAGGACGCCATGGCCAATTTCATGAGCGACAATGTCCAGGGTCGCCAGTCCGTAGGCCGCTCCCAGGGCGTCGCTGAAATTAGCGTATGCGCCATCCCAATAGACATTGGCTTGCCACGAGCTGCCATAGTGAACGCGCAGGCGCAATTTGTCTTCCAAAGGCGGCTCGCCCAGATATTTGGCGAACATGTCATGAGTCAGCGTTCCGTAGAACAGGGCGTCATTCAGAGAGGAATAGGTCCAGACCTCAGTTTCTGCCTCGTCCACCCATATGGTGCGGAAGCTGTTTTCCATTGAGGCGCTGCAATCGAAATCATAGGGAGGGAAGTTTCGCTCATCGACGGTATTCGAATGATCGCCAGCATACCCTGCGTCCACTCTATTCGCCATGTCTATCACTTGCACCAGCCCATTATCGAAAGTACAGCGGCCGTCCTCCGACTTAGTGACTTTCAGCGTGGGTCGATCTACGCCATAACGCCAGTTCGCCAAGGCTGAGCCGCCATGTCCCTGGACTTCGGCGTTGCTCTGATAATCCAAAAATTTGACGGGCGCGCCGTCTTTAGATTCTCCCGCCGCCGTAGCGGTATAAGCGAAGAGTTGGGCGTCTTCCTGAGGCGGCTGACTTCCATTAGGTAAAGTGACATGGGTGGGAGCGGCTGAATCCGACTCCGCCACCAAGCCGCCCAATCGGGCTCCCTGGGTGGAGTCCATCCAATACAGACGCACACGCTCTCCCTGCGCCGCCGCTTTAAGTAATTGAACCTCGACGCCGCCTCCGATGGCGCCGACTGCGCCATCCTGATCGCGAAAATAGACTGCGGCGATATTATTGGCGGGAGGGTACACTTTGACAGGCTCAGAGCCGCCTGATCCCCCACCTCCTGAACATCCAACCATCCCTAGAGAAACGCTTCCTACCAGCAGAGTTCCAACAACAGGTTTCAAAACTGACATCCTTCTGTGTGTAATGTATCTGACAGTGCTTGATCGTCTCACTCCGATGTGACGCGATGGTGACTTGTGGGCGCAGAGAGTCCCACTGCGTCAATCACTTAGCTGACGGAACGCTGGATCATATCAACAGACATTACAAACTATCATTAAATTAATCCGAAGCGTCCGGCAAACGGATCGTGGGAAGGATTCCTATTCCATTCATACTCCGCTTCATCCGCCACCCGCTCCGCCGTTTCCGCGTCAACCAGCACTTCGATCAGTCGCAACGCCATATCCATGCCTGCGGAAATCCCCGCGGAAGTGAAGCGATTGCGATCCTCCACCCAGCGCGCCTGTTTTACCCATTCCGTCTCCGGACCCTGTGACATCGGCCATGCGAAAGACTGCTTGTTCGTGGTGGCGCGATAGCCATCCAATAGTCCCGCCGCCGCCAGGACGCCCGCGCCGGTGCACACCGAAGCCAGAATCCTGACGCTGTGCGCCTGCCGTCGCAGCCACTCAAGCAACGCCGGATTAGCCGCCTGTTGGCGAGTTCCCGCTCCACCAGGAACCAGAATCAGGTCATAGCTTCGCACGTCCGCCCAGTCATATTCCGCATAGCCGCATACGCCAGCGGAACTGCGTACAGGTCCGACCTTTTCAGCCACTTGATAAACAACGAAAAACTCATTAGCCAAACCGAACATTTCCAGCGGCCCGTAAAAATCCAGAAGTTCAAAACCTTCAAATAGAACTGCCGCCACCTTGATTTTTTCTCTCATGATCCGCCCCTCTCCGTTAGCACGTATAGCTTATTAATGTTCACAACCTGCGTCGTTAAGACTAAGATAATGCAATACGATTAGACATCGCCGACAGGGACATAATTAGTAACTTTTCGGTCATTTTACTGAAAGATGTGCAACAGGCGGTGACGGCGAATCCAGTAGCATTCATCGCCACCTCCGCTGACTGCGAGTAATCGCCGCTATGACGCCACTGAAAATAGGCTTTCTGCTCTTCCCCGACACCCATCTGCTCGACTTATCCGGCCCGGCGCAGGCGCTGCGTAGTCTCAGCGATCATCGGCCAGGGCATGTGGAGCTAGTTTTCTTCTCTCCTGCTCCGTCAGTCGCCAGTTACCAGGGCGTCACCCTGAGCGGACTGGCCTCATTGCCTGCTGACGACGTCGTCTTCAATCTGCTGATCGTCAACGGCAGCAAGTACAAAGATGACATGATCAGCGACAAGGAAAGTCAGCAAGGCCTGAGGTGGTTACAGAACTATGCGCAACGCTATCCTCAGGCCGCTATCGCCTCCGTGTGCACCGGCGCCTTCTATTTGGCCCGAGCCGGGCTGCTGCGCAATCGCCACTGCACCACTCATCATGGCCATGTGGACAGTTTGAGGTTGGCCGAACCCAGTGCGACCGTGCTGGAGAACCGGCTATATGTCTGCGATGGCCCGATCATTACGTCCGCCGGCGTCACCACAGGGACGGATATGATTCTCGCCTGGATGGCGGAGACATTTGATGACGATCTGGCGCAGCATATCGCCCGGGAGCTGGTGATCTACGCACGCAGAGACGGCGAGCAGGCGCAGATCTCCGAGCGCCGGCGCTACCGCAATCATCTGGATCATAAGGTGCATCGCTTGCAGGACCGCATTTCCGCCGCGCCGGAGTTGCCCTGGACCGCGGGGCAACTGGAGCGGGAAATCAACCTGGGATACCGGCAACTCACGCGTCGCTTCCGGCTCGCCACAGGCGTCAGCATCAAGCAGTATCAATTGATACTGAGACTGGAAGTCGCTCAGAAATTAATGCGGGAGGGGCGTCACGCCAATATCGAGCGTCTCGCGGAGACAGTGGGCTTCCAGTCTGCGCACGCTTTCCGCAAAGCCTGGAAAAACCGCTTCGGCGCACCGCCTTCCGCTTATGAAGGAAAAGAGTAGCGCATTCTGGCCGACAAAGACTTCAATATGGCGGAGCCAAACGCCTGAAACCATGCCACAGGACGATCACCAGAAACGCCAGATTACGCAGTAACAGCAAGGGACCAGGCAGAAACGGCGTCCGCACGGTCTCCCCGCTACGGATGGCGAGATCGACACGCTCCGCCAACCCTCTGAAGTAGTCAGGATTGAAAGGCCAGTCCCATATTCCCTGCAGCCAGGAGGCGGGTATGCCTTTCTCCCCTGCGCCCGCGCCCAAAATGCCGCCCAGGATCGCGGCGGTGGTATCGGTATCGCCGCCCAGCGCCACGATCTGCGCAATCCCCGCGGCATAATCCGTTTGATGCTGGAGCCAGACGTACAGCACTATCGGCATGGTGTGATACATATACCCTGTCACGCCTCGCTCCAGCCCAAGCTGTTGCGCAAACTGCGCGGGAGTCAAACCTTGCTGTAACGCCACATCCAGACTATCCAGCAGCGTATTGAATTCGCTGACCGCCGCCTTGGTCGCCGTAGACGGCTCCAGTTGCGTAAAAAACCGTTGCAGATCTGACTTGTAAGCGGCTATCTCGACCTGCCCCAGGGCCGCCAAATAGGCCGCGCGGGCGGCGGCGATGGCGCCGACCAGGGCTTTCGGGTCACGATGGGTCAACTCAGTAGACGCCCGCAAATACGCCAGCAATGTCTCTGGCTCAGCCCCCAAGGCCACACCGATAATCGGTGCGCGCATGGCCGGCCCGTTGCCTGCAGACCAGACCCCGCTGCGCCTGGCGGGAAATCCCAGCCACAACTTAATAATCGCACGCCCGGTGGCCAGTCCAACTCCAGCCGGAAGACGCGCCAGCCACCAACGCAGACGCCACGCCAGATTCCTGGCGAACTGCTCCACATCGGAGCCATATCGCGCCAGCGCGGCGGCGGTCATGGCCGCATGCTCGCTATCGTCGGAAGTCATGCCTTTTCCAAAGAACAGGCGATGCCGCAACGGTCCCGGAAACAATCGCGCCACACGCTTCGGACCAATCCCCTCGCACGGCAGGCCGATAGCATCGCCGACCATCAGCCCCAGCAGAGACCCTTGCAGGGCCTCACGTTGACGATCAATGTCCTGACTCATGCTTATTGGCTCCTAATTCTTCCACCCATTTTCTTTCCCCCTCATTCACCTTTCTTTCCCCCCCCCTCATTCGCCGACTACGGATAACAATCACGTAACCTGTTGTTTAGCCGAGTCCTCACATTTACGCTCAGGCGCGCGATCGGGGTACACTAGGTTTCAGTGTAATCCGATATCAACATGGCAATGATATTGGCATGTTGATAATCAGGCGGATGGATGCGCCTGCGCGGCGGCTAGCCGCGGGAGACAGAGCCTGACATGAGCGGGACCTGTCGTTGCAGACAGCAGACAAATAGAAGGAAGCTATTTGTCTGTCTAATTAATGGTACAAGGCAGTGTTGATATGAGTTGGAAAGAGATGGCGCCTTTTATTGTGTTTTTGATCCTCGCAGTCAGCGCTGCAGTGATGGTGATGTGGTATCCCAATCAACGTCGCAGGAAAATCCGCGTCACGCCATTTCCAGAAACCTGGGAAGTCATTCTGGAAGCCAACCTGCCGGTCTACAAACGACTCCCCGACACTCTTAAACACCAGCTGCAGGGACTGATCAACGTCTTTCTGCACCAGAAAACCTTCTATGGCTGCGCGGGTCTGGAAATAACCGACGAAATGCGGGTCACTATCGCCGGGGAAGCGTGTTTGCTTCTGCTGAATAGACCCACCAATGAATATAACGACCTGCGCTTTATCCTAGTGTACCCCGAAGCATTCAGAGCCGAGCGCGAGGTCGTCAATGACGACGGAACCGCAGCTGTGTCCTCTCACGGTCTGTTGGGAGAGTCCTGGAACAACGGCAAGGTCATTTTGTCCTGGGATGATGTAATCGCCGGCGCCCGCGATTTTACGGATGGCCACAACGTTGTGCTGCATGAGTTCGCCCATCAACTGGACGGCGAGTCCGGCTCCACCAACGGCGCGCCATTGCTGCGAACGCCCACCAGTTACCGAAGTTGGGCGCGCGTATTGTCGGATGAATTCAATATATTGCGTGACAACGCCTTCAAGGGAGAAAAGTCGGTCATGGATTATTACGGAGCCACCAATCCCGCCGAATTTTTCGCCGTCGCCACGGAAACTTTCTACGAAAAGCCCAAGGAGATGGCGGAAAAACACCCTGAGCTGTTTCGCGAGCTGCGCAACTACTATTGTGTGGACCCCAGGGATTGGGTATAACTCCCCGTCGATTTCCCCTCACACTTAGCAATGATCCCGCGTTATGCCCAGACACCTCCGCTCCTCATCGATTATTCTTGGTTCGCTGTTTAGCGCCGCGCTGTCAATGGCCAGCGTCGCTATTCAAGCGGAGGAATCCACACCAGCGGCCAATGCGGTCCAGTCAGCATTCACTGGACACATTTACGCGATCCAGGAAGATGATTTCCTGAAGTACGTCACGCGGGACGATATCGTCTACACCGTTGACCATGACGCCATTCAAAGAGTGGTGGTTCATTCCAAAAACGATTATTCCGGCGTCACTATTTACCCTTTGGAAGATGCCGTATTAATGTTTCGTCGCAACGGGTCAGAAAAATACTTTACTCAGGTCAACATCAAAGAATATCTGGAATATATGGAAAGTCAGGGGCGATGGAGCGTCATGGATTATGATCGCTTCGGTTTCGGAACCTACTTTAATGGCGCACAAAAAGAGAAGGACACCCTCATTGTTGCGCAACCGGACCCAGTGACTTATGACGAATACCGATGCCAGCAGCTGGACATCACACAACCGGATTCCATCTCGCCAGAGCTATACACGACGATTCATTGCGACCATCTGGGCATTCCCAGAGACTGGCTGCGATACACTGAGTTGAGAATCCCGGATGAAGTCACCGGTTTCCCGTTCAAAGTGACTTTGCGGATGCAGGAAAAAGCGCCCAAGCAAGTCGACAAGTCCAATAAGGAAGATGAAAAAGATGGAGATAGTGGTCTTGATCCCCGTCTGGAAAAAGCATTAAGGCTAACCGGGAAAGCCATCGTCAAAACCGCGCAGGTGGTCAGCAAAATCAATGAGTTCACTTACCGGGTCGTTAAGGTTGTCAGCGAGCCGGTGACCAAAACGTCGTTCTTTCAGGAAGAGGATTTTATCCGGGTGGATTCTATCGATACCCTGCGCAGTTCCTTTTCCGATTTTCCCAAATACCATAATTCCGGTGGCTCCCATAACTGGTTCGACTGACGCCGCATAACGCCCGCCTGGGGGATATAGATAGTCCCCCATATAGACATCCCCGCCAAAAAGGCTAGAATTTCCGCCCTTTGTAAGCTTGAGTCTATGCCGAATGACTCAGTCACACACCTTCACATAAGTAAATTCGATATGAAAAAAATATGGTTAGCGGCGCCCATCGCCGTTGCAGTGGCCGCGGCTCCCTTTGTCATCGCACATAAAGCCGAACAGAATTTCGACGCTGGCGTACAGGACGTTTCTTCATATCTGGCCTTTAATGGCCTGCCTGTTGAACTGACCGTTCAAAAATACGAAAAAGGTTTTCTGAGTTCCAAGGCGATTAACCGTCTGCAACTTTCCCCCGAATTCCAGAGCATGATGGGGACTGGCGGCGACCAGCCTGTTTGTCTGGACCTGGTGACAGAAATCAAACACGACTACATGACCTTGCTGAAAGGCGGACTGCTGACCGCAACCACCCGCGTCATGCCTTTACAAAATCAGGCGGACTGCGGCTTGGCGGAAGTCTTCACTTCTGAAAAAGAGCTGGCGGATTTCTACACCCAACAGTTTGGCGAAGAAGGCCCGTTCACAATTGAGTCCGCCTTCAAAATCGATGGCTCCAACACCATCACTTTCTCTTCCAAGCCCATCAATGTGGACAAAGAAGAAGAGGGAAAGTCGATAAAGATTAACGTCACGCCGATGCAGGGCGTTATCGGCGTCAGTCCTGCTCGCGATCACGTGGTGGCGAACATTAATTGGCAGGGCCTCAATGTAGCTGCTCACAATGGTGAGAAAGTCGGCGACGTGAAAGTTGGCTCTTACACCCTGAAAATGGAAGCGAACCAAATTCTGGAACACCTGTGGGCAGGCTCATCCGAGCAGGTTATCAGCGACATCAAAATCGGCAGTGAAGATGGCCAAAACTTCAGCGTCAGCACTATTACGCTGAAAGGCAAAGACACCATCGCAGAAAATCTGCTGAGCAGCGCCGCGTTCATCAATGTGAACGATATGCTGTATGACGGAATGGATGTGGGCTCCATGGCTCTGAATCTGTCCTTCAATAACTTTGAAACAGAAGCCACTAACCGCTTAGTGGGCGTCATCAAACAAATCAACACCCAGGCTACCGCTTCCACCGATCCTGACCAGTTCCTGACCGAACTGGAAAACCAGAAAGACATTATTGTGGGCGACCTGATTACCTTGGCGAAAAAAGCGGATATTAAAATCGACAAATGGGAACTTAAGCTGGGTGAAAACAGCTTCAACGCCAACGCAGATCTGCGTATGGATGGCGTTGACCAGCTATCCGCCGACGTTCTGAAAGAACAGCCGCAAGTCCTGATGGCGAACGTGCTGCTAAACGCCGAGGGCAAACTGGATGAAGCCCTGGTAATCAGCTATGCGGATGTCATGGTCGCTGCGCAAAGCAAGACAATGGAGCTGACCGACGAAGACAAAGCGCAAATGAAAGAGATGCTGCTCATGCAGTTCTCCAACATGGCGCAAATGTATGTCCAAATGGGACTGCTGAACTACGATGAAGCCTCTTCTCAGTACAGCGCTAAAGTCGGCTTCGCCAAAGGCGGATTAACCGTTAACGGCCAGCCTTTCAACCCGAACGGCGGTTGATGCTGCAAATACCTGGCATATCTTTGAAAAGGAATAGCGCCTCCAGGCGCTATTCCGACCCCAAACGCGTAAAATGCAAAATGGCGCGCTCAAAATCTCCATCCGTCACCGTTCGTCCTGTCAGATTCTTGTTCCTAAAGGTCAGGCACAGATTCACCGCATAAACCGGCGCAGCGAATTCCTGACGATACAACTCCAGAAACTTGCCCTCCCCCCGACTCAAGTCCTGCAAAACCCAGGGGCTGAGTAACGCCACATGGTTCAGCAAGGGAAAGCGCACCCGTTCATGCAAATGCGTTAACCAGGAGGTGCCAATAGTCACGTGACGCAACGCTTCGTCGTGGCGCACCATCTGTTTGCAGGAGTATCGATAGAAATCCAGAAACGGGTTATCGCGGCAAAAAACAGCGATCGCATTATTCACCCGATGATATCGATGCAGCGCGCCTTCGCTCTCGCTGATCCAGACTTCCCGGCAAAATGCGAAACTCTCCGAGTCTGCAACCGCCAAACGTTCAGGAGCTCCGATGTATACGTCAATGTCCACCCAGATCACACGCTCATAATCCGCCGCCAGCAGCTCCGCCGCACGCTCCAAGCGCGCCAGATCCGCCATCAGATGAATTTGGCCGCCAGTGCGCGCACGATACCAATCAGGTAGACAATCAAAGAAACGATCGTCGTAAAAGAGATACTCGTAGCCTTGAAGCTGCGCCCACTGAACTACGCTGCGTCGACATTTTTCCACCCAGGGCGGAACATCATGGCTGCGAAACGATTGAATAACGACTGTTCTCAAGACTTTCGCCCCCTTTGCGCCAACACCGCCTCAACCCGTTGGCGAATCAGCTCGGCGCCGCGCTGCTGACTTTTGTATTTGTTTGCGCACTCGCGAGCCCGGGACTGAAGAGCGTCCGAAGTCAGCAATCTCTGCAGGCTGCCGACCAATGCGTCAACATTTTCACCGTTAACCATCTCACCAACACCACTTTCACTGGCTGTCCGACTGTTGAGGAATTGTTCCTGCTGAGTGGGCAGGCAAGCTATGGGAACACCTGCCTTAACGCTTTTCGCCAGCATTCCCATGCCGCCATGGCATATCGACAGGTCCGCTTCGCTCAGCGCCTGATCCAGGGCGACGGGATACGAATAGATTCGCAAAGCGTCACTCTGATATCGCGAGATAAGCTCCTCAGAGCCTCCTGGACAGATAACCAGCGCCGTTTCACCAAGGCGTTTTATGCCGTCCAATACGTTTTCCAGATGCTGATAAAAAGGCTTCAGATAGGCGATCACTTTCTTCCCCGCGTTATGCGGCCACACCGCAACTTCTCCCGGAAAATCTCCCGCAACCGGACCACAATACACAGCATGCTGCCGGTGCGCCGCCTGAAAATCGAGTTCTGAATAGCCGGCGATAAACGCAGAGTCAACCTGGTGCAAGTCCGACAAATACGATAATGGCGACAGCCCCATCGCTTGCACTAAAGGGTTCATATTGGCCACCACTTTTGATTCAGCCTCGTATACCTGACTGTAGTCGGCGGTTTCAGGCCGAATATTGGGGTTTGGCTGACCAGGAGAAAGTTCACTGAATCCAGCGCCTATCGTAAATTTGGGCAGGGATAACGAACGCGACGCCAGCATGGCGGTTGGAGCAAAATCAAAAAAAAGGGCGTCAGCTTGTATTAGTCGAAATAACGTCTGCCAGGCGCTGGCCAAAGTGGCTAGACCCTCTACAGATTCATAGCCTCTCTTCAATAGAATATCAGCGACGCAACTACTGGGCCGCTCTTTTTTCCCTTTAGCCGGCCACACCGGAGCTTGCAGCACTGTCACGGGAGTATCCGCAAAAAAGAGCGGCGCTTTTGAAAGGTCTTTCAATATCACAGTCACTTGGTGATTATGGCTGACAAATTCACGCGCCAGTTCAGAAAGTGTCGCCAAATGACCTAGTTCGCCGCCTAATTCCCAGCAAAACACCAACTTGCTCATGTTTTATAGTGGTTCCCCAGTTTCAATTTCTCGCCCATTTTACGTACAATGTGCGACCCAAAATTCTAACTACATTATTCAGCTAAGGTTAAACATGCAACGGAACAAATTGCCCCTGTATTTTCTTGCGGGCGCTGCGATGGCGCCCTTGGCGAATGCCGCCGCTCCGGTGGCTAACAGTGACACCGTCACTATTCAAGAGAATGGTTATACCAATGTTGACGTTATAGCGAATGACTCAGACCCTGATGGCGACGACATCAGGGTCGTAAGTTTTGAGCAGCCCGCAAACGGCACAGTTACGACAACAGACGGACCATGGCTGCGCTACGTACCTAACAAAGATTTTGTTGGACAAGACACCTTCACATATAAAATTGTGGATATTGTTGAATGTACTCCAGACGACGATGATGGCGATTATGGTGGTGACTACGGAGGGGATTATGGTGGAGAATTCATCAATCCCCCTTTAGAGGTGATGCCCCCTCAAGCTCGTTGCGAGGAACCAGTAGAAGTTCAAGGCACTGTTACAATAACAGTAACCAAAGCGCCGACATCAGAGCTGCTACCTCTCACAGACAACGAAAACGACCGCCAAGTTTCCAAGGTGCTTGACGCCATTTGCGGTTCAATACCTGAAGACGCGACTGGCGAAGCGGAAAAACTGGCGCAACGCTGCGCTGTTCTTTACGAATTGGCGACCGATGACCCAACGAAAGTCGGCTCTATCATCAACCAACTGGCGCCAGAAGAAACCCTTTCCCTGTTACGCGTCGCGTCTGAGACCTCACAAGCGCACACTAACCGTATCTTCAAGCGCATGTCTTCTTTGCGTCAGGATAACGAAAATATTCAAGTGACCGTGAATGGTCGCACCTGGGGTGAGCAGGTCATGACTGGCGGAGCCGCTGGCGACGCTCAGACTTCTCCTTTCGGCGTGTTCCTGAGCTTGCACCGCGAGTCAGTGGAGCATGACAGGACCGATCGTGAATCTGCATACGAATATGATAACGACGGCTTTACCCTGGGCTCCGATTACCGCGTCAGCCAAAACCTGTTAGTCGGCGCTGCGCTGGGATGGGGACAGAACGACCTGTCTTTCTCTGAAAGCGGCGGCGGTGTGGATGCGGACGCCTACAACCTGACGGGTTATGGTTCTTACTACATCGGCAATTTCGGTCTGGATATGCAGGTAGGCTATGGCGCTGGCGACTACAACACCAAGCGTCGCATTAACTATACCGAATCCGGTTCTGAGTTCTCCGCCACAGCTAAAGGCGAAACCGACAGCAAGCAGTTGAATCTCGCGCTGCAAGCAAGCGTTATGTTTAACAGCGGCGCGCTGTCCGTACAGCCTTTCCTGCGTTTGAACTACTCAAACACGGAAATCGACAGCTTTGACGAAACTGGCGGCGAAGGCTGGTCCGTACATGTCGGCGAGCAAAACCTCGACCAGATGACAACCAGCGCCGGCTTTGAAGCCACCTATCCCGTCAGCTATAACTGGGGCGTGCTGCAGCCTAGCTTCCAGGCTTCTGCGGTAAGCGAGTCAAGCACTAACTTTGGCCCGGTCAAGTTCCATTTTATCGGCGACTCTGACGCGACCAAGTTTGAGTTGAGCCCGGATGGCGAAGACAGCCTGTACTACATCTTCAACCTGGGCGCAGTCGCTGTTATGAAGAATGGCGTTTCAGCGTTTATCGATTACCAGCAAAACGTCAGCTATGACAATAGCAGCGCCTACCAGATCAACACAGGTCTGCGTTACGAGCTGTAAGTCTTATCATCTTGAACGCAAAAGGCGGCCTGTTTAGGCCGCCTTTTTTGTATGCAGGATGCTGTTGAAGATGGCCTACTTGAATTCGAAAGCTTTTTGCTCGCCTTGCTTACGGATGGCGGAGATTAGCGCTTCATCAACTGTATTCGCGTCCGACTTCGCCGCCTTACGATTCTCCTCGGCGACATAAACTTCTCTCTCGTCACTCAAGGCTTTAATTTTGTCCTGCAACGCCTTGCGCTCTGTTTTCTTCGTTTCTATATACTCTACTTTTTCCTTTTTACTCATCCCAACCATCGGCTCCGGCAATGCTTCCGCCTCGACTTCCTCCAACGCCACGTCCCCGGCTTCGTAGGCGTCCACTAAATCCCAGCTTGAGTTATCGTAGGCAACGGAAGCTTTGGACTTGGCTCTTTGCGCCAGCAAACCGAATGAGACATTCTGACTGTTCGCATCCTGCTCGTATTGACGCTTGGACGCCGCCGCGCCTCCCGCGCCATAGGGCACATAGGTCTCGTTGAGCCTGGCGTTCAAGGCGGCGATTTCTTTATCTTGAGGCGCTTCAATTTGCGCGACCTGCTGGTCCTGATCGATGCTCATGTAATTGCCGCCAGCCAGTTGCGCGCCCTGGCGCCAGCCACTTTCTCCACCTTCGTTATAGGCTCCGGCGAAAATAGTGTTGACGGTTATATCTTTCTGTTTGGCCAGAGCAATCGCCTCCCTGAAGGATACCGGGCCTTGCGTGAAAGGCTCGTTACCGGCGATAAAGATGGCGCGGATATCATTGGACGATTGGCTCCATTGCAGCTCTTTTACCGCGGAGTTGATAGCGTAGCCACAGAACTCATCGCCGCCATTGGTCGTCAAGGAAAACAGCGCCTCGGACACCCGATCCAGCTCTCTGGTAAGTCCAGTCACTTGGCGAATGTAGCCGTTTTGCGAAGAAAGCCCATCATTGCCGTATTCATACACCGCCACTTCCAGTATTGGCGTGACGCCGTTTTTCTTGGCCTTGGAGAATTCGTCAACCATCTTCCACAGCTGATTGCGAGTCTGATTGATCAGGCCATCCATACTGCTGCTCGTATCCAGCAAAATGGCTAACTGAATACGCGGGGCGATGACGGATGGCTGAGTCGCTGCTTGCGTCACAGGCTCGACATTTTCCGCCTGTGTTCCAGCGCTCCATACCAGCCCGGAAAACCCGCAACACGCCAACATCGCTGTCGCCAGCAGCGCTTTGCGGAATGGAGTATGGCCGGGCTCGCCAGCGGAATGTGTTGATGAGGTCTGTGTAGGACGAGTTGCGATGTTCATATTCTGGCTCCTTCAATGCAATGTTTTTGCGTTGGAGTCAGAATACGGTTGCAGACACAAAGACATCAGACATGAGTTTGTAAAAAAAGCGCGGGAAGTGTTTACATAAAATTTACATCTCTCCGCAGCGCCGCAACCTCTGCGGCGGCGCACGGAGAAATATAACGACGAGAATGGCGATTACAGACGCACTAACAGCTTGCCTTCATTGGCGCCGGTAAACAGCAGATTGATCCCTTCTATTGCGCTTTCCAGACCATTCAATTCGTGAGTGCGGTATTTGATTTTTCCCGCCAGGAGATATGCGCCGACTTTTTGCGACAACTCGCCAAAGCGATGCATATGGTCCGGCATCGTGAAACCCTGGATACTGAGGCGCTTCTTAACGATCTGCGTCCAGCTTGGCCCCGGCGCCGGGGTCGCAGCGTTATAGTCGGCGATCACTCCACACACCACGATACGTCCAAACGCGTTCATATTGGCCATGGCGACATGCTGAATAGGGCCGCCAGTATTTTCAAAATAAATGTCGATCCCGTTCGGCGCCGCTTCTTTCACTGCCTCCGCCAGATCCTCCGTCTTGTAATTGATGGCTGCATCAAAGCCCAGCTCTTCCACCAGCCAGCGGCGCTTTTCCTCCGAGCCAGCGACGCCAATTACCCGCAGCCCCTCGGCCTTGGCGATTTGGCCCACCAGCGAGCCCACCGAACCCGCTGCGCCTGAAACCAGCAAAGTTTCACCAGCCTTGGGCTTCGCCACTTCCATCAACCCGTGGTAGGCGGTCACACCAGGCAAGGCCAGCACGGAGAGTATCGCTTCCGCCGGCAGTTCCTGCGGCATGATGGAGACGCCTTTGCCGCCGCTGACCAGATATTCCCGCCATCCGAACATACCCGCCACTTTGGCGCCAACGGGAAACTTGTCATTCCTGGATTCCACGACTTCTCCGACGCCACTGGAGCGCATGACTTCGCCCAGGCCAACCGGGGGGATATAGCTGTCGGTCGCGGCGTTCATCCATCCACGCATCGCCGGGTCCAGAGACATATGGGTCTGTTTGATCAGAAATTGCCCTGGCTCCAGCGCAGGAGCCTCCAGTTCCACCAGCTCGAAACAAGCCGGCGTGATGTCTGTTTCAGGTCTTTTCACTAATTTGACTGCTTTGTAGCTCATGGCGCGCTCCTTATGTGTAGAAGATTTATCAATCTTGAAATTCTGAAACCAGTTTATTTTTGCCTTCAGGAAAGATAAATATGCTAAATTTCAAATAACTTTTGTCATTTCAGCAAAAATATAAAACACATGGATAAACTCAGAGCGCTGCGTTTTTTCGACCACGTGGGAAAAACCGGTAGTTTCAGCGATACCGCACGACACTTTGACATCCCCGTATCCAGCGTTACCCGCCAAATTCAGGCTTTAGAAGAAGAACTGGGCGCACGCCTGCTACACCGCACTACCCGGGTCGTGAGGCTGACGGAAATCGGCGAGATCTATCTCCAGCACTGCAGCCAGATATTGCGCGGTCTCGATAATGCGGATGAACTCATCGTCAACTACCGCAGCAAGCCCTCGGGCGTATTGCGCATCAGCTGCAGCCCCTCTTACGGTGAAAGTCGGATCGTGCCGATTCTGCCTGAGTTTGAGGCGCTTTATCCCGAGATCATCATTGATATCGACCTGACGGATAAGGTCGTCGACATCATGCGGGATACGGTAGACATCGCCGTGCGCGCAGGACAGATTCCAGATGAACGGGTGGTGGCCAAATATATTGACGACAACAACTTTTCACTGGCCGCCTCCGACGCCTATTTGCAACGTTACGGAATGCCGCTACGGATAGAAGATTTAAGCCAGCACCGGGGGATCTTCTTCCGCACTTCCGATCAAGTGCTTTACTGGCAGGCCAACATCAACGGTCGCTGGCGACAGGTGGACATCCGTCCCGCCCTGATCACCAGCTCCCCTCGCCTGCTGCGACAGTGGGCCAGTGAGGGCAAGGGACTGGCGATGATGCCAAATTGGGTGTTGAGGTCGGGGGCTCTTCCGGCCGGGTTTCACATCCTGGAGCTGGATTACCCTCTGCATGTCAGTCGCGCCACCCAACTCGGCATCTACCTGCTCTATCAACGCCCCAAATACGCCGTTCCCAAAGTCAAAGCCGCAGTGGACTTCCTGGTTTCCAGACTCGCGCAGGGCTAGCGGAATTCGCGAAATCCGTCCTTGCCTGCAATACTGGATAAAAGATAACCACAACCGTCGTACTTCCTGTTCAGAGGAACCCGGTTTTCATGCAGCTCAGAGACAATAATCTCAGCAAGCTCCGCCGCTTCAGTTTCGACGCCCTGGTGATCGGCGGCGGCGTTAATGGCGCAGTCTCCGCCGCCGCCATGTCCGCGCGAGGACTGAAAGTAGCCCTCATAGATCGGGGCGACTTCGCCGGCTTCACCAGCCAGGAGTCCTCCAACCTGGCCTGGGGCGGCATCAAGTACATGGAAACCTACGAGTTCGGCCTGGTGCGCAAACTCTGTATGTCGCGCAACAAGTTGATGCGCAGCTATCCCTCCACGGTGCAGGAAATCCGCTTCTTCACCACGATCAAAAAAGGATTTCGCTACCCGCCCTGGTTTCTCTACCTGGGCGGGGTGCTGTATTGGTTTATGGGCAATGGCTTCACGCGCTTCCCCCACTACCTGACGCCAGAGCGGATCGGTCGTGAAGAGCCTATCGTGAATACGGAGGGCAGCACAGGCGGCTTCGAATACTCCGACGCCTTTCTGCATGACAACGACGCCCGTTTCGTCTTTAACTTCATCCGCCGCGCCATGGATTACGGCTGCATCGCCGCTAATTACGTGGAGTCGGTCAGCGCACGCTGGGCGGACCGCATCTGGACCATCGATGCCCGGGATAATATCTCCGGGGAAGAGTTCCAGATCCGTGCGGGGTTGTTGGTCAACGCCTGCGGCCCCTTCGTGGATGAGCACAATCGGCTGACCGGACAAACAACCAAGTGCCGGCACGCCTTCTCCAAAGGCATCCATCTGATTGTCGATCGCATAACGAATAACAAGCGGGTGCTGACTTTTTTCGCTGACGACGGCCGCCTGTTTTTTGTCATTCCCATGGGGCCGAAAACCTGTATCGGCACAACGGATACGCGCATGGAATCCCCCTATGCGACCGTGACGCCGGAAGACCGCAAGTTCGTGCTGGACAATATCAATGCGCGTTTGCTCCTGCCGCAACCATTGACGGAAAGCGACGTGGTGGCCGAACGATGCGGCGTTCGGCCTTTGGCGGTGCAAGGCGACAATGGCGCCAAGACGGACTGGCTGCAGTTGTCGCGCAAACACGTGATTGAGGTCAATGCCGAAACCCGCCACATCAGTATCTTCGGCGGTAAGCTCACGGACTGCCTGAATGTGGGCGATGAGATCTGCCAGGCCGCCGCCGCGCTTGGGATGTATCCGCCCTACCCCGATAAAATCTGGTACGGGGAGCCTCCCAACCGGGTGAAAGAGGAGTTCATGCATCAGGCCCGACTCATGGACCTCGACAGCCTGACGCCACCGTCCTCTTCGGAAAAATTGTCGACTAGACTATGGCGACGTTACGCTGCGCACGCCTTCGACCTGCTGGAGACTATTCGCGCCGATCCCAGGCAGGCGGAATTGCTGATCGAGAATGCGGAGTACCTGCGTTGCGAGATAGAACAGGCGGCGCGACGGGAAATGGTGACCAAACTGGATGACTTTCTACGCCGAAGATCGAAAATATCTTTGGTGGTGCGGCGTGATAAAATTAAAAACGCCCAAGGTTTGCTGGAGGCCTGCCGGATTCTGTTCGGTGACGAAGCGGATGAAAAGTGGGCGGAATATTTTAAAGAAACAAGCGCTTAGCGCTCATTATCACAGCGATTCACGTACATTTTGTAATGGACCGGCTGTAACATTAATGAGACACTTGCGCGTCCAACAAGCATGAGCATAAATATAATTCATGAGTACATTTGATGATATTCGTCCCTATCGGGATGATGAAGTTCCTCAGGTGATCTCGCGGCTGCGCCATGACGAGCAACTCGTCAGGGCCATAGAACATTATAAGTTTCCCAGGTTATCCAAATACTGCCGCAGTCTCACCTCGTTCCTGGTAAGACGCAATCTGCAGCACAATCTGCGCAGAATCAACACCATACACGATGTTCAGGACATGGTGGCGGGTTTCATGACCAACACCGTCAGGAAAACCACCTCCGGCTTCACCTATGAAGGGCTGGACAAGCTTCCCAAGGACCGCGCCTTTCTGTTCATCAGCAATCATCGCGACATCGCCATGGACCCAGCGCTGGTCAACTTCGCGCTGTATCAATCTGGTCGCGAACTCGTGGAAATCGCCATCGGCGACAACCTGTTGTCGAACCCGCTGGTGTCCGACATCATGCGTCTCAACCGGAGCTTTACGGTCAAGCGCTCGGTAGAGGGTCACAAGGCCAAACTGCAGGCGTTAACCCAGCTTTCCGCCTATATTGACGACACCTTGTCGCAAAATCGCTCCATTTGGATCGCACAGCGGGAAGGCAGAGCGAAGAATGGCCTGGATAAAACCGATCCGGCCATCATCAAGATGCTGAATATTTATGGGCGCAAGCAAGGCATGGCCTTTGGCGACACCATCAAACGCATGAATATCGTGCCGGTGTCCATTTCCTATGAATACGATCCCTGCGATCTGCTCAAAGCGAAAGAACTGCAGGCGCGGGAGCAGTCCGAATATGTGAAGGGCGAAGGCGAGGACATCGCCAGCATCATCCGCGGCATCTCCTGCCCCAAAGGTCGTGTGCACATTGCCTTCGGCGAGCCGTTGCAACAGGATTTTGAGGATGCGGAAGAAGTGGCCGCCGCGATTGATCGGCAGATCACCCGCAACTACAAGCTGTTCCCCTCCAATATTCTGGCGTTTGAGCAGCTGAAAACGCTGAGCGAGTCTTTCGCTCATTTACAGGAGGAGTCGCTGCATCGTCTGCAGGAGCTGGCGGGACAGGCCAGACAGGCCTGGGACAACCTGGATCGGGATGAAATGGGGCAAAAAGCCTCGGAGTTCTCCGATCGGGTCGGCGGCTACCCTAACCTGCTGCAACGCTACATTCTGGAAATGTACGCCAATCCTTTGATCAATAAGTTCGCCGGCGCTCCGGGAGATTCCGCGCCGCAAACCTGATCTCCCCCCACGGCGGCCTCGCGCCGCCGTTCTGTATCTTTTTAAATTCAATAAATTAACTTACAACGCCTGATCCAATTTGCAACGTAAAGGGAGTTGCCCTGACGCCGTTGTATTTGGTTACAATGAGCGGCCGCATTGACGCGTCGGGGCAGCCCAGGATAATCGACGCCGTCATCGCTCGTTGGAATGAACGGAACATAGACAGTCCGTCCAGGCCCCAGGATTTATGAGGAAAGCTATGCACATTGAAGTGTTGGGGAGCGGTGAAGCTTACGACCGCGCCCGGGTAAACTCATCCCTGCTCGTCACGGAAGAGCGTTTTCAGATGCTGATCGGCTGTGGCCCCGGCGTACCTCAGGCCTTGTGGCGGCGAGAGACCGCCATCGAGGATATCGACGCCATTCTGCTGAGCCATTGCGGCCCGGACCACGCCGCCGGCCTTATTACCCTGGTAAATTGGATGCACGCCAAGGGACGCACCAAGCCCTTGGTGCTGATTACGCCTCACGGTCATCGCCCCCTGTTGCAAAATCTGCTGAATTACGCCATCTGGCCTGAGCAACGGCTCTGCTTTCTACTGCGCTGGAAGCAGTCCGATAAAGGACTCGCCGTTGGTCCCTGGAATCTGTCCACCGCCATGACCCAACATGCCGCGCCCAATCGCGCCCTGTTGCTGTCCGGGCCTAACGGCGCGCTGTTCTTCAACGGAGAAGGCGTGCTGTTGGAAGCGCCCTTACGTCTGGCTGGCGAGGCGGATTTGATATTTCTCGAATGCCGTTCGATTAAAAAAGACCGACATGATTTTCACGGCAGTTGGGAGGCCTATCATGGTCTCACTTTCAAAGCCGGTAGCCTGATATGCCTGTATCAGGTTCTGGAACAGGAAAAGGCCCGTTTGGGCGACCTGATATATCAGCGCGAAGATGTCTATCTACCGGAACAGGGACAGTGTTTCCGTCTGGTGCGGGGGGACTGGGAGCTGTTGTAAACGACTGCGCCGGCGAACAGAAAATGCCTGCTCGCCGGCGCGGTTGTATAGGGGGCGCCAGTATCGTCAGCGCCCCGTGATCAATTGTTTATCTTTAATAGATAAAAATTGTCTCTGCATTGAAGCAACCGTCTGCAATATCTTCCTCTCCAAAGATATCCAACGTGTCTCCCGCCGCCAGATCACTGAACGCAGCGGACATTTTAGTGGTCTCATCGCCAGAGGTGACAACCAGATAGATATTGGCGCCGGCGGCGTCAACACATCGATCGCCAGCGTCGCCGCTGACTGTGAGACGGAGGTTGTCGCCGTCCACGGACAGCAGCTCACCACTGACGCCCGCTTCTTCGTCATTCTCACTCAGCACCAGGAAAGGCGAGCGCAGGTAATTATCCTCTCCGCTCGGCAGCACCAGCACCGCATCAATCAGAGCGTTCAGGCCCACTTGGATATCCGCCTGCGTCAACTCGGTTCCCGCATCGTTAAATACGCGGGTTTTCGGGAACAACTGCACGGCGATGGGACTATCTGTAGCGATGCCCTGCCCTTCATCCAGAGCGACGTCAAAGCGACTGGTATCCACATCTACGGTGGACGCCGTTTCACCGGCGTAGCGTCTGAATGCGGTCAACAGACCTTCTTCGATGGTCAACGCATTGATAACGAAGATATGAGCATCCACGACGCCCTGGCTGTTAACCAGAACCGCTCCCTCAGGCACGGCGGTGACTGTTGAGCACAACTGCGGGGCAGGCTGCTCTTCCACGCTGCGATCCAGATACCAGACAATGCAGTAGCCTTCTTCCGGCAAATTCGCATCGTCAATGTCGGGCGACGTGGCGACGGTCCGAACCAGACGACCAATGACCGTCACTTCATCGCCCTCAACCAGTGACGACGCCTCAGCGGGAAGCCCGTTGCTGGCGAAGATGCCGGTATCCTCATCCATCCGCACGCGCATGCAGTCCTCGGAACTGGTCGCCGGGGTAGCGCTGGTATCTGTGATGAACTGAGTGCGGCACAAACTAAAGGCGTTGTCGCCCACGCTTTCAATGTCGCCGTGAACCCGTACGAATTTGTTATTGGGGATCTCGGAGCGAATGTTGGCGAACACGACTGGGCGAATGATAACTTTGCCCTGCCCCGTGGTTGTGAACTTGAGGGCTTTGTTCATATCAAAATCGATTTCAATGAACAGTACGGAACCCGGTGTGACGGTGAATCCGCCCTGGTTAACCACTTTGATGACTTTGGAAGGCAGCTTGGAAGGCACTTCAGTTTCACCGCCCGCACCGTCGTCTTCATACAAATTTACGTCTGACGTAGTGATGCGCAAAGAGCTGTATTTGCCGGCGGGAACGTCGGTAGTGTCCAGAAATTCGTAAAAGTCGGGAAGACTCAATAAGTCGAAAGTCTCTTCGCCGCTGAACAGGGTCACCTTGCCCTGATCGCCTACCAGCTCAACTTTCGTGAAAGTAATCATGGCTCTAGTATAATCGCCGCTGGGAGCGTCCGTGAGGATCAAGCCCACTTTGGCGTCCGCAGCGGAAGTGTCGTCACTGCCGGAGCCGCCGCCTCCGCCGCCGCATGAGGCGATTAGCAACGTGAACGCTATGGCAATCCAACGATTCATGACATCTACTCCTATGGGTTGGTTGTGTTCTTTTGGGATAATAAGCCCAAACATCAGAATCGTTTTGTGAACCAGTTCACATTTTTACCAACAGTTTGGCGATAATATCCCAAATCATGAACCAGGCATTAAGTCAGGCGCTGTACGCCGCCATTTACAAATTATTGCGGCCCTTGGCTGCGCTGCTGTTGCGGCGCGGCATGTCGTACAACGAGTTCGCGGAAATCGCGAAGCGCGCCTATATAGATGCCGCTACCGAGGAGTTTCCTCTCCCTAACCGTAAGCAGAGCCTCTCCAGAGTGTCCGTATTGACCGGCATTAACCGCAAAGAAATCGCCAGACTGGAGAAGCTGCCCAACCCCATTGAGACTGGCGAGGCGCAAAGCGCCAACAGAAGTTCCAGGGTCGTCAACGGCTGGATCAGAGACATTCGCTTTCAGGACGAACATGGCGCGCCGCTCTCCCTTCCTCTGGATGAGGGAGACACTAGCTTCAGCGAGCTGGTGCGTCTCTATGGCGGCGACGTGCCGGTTCGCGCGGTTCTGGACGAGCTGATCAGACTGGACTCCGTGGAGGTCAGCGACCAGGGAGAGGCGGCGGGCAAACGGGTTGCTCTAAAGGTGGACGGCTACGTGCCGCAAACTGATTTAAAAGAGAAGCTAAGGATTATGAGTACGGCGGTCGCGGATCTGCTTCGCACCATAGACCACAACCTGGAGGCGGATCGCACTGAAGCGCGCGTCCAGCGCACCGTGGCCTACAACGATATCCCCATGGAATGTCTGGAAGCGATTCGCGGACGCAGTAAAGAAGAGGTGGAAGAAATTTTGCAGCGCATAAACCGGTGGTTATCCGGGTACGACAGAGGCGTCAATGCCAAGCTTCAGGGCAGCGGAAAATTCCGCGCGGGAATAGGCGTATACTATTTCGAGCAGTCCTTAACCCGCGAGGAGCAGCCATGAGCAGATTCCTGTACGCCCTGACGGCGCTGGTATTGACGACCAGCCTGCTCTCAGCCTGCTCCGGCGGCGCATCTTCTGACGGCGGTATTGAAGGCACTGGCGCGCCAGTGGCCGCTCGCGGCGAAATCAGCGGCTTCGGCAGCGTATTCGTCAATGGCGTGGAATACGAGACAGATTCAGCAGACATCGTTATCGACAGCATTAGCGGCTATTCCGAAAGCGCACTAAAAGTGGGCATGGTGGTGCTTATCGAGGGCGCTCTGGATGCAAGCGAAACAACAGGCGACGCTCGTCGCATCAGTTTTGAGCAAACCTTATTCGGCCCGATAACCGAGGTGAATTACGTCGATGACTATAACGCCGAGATCACCGTACTGGGACAAACCGCGCTGATTCCTGATAGCGCTGTATTTGAAAATCTCAACTTCAGCGACCTCGCTATCGGCCAGGTGGTGGCGATCAGTGGGTTAACCGACGCAACAGGCGTTGTGGCCACTCGCATCGAAAAAGTTGCGGACGCCTACAGCGATGGCGAACAGGTAGCGGTGAACGCCGTTATCCAAAGCGTGGACACGCCTGACCGCACTTTCGTCATCGGCGATTTGAGCGTGGATTACAGTATGGCGGATCTGCAGGGCTTCTCCAGCGGACAACCAGAAGTTGGCCAATACGTGAGAGTCAACGGGCGCTTCTTTGAAGATACCGGCGTCATTGCTGCGAAAGTCAAACTGAAAGCCCGCGGCGATATGTCCGCAAGCGGCGTCAGACTGGAATATGAGGGCATCATCACTGACTTTGCGTCGCAACAAAGCTTCTCTCTGAGCGGTCAGCCCGTCAACGCCGCCAGCGCCAAATTCAAAAAAGGTCAGAAACAGGATTTGGCTGACGGCGTACGTATTGAAGCAGAAGGGCCGATTGACGCGGACGGCGTATTGCAGGCGCAAACGATTACCTTCAAGAAGACCAATGACATTCATGTCGAAGCTGCCGCGGATTTAGTCAGCGAAACAGACAAACAGGTCGTCATCCTTGGCGTCGCGTTCAGCGTCAATGAACTGACCGCCTTCGATGACCGCAGCGAAGCGCACCAGCCTTACTTCGGGCTGGATGACATTCGCAGCGGCGACAGACTGTCCGTTAGAGCGGCGAGTGGAACCACGCCCTTGACCGCCACCCGCATTGAACGCCTGCGCGCGGATGACGCGGTAACAGTGGAAGGCCCTGTAACGGCCATCTCCGGCGAAGTGCTGACCATTCTTGGCATCTCCGTGGACATCAGCGACGCCTCCGGTTCGCAGAACGGACTCAAGGTGGGCGCGTTTGTGGAAATAGTAGGCGACTTGACCGGCGTGCAGTCCGTCAAGGCGCAGAGAATTAAGGTGAAGAACAACAACTAAGGAGCCCGCGCAAGCACTGGCCAAACCAACTGCTTTGCGCAGGGCTTCACAAAGAGTCCTACATCAGGGATTGGCGTCTATTACGATTAGAAGGCGGTAAACAGTGTCGATTACCAGATTAGCAATTGATTTTTACGTTACCTCCAGCCTGTCAAGCGACGAGCTGGAGGCCGCCGCCCAACTGGGCGTGCGCTCAATCGTCAATAACGAACCCGACCAGGAGGCGGAATCAGAATCTCTACGCCGCGGGGCTGACGCCCTCGGACTGTCTTACCACAGCGTTCCTTCGCATAAAAATGTGGACGAGCAAACTCAAATCAGCTCTTTTATCGATATCATGGAACATTGCGAGAAGCCGGTGCTGGCTTTTTGCAGAAGCGTCAGCAACGGTATCTCTCTCTGGGTGATGTCAGAGACCCGGCACAAATAACGCCATTGTTGCGCCGCGAAGGATTAATCAACGGGCGCATTGTGTTCTTTTAAATAACGTCTCAACGTATCCACATTAGCGAGCAACTTGGGCAGCACCTCGTTTTTCATCCGCTCCGTACGCTTTTTCATCTCCTCTGCGCCGTAATGAGGCGCATAGGCGCTGCTCTCAATTTTGCCGCGAATGTCTTCCAACTCCCGGTAATAGCGCTGGATTTCGAGGATAAACTGACTGGGCGTCTCCAACGCCGAGGGAGAGTAACGCATGCTTTCCCAAACGAATAAATCGAGTTGCAGCGGAAACATTTTGATCGCGCTGCGGCTGGGAGGAGACTTCACGAACTCAGCATACTTCTCCGCTTGCATGATGTTGCTCTGCAGCTCGCTGGCCAGCGAGTTGCGTAAGTAGTAATTGTTTTGTTGGGAAGTCAGGTCGTCAAAAATAATCGCCTGATTTAGCCCTTCCTGCGCCGCCAGATAGACGCCGAGCACCGTCGCCAGGATCATGAATATCTGGCTGATCCAGAAACTGGACTCCTTGATCCCGTTTCCCTCTTTCTTGGCGTGTGTTTCCTGAGTGCGACGACCGTCGTGGGTCGCGGCGGGCGAGGACTGCTGCATATCCATAGACCTTTGATGAGTGAATTCAGGAGAAGGATTCTAGCCGCGTAAAGAACAGGGCTTCAAGATGAACGGCTTGCCATGATTAGCGCGCATCTGGATTTTTTGCATTCCCAGGGTAAATCCTGAATGATGCGACGCTTCAGTCATTTCGCCAACCAAGAAGTCAAACCAAATGCCCAAGTATGCCGACTGCCCTGGCTGTGGAGAAAACAGTCTGGAAATATGGGACAAACATTCCGGCGTGATCGGCGCGCCACTGTACTGCAACAACTGCCATAAGGGCTTCGCCAGATATCGCTTTTTCCACTCCGCCGGACTCATGCTGTTCGAAGCCTGCATCACCACCGCAGTCATCGTCGGCCTGTTCCAACAATGGCTATCGGTGTCGATATTAGTCGCCATCTCCATCCTGGGCTTATACGCTGTCTTCAACCTGGATAAGAGCGTGTTTCCTCTGCGCGAGGAAAGCCTGATGCAGAAAGCCCCTCTAAAACAAAAGCTGCTGAACTTCGCCGCTTTTATTACCGCGCTCTTGATCTATGCCCTGTTGTTGCTGACGCTGCCTTTGGGGCCGGTTTTAAGCGCCTTCTTTCCATTCTGAATAGTTTCTAACCTGAAGATTCTCAATGCCACGCCTTTAACGCTTCTTCATAACTCAAGGTTTTCCCCGGCGGGCGTTCGTTAAGCTCGAGTTTTGGCGAGCCGGGCTGGTTGAGCCAGTATTCTCTGGAGGATTGGGGGTTAAGGCGGGGCGCGCAGGGACCGGGTTCTTCGCGGCCGATCGCCGCCAGTTCTTCATCCATGGCCTGCGCCAGATCATGCATGACCTCCTCTACCGGCTGGGTTCCTTTGAACGCCTGAGTCATATACTTCCACCACAGGGGAGAAAGTTTGGGATAATTGGGCACGTTGGTCCCCGTCGGGGTCCAATAGTAACGGGCGTTGGAGCGATAAAACTCCACCAACCCTCCCAGATAAGGCGCACGGTCCGTCATCGCCTGGGAGTTGATATCGGATAGTCGAATCGGCGTGAGCCCCACCATTGTCTTTTTCAGGGACACCGTCCTGGATACCGTGAACTGCGCATACAGCCAGGCGGCTTTGCGGCGCTTCTCCGGCGTATTTTTCAGAAAGGTCCAGGAACCAGCGTCCTGATAACCGGACTTCATCCCCTCCCGCCAGTATGCCCCCAACGGCGACGGCGCAATGCGCCATTTTGGCGTGCCGTCGGCGTTGACGACAGGCAGCCCCGGCTGAGTAATTTGCGCCAGATAGGCGGTATACCAGAACGCTTGCTGGGCAATCAGGCCGGAGCCGACCCACTCGCCCATCACTTTATCCGTCACATTAAGAGCCTCTGGCGGCGCCAGCCGGAACCAGTCGAGAAATTTGCGGATGCCGTATATAGCCGCCGGGCTATCCAGAGCGCCGCCGCGCTGAACACTGGCGCCAACCGGTCGACAATCCTCCACTCGGATACCCCAATCGTCCACCGGCAGGCCGTTGGGCAATCCTTTGTCGCCCATCCCCGCCATCGCCAGCCAGGCGTCGGAGATACGCCACCCCAGAGAGGGATCGGTTTTACCGTAATCCATGTGCCCCCAAACCCGATGACCGTCCAGCTCCCGCACATGCACCGTGAAAAATTCCGCAATGTCCTCGTAGGCCGACCAGTTCATCGGCACGCCCAGCTCATAACCATAGAGTTTGCGAAAGCGGTCCTGTAAGTCCTTACGACTGAACCAGTCATGACGATACCAGTACACGCTGGGGAATTGCTGGTCAGGCAGCTGATAGACTTTTCCATCAGGCCCAGTGGTGAAAGACAGGCCAAAGAAGTCCTCTATATCCAAGGTCGGTAAGGTGACGTCTTTGCCTTCCCCCTGCATATAATCCGACAACGCCACCACGGCGCCGCTGCGAAAATGTCCGCCAATCAGATCTGAATCGCTGATAAATCCATCGTAAATGTTGTGTTGCGTCTCAATCTGCGCCAGCAGCTTACGCACCACATCATCTTCGCCCGTGATTTCATGCACGACGCGGATGCCGGTAATGTCTTCGAAGGCTTTGGCGAGCGTATCGGCTTCATACCAATGGGTATCGATTGGCTCCGACACCACATAAATCGTCATGCCCCGAAACGGCTCGGAGGCTTTATGAAACCAATGCATTTCCTGCAGTTGCTGTTCCCGACTGAGAGTTGAGGGGGTGAACTCCGTATCCACCCACTCCTGCGCTGTTTTGGCCGGAACGCCTTCGGACGCAAACACCATGCAAACCAGCGCAAAGAGAGATAACAGCGCTTTAAACGGGGTCGATAAGCTTTGTCCTTGGCGTCGTTTAGATAACATCGCAGAAGCGCTCGTTTCGTCCACTATCACTGGAACTGGCACTGGCGGCGGCGTTGGTCAGTCTACTGACTTAGTGTAGTCAGAAAAGGAGGATTCGGTGATGTCCGCCAACGCAGCAAATCCCAAAATCCGCCGATTTAATGCCTATATCCGCTCTACTGCGCCCGGCTCCCGCTCTCTAGGATAGATATCCACCTGAATCGCCCATTAACGCCAGCCGAGAGAGCCCTATACCGCTATGTACCGATGTGGATTCAAAACACAAAGACTTTACGTGTACAACCTTCGCTGTGTGACCTCCACGGGCGATGGCGAGGACCTTTATCGCGACATAGAGAGGATTATCACACCGAACACAACGCGCTTTGCTCCTGATGACTGGCGCCCCATCGTCAATCGGCAGGACGCCATCGTATGGCTGGACCACCGGTTAGCGGAGTCGCCGGTGTTTGTCGTGAAGGAAATCATGTCTACCGACGTCGTCGGGTTCGTATTTCTCTATCCGATCTCTCTCCCTTCGGGGCTCACCGAATTGCGCCTGGGCTACATTTTAGGCGAGGCATATTGGTCGCGAGGACTTGGCACGGAACTCATGGAAGGAATTATTGGTTGGGCGAGGCAAAACACAGGCGTCGCAAAAATAAGCTGCGGCGTCGCCAGAGACAACGCCGCGTCAATAAAGATGCTGGAGAGAAATAATTTCTATCTTGCTTCCCGCCATTCCGACACGCTTTTCTATGAGCGCCTGATTGAACAGCCGGAATTACAAGCAGAGTAAAAGAGCGTTCACACCACACTCGCCCGATGGCGATCGCTCACCTGCCCCACGCCGGCCTTCATCAATCTTTGTAGCAGCGCTGGCCGACCATGCTCCATGGACCAGCGCATCTCCTCGTCGGTGATGACGGTGGCGATCAGGATTTCCATATTGCCATTGGAGAGCTTGCCTGACGACGGCAGCGGAGGCTGGGCTTTTGCGATCAAAACATTGATGAACTCAGATTCGCCGGCCTGAATCTCCTCCACCGTCAGGCCGTCATGCTTGCTGACCCGCTCCAGTATGCCCGCATCGTTGAGGATCTCCGCATTGGCGGTCCACTGCAGAAACCAAAGCGGCCATTCCGCTTTTTCCCGGGCGATCATCAGCATCTCATATCCGTAGCCGGGAACGCCCTCGTTGTGCGCCGCTACGTCTTTTCGGGTCAGCGTCGCCGCGCTATTGATCACGCGACCTTGTTCATCCTTCTCCACTTCCACATTATTCGCAGCGACGCCTGAAGGCATATCGGGATTAGTGAAGCCAAAGGTGGTGTACACCCACATGCCCTCCCCCAGCTTGTTGGCGGGAATCATATACAGCCCGCCGCCAGGCCAGACGCCAAACATATGGCCGATCTTTAGAATTTCCGACGGCAGAGCGCCAAAATGGGTCTCATAGTATTCCGAGCGCTCATCGTAGACTTTTTGCCAGAACTGCTCTTGCGGGGTTTCATTCTGCGTGATCGGCGCAGAGCCCTGGCCACTCTCAGACGCCCTGTTGGAGAATAATCCGGCCAGTTTGTTAAATAAGCTTTTCACGCTCACTCCTTTTGACGACTTCCTGTGAGTTGAGGCTCTTAACGCTCCACTGTCGCGAGCTTGACGCCTAATGCGACGAAAACGCCGGCGAAGGTTTTCTGGGTCCATTGCATCAGTTTGGGAGAGCCTGCGATGTAGTCGCGCACAGCGTTGGCGAACAGGCCGTAAAGCGTGAAGACCACCAGCGTCATCCCCATGAAAATAGCGCTTAACAGCAACATATGAGAGATTGGCGAGGCGGCGTCATGGGGAACGAACTGGGGTAGAAACGCCAGAAAAAAGATGGACAGTTTGGGGTTAAGGATATTGATCAGGCAGGCTTTGATCGCAAAGCTTGTGGCTTTTTTCTCATCCGGCGAAGCGTCAAAAGCAATAACGCCGGACTCCCTCCACATCATCCAGGCGAGATACATTAAATAAGCCACGCCGACATATTTGACGACCTGAAAGGCCAGACTGCTGGCGTGTAGAATCGCCGCCAATCCCAAAGCGCAGGCCAGCAAATGCGGAATAATGCCTGCGGTGCATCCCACTGCGGCGAACAGGGCTGCGCGCCGACCGCCCATCAGACCGGCGGATACGGTGTACAACACACCGGTTCCAGGGAGTAATACAACAATCAGGGAAGTCATCAGATATTCGAGGCTAACCATAGTTTATCCCTTGCTTATGGCGTGGCGATAAGTCTTTCCGTTAGTAGGCAGGATCAAGTTCTAACACTCGTAGAAAATCTGATCAAGCCCATCCCGCTAGAATGCAAGCAAGTCTGTGGAATAATTGAACATTTTGGGCGACATCGTCGCCCACACAACGATTTCAATCCAACACTACGCCCTTGTCCGCCAATGACTTTTTCAAGCCTTCGATGTTGGCGCGCAATTTTGGCATGACGTCTTTCTCCATGCGCTCCGTCACTTTCAGCAGCTCCTGTCCGCCGAACTCAGACCCGTAAACCCTACGCTCGATCTTCTGACGAATATCATTGGCCTCGCGATAGAAGCGTTGAATCTCCGAGATAAACTCAGACGGCGTCTCCAGGGTGGCGGGGGAATAGCGCATGCTCTCCCATACAAACAGATCCAATTGCAGCGGATACTGTTTGATCGTGTTGTCGCTGGAACGTTGCACAAATTCCGCATACTCCCTGGCCTGGGCGATATTGCTCTGCAACTCGCTGGCTAGGGAACTGCGTAAATAATAGTTGTTCTGACGGGATGTCAGGTCATCGAACGCAATCGCCTGATTGAGGCCTTCCTGGGCGGCGAGAAATACCCCCAGCACTGTCGCCGCCAACATGAATATCTGACTCAACCAAAAGCTGGATTCCTTGACGCCGCCAGAGGCTGGACGCCGTTCCTGCTGTTGTCCCTGCTCGCTTGAAGAAACCGAACGCCACATATGCTGTCTCACCGACGATTGTTGGAATTCCGGCGATTTTATCCGCGCCTCTCAGGGCGCTCAATACAGCCTGATGCAAATATTTTTTCCGCGATTAGCCGTCTGCTAAAACAGGATCAACGCCGAGTTTTTCCGCGTTAGGCGGCTAAGCGCTCCACCAGCCAATAACCGCCCATTGCCGCCACAAACAACGAGCCGACCCGCGCCATCCGCAACAGATTCCAATCTTTCATTGCGTAATAGATCAGGGCGTACGCCGCCGTTACGATAGCAATCTGCCCCGCCTCTACGCCCAGATTGAACGACATCAGCGCCCCGGCCAATTGGTCGCCGAGCCCGATTTCCCGCAGGATGAACGAAAAGCCGAAGCCGTGAATCAATCCAAAAGAGAACGTCACCAGTAGACGCCGCTTCCAACGGGTAGCCAAGGTTTTCGAGGTTGGTTCGCCACGCAGCTCCCACAGATTCTCCAGGGCCACGTAGACAATGCTTAACGCAATGCCCGCCTCCACCCACATCATCGGCGGACTGACCCAGTTCAATACGGAGGCCGCCAGCGTAATCGAATGCGCGACGGTAAAGGAGGTGATCAATGCTGCCAGCTGTTTCCATCCCAAAGGCAGTAACAGCAGGCCCAGCAAAAACAGGAGATGATCAAAGCCGAAGACGATGTGCTCCAGCCCCAGCATAAAGTAGTCGGAATACTGGCTCATGCCGCTGGAGCCGCCCAGGTCCCCCATAAAATCGTCCGTCAGCGCTTTGTTCCAAGCCCGCAAAGACTGCGCGACGGGAATCTCCTGAGTTCTGCGCGCACTGTCAAACACTACCGTGGCGGTGCGGTCCGCCAGGACCATCCGCACGAAATTCTTGTGCCCGGCATTGTTTTGCAACAGAAGATAGCCGACCGTTAAGACGCCGATATCACTACCGCAGTCGTAAAGCATGGCGAATTGACGCGAGGCGATTTGCTCAAGGTTCTGTGAGCGGGCGTCTATCAGAGCGCAGGCGCGATCGTCGTTGCGCAACTGAAAGCCTGCGCCAACCAAAGTCGTCATCGCTTCGCTCCTGGAAGCGATGACGGAATCGGCGGCGAGCTCCGCCTCAGGCGCGGTATACACAACTTTCACTTTGCTGGCGCCGATCTGCACGGCGGTATCGGTGACGCCAGCCTGGTGCGCCCACGCCGGGGCGGTCAGAAGAGCAAACAACGCTGCAAATGCGAATCTGAAAGCGCTCATCGCCAACCTCCCTTTATTTGTAGAACGAGCTGTCAGGCGCGCCTCGGAAACAATTCAGCACCCAGGGATAAGCATCCGTCACGTAGTAGCCGTACTGACCGTCAACCGTCATGCCGTTACAGGCGTCAAGGTCGCCGGCGTTGGTGAACTCCCAATCGTCAATATAGGTTCCATCGTAGGAGCCGCCCGGGTTACTCGTGCTCTTGGTCCCCCGGGAACCGGTCTTTAGGGTGTAGCCGGATACGGCCTTGCGCACCGTTCCTGTGTCAGGGTCCAGAAAATAGCTTCCATAGATGGGAAAGCCATCCGCCGCGAAACCAATCACCGGCGATCCGTTTGGTCCGGGGTTGCTGTCGAACATGGCGTTGGGGTTGCCATGATAATGGTACAGGCCGCCCGGTTGGGTGTGGGCATTATGGGCGTCCGCACCAAATTTGCTATCTGTGCCCAGAGGGTCTAACAGCCAATCGGACGTGTCCGGACAGCCAATGGCGGTGTTGCCGTCCGCATCCGCCATGGGGCTGGAGGGGTTATAGCAACCTGCGGACAACAGATCCAATATCACTCCGTTCAACATCACCCCATTCACCAGACGTTGGCTGAGCGAGGTGGTGGAAGACGCGGAGGAAGGATTTCTGGGAATATTGAAACTCTGACTGACTTCCGCCACGTTGTTGGCGAAATGCGCGGTGGCGTCGTTAAAGTCGTGGTTGGGTATCGAGTTGGAGACCAGTGTGCAACTATCCGAGTCGCTGCTGATAGTCACCGCCGCATCAAAACCAAGCCCACGCTGGATATCCGTGACGGAGGCTTCAAGCGAGTTGTCATAGTCTGCGCAGTCGCCACTGGTTTCAGTGAATATGGCATTGGTGATATCAACGCTGAAGGCATCTCCAGAACTGCTCGAAGAATCGCTGGAGGAACTATCGTCAACCACCGTTCCAGAAGAGTCCTCCGCTGCGCCATCAGACACCGCCGCAGACCCGCCACACCCGGACAACGCCAGACCCGCGCTCAAACAAAGCGCAACCAGACCGGCCCCGCCCGCTTTACCAAACGCTCCATGCGACTCATTTAAGCTCTTTGTTTTCAAATAGTTTTTCATACAGCCACCTACCTCTGTTGTTCACGTTGCTCTTCCTGATCCGTGAAAAACATACTAAAAGGCGAATCCGCAGGAACTACGGAAGAAGTGTGTAAGAAATGAGGAAATGCTTGATGCAGAGACTAAATTGTCATTGAGCCTGACTATTTCAAATACCGCCCCGGCGTCTCGCCAAAATAACGCCGAAACAGCGCAATAAAGGCGCTGACGCTGTCGTATCCCAGGTCCAGGGCAGTTTGGGTGACGGGGACGCCCTGGGCCAGTAATTCGAGGGCGCGGGCCAGTCTGGCCAGTTGTCGCCATTGTCCCAGGGACAGACCGGTTTCTTCGCGAAATTTGCGAGTCAGCGTGCGTTCGCTCATGCCGTTGTCACTGGCCAGCGCCAGCAAGGAATCGTTGTTTTCCGGGGCCCCGAGCAGTTTATGGCTCAGACGCAGGAGGCGCTTGTCTCTTGGCATGGGCAGGTGCAGCGCGGGTTGCCGCGCCGCTTGGATTTCATCCAGCAGGACATGCAACAAGCGGCGACGGGGAGCATCCAGAGGCTCGCCACCCGGCCATTCAGCGATTCGCGCGATGATAGGCGTCATCAAAGCGTTCGCTTCATAGACGCAAGGCTTGTCAGGCAAGGGGGCGCAAATGTCTGGATGCAGGTAAAGGCTCCAGCCGGCTATGGCGCCGAAATATTGCGCGCCGTGCCATACGCCAGGGGGTATCCAGCCCAGACGATTGGACGGCATTAACCAGCGCCCGGCATCCGTATCCGCCACCGTCAGCCCCTGCAATACGCAAAACAATTGCCCATATTCATGAGAATGCCCTTTCCTTTCCTCCGTTCCCTCCGATCTAAGACGGCGCACCAAAATATCTTGAGGTAAAACCGGCGAACCGGCATTAGCAGGAAAGGGAGACATACATTTGGCTGGATTGAGCAATTTATTTTCTGATTGGCGTTAGCCGGTCAATTTAGAAGGAAATAACATAGAAATCAATCCGGCGCTCACACCTCAGCGCCGTTAACCCCAAAGGAGATTGCAGATATGAAACCAGAACAAGTGCTTGCCGAAAACGAAAATATGTTCGCCCATCAAGGCGTCACCCTGCGCAAGGGTTCAATCGCCGCGTTTATGTTGAGCGCCCGGGATATGAAGGACGAGCGCCTTTCCGATGCGGAGCGGACCGCGGCGAAAAACGATTTGCTGGAACTGATTCCGGGCCTGCGGCAACTAGGCGTCTTCGACACCTTTGAAGTCAGAGACCCGGAAATCCGCGCGTTGGTGGAGCAAGCGGGACGCTAATCCTCCTCCTGCCGGATCAAGACTCGATCAGACCGGAACGCCCGACTGCGCTCCGGTTATCTCTGAGGAGATCGCCTCATAACGTTTTCAAGTACTCCAGCAACTCCATGCGCTCAGACTCCTTCATGTCTTTGGAGCCATACTCATGCCCGCTGTTGGCGTTGCCCTTCAGGCTGGTATCGTATTCGAACGTCTTGATCAGCGCGCCATCGGACAGCGTCATATGCGGCATGGAGACGTATCCAACTTTAACCACGTCCAGCTCCCGCGAGCCCAGATAAAACTTCTTGGAGCGCTGCGACGCCGGCAACAGCAGCTCATACAGATTCGGCACAGAGCCGTTATGCAGATAGGGGGCCGTCGCCCATATGCCGTTCAATGGCCGCGCCTTATATGTCCCCTCACTGATCGGGAGATTATCGCCGCAGGCGACGGATGGCGATTGCTTGATTTTGAACTGCTCCATCACATCCTTGAGTTTCTCCTGGCGCGCCTTTTCGGAGTGCAGCTCGGTCGCATAGTCCACGGAGGCCGCGTCAATGGAGTCCGCCGTGTGCTCCAACAAACCGCCTACTGCGGCGTTCACCAAAGGCTCAAGCCCGGACGTCGTGGCGGGAATGGGGTCGCCGATAATGCCCATGCTCTTGCGGCCTTCATACTTACCGGCGTCATAGCACTTCATCATATTGGTCCATTCCAACGGGTCTGTACCCACCTGGTTTATGGGCGTCAGCACCGCGTTATAGACCGCCGCTTCACGACTGCGAGGAATCACTTGATGGCAGCTCAGGCAGTATTTGTCGTAGTGCATCTTACCCTGGGCGGCGACCTCCGGATTGACGGCGGGAAGGTACTCCGTCGGCCACGCCGGCGAACGCAAATCCGCCACCCAGGCCTCCAGATCCCCCAGCCCCTTGATATCAAACGAGGACTTGTAACGATACACCGATTTATCGTCGGGGATATTGAGTTGGCCATACACGCCAAGCACTTCGCCAGCATTGCGAATCAGCGCGCCGAAATCAAACGGGCCATTGGGCGCGAAGCCCGTCCACTGCACCACATTCGACTGCTGGGTTCCCCACAGAAACGGATAGCTCACCGGGGCGTTGGCGGGATGTCCGTTGTTGGGCATATCGTTGAAATACACCATGATCTGATTGAAGATCTGCCCAATGGCGTCCACTCGCCCATAGCCATAATCCGGCTGATGAGGCGCAGAGTGATTGATCAGATTGCGGGTGGCCAGCTCTTCCGTTTGCGCCAACAGCGCCTGACGCAACTTGAATTTCGCTTCCATATCCGGCTCGCCCAACACATTGATAGCGAAACGATCAAACTTGGCGTTGTCCTGATAGGTGCTGCTCAGCGCATCCACCAGCGCGGCGTTGAAAGTCTGCACGTCGCCCAGGGTCGGGCCGCCGTCGATACGAATCTCCTGCCCCCGGTAGCTTACTTGTCCCGTATGGCAGGCGGCGCAACTAAAGCCCATCCATTGCTCGCCGTTTTCCCCGGTGTCCTTAACGAAACCGACCGGGAGTCCATCCGGGTTCCAGGAGCCCACCTGCGTGGACGGCAGATAGCGCATGCGCTCCATATGGTCGTCCGCGCGAAACAGCGCCTGACTGTCCTTGCGCTCGAGCACCAGAAACCATTTATAGGGAATGATGCGCGAGCCTTGTGAGGAGAAATAAAACGCCGCCTGGGTGTCGTCGGTCCAGCCCTGATCCAGATCCACCACGTTGCCCTTGCCGCCGGGCACAGTCTCTCCCTCCTGTATCCAGTTTCCTTGTTGTTTCAATGCGCAAGAGCCGGTCAATCCCGACAAAGCCGCCACAGCGAGCATTCCCGCGCGCCGTTTCGTCAATCTTTGTCCCTGCCGAGTTTGCCGCTCCGCCTGCGTGTTCTCCTTGTCCATGCGTATTGTCGCCATAGCCTTGATCCTTTCCCTTGGGCGTCTTCCCTTAGAGAATCTTTGTTCGTTTATGATTCACAGCCACTTTTACTATAGACAGGGATGGCCGACGGCGCTCAGTCCGTCGGCCCGGGTGAGAGGTTTAATCGAGGTTGACGCTGACCTTCAGCTGTTTGGGACCGTTCGCGGACAGGGACACGAAATACACCGTGCCGTCATCAAGGAAAATGCCATCGGTTCCGATGTAGGACCAGCGATAGTCCACCGGTATCCGCTTCTCAAGAGAGATCGACGTCTTGGTGAGAGACAGCACCATCAGCCTGTCTGGCGCTGCGGGATACACCGCCAGCAGTTTGCCGTTAACGGTTCGAATGGCCGGCTGGGCTTCCCTCACCAGAGGCGGCAGATTGGTGTTTCTGGCGGTGATGGAGCCGTCGGGGGCGATCAAATAGGCAAATCCACCGCCGTTGCTGTAGGCGCCTGTCACCAGAAAACGATCAATCGCGCCGATGTATTGCACATCGTAGGTATAGTATTCCTGGGTTTTGACCAGCTCGGTCTCCCCTTTCACCCATTTGTCGCCCACTGGGTCATACATGCGATACATCAGACGGGCGTAGGGCTTATCGTCCACAAAGCGCTGCCACACCAGCAACGCCCTGCGATCGGAGCCCGCCGCCAGCGGCCACCAGTCCCGGGTGCGGTCGCCGACGGCGACATCACGTTCGTGCAGCAATTCGCCATGGGTGTCGTAGACCGCCATCAGCACGTCGTCGCCGGAGCCAAGGTCGTCGACGCCGCCGCCATCCACCCATTCTTCAGAATAGAACACAATGAAACGCTTGCCGGCCGACGTCACATGGCCGGAGTGCCCGCCATCATAGACGACCTGCTGATAGGCTTTGATCGGACTCATGTCGCTGTCATACAGTCCGAAAGTCTGCGCCAGAACATTCTCTACATTCCAGGCGTCCTCCATGGTGACCATGATATGGCCATCGTCATTGATGGCGGAACTGGCGGGCTCCTGCGCCAGGGGCGCGGAGATCAGCGTGACCGGATCAAGCTGGGGATCTTTCGGGTCAATGAAGGAGTAATAAACGTCATGAATCCACTCATCGCCATCCGCCTCCTTGGGGTCCAAAGGCGATCCTGAGCTGGACCAGACCAACACATATTTACCGTCAGCCCGACGTACAAAATCTACGCCATGCTGAAACTCTCTCATATCTCGTCTGCGGTCGGAGTCCGCTTCAGAGGTAAGGCTGAGGTATACAAAATAGGACGTCGCGATCAGCCAGATAATGGCCACAGTCGCGATGACTCCGGTTCTTTTTGAAGTAATTGCCATGTTTGCTTAGCTCTTTGTCGTCAGTCAAATAGTGACCGCAACAAGATCAGTCTCTAGCGGAAAACAACAGAACAGCGCCGATCTCTTGCGTTTGCACCCGCCTGAACCTAGCCTCCAACTGCTCGATCCAGGCGTCGGCGGTATCCTTCAGGTTGCTGAAAATTCCTTTGCGGTTGTAGAGCATCTTCAACAGTCCGCCCAACCGGGATTCCCCACCGTTATTAATGATCGTCGAACCGAAGCAGACGCCTACCTCCGCCAACACGGCTTTCACGTGATCAAATACAACGCCCTTCTGCTCCGGCGAGCCGGGCATGCAGTGCAGTAAGTAATTCAATCCCACAGAGCCGAACTGATGTGAGTCTAAAGGGAATGGCTCTAACGCATTGTGCCTCAACGACCTTGGCTGATAGCGCCAGAGGCGACCGGCGGTATAACGCAGGCACGTTGGATTCAGGTCCAATAACGTCAGCTTTTCGAGCCGAACGGCAGGAGTACAATGGTCGAGAAAGTAGCCGGTGCCCACGCCCATCTCCAGATGAGACGCCGACAGGTTCCGGTTATACAGTTCGAGCAGATTCGCCGATGGACAACGCCAAGCGAAATGATTGGAAAAGCCAAGCACCATAGAATCGTAAAAGGGCAAGGTAATGCGGTTATAAACCGCCTGCCCCGGCCTGGCGTCCAACAACACTCTTTCTTGTCCGTTCATCCCTTTGTCCTCAACGCAGATTGCAAAAGTTCGCAAACTTGGTTTCAGTCCTGCCACTAGTATAGAACGCAAGCCTGAAATTGCTGTCGCCAACCCGCATCAGCAAAGGATAAACGCCACTCCATCGACGGAGACGCCATCATATAGGAAAGTGTTTGCAAGAAAGATGAAAGAGTATTAACGTTGACGGTTTTTTGTTAGGGAAAACAAGAAGATATGTAACTTATGGAAGGTATATAAGCGCCATTATACGGCTCATTGGCCATCTGTCAACAGCGGGTATTTGATATGCATGCAATAAAAGATTTAGCGCCGGACTTACGGGCCCTGATAGTCGAAGGATTGAATTATCCAAACGAAACAGGCGCAGTCAGCGTTCATTCGCCGCTTATGCGCCAGGGACATGTGGGGCTGCCCCTGTCTGTCGCTGTCAAAGTCTTTGCGCCGCTTCTGACGCCCCGCCTTGCACAGGGCGATATCCGCACCCTCTCCTCATCGACCCTGCCTGAGACCCTAACGACGCTCATGTCGCAGAATCGGGTAGCGATACATTTTCCGGGTTCGCCTCCGCAAACCTTGAGCCTTATCCCCTGTCTCACCGGTGGTCCGACAGTACAGTTATCGGCGCATGATTATCCCGAAAAACATATCGAATACGGCGCCAGAGTCAGGGTCTATCTGCAAACCGGCGCCCAGACAGTCAGTGCAGTTCAACAGTTTGAATATGATCCTGACAAGGAATTCAAGTTCTCTGGACACAACAGGCTGAACAATGCGGATATCATCACCTTATACGAGCTGACCTGCAGGGATGACGCCAAACCAACCCTGGACCTGCTGCACCCTGACGAAGCGGTGCATCGATATGATCGAGGTCTGGCGTCACTACAGCAACAAGTGAGACTCGGTCGCAACCGCACGCTCTCAACGGTGGGTCGTATCTTGGCGAACCGGAGTCTCTCACGCTGGTTCTCATTAGAGGAACTGAACCGCTGTTTCAACAAACTGTTTCTCGACACGCTGTTCACCCGTGTGGCCCTGGAGTCGAGCTTTGACCTTCCCATGCTTGCGGAGATATTGACCACATTGGCGCATACATACCGCCCCCATCTCACAATCTCTCCATCATTCAAAGAACTGGAGACACTGCCGGATCTACCGCAACTTCGGAAGGAGAGTGAGTCTGAGTTGCTGGAGTTCTACGACCAGTATGAAGCAGGACTTTTCACCCAAGGTGAGCGCTATAACAAGCATGGCGCTATACTTTTCACGACTCACAACAGTGCAATCCAACAAATAGATACGCTTCTATCAGAACGATTTGGTCTTACCTCTCCAACATTGTGGCACAACGAGGTAAACGCACTTGGGAAAGATTCTGCCTCAGGTTGTTGCTCAATTGTCGCCATCCATATGTTGAGAAAAAATTTCATGTACGCCACCACAGCCCTTCCTGGCAACAAAGCTGGCGGCGTCAGGCCTTTTGAGCACTTCATTGAAGCGGAAATATACCGCTCCGAGTTAAAAGCCAATGTTAAAAGGAGGCAAAGCGCCGCAACACTTTTCCACCAGCTTAATCGCATAAATAAGCAGCTGATTACGCTTGTCGAAGACTGCAACGCCGAAGCAGGTTTCCCCATTCCTCTCTCTCATTCAGAGATTACCAATAATGCAGCGTTGATAGGGCGAGTAACTGCTCAACCGGTCCAATCGCCAGCAACCGGACAAGTTATTATTGAAGCCAATAAAATCATCAGGCCACGTCATCTTGATCAGATACTGAACCATCAGGTTCTCGGCGTTATTGTAAGGTCCCCGCTAACTTGCCAAGCTGAAGCAGGCATTTGCCAAGTATGTTGTGGACAGTCTCCAACGCTTCAATACTGGTTGCCGCTCAACACAAATATCGCCGCACTGACGAACATTACATTCGCGCATTTATCTAAAACTATAGAGCCCATTGTTGTGAGTTTTGGCGCTGCAACTTTTCGCGCGACTCCCAAAGACAACATCACACGTGCAAACAAATCTGGATGGGTCCAATTTGAAGGGTTAAGTGCTCTTGCCCATAAAGAAGAACAAAAATTTGTAGCCTGCTCCTTCAATGGCAGAATAAATATTCTAGATGACGCAGGAAACCTGTGGTCCAGCGTTCTGGTTGGATATGGGGATACATTGTTAGTGCAAGATGGGATTCAAATCAAAGCAGGAGACGCTCTTTTTCAAACCCACCCCTACCATCAGCCTATTATCGCTCTCGAAGATGGCGTTGCTGTCTTTCACCAGCTTATTAAGGACGAGACATTCGAAGAAGTCCATGACGAGCTTACCGAACTGAAATCTTTCATTATTTTAAATAAGCGTCAAAAAGATAATCGCACCCAGTCTCCCACAATACTTATTTACTCTGAGTCCGGTGCACAGCTCTCCAAGATTCCACTCTTGCCTAACGACTCCATATTCATTACTGACAAAGCGACCGTACACAAAGGCGAAAAAATAGGAGCAAGGGATAAGCAGAGCCCAAGCAAAGATCTCTATCACTGCCCTGACAAACTGGAATACTTTCTGACTGGACGCGCCTCCAAATATGCTTATGTACAAAAACAAATAATATCACCTGTTAACGGGCGCCTTTCTTTCGAAAAGGTCCCCCCTGCCTCTCGCTACGGTGGGAGTCTATTGCACCCCACCATTACGGAAACGAATGGAAAGCGTCACACACTCGAGCCAAGCTATTTCTATTCTCCAGCTCTCGAGGGAACACAGATCTCTCGCGGCGACATCCTCGCAGACGGAATCCCTTGCATACATGACATATTAAAGTATCAAGGACTGCGTGCAGCGCAACGCTATCTGCTGGAAGCAATCATGGAGGTTTTCATCCACGATGAAATTCCCATACGCAGCCTATATATAGAGGTATTGATCAAGGCGCTACTGAGCCATGGCAAAGTGACGGACTCTAACAACCCCCGCTTTCGGAAAGGCAAGAAGTACCCGTTGGCGGAATTGTCGCAGGCGGAGGCGGTGTTCTACCGCCCTGTATTCACTGGCATTGCGCCCTATTTAGCGGCCAATGATTAAGTCTTTCGACACATTTCTTACTTAATTAGCACAGGTGACTTATGGCGAAACCAGAAATTTATGTCAGTACCGATGTGGAGGCGGACGGACCGATTCCCGGACCGCATTCCATGCTGAGCTTCGCTTCAGCGGCTTATACGGCGGAAAAGGAATTGGTCGGGACCTTCTCCGCCAACCTGGAAACTCTCCCTGAAGCCTCCGCCCACCCGGATACGCAGGCCTGGTGGGAGCAAAATCAGGTCGCCTGGGATGCCTGTCGCCAGGACCTGCAGCCGCCGCAACAGGCGATGCAGCAGTATCTGCAGTGGCTCAAGCAATTGCCCGGCAAGCCTGTTTTCGTCGGTTATCCCGCTTCCTACGACTTTATGTTCGTCTACTGGTATCTGATGAAATTCACCGGCGAGAGTCCGTTTTCTCACTCTGCGCTGGACATCAAAAGCTACGCGATGGCGGTGCTGAAAACACCCTTCAGGGAGACCGCCAAACGTAAGATGCCCCAACATTGGTTTGATCCCCTGCCTCATACCCATGTGGCGCTGGACGACGCCATCGAACAGGGGGCGCTGTTCTGTAATATTCTGCAGGAGAACCTGAAGTGAAAAAGGCCGCAATGGCGGCCTTTGGAATGCTTGGATATTTAACGAGGATTAATAACTGGCGAGCGCTTTCTTAATAGCTTTGATGTCATTCCCCACCACACGACGATATCCCACGTAAGTCACGGGATAACCGTTGATGCCCAGCGTGCGGATGAGTTGGTCTCTGTTATACGCTTTTTCCACGTCAATCTCGGAAAACGCCATACCGTCATCCCGAAATTCGCCGCGCAGCTTTTTACAATGAGGACACCAGTCCGCGCCATACATCACAACTCTTGGGGAGCCGTCCGCATTGAAATGCGAGGATGTCAGCTCACGTTCTTCTGATGTGAGCGAATCCTCGCCATAATTCAACGCCAGCGCAGTCGCCACCTCAATGCCCATGTCGCCATAAACCCGCTCATTGCCGACAATCAATAATGGGAATGAGTTATAGGGTGAGAAACCGTCCCACAGCTGGCGATTTTCCGCACTGGCGTCCACCACCACTTCTTCATAGGCGGCGCCTCTGCGTTTTAATTCGTCTTTGACCTTGGCGCAGGGTTGCCCGCAATCGCTAAAAGTAAACAGCAACGTTCTGGGAGAGCCATCAACGTAAAAGGCGCCTTCGGGCTGGGTAAACGGAATCCACTCCGGCTTGAACTGATAAATAAGACCGGCGACCACCACCAGCGCGAACAACTTTTTCATGTAAAACACCACGACAACAAAAAGGCGCGCAATAAGACCATTTTTTTCTCGTGTGTGCAAACATTACTCAAACATCAAGGCCGCCTGTTTTTTCCGCCGTGTTGGGTTGGCGTGAGAGACGGGTTGGCTTGGCGCATTCTGAGCCGTACCAGTATGCAATTCTCTGAGCAAACGAGCCGCCAGTTCAGCGCAATCCGGCGCCGCCTGCAAGCCTTCTCCGCTGGCGCTGCGCTGGAAGATCGGCATCTGTGGCGGCGCTTCATCGTTATACACCAGAAACACGCGTTCCTGACGCAATCTATCCAGCAAGTCCTTGAACCATCTGGCGTAATATCTCGATTGCGAAGATGGAATATCCCGCAATGAATAGCTTTTTCCAATCCAGCAGGCGGCGCCAATGCGGTCCGGCATGAGCATGGTGCGCCCCGCCTCACGCAGTAATACGCTGGCGTAAAACGGGCTTTCCGTATTGAGCAGATCCGCTTCAGTAAGAGCGTCTTTCGCTTTCAGTAAAAATGATCTATCGTGCAACATAAAATCAATTTTTATTGTGTTTTCAGGTAAGTTCAATCTAACTGCAATTCCAAACTAATGAAATCAGCCGAAGGGAATATGCGGAATGGCGGTGAGAAGATTCGTTAATTTTTCAATTCGAATTAATTACATAAGGAATTCGAAATTTACCACTTGTCCGGGCGGTCAGGATTAGGCATCCTAGCCTGCTTTCTTCGTTATAACCAAGCTTTGTTGTTTTTTCGTACAAAGCTCCGCAGCGCAGCCGACTCTCATGACATCTTCCAGCAGCCACTCACGTATCGCTTTTATTCTGGCGATGGCGGTCGCCCTTGGCCCTTTCGCCATTGATACCTATCTACCTGCCTTTCCCGATATCGCCAAAGCAATCGGCGCAGATATTCACGACGTTTCTCTCAGCATCAGCGTGTATATTCTGGGACTGGCCATCGGACAGTTAATCGGCGGCCCGTTATCGGACCGTCTTGGCCGCAGCCGGATCATGCTCACCGGCCTGGCCGTCTTCCTGTTCTCCTGTCTCATGCTGTCGCAAAGCGAGAGCCTGGCCTCCCTGCTAATCTGGCGCTTTACCCAGGCCTTTGGCGGCGGCTGGTGCGCAGTGAGCGTGCCCGCCATCATTCGCGACCGCACGGAAGGACAGGAAACCGCTAAACTGTTTTCTCTGATCGGATTGATCATGATCGCGGCGCCAGCCATCGCTCCGACGCTGGGCAGCACTATTCTCGCTTTTGCTGACTGGCGCTGGATATTCCTGTTTCTGGCGCTGTATACCGGCGTGGTGATCGTCACCTTATGGTTTTCTTTATTCGCTGATGCGCCACCGCACTCTCCGCCGCCTAAACGCAACGTCCTGGCGGATTATCTGGAGATTCTGAAAAATACCGCCGCCTTGCGCTTCATCTTCATTCAGTCCCTGGGCTTCAGCGTCATGCTGACGTTTCTGACTCACGCGTCCTTTATTTATCAGGAATGGTTCGGCTTATCCGAATTCGCATTTTCCCTGCTCTTCGCCGGCAATATTGCGGTCATGGCCCTGATGAGCATGGCCAACCGCGCGCTGCTGACCTGGGTGGAGTCCGCTCAACTGTTGCGACTGGCGGTATGGTTGCAGACTTTCGGGGTGATCCTGCTGATAGCCATCGTTTTCTTTTATCCATCACTGTATCTGTTCGCTCCCGCGCTCATGCTTTCCGTGGGATCGCTTGGCGCCGCCATGCCAAACGGCTCCGCCTGCTTCATCCAGTTTTTTAAAAGCAACAGCGGCACGGCGTCTGCGTTGATGGGCGCGCTGCAGTTCACTATTTCCGGCGCCATCAGCGCCTTGTCATCCGCGCTTTCCGACGGCACACTGGTTCCTATCGTCGCCGTCATGCTTATGTGCGCACTGCTGAACGCCGCATTCGCCTGGGGAGCTCCCGGCGCTGCACGTAAAGCGATTGCAAACGCATAAGCCTGCGCAACCCATGGGAGTCTATCTGTGACCGTTCAACCTGCTCAGGACATCGCCAGCGTCGATGATATTCAGGATATCATCGAGCGCTTTTACGCCCTGTTGTTAAATGATGAGCAAGTAGGTTTCTTCTTCACAGAGGTTGCGGCCATCGACCTTCCTGCCCACCTGCCGCGCATTGTCGCCTTCTGGAACTCCCTGTTGTTTGGAGTGCGCGCAGGTTTCCAAGGCAGAGTCTACGAAGCCCATGCGGCGCTGGACGCAAAATCCCCTTTGCGTCCAGAACATTTCGCACGCTGGCTCACCCTGTGGCAGCAGGAAATAGATCGCCATCACGCAGGGCCTAAAGCGGAATTGATGAAAACCCGCGCAGCCGCCATCGCCGACTCCATGTCCAAAGCGTTTGAGACCGCTCGCAACTCCACTCCCGGCGACGACGCCAACTTTTACTCCGCTCTATAACGTTGATTTTTAGTCTAAACCGCCTTGATTTCTCGTCTAAACTGATAGCTAAACAGTAGACTGACTTCAGCGCCTACAAGGGCTGGCCTTTCTCTGGTTTCAACCCGCCCCACTCTGCAGCGATCATACGCCGGCGATGGATGGAACACCGGAAAGTCCAGCCATAAACGCGACGCCCGATGAGAAGACTCAAAGAGCTGCACGTCAGTCTGCTCGACCGACTTATTCCTGGCGGCGCGTCTCTATCCGAGGCGCAACTAAGCCGTCAGAGGGTGCTCGTCGGCCTGCTGTTCTATGGCTTCATCAGCGCCGCCACGATGGCGCTGGTGCGCTACGCCACTGACGGCTGGACCGCCTCCACGCTGGTCGTCGCCTTCGCCACGCCGTCGTTGTTATCCGGCTTGATTGCACTCTGGCTGACAGGACGACCTGGCTTGGCGGCGGACCTGCTCTTGCTGTCCACGCTCTTCATCATTCTCGCCACCGCCTGGAGCGATGGCGGCCTCACCTCCCGCGTACTGACCTGGTTGCCCGCGCTTCCCCTGATCGCGAGCTTTGTCGGTGATAAATATCGTGCGCCGGGGATTGTCCTGCTTGCAGCCATCGGCCTGCTGGCAATACTTGGAGCCCACAACACCGGACTGATTCAAGGCAAAGGCTGGGAAGATTCGCTGGCAGGTCGATTATCCGCCAGCGTCGCATCGATGAGCTTTGTCGCCATCATCGCATACATCTATGAGGAAGCGCGGCGTCGCGCCGAGATGGAAAAAGACCGGCTCGACCATATACGCCGGGAATGGGTCGCCGTGGTCAGCCACGAATTACGCACGCCTTTAACCGCAATCCAGGGATCATTAGGACTGTTGCAGAGCGGCCGCTTTGATCACAACCCGGAGCAAAAAGCCCATATGCTGCAGATGGCCTGCAACAACACGATTCGACTGGTTAAGCTGGTAAATGAGGTGCTGGACATTGAGCGTATCGAGTCGGGCCGGCTCACCCTGGACATAGCGCCTTTAAACCCGGCTGAACTTATTCAGGAGGCCGTGGACACTATCTCTCCAGCCGCCTCACTCCAGAATGTGACGCTACATTTTCAACGCCAGGATACGGACTTGATAAACGCAGACCATGATCGCTTATTGCAAGTGCTGCAGAATCTTCTTTCCAACGCCCTGAAATTCTCCCCTCATGGTGGGGAGATCAAAGTCGCGCTCAAAGATACCCCAGAGCGGTTATACATCAACGTCATCGACCAAGGGCCCGGCATCACACCGGAACTCGCCAAGCGCCTGTTTACCCGCTTCGCTCAAGGCGATACCGCCGCCAACCGCAGCACCGGCGGTTCCGGCCTCGGCCTCTATATCTGCAAAGCCATCATAGAACAACATCAGGGACGCATCGACTTCCAGAACCTGCCGAAGGGGGGGTGTCGCTTCTTTTTGGAACTGCCTCGGGCTAATTGAATTAATTTACCCGCCACGCCTGTTGGAGATGATGGTGATATGGCTCAGGACATAAAGTATGAGCTACATGTCGGGGAACCAAGCCATGACCAAGTTAAACCTGGCCACAGTTGATACTGGAGGGCTAACAGTGTAATCAACTAGTCAGCCTCGCCCTCCTCTACGTCATGCTCTTTGCGATAACGCTCCCAATCCTCCCAATCAAAGGGCGTTCCGGCATTAGGTCGATGTATATGCCTGGCCCGTTCTTTGGCGTTTTCCTGCAGACTGTGCTCTTTTTCGTCCTCTTCTACAAAACCGTACTTCTTCATGAATTCATCGGGTTTCATTGGCTACTCCTATTTTAACTACACCATGAGCTAAGACACGTCTTACTTTCTTACATGCGTTCATCTCAAGACTTTTCAAGGGAATAGTAGATTACGCCGCCGTCACTCAGAATGCGCCGCCCAATAACGCCCTGACGCAGCAATCCCTCAAGCGCCCGTTGCACACTGTCCCAAGAGCATGCCTCCTCCCCCGCCAGCCACCAGCGCACCACACCTTGCAACGAGTCCGCCGCAGAGGGGTGACTTTGCAGGTACTCCAGAATTTTCCGGCCCACTATCAAGACATCGTCCTCATGCTCCATTTCCATAAGCAATGCTCCTTCCCAACGACTCTCCCCTTTCCAGTGCAGCAAGTTGCGCGCCAGACAAAGAGAGATCATCTCTCCTGAAACGCCAGGACAAGCCACTGAAACACGGCTTACGCCTCTGATAGACACGAGACCCATATATCAGAAAAAGAAAAAAGCGGGTCAAAAGCCACCCGGATAAGCGGGCAAGTAGTCACCCGACTGCATGAGTGCAGAATTTACAAACTCGGGATATGAAAAACCCCGCATAAGCGGGGCTTTTTAATAAGAATGGATGCCAATGGGAAGCAAAAAGATAAATTACCCGAATGCAGAGCAAGCTATCTCTATGTAATCACGGACTAGCCTTTACCCCGATCGCCGCTTTGCTTCTTCTCCGCTTCTATCGCTTGCTCGATATATTTGGTTAGTTCCTCCGCTGACGCGTCTTTCAGCTTCTCCTCAAGAGCAAGCTCGCTCTCCGAGACCTCCATTTGTCTGCGATACTCAGCCTCTTTTCTAAGCTTGTCTTTCCATTGAGCGTCTTGCTCCGGCGTTGTCCATTTTAACGGCTGAAGACGCTCACTTAGCGTCGATTCAGGATAGCTTGCTTTTATCTTCTTGTATTCGTCTAAAGCTGAAGGAGAAAGTTCAAGAGTCACACTGTTAATGACCTCCCGAACCAACGCATAGAGCGGATCAGGGGAAACCATTTCGTCTTTATCATTGAGATTTCCCGGCTCATATTGAACCAGCTGGAAATAGAAAAGCACGCAGATTTGATGATCGAGAGGGAAGGCAAAACACATTGAGCGATCATGCCCACCCATTACAGGTCGAATTTCATAGCTAACCGCAGGCACAGAAAGTGATCGATGAACTTTCCATTGATATGGCGCTTCATACTCACTTCTTCCATCGTAGATTTTACTACCATATAGCTTGGTCAACCTGCTTAGCAGAAAACGCTCAAACTCCGCGGGCTCAAAAAGCGATATTTCGCCAGCTGAGCGATTTCGCTTTTCGACTGTAACAGCCAAGCTAACATGCGCAACATACCCAACAAAAGCAGGCCCTCGAAACTTCCAGCTACGTGTTAATATGTTAAGCAGCTTAGCGTCTTTTCTTCCAACATCCGTATATAACTCGTCATGGAAGACGTTGTAGCTTTCAGCCAGAAAAATTGCGTGCTCTGCGCCATCCGTCGGCATATGACGATTCAACCTCACCCCTAATTTAGAGCCAGACAATGAAGTACTGACAAGCTTTGTACCAGCGAAGTCGGGCCCTATCGGAGCGCATGGTCTTTTTTTCCTGAGCTTGATTGCCCAAATGCTCACTTCTTGCCTCCCTCTATTTTTGTAGACCGTTAAATAAAAACGCCCTGTAAGTTTACAGGGCGTTTTTGCTAACAAAGAACATAGTTATTCAGCGATTTAACTATGCCGCTTCGAGAACTCCGAAGCGCTACGCTGTTCTGCAAGTTCAGCAGAGTACTCATCCCACTCTTTATCCTGCTCTGGAGAAGTCCATTTTAGCGGCTTAAGCTCTTCGCTTAGCGCTACATCCGGGTGCTGCGACCTTATTTCTTGATACTCGTTCAGTATGTTTGGAGAGAGTTGCAATTGAACACTATCAATTATGTTCTGCGCCAATTCATATAACGGCTGCGGATTAATCAACTTATCTTGGTCAGCAAGGGTTCCAATTGCAAACTGTTGGAAGTGAAAAGAAATTGTCGCTAAGACTCCATGTTCCACTGGAAACACCATAGACTTCTTCCGTAAACCGCTTCGGTTAGGCGCAGTTAATACCTCATAGGTAGCGCACGGTACGGGAAAGTCGCCTTTAATGCTCCAATTAACTGGAGCATCGTAACTGCTTCGCCCATTAGATGACTCGCTTCCATATTCCTGGGTTAACAGAGACATTACGGTGCCCTCTAAGTCACCAGCATGAAACAAAGAAAAATTCGGCCGAGAAGGTAATATCTTTTCCAGGAGCAGAGTGATGCCTAACTGTGCAACATAACCAGTAAAAATAGGACCACGGAACCGACTAAATCTCTTCATGGCCAGGAAATAATCGCATCCGCCATGCAAGTCAGTCTTGTAAATAGACTCATCATGCAAGTTAAGATTCGATGACAACCTGATTTCCTTATCTACCGATTTAGCAGGCTGGTGTTTCGGAGCCAACATACTCAGCATACTGCCTGATAAGGAAACCTCCAGCCGCTGAGCCTGGGAAAAGTCAGGTCCAGCAGGAATACACGGCTCGTGTAAATGTCTTAGTTTTAGAGCGAGTAGATTCATTTTCCATTGCCCATTCGGTACTTTTCTACCAAAGTTTACGATCTAAGTTATTAAAGGCAGCCTTGAAAGTTGGATATCTACTTAAAGCGGGGATATTCATACCAATAGCAATAGCAATTGGAGCAGAACTGACAATCGTCTCGCAAACTGTACTCAAAGAGCCAGACATCATAGCGGTCCCCAAGGCGGCGGCGGCAACACCAGTGCCATAGACTTCCTTGCCGTTCCCATAACCAGCCATTCCTTCCCACATTGCTTGCTTGATACCATACCCTTCTTGAGACCTAAAACGCTTAACCATGTTATAGATAGGTGCAGCGCCAACCAAATTTCCTCCCACAAGCTCATTCAGATTAAGCGCACGGCTTTTCGAAAACTCTTCGTTAACATCAATTTGCATCCCAAGACCTAGCGCTAAATCCAAAGCACGAGAGGAAGAAGTCGTAGGATTGGCCAAGTAGGCTGCTTGCATATTGAGTTTAACGTTTCTGTCTTTACATATTTTCAGAGCTTGCGTAAGAACTCCAGACCCGCCCAACTGTGAAATCCAAGCAACCTTTTGACGCTTTTTCTGCGCCTTAATCATTGCATCGGCAAGAATAGTTGCACTCTCATTCAATCGCTCTGATTTGGTCGCGTTAAACGCTTCTCTTGGGTGAAACAATCCACCTATGGAGCCCTTACCAGGCGTAAACATCAAGTTAAAACCGAGTTCAGATAGGTTTGGATAGTTGTAAGGACTTGCAGCAATATGCGTGACAACCTCCTTTGCAGCCTCAGCAGGAGTGTGATTCAGATCAGCAACACCAGCAATAATCCAGTCCATTTTATTAGCTGATTGGGCTTTAACAAACCCAGGTTGGCGCATTTTCTTGCCGTTATCTGCAACTTCTTTCTGGCTTAAAAAAGAGGATGTCCACATATCCTCTCTGCCTTTGCGAACAAAGTGAAGGCCAGGCTTCTTAGCTTCTTCCTGCTTCTGGAAATAGTCGAAGTCTACCTCAAGAGCATAAATGTTGTATTCCCCGCTTGGCGTACAAACAATAGTGGCTGAGCAGCCAGGTAAAACCATGCGATAGTTAGCATACCCACCTGCCCTCAGCTTTTCATGAGTGTATACTTGCTTACTATTATTAACACCTGCAGTTAGTTGCTCAATCTCTCTAACTATAAAAGTCGCCCAGTAGTTACCTCTTTTAGCTTGCTCCAGTAACTTGTTAAAAGTAACAGCAACAGAGCCATGAGCTAAAACAAGTTTACCCCTTCCAGCTTGGCCAATACGTTGTGCAGTCAGATTAACAGCTTGATTCATTCTTAATCCCTAAAATTCCGTGATCGTGTTGAAAGATAAATTTTTCAGCCCGGCGGGTCCCAACTCCAACAATTAGGCAGGGTAACCATTGGCGTAACGCCAGGGGCAACGTTATGTGGCGGCGGTAGTATTTGTTAGCGATGGCTGACGTTTTTTATTGTTACAAAACTTAACGGATGAGAGTTTTAGGCTCAACCCACCATCAGACCTACTCCTTTTGACCTACTCCATATTTTGGTAATTACTACGTCTTTACGAATGGCCCTTTATTCAACCTAAACCATTGTATTAGCGTGTTTTTCATGCGTCTTAAAAAGCGAAGTTTCAGTTATGCTGAATCTCTTAATCAAGAGTAAAAAGTTGTGAAATAAACAGTCTCGCACCCCAGTACCCCTTCTAGCATTAGCCAAAGAAGGTCGAGCGATGCTGCGATAGCTTTAAAACCTCACGCTTTGACCATAGCCACGCGGTATAAAGCGCTAGTTTTAGAGAAAAGCCGTCATCTAATTTCGAAAAATTTTTATTCAACCCAACCATCAACACGTCGGTCATCATGGTTCACTAACAAGCATATGAGCTCGTATTTTTCATGAATATTTTGTAGCTACTCCGTAGATCGGTGGTCGCACACCGGATTGCTCCTGCTCCCAAGTTATCACTGATAAATAACTCTTCTTACCAGCAAGCATCTTTATCCCGATCTTCCTGCAAAGTGAAAATTTCGAACTATACTAAAACTCCCTGGCAGCGCTTCGGGTTAGCGGCGCGCTCATTCATGGACGCGTTTACTCAGTGCAGTCATCGGCGGGCGCGTCTCTGAAGATAACAAGAAACGCCTGGAGCAGGCATATGGAAACCTTAGACTGCATCGCCTTCAGCTCTTCATCACAGCATCATTCTGAGTTCAGCCGGATTCTGCCTGAGCTGGGCTACCGACCTCAGTTTGTGTCCGGCGACGTCTGGCTGAATCGCCCTCAGCCTTGCTCCAACGCTATTACTCTGTTTTTGCTGGGCGCCCAGCCGTATCCCAAAGACGCCATCCTCGCCGCCCTGACGCCGGATCAGCGCGGCAGAAGTCTGTGCGTGTATAGCTCCGACGCGGGAGAGTGGGACGCGGATTTCATGCAGCGTTTCGATGAGTTTGTACGCTGGCCCTGTCATAAGGCGGAACTGGCCTTGCGACTGGATCGCCTACGCCATCGGGAAGGCAGTGAAGCAGATACCTATGATTCCCATCAGGAAGCCGCTTTATGGGAACAGTTCGATGCGCTGAATATGATCGGTCGCTCCGCCGCGTTCACCGCTACGTTGCGTCTGATTGCCCGGATCGCGCGCTGCGATGCGCCAGTGTTGATCGAAGGCGAAACCGGCACCGGTAAAGAGATGGCGGCGCGGGCGATTCATTATCTGGGCGAGCGCCGACAGTTTCCGTTTATCCCCATTAATTGTGGAGCCTTACCAGAGCAATTACTGGAAAATGAGTTATTCGGCCACGCCAAGGGCGCTTTCACCGACGCCAAAAGCGCACAGCCGGGGTTGATCGAATTAGCCAACCGGGGAACCCTTTTTCTCGACGAAATAGACAGCCTGTCCGCCAAAGCCCAAGTCGCCCTGCTTCGTTTTCTGCAAACCCGAGAATACCGCCCACTGGGCTCCGCGGGATACCGCACTGCGGATATCCGCGTTATCGCCGCCACCAACGCCAACCTGGCGCAGCAAGTAGCGCAGGGAGAGTTTCGAGAAGACCTGTTCTTTCGCCTGCATATCCTGACCCTGACCATGCCAGCCCTGCGGGGTCGCGAAGAAGACATTGAGCTGCTGTCCCGGTATATGCTGCAACGCTTCAGTCAACAATACCGTCGTCCTGAGAAACAGCTCAACATGGCGACCTTACAAGCGCTGAAGACCTACGCCTGGCCAGGAAATGTGAGAGAGCTGGAAAATCTGCTGCAACGGGAATACCTGCTCAGCGACAATGCGGAGCTGCAATTTTCTCTGCCTTCGTCGCCAAACGCCATTCCCCTCCAGTTTGACGTCAGCTTCGAAGCTCAATCCTTTAATGACGCCAAAAGCGCCGTGGTTCGGCGTTTCGAGAGCGACTATCTGAACTGGTTGATGGAGACCACGCGTGGAAACATCAGTGAAGCAGCGCGCCGGTCAGGTAAAGAGCGGCGCGCCCTGGGGAAAATGATCAAAAAACATGGCATAGACAAAGCCCGCTTCAGAATCTCGTCTACAAAAGACAAGGCCTGAGACTTACTTGCGCCTCGTATCGCGCTTCTTCTTCCTGAGGTCTTTCCAACCCACGCTCCAAGGCGTGTTCAACCATTCAAGAAAGCGTCCCATCACGCCTGAAGGACGTTTGGGCGAAGATTCCGGCTGAGCAGCTTGCTTAGCGCTCGGCTTCTTGGCCTTTTCTGGAGGATGCGGCGCCGCTTCGCGACTTTTGACTGCTTGCTCTTTTTCTTGCGCAGACTCCTTCTCTTCTGCGGTCTTCGTCACCGCACCCGGCCGTGGCGTTTCCAGCTCAATTTCTTCAATTGGCGTGGGCAAATCCGCCAGGCTTTTACCCGCTTGAATATGCTCCAGATTATCCATCAGAGCAGTATCCACGGCTTCCAGCACCTGCCGCTGCATCCCCGTACAGGTGGGATTACTCAACATGACGCCAATATCCTCGTGCATGCTGACAATCTGTTCTTCCGCTTGCTTGCGGCAACTCTTCTCCTGCTCGCAAACCCGACTCAAACGCCGCTTGATATCCTCAACGGGAAGGCTGATTTTCAGTGGCGCAATTTTCACCCCGCGCCGTTCCAACAACACCCGCATGGCGATGGAGGTGCGCGCATAACGACTGAAATCACCTACCACCAGATTGATTTCTTCAAATTTTTCGTCAATCGCCTCCTCAGCGTCCACCAACTGCAAAGCCATTTCCGTGACCCGACCCAGGTTGCTCTGCACGTGGTCGTCCAGATTGCCCAGACGAACTTTTACCTCGGAGTCAGGCAGGTTGCGGACTTTGCGCCCCAGTGATTCAAATGATTTCAACGCAGAGGTGGACAGCGTCATCTTCGTCGCACCCAACTGCAGCACCGCCTGGAAGCTCTGACGCAGCTTTTCCAGGGAAGAAGTCGCTCTTACCAAGCGCAATAACGCGGACCGCTTTTTCTCCAGCACAGAAATCTGTTTGGTGATGGAAGCGGAGCCGGAGGTCGTGGATTCAGTCACACAGTGTCCCGGATATCAGTTTTTTATGAGTGGTCCTGCAAACGGCATAGCAGTTTGCGCCCGACGTACCAGCGGACGCGAAAGACGTCGCCAGGAAATGTTCAACGCTTTCTTTTTCCGACAATTATCAGTTTAGACCACTGCCAAAATGACGCGAGGTCGCCGCGAAGACCATCCGCTCGGGCGCGGAGGCGTTTCGCATCTGAGTCTGTCAAAGCAGCTCTATAAATATGTAATAAAAAGGAACCGCTTGCACTTGCGCCAAACAGCGACTATTTGTCTATAGTTATACGATGAGACGCGGCGCTCTCAACCAGCATGGACTTTCTACGTTTCTCAAGGCGGGAATCATGACAGGAAACCAGTCCACCCGGCTTATTCTGGTGGTCGAAGATAGCATGGATGATTATGCCGCCATGCAGCGCGCCTTCACCAAAGCGGGATTGATCAACCCCATCGTCCATTGTCAGTTGGGAGAGGAAGCGCTGGACTACCTGTTTGCGCGCAACCGTTTCAAGGACAGAGGCGAACTGCCGGCGTTGATCCTGTTAGACCTGAACCTTCCCGGCATTGACGGCTTCGAAGTGCTGAAGCAAGTCAAAGGCGACCCTGAATTACGCCGCATTCCCGTGATCGTACTCACTACATCCAGCGATGAAAGGGATATCGCCCGCTGCTACCTCTCTGGCGCGAACACCTACGTCTGCAAACCGGTCGATCTATCCGGTTTGATTCGAGCAGTTGGCGAGCTCAAGCAGTACTGGTTTGAAATTGCAGTTCTACCACGCGGCAACGAGGCATGAATGGAATGCGCGGCGACACCTCCCTGTTAATCATCGAAGACTCCGCCGACGATCGCTATTTATACCGAAGACTACTGGCCAAATATCAAGAACCTTTTTCTAGCATCGAAGAAGTGGAAAGCGCGGAAGAGGCGCTTGAACTCCTGCAGCACCATCGACCGATTTGCTGCTTGCTGGATTATCAACTCCCGGGCATGGATGGCCTGACGTTCTTGCGCAAGCTAAAGAAGCTGTGGATCGACGACATGATCCCGGTGGTGGTGCTGACTGGTCAGGGAGACGAGTCCATCGCCGTGCAACTGATGCGCAATGGCGCCCATGATTATCTGGTGAAAGGCGACCTGACCGCCGAGTCGCTGCATCGCGCTATCGGCAACGCCGTGCGCACCTGCAGTCTGCAGCATCAGCTGAATTACATGGCGCACTTCGACGCGCTGACCGGACTTTTGAACCGGGCGCTGTTTCTTGACCGTCTGCAGCTGGCGATCAAGAAAGCCGAACGCAATAGCCATGAATGCAGCCTGTTCTATTTAGACCTGGACCATTTCAAACCCGTCAACGATTCCCTGGGTCACGACGCTGGCGACACCCTGTTACAGGCCGTCGCCGGCCGGATCAAATCGGTTGTGCGGGAAACCGACAGCGTAGCCCGCATCGGCGGCGATGAATTTGTCGTGCTGTTGGAGAATGTCGACGTCAATATTACCCGCAGCGTTGCGGAAAAGCTGTTGGAAGAAGTCAATCGGCCCACGCATATCGCTGAACATGAGGTGGCCGTCAGTTCCTCTATCGGCATCGCCCGCTATCCCGCCACGGCGAAAACCGCACAGGAACTGCTTAAGCACGCAGATCTTGCGCTCTACGCCGCCAAGGGGCGCGGACGTTCTACGTATCATGAGTTTTCCCAGTCGCAGAAGGAAATCTGGCAACGCAAACAAGCGCTGGAAGCGGCTTTGCCCAGAGCGATTGCGAAGGGAGAACTTCAGCCCTACTTCCAGCCCATTGTCGATATTCCCGGTGAATGCCTGCGTGGATTTGAACTGCTGAGTCGCTGGCCAAAGCCGGATTATCCCAATATTCAGGCCATGGAGCTGATCCAGATGGTGGAAAGCCTGGGATTAATGGAGCCATTCAATGAATGGCTGATCGACGAAGTCTGTCGTAAGGCGGTGCTTTGGACGAAGGAGTTCCCAGAGATTTCTCTGTCCATCAACATGCCCGCCAACCAGTTCCATAACAGTTATCTGGTGGATATGTTTCGCAACAAGCTAAGTCGTTACCCTATCGACCCTTCGGTTATCGAACTGGAGATTACTGAGACGACGTTGATGCGGCAGCCTGACGCGAGCATTCGCCTGCTCAATAATTTGCATGAGCTGGGTCTGCGCATCGCTGTAGACGATTTTGGCACCGGTTACAGCTCCCTGGCCTATCTCACCCGTCTGCCCATCGATATTTTGAAAATCGACAAGTGCTTCTTTCTGGAAGCGCAGCACGATGAACGCAACAAGAAAGTCATTGAAACCGTCGTCGCACTGGGACACCACCTGGGACTGAAAGTGACCGCGGAAGGCATTGAAAGCGATAAGCAATGGAATGACGCCAAAAAATCGCGATGCGACCTGGCGCAGGGCTATTTGTTCGGCAAGCCAACGCCCTGCGACAACCAGTCTTTAAAAGAATTCATGGAACACTTCCCGCGTATTCAGCGAAAGGGCTGAAATCCTCCTGAATACGCCTTTCAGCGTTTATGGAGTAAACCGCAATGTCAATCATCGACCGGCTTCTCTCCGGCGACTACATGCCTCATGGCCACTGCCTGCTCTGGCAATACGACCTGCTGATCATGCATGTGGGATCGGACCTGATTATCGCCGTCTCCTATTTCAGTATTCCCCTGGCCCTGCTGTTTTTCATTTACCGCAAGCGGCAATTTGAACTGAATTGGACCCTCGCGCTGTTCGCCTGCTTCATCCTGTTTTGCGGCATGACTCACGTCATGGAAATCGTCAACGTCTGGAACGGGTACTACTACGCGGAAGGCGCCATCAAGGTCGCGACGGCGCTGGTTTCCGCCATCACCGCCATCGTCGTTTGGCCCCTCTTGCCCAAGATCACCCAGCTCCCCTCTTTTAATGAATGGCGCGAACTCACAGATAGCTTGCAGAACAAGCTGGCGTTGAGCAGTCTGCGCAGTGACGAACTCACCCAGGTAAAAGCCTATCTGGAGGAACAGGTGGCGCAGCGCACGGAGGAATTGCAAAATCTCAACCGCCGCCTGGAGCGCGAAAATATTGAGCGTCGACTGGCGGAAGAGCGCGCCAACACCATCAGCAACGCCGTCGGTTATGGCCTGGTAGTGGTCAACAGCGATGGCCTGATCCAGTCCTTTAATTCCGTCCTGACAGAAATGTTGGGATATGCCAAAGATGAACTAAAGCAGCAACCGATCGAGCTGTTATTGCCGGAGAGTATCCGCCACCAGCACCAAATCCAGCGCAACGCCTACTTAAAACGCCCTGAAACCCGGAAGATGGGCGTAGGCCGGGACTTGTGGGCGCGACATAAAAATGGCGGTCAGATCCCCGTGGAAGTCGGCCTGACCGCTGTCCATGAGCATGACAGCCATACCATTATCGCCACGGTCATCGACATCACTGAACGCAAGCGCATGCAGGAGCAAATCGAACAGGCGCACCAGAAATACATCCGTGAAACCAACGAGATCCAAAAAGCGCTGAAAGAAAGCGAGGCGAAATTTCGCACTATCGCAGAAACCCTGCCCGGCGTGGTCTGGATGTCAGCCCCCGGACTCGACCGCATCTACTTCATCAACCGTCGCTACGAGGAAATCTGGGGACGCAGTTGCCAGTCACTGTATGAGAACCCCAGGGGCTTTATCGACGCGATCGTGCCGGAAGACCGCGACCGTATCCTTAAGGGCCTGGAACGGCACAAACAGGGCGAATGGTCCCACAGCTACCGCATCATCGACGCCTGGGGCTCCCTGCGCTATATCGAAGACAAAGGTCACGGCGTATTGGACGACGATGGAAGACTCATTTGCCTAATCGGTATGGCTGCGGACGTTACCGAGCAGATCAAGCATAAAGAAGCGTTACTGCGCTCCAATCAGGAATTGGATGACTTCGCCTATATTGCGTCACATGACCTGAAAGAGCCGCTGCGCGGCATCAGCAACTACGCCTCATTCCTGATTGAGGATTACCAGGACCGGCTGGATGACAGCGGCCGTCAAATGCTGCAGAGCCTGGTGCGTCTGACCAGTCGCATGGAGCGTCTGATAACCGAGTTACTACATTACTCCCGTCTGGGCAGAACCGATCTCTCCATAGAGAGCTGCAACCTCAACACCGTGGTCACCGAAGTGATCGAAACGCTGGAGCCGCGACTGAATGAGCTGGCCGTCAACTGCCGCATCGCCAACAAACTGCCGGAAATAAAATGCGATCGCGTCAGAGTCGCGGAGGTGTTCCGCAACCTCATCACCAACTCAATGAAGTATAACGACAAAGAGGAAAAGTGGATCACGGTGGGCAGCTTCGAGGAAAACGTCCAGCACATCTTTTACGTCAAGGACAACGGCATCGGCATCAGCTCCAATCTGTATGAGAAAATCTTCAAGATCTTCAAACGCCTGCACCCTCAGGACAAATATGGCGGCACTGGCGTCGGCCTGACCATCGTGAAGAAAATCGTAGAACGACATGGCGGTCGAATCTGGCTGGATTCCTCCAGCGGAGAAGGCACCACGTTCTATTTCACCCTGGATAGTCAGAGCTAACCTTAACGCAGTTCACAAAAACGCGCGCTCTCACCCGTTCGGGTGAAATGAACGACGTTTATTTATGGAATACTTTGTCAGGTCCTCCCCGTTGAAGGAGTGCGTTAGCGCGGAAGGATTACACACAAAACAAAAATAACATGACAAGGATACTCCCCATGAACGTCACGTTACGATCCGTTCTGTTATGGACCCTGTTAGCGCTCGGCTGGTCCAGTCTCGCCAGCGCCAATATCTGCGTCAATTTCGACCTCCCTGATCACGCCGATTATCGCTTTAACGACAACATCAAGGTCACCGCCCACGACGGTATTTCTCTCGACGCCAATCTGTTCATCCCCAATACGCCGCCTCCGGCGAGCGGCTACCCTACGGTGATTTTTATCAATAGCTGGGTATTGGACGAGCATGAATACTTTCTGCAAGCGGCCAAATACGCGGAAAGAGGTTATCAGGCTCTGAGCTACAGTTCCCGGGGCTGGGGCTGTTCCGAGGGCATGGTGGATGTAGCCGGCCCCAACGATATGGCGGACCTGTCAGCTATGGTGGATTGGCTGTTGGCCAACACCCAGGCCGATCCCAACGCTATCGGCGTCACCGGCATTTCCTACGGCTCGGGCATCAGTCTGTTGGGGCTGGCTCATGAGCCGCGCATCAAAACCGCCGTCGCCATGAGCACCTGGGGGGATTTGGTGGAATCCCTTTACGCGCAGCAAACGCCACGTTTGTTCTGGGGCTTTTTCCTGGTGTCCAGCGGCCTGATCACCGCCAATATGGACCCAGCTATCGCGCAGAAATACCGCAATCTGGTGGAGCATAAAAATATCCCGGAAACCATGGCCTGGGGCTACGAACGTTCGCCCTCCCGCGTCGTGGATCAGATCAACGCCCGCCAGGCGCCGGTGTATCTGGCCAACAGCTTTGGCGACAACCTGTTCCAGCCTAACAATCTGCTGCGCTTCTTCGAACAGCTCAGCGGACCCAAGCGTTTGGACCTGAACCAGGGCACACACGCGTCTGCAGAAGGCCTCGGCTTGCTTGGTATTCCCAACTACACCTGGGATAATGCAAGAGACTGGTTTGACTATTGGTTGAAAGGCGAAGATACCGGCATCATGGCGCGCCCTCCCCTGACCATGCTGACCGACCTCAAACACAAGCGGGAAGAATACACCGCGTGGCCCATCCCCGGCGCGCAAAAACGCACGCTGTATATGCATCCTAGAGGACTGCTCAGCAACGGGGGCCTATCAAACACTCAATACGATTCCTGGTTGACCCGCACCAACACGATCTATTCCGGGCTCGATTCCGGCGCCAGCACCGGTATTCCCCTTCTGTCCGCGCTATTGGATGGGCTAGGCTTGCCAGTTTACGCCTCCATGCCGCTGATCAATCGCGTTCACGGCATCGTCTATCAAAGCGGCGCGCTGTCGGAAACGCTGAAAATCCGTGGGATGGCAAAAATACATCTGAATATCGAACCCAGCTACAACAAGGTGCAGTTAAATGCCTATCTGTATGACGTCGATGTACTGGGCGTTGGCAAACTGATTACTCATGCGCCAGCTACGCTGCACGACGCCGCTCCCTGGCGGGATCAGAGTCTGGACATGGAGTTGACGGCGGCGGCTTATGATGTACCCGCTGGACATCGCATCGCCATTGCCTTTGATACCTTCGATATTCTTTATGGCCCGCCGACATTGACGCCTTACGCCGTCAGCTTCCGGCATAGCAACGCCGCACAGTCCTACCTGGAGTTGCCGGAAGCGCCCTGAGGCCGCTCACGTCTTTCGCGAACGAATCCGGCCCTCATGGGGCCGGATGCGCAAAAACATCCGCAAATTTCCTACACGATTCCATAGGCCTCGCCTACACTTTCCTAATTAAAAATAAAATTGGCCCGCCAGCGGTAGCTGCTGAAGTCTTGGTCACGGCCGCGATCCAATCGCATTGACAGCTGTAACAACCTCAAGAAAAAGGCAAGGTACGCAACATGACGCTCAGACTCCGATCACTCCTCTGCTCCACGCTTTTTTTGCTACTCAATTGCATCGCTTCACACTCCCTCGCCGCCACTGCAGTAAACGATTCCTACATCGTCGACCCAGGGGGCGGGCAGGAAAAGCTGGTCGTCACCTACAACGACACTATCGATATCAGCACTCAGGAGGCGATCAATGCAGCCAAGATTACCAGCGTATCTGCACTGAGCAACAGTTCAGCGGGTAGCGTGGCGATCGATACTGACGATAACCTCTCTGTTAACCTGGTGCCTAATCCTTCATTTTCAGGCACCGTCACGTTCACCTACACGCTGCAGGATATTCGGGGCACAAGCACCGCCACTGTGACGGTCGACCTGACAGTAGAGGCTGGCAGCTTACAAGCGGTGAACGATAAATATCTGGCGGGACGAGAAGCCATCACCATCTTCCCTCTGGAAAACGACGTCAAACCCAGCGGCAATCCATCGGAGTTCACCATTGATACGCCAGAGCAAGGCTCCATCACCCAACTGAGCGGCATCAGCGGACTTTACAAATACACGCCTCCCAGCGACTTAACTGAACCAACCGACGTCGTACTCAACTACACCGTCACCTACGAAGGCGTCGGCAGCAGTACTGCTACCGTGACCATCTCCGTCGATCCCGATTCAGAACCGCTATTGGCGGGCGCGAAAGATGAGGAGCAAGAGCAGCTTGCCGGGGTGCTGCAAGCCGCCTGCGACGCCAACTCCGCCGGCATTGTCAGAGAGACGGACGCCACCTTCCAGGCCACCTGTAATGCTCTCACCGCGTTGAGCGATTCGGAAAGAGCGGATGCGCTGGAACAAATTCTGCTGCGCCAGATTGGCGCACAGGCTGGCGCCATGAAAGAAGCCGCTGCGTCACAGGTAAAAAGCCTGGGCGACCGTCTCAGCAATCTACGCAACGGATCAACCGGTTTGAGCCTGGTAGGGCTACGCACGGAAGTACAAGGCCAGAATTTCAGCGTCGGCAAGTTATTGGGTGTCACAGGAACCGGCGGCGCCGCTGGGGATGACGAGTCTATGTTCGCTGACAATCGCCTGGGCGTATTCTTAAGCGGCTCTTTGATATTTGGCGACGCTGACGCACACGGCGATCAGCGCGCATACGATTATGACGCGCAACAACTGCTCGCCGGCGTTGACTATCGCTTCACCAACAAACTGATTCTCGGTATTTCCGCCGGGTACACCACGACAGACAGCGAAGAAAACAACTCCGTCACCAAGCTGGAAACCGATACCTGGAACCTTGCCTTCTACGGTAACTATTATCCACGGGACAATTGGTATTTTGACTGGATCGCCGGTTACGGCGGCGTCTCGATCGACTCCACCCGCGCCGTCAACTTTCCTGGCGTCACCTCGACCTCCAAAGGCGATACCGACGGCGACCAATGGAACGCCGCTATGGGGACCGGCATCAATTACCAGGTTCAGCAATGGCAGGTCGACGCCTTCCTTAATATTGAATACCGCACCGTTAATGTGGACGCTTACAGCGAAAGCAATGACGCAGGTTTGGGACTGGACGTAATGGAATACTCTACAGACCTCATGACCGGCACCCTTGGCGCACGGGTCAGTCAGGCGTTGAGCTACAACTTCGGCGTGCTGATTCCACAACTGGAGTTGGCGTTCGTGAACGAGTTGAAAAACGATCCCACCGAAATAGAAGCCCAGTTATCAATCTTCCCTGAAGCAGGTTCGTTCAAGCTGCAAACAGAGGAAGCGGATAAAACTTATATGAACGCCGGTCTATCTCTCACCGGCGTTTTCAAAAGCGGCACATCCGCCTACGTTCGCTACGGAACCGACTTCGCCCGCGACAACCTCTCCACCGACGTCTGGCAGGCAGGCGTGCGTATGGAGCTGGGCGGTCCGCAAGCAGAAAGCGGTGTATTCCATACTCTTGAAGGACAATCCATCGCCCCGGGCATTATGTTAGGCACCCTGGGCGCAGGCATCAGCGTCACTATTCCACTGCATGACCTGAGCTGGAATATGCGTGGCATGGTCAACGGCTTCTCACACTCGGTTGATCGCTCCCTGGACGATGTGGACTACGATATTGATATCGATCTGGAGTCATATGGCCTCATCATGGACTGGCATCCCTTCGACGGCGGCTTCCGCGTCAGCGGCGGTTTGTTCTCCAACCGCAATGAATTCACCGGTACCGCAACGCCAACAGAAAATGTGGAAATCGGGGACTTTACCTTCACCCCCGAACAAGTCGGCACGCTGCACGCCAAGATCGATTATGATCGCGCCATTTCGCCTTATCTGGGCATTGGCTGGGGCAATGCCGTAGCGCCGACCAAAGGATGGGGATTTAACGCAGATCTGGGCATATTGTTCACCGACACCGCCCAGGCGCACCTGTCGGCGGATAGCCCCGCCGCAGACGCCAACCCCGCGCTGAAAGCGCAGTTGGAGAGTGAATTGGCGAAAGAAGAGGACAATATCAACAACGATGACCTGGATAACGCCAAATACTGGCCGGTCATCGCCATTGGCGTCTCTTATCAATTCTAGTCTGCGCCCGACCTCTCTCCGGCGGCGCGCCCATCAGCGCGTCGCCGCGTCAATGGACAGGAGGCGGAAGTCTCCTTGACAAGTTCAGCCCCGCCAACTGAACTTTCCATAAGCGCCAATGATCAATCGGCCGTCTCGGCGGCGGCCAGCAACGCATTAAAAAAGGATGGCGAACATCAGACCTCAATCCGGCAACGCATTTTGGGCCTCCGTCGCCCCTCTGTTCAGACGCCGCCTACTTGCCGCCTGGGGAGTGTTGATCGCCAGTTTGGCCATGGTGGTTCTGGCCGCCGGCGTTATTCGCAATCAGGAGCAACTCAGCGCCGAGCGACAGTTCCAACTCTATGTCGATGAGATTTCCTCTCTCATCACCCAGCGCATGCGCGATCATGAGCAGATCCTGCTCGGCGGCGGCGCGTTGTTCAAAGCCAGCAATGAAGTCAGGCGCGACGAGTGGCGCACCTATATCGAAAGCCTCAACCTGAACAAGAACTATCCGGGCATTCTCGGCGTCGGCTACTCCGTCGTCATCCCCAGGCATCAACTCGCCCAACATATCGCAACCGTAAGAGCTGAAGGATTTCCCAACTATGTCGTCAAACCTCAGGGCGACCGGGAAATTTACTCCGCTATTATTTATCTGGAGCCTTTTCTGGGACGCAACCTGGCCGCATTCGGTTACGACATGATGTCCGAGGAGACTCGCGCCGCCGCTATGCGACAAGCGGCGTCATCAGCGGAAACCGCCTTGTCCGGGAAAGTTACGCTGGTGCAGGAGACCCATGGGAAAGTGCAGTCCGGATTTCTCATGTACGTGCCTATCTACGCCAAAGGCGTGATCCCGGAAACGGAACAGGCGCGCTGGCGCGCCTTGCAAGGCTTCGTATACAGCCCCTATCGCATTGACGACTTAATGGCCGGCATCCTTGGGCCGCGCCGCTTACAGATTTCATTTCGTATCTACGACAACAACACCATCAGTGACGAAACGCTGATGTTCGAAACGGAGGAAAACGATTTTCACACAGGGCTACAGGAGATTGAAGGGACGCCTCCTCCCCGCTATACCGCCTCGCGTACGCTGACTTTCTATCAACATGACTGGACGGTTGTGTTTGAGAACACGCCAGCGTTTGAGGCCAACGCGATCACGCATCTGGACAAATTGGTGGTGGGACTCGGCGGTGTGGTCAGTCTGTTGTTGACGCTATTAGTCTGGTTCCTGTCATTCCGGCGGGAGCAGGCGTTAGAGCTGGCCAAGCGCATGACGCAAACTATTCGCGACAACGAAACCCGCCTGCGCCAAAGCGAGGAACGCTACCAGTTGGCGGTGCGCGGGTCCAATGACGGGATCTGGGACTGGAACCTGGAAACCGGCCACATGTATTACGCTCCTCGCTTCCAGGCTCTGCTCGGTTATGAGGAAGGCAGCTTCAGCAACACCTTCACTGAGTTTGAGCAGAAAATTCATCCCCAGGACAAAAACCCGGTTCTGCAGGCCATCAAGGCGCATCTGGAGAGCGAATCGCCCTATGACATCATGCATCGATTGCTGACCCGCTCCGGTGAATGGCGCTGGTTCCGCTCCCGGGGCGCCGCCATTCGCAACAAAGAGAATGTCGCCATCAGAATGGCCGGCTCGATCTCCGACATCCACCAGCAAAAAATGGCGGAAGCGGAGGCGGAAGAACATGCGCAGCATACCCAGGCGATTCTGAATAATATCAACGACGGCATCATCACCGTGGATGAGATTGGCTTCATCGCTTCCTTCAATCGGGCGGCGGAGCGCATATTCCACTACAACGCGGATTCCGTCATCGGCTACAACCTTAAACGATTATTCGCCAACTATTCCGACGATGACGCCTCGGAAACCATGTCTGACTATCTATCCGCCTCCATACGCAGCGACGCCAGCGGCGAAGAGCATGAAATAGAGGGCGTACGCCAGAACGGCGAGCGCTTTCCCGTGGGCATATCCGTGTCGGAAGTACACCGCAGATCGGAACGTTTGTTTATTGTGGTGGTGCGTGACATTACCGAGCGAAAACGCGTCGATCGCATGAAAAATGAGTTTATCTCCACTGTCAGCCATGAACTGCGCACCCCACTGACCTCCATCACCGGAGCGCTCAGTCTTCTGTTGAACGGCGCCGTGGGCCAGCCGACGGAAGAATTCGCCCGTTTTTTGCAAATCGCCTACAAAAACAGCCAGCGACTCGCCCTGTTGATCAATGACTTGTTAGATATGGAAAAAATCACTGCTGGCGGCGTGAAATATAGCTTTTCCGTCGAGCCCGTGATGCCGCTGGTGGAGCAATCCATTGACACCAATCTGGTTTATGGCCAGCAGCATGAGGTGGAGTATCAGATCACCCACCGTGAAGATGGGAGTCTCGTGAACGTTGATCCATTGAGGTTTCAGCAAATATTGGCCAACTTTCTCTCCAACGCCGCCAAATTCTCTCCGCAAGGTTCAACCGTGAACATCTCGGTGCAGCGTCGGGAGAACTACGTGCGCATCTCCGTCACAGACCGCGGCCCCGGCATTCCGCCAGAGTTTTATACCCGCATCTTCAAGAAATTTTCCCAGGCTGACTCCTCTGATCGCCGACAAAAAGGCGGCACCGGGCTGGGCTTATTTATCTCCAGAGAATTGGCCAAGGGCATGCATGGACGGATTGATTTCGAATCTGAAGTCGGCAAAGGCGCGACTTTTTATGTGGAGCTGCCCCTGGCGTCCGGCTCGGTCCAGGGCGCTATCGCTCCCGAACCGGAGGAAGCCTGAGCTACTTTTTCAGCTGCGTCGCCAGCTTCGATAATTGCTCGGAGCTGGGAAACAATTGACTCCCGGTGGTAGCTTCAGCCAAAGCCATCTGCGACTCTCCCTGATCCCGCAACTCATCAATGCGAGTCACCAAATCGTGTTCCAGAGTCTTCAGCCCCTCTTGCGCCACCTGGTTAGTAGGATCAATCTCAAGCACAATTTTATAGGCGTCATAGGCGCTGGAGCCGGAAGGAGTCACCAATCGTCCCTGCAAGCGATGGACTTTGGCCACCTTGAGCAACCGTTCAATCTTGGCGGAAATTTCCGGATTCAGGCTTTGCACTTCAGTGCTGGCGGGACGTACAGGGTTGTCAGTATTTGCAGTTGACGCATTTTGAGGCGTTGAGCCGTTTTGGGCGCTATCAGGGTTACTATTGCCATTGTTATCAGCATGTTGAGCGCCGTTGTCGGATTGCCTGGAAATCGCTTCCGTTCCATTAACACTGCTCGGGACCAATTTGGTCGTCTCAGCGGGAGGCGTTACGCCATTCTGCCCCACCGAAGGCATCAAAACGTAAAGCAACCCTGCCGCCGCCACAGCCAGCAAACCACCGACGCCCGCGAACATAGGGCCCTTGATATTACCGCTTTTTTTACCTTCCGCCGCCTGCATCAATCCCTGAATAAAATCTTCCGCAGACTGGTAACGTTTCTCTGGACTCTTCTCCAGGGCTTTTACGACAACTGCGTCATAATGCTTGGACAAAGTCGGTATCAACATTGAGGGCAGTTCGGGTTTCGCGTGCAGAATCTTCTGCATGATCGCTGTCGGCGAGTTGGCGTTAAAACAATGCTCATTGGTCAACAGCTGATAAAAAATAATGCCAGCGGCGAACAAATCCGAACGCGCGTCTACCGGCAGGCCCTGACACTGTTCAGGAGACATATACCTGGGGGAACCGATGATGGTGCCCACCCGGGTCAGCTCGGAAGACTCCAGTTTGGCCACGCCAAAGTCGGCGATTTTCGCTACGCCATTCTTGGTAATAAAGATGTTGGCGGGCTTCAGGTCACGGTGAATGATGCCATGTTCATGGATATGACCGAGACCGGAAAGCACGTCCGTCATGATCTTCAGGGTCTTGTCGATGGGAAAGCGCTGTCCGTCGTCGAGCGCGCTTTTCAGCTCATACCCCTCTACATACTCCATGACGAAAAACGGCGCGCCATCCTGATCGCCAGCGTCGAATACATTAATCACATTAGGGTGGGATATCTTGCCCGCCGCCCGCATCTCGTTACGAAAACGTTCGCGGAATTCACCTGTCACGTCCGCGCCCAACAACTCCGGCAGCAATACCTTGACGGCGACGATGCGTTCAAAATCAGGGTCAAAACACTGATACACCACCCCCATGGCGCCGCGCCCCAGTTCGCGCTGCACCTTGTATTTGCCGAAATACTGAGAGTCCATTGAGGCGGGATCGAAAATTTGCGTATCAGACATCGTTCAATTACTGTCCAGCGCTATCAATTAATTCAAAGGGTTAGGTCCGCTTGTCCAAGCACTTCGCCTGCTCACGCAAACGCTATATGGGAAGCGCTATTAGTATAACTATAGCGTCAAAATCCGAAGTGCCTGGAGTAAGCCGGGAAATCGTCAGTGGAAAAATAATAACGTCTTACTGTCAGTTTCATCCAGCAAATTAATGCTCTACGAAAAAAGCGACGTTTGCGGTGGGAGAATTAAAAAGGGGGCGGAAGAAGTCCGCCCCCTAGGGAGAGTATGTCGAATTAGATGGATTTCGCTTTTACGAAGAAGAACTCACCTGCTTCATGGCCCGCGTATTTGATCGCGCCATAATCTGGGATCTGATCAATACCGAATTGCTGTGAGCGCTTACGCACATCGCCGAGCACAGAGATAAACAGACGGTTACCGTCCATCAAACCATTGTTGGTGTTCAACGCTTCGATAAACGCCCGCGCAAACACGGAGTGATCGCCGCCGCCGCTATCCAATACCGGACGCACGCCTCCCGACGTCAGCACGGTGCGAGCTTTGACATCGACCATCAGCTCCAGCCACTCTTTCTGCAGTTCGTTTTCCGCCACTGCGCTCTGACGCGCCACTGAGGCGGTAGACAGAGTGCCTGCGTAACAGGAGTCCGCCACCACCATCACATGCTTGGCTTTAAAGGTGTTCAACTGGTCGGAAATCGATACGTTGGACAACCAATTCGCCGTGTTGCCCGGCTCCGCGTCCACCGGCAGCCAGTAGCCGCGATCATTCTGCGAATCCAACTCGCCATGACCTGCATAGTAGATCAGCAGGTTGTCATGCTCCGTCAGTTTTTCACGCATTTCGTTTAGTGCGGACAACAGCTCATAGCGCGTCGCGTTAAGCAGCAGTTTAGTGTTGAAGCCGTATTGCTTGCTCAGCATTTCTGCAATGGTGCGGGCGTCTTTTTCCGGTGTTTCCAGATCCGTGTAGTAGGCGTAATCTCGGTTGCCGATCACCAGCGCGTAATAGCGGCCAAAGCTGACGCCATCGAACTTAGGCGACTGTGAGCTGGCGTCAAACTCAATTTTCTGAGTGCGGGACTGATTCGCCGCCTGATCAAGGAACATGGAAAAGCCGAAACCGACGCGCTGATCCACTTTATCCGTTGCGTTCATGGCGACGTCTGTTTTACGCCCTTGTACCGGCACCTTGATAAAGAACAAGTTGAATTCATCAACATCAACTCTCTTGCCGTTCACCGTGAACGACTTCAAGCCTGCGGGGGAATCGACTTTACCGATAATCTCTTTCTCGCTCACCGCGTTGCGCAACAAGACGGTGGGGCCACTGCGAGTCAACGAAATAGGAGGATCAAGGATCTGGATGGAAGGTGGCGCCAGAGTGGGGTCTAAGCTTGCTACTTCAAGCGTCGCAGTCTGAGTGGCCTGATTGGCTTTGTCACGCTCCTGCTTAGCCAGCTGTTCCGCCCTCGCCTTTTCGGCAGCGCGACGTTTCTCTTCCTCTGTTTGCGCCTTGTACTGCTCCAGCTTGCTTACTTCGCCTTGCAGATTGGACAGTTCTCTCTGCAGGGCATCATTCGCAATGATGGTGGACGCATATTGCAGATTGTCGCCATCCAGGCCTGAGGCGCGACGATACCAGTTCAACGCCATGATAGGGTCTTTATTAACCCCAAGTCCTTTTTCGTAAAGATTGCCCAGGTTAATCTGAGCCCGTGTGAAATTCTGGTCCGCGGCGCGGCGATACCAAACCGCAGCCACTTCATAATCCGGCGCCAGTCCCAAACCTTTTTCATAAATCTCGCCGACGTATGTCTGCGCTTCAGCATCTCCGGATTTGGCCTGCTCCAGCCAGACTTTCAACGCAGTGGAGTAATCAGCTCTATCAAAGGCGGTGAATTCGCCTCCTCGAATAGCGCACTCAGAGGCAGTCGTCTTAATCGGGCGGCGGGCGGTCAAAAATCGGGCATTGGCCCCTAACTGACGAATCTGCCCTGGCAACAGACAGTCCACCACCATTAATTTGTCCGCTTCCGTTCCCTTATCGCCAGCCTGATCCACCGGCTGACTGCTGCACGCAGCCAAGGCGCCCGCTGCGACCATGACAGGCAGCCCCCATGGGGTACGCTTTTTTAATGACCTGTGCTGTTTACTGCTCATACCTTGTCTGCGTGTCATAATTCATCTCACTTTTATCAACGCTGCTGTACTGCCCTGGCGTCACCGCAAACGATGGCGCCTCCTGCTTATCCGAACAGGCAACAGATAAAGCGACGTTCTCGCCCAAAACCCTGAACGCCGACGTCCGGCCTCCGCTCGATACAAAGAATAATTTTTTACAAATAAAGTATTGATCGCATCCAACGCCTGTGCAACGCGATTATTGTTTATCTTTGTCGGCTTATAGTTGCTTTTAGCTGCGAAACAGCTTCATTTATCTCCGCCCAATAGAGTCGCCAGTCGCCATGCTTAGTGGCGGGGCCTAACTGAATAATCGCTTGCTGCCGCGCAGCTTCCTTTTCTATCCATTCCGGCTTCACGGTCTCATCTCCGCTGGCCGCCCAATGCCATTGCCTGACATCACGATCAAGAGGCGGCAAAACAGCTGGATCGAGAGATCCCGTCAACCTGGAGAAATTGTGTCCTGACGTCCATGCCGCCACATCCAAATTTCCAGACAGCGTCATCACCGCTTCAACATTATTCATCCGCGCCGCCAGCAGCATCGCCAGGGTCCCGCCGCCACTATGCCCCAGCAATAGCAGTGGGCGATCGCCAGCTTTCATTCGCAGAGCCTGAGCCATCGCCGTCACAACTTCTTCACTGTAACGACCATGCGTATACCAATAGGCGAAACAAGGCTGCGTTTCCGGCGGTTTTTCCCTATCCCAGGGCGCTGGGGGAAAGCGACTGGATCTGGCTCCGAAATAGCAAGGCCTCCCTAGATACAATGCTTCACCCTGCCATTGTCGATACCAGTCAAACATAAGAGGATCTGGAGACGTTGGATCGGAGGAGATGCGCCAAGGGCGACTCCAAGGCAGGCCGTCTCCCTCTATTGCAACAATCAGGGGCGCTTGCAAGTCGGATTCACCGGGCACACCTTCTGTACTTATAGCTGCTCCATTCTTGTAAGCCAGCCACATATTAAAGTCGTCAGCGTTCACATAGCCCGCCACGCCATCTTCCACATCCGGCGGTGTAGCAAGGCCTGCGCATCCAGTAACAAAAGGACACAATAAAGCCATTAGTAAGACAATGAATTTACCGCGCTTTTTTCCCTTAACAAGGCAATGTAAAGCCCCCCAAGCCAAACTATACAAACCTGCTTTTTGCAAATTATCCCAACCTTTAATAAATCCATTTCCGTTCAGTAATTAGACCTGAAAACTGGGTCCGCCAAATGCACGACACCCAGCTAAACCATTCGCCCTAATCCCAAAAGGAAGCTTTTAAAACAAAGGGCTAGCGCCAAAAAAGTAAGGGGCGAGCTAGCCTGAAAGCGAATACTTTAGTATATTAACCGGCCTTCCCGGAACCCTGGACAAGGGTTGTGAGAAGCCCCCTGCCAGCCGTGAAAAACAAGGTTCACGACCGGCCGATGTCTTAAACAACATTGATTTCAGGGAAAAATCGGACATACTCCTCTATTTCCGAGCGCCGAACGATTTTATGGAGTAAATACATTATGGCGTCTGACAATATTATTGAGTTAGAGCCTTTCTTCTCGCCAATCAGTGACGAGAATCCATCCGGAACCGACCTAAGAGATGAAAACGACAGTGACTTCAGCGCCGCCAAGGCCGCGCGTCGCAAAGTCGTATCTCTGGCCAAGGCTGCGCGCTTTGACGCCAACGGCGAACTGGAGCTGGTTGAACAATGGCGGGAGATCCGTCGTCTCGCCCCAACAATTCTTAAACGCAAAAGCAAAGACCTTGAAGTCGCCGCGTGGTTTACCGAAGCGTTACTGAAACTGGAAGGTTTCACCGGACTTCGCGATGGTCTTCAGATCATTAAAGGCTTGGTCGAAAACTTTTGGGACACGGTCTACCCGCTTCCTGACGAAGATGGCGTAGAAACCCGCATCTATCCACTGATATCGCTCAACGGCGAGGACGGTACAGGCACACTGGTGCTACCGATCAAAAATACGCCATTGACTGACGATACGGAAAACGTGCTGACTCTGACTTCTTACGGTCGCCTTCAGGACGCTCTGGACATCGAAGATCCAGAAGAGCGTATTCGCCGCTTTGAAGAGCTGAGCCTTAGTGAGGATATCGTTAACCAGCAACTCCTCACCGTGAGCCCCGACAAAGCGCAGAATATTTATGAAGATATTCAGGAAGCGCTGGCGTTATGGCAGGAGATCGGCGAACTGGTCGACGCCAAATGCTCAGAAAGCGGCAGCAAAGCCAGCCTTCCCACCAGTGGCGTCAAGAATGCGCTGCAGGAAGTTGAAGAGCTGTATAAGCGCCTGATGAAAAACAAGCTGCTTTCCGATGATGATGAAGCGCCGATGCAGACCGATGACGGCCAATCAGGCGGAAACAATGGCGGTGGAGGCGGTCAGCAAATGAGAGGCGGCGTTGCGCACGGACCCTTCAGAAGTCGCGAAGACGCTATCAACCATCTATTGGTGATCGCCGAATATTTCCGCAAGACAGAACCACATTCCCCCCTCTGCGGAGCCATTGAAAGAGCCGCCAGCTGGGGTAGAATGTCTATTCAAGAACTGCTCATGGAGCTGATACCTGACGAAGAAGCACGGGCGCGCTATGCTTTAATGACGGGTATTCAAATTGGCGAAGACGCAGCTCCAATCGGCCAGTTATCGCAAACGGCGAGAGCGGTCACCATTCCTGAGCCAAAAGCGAAAGCCGAGGATGCTTCCGAGCCCGAGCAAAGCTCGAGTGAAAACTGGGGTAGAGACGGAGGCAGTGGCGAGGGTTGGTGACAAATCAACAGATTAAAGGGTTAAAAATTTTTTTGACGCTTAACCGGATACCTACAGCTAAATCAAAGAGGACTTAATAATGTCAGATAGCCTACAGGATAAATTAAACAGAGTCCGCAAGCCGCGAGTGCACATTACTTATGATGTGGAAACTGGTGGTGCGGAAGTCAAAAAAGAGCTGCCATTTGTAGTTGGGGTCATGGGCGATTACTCAGGCGACAATACTGACGCCAAGAAATCCCTGAAAGAGCGCAAGTTCGTCAACATTGACCGTGACAACTTCAATGAAATCATGGAGAAAGTCGCTCCCACTTTGGACCTCAAAGTACAAGACGAAATTTCCGGCGACCCTGACAAGCAAGTAGGCATGAGTCTCGCCTTCAATTCTATTGAAGATTTCGAGCCACAGAACATCGTTAAACAAATTCCAGCGCTGAAAGAGCTGTTGGAAGCGCGCAACCGCCTGCGCGACCTGCTGAGCAAGGCTGACCGCTCTGAAGAGCTGGAAGGCTTGCTGGAACAGGTTCTATCTGACGCAGACAAGATGGCGGTATTGAGCAAAGAAGTGGAAGAGCGTAGCCCGGCCAAAGATGAAGACGGAGGAGATGCCTAATGAGCGACGCAGAATTACAAGGTCAGGAATCCGGAGCAGCGGAAGAATCCAGCTCCAGTCTGCTGGACATGGCGATTACCGCCACCAAGCAAACCGAGCCTGAGCAAGCCCAGGACCTGATCGCAAACCTGGCGAAACAAGCGGGCGCAGGTATGGTCAAATGGGACCGCAACCTCACCGTCACCATTAATAAAGCGATTGATCAGATCGATGCGTTGATGTCCAAGCAATTGGCGGCCATCATGCACGACGACAAATTCCAGAAGCTGGAAGGCTCCTGGCGCGGTCTGCACCACCTGATCATGAATTCCGAGACCAGCTCCTCGCTGAAAATCCGCATGCTGAACATCGGCAAGCGTGAGCTGTACAAAGACCTGGACAAAGCGGTTGAGTTCGACCAAAGCCAGATCTTCAAGAAAATCTATGAGTCAGAATTCGGCACCGCAGGTGGCGAGCCTTACGGCGCGCTGATCGGCGACTTTGAATTCTCCAACCACCCGGAAGACGTAGAGTTGCTGCAAAACATGGCGGGCGTTTCAGCCGCTGGTTTCTGCCCCTTCATTTCCGCTGCTGGCCCACAGATGTTCGGCTTTGATGACTTCACCGAACTCTCCACCCCGCGCGATCTGGAGAAAATATTTGAGACTCAGGAATACATCCCCTGGCGCAGCTTCCGGGATTCCGACGACTCCCGTTTCGTCACCCTGGTTATGCCGCGCGTATTGTCTCGCATGCCCTACGGCAGAAACGGCAAGTCCATCGAAGACTTCAACTATGAAGAGCTGCCGATCGACTCCAAAACTGGCAAAGCCGCGAACGTCGAGCACGACAAGTTTGCGTGGATGAACGCCGCCTATGTTATGGGCACCACCCTGACTCAGGCTTTCGCTGAACACGGCTGGTGTGTAGCGATTCGTGGCGCAGAGAATGGCGGTAAAGTAACTGGCCTGCCTTCTCACTTGTTCGTCAGCGATGACGGCGACGTTGACCAGAAGTGCCCGACCGAAGTGGGCATCACTGAACGTCGTGAAGCTGAATTGTCCAAACAAGGCTTCCTGCCCCTGTTGCACTACAAGAATACTGACTATGCCGTATTCTTCGGTTCACAGACCTGCCAGAAGGCCAAGAAGTTCGACAAAGCCGACGCGACCGCAAACGCAGCGATCTCCGCAAGACTGCCTTACATCATGGCTACCTCGCGCGTCGCTCACTACCTGAAGGTAATGGCTCGCGACAAGATCGGCTCCTTCATGGACGCCAAAGGCGCAGAACGTTGGTTGAACAACTGGATCAACACTTACTGCAACAGCAACCCGGACGCATCGCCCGAATCCAAGGCGAAGTATCCATTGGCTGAAGCGCGCGTTGAGGTTAAAGAGAACCCAGAATCTCCTGGTTCTTTCAGCGCCGTTGCTCACTTGCGCCCATGGCTGCAAATGGAAGAGCTCACCACTTCTCTACGTCTGGTTGCGGAAATTCCTAAGTCTGGTTGATAAAACCGCTCAGGAACAGTAAGCGACATGCTTGGGCCGGGCCTGCTCTCTTAGAGTGCAAGCCCGGCTTAAATTTTAGAATTAAACCAATAAATAAACGTTCTCCGGGCAGACTTACGCAAATCCAAGATGCAGAATAAAGTATCTCCAAACGACAACCCCATGCCGTTTACCTACGGAGTTGTGCAGAAGCGCACGCAGGGGCCAAGCTCCGCTGAAGTGATCGCGCTCAAGAAGATACTTCAACTGATCAAACTTCCAGATTGGTGTTACGAGGACAAAGCCGCCGGTAAGCCACTGGATTACGACTACCTGATTCTTTGGCTGCAAAGAGCCGTCGCCCAGATCGACAACAAGATCATCAACCAGATCAACCATATTCTTCACCACAGCAAGTTTCAGGATTTAGAGCGCGCCTGGCGCAGCCTGTATGACGTGGTGAGTTATTCATATGGCCGCAAGCTGGTGAAGATCCGTTTCCTGGATATCACTTGGTCTGAAATCACCAAGGACGTAAATCGCTCCGTGGAGTTCGACCAGAGTCAGTTATTCCACAAGATATACAGCGAAGAATATGATGTGCCTGGGGGCGAGCCCTACGGCATCATCTTAATGAATTTTGAGGTGGCCCATAAGCCCTTTGCGGGACACCGTTTTAACGACATTCCCACTCTGGAGCGTCTGGCGGAAATCGGCGCAGCGTCCTTTTCGCCGATACTGCTTAACGCCGCGCCCCAGTTGTTTGAAATGGCGAGCTTCCCGGAAATCACCAGCCCGATCAGCCTGAAGCAACTTTTCAGCGAACAGGACTACATTTCCTGGAACAGTTTGCGAGATCACCCTGACACGCGCTTTTTGGGACTGACAATGCCCCGCGTGCTGATCCGCAATCCCTACTCTATTCAGATCGCCCCACATGGCGGGCTGCTTTTCTCAGAAAAGCGCGCTCAGGCTTCCAATGAAAACTACTTGTGGGGATACGCCAACTTTGCGTTGGCCAAAGTATTGATACGCGAATTCACTGAAGTAGGCTGGTTTTCGCATATTCGCGGTTTGCTTCGCGATCACATGGCGGGGGGCGCCGTCGACAATCTGGTCGTGGACGCTTTTGCTACGGACGCCAAGAAAATCGCGCATAAGCCGATTGTTGACGCCGTTTTTTCCGACGAACGCGAACGCGCGCTCAGTGAGCATGGACTCATTGCGCTCTGTCAGTGCTACGACGTTCCCATGGGCGTGTTTTACAGCACCCCCACCCTGCACCGTGCGAAAGTATTTCAGGACCGGATCGCCAGCGCCAACTCCAGGCTGTCCTCACTGCTACAACATGTTTTGTGCGGCTCCCGCTTCGCCCACTATATCAAAGTGATTACCCGCGATATGATCGGCTCCGTGAGGCGGGCGGAAGACTGCGAGCGCGAGCTGCAGCGCTGGCTGACTCAATATGTCACCTCGCAGGAAGACGCGGACTGGTTTATGCAGGCGCGTTATCCGCTGCGTGAAGGCTCGGTGCAAGTCAAAGAGATACCCGAGAAGCCCGGCTCCTTCGCCACCACTATTTACTTGCGCCCACATTATCAGGCCGATCGCCTGGTGTCGGAGCTGCATCTGACGACAGAGGTTAACACCGCTAGTTAAGGGATTCGGATGACGAAAATAAGTAAGAGCCAAAAACTGCGCCCTTCGGTGCTGGACCGGCTGATAGATGAGAGGCCGGACCTGAAAGTTGAACCGGAAAAAAATCGCCATCAGGTGCTCAACGAGCTCCGCGAATCCGTGCGCCGCGATCTTGAGGACCTCCTCAACACGCGCTATCGCCCTATCTCCGCATCCGACAATCTGCGTCAGCTGGACGAGTCGCTGATCAACTACGGTCTGCCCGACCTGCACACTATCAACTTCCTTAGTGCGGAAGGTAAAAGTCAGTTCTGCCGCACAGTGGAACAACATATCGCCATGTTTGAGCCCCGCTTTAAGTCTGTCAGGGTCATAACCCTGGATGAGGACTGGGCGGAAGGCGCCACCTTGCATTTCCGCATCGAGGCGGTGTTGTTCGCCGAACCGGCTCCCGAGGAAATCTCCTTTGATTCCTCCCTGGAGCCGATTTCGGCTATCGTCAACGTTCAGGAGGCGCGTTAATGAGCGACGAATTATTACCCTATTACGAGAAGGAACTGGCCTACCTGCGCCAGTCCGGCGCGGAGTTCGCCCGCGTACATCCCAAGATCGCCGGTCGGTTGCGCATTTCCGGCGACGTGGTGGAAGACCCACACGTTTCGCGCCTGCTGGAAGGCGTCGCGTATTTGAACGCCCGTATTCAGTATCGTTTGGAGGATGATTTCTCCGAACTTTCAGACGCCCTGCTTGACCAGCTCTATCCACACTATTTGCGTCCGATACCCTCTATGGCGGTAGTGCAGTTCAGAGCGGCGAAAGATCTGGATGGCCCCTTACATGTCGCGCGCCATTCACGCCTGGAGAGCGACGTATTCCAGAATAAAGTGTGTCGATTCAGCACCGGTTACGACCTGGATCTGCTTCCGATCGAAGTCACTAAAGCAAGCCTCAAGGAGCGCCCTTTTATTGCTCCCGGATCGCAAACCGTGCAAGGCGCTTCTGCGGTGATTCATGTTCGCCTGGAAGGTTTCGCGCCGGAAATCGATTTAGGGCAACTGCCGCTGGATAAGCTCCGCTTTTTCCTGCGCGGCCAGTCGCAATACGCCTATTCACTCTATGAATTGCTGATGAATCACTGCGTGCAGATCGTCGCGTCCAAAGGCGCTGACGACGTCAACCCGATGTTCCTTCACAGCAGTTGTCTGCAGCCGGTCGGATTCGCCGAGGAAGAGGCGCTGATTCCAACGCCGCCGCAATCCTTCCCGGGTTATCGTCTGCTTACCGAATACATGGTGTTCCCGGAAAAATTCCTGTTCGTCGACCTGACTGGCCTTGGCGAACGCTTGAATGAAAAATTCGGCCCCAACCTGGATTTGTATTTCTATCTGAACAAGTCCCATGCTGAACTCGAGCGCAATCTGGAAGCCAGCAATTTCGCCCTGGGTTGCACGCCGATCATCAATCTTTTCAAACATCGCGCCGAGCCCATTGATATCGAGCATGATCAGTACAGCTATCCGATCATTCCCGATGCGCGTTTCCCGGATAACTATGAAGTGTATTCCATCGATCGCGTCCAAGGTTTAACCGGCGATGGCAAGAAAAAAGAATACAAGCCCTTTTATGGCTTAAGTCACTTTGATATTGGTCGAGAAACCCAGCTTTTCTGGCACGCCCAGCGCTATCCAAAAATTGGCGGCGAGCTTGGCAACGAGCCCGGCAGCGAGCTGGAAATATCTCTCGTGGACCTGAATTACGCGCCAGCGAATTTGTCCGACGAGACCCTGACCGTCGACGTAATGTGCTTCAATCGCAATACGCCTGAGAAACTGCCCTTCGGCGGCGGACAGCCTCGCTTCACCTGCCTGGACGTAGGCGTTTCCTTGCGCGGCATCGACTCTTTGACGCACCTGACGCCCACAGTACGGCCACCATTGCGGGATGGCGCGCGCTGGCGTCTTGTGTCGCATCTGACATTAAACTATTTATCGCTCGATAGTCCGGAAGCCATTGACGTACTTAAAGAAATTTTGGCGCTATATGATTTTCAGGACAGCGCGGCCTCACGGGCGATCATCGCCGCCGTGGTCAACGTACAGACCCGGCCGATGACGGCGCCGATCACAATCGGCGGCAAAACCACCGTGTGCCGTGGGGTGGAAATCGAAGTCACCTTTGACGACAACCTGATGTCAGGCAACAGCACCTTCCTGTTCGCCTCGATACTGGAAAGGTTCTTCGCCATGTATTGTTCGATTAACGCGTTCACCCGATTAATTGCCCGAATCAAAGGGCGACAGGATATTCTCAAGAAATGGCCACCGAGAATCGGCTCCCAGCCTCTCATCTAACCAAACGGCTGCAGCAGGACCCCTGGCGGTTCGATTTTTTCCAGCTGGTGCGTCTGCTGGAGCATTTCGATCCGCAGGATGCGCGACCTCGCACTCCTCTGGGGGGATTTTACCCGCCCAGGAACGAGCCCGTGCGCTTCGTCGTGAATCCCAGCATGGGCTTCGAAGGCGGCGCTGTAGACAAGATCACCCGCGGCGGCGATAAGTCGCTGGCGTCTCGCGATCAGTGGGCGATGTCTGTTAATTTCTGGGGACTGGTCGGCTCGCGCGGCGTACTGCCGTTCCATTATCGCGACCTGATTCTGCAGCGTCTGCGGCAGAAAGATAAGTCGATGAAGCACTTCTTCGACTTATTGGACCACCGCACCCTGTCGCTGTTTTATCGCTCCTGGAAAAAGTACCGCATTCCGCTGACTTTTGAGGCCAACCACCAGCTTGACCCCAAATACAACCGCGACCGGCATGCGGAGATGATCAAAGGACTGATGGGTCTGGCCAGCATGCGCAGCGCCAAGTTCTATCAATCGTCCGGCGATATATTCAACGTCGCCGGACTGATGAGCCGCGGCGTGTGTTCCGCTGAGGCGCTGTCGCAAGCCATCCGACAGCATTTTGGCCTCAAGGTGAGCATCCTGCACTTCCGCGGACAATGGCGACGCATGCCGGACGACGTGCAAACCCGCCTGGGGGGCAGCCGCTTCCCCGGCGTGAATCACTGTCTGGGACAGCAGGCCATTCTGGGTGAGAAGACCTGGTCGGTGCAGAACCGTTTCACCGTCCACTTCGACGACATCGACTACCCACGTTTCCTGTCCATCGTTTCCGGCACGGAAATCCTGGGAGCCATGTACAAGCTGATTCGAACTATGGCGGGGGTTGCTCTAGACTTTGACTTATCGCTTAAAGTCCGGCAGGACCGACTGCCAAACAGCCAGCTTGCGCACCCAACGGCGCCGCCGTTGCTGGGCTGGAACTCAAAACTGTTTTCAACACGACAACAAGATCGGTTCATTACCGTGTCTGTATCCCGGCACGCAATGCAGCGAACTATAGAAAGACTACAAAAGAAAAGGGAAACCTTATGATTGAGTTAAACTTACGCCAACTCATTGAACCCACCACTTCCGTCGTACGCAAATCGCTGGAAGATGGCTTGCGTCTGGCCCAGCAGGAGCGTCACAGCTCACTGGAAATCGAGCACGTGCTGCTGAAGGTGCTGGAGCAAAGCGACAGCGATCTGGACCGAGTGCTTGAACAGCTGGGCGTCGACATCGGCAAAATCAGCAGAGAACTGAGCCAGACCGTAGGCAAATTCCACCGCGACAACCCCCGGGATATGGTGCCCTTTTCACCATTGGTGGTGGATGCGCTAAAAGCCGGCTGGCTGCTGGCGTCAGTGGAGATGGGCGTAAACTTCATCAGCTCCGCGCATCTGTTCGCGGCGATCATGTCGCACAACACTATGCGCAACCAGCTGCTGAGCTCAGTCAAAACCCTGCAGGAAATCTCCCTGGAGAAAGTATTGCCGGCGGTGAAAGCCGTCACCGGACAATCTTCCGAGAGCCGCGCCTACCTGAAAGCCGCTGCGGGCGGCGGCGCTCCAGCGGCGCCGACAGCGCAAGGCGGCGCGTTGCAGAAATATACTGTCAACCTGACCGAAAGAGCGCTGAACAACGAAATCGATCCTGTATTGGGTCGCGACCCGGAAATTCGTCAGTGTATCGACATTCTGACCCGTCGCCGCCAGAACAACCCCATCCTGACCGGTGAAGCCGGCGTTGGTAAAACTGCCGTCGTTGAAGGTCTGGCGCTGCGCATCGCGCAAAAAGACGTACCGGAGCCTCTGCAAGGCGTACACATCCATGTTCTGGATCTTGGTTTGTTGCAAGCCGGCGCCAGCATGAAAGGCGAATTCGAGCAGCGTCTGAAATCCGTTATTGAGGAAGTCAAAGCGTCTCCTGTGCCCATCATCATGTTTATCGATGAGGCGCACACCATGATCGGCGCAGGCGGTAAAGAAGGTCAAGGCGACGCCGCCAACCTGCTCAAGCCTGCGCTGGCGCGCGGCGAACTGCGCACCATCGCCGCCACCACTTGGGCGGAATACAAGAAATATTTCGAACGCGACCCTGCGCTGACCCGCCGCTTCCAGGTGGTGAAAGTGGAAGAGCCGTCTGAAGCCGTCGCGATCGACATGCTGCGCGGCATCTCAAAAATCCTGGCGATACACCACAATGTGCGCATCTCTGATGACGCCATTGTCCAGGCGGTGAAACTGTCCGCACGTTACATTCCAGGCCGTCAGTTGCCGGACAAAGGCGTGAGTCTGCTCGACACCGCCTGCGCCCGCGTATCCCTGAGCCAAAGCGCCACGCCGTCTTTGATTGAGGACACCCGTCGCCGTATTCAACAGATCGACACCAACCTTGACCTGATTTCCCAGGAGAATATCTCTTCCGGTGAATATCACGAGACATTGGATCTGCTCACTGAAGAAAAAGCCGCTTTGGAAGCTTCTCTCGCTGCGCAAACCGAGCAGTGGGAGAAAGAAAAAGACCTGATCGCCAAAATCCTGGATGTGCGCACCAAGCTGGAGCAAGACTTCCAGGCCAAGAAAGGCGCTGAAGACGCCGGCGACCGCCTGAGCGACGAAGAAGTCGCGGAACTGCAGGTGGAGTTCAAGAACCTGTTCTCCGCCCTGGCGTCCGCGCAGGGAGATCAGCCGTTAATGATGCCTCACGTAGATGGCCAGGCTGTGGCGGAAGTTGTCGCCAACTGGACCGGCATCCCGGTCGGCAAAATGGTGAGCGACGAGATCAACGGCATTCTGAATCTGCATGATCAGTTGGAAAAACGCGTTATTGGTCAGTCCCACGCTCTGGAAGCCGTCGCCCAGGCGATCCGTACTTCCCGCGCAGGCCTGACGGACCCACGCAAGCCCATCGGCGTCTTCCTGATGGTCGGTCCCTCCGGCGTAGGTAAGACCGAAACCGCTCTGGCGCTGGCGGACACGCTGTTCGGAGGCGAGCAGAATCTGACCGTCATCAACATGTCCGAGTTTAAAGAAGAGCACAAAGTTTCCATGCTGTTGGGTTCTCCTCCCGGATATGTAGGTTATGGCGAAGGCGGCGTGTTGACGGAAGCCGCTCGTCGGAAGCCCTACTCAGTCATTTTGCTGGACGAAATGGAGAAAGCTCACCAGGGCGTGCAGGACGTGTTCTACAACCTGTTCGACAAGGGCACCATCAAAGATGGCGAAGGCCGCGACATCGACTTCAAGAACACCGTCATCATCATGACGTCCAACGCTGGCGAAGAAGCAATTCGCGCTATCTGCTCGCAGTCTGAAGAGAAGCCGGAGCCGGATGTCATGCTCGACAGCATGCGTCATGAGCTGCTGAAGTACTTCAAACCCGCGTTTTTGGGCCGCGCCAACGTTATTACGTATTATCCGTTAGACGACGAGAATCTGTTCAAAATCTGTCGCATCAACATGGATCGTATTGCGCGGAGAGTACGCAATCACTACGGCGCCGCATTCACCTACGACGAAGACGTATTGCTCAACATCGTCGCCCGTTCGCAGGAAGTGGATACCGGCGCGCGTAATATCGAACATATACTGAACCGCACCGTGCTGCCTGAACTGTCCACCGAATGTCTGAGCAGACTGGCGAACGGGGAGCATATCGAGCATATCCACATCAGCGCCACGGAAGAAGGTAACTTCGGTTATCTGTTCAATGCAGACGCCGCGGCTGCAGCGTCTGCGGAACCGCAGGCGGTGGTGGATACTGATGTCGACGCAGATGTGGATGCCGATGCGGACGCAGCCGAATAATTAACAGGAGTGCAACTGGACGCGCATGGCGAGAAAAACACGATTTAATCTTACCGGCCATCCACAACTTATCATGCAGCGGGGGCACAATCGCCTCCCCTGCTTCTTTGATAAAGAGGATTATCTGTACTTCCTTGAATGCGTGGGCAAGGCGTCTGAACAATATCAGTGCTACGTACATGCGTACGTGTTACTGAAAAATGAGTTCAACTTGCTGGTCACGCCGCACATTGAAAACGGCATCCCTCAGATGATGCAGTCTTTGGGACGCCGTTACGTGCAGTATGTGAATCACCGCTACCACCGTAGCGGCACGCTGTGGGAAGGCCGTTATAAATCCAGTCTGATTGATTCCTCCGGCTATATGCTGACGTGCTATCGCTATATCGACTCCCTGGCCGTGTTTCGCGGCCTGGCGCCGAATGAATCGGAATACCCCTGGTCAAGCTATCATGCGCACGCCAGGGGCGAAGACGAACTCGGCCTGATTCGTAACCATCCCATGTATACCGATCTCGGGGATGATGCGGAAGAACGCCAGCAATCGTTCCTGGATCTCATGCAGTACGAAATGGAACCCTGGATACGCCGGCATATCGAGCAGACATTACTCAATGAACTGGTATTAGGCGGAGACCGCTTCATCAATCAGATTGAAGATCTGGTGGACCGACCTGTCCGGCCGATGAAACGAGGCCGCCCCCCGAAAGACGCAGCGAAATCCTGATCGGATTCGCTCAGTCCCAATGTACATGGAGGCGCAATGAAACCAAGAATCAGCATGATCACACTGGGCGTTGAGGATTTACAGCGCTCCGTGGACTTCTACGAGAAAGGCCTGGGTCTGCCCAAGATGCCAATGGAAAGCGCCAATGTGGCGTTTTTCACCCTCAACGGGACCTGGCTGGGCCTCTACCCTCGCCACTTGCTGGCGGAAGATGCGACAGTGCCTGACAACGGCTCAGGCTTCAAAGGCGTCACCCTCGCCCATAACCTGGCGTCCAAGGAAGAAGTGGATGCACAGATCCAACAGGCCGTCGAGGTCGGAGCCAAACTGGTCAAACCCGCTGAAGACACCTTCTGGGGCGGCTACTCCGGCTATTTCGCCGATCCTGACGGCCACCTGTGGGAAATCGCCTGGAATCCTCACGCCTGGGTTGGGCCTGAGGACAAGTAAAATTAATAGTTATATAGCCATGTCGTAACGCGACATGGCTTAAACATAAGAGGCAAGACACTGATCTGAAATAGCGGCAGAAACCCAAGCGCTCAATACCTCTCAGCTTTTCAAAGAAACAAAAAGAGCCTATCGGCCTAACTCAAATCATCAATAATTCTTTCAAGCGTCTCTTCGTTTATACGTTGCTTCCTGGTGCGCCAATGGTCTCTAAGTTCGTCAGCCGTAATCTCGTACTCATCGCCCAACACCACTCTCAAAGCCCAGGCCAACAGGTGGTTCGGCGTATCCCAACCGTCATACAATGTATAAACATGGTGATCGCATAAATGGACCCAAGATCCTGTGTCGATAGACATAACAAACCAATCTCCAATGGGGTCGCTACCTAGAGAGTAAAAACTTGCGCCGTCTTTGAAGTCATCCAATTGTCCAGCGAAATCAAAACCCAGACCGTACTGCTTCAAAGGCCAGAGATAGGGAAAACGTCCTTCGGTGACAAGCCTGATATAAGTTTCCAACCACCCATGCCAGTTTGCATCTACGCATCCCCTGTAAGGTTGTATTGCATTACTGCTTACTTTGGGGGAGGAAGCATATTGAATCTGCCTTATGTATTGGCTTTCCCTTAAAAAATGCTCGGGGAAATAGTCCTCGCCTATCGGTGAAGTGATGACGTCAATAATTTCAAAGTTACTCATTTGCTCTCCAATCCCGATCTACGGGCTTTTGATACAGCAGGCAATTCACCAAGCAAGCTCGGTATGCGTCTGGTTTCTTCCGTCAGGAAATCCAGTAACAGCTGGGTGCGTCTAAGCAGGATATTGCGGTCGTTCCAAACCACATGCACTTCCCTGTTGGCTCCCTCCCAATCACGCAGTATCTGTCGCAGGTCGCCGCGTTGCAGGTCCTCCCAGACCAGGGAAACGGGACATAACATCCACCCTCCGCAAGTTTTCAGGATATCGATCGCCAGAGACAGGTCATTGATGTGAGCGCGAGGACGCCAGTCGATATTCACCATCTCGCCTGTATGGCGGTGACGCAGACGGCGAATGCTCTCGGATATTGAAGCCACCCAGGGCCAGCGCCCCAGTTCTGAAGGGGTTAATTCTGCGCCTTGCGCCTCGATTTCCGCGGCGGCGTCAGGCGTCGCCACCAGTACCGTGCGGATCGACCCCAGGAGTCTTTGCCGTAATGCGGAATTGGCGAGCGGTCCGACGCGCACCGCCAGCTCCGCTTGCGAACCAGTGAAATCTTCCACCCTGTTATTTAGCTGCAAAGTCAGCTGAATATTGGGATAACGGGACATAAAGTCCCCCCACAAAGGGCGTAGCGGCCCATTGGCCAAGTTCACCGGGGCCAACACACGGACCTCGCCCTCTTCCGCCGAAATATCCTTTTTTATCAACGCCATTTGTTTATCGAGGCTGGACAGATGCAGGTACGACTCATCAAATACCTTTCGCCCCGCAGCAGTCAGTTGCAATCGCCGTGCGGACCGATGCAATAGCTGGCACCCCAGTTCGGCCTCCAGCTTCTGCACCCGCCGCGTTAACGTCGGCGCGGGAACTCCGGCAGCCGTAGCCGCTTTAGAAAAACTACCAAGTTCCGCCACTTTTATGAATAACGCCAAGTCATCAAGCATGATTTCAAATTTGGAATTTAAGATTTAATTTATACGCGTATATTCTATTTATGAATGGCACTAGCATGTCGGCCTTAGTTAATAACGTCAACCCTTCACAAGGATTAAGAGGTCAAACATGCCCCACCATCTAACCGCCCACATACGCGCCACAGAAGGAAGCGACCCGGATTTAATCCGTCGGGAACTGGCGCAACTGGAGGCGGACACGCAGAAAGAATTAGGTTGTCTGACCTTCCAGATTTTCCAGGACGCCGCCGACCCCACTCACTTTATCCTTTGGGAGTCATGGATAAGCCCAAAGGCGCTGGACCAACACTTCACCTATGAACACACCCGGCGCTATATGGCTCTCAATCTGACGCAAGTCGAGAAAATAGTCGTGCATTCGCCAGTCAATCAAAACGCAGGTTGACCCGCAAACCTTGAGTTCCGTTCGTAATCAGTAGGAGAAATTTATGTCAGTAAAATTTCGTTTTTTCTACAGCCTGACCATGTCTTTAGCTCTCAGTTTTCTGATGAGCGCATGGGTGACTTTTCTCAACCTGGGTTTACAGGGAGATTTCACCGCACACTGGATGCGCGCCTTTCTGTTGGCGTGGCCGACCGCTTTCACCATCGCCTTCGCAATGGGGCCGACGGTCAATAAAGTCACCGAGAAGTTGATGGCGGCGAGCGCCACATTAAGCCGCAGGTCGGACTCTTAACTTCTAAAAAATGCAAACAGTGGGAGTCGATACATGGAAAACAAGCAACCAATCCGGCGTCAAAATTATTCAGCGCTGGGGCAGCCCGTTGGGCCTTACTGTCACGCCACCGCATTCAACGGCCTGCTGTTCATCAGTGGGCTGACAGCGTATGACGACAGTGGCGTCAGCAAACCGATGGATCAGCAGATCGACGCTATTTTCGCTCAAATCAGGCGTATCACTGAGGCAGAGGGCCTCGGTTTGGACAGGATTCTAAAGGTCACGGTCTACATCAAGTCCACCGAACATCTGGCGCTGGTGAGGGAGGGCCTCAACAGACATTATCAGGGCGCCTACCCCGCCAGTACGCTGGTGCAAGTCAGCGGCTTTTTCTCTCCCGAGGTGGATATTGAGATCGAAGCAGTGGCGGCGCTTTAACAACGCCGCCACCTTCAAGCCATCAGCGTCGCTCAGGGTTTATCCTACTGTGCGGCTTTCCTGTCGATTGCGTCGTAACTATCCACCAACTTCAATTCCTCTGAGGTAAACAGGCTGTTGCGCAACTGTGTAAGTCCGGCGACGGTTTCCGCATCGGTACGCGCAGCCGCCTGGATATCCTGCTTGCGGCGTTGATAATCATCCAGACGGGCGCGCCACTCATCTTCCCTCTGATAATAAGCAATGATCTTTTCCGCCTTTTCATCGCTAAACTGCCCTCGCAGAGCCTGTCGCACACTGTCGGCGTCATATCCTTCCCGGTACATGCGTCGCGCCTCCCGCGTCAGACTCTCCCGCTGCGTGGCCTGACGATGGGCGTCGCGCATCTGCGCCGGCAGTTTTTGTTGCAAGGCCTCCACTTGGCTGACCTTCTCACTGTCGCTCAACTGCGCATCCGCCTTCACTTGCATAACCGCCAGCGCATAACCGGAATAGGCTTCATCCAGGCCAAAAAAGGCGTCGACCACATCGGGGGCGAATATTTGCCGACGCAGTGACTTCAGCTGCTCAAATGTGTTCGCCATTACCGATGCATAGTATTCATAGTTCTGACTCTCCGCAGGCGCCAACGGAGCCGCCATCAATTCGCCTATACGCTCCTGATAGGAGATGTAGTCATTCAGCAAGCCCATCGCCTGTTCTGCAGCCGGACCCGGCAACCGCTCATAAATACGTCGCCGAATCTCCGCGACCACTTCTTCCGGCGTACGCTCGCCGACGGCGAGGAAGAAGTAATCAAAAAAATCCTTCACCTGTATGTCCATGATCAAAAGGCCATTCTCATCCACTCGCAGATCACCGTCGATATCCGTCCCAGCGAGGGCGCGGGCGAAGTTGGCGCCATTCCATGCTGGCGTCATCGTTGGCGCATCGGATTGAGAAAGCCTGGGGGGCTGCGGCTCATTAACTGCGCCAGCTCCCATTGATTGAGAGCCCTCGGGATTGGCTTCCGCCGCGACGGGAGATTCAGTGACGTCAGGTTGTAGAAGCAATAACACCGCGGCAGCCAGCGCTGCAACGCACAAGGCGAGGGAGAGATTTTTCATGGCGAGGTTCCTTTTTATTTTTATAACGTCCTGTTGCGATTAATTCGGGGGGACAAATCACAGCGCGCACTCACCGCATGTCATAGTGAGGGCGCACTGCTCAAACTACTGATTAGAGTCCGATATTTTTCAGGCGGTTGGCCTGTACGCGGTACAGCGACACCGGGTTATGCCAGATGGAGCCTACGCCCATCACGTGATTAATCACGTCGATATGATTGGCGTCGTAGTCACCCAGATATTCACCCAGTTTTTGCGAGCAGACGGAGACCATACCGTCGTTGGGCTGCCCGCCGAACGCCAATGAGGTGGTGAAAAGGAACGGGTCCAGCAGATCCAGAATGTTGGTCATCACACTTCTTCCCGCCCAAGAATACAGACGGATCTCATTGCCGCGATAAGTGACGACGGTATCGCGATCCTCCACACACTCTCCAGACGCGGTCCCATAAGGGTGACGACTGTTGAGGTCTGAAGTGCCGACTGAGGTCAGTGAATCCAGCGCCGCAATGGAGTCTTGCTGATGCTCGTCCCCCGCAATCCAGGCGATCAGAGCGCCGAAGGCGTTCGCCACCGCAGCGACGCCGCCTTCAATGGAACTGTCCGCTGGAATGACGCCGCGAATCATATCCGCCACCCGGGAGCCATTGTTGACGCCATCCACGGAAGTCAGCGAGGCGATATGCCCTTGCCCTTCCCCATTGGCGTGCGCGTCAAAGGTGATGGCGGCGCGTGTGGTGGGCGAACCTTGACTGTGGGCGAACACGTTGTACTTCACCGCATCGCCATAGACGCCGCTATTGATATCGTCCGCCAATGACAGACCGCGCTGTTCGCTATCATTGAACGGCGATACGCTGGCGATCACCACATCGGCGCCGCTACGACACAGATTCATAGGCACGGTGTGAAAGTATCCCAACAATCCGCCGACGGTATCGAAACCGGTAATGCCATGCACCATCAGAAAGGGATGTTGAGTATCGGTATAACCATCTGAAGAACCCGCCCAGGCGCTGCATCCATCAGCGTGTGAGAGGGAGGAGAGTGAAGCTGCCACGACCAAACATACAGCGTGCGTTATTTTTTCCATTACGCTACCTTCTGCTTTCGTTAATGTTTATTTTTGTACTTCTCAACAGCGTTTTCAGGTTAATAAAGCGACAAACGAAAAAGAATCACCTGTATGGGTGACTCTTCCTGACAACACACGAAAACGAAATTTTCCCGGTCTCGGGATCAGAGAAAAGCATCCCGGCAGGATGCTTTGACAGGACGAGGAAGCCGGAAAGACTATTGCGCCGCCGGCTGCGGCGGATAGCGCTCGAAGATGGCGCGCACCTCTTCTTCCAGGTTTTTGATCTTCTCTTCAGGGGTCTGGTCGTAACTCATACGCCTGGATGAAGAACCCTGCCATACGACGCGATTCGTACTGGGCTCGATCATCTCCACTGTAAGCACGCCCATTTGGTAGTCATGCTCCACCACATCGCGATCATGCGAAAAGAAAGGCCGCCAGAATCCAAATCCTGGCTCCTGACGGAATTCCCGCCGGTCATCAATGCGGTACAGGACACGCACCAGCACGTCCGCCGACTCAGCAGGAGACAGGCCTTCACCTTGCAGCGCCTGCTCGACAGTCTGACGCATGCGCTGTTCGCGCAGTCCCACCACGCCCTGAGCGTCGCGATTCTGCGTCGCCCAGCGGTAGGTATGGATGCTGGAGAAGTCGAACTCCTCGGCGTAATCGCCACGCACTTGATAACCGGCGCAGCCGCCCAACAGCAGTAGCGCGCACAGCGTCGCCACACGACTTAGCCAATTCAGTTGTCCGCACAGGTTCATTGAGGTCTCCTCACCTACATTCCACAACCAGCGTCAGCCTGACGCCTAATCTATCACTCATGCCATCAGGCGTCTTTCGGTGGAAAATTCTGTAGCATTTCTCCCACCAGCTTGCGGATTTCCGCTTCCTTCGCCGCCGGGGTATCGTTCTCGCTCAAAGGACGAGCAGCCTCCGCGCTCCAGATAACATTGGCGTTCTGCGGATCGATCATCTCCAGCACCAATTTGCCTCGCATCACCTCTTCCGCCGGCGGCCGGGTTCCCAGACTGATACCGACGCCGGTGCGGCCGCTCGCGATGCCATATCCAAAACCATAACTGATTCCATCGCGGCGAATTTCCTTTTCCTCTTTGATCCGCCAGGTGCTCCAGACATCCGCTTTGGCCTTGTCGACCATTTGAAAGCCTTTGTTCTGCATGAACAGGCGTATGGCGTTTTCAACCCGGGCGTCGCTCAGCGTGGTCGCGCCGCCGTTGACGCTGGGCGGCGTCAGGGCATAGGTTTTTAGAGAGGAAAAGTCTCGGCCGGGCTGATAGTCATATCGCGCCGCTTTCGTGGCGCAGCCGGACAGGTTGGTGGTTAAGGTCAACGTAACCAAAATGGCGGATATCCCGCCAAGCATTCACTTGTGAAACATAAAGCGCTCCCCATGACGCGCCCGTTAGAGGAACGCAACCAGCGCTGCCTCCAGCGGAATTTGCAACTTACTCCTACAATATTGCCCGGTCTGGGCATTTTCCATGAACAATTGGTAATACACTCTCATTGAGCGCCAATTCAAAGCGATGTGCGCTCAATGATCCGTTGAGTCGATGGCGAGGTTTTCCTGCAAGTACTGCAACAGCACGCGATAACTAAAGGGTTTGGTGATGAAGTAATCGAATCCCGCTTGTTCGATAGTCTCCAGATCGTTTTTCATGGCGTGAGCGGACATGCCAATGATCAACATGGCCCGCCTATCTGCTTGATTCCGCTGTTGCGATTCCGCTTCTCTGATGCGGCCGGCGGCGACGATACCGCTGACGCCTGGGAGTTTGATGTCCATGAGGATCGCCCGAGGCGACAACTCGAACGCCAGCCGCACGCCCTCTTCGCCGTTATCCGCGGCCTGACAGCGATAGCCTGCATTTTCGAGGACATCCAGCAGCAAACGTCTGGAGGCCGGGTCATCTTCAACAATCAGCACATCTGTCGTTTGCGCCATCGCCATCTCCACAACCGTTTCCGCCCATCCAGCGCGCACCCTTTGCCCGATCTTCGCTGTAACGTCTTTTCATTCCGTTATTCCGCCGCCAAAAAGCGCTCGATCTTTTCCAGCAGGCGGGGGAAATTCACCGGCTTGGTTTCGTAATCATCGCATCCCGCCGCCAGTGCTTTATCGCGATCTTCCGCCAGGGCGTGGGCTGTCAGCGCGATGATCGGCGCGTCACACCCTCCGCCTTCCTTTATCCTTCGTGTCGCCTCATAGCCATCGATCACGGGCAAGCTCAGATCCATGAGGATCAGCGCAGGGCGGCATTCCTGCGCCATAGTCACCGCCTCGCCGCCGTCGCAGGCGAGCGCGATGTCGTATCCTTTCCGACGCAGTCGACGCGTGAGCATGTCCGCATTCATATCGTTATCTTCGACAATCAGCAGCAACGTCATGACTTTCTCCCTAACTTACCGGCATCCTTTCCTCCAGCACTTCCTTGATGCGGCTCAGCAGCGCACTCTTGTCATACATGCCTTTGCGCAGCACCGCCTGGGTGTGCTGTCGCAACAGGCTGCGCTCGGCCTGGGTTAAATCTCTGGCGGAGATCACAATGACCGGCGTATCCGCGGTTTTCTCATTGCGGCGGATTTGCTCAAGAAATTCGAAGCCGTTCATTTCCGGCATGATCAAATCCAGCAAAATCATAGAAACGTCCGGGTTCTGACTCAGCTTTTCCAAGCCTTCCCGGCCGTCCTCCGCCATGATCAGATTCCACCCGGTTCCATGCATATATGCTCGCACCAGCTCCAGACTGTGTACGTCGTCATCCACATACAGCACTTTCATGCCAGTATCTTTTTTCTGAAAGCGCTGCAGGATGGATAACAGGCGCGCGCCATTGATCGGTTTCACCAGAAAATCAGACGCGCCCAGGGCGTATCCCTTCTGCGCGTTGGACTCGATGGTGTGCATGACCACAGGAATATGCGCCGTCGCTGCATCGGATTTCAGCATCTGCAGCACCTGCCAGCCGTCCTGTCCTGGCATGAATATGTCCAGCACAATGACGTCAAACTCTTCCTGTTTCGCCAATGTCAGCCCCTCGGCGCCAGAATGCGCCGAGCTGACCAAGAAGCCATGCTTGTTCAGTTGATGTTTCAGGATGTCATGCACTGTGGGATCATCGTCGATCAGCAACAGCCTGGCTCCAGTCATCGCATTAGACGCAGGCGTCGGCGTGTCTGACGCAGCCAACGGCGGCTTGGGCGCGACTGTCTCCCCGCCCACGATGCGCTCTTCCGGACCGTGGATTTCAGCAGTGGTGGGCAGACGTATGCAGAACTCCGAGCCTTCGCCTTCTTTACTGGTAACGCTGATTTCCCCACCCAGCATCGTGGCGTAGGAGCGACTGATCGCCAGTCCCAGGCCGGTGCCGCCGTAGCGTCGCGTGGTGGAAGGGTCCGCCTGACTGAAAGGACGAAACAGTTCTTTGATCGCACTGGCGCTGATGCCGATTCCCGTATCGCGCACCCTGCATAGCATCCAGTCCTCACCGTCAGCGGACTCCCGCTCGCATATCAGCTCCACGACGCCGTCCTGGGTGAACTTGACCGCATTGCTCAACAGGTTGAACAGGATCTGCCGGACTTTGACCAGATCGCTATGCACCACACCGACTTCGCCAGCGCCGCGCACAACCAGCTTATTGCGTCGTTCATCCGCCAATAGCCGCAATGCGCCGGCCACTTCATCCACCAAATCCTCCATGCTGAACGCCTCGATGCTGATCTGCATCTTGCCGGCTTCAATCTTGGAGATATCCAGGATGTCGTTGATCAGACTGAGCAGGTGTTTTCCGGCTGAGCGCACCTTGCCGATATCATCGAGAATCTCCTCTCTCTCATAATCGTCCTCCGCCACGACTTCCTGCAGCATTTCGCTGTAACCGATGATGGCGTTGAGCGGCGTGCGCAGTTCATGACTCATATTGGCGAGGAAGCGGCTTTTCGCCTTGTTGGCTTCCTCCGCCCGATTGCGCGTGGCGATCAGGTCTTTCTCCACCACCTTGCGCTCCTGAATCTCCCACTCCAGCTCCCGGTTCAGCGAGACGATGGTTTCCTGCCGCGCCAACTCCGACAACATGACATTGAGACTGTCCACCAAATGCCCGATTTCATCCTCATTGCGCTTGCTGGCGCGGGCGTTGAAGTCCTTGTGCTTGGAAACCTGCATCGCCCACTCCGATAGCGACGCCAACGGCTGCGTTATATGGGACTTCAGCCAATAGGACACCAGCAACGTCAGAGCCAGCATGCCGCCGATCAGCACCAGAAATAAACTCAACAGCTTCTGTTTGAATCTGTCCCACTCTTGCAGATTCGATTTCAGCACCAGATATCCGACGGTTTCCTCATTCACCTTCACAGGCGTCGAGGTGACGTAAAACTCCTGTCGCAGCCAAACGCCATCCTTACCCGCCATCGCCGCCAGACCAACCGCAGCGCCATGTTGCGGATATTCTGCAAAGGCCTTGGCGTCCCCATTCTGATACAACGCAGCCGCCTCCACGGAGGCATTTTCTTTCAGCGCCGACAACACCTTGCCGGCGGAGGCCGCATCATTGAAAGTCAGCGCCGCGCCGCTGTTCTCCGCCAGCACCTTGCTGAGCATTTGCAGATCCTGGCGCATCTTCTGATGAAAATAGAGATTCGCCATCACCGTCAGGGTGGTCGCGCAGATCACTAACAGCAGCAGCGCAAAACCGAGAACGCCTATCTGCATCTTGGCGCGAATGCTAACTCGCCGCCACCAGCTCCACTCCGTCGCTTGCGCATTTTGCATGTTATTCCACTCCCAATTGCACCAACTGCGCCGCCATTTTGAATTTGGTTTCCGTGACCAGAGACGCGTTGACTCTGAAGCGTATGCTGTCATCTTTCTGGTACAGCTCGATCAAACCGCCAAAGGAGATAAATGGGGAGTATTCGCTAATGGTCAGCACTTCGCGCACATCCACCAGCTTTAAAATCCGCTCCGTTTCCCTCTCTTCCGACGAAGACAGGAACAGCACGTTGCAGCCATATATCGGCAGGTCGGGTCGGTATCGTCCCAGGTTGCTGACGACGACTGTCCCTTGCGGCGCTTTAGCTCCGTTTATTTCATCCAGCGCGTCGCCAAAGCGGTTTACGCCAACGATGCAGACTTTGATCTGACCATCGTGAGCCAGGGACTCCTGAGGAAAGCTGACAAACTGCATAAAGTTATAAAGATAAGAAGCTTTGATCTGATACTCGACATCCACCGCCCCAACCAGGGTGGAAAGTGACAAGGTAATCGCCGCCGCCATGCCGCTCGCCCATTTCCAGCTCATCTGTCGAGTCAGCATCCGCTAAAACTCCCAGCCCAGATAAAACGCGGCGTCAGACTCGACTTCGCCATTCAGACCCACTGACTCCGGATGCGGGTCTCCCAAATGACGCAGAACCCATTGCGCGCGCAGGTCTTCCGTCGGCTTCCACACCACGCTGAGGTCAGCCACAAGAAAGCTGGGGATATTGGAATACTGAATGCGATCCACATAACGCAGGTAGGCGTTCAAACTCCAAGAGGGTGAAATGTCCGAGTAAGAAATCAATTGAGCCATGTCTCTGGGGGACGCATCTTCGAGACTCTCCGCACTGACCAGTGAAACGCTGGATGGGTCTGGCTCCATATCCATTTCCATATGACTGGCGTTGAGACGCAACCGCCAGATGGGATTTGGCTTGTAATCCAATGAGACTTCAACGCCTCGGACATCGCCGGTCATTTCATTGTGGATGCCGCTGGCCCCTATCGTTCTCAAATCATCGTACTCGCCGTGGTAGGCGGACAGGTCCAGCGTCCACTGCTTCCAGGATTTTCGGCCCCCAACCTCGTAAAATTTAGCGCGCTCCGGCAGCAGGCTCTGAGCCCCCACCAATCCCGGCGCATACAGGTCGTGCTCCAGTCTCGTCGGCACGCGCACCGCCCTGGACCAGGACGCCCAGAGAATGGCGTCAGGGAAGTCATAAGCCAGTCGTACACTGGGCTGCCACTCCTCGCCGGAGTAGTCATTCACTTCATATTTTGTTCCTGCGATGAAACGGAAATTCTCGCCGAAGGGTTTGATTTCATCCTGTATAAACAGGTTCTTGACCTCATCACTCCGTCTCTCCGGTCTTAAGCCGGATGTCTCAGAAGGCGACAGAACTTCATCATGAACCGCTCGATAACCGAGGCCCGCCACGACATCATGAAACCCGAACTGATTGCGCAACTGGTATTCCAGATTCCAAATATCGCGCTTATCGTCGAGGCCGGTGGTTTCCAGCACGGTGTTATCGAAATAAAACAGCAGTTGTTGGCTACGCTGCTCAGAAAAAGTATGACTCCAATTGAACATCAGGTTGCCGCCGTGGAAATCCTCCGTCGAGCCGGCTTCGCCCCGGTAGTAGTCTCCCTGAATCGTGTATTCATCCTGACGGCCGCGCCCCAGATCCACTCTGAACCCAGTTTGCAGATGTTCACTGTCGTCTTCCGTCCCCAGGCCGCCACTATTGTCGCGATAGACCCCTTTGCCATAGATCCGCGCAAAACCTTCTTCACCAACCTTCCAGCCATAACGCTGTTGATACAAACCGCGTTCCTCCAATCCCGCGCCGACCGTCACCGCCCCGCCCTGCGTCTCCGCGGCGTTACGCGTGATAATGTTGATGACGCCGTTAACCGCATTGGCGCCCCATAAGGTGCCGCCGGGTCCACGCACCACTTCGATGCGGTCCACGTCTTCCAGCATGACGTCCTTTTCCTCCCACAACACGCCGGAATACAGCATGCTATAAATGCTGCGTCCGTCGATCAGCACCAGCATCTTATTCGCGTTGGTTGTGGCGGAACTGAATCCGCGGGCGCTCACGCTCCACTTGCCTCCCTCAAAACGATTCACTTCAAGCCCGGGAACATAGCGCAGCGCTTCCGCAATATGAGTGACGCCCATGCGTCGGATATCATCCCGGGTAATGACGTAAACCGCCGCCGGGGCTCTGGCGAGTAATTCCTGCTTGCGAGACAAGGTGGAGATTTTCAGCCCCATAAGCTGCTCCAGACTGGCGCCTTTAATATCCAGCACCAAGTCATCTCTTGACGCAGATACCGTGGTGGAAAATAGCGCCATCAGCCAACATCCAGCTATTCTCGCGAGGTCGGACGGTCGTTGTTTCATATCCTCGAAACTCCCTTGAACCGTTAATCTCAGTATAGAAACAAGCTGGAATTTAACAAAAAAACACACAGCAGCCGTAGCGGCTTGGCCAGTCGAATCCGCCCCCTCTCCATCGCATTAGAAACAACTCACCTATTACAAAAAGTCCTGATTTGAGACGTTAAATTTGCTGCAATTCTTGACTAGACTTTAAAGATCAGGCGATGGAAAAGAACCTTATGCTCCAGCTCGAGGGAAGCAGGCTGTTAATAGTCGATGACGAACAGCGCAACACCAGACTGCTGGCGGATATCTTTCGCGCGGAAGGTTGTGACGTTCACGAGCTGAACAACAGTTGCGACGTACTGAAAACCGTCGCCAGTTATGAGCCGGACCTGATCATTCTGGACGTAATGATGCCGGGTAAAAATGGGTTTGAGCTGACGCGGGAGATCAAATCTCATGAAGCCTGGAAACATATCCCTATTATTCTGCTGACCGCACTGGCGGACAGGGACTCCTGCGTATCGGGACTGGAGGCCGGCGCGGAAGACTATGTCAGCAAGCCGTTTAATCGCCGGGAACTCCGCGCCCGGGTCAACAACCTGCTGAAGCTGAAAAAGCTGCATGACTTTCAGAATCAGAATATTCGTCTGCTTGAGCAATACGATCCTGTCACCGGCCTGCCGCGCAAAGAAATCCTGCTGGAAATCGCCAACACGCTGTTCAAGAAGAAAAAAGACAGTTCATTCTGCGTCGGCGTGTGTGAAGTCGACCTGGACCAAACCCTGATCGGCCTGCTCAGCAGCCAGGATCGCGATACCTCCGAAAAACAGATCAGCCGCACGGTAGTCGAGCGCATGTCCGCCATTTTTCCGCCTGGCATATTGATGGGCTGTCTCGGACCAGGCAAGTTCGGCGTCGTGTTGGAAGCCTCTGAGAACGAAGCCGCCTCCCAGCTGCGATTGTTGCAGCACCGGTTGCAACAGCCGTTTATGATCCAATCCCAGGAGTTTTTGCTGAAATTCTCTATCGGCTACATGCCGCCCAGCATGCCTTCGCGAGAATGGCGCGTCCTTTTCAATAAAGCGGAAATGGCGTTACTGGAGGCCAAGAAAGAAGGCGGCAACCTGCTGAAGAAGTTCGTTCCAGAAATGGATGCGGAGAACTACGAGCGTTGGTGGCTGTCCCAGGCGCTGTTTCAGGCCATGCGCGAACAACAGTTTGAAGTATATTTCCAGCCTCTGGTGGACATACATAAAGAGACATTGGTTGGCTTTGAAGCCCTGCTACGCTGGCAACATCCGGACAAAGGCTTTATCAGCCCTGCGCGTTTTATCCCGCTGGCGGAGGAGAACGGACACATTTATGACCTGAGTCTGTGGATGATCGAGCAGGTCTGCCAGCAGATCGTCGCCTGGCGCAGTATCGGACCGAGGGTGCGCATGGCGATAAATATTTCACCTGTACAACTGTATCGAGACGACTTCACCGAAGACTTTGTCGACGTTTTCAGCCGCTATCATCTGTCTCCGAACGACTTTGAACTGGAGCTGACCGAGAGCAGCCTGATGGACCCCAAAGGCGGCGGACAACTGCAAGCGCTGTGGCGACAGGGGTTCGATATCGCCATCGACGATTTCGGCACGGGATACAGCAATCTGGAATACCTGAAAAAGTACCCATTCAACCGCCTCAAAATCGACCGCTCCTTTATCAGCAATATCTGTGAATCCAGCGACGATATCGCCATCGTCAAAGCCATCCTGGCGATCGCCGAACACATGGGGTTCAAGGTCATCGCGGAAGGCATCGAAACCGTTCAGCAACTGGAAAAATTACGCGAACTGGGGTGCCACGAAGCCCAGGGTTTTTACTTCAGCAAACCGGTCCCCGCCACCATTGCGACGGACATGCTGCGCTATGGTTTGAAGCCCTCACAGCCCTGATTCGCCAACTCCTCCTTATTTATCTCCTTCCCGCTCCATAAGACAAGTCAACGCCCGCTTTAGATTTTCTCTGGCGTTGGACTCCCGCTCATTACGAAACCTATCCGTCTGATAAATAAAGGCGTCATTCAGAAAGCCTTGCAACACTCGACTGCGCCCAGCGCAGTATTGCGGCCAGGGGATGTCTTGGTATTCCTGCCTGATCCAGCCTTCATATTGGTCATACAAAGCAGGAGCGGCGCCCAATATCGCCAGATCAATATCCACCAATAACGCGGCGTCATGAGAGTCCGGTTGCGACGGATGGCGGGTGTGAAGAATCAAGTCCCGTACCAGCGCCGCCATCTCCGGCGTCTCACCCAGTTGACCCAGCTCGGCCACCGCGCGTCGCGCGCTGTCCGCTTCGTTATCCGCATGTCCTATCTGATAGACAATATCGTGATACCAAAGCGCCAACGCCACTCCACGCGGGTCCGCCAAATCGCCAACGACCTGATCGAGATGGTTCAGGCAAGCCTGAATATGCGCCAAGGTATGGTAATGACGATGGGGTTCCGAGTAGGCGTTGCGCAATCCGTCAAAGCAGCTGTTCACAGTTTCTGGGGCCGCATGGGGAAATAATTGCCGCCAACGGGTAAACAAGTCGTTCTCCGGCATTCAGTGCGTCCTTGTTAAAACAGTGGCTCGACATCAGGTGACGACGTCGTTTCGAGCCATCATACCTTCAGACCCACACTAACTAAAAACCTGATCACAGCGTCAATAACAGCAATCGCCACCCGAATTGTTCAAACATTGAACTTTTTACCTAAACCATTGTTGTAACCCCACAGTTTCATTGCCTGACGACGGCTTTCGGAGTATGTTTCCCGGTTACACGTGGAGTACTTTTGTTGTCATTCGGTCCCTCTCAATGGACAGGGTCGGATTAAGAAACGGACGGCGTAGACATGGCAACCTCAATATCAGACAGTCGGCTTCCCATCGAAGCCCAATTAGCCTTTATTCAAGATAATCCTCTGATGGATCTGCTGGACAGTTTTTGCGAAGGCAGCATCATCGTCGATCAAAAAGCCCGAATTCGCTGGCTCAGCGACAAATATCGCCTTCTGCTGGAACTGCCGGAAGACGCCGCGAAATACGTCGGCCGACCGGTGGAAGAAGCCATTCCCAACAGCATGATGCGCCAGGTGGTGGAAAGCGGCCGCCCTATTCTTCTCGATCTCATGCGCATTCGCGGCACCTGGATGGTGGTGACCCGTATGCCGATCCGGGACGACCAGGATCAAGTCATTGGCGGCATTGGTTTCGTGTTTTACAAGCAGCTGGACTACATGAAACCCCTGGTGGAAAAGTTCGGTCGCCTGCGCGGCGTGCCCACCACGGCGGAAAAGCAGTTGGCGGACATGCGGCAGGCGAAATATTCCTTCGCGGACTTCATCGGGCAAAGCCCGGTCATTCGTGAACTCATCCGGCGCGCGCGACAAGCCGCGGAGCTGGACACTACCGTGTTGCTGCTGGGCGAAACCGGCACTGGCAAAGAAGTGCTGGCCCACGCCATCCATCACGCATCGGTGCGCGCGGAGCGACCGTTCGTCGGCGTCAACATGGCGGCGATACCGGAAAGCCTGTTGGAAGCGGAATTCTTCGGCGCAGCGCCTGGCGCTTATACCGGAGCGGACCGCAAAGGGCGCATCGGAAAAATCCAGCTTGCCGACGGCGGCACGCTATTTTTGGACGAAGTGGGCGATTTGTCTTTGAGCCTGCAGACCAAGTTATTGCGGGTGCTGCAGGAACAGGAATTCGAAGCCCTGGGCTCCAATCGCATCATTCGCGTCAACGTACGCATCATCGCCGCCACCAGCCGCAATCTGAAGCAAATGGTGGAGACCGGTGAATTCCGTTCCGACTTGTACTATCGCTTAAACGTTTTGCCTATCGAGGTGCCGCCACTGAGGGATAGAGAAGGCGACATTGAGCTATTAGTTGGCAACATGCTGCGACAATTCTGCGACGCCTCCGCATTACCTTTGCGCAAACCCAACGCCGAGGCAATGCGGTTATTGCATACCTATCACTGGCCCGGCAACGTAAGGGAGCTTCACAACACATTGGAGCGCGCCTTTATTTTCGCAGAGGGAACTGAGTTGACCGTCGCGGACTTCGCCCACCTGCAGGGCGCCGGAGATAAAGAAAAACGCCGCGAAGCCGTCAAGCCGCTATCAGAGGCCATGGCGGAGGCGGAGCGTAATTTTCTCAAGCAGGCGATGTCCGCCTGTAATGGTAACCGCTCCGCCAGTGCGAAGGCGTTGGGGATATCCCGCGCCACCTTCTACGAAAAACTACAAAAGCATGAGTTGATATAAGGCGTCGCCAGACGCCTTTTCCGAGTTTTTTAGCCAGATATATGCAGAAAAACGGTACAAAAAACATATTTAATCCGCCTGCACAGATAAACTTGTACTAATAATTTTATAACTAACCTCCCCACTATTTTTGTCCGACTCTTCATACATTGTCTGAAAATACGGACAACTCCATAGCCTCACTAATGTCAGCGATTACAAGCTCCCAGGGGAGCCAGGCAGACCGTCTGTCCGGGCTTCCGTACACCTGCTGGACAACAGGTCATATTTGATACGTATCTATATGAAAATTAAGGAGTTTAAAAGCTGGCCTAATATATGTATTCTGCCTTCCGGTAGTAGTCGGCAATAAAAAGAAATTTAGGGAAATACTATGCATTTACATGGAACCTCATCCTTATCTTCGCGCGCGCTCGCCAAAGTCCTGATTGTCGCCACACTGACTTGCGCAAGCGTGGCGCAGGCGACCGACAAAGTACGCTGGAAAATGCAGGCGGCGTACGGCAGTAACCTTCCCGCTCTGGGCGACACGATTCCCGGCGTCATGGAGTCGCTTAACAAAGCCTCCGGCGGCCGCATCATGATCAAGCACTACGAGCCTAATAAACTGGCGCCCACGCTGGACATCACCGAAGCCGTCAAAAGCGGAAAAATCGAAGCCGGCTACACCTGGCTGGGATACGACCAGGGCCGTATCGCCTCCTCCGTATTATTCTCTTCCGTCCCCTTCGGCATGGAGCCCTGGGAGTACATCGCCTGGTGGTATGAAGGCGAAGGCCGCCAGATGGCGGAAGACGTCTATCATCGCGACAACATTCATCCCGTTCTGTGCGGCCTGACCGGGCCGGAAACCGCAGGCTGGTTCAAAAAAGAAATCAATAGCCTTGAAGACCTCAAAGGTCTGAAAGTCCGCTTCGCCGGCATCGGCGGCCAAATCATGCAGGATCTCGGCGCGTCCGTGACAGTATTGCCCGGTGGCGAAATCTTCCAGGCGTTGGAAAAAGGCGCCATTGATGCGACGGAATTCTCCCTTCCCGCCGTCGACCAGAAACTGGGCTTCAACAAAGTCGCCAAATACAACTACTTCCCTGGCTGGCATCAGCCGCATTCCGCATTCCACTTAGTCGTCAACAAGCAGGAGTGGGAGGCTATCTCCGATAGCGATAAGGAAATGATCAATATGGCGTGTCAGGCTGGCGTTACTCGCGATCTGGCGCGTAGCGAAGCCATTCAGGGTCGCGCCATGGAGCAATTGGAGGCTGACGGCGCCGCCGCGCGCAGATTGCCGGAGAACATCCTGCGCAGTCTGCAGGAAGTGACCAAAAAAGTACTCGATGCAGAAGCCGCCAAAGATGCGGACTTCAAAAAGGTTTACGAAAACCAGCTGGCCTTCGAAGCACAGTACAAGCGGTGGAAGCAGCTGGGATATTTGCCGCGCGATTTCTAGGCGGTTAGCCGAAAAGTTGCGCAGCCTTGTCTGATTTCCTTGAGGTAAGCAGTACCCATAGCGTTCTAGGGTGTCGCTACGACACTTTGTGGGGGCCCGGCCCCCACCTTTTTCGGCTGGTGGCCATCCCGTTCCGCCAAAGGGACGCCCGTTTTATAGCCCGCAGTAAGAATAATAAGCAGGAGTATCCTTATGCAGGCGCATCCTATCAAGGCTGAAAGCGCCAACACTGACGCACTGAGCGGCGCATTACCGTCTCAGAACGAACGATTGCGCCATGAGCGCGGCCTCGACGCATCCTCACAACACCTCTCGCCCTCTTCTTCTGAACCTAATGACGCTTTCTCTAACTTGAGCGCCGAAGCGAGCCCGCCTCCACCGCAGGAGCTGCCGCATACGCGACTGTCCAGATTACTGGACACATTCGTGCGCCGCATTGGCGAAGCCAGCGCCTGGATCTGGCCCGTCCTGATGCTGGTGATCATGACCAATGTGGTGATGCGCTACTTTTTCGGTGAAGGGCGCATTGAGTTTGAAGAGTTGCAGTGGCATCTGTACACCATTGGATTCCTCACCGCCCTGTCTTATTGCTATCAGTCCGACGATCACGTAAGAGTGGATGTCATCCACGAACGCCTTTCACTGAGATCCCGTAGCTGGATTGAGTTTCTCGGCATTCTGTTGTTGCTGATCCCGTTCCTTACGCTGCTGACTTATTACGCATTTCCATACGTTTATGGCGCCTGGATCAGTGGCGAACGCTCTTTGTCTCCCGGCGGACTGCCCTATCGATGGGCGATCAAGGCGGCGCTGCCCATTGGCTTGCTGCTTCTTTCCATCGCGACGGCGTCCCGATTCAGCCGCGTGTTCGTCTATCTTTTTCTGAAACCGAGGTAATGCGATGGAGCTGAATGAAGTCCTGGCCATCGCAATGTTCGCCACATTCATTATTCTTATTTTTTCCGGTTTTCCCGTCGCCTGGTTACTGGGGGGCGTAGCAGTGGTATTCACTGGCGTCGCCCTGTTCGCGGACACCTATCTGGACGCATTCGTCGGCGTCGATTGGGACTACACCGCGCTATCGGTGGATCGCATCTGGGGCATCATGAACAACTGGGTGCTGGTGGCGCTGCCCATGTTCGTCTTCATGGGACAAATGCTGGATCGCTCCGGCGTCGCCGAAAACCTGATGAACGACATCTCCAAGTTATTTGGTCGCATGAACGGGGGAACCGCCGTCGCCGTCGTGATAATCGGACTGCTGCTGGCCGCATCCACCGGCATCATTGGCGCATCAGTCGCGCTATTGACCCTGCTGGCGCTGCCAGTGATGCTGAAAAACCACTATCAGTCGGAACTGGCGGTCGGCTCAGTGTGCGCCGTCGGCACCCTGGGTATCCTGATTCCTCCCAGCATCATGCTGGTGATGATGGCCGACCAACTGGCCATGTCTGTCGGCGACTTGTTTCTCGGCGCCGTCATGCCTGGCGTGCTTCTGGGTTCCGCTTACATTATTTATATCGTCGCCCGCGCCAGCTTCGATCCCAGCATCGCGCCCGCCGCCGCGGACGCAGAACCTCTCAGCGGCAAGGTCGCATTAGCGGCATTACGTTCAATCATGGCGCCGGCGTTACTGATTCTGGCGGTGCTGGGCTCTATATTTTTCGGTCTGGCGACACCCACAGAGGCCTCCGGAGTCGGCGCTTTCGGAGCCACCTTCCTGGCCTGGCGCAATAAAAAGCTTAATGTGAACATGCTGCGCGATGTCTGCCGCCAAACCAGCAAAACCACCGCGTTTATCTTCGCCATACTGATCGGAGCCACCGCGTTTTCATTGGTTTTGCGGGGACTGGGAGGCGATGAGTTAATTGAGAACGCCCTGACCGGCCTGCCATTTGGCCCTAACGGCGTCATCATATGCATTCTCGCCTGCGCGTTTCTGCTCGGCTTTTTCCTGGATTGGATCGAAATCACCTTGATCATCCTGCCGCTGGTGGCGCCGGTCGTACAGCAACTCGGCTTCGATCTCGTGTGGTTCACCGTTATGTTCGCCGTCTGCCTGCAAACGTCTTTTTTGACGCCGCCGGTAGGATTCGCCCTGTTTTATTGCAAAGGCGTCGCGCCGCCGGAAATCAAAGTCGGAACTCTCTACCGCGGCGTTACCCCCTTTATTTTCCTCCAGCTGGCCGCCCTGGTGCTGGTATTCATGTGGCCGCAACTGGTCACCTGGCTACCCCAGCAAGCTTACGCCAATCCATGACTCCGAGGTTGTTATGCACCCGAAAGTAATTAGTGCCGAACAAGCTGCTTCCCTGATTGAAAACGGACGCACCGTCGCCACCGCAGGCTTCGTCGGCATCGGTTTTCCGGAAACTCTCGCCGTAGCGTTGGAAAAGCGATTTATGGAAACTCAGTCGCCTCGCGACCTGACTCTCGTCTATGCAGCGGGACAGGGGGACGGCAAAGAGCGCGGACTGAATCATCTTGGCCATGAAGGGTTAGTAAAACGGGTGGTCGGCGGACACTGGGGTTTGGTGCCGAAACTCGGCAAACTGGCCTGCGAAGGCAAAATCGAAGCCTACAATCTGCCTCAAGGGGTCATCACGCATTTATATCGCGATATCGCCGCCGGCAAGCCCGGCGTCGTTACCCATGTCGGGCTGCATACATTCGTCGATCCCCGCTACGATGGCGGGCGCATCAACGACAATACGCCTCCGGGACTGGTAGAGCTGCTCAATGTGGCGGGCCAGGAATATTTGCTATACAAAGCCTTCCCCATTCATGTGGCTCTGCTACGCGGCACCACCGCCGATCCCAAAGGCAACATCACGATGGAAAAAGAGGCGATGCCTCTGGAGAGTCTGGCCATCGCCCAAGCCACTCATAACAGCGGCGGTCTGGTCATTGTTCAGGTAGAAAGACTGACCGCCCGTCACAGTCTGCACCCTTCCCGTGTACGCATCCCCGGCATATTGGTGGACAAGGTTGTGGTGGCGCCGCCCGAACACCATCAACAGACGTTTGCGGAGAGCTATAACCCGGCTTACAGCGGCGAAATCAATCTGCACTTATGCGATCACAAAGCGGCGCTGGATATTCGCAAGTTAATTTGCCGTCGCGCAGTAATGGAGCTGCGTCCCGGCGCTATCGTCAACCTCGGTATCGGAATGCCCGAAACCATGGCGACGGTTGCGACGGAAGAAGGCTTGATGGATGAAGTCACGCTGACAATCGAGCCAGGCGGCATCGGTGGATTTCCCGCCGGCGGCCTTAGTTTTGGCGCGGTTATGAACGCCGAGGCGATCATTGATCACCCCTCCCAGTTCGACTTCTACGATGGCGGCGGCCTGGACCAGGCGTTCCTGGGCATGGCGCAGATGGACAGTGAGGGTAACGTCAATGTCAGCCGCTTCAGTCAGCGCATGTCCGGCGCCGGCGGTTTTATCAATATCAGCCAGAACGCCAAGGAAGTGTACTTTCTCGGCACCTTTCTGGCGGGCGACTACGACATCCGCATCACCGGCAATGGCTTGGAGTTCGGCGTGGCGGACGCCACCATGAAGCTGGTGAACAACGTCGAGCACCTCACCTTCAGCGGTCGTTACGCGCTAGAGCGCGGTCAAAAGGTCACCTACATCACAGAGCGTTGCGTGTTTCGTCTGCGACCGGACGGCCTGGAGCTGACGGAAATTGCGCCCGGAGTGCAGATTGATCGGGATATTCTCGCCCATATGGGGTTCCGCCCACGCATTTCTCCCAAGCTGAAGATCATGCCAATCGAACTGTTTCGCAGCGGTCTCATGCATCTAAAACTGCCTTTCACCGGCAGCGCCTCACCGCCGGAGGTATCTCCCCTCCCCTTGTGCGACGCTGGCGACGAGCCAATCGACGAAGCCATAGAACATCGTTATCACAGCGCTCTTAACATAGAGGCTTCGCGGGACTGATCAGACGGATATTGAGCCTTTGCGAAAGTCCGAGTGGTCCAGAATCGCATTGATCAATACAGGCCTGCCCTGACGCGCCAGCGCTTTCGCCTCTTGTAACACAGGAGCGATATCGGCCGGCTTATCCAGCAGAAAGCCAACCCCGCCATAACCCTCGGCGACTTTATGATAGTCCGTGCGACGCAACATAACGCCCACATCGTCCTGCAAAATTTCCATCTGATCACGGGCGATCTGGCTCCAGCAGGCGTCATTGCCGACCACGGCTATCACACCGATGTTATGACGAACAAAGGTATCAAACTCCGCGAGGGAATAGGCGCAAGAGCCATCTCCATACAGCAGCCACAGCTCAGCCCCTTGCGTGGCCGCCGCGGCCCCCAATACAAAACCGCCGCCAACGCCAAGCGTCCCGAACACGCCAGGATCAAGCCAGCTCAACGGCGAGCGAGGACGCAGCGTATAGGCGGCGGAGGCCACAAAATCGCCGCCGTCGGCAATGATCGCGCTTCTCTCGTCCATCGCCGCGTCGATTTGTAATAGCAGATTCAGAGGATTAATGCGTCCGCCCGCTGTTGACGCTTGCGCACAGATGTCTTTTTCCCTCTGTCGATCCCTTTCACGCAATGATTCCAGCCAATCAGCGTCCCATTGCATCGTCTCTCCACATGACTCCGCCAATTGCACAAGAAAAGCGGCGGGATCTCCCAAAACCGGAATGGTTGGCAAGCGATTTTTAAACAGGTCCTCGCGCTGTGCATTCACAGACACCAACGTCGCTTTACGGGAGATATGAGAGCCATAGTCGAGACGAAAATCACAAGGCGCGCCAGCCAATAAAACCCAGTCCGCCTCCCGCAATGCCTGCTTGCGGTGATGCTTGAGCTGCAGTAGGTGGTCTGAACCCAGCAGGCCCCGCGCCATGCCAGAGAGATAAACCGGCGCGCCCAATGCCTCAATCGCGGAGATGAGCTTGTCCGCCTGCTCAGGATGACGCAACGCCTGACCGCCGATCACCACGGCGGGACGCTTCGCCTTACGCAGGGACGGCGCCGCCACCGCCGCCAACGATTTATTCTTGACCGCATCAATCACATCCAGAGACACGTCCGTCGCAGTGTGGCGTAGGGCTCGTAACGTGCTGCGCTGCGGCGAATCCTGAGCCCCTTTGAACATCTGTTCCGCATGAAAGTCCAGATACCATTGCACCGCTTTTCCTCCAAGACTGCCTTTCCCTTGCTCCCCTCCTTTTACGCCGTACCATTCTCTTACCACTTGCTCTGGATAAAGCAGATCGATGGGGAGTTCAACGAATATGGGCCCGGGCACGCCAGCGCAGGCGACTCTGAACGCCTCCTGTAAAGTCGGAGCAATGTCGCGAACTTTCTCCACCGCAAAACATTGCTTGACCGTGGTTTCCAATAGCCCGGTCTGATCGATATCTTGCAAGGAGCCGCGTCCGCGCAGTACCGTAGCGCTGGCCCCGCCAAGCAGGATCAATGGAGACTGCGCCATCTGCGCATTTTTCAGCGCCGTGACTGCGTTGGTCACCCCTGGACCCGCCGTCACCGCCGCTACGCCTGGTATTCCCGTCAAGCGCGCGTATGCGTCAGCGGCGAATACCGCACTCGCCTCATGCCTCGCGTCAATCACCTGCATTCCCGCTTTGCGGCAACCAGAAAGAATGGGCGAAATATGCCCGCCACACAGAGTGAATAACGCCCCAACGCCTTGCTCCAACAAGACCTCAGCCACCAGATCGCCACCGTGTTTCATATGCAAGTCAATTCCCTGTTCCATATTTGCTTATTGTTTCAGGAACCTTAAACCAAGCCGTCTCAACTGGCCAACTCAAACTCACTGAGCCCCTCTCGGCCTTATGGCGGTAGTAAGGCGTGGTAGGCTGATGTATCCTTTAGTCACACTTGTATTTGTGAATGATCCGCCAAATCACATCGGCCAACAGCCTTTTTATTACAAGGGGTTTGGGCTAGTTGGTGGAATCAATTTTTTGACCGTCGCCCCACTTTGCATGACGGTTTTCGGCGTCAAACGTCGCTTGATTATTAAGTTTATTTTCAACACCAAAGGAAAGAGGCGCGACCATGGGTGCAGTCAACGAGTTATTTGAATCCGTAGCGGAAACCGCCGCCACGCCAATTATTGGAAAACTGGTGGAAGTCGACGCTAAAGGTCGCGCATGGATTGACTTTCCCGGCAACAGCGAAGGCGCGCTTCTCGCCAAAACCACCATCACACTCCCCCCCAGCCAGGCCGTTCCAGGTCAACAACTGCTGATGTTATTTGAAGGCGGACGTAAAAAATCTCCGATCATTATCGGCGTCATTGGCGAAGCGCTGGTTCCCAATGAAAGTCAGACGGTCGTGCTGCCTGTTGGAAAGACAGATGGCGCCGTTATAGATGGTAAAAAGGTACGTTTCGACGCGCGTGATGAAATTCAATTAGTGTGCGGCAAAAGCAGCATCCTGTTGCGAGCTGACGGCAAGGTCGTCATCAAAGGCAAAGATATTCTGAACCGCGCCATGTCATCCAACAAAATCAAAGGCGCCAACGTCGCGATCAACTAAGAACGGTTGCGTCGAAGACGACGCTGGGCGAATATACACGAGATTTCAAGAGATTAAGGAATATAGCAATGGGCGTTACAGTCGGCGTAAATCATATGTCCGTAGTGCACAAGGACAGCGGTGGAGTGACCATCTGTTTCCCGGACGTCTGTAAAACACCCACGCCGGGCGGCCCTGTTCCGATCCCCTATCCCAACATCGCCATGTCCAGCAACTCGGCCAAGGGCGCTAAAAAAGTTAAATGCGACGGTAATCCCGTCTGTCTGAAAGACTCGAATTTCTCAACCAGTACAGGTGACGAAGGCGGTACGGCGGGAGGCGGCGTCGCTTCAGGCACCATCAAGAATAAGGCGGAGTTTTCCATGTACTCCTTCGACACCAAATTCGAAGGAAAAAACGTGCCGCGCGCCTTTGACATCATGCTGCACAACAAGATGAATACGCCGCCTTTCCCTGTGCTGCAAAAACCCATCATAGCGATGCCGATCACCGAAAAACCAAAGTGCATCATTTGCAAAAAAGAACTTTAATCTTCGGTCAGTGAATAACGATCAACAATGCCGCACCCGGAAATAACCAATAAAACCCCTTTTGTTGTTGAGCCCCTTTACCTGAATGATGAAGAGTTCGTCCCCGTCCTGACGCTGGTTGTGAAGGCGACTTATGACATCGTCGGCAACCAGCAGCTACGACTGGCGGACGAACAGGCGCCGCTATGTTTAGCTGGCGAATACTGGGGCGAACCTGGCGAGTCCAGCCTGAAATACGAGCCTGAATGCGTCTACTTTAAACCTGCCGCCGATATTGTTCTGATCGGCCACGCCTACCCTGAGCGGAAAAACGACGCCAGCGTCAAAGTTGGCATCCGCGTAGGCCCGGCAAGAAAAATTGTGCAAGTGTTCGGAGACCGGCAATGGACAATGGGACCGTCTCACCCCATCGCCACCGCTCCTGCGCCCTTCGAGAAAATACCGCTGATCTACGAGCGCGCATTTGGCGGCAAAGATCCCCGTGGCGACGATGGCGAAAAAATCAGCCAGGAATCTCGCAATCCCATGGGAGTGGGGTATCGCGATCCACTGGAAGATTTCGAAGAAGGGGTTCCTCTGCCGAACCTGGAGAATCCGGACGATTTGATCCGTGCTTACAATGATGCGCCAGCGCCCGTTGGTTTCGGCTTTATCGAAGGCCATTGGGAACCGCGCATCAAGTACGCGGGCACCTACGATGAAACCTGGGAGAAGACGCGCAGGCCCTTACTCCCTTTTGACTTCAGCAAGAAGTTTTACAACGCCGCATCGCCCGGACTGGTGTTGGACGGCTATCTGGCAGGCAACGAAGAAGTCACCATAGTCAACGCTTCCCCTCGTGGCCGCCTGCAGTTTTTCCTGCCCAACCTGCCTGCACCGGAATGTCACGTGCAGCTTCAAGGCGGAGCTGGCGTTCTTAGGGACAAAGGCGAACTGGATACGCTCATCGTCAACACCGACGAACATAAGGTGTTCCTGGTTTGGCGCTGCGTCATACCGCTTAACGGCGGCTTTAACAGCGTAGCGGAAATAAACGCCCAGATCCCCGGCGTCGAAGTCATGAAACATGTGAAACTGGAGTCTTAGATACATGGGAGCAGGACCTCTTAACTTCGCTCCTGTAGACGAGTTTTGTCGTCAGCTATATTTGGAGCACCTGGAAGAAGCGTCTTTTCTATACAACAGCTATCTCGCATGGAGAAATGACCCGGAAATAACCTGGAGAGATCTTCAAGATCTGGAAGACCGGTTGGATGCGCATATTTTCGCGCTCACATCAGGCGGCGATGCGGCCAAGCAAACCTGTCTGAAGCATTTGTCAAAAGCCGACTCAGGCGAGATCTACGCCATCGCCAGATTTTTCTGTCAGGCTCATGACGGGCAATGCATATCTCTGTTATGGGAAACCTTGCTGAAAGGCATCGACGATGAGCTCGAGGAAGAGTCTGAAGAATATGACAAGATAACCGCCGCCGCACGCGCATTACGCCAGGATTATCCTCAAGAGTGGCGCATCAAGCTGGCGGCGATTTTGGAAACCACTCACCATAAGTTGTTTCCGATTATCGCGTCCGCTGTAGCGATCACCCGCAAAATGTCGGACAAAGGCGCTAAAAACCTTCTTGAGAACATGCCTTCTCCCTTTCTTCCAAGCGCGCTTGAAAATGTAGCGGAGAACCATACGACAAGCCACGCCAAACTGCTTTATCCGCTGCTGGAACATGAGTCCGCCGCAGTACGGCAGTTGGCGGCGGTGGGAATGTTGCGGCTTGGCGAAACCCATGTCCTCCCTCAGTTGCTCAATCAGCCTCTGACATTCGCCATCCCTATTGCTCTGGCCGGCATTAGACAGCAAATGCAAATCGTTCTGCAGGCTATCAATAAGGAAGAAATGAATATCGACCTGATTGCCGCGCTGGGCATCAGCGGCGATCTCAGAGCTGTGAACTTTTTATTGCCCGCCCTGGCTGACGATGAATTGGCCTATCATGCCGCACACGCATTGAATCTACTGGTCGGCGCCAATCTTTATGAAGAAGCCTTCCATGAAGAACGCTTTTTTGAAGAAGATCTGTTTGATCATGAGATTGCGGACTTTAAGAACGGTAAATCTCCCCAGCATCCAGGCGGACGCCCCTATGGCGAGAACATAGAGCAGCTCTCCCGGGACCCGGCGAAATGGCGCCAATGGATGCTGGATAATGAGAGCCGATTTGATCCGGCTTTACGCTACCGTTATGGGGAACCCGCCTGCCCACAAACTATCGGCAGAAGTTTGGCCAGCCCTCGTACGCCCGACTTCCTGCGCCGCTGGATTCAGTATGAACTGTGCATCCGGTTCGGACTCGGCGCGCCGTTCTCGGTAGAGAACCCCGTCAAACAACAATATAGACAGTTATCCGGCATCGCCCAGTGGGTGCAAGAGCACGGATCAGCCCATACTCCAGGACAGTGGTAAGAGAGCCTTCCTATGAGCACCCCACAGGACTTTAATACTGAGCTTCCTATCGCCGTCAGCGAAGTCGGCGCGATCACTTCCGTAGGAAGAGGCATGCAAGACAGCTACGCCTCGATCCTCGCCGGCATGTCCAGAAGCACTGAAGTGAGCGGGTTTAAAGTGTTCGATGGCGATGAGCACGACATGGTTCCGTTAATCGGACATCCGGTCGCCGCAGTCACCGAGGGCTTTTCCGCCCTTGCCCGCTGGCGCCTGTTGGCGGACCACGCTCTGGGCAATCTTATCCAGCGAGGTAAAACTCCCGGAGCCAAACTGACTCAGACGCCCACCGGCTGCGCAATCGTCTTGCCGACCCTGGAAGGCGACCGCTTCTACTATGACCGCAGAATACGCCCTCCTTACAGCTCTGAAAGCCTGCTCAGCGGCTTGCTGATAAAGCACGGACTCAACATCCCGCTGGAGCAGCGGGGATATTTTTGCAGTGGCCATGCCGGGATCGGTGAGGCAATTCTCGCTTTAAAAAGTAAAATGGAAGCTGGCGCGATTCACCGAGGCATTATCATAGCGGTCGACTCGATGTTGGATGGTTTTTCCCTGTTGTGGCTGAACGAAGCCGGGCGTCTGAAAACGCCTGACTCCGCCCACGGCCTGGCGCCGGGAGAGGCGGCAGTAGCTCTAATTCTGGAGCGGGCCGACGCCCTGCAGCAACGCGGGGGCAAGCCAATGGCCTGGTTGAAAGCCACTGCCTGCAGCGAAGACGATTATGGATTCTGGCAAATTGGCCGCACCCAGGGGCGCGGATTGATCAATGCGTTGAATCAAGCCATGCAGAACTTCGGGCCAGACTTCCAGACAGAACTCTATACCGATATTAATGGAGAGCACTGGCGCAGTACTGAGTTAGGCATGGCGATTCCCGGCTCGTCAATTGGACCAAGCCTGGCGGGCGGATTCAAAGCGGTGGCGGAGTCAGTGGGCGAAACAGGCGCCGCCAGCGGCGCGCTGAATATCGCCATCGCCGCCCAGGCATTAGCCTTGGGACAATCCCAGGCGCCTTACGCGACGATCCTGTCCAGCTCGGATTACGGCGACACCTGTGCGTGCATATTACAAAAGGCGATGTTATGAGCAAAAAGCAAAAGTCAGAAGGACCACATGAGTGTTACACCGACGGCTATGGCCCGCACAAAACGGTGCAAGGCATGGAGGGCGGTTCTTGCCTGGCTCGCCATGAACAGTCTTACAAGAAAAACAACAGCTGCTCTTATCGCTGGCAGGGCGTAGAAAAAGCCAAAACGAAACCCGGCTGCGACGCCTACAATGCACACCCAAACGAAAAGTATCACATTACAGGCAGAGGTACCGGCCCCGTCGCCACCTCCAACCTCTCTAACTACACCAAAGACGGCAGCGGCCACGACGGCGCAGCGGGCAAAAGCTTCACCAGCAAAAAAGGTGATGCACTGACTTTAGTGGAAGTGAATAACTTCACCACCGGCTTCGCCCCTTACGGCAATCAGGTGCATCACATAGTTAATATTAGTTCGGTAAGAAACGGTATTGAAGAAATAGCGAAAGATCTACCCGACCTTAGAGTATTAATCGTTAATGGTTTGCTGGATGAAAAGTACAATATTAACTATAAAGACAACAGCCTGATATTGCCGACACAAAGAAGCGCTTCGGCCAAAACCGGCCTTCCCTCTCACTACGGGAGCCACCCTTCTTATAGCAAGGACATATTGCAGCATGTGAAGCAGGCTTTGCAGCCCTACAAAAAAATCGCAAATGAAATGAAAAAGAACAAGCCTCACAGCAAACCCGACCCAGTAGAGCTGAAGAAGAAATTAGAAGACGCATCCAAGAAACTTTATAAAGAAATTATGGGAGATGCGGCGGCTAATCGGGCAAAAGCTAAAGCAACAAAGATTAACGATGTATCGCCAAAAAGCTTGCTGGCCCGTTAAAGCTATAGACCTTCTTCCAATCTACTTTAATACTCTCAATTCCAAGGAAAGCATATGAAATACTTTCTGTTCGATTTCTTAGGCGATAAAAAAGAAGAAAAATACTGCTTTACTTCCAAAACTCCTGATGGCGGCATTGACTCGTACGACCTAATCGCAGGGTTTCGCTTGTCGGATGAATACCCTGATGGCATAGAGGAAGTAACACTGAGCCTGGAAGACCAATTTCCAGGCGTTGAGTTGGCTTCCTTCATCGGCAATACAGATAAAATGCTCGCTTTCAGCAAAAAAGCCGCCACGCTCATCACTTCGATGAGCGAGTCTGAAATAGAGGTAGTTCCCTTTATCCTCTATAACCAGAAAGGCAAAGTACATAGCACGGATTATGTCTTCCTTAACCCAGTTGGGGATAGAGATTGCATCAATTGGAAAGAATCTATCTGCACTCGTGACTCCGAGGGGGATATCTCCACCTACGACAAAGTTGTCTTTTCAAAAGCAAAACTAAATGAAGCGCCTCACATATTCAGAGTAAAAAATCATACTGGCTACTGTTTGTTCAGCGAGGAGCTGGTCAAAGCCTTGCTGGACGCTGGCCATACAAACTTAGTTTTTAGCGAAATTGAAATCTCTTAGCCATGCAATGAAATACTTTATATTCAATCCATTAGGCGATAAAAGTAACGAAAGCTACTGCTTTACTTCCAAAACACCGGACGGTGGAGTTGACTCCTATGATTTAATCGCCGGTTTCAGACTATCTGATGAATATCCAGAAGGTATCAAAAATGTTTATTGGCGTCTTGGAGATAACTTTTTAGGATTGGAGCTTGCATCTTATATCGGAAACACGCATAGAATTCTCGCGTTCAATAAAAGCGCAGCAAACCTGATAACCTCAACTACTCAATCTGAGATCGAAATCATCCCATTTACCTTATTGGACTATAAAGGAAAGGTACATAGCAAAGACTATGTTTTCATCAACCCAGTAGGTTCCATTGATTGTATTAACTGGAAAGAGACAGTTTGTAACCGTAGAAATAATGGTGACGTAGCCAACTATGAAAAACTAGTCCTTAACAAAGAAAAATCCGATGACCTCCCCCATATATTCCGTATTAAATATTTGACCGCAGAGTATATATTCAGCGAAACTCTAGTTAATACACTACTAAATTCTGGACATTCAAACTTGGTTTTCAGAGAAATTGAGTTCGCCTAATTCCAAATGAAATATTTTCTCTTCAACACCCTTGGCGACACCAGTAACGATGACTACTGTTTTACCTCTGATACGCCGGAAGGAGGGATTGACTCATGGGACTTAATCGCAGGTTATCGAATAGCTAACGAATACCCTGGCGGCATTGAAGAGGTTACCCTTAAGCTTGAAGATCAGTTTCCTGGGCTTGTCTTGGCCTCTTATATAGGAAACCCAAATCAAATGCTAGCCTTCAGCAAAAAGGCGGCAGACCTAATTATATCAATAGCACAGTCTGAAATAGAGGTTATTCCGTTCACACTCTTAACGCCCAAAGGAAAGGTTTATAGTAACGACTACGTTTTTATTAACCCTGTGGGCGCGATTGACTGCATAAACTGGAAAGAAACTGATTGCTCCCGAAGAAAGAACGGCGATGTTTCCAGCTTTGATAAATTAGTTCTAGATAAGAAAAAAATAGACAACCCCCCTCACCTTTTTCGGCTCAAGTATTTAACTAACGCATATATATTTAGCGAAGTTTTGACCAAGTCACTACTGGATAAAAATCATACAAATTTAATTTTCAGTGAGATTGAGATGGCCTAGTTAAAAGTGAAACATTTTCTTTTCAAATGCTTAGGGGAGAAGAGCAATGATGACTATTGCTTCACTACGGATACCCCTGAAGGTGGAGTCGACTCTTACGACCTTATAGCAGGATTTCGTTTATCTGACGAGTACCCGGATGGTATAGAAGATGTTGTTCTAAGACTGGAAGATAAGTTTCCTGGCTTAGAGCTTGCCTCTTTCATTGGCAACGCCAACAGACTGCTTGCGTTTAGCGTATCAGCCGCTCAAATAATTACTTTCATCAACCAGGCAGAAACTGAAACCATCCCCTTCACGCTACTCAATAGCAAAGGCAAAGTACACAGTAAAGATTATGTATTTATTAATCCTGTAGGAAGCTGGGACTGTATAAATTGGAAGAAGTCAGTCTGTGAGCGAAATGCAAAGGGAGATATAAAGTCTTATGAGAAGCTCGTATTTTCCAGGGAAAAACTAGTAGGGGCGCCACACCTTTTTCGAGTCAAACATAAAACCAGCTTATATTTGTTTAGCGAAGCCCTGATTAAAGCATTACTGGACGCTGGCCATACAAACTTAGTTTTTGAAGATATCGAAGCAGTCTGACAGGCTTGATATGAAATATTTCCTCTTCAACACTCTCGGCGACACCAGCAACGATGACTACTGTTTCACCTCTGACACACCAGAAGGAGGCGTTGATTCCTGGGACTTAATCGCGGGATATCGCATAGCTGACGAATATCCAAATGGAATTGAAAAAACCGTACTGAGACTGGAAGAAGAATATCCAGGCCTTGTCCTGGCTTCCTATATTGGAAACGCTGATCGTATGCTTGCTTTTCGCAACGATGCTGCGAAGGTCATTATAGATACCAATCAGAATGAGACAGAAATCATCCCCTTTACTCTACTTGACCACAAAGGCAAAGTTAGAAGTGAGGATTATGTCTTCATCAATCCTGTTGGCGCTGTGGATTGCCTTAACTGGAAGAAATCCATTTGCACCAGAGATAATGAAGGCAACATTGAAACTTACGAAAAGTTAGTTTTTGCAAAAGAAAAGCTAGAGCATGCTCCTCACCTGTTTCGCATTAGGTTCGATAGTAGCCTCTATCTATTTAGTGAAGCGTTAGTAAATTCTTTGCTAAGTAAGGGCCATACAAACCTAGTATTCAAGGACATTGAAGTCGCCTAAATGACGAAATACTTTATATTTAATTCTCTAGGTGACGCTAATAACGATAGATACTGTTTCACTTCAGAATTTCCTGTAGGTGGGATTGACTGCATTAACTGGAAGGAAACAGTTTGTGATCGCAGAAAAAATGGCGATATTTCCAGCTATGAAAGGCTTGTCCTTGATAAAAACAAAATGTGCAATCCCCCTCATCTGTTCCGCATCCAGTACCTGGCGGGTGAGTGCATATTCAGCGAAGTGCTTGTTAATACACTACTAAATACCGGACATAGAAATTTGGTTTTTAGCGAAATTGAAATCCATTAAGATAGAGCAAGCCAAAATTACGGAACCTTTATTATGAGCTCACCCTACCTCGAAGATTATAAGGAAAACGCAGAGTACGAACTGGAAATAGCCCTTCCTATCGCAATAAAAGAAACTCTGACCAACATGCAGGCGCAATCGGTATGCATGTACTTTCGGCAACGAGGCGCATGCGAATTACTGCTGACCGGTGAGCCAGACGCCTTGTATGTCAACCTGATGCAAAGCGCCGCACTACATCAGCACTACCTTCACTTTGCGCCGGAGAACGACAAAGTCACCAGCCGGGCGATGCCTTTCTATGACGCCATCGGCGGAGGTTATTGGGAGTGCGCGGAAGATATCGCAAAACATAGTCGCCTGACGTGGAATCAAAAACATGAGCTGGAAGAGGACTTTCTTTTTGTCCTGTTCATCATCAAACACTTTTTCCTTGGCGCAGACGAAGATGAGTGCAGGAGCATTATTGAACGTCATGACGAAGCAGCGGAAGGCGCAGACTCAGAATACAGAGATGTTTGCGAAGCTTTTCTCGACGAAGACAGCGATGCGTTGCATGACGCCATCTGCGCCCTATTGGATGTGCGGGCGGCGAGACTGGATAAAATGGCCGAAAATGAGTCGCTTCCTGATGAGATATTGGCCTGGTCCCGTTATTTTTCCATTGAAGCATTCGCCTTGCTGCGTTTAGCGGAGAAAAAAGGGATAAAGACGGCAATAAACTACTCTCAAATCCCAGAGGTCGCCAGAAAGTCTCCTGGGTTTAAGTTTGAGCCCGACTCCTGGAAGTCACTGCATTTTGCGCCTTAAACATTAGATTGTTTTTAAGCGGAATGCATGAGGGCTTAACAGCCCTCTTAATACATATCCTTCCGGTAAACCCAATCATCAGAGCCCCTTCGCCTTTTAAATCAGAGCCAAGATAGCGCATCGATCTGGATGATCTACTCGACCGTGACACTCCAGCTATCCAGAATCACGGGCGCTTTATAGGTTTTCCCATACCCCATGATGGTCAATGTCCAGTCTCCCTGAAGCTCTGCCAGATCCATCGGACCGATAATATATTGTTTGCTGACGGAGCCCTCCCCCGTCCCCACTTTGCCGGTATAGCGACCCAACTGAGTTCCAGAAGGACCCGTCAACACAGCATTCACATACTTTATATCAAGGAAGTTCAAGGTGACGGCGACGCTTTGCGCATTATTCTCAAAAGGCACATTTAACTTGAACTGCTTCCAGGCGCTGCCCTCTGCTCCACGATCAATACGACTGGCCTTATCAAAGGTATAAATAGAAGGGCTATCACTTTGGTCGTCGCCGTCGTCATTTCCGGTCGTCTGCTTGCCATCGTCGATGGTAATGCTCCATTTATCCAGAGTGACTGGCGCGTCCAGGCTTTTACCATACGCCAGGATGCGCAACGTCCAGTTTCCACTGACCTCGGGGATTGACGTATGGTCAATCACGTACTGCTTACTCAAGGACCCCTCTCCCGCGCCAACGACGCCAGCGAAGCGCCCCACCATCATCCCACTAGGATCTGTCAGCACGGCGTTAATGGATTTAGCGTCAGTTAAATTCAGGTTCACGCTGATGCTCTCTATGCTATCCACATAAGAGACAGGCAATACGATCTCTTTCCAGGTCGCAGAACCCGCATTGCGATCAATGCGAGTTGGAGCGTCGTATTGAAAAGTGTCAGCAAGCGCCAGAGGAGCCAAACTCAGAGCCGCTAGAGCCGGCAGCAATAATCTTCCCAGTAACGCCATAGGATTCTCCCAATTATAGATAGGTAGCCCCACGACAAGCGACGCTTGCTAAGAGCCTGTTTACACTGGAAAAAGAATACTAAAGGCGCACAACAACAGCACTCCTGCAAACACCCTATCAGCGCTGGTCATAGGTACTACGCAAAATGGAGAAATTCGCTTCGTTGAGAGTGGCGGAGTAAAAGTCTACCGAATCCACGCCAAATTTTGTTAACCAGATCACGTTAGCTCAAAAAAAGAAGGCGAAATAGGAAACCGAGTCGCGGTGCTTTCACAGAAGAATTCTTATTAATTAGTGTCAGAGTGACTTAATAAAAATGGTGTCAGAGTTAATCTTCCCTGCCTCGTTTATATATGTATCCAAAGCGAATACATCAGTATTTTATTAGTGCCAGAGTGAAGCAGAAATAAAGTTTAATTATCGCCCAGAGTCGCTTTAATTTCTGGTTTTAAATAGTGTCGGAGTCGTTTTAATTTATTGAAAAATATGGATTTTTAGCCTTGAAGATCAAAGTATATCCGCTCATACTGCATCCACGCTTTAGGTAACCCGATGCAGTAAAAGCGATAGAAATTTTCTGAAAAAAATTTTGAAGGGTTTCCAAAATCTTCGACGCTTTAACTCTCGAAGATGAATTAAAACAGACAACTCAACTAGAGGAATTTCAACATGGCTATTTACATGAACTACGACGGTCTGAAAGTTAAAGGCAACGTAACTGCTGAAGGCTACAAAGACTGGATTCGTCTGGACAGCTTCCAATTCGGCGTTGGTCGTCACATCACTATGGAAGCCGGCCACATGTCCAACCGCGAAGCTACTCGTCCTAGCATCAGCGAAATTTCAGTTTCCAAACTGATGGACACCGCTTCTTCCGGTCTGTTCAAAGAGTCTTTGACTGGTACTGCTGGCGTTAAAGTTCTGGTTGATATCGTTCGCACTCAAGCTGACAAAATCGAGAAGTACGTTTCCTACGAAATGGAAGACGTAATGGTAAGCAGCTACAGCATTTCCGCTGGCGCTGAATCCGCTCCAGCTGAGTCTATCTCCCTGAGCTTCTCCAAAGTAACTATGTCTTACACTGCTGCTGACAAGAAGCACGCTGGCAAGACTCCAGAGCGCGTTGGTTACGACCTGGAAGCTGGCAAAAAGATCTAATTTGGATCTGGAGTCGCTCCTTCACGAGCGACTCGCCAAGCAAACAAAAAAGGCGAGTGGAATTTCCCCCTCGCCTTTTTTGTTATCGTTGAAATATATGATTAGCCAGCCCGCGTCAGGCCATCATAAAGCGGCCCCAATTCGAATCAAATCTAGGAAACCTCTGAAAAACGTTGGCGAGACCGCCAGTGCAAGGAAAAAGTCGGCGAAAAAGCGCAGTTTATCGTGAATAAATGAGCATTTTGAGCCGACTTTTGACGCCGCAATGTCAATGCAGGTAGTTTTTCAGAGGTTCCCTAAATGTTAACGCAGAATAAGATAAAAACCTGCGACGCCAGCCGCCACACAGCAAGACGCCACCAGCGTCAATAGAATATTCCTGAAACGGGATTTGGTAATGGCTGAAACTTTATTGACGTGCGCCCTCTCTTCTAAAAGCTGTTCCAAAACCACACGTCTCTGGCGACGCACTTCTCCCCGACCGATCTGCCCTTTTAGCTGCTGATGATTGATGCTCATCAGGTCAGGATGCAGTTTACTCCCGCACTCTTCAGTGCGCTTGGAGGGCGATAAAGGTGACATTATCTTTCGCATCCCCGTTTAAGGTTTCTGTAAGCAGCGTGTCGGCCGCCTCGCTCAGACTTCTAATTTGCATAGCTTTCGCCAGGCCAGCTTCTCCGACCTCGTTGTACAGGCCATCCGTACAAATTAAAAATCGATCAGAAGGTTCAACCAGTATGGCGTTAACGTCCACGCATAATTGCTCATGCACGCCAACGGCGCGGGTAAGCATGTTGCGAAAGCTGCTTTGCTCAGCCTGCGCGGGCGTCATATCACCCTTATCAACCAGCTCCTGCACCTTGCTATGATCATGCGTAATACGATGCAGCTTATGATTTCGCATGAGATATACGCGAGAATCGCCCGCCCAGACCGCAACCGCCACACCATACCTGACAAACAGGCAAGCTACCGTTGAACCAACTTTACTGCCGTTCAGTTCTTGCTGCGCATAAGCCAGCAAATCATCGTTTGTTTTGATCAATGCGTCTTCAATTTGCTCGACCACATCCACCAGATACGCTCGCAGGGGCAGATGATCAAGCTGCTCAACGATCTTCTGGCTGGCGACCTCGCCGGCATGATGCCCGCCCATGCCATCAGCCACCGCCCACAGACCACCCGCATCCCGGGCTAGCGCAGCATCTTCATTGTGTTTTCTAACATTGCCCACGTGCGTGCGCAGCTCAGACTTCCAGTTAAGGTGGTTCGCCATGAAAATTACATCTGTTCACAGGTCGCCGGACGCAGGTAGCGCCCGATGAAAAATGTCCGATTTTCCATTCCTATCTATCGTTCCATCCCCACTGCTGCCATTTTCCATCGAGGAAAGCTGTAAATCCTTGAAATTTAGGCAACCTTTCTGCCGTGACAAACCTTGGCGACACCCAGGTGGACCCCTGAGTCCACCAAAAGCTATGCGGCTCTTCCTGCTTCATAAGCATGACGTCCAACGCCCCGATAGCCACAGGAAAAGTGGATTCATCCTCTTCAGGAATCTCCAGACTGAGACTTTGAATGGAGCCGCCCGCCAGTGGCTTCTCAAGCGGCGGCGTCATCGCTGCAAGCTCTGACCGAAACTCGCCGAAATCAATAATCTGCTCAAGCAGGCGCCCAATGAGAGTTTCCAATGTTTCGTACCACTCGCCATTGCTCAACAAAGTATCGACATAACTGATACGAGAGCTCAGCGGATGCAGTACAGTGAATGGAAAATATCGACCTACGCTGTCAACGCTGGGACACCACAACCCAATCCATGCCTGTTCATCAAGGACTTTGGGCATAATCATGAAGCGCCACCAGGGCGCCACAAGATAGTAATCCAACCAACGTTGCCCCAAAGACTGCTGACTTGCGTACAGACTGTTCTGCAACCATTTATCCCACGCCGAACCAAACCCGCCAGGCAGGTTCAGCTGGATAAAGTCCCCCGAAGACGGCAATTTGCCAAAATAGCCAATAGACGAGTTATTCACTTGCTCCCCATTCGCTTATCAAGCCCTACCATCCCAACCCTGTTAGAACAGCCATTTAGTTCTGTTTTCACTACCTTTAACTCTCTATAAACCGCTCGGGCAGTCGTATCGCTTTATCCATCCAGGCGTGAATGGATTAACCGTGCTACTGGCGAAAAGCTCCATTTCTCCATTGCGGTGATCCACACTGATCACTACGTTATAAAGACGGGAAGTGCTCCCTTTATTCACCTTGTGAGCATCCAATAACCGGAACAGCCCCCAATCCCCTTCGTACGCATCCGTGTGAAGCGTCTCATTCAAGTCTTCAAACACCACTCTGGCGCCGCTCTTATCGGCTGGCCAATCCATGCTCATTTTCAACTGTGGACCGTGGGTATAACGCAAACGCTGACTGCCGACCTCAAAATCGAAACGGCGAACGGTGTTATCCAGTTTATGCGGTTTTACCTGGAAGCGTACGTGCGGATCTTCACCTTTATCGCCAAAGAAGACGCGACGGATAGAGTCGGCCACCTGCATCTGCTGCAGGGCCTGGCTACTGATGCCGATACCACGACCATCCACGCCTTTCGCGCGCCAGGATGAAGTGATGAATGGCGCGATGTTCGCCTTGACGAAACTGTCTTCAATGCCGCCTGGCTTGAAGAACGCAGCAAAGTCGCTCAGGGATGCGTCACTGGATGACCGGGAAGAGAATGGGTAGTTCTTCGCCAACGTCTTCTGGTAGACAGAGTACACTTCTCTATTCCAAGCCGCGCTCAAGTGTGAGCCACCTGCACCCAACAGTACTTTCCAGCTCTGGTCGCCCATGGACTCCAGCCAGCCTTTCAAATAACCTGGCGCTCTTGACGCGGTCACACGTAGCGCTTTGACTGGATCTTCTCCGCCACTGAAACGAGCCAGTGCGAACTTGAATGCGGCCTCAGATGAGTTCGGCGCAAGAGAGGTCTCTTCCAACTTGTCGAATATGCCGCGCAGTTTTTCCCAATAGCGGTCAATTTCTTTATCTTCCATCAACCTATGCAGTGACTTGAAAGCATCATCCACTGGCGTAGGTTCACGTTGCTGCGCTACCAGATTCGCCGCTGCATCCAAAGCCTGTCCAGTACGACCACTAACATTTGCGTCTGGCAGCGGAGGCGTCAACAGCGTTTCTTTGCTGGCGCGGTTCAACAGAGTCAGAATTGGAGACTGTGTACGGTCCAGGTTATTGGCCAGCTTGTTACGCGCCACATCCATAGAGCCAAAATCAACTACTTTGGGCGAGTTCAGCGCGCGGTTCCAGACATCGATATAATCGGTGAAATAGAGGTGCTTGATCTTCTCTACAATGTTCTCCACATCTTTTTCAGAGAAGTCTTCTTCCACTTGCGCCCCGAGAATCCACTGCTCGCTTGAGTAGCGCTTAACCAGGTTAGAGTCAGGTGAAAGATCCAGCTTGCCATACCCCGCTTTAGTGTACAGACGTGGAATCTTCAGGTCCGAGCTGACTTGCGAATCCACGACAAAAGTGCCAGCGAAGTCCACGCCCAAGTCATCACGCAAGTTCAGGAAGCCAGCGAATTCAGGCTGACGTTTGATTTGCTGGTAGATCCGTCTTTCGATCGGAATGGTTCTCAGCTTTTCACGACTACGCTCAACAACCGTATCTTTCAGCGTCAAATCGGTGAAATTGTCGTCCAACACCTGGTTCAGGTGCGTTTTCAAAGCGCTTTGCTCAGACGCCTTACCAGGAAGCTTTTCTTCCCAATAACGCGCAAACCAGGCCTTTATCTCGTTGTCGTCACGGACGCGGCTGTTACCCATCATCAGGTAAACACGCAAAGCCTCATAAATGGCGTCGTTGTTATCTTCCGTAACCAGCACGCCTTCCAACCTCTGGCGCAACAGCGGAGTTAAAAAGTGGCGCAATGAAGCATCGAAAGTTTTTTCGGTTTCCGCAACAACGCCTGCGTCGTAGAGACCCAAATTACTCAACCAAGGATGATCCACTTCAGAGTAAAGCTGCTGAGCGTCTTCCAGTGGCTTCAAGATATCCAGTACTTGCTCAAACTCATTGGGTTCAGGAGTAGCCGACGCCAACTGATTGTGTTTGTTCAACAGTTCCTGAATATCCGCCATCATGTTCTGCGTGCTCACCACACTTGAAGTCCAAGCGGCGAGAGCCCCGCCAAAGGCGAGCAGCAGCGTGAAGAAGGCGACGCGACGCGTCCACTTTATACGGCCTTCATAGCGGGTGTTTAGCGTGGCGATTTCTGCTTCGGGGAAGATAACTTCTTTCAGCAGTTTATTCAGGAAGAAGCTTTTACCCGCGCCTGGAGCATTGGCGGCGACGTTATAGTTGATGCCGTAGTTAGAAGACAGGTTCGCAAGAATCCGGTCAATCGGGCGCCCTTCCTGAGTGCCGCTGGTAAAATACACGCCGCGGAGCAAGGATTGTTTTTCGAAGCGGCTGGTTTTGAAAACAGACTTGATAAAGCTGTCCAGCACTGAGCGCATGTTCTCCACTTGCCCAGGGAAAGCGAGAATCTTAGAGCGGCGGCGGGTGTCTCGCTCCTGATGCGCCCGCCAAATCACCCTCTCATTTAATCGCTTGACCAGTGCTTCGAATTCAGGAGCAAAATACTCCGCTGTTTGAGATGCGTTTTGATCTTCCGTATTGGGGAAGGTCATGCCCCAAACTTTTTCACGCTCAGTGGCGCCAAGGTTTTCAAAAAACTCATTAAAGCCGGAGATAAGGTCCGCTTTCGTGAAGAGGAAATAAATAGGGAAACGGACCTGGAAGTTCTCAGCCAGCTCTTGAATTCGATTGCGAATACGCTCCGCATGCTGCAAGCGTTCGGCTTCGCTGGAACTCAGCAGGTCTTGAACGCTCACCGCCAGAAGGACGCCGTTGATCGGCCTGCGCATGCGATGCTTTTTCAACAGCGCAAGAAAGTTACGCCAGCCTGTACGGTCCTGCGCAGCGTCGCTGTCTTGGGTGGTGTAACGACCGGCGGTATCAATTAATACGGCTTCATCCGTAAACCACCAATCGCAGTTACGGGTACCGCCAACGCCACCGATTTGCTGCAGTCCCAGCTTTTCCTTCAGCGGAAAATGCAGGCCGGAATTGATCAGCGCAGTCGTTTTACCTGCGCCCGGCGGCCCAATGATGATATACCAGGGCAACTGATAGACTGAACGCCGCCCCGCCTTGGTGTCGAACTTTGCGGTGCGCAGGAGACTCATCGCCTCACGGAAGCGCTCGCCAACAACTCTCGCTTCTTCATCAGATGCGGAGGGTTTGGCTTCCTCTTGAATCGCCTCCACCATGGAGTTGTTTTGCTTGCGCTGCCCCAGCATTTTTATCAAGAAGATAATGGTGGCGACAAACCAGACGCAGAGTATGACGACCAGTCTGACCGCCCCTGAAGCAGGCTCCGCCTTTTCTCCGAAGCGGACATAATCGGCCCCGAACCATATCACCAGAGAAAGCGCTATAAGTCCCACTACCGTCAAAAACCGTGGGTCAATCATCCATTTAAAAAAGCGGGACATAAGTCTCCTCATGCAACCGAAAAAGAGAGTTCAAACTACAGGACCGGATATCCGATTCGGGGAGCGGTCCGATCAATTCATCAACTTAAGACTGATACTTTTGCGTCAGTTCCTGGAGCTGCTGCGCCTGCGCGTCGGTCACCGTACCCAGCCAATAACGGAAGCCGCTATAACTCAGTAACAGCGCCGCCGCCATAATGGACGCAACAACCCACAGCGGCACGTATTCCGAAATACGCTTTTTCGCAGGAGTAGAGCCCCGCCAGCGAGGAGACAGGTCTCCGTCAAACTCGCCGCGCTGCATTTGAATGGTGCGCACCAAGTTATCGCGAATGGTCTCCAGATAGTCCCTGCCACGGGGGTCCAGCTTATATTTCCCTTCAAAGCCCAGGCTCAAGCACACGTATATCAACTCAATGAGGTCGATATACTTGGCTGGGGTCGCCAGAATCTTGTCCAAGATCAGGAATACTTTCTCACCACCCACGTTCTCGCGATGGAACGTACTGAGAAGAGTCGCTCGCGACCAGCCGACTTCCGCTCCCCAAGGCGTATTCATAATCGCCTCGTCCAGCGCGGAGCACAAAACATAGCGAGCCGATAGCACTACGTCAGAGGCGACTCCCTTTGACTGCGCTTCGGACTCAAATCGGCGAATCTGCTGAATAACCTGCTGGCGCAATTGATTGGGGTTTTGCACCTGAACGGTCTGACGCAACTCTCCCAGTAACGCGATCAGCTCCGAAGCGCTGGCGGTAAGAGGGTTTAACCCCTGCTTTACATCCAGGCCCTGCCCGCTTTCCATAGCGCCGGTAGGAGGCGCTGGCGCCTGATGGGGCGCAAAAGCAGTCGGCGGAGGCTGCGTTGACAGCCCGCCAGAAGAGCGCCCTCCGGGTGTGGGTACAATGACTGTACGATCACCGCCGCCGGCGCCACCGAAAAATGTTTTATCAGAATCGTTGCTCATGACTTCTAATCTCGCTCAAAGCCGTCCATTCGCTTCATATTAAAACGCCGCGTCTCGCAATGAAACGCGGCGAGGGCTAAACGCCTCTCTCGAAGCAAAAAACGATTAATCCCTGATTGCCCAAAACTCCATTTCCAAACCTGGGAAATCCGCACCGATATGTACGGCAAAGCCGCTGGATTGCGCCAGGGCTCGCCAGTAATCGCTATTGCGGTCCAACTGGAAGTAGGTGAAACCGGTATGGAATGGAATCTGTCTCGGCGCCACTGGCAAGGCTTGCAGCCCGATGCCAGGCAACGCCGCATTAATCAAATCGCGAATACTTTCGACCGGCGCAATCTTCACCTGGCTTGGGAAGCGACTGCGAATCTGGTCCGACTTCATCTGCGCTTTGACCGCCAGTATGTATGTCGCCTTCTCCACCAAAGACCGGTCCGTAATCGGAGATACATAAATACCATAGCGACGCTCAACCAGATCCAGGGACACGGCGGAGGTTTCACTCACCGTATTCATGTACTGATTCAGAATCTGCATCAACTGCGGGATGGATTTTTCCAACTCGTCATGATGATACGCCGGCATGGTCGCGGGAGGTCTGCGTTGCACACTGGTGAACGTAGACAGTTCACCGGCTATTTGCATTAATTCGCCGAAAACGTCTACAGGATGTAAAGGACGAATTTGCGCCAAGTGCAACAACCATGGCTCAACTCGGTTGATCATCTGCAGCATCAGGAAATCCGCGATCTCGGAAGTGCCCTGTCTGCCGCTGTCTCTCAAGCGTCCAGCCAAAGCTTCCGCACGTAAATTCAAGCTGCCCGCCACTTCCTGCAACAGATTGGCAAGGCGCGGATGCGCTCGGACATCCAGCATGGGAGGGATAAACTGGGAGTCGAGAACGATTTCTCCATCGTCCCGTTTATCCTGTATGCGTGCGATAGGCAGCACAGCGTAACCACTGCGATCCTCTCTCTCCAACAGGATACGAAAACGCAGTTGCCCAATCTGAATTTTGGTGCTGTCGCTATGCTCGGATGTGGAATCGAAGGTCTCCAGCTCACGGGCGTTAAACCGCACCAGCGTCTGATTGTCTTCTTCCAGATGCGTGTCAGGCGAACCTGGCCGTTTAACAGGAATACCCAGATAAACGGTTTGATTCTGTAGCCCTTTCTCGGGGTCCAGAATATCAAGCTCAGAATCTATGTCTGGAACGTTGAACGGCGTTCCATCGGGGAAAATACCTCGGCAGCGATTAATGGAGAACTTTCCAAGTTTCAGCACTTGGGTGTCTATCTCCAGATCATAAAATCCCCAGAAAAAAGCCTTTAGAGGCTTGCAGCGGGCTTCCAACAACGACTCATGGTAACGATCCTGTTGTTGGAAGTGCTGAGGACGAAGGAACATGCCCTCCGTCCATACGACGCGGTTTTCAAATGACATCGAATAGCCCCGGATTAATCCTTGATGCGCATGCCAAGGCGGTCAACGAACAGATCCAGTTTGTTGCCGGTGTTCTGATCGATCTGGAAGACCACTTTGGTGGAAGCGTCGTCGTAACGGATATATTCCGCCATGACGCCGATATAGTGAGTGCGCTTATCGAAGGTGAAGGTCTCTTCTCTCAACTCGCCTGGGGTCAACTCTTTCAATTTATAAGTCTTCACCAGATCGCGGCCCAATACTTCTTTTGCGCTCTGGAACAAGGCGATGAATTCTTCCTGATCGAACTGACGATCATTTTCCAGCTCGAATATATTCAGAATGACGGGAGAAGCTCGACCGTCTTCGTTCGGATTGACGTCGTTGGCGCCGTGAATCCTCAAAGTGACGGTGGTTTCCCGTCCGGTCCATTTGCCTACAGTCGTACACCCGGCCACCGTCAAGGCCAAGAGCAACAACATAGCCCAATTTCTGAAAGAAGCCTGGCATCTCATGAACAAAAGTCCTCCATATTTATAGATTCGCGCCATCTAAACTATGCAATCAGCCTGAGCGCACTATCAGATACGCTCAAGCAAATCTTATAAATTATAATGCTTTACAGGACAATTTCTGTCGTCCCGCAACTGCTTCCCTTGAGTATGAGAAAAAATGCAGCCAAACGCCGCACTCTTATCAAGGGGGTTTCTAGGTACAGTAATCAATTTTAAAGTGCAAGCGTCATTTCTGACGGTTTGCCTTCAACTCATTGAAACTGCGCTCATAACTTTCCGCAAAGGTCTCGCCGAATAGACGCTTGAATGTCTTTTCCGCGTCTTCGTTCATCTCTTCGAAGAAGTCCTTGTACCCTTCCCAGTTTTTACCTGCGCCGCCAAACAACGACTTGCCACGCTGTTTTTCAAAACGACGCTCCAGCTTTTCGGGGTTAAACTGACTCATAAGATAGTCGTAAGCCGCACGAATGCCATTAAAGAGCGCTAACTGGTGGTCAGAAATATCGGCGAAGGCTTCTTTTGTCGCCTCCATGGGCGACATGTAAGCGCGCCCGGACTTGGTAAACAAGTTGTCGAGTGCGTCTTCCGCCGACACCGAGAATTTCAGCGGGTTGTTCTCAGCCGCCTGAATCATGGTGAGATTCATACGGAACTCGTTTTTGATAGTTTGACGGGCTCTCAGCGCCTTCATCAGACCATCAACCGTTTCCCGAACCATATCAGCGATAACAGGCGTCAGATTAGCTTGCTGTTCTGCGGTTAAGCGCGCCAGCCCCAGGGCCTGCGCCAATCCAGCGGCCTGCTCTGGAGAAACCTGAATCGGCGGCGTGGAAACGGCTGGACGCTCGGGCTCCCGAGGCGTCTCCATAGAAGGTTGTTTTACAGAAGGAGTCTCTCGTTTGACCGGGCGCTGCTCGACCTGCCGTCTGGGCGGCACGACTTTACCCGGCGCTTGCGCGCCCGTGTTTGCAATCGGCAAATCGGGCTCGGGTTTCGGTTCGACCGGCTTTTCAATGGGCTTAGGTTCAGCAGCCGGCGCCACATCATTTAATATGTCTGTGAGCGAACCGCCATCACCAGAAGGTTCCTTGACGGAAGGCTCAACAGGTGGAGGCTGTTGCCCCCATAAAGAGGACTCGGATGGAGAGGTGGACTCCAAAGGATCGGACTTGCTCATCCCCGCCCCGGTCAAATCCTGTATTGGCTCAATCTCTTTAGGAAGCTGGTGCGGCTGATCCGTTCCCGCCAATTGTTCAGAGGGAGTGTTCACGATATCCAACAACGAATCCGGGTTGGACTTTGGCGGCGGTTCGCGGCGCGGCTTCGGTTTGGATTCAACGGGCGGCGGAGCCTTGGGTGTAGACGGAGTTTCCGGCTTGCGCGGCTGAATGAGGGACTTATCCCAGTCCTCAGGAATTACATTGGGGATTTCCATGCGGCCACTCTCAGCAGAGCCGCCGCCAAGCCCAAAAGAATCCCCCAGCAGATTGTCCGCGGGAGGCTCGTCTCCCGACACGCCCAACCCCAGACCTTCATCATATAAAGAAGACTTTTGCGATCCGCCGATCGCGACCAGAGGATCTACAGAAGAGTCCCCGCCTGTTAATCCGGTGTCGCCGCCAATAAGTTCGCCCTTAAGCCTACCCATCGAAGGCTTGGGTTCCGGCTCCGACCCTACGCCGGTCAGCCACTTGTCCAAATCGTCCAAGCCTGGGGAGGCAGCAGCGCCTGCGCCGCCTGGAATATCGTCAATATCAGATGTGATAGACGTTGATTCGCCGTCATCCTGCGGCTTATCCCCTTCCACCAATAATACGAACGGTCCGAGCAAAATCTGGTCGCCCTGGCTGATAGGGGTTGGCTGCCCTTTTACCAAAGCCTGGCTCAGGTTGTTAAGAAAGGTGCCGTTGGTGCTTTGATCAACAATTTCAAAGCCTGATCCGTTAAATTGAATCTTCGCGTGAACGGATGATACGTAACGGTTGGGGTCCGGCAACACCCAGGTATTCGAATTCGCGCGACCTATCGTCGCCCCTTCTTCTTCAACAGTTACGACTTTGCCCGCCATCTCGCTCTCAGGCGGACATTGAACGACTCTAAGCTTTACCTGCATGGTGATTTTCAAGTCCGAAGGAAATATCCAGTTAGATTAACTAATTATGCTTACCAGTTAAAGCGATGCATATACTCACAATGGCTTTCCGGGTTTGCGTCCCTGACTATATACGACGACTCTGCAATGGGTCGCCGACTGCCCCTAGGATAATCCTTTAGGGTTAGACAGCAACAGAATAAAACCCAAAACAATAAAAATAGACCATAAAGCCTATACTTATCGACCAGTACGCCTATATTTCATAGGCCTAAAATAGGGTTGCTAAAATTAACGCCAAATGAATAATCTGCAATCTATGTTAGAAGCGTCATTATTTGGCATAACAGCTTCATTATTCGGCTGTTGCTATATTAAAAGTTATTAAGATTATTGGACGGCGTCGAATGTCGGAGACGCTTTCTCTTCCGACGTATAGCAGGTCTGCTCCTGCTGAAAAGACAGGCGATTAAGGAACAGTAAATGGCTCAGAAAACCGCTCTCATCGTTGACGACTCAGCGACAGCTCGAATTATGCTGGCCAAGGTCCTTAACAGCATGGACGTTAAAACCCGTCAGGCCAGCTCAGGTGAAGAAGCCCTGAAACTGGTTCCCGCAGAACGCCCGGACCTGATCTTTCTCGATCATCTTATGCCGGGCATGGATGGTTTCCAGACACTTAAAGCGTTAAAGCAAAATCCGGAAACCAACCAGATTCCCGTCATTATGTATACCTCCCAGAACGCCATGAAATACCAGGAAGAGGCCAAGGCCCTTGGCGCGGCGGGAGTTATCACCAAGCAGGTTGAGCGCGAACGTTTATATCTGCTCGTCGAACATGTTTATATGCAGCAGGAGCTGGCTCGCACCGAAGCCAGCGTTAACACCGTGGCGGAGGCGATCGGCCAGACTCCTATGTCTACCGAGCAACCCGCCACGCCACGTAAAGTCGTCCCGTTGCGCCCGGGTCAGCAGAAAATGGAAGATCACGTGGAGCAGCGCATCGCTTCTCTACGCAGCGAGCTGGAAACCCAGCAAAACGAGCGCTACTGGAAGCCACTGGAAGAACTGAAAAAGCAGAATGGCCGCCTGCGCATTGCGCTATGGGCGATGATCGTCGTATTCATTCTGACAGGGCTGAAGTTGAACTCGCTGGATTCCGCCTTTGAAGCCATGCAAAAAGAGGTGAATTCCGCCAGACAGGTTCTGAATGAACTGATCGCCATCATGGAAGAAACCTGATCAACGAAAAGAGTCGTTAACAGAATCGGTAACAACCGTGAATTAGGGGGCGCTTAAGCGCTCTCTTATTATCTCCCCCCTTCCCTGACCTCACCCACCATTGCAGACCTTGCCAAGCTCACCAACATTCAAGAGCCTATTGCACAAGCCTCCGCCCTCGTTTCAGGCAAGAAAATAAATATCCGTTACACTTACTTAAAGTAATTCTTTAGAAAGAGAGCATTACACCGATTGTTTTTCTGGGCTTTCATCAAAGATGTCTGCTGCGCAGTGCGCCTGCTTAAATACGGAAAACCCAAGTTCATCTCAGTGAGCCAATAGCCGGGAAATAGCGCAATGCTGTTCAAGACTTATCAAAAGAAAAAGTTTCTGCTGGTCGATGATTTTGACAATTTCATCTTCTCACTCAAACAAATGCTGCGTCGGCTTGGCGCGGAGGATATCGACAGCGCCCGCAACGGTGAAGATGCGGTGCAGCTGTTTTTACGCAAGCATTATGATGTGGTGTTCTGTGACTACAACATGGGAGAGCACAAGAACGGACAACAAGTACTGGAAGAATTGCGCTTCCGCAAACTGCTGAAAAATACGGATATCTTCCTGCTGGTCAGCGCTGAAGCCGCCAAAGATATGGTGTTTGGCGCACTGGAGTGCCAGCCTGATGGTTACATCACCAAGCCCATCACTCAATCCATACTGCAAAACCGCCTTGATAAGCTAATGGAGCAAAAAGAAGCCACAGCAGATATCAATCGCGCGATTGATCTAGAGGATTACTCCAAGGCGATTACCCTATGCAATCAACATCTCAAGGCCAACACTAAATACCGCTCCTGGACCGTAAAAACCCTGGCGAACCTGTACTATCTCAGTGGCGATCTGGTGCACTCCAAGCAGATTTATGAAGACATCCTGCAAAAACGCCGCTTGGACTGGGCCCGCCTGGGACTTGGCAAAGTGCTGCTGGCGGAAGGCAATGCGCAAGAGGCGGCGGTTAAATTCGAGGAGCTGATCGAAGAGCAGCCCTTGTTGGTGGAGGCCTATGACTGGCTGGCCAAAGCACAACGTCATATCGGCCACGGTAAAAAAGCCCAAGGGACGCTACAACAAGCGGTGGAAATTTCCCCCCGCGCCCTGCTGCGTCAAAAAGAGCTGGCTGAGATCAGTCGCTCGTTGCATGACCTGGAAACCGCCTCCAAAGCGTACCGACAGACCAACAAGTTGAGCGAGTATTCCTGCCACGAATCACCAGATTTGTATTTGGATTTCACCCGCTGCCTGTCTGACCTGTCGGAGGGCGACACCTCATCACAAGGCCAAAAGCTGGCCTCAGAAGCCAACGCAGCGCTAGAACGCATCCGCAGAAAATATAAAGACGATCCAGCGACACAGCTGAAAAGCCACATGGTTGAGGCCAGGGTCTGGTCCGGCCAAGGCAAAGCCCAAGAAGGCGCTAAGGCGCTGAAGCAGGCGCAAACCTACTTTGACGAAGCCGCCAAGGACAATCCGGACCTGACACTGGAAATGGCGCAAACGTTGTATGCGCTAAACCAGGAGAAAGAAGCCGAACAGCTGCTGACCGAGCTTGCCGCCAAGTATCCGGATAATGAGAAGCTTCAAGACAGAATCGAAGAGTTGCGCGACGAACCCGTCAGCCTGAAACAACGAATCAAAGCTCGGGAACTCAACAGAAAAGGCATCCAGCTATACGAGGAAGGCGCCTTGTCGGATGGGGTGGCCGTATTCAAGGAAGCGATGGCGATAACACCGGCTCACGTCGGCCTGAATCTAAACCTGCTGCAAACACTGATCAAATCCGCCTCTCAGTCCAAACTGAACGCAGAATATCAGGGACTCGCGCAGCAGTGTCTGAGTCGGCTGCAACGACTGACGCCGCAGCACAGACAGTACAAGCGCTATCAACACTTGTTGCAGCGATACCAGCAAATTCAACGAGGTTAATGCACCGTGACACAGAAAAACAAACTGGACTTCAGCTTTATCATGGCGGCCAGCGTTCACGATATGAAGAACTCTCTGAGCATGTTGCTGCACTCGCTGGACGAAGTGAATCACGAAATCGCGGAACTGGACCTGCCCATTGCTCAACGCATGGCGACGCTGCAGTACGAGGCCGCGCGGGTCAACAACGATCTGGTGCAGTTGCTCAGCCTTTACAAGCTGGATGCAGACATGCTGACCGCAGACATCGATGAACACTTCCTACTGGACTTTCTGGAAGAGCAAGTGGCGCGCTACCACCCTCTTTTCGCCGCTCGCAACATGCGTTGCGAGGTAGACTGCAACGAGAGATTAACAGGGTATTTTGATAATGACTTGGTGTCTGGCGTAGTGAACAACATTCTCGCCAACGCGATTCGTTACAGCCGCAGCCAGATCAGAGTGTCCGCCAGAACAGAGGAAGACGGTCTTTACATCACGATCGAAGACGATGGTCAGGGTTTTCCCGCCAAGATGGTGGAGATTCCAGAACAGCTATCGACAGAAGTGGATTTCGAGTCAGGAAGCACTAATCTGGGACTGTATTTCGCCCACCGTATAGCGCAGCTGCACATGCAAAAAGGAAAAACAGGCAAGATTTCACTGCGCAACGGCGGTGCACTGAATGGCGGCGTCTTTGAAATGTATTTGCCCTGAGTCCGTTCGCCTACCGCCGGGATCACCGGCGGCCAAACATAAACTTACAGACAACACTTCTTGAACTTTTTACCGCTCCCGCAAGGACAAGGATCATTACGGCCGACTTTGGGTTCTTCCCGCACCAGCGGATCGTGATGCTGGAAGTAAACGGACAGGCCCCGCCCCGCTTTTGCGTATCGCATCAGATACCCATTCAGATCCTCATGAGCGCCGCGTAACTCCTCGCGAAAATCATCCTGTTGAGATGCGCCTTCACGCTCCAGAATCTCCAGTGCGGCATCCACATCCTGAAAGACTTTCAGAATCGAAATAGTGTCATCCAAATCCCGCGACATTTTCTCGTAACCGCCGGGATCGCGTTGCGCCAGCATCTCTAGAGCGCGCACCCAATTTGGCGCCAGCCACTCATCCGCCAGAATAACGCCCTCGCACCAGTTTTCGAAACTGCGGCGTTCCTCGGTATCCCAACTGAACAGACAGTCTGAAGGCAGCGTCGGCGCGCCGGTTTCTATTTGTCCGCGAATTTCCTGATACAGCGCCTTCATGTCCTCGATCACCGTCGAGTCACTTTGGCACAGCTCCTCCTGATAGCATTCTCCCAATGCGACGGGTAGCCAGTCCTGCTCGTCTATTTCAACAGGGCAACAGGCTAATCCGAACAAAAAACCGTGACATTGATTGTAATTAAGCAAGTCCTCACAGCGTTCGGCGTCACACAAAAATGCACGCAGGTCAATAAATCGCGGATCAGATTCATAGCCCGAAGCGACTTGTCCCCTCGGGTATACGGAAGGAAATTCAACTCCCATACCACTCGATCCTTTTAATAATCTGTTATTCATTCAAGTGTAAAACGAAACAGGCAATATTGTTAGTAATTTAATATGGCCCCGGCGCGTCCTCGCGTTGGCTCCAGGGCGCGCCAGACTCGCCTCAGCGGAGTACGCCCCTTTCTACGCCCAAAGAAAATATCGACTACTCCCCCACTCATCCCCACCTCCCCCCTTGAGCGGCTGTTTACCCGTATTTTCTACCCCCATAACATTCATTGTAATAACGCCGCCAACATGCCCATTGCACATAACAAACAAAGCGGCCCATAACAAAAATAAACAGCCGTGACGGTCAGCGAGAGGCCGCCGGCGGAGCACCTTTATGACTACGAGCGACGCACCTGAAGCAAGACCGCTGATTCCCAGCAAGATTTCACCGCCGCAAACCAGCCCTCATGTTCTGAGCCGCCCACGCCTGGAAGCCGCTCTGCTTGACGCCGCCAGTAAGCCCTTATGTATCGTACGCGCGCCAGCTGGATTCGGAAAAACCACTTTGATGTCTCATTGGCGCCGCCGTCAGCCAGGACGGGTTGCCTGGCTCAGCCTGGATGAGCTGGATAACGACGCCACTCTGTTTGGGCGCTATCTGACAGCGGCGCTGTCTCATCATGCGGCGGAGCTTCAGGGTCCATTGTCACGCGCAGAAGAGGCGCTATCCGACTATGATCTGATCTGGCTCACCGGAAAGCTGTGCAACGAATTAAGCGCCCTGGATCAACAACTGATTCTGGTGCTGGATGACTACCATCGCGTGCATAACGAGCAAATCCATGAGGCGCTGCGGTTTCTAATTCAGCATCAGCCTCCCGCGCTACGTCTGTTTATTTTGACGCGATCTGAGCCGCCGCTAGGTTTAGCGAATTGGCGGGTGCGCGGCATGCTGCACGAAATCGGGGCCGATGAGCTTGGCTTTACATTGGAGGAAGCCCGGCAATTTCTTCATGAAAAAAATGATCTTCGAATCGACGACCCACAAGCATTGCAGGAGACGTTGCAGCGCCTGAAAGGCTGGGCGGCGGGACTGCAGATCATTGCGTTGTCGGCGCCCCCAAAGGATTCATTTAACGATTACCTGAGACGTTTTAACGGCGCCCACGCACATGTATTGGACTTTCTCGCAGAGGAAGTGCTCAGCAAACAATCGCCGGAACGTCAGGCGTTTTTGCTAAAAACCAGCGTGCTGGAGCGTTTCAATTCCGAGCTGGCGCAAGCGCTGACTGAACAGAAAGAAAGTTTCGGCATGCTGCAGGATCTGGAGAAAGGCGGCATGTTCATCGCCCCGCTGGACGAATATCGCACCTGGTACAGCTACCATCCCTTTTTCGCGGAGTTTCTGCGTCATCAGCTACAGCTTCAGGCGTCTCCACAGGCTATCGTCGACTTGCATAAAAGAGCATACGAATGGTGGTTGCAGAAAGCCCAAATAGCGGAAGCGCTAACGCATCTATTACAGGTGGACGATCCGGCGCTGATCGCAGAGACGTTGTCTGTCCATGGCTGGGCGCTGTTTGAGCAGGGACGGCTGAGCCTCATTGAACAGTGTCTGGACGCCCTTCCCGAAGCCGCCATCGCGAACGATAACAGACTCGCGCTGTTGCGAGCCTGGGTATGCCTGACCCAGGCCGATCCCGGATCGCTGGAGGAAGCGCTAAATCAAGCGGAGCAACGTTTGCCGGACCGGCAAGAGGAGACCCAGTGGCGACGGGTCAGCGCCGAAATCAGCGCACTCAAGGCCCAGTTATACGCCACGGTTGAAGACATAGAAGCGGCGCACAATCATGCGCAACAGGCCTTGGCGATCAGCTCCAGCGCCTCCAACGCAGCGGCCATCGCCCTGTCCGTTCTAGGTGAAACTCATGTGTGTCGAGGGGAACTGAATCAGGCGCGGGACGCATTTATTCAGGCGGAAGCTTCCGCACGCGCCGCAGACTCCATGCACGGACTGCTTTGGACGCTTGGTCAGCAGGCGGATGTTCTACGCCATCAGGGAGATCTGCTGGGATGTCACCAACAGCAGACCATCGTTTTGCAACTGGCGCGGGAGCACCATCTTGCGCAAACACCGGTCATGGAGTTTATTCATCGACAACGGGCCGATCTGCTCATCGAATGGCTGCAATACCATGAGGCCGCCCAGCATTGTGACGCCGGATTGCGCATCGTGGAGCACCTTGAGCCCCACTGCGCCATCCCTCTCAACGCATTGAAAGCCAGTATCGCGTTGCAGCAGGGCGAAGCTGGCGCGGCGGAAATTTATCTACGCAAAAATACACTGCTAATGCGCGAACACCGTTGCCACTCGGACTGGCGCGCCCTGTCCGCATCCATTCAACTTCGCTACTGGCGACAGCAGCGCAATCTATCCGCCATTAACGAATGGTTAGACGCCGAACCGGCTCCCAGTCCAGCGCCAAGTCATTTTCAGCAACGCCGCGCGCGCAACCTCGCCTTTGCGCTGCTCAGCCTGGACAAATCCAGGGAAGCGCTGCAGATACTGCAACCACTGACCGCTCAGGCTCACCAATTTGGCCTGCGCCTCTGTGAGATGGAAAACCAGATTCTCGCAACCTGGGCCTGTCTGCGCCTGGGAAATGAGAACGAGGCCAGCAACGCCCTGCTGCGCGCATTGCAGCTGGCGGAACCGATGCGCGCGATCGCCAGCTTGTTACAAGCGCCAGAGTGGCTGCTGGAGTTCTATGGCGCAATGATGGAGGACTCACGCTTGTCCAGCGCCGAACGCCGACACCTGCAACGGGTGTTAGAGCTATCCAAACGCCAGCATAGGCCGCAGAAGAAAACGCGCAATATGCCAGAACAAGCCAGAGCGTTGGCGCTTACCCCAAAAGAGTGGGAAGTGCTGCGCCTGATTGGCGAAGGCAGCAGCAATGAACGCATCGCCGAGCGTCTGTATGTAGCGCCAAGCACCGTTCGCAGCCACATCAAACACGTGTACCAGAAACTGGGAATTTCCAGCCGGGTGGAAGCTCGACGGGTTTCCCTCGACTTATCGCAGGGCCGGGTCGCCGGCCTTGGCGAACAGGGGTAGGCCGGCGGACCTAAACGCTGAAAATCCCCCCGTAAATCCCCCATTTGCATGGAAGCGTCCCAGGCTCGCCTTGGTTATGATCAAAGGGTAACGTACATCCGAAGCGGCTATGACGGCCGCCGCCAATTCCACGAGCTTGGCGCACGGATGCACCAATATGGACTTCAGAAAAAATACAATACCGGAGCTCATTCATTATGTTGAAAGTTCATCGCCCAACCCGAATTTCTCTCGTCATCCGACACGCAGCCGCCTGTGCGGCGGCCGCCGTATTAGGCATTTCCGCAACCGCCGCAAGCGCCGACACCTCTGGCAAAAGCGGCGCCGGCGTCCGCTTTCACGGCGGCGACGAAATCATCCTGCAGGGCTTCCACTGGAACGTCGTACGCACTGCGGAAAACAATTGGTACAACACCCTGCAAAGTAAGGCCCAGCAAATCAGCGACGACGGCTTCACCGCCATCTGGATGCCGGTTCCCTGGAGAGACAACTCTTCCTGGCAAGCGTCCAGCGATACACGCTTCGGCGGCGAAGGCTACTTTTGGGCCGATATGAATAAAAACAGCCGCTACGGGAACGACGGCCAATTGAAGCAGGCCGCGTCCGCCCTGAAAAACAAAGGCGTAAAGGTCATTTACGACATCGTGCCCAATCACCATGACCGCGGCCACAGCAATGACTCTCTCAATTTTCCCTCCGGGCAAGGTTACTATCGTTCCGACTGCAGTTCCTGTGACGATGGCGACCCGTTCATGGACGGCGGCTCAGATTTCAGCACCGCCCACCCGGATGTATACAACCTGTTTAAGAATGAGCTGGTCAACCTGAAGACTAATTACAGCGCCGGCGGATTCCGCTTCGACTTCGTCCGAGGCTACGCGCCGGAGCGCATCAATTCCTGGATGAGCGCCTCTCTGGACAGCGGCTATTGCGTTGGCGAGTTATGGAAAGGTCCCAGCGAATTTCCTTCCTGGGATTGGCGACACAGCGCCAGTTGGCAGGAAATTCTGAAAGATTTCACTGACAACTCCGATTGTTCCGTCTTCGACTTCGCCCTGAAAGAGCGCATGCAGAACGGCTCCATTTCCGATTGGAGATACGGGCTCAACGGCAACCCCAGCGCCCAATGGCGCGAGGTCGCGGTAACATTCGTCGACAATCACGACACCGGCTATTCACCCGGCCCTCTCGGCGGCCAGCATCACTGGGCGCTGCCGGACTGGAAACGCAAAATGGCTTACGCCTACATTCTTTCCAGCCCCGGCACGCCGGTTGTGTATTGGCCGCATATGTATGACTGGGGAATGCGCGACTTCATCCGCAATCTGATTCAACTACGCAAATCCGCTGGCGTGAAAGCTTACTCCGGTGTGCAATTCCATGATGGATTCAGCGGATTGGTGGGGACCACAAGCGGTAGTAATGGAAAATTGTTGTTCGCCATTGACTCTAACTTCAGCTCTCCCAACCAAGTGGCGGGCGGTTCATGGAGCCTGGCGGTCAACGAGGACAATGGCCGCATCCGCATCTGGCGTCAGTAACGCCAGCAATCTCCCGGGCGGCTGACGCCCGGGATTCTTGTGATCTGTAGACACAGTTTCGACGCACGCCAATAACAAAAATCAATCAAAACGTTATTAACTATCAATTTTCCTCCTTTCTTCGCCACGTATAATCTAGGTCGCATTGTTTTACACGCTCCTACGGAGGTATCAGTCATGTATACGGTGATTTTCGGTCGGTCAGGGTGCCCTTATTGCGTTAGAGCCAAGCAAATTGCAGAGCAACTAAAAGATCAGCGACAAGATTTCGATTTCCGCTACATAGACATTCATGAGGAAGGCATCAGCAAGGCTGACCTGGAGAAAACAGTCGGTAAGCCGGTCCAGACTGTGCCGCAAATATTTATCGATAAAGAACACATCGGCGGCTGTAATGAGTTCGAAAGCTACGTCCGCCAACACTTGACGCATTGACCACACCGCAGCAGCGTCAGCATCAACGACTTAATGCGATAAGCAACACAAATAAAAAGAGGCCACTCAAGGCCTCTTTTTATCTTTTAGATAACGCAACGCTATACGTTCGCTACTGGAGCCGCCTAATCAGCTCAACGCGACGATTGCGTTTCTTTCCAGCGTCAGAAAGATTGTCCGCTTCCGGCGCCACCGGACCCACTCCGTAAGGGATCAAGCGCGCTTGCGCAATACCGTAGTCTTTTATCAGACGTTCAACAACCGCCTTCGCACGCGCCGAGGACAGCTCAATATTGTGCTGAAACGCCCCCGTGTCATCCGTATGACCTGTCACATAGAGCAACAGATCCGGGCGTTTTTTCAGCAAGCCGGCGATCGCGTCCAAAGTAGGCTTGGATTCGTCTTTGACGACCGCTTTGTCCGTATCAAATAACACGCCGTATAAAAGCGCTTTTCCGGTCTCGTCGATATCGCGACTCAGACTGTCCACATCCACCGTGATCAGATCATCCTCCAGCGCCTCTGACTCCAGAATGATCTGCTGCACTGCCGTTTCATCCTCATAACCGCCAATAAACAAGGCGACATACACCTTGCCTTTTGCCGCGTCTTTAGAAGCCACCATAAAGTATGGATTACGGTAATAGTTGTAGACGGATTCTGTAAGCGATATCAGCCCACCAAGGTGAGCCGACTCATATTCATCGCCACACTGCTGCAGCTCACAGGAATAGATAGTGGTAAAGCCGCCTTTCGCCAGCGCCGCTCTATAGTTTTCGTACAGCTTTAACGTGGAGACATTTTCCAGTTCGTAATAGTGCCTGGACAAATCCCCCACTAAATCCAAGGATTCATACTGATAGGGCTTGCCGTCTCCGCTCAGTGCGGAAACCGGAATGCTGATGCGCTCATAATCCACCACTTTGCGTTGCCGCAAATCCGCACCGGGATAGCGTGGCAGCAGCGGATGATCTTCCTTCGTCGCGTCCGGGTCATTCGCCTTCGTTACCGTCGCAGGCGGCTGCGCCCCGAGATAATCGACATCCATGACGACAAGATCGTTCTGCAACGGCTCTTCTTCAACGATAACCTGCTGTACAGCGACCTCGTCTTCATAGCCGCCAATGAACAGCGCCACCGTGACTTTACCTTTTTCCGCCCCCTTCTCGTAAACCATGTAGTAAGGTTTGCGGTAGTAGTTGTAGACGCTGTCATTCGACGACACCAAAGCGCCCAACTCAGCAACTTGATATTCCGAGCCGCACTGCTCCAACTCACACAGGTAAACAGATTTGAAACCGCCTTTTTCCAGGGCAGCCTGGTAGTTTTTATAAACTTTTAGTGTGGAGACGTTTTCGAGGTTATAGAAATGTTGGGTCAAATCGCCGGTCAGACTTAACTTTTCATATTCGTAAGGCTTATCCTCACCGCTGAGTTTGCTGGCGGGAATCGTGAACGGCGCATAATCAATCTGCAGATAGGTTCTTACTGTGGCGCCAGGGTAACGACTCAACAACGGATGATCCGGGTTGTCGGCATAAACACTGGCGGCGCTCAAAACGCCAATCAAAGCAGCGGCAAACCTTCTAAGCATGGAACTCCCCTATGTGTGGACGTAATTGCAGGAAATATAAGCGCTTTCTGGAGTAGTTTTCCGTCACAGCGATAGGGAGATACGCGTCCGCCCACTTAGGATGACGCGTTAGAAAAGTATGATTAGCGGAGGTTGAGAAGGTTGTTAAGAAGGGAACTTCAGCCTTTCAATACCGAAAGCTTTTAATATGTAGCGCTCAAAGAGCGGTTCTGTAGAGCCTTTACGTAGCTTAAGAAGAAAGTACTTCTCGAACGCCACCTTGGCGACATGCACCCACTTGCCTTCACGCATCCAGTTCACGTTACGTGGCGGCAGCTGCGGAATCGCCACGAAGGCGATACCGGTGTCCCCCATATCCGCCAGACACACCGCATTCCAGGTCGCCTCCGCTTTGGGGGGCACGCCGTTAAGCGTCGCCTGAATATTTTTCGCCACCGCCGTCGCCATACTTTCAATCATATAACCGGTTTTGGGAACTCCAGTCGGAACAGGTGTTTTTTCCTTTGGCGCAATCGCAACCGCCACGCCAATCCCCCATACATTGGGATAAGTGGGGTTACGCTGATGTTTATCGATCACAACAAAGCCCCGGGGATTCACCAGACCTTCGACACCTTTCAAGGCATCAATACCAGTAAAAGCGGGCAGCATCATGGAATATTTAAAGGGCAGTTCACGGCGTTGTTTGTCCTCGCCTTTCTCATCCACTTCCATGACAGTCATGAGTTTATCATCGACAGACTCAACCTTGGCGTTGCAGACCCAATCGATGTGTCTTTGTCGCAATTGCGACTCCAACATGCCTTTGCTGTCACCGACACCACCTAAACCGAGATGACCGATATAAGGCTCGGAAGTGACGAAGGTCATGGGCACTTTGTCGCGAATACGCCGTTTACGCAGGTCACGATCCATAATGAATGCGAATTCATAGGCCGGCCCAAAACAGGAAGCGCCCTGCACCGCGCCAACGACGATAGGACCAGGATCTTCGACGAACTCGCGCCACTTCTGGTTGGCTTTTATCGCATGATCAATATGGCAAATAGATTGGGTGTAGCCTTCTGGACCCAGTCCAGGAATTTCGTCAAACGCAAGACGAGGACCTGTCGCAATGATCAGATGATCATAGGAGATGCTGTCTCCATTTTTAAGCTCTATGCGGCTGGCGGCTGGATCGACTTTTTGCGCTGCGCCAACCACCAACTCTACACCTTTGCCGGATAAGGGGGACTGCAGCGGAATTTTGATCGCTTCCGGCTCCCGCCATCCGATGGCCACCCATGGATTGGACGGCACGAAATGAAAATAATCTTTATCACTCACCACCACAATGCGGTGGTCTTTACTCAACGTTTCCCTTAACTCAAACGCCATGGGCATTCCGCCCAGGCCCGCGCCTAAAATAACAATAGTCGCCATGCGCTTCCCTCTTTGTCGTCAATTCCACTCTGACGCGGCTCAATCCCGCCGCCGCCTTGTCTCCAACATTTCCTGAGACTCAGCAGAATAATTCAAAGCCGCACCACTTCGCTACAGCTGCAAACCGCGCATATGCGACTTAGACGACAAAAAGGCCCGTCAGGATGCGACGGGGCTTTCCTGAATCCTTACAGCAGCGCCGTTATGTCCTCTTTTGACGCTTGGCCCGGAGGGCTTGCGGAAAGCGTGACGAATACGATCCAATTCCGACACCAACAACGTGCGCTCAAACTCGGTTGTGCGATCGTAGAGATCCAACCAGGCCTGCTTCTCAGGCGGCAGTTGATAGACAGGACCGTCTTCTTCCATACGCACGCGATACATAGGGCCATCGCCTGTACGCAACCACTCGAAGTTGCCATCCCATTTGTCAGCTATGGTAATCAGGTAATCCGCTCCCACCTGATAAATATCTCCGTTAAACCATTGGCGTACGGTTTCGTAACGCACGTTACAGGCGACGGAGATTTCCCGTTTAATTTTCCGAGGATGCACTCCCCGATCCAGTAGTAGTCTTTCGATTCTTTTTGTAACACTCATATGCAAGCCAGCTTTGTTAAGATTTGTAAATTGTATCTCGCATTAATACAAGCTTGCATGCCTAATTCCAAGATTTTTTATTACATTGACAATGATTAATAAAAGTACAACTGGATTTCGCCGCTATCCCACTCCTTTTCACTCCCTCAGACAGGCCTTGGGCACTGGGCGCGACGCACTTTCGCTAAAAACGCAAACGCAATCGCTCAACAAACGAAAAAGAAGACAAAATATTAAGAACAGGTAAGAAGATCGATCGATTCGAGGTGAGAAACTGACTCTCCGATGTGAAAGCCAGTCAGAGACTTGGACGGAAGTACAACTTTCAGTTAAAAGCCAATAAGTTATCAGCTTTTAACTTTTTCTTCCTTTTTTGAGAATGAGGCCGGCTCCAACCCTTCATATGGATTTTGAATAGACTTACGGAACCGTTTCAACTCGTTAAGCATGTACGCGCGCTCAACGTCAGAGGTGTTATCGAACAATTCCAACCATGCCCTTTTTTCCTCGGGCAGATAAGAAGCGGCCTCTTCACTGATCTTGGGCTTTTCCATTGAGCCCTTGCCAGTGTAGAGCCAATCAAAGTTGGCGTCCCATTTGTCAGCGATAATCAAAAGGTAATTGGCGCCTACTTCAGCAATCGTACCGTTAAACCACTGACGTACAGTTTCATAACGGACTCCGCAAGCGTTAGAGATCTTCCGCTTTACCTGACGGCGATGAACGCCCCTTTCGAGTAGTAGTTGTTCGATTCTTTCGGTTACAGACATATGCAAGCCAGCTTTGTAGTTTGCCGCATTGTAACCCGCCTTGCTACAAATATGCTTGCTTTATTAAAGCAATTATGCTTGTATAACGCGCGATGTAAGGAGGCAGCTATGACGAAAGCGGAAGTACTTGCTTACTTCGGTTCGGTGGCGAACGTCGCCAAAACGTTAGGAATCACCACCCAGGCTGTTTATGAGTGGGGAGACTCGGTGCCTGAGCCGCGACAATGGCAATTGCAGGTTCTGACCGACGGCGTTCTAAAGGTTTCATCGAAACGAAGCAGACAAGGTAAATCATCCACTCAAACTCTAAAGAAAAATGTAAAGGTTGGACAAAAAGCCAAAAGCGACAAAACCGGCGATGCGGACAAAGTTACCAAGGGAATATAGAGGAATAGCAAAGGGAGGCCCATGCTGTTATTAAGCCTGACCGGAGCCATATTGATTATGACTGCATTGTGTTTGCTGTTCTTCATCAGAAATGCGAAAGCCTCGGAATTGCGGCTGCGCCTGATGAAAGAAAACTACGAAGCATTCAAGAAGCTCCCCAGCTATGAAGACATGCTTTACCGGTTTTGGATTCCCCTCACTCGATTTGAGGAGAAAGCGACAGGCGAACAAAGGAAGGAGGAAAGTTGAACCCAGATTTATCGACCTGAGTCATCGACAGATATTTTAAAAGAAGGTGAGCGTAACGCTCACCTTCTTAACTTATGACCGGCGTTATTTACGAGGAAATTTAAACCGCAACCAACCCAGCGCCGCCAGCATCAGCCAAACTGCGCCGCCACCGCCGGAGTCGCCACCACCTGAGTCGCCACCACCTGAGTCGCCACCACCTGAGTCGCCACCACCTGAGTCGCCACCACCTGAGTCGCCACCACCTGAGTCGCTACCACCTGAGTCGTCGCCACCAGTCGGCTCTTCATCATCGTTTGCGATAACACCTGAAGCCGTCGCCTGGCCGAGAATTCCAGAAGATGGATTGCTTATTGTCAGCGTGAAAGACTCATCCGTCTCAAATGTCGTATCGCCAGAAACATTAATCGTAAATGTCTTGCTGAACTCACCCGCGGACAAACTCACTGATCCAGAAGGCAATGCGCCGCCAAAGTCGGTCGCATTGGCTTGATTAGCGCCCGACCCTGCTACGCTGTAATCCACTGTCATATCGACAATCGCGTACTGACGGGAAACTTGGAAAGTAAAAGCAGTCTGACCGCTGTTCCCTTCAACTTGGTCCGCACTGATCGCGCTGACGGAAATATTCCCTGACGTATTCACAGAAACCAGAGAGAATTTGTCAGGGGAAACGTTAAAGAACACGTTGTCGCTGCACTTCACCCGAATCCGTCCATTTGCGGTGTCCGTGTTGGGAGCAACCACTCTTTCGAATCCATCGTTGGACGCGCCGGCTTTAATCATCGTTGTGAACGTGGAGCCGCCGTCTTTCGATAATTCGATATCCACCTGGCTGCAACTGACTGGCGCCAGATTTGTGTTCGCCACATTCCAGGACACATCCATCTGCTGTCCACCGGTATATGTGCCTGCGCCTGGGGCCGTTACTTTAAATGGCCCTGAGTCGCCATCAACCGTTAACTTGACGTCGTCCTGGTTCACGCCAAAATCGCCCGACCTGACCGTGACCCTGAAGTTTAGATCCCTGTCTCTTGTCGGAAGCGCTTCGCCAAAAGATCCCGTCAAATCTCCAGAAAGTATGGTATCCAGTTTTGGAAAGTAGCGCGTAGGCGATGTCGTACCCTGAAAAGATCTAAACAATGGGCGAGAGCCATCGTCTGTCGCCATTTGCTCAGCGTCAGCGGTGGAGCCGCCAAGGTCCTTCTGCTCCCATGTATAGGTCAAGCCCGCAAGATCGCCTGAATCAACATCTGATGCCGCAGCAGTCAGCATAAACGGAGTGCTGGCCGGAATTGTGCGATTAACCCCCGCATCAACTGTTGGTGGTGTATTGCTTACGCTCACCAATGTTCCACAACTGGCGCCACTCCCTCCAATAATGTGGTTATGAATCTGCTCCAAGCTGCCACCATGGAAGAAGTCATCTGCATTATTCTGCACGTTTTGCGGAGAGCAGAGTCCCGAGTAAGACATAATCGTTGAACCAGACCCAACTTCCCATGCGCTACTGGCTGAACGACGACCTCCGCCGCAATCACCACTAGTCGCATTGAAGGTGTGACCTGCGCCAAATTGGTGTCCAAGCTCATGGGCCAGCAAGTCAGTTACGAAGTACTCAAAGCGACCATCTGGGTTTCCAAGTCCAGTCCGCCCTTGCGCTTTGTAATTACTGCTACAAACCACTCCAACATAAGCCAGGCCGCCACCCACTTGGTTGAGAAGATGCCCGACATCGTAGTTCGCAGTTCCAATAACGCTGTCGAGGTTGGATTGGTTTTCCGACAACATATTAGAGGAGCTCGAGTAAGGATCTGTCGACGAATCCGTGTAAATAATGCTGTCATTATTCGCAATCAACTGAAAGCGAACTGCAATTTCCTTCTCATAGATCTGATTCAGGCGGTTAACCACAGAGACAATAAACGCCTGTGTTTCCGCTACCGATGGATGGCTGGAATCGCTGCTGACAGAGGCTGAAAACTCCCCAGTGGAAGCCATCGCCAAACGGTAAACTTTATAGCTGTCTCCAAAACTTACTCGCTCCGCCAAAACCGGCATTTCGAGAGTTTTCAGATAACTATATTCGCCACTCTCAGCAGCATGATCATGCTCCGCCGTTTCACACTGCAAAGGCTCTTTACTTGGCATGTCCTCTTTGAAAAAGCCACGATATTGGCTGGCGTTGTCTGTCTCACTGAAGCTGGATTCCGGCTCGATTACCATGGTGGCTTCAGGGGTGTTCACATAACCGTGGAAACCACGGGGTGTAGTGTCGATACGCCCGCTGACGCCTTTGTCCTCAACGCCAAATACCTTGTAGGTGCGCAGCTCTGGATACTTAGCCTCTAACTCTGGAGCCATGACAGGCGAGTAAAACGCCTCCAGCAAAATAAAGCCGCCATCAGGTTTAGGGTAGTAAAACGGCAAACCTTCTAACGCGCCTTCAAGGGGGGCGTCTTGCAGATAGACTTTAAGGCGCTCAATATCCGCCGCTATTCCGCGATAATGGAATGCCGACTCAGTCTGCGTCTGCGCCTTACCCGCCATGTCCAGCCACAATCCATCGGGAGACTGGGCATGGGTAACACTGGCGATAGCCAGCGCCAACTGCGACGCCACAAAAAATGCTGCTTTATTCATGCTCATCGACTCAAATACCTGATAAAAATCTCTGACGCCTGTCCTCTGAAGGCAGGGACTTTGGCTAGTTCACCGGCGGTTAAAACCAGCTTTTAATAGATCGCCACATCCGAGAGAAGAACCCCGATTTCGCCGTTTTTTCATGGGGCTCAGCGTCATTCCCGGCTTGTTCCGGTACGAGCGCGCCTTCCGGCTCAATGGGTTTGGGGATATATGGCAGATCTTGTTTGAAGAAAACCCGGTAGCGATCCTCCGTCTTCCTGTCGGAAAACCGGCTTTCAGGCTCTATCAATACACTACGGCCATCCATGGTGAGAAAAGCCTTGAAGCCAGCGTCGGTATAATCGATGCGGCCTGACAAGGTGGGAATATCCACGCCATGAACTTTGTAAGTTCGGATATTGGGAAACTTTTCAGCGAGCTCAGGAGCCATAACCGGCGAGTCGTACGCTTCAACTGAGACAAAGCGCTGATCCGGCATGGGCAACGTCAAAGACAGACCCTCAGCGGCGCCCTCTTGAGGGGCGGCTCTCAGGTAGGCGCGAAGCTCTTCGCCTTTTAACGCGACAGCGAAATACGGAAATTCTTGCGTTTTCTGCGTCTCCACAATCGGCGACCAGAATGACGTCTCAGCGCTTGCGGTCTGGGACATCAAAGCGATTCCTCCAATCAAAGCAAACTGCTGCGCTGACTTTATGGACTTGCGTAACTGCACTATACCCCCGAGAGAAACTGCGACCAGTTGCGATCAAAAAACGAACACAACCAAGTTAATCCTCAATATATAAACGGATTCGGGGCGGACTACTATATAGTTTTTGTAAGAATGAGAAGGAAGACCGCCTCTAATCACAACAGGTCGCCGCACCTCAGGCATGTCATGCACTGTCCAATATCAACTCATGCTTAAAGAGGTGCGACAACCTATTGAATTTATAGGCAGTTTAATGGAAAAGAACGATTGACGCGCCGGCCATTTGGCTTAGTTGTGAGTTAATTGGGACTCAGTTGGCGCCGTTACAAAAGTACTGTTTTCTTTCCGTAATTCTCCTTTTAACGCTCGGTTCACCCGCCAGTTGAACAGTGTGGTAAGACATATTGCTGTAAATCCAAGTCCAACGCCCAATCCCATCCAGACGCCGACTATTCCCCACTGGCCTTTCAACAGCCACGCCACAGGGAAGCCTACCAACCAATATCCAACCACTGTAATCAAGGTCGGAGCCGCTCCCATGCGCAAGGCTCTCAAGGCGGTCATCATGATGACCTGAGCGCCATCCACTACCTGGAAAATAGCAGCCACCGCAAGCAGACTGACGCCTAGCGTCATGACATCCTGATCCAACGCCCCTTCACCGCCCAGGGTAAAAAGACCCACAATCTGCTCAGGAAGTAATAAAAATACCAATGCGGACACCAGACAAAATATCCCGCCCAATGAGAGACCGGTCCAGGCGTAGCTCTTCAACTCTCCCATACGGCCTTCACCGTAACACTGCCCTACCCGGATCGATGCGCCCTGCGCGAATCCGATATAGATATTGAAGGACATGGAAGCCGCTTGTAGGGCAATCTGGTGCGCCGCCAACGCTACCGCACCCATAGCGCCCGCCAATAAGGTCGCCGCGGTGAACAATCCCGCCTCCATGGTCCAGGCCAGCATGATTGGCAGCCCCAAAGTATAGAAAGGTTTGAAGTCCACCAAACGGGTTTTGATTTTAGTCAGGCCGCCCAGCACTTCGCGGACTTCCGCATAACGGTTCAAGTCCAATACAAGCATGACGCACATGAAGACGCACACCAACGCCGTGCCAATCGCTACGCCGGCGATGCCCAGTTCAGGGAAAAAGCGCCAGCCGGTCATCAGCGCATAACTTAGCGGGACGTTAAGCGCGACCGCCGCCAGACTGATGCGCATGATGGAGGTCGTGCGCGACATGCCAGCGGCCAGTCCCCGCAGCACCATGAAGGTAAACGCCGGCAAACTGATCCAGGCGGCCTGTCCAAGATATTGTGAGGCATACGCCACCGCCTGTGGTTCCTGTCCCATGCTTAACAAAAGCGCAGGCGTCACTTTCATCGCCAGCGCCACCGTGGCGGCGATAACCACAACGAGGATCAGGCCCGCTTTGACGATACGAATGATATCCTGCCGCGCGCCGCGGCCGGTATGAAACGCAACCTCATTAGCGACCGCTGCGAGCAAACCGCTGATCACCACCAATATGAAGTTGAAGATAGCCGCGCCCAACCCGGCGCCCGCCAACTCTTCCACCCCCAAAATCCCAAACATAACGGAGTCGCAAAAAATCATAGCTGACTGCGCAACCTGGGCCGCTGATAACGGAAGGGATAATTTCAGAACTTCTCTTAACCTGCTCATTTTTCCTTGCTCACTCTTCGGCAACGTCTCACGACGAGCCTTCGCCACACACCTGTTAGTTAGTTTCACTTAATAAATTAAAGCTGTCGTCTGGAATCTGCTTCCCGCAGGTCCATGTTCATTCCAAACGAAGCCAGTTAAAGGCTGCCGATAGTGGAGCCTTAACAAAGCTGTTGCCTAAATTAGGTTGGAGCGGCAATATTAACAAGCGAAACATTCGCCTTTATACATGAGTTTTTTTCATGCCAATCCGTCCTAGAAAGTTACCGCCGCTAAATGCGCTAAGAGCCTTTGAGGCCAGCGCCAGACTACTCAGCTTCTCCATCGCCGCGCACGAACTGAATGTGACCCAAGGCGCGGTCAGCAAACAGGTAAAATTACTTGAGGAATATTTTGAGCAGCCTCTTTTTCTGCGACGGGCGCGTCATATCAAATTAACGGAAGCGGGAGAAAAACTCTTTCACAGCCTGGGAGATATTTTTGATCAATTGGTCAAAGCCTGTGACGCCGCGTCTTCCCATCAGAAAAACATTTTGCGCCTACAAGTAACGCCGTCCCTCGCCGTCCGTTGGTTGTTCCCTCGCCTGCCTCAGCTGCAACGAGAACTCAAAGATGTCCAGCTGAAAATTACGACAATGTGGCTGTCTGCGGAGAAAGAAGCGGACCTGGATCTGGATCACTACGACATCGTCCTGCATTGCGGACGCCGCCGGGATAACGGCTCAGCCAACCTGCTGCGGGAAGAGCAGCTTGTACCGGTATGCCATCCCTCTTTGCTGAAGCAGCACGGGAATGACTGGAGCCGCCTTATTCGCAACTTGCCGCTATTACACCCTTCCGTCACTCATGAAGATTGGCGCAATTGGTTGGCGAAAAATCCCGTTTCTGGCGTAGACCCGTCTTCGGGGCTGATATTCGATACCTTGGATATGCCGGTGACCGTCGCCATCCAGGGGCATGGCGTCGCCTTGGCGGACCCGCTGTTCATTATGGATGAGCTGAAAAATGGAATTTTGACCACGCCTCGCAATCACAGTCACGACAGCGGCTGGGGCTATTATTTTGTGCATCAGAAACTGCGCGCCTCCGACCCCAGCATTCTTACATTCAAGCGCTGGCTGATTGCAGGTCTGCAGGAAGATATGGAGCGGCTGGAAACGATCAGGCTGCTTCCTGCATTGACGCCTTTGAGCAAGTAGATTTACAGCTCGGTTTGTTAGCCCGCAAAGGCTGGTTCACTTAGTCCTTAGGCGTTATCCTTGGGCCATGTTAACGCCGTTGAGGCTGCCTGCAGACAGGCTTTATGCGAAAAATCATCCACATTGACGCTGACTCATTCTACGCTTCCGTAGAAATCCGCGATAATCCGTCACTGCAGCATCTGCCAGTGGCGGTGGGCGGAAGCCCTGACAAGCGCGGCGTCATCGCCACCTGCAACTACAACGCCCGCGCATTCGGCGTGCGTTCGGCCATGCCCTCAGCGAAAGCCGTCCTGCTCTGTCCGGATTTAGTGTTCATTCGTCCCCGCTTCGAGGTCTACCGCAGCGTATCCAAAGACATTCACAAGATTTTTCGCGACTACACCGACCTGATCGAACCACTGTCACTGGATGAAGCCTATCTGGATGTATCCGAATGCAAAGCCTGCAAAGGCAGCGCCACGCTTATAGCCGAAGAAATTCGGGCACGCGTGAAGCAAGACTTGCAATTGACCGTATCGGCGGGAGTCGCCCCGAACAAGTTTCTGGCCAAAATAGCCAGCGACTGGAATAAGCCCGACGGCATCTTCGTCATCCGGCCACAAGACGTTACAGACTTTATCCCCCAGCTTCCTGTTCGCAAAATAAATGGCGTCGGCAAAGTGACCGCAGCGAAAATGGAGGCCTTGGGCATCACCACTTGCAGCGATTTGCAGCAACTATCCAAGGAAGATCTGCAGCGCCACTTCGGCAGCTCCGGCGAACGCCTCTACAACCTGTCACGCGGCGTAGACAATCGTCCCGTGCAGACAGAGTGGGTGCGTAAATCCCTGTCCGTCGAGCATACCTATGATCGCGATCTGCAGAATCTCGACGCTATTCTCGATCATTGCGAGCCTTTGTTCGAAGAGCTACTGGAGCGCTTCAATCGCATCAGTGACGCCTACCTGGTCAGTAAGCGCTTCGTCAAAGTCAAATTCGCTGACTTCACTCAGACCACCCTTGAAGAACTTCTACCGGGTTACAGCGGCCAATGGCGAAGCCTTCCCGACTACCTGCGCCTCATGAGCGCCGCCTGGGCGCGCCAGAAAAAGCCCGTGCGCCTGTTGGGCATGGGAGTCAGACTGAAAGATCCTAAAAATAACAATATTGGGGAACAGCTCTCGCTGTTTTGAGGCCTCTATGGCGTATAAGAAAGTTTCTCTCCATCGTGTTCAAGTGCGGCGAGAATTTCCTCTTTTGATAGCCGTATAGTGTTGGACACCAAGGATTTGGGCAGTCCGACACTCGGTGCGGCAATGGACAATGTCATATAGGAAAAAGGCTGTTTGCGAATGTCTACAGACTGTTCCTCATGACTACCAGACAAACGCCCTCTTACCCTGTAATTTTTTACCAGAACCGTAGCATACTTGTACTCACTGCCCGGTTGGGTGTTTACGATAGCCTTTACGTGACCTAAGTAATAGCTCACCAAGCTCGTACCACTGAGAACTTTCTCGTTTTGAGCGCTATACAGGGTAAAATCCGACCTTAAAACAGGGGCGCTTTCAAGAACCTGCTTCTGGTCAGACTCAAACAGCACCACCAAGCTATGAGGAAGATCCATTCCATCACTGGTAGAAATGTTTACATGCCGAATTTCCTGCTGACTGATATTGACTGACCCAGCACAACCAAATAATGAAAAGCATACAACAAGAAACACTATTTTCTTCACTATCGAACCCCCATAGCTTTGGGACTTGTTGGTGCTTTCTCCAACAAAGATAATGCTTTTTTATACATTTCTCCTGCATTTGCATGTGAGACATCCATTTCATAATTATACGCGCCATTTTCATGCCCCAACTGACTACCTATGTTGGCTATATAGCCACCTGCTCGCCCATTTGCTGTTAATAAAGTGGGAAGCGAAGCAACACTGCTGACAACTTGATTTACTAAAGGAAGCTTCCCTATAGTATTATCCAAAATAGATTGACGAATGTAGACATTAACCCATTTCTCAGCCTGTGGCCTTGCTAATGGGAGCATTGAAACAGGGTCAAGTGTAATTAGCTCCTTTACAGGTACTCCTTTGACAAACAATTTTTGGGTAATATTCATTACAGCCTGGCCACCCCCAGCTATGTCCCGTTAGGCGAAGATTATTAAACTTATATGACTTCCAGTCCCTAACTATTTCCTCCAACAACTCCTTTTCTTCTTCATGCCCTCGATAATATACTTCCCTATCACTAGAATTATACAAGTTAAACCTGTCTATAATATCAACTTTAACCAAGTTTGTAGAACCTACAACATGGCTAAGTGCATCATTTTTATCTGCCCCGCCCCCCACAATATATTCACGATCAATCAAGCTTCGCCTAATATAAGATTGTATATGTTCAGGTAAAGTGGTAGAAGCAGGCATAATTCTTCCTTAAAACAGAGGTGAGTTAGATATACAGGCACCAACTATATGCCATACCCTCCCCCCCTATGAATATACCAAAGAGATTACTCCCTCAACCCCTTTGACTATTCCCACCCTCCTTGACCAGCCAACCACCGGCGCATATCAGCACGATATAAGTCCATGGGGTGAACAGGATAGTGTTGCCGAGCAGGCGCCTCAGCAGAGGGGGCCAGTTTTGGATCGCGTCATTTTCCATGACTTCAAACAGCAGCATGACGCAGGCGACGCCCAGTAGGGTGATGGAGGTCAGTTTGACCAGCGCATCGTGCAAGGGAGGCGTATTCTTCAGATAAGGATGAAACGCCCAATAGACGCATCCACCGCCAATCAGCGCGCCAACCGCGATGCCGGCCCACTTCAGCGTGACAGAGACTTCCATAGACGTTTCGCCCATGAACAAAGCGGTGGCCCATCCAAGAAATATTTTACCGCTGATTTCCAGCGCGCCCTTACCGCTCACCGTATGAAAACGCGCGATCCAGGCGATGATCGCCAGGCTCAGCATCAGGCTGGGCCCCAGGCGAAACAGGTGATAGTAAGTGAAGTCCCGTCCGATCACGTCGTCGATCAAAAAACAGAACAGGCCGTTTCCCAACCCAACGCTTAACGCCAATGCCAGTGGCGACAATAATAAGGATGAATGGGAGACGCCAGCCGCATATTTTAAACTGTGCAAGTGTAAGCCCATGCACTGCCCTCCATGTGAGCTTAACCCAACTTTTCTTTATTCTAATTATTGATCCGACAAACTATGACGGCCTCTCATCGGTCGTTACTCCCTGTATGCTTGCCAGGACCTTTACAGGATTGTATATCACGAATAGCAACAATAGGTTATCCGCCGATTGTTTAAAATTGTTTCTCAAGCCACCTTAAAATTAGAAACCATCTCTTTCAATTGCGCCGCCCGGTTGCTGAGATTTTTGGAAGAATCAAACAATTTGCTCACTACCTGCTCGGTATCTCTGACCGCGTCCCGCACATGAGCGAGGTTAGCGGTCATCTCTCCGGCCACGCTGCCCTGCTGTTCCGCCGCAGTGGCGATTTGCAGGCTACGGTTGGTGATTTCCCCCATTTCCGTCACGATGCCGTCAAACATTTCTCCTGACTCGCCCACTTTGGAAGAGCCGGTTTCCGCCACTTCGACACTGGCGCTCATCAGTTCAACTGCGTCCCGCACCTGCTTCTTCAACGCCTCTATGGTGCCGTTTATTTCACCCGTGGCGTCCCGGGAGCGCATCGCCAGTTGCCGCACTTCATCAGCCACAACCGCAAAACCGCGTCCACTTTCTCCCGCTCTCGCCGCCTCAATCGCGGCGTTAAGCGCCAGCAGATTGGTTTGTTCCGCAATACTCTCAATGCTATCGGTGACGGAAGAAATCGTATCCACCTGATTGGCGATGTCCGTCACCGCTTTAGAACAATTATCAAGATTGCGTGACAGATTATTGATGACGTTAACTGCATCCCCCACCAACTCATTACCGGTAGCCGCGCGTTCATTGGTGGCCTGGGTTGCGGCCGAGGTCGTGCTGGCGTGCTCCGCTACTTCCCTCACCGTCGCCGCCATCTCTTCCATGGCGGACGACAATTGCTCAAGCTGAGAAGATTCATCGTCTATCGCCCGTTTAGCCGTCGCCATACGGGAGGAAAGCTCTTTTGACTCGTCCGACAAAGAGCGACTGATCTCCATCTGCTTTCCGATCAGATCCGCCAAGGAGCGCCGGGTGGATTCAATGGCGCGACTGATGTGGGACACCTCATCGCGCCCGATACAGTCCAGATGAAAAGTCAGGTTGCCCCGCGCCAGATTCTCCATCGCCGCCACCACTCTTGAAAAACTGCGCTGCATGGCATTAACAACAAAATGCGATGCGGCGAACATGACGACCAGCACGCCAATGCTGACCCAAACCAGGCGGGTCAATGTCTCCTGATACAGCTCATCCGCATCGTCAAGGTATATCCCCGAAGCGATAATCCAGCCCTGCTCGGGCCAGGGTTCGATGTAAGTGGTCTTATCGACCAGCTCGTCTTTTCCCGGTTTACGCCATTGGTAGGTTACAAATCCGGACTTGCCAGCGCGAAACCATTGCGACGCCACATCGCCAAAGCGCCCGCCTTCATTAAGGTCAATGTTAGGAACTGGCTCCCCCACCCATTCCGGTTTAGGGGGGAACGCGACAAACTTCTGGTCGACGGAGAAGGCGTAAACATAGCCGTCCAGGGACTCTCCCCAGCGCAGGCCGCCAAGCATCTCGCCAATATACTGATTCAATTCGTCCGGGTGCTGCGCTTTATACTGCTTCAGGTTATGAAGGGCCGCCTCCACCATATTCATTGCGCTCTCGCGCAGAGCGTCACGTTGCGATTCACGGGTCAGGCTGGCGTTATACCAACTGGACGCGATAAACATGATCATGATGACCACACTGAGTCCCAGGAATTTTTGTCTCAGAGTCAACTGGGCGAAGAAACGGTCAATAGCGGTGGCAGGATGCGCTTCCCTCATGAAATACTCCCTTTTCGCGGATGCTTGCGTCGCAAATCAATTCAACGGGGCTTAGACTTTAAAAGTGTAGTCAAGATTCAGGCTTCCGCAGGCAGCTCGGCTCAGGAATTTTTCATTCAACCAAAATCCCCTTCACGCCAACCCTGGAATCCCATACAAAGCCCCTCGCCGTCTGGCGCCAGTTCACTTTCTTCCAGCAACACGCCCTCATCGTCACGCACACGCTGAATCAGCGCATATTCAGCCTGGTGCTTCTCATCAATTACGTTAAGGAAAATCCCATCAAGCAACTGCATCATGGCGTAAAGCGTCGCATCCACCGTCTCCTCCACTAACTCGCGGTCTCTGTCGCTCTCATACGATCGCATGCTATGTAACGCTTCTTTTCGAACTTTGTTAAACAGGTGCTCGCCAAAGACGTGAGACGCCGAAACTTTGCGACTGTATTGTTCTTTTTGCCAGCTTTCATAGGGCTCCATAGCTCTTTTCCTTGTATTTACAGGTATCCGTTACGGCTCAAACCATTTTATCAATGAACAATTGAACCATATCGTTGCGACAAACTAATGTTAACTACTGCGCCGCTGTTGAACTCGATGGCGTCGCCGATCATGCCGTCACTGAAAATAACGCCGTTTTCCGGAACGCGGGATTTGATAGTCAGCGCTTCCCCGTCGGTTATTTCTCCAAACACCAGTTCAGTTTGCGTCGTATTGCTGGGGAAAGGCTCACGGACGGAGAACAGCAGCTTTTGCGCATCCCATGAGAGTGGTTGATAGGCGTCCACGCTGTCGCCTTGCGCGCCGCGGGCTCGCGCCAAACCCAGGGAGCCAGCGATGACGCTGCGCATCCATCCTGTGGAACCTAGCCCCGTGGAGACGATCACGCCGCTTGAGCTGTGCATTTCCGAAGCTTCGCGAAAATCGATTTCGTAGCGTAACGAGGTATGGTTTTTCGGCCCGATAAAGAAATCGTTCACCGCCACCATGGTCTGGCCATCGTTGAGGCTGGCTTCCGCCATGGACACCAGTTTGATCGGCCGCTTCGCTTTTAGCAGCTCCCTCAGCACCGCATCCAGGTCCGCCACCTGGAATGGCAGCAATACGCCGTCGATGCGGGCGGGATCAGGGTTGACCGCCACAACGGGTTGACCATGCAAATACTTCAGCGTATTCGCCACCAGTCCGTCTTGTCCGAGCACGACCACCACATCCTGGGCGCCGAAGATAAAATTGCTAAGGAAATCTCGATCAAGGGTCTGTACGCGTCCTATGCGTGACAACGTCGTTTCTACAGCGGCCAATGACGCGCGATAGCTTTGGTCCTCATGGATGTAGACGTCAAAGTCCTCGCCCCGGCTCTCAATGTAAAAGCGCGCCTGTTCTTCAGTGTTATGCCGCCAGGCCAGCTCCTCCAGCCGCGTTCGGCGTTTCACCAGAATCAGTTTGGTTTCCGTAGCGCGTTCACTCATCGTTTTTTACCCAGCAGCTCACGCATCAGATCCGGACTGATGTTCAACTGACCAATTTTATCAGCGCCAGTCGCCAACTGGCGGAAGGCCTGGGCGATTAGCTGCTCAGGATTCATCGAGCTGTTGGTGATCGCCTCCAGAATACGGTTATCCACTTCCGCCATGGCTTTCATGCTGGCGGCTATTGCATAGGCTTTCACATCCGCTTCCTTACGGCTGTTCTCCGCGCTGACCGCCACCAGTTCCTGACGTTTGTTCTCTTGCTCGATTTCGTTCTCCAGCACTTCCCGCTGCAGTTCCTGAGTTTTGCGTTGCACCGCCATGCGAGCGTCCATTTCCGCTTCCTTGACCTGCTGCTTCTTCTGTTCGACGGAGATTTCCGTCTCCAGCTCGTTTTCCTTGATCTTACGCTCCTGCTCAATGGCTGCGTTACGGCGCGTATAGGCCGCTTCGTCCGCATCCTTCATCATCTGCTCGCGCACCGTGGCTTCAAGCGCGCGGGCGGTTTCCGGATTGGGTTTAATCGCCAGAATGGAGACATCCAGGATTTCCACCCCCAGTTTCTCCAGCACGGGGGCGGAATCAAGCGCGCTGGCGAGGGTCGCGGCCAATGTTTCCGAAGCCAGCAGGCTGTCTTTCAAGGACAGACTCTGGATGCTGTTGCGAGTAATGGATTGCAGCAGGTTGAGAACGCGCGCCGGCAGCTTCTTCGGCGCGTCCGAAACATAGGATTTGCCGTTATCAGCCAGGGTGAAGTTCATGGTCGCCGCCAGAATTTTGGGGCTCTTTACACGGTAAACCACCTGCCCCTGCACAGTAACTTCCTGAAAGTCGCTGGTGCTTTCCTTGAATATGAAAGGCAAGTCCGCCGAGCCAATGGGAATCGAAACCAATGATGTCGTCGGCGCAAAGTAAAAGAAGCCCAGCCCCGCGCCTTCCCGCTTAAGCTTCCCTTTGTTGAATTGCATGATGTAGGTGGTGGGTTCGGTTTTTATATATCTGAACATCTGTGACCTCTTCCTTAATGTTAAATAGTGGCTCAAAGCCACCAAAACAATTAAAGGCTCTGAGCCACTATTTGTCAATCAATAATTCGTCCTGACATCGCTATGCCTGTCGTCCCGCCACTTTGTAGACTGTTTCCGCATGCACTATCTTTAATACAGTTACTCTCATCGATAGAGACTTCAACTATACATGCGGCGCCGATTTACCCGGTTTGTACTTGCGCTGTTATGGCTGCTTATCGTTCAGGACGTCTATGCGGCGGAGACGGAGCTGTCCTTCGTGAGGATTTGCGACGACGCAGGAGAATGGCCGCCCTATACGTTTTATCGAGTGGAGAACGGTAAGAAGGAGATTGCCGGTTACGCAGTGGATGTGGCGCGGGAGATTTTGGAAAGCAACCATATCAAGTATTCCATTGAACTTCCTTCCTGGAAGCGCTGTTTGCTGGAAGTCAGAAAAGCGCGGCAATTCGACATGCTGCTCAATGCGTCCTATACCGAGGAGCGCAGCAAACAGTACCTGTACTCCCTTCCCTATTATTGGACGCACCTTTACTTTTTTTACCTGCAACAGCGATTTCCCGATGGCCTGGGCGAAATGGAAAAAAGGCTGCTGGACACTTACGTCATCGGCGGACTCTCCGGCTACAATTACACCTATCTGGAACACCCTGGCGACTCGATGGATACTGACTCCGTAACCTATGACCACCTGTTCCTGAAGTTGCGTAGCGGTAAAGTAGACCTGATTACCGCCGATTACGAAATCATGCAGGGCTTCGCCCATAAAGGCCTGGATTTAATCGCCACGCCGGGGATGCAGTACACCCCCATACCCAACTCTCCTCCGCAGGGCTATCACATGATGTTTCCCCGCACTCCAGAGGGAGAATATCTCAAGGCGCTGATGGACACAGGCATCACCAAAATGCAGAAAGATGGACGCTTACAAGAGATTCTGGACAGCTATATCAGCCCGACCGAGCAGGTCAGGAACGACCCCTGACATGGCGAAACGCCTCTTCGTCAGATGCTGCAGCGAAAAATGGAAAAAAGCGGGTCAATGTTGTCGCCACTGGGCCGCCATTAGCGTCGTCGCGCTCACGCTATTGTCGTCCGTCGCCCTCACCTTCGCCGCCGGCGTCACCGTACGCCTGGCCAATGGCGAGTGGCCCCCCTATCAATCGAAAACGCTCAAGCATTATGGCGTGGCCAGCCATATTGTTACGGAAGCTTTCGGCATCGTGGGCGTGAACGTGCAGTACGTCTTCTTTGACTCCTGGAAACGCGCCTATGCGGAAGCGTTGTCGGGAAATCTGGACGGCAGCCTGCTATGGAGTCCCTCCGTCGACCGGGAAGCGCAGTTTTACTTCAGCCAGCCGGTGGTTATGGGCGAGTCGGTGTTTTTTCACCGCGTGGATTCGGATTTCACCTGGAGCAGCTTCACCGACCTGAAGCACTACCGGGTTGGCGGCACCCTGGGTTACTCCTACCAGTTTGAAGGCACGGAAGGGGTGCAAATTGAACGAGTGTCCAGCGATGAGATTAATTTCACCAAACTACTGCGTAAAAGAATTGACGTCTTTCCGTCCGACAAAGACGCAGGCTATGCCTTGCTATATGAGCTGTTCCCGCCGGAAGACGTAGCGCAGCTGACCATTTCTCCCCATGTTTACAACAGCACCACCTATCATCTGATACTGACACGCGCCCTGCCGGTGAACAAGGAGCGCGTCAAACAATTCAATGAAGGTCTGCGACAACTGAAAGAAAGCGGTCTGCTCGACCGCTATCTGGAGGACTCGCGGCGCGGCGCCTATCGACTGCCGCAAGCCGTCAGCGAAGAAGAGAGCGAAAAAGCCGCCTCGCCTTAACTGAAATCGTGGTGAATAACTTCCGAATCCACCGGCTGGCCGTTTTCATCGAATTTGAAGATTTCTTCATACATCAGCGTCTTCTCGCCAGGTCGGCCAAAACTCATCTTTTTGATAGGGCGTCCTTCGGCGTCAAACACCATACATTCAGACACCACCTGCACGCCTTTCAACGTATAGACAGAGCTGTGCAGCTTGGACTGCCCGGCCTCCAGTGGAACCGCAGCAGTTGATTCCTGTGACAACGGCTCGTAAAGCACGACGTAATGGGTCGCTCTCAGGCCATCCAGAGAAATGGCTTCCTTACTGGCGTGAATCCGGCGCAGATAGGCATGCAACGTTTGTTGATGCAGTTTCTGCGGCACATTGATGATTTCTGTATGGGCGATGCCCCGCGCCGCGATCAGCTCGCTCATCGCCAATGTCTGATCGTTATGGAACCAGTGACGTCGATAGTCGGAATGCTCCATGATTTGATCATGCTCAATGGGAACGCCTTCGAGATCAACAAAGGCGACCAGCTCCGGGGTAACGAATCGCAGGACTTCCTCCAGTTGCGCCTGACAGTCCACCGGAAAAATAACCTGTCCGTCCTCATCCCAATCATCGTCCTCACCTTCAATAGAGCGCATGGCCTGAATACCTTGCTCGGAAAGCTCCACAAAGGAAAACGGGCCGCTAAAGCCATATTTCTCATCAAACCCCAGCAAGGGATACTCTATGCCCAGTATGTCTTTATCTTGATTGAAGAAAACATGTTTCACCGGGATAGGATGGGGGCCGCGGTCAGTGACCTCCATACGAAAAGCATTATCAGGGTTCGGTTTGAGCGCCGCTTCGCCAGTTTCCAGATTCACGTCGACACGGTATTCCGCATGAACCTTATACGCTTCCAATTCGCCGATGGGGATATTGTGTGGGAAGGTTTCATCGGGAATTTCTACTGTGACGACTACGTCAGGGCTGATTTCCGGCCCGTTCTCCAGCGTGGACGCATGCTCCCATATCGCCACCGCTCTGGCGGCGTAATCACCATCATCAGCAGGTCCAAGAATACGAAATACTGTGTTGTGCTCACAGAACATCATGTACTCAGTAACTTCTTCGTCATTGAGCAGAAAGCAGGTGTATTCGGCCCCGGCCGGGATATCGTCGGCATCGACAGGCGCGCCTTGATAGAAATAAACAATGGAATGGACGTCTATAGAACTGCTCGAATGGCTCATTGGATACCTGACTGAATTGCAAAGCGGACTTCAGCGCGTCGTTCAATGCAAACGGGACGCGCCGACCAAGCCCGATACCCTACCCCATATCCGCGTTCGGGTCAGCCTCGTGTTAACCCTTTGGCGTCAATTTCGCGTTTCAGGACCTTTGTGCGAAATGCGGGATCTCTTCCTGCAACGGATGCCAGGGCGCTTTCGAATCACAATAGATCTGCCTGGAAGGCTTTACGCCGGGATCGTCGTCCAAAACGCCGGCGGCGACGCCAATGTCATCCCGCCCATCGCGGATAAATTGAATATTCGATCCACAGTCGCCACAGAAGGTCCGGCTGACATGGGAGGACGAGCGATAACCACGCAGGCTCTCAACGCCTTCCAACACTACAAAACTGTCCTTGCCGGTCACAATATAGGCGCCAAAGGCTGAACCATGCGCCTTGCGACACAGGCTGCAATGGCAGTAGGTCAGCGCCTTGATTTCACCTTCGATCTGGAATTTCACCGCTCCGCATAAACAAGAGCCCTTAATGTCAGCCATATCCAATCTCCCCGAAATTCTAAGGAACCGTTTTTTTCTCCGCGTCCTTCGACGTGGCGATCACCCAATCGCCCAATGCGTCAAGAAAGCCTTCTACAAAGGCGTCTGGCCCCAGTATTAGAAACATCGCTTCAGCAGATGCCGTCCACTCCGCAGGCGTTTGGAAGTCAAAGTATTTCGCCTCTAACAGACTATGCGTCGCGCCAGGAAACAGCTTCAATTGGTAATCCCGCCAGCTTGAGGACTGAAAAGCGCCGTCTATTGTCTGGATGCTCTCCTGAACATCCACATTACGATCTTTCTCGCCGAATAGCCCCAGAAAAGGAACCTTGACTCGGACCAGCCCCGCACTCATGTCAGACTGCATGTTGCGCATGACGAAGCGGTAGCGTTCAGGGGACATGGGCTCAGTTAATACGCCGGCTGGCGGGGCGCTATTGCGCAGCCACGTCAGATACTGGTCATAGGTGAGATGATTCTGCGAGAGATAGCGGTCCGATTTTTCACTGAACGCCAGCGCCGTCGTGATTTGTTCTTCGCTATATCCCTCGCCCAGCATGCGTTGGCGCTGCAAGTAAAGCGACTGCCTGCGCCAATTGACGGCGACGCCAACCGCCACCATAAAATCGACGTCCGCCCCTCCTTCTGCGCCTTTCGCTAATTCCGACAGCACCCAGCCCCCTTGCGAGAAGGCAATGACGCCGACCGCGCTGATATCAACACCTGCCTGCCCTCGCAGCGCAGCTATGCCCGCTTTCACTTCATCCGCTCGCTCAGGCATGCTTTGCGACAGCCAATCGCCGCTGGACTCGCCAACGCCCTGTTTATCCCAACTCAGGCAAGCCACCCCGCGCTCCAGCAGGCGGTTCATGATAGCCACGTAGCCGCCATTGGCGAAACGGTCCACCGGGCCATCGCCATGCACAAACGCGAGCACAGGATAGGGGCCGTCTCCTTCCGGCGTCAGCAGGGTCGCACCCAGCTGCTCGCCGCCATAGGAAAAAGTAAAATCGCTTCTTTGCGCATATTTCAGGCTATGTTGGTCCAATATCCCCAATACCGCCACAGCGGCCAAAACAAACGCAACCAGCAGACCCGCCACAACTTTCATCTTCTCTCCCTAACCTATTGTGAAGTCCGCTACATTAAATCCGGCGCGACCTTAAGATCGTCTTAAGAGTGCGATGTCGGCGACCAAATCACGTTTACTTGCGCCCCATCCCCTGTCAGGTCGACAGAAAAACGCCATTGCAGCTTGTCGCAGATGCGCCGCACCAGCTCCAGCCCCAGACCAAACCCTTCTACATTGGCGTCAGCGTCTTCAGGATTAATCGGGTTCGTCAAACGCAGCCCCTCAGAGTCTGTGATCACGACAATCTCACCCTCGGAGGAATGCTGGAAGGCATTGCGAACAAGATTCGCCGAAACGATGTGCAACAGGCTTTTTTCAATTTTGATGATGTCTGAGCTCAGCTCCAGTCGCACCGCAACATCCCTGCCCGTCAGCAAATATCGGTGATCTTCAATGATCGCCTGGAAAAACGTATCCAGAGTCACCCGCTCTCTCTTTAACGCTTGCGGGGACTCCCGCGCCAGCCATAGCAGCGCACTGGACAGCAGCGCCATATTCGCCCCCGCCAATTGCGCTCGCCGCAGCGACGCCTTACCCGCCTCGCCGGTTTGCAATTCCAAAGTGTCCAGGCTGGCCTGGATAATCGCCAGAGGGGTTCTCATCTCGTGGCTGGCGTGCTTCAGAAACTGTTTTTCGCGTTCATTGAAGGCCTCTATACGGGCGACGCCCTCTTGCATTCGCTGCGCCAGTTGATTGAGTTCTTCGATTTCAAAATTCGGCGCATCCACCCGCGCCTGGGTTCCCAGGGTTTGCGCCCAGGCGCTGAGCGTGGCGATGGGCTGGGTGGCTCGTCGTATCAGCCAGAAAAACAGCGCAAACAGTAAGCCGAATACAGCCAGGGTGGTGAGCAATGAGTGCATCAATGCGGCGCTGAAAAACTCCTCTCCCAGCGTTTCAATATCCGCGCGGTTATGGCGACTTAATAAATACCGGCGCTCTCCCGTTTCAGTCTGAAACGGCAGCAAATATAAAAACGCCTCTTCTCCTGCATTTTTAACCACCGCTTCCAGTACTTCGCCATCGCGGGCCGGTTCAGAGCCAAATTGCGATCGTACTTGCTCTGGCACCGCCGCCCAGCTTTGATAGAGACTCAAATACCCATCACTCGTTTGCTGAGCGCCTCCCTCTCGCAGGGACTGCCGCAACAGAGCCTGCGCCTCCAGTTTCATCAGCGTATCGCCTGCCCAGTCCATATTGTTCCAGGAAGAGATAAAAGCCAGAGTGAGGCACCCCAAAAGCAACCCGGCTCCCATCCAGCGCAATTGATCCCTGAGACTTCGAGCCAATGTCCTGGCGCGAGTGCGAGGTCTTTCCCTGTATGAGTTAAACATCATGTCATTCTCTGGAGACTATATTGCTTCAAACAATACCTGTTAATCATTCTCATTATTAATAAGCCAAAGAGATCAGGTATTTATACCTATTTTTTGAGGTGTTATCCAATTATTTGACGCCTTTGCAAATAAGTCGACGTCAAACCCAACTGAACACCGACAACTCTAATAATTATTTAAACTGAACATCATCCCGTTTCGACCAATCAGAATCATAATCCACAAAGGAACAAGGATACTATAATGACCATTATCAACACCATTTCTTTACATGAAGCCATGAACAATGAAGTTAAAAAAGGCAGAAAGAAACTCGCATTATTTGTCATAGATGAACAAGGAGGACAGGCGCCCAGGAATCATGCCTCACTATTGGCGACTATAACTAAAGCGCAAACTTTGCGCATGCCCATTTACTTAATAGAAATTGATCACGCGGCGCTCGGACAAGGAGCGCAACCTATCGTCATTGGCGGAGCTCCGCCGGTGGGAGTAAGAACATGGAGAGACTATTGCGTGCGCGGCGCTACAGTGGTTAAGAAGCCGCACATTAGTATGTTCAACCCCGAAACAAATCTGGATATCGCAGCTGAAATCAAAAGACAGAATATTACTGGGGCCGTTATTATCGGAACGCAAACAAATCAATGTGTAAAAGTAAATGCCGTAGGCGGCTATGTGGACAGGCTTAATACAAAGAAGTTTGATGGACTAAATAAACTTTGTAAAGTTTATACATCCGGCGCAGTATTGAGAGGTACGGAGGAAGCCACTTGGAAAAATGAACCTAATGTTTTCTATTACAATCATTTAGAAGTAGCTCCCCGCCCTCATCGATAGGTTTCGCTCCTATCACCGCATCAGCCCCAACGCGTCAGCCCCGAACATTGCAGAAAGACGGCTGACGCCTAGACGCTAAGGGTCCGGCCAATCCGGACCCGACGCATGTATATCAATCTCCAGACCGGCTCCTATTTCCCCCAGCAAAGCCATCTGCTCCGCTGACAGAGATACCCCTCCCATCCAGTCTTTGTAGCCGTCATACCACACCATGACCCTAATATTCGCTGACTCTCCGAAAGTGCGTAGACTTTCTCTTTTTTCATCGATGACGGATATTAATTTATCCAGCTTTTGCTCCAGGGAAGCCGGAGTGTCTTTATCCAATTCAAACGCCCATCCATGTTGACGATAGACGGAATTTACAGATTTATTTCGTTTCTCCCCTTGCAAATAACTTTGCGTTGGGTTTAGCCCAATAAAAGAGGATATTTTGTCAGGTGTTATCGAGGAGGATTGAATGATTAATCTTACCCTGACATGAGGCTCAATATATGCCCAATTAACTCGCCATTGCTCAGCCTCCTGCTTCAAGGCAAGCACAAAATAATAAGATTCATCTACTAAAGAATAATAGACATTACAGCAATCCATTTGCGCATTCATATCTATTCTTATTGGCTTCGGCGCAACTTTATGACTGGCTAAAACCTGGTCAGTAACGCCCAAGGAAGGCGAATCTATTTCCGTGGCCGTGATACCGACAATAAGTTCATTCAAATCCTGCACTGAACCTCCAATATGAGCATGGTCGCCGCCGGTTTTTTTGTTTAAAGCGTCGTTCAAAGGAAATCCCCTTTATGGAACTTTTTTAGGATCTGATTATCAAATCCATTAAGCATACTAATTATGCAAAGGACACTGCAGATTTTATTGTTACATGCCAACAACAGACGGTTTTTAACATTCATCTTTATAATGCTTTCTCAACGACACTTCAGGACTATATATGGCGAAGAAAATCCCATTAGGCGACAAACTGTATTTATTCACTGACGCCACCGGCATGATAGCGGAAAACCTGCTTATCACCTCCCATGGGGGCTATATTTCCCGCCCTGATTTCGGCAAGCAGACTGGCTGGGCGCGCAACATTCCCGGCCTGGGAGGCTGGATCGGCGTGCCGGAATGGACCCAGCTTTATTTCTACGGCCCCCACACTCAAGCATTGCTGGACCCGGGCCTGAGTTCCGTCATCAGCGGTAAAACCAAGTTTTTGCAACATCTGCACCCCAATACAAAAGTCAGAAATTACAGCCTGAGCAAATACCAGGGGGATGATACCGGAGAGACCTACGACAGCATCAGTCGGGATATAGACAGCAACCGCACATTCATCACTTTACGCCAGGATGCCCTGAACAGCGGCGACGCGCGAATGATGGCGGAAGTGCAGCGCCTCTGTCCCAACCCGTTCCCCAAGTTTGACGTACTGACCGTACGCAATCGGAAACTGATGGGCGGCGTCAATCTCAAGCACGCTCTCGACATGCTCGACAGCAACGGTTATCGCTACAACAAGATTCACTGCGTATTCTGCCGTTCAAGAATGATCGGACCAAGCGGCAGTTGGGACGCCCGCAACAACCCTTGATCAGTTCCCGACTATGATGCGCCGAGCAGGGATGCTCAGGCGCCGTCTTCCCGAATGCATACGCCGACGCCGACAACGGTATGTATCAACGCCTGCGCAAAGGGCTTATCCACGGCTTTACGTAGCTGATGAAGCTGGACGTTGAAATTGCCCGGATCGACGTCTTCACCGGGCCAGGCGGCGGCTTCCAGCTGCTCTCGGGAAACGACGTCAGGACTGCGTCGCATCAGCGTCACCAACAGCCTCCAGCCGGTTGGCGTCAGTTTTAGCTCTTGCCCTTCTCGGGTGACGCGATGTTCCCCCAGACGCAACTCTAACGGCCCCACTCGCAATGCCTCACCCTGCTTCGACGCGCGTCTCGCCAGCGCCTGTAAACGCGCCCACAGCAACGGCATCGCACAGGGCTTGGCGACATAGTCGTCAACGCCACTGCGAAACCCCTGCAGTTGTTCTTCATCCGTATCGCAAGCGGTCAGCATCAACACTGGCGTATATATCCCCTGACGCCGCAGTTCCAGGCACAGGTCAAAGCCGTTCATTTTCGGCAACATCAAATCCAGAATGATGGCGTCGAACCGGTCCTGCGCCGCACGCTGCAAACCGACAGCCCCATTGAAGGCGAAGTCGCACTCCGCCTGCTGCAGCTCAAGATAGTCGGCGATGGCCGCCGCTAGGTGACGGTCGTCTTCAATGATCAGTATGCGCATGGGAGTCCGGTTTCCAGCCAGGGGGCTTAATCAAAAACTGTAGCCGATCCCGCCATGACAGCGCGGCTCGGCAATCCGAATATAACGCCGCCGCCTCATGAAACACCACTACAAAGGGGTTGCGGGACGCCAATGGCTCAGTCAAACCATAACGCACCGGCGAGATCTCAGCCTGATAAGTCCCGAACAGGCGATCCCAAAGCATCAGCACGCCGCCGAAGTTTTTATCCAGATAGGGATGATGAGAGCCATGATGGACCCGGTGCGCAGACGGCGTATTGAAGACCCGATCCAGCCAGCCCAGCGTTCCCACTTTTTCCGTATGAACCCAGGATTGGTAAGCCACAACAGCCAAAAACGCCACCATCGTCTGCGCCAAGTCAAACCCGAGCAACATCATGGGAACCAGAAAGATCCACTCTACCGGGCCCTCCAGCCAGGAAAGCCGCAAGGATGTACTGAAGTCAAAGCGCTCCGAAGAATGATGCACGCTATGAATGGTCCAGAAAATCCTGACCTTGTGTTCGATTCGGTGCATCCAATAGTAACTCAAGTCCGCCGCCAGAAGCGCCAGCGCCCAGGTCCAGCCATTTATCGGAATACGCCACAAAGCCAGCGGCTCCACCAGCCAAAGCGCAATCAGAAAGACCGCGCCATACAACGTTCTCTCCAACAGAGTATTACCGATGGCGACAGCGATATTGGCGAGCTTCTCACGTAAAGGTCCCCATCGCTTTCGCGCCATATCCCAGCACAAGCCCGCCGCCACGACGCACAGCGCGGCAAGCAAACTCAAGTCAATCAATTCCAGCCAGACACCCACCGCATCAAAACGCGCCTGCAAATTCTCCATTCTCGCCTCCCACAACGATATTCTCCGCCACAGCCCATGCTGCGACCGGTCTCATTGCGGGAGAGCTTAAAAAAGGCGGGATTAAGAGCGTATTAAGACAGCAAATAGTGACGTATCAGCGCCGCGTGAGACAGAGGCTTACGTGGACCGTTTACATCCCGCTCAGACGCAGGTCTCCAGAATAGCTCATTAGTTTTCCCAACACGGGAAGGCTCAGGGTCACGGCAAACCGGTACTGGTCGCCCACTATGGTTTTATAGGCGTCCGTCCGTGGAACCAGCCATAAAGGCAAGGAGACTCCGCGCACTTTGCAGCGTCGCGGGACCCAGCGCCAGCCGCCATCGCGGATATCCACACCCAAATGCAGCTCTACACCGCCGGTGGATTCACTCCAGTAACCGTCAGGAAACGCGCCATGGGGGCGAAACAGCGAGCGCATCTGTGCGCCGGATTCAAAGGTGCGACTCCACACTAACGCATCGCCCGTATGACGAATTTCAACACAAAAACCGACCATTCCTGTCGTCTGCGGGGCGCCAGTCTTCGCCGCGATACGACGTCCAATCCAACCCGCTATCCCCGGCCCGTATTCAACCTGCACTCGTCCAGTCAGCGTTCCTCCTTCGCGGTGCAGTTGTTGCAGCAGTGGGTGTAGGAGCGAGAATGCGTCACCGAACCATTGCGTCACAGCATTGTTCATTGGCTTCAGGCCCTCCGACCGCTTTCGCCGGTTATCACCGCCGAGCCGATAATATGAGCCAGCCTCAAAGCCTCCGGCACTCGGCCTTTGGTGGTCAGTCTCGCCAGGGCTTTGCTGGCGGTTTCCTGGTCGCAGCCCGCCACCTGATAGTGACAGAAGTCGTTATTGAAAATGGTTCCCGCCGCCCGAATCAGGTCACGTCGTCGTTCATAGTCGTCAAAGTTGCGCAGCGCCTTGTCTATAGCCGGCAGATCTGGGTGCTTGCGCATGACCGCAATGCAGGGACGCTGCACGCTTTCGCATAACCTCGGCAGATCAATGACATTAAATCCGCCGATGGCCACGCCATCCGTCAGCACGACGCCGACCTGATCATAAAACTTGCTATTCATCAGCATAGCGATCAGGCAGTCCGTGGCGTCATCGCCGTCTTTGGTCGCCGTTCCCCAGAGCATGCCTTCAAATTCACCATCTGCGCAGATGATTCCCGCCACGTTGACGGGCGATCCTCTCCGCCGCGCAAAAGGCGCATCGTCAAATCCGGCGACGCGAATACGACGATTGCCTTTCACCAATTGATCCAATGATTTCATTACGCCGTTTCCAAACTGCGGTTAATCCGTCTCGTCATTTTCGGTTTTACTTGCTGTATCCTGAGCGCTCTCTTCATTCTCCCGCCCTTTCTCCATTGTTTCTCCGAAAAACACCGGCAGATAAGGATGCCAGTTCCATAGCGCAGGACGTCCGCTGTTTTCTGGAAGATAGGCCCCATCGGTTTTACCATGACGCACGAACTTACCCAAAAACAGCACCTGCTCTCCCCGCTCCAGACGCCACACAGCGCCTTCCGGCGCGTCCACGCTTCCGTGCGCGCCATTCCCCAATAAACGCAGGGTCTCATCAATGGAACAGGGTTCGCCGATATGGAGTGTTTTGGCGGGAGTAAACCCTGCCTGTGTCACTCGTCGCCTGAAAACCGCATAGGGCAAACGTCGATTGTCCGCGGTAAAAATATCAAAGGGCGCAAAGGGTTCATGCGCCAGCCGGTAACGGGTTCCATGCACGAGGGCCAACCATTCGCCGACCAACCTCTCACCAGGCTCCAACACATCAAGAAAACGAGACTGATGCTCTTCCACCCATTCCGCCCACAGTCTTCGCGTCGGATTGGGAGACTCATCCGCCAGATCGCCATCGCGTCCCAGCGCCAGAACCCGGTCATCCGTTCGCAATGCCGCCACGCAGGAGCCATCCAGCTTTTCTTGCACGATAACCACATCGTCAGGGTAGCGTTGTCGAGAGGTCAACATCTCCGCCTTATTGGCGTCGATGTGTTTGTCCGCAGGGCCAGTACGCGACCCCGGCAGATGGGGAATGGAGGTATAGGCCTTGTATGGCAGCAGTTTGCGTTTCTGCTGCAGGGTGCGCAGTTTTTGGCGCGCGGCTTCCGAACCGTCTTCCTTCAACAGCTTCACGCGATAGGTGATCACCTCAGACTGGGACAGCAGGGTTTCGTCATTCTCCAGCTGCAACACAGGTCCGAGATATGCTCGCAGCCAGTCCAACACCAACTCCATCGGTTCAATTTGCTGATGCGGATATTCCGCCATCAGGTTGCGCCAGTTTCTGCGGGATTTTTTGCTGCGGCCAAAATCGCCGTATAGCAGACGACGAAGGATCGCCAGCGGGTCCATGCGGCTTTCAAAGGCGACCAGAATCGCTTCTCGCAGCCGGATGGGGTCCAGTGAATTGTGTTTGCAAAACAGATACAGATCCCACAACGTCTTCGACATCCAACCGCCGTTCATATGCTCAAACAACCCATGCAGCTTCCAGGCGACGGCGATCTCAACAGCGACAGCGGGTACGGCGATCATTGCGCCGTCCTCCAGCACGGAGGGTAGCTCAACCATTCGGGGCGGCATCGTCAACGGATCGCCGACAGCGATATCCACCTGCAGCGTCCCTTCGACATCGTAAACCACATAGCCACAGGTGAAGCGAATACCGGGAGAAATACTGTCCTGCCAGATTGGGTTGACCTGCATAGCATCCGAGTTAAAGCGGCAAGGAGAGGCGTCCGTCTGCGTCATGAGCTGGCGCATCAAAGCAGTGAAATAGTCCGGGGTGTAATCACCCAGATACAATAAATCCAGGTCCTTACAGGCTCGCGGCTGCGGCCCGCTCCAACAGCGCGAGACGTAACTGCCTCGCACGACGAAGCGATCAGCCTGCGCCAGAATGTGTAAACGCGTCAACAACGTTTCAATAGCGATCAGCGTTCGCGCTTCTTCCGTCAAAACCTTCGGCGTCTCCGTCATGAACGCATTCCTGTGTCGACCCCATCCCAACCGGCGTCAAGCCCAATGTTGCTGTCATAGATATTGAACTCGCGAATGTCCTTCACAATCTCTACGCCATTGTCCGCTAAAAATGTACGTAAAGCCTCCAGCACCTCGCCCGCCTTCCCCAACCCTCCGCGTATGCGTTGAGTGACGAACTGCTCCCGATGCTCCTCATCGCGCCAAAATGCATTGGAGGAAAGACGCCCGCGATACTCGCGCACCTTTGCACGCAAGACGGTTAAGTCATAATCCGCCGGCAACCTGAGCTTCAGATGATGTTCGAAGTAACAATATTCGGGCAGTTGCGTCGCCGCTTCGTCATGCAGGGGGATGTTGGCGTTGCTTATCGCCGCCTCGATTTTCAAGCGCTCAACAGAAAACCCCTCACTCGCCATCCCGTCGCACAGCTCCTGAATTTGCTCCCAAACCTTCTCCGGCGCGCCGCTCAAACGCTTGCACAACATGGGTTGCGTACAATGCTCACCGGAGAACAACTGAATAACGATAGCTTTCGCCTCTTTCACCGCGCAAAAGTCGACAAAGCGCTGCAGCGCGACTTGATCGCGAGTGACGACGGTAATATGGATTTCATACTTTCCAGGAAACGCCTTGAGCGCATCCAGCGGCGTGTGGAACCGATACTTCATGAGATAAACTGCCTACAGAAAACCCGATGGTACAAATAGCGGACGGATTGATTTCAAGTGCGCATCCATCGCGCGATGATTAATTGATGAGATATGTTTGGAGCCGGCCTCAAAACAGGAGGTCAAAGGATACCACAGATATCCCCTCCTCCGTGCGGCGACTCGCCACCTTCTGAAACCCGAACCGTTCATACAGGGCGATGGCGGGCGCGTTCACTTCGGCGGTGGACACTCGCGCTCCTTTTGGACGCCCAAACTGATCGCGATGAGTAAAAACATGCTCCAGCAAACCGCTGGCGTATCCCCGCCGAAACATATCGGGGGCGACCACCAGGCTGTCGATACTCAGCCACTCGCCCTGGCGGTCCAACTCCATCGCCGCAACCAGTCTGGCCTCCCGTCGATATCCCAGGAACTGGGTGGAACTCGCCATGAAGTCAGCGGGGGTTCTAAACAATGGCGAAAACAGCTCCACGCCAATCAAGTCCGCTTCCACCCGGTAAGCGGATTGAAACAGATCAAACAACTCCTTGGCGATATCCGCATCCGTATGCTTCAGACATAAAAATTTCATCTGTTCAGCTTCGCCGCTCATATTTCTTTATCCGACTTTTTTATCTGACATTACGCCGCTTAACGCAATAATGCGCCCCGTATTTTTTGTTCAGGTATTTCAACCGGATTGCCGGATTTTTTTATAAATCCTAGTCTTTACTCCAGTGCAAAAAAGGACGCATCAGCCTAACGATAAAATGAACGGCGAAGAGTTTGAAACCATTCCCAACCCGCGTCCCACACTTGCAACTGATCATTTTTTAGTCTTCATTTATAACTGTCTGAGAGTTGTTCTCATTTGAGAAACGGACCGCTCGACTGCGCTTCCTACCGCGCAGCATTTAAACCGGCCAGCCATTCCGAGCCGCGTTCAACTCATTAACTTTAAAGGGAATTTATATGAAAAAGAGTATCGGAACTATCTTCGTCTGCGCGCTTTCAGCACTCCCCCTCCTGGCGCATTCCGACGATAGCAGAGATATCATTTCGGACGAGCAGTTTATCTATTCTTATCAAGAGATGCTGACCTTCGATGTCGCCGCCTACCTGAAACGGAATGCTCCTCATTTACTGGATCAGACCGAAGTCATTACGCATTGGGCCGGTTATAGCACCGTGAGTCCTAAAGTATTGTTAACCCTGATAGAAATGCAGACTGGCCTGGTAAGCGGCGCACGCACTGCATCCCTGCAACGCCCCCTCGGAGATTTGTCCGAACGGGATGGCTTCAGCGCTCAAGTTGAAGATATCGCCATGCGTCTGGCCAAAGCCTATTACAGCACGGTAAATCAAGAGCAGAAAAGCCTGTCTATCAGCGGCGAAGACATCGCCACACGCGCGCTCTCCCGCGCCTTGATGAACAACGCCGCTGGCGACGCGGAGGAGTTCGCAACGGTCTACCAGCGCTTGTTTCCGCAAGAGCAGGAAAGCGCGGAACCTCCCGGCGTCAGCCGCTTCTCCGCTTACTCCAAAAAGCTGGTCCCTCCGGAAAACTTGCTGCAGCTCCCCTTCCCGATTGATCAAAGCTGGTGGTTCGGCGGCGCGCATACCAACACTGGCAGCGGCAATTATCCGTTGTCTTCCCTGGACATGAACAATGGCGGTGGCTGGGGATCGGATACATCCACTAAATGGGCGGTGGCGTCCGCAGCGGGCACAGCAGTGCGACATTCATCCTGCTTCGTGGAAGTGCTGCACGACGGCGGCTGGTCAACCACTTACTACCACTTGGACAATGTGCAGTTCCAGGACCGCACCACCGTATCGCAAAACCAGAAACTGGCGAACTACGCCAACAACCGCTCTCAGGCGCTATGCAACGGCGGCAGCTCTACCGGCCCCCATCAGCACTTCAGCCTGAAATATGACGGCGGCTTCTATCACCTAGACGGCGTTTACCTGTCCGGCTACAAGGTGAAAACCGGCCGCTATAGCTATGACGGCGACTGCAATTATTTCTGGATGAGTAAAAACGGTTCGAAATACTGCACCAGCAATAAACTCTACAACCCTGGCACATCCGGTCCCACCGATCCTGATACGCCGGATAAGGAACTGGAAAACGGTCAGGTTCTCAGTAATCTGAGCGCGGACAAAGAGAATAAAGACTACTACGTTCTGAAAGTCGAGCCTGGCGCGAGTGATCTGGTGTTCCGCATCTCCGGCGGCAGCGGCGATATGGATATGTTCGTCAAGTTTGGCGAGCGTCCCACCCTCGCTTCCTATGACTGTCGACCTTACAAAACCACCCAGGAAGAAATCTGCACCTTCAATTCGCCCCAGGCAGGCAATTACTATGTCATGCTGCATGCGTTCTCTAGCTATTCCGGCATCACTTTCGAAGCTGGCTATAAAGCTAAATCCGACAGCAGCCAGGAACTGATGAATGGCGAGGCGGTGACGAAGCTTTCCGGCAGCAAGGATGAGATGGACTATTTCTACGTCGACATCCCGGAAGGCGCTCGCAACTTGCGTATTGAAATGTCTGGCGGTCAGGGCGATGCAGACATGCATGTTCGCTTCAGAACGCCTCCGACGTTAAACGAATATGACTGCCGCCCCTTCAAAACCACACAGGTAGAAACCTGTTCCTACAATACGCCGCAGACCGGGGTTTATCATGTGATGTTGCACGCCTTCGATCCTTACTCGGACGTACAGCTGGTGGCCCGTTACGATGATCGGATTCAAGGCAAAGAAGTGGCTGTCGTGCTGACGCAGGCCAGGCAGGAATAATCCCGCGCTCACACCCTAAGCTGCTTTAATGAACGCGGGGCTCGATCCGCCAATACAGCTGCGGATCGAGCCCCGCTTGGTCGTCTCAATTCGAGATTATTTTTTCCGCGCCAGACTGACGCCGTCCGCGATGGGCACCATGGAGTAATCAATACGCTTGTCGCGCATCAGCTTCTCATTCAAAGCGCGAATCGCACAGGTATCGTCATCCCGCTCTCTGGGGTCGGCGACTTTGCCATCCCACAGCACATTGTCGACGGCGATCAACCCGCCCGGGCGCAACAAGCGCAGGCAGGCTTCGTAATAGCTGTCGTAATTGGTTTTATCCGCATCGATAAAAGCGAAGTCGAAAGTGCGCGCGTGGCCCTCATCCAAAAGCTTGTTGAGGGTTTCCATCGCAGGAGCCAGGCGCAGGTCAATGCGGTCAGTCAGCCCCGCCAGGCACCAATAGCGTCTGGCGATACTGGTCCATTCTTCGCTGACGTCGCAGCAGATGAGTTTGCCGTCTTTGGGCAAGCCTTCAGCGATGCAGATGGAGCTGTATCCGGTAAAGGTGCCCACTTCGATGGCTTTGCGGGCGCCCGTCAGCTTCGTCAGCAAGGTCAGGAACTGCCCCTGCTCTGGCGCAATCTGCATACGCGCCATTTCGTGTCTGTTGGTTTCGTCCCGCAATGCATGCAGCACTTTGCTTTCCCTGACGCCGGTGACTTGCAGGTACTGATAGAGGCTGTCGTTCATATTTAGAGTTTGTTTTGACATATTGTGTGATCTCTTTCAAATCGCCGCCGCGCCGATCACCCCAAAGGGGCTGCCAATTAGCGGGAGACTTACCTATCCTTGAGTTTACCGAGGTCTGTTGAGGTTTCGTCATTCACAGCGAAACCTCAACGGAGCCCAGCGCAAACAAAATAACAAAGATATTTCGCAGGGGGTAGCTCATGAGCGAAGCGGCGCGTCACCAAGTCATCATCATCGGATCTGGCTTTGCGGGACTTTGCATGGGAATACGGCTAAGGCAGGCCGGCATTGAAGACTTTGTGATTCTGGAACAAGCCGACGACATTGGCGGGACCTGGCGCGACAACACCTACCCCGGCGCCGGCTGCGACGTTCCCTCCCACCTGTATTCCTTTTCCTTCGCGCCCAATCCGGACTGGAGCCGCATGTTCGCCTCGCAACCGGAAATCTGGGCCTACATGCAACAGTGCGCAGACAAATTTGGCCTGCGGCCCTTTATTCGCCTTAATCAACAAGTCACCCGCGCGGAGTTTGATGAGACCGAGGATCAATGGCGCGTACAAGTAAACGGCGAAGGCTGGTTGCAAGCTCGCTTTCTGGTCTCAGGCGTCGGCGCGCTCAGTCGCCCGGCGCAACCGGATATACCAGGGCTATCATCCTTTACTGGCAAGCTTTTTCATTCCGCCCGCTGGGACCACAGCTACGACCTGACGGCTAAAAAGGTCGGAGTCATCGGCACAGGCGCCAGCACCATTCAGCTGCTGCCTAATATTGCGCCGCAGGCCGCCCATACCACAGTCTTTCAACGCACGCCGCCCTGGATACTGCCCAAGCCGGATCGCATGATCAGTCCAATGGAACGGTCGTTATACCGCCGCTATCCCTTCTTACTGTGGTTCAGTCGTCAGGTGATTTACTGGGTGTTGGAATGGCGTGTCATGGGGTTTGTGCTGCATCCCGGCATCATGAAACTGGTGGAGAAAAAGGCCCTGTCGCACTTGGCGCGTCAAACACCAGACCCCGCGTTGCGGGCCAAATTAACGCCGCAATACACCCTGGGCTGTAAGCGGGTTCTGATCTCCAATGACTATTATCAGGCGCTGGGGCGCAAGGACGTCACGCTGGAGACCACGCCCATCGACGCCATCACCGCGACTGGCGTCAGAACCCAAGACGGGGTTAACCATGATTTCGACGCCATTATCCTCGCCACTGGTTTCCAGGCGGCGGAAGCTGTCATTCCTTTTGATCTCATCGGGCTCGGCGGCGTCAGCCTAAATCAAGCCTGGGAAAACGGCGCGGAAGCGATGTTGGGCGTTACCATCAGCGGGTTCCCCAACTTCTTTATGGTGGTCGGCCCCAACTCCGGCCTCGGTCACAGCTCCATGATCTTTATGATCGAGTCGCAGGTTAATTACATTCTCGACGCCATGAACAAAGCCCGCGAACTGGGAGTTAAACAGATTCACCTGCGCTCCCGCGCGCAAAGACTGTTCAACGAATCGTTGCAACAACGCCTGCAGCGTTCCGTGTGGAAATCCGGCTGCCAGAGCTGGTATCAAACCAAAAGCGGTAAAATCACGACGCTCTGGCCCGGCTTTACAGTGGAATATCGTCGCCGCACCCGCAAGGTGAACGAGGCGGACTACGAGTGGTTGTAGCGTCGCCTATTCCGCGATTCGCACCACCGCTTTACCCACCAGCCTGCGCTCCGCCATATCAGAGATGGCCTGCGCCGCCTGCTCGAACGGATACACTTTGCTGACCCGCGGCTGCAGACGACCCTCTTGCATCCACTGGAACATGCGCTGGAAATTCTGCAGATTGTCCTGGGGCTGACGTTGCGTGAAAGCGCCCCAGAAGACACCCACAACCTCGCACCCTTTCAGCAGGGTCAGGTTCGCCGGCAACTTGGGAATCTCGCCACTGGCGAAACCAACCACCAGATGTCGCCCGCCCCAGGCCATGGAGCGCAGCGCCTTATCCGTCAGAGCGCCGCCGACCGGATCATAGACCACATCCACGCCACGCCCCTCCGTCATCGCTTTTATGGCTTCCTTCAAATCCGTTTCGGCGTAATTAATAGTCGCGTCCGCCCCTGCCTCCTGAGCCGCCGCCAGCTTTTCCGCTGAGCTGGCGGCAGCAATCACCTTAGCGCCCATGGCCTTGCCGATTTCCACCGCAGCCAGCCCAACGCCACCGCCCGCGCCCAGCACCAACAGCGTCTCACCGGCCTGTAGTCGGCCGCGCTGAGTCAATGCATGCATGGAGGTGCCGTAAGTCATGACAAACCCGGCGGCGACGATATCGTCTACGCCCGCAGGAACAGGAATCAGGTTGGATTCGGGAACCGCTACTTTTTCCGCAAAGCCGCCCCAGCCCGTCAGCCCCATGACGCAGTCGCCGAGTTTTAGCCGCTTAACTTTATCTCCCACTGCACTCACTACGCCGACGACTTCTCCGCCAGGACTAAAGGGCATGGGAGGCTGAAACTGGTATTTCCCCTGAATGATCAGGGTATCGGGAAAATTAAGGCCGGCGGCTCTAACGTCCACCAGAACGTTAGCCCCACTTACTTCAGGCTCGGCAGTGTCTTCAATGACCAGCGTATCCGCCGGTCCATGCTCTTTGCACAGCAGCGCGCGCATGATGATCCCCTTTATCTGATGAATAGATTCAACAACCGGGGTTTGATTTGCTCATTTTATGATTTTGTCGCCGAATGAATCGGCGCGGCTCTTGCGGCCTTGGGGAGTATGAATCAGGGACGGAGGTAACTCAACCGCATTGACCTGGGCGCGGTTGAGTTCCAGGAAAGCGTTCGTGCATCTTGTCGCAGTATTAATCAGATAATTTGGTTGTCGATCATGAAACAAAGGTTTTGTGCGCAGACAATCGCGGCGAAGGTCAGCAGCGCCAAGCCATAACGCATGGCTTTCGATTGTGATGGCGGGTTAGAGGCGTTTTGAAGTTTCTCGCTCATAGCGTATCTCCTCTTGGGTACAGCAGTGATGTTCCGGTTAAGCGACTGCGGGACACTCAGACTGTTTCTGTCAGTTTAGTAACCGTTTTGTTGCAGTCGTTTTACATTTCACTCAAGAATTAAGCGGTTTATCTGCTAAAAAACCGTCAAAGCGTCGATCAAAAAATGACGAATTGTGGCAATGCGCCCCGCTTCTCTTGAGCAGAGAAATTCAGGCGTGCTCTAATAGCGCCATTCTTTGTCGATAGGTGTGAAATGACCCGCAGAATTGCCTTAGTTGAAGACGAGCCTCTGATCCGCGCCAATTACAGTGAAGCGTTGAAGAAACACGGCTATCAGGTGGAAACCTATGATTCCCGTCCCTCCGCCATGGAACGCTTTCGCGTGCAGCTGCCGGACCTGGTGATCATTGATGTGGGTCTGGGTTCCGATGTGGAAGGCGGTTTTGAGCTGTGTCGCGAGGTGCGCGGGCTGTCTTCCCAGGTCCCCATTATTTTCCTGACCGCCCGGGACAGCGAGTTCGATCAGATATCCGGATTGCGCCTGGGCGCCGATGATTATCTGACCAAAGACATCAGCATTCCCTATCTGCTCACCCGCATCGTCGCCCTGTTCCGTCGTCTCGACGCCTTGCAGGCCGCCAATCAGAAGCAGGACGAACTGATCACCCGTGGGCAGCTTAAACTCAACATTGACCGTATGCAGGCGTTCTGGAACGATGAGCCCATCATGCTGACGGTCACTGAGTTCTGGATCGTGCACGCGCTGTCACGACACCCTGGGCACGTCAAAAACCGCACCCAATTGATGGACGCCGCCAACGCCGTTCTCGACGACAGCACCATCACCTCGCATATCAAACGCATCCGCAAAAAATTCCAGGCGGTGGACCCGGACTTCCGGGCGATTAACACCGCCTACGGCATGGGATATCGCTGGGATTCGACACAACCTTAGGCTGACGCATGAAACTACGTCGCCAGCTTATCCTGATCGCCTGCGTCATGCTGTTGCTGCCGTGGGCGGTCATTCAGTTCGCCAAACAGATAGAACAGAGCCTGCGGGAATCCCAACAGCAGAATCATATCCAGCTGGCGGGTTTTATCGCCTCCCTGCTACGCCCGGAATGGCCAACGCCAGCTTTGATAGGCGGCCGCATTCTCAACGTGCGCCAGTATGATACGCCGATCTATCTGGATGGTTATCAGGACGACTGGGCGGAAATTCCCGCCTTATCAGGCCCGAAACCGGATTCCATCCGCGCAGTCAAAGCAGCCACCGACGGGCAGGACCTGTATCTATTGGTCGCCGCCAATGACGCATCCATTCAATACCGGCAGCCCAGCGCCCGCAGCCAGCCAGCGGACCATTTCGAACTGATCACCGGCTATCTCGCCGGCGGCAAGGCGGTGACGATGCTGGAAACGGAAGGGCCCGGACAAATCAAAGCCCGCTTAGCCGGATCATGGAGCAGCGTGCATGGCATGTGGCAAGAAGACGGCCAGGGCTTCATCCTGGAATTGCGCATTCCCCTCACCTCCTTGCAGGACGGCTTCAGCCTGCGCTGGATCGATATAGACAAGTCCGCCGCCTGGGTGTTCAACCGTAATACGCTGGATGTTCTGGGCAGCGACGCTGAGCCCATGTTGTTGAACTTCGCGCCGCCAGCTCTGATCCATAAGGCTCAGGAATTAACCCCTGAATACACACGTTTACGCCTGACCGACGCTCAGGGCGTAACCCTGCTGGAATACGATAACGACCTGATGCGCTACATTGGCATGCAGGATGACGTCTGGCGCATGGCCATGCGCCGCCTGCTGCGTTGGGCAGTGGACGGCGTTTCACAGGCGTCGGAGTCGCAGCCCCTCGCCGCCGACGCGCCGCGCTCCACCTGGGACGCCAGCGCCACCTCAGAACTCGCCAACCTGATCACCCGCTATCCCGTTAGAAGCGAAACCGGGAAATTACTGGGCTGGGTGCAGTTGGAGCAGCGTACGCCGCAAATCGCCGCCGTAGCCAATGACGCCCTGTTCGCAGCCGTCGGCGGCTCTGTGGCGCTGTTGATCGTCATCATGCTCATCCTGTTCGGCTACGCATCCTGGCTGTCCTGGCGCATCACGCATTTGAGCAAAGGTATCGTTTCCGCACTGGATACTGAGACTAAGTTCAGCGGCCGCTTCCAGGCCTCACGGCTGCCGGATGAGCTGGGCGACCTGTCGCGCAGCTTCAGCGAAATGCTGACCCAATTGCGCAGCTATTCAGAATATATGGAGTCCTTCGCCAGCAAGCTGACCCACGAATGTCGCACGCCGCTGGCTATCGTCAGCTCCTCCCTGCAGTTACTGGAAAGCGCCGACAATGAACAGGAAAAGCAGGAGTATCTGGGTCGGGCCCGCGCCGGGGCCGAACGCATCAGCGCCCTGCTTACCGCCATGCGGCAGGCGTCGCGTCTGGAAGCCACGATTCAGTCGCAAAGCCTTGAAACCTTTGATTTGAGCGAGCTGATCAGCGAGTTGCAGCAGTCTTATCGCCCCCTCGTGGAGCCGCGCCGACTGGAGCTTGAATTGCCGGAAGCGCCAATTGTGGCGGACATTTCCGCCGAGCTGATCGCCCAGGCGGTGGACAAATTGCTGGAGAACGCCAGAGACTTTACCGCACCGGACGGGGCCATTTACATCGGCGTCGAAGAAACTAAACAGGAGCGCTGGATCTACGTTGAAAACGAAGGCGACCCCATTCCGGAAGACATCAAGGAGAAGCTGTTTACGCCCTTTATGAGCGTGCGTCAGGACGGCGGACAGGAGTTACACCTGGGCCTGGGCCTAGTTATCGTCAAACTGATCGCCGAATTCCATCAGGCGCGGATCAAAGTGGAGAACACCGCTCGGGGCGTGCGCTTCGCTATTGGGCTGCCTCGTTCTTGAGTTTTGAGTTCAGGCGCGGATTTCCCGGCAACGGGCGGGTAAACGCAGTGTAAAACAGCTGCCTTTGTGTAGCTGTGACTTGACGCTGACCCCGCCGCCCATCTGCTCAATCAACGCCCGCACAATACTGAGCCCCAGTCCCGTACCCGCCACGGCCTGACGCCCGGAAGGCGGCGCCTGGAAAAACTTATCGAAAATGCGCGCCTGATCTATTTCACTGATCCCCACGCCTTCATCCACGACATCAATAAACACCTCGCCGCCACCGGACAATCGGCTGCGAATCGTCACCCTTCCCTGCGCGGGAGAGAATTTGACCGCATTGGAAATCAGATTGCTCATCACCTGCTGGAAGCGGCGTTTATCGACTCCAACAATAACGTCCCCGGCGCCATGCTCAAGCTGCATCGTCACATTACGAGCCTTGGCGTAGGGTCCATTCATGCTCAGCGCCTGCTCCAGCTCGGCCAGCAGTTCGGTTTCCTCCAACGCCATGTCCACATGGCCCGCTTCCAGCTTCTCGATATCGAGTATATCGTTCACCAGCGCCAGCAAACGTTCGCTGTTGTTTGAGGCAATCGACAGCAACTTCGCCGACTGTTCGTTCAGCTCCGGCCCCAAGGTCGCAGAAAGCAGTCCCAAGGCGCCTTTTATGGAGGTCAACGGAGTGCGCAATTCGTGGCTGACCACCGACACGAACTCTTTCTTCATGGCCTCGGCGCGTTTGCGATCGGAAATATCCGCCACACTGCCAACCCATCTCATTGCGTCGCCCATTTCCATCTGGCGGAAGCTGAGCTGTGCAGGAAATGTCTCGCCGCTGCTGCGGACCAATTCCACCTCCAGACGATGAATGCCGTCCCGGACGTCAGCGTCGCCCTCTTGTCCACGCTGCAATAACTCCAGCAGAGGCGCATCGTTTTTCAGCCATTGAGAAAAATGAGCGCCATTCAGCTGCTCGCCGGAGACCCGCAACATCTCCTTCATCGCCTGATTGGCGGCTTCAATCACGCCGTCGGCATTTACTGTCACAATCCCTTCGACAACCGCTTGCAGAATGGAAGTGAGATAGGCTTCCTGATGGGCGTTCATGTGCGAAAGATCCGCCAGGCGCAGCATATGCAACTCTCTTTCGACCCAACCAGCCAAGTCCTGCAGGCGTTGCAGTTGTTCCTGGTTAAAACGACGGGGGCGAACGTCAATCAGACAGAGCGTGCCAATACGGTGGGTCTCATCCAGACTCAGCGGAGCGCCAGCGTAAAAACGAATGTGAGGAGGACCAGTGACCAGGGGGTTATCGGAAAATCGGGGATCTTTCAGGGCATTGGGCACGTAGAGCACTTCCCGCTGCAAAATAGCGTGCCCACAAAATGAGATATTGCGACCAGTTTCCGACGCGTTGAGCCCTACCTTCGATTTGAACCATTGGCGTTCGGCGTCGACCAGAGACACCAGCGCAATGGGCACATTAAACAGCGAGGCCGCCAGCTTGGTGATGCGGTCAAAACGCTGTTCCGGCTCTGTGTCCAGAATGCACAGCGAGTGCAGACAGACAAGCCGCTGCGATTCATTCTCCGGGATGATGGGTTCCTGCATAAATTATACGCGCCATTGGCGAAGATAAGTTCTGCTCTCGCGGTTCCGCGTCCCGCTGAAAACCGCCCTCCCCTGATAAAGATAGCAGCCCGGGAAGGAATATCATCCTTCCCGTATTCGCCCGTGCTCAGAAAATGATGCGCACGGACGACAATTATTGCAATTTACGCATTTTCTCCGCATTCGGACGTAATACTACACCGCGTTCGGTGACGATGGCGTCGATCAGCTCCGCCGGCGTTACGTCGAAGACAGGGTTGAAGGCGTTGGCTTTTTCCGGGGCCAACGGGATCCCCTGCACAAACTTCAGCTCATCGGAAGTGCGTTCTTCAATAGGAATATCCGCGCCGCTGAACAGTTCGAAGTCAATGGTGCTGGACGGCGCCGCCACCATGAATTTGACGCCATGATGACGCGCCAGCACCGCCAGACCGTACGTGCCGATCTTATTGGCGACGTCGCCATGGGCGGTAATGCGGTCGGCGCCGACAATCACCCATTTCACCGCACAGGTTTTCATGACATGCGCCGCAGCGGAGTCCGCGATCAGTTTGACGGGGATATCGTCCTGGCATAACTCCCAGGCGGTCAATCTTGCGCCTTGCAGCCAGGGGCGGGTTTCATCCGCAAACACTTCCGTCACCAGATCGCGACGGTAGGCTGAACGAATCACGCCCAGTGCGGTGCCATAGCCGCCGGTGGCCAGACTGCCGGTGTTGCAATGGGTCAACAACGCGCCGCGACCGCTTTCTGCGATCAGATCAGCGCCCAGCTCACCCATGGTCAGGTTGGCTTGCAGGTCTTCTTCGTGGATGCGCGTCGCTTCTTCCACCAGCAGCGGGAACAGATCCGTGGCGGAAGAGGCGTCGATCAGATCCCGCATGCGACGCAGGGCCCAGAACAAATTCACCGCCGTCGGTCGTGAATCCGCCAGCGTTTCCAAAGCGCGATGCATGCGATCCCGGTCAGAATTGAACTCCGCCGCCGCCAACGCCACGCCATAGGCCGCCGCGATTCCGATCGCCGGCGCGCCGCGCACCACCATCTGGCGGATGGCGTCAGCCACTTCAACGTGAGTGACGCAGTGAACATACGCTTCCTGCAGCGGCAGTTTGCGTTGATCTAGCAGAATAAGTTGATTTTTCGCCCAGCGAATGGCGGAAACGGAAGATTGCGACATGTGGCGCGCCCCAATAAGTTGATCAAATGGTCAGAAAACGGAACCGGGCGAAAATCTGCTGGTCCGGGCCGGCATTATACGTCATTTAAGCCCTGCGCCCTACTTATCCCCTTGTATTATAGGTATACTTGGGCGCTGATTTTGAATAGATATAGGAAGTGTAGCTGTGGCTCAAGAAAGCGTTGATTTATTGATAAATGCGCGTTGGGTTATCCCCGTCAGACCAGCAGGAGTCGTTCTTGAAAACGCCTCCGTCGCCGTATCCGAAGGCAAAATTGTAGGCGTTTGCGACGCCGCCGAGGCGACAGCGCGTTTCGCCGCCAAAGAAACGGTCGACCTGCCCAACCATGTCGTGGCGCCCGGCCTGATCAACACCCACGGCCACTTGGCCATGTCCCTGTTCCGCGGTATGGCGGACGACCTGCCTTTGATGGAGTGGCTGAGCCATCATATCTGGCCTGCGGAAGGCAAATGGGTCAGCGACGAATTCGTTCGCGACGGCTCCAAACTGGCCATGGCGGAAATGCTGCTGGGCGGCACCACCACTTTCAGCGACATGTATTTCTATCCGGATGCCGTGGCCGAAGAAGCCACCCGTCTCGGCATGCGTTGCCAGATCGTGTTCCCGGTCATCGACTTCCCCGTTCCCGGCGCGGCGACAGCGGAAGAGTCCATCCACAAAGGCCTGGCCCTGCACGACGAATACAAGCACAGCGATCTGGTGCGCATCGGCTTCGGTCCCCATGCTCCTTACACCGTCTCCGACGACAAGTTCGAGCAGGTGGTGACGCTGGCCAACCAGCTGGATATGCCTGTACAGGTTCACCTTCACGAAACCGCCGGCGAAGTACAGGAAGGCCTGGAGAAAACCGGCAAGCGTCCGACCGAACGTCTATACGAACTGGGTCTGCTGACCCCAAACACGCAATGCGTACACATGACCCAGATTAACGATCGCGATCTGGAGATTCTGCAGGAAACCGGCGCGCATGTGGTTCACTGCCCGGAATCCAACCTGAAGCTGGCCAGTGGTTTCTGTCCTCTGGACCGTCTGCTGAAAGCTGGCGTGAACGTGGCTCTCGGCACCGACGGCGCCGCCAGCAACAACGATCTGGACATGCTGGGCGAGCTGCAAACCGCTGCGATGCTGGCGAAAGCCGTGGCGCAGGACGCCGCCGCCGTCAGCGCATTCCAGGCGCTGGAAATCGCCACCATCAACGGCGCGAAGGCGCTGGGCATGGAGTCCGTCACAGGCTCTCTGGAAGCTGGCAAGTGGGCGGACATTATGGCGGTAGACCTGAGCGGCATCGAAGTACAACCGGTGTATCACGTCGCTTCGCATTTGGCTTATTCCACCAAATCCAGCCAGGTCAGCCATGTCTGGACCTCCGGCGTTGCCCAGGTGAAAGAGCAGAAGCTGATCAATATGGACGTCCGCGAGCTACGGACAAAGGTTGACGCCTGGCGCGAGAGAATCGCCAACACCGCCGAAGCCAATTAAAATAGCCCGCCGAAGCGAACGCGTGGGGCCGCATCACGGCCCCTTCCGACCAATTCAGAGGAAACGGATACATGACTCCCGTTGAGAACGTCGATCTGAGTGAAGTGAAAAAGTTTGAAGATCTCGCCCATCGCTGGTGGGATGCGGAAAGCGAATTCAAACCCCTGCATGAGATCAACCCGCTGCGACTCGACTTTATTGACGAGCGCGCCGCCCTGCCCGGCAAAAGAGTGTTGGACGTAGGCTGCGGCGGCGGCATTCTCAGCGAGAGCATGGCGCGTCGCGGCGCACATGTGGTCGGCATCGATATGGGCGAAGCGCCGTTGTCCGTGGCGCGTCTGCACGGACTGGAGTCTGGCGTCAGCGTGGATTATCGCCGCACTACTATCGAGGAGCTGGCGGAAGCCGAAGCGGAGTCTTTCGATGTGGTGACCTGCATGGAAATGCTGGAGCATGTTCCCGATCCCGCCTCAGTCATCGCCGCCTGCGCTCGCGTCGCAAAACCCGGCGCTGACCTGTTCTTCTCCACCATCAATCGCAATCCCAAGTCCTTTCTGTTCGCCATCGTCGGCGCGGAATACGTGCTGAAAATGCTGCCGCGAGGCACTCATGAATGGAAGAAATTCATCAAGCCCAGCGAGTTGGCGGCCTGGTTGCGTCGCACTGATCTCGATCTGTGTGAAATGCGAGGCATGACCTACAACCCGTTGCTGAAAGAATACAAGCTGGGCGACGACGTGGACGTCAACTACCTCATGCACGCGGTCAAACCGCTCAAGGACGCCTGATGACGGATACGCGACTTTACCGTCCAGAGGCCGTGTTCTTCGATCTCGATGGCACCCTGATCGACACCGCCCCCGACTTCTTTCGGGTGATGAACATGCAACGCAGTCAACGCGGCATGCCTGACATGGCGTACGAAGCCGTGCGTAAAACGGTGTCCGATGGAGCCCGCGCCATGGTGAAGCTGTCTTTCGCCATGGAAGAGACGGACGCCGATTTTGAGCCGCTGCGTCAGGAGCTACTGGACCTGTATTTGCGCCACATCGCCGTCGACAGCCGCCTGTTTGCAGGCTTTGAAGCGCTACTGACGTTGATGGAAGGCCAAGGAATTCACTGGGGGGTCATCACCAACAAACCCAGGTTGTACAGCGAAGCGCTGCTGGAAGCGTTAGGGCTTAGCTCTCGCATGGCTGCACTGGTGTGCCCTGACGATGTCTCCCGCACCAAGCCGGACCCCGAGCCCATGTTGCTGGCTTCGCGTCTGGCGGACTGCGACCCGCAGAAATGCTGGTATGTCGGCGATCATATACGCGACATTCAGGCGGGCGCCAATGCCGGCATGCTCACCATCGCCGCCGCTTACGGCTATCTGGATGAGCCCGAGGCGGCCCTGGCCTGGAATGCGGACCACGTGGCGCACTCCGTGGAGGAAGTCGCCGCCCTGCTGAAACAAGTGCTTTGATTTCCCCTCGGGCGTTATAATCGAAAGTCACTGCACATTAAAGACAGATCACGACGAGAGAAAACACGCATTATGTATTCTTATCAAGCCCCCGCCGACCTTCTACACGACCGCGTCATCCTGATCACAGGCGCGGGTGCGGGAATTGGCCGTGCGGCGGCGAAGACCTTCGCCCGACACGGCGCCACCATCATTCTCAGCGGCCGCACCACCAAGAAGCTGGAAGACGTCTACGATGAAATCGAAGCGGAGGGCGGCCCGAAACCCGCGATTTTTCCCGTCAACCTGGAAGGCGCGGTAGCGAAGGATTACGACGATTTGGCCAACGCTATTCGTGAAGAATTCGGCCGACTGGACGGACTGCTGCATAACGCCGCCATTCTGGGTCATCGCACCCCGCTGGAGCACTATGACCCGGACAGCTGGGCCCGCGTGATGCAAGTAAACGCCATGGCGCCTTTTCTGCTGACTCGCTCCCTGATGCCGGTGATCCGCGAGTCCGAAGACGCTTCGATCGTTTTCACTTCCTCCAGCGTCGGCCGCAAAGGCAAAGCCTACTGGGGCGCTTACGCGGTCTCCAAATTCGCCGTTGAAGGCATGATGCAGGTGCTGGCGGACGAACTGGATGACGCCGACAAACGTATTCGCGTCAACAGCGTCAATCCCGGCGCCACCCGCACCGCCATGCGCGCGCTGGCCTATCCAGCGGAAGACGCCACGAAAAACCCAACGCCTGAAGAGATCATGAACGTCTATCTTTATCTGATGGGCAAAGACAGCATTGGCGTTACTGGTCAGGCATTCAACGCACAAGGCGACTGATCTTACAGCTGTATTTCACGCCTAAATCAAGGTCTGCGCCAATGCGCAGCGGAGAAGGAGCGATGAGCAACACAGCGAAATGGACAATCTTTGTTATCGCCGCAGGCCTCAGCGCCTGCGGCAGCACGCCTCCCGCAGGACTGGGCGCCCATGACGGACGCCTGACGCCCTGCCCCGAAAGCCCTAACTGCGTCAGCAGCTTCAGCGATCCCAACGACGCGGAGCATTTCATTACGCCCCTTTACAACGACAAGGCGACGCAGATGTGGGAACGGCTGCCCACTGTTTTGGAAAAAGCCGGCAATATCCGCATCACCCAACGCAAGCCCGATTACATCCGCGCAGAAGCCACATCATTCGTATTCCGCTTTGTGGACGATGTAGAGTTTCTATTGGATCGGCAGACAGGCGTGATACATCTGCGCTCGGCCTCCCGACTAGGCTATCGGGATTTCGGCGTCAATCGGGAGCGGATGGAGGAAATCAAGGCGGCGCTACTTAGCGAGTAACGCCGCTGGCGCAGGAGCTATTGCACCAACTGGTCAATCACCAGATTGAGCGGCTCGTTTTGAGCGCGCAGTTGGATTGGGCCTACGACGCCCTGCAGGTCGCCTGGCTGAGGCTGCGGCGAACCGGATTTGGACACCCGCGCCACCACTTCCACCGTTTCAGCGGAGGACAGCTTCGCCATCGGCCCCATGGCCATGGAGTCATCTAATGTGACGCTGACAGGCAACTCGCCCACGGTTTTACGCACCACCGCCAACGGCATGCGCGTGCCGTCCGCAGGGCGCGCGAGGATAAATACAGTATCGCCAGGTTCAGCCTGCCCATTCAGACTTTCACCCAGACTGACTTGCAGCTGCAGACTGGCTCCGCCCGCCGCCTGCGCGGGCTGCTGATTCGCCTGCTCCGCCGCCAGTTGCTCCGCTCTCGCTACGCCATTGCGAATCGCAGCGGCGTTAGGGTCATTTGGATTCAGCTCAATAATGCGACGCCAGAACTTAGCGGCTTCGGCGTAACGTTGCTCCTGGAACGCCGCCACGCCAAGAATACTCAGTGAACTACCTTCGTTGGGGTCGGTTTTCAGGGCCTGCTCCAGAGCCGCCCTGACCGGAGCGCTCAAACGTCCTTCCTTGAAGAACAGCGCCTGTGCTCGCAATCCGTGAGCGCCGGCGGGGTTTTCGCCTTCCGCCGCAAGCAACTCCGCCAGGTGACGAAACGCTTCTTCCGCTTCCGCGTAGCGCTGCATGGTCATCAAGGAGCGCCCCAATAGCGCCCAGCCTTCCACATGGTCCGGCTGCTCCAAAAGGCGATCGCGCAAACGGCGCAAAATCTCTTCCGGATCATTGCCAGCCAGAGCCAATTGCAGGCGAGTCTCTTTCATCCACTCCACCTGACGCAGGCCTTTATAATCGCCAACCTGCTGATACATCAGCAGCGCCGTCACCGGCACTCCCACAACTACCAGCACCAGCACAAGAATCTGGCGCATGCGGCTACTGCGGTACGCGGTGTTCTGCGCGCCCGGCTCCGCGTCGTTCAACAGTGACTTTTCCAACTCAATATGCAGATCATGAAACTCCGCATCGCTGATTTGTCCGGCTTTCAGCTCCGCACGCAGCTCCGTCAGACGGTCTTCAAACAACGCCACGTTGGCGGTATCGCGACGCGCGCCAGCGCCTTGCGAACCGGATTTCAGGATGGACAACAAAGGAACGGCGATGATCGCTATCGCCAAAACCGCCAAAAGGACGATAGCCAGCCAGAATACTGTCATTCGGAATGCCTGTTATTTCTGCTCAGATTCTTCGGAAGAGGTTTGCTGCAACAAGGCCCGCAGGCGCGCCTGCTCTTCATCGCTCAATTCAGCAGACTCTCCCAGAGAGCGACGTCTGCGACGAGCGACGTACAACAAAATAGATAAGCCCAGGGTCACCACCGTCACCGGTCCCAACCACAAAGCGGCGGTTTGCGCATTCAGCCGCGGCCGATACAACACGAAATCGCCATAACGGGCCACCATGAAGTCAACGATGTCGTCATCGCTCTTCCCTTCTTCAATCATTCGATGCACTTCACGACGCAAATCTTTGGCGATGGGCGCCGTGGAGTCGGAGATATTCTGGTTTTGACACAGGGGACAGCGCAGCTCGTAAGTCAGTGTCTGATAACGCTCGCGACCTTCGTCACTGCTGAACTGGTAATCATCAATCGCCCAGGCGGCAGAGGACATCCACAGCGCAGTCAGGCAGATCAGTAATCTTTGCGCGATCATGAACCAGGCTCCTCAACCGCGTTGGCGTTCGCCATCTTCAAATTGCGCAGCATCGGCGCCAGGGTCTCCCGCCAGACTTTTTCGTTTACTACGCCCACATGGCGATAACGAATCACGCCGGCGGCGTCGATCACATAGGTCTCAGGCGCGCCATACACGCCCAGATCCAGACCCAAACGTCCCTCCTGGTCGAAAATCACAAAGCGATAAGGGTCCTGCAGCGTCTCAAGCCACTTCTTCGCTGCATCGCGATCATCTTTGTAGTTCAAGCCAATGATCGGAACGTTGTATTCCTTGGCCAATTTAAGCAAATAAGGGTGCTCGACCCGACAGGAAGGACACCAGGTCGCCCAGACGTTGAGCAGCATGGGCTCGCCCTTAAGATCCGCAGGAGTCAGCTCCCGGCCAGGGTTGTACAGTTCGCTCAGCTTAAATGTCGGCACAGGCTGATCCTTGCGCGCCAACTCCAGCTTGGAGGGATCGTTGTCCATGTTCTGATTAAACAAAATGACCACCGCAACAAAGGCCAGCAGAGGAACAAATAAGAATAACCGCTTCATCACGCCTGCTGTCCTCCGAGCGCATCGGCGTCGCCGCGAGGTTGCGCCTGTGCGTCGCTGCTGTCCATGGCTTCCGCCGTTGACAGTTTGCGTTTCAGCTTGATGCGATAACGTCTGTCCGCCACCGCCAGGAAGCCGCCCCAGGCCATAAACACGCCACCCAGCCACAGCCAGCGCACGAAAGGCTTATACTGGACGCGCATGGTCCAGGACTCATCTTCCAGAGACTCGCCCAGAGAAACGTAGAGATCCCGGAACAGGCCCGGATCGATGCCTGCTTCCGTCATAATATTACCGGATACCTGATAGCGGCGTTTTTCCGGATGCAGAACATGCAGCACGTCGCCGTCACTGTCGAGAATTGAGACTGTGGCGCGATCGCCGATAAAGTTGGGGCCGCGACGCTGGGTTTCTTCATCAAAACGGAAGGTGAAGCCCGACAGCTCAACCGACTGCCCTGGCGCCAGGCGTACGTCCCGCTCCACGGTGTACTGCGACACCATCGTGGCGCCGACGATAGTCACCGCCAAGCCCAGATGCCCCAGCACCATGCCTTTGTAGCTCCGCGAGGTGCGCAGCCAGCCGCGCATACGTCCCTGCGAGGAGGCGCTTTTGAGCCACGCGTCGCGCAGGGTCGCTGCAAACAGCCAAACAGCGATGAAGACGCCAATAACCGCCATCAAATGAATTTCCCCGTACATCCAGGGAATCACAACGGAGGTAACGGCGCTGATCACCAGAAACATAGGGACAGGACCGAGCAGCTGCGCCGCCTTGGTGTCCTTCCAGTGACTGTACATGCCCACGCCCATCACGATGACCAACAAGGGAACCAACAGCGAGAACATCAAATTGAAATAGGGCGCGCCGACGGAAATTTCTTTATCCATCCATTCCGCCACCAGCGGGGCCAGCGTACCGATCAACACTGTCAGCATAGCGACCACCAGAATGATGTTGTTGACCAGCAGGAACACTTCCCGGGAGGTTTCACTGAAGCCAATGCGGCTTTTCACCACGGGCGCGCGCAGGGCGTACAGCAGCAGCGAGCCGCCAATAACCACGCCCAGCATCATGAGCACGAAGCGGCCCCGTTCAGGGTCTGCGGCGAACGCATGCACCGAGGTCAGAATGCCGGAGCGGACCAGGAAGGTACCCAACAGACTGAGCGAGAAGGCGAATATCGCCAGCAAAACCGTCCAGCTCTTGAAAACGCCGCGTTTTTCCGTCGCCGCCAGAGAGTGAATCAAAGCAGTTCCCGCCAACCAGGGCATAAAGGACGCGTTCTCAACCGGGTCCCAGAACCACCAACCGCCCCAGCCCAGCTCGTAGTAGGCCCACCAGCTGCCCAAGGCGATGCCTAGAGTCAAGAAGGCCCAGGCCACCGTCGTCCAGGGACGCGACCAACGCGCCCAGGCTGCGTCCAGACGACCGCCCATCAGCGCAGCCACCGCAAAGGCGAAAGCGACGGAGAAACCGACATAGCCCATATACAGCATGGGCGGATGCACGATCAGACCGAAATCCTGCAACAAGGGATTCAGATCCGCGCCGTCCTGCGGCGAATTCGGCAGGTAACGCAAGAAGGGATTAGAGGTCATCAGGATGAACAACATAAAGCCGATGCTGATCATGCCCATGACGCCCAATACGCGCGCCACCATTTCCAGCGGCAACTGCTTGCTGAACTTGGCCACGGCAGCGGTCCAGCCAGTCAAAATCAGCGCCCACAATAACAGTGAGCCTTCATGGCCGCCCCACACGGCGCTGAATTTGTAATACCAGGGCAGCAGGCTGTTGGAGTGGCCCGCCACGTAGCGGACGCTGAAGTCGTCCCGCAAAAAGCTGGCGGTCAATGCGGCGAACGCCACAATCGCCATCAGAAACTGGGCGCCCGCGAGAGGGCGAGACAAGCGCATCCAAAGACGGTCGCCAATCCAAGCGCCAGTGATAGGCACAAACGCCAACAGAATAGCGAAGCAAAAACTTAAAATCAGTGCGAAGTGACCCAGCTCAGCAATCATACGTCATTCCTTCAGTAAGTCTGTGCGGGCGCGGCGTCCTGCGCCTTGTCGAGCGCGCGCTGCACTTGCGGCGGCATGTATTTTTCGTCGTGCTTGGCCAGCACTTCCTCCGCCTGGAAAACGCCTTGGGCGTCCAGTTTGCCGGTGGCGACGATGCCCTGCCCCTCTCTGAAGAGGTCTGGCAGGATGCCGGTGTATTTGACATTAACGTTGTTGTTGTAATCCGTCACGGTGAAAGCGACCGCCAGGGATTTCCCATCTCTGTTCACGCTGCCGTCAACCACCATGCCGCCCACGCGAATGCTTTTATCGATAGGAGCGGCGCCTTGCACGACTTCGGTAGGGTTATAAAAGTGATTCACGTTGTTGCTGAGCGCGGTCATGATCAAGCCAACCGTCGCGCTGACGCCGATCACCAGGAATGACACGATAATTAAACGCTGCTTGCGCTTGGGATTCATTGGGACGCCTTCTCCCTTCTATACTGCTGGGACAATCTTTTGACGAGGCTGCCGCGTTTTAGTTTCGGCGCAGCCAGGTTATATAGGAACACCAGTCCACCCGCGCCGTAGGCCAACCAGACGTATAGACCATGGCCGCCCATTGCGAAAAATTCATTGAGGCTTTCGAAGTTCATACTTTCCCCTCTTTCGCCAAGAGCTCGCGGACCCATAGGGTACGGCGTTCGCGTTCGATTATCTCATTACGACTTCGTAAGAAAAGCGAATAGCCGAAGAAGCAGTAGACCCCGATCACCATCACCAGCAAAGGCGCCCACATTTCCACTGGCATATCGGGCTTTTCCGTCAGTTTGAAGGTGGCGGGCTGATGCAGGGTGCGCCACCACTCTACGGAGTATTTGATGATGGGAATATTCACCACGCCCACCAGACTCAGCACCGCCGCGGCTCTGCCTGCGGTGATCTTGTCTTCGATAGCGGCTTCCAAAGCGATGACGCCAAAATACAGGAACAGTAATATCAACATGGCGGTGAGGCGCGCATCCCACTCCCACCAGGTTCCCCAGGTCGGTTTACCCCAGACCGCGCCGGTAAATAAAGCGAGAAAACAAAAAGACGCGCCTATCGGCGCCGCGCACTTCAACACCACATCCGCCATTTTCATGCGCCAGACCAGACTGACAAAGCCGGCGACCGCCATGATCATATAACAGGACTGCGCCAGGATGGCGGCGGGAACGTGTAGATAAATGATGCGGAAGCTATTGCCCTGCTGATAGTCCTGAGGCGCGAACGCCAGGCCCCAGACGATACCAATAGGCAACAGGATCATGGCGCCCCAACCCAGCCAGAACGACCACACCAGGCTGCGCTCGTAAAACCATTTGGGCGATCCCCACCGGTGAAACCACTGTTTAAATGCTTCCCACATAATCGCTTCTGTTATCTGTATCCAAGCTATTCAGTCCGCCGCCGCATCGCCTATACAAGGCGTCGCGCCAGCCTGTTTTATTGTCTCAGTTGGAGACGCTGATTTTAAGCGCAGCCGCCGCGGCGAATGGAGCCAACGTCAGCGACAACGCCAATATCGCGCCCAACATAGCCAGCGTGGCGGTGTAATCCATACCGGCCGCTGCGCTCTGCACCATGCCGGTTCCGAAGATCAGCACGGGAATATACAGGGGCAGCACCAACAATGAAATCAAAACCCCGCCTACGCGCAACCCCACAGTCAGGGCCGCGCCAATGGCGCCAATCAGGCTGAGAACCGGCGTGCCCACCAATAGCGACAGCATCAGGACGCAGAGCAGGCTTTCATCCACATGCAGCATCAGCGCCAGCACCGGGCTCAGCAATATCAGGGGCAGCCCTGTCGTCAGCCAGTGCGCGAAGACTTTCGCCAGAACCAGAATAAACAGAGGCTGAGGAGCCAGGGTCAACTGCTCCAGCGATCCGTCTTCATGATCCGCCCGAAACAAGGCATCCAGAGAAAGCAAGGTCGCCAGCAGCGACGCCACCCAGACCACGCCCGCCGCAGCCGGGGCCAAAAAGCTCTTTTCCGGTGAGACGCCAAGCGGAAACAGGCTTACCGCCATCACAAAGAACACCAGCGGATTGGCCAGCTCCTGAGGACGTCTGAACGCCAGCATCAAATCCCGTCTCACTATGGCGCAAAAGCCCGCCCATACGCCTACTTCCGTCAAGACGCAGCCCCCAATTGAATGCGACGCACTTCGCCGGATAAATGCAAACTGTGGTGAGTGGTCAAAATCACCGCGCCGCCGGTGTTGGCTTTTTCACGCAGCAACGTTTCCAGCTGGGCCACTCCTTTTTTATCGATGGCGGTGAAAGCTTCATCCAGCACCCATAAAGGCGCGGAGGAGACATGCAAGCGCGCGAGGGCGGCCCGCCGCTGTTGGCCAGCGGATAAACTATTGCAGGGTGAATATTCATAGCCGGCGAGGCCGACCGTTTCTAATGCCGCCATCATGCGCTCTTCATTCACGTCTTCACGCTGAGCGCACCAGGCGCGGAGATTTTCCAGCGGGGTCAACAACGCTTTAACGCCGGTTTTATGGCCCAGGTACAGCAGTGAGGAAAGAAACTGTGGGCGCGCCTGCGACATACGTTCGCCACGCCAGAACAACTCGCCCTGACGCAATGGAGCCAGTCCGCATAAAAGTTTGAGTAAGGTGGTTTTTCCAGCCCCGTTGGGGCCTTCAATCTGTACGACGTCCCCAGGATGGACGGAGAAGGACAGGTTTTCGAACAGGATACGGTCATCTCGCTCGCACTGGAGATTCTTGGCCTCAAGCAGAGGAGTTTGACCTGTCATAATTACTAAAGCAGCCTCTTGTGTGCGCCTCTGGCGTGCAGAACAACGCGGAACAACCGGAAATAAAGCGGCGCAAGAATAACAAATTGGCGCTTTTTCCGAAAAGTCGTCAACAATAACGGAAAAGAGTTAGAAAAGTGGCCCGCTCGCGCTTAAGCTTTGTAAAAACGGGCGCATTATAGCCCAGCTTTCCCCGGATGGTCAGTGCATAGCCCTGATTAAGATCATTTTATTGTGGGAGAAATGTTAAAAAGCGATGAAAGTTCAGCCCGACGCCGCGGCGGCGCCCACTCGCACCAGCTCTCTCCCTCCGAAGATACAGGCGGAACTGTCCGCTATCGTGCAGAAAGTCGGCAATCTATTCTCCGCTCGCATCACCGATATCTCCCCCTCACCCAACACAACAACGCCCAGCCCTACTCCCAACGCGCAAACCTCCGCCACGCCATCCTGGCGTTTGATAATGAGCGCTGAAGGCTTGCCGCAGCCGCTGCAAACTGATATCCGCACGGCGCAACTTCCTCAGGACTGGCTGGTCGGCAAGGTGCTGCAACTTCAGGTCACCGCATTGGGCCTGAAAGTCGTCGACGCTCTGGCGCCGCCGCAAACAGAGCCCGCGCAGGCGCTGCTCGCCACGACATTACAAACGTTGTCCAAGTGGCTGCCCTTACAGGGGGATCTTCGCCGTAATCTGGAGACGTTAGTACGGCTGTCCTCTGATACGCGGTTGCCGAGAGACCTGGCGCAAACGCTCAACAAACTGAACCAGGCGCTACCAACGCCGCCGCGAGTCAGCGAAGCTGGGGGGCTGAAACAGGCGATTCAGCAATCCGGCGCGGGGCTGGAGCGTCATTTACTACGAACGCTGGCGGAAAACCGCGCGGCGGCGCCCGACAAATCCGCCACGCCCTCTGGCGCTGAACCACGCCTGTTGAGCGTCGCGCCCCAGGACATCAAGGCATTGCTGACAGTAGCGCTGGGCGCCACGCTGGCGCAGGTCAATCGTCTTCCTGATAGCCCGCTTCCCGCCAACTGGGAACAACTGGTCAGCTGGCTAACCCGACAGACAGCGGAGCAGCCGGGCATGGCGACCGGTGGTCATCCACTGCAATTTCCGCCGCCAATGGGACGCGAAGGCGGACGGCCTCCCCTGCCCGCCAATTTGGACGCCGGCGAAATGTTGCGCGCTCTGGCGCAGGCCACCGCTCGTCTGCATAGTCATCAATTAAACGCCTTGCAACAAAATCTCAGCGCTGGACCCGACCAAACCGGAGCACAAGTGTGGTTTGTGGAGGTGCCTGTCGCCGCTCCACGCATGGATAGCATTCAGATGCGCTTTGAAAAAGAGCAGCGCAACGGCGCCAAAGACAACAAGAAAAGCCGCTGGAAAATCGTACTCGCCTTCGACCTGGAGGGACTCGGCCCTATGCAGAGCCAGGTCCTGTATACGGAAGGAACGGTGTCCGCCACATTCTGGGCGGTGGAGCAAAAAACACTGGGACTGGTCATGGAAGAGTTGCCGCGTCTGCGCAAGGGTCTACAGGACTGGGGCCTTGAAGTGGGCGATCTGGAGGTGCGTAAAGGCGCGCCGCCAACGCCTTCCGCACCGATATCCCGCCAACTGATTGACGAACGCGCATGACAAAAAAACAACAGGACACGCAAGACAATCACTCCCAGGAAACGTCTCAAAGCGACGTCCAGCAGGCCATCGCCCTGTTTTACGATGGCAAACAAGCGCCCAAGGTTTCCGCCAAAGGCGAAGCGGACCTCGCGGAGGAGATCATCGCCATCGCCCGGGAGCATGGCGTTCCCTTGTACGAAAACCCAGAGCTGGTGCGCTCTCTGGCGCAACTGGATCTCGGCGATGAAATACCCGAGTTGCTGTATCGCGTTATCGCGGAAATTATCGCCTTCGCCTATCACATTCAGGGCAAAACGCCGGAAGGCTTTCAACCGCCGCCCAATGCTGACAGCGACGCGCCATAATACATTGAGACTGCGATCTTTCTTGGTCAGCTCTCAACGCAGCGGAATCAATCGTTTACACTATCAACCCTGAGGACACATAGCTTTCTTCTGCTTGTCCGCTATTTGTCCGCGTATATTTTCTGCAAACCGCGACTTATCTAATGGATATTGATCTGCGGCTGAACTTGCCAATGACTTGCTGAACCGCCATTTCGACGGCGACTAGGCAAATGGGGCGTTGGCAGGTACGTTTTATTTCACTGAGAACAAGGCTGAATTATGGACTCTAAAACCCAAACCGAAATTGAAGCAGCGGTGTTTCGCCGACTGGTCAAACATCTGCAGGACAACACCGAGGTTCAGAATATCGATTTAATGAACCTCGCCGGCTTCTGTCGCAACTGTCTGAGCAAATGGTATCGCGCCGCGGCGGAAGAACGAGGAGAACAGGTAGAAGACGCCGCAGCCAGGGAAATCGTTTACGGCATGCCTTACGATGAGTGGAAAGCCAAGCATCAGAAACCTGCGAGCGAAAGCCAGCTCAAACAGTTTGAGCAAAACAAACCCGAATAGCTTTCCTCGATTCAGGCTCGGGGCGACGCCAATGGGCCTGAATCACCCGCCTCAGAGAAAGTTTTGCAAAGCCATTGCAAAACTTGCAGTCGCAACGCTATCTCTTCTGAACAAAACCGCCCCTCTCAACTCTCCCGACCACACATAACCATTTGATATATAAATAATTTAAAAATATTTTCAAAACCTGGCCCGGTTTCTGCTGTATTCAGGGAAAGCAACCAAACCTAGGAGAGGTTATGAATCAGCACGCTAAAAAACTCGACCTGACTGCTACATCCCCGGATATGGGCATTAAAGAGAACAAGGCGGACTCAGTCGCCGACAAACTGGCGCGCGTGCTCGCCGACACTTACAGCCTGTACCTCTACACCCAATACGCCCACTGGAACGTCCGGGGCATGAGTTTCTTCGCACTGCATGAGTTGTTTGAGAAGCAATACAAAGAGCTCGCCGAAACCATCGACGATATAGCAGAGCGCATGCGCGCCATCGGCTACAAAGCTCCCGGCACCCTGTCCCGCATGGCGGAATTTTCCACGATTTCCCCCAAAGAAGAGCGGACAGCGACAGCTTTGATTAAAGAATTGATTTCCGCCCATGAGGGCACAGTCGCAAGCTGTAGAAAGTGTATCGCCGCGGCGCAAAAGGCCGAGGACTTTGCGACGGAGGACCTTATGGTCAATAGACTGACTTCCCACGAACAGGCTGTCTGGATGTTGGGCAGCCTTCTCGAGGAGTAATCCTCGCCCTATCCCACCCAAACGATACCCTCCACATTTATCCTACCTTCCTTTTTTTGGCCACTTCGGTGGCCTTTTTTTATGAGTAGAGGACGGTGGAGCGCTACGCCGCCCGAGGGTAAAACCGGCACGATTTCTGCGTTACCAGTTCCAGATACTCAGACGTAGAGAGGGTTCGCCCACATCGTCGTATTTGTTGTATGAACAGATTAAGGATTAAGCAATGGACATAATAGAATTTGAAAAAGCCGTCGACATTGTCTGGTCTTCCATTCAGGAATGGGCGGAAACCGCACTGGCCAACCTGCCTAGCGCCATCGTGGCCCTGGTGTTTTTCTTCCTGTTTTTGTACATAGCCAAAGCCGTATCCAACCTCACCCAGCGGGTGCTTGTGCGTTCGTTGGATTCAGTGGAAGTCGCGAATCTGCTTTCCACCATTGTGCATATTGTATTGGTGGCAATCGGCGTCTTCGTCTCCCTGGGCTTTGTGGGATTGCAAGGCACCGTCACCTCCCTCCTCGCCGGGGCCGGGATCATTGGTCTGGCGTTGGGCTTCGCGTTTCAGGACCTCACCGAGAACTTTATCGCCGGGATATTCATGGGCGTTCGCAAGCCATTTCGGGTGGGAGACATCGTGGCGACCGCAGACATTATGGGTACCGTAGAGGCGATTAATCTGCGCAATACCCATATCCTGACGTTTTCAGGACAACGGGTCATTCTTCCCAATAAAGCCGTCTTCACCAACAAACTGACGAACTTCTCCATCACCCGTCAACGCCGCCTGGAAATCCAAGTCGGCATTTCTTACGCCGACGACATCGACAAAGCCGCCAAGGCCATCACCAAAGCCATCGACGCTCTGAATTTCAACCGCAACGGCACGGAAACCCAGGTATTCGCCACCGGCTTCGGCGACAGCAGCATCAATTTGGTTGTGTGGTATTGGATCGATTATCCCACCGGAAAAGTAGACTTCATGACCGCCCAGCACAAAGGCGTCGTAGCCGTGAAGAAGGCGCTGGACGATGCCGATATCCTCATCCCCTTCCCAATTCGCACATTGGATTTTGCGGCGAAAGGCGGCTTGCAGCTTGATCAGATTATCAGCACTCGTACTGAAGAGGTGGAGTCTTCCGCGGCTTAAGCCAGCATGCAGGGAGCAATTCAAAATAATAGCCGTCCTCTTGCGCCGCTAATTCAGAGATATGAGGACGGCCCACCTCAGAAATGAAACTCAAGTATGTATTCACTGCCTTGATAGATTTGTAATAGACCTGATTTCAATTCCTTAAATTTATTGAATCCTTTAATGAAATAAAAATGCGCCAATTCACCATTTGTCAGCACTACATGAATGCCGTCATTGGTGACCAAACACTCTTTCACACAATTAAACCCGCCAATAAATTGATTATCGCACTCAAAATAGATTCCGTTCCCAAAACCTGCCTCCTCAGTCAGCCCTCTTTGCCAGAGAATATAACCGTCGCCCCAACCTTCCACGGCTACAATGAGGACATCGCTTTCAACCGTTACAACATCATGCTGGTTGCTCATGTTGTAGCAGGCCTTTTTGGTTTAATTCTTAAATCTGCGAAATAAACCATTAGTTCTACTCAAGCAACAGCTCAGCCATGGAGTATTTACATTCATACCCCATTTCGACTGAGTCCCATTGTATCGAGTCGCGATGCACCCATAGATAATGTTCGGTATTACATGGAGAAACTCTCTCACCATTATCGAAAGGAAAGATATCTATTTCTTCAATCTTCTCGCCATTTCGTAGACCAAAATAGTACGAGCCAGCCACTTCCACCTTCATGAATATAGCGTCGGAAACCAGGCCATAAAACCGAAAATAAAAGCCTGGATTAAACTCATCCGCCCAGAATTTTCGTATTTCCAGCTTGCATCCCAAACGCTCGCTTAGCTCATTCAGTTTTTCTTTAGCGGTAAGTTCAATTTCCAATTAAGTTAGTCCTTCTTATCAGCCTGACTATGACTCACAGGCATAACGACTCGCATGCTCACGATTGCTGCGCATGCCCCATGACGAACGCCTTTCACTTTCCTTTTGAGGTTACCCACAGCGACCGGTGTTTGGTAATAATCGCGTCAATCTTACCTTCTTGCGCCAGTTGCTTTAAGCCATGATTGAAGTCCTGTGAGGTTTTCAAAAAATTCTTCGCTTTCTTAGAAAACATCAGGTATTGATTTTCCACCTTGATCGGAGGGTCTAGCCAGATGAACTTCTTGACGGAGTCGGGAAATTCCGTGTTGATAATATACTGCCCCATAAACTTATCAATCAGCACAAGATCAATCCAGCCACGGGAAAGGCTAAGAATATTCTGGCGATCCTCGGTGACTTCAATGGTATTCAGTCTGGCCTGTTCAAACTCAGGCGGATTCACATATCCTCGCACCACACCAATTTTATATGGCTGTAAATCATTCAGTGAGACATAAGAAATATTACGCTCCCTGAGAGCATAAAACCCCAACTCGTTGGCTGGAAGAGGATCTGAAAACTCAAACCACTGCTCCCGGTTTTTGCGATACCACCCAGTGTAGACCCCATCAAAATCGCCAGCCTGCGCCATGCCATAAGCTCTTTTCCAGGGCAAAAATTTTACCTCCACGTCATACCCGACTCGTTGAAAGGCGGTGAAGATGATCTCCGAGATAAATCCCTTACTCTCTAAATGTTCGCCGTAATAAGGAGGATACTCAGTCGCGGCCAGTACTACCTGGCGCTGCGCCGCTTCTACGTTCTGTAGCAAACCGCAGTAGAAAGAAAACGGAAGGAGCATTTTAAGTAGCTTTGCCGCCAACCTTCTAATTATCATGAAGCCCCTCTTGGCAGGATAGCGTCAAATGCGCTTGGGATGCGGAGGCATTGCATGACAGACTGGTTTATCGGCCCTTAAGCGCCTGACTACTAGACAAGAATGATCAAACCGGTCGATATGCCTTCCTGGATACTAAATATAGCAGGGGCGCTGACACTTGGCACCAGACCAGTTCAGAGGGGAAAGCGTCTTAGGGAGATTAGCTTCAAATTCAATACTGAATCGCCCACCTCAAGCTCTAGACATGTAGTGCAAAATCAAAGCCTTTAAAGTTTCAAAATATTCAACATCACCAAGAGTCGAGATTCCCCCTACCCATTGACCATATAGAGCATTAATGTCATCGCTAGGGGATTCCAACTCCCCCCACTCATCATTCAAAAAGTAAATTACTAAGGCTTTTGACACTTGATCTATTTCCAATACCCCATCTATATAGCTTTCAATGATTGCGGTAAAAGTTACATCGCGCGCCGCTTCACTGTCCAAATCAATAATATTTTCATAAAAATACTTCTCAACAAAATAATCATCTTGAGCTTCGTGATGAGCCAGCATTATATATCGGTACTCAGGGCTATCATTTTCCTGTATATAATCATCAATCGCCCTAAAAAAAGCAGCCCTGCTGATTGCACCAGTTTTCCAAGAAATCCACCTTTTGACAGTAAGAAGCGTTTCTTTACTCAAGACTCTACTCTCCTTTAAACAATGCCCTCGCCAGAACCAGAGGCGTCAAGGATATTCTTTCAAGCACTAACCTGATAGCTCCAATAATATATAGATGCATCCGCCTTCCAATCTGCTCCCTGAAAACCCAACACTTTGTAAGTTCTGCAAGCCTTTTACCCAAGATTACCAGCCAAACGGAAAAAACGTACAAATTTACGCCAAAGTGTGCATAAAAAGCGCTAAATTCGTCAAAAATAACTTGGCACGCTTCTAGCTATCTCTTAAGTGACAACGAGGCATAGAGACCTGTTACCCGGTCTCGATAGAGATCCGGGACTTTAAAAGATAGAAAAGGAGATCGTTATGAAAACGCCAAAAACTTTTATCAAGAAACCTGCTTATGCTGCTCTGATCGCTGCGACTCTGGCTGGCGCTATGACCGTGGCCCCTGCTTACGCGGCAGGCGACAAAGTTAAGAAGGAAGAGACTGTCGGTCAGAAAGCGGAAGAAATGAGCCAGGATGCGAAGAAGTATTTCAAGGACGGTTGGACTGAAGGCAAGATTGAAACCGCCATTCTGTTCAACGAAAACCTGAGCACGTTCGAGATTGACGCTTCCGTTAATGGCTCCAACGCGACGCTGGTGGGAACAGTCAGTTCCGAAGTGGAAAAAGAGCTGGCGGAACAGATCGCTCTGAGCGTAGAAGGCGTTAAGGATGTGGATAACCAATTGCAGGTAGCCTCCACGCCCGCCAAAAAGGAAAACGCGGATAACGACAGCTTTAAAAGCTCCGTGGCTGACGCCACTATTACCGCTAAGGTGAAAATGAAGCTGCTGGCCAACGAGTCCGTCGCCGGTCTTGATATTGATGTGGATACAGAAGGCCGTGTGGTAACGCTGAATGGCGCGGTGGATTCAGAAGCAGAGAAGGATCTGGCGGAAAAACTGGCCAGCAATGTTGACGACGTGGATTCCGTTGAAAACAAGTTGATGATCAACTAATTCATCGCACTCCATGCGCATAGACATCAGCAGGGCCCGAAGCCTCACGGCTTCGGGCTTTTTTTCGCCAGTGTAAGGATAGCAAGCAGGTCTACTTCAGGGTGCTCAATACTGAACAACAACACTGGGCCCGGCTTACCACCGGACCATGGCTCCCCGCACATCCACATGAATAAATGGACCGTGATAACTATTAGCGGAATATACGCCCAACCCGCCGATGAAGGACTTGTACTCAGGCGTCTCGGCAAATTTCTCAATCAGCTGCGCCAGATACTCCGCGTCATCTTTGTCGACTTTGCCGTCTTTGTTAAGGTCGTCCATTTTGCCGTCTTTGGGGTCCTCGTCGATAAAGACATCCGCCGCCCCGCCCCATTGATGACGACTGTACATCGCGTTGCGAATGGAGGTGTTGTAGTAGGGGGTGCGAAAGCCGCTCATAATAACGAAAGAAGAAACCGGCACACCTGCAGCATTCACCTGCTCCGTCAAATACTCCAGCTTAAGCAGCAGCTTTTCCCGCAGCACCAGAAACTTGGGGAACTCCGAGGGTTGCCGACATAGAAACTGCTCCAAACGGTAATTGGGCGTCAGCTCGATATCCAGCATATCCTTGGTGACTTCGAGGTAGCCGGGAGGCGGAAGATAGATCGCCTGGTTGAGGTAGGCCTCACTGGGATAGTGGCCTATCTGATAGCCACTCAGCATCCCCTCTTCGACTTGGTTCGCCGGCACCAACACAAACAGGTTCAGGGTTATTTGCGCCCCGGTGGAAGGCCTGCGAATAGTCAAACGACTCACACCAGGATGCGCAGGAGCGGTCCAGCGATAACGATCGCCGGGCTCCTTGACGACATCGCCCTGGCCGCTTATTTCAATCTGCTCGCTCTCCGGCAGATTAATTTTGAAGACAAATTCTTCTGACGCCTGCAAAAATGCGGACATAACCCGATAATCACTGGTTTCGCCTTTGAAACTGATACTGAAGTCGACTTTACCGGGTTCAAATCCAAAAGCACGGGTCATCAGCAGACAGAGCGCAATGACCGTTAGTGCTCTAACCATTCATTATCCTCCGGCGCTAGCGTTTTGCCTTCAAACGCCATTTGCAGTCGGGCGTCTCTTCCGTATACATCCTTACGGAATTGCGCCACGCCGGAGTCATCCATCCAGGCGGTCCAATATTGCAGATGCACTGGAACCGGGCTCGGTAAACGCAGTGTGGTCGGCTCCCCCGACGCAAGTATTTTGTCCAGCTCGATGCCGGTTCTTTTCTTACTGCCGATCAAGGCTGCAGCCAGTTCCAGAGGACGCTCCAGGCGAATACAGCCTGAGCTGAAGGCCCGTTGTGATTTATAGAACAAGCTTCTGCTCGGCGTATCGTGGAGATACACATTAAATTCATTGGGAAACATAAACTTGATACGCCCTAACGCATTCATCGGGCCCGCCGCCTGTTGCAGGCGATAGGGAAACTTGCCGCCTTTGACTTCTTCCCAGTTGATAGTTTCAGGGTCCAGGGCGGCCTCTTCCCGTCCCCAGCCTTTGTATACCCTGAAGCCCATTTTGCTGATGAATTCCGGGTCTTCGATAAAGCGCTCCAGCATGTCTTCTTCGGCGATCTGGGTTGGCACCTCCCACTGAGGGTTCACCACCAGATAAGTCATCAACCCGCTGAAAGCGGGAGTGCGGCGGTATGGCTTACCCACCACTACACGCATGCTCAGTTCGGTGCGGCCGTGATCCACCAGATCCAGACGGTAATCGGCGATGTTCACCACCACATAGCGGTCGCCCAGATTTGTTGGGGTCCAACGACGACGCTCCAGATTACTGCGCACCTGCTCGATACGCTCGGAAATTGGCGTATTCAGCATCGCCAGGGTCTCTTTTCCTACGATAGCGTCCGGCTTCAGGCCATGACGCTCTTGGAAAAAGCGGACGGCTTTTACCAAGGCTTCGTCAAAAAGGGTCTCATCATCCCCCGCGGAGGTATCAATCATCGGCCGTTCCATGTCGCCGCTGGCGATTAAGCGACGGCGCAATTCAATGACTCGCGAATCGGACTGCCCGGGTCGCAGCGTCGGACCGTAAGACACCATAGGCCAACCGCCCTGGGCTTCCGTTTCGCGCAGATCCGTCAGCAGTTGCGACAGGCCCTGGTACACTTCCGGCGTCGGCACCATGGCGCCCATGTCCTCCAACAGACGATCCTCGGCAATCGCCTGATACAGACGAGGAGCCAGTTCGCCGCTAGTGCGCTCTTCACGCCAGACGGAGTCGATCGACCTGGGGTCAAAGCGGCCGGTCAGACGGTCACTGGACAGCGCCACCATAGCGTCGGTCAGCAGCAGCTCCAACTCAAACGCGCGTCCGAATGTTTCAGGTCCCGCCCGGTACTGCCCCAACAGCTCTGACAAAACCGCAGTGTGATATCTTTGCGACGGCAAGCCTTCCTGATCGGTATGCTCAAGCGTCCTCACTAATGCATAGGCGCGCTCCGTCAGGGTTTCATCCGCAAACCAAACGGGCTTGTATAAACTCATGTCGTAAATCTGCCGAACTTCGGCGGGATGCAGCATTTTTTGCTGAGAGGGAAAAGATAATGGCTGGCCGGCGGCGGCCCACTCCAATAATTGCGACGGCAAGCCTGCGATCGGGCTCGCCTGGGTCATCGTCACCCACAGGGACAAGATGCAACACCAAGTCCAGCGTGGTAATACAGACGTCACTTGGTTCTACTCCTTAAGATTCAGCGGTCTTACCAGATAGATATTAAAAACCGGGGCCGGCTTTATAACGGGCGCCATTATAAGCGGTTGTATGAATACTATCTATATTAGCTGATTCAACAGGAGGTCGCCTGCATCTGACGGGAAGGTTCGTTAGCCCAGGGGGAAAACTTCAAAGCGACGCGAAAACGCCCTGTCGCAGCGTCATAATCCCAGCGCTCAAGGAGCGTTAAACGACGGTCTCGCTTAACAACTATACGATTGAAAGAATTAGGTTTTCCGCTGCGCACACGGGTCGACGTCGCCGTCCCCGCCTGCATGACGAAAACACCCGATGGAGCCTCCGGGAAGCTCTCCCGTAAAGGCAAAATGAAGGGATAGTGAATGTGGCCGCCAAGCACCAGATCCACCCCTGCTTCGATCCAGGCTTTCAACGCATATTCGCGACCAATGAGCAGGTTTTTCTGATCGGACGGCAACACTACCTGACAAGGGTGGTGCGCGACCACAACCCGCAGCTTGTCTGGCGCGGAGGCCAACCGACGGGCCACGGCGTCAGCTCTTTGCGGACCGATTTCCCCGTCCACATGGCGATACTTATGGGTGGTGTTTACACCCACAACCAGCGCCAGATTATTCTCAAATTCCGGCTCCAGATTCGCTCCAAAAATTTCACAATATTTTTTATATGGCGCCGTCAAACGGGTCCAAAGATTAAACAGAGGGATATCATGATTTCCCGGCACGGCTAAAACATGATCAGCCTGAATTCTCTCTAAAAAGTTCCGTGCGGCGGCGAACTGAAGACGCGTGGCGCGCTGAGTAATATCGCCAGAGAACAGAAGCAACTCCGGGCGCATGTCATTGAGAGCCTGCACCATTGCTTCCTGTACATTCCAGTCCTCCGTACCGAAATGGAGATCAGACAGCTGAATAATCTGCATAACGAATCAATTGACGTTTTTATCTGGGTCTGGCGGAGCCACAAATAAAGCGGCGCCTGGCCGCGCCCGCATCCTCACGGGCGTCGAAACATTACGAATCTCACCGTCCACTACAACCCGCAGCGACTTGCGGTGAGAGTCAATTTGCAGCTCTCGACAGACTATATGTTCATAGTACTCCGGGCTCTCCGGCATGCCCAACGCCATGCGCCCCAGCAGCTTCATCAACTGCAGACGCTCCTTGGCTTTAAGCACAATGGCGACAAAACCCTGATCATCCGCCGCTTTTTCATCCTGCAGGTTTAACAGCTCCAACTGCATACGACTGATGGTGCTAAACAGCAGCGGCGTATTAATGGCGCGGGAGAATCCTTCTGAGGTTAATTTCATTCGCTGTGGCCTGGCCTGAGTCAGACAGGTCCATATGCCGGACAAAAACGCCACCCAGCGAAAGCGTCCAAACCGTTTTTGATGCGACTCACGCGCCTGAATAATGCGGGGATACAGTCCCAGACTGGCGTTTACCGCGAACAGTATGTCGTTGACCTGGTACAAAGGAATCGCCTTAACCACGCCATTGAGCGCAATGTCCAAGGCCTCCGCAAAGTTCTCCGGCAACTTATGTTCTTTCGCGAACAGGTTGAAAGTGCCGCCGGGAACGACAGCGAAGGTCACCCGATGCTCCAGGATGTGGGGTAAGGCGGCGTTAATCGTGCCGTCTCCGCCAACCACAACCAGCACAGCCTGGTTCTCCTTTGCTTCCTGCGCCGCCCTGCGAATAGTTTCCTGCAGACCGATGCCCTGACGAATGCTGTGCGTAGATAATATTCGATCTCTCACACTGGCTGGCGCTGACTCCAGTTGCTCCATTGAGTCTCCGGAACGTCCCTTGCCGGAGCCGAGGTTAACCAGCATCACTAGCTTACGCTCTACCGTAGGAACGTTATGTCTTTTGATTTCAGCTACTTGCATAGTGGTTACCATTTATAGCGCCAAGGTTGCGCCTCCTGAAAATTCCGTTATTCCATATCCGTTTTACAACCATAAAAAAGGGCCGCCGATCAGCTCGCTTACGAGTTCATCGGCGGCCCCACTCCGCCAGGACTCTTTACTACGTCAAGGGCTCTTAACAATCCTGGTCTCTTGCGTTGACGCCCTCTTTAACACTTTCACATGCGTCTTCAATGCTATTGCCGGCGTCGTTCAGAGCTCTATCCACCTCTTCGCCGATTTGCTCCGCTTCGCCATCGCCCGCATCACAAGCGGTCAGTGAAAAAGCTAACGGGGCGGCTATAACCATTGCTTTCAACAGGTTGGTGAATGTAGTCATTGTCATCTCCTCGTTTCCTAACAGTTGTTTTGTTTCATTGGCGGCGTCCTACCGCAGCCTTTCCTCTGGATCTCAATTACAGCTCTATAATCGGTTTCTGCGGAATCCTCCGGCGATGATGCTGATTACGAAAAGCACCAGGAAGATAACGAACAGAATCTGTGCAATATCGGCAGTCGCTGCTGCAATGCCGGTGAATCCAAGTACGCCTGCTACCAGCGCTACGACAAAAAATACAATTGACCAATACAACATATCCTTTCTCCTTACTTGTTTCCGAACTCAACGGGTAATAATCAGAACTTGGACCAACTTTATTTTTTATCTTATTTATCAATAGATTAGTTTAAAAATGAGGCGTTAATGGAGGAGGCAAGTCGAGGCGATCACATGTAAAGCTTACAAACCCACTGCAATTATGGGTGAAGCGAGAGAGTCCCATGGGCGTGGACGTGGACGTGGACGTGAGAGAGCATATCGAAACGCCCGCAATCGCATTCATAGGCGGACTGAACTGCTCTAAGCAGGGAAGATAAACGTGTAGGAAGGAAAATATACTGTGCAGAAAAAGGCGGGGCCGTCTGCGGTCACTAACAGACGGCCCCTATAGCAGAACCGGACTAACGTACGGAGCGGCTAATAAGGCGCAGCCCGAAGGCTGCGTAAATCGCTTTTCTAAGGGGATGGATCAGCTTTCGACGAACGCCCGCTCGATAACATAGTGTCCAAGATCGCCTTGGCGAGCTTCAGTGAAGCCGCGGGAATCGAGGATGGTGCAGGTGTCTTTCAACATGCTGGGGCTGCCGCACACCATGAAACGATCATATTCAGGGTCCATCTCCGGCAGACCGATGTCGGAAAACAGCTTGCCGCTTTCCATCAAGTCTGTGATACGGCCCTGCGTGGGATAATCTTCACGGGTAACGGTGGGGTAATAAATCAGTTTTTCCTGCACGAGTTCACCGAAGAATTCGTTCTGCGGCAGTTCGTCGCGAATCAGCTCCTGATAAGCCAGCTCGGAAACATAACGCACGCCGTGGGTCAGAATGACTTTATCAAAGCGCTCATAGGTTTCCGGGTCTTTGATAATACTCATGAATGGAGCCAGACCGGTGCCGGTGCTGATCAGGTATAAATTGCGCCCCGGCAACAGATGGTCCACAACCAGAGTGCCAGTGGGCTTGCGGCTCATGATGATCTCATCGCCGACGCTGATTTTCTGCAAACGGGAAGTCAAAGGACCGTCTGGCACTTTGATGCTGAAGAATTCCAGTTCTTCTTCGTAGTTGGCGCTGGCGATGCTGTAGGCGCGCATCAGCGGACGGCCGCTGTCTTGCTCCAGGCCAATCATAATAAAATGTCCGTTTTTAAAACGGAAAGACGGATCGCGACTGGTGGTAAAGCTAAACAGAGTGTCGTTCCAATGACGCACGCTGGTGACCGTTTCTTTACGCATTCCTGACATAATCTGCATTGACTCCTGATAAAGGCGCTAAAGTTTTCATTGATCGATATTTAACCCGAGTATAATCTATCTGTAAAACAGGATTATTCAATAACTCTTATCGGATTTATCGATAATGCACTACACCCTGCGACAATTGGAAATATTTCTGGCCGCCGCTCACTTCGAGAACATCACCCAGGCCGCCAAAAGCCTGTCCATGTCTCAATCCGCCGCCAGTGACGCGCTGCGCAATCTGGAGTCCCAATTCAATATTCAATTGTTCGACCGCATCGGCAAAAGCCTCCAGCTCAACGAACTGGGGCGCATGCTGCGTCCCCGGGTGGAAGCGCTGATAGAGCGCGCTCGCGACCTGGAGTTGGACTTTCAACAGCATACGGATATCGGATCACTGAAAGTGGGCGCCACGCTGTCCATCGGTAATTATCTGGCGGTCAGCATCATGGCGGATTTCATGCAGCAACATCCCGGCGCCAAGGTATCCCTGGAGGTGGCCAACACCACCACTATCGCAGGCAAGGTGCTTAATTTTGAATTAGATGTGGGCTTGGTGGAAGGGGAAATCAATCACAATGAGCTGGAAGTGATCCCCTGGCGCGACGATGAACTGAAAATTTTCTGCGCACCCGACCACCCGCTGGCGCAAAAGAAAGTCCTGAGCGACGCAGATCTGGTGCGCGCCAGTTGGATATTAAGAGAGCGGGGTTCGGGAACCCGACAAGCGTTCGAATGGGCGATGCACGGCATTCTTCCCGACCTGAAAGTGTCCATTGAGTTGCAGCACACCGAGGCGATAAAGCGGGCTGTAGAGGCCAACCTGGGTATTGGCTGCCTGTCGCGGGTGACCCTGGTGGACGCCTTCAAGCGCGGCAGTCTGGCGCCGCTGGAAGCGCCGCACCGCAATTTCCAGCGCCGCTTCTACTTTATTCTGCATAAAGAAAAGTACCGCAGCGCCGGTATCGAAAACTGGCTGGAGTTATGTCGCCAGCTTACCTGATACGGACTGGAGCACTGGACGCTTCAGGAAAAGTTAACCCCATACAAAAACAAATCAACATCGTCATTGGGAAGTCGAGTGGTCTTCTCCATCGCCATACCGATCTTCTCTAAAAGCCGAATTGAGCTGGCGTTGCTCTGGTTCACAATGCCGACAATGCGGCTCATACCCAGTTTAGTCGCGCCAAAATCCAGCACCGCCTTGGCCGCCTCGTAGGCGTATCCCTGCGAACGAAATTGCGGCATGAACGCGAACCCTATATCCACATCGTCCAGCCCTTCGCGCTTGATCAATCCGCACATGCCCACTGGAGCGCCATCCTGCTTAAGCTCAACCAGATAGAGACCGAACCCTTCCCTGTCATACATCGCCAGCGGACCTTTTTGGATGTACTGACGCGCGCCCTCCAGCGTTCTTATCCCACGGTCGCCGATAAAACGTATCCATGATGGGTCGTTCAACAGCGCCAAAATAAAATGGTCATCCTCCAGTCGCAGCCAACGGAGCGTTAAACGCTCTGTCTCCAATACCTTCATAGTTATAACCGCCTGTTTATTATTTATTCTATCCAGATTCTTTCGACGCACGGTTCAATGACACTATTGGACACTGACCAGTACCTTTTCCACCCACTCCGGATCGTCAGGAGCCACGATCACGGAGCGACATCCCTGACGCTCACATTCAATTCCCACACCGGGTAAGTCGTCAATCATCAGATCAATACCAAACAGCCTGGGGGCCTTGCTGAAGCGGGAATAACGCTGATTAGCGGCGACGGCTTCACGATGATCGTCCTGATTAACCACCTCCCCTATTCTGACGCCCCACAAACGAAACCAGGCCTTAACGAGCCAGGGTTTACGCAGAGAGGTGGTATATATCCAGATTTCATGGTCTTTGGCCAGTGTTTGCATGAGCGCCGGCGCACCGGTACGCAAGGCTTCACGGAACCATAATCCTGCCGGCGGCCCTAGTCGACGCTCTCCAGCCGCAAAGGGGCCCGTGGTGGGAATCAAAGTGTCATCCAGATCAAATGCTATACGCACGTCATTGCCCCGCTGCAATAAAACTTTTGCGAAACCCCTGCGGGGTCACGCCTTTATGCTTCTTGAACAGACGATTGAAGTTGGAAAGATTATTAAACCCGGTCTGTTCCGCAATGAGCCCTATCGGCGCTTTGCTGTTGATCAGTTTTGAACACGCCTGTCCCAGGCGAATCTGGGTCAAATACTGATTAAAACTTTGATTCATATGTTTGCTAAAAAAACGACTGAACTTACTGACGCTCATGTTGTGCCGTCGCGCCATGTCCTCGACCGTCAGCTTATCGGCGAAGGCCTGATGAGCAGCGTCCAAAATGCCATCCAGAATATCCTGTTCACGCCGATTAGTGGCGCCGGAATAAAAATTCGCCGACGCCAGCGGACGATAAGGCGTCTGCGCCAGATCTCCCAATAATGAGAGTAACGTAAGTAGACGGCGCCGTGGGTCTTGCTCTGGAAGCCCTGTAAACAGTCGATCTACCGCTGTGTAGTCAGTTGGCCGAAAACGCAAGCCACGTCGACTTTGTCTCAGTATCTCGCCCACATCGCTATACTCGGGAAAGCTCTCCAACAAGCGATCCACCCACTGCTGATTGAACCACAACACATACACCGTATGCGGCGCTTTTTCGTCAAGACGCTGTGAGGAGCGCCAGCTATGGGGCAGATTAGGACCTATCAACACCAGATCGCCGGATTCGTAGCGATCCACATGATCGCCCACATAACGCTGGCCGGCGCTGTTCAGGGTGTAGGTAAGCTCGTACTCAGGGTGGTAATGCCACTGAAAAGGCAGTTCGTCCAGTTGACGCAGAAAAAAGCGCCAGGACGCGTCTTCTGGATATCTGACTTTTTCATAGAGCGCTTTCATAGCCTTTCGCCGCACCGCCGAACTGACTGGCCATCATCGCAAAACCCTCGTCAGAGTCATACTATTCTGGCCACAGAATTGATAAGAATGACCGAAAAGTATCATTCTCCGCCCTATTTCCACAACCTGCCCCCGGTTACGCCAAGCAGAATACCCCTGTTCCCAATCAGCATCAGCGCAGGCAAGAACAGGAGATAACAATATGAACCAGCGTTATGAGTATAAAGCTCCCGGTAATCGCAGCGTTTCCGATCCCGGCGGCGTGCAGTTGAAAGATATCCGCAAACAGCTTCCTTTACGCGTGCTCAGTGAATCTGATTTTGCGTTCTGGCGCACCTGGGGGTACATCATCATCCCCAATGCAGTGGATGCAAAACAGGTGCAAGCGGTGCAGTCATTGCTTTGGGAGTTTACGGAAATGGACCCGAAGGACGCCGCCACCTGGAGTAAACCGCAATTGCGTCAGCATGAAATGAAGGAACTCAACAACAGCGGAATGGTGGAGTGCTATCACCATCAGACGCTATGGGACAGCCGTCAGACGCAGCGTGTTTATGACGCATTCGTGGATATCTGGGACCGCGAAGATTTATGGGTCACCATTGACCGCGCCAACCTGAACACGCCAAACCGCGACGGACGTCAATTCAGCGGGTTCATTCATTGGGATGCAGACTCGACAATGAACCCTCCTCCTATTGGCGTGCAAGGCGTGTTGGCGCTGTCCGATACGGATGAGCATTGCGGCGGCTTTCAGTGCGTACCGCAACTTTTTCATGACTTTGAGCAATGGAAACAAAACCAACCTGCCGGCCGCGATCCCTGGGTTCCCGATCTGACAGGCTATGAGCCGGAGTTCATTCCTATGCGCGCTGGAGACCTGCTTATCTTCAACAGCCTGTTGGCCCATGGCATTCGCCCCAACCAGTCTGACCGGGTGCGTATGGCCCAGTACATCTCTATGGCGCCGGCGAATGAGTCCGATGAAGAGATGCGGCAGTGGCGGGTAACCTCATGGCGTGAGCATACGCCTCCGCAGGGATTCGCATTTCCCGGCGATCCCAGAGAGTGGGAGAAAACGCGTTATCCGCAAGCCCAGCTAACGCCGCTTGGCGAGAAGCTATTGGGCCTGAAGTCCTGGCGCGAGAGTTATGTCGAGCCGGCTTAATCCGCTTTGGCGAACTCCGACGGCGGCTTGATCAACTCAAAACCGCTGTCGGCTTTGCCTTCTTCAATAAAGAAGTCATCGCTGTCCTGCGGAAAATTATATTGAAAGGTATTCTCGGTAATGGAAATCACCCGGAACGAGTTAGATTTGCCGTCGTCATGCGTCTCTAGATACATGCCGCCTTCGTAATCCCATGCGCCTTTTTCAAGCACCAGCGTGTACTTTTTCGCAGACATATCCATGGACAGATATTCCTGTTCAAAACGACCATCCGCTGTCCGCGTGATTTTCCAATACTCCTCCAGGCCCGAATAATTGCCCTCATCATCCGCACTGCCGTCGCCCTGCCAAACGCCCACCAGAGCCGCTTTCGCTTTGGTGGCGTCCGCCTTCAACTCAACATCCGCATGACATGCATTCAGCGACAGAGATGCCGCCAAAATAGAAATGAAATAGATCCGTTTCATAAGGGAGAGCCAATCTCTTTGTGATGTATTCTTGTCATAACCGAGGCCGTCGCCATCATCCTGAGCAACCACGCATGCTTACGCACACCCTATTCTTAGATGGCGATTGGGGGAAAAGCAAATGGAGCCTTCCATAGATAGAGTCAATAACAAGATACCCCTTGCAACCATAGCTTTTCGCTCAAGCTTCCAAAGAATGCATCCCTGCTTCCTTTCCTAAACAAACAGTGACTCACCCGCCATGAAAAATAGACAACGTCATACGGCGCACATGAGCTGGAAATTCCGTGGCGTAGTTGCTCCAGTCTTTGTATTGGTTCAGTTTCAGTTCTTGCGACCAGCGGGAGATATTGTCCATGACTGCTCCGGGGCCTTTGGTGGTCATGGTTCTGTTAATCTGCGCAGAAACCAGTTGAAAGAGATCTTCCACGAAGGTTACGTTTTCCTGCAGGGCCTGCACGGAGGTGGAGGTTGAGTGTGCGTTTACCGCGATCTGTGGTTTCAGGTCCTGCATCAGTTTGAGGGCTTTTCGCACGCCCAGATAATTGTCGTTGTCCATCCATACGCCGGGGATAATGTACCGGTCTGCATATAGATCCGCGCTGTAGACAATACCGTCTTCGGGCAGGTGAATGATGGCTGATGCGAAGCCGTCTGCAGGCCCAACGTGAATCAGCGTCACTTTGCGTCCGCCAAACTGGAAACTATGTCGGTCATCGAATACCGCATGCACCTTTTTCGGAGCAGCACCAGTGACATCCAGCTCAAACACGGCTTTGCAGGAAATGTGACAAATTACTTCCGCGCCGGGAAACACCTCCGTACCGCCGACATGGTCCAAATGCTCATGGGATAGGACGATGCGGGTCACCGGGCGAGAAGTCAGCCTGGCGATTTCGGCTTGCAGGACCTTCGCTCTTTCAGGATTGGCGGGATCGGTGATTAACACGCCATCCTCGGAGAGCAGCGCCAGGCTGGTGACGCCCGCTTCAGAAATTGCGTACGCGCCCTGCTTCAACTTAACGACTTCCGCCGCCTCGACATCACCGATCATCAGCATCGCCGCCAATACCCAAATAATAATACTGTGCATATCAGTTTCCTTAGTTACGTGGCTTTATCGCTCCTGTACGGCAAAGCGTATTCGCCGAATAAGAGAGCGAAAGGCTAGGAATCAAGTGGTTAATGCCAGGTTAACGCCAATTTAAATCGGCAAAGTGAGGCCGCAGGCGTTTAGCCTCGCATTCAGGCATTTCCTGTGCTTTAATGCGCCCGTTTAAACCCACGTAAATATGAGGAGACTGCCATGGCACGGGCTAGCGCGCGTCACATCCTGGTAAACAGCGAAGATCAGTGTAACGATCTGAAAAAGCAGATCGAAGACGGAGCGGATTTCGCCGCTCTGGCCAAAGAACACTCTCAGTGCCCCTCCGGCCGCAATGGCGGCGAGCTGGGTGAATTCGGCCCAGGTCAAATGGTTAAAGAATTCGATCAAGTGGTTTTCAGTGCGGAAGTCGGCACTGTTCAGGGTCCAGTCAAGACTCAGTTCGGCTACCACCTGTTGGAAGTCACCAAGCGCACTGACTGAGAGCGCCGAGGGCGATGTTCATAACGTCGCCCTTCTCTCCCTCCACCCTCTTTATTCTGTAATCAGCGTCTCTTTTTCCACTTTCCCTCTTTAAATTTCCCGACTTTCCCTCCATAAATAACTTCAACCCTTTATCCGACCACCCCACAACGGTCCGCCCATGCAGCAAGACGTTTCTACAGCCCGCATCGGGGCGCTCAAAGCTACGTTTGAGTTTATTCTTCCTTACAAACGACAAATTGTATTCGCACTCTGCGCGCTGTTTTTCACCGCCGGCATCACTCTGTCCATTGGACAAGGCGTGCGACTGCTTATCGATCAGGGCCTGGCGACACAGTCTGAGCAGATGCTGTCCCGCTATGTGCTTATCTTCCTGGGTCTGATCGTCGCGCTCGCGCTCGGCACCTTCACCCGCTACTACTGGGTAACCTGGCTCGGCGAGCGTGTGGTGGCGGATATCCGACGCAAGGTGTTCGATCACCTGATTGAGCTGCATCCCGGCTTTTTTGAAAGCAATCGCGGGCTGGAGATTCAATCCCGCCTGACCGCTGACACCACGCTACTACAATCGGTAATTGGTTCCTCCGTCTCGGTGGCGCTGCGCAATATCATCATGATGATCGGCGGGATCATCTGGCTATTCATCACGAATGCAAAACTCACCGCCATCGTCATGATTTCCGTGCCCCTGGTGGTGTCTCCCATTCTGATATTCGGGCGGCGGGTGCGCGGTTTGTCTCGGCGCAGCCAGGATAAAGTGGCGGATGTCGGCTCTTATATAGGCGAAGTGCTTGGACAGATAAAAACCGTTCATGCCTACAACCATCAAAAGTTAGATAAACAACGCTTTTCAGAGCACGTTGAAGACGCCTTCAACGTCGCCAAGGAGCGTATCGTGCAACGCGCCATCCTGGTGACGGTTGTCATCGTTCTGGTGCTGGGCGCAGTCGGCGCCATGCTGTGGATCGGCGGGCTGGACGTCATCGAAGGACGCATCAGCGGCGGCGAACTGGCGGCGTTCGTGTTCTACAGCGTGTTAGTGGGCGCAGCGGTAGGTTCCGTCAGCGAAGTCATCGGCGAATTGCAGCGGGCGGCTGGCGCAGCGGAACGCATCGTGGAGCTATTACAGTCGAAGAATGAAATCACTGCGCCGCAATTCGGCGTGAAGAGTCTTCCTGAGCTGATCCCCGGCAATCTGTCTATTCGCGACGTCAGTTTCTCCTACCCGGCGCGGCCGGACGCCAACGCCATCGATCACCTGAATCTGGATGTTGCGCCGGGAGAAACCCTGGCGCTGGTCGGCCCATCCGGCGCAGGCAAATCCACTCTGTTTGACCTGCTGCTACGCTTTTTTGATTGCAAGGCTGGAGAAATCCGTCTGGAAGGCGTGGATATTCGACAGCTTGAGCCTACGGATTTACGCCGCTGCTTCGCCCTGGTGTCGCAAACGCCAGCCCTGTTTTTCGGCTCCATTGAAGACAATTTACGCTATGGCAAACCAGACGCCGCACAGGAGGAAATCGAAGCCGCCGCCAAAGCCGCGAACGCCCATGATTTTATCGCCGCGCTCCCACAGGGCTACAAAACCCGTCTGGGGGACGCCGGTCTTGGCTTATCCGGCGGTCAGAAGCAGCGCATCGCCATCGCCCGCGCCATACTCACTGACGCTCCCATTCTGTTGTTGGACGAAGCCACCAGCGCGTTGGACGCACAAAGCGAGTATCTGGTGCAACAGGCCCTGGAACGCCTGATGGAAGGACGCACAACGCTGGTGATCGCTCATCGTCTGGCGACGGTGAAAAACGCGGACCGCATCGCCGTGTTGAATCATGGTCGCCTGGAAGCTTTGGGCTCCCATAGCGAACTGATCCGCGACAGCGAACTCTACGCGCGTCTGGCGGATCTGCAATTCAATACGGAATGGGAAGAGCCGGTCGTCGAGTAATTCGCGGCCGGTTAGTTAACCTGGGATTCGGGCTCGCCCGCGTCCTCTTCACAGGTCGGCAGACGACACAGATATAAGGTAGTGCAGGCGCCAATACCGCTGAGCATGATCAGGCTCCATAATTTGCCGACGACCACCATGGAAATGGCGAGTCCCACCCACAGGCAGATTAACGCCCGCAATCTCACCTTGCGGGTGACGCCGCGCCCTGACTCAAAGTTCTTTACGATTGGTCCCAAATGGCGATGAGACACCAGCCAGTGATGGAATTTCGGCGAAGAACGCGCGAAGCAGGCGGCGGCGAGCAGAATAAAGGGCGTGGTGGGCAATAACGGCAACACAATGCCAATGACGCCAAGCACAACGGAAGTCCAGCCAACGACGACCAGCAGTATGTGAAGAGATTGTTTACGCATGTCGCGCCAGTCATCCAGCAATTGAAATTCAGGAAGCTCCGCAAAACGGCAGCCAGCTCGTTTTCAGGAGGTCTACAAGGCCAATGCTAGTTTCAAATAGGATGCAAGGCAAATTCAGACGCCAGGCATATTGACCTGCGCCAACGAGCGGTACACTCTGTTGCGGGCCGTTGTTAATATCAACGATTCTCTAAACGATACAAATAGTTAGCCCGTCTCTACGGGGGCTGACGCGAACAAGCACAGAGCAAACCCATTCCTTACGCGCAGCGGAGAGATCCATGAAACAAGAGACCATCGCCATTCACGGCGGCTTTGCCGGCGACCCCACCACGCATGCCGTCGCGGCGCCGATCTATCAGACCACCTCCTATTATTTCGACAACACTCAGCATGGCGCTGATTTGTTCGACCTGAAGGTGGAAGGAAATATTTACAGCCGCATCATGAACCCGACCAACGCCATATTGGAGCAGCGTATGGCGCAGCTGGAAGGCGGTATCGGGGCCTTGGTGATGGCCTCAGGTATGGCGGCGATCACCGCCACAATTCAAACGCTGACCCGCGCCGGCGACAATATCATCAGCGTCAATCAGCTCTATGGCGGCACCTACAACCTGTTTGCTCACACCCTGCCGCAATCCGGCGTCACCGCGCGCATGTTCAACAGCGACGATCCCGCCTCCATGGAAGCGTTGATCGATGAAAACACCAAAGCGGTTTTTTGCGAGTCCATCGGCAACCCCGCCGGAAATGTGGCCGATCTTGAAGCACTCGCCGCAATCGCCCACAAACACGGCATACCAGTGATTGTCGATAACACCGTCGCCACTCCCGTGTTGTGCCGCCCTTTCGATTTCGGCGCCGATATCGTGGTGCACTCATTAACCAAATACATCGGCGGCCATGGCACCACCATCGGCGGCGTGATCATAGATTCAGGCCGTTTTCCCTGGAAGGACAACCCCCGCTTTCCGCAGCTCAACGAGCCTGATCCCTCCTACCACGGCGTGGTGTATACCGAAGCCCTGGGCGACGCCGCCTTTATCGGTCGCGCACGGGTCGCGCCATTGCGCAACATGGGCGCTGCCCTGTCGCCATTCAACGCGTTCCTGATTCTGCAAGGCGTCGAAACCCTGTCGCTGCGGATGGAGAGACACGTGGAAAACGCCATGGCGGTATGCCAGTTTCTGGCGTCCCACCCCAGCGTCAGCTGGGTGAAGTATCCAGGTCTGGAGAGCAGTCCTTATTACGAGCTGGCGCAGAAGTACATGGGCGGCAAACCTTCCTCTGTACTGAGTTTCGGCATCAAGGGCGGCAAAGAAGCCGGCGGCCGTTTCATCGACGCCTTGCAGATGGTCAAGCGACTGGTGAACATCGGCGACGCAAAAACCCTCGCCTGTCACCCCGCGACCACCACACACCGGCAGTTGGATGAAAAAGAACAGGCCGCAGCCGGCGTCTCTCCGGATATGGTGCGCCTATCCATCGGCATCGAGCACAAGGACGATATCATCGCGGACCTGGAGCAGGCATTGGCGCAGGCGACGCTATAGCGGTTTTGTCGTAGCAGGTTTGTAGAAAAGAGGTACAAGAGGCCAACGCCAAGTTGGCCTTGTCCCGCTTTAATTGGTGAGAGCGACTTTACTCAAGTACTCAAATAGATTCGTGTAGCCGCTGCTTTGCCAGCACTCTTGCGCATGATCCCAGAAACACAGCTCTGACTGACATACGCCGTCCCGCACATCAAAACCGAAGAAGTCCCCATTACTGTTCTCTGAAATCAACACGCAGCCTGCGCGAAGATGGGCGAATTCAGCATTGATATCAATCAGATTCCACTCACTGCCTTCCTCCAGGGAAAAGACATTGCCGAAAGCGAAATAGCCGCCGCCATACTGCAGCAAAAAGTCTTTGTACTCCTGCGGTAACCGGGCTTCCAGCATTTGCTCGGCGCGAATAAGACTATCCTGATCCGGCGCGTCGTCCGGCTCAAAATCAAACCAAAAAGGATGCGCGCTTTTCGCCTCACAAACACACTTTTTAAAGTCTTCAAAATTCATTGTTTTTATTCCTTTGAAGTCATGAAAAGAATGCCGCTGATAATATCTCAGCCTTCACGGCAAAGCACCTGGTCCTGGATAACGCCCTTACGCGAGCGAACGCGGTACTTATTTCCTTTCGGAACCTGACTGAGGAATCAAGCTATTGAGAGCGAGAGCGAATAACGTCACCTCCACAAGACAAAATTCAGACAGTAGACAGCCACTTGTCTAAAAGGCGTTCATACGAAGTTAGTTTCTTCCTGTATTGATGCTGATTTTAACTCAGCGTTGGTCATCCCACATTTGACCGCACTCTCACATCGACTTAGATTGAAAGATTGTAAGACTGTACTCAAGCGTGTGAAAAATGAACCATACCGCCATCAATTTAAAAGAAAAATTCTCCAAGTTCAGTGAACGCTGGTCGCCGCGGGTGATTGCGGAGATGAATGACTATCAATTCAAGGTAGTTAAGATCCAGGGTGAGTTTGTGTGGCATCGCCATGAAGACACGGATGAGGTCTTTATGGTGATCGAAGGTGAGATGTGCATTGAATTTCGAGATGGAAAAGTGAAACTGGAGGCGGGAGAAATGTTTGTCGTACCGGCGGGCGTGGAGCATAAGCCTTTCGCAGAGAATGAGTGTCGGGCCATGCTGATTGAGCCCAGAGGCGTGGCGAATACCGGCGACGCTGGCGGAGAGCGAACGGCGGAGGATAATGTCTGGGTTTGACCCGGACATCATCCCCACGCATTCCATTGCAACGAAAACAAAGACTGAAGCGAGCGCCATGATTCAGGATATCACCGCCAAGTTGTACTCAGACATACCCGTCGACACGCTGTACCACTACACCACGTTCTCCGGCCTGCTGGGCATAGTGGAAAGCGGTAATCTGTGGGCCAGCGATATTCGCTATATGAACGACTCCGCCGAGTTGAAGCATACCGCCGACCTAATCAGCGCCGAAGTAGATCGCCGCATCGCCGACAGTCATCCCAAACCCGGCCTATTGCACCAGTTCCGGGACTGGATCGCTCATCGCATCACTAATGGACATATGCTGTTCGGGGCCTCATTTCGCTCCAACGGCAATCTGTTGAGTCAGTGGCGCGGCTACAGCTCCATGGGTAAAGGCGTCAGCGTGGGCTTTCCCGCCGCGCATATTCTGGAGTGCGCCAGTCAGCAATCGTTTCAGGTAGGCAAGTGCATTTACAGCCACCAGGAGCAAACGACTCTCATTCGTCAGGTGATGGATGTGGTGGAGGCGCTGGCTGAGCAACACGGCGAACATGCAGGCCCCACACATTTTCCGCCATCGCAGTCTTACCATGGCGTGTTTGAGATGATCGAATCAGACCTGTTGCGCATCGCCGCGATATTGAAACACCCCTCCTTTCAGGAAGAGGAGGAATGGCGCATTGTCTCCCCCGGCGTGACGGACTACCTGAATTCGCCAGTGAAGTTTCGGGAAGGCGCTTCCATGCTGGTGCCCTACTTCGAGTTCAACCTGACCACCCGCAGCAACGACAACCACTACCTTGAACACATTTATCTTGGGCCGACGCCCAACATCAACCTGTCCATGAACTCACTCAACATGTTCCTGACCAAACACCGCCTGAGCCCAAAACACGGCATCACCTACTGCCAGATCCCCTATCGGCAACGGTGATTGGTCGTTCAAACAAACCTCTCAGCAATCACAAGCGCTTTCTCGCTGTTTTTGCGGTCAAGTTTGAGTAGCGTCGTCAGGTAGTCTCTGTGTGGTTGTTCTCGGCAGAGCGTTGACAACATTTCCAGCAGGTCTTTTCTGGTCAGTTCTGCGCCATTGTACTGAGGTGTGGATGCGTCGAAGTTGGAGGCTTCGATATCGTCAAATACGGTCACTTCCAGTGGGTCCGCCAGGGTGACGGAGAGTTGTGGCAACTTTTCTTTGCGCAGCTTTGCGGCGACCAAGTGTAGGGCGCTATAGATGATGAACTCATTCATTTCTCCCTGATCGTCGCTGACGTCGTCTTCCTCTTCAAATGGCGTCCAGTCAATCAGCTCGTAGCGGATCATGTCCAATAGTTCGTCACCGCGGGATCTGTCCTTATTCAGGTATTCCGCTGCGTTGGCCAGATAGCCGCGAACGGACGTGTGCTCTGCGATAGCCTCCCCGCAGGCGAAGTTCAGATACCAACTCTCCTGTTCTTGACCTATCGCAATCCAGTCAAGTCTGTCAGGTTCGCTCCATAAGCTTCTCATACTCTCTAAGACGGGAAGCGCATTGGAGAATGCATCGCTGTATAACGCGTACATGGCGTCGAGGATATCTTCGTAGGTTTTCACACTCGTCTCTCTGTTGCGTTGAAGGAACACGGTATTCATAACAAACGCAGAGCGACTATCCAAGGAAATAACGTTCAAGACATAGCGGAAGCCTGAGAAAAGCCGGCGTAAGGTACGCCGGCCTGGGACCTAGTATGGAGAAAGGTTAGTCGGATTGCGTTACGGGCAGTTCGTGAGGGTCAAAATGGTCGACCTGAATGGCGTCGTCCACCGCTTCCTCCGCTTCGCGATATCGCTCCGCCTCGTCCGTGGTGAGAATTTTCTTGTTCACCGCCGCCTCCAGCATGGCGTATAGATCGTCATCCGGGATATCTCCGGCTTTAATCGCCTTCTTGATGCGTTTCTCCAGGTTGGCCACACCGACTTTCTTCAGGAAGGCGTTTTCGATTCGACCTACCGGATCATCCGGACGGGTATTACGGTAGACGCCGTCCACCAATCTGTCGCGCGCTTCAGAGGGTTGCAGCAACATCTCCGCAATCTCACGGCAAATAGCGTCGTCAGCGCGCTCGAAGTGGCGTCCCAAAGGAAACACCAGCGGTCTCAACAGCAGACCCAGCGCCTTCACCGGATAGTTGCGCAGCACTTCATGCAACGCATTCTGAATTTCATATTGGCAGTAGCGCATCGCCCAGTGCATCAGCGGAGCATCCGATTTAGGACAGCCATCATCATGAAAACGCTTCAAGACACTTGAGCCTAAATAGAGATAGCTCAAACAGTCGCCCAGACGCCCTGAAATCATCTCGCGCCGTTTCAATTCTCCCCCCAGGGAAGCCAGCGTCACATCGCTGACCAGACCAAACGCCGCCGCCAGACGCGTCATATCACGGAAATAAGGTCTGGTTTCCCTCGCCGATTCAGGGGCTGACGCAACCGTGCCGCCAGTAAAAGCCAGCACCAAAGATCGCGCCGTGAGCTGCAAGTTGCGCCGCACATGCTTGAAGAAGAGATGATCAAAGTCATCCAATGCTTTTTCTTTGTTCGGATTCTGCGCCGCTTCCATTTCCTGCAACAGATAAGGGTGCGCGCGAATGGCCCCCTGACCAAAGATCATCAGACTGCGAGTCAGGATATTGGCGCCCTCCACCGTGATACTGATGGGAATCGCCTGATACACCCGCGCGATGTAGTTGCGCGGCCCTTTGATAACGCCACGTCCGGCGTGCACGTCCATCGCAGCGCCGACCACGTTGCGCATTTTTTCAGTGTTGTGATATTTCAAGATGGCAGAAGGCACCGCAGGTTTTTCGTGATTATCCAGTAACCCCGCCGTCATCACTCTGGCGCTATCCATTAAATAAGTCAGCCCGCCAATTCGCGCCAAGGCTTCCTGCACGCCCTCGAAGTACCCGACCGGCAGGTTGAACTGCTCACGAATACGGGCATAGGCGCCGCTGGTGAGGCTGGACAGTTTGCCAGCCCCGGCGCTCAATGCCGGCAACGAAATAGCGCGTCCCACGGAGAGACAGTTCATCAACATCGCCCAGCCTTTACCGATGTATTTCTCGCCGCCGATCAGAAAGTCCATGGGAATAAAGACATCTTCGCCCCAGGTCGGCCCATTCATAAACACAGTGTTCAGGGGCAAATGGCGCGCGCCGGTTTTTACGCCCGGAGTACTGGTGGGAATCAGGGCGCAGGAAACACCCCGCTCGACTTCATCGCCAATCAGATGGTCCGGGTCATAGACTTTAAACGCCAGTCCCAACACAGTGGCAACCGGCGCCAGGGTTATGTATCGCTTGTTCCAGGTCAGACGCAGGCCAATGACTTCCTTACCTTCCCACTCGCCTTTGCAGACAATGCCTTTGTCGGTGATAGCGCCGGCATCTGAACCCGCCTTGGGCGCCGTCAGCGCAAAGCAGGGAATTTCTTCACCTTTGGCCAGACGGGGCAAGTAATAATCCTTCTGCTCCTCGGTGCCGTAATGCAGCAGAAGCTCGCCAGGACCCAACGAGTTGGGCACCATGACCGTCACTGCGCCAGTGATGCTGCGGGTAGCGACTTTCATCACCGCAGTTGAATGCGCCAGCGCGGATAGCTCCAGCCCGCCATACTTTTTGGGAATGATCATTCCAAAGAAGCCATTTTCCTTGATGAATTTCCAAGTCGCCGGACTCAGATCATAGCGTTGGTGCGTGATCTCCCAGTCGTTAAGCATTTCGCACAACTGCTCCGCCGGTCCGTCGATAAAGGCTTTGTCTTCTTTGGTCAGGGTAGGTTTGCTCATCGCGAGCAGCTTGTTCCAATCGGGCATGCCGGTGAACAAGTCGCCGTCCCAACTGACGGTGCCCGCTTCGATGGCTTCTTTCTCGGTATCGGAAATCCCCGGCAGCGTCTTGCCCACCCAGGCGAGAATCGGCGCAGTGACATAGCGCCGTCGTATCGAAGAGGAGTTAAGCAGCACCGCCGCCGCGATAAACAGCCCCCAGACGACCAACAAACCGGCGAAGCCGGGATCGGTGAACGAGAAAGCCAGAGCGGCGATAGTGAAAAGGACTGTCCAGGACAACGCGCCAGCGCCGAAATAAGCCAACGCCAACGCCGCCAATAACAGAAGCAAAACGGTCATGTTCTCCTCCTTGGGGTTTTGCGAACTCAACCAAGGACTGAACGCCGGCGGGATGGGTTATATATCCGCCATGGGAACGAAATTTATGCCGTTCATAGCGCGTTCAACCGCGTCCTCTAATCTGGAAATAATCCGGAAATTCATTTAAAAACCTGCACTTCCGAATAAATCCTATGTATTAATTACCGTAACACGTAATACTCGGGAGATAATGTTTTAACTATCAATATTTCCTTACAGATAGGTAATATACGCGGAATTTTCATGGATAGAACCCGAGATTGAATAAATATAAAACATTGTGGAAATTGCGAGGTCACTATGCAGTCTTTGACTGGATACAAGGTTGGCGGTGAAGGCCAGCCTATATTGCTCCTGCACAGCTCCATGAGCTCCAAAGCTCAATGGAAAATGCTCACCAGCCAACTGCAGGAAAACTACCGTACCCTGGCGGTGGATCTATGGGGATATGGCGAGGCCCCCTACCCGGCTCATCTGGCGGAGCGCTTCTGCCTGCAGGACGAAGTGGATCGCGTCCTTGCTGTATTGGAGCAGGAGCAGGAGCAGCAGGACAACACCCCGCTGCATGTAGTCGGCCACTCCTATGGCGCCGCCACGGCGTTGAGGTTTGCGACGCAATACCCCGAACGCATTCTCAGCCTGACCATCTACGAGCCGGTCGCGTTTCATCTGCTATCACCCGAGGAGCCGGCATTTCTGGAGATTGTGGAAGTCGTAAAAGGATTGGAGCGGACTCTCGCGCAAAACGACGAGATGTCGGCGACTCAGCAGTTTATTGATTACTGGTCCGGCCCAGGCGCATTCAAACGCTACCCTTCGGACATTCGTAACGCGCTAAGCGGACAGATCAGAAAAGTGGCGCTGGACTTCAAGGCGCTAATAGAAGAGCCCACCCGACTGCAGGATTACGCCAGCTTTCCATTCAACACCTATCTGATGGCGGGCGAGAAGAGCCCACTATCATCCCGGCGCATTAGTGAACGCCTGAAGGAAAGTCTGCCCAACCTTGAATTCAAGCAGACGCCCTGGGGCCATATGGCGCCGATTACTCATGTGGCGGAAATCAACGATCTGATTCTGGCGCGCTTTATGGACTAAGCGTTTATCAACCGGGTTGCTTTGCTTAAGACAAAAAAATCCCCGCATTCGCGGGGATTTTTTATAAGGCTTAGCCAGATGAAGCTTATTGGCCTGCGCTGGTGATAATCCAACGCTGGTTATTAGCGCCAACCCAATCCCACTGACGCAGTCTTGCGCCATTGTAGGTGCCGCCTGCAGCGTCTACGTCCAGCGCTTTGCCGCTGTGAACCGCGATCAGACGATAAGTTCCGTCGCTGTTCTTGAACGCCTGCCACTTCTGGTTGTTGGAGTTGTTACAGGTCCACTGACCCGCATACGCGCCGTTGTATTGGCTCGCGCCGAACAGATCGAGACACTTGCCGCTGTTCACAGATTTGATCTGATGAACGCCGTTGCCCAGGTGAATAAACTGCCAGCGCTGATTGTTGCCACCGTGACAGCTCCACTGGATGACGGAAGCGCCATCGCGACGATCGCCGCCGTAAACATCGGCGCACTTGCCGGAGTTTTTGGCTTTCATGGTGTAAATATTGGAGCCGCCATTGTTGTTGTCGCCGCCGTTATTGTTGTCCCCACCATTGTTATCGCCGCCGTCGGGGTTGCCGCCGCCGACCTTTGTCGGCATGAAGCCCGCCATTTCGCTACGCACGTTGTTGATAGCGCGTGCTGCGTCCGCTTCGTTAGAGTTGCCCGCCGCGACGCCACAAGGCAAACCGTTGCATTGCAGGTTGGGGTTAGAGAATTTGGCGATTTTAGGAGCGTTGAACAGCCACTCATAAGTCATGATCGTGGCGAATACGCCATCAACGCCATGACCCAGGCCATAACGATAACGCGACCCGCTTTGATCGCCCTGACGGCGGGAGTGGTTCAGGCCCATGGTGTGGCCGAGTTCGTGCGCCAACGTAGTGGGTCCGCAGCTTGGTCCAACCACGCCGTATGACCAGTTGCGGTCGACAGCGACATAAGCCACGCCGCAAGAGCCGGTGCGATGCAATTGAGTCACATAGTCCGCGCCCACTTCCTGACGCTTCTGGTTTACCCATGAGTCCACTCTCAGGTTGCCCAACACTTCCGTCATGTTGGAGCCAGTCTCTTCGTGGGCGTATGCGCCAACCAGGCGCAATTGCACGTCAATCTGGCTGTTGGTGTACATATTGTTCACCTGACTGACCCAGTTACGCACAGCGGTGTTTACATCGCCTTTGAAGTAGCTTGAGGTATAAGAGTCATACACCACCATCAGATCGACAGTGACGGCTTGGGAAGTGGATGCAGCCGTCGCGAGAACGCCAGCGGCCAGAATTTTTTTGAGGCTGTTTTTCATTTTTTATACCAACTTTCCTGCTCCATTTATGGGAGTTTCCCGATAACGAACTTCGTTATTATCCGGATAGGACTTCCGCAGCGTGGAAAACGGAAAATAGATCACAAACCAGAACTCGACGGAACGTCAACGGCGCAGAAAATCTATCATTTGAGCCTTTTATCCACCATCGCCTAAAGCAGCTAGTACTTAGAGCCTACGAATAATTCAAGCTATTGATTAACAATGAAATAAATCACATAAACCTATATAGGCCTATTAATATTTACGTTACATTAAAGTCAGTAAAATCGTTAAATTGAGGAGGCAATCACAAATAATAAGTATTTGCCGTTTTTTTAGACAAAACGACGCGACTTAGACCCGATCGATAGTGATGCTTTAGAGTAAACGCTAACCAGGCTCATCGACCTATAATGACAAGTACTGGTTGGTTAAAATATGGATAAAAGGCGCACTAACAATGTTCGAATTCTTTAAACGCAAAAATACAAAGAAACAGCCGGAGAAAAAGAGTGAAGCCGAGCATGTCGATACCCGCTCTCTTGAACAGCCGGTATGGATCGAAACAGGCGAAGGTAATCCATTTGACGCGCCTATTTTGGATATTCGCTGCATCACTTTAAAAATTATCGCCACTACCGCCGACAAATCCATCGCGGAAAACTATGTAGCCAGCCGTGCCGACGATGGCAGGCGGTACATTGACCAAGTTATCGAAGGCGGCAAAGAAATTCCTTGTGACATCCACTACCGACATGGCGGAGAACAGCTCGAAGGAATTGTGTCGAAAGCCGAGTCCATGGACGTGAAATGGGATATTTATGCTTTCGGCGAGTGGTTTTATTTCGTAAGGAGCTGGACCTCTGTTCTCATGTACAAGGTCCACTATCAGAACACCGGTTCAGAATTAGTACTCGATCGCATTGTGGCGGCGGATACAGATGATCCCAACCTGCTCAGGCAAAACATTCACTCCCTGATAATGACCCACGCCCTGAACAGCCCCTGGCCTTACACTATTCCAGCAAGCTTAAGATCGGCCAGTGCGAGTGACATCGCCCTCATGTTGTTTTCTCAGTTTGGATGCAAAGCCACTCTTGCGACCTTCGCAAACTCGATGGACATCCAGCTAATTGGAAAGTAACTCCCATTTCGAACAATCAGATAAACGCACACTCCATAACGAAAAATCCCCCAGTCGCCACTCAAAGCGCACTGGGGGATATCTTCAATAGAGGGATATTAAAACGCTTACTTCACGCGCTTCAAATACCAGCGTTGGTTGTCGCCGCCAACCCAGTCCCACTGATGGATAGCCATGCCGCTAGCCGTTGAGACCTCTTTAACATCAAACACTTTGCCGCTCACGCCAGACACCAGACGGAACGTGCCGTCGCCGTTGTCCACTGCTTTCCATTGCTGAGCTGCGCTGCCATTACAGGACCATTGTTGCACCGTGGCGCCGTTGCTTCTGCTTGAGTTGGAGACATCCAGACATTTGCCGCTATGCACCGCTTTGACTTCATAGTACCCATCTTTAATGTGGGTGAAGTTCCAGCGCTGGTTGTTACCCTGGTGACAGCTCCACTGAATGACAGGCGTACCCGCTTCCTGCTTGCCGCCGTATACATCTGCGCACTTGCTGGAGTGTTTGGCCTGCAGCATGTATACGCCGTTATCAACTGGTTGCGCTCCGCTCTGACCGCCGCCGCTGCTTTTCTTGACGATAATCGAGGAAGTCGTGTCATTCACGCCGGATAGCGGGAAGCCGGATACATCTGAGGTATAAACGGTTTTCGCGCCGCCGAAGTTATCGTGCTGATACAGTTCCAATACCATGCCGGAAGGCACGCGGGCTGAAGACAGGTCATCGTTGCGAACGCCGCGAGAAGTCAAGTCGCTCAGGCGATACTGGCCTTCGCCCAACGCCGCGCTGTAACCCGCGTAGTTGTAATGCTGGAATACAGACACTTTGTCGCCGGAAGTGTTGCCGCCGTCGGTTTTAGTCGGTTTAAACGCAGCAATCTCATTACGCACATTGTTGATCGCCTGAGCCGCATCCGCCTCTTGCGCCTGACCGGCAGGAACGCCGCAGGGAAGCCCGTTGCACTGCACTCTCGGGTTGGAGAATTTGGCGACTTTCGGGGCATTGAACAACCACTCATACGTCATAATGGTGCCGAAAGCGCCGTCAACGCCATGGCCGAGGCCGTAGCGATAACGCGATCCGCTTTGATCGCCCTGACGACGGGAGTGGTTAAGACCCATGGTGTGTCCGACTTCGTGAGCCAAAACCTGAGGCCCGCAATCTGGACCTGTGACGCTGAACGCCCAATCCTTATGTACAGCGACGTATGCAACGCCGCAGGAACCGGTTTTATGTACTTGCGTAACGTAATCCGCGCCGACTTCCTCACGCTTCTGGATAACCCAGTTATCCACACGCAGGTTTCCAAGCACTTCTCCCATGCTGGAACCGCTTTCTTCATGAGCGAAAGCGCCGACCAAACGCAGTTGCACGTCTACCTGGCTGTTTTGATACATGGCGTTTACTTGGTCTACCCAGCTACGAATGGCCGTTGCCGGTTCGCCGCCAAAGCGTCCTGCGGAATAGGCGTCGTACACCACCATAATATCCACTGTCACCGCCTGCGCGCCCAGGGGAGCAGCCGCCAGAGTCAAGCAGGACAACCATTTAGACATACTTCCGGTTAATTTCCTTTTCATCGTTATTACTCTCTCTGTCTGTTTTTTTTAGCCAGCCACTGTGCGACCTGGCCTCCTACCCCGGGCGCTAACGCTTATCCTTACTGAGCGATAGGCCCGCCGGTGCTTTGATCCGGAGACGCCGTTCCTTCATCGGCCTTGTTCACATCCGCCAATTCGGGTACTTCAACGTGTAAATCTTCACCTTTGAACAAGGTGCCGCTGTTGACGATCCATCCTTTGTCGCCACGGGCCTCAACGACATACAGCCCTTCCGGGGTGGTGACGCCGCCATAGGTAAGATTTTCTCCGCGGGTAAAAGAAACCTGATTATCCTGTTCGAAATCCTTCAAATGCCCGTACCAGGTGACGTTGCCGTCGCCATGGGACTCCACCCGATCCACCACCATTTGATAAGTCGCGTTTTGCGGCAGCACAGGCACTTCCATCTCATCCCCTGGCATCAGGGACTCCAGCTTCATCGGGCTGAAGCGAATAAACTCCCGACCATCAAAACGATCCGCATCGCTCAATTCGAGCTGGTCAGCAATACCGTCATCGCTCTTCCATGCGGAAGGCTCCCACATCGCACGTACGACTTCTTCCTGATCAAAAGCGCGACCATCGCGGCGTGCTTCAATTTCCGTCATGCGAAATTCAATGGAGGGATATTCTTCGTTGTTCATGGCGTAATCGGGGAGCTCCGGTTCGGAGTCCTTCGCTGCGCCTGGGGCCGATTTAGAGGCCGTCTGTTGAGGGGATTGAACTGATTGCGCGGGCGACGCTGCAGCGGAATTTTGAGCGCCGGCGGCGGCTTGTTGCTCCTGCGCCGTCGTCGTGCTTTCCCCGCCTGGCATGAATTGGTATGTCACAGCGCATAAACCGCCGATTACCGCGCCCCAAACTAACAATTGTGTTTTTTTCATGGTCGATTGACTCCTGATCAGTGCGCACAGCCTGTAACCGAAATGACGACGCCTCCCCGTCGGGAGGCTTGCGGTACAGGACCAAAAACCTTTTAAATCAAAAATTTGCGACGTACGTCACACCCGCTTTTATGAAAGCGCTTTCATCTTATGATTCAAAGCGGGCAGATGACCAAAGTGAACGGGGGGATGCACTCGGAAATCTGCCGCAAGAACACATAACAACACTCGCGCAGTCGGGATGCCGTCGTGATACGGAAGAACTTATCACTGGTCTGAAAGGATGAATATCACCCAAATAAGCTAGGACTTGTAGGCGAACCTCTTTGGCCTAGACCTTACGAGTGAAAATAGAAAGGTGATTTCTGTGGGGAGTTACAGGCTTCCGGGATGAGCCAAATGACAGGACGCTCCGTCCCCTCTTTCGACCTGGACGGTGCTATGGCCAATACGGAAGCGCTCGTTCAATTGAAGCGCCAATTCGCCGAGAAAGGCGTCATCCACAGATTGATTGGGAATAAGTAAATGAACGGTTAACGCAACTTCCGTGGTGCTCATCGCCCAGATATGAAGATCGTGGATATCCGTCACGCCGGCATAGCTGCGCAAGAACGCCTCAACTTCATCAGGATTGATATGAGAAGGCACTGTGTCCATGGCGAGATTGAGCGAATCCCGAAACAGCCCCCAGGTTCCCAAAAGGATAATCGCGACAATGACCAGACTGATCACCGGATCAAGCCACAACCAGCCGGTAAACATGATAACGACTCCCGCCGCCGCCACGCCAAATGAAACGCCAGCATCCGCCGCCATGTGTAAAAAGGCGCCTTTGATATTGAGATCGTGCTTTTGACCACTCAGAAACATCAACGCAGTCGCGGTATTGATAACCACGCCAATGAGCGACACGACAATTACGGTCACGCCATCCACCCTGACAGGTTGATTGATTCGGTGGGCGGCCTCCCAGGCGATCGCGCCCAATGCCAGCAGTAAAAGAATCGCGCTCAACAGGGAAGCCAGAATCGTTCCTCGACGAAAACCGTAAGTACGTCGGGAGGTCGGCGTACGCGTCGCCAGATAAGAGGCGCCCCAGGCCAGAAGTAAACCCAGGACATCGCTTAAGTTGTGCCCTGCATCGGTGATCAGCGCCAATGAGTCGGCGATAAGTCCATAAATCACCTCCACCACGACAAACCCAAGATTCAGCGCCACGCCCCAGGCAAAGGCCTTGTTATAGTTCGGGGCCGAGGACGGTCCGTGAAAATGGCCATGGTGATGCGCATGACCAGCGTGATGATCATGCTGATGAGAGCTTGAGTGCGACATATCCTTTCGCCTTGGCGTTGTAGAGAAATCCTGCAGCCAACATCAATTCGCAATGGGCTGACAAGATGACAGCGACTGAACCGGGATAATGCCATTCGACACAAGCAAATCCAACTACTTACCCTCACCAGATATAAGCGGGCACGCTCTAGAAGAGAGGAATACAGATCTTTTGGAAAGGAAATAAAAAAGCCCCGCATCTTGCGATGCAGGGCTTTTAAATATGGCGTCCCCTAGGGGATTCGAACCCCTGTTACCGCCGTGAAAGGGCGGTGTCCTAGGCCTCTAGACGAAGGGGACGGAACACCATCTCGGTGAGATGGCGCGCATTCTATGGAAGCCGCTCACGCATGTCAAACACTAATCTTACTATTGTTTGCGTGCATGTGGATGCGAGCGCCTCTAAGCAGCTCGATAGGCAGCGAAGCGAAAGAGCCCATAACGAAAATGGGCTTAGTGTATGAATATATGAATAAAAGCTGATAGGGATAGGTACTTAAGGAATTTCTGAAAAACTACCTGCGTTGCCATTACTGCGTCAAAAGTCGGCTCAAAATGCTCATTTATTCACGATAAACTGCGCTTTTTCGACGACTTTTTCCTTGCACTGGCCGCCTCGCCAATGCTTTTCAGAGGATCCTTAACTTAATAAAGAGGATAGCGCGGACTTTTCGAAGGGCATAAAAAAGCCCCGCATCTTGCGATGCAGGGCTTTTAAATATGGCGTCCCCTAGGGGATTCGAACCCCTGTTACCGCCGTGAAAGGGCGGTGTCCTAGGCCTCTAGACGAAGGGGACGGAACACCATCTCGGTGAGATGGCGCGCATTCTATGGAAGCCGCCCATACCTGTCAAACACTAATTTCTAATTTTTTCATGAGGGGGCGATTTTATTTCAATTTTCGGCCATCCCCCCTGCTCTTCTGTGCGAACAGCCTCCCATTGCAGCGACAGTGGCGGGTAAATTTACGCAGCCGCAGCGGCATTTAGTCTACACTTCAAATAGGTTTCCCTGTTTTGTGACGTACCCGCTTTGGGAGCGATGAATGACCGTTGAGCAGATTCTTCTGGCCCGCCAGCCAATTGTTAACGCAACAAAAGAGATAGTAGGTTACGAGCTGCTGTTTCGCTCAAACGAACAGCCTGCCCAGTTCGACGGCAATGCGGCCACCTCTCAGGTTTTGCTCAACGCCTTTACAGAAATACCTATCGGAGAGGTAACCGGCGGCGCAAAGGCGTTTGTAAACTTCACCGCAACGCTTTTAATGCAGCCGCCCCCCTTCTCTAAAGAACTTCTGGTCATTGAAATACTGGAGACCATAGAGCTAACCGATGAGATCGTGACGGCGATCATCCGCCTCGGCAAGAATGGCTTCACCCTCGCTCTCGACGACTATGTCCCAGGCACCAAGTACGACGAACTCCTGCCGTACGTCTCTATCGTTAAGCTTGAAATTCCCGCCATTTCCAAGGACAGGTTGGAACAGACGGTCACGCATCTAAAGGGCCTGAACATCACCCTGCTGGCGGAAAAAGTGGAGACCCATGAGGAGTTTGAATACTGTCGTGACTTAGGGTGCGACCTGTTTCAGGGGTATTTCTTCAGCAAGCCGGAAATTGTCACCGGACGCAAACTGGCGCATAACCGAATGGCGGTGATGGAATTGATCGCCAAAGTGCAAAACCCGGCGCTATCGATTGACCAGATCATCAAAACCATCACCAGCGATCCCTCTCTAAGCGTCAAGCTGCTGCAACTGGTGAACTCAGCCGCCTACCGACGTCCGCGCACCATCGAATCCATTCATATGGCGGTCATGCTGCTGGGAATCAGCCGTATCAAGTCATGGGCGACCTTATTGGCGCTATCCAACATTGAGGACAAACCTAAAGCGCTGATCACCATCGCCTTGATTCGCGCCCGCATGTGCGAGCTTATTGCCCAGTCCATTGAGCCTCAGGCCGCAGACCTTTATTTCACCGTCGGCCTGTTTTCCTGCCTGGAAGCTTTTTTTGACATGCCCATAGAAGAAATTCTAAACAAGCTCCCTCTTTCTGAGAGAGTCAGTGATGCGCTGGTAAAAATGAAAGGAAAACCCGGGCTGGCGTTACACACCACCTTGCAATACGAGCGCTGCAAACTGGACACCATCCATTGGAACCTGCTGGAAAAAATGAATATTAATAGCGGAGAAATCAGCGCCACCTATCGCCAGGCGATTCTGTGGGCTAACGAGCAATCCGCTTTTAGAGCCTGACCCAGCCCCCATCCTCTTCTCACATGGAAAAATCCTGCTCCGACGCTTAATATGGGCGCTTTGATTTGAAGGATTTCATTAAGCATGTTTGATATCGGCGTCAACTTGACCAACGGCCGCTATAAAGGAAAGTTACAGCAATTGCTGGACGACAGCCGCGACCATGGGGTCGAGGGTATGATCGCCATTGGAACCAGCGTTAAAGAAAGCGTCGCCTCTGCGAAGATTGCCGAAGAGCATACTGGTTATGTCTTCGCCACTGCTGGCGTGCATCCTCACGACGCCAAAACGCTAGATCAGGAAGGCCTGAAAACCTTGAAGTCGCTGCTCCAACAACCTCATGTCGTCGCCGTGGGTGAAATGGGGCTGGATTTCAATCGCAACTTTTCCACTCCCGAAGATCAGGAATGGGCGTTCACGGCTCAGCTTGAATTGAATCGCGAATTCCAGAAACCACTTTATCTCCATGAAAGAGACGCGTACACGCGTCAAATGGAAATACTCAGGGCGCACCGGAATTGCTTCGAGCACGGCGTGACGCATTGTTTCACCGGAACCCGCGAGGCGCTCTTTGGCTATCTCGATCTGGGATTACACATTGGCGTCACAGGCTGGATATGCGACGAGCGTAGAGCGGGAGATCTAGTGAATTTAGTAAAAGAGGTTCCCCGCGACAGACTCCTCGTCGAAACAGACAGTCCGTTTCTTATGCCGAGAAGTATTAAACCGCGTCCGCGCAATAACACCAATTTCCCATGGTTTGTGCAGGAAGTGATTCGTATAGTGGCGCAGTATCGTGGTGAAACGGAAGAAGACGTGCGCAGCTACACTGCGGAAAACGCCCGCCGCCTGTTCCAAACGGGTTAAGCGGCGGCGAATTGTCCGCAATGCGGTTCCGCGTCAGCGAGAACTCGTCAGGATCGGATATCGATAACGGTGCCCAATGCCTCGTTAGCGGTCCGGTCAAACTGTCGAGTCGTCTGCGAAGCGCTTTCACGGGGAGGCGGTGATTGATCCTCTTCCGTTTCAGCCAAATTCGCCGTTGGTGCGGCGTTTTCAGCAGCGCCTTGAGTCCGTTCCGTCTCAGTCGAGGCGTTAACCTGTTGACTGTTCGCCAGACTCAATTCCCGGCCTTCCTGAGAAAGCTCCACCTCAACGGCGGGCGTCGTCTCCCGGGCCTGGGTTTGCGCATTGTCGACATTCTGACGGGTTTGCTCACGTTCTCGCGACCGACCTGCATCAAGTTGCTGCAAAGAACTGGTCGCCAAACTGTTTACAGTATTATCAGCCATAGAACGCACCTCCATTCCTAAGTATTGCACAAAGCGGTTAAATTTTGAACAGAACAATTGCAACCTGAGTCAATAATCCAATTTTGCCTTGTTTGACGCTTTGCGCGAGGTGGAAAGCTGGGCTAAGTTTATAATGTTTAATATATTCCAATGCTGCCGGTCTGTTGCGCCATGAAAAGACTTTGAGCTGCTTTTTTACCTACATGAAAGAAAAAAGAGCACCCGCGAATAATGAGTAACCTGTTTCGCAAAGTCTGGAATTTTCGCGAGACCTCTCCGCTTTCTTTTCGCATGTTGGGCTACATCCTTGTATGTAGCTCCCTGTTTACGCTGTTCGCCACAGGCATCCAGGTTTATGCGGACTATCGGAAAGACGTTTCGTTGGTCGATCAGCGCATGAATCTGATCGAAACCAGTTACCAGTCCTCGCTGGCGCGCAGCCTATGGTCTCTCGACCAGAAATTACTGCGCGTGCAAATGCAGGGCATATTGAACCTGCCCGACATCGTGCACCTGCATCTGCAGATTTATCCGGACTCAGAAATCGAGATGGGCGAGATCCCTCCGCGGATTCCGACGATCAAGCATAAAATCAAGCTGCAGCACTCTTCCGACGATTTGTATGAGCTGGGCGAACTGACCATCACCGCCAGCCTTGACGATATCTATCGCCAGTTGCGGCAGCGCATCTTCGTCATCATGACAACCCAGGCGTTTAAAACCTTTTTCATTTCCGTACTGATCCTATGGATATTTCAGTATCTAGTGACACGTCATCTATCCAAAATGGCGAATTACGCCCGCGGCCTTAATATTCACCAGCTGGACACGCCCTTAGCCTTGGATCGTTCACAAAAGAGCGGCCAACCGCCGGATGAGCTGCAGCGTGTCACGGACGCCATCAACGAGATGCGCCTCACCTTGCTGAACGATATTGAGAAGCAAAAGCTGGACGCGGCGGAAATCCGCAAGTTGTCGCTGGCCATTGAGCAAAGCCCCTCCTCTGTACTGATCTGCGATAAGCGCTGGAAAATCACCTACGCCAACCAGAAATTCAGCCAGTTGACCGGCCACAATTTGAATTCGATTATCGGCAAGCATCCCAAAACTCTGACGCATATCAGCCCTGATGAATCTCAGAATGAACAGCTCTGGCACAACATTGAAATTCAGGTGGAGCGCGCAGGCATGTGGCAGGGGGAAATGCACAGCACCCGTCATGGCGGCGAGAAGTTCTGGGAACAAGTGGTGATCACTCCCATCCGCGACACCGATGGCGAGTCGTCTCAGTACCTGATTCTGGGCGAGGACATCAGCGTACGTAAGCGTTACGAGCAACAATTACTGCGACAAGCCAATTATGACCTGCTGACCGGCCTGCCAAACCGCATGTTGGCGCTGGATCGTCTCAAATTGGCGCTGGCGCAATCCCGCCGCGACAAGTCGCAGGTGGGCCTGATGTTCCTGGACTTGGATAACTTCAAGCACATCAACGACACCCTCGGCCACGACAATGGCGACACCCTGCTGATTGAGGCCTCGCGCCGCATCGCTTCATCTCTGCGCGGCAACAGCACAGTAGCCCGTTTGGGTGGAGATGAGTTCCTGATCATTCTGCCGTCGCTGGAGTCGCCCGAAGATTCCGAGTTGGTTGCCGCTCGCATTCTGCAGGCGTTTTCCTCACCTTTCCTGCTCAACAATCAGGAAATATTCGTCAGCACCAGTATTGGCATCGCCATTTATCCAACGGACAGTGAAAACTCAAGCACGTTGCTGCAACAGGCTGACGCGGCCATGTATCAGGCCAAGCACAAAGGCAAGAGCGCCTACCACCGCTTCACCCCGGACCTTAACCAGCAATCCAGAGAACGCCTCAAGCTGGAGACGCAATTGCGTAAGGCCCTTGAGCAAGACGAATTGCTGCTGTATTACCAGCCGATTGTAGAAACCGCCAGCGGGCAGTTGGTCGGCGCAGAGGCGTTGATTCGCTGGGATAACCCCTTGCTGGGACTGGTGGCCCCAGACAAATTCATCCCACTGGCGGAAGAAACCGGGCTAATCACTTCCATCGGCGAATGGGTGCTGCATACCGCTTGTCGAGACGTGAAAAAGTGGCATGAGGATACCGGACTGAAACTGACGATCGCCGTCAACGTCTCGCCACGTCAATTCCGCGATCTCAAATTTATCGATACCGTGCAGAAAGCGCTGGAGGTCAATGACCTAGCGGGCGAGTACCTGGAGCTGGAAATCACGGAAAGACTGTTGCTGGATGACTCAATAGAGACCTTTGAGATCTTGCACAAGCTGGACGCAATGGGCGTAAAACTGTCCGTGGACGACTTCGGCACCGGTTATTCCGCCCTCAGCTACCTGAAGAGCTACCCGTTTGACTCCCTGAAAATTGACCGCTCCTTCGTCAAGGATGTCAACACCGAGGCGGAAGACGCTGCCTTGGTGACAGCGATCATCACCATGGCTCACAGCCTGGGCCTCAAAGTCATCGGCGAAGGCGTGGAAGATGCGGCGCAGATGCAGTTCCTGCGCTCCAAAGGCTGCGATTACGCACAGGGTTACTATTACAACCGACCAGTGGCGGAAAGCGATTTCTGCAACTGGATATCGGAAAACCGGCGCGCCTACGCCACCTAAACGCCCCTTGCGCTCACAGGCGCCAGTCGTCATCATGAGCCATACTTGAGGGGCGAATCATCACCCCGGCTTTTAAGTCACCGGAAAACAAGCATCCAAGGCAGGCATGACAGGAAAACTTATTCTGGTGTTGAACAGTGGAAGTTCCTCACTCAAGTTCGCCATAATCGACCCCGAGCAAGACGCTCCCCTACTCACCGGCATCGCCGAACGTCTGGGCTCCGCCGAAGCCAATTTTCGCATGCGCTGGCGTCACGAAGAAGACAAGCGCCAACCTTGCCCCAACGCAGACCATGGCCGCGTCATCGACCAACTGTTCCAACATATGCATGAGCACGGTATCGACGCTAAGGACCTGACAGGCGTCGGACACCGAGTCGTGCATGGCGGCGAGACTTTTCGCGACTCAGCCATTATTGACGAGCAAGTAATCGCCCAGATTGAACAGTGCGCCAAGCTGGCGCCCTTACACAACCCGGTAAACTTGCTGGGCATCAAGGCGATTGCGCAGAAGTTTCCGAACCTAAATCAAGTCGCGGTATTCGACACGTCTTTTCATCAGACCCTGCCGGAGTATGCGTACACTTACGCCCTTCCCTACGAGCTGTATCGAGAGCATGGACTCAGGCGCTACGGATTTCACGGCTCCAGCCATCGCTTTGTCGCTGGACGCGCCGCCGATCTGCTTGGCAAATCGCTGAACGACTGCAATTTCATCAGCGCTCATCTCGGTAACGGATGCAGCGCCGCCGCTATTAAAGGCGGCGTATCAGTCGACACCAGTATGGGATTGACGCCTCTGGAAGGCCTGGTAATGGGTTCCCGCTGCGGCGATCTCGACCCCGGCCTGGTCCTGCATTTGACGCAGACGCTGAATTACACACCCGATCAGCTATCGCACCTGCTAAATAAGGAGAGTGGACTGCTTGGCGTCTCAGAAGTCAGCAATGATATGCGCGAGCTGCTGCGTCTCAGTGATGAAGGCCATCAGCAGGCAACCCTGGCGATCGATATTTTCTGCTATCGTTTGGCGAAAACGATCGCCGGCTACTATCTGGCGACAGCGCCGCTGGACGCCATTATTTTCACCGGGGGCATCGGCGAAAATGCAGCGCCCGTACGCGCCAAGGTATGCGCCTGGCTCAAGCCTCTGGGCGTCGACATGGATGACGAGGCGAACCACCGCCACGGAGAAGAAAGCCAGGGACGCATATCCAAGGACGACACGCTAAACATCATGGTCGTTCCCACCAACGAGGAACTTCTTATCGCCAGAGACACCCTGGCGTTGATTAGGCGCAACAAATAATCGCTGTAGACGTCATCGAACGTCGCCATGTTTTCACCGCCCTAACCAAGAGGAATCATCGTGGCCAAAGTTCTCTTTATCGCCCCCGCCTCCGTCGCAGTAGGCTTGACCTCCGTCTGCCTTGGCTTACTCAGGGCCTACGATAGCGTGGGGCTGCGCGTCGCGTTTTTCAAACCATTCGCACAACCCCGCGATAATCATCATGAAACGGATCGCTCAATCGTATTCACCCGGGAAAAAATGGGCTTAACAGTCCCTGATCCCATGCCATTACGCTACGCCCACAGTCTGATGAGCCAGCAGCAAACGCCTCTGCTGATGGAGCAAACCATCGCGCTATTTCACAAAGTGGATACAGAGGCCGACGTCGTCATCGTGGAAGGCGTCGCGCCTCCACCTGGCGACGATTACTCAGCCCGCCTGAATGTAGAGGTGGCGCGCAACCTCGACGCTGAAGTCATCCTGGTCGCCGCTCCTGATGGCATGCCCCCGCAAGACCTGGACGACCACCTGTCTCTCGCCGCCCGGCTATTTGCGGACCCGTCGGACCCTGATGTAGTCGGTTGTGTGCTCAACAAGGTTCATGCCCCTCACGGCGACGAGCCGCCCTTTAGCGACGACGGAGATGAGGACGAGATTCCAACCGAAAGACATGATTATGGAAAAGAGTGCAACGTATTCCGGCAATCTCATTTCCGCCTCATCGCCAGCATTCCCTGGCGCGCCGATCTGGTTGCGCCCAGGACCTCAGACATTGTTGAAGAACTGGAAGCGGAGTATTTGAACGAAGGCAAATCCAGGCAACGCAGAGTACTCCACACGACCGTGTGCGCCCGCACCATTCCCAATATGGTCAGCCGCCTGAAGCCAGGCGCATTGATCATCACGCCCGGTGATCGTGAAGATATTTTCGTCACCAGTTGCGCCGCCGCCCTGACCGGCATCCCCCTGGCGGGCCTATTGCTAACCGGCGGCTTGAAACCGGACCCACGCACGCTGAAATTATGCCAGTCCGCACTGGATACCGGTCTTCCCGTGCTGAGCACCCGTAAGGACACTTATGTCACCGCGACCGCGGTATCGCGCATGGACACCGAAGTCCCCCTGGATGACATGGAGCGTATCGAGTCCGTTATCGCCAGCGTGTCCGGCCATATTGACCCTGAATGGCTCAAGCAATCCGTCAGCCTGCCGCGCAAGCCTCGTATGTCGCCAGCGGCCTTTCGCTACCAGCTATCGAAACGAGCGAAGGAAGCCAACAAGACGATTATTCTTCCCGAAGGCAACGAGCCACGAACCATACAAGCCGCCACCATTTGTCATGAGCGCGGCATTGCGAAATGCATCTTGATAGGCAAGCGCCAGGAAATTATTGCCGTCGCCGAAGCTCAGGGCGTGCAATTGCCAGACGCTATTCAGATCATCGAGCCGGATCAGGTCAGAGAGAAATACATTTCACCCATGGTGGAGCTGCGTAAGCACAAAGGATTGACGCCGCAAATGGCGGAGGCGCAACTGGAAGATAATGTCGTGCTGGCCACCATGATGCTGGCGCTCGGCGAAGTGGATGGACTAGTGTCCGGCGCCGTGCATACCACCGCCAATACGGTACGCCCGGCTCTACAGCTAATCAAAGCACGTAAGGAATGCCGTATTGTATCCTCGGTTTTCTTTATGTGTCTGCCAGAACAAGTTCTTGTGTATGGCGATTGCGCCATAAACCCGGACCCAGATGCCGAGGAACTCGCCGACATCGCCCTCCAATGCGCTGATTCCGCCGTCCTATTCGGCATCGAACCCTGTGTGGCGATGCTCAGCTACAGCACTGGCGATTCAGGCACCGGCAGCGACGTCGATAAAGTAAGAGCCGCCGCCAAACTGGCCCATGAGAAACGTCCAGATCTACCTTTGGACGGCCCTTTGCAATATGACGCCGCCGCCATTGAGGACGTAGCCAAGACCAAAGCCCCGGACAGCAAAGTAGCGGGCAAGGCGACCGTATTCGTATTTCCTGATTTGAATACCGGCAACACCACTTACAAGGCAGTGCAGCGCAGCGCCAATGTCATCAGCATGGGCCCGATGCTACAGGGTTTAAAGAAGCCGGTTAATGATCTGTCTCGTGGGGCGCTGGTGGAGGATATCGTCTACACCATCGCGCTGACAGCAGTTCAGGCGACGCAAAATACAGAAGTGATGGAAAATTAGGAGACGTCGCCGGGACTCCGGCGACGCTTAACGCAAGAAACGATGTTAGCGGGATTTTTTGCGTTTCTGCTTATGTTTGAGCTTCTTAACGTGCTTCATCAAGCGCTCTTTTTTCTTCTGCTGACGTGGCGAAAGCTTGTTCTTTCTGCCTGCAAAGGGGTTCTCGCCGCTACGGAACTCAAAGCGAATCGGCGTACCGACCACTTTTAGCACTTTGCGGAAAGTATTCTCCAGATAACGCTTGTAGCTGTTTGGCAGAGCGTCAGTCTGGTTGCCATGCACAATGATAAGCGGGGGATTCGAGCCGCCTTGGTGCGCATAACGCAACTTGATGCGACGTCCGTTGACCATTGGCGGCTGATGCTGGGAAACAGCGTCTTCCAACAGTGTGGTCAACTGGTTGGTGGACCACTTGGCCATAGCGCTGTCAAAGCACTCATGCACTGACTCGTACAAATGCCCAACGCCGGTGCCATGCAACGCGGAAATAAAGTGGATCTGCGCGTATTCCACAAACCCCATGCGTCGATCGATCTCACGACGCACGTTATCCTTGTCATCCTGAGACATACCGTCCCACTTGTTGATCGCCAGAACCAAAGCACGCCCGGCTTCAATGGCGAAACCAAGCAAATGCAAATCCTGGTCAACAATGCCTTCACGAGCGTCCAGGACCAGCATAACCACATGCGCGTCCTTGATCGCCTGCAAGGTCTTCACTATAGAGAATTTTTCCACCGCCTCGCTGACGTTCTTACGCCGACGCACCCCTGCTGTATCAATCAGGGTATAACGCTCGCCCAATCGCTCGTAGGGGATATAGACAGAGTCCCGGGTGGTGCCGGGCTGATCGAATACCACAACGCGATCTTCACCCAACAAACGGTTCACCAACGTTGATTTACCAACGTTGGGGCGACCGATAATGCCAATGCGGATACCGGAGTCATCTTCGCCTTCCAGCGACTCCTGCTCCGGAAACGGCTCTAACGCTTTTTCGAGCAATGAACGCACGCCGCGGTTATGTGAGGCAGCCGTGTACATGTACTCCTGAAAACCCATCGCGAAAAAGTCCGCCGCCGCCACTTCCGGCTGCATACCATCAATTTTATTCACCACTAAAATGGTGGGCTTGCCACGTACGCGCAACTCTTTGGCGATCATTTCGTCCGCGGGCGTAACGCCTGCTTGCGCGTCCACCACAAACAGCACCACATCCGCCTCGTTCATGGCGGTGAATGACTGCCCCGCCATGGCGGCGTCTATGCCCTGCTCTTCCCCGGTAATCCCCCCGGTATCAACGACAATATAGTGTTTGCCTTCCAACTCGCCTTCGCCGTATTTACGGTCGCGGGTCAGGCCCGGCAGGTCAGCGACGATCGCGTCGCGGCTGCGGGTCATGCGATTAAACAGCGTGGACTTGCCAACATTTGGCCGCCCCACGAGGGCGATTACCGGTTTCATGATCGCGGATATCTCTAAATAATACGGTTACAACTTATACAAGAAACGCGACTTAAATCGCCGCGCGTCAAAATTACTTAATGTCCCAAACGCTCAAATCGCCGTCGCTGCCCAGAATAATCAAATGATTACCATAAATCAGCGGAGCGGCGTTTATGGGTTCGCCGGCAGGATGAATCCGCGCCAGCATGCGGCCATCCACCTGCGACAATATATGCACATAGCCTTCCAGATCGCCTACCGCCAGGTAGTTACCCCAAACGACGGGGGAAGACAGCTCACGATAGGACAAATCAGACTGACGCCAAATTTCCTTTTTGGAATTTCTGTCTACGGCGACCACATCCCCTTCAGTCGTGGAAACATAGATATTGGTAAACCCAATGCCAGGCGTCACATAGCTGGACATAGGCATGGACCACTCTTCCTTGCCATTCATCGGACTCAGACGTGACAGCTGGCCCTGATAGGAAACCGCGAACAGTGCGCCGTCCTGAACCAATACATCGCCATCAATATCCACAAGACGCTCAAGCTCAGTACGCCCCTTCGGCGTCGCTAAGCGCTGTTCCCAGTATAGCTGACCATCGTTAACGCTGACGGCGACGACGGAGCCATTCGCCATACCGGAAATGACACCGTCCTGCAGCAACACCGGCTTCGCGGTGCCCCGAAGAGTCAGTGCAGGCTCATTGCTGGCGAATTCCCATAGCTTCTTGCCGTCTTCTACGTCATAGGCGGCCAATTTTCCATCCAGTGTCTGCACAATGGCCTTGCCTGAACCGGATACAGCCGGAGCCAACACTTCACTGGAAGTAGGCGCGCGCCACAGTATTTCTCCATTTTCCCGGTTCAACGCCAGCAGCTCGCCGTCAAGAGTGGCGACAAAAACTCTGCGATAGTCGCCCCCTACGCCGCCAACCAACGGCTCATCCAGGTCGATATCCCACAGACGTTTACCGCTTTCCAGTTCAATCGCATAGACTTCGCCGTCAATATCGTTAGCGTATATTTTGTCATCAACGACAAAAGGCGCGAACTTCAAAAACTGCTCATCCTGCCCATCTCCAATAGAGCGGGACCATAGACGCTTCAGCTCTACCTCGGGAGTAAAGGATTTCAGCTCAGCGGGGTCGGGACGCACATCGTCGCTGCCGCAACCGCTCAGTAACCCTGCCATAACGAAAAAAAGCGCCCCTAACGGGCGCCATTGAATTCGGAACTTCATGATAGATTTATACGTCCGCCAAATCGTTCAACTTAATCTGCAACAGCTCAGTCGGCAATTCATGCTCTTTTGCGTCTGCCAGCGCCTGCTCATAGGCCGCTTTAGCTTCCGCACGACTTCCCTTCATCTTCAGAATATCTCCAGCGAGCTCCTGAAAGTGAGAGTAAAACGCATCGCCTTTCTGTACTTTCAGGGCCGCCAGCGCATCATCAAATTTCTGCTGCGCCGCCAATACGCGCGCCAAACGCAAAGACACTACGCGCTTGAGCGCCTCGTCTTCAGTCTCCGACGCGGCTGTTTTTAATGCGGTTTCCGCGCCAGCGAAATCCTTTTTCTCTACCGCTTGCTGCGCTTCAAACAACTTTGCATAAAGCGCATAAGTTGTGCCTGGAAATTTAGTCTGAAGCTCAGTCGCCAGGAATGTGATGTTAGCCTGAGACTTTTCGTCGTCAGAAACTTGCGCCGCGCCAGCCGCCTGCACCAGTTCCTGATACATCTGCGACGCCTCTTCTTTCTTTTGTATTTCGTTCTGCTGATAAGCTTTCCAGCCAAAAATCGCAGCCAGAGCCAATCCGATGCCAATCAAGAGCGCATTGCCGTTTTCCTTCCACCAATTCTTAATGGCGGCGATTTGTTCTTCTTCTGTGCGCAATGAATCCACTTGTCTTCTCCTCAACAATAAGCATCAATAACTGTGATTAAATCATTTGTGGCGCGCGCTGGATAAACTCTTCCAGCGACAGCGTTTTTTGTGCCTGATCAGTACGAAGAGGCTTGATCGTTACCTCACGCTGATTTACTTCGTTCTCGCCTAACAAGAGCGCATAAGCCGCCGTGCTCTTGTCCGCTTTCTTCATCTGGGCTTTAAAGCTGCCGCCTCCGCAATTCATAACGACTCGGACGTTCTGCTGCAGGTCTCTCAGCTGTTCAGCGACGTCGAAAGCATACGCCTCAGCTTCGCCACCAAGCGCTGCTATAAAGAAATCAGCGCGATCCTGCAGACTGGCGGGCGTCAGACTTAAGGTTTCCAGCATCAATACCAAACGCTCAACGCCCATGGCGAAACCGACTCCAGGCGTACCTTTGCCACCCAGTTGCGCAACCAGACCATCATAGCGGCCACCAGCGCAAACAGTGCCTTGTGCTCCAAGCGAATCAGTGATCCACTCAAAAACGGTCTTGCCGTAATAATCAAGCCCGCGCACCAGTTTCGGGTTTACGGTATAGCTCAAACCAGCCCTGTCCAGAAACGCTCTAAGTCCAGCAAAATGCTGGGCGGACTCTGCATCCAAGAAGTCATTGAACAGAGGCGCATTTTTGAGAATTTCCTGAGTCTTGGCGTCTTTGCTATCCAATATACGCAGAGGATTGGTGGACAGCCTGCGCCGGCTATCTTCGTCAAGCTGGTCCTCATATTGGCTAAGATATTCAACCAAAGCCTGTCGATATTCCGCTCGCGCTTCCGCTCTACCAATAGAGTTGATGTGCAGCTGGACATGCTCAGAAAGTCCAAGCTTCTTCCACAATCTGGCTGTCATGATGATCAGCTCGGCATCGATGTCCGGACCATTGAAGCCGAAACACTCCACGCCAATTTGATGAAACTGACGATAACGGCCTTTTTGAGGCCGTTCATGACGGAACATGGGACCGCTATACCAGAGACGGCGGGTTTGATTAAACAGCAACCCATGCTCTTCTCCAGCGCGCACGCACCCTGCCGTCCCCTCTGGACGCAAGGTCAGGCTGTCGCCGTTGCGATCTTCGAAGGTGTACATTTCTTTTTCGACGATATCCGTCACTTCGCCAATTGAGCGCTTGAACAGATCCGTCTGCTCGACAATCGGCATTCTGATTTCTTCAATGCCATATTGTTCAAACAGGCAACGTGCTGTTTCTTCCAGATAACGCCAGACTGGCGTTTGCTCTGGCAGCACATCGTTCATGCCCCGAATAGCCTGAATACGCGCCAAAATATTACCTCTAACTAAAAAGTTTCCTGATTGTCGGATATTGACGCTCCGACAATGTTCAAATTTGTGCTAATGACTTAAAGGCTCGAACCTTTGAGCAAATGATGTCGCGGGGGAGACATTTACCCTTTTGCGATCAACGCGTCCAGCTCTTCTTGCTTAGCCGCGGCTTTGCTGCGGATCAACGATTCAAAACGCTCAACCAACTCATCATTATTCAGTTTGTGGTCTGGCTTACCACCTACATAAATCAAGTTGGAAGGTGAACCACCGGTCAAACCTACGTCCGCCTCTTTCGCTTCTCCAGGTCCATTGACGACACAGCCAATGACTGCCACGTCCAGCGGCGTGTTGATGTCCTCAAGGCGGCGCTCAAGCTCGTTCATAGTCTTGATCACGTCGAAATTCTGCCTGGAGCAGCTGGGGCAGGCGATAAAGTTAATCCCCTTAGTGCGCAGCTTAAGGCTCTTGAGAATATCGTAGCCGACGCGAATCTCTTCGACTGGATCCGCCGCCAAAGAAACACGGATCGTATCGCCAATACCATCCATCAGAAGCATTCCCAACCCAATGGCGGATTTGACAGCGCCAGAACGGAACCCACCCGCCTCGGTAATACCAAGATGAAGTGGTTGCTCAATCTGGCCTGCAATTTGGCGATAAGCCGCTACGGTCATGAAAACATCTGACGCTTTCAAACTCACCTTAAAGTTCTGAAAGTCATGACGATCAAGAATATCGATATGGCGCATCGCGGATTCCACCAGGGCTTCCGGCGTAGGCTCCCCATATTTTTTCTGTAAGTCTTTTTCCAGCGACCCGGCGTTAACTCCAATACGAATCGGGATACCGTTATCTTTGGCGGCGCTGATAACTGCTTGCACGCGGTCCTCCCTGCCAATATTTCCCGGGTTGATACGGAGGCAGTCGACTCCCACCTCAGCAACCCGAAGTGCGATCTTGTAGTCGAAGTGGATATCCGCCACCAAAGGTAAAGTAACTCTTTGTTTGATGGCAGCAAAGGCTTCCGCCGCATCCATAGTTGGAACCGATACTCGGACAATATCCGCCCCGGCTTGCTGCAGCTTTTCGATCTGCGCTACAGTCGCATCAACATCACAGGTCTCAGTGTTCGTCATTGACTGTACAGCGATAGGCGCATCTCCACCAACCGGCACAGCGCCAACCATAATCTGGCGCGAACGTCGCCTTTTTATCGGTGACTCAAAATGCATAAAAACAGAACCTCAACGTTCCAAGGTCATTTCAACACGGTTATTGCGTACTCGGTATTGCCCGAAATCCAGAGGATTGCCATTTACCTCCAACTTCACAGCGTCCACCGCGCCGATAATAAAGCGCAAAGGATACTCCCCTTGAAAATCAACCACATCGCCCTGGCGGTATAAGCCCACAACGCGGTTGTTGCTCTTATCTCTCAAATCAAACCAGCAATCCCCAATAAATGTCGCCCGAACAGCAACTTTACCTATCGCAGATTGAGGAGCCGGGGACTCGGACGCTGTAGAAGGAGCTGGCTCGGCTTCAACAGGGGCCTCATCAGTCGCCACCAAAGACTGCTCACTTGTCGAGGGCTCAGAAGCGCCAACATCTTCTGGCTGTAGAAAATCTTCAGGGGACGGCGCCTGATCATCTTCCTCGCGACTTGAACTGTCCAGTGGTATTGGTTCAGCCTCCGTGCCTGAGGTATCTTGCTCATCAGCTGGGACCAGCGACTCAACCACATCGCCACTGTCGCCGCCAGACACAGCCAAATTTTCGACAGAAGTTTCCACTTCCTGGACCGTCGGTTCAGCTTCCTCCGAGGGCACCAACTCTCGTCCCGAGAGGAAGAAGTAAATGAGTCCCGCCGCAACCGCCAACGCCAGCATTATCAGCCACAACCCTCCGCCACTCTTAGGCTTTTCCTCATAGGATGGCGTAGGAGCTGATCTTTCTTCCGTAAAGCCGCCGTCTTCCAGAGATAATTCTTGCTCCAGATCTTCGATCACCCTGTCCTCAGACAGATTGACCAAACGGGCGTAAGCTCTAACATACCCTTTCAAGAACACTAAGCCAGGAAGCTGACTATGTTCGCCATCCTCAATAGCTTTTACATAACGTGGAATAACATGCAGCCGCTCGGCTGTCTCCGGGATGCTCCAGCCCAAATTCTCCCGGGCCTGACGCAATCGGCTGCCCGGTCGATCATTAGCGGCGGGGTTGGATGCGGCCTCGGACGACATAATCAACTACTTCCTTTCATCGTTTTATATTCAGCGGAGTTGGGAAACATGTTCTTCAGCAACAACATCAAAGATGCCTCCTCATTCAAATCCTTCTTCTCCCTGGCGATTTTAATTCCCAACGCCAAGCTCGCGGGTGAATGTGAAGCCCCGCCTCTGCGCACTGACTCCCAGAATGCGCCATACAATTTGTCCGCTTTCGCTAACTCACGCTTTTCAAAATATAAAGATGATAAAGCGAGCACAGCATTGGGCTGACCATGCCTCAGAGTTAGTGACTTCTCATACGCTTTAATAGACTGGTCAATATCTCCCAGCCTTAAACGTATCAAACCTATATTACTAAATATTTGAGCGCGCCCCTCATAGTTCACATCGCTAGAGGCTTTTTCAAACTGCTCCACGGCCTCCTTAAACCGGCCCTGCTCATACAGGTAAGCCGCATAATAAGTACGCCCTCTGGTAAAATTCGCATCAGAGCGAAGTGCGGATTTAAACTGTTTTTCCGCCAAAAATGGTTCTTTTTGGCGCTGATAAACCAGTCCCATCGCCGCCAAAGCTTCCGCATTATCAGGCTTTATCTCCAAAGCCCTTTGAAGTTTCAACAAAGCGCTTTCCATATCTCCCTGCTGAAAATACGCTAGTCCAAGTTGCACATATTGTTGGGCGGCCTTCTCTTCGGAAGCCTTTTTAGTGTAGGGACCAGTTACAGTAGTTACGCACCCTGCAACAGCACCGGATATTAAGACTAACATTAGTGCTGTTTTAAAAGCGTGCCTGAGGTTTTCCATTTTTCTCAACTTAACTATCAATGCCAGCGATATTTTCAAGGTTATAAACAGCCTATCTCTTTCAGGAAGCTCCCCTCCCCCACCGACTAATCTGCTCAATTAAGCAGAAGCTCTGCCGTCAGGGGAAACATTAATGTTTTGCAAAGGGATATACTTCTGACTTCTCCGCGTCCGATCTTCGACGCGCCCCACTAACTGGCCGCAGGCGGCATCAATATCATCACCGCGCGTGGTGCGAACGGTGGCGACATAGCCTGCATCGCTCAGTACTTTTTGGAACCTTAATGTCGCGTTTCGGGAGGGACGCTCATAACCGCTGTTGGGGAACGGATTGAATGGAATCAAGTTAATCTTGCATGGCAGGTCGCGCAGTAAGTCACGCAACTCACTAGCATGCGTCTCGCTGTCGTTTACACCTGCAATCAGGGTGTATTCCACTGTAATACGACGCTTGTCAGACAGTTTGCCCAGATAACGATGGCAGGCCGCCAACAGCTCTTCTATCGGATACTTTTTATTGACTGGAACTAGCACATCTCGCAACGGATTATTTGGCGCATGCAAGGAAATGGCGAGAGAGACATCCGTCACATCGCCCAGCTTATCAAGGGCGGGAACAAGTCCAGAAGTGCTGACGGTCAGTCGGCGCTTGGAAATACCGAAGCCGAAGTCATCCATCATGACATCGCAGGCGCGCACGACGTTGTCGAAATTCAATAAGGGCTCGCCCATTCCCATAAAGACAATGTTGGTGACGTAGCGCTCTTTGGAAAGATCATAATCGCCGAAAGATCTCGCTGCTATCCACAACTGACCGATTATTTCAGCGGAGTTTAAATTACGGTTGAATCCCTGCTTTCCAGTAGAACAGAAACTGCAATCGAGGGAGCATCCTATCTGAGAAGAAACACACAATGTACCCCGGCCATTATCCGGAATATAAACGGTTTCAATACTGTTGCCGCCGGCCAATCGCATAACCCACTTACGGGTGCCGTCAGCAGAAATATCTTCATAAATAACTTCTGGCACGGAAACTTCAGCTACTTCTTTCAGCTTTTCCCGTAGCGCCTTACTCATATTCGTCATGAGGTCAAAGTCAGATACGCCAAGGTGATACATCCACTTCATCAACTGAGTGGCGCGGAATTTTTTCTCTCCCAACGACTCGAAAAAAGACTCGAGATCGGAACGATTCATTCCCAGTAAATTAATTTTAGCGTTGGCGCCTGACATGCTATACCTCTTAAAAAGAGTGCAGCGATAGTGCTGCACTCGATTAATTGCCTTGACTGATAAGTTTATATCAGCTGCGTGGGCAGATTTCGTTCTCGCTGAAGAAATAAGCCACTTCGCGCTCTGCAGACGCTGCAGAGTCGGAGCCGTGCACCGCGTTCGCGTCAATAGAGGAAGCGAAGTCTGCGCGAATAGTGCCTGGCTCAGCTTCTTTAGGGTTGGTTGCGCCCATCAGTTGACGGTTCAGAGCGATGGCGTTTTCACCTTCCAGCGCTTGAACAACAACAGGACCGGAAGTCATGAAAGCAACTAGATCTGGGAAAAATCCACGTTCTTTGTGTTCAGCATAAAAGCCTTCAGCCTGCTCTTGCGACAGGTGCAGCATTTTTGCAGCCACAACACGCAGACCGGCTTTCTCAAAACGCGAATAGATTTCGCCGATTACATTTTTAGCCACTGCGTCGGGCTTGATGATTGACAGCGTACGTTCTACGGCCATCGATATGCTCTCCAAAATCAGGGTTATAACAACTTTAGGTTTATATTCTGAACAGGCGATTATACGCATGTTCCAGGGAAAGTTACACTCCGCTCCTAACACGAAAAAGACGCCCGCGACATAAGTGTCAAACGAGCGGCAATTGCGACAGCGGACGCCCGATGCATTCAGCTTAAAATTGCATCAGACGCAGATTTAAATTTTGTTAACAAGAATAAAGAAAGCGCCCTCTACCAGGGTCTTCCGCATTAATTGCCCAGCTTCGCCTTCCACGCCGGCGACAACTCGCGCAATTTATTCACTGCAGTGATAATGACATCCGCGGCGACATCAACATCTTCTTCCTGAGTAAAACGCCCCATAGAAATACGCAGAGAGCTGAGCGCCAACTCATCCGGCACGCCAATTCCCCTCAACACATAAGAGGGCTCCAGCGAAGCGGAGGTACATGCCGAACCGGTTGAGACCGCAAGGTCTCGCATCGCCATCAGCAGCGACTCGCCATCGACATACCCGAAACTAATATTCAACGTACCCGGTAGCCTATTGGATTCGGAACCGTTCAAATGGATCTCTGGCAATACAGACAGCGACCGCCACAATCTGTCGCGCAACCCTGTCAGTCGCTCAGCTTCTTCCGCCAGGCTTTCCCCAGCCAGCTCGAAAGCCACCCCCATGCCAACAATCTGGTGAGTTGGCAGCGTACCGGAGCGCATGCCCCGCTCATGGCCGCCACCATGGATCTGAGCGTCTACGCCGACAAATGGGTTTCTTCGAACGTAGAGCGCCCCTACGCCTTTAGGCCCGTATATTTTATGCGCACAACAGGACAACAGGTCGACAGGCATGGTTTTCATATCGACAACCAACTTGCCCACAGACTGCGCCGCATCCACATGAAAAAACGCTTGATGCCCACGCAACAACTCACCAATGGCCTGAATATCGTTAACGCTACCCAATTCATTATTGGCGTGCATCAGAGAAACGAGAATAGTATCGTCGCGCAGCGCATCCTTAACCGACTCCGGGCTGATGACTCCATCTTTATCTGGTTTCAGATAGGTCACGTCATAACCCTGCTTTTCGAGGTAGGCGCAAGGGTCCAGCACAGCTTTGTGCTCAATCGCACTGGTAATGACATGGCGACCTTTTTCAGCATAGCGACTCGCCACACCTTTAATGGCGAGGTTATCCGCCTCTGTGGCGCCGGAAGTCCAAACAATCTCCCGAGGATCAGCGCCAATCAAATCCGCTACTTGGCGACGCCCTTTCTCCACCATCTCCTCTGCGCGCCAGCCGTAAATATGCGAGCGGGACGCCGGGTTCGCGAAGACGCCATCCAACGTCAGACAGTTGCTCATCGCCTCGGCGACCCTGGGGTCCACCGGGGTAGTGGCGGCATAGTCGAGATATATAGGTTTCTTCATTATTTCAATTATCCATATCCAGGTACTTCAGCGCTCCCCGCGCCCGCTCTAACAATGACACGAGAGAAATCAGGTTAACCAATATCGACTAAAGAGATGCCTGTCTCGCCCGCTCGCTTTCTTTCACTCTGCCTCTCGGCGATTTCCTGCACCGCCCGACTGGAGACAAGCTCCTCCAGACTGATACTACTGAGATAATCATGAATACGTTCGCTAAGATCCTGCCACAAATGGTGGGTTAGACAAATTTCGCCGCCCTGGCAGTCCCCTTTTCGTCCACACCTTGTCGCATCTATTGACTCGTTAACCGCCTCAATAATTTCAGCTACTGCGGTTTCGCCGAGCGGGCGCGCCAACTTATAACCACCACCTGGCCCTCTGACGCTGGACACCAGACGATTACGCCTCAATTTGGCGAACAATTGCTCAAGATATGAAAGCGAGATGCCCTGACGCGCCGAGATATCCGCCAGACTGACAGGGCCGCCATCACCGTGCAGCGCCAAATCCAGCATGGCGGTCACCGCATAGCGGCCTTTGGTGGTCAAGCGCATGATCAAACCCCTAAATAATTTAGGGCATTATGAAATGACCCTGCAAACTGATCAAGTATTACGGATTATGTCGGCAGACTACTTGTCTTCGCGGACACATTCAAAATCCTCACTCTTCAGAGGGGGCAGCTCACCATTTCGATATTCCACGTCCAACTTATGCAGGCACTTGCACATGGACTCCAGACGATCGTCCACCGCCTGCATATGATCCAGCATTGCGCGAATAGAGCGCGCCACCGGATCAGGCATCTCTTCGCTCAGTCCATATGCGTCAAAGCCCATTTTCTCTTCCATGGCTTTACGGCGATCTGATTCCGGCTCTGTTTTCTTAACGATCACGCGCCCCGGAATGCCCACCACTGTGGCATTAGGCGGCACTTCCTTAGTGACCACAGCATTGGAACCTACTTTCGAGTTATCCCCAACAGTGAATGGCCCCAGGATCTTGGCGCCAGCGCCAACGACCACGCCATTTCCCAGCGTAGGATGGCGTTTGCCTGCATTCCAGCTGGTTCCACCCAAAGTAACCCCCTGATACAGGGTCACATCGTCACCGATTTCCGCAGTTTCCCCAATCACCACTCCCATGCCGTGATCGATGAAAAAACGGCGACCAATCTTCGCACCCGGATGTATTTCAATCCCGGTCATCCAACGACTAAATGTGGAGAGAAAGCGCGCCAACCACTTCAATCCCTTTTTCCACAACCAGTGACTAATGCGATGCGCCAGCAACGCATGCAGGCCGGGGTAGCAAGTCAGCACCTCAAAGGCGTTTCTGGCCGCCGGGTCCCGGTGAAAGACACTTCTTATGTCCTCTTTTAACTGTGCTAACATGATTCGCCCCGATTATTTCTTTTGCCAAGTTCCCGCCACTTTCTGCGTGGATCGTAGAATGCCTCGCAGAATGTTAATTTCCATCTTATCCAAACGCGCGCGCTGATACAGTCGCCGCAGTCGCGACATCAATTGCCTTGGATTTTCCGGATCATGGAAGTCGATATCGATGAGCGTTTGCTCCAAGTGGACCAGATAGCGCTCAACTTCATCCGCCGTCGCGGCTTCGACATCCCACCCTGTATCGCCAGGACCGTCCAACCTCTGGATATATGATTGATTCTCTTCGTTTTCAAGCAGCCACCGCATGTGGAGCTCGTAACAAATCACTTGCGCCGCCATCGCAACGTTTAAAGATGAGTAATCAGGATTTGATGGGATATGAACATGCAAATGACAGCGTTGTAGCTCTTCGTTGGTGAGCCCCCGCTCTTCCCGCCCAAATACAATCGCCACCTCGCCCTGGGTCGTCGCAATATGATCATAGACATCATCCGCCAAATCTCGCGGATTTCTCACTGGCCAGGGAATACTCCGGCCTCTTGCGCTGGTTCCCACCACTAGCACACAACCAGCGATAGCCTCATCCAAACTCGCAACCACTTGAGCGCCATCCAACACATCTAAGGCTCCGGATGCACGACTTATTGCATCATCATCTGGAAATCGATCTGGCTCCACCAGCACTAATCGAGACAGCCGCATGTTTTTCATCACGCGCGCTGTAGCGCCGATATTACCGGGATGAGAGGTGTTGACCAGCACAATACGGATGTTTTCCAGCATTTTTACACCTTTTTAAAAGTGCGCAATGGTAGCAGAATTGTATGCAAATGCCTCCCCCAACTGAGATTGAAACATCGCCATGACTCCGCTTCCTGGCGCGCCCCGCGACCTTTTCTATAATTTAACCCGTAAGTAGATTTCTGGGTGTGTTTACACGACGGAGTTGCTATCATTAGCGCCCTTTTTAAAACCGTTCTTTACAAAGTAGTGATCAAACCATGCAGCCAATGATTAATATTGCCTTGCGCGCAATTCGCTCGTCCAATGAGCAAATCAACATGATTCTTGAACGTGAAGAGTTGTCTTTTACCGATCCGGAAAAGCTAAAGAGAGTCATTGCACGCGTTGACGCCGCTTTCTACGATAATTTGTCCCGCGCCCTACAACGGGCCTACCCGACCCATCAAATCAACAAAAAAGGCGATTTGAAAGGCGCCCCGAAAAGCGTCAGCTGGCACATCATGCCTGTACACAACACCGCCAGCCTCGTACGCGGCCTATCTGACTGGTGTTTTTCACTTGTCTGCAAAAAGAATGATCAGACCGAACACGCCATCATTATTTTCCCTGTAACCGGCGACGAATACACAGCAAGCCGGGGCGGCGGAGCATCATTGAACGGCAAACGCATCCGCGTTTCCGGCACAAAAGAGCTGGAGCTATCCGTGCTGTCCACTAACATTTTAGAAGGCGTTGGCAAAAGAGAAGAGCCTGCAACCTTGCTGGAAGCTTATGCGGAACTGGATAAGAGCTGCTTCGGCGTAAGAAGTGCACACTGCATCCCACAGGAGCTGGCCTACCTGGCTTCCGGAAAAATCGACGTCGCGATTCTGAACAACATCAACCCGCTTGAGACGGCAGCTGGTTTACTTATCGCCAAAGAAGCCGGCGCTCTGCACAGCGATGTCCGCGGCAACCCGCTAAATGAAAGAAGCCGCTCCATTATTTGCTGCAACCCTAAAATGCTTAAGCCCGTCTCACAAAAAGCCCACAAATTGGCTGAGCTATTGAAATAACAAACAGCCCAAAAAGCTCTTTTACATCACAAGAGCTCACAAAAAAGCCGGTCATATGACCGGCTTTTTATTTGGCTGTGACCCGTCCTGTATATAATTGACGGGTCTATACCAGGAAGAAGATCGCCTTAGGGGCGATCATCCAACTCAGCGCCTTCTTTCACAGGAATCATCAAATCTTCTTTACTGATATTCATAATCAGCAACAGGTTGCTAGCGACATATATTGAGGAATAGGTACCGACAACAATACCTACGATCAACGCCGTCGAAAATCCTTTAAGCGCAGGACCTCCGAACAAGAACAAGGCCAACAGAACCAACAAAGTGGTTAAGCCGGTGACAATGGTACGAGACAGGGTTTGCGTCAAAGAAATATTAATGATGCTTACCGGCGTTTCCTCACGCAGGCGACGGAAGTTCTCACGTACGCGGTCGCTCACAACGATGGTGTCGTTCAATGAATAACCGATTACCGCCAACACCGCCGCCAACACGTTCAAATCGAAGTCCCACTGAAACAGGGAGAACATCCCAACCGTGATAATGACGTCATGCACCAACGCCAACACAGCGCCAACAGAGAACTTGAACTGAAAGCGGAAAGCGATATAGAGCATGATGACGCCAAGCGCCAACAGCAAACCCAATCCCCCCTGTTCGCGCAACTCTTCGCCGACCTGAGATCCAACGAACTCGGAACGACTCAGACTTACTTGCGCCCCATCCGCAGACAGCGCATTCACCACTTCCGTGCCGATGGACTCGCTGTGATCTTGCTGCAAACGAACTAGGATGCTGGTGTCAGAACCAAACTTCTGCACAACGAAGTTTTCATATTTGTGAGCCTCAAGCTGATGCCGCACATCATTGATTTGCGGCGCTTTGGCGTACTCCACCTCTACCAGCGTACCGCCGGTAAAATCTAACCCGAAAGACAAGCCGCGAGTAGCGATGGACACGATAGATACAATGATCATTATCACAGACAAAGCCAGCGCAGGCTTCGCTATGCCCATAAAGTTATAAACTTTTTCATCAGACATAGTTATGCCTCCTTAACCTTGCTTGACGCCGCCAATGGACAAACTGCCAATATTGCGGCCGCCGTAAATCATATTGACTACTGCGCGAGTTACGGTAATCGCAGTAAACATGGAGGTCAGAATCCCGATAGACAGCGTAACAGCGAAACCTTTGACCGGGCCTGTGCCGATTGCGAACAAGATCAACGCCGCAATCAAAGTGGTCACGTTGGCGTCAAAAATAGATACGAATGCGCGATCATAACCAGCATGAATCGCCGACTGAGGCGGCAGCCCGTTACGCAACTCTTCACGAATTCGTTCGTAGATCAGCACGTTGGCGTCGACCGCCATCCCCACCGTCAATACGATACCCGCAATACCCGGCAGAGTCAGCGTCGCCGACAGCAAGGACATGACCGCGATCAGAATAAAGACGTTGGCCGCCAAAGCGATATTGGCCACGATACCGAATACACGGTAGTAAACGATCATAAACAGCATGACCAGCACGAAGCCAATAGCTACGGAAGTGGCGCCGTCTTTAATGTTCTCTAGCCCCAAGCTGGGACCGACAGTACGCTCTTCAACAAAATAGATTGGAGCCGCCAATGCGCCGGAACGCAGAAGCAAAGCCAGTTCTTTGGCTTCAAATACAGAGTCCAGACCCGTTATACGGAAGCTGTTTCCTAACGGCGACTGTATGGTGGCGAGACTGATGATTTTCTTTTCTACGTAGCGGCGCTTCTTGGGCTGCCCAGTTGTGGACTTGGTATCCACGTCTTCTTTGTATTCAACGAAGAGCACGCCCATATTGCGCTGTACAGCATCCTTGGTGACGTGGAACATTTTGTTGCCGCCCAAGGAGTCCAGCTTAATGTTAACTTCAGGACGACCATTCTGGTCAAAGGACTGCTGCGCATTGGCGACGCTGCCGCCAGTAATAATTATGTCGCGCTCCAAGCTTGCAGTGCGTGGCTCTGAGCGGAATTCAAACTTTTCAATCGAACCCGCCGAAGCATCTGGACGCGCCTCGAGGCGGAACTCCAGGTTAGCAGTGGAGCCTAAGATGCGTTTGGCTTCCGCCGTGTCTTGCACGCCCGGCAATTCCACAACGATACGCCCACGTCCTTGACGCTGAACCAAAGGCTCGGCGACGCCCAGCTCGTTAACCCGATTACGCAAGGTGCTTAAGTTCTGGGAAATGGCGTAGTCTTCGATCTCTTTCGCCCGGCTCTCCAGCAGGGTCAGCTTCACCATAAACAAGCCGTTCTCTTCGGCGCTTTCCGCCAAAAAGTCGCCAAACTCACGACGCGCCAGAGACAACGCATTATCGCGATCATCTTCGTCACGGAAACCTACAGAGATCTGCTTTGGCGGCAGAATATCCACCGACTTGTAACGCAACCCTTCTTCTCTCAGCTTGGTTTTAATGTCGCCCTGGGTAATTTCCATTGTCGTGGCGACCGCTTTCGCCAGATCCACCTCCATCAGGAAGTGCACCCCGCCACGCAAGTCCAGACCCAGCTTCATGGGCGCAGCGCCCAAACTGGACAACCATGCCGGCGTTGTCGGCGCCAGGTTCAACGCCACAACGTAGTCATTGCCCAAAGCGCTCTTGACGTGAGGCTGTGCGTCCAACTGAGTATCGTTGTCCGCAAAGCGTATGATGATGTTCTTCTCGCCGACTTTCGCTTCGCCGTATGCAATGCCCGCTTCGTCCAGGGAGTCGGTGGCTTTTTTCAGCACGCTCTCGTCAACCCCGATGGAGCCGCGAGATCCGCTTATCTGCAAAGCGTAGTCATCAGGATACAAATTCGGTAAGGCGTAAATAAAGCCCATCATCAGCACTATGACAACGAGCAGATTTTTCCAAAGTGGGTATTTATTGAGCATGCCGTAAAAGGCTCCCTATTGTTTATCTCTATGCCGGGGAATAGGCGCGCCATGCAGGCGTTCGCAGAAATTGAACGCCTGACGCAGGCCCGGCGCGCATGCGCGGCCGTCTTAGATATCTTTCAAAGTGCCTTTGGGCAACGCTGCGGTCACCGCCATTTTCTGCACTTTGATTTCCACTTTGTCAGCAATCTCAACTACCAGGAAGTCGTCCTTCACACGCACGATTTTTCCAGCAATGCCGCCGTTGACTAACACTTCGTCGTTCTTGTTCAAACCGCCCAGCAGCTCTCTGTGCTCTTTGGCCCGCTTGCTCTGGGGACGCCATACCAGAAAGTAGAAAATCAGCACGAAACCGCCGAGGAACAGGATCTGCATCACCGCACTCGGTCCTTGAGGACCCGGAGCTGGCTCAGCCGCAGCAATAGCAGGCATCAGCAGGGCGAACAGCGTGCCTAACAGCACATGTAGCTTACGCATAAGAAATAACTCCAAAATATGCTTATAACACTTTGACTAGGCTGGAATACCTTGCTCCTGCCTATGATAAAAGTCGGCGACGAAGTCGCACAATTTACTCCGTTCAATCGCATGACGCAAACCAGACATCAGGTTTTGGTAGTAGCGCAGATTGTGAATAGTATTCAACTGCGCGCCTAACATCTCGCCACAACGGTCAAGGTGATGCAGGTAGCTGCGACTGAAATTGCGACAGGTATAACAGTCGCAGTTTTCATCCAGGGGACGCGTGTCTGTCCGGTACCGGCTGTTGCGCAATTTGAGCACTCCAAATGAAGTGAACAAGTGCGCGTTACGCGCATTCCGGGTCGGCATGACGCAGTCGAACATGTCCACTCCGCGCAACACCGCCTCTACTATATCCTCCGGCTTGCCCACACCCATCAGATACCTGGGCTTATCTTCAGGCATCGCAGGAGGCAGGTAATCCAGCACCTTTATCATTTCATCCTTGGGCTCTCCTACCGACAATCCGCCGATAGCGTAGCCGTCGAAGCCGATTTCAGTCAGCCCCGCCAGCGATTCTTCCCTTAAATGGGGATACATTCCGCCTTGTACAATACCAAACAATGCAGAAGAGCTATTTCCGTGCGCCAGTTTGCTTCTTTTAGCCCAGCGCAGAGACAAGCGCATGGAGTCCGCCGCTTCTTTTTCAGTGGCCGGATAAGGCGTGCACTCGTCGAAAATCATGACAATATCGGAGCCCAGGTCGCGCTGGACCTGCATTGAACGCTCCGGGTCCATGAATATGGGCGAACCATCGATGGGCGATTTGAATTTCACGCCCTCTTCCGTAATTTTGCGCAGATCTCCCAGGCTGAACACCTGAAAGCCCCCCGAGTCCGTCAGAATAGGGCCATCCCACTGCATAAAGTCATGCAGATCGCCATGCTGACGGATGATTTCCGTACCCGGACGCAGCATCAAATGGAAAGTGTTGCCAAGAATAATATGCGCGCCGATATCTTTAATGTCCCGGGGCGTCATGCTTTTTACGGTGCCGTAGGTGCCCACGGGCATAAAGGCGGGAGTCTCCACCACACCCCGTGGAAATTTCAGCCTACCGCGACGGGCTTTGCCGTCGGCATTGTCGATTTCGAACTGCATGTGGCAAGTACGCGACAAGGTTGTTCTCCTACTCAGATCTGACAGTCATTCTTAATTTGTTAAGGCGTCTTCGCGACCAGAAAGACGACGATGCAGAAACATGGCGTCGCCATAGCTGAAAAAGCGATAGCGTTGCTCAATCGCCTCTTGGTAGGCGGCCAGGATATGCTCTCTACCGGCGAAAGCCGACACCAGCATCAATAGCGTGGACTTGGGCAAGTGAAAATTGGTCACCAATGCGTCGACGGTAACAAATTCATATCCAGGATAGATGAATATACTGGTATCGCCCGCATAAGGCTCAATAGCCCCAGATCGGCTCGCCGTCTCCAGCGCCCTGACTGCGGTAGTGCCCACTGCGATGACGCGCCCGCCTGCCGCCTTTACCTTGCGCACCTGTTCGCAGACATTCGCGGAGACTTCCAGATACTCTGAATGCATCTGGTGATCCTGCACCACATCCACCCGCACAGGTTGAAACGTGCCCGCGCCGACATGCAAGGTAACAAACGCGGTCTCCACGCCTTTTTGCGCCAGCGCCTGCAATAGCGGCTCGTCAAAATGCAAGCCGGCGGTAGGGGCCGCCACCGCGCCAGGTTGGCGACTGTATACGGTTTGATAACGCTCGCGATCGCTTAAGTCATCTTCACGATCTATATAAGGAGGCAGCGGCATGTGCCCGCATGCTTCCAATAATTCGCTGACGCTCCCGCCTTCGCTTACCCGCAGACGGAACAGATCGCCTTCCCGCTCCACCATCGTCAGCACGTAGTTATCGTCTATAAGGATCTCGACGCCAGGCTTGGGCGCCTTGCTGGCTCGGACGTGAGCGAGTATTTCCGTCATGGACACGACTCGTTCAACCATCACTTCGACTTTGCCGCCGCTGCGTTTTTGGCCAAATAAGCGAGCCGGGATAACGCGGGTATCGTTGAAAACCAACAAATCCCCAGGATTGATCATACCCAACAGGTCCTTGAAGCCGCGATGGTTTATTTCTCCGGTATCCGCATCCAGACACAATAAGCGGCTGGAGGAGCGCTCAGCCAGCGGACGCCGGGCGATTAACTCCGGCGGCAGATCAAAATCAAAATCGTCAACGCGCATCAAGGAATTCTGCTTCAGTTTTGGGGGCGCATAGGTTAGCGGAAATGCCCGCCACTCGCCAGCTTCGACCGTTTTTATAGCGTCGAGTCAGGGCAAGGCAAAAAAATAGTTAGCAAAAGTTGTTGACGAGCAATCAAAAGCCCGTATAATCGCGGCCCTAGTTAGCCACTCACAGGCTGACATGGTTGCCGGGATGGCGGAACTGGTAGACGCGCACGACTCAAACTCGTGTTCCTTCGGGAGTGAGAGTTCGATTCTCTCTCCCGGCACCAACTTTCTTATTTAACTCCTTTCTATTTCATCTTTGTTAAACATTCTTCACGCTAGACGAATCCAACCTCTTTATCTTTCTACTGATTTTCTCCACACGCTTGTATTGCGCTGATAATCACTTCTGTATGCGAGCTATTGGGCCTGCCCTGCTCTGCAAAGTAACGAATGTCATCCAACGTCAAATCCTTGTCGACTCGTTCCACAACGCAAGAGCAATAATTCGCCACGGCTTCCGTCCCTTCGCCCTGACCACTGTGCGCACTGATACAACCATTGGACATATTGGAAATATAGTTCTTTTTCATTTCCTGCCATGGCGGCGCAGCGCCATCTATGGCGATAGCGGATGCGGCACCGCTGCAAAGAATCACGCTACACATAGCCAATGAAGAAATTATTCTCATAGATGAGCCTCTTTAACTGCGATCAACCCTGACTATAAGAATAGACGTGTTTGCGGAGTGTGGCGGCGATTCATTGGATCGCCGCCCTGATTAGAGCAGATCGAACAGCGACAAGCTGGTGACGCGGGAATAGGATTGTTGGGCGGCCTGCAGGACAAAGTTTTGCAAGGTGAGATTGCTTACCGCTTCCGCATAGTCCAAATCCTGCAGCTCGGACAGCACTTCTTTGGTCAACACCTCAACATCTTCCTGTAGCTGTTTGGTGTCGTCGATAGTGTTTAGTCGGGCGCCGAGTCGCGACCGCGTCTCGAGTAGTTTGGTTTCCGCATTGGTGAAATTCGCCAAGGTGGAATCCAGCAGATCAGTCAATGTCTGGCGGCCAGCCGGGGTATCCTGATAATCCTCCAGTCCCGCCGCCAGGCGCTCCACCGTAGTCAGAAGGCCCTGCTTCTCTGACGACTGCACAAAGAAGGTGTCGCCGGGTTGAGGCGAGCCGATAATTTCGAACTGCACGCCTTGCACTTGAATAGGTTGTCCCGTGGCGAAGCGTTGATTATTCAAAATGGGCTTACCATCAGAGCGCTGCACGATAGAGTAGTTCGGCGCAGGCGGAACCACATCGGCCTCGTCATTAAACACAACAACCATATCTTCCGGATAAAACGCGTCATAGAGCTCCTGATCGATCATCTGTCCCTGAGTAATGATCGCTGGCGGCTCAGCTGTGTTGCGAGGGCTCGCCTGAGTGAAAAAAGTGTTGTTGGCGCTTTTAATATTGACGAATACTTCCTTGCCATTGTCCCCCGCCGCCACGGAGACATTGGCGTCGATCTGCATGAATCGACGCCCCTCATCGCCCACATACTTATATGAACCCGCGGCATTTAGCTGAAATGGCTCCTGCTTACCCTGAAAGCCCGCAAAGATATACTCTCCACTGGGATCTTTGGTATTCAGCATACCGACTAACTGACTGAGCCGTTGCCGCACTTCCGCCGCGATAAATGTTTTATCATCTGCATTCTGGGAACCGTCGCCCGCCTGCACCGTCAATTCACGTAAACGCTGTATCACTTCACTGACGCCCCCCAGAAGGCCGTCTTCCAGGCTCAGACGATTTTCCGCCAGATTGATATTGCTCTTGTATTGATCAATCAACGACAGCTCTTGGTTTATCTGCAGGATGCGCGTGGACGCCACCGGGTCATCCGCTGGCGTCAGCACGCGACGCCCGCTGGAGATCTGCAGCTGAGTTTTCTGCAACTGGCCGGTCACATCAAGGATGTTGTCCAGCCCGCGGTTAAACAGTTGTTGGGTTGAAATACGCATGGTCACATCCTCGGGTTATCCATCAGGCGAAAGTGTTCAACAGGGTGTCGAACAACTGTCGGGCGATGGACACCACTTGCGCAGACGCATTATAGGCCGCCTGATACTGGATCAGACGACCCGCCTCTTCATCCAGACTGACGCCTGAAACTTCCTGCCAGCGATTTTCCGACTGCCGCAGCAGTGACTGAGCCGACTCTGTATCCAGTTGCGCCTGACTGGCAGTGGAGCCGACCACTTCCACTAATTGGGAATAGGCCTCATTGTAGGTACTGACATTGCCGCCAATGGTTCCCTCCGTTTCCAGCCCCGCCATTTTTAATGCATTACGGTTATCGGAAACGCCGTTTTCGTTGTACTCGATAGTAAAAGTATCCCCTTGGCTGGGCGTACCAGTAATATTGGCCTGATAGCCCCGGAACGAACTCTGCGCCACTGGCGCAGGCAAAAATATGTTGTTGTTATCCGCGTTCAAGCGCACGCCGTCATCCAGCTGCACATCCACGAACCCGCCAACGCTGGTCCCGCTCCCCCCGGCAATGGTGGTGGCGACAGTGTCATTGGCAGTGGCGATATCCACAGAATCTGTCGCATCGCCTGTCACCTCGACGGTAATGTCCTTACCGGTGAGTGCGCGAACAGTCAAAGTGCCGCCGTCGCTCCAGGCGACGATACCGGCATCTTGAAGGTTTGAGTTGTTATTGATCAGATCCACGTAATCATCTGGCGTGAAAGAGCCTCCGCTTGGCAACGTCAGCACCTCACCGTTGATGGTCAGTCCCGGCGCCACACCACCGCCGTCATCCACAAAATTGGAAAGCTCCACTTCTGTGTAGGCGAGAGCGGACACGCCGTTGCGACTATTCAGGGCCGAGGCGATTTCCTCTGCGCTGGCGTTGGCGGCGATATTAAGTGGCGACTGAGTAGTGACTATCCCTGTCTCCGGATCGCGATTTCTAAGCGTCACTGTCTGCGCCCCATAGCCGTTTGCATAAGGTCCAGGAGACGCAACTGGCGCAGGAACCTGCGCAATACTGACGCCCTCGGCGCTGACCGCAGTCTGCCCCTCGTCCGCAGTGAAAATGGCGTTGGACACGCCCGCGATATATTTCTGATTGTTCAATGGCGGATCGAGCGGAACCGGATTAGCCGGATCGCTGTTATCCAGCACTTCATAATAGGTGTCAGTGATGAAACGGATCAGTATGGGCGGCGTCAGTTCGCCAGGAACCGCAAACGTTGGCAAGATAGCGTCGTTAGAGCTGCGCTTCACCGCCAGCAGTTCGCCCTGGCTGATCACCGCATTCCCCACGTTGCCCAAGTCTGACTCAGTGCGAATTGGCGACGCCAAGGCAATTTCCTCGACGCGGCTCACCGACATATCGATATCTCGGGCGCCGTAACGGGTCGGCGTCACCAGAAAGCTGTCGCCGGTTTGAAAGCTGCCTGACTCGAAGTTAATCCGCAATCCATCGAACTCAAAGGTGGCGGGAAACAAACCGGGCAGCCGCCCGCGAGTGACCGTGGCGCCACTTAATGCATCCACCACCAGGATGTCGTTATCGGAAGGTCCGGTGAACTGTATTCGATAATCTTTGGTGGTCAACGCGGAAGTGTCGATGATCTCCACGCCGATGTCGCGATCATTCGGCAGCGCATTGCCTTCATTCGCTGTGACCCGTTGACGCGCATTGTTTTCAGAGTTGATGTCCTCAAAAAACATGCCGCCGAGCCGGTTTTCCAAGTCCATGCCCAGCTGATGCTGCTCGTTGATCGTGTCCGCCATCACCACTGCAATTCGACCCAGCGCGTTAAATGACGGCTGTAGAATCTGATCGCGAAACAGCAATATGCCGCCCAGTTCACCGCCGGTTATTTCTGAAGTAATAATATTGGTTCCAGAGCCGCCGCTTTCCGTCAGCGCCACTTCCTGATGGGTCGGGTCAGTTTCGCTGACCTGCAGCCCCAATGTGTTGGCGTGAGAGCCAATCACCAGAGACTGGCCTTTACCCACCAGGATATTGAGCTGACCATCGGTTTGCTCCACGACGGTCACCGATACAATTTCCGACAGCTCGCGAATCATTTGATCACGCTTATCCAGCAAGTCGTTGACGTCTTTACCCTGCGCCGAACCGCGAGCCGACACGATGGCCTGATTCACCTGGGCGATGCCGCTGGCCAGACTGTTGGCTTCCGTAATCAACGCGCGCATATCCTGATCTATATTGCTTTGCTGCGATTCCAGGCGGTTATACAGCACATTGAAGCGATTGATCAGACCTTCCGCCTGAGTCAACACCAACTGACGTTCGGGTATGGACGAGGGATCGTCCGCAGCGCCCTGCAGTGCCTGAAAAAAAGCGCTCATGCCGGGAGACAGTCCAGTAGTGGGGTCCGCCAGCAGGCTGTCGATCTGACTCACATTGGCGCGGATTTTATCTATTTCACTGAACATGGAAGTATCTGAGCGCAACTGGGAGACCAGAAACTGGTTGGTCATGCGGGAGATATCCGCAACCCCTACCCCCGTGCCCAAATACCCCGCCCCGATATACTGGGACGGTGTCGCTTCGAACTCCACCCGCTGACGACTGTAGCCCTCGGTGTTGGCGTTGGAGACGTTGTTGCCGGTAGTGGCCAGCGCGGTCTGGCTGGCTTTGAGTCCGGTGAGTCCTATGTTGATGACGTTAGTGCTCATGACAGGAGTCCTCAGCCTTGATCATCCGAGCGGACGCTTTGTAGATACGCTCCGTTCATGATGCGCTGAATCTTCGACGCATAATTGGGATCTGTGGCGTATCCGGCTTTTTGCAGTTCCCGCAGGTATTCTTCCGGCTCCGCCACCTGTTTCAACGCCTGTTGATAGCGGGGCTGTTCCTGCAAGAAGTTGAGATAATCCGTAAAGCTTTCTTCATAGGAGCCATAAACGCGGAACGGCGCCCGCTCTTTCACCATGCTCCCTTCCCGATATTCAGTGGTCGTCACCCAGGCGACGGGTCCTTTCCAGCGCTGGTCCGCTTTGATGCCGAACAGGTTGTAGCTGGGCTCGCCCTCTTCGGTAAGAATCATGCGCCGTCCCCACCCGGTTTCCAGAGCGGATTGCGCCAGTAGGACGCCCGGCTCCACACCCAGACCGGCGGACGCCTTACGGGCCGACGCCAGCAGGCTGTTAACAAAATGCTGCGGACTCTCAAATGAAGCCGGCGCGGACTCTTTCTTAAGGTCTCCGCCTTCGTTAAGGTTTGCTTGCGAGGCTTCAGCCTCCGCAATGACCTCCTTCACCTCGACGTCCACGAACGCAGAGCGCGACATTTGCTCCGAGTAATAAGCTACCTGCTCCAGAGCCTGAGTCTCTTCTTCCGTCAACTCCGGCGCCTGCGCGAGGCTTTCTTCGGCCTGCGCATAGTTCAGCGGCATCGCCTCCAGCGCACGCGGATATTCATTGATGTCTTTGTAGCCGCCTTTTCTCGGCTCGCTGCTTTCTCTGGCCAAAAGTTGCTTCGTCAGCGCATCCGCCAATCCAAAACTCTTCTGCTTGGACAAGGTCAGACTGAGCTGATGGTCGAACATATCCTGATAAATATTGGAGGCGGAATCGTGAAATGGATTGCCTTGCTCAAATACCGCGTTGACCTGACGCATGGATTTCAGCATCAGGTTGACCATGATGGACTCAAACTGCTTCGACACCGCACTGATCGCCTCCGACTTGTCCATGCTGGGCGACTTCAGTCGCTGCAGCGCATTCAGGTCGGTATAGACATGAGCCTGGTCGAGGGCGCGATTGTTGATGGTCATACGCTTGCCTTAAACACTATTGCCGTGTCAGATCACGATCAGTTCCGCTTTCAGCGCGCCGGCCTGCTTCAGGGCTTCCAGCACCGCCATCACATCCCCTGGCGCCGCTCCGACCTGATTCACCGCACGCACAATTTCATTTAGAGTCGCCGCCGGGCCGAACTTGAACATATGACTGGGCTGCTGCTCTACATTCACATCAGTCTGGGGCACAACAACCGTATCCCCTCCCGCCAGCGCATTAGGTTGGCTGACGCCGAAATCCTCGGTGATAGTGACGGTCAGATTGCCGTGGGTCACCGCCGCCGGCAGCACCTTCACGTTCTGCCCAACCACAATGGTGCCGGTGCGGGAGTTGATCACCACCTTGGCGGCCTCTTGCCCGGGCTCCACCTCCAGGTTTTCCAAAATAGACAGGAACCCGACCCGTTGCGACGCCTCACGGGGCGCCATCACTCGAATGCTGGCGGCGTCCATCGCTTGCGCCAGTCCTGGGCCTAGCAGGTCATTGATGCGATCCTGCACGCGCTTGGCGGTAGTAAAATCCGGCGAGCTCAGATTCAGCGTCAAGGTATCGCCGTGACCAAAACCGCTGGGAACCGCGCGCTCGACTGTGGCGCCGTTAGGAATACGTCCTACACTGGGGACATTCACCGTGATGCTGGAGCCATCCGCGCCGCCGGCGCCAAACCCGCCCACCACCAGATTGCCCTGGGCCACGGCATAGGTTTTACCATCCGCGCCTTTCAGACTGGTCATCAGCAAACTGCCGCCACGCAGGCTCTTCGCGTTGCCAACGGAAGACACCGTAATATCTATTCTCTGGCCCGGCTTGGAGAAAGCCGGAAGATCCGCATGCACGGATACCGCCGCCACATTTTTCAGTTTCGGGTCAGTTCCTGTCGGAATGGAGATGCCAAAACGATTCATCATGTTGCGAAACGTCTGATCCGTGAACGGCGCTTTATCGCCGGTGCCGTCCAGCCCCACCACCAGACCGTACCCCACGATCTGGTTACTGCGCACACCTTCCACCGTAGCGATGTCTTTTATCCTTTCCGCGCCAGCGATTGTTGCGAAACATAACAGGCCAAACGCAAACAGCGCCCGACACGCCTGCTGCAGAGGACGGATCGCTTTGGTTTCATCGGATACTTCATGCATAGTCAGATACCGCTAGTTAAGGACGGAAGATTTCGTTTTGAAATCAAGCGTTACAAAGGAAACCATTCGCTGTTGAAGAAGCGCTGCAGCCAGCCAGCGCGATTCACGTCGCCAAAGGCGCCGGTGCCGCTGTAGGCGAAACGGGCGTCGGCAATTTTGCTCGACAAAATGGTGTTATCGACGCCAATATCCTGAGGGCGCACCAATCCGCTAAGCCGGATGTACTCATCTCCTTCCGTCAGCGTCAGCCACTTCTCGCCCCGAATACGCAAAACACCGTTGGGCAGCACATCCGAAATAGTGACGCTGATATTGCCGGTTAGACTGTTGCTTTGATCCGCGTCAGCCGACCCAGAGAAATCCCGGTTAAAACTGGGGTCCGTCAGCAGGCTGAGGTTATGCGCGGATACCGCAGTGCCTAGAATCGTCGCCTCGTTGAAGGAGTTATCCGAGTCTTTCTTTAAAGACGAGCCTGTACTCTTTTTTGACTGAGTGCTTTCCTGCAGCACCACCGTCAATACATCGCCCACCTGATGGGCCGTGCGATCACCATACAGAGAGAAGCTTTGCGAGCTGGAATAGATAGAACCATCCACCGGCGCCGGTTGCATTAGCGTCTGCGGTGGAACAGGCGCAAACGCCGGATCTCCCGGGCGCACCTGCTCTCTGCTGATCGGACTGCAACCGCTCAGCACCGTAACCATGATTAGTGAGATCAGCGTTAGTGTTTTCACGCCTGGCCCTCCCCGATTAAATCGACGGCACATCAATTAAAGATTCTGGGTGATGTACTGCAGCATCTGGTCCGCAGTGGTCACCACTTTCGCATTCATCTCGTAGGCGCGCTGGGTGGTGATCATGTTCACCATTTCCTCAACGATCTCTACGTTGGAGGTTTCCACCATGCCCTGCTCCACAGTTCCCAGCCCCGCCAATCCCGGCGTGCCTTCTTGAGGATCGCCACTGGCGGCGGTCTCCCTGAACAGGTTGTTGCCGATCGCTTCCAATCCGGCCGGGTTGATGAAGTCCACCGTATTGATGTTGCCAATCTGAGTCGGCGTAGCGGTGCCCGCCACGGTGACGCTGACCACGCCGTCAGTGCTGATGGTCAGGTGCAAAGCGCCGTCTGGTATGGTGATGCCGGGCTCAAGAGGAAAGCCATTGGCGGTGACCACATCGCCATCGGAATTCAGGTGAAACTGGCCGTCCCGGGTATAAGATATCGTGCCGTCCGGCATCAGAATCTGGAAGAACCCTCGACCATTGATGGCAATGTCCAGCGGCTGCTCAGTGACTTCCAGATTGCCTTCGCTAAAGACTTTCTGAGTGCCCACCACGCGCACACCTGTCCCCAGTTGCAGACCAGAAGGCAGTTGCGTGTCTTGAGAACTCTGACCGCCCGGCTGCCGCTTGATCTGATACAGCAGATCCTGGAATACAGCGCGATCACGCTTAAAGCCGGTCGTGTTAACGTTCGCCAGGTTATTGGAAATGGTTTTTAGAGCAGTATCCTGGGCCGCGAGCCCGGTTTTACTCACCCACAACGCACCATGCATGACAAATTCTCCTATGCAGGTCGGACAACACAATAAATGGGTTTCAACCTATACCCGGATAGACTCCGGGCCGCATGGCGGAAAATTGCCGCTCATGCGGGATTACTAGGATATTTGCAATAAGCGTGCCGCAGCTTCGGAGTTATCATCCGCAGCGCGCATAACTTTGACTTGAAGTTCGAATTGGCGGGATAGAGAGAGGATTTCCGTCATTTCTTCGACGGCATTAACATTAGAAGACTCCAGATAGCCGGACTCCAGACGCACCAGCCCATCAGGGAGAGCCGGACCGGCAACATCCGGTTTCAGATGAATCAGGCCGTCGACGCCTTTTTCCAGATTTTCGGCGGGAGGATTAACCAGACGGATACGATCCACTTCCTGAATTTCGTTCGGATTCCCGCCCAAAGGCACGATAGAAATCGTGCCGTCTCCGCCAATATTAAGCTTGGCCGCAGGCGGCACGGCGATTGGCCCGCCGTTGCCGAGCACCGGCAATCCCGAGCCGGTGCGCAGCATGCCATTCACATCCAGCAGCAACTCCCCTTCCCGGGTATAAGCTTCGCCGCCGTCCGGCGCCTGCACCGCGATCCAGCCCTTGCCGGCGACGGCGACATCCAGGTCGCGTCCAGTCTGCATCATAGACCCCATTTCGAAGTCCGTCGCTGGCCTCTCCGTCATCGCGTAGGCGCGGCTGGGGAAATGTTCGCCAAACACCGGCATACTGCGCGCCTGCATAAAGTCAGACTTGAAGCCGGTGGTATTGGCGTTAGCCAGATTGTTGGCGTGGCCGCGCTGAGACAACATGTTCTGCTTGGCGCCGCTCATGGCGATGTATAAGGCTTTATCCATGACTACCTCTCGAATTCCGCCTGATCGCGTTAATGGTCTTTCTCACGCTTTCACTCATCCATTAACGTAGATTGATGATGGTCTGAGTGATGGCGTTCGCCGTCTCAATGGTTTTCGCATTGGCCTGATAGTTTCGCTGGGCGATGATCAATCCCACCAACTGCTCGGACAAATCCACATTGGAATCTTCCAAAGAGCTGGAGCGAATAGCCCCCAGAGATGCGGTGCCAGGGGCCCCGATCACAGGGTTGCCGGAGTTGAATGTCTCCACCCAAGTGGTTTCCCCAACCGGCGCGAGCCCTTGAATATCATTGAAGTTCGCCAGTGCGACCTGTCCCAGCACTTTGGACTCGCCGTTGGTGTAACGGGCGAAAATCACCCCGCCATCATCCACGTCCAGACCAATCAGACGTCCAGTGGTGAAGCCATCCTGCTGCAGGTCATTGACCGCAAATGCGCTGCCATACTGAGTCGTCGTGCCAAGATCTATTAAGAAATTGGAGCTGGTGGGGGGATCAGGAATCGGCAAGGTTCCGCCATCTACTACGTTCAGCGGCCCTTCCGCGCCGTTTGGCGTACCGTCAGACGCCAGCGGCGTCCAGTTGGATATCAACACGTCGTCGGACAACACTTCGTTAAGTGAGCCATCCTGATCGAACACCAGACTGTAGGAAGCGCGGGATGGCGTACCGCCAGTCACAAGCGGGTCTCCGACATCCTGGCCGTCTATTAACGCATACATGGTCCACAGATTGTCTGGCGTGGTCGCTGACAGCGGCTCTTTGACGAAGAACGTCGTCAGAACGTGAGAGTTACCCAGACTGTCGTAAATCGTTGTGGAGGTGGCATGGTTATACGTGTTTTCATCCGCCGGATCGAACACGTTGTTGACGAAAGGCGTGCCTGTGAAAGTGGCGAATAAATCCGTTGTCCCGCTTGCCAAGGTAATGCCATCCTGCATGGTCAGGTTGACGCTGCCGCCTACGACGGCATCCGTCAATGCCGTGCTCAGAGTTTGTGATGTGGCCGCCGCATCGTTGCCCTGCACCACAAATTGATCTCCGGCGGCGCCACTGAAACCAAAGCTAAGATCATCACCACGATTATTGATAATCACCAGGTCCGTGCCGTCCAACACTGCGCGCACGCCATTTAGCTGAGAGGAAGAGTTAATTGCATTGCCTAAATCAGTCAGATTGGTATAGCCATCGAACGGCACGCCATCAATAGTCACCTGCATAGTGCCGGACGCATTGTTGAAACCCGCCGCCGTAATTGTCGCGCGGGTGCTGGCGGCAGCGTCTATGTTGTCCAGATTGTTAAACAGGCCCGCTATTTCAGCAGCGGAACTATTGGCTGGAATAGTCACTGTTGAAGTTGAACCGTCAGCCTGAGTCACTGTTATAGTTTGTGCGGCGTATCCATTAGCGCCATTCGTACCGGCGGCGGTAGCGTCAACCGCCCGTCCGATCAACAAACCATCTGAAGACAATGAGTCTCCGCGTTCAAGCAGCACTGGCTCGGACGCGTCGAGGTTCAGATTGGCGTTCACTCTTGTGGTTCTGTCTGGCGCCAGGCTGGTGTCATCTATCAAAAGATCACCGAGAACACCGCTGACCACGCCGCTGTCATTGGCGACGAAACCTTGCAAGCGCATGCCAGAGCTGTTCACTACATAACCTTCCTTGTTGATACCAAAAGCGCCAGCGCGACTGTAGCGGCGATCGCCACTGTTGGTATCGAGAATAAAGAATCCTTCGCCGTTGATGGCGAGGTCCAGTCCATTCTCAGTAAAGGAAAGATTGCCCTGCGCAAATTCTTGCCGCACCTTCTGCACCCGCACGCCATCCCCAACCGGGTTGGAGCCCAGGCTCAAAAAGCTGTTGGCGTAGAGATCGCCAAACTCCGCACGGGACCGCTTAAAGCCGGTCGTACTGGCGTTGGCGATGTTGTTGCCGGTCACCTCCAGGTCGACCGACGCTGCTCTGATTCCTGTTAACGCGATATTAAACGGCATACCACACCTCGCACATGCTAACTGATCTGTTTGATATCGCTTAATCCGACCGAGCCAAGCCCGTTCAGATTTAATGTGACGCTGCCATCACGCGCGATTGATACACTATCCACATTGGCTGCCAGATAAGAGCTGACTTGCATCTGCTCCCCACTGTAGCGGGCCCTTGCGACCACTTCATACCGCCCCGCCGGCAAAGTTTCGCCGTTGCTGTTTTTGCCGTCCCAGCTGAAATTGACGTCACCGCCGGGCTGGTAACCTTTATCAATAGTCGTGATGAGTTCGCCTGCCTCGTTATAGACGCTAATGGCCAGTTGCGAGGTTCCCGCAGGCAGTTCCACCACCCCATTAATAGATCCATCCGCGCTTTTAATGGCGCTTTCCATCGGCGCCAGCACATCCCGTCCCACCATCGCCGAAGCCTGCAGGGCTTGTGCGCTGCGAAACTGAGAAGCCATGGTGTCCACAGTCGAATTCAATGATTGAATGCCTTCCACCGAGCTGAATTGCGCCAACTGTGCGACGAACGCCGTGTTGTCCTGGGGATCTAACGGACTCTGGTTATTCAACTGGGCGATCATCAGATCCATGAATTCGTTTTTACCCAGTTCATTTTTCCTGTTGGCGGAATTCTGCTGAAGCGCATACTGACTCAGCGCGTCGCTAGTCTGATTTGTCGTATTGATATCGCTCATCACGCTGCCCTCACGAAAAGTTCATCACTGACCAATAGTCAGCAGACGCTGCATCATGGTTTTCGCTGAATTCAGCACTTCCACGTTGGTCTGGAAGCTGCGGGAAGCGGACATCATATCCGCCATTTCCTCCACCACATTCACGTTGGGATAAAACACATAACCGTCCGCATCCGCCATGGGGTGGTCCGGCTGGTAGCGACGCTCCAGAGACGCATCGCTTTCCACGATGGCCCGCACTTCAACGCCACGGGAGGCGTCATCGTTGATCGAGGGAGGAATCGCCGCGTTGAGCGCGTCCTGATGCACCGCAGCAAAAATAGGCTTGCGCGCGCGATAAGTCTGATCGATGCTGGAGCTGGCGGTGTCGGCGTTGGCCAAGTTGCTGGCGGTGGTGTTCAGTCGCACGGATTGCGCAGTCATACCGGAGCCGGCAATGTCGAAAATGCTATTGATCCCCATCGTTATTCTCCTTTAATCGCGCTGACGATGCCTTTCAGGCGGCTGTTGAGGAATTCAAAGCTGGCCTGAAAATCCAGCGCATTCTTGGAGTACTGCACGATTTCCGTCTGCGTATCCACCGTGTTGCCGTCAATAGAAGGCTGCAGTGGTTGCCGGTATAACAACGCCCCTTCCGCCGGTGTTTTTATCGCCATGTGAGCATCGTCAGTGGTAACCACCTCCAATGAGTCCTCTATACTTTTGGCCTGCCTGAGCACAGCTTTAAAATCAATATCCCGGGCGCGGAACCCTGGCGTGTCCGCATTGGCTATGTTGTTCGCCAGCACTTCCGCCCGTCTCGCGCGGACGTTCAGCGCCTGCTCATGGATACCCAGCGCTTTGTCGAATGATATGGCCATCTAACACCTCTGCAGTTGCCTGACTGCGACAATCGTCATTTGCGTCAATGTCAGCAAGTCCCGCGCCAGTTATTTTTTTATTTTATTTTTCAGTTAGATAGTATTTTCAGGCAGGCTAAAGGCGGCAAAGGGATACCGCCCTGAAGGAAAGCGCGTACACGCCATGCGGCAAGTGGAATACCATCGCCACCGAAAAGATCGAACAGGACAATGGATATGCAGAATAGATTTGGGAAAACGACGCCGACAGAAACATGCGACGTCGCAGGAGATATCAGCTCGCTTCGCCAGTAAAGAAACTGACACGCTCTTCAAAAGCTGGCGGTTCGGGAACTTTCTTTTCTTTGCTGGCCGGCGTCCCTACATACAGATAACCCACCACATGTTCGTTGGAAGCCAAACCAAGGCGCTGCTTGACGCGCTCATCGTAGGCCACCCATCCGGTGCGCCACATGGCGCCATAGCCCAGTTCCTCCAGCCCCAGCATTAACGCGTAAGCGCTGCATCCGGCGGAAATCAACTGTTCCGACTCCGGCGCTTTGGGATGCTCCTGAACGGTGGCGACCACAACGATCACCATCGGCGCGCGACTGGGCGCTTTGGCCAGCTTTTGCCTGGCCGCATCGTCCTGACCATCCTGCTCCGCAGTTTCGCCGTATATGCGCCCCAAAGCGTCGAGCCCCTCGCCTTCGACAATAATCAGACGACACGGCCGTAAGCGGCCATGATCCGGAGCACGCATGATCACCGGATACAGTTTGCGCAACTCTTCATGGCTCGGCGCCGGTGCCTGCAACAAAGGGGTGGAGGTTCGATTTACAAGAATATCTAATACCGCCATGGCGTTATACGTGGCTCCTGTTGTTTATCCGTGTGGCCGCCGGTCAGGCCAATAAGTGGCCAGCGGCTGATTGGGTTCAGATTATAAATAGGAATGATTCTTAAATATATGCAATTGGCCGTCGAAAAATGCTTGTCCTATCGCGCCACATTGCCTGCCTTTTACGCCAACTCAAAAGGTTAAAGATTGTCTAACGACAGACAAAACCGCCTCACAGATTGTCCGACAACCCCATTACTGCTAACCTTAGACGCGATCGAAGCGCTGGTGGACTATACTACCAGAAGAGGGCGGCAGTTATGGCGGATGGTTTACGCCGGTCCAACGGCTTTATACATGGCAATCCCGCATTCAACCAATGCGTCGCGCTACGCCTGTTGAACAGGCGCCTCCCGCTTTCCACCCGGAAAACCTTCTATTCCTGTCCTTTTTAGGGTATATCCGTGCTAGGACAGGACGTTTTTTTGATAACAGCAAACCGGCGAGCCACATTGCCACTCCCATGAGCTCGCAGGGACTTTTGGTTAGGTTGAAAAATATGCTGACGGGACAATACCGGTATTCGCGGTTATGACACAAATGATGCCGATACCTCCACATCTCGCCAATACGCCGCACTCCCCCACTCAGGTGACCATCCCGCCCATGCCGGACTATAACGCCCGGGTGCTCGGCTATCTGGTATGCGCCGCCATCATCGTCGCCGGCATTCTGGAGGGGCATTTCGACGAGTACCTTATCTGGATCATTCCCGGCGCCATGCTATGGCCGCATATTCTGTATTTCGCTCTACGCTTCTTCGACAAGCAGAAGAACACCAAGGTCCGCCAGGGCATGATGGTGGTGGATGGATTTCTATGCGGCGTGATTCTGGTGCTGATCAAATTCAGCGTCACCCCCACCCTGTTTTTTCTGCTGATGCTGAACTTCAGCTTCATAATCGTCGGCGGCATGAAAAGCTGGCTGTATGGCAATATCGCCTTTCTCGCCGGCTTTACCGTGGCGTCCATCTATTTTGGTCTGAGCTTTGCGCCGCCCACCCCCATGGTGGTCAGCATCATCGGCGGCGTCACCTGTTCGCTGTATGTCGGCGTCACTGCTTACTACACGCACCAACAGGCCCGCGCCCTGGTGCAGGCGAAGTCGCAGATTCAGTTTCAGCGCGAGCAATCCATCGCCCTGTCTCATAAGCTGGCCAAATACCTGTCTCCTCAGGTATGGCAGTCCATCTTTACCGGCGAGCGCGACGTGCGCCTGGAAACTCAGCGTAAACGCCTGGCGGTGTTTTTCTCCGACATCAAAGGATTCACCGAGCTGGCGGAGGAAATGGAGCCGGAAAGTCTGACCGAGCTGCTTAACACCTACTTCAACGAGATGTCCCAGATCGCGCTTAAGTACGGCGGCACCATCGACAAATTCGTCGGCGACAGCATCATGATCTTCTTCGGCGACCCCAGCAGTCGCGGCGCCAAGGAAGATACCTGCGCCTGCGTCATGATGGCGATCGAAATGCGCAAGCACATGAAAATTCTACGGCAGAAATGGCGTAGCCAAGGCGTGCGCACGCCGCTGGAAATTCGCATGGGCATTAGCACTGGTTACTGCACTGTGGGCAACTTCGGTGCGGAAAACCGTATGGATTACACCATCATAGGCAAAGAAGTTAACCTCGCCAGCCGTCTCGAATCCATGGCGGCGCCCGGAGAAATTCTGGTATCCTACGAGACCTTCGCGCTGATCAAGGACACTATCATGTGCCGGGATAAGGGCGAAATTACGGTGAAGGGCTTCACCAAGCCGGTGCCGATTTACTCCGTCGTGGATCTACGCCGCGACATCGGCGGCAATCAGAGCTTTATCGAGCATGAAACCGAAGGATTCGCCATGTATCTGGACGCAGGCAAGGTCAGCGCCCAGGCCAAAGAGCGCATACTGAAATCCCTCGAAAGCGCTGCGGAAAAGTTGCGTAACTAACCGCGCCCTTCCCCCACAAATTACAGAAGATTTGCAAGTAAGCATCGCGCATCTCATGGCGTCGGCGACGCAGAGATGTGCGACATGGGTACATTTCAGTACACGGAGGTCGGCTTCGCCATGATCTAAATAAGTCGCGTCATCCTTCGACGCGCACCCCGCCCCAATTGCATTCACGCAGACCCAACAGGCGTCGGCGCGACTGTGCGCAATTTTTCGCCTTTCAAAATCAGGTTCTATATGTCACACAAGAAAACGCTACTCAGCGTCTCTCTGCTTATTTTTCTGGGCGCACTGGAGAAAACCATCGTCACCACGCCTCTTCCCGTCATCGGGGCGGAACTCAACGCCATGAACGATATCGCCTGGGTCGTCACCGCTTACCTGCTGACCGCCACCAGCGTCATTCCAATCTGCGGAAAGCTAAGCGATCTGTTCGGCCGGCTCAAAGTAATCATCGTCAGTCTGGGCATTTTCTCCATTGGGTCACTGCTATGCGCTCTCGCCAGCGATATGCAGTCGCTCATACTCGCCCGAGCCTTGCAGGGTGTCGGTGGCGGGGCTTTGATTTCACTGGCGTTCGTGGTGATTTCAGACGCCATTCCAGCACGGGAGATTGGCCGCTATCAGGGGTACATCTCCGCCATCTATGTGATTTCCAATATTGCCGGGCCGGTATTCGGCAGTCTGTTGACGGAACATATGAGCTGGCGCTGGATCTTCGCGATCAATATTCCTCTGGCCCTGCTGGCGGCTTTTATCGCCATAAGAAGCATCAAAGATAAAGTCGTCAAACGTGAAGACAAGTTCAATTGGGGCGGCTCGCTGCTATTGGTGTCCTCCACTACCCTGCTTATCTTGTTGCTGAGCGAAGACCTCAGCTTACCCCACGCCTTCTCGCTCGTTGGAGCCTTATTTATCGCCGGGGCCTGGACTTATCTGCTCACGGACAAAAAGCGCTCCGTCGTCCCGCGCCATCTGTTCAAGCTCCCCAACTACGCCGCCTGTATCTTGACGATGGGCGTAAGCCAGATCCTGATGACAGCGGCGTTAATTTACTTCCCGTTGCAAATGCAGGTGCAGAACGGCGTCAGCCTGACCCTCAGCGGCTATAGCATGCTGCTGTTCACTCTTGGAGTCTGCGTTAGCGCCTATTTTTCCGGCAAACATATTGCCGCGACAGGGGCTTACAAGACGCACATTTTGGCGGGTTTCATACTGATCGCCGTCGCCTTCTTCCTGATGTTGATGAAAGTGGCGTTCGTGTCGCTGTTTCCAATAATTGGATTGGGAATCGGCTTCACTTTGCCAGGAGTCACCTGTGCGGTACAAAACGTGTTGCCCGCAGCGGACAGAGGCGTTGGCATTTCCTTCTTCGGATATGTGCGGGAGTTAAGCGGCGCTGCTGGCGTGGTGATCTGCTCTACCTTGTACCACGGCAGTAGCTCCCCGCAAGCAGCCTACAGCGCTTTCGGCGCGATATATCTCGCCATGTGCTTATTCGCCAGTCTGGCGTTTATTATTGTGGCGGGGTTTATCACCGAGAAAGAGCTGATGACCCAAGTGGCGGAATAGCATTGCCGAAAGGCCTGTGACTATCAGTGGCGAATGCAGTTGGCAGCCGCGCCAGACTTACTCAGGCGCGGCCATCCCTAAATGGACGAGGGGGAGGTCTGAGCTACTGTCGCGGCAATTTGAAATTATCCGCCATCAACGGATAGTTAGAGCGCAATGGGTTGATATCCAGACCGCCGCGTCGGGTATAACGCGCATACACCGCCAACTTCTCCGGCTGATATCGTTGCATCAGCGCCAGATAGACCGATTCCACGCAATGTTCATGAAAATCCTGATGCGAACGCATGGAGACGATGTACTTCAGCAGCGCAGCCTTATCCAATGGCTTACCGCGATAGTGAATATACAGTGTGGCCCAATCCGGTTGCCCGGTGACCGGACAATTGCTCTTCAACAGATCCGAACTCAGCGTTTCCTCCACTACATCGTCGCCCACCGGATCGGGCAGTAGTGAGGCGTCAGGGGTATACACCTCCACCTCGATATCCAGACCGTCCAGATTTTCCGCCGCCTGCCAGAAGGAGGGCTCATCGCGCCAGTCTCTTGCCGACAACAATGTCACCGACACCTCGCCTTCCGCCGCCACAGACAGGTCTTTCTGCATCAGCGCTTGCACCTCTTCACGGGAAGCGAAACGGCTTTGATTGAACGAGTTCAGGTACAGTTTGAAAGACTTGGACTCAATGATATTGAGGCTGTCACAGCGAATGCGGAATACGCCAAGCGCCACTTCCGGCTTGCCTTTGCTGTTGAGCCAGGACAGCTCATAGCCGTTCCATAAATCTTCGCCAACAAAATCCGGTGCGTCGCTCAACCCCAAAGTCTCCCGGGATTTGGCGCGGGGGATCGGGGTCAGCCAGGACGGAGAGTATTCCTCAGGGTATTCCGTCGCCTTCCCCAGGTGCGTATGTTTTTCCAGTTCCACAATTACTTCTCCAAACCGGTTAGGTGCGTATGCCAACGCCTTTGTTCAACAAGCGCATACTAAAGCTGAACAACGCGACGATAAATAAAAGAATCATGCCGTAGGCCGCGCCCAGGTTGATATCGCTAACGCCCAGCAGGCCATAACGGAAGGCGTTGATCATATACAGAATAGGGTTGATCAATGACACATTCTGCCAGAACTCCGGCAGGAGCGTGATGGAGTAAAAGACTCCGCCCAAATAAGTCAACGGCGTCAGAATAAAAGTCGGCACAATAGAGATGTCGTCAAACTTGTTGGCGTAGACCGCATTGATAAAGCCGCCCAGTGAGAACAGCACCGCCGTCATGAACACCACGCTGACCACCACCGGCACGCTGTGAATCTGCAGGTCGGTAAAATACAGGGAGATCGCCGTCACAATCACGCCCACCGCCAGACCACGGGCGACACCGCCGCCAACGTATCCCAGCAGAATGACGTAATTCGGTACAGGAGCCACCAGCAGTTCTTCAATGCTGTGTTGAAACTTCATGCCGAAGAATGAAGACACCACGTTAGCGTAGGAGTTAGTGATGACCGACATCATGATCAATCCGGGCACAATAAAATCCATGTAGGAATATCCGCCCATTTCTCCAATTCTCGGCCCGATAAGGTTGCCGAAAATCACGAAATACAACGTCATGGTGATCGCCGGCGGCAGCAATGTCTGCGACCAGATGCGGGTGAAGCGACGCACCTCCTTGATCAGAATAGTCTGGAAGGCAATCATAATCGCGCTGTTCATGCCTGCGCCTCCTCTGCGTTCGCCGTACTGCCTGTCTCGTTCTTATCCTCATTGACCATGCGGATGAACAACTCTTCCAGGCGATTGGTTTTCGTGCGCATACTGCTCACTTTCACCCCCAACTGGTCCAACTGCTGGAACACCTCGTTCAGGCTGCGCTGCTTGTCCACATCCACTTCCAACATACCGTCGGCGGTAAGGCGGGAACCATAGCCTTCAAGACGCGGCGCCTCTTGCAGACGACAAGTGAGATCCAGCACGAAGGTTTCCTGGTTTAGCTTATTCAACAGGTCGCGCTTATTGGTGTTTTCCAGAATCCGGCCGCGATCGATGATGGCGATGTTGCGGCACAACGCTTCCGCCTCTTCCAGATAGTGAGTAGTCAGAATAATCGTGCGGCCTTCGTTGTTGACGTTGGTGAGAAAGGTCCACATGCTGCGGCGCAGTTCAATGTCCACGCCAGCGGTAGGTTCGTCGAGAATAATCAGCCGCGGCTCATGCACCAGCGCGCGCGCAATCATCAGACGCCGCTTCATACCACCGGACAACATGCGCGCCTGTTGGTCCTTCTTATCCCAAAGCCCCAGCTCTCGCAGATATTTTTCCGCATTGTCCTTGGATGCTTTAGCGGGAATGCCGTAATACCCTGCCTGGGTGACGAGGATATCGAATACTTTTTCGAACTGATTAAAGTTGAATTCCTGAGGCACAACGCCCAGTTGCAGTTTTGCTTTGACCAGGTCCTTATCAAGATCATGACCAAAGATGGAGACGGAGCCGGATGTTTTGTTCACTAGTGACGATACGATGCCAAGAGTGGTGGACTTGCCTGCGCCGTTAGGGCCTAGCAGAGCAAAGAAGTCGCCCTCCTCCACATCCAGATTGATGCCCTTCAAGGCCTCAAAACCGTTACCGTATATTTTTCTTAAATCGCGAATAGCCAGTGCGGTAGTCATAATTCTTTCTGATTCCTGCGGCCAGTGAGAGAGCGTCAGGCATAAGGGGCGCGCCAGCGGCCTGATTTACGGGAAGACTGTATAGATTGCGTCGCCGCCTGTTTTTTTCAATGAAAAAGACGGAATTAATCGTCCATTTCCCTGAAAACTGCGATGGGCTTCCTTTTTAGCGCCCGCCCACTCTTTATAATCTGCGTCAATAAGCGCCTGGATTGAGGGCACAGCAGCGACCACGCGCGCAACCTGTTGTTTGCAGACACAATAAACGGACGCTATTGGCCTGCAAAATAAATAATAAACAAAAGGAAAGTAGCAATGATGAAACGGCCGTTAAGAGCCATGACCCTGACGTTCGCCGCCGTGCTGGCGGGTTGTGGCGGCGGAGGCGAATCCAGCGACGACAGAGCGACCGCCTATCTTGGTTCACCCGGCGTGGCGGGCCTTAACTACCGCACCGCAAGCCAATCCGGCGTTACCGGCGATTATGGCGAGTTCAGATACTACCCTGGTGAAACTGTCACCTTCTTCGTCGGTGACGTGGTGCTGGCGCAGGACATTCCCATCAAGCGATTCATGACTCCCATCGACTTCGACCCGACTTGGGAACAGACCATCTATCCCGGCACAGAGGTCGGCGGTCTCAGCACTCATAAAGAGCAGGAAAAGCAGGTGCTCAACGCGGAATCCAATATCGCCGTCAATACAGCGCGCTTCCTGGTTTCCATCGACTTCGATTCCGATACGGAAAACGGCATTCAGGTTCGCAACTCCACGCGCGCAACAATCGAAAACTCCGTCAATGCCGCCGGCGTGGACTTTACTATCGATCCCGCTAACTTCGGCAACCTGGACGACCTCCCCGAAAGCCCGGAAAACCTCCTTGTGGCGGAGCTGTGTCTGCGTGAAGTCTGTTCCGACCTAACACCGCTGGAAACAGTCGCCGCCGCCTCAGTGGGCGTGAATTGGGTCAACACGCTCGGCTCCAATATCTTTCTCAGGGAAGGCGGCCATATCTTTCTGGAAAGCGAGCACATTGAGGCCAACGCTGGCGACACGCGCACTTTCACCGTACAAATCCGGCTGATTGATATTTCCGTCGGGCTGGCGGATCTGGAAGTGAAAACGGTAGATGAACTACCGGATTCCGACGGCGAGATTCCAGACCCGCCCCGCTCAGTCATCGCAATAGTTCCCGACCCAACGCCGGAAAGCAGGGAGTTCAGTTTTATGATTACGGGAGAATCGGGAGAGGAAACGGAGATTGTGGTGAATATGCGTCTGGAAGGAGACTATCGCTGGTATCAGAAGGTGATGCGGGTAACGCTGCTATAGCGTCAACCGCATCACGCCTCATCATCCCATGAAGTGACGCAGGCTCCAGCGGCTGTTGGCGCCGGTCACCTGAAAGCGAGAGGCGTCAATGCCATAGGCTCCGCTGGGCAGACTGTGGGTGATGTGAAGATAGCTGTCTTCATTGCCCTGTTTGATGTTAAACGCCATCAAATCCACCACTTTGGCGGTGCGCAGCGGCGCTTTGTCTTCATCCAACAGCACCATCACGGTCGGCCATAACTTCCTTTCCATGTTGTGCTGAATGACAACGCCCACTTCGCGATTGCTCAATTCGACCGTGGCGCCGGTCGGGTAGATGCCGACGCACTGAATGAATTTTTCCACCAGGTCTTCCTGGAATTCAATATTGCGGGAATGGTATAGCGCCGTCACCGCTTGTAGCGAGGTCATCGCTTCCGCGCCGGCGCGCGGCTCCAGCATTTCCTGATAATGATCAACCAGCCCAGCTATCTTGGCCAGCAAAGGAATCTTGTCGCCAGTCACCCCTTGCGGGAAGCCAGAACCGTTGTGGCGCTCGCGATGATATTCCACCACACTGATCACTCTTGGCGAAATGGTGGAGTCCGACTTGAGAATCGCCACGCTCATGTCCACATATCCTTTGTAGCGCTGGTACTGGGCGGCGTCCAGGAATTTGGCGCTTTGCAATAGCTCTTGCGGCATTTTCGCCTTGCCTACCTGGCTCAACAACAGGCCAGTAGCCAAATCTTTGAGGTAACTTCTGGAAAGTCCGAGCTGACGACCAAACACCAATCCCCAAATGCTGGCGGCTACTGAGTGTGAGTAAGCGTACTCATCCCGTCTTCTGACACGGGACAACCACAGCATGGCGTCGGGGTTGCGAATAACGCTCTCCACCATCATGGCGGCGACTTCTTCAGTCTCAACAATATCCGGAGCCTGTCCTAAGCAAACATTGGCGAAAACGCGATCCAGCGCCTGATTCACCCGATGCGTCAGCTTTTCCGCTTCTTTTACTTCATGTTTCAGCGTACTTTGGCGCTCGTATTTGGCGGGACGACGGATTTTAATAGGAGGAAGGGTCAGACGGTGCTCTTCAACGGATTTACCGGAAGACAATGAGCCTAATTTGAACAGCAGCTCTTCTTTGCCGCTGCTCTCCATTTTTTCATATTCGGTACGCGTCAACGGCCGGTCGATATATACCGAACGACAAAAGGACTGCAGAGCGCGAATATCATCCGCACTGCGAATATAAAAACCCTGAATAGGAAATGGAGTTTGATGCCATGGACGATCTAAATCCGCAACAAACATCCCGATTTGTAATTCACTTACCGCTATTTGTGTCTTCTTGGCGGCCATAGATACAACCTCATAGAGCGTCTGCTCTAAGCTCCACTACGACATGATGACTATATTTCCCGCAATAACGGAAAGAAGCCACTGCATTCGGTAGGCTTTCGGTTACAAAAAAATTAAGTTTTCTTACGCTTTGTACAAATATAGACAAGTTCTCACGGATTTTGCGGGAGGTGTCACACTTCTTCAGGCATCGCCGTGACATCAATCCGTTATGCAGACAGTTTCCGAAAGCGCTGGCGGCCGGTCTTCCGACCCGCCGGCTTCCGCCCGCTTGACCGACACTATATAAGGAACGGAAGAGGCTTTGATATAGTCCAGATTACCGGAGCCATCATCCGTTTTAACTATTGTTCGCGCCGGCCAACAAGAAACCTGCAATTGCATAACCCGCCCCAGGTCGGCGATCTGGCTTGCTCCGTTTTCATCTGTGATCGCCCCGCATAAGGTCGTCGAATCAACTAAAGCCTTACCTTCTAACGACAGATCCTGTCCTGGCTCCCCACACCAGACCACGCCAGTTTTTTGATTCCCTCGACAGGCGTCGCCGCCTTGCCCTGGCTCCATGAACAGCAGTTCACGATCACTGCATTGGGTGCGAAGCGTAACAGGAGTGACAGCGGTCACCTCGCCACTCACGCTCTCCGTCGTCCGCCAGGAAATGAGAAACTCCCGTTCCTCTCCTGCAGAATTCTCGGCGACGAAACGACCGTAATGGGAATATTCCGTGGCGCAGCCGCCGAGCGCACTTAATAAAGGAAGGAGCAACAGTATGCGCTTAGTATGGAGGCGAATGGTCATGACTTTCTCCTGTGTGGTTCAGGCTGTTGTTGTTATTCTTGCTTCGATTTCTTCTAACTCTTCTTTATTTGCCTTGCTTACAGGTCTTCCGTCAGCTTTTTTAAAAGCGGATGGGTTGCTTTAGGTCAGGTCAACACTGTTTTCGTCAATGCGCCTTAGCGTCTTCACACCCAATAATATAAGGACATAATCGTTGTTAAGCGCTTGTTCTTGCACGCAAAGCAGTTCGATTTTCCACACCTGCGAGGAGATTTCAAATAGCGGGTCCGATTTATGCGGGCTTGACACTGTTACAAAATTACTGAGAATTATTTTCATTATATTTACTTTTATTTGTTGGGAACTCTTTTCATGCAAAAAAAGACCGCCTCGGTTATCAAAACCGCCCTCCTTTCCGCATTCTGTTTGACGCCCCTTGCCGCTCAGGCTGCGGAGGAAGTCAATGTCTATTCCTACCGCCAGGAATTTCTAATCCAGCCTTTACTTGATACGTTCACCAACCAAACCAACATCAAGGTCAATGTCGTATTCGCCAAAGAAGGCGTGGCGGAGAGACTGAAGCGCGAAGGCGCCAACAGCCCCGCGGACCTGGTGTTAAGCACAGACATAGGACAATTGCAGGAACTGACTGACGCCAAGGTGCTGCAGCCAGTAAAATCTGACGTTTTAAACGCCAACATTCCGGAGCAATATCAAGCGCAGGACGACTCCTGGTTTGGTCTCACCGCCCGCGCCCGCGTTATTTACGCATCCAAAGAACGCACCGACGTAAAAAGCATTTCCTATGAAGATCTGGCCAAACCAGAGTGGAAAGGCCGCATATGCACGCGCTCAGGCAAACACCCGTATAACATTGGCCTGATCGCTTCAATGATCGCCCACCACGGCGAAGCCAAAGCGGAAGAGTGGCTACGCAGCGTAAAAGACAACTTGGCCCGCAAGCCCCAAGGTAATGACCGCGCCCAAGTCAAAGCGATTAAAGACGGCATTTGCGATGTTTCCCTGGGCAACAGCTACTACTACGGCTTGATGCTGACGGATGAGAATCAGATCGAATGGGCCCGCGCGGTTAATTTGATTTTCCCCAACCAGGAAAATCGTGGTTCTCACGTGAATATCAGCGGCGTTGGTCTGACCAAAAGCTCCCCCAACAAAGCAAACGCCATCAAGCTGATGGAGTTTTTAACTGAGAAACTGGCCCAGAAGATGTACTCCGAGCAGAACTATGAATACCCGGTCAAACCTGGCGTAGAACCTTCTGGCCTGGTGCTTTCCTGGGGTGAATTCAAGCGTGATGAGCTACCTTTGTACAAAATCGGCGAACTGCGCGAGAAAGCCGTGAAGATGGTGGACAGAGTCGACTTCGACGGCTGATCGCACACAACGACCGCCCAATAACAAGCCGAAGCCTGTGCGCTTCGGCTTTGGCGGTTATAAATTCGGGAACTGACGGTAAGGTCACCCATTAATGGAAGCAGTATCAGCCCCGGTTATACGGGAGCTTTCCAAACACGCGACGACGGGCTCTCCAGACGCCCGCCGCTGGCGTTTTTTCAGCGCGATTGTCGCCTTGATCGCCGTCATCCCTCTGCTCGCCGTCATTTATGTGGCGTTTTTCCCTACAGAGAATATTTGGCCACACCTGTGGAGCACAGTGCTGCCGCGCTATCTGGAAGCCACGTTCTTCCTGATGCTTGGCGTGGGCTTATTGGCCACTTTCTTTGGCGTGACCTCCGCCTGGCTGGTGGCGTTCTATCGTTTTCCTGGACGTAAACTGTTTTCCTGGGCGCTGCTACTTCCCTTTGCAGTGCCCGCCTATGTCATCGCCTACGTTTATACCGACCTGCTGGAATACTCCGGTCCAGTACAGGCGCTGTTGCGGGAGTGGTTCGGCTGGCGCACGCCGCGGGACTACTGGTTCCCTCAGATTCGCAGTCTGGGCGGCGCCATCATCATGTTCTCCCTGGTTCTGTATCCCTATATCTATCTGACCTGTCGGGCCGCCTTGATGGAGCAGTCAGACAGTTTATTGATGGCCAGCCGCTCCCTTGGAGCCGGGGCCTTGCGCACCTTTTATCGCATTGTGCTGCCGATTATTCGTCCTGCTCTCGCAGTAGGACTGGCGCTGGTGCTGATGGAGACTCTCAACGACTTTGGCACCGTCAGCTTTTTCGCCGTCCAGACGTTAACAGCCGGGCTTTACGATACCTGGCTGAACCTTGGCAATGTGGGCGGAGCGGCGCAAATCGCCGCGTTGATGGTGGGCATCGCCCTGGCCTTGCTCTATCTGGAGCGCGCCTCAAGGCACAAGTCCAAGAGTTATCAAAGCGGCGGCCGCACACGCCCGCTGACGCCAACGCAACTCACCGGCAAGTCTGGGTACATCGCCTCCGCATTCTGCTTCTTATTGGTATTTTTCGGCTTCCTGGTTCCTGCTTCCGTGCTTGGGTACTATTCCATCGAATATTTTGACGTCACCTGGAATTCGGAGTTCTTCCGTCTGGCGATGAACTCGTTGCAACTGGCGACTATCGCCGCCGCGCTCTTAGTCATTGTCGGCGCTTTGCTGGCCTACTCCCAACGTATCGCTCCCAGCGCCCTCAATAAATCCATGGCGCGTCTGGCCTCGGTCGGCTACGCCATGCCCGGCGCAGTGCTGGCCATTGGCGTCATTGTGCCTTTGGGCGCATTGGATAATGGCATCGACGGCGTCGCCCGCGACTATTTCAACACCAGCACAGGCCTGATATTCAGCGGCACCATCGCCGCCATCATTTACGCTTATTCCGCACGCTTTCTGGCGATCTCCCTCGGTTCCGCCGAAAGCGGACTGGGCCGCATAACTCCTTCTATGGATCAAGCCGCCCGCACGTTGGGGCACAGCTCTTTATCCATTCTCACCAAGGTGCATTTGCCTTTGCTCAGTCGCAGCATGCTGACGGCGGCGATTATCGTGTTTGTGGATGTGCTGAAAGAGCTGCCCGCCACACTGATTCTGCGCCCGTTCAACTTTGAGACACTGGCGACGTATCTGTATCAGTATGCGTCGGATGAACTGCTGGAACACAGCGCGCTGGCCGCCATGTTTATCGTGGCGACGGGGATTATTCCCGTCATTTTGCTGAATCGGGCCAGTACAGCGAAACAATATTGAAGTAAGGCGCTACGCCTAGTCGGGGGAGCGGCCAGGAGACCAAACTCCCCTGGCTCCAGACGATCGCTTACTGCCAGATAACCGGAGCTTTGGCGCTATACCATTGCTCAAGATGCGGCTTGTAAGCCTCTTCGATGACATTTCGCTTCAGCTTCATGGTGGGCGTCAGGAAATTGTTCTCGATGGTCCATTGTTCAGACACTACCGCAAGGAACTGCAAACGCTCATGAGGATCAACAGTGGCGTTGATGTCCTGCAGCAGGTTTTGCAAGCTCTTCTCCAGAGTCTGACGGAAATCCGGATTCGTTCGCTTCGGATAGGCGTCGTCAGACAGCATTACCAGACAGTGAGGCTGCGGATAGTCGGAACCGGCCACGCAAACCATCTCAATCTGCGGATGACTGATGATGCGGTTTTCAAGCGGCGCGGGCGCCACATACTTGCCCTTGCTGGTCTTAAACAGTTCCTTTTTACGCCCAGTCAACTTGAGACGACCCAGCTCGTCCACTTCGCCGAGATCGCCGGTGCGCAAAAAGCCGTCTTCGGTAAGCGCCTCCGTGGTTTTATCCGGCTCCTTGTAATACCCCATCATGGTGGCGGGACTTTTCACCAGGACTTCCCCGTCAGAACCCACGCGCACATCCACGCCAGGCAACGCCTCGCCGACAAAACCCACTTTGGTTCGTCCCGGTTTGGTCATATGGGAATAGGCGAAGTTTTCCGACATGCCGTAGCCTTCCAGCAGCTCCAGCCCCAACCGGCGATACCAGCTGAGAATATCCTGGGACAGCGGCGCGGAGCCGCTGCCGGCGAATCTCACATACTCCAGCCCCAGACCTTTCAACACTTTCTTTCTGATCAGATGCGACACGCCGGGGATCTTCAACAGAAGATTCAGTTTTTCTTCCGGCATCTTGCTCAAAACCCCCGCCTGGAACTTGGTCCAGATACGCGGCACCGCCAAAAATAAAGTGGGCTTGGCCGCTTTCAAGTCGCGCACGAAGGTGTCCAGGGACTCGGCGAAGAACACGTGAAAGCCGGTGTACAGAGCGCCCATTTCCACCACAAAGCGTTCAAACACATGTGACAGCGGCAGGTATGAGAGCATCCGCTCATGAGAGCCGACATCCAGAAAGTTCACGACGCCATCCGCCGCGAACGCCAGGTTATTGAAGGACAGCATCACGCCTTTAGGCATGCCCGTCGAGCCGGAGGTGTAGACAATAGTGGCCAGCTCTTCGTGATTCCGGGGCGGGCTTTCCTCCAGGGGATGCGTCTTGGCGACGATATCGTCCCAGGTGGGGAAGTCGTTGGGGGGACTCAATGGATAGGAAATACAGTGAATATCATCCGGCACGCCGGCTTTCATGGTGTCCCAGTCATCCAGTTTGCCGACGAACAGCACCTTGGCCTCGCTGTGCTCCAGAATCTGCCGAACGCTGTCCGCGCTCAATGTCGGATATAAAGGAACCGATACATAGCCCGCCATCCAAATGGCCAGATCGCTCATGATCCAGTGGGCGCAGTTTTTCGAGAGGATGGCCACCTTGGCGTCTTGCGGCAGACCCAGCGAACGCAGGTACGCCGCCATGCGTCGCGCTTCCTGCGCAGTCCGTTGAAAGGTGTAATCGACGGAAAGGTTATCGCCCATCGGCTGAGTCATAAAAACATCGCCGGGACGGCTTTTTTCCCAGTGGTAAAGACGTTGCAATGGGGTGGGAATATGCGTGTGCAGCTCCATAGTGTGTCCTTGCCTTCTTTTATTAGTATTGTTGGTTACTTATAAACTATTGATTATTAGACTTATTCATTGTACGGACAACTATCTTTGCGAACAGAGTATTCGTTGCGGATAGCGTCTTGGCTCTTCCGGCCCTTAATTCGATCAGCCGCAGTATGTGGCGGGTCCCTGACCAGAGTTAGTGTATCCCCTGCCTGCTTGTGAATCTGGGCTTGATTCGCAAAATATCCTAGTCCGATTGACGCAGCAAGCGCTGACTTTGCCCTCTCCAGCTTTTGAAAACTCTGTAAAACTTGTCCGCAAACGCCGTGAATCGTGGACCTGCCCCGCCAAGCGGCTATAATAACCCGCCAATACTGCATATATTGACATGTGCTCGTCGGAAGCGTGCGAGGCCGTTCCAATCACACCGCCACAGCCCCGGGTCGCCAGTCCTTTGTCGCAATATGGACAGCAGACTGACCACCGGACGCCGACAGTGAAAAGAAGGTTGAAGCGCGCGTTTTCTGAGGAGAATCCATTAAGAAGATAGGTCGAAGGCGTCCATCGCCAGGATCTTTACAACAGGAAAATAATAATGTCTTCTTACCGCTGCCGAAAATGCAAAAATGGAATTCTTATTGCCGCCGTGCAAGGGCACAACGAGACGGAACTTACAGAAACATATGAGTGCGACGCCTGCGGACATGTCGCAGTGATACCGTCGCGAATGATTATCTGCAGTCAGATGGTGACAAGCTTTATCGGCGGCCTGATTACCGCCTACCTGTTCATAGAACAGCTGTCGATATTCGTCACCGTCGTGCAATTTAATATAGAACGGAATCTCACCCAGAATATTGTGTTGCTGGTCGTCTCTCTGCTGTTTCTGGCGGGCTTCGGCTACACCCTCTATACGGGCATGCAGGGACTGGCGAAAAGGAAGTTTTATCTCAAAGCGCCGCAACGAGATAAACGGGTCCGCGCGTCATAGCGAGGGTTGACGCGGATTTCCGGTTTTAGAAAACTCCCCTGCCGACTATAATCCGGCTCCCGGCGCACAGGAGTCAGGCGGGCAAAAACCATAACTCATAAAGAGAGATCGTGTATGTCGAAGAAATTGTTGGTGGGCTTGTTGTCCTTGTTACCCTTCATGAGTCCGACGGCTCTGGCTGCTGACGAGAAATTCGTTGCCATCACCCAGATTGTTGAGCACCCCGCTTTGGACGCCTGCCGTAAGGGCGTACAGGACGAGCTCGCCGAGAGAGGTTTCAAAGTCGGCGAGAACCTGAAGTGGATGTACGAAAGCGCTCAGGGCAACCCGACTACCGCCAACCAGATCGCCAAGAAATTCGCGGGTGAAGAGCCTGACGTAATCGTCGCCATCGCCACGCCTTCCGCGATCACCGCCGCAGCGGCCGCACGCAACACGCCAGTCGTTTTCTCCGCCGTTACCGATCCTCTGGGAGCAAAACTGGTCAAGACTCTGGAAAAGCCTGGCGGCAAAGTCACTGGCACCATGGACATGCTTCCCATCGACAAGCACCTGCAACTGGTTAAGCGCATCGTTCCTGATGTGAAAACCATTGGCACGATCTACAACCCCGGCGAAGCCAACTCCGTCTCGCTGGTGGAAAGACTGAAAGCAGAAAGCGCAAGCGCTGGCCTGGTGCTGCGTGAAGCCGCCGTCACCAAGAGTTCAGAGATTCTGAACGCCGCGCGCTCACTGGTAGGAAAAGTCGACGCTATCTACCTGCTGACTGACAACACCGTCATTTCCGGCGTGGAAGCAGTCATCAAAGTCGGCGAGCAGAACAAGCTGCCGGTCATCGCCGCCGACACAGACACCGTCACCCGCGGCGCCATCGCCGCCTATGGTTTCAACTACTATGACGTAGGCAGACAGACCGGCGGTATCGTAGCGGATATTCTTGAAGGTAAAGCCCCTGGCGATATCGACGTACAAGGCGTTGAAAAGCTGGAGCTTTACCTGAACCCCGGCGCCGCTGAGCGCATGGGCGTCAAACTGGATTCCAAATTGTCTGAAGAAGCCAAGGAAATCGTAGGCGGCTGATCCCGCTCTCTCCAGGGCCTCAAGGAGAGGCCCTCTCCCATCATTGCAGTTGTTCCCGGAGGTACTTTTGTCCCAAATCGCTTTTCTTGGCGCTATTGAAGTCGGCCTTGTATTCGCCCTCGTCGCCTTCGGCGTGTTTCTGTCTTTCCGCATCCTGGACTTCCCCGACCTCACCGTCGACGGCAGCTTTCCTTTAGGCGGAGCGGTGTGCGCCACCCTGATTACGTTCGGCTGGAATCCCTGGCTGGCCACGCTTGCGGCGATTACTGCAGGCGCAATGGCGGGCGGCGTCACCGCCTGGTTGAACGTAAGGCTCAAGATTCTGCATTTGCTGGCCTCCATACTGACCATGATGGCGTTGTACTCCATTAATTTGCGCATCATGGGCAAGCCCAATGTCGCGTTGTTGGGCGAGCCTACTGTCCTCAGCGTATTTGATACCCTGGGCGTTAAGTATTACTACGCCGCCCCTATCGGCTTTGCTGTCGTAGTCATCGCCGTCGCCGGTTTTCTGTTGTTCTTCCTGAAGTCGGAACTGGGTCTGGCTATGCGCGCGGCAGGCGCCAATCCACATATGGCGAAGGCGCAAGGGATCAATACTGGTTTCATGATTATGGTGGGCATGGCGCTGTCCAACGGGTTGGTGGCGCTGGCTGGGGCGCTGTTCGCGCAATCCACCGGCAACGCGGACATCACCATGGGCGTCGGCGTTATCCTGGTTGGTTTGGCGTCGGTCATTGGCGGCGAAGCGCTTTTAACGCCTCGCACTATATTGCTGGCGCTGCTGGGCTGCATACTTGGCTCCATACTTTATCGTCTGGCCGTGGCGACCGCCCTTAACACCGACTTTCTGGGTCTGCAGGCGCAGGACCTCAACCTGATCACCGCCGCGCTGGTGGCCATGGCGATTGTTCTGCCTACCGCCAAACGCGCTGTATTCAAACCTGCAGGGAGGCCTTAAGCATGATCCAGGTATCCGATCTTCACGTCTGCTTTGGCCGCGGCACGCCGCTGGAAGTCTACGCGTTGCGGGGCGTCGACCTGACCATCCCGCAAGGGCAGTTCGTCACTGTTATCGGCAGCAACGGCGCAGGCAAAAGCACCCTGCTCAACGCCATCGCCGGTGAAATACAGCCGGAGTCCGGCAAAATCGTCATTGGCCATCAGGACGTCACTCAGGCGCCTACTCACAAACGCGCCAAAAATGTCGCCCGTGTATTCCAGGACCCCAAGCGGGGCACCTGTGAAACCCTCACTCTGGAAGAAAATCTGGCGTTGGCATTGGCGCGGGGCAAACGTCGCGGTTTGCGCCCGGCGATCAAGTCCGTCGACAACAAGCGCTTCAAAGAGCTGGTCGCCCGTCTGGGGTTGGGTCTGGAAGATCGTTTGGGTGATCAGATCGGTCTGCTGTCCGGCGGACAGCGCCAGGCGATGAGTCTGTTGATGGCTACTCTGCAACCCATTGAGATTCTGTTGCTGGACGAACACACCGCCGCTCTCGACCCCAAGACCGCCGCCTTCGTTCTGGAGCTGACGGCGGAAATCGTCGAGCGGGAAAAATTGACGGTTCTGATGGTGACTCACAGCATGCAGCAGGCGCTGGACTATGGCGACCGCACGCTGATGCTGCACGAAGGCAAAATTATCTTTGATATTGAAGGCGAACAGCGTCAGTCCACCACCATTCCGGACCTGCTGAAACTGTTTGAGACCAAAAGCGGGCAAGGGTTGGCCGACGACTCTCTGCTTCTGGGCTAGCTTCCAGCGCAATCTTAACGGCCACCCTATTCAGGCCGTTAACCCGGCGCGGCGGGAAAAACTTTGTAAATTACATTGAGCAATCCTCGCCGCGTTATCTATAGTTAGGATATAAAGCATAAACACCTGTCAAAACAGGCAACGGGCGATCGATCATCATTTACGGGTCATTTGCGCGGTAGTCCTTTAAATGCAAATTCAACAATTCATCCGGAAAAACGGTCAGTGGATGACGCCCCTCCCCGACCAGCCGGACCATGACACGGTTTTGCTGCTTTGCTTCGGTCGGCAGTCCCTCCTGTTTTCCAGTGGCGTCGACTCCGCATTACGAAAAAGTTTCCCCCAGGCCCGATTAGTCGGTTGCTCTACCGCCGGAGAGATAATGGGAACCAAAGTGCTGGAGAATACCCTGACCGTCACGGCGCTCAGCTTCTCCCGCGCAACCATCGCCGTCGTTTCCAGCCCTGTTCAAGACGATTCAGATAGCCGCGCTGTCGGACGCAACGTGGCGCAACAGTTGCCGCCGGAAGGGCTGCGCCATGTGCTATTGCTGTCGGACGGTTTGAAGGTCAACGGTTCCGAACTGGTGCAAGGCGCGCAGGAAGCCCTGCCTCATAGAGTTAAAATTACAGGCGGGCTCGCAGGCGATTATCAGGATTTCACTGATACGTCCGTCTGGGTCGACGCGCCAACGCATGAAGGGCTGGTGGCGGCGATCGGCTTTTATGGCGACTCGTTGCGCATCGGTTACGGCTCCATGGGGGGCTGGGACGCCTTCGGCCCTGACTGGCGCATCAGCAAATCCGAGCGCAACATACTGTTTGAATTGGATAAACATAGTGCGCTTTCTCTTTATAAAGATTATCTGGGCGATTACGCTAATGGGCTACCAGCTACCGCACTGCTGTTTCCCCTACTGGTCAAGCTCGCCGATAATCACTATGTTGTGAGAACGATTCTCGGCATCAATGAGTCGGAGCAATCCATGACCTTCGCCGGCGATATGCCTCAAGGCGCCGCCGCCCGATTTATGAAGGCCAATTTCGAACGACTCGTTGAGGGCGCCGCCTCAGCTGCGGAGCAAAGTCGCTTTTCCGGCGGACGGCAACCGCAACTGGCGTTACTGGTCAGCTGCGTCGGCCGCAAAATGGTGCTGAAACAGCGTACGGAAGAAGAAGTGGAAAGCGTTCGCGAGGTGCTCGGCGCCGACACCGCCATAAGCGGTTTCTATTCTTATGGCGAAATCAGTCCGGTAATCAATGGGGTTGGCTGCTCCCTGCATAACCAGACAATGACGATTACAACAATCAGCGAAGACTAAGAATGCAACATCAACCAAGCTTAATGACTCCCTATGCATAGGCTGTTAGAGCGTCAGTTGAAAAAACTTTTACCCGCCGATCTGCCACCGGAGCGGCTTCGCGCGCTTCTGGACGCAATTGACGCGGCTTACCTCCAGGCTGATGAAGAGCGCAGCATGCTTGAACGCGCCCTGGAGTTGTCTTCGCAAGAACTCACCAAACGCAATCAGGAACTGAAGCAGCAATTACAGGAAATCTCCACCACCAAACAGGAGCTGGAGAATTCGGTTTCCCTGCTTAACGCCACCCTCAACTCCACCTGTGACGGCATCATTGTGTTCGATCAGGACAATCGGGTGATCGCCTGCAATAACGTATTTCTGAAAATGTTCGACATGCAGCAGGAGGTGGCGGAAAACATCAACAAACACCACATCCGTCCCTATTTGCGGGAAAAAGTGAAGAACCTGGATGAGCTGACCCGTCTTTGGGAGTTCAATAAACGCTTCAACCAGCGCTCCAGTTACTGTTTGCTGGAAATGAAAGACGGCCGTTTCATCGACTGCTACACCAACCCGCGTATTCATGAGGGCAAAGTGCTTGGTCGGGTGTGGAGTCTGAGCGACATTACCGAGCTCAAGCGCAGCGAACAGCAGGCGCTGTTTCACTCCTATCACGACAGCCTGACCGGCCTGCCCAATCGCACCTTGTTCCACGAACGCCTCACTCATGCGATTGAGCGACGCGGCGGTCAGCAGCGGGATCTGGCGGTCATGTTTCTGGATCTCGACGGCTTCAAGGACATCAACGACTCCACTGGCTTGGAAACCGGCGACCAGTTGCTCCAAATGGCCGCACAGCGCATCAAGGAGACCCTGCCGCCAGAGACGACGGTCGCCCGCTACGGCGGCGACGAGTTCATCGTCCTGCTGGAAAACATCAAGACATCCTTTGAGGCGACCCTGATATCCGAACGCCTGCGTACCGCCATCGACCGCCCTTTTACGGTCGGCGAACAGACTTTCCATCTCACCTGCTCGATCGGCATCGCCCTCTACCCGACCGACAGTCGCGACGCTGACGCTTTGATCCGAAAAGCGGACATGGCTATGAATCACGCCAAGAGCCGTGGCCGCAACAACTGCCAGTTCTTCGCTGACGAATTCGAAATACTCACCTCCCATCGCTTGAGGATTCGCAACAATCTCAAATCGGCGCTGGAAAAGAATGAGTTCGATTTGCTGTACCAGCCGAAAATCGCTCTGCACAGCAATATGATTATCGGCGTTGAAGCATTGATACGCTGGCGTCGTCCTAGCGGCGAAGTGGTTTCTCCGGCGGAGTTTATTCCTGCGGCGGAGGAAAACGGTCTGATTATCGATATCGGCAACTGGGTCACCGAGGAAGCCTGCAAACAATTGCAGCGTTGGGGACGGGAAAATCACCATGACTTCTCGGTCGCCATCAATATCTCCCCGTTCCACTTTCAGCACGCGGATGTCCTGAGCACCATCACTCAGGCTTTGCGACGTTATTCCGTGCGGCCCGAACTGCTGGAAATCGAGCTGACGGAAAGCGCCTTGATGGAGGACATCGAACACACCATCGCAATACTGGGAGAGCTGCGCAAGCTGGGCATCAGTTGTTCTGTGGATGATTTTGGCGCCGGTTATTCCTCTTTGAATTACCTCAAGCGGCTGCCGGTGGACACCCTGAAAATCGACAAGATGTTCATCGACGACATCACCAAGTCACAACGGGATCTGGCGCTGGTCGACACCATGATCAACCTCGCCCACCATTTAGATATGCTAGTCGTGGCGGAAGGCGTAGAAACAGAAGAGACTGTCCATCTGCTTAAGGAGAAACACTGCGACTTGGCCCAAGGCTACTATTTCAGCCGTCCGGTCAGCGGCAAGATGATCAGTGAAATGCTGACCACCCGTTTGCAGGATCGCGCCTGACCGCCGCCACTCATTTAGGCTCCTTCTCTACATTCCCATTCTTTGACAGATCCGCTCTCTGTTAGAGTTCTTCCGGTCTGCCGCTGCGAAATGCGGATAAGGTGTAGGCCTCCTCCAGTTCATCCGCCGTCGCCACGCCACTGCTCATGAACAGCACAACTGTCTTACTGCGAAGCTTCTGCCTGAGCAGGTAAGCCGCCATGATGGGCGCGCCGCCCGCCGCATCCACCATTTGCCGGGTATGATGCGCCGCCAGCGCCACGCCCTCGTACAACCGGTGTTCCGGCAGTAGAACAAAATCCGTTAGCGCTTCCGTATACAGGCTGAATGGTGTTTCAAAGGCTTTACTCATGCCCAGCTCTTGTGAAAACGTACGGCTCTCCTGACGTTGCAGTGCGCCGGTTTTCCATGACAAGTAAGCGGCCGGCGCCGACTCAGCCTGCACGCCAATGACTTTCAACTTGGGATTAAGGACGCTCGACGCCGCCAGGGTGGAAGCAATGCATCCGCCCATCCCCACGGAGCCAATCGCCACGTCCGCTTCAGGCAATTCTTCAATCACCTCCAGAGCGGCGGTGGCGCAACCATGAATAAACTGCATTTCGTTGGCGGGATGCACAAAGTAGTAATCGCCATTTTCCTCCATACGACGCGCAATGCGTAACGACTCAGGAAAGTCGATTCCATTCGCGCGAACTTCCGCCCCTTGGTCCTGTATCGTTTGAATCAAAGACAGCGGGCTTTTTTCCGGTACTACCACCAGCGCGCACATATTAAACAAGCGGGCGGCGCACGCCAGCGCCAATCCCGAAGCCCCGTTGGCGGCGGTGACGATGCGGGTGACGCCATTGCGCCGCAATTCCCACGCAAGATTGACCGCGCCGCGTATTTTTTGGCTGGCGGTGGGGTTATGATTCTCGTGTTTGATGTAGATATCCGCGCCTATCAGTCTGGAGAGGCTCTCATAGCGTAACAATTGAGTAGGCTTGAGATTACGCGAAACCGTTTGACGGGCTTTGAATATGTCGCGAATATCAACGACTTGGTCCTTCATAAGTCAGTCTCAGGCAATGTGGGCGACGGCTAGCATATACGCAGGCGCGTTCAGGCGCTGTGACTGCATTCAAAGTAAAGAAATGTAACAAGGAGCAAAAGGACATCCATGCTAATTTCTCCAGCATCCCTGCATTCGCATTTGGGCGACGCCAAATATCGCATAATCGATTGCCGCTTCGCGCTCAACGACCCGGAATACGGACGCCTCGCCTATCAGCAGGATCACATTCCAGGGGCCGTATACGCCGACCTGAACAAGGACTTATCAGCGCCGGTGATTCCAGGTAAAACAGGTCGCCACCCTTTGCCGGAGGTCCACCAGTTTCTGGGCTGGTTACAGCAGTCGGGAATCACCTCGGAAGATATCGTCGTCGCCTACGACGACGGCCCAGGCGCCTACGCATCTCGCTTGTGGTGGTTGTTAAAATGGCTCGGTCACGCAGACGTCCGCATTCTGGACGGAGGCCTGAAAGCCTGGCGCGCAGCAGGTTATGACATGTCCACTGAGCCAGCGACGCCCAAGCAGGTTGACGCTTACGAAGCGACGCCCGACGAGCGCCTGCTGGTGACAGCGGAGGAGTTGCACAGCAAGCTGAACGACGCGTCGGTCAATATTCTGGACGCCCGCGCCGCGCCGCGATTCGCAGGAGAGATGGAGCCGATAGATCCCGTCGCCGGACACATCCCCAACGCGATCTGCGCCCCCTTTGAAGAAAACCTGACCCCCGAAGGCGTATTCAAACCGGAAGAAGAATTACGCCGTCGCTTCGCCAACTATTACGCTCACGGCAAAGCCTGGGAAGTCATTTGCTACTGCGGCTCCGGCGTCACCGCCTGCCACAACATCTTCTCCGCCCACCTGGCGGGCTACCCCATGCCCAAACTCTACCCCGGCTCCTGGAGCGAGTGGATCACCGATCCCAACCACCCCATTGCCGTTGGTAACGAATAGCCTTCAGATATATAAACATCTCACTGGCGTCATTTTATTAGCAATGACGCCTTTGTGACGCTCAATTAATACTGAATTTAAATCAGTTATCGCCCTGCCCCGTTATACATTTTCGCACGCCTTCATAGGAACCTGAGCATTTCATAAAACAGCAATAACCTGACAAGCAAATAAAGGCCTTCTATCTTCCTCAAACAACATGCCCTTCGCCTGCCATGCGACAAAAACTTTAAGTTTACACCGTAAAGATAACTATTTATCACAAATCAGCCACATTACAAAATGTAACTACTGGATTCAAAAAACTATAAACCGGCCTCATCTCCCCAACAAATAACTCATCATTTCGAGAAAAATAGATATAAAATCCACGAAATTAACAACATTTATAGCGCATCGACAGGATTTATAAATTCACTTAAAGGCAACTTTCCTTAAGTACTTAATGCGGTTGATAAAGGATTTTAAAGAGCCGTAAATTACTTCTCTTTCTCACATCAAGTTCTCGCTCACAAATTTATTTTCGAAAACAACACCAATTAATTGAGAATTATTTACATCAGGGATAGGTACAAAAATGTCAATTTCTAATCAAGACAAAGGAAAGTGGATTTCATTGCATCCTTCTCAAGAGGAAGTTTACTTTGATCAACTAATGCACCCGGACAGCGCTCATTATAATATTGGAGGGTGTTTCACAATTGAAGGAAACCTGAATGTAGAGGCCTTCAGAGAGGCCATAGTAAAAACAACCTGTTCAGTCGACACTCTTAGTGTATGTTTTGACTTTTCTGGCGAAGTATTACAACAAACATTCGATCCAAAAAATATAAAATGCGCCATTTCACATTTAGACTTATCAAGAGAAAAAAATCCAGAACTTAAGTTAAGGTGCTGGATAAAAAGCTATTTTTCAACTCCTTTTGATTTAACAAAAAATCATTTTCACGAAAACACATTAATCAAAACAGATAATCAAAAACATAGGTGGGTCGTAAAAGCGCATCACATATTAGTTGACGGACTAGGATACATAAATTACACAAAATTAGTTGCAAAGACGTACAACTGCATCACTAATGGCGAGTCGTTGGAATGGTTAGCAACAATACCTTCTTATGAAAAGTGCGCCATTAACTCTAATCGCTACATTTCGTCTGAGAAATACAAAAAAGACAGGCAGTATTGGATTGACCAATTTTCGACAACCCCCACAATTACCCTTGATAAAAAAAATACAAAAAAAAGCCATAAAAGTAAACACCACTCACTATATTTATCCTCTGATAGCGCAAAAAAATTAAAAAAACTGGAGATTTTATTTAGCACTTCCTTACTCCAGCTAACAATAGCCGCCACATCCATATATTTTTCTAAAATAAAATCCATCGATACACTTACATTCGGGATACCCACTCATAACCGTCAAAATAAAGAAGAAAGGCTGACAATTGGCATGATGACAGGCGTCATGCCTTTTAAAACAAAAATATCGCCAAGAATAACTCTGTCTGAACTATTAAAAAAGGCAAACAAGAAGCTGAGACAAAGCTATAGACACCAGAGGTATCCCATTAGTCACTTGAAACGGGATTTAAGTATAAATTCGAAAAATCATAACAATCTATTTGAAATTCTAATAAACCAAGAGTCATTTAATTTAGACTTTCATCTTGGCAATCTAAGAACTTCATTTGAACACCTATCAAGCGATGATGAGATGACGCCATTACAAATCCGATGGTGCGATTACGGGGCGAATCAGCCTTTACAGCTCAAACTCAGCTATAGAACTGATTATTTTTCAAAAGATGAGGCTGCATTATTGGCGGACAGAATAGTCCATATAATACTCAGCTTTGAGCAATATCATGATCAGTCTATCGACCTCATTCCAATCCTCACTCAACCAGAAACCCAGCAACTGCTCATCGACTGGAACCAAACCGACGCCCCCTTCCCGGCCGAGCAATGCATCCATGAGTTGTTTGAAGCCCAGGCGGCGAAGTCCCCGAACGCCGTGGCGGTCGTATTTGAAGACGACAAATTGACCTATGGCGAACTCAACCGGCGCGCCAATCAGCTGGCTCATTACTTAATCGAACAAGGGGTGAAGCCCGACGCGCTGGTGGGGCTCTGCGTGGAGCGGAGCCTGGACATGATCATTGGATTACTGGGTATCCTGAAAGCCGGCGGGGCTTACGTGCCGCTAGACCCCAGCTATCCCACTGAGCGACTGGGTTACATGATCGAAGACAGCGGCGTTGAGTTAATCGTGACTCAAACGGCGCTAAAGAGATCCATTCCTCCTCTGGCTAACCTAGCCTCTATTTACCTGGATGCGGAAGACCATCAGCAACTACTCTCCCTGTGCTCCGATAGGAATATTGCTAAAGACCGTCTGCAACTGACTTCGCAGCACCTGGCGTATGTGATTTACACCTCGGGTTCGACAGGCAGGCCTAAAGGGACGCTGATACCTCATCAAGGCGTAACGCGGTTAGTTACCGGGAATGACTATGCGCCATTAAACGATAAAACCGTCATGGGCCAGTGCGCGACGATTACATTTGATGCAGCTACATTTGAGATCTGGGGGGCTTTACTTAATGGCGGAAGGCTTGTCCTCTACCCTCAGCCAGTCCTAGACATTCTGCAACTCAATGAATTTATCCACAGCAACCATATCAACACCCTATGGTTAACCTCTGGCTTATTTGATCATTTCGCCAAGGACGCATCCAAGATCAACTCTTTGAAATACCTCCTAACGGGAGGAGATGTAGTTTCGCCTCATACCGTTTCCAAGCTGTATTCCATTAACCCTGACTTAACGATAATTAACGGCTATGGTCCGACTGAAAATACAACCTTTACGTGCTGCTTTACAATTTCCTCCAATATCGATGTAAACCGATCGATTCCTATCGGTCGCCCAATTAAAAACACGTCCGTTTATGTATTATCGCCGAACCAAACACTACAACCCATTGGCGTAGCTGGCGAACTCCATATTGGCGGCGCAGGTCTCGCCCGCGGTTACTTAAATCGCCCCGACCTTACCGCAGAGAAGTTCATTCCGAACCCTTTCAGCGACGATCCTCATGATCGCCTGTACCGCACCGGAGATTTGGTGCGCTGGCTGCCGGATGGCAATCTGGAGTTCCTGGGGCGCATCGATCATCAGGTCAAGATCCGCGGTTTTCGCATTGAGCTTGGGGAAATCGAAGCGGTGCTTTTACAACTTAAGGCCGTCCGGGAGGCCGTTGTGGTAGCTCGCGAAGACCAGAACGATAAACGTCTGGTGGCGTATGTCGTGGTAGTCGCCGATGAGACGACAGAGAGTTCCTTAATTGATGAACTAAGGCAGATAATAAAACAGCAATTGCCGGATTATATGGCGCCCTCGGCGTTTGTAATCCTGGACTCAATGCCGCTAACACCCAACGGCAAAGTCGATCGCAACGCCTTACCCGCCCCGGACTACGCAGCCTCCGTAGATGAGTTTGTAGCGCCGATTACTCCCACGGAATGCAGACTGGCTGACATCTGGCGGTCCCTGCTGCAGATCAACTGCCCCATCAGCGCCAACGCCAACTTTTTTGAGTTGGGGGGACACTCCTTATTAGCCGTTCGCCTAGTCGCTCTCATTAGGGAGGCCTTTTCTGTGGGAGTGACGGTCAAGGACTTGTTCAACACACCGCACCTGTCTGAGATCGCCGCATTAATTGAGCAAAGCGTTCCAACTGCACCCAAAGCGCCCGCCATTACGCCGAGAGATCCGCAAATCACGGAACTCCCCCTGTCCTATGCGCAACAGCGCTTATGGTTTATTGACCACATGGAAGGCGGCAGCGCGCACTACAATATGCCCGGCGCGTTCATACTAGAAGGTCGCTTGAATATAAGCGCATTAAACCATGCTTTATCCACAATCATTGAACGACACGAGAGTCTGCGCACCTGTTTCACAACAGTTGATGGCCGGGCCCATCAGTACGTACTGCCGCCCCCTAATAACTGGGGTGTTGAAGTGGCGGACCTACGCAAAATGGAAGGCGAAGCATTAAACCAAACTATTCAGCAAGTCCAACAAGCCGAAGCCTCAAAACCTTTTGATTTAAGCCGAGACTATCTGCTGCGCGGACGTTTGCTACAGCTTGCCGATCAGCGCGCCTTGTTACTGCTGACCATGCATCATGTCGCTTCCGATGGCTGGTCAATCGGCGTATTGATTCGTGAGCTGAACGCCTTATATACGGCCTTCACCCAAGGGCAATCTAACCCCCTTCCCCCGTTAGCTATCCAATATGCGGACTACGCCCTGTGGCAACGGGAGTATTTGCAAGGCGAGCTGCTGGAGCAGCAAGTGGCGTACTGGCGTCAGCAACTGCAAGGACTGCCGGATGTACATCAGTTGCCCTTGGACCACCCGCGCCCGTCAGCGCAGACCTTTGACGGGGCCGCTTATCACTGCGTCATCGACAACACCCTTAGTGACGCATTCAACCGCTATTGCGTCAGTCGCGGGGCCACGCTGTTTATGGGGTTGCATGCGGCGTTTTCCGTGTTGTTGAGCCGCTACAGCGGCGAAACGGATATTGTGGTCGGCTCCCCTGTCGCCAATCGCGAGCAAGGAGAAGTCGCGTCACTCATCGGCTTCTTTGTGAATACGCTGGTTATGCGTGCGGATCTGTCTGAGAACCCGATCTTCGACGCATTGCTCCAGCAGTGCAGGCAAACGGCGTTGGAGGCCTACGCCCATCAGCAGGTTCCCTTTGAGCAACTGGTTGAAGCGCTACAGCCCGCCCGCCATCTCAGCCATCCCCCGTTATTTCAAGTGATGCTCGCCTTGCAAAACAACCAGCAAGAGACCCTGTCCCTACCCGAACTGACCCTATCGATGCAAACGCCGGAGTTCACGATAGCCAAGTTTGACTTGACCTTGCATGTATCAGAAGAGGCAGAAGGGCTAAAACTGAGTTGGGAATACAACACCCAGCTGTTCGAAGCCGCAACCATTCAGCGCATGGCGAGCCATTTCCAGCAGCTACTCACGGAAATCGTCGCCAGACCGGACCAATCGATCAACACCTACTCCTTGCTTACCCAGCAGGAAACCCAGCAACTGCTCATCGACTGGAACCAGACCTCCGCGCCCTACCCAGCCGAGCAATGCATCCATGAGCTGTTTGAAGCCCAGGCGGCGAAGTCCCCGAACGCCGTGGCGGTGGTTTCTGAAGGCAACGAGTTGACCTATGGCGAACTCAACCGGCGCGCCAATCGGCTGGCTCATTACTTAATCGAACAAGGGGTGAAGTCCGACACGCTGGTGGGGCTTTGTGTAGAGCGCAGTCTGGATATGATTATCGGATTACTGGGTATCCTGAAAGCCGGCGGCGCTTATGTGCCTCTGGACCCAAGCTACCCTATGGAGCGACTGGGTTACATGATCGAAGACAGCGGCGTTGAGTTAGTCGTGACTCAAACAGCGCTAAAGAGATCCATTCCTCCTCTGGCGAACATATCCTCTATTTGCCTGAATGCAGAAGATCATCAGCAATTGCTCTCCCCATACTCCGATAAAAATATCGCTAAAGATCGTTTGCAACTGACTTCGCAGCACTTGGCGTATGTGATTTACACCTCGGGTTCGACAGGAAAACCAAAGGGGGCATGTCTTGCACATCAAGGGCTGGTTAATTTGGCTCTGGCTCAACAATCCTTGTTTGACGTCACCGCGTCCAGCCGGCTATTACAATTTGCTTCGCTTAGTTTTGACGCCGCCACCTGGGAATGGGTTACAGCCCTGACTTCTGGGGCAAGCTTATACATATTCCCTCAATCTACCATACAGTCTGGAGAGCTGCTTTCCAAAAGCGTAGCCCAACATCAACTCACGCACGCACTGCTGCCTCCTCCTCTTTTACCTGTCTTGAATGTTACTGATTGGACCAGCGTCAAAAACCTAATCATAGGCGGCGATGCTTGTTCGGCCTCACTTGCAGGACACTGGTCAAAAGAGCGGACTTTATTTAATGCTTACGGGCCGACGGAATCTACTGTGTACTGCTCACTGTATCGTTATATAAACGAGAGGAGCTCACTGCCAATCGGTTCCCCCATTGCGAATACCCAACTCTATGTATTATCTCCGACCCAATCACTACAACCCATTGGCGTAGCTGGCGAACTCCATATTGGCGGCGCAGGTCTCGCCCGCGGTTACTTAAATCGCCCCGACCTTACCGCAGAGAAGTTCATTCCGAACCCTTTCAGCGACGTTCCTCATGATCGCCTGTATCGCACCGGGGATCTGGTGCGTTGGCTGCCGGATGGAAACCTGGAATTCCTCGGCCGGATCGATCATCAGGTCAAGATCCGCGGCTTCCGCATTGAGCTTGGGGAAATCGAAGCGGTTTTACTGCAGCATGAGGCAGTCCAGGAGTCCGTTGTGGTTGCCCGCGAGGAACAGGGCGATAAACGTCTGGTGGCGTACGTCGTGGCAGTCGCCGATGAGACAACGGCGACTGCCACGATTGAGGATCTAAGGCGGATCATAAAACAGCAATTGCCGGATTATATGACGCCCTCGGCGTTTGTAATCCTGGACTCAATGCCGCTAACGCCCAATGGCAAAGTCGATCGCAACGCCCTGCCAGCCCCGGACTATACGCCTCAGGTTGACTACATTGCGCCAACGTCGCCGATTGAGACGCTGCTTTGCGCGATCTGGCGAGAAGTGCTGGGCCTTGAACAGGTGAGCGTCGGGGCGAACTTCTTTACCGTTGGCGGGGATTCCATAAAGGCCATGCAAGTGGCTTCCAGAGCGCAAAGAGCGGGCCTGGCGTTAACCACCCGCCAGCTGTTTACGCACCAGACTATTGCTGAGCTCGCCCTGCAGGTGACGGCCAAAGCCGGATCCGATGCGCCTCAGGAAGACAGCGCAGGAACGCAGACCTTATTACCCATACAACAACACTTCCTGGCAACCCAGCCCATGGGCGCGCATCATTTTAACCAGGCCGTTCGCGTACCCTTGCCCGCTGGCGTGACGGAAGAGGCCTTGCGTCATGCTCTGGCGGCGATAGTGGCGCGTCATGACGTCTTGCGTCTGGCTTTCCAACAGCAGACCTCGCACTGGCGCGCCAGTTATCTGTCCCTCGCCCCCGCAGCAATAGCGGATACGATACATCGTCTGAACCTACCACCCATGGCGGCGGAGGACGCCCGGCGGCGGCTGATCGCCGAGAAGGCGAACCCGTTACAAGCCAGTTTTGATCTGGCGCAACCGCCGCTAAGCCGCTGGCTGTGGATTTACGATGAGGCCACAGCCGCCAGTGAACTCATTTGGATCATGCATCACTTGATTGTGGACGGCGTGTCATGGCGGGTCTTGCTCCAGGACTTGCAACAGGCGCTTGAGCAATACGCCGCCTCCGCAACGATTACCTTGCAACCCAAAACCAGCAGTTACCAAGCCTGGGCCGAACAACTGGAGGCGTACAGCGAGACATCCGCCTGCCGGCAAACCGCCAGTTACTGGAGACAGACGCTAAGCCTGCCCGCGCCGGACTTACCGGCCCAGCCCTTGTCGTCGACCGATAGCCTGGACTACCAGCGGACGGCTTATCACTCGCTGCAGCTCAGCGAGACCTTGACTCAACAGCTGCTGCAGCAAAGCAATGCCTGTTATCACACCCAGATCAACGACCTGTTATTGACCGCTTTATTATTGGCCGTCACCGACTGGACCGGCGGCGACAGTTTACGCGTTGATCTGGAAGGTCACGGTCGCGAGGCGCTGTTTGAAGACACTAATCTGAGTGAAACCGTCGGCTGGTTCACTTCTGTTTTCCCGGTGCATTTACGCAAGGCGACCAGCGCATCCGCAGACTCAACAGACTCAACAGACTCAACAAACTCAACAAACTCAACAAACTCAACAAACTCAACAAACTCAACAAACTCTGCTGAGATAGGCGAACACATTAAAGCGGTGAAGGAACAGCTGCGACAGATACCGAACAAGGGCATTGATTATGGCGTGTTGCAACGCTTTCAAGCAGACGCCTTGCCCGAGCATCGGCCCTCTGCCGTGGTCTTCAATTATTTAGGTCAGTTTGATCAAGCCAACGCACTTCAGCTGTCCATCACTGACACTGGGGAAAGCGTTGGTCCCCAACTGCAACGCGAGCACCTCCTGGGCTTCAATTGCCTGGCGACTTCCGGACAATGGCGACTCACTTTGGACTATCACTCCAGCCAATTCGCCGCTGAGCACATCGCCGAACTGGCGGACCGCTATCGCTTTTACTTAACCGAGATCATTCGCCATTGCGCCCACTCCGCAGGGAGCCACACGCCTTCTGACTTCCCTCTGGTTAAATTGTCTCAACGCCAGCTCGACCGCCTACAGCAGGACTACCCTGCATTAGAGGATCTCTACCCCAGCACGCCGATGCAGCAAGGGATGTTGTTCCACAGCGAGTTAGGCGGAGACACCGGGGTGTATATGACCCGGCTGGGCATCATGCTGCGCCGGCTTGACCCGCTCCTGTTTCAACAGTGCTGGCGGAGCCTGATAGCGCGCCACGCCATCCTGCGAACCGCCTTTACATCAATAGACGGGCAGGAACCGCTACAGCTTGTTCAATCCCAGGCGGAGGCGCCTTGGCGGCGGCTGGACTGGCGTCCGTTAAGTGAGCTGGAGCAACAGGCGAACCTGCAGGCATTACTGGAAGAGGCTCCCCACTATGACCTACTGCGGGCGCCGCTCATGGATTTTACCCTGGCGCAAACGAGCGACTCCGATTATTGGTTTATCTGGCGTCACCATCATGCTTTGCTGGACGGCTGGTGTTTACCGATACTGTTTAAAGAGCTGCTTACCCTTTATCAACTCGGAGAAAATCAACAGTCCCTCTCGTTACCCACTGTCGCGCCTTACCGAGAATATATCGCTTGGTTGCAACGACAAAGTCCCGCGCAAGCGGAAGACTATTGGCGCGCCTACTTAGCCGGATTTAACGCGCCAACGGCGCTGCCCGGCGCCCGTTCGTCGATCGCCACTGAGGATACACAGCCGCAACAGGAAGCAGGCCTGACTCTCTCCGCAACGCTCACCACGCAGCTTCAGCACCTGGCCCAGAGCCAGCAGGTGACGCTCAATAGCGTCGTGCAAGCCGCATGGGGCCTGTTGCTCAGCCGCTACAGCGGCGAGCAGGATGTGGTGTTTGGCGGCACGCGCTCAGGACGCCCGGAGGCGCTTCCCGGCGCAGAGCAGATGATGGGGCTGTTTATCAACAGCGTCCCCATGCGGCTGCAGCTGACGGATAACCTCTCTATCGCCGACTGCCTGCAACAATTACATAAGGCCCAAGCCACACACGACCAGTACAGCTATGCGCCTTTAGTAGATATTCAACGTTGCAGCGAGGTCGGCGGCGGCCTTCATTTATTCGAATCACTGCTTGTATTTGAAAACTACCCGCTGGACGCCTCATTAATAGAATCCGCGTCGTCTCCAGATCAATTCGCCGTAGGACAGGTCGTCGCCAAAGAGCCGACGAACTACTCCTTGACCTTATCTATAGTTCCCGGGGACCGGCTGCACTTTAAATTGCAGTATCAACCACAGCGCTTCACGAAGGACAGCGTTCGTCGGCTGCTCGCGCATTTACAACAACTTCTCATCGCCATGACTCACACCGAGACCTCCGCGGCGATGAGCGAATTGAATATGCTAACCAAGCAAGAAACACAAAAGCTGCTCATTGACTGGAATCAGACCGCCGCCCCCTTCCCGGCCGAGCAATGCATCCATGAGCTGTTTGAAGCCCAGGCTGCGAAATCTCCGAACGCGGTGGCTGTAATGTTTAATGACGACGCGTTGACCTATGACGAACTCAACCGACGCGCCAATCAGCTGGCCCATTACTTGATCGAACAAGGGGTGAAGTCCGACGCGCTGGTGGGGCTCTGTATGGAGCGGAGCCTGGACATGATCATTGGATTACTGGGTATCCTGAAAGCCGGCGGGGCTTACGTGCCGCTAGACCCAAGCTACCCTATGGAGCGACTGGGTTATATGATCGAAGACAGCGGCGTTGAGTTAGTCGTAACTCAGCAGGCGTTAAAAGATTCCTTTTCCCCTCTGGCGAGCAGGATCTCTATTTTCCTGGATGCGGAAGACCATCAGCAATTGCTCTCCCTATACTCCGATAAAAATATCGCTAAAGATCGTTTGCAACTGACTTCGCAGCACTTGGCGTATGTGATTTACACCTCCGGGTCGACGGGTAAGCCGAAGGGCGTTTTACTTGCACATCAAGGACTGGTTAATTTGGCGCTGGCTCAGCAATCCTTGTTTGAGGTTGCCACGTCCAGCCGGGTATTACAGTTCGCTTCGCTTAGTTTCGACGCCGCCACCTGGGAATGGGTTACAGCCCTGACTTCTGGGGCAAGCTTATACATATTCCCTCAATCTACCATACAGTCTGGAGAGCTGCTTTCCAAAAGCGTAGCCCAACATCAACTCACGCACGCACTGCTGCCTCCTCCTCTTTTACCTGCCTTGAATGTTACCGATTGGACCAGCGTTAAAAACCTAATCATAGGCGGCGATGCTTGTTCGACCTCACTTGCAGAACACTGGTCAAAAGAGCGGACTTTATTTAATGCTTACGGGCCGACGGAATCTACTGTGTACTGCTCACTGTATCGTTATATAAACGAAAGGAGCTCACTGCCAATCGGTTCTCCCATTGCGAATACCCAACTCTATGTATTATCGCCGACCCAGTCACTACAACCCATTGGCGTAGCTGGCGAACTCCATATTGGCGGCGCGGGTCTCGCTCGCGGTTACTTATATCGCCCCGACCTTACCGCAGAGAAGTTCATTCCGAACCCTTTCAGCGACGATCCTCATGATCGCCTGTATCGCACTGGGGATCTGGTGCGCTGGCTGCCGGATGGAAACCTGGAATTCCTCGGCCGGATCGATCATCAGGTCAAGATCCGCGGCTTCCGCATTGAGCTTGGGGAAATCGAAGCGGTTTTACTGCAGCATGAGGCGGTCCAGGAGGCCGTTGTGGTTGCCCGCGAGGAACAGGGCGATAAACGTCTGGTGGCGTATGTAATCACCGAGACTGGCAGTAGCTTGGCTGAAGAGCAATTATCCCGTGAATTAAGACGCACCATTACGCAACAATTGCCTGACTACATGACGCCCTCGGCGTTTGTAATTCTGGACTCAATGCCGCTAACGCCTAACGGCAAAGTCGATCGCAACGCCCTGCCAGCCCCGGACTACGCCGCTTCGGCGGATGAGTTTGTGGCGCCGGTTACCACCACGGAATGCAAACTAGCTGACATCTGGCGATCACTGCTGCAGATCGACCGCCCTATCAGCGCCAACGCCAACTTTTTTGAGTCGGGGGGACACTCCCTATTAGCTATTCGCCTGGTCGCTCTCATTCGGGAGGTTTTTTCTGTGGGAGTGACGGTCAAGGACTTGTTCAACACACCGCATCTGTCTGAGATCGCCGCATTAATTGAGCAAAGCGTTCCAACCGCACCCAAAGCGCCCGCCATTACGCCGAGAGATCCGCAAATCACGGAACTCCCCCTGTCCTATGCGCAACAGCGCTTATGGTTTATTGAGCACATGGAAGGCGGCAGCGCCCACTACAATATGCCCGGCGCGTTCATGCTGGAAGGTCGCTTGAATATAAGCGCATTAAACCATGCTTTATCCACAATCATTGAACGACACGAGAGTCTGCGCACCTGTTTCACAACAGTTGATGGCCGGGCCCATCAGTATGTGCTGCCGCCTCCCGCAGAATGGGCTCTTGAGGTAGTAGACCTGCGCGCCTTGAATGCCGCTGAATTACAAGAAGCCACTCAGCAACGCCAGCTAACCGAAGCCGCGACACCCTTCGATTTAAGCCGAGACTATCTGCTGCGCGGGCAGTTACTACAGCTTGCCGATCAGCGCGCCTTGTTACTGCTGACCATGCATCATGTCGCTTCCGATGGCTGGTCAATCGGCGTCTTGGTCCGTGAGCTGAACGCCTTGTATGCAGCTTTCGTTCAGGGCCAATCCAATCCCCTGCCCCCGTTAGCTATCCAATATGCGGACTACGCCCTGTGGCAACGGGAGTATTTGCAAGGCGAGCTGCTGGAGCAGCAAGTGGCGTACTGGCGTCAGCAACTGCAAGGACTGCCGGATGTACATCAGTTGCCCTTGGACCACCCGCGCCCGTCAGCGCAGACCTTTGACGGGGCCGCTTATCACTGCGTCATCGACAACACCCTTAGTGACGCATTCAACCGCTATTGCGTCAGTCGCGGGGCCACGCTGTTTATGGGGTTGCATGCGGCGTTTTCCGTGTTGTTGAGCCGCTACAGCGGCGAAACGGATATTGTGGTCGGCTCCCCTGTCGCCAATCGCGAGCAAGGAGAAGTCGCGTCACTCATCGGCTTCTTTGTGAATACGCTGGTTATGCGTGCGGATCTGTCTGAGAACCCGATCTTCGACGCATTGCTCCAGCAGTGCAGGCAAACGGCGTTGGAGGCCTACGCCCATCAGCAGGTTCCCTTTGAGCAACTGGTTGAAGCGCTACAGCCCGCCCGCCATCTCAGCCATCCCCCGTTATTTCAAGTGATGCTCGCCTTGCAAAACAACCAGCAAGAGACCCTGTCCCTACCCGAACTGACCCTATCGATGCAAACGCCGGAGTTCACGATAGCCAAGTTTGACTTGACCTTGCATGTATCAGAAGAGGCAGAAGGGCTAAAACTGAGTTGGGAATACAACACCCAGCTGTTCGAAGCCGCAACCATTCAGCGCATGGCGAGCCATTTCCAGCAGCTACTCACGGAAATCGTCGCCAGACCGGACCAATCGATCAACACCTACTCCTTGCTTACCCAGCAGGAAACCCAGCAACTGCTCATCGACTGGAACCAGACCTCCGCGCCCTACCCAGCCGAGCAATGCATCCATGAGCTGTTTGAAGCCCAGGCGGCGAAGTCCCCGAACGCCGTGGCGGTGGTTTCTGAAGGCAACGAGTTGACCTATGGCGAACTCAACCGGCGCGCCAATCGGCTGGCTCATTACTTAATCGAACAAGGGGTGAAGTCCGACACGCTGGTGGGGCTTTGTGTAGAGCGCAGTCTGGATATGATTATCGGATTACTGGGTATCCTGAAAGCCGGCGGGGCTTACGTGCCGCTAGACCCCAGCTATCCCACTGAGCGACTGGGTTACATGATCGAAGACAGCGGCGTTGAGTTAATCGTGACTCAAACGGCGCTAAAGAGATCCATTCCTCCTCTGGCTAACCTAGCCTCTATTTACCTGGATGCGGAAGACCATCAGCAACTACTCTCCCTGTGCTCCGATAGGAATATTGCTAAAGACCGTCTGCAACTGACTTCGCAGCACCTGGCGTATGTGATTTACACCTCGGGTTCGACAGGCAGGCCTAAAGGGACGCTGATACCTCATCAAGGCGTAACGCGGTTAGTTACCGGGAATGACTATGCGCCATTAAACGATAAAACCGTCATGGGCCAGTGCGCGACGATTACATTTGATGCAGCTACATTTGAGATCTGGGGGGCTTTACTTAATGGCGGAAGGCTTGTCCTCTACCCTCAGCCAGTCCTAGACATTCTGCAACTCAATGAATTTATCCACAGCAACCATATCAACACCCTATGGTTAACCTCTGGCTTATTTGATCATTTCGCCAAGGACGCATCCAAGATCAACTCTTTGAAATACCTCCTAACGGGAGGAGATGTAGTTTCGCCTCATACCGTTTCCAAGCTGTATTCCATTAACCCTGACTTAACGATAATTAACGGCTATGGTCCGACTGAAAATACAACCTTTACGTGCTGCTTTACAATTTCCTCCAATATCGATGTAAACCGATCGATTCCTATCGGTCGCCCAATTAAAAACACGTCCGTTTATGTATTATCGCCGAACCAAACACTACAACCCATTGGCGTAGCTGGCGAACTCCATATTGGCGGCGCAGGTCTCGCCCGCGGTTACTTAAATCGCCCCGACCTTACCGCAGAGAAGTTCATTCCGAACCCTTTCAGCGACGATCCTCATGATCGCCTGTACCGCACCGGAGATTTGGTGCGCTGGCTGCCGGATGGCAATCTGGAGTTCCTGGGGCGCATCGATCATCAGGTCAAGATCCGCGGTTTTCGCATTGAGCTTGGGGAAATCGAGGCGGTTTTACTGCAGCATGAGGCTGTCCAGGAGGCCGTTGTAGTTGCTCGCGAGGACCGGGGAGATAAACGTCTGGTGGCGTATGTAATCACCGAGACTGGCAGTAGCTTGGCTGAAGAGCAATTATCCCGTGAATTAAGACGCACCATTACGCAACAATTGCCTGACTACATGACGCCCTCGGCGTTTGTAATCCTGGACTCAATGCCGCTAACGCCCAACGGCAAAGTCGATCGCAACGCCCTGCCGGCCCCGGACTACGCTGCCTCTGCAGATGAGTTTGTGGCGCCGGCTACCCCTACGGAATGCAAACTAGCTGACATATGGCGATCACTGCTGCAGATCGACCGCCCTATCAGCGCCAACGCTAACTTCTTTGCATCGGGAGGACATTCTTTACTAGTGATAAGGTTAGTTTCAGCAATTAGTGATCAGTTGGGCGTCCAAATAGCCGTAAGAGATATTTTTGGGCATTCACAGTTAAAAGACTTAGCCACATACATTGACGCCTATCGTGTCGGAGATAAGCACAAAGAGTGGAAGCCGCTGGTAAGATTATCGGACGAAACATTATCGAATGAAGCATTCCCTAAATTATTCTGCGTACCTGGAGCGGGGGGATTTAGTATTGCTTATCAGGCGCTGTCTGACGCGCTAAGTCAGTTTGCGCAAGTATTAGTATTTGAAGCCAAAGGACTTGATGGAACTCAAGAGCCTCATAGAGATTGGAATTCATTGATTAGCTGTTACTTGGATGCAATTACTATCGAGCAACCGATAGGGCCCTACTACTTATTAGGTCACTCTTTTGGCGGACGGGTAGTATTTGAGCTGGCGAAGAAACTGGAAGCACGCAGCCAGGAGGTGCATGTCATTATTTTAGATACAGTGCTATCTAACACTGTCTTTTCCGGTGAAGTTACCGCCATGCCGGACATGAGTGTCGCAGAAAAAGTGTTGCATGTTGTCGATGAGTTTCTTGGGGAAACGTCTAGAGATCCAAACCACCATTTTCCATCAGCGGAGGAGGAGCTGAAGCAGTTAATGGTAATAGGAGGCCTACTCCCCACCAATGGCAATACCCAACTACTGGATGGGTTCTTAGCCGTTTATGCTACCCAAGACTCACTATTCAATCAATATGAGCCAAGCGGCAGGTTACATGGAAAGCTTCTTTTCTTATACAGCGAAGATTCTTTCTCAACGAAGTTACTTCGTTTGGCCGTTGAAAACTACAACCAGCTATGCGCCCAACCCATTAATGCGCACAAAGTGGATGGCGGACATGTATCAATGTTGAGAGCTAACAACGTTCATTCTATTGCCTCAGCTATTGCACCTATTCTGAATACAGAGAGGAATATTCGCATGAATAGCGAAAGCAATGAGGAGGAAATGCTTTTGTAGAAATGGGGATATGGCTTCTTCCTGCCCTCCGGCGCTCTACCAAGCCTGCAAGAAGGAGCCCCTCCCCTAACAACCATCAACAGGCGTATCTGCTTTACATTGAGGAGTACGCATAACGAAAAACGCCTCCATATAGGAGGCGTTTCCATAAAGGCTTGGTATGACGCTTTACTGATATCCCCTTCGTATGGAGGATGTATAAGCGCTAACCGATTACAGCTTTATTAAACCATTAAGCAGCCAACCAGCTCTCAACAGTTTCTTTGCCGTATTGTTCTTTCCACGCGTTCAGAACTTTGTGGTTACCGCCGCGGGTTTCAACTACTTCGCCAGTCTGTGGGTTTTTGTAGACTTTCAAAGGACGCGCGCCACGACGCTTGTCAGAAGCGGAAGCTTTGGAAGGCGCTTTATCGGGGCCCAGCAGGTTCAGCAGTTCGTCGGAAGAAACGTTGTAGGTCTTCATCAGTTCTTCTAACTGCTTTTTGAATTCCAGACTCTTTTTCAGCTCATCGTCATTTTCCAGCGCTTCCAGTTTCTTTTTCAGCGCTTCGATTTCAGCAAGAGTATTTTCGTAGGCGTTAATCTTTTTCATTTCTTATCCCCAATGTAATTATGAAAACTATTGATTTCGGGCCATCTACAGCCTGACCAATACAATACGAGTTGGAAGCGGAGTATAACGCAAAGTTATTAAGCATCAAGCATTTTCACTTATAAAGCACAATTATTTACTAATAAATAACATTACCGTCATATTAATTTTTGTTGTATCGACTCTACCCTTACGCAAATTCGATCACTTTATAATCAAAGCTATTGTGATGCGAACTATACAGCCAGATAAAACCACTTATACATAGACGGTCTGGCGCCACGTTAATAAGTGATAACTATGATGGCGTGAGTGATTCGAGTGGATACGGGATCTTTACGAGGTATGAGAATTACGATTACTTCAAACTCCACCAAAACCAGAGCCGATGTTCCTTGTCGCCTGAAGCGTAGTCTCCGCGTCCGGCCATAATATCCTGCAATCCCTGCATTAGTATCTGAGCGCCCTGTTTCGATATATCCAGACAAGGTTTGTCTTCAGTTTCACTAATGATCCATTGTTCCGCCCTATCCGGCGTATAGATCAGTTTGAGTTTGGGGAAGGTAATAACCTGATCGCTGCAGTTCGCCACTGCAGCCGCGGCGTCAGGCTTGCTTAAGGTTAAGGTGCGGAATAGAGCGTCATTAGCCTGAGTACATTGCCCCAATAACTGCAAAAGTGAATCGGCGCCGGTTGCATCCGCGCTCAAATGCCAGCCGGCGTAATCGCTGGGGTTGGTTTTATAGCGCCAGAAATATATTTCTCCCTGCTGGCGCCACGAATAAAGATCTGTCGTTGTCGATTTATTCTGCTTCATCTTCTCTATGGGCGATAATCAAGTCGTTCACATCGTCACATAGCTTCTTAAAGCTTTCCACTATCGCCGTGCCGCCGACTTCAATGTAGTAAACCGGGCATTTTCCATCTTCCGCATTTTCAATATCGAGAAACAACAGGCTTTCCGGTTGCGCGATGACATCCAGATCCCCCACTTCAAAGTCGCCGTCAATAAAGCCGGTGACTAAAAACGGAATTTTGGTGTCCAGGTCCAAATTTTCAGGCATGCCGTCGCAAAAGAGATCGTCGAAAAAACATTCCGCGTCGCTTTCATCCACCTGCGATAGATCAAAGATCATCGCATCACGCGCCTCACCCTCAATCTCCACAGACACAGGACGCCACATTAAATCCGAGTATCTTTCATAGATGCTTCTTAACATGTCTTCACCTCTAACCTTGGAAATGAGAAATAACACCGTTCTAACGCGTTACCATTTCCCTATGGGTCAAAGCGAAACGAATCTATATAAGAGTAGAGTATGTCAGGGATTTCTTTATATGAAACTTTAATGGCTAAGCGCAGGGGCGCCACCTGAGCAGGATATGACGCGCAGGCAGTAGATAGATAGTAGTCGTCAAACTCATCCCTGAGTCAGTTTTTCACACTGTCATGTACCCTCTGACCTGCTCTTTATCCATGTCCGCTTTCTGGCCGGACAGAACGACGGAGCCGCGATCCAGCACGGCATAGTTATCGGCGAGTTCGTAGGCGAAGTCGAGGTACTGTTCGATCAGCACAATGGCCATGTCACCCCTGTCGCGCAGTCTGCCGATGACGCTCTGGATATCCTTGATGATGGATGGCTGGATGCCTTCCGTCGGCTCGTCCAACATCAGGAGTTTGGGACGGGTGACCAGGGCGCGGGCGATGGCGAGCTGCTGTTGCTGCCCGCCAGAAAGATCACCGCCGCGACGCTTAAGCATACTTTTCAGTACGGGAAACAGTGTGAAAATTTCCTCCGGTATGCTGCGCTGACTGCGAGGAATAGCGGCGAAGCCGGTTTTCAGATTTTCCAGCACCGTGAGCTGGGAGAATATCTCGCGCCCCTGGGGCACATAGGCGATGCCCAGTTTGGCGCGATCATGGGGGGAGAGTCGCGCAATATCGCGCCCCTGCCAGAGCACCGCGCCTTTTTTGACGGGATGGCGACCGGACAATGCCCGCAGCAGCGATGTCTTGCCGACTCCGTTGCGACCCAGAATGCAGGACACCTTGCCCGCCTCCGCTTCCATACTGACGCCATATAAGGCCTGACTGGCGCCGTAAAACAAGTCTACGTTCTGTACGTTCAACATATGACATTACTCGATTATTCTGTCGCTGTTTGATCCAGGGGCGTCGATTTATCGTTACCGCCCCAGATAAACCTCAATCACCTGCTGATTCTTCTGCACCTGATCCAGCGAACCCTCGGCCAGAACGCGCCCTTCGTGCAGCACCGTGACTTTGCATTGCAGCGCGCGCACGAAATCCATGTCGTGCTCCACGACCACCAGGGAATGCTGTTTGGAGACAGCCTTGAACAACTCGGCGGTTTTCTCGGTTTCCACGTCAGTCATTCCCGCCGCCGGCTCATCGATCAGCAGCAATTCCGGCCCTTGTATCAGCAACATGCCAATCTCCAGCCATTGCTTCTGCCCATGCGAGAGAGCGCCAGCGAGTTCGTCCGTCCTGGCGCTGAGATCCACCAGCGTCAGGATTTCATCAATGCGGGTTTTCTGGGCCTTGCTCAGTCGATGGAAGAAGGCCTCATACACCTTGCGACCGCCTTGCAGCGCCAGTTCCAGGTTTTCAAACACAGTCAGCGACTCAATCACCGTCGGCTTCTGGAATTTGCGGCCGACGCCCATATTGGCGATTTCAGCCTCATCATGCTGAGTCAGATCAACGTTATTGTTGAACAGCACCTGCCCCGTGTCTGGCCGCGTCTTGCCGGTAATGACATCCATCATGGTGGTCTTACCCGCGCCGTTTGGGCCGATGATCGCGCGCAATTCTCCCGGGGCCAGAATCAATGACAAACTGTTCAGCGCCTTGAAGCCATCGAAGCTGACGGAAACGCCGTTTAAATAAAGAATGCTGGGTTGTTGCAGATGTTTCGCTTGCATGATCTTTCCTTATGAGCTGGGACTGACTTCCACCGCTTTCCCGGCGCGCAGGTCAGCTGCGGCGGGACGCGAAGGCTCACTTGGCGTCGACGCGGCGGAACCGGTAGTCGTGACGGCGTCCCCAGACACTTCAGACTGCGTTGGTGACGCCGACTTTTCCCTTGGACGGATGCGTTCAAGCAACCCAACCAGCCCTTTGGGTAGAAACAACGTCGTGACCACGAATAAAGCGCCCAGGCAATACAGCCAAAGCTCAGGAAACGCCCCCGTGAAATAGCTTTTCGCGTAGTTCACCGCCATCGCCCCAATGACTGCGCCATACAGCGTGCCGCGCCCGCCGACAGCCACCCAGATAATGATCTCGATGGAGTTGATGGGGGAAAACTCACCAGGATTAATAATGCCCACCTGGGGGACATAGAGCGCGCCGGCAATTCCCGCGAGCACCGAGGAGACGACGAAAACAAAGAGTTTGTATTTGTCCACCCGATAGCCCAGAAACCGCGTGCGCGCTTCCGCATCGCGCACCGCCACCAGGACGCGTCCCAGTTTGGAGTTAACGATGCGGCGACACAGAACATAGCCCACCATAAGCGACACGGCGGAGGCGATGAACAGGCCGCAGCGAGTGGCGTCCGATTGCAGGTTAAAGCCCAGCAAATCCTTGAAGTCGGTCAGGCCATTATTGCCGCCGAATCCCATATCGTTACGGAAAAACGCCAGCATCAAGGCGTAAGTCAGCGCCTGAGTAATAATGGAGAGATAAACGCCGGTGACCCGCGAACGAAACGCCAGCCAGCCGAACACGAACGCCAACAGCCCCGGCGCCAGCGCTACCATCAGCATGGCGAAGCCGAAATTATCGAAGCCGTGCCAATACCAGGGCAGCTCTTTCCAGTTCAAAAACACCATGAAGTCCGGCAACAACGGATCGCCGTATACGCCCCGCTCGCCGATCTGGCGCATCAGGTACATCCCCATCGCATAACCACCCAAGGCAAAAAAAGCGCCGTGCCCCAGACTGAGAATCCCGCAGTATCCCCAAATCAGGTCAACCGCCAGCGCCAAGAGGGCATAGCAGAGGTACTTTCCAAGCAATGTCACCGTGTAAGTGGACACGTGCAGCGCCGAGCCCGGCGCCATAGTCAGATTCAACAGCGGCACGATCACCGCCAGCGCAACCAGCGCCAGCAGCAGATAGCGGCCGCCTTTATCGTTCATGAGAAGTCGAGTGACAGGTCCCAACTGCATCGTCATCAGCCCTCCACCGCGCGGCCCTTGAGGGCGAACATGCCCCTCGGGTATTTCTGGATAAATAGAATGATGAAAACCAGCACCAGAATTTTCGCCAGCACCGCGCCAGCAAAAGGCTCCATCAGTTTATTAGCGACCCCCAGGGACATGGCCCCAACGAACGTGCCCATGATATTGCCCACGCCGCCGAACACCACCACCATGAATGAGTCGATGATGTAGGACTGGCCCAGATTGGGGCCGACATTGGTTAACTGACTCAACGCCACGCCGGCGATACCGGCGATGCCGGAGCCCAGACCAAAGGTCAGCGCATCCAGCCAGCCAGTGCGAATCCCCATGGAGCTGGCCATGGGCCGGTTTTGCGTCACCGCCCGCATTTGCAGTCCGAACTGGGTTTTACGCAGCAACGCCGCCAGCGCCAGCAGCACCAGAATGCTGAAGATAATGATGTATAAACGGTTGTAGGTCAGAGACAGTGCGCCGTTGATCTCAATAGAACCCGACATCCAGGCCGGCGTAATAACGGATTGATTCAAGGAACCAAAAACGGTTCTGACCAGTTGCTGCAGACACAGGCTAATGCCAAAAGTGGCCAATAGGGTTTCCAGTGGGCGGCCGTAAAGAAAACGGATCACGCCACGCTCGATCACGACGCCCGCCAGCCCCGACACCAGAAACGCCGCAGGAATGGCGACAAATAAAGAGTGCTCAATATGGTTCGGCATCCATTGCTGAATCACATAAGTGGTGTAGGCGCCCAGCATGATCATCTCGCCGTGGGCCATATTGATGACTCCCATCACGCCAAATGTGATGGCCAGCCCTACCGCCGCCAGCAACAACACTGCGCCCAGACTGACGCCGAAGTACACGTTCTCCACGCCTTTATTGAAGGCGACCAGGCTTTCAATCGCATCCAACGCCTCCTGCGCCGCCTGCCTTACGGCTGGGTCCGGCTCCAGGAACTCGCCCTGGCCGTTGGTGTTCAGAAAGCTGCGCAGCAGCGAACGCACTTCCACATACAGCTCGCCCTGCAGTTGCTCTATCGCCGCCACCCGACTCTGCGTTGTTTCGCCATAGCGCGCCTGCAACATGGCCAGATCGACAGATAACAGCTCTTGAACGGGCGCATCCTGCTCTTTCTCCAGCGCGCGCTGCAGTAGAGGAATATTGCTCGCGTCATCGGATTTCATCATATTGCGCGCCGCTTCCAGACGCACATTTACATCCGGCGCACGCAATTGCAGCGCCGCCAGACTTTCCCGCAGCAATTGCCGCAGGGAATTATTCACACTGATCTTCTTGAACGCGCGCTTCTCGACATCCTCCGTCACCTCGCCGGTCAGCGCGTTTTTCGCAGAGTAAAGATCATTGGCGTAGCGCAAGATAACCACCTCGCCCTCGCCTTTCTTGGCGTATTGCAGATCGCCTTCCAGCAACGCGCTGAGAATGGGAGCGACCTGGGGATCGTCAATCTCGCTTAATTTGCTGACGAGCTGCTCTTTTTCAGCAAAGCCCGCCGTCTTTAATTGGGTAAGTATGGGTTCCAGGCGAGCGTCAGCGGGCTCCGCCTGCGCGCCGGAGCCCAGCACCCACATACATATCATTAACAGCGCGCAGCCCAGTCTTGCAAAACTCAGCCGCGAGCTTGAGGAAAACAGGAGGGAAAGTCGTCGCATGGGTTACTCTTTCCGTAGCGGTTTACGCCCGGCGGAAGTCTGCGCTGTGACGCCAGTCGAAGCCGGCGTCACAGTAATTTCCGCGATGGGATGGGCGTTATCGATTAATAGTTTTGCCCGGAGCACTTGCCGGTTTTGACGTTGTAGTTGCCGCAACTCAAAGGCAGGGTCCAGTCCGCCGTCAGGTCTTTGCTGCCCGGCAGATAGTCGGACCAGGCGTCGCCCATGACAGCGCCGGAAGTGCGCCACACGGTTTCAAACTGACCGTCTTCCTGAATTTCGCCTATCAGCACCGGTTTGGTGATGTGGTGGTTCGGCATCATGGTGGCGTAGCCGCCGGACAGGTTAGGCACCGTGACGCCGACAATCGCCTGACCGACTGCGTCTGGATCGGTAGTCCCGGCTTTCTTGACCGCTTCCGCCCACATGTTGAAGCCGATGAAGTGCGCTTCCATGGGGTCGTTGGTGACGCGTTTTTTATCCTTGATAAAGGTTTTCCAGGAATCGATGAATTCATCGTTCGCTTCCGCGTCCACACTCATGAAATAGTTCCAGGCCGCCAGGTGGCCGACCAGGGGCTTGGTGTCCAGACCGGACAACTCTTCTTCACCCACGGAGAAGGCCACGACCGGGATGTCTTCCGCGGAAATGCCCTGGTTGCCCAGCTCTTTATAGAAAGGCACGTTGGCGTCGCCGTTGATGGTGGAGACGACTGCGGTTTTCTTGCCGGCGGAACCGAACTTCTTGATGTCGGAGACGATGCTCTGCCAGTCGGAGTGTCCGAAAGGCGTGTAGTTGATCATGATGTCTTCCTGTTTAACGCCTTTCGATTTCAGATAGGCTTCCAGGATTTTGTTGGTGGTGCGCGGATACACATAGTCGGTGCCCGCCAGCACCCAGCGCTTCACGCCCAGCTCATTCATCAGATAGTCGACCGCAGGCACCGCCTGCTGGTTAGGCGCGGCGCCGGTATAGAAAACGTTCTTGGAGGACTCTTCCCCTTCGTATTGCACCGGATAGAACAACAGGCCGTTCAGCTCTTCAAACACCGGCAGTACGGATTTGCGCGAGACGGAGGTCCAGCAGCCGAACACCACATCCACTTTGTCTTTTTCCAACAGCTCGCGCGCTTTCTCTGCGAACAGCGGCCAGTTGGAAGCGGGATCAACCACGACGGCTTCAAGCTTCTTGCCAAGCAGGCCGCCCTTCTTGTTTTGCTCATCCACGAGCATGAGAACTGTATCCTTCAGAGTTGTCTCGCTGATAGCCATGGTTCCGCTCAGGCTGTGCAGAACGCCCACCTTGATGGTGTCCGCCGCCTGCGCCAGGGAGGCGCTGATCGAAAGGGCCAACGCGCTCAAACCAATCCCAACACGCCTAGACATTTTTTTCATTGTACGAACTCCGATACGGGTTAATGTTGTGAGTTTCTCCCGTCGCAAGCAACGCACGCAGTGTTCCATCACTTTTTTATCTCTTTGTTTTCATAACGTTACATTTGAAAACCCAAAGATACGTAGTTTTACGGAGCCTCCATTCGCACCAGTGTGACCCATGTCTCAAGCATGGGGGCACAATATCGGGGCGCGCTCAAAAAATGCCTGACGCCCCACTTAAGGCGCGCCAAACCCATGAACCAAAGCGGTGCAAAAACAGAGCCCCTGAACGCTTTTAAACCGTCGCCTTCGCCCTGTCAGCGCCAAAATGGCGAGGGGTTGGCACAGCATTCGCTTAATGACTTGCCACAACGAGACAGAAACGAGCGCGTCCACGCATTGTTTCAGGGCGCAGCGGGTAAGAAGAAAGTCGCGGACAGAGATCGCGACCCCAGCGTAAAGGTACGCAGCGTAATGCTTGCAGAGCAATTCACCGATAAAAACAAGCAGGCGGAGCAGGAATTGAATCCTGGCTCTTCCGCCGCCACCGGCGCCAGAAACTGGCGGGCGTCGCTCACATTAAACCTGACCAAAGAGTCAAATCGCACCATATTGAAGCAAGCCGTTCACCAAGGCCCTCTGCGGGTGCAACGACCGTTTTATCCAGAAGGCGCGCAACGCCCCCACATCTATATATTGCATCCTCCCGGCGGTTTGGTTTGCGGAGATGAAATCGAAATTGACGCCAGAGTGGAGCAAGGCGCAGGCGCGCTGTTCACTACCCCTTCCGCCGGCAAAATCTATCGCACTGACGCAGCCGGACACCGGCAATGTCAGACCGTTCGCCTGCACTGCGCCGACGCGGACAGCCTGGAATGGCTGCCCCAGGAAAATATTATTTACGACGGCGCCGAGGGCGCGCAGACATTGCGCTTGGAGACCAGCGCCGCCAGCCGCTTCATCGCCTGGGAAATTACCGCACTGGGACGCCCGGCGGCGGACGCTCCATTCGCCCGCGGCGCGTTTACCCAGACCACCCAGATTCTGCGTGACGGCGCGCTCTGCTTCTTCGAGCGGGTCGCGTTGCGCGGCGAGGGCCCCGGGTTTAAAGAGCCCTGGGGACTGCAGGGGCGCCAGGTTTACGGATCGATGCTCGCCGGATACGTGCAGGACTCGCCGCAAAAGCTGCTGCAACAATGCCGCGAGGCGTTGCAGACGAATGCAGCCATCGCCGCCCTTACCGTAGACAAAGACCTGCGCTGGACCCTGACGCGCAAGGACGATCTGATCATCCTGCGCGCGCTGTGTCAGCAGTCGGAGCCCATCAAGCGGTTGTTTATGGCGGCGTGGTCCCTGCTGCGTCCAGCGTTAATCGGCGTGGAAAGCCATCCGCCGCGAATATGGGCGACCTGACGCAGACCGGTTTTGAGGCGATCGCCGATGACGGCTCAAAGCTCAGCAATCGAACAATAAAAGTAACCGCAAGATAAAAGAGGAAGTTCACGATGGAACTCACCCCTAGAGAAAAAGACAAACTGCTGCTGTACACCGCCGCACTGGTGGCGGAGCGTCGTAAAGCGCGGGGATTGAAACTGAATTACCCGGAGGCGATGGCCTACCTGAGCATGGAAATCGTGGAAGGCGCCCGGGATGGCCGCAGCGTAGCGGAGCTGATGGCTTACGGTCGCACGCTGCTGACGCGGGATGACGTCATGGACGGCATACCGGAAATGATTCCAGAGGTGCAGGTGGAAGCCACTTTCCCGGACGGCACCAAACTGGTCACGGTCCACAACCCTATCCCTTAATCGCTGATGGAGATCCAGTCATGATTCCAGGAGAAATAGACGCCCTCCCCGGCGATATCGAAATCAACGCCGGCCTGCCGACCATTACCGTGGAAGTCACCAATACCGGCGACCGGCCGGTGCAAGTGGGTTCTCATTATCACTTCTTTGAAACCAACCCGGCGCTGTCCTTTCCGCGAGAGCAGGCGCGCGGCTTCCGCCTGAACATCGCCGCTGGGACCGCTGTGCGTTTCGAACCCGGACAAACCCGCACGGTGGAGCTGGTCGCCTTGGGCGGCGAGCGCAAGGTTTACGGTTTCCGCGGCGATGTCATGGGCGACTTATGACGACGCCCGGCGCGACAAAAATAAGGCAGCACGCAAACAGGTTACACAGCAGGACTTATCACCATGGCAAAGATTTCTAGAGCCGCCTACGCCGACATGTTCGGGCCAACCGTAGGCGACCGGGTGCGCCTGGGCGACACCGAATTATGGATTGAAGTGGAAAAAGATTACGCCGCCTACGGCCACGAAGTGAAATTCGGCGGCGGTAAGGTTATCCGTGACGGTATGGGACAGTCACAACGTCCTAATACAGAAGCGGTGGACACCGTCATCACCAATGCGCTGATTCTTGACCACTGGGGCGTCGTCAAGGCGGACATCGGGCTCAAGCAGGGTCGCATCGCCGCCATCGGCAAAGCGGGCAACCCGGATATTCAGGACAACATCGACATTATTATTGGCCCCGGCACCGAAGTCATTGCCGGCGAAGGCATGATCGCCACCGCCGGCGGCATCGACGCCCACATACATTTCATCTGTCCGCAGCAAATCGAAGAAGCGTTGATGTCCGGCGTCACCACCATGCTGGGCGGCGGCACCGGTCCCGCCACCGGCACCAACGCCACCACCTGCACCCCCGGTCCGTGGCATATGGGCAAGATGCTGCAGGCCGCCGACGCCTTCCCCATGAACCTGGGTTTTCTCGGCAAAGGCAACGCCAGCCTGCCGGCGGCGCTGGAAGAGCAGATGCTCGCCGGCGCCATGGGCCTGAAGCTGCATGAAGACTGGGGCACCACGCCGGCCTCCATCGACAACTGTCTGAATATCGCCGAAAAGTACGATGTGCAGGTAGCCATTCACACCGACACGCTGAACGAGTCCGGTTTTGTCGAGGATACGCTGGCGGCGTTCAAAGGGCGCACCATCCATACCTATCACACCGAAGGCGCCGGCGGCGGTCACGCACCTGACATTATCAAGGCCTGCGGCGAACTGAACGTGCTGCCCTCCTCCACTAATCCGACCCGGCCTTACACCATCAACACGGTGGACGAGCATCTGGACATGCTGATGGTGTGCCACCATCTGGACCCGGATATCCCAGAAGACGTCGCCTTCGCCGACTCACGCATCCGTAAGGAAACCATCGCCGCGGAAGACATCCTGCACGATCTTGGCGCATTCAGCATGATCTCCTCCGACTCTCAGGCCATGGGCCGGGTTGGCGAAGTGGTCTGCCGCACCTGGCAGACCGCGCATAAAATGAAAGTGCAACGCGGCCCGTTGGCGCAGGACTCCGAGCGCGCCGACAACTTTCGCGCCAAACGCTACATCGCCAAATACACTATCAATCCCGCTATCGCCCACGGCATCGCCCACGAAGTGGGATCGCTGGAACCCGGCAAGCTTGCGGATATTATTTTATGGCGACCAGCTTTCTTCGGGGCCAAGCCCTCTCTGATCATCAAAGGCGGAATGATCGCCGCCGCTCCGATGGGCGACGCCAACGCCTCCATCCCGACGCCACAGCCGGTGCACTATCGCCCCATGTTCGGCGCCTTCGGTCAGGCCATGCAGCAGACCCGCCTCACCTTTGTCTGCCAGGCCGCTCTGGATAACGGAGTGAAAGAGCTGTTCGGTTTGCAGTCCCCGCTCAGCGCCTGTCGCAACACCCGCGCCGTCACCAAGAAGAGCATGGTGCTGAACGACCTGACGCCGCAGATGGAAGTGGATTCGCAAACCTATGAAGTGCGCGCCAACGGCGAGCTGCTGGTCTGTGAGCCTGCAAAAGTGCTGCCTCTGGCGCAGCGCTATTTTCTCTTCTAAAAGCGGAGGCACAGCATGATTCGCATCACCGAACGCTATATCGAGACCGGACAGACGCCCGCCGTCGCTGGCGTCATCAGCCTGACTTACGATGAACGCAAACGCGGCCGTTTGCGCGCCCAAACCCAGTCTGGAGAAGATGTCGGGCTGTTTCTGGAACGCGGCAAAACCCTGCTGGACGGCGACCTGCTGCTGGCGGAAAACGGAAACGTCTATGCCATCAGCGCCGCGCCGGAAACCGTCGCCACCGCGCAGGCCAGCGAAGCGCGTCAGTTTGCGCAAATTTGCTATCACCTGGGCAACCGACATACGCCGCTACAGATTGGCGAACTCTGGGTGCGCTTCCAACCGGACCATGTTCTGGAGGATCTGTGCCGCCTGTATGGATTGGAAGTCGTGCGAGAATCTGCGCCGTTCAATCCTGAAAACGGTGCCTATGGTGGACATAGCGGACATGGCGGACATGGCGGCCACCATCATGGCCACGACCACTCTCACGACCAGAATCGCCACGACGCCAGAGAGCTCAGTGCGCGTTACCATTTTCACGGGCCGGATCATGAACATCCACATGATCATGTTCACCTTCATTCACACCCTCACGAGCATTAAAGGACTTGCCGCCCATGCCGCCTTTAGCGTTGCTGAAACTCATGAACCTGACCAGCCCGGCCTTACCTGTAGGCGCCTTCGCCTATTCGCAGGGCTTGGAGTGGGCCATTGATCACGGCGGCGTCGACACGCCGGAAAAAATCCACGACTGGCTGCAGGGGGTGATCAGCCAGGGACTCGGGAAAACCGATCTGCCGGTGTTGTTCAAGCTGCTGCAGGCCTGGCGCGCCAATGACCACGAACAAATCACCTACTGGAACGCCTGGCTGCTCGCCGCTCGCGAAACCCAGGAGTTGCTGGACGAAGACCGCCATGTGGGCAAAGCCCTGGCCAAGCTTCTGCGGGACCTGGGCGTCCCCGGCGCGGAGCCCTGGCTGGAGCGACCAGCGTCCCTGCTGACGCTGTGGACGCTGGCTTGCACGCACTGGGACATTGATGCGGAGAACGCCGCCGTAGGATTTCTGTGGAGCTGGCTGGAAAACCAGATCGCCGTGGCGGGGAAGACACTGCCGCTGGCGCAGACGGCGGCGCAGCGCATATTGCAGCGACTGATGCCCATTCTGACCGAGACGGTTGCAGCCGCAACGCAGATAAAAGAAGAAAATTTCGGCGCGTCCCTGCCCGGCTGGGCCATGGCCTGCGCCCAACACGAAACGCAATACTCGCGCCTGTTCCGATCCTGAACAGGCGCGCAGGACAATAAACATCATCTGGAGGTAACGCTTTTATGAGCACACAAACTTTGCGCGTCGGCATCGGCGGCCCGGTGGGTTCCGGCAAAACAGCGCTGGTGGCCCGTCTGTGCCAGGAGCTGCGGGAACGCTTTAATATCGCCGTGGTCACCAACGATATCTATACAGAAGAAGACGCCCAGTTTCTGATCCGCAATCAGGCGCTCACCGAAGATCGCATCATCGGTGTGGAAACCGGCGGCTGTCCTCATACCGCCATTCGGGAAGACGCCTCCATGAACCTCGCCGCCATCGACACCCTGACGGCGCGCCATCCCGGACTCGATCTGGTGCTGGTGGAAAGCGGCGGCGATAACCTGAGCGCCACGTTCAGCCCGGAGCTGTCTGACCTGACCCTGTATGTCATCGATGTTTCCGCTGGCGATAAAATTCCCCGCAAAGGCGGTCCAGGCATCACCAAGTCCGACCTTCTGATCATCAACAAGACCGATCTGGCGCCAATCGTAGGCGCTTCATTGGAGGTCATGGATCGCGACGCCAGGAAAATGCGCGGTGACAAACCCTTTATTTTCAGTAATATGAAGACCGGCGAAGGCCTGCAGGACATCATCAGTTTTATTATTGACCAAGGTATGCTGCAAGCGGCTTAGCGTCCCCAGCGGACGACGACACAGCACTCATTTCCAACAAGGGAGCAGATTAATGCGATTCACCAAAGCTCAATTTCTACTACTTACCACTGGCCTGGGCGCCTCCATGGCCGCAGTCGCCCATCCGGGACACGGCGTCGTCGGCGGATTTTTCTCTGGATTGACTCACCCCATGTTCGGCCTGGATCACCTTGTCGCCATGTTGGGCGTAGGCTTCCTGGCTTGGAAAACCGGCCAGAAAGCGCGTCTGTTGCTGGCGTTTCTCGGCGCCATGCTGACCGGCGGCCTGCTGGCTGCCTCAAGCGTTAGCCTGCCGATTCCTGAAGCCATGATCACCGCTTCTTTGTTCGTCCTTGGCGCTGCACTGCTGGTGGCGGGAAACAGCCGTATGCTGACTCTCGCTGCGGCGCCGCTGGTGGCTTTATTCGCAGTTTTCCATGGCTACGCCCATGTCGCCGAGCAACCCGCCGGCGCAGATTCATTCAGCTACGTCAGCGGATTCATTCTGGCGACGGCGATGATTCAGCTGGTTGGCTGGGGCGTTGCGGCGCTAGCCAAACGTTATGAAAAAACCAACGCCACCCGCAAAACCCTTGGCGCTGGCGCAATCGCCACAGGCGTCGCCGCGGTAGCTTCCGCTTTCTGATAGTGAGCGACTCCCTGCGTCCGTGTCGGTAATTACCCACGGACGCACTTTCCCCGCCCCCCTCGTAAGCCAACTTCGCTGACATCTTCCATCCCACTGTAAAATCAGCGTTGGCGTTTCCCTCAATTTTTTCCTATGTTATTACCCTGCAGTAACGGAATAACGAGCAGTATCGGAGCTAGTAGTCCGCAGTTAGCGATTAATAAATGAAGGCTTCCGGCAGGAGTTCATTTAATGATCAGCGTCAAGTCGCCTCATCACGCGCGCAATCAAAATGAAACCTGCTATCTCCACAATAAAACTGCAACCTTAGTGAGGGATTACCACATGCATAATCAACAACAATTGGAGAGTTTTTCTGACATCGAACTCATGCGGCTCGAAGAGCTGATCACGATGAATTTCGATGCCACCGATGAAGACAGCCTGCGTGATTCGCTTGATTTTCTGCAGTCCATCGAACGGGAACTGGGTTATCGCGGCCTGACTGAAAGTTTCGGCCTGGATCATTCCCAGGCGGCCTGATCCGTCACGGGCGAATTCAGCGGTATCGCCCCAACTTCGATTTTCTCGCTCAGTTTTTTATCCAGACAAGTTTTTATCTCTCGCCCATCCCGCTCTCTCATCTCAGACTTATTCGACCTTAGACGATTACGCAGCTTCTGCGGTGAGCGAATCGGCGTGAATTGCCGTACAATACCAGTCAAACCGTCGGCGGAATCATCCGCTAAATCATCAGCTTGTCCGGATTGCAGCACTCATGAAATTAGACGACATCAGACGCGAGTACCTCTACTCCGGCCTGTCCCGCAAAGACCTGGCCGACGACCCCATTGTTCAATTCAAAAACTGGTTGCAGATGGCGATTGACGCCGACCTGAACGCCGACCCTACCGCCATGTCCCTGGCGACGGTCAATGCGCAGGGCGTTCCCAGCCAACGCATCGTATTGCTGAAAAACCTGGATGCCTCCGGATTCGTGTTTTACACCAATCTGGGTAGCCGTAAAGCGCAGAATATCGCGGAAAACGCCAATGTCAGCCTGCATTTCGCGTGGTTGCCGATGGAGCGTCAGATCTGCGTCACCGGCGTGGCGGAGAAGCTTTCCATCGCTGAAGCCACCCGCTATTTTCTGAGCCGTCCTCACGAATCCCAGGTCGCCGCCTGGGCGTCACAGCAAAGCCAGGCGATTGGCTCGCGCAAGTTGCTGGAGCAGGCGTTCGAGCAGATGAAAAACCGCTTCAAGCAAGGCGAAGTGCCGCTGCCCTCATTTTGGGGCGGTTATCGGGTAAGACCGGTGACGATTGAATTCTGGCAAGGCCGCGCGAACCGTTTACACGATCGCTTTATGTATAAGATGGTCGGTGAGAATTGGGAAGTCGAAAGACTGCAGCCATAAGCTGCAGTCCTTTAAGAGCCTTGGAGTCAAGCGAGGATCAGTCGTCCAGACCGCCGCCGCTTTCTTCCATTACTTTACGCAGCTTGCTCATATGCGGCTTGACCGCTTCAACGTCTTCAGGCGGCGCGTTCTTGAATTTCTCCATCATCGCCAGCCCTTGTTGCATCATATCGCGCATCATTTTCTTCTGTTCCGCGCTGATATTCGGATTCTTTTCCAGCTCCGCCAATTGCTGCCTCATGGCGTCCATATCGACTTGCTGCCCCTGCATCTCAATCGCCGCATAGGCGCCGAAAATACGCAGCGCAGTGCTCGCCCATTCTTCCGGCGTGGAGAAACCGTAGCCTTCTACAATATCCTCAACCTGACCGTACAATCCTGAGGCTTTCAGCGGCGCGACAATGTCGTCGATATTGGTGGGGATCATTTCGTTGTCTTTTTCGTATTTGGACAACTCTTCTTCGTGCTTGTCGCCCCACTCCTGCACGGCTTTCTGGGACTTGATCCAGCGATCGATGAGGTCTCCGGTAAGAGGCGCTTCCGCTTGAACAAACAAACTGAAGCAGAATGTGAACAATGCCACGCCTATTTTTGACAGAGTTCTACTGTGCATATATTTCTCCGAGTTTCATTGGGTTGCGCTATCGAATAAAAGCGTTTTCTAGTTTGTTATCGCATTTCGAAAATACGCTTCCGAGTTTAATGGATAATCCGTCTAACGCGCCAGCATAGGCTTTACTACACTCTAATTGTCTGAAGCAATTCAGAGTCTTTTTCATTTCATTTCTTCGTTTACCCTGCTTAAATACTTGCAGATTCCAAGTAACAGTAGCGCTGATGGATCAGCGCTTTTTTTGTATACGTTCCACTATCCATACTCGCTGCACCATAGGTTGAATCCACGTGGCCAATTCGCCAAATGACCTGCTATTTGACTGGCTGTCCGTCATGTCTCCGACTTGCGTTCTGAACATCGGTCCGGCGCAGCCGCCCGCTTTGCTCAGATACAGTGAAGACAGGCAGGTGAATGTGGCCTGCGCCGCCAGGATAGAGGAGATTGCTGGCGCCGATAGCCACCCAGAAGCCGCCATCATCAGCGATGCGGTGGAGAAACTTCCCTTCCAGGCGGGACAAGCACTTCTGGCTGCCCCGCGCAATCTGCTGATCCCCAATGTGCTGGCGACCATAGATCATGATCAGTCGCCTGAGTGGGACTTTAATCACTTGATCGCATTAGGGTTTCGCCGTCTGGAGATGTTTACCGACCATGGTCGGGCGCTGGCGGTTTACGCTTATTCCATCACGGATTACAACCCCAAACGGGCCTGGAACAATGCGGAAAACTGGGCGAATCCAGAGAGGTTTGGTAAGTATTGGTGGTAAACACAACCTCCGCGTAGTGAACTCGAAAGGCTCAGGATGAGTCTACGCAAAGCCGCGCAAACACCCTTCCGCGAATATTTCCAGCACTCTCTGGGCGTCAAAACAATCCTGTAAATGCGCCTCCAATTGCAACCGCTGCGCGGCGGGAATCTGATCCCGGTATACCGATAAATAAGCGGACATGATGGGACAGGTAAATTCAGGATGAAACTGCACGCCCCAGGTGCGATCGCCATAACGGAACGCCTGATGTTTCACGCGCCCGCTGCTGGCCAGATTCACCGCCCCTTCCGGCAGGGTCAATACGGACTGAGCGTGAGTCAGATGGGCGTGAAAGGTGTGAGGCAATCGCGAGAAGATGTAATCATCGCCGTCTGAAGCATGGTTGGTGATCAGCAGGGAGCCGATTTCTCGTCCGTCTGGTTGGTAGTCCACCGCGCCGCCTAAAGCGTCAGCCAGTAACTGGTGACCGTAGCACACTCCCAACAGCGGCAGACCTTGCTCTATCGCCAGCCGCATCCAGCGCCCCAGATCTTCCGACCATTGCGCCCGGTCCGTCACCATCGCTGGCGAACCGGTGACGACGCAGCCAATAAAATTTCCTTCCGGCGCGTCATGGTACATATGGGTATTCCACAAATGAGTGGAGATCCCCATTTTGTCGAAAACATCAATAAACCAACCATCAAAATTACCGAACTCTTCAAGGATCGCCGGATGCGTATCCCCACAGAGCGCGATCAGCAGTTTTCCTGTTTCCATATCGACCAACGCCTTCATTAAAACCAAGCCGCCCGCCTCCCCGACGATCCCAAAGAGAATCCCAGGAAGCAACAGCCGTATCTATTATAATTTAAGCCTCTAAAAGCGCTTTTTACTAAATATAGTGATAAACCTGTCAGAAGTATGCGCTCTTTAGCGCCGACAGATAAGCTTGGCGACTAAAAAACGGCCTACATATCGCCTGACAGCAACGAAGTGAGCCAAAAAATCGTTCTACACCCAGGCGTACATGGGTAAAAAGAACACAGTGAGCAAAGTAAGCGGAACCAACGCAGCAAGAGCAAGCAAAGGAGAAAAGAATGCAGGACAAACAACACATCCGCGCCTGGGTCAACGGCAAAGTCCAGGGAGTCTGGTACCGCAACTCCACCCGTCAAGTCGCCGAACGCCTCCACATACTCGGCTACGCCAAAAACCTGCCAGACGGCCGCGTCGAAGTCCTCGCCTACGGCGACGCCGAAGCCGTCAACCAACTCATAGACTGGCTCCACGAAGGCCCCGAAGCAGCCGTCGTCACTGAGGTCAAAACTGAACAGGTGGAGGGAGAAACGCCGCCGTTGGGGTTTGAGGTATGTTAGGGATAAAAGGTCTTTAGTACAGACCTGCTCCGACCCAACTCGCCAAATCTACAGTCGAAGGCGTGACAACTAGAAACGCTTCTGTTTAGCCATGCCAATCGAGTGAGTCTTGTTTCAGTTTCACCTTGGTTGCTCCAGCCAGTTTTAGGATAGCCACCAGGAAAGGCCCCACATAAACGTTACTTTCCACAAATATTTCATACCCCTTCCTTTTCTTGCTCACACTACCACTTCCAAGGGCTTCTCTGTAACTATAGAAGTCATCCAACCAGAGCCGGTAATCCTTATCTAACTCATCAAAATGCAATAAGTGTTCGGCGCTCTTTTTTATGTCTGGATAATCATCCAGCCACTCCAAATTTTGGCGCCCGTAATGAGGTGCTCTGATTAGGTCGACAATCTCTGGGTTAAACTCGCCTAGCATTGCCTCCACCTCTGAGTTCTTCCCAGTAAACCGCCAGTCGAGTATTTGGTTAAGCACTTCTGCAACTACTGGATTATCATGCTCAAAATATATCTCAGTCGATACGCCACCCATTATCTCTCCTCCAAACTTTTTCCTGGACCTGCACAGCCGCAGCGAATAGAAACATAGCCACAAACGACGCTATCAATAATGCAGCTTAAGGACGGATGACTGATTCACTGCCTCATTCGGTCATCGCGCAGCAAGAATAGCTTCACATGCAGCCAGTCTCGCCTCTCCGCTCATTTTCTTTATCCAAGTCTTTTATGCCTGGCGCATTAGCCAACAATCTGCGGCTTAACTCTTCAGAGAGGCCGATAAATAGTGTTGCGCTACTGTCCCAACATACGATTTCAAACAAAGCGCCGTCTAGCTGGGTACAGGGCTTGCCTTTCCAGAGCGCAGGGTTATCCTCGACATAAGGCAGGCCTGATGTGAAGGCTTCCGTTCCCTTCGGAAATGCGGATATAACAGCCCAGACAAACTGGTAATCGAACTCTTCAATCTTTGCTGCAAACTCTTCGCCCAGCACCCAACTCGGGTCGACGATCCCACACCACCCACCGTCTATATCGGATATGTGCCAGTCATAATCTCTCAGTTCAATTTCAAGCCAACCAGCAATGTCCTTCATGCTGGTGTAGAAGTTAACTTCTGAAACTCCCTTTTGGATGTAGTTCATTATTTAATCCCAGTTTGTAGCGCCCTCCACCATCAAGAACGTTTCGCCAGGGCATCCAGCGTAATCTCGCCAAATCGACTCAGTAGTTTCTTTTCTGCGTCGTCCATGGCGGTTTTTAGCACTTCATTGATCGCATGCTCAATAAAGCAATTTGAGTGTTCGTCGGTGAGACCCAACGTAAACAGGGTCGGCTCGCCAAGCGCATTATGCACGTCAAGTAAGGTGATTTCGTTCAGCGCTTTAATCAACGTCCAGCCGCCACTGTGGCCTTTGGCGGAATCAACATATCCCTGCACTCGCAACATGCCCATGGTGCGGCGCACCACGACTGGGTTGGTCGACAGCATCTCAGCAATCTGCCCTGAAGTCATAGGTTTGTCGCTGGCGGCCAGGTGAATCAGCACGTGCAACACTCGGGATAAACGACTGTCTTTTCTCATCTTGCATCTCGTGTAATAGACGCCCAATCCTATCACGCAACTTTTAACGTTACATCAATTGTCTCGCGCACCCAATATATGTAACATTTACTGTTACGTAAAATGAGAAAACACACATTCAGCAAAGCGAGCGACCCCAAATGGATAAACAGCAACTGACACAACTATTCGACCAACAGGCGCCAAACTACGACACGCAGTGGCGACGGATGTCGCCGATTAACAATGGGCTGTATTTCTTCATGGAGACCATTCTTGGCGTCCTGCCAACAAGAGCCCACATCCTGTGCGTGGGCGCAGGCACAGGTAAAGAAATGCTGCACCTGGCCAAGCACTTCCCAGAGTGGTGTTTTACCGCCGTTGAGCCGTCTGGCGAGATGCTGAATCAGTGCCGCAAAGCCGTTGAACTGGCGGGTTTTACATCCAGGTGCGACTTTTATCAGGGTTATGTGGAGGCACTTCCCAGTGAAGAAAAGTTTGATGGCGCCACCAGTCTGCTGGTTTCCCAATTCATATTGGATCAACAAGCCCGAAGTGAGTTTTTCCGCCATATCGCCAACAGACTCAAACCTGAGGGGCTTCTCGTTAGCGCCGATTTAGTCGCAGATACCCGCAGCGAAATCTACGAGGGACAGTTAAATTTGTGGCTGCGGCTGATGGCGAACGCAGCGGTATCACAAGAGGATATTCAGCGGATGAAAGCCGCCTATAGTCAGGACGTCGCCGTACTGCCGACAGACACAGTCGCGACCATCATCAAAGCGGGCGGTTTTACAACCCCTATTCCCTTTTATCAAGCTGGCCTTATTGGCGCGTTCTTCGCCCATGTCGCCTGACTAAGGCGGTCAACACCTCCCGGACATTGTTCAATGAGTTTTCTGCGAGCCTGGTGGCGGCCTATTTTTTCTCATAACTCATGATGGATTATATAAAGCCGCCATTCGTCCGCCCCGCTCTGGTCAATAATCGTGGTGCGCGAAAACCCTGGCTCTGCGCCACGGATAATCGTTAGTTGGCCCTTGTGGATGATGTCATCCCACTGTTTCTGATTTGGCCAGCCTGATATTTCACGGCCTACTGAAACAAAAAGTGATGACACGTAATTTACGGGCTCGGGGTTGGTTTCGTATCCTGCCTGCGACATAAAAGATGAGAATTGGTTTTTTGGCAGCAGAATCAGCAGCGCAACCAAACCATCCAGGCCCCCTGATTCAATATGGCTGCTAAGAATCTTTGCTTCGGGTGGAAGTTTTAGACGGGCAAGGGCTTCGATTTCATGCGTAGAATAGCTGTGTGGGGTATCTATACTGCGACGGGCTCCCTGATCTGAATTAGAACTCAATCCTGAACCTTCGCCATCGCTACAGGACGGTAATATAGTCAGTATCAGAACAGCCAATATTATTCTCATTGAACCGTTAATAGCCTCCTCCTTCGACCTGTGCAGGCTTGAAAAGCTTCTGCATTCAGTTCAGTGCGCTAATCCTACCCGATTAATTACACAACTCACGCACCCTGTTGAACTAGATCCTTTATTTTTACCGCCTTTTCGAAGTGGTCCAGTTTATTGGTTAAAATCCACCATTCAGCGGCTTCCATTAGCAATTCAGGGTCATCATTTTTATTGGCGAAAAAAGCATAAAACGACACACCGACATTGACGCCTTTAGCCGCAATTTTCTGATCACAGACAGAAATGATCTTCTTCCTCAAACTTTCTCTCATTACAACTCCTCAAGTATCGACGCCGAACACACATTTGGCTGCGCCCTCAATCGACTCTGATTCAGCGCCCCACTAAAACACCCTTTCTCTATACATGAGTAGTAGCGATTGTCACCAAGGCATCTACAAAACATGTATATCCTCTATGGTTATTACAAGCTCCCCTGACGAATTCTTTTTGATTTCTGCAGACAAATTTAAATCACTGACTTCACCGTCATACCACAAATCAAACTCAATCCTTCGAGCTTCCGTAACATCATCATATATATCGTAAACACATACTGAACTATAAGCGGACTCTGGAGGCAAACTTATTATCCCGGGATACTCTCGTAATGCTGCTTCTATCTCAGATTGTGAAAGACGACCATTTTCATTCCTGGCGACTATTTCAGAAAACTTTGAGTTGACAAGAAGTACAACCAAACTCTCAAGCAAGCCTATAATGTTATCGTCCACTTTGTCGCTCCGTTCCCTCAACCAAGCCGATGCCTAGGGAACCTCTGAATAACTCCCAGAATCAGTCATAATACGGCAGTCCAACTCAGCAGGAACACTTTTCATGGATCAGATGACTTTCTCCGAAGCCGAATACCAGAATAAAAAGCGTAAGACCCGCCGGGAAATCTTTCTGGAGCGGATGGATAAGCTGATTCCCTGGGAACGGTTGGAGAAGAAGGTCGCCCGTCATTATCCCAAGGGTGAGAATGGCCGGCCGCCGTATCCGTTATCCGCCATGCTTCGCGTTCACTGCATGCAACTGTTCTATAACCTCAGCGATCCCGCGATGGAAGATGCGCTGTATGAGATTGAGTCCATGCGTCGCTTTGCTGGTCTGCGCCTGTCAGACCGATTGCCGGATGAAAGCACGATCCTCCATTTTCGTCACCTGCTGGAGCGTCACGGTTTAGGCAAGACGCTTTTCAAGGAAGTGAACAAACAACTACAGAAGCAAGGGCTGATGATGCGGGAAGGCAGCATTGTGGACGCGACGATTATTTCCGCCCCGAGCTCCACTAAAAACCAGAGCGGCCAACGCGACCCGGAGATGCGCCAGACCAAGAAAGGCAATGAGTGGCGCTTTGGTATGAAAATGCACATTGGCGTAGACAGCGCCCGGGGACTGATTCACAGCCTTGAAGCGACGGGAGCGAATGTCCATGACATCACAGTTGCGGGCAAATTGCTGCATGGAGAAGAAAGCGTCGTGTTCGGCGATGCCGGTTACCAAGGCATTCATAAGCGGGAGGAACACCAGAAGCGGGCGGGTGTCGCCTGGTTTATCGCGAGACGTCCAGGCGTGCGCCGCACACTGAGCAAAGAGCATCAGAGAATGGAGATGCTGAAAGCGAGCATCCGAGCCAAAGTGGAGCATCCATTCCGCTACATTAAGCAGGTGTTTGGTTATGGCAAAGTCCGCTATCGAGGCCTGGCGAAGAACAGGAATCGATTATATCTACTGGCGGCCTTCAGCAATCTTCTTACGGTGTGGAAAGAGCTGCGGATATAGGGCGATAGGCCCACTTCCGTCCTGAAAGGGGCGAAAGTTGTTGGAAAAAGCAGTATATGGTTGGGCCAAATGCACAATGGAGAGGGATATTGGGATAACTATGGGTTATTCAGAGGTTCCCTAGAACTACGAGCACTGCATTTTTACTACAGTTGCTATTTCAGATCGGCTAATTCTCTAATGCAGATTAGCCTTGCCATGCATGCTCATCTCTCCATTGCTGTTCCGCTTCCCTGCATGCTTTGCAGAAACGAATACCATAGTTCTCGCCATACATTTCTTCTGGCCCATTTACCGATGACATATAACTATTAGGGAACAGTTTTGCGCATGCTTTTGTGTAATCCGGGGAGTAATCAACATGACCACAAAACACCTTAACTTTTCCGTATTCCAGTGTATTACCGTGTAACTCACATACACTGAAGATTTCTTGCAGCACTACAAACGAAGGTATTTTCAGAGCATGCTTTTCGCAGAACTGCTCAATGGCGCGCTCCTGCCAGAATAGAAGCCGGCTATCTCTCCCTCTGTTGATAATTGCGACAAACTTCTTATAGCGCTCATCATTTTTTAGGAATTTTCTAAAACTTTCTCTAAATTCTATTGCGTTCATATGTGAGTATAACGTCGTATATACACAGCAAACCGCAAAAACTGCTGTGTCGTGGGAGCAACGGGTCAACTACCGCTAGTTTTACCCGGAGGGTGTTGCTCAAACCAGGAAACAATTTGAGGCATATGTTGTTCGAAGTTGCCTGGGGTTGATATGTTTAAAACGCCTGCGCGGGACGCGCTTCGATTCTCGAAGTCGTGAGTGACGCCACTGGGGGCGAGAACAAAACTGCCTTTTGGCGCTTCCGTCCATGCTTCGCCAATGAGAAAGCTCATTGTTCCTTCTATAACAAAAAATATATCATCTTCATTGTGGCTATGAGCCCCCGGTCCTTTTGAGTATGGCTCTAACCACCATTCGGAAATTGAATAAGCTCCTGCAGACTCCTCGCCATCCGCTTTGAATATGGCTGAAATAGGCCCCATAGAGTACGAACGGCCTTGGCCTGGCGCTAAGAATATAGGCTGTCGATCTTCGTGTTTCATATTCAATGCTCCGTATTTTTCAGCTAACGCCTTTCTGTGGGATGCTGCCTGGCATCCTTATGATTATTTTGTTAGGTGTTATCATAGCCACACTCGTTGACGAGCATAAGCCCATCAATATCACTGTGAACAGAGATTAATCAGTCATCGCGGTCGAATTGGAGTTGGTATTACAGTGTCTATATTCGAGCGTTTTACAAGCCCTGCCACATTGTGGGTATGTGGCCACTATCAGCACCCGAGGGTGCTGCGAGCCGCCGCTGAGTCAGAAAAAGCTGCGAAAATTTTAGCCTGGATTGATGCACATCGGTTGCACAGGACACATACAAAAACATGAGATATCTACTTTTAACTCTTTTACTTTCACTAGCCGGATGTTCTGTTGAATTTGGGCCTGAGCCGGACAAGGAAGGCCCTGCAGGAACCATATGGGCGGGAGGTGCGGATGGCGGCGTTTTTGTAAGCGTAAAAGATGATAGCAATCCCAATGACCGCATCTATCTTGGGAAAATTTATTACGAGCACGATTCCACAATCTGGTACGACGGGCGCTTAGAGCTGGTTGGCGTTATTGCTTTCGATCCTTCAGATAATACCCAGTACGCCGGTTGGGATGGCGACGATCTACACCTGAAACAAGGGGGATACCTAAAGTCTTTGGATGAACCGCGCCAGCCTACGCCGTAGCCGTCCGTTTTAAACTACGGAATATTATGATTGGCAAGGTAGAGGCAATTAAACAGGACAGACAGTGCAGAAATTGATTTTAAAAGTTGTGGCTGAGTAGAATTACAATATTTCTTAGTGAATTCATGAGAATGAGCAATATAGTCAAGTGCGCAAACGCGCATGCGAAATGCTTAAATTTTAACTGACCGTGAATATGACGCTTTCAAGTAGCCAGCAAGAACAACTTTGGATAGACGCCTGGAACGATCTTGACGATTTACAGGCTCAGAACCTGTTCTCATTTATCCTGTTACCAGACTATGTGGAAGCTAATTTAGAGCAGGCGCAAGGATGGATTCAGGACCGTGTTTATGAAAACTATAAAATTCACTTTGAGATTGCTTTCTACAAAGGGAAAAAATCCATTTTTATTCACGCCGAAAAATGCAACTGAATGCCCATCCACTCAATCAAACTAATGAGACCGAGCCCTTGATTTACTTCGGTTTCTAAAAATATGAATAGATACATATTAAACAGAGAAAACATATAAAGATCCCGAAAGCATTGCAATCACAGCCGCCCCTTTCCGTAGAAGTAGAGAAATGATGCGTAAACGCTTACTCCTATCAAAATTAACCGCCCTCTTAGCTAAAGTGAGCGCCTGCATACTCACGGCGACGCTAGTTGTTTCCTGTACGTCGGTAGAGGAAAGTGTTGCTGGACAATCCGACAGCCCGAAAAGAAGTCTGGTTGATGACTTTGACTATATCGTTCCGATTTTGGATGAGGATCATTTCCGCATCTGCACCGGCCTTATTCTGAAGCACGGACTAGTGGTTACCGCCAAGCACTGTTTTAGGGACGACTCCAAGAAAGGCAATTATTATCTCGCCTACTCTGAGGACAACTCGATTGATCAAAACGATCTTTATATCCCCGTCGCCTCGTTCGAATATGACAGCTCGGTTGAAGGTATCAACGATCTGGCGATCGTGCATTATGATCCGGGTTACACGGAGGGTAAGCTGGCGCTTAAGGATATCCCGCTAAACTTCGGTCCAGCTCCAGAAACAGGCGCAGCGCTGTTTTCAGTTGGCTACCCCATTGTTAAAACGCAGAACACCTTGAGGGTCAGCTCCGCTAGATGCCAGCGCAAGCAGCGATCTGGAAAGCTATTGCCCTCGCCCAAATCGCCGGGGTACGACGGTGTGTTATTCGATACGGACTGCCCCGCCTTCTGGGGAAATTCCGGCGCGCCGGTTTTCAGTGCTCGCTACGATGAACAGGGCAATGTAGAGCTAGTATCCCTGGAAGGCGTAATCACGCATACCTTTGACTTGGTTAGTAATGGGGATCTTGATTATCGAAAAATGAAACACGACGCTTTCGGCCCGTATTTGACGTCGAATTATTCGCCGCTTGGTCAGTCCGTACGCCTGAAGGAAATAATGAAGGCTCTATAAGAGTGAGCCTTCTCCCGACGCATCAACAACAAGCCTGGCAATCAAATCCTGCAACGCCTTCGTCTCCTCCCGCCCAGGAAATACGCAAAAACATAGCGTGACGGCAGGGTTTTCATGGAGCTGCAGGTAACCGCCTTCCCCAGGTTGAGTTTCATCGTAGGAGCGATACGTCGGAAACTGCGTAAACCCCGTAATGCCCGGCTGGTACAGTCGATATTGCGCCGCAATGGGTTCAAACTGGGACTCTGCGTGCGCTGCCAGGATGGCGTCATGAAGCATGTTGGCAAGATGGTCGACCTGTTGCTGCAGCGCGGCCAACCTCCTGCCATTCTCCCTCTCCGCACGCTCCAGAGCATCGCCCTCACCTTTCAGGACCTTGAGTCCCACCGTCATTTCAACGTAGACAAAACCGACGATACTGAACCGGGAAACCATTCCACTCATGTCGCCCACGACTCCAACGTTGGATATACGCTTTGCTGAAAGTTGTTCACGAGAAACACCAAGTTAGACGATAACAATCCAGAGCAGGCGACGACATGGAATAGTTTCCGTCAGATCATCAATTCAATAAATTCATGCAACGCTGATAATCACTATAGCTATGATGGCTTCTCATCTAATTATGGGGATCTTTAACCAATCATCCTTTTACAGAGATCTATCGGTCCAATTACTAAGGTGACTCTCCTTGGACGCTTGGTCCGTCCTTGTTACGCCCCCCCCCCACATATGACCTAGGCCATACCCCCTCTTGCCCCGTCATAACAAGACAAATACCATTTCCTTCCAAAAATACAATTGCACTAGCCCTTAGGGCATCATTGAACACAGGTTTAAGGAGTAACAGTGAATCAGACGTCCCCTTCGCAGAAGGTCGTTAACGACTTATTCCGCATCGCGGAGTTGCTGCGTTATACCGAACAGATAACCCCTTACGGGTATGCTTGGCTGATGGAGTTCTGCGCAAATATAGAAGCCAAAGAGGATGAGCAACAATTTGACGCAGCCATCCCCTCAATTCAGTCAATGACCGATATCACCCCAGAGCCTTCTAAGACAGCTCAGTTATCCCGCCGAAACGGCTAACGAAATTTACGAGCACGGATTTATTAATCAATACGCCAGGGATTTGGCTTTTACTTTAAATGCCAGAGGCGGCCTGAAGCTCCTTTTTGATCGTCGTCATCCACTCTGCAAAATCCGCATCCAAGTATTTCGCCTCATCTTTCAACCAGTCCTGGTAATCCTCGTAGCGCCCTTGCCGGAACCACTTCACCAATTGTTCAACATCATCTGGACGTTGTTCGAACATATACCGCACCGCCCAATAACCCCAATGATAAATACGTGACTCATCGCTCTTGTAGTTGGAGTGTATGATATCCGAGAAACGCACCATTTCTGACAAAGCCGCTTCTTCTGCATCTGGATAATGATCCTGTAAGGCAATGTATTCGGCGACGCCTTCGGCCCACCAAACATTATCTTCAATGTACTCCGACTCCAAACCATACATGGTGAATCGCCCGTCCAGATAATGCACAAACTCATGATCCAGATTCAGTATCTGATGCGAGTCTGAGACCTCTTCTGACTGATAAGCCAGCACTCGCGCCTGGTTAGCTTCATCAAAAGGATCGCCCTCATAGAAAACGCCGCCAGCGGTCACTGCATCGGAATCAAACAATAGCCAGCCCAAGTCAACGAATGTGTCTGAATCTTTAAATATGACCATTTCCAGAGTGTCGTTCTGATCCTCAGCAACGGGCTCTCGTTCACTGTTCAGCATCTGGTGAAAGACATCTTCGCGCCGGGACAAAGCCTCACAGGCGGAGTCAAACTGCTCCTCCGTCATGGATTGAGCCCTTATTCTGACCGTCTCGCCACACATGCGCTCTCGGCGCAAAATAACAGTCTCGACGCGCTTTCTATAATCGCAAGCGTTGTAAAGCCTGCAGTTCGACTTATCGTAGTAATCCACTGAGCCGGCCAAAATGCTCCACACATTCGCGGTGTCACGACTCAGGTCATATCTGTTAATCAGGTTACGTATGAAGTGGCCTGTATCATCCCGTATCGTTTTATACTGCAGAAAGCGCCCGAGCTCTTTGACGGCATTCATCAATAGATACTCCCGGCTGCCTACCAACCACGAATCTTTATCAACAATGAAGCGATAAAGCGCGTTAGGAATCTGCGCATCATGAGAGGCGATGTCGACAAAGGCGTCATTGTCATGGCCTTTATAGTAGATATTGAAAAGCTCGTTTAACGCTAAATCATAACGCTCATTGGCGTCGGTCAGCGGGCCCAGTTTCTCTAACCAGGCGACGGACTCATTGACAACCACTCCCTGATTATCAGAAGTGTTTACCAGTTTAAAAGACAACTCCGTCAATCGCGCGCGATCTGCTCCAATGGCGCCTTGAAGAGCATTATTGGTAACTTGAACGACAACTACCGCAACCTGTTTCTGCAACGTCTTTCCATATAGCTTCTTCTTACGCGGGCGGTTTCTTTCCAGCACATATCCCGCATGCAGATATTGAATGAGGTTCGTCAGTTCATAGATATTATCTTCTTGAAAATAAGATGATTCTGAAGTGGCCGCTTGCGCCACGACTGACATGTTGGCTTCTGAGAATACATTGAGAAGAGCTTGTTCCTCCATGAAGACCAAGTCCCTCACACAATCATGATCCATTCCCCATATGGCCAGAACAAATTCGTCACCCGAGAGCCCCGAAAGTCCATCCAAATAGCAGTCAGGCTTACTCTCTTCCTCGTAGTAAGGCTCGTCCTCTTTTGCTCGACTGTATGCCGGCAGCGGCGGAGGCAGTTCTGATAACTTTTCCGGCTGCTCCGAGTTGTGTCGAAAATACTTAAAAAGCTCCCCACCGCCCTTTGACCATGTCATTGCGCTGACAGTGAGAATAAGAAAGACAACGCCAACCACAAAGGGGGCTCTAAACCATCTGTTCGCTGGCGTCATGACGATTCCTGAAGAGATTTACAACTGATATGAAAAGTACGCTGCGGATTATGAGCTTTACCGCACGGGCCATGAAGATATACCGATAGAAGTTATCGGTCTGTCTAAGAAAAGCATCAAATTGTATCAAAGCCGCCAAGCAGATAAGGCAATGACTAAACCAAAGGCTATATCGCTTTACCGCCGTACCTGCGCATTCTATCCAGCCAGTGTTTTCGGGACCGCGAATCAGAATCCTCCACCGCGCCAATCAGCGACGCCTGGACCGGCGAAACGCCACAAATACCCAAGATATTACGTTTTAGACTTTTTAAACTATGCGAACGATAAAACCAGCGATAGACAAACGCAGGCATCCCCATCGTTACGACAATACGCGCTCTGCGCCCTTTCAATAGCCTTTTGGGCCACTTATCGCCACCGCTTACAGCAAACCCCGGCCGTAGCGTCTGCTCCAGGAATGCTTTTAATATCGCAGGAAGATCTCCCATCCATAGCGGATAAACAATAAACAGACATTCGGCCCATTGGATTTCTTTTTGCGCAGCGATAATCGATTCCGGCGGCGGTTGTTCTTCAAACTCCTGCTTTGAACGCAACCAGGGAAAATTCATTGTCGCCACCGCCAGCCTACGCACGTCATGCCCCGCCGCCACCGCGCCGTCTGCATACGCGTCAGCCAAGGCATGACAATACCGGCCTCCCCGTGGATCAGGGTGCCCCTGAATAATCAAAATACGCGCCCCCATAGGCTGCTCCCTGAGAGACTAATCATCTATTTTATATTTTTCTCAATTAACCAAGGCGGGCATTTGTTGCTGATCAATATTCAACAGCTTTACTTGATAAGTGGTCCGTCATGAGAGTTTTCATCTTAATCCTCAGTCACTTAGACATTTTTTCTTTACTTGCCCAAACCATTACTGTATACATAAACAGACATGGATAAACATATAGTATACACAGAATTTTATCAGACCTTTTAGGGTCCCCGGAGGGTGGAGTGATTAAGCTAACCAAGCGCCAGGAGCAGGTTTTACAACTGATTCGCGAGCATATTGAGGAAACGGGTTATCCACCTACCCGGGCGGAGATTTCTAATCGTCTGGGGTTTCGCTCCGCTAACGCTGCGGAAGAGCACCTGAAAGCTCTGGCGAAGAAAGGCGCTATCGAGATGGTTCCCGGCGCCTCTCGCGGCATCAGGTTGCCAGCGACGGAAACGCAAAATCAGGGGATTCCAATTGTCGGTCAGGTTGCAGCGGGCTACCCCATTCTGGCCCAGGAAAATATTGAAGAATATTGCGAACTGCCTCCATCCTTCTTTACTCCTTCCGCCGATTATTTTCTTCGTGTCAAAGGCATGAGCATGAAGGACGTGGGAATACTCGACGGTGATTTACTGGCGGTGCATCGCACGACCGATATCCACAACGGGCAAATTGTGGTTGCGCGCATTGGCGATGAAGTGACTGTAAAGCGCTTTCAGCGTCAAAAAAACAAAGTGCTTTTATTGCCGGAAAACGAAGAGTTTGAGCCAATTGAAGTGAATCTGTCGCAACAACCGCTGGACATCGAAGGACTGGGCGTCGGCGTTATTCGCCGCTAACAGGGAACGAAGCGCCGACTGCCCTTGTATGGGCAGCCGGGGCCTTTAGTGTACGGTTTTCGGCTTTTCTTCCGCCTCAGACTGACGAATCGCCTCTTCCCGCATATCTCCTACCAATTTAATCGCCGCATTAATCATTGCATGCGCAACAGCTGCGTCATTTTCCGCCAGATATGCCTTGGCTTCCTGACCGAAGCTGATTTTCACCAAATGTTCGCTTCCGCCTCCCATGGGTTGCAAAGCGAAATCGCCATTCGGCAATTGAACAATTTCAAAGAAGCTTGATGCCATTTCCAAATCTCCTACTCGTAAGTTCTCACTGAAATGTTTTCCATCGTCCCAACACCCGGGAGCGAACAAATCAGAAAACTAGCCACAGGCGCCTCAATCATTTTCCTAAGCTGTTATCAGTCGAGGCCTGAGAGGGTTTCTTTCATTCAAGCTTACCTCTACCACTCAAAACTGTGCTCTCTCATCTCGTTGATGAACGCCTGCATGGACTCCAGTATCACCACTAACTCCATCACATATGGAGCTGACGTGGCGGCGATAATATTTTCATTTTGCGGCGTTTCATTTTTTCGGGGGCGAGATATGTCCCCAAATTGTTTTAGCAGTTGAGCCAGCCAGGAATCGGGTTGCTCCACCGCCAGCTTCATGCTGATTACTTCTGGCGATTCAACTTCCAACTCTCCTTCCAAGTCAGCGAGCGTCTCAATTTTAACTTTGATGCGACGCTGCTCCGCAAGCTCATTCAAGAAGCCGACATATGCCTGCTGCAGAAAACGCAAAGCCGCCCGTCCGGCGCATTGCTTTTCCGCCACCGTTGAGGATGCATCCCTCCACTGCAACTGCAGCTTGGCGAAAAACAGGTTTTCATTAACATAAGTCAGCCACTTATCGGACATACCTTAACTCATCAACAATTGCTCTTTGTTAGTGTATAGGTTTTTAACCATAAGTTCTTTAATAAAAAATTCCCCTCCGGACTATTTCCTGAGGCGCAATTCCGATTCGTTTAGACGCCTAGATTTCCTACCATTGCTGACTCCCTCGACTCAGGCTTCCGCAAAATGGCGACAAACTATCAGCAGCCCCTTTCTCATAGCTTAGCACCCGATCCTCAGGCTCGCCCCTTACACAAGTTAACGTTCAGCAGCAACCCGCCATAAACGCTAACAAAGGCGCTAGTGAGAAAACTAGAATAATATTTTAGACTGCTATAATTTTGTCCAGGGAGAGAAAGTAAGGGAACTGTCTGTTACTTCTAGAAAGAGAGTGAGAAAGACATGGCTTATAGCCGTAACGCAAGAAAAAATATAAATAACGCACTGGTATTACTCGTATTTTCACTAATCGCGCAAAACGCCACAGCTAAGGCGCCGCCGGATCAGGTGGCACGTTTGGACCGGGATCTCACGCCGCTTGGCGCCGAGAGGGCCGGTAGCGAAGGGGGGGAAGTGCCCTCTTGGGATGGAGGCATTAAGCAGCCGCCTGCGAATTATAATCCAGATAAATGGCATGCTGACCCCTTCGATGCGGACGTTCCACGCTTCATCATTAACGCCGGCAATGCACAGGATTATTCAGACAAACTGACCGAAGGCCACAAGGCTCTGCTGCAGAAGTATCCAAGCGATTACATTCTGAAAGTGTATCCCAGCCGCCGCAGCGCGTCTTACCCTGACCACGTCTACGCCGCTCTGAAACAAAACGCCGCCAAGGCGGAACTAATGCCTCGTGGAACAGGCGTTAAAGGATCGCTGATCACCAGTCCATTTCCGATCCCCAATCAAGGGGTGGAGATTATCTGGAACCATATCCTGCGCTACCGGGGCGAAGAGGCTTCATTTCGTTCTTCGTTCGCCGCCACACTTCCAGACGGTTCTTACACGCCGGTGACAACCGACTATGAGTATTTCTTTGTGTATGCTCAGCAGCACAATCGCCCGGAAGACATCGATAACAAAATCTTCTATCTCAAGACGGAGGTCGTCGCTCCCGCCAAGCTCGCAGGAACCATGAACCTGGTGCATGAGACGCTGGATCAGATTCGCTCTCCCAGACAGTCCTGGCGCTATCAGGCCGGTGAACGTCGCCTGCGACGCTCCCCTAACCTGGCTTACGACGCCGAGGCTCCAAATAGCGAAGGGCTGCGCACTACCGACCAGATTGATATGTACAACGGGGCGCCGGACCAATATGAATGGACGTTGATCGCCAAGAAAGTCATGTATGTGCCTTACAACGCTTACCAGTTGCACTCCAGCAACCTGCGCATGAACGATATCGTGCGTCCCGGCCACATCAATCAGGAGCATGCGCGCTACGAAGCGCATCGGGTGTGGGTGGTGGAAGGCATCCTGCGCGAAGGGCTGGGTCACATCTATCACAAGCGCCGCATGTACTTTGATGAGGACTCCTGGCAACTGCTGGTTGCGGAGGATTATGACGATAAAGGTGAACTGTGGCGCGTATCGGAAGCTCACTTGGTGAATTACTACGAGGTGAAAGCTCCCTGGACCACACTGGAGGTTATTTACGACCTGAAGTCAGGGCGTTATTTCGTCGACGGTTTGGATAACGAAGAAAGGCCTCGCGACTTTGCGCCCGGACTGAGAGACAGCGACTTCTCGACTTCCGCGGTACGCCGCGCCGCCAGACGCTAATGGTTATCCATTAGACACCTTTAGCCCATCTTTCTCCCACTAAAAAAGGCCGCTGTTTAAGCGGCCTTTCTCTTACTGCAACTTAGACAGCTAAACGAGGCTTAGCCCGCGTTAGAAAGCTCAAGCAGCAGTTTATTCAGACGGCTTACGTAACCAGCAGGATCTTTCAGGTTTTCTCCGCCAGCCAGTCGCGCCTGATCAAACAATACCCAAGTCAGATCTTCGAAACGCGCGCCCTGCTCTTCACCCAGTTTTTTCACCAGGGGATGCTCAGGGTTGATCTCGAAGGTCGGCTTGTTCTCAGGCAACGCCTGACCTGCCGCTTCCATGATGCGACGCATCTGCACTCCCATATCATAAGCGCCAACCACCAGACAGGCGGGAGAGTCGGTCAAGCGGTGAGTCACGCGCACTTCTTCCACGTGATCTTTCAACACTTCCTTCAAGCGGTTCAGCAAAGGCTCCGCCTCTTTGGAAACCTCTTCCTGCTTCTGTTTCTCTTCTTTGTCTTCCACTTCGCCCAGGTCCAATTCGCCTTTGGCGATATCCTGGAAGTGCTTGCCGTCGAACTCGTTGAGATGGCTCATCAGCCACTCGTCAATGCGGTCATGCATCACGAGCACTTCAATGCCCTTCTTGCGGAAAATCTCCAGATGCGGGCTCTTCACGCCAGCGCTGTAGGATTCGGCAGTGATGTAGTAAATCTTATCCTGCCCCTGCTTCATGCGGCTGACATAGTCTTCCAAAGACTGAGTTTGCTTGTCGTCGTCCTGATGTGTGCTGGAGAAGCGCATCAACTTGGCGATTTTCTCGCGGTTAGCGAAGTCTTCAGCCGGACCTTCTTTCAATACACGGCCAAACTCATCCCAGAAAGTCTGGTATTTTTCCGCATCGTCAGCAGCCAGTTTGGATAGCATGTCCAACACGCGCTTGGTCAGCGCGGAGCGCATGCTTTCTACCGCCTTATCATTCTGCAGAATTTCCCGCGATACATTCAGGGACAGATCGTTGGTGTCCACGACGCCTTTCACGAAACGCAGGTACAGCGGCAGGAACTGTTCGGCGTCATCCATGATGAAAACACGCTGGATGTATAGCTTCAGACCACGTGGCGCTTCGCGATTCCACAAATCATAGGGCGCTTTTGCAGGAACATACAGCAGACTGGTGTAGTCCAGCTTGCCTTCCACGCGGTTATGCGCCCAGAGCACTGGGTCACTGAAGTCGTGAGCAATGTGTTTGTAGAACTCTTTATAGTCTTCGTCTTTGATCTCGTTACGAGGCAAGGTCCAGAGTGCGGTCGCTTCGTTAACCGATTCGAATTCAGGCGCGGATTCCGCCTTCTCTTTGCCTTCTTCCTCTTCCCCAACGTCCATATTTTCTTTGATCATTTCAACCGGGAAGGAAATATGATCAGAGTATTTTTTCACCAGACTGCGCAAGCGCCAGCCGTTAGCGAACTCTTTCTCTTCTTCTTTCAAGTGCAACACAATACGCGTGCCGCGCTCTTCTTTGGTCACGGTTTCAATGGAGAAGTCGCCTTCTCCTCTGGACTCCCAGCGCACCCCTTCTTCAGGTTTCATGCCTGCGCGGCGAGTATAAACCTCAACCTTGTCGGCGACGATAAAGGCGCTATAGAAGCCGACACCGAACTGCCCGATCAAACGTGAGTCCTGTTTTTGGTCGCCGGTCAGACTGGAAAGAAATTCCGCCGTACCGGATTTGGCGATAGTGCCCAGGTTCGTCACCACTTCATCACGGCTCATGCCGATACCGTTGTCCGATAAAGTAATGGTCTGCGCTTTCTCATCAAACTCCAGGCGAACTTTGAGGTCGTTGTCGCCTTCGTAGAGGTCTTCTTTGCTCAACGCCTGAAAGCGTAACTTATCCAAGGCGTCCGACGCGTTGGATACCAATTCGCGAAGGAATATTTCCTTGTTGCTGTAGAGCGAGTGAATCATCAGGTGAAGCAATTGCTTCACTTCAGCCTGAAAGCCTAAGGTTTGTTTTTCTGTTGCAGTCGTCATCGGTCGACAAACTCCTGGCGTAAGTCCGTATCGGAAACAAGTGAAATAATATTGATTGCAGGCCGGCGATTTATCCGGCGCTTGCGGCCAGAAAGTGGGGGCGAATATGGATATTTCAACCGTTTCGGAGCTATGCTCACATTTTCATGGCTAACAAATGCGAGAAACTCTGTGGGAGATGTCATTCCATTCAAAAGGCCGTCCCTGAAGAAGAAAGCCAAAGGTAAAACCTTGTGCCGCAATGGCTTTCACAAATGGGAGGTCAGTAAGGAAAAGCAATTCGACGTAAAATCGGGCAAGCTGGTGACGGTTTACCGTTGCGCCCGCTGCGGCGAACAGAAAGTGCTGGCGTTGTAACAGCGCCGAATGCTCAGCGCCCCGGCCAGGGCAGATCCCAAGGAGACGCCCACTCCTCCTCCAATAAGTCGCGCATCGTCTCGGACACAAACAACTCTCCGGTCTGCGGTGGACGGATGATAGCCAAGCGCTCCCCTTTATAACTGAAACGCACGCCATAAGCGTGCAAGTAAGTGCGGTCAAAATCTCTGGCCGCCTTTCCCGCATATAATTCGTCCCCGGCGATGGGCGCGGAGATACTTTTCAACGCAACGCGAATCTGATGCGTTTTCCCCGTTAATGGACGCACGATAAACGCCCTGACGCCGGGCATTAGGGGGTGGCTGAAGAATTGGGTGACGGCGGGATTTTCGCGCCCCTGAGTTAATTTCCAAGCGCCCGCGCGCGCCTTTTCCATATCGCCGATAATTTTACCCTGCTTTTTTTGTGGCTTTTGCCCAGACAGGGCTAAGTAAAATTTCTCAACTTGGCGGGTGCTGAACTGTTCGGTCAATTCGCGAGCTAACGCTGGTGTTTTCGGCAGCAATAATAATCCAGACGTCACTTTATCAAGACGATGCACAGGATAGACGCGGACGCCTAAGGCATCCGCCACACTGGAGCAAAGGCCCTGCACACCGTCTTCATCATGAAAAGATATTCCTGGCGCTTTATCAACGACCAGCAGGTCATCGTAGTCGGCGATTATTTGAAAAGAGGATGCATTCACCGTTTCACTCCACATCGGCCAGCAGGTGGAGCGGCAGTTTACCCCAGGTGTTTTCAATGCACGAGTGGAGACCGCCGAAACCGGTTAAAACACATTATTACGGCGTTGCGATCAATTAACGCCGAGAAGGCAATCCATTGCGGGAGAGAGACGCGCCTGGGATCAGGCTCGACTGCGATAGTCTTCGAGAGAGATAACTTCGGCATTGGAAACCGGGGCGGCTTCCGCCTCAGCCAAGGCAAAGTCATAACGCTCGTTCAAACAGTAACGCAGCTCCGCCAGGGACTCATGCATTAACTGACTGATCTTGATGCATGCCGCCAAGGGGGTCTTGGCTCTGGCGCGGGTCATATCGACCTTGAACTGAAGCCCGCGCAGCTTGCGCTGACAGTCAGTCCGGGCGGAGGTGATGATATACTCCACCATCTCTTCTCTTAGCGCTTCCAATGCTTCAGGCCTTTGTTTGGCCATTTCAAGCAATTCATCAAAATGTGGAAGTTCCATTCTAAGCTCTCTTACTACACTACAGCCTGATTCGGCTTTCATACTACCCAGCGGCTTTTTGTTACTACTCAGCAGCCACCTGCTGAAAAGCGATAGGCTCTTAAGCTTCAAGCTGGTCTCACCCAGCGCTCAAGACATGGACCCAACCAGAAAAGCCACACCTTATTTTGTTCAATTTTTAACCATATTCAGATAGTACAAGTCTGCTTTTGACCTGTACACATAAAATGCATTCTAACAGAAAAAAATGGCATGTTACATTGTGTAAAATTAGTTATACCTGTGTAAATAAAAGGCTTTATATACAAGCCGGTTAGCATAACAAGCTAAGGTTAGCAGGTAGATAAACAACCTAAGTGGTCTAGGAAAGATGGGTAAAAAGGCAGGCGCCTGTTAGCAAAAATGTGAGGCGAGACACACTTAAAGACTCGCCCTCAGTGCTGTTTGAGGCGTCATATGGGGCGCTCAGACTCGGCTGATCAGTCCCCGCAAGTTCTTCAACCGGGTTTGCACACGGTCACGAACCAGGCGATAGGGAAACAAAGTCACGCCGAATCCCAGATCCATAAATAACTGAGCGCGCGGCGCCTGCTCGTACATGCTCAGATAAGCGCCCGCCATAGCGGTGATGGAACGGCTCAGGTGCAGGTAGTCGCTTTGAACGATAATTCCCAGTTGGTAGGTATTGGATAGCAGATGCATCACCGTCTGCAAACGACGCTGAACGCCTGTCACGCCCTCTTTGTACAACTGCGTCAAAGCATGAACGCCCAGTGGCGTGACCCCCTTCTTCTTCAGTGTTTCCGTCAAGGCGGCGTGTATAAACTCCCTGCGGCGGCGGTTATCTTCCGGGTGCGTGCTCATTTCGATCAATGCGTGGGTCAGGCGCTCCACATCCGCCGTCAGAGCTCCATAGACATAGTCCCAGACCAACGGCCACTTGCCCCGCATATCCACCACGTTGCCCCAGTCAATCAGAAACAGGCGACCTTCAGGCGTCACCATGATATTGCCCGGATGTAAATCACCGTGAAACTCTTGATACACTAGGACGTGCTGCAAAATGGTGAATAGAAAGCGCTCCGCGACTTTCCGGCGCAGGTCTTCTTTTTCCTGTCCCGCCACTTCCCGTAAGAGACGATCCACTGACAGCGCCGTCTCCAGGTATTCCATCTCAATAATGCGCCCTGTGGCGGAGTATATTTGCGGTACGGACCAACTGTCGCTGTCCTGAGAGCGACGATAAAAACGTTTTTGTATCGCCGCCTCGTCCTCGAAGTTCAGCTCTTGCTCGAACCCTCGCGTGAATTCTTTAACCTGACGGGACATCGCCTCCAAAAACGGCAACAGTTTGGTATGAGGCGCCCAGTATTGACTGGATATCAACATCAACTCCAAAGCCAGCGCGCCCATCTGAAATTCCCGCTCAAGATTGTGCCTGGACACCTTCACGACAATCGGAACCAGCATTTCGACGCCATCCCGGCGCACGGGTTTCTTCGCTACATATACCGAACCAATGGAGCCTGAACGCAAGGGATTAGCGACATCAAAACCGAAATATATCTCCCCGGGAAGCTTGCCGTAGCATTCCAGAAACGCCTGGTTCACTTCCTCCGACGTCATTGGCTGCACGTCTTCCTGAAACACTTTCAGCTCAGTGGCGATTTCTTCCGGCAGGAACTCCGCATTCGCAGCGGCTACCTGGGCCATTTTGATAAACAAAGGGCCGAACTCGCGCACCATTTTCGCCACGATCTGCGCCTGCCCGGCGAAATCACGCGGATCGGTTTGTAAGAAAGGCTTGATATAACGGATAGCGCGGATCTGCCGCCGCAAAATCGCCAGATCGCTGCGCAACACTCTCGCCTTTTGCGCCATTTCGCCGATAGCGAGGTTATTCACATGTCGCAAGTGTTTGATGCGATTGATGAGCTCCACCAGCAACGGCTCATAGGCGCGCAACACGGAGCGGATAATATCCAGGTTGAGCTCCACCAGTCCTTTCAACTCCGGCGCGCTGATCAACTCATGGAAGAACTGCCAGAACTCATTGACGATAGCCTCGGGGATCTCCACCGGGCTCCGCGACACGGTCTGTTTGACCAGAAACTGAATCAGACCTTCAGTCGTCTCTTCATTGGGAATCAGTTTGTACTTGCGCAGATACCCGGTCAGGGCCTTGGATTGTTCAGAGATGGGGTGCTGGTAGAGGGCTTCGAATAACAGATCCAGCTCGCGGGCCAGTTGTTCTCTGTCAATGAGGTCGTCGCTGAGGATCAACTGGCCGATGGGAAGGAAGGATTTCGGCAGTTTTACCGTACTGACCGCAAACTGGCCGGCCCCTCGCAACACCCGGTCAGTTCGTTGCTTTAAAACCGGAAAGTTAATCTCGATGAACTTCTTTGGGTCCGATTCACTCATGTGGGCGCCAGAGCCTGATGCTGTCCATAGGTTGTTTATGAAGTCCGACAAGCTCCAAGCTTATCAATATCATTCGAGGCAAAAAAGCAGTCTAGCACTTATCAACAGGGCGAATAGATAAAGTTTGATGGAGTTGGCCAAATTGAAAATGACCAACGGTCATTTATATTGATAGACTGCTATTCGGTGCTTTGTGGGCGTGTAAAAACAGCCCACAGCCTCGCAACAAGACTCACGCTTTCATCAAGGTCACGCAGGAATCTGACAAACACACATAACACAAGACAGGGGTTGGAATTATGAGCGCGAAAACTGTATTGATCACGGGCGCCTCCTCCGGCATTGGCCTGGCGCTAGCGCGGGTATTCGCCCGCAATGGCTGGAATCTGGCCCTGGTCGCAAGACGCAGCGACAATCTGGAGCGTCTGGCCGCAGAGCTGAAAGAGAAATATGCCACCGACAGCCAGTGTATCGGCTTCGACCTGACCGCTGATAACGCCGCGCGAGCGCTGTACGACGAAGTTCGTTTTCGCAACGTGCGGATAGACTGTCTGGTGAACAATGCGGGACGAGGACATTTTGGCTCGTTCATCGAACGCGACTATCAGCTGGAAGAGGAAACCATCTACCTCAACGTGACCGTGCTCACCTCGCTCTGCAAACTGTTTGGGCGCGACATGGTGGAGCAAGGCGGCGGTCGCATCCTGAACATCGCTTCCATCGCCGGTTTTATGCCGGGCCCCAATTTCGCGGTATACCACGCCACCAAAGCTTATGTGTTATCGCTATCACGTGCGATTCACGCTGAACTCAAATCACAGGGCGTCACTGTCACCGCATCCTGCCCTGGGCCCACGGAAACCGAATTTTTCGACAAGGCGGGAACCGGCGTACTGAAAGCGATGGAGTACATCCGCCGCATGCCAGCGGAAAAAGTGGCGGAGCAGGCTTACGAAGCGACGCTGAAAGGCAAACCCGTCGTGGTGCATGGAATGCTCAACAAGATGATGGTGGAGTCACCGCGTCTGGTTCCGAAGAGCTGGGTTGCGCCTGTCGTGAAGAGCCTGATGCGATAATTAAAGGCCCGTTATTCAGCGGGAGCCTCTTTCAATCTGCGCCATTCTCTGACCGCGTCCGGGTCCATGCGGAAGTAATGCAGGACCTGAGACGCCACCAACAGACTGATCACCCCGGCAGCGATAAACAGCCCGTCATAACCCAGCATTTTGGCGACGAAGCCGCTAAATACCCCCGCCGCGCCGGAAACAATCACCTGAATGCAGGCTTGCAGCGTAAAGTCAGCGCCTTCATGTTCTTTGCGGCAGTAATGCATCATCATGGCGAACAAGGCGACATTCGCCATGCTGTCGACTATCTGTTCGAAAATGGCGACCGCCAGCACAACCGGCATGTCCGTCGCGCCGCCGCTAACGATGGAATACATTGCTAACGCCAGGGCCTGCAGCAGAGAAAGCGACACCAGGCAAATTCTGGGACCAAAGCGGTCATAAAAACCACCGCCGGCGAAAACCGCCGCCACACCCACCAACGAGGACAATAACGTCACCACGCCCACATCCGACAGCGACATGCCCTTATCCACCAGCATGGGTTTGATCATGCCGGAGGCCAGACTGTCCGGCATCTTGAACAACAGGAGCACCGCCACCCAGTAGATCATGCCGGGCTGACGCAGGAAAGACAGATAGGTGTTGAGAATCAGCGCCAGACTCACCGGGGATTTACTTTCCCCTTCCCGAAGGTTTTCGTCAGAGCCGGGCGTCTCGCCCAAAGGACGCTCATCGAACAGCATTATAGGAATCAGACAACACACCAGGATCGCGGCCATACTGTAAAGGCTCAAGCCCCAGCCTATCTTATCGATGGCCATCAAAAGCAAACTGGCGCTGACGATCATACCCACTTTGTAGCCGCCGACCTGGAGCGCATTCCCCCACCCGCGCATAGGCGGCGGCAGCAGTTTCACCGCCAGCCCATCCGTCGCAATATCCTGAGTCGCCGCGCCAAAGTTCAGGCACACCAGAATCAGCATGAAAAACAGAATCCCCCAGGCGCCAAGGTGGCCCGGATGCATCGACCCCAACCACAGCAATAACCCGCTGACCACGCCAATGGCCGTAATGATCCAACCTCTGTGCAGCCCCAGCTGGAACAAGTTATAGCGATCCACCCAAGGCGCCCATAAAAACTTCAGCACCCATGGAAACGCCAGCATTTTGATCAAGCCGATATACTCCAACGGAACGCCATGCTCCCGCAGCACGGGCGGAATCACATGCACCATCAAACCAGCGGGAAAACCCTCAGCAAAATAGAGGCTTAACAAAAGAACAGAATGAAAGGGCGTAAAGCGCATGGGTGACTAATATCGCGGTATATAAAAATGAATAGGCGGACTTTATGCCTACACTGATAAAAGTCAACCTATCCTCAACAGGAGCCCCCATGACATCGGACGTTTCACCATCCATTCAGCAGCTTGTTGATCAATTGCAGTTGTCGCCGCACCCTGAGGGAGGGTTTTATCGGCGGATTTTCGCTGCGCCTTTTGTTGTTTCTACTCCCCATGGCGAGCGTCCGAGCGCGACGTTGATTTACTATTTATTACCCCTGGGCGCCTTTTCTCAGTGGCACCGATTGCGTCATGACGAGATCTGGCTTCATCTTGGGGGAGACCGCATTCAGATTCACGCCATTGCGCCGGATGGGGCGCTGGTCACACAGGCCATAGGCCCTGACGGCGGCAGAGACGCGCATGTGCCGGGGATGCGCTGGCTCGCCGCGGAGCCGGAGCCTGGGCCTGCGGGGTATGCGTTGGTGAGCTGCATCGTTTCCCCCGGGTTCGACTTCGCTGATTTTGAATTGGGCGATGCGGATGAATTGACTCTCCTCTACCCCAAACACTTCGATCTTATCCTGCGCCTCAGCCGAAGCGGCTCCCAGGGGGGCTAAACCCGGATGCCCCCAGCGCGGGCAAGGGATATACTCCTATCATGACGCCGTGAATTTTATCTCGGTATTCAGCGCTGCGTATGTACTGTATCAGCACTAGCTCCGTACTGCGTCCGCACTACGTCCGTACCGATTTCCAAGAAAGGAGAATGACTATCATGACCGCCGCCTACCAATGGCTTGAAGCGAAAGACTGCGTACTGGTTCTGGTGGATATCCAGGGCAAACTCGCTCAGCTCATGCACGAGAAAGAAAGACTGTTCTCTCAGTTGCAACGCATGGTCAAAGGCGCTTTGTTGTTTGATATTCCAATACTATGGATGGAACAACTACCAGAAAAGCTCGGCCCCACCATTCCGGAAATCACCGAGCTGCTCCCGGACCTGCGCCCAATTCCCAAGCATGCGTTCAGCTGCTACGGCGAGCCCCGCTTCGTGGAAGCGCTGCAAAAGAGCGGCAGAAAGCGGGTGTTGCTGACGGGCATTGAAAGCCATGTGTGCGTCTATCAATCCGCCTATCATTTTATTGAGGCTGGATATGACGTCACCCTGATCAACGACGCCATATCCTCCCGCGATCCCGCCAATCGTGAGCTGGGCCTGCAGCGCATGCAGGCGTTGGGGGCGACGCCGTCCAGCGTGGAAATGGTTCTGTTTGAACTGCAGAAAGAAGCCGCTGGCGAACGCTTCAAACCGATGGCGCAATTATTCAAGTAACGCGCGTCGGATTGTAGATCAGAGACGTCTATCTCTCTGATGACAAAGCGGATTAAACTGACGATTATAAAAAGACGACTCAGCAGGCGGCGCGCCCGGTATTAAGCGCTCCGCTTCCTATTAGAGGTGGTGATTGATATGAGCCAGAACCATGACGCAGGGATGTACGACTCGGTGACGATTAAACACGTCGACGGCCTTGATCTGATTGAAATTGAGCGCCCAGAGTGCTCCGCCAGCCTGACCCTGCAGGGCGGCCAGTTAATCAGCTATGCTCCCCACGGCGAACATCCCGTTTTATGGCGCAACCCAGACGTGGCCTATCAAAAAGGGGAAGCCGTACGTCAGGGAATCCCCATTTGCTGGCCCTGGTTCGCCTTTCTGGAGCGCAATGCGGACCCCGTGCGCAACAGTTTCCCAATACAGGAAGCCCCCGCTCACGGCGTGGCGCGCAATGCATTATGGCGCCTGTTGAGCATTTCTGAAGATGAAACCAGCACCACCATCGCTTTTGAGCTAAGCGCCGAGCCCTTGGGCCTGAAGGCGGTGGTCACCTACCGGCTGGGGACGGTGATGAAAATGGAGCTGCAGTCATTCAATCTGTCAGATCAGCCCAAGCATTTGAGTTGCGCCCTGCATACCTATTTCGCCGTGTCGGATATCCAGCAGGTCAGCGTGCTGGACCTGGACGACCTGCCCTACATCGACTCGCTGCGCGGGTGGAGCCTGCATAAGCAGGACGGCCCTCTGCACATCACAGAGGAAGTGGATCGCATTTACTACGATACGCCGGCGATACTGCGCATTCATGATAAAAAGTGGGAGCGTTTCATTGTCCTGGAATCCGCCGATAGCCGTTCCGCTGTGGTATGGAATCCCTGGACGGAGAAGAGCAAACGTCTGTCCCAGTTCTCGCCGGACAGCTACAAACAGATGCTGTGCGTGGAGACCGGGAAGCTGCTGAACGATTATATCGAGTTGGAGCCGGGCCAGAGCCATACACTGGATCTGACCCTGTCATCCCGTCGTTAGATCAGGGAGTGACGGTATCCGCGCCTTGCGGATGCAGGTTCTTTGAATAGCTCATCGCCTGGAACGCCAGCTCAAAGCTGGCTTCCAGCTCGTCTTTCTGGCTGAGGAAGTACTTACACTCGGTTTCCACATCGCCTTCCTTCAACTCGTTCTGGAACTCCCATTTGAACTTCCAGTACGCGTCTTCAGCGTTGTATTTGCGGTCCGGATGGTTATCCATTTTCCTGACGATGGCGACCAGGTTAGCGCGTTCGCCTTCAATACCGCACAGATCATAGGCGGCGGAGGCCAGGGCCAGGGCTTTCACGGATTCATTGAACAGGTTGTCCACCGCGGACAGCACCGCATCGGACTCGCGCTTGATCTGCTCAGCCAGCGCCTGAATCTGCTGGCGTTCCGCCGACGCATCTTCGCCATTGCGTACTTTGACTTCCAGCTGAGTCAGCACCTGTTCACTCATATTTTCTCTGGAAGTTTTGCCGTCGGAAAAAGACTTGGAAATTTTCTGCAAATCCTGACTGGCCTTTTCCCTCTCTTGCTTGGAAGCCGTCATCAGCGCCTCGAATCTGCTTCCGTCGCCATTGTCCGTTGAACATCCAGCCATACCGCCAGCCATAGTGAAAGTAAGGAGGATCATTATGAAACGAAGCACAGGCATCCATCACCTTTATAATTAAAAACAGAAGCATACATAATCGGACACAGCAAGCAAATAATCCATCCGGCCCCTGAACGGGGTTCATTTCCAAGCGCAATCGGCCACGCATAGTCTACACTGAAAAATAAATAAAACATGGAGTTAGTCACCCGTGCCAGATACCCATTCCTCCGCTGATCCGTTGACCCGGGAGCTGGATTCCCGTATCCAGGCGGGCAACCTGGATATCCCGATGCTGCCGGAAGTGGCGCAGAAAGTGATCGCCATCACCAACAACCCTGACTCCAGCGCGTCCGAGCTGGTCAAGGTGATTCAGGGGGATCAGGCTCTGGCGGCGCGGGTGATGCGTATCGCCAACTCCGCCGCATACTCTCCCAACGCCTCCATTGTGTCCTTGCAGCAGGCCATCGCCCGCCTCGGCATGGTGTCGATTCGCGACATCGCCCTGGCCGCCTCCATCAACGCCCGTATGTTCAAGGCCCCTGGCTACGAAGATCGCATCGGGGCCATGTGGCGCCACGCCCTGGCCACTGCGCTATGGTGTAAAGAAATCGCCCGGCGCGCGCGGATGAATGTGGAAGCCGCGTTCCTGTGCGGGTTGCTGCACTCGGTGGGCAAACCCATCATGCTGCAGGAAACCCTGGACGTAGCCGGGGCGGAAGAGCTTCAGCCAGAGCTGGATCTGCTGCTGGAGATCGTCGACGAACTGCATCTGGACGCCGCCCGTTTGGCGTTAGAGCACTGGCGCATGCCGGAACTGATCATCGACGCAGTGACGCATCAAGACGACTACCAGGAAGCGGGCAACGGTAAAGATCAGGCGAAATTAATCCGAGCCGGCAAACAGTTCGCCTCCCACTTCCTGTTTAATGAACCGGACAAAGATACCTTGCTGGCCTTACCCGCCATGGCGGACTTGAACCTGTATCCGGATGAGGTGGCTGAGCTGTATGAACAGTCCGACACCGTGAATCAGGGGCTGGAGGCCATGCGCGCATGAGCGACTTCGATATTATCGTCATCGGCAGCGGCCCCGCCGGTCAGAAAGCGGCGGTGCAGGCGTCCAAAGCCGGCAAACGGGTCGCTCTGGTCGAACGCGACGCACTGCTCGGCGGCGCCTGCGTGCATCGCGGCACCATCCCCAGCAAAACGCTGCGTGAGAACGCACTGCGCGTAAATAACATGCGCAAAAACGCCGCCTTGTTCCGCTTCAAGCTCAGTGAAGATCTGGAAATGGCGACACTGATCGACCGCCTCGATGACGTCATGAAGTCTCATGACGAATACATGCGCCGACAGATCGACCGCAACGCCATCAAGCGCATTCACGGCCGCGCCCGGTTTCTGAGTCCGAATGAAGTGGAGGTGACCTCCGTCAGAGGCGAAAAGCAAGTGCTGGCCACGGATTATGTGGTCATCGCCACCGGTTCCTTCCCTCGTAAACCGGATCAGGTGCCGATCGATCATGAGAACATCTTCGACAGCGATTCCGTGCTGTCTATGTTGTATCTGCCAAAAAGTCTGGCGGTGCTGGGCGGCGGCGTTATCGCCAGTGAATACGCCTCCATATTTCAGGCGTTGGGCGTGCGCGTGATCATGATTGACCGCTATCCCCGTCCGCTGGGCTTCCTCGACAAGGATCTGACCGACAACTTCGTCAACGCCTTCCAGGACATGGGCGGCGTGTGGATGGGGAACAGCGTGGTGAAACGGGTATATTTCGATGGCGTTAACGACGTGATCACCGAACTGGAGGACGGCCGCACCATCATCACCCAGAAATTACTGTGCGCCGCCGGCAGAGTGGCCAACGTCAATGATCTAGATATCGATAACGCCGGCCTGGAGCTGGACGAACGCGGCGTGATTCCTGTGGACGGTCAATTACGCACCCGAGTGCCGAATATCTTCGCCGCAGGCGATGTTATCGGCCCGCCGTCGCTGGCCTCCGCGTCCATGGAGCAAGGCCGCCGCGCAGCCTGCAACGCCATCGGGCTGGAAGTGGGCAGCATGCCGGAGATGATTCCCGTGGGCATCTACGGGGTGCCGGAGCTGTCTTCCGTGGGCATGAGCGAGCAGGAAGCGCGCAAAGCGCATGGTCAGATCATCGTGGGACGGGCGCCCTTTGCAGAAATCGCCCGCGGCCATATTTCCGGCAATCAGGACGGCATGTTGAAACTGGTGTGCGACGCCGAAGGACGGCGTCTATTAGGCGTACAAATCGTTGGCGAGGAAGCCACCGAACTCATACACATCGGACAAATGGCGCTGCTCTCCAAGTCCGACGTGGATATTTTCGTGGAGAGTATCTTCAACTTCCCCACTCTGGCGGAAGCCTACCGGGTGGCGGCGCTGGCAGTCATCGGTCAGCGCGCTCGCCGCAACAGCGTCTACTAAAGAACTCCCCGCGGACGCTCAGATCAATCCGCGGGCGCCTGTTGCAGCTCATACAGCGCATCGCTGATGTTCTCCACCTGCATGCGAATGATATTTTCCGCTTCATCCAGGGCTTTGTTGTAGGCCCGCGGGCCGATTTCCCGCACGAAAAAGTCGATAAGAAACTCCGCCTGAAAACCGCCAATCTCCTGATCCAGCTCACTGGCGAAGTAGTCTTTCACTTTCGCAACGAGTTGCTGTTTTTCATCCCGGGTCATTTCAATCATTCGTGGTCTCTCCTTTGTCTCAGCGCATCAATCCCTTAAACGCCACGCGCACCGCGCGCCAGCGGTTGATCAATAGCGCGGAGAATATCAGGAAACAGCCCAGCATCTGCATGCCGGACATGGTTTCTCCCAACCATAGCAAAGCCATCAGGGTTGTGAACACCGGCTCCATGGTCATGATCACCGCCGCATGGCTGACGGGCGTCAGGCTCTGCGCAAAGGTCTGTAAAAAGAAACGCAGGCTGGTGGCGATGACGGCGCTGGCGGCCACCCATCCCCAGATGCCGGCGCTGACCTGTTGAGGCCACTCTTCCCGCGCCAGGGACAGTCCCGAGGCCGTGACGCCGACGGTCAATAGCTGCACGGTGGTCAGAGCGATGACCGGCACTTTCGCAGACATGTGGGTATTCAAGGTGAAGTTGAGCGAAAACAGCACCGCAGAGGCAAGAAAAAACAACTGTCCCAATCCTGGATGCAGGCCATTGCGCAATGACAGCAACGCCAGTCCGCAAGTAGCGACAGGTAACGCCAGCCAGGTGGCGAGCGCCAGTTTTTCCCCGAAGATAACGCGAGACACCAAAGGCGCCAGCACCATGGCCAGACTGGTGATGAAGGCCCCTTCCCCCACATGGTCGCCGTAAAACAGTCCGGAGATCCACAGACACATGGCCGCGGCGAACAACACGCCGGTGGACAACGCGATCCGTAACTGCTTTGCGGACAGCGACATCAGCGCGCGACGCCCCACCGCCGCCAGAATCACGCCGGCGCAGAAAAAGCGTATACCGATGAACAACAAAGGCGGTAAACCGGCCAGCGCTTCCTTGGAGAAAATCCAGCCGGCGGCGGCCAACAGAGTAACCAACAGCAGCAAGACATCCGCTTTTAAGTGACTGGACTGCGACACAGGCGGACTCAGGCTTGCTTTGACTGATTAAGCGCCGCCAGTTTGGCGTCTTTTTCACGCCATAACGCCGTCATCCACTCTTTGAAGTCCTGTTTGAAAGCCTCGTCGTCGACATTGCGGCTCTTCAGCGCTTCGGGGATGGCGACACGGCGAATGTACATTTCCACCGCCGGCACGCGACCGCACATAAAATCGCGCAGACGCGGCGCGCCGCCAGGATAGTGAATAGTGATGTCCACCATGGTGGGAATGTATTCCCCCATAGCGCTCAGGACAAAGGCCACGCCGCCCAGCTTAGGCTTCAACAGATACTGATAGGGAGACTGCTGGCGTTCGTGTTTGCGTTTGGTGAAACGGGTGCCTTCGACAAAGTTCATCACGCTTACCGGCGTCGTGCGGAACTTTTCACAGGCTTTGCGTGTGGTTTCCATGTCCTTGCCTTTCAGCTCGGGACGCTTGGCGATTTGCTCCGGGGTGTGCCGGCTCATGAAAGGAAAGTCCAGTCCCCACCAGGCCAGTCCGATGACGGGCACCCAGATCAGGTCTTTTTTCAGGAAAAATTTAAGAAAAGGAATGCGTCGGTTAAGCACGTGCTGCATGGCGAAAATATCCACCCAGCTTTGATGGTTGCAGACCACCAGATACCAGCCCTCCCGCTGCAGTTCCTCAAGACCTTCCACCTTCCACTGAGTGCGCTGCGTCAGGCTCATCCAGCCGCTGTTGCAGGCGATCCAGGCTTCGGAAATCAGGATAATCAGGCGGGTGCAGACCTTACGCCATGCGGGAATGGGAATGATCAGCTTGAGAATGGCCGGGATGTACAGCAGCGTACACCAGAAAATGGTATTGATCGCCAGGGACAATGAAGCCAGGCAGCCGACGAGGGGGGCTGGCAGAAAACTCAGCATAAAAAGCTCCGGACAACGATTGGATTAAAGGCTCCGCAACGCCTTCAGCGGGCGACCGTTTCGGCAAGGGCGCCCAAGATAACACACCTGCGCAGCGCGGACACCGAGCGGGAACGCAATTTTGCGCCTTCCCACGTTGCGCCGCCGCGACGCCATCACTCTTAAAGGTTGAATTTCGCCGCCAGCTCCGCACATTCGCGATGCTGAAGACAGAACGTCATATGGTCATTCACCATTCCCACCGCCTGCATGAAGGCGTATACGATAGTGGTTCCCACAAAGGTGAAGCCCGCCTTTTTCAGCGCCTTGGACATGGCGTCGGACACGTCCGTACTGGTGGGCGCCTGTTGCATGGACTCCAGATGATTGACGATAGGCTTGCCGCCCACGAAGTCCCAGAGAAAATGCGAGAATTCGATCCCCTGATCCCTGAGCGCCAGATAGCCGCGGGCGTTCTTGATAATAGACTGGACTTTCAGGCGGTTGCGCACAATGCCAGGGTTCTGCAACAGGCGCTCGACATCCTCTTCGGTGAAGCGCACGATGGTTTCCGGATCGAAGTCCGCGAAGGCTTCCTCGTAATTCTTCTGTTTGCGCAGGATCGTAATCCAGGACAATCCCGCCTGCTGACCATCCAGGCATAACTTGGCGAACAGCTCCTGAGAGTCCTTCACCGGTCGTCCCCAGACATGATCGTGGTAGCTTACATATTGAGGATCGTTCCCACACCAACTGCAGCGCTGCTCGGACGCCATACCGGTCTCCTGTTATTCTTGCTCTTGTTTATGCTTACACATGTTTATGCTTACACACGTCTATTCTTACGTTCGTCGATTGGTCGCCGCTTCCGCCCGGGCGTTCACCTGAGGGCTTTTGCGCACTATTCACCTGAGCGCTTTCGCACACTATAGGTTGCAGCTGCGCCCATCTGACGGAGCGCAATGGTAAATGCTAAGCGGCTGATAACCCGCCGTATTGTGCCGTCGCCCACGCCAAAAGCAAACCACCGGAAGACGAAAAACACGGTTGCCAGCGGCGACTTATCTCCGCACAATGGCTATCTTTGCGGCCCACCGATGGACGCAGCAGGATCGCGAATATAACGATGGATTTGCATCTCCCTATGTCTGAACCAACGCCCCATACGCCTATTTCCGTCGAGCAGCGCGCAACGCTGACCCGTTTGCGGAAGCTTGCGTATCGTCTGGACGCTCAGTTCCGCATCCCGGTTCTTGGCGTGCGCGTCGGATGGGACTCCCTGATCGGCCTTGTGCCGCTGGTGGGGGATATTGTCGGCGGTTGCCTGTCCCTGTACTTGTTGTGGCAAGCCTGGCGCATCAAAGCGCCGAAAAGACTGCTGCTGCGCATGCTCGCCAATATCGGCGTCGAGGTGTTCGGCGGCGCGGCGCCGCTGATCGGCGACGCCTTCGATATTTACTGGAAAGCCAATCAGCGCAACATGGACATGCTCGCCGTCTATCTGGAAAAGCAGATCATGCCCGCACCGCCCAAGCGTCGGACGCCCTGGCTCTGGATCAGCCTTAGCGTCGCATTGCTGGTCGCATTCATTATCTACCTGCTCAGCACACCTGAGCCGTTTAGTTTCAGTTAAAGCCAATGAAAATATTCTGGGAATTGCGGGGATTTTTCCTGCGCAACTGGCCGCCCTATCTCGCGGCGGTGATCATGCTAACGCTGGTGGCGCTATTGTTGATGCTGCCGCCTCATTTGATCGGAACGCTGGTGGACCGCATCGCGCAGCAGACGCTGGATGCGGATTACCTGATGATGACAGTGGGCGAACTGCTGGGGCTGGCGGTGCTGATTTATATCTTCCGCGTGCTGTGGCGGATCTTCCTGTTCGGAGCCTCCCATAAGCTGGCGGCGGAAACCCGGCAGGACCTTTACCGGCACTGGACCACCATGTCGCCGCAGTACTTCCGCAAACACACCACCGGCGATCTCATGGCCCACGCCACCAACGACGTCGAAGCCCTGCAGATGACCGCGGGCGAAGGTATTCTGGCCACGTTTGACGGCCTGCTGACCGGCGTCATCGTGCTGGCGGTCATGATGATCACCCTGAGCTGGGACCTTACCCTGGTGGCGCTGCTGCCCTGGCCGATCATGGCGATCTTCATGTATCAGTTCGGCCGCAGCCTGCATACCGGATTTTCGGACGCGCAGGCCTCCTTCGGCGCGTTGACGGAGCTGAGTCAGGAAGCGATCTCCGGCATTCGCACCATCAAAGCCTATGGTCAGGAAGAGGCCATGGCGCGGCAGTTCGCGGAAACCGCGGAAACCGCCACCCAGGCTTACATGAAAGTGGCCGCCACTGACGCCAAGTACGAGCCCACCATCGTGCTGACCATCGGCGCGTCGTTCCTGTCCGCCGTCACCTACGGCGGCTGGCTGATTCACCAGCAAACGCTGACGTTGGGTGAGCTCACCAGCTTCACTATGTACCTGGGCTACCTGATCTGGCCCATGTTCGCATTCGGCTGGATGCTGAATATCGCCGAGCGCGGTTCCGCCGCTTACGATCGCATCAATCGTTTGCTGGCGGAGGCGCCGCAGATTCCCGATACCGGCGAACTGAAATCCCTGTCGGACACCTCTCTGCAGGTGGCCATCGACGAATTTCATTATCCGGATCAGGACCCCGTTGCGGGCGACGCGGAACAGAACACAGTTTCCCTACAAGCGGCGCTACGGGACATCCACTTTCATCTGGCGGCGGGAAAAACTCTGGGGATAACCGGGCCCACCGGATCAGGCAAAACCACGCTGATCAAGCTTCTCCTGCGTCAATACGCGTTGCCGCCCGGATCAGTGGCCTGGGGCGGCGAGTCTGTGGAGCGCTATCAACAGGCGGCGTTTCGCGCGCATATCGCCTATGTGCCTCAGGAGCCTTTCCTGTTCTCCACCACCGTGCGGGAGAACCTGTCCCTGGGCCGTCCGGAAGCCAGCCGCGAAGAAGTCGAGAAAGCGGCGGGGCTCGCAGCCCTGCATGAGGATATAGAGTTATTCCAAAACGGCTATGAGACCGTTGTCGGCGAACGTGGCGTCACCTTGTCCGGTGGGCAGAAGCAACGTCTGGCGTTGTCGCGGGCGCTGCTTATCGAGGCGCCCGTGTTGATCCTTGACGACGCGCTGTCGGCTGTGGATACCGGCACGGAAAACCGCATCCTGCAACACCTGAAGGAAGCGCGCCGCGACACCACGACCATCATCGTTTCCCATCGGCTGTCCGCGCTGCGTCACGCCGATAAGATTCTGGTGCTGGACCAGGGGCATATTCGGGAACAGGGCAATCACAGTGAACTGGTGGCGCAGGCCGGCTGGTACAGCCAGATTTATGAACTGCAGCAGATCGAGCAGGATCTGGACCGACTGCAGCCGCAAGACAGGGTCGTGCAACAAGAATAACCGCTGAACGAAGCATGGCCGCTCAACATTGGTTTGCGGCGGCCGGCTATTAAATTAATAAGTATCGAATAAACAAAGTACGGGGTTGGATAGGTTCATGCAGTGGCGGGTGTTTAAACGGTTGTTAGCCGCCAGCGCGAGCTGGAAGAAATTATGGATGGGCGGCTGCGCCATTCTCTTGCTGGCGACGGCGATGGATGTATTGGGGCCTTACCTGATCAAGCATTTTATCGACGATTATCTGTCGCACGGACGTTATCTGGACTCAGGCTCCGTGCAACTGTTCGTGTTCTACGTGGCGTCATTGTTAATAGGATCTCTGGCGCACTATGGCGCGCCACTGGTGTTCAGTCGCATCGCCCTGCAGGTGGTGGAGAAACTGCGCAAGGACGTGTTTCACAGCGTGCTGTCGCGTCCAGTGTCCTATTTCGACAAGAGCGCCACCGGCGCGCTGGTGTCGCGCCTGAGCAACGATACAGAGGCCATCAAAGAGCTGTTCCTCAACGTCATCGCCAACTTCATCACCAACGTGGTGCTGGTCACCGGCATCTTCATCATGATGGCCGTGCTCGATTTCCGCCTTATGCTGGTGTGTCTGGCGTTGATGCCGCTGGTGGTGGGCGCCATGGTGATGTATCAACGCCTCAGCACGCCTATGTTCCAGAGGGTGCGCGCACTGCTCAGCGATATCAACGCGCAGTTGCACGAGTCCCTCAACGGCATGCCGATTATCCAGCTGCTGAATCAGCAAAAGCGTTTCAATGAGCGCTTTCGCGGCACCGTTCAGGAGCACTTCCGCTGGCGGGTGAAGAACGTCAAATTGGACGGCCTGATGTTGCGCGCCCTGATCGACATGTTCTCCATGGCGACCCTGGCGTCCATCGTGTACTTCTTTGGTAACCAGTCTCTGCAAGACGCCGTGGAGATTGGCGTGTTGTACGCCTTCATCAGCTATCTGGGCCGCTTCGTCGAACCACTGATCGAGCTGACCCAGCGCCTCAACATCATGCAGCAATCCCTGGTGGCCGGGCAGCGGGTATTTGAACTGCTGGATACGGAGCCGGAGCGCTACGATGGCGTCGGCCAGATCAAGGACGGCCGCATCACCCTGCGCAACGTCAACTTCAGCTATAACGGAGAAACTCAGGTATTGCAGGACGTGTCTCTGGATATTCCCGCCGGCGGCATGCTGGGCGTGGTCGGACGCACTGGCAGCGGTAAAAGTACGCTGATGCAATTGCTGATCCGGTTTTATCCGGTCAAGCAGGGCGAAATCCTGATCGACGATCAGCCGCTCAACGCCATCTCCGCCGCCAGTCTGCGTCAGGATGTGTGTCTGGTGGAGCAGGAACCATTCCTGTTCCAGGGCTCACTGGCGGACAATCTGCGCCTGGACCGCAACTACAGTGAACAGGAGATGATCGACGCGCTGACCAAAGCCGGACTCCAAAGCATGCTGCAACGCCTGCCCCAGGGGTTGGCCACGCCTCTTGGCGAGCGCGGCGGAAGGCTGTCCAACGGCGAGCGTCATTTGGTGGCGCTGGCGCGGGCGTTACTGCGCAAGCCCAAAGTACTGATTCTCGACGAGGCGACCGCCACGGTGGACAGCGAAAGTGAGGCGCGGGTGCAACAAGCGGTTAACCGCCTGCACGGCGAGGTGACGTTAATCGTCATCGCGCACCGACTGTCCACAATCCGTCATGCCGACAAAATCATCGTCCTGCATCATGGCAAGCTGGTGGAGGAAGGCGACCATCGTCAACTGATGGCGCTGGAGGGGCTGTATCAGCACCTGTACAGCATTCAAACTGCGCACCTGCTCGCCGACTGAGGGCGGCGCGGTCTGACAAGCCAGTGATTCACGGCTAAGCTTTTAGGGACTGTCGACGACTAGGCATCGCCACTGCAGCCCCTATGCTTGAACTGAGAGTATTACTGCTCTTACTGATCGCTAATGGAGCCCCGGTGTTCGCCCGTTTTCTAATGGGTGATCGTGGCGGCCTTGCCATTGATTTCGGCGCCTGTTTCAAGGATGGCCGTCCCCTGCTCGGCCCTGCAAAAACCTGGCGGGGCCTCATCGCCGCGGTCCTTATCAGCGCGCTGGCTGCGCCATTACTGGGCTTTTCCATGATGACCAGCTGCGCGATCGCTCTGCTGGCGATGCTTGGAGATCTCATCACCAGTTTCTGTAAACGCCGCATCAATCTGACGCCCAGCAGTCGGGCGCCATTTCTGGATCAATTTTTGGAAACCGTATTGCCCCTGGCCGCCTATCAACAGACGCTCGGCCTGTCGTTGCTGCAAATCGGAGTTATCTTTGTCGCTTTTGTCGTGGTCAACTGGGGAATATCTCCCCTACTGTTTCGCCTCGGCGTGCGCAAGAAGCCGTATTAAAATCTTTGTTGACTGACCCCAAACTCAATAGGCGTGGATTATCGTCCTGGCGGCCGCCAGCTAAAAACTAATTAGGGGGGGGAAACTCTATTCGCAGCAGGCCAGCAGCAACGCGCTGATTTCTCTTCTCAATTCCAGGTCGTTAGTGGACTGCGCCAGCTTGTCGGCCTCCACCAGCAGCTCGCGGGCGGCGTCGCGTTCGCCGTCGTCATACAGCCGGTTAGCCATGGCGAAAGTAATGGAGGCGGAATAATCGATCAGATTCTTCTCGTTGGCGTATCGAAGCGCCTTGCGATAGATCTTTAGCGCCTGATTGAGGTCACAGGTAAAGTCCGCCAACGCCTCCCACTGGAAAGGATGATTGCGTGGTGAGAACTCGTTGTTTTCGCACAGCTTTCGCAACGCCTGATAATTGCTCCATAACGCTTTGGTGTCGCCTTCCGCCGAGGCGTTGACGATATCCACCGCCAACTGGTGTATTTCATCGAAAAAAGGCAGGGCGATTCCAGAAGACATAGGCGGGCTGCGTCAGATAGCGGGGAAACCTGCGGGAACCATAACCCGCAGGTTTCCGGTGGGTAAAGTCATCATGCTCCCCGCGCTCGAATGCGGCGGAGAGTATAGCGCCGATCACGACTGTAGTGTTCGGCCAACTCCAGATCGTTATCGCCGGGCGCCCGGGAGAGTTCCAACAGACGCTCGAGTTCTCCACTTTGCTCCAGTTGCTCGATGTACTCCTTCATAAGCTTAACGACGTTCTGCGTTCTCTGAGTGTCCGCCATAGCAGTCTCCTTTTCTATTTATTTCTTATAAGGTCCTGTCCCACCTACTTCCAGGGACGTCCTGAGCACTGATTACAGCGAGAAATGCACTGGGGAGTTGTTACAAGTCCCCATACTTAATATGTAGAAGATTAAACCGGCGGACGCAAGTCGCAATTTTCGCCCCTATTGGGTGAACTGCGTTAATTTACGCGGCAAAACAGCCGATTGTAGAAGCTTTTTGATAACGAAAATAATTAGGCGCCGATTGAGGGAAACGGTAGCTCTAGGGGATGAGTTCCTGAGGCGGAATAGAGAGATCAGACACCCTGGCGATCCGCCTGCCCGCCCTGTTTTCAGGCGCGCAGCCCTGGACCTCTCCAAGCCTACTCTCTTTAAACACCGCGCCTGCGGAGACATTGAAGTAATAATGGAAATCGCTTTGCATTCGACAAGCGTCGTCGTTGTTGCTGTAGGTGAAGAGATTTTCGCAAATATCAGCAATCAGCCAGGCCACGGTCTCCCGCTTTCGCTTATCAAAATACGACAACATGCGTCTGGCGTTAGCGACGCCATAATGCGTGATGGGGAGTTCTGAACAGGGAGTCTCTGCTAACTGAGACAGCCAAAAATCGAAAAGATCCGTTTTAAACAGTGATTTTGCACGCGCCAGCAACGCCAAAAAATCATCCACCAGCGCCTCTTTGTCCTTTTCCAGCGCGCTATTGACGTCCTTTATTAAGCCTGCGACATGTGCGCCGAAGTTCATACTCAGTACCCGTTATCGTTGCGCTTTGCATCCCACTTACCGCGACGCTTTACACCTGTAGACACTGACGCATTCGCCCAACACATCAAACAAACGGCCGGTGACAGCGATTACGCCTGTCACCGGACAATGAAGGCTTTTTTACCTCAGATATTTCTGGCGTAACCGGACCAGCCCGCCTCGGTTTTAACGCCGATCACCAGCGCTTCTCCGGTTTGCGGTCCCTGGGCCAGCAGGTCCCCGCTGGGGCTCCATACCGCGCTTTTGCCGATTGGCTCCCAGCCGCCGGAGGGGCCGCTGAAGTTGGCCATGACCACGCACATGCCATGGGTCTGTGCGTAATCCTGTAGTTTGGCGGTGTCTTCGTCGTACCCGCCAGCGGTAATCAAGACCGAGCTCAAATAGGCGTCGGCGCCAGCGGCGGCCGTGTTGCGCGCATGGGTGGCGACGCCGGTATCCGCACAGATCGCCAGCCCTAATGCAACGCCTTGAAGCTCAAATACCTTTTCGCTGGCGCCCGGCGCAAAGTGCTGATCCTCACCAGGATGTAAATGCATTTTGCTGTAGTGAAATACCGGCGCTTCCGGACTGATGACAAAAAGGCCGATGTGAGGCTTGCCCTCCCCCGCCTGCACCGGCGCGCCGACCATCAGCGTCACGCCCTGCTCGCGCGCCGCCGCCTGAAAGGGCGCCAGACGAGAGTCCGTATCGGTGAACGCCAACTCCCTCGCCAGATCCGGCTCATACCCCGTCAGAGAAAGCTCAGGAAAAATGACCACATTGGCGCCTTCTGCGGCGGCCGCCGCTATCAACCGCAAATGCCTACGCGTATTTTCCTCAACATCCCCTCGCACCGGGCCAAACTGGGCCGCGGCTATTTTGAAATCGCCTTGCATCATAAATTCCTTGATAAATTGCACGCGCCTGTCAGACATTGGGCAGCCCCGGCGCGGCGGCGCCTGACGCCGGGGCTAAACGGGCTGGCTATAACATTTTCAGAAGCACAAAAACGGCCACGCCCAACGAGCTGGACAGTATAAGCCGTTTAGTAAACAACATGAGCGCAAATGTGGCCACTGACGCTAAAAAATAGGGGTGCGTCAACAGGCTCAAAGACACCTCTTTCTCAACGAAAACCACTGCCGGCGCCACAAGCGCAGCAATGACCGCCGCCGGCGTCATGCGCAGAATGTTTTCCACTTTGGGGGGCAAGGGTTTTCCCGCCCAGACCACCCAGGGCAGATAACGGGGAAGAAACGCACACACTGCGATTAATGCAATCAGAATATAAATATCCATCTCAGCTTTCCTTAACCTCTTCCACAACCGCTTCCGCGTTTTTCACCGGAACCCATCGACCGTACAACACGCCGGCGGCGACGCCCGCGACCGTCCCCAGAATGGTTCCCAATCCGTATGGCGCATGATGAGCCAATATCGCCGTCAGGCCTGCAACCGAAACAATGCAGTAGGCTTTTCTATCCACGAGACAGGACGCCAGCATGGCGACAAACAGAGCGGTCATGGGGAAATCAACGCCAGACCCCGCCCACTCAAGCAGCGCGGAGCCGACAAGAATGCCCACCACTGTGGCGACCGTCCAGGCGCCGTAGATGGAGAACGATCCCCCCAAATAAAACCACTGGCGAGCCGTCACCGGCGCGTCTTTATCTTTAAACTTCTCCACAAAGATAAAGAACAGCGCATCGATCAGGCCAAACCCCATCACCAGTTTCCACCCGGGAGAAATATCATTGACCTTGTCCCGCAGTACGATGCTGTAAATCATCATGCGCAGACTCAACGTGAGCACCGTCAGCAGAACCACTGTCCAGCTCGCTGACTCCTGCAGCATCATATAGACGACAAACTGAATGGTCCCCGAGTTCGCCAACATGGCCAGCAGCAGCGTCTGCAAACCGGTCAGTCCACTGGTGACGCCCAACGCCCCGGCGATCATCGCCATCGGGATGGCGGAGAGAATAAACGGGGACATGGCTTTCACGCCGTCCAGGAAGTGCTTTTGTCTTAATTCCGAGTTTAATGGCTGTCCGGAGCTGTCGTCCGGTTTTGCGGCCACACTTTCCATACTAAAGGACTCCATCACTGCAAATTTTTTCAAGGCTGGACATAACGCCGCCGCTTCAACCTACGGTCACAACTGGGGTGAACAGCTTCAGATGCTCATCCCGGCTTTGCGGACTATTGGACTCAAAGATCATCCAGCCGATCCGGTCATAGAATCCCGTGCTGGACTTGATCTTGTCGCCAATGCGCGCGTCTTGCTTTTGTTTGAGAACGTTCACGCTGCTTTCGAACTGAGCCGGAAATATAAAGGCCTTTAACTCGCCTTCCTGCGCCATGACGAACTCAATGCTGACCAGACGATCCTGGGCCTTGATCGGCGCAGGAACAGTTTTATCCGCAAGGAAATTAAACTGATCCGCAAACACTTCCGCGCCTGTGCTGAAATGGATCAGATCGGTAATAAAGTCACCGCCGAAGCGAGAGTGCAGCTCTATGATTTCTATCTTGTCGCCGTCCACTTTGAACTCAACATGGAAGGGGCAGTTGCGCATGCCCAGCGCCTCAAACACCTGCTGGAAATAATCAGCGAACGTTTCCAAGTGGGGATGACGGGTGTAGAAAGTGTGCCCGGTTTCGACAAAATACGGAGCATCCGTCGTCCGCTTCTCCGTCAAACCGTAATAGTAGACCTGGCCATCAAAGACCTGCCCTTCCACGCTGAACTCTTTACCGCTGATATAGCTTTCCACGGTAAGCTCGGTTTTATCGCCACCGTAGGGATGGCTGCGAACGCGCTCCAGATAACCTTCCACTTCCGGATAGGAAGACAGCAATTGCACACAAATGCTTCCTCCCAAACGCACCGGTTTGACGACAACCGGAAAGTCGACGGAGAGCAATGCTTCCGCCAGTTCGGCGACGGTGGTTCTGAACGACTGAACCGAGGACAGCCCCTTTTCCACCAGGGTGTGGCGCATCAGGCTTTTATCAATGCTGAACAGTTCCACGTCTTCGCTATGCCCTGCAAAGCCGAAGTGCTTGCGCACCTTGGCGGCGATGGTCAGTCCGGCTTCAGCGGTGGAGATAACCTGTGTACAGGCCTCCGCCTCCACAAGTCTGATCACGGCGTCCACGTCGGAGGGGGAGCAGGCCACAGCTTTGGCGTTTTGCGGCCACCAGGAAGCGGGAATGCGATCAATCCGCTCCTGCATGTCGATAAACACAAACTCGTGCGCACAGTTTCCCGCCTGGCTGAGAATGGACTGCGCAACGTCCAGATTAAACGGCAATGGCAATATGGCCAGTTTCATGTCTGATCCTTGATTTCATGTGTTGTTATTAATACGCAAGTCGCAAAAAAGCCCCACGCCGTCTGGAGTGGGGCCTTAACGTTATTTGGACAGTCGCATCAGTTCGCTGACCGCTGCGGCGGTTTCCGCCGGTTTGGTCCGGCAGAAGTAATGGCCGCCGTCAGCCAGCTCAATCAACGCTACTGACTCGCACACCTTGCTCCATCCCAGGTATTGCTCCCGATACTGTGGCGTCAGGGGATCGTCTTGCGCCGCCACCATGGTCAGAGGCAATGCCATAGGCGTCCCGTTTTCCGTTAAATCAGCAAGGTAGCGGTTGGCGCCGCAGGCGTCATGACGGAAGGCTTTCACCAATTGCGCCAGTTGCGGCTCGGACAAGGCGTTCAGATCGCCGTAGCCCGTCTGCGTCACCAGCCACTCGCCCACGTCCTTCAACGGCATGGATTCCAGCTCGGCCGCAAGGCTGCGGGAACGCTCCGCATCCGGCAGTAACTTACCGCCGATAAATACGCCGGCGACGCGGCCGCTCTCCTGCAGCAGACCGGCGGTGGCCAGGGCGGCGGCGCTGCCGACGCAATGTCCCCAAATGAAGACGTCGCCGCTGATATTGGCGCTGATTTCCGCAGCTACCTTCTTCGCAAACTCCTCGACGGACAACAGCGCTTCACCGGTATCGCTCAGGTTATGCCCCGGGGGCTCCACGGCGAAAACCTGCACCTCAGCGTTCATCTCAGCAAGACGTTCGGCGAATGGTTTGAAGTTAATCGCGTTGCCGCCCGCATAGGGGAAGCACACCAGAGTGACCGGCGCTGAACGCCGATCAGAGGTCAGCGGCACCAGAAGGTCAGCCTCGCCGGCGGGCATTTTCTTTCTGGCCACATCCGCCAGCGGCGCCAGAGTGGAGTTGCGCATGAGATCCACCAGGGAAATCAGCCCTTCCAGCAGAATCGTGACTTTCATCGCCGCCAGAGAGTTACCGCCCAGGTCAAAGAAGTTATCGTCGCGTCCGATATTCTCCTGGGGAATCTTGAGCGCCTGCGCCCAGGCCGCTGCGATGCGCACCTCCACAGCGTCCAGCGGAGTCTGTTGCGCCGCCGCAGTGTCGACTGTCTTGCTCTGCTGCAACTCAGGCTTCCGGAAAATCAGCGCAGATATCCCGTTAACAACCTCAACGCCGCCACCCTGCACATAGCGCCCCTTCAGTTCAGTGGGTCGCAATCCCATGCCGTTCAGGGCCGGGTTAACATCAGTCTCCAGTCTGTCCGCTTCAGCGTTCACAAAATACAGGTCCCCGACCGCTCCCACTGGGATAAAACGCCCGGATTCTCCCAGGAGATAAACGCCCGCATCCGTACTTTCCAGTTCTGGACGCTGCGCCAGATTCACCGGAACTTTAGCGCCCTGCTCTGCAATGGCCGCCAGTTCCTGTTGCGTCAGAATGGGCTGGCGTCTGGGGTCCGCTTTGGGGTCCTGAGTCATGCTCTCAAAGATAGTGAGATAGTATTGCGCGAAGTTCTCCACCTGCTCCGACGTGAAAGCGTGCTCGTGGTAGTGCAGGCTGAGTTTCACATCGTCAGTGAAGAAGTGACGGCAGAACTCGGCCCGAATCGCGAATTCCGTCTCCGAGTTCGCCCGCACGTCCAGCAGATTGAACTCCGGCATTTCCTTGAGTTCTTTCAACAGATAGAAATGGGTGTAGTTGAAAGCGGTGTCGAACAGCGGCTCCTGCGTCCCGATATCCTGTTTCATGCGCGCCATGGGATAACGACGGTGCGGCAACAACGCCGCTTCCGCTTGATACACGCGTTGAATCAGGCCAGCCCAGGACTCCACATCGACATCCACCCGGAACGGCACTGTGTTGAGGAAAAGTCCGATCGCCTTGGTGGCGTCTTCCGCTTCAGGACGGCCGCTGTGTTCATAACCGGTCATGACGTCAGCATCGCCGGACACCACGCTCAGGAACTTAAGATGCGCCGCCATCAACAGTGTTTTGACCGGAACCGCCAACTGGTCAGCCAGCGCAATGATCCTGTCGGACAGCTGCTTGCTGATGTCCACCTCATGAAACAGCACAGACAGCTCCGAGACGGGCTGCGCAGCGTCCAGTTTGGGCAGACGGGTATATGTCGCGCCGTCCAGCATATTCTCCCAGAACGCACGATCACTGACGGAGCGCAACGACTGGGCTTCCAGGCCGATGTAATTGCGAATGTGATTGTCCACCAGCGGCTCGTCAAAGGTCCCGCCCTGCAGCAGCCTGTTGTATATGCGGAACAGCTGCGTATGCACCAGAGTGATGCTCCAGCCGTCGAGAGCGGAGTTATGCTGACTGAGCACATAGCGATACATGTTGTCGCGCAGGACATGCACATGCAGGCGCACCAGGCCGGGCTGATTCCATTCGAAACGGTACGCTTTCTCTTCCGCCAGCCAGTTCTGATGCCACTGTTCCTGCTCTTCTTCGCTCATTCCCCGCAGGTCGTGACAGTACAGCGGCGCTTCCACGTCCGTATGCACCATCTGGATATACTCGTCGAAGCCATCCAGGTGATAGCTGGTGCGGAAGATCGGGTTGCGCTTGACCAGAATGTCCGCCGCGAGCTTGAACACCTCCAGATTGATCGGGCTCTCAATGATGTAGCTGATAATGTCGTGATATTGCGCCGTGCCGAAAGTCAGCTCGTTCTGGAATATCAGTCCAGCCTGCAACATGGACAGCGGGTAAGCGTCATCAACGCCTTGCGGCAGACGCTGGCGGTCCTGCTCGCCGAGCAGCTCAAACGCGTCAAAGCGGTGCTGCTGAAGCTCGCCTTTTTCTTCTTCCATCGCCTGCGCCAATGTCGCTATCGTAGGGTTGGCGAACAACTGCTGGAAGGTGAACTCCAGATCGAATTTTCTGGCCTTGGCGAGAACTGTGACAAAGTGAATCGAGTTGCCGCCAATCGCAAAAAAGTTATCGTGCACGCCAACGCGAGGCAACTGCAGCACCTCGCGCCAGATGTCCGCCAGAATTTCCTCGGTGCGGTTACGGGGCGCAGTATATTCCGCGGTTTGCAAATAGCTGACCGGCGACGGCAGCGCTTTACGATCCAGTTTCCCGTTCGGCGACAGCGGCATTTGCTCCAGCACGATAACCATATCTGGAACCATATAGGCCGGAACCTGCCCCGCCACATGCTGACGCAGGGTCTCTTGCTCCGGCTCGCCGCTGACGGTGACGTAGGCGACCAGCTTGTCCAGACCGGCGGCGCGGTGCACCAGCGTGACGGCGTCGCGCACGGCGGGATGGGAACGCAAAACCGCGTCGATTTCCTGCAGTTCAATACGAAAACCGCGCACTTTCACCTGATGATCCAGACGGCCCAGATACTCGATTTCACCATTGCCGAGCCAGCGCGCCAAATCGCCGGTTCTATACCAGCGTTCAGAGGCGTTTTCAGGATTTGTGACAAAGCGATCCGCCGTCATTTCCGGCAGCGCATGATAGCCCCTCGCCAACCCGACGCCAGCGATGCAAAGCTCTCCGGGAACGCCTATAGGCAGACGGCGCAACTGCTTGTCTACGATATGAATCTGAGTGTTGTCGATGGGACTTCCGATAGTAACCTTGTCCAGAGTGGCTTTGGCGGTGCAGTCAAGATGGGTGACGTCCACCGTCGCCTCAGTCGGCCCATACAGGTTGATCAGACGGGTTCCATTGGCCGCGTGCAGCAGCTTCTTGAAACGCTCCGCCTGATGCAGGGTCAAAGCTTCGCCGGAGGTAAACACCTTGCGCAGCGACTGCAAGCGGGACACTGCCTGAGTGGACTCCACATAATCCAGGAAGGCGTTCAGCATGGACGGCACAAAGTGCATGGTCGTCACCTTATTCGCCTCAATGGCCGCCACGATTTTCTCCGGTTCACGTTCACCGCCGGGCTCCAGCATGCAGACGCGGGAACCGGTAAAGAACCACCAGAACAATTCCCACACGGACACATCGAATGAAATCGGCGTTTTCTGCAGGATGACGTCCTCCGCCGTTAGCGGATAGGCGTTCTGCATCCAGGCGATCCGGTTGATGACGGAGTGATGCTCGATTAAAACGCCCTTGGGTTTACCGGTAGAGCCTGAGGTGTAAATGGCGTAGGCGAGATTTTCCGCGCCGCCAACCGTTGCAGATGCCGCCACGCCCTCTGCGCCCAGCGCCTTCTCGTCAATATCGATGACGGTATAGCCGGACGTATCCAACTGCAGCAGATGACGATGCGTCAGAATGACGCTCGCGCCGCTGTTTTCCAGCACATACTGAATCCGGTTTGCAGGATATCCCGGGTCTATCGGCAAGTAGGCCCCGCCGGCTCGTAAAATCGCCAGGATCGCCACGATCACCTGCGTCGAGCGCTCGGCCGCCACCGCCACCAGCTGATCTTCCGCCACGCCGGCCGCCCGCAACTGCGCCGCCAGGGAATTCACTGCGTCATTAAGCTGCGCATAGGTCAGTTGGTCCTGACCACAGACCACCGCCGCCGCATCCGGCGTCTGCGCCACCTGCTCAGCAAAAACCGTTTCGAGTCTGACGTCCCGGCGATATTCCCGCTCAGTCGCATTGACCTGCTGCAGCAACGCCTCATCCGCAGGCGTGGTGATGGAAGCCGCCGTGACCTCTGCGTCAGGCGCGCTTGATAGCTCCAGCAGCAACGTCTCAAAGTGTTCGGCGATACGCTGAATGCTGTCCGCATCAAACAGGCCGTCGTCATAGGAAATCGTCAATTCGCCTTGCTCAGCGCCAACGAAATGGCTAATCAGCACCCGACACTGAAATTGACTGGATACCGAGTCGTCAGCCGCCTCAAGCGCTTCCAACGCCACATCAAAAAAGGGATTGCCGCCCTTCTCCGCTTCCAGGCCAAACTCATCCGCCAACACCGTCAACGGATAGTCGCAGAATTCCAGCCCCGCAAGCATGGCGTCCCGCGCCGCGCCCAGCAACTGCTTAAAATTCGCGTGCGCCGGCGCCTGAATGCGCAGCGCCAGATAGTCGGACAGTTTGGTTTGCTCCGGTTGCAACGGCTGACCGATGCAGGCCGTGTCGGAGCCGGTGTAGCGACGCAGCAATTCCGCCAGCGCCGCCAGCATGACCACTTGACGCGTCGCGGTTTTGCCTCCGCTTAACTTATGCAGGCGCTGCCTTACGTCGGCGTCCAATGTATGCACATAGCGCTGATTCAGCGACCCTGACGGCTTCACCCTATCGGGATGAAACAGGCTTTTCTCCACCGGCTCAGCTAAAAGACTGCGCCAGTATTTTCCGTGCTCCGGCCGCTGCGCCGCCGCAACCTTTAATTGTCCTTTGGTTTCTATAGACTGCATGTCCTACTGCCTCTAAATTTTAAAATTCAAACTCGATTTCCGGTAACGCAACCGGGCCACTTTCTTCGTCCTGATTCAGCGTTCGAATCTGGCTATTCACATCGCTCAGCGCCTTATCAATGATCTCCAGCAGCCGATCACGGAAAGAAGCCATTGTCTTGGCGGTGAAAAGATCCCGATTGAAATGCCAGCTTGCTCGCAGGCTGGTTTCGCCATCTTCAATTTGCAGGTTGAGGTCATAGATGGCCGCACCGGTCGCCGCCGGCGTCCAGACGATCGCGCCGCCCAGAAACGTTTGTCTGCTCAGCCCTGTGTTCTGTAGCGCAAACATGGCGTCAAACAGCGGAGAGCGGCCATAAGAGCGGTCCGCAGCAACCTGCGCCACCAGACGGTCAAAGGGGTAATCCTGGTTGTCGAAGGCGTTCAGCGTCATGTCGGCCACCTCCCGCAAATAGTCTTCAAAGCGCGCAGCCAGAGCCGGTCGCAGCCTCAAACAGAGCGTATTCACGAACATCCCCTGAATGTCGTCGACGCCAGGGGCCAGACGACCTGCGACGGGCGTCCCGATGGTGATGTCGTCATCGCCGGTAACCTGGGCCAGGAAGACGCCATAACAGGACAGCAGGAACTGATAGACGCTGACCTGAAGACGCTCAGACAGGCGCCGAATGTTCGCCGACCTCTTTTCTCCCAAATCAAACTCAAGAAACTCCCCACTGAGACTGCGCACCCCGGATCTTGGAAAGTCCGTAGGCAAATCCGGCAGCGCAGGCTTCTCCGCATACATCTTCAGCCAATAGCCTTCCTGCTCCGCCAGATGGGCCTGACCGCCGTCGCTGGCCAGCCAGTGCGCATAGTCACGATATTGCAGGGGCGACGCAGACAAACTATCGCCGCGATACAGCGCCTCCCACTCCGCAAACAGACGGAGGAGTGAATAGCCATCAGTCAAAATATGGTGAATATCGAAGAGCAGATAGGTTTTCTCTGTGTCGCGATAGAGCGCTGCGCGCCACAGGGGCCCCTGCTGCAAGTCGAAGGGTTGGATGAATTGGGCCAGCGCATTGAATACGTCTGAAGCCGCCGACGCCTCCGCTATCGACACAGCTGGGTCGGCATGAATCAACTGCCGGGTTACTTCCCCTTCGCGTTCAAACGAGGTGCGAAGAATTTCGTGTCGATCCACTAATCGCCGCAAGGACTCCTGCAAGCGAACCGGGTCTATATCCGCCGGCAGCGCCACCCAAATCGGTAAATTGTAATGACAGGCGTCCGCCTGCTTGGATTGCTCGATGAACAAACGCACCTGTTGCGGCGTCGCTTCTATGCTGGCTTGCGCTGGAGAAGCAATCACTCCATGCGTTGGCGCGCTCCGCCCCTGCTGAGCTCTGACCAACGTCGCTAACTCCACCACCGTGCCACTGCGCAGAACATCGGCGACGGCGATTTTCACGCCCAGGTCACGACGCGCCCGCGACGCGATCATGGCCGCGGTTAACGAGCTTGCGCCCAGCTTGATCAGGTCGTCATCCGTCGCCAGATGGTCAATGTTCAAAAGCGAGCGACCTATTTCCAGCAAGACGCGTTCGATATCATCCACCGCTTCGGCGCCGCCGGACTCTACCTGCTTCATCTCCGCCAGGGCGCGTCGGTCCACCTTGCCATTAACCGTCAACGGCAATTCAGGCATGGCCCAGACCGCCGCCGGAACCATGTGCGCGGGTAGTTGGTCGATGAGTTGCTGACGCCAACTATCCAGATCAAACTCGTCAGCGACGCCTAAATAGCAATGCAGCCGATATTCCGCTGCGCCTTCGGGCTTGAGCGCGAGCACCAAGGCCTCACTCACCGTCGGATGCGACAGCGCCGCTTTCTCGATTTCGCCCAGCTCAACCCGAAAACCGCGAATTTTGATCTGAAAATCCCGGCGTCCGAGAAACTCCAGCTCATCCTCGGCATTCCAGCGCGCCCGATCTCCCGTGCGGTAGATCCGGCTTCCCGGGGCATAAGGATGGGGCACGAATGCTTTGCTCGTCTCGTCTTCCCGTCCCAAATACCCTAACGCCAAGCCAACGCCGCCGACATACAGCTCGCCTTCAAACAACGACGGCGTCAGACGACCAAACCGGTTCAGCACCAGCGCGACGGAATTACTGATGGGAGCGCCGATGGAAATACTGTCCAGTCGAGCGGGATCAATACGCTGCACCGTGGATATGACCCCGTTTTCAGTGGGGCCGTAGGCATTCAGAATGACGATTCCCGGACAGGCGGCGTATACCGCCGCCACCTGCTTCGGGGAAATCACATCGCCGCCCACCAGTAACTGACTCAAGGGCGCGAACATGGCGGGATCATCGCTGGCCAGCTGTGAAAACAGTGAGGTCGTAATCAACGCAACATCTGTTTTCCGTTCCCGAAAAAAACGCACGAGTTCAACGCTGTCCAGGAGCACTTCCCGATCGACAATCTGCAGGCAGCCGCCGTTGAGCAGCGCCGCCCAGATTTCAAACACACTGGCGTCAAATCCTGTTGCGCCGGCCTGAGCCACGCGCACGCCGGGTTGCAGGTCGAGATAAGTGGCGCGCCGAACCAATCGCAGAACCCCTGCGTGCGTGTTCAGTACGCCTTTGGGACGCCCGGTAGTGCCGGACGTAAACATCAGATAGGCCGCCTGAGAATCCGCCGGGGCGGACTGCGACGGCGTCTGGATTTGCAGGGCGCGCACCCGCCCGCCAGGCATGTCCAGCGCTAGCGACGCATGCGTCGCACCGGTCAGGGCAGTCGGCGGAGCCTCTTCACTGTGAATCAGCACGACGGCCTGACTGTCCTCCATCAGCAACTGAATGCGCTCGGCGGGATAGTCAGGGTCCAAAGGCATATAGACGGCTCCCGCTTTGAGCGCCGCCAGTGCGGAAACCGCCATGGGGATGCTGCGCGGGGTATGAATGGCGACAACCTGACCTGGCTGCACGCCCAGCTCACGCAGGGCTTGGGCGAGCTGGTAGCTGGCCTCATCCAGTTCAGCGTAAGTAAGGGACGCCTCACCATGGGTTATCGCCAGCGCCCTGGGGGTTTCCGCTACGCGCGCCGCAAAGGCTTCTTCAATTCTGGCGTATTCGTCGAAGGGGGTGACAGTCGCCGTTCCCCGCCCCAATCGCTCAGTAATTTCATCCGGGGCTAAAAGCTCCAGCTGAGACAAAGGTTTGTCCTGCAACAAACCCATCTCCAGAATATTCATAACCGCAGTGCACAAAGGGCGCAGGTAGCCGTAGGATGCGAACACGCCGCCCCCCTGAACCAGCAGCTCGGCTCCCTCCGCCGTGACGCGCAGCCCCATGACAATGGGCGCACGCGGAGCGTCTCTCTCTCCCAGATTGAACAGCAGGGGCGTCAGCAAGTCCTGCGCCGGCGGCAGAAGACCATACTCTTCCGCGGCAAGCTTGAGATAAGGAAACGCGCGATGTGACAACGCTTCCGTCATCGTCTTCGCGATCAGATCAATCACTGAGGCCAGATCGGCGCTGGAATCCAGCGTGAACGTCAGCGGAATAATCGTGGCGTCGTCGAGTTGCACTGACAGCGTCAGACGCTCCATGTCAGTAAAATGCATCAACGCCGTCAACCACCCCGCCAGCGCCACTTGCTGCGGCGTAACGCCCACCTCGGCGGCGGCGCCTTCAATGGCGCTCAGCAGGTCTGCGCCAACAGGGATGCTCGCCACCAGACGCTCAACAGGCTCCGCCGCACGGGACGGCGCTTTCAGTTCCGTTGGCGACCACTCTGCGTCAAACAGACCCCGCCAATAGGTTTCCGCCGCGCGGATCGCCTCAAGCTCGGTGAAATCCATATTACTAACCTCCATTGCCGACCATTACCGGCGCCAGTTTTTCAATGGTCTGCCGCACGTATAACTCACGTATCGGAAGCGCAGGCAGACCCGCCGCTCTCATGGCGGAGGCGATTCTGACCGCATAAAGGGAGTTGCCGCCAAGGCTGAAAAAGTTGTCTGCCGCGGTCACTTCACGCCCCAGCACTTCACTCCAGACCCTGACCATGTCAGCGACGAGACGGTCGGCTTCCGTCTCCGCGGCAGTCTCTTCCAAGCTGATTTTAGCAGGCTCGGAAGGACGCTCCGCCACGGCCTTGGGCTTATCCGCCGCTTTGCTCTGCGCATTGGGTTCAGGCAGCTTCTTAACGTCCAGCTTGCCATTCGCCGTCAGCGGCATGGCGTCAACCTGGGTGAAAGTGGAAGGCATCATATAAGCCGGCAACATCTTCTCCGCTTTGACAATCACGTCCTCCACGGCGATATCCGACAACACCAGATAACTGTCCAAACGGGCGGAAGCCGGATCGTTTTTATCCGGCTGATTCAACACCACCGCCGCCGCCTCCACACCGTGAACGCCGAGCAAGACTTTGCGGATTTCATCCAATTCGATGCGGAAGCCACGCAGCTTCACCTGACTGTCCAGGCGCCCTAAATGCTCCAGCCGTCCACATGGCAATAAACGCCCCTTGTCGCCGCTGCGATACATGCGACCACCACAAAAGGGATCAGGCATAAAGCGTTCTGCCGTCAATTCCGGACGGTTCAGGTATTGCGAAGCGACGCCCGCTCCCGCGACGTAAATTTCACCCGCTACGCCCACCGGCAGAATATTGCGCGCGGCGTCCAATACATATAAACGCCAACCAGGAATCGCCGGACCGACGGAGCGCGAACCGGCCATGGCCTCTGCGCGCGCAATGGTCTGGGCAGTGACATGCACCGTAGTTTCGGTGATGCCGAACATGTTCACCAGACGACAACGGGATTCCGGGTAGCGGTCGAACCACTTCATCAGCATCTTCGCATCGAGGGGCTCGCCACCGAAGATAACCAGTCGTAAATGCTCCAGCGGAGCGCCGTTGCGTTCCATTTCCATAAACTGGGAGAAAGCGGAAGGGGTCTGGTTCAGCACCGAAACCTGCTTATCCCTGACCAGCTCCAGAAACTCGTCAGGCGCGCGGGAGACCCAATAGGGCACGATCACAAGGTGGGCGCCCGTCAGCAGACTTCCCCATATTTCCCACACTGAAAAGTCGAACGCGGCGGAGTGGAAAAAGGTCCAGGCGTCCTGCGCATTGAGGCCAAAATCCTCCTGCGTCGCAGCCAGCAGGCTGACGACATTTTTGTGAGGAACCACCACGCCTTTGGGTTTGCCAGTCGATCCAGAGGTGTAAATCACATAGGCTGCGTCATCAGCGCGGACCTGTTCTGCGGAAGGCGTCGTCACCCGCGCATCGTCAATATCCCGCTCCAGCTCTGACGGCGCTATCAGCCGCCGCGCCTCCGCCACAGGGAATGCGTCTGCGTCGGTAATCACCAGACGGATCTCGGCATTCTCACAGGTATATGACAGACGCTCTTCCGGATAGGCCGGGTCCATGGGGATATATATTGCCCCCGCCTTCAGAATCGCCAGCATAGACGCGATCAAATCAAATGACCGCTCCAGACAGATACCAACGCGATCACCGGGTTTGACGTTGAGCACAACCAGATTCAGCGCCATGAGATGCGCCTTGCGCTCTAACTCCGCGTAGGTCATTTGCTCGTTTTCGTAGGAGAGCGCGACGGCCTCTGGAGTTTGAGCGGCCTGCCGGGCGAACAATTCCTCCAGACGTTCTGCTGGAATATCGCCAAGCTCGCGATCCACGCCTAACGCAGCCACTTCCTGCTGCGCCTTCTCATCCAGCAGCGGAAAGCTGCGCAGATTCAATTCGCCATCTTCGCGCAGTCGCTCATACGCCCGGCGCACGCACTGGAAGAACTGTTCGACGCTGTCGCCGGCAAACAAAGCGCCGTCAGCCAGCCCGCTGATGCAATATCGACCCTGCCCCTGGCTCTCAATGAGCAGCGTGAGCGGATAAGGCGCTCCCAGAGATGGCGCATAGTCGCATGCCGCCACCTTGACGTGCGGTGACGCTGCGGCGTCATAGATGAGCGCAGCCAGAGACACTTCACCGCCGTTTTCACAGTCTTGCAGACGATTCGCCAGCTCCTGCGAGCGCCAGACCGGTTGCTGCAACGACTGCTCGATGTTTGCTTTAAGACGCTGCGCTGTGGCGTCTTCCTGCACCGGCGCGGCGATTAGAGACCAGCCGCTCACCGACTCGACGCGGCTGTCATTAACGGCAACGACGGGTACGTTCGTCGCAGAATAGCGAGCCCATACCGTAGCCAGCGCACTGATCCAGCCCGCCACCAATTGCTGGTCATCCTGGCCGCTGAAAACGCCCAGACGCATTCTGATCAGGCCCTCTTCGCCCTTGCCCCGCCAGTCCGGAAGCGGTGAGAAATCGGCGGATAGCAGAGAGGACAACTCCGGCTCAGATCCAGACGCCGCCGCAGGCGACTGGTAAACGGCGTCCTGCTCAGAGATCGCCGCACAGACGAATGCATCCAGGGATGCTTTATCAAAAACCGCGCGATTGGCGACAATCACCAAATCAACAAAGCGGTCTGCGTAGGTTAATAACACCACGCGAATATAGGGAAACGTCTCGGCCAGCGGCCTCTCCATTTCCTTTCTGACCCGGTCCGCAGCCTGATAGCTGTCCGCCCGCAAATGCAGCGTCTCAATCCAGACGTACTCACGTCCCTCGGCCGCCATTTGCATAAACGGCAGTGCAGCAAGGGCGTGTTTTAGCCGCATCGCAACGGACTCAGGATTGACGGATTGCGTCAGGCGATAGGCGGCGGCGTGCAGTGCGCTGGGCGCCACATCGCCGTCACTCAGGTAAGAGCTCAGATTCCCGGCCATTTCCGGGTGATTCAAAAAAGTGCTTTTCATGGAAGTGCCTTATGTCGAATGAGAAAATCTGGACAGTCCTTGGCGAAGACCTCTTTCCACCGCCTAACGCGCGGAGAAGCCGCCGTCGACGGTGATCACGCTTCCGGTGACCTGACGGGACTCGTCAGAAGCCAGCCATACAGCGCTATGGGCGATATCCTCAGGCTCGATCAGCGCATTCATGGGCTGCGCCTGCACAAAGGTGTCCTCGTGCTCGGAGACGGGCACGTGCAGGGAGCGCGCGATCTCAGACAACATGCGACCTTCAACATGGGAGGCGTCGCGAACAGACCCCGGGCATAACGCGTTGACCCGGACTTTAAGCGGGGCGTAATCAAGAGCGACGGCTTTGCTCAGACCGATGACGCCATGTTTGGCCGCCACATAGCCGGAGAAATGGCGGTAACCGACCACCCCCGCCGTGGAAGCAATGTTAATGATGCTGCCGGAGCGACGCGCCGTCATGGCGGCGCCCACTGCGCGAATCATCCGCCAGGCGCCGGAAAGATCGACGTCAATCATGGTCGTCCATTCATCTTCACTGATGTCATGGGCGATTTTTCCAGACGGTGCGGCGATGCCTGCGTTATTCAACAGCACATCAATGCGTCCGAAACGATCCAGTCCTTTTGCGACGACAGCGTTGATCTCAGCTTGTCGCGTCACGTCCGCCAAGCCGGTCAAAACCGCCACGCCCTGCTCTTCACATAATTGAGCGGTGTATTGAAGCTGGCTCTCCGATCCGAGGGGATAAGGCACGGTGGCGATATCTCTTCCAATATCCAGCAGTATCAGATCCGCCCCCTGTCTGGCGAACTCAAGGGCGCAGGCGCGCCCCAACCCTCTGGCTGCGCCGGTAACCAGCGCTACTTTTCCTTTTAGTCTCATAGTTATCTCCTTGACGACACTGCGATCCACTAATAACAAGAATTAAAGAACCGCACTTTCGATCAGGGCGATAAGCGCCTTGGGATCGTCCATCAAATACATATGGCCGCCGGGAAGCTCTTCGTGCAGGGTCTGCACGGAAGAAGCCTTGCTCCAGAGCGCTTTATCCTCAGCCGTCACCAGCTCATCGTCACTGCCGCGAATAGTCAGCACCGTGATCGGCAAGGAGTCATCCGCCAGAGGGTGATAGCTTTCATGCATCTCCACATCCGCGCGCAGCGTCGGCAACAACACTTCCCGCATGATGGGGTCTTCCAGGGCGGGATGAGAGTAGCCGGCAAACTCATTGACCCGGCGTACAAATTCATCATCCGGCAATCCAGAGGCGCGCTCTTCCCTGCTGTTCCATGGGCTTGGAGAGCCACTCACGATTAACCCCTGCACATTGGCCTTTTCCTCTCCGCACATGGCGCGCGCCAGCTCAAACGCCAGCACGGCGCCCAGGCTGTGTCCAAAAAAGACGATGGGTTTGGAGAAATCCAGCTCCGCCATTAACTCGGGCATGATTCCCTGCACCGCTTCCGCCACGTTGGTGTAGGCAGGCTCCACAAAGCGCTTCTCCCGTCCTGGCAACTGCACAGCGATCACATTGAGCTTCTCGGACAAATCCTTCCACTCGTGAAACACCGATGCGCCCGCGCCAGCGAAGGGGAGACAAACCAAGTTAACCAGAGAGACTTCTTTCATTTTCTGTATCCTTTAGTTATTACTATTTCCTTTTCCGCCGGCGCATTTATAAACGCCAGACAATAGGAGGCCATAAAGCCTGTTTAGCTTTATATAAAAATATAATGAGCGGTATTTATCGACGGACTAGAATAAGTCTATGCGAGGTTCCATATACTTCCCTTTCCACAATTAATACTTCCTGATTCCCGTTAATGTTGTCTAATTAGACAGAATATCTTTTACGCAAACCATTTAATGCTCGCCAGAGTGCATGAGCATGACATAAAGAAACGTCATTAGCGTTCGTTCGCCCCAAAGGCGCACCTCTATAAGCCACTAATAAACAAAGAAATAAGTAACGAGCGCTTCCATGCAGAGCAAGTATTGGCGCGCCTGACAGCATAATTTCCATAACGACAAGTTGATGTCATTTTTGCTACGACCTTAAAAACAAGGCGTGGAAATTTCACTTAAACACTTAACTATACTTGTATAAACGGGATAAGAAGCGGTGGAGAGAAGAACCCGAGAGAATATAGCCGGGATAGGACATAAACGGACGGATAGAGGCCGTCCCCTTTGGCTTATAATACAACATCCTGTAATACTCGTAGTGCTGTTAATGTTTAATCAACAAAACGTGATTATATATATTTTTTTAGCCGCTTCAATCCGGTAGTCCGTATTTTTTACTATATCGCAGCGTTAGGGGGAAAAGTCGCCCTTCACATCCCCCGTTTACTCACTAGTCCAGCTCCAGTGGAAAAGCGATCTAAAGACATTTAAGCCAGGAAGGCGCATCAAAATCTCGCGCTCAACGTCACTTTTTCATCACCCAATTGTTCGTATTTTGTAGACAGTTTAACCATACTTGGTGGATTTATCCTTGCTTACATCCCCAATAAACTGCTCCTGACATTGAAAAACAGGCTTTCAACCCTACACTCTGGAGACGATATATGAGCAGCAAAATCGCAGTAGTCACTGGTGGAAACCGTGGTCTGGGCAAAAACACGGTCTTGCATCTGGCGCAAAAAGGCGTGGATATCATTCTGACCTATCGCAGCAATCGCGCCGAGGCGGAGGATGTCGTCAGCGAAGTGCGTCAAATGGGCCGCAAGGCGGTCGCATTGCAACTGGACGTCGCCGAAAGCAAGAGTTTCGCGGACTTTGCCAAATCAGTCGCCCAGGAACTCAGCGCCAATTGGGGCCGTGAGCAGTTCGATTACTTGGTAAATAACGCGGGGATCGGCATCCATGCGCCTTTCGCGGAAACGACGGAAGAGCATTTTGATCAGTTAGTGAATATTCATCTGAAGGGCGTGTATTTTCTGACGCAAAAACTCCTGCCGTTCATCGCAGATGGAGGCAGAATCGTTAATATTTCCAGCGGTCTCGCCCGCTTCGCCCTGCCTGGTTACTCTGCGTACGCAACGATGAAAGGCGGCGTGGAAGTGCTGACCCGTTATATGGCGAAAGAACTTGGAGCGCGAGGCATAGCGGTGAACGTGGTGGCGCCGGGCGCCATTGAAACGGATTTCGGTCAGGGATTGGTGCGCGATAATTCAGAAATTAACCAGTTTATCGCCTCACAAACCGCACTCGGACGTGTCGGTCTACCGGACGACATTGGCGGCGTCATCGCCTCTCTGCTCTCAGAGGACAATCGTTGGATCAATGCTCAACGTATTGAAGCGTCCGGCGGGATGTTTCTCTAAGCTGTCTCAGCGGACCAGCCCAAGGGCTGGTCCAATTATGCATTCGCTGTAATCTCAACAGCGTTTTCTTTGCAGAAGTCAGGCTCTATGATTGGGACGTTTCAGAATTAGATTAATGGCTCGCTATGTCCTCAATCCCGGCATCGTGGTACTACCTGTTTTTTCAGCTTCTATCCATCACGCTCTGCACCACACTGCTCGCATTGATACTGCAACGTTTAGGAAAATCGGAATACTTTTCCTACGCTACAGGTATTCTTAGCGCTATTTTTATCTTCTTAGCCGCACCGAGACTCCTGGGAGTTTATGCTCGCAGCGAACAAATCACGTTGGATATGGCGATAGGGTTCATCGCCTTTTTAACCGTCGGTTTATTTGGCTTGATGTATGTCGTGGCGAGCAACGCTTTATCTTATTTAAAAGCCAAATGGGGAAAGCGCCGTTAACGCGATAATCCAACGCTGATATAGCCACACGCCATCAATACGCCAGTCGCCAGGATGGCGATATAAACTCTTTTCTTTAGTGCGTTGCGTCCTCGGGCGGAAATAAAAGCCGCCACCGGAACCAGTATTCCCATTTCAATCAGCAGATTTCGCCAAAAGTAAAAATTAAGGAAATCGAGTTTTCCCGCGCTGGGCAGGAAGCCGTACTCAAAGGCGTATACGGACTCTGTCAGCGGCCAGAATATGGGATTCTTATGCACACCGACACAGTAATCCATGAGCACATGAGCCATGGAAGCGGCGCAAATCAAAAGCGGGTTGGCGTTCCTTAAGCGTCTGACGAACACATACTTCTTCAAACCCAGTCCGATGCAGGCGATCACCAGACTCGCTCCAATGGAGTGGGTATAACGGGGCGCTATATTGACGCCGAAGCACCATGTCAGCAGATAATCCAGATCGGGGCATACGACCAACCCCATAAAGAAAAAGCTCAGGAACAACTGCTCCGATTTACTTTCCGATTTGGCGTTATCGCCAATCGCCGCTCCAATCAGAGCATGGCCGAATATAGAAGACATTGATTTAGGTTACCGCAACTCACCAGTGCTTCAGGGCGCGATTCCACTGGTACAAACACCAGGCGAGCACATTATAAGTTTTGTTCAACAGCCAACGCAGACCGGGAACTTTGGACACATTCGCTTTCCATTGCTCGGACGACGAAGCCTCCCAGATAGCGATAAAGGCTTCATATCCCACGCGCAAATCGCCATTAAGGTCGATGACATGCAGCCGCTCTCTGACAAATTCCAGATCAGCATTGAGATCTTTCACCTTATCATTGTCCAGATGCACGTCTTCCCATTCGACACCACAGACCGCTCCCTTTTTCTGCTGGAATTTAATGCCAGCATCACACACCGGACAGGCGGAGTTGTAGAAAACCCGGATTTTAGGTTCCATAGGCGTCCCGTTTACCTATCAGTCTGTATGCATCAGGACATCACCCGCCAAGTTACTGCTACAGCGAGTTAACACTGATCTTCATACGGATTTACCAAAAAACTTCCTGACGCGCTGCATACGCCATAGACTCTATCACCGCAGCGAAATTCAGTTTCAGACCGCCTATCTTTTATAGTAACCAGCCACCGATCTTCTAACTGATCCAGTTCTATATAAAAACCAACCCTTGATATGCAAGATTTGGTATAGAGTATTTCTTCCACTACGCATTTTGCCTTATCCATAGAGTCAATTGGCGCATCAGACTCACAGGACAAGGAGTGTGTGCTACACAAAAACAATGTGCTCAATAGCAGAAATTGGCAGCCTTTTATCACCGACAAAAACCTCTTGTTATTTAAGTTGACAGCATTGCTGCAGCCGCCCGAGCATGAGACGGTTACACTAGTAAAGCATGCCAAGCATATGGAAAAAGATCTTACGCTGGAAGCGCGTTTTAAAGCTCTGATACAGAGCGTCCCCGAGATCATGAAAACTGTTGAGGCTTGCGCCAATTATGGTTTGCCTGATTACTATCTGGCTGGCGGCGCGGTCACCCAGGCGCTCTGGAACAGCATGCTTGGAGAGGCTCCTCTAAGCAGAGTGAAGGATTTCGATGTGGTCTATTTCGCGCATGAAGCATCAGCGTTGGAAAAAGAGCATGAGAATACGCTCAACCGCCTGACTCGCCATAGCATTCCCATCGATGTTAAAAATCAGGTGTATGTACACGAATGGTATCCACGCAAGTTTGGACACGACATCCCACCCTATCAGAGCGCGGAAGCTGGTATCTCGTCCTGGCTGCCCGCATTCGCGATTGGCGTGCGAAAACAGGTTGATGATCTAAAGATATTCGCGCCTTTCGGACTGAATGACGCCATGAACATGGTTATACGCCCCAACAAAACCGTCATGAGCGCAGCCAACTATATGACTCTGGTGGATAGTTTTAAAAACCGATGGCCTGCTGTAACAGTTTTATCTTGGTAACTATTTGATAGCATAAGATAGAACAGCCAAATAACAGAGTAAACTTTCATACATAGAATAAAAACAACCGTTTTACTTCTACCTTTAGCAGTCTTTTAAAACTTATTTCTAAATCTTTCGGCTATTTTTTCCAAAGAGATCATAACATCCCGATCTCTATCCGTTCCCTTAATCTCATCTGGACGGCGAGGGTCCCAATGTTTCACGATAGAGATGATCAGAAATGTGTCCTTATCATAAAATCCAGGGCAGTAGACAATAACTTGCCCTGATGTTCTCCTGATTGGCGCAAGTCGAAGAGGAAATCCTTTCGGATTATAGTGCACATGTTGTAACTCCACGTATCTACTGTCGTGTGAATGCGTATATGGAAAATCTCTACCAAAAGTGCTAGGTAATCCTTTTCCGGACTTGTAGTCAGTAAACTCAGCTTTTAATATAGCGGCCCTTCTCTCTCCGAGAAGCTCCCGCAGAGTGCCATATACAGAAACCTTCACCAATCACCGTCCTTTGTATTTTTTATAGATTTTTCTATTGCGTCGGCGATCTTACTCAGCTCACTATCACTAACATATAGTTTCTGGCCATTAGGCTGATCGCCCCTTTCATCGTACGCAAAAATTTCTATAGGTTTCTGATCTGCTGTTTTGGGTGGAATTAGTGTTCACTTTATTTCCATTATTCAAAGTCTCCATCATCAGAGTCTTTAAGTTTTTTAGCCATTTTTTCAGCTATTTCATCGAGATCGATATCATCATCTTCCATCTGTGACGGTATATCATTGACCTCAGTATCTCCCCGTCTCAAATAATCCAAGACATCTATCATCTCTTCATAGTCGTGCCTTTCAGAGGCATAGAAAACGATATTTCCATTAATGGTTATGGCAATCGCACTACAATTATATTTTTGAAATGCACCCACAGGATCTTTTGCAAAATCCTCCACCGACATAGAGTGTTCTGCGTACAATTTATCCAACATTAAATTACCTCTCTTCCAGCATCAGGAATCTGCGCACTTAATTTAAAACAAACTACGAATTATTAGATTTTCATATCTGACTAAAATTATATATTCAAACAGACAGAAAATGCATTCTTTTTAACCCCTAGCTCACACCAAATATGCTACATACTGTCTCGTAATTTATAGCTACTCTCATAAAAGGCATTTACCACTGTTTATATAGTGAACACGAAACAATAGCTACCATATCACCAATACAGTCGATACAATCGCTGAGTAATGACTAACCTTCATTTCTTACACTAACAATAAAGCCCGGAAATTGAGTCAGAGGCGACTTTCGCCCCGTACACGTCAAGGAAGTATCTGATATTTAACATCCATTCTCAGGAGGAGAATCTCAATGTCAGGATGCTTAGCCACCCTATTCCCAACGTCATTAATCCGGGCCGTATTTGCCCTCCCGTTGCTGTTGTTCTTCTGCGCAGAGTCCCCGCTCTGTCTGGCGGAGGCTTTTGGAATCAGAATCAAGGATTCCGCCAAAAACTGGGGGATGACGCAGAACAGTTATTATTCCTTCAGTGTCCATAAAGACGCGCTCTTCGCCGGCGGACGCGCTGTGTATGGTTCTGGAGGCCCCACCGCGCGCCTATTGCGCAGCGAGGATGGTGAGAATTGGGCGCAGGTGGACGTGCCTTTCAGCACAGATGATAACGAAGTCCGTCGGGTCTGGTCCGCCCCCGACGGATATCTCTATGCGGTAACACAAAGCGAAACGCCCAAAATCTATCGCTCGCTGAATGGGCGGCATAACTGGACGCGGGTAAAGACACTATCCGAGGCGGATGAATACGGTCGCTGGTTTGAATCATTTCAAGGCTGTATTTATCTGGCGGGACGCAGCGACAAACACACTGAAGCCAGGCTTTATCGTTCCTGCGATGGCGTCACGTGGAACGTAGCCGCCTCCTTCCCCGGCGTCACCGGCATTTTTTCCTTACTGGCTCACGAGAATACGCTGTACTTGACGACAGGACTCCCGTACTCAGGTGAAGTCAGCGTAATGGCGTCGAATAACGGATTAAATTGGGCGCGCGTGAATGAAACGACTTTCGCCAGCGATGAAACGCTGCATTCTCTGGTGGAGTGGCAAGGCGCATTTTGGCTGGGCACATTAAACAGCACGACTGGCGGAGCTGTCTGGCGCTCAGAGGATATGCGCGTCTGGGAGAAAGTCACCGGTGACGGCATGGGAGTGGGTCTTGATGAAAAAGAGGTGTATCGGCTGTATCCCTGGGGAGATCTGCTAGTCGCAGGAACCTACAATCCGGTGGATGGTGGTCGCTTATGGGCCACGGAGAACGGTCGCGACTGGGGCCAGATAGGCAGCCCCGGCGGCAACTCAGGCAGCGAATATAAAGGCGTATTTGATTTCATCGAGTTTCACGGAGCGCTTTACACCGCACACAGGGTCAGCTCCATCGCAACGAATATCCCGACTTTCCCGCAAGTCTTGTTGAGGCAGTAAGTCCTTCATAATAAAGGCGGTTTAGATGTCCGCCTTTATCTCCAGCCGCTGACTTCAGCGCACAATCTCACTGGGACAAAATACTCGAATTCTGTGTCCGTCCGGGTCCTGAACGACAAAGGTATAGCCGAAGTCCATTTGCGTGGGCGCTTGTATCACCTTCGCCTGCATCGCGCTCAAGTCTTCCAACGCTGCGTCGACAGTTTCCTTGCTATCCAGCATCAAGCCAATCTCCGCGCCACCGCCGGTCATATCCGCTGCAGGTTTCACTTCCTGTTTTGCCCACAGTCCCAGCTTCCAGCCGGACTCCAATACAAACAGCGAGAAGCCCGGGGAGGATTCCACCGGGGCTTTCCCCAATACATTTGAGTAAAACGCCGTACTGACTGGCATATTGCTGACATACAAAATGATATAGCTAGGTTCTTTCATAATCGTTCTCCAAATTCGATCTATCACTGAATCCCGTTATCGGGCGAAGCTGAAGCGCTTGCTTAGCTTCCATCGCTTCGTTGGAGGTCATCTTAGGCAGGCATACTGCCAGTTTCTGGCAGTAGTGTTTTATTGCGGCTCCACGCCTTTGTATTCACGCCATTCCTTCAACAAGTCATGACGACGCCGGGGAATGCGAGCCTCCAGACTGTGGAGTTCACCGATACGGTCAGTGCGAAAATGGCGGAACCCTTTGCGCAGTTCGCACCATGCAACCACGACTCTGATGGTGTCGAAAAAGCCAATCGCGAATGGCCAGATGATCCGAGTGGATGGGTTACCCTCGCTGTCGCCGTATGCAATGCATAGTTTGCGCTCAGCCCGAATCGCCGCCCGCACTCTTTCCAGTATGCTGTCGTCCTCGGGTTGCGTCGCTGCGGGTCCAATCAATAGCGTGGACGTCTCCAGCTCCTGGCGCAACTCAGCGGGAATCACCGCCGCAATTTTTGCAATCACATTACGGGCAGCTTCTCCCAACTTTGCATCGCCCCGCCGGGACACCCATCTGGAACCCAACACCAGGGCCTCAATTTCTTCATCGGAGAACATCAAAGGCGGCAACATAAAGCCAGGACGCAACAGATACCCCACGCCCGGCTCCCCCTCAATATGCGCGCCCTGAGCCTGCAACGAAGCAATGTCGCGATACAACGTACGAATACTGACGCCCAACTCAGACGCCAACTGCTTACCGCTCACCGGATAACGGTAGCGACGCAGAGTCTGCATGAGTTCAAGCAAACGTTCAGCTCGTGACAATTTTGGTGTTCCTATGAGGGGAATCTGAAAGCATGAAGCACATCCTGCCATAAACTGGCAGCTTGTGCTTAGGAAGGAAGAGATTTAGGAAGAGCTATTTGGCGTTGTTGTAGCGCGTAATCTCTTCGAGAGTTTCGGGGGGATATTTGATATTGACGTGTTCGAGGAACTCTTCGAGCAGCTTTTCCTTATTCGATTCCCATTCAGAAGCTGATGGAAATTCGTTATCTCTGAAACCGGTAAAAGAAACCCTAAAACTCAGGAAATGATGCGCAGTAATAGCTGTGTCTACAATATAGTTAATGCCTGTACTTGGGTGGCCAATGCGTCCCATTAACAAAGGCTCTTCCTTCAGGGAAAGTGTGCGGAAGTCGCCTCTTTCTTTCGGAAATACCCAATAATCGTCCTGATTCGGTGTACCGCCATTTTGAAGGAAGCTATTTTCCACATCACGATCAAGTTCTTCGTAGCTCCTGTATACTACTTCAATTAGCCAATCCTCAAACGCATTCTTGTCTAATAAAGAGCTAGATTCATCCTCAGATTCAAACTTGTAATATAAAGCCAAGTTAAGACTAAAGAAGCCTGCTGGATCTTGGCTGTCAGAATAAAAGCATTTCCAGTCACTGTCTGACAAAACTATTATGCCATAGAGTGGATTTGACCTTTTGTACAAGGATGCATCATAAATATCCATATCACCAAGAAGTAGAGACTCACATGATGCCTCATGCTCAGGCAGCCTCATAACAATGTCTGTTCCAGACAGAGCAAAACTCACAATGGGGCTAGTCTCATAGTCAACGCCAGATACTATATGTTTTTTCAGCATGGAAATCGCCACTAGCTCTGTAGTCTTTCTCTAACTCAATTACAAATCTAACATTGTAGCAGCGAAAGACCGAACTGTGTATTTTTGCTTTCTAGCTATGCTGATTATCAATAGTAAAACTACCTTGAAGATCTCTTATAACCATAAAATAAATCGACTCTTCGTCAAATAGTGTTGTAAAGGCATATTCCGCCACCCCATCATCATTTACCCAAATTCCAAACATACAAGGATCATTTTCCTCCAAAGGCTTTGAATTATCATAAATTTTAGGGTAATGGCTTCTTACGTAGGCTATACCAAGTTCGTTAGCTTTCTCTATATCTTTTAACAAATCCGCCAAAATGCTTTCCAAGAATTTTATGCAACTTTCACGCTCCTTAATATTTTTATTCTTCAAACAAACTCGAAAATTTCCATAACCTCGAACTTTGACATACCATTCAATGGTTTCGCCCAATCCATCAGCCCACGGAACAGTGCAAATAATAGTTTTTTCTATTTCATAGATAATGATATTTGAAAGCACTCCCAGCGCAGCAAAAAGCTCAGTCCTGACCGGACGGTTATACCTGGCCATGCTCAATTATCTCGCTCACAGCGCGTCTTCAACCGAGGAAAATTAAGAATTCAAGCCACTCATCGCCCCTTCTCCAATAGTAGACAACATCAGATGGTGCGCCAGCTAAGAGCTTCTTCTTATGTATATTTTAGCAATTTGGTAGGCGACGATTGCGCTCACAATAATTGCGACAGGGTTTGTTGACATAATGGCGGGGACGACGATATTAAAATAGTAACCGTTTGCACAGCCGCCAAACCCTCTGCAATCAGTAGCGACGCCCCAGAATGTATGGGTTGGAAAGACCATTATAAAAACAAATATTAATATCCGATTAGAAAAAGTTGAGTCAGAAAACTTTTTTTGTATTACTAACAGAACCCAAGACACCAAGAAGAACACTGTCGCATACAGAGAGTATGCCACGACCTGTAGCTTGATATCCCACTCGAATTTGCAGCATCCAATGTTTTTAGCTTGGCTATGAGTAATATGCAAAGCAAGAAACCGAATAGTATCTTTAGCTAAGAAATGCACGCCCAAAAACGTAATCAGCCATATCAGCGCACCAGCTACGAAATATGCGCCGTACTTAAAAGTCTTCAAGTTTTCTCTACCATGGCCGACGCCTAGCCTCTTGCTAAACAGCGCAGTAGTAGCCGCGTCCAATTGAGGCCACTTTTTCTGGCTGAAGCGGTGATTAACCTATTTATTATAGGATCTAAAATCTTATTTAAAAATATAGTCATAAACAAAAATCAGAACCAGGATAACACTCACTGCCGCTCCCTGACTCGCCGCTAGTTTTGTGGCCTTTCTCCAACTCAAATACAAAGTTAACACCGTGGTAAGGAACACATAAAGCGCGGCCTCGTGTTCCCAAAGAAATGGCGTGTACTTGACTACTTTGTTAGATGTTTGATGCTAATTGCGCGTAGATTGGAATCATGAGCCAGAAGCCGCCGAAGATACCGTTTTTTAACACCGAACCATGTGCATATTTTGAGCTTGAACCGAAATAGGCTGCAAAGAGCAAAATAATAGCAGCCAAGAACAAAACCCAAAACATACTTAGCCACATGCCGATACCGAGAATGGATATGCAGAAAATGCTGCCGAAGAAAAACCATTTTGATTCGGACTTTTTATTGGTGCGTAAACAGGTATACCAATACAACCCTGTATAGAGAAACAAAGCTACTACAGATAGGATGATAGTTTCCATTGGAAGGCGCATCACGTCTGGCTCAACGGTGGAGTCGCAAAACTCATTGGCTTATCCAGGGTTTTACTCGACCCGGCAAAAGTACTCATAGAATTCCCACTTATCATCCTTGATTGAGTAACAATCACCATCCAGGGTAATAATTCGAATTGAATGCTCAGGTGCGCCTTCTCCTGGGTATTCCATACTAAATTGCTTATCAGAAACCTTATGAATTACGTGAGGAATGAATTCAAGATTTTCTGGCTTTTCGTCAACAAAATACGCTATAGATTCGTTTTCCCTGGATACCACTATCAATTTCCCGAAAAATCCACTTCTAAAGAACGCACGAGTTTTTTCCGGAATTCCAGGTGCGGCCTCCATGCTACGCAGCGTCATCTCTTCGTTTGATTGCCATGTTCCTACTAAATCGCTAACTTCGTAGGCTGCCGCCAGCGGAGAAATAATAATACATAGAACTAGAATTGCGCTTCGCATGCTTTTACTTACAACGCTTAGGTTAAAGGAAGAAATAAGGTTTTAAGATTACAACGAGCAAAGCGAACGACTTTAAATTCTTTGTTAATTATTTGATTCATGTAACCTCTCTTTGCAGGCCTTGTAGTACCATGAAACACTTTCGAAATCCACGATTATATTCGTCACTACCAAAGTTTTCATGAATGAAGGGAAGCAGATAGAAATCTGCGGCGAAAGCGATTCAGAATAACGGCCTCTATTACCGCATCTCGAAAAATACGACGACGTTCTGGAGGCGCCTGAAGGAAACTGAAGCATGCAGATTCCTTCAGGCGTTTGTAGGCGAGAAAGGCGTTCTATAGACGCTTGCGAATGATGTCAAAGAGCGCGCTGGATTCGCGCTTTATAGGATCGGGTTCACCCTTCTCCATGGCGTCCCAGTATTTCCAGTTCACCTTCTTCGTTCCGAGTTCGTAATCCATCTGATCCCAGCTGTCCTCCCGAAACGCATAGAAAGCCCAATGCAGATTAAGGCTGTCAGCGGCTTCAAGAACATCCTTCAGATATTCGCCACAACCGGGAATCGTTCTGGCGCAGCCAAATTCTCCCATCACCATCCGATTAATCGGGATTCCCGACTTTTTCGCCCAGTTAATGGGTTGTGAAATATAGGCGGCTAGTTGCTGCGGGCCCCAATGCGACGTTTTCTCCCCAAATGGAATATCGCCTGGATACACATAGCGGTCTTCTCTATTAATGTTGGGAGAGCTGGTAAAGTCATAGGGCTCATACATATGGAAGGAATAAAGAATGTTTGAATCTTCGAGCCCGGATGGCCAATAGGAAAAAGCATCCGCAGCAGCGTACCAGCCGGCATCCAGCATCACCGGCACGCTCTGATCAACCTGTCGTATCGTTTTGACCAATGATTGATAGAACAAACGCAGGTCACGCGAGCTTCCCTGACTCTTCTTATACCACTGCGCCATTGCGTCAGAATCGGCATGCTCTTTCAGGTCGCTATTACGTTCCGGCGCGGGTTCGTTGACGAGGTTGAAGGCTGCAATGGCCGGATGCCCTTTCAAGGCTGTCGCGAGATCTTTCCAGAAGCGATTGGCGTCGTTCCAATGATTTTTGTCCGACCAGATCCTGTCATCAAAAACGTCATTATTGTTCTGCGACCAGCGCATATTGGGCAAAGACAATGGAGCAATGACCACTTTCAGATTCGCCTTGTGCGCCCGGTCCAGAACCTGCTTCAGTTGCGCCAGATCGGCGCTGTTCAGGGATTGGTAATGATCCGCATCGCCGATCAGAAAGTCCCGACCTTCAGAAGGCCACTTGTCATATGCCAACCTAACCCAGGTCGCGCCATAGGCAGCGAGAGCGTCAAAGTATTCCTGAGTCGGTGGAAGCCGGTTAAAGCTGTTTGCGCCATGCTGTGGGGAATCCCAGAAATTCGCCGTTTCAGCTCTGATGAAACAGGAAAATAGAATGAGTGAAATAAATACAACGCGTCGAAGCACCAATTAAAATCTCCATGTTTTTAAAATAGGGCGACAATAAAGAGCGAAAGATAGAAGAATTCTCCCTATTTAAATATCGGTATTTCTGCTGCTTCTTGGCGAAAATTCGCCAGGATCTACTCATTTTTATTAACTGTCAGCAATAAATGAAAACCGGAGGAAGAATTGAAACATAATGTCATCTTTATCAAGTCGGGAATGCTTGTCAGGGGATTACAGGAGAGGATCTAGCGGAATGACTACGGTTGGAAATGCTTTATGACTTTACTCTATCAAGCCCAACCGTTTATTTGTCGCTTTTTTTCCCAAATTTAGGCTTTCCAGCCTTTGCAAGCAAACCGACGATTGTTATCACAAGCATCGCAACAAAAGTGTATTGCCCTAATACCTGAAAGATCCCCCAGGCCAGAGCCGCCGCCACTAGACAGCCCACCAGGAATAATAGATTTTTCGCCATTATGCATATCTTGTTGATGAAACTTTCGCCATTACATAAATAATATACGATAAGGATTCCAGAGGCTGCCGTTATCGACGTTGAAAAAGTAGAGCGCCTGCGCTTGGAAGTATAATCTTCAGAGGTCGAACAGCCATTTTATGATAAGATCGGAAACTATAGAATATAACAGATCAATTAAGTAACTAAGACAGGTATCGGATGGATTATTCAGAAGAGAGAGCAACGCTTCATGATAAAGAAAAACTAGCCGCTCTCTATGTGAGATCACTCAAAGAAAGCTTAACGACTATAAACCGTTTCAATCCAGAAAATTTAAACCAACAATTTCTGGAATATTATGATGACTTTTGCTTTACAAAAATACTGGTAAAAAGTGAAATTGTTGGCTTATATAGCACTAAAAACATGCCCGACCACATTTGGCTAGTTCACTTATATATTGATCCTAAATATCAATCGATGGGCATTGGGACCAACATTCTGAACAACATCATTCGAGAAGCTAAAGAAAAAATGCTTCCTGTGCGACTAGCCACGATAGAAAAAAGCCCTGCCAATAATTTTTACATCAAAAATGGCTTTAAGCTGGATTATTCGGAAGACACCAACAATCACTACATCTATGAAGATTTGTAGGCCGTAAACGTCGCGCCTCCCAAAAAGCAGATCATTTGCAGCCATTCCTTTGGTAAACGCATTACCTGTTTTCAGAACATGCGGGAGGCCGTACGCAAGTACGCCACTCGGGCCGCCGAAAAGCTCCGAAAGAAGCAGCGTGCCTCCTTCGTTACCACGTTTATCCAAACCGGCATACTGAACCGTGCCACACCAATGCAGCAACCGTAAACCCGCCTTTTCCTTCTGACGATACCCGCGATTTTATTGAACTTGCCAGAATGTTAGTGGAAAGGACCTGGCAGAATAGCTACCACTATTTGAAAGCTTGAGTTCTGGAGGGGGCGTCAGTGTATGAAGAAGAAATAAGGTGCTGTTAATCGCTAGATTTAGTCGTTTCAATTATTACTATTGGAAGTTGCTGCAACTCTAATAAATCCTAAGACCGATAGTATATTTTTTCTTTCAAAGTAAAATGCCTCCCGCCCGCGCTTTGTCTTCAATAAGCGCCCAGGATAGTTGTATAAAGGAATCACTGCCTTCATGGCTAAGAACACAACACTCGTAAATTTGAGAAGCCCTGTTACTAAAGGAAGTAGCGGCATCATCGCTGGATTTCCTGATGTTCTGGTCAAATCCCACCGGACACTTTCTTTAGAGAGTTTTCATAATTAACCGGCGACATATCATTGTTCGCCGTATGCAGTCTTTCGAGGTTGTAATACCTCATGTAGGCTGCGACATCCTGCTTCATGTGTTCCCGGGTGGGCTGGGGGATTTTTAATATCCAGTCATGCTTAAGGCTACCAAAAAAGCGTTCAACCACCGCATTGTCCCAACAGGCTCCTACATCGCCCATACTTGCCCTGATTTCATACTTTTCCAGCAGTTTTCGATAATGTCCGCTGGTGTACTGAGAGCCCCGGTCACTATGGAATACCAGGCCCTTGGGCGGCTTCCGCAAATTGTAGGCCTTGATCAGCGCCTGGCTGACCAGGCTCGTTGTCATGCGCTTATCGATGCGCCACCCGACGATCCTTCGGGAATATAAATCCATGACAATGGCCAGATATATCCAGCCTTCTCCTGTTTTCAGATAGGTCACGTCGCCAGCCCAAACCTGATTGGGCGCGGTAGGATTAAAATTCTGATTCAACAAGTTATCCGCCACCGCATGATGGTGTTTGCGCCTTGTAGTGGCTTTGTAAGCAACGCGTTGCGTGACCTGAAGACCAAGCCGCCTCATGAGCTTGCGAACCCGGTAGCGTCCCACCTGAAAGCCTTCTTCGCGTAGCTTCTTCATCATCTCTCGACTGCCCAGACTGCTTCGAGAAGCGTTAAACAGTCGCTTCATTCGCCGATGCAGATGCAGCTCATCAAACCGGATCACCGGCGCGGAGCGCCGTCGCCAGGCATAGAATGCTGATCGACTTGCACGCAGAGCCCGGCAAAGCACTTTCACAGGGAAGCGATTCGACTCTGCCTGAATGAAGGCGAACTTTATTTCATTTCTTTCGCGAAGAAGGCCGAAGCCTTTTTTAGAATTTCCTTTTCCATGCGCAGCTCTTTGTTTTCTTTGCGAAGCCGTTTTAACTCGGCGCGCTCGTCTTCAGCCAGAACCTGATTTTCAAGTTGAGCTTCAATCTTTTCCTTCCACTTGTAGAGCATATTGGCGCTAATGCCGAGGGATTTAGCCGCTTCTGGGACGGAATAACCTTGGTCGCGCACCAAGGAAACGGCCTCTTCTTTAAACTCTTTTGTATACTGCTTATACGACTTTTTCTGACTCATGCTGACACCTTAATCGTTGACGGGTATTGTCTCTTATTAATGTGTCCGGGACTATTAGACCACTACATTCCCATAGCTTCGTGGTTTCCCTTTCAAGAAACTCATGCGCTCCTTCCCAAACCATCGCAATGAGAAAATAGTGATTATCAAGAATGGCCCTACGGGAATAAATCAGCACAGGAGAATGATGCGTAGGTGGTTTTCTCCTGCTTATATTACTCAATCGCCTGATATTCCAGAGGCTATCTAGTTAAAACAACAATCGTCCGTATGGAGATACAAAGAAATACGATTATTAGTAGAAAACAAAGCCAATAACGGAATGGCCTTTGCCTTCTTTCAAAGGCGGCAGAAAAAAAGTATGCCTTCCCAGATTTATGGGTAGAGTAAAGATCATAAAGAGAAACGAAAAAAACAACTACTGCTGCAGGAATGTAGGCCATAGTCACTGAAGCGCTGCCCATATTCACCGCCCCAAAGGCTACATTATAAGAAACGACAAAAGCGATATTGGCTGTAAGCAGCGGTTTTAGCATAGTTTCAAGCTTGCATTCAGATTAGGGCTCATCGGTACATCAGTCGATTATAGCCAATCATAGCTCCACGACTCTGGGGATTGCTGTAGCTCATACTGATAAGGCCACATAGTGTCGAAGTCAGGCAAATTGCACTATATGGTGAGTAATTGAGCCTATTTTTCTGCCATGAGAGCTGGAAATGGCACTCAATATCTCAAATTCGCTGCAATACCCACAATGCCATGGTTTCCGGGAATTATCTGCTACAGAGTATTTCCCTAAGATCGTATTTCAAGCAATTTCCTGCCGCTTTAATAAAACCTCAAGCAAGAAACGAAGGGAGATTCCCCCTAGTGCCCGGCCCTCTGAATGTTTGCCCAAGAAAGTCGAACGCGTCTTTCAGCAACTTATATAGATTACACATATAATCCCTCTAACAAACAGGAGGATGCGTGATGCCTGAATATCCTGACATTACCGTGTATATCGATGCGTTGGAGCGGCGGGTTCTTGGGCGGGTGTTGGAGTCGGTGGAGTTGCATAGTTATTTTTTGTTGCGGACGGCGGAGCCGTCTTTGGAGACAGTGGTTGGCGCGCGAGTGACGCAGTTGCGGCGGATTGGTAAGCGTATCGCCATTGGCTTTGATAATGACGTCTGGATGGTGTTTCACCTGATGATCGCGGGGCGGTTGCATTGGCGCGAGGCGGGTAAGAAAGCGCCGGGGAAAACTGCGTTGATCAGCTTGCAGTTCTCTAATGGCGTTCTGTTTTTGACGGAAGCAGGAACGAAGAAACGCGCTTCGCTGCATCTTGTCAGAGAGGAAGCAGGCTTGGCGCAGATCAATCCGGGCGGTCTGGAGATATTGGAGTCGGACCTTGCCGCGTTCCAACAGGCGTTGACTCGCAATAACCACACATTAAAAAGCGCGCTGACTGATCCGCATATTTTCAGCGGCGTCGGCAACGCCTATTCCGATGAAATTCTGCATGCGGCCCGACTGTCTCCCATCGCGCAAACACAAAAGCTGAGTCCAGAAGAAATTGAGCGGCTGTATCAGGCGTGCCGCACTTGTTTGACCACCTGGACGCAACGCTTGCGCGACCAGTATGGCGACGCCTTTCCGGAAAAAGTCACCGCCTTTCGCGAAGACATGGCGGTGCATGGTCGTTACAACCTTCCCTGCCCGGTCTGTGGCGGGGCCGTACAACGCATTCGCTATGCGACCAACGAGACCAACTATTGCCCCGACTGCCAGACGGAAGGACGCTTACTCGCGGACCGGGCGTTGTCCCGTCTGTTGAAAAAAGACTGGCCCAAAAGCGTTGAAGAGCTGGAGAAAATTCGCGGCAATAACGATCACTGATTTAAGCCGCCATGGCCGCCAATCGGTCGTTGGGGTCATTGCCAAAACTTCTCGGTCGGCTAAACTTTCGGCATGGATTCACCATTAACCAGGCTTCGCCCGTCTCCGCAGGGCAATGACCCAATAACAAGGACTCAGTATGCTGCAAGACCAGTTCGCGCCCAATTGGACGCTAACCCCTACATCCGGACTGCAAATCAACACCACCGCCATTTCCGCCAACGGCGCGCAACTTATCACCGGCACTTCCTCCGAATATGGAGAAAGTAGCGACTTCGCCATTTACAGCTACGCCACCGACGGCTCCGCGCCGTCACTGCAGTGGAGCGATCCACTGGGCGACAACGTCACCCAGGGCGTGTTCTGGGTCGCGGTCTCCGGCAACGGCGCCTATGCGGCCGCCGGCGGACAATACGGCAGCGGCAACGGCTTTCTGCGCACTTACAATGTCGGCGTCGGCGTCTCCAGCCGTCAGGAATTCAGCGTAGACAGCCGCATCAACGAAGTGGAAAGCAGTTACGACGGCTCCACCATTATCGCCGTGGAAGGCGCCAACGCCTTGCTGCTGACCCTCAACGGACAAAGCTATAGCGACTCCCAAACCAACGTCAGCGAATCCTATTTACGCAGTTGCGGCATCTGCAACACCGGCGAAATTGTGGTGGTGGGCGGTGAGCTGGACAGCTATTCGGAGAGCGTCGAATTCGCCCGCGGACGCAAGCCGGCGAAACGTGCGGAGGTCAGCTCCACCGGACTGGTTATCCTCTACGCCAATCAAAGCGGAACCCTGGTGGAATACGGCCGCTTCCATACCGCCACCGGCGTTCTGCGCGTGGTCATCAGCGCTGACGGAGGCTACTTCGCCGCTTCCACCAAGAACGGCTACGTTTATCTGTTCGCCACCCCGGACAGCCCTGTCAGCGGCCTCACGCCCCTCTGGTCCTACACGCCTTCCGACCAGTCTCTGGGACTGACTTACGCCCTGGCCATCGCCAATGTCAACGGACAGGTCTATGTCGGCGCCGGCGGCAATTACGACGGCTCCGGCGCGACCAAAGCCGCCTCTGACAGCCCCGGCTTCGGTTTCGCCTATATGTTGAAGAACGCCGGCGATTCCGGGGAATATTACCCGCAACGCCTGTGGATCAATCAGCTGGAGTATTGCCCCAACCCGGGCATGAATATGGACGCCAACGCGCAGTATGTGACCTCCGCCGACGGCGAGCCCATCTTCAGCGACAGCAACTCTTCGCCGCAGGAAGAAACGCCCGGCAACTTCTATCTGTTTAACGCGCAAACCGGCGAGCTGTACTGGAAATACGCCACCTCGCTGATGAACTGGCCCATGTCCATCAACGCCGAAGGCACCGCCGTCTTCGCCGGCAGCGATGACGGCAGCGTGTATTACTGGGGCAGCCCAGCGCTCTGATTGTTTGAGAAAGGAAGATCAGACCAGCTCAGGGAGTGAGCTTCACCACATTGGGGGCGCTGAATTTCCCGATGATTTCATGTAGATCGGCAGCTTTGGAGAAATAGAATCCCTGAGCGAGGAAGCATTGGTTTTCCTTCAGGAATTTCACCTGTTCGGCGTCTTCCACACCCACCGCCACCACCTTCAGCTTTAGATTATGCGCCATGGAAATCATCGCTTTTACGATTTCCGCATCATCGCCTTTCCTCAGCATGTTGTGAATGAACGACTTATCGATCTTGATGCAGTCGATGGGTAGTTGCTTGAGATTGCTCATGGAAGAATAACCCGCGCCGAAATCATCCACGGTGATACCAAAGCCAAGCCTATTCAAATCGTTGATGCTGCGGTTGCTTTGCTCCAGCTCTTCAATAATGGTGGATTCCGTCAGCTCCAGTTGAATATTGCAGGGCTCATTGCGATGGGCGGCGACAATGCGTCCGATATCCGCGATCAGTCCTTTATCCCGCAATTGGCGCGCCGACACATTAATCGCCACGCCGACATCAGCGAACCCCATCTTGCGCAACTCCTGGGTGGCGGAAATGACTTCGCTGATCACCCATTTCCCCAGCTCCACAATGAGGCCTGTCTCTTCCGCCAGGGGAATAAAATGATCGGGATAAACGATGCCCTGGCTGGGATGATTCCAGCGCAGCAGCGCCTCCAGCCCCACCAGTTTTTTGGTTTCCAGGTCAATCACCGGCTGATAGTCCAGGCGGAACTGCTTCTTGGACAGCCCCTGGATCATTTCCGCTTCCAGCGCCTGCTTCTTCTTGGCTTCCTCATTCATGGAATGAGAGAAAAACTGGATATCGTTGCGGCCATTACGCTTGGCCTGATACATGGCGGTGTCTGCGTTCTTCAATAACTCATCCAGCTCCACGCCATCGTCAGGCGCAATGCTGATGCCGATACTGGCGCCGACAAAATATTCTTTTCCGGCGAACTTGAACGGCTGGTTCAAGGTCCGCCGAATGCCCTGCGCCACACGCCGGGCGTCGGCATGCCCCCTAATATCCGACAGAATCACGGTAAACTCATCGCCGCTGATGCGCGCCACCGTATCGTTCTTGCGCACGTTCTGTTTGATGCGCGCGGCCACGGTTTTCAGCACTTCGTCACCAGCGTCATGGCCGTAGTTATCGTTGATCTCCTTAAAGTGATCGATGTCGATAAACATGAGGGCGATCATAGACTTGTCGCGCACGGCCCGGGTAATGGCGTTTTCCAGGCGCAGCTTGAACAGCAGCCGGCTCTCCAGTCCCGTCAGGTGGTCGTAAAACGCCAACTGCTCCATCTCATCCTTGCTCTTTTTCAGCAGGGTAATGTCTTCACAGGTCACCACATAGTGGCTGACTTTTTCCGGCGCGGGACGAAATACGCCATAGTTGCGCGCCGCCTGTTCATAAATGGGGAAAATGGAGATCTGCACCCAGTACTGATTGCGCGAGGCGTCGTAACAGTGCAACTCATCGCGGATCATTGGTTCCGGCAACTCACGGAAATTGATCTGATCAAGACGCGGAAAACAAACACGCTCTTCCAGTGAGGATATGTGTTTGTCGAACACCTGCATGCGATCGTAGCCGGACATCGCCAGAAACGCGTTATTCACGTAGACGATAATGCCATCCGCATTGGTGATGATGACGCCGCTGCGACTGCTATCCACCGCTTTGGACAGAAGACGCAGAGACAGCTCGCGCTGCTCCCTCTCCGCTATCTCCAGCTTCAATTCCTGATTGGCCTGCGCCAGGGCCTCGGTTCTCTCCTCCACTCGGGCTTCCAGCGCATGGTTCAGTTTGTACAGCGCCTGCTCTTTTTCTATCAGGGTTTGCGTCTGCTCGTACAGCGCCTCATTGGCCTCACGCAGTTGATGAGTGTGCAGCTCAACCCGGTTTTTAAGCCGGTTGTTAAACGTCACCAACAGAAAGATTCCCACCGCCCCGGCGATCACCACCAGACCGCCAATCCACAGCGCCGTGTGCAACACCAGCCTGGCGTCATTGCGGTCAGGTTCGAAGACAAACCCCTCCAGCCTGTAATCTTTGGGCGCCATGTCCAACGCGACGAAGGTGTCCGCGATATGCCGCCAGCGCCCCGGGTTCATATGCCCGACCTCCACCAGCTTGGGCACGATCAGATCAATGGTTTCCCGGGCTTCATACACCAGTTCATCGTATTCTTTGCGAGAGTTATATTTGCCTTGCAGCAAACGAATGATCTCTTCCGGGTTGTCCACCGCATAACGCCAACCTTCAATCGTGGCTTCGCGGAAACGCGCCACCTCTTCGGTATCGCTCATCGCATGATTTTCAGTGGTGAAAAGGGTGTCGCCGTAGAAATCGATGCCGTAACTGCGCGGGTCCATGATGTTGTAAGCGATCTGACGTTTACGCAGCTGATACGGCAGGTCAGTCACGTAGCCCACCATGGCGTCCACGCGGTGCTCCACCAGATCGTTGATATTGAAAGACAATGGCATCTGTTTGATCTGAGAGAGCAGCACGCCTTCTTTGCGCAGGATGCCAATGGTGTTGGCGCCGTATGGCCCATGGGGAAACATGACGCGTTTATCGATCAGATCCTGCGGACTGAGTATCTCCGACTCCGCCAGACTCACCAATACCAGAGGCGAATGCTGGATCATCACCGCTACGGCGGTAACCGGCGCGCCCTGCAAGCGGTAAAGCAGCAGTTCAGAATTGGCGACGCCGAAGTCCGCCCTGCCCTCCACCACTTCGTCGATAGGATTAATGTCCGGCGCCGCCTCGCGCAGGGTCACGTCAAAACCGGCTTTCTGATAGAAACCTTTTTCGATGGCGGCGTAAAAGCCGGCGAATTGGAATTGATGCAGCCACTTCAACTGCACAACGACAGGGGTAAGTTCTGATTCCGCCGCCCCACTGATTCTCGTGATCAGGCAAAGAACCAGAAAGCATATCGTCCGGACACGGCCAATAGGAGAAGATGAGTTCGGCATCTATGGCATTACCACCGGTTGTTTTCGGATGAAACGCGACGCCCGAAAAGCTGCTGTAACGCAACCCAATCACGGTTGACCGGAATTATCTCTTTAAGCTTAGTAGATAATGTTCCCGAGCACGTTGGATTTCCATATCTATGACACATTTTTTCACCTGTGGGGCGAATATTTTACTTCCATGATCGCCCTCATACTGTTTCAGTCAGTTTGATTATTATCCCAACAGCAACAAAAGTCCGGTCTATAGTTAAATTTCAGGCGATATTTTTTCATTCAACTCCCACATGGAAACGAAACGCCACTCCCTCTCTCTTGAAGCCGCCTGATCCGCAAAACAATAAAGCAGAGGTATATATACGATGAGCGTATTAAAACGGTTGTCTTGGCTAACATTCCTTTTAGGTTTTTCTCTCTTCGTCGGCGCCAAAGAACTGGCCTTTCTCATTCCCGGGGGCGAAGGCGGCGGTTGGGACACTACCGCCCGAGAGACCGGCGCGACGATGCAGACTATCGGCCTGGTGGATGGCGTCAAGTTCACCAACCTGTCTGGTGGCGGCGGCGGACGCGCCCTGGATGATCTGGTGCGTAACGCGCCCAAGTACTCGGAAACCCTGATGGTGCAATCCACGCCATTGATATTGCGTAGCCTGACCGGGGTGATCGACAAAGACTTTCGCGACATCACGCCCATCGCTACGGTGATTGCGGAGTATCAGGTGGTGGCGGTGAAAGCGGACTCGCCGATTCAATCAGTGTCGCAACTGGCGGACCTGATTCGGGACCATGCCGCGAAAAATCCGATTATCGGCGGTTCATCCAAGGAAAGCCTGGACCACATTACCGCCGCGCTCCTGCTTAAATCCGCCGGCATCGGTATTGATCAAATGCGTTATGTGCCCAGCGACGGCGGCGGCGACGCCCTGGAGAAGCTATACAAAGAAGTAGGCGTCGCCCTGGTGACCGGACTGGGAGAAGTGGTCAACGATTATAAGTCAGGCAAACTGCGCCTGCTCGGCGTCACCAGCGACGAACGCCTGGAAGGCTTTGACATCCCCACCATGAAGGAGCAGGGCTACGATCTGGTTTTCGCCAACTGGCGCGGCTTCTTCGGAACCCCCGGCATGCCCGCGCAGGACATCGCCCAATACGCCGATATGCTGGAGAAACTGTCGCAAAGCGATCAATGGAAGCAGGTGAGAAGCAAATACGGATGGTCCAACTTTTATCATCGCGGCGACGCCATGCAGCGTTTTCTGGAGAATCAGGAAAAAGATATCCGCGAAGTGTTGCTGAGCCTGGGCGTTAAGGTGCGCTGATTTTCCCGATCGGGCTTATTCAAGCGCCGACAAACGTCGGCGCTGTAGCGATGGAAATGTCTCTTTAGCGACTATCTATCCTTGGCGACGGACTTTCGCCACCGCCTCGATTTCCACCAATGTGCCCGGCGACGCCAGTGAGGCGACGCCCACGCCGGTCAGCGCTGGCCTGACGGTTCCCAGATAGTTGGCGAGAATAGGCGCCACTTTCGCCATGTGATCCGCCAGCTCTCCTCTGACATAGATGCGCACTTGCAGCAGGTTATCGACGGAAGACCCCGCTTCCTTCAGCACGATGTTCAGGTTCTCCAGCGCATTCGCTGTCTGGGCTTCAATCGTATCGTTTTTCAGTTCGTAGTCCGCGTCCCAGTCCACTTGTCCGGACACAAACACCCATCCTGACTCCGTATCAACCGCCGCCTGCGACAGCCCAAAAGGCGAACCGTCATACAGCGCGCTGGGGTTCACTTTATTAATGCTCATAAAGACCTCTAAAACCGACTAATAGTGTGCAGTCAGAGTAGAGCTTCAGAGGCGACCGAGCGATCAAGCTGCCGTTGTAACCGATACAAGCGCCAATGGATTGACCGATACGATCAGGCGCGGGAAAGGCGCTGTTTCACGGTACCGAGCGCCCACATGATCAGGGGATCGTTCCTGGCGCTGGGATGATAGGCCGCCACCACTTCGTATCCCGGCGGATATTTGCTGAGAGGAATTTCGAATAAGCCTGCACAAGGCAGCAGCCGCGACGGCAAAAAGGCCACCATATCCGTCGCCTGCAAATATTCCTGGGCGATGTGGAACGACGGCGCTGAAATCGTCACGTTACGGCGCAAACCCTGCTGCTCAAACCAGGCGTCCGCCGACCCGGCGAAACCGCCAGTTCCTGGCGAGGTGACAATAAAGTCACGCTCCACCAGCCGCTCCAGAGCAATCTCTCCCTCGCCCGCCAACCCCGCGTCGGCGGAGACGCAGAGATATCTTTCCGTGAACAATGGCTCAGACTGCAGGCCTTCCGGCACATAGCCATGGGAGGTGAACGCCAGATCAATCTCCCCTTGCCGCATTTTCCGGGTCAGACTGGCGCTCTCGATATTGGCGACCACGACTTTCACCTTGGGCGCGGCTTCTCGTAATTCCGCGATCAGCCCTGTCACAATCACTTTCTGGGTGTAATCCGTGGCGGAGATCACCAAGGTTCTTTCCACCTTCGCCAAAGAAAACGCCTCCGGCGCCGGAATCGCGTGCAGATGGGTCAACACCTGCTGGATATGCGGCTCGATCAGTTTGGCGTAAGGCGTCGGAGCCATGCCATGGCCGGTGCGCACGAATAACGGGTCGCCCAGAATGTCCCGCAGTTTTTTCAGCTGTTGACTGATCGCCTGCTGGGACAAGTCGAGGGACTCCGCTGCGGCGGAGATATTGCCGATGCGATACAATGCGTCCAATGTCCGCAGATGGTGGATTTCCAGTTTTTCGATCATGCATGCCTCAACAGAATCCGGGACGCCGTCGCCTGAGCAACGGATCTGAAATACCTGCCTGATTGTATGTGCATGGCGCGGGGTTGGCGACGCATAACTCGAAAATCCCCCAAGAACTGGCAAACTGAAATTGAGTTTGTCCCTGTGATCGTTTAGCTTCGTCCCAACTTTCACAGAGCAGTACGCACCGTGATAACGCACCTTTGGGTCAAAGAAGGATAAGTGTTTGAAAGATATACTGTCTTATCTCAATGAAGAACAGTTCAAAGCCGTTAGCGCCACCGAGGGAGCCACTCTGGTTCTGGCTGGCGCCGGCTCAGGCAAGACCCGCGTGGTCACCTACAAAGCCGCACACCTTATCCTGAATAAAAAAGCGCCGCCGAAATCCATTATCCTGGTGACCTTCACCAACAAGGCCGCGAATGAGATGCGATCAAGGCTCAGCGAGCTGATTGGCCCCATCGCTAAAATCATCCATATCGGCACCTTTCACAAGCTGTTCCTTGAGTTGATCCTGAAACCCAGTTCCGATCGCCCCGTCACGCAGAAATATGGATACAACCAGACAACGCGGGTGATCAGCGAACATGAGGCCAGAAGCTTCATCGAGTCATTCTGGTCCAACCTGGGCGAGGAACAGCAGCGCTTTGTCGCCCGCAACGGCATCTCTCTCAATGAAGTTCTCGCCTGTCTGTCCCGCGCCAGAGCCAACGGTTTCGGCTCCAACGACTATGCGCCGCCCATGGAGCTGACCAATCGTGAACGCATGATCGATCGCATCATGATTGCGCTGTGGAAAAACCTGGACGAGGAAAAAAGAAAGCTCAACGCCATTGATGCGGACGATATTCTCTATATCGCCTGCCACGTGCTGAAAGAAGACGCTGAGTTGCGAGACGCGCTGCAATACCATTTGAAGCACTTCATCATAGATGAGTTTCAGGACTGCAATTACCTGCAGTTTGAAGCCATACGCCTGTTGGCCTCTAACTCCGTTTCCATCACCGTCGTCGGCGACGCCAAGCAGTCCATCTACCAGTTCCGGGGCTCGGAGCCGTCGGTTTTCCAAGCGTTCCTGGAAGCGTACGAATCTCCCAGCGTCTGCGTGCTGGACACCAACTACCGGTCCTTGAACAAACTGGTGCAGCTCAGTAATAAGCTGGCTGACAGCATGCCTCATCGCCTGCAGGAAGACATCGCCATGCGCGCCCACAGAAGCGGCGACGGGACGGTGCAGTTCGCGTCGCCTATCAATGTCGTGACTGAGTCAAACGAAGTCGCCGCGAGTATTCAAACGCTATTGAACGCAGGGACGTCGCCTGATGAGATCGCCGTTCTCTACAGGGAGAACAGCCAGCGTCTGCATATCGAACAGGCGCTGATCGCCCGCCGCATCCCTTACTTGGTTAATGAAGGCGTTCCGCTGTTGCGCAGGCGCGGTCCGCGTATGCTTTTGAGTCTGTGTCTTGCGCCCTCCAGCAGCGAAAGTCCGTTGGAGGAGAAGAACCTGGAGTACGTCCTCAATAACAGCCGGATTAATCTGCAATGGCGACACAAGAAATCCGGCAAATATAAAGACGAAGCGATCTTCAAATATCTGCAGTTTATTTCCGACGCCGATGGCAGTCTCGGCGAAAAGGCGACGGACATCATTCGCGACGTGCGCCTGATCAAAAAGCTGAATCACTGTCCGCCATCGCAAGCGGAAGAGCAGTTATGGGAAATACTGCTGCGCCACACTTATTTCAGCCGGGAGGGCATGGAGAGCCTGCCCGCCAAAGTGGTGATTCAGCAGTTATTGGACGGCTTGAAGAAAGGCGTCCCTCTGGAACAAAGCGCCGAGGAACTGCTGAAAATAAACAGCGATAAAACCGAGTCGGATAAAATTCATCTGATGACCATTCATGCCTCAAAAGGCGCTGAATTCGATACGGTCTTCCTGATCAATGCAACCCAATCCGAGCATAAAGAGAGAGAGGAAAACAGGGAGGAGGAACGCCGGGTTTTCTATGTGGCGCTGACACGGGCCAAAAGCAGACTGCATATCTCCTGCCCGCAATATAACGAACGTGGGCTACCTCTGCAGCCTTCGCCCTATATTGCGGAACTCAGGCGCGTTTAGAAGCCCTTCGAGGTAATGGATAGAGGCCTGCGGCTTATTTTCGTTAAATTCAGGAATAACTATGTCATACGAAATTTTTTTTCAGAAATTCAAAAACGGTGAGGCCGGTGTCATTCCGTTTGAAGAAATAAATGCCGTACTAAAAAATTATGGTGAGATTATCGAAGACGATGGCGACTTTGAGTTTGTCTCGAAGGTTGGCGAAATCTGTGAAAGTGCATACTTATTCGGTGAATCCCGCGACGCCATTTCCGGGATAGTTTTTTTAAGACCCATGCAGCATGAACTCCTGCCCAAAATTATTTTTGATTTACTATCCATAGAAAACACCTGCTTTTTTGGTCCCGGTTTAGACTATCTTCAAGCAAGAACTGACATTTCTTCCCAGCTGCCTGAGTCATTACTTGAAGGCGCAGAGTCAGGCCTGCAAATCATAGATTCGGCTTTCAATTCATGGCCGTTATCATAGAGGGGCTATTTTCTATTCTTCAGTCATTCGCACTTTAAATGCATACGTATACCTAAACATAGCGCTCCCCATCGAACTTTCGCCGTCCGGGGGATACACTGATGCTTTCGCAGAGATCCAAATTATCCATTAGTAGTTACAGAGAAACGCGCCATGTCGACGCCTATCGCTTTGGACCTGCGGCGTTATTCGCCGGAAAAGCAATGCCATAGCCATGATTATCACCAGCTGGTGCTGCCGCTCAGCGGTCGCCTGGAGCTGGATGTGGCGGGCCACGGGGCGATGGTGGACCGGCGCACTGCGGCGGTGATCGAAGCGGGACGGGATCACGCTTTCGCCGGCGGCGAGGATAACCGCTTTGTGGTGGCGGATCTGCCGGTGGCCATGGAGCCTGCGCTGGGGCGTCTGCCTGCGTTCATCGAGCTGGACCCAGGATTGCGCTCCTATGTTCACTTTATCGCGATGGAGCTGGGTCACGGACACCTGGGCGAAGCATCCCGCGAGCGCATACTCGGCTTATTGCTGCAGTTGCTTCGGGAGCGCTATGGCGCGGCGTTGAATCTGGACAAGCGTCTGCACGCCGCCCGCGACTTTCTGGACGCACACCTGGGCGACACGATCACCCTCGATCAAGTCGCCAGCGCAGCGAACCTGAGCCGCCGCCACCTCTCAGATCTATTCAAAAACGCATTCGGTATGACGCCGATGGATTATCTGCGAGACAAACGTATGCGACTGGCCCTGGCGCTGTTGGAAAACAGCCAGCTCAGCATGCAACGGATAGCGCTCGATACCGGTTTTCAGAATCAGGCCGCTTTCAGTGACCGTTTCAGACGTCACTTCGGTAAATCCCCCAAGCATTTCCGCCCGCGCGAGAAAAACTAGCGCCGCAGCGACGAATTTTTCCCTGCGGCAAAACGCTAAGCTGACGTTTCCGAACCTTTTCTCTTATTCAACGAAAAACCTCATACAACGGAAAAAAGAAACGTCATGAACCGACAAGCCGCTACGTCCATAGGATTCACCGCCGTCGTCTTATGGGGCGCACTGGCGCTGTTCACGCGCTGGAGCGCAGGCATTCCTCCCTTTCAGTTATTGGCGATGACTTTTGGCATCGCCGCCTTACTGATGCTGGGTAAAACCGTGGCGCAGGGAGGCAGTCTGCTGCGCCTGTTGCGCCAGCCTGCGCGCGCCTGGTTGTTGGGCGTGGGCGGGCTTTTCGGATATCACCTGTTTTACTTCATCGCGTTGAATCAGGCGCCGGCGGTGGAAGCCAGTCTCATCGCCTATCTCTGGCCGCTGCTGATCGTCTGTTTCTCTGCAGTGTTGCTGAAAGAGGCTGCGGGAAAAGCGCTATGGCTGGGCGGACTGCTGACGCTGGCGGGCTGCTGGGCATTACTGTGGCGTCCCGGCGCAGGCTTCGATGTGCGTTACTTGAGCGGCTACGGCGCCGCGCTGCTCTGCGCCCTGATCTGGTCGCTGTATTCGGTGTTGTCCCGCACTCTGGCGGCGGTCCCCTCTGATGCAGTGGGGTTGTATTGCCTGGGCGTGTCAGTGCTGGCGGCGTTGTGCCATGGCGCGCTGGAAGAAACCGTCTGGCCGCTGAGCGGCGGACAATGGCTCGGCGTGATTGGTTTGGGGCTGGGCCCGGTGGGGATTGCGTTCTTTACCTGGGACTATGGCGTCAAACGCGGCGATATTCAGCTATTGGGAGTCTTATCATACGCCGCGCCGCTGATTTCCACGCTATTGTTGATCGCCTTCGGCGAAGCGGAATTCACGGTAACGGTGTTGCTCGGGTGCGGTCTGATTGTCGGCGGCGCCTTGCTGGCGTCCCTGGGACCGGCGCTGCTGCGCAAGCCGGCCCCGCAGACTTAGGCGCGGACTGCCCACGCCCAGGGCGTCACCATTTTCCGGGAGGCGCCTGATAAGACAAAATTGCGTCGAGCAGCTGCGCCGGGTTTTCTTTGATGATCAGGGCGTCGATATAGCCCTGACTCAGGAAGCGTTCGTCCTGCATGTGACGGATAAAGTCGAGCAGTTTGTCGTAGTAGCCAAAGGCGTTATAAAAACAGCTTGGCTTGCTGTGATAACCCAACTGGCTCCAGGTCCAGACCTCGAAGATTTCCTCCAGGGTTCCGGCGCCGCCGGGCATGGCGATAAACGCGTCTGACAGCTCCGCCATTTTCGCTTTGCGTTCGTGCATATCCGCCACCACGAACAGCTCGGTCAAACCGGTATGCTCGATTTCCTTTTCTTTCAGCGCCACGGGGATGACGCCGGTCACCTTGCCGCCCGCCGCCAGCACCGCATCAGCGATAACGCCCATCAGGCCCACATGGCCGCCGCCGTACACCAGCTCGATGGTCCGTCGCGCCAGCTCTTCCCCAAGCGCTTTGGCGGCGTCTTGGTATTCCTCTCTGGCCCCCATACTGGAGCCGCAAAATACTGCTATTCTCACCACTTTCCCCTTATAAATCAGATCGACAGCCAAGCGCCCACACTATAACGCCGATAGGCGCCTCATGCTATTAAGACAACGGCGTAGAAGGCCCGAAATGCACGAGCGCGCAGTGACTAACGAACAGTCAATATAAAGGCGAAAATCCGACGCGGCGGACAAGGTCGACGATCAGGTCTCAATAACGAATGGCGGAGTCCTGCTCATACAGGGCCAACGCAGCTTCCGCCGGCAACGGCGGTGAAAACAGATAGCCCTGCGCCAGATGAATGCCCAGGCTTTCCACTACTTCCAGTTGCTGAATCGTTTCAATGCCTTCCGCCACCACCGCCATGTCCATTTTTCTCGCCATCGCGATAATGCTGGAAAGGATAGCCTGGCCGGCTTCGTCGTCATGCAGGTCGCGCAGGAACGAGCGGTCAATTTTCAGCGTGTTGAAAGAGAATTTTTTCAGATGGCTGAGGGAGGAATAGCCCACGCCAAAGTTGTCCAGAGACACCCTGAACCCCTGGTTGCGCAGCTTGTCCAGGGTCATCGCGCAGCCTTTGCGATCTTCGAACAACGCGCTTTCCGTCACCTCAAACTCAAAGATGTTGCGGGACATGCCGGAATCAACCAGCAGTTGATTGATCTTGTTGAAGACCTCCCCCGTCACCAGTTGCCCGGCGGTGATATTCAGGGAAACGCTCGGTTGCAACTGATACTTCGCTTCCAGAGATTTAACGAACGCGCAGGCGTGTGAAGCCACCAACAAAGTGATGTGATCGATCATGCCGCGCTTCTCCGCCGCCGGCACAAAATCCAGCGGGCTGATCCAGCCGTACTGCTCCGAATACAGACGCGCCAGCGCTTCAAATCCGGTGAGATGACGGGTGCGCAGATCAATGATCGGCTGGAAGCAAATCGTGAACTCATCCCTATCCAGGGCTTTGCTGATCAGGTTATCCATCGCCAGACGGGCCTGCTCGCTGTGCTCCAACTGCGGCGAGAAAAACTCAAAACGCATCTTGCCGTGAGCCTTGGCGGAGTACATGGCGGTGTCCGCATATTTGATCAGATCACTAACGCTGTCGGCGTCGTCCGGGCACATTGCGATGCCGATGCTGGCGCCGATAAAGGTTTCCTGCCCTTCCACTTTGAACGGGGGCCTCAGCTGGTCCAGCACCCGTTGCGCCACCGCCGCCGCGTTCTTACGGGCGCCGATGTTGGGAACGATAATAGTGAACTCGTCGCCGCCAAGGCGGAACAGAATATTGCGCTCCTCATCCGTTTCCTCCAACGCCTCTTCTTCCGAAATCTGATAAATCACATCGGAGGGACGCAATACCGATGAGAGACGACCGGTCACTGCGGTCAGCAAGCTGTCCCCCACCTGATGACCGTAGACATCATTGATCTGCTTGAAGCCGTCCAGGTCGATAAACAGCAGCGCCAGCGATTGATCGCGTTCTTCATTACGCCGCATCAACAGCGCCAGCATATGCGCCATGGCGTGGCGGTTGGGCAAACCGGTCAGGCTGTCGGTGTAAGCCTGGGTTTTCAGCTCCCGCGTGTACTGACGAATCTGTCCCTCCATTTCCAGAAACGCCTGCTGCAGACGCCCTATTTCGCCGCTTTGCAGGCGCAGCGACTTGGCTTTGTCCGGCGCATGGAGAATGTGATAGGTGGCTGTGGCCAGTTCTTTCACCGGTCGCACGATCATGCGATCCATCTGCACGTAGATAAACCAGCCCAGCAGGACGAACACCACCACCAGCACCACGATGGCGGTGAACAGCAACCGATGAAACTCGCTGCGCGCCTCCGAAAACGGCATCGCATTATAAAGACGCCAGTCCCCGAGCAAGGGACGCGAGTCCACCAGATAATCTTCTCCCATCATCCGCGCCATGTATTGACTCGGCCCATCCACGCCTGCGCCGGGAATATTCGACAGCCCGCGCGCCTGCGTTTGGGACAGGCCCGAGGCATAGATCACGCCCCGCCCCCGGCTGGCGATAAAGGTGGCGTCCACTTCCGCCGCATCGCTTCCGGGGTCATGCCGCATTAACCAGTTCATGTCCACGGTGAATTTGAGCACGCCTTTCACTACCTTGTTGTTTTCATAGGCGCCCAGGGAGCGGTCGATCGTGTATAACGCGCGGTAAAACGTCAGGTGGGGTCCGTCGAAGCGTTCCTGGTTGATAAAGTCATAGTAGGTGTTGTAGGGGTCTTGCAACGCCTGCTGGAACAGACTTTCCCCGGCCGGCTCCGCTTCCGGGGAACGGATATCGTCGGCGATGCGGATATCCTCCACGCCGTCAGGCAACAGCAGGACGATCTCCAGATACTCGGGGAACAGCGTGGCGTAACGGCTCAACGCCTTGGCGGACAAGTCATACATGAGGGTGTAACGTTCCTCCCCCATGGACAAATATCGATCCAGCACATCCTCGGAAACCAGCAGGCGCATATTGGCCAGGGTATGCTCCACCGAGCCGTTCACATTGGCCGCCGCCAGGGAGGCGGATTCATCCAGCAAATGTCGGCTGCGGCCTTCCCAAAACGCGGTTAGCTCCACATACAGCGCGGTCGCCAGGCTCAAAAAGCAGGTGAAAGTCGCCACTACCAGCGTAATGATCAACCGCGCGCGTAACTTCATTGCAGAATCTGTTCGAAGCCGAGATTGTGCCAGATGCTCATCATGCGCCGCTTGTATAGCGTGCTTGGCGCTTTATGGGTTCCCATCCTGGGATTGATGGCGGGAAATACGGTCTGATTGGCCAGCAGTTCCTCCGGCAAAATTTTCAATGCTTCTTCATTATAGGTGGCGGAATAGGTGAATTCACAATTGCGGGCGGCGTTGCGGGGTTCGCTGATGAAATTCAAAAACGCATAGGCGGTTTCCGGGTCGGAGGCGTAACGGCTGACGATGAAGTAATCGAACCAGACAATACCGCCCTCTTCCGGCAGACGGTATTCAATATTCGGGTTGAACTGTTTCAGCATCAGCGCATCCCCACTGTAGGCCACGGCGGCCACCGCTTCCCCCGTCACCAGAAGCGATTCGCCGTTGGTCTTGAGCGAACGATAGGTCAGCACATGGGGCTTCTGGGCGGCGATCAGCTCCGCCGCCAGGGTCAGCGCCTGGGGAGATTCGTCATACATGTCGTAGCCCAGGGTTTGCAGGGCGATAGGCAGCATTTCCGTGGCTTGCGGCGTCATCACAATCTTGCCTTTCAGCTCTTCCGCCGGACGAAATAACTGCATGAAACGGGAGATCGGCCGCACCAGATCAGAGCGATAGGCGACGCCCTGCGTGCCCCAGGCATAGGGCGCGACATAACCCACCAACGCCGGTTGATGGCTGCGCCACAGATCATTATTGAATTTGAGATTGGGAACTTCGTTTTCGCTTAACGGCGCGGCCCAGCCCAGCTTGATATAGGCTTCCGCCGTCAGACCGTCCATCAGAATCAGGTCAAAACCCTGGCCGTTGCGCGTAGCCATGACGCGATCGCGCTTCTCTTCGTTCTGGAAATAGCTGAACTTCAGCTTGATATGGTGGGTTTTCTCGAACTCGGCGACAACCTCCGGGTCCAGATAGTCTTCCCAGGTGAAAATGTGCAAAACAGCGTCCGCGTGACTGACGAAACTGAACAGCGACAGCACACTGAAGAAAAAAAGCGCAACCATAGACCGTTTCATCAGACACACGCCTCCCCGCACAAACAGGCTGCATCAGTTTAAAGCAAGCGCACGAGGACGTTAGGGGGGCTCCTGTAAATTCGTGCAAAATCTGCGGCGCATAAATTTGGATGTCCGGCTGGCCGGACAGCTTTCAGGCGATGCATCCGTAACCTGTCAGCTCTTCTGAACATTTATTGAACACGCCCCACCCGCTTACGCGCAACCTGCTGAATTCACGGCGTTAATCATTCTGGCGCAGGATTTGATACGCCCTGAATGCGTTCATGGCAATGACACATACAACACAGAAAAATCCGGCGTGTCTTGTTGCGCGGACAGTCGCGACCAACAGACAACGCTCACCAGGGACGCACGACAACAACTCAAGGGGCCGACTATGAACAGATTCATGACGCTGAAAGGCGCAGTCGTTCTGACTTCCACACTGGCCGCCGGCGGCGCCGGACTGGCCGTGTCTCCCGGGCAGGAGAGCATTGATTTACGCAGTCTCAATGTCGACGCCGCCCAGATCTCCATCTCCGGTTTATCTTCAGGCGCTTTCGCCGCCATGCAGGCGCATGTGGCCTACTCCAAAACCTTCATGGGAGCCGGACTGGTGGCGGGCGGCCCTTATGGCTGCGCGGAGGGCAGTCTGACCCAGGCCGCCGGACGCTGCATGAGCCAGGGAGATTTGCCAGACGCCGACGCCATCGTCAGGCTGACTCAGGCCATGGCGGACGCAGGCAAGATAGATAACGTGGCGTTTTTGCGCGACGACCGCGTATGGATCTTCCATGGTAAGAGCGATCATCGGGTTAGGAGTTCGTCATCACAGCGGGCGGCGGAGGTGTATCAGCGGTTAAGCGGAACTCAGAATGTCTCCGTCAATATTGACCTCGTAGACGCCGGCCACGCCATGCCGACGCAAAATTTTGGCGCCGACTGTACGCTCAGCGACTCCCCCTACATCGGCGACTGTCAGTATGACGCCGCAGGCCTGTTGCTGAACCACATCTACGGCCCTTTATCGCCCCCTGCGTCGGAAAAACCGGAAAACCTGCTGACCTTCGATCAGAGCCTGTTGAGCTATTCGCAGTATCTGGATGAAACCGGCTATATCTACGTTCCCGACGCCTGCCGGGGCGCCCAGGCGGCCTGCCGCGTGCATATCGCCCTGCATGGCTGCAAACAGAATCGCTCGACGTTGCAAGACACCTTCGCCCGCCACGCCGGCTACAATGCCTGGGCGGAGAGTAACCGCATCATTGTGGTGTATCCACAAACCAGCAATGAGCCAATGAACGGCTGTTGGGATTGGTGGGGGTACGCAGACACAGGCCATGACACACTGGACTACCTCACCCAGCAAGGACCGCAGATGCAGTTCATCAAGCGTATTGTCGACCGCTTGACTGGCGAGGAGACAAATGGGTCCGGTTCTGTGGCGGCGGCCTGTTATCGAGAAGAAAATCTTAACCACTCGCTGGCTGGACGGGCGCAGTATTTCTGGGGGCTTTATTACGCGGTGGGGTCTATGGACTATCTTGGGTTTTCACCTTCTCATCGCACCAGTCTGCGTTGCGATAAAAAGGATTACTGTCGATCGATCAATACTTGCATATAGCGAAAAAAAAGCGGCGGCTTCCGTGAGAGGCCGTCGCTTGATGCAAGACTAATTGGCGTCGCATTTCACTTTATCGATATCGCACCAGAACGCATCGATTTTAGACTCGCATTGCTGCGCCGCCTTCCCCGTGGCTTCCAGCTTGGTCAAGCCAATGCCGGTAAAAGTGCCTTTATGGGTTTTCAGGATGCAGGAATATTGCGTCTGCGGCGTCGTAACTGGAGGAGGCGTCGGCTCGGCGTTCTGTAAATCGTAAACCGTATCCTGTAACTGCCTCACCGCCAGCTCAAGGTTCCTGACCCGCTCTCGAAGCTTGCGATTGGCGCGGTAGTGGGATTCATAGTCGTAGCCTCGCTCACGCATATACTGGTCGTAATCACGACGGTCAAATTCCTCGTCTCTTGAGGTTTCAATGTAGATGATCTTTTCACCGCCCATCTGCACTCTGAATTCTTCCGCCCCTGCGTTTTGCATTAGGCTTCCCAGCGCCACCGCCAACAACATCGCTTTTTTCATTTTTAATGGTTTCCCCAGTTGAAACGCTTCGTTAGTTATAGGGAAGCCATTGTAACGGCAAATCATGAACTTAAACTGAATAAATATCCCTTTTTCGGTTCAGCGTATCAGTCAGGCGACCCAAGAAGGTCTCAGGCCGCCATGCTGAAAAACAGAAGGGACGCGCTCTATTCAAAAGAGTCCATGATGACCCGGCCCATGGTTTTGTCGTCCGCATCAGTGATGTAACGGTATTCCCGGAACCAGTCCCACCATGCGTAGACAGAGTGATACTCCACGTCCAATCCGATAGTGCGCGCGCCAGCGTTGTAGCGATCAGCGCCGCTTAACGCGAAGGTCATATCCCGGCCGCGTTTGTTGGCCTGCATCTCGTTGTGGGCCATCTTTTCGCTCATGATGATGGGATAGTGATAGTCATACAGTTGACTCAAGGAAGGCGCCTTGCTGACGCTGGTGACGCGGCCGTCCACGCGCAAATCCCGCACGCAGGAATCCAACGCTCCGTCATAAGCGGCGCCGCAGGCGCTGTGCAGTGGCACAACGCTGTCGTCCCTGCCTTTAATGATGGGGTGCGTCGCGAAGCCGTAAAACTCGCTGCCTGTAGCGGCGATTCTCAGACGGGGAATGGCGGGCAGATTAGTGACGGCGGTGTTCCGCGCAACGGAAGTCTGCAGATCAATCATCACGCCTGGATTGATGCCCAGCGGAATTTCATAACCCAGAAACTTCAGCAGCGCCTCCAATACCTCTGCGCCATGGTTGACGCCATTAATCAGGTCCACCCCGAAGTTAGCCAGTTCAGTACCGCCGCCGGCGCCCGCCATGTCGATCACCGCGGCGACTTTAAAACGCTGCGCCAGGGACGAACCCAACAGCGAGTTCTTGTTGGACAGCACATAGCGCATCACCAGGTCGCCGGTGGAATGGGTAATAACCACGCATTCGTGATCACAGAAACCGGAGGACAGGATCGGCTGCAACTGATTGGCGATCAATGCGGCGATACCGCCCGCCCCCTGCAAACGATAGTGCGAAGGCCAATAAAGAATGCGGGTGGTGGCGGGGTCTTTCAGCGAGGCGTCAAAGCCGTCCCAATAACCAATGCCATCCGCCCGCCCCTGGTCGGTGGGGTTGAACAGAATATGCTGGGGTAAAAAGCCCTGAATCAAGAGGACGTTCTTGCCCGCCAGTTGCGCCTTGGCGGCGCCGCAGGCGGCGAACATCAACATTACAGTCAGCCATAGCTTGAGTGTTTTCACGTTAAATCTCCTTTTTTATCTTTGTTTTCGAGAATCGGTGGCGCTGCGGGCTAAACGCCCGCAACGTCGCGCCCGTTTACTGCACGCTTCCCAACTGGCGCAGAAACTCCAACCGCTTTTGCGCGTCTTCATCGACATAGGGAACATCGTCATAGTCAGAGAAAGGAAAACCGTTCACCGCAAAGGACGCCTGGGCGACGCTTCCGTATTCGGTTTGATAGGTGGGAGGGGCCGGCATCCGGGTCAAGGAAATGTCCCGCAGCCGATATGGTCCGGCGTCGCCTTTCTGTTTCAGCGCCGCTATATGAGCCCGCAGGTACATCAGGCCGTTTTCCACCTGAATCTCTTCCTGGGCGGATAAATGCACTAGAGGCTCATTGGCGTCAGCGCTGAAAAGAATGGCTGAGATCTCGTGAAAACCGGGGGCGTTCACCTGGACATGCACAGGAATATACAAATAGGCGCCGCGCACTTCCGCCGCGTCCACATAAGTCACCTGCGCCACGCTGGGGGTATAGGTAACCGGCGTTCCGATTTCGAAGACGCGGCCATTGATGGTCAGATTGGCGATGACGCGTAAATCGCTCCCCGCTTCCGCCAGCGCAGGATCGCCGCCGGAGAAGGTTAAATTGAACACGGAGCCGCTGCGCTGCACGCCCTCGGTGACGGCTAAGGTTTCAGCCTGCTCCACCAGACGTCCGTCCGCTTCCACCGTCGATCCGGCATTCAGGCCGGTGACGCTCACCGACGCGACAATGTCCTCGCCGATGAAGTACTGGCTCTTCGTGGTTTCGAGGCTGATGCGGGGACTGTTTGGATCTTTGAAATCCAATGGCATGCCTGCAGGAACGCTTTTATTGGGGAGATACTTGACGAGCGCCTCTTTATCTCGTATCGGATTGGAAAAACTTGGGTACTGAATCTGATCCTGATATTGATCAGCGACCTGCGTCAGGCGCGCTTTCACTTCCTTTTCAAAGAAAGGATTCTCGCCTGCTTCTGCCTCTTCTTCGGCATCCGCCGTCATGGATGGCGACGGCTGCGATAGCGCGACGACGCTCCCGGTTGGCGCAGCGGTCACAGCGGCGACAGGCGGCGTCTCGACGGCGGGCGTCACCGCCGCTTCAGCGTCAGGGATATCCACGCCCTGACCGCCAAAGAAAAAATAACTCAAAGCTAACGCGGCTATTGCGCCGCAGGCCAAAACAAGGCCCTGCTTTTCCTTGAAAAACATAACGATGAACCTTTGTCCTTTGTTATTTTTGTTTTAACGTTCGGCGGACCCTGTCTGCGCCAAACGCGGATATTTTTATTTCCTGTGGGCCACTATAAGCGTTAGAAAGCGGACGCGAAACCGCCCAAATAGGTGATTTCAAGCATTAGATATTAGATAAAAAGAGAAAGGGAGCTGACCGGAGGGTCAGTTTTTTGAGGCAGGAGAAGAAGAGGAACAGTCTTGATCAGCAGCGGCATGAACGGCGTTTGGGGAACAGTCATCCTCCGTCAGATATTGTTTCAGCTTCGGTATCGCCATCACGCCAATAATGCCCAGCGCAAACAAGATAACCGGAAACAGCAACATCATTTTTGCTTCGCGGGAATAGTGTTTACTCATCGTTTTAATTGCCTTGTAGATTGTCGATATCTATTTTGCGCATGAATTCGCCCAGGCTCTGCGAGACTAACCGAGGCTTATCTCCATCAAAGCAGTCGCTGTACACTTGAACGCTATATTCATCTTTAGGCTTTATCCGAAAGAGCTCGCTTTCCAAGAAAAAATCAGCGAAAAGCACGCCGAATTCATTCGTGTACTGAGCGTTTGCCTCAATCTCGGCAAGCGGCCAAAAACGCACAAGCCCGGCGCCACAATCGCTCATTCCATCGCATTCAAGGTAGAACTCCAAAATATCCTGTGTCGCAGCCATTCCCAGTCGGGAAAATACGAGTTTGATCGCCTCGCTTGTGGTGGGAGGATGGAATTGATGACCTTGTTCACGCCATTTCTGAATGAAGTCGGCAGGTTTGCTCAAGCCGATAATCTCCTGACAAATAACAATTCATGCAGCGGCTCGCCGGCATGCCCATAGTCCACCTTGGATCTGCCGTCGGGCAGAAATCCCAAGTTTTTATAAAACGCCATGGCGCGCTGGTTTCCGTTCAACACCCACAGGTATATGGCCTTGGCTTTTTTCTGCAGATAGTAGTCGCTCACATACTCTATTAGCCCTTTACCCAGGCCATGCCGCCAGTAGTTGGGGTCAATATTGATGGAGTACAGTTCGACGCCCTCTTCCCTGGCGAGTTGCTCGTCGCGAAACGCGCCGCTGCTGCAGAACCCGGCGACACATCCCTCATGCTCAATCACCAAACGCAATATCGGGCTGTCTTGCGCTAACGCCGCCGTCCATTGCTGCGTTCTTTTTCCACAGACAGAGACGCCAGAAATTCACTCGACATCAGCCCGCGATAGGCTTCCCGCCACGCCGCCACATGAATGACGGCGATGGTTGGAGCTTCTTCCACTGTAGCGGGGCGGATACGCATACCGGAGTCTTCCGACATTACACGGGAGCAAGGGGCAGATAGGGCTCCGGCGGCAGCGATACGGCGATGGCGTCGCCTTCTTTGATGACGCCGCCGGTCAGCACAATCGCCATCACGCCGGCCTTGCGCACCAGTTCGCCCTGCTCGTCCCGATCCAGCACCGCTGCGGTCAGCCCTTTTTGACAGTTATCCAGTTGTGCGCAGGGATTGCGTAATCCGGTGATCTCGACTTCAACCTGCTCTCCAATCGTTAATCTGGCGCCGGTTGGCAATGACAGCAGATCAAGTCCTTGCGTGGTGATATTCTCGCCGATAACGCCGGGCGCCACCTGAAAACCCTGCTGGCGCAGACCTTCCAACAGCTCATTGTGCACCAGATGCGCCTGCCGCAGATTCGGCGCCTGCGGATTCTTTTTGACGCGGGAACGATGTTTGACCGTCACGCCACGATGGGCGTCGCCTTCAACGCCCTCACCCGCAATCAGTGTGATGGAAGGAGTCTGTGTTTTGGAAAACACATGTTGATCACTCTTGCTTACCGCTACCATGACAGCCATGTTGCAATCTCCTTGCATGACCCAGGGAACCTCTGAAAAATACTGAACGCCTCACACTGGAACCAAAGGAAGATGGGGCTCCGGCGGCAATTCGACGTTGATGGCGTCGTCAACGCTTACGGGGCCGCCATCCAGCACAATCGCCATCACGCCGGATTTGCGGATCAGGTTACCCTGTTCGTCACGGTCCAGCACGGCGGCGACGAGTCCTTTCTGATGCTTATCAAGCTGTGAACAAGGGCTGCGCAATCCGGTCAACTCTATACGGGCGGTCGCGCCGAATTTAAGAATCGTCCCAACCGGCAACGACAACAGATCCAAACCGCTGGTGGTGATGTTCTCTCCGATCACGCCGGGGCTGACATTGAATCCTTTGCCTTGCAGTTCTTCCAGCAACTCATTATGAATCAAATGCACCTGACGCAAGTTGGGCGATTGCGCGTCTTTCTTAACGAGATGGATATGCTTCACCATGGCGCCGCGGTGGGCGTCGCCATCGACGCCTTCACCGGTGACCAGCTGAATAGTGGGGACCTGTTTCTTGGTAAACGTATGTTCAGCGCTCTTGCTGACAGATAGAACTTTAGCCAACGTAAACTCTCCTTTTACTCACTCAGTTCGGCAGGATAATCCTGCGCTCGTCAGCATACCAGCGCCCCTGCCTGAAAGTTAAGTCGTTGACCTGATTGCGATTGCGCCTTGGTCAAAGCGGGAGCTTTTACCAGCGTTGGATCAGGCTTTGCACCAATCGATTTTGGTTCCGCCTTCATAGGGCACAGCGAGCTTTTCCTTGATCAGGGACTGACCCAGACTTTCACCGTCGGCCACGACGTCCGCCAGCACCCGGAAATATTTATCCCGCTGGATATTTTCCAGTTTCACCTCTTTCGCGCTTCTCAGCTTCTCCACCAGAAACTGTTTGGCTTTCAGCGCCAAAGCCTTTTCTTTCTTGCAGGAACCACGCAGCTCAGGGGTATCGATATGTTTGATGCGCACGCCGATACGCTGCCCCACAATCGCCGGCCAGTCAGCGATGTCGGCGCGAAAGGTGTCGCCATCATAAATACTGGTGACCTGCGCAACCGTTGCAGAGCCAAAATTTTCATCTTTGATCCCTGCATTGGCGAGCATTGGCGCCGCCAGAATCAAACACAAAGCCAGACGTAACTTCATATGCATAACACCCTATTTATCAACAAGACTAGGGCGAATGCTAAAGTTGAGTTGTAGATTTATCCAGTAAATATTTGTTTAGACTGACTTCTCTCTATCAGCCAAACAAGAAGTCGCGCACTTCCTGGTAGATGCGCTGTTCGCTTCTCCAAGCGCTGGAGGAGAATATTTCACTGGGAAACAGAGTCTTGCTCTGCATAACAAAACCCAGACGGGTGGCGTCGTCATTAGTTTCCAGAATCACGTCGCTAATTTCATGCAGCGGACATTCGAAATGCTCCACGTCGCGCCACAGTCGTTTTCGCGTGCAGACAAACAGACCGCGCTCTTTGTCCAAGGTAACCCTGGCGTTGGCGGAAATCATCGCGAACCAGACAAACACCGGAACGGCCAGGCCCAGACCTGCTACGCCCACCCAGTTGAATGATTGGTACAGCAGAACGGAAACAAGCGCGGCGGCGACTGCAAACAAAATCAGCAACCAGCGCACTTCACGGCATTCCAATGTCATCAGATTGTTGGTTTTGCGCTTGATTAACATGGTTCGGATTTCTATCTATCAAGATGCGCTAATAAGCCGGCGCAAAAGCACGCTGCTGCCTCGACGGCTCTCACTTTTCAACGACCGCCGTTCCATAAGCCAGCACTTCGACTGTGCCCAGGGCGTTTTGTAACCCATTGGAAATGGTCGAGGTTTCCAGTTTTACGTTGTAGATCTCTTTGGAGCCGAGGGAAATGGCCTGTTCCTTCATGCGCAGAATCGCTTCTCGACGCGCTCTTTCCATCAAGGATTCATAGCTGAACAAACGGCCGCCGATCAACAGTCGCAACATGGCGAAGAAGCGTTTGAAATAATCAACGGACACCACCACGCTGCCGGTTACCAGTCGCGCCTCCACATTGGCGCGAGTCGGAGGAATATGCCGCCCCATGGATAAGATGACCGCTCGATGCTTCGCCTCGCGAATCCGCAATGACTTGAAGTGGGCTTTCTCAGCGCGACGCCCAAATCCATAGCCCAACGTCATCAATAGCAAAAACAAGCCAATATTGATCAGGATTTCCATGGGCGTTACTCCATGACCACCGCCGTACCATAGACAAACAGCTCCGCTGCGCCCTGCGCCACAGACGAAGTGGCGAAACGCACGTTAATCACCGCATTGGCGCCCATGCCGCGCGCCTGTCTTTTCATGCGCTCCAGCGCTTCGCCCCGGGCGTCTTCCAACAGCTCGGTATAACCGCGCAGCTCACCGCCGAATATATTCTTCAAGCCCGCCATGATGTCGCGCCCCACATGCTTGGAGCGAACAGTACTACCCTGCACCAGACCAAGATGTTTGACGATATTTTTACCAGGAATTGTTTCGATATTAGTGATCAACATAACTAATCCACAGACCTCTTGTTGGAAACACCTGCGGACATAATATGTCACAAATATTCAAAAAGGGAAGGACAAATATTTGCGTTGGGTAATTCGGGAGAATTGCGCTATCTCACCCGCCGCCAATCTCCTTCACTGCACCCTATTCCACATAGCCGTCTCCATTCAGCCATATTGGCGAGGGGTCTTTTTCGTCGAGAACGATGGCTCTGTATCGGGTCTCGCCGCTATCGTATCGGAGGGTCAGTAGATAGCCGTCGATTTCGTATTGGCCCTTTTGCTCAGGGGACACATGGTTGAAGGTCGAGCTGGCGCCAGAGATTTCCGTGCTGGCGTAGACCTGCGCGCCGCTGATAAATCTGCCGTCTGAGAAAAACTGAAAGTTTTTGATTGTCGCCACGGTGCTGTCGCCAGTGCTGGAGCCGCCGACATAGTGGAATTTATTGTTAATACGAAATCCTTTTGCTATCGGCGGATATTCCTCATCGTAAGCGAACGCCTTCCACTTATCCCCTTTCAGCCACTCATAATCGCCCCAGCTCTTGCGCCATTGGGTCCAGCGTTTGGGATATCTGGCTTTATGGGCGTCGACGCCGCCCGGAAATACTAACGCTCGAATATCCTTGCAGGCTTCGCCATTTTCAAAAAGTAATATCGGGTAGGCTTCCTTTAGGATCATTCCATAACTGTGGACGACCTTCTTGTCAAAGAGGACGGTCTCTATTTTGGCGATGTCTTTCTGGATCACCGCAGGATCAAGGGGCGGCTCCTTTTCCTTTTCCTTTTCCTTTTCCTTTTCCTTCAAAGCTTTGGCCTGGGGGGCGATGGCGAGCAACTTATCCATCAGGCCTTTGTAACGGGTCGCAGGCTGATACTCTTCGCTGGTCAGAATTTCTCCCAGAAGGTCGCAGCTCTTGGAGTCGAGACTGCTGACTTTTTCCTTCATCGCCTTGTCCGCTTTCACGACATTGTTCTGAAGTTTCTTATCCTTCGCTAACAAGGCCTGCATCACGATATCGATATCATCGATATGATTGCGTTCGCGCCAGGACTGATACTCTAAAACATGCTCAGTTGGGCATGCTTTGGCCAGTTCTGTGGCGAATCGGATATTCGTATATAGGTTGGGAAATTTTTCAAACCCCGAGCCGCCTAGCACAGAAGTAGAGAAGGCAGTGGTGGAGAAAATAATCCCGGACAGGAGTCGCTTCATTCATGAACGCCTTTGTTTGATCTCCTGATACCACGAGGGGGGGTCTGCATCAGCATGCGACCTACTCAGGAGAGATAATCAAAAACGTTATAAAAAACATAACCCTGTCCAGGTTACAACTATGATTTACCCCAGGTAATAATCGCCCCAACTCATCCTAAAGCCGACGGAATGCTGACAGTATGAGGCTCGGGAAAAGCCGTTTATTTCACATACTCATTCCCATCCAGCCAGGTGGGCGATGGGGCGTTTTTGTCACGCACGAGGGTTTTGTAGACGGTTTCGCCACTGTCAAAGTGCAACGTCAGCAGATAACCGTGGATCTCATAGCGCCCCTCATCCTCTGGATAATAAAAACTAACGGAAGAACTGATGGCGTCGTCGTGAGTCGGATATGAGTCCAATTGGCGGATGAACTTGCCGTCAGAGAAAAACTGGTAGCGGATGACGTTGGTGATGAGAAAGGCGCCGCCGTCGGTCTCCTGCTGAAAACGCAGGTCGCTTTCTAAGCGATAGCCTTCATCAAGAGGCGGGAGGGCTTTGTTAGAGACAAACTTTTGCCATTTCTCGCCGTTCAGCCACTCGCGTTCGCCATTGTTTGTTCGCCAACGCGTCCACTTGGAAGGGTTCTTGGCTTTGTGCTTCGCGACGCCGCCGCGAAATACCAGCGCTTGCATATCCGTGCAGAGATCGCCGTTTTTAAACAGCAGCTCAGGCGCATCCACCGCCGTCGACTTTCCAGCAACGCGCAGGGTGCGACGGTTAAACATCACCGCTTCTACTTGCGCGATATCCTGCTTGATCAGCTCCGGATTTATCGGCTGACTGTCGGCGCGCTCCCTTTCGCTGGTGAGCGCTTCCTGGGGTATTTCCTCAAGCAACTTCTGGCTTAACTCATTGAATGCGACAAAAGGCATAAAGTCGGGATTGCCGAGGACTTGCCCCAGATGAGCGCAATAATCCGCGCTGTGCAGTTTAACTTCCGCAGCGGCGTCCCTGGCGATCTCCGTCAAACGAACCTGAAGCTGCGCATCATTCACCGATAACACATTGACGGCGGACTCAATATCGTCGATGCGATTGAGTTTTCGCCAATTGAAGTATTCCGATTGATAGTTGTCAGGACAGGCTTCTGTCAGCTTGGCGACATACTGGATCTTCGCCAGCATGTCCGGAAGACGCTCAATACTGGCTTCATCGCCGAAAGCGAAAGCCGACAGACCAACGGAAAACAACAAGGATCTAGCCAGGATATTCTTCATTTATTCTCACTAACTTTGGTGGGATTCCTATGGTGCGCGCTCAAGAGCGCAACTGTTTTTACGGCCAGGAATATCGAGCGAATATATATTTTTTACAGCAAGTTACAACCATTCTTTAACAAACCTGAACCCACCCTTACAAAAATCAATTTGGCTATTTTTTGAACCATGCCTATGTTTTTTATTACTTGAAGAACGGAATAAAAAGTAACGTTTCGCTGACAAGGAGTGGGCTGATGGAAAACGCTGCATTGACCTTGGATGTCGCGATTGTCGGTGGAGGAGTTTCCGGCGTATACAGCGCCTGGCGCTTGCAGTCGGAATTTGGCGACAAGCAGGCGATCGCATTGTTTGAGTACAGTGACCGTATCGGCGGTCGCCTCTACAGCATCACGCTGCCCGGTCTTCCCAATGTGGTGGCGGAAGTCGGCGGCATGCGCTACATCCCCGACGCCCATATTCTGGTAGCCAATCTGGTCAAATACCTGCAGTTGCCGACGAAGGATTTCCCCATGGGAGCGCCCGAACCCGTCGGCTCCCAAGACAATCTCTTTTTCCTGCGCGGCGTACGTTTCCGCTATCGGGACTTCAGCAGTCATCCCGACAAGATTCCCTATAACCTGGCGTGGAGCGAGCGCGGTTATGGGCCCGAGGATCTGCAGGTCAAAATCATGAACTACCTGTATCCCGGTTTCGCCGACTTGTCTCTGTGCGATCAGATGCGGGTGAAAGTATTCGGCAAAGAGATCTGGAAGTACGGCTTCTGGGATCTGCTCTACCGGGTGCTCAGCAATGAAGGCTATATGTTCATGAAGGACGCCGGCGGCTATGACGCCAACGTAGCCAACGCCAATGCCGCGACGCAGCTGCCGGCGACAGAGTACAGCGATGAGACGAAGTTCCTCACGCTGAAACACGGTTTCCAGTCGCTGCCCCTCACGTTGTGCGAGCAGTTCGTGCAGGCGCCGGGGAGCCTGCTCGGAAGCAAGCGTCTCTACATGAATCATCGTCTGGCGGAGATTCGCTACACCGGCGACGACGATTATCCCTACAGTCTGCATTTTCAACATACGCATACGGTGGATGGAAAAACCACGGACCACCCCGGCGAAACCATCGTGCGCGCCAAGCGCATTATCCTGGCCATGCCGCGTCGCTCTCTGGAGCTGATCAAGTCGGAGTTTTTCGATGATACCTGGCTGCAGGAGAACCTGCCGTCCGTGTTAATCCAATCCGCCTTCAAGCTGTTTCTCGCCTATGAAAAGCCCTGGTGGCGCAGTCTGGGATTGGTGGCGGGACGCTCTGTCACGGACCTTCCGGTGAGACAGGTTTACTACATGGGAACCGAATGCGAGCAACCCGGCGGCGAGCCTTTCCTGAACTCTCTGCTGATGGCCTCTTATAACGATATTGGCACGGTCCCGTTCTGGAAGGGGTTGGAAGACGGACTGCCTTTCATCGGCTACAAACCGTCCTGCCTGGAGGCGGATATCAGCGCCGACAAGATCGTGCCCCGCACCCGCTATCAGGTCAGCGAAGACATGGTGCGCGCGGCGCAACAACAAGTGCGCCAGGTCCATGATCAAGTGGAGCTGCCGGAGCCATACAGCGCGGTGTATCACGCCTGGGACGACGATCCCTATGGCGGCGGCTGGCATGAATGGAAAGCCAATTATCGACTCGACAAAATCATGTGCCGCATGCGCCACCCGGTGGAGGATCAACAGATTTTTATTGTCGGCGAAGCCTACTCCTACGATCAGGGCTGGGTGGAAGGCGCGTTGACCGTCGCCGAGTCGACCCTGGAGGATTTTTTCGCCATGACGCGCCCCTCCTGGCTGCCCCCGGAACAAAAATTCTCCCTGATGCCGGTCCCCTGCCCCGACGGTTGCGCTGACGAATGCGACTGTCTCACCTGCGATGACTGCAAGAAAGTGTTGGATGAAGTCACTCAATTTGCGTACAAAGGAATCGACAATGTTGAAGGATAACTCATTTACCGTCGCCGACTATCTGCTCACCCGCCTGCGCCAGCTTGGCCTCGGCAAAGTGTTTCAAGTGCCCGGCGATTATGTTTCCGAATTCATGGAAGCGCTGGAAAAATTCGATGGCGTGGACGCCGTGGGAGACATCAATGAGCTGGGCGCGGGTTACGCCGCCGACGGCTACGCCCGTTTCGCCGGCATCGGCGCGGTATCCGTCCAGTACGGCGTCGGAACCTTCAGCGTGTTGAACGCCGTGGCGGGGTCTTACGTAGAGCGCAATCCAGTGGTGGTGGTCAGCGCCAGCCCGTCCGCCCAGGACAGACTGATCATTCGCGACAAAGGCGTGTTGTTTCATCATTCGACCGGCAATCTGAATGCGGATAAAAAGGTCTTTGAGCAAGTCACCGTCGCCGCGGAAGTCTTGAGCAACGCCGCCGAGGCCCCGCTGCAGATCGACCGCGCCCTCACCGCCGCCATCAGCAAGCGCCGTCCCATTTATCTGGAGGCGTGGCAAAACGTATGGGGCGAGCCCTGCCGGGAGCCGGAGCACCCACTGCGACCGCAACCTCCGGTCAGCGACAGAGCGTCATTGCGGGCGGTGGTGGATGAAACCCTGCAGAGACTGGTCAACGCCAAACGCGGCGTGATCATGCTGGGCATCGAGATCGCCCGTTATGGCCTGCAGGAACAGGCGCTGCGCATGGTCGAGGCCAGCGGGCTGCCCTTCACCACCACGCTGGAGGCGAAGTCCGTCCTCGATGAAAGTCATCCCCAGTTCATCGGCACCTATGCGGGCGCCGCGTCCTGTCCCGGCACGCGGGAATACATGAAGAACGTCGATTGCATACTGGCCCTTGGCGTGATTTTCACTGACGACTACCTGGACTTGATGCAGAGCGATTTCTCCGAGATTATTCTGGTTAACGATGAACAAGTGCGCGTGGGCTATGAATACTTCCGCAACGTCGCCATGACCGATTACATTGATGGCCTGTCAGCGCAGATCAAAAGCAAAAACGGATTCCCGCACCCATTGATAAAAGTCCATCTGGACGATGGAGAGTGCGCCGGCTGGAATACTGAACTGGGCGCACAGCTCACCTACAACATTTTCTTCGATCAACTCACGCACTTCTTCCAGGAGCGACGCTTACAGTCAGAAATCGAACTGATCCTGGGCGAAAGTTCTTCGCTTTATGTGGCCAGCAACATAAACGGATTGCCTCAAAACAGCTTTATCGCCGACGCCGTTTGGGGATCGCTCGGACATGAAACCGGCTGCGCCATCGGCGTCGCCATGGCCAGCGGCAAGCGGCCCTATGTCGTCGCCGGCGATGGCGGTTTCATGATGATGTGCCAGTCTCTGTCCACACTGGCGCGCAATCGCATTAACGCCGTCGTTTTCGTGATGAGCAATGGGGTCTATGCGATCGAGCAGGCCTTTGTCGATATCAAGGCGTTCACGCCGGAAGGACGTTTTGCGCCTTTCGACATCCTGCCGCAATGGGACTACCAGTCCCTCGCCAAAGCCTACGGCGCCATGGGATATCGGGCGCAGACCATCGACGAGCTGCAGAAAATATTATTGGATGTAGAGTCCCTGGTGGACTGCCCCGCGCTGGTGGAAATTGTCATTCCGCAAAAAGATCTGGCGCCGCAAATTCGTCGTCTTGCCAAACCGTCCTGAAGATAAGACCCGGAAGATAAGATAAGGAAGCTGAGTGCCGTGAGAGCAAGGCGGGCGTCTACGCCCGCCCGCTGACAATCACTAGGGCAGGTAATAATCCGCTGAGGAGACAAACTCAACCGTCGCGTCGACCGTCCGAGCCATCTGAGCGGAGACCCGACCAGGAAAGACAGATTCCATCACATCGATGCGATCGCCGCCGCTATGCCAGATTTCTCCCCACTTCTCCTCGGCGTCTTTATCGCAAGAGCCAATAGTCGCTTCGTCAAAACAGGTCCAGAACTGCGGGTTAACGGTTTGTGAGTATCCGTTTTTTCCATCTCTTCCGTTTATATCGAAATTAGTCGCTTCAACATAAGCGATGGGGATACCTCGGCAGGCGAACGCAACATGATCAGACCAGGAACCGGTCTCTCCAGGCAGAAATTCACCCTCCACCTCTGGATGGATAAGAAAATCGTTATCCCCTTCGAGAGCGATAGAGGCATTTAACATGGCCATACGCAGGGTATCGCCTGCTGCATAAGATTGGTTAGCGCCTTTGCACGTGTACGGCGTAACACTATTGGCGGAATGCACATACAGGTAATCGCCGCCAGCCACCGTATCATAATTAACCATACCAACGATTTTGCCTAAATCCTCAACTGGCAAATTTTCTACGTAATAGTAAGAGCCATAAAGGCCGACCTCTTCAGCGCCGAAGAACACGAAACGTAAGGTATACGGTAAGGTTTTATCTTTGACCCGCTTGGCTACTTCCAACAAGGCGGCGACGCCTGTGCCGTTATCCGTCGCGCCGGTGGAGCCATGATCTTCGCCGGTGGTGTCATAGTGAGCCCCCAGCACCAGTATTTTATCCGGGCTGGTCCCAGCCTTTTCGAAAAAGACATTGCTGGAGTTAAATTCGGTATCGCTTTCATGGTAGGTAAACGCTTGCGCGCTTGGCGTGTAGCCCAATGACTTAATCTCAGCCAGCAGATAGGCTTCCGCCTTACGTTCACTCTCGGTTCCGGCCACTCTGGCGCCGATGCCTTTGGTGGGATGAGCCAGATCGACCAGAAAGTCGTCCGCGGTTTTGTTGGCGTTAGCGCCGCCGTTGTTGGAATCATTATTATTGGAACAGCCAGTCACTAACATCAGGCAAGCCAGTCCAGGCAATAGTTTTCTTGTATTTATCTCGGAAAACATCAAATTTCTCCTATCGTAAAAAGATGCGCAAGGCATCAAAAACCCCGTCCGGCGATAAGCAAATATCGTGGAGAAGTCATTATTTTTATTTGAAAAACATCAAGATAATCGATGCAGCGACAGTTCACGGCGCACCTTGGCGGCGATGCTGATCACTGTCGTCGCACCATACTGCAGCATTCAACTCTGGCCGGATATCCCTCTTTTGCCTTAGGAACCGCTCCCACTGCTTCCGTCAACTACAGCTTCGTTATGCTCAGTGCTATAGTTTTTTAAGAGACTGTATAAATATCACCCAGCCCATTTGAGAAACTCATGCGCGCCCACATGACGTCTCCATGGTCGAAAATCCTGCTCCTGATCTTCGCGCTGATGGGAGCCGTCGGAGCGGCTCGCACTGAATCCGACATCGTTGAAATTAATGTCTGCGGCATTGATGTCGCGAACCCGCCCATTTATCGACTGACCATGGCGGAGACCACGGACACCACCGAATACAAAGGCGTCGCCTATGAGTTGATGGACGAGATTGAGCTGCAGGCGCCCATACGCATTATCTTTGAGCGCCGCCCCTGGAAGCGCTGCCTGTCGCAACTACAGACAGGTCAGTCGGATGCGGTGATCGGCTCCTCCTATGTGCCGGAGCGGGAGCAATACAGCCATTACCCTCGCAAACTGGACGGTACAGTGGACGCATCCAAGCTGGTGTACAGCAACACCCTGTGGCTGTATGTCTCAGACCCCGCAGTGCAATGGGACGGCGTGTCGCTAAAGCTGCCGCCGGGAGCCCAGGCCGCCGCCGGACTGGGCTACTCTTCCGCTGACTTGCTGCAACGCATGGGGGTGGAGGTCATTGAGCGCTACGAACCCAAACACCTGGCCAATCTGCTGACCAGCCGTCGAGTGGCGTTAGTCGCCAGCTACGCCATGCAGGTGGAGCCGTATCTTGACCTGAACGATCCCAACACCCCCGTACAACGTCTGCCCACACCTTTAATGCAGGACGACATGTTCATGGTCTTTTCGCGCCAGTTCTACGCCCGTCATCAGCACGTGGCGGAGCGTATCTGGGAAGTTTGCGCTGATATTCATGAGTCCGGCCGCTACAACGAAATCATGGCGTTATACTTCTCATTTCTGGACTCTCAGTAGCCTCAAGCCACTTCCGAATGAGCGCGGGCCAGCAACTGCTCCGGCGACAAAGGCAACAGGCTTTCAATCGCTTTACGTTCTCTCACCAGCTCTTCTTCCGTCACCCGCACCATACGGCGGCAGAAGTCGTCCAGGTCCAGCCCCTCCACCACTTCTACCCGACCTTGGCGACAGGTGACCGGGTAGGAAAAGAACAGACCCGGCGTCACGCCATATTCTCCCTGGCTCAATACGCCCATGCTGACGAAATCCCCTTCTTCCGTGCCGAAGCGCCAGTCTCTCAGGTGATCGATAATCGCCTGCGCGGCGGAGCTGGAACTGGTTTTCCCTTTGCAGGAAATAACCGCCGCCCCTCGCTGCTGCACTTGGTCGATCATAATGTCCCGATACCAGTTCATATCCAGCGCCATGCGAATGGGCTGGCCATCGATACGCAGATGAGAGGCGTCCGGAAACAAAGTGCTGGCGTGGTTGCCCCAGATCGTCAGGCGTTTGATGCGGCGGGGATTGATGCCGATTTTGCGGGCGAGAAAACCCAGCGCCCGATTGTGGTCCAGCCGCATAAGAGCGGAGAATTGCTGATGAGGCAGATAGCGCGCATTCGCCCAGGCGATCAGGGCGTTGGTGTTGGCGGGATTGCCCACGACCAGGGTTTTCACCGTCTCTTTGGCGACCTTGCCCAGGGCTCTCCCCTGCTCGACAAAGATGGATGGGTTTTCCTGCAATTGCTGCATGCGATCCATGCTGGGCGTACGAGGCTTGGCGCCGGTCAGAATCGCGAAGTCCACATCCTTGAAACCGCTGACGGGATCATCGTGCAGACTCACGCTCTCCAGCAAAGGCAGCGCGCAATCTTCCAACTCCATCGCCAGGCCTTCCAGGGCTTTCATGGACTCACTCTTTTCTATCAGTTGCAGACGGATGCTGGCGTCAGGTCCAAACGGCTCGCCCGCCGCCAGGCGGAACAGCAATGACTGACACACGTTGCCGGCGGCTCCAGTGACTGCGACAGTGACGGTTTGACTCATAGCGCGCCCTCCTTGAGGTGGATAAAAGATACGGCGACACTTTTATTCTAATCAGGGCTATCCTGGCGCGACCTCAGCAATAGGTCGTAATTTGTACAATCGAGACTTAGACTTCCGGCTAATTTTTAACGAAGAGATGCTCAGGGGTTTCATCCCGCGAGAAAATCTGAATACTTAATTCCCTTATCGCCAAGTACTTAGGCGCATTTGTATATGACCACGACTGAGTGAGGAGAATGCTATGAGTAAGCCGGGAAACCACAACGGAAAAGTTGCGCTGGTCACAGGCGCATCCGTCGGCTTGGGCGAAGCGATTGCGGAGCGACTGGCGCATGAGGGCTACGACTTGATCCTGCTGGCGCGCCGTCAAGATAAACTGGAGGCGCTGGCGGCCCGCTTGCCGACCAACTGCCATATCATCGCCTGCGATATCTGCGATCAACCAGCAGTGACGGCGGCGATCGAAAACCTGCCGCCCGCATTCGCCGCCATAGATCTGCTTATCAACAACGCCGGGCTGGCTTTGGGATTAGGTCCGGCGCAAAGCGTCTCCTGGGAAGACTGGAGCCGTATGATTGAAGTGAACTGCACCGGACTGGCGTTCATGACTCATTTGCTGTTGCCGGGCATGGTGGAGCGCAATGCCGGACATATCATCAATATCGGCTCCATCGCTGGTTCATACGCTTACTTTGGCGGCAATGTCTACGGCGCCACCAAAGCCTTCGTCGAGCAGTTCTCCCGCAACCTGAAAGCCGACCTGTTGGGCACGGCGCTGAGAGTCACCAACATTGAACCCGGCATGGTAGGCGGCAGCGAATTTTCGCTGGTTCGTTTCAAAGGCGATGAAGATAAAGCGAAGGCGACATATGAGAACGCCGATGCGTTGACGCCGGAACATATCGCGGATTGCGTGGCTTGGGCGGCGACCCGTCCCGCCAATGTGAACATCAACCGCATCGAAGTGATGCCGGTGTGCCAGGCCCCCGAGCGACTGGCGATTCACCGGAATAAATCCGAAGGCTAGCCCAACGTTCGCATAGATAATCTACTGCGCCAACGCAAAGCGCTAATTGGACCGGATGAAGTTGGCGACAATGTCGCAGAACTCATCCGGCGCTTCCAACATCATCATATGCCCAGTATTTTTCTGTCGAACGCTTTGTCGCGCCGCTGCACGCGCATAAGCAGGCGTATCCCACCCGGCGTCGGAGCGCTCGCCTGAGAGCAGGAATAACGGCAGGCCGCTATCCACGACGCGGCGAACAGTACCCTGATATTCCTCTCCAGCGGTTTCCTTCACGACGGCAGTAGCCACCGCATGGACTGTTTCCGCCGATTGGTTAAGCAATACTTCGCGCGCCCATTCGAGCCGCTCAGGGGTTGCTTCAATCTCCGCGCGAGCCAGCCAGCTCTCTGGATCGCGCTGCATTTCCGCATAATTTTCTCGCCACTCCGGCATAGACATCGCGGCGACTTTCCTGCACCAGAACGCATCATTAAGAGTGAAGTTGCCTTCCACGCTAATAAGGCCGCGCACCAGCTGCGGATACGCCTCAGCCAACAACATCGCAATGGCGCCGCCCACACTGTGCCCCACTACCCAACAGGGGCCATCATCCAAATTCAGTATCAGGTCGCGGACATATTCGGCTTGGCCGCGTAAAGAAAAACCTTCCTCTCCATACTGCATTGGGGTCGCGGCGTATCCCGGCAAATCCGGCGTTAACCAGCGAAAGTCAGGAACACGCTTTTGCGGCTCAAAGTAGCTCAGGGAACCCATTAATCCGTGGATCATCACCACATTCGTCGTATGCGCCATCGCGTTATGCCTGCTCTGAGTGGGAAACGTTTGAATTCGACGCGAAGCGGGTAAAGCTATCATCCCAAGGCAGAGTCAACCGCTGCTCAGGCATAGTGGAAAGCGTAACATTCGCGAAACGACCAGAAGGGCTGATAGCCCGTAAAAACTGAGGCGCGCCAGCAGGCAACAGACTTGTAGTGGATTTGATTGCGCTGATATCGCTCCAGGGAATCGCCAGCGTTGGGTTACCCAGACGAAATAGAAACAACGTTTTTAAATATAAGCACTGCTCATCAGCCCCTACAAACAAGATATTTTTGTACGACATCTTCCCTATCATGCCGCTATTGGGACCAATAAAACGGGTCGCGACATTATTAGCCGAATATTGATAACGCTCGGCCAAAGCCTTCCAACCGCTCCTCGCTCCCATAAATAAAAGCATCAGCGGCCACGTAAGAATAACAAATATAAATACCGGCAGTGCAAAATATACCGGGGAGCTTACTGCACTCGACAACGTGCTTTTGATAAAAGCCAGAGGTAACGGCAGCTCTTGAGGAAACATAGATGGGGACACAAGAGCGAGAATCACTAACAGGACAAACAAAGCCCATACTGCACTCAATATCCTAAACATCCACTTCATGCTGGCGCTCCAACTTGCTCCGCAATGGCCGCACGCCAGCTATCCCGCCCAAACAACACAAAGCGAAAGACCGTATTGTCATGGGTGCTGATAGCTAGGGAATTAGGATAAAGAGGAACCACGCCAAACAGCTTGGTCCAGCATTTGGTTAACTTACAAACCTGCGCCAAAGGAATCTCCGTCACACCGCCCTGCACATTCAGAGCATGCGCCCGAAAAACCAGACGCTGATTAGTCAAATAAAGCTTACCGCCCACCGTCTCAACGTTCTTCTGCAAATTGGCGGCGCCTTCCTTCAGAATATCTTCACCGGGCGCGAGATGTATCATGGAGAAACTTCCAAGTAGATGGCTTTAAAAAATCGCCCGAATCATAGCGTCACCGCGCAAGTCTGGGCAATGGCTTTGCTTTGCTTTGCTTTGGCCAGGTACGTTAGAGACTGTGCGAGATGAAAAGCCTTCGTACCAACTCAAACTTCACAAGGGAAATTTTTCATAAGCCTTTATTGTATCAAACTCAAAAATGTCTACATATTCTTCAATTCCTTTTATAGCATCATCCTCACATAAAAATTTCTTTTGCAAAAATTCCACTGCATCTGAATAAATAAGATCTAAGCAGTTTTCAACATCGGACTTTCTAAATCCTATTAAACAAACAATATACTCATCACACTTTTTTGGGCTGTAACCCAGTAATAACAATCTTCAGATAATCCATACACCTCCCCCACCAACAAGTCACCATTTTTCAGCCGAGATGAAACCGACCTTCTTTTAGTTTCAATCGTGACTGGCAAAGACTTTTTTCTCTCTTCATCAATACACCTTTCTAGAGAATAGCCATAGTATTCATAAGCACACACTGCTTCAGCCTCAGTTATACAAAGGCTTTTCTTAATTATATCTAAGTTTTTATTAATTTCGTTTCCCAAAATAAGTTTAGCCTCTTCGTAGCCATCACTCATATCAACAGCTTTCTTTACTAGAGAGAGCGGATATTCTGCCTCATTTCTTAGCTTGTTAATTAAACCTATTTTTTTCATTTTATTGGTATCCGATATCATCGGGCCTGAGCTCCTATTAGCTCCATACAGAACCATCATGCCGGTCAAACCCAAGAACGACTATAAAAAATCAAAAAAAAGCTATCCGAAACACTCTCGCATAAAAAAATCACTCATGGATTATCCTGCATATATTCTTTTATGCAGACCAAGTTGTCTATATACCTATCAATATGAGGAATCAAATCATCTCCTGCGAATTCATAACAGGAATTCCTCATCTGCAAACACAAAGAATTACATCTATCGCTACCGCGATCTTCATATATATCGAACTTATAATAACAAAACGGAAAAGTAAAAATAAACCTTTTCCTCATATCTAAAACAACACTCAAACTCTCTTCAGAAAGAGTATTTTCAAACTCAAAAAGTGAGTTCCTATACGCCATAGCATCACATATACAATAATCTATATTTCGCCTATAATAATCCACATAATCTTCAACAGACTTCTCGTCCTCATCCCAATCATAGGCATACGGAGGAATAACCCAGAACCTTCTTTCTTTAATCCGCTTAATCGCATCAATCACAAGATTTAAAAAACAGTTCCCAGAATAATATTATTTTCAAATCTTTTACCAACATTGACAGCGAAGATACCGTCTACTGCATAAAACAATATCAAGTCTCACTCATCTAGCTGCCTAAAACTATCATACCCTCCATACTCATCCGCCTTCCAGCCTATGAAGATCCACTCTCCAGAACTCTCATAATCATACTCAAAATGAGAAAAGTGCTTAAACCCATAAGTTTGATCAAGGCGCACTGATCCACTATAAACCATCACATCTGCGATGATTGATGGTCTATCTCCGCTGCAGTTCACAATTACATTCACCAACAGTGAAACATCAAGGCAACCAAAACTAGATTCGGCTGTATACCCAATGCAGCCAACGATATAATTGTTAGTTATAGGCTGAACATCAAAAAGAATTTTAACGCCTAATTTTTGCGCCAAAGACATAGTCAGCAGAGAAAACAATTGGTAGCATTCATCACCCTCACAAAAACCATTAACTTTAATTTTATTTAAAATAGAATCCATTTTTTTCATAATCAACCCCAAAAATAAATTCATTCTAGCTCAAATAGCGGATAGTCCTTATTATTAATTCTAACATTCCTATCATTAGGATCTATCTCCGCATACCGTTCGTTAATATCGCTACCGTCATCCCCTTTATGCTTCCAGCCAACGACTGACTCTTGGCCGTCAACGGTCCTTTTATATTCAGGGTCAACCCATTGATCAATTTTGACATCTTGAGCATCCCGCCAGCGACCTCTTGTTTTCTTCTTCCCTTCTATACGTCCATATACAGAAATAATACTTCTTTTATTTCCTGCATCAGTGAAAACGGCACTACCTTCTTTATAATATATATCAACGTGATTACCCCACTTATTCCTTCCTGTAAAAATTCGCTCCGGGCTATTCAATATTTCCAACACCTTAGGATCTTTTATGTTTATTTTATGTTTATCTCCAGAGTGTCCTGGCGTCCTGCCCGGCATATCAAAATCATAAACATCATTTTTATCAATTATTTCAAACACATGATCATTCGAAAATGGTATTACACCTCTGTATACTCCATTTTCATCAAACCCAATTCCATTTTCAATGCGATAATTATCAAGCTCTTTACCTTCTTTACAAGTCAACCCAAACGGGTCCACCCATCCTGTGGGGTTTGGCGCATATTGATAATTGTTGTCTCCCCCCAACAATCCAACGGGGTCCTGGTTGATAAACCGTGCGGCGCTGGGGTCATAATAACGGTGCCGGTTGTAATGCAGGCCGGTTTCTTCGTCGTAGTATTGGCCCTGGAAGCGCAGTGGGTTCTGTACTTCTTCGATGTCTTGCAGCGCCAGGTTTCCGTAGGCTTTGTAGCGGGCGGACCAGACGACTTCGCCTTCCGCATTGGTCATTTCCTGTGGCGTGCCCAGGTGGTCCAGGTGGTAGTGGTAGACCTGCTTGTCCTGGATGAACGCCAGCGGACGGAAGCTGTTGGGTTCGTAGACGTAGACTTTGTTCAGGTGGTTGCGCTGTTCCGAGAGCAGCACGTCGCCGTTCCAGAGGAACTCGGTCTTGCCGAAGGCGTCCTGTTTGGCGATGCGACGTCCCAGGGCGTCGTATTGGTATTCGGTCTTTTGCCCGTCTTTTTCAATAGCGACCAGTTGGTTCTGTTTGTTGTACTGGTAACGGGTCTCCAGCTTGCCGCCTTTGCCGCGTTTTTCGCGGATCAGGTTGCCGGCGGCGTCGTATTCGAAGTGGCGGTCGCCGTGGAAGTTCAGGCGGTTGCCCTTGGCCTGATTCTGGCCGTCGAGAATATTGCCCGCCGGATCGAAGGCGAATTCTTCGTTGCAATAGCCTTCGACTGTTTTCAGGCGATCAAGGGCGTCGTAACGGTAATGGGTGGTTCCTTTTTTCAGGTCGTCGATCAGCGCCAGATTGCCGCTGGCGTCATAGCCGTAGCTGCGCTCGATGATGCGCGCTTTGCTCTGACGATGACTGACCCGATGACGAATCAGGCGTCCCATGACGTCGTAGTCGTAGCGGGATTCCGCCGCGCCCTGGCGGCGACGCAGTTCGCGCCCGTCCTGATCCCGTTCGATACTGGTCAGGATGTCACCGTTGTGGCTGACCTGGGTGAACAGGCCGTGACGGTCATAGCCAAAGCCGAGGACGCCGCCGTTTGGCAATAGTGACTTGATGCGGGCGCCCAGCGGGTTGTATTCGTGACGCAGACGTTGCCCGTCCTGGATTTCCTCCGCCAGACGCCCTGTCGGCGTATAGGCGAACTCAAGGGTGCGGTAAGGGTTGCTGGCCTGCGTCAATTGACCGTTGGCGTTGTAGGCGAAGCGACTGATGTCGCCGTCCGGGCTGTGCTTTTCACGCAGGCGGCCCATAGGGTCGCGCTTGAACAAGGTGGTGTGTTGCGCGCGAATGCGTTCGTCTTCGTGTACGCCTTCGATATGCGCCTTCAGATGGCCCGCCGGGTCATACTGATATTGCTGCACCCGACCGTCGAAGCCGATTTCCTGAATCAGGCGCTCGTTACGGTCATAGGCCAGTTCATAGCGCTCGCCTTTTTCGTTGATCAGGCCGATCAGGTTGCGTTCTTTATCGTACAGGTACTCAAAGGTCTGACCAGCCGGGTCGATGCGTTTGCGCACCTGGGCCAGGCCATCATACACATATTCGGTGCAACGGCCGGCGGCGTCGATAAAGTGCGTCAGCTGGTCGTTGGCGTTGTAACGCATTTTGAGGACGGAGCCGTCCGGGCGTTTGACTTCGGTGACGTTGCCGTTGCGGTCGTACTGATAGGCTGTGGTTTGCCCCTGATGATCGGTGGCGGCGCGGACCTGTCCCTGCGCATTGTAGGCGTAACGGGTGGTGTGCTGGTTTTCCGTTTCGCTGACCAGTTGGCCTTCCCGGTTCCACTGCAGTTCCCGGGCCTGTCCCAGGGCGTCGATAATCTTTTGCGGCAGGCCCTGGGCGTTGTATTCGTACTGGGTCTGCGCGCCTTCCGGGTCAGTGATGCGGGCCAGCAGGCCCTGTTCGTTGTACTCGCGACGCCAGACATGGCCCAGAGCATTGGTGATCGCCACCGGCATGCCGTCGTCGTTGTAGTCGATCTTGTAATGGCCGCCATTGGCGTCGATCAGGGCGGTTAACTGACCGTTGTCATTGTAGGCGTAGTGGGTGCTGTGGCCGTTGGGATCGGTCTGCTCCACCAGATTGCCGGCGTTGTCGTACAGGCGTCGGGTGATTCCACCCTCGGGATCGATTTCTTTAACGATCTGGCCGCGATCGTCATAGTGGAAGGTGGTTCTGCCGCCGTTGCTGTCGATGGCGTGGGATGTCTTGTTGGCCGGGTCCCATTCGAAACGGTAGTCATAGACGCTCTGGTCGCCCCACTGACGCACGCAGCGGGCGGCTTTGTCGTAGCGGCTCCATTCGAAATAAAAGCTGAAGCCGGTTTTCAGGGTGCGGCGGGTGATGACGTGATTACGATAGGCGTAGGACTCGCCCGCGCCGGCGGGGTCCCGCACCTGCACCAGATCCTGGGCGTCGTCGTATTCGTATTTGGCCAGGGTGTCCACATCGCCGTCCGCGCGCAGCGACTGGATCTCGCAGATCAATCCCTGCGCGTTGTGTAGCACGTACAGGCGTTTGCCCCAGCTGGTCTGAATAAGGGTGACCGGTCGCTCGTAGCCGTCCAGGTCCTGCCAGTATTGAATGCGCACGCCATTGCCGACGCCATCCAGCAATCCTTCCAGACGGTAGACGCCGCCGGCGCCTACGAACAAGCGGGTGGGTTCGCCGCGTTGTTTCAGTACGTAATGAGTGTCATCGATCCGACGCAGTTCCAAATGTTCAGCGGCGTTGCGGACTGTCTGGCCGGGTTCCGCCAAAGGAAAATCAATGTAGCGGCCTTCATCTGTGGTGAAGACCAGACGCCCTTCCTGCTCCTCCAGCTGCTGACACAGCATATGAGTCCAGCCTACGCCCAGACCGCGCTGATGGGGGTTGGAGGATTTGTAGGTGCGTTTCCAGATGATAGGCAGAGGACCTGCGACGGTGAAATCGGTCAGATCCAGCAATTCCTCGCCGGTGACCATGCTGATGGGTTCGCCTCTTTTACAAACATTAGTGACTCCAGGCGAGCATATACTATTGTCATTGAAGCCACTTTTCTTGCTACTTACTTCCTTCATATCAGGGAGCTTTCGGGTGATGGCTGTTGCGCTGATTAACGCTCCCGCCTCAATCATCAGAGGGGTCCACTCACTGAGAGAGTATTCACTTACAACATCCCAAGCCTCCCCTAGCTCCTCCCTGAATATTTCACGGCTTCGCTCATCGCTAGCCAAGCGTCCCATGACAAAGCCCGCTTCCTGCTCTTGGGCATCCATTTCTCCCACCGATTGCTGATCAAATTGTGCTTGCCTTGGGCTCCAGTTTTCATCAAACTCGTTCGGCAGCCCAGCCTTGTTGAACAAGAAATTAATGGTTTTTCTGGCTCCCTCAGCAACCGTACCCAGAGCGCCTCGCTCAGCCACTGTTGCCTTATGATCAAGAACTACTTGTTTGACTGCCGCCCCATAATCTCGAATCAACTGCTGAGCAGCTGCATCCGTCTTAGGTACAACAAAACCACTATTGGACACCGATGGTGGGGACATTTGCTCCCGACCAGCATCCTCTATTTCCTCCGAACTCTTCGGTAGTGACCCTTTAAGATAGTTGCTCACTGCCTTGGGTTCACTAATCCATCCCGGGTTTCCTAATAAAGGGGACACCTCCATGACTTCACCTGTAAGCGCAGGAGGTGGCGGTGGTGCGGGATTCGCTCTTGTGATTAGTCGCTCCGCCAGTAATGGCTCTGCATTAGTGGGGACGACCCCTTCATCATCTTTAATAGCAATCGGGCTGAAAGGCTCTTTACCATCCTTAAAAACCAGAAGTATCTCGCCATATTCCATTTGTCTAATGAATCTGTCTCTCCACCATTTAAAGTGCCGTGATCCCCTCCCAGGAAATCCGCCAAACGATGAGCGAAAGTGTGAGCCAGAGAGGTAGTTAACGACTTCCCCCACTTTAAAGTCATTTCTCAAACAACGGTCGGCATAGTTGGCGGCAAAGAAAGGTGATTCAACAAACGGCAGGTCAGCAATGGTAATGTCAGTCCAGTGCTTGAACTCATAGGAGCGAGAGGAAAACATTTGAAAACATCCCTAGTATTACGCCATTCCCAGCCATGTAGAAAATATGGCGATGAATTTTGTGCGGACAATAAATAGCCACATTCTACGTTTCAAAGATGCACGCATGAATCATCCACATCACCTAATACAGAGTGAGTAACGGACAACTATCATGAAGACTTATGTGACCCAGTCTCAATAAAATTCAAGAGCTATATAACGTGACATTCTCAATATCAATCAACGATTTGCAAAAGGCGCCATAGCCGGATGCCTGACGTTCTCCCAACCTCTCAAAACCACATTGTCGAACGCTGCTCGCATTTGCGTCGCTGACTCGACTGCGTCCATGCCTCCCACGCCAGTGCAAAGGCTGGGTATGGCGATATGCCTGATTTTGTTATCCGACTTCGCATTGTATCGGACAAGCGTCATTAACAAGCCGCGCATGGCCAGATAGGCGTTGAGTGTAGCGCTGACGTTGCCGGGAGTTCTCATTGTCGGGGCCAGGATCAGCACCGGAAATTGCTGCGTGCGCATATCCAACGCCAACCCAGCGCCGACGGGCAGCTCACCGAGGTATTCCTGACGAATCGCCGCACAGGCTTTTGTTTGCGCCTGGCCGTCATAAAAGTCGTCTATCGCTTTATCTAGACCGCCGCTCATTTCACCAAAACTGTTGCTGGGACTGCCCAACGCATCGCACTTAAAACGCAGGATGTCGCCCTGCGCCACCTCAACTTGATCAACCTCAGAAAACGCAACAGCCAACGCCTTCGCCGTCATTTCATCGTATCCACACAGATGAAACGCCACCGCTTCCTGATCCTTATTATCACCAAAGGGTTTCACCACTTGCGGTCGTTTCCCGGTGATGGAAGCAATCATCGACTTGAACATATTTTTGTTTGTCTCCCTTAACGAAAGATCTTTAAAATGCTGCACTCAATGCATTGCTACTATGATCAAGCCTGAAGCCCATGTCCTACTCCGAGCATTATATTGACTCTCATCATTTTACATATGGCGCATCACATTTCCGAGGCGGTCAACTTCCAAGCATAAAGAGTTTATTAAACAAACAGCTTGTAAGAGTCAGAGGCTATCAAAAGTTTATACCTGAATATCCACAAGTGAGATGTTTACCTCTGGAGTTCTTCTATACCTGCTATCACTGTATCTGCGCCATGGACGCCAAACTTTTCGAAGATATAACAACTAGGGGCAGCCGCAGTCTGGCGTGGGCCTCCTGGCTTGCCCTCGCCACGCCATACCCCGAGAGCTATATGCTTCAGCAACTGGAGCAGCTTATCGAAAAAAACGCTGACTATTCTGAGTTTTACATCTTAACTATGGCGATTCGAAGGTTGAAGGAAGAGGAGCTGGAATGCCAGGAAACAGCCGATATGTTTAGCGAGTATGGTAGTTTCCTATCCTTGCTTCCAAGAATAAAAATCCCTTTACGCGCCACCCCGACTGAACACTACTTCAAACAACGTAAATATAGAGCGGAGACCATCAACAATATTTATAAAAACAAAGGGACTGACGCCGCAATAGCGTATATAAAAAGCCTTCCTGTGCAGGAAGAAGATATGGACTATAAAGAGTGGTTGCGACTACAGGCTTTGCGAGAAGAGCATCAGCATAAAAACAGTAGCTTCTTAGCCAAACTTCTCCATCATACAACGTAGGTCGGAATAAGTTCTTCTATGCCCATATGACTAAATAGCACTGGGTCTAGAGACCCCTTTACTTCGCATTTTGGCATCGACTTTCGATACATGTACTCTCCCTCAGAAACTAATCCGGCCCCCATCGACGTCATCAAGCTTCACGCAAAGGCGTCAATTTCTGCTTCATACTCCAATCAATCTGAAACGCCAATCGTCGCGGCGACGCCGCCAGTGAGCGACAGCAAGTCTTGAGGAGCAAGTTCTATTTCCAGGCCTCGTTTTCCTGCGCTGACGAAGATGGTTGCGTAGTTGAGAGAGGTATCGTCAAGGACAGTAGGAAGGCGCTTTTTCTGTCCCAGAGGGCTGATGCCGCCGACAATGTATCCGGTGGCGCGCTCCGCTTCTTTTGGGTCCGCCATCTCTGCTTTTTTGGCGCCTAGCGCCTTCGCAACGGCTTTCAGGTCCAGCTTTCCGGAGACCGGCACTATTCCCACGGCGAGCTTTTGCGCGCCGCCGGTCAATGACACCAGCAGCGTCTTGAATACGCGCTCAGCAGGCGCTCCCATTGCCTGTGCGGCTTCCTCTCCGTAGGATTCAGAACGCGGATCGTGCGCGTATTCATGAACTTGGTAGGTTACCTTGGCCTTCTTGGCCTGATTGATCGCTGGCGTCATCGGACTTCCTTTTACTGCATGGCTATTTGTTTACGATTGGGTAGTTTCCACCATTTTCCGGAATCGTCCAAGCGCCGCCATAAACAAGGCCAATCCAATCGCCGTGATGGCGAGAAATTGAGGCCATACCGCGGAGAACCCGGCGCCGCGATAGATAATCGCCTGCGCAAAACTGACGAAGTGCGTGGTCGGCGCCGCCAGCATGATGTATTGCACGATATCCGGCATGCTTTCCCTCGGCGTGATGCCGCCGGACAACAACTGCATGGGCAGTATCACCAGGATAATCAGCAGTCCCAGTTGCGGCATGGAGCGTGCGACCGTGCCGAGGAATATCCCCATGGAGGTCGTGGAGAACAGATGCAGCGCCACGCCAATCAGAAATAGCGGAATCGATCCTGCAATAGGCACATCCAACACGCCCTGGATCACCACATACAGCGACATGGCCGCCCCCAGCAGAACGACCAGCCCATTGGACCACACCTTCGCCGCCATGATTTCCAGGGGCGACAACGGCATCACCAACAGATGCTCCAAAGTGCCGTGCTCTTTCTCTCGGATCAACGCAGCACCGGTGAGAATAATCGACAGCAGTGTGATCTGAGAAATAATCTCCATCACGCCACCGAACCAGTATCCCGTCAGATTAGGGTTAAACATGACGCGTACATTCTGCTCTATCGGCAGCGCTGCTTCGTCGCGGCGACCGCTGACGAACTCGTTCACCTCCGCCGTCACGATACTGCGAATATAGGTAGCGCCAATGAACGCCTGCGTCATGGCGGTGGCGTCGATATTCACCTGTACATCCGCACTGCCTCCCGCCATCACGTCCTTCTGAAAACCGGACGGAATAACCACCACAAAGGTGTAACGCCCTTCATCCATCCCTGCATCCACTTCCGCATAAGAGATCAACTCCGGTTCTTTGAAATGCGGGGGGTAAAACGCATTGGCGATGCGTAAAGACAGTTGGCTCTGATCTTCATCCACGATTGCGAGCGGCGCGTTGCGCAGTTCCCGTGAGGCAGCCGTCGCGGCGCTGTACACAATGATCGTGAACGCCGCCAGGACAAATATCAGCAACGCCCGATCATGCAGAAAGCTGCGAATCTCTTTCACTCCCAGGCGACGTATGTTGGCTAATCTGGTGCTCATATCAACGCCCCTGCTTTTTCAGAGTTAATACCGACAGCACAGTAACCACCGGAATAAAGGCGGCGAGAATCAGGAAGTAACGGTACAGATCCGCAAACTCCAACGCCTTGGTGAAGGTTCCCCGACTGATAATCAGAAAGTAAGTAGTCGGATACAGGCTGCCGATCCAGGCGCCAGCCCCTTCCAGGGAGGACACCGGATCTGTCATACCGGAAAACTGCACCGCGGGAACCAGTGTGGCCAGCGCCGTCCCCGCCAACGCGGCAATCTGGGTCCGGGTAAACGAAGACACCAGCAATCCCAGCCCTGTCGTTGCGGTGACATACAACAGCGCCGCGACGCTTAACGCAGCGAAGCTGCCTTTGATGGGCACATCGAAGAAAAAAACAGACTGCGCCACCAGCAACAAAAAGCTGATCATACTGACAAGAATGTATGGCGCCTGCTTGCCCAGCAGAAACTCCAACCGCGTCACGGGCGTGACATACAGATTGACGATGGAGCCCAGCTCCTTCTCCCGCACCACCGCCAGCGCCATCAAGATGGCGGGGATGAAAATCAGCAGCATGGGTATCACCGCAGGAACCATGGCGTAGATGCTGCGGAAATCCTGGTTGTATCGATAACGCATTTCCAGATTGACCGGAGACAACGCTGGCGCCGAACCCCATGAACGTATGGCGAGATCGCCAAGATAAGCGTAGTGGGCGGCGGACAAATATCCTTTGATCGTCTCGCCCCGGAACGGCATGGCGCCATCCAGCCATACCGCCACGCCTGTGGCCCTTCCCCGGCGCAGATCACGCCCATATCCTGACGGGATTTCCACTACAAAGCTGAGTTCGCCGCTGCGCATGCGACGGTCCACATCCTCGTAGGTAGACGCCTGCGGCTGCTGAATGAAATAGCGCGATCCCGCCAGATACTGAATGTAGTCACGGCTTTCCGGCGTTTGATCTTGATCGTAGACGGCGAACGCCAGATCCTCTACATCCAGACTGACGCCATATCCCAACACAAACATCAAGATAACCGATCCCAACAACGCAAACGTCAGGCGAATCGGATCGCGCAAAAACTCCAGCGACTCCCGATGTGCATAGGCCAGCATTCGACGCATATTGAAACCTCGCGCCATGTGCGGTTTGGGACGCTCAGGCGATGGATTTACATCCGAAGGAAGTTCATCGCCAGCGTCGCCATCAGCGTCCTGACCCTCGCTGGCGGCTTCAGTCAAACAACTGACGAACGCCTCTTCAAAATTCTCTGCTTGCCGTTGCGCCACAATGTTCTGAGGCGTGTCACAGGCCAATACTTTACCGGCGTGCATCAACGACACGCGGTCACAGCGCTCGCCTTCATTCATAAAGTGGGTGGATATAAAGATGGTCACCCCATCCTGGCGGGAAAGCTGAATAAGATGCTCCCAGAACCGATCCCTCGCCACCGGGTCCACGCCGGAGGTGGGCTCATCCAGAATAAGAATTTTTGGCTTGTGGACGACAGCCACCGCCAGCGAAAGACGCTGCCGAATCCCCAGAGGCAGAGATTCCGCAAATTCATTTTCATAGGCCTGTAGATCAAACCCGCTCAACAGCTCCTGAGTTCGCGTTTCCGACTGGCTGGCGTCCAGTCCAAATATGCGCGCGTGCAGCATAAGGTTTTGGCGCACGGTCAACTCAGCGTAGAGTGAAAACGACTGCGACATGTACCCCACGTTTCTCTTCGCAGACAGGTCGTTCGACGCCATTTCGGCGCCAAACAATCGCACGGCGCCAGTGGTGGGTGGAGACAACCCGGTCAGCATCTTCATCGTGGTGGTTTTACCGCAGCCGTTAGAGCCGATAAAACCGAAGATTTCTCCCTGACGAATACTGAAACTCACATGATCTACCGCCGTGAAATCGCCAAAGCGTTTAACCAGCCCTTCCGCTTCAATGGCGGGGGTTGACGAGCGCTCTCGCCAGGGGGAAATCGTCAGCTCACGATGCCCTTTGCGGATTTCTTCCGGCAGCAAACGAATAAACGCCTCATCAAGATTTCCCGCCCCGGTTCGCGTCTTCAACTCCTGTGGCGTTCCCGTCGCCAGAATTCGGCCCTTATCCATCGCCACCAGCCAGTCAAAGCGTTCCGCTTCATCCATGTAGGCCGTGGATACCAGCACGCTCATGCGACCAGCATCGCCCCGCAGCTCATCAATCAACCGCCAGAACTGGCGACGGGACAATGGATCGACGCCGGTGGTCGGCTCATCCAGAATCAGCAGGTCCGGGTCATGAATCAGGGCGCAGCACAACCCCAGCTTCTGCTTCATGCCGCCGGAAAGCTTACCCGCCGGCCGCTCGCGAAACCGGCTCAAACCAGTGCGGCGCAACAAGGTATTGATGCGCTGATGACGCTCCCTCTTATCCAGACCAAACAGGCGGCCAAAGAAGTCCACGTTCTCGAAAACAGAGAGCGAGAAGTACAGGTTTTTCCCCAGCCCTTGCGGCATATAAGCGATGCGGGGCGACAGTTCATCGCGCACATTATCGTCGCCGATGTCGCCGCCCAATACGCTCACCGAGCCGCACTGAATACGCGCGGCCCCGGATATCAGGTTCAACAGACTGGACTTGCCGACGCCATCGGGACCAATGATCCCGGCGATGACGCCAGCGGGAATACTCAGGCTCAGCGTTTGAAGCGCGAGAAGGTCGCCGTATCGATGTTCGAGCCCATTGATTTCGATGACCGGCGCCGCCGGGTTCACTGCAGCCTCACTTGCAGATCTTCCGGCCATTCAGCAGCGTCTTCCAGTTTCACAAAAGCCACGCCGGTGACCCCGGTTTTGACTTTTTCCTGATGCGCTTTCAGCAAGTCAGGATCAATTTTCACTTTCACCCGGAACATCAGTTTCTCACGCTCCGTCTGCGTCTCCACCTGCTTGGGCGTGAATTGCGCCCGGGGCGCCACATAAGAAACCCTGGCGGGAATACGCAAGTCCGGCAAGGCGTCGACTACTACTCGCGCATCCGCGCCTACTGACAACACGCCAGCCTGATAGGTAGGGAGAAAAATCGTCATGTAGACGTCGGTCAGGTCCAACAAGGCCACCACCTTGCCGCCGGAGCCCAGCACCTCTCCCGGCTCCGCCAGTCGATAGAGCACCCGGGCGTCGATCGGCGCTTTCAACTCGGATTCGGCGATATTGGCGTGCAGGCGCTCAATGGCCGCTTGCGCGGCTTCAATCGCCGCCTGAGCTTCCACCACCTTGATGCGGGCGGCTTTGAGTGCGGCTTCAGCACGTAGCTTGGAGGTCTTGTCCAGGTCCAGCTTCTCTGCGGAGACGTGGCCTTTCTGACTCAACTGAGTAGAGCGAGTCAGCTCCTTTTCCGCAAAGCTCAACTCACTTTCATACTGATCCACCACCGCTTCCGCGTATTTGGCGGATTCCTGCACCTGACGCAGCGTAGCCTGGGCCTGACGCAACTCCGCCTGCAGATCATCCACATTGATGCGCGCCAGCACCTGGCCGGCTTTCACCATTTCTCCCTCTTCCACCAGAACTTCCTCCACCCGTCCCGGCAACTTGGTGGCGACATCAATTTCCTGCGCTTCCAGACGCCCATTTCCCCGGGCGATGGAGTCCGGTAGACTGTCCGGCTGGTAGGCCATGTAGGCGAATCCGGCCGCCGCCAGCAATAGCGCCGGAGCCAGAAACCTGATCCACTTTTTTTGCGATTCGCGCTGCAATTCGCTGTTCATTTCTCCTCCTCCCTCGTACAAATTCGAAAACGAAAGGAACAATAAAGAAAAATGATCGCGACAACGCTGACGAGCGTCAAATCCGATTCGCAAAGGCGCTTAGTTATCAGAAACTTAACGAACGGCGGCGCCTGTCCGCCATCCCGGAGACTTGGACATGATCAGACATTTTGTATTCGTGAAGTTTAAAGACAGCCTATCCAAGGCGGATGTGGCGGAAATGGTCGAGCGTTTCGCCAGAATGGCGGAGGAAATGGACGAAGTCGCCGCGTTCGAATACGGCCCCAACAATAGTCCAGAGGGACTGACCAAAGGCCTGGAGCATTGCTTCAATCTGTCCTTCGCCACCCTTGCGGACCGCGACGCTTATCTTCCTCACCCCAAGCATGAAGCGTTCAAAGAAGTTTTCGTTCCGACCATCGCCGATGTCATGGTGTTCGATTACGAAGTAGCGGAATAAAGCCTTAAAAATCCCGAGACCAGCCAGGAGATTTCCCCAGGGTTCGTCTCGGGAATATGGTTAACCCATTACTTAGCCTGCCCTTTCCCTGAGCCTTGCGCTTTCTCCAGCGTCTCCTGATCGACAATTTCCCGTAATTGCTGAATAAATGGGTCTATATTCGCGTACTTTTTGCCGTATTCCAGGTTGAACGCGTAATCGAAATCCTGAGGGTTTTTCCCCTGGTTGTGCTGCAGGATGGTTTCCATCTTATCCAGGGCTTTGGCGACTTTAGCCTCAATGGATTGCACTTGGTCATAATCATCCCACAGCGCCAGAATTTCCTGCTGCTGAGCCTCGGGCAGCGGCGTCAGTAACTGCTGCAGATCTTTGCGTTCCTGAATGGACTTATCGACATCCGGAGACTGTTCCGTCGCAGGAATGTCTCCGCTGATGGCCTCTCCAAGATCGTGAATAAGGCATATTTTTAGCAGCTTGGCGAAATCCAGCTCCGGCAGCGCCTTTTCAAACACCATCGCCATCAGGCAGAGGCGCCAGGTGTGTTCCGCAGTGCTCTCTTTACGGCCCGCAGAAGTCCAGGCGGAGCGGATGACGTTCTTAAGCTGCTCCGCCCCTCTTAAAAATTCCAATATTCCATGAATGTCGGATTGCAGCATTCGTCTTCTCCTTTTGCTGTGAGTACTTCAAATGTCAGCGGCTGCGCCAGTCGAGATGTAGCAGACAATCAGAAAGACGCGGTTTGTCTGCTAAATGAATGGCTTAGTTGTCGCAGTCCAGCTCGACCGGTTTCCAGGATGGCGGCGTCTGCATGGTATCCGGATAGCCGCCGTTGGAATTACGAATCGCCGAGTAATATTGTCCCTTATAGCTCACCAAATCGGAGACATAGTAGGACTGCGCAAAGTTCCAGGGTTTGATGTCAGCGCATTTCGGTCCATCGGACTCAGGCTCAGGGCTCAACAGATTTTTTATCTGCGAAATCAGACTCTCTTTCTCCCGCCAGTCGTCTGAGCCGACATCTTCCACTTGCGCTTCAACAGGCTGCTCGACCACCGACGCTTCCGTCACTGTCGATGCGCCGCCCTCAATCCCGCCATCGGCTTCGCCATGCTCATCAACGTCCGCAACAGCCGCTTGCGCATCGATAGGATGTGTATTTTCAGAAGGGGTCGTCGGATGACCTGGCTCCAGCTTCTTGGCGGACTCGCCATCACTGGCTTCCAGGATGGCTTCACAAGGCGGCAGATCCAGTTTCTCCCAGGTAAACCCGATACCTGGCTGCATTCCTGAATGGCGCATACGAGATCGATACCAGACGCCATCATAGAAAGTCAGGTCGCCAGCTTCATAGTTCTTGCTGGAAAACCACTTAATGACGTCGCTATCGCAAGAGATCATATTGTCTTCCGCCGCCGCCAGGGAGGAAATTAAGGCGAGCGCCATAGCGGCGCTCCGAATCGTTTTTGCAGTTTTCATAAACGCCTTAAAATCTGGAGCGTAGAACGAGATGGCATTCAAGCCCGTTCCACGCTGAGCTTTATTGATACTGAATGATTGGCCACATCATACAGAAAAAGCGGCGACAAAGACCTCCTACCTCTGAGCCCAATGCAAAAATATTTCCTACTAATCAAAAACTAACTAGAATGCCGCTCCCGGCTAAACGCCGTTAAGCTCAATTCTTACGCCCGCTCGGATATCAGGCGCCTTCTTTCGTGCACTCATCGCCATTGTACGTATTCAGAGGTCAGTTTCCTCGAGGGATAGTTTTACACAGGAGTATTACATTGATGCAGAATAGATTCTCAATTATCAAAGTCAGCTCAGCCGTTTTAATAGCCTCTAGTGCTTTGTTGGTAACAGCCTGTGGGGGCGGCGGCGGTGTTAGCGGAGTCGCGTCAAACGGTGGTGGCGGTAACTCTGATTCACCAAAAGCGCTGGAGATTACAGAATCCAACGCACAGAAACTGGCTAGCGTTGCAGTCAGGCTGGAAGCGCTGATACCAGATTCCAGCACCTATAATTCCGGAGTCGATAAGTGTCCAACCTCCGGCCAACTTAAAGCTGAAACGCAAAAGACTTACAACACTGCGACCGGCAAGACAGATATAGCTGGGAAGATAACAGCCACCAGCTGCCACTTAGACAGCAAAGTCGGTATTAACGGCACTCTCAATATAACGGGCTCATCATATCAAAATGCCGTGGATGTGCTTCTTACCGGCCAACTCAATATGGAATTCTCTGGCGTTACGAAAACATTGAGCGCTTCTGACATAAAGCTACTCGTCAATGACGATAAATTGAAAACCTCATCTAATTTCAGCCTGACATTAAGCGGATCAATGATGAAGAGCTCTTACGTTAAAGTGCAAACCAGCACCAATATTGAAACCGGTAACAACTCTGATAATCCAAGCGTTGGAGTGATACGGATTACAGGAGATAAAAATAGCTTGGTGGTTGTAGAGTATGACTCTTCGGAAAAGGGAGTCTATATCAGCGTCAATGGAGGCCCCACGGATTTTTTGAGGTGGAGCCAGCTTAATAGTGTAAGCCTGACATCAATCAATTAACTGGGTTCGCCGTCAGGGGTTCGCCTGACGGCTTTTTATTTCCTGAAAACCCCTGCCACTCGGAACGCCACCCGCGCCGTCTTACCCGCCTGATCCATAACGGACACAACATGCGGGCCGTTAGTCAACGAAGCCAACGACCATTCCTGACCGGGTTCTACTGAACCGAGCCATACGCCGTCCAGAAACCAGTGGTTTTCTCCTTGGGCGCCGTCCGCTTTTAGCTTAACTTCCGGCAGTTCGCCTTCGCCGGGAAGCGGGGTTAGTGTGGAGCCTGGGCGAATGCCCTCCATCGCCAGGACGCCGATCGCCTGGTCTGCTTCCGCGCCACAGGCTGGGTGTATTGGCGGCAGGAGCTTATCCCTTTGCCGACGCCTGGGCAGCCATGGCTCCAGGGACGCAGGCCAGAGAGTCACTTGCGTTTGGGTCACTTTCGGTTCAGTACAATGGGGCGTTATTCGATATTGCCCGGAAGCATCCAGGCTCACCGCGACAGACAGAGATTCCCCGAGGGATTGAAATGGGTCACGCAGGGTTGGCGGGGCAGCCTCATCCAACAACCAGGCATGGTGTATTTGCTGACAGGCGTCGCTTGACTGCAATTGTTGTTGCGTTCCCAGGGGCCAGCATATCGGAGCCTGTCGGACATTCGCTGGCTGTGGAGAGGGTTGCAATGATTCCACTGGCATCAGATGCAGCAATCGATCCAGCAGAGGCACCGCTGAAAAGCGGCCCGTATTATGGGGCAATGCAGTGCCATCGGGCCTGCCGACCCACACGGCTACGGTCACCGCTTCAGTGGAAGCCAGCGCCCAGGCGTCGCGAAATCCAAAGCTGGTGCCGGTTTTATAGGCGATCTTCGGCATCCAGGCCCGGCTTTGCCGGTACAGATTGTTGCTGCGTTCCAACGGCATGCGCAATGCATTTTGAATAATCCAGGCTGCGCCAGTGGAGAGCAGTCGGCGCTCCGTTATAGGATCATCAGGCTGCAGCCGCAGACGCCCGGCCATTCCTTGTCGCCCCAATGCAGCATAAGCGCCAGCAAGCTCTTCCAAGGTCGCTCCCGAGCCGCCTAACGCCAGTGACAAATTAGGACGCGCCCCCGCCGGCAAACGCAAAGGCGTTCCCGCGTTGGCGAGTCTTGCGTAAAACAACTCCGGCCCCAGGGCGTCCAGCACCTGAACTGCCGGAACATTCAGCGAGCGACGTAGCGCTTCACTGACGCCGACAGGGCCGGAAAATCCGGTATCGAAGTTCAAAGGACGATAGCCTGCGAACGCAAGTGGCGCGTCCGTCAGCAAAGACTCCGAGTGAATCAGCCCTTCATCAATGGCCATGCCATATAAAAACGGTTTCAGCGTGCTTCCAGGGGAGCGCACCGCCTGAACCATGTCCACGTGCCCCGCTCTTTCCTCCGAGCCGAACTCCGCGGTTCCCACATACGCGCGCACCGCCAGCGTCGCGTTATCCACCACCAACACCGCTGCTGAAGTCTGCTCCGGGAACTGGCGGATATAATCCGCCACCAGTCCTTGCGCAGCAGTCTGTTGCGCGCTGTCGATATTGGTTTGAATCAGCGCTTGTTCTGGAAACGCCTGACTGAGTCGCCGCGCCAATAATGGCGCCAGCATGGGATGGGGATTAAAAAACGCGCTCACCGGCTCCTGCAACGCCTCGCGGGTTTCCTGCTGCGTCCATAACTCAAATGTACGCATGCGCTGGATAACCTTGTCGCGAGCCTGACGCGCGCGCTCTGGAAAGCGGTCCGGCCGCAATGCGGAAGGCCGCTGCGGCAACACCGCCAATAACGCCGCTTCGGCATGGGTCAGTTGCGCAGCGGGTTTGCCCAGATAGGTATAACTCGCCGCCTGAACGCCTTCCACAGCGCCGCCAAATGGCGCGTAGTTAAGATACAGCGTGAGGATTTCCTCTTTGCTGAAATGCGCCTCCAACTGCAGCGCCCGAAACATCTGATATAACTTGCCCGGCAATGTCCGTGAATGCGGATGCAGGACTCGCGCAACCTGCATGGTCAACGTGGAGCCGCCAGACACCGTTTCACGATGATAGATCCACTGTCCAAAAGCGCGAATCAACGCCAGCGGATTAACGCCAGGGTGATAGTAAAACCAGCGATCTTCGTATGACATTAAGGCCTGCAGGTAACGTGGCGACACCTGCTCCGGCGTCACCGGATAACGCCACACGCCGTCCTGATCCGGAAACGCCCGAAGCGGCTGCCCCCTGGCGTCCACTACCACCTGGGCGAAGCGACGCCCCTGTTCCTGAGGCGCCTGCAAGGGAAACAAGGCGTCGGCGGCGACAAACACGACAATCCAGAACACCAGGGCGCAACCCAACGCCATCAGCAGCTGAAGAGCGCTCTTGCGCCGCCCTCTTCCACTTTTCCGTACAGATTGCGCCCTACCCATCATTGCGCGGAGCGCTCCTTGATGGTCACTTTTCCTGGCGTATTGCTGATCGCCCGATAGTACGGGCGATACATATCCTCCACAACCGTGGGAGGAATCACGTACTCACCCGGCGACACCGCGCGCGCCAAATAAAAGATCACGGAAGTGCTGTAAGCGTCCAGAGGGACTGCGGCGACATAACGGTCATCGCGGTATTCCTGATGCAACACTCTGGTATCCGCCACCCAGTCTCTGACCATCTTATTGCGCACCACCACTTCATCGAAGCGCGTGGCGTTAGCCAGATTCTGGTTTTCCAGCTCCAGACCCGCCGGCAGCAGATCCACCAGCAATGCGTCCGGCAGGTAACGATGGCCTTGCGTACGCACTTGCAGCATCACCAACACGAAGTCGCCGCTTTCCAGCTTCTTCACGTTGAGGGGCTGACCGTTCAGGTCGAAGAACTCCCGTTCGACTTCGATTCCGTCGAAGGTCTGTTTCGGCGCCTGCGTCGGATAACCTTGCGCCTTGAAGGTGACGAACAGCGGGAAGTCGTTCATGTTGCTCAGTTGCGTATCGCCGGGCCAGGAACCTTTACTCCAGGTGTTGATCCATTGTTGCGTCTGCTCCAGCACCTCGCTTTCGCCATTTAACGCCAGAGAGGCTTTCCATTTAGCGCCAGCTTTAGTGTTCAAAGCCAGGGACAGGCGATACAGGGCCATTTGCTCCTGGGTGGACAACCAGAGCCGGTCACGCAGTTCATCCCGCAACGGATAGATCAGATCCCAGGGCTGCTTGGCGACGGCGCTGTCCAGAGATAGCAACAGCGTCCAGGCGAGATCGCGCACTGGTGAACCGTAATCACCGGCATAGTAACGTCCGAATTCGCCCCAATGCAGCGCCTTGTACCAGGCTTCCTGCGCGCGTCGCGCGTCGCCCAGTTTCTCCAGCGCCAGCGCCAGTTGCGCCAGCGGTAAGGGCGATTTGGCCCATTTGCTGTAGTTATCGTACAGGGTGCGAACGTCCGCCAGCTTGGCTTGCTGCACCGACGCCAACACCAATGCGGCGTAGGCGCGATAAGCCAGGTGGTAATGATCGCGGGCTTCGCTGTAGTAGCTGTTCTCAGTGCTCAGGCGACCTTGCGTGGTCAGATAGGTGCGCAGACGTCCCAACGCGTTATCGAGCAGCCCCTGATCCACGTTATAGCCGCGCTGTTTCGCAGCCAGCAGCAGATCCGTGGCGTAAACGCTCAGCCAGTGATATTCATCGCTGTCGTTGCCCCATAGCCCAAAGCTGCCATCGTAACGCTGCATGCCGGAGATGCGTCCCAGGCCTTTCTCAACCCACTGATCGCGCTCTTGGGCGAGCTGCTTGCCGCTGCTGCGGTCGTACTTGAACAAGTCCTGCTCCGTCGCCAGCAGCAACGGCCATACCCGGCTGGAAGTCTGTTCCAGACACCCATAGGGGTATTGAATCAGATACTTCATGTATTCGTTGGAATCCAGCGGCGGCACAGGGCCGACTGACAGCTGCGTTTCCAGCGACGAACTCAGGGCCATATCAATCAACGGGTCGGTCAGCGACATGGCTGCGCCGGACTCCAATACATGGCTTTGCACGTTCAATTGCGCCGGATAAGGCGGACGCAGGCCGAGCTTCCATTCACGCTGAATATTGATCGCCGGCTCCAGGCCATCCGTCGACGTGACGCTCAACGACAGTTTGCCCACGCCTTCAGCATCCATCGCCTCCAGAGGCAAGCGCACCCATTCGCGGCCTTTGCCCGCCAGGGTTATTTCCGTGGCGAATTCGCCGCTACCCAGAGGGTTGTCAGCGCTGACTTTGACACTCAGTTTACGTTGTTCCGGCAACAGGTTTTGCAGATCCCAGAGCGCTTCGGTTTTGTCGCCAAACGCCAGGAAACGCGGCAAGTTGACTTCCGCCACAACCGGCGCGGCGATAGTCATCGGTTTTTCCGCAGAACCGCTGCGCGCGTCGTCAAACGCCACTGCCATCAAACGCACTTCGCCATTGAAGTAAGGCAGTTGCAGTTCTATGGTTCCCTTCCCTTCCGCATCCAGCGCCACTTTGCCTGAATAGAGAGAGACAATCTGCACATCGCTGACGGGGGCATCGCCGCCACGGGACATTTCATCCGCGTCGCCGCCGAAACGTTGTCTGGCGCGGTCCGCGCTGCTCATTTCGATCAGACTGGAATAGGTATCGCGAATTTCCGCAGAGTAACTGCGCGGGCTGAAGAACCAGGCGAATGGGTCAGGCGTTTTGAAGCGGGTCAGGCTGAGGACGCCGGTATCCACCGCCGCCAGAGTCACCGCCACAGTCTTGGATGCAGTGGCGCCCGGCTGCACCTGAATCTGCACCGCAACCTTGCTCTCTGGCTCAACGCGCTCCGGCGCTTTCAGTTCGATCTGCATTTTTCTGGCTTCGCGGTCCAAAGGCAGATGACGCATACCCCAGGCGCGACGCGGCATTTCCATGGCGGACTGTTTTCCAGGACGCAGCACCAGCGCTGTCGCGAACATATCGTGACGCGTCCAGACATCCTTAACTGGCACATTAATTTCCGCTTTGCCGTCTTTGACGTCCACAGCGCCACGCCACAGCAACTCGTTCGCTTCAACCGTGACGATAGCGCGCCCGTCAAACGGCGCCTGCAACGTCAGCTTGGCGGTGTCGCCTCCCAGATAGGCGTTTTTGTCCCAGCGCAGCTCCACCTGCTCAGGGCGCGGGCCTTTGCCGCCTCTCTCGCCATCCCAGGTCCAGCCTGCAAAGAACTTATAGGCATTAAGCAGATTCTGCTGCTTGTCGCGCAGCTCCAGACGATAGTTGCCGTACTCCACCGGTACGGACACCGTCAAACGTTGACCCGGCTCGATTTTCAGCACGCGATTGTAGACTGGCTGGTTACGCTCCGTGGTCTCGTAGTCCCACCCGTCATCACTCCAGCGCCAGTAATAGGCGGAATCTTCCCGAACCAGGGTGGCGTCCAGGTATTCCATGCCCAGTAATTCATCCGCCTGATTAATATGAATCAGCTCAAATGCCGCACTGGTTTCAGGGTCGGCGATGTCGCCATCCCACAAAGGCCGCACGCCGACCAGGCTCTCGCTGGGCCACAAAGACTGTTGCCATTGTCTGGCGACGGGGCGACCGCCGGACTCAAACACGCTGACATTAGCGCGCACCCGCACAGGCATAGTCGCATCAGACCAATGGTTGGGGAGCTCCAGGGAGTAATGACCTTCTTCGTCCAAGTCTACAGGCGGTAAAGACAGCGTTTCTTTCAGCGCATCGTTATCTTCGCCGAAGATAAAGTCGGAAAAGGTTTCAGAGACAGTACGCGCCGGCGCAATCTGCAAGGTGGTTTCCGCACGATTGCCGGACGCAGGCGCTCCCCAAAGGTATTCCGCCTGCAACTGCAGATTGATGGTATCGGTCGTGCTGTAGTTTTCCGCATCCGGTTTGATTTCCAAACGCATACGTTCAGGCAGGAAGTCCTCCACCTGCAGGCGATACAGGAAGTAGTCGCCATTGCCCAGGGTGGCCTTGAAGAACCAATCGCCTGTCAGAGTGTTTTCGGGCAAAGAGAACGTAGTGGTATAGAAGCTTTGCTCATCACCCTGCCAGGTGAACGAGGTATGCACGCGTCCGTCGGGACGGGTCAACTCCGCCTGAATCGGCATGGCGGTAACCTTGCGGCCATCATGGTCGCGCAACAAGGCGTTGATATGCACGGTCTCGCCGGGACGATAGAGATCGCGCGGGCTATACAAAAATAGCTCCAGCGGGTTTTGCTTGCGACTCGGCAGTTTGAACTCAGTCAAATCCATTGCCGGTTGGTTCAACCGCACCAGCGCCAGTTGCTTGTCCGTGCGCGCAATCGCCAGCACCGCAGAGGTTTCAGCGCCTTCGAAAGTAGCCACGCCATCGGAGTCGGTCTTGGCGTTTCTCAGCATTTTGCCTTGCTGATTGATCAACTCAATGCTGACGCCGCTGCGAGGCTTGGCGTCAGCCAGTCCGTTCACCCACGCCAGCATCTGATTTTGATAGGTGCGCACCTGTAAGCCGATGTCGCTGACAGTGAACCAGGTCGTGACATATTCATAAGGGTAATGCCCCGCGCCTTTCATAATGGCGACAAAGATGCCCGGTTGCTTGAGAGGTTCCACAGAAGAAAGATCGATCAGGCGGCGTTTGCGTTTGTTCACATCGATATTGAGGTCGAAGCGACCGCCGTACACCAGTTCGCCCCAGGAGCGTAGTTGCTCCAGCTCGTAGTAGCTGCGACCCAGGTAGCCGCCGACGAAGTCAGTCATTTTATCGTCGCTGATGCGCCAGATATCCATATCGACGGCGTCGATATTCAGCGCTTCGATTTCCAGGCCGTCGGTCAGTTCCGGCGACAATTGCGCGCCGCGACTGATAAAACGCACGCTAGGGTCTAGACGACGCGTGGTGATCTCCTGACTCGCGCCCTCTTCCAGCATACGTCCGGTGATGGCTGACAGGCCTTGCGATACGGTGACCTTATAACGCTTTTCCGGCTCAACAAAAGGAAAGAAGGCCGTTGTGCCGACGGGGTTGAGAATCCAGTCGCCGGCGACAGGCTGATTCTGCTCATCCGCTACGGTCAGATAACGACCCAGCATCGTGTCCTGATCCAAAGGCGCAGAGAAGGTGACAGAGAGTGCGGGACCATCGTCCCAGGGCTGCTCGCCGATACGTAGAATTTTGAACGGCGTTTGCGCGTATTCTTTCTTCAGCGTTTCTCGGTCCACTTTAACCGGCGGTTTTTTAGCTTCGGATTGCGGAGCCGGAATGACGGGTCTTTTCTCAGCAGCGGCCGGCTGCGACTGTGCGGTCTTACCGCCCTCGTCATTACCGGACTCGCCGGAGCAGCCGACCATCAACACCAATAGTAAGCCCCATGCCCAGCGGGTTAGAACTTCTCTCATACACTGTCCTTTAGAAGAGGTTAGTCGTAGCGATTTTTGATAAGCGTTTTTTTGAAGGATATCGCCGCACTCTGCCACCGCCTGATACCAGACGATCAATATCAGCGTAACAAAGGTTTAGGGAATTTTGCGGGCGAATTATGGCGAAAAATGGCAATAAGGGAAGCGGATTCTTGCGACAGGCCAACACGCTAAGCCTGCAGGGCTTGCGCCGAGCCGCTCAGCGCCAGGATACGTAGTTCCACCTGTCTATGAGATTGAGCGGCCGCTTCCCTGCGGCCAAGCGGAGTCTGAACGATCAGTCGTCCAATGTATAAGCGGTTTTCTCTAAGGTGTTTTCCGCGCCTTCGATATAGGTAAAGGCGTTCCAGGCTACTCTGACCACATCATTGTTATTCAGACGGCGTCTGCCGCTGACTTTTTCGTCATTAACGAAGGTGCCGTTCGTGCTGCCTTTATCGGATATAAAGACATCCAGCACACCTTCCATATATTGGTTTTGCTCCACCTCAATCAACGCATGTTTACCGCTGACGGCGATGTCATTGATCTGGATATCACAGTTGGGATGCCTGCCGATCACGATTTCCGGCTTCTCCAGAAGAAACTTATTCGCCACCACATCATCAATCAGTTGCGCTAGCATGGGCATACTCACATTTACCTCACTTCTTGCGGTCCTTCCGCTGAACATAATCCTGTTTATCACTTCTTTTCTCTGCGGCGCATCACATCAAGCGTCGATGGCTACACCGCTCACTTCGACCATTAATACGGAGACGTTATCTTCGGCGCCCTTGTTCAAGGTGGCCGCGATCAGACTGTCGACGCGCTCTTCCTGCGGACGCACGCCGCTGGCCAGCTCGCCGATCACGCCCTGAGGCAGCATGTTGAACAAACCGTCGGAACACAGCAGGAGGCGCTCTCCCTCTTTGAGACTGACATTGATGCAACTGAACAGCAGGTCTTCCTGGCACCCCAGAGCTTTGGTCAGCATATTGCGGTACGGCACATGCGGGGCGTCCTGTTCCGTAATGGAACCGTCATCCAGCATTTGCTGCACCACGCTGTCGTCCCGGGTGAGCTGTCGCAGTTCCCCGGATTGCGACACTAAGTAGCAGCGCGAATCTCCGGCGTGGACCACGCAAGCCTCGCCATCATAAGAAAACGCCGCCACCAGCGTGGTTCCCATGCCGGACAAGGCCTCGTTCAGCCTGCGTTCGACGCACACCGCCTCGTTGGCGGCTTCCGCCGCATCCAGTAATCGTTCACGGATCAGGTATTCGGATAATTCGACATTGCGCCACATCAGATCGATGGCGCATTCAATAAAGGCTTCGACTGCAATGCGACTGGCTTCGGCGCCCCCCGCGTGACCGCCCATACCATCCGCCAACACCGCCAGCGCTCTTCTTCCATCGGTGGAAACGCGCCACCCAATATAATCTTCATTCGCCCGACGGACACAGCCCACATGGCTCTGCCCACTTACTTTATATGTCAGCATAAGGCGGTTTTTCCAAACTCGTTCATGCAACATCTCCTTAGTTGTTCCGCCATCTCGCCTGCATTGGCATATCGCTTGGCAGGGTCCTTTTGCAACGCCTTATTGGTAATTCGAACAGCGCTTGCGGGAAGCTCCGGCCTCAGTTCTCTGACGCTGCGGTGCTTTTTGTTCAGAATCTGCTGAGTCAGTTCAGGTAGAGAATCCGCGTTGAACGGCGGCTCCCCCGTCAGCAACTGATAAAATGTCACACCCAGGCTGAATATGTCCGAGACCCCGTTCACTTTGCCGCCTTTCAACTGCTCCGGCGACATATACAACGGACTGCCCAGCATCTGCCCTGTGCGGGTTTTCGACTTGTCGGAGATCCGCGCAATGCCGAAATCAGTTACTTTAACCTGTTGGTTATCCGGGTTGAAGATGATATTTGCGGGTTTGATGTCACGGTGCACGATATTTTTCTGATGGGCGTATTCCAGAGCCTCCGCCACTTTCGCCATCAGCATGTATACCACTTCCACAGGCAGCAGCCGACCCGGTTTGGCGTAGGCGTTGAGACTCTTGCCCTGGATATAGTCCATGGCGATAAAGGCAAGATCGGCTTCTTCGCCGACATCATAAACCGTCACGATGTTGGGATGGTCCAATCTGCCCGCCGCTTCGGCCTCACGGAAGAAACGCGCTTTGAGATCAGCCAGGCGATGGGAATCGAATTGCCTGTAATTCAGTGTTTTAACCGCAACCTGACGGGAGATTTTAGGATCGCGCCCCAGATACACCACGCCCATGGCGCCGCGTCCCAGTTCCCGCACGATTTCATAGCGCCCCAACACCGGACGGGATATGTCCGCCGGCGTAGCCAGCGTTTGTGTCGCCGCCCATTCGGTGTCTCCCGCCTGCTGCATGGTTTCGAATTTCGCCAGTTTCTTCGCCCGTTCCGCCGCATCGCGGAATTTGGGATTGGCGGCGGCAATGGACAAGTAGGTATTGGCGGCGGCGTCATACTGACGCTTTTTTTCCTGCTGGACGGCCACGTCGTACACAATGGCGCAGGCGTCTTCTCTGGATAGACACGGACGCAACGTCGTGAGCGTTTCTTCCAACATGCCTTGTTTCAGCTGCATTTTACCCAGACGTAAACTGACATCCTGGCGCGCTTCACGCAACGCTTCGATTCGCTTTTGCTGTTTCAGCCAGAACGCCATCACCAAATAGCCCGCCACCAGGAACTGGATCGATACTCCCAGCGGCAGCCATCTTGATTGCGCTACCTGCATACCGATCTGTATGACAGCGAGGGAAACCACAAACACAGCAACGGTAAAAAAACCCGCCGGCCACGTCATTCGAGGCAATGCGGCCACCAACAACAACATGCAGATCAAAATGAGCGCTTTCTCGGCCAGGAAAAACCAGGGCGGCGTCTCCAGTCCGGGCGCTACACGAAAAGCATTGGTCTCAATCTGGCTGGCGGCGTCCCACTTCGCCGGAGCCAGATAGGGGTCTAAAAAGAATACGGGGGACGGCGCCAGTCCCGGCATCAGCCTTTGCGCCAGAGGCACATCATCTGCCGGCTTGATGGGAGTGTTCTTGTTGACGCTCCAGGCGGCGTTATATAACCAGGTATCCAGAGAAGGAAGATGACGGGCCAGTTGTGGCGCGACCACAATAAGACAAGCAGCCGCAATGACCACTGTACGTAAGCTGTATGCGCGCGCCAGCAATCGGCGCACATTGTTGAAAACCGAATGACGCTTCGCCGCCACGCTGAGTATCCCTGCTTTAATTCTGATGAAAAAGGCGATCAGCCGATCATGCAGAGATTAACGGACACTTAGAGAAACTTATAGATAAATTAGTTTAAGTTTCGTTACATATTGTTGTGTTACGACACGACTAACGAAGAGCTGCTCCGGTTAGAAGCAGCTCTTGTCGCTCAATGAAGGAATTAAGCCAGCTGGAAAGGATACAGCGAGCCTAATTGCAGCAGTTGCGTCAGTTCATCCAACGCCGTGCGGCATTCAGTCAGCAGCTGCGGATCAGCCAGGTCCTGCTGGGAGATGCGGTCACGGTAGTGCTTGTCCACCCAGGCATTAAGAGTGTCGAACAGTTCCTCCGACATCATCACCTGGGGGTGCACCGCCGCCAGCTCCGCTTCATTCAACGCCACACGCAAGCGTAAACATGCGGGGCCGCCGCCGTTTTTCATGCTTTGCTTCAGATCGAAAACTTCGACGCGCTTGATGGGGCCGCCGCGAGTAACCAGATCATCCAGATAGGCTTTGACGTTGGGATTGTCGCGGCACTCATGAGGCACCACCAGCATCATGTCGTCGTCATTCAGACTCAACAATTGGCTGTTGAACAGGTAGCTGGACACCGCGTCCGCTACGGACACTTCGCTGTCGGAAACCTTGACGGCCTTCAGCAGACAGCCTTGCAGTTTCGCTTCCAGCTCGGTCAGCATTTGCGACGTATTCAAAAACGCTTGCTCGTGGTAGAACAGCACATTGCGGTTACCTACCGCAATAACGTCATTGTGAAACACGCCCTGATCGATGACCGCCGGGTTTTGTTGCGCGTACACCACCGACGAATCGGCCAGACCGTGCAAACGCGCCACCGCCTGACAGGCTTCCAGGGTCTGCCGCGCAGGATACTTCATCGGGCGCGGCGCGTTCTCGTCGAAAGCCACGCGTCCGTATACAAACAGCTCCACGCCCTTGTCTTCATAGTTTTTGCAGAAGCGGGTGTGGTTGGCCGCGCCTTCGTCACCGAACTGACTGGTAGGCGGCAGCGCCTTGTGATGGGCAAAGTGCTGCTCATTATTGAAAATGCCCTGCAGAATACGGGTCGTCGTCGGATGCTCAATCGAACGATGGAACTTCGCGTTCAGGTTCGCTGCGGTGAAATGCACCCGACCGTCGGTGGTGTCGGCGCTCGGCGAAACGGTCGCCGCGTTCGCCGTCCACATGCAGGAGGCGGAAGCGACGGCGCCCAGAAACACCGGGGCCTGATGCGCCGCTTGCAGCAGCACTTCCCGATCTGATCCGGTAAAGCCCAGACGACGCAGCGTCGCGATGTCCGGACGCTCCTGCGGCAGCAACACGCCCTGCTTGAAGCCCATGTCGTGCAGCGCCTTCATCTTGCGCAGCCCTTGCTTGGCGGCTTCCTTGGGATTGGACACATCGCGAATATTGGTTTCTGAGGCCACGTTGCCGTAGGAAAGCCCGCTATAGTTGTGAGTCGGCCCTACCAGCCCGTCAAAATTGACTTCAAATGCCTTCATCGTCTATCCGCCTCTTCTACTCGTTTAAATTCGTTGCTGTTATGCATGCCATAAAACTTATAAGGACATGCCCGGCGATAACTGCCCAGGCGCCTGCGCCTGATCCGCTTCCAGAGACGCCACCGGATACGCGCAGTAGTCCGCCGCATAGTAGGCGCTGGGACGGTGATTGCCGCTGGCGCCCACACCGCCGAAGGGCGCGGCGCTGCTGGCGCCGGTCAGAGGCTTGTTCCAGTTGACGATGCCTGCGCGCACTTCCAGCCAGAAGCGGTCGTACAGTTCGCGCGAGTCGCTGATCAAGCCCGCCGCCAGACCAAATCCAGTCTTGTTGGCCAATTCCAGGGCATGATCGAAATCGCGGTAGCGCAATACTTGCAGCATGGGTCCGAAGTGTTCTTCGTCCGGCAGTGCCTGCACATCGGTGACGTCGATAACGCCTGGGCTCAACAGGCTCGCGTTTTCCTCCAGGCTGCGCATCTCCAGCAGAATGCGTCCGCCCTCCGCAGCCAGCTTGCTCTGCGCGGCCAGCATCTGATCCCGCGCACGCAGGGAAATCACTCCGCCCATAAAAGGCTGAGGGTCCGCGTCATAGCGTCCTACCTGCAAATTGGCCGCCGCTGCGACCAGCTCATCCAGAAACGCCTTTCCTTCCGCCGTATCCGGAACCAGCAGACGACGCGCGCAGGTACAACGCTGGCCCGCCGAAACAAATGCCGAGAACAGCGTATGATGCACAGCGCCTTTCAAGTCATAAGGAGGAGCAATGATCAATGGGTTATTGCCGCCCATTTCCAGCGCCAGGATTTTCTCGGGGCGACCGCCGAACTGGCGGTGCAGGCTGTGTCCGGTCGGAGAACTGCCGGTAAACAGCAAACCGTCTATGTCCTCGCTGGCGGCCAGGGCCACGCCGGTTTCCCGCGCGCCTTGCACCAGGTTCAACACGCCTTCCGGCAAGCCGGCTTTCGCCCAGATACGCACGGTTTCTTCTGCGAACCACGGGGTCAACTCGCTTGGCTTGAAGACGATCGTATTGCCGGCAATCAGCGCGGGCACGATGTGACCGTTGGGCAAATGACCTGGGAAGTTATAGGGGCCAAAAACCGCCAACACGCCGTGGGGGCGATGTTTCAACACCGCATGTCCTGCCGCCACGTCCTGCTCGGTGACGCCGGTGCGCTCATTAAACGCCTGAACGGAAATACCTACTTTGGCGATCATGCTGGCGACTTCGGTGCGCGCCTCCCACAGAGGTTTGCTGGTCTCTTTGCCGATCACTTCAGCAAGACGTTCTTTGTCTTCTTCCAGCAAGGCTGCGAAGCGCTTGACGATATCGATACGCTTGGCGACATCCAGACGTCCCCAGCTGCGAAACGCCTGACGCGCCGCCTGCACAGCCTGCGCAACCACCTCATCGGAGGCCGCCGCGCCTTTCCACAGACAATCCTGGGTCACTGGGTCCAGGGACTCGAACACTACGCCGCCGCCGGCTAACCAGCTGCCGTTTATAAATGCGCTTTCACGTACAGTCATGCATCGCTCCTCTTCGCTTTCAACGCAACCACCCGTACAGTGTCGCCTGCGCCCAATTGCAAATGATCCATCAGATCATGATTGAGGGAGACGGTGTCGGATTTGATCTGGTCGCTGTCGAGCAGTCCCACCCTGAAGTTGGAGAAGGACCGGTTGGAAATCATATAGGGTTCGGCAATCTCGTCGATGCCGGTTTTCTGTACCGGCATGACGAAGCGTTTGGCGCTGTCGCGCACGCTGCGAATGCCATGGACAAAGGACTCCACCAGCGGGCCGGCGTCAAAAATGTCCACCAGACCGTTGAAGTTGAAGCCTTCGCTTTCCAGCATGGCCAGCGCCGGTCTGGTGTGCTCATGCACCTGACCGATCACATCGCGGGCCTCCTGGCTGAAAAACGGGACATAAATCGGATACTTGGGCATCAGTTCAGCGATAAACGCCTTATTGCCGATGCCGGACAAGTAGTCCGCCTGAGAAAACTCCAGACTGAAAAACTTGCGGCCCAGGTCTTCCCAGAACGGAGATTCGCCCTGTGCGTTGGTGTAGCCGCGCATTTCCGCAAAAATCTTGTTACTGAAACGCTCGGAGAAGTCCGCCAGAAACAGGAAGCGGCACTTCGACAACAGCTGGCCGTTAAAGCTGTTGCGATATTTTTCATGCAGGAACAACGTGCAGATTTCACTGCAGTTGGTCATATCGTTGGTGAGGTACAGGGTTGGCGTCTGTTTGTGAATGCCCAGTTCTTTGGAGGCGTTCACCGTGGTGGAGACCCGATAGTTGTACCACACTTCATCCAGGCCAACCCGCGCCTTGATCGCGCTGACGCCCACGATGGTTCCGGCCTCAGTGTCCTCAAGCCCGAACATGTAATACGCATGTTCCTGCTCGATGCGCTCAGAAAAAGAGCGCTCCGATTCTTCAATTCTCTGTGACAACAGTTCGCGGTTGGCGGGCAGCGTCGTTACGCCAATGCCTGCGCTTTTCGCCAGTTCGTATACCGCATCCAAATCTTTGCTGCTAATGGGACGAATAATCATCATGTTGAAATCCTCTTGCTCCGGCCCTGTCTTATACTTCGCTTAAAGTGTTAGTCCCGACGCCGATCACAGGGGCGCGAACTGAACGTTGTCGCCTTCCGACACCAATATCGCCTCGGCGGTGCTGCGCTTCAGACGCAACAGGTCGCCCATGCCGTCCGTCACATTGGCCAGCGTGGCGCGGAAATCTTCGAACAGGGTGTTGCACATCAGGTATTGCAGGCCGGTCTGGTTGTCCGACAGCTTGACCTGTTTGGTTTTAGTGGATTTCACGGTGGTCAGATTATCCAAATCCGCCTCCAGAGTCGGGCCGCCGTCGAAAATATCGATGTAACGGCCCATGCGGAAGCCTTCCCGATTCAGGAACTGGCAATTGTCCCTGGCCGCCGAATGCGGCTGTGCGATCGCATCCTGAGCGTCTTTGGTCAGCAGGTTCACATAAATCGGATGGGGCGGCATCATTTCCGCGATAAAGGTTTTGCTCTTGATGCCGGAGTAGTAATCCGCCGTCGCAAAGTCCATATCGAAGAAGTGGCGGCCCAGACTGTCCCAAAACGGAGAATCGCCGCTATCGCCCTGCTTGCCCTGAATCTCCACAATAATACGGGACTGGAAGCGCTCACGATGCTGTCCCATAAACAGGAAGCGTGAGCGCGACAGCAGATCGAAATACTCCGTTTTGCGATAACGGGGAGAAATAGTCAGCGAGCACAGCAGCGGAGAGCCGGTGAGCTCATGGGTCATATAAAGGATGGGAACCTTGTTGAACACCCCCAGTTGCTGCGAGGAGTGAATGAGTTCATCCAGCCGGTAGTTATAAAACGGCGCGCCGTTGCCGGCGCAGGCGTCGATGCCTGATGTCCCCAGGATCTCCTTGCTTTCGGTATCCTCAAGCACGAACAGGTAGCGTTCCTTGCCCGCCATGGACTCATCACCGGCGAAGGAGCGACAGGACTGGTCGATTTTCTCGCCCAGTTTGTCGCGGTCCGCAGGCAGGGTGGACACCTGCGCTGCGCTTTCGTTTATTAACTTCTCAATGCCGGGCAGGTCGGCGAAGCGGCTGGGGCGAAAAATCACCATTCTCATTCCCTCCAAATTAATCAGACTGACAGGTTGTACAAGTTAGTTCCCTTTAACTTTCCTTATTGCCCTTGCGCGACGCGGGCTACCGCTCTTTCAAAGCGCGCCAGTCCTTCTTTGATCTCGTCGTCGCCGATGATCAGAGAAGGCGCCAGTCTCAATACATTCGGTCCAGCGATCAACGCCAGTACGCCCTCTTCTAGCGCCGCCGTCATGAACTGCTTGGCTTTGCCCTGCCACTCGTCAGTGAGCGCCGCGCCAATCAACAGGCCCATGCCGCGAACAGCGCTGAATATGCCATATTTCTCATTAATCGCCTTCAGGCCGGCTACCATCAGCTCATGCTTGCGCTCAACGCCTTGCAATACTTCCGGTGTGTTAACGATGTCCATGACCTTGTTCGCTACCGCGCAGCCAAGCGGGTTGCCGCCGTAGGTGCTGCCGTGAGTGCCCACTGCAAGACTCTTCGCTACTTCCGTGGTGGTCAACATAGCGCCGATAGGGAAGCCGCCGCCCATTGCTTTGGCGGTGGTCAGAATGTCCGGCGTCACGCCGTACTTCATGTACGCATACAGCGCTCCGGTGCGGCCAACGCCAGTCTGAACTTCATCAAAAATCAGCAAGGCGTTGTGCTGGTCGCAAAGCTCTCTGGCGCGTTTCAGGTAGGCTTCATCCGCTGGCGTCACACCGCCCTCGCCTTGTACGGGCTCCACCACGAATGCGCAGGTGTTTTCATCAATGGCGGCTTCCAGAGCGGCGATATCATTGAAAGGCACATGCTTGATGCCGCCGGGAACCGGCTCGAAGCCTTCGCGATACTTAGCTTGACCGCCCACGCTGACGGTGAACAGCGTACGACCGTGGAAACTGTTGTTACAGGCCACGATTTCATGTTTATGAGGTCCGTGTTTTTCCCAGCTGTAACGACGCGCCAGCTTGAACGCAGCTTCGTTGGCTTCGCCGCCGGAGTTGGAGAAAAATACGCGATCTGCGAAAGTCATCTCTGTCAGTTTTTTAGCCAGCAGAATCGCCGGCTCGTTCGCCAGGACGTTGCTCAGGTGCCACAGTTTTTGCGCCTGTTCAGTCAACGCCGCCACCAGTTCCGGGTGAGCATGGCCCAAACCGGTTACTGCAATGCCGCCCGCCAGATCGATGTATTCCTTGCCAGCCTGATCCCAGACTCGGGAGCCGATGCCGTGAGTGGGAATAATCGGGCCCGGCGCATAGTTGGGAACCATTACCTGATCAAACATTTCTCTGGTGACTTGGCTAGAGGTCATTCATCTTCTCCATTCGGGTGAGCCGGCCAACGCTCCGCAGCGTCTCCGGCGAAGTTATTTTTTACGGGCCTGTCAGGCCCAATGTCAGTTAGTTTAGGAACAAAAGAAATAGAAGGATTTCGCAAAGGCGACATGAATTTACAGATTTGCGCACCCCGACGCAGGCCGCCATACGTAATTAAGGCAATTTCAATGGGCTATAGCGTATTGATTCGCCAGAGAATAATACTGTCGCGCGACAGTCCCCGTCTCGCTTAGTATAGAAAGGCTTTCTATAAAGGGTGTGAATAACCATGAAAAATACGCTCGCCAAGATCAAGGACGTAAAAAATCGACATAAAGAACGCCGCACGCCTCTGGGACTGGAGTTCGCTATCGCCGACAGCATCAACTTTCTCAATGCGACGGACTGGGACCGCGTCGCCGCCTCCGCATCCGTATTTCTGCAACGGGATTATCTACAGGCGCTGGAACTCAACGCGCCGGACAACGTCTCTCCCCGCTACGGCCTGATATACAAAGATCGCTCTCCAATCGGCGTGGTCAGCTGCCAGATCGCCGATGTGTCCGGCGACCGAATGATGAAAAGCGAAAAGCCCGACAACGCTAAAGCCAAACTGAGTCAAAAATACCAGGAGCGCATTTTGGTCTGCGGCAATCTGGTGTCCTGCGGCCTCCATGGCGTCGCCTTCGCCGAGGGCGTCGATGCGGAGCTGGGATGGCGCGCCCTGGCTGAGCTGCTGTACCGCATCCGTCGGGGAGAAAAACTGGGCGGCTCTATCGACTTTGTCATGCTGAAGGACTTCAACAGCGACATGCTGCCGCAGTCTGACATCCTCAAGCGGTACAGTTACCGATCCATTCAGACTGACCCGGAAATGGTGTTGACGCTGGAGCCGGGAACCCGGACCTTCGAAGATTACCTGCAAAGCCTGACCGGCAAGTACCGCAAGCGCATTACCGCCATCATCAAGAAACTGCAGGACGCTGGCGTGGAAACGCAGCCCCTGGACAGCATCAGCGATGAACAGGATGCCGCGCTGCACGCCCTCTACCTGCAGGTGGAGAACCGCGCCGCCGCCCGTCTGGCGACATTGCCCAAGGGGTATTTCAAAGCGTTGTCGGATTCGCTGGGAGACCGTTTCGCCTGCACCACATTGTCAATGGATGGTCGGATTGTGGGCTTCGTCACTTCGGTTAAAGACCGCGATACATCCATGGCCTACTACGTGGGCATGGATTACGAGATCAATGCCGACCTGCCCCTGTATTTCCGGCTACTGCAGCTTTCTATCGAGCATGGCTGCCAGTTTGGCTGCAGCAAAGTGTCCTTGGGCAGAACCGCGCTGGAGCCCAAGGCCAATCTCGGCGCCAAACCCGTGGATTGCCATCTGTGGATGCGGCATCGCGCCGCGGCGGTCAACTATGTGGTGCGCAAACTGTTTCGCGCCATCCCTCATGCAGAAGCTCCCACTCGCAATGCATTGAAGACCGTCGAGCAGTAACGTCTATTGTTCGCCGGCGGCCATCAAGGCTGACCGGCTCTTTCTTCACTGGGCGTCAGCCCATACAGATTTCGATATGCAGTAGAAAAATGCGCGCCGGAGGAAAAGCCTGTTTTCAAACCAATTTCGGTGATGCTCAAGGCGGAAGAGCAAAGCATGTCCCGCGCCTTTTCCAGACGAATCTGCAAGTAATAACGGGAAGGCACGGAGTCCAGGTAGCGTTTGAATAGACGCTCAAGCTGGCGTCGGGAGATCTCCAGGTGCTTGGCGATATCGTCCGTGGTTAACGGCTCTTCGATATTGTTCTCCATCAACTGCACCGCATCGCAGAGCGCCGGCGCCTCTCTTTTCGCCACGAGGTCGGGACGTTTGCGCCCCGTGGTTTTGGCGCCGCCTAGACGCTCCCGCATGATCGCTTGAGAAGCCATTTCCGCTAACTCGACCCCGTGATGACGCCCAATCATAAACAGCGCCATGTCCAGCGCAGCGGTGCCGCCGCGGCAGGTCCAGATATTGGCGTCAACGGAAAACACATCCTGGGACAGAAAGCAGGCTTGCGCATGCGCTGAAAAAGCGTCGGGAATCTGTAAAGAAGCTTTTTTTCCGCGCAACAGCCCCAGTTCCAGCAGCAAAGCCGCGCCGTTAGCCACGCCTCCCAGCCAGGACAGGCTTTTGCCGTGCGTGGAGAGCCATTCTTTTTCCAGAAGCGGCGTTTTATAGAGACCAACTGAGCCACAGACGACCAGCGCGTCCAGGCCGGCGGCATGAGCCAGAGAACGGTCAACGGACACCGCCACGCCGTCTCCCGACGTCACCACCGGCTCCGCTCCCAGCCGCACCAGCCGATACTTGCGCTCGTCCAGCAGCTCGTTACATACCCGCAACGGCTCCACCAGGCTGGCGTAGGACAGCATGGAAAATCCCGGCAGTAACAGTACGCCCAGTTTGCAGCTCAAAACCGATTCCTCATACCCGACAGCCCGCCGCCGGGCGGAGCTGAGAATTTCTGCTATAAATAAGAGTAATAATAGATTAAGCGGCTGCGACAAAACCATCTAAAGACCGCCACGGCGATGCCGGGATGGCGAGATCGCGTCCAGCGGTTGCGGAGCTTATCTTATTCGTCCGCGAAGTATAACTCCCGCCGCCAGTTGAACTAAATTCAAATACGGAAGCGACATGGCTCACATCTTCAACCGGGTAACCCGGCGCATCACCATTTTCCATCGCGCATTAATGATGAGCGCCGTGTTCGCCATCATTCTTACTTGCGCACTGGTTTACTTGCTGGGGGCGGTGCATGACATGCTGAGCACCATCGAAGGCCAGCGCAGTATGGTGGAACAGCAGAACACCGCTGTCGCCAAGCAGAATCAGCTGGTCAGTCAGCAACAACACCTCAATGCGCTGCTGGCGGAGAGCCAAACCGCCTTCGCCCAGTATTCCGAGTACCTGTATTGGCGCCTGGACTCCGCCACCACCGCCGAAGAGCGCTCCATCAGTCAGGGCGATCAGGCGGAGAAAAACCTGCGCGACACCTTAGATAAAATCGCCGGAACTGATGAGGAAATGGCCGATGTCGCAGATGTCGTACTGATGTATCTGGATGACTTCAACAAATCCATCGCAGAAGCTGTCGACCGCACCCGTAACAATGACTCCCGCCAGCGCGTCAGCGCGATGATCGGCGAAGCCCGCACCGCCAGCATGGCCATGAGCTCCACCTTCAAAATCATACTGGAAGAAGCAGCCAAAGCCGCGGCGGCAGCCAACGAAGGAGTTGGGCAGGCAGCGCAGGAAGTGTCCGTCGCCGCCAACCAGGTATTGGAGGCGAACGATTCTGTCGCCGCCAGCGGCCGCAGCCTGCAGCAGGAAGTGTTGTTTATCCTTGTAGTGTCGGTGACGGTTTCCCTGCTGGTCGGCTTTTTGTTATCCCGCTCCATCACCCAGCCCATTCACCGTCTGCGTCGGGTGATTACGGAGATTGAGGACACCAACGATCTCACCAAACGAGTGGATTACAGCCGCCAGGATGAAATTGGCGCTATCGCCCAGGCGTTTAACGCCATGATGGATAAATTCTCAGTCATAGTGGGCGATCTGGCGAAGACCACGGACGAACTTTCCGCCTCCTCAGAACAAAGCGCTCGCATTAGCGCGCAAACCAAAGAGTCCGCCGAGCAACTGAGTCATGAAACCGATCAGGTGGCGACGGCGTCCAACGAAATGACAGCGACCGTCAAAGGCATCAATGAAAATACGGATAACGCCGCCAATATCGCCCTGGAAGCCCGCAAAGCCTGCGAATCCGGTAAAACCTCGGTGGACGGCGCCACCACACGCATCAATGAGCTGACCCAGGCGATCAATGAAACGTCAGACTCGGTCAGCCAGCTCGCCAAGGAAAGCGAGTCCATTGGCGCCGTACTGGACGTGATTCGCGGCATCGCTGAACAGACCAACCTGCTGGCGTTAAACGCCGCTATAGAAGCCGCCCGCGCAGGGGACCAGGGGCGCGGCTTCGCCGTAGTGGCCGATGAAGTGCGCACGCTCGCGCAACGCACCGGCAACTCTACCGATGAAATACAAAAAATGATCGAACAGCTCCGCGCCGGGGTAAATAAAGCCGTCACCCGAATGGAGCAAAGCTGCAAGCGCGCGGAAAGCACAGTTTCTCAAGCAAGTCAGGCCGCCGAATCCATTGACAAGACGCTCTCCGCGGTCACATCCATGCATGACGCCAACCAGTATGTGGCGCAGGCCACTTATGAGCAGCGCGAAGCCGCGGAGAGCATTGATCGCAGCATCGTAAACATCAGTGAGCTGTCGCAAACTCTGCATACCGCTGCGGAGGAAAACTTCCAGTCCAGCGACAACCTGAAGCAAATGGTGACCCGACTCAGACAGCTAGTCGTGCAGTTCAGGTACTGAACAAGAAGTATGGCGACGCTTGCAGAAAGCCATGTCCTTATGGCGTTCACACACAGCGAGAGCGGTCAATGCGTCGACAGGGGCGAGAGACTAGTGCAGCGTCCCGAGTCTCTCTCTTTTATAGCGCACCCACTCGCCATCTACGCATTTGTAGTAGAACGCCATCATGTATGTGCTAACCGGCATTTGAATGCGAATGATATCTCCGTCAGACGAAACCTGCATAATCAAGCCCTCATATAACAGTGCCAGCGTTCCTGCTTGTGCGGCGACGCCGGGAAGTGTTTAAACATACAGTACTGTAACTATATACAGCATTTTTAATTCTGTCTACACTTTGTTCAACCCTTGTCTTGTTGGCATCCCCTTTCGCTTTGGGTAAGGTACTGACGCCCGCTCGGAACAATCCGGCTTACCGATGGATAAGGTCTCAATACATCATGAAGAAAAAAATACTGACTGGACTGCTGATCACCCTGATCATCGCAGTTCTTTCGTTTTTCGCCCTGGTTCCGCCACTGGTGGATAACGCCAGCAATCAGCTCACGAGTTCACCGCCGCAGCCGGCGACGGATAAAGTCAAAAGCCTGCACCAGTCTCTGTTCATCGCCGACCTGCACTCGGATTCACTGCTATGGGGCCGCAACCTGTCCAAAGGCTATCAGCGGGGTCACATGGACCTGCCGCGGCTGCGGGAGGGGGGCATGGCGTTGCAGGCGTTCTCAGTGGTGACCAAAGTTCCTTTCGGCCTGAACATCCAGAAAAATGCAGGCGATAGCGACATGATATTCTGGCTGGGACTGTCGCAGGCCTGGTCGCCCAGCGCTTTACAGAGCCTTTTGAGTCGCGCCGAGCGTCAGGCCGGAATGCTTCGCGACCTCGCCGACTCGCCCGCCAACAAATTCACACTCATTCTGAACCGCAAGAATCTACAGGATTTCATTGCGCAGCGAAAAACCGACAAGGACGCCCTCGCCGGCTGGCTCACCTTAGAGGGCGCGCAAGCGATGGAAGGCGACCTGAACAATCTGGATGCCCTGTATGCGGCGGGTTTCCGCATGATCGCCCCAACCCATTTTTTCGACACAGAGCTGTCCGGCTCCGCTCATGGGGTCAACAAAGGGGGTCTGACGACCTTAGGAAAACAATGGGTCAAAGCCATGGAAAGCAAGTCCATGATCATTGATCTGGCCCACGCTTCCGCCAAAACCATATCCGACGTGCTCGCCATGGCCAAGCGCCCCGTTATCGTGTCGCACACGGGCGTCAAAGGAACCTGCAACAACAACCGCAACTTGTCCGACGCTCAGTTAAAAGCCATCGCCGCCAACGGCGGTATCATCGGCATCGGCTTCTGGTCGACGGCGGTCTGCGGACGCGATGCGGCGTCCATCGCACGCGCGATCAAATACACGGTCAATCTGATTGGCGTGGAACACGTGGCGATGGGGTCAGATTTCGATGGCGCCGTGGCGACGCCTTTCGACGTCACCCGACTGGATGGCTTAACTGAAGCACTGATGAAAGCGGGGCTGAACGAACGTCAGATTCGCAGGATCATGGGCGAAAATATCCGCGACTTCCTGCTTAAAAACCTGCCGTCCGCCTGATCTTTCCAACCTCAGGGCGCCGCCACCGGCGCCCGTTTAAGGCGATACAACTGCCGGTCGTGAACCCGCCCAAGGGTCACTAAAGCGGTAATAGCGCCCACCAGGGCGTAGCACATGTCTGACTGGGTATCCCACTCGTAGCCCTGGGTGCCCAGGAAGGCGACGGAAGAGTCTCCACTGGCCACCGCCACCCACCATTCAATCAGCTCATAGAAGGCGCTGATCGCCAGGGCGATGCAGACAATAAAGAAGTTCATCCATCCACGCCCTTTCACAACCCGCAGACGTAGCAGAATTTCCCGGGCCACCATCGCAGGAATAAAGCCCTGGGCGAAATGTCCAACCTTATCGTAGTTGTTTCTCCCCCACCCCATGATTTCTCCGATGCGGTCGAACAGGGGCACTTCCGCGTAGGTATAGTGCCCGCCCACCATAAGAATGACCGAGTGGATCAAGATCAGCCAATACAACAGGGGCGTCAGCGGAAATCGCTTGTAGGTGGACGCCAGAATGAAGGCGGCGATCACCGCCGGCGCCACTTCCAGCATCCAGGTAAACCGATCTTTCGGCCATAGCCCCGACCAGACCAGCACGCCCAAGAAGATGAGAATCCAAACTACGCCGGCTCCAACGCCGCCCCGGCCATGCCCCATATGATTGATCCTTAGCAGTTATAAATGCGGATCAACAACATAACGCATTCTGCGGCGGGATTCGATCCCCAGGGGGATTATCCCGCCTCCCTGACTTCCGACGCCGGTTGCGCAGGTTGCGGCCCCTGCTTCAGCAGACGCCCCAGCTTGTAGCCTTCTTTGCCCAACATGGCGAAGCTGGTCATGACGCCTCCCATCAAGGCGCCGCCTACTCCAGCGGTGACTATATCCGCACCGGTCAGATAGAAGTTTTTGATGGGGGTTACCGGGTGCAGCCAGTCCTGCTGGAAGCGTTCAACGGTATGATCCACCCCGTAAATTTCTCCCCCCATGTTCATCTGGAACCACTGCGTCGACAGCGGCGTGGATAGCTCGTAAAAGTCCAGCGCCGACTCCAACTGCGGCAGGCGCTTATACAGTTCATCGAGCATCCGATGAGAAAACTGCTCCTTCAGCTCGAGATAGTCTTCACCGCGCTTGTTCCACTGCGATCCCGCCCATTTATCAAACCATTGGTTGTTGACGGGCACGATGATCTCCACGGTGGAACGGTCTGGGTAGCGCGCATTCCAGGTGGGGTCTTTCGCTGAAGGAAAGGACACATAGGTGACAGGAAAAGGCGCGGATGGATCGTCCATAAAGCGGGCGACGTTACCATCATGGTCATCAGAGGGATAAATCCAGAAGTTGCTCCGCGGCATGCCTAAACTTTCCGGGGAACCGCGAAATCCTGCATAGAGACACAGGTGAGACGCGGATAGCGCCAGTCCCTCCAACTTTTTCAGCAAGTCGCCTTTCGCCGCTGCGGACTCTGGCAACAGGTGCTTGATCGTGGGAATGACGCCCGCGTCGCTGACCACGGCGTCCGCCTGCAGCTCATCGCCATTGCTCAAGCGCACGCCGTAAGCGCGATTAGAGCGCACCAGGACTTCCGCCACTTGCGCGTAGGTGAACACCTCACCGCCGCTACGGCGAATCACCGGAATAATTTCTTCAGCAATGCGCCAGGAACCGCCCACAGGATAATTGCCCCCCGTGATGTAGTGCTTCGCAACCATGGCGTGCATCATAAAAGACGACGTCGTGGGCGGCAGGCCGTAATCGCCCCACTGCGCCGTCAATACGGAGATCAGACGCTGATTTTGCGTCAGGCCTTCCAGTACTTCACGGGTGGTCTTGAAAAAGTAATCCGGCAGCAGAAAACGGCGGGCCTTGTGATAAGCCCAGGCGGCGATTTTGGGTAACGCCTGTCCGGCGAAAAATTTGGGGATGCGTCGACTTACCGAATACAGCAAATCGACATAGCGGCGGATGGCGTCTTCCTCGCCGGGAAAACGTCGCGCCATTTCGTTGATGAAAGGTTCTTTGCCGGCGATGAAATCGTAATTGTCTTCGCCAATGAAAATACGATCGTAGCAGGGATCCATCTCCGCCCACTCAATCTTGCCGTCGCTGATCAGATCGAACACTCTACGGATCATCGACCAGGGTTTATGCACCTCGCCGATATAGTGCACCCCGACATCCCATTCATAGCCGTTGCGTTCGTAGCTATGGGTATAACCGCCCGCGGTGTAGTGCTGTTCCAGCACACAGACTTTCTTGCCGATCAGGGACAACAACGCGGCGTTGCATAATCCGCCAACGCCCGATCCGATGATGATCACGTCATAGTGATCGTCCGCTCGATTCTTACGGTAACGCTTTCCCGTTCTGACCATATTCTCCAGCCTCCTTCCTGATTATTGTTTTAATACGACGTCGCCAGTCCAATGCATCATACTGCTCCCACCCGAAAGTGTGAACTGTCAACATTGCTTTTTTAGGCCTACGCCGCATTTACAAAACCGATCGCCAGTTGCTAGGGTCTGTTGTAATTTTACCCCGTTTCAATGTCGGAGACGCCTATGTGCGAGATATACGCCAACACCGATCCACAATTATATGAAGCGCATTCGAAGTCGGTGCGTCTGCGTGGGTTTGTCACCAGCGTGCGACTAGAGCAGCGTTTTTGGACGCTATTGGAGGAAATCGCAGATTCTGAGGGCATGTCGACCTCTCAGTTCATGGCGAAGCTGTATGACGAAGTCGTAGAGAAGAGAGGCGAAGTCGGTAACTTCGCCTCTTTATTGCGCGTGGTTTGCGCGACCTATCTGGAAAGGAAGTACAGCGCGGGGCTTATAGCAGTTTGACGAACTGCGCCAGCCATGCCGGATGAGCAGGCCACGCTGGCGCTGTAACGAACTGGCCGTCCGTCACGGATTGATCCACCGCGATGTCAGCATAGTGCGCCCCCGCCAGCTGCACTTCCGGCGCGCAGGCCGGATATGCGGAAATCTTTTTCCCTTCGATAACCTTGGCCGCCGCCAGAATCTGCGCGCCGTGACAAATCGCCGCAATGGGCTTGCCTTGCTGGGTGAATTCCTGCACCAGACTGATCACTCTCTCTTTCCGGCGCAGATACTCGGGAGCGCGCCCGCCCGGCAGCAACAGTGCATCAAACTGCTCGGAGCGCACGTCCGCGAAAGTGGCGTTGAGGGTAAAGTTATGCCCAGGTTTCTCCGTATAAGTTTGATGCCCTTCAAAGTCGTGAATCGCCGTGGCGACGCTGTCGCCCTGCTTCTTGTCCGGACACACCGCCGCCACTTCGTAGCCCATCGCCTGCAGCGCCTGGAACGGCACCATCAGCTCGTAATCTTCAGCAAAGTCGCCAGTAATGATCAGTATTTTTTTAGTCATACCTTTGTCTCCTTGTCGTCTATGGTTGCGGACATCGCTCGCCAGTCAAAACACCCGCCCGTCTGGCCGGAAGTCATTCAGCAGACTACCAGTCTAGGCTCCTTTTTCCCGCATTGGGTAGTAGTGGGTTACTACAGAGCCCATCAGCGTCAAAAAGCATGTTGGTAAACAAAAAAAGGAAATAGAAAAAGACAGAGAGAAAAGGCGGCGCTCTATGCAAGAACGCCGCTTTTGACAGGATTATTCGAGATGATCGGACTTATTCGCGGAACGACGCTCCGCCAGCCACTCCTGGTAAGTCTGCGCGGCTTCATCTCCGGGCATGCTGTCGATGATTTCGAAGTAGTCTTCGTTAAATTCATCCAACATGACTTCCGAACGAGGCTTGCAGCGCACGGCGTATACCGTCTGCACGTTCTGATGGTCGAACTCGCGCCAGTACTGTTCGTCTTTCAACAGCGTGTAGCGATGCCCTTCCAACTCTTTGATGACAGACGCGGTTCTGAATGTGCCGGCGCGCTCCACCGCTTCTTTGTATTGCCACAGAATGCTGTAGGCGGAGGCGGCGGATGAGGAAGGCCTCAAGCCGTACAGCTCAGAGAATCTCTCGACGAACTCTTTCCCCTTGGGATGGTTGAAAATGTAGGGCACCTCCCAGGTCCAGGGCGCCGCGCCGACGACGCCTTCCATAATCGCTGGCCCCGCCGACTTCGCCATGCCCAGCGTCAGGTTCGGCACGACGATTTTCATCTTGTCCTTCATGCCCATAGACGTGGCCAGCTCCAGGGCGCGCACCATATCGTCGCCGAACAATACCAGCACCAGTATCTTGGCGTCGCTGGCCTGCGCCTGATTCAAAGCGTCGACGAAATCTTTCTGCAAAGCTGTGGGGAATGGCGTCAGCACGCCAGGATGACTCTCTTTATCCTGAGTGTTGCTGAAGATCCGAATCGACCGCTCTGTGCTCCACCCCCAGGTGTAGTCGGCGGTAATAAAGAAGTATTTCTGACCGGCGTAATTGGTTTTCAGGTACTTGGACAGCACCTTCGCCCCCATCCAGGCGTTATAGCTCTCCCGGAACATGTGGGTGTGCCCTTCTGTGCCGGTGGTTTCATTGGAGTAGGTGAGCGTACCGAAATAGATGCGGTCCCTTGATTTGGCGGCCTTACCGCCAGAGATCGCCACCGCGCTGGATGATCCGCCGAATATGGCGACAACGCCATCTTCGTCCACCAGTTGCTCAACGTTTCGCACAGAGCGATCAGGTTTGGAGCCGGTATTTTTAATCACCAGTTCCACCGGCCGACCAAGAATGCCGCCGGCGGCGTTTATCTCATCCACAGCCATAAAAGCCGCCCTGCGTTGGGCCAGACCTTGTTCCTGGTATCGTCCAGTCTGGGGATAGTTGAGACCAATTTTAACGGATGGAGCAGCGAGTAATTCACCACTAACTAACAGGCAAAGCAGCGCAATGCTCTTCCAGATATAGCGCATACAGAGAACCCTCAATTTTTTTTGTAAGCAAATCGGGTTGATAGAGGTTTTGTGATTACCGGCTTCAAACATTCCCTGAAACCGGCGTGCTGACTACAGTAGTTGTAACCAGGAGCGGGGTAAAGTAGCGTAATAAAAATGACGACCTTATTAGCCTTTAGTCTAATATGAAAATGCAGAAACAAATCAAAACACACCTCCATCGCCCGATAGCGCTATACTCGCGCCGGGTCGCCTCGGATGGACGCCGACACACGTCGGTTGACGGATTTTCACGCAATTTCCATTAGGCTTTTAAACTCGCGGCCTGACGACGGACGCAATAACGCCCGTTATCAGCGCCCTGTTTAACGGGCTAAATAAGCAACAAACCATGGACAAGTCGGAACCCTGGATGCCGATGAATACGACAAGATGGCGCTTTTTTCTCGGACTTGTGATGTGCGCCACATTTTCAACTTCTACCGCCGCGATCAAACTGACCGTCGGAGAGTGGCCGCCCTACGCGTCGGAAAGCCTGCCCTACAAAGGGTTGCTACCCAAACTGGTGACCGAAGCCTTCGCTCTTGAAGGCATTGAAGTCGAATATGACTTCATGCCCTGGGCCCGGGCCTACGAGTTCGCCCGCAAGCCCGGCTGGGACGGCGCCGTCGGCTGGGTCGACAATGCGCAACGACGGCGCAATTTCTGGTTCAGCGATCGCATCATTTACAGCAGCAGCGCGTTATTTCACCTGAAAGATCAGGATTTCACCTGGAACGAGCTGAAAGACCTTGCGCCCTACCGGGTTGGAGTCAGCGTCGGCTACAGTTACGGCGAAGCGTTCGATAACGCCATCGCCAACCAGAATCTGCAGGTCATCCCCGCCGTGAATGACCGGCAAAACCTGGTCAAACTGCTGCGACGTGAAATCGATTTGTTTCCCCTGGACGCCAAAGTAGGGGAATATCTGCTGCAACATGAACTGCCGGAATATCAGCGCCTGTTCACCTATGACGAGAAGCCCCTGATTCAGGACGGTTTATCGGTAATGTTCCCCAAAAATGGCCCTAACAGTCGCAGCTACGTCGCGATCTTCAATCAGGGTCTGAAACGCCTCAAGCGCAATGGCGATTACTCGCGCATTCTTAACAACATTGACGTCATCAACGGCATCTCGCAGCTCAGTTTTTACAGCGAGGACTACGCTCCTTTCAATTACCGCGAAAATGGCGTGGCCAAAGGCATCGCCCTGGACCTTTTCGATGCCATCATGGAAACCATTGGCGCAGACAAAAGCCGCAGCGACGTGCATTTCATGAACTGGCCGGAAGCCTACAAAGCCGCAACCAGTCAGAACCGCAGCGCGTTGTTCACCATGACGCGCACGCCGCAGAGAGAGGACAAATTCAAATGGGTCGGCCCCATCTACCGCTCCAAAGTCGTATTGATGGGGAAACGCCATGACGTTGAGGACGAAGAATCAGAGCCGATCCACCTGAAAGAACTCGGCCATAAGCGCATCTGCGTCATTCAGGATGACGTTGGCCATCAACTGATGGTCAGCGCCGGCGTCAAAGAGCGAAACCTGACCGCCACCACGCACCCGCTCACCTGCGGACAAATGCTGAACAACGGCGAAGTCGATTATTGGGCGTACGGCTCGCAGACCGCCAATTGGTATCTGCAACAATTAGGACTGGACGCCCGCGACTATCAAGAGGTGATGACGGTCACCGAGTCTTCTGAATATTTCGCTTTCAACCTGGACGTGGACGACCACATCATTGAATCATTTCAGAAAGCGTTGGATTACCTGAAGCTCAGCGGTCAGATGCATGACATTCTGCAGCGCTATGTTCCCAATTAAACGCCGCACATAGCGGATGAAAAAGCGAACGGACGGCAGTCGGGTCTACCGCCCATTCGAGGAAGAAAACAAGTTCCCGACTTACACTTTGAAGCGCGCCACCTGCTGACGCAGATGCTCGCCCAACTCCGCCAATTGCGTACTGGTATTGGCGGTTTCCTGAGTTCCTCGCGCAGTCTGCTCCGCCGCATCGGCGATGGAGGTGATGCTGCGGCTGATATCTTCGGTCACCGCAGTCTGTTCCTCGGAAGCAGCGGCGATCTGGGTATTCATGCTGCTGATAGTGGTGATGGCGGAAACAATCGCATTCAGTGACGAGCCCGCCGACTGCGCCTTATCCACCGCCGCCTGCCCGTTGTTACGACTTTGCTCCATACTGCCCACGGCTTTATTGGAGCCATCCTGCAAGCGACTGATCATAGCCTGAATCTCTTCCGTACTTTCCTGGGTTTTGCTGGCCAGCGCCCGTACTTCATCGGCCACGACGGCGAATCCGCGTCCCGCTTCCCCTGCTCGCGCCGCTTCAATAGCTGCGTTCAACGCCAGCAAGTTGGTTTGCTCGGCAATGCCGCGAATAACGGAAAGCACTGACACAATCGAGTTCACATCCCCTTCCAGAGCGTTGATGACTTCCGATGCGCTGCCGATTTGAGTGGAAAGTTGCTCGATAGACTTGATGGCGTCGTCCACAATGCGCTTAACATTGGCGCTTTCGTCGTCCGCCTCTTGCGCCGCCTCCGCCGCCTGTTGCGCATTCTGGGCGATTTCCCGCGCAGCGGCGGACATTTCATTCACCGCCGTCGCCACCATTTCGGTTTCCTGCTGCTGTGAGGCCACCGCCTCGCTGGTTTCCGCCGCAAAGCCTTTCATCTCCCGGACAGCGGCGGACATGCTCTCAATAGAGTTTTTGATATCGCCAACCAAGTTCTGCACTTTGGCCACAAAAGCGTTGAAGTTGGTAGCCAAACGGGTGAATTCGTCTTTGCCGGACACATCCAGACGCTGCGTCAGATCGCCCTCGCCTTCCGCGATATTCTCCATGGCGTCGCCCAGTCGAATCACCGGGCGCATCAAGGTATTCAGCAACAATGTCATCAGAACACAGACCACCAGCACCCCAATAACCGCATAAACAATGGCGGAGTTACGGAAGTCCGCCAGTGAGGCGAACGCTTTCTCTTTGTCTATCACCACCCCCAGTCGCCAGGACACCGAGGCGATGCCGGAAATGGGGAAAAAGCTGACCAGTACGGACTGCTTATCACTCGTAGTCTCTTGCAAGTCACTGGCGTTAAGCTTGGGTGTTTCCTTGGGGAATAAGTCTGTGACATTTTTGTCGACCATCTTCACATCGGGATGCACCAGAACTTTCCCTTTATCCGTCACTAAAAAGGCGTATCCCAAACCAAAGAAGTCCACGGAGTTGACCATCTTCGTGACCACATCCAAATTAAGATCCGCCCCCGCAACACCTGAACTGGAACCTGAAAACGGCGCCGCCGCAGTGATCAACAGTTCTTTCGTCAACACATCCCGGTATGGCTCTGAAAAAGTCGGCGAGCCTTTTTGCTGTGCAGTGGTGTACCAGGGGCGTTTACGAGGGTCGTAATCTGAGGGGAAGGATTCGTTGGCGTCGTTGTATATAAATGTCCCATTCGACAAGCCTGCGTACATACCCGCCACTTCTTCGGAGACCGACCCGACCTGAGCGTATGCCCTGATGGTCTCCACATCCGTGGTTTGCGCCGCCTTCAAGGCCACGCCGCGCACCAAATCCAACTTCCCATTCAGCCAGCTGGCGATGCTGCCGGATACGGCTCCGGACAACTCCTGCATGCCGCCTTCCAGGTCTTTCTTGGTTTGGTCGGCCAAAAAGTAATAGTTGTTGGCCGCAAATGCGACAATCGATAGCAGCAGGATTCCGCCGCTCAAAATGATAATCTTATGCCGGAACTGCATAGCTAAATTCATGCGTCAGAACTCCAAAATAAATCCCGTGGAAGAAGCCCCCTGAGCCATGCTCGGCCGGAGCCGATAAAGCGCTTTGCGAACAATGACGTAAGCGAAATCGGAGCAAGCTTTATTCTTTAGCTTAGACGGATTTTGAAATAGTGCACTGCGCCGGTTATATCCGGCGCCTGTTGAGGAGGGATGATCAGTAAGAGAAGGTAAGCGCTAACGCACTCGACGCAACAATACTACGCCTAGCAAAGCGCATATGCAGATCGGCGCCAGCGTTGCAATCACAGGGTTGAAGCCGAATACGAGACTTGCCGGGCCCAACAGATCCTGCATGTACTTGAACAGCAGACCAATGATAATGCCGCAGAAGACGCGAAAGCCCATGGTGACCGAGCGCAACGGTCCAAAAATAAAGGAGATCGCCACCAGCACTAAGACTGAAGTCGCCACTGGCTGCAGCACTTTCTTCCAGAACGCCATCAGATAAGAGTTGGCGTCCAACCCCTGCTCTTCCTGGTAGTTGGCGTAGGTGTAGAGGCCTTTGATAGACAAGTATTCAGGCTTGATGATCAGCACTTCCAGAATGCTGGGGGATAAGCTGACATTCCAGCGCAGAGAGTCGAACGTCTGTACATTGCTGCCGTCATCTTTGATCTCGGTGCGTTCAATGTCCTGCAATAACCAGTGGTCGCCCTGATAAATCGCGCGCTTGGCGAAAGTCGAGCGCACCATGCGGCGCTCATCATTGAATTCAAACAAGCTCACGCCATGCAGCACGCCTTTCGGCTCCACTGCATTGAAGTGCATAAACACATTTCCTTCACGCCGCCACATACCGGCGGAAGAAGCCACGTTCTCAGCCGCGCCCTGCTCCAAGGCCTTTTGCGTCTGCGCAATACGCTCCGTTTGCGGCGCCACAAACTCGCCCACCAGGATACCCACTACCACCACCGCCAAAGCTGGCTTCATGGTGGACCAGACCACCCGCACCACGGAGACGCCGGCGGCGCGAATCACCGTCAACTCGCTGTTGTTAGCCAACACGCCCAGCCCTACCAGACAACCAATAAACGCAGCCAGGGGCAAGTAATCATAGATGCGCCTGGGTACGGTGAAGACGATGTATTTCATCGCCTGGAAGGTTTGGTAGTCGTTCTTCAATTCATCCATTTCAGCGATGAACGCGAACACCAAGTCCAGCGACAGCACCACCAGCAGCACCAGCAGCATGGCGGAGGCGACGGTTGCGACAATGTAACGATCAATTCTGCGCACGGGCCGCTCTCCTCTTCTGTCGCCAGTCGGGACCGAACATCAATACCAGCGCGATCGCCAGAAATGTTCCGTGCACCCACCACATGCCGACCCACTCGCTGATGCGCCCTTTCTCCAGACTCTTACGGCTGGCGATCAGCAGCCCCAAATAAGTGATGTAAATCAGCATGGCGGGCAGCAAGTGGAAGAAGCGCCCCTGCCTAGGGTTCACCCGACTCAGCGGGATCGCCAGCAGCGCAACGATAGGAACCAATAAAGGAATGGAGATACGCCATTGCAGCAAGGCTCTGTCCTTAGGATTGTCGGAGCGCCACAGCTCACTGGTGGGCTTGGCTTCATCCCGGGTTTTCTCCGCCTCTGCGTCAGGCTCCGCGATCTTGATGCCATAAGCGTCATATTCAATAACACGGTAATCCATTTCTCCCGGACGCCCTTGATAACGGGCGCCTTCGTGCAGGACCACAAAGCGACTGCCGGTGTTGGGGTCGACCAGCTGAGTGCCCCGTTTTGCCGCCAAGACAGAGATGCTGCCGTTTTCTGAGTCCCGCTCCGCGATAAATACGTTCTGCATTTCACGCTTGTCGCTGCTCAGTCCCTCGGTGTAGGTCACCCGTTCACCGGAGCGCAGGCTTTGGAAGCGCCCCGGCGCCAGCAATTCGAACTCCGTGACTTTGGATTGATCTGAAAAAATTTCATCCACCTGACGTAGCCCCCAAGGGCTGACGTAAAGACTCATGGAGCCGACCACCAGCATCACCAGCAGCGCGGAAACCATCGTCAGCTTGATAAGCTGAAAACGGTTCATGCCGCAGGCGAACAGCACCGTCATTTCACTTTCCAGGTACATGCGGCCGTAGGCGAGCAGAATGCCGATAAATAAACCCAGGGGCAGAATCAACTCAAGAAAGCCCGGCAGGCGATATCCCATGATGGCGAACAACACATCCGCCGACAGCTTGCCCTGGGCGGCGTCAGCCAGATACTTGATAAACCGTCCGCTCATAAAAATAAGCAGCAGCACGCCCGCGACAGCGACCATGCTGACCAGCAACTGCCTGGACAGATAACGAAGGATAATAAACAACGAAATTACCTATTTACGTTCTACCGCAATATCAACCGAAGCGCGCGGAACGGCGCGTCAGGAGAGGTTAAGCGGCGCAGCGTTTTTGAGCGCGCGTCAAAGTGACGCAAGATACCAGACTCACATGCAAATTTCATAGCCTTAACGTAGACTTGATTGCGTATAGGATACGTCTCATATAGATTGCCTCTTGCAACGGCGGGCGACGCTCCCGCATCGAATGAGACTTCTGCGGCGCCCCAGGGAACGCCTCCGGCGCCTTCCATCAAGCGGACGTTGGTCCGGCATGGAGAACAAAGCCAAATGTATTTAGGTTAAGAGGATTCGCAACCACTATGAATTATTCCGCTCTTTCCACCGACCCGATAAAACAAAAAAGCGACTGCCTTGTGGTCGGCGTTGTCGAAGGCAAATCCCAGTCAGCAGTTTGGACAGAACTCGACCAACAGTGCAAAGGCGTTCTGGGCAAATTGCTCTCTTCCGGCGACATCTCTTCCAAGCTGGCGGCCACCAGCTGGTTTTATCCGCAGGAAGGCGGCGTCAAACGTCTTTTGTTCGTCGGCCTGGGTAAAGAGAAAGAATTAAGCGAAGCAGGCTTCCGCAAAGCCGCTAAATCCGTCATGCAAAGCCTGAGCAAAAGCGGCGCGGGCAACGCAGTGGTCGCGCTATCCAGCTTGACCCTGAATGCATTGAAAGCAGGCTGGGCGACGGAGCAACTGGTGATCGCACTGGAATCCGCCTGCTACATTTTCGACAACATGAAAAGCGAGAAAGCCACGCCAACCAAAGTCAGCCAGGTTAAAGTCGCTGGCGACAAGCGTGACAAAAGCGCCATCGAGGCGGCTATCGCCAAAGCCGGTGCGGTCGCCAAAGGCATGAGCTTGACCAAAGACCTGGGCAATCTGCCAGGTAATGTCTGCACCCCGGATTATCTGGCCAAACAAGCCAAAGCGCTCGCCAAGGAGTACAAATCTCTGAAGGCGGAAGCCCTGGGCGAAAAAGAGCTGAAAGAACTGGGCATGGGCTCCTTCCTTTCTGTCTCCGCGGGAAGTGATGAACCCGCCCGCCTGATCGTCATCGAATATAAAGGCGGCGACGACAAACAGAAGCCCCATGTCCTGGTAGGTAAAGGCATCACCTTCGACAGCGGCGGCATCAGCCTGAAGCCCGGCGAAGGCATGGATGAAATGAAATACGACATGTGCGGCGCCGCCAGCGTATTTGGAACTCTGTTAGCATTGGCGGAAATGAAGGCCCCTGTTAACGTCGTCGGCGTTATCGCGGCGGCGGAAAACATGCCCAGCGGCAAAGCCACCAAACCCGGCGATATCGTCACTACCATGTCCGGCCAGACAGTGGAAATTCTCAACACGGACGCCGAAGGCCGTCTGGTGCTGTGCGACGCCCTCACTTATTGCGAACGCTTCAAGCCAGAAACCGTAGTGGACATCGCTACTCTGACCGGCGCCTGCATTATCGCGCTGGGTAACCACGCCACCGGTCTGCTGGCCAACGACGACAAACTGGCTGACGCACTGCTAGCCGCTGGCGAAAGCACAGGCGACAGAGCCTGGCGTCTGCCACTGTGGGACGAGTACCAGACCCAGCTGGACAGCAACTTCGCTGACATGCAGAACATCGGCGGCCGCCCCGCTGGCACCATCACCGCCGCCTGCTTCTTGTCCCGCTTCACCAAGAAGTATCGTTGGGCTCACCTGGACATCGCCGGCGTCGCCTGGACATCAGGTAAAGACAAAGGCGCTTCCGGCCGTCCGGTGCCTTTGCTGACTGAGTATCTGCTGGGCCAAGTCAAAGGCTGATCGCGACGCATATAAAGCGATCCCTGTCACAGACCATGGTATTCGATTCGGATACCATGGTTATTTAATTATTCCGATTAATTATATACATTACATGCCAAAAGCCGACTTCCATCTGCTTTCTTCCGGCGACATTGCACAAAGGGATTTTTATCTTTGTAGACTTTGCGAAAAGATATATCGATTAGGACATCGGATATATATCCTATGCAAAGACTCAAAAGAACTAGAACATTTGGACGATTTATTATATTCCTTTCGGCCGGAAAGCTTTATTCCACATAGTATTGAACCTGAATCCCCCTCTTCCGACACTCCAGTTTTTTTATGCACCCGCCTGCCGGAAACAATTTCCACCGAAGTTGTTATAAATCTCACCGAAGCCCCGCCAGACAAGGCGGACAGGGTGGTAGAGCTCGTAACCGGCGATCCTGACGCCCGTGCGAAATCCAGAAAAGTGTATAAACTGTATAAACAATTAGGCTTCGAGTTGCAGACTTATAACATCGAATCTGCTTAAATATTGAGTAGGAAACGGGAGTCATTTCTCGGCGACGAGCAAGTCATCGTTTCCATAAAGACCCAAAGAGGTCTAAATAATAATTAAATTAATCGGAGCCTGATTAATAACTACAATTGAAACTTGGGATTTACGAGGAATATAACCGATGAGTTCTCCTGTAGCTGACAGTGAAAGTGATCTCATTCCCTTGTTGGATGAAATAGTGATTGATGACTCGGAGCTGGCTTCTTCCCATCCCGGCCTTACCGAAATTCAGAACAATCAACCCCAAACGCAACTTAGCAAGGAGTGTGAAAGTATGGAGATGACACCCGCGAACGGACAGGTTGACGTAAAACCGACCAGTCTGCGGGGCAATAATCCATTCTTGCCCTATGAGCACTTGGAAAAGCTGGCGCTGGAGCGCATGGAGTTTCAGAAGGAGTTTGAGGCCTTTTTCAAGAAACAAAGCACGCACGCCGCAGCCAGCTCGGTTTTGAAAGAAACCAAAGATCTGGAGCGGATCGTCCACCTCACTACGCAGAAAGTGGTGGCGGAGTACATGCCGCAGATCGAGCAAAGGGTCCGCGCCGAGGTCATCCGTCATATGAACAGCCTCAACTTATCCAAATAAGCTGAGCATCCCCTCCGATAACGGCCACGCTGCGGGATGCGGCGCGGCCCGATATGCGCCCATGCGGCTATCAGAAGATCCCATGGGTGTGTATAATGCGGCCTTTTCCAGGGCCGTCTGATCAGCGCTAGCACCCACTATTCCGCACCCGTGCGTTCACCCGTTGCAGACGCCCATTTAGCGGCCTCTTTCGGCTATTATTCTTAGATCCTAGAATCAAGCACCTGAGCGAAACGAATACATATACGTCATGATGGAAAAAACCTACCAACCCGGCCAGATTGAAAGTCAGTGGTACGCCTTTTGGGAAGAGCAAGGCTTCTTCAAACCCAGCCAGCAGGGCGAACCCTTCAGCATCATGATCCCACCGCCCAACGTCACCGGCAGCCTGCACATGGGGCATGCTTTCCAGGACACGATCATGGATGCCCTGACCCGCTACTATCGCATGCAGGGCCGCGACACATTGTGGCAGGTTGGAACGGACCATGCTGGCATCGCCACTCAAATGGTGGTCGAACGCAAACTGGCGGCGGAAGAAGACAAAACCCGCCACGACCTGGGTCGCGAAGCGTTTCTTAATAAAGTCTGGGAGTGGAAAGCGGAATCCGGCGGCACTATTACCCGTCAGTTGCGTCGTATGGGCGCATCCGTAGACTGGTCCCGCGAGCGCTTCACCATGGACGAGGGCTTCTACAAAGCGGTGCAGGAAGTATTCGTTCGCTTGTATGACGACAAACTCATTTACCGCGGCAAGCGTCTCGTTAACTGGGACCCGAAACTGCACACAGCCATTTCCGATTTGGAAGTTATCTCCGAAGACGAGAAAGGCAAGCTGTGGCACTTCCGTTATCCCTTGGCCAACGGCGTAAAAACCGCGGATGGCAAAGACTATCTGGTTGTCGCGACGACGCGTCCAGAAACCATGCTGGGCGACACCGCCGTAGCCGTTAACCCGGAAGACGACCGCTACCGCGACTTGGTCGGTAAGACCGTAGTTCTACCTGTGGTTAATCGTGAAATTCCGATTATCGCCGACAGCTACGTAGACATGGAATTCGGCACCGGCTGCGTAAAAATCACACCGGCTCACGACTTCAACGACTACGAAGTAGGCAAGCGCAACCAGTTGCCGATGATCAACATCTTCACCATTGACGCCAGCATCCGCGACGAAGGCGAAGTGGTGAACAGCGACGGCACGCCCAACCTGGACATGCAAGCGGCGATTCCCGTCGGCTATCCCGGTCTGGACCGCTACGAAGCGCGCAAGAAAATCGTCGCCGATTTTGAAGCGCTGGGCTACCTGGAAGAGATCAAAGATCACGCTCTGAAAGCGCCTCGCGGCGACCGTTCCGGCGTCGTGATCGAGCCTTACCTGACCGACCAATGGTTCGTAGCGGTGAAAGCTCTGGCGGAGCCCGCTATCAAAGCCGTTGAAGATGGCGATATCCAGTTCGTGCCCAAGCAATACGAAAACATGTACTTCGCCTGGATGCGCGACCTGCAGGACTGGTGTATTTCCCGTCAGTTGTGGTGGGGCCACCGTATTCCCGCCTGGTATGACGACCAGGGCAATGTTTACGTCGCCCGCAACGAAGAAGAAGTGCGCAGCAAGTACAGCATCGACGCCAGCGTCGCGCTGCATCAGGACGAAGACGTTCTGGACACCTGGTTTTCCTCCGCGCTGTGGACGTTCGGCACGCTGGGCTGGCCGGAAAATACTCGTGAGCTGCAAACCTACCACCCCACTTCAGTGCTGGTGACCGGTTTCGACATTATTTTCTTCTGGGTGGCGCGCATGATCATGATGACCATGCACTTCATCAAAGACGAAGACGGCAAACCTCAGGTTCCCTTCAAGACTGTTTACGTGCACGGCTTGGTGCGGGACTCCCAAGGCGCCAAGATGTCCAAGTCCAAAGGCAACGTGCTCGACCCCATCGACCTGATTGACGGCATCGAGCTGGAGCCGCTGGTCACCAAACGCACCAGCGGTCTGATGCGGCCTCAGGATGCGCAGAAAATCGAGAAAGCCACCCGCAGCGAATTCGCGGAAGGCATCGCCTCTTACGGCACCGACGCATTACGCTTCACCTTCTGCTCCCTGGCTTCCACAGGTCGCGACATTAAGTTCGACGTGGGCCGTATCGAAGGTTATCGCAACTTCTGCAATAAGATCTGGAACGCAGCGCGCTACGTGCTGATGAATACCGAAGGTCAGGATTGCGGCCAGAATAACGAAAGCTACGAGCTGGGTCTGGCTGAGCGCTGGATTATCTCCCGTCTGCAGGAAACAGAACAGCAAGTGGAGAAAGCCGTTGCAGCCTTCCGCTTTGACCAGGCCTCTCAGGCCATTTACGAGTTTATCTGGAACGAATACTGCGACTGGTACCTGGAGCTGTCCAAGCCGGTACTGTGGGACGACGCTGCTTCCGCCGAACTGAAGCGCGGTACGCGCCGCACTCTGGTGCGTGTGCTGGAAACCGCTCTGCGTATGGCGCATCCGTTCATGCCTTACATCACGGAAGAGATCTGGCAGAAGGTGAAAGAGCTTGCCGGCAAGTCCGGGCCCACCATCATGCAGCAGCCGTATCCGGTGGCGGACGCCTCTCGCATCGACCCGGAAGCCGCCGCCTCTATTGAATGGCTGAAGGGCGTCATCCTGGCTGTGCGTAACATTCGCGGCGAAATGGATATCTCTCCCGCCAAAGCCATCAACGTCATTCTTGCGCAAGGCGATGACAGCGACAGAGCACGCCTGCAAGCCAATCAGTCGTTCCTGATGAAACTGGCCAAGCTGGAGTCCATCCGCTGGTTGGCGGCGGACGAAGAAGCGCCTATGGCGGCCACTCAGTTGGTGGGAGCCATGCAAGTGCTGGTGCCAATGGCGGGCTTGATCGACAAAGAAGCCGAGCTGGCGCGTCTGGGCAAGGAAATTGACAAGCTTTTGAAAGAACAGCAGCGCCTGCAAGGCAAACTGGGCAACGAAAGCTTTATCAGCAAGGCGCCTGAAGCCGTTGTCGCAAAAGAGAAAGAAAAACTGGCGGATGCGGAAGCCGCGCTGGCTCAGCTGCGTGAGCAAGTGTCCCGCATCGAGTCAATCTAACTCTCCAGACTAAAGGGGCTGCGACTGACGCACTAAGGACACACCGGTATGCGACACCGGATACATATTCTGGGAAATGGATCGCTGGGAGGCCTGCTGGCCTGCCGGCTCTCCCCTTTCGCCGATGTGCGCCTGATTCTACGCAGCCCCCCTTCTCTTCACGCCCAACCCAGCGATGAGCATATTGCGTTAACGCTTGATCAAGCAGGCGAAAGCAAGACAAGGTTACTAAACTGGGAAACCGCAAATGCGGCGGAGCCGATTTCCACCCTTTTTATCACCACCAAAAGCTACTCTGCCGCAGCCGCCCTGAACTCAGTCAAACACCGACTCACTCCCGCATGCCGCATTCTGCTATGGCAAAACGGCATGGGCAGCCAAACGCAGATCGCACAGGAATACGCCGATATGGCGGTTTACGCCGCCTCCACAACAGAAGGCGCAAATCAGCCGAGGCCAGGACATATCATTCACGCCGGCCATGGCCAGACCTGGCTGGGACCTCTCACCGCTAACGCCACATTTCAGGAAGCGCAGCATCTGGCCCACCTGCTGCAGCAGGCGGGTTTCCGCAGCGACGCAACGGCGGATATCGGCGAGCAGCTCTGGCGTAAACTCAGCGTGAATTGCGGCGTGAACCCTTTTACCGCCCTGTTGAACTGCCGCAACGGGGATATTCTCGAGCACAGCTACTTCCAGGAGCGTATTGATGCGCTTTGTGAGGAGTTGTCGGCAGCGCTATTCGCGGCGGGATATGGCGAACCCGCCGCCAGCATCAAAGCGCGAATTGTCGCAGTTGCTCAAGGCACCGCGAACAATATTTCATCCATGCTGCAAGATATTCGCGCTGGCAGGCAAACTGAGATCAGCGCCATCAACGGATTCATTTGCGATTATGCGGACGCGCACGGCCAGCCTCACCCTATCAATAGCGAGCTGACCGCAGGCGTTCTTGCTCTGAGCGCCCATTCGGACCAGAGCGCGTAGACCACAGCAATTTTACCCAAGGGGGATATATGGGCCACAGGCTTTCCAAGATTTACACCCGCACAGGGGACAAGGGAACAACCGGACTGGGCAACGGCGAACGTATCGCCAAGAATGCGCTGCGGGTGGAGGCGATGGGCGCCGTCGACGAAACCAACAGCGTCTTGGGCGTGGTCATCTGCGAGCTGACACAAGACGACCCGCTTCACGCCCAATTGCAAAGCATTCAGAATGATTTGTTTGATCTGGGTGGCGAACTGTCCATTCCCGGCCACCTCATCATTATCGATAAGCACATTACTCGACTGGAAGAGTGGCTCGACCAGCTAAACGAAGAACTCCCGCCCCTGAAGAATTTTATCCTGCCGGGAGGCGACCGCGCCGCCAGCCATTGCCATATGGCGCGCAGCATCTGCCGTCGCGCAGAGCGCACAGTGGTTAGCCTGGCGCAGCAGGAACAATTAAATCCTTGCCTGCAGGGCTATCTGAACCGACTCTCCGACTACCTCTTCGTCGCAGCGCGAACACTGGCGCGACGCAAAGGCGGCGAAGAAATATTGTGGACCCAGACCAAGTGGGAAGCCTAGCGCGCTATATTTTGAATCCCCCCAGCAGATCGTGAAGGGCTCCGGTTAGCGCAGACAATTCACGACTGGACGCCAGGGTTTCCTTGGCGTTCTCCGCCGTCTCCCGACCCAGTCCGCTGATATGGCCGACATTTTCATCAATGGTTTTGGCGACGGCGGACTGCTCCTCCGCCGCCTGAGAAATCTGATGACTCATATCCACAATGCTGGCGATAGCCGCCACAATGTGATCCAGAGCCGCTGCGACATCCTGGGACTGCGCCACAGTCGCGTCCGTCACTGAGCGGCTGCTTTGCATTGAGTTCACCGCCTCCTTAACGCCAGCCTGCAATTGCGAGACCATCGCCTCAATCTCCTCGGTGGACTTCTGCGTACGTTGCGACAACGTGCGCACCTCGTCCGCCACCACCGCGAAACCGCGCCCCTGCTCGCCGGCCCGCGCCGCTTCAATGGCCGCATTCAGAGCCAGCAGATTGGTTTGCTCCGCAATCGCCTTGATCTCCACCAACATCTGGGAAATATTTTGCGAATCCCGCGCCACGCGATTAATGGTCTCTACCGACGCCGCGATTTCCCCCGATAAACGACTGATAGTCTGCAATGTCGCGTCCACCACCTGCTTGCCTTTGGTCGCTTCGGCATCCGCCTGATGCGCCGCATCTTCAACGCTTTGCGAACTGCCCGCCACTTCCGCCACCGTATCCACCATCTGATGCATCGATTCAGATATCTGTCGGGTTTCCTGCATTTGCTTTTCCGAGGCTTCGCTGCTCGACACCGCCACCGCATTCACTCGGCGCGCCTGCTGATCCACGCTACCCGCCGTCGCCACCAGATTGGTCATAAGAGTGTGCACTTTCTCCGTCATATGATTGAAAGCGCGAGTCAGATCGCCCATTTCATCCCGGTTATCCAGCTTTAAACGCGCGGTCAGATCTCCATCGGATACTTTTCTGGCGCCGATGGAAAAACGCTCGATGGTGGATTTCACCGACACAAAAAAGCCCATGTACAAGTAAACGATGATCAGCAACAGAACGCCCAGCACCAGGAATATCCATAGCATGGCGGTCTCGCGTTCCTGTAAACGCTGATCCAGGATAGTTTCCGTCAGTTGGTAAATGCGACCATTGAATTGCAGCAGCGCATCAATGTTTACGGTCAGCGCCCTGTCGAATACAGGCCACTCAATTTCCGGCGCCACAGGCGTGACGATGTTCTGATCCAGATAGTCCCGGGTCTCAATAATCACATTGCGGACGCTGTCCGCATCCGCCGCAAGCTCCTCACGGATCATCGGGCTGGCGTTGAGCGTGACCTCCAATTGATTGGTGAAGCTGTCGCCAAGGGCGGTCAAGTTATCGAAAATTTTGTTCAGGACGTCGCCTACGTCAAAGCCCACCTGCCCTTCCAGGGCGGCGTAAACGCCGCTGGCGCGAGCGCGCCCCATGACATTACTCGCGCGAATGATTTGTCCGTCTGACAACTTCATCAAAAACTGCACTTCACGAGACAGGTCCTGCGCCACGCCGGAAACCTGCGTCGCGCTGCTGAGAAAGCTCTCGACTTTGCTGACAAAAGCACTGAAGTAGGTTATCTGCGGATCAAGCGACATCTGGTTTTCATCCCCCTGAGTCAGGCTGCGCCAGGAGGCGGTGAGATCTTCCAGTTGCTTGCGTAAATCATGATTGACGTCGAAGTTTAGCTCTGCGGCGTCCAACTTGGCCAAAACGCCATCAATGGAGGAACGAATTTCCATGGTGCGCTGCTCCAGTTCAGGCGCCTGTCGCAGCTTCGCCACGCTGCGATAGTCCCTGTACTGTTGCGCCAACTTCAACAGCTCAGCAGACTGCTCAATGACCGCCATGCCTTCGACTTCATTTTCGATTTGTCTGACGTCATCGTAGAGCTGACTGACCAGGCTATAACCCAACGCGATTATCGGAAGTAAAAACAGAACGCTGATCAGCAAAAATTTGTAGACCAGTTTCAACTGGTTCATGAGCCTGATAGCAGGCCAGAGAATCTGCCTCACTCGATCACCTCTCCGCCTTCTTCTGCAAGGAAGGACTTATTATTGAACGCATTTCGACGCCCACTGCGCGCCGCTTAGTTATATCCGTATTTTTATCGTTGCTTCCTTTCTGCAAAGTTTAGCTTAAATATTGGGAGGAACTTGCAGGATCCCGGCGAGTCCTGCATTCTTTCGCAAGTTTTTTGTAATCTAACGCATCTTTAGAAAGGTTATATGGGCCAACATGAAGTTACTGCGCGCCTTGGCGAGCTGACCAATACGTTTATCGAGCGCCACCACTCTTCGTCGCGACAACGTCCCTGCATTCCACTCAATGAGGAGACTCGCTACATGCTGGATTCTCCCTGCGTGGAGCAAGTTGATGAAGACGCAGGCGTATTCTACTGGACGCCCAAGCCGCACATGGACTTCACCCTTTTCGATGGGTTGGAGCAAGGCCTGGAAGTCGCCATTCACCCATCCATCACGGCGTTTTACGGCAGCTATTGGAGCGACGGCCTTTGGTGCTCAAGTCCGTTTGGAGAAGTCAGTCTGATTCAACTTTGGAATGAAGAAGACATGGAAACTCTGCGAGAGAATCTATTGGGTCACGCCTTTCAAAAAAGCAAACGCCGTCAGGGATTAACCCTGTTCATCGGGCTGACGGCTGACGACCGCATCGTCACGGTGGACAATCATTCTGGAGAGGTCTATCTGGAAGAAGCCGGCCGGCCGCCGCAACGCACGCTCGCCGCCAGCCTCGGCGAATTGCTCAGAGAACTGGAGCCGACGCTTACGCCCTACACGGCGTAAGCCATTCACCTCGGCGGAACATCTAACCCATATGTCCCGCTACCGTCAGCAACGCGATGAGAATGAACCAGATAATCATGGCGCGATTGAGCAAATCTCTAATCGCGCACATTTGCTTCACTTCCAGATCGACGTCCTGAGTTCCGCCTGCGCTGGGCGCCGCCAGAGGATAAATCTCCACCGCGCCGCCCGCCGCCTTGCGCAGAACGGTAAATGCATCGGAATGGGGATCGATCATATCGTTGGCGGACTGTTTAATCGCTCCGCCAAAGTTGCCCGCCAGCGCAAAACTCAGCGCCAACAACCGGGAAGGTATCCATTCCAAAGCCTTGTACACGGTCGTCATCTGCTGCGGTACATAAACGGAGGGATCACGTCCGGCGACATGAGCCAGTCTTGCGAGCAGCGCCCCAACAGGCCCAATCGCCATATACCAGAAAATCACCATGAAATAGCGCACAAAGGTTTGATACAGATACTGCGAGCAGGCGGCGTAATGGAGCTGCGCGGGACTCATATTCTGGGCCTCGTCAATGTGAATCTCCGCCTCTTCCAGAGTTCGAAAAGCCGACTGAAAACGCCCCTCTCGCCATTGCTGCAGGTAGATATCCACCGACTGTTTGAGAAAGCCGCATCCCAGACAAAGAAACAGCATGACAATGTGTACGAACAAAGTCAGAAAGCCGAAGAAGACGTCATCGGTCAGGCGCAGAACGATAAACAACGCCAGCGCCGGCGCCGCCAGTGCGATCAGCAGATAGAAAGGCGCACTGTTGCGGATCACCGGCAGGCGCAATTCGAAAAAGGTCAGGAAACTTTTCGCCCACTGGTCGTGCCGCCGGCTCAGAGTCAGGTTCAGCCTCTTCTGCATGATGTACGTCAGCAGCAAAACCAGAAATTTCATTTGATTATCCTTCTTCGTTCGACATCAGTTTTCTAAGTTTAGGCCAATCAAACGCAGGTCCGGGATCGGTTTTACGGTCCGGCGCGATATCGCTGTGGCCAACCACCCTATCCTCCGTTATCAGGGGAAAGGCCTTGCGTATGCTCTTCGCAATGCGGGCTAGTCGACGATATTGGATCGCCTCATAGGGAATATCGTCCGCGCCTTCCAGCTCAACGCCAATGGAGTAGTCGTTACAGTTATCTCGCCCAAGCCAGGACGAGCGCCCCGCATGCCAGGCCCGGTCATGCAGAGACACAAACTGGATAACCTCGCCGTCCCGACGGATGAACAAGTGCGAGGAAACCTGTAAATGGCCAATCTCTCTGAAATAAGGGTGAGCCTCGCAATCCAGGCGATTCAGGAAGAAATCACAGACATACTCGCCACGAAACTGAGCGGGCGGCAAACTAATATTGTGAACCACCAACAGGCTGATCTCCGCATCTGTCGGTCGTTGATTGAAATTAGGCGAAGGCATTCGCTTCACCAGACTCAACCATCCCTGAGCGTCTATTGTAAATTCAGAATTTTCCACAGGTTTTGGCCCAGCTTAGGAAGCGCAGCGAAATCAGAACTTTAGATAGAGTTTAGGCGTGGATCAAGCCTGTCGAAAGAATTAGGCTGGGGAGAGTGAGTATGAGAGGGAATACAATGAGGATAAATTGTCACTTTTATGCCGACACCGATCCCTTTTATGGGACCGGTGGGCAAATCAGGATTTCTTGGGAGTTTCCTTGCGCAGGGTGCCGATAACGGATTCCAGCGCACGGTCAAACAGCAGGCCGTCATCCAGCAGCGACATAACTCCGCTCTTCAGTGCGATCGCCAGACCCATACGGCTCTTTTCCGCCACTTTGACGCCCATGCGGTTTACGAAGATGTACTTGCCAGTTGTCTGAATAATCGCCACCAGCTTGCAACGATACTTCTTGTCATCACCCTCATTGATCTCAACCCAGGTGCCGATCTTCAGTCGATCAACCAGCTTCAGACTGTCTTCATCCGCCTCTACTTCCACCGCCGGCTCTTCGTTGTCCTCTTCAATCAGGACAATACGGGCGGGCGCTTGCGCCACTGGCTCAGCCTGTTCAACGTCAGCAACTTCCGCGACCTGTTCAGGCGCAACCTCTGGCTTCAGCTCCTGCTCTTTGCGCAGCGCCACTGGCGGCTCTGGCGTTTTCAGCACTCGCATGGCCGCCTGGATGTAGGCGTCTTCGTTCTTAACGGCGGGCGCGGACGCCACTTCCAGCGTCTCAACCTCCACCATGTCTTCGTCATCCAGCGTCATCTCTTTAGCCAGACGCTGCTGCGTGGTTTCCGACAACACTTTCTGCAACAGACGCAGGGTCTTATCCAGCTCAAACGGCTTGTAAGCGGTTTGCTGCAGACCTGCGCGCAGCTCTTCCATCAATTTATCCACCGCCGCGACTTCCGGCGCTTCCGCGCTGGTGTCATCGGGGTCGCATCCCTGAATCAATCGGGCCGCCACAGACTGAGCCTGCAGCCAATCGGGATGCTCTCTGCCGCTTTTCAGCTGCAGCAACACCATATAATTGCTCCAGCCTTCCTTTAATACTTCCATGACCAGAGCAGGAATATTCTTGCCAGCCAGCATATCGTTCAGGACATCCTGCACCACTTTCTTGGCGGCGTCGGATTTGGCGCGCCCGACTTCCGCGTCGCGCGTGCGCTGCTCCAACAGGTGGCGACGCTTTTTATCGCTCTCACGGAAACGAATGAAGTCTTCCAGCACTTCGTCAAAGATGGTGATGTCGTTGTCGAACTCCGTCACCAGACGCTGCACCACTTCCTCCAGCTTGGCGAGGAACGGGTCAGATTCACCTGGCGCTTTTTCCGTCCAGCCAATAGAGGCAGTGGCCATTTCATTCAGCAATCTACGCGCCGAGTGACCGCCCTGATTAAAGAAGGTGCGATCCAGCAACGCTACTTTCAGAATGGGAATCTGCAAGCGCGCAATCACTGCACGAATCGCCGCAGGTATTTGACGGTCATCCAAAATAAATTCGAACAACATGGTGACCAGATTCATCACATCCTGGTCCAAACGCCCCACGGAAGCGCGGGGCTGCCCTTCCTTACCAAGGACGGCGCGCTCCATCAGGCCCATGAAGTTGATCAGACCGTTTTCAGACAACGCGGCTGTCGGCGCCTTATTGGTTGTTTGCAGGCGAGACAGTAAATTTAATAACGCAGTTTGCTGTACAACAGGTAAATTTACCGCCGCCCCCGCTGCGCTCGCCATTTGAGCGTCAGAAAATTGACGCATATATTGCAGCGGATCAATTTGCGGGTCCCACCCGCCTTCGTTGTATTCACCGACGGCGCCCGTGTTCTGATCAATCACAGAACCGCTGGCGTGGGGCAAATTAACCCCTGTGCGGCGCACGCTGCGACTGGCGCTGAGGTCAGGCATTACGCCCTGCTCCGCCAGAAACTTGTTGGCGGCTTCCAGCACGGCTTTATTCTGCGTCAGCACATGTTTTTCAAATAGTTTGAAGAACACCAGCTTGGCGCGAATCCCCATATCCAGTTCGGCGCAGGCGGTAACGAAATTGGTGACCATGCGCTGGGGGCCAAGCGGGTTGTTTTCCTCTTCCACGCTGACATCAAACAACAGCGAGTCCAAACGAATGGTCAGGTGCTCAAGGTCACGGCCAATTTCGCTTTTAAAGCGGTTCACCATATTGTCGATGGCGACCTGCTCTTCCAGCTTGTCTTCCTGCACCAGCGTCAGATTTTGAGGATCGAAGTTGGCTTTCAGCATCCCTGGCTTATGCGCGTCAGAAAACTGAAAGTCGCGATTGTAATACTGCATGAAAAGCGCAGCGATGCGCTCTTTTTTCAGGCGGATTTCACGCATGGCGTCAAAGAACAACGCCTGCTCAGAGTTGGTCGCGGACTTATCCGCCAAGTCAAAAAACGAGTCGTCAACTTGTTCGAATAACCTGTCCAGGAGTTTACGGTTGTGCTCGCCACAACGGTCGCGTAACTTGATTAACAGTGCCGGTAACTTCACACCCTTGACAGCCTCTTGCTGACTCCTTGAAACGTCAAGACGGACAACTTTTGAACTCGTTGACATACTTTCTCCCAACTCGCACTTCCTGACAACAGCTAACCACATGCATTGCTTGACAAAATACGTCACAAAGCGACGTAATATTGTCCACGGTGCAAGTATATACCGTCACCATACCGTCTTTTGTCACAATTTGTTGCCGGGTGACGCTGATCACACATTAACCTATACCGCTTTGAAACCCTTGAATTAATTGCCTCTTGTGAGACTCCGTTTATAGGTTATTATGACCTGCCTTGAAGAATTATCCGGTATCCAAATCAAGCCCGCAGTTATGAGTCAAAATAATCCCTCACAGGTCCGCGGAATCGGAAAAGGAATGTTCATCGCCGCCTGGATCATCGGCATTCTCCTGCTCACCCAGTTTTTCGACTTTTGGGAAAAGAAGAGGCAGAATCCCAATCAGTCTCCCGTGATCATCCAGTCCGCCAATGGAGCGCAGGAATTGGTCTTACAATCCAATTATCAGGGACACTACCTGACCACTGGACTCATCAACGGAGAAGAAGTGGACTTTCTCCTGGATACCGGCGCGACTACCGTGGCGGTGCCCGCCGAACTGGCGGAGCGTCTGCAATTGCCAAAATTGAGCCGGGGCTACGTACAGACCGCCAATGGCGCCGTCGAGGCCACTCGCACTTATTTAAAAACGCTGACTATCGGGCCGTTTGAACTGCATAACGTCGAGGCCAGCATTCTCTCTTCCATGACGGAGGAGGATGAAATCCTGCTTGGCATGAGCGCATTGCAGAGACTGTCGTTCACCCAACGTAACGGCACGCTGATTTTATCGCCGAATACACACACTACACTTTGAGCCTTTATATATGTTGGAACAACTCATTCAGCCCGCCATTCAACAAGACGTAGAAAAAGCCCTTGCAGAAGACATCGGTTCCGGCGACATCACCGCCATGCTGATTCCCGCGGAACAGCGCGCCGAAGCAAGAGTCATTACTCGGGAGGACGCTATCGTCTGCGGCGTCGAGTGGGTTAACGCAGTTTTCGCCAAAGTCGATCCGGACTGCAAAGTGGACTGGAAATTCAAGGACGGCGATCAGGCCCGCGCCAATGACGTATTATTCACCGTTAGCGGACGCGCCCGATCGCTGTTGACAGCGGAACGCACTGCGCTGAACTTCCTCCAGACTCTGTCTGGCGTAGCGACCCAGGCGCGCCAGTACGCCGATATGGTCAGCCACACCAAAGCCCAAGTGCTGGACACTCGCAAAACACTGCCGGGTCTGCGGGTCGCGCAAAAATACGCCGTCTCCTGCGGCGGCTGCCGCAATCACCGTATCGGTCTGTGGGACGCCTTCCTGATTAAGGAAAACCACATCATGGCCTGCGGCTCCATCCAGAACGCCATAGAGGAAGCTCACCGCATCGCCCCCGGCAAGCCGGTCGAAGTGGAAGTGGAAACCATGGAACAGCTGCAGGAAGCCCTGAGCGCCGGCGCCGATATCGTCATGCTGGACAACTTCAGCATCGAACAGATGGCGCATGCTGTCGTTGTTAATCAGGGGCGCGCAAAACTTGAGGCTTCCGGCGGCGTCACCTCGGAAACCCTGGCGGCGATCGCTGAAACCGGCGTGGACTTCATCTCCATTGGCGGCGTCACCAAACATTGCCGCGCCATCGATCTTTCCATGCGCCTGATCTGAAGAGACAGCGCCAGCAAGCTTCCGACTGCGCACTGCAAATCCCTTTACGTTCAGTTACATGAGGATACATATCGTTGCAGTCGTGATATCGTCGGAAGCAGTCTGATTACACTATAGTTTCATTATACGGTCGCAATTCGCGCTCAAACTGACTCAGGGACACAAGGAACAGCGGCTCCGGTTCCTAACAAAACATGCCAGAAGACAACGGCCTGATAAGCAACGACTCCCCTTCACCGTCGGGACGCGGCGAATGGCGAACTTTGCTTATTATTGGCGTGGCCGCTGTCGTCTGCGCACTTTCCGCCAGTTTATTCACCTCCGTTGAATCTCTTCCCTGGATCTGGCCTAGCGCCGCGGTTTGCGCCATCGCCTATTTCCGTTACGGGCTCCGCGCTCTGCCGGTTATCATTATCGCCACATTCACCGGCGTGCTGGCGTTGTGGCGCCAGGAAACGTCTCACCCGCTGATTACCGCACTCCCCCTTACCGTCGCCATCAGCGCCCTGCTTTGCGCGCAACCCATTTTACTGAAGCGCCTGTATCTGCTGTTGCAGACGAATGTCGCTCCGCCCCACTCAGAAACCCGCTTATGGAATCTGCTGGCCAGTCTGTTTCTGAGCGCTTTGGCCGCCGGCCTGCCTATCGCCCTACTGGTGGGGGGCGCCATGCCCGGAGAAGTGCTGCTGCAAACAACACTTTATCTTCTATACAGCATTGGCATGCCCATTCTGTTGACGGTCCCGGTCTACACCCAATGGCGTCGCAGGAACGAGTTCTACACGCTCGCCGTCGCCCGGGTCTGGGAAGTGCTGGTCTGGATTACCTTGCTCCTCATGGCGGGAGGCCTGCTGATCAAAAACGGCGGCATGGCTTTGTTTTTACTTCTGCCGCTGTTCGCTTGGTCGAGCTTGCGCTTTGGCCGTTTCGGCGGCGTGCTCGCAATCTGCCTGTCAGGACTGGCCGCGCTGCTGGCTTATGGCTACGGCGATACCGGATATGGCTCCCTCGCCCACTTCAATCTGTTTCACAGCGAAGTGGCGGTGATGACCATATTCAGCCTCTATCTGTCTGCACTCGCCGCCGACCGCGCCCGAGTGGAAGACGCCATTGAGCAGCTGGTGCAGCGACGCACCCGCGAGCTTGAGGCCATCAATCAGGAGTTGCAGGACGAGGTGCATATTCGCAAGCAGGCGGAACGCTCATTTCGCACCTCAACCCGTCGCTACCGCGCCATTATTGAAACAGCGGGCAGCCCCATCATTGTCATGGATAAGAACTTCCGCATCGTTCAATGGAACGGCGCCGCCAGTCGATTGTTCGGCTATCACCGGGAAGATATTTACGGCAAGAATTACATCACCTGCTTCGTGCCGAAGGCGTTTCAGGATGAAACCGCCTGGAAAATCACCAAAGTGCTGGAAACCGGCGTCCCGGTGGAAAACCTGGAGAGCGAAATGACCGCAGCGGATGGCGGCTCCCACGTCATGCTCTGGAACATTAACCGCGTGGTGGACGTAGATGAAGAGCTGACCCAGGCGATCATTATCGGCCAGGATATCTCCACCATCCGCGAAACCCAGAACCAACTGCACTTTCTCGCACACTACGATGTGCTGACAGGCGCCGCCAATCGCCGCCTGTTCGAGGATCGCTGCCGCCAGGCTTTGAAGCAGGCCTCCCGTCGACAACATGACGTTGGCCTGATCAGCCTGGATATAGACCACTTCAAACGCATCAACGACACCCTGGGCCATGACGCCGGGGATGCGCTACTGCAGGAAATCTGCCGTCGCCTGGCGTCCTGCGTGCGGGAGGAAGACACTATCGCGCGGCTTGGCGGCGATGAATTCGCCATCCTTCTGAACCGGGTAAACGGAGCGGAAGACTGCGAGCTGGTGGGCCGCAATCTCTTGGAAGCCATTACCAAACCGGTCGAACTGCCGGGACAGCAGCTGGTAATCACCACCAGTATCGGCGTCACCGTATCGCCCCGGGATGGCGTGGAATATTCTGTGCTGCTGAAAAACGCCGACATGGCCATGTACCGGGCCAAGAAAGCCGGCCGCAACAATATTCAGATGTATCAAAAGGAGATGAACGACGAACTGACGCACCAGATCAACACGGAACAGGAACTGCGCGCCGCCATTTCCGGGCACCAGTTCGATATCTACTATCAACCGCAGATCGACCTGGAAAACCAGCATATTGTCGGGCTGGAAGCTTTGCTGCGCTGGCGCCATCCCAAGCGGGGCGTGCTGGCGCCCCATGAATTCATCACCGTGGCCGAACAAACCGGATTACTGCCGGCTCTGGGGGAATGGATCTTCTACAACGCCTGCCTGCAATGCCGGGCGATACAGGCGATGAGCCGCTCCCATGTGCAAGTGGCGATCAACATTTCCGCACGCCAGCTGCATCATCCTCAGATGGTGGATACGCTGAAACGGGTCATCGCCGAGATACGCGTCAATCCCGCCTTCCTCAACCTGGAGATTGGCGAGCAGGTGTTGGTGAGCAACCCCGCTGAGGCGGCGGAAATCCTGGGCAGACTGAAGGAGATCGGCGTTAATATCACCATCGACAGCTTCGGCTCAGGCCTCTCTTCGCTATCCAACCTGGCCCGGCTACCGGTGGATGCGGTAAAAATCGATCGCGCCCTTACCCGCAATGTGCCAGGGGACGACTACGACGCCGCTATTCTTGAGACCCTGCTAAGCATCGCCAGCCGCATGCATATGCGTGTCATCGTGGAAGGCATAGAAAGAACCGAACAGGAAACCTTTTTCCGCAATCACAAAGTTCGTTACGTGCAGGGTCATCTGTATTCCCTGCCCATGCCTTCCGATCAATTGCCCGAATTCTTTAACGCCCTCAAACAAGGCGTACTCAACCCGGAAGGCGGCCAAATCGGCCTCCCGCTGAATTAAGACGGACCGCCAAAGCGAGTCGCTTATGTCCAAACGCTGGCCCCCATCATCGCCTCCGCAAGATTGGTGGAGCGGTGCGAGCAAAGCGCCCAGTCAAACCGACGCCAACGGCGAGCCCGCCAACCCTTGCGTCCGCAACTGCTGCCTGGACGAGAACGACGTCTGTTGCGGCTGTAAACGCACACTGCAGGAAATACTGGCTTGGAGCAGCTATTCTTCAGCGCAGAAGCGGGATCTGCTGAAGCAACTTAAACAACGCCAATGACCCTGCCAACACGATGAGATGCTTTTTCACCCTGGTTCCTCCCCCCTGCGCCAAAGAACGCCTGCTCATGGATATCGGGCGCCTGCAAGCGCTGCATCCAGAGCTGTCGCGCCAGTATCGCTGGCAAACAAGGGAGCAACTGCACATCACTCTGCATTTCTTTGCCGACCTTCACCCGGAGGTCGCGCAGCGACTTGTGAAAGACCTTCGTGAAAGTCTGCTGCATTTTCCAGCATTTTCTATCACGTTCGAGGCCATCACCCCCTTTCCCAGCGTCCAGCGCGCGGGATACCTGGCTGCGCAGATTACAGCCAATGATCGTTTGCTGGCGCTGCATGAACATATTAAATCCCGCATAGCGCAGGCTGGGGAAGCTGTCGACGAACGTGTTTTTCGCCCTCACCTCACCCTGGCCAGAGGGCGCTCCCGACGTCAGCGCCTGGATTTGCAAGCCAACCTGATCGCTCCACTCCATTTTGACGTAAAAGCCGTTGAGCTCTACCAGAGCACACAGGGAGAAAACGGCTCCATTTATCACAGTCTGGCGACCATGGACTTAAGTACCCGCTCCGGCGGTTGTGAGTTACAATAGCGGGCTGAAACCCTAAAAGTGGCTTCGATCCACACCATTTTTACCCGGAAATAACAGCGATGTTGTACCTGCTTTCAAAACTTCTTTTCAAATTCAGCGGCTGGACTTATGACGAGAAACCAGAGCTGTGGGAAGACAAGCAAGTGGTGATCGGCTTTCCTCACACCACAAACATGGACGGGGTGCGCATTCTGGCGCTGTTTTGCATTTACCGCCGCAAGCTGCACACACTGGTTAAAAAAGATTTGTTTGTGTGGCCTTTTTCCTGGTTCTTGTCCAAATTCGGCTGCATCCCCGTAGACAGAAGCTCCAAAACCAATCTTGTCGATCAGATGCGCCAGGAGTTCTCCAAGCGCGCCACCTTTACACTGGCCATCGCGCCAGAGGCCACCCGCAACAAAATGAAGGAAGAACGCAAACCCATACGCACCGGATTCTGGCATATCGCCAAAGCAGCCGGCGCGCCAATCATCCTGATGATGTCGGACAGCAAGCGTAAGCGCGGCCGTATTCTCGGCAAAATCTTCCCATCGGAATCTCTAGGGGACGACCTGCTAAAGATCAAGCAGATATACGCGGATCAAGGCGTGGACGTTTTAATAGGATCAAGCTGAGTCGCCCAACGAGCAAGCCCCCCTCCCAAGAAAAGTCTTCGTTGTATGGATGAGTCGGGTTCGCTAACAACGAAGCCATATTTACCGCAAGAAGATGACTCAAAGAAGGATAGACACAACGGATAACGACAACGAATTAAACCGACTGTTGCAGGACGTTCGCGCATGCCGCCTGTGTGAGCGGCATTTGGAGCCCAACCCGGTAGTGAAAGTAGGCTCCAGCGCCCGCCTGATGATCATCGGTCAGGCGCCCGGGACGCGCGTGCACGCTACAGGCATTCCCTGGAACGACCCCAGCGGCGACAGATTGCGGACTTGGCTGGGCCTGGACAAAGAGACTTTTTACGATACAAACCGAATCGCCATCATGCCGATGGGTTTTTGCTATCCCGGTAAAGGCCGCAGCGGCGATCTCCCTCCGCGCAAAGAGTGTTACGAGCACTGGCACCACAAAATTCTGGCGCGACTGCCTCGTCTGGAAATGTTTCTACTGGTGGGGTTATATGCGCAACAAGCTTACCTGCCAAACGCCTACAAGAGCCTGTCTGAAAACGTTAAGCACTGGCGCGACTGGTATCCCAGACTGATCCCGCTGCCGCATCCCTCGCCTCGTAATACCCTGTGGCTGAAGCAGCGCCCCTGGTTCGAAGAAGAGGTGATTCCACAAGTGCGGAATCACGTGCACGACTTGCTTAGTTTCGACTGAACCCCTGACCGCCCGCTAATGCGTCCCGCGCATTGTTGATGGCTTCGTCCACCTTGCGTAATGAAGCTAAAAGGCCAGCCACTTTCCCCAGCTGCCCTTGATACGCCATTTCCGCCGCCGGCTCAATGCCGCTGCGCATAGGCGGCATGGGCGCACGGAATTCCACAATCACCTTCATGCGCTCAATGAATATAAATTGCAGCCACTCATGAAACTCCAGCGTGTCTGCGCAAAAAGGCGTCACACTGGCGAGAGCCTCCTCATGAGGCTGATCTTTCCGCCACAGGCCTAAATTTCGGAGCTCCATTTCCAGCCCCAACAGGACATCCGCCAACTCTACGTATACTCGATCTGTCACTACTGCCTACTCTTACAACAAAAATAGATACTCAAAAACATGATACGCGCCGATCAGGCCTCAGACAAAGCAGACGCGCCCTGAAGCATCGTATGCAATTCCTGAAACTGCTGCGTCAGCGGATGCTTGGGCGCGAAATGTATCAGGGGCTCATGCGCCTGATGAGACTCTTTCATCTTCACGGAGGCGTTCAGGCGCACCGGTAATACTGGCAAACCTTCTTCCTTCATGGACTCAATAATCTGCGTCGGCAGGTTCGCTCGGGGCTGAAACTGATTGGCGACAATCCCTTCCACTTTCAGGTCTTTGTTGTGGTCCTCCTGCAAATCCTGGATCTCTCCAAGAATGGAGTACAGGGCCTGCCGGGAGAAGTCGTCGCAATCAAAGGGAATCAGGCACCGCTGGGCGGCGATTAACGCCGATCGGGTGTAAAAATTCAAGGCTGGAGCGGTATCAATATAAATTCGGTCGAAGACATCGCCCAACTTCACCAGCGCATCACGCAGCTTATAGATCTTGTGCCGCGCTTCCAGTTTACGCTCCAGAAACTCCAGCTCGGGACTGGCGGGCATGACGAATAGATTGGGATAGCGGGTGGCGTGAATGAAATCGTCCACCTTCTTATTGAATAAATTGAAGGCCATGGTCTGCTCAAAGAAGTCCGCTACCGTATCTTTCAACTCCATGACGTTGCGGCTCAGCAGATAAAGGCTCGAATTGCCTTGCGGGTCCAGATCCACGACCAAGGTCTTGGAGCCCTGCGCGGCGCTGATGGCGGCCAGATTACAGACAATGCTGGATTTACCCACTCCGCCTTTTTGATTAAAGACCACTCTGCGCATAATCCCCCCGCTTATTTTTATATCCTGAAAATTCTTACTGATAAGGGGGGATTTTGCCAGCCAAACAGGCAAAAAGTTAGACCTAAAGGATTAGAAGGGTCACCAATTCATCACAGATTTGACGAAAGGCACGGTTATGGGGCGCTTTTCCACCAGGGAGGCCTTGTCCAGACGCTCCAGAATCAGGGAAAGCGAGCTTAAATCCCTTGGGGCGCGACGCATAATGTATTGCTTAACTTCATCTGAAAGACGAAAACCAATATTGGCCGCCTTGATGTCCAGTACGTTGATGCGCTGCACCTCGTCCAGCTCAGGAAGGCGCACGCACTCTCCCCAGGCCAAACGGGTCTTTAGGTCCGGCAGTAAAAACGGGGTCTGGGAAGGCGCTTCCGCTGACGTGATCAGCCACTTGCAACCGCGATCGCGACAACGATTGAACAAGTGGAACAGAGCCTCTTCCCACTCCGGCTGCCCCGCGATGGCGTCAATGTCATCGAAACACAGCACATCGAAAGACTCCAGCCCGGTCAGCACATCCACGCCAAAGTCCGCGTACTCGCGCAAAGACAGATAAAAGCATTTCGCGCTGTGAAACCCGTTGCAGGCGGCCATCAAAAGGTGGGTTTTACCCTGAGCGGAAGCGCCGCAGATGGAAAACACAGTATCTTCAGACGCAGTGAGAAAGCGTTGAATGGACTGCACCACAACGCCGGAGGGAGGCTCGAAAAAGTTTTCCAGCGTAGCGCTTTCGCCATTCGACAGCCGCAGCGCCATTTGTGTGTTTTCTGATTTCCGCATCTTCTACGCAAAGTCTAATAAGCAGTTACAGCGCCGTCACTTGGCCAGTCCGTTGCGAGCGCGATAAAATCTGCCTCCCCACAGAATCACGTAGTGCGCGCCGCTGATGCAACTGGTCAGCGCGACAACCCAGACTCCGCCCTCAAGAGCCCATGGAGGCATGGCTATTCCCGCGAGATTCAAAATCACCGCAAGGATAAAGGTAATCTGGCTCAGCGTACTGAGCTTGCCCCACAGCGAGGGCTGCATTTTATAGGCGCCGACCAGTTTGTGGTAGGTCAACGCTCCCGCCACTATGATCACATCCCGCGCGAAGACCAACAAGGTCAACCAAAGTGGTAGAACCTCATTGTAAGTCAGCACGATAAACACCGTGACCAGCAGAGCTTTATCCGCCAATGGGTCGGTGACGGCGCCGAAACGACTCGACCATTTACAGGCCCGCGCCAGGAAACCATCCAAGGCATCGGAGACGCCTGCGACAAAAAACAGCCACATAGCTTCCCGATATAGCTCACGGGCCAGACAATACGCGATCGGCCCAACCAGGAAAATGCGCAACACGGTTATGACATTAGGAATATGTCGCCACTCTAATCGCAAATCCTGTTTTCCTCCGGCCATGAAAAAATCTGAAGTTATCCGGAAACTTGTTGCGTCGTCATTCCGTGTGACGGCCCGGCGTACGGGCGTTGTACTCATTCAATATGGCTCAAGACTTGGCCATAAGGACCGTGACAAGGAAAGCGCCACGGTCTCTATTCGGCCTAGCGGTCGCCGGCCCACGAATAATAGAGTCTGCGTCCAACCTCTTGCTGAGTGGAAGGGCCTAACTCAGGACGCAGTCTTGGTTGTAGCGCCAAATGCTCAGCCAGCTGTTCAGGATAACCGTTCAGCTTCAACTGAAAACGCACGATGTCTTCGCCGACATACACAGGTTCCGCTTTCTTCACAGGAGCCAGTTGACGCATATACTTGAGAATATCCGCATAAGCGCGGAAATCCGTCACATTCGACACTTCCACGGTTACTTCATCGCCCTGGGCGTCCGCCCCCAGGTTAACCGCATACTTATGAGCCAGCGACAGCGCGACGGACTCCATCATCTTATCCGCCATGGCGCTGATGGTGTCCGCTTCGACACTTTCTTCCGCGATCTTCTGGCCGCTGACGCGCAACTGCCACAAGCCGCTCCAGCGGCCGCTTCTTGGATAGGCGCGCACCATCAGGATAGAGTCATGGCTGTAACGCGTGGAGGACGCCTCAACAGGCTCCGCGAAAAAGCCCCACAAGTCCGACGTATTCAGACTGGACGCATCCTGCAGATCCATCAGCGGCAACAATAAAGGCACGCCCCAACGCTGCGCGGAATATTTCACCGCAGCCACCAAGTGATGCGAAGCGCCTTCGCCCAGGATTTCACGTCCGCGATCGCCTTCCACCGCCATCCATACCAATACTTGCGGCCGATTACGGCCCCATACAGGGACTTTGTATTGACTGAGCAGGTTCTCAAACCCCTGTGCGGAGTAGTGCGCTTTTAATACAAGCAGACGACGCGGACCGGAACCTGAATCCACCACCGCGTAACCGTAACTGTATTCTTCCAACAGGCGCGGCGCCTGCTCCGCCAGCACCGCCGCATCCAGCACATTGCGCCACCCGCTGTTACCTGCGACGCGATCCATAACCATGCCTGCGCCTTTCTCAACGGCCTCGGCGCGCTCTTTCGGGTCCTGCCCGGAAACCGGCACTTCCACATCATAAATGTCGCTGATCGCGACAGCATGGACATAACCGCACAGCAAGAATAAAGATAAAAACGACAGTATCCGGCGTTTCAGGACGATCGCCCGGAACAACAATCTAGCGGCCTGTTTCAAGCCATCCTCCCGTATTTTTCAAACTACGGACGACCCGACGATATGACCCGGGAGCGCCCTTTTCGCCCCTTCCGCCACGGTATCGCCAGACGGGTGATTTACGGAGCCTAAGAACGACAGGCAAGGATACACCATTTAACTTTTCTCCACTATTAAAGCCGATTAACTTCAATGCGGGCCACGCCTCGCTCGAATAGCCGCTACGACTTATTGTTTACTGCATTGGCGCTGGGGGAACTGGGCTGTTAAAATACGCCTCCTTTCCGTGGACCTACGCTATAGGGCAGACACCTATTATGACCGCTTCCAATGACAAGCCTTCTTTAAGTTATCGTGACGCTGGGGTTGATATCGACGCTGGCAATGCGCTGGTGCAGCGCATCAAGGGCGCCGCACAGGCGACTCGCCGTCCGGAAGTGATGGCCGGACTCGGCGGATTCGGCGCCCTGTTCGAACTGCCGAAAGGCTATCAGGAGCCGGTTCTGGTTTCCGGCACCGACGGCGTGGGCACCAAGCTGCGGCTGGCCATGCAAATGAACAAGCACGACACCATCGGCATCGACCTGGTGGCTATGTGCGTCAACGACCTGATCGTACAAGGCGCAGAACCTTTGTTCTTCCTTGACTACTACGCCACCGGCAAATTGTCCGTTGACGTAGCGGCGACCGTCGTCACTGGCATCGGCGAAGGCTGTCGTCAAGCAGGCTGCTCCCTGGTCGGCGGCGAAACCGCAGAAATGCCTGGCATGTACGAAGGCGACGACTACGATTTGGCGGGCTTCTGCGTTGGCATCGTGGAAAAATCCAAAATTATCGACGGCAGTCTGGTCAAACCCGGCGACGTGCTGCTTGGACTGGCCTCTTCCGGCGTTCACTCCAATGGCTACTCCCTGGTGCGTAAAATCGTGGAAGTCAGTGGCGCTGATTTGAACCAGCCGTTTGGCGGCGCCACCCTGGGCGAAGCACTGCTTGCGCCTACTCGCATCTACGTTAAACCATTGCTGGAGCTGATCCGTCAGACTCCTGTCCACGCGCTTTCCCATATCACTGGCGGCGGCCTGCTGGAAAACCTGCCACGCGTACTGCCTGCGCACTCAAAGGCGGTGGTCGACGTCAGCGCCTTCGAAATCCCCGCCCTGTTCAACTGGTTGCAGGAAAACGGCAACGTCGCCTGGAACGAAATGTTCCGCACCTTCAACTGCGGCATCGGTATGGTGGTCTGCGTACCCGCGGACAGCGCCGAAAAAGCGCAGGAATTGCTGAGCGCAGCGGGAGAAACTGTGTTCCGTCTGGGAACCATTGAAGCCCACACGGAAGAAGAACCTGTCGTCGAAATGAAAGGCCTGGTTGACTGAGCGTGACTATTGCAACTGAATCCGCGCCGCGGCGAATCGTCGTTTTAATTTCCGGTTCCGGCAGCAATTTGCAAGCGCTGCTGGACGCCGTCATCGCAGATACCGTTCACGGCGAGATTGTCAGTGTCATCAGCAACAAAGGGGACGCCTACGGCCTTGAGCGCGCCGCCAAGGCGGGCGTTCCCACGACAGTGATCGACCATAAACAGTTTGCAACCCGCACTGATTTTGACCAGGCGCTGATGGCTGAGATAGATCGTCACGCTCCTGATCTGGTGGTGCTGGCCGGCTTCATGCGCATTCTCACAGTCGAGTTTGTGCGCCACTATCATGGTCGCATGCTCAACATACACCCTTCATTGCTGCCCAAATATCAAGGGCTCAACACGCACCAAAGAGCGCTTGAAGCCGGCGACTCCGCACACGGAGCCACCGTGCACTTTGTCACGGAGGAGCTGGACGGCGGCCCCAACATTATCCAGGCGGTCGTTCCCGTTCTGCCCGGCGATGATCCCAAGCGCCTTGCGGATCGCGTGCAGTTGCAGGAGCACCTTATCTATCCGCAAGCCGTGCGCTGGTTCTGCGAAGGCAGACTGGTCATGCGCGACGAGCGCGCCTACCTGGATGACGCCGAACTTCCTCCCGCCGGATTACAAATCAGCAATGCGATAACGCCTGGGGGCGCTTGATCCCAGGCGCCTGAGCGCTTAATGTTGACCTGTCAGTTAAACAACGGAGAACCATATATGCGGGGACACCTCAGGGCGCTCGCAGATACACTAAGGCTTCCTGTTGCATGTTCGTTATTTTTGGTAGCGGCCTCTGCAGTAACAGCGCCGAGTCAGGCCTACGCAAATCAGGAGTTAATCCCCACCAAGGCGGAATATAAGGCTTCCTACAAGAAAGGCATTCCCATTCGCGGCACCGCCGTTAGGGAGTTGAAACAGCTTGAGGATGGCTCCTGGTCGTACAATTTCGATGTTAACTCGTTTATCGTGGATATTAACGAACGCGTTAATTTCCAATGGGTTAACGACTACATCCGCCCCACCAACTACTCCTATGAACGGAGCGGCTGGGTCAAGGACAAGAAAGCTACCGTGGACTTCGACTGGACTAAGATGTCCGTTCGCAACAATGTTGAGAACAAGCCATGGAGCATGACCATTCCAGAGCAGACACTGGACAAGCTCAGCTACCAGTTACAGCTACGTCTGGACTTGGCGAAAGGAATAACCGACCTGACTTATAAGGTCGCAGATGGCGGACATCTCAAGGAATTCGTCTTCAGTGTGGTCGGCGAAGAAAAGCTGGATACCCGCCTGGGGAAAATTGACTGCATCGTCGTGGAAAAAGTTCGCAAGCCGGACAGCGACCGCCAAACCCGCCTCTGGTTCGCTAAGGACTGGAATTACCTGCTGGTGCAAATGGTGCAGATTGAACCGGATGGAGAGAAGTACGAAATCTATCTGGAAAAGGCCAAAGTGGGCGACCGGGTAATCAAACCTTAAGCATCACTCTTTATTACTCATCCGTGCCGGGCGAAAGCACTCGCCCAGCATGGATTTCATCAATCAGGACTTTTCAGCATAAAGGCGTCGGATCTCTTCCGCCATAATCTTCAAGCCCTTCTCCACTAACTCTTCGTCCTGCGAATAAGTAATACGCAGACACTCATGAGTATGCTCCCACTCTTCCTGCAATCCCGGGAAGAAATAGTGGCCAGACACCACCAACACGCCTTTTTGTTTCAGGCGCTGGTAAAGCTCATGGCTGGAAAGCGGGAAATCGCGCAACCATAGCCACAGGAACATAGCCCCTTCCGCTTTGTGCAACGCAAATGGCAATCCATCCAACTCGCGATGCAGCGTCGCCACCGCCTTCTCCGCCTTGGCCTGATAGCATGGCTTAACCACTTCACGACTGATTCGCAGAATTTCGCCGCTACGGACAAAGTCTTTGGTCAACATGGCGCCGAAGCTGCCCGGAGCCAGATTAACGATCGCATTAACCGACGCTACAGCTTTGATGATTTCCGGCTGAGCAATCACGATACCCGTTCTCACCGCCGGCAAGCCCAGCTTGGACAGACTCAAACACAGAATCAAATGCTCATCCCAAACGGGTTTGGCGTCGATGTACACCAAGTCAGGGAATGGCAGGCCGTAAGCGCCGTCGACAATGAGCGGCACGTCATGCTCTTTCGCCATCGCGATCAAGCGCGCCATTTCATTGTCGGTCAGTACATTGCCCGTAGGGTTGGTCGGACGGGATACGCACATAGCCCCGACGTTCTCATCAATATTGAGATGGTCAAAATCAACGTGGTATTTAAAAGTATGCTCATCCAGCATTTCGATGGTCGGCTTGGATGAGATAAAGAAATCTTCGCTGAGCCCAGCGTCCGCATAGCCAATGTACTCTGGCGTCATCGGCAGCATGATGCGCTTATGTCCGCCATCGGGATAACGACCAGCGAACATGTTGAAGAGAATAAAAAAGGCGGACTGGCTGCCATTGGTAAGGGCGATGTTTTCTGGCTTGATCGGCCATCCGTACTCCCGGCTCAGCAACTCGGCCAGCGCGGAGATAAATTGCTTCTCACCCTGAGGCGGGTCATAGATGCCTGTCAACTTACGGAATTCGTCTGCGTCAGCGCTAATGCGCGCCAACTGGTCTTGAAACGCGGCTTGCACTTCGGGGATGTTGCCTGGGTTGCCGCCCCCCATCATGATCATGTCGCCTCCGGCAAGGGCGTTCCCCAAATCCTCCATTAACGAATTGATGCCAGCTTCCCTGGTAAACTTGGTTCCAAATTCCGATAACAACATGACACTCCCCTTACGCTCGACTCATTATTTTAATGGCGTCCGACGACCGGAAAACTTCGCCGGCCAGATTTAGTTTAAAGCTTTTTCCCGCAGAGAACCTCCACGGGGAGCGTCAGAGACTACAATTTTTAGCTGAATGCAGACAATTGTATTTTTACGGATACGCCTGCTGACCCTTCAGCCAAGCGATCTACGCGGAGCATGAGAAGCCAGCAAGATTGCATGGCAAGTACCACAACCAATATAGAAATAAGGCGATAACTAACACCGTCCACCCGTTACCACTGGGCTCAATTACCGCCTCCCAAGGCTTCGTGGGATCGTAATACACCTTTACCGGACACTTAACGCCATATCGACGCAGCAAAGCATCATGATCACCAATAACGCCGAACTTAATCCTATCCGAGGTATAAACCTTTCCCTTAACCTTATATTCGTATTCTATTTCAGCCCTTGAAATAGGGTTCCCATCACTGTCGGCAGTGACTATTGCACGAGCAGACGTTACAACACCCTTTACAGTTGGCCAACGCATCGCTTTTCTATCTCTCAAGAAAGAAAGAGTCACGATGTATACGAGAGCCCCTGATATTAAATATCCTGCCGCAACAATAATTGCCCTTACAAAAATGTCCATGTAGAGCTTTCATACCTCAATGGGATATTGCACGCCAACCCGAACAGAACACTGCATAACTCTCGCCTCTGCGAACATTAGCTAAAGACGCCACCAGCGGGCACAGACCGTTCTGACCAAAACACTCTTATGAGTCTAGAGAGATGCCAATATTACTCACGCCACCCTGGCGACTCAGCTTACGTATCTCCGCCAACCCCTCGGCAGTAGGCGCGCGCAGCTCCTGCAATTTGGCGTATAGCTCATCGTGAAATGCTAATTCATCCTTCACCAAGGGATGCTTATCCCACAAGGCCACCAGATCGTCGTCGGAAAGCCCCTCGCCTTCGGAAAACTCAACAAAATCCGTCACTGTGCGGAAAGAGATTTCAGAAGCTTCACGCGCCTTTTTGCTTTTCTCATCATCCCACAACTGCAGTCCCAGCAAGAGCAGTTGCGCCCAATCAGACGCGGGGCGCGCGCCATAGGAGTCAATATCTCCAAGTTGATCGAGGAACTCTTCCAGCTTTTCCACGTAGGGCAAAGTTTGCAGCTTGGCGTTTTCCTGCACCGTTTTCCACAATGCGCCCAGAACCCCTTTCACTTCGCGGGACAGCGTCAACTCCTGAGACTCGACGAACAACTTCAGGTTCGGGGTCGCCCGCTCCGCCAGAGATAAGACAAATACCACTTGCCGCCAGCCGCGCAGACTTTCGAGTTTTTTAAAATGCTTTAAAGACGCCACCAGGAGTCTCCTTACCGGGAATAGTTAGTCAGAGTTAAATGAATGGGCCGGATACTTCGGCTCCAGTATAAGGGAAATCAAAGACGGCGGTTTCCGCCGGGTGAGGTTGGAACGCCAAATATAGCCTGATGATGGGCGTTCAAAATAATGCCGGTCGCCGCTCTCAACGAGGACCCGAACGCCACCACGCCATCCTGATGTCCCAACATGACAAAAACGCCGGGCGTCTTCAGCTTGCCGTCACGCCACAATGACTTAATGGCGTTGACCAGATCCATACTGCCGTACTCCGCACTCTCCGGCGTGGTCGTCAGACCAAGAGCCGCTGCGTTATGCCAGATTTCCGGCGAATGCACATGCGCCACCGCCTTGATCTCAGGGTCAAGCGCATATAACAGCGCATGGGTCAGGGATTCTGAGGAAGGTTTGATTTCACCGAGGGAGGTCAGGCGATTGGCGTCCACCTCAGCTTCCGTCACCAGCGCATACTGATTCGCCTCAAGATGAGAGACGCCTCCCGTCTGACTTCCCGTGACGATAAAGGCGCTCTCTGGACCGGTTCGCATACTGATGTTGCCGTAACCCAGGCCGTCATAACGAAATGGGTCTTGCCCAATCAGGCCATGCTCAAATAGCACGCCTCGCCAGGCTTCCAGCTCGCTAAGATCCAATTGCTCAGGCAGCGGTTGCTGCGTGTGCCGCAGATCAAATTTAATGACACCCTCTTGCGCCATGTTGCGAACCAATTCGTCAGAGAGACACCAACACCGCAGGCGGCGAACCGACCTATCGTCGGCGCAGCGCCTGCATCATAGAAAGAAATCAGGCTTTCGGCAGAGTAACGCCGACTTGTCCCTGATACTTGCCGCCGCGGTCCTTGTAGCTGACGTCGCACACTTCATCAGACTCAAAAAACAGCATCTGCGCCACACCTTCGTTGGCGTAGATCTTCGCGGGCAGATTGGTTGTGTTGGAGAACTCCAATGTCACGTGCCCTTCCCACTCCGGCTCAAGCGGAGTGACGTTGACGATAATGCCGCAACGGGCGTAAGTTGATTTGCCCAGACAGACGGTCAACACATTGCGGGGAATACGGAAGTATTCCACTGTGCGCGCCAGGGCGAAAGAATTGGGAGGAATAATGCACACGTCCCCGACGAAATCCACAAAACTCTTCGAATCAAAGGCCTTGGGATCAACGGTGACAGAATGGACATTGGTGAAAATTTTAAATTCGTTACTGCAGCGGACATCGTAGCCATAACTGGAAACGCCGTAGGAGATGATCTTGCCATTCTCCGACTCGCGCACCTGGTTCCCTTCGTACGGCTCGATCATGCCATGCTCCAGGGACATTCTACGAATCCACTTATCCGACTTAATCGCCATAACTCTTACTCATTCTGCACAGGTTGATCGATAAGCGCGCAATCATACATGGATAGCCGGTTTTAGACAAAGGCCCCATGCCGGAACAGCGCGCTATATCAACTATTAACGGGACATCAGTCCGATTTGATTATGATCTCAGGAAACATCTGCGCCTGATTTTTGGCTCGCTGCGACAATATCGCCCCCAGCTTGCGCGCTATATCCCGATAAATCAGGCCGACCTCGGAATCCGGCTCCGCCGCTACCGTTGGCGACCCTGAATCTGTTTGCTCCCGGATGGTCATGTGCAAAGGCAATTGCCCCAACAGTTCCGTATCGTACTCTTCCGAGACGCGCTCGCCGCCGCCAGCGCCAAACAGGGGCTCGTGATGGCCGCAGTTGCTGCAGATATGAATACTCATGTTTTCCACGACGCCCAGCACCGGAATATCCACTTTACGGAACATCTCAATGCCCTTCTTGCAGTCCAGCAGCGCGATATCCTGCGGCGTGGTCACGATGACGGCGCCGGTCACCGGCACTTTTTGCGCCAGCGTGAGCTGAATGTCGCCAGTGCCGGGAGGCATATCCACGATCAGATAATCCAGATCTTCCCACAGGCTTTGCGTCAGCAATTGCAGAAGTGCGCCGCTGACCATGGGACCGCGCCACACCATCGGCGTTTTCTCCGTCACCAGAAACGCCATGGACATCACCTGCATGCCATGGGCGCGAATCGGGATGAAGAACTGACCGTCCTGTACATCAGGACGGGAGCCGTCGGCCACGCCCAGCATCATGCCCTGGCTGGGGCCGTATATATCGGCGTCCAGCACGCCCACCTTGGCGCCTTCTTTCTGCAGCGCCAACGCCAGATTCACCGCGGTGGTGGATTTCCCTACGCCGCCCTTGCCGGAGGCGACCGCAATGATGTTTTTCACGCTTTTGATATTTTGCAGATTGCGCTGCGCCTGATGCGGCAGGATTTTCCAGCCGACGTTCACCTCTGCGCGCTCCACGCCATCCACATCCTCAATCGCCAAACCGACGATCTGCTTCAGCCCGCCGGCGACGCCCGCCGCCGGGTAGCCCAGCTCCACTTCCAGCTTGACGGTATCCCCTTGAATATCCAGTGACTTTACCGCTTCGATAGCGAAAAGATCTTCCTTCAGATAGGGGTCCTTATAGCCCTTTATGGCGGCTTCCACTGCAGATCTGTCAATGCTGCTCATTCTGTTCTCCGGAAAAGGTGGGATATATAGAGGAAAGATGGGGCAATACTATACTGAATCAGTATGGTTTTATTCAATTTAATCGCGCCCGGCAGGATGAAAATCAGGCTTCCAAACGGTATCATATGCGCCCCTCGCGGGAATCCTGATGACGACATCCGTCCCGCGTTTTGTCACCATCGCCGACGCACCAGCGTCGACGGCTATTGTCCATGGCTTGGCGACAAGCCTTATATGAGTAATAACGGAAAGAATTATGTCCGGAGAGCCTAGAAAAATTCTCGTCACAAGCGCTTTACCGTACGCGAACGGCCCTATTCACCTGGGGCATCTGTTGGAATACATCCAGACCGATATCTGGGTGCGCTTCCAGAAGCTTCGCGGCAATCAATGCACCTATGTCTGCGCGGACGACGCGCACGGCACAGCGATCATGCTTAAAGCCGAGCAGATGGGCATTACTCCGGAGCAACTGATCGATCAGGTCAACGCCGACCACCGTCTCGATTTCGCAGAATTTCTGATCGAGTTCGACAATTATTACTCCACGCACTCGGAAGAAAACCGGGAGCTGTCATCCTATATTTACAAGGCCTGTCTGGACGCGGGTAAGATCGCCACGCGCACTATCACCCAGGCTTACGACCCGGAAAAGAACCTGTTCCTGGCAGACCGTTTCATTAAAGGGACCTGCCCCAAATGTAAAGCGGAAGACCAGTACGGCGATAACTGTGAGGTCTGCAGCAGCACTTACACGCCCGCCGAGCTGATCAACCCCCGTTCCGCCATTTCCGGCGCGACGCCCATTGAAAAAGAGTCCACGCACTTCTTCTTCAAACTGCCTGACTTCCAGGAGTTTCTACAGAAGTGGACCCGTAGCGGGACCCTGCAACCACAGATCGCCAACAAGCTGGCAGAGTGGCTGGACGCTGGCCTGCAGGAGTGGGACATCTCTCGCGACGCCCCCTATTTCGGCTTCGAGATTCCAGATCAACCCGGCAAGTTCTTCTACGTCTGGCTGGACGCGCCGATTGGCTACATGGCGAGCTTCAAGAATCTGTGCGCGCGTCGTGCGGATCTGGACTTCGACGAATACTGGAAGAAAGACTCCACCGCCGAGCTGTATCACTTCATCGGCAAGGACATCATCAACTTCCACGCGCTGTTCTGGCCATCCATGCTGAGCTGCGCGGATTTCAGAACGCCCAGCGCCGTTTATGCGCATGGTTTTGTGACGGTGGACGGGGCCAAAATGTCCAAATCCCGCGGCACCTTCATCATGGCGCGGACTTATCTGGAGCACCTGAATCCGGAGTACCTGCGTTATTACTTCGCCGCCAAGTTGACCTCCAACGTGGACGATCTGGACTTGAACCTGCAGGACTTCACGCTGAAAGTGAATGCTGACCTGGTTGGCAAGCTGGTTAATATCGCCAGCCGTTGCGCCAAGTTCATCACCAAAGCGGGAGGCAAACTGTCGTCTCAGATCAGCGAGCCTGAATTGGTTGAGCAGTTCCTGTCCAAATCCGACTTTATCGCCCAGGCGTACGAAGATCGCGAATTTGGCAAAGCGGTGAGAGAAATCATGGCGCTGGCCGACCTGGCCAACAAGTACATCGATGAAAAAGCGCCCTGGAAACTGGCGAAGGAAGAAGGCAAAGAACAGGAAGTGTTGGACGTCTGCTCTGTCGGCGTGAACCTGTTCCGCATCCTGATCACCTATTTGGCCCCAGTGCTGCCAGGCGTCGCTGCGGCTTCCGCAGAATTCCTGAACGCGCCCATCGTCTGGAACAAACCGTTGCAGCCGCTGACCGACCATGCCGTCAATGAGTTCAAGCCAATGATCTCCCGGGTTGATCCAAAGGCCGTGGACGCCATGGTGGAAGCCTCTAAAGACAACATGGCGCAGGCGCCAAAAGACAACGGCAAAGCGAAAAAGGATAAGAAAGAGGCGAAATCCGAAGAGGAGATTGCACCAACGATCAAGTTCGACGACTTTGCCAAGATCGACCTGCGCATTGCTAAAATCGTCTCCGCAGAACATGTAGAAGGCGCAGACAAACTGTTGCGCCTGCAACTGGATATCGGCAGTGAACAACGTCAGGTATTCGCTGGCATCAAATCCGCCTACGCGCCGGAAGATCTGGTGGGCCGCCTGACAGTCATGGTCGCCAACCTGGAGCCGCGCAAGATGAAGTTCGGCATGTCCGAAGGCATGGTGCTGGCGGCGGGCCCTGGCGGCAAAGACATCTGGTTGTTGCAGCCGGACAGCGGCGCGCAGCCGGGCATGCAGGTTAAATAACCGACACAACGGCGCTTTCAGGCGCCGTTTTGCTGCGCTGGCTCAAATTTGCGCTAAATCCGCGCAAGAGCGACTGGCGCAGCCTTGAACGCACTGCAACACAACCAGATAATAACCGCCAGAGTCAGGGAATTCCGGGAGCTGGCGACCTGTTGCGCGGCGGGCTTCCATAAGCGACGCTTTGGATAGCATTAGGATAAAGCTGGTGAAGATCCTGAATAAGAGGCGCTGATGACTGAATACCTGTTGATACTGGTGAGCACCATACTGGTCAACAACTTCGTACTGGTCCAATTCCTGGGCTTGTGCCCTTTCATGGGCGTATCCAACAAACTGGAAACCGCCATGGGCATGTCCCTGGCCACCACCTTCGTGTTGACGCTATCCTCGTTGTGCAGTTATCTGGCGTACGAATACCTGCTGGCGCCTCTCGGCATGGAATTCTTAAAAACCATTACGTTCATTCTGGTGATCGCAGTCGTCGTCCAGTTCACGGAAATGGTGATCAAAAAAACCAGCCCCCTGCTATATCGCGTCCTGGGTATTTTTTTACCGCTGATCACCACTAACTGCGCCGTGCTCGGCGTCGCGCTGTTAAACATCAAAAAGCAAAATGATTTCATGGAGTCGATCCTGTACGGGTTCGGCGCCGCTGTCGGTTTCTCCCTGGTGCTGACGCTTTTTTCCGCCATGCGTGAACGCATCGCCGCCGCCGATGTGCCTGAACCGTTCAAGGGCGGAGCCATCGGCATGATCACCGCCGGCCTGATGTCGCTGGCGTTCCTGGGCTTCACCGGCCTGGTTAATATCTAGAGGCCTTCCGCAGATGAGTATTGTCGTCATAGCCGTATTGGCGCTCTCCGCGCTGGCGCTTACCTTCGGAGCCGTGCTTGGCTTCGCCTCCGTCAAATTCAAAGTGGAAGGCAATCCCATCGTCGACCAGATAGACGGCCTGTTGCCGCAAACCCAATGCGGACAGTGCGGTTACCCCGGCTGTCGCCCTTATGCGGAAGCTATCGCCAACGGCGACGCCATCAATAAATGCCCTCCCGGCGGCGAAGCCACCATCACCGCCCTGGCGGACCTGTTGGATGTGGAAGCGGTACCGCTGGATTCCGAACACGGTGAAAGCAAAGGCAAACAGGTGGCCTATATTCGCGAAGATGAGTGCATCGGCTGCACCAAATGCATCCAGGCCTGTCCAGTGGACGCCATTCTCGGCGCGGCCAAACAGATGCATACAGTGATCGTCAGCGAATGCACGGGGTGCGACCTGTGCGTCGATCCCTGTCCTGTGGACTGTATAGATATGGTCCCAGCCCCCAGCGGCATCCGCGATTGGGCCTGGGACATGCCCAAGCCGCCGACGAATAACGGCGCGATCATCGCGACAGATCAGAATAACGGTATGGCGGCGTGAGGAAGTAAGGCCTGAGCATGAGACAAATCTGGGATTTCCACGGCGGCGTACACCCTCCGGAAAATAAAAGCCAATCCACCAGCCGACCAATCCGCAAGGCGACGCTGCCGAAAACGCTGATACTCCCCCTGAGCCAGCATATTGGCCAGCCCGCCAAAGCCCTGGTGGAGCCCGGTCAAAAAGTGTTGAAGGGCGAAGTCGTCGCCGCGGCGGAAGGACCAGTCAGCGTAGCGGTTCATGCGTCCTCTTCCGGCATAGTGACAGCCGTGGAAAGACGACCCGTACCGCATCCTTCCGGCCTCAGCGATGTCTGCATTGTGATCGAGACGGATGGAGAAGACGCCTGGACGCACCTGACGCCATGCGAAGACTATCGGTCACTTAGCCCAGAGCAGCTGTTGGAGCGTGTTCGCCAGGGCGGTATCGCCGGTATGGGCGGCGCAGGGTTTCCCACAGCGATCAAGCTGCACCCGCCTCGCAACGACAAGGTCAATGCGCTGATATTAAATGCGGCGGAATGCGAACCTTACATCACCGCCGATGACATGTTGATGCGGGAACGCGCCGACGAAGTCATCCGCGGCATGGAAATCATGGCGCAGCTTTTGGAGCCTGAAGAGTGTCTGATCGGCATCGAAGACAATAAGCCGTCAGCCATCGCCGCACTGAAGCAGGCCGCCTCCGGCACTCATATCGAAGTGGTTGTGATTCCTACCAAATATCCCTCCGGCGGCGAAAAGCAACTGATCAAAATCCTGACTGGCCTGGAAGTGCCCCACGGCAAGATCCCCGCTGATATCGGCGTGATGTGCCAAAACATAGGCACCGCTGCGGCAGTGTACCGCGCGGTCCGTTTCGGCGAGCCGCTGATTTCTCGCATCACCACAGTGACAGGCGATGGCGTCGCTACGCCCGGTAATTTTGAAGTTTTACTAGGCTCGCCCATGTCCGACCTGTTGCAACAGGCGGGATTCGACGCGAGCAAAACGGATCGCCTGATCATGGGCGGCCCTATGATGGGGTTCACCTTAACGGACCCAGACTTGCCGCTGGTGAAGACCAGCAATTGCATTATGGCGGTGTCGGCCAAGGAGTTTCCCAGACCCGATCCCGCTCAGGCCTGTATTCGTTGCGGCCTTTGCGCCGAAGCCTGTCCCGCGGAACTGCTGCCGCAACAGCTCTACTGGTTTGCCAAAGCCCAGGAATTCGACAAGGCGGAAAACTATAACTTATTCGACTGCATCGAGTGCGGCGCCTGCTCTTACGTCTGCCCCAGCAGCATTCCGCTGGTGCAATACTACCGTTACGCCAAGAATCAAATTCGGGTGACAGCGCAGGAGCAGCAGAAATCCGACAAGGCGCGTGAGCGTTTCGAATTCCGACAAGCCCGTCTTGAACGCGAGAAAGAAGAGAAAGAAGCCAAGCGCAAGGCCCGTGCGGAAGCCGCAGCTAAAGCCCAGGCGGAAAAGGCGGCCCAGCAACAGGACGCGCCGGCGGAAGCAGATCCGAAGAAAGCAGCGATAGAAGCCGCTATCAAGCGCGCCCAAGCCAAGCGCGCACCAGCTCCCGCCCAGGCCCAGGCCCAGGCCCAGGCCCAGGCCCAGGTCAATATCGCAGAATTGCAGACCAATGTGGACAAGGCCAGGGAGAAGCTGGCAAAAGTGCGCGAGACGCTGGCGGAATCAGATGGAGCCAATGCCGCCATGCAGGAAAAGCTACGCAACGCGATCGACAAAAACGAAGAACGCCTGGCGGCGGCGGAAAAAGCCCTTCACGACGCCCAGAACTCTGCGCAAGGGATACCAGCCGCTTCAAACGCAACGCAAGCGACACAGGCGGACCCAGAGCAACAGGCGCGCGCTATCGCCCGCACCCGGGACAAAATAAAGACTCTGACGCAAGCGATAGAAGCCTGTCGCGAGACGGACCCGCAGCGCGCGGCGCAATTGACCGAAACCGTGGAGAAAACCAAGGCGAAGCTGGCGGAGTTGGAAGCAGAGTCAGCCCCGACGGATAAAACAACCGATAAGCCGCCGGAGCCCAACCTGGAAGAACTGACGTCTCAGGTGGAAAAAGCCCGCGACAAGTTAAACATGATGCAGGGCATGCTGGACGACGCCAGAGCGGAGCAGCCGGCGGACGAAGCCAAAATCGCCAAATTGCAGCGCGCAGTGGAAAAGAACCAGGACCGTTTGGCCGCAGCGCAAAAAACGCTGGAAGACGCCCGGACACAAGCCGGCGGCGCTGGCGTCAAAGCAGCCTCGCCAGAGGAAATCGAGGCTCTGACCTCTGCACTGGAAAAAGCGCAGGATAAACTCGCCATGATGCAGAACATGCTCCGCGAAGCCCAACAGGAGTCCCCTATGGACGAAGCGAAAGTGGCGAAGCTATCCAGAGCGGTGGAGAAAAATCAGGACCGGGTCGCCGCCGCCCGCGCCACACTTAACGAAGCTCGCGGCGACGCGGCGGAAAATCAGACCAGTACTGACGGAGCGGGCGCTTAATCCATGGCATTTCTTCACATCACCTCCCCTCACCTGAAAGGCCCTGCGCGCACGACCGCCATCATGCAGTGGGTGATCCTGGCCACCGTGCCCGGATTGCTGACCATGACCTGGTTCTTTGGCTGGGGAACCCTAATCAACGTCATTCTGGCGTCGTTAACCGCCGTGGCGGCGGAAGCCTTTGTGCTGACGCTGCGCAAACGGCCACTGGCCTTTTACCTGCGGGACTACAGCGCCGTTCTCACCGGGGTGTTGCTGGGTCTGGCGCTGCCGCCTTACGCCCCCTGGTGGGTGACATTTGTTGGAACGGCGTTCGCCATCATTTTCGCCAAACAGATTTACGGCGGTCTGGGCAATAATCCATTCAACCCCGCCATGGTGGGGTACGCACTGCTGCTGGTGTCCTTCCCTGTCGCGATGACCACTAACTGGGCGACGCCGCGTCCCTTGGCGGAAATCCCAGGATTCGTGGACGCTTTCGCCCACATCTTCTGGGGAGCGGAAATCGGCGTGGATGGCTACACCATGGCCACGCCTCTGGACACCTATAAACACGAAATCGTCGCCGGCACTTCGGAAGCAGTCTTCGCCATGCCTGTCTTCGGCGCGCGCACCGCGCTGGGCTGGGAGTGGGTCAATCTGGCCTTCCTCGCCGGAGGACTGTTGCTTATCTGGCGCAAGATTATTACCTGGCATATTCCAGTCAGCATGCTCTCCGCGATGGCGTTGTGCTCTTTGCTACTGGGCTGGGATGAAGATAAATATGCGCCGCTGCAGCTGCACCTGCTCGCTGGCGCAACTATGCTGGGCGCCTTCTTCATCGCCACCGACCCGGTTTCCGCCGCCACCAGCAAACTCGGCAAACTCTACTATGGCGCTGGCGTCGGCATTCTGGTTTACCTGATTCGCACCTGGGGCAACTACCCTGACGCCGTGGCGTTCGCCGTGTTGTTGATGAACTTCGCCGCGCCGTTCCTGGACTACTACACCCAGCCCCGCACTTACGGACACCGCAAAGCCCGTCGCGGCGTGAAACAGGATTAGGAGACGCCCATGAACGCATTACAGGCATCCATTATTCGGGGCGGCATTGGACTTGCGATATTCGCCGTGGTGACCGCCGGTTTGATCGCGGTAACTCAAGTCAGCACCGCTGATCGTATCGCAGATGCGGAAAAGCACGCCCGCGCCAAGGCGCTGTATGAAGTCGTTCCACGTACCGAGCACGATAACGACATGCTGGCGGCCCCCATCCTGTTGCATCCAGACCCTCTGCTCGGAGCCAAAGACACAGCGGAAGCCTATCTGGCCACCCTTCACGGCTCGCCAGTGGCGGTGATTCTGCCCTTTGTCGCGCCGGATGGTTACACCGGCGAAATCCAGGGCATCGTCGGCGTACAACCTGATGGAACGGTTAAAGGCGTCCGCATCACCGCCCACAAGGAAACCCCCGGGCTGGGCGACAAAATTGAAGCGCGGAAGTCTCCCTGGGTGGAGCAGTTTCCCGGTCGGTCGCTCAGCTCTCCCGCGGAAGACCGCTGGAAGGTGAAAAAGGACGGCGGCGATTTTGATCAAATGACCGGCGCCACTATCACGCCCAGAGCGGTAGTGAAGGCTGTGCGTAATGCGCTAACCTATTTTCAAAGCCATCGCGATCAACTCTTGCGTAGCAATAGCGGCGTCAATACCGCAACTGCGACACAGGAATAGCCAGACGGCGAGCGTATCGAACATGAATGACCGAATGAGTCCAGGATCTGCATAATGGCGAAAAGCTATCAAGAAATAGTTCGGGACGGATTGTGGAAAAACAACCCGGCGCTGGTGCAACTGCTGGGCCTCTGCCCCCTGCTGGCGGTGACAGGCACCGTGGTCAACGCCATCGGCCTGGGATTGGCCACGACTTTGGTGCTGACCGGCTCCAACGCCGCGGTTTCCATGATCCGCAACTACGTGCCTGAATCCGTACGCCTGCCCGCATTCGTCATGATCATCGCCTCTTTCGTAACCTGCGCCGAGCTGTTGATGCAGGCCTTCGCCTATGAGCTGTATGAAATTCTCGGCATCTTCATTCCCCTGATCGTCACCAACTGCGCCATTCTTGGACGCGCAGACGCTTTCGCTTCCAAGAATCCGATTCTCCCTTCCATGCTCGACGGCTTCATGATGGGTCTGGGTTTCAGTCTGGTGCTGATGGTGCTGGGCGGCATGCGTGAAGTGATAGGACAAGGCTCGCTGTTTTCAGGCATGGATCTGCTGTTTGGCGAATCCGCGCGGAGCTGGAAGCTTGCGTTGTTCGCCGACTACCCTGACTTTCTGTTTGCCGTGCTGCCTCCCGGCGCCTTTGTCGGCATGGGCCTGTTGATTGCGCTAAAAAATGTGATCGATAAACGTATGAAGGAAGCCGCTGCGGTGAAACTGGAGAAGCCTGTCTCCGGCGGCAAACGCGTGCGGGTGACAGGAAAGATATCCTGACGCGCGCGGCTGTCTCTCTCGCTGCCCGCCACATTACAAATGGGGCGGCGCATTCGACTGTGAATACAAGCCATAAGAAGACTGATGAATAAGCAAAAACGAGCGGAGATATTCGCCCGCTTAAAAGCGGAAAATCCCAACCCGACCACGGAGTTGGAGTACAACACCCCCTTTGAACTGCTGATTGCGGTGGTTCTGTCCGCTCAGGCCACCGATGTGAGCGTTAATAAAGCCACCCGCAAGCTTTACCCTGTGGCGAATACGCCGGAAGCTATTTACGCGCTGGGGGTGGAGGGCCTCAAGGAATACATCAAGACCATCGGCCTGTTCAACAGCAAAGCGGAAAACGTCATCAAGACCTGCAAAATCCTGATCGACCAGCACGACTCAGAAGTGCCGCAGACCCGGGAAGCCCTTGAAGCGTTGCCAGGCGTCGGCCGCAAGACCGCCAATGTCGTGCTCAACACTGCTTTCCGCCAGCCAGCCATGGCGGTGGATACACATATATTCCGGGTCTCCAACCGCACCAACATCGCCCCCGGCAAAAACGTGCTGGAAGTAGAGCACAAGCTGATGAAGCACGTCCCCAAGGAATACCTGATGGACGCTCATCACTGGCTGATCCTACACGGCCGCTATATCTGCACCGCCCGTAAACCTCGATGCGGCGCCTGCGTCATCTCCGATCTGTGCGAATTCAAAGAAAAAGTGCTGGATTGATGACGTTCGACTTCCACCACGATGGTTTTGAATGGCTGCGGGACGCACTGCCTGCGTCATTGATCAACGCAATCCTGCAGGAAGTTGCCCGTGATGATGAGGTTAACTCCGGCTCCGGCGTGCGTAACGCAGATCGCAAGTATGCAACGCTGAAGGAGTGGCTGGCCGGCGGCGACCTCACACGGCTGGCCTGTCGGTATTTAGAGGGCGCTCCACAGCAGGTCCGGACAATCCTGTTCAATAAGTCGCCGCGAAAAAACTGGCTGGTGACCTGGCATCAGGATAGAACCGTTTGCGTCAAAGCACGGTTTGATGCGCCAGATTGGGGGCCATGGTCTGAGAAAGATGGCGTTTTGCACGTGCAGCCTCCTATTGCGACGCTGGAGCGCATGCTGGCGTTTCGCATCCATCTGGACCCTACTGACGAGAGCAACGGCTGCTTGAAAGTCATCCCAGGGTCTCACCGCGAGGGACTGTTATCCCATGAACGTATCCAGCAAGGGAACGACGCCCAACCAGCGTCGTATTCTCCACGTAGAATTCAGCGACTATCCGCTGCCAGCCGGCGCGCAGTGGGCAAGCTAATCTCTACTGCCCTGTAGTCAGGTGTCGCAGGTAATCCGGCATCCTGGCGTCACTGCGGGTTTCCGGGTCCACTTCCGGCATTCCATACACCGTGCGCATGGGCACCACGCCCGCCCAGACCGGCTGATCCATATCCTCTTCTTTGTCTCTGGGTGGGCCGCTGCGAACTTTAGCGCTCGCTTCCACTATCGGCATGGCCAACACCGCCGTCGCCGCCACTTCGTTGCGCGTGTTGGGGATGATATTGTCCGAACAGCGACCGGGAATAATGTGGTCCACCAAAGCATTCAGCACTTCATTCTTCATATCCGGGTCTTCTATCGCCTCGAACTGTCCAAACAAGACAACACTGCGATAGTTCATGGAGTGATGGAACGCCCGCCGGGAGAGCACCAGACCATCCAGTAACGTGACGCAGACGGACGCCTCACGCCCGTCTGCAAGGCTTTTAAACAGACGACCATTTACCGCGCCATGCACAATCAAATTATCGCCGTAGCGACAGTAGGCGGTTGGCAACACAAAGGGCGCGCCGTCAAACATAAACGCCACATGGCACAGAACAGACGCATCCAAGATACTGTAGATATCGCGGCGATCGTAACCCGCCCGGTCCCGTTTGCGGGTGAAGGCGGTCTTGGGGGTTATGGGCAGTACATCGTCAGTCATCGAACTTACTCCTTCCAATCACATCAAGCTATTGATGCAGGCAGATTAGCTTGAAATTGGACATCTATTAATGTCCACTTTAAACCTTTATAAAGAGTCCACTTTAGAGAAAGAAGATGACCGCTCCGACGCAAAATGCGAAGTCTCGCTATCTATCGCTGTATGAAGAGTTAAAGCAGTCCATTCTGGCGGGCCTGCTGCCGGAAGGAGAACGCCTGCCGTCCTCCCGAAGCATGGCGGACTCGCGAGGCCTGTCCCGCACCACTGTCACCAGCGCTTACGACCAGTTGCTGAGCGAAGGTTATATCGTCAGTCGTCGTGGATCGGGCTGTTATGTGGCCTCACCGTTGCCTGGCGTGGATTTCCCCGCCGCCTCGCCGCCACAGACGCATCACTCTGGTCCAGCACCAACCCTGTCTTCCTGGGGTGAGGCCCTCATGCGCCAGCGTCCCGTCAAAGCCATCCCGCCGCCGACGGTAATTGATTTCCAGTATGGCAATGTGGATCTTGACGAGAAAAGCCAACATATCTGGAGAAAGTCCGCTCGTCACTGGGCGTACCGGCAAGGCCGCCATTATGGCGACACGCTGGGATTACCGGCCTTGCGGGAGGCGATATCCGCTTACCTGCAACTCAATCGCGCATGCCGCAGCCATCCCGACAGAGTCGCCATTACCTCCGGCGGACAACAGGCGTTCGATCTGATTACGCGATTGGCGATCAATCCGGGCGACAAGGTTGCCGTGGAGAACCCGGGGTATCCCCGAGTCAAACAGTTGCTCACCGCTCTCGGCGCCAAGTTGATTCCCATTGCTGTCGACGAGGAAGGGTTAAAAGTAGAGGATTTGCCACAAGGAGCGGAAGCGCCCAAGCTGGTCTATGTCACGCCATCACATCAATTTCCCAGTGGCTGCGTGATGTCCCTGCGCAGGCGGCTGGCGTTGCTGGAATGGGCGCAGGCGAACGACGCCTGGATTATCGAGGACGATTATGACAGTGAGTTTCGGTACTGCGGCAAGCCGATTGAATCTTTACAGGGACTCGATCATCACGATCGGGTTATCTACGCCGGCACCTTTTCCAAAGTCCTGTTCCCCGCCATCAAACTGGGCTATCTGCTGCTCCCCAAAAGCTGGCTGGAGCCGCTCACTTACGCCAAACAAGTGACGGATCGCCACTCCCCCTGGTTAGAGCAACATATCCTCGCCGAGTTTATGCAAACGGGTGAATTCGAGCGCCATCTGCGCAGAATGCGTAAACGCTACGCTATTCGCCAACAGACTTTGGCGACGGCGTTACAGCGCCAGGAGGGCGACAGAGAGATTCTGGTGGAGGGCGATAACGCCGGCCTGCATCTGGTGTGTTGGATGCCCAGCCTGCCGCTGAGCGCCGTTTCCGCGTTCATAGAGCACGTGCAAGCGCAAGGCGTACGCGTTTATCCCATACACCCGTTCTATCACGGAGAGCCTCCCGCAGCAGGTCTGCTACTGGGATTCGCGACCCTGACGCCAACGGAGATCACACAGGGAGTCGGGATAATCAAACGGACATTGCGAGAGTTCTAAATAGCCCCGTATACAATTCGAAACAGCGAGCCAATCCGATTGCAGGCATGATGAAGTCGTTGTGGAAGCAACGGTTTCCTTAACAAAAACAATAACCAATAGGGATATTCGCATGACAGTTCAAGCTAATAACGGAAATAACCAAGATTACTCCGTCGGGTTGGTCGCCGTCTCCAGTTGGCAAGGTTGGCTGCGGCACACGCCTCGCCGGCTGAATGTTCAGCAGGAAGGGGCCGGCGCCAGCAACCTGTATCGTTTATGGTCCACCTTTTCCTGGCAATCACCGAAAGGCTGCGTCGGCTACTTCAAGAATGGCCATACCGCTCTGGTCGTTCGCCAGGGAGGCGTCGTCACCCATGTGGTGGGATTTAATCCTGAGTCCTACCTGCTCGCCGGATTGTTACAAACAACCCGCGGCAACAACATCACCGTCAGAGGATTATGGTACGACGACTTCGCCATGATTCAGGACCCAACGGCGATCAGTTACGAAATCAACGTCACTCAGAATCAGGCCCAGGATTTCGATGGGTTGATCACATCGCTTATCGGCAGATCCGACCTGGGACCGCACTCTCCTTCCGACACGCCTTACTTCTACAGCTTCCGGCCAGCGGACATGGAAGCCCGAGTCAGCGGCCTGACCGGCAACTGCGGCAATATGGCGTTAGTGATTCTCTGCCAGTTTCTGTATGACTGGCGCAAAGGGGAATATGTGGAGATGTTTCGCTCCTGGGTGAATCAAAACCGCAACACCCGCAACTTTGGCCAGGGCCCATTAATGGGCGCCATCACCCAAAGCTTCGCCTAAGCGAAACGCGCTGTTCATAGCAAAGAGTTTCAAGTGACAGTTAGATGACAGTAAATTGAATCTTTTATGAACAGCGTGCTCTTATACAGCATCAATATTACAATTTGATGGTGATTTAGTTTCAACCCCGCCCAAGTTGTACAAAAAATGACTGTTGAATATGCTGCTATCGGCGATATCCAGCTCGCCTATGAAACCTTTGGCTCACAAAAAGATCCCTGCATTCTGCTGATCATGGGCCTTGGCGCTCAGATGCTGGTGTGGCCGGACGCTCTGTGCGAACGCCTGGCTGCAAACGGGTATTTCGTCGTGCGTTTCGACAATCGGGATATTGGCCTCTCCAGCAAAAGCGATGGCGCGGGACATGCCCGTCCAGTCACCAACTTTCTCCGCAAGCAGTTCGGTTTGCGGGTGAAAAGCGCTTACACACTGAGCGACCTGGCCAACGACGCCATAGGTCTGCTGAATCACTTGCGGGTCGCCAGCGCTCATCTTGTCGGCGCATCCATGGGCGGTATGATCGCGCAAATCGCCGCCGCCAAATATCCTGAACGGGCGCTCAGTCTGACTTCCATCATGTCCGCTCCTGGCTTTAGCCGCCTCCCCGCCTTAAATCCGGCCAATCTGCTGGCGCTAATCAAGCCGACGCGCCCCAAGTTGCGGGCGGAGGTTATTGAGTGCAAAATCAGTCAGATACGGCGTATTGGCAGTCGCAGCTATCCATCCTCCCGATCAGAGTTATTACAGCGAGTAGGTAAAGTGCTCGACAGAAGCAGCGTCGACCACGAGGGACTGCAGAGACAAGCCAGCGCCATTCTTGCCGAAGGCTCTTTGGTTGAGCTGCAAAAGCGCATCATCACGCCAACGCTGGTCATCCATGGCGATGAGGATTCGCTCATCCCTCTTTCTGAGGGCGTCGCCTGCGCCCGCAACATCCGTGACGCGCAACTTGAAATCATCGCCGGCATGGGCCACGACTTCCCTTCCCCGCTGATAGCCCGCGTCGCCAAAGTTGTGTTGCAACACGTTGGACAAACCGCCGCTCGTCCTGGGAACGCCTGCGAGCAAGCCTGATATTCACCCGCCAGCCTCATTTGCAGCCATTGTGTTTAGGGTGAACAGACAGCTTGCCAGCGTCCCTGCTGCGCCTCTACCATGAGCTGGCGCGTCTGCGCATTAGCGCCCTCAGCTAGAACAGGAGAGTCAAGCCATGAGTAGAATCCAAAGCGTTAAGGACCGTCTGCAGGACACCACCGAGAAGTCCCTGATCCGACTTGAAAGCATTCACACATCCATAGCGGAAAAGCCGCTGCTGGCGCTGGGTAAAATCCAGCCTTTTGAAGGCGTCGCCCATCAAGCCAGGGTATTGCAGCAGAATATGATTCATAAAACCTACCGGGGCATTCGGGATCTGACCGAAATGCAAGGCCAAATCGCCGACCAGATTATTCGTCTGATCCCCTGAACTGCGCCAACGTCGCCTGATGTATTAAAACTCCTTAGTTGTATTCCTGGCGACAGACGCAAAAAAGGCGGTAATACCGCCTTTTTCATTTCATCAAATAGTGATCGCTTATGCGCCAGGATGCAGGGTCAGTAATGCGTTGATATCCAGCTCCCCGCCTCTTCCCAGCTCCAACTCAAGGTACTGACGCATTTTGTCCGCCAGGAAGCCGTCTACACCGGGCGAGCCTGCTACGCCATGGGCCACCCAAGCGTCGAAACGGTCGTCGTTACCCACTACCTGCGCCGCTTCCAGCAACAGCGACTGTTTATAGTCCGACACCAAGGCTTTGAGCCTGTTTTGGGCGGCAATGCGCACCTCAGTATTCAGACGCGCCTCCATATCCAGATCAGACTCCACCATCGCCGATTTACGCGCCAAGCCAATCGTGTAGTGATCATCGTAATAATCGTCTTCGGAGACGACATTCACCGGGGTATCGCTACGGCGACCATCTACTTCCATCACCAATGCAGAGCTGGCGGTCTTGGTTAGAATGTATCTCTCGTAGTGGTAGTCGGAGTAAACATCCTCCATCACGGTTGGCGGAACCATCGAGAACTCGGTCAGCAATGAGTCCAGCTTGTGATCTGCTCGATCCAGTTTGCGGCCTCTCTTGTCGACTTCATCATCAGCTCTACGCACCTCCTCCCTTTGACGGGAGACCTTGTCCTTCAGACGGTCGACTTCTCTCTTCTGTGTGTCATATTGCGGGTCTGTGAGGTTAAGTTTGTTCAGCGCGCTTTCTTCTTTCGCCAGATCCCGCTCCGTCGATTCCAGCTCCCGCCGCTCCCGTTTAAAATCGCGGCGAGCGTCCCGCATATTGTCTTTAGCGCGATCCAACTGATATCGCTGGTCAGACACATCTCCCTGCAGACGAATAAAGTCAGGGTTGCTCACCATCACCTGCCCGCTGACATACTGCTGCACTTCCGGCACAACGGACTCGCTCAGATTATAGTGAACCGGCGCCCGAGACATGCTCACGCGCGCCTCATTGCCAAGTTTGCTGTTTACTTTATTGACCAATTGCAATCCGGCTACGCCATACCCCAAATCATCGCCAAAAACGCGCCGGTCGCTGTCCAACTTAATGCGAAACTGATGCTGCGTCGCTATCGTCTGATAAGCAGAGTTATATCTATCCCAGGCGGACTGCTCATGTGTCGCCTGCGCCACTTTGCCGTAAAGCAGCATGGCCTTGCCCAGATTATTGCGGTCATAAGCTGTGTTAGCGGCGCTTCTTACCTGGTTCAACCACGCGGTAAAGTCTCTGCGCGCCTGTTGCAGCCTATTCTGGGTGTCCTTATCGTTGGGCTTTAACTTCAAGGCTTCTTCATACCTCTCAACCGCCAGTTCATAACGGCCTTGAGCGTAATACTCTTCCCCATCCTTGATCAGGTTACGGTGCGCGCATCCTGTTACAGCCAAAGCCACCAACGCCACTCCCGCAAACCTTTTGAAGCGATTAGACAACATTATCTTCCTACACCATTCTCATATTTTTCGAATATTACGACGGGACCTGATTTCACTACCCGATCCCATCGCCACTGCCTTTATGTGAGTCTATTTATACCCTGCGCCAGCTTAACCCTAACTGAATAAAAAGGGCGAAATCGCCAATAGCGCTCATCAGCGACGGTAAATTGAGGCATCAGCGGGAAACGTTGGAAATGAAAAAGGCGGGATTCCCCGCCTTTAACCAGAATAGCCAGCCGCCTTCGGCTGTGAAGTGTGATTAGGAAGAAATTGCCGCGACTATTTTGCGCCCAGCATCGCCTTCTTGAGTTCTTCCTGAGCCGGCTTGTCGGATAACCAGATACCAAACAAAGCTTCTTTAAAAGCAACGCCGCCATCAATAGTGGCCGCAAGCGCGTCGTTTTTATACACCTCTACGCCTTTGCCTGGGAGATACACCAGGTCGAATTCGTCATTTTCCTGGATCTCTTCATCGAAGACGCCAATAAACTTATCGATATTTGCTTTAATGGGAGCCGTATTGCCATTAGTCGCGTTCTCAAAGCCCTCTGTAGTGGCTTTCTGCATCTTTTCACTGGTCACCATATCTGAAACCATATGCAGTTTGATCGCCATAGGCTCGTCCGCTTTCACAATCGCAGAAGCGTCCTTATTCGCCTGCGGCAGGTATAAACCGCCCACATAAACGTCAATGAACCATTTGGAGCGCACGCCGGCGCCATTGAGCTTTAATTCAGAACCCGCTGCGCTAAGCGTGTCGGGAATGTCGACGCCAGCCACTTTGGCGGCCTGCGAGGAAGGGCATAGAACCAGCAAGAGCACAAGTGCAGAAATTAGTTGTTTCATATTTCATCCCTAGTTGCATTGATTGTTATTTAAATTATTTGCTGTTTATTGTTTGTAAGCGCTCAGCGGTGCGGGGGTAATTCCGAATCGGCGAGCGGACTCCATTATAGGCAGCCCGCAAAAGCGGTAGATAGGGTAAAACAGGTAGTTATACCGGGTTATGCGAGCTGGTTCGCAACTATAGGCGCAAGACATTCCTGACAGCAAGTCTAACCGGTCCATTAAAAAAGGGCGCTGGATGCGCCCTTTTTACTGTTACGACAGTGTAACCAAAAGTTACTTAAACAGTGTGTCTCCGGTCAAACCTTCTTTCTCCAGCAGTTCGCGCATGCGCTTGAGCGCTTCTACTTGAATCTGACGCACTCTTTCCCGAGTCAGGCCAATTTCCTGCCCCACTTCTTCCAATGTGCTCATGGGATAACCGCGCAATCCAAAACGACGGGCGATCACTTCCTGTTGCTTGTCAGACAATTGGTCAAGCCAACGGTCCAGACAGCCTTTAAGATCGCTATCCTGCAACAGCTCGGCAGGATCATTGCTCGCCTCATCGGCGACGGTATCAAGAAGGGATTTTTCCGCGTTGCCGCCAATCGGCGAATCGACGGAAGTGATGCGCTCGTTCAAACCGAGCATACGTTTAACATCCTTCACCGGCTTTTCCAGCAAGTCGGCGATTTCTTCAGCGCTGGGCTCATGATCCAGTTTCTGGGTCAGTTCGCGGGACGCGCGAAGATACACATTTAATTCCTTAACTACGTGAATCGGCAAACGGATCGTCCTTGTCTGATTCATGATGGCGCGCTCAATCGTCTGGCGAATCCACCAAGTCGCGTAAGTTGAAAATCTGAAGCCGCGTTCAGGATCAAACTTTTCAACGGCGCGAATCAGACCCAGGTTGCCTTCCTCAATGAGATCAAGCAGGCTCAGGCCTCTGTTCACATATCTGCGGGCGATTTTCACAACCAGGCGCAAATTGCTCTCAATCATGCGCTTACGGCCTTTCTCATCGCCACGACGCGCCATGCGCGCAAAATGAACTTCTTCTTCCGGGGTTAATAATGGGGAGAAACCGATTTCGTTCAGATAAATCTGAGTGGCGTCGAGGTTTCTGTAGGATTGGCCTTCACCTAGGGAGAAACGACCGGTACGTCCTTGATCAATCGAGACAACAACATCACTTTCATCGTCTTCAAACTCTTCAGCCTCAATTTCGGCCAAATCGATATCAACATCGTAAGCCAAATCTTCTGCGTAAGATTCACGTTCTGCTGCCATGATGATGCCCTGCTCTCGTTAACCCCTTGCGGGGTATTGATGACGTTTTGCACTTGCTCAGGCGCAAGTTTTATCGTTTTGGTAGGTACTTGAGAGGGTCAACCGGATTGCCGTTTTTTCTTATTTCGAAGTGCAACATCGGTCGGTTGGTCCCTGTCTCACCTATCTCGGCTATCTTCTGCCCGCGGTTTATGAGGTCACCCTCCTTGACCAGTATCTTGCTGTTGTGCGCGTAAGCGCTGATGTATTCATCGCCGTGGCTCAGAATCACCAGCTTGCCGTAACCTAGCAAACCATTACCCGCATACACTACTTCGCCACTGGCCGCTGCTAAAACCGGGTCGCCGATTTTGCCGGCGATATCAACGCCTTTATTGATATCGCCTGCAATAGAAAAAGTATCAATAATCGGGCCATGATGGGGCCACCCCCATCCGGTAACAATTCGATCGGTTTTGCTGGTTACAGGAGCTTTTTTCTTTTGTGTATTTTTGTAAGCGGGAGCCTGGGCAGTTTTAGGCGGAGTGGTTTTCTTGGGCTTAACAGATGAAGTTTTCTTGGTTTTGACAGTCGTCTTTTTGGTTTTCTTGGATGGCTGCGCGCTCGCAGTCTGGTAGCCATCCGGCACAACCAGAGAAATCCGCTGCCCCGGCTTAATCATGTAGGGAGCGGGTATCCGGTTGATACGAGCCAACTCTTTATAATCCCGACCATATCTCCAGGCGATAGAATAGAGTGTGTCGCCTTTCTCTACGACATGGCTTCCCCAGTACACCGGAGGGTTAAATGCAGGGTCTCTATATATAGAAGGAGAGGTGCAGGCGCACAAGAATAGCGTGATCGACAAAGCGACCGATCTCAAAGCATAAAAAATGCCATTACCAGTATACAGTCTGTTACAAAACCTGTGTTTTTGGGATTTTAGACAATGCACTTTTTAGCTTTTTTTAAAACAAAAAGGAATTAATACAGCCTAGATTATTCTCATTATTTACAAAAGTTTCTAAAATGAACTCCTAAGTAGTTAAATTACAACTATATTCTATAGAGTTATAGATTCAATGCCGTCGGGTTCGCTCGTTATACCTGATACCTGAGGTAACACCACCAAGGAAAATAAGTAACACTAACGTGATTTAATTTCCTAAAAGTGTTTTCTCATTTTTGATAACCAAGTCTCACTTTTTCCAGCACAACCACCATCAGTGCGCCGATAGCGAACAACGCCGCCACCATTAACACTTGCGCCGGCTCGCCTGTGATCACCTCGTAACGAGAGGGGAAAACATTCGCCTGCACAAGGGGGACCTGAGCCCCATGAGAATCAATACGATATTCCAGCGTATACTTCCATGGCCAGACTTTGTTGAGAGCGCCCAGCATAAAGCCGGTCAGAACTGCGAGGGTGTAGTCGTGGTAACGTCTTAATAACCAGCTTAGCAGGTGGGTGAAAGACAGCAAGCCAATCAGACATCCTGAGGCGAAGATGGACAAAGGCAGAATTTCAAAGCCTTTCACCGCCGCGAGGACCGGACCATAAATGCCAAGAAGTAACAGCAGGAAACTGCCTGAAACGCCAGGCAGAATCATGGCGCAAATGGCGATGGCGCCGCTTATGAACAAGTTCAGGTAGGTTGGCTCCAGACTCGTGGGGCTCAAAGCCGTCAGCGCATAGGCCACCGCAGCGCCCAACCCGATCAACAATGCAGTTAGCGCATTCTTCTCTCTGATCGCCTTACCTACAAACCAGACGGAGCCCAGTATCAATCCAAAGAAAAAGGCCCATATCAGATTAGGATGGCTCTGCAATAGAGAGCTGATGATCCTGGACAACGAAAAGACGCTAGTGAGAATGCCAGCGAACAATGTCGCCAGAAAGGTTCCATCAATGTCTTTCCAAACCGCTGCAAATCCCTGCGTGCGCCAGATGCTAATCAGCCCCGGACGAATTCGCCCAAGAGCTGAAATAAGCCGCTCGTAAATACCGGAAATAAATGCAATCGTACCGCCGGACACGCCAGGAACAATATCCGCAGCTCCCATGGCCACGCCTTTCAGATAAGTCTTCCACATGTTATCGAACAACGCCTCCTAACAAAGGCACAAATCGAACCTGCTCCAAACTGCTCTCCTCTATTTCCGCGCCTTGTCTCTTATAGACCTTCAGCATCTGTTCGTTGCCGCCGCCAACCGGAATGACAAGACGTCCGCCATCCGCAAGTTGCTCCAGCAACTCCGATGGCGTCTGCTCCGGGGCCGCAGTCACCATAATTGCGTCGAAAGGCCCCTGTTCAGGCCATCCCCAACGCCCATCGGATAATTTCGCGCTAACGTTATTTAACTTTAGAGCCTTGAACCTCAGTTTCGCTTTTTCCAGCAGCGGCGCAATCCGCTCAACGGTATAAACCTGTGTGGATAATCTGGCTAGAATTGCGGTTTGATAACCCGAGCCGGCGCCAACTTCCAACACTCGTTTCGGTTTCCAACCACTGCACAGCAGCTCGGTCATACGAGCCACAATATAAGGCTGCGAGATCGTCTGAGAGTGTCCTATCGGCAGAGCAGTATCTTCATAGGCGCGATGCGCGAGAGCCTCGTCGACAAAAATATGCCGGGGAACCTCAGTCATCGCCTCCAACACCGCTTCATTCTGAATTCCGTTTTTCCGCAAGCGCTCAATCAAACGCAGACGCGTGCGCCGCGATGTCATGCCTATGCCTTGCAAGTCGAAGTTCACTCAGTATCTCCCAGCCAATCCTGTAGTTGGTTAAAGGCGTCGTAGCGAGTCATATCAACATGAATAGGCGTAATGGAGACGTAGTTGTGCTCCACCGCGTAAAAATCCGTACCAGGTCCGGCGTCGTCCCCCTCTCCCGCCGCTGCGATCCAGTAACGCTTGCGGCCTCTGGGGTCCACAATTTCGTGGGGCTCGCCGCCTTTCAAACGATGTCCCAAACGGGTTAGCTGAATCCCGCGGATATCGTCTAAAGGCACGTCAGGAACATTCACGTTCAGCACCGTACGTGGAGCAATCGGCGACTTTAACTGTCTGAGCAGTAAGTTGGCGACCACTTTCGCTGCAGTCGCATAGTTTTCTTGCCCCCGATTTACCAATGACACAGCAATTGCGGGTTGCGCCAGAAAACGCCCCTCCATCGCTGCAGCGACGGTCCCGGAATACAACACGTCATCTCCCAGATTGGCGTGGGAGTTAATGCCGGATACAACTCGCTCTGCGTCATAACCGAACATCTCGCTCAACCCCATATGCACACAGTCTGTCGGCGTACCATCAACAGCGAAGAAACCTTGTGAGGTTTTCTGCAGAATCAAAGGGCGCGTCAGCGTCAGTGAGTTACTCGCTCCGCTATGATCTCTATCTGGCGCAATTACTCGAATCTCAGCAATATTTTTTAGCTCATCCGCCAGAGCCGACAAACCTGGCGCATGCACGCCATCGTCATTGGACAATAATAATTTCACTACCGCTTTTCCTTTTTTCGCTACTCCCTCGTCACCAGCCTTTGCAGTCAATTGCTTCAATAATAGTGACAATGGGAGGAGCTATTAGTAAACAGGTTTGGCTGGAATCAGTTTAATCTAAATACTTGGTCCAGCAATACAGAGGCGAAACAGCCGGAGCCAAGAGAGAATGTCAGCTCAATATCGTCATTGAGCCACTGCCAACTCATATCTACAGGCATAGCGACAAAAGGTCTCCGCGCTGTCCGCGCGCCGTCTTTGTGAATAGCGGTCAGCCATTCTGATAAAGATGCCGTTCTCAGTTGCTCAATCTCTCCGGCCGCCCCGGACAAGAACTCTGGGCCGCCCAACATCGGGCCAGTGGGAACGGTGTACTCAGATACGACAGAGCTGGCGGCAGGAGCGCCTTCATCTCCATCGATCATGGTTAACCAGTCCCCTCGACGAAGGCGCTCAGCCAGAATTTCATTAAACAAATAAGAGCGCGCCGCAGACAAATACATCCCCAGATGGGCCTTCTTTTTCGGTTTTTGGCCTTCTACGAACCATGCATTCGCACGTTGTAAATTATAGCCATCGTGGCCAAAGCGCTGGTCTCCGAAATAGTTAGGAAAACCATTCGCCTGAATGAATGAAAGCTTTTCATCGATTTGCTCGTGAACTCCTTCCACCTGTCTGACCCAGATCTTAAAAGCATTTCCTGAGTGATCGCCTCGGCGTAATTTTTTTTGCGTACGAGTAACGCTGAGAACTTCTACACCTTCAATCTCTAACTGACTCCAATCCGGCTCAGGACGTTTCCCCAAATATACTGAAAACCATTGTCTGGTCACGGCATGACGATCCTTCAATCCCATTAACCCGATATCAAAATCACGCACACCACAAAAACGCGCGAGGTTACGAGATACCCACTCGGTATTCTGCCCGCGCTTTTCAATATGTAATAAAATATGCTCGCCTCCTGAGTCTGGTGGCGTCCATAATTCATCCACACCGAAATCTTCCGGCGTTTGACGCCATATCCCAGGGGCCGTGTCAGTCCAAATTCCAGGAAAGTTAAGATCAAAATTCATATCAGTTCTTTTGCGCCTCTAGCAATGCTACCGCATGACAGGCAATGCCTTCTTTACGGCCGGTGTAACCCAGTTTTTCTGTGGTAGTGGCTTTTACGTTTATACAATCAATAGAAACATTGCAGTCAGCGGCAATATTGATTCGCATGTTTTCTATATGTGGAGCCATCTTAGGAGCTTGTGCAACGATAGTCCCATCAACATTCCCTACCTTGTAACCCTTCTCATGCAGTTTACTAACCACAGAGCGAAGCAGGTTTCGGCTATCTGCACCAGAAAAAGAAGGATCGGTATCAGGAAAATGTTTACCAATATCACCTAAGGCTGCTGCGCCAAGTAAAGCATCACATATCGCATGTAGTAAGACGTCGCCATCTGAATGCGCTTGCAGGCCACGATCATATGGAATCTTCACTCCACCAATGACAATAAAGTCGCCACTCTCAGAAAACGCATGGACATCGAAGCCATGGCCGACTCGAAACAAACTCATTCTTCTTCCTGCATAATGCGGCGTAAGAATATCTCCGCCAGAGGTAAATCTTGAGGATGGGTAATTTTGATATTATCGCTATGCCCTTCTACCATTACAGGCCTCAAGCCCAGAGCTTCGATCGCTGAGGCTTCATCGGTAATGTTGACGCCCTTTTCTAGCCCTTGCCTTAAAGCCGCCAATAAAATGCCAAACCGAAACATCTGTGGGGTGTACGCCCGCCAGAGATTAGTCCGGGGCACAGTATCTAACACTTCACCTGTCGCACTGGTCCTTTTCACTGTGTCGGCTACAGGCACGCCTAAAAGCCCGCCAGGTTGAGTATTCCATAACGACTGCATCAGATTGGAAATATCATTGATGCGGAAACAAGGACGAGCCACATCATGCACAAGCACCCAGTCTTCAGCAGAGGCGTGAGGCTCCATCTTCTCTAAAGCATTGAGCACTGAAGTCGACCGCTCCGCCCCGCCAGCTACTGGTATTGTTTTTCCAATATACTTGCCAGCAATCTCGGGCCACCATTTGTCTTGCGGATGAAGAGGCAAATAGATCTGTGATATTCCAGGCGCTGATAATAGCCGATCCAGCGTATGCTCAAGAACGCTTCGATCAAGCAATTTCAAATACTGCTTAGGGCATTCGCCCCCCATGCGAGAGCCAACACCTGCGGCGGGCACTATCACCCAAAGCTTATGCTCTTCCATACTGCCTACTAATACTAATCAAGCTCGATTTCTGCAAAAACCGGGCTAGTATCAGTGAAGCGAATAAGGAAAATCAAGAAAGGTTCAGTTTTCGATGAGCAAATAAAACTGCTCGTCAGGATACACCATCCCCAACTGGCTGCGAGCTCTCTCTTCTATCGCGCTCTGTGCGAGTTTTAGCTCCATGACTTCAGCCTCAAGCCTGCGATTCCTTTCCGCCAATTGCTCGTTCTCTTCTTTCTGACTCTCAACCTGACGATCAAGCACCCAAGCCTGAGCGAAAGAACCTTCGCCTACCCAAAGACGGAATTGAAGGACGCCAATAATCAACGCCAAAACTGTCCACAACCAATTTACACGCATAGCAGAACGACAATGAGGTTATATTTTCGTCGTCAATGACATTTTGCGTCCCTGCTGCTTCAAGCAAATTCCGCCGTGATAATTTACTTTCTAGTAGGGCGAAATCGCTTATTTTATAGACTCTATTATTTATAGTCGATAAGTGTTGATAATTTCCAGTAGAAAACACTTATAACTACATAAATTTAATGACATTTCTTTTTTCATAATTTAGCCCTGTCGAAAGGAGCCAGAGCAATTTGAGGTAGATGAAGAAGCGTACAGTAATGGTAAGAGAGACTCTGGCGCTACTGTGGAAGGGGTAAGGCGCCTTTAGTTTTCCGACCCGACGATAAATTTCAGGCATAAAAAAACCCGTCACGAGGACGGGTTCTTCGTATTAAGAGCCTGACGACGACCTACTCTTGCATGGGTAATCCACACTACCATCGGCGCTGGACTGTTTCACTTCTGAGTTCGGAATGGGATCAGGTGGTTCCAGTCCGCTATGATCATCAGGCAAAACCGTTAAGCTTTGTCTTAGTCTAGCTTGTCTAGTTGGCGCTTGGTCAGAAGACCTTTAACTTGGATAAGCAGTTATACTCAATCAATACCGGTAAATTACTTCGGTGTTATATGGTCAAGCCTCTCGGGCAATTAGTACTGGTTAGCTCAACGCCTCGCAGCGCTTACACACCCAGCCTATCAACCTCGTGGTCTACAAGGGCCCTTTAGGAGGATCAAGTCCTCAGGGAGATCTTATCTTGAAGGGGGCTTCCCGCTTAGATGCTTTCAGCGGTTATCCCGTCCGAACGTAGCTACCGGGCAATGCGATTGGCATCACAACCCGAACACCAGCGGTTCGTTCACTCCGGTCCTCTCGTACTAGGAGCAACTCTCCTCAAATCTCCAACGTCCACGGCAGATAGGGACCGAACTGTCTCACGACGTTCTAAACCCAGCTCGCGTACCACTTTAAATGGCGAACAGCCATACCCTTGGGACCGGCTTCAGCCCCAGGATGTGATGAGCCGACATCGAGGTGCCAAACACCGCCGTCGATGTGAACTCTTGGGCGGTATCAGCCTGTTATCCCCGGAGTACCTTTTATCCGTTGAGCGATGGCCCTTCCATACAGAACCACCGGATCACTAAGACCTACTTTCGTACCTGCTCGACGTGTTTGTCTCGCAGTTAAGCGCGCTTTTGCCTTTACACTAACCGTACGATGTCCGACCGTACTTAGCGCACCTTCGTGCTCCTCCGTTACTCTTTTGGAGGAGACCGCCCCAGTCAAACTACCCACCACACAGTGTCCTCGACCGGGATTACCAGTCAGAGTTAGAACCTCAAACATGCCAGGGTGGTATTTCAAGGATGGCTCCACGAGAACTGGCGTCCTCGCTTCAAAGCCTCCCACCTATCCTACACAAGCAGGTTCAAAGTCCACTGTGAAGCTATAGTAAAGGTTCACGGGGTCTTTCCGTCTAGCCGCGGATACACTGCATCTTCACAGCGATTTCAATTTCACTGAGTCTCGGGTGGAGACAGCGCCCCCATCGTTACGCCATTC
>NZ_CP192738.1:5002500-5922500 GCF_050749805.1 Hahella sp. NBU794
CGATGGGATAACGTTGAGACAAGTCACCCAAGTAGTCAGCAAACTCCTCAGACGAGAAAACTTTACCTTCACCTGAGAGGTTATACTGCCCTTCTTTGTAAAACTCAGAGGACGCGCAGTCCAACGCCAAGGTCACATCAGATCCAAGTTTATAGCCAGCCTTAGTGACAGCCTCTTCAATCGCAGCCAACGCAGCTTCATTGGATGGCAAGTTGGGAGCAAAGCCACCCTCATCTCCGACAGCCGTATTCAGACCTTTGTCGTGCAGGACTTTCTTCAGGTTGTGAAAAATTTCGGCGCCAACACGCAGCGCTTCACGGAAACTGGCCACTCCCACTGGCTGAACCATGAACTCCTGAATATCGACATTATTGTCTGCATGCTCACCGCCATTGAGAATATTCATCATTGGCACAGGCATAGAATACTGCCCAGACGTACCATTGACGTCGGCAATATGCGCATAAAGAGGTACGCCTTTTTCTTGCGCAGCTGCTTTCGCCGCAGCCAAAGAGACAGCCAGAATCGCATTTGCGCCTAGGTTGGCTTTATTTTCAGTGCCATCCAGCTCAATCATGATACGATCCAGTTCACGCTGCTCCCTCGCATCCTTCCCTATCAAAGCGGAACGAATGGAAGTATTAACTGCATCGACCGCCTTCAACACGCCTTTACCCATGTAACGCGCAGGATCTTTATCACGCAATTCCAAGGCTTCGCGAGAACCCGTGGAGGCCCCTGACGGCGCGCATGCGGAACCAACAACGCCAGACTTCAGCACCACATCCGCTTCAACGGTGGGGTTACCGCGAGAGTCAAGCACCTCTCGGGCGCGCACATCTACTATTTCCGCCATATCTCAATTTCTCCTGTAACAGTTGGTAATGTTTCGGAATCAATAATTATTGTGGTTAATGCAGTCATCGGAAGCACCTTACGACCAGCCATGAGAGCCAATCATTTCGGCACTACGACAACTCACCCTTCCTCACGCAGTATCAATATTGGGAAATTGTTTGACCATATCGTCCAGCGCTTTCATTTGCGCCAAAAACGGTTCGAGCTGGGACAAGCGCAACGCACAAGGGCCATCGCATTTGGCCACATCAGGATCAGGATGCGCCTCCAGGAACAGCCCCGCCAAGCCAACAGCCATTCCTGAACGAGCCAATTGCACAACTTGCTCTCTACGGCCACCAGCCGAACTCGACAGCCCACCAGGCATCTGCAGAGAGTGCGTCACGTCAAAAAATACCGGGTAGCCAAATTGCTTCATGACGCCAAAGCCAAGCATGTCGACCACTAAATTGTTATATCCAAACGAGGAGCCACGCTCACAAAGAATCAACTGATCATTCCCTGCTTCCTCACACTTGCTCAGAATGTGCTTCATTTCTTGTGGAGCCAGAAACTGAGCCTTCTTGATATTGACCGGGCGCCCTGTCCTCGCCATTGCCGCCACAAGGTCAGTCTGACGAGACAAGAAAGCTGGTAGCTGAATAATATCAGCCACTTCCGCCACCGGTTGCGCCTGATGCGGCTCATGAACGTCCGTGATGACAGGAACATTAAATGTGCGTTTGATTTCTTCGAAGATTTTTAGGCCTTCATCCAGGCCTGGACCACGGTAGGAATTGATTGATGAACGGTTGGCTTTGTCGAAAGAGGCTTTGAAAACGTATGGGATGCCCAGCTTCTGGGTAACTTTTACATAGGATTCTGCGACTTGAAGAGCCAGATCACGCGATTCCAGCACATTCATACCGCCGAACAGAACAAAGGGACGATCGTTTGCGATATCAATACCGCCCACTTTCACAGTTCTAGTTGACATGTATTCAACCTTATTTTTGAGCATCCCCATCTAACGCCCGGGGTTGCATTGGGCCATAAAATGAAAAGGCCGCTATTTTAGCAAAAGCGGCCTCTCAAATAACCCTCAACTTTTGTTCATGGAACAAAATGCATGGAACCGCCTATTTTTCGACAGCATTCTCCAAAGCTGCGCGAACAAAGCCTTCAAACAGTGGATGTCCATCACGGGGCGTCGACTTGAACTCAGGATGGAACTGACAGGCCACGAACCATGGGTGATCTTTTACTTCAACCACTTCCACCAAAGAGCCGTCCTGAGACCAACCCGCTACCTGCAGGCCGGCTTCTTCCAACCTTGGAACAAGATTACCGTTCACCTCATAGCGGTGACGATGGCGCTCTTGAATTATGGACTTACCATAACATTCGCGCACTGTGGAGCCTTCAACCAACTTACATTCCTGTGCGCCCAGGCGCATGGTTCCGCCGAGATCGGAAGCTTCGTTACGCTGCTCGGTTTTGCCGCTCGCATCCTGCCATTCAGTGATCAAGCCTACAACCGGGTGAGCGGATTTGGGATTAAACTCAGTACTGTGGGCGTCTTCCATACCCGCCATATGGCGAGCATATTCAATTACCGCAACCTGTAATCCCAAGCAGATACCTAAGTATGGGATTTTATTCTCACGAGCATAACGGACTGTTTGGATCTTGCCTTCCACGCCCCGCTCACCAAAACCGCCTGGCACCAAAATCGCGTCTACGCCTTTGAGCAAATCAACGCCTTGCTGGTAAACCTGTTCGGAGTCGATGTAACGAATATTCACCTTCGTCTTATTACGAATACCCGCATGCTTCAACGCCTCAATCAAGGATTTATAGGCGTCCAGCAGCTCCATGTACTTGCCAACCATGGCGATGGTGACTTCATGTTCAGGGTTGGCTTCATTGTCGACGACATTCTGCCACTCACTAAGGTCAGCCGCGCCGCATTCCAGCCCGAAACGCTCCACAATAATCTCATCCAGTCCCTGGGCATGTAGCATCATGGGAATAGAGTAGATGGATTTGGCGTCTTCCAGAGCGATAACCGCACGCTCTTCAACGTTAGTGAACAGCGCGATCTTGCGACGGGAAGACTGATCAATACTGTGCTCAGAACGGCATACCAGAATATCCGGCTGCAAACCAATCGAGCGCATCTCTTTAACAGAGTGCTGGGTCGGCTTGGTTTTCACCTCGCCGGCGGTGGCGATATAGGGCACCAGTGTCAAATGCATAAATAGCGCACGCTTGGAGCCTACTTCCACTTTCAGCTGACGAGTGGCCTCAAGGAACGGCAACGATTCGATGTCCCCCACTGTGCCGCCGATTTCAACCAGCGCCACATCCGCATCGCCGGCACCTTCTACGATCCGGCGCTTAATTTCGTCAGTAATGTGAGGAATGACCTGCACGGTGCCGCCCAAATAATCGCCGCGACGCTCTTTGCGCAACACGGTTTCATATACACGGCCAGTGGTGAAGTTATTACGCTTGGTCATGGTCGTGCGGATAAACCGCTCGTAGTGACCAAGGTCGAGATCCGTTTCCGCGCCGTCTTCGGTGACGAAGACCTCTCCGTGCTGGAAGGGGCTCATCGTGCCCGGGTCCACGTTGATGTAAGGATCCAGTTTCAGGATGGTGACTTTTAGTCCGCGTGCTTCAAGGATAGCGGCCAATGATGCGGATGCGATGCCCTTCCCCAAGGAAGAAACAACCCCACCTGTGACGAATATATAGCGCGTCATGCAAAACCCGTTGGTGTAACAGATGTTAATCGGAAAGGAGGGAGATATTCATCTCAAAGATGGGACGCCAGAATAACAGAAACAGGGGGGTATCTCAACGAATGATGCGATGAATTCCCCGGATTGACAACGACGCATCCTGCCGCCGCGACCAGCTAAAAAGCACGTTATGGGCAAACGCCCCGGCTGTTTCCAGTCCAATGGCTATACTTCAACTATGGCTGGCTCGAACTCAAAAAATCAATCTGCGACAAAATGCGTCACCGCGACGTCACGACCTTTTCGTTTCACATTGCAAGCGACTGGGGCGATTCTCTTGCTGTCACTTTCACTTTTTGCAGAGGCGTTAGAAGTAACTAAAGTAAGATACCCAGTTCCTGAATCCGAAATGGACCTTCGATATGAGTATCCGAGGCAGCTGCTAAAGCTGGCCCTGGAGGAGACGCTCAGCTCTCACGGAGCCTATACAATAGAAGACGCAAAAATCAGGGCATCCCAGACCCGCAACGAGATATTCCTACGCCAGGGATTCAACATCGATATCATTTGGAGACCTGAGAACGGCTCATTAGATGACAACTTCCTCCCCGTTCGCATTCCCATACTAAAAGGCGCTCTGGGATATCGTGTATTTTTGATTCGCCAATCCGATCAAGGTCGCTTTCACGCCATCAAGTCCCTAAATGAGTTAAAAACCCTGACCGCCGGCTTTGGCCATGACTGGCCCGATGTTCATGTACTCAAGGCGAACAGCATCCCACTTGAACTCTCCTCAGATTACGAGACACTGTTCAAGATGCTCATTACCGAAAGGTTCGACTATTTTCCCCGGGGTATAAATGAAGCATGGGATGAATACGAGCAACGCCACCCGTTTCTTCCAGAATTAAAAGTGGAAGACTCCATTCTCATGTATTACCCCCTGCCCGTTTATTTTGTTGTGAACAAGTCAAACAAGGATCTCGCGCAACGTGTGGAAACCGGTCTGCAGAAAGCGATTGCAGACGGCGGCTTTGATCAGCTTTTCTTTTCTCACCATCAGAGCATGCTGGAAAGAGCCAATCTTGGCGGAAGAAAACTATTCGTTTTGGAAAACCCTTATCTGCCGGATTCCACGCCGACAGGGAGCCAGTATTGGCTTAAAGTGGGCTTCAATCAGACGCCGTAGAATTACGAGCCAGAGGGTTGATGGAACACTGGCAGCCATGCATTTTCCGAAGCGGCGAATTGCTCGGCCACGCCATAACTCCCCACCGCAGCCAGTTCATCATTGAAATAAATCAACGGAATGCTGTCCCGTCGCCATGGAGGAATGCCCTGCTCCTGCAACCATTTTTTTAAAGGACAGGAACCACCGCGCCCCTTGGGTCGAAAACGTTCCCCTCCACGACGAAATCGAACAATTACCGTTTCATCGGTTGTAGGTTGACGCAGCCCCTCGGTAGCTGGCTCAGCCATCAGCCTCCCAACAGGGGTCAACAATGCCTCAGCCAGAGGCCAGACCACTTCGTACTCCGATGGCGGCGCATCAATCCTCTCCGTGATATATAGCTTCCCATCGTGCCGACGCAAAACGCTTTCCCCTAATGGATAGCATGGCTGACGGGAGCCTTCAGCATGAAGCATCTGCGCTAGAATCTCGACCAGATCGCCTTCAGATGGCGTAAAGCCGGCGGTTTGCAGCCAGTATCGCAGCGCATTTTTTCTGCGATGAGGCGACAAACCTGATAACACAGCAAGCCCCAGCTCGTCCGCACTTATTGATTCGCCCTGTAAATCCATCTCCGCCAACTCATCCAACAGACTCGCGGCTTCCGACATACGCCGGCCAGTCTCAGCGATCATCGCCACAGCATTTCGCCATCGCGCGCTCATTGGCCGAAGTATTTCATTACGAAGAAAATTTCTATCAAACACGGCGGCGACGTTACTTTCATCCTCCACCCAGCTCAATCCCCAGCGTTGCGCCAGCGCTTCCAGCTCCGAGCGAGTGAAGCCAAGCAAAGGCCGTCTCAGCATGCCTTTGCCCAAAGAGCGCTGACCAGGGATGCCAGCCAGCCCTTTCACACCATGTCCTTTTAGCAGCCGAAACAGGATGGTTTCAGCCTGATCATTCTGATGATGGCCCAGCAACAACACCGCTCCCGCACACTCATTCAGATAATGCTCGAATACAATATAACGGGCCTCTCTCGCAGCCGCCTCAAGACCATCGCCATTCATCGCCACGCTCACGGGATGCGCATGGCATCTTATGTCCAGACTCCGACATTCCTTCTGACAATGCTCCATCCAGGCGTCGGCATTCGGGCTGAGCCCATGATGCACATGAATCGCTTCAATGTGCGCCTCTGCGGGCCAAACGCGCCGCACAGCATGCAGCAATACGCTGGAATCCAGGCCGCCGCTATAGGCGATATACAAACGGGAAAAGTCAGGCAGGCCGCGCAGGGCCGAGAGAAGACGCCGCTCGATATCAGCGGCGTCATGGGGAGTCTTAGAGGAAGCGCTCATAGGACGTCAGGCGCTTATACCGCTCTGCGACCAGCTCCTCGGTATCCATTTCCAGCAACTGGCTCAGAGAATCTTTCAGAGCCGCTTTGATATGACCAGCCATCAGTTCCGGGTTGCGATGCGCACCGCCCAGAGGCTCATCCAATACCTTATCCGCAAAGCCCAGTTCTGCAAGACGCTTGGCTGTAATGCCCATCGCTTCCGCTGCGTTGGCGGCGTACTCAGCATTTTTCCACAGAATGGAGGCGCAGCCTTCTGGAGAGATAACGGAATAAGTGGAATATTGCAGCATGATCAAGCGGTCGCAAACGCCAACCGCCAGAGCACCACCAGAACCGCCTTCACCGATGACCGTTGAGATGATCGGCGTCTTCAAGCGGGACATGACCGCCAGGTTAAATGCAATCGCCTCGCTTTGACCACGCTCTTCCGCCCCGATGCCCGGATAGGCGCCCGGGGTATCAATGAAAGTCAGAATCGGCATTTTGAAGCGCTCGGCCATTTCCATCATGCGTAACGCCTTGCGATAACCTTCTGGGCGCGGCATGCCGAAGTTACGCTTCACTTTCTCTTTGATTTCGCGACCTTTCTGATGTCCGATGATCATAACGGGCTCATCATCCAGTCTGGCGATACCACCAACGATAGCCTGATCGTCAGCGTATTTACGGTCGCCATGCAATTCGTCGAAATCTTCGAAAATCATCCGCACGTAGTCCAGCGTATACGGACGCTTAGGGTGACGGGACAGGCGGGAAATATCCCAAGAGGACAGATCCGCAAAAATATTTTCCGTGAGCGACACGCTCTTGGACTTCAGACGGTTGATCTCGTCAGTGATATTCAACTCACTGTCGTTACCAACCAGACGCAACTCCTCTATCTTTTCCTCCAGCTCGGCGATCGGCTGTTCGAAGTCGAGATAGTAAGGGTTCATCTGCTTTTCATGCTTACTCATAGTTTTTCTTGCTCGGCTATGTCTCTTGAGCTTGAGCTGACGCGCATGTCATTCCATGCCTTGCCGGATACAAGCGAGGGATCAACTGTAACGCAGTTGCACCCGCTCCTTGCCCAACAAATATCGCAGCCCCTGAATCAATTCATCGCTTGGATTAACCCGCCAATCTTCCGCCAGACGCAGTCTGGTGCGGGCGGTTTCCGTTTCATAATTGATCAAAACCGGGCAGCCCTCGGCGCGATGTTCTCCCAAAACGCCGCCCAGTTCGTCAATAAAGCCGTTATTAAAGTCTTTTTCGTGTACAAAGAGAATAAGCTCTTTGGCGAACTTCAATCGCGCTTGACCAATGTCCGAAGTTAATTTCGCCCGGACAGAAAGCCCACCAGAGTAGTCATCTTCGCCAACAACGCCCTCCACAACCAAAATGCGATCGTTGTGCAGCATTTCTTTGGCTTGCTCGTAGGCGTCGGAGAAAAAAGTCACTTCAATACGGCCGCTACGATCATCCAACGTAGCAAAACCGATATATCCGCCGCGTTTGCTCTTCATCGTGCGCACCGCCACCACCAGACCCGCCACATTTTGCGGGCTCTTGCCGGGACGCAACTCCGAAATGGGCGTACGCACGAATCGGCGTACTTCCTGCTCATATTCATCAAACGGGTGGCCAGTCAGATAAAGGCCCAGAGTCTCCTTCTCTAATTTCAGACGCTCCTTATCGCTCCATTCCTGCATGCCTTCCGTCGCGCTGTAGGGATTCGGATCGGTTTCCGGCACCACCTCGCCGAACAAGTCCAGCATACCGGCGTCCTCATTACGGGAATGTTGATCCGCGCGACGCACCGCTTCATTGATGGAGGCCATCATGCGGGCGCGATTCGGTCCCAGCTTGTCCATCGCCCCGGAGCGGACCAGCGCTTCCAAGGCGCGCTTGTTGACCCGGCGTAAATCCACTCGCTGACAGAAATCGAACAGGTCGCGGAAGGGACCACCTTCTTTGCGGGCGTCCAGAATGCTCTGCACAGGACCTTCACCCAGCCCTTTTACGGCGCCCAGGCCATAGACAATGCGATGCTTATCGTCGACGGTGAAGGTATAACTACTGTTATTGACGTCCGGCAACACCAAATCCAGCTTCATACGCCGGCACTCTTCCACCAGCGTCACCACTTTATCGGTGTTCTGCATATCCGCAGTGAGCACCGCCGCCATGAACGGCGCTGGAAAGTGACACTTCAGCCAGGCGGTCTGGTAGGACACCAAAGCGTAGGCGGCGGAGTGGGATTTGTTAAAGCCGTAACCCGCAAACTTTTCCACCAGGTCGAAGATCTTTTCCGCCAGATCCTGCCCAATCCCCTGATTAATGCTCCCCTCTACGAAAATCGCCTTTTGCTTGGCCATCTCCTCGGGTTTCTTTTTACCCATGGCTCGACGCAGCAAGTCCGCGCCGCCAAGCGTATATCCCGCCATCACCTGGGCGATCTGCATGACCTGCTCCTGATACAGGATGATGCCGTAGGTGGGCTGCAGGACAGGTTTCAATGATTCCAGCTGATAGTCAGGATGTGGATAGGCCAGTTCGGCGCGTCCGTGTTTACGGTTGATAAAGTCGTCAACCATGCCTGACTGCAGCGGCCCCGGGCGGAACAGGGCCACAAGAGCGATGATGTCTTCAAAACAGTCCGGCATCAGACGCCGGATAAGTTCTTTCATACCGCGGGATTCAAGCTGAAACACCGCAGTGGTTTCGCCATGCTTGAGCAGATTGAAGGTCGGCGCGTCATCCAGCGGGATAAAGTTGATATCCAGCGGCGGCTCGCCTTTTTCCGCCTGCTGGCGGTTAATGATATCCACCGCCCAATCGACGATGGTCAAGGTACGCAGCCCCAGGAAGTCGAACTTGACCAGACCTGCCGATTCTACGTCATCCTTATCGAACTGAGTCACCAGACCCGAGCCGGTTTCATCACAGTACAGGGGCGCAAAGTCCGTTAACTTGGTGGGCGCAATCACCACCCCACCGGCGTGCTTACCGACGTTACGGGTGACCCCTTCCAGCTTGCGCGCCATTTCCCAGATTTCCGCCGCCTCTTCATCCGTGGACAGATATTCCCGCAGCGGCTCTTCCTGCTCATAGGCCTTGGCCAGAGTCATGCCTACTTCAAAAGGGATCAGCTTGGACAGGCGATCGCCCATGGAGTAAGGCCGCCCCTGCACCCGCGCTACGTCCCGCACTACCGCCTTCGCCGCCATGGTTCCGAAGGTGATGATCTGGGACACCGCATTACGCCCATAGGCATCGGCCACATAGGCGATAACCCGGTCGCGGCCTTCCATACAGAAGTCGACGTCAAAGTCCGGCATCGACACCCGCTCTGGGTTCAGGAATCGCTCGAACAGCAAGTCGTAGGCGAGAGGGTCCAAATCGGTGATTTTTAGCGCATACGCCACCAGAGAGCCGGCACCGGACCCCCGTCCTGGCCCTACCGGCACGCCGTTGTTCTTGGCCCACTTGATGAAGTCCATAACGATGAGGAAGTAGCCGGGGAACCCCATCTGGGTGATGATATCCAGCTCAAACTTCAGCCGATCATAATAGCTTTGACGTTTACTCTCGTACTGAGGGTCGTCTTGTTTGAAAAGCGTAGCCAGTCGCTCCTCGAGTCCCTCTTCCGAGACCTTGATGAAAAACTCATCAATGGTCATGCCTTCTGGAATGGGATAGTTCGGCAGGAAGTATTTACCCAAGCGCAGGCTGACGTTACAGCGCTTGGCGATTTCCACCGTATTCTCAATCGCCTCGGGAATATCTGAGAACAGCTCGCACATTTCCTCCGCCGACTTCAGGTATTGCTCTTCACTGAAGCGGCGCTCCCGACGCGGGTCGTCCAAAGTGCGGCTTTCGTGGATACAGACCCGCGCCTCATGGGCTTCAAAGTCGTCGCGCTCAAGGAAATGCACATCGTTAGTGGCGACAACCGGGCAGCCGGTTTCCATCGCCAATTCGACAGAGGCGTGCACGCACTCTTCGTCATTAATCCGACCCGTGCGTTGCAGTTCCAGATAAAACGCATCCGGGAACATTTCCATCCAAAAGGCCAGCCGCTCGCGCGCCAGCTCCGGCTTACCCGCCAGCAACGCCTGACCGACTTCGCCATATTTGGCGCCGGACATCGCCAACATGCCTTCCGCCTGGGCGGCGATCCAGTCTTTCTTCAGGATGGCGCGACCATGAGACTGACCTTCAGTAAAGCCGCGGGATATGAGCTCCGTCAGGTTGCGGTAGCCGGTTTCATTGCGGGCGAATAACGTGAGTCGAGATGGAGCCAAGGGGTCGTCCAGGTTTTCAACCCAGACATCAGCGCCGACAACCGGCTTCACGCCTGCGCCCGACGCCGCTTTGTAGTACTTGACCAGACAGCACATGTTGGACTGATCGGTCACCGCCACCGCTGGCATCCCCATTTCGGCCAGCTTTTTAACTAAAGGTTTGACCTTTACCAGTCCGTCAACCAGAGAAAATTCTGTGTGAATGCGTAAATGAATAAAATCGCCCATCGGGCCTTTATCTCCAGTTTCTTCGTGCAACACGGCTTTCAGATCCGCGCTAGCCAACAATTCTCAGTAAAGTCACAAATTCTTAAATATAGACGCCAATTGGCGGCGATTATTGTGGAATAGCCGACAAAATCGCATTTTTCGTCTGCGCGCCGATCATCTCGCGCTGCACCTTGCCGTCATGAATCAACAGCGTGGTCGGCAACACCTTGGGGATTTCCACTTTCCAGTGACGGGTCGGTTCGCCTTGCAAAACCGGGAAGTTAATGCCCATTTTGTCGATGGTTTTGGTCAGCGCCTCCCCATTGTGGCCATCATAATCCACCCCCAGAACAATGACGCCGGGATGTCTATTTAGCTCATTCAACTCAGGAATTTCAACCTTACAGGGGCCACACCACTCCGCCCAAAAATTCAGAATGATCCACTGCCCGCCCAGATGATCCAGATTGATTTCTCCACCATCCGCCAGCTTCACCACAGTCGTCAGCGGCGCATCGCCTTTGTCTTCCGAACAGCCCGCCAGTAACGCCAGCAGGGCTCCTGCGATCAGCGCTTTGAATATGGTCCGATGGATAATCGAGACGCCACTTGCAATGGCTTGAAACAGACCGGGGGTAATTTCACGGGCGATCAAAATGTTTCTCCAGGTAATACGCTGACCGGCATTCTACACGAAAAAAGCGGGGGAAATGGGAGTCTGGCCTTTCCGTCATTGAAAGTGTTAGAAATGCGTTCCACAGATGCTTAAACTTGCCCCCTTACTGCAACAACAGGAAACCGACGATGAGTAAAAGCGCCCTCACTATCTGGCATAACCCACGCTGCTCAAAATCCCGGCAGACACTGCAAATTATTGAAGACAGTGGCGTGGAGCCCACCGTAGTGAAGTACCTGGAAACACCTCCCACTGCTGAAGAGCTGAAAGCGGCCTTGGCCAAGCTCGACATTTCCGCCAGAGACCTGTTGCGTAAAGGTGAAGAAGAATACAAAACTCTTAACTTGGCTAACGCCGACTTGAGCGAAGACGCCTTGATCGATGCAATGGCGGCCCATCCCAAACTGATCGAACGCCCGATCGTCATCAAAGGCGATCGCGCAGTCCTGGGCCGCCCGCCGGAAAACGTCAACGAACTGCTGTAATTAGTCCATCTATCTATATAGAAGAAGGAAACCATGAAGTCAGCGACCGACTCCCCTTATCTACTGGTGCTCTATTACAGTCGTAACGGCGCCACCCGCACGCTGGCGCAACATATCGCTCGCGGCGCTGCGCAAGTATCAGGCATGGACGTGCGCGTACGCACGGTGCCTCCTGTGTCCGCGGTCAGTGAAGCGACAGCCCCTGCAATTCCCGAAGAAGGCGATGTTTACTGCACCCTGGACGACCTGGAAGGTTGTAGCGGCCTGGTCATCGGATCGCCGACCCGCTTCGGCAACATGGCGGCCCCTTTGAAATACTTTCTCGACCAGACTGGCTCTCTATGGCAAGCGGGAGCTCTCATCGATAAACCCGCCGCTGCTTTCACCTCCACCAGCAGCCTTCATGGCGGCCAGGAAACCACCCTGCAGACCATGCTGACGCCTCTGCTGCACCACGGCATGCTGTTGGTTGGCCTGCCTTATACCGAGTCCGGCCTCAGCGAAACACGAGGGGGCGGCTCACCCTATGGCGCAGGCCACTGGTCTGGCTCCGATGGAGCCCGTCGCCCGGACGAGACGGAACTGCAATTGTGTCGGGCTTTGGGCCGCCGGGTGGCGGAACTGGCGCACAGACTGGCTATCACCAAGGCTTGAACCCTATCGCGAAAACTGGAGATTAACGTTGTCCCTATCGCAAAAAGTTAAAATCGCCCGTTCCACAGTGACGGCGAGCTATCTGATCCTGACCCTTTTGGTGCTGTTCAGCACCTGGCAGAGCATTTCTCAAAATATCGAAACCTCATGGCTGTTGATTGTCAGCGTCAAGTGTCTGCCTCTGCTGGCGTTTTTCCCGGCAGTATATCTGGGCCACGTACGCGGCCTGATCTGGTTATGCTTTGTGCTCTGCCTATACTTTATAAGGGCCGTCGGCGATTACGCAGCGGGACAGAATTTAATGATCAGTGGCGCTCTCGCCGTAATGAGCGTTATCCTGTTCAGCACCATACTGTGTTTTATTAAATGGAACGCACAAGCGCGCCGCGCCGCCTGAACCGAGCGTCCAGGCTGCACTGACAGCGATGTCGGCGGCTTGGGGCGGGCAACTCACTTTTTCGGAATAGACAACAGTAAAATAAGCCAATGAGCATCGCCGCCTCCGCACAACCCCAATGGCTGACCACCGTCGACATCATTAAGCGTCTGGTGCGTCTGAAACGGATCACTCAGGAAGAAGGAGAAAAGTTCCTGAGTTCTCCTCGCAGTAAAAGCGAACTGGCCCTTCACCCTATCGAGCAGGTCGTCAACTCCGGCCTGATTGATCACAATTCCGGCAAAGCCTTTGACCTGGAGGAATTATCCTCCTGGCTGGCGAAGGAAGCGGGGCAGCCTTATTTCCACATCGACCCTCTAAAAATAGACGCCCGCGGCGTGGCCTCCCTGATGTCCTTCGCCTATGCGCAACGTCATCGCATCCTGGGCGTGGAAATTCACAAAGATCACGTGGTGATCGCCAGCGCCGAGCCCTTTGTCACCGGCTGGGAAGACAACCTGCGCCATGTCGTCCGCAAAGACATCAAACGGGTCGTCGCCAACCCTGCGGATATTCGCCGCTTCACCGTTGAGTTCTACCGGCTCGCCACCTCCGTGGACAAAGCCGTGGGAGGACGCGGTGAGACCTCCGCCGCTATCGGCAATTTCGAGCAGCTGCTAGAGCTGGGCAATGTCGCCAATCCTGACGCCAACGACCAGCACATCGTCAATATCGTGGATTGGCTGTTGCAGTACGCCTTCGATCAGCGCGCCAGTGATATTCATATTGAGCCCCGACGCGAGATTGGTCAGGTAAGGTTCCGTATCGACGGCGTGTTGCACAACGTTTATGAGCTACCCATGCAGGTCTCCATGGCGGTGGTGAGCCGGCTGAAAATACTGGGGCGCCTGAATGTAGCGGAAAAACGCAAACCCCAGGACGGCCGCATCAAGACCAAGAATCCAGATGGCCTGGAAATCGAATTGCGTCTTTCCACGCTACCCACCGCCTTCGGCGAAAAGCTGGTCATGCGGGTATTTGACCCGGACGTATTACTACGCTCCTTCACCGACCTGGGCTTCGGCCAGGACGACAGCCGTCGCTGGAACTCCATGACCTGCCAGCCCAATGGCATCATTCTGGTGACGGGGCCTACCGGCTCGGGCAAAACCACCACCCTTTATTCCACGCTGAAGAGTCTGGCCACATCGGAGGTCAACGTCTGTACGATTGAAGACCCCATCGAAATGGTGGAGCCCGCCTTCAACCAAATGCAGGTGCAAAGCGGCATTGGCGTAACTTTCGCCAGCGGCGTCAGAGCATTGCTGCGACAAGACCCCGACATCATCATGGTGGGCGAGATCCGCGACCTGGAAACGGCGGAAATGGCGATCCAGGCGGCGTTGACCGGTCACTTGGTCCTCTCCACGCTGCACACCAACGACGCCCCCAGCGCCATCACCCGTCTGCTTGAGCTGGGCGTACCCGGCTACCTGGTGAAAGCCACGGTATTGGGAGTCATGGCGCAGCGTTTGGTGCGAGTGCTGTGTCCTAACTGCAAAGAGCCCACCACGATTGACGATAAGGACTGGCAGAATCTGATCCAGCCCTGGAAAGCCTCTAAACCAGATCACGCCTGCGCTCCGGTAGGATGTCTGGAGTGCCGCAACACCGGCTATCGCGGACGGGCGGGCGTTTACGAAGTCATGCTGCTCAGCGAAAGCGTGAAAGAGTCCATCAATGAGCAATGTGACCTGGAACGCATCCGCAAAGTGGCGGTGAAAGAAGGCATGCGCACGCTGCGCCTGAGCGGCGCGCAAAAAGTGGCCAATGGCATGACCACGATTGATGAAGTGTTACGGGTCACGCCGTCATCCAGTCTGGCGATACTCTGACGCCATTATTTACCGGCTTCCGGGCTCCAACCCGCATTGCGCCAACATCTCCGTCCATATCGCCGCATGCGCTGCGGCGTTGTGGCGGAACTCCCACCAAAGACTGGACTCCCCTTCCTGTAAGTAGCGCCGTGCAAAATCCTGCAACGCCACTGACTGCTCACCATGCAACTGATCATAGGAGCGCTGCAAGGGCGGCAGCCAGTCACGACGCGCCTTTTCCAGCTGCGCCAGGTACGGCTGCACCCGGGCGCTGTAGATATTGACCAGCACATTTTGCAGGATGCGACTACGCTCGCTCGGGGCTCCGTTCACACAGAGCGGCCGTTCTGCAAGCCAACGCTTCAGCCCTTCAACAATCGCCCCCATTTCCGCAGAAGCTTCTTCCGCAGAGAAAAGCAGCCGTCCCACCATGGGATACGTCAGCAAGCGACGATTCAGCGCCTCCAGACTATCGGCGTCCAAACCGGGCGACTCCGGCCGCGCCGACCACTCGGCCAATGCAGATAACGCCAGACTCAGTTCCGCCCAGTCGCCAGCTTGAAAGTCCAGGTCGAAGCCGCCTTCTTTCTGCGACATCAACGCTTGCCATTCCGGCCCCGCCCAGGTTGCGTTCCAAGCCACATCGCCAATCTCATCGCGTTTACTCGCCAGCGCGCGACGCAGCTCTAGGGCGAGATCCGCCTCTTCGTCTTGCGCCTCAAGCGTCGTCAGACAGGCATCGCCCAAGCTCAAAAACTGCTGCTCATATAGCCACTTCTGACTGGCGGGCATCATCTTGCCTAGCGAACTATTACGAAAGCCCACCAGCCGGTTCAACTCACAGCCGGTCAGTCCCAGGAAATCCAGTAAATTGATCTTCAGCTCGGCGACGTCCCTCAGCAGCACTTTGCTGCGAGGATAAACCTCAACGGGAAGCGTACGATCAGCGGTAGGAAAGTCAGTGTCTAACACCCGCTCCAAGCGATCACGGTAATCCTGAAATAATTCAGCGCTGGTGTCGGGGGGACCAAGGCAGGCGGTCAGCGATAGCATTGCAAGCAGCGTCAGCGTAGCCGTCCAGTATCGATGAGAAAAAACGAACATGAAAAAAAGCGGCCGCCCCGATTGCCCTGTCAGTATCGAAATTGTCGGCCGCAAGCAGTCTGAAAGTCCAGCCCTCAGTTCAAGGGCTTAGGGGAGTTCGCGCATCCTGCCGCAAATTCCTGTCTGTATTTAGAAAAAGCCTAAGGGGTTGATGTCATAACTCACCAGCAGATTCTTGGTTTGCTGGTAGTGCTCCAACGCCACCTTGTGCGTTTCCCGGCCAACGCCGGATTTCTTGTAGCCGCCAAAAGCCGCATGCGCCGGATAGTGGTGATAACAATTAGTCCACACCCTGCCCGCCTTGATTTGCCGCCCCATCCTGAACGCCAGATTGATATCCCGCGTCCACACGCCCGCGCCCAGCCCATACTCAGTGTCATTGGCGATGGTCAGAGCTTCCTCTTCGGTTTTGAAAGTCGTGACGCCGACCACCGGGCCAAAGATCTCCTCCTGAAACACTCTCATGTCATTGCCGCCTTTCAACAGGGTCGGCTGGATGTATAAACCGTCCTGCAAGTCGCCGCTCAGTTTTTCAACCCCGCCACCCAACAGCACTTGCGCGCCTTCTTTGCGGCCAATTTCGATGTAACTCAGAATTTTATCGAACTGCTCCTGAGAGGCCTGCGCCCCCACCTGGGTGTCGGTATCCAGAGGGTTGCCGCGCTTGATGGTTTTGGTCCGGTCAATGACTCTGCCGATAAAGTCGTCATAGATTGACTCATGAATCAGCGCCCGCGAGGGACAGGTACACACTTCACCCTGGTTGAAAAAAGCCAGCACCATGCCTTCCACGCATTTGCTGATAAAAGACTCTTCCTGACGCATTATGTCCGCGAAGTAGATGTTAGGAGACTTTCCACCCAGCTCCACGGTGGAAGGAATAATGTTTTCCGCCGCGCACTTCAGGATATGCGAGCCAACCGGGGTTGAACCGGTGAAGGCGATCTTGGCGATACGCTTGCTGGTGGCCAGTGCCTGACCCGCTTCAGCTCCCCAGCCATTGACGATATTCACTACGCCCGGCGGCAACAGATCACCGATCAACTCCATCAACACCAGAATTGAAGCAGGCGTCTGCTCTGCGGGTTTCAGCACCACACAGTTGCCCGCCGCCAGCGCTGGCGCCAGCTTCCAGGCCGCCATCAGGATGGGAAAGTTCCAGGGAATAATCTGTCCCACTACGCCCAGCGGTTCATGGATGTGATAGGACAAGGTATTAGCGTCGATTTCCGCCAGCCCGCCCTCCTGAGCGCGAATACAGCCGGCGAAGTAGCGGAAGTGATCCACCGAGAGGGGGATATCCGCCGCCAGAGTTTCCCGCACCGGCTTACCGTTATCCCAGGTCTCCGCCACCGCCAGGATCTCCAGATTTTGTTCCATGCGGTCAGCAATTTTCAGCAATAAATTGGAGCGCTCCGTCGCCGACGTCCGCCCCCAGACGTCTTTGGCCTTATGCGCCGCATCCAGAGCCAGATCAATATCCTCCGCACTGGAACGGGGAATTTCGCAGAACTTCTTACCATTAACCGGAGAGATGTTGTCGAAGTAGCGACCTTGTACAGGCGCCGTCCACTCGCCGCCAATAAAGTTCTGGTAGCGGGCTTTAAAGTTAACCAAGGCTTTATCGTGACCGGGCTGTTCGTAAATCATGCCGTTATCCTCTCTGTTTTTGTTATGGCTACTTGTCGTTATGGACAGCGCCTGCCAGGCGCGGCGGTACTACCGCCATGGAACCACTTTAAACCTCTGGACAGCGGCTCTGCTTATCTGTTAGTACATATCTGTTGCCTGTGAGTCCACGGGCAATGAAGTCTGCTGGTTACTCCAAAAATAAAAACATGACGGGTGACAGAGGTGACAAGAGCAATAGCCATTGCAGCCCGCGAGCCACGCGAGCTGATAGAAAACAGGGTATCTTTCGCCGGCCCCAACTCGGAGTTGAGCGTCTACGACACCTACCTGCCCGCGCAAAGCGTCGGCCTGTCGGCGGACGAACTGCTTTATTGCGGCATGATCAGCGGCCGTAAAATTCTGCACGGTCGCGACGACTACACGGCGGAGTTTCTGCCGCAGGAATCCTTCGTGATGGCCCCCGGCGAAACCATCAGCATAGATTTTCCCGACGCTGAGCTGGACCGCCCGACGTCCTGCCTGACGGTAGAGATCTCGCGCACGCGGGTGGACAGCATCTGTTCGCATATGAACAAAGTGGCGCCGCTGCATAAAGACTTTGAAGAATGGCGCTACCGCACAGAGACGTTAATCCATACTCCCCATACTCAGGCCACCCAGGCGTTGCTTGAGAGAATGATCGCCACGTTCAGCGAAAACGGACCAGACCGGGATATCCTGATCGACTTGGGCGTCAGCGAATTAGTGGTGAGGATGCTGCGCCAGCAGACCCGCGCCTTCTTACTGGGCGCCTGCGAACGTCAGCCCGACATTAATGGGTTGGCCGCCGCTCTTAGCCATATCCAGAAACACATCACGCAGCCCCTGGATATTGATCAGCTCTGCAAAATCGCCTGCATGAGCCGCAGCCGTTTCTTCGCTGAATTCAAAAGCCACTTCGGCTGCGCCCCCTCAGAGTTTCAGCAGCAGTTAAGATTGCAACGCGCCGGCGAGCGCCTGCGCCAGGGAGAATCCGTCACCCGGGTTTGTTTCGATCTGGGATATCGTAACCTGAGCCATTTCAGCCGACGGTTCCAGCGACAGTATGGGCGCAGCCCCAGCCAGTATCAGAAGCAGCTCACCGCCACCTAAAAACACGACAGAAAGTTCAGTTTTTGTTCAGAGCAAAAATCAGGCAATCATAATGTTCCGGTAAGTTTCTCCTGATTAGGATGAAATTGGCTCACTCATAAAGTGAGCCAGTCTTCCTACTTAACTAATAATTAGAACCTCAGGAGATCAGCAATGACCCAGAAGTTATTCGGTCCTTACATTTCCGCCAATCCGCCCTTCGCCCGCAGGCGCCTGCAACCCGCACTGGCTGCGGCGACGCTAGCCTGCGCATTGGGTCTCACCGCCTGCAACTCCGACGCAGGGACTCGGGATAATGAGACAAAAGCAACCAACAGCAGCTCTGCCTCCAATGCAGGATCGCAAAGCGCCGCCAATATCTGGCGCCCCAAACCAGGAACAACCTGGATGTGGCAGCTGCAAAACTACGGCTCCATGAATATGAATCTGGATGTCACCGCCTACGACATTGACCTGTTCGAAGGCAGCGGCAGTGGCTCCAACAGCCTGATTCGTCAATTGAAGAACAAAGGCAAGCGCGTAATTTGTTACTTCAGCGCCGGCACCCGCGAAGACTGGCGTCCCGATGCAGATCAATTTGCTCCTGGCTCGGTGATCGCAGATGGCGGCATGCAGGACTGGCCCGGCGAAACCTGGTTGAACATCGGCAATAAATCCGCCCTGGAGCAGACCATCAAACCCATTATGGAAGCGCGGCTGGATTTGGCCCGAGACGCGGGTTGCGACGCCGTCGAGCCGGATAATGTGGACGGTTACACAAACCGGGATGAAACCCATGGCGCCATCAGCGCAGCGGATCAGTTGGCCTACAACAAGTGGCTGGCGGAAGCCGCACACGCCCGTGGCCTTAGCATCGGACTAAAAAATGATGTTGACCAGTTACAGGCGCTGGCTCCGTATTTTGACTTCGCCGTCAATGAACAATGCTACGCCTGGGGCAATGAGTGCGTTGCATACGAAAATACCTTCCTCAGCGCCGGCAAAGCCGTATTCAACCAGGAGTACTATAAAAAAGGCGAGGAAGGGATCATCACTAAAGAGCAATTCCTCGGCAACGCCTGCTCCTACTTCGTCAGCGCAGGCATTTCCGCACTTTGGCGGCAAAGTTTCGAGCTGAACGGCGGAACCAGCCTGTCCTGCCCCGGCGCAGTAGATCCTGGCGATGATGGGGATGACGACGGAGGCGATAACGGCGGAGATACTGGTGGCGACGACGGCGACAATGGAGACAATGGCGGCGATACCGGTGGCGATGATGGCGACGACGGCGACAATGGAGATAACGGCGGCGATACCGGTGGTGACGATGGCGACAACGGGGACAATGGCGGCGATACCGGTGGCGACGATGGCGACAACGGCGACACCGTTGGCGATATCTGGACCCCAACGCCAGGAACAACCTGGATGTGGCAACTGCAGCGTTATGGCTCCATCAACATGGACCTTGACGTGGACGCCTACGACATAGACCTGTTTGAAGGCAGTGAAAACGGCGCCAACAGCCTCATTCATCAGTTGAAAAACAAAGGTAAGAAAGTCATTTGCTACTTCAGCGCAGGCACCCGCGAAGATTGGCGTCCTGACGCCAACCAGTTCACCGAGGGCTCGGTAATCGCTGACGGCGATATGGACGACTGGCCCGGCGAAACCTGGTTGAACATCGGTAACCAAACGGCTTTGGAGCAGACCATCAAACCCATCATGGAAGCGCGACTGGATCTGGCCCGTGACGCAGGCTGCGACGCCGTCGAGCCGGATAATATGGACGGCTACGACAACCGCAGCGAAACTCACGGTGAAATCAGCGCCGCGGACCAGCTAGCTTATAATATCTGGATCGCACAAGCGGCTCACGCCCGTGGTCTCAGCGTGGGTCTGAAGAACGACGTCGGTCAGGCGGAAGAGCTGGTGGCTTACTTCGATTTCGCCGTCAATGAGCAATGCTTTGCGTATGAAGAGTGTGAGGCATATGAAGATACCTTCCTCAACGCCAACAAGGCGGTGTTCAATCAGGAGTACTACACGGACGGCGACGACGGGGAAATATCCAAGCGTCGTTTCCTTCGCAAGGCATGTCCTTATTTCGAAAGCGTGGGCATTTCCGGCTTGTGGGCGAAGGGTTACAGTCTGAACGGGCGTAACGTCGTCGCCTGTGAAAGCAATTAATCAGACAGCTAATATAGAAGGATACTATTAGCTTGAAACAACCGAGCCTGCGCCGGGCTATTAACATGTCAATGTAGTCGCCATGTTGATAAAAATTGAGGCGGAAGGGCGCAGGGACGCGCCCGACTCATCGGGCGGACGCCCCTCACAACAGGAAGCTAGTCCCTTTTATGCGTTTACTGGTCATTGAAGACGCCGACATTTTACGCCAAAGCCTGGTCATCGGATTGGGCGACGCCGGTTATGTGGTCGACGCCGCCGCAGACGGCGAGGAAGGCTTATGGCTCGCCAGCGAGCAATCCTACGATTTGATTATTCTCGATATCATGCTCCCACGTATGAACGGCTTTGAATTGCTGGACCGTCTGCGCACTCTCGGCGCTGACAGTCTGGTGCTGATGCTGACCGCCAGGGACAATGTTGAAGATCGCGTACTAGGCCTGCGCAGCGGGGCTGACGATTATTTAGTGAAGCCTTTTGATTTCGCTGAATTGCTGGCGCGCATAGAGGCTTTGTTACGCCGTCGCGCTGGTTGCGCCAGCAATCTGTTGGAAATCGGTGAGCTGACCATCAACTTGCACAGCAAACAAGTCAGCGTCAGTGGCGTTCCAGTCACCCTCCCGCCTCGCGAGTATGCGCTGCTCGAATGTCTGGCTTTGAATCGTCACCGTGTGGTGTCCCGGCAGGAAATCGAACACAAGATCTATGACGACAAAATCGAACCAATGAGCAACGTCGTGGATTCCGCCATTTCCAGTCTGCGAAAAATGATTGATCACAAAGACCGTCCTTCGTTTATCCTTACCCGCCGGGGACATGGCTATCAGATACGCCAGTCATAACCATCGACGCTCAATTTCCAAACGCTCAATACGATGAAATCCATCCGTTTCACTACCACCTGGATGACCTTCGTAGGCGTCAGCCTGCTGGGGCTGGCCCTGTGCTCCGCCGCCTATCTGGTTGCGCGCAAGATTCTCATCGACAACTTTGATCGCGACCTGCTGCTGGAATTTCAAAATGTCGCCAGCGTCGCCCGAGTCTGGCCGGACGGCGACTTCTACATCGATATCGATTTTGATGTAGCGACCCAGTACAACGCTGGCGGCTCACGCATATTTCAAGTGTGGAGCGCAGACGGCAAAGAGATCGTTGACCAATCTCCTATGCTGGAGGAGGAAAATCGCCGCCTGTCTTACCCTCCCCGCCCAGCGGGTAATAAACCCTACTTTTTCGATCTGCAGGACAAGCATTCTGCGCGAGCCATTTTTCAAAAAGTCGACGCGCAATGGGGATGGATCGAAGAACAACCGGATCTAAAAGTGCCGGAGCACGTACAAGGCATGCAAGTGCAGCTCCTGGTCGTCCGGGAGCGCACGTCCCTCGACCAGTCGCTCTCTCTGCTGCGCAACTGGATGCTGGCCATTGCGGCTATCCTGCCAGCGCTGACGTTTCTGATTGTTTATCTCACCATCGGCCGCGGACTAAAGCCGTTACGAGAGCTCGCCACCAAAGTCAGCGCTATTCGCTCCAGCGGGGAAAAACTGGAAGCCGATCTACATTGGCCGCAAGAAATCACGCCGGTTGCAGAGACCCTAAACGCCTTACTGAAACGACTGGATTTCACCCTGCAACGGGAGCGCCGCTTCACTTCCGACGCCGCTCACGAACTGAGGACCCCGTTGGCGGAATTACGCATCGCCACGGACATCGCCCTGCGCGCCCAGCAAAATCAAGAACGCCTGCTGACAGCGGTGCGTCACGCCAACCACCTCTCCCACTCTATGGCCAACCTGGTCAACTCCATGTTACTCCTGGCCCGCTTCCAATCGGGATCGAGCAAACCGGAAAACGCGCCCATCGACGCCGCCGCCTTGTTCGACGAACAACGCCAACGTATATATGAGCTAGCCAAGAAGCGAGGGCTGGCGGTGCAAGCGCAGACGCCCGATACGCTTGTCATCACCAGCGACAAAGGCCTGCTCACCACTATCATGGCCAATTTATTCACGAATGCGGTGGAATACGCGCCGCTGGAATCCACTGTCACCCTGACCCTGTCCGCCGCCCCCAGCGGATTCGCCCTGGAGACACGCAACGCCGCGCCGGACCTGACACAAGAAGACCTTGAGCACTTATTCCATCCCTTCTGGCGCAAAGGCGAATCCCGCAGCCAACGCGACCACTACGGACTCGGCCTGGCCATCGTGCAAGAAGCCGCCGCCTGTCTTGCTTTGAAGTTGGATGTAACCCTGGAGAAAGAAAACGTACTGCGTATTCGCGTCAGCTCACGCATAACGGAAACAATTTAGCGACGAAGAAAAGAGTGTCACCAAAGCCAACTTCTCGTTAAAGAGAGAGCCTTAGATTAGAAGTCATCAATAAGGTGAATTAGGGACTGATAAGATACGAATGATAGCGAGGAAGCGGGAAGAAGCGAGAGTGCGACGCCTCTCGCTTCTTATTATACTCAGGCAGGTTTAATCACCAGATCAGCAAAGCTGGCGACCGCCGGATAAGCTTCCTGACGCTCGATGCCTTCGCCTCTCACCAACTGGCACACCTGCAATTCGGCTTCCGCCGCTGCGCTGAGCTCCGCCGGCACATCGGAGAGAAACAAGACGCTGGACGCAGGCTCCGACACCTCACGCACAATCGCCCGATACGAGTCAGCTTCTCGTTTGCCGCCGACGCGCGTATCAAAATAGCCGCTAAACAACGGCGTCAAATCGCCCGCCTCGGAAAAACCGAAAATCTGCTTCTGCGCCGCAACTGAGCCAGACGAGTACACGAACAAACGGATACCCAGCTCGCGCCAATGACGTAAACGCTCGGCCACTTCCGGGTAGACATGCCCTTTGTAGGCGCCTTCGTCATAGCCTGCGCGCCAGATCATGCCTTGCAGCGCCTTCAGCGGAGTGATTTTCTTGTCTTCCGCAATCCAGTCCAGCAGCTGTTTGATCAGCGCATCAGGGCTTTTGCGGTCAACGCCGCCCAGGCGGGCGACCTCGTCCAACTGCTCCGCAACGGCAGGCGCGGAGAAATTTTCCCGGATAAATGCGTCCATATGCCTGGCGGCATAGGGGAACAACACCTCATGCACAAAACTGATGCTACTTGTTGTGCCTTCAATATCCGTGACGACAGCTCTGATACCGTTAAACTCCGCCATTACGCCGCCTCGATCAGTTGCTCAAAACGAGGCGCTTTCGAAGCGATTTCGTCGCCCGTAAACTGCGCCACCCAGCCCTCAGGGTTGGTGAACAAGCGCACGCAGGTGAACTCCGGCGCCGGGCCCATATCAAACCAATGCCTGGTTCCGTTAGGAACGCTGATCAGGTCATTCTTGCGGCACAGCACGACATAGACCTTGTCATCCAGGTGCAAATAAAACAGGCCTTGTCCGCGCACGAAAAAGCGCACTTCGTCTTCACTGTGACGGTGCTCGTCGAGAAATTTCTTACGGAAATCATCTTTTTGCGGATGAGTTGGGGTCAGGCTGACCACGTCCGCCGTGGTGAAACCATTTTCCGCCTTCAACTTCTCCACTTCCGCCTGGTACGCCGCCAGAATTGAATCCGGCGTAGCGCCCTCTTCCAGCTCACGAGTGCACCAGCGCTCAAAGCGAATGCCCACTTCGTTCAACTGGCGGGAGATCTCCGCGCCATCTTCAGTAAAGACCAGGGGTTGCGAAAAATCGTTATCGTTGTATATACGCAGGCTACTCATGACTTGATCCTCATCATTTCCAATTCACAGGCTAGCAGGAATTCCATGGCTTCCACATGACGCAAACATTCCGCCATGGTCTCTCCCCAGGTATACATACCGTGGCCGCGAATCAGGTAACCGGGACAATCTGAATGCTCTTTCAGATACTCCACCGACAACGCGGACAACGCTTCAATATCCTGAGTGTTATCAAATATGGGAACGACACAGCGCCCTTCGTGGGTGTATACGCCACGGAAGGCTTTTTGGAGTTCGTAATCTTCAAATACGATCTCCGTATTGGGACGCAACGCGCGGGAAAGCACCGTGGCGTTCACTGAGTGAGTATGCAGCACCGCGCCGACATTGGGTTTCAAGTCATAAATAACGGTGTGCAGCAGCGTTTCCGCTGAGGATTTCATCTGACTGGCCACCGCCCGACCCTGCAGGTCCACGACCATAATATCCTGGGCCTGCAGACGCCCTTTGTGCTTACCGGATACCGTGATGGCGATGTTGGCGTCGTCGATGCGCGCGGAGTAATTGCTGCTGGTGGCGGGAGACCAGCCGGCGCCGTACAAAAACTTGCCAGCCTCAATGATTTCCTGCGCGCGAAGGGAAAATTTATGCAAATCAAACACAGTGGGTCCCCCTGAAATAATTGGCCGGTATTATAAGCGCCTCCGCCCTGCATTTCTAAGGTTTCATCGGCTTTCCGCTCATCTATATGAAGCGACGCGGCGCTGCTAACATAGACAACACACAGTCGGCGTGTTTGCATAGTCGGCTCCACGGCTAATCACAGTGAGGAACTCAGGATGAACATTTCAGCGGAATTGAGCTTTTACCCCTTCACAGACGATTTTAAACCGCCCGTTCTCGACGTTATCAAGCACTTAGAACAGCAACCCGGCGTGGACGTCCACCCTAACCGCATGAGCACTCAGGTCTTTGGTTCTTTCGACGATGTCACCGCCGCCATTAACGCCACCATGCGCTGGTCGTTCGAGCGCTATAACAGCTGCGTCTTCGTCACCAAAATCATGAACAGCGACCGTAGCCCCAAAGACTGACCCTGCGAGACCAGCACCCACCATGCAGTATTCCGTAATGTCTCAAGAGGAGAATTGGCGTGACGCCCTGGCGTCCGCTTTAGCCCGCGCGCGCGCCGCCAATTTCAGAGCGCCGATTTTGATTCAGGGTGAAGCGCCTGAGGTCGAGGCGGTGATCTGGCCAATACTTGAGCATTTTGCGCCAAACCAACGGGTTGTCTGGGTGGGCGCTCCCTCCTCGCCACCATCCAGTTTGCAGATGAAACTGGAAGTGCTGGAAGCCGCCCGCTTTCAAACCAGGCTCGGACAGGAAATCGATTGCCTGATATTCGACGCCCGCTGCGGATTTCATGCAGACGCCTTCGCAGCCCTAACCGGAACCGTTCTCGGCGGAGGTTTATTGCTTTTGTTGACCCCGCCGGCGCGGCAATGGCCATCATTCGATGATCCGGATTATCAACGGATATTGGCGCACCCACTCACTCACCAAGATGTGGACGGACATTATCTGCGACACTTGCAGGAGCGCCTGGACAACGCCAGCGGGTGGCTGCGAATCACGTTCGCCAAGAGTGCGACGCCCATTATCCGTTACACGGCTTTGAGTCCCCCATCCAATACGAGCGCGCATACCGGATCGGTTTCGCAGTCCGCCGTGATCACAGCGTTGCGTACGCTGGCTGCGGGACAGCAGGACGCCTTGGCCATAACCGCCGACCGCGGCCGGGGAAAATCCGCCTCACTAGGCATCGCAGCCGCGCACCGAATCGCCGAAAGTGCGGAAGGCATCTTAGTGACGGCGCCCTCTTTCGCCGCCGTGGCCACACTATTCAAGCATGCGGAAATGACTGCGACCGAACTGGGTCTCGATCAGGAACGACTCAAACGGCATCTGATATTCATCGCTCCCGATGACTTATTACAACGCCTGCCCGAGGCCGACCTGATATTAGTCGACGAAGCCGCCGCCATACCCACCCCCATTCTGGCGTCGTTACTGGAGCATTATCCCAGCGTTGTTTTCGCCACCACCCTTCACGGTTATGAAGGCACAGGACAAGGCTTTTCACTGCGGGTCTTTCCCTTGTTGGACAAACGCCGTCCTGGCTGGCGACATGTGACGATGTCGCAACCCATGCGCTGGTCGCAAGGCGACCCACTGGAAGCCTTTATCAACGACGCCTTATTGCTTAACCAATATCAGCCTGCGCCTTTACCAACCGCTTGGAATGAGAGCGAACTTTGTTTCGAAAGGCTTGATGGCGAGTCATTGCTACGTTCGCCGCAGCGGCTATCGGAAATATTCCAGCTACTGACTCTGGCCCACTACCGTACTACTCCTGACGATCTAAGAACCCTGCTGGATAGCCCGGGACTGGACGTATTTGTATCAACCGTGCGGGGCCGCGTTCTCGGCGCAGTCTTGCTTTCCCATGAGCGCCCTTTCACCGAGCCACCGCTCATCGACGCCATCTGGCGCGGAACCCGTCGTCCACGGGGCCACTTGCTGCAACAACTGTTCGCCCAGCAGATGGGCGTCAGAGAGGCATTACAACGTCCGATGGTTCGTGTCATTCGCATCGCCGTACATCCTGAACGTCAGGGACGCGGCGTCGGCTTGTGGATATTGCAGGCATTAAAGAAAATCCTGGAACAAACCGATTGTTGTCTGATCGGAGCCAGCTTTGGCGCCTCCGACTCCCTGCTGCAATTCTGGGAGCACGCGGGATATCGACTGTTGCGCCTGGGCGGTAAACGCGATCATGTCGCCGGCGCCTACGCCGCTTGCGTCGCAATGTCTCTTAATTCCGAGGGGGAAACATTGATATCTCAGGCGCACGATCGTTTTGTGCGACGCAGCGCCTTCGACAGCCACCATGCCTTCACCCAAGAGCCCTGGATATTATCCCGACTTCCCTCCCAGACGCCGAACGCTTTGCAATCCGGAGAAATCGAACTTTTGCAGCTATTTGTAGAAGGAAGCCGGCCGTATGAGAATGTTGAGGATCTCCTGCTGATTTTAGACGCCTACACAGAGTTAACTTATCTGGAAGAGAAAGCCGCCACGCTTTGGCGAGCCAAAGTGCAGCAGCAACAAGACTGGAGCGAAATCGCCCGCCTGACGGGTCTAAGCGGCAGAAAGCAAATCACCGCTCAATTGAGAGAGTGCGTCCGCGTGCTGTTAGCGTCGCTCGAAACCGCTGGAGCCCCCGCAGGATAAGTGATTCTACGAGATTGCAGCGGCTGGGCCGCCATGTTTCCATTGCTTGCATAATTGTTGGCCATGCGAGATGTATCTATGACCGAGGTTCGAATCGAACACGACTTACTGGGTGATGAGCCCGTTCCCCGGGACGCGTATTACGGAATTCAAACCCAACGCGCCAAACAGAATTTCAATATCACTGGCGTTCCCATCAGCCACTTCCCCGAACTGATCAACTCCCTGGCCATGGTCAAAATGGCGGCGGCCCGCGCCAACCAGCAAACCGGTCAGCTCAGCGACGCCAAAGCGGAAGTCATTGAAGCCGCCTGCCGCGACATTATCAACGGCGGCTATCACGACCAGTTTATTGTCGACCTGATTCAAGGCGGCGCAGGCACCTCCACCAACATGAACGCCAATGAAGTGATCGCCAACCGCGCGCTGGAGATCATGGGACACGTCAAGGGCGAGTATGAATTCCTGCACCCCAACAACGACGTTAATATGTCGCAGTCCACTAACGACGCCTATCCTACCGCTGCGCGATTGGCGATTATTTTCGCTTCGGAGCCATTGAGCGCTGCGTTGTCGGATTTGATCAAAGCGCTGGAAGAGAAATCTCGGGAGTTCGCCGACGTCATCAAAATGGGTCGCACCCAGCTACAGGACGCAGTTCCCATGACGCTTGGCCAGGAGTTCGGCGCTTACGCCGTGACCTTGCGCGAAGACATTGACCGCATCAGCTACGCGGCGGGCTTGCTGCAGGAAGTGAACCTCGGCGGAACCGCCATCGGCACCGGCCTGAATGCACACCCAGACTACCCGGATCTGGCGATTGACGCGCTCGCCGACATCTCCGGCAAGCCCATGCAATTAGCGCACTGTCTGGTTGAAGCCACCTCGGATATGGGCGCCTTTATTCTGTTTTCCGGCGTGCTCAAGCGTCTGGCGGTGAAGCTGTCGAAAGTCAGTAACGACTTGCGTCTGCTATCCAGCGGCCCTCGCGCCGGCTTCAATGAAATCAACCTGCCGCCCATGCAGCCCGGCTCTTCTATTATGCCCGGCAAAGTGAATCCGGTTATTCCTGAAGCCATGAACCAGACTGCGTTTCAGGTCATCGGCAACGACCTCGCCATCACCATGGCGGCGGAAGCAGGACAGTTGCAGTTGAACGCCATGGAGCCGTTGATCATTTACAACCTGCTCAGCGGTATGCGCATGCTCGGCGAAGCCATCAAAATGCTGGAAACCAAGTGTGTGGCCGGCATCACCGCCAATAAAGAGCATTGTGAGAATACCGTTAAGAACAGTATCGGCATTATCACCGCGCTGAACCCATTCATCGGTTACCAAAACGCCACCCGCATCGCCAAGAAGGCGCTGCATACCGGACGGGGCGTCGTGGAGCTGGTGTTGGAGGAAGGGTTGCTGACCGCAGCGCAACTGGATGAGTTGTTGCAGCCGTCCAAGATGCTGTCGACCCGTAGAATCCGGCCACGCGGTTAACCTGTCTGACCGACAAAAAACCGGGCCTGATGCCCGGTTTTTTTTATTTAGAGACGCCTAACGACAGGAGTTAAGCCTGCTCGTAGTTCTCAGGAAAAAAGCGGCGCTCCACCAACTCAATCAGAATATGCAGGACTTTGATGTGCAGTTCCTGCACACGGTCTGCGTACGAGCCGCCGGGAGCGCAGATACATACGTCCGCCAGACTCTCCAGGGGCGAACCCGCTTTACCCGTCAGAGCGATCACGCTGACGCCCTGTTCTCTCGCCGCCTTGGCCGCGTTGAGAATAGTGGGACTCTTGCCGCTGGTGCTGATGGCGATAAGGCTATCGCCTTCACGGCCATGGCTTTCGATATATCTTGAGAAAACGTAGTCATAGCCAAAATCATTGGCGACGCAGCTCATGTGACTGGGGTCGCTGATGGCGATCGCGCCCAATCCTGACCGATTCTTGCGGTAACGCCCGGTCAATTCCTCTGCAAAGTGCATGGCGTCGCACATGGAGCCGCCGTTGCCGCAGGAATATACCCGCCCCTTGCGCTCATAGGTTTTAATCAGCGTCTCGGCCGCCGCCTCCACGCTACGCAAAGCCTCCGCGTTGGCGATAAAGTCATCCAGAGCCCGCTGAGCTTCAAGCAGACTGCCTTTGATATGTTCGATCACAGTGGAGACACCCTTCATAAAAATTTAATAAAAGCTTCTAAGGCCATACGACCTGCATCCGATAATAAGCGTCAGAGATTAATTTTCCTAATTTTTCATACGCTTTATCGTCAGCAAAGTGATCTGCGAACAGAACGCCCCCTATTTAAAAAACGCATCCGTAATTATCCGCTTCAATTAATTTATTCGAAAAAAGTATTTCTTTATTTCCCCAGGTTATTTAGAGCGGGCGTTATGCCGGAAAGCAGATCGCCCACTCATTTTGAAATAAGCCTAGTCCATTGATTTAACAAGTCATACGCCCTCCTGCATAGCTCCTAGGAACTACATAAAAGGCCTCCGCTCCTGTGTATTATTAAGCGGCTATGCTTATCAATTAACCAGTCCGGCGCAGAGGGAGTTAAGGCTCCGGGCATGTCATTAACCATGAGAAATGGATGATTCCGGATGATGCCGCCGACGCACAAACTCCGGCGCATATCCCGTCCATGGACCTCTTGCCTGAAAGGAGAGCTAGAAATGAAGGCGCTTGCGAAGTTATTCATACCTGTCTTTTTGCTGTGCTCATCCGCCTTCGCCACAGCAGAATCAGTGACCGAGCTGCACATCCAGTTAGATCGCACTCAAGTCAATGCAGCCAATCCCAGCGATCTTTCCGCCGGCGTCAACGCCAGTGTGAAAGACAAAATCGCCAAACAGGCCAAATTTTATCAGGACGATGAAATCGTTTCCGACGACCAATTAATGGTGATAGGTAAGGACGCCGAGGGCCGCGAAGTCTATCGACAGGCGGTCGGCAACCCTTTGTTGATGCATGCGGAAGCTTTCGACCCTGACAGCGGCCAAGTGGAAATTGCGGAAGAGATCGTCAAGAACACAGGTACGCTACGTCTGGACGTTCCCAACCGTTTGGATATCCGCACCCTGGAGTTGAACGCCATCAAGAAACAGCGTTCCGGTTACCAGTTCAACTTGTTGCAGCGCATCAAGCTGGGAAAGAAACAGACGGCGCAGACAGCAGCCTCAGTGAGCCTGGAAGCCCGGGCGGATAATGGCGTATTCAGCGTTTTCAAAACCGGTGATTCAGAAAACCGGGCTGACCTGGTATTAGTCTCCGAAGGCTACACCAGCAGCGACCTCAGCAAGTTCGAAGAAGATGCGCGCAAAATCGTAGAAGGCTACTTCGGCGAAGATATCTATAAAGAGTACAAAAACCATTTCAACGTATGGCGCGTGGAAGTACCGAGCAACCAGAGCGGCGCTGGCAACGGCGGCCCTATCGACACCAAGTTCGGCGCCTACTTTAACTGCTACAACATTGAACGCCTGCTGTGCGTCGACGAGAGCAAAGTACTCAACTACCTGAAGTCCGTCATGCCGGCTAACGCCATGGATAAAGTCCTGGTCGTAGTCAACACTGAAAAATACGGCGGCGCAGGCGGCCAAGTAGCCACCATGTCCCTGGCCCCACAAGCCATCGATCTGGCGTTGCATGAGCTGGGCCACAGCTTCGCCAAACTGGCTGACGAATATGATTATGGTACCTGTCAGGTGCACGAGCCGGACAACGCCAACGCCACCGCCAATTCCAGCGGCGCCAAATGGCGACATTGGATGGATGTCGACTCCAACGTCGGCGTATTTGAGGGAGCGATGTACTGTACTCGCGGCATGTACCGCCCCACGCAGAACTCTATGATGAAAGAGCTGGGCCAGCCTTTCTACGCCGTCAACGAAAGTGAAATCGTGCGTCGCATCTATGGCCGCGTGAATGTCATCGACGCCGCCAATCCCGCACAGACTGATATTTCCATGGGGCAAGGCGAGTCCAGAGACTTTTCCGTTACGCCAGTGGATACCGCATCTCATACCGTGAAGACCTTGTGGTATCTGAATGAACAGCAAGTCGGCGAAGGCGCGTCATTCACCTTCAACAGCGGTAAATATCAGGAGGGCGTGTATAAACTGAAAGCCGTCGCCGCGGACAAGACCTCCCGCGTCATCAAAGATCCCAACAAGCTGCTGATCGCTGAGAACACCTGGACAATCACCCTGGGCGACTCTGATTCCGGTTGCAAAGAAGCGCCTGCTACGCCAACAGGCCTGGCTTCTGCGAATATCGGCGCAACCTCATTCAGCTTCACTTGGAGCGCCGTCTCAGGGGCGGAAAGCTATCACACTGAAATCTGGAACGAATCCGCTTCCAAGTGGGAAGCCCTGGAAGACACAGCTGAGACTACTGTTTCCGTCAACGGACTGGAGCAAGGCAGCACTCAATGGGTCAGAGTCTCCTCCAAAAACGCTTGCGGCGCATCCACTCCATCCGAGTACCTCGCCGTGGAGCTGACTGACAGCCAGGACTGCACGCAGCCTCCGGGCGTTCCCGGCGCCTTCGCCGCATCGGATGTTAACGATGGACGCTTCACTCTGAGCTGGAGCGCAGCAGACGGCGCAGCATCCTATGCGGTGCAAAAATGGACTGGCAGGGAATGGCGCGATCACAAGGAAACGGATGCGACGTCCATGGAAGTCACGGCAAGCCGTCTAGGCACAACCGAGTACTATCGTGTTTACGCCAAGAATCAGTGCGGCTCCGGACAGGCGACCAACTGGATCAAAGTGGTCATCCCCCAGAGTAAAGGCTGTACGAATCCACCCGCCAAGCCGGCCGGTTTGCAGTCTTCCTACGTCTACTCCACCCAATTCAGATTGACTTGGCCCAAAGTAGCCGACGCCACGCAGTATGAAGTGCAGACCTGGGACGGCTACGCCAGATCCTGGAAGCCATATCAGAGCACCCAGGGCAACTACGTGGACTTTTACCAACTGCAAAAAGGCTATGTCTACTATCCAAGAGTGGTGGCGAAGAACGCTTGCGGCGCAAGCACTCCGTCCAACTACCTGACAGTCAGACTGCCACGCTGATCCCAACGCAAAGAACCCGGCTCACGCCGGGTTTTTTTGTCTTCTCAGAATTTTCTATCAGGGACCTTAGCGCGCTAAAAGCTCCGCAAACTGCCCTGCTCCCAATGCGGCTCCCACAATCGCCACTGCGATAAGGAAACGCGCCAATGCAGGCGCAACGCCATCCGCAGTCTGGAAACGGTCCCAAAGTCCAAGGCGCTTTTGCCGCTTACGTTCAGAACCTGGCAACAGCACCGAATATTTCGCAGGCGCTCGGGAAGGCTTCGGAGCTTCTCCTATTTGCTCTCCGTCTTTCAGGCTTTGCGCCACTTTGGCCTCCGTTAGCAACAACTGCTCCAACGCCGCATGTCTGAGCGCAGAAAAACAGCCAGCGGCGCTGTTTATCCAGCTATCGATGGCCTGCATCCATTCATTGATATTGTTCTTGCTGGGCGGCGGCAGCTTGAACTCGCCAAACGCATCACTCCAGCGGGACAAGCCAAGTTTTTCACTCAATGTGGCGTCCAACGTCACCTCCACCGCCACGGCAAAGTCCAGGCGCAGAATTTGATATACCTCTTCCGCCACGACCAACAGACGCTTCAATTCACGGGAACTGACATTGCGGTCCGCAGTGATGACTGCGACCACATTAGCCATCAATCCCTGCGCGTCTCTTAAATTGGCCTCTGAATGATCCGCGTAATGCAACATGGCCGCCAAACCTGTCAGATAGGCGTCCCAGCCCCCAGGCACTCTCTTCGCCGCAGCGCGAAACACACTGCGACAACGGCGGTCGTGGCGACAAATCTGTTCGCGAGCGTCTTGAACCTCTTTTTCCAGCTCAGCGATGACGCCAGGCAACTCCGCCCTCTTGAGCTCTTGTCCACGGTGGCGGATAACGCCTCCAGGAGCAGTGAAAATTTTGTCGTATACCGCTTGCAGCGAAACCCGTTCCTCTTCCAGATTACGCAAGCGCTCCAGGTCCGCCGTCAAGGTTTCTGGATACAGCGCCGCCAATTCAGTGCTGATGGCGTTCGTAATAGGTTTCTTGTCATATAAATCATCAACCGTCTCGGCGCTACGCACCACTGAGCGTCCCAGATAGGCGCCCCGGTAGGCAGGATTCAGATACGCCCGATCAAACTGGCTGTCCAGTTTCAACAAAGACTCTTGAATATCCGCCGGCGCCGCCTCCTCTTCCAGACGGATCAGGTGAGCGCTCATTTGCGCTTTCATCGCCGCAGGATCGGAAAATAGTTCCCAGGCCGAGCGCTCATCCAAAGGCGCCGCCACATAGACGCGCTTGGCGTTGTTCTCCCTTTCCGAATTCTCCGGGTGCGTCGCCCACATGCGAGGCGGTTGCGCCAAAGCGGATTTAAACACTCGATGCGCTTCCGGATTCGCCTCTGGCAGCAAAGGGGCGCAGCCATAGTCGGGTTTATCCAGTATCTTGCCGATGCTTTCGATGACGCGACTTTGCACGGCGAAAATATCCTGTACTCCGCGCTTCTCGCTCAACTCGCCGCCGACAAACCGCAACGCTCTGTCCCAGGCCTCATCTGCGGCCTGCAATCGATGCAACGCGTGCACCAGAGCGTCGCTGCCGGTCAACGACACCGCCACCAGATCCGCCTGCAATTCCATTTCCCGCGACAACGCGCGCTGCGCCATCACCACCAGACTGAACACCGTGTCCAACAGGGATCGTATGGACCAGACGATCAAAGACAGCAGCCAACCGATCCAGGCTACACGTAAATCGAATCGGGACAGCCCGCGTAGAAAGTTATCGAACATATCCCGTTCAGCGATGATGTAAGCCGCGATTTGATGCGCCACATACACCCATCTCCCCACCGCCATCGACCGCTGGGCGAAGTGCCCGAACTCATGGGCCAGAACAGCTTTCATCTCGCCCAAAGTCAGCACATTCACCAGCCCGAGGCCGATCTCCAGATTTTTCTTGGAGGGAAAGATCAGGTTGAGGATCGACAGGTCGTAAAATACTGCGGCATTGACCCGTGGCGACAAAAAGACGCGGTGCGGTCTCGGCGCCCCCGCCTCGTCAGCCAACCGATATAAAAATTCGAAGAGTTTAGGCTCTTGTTCCGGCTTGATTTCAATATCGCCGGACTCGTGTCCATGTTTGACAAAAAACAACGCCTTCAACAGGAATAAAGCCAGAAACGCAGCGAGAGCGCCGGCGATTGCGTTAAACAACACTTCATCCCCACCCAGATAGGCGGCGTATAAGCGTTTACCTGCTATCCAGCTGAACCAGCCCGCCAGAAAAAAATAGAGTGTGACAAACAAAGCCAGCCCGGCCATGGCGAGCCAGGCCTTCTGCTTATAGCCCGCAGTGGGACGGGTTAGATTCTCAGGAACTGAGGAAGGACCAGCGGGGTACATATTTTCCATTCACTTTGCTCCAACAAAGTTTTTACAACAGGACGGGGACAGGATTTCCCCTGATGACCGAAGGCGGACTTGCGATAGCTTTCTTGCGACTGGCGCTGGCGAACAATCCCTTGCATTAATTTTGGATTTCGAATGGCTGGCGTATACGCAAAATCTATGGCGAAGCCGACCACCTAATATAGTCGATAGGTTCTTTTTTCGCCATTTTTATTACAGCTCCCCTTTTTTCAAACACTTAGACGCCCTTACATCAAGATGAGAAAATATCGCATAAACCCCGCTTTAATCTGCACCAATTAATTTCGGCGTTTCACAATACGGGTGCATACTTATACGTTTCATGCATGAGACGTGTCGAAATTTCGATTGTCTGATTCATAGGCGAGCCATTAGTCTGCTTATCTCATGATGCAGTACTCGCTTCTAACGACCATGTATCATTTCTTTAGGGATAACCTGAATCAACGCTAACTTGATTTAACGCCTTCTAATGCTGACCTGTCGGCAGTAGACGCGGCTGGTGGCTCCAGGACGGATATTTCCGGTCGCTCATAATAAACAGTCATTCCCAACAAAGAAGGAAGACGAAACAATGAAAAAGACTCTTGGTATCATTGCCGGGGCAGTTCTGTCACTAGGCCTGGTAAACGCTAACGCCGCGACACTCAAGCTCGCGCTGGACGCAGACCCCGTTTCACTCGACCCTCATGAACAACTTTCCGGCGGCACCTTGCAGCTGTCTCATTGGTTGTTCGATCCTCTGATTCGTTGGACCAAAGATCTCACATTCGAACCGCGCCTGGCGGAAAAATGGGAGAGAGTCGACGACCTGACCATGCGCTTCCACCTGCGCAAAGACGTTAAGTTCCACTCCGGAAACACATTCACCGCCAAAGATGTGAAGTGGACTTTCGATCGTCTGAAACAGTCTCCAGACTTCAAGGGAATCTTCGAGCCATTCGCGGACGTTAAAATTGTTGACGACTACACCATCGATCTGGTGACCAAAGAGCCTTTTCCATTGGTGCTGAACAACGCGACCTATCTGTTCCCGATGGACAGCGCTTTCTACAGCGGCACGGATGACAACGGCCAGCCAAAAGACCTGCTGGTCAAGCACGGCAACTCTTTCGCCTCACGCAAAGCCTCCGGCACCGGACCTTTCACTGTGTCCTACCGCGAACAGGGCGTAAAAGTTGAATTCGCGCGCTACCCTGGCTACTGGGACACCAAGTCTCCCGGTAACGTCGACAAAATGATCCTGACGCCTATCAAAGAAGACCCGACTCGCGTCGCGGCGCTGCTTTCCGGCGACGTGGATTATATCGCGCCAGTACCGCCGACCGACCTTAAGCGCATTGAGTCCGACAAGAACTCCAAACTGGTCACCATGAGCGGCACTCGCATCATCACTTTCCAGATGAACCAGAATCGTCGTGCTGAATTCAAGGACCCTCGCGTCCGTCTGGCGATCAACTACGCGATCAACCAGGAAGCTATCAGCGACAAAATCATGAAAGGCTTCTCCACGCCTGCCGCTCAGTTAAGCCCGAAAGGCTACCTGGGTTACAACGCGGACCTGAAGCCTCGCTTTGACCTGAAAAAGGCCAAAGAGCTGATGAAAGAAGCGGGTTACGAAAAAGGTTTCTCCATCACCATGATGGCGCCGAACAACCGCTACGTGAACGATGAGAAAATCGCGCAGGCCGCCGCCGCCATGTTGGCGAAAATCAACATCAAAGTGGACCTGAAAACCCTGCCGAAAGCGCAATACTGGCCTGAGTTCGATGCTCGCTCTGCGGACATCATGATGATCGGCTGGCACTCTGACACCGAGGACTCCAATAACTTCTATGAGTTCCTGGTGATGTGTCCAAATACCGAGACTGGCGCAGGACAGTACAACAGCGGTAACTACTGCAACCCGAAAGTGGATGAAATGGTGAAAGAGGCCAACAAGGTCACTGACACCAAGAAGCGCGCAGAAATCATGCAGAACATCGAGAAGACTCTGTACGACGAAGGCGCTTTCATCCCGCTGCACTGGCAGGACCTGGCCTGGGCCTCCAAAAAGAATGTCGGAGCCGAAGAAGTGTTGAACGTTATGGACTTCCCGTACTTCGGCGACTTGGTGATTAAGTAAGCTAACCAAGCTTGATTAGTCCGCCATTCAGGCAAAGAATCAGAGCCAGATTCTGGAGGGGATCGGACAGCAGTGATGGGACTGCTGTCCGAAGGGAAAGAATCTGGCTCTCCTTTTAACGCCTTAGGTATCTATTAGATGTTGGCATTTTTAATTCGCAGAATCGCTCAGGCTGCGGTGGTGATGTTCGTCATCAGCCTGATCAGTTTCTCCATTCAAGACAATCTTGGCGACCCACTTCGTGAACTGGTGGGACAAGCCGTATCAGAACAAGAACGTAACGCTTTGCGGGAAGAAATGGGACTCAATGACCCCTTCCTCACCCAGTACTGGCGTTTCGCAAAAAAAGCCGTTCAGGGAGATCTTGGCGACTCTTACTTTTTTAAAGAGCCCGCCTTGCAGGTTATCCTCAAGAAACTTCCCGCCACCCTGGAACTGGTATTCGGCGCTACGCTGATCATCGTCCTTCTGTCGGTGCCGCTCGGCGTGTTTTCAGCCATTCGACCGCGCCACTGGCTTTCCAAACTGGTGATGGGAGTCAGTATTATCGGGATATCCATACCAGTATTCCTCACAGCCATACTATTAATGTACGTCTTCGCCATAGAACTGGGGCTGATGCCTTCATTCGGGCGCGGCGAACTGGTCCATGTGTTTGGCTATTGGGACTCTGGCTTCTTCACCTGGGATGGCATCAAACACTTGATTCTTCCCTCAATCGCCCTGTCTTCCATCATGCTGCCATTATTTATCCGCCTCATCCGGTCGGAAATGATGGAAGTGCTGGAATCGGAATACGTCCGTTACGCCTGGGCGAAAGGCCTGAATCCGAAACGTATTTACTTTCTGCATGCGCTTAAAAACACCATGCTGCCCGTCATTACTGTCGGCGGCGTGCAAATAGGCACCATGGTCGCTTATACGATATTGACCGAAACGGTCTTCCAATGGCCTGGCATGGGCTTCCTGTTCCTGGAAGCAGTGAACCGCGTCGATACGCCCTTGATCGTGGCCTATCTGATTGTCGTCGGCGCCATCTTCGTGATTACCAACACTATCGTGGACCTGATTTACGGACTGGTTAACCCAACCGTAAAACTGGCCGGTAAGCAATAGCATCAGGAAGGAGAGTAACCCTCATGCAATCAAACGTAAAAGCTTCACCGAGCCGATGGGCGCAGTTTAAAGACTCTCACTTTTGGCACAGCTTTAAGAAAGACAAGATCGCCATCGTCAGCTTCACGATATTCGCGCTGATTTTGTCCGCGAGCCTGCTGGCGCCGGTATTGGCGCCCTTTGACCCCTACGACCTCACCCAGGTCGACATCATGGATGCGGAAATCCCGCCAAACTGGCAGGAGAACGGAGACGAGCGTTTTGTGTTCGGAACCGACTCTCAAGGGCGCGATATGTGGAGCACGATTCTCTACGGCACCCGCATCTCATTGATGATCGGCGTCTGCGCAGTATTGCTGCAAGCGTTCCTGGGCATCGTCATTGGTCTGATCGCCGGCTATTTCGGCGGCAAGGTCGACAACTTCCTGATGCGTCTGGCGGACATCCAGTTATCGTTCTCCACATTAATGGTGGCGATTATTGTACTAGCCGTGTTCCAGGCCGCATTTGGCGCAGAGCTGTATCAGGAGCTGGCGCTATTCATGCTGATTATGGTTATCGGCATCGCCGAATGGCCGCAGTACGCCCGTACTGTTCGCGCCACCGTGTTGGCTGAACGTAAGAAAGAGTACGTGGACGCCGCCAGAGTCATAGGCCTCCGCTCCAATCGCATCATGTTCCGCCATATTCTGCCGAACACGTTGTCGCCAGTATTGGTCATCTCCACGGTGCAGATCGCCAACGCTATTATCTCGGAAGCTTCCCTGTCCTTCCTTGGCTTGGGCATGCCGCCTTCGAAACCGTCTCTCGGTTCCCTGATATCCAGCGGATTTGAGTTTATTTTCTCGGGCTCCTGGTGGATCACCATCATTCCCGGCATCGTGCTGATCTGTCTTGTCCTGGTGGTGAACCTGCTGGGCGACTGGATGCGCGACGTTCTCAATCCCAAGCTTTACAAGGGCTGATCCATGGCGCTATTAGAAGTTAAAAACCTGGAAGTAAAATTTGGATTGCGCAGCGGCGCCGTTACCGCCCTGCGGGATATCAGCTTCACCGTTGACCGCGGTCAACGCCTGGGCATCGTGGGTGAGTCCGGCGCAGGTAAATCCGTCGCTGCATTCTCCATACTCAACTTGCTGAGCCGCCCCGGCTATATCTCCAGCGGAGAGATCAATTTCGACGGCAAAAACCTGTTGAAGATGTCTCCCGACCAACTGCGCAACGTGCGCGGAAACCGTATCAGTATGATCTTTCAGGATCCCATGATGACCCTGAACCCCGTGCTGACAGTTGGCGCTCAGATGGTTGAGTGTCTGCAGGCGCACACGCGGGTATCCAAAGAAGACGCGAGAAAAATCGCCCTGGAAAAGCTCAAGCTTGTACAGATTCCTTCTCCGGAAAAACGACTGGACCAATATCCTCATGAGCTTTCCGGCGGTATGAAGCAACGCATCATTATCGCCATCGCTCTATTGCTGAATCCAGACATCATCATCGCCGATGAACCTACAACCGCTCTGGACGTCACCATCCAGGCGGAGATCATGGATCTGCTGCTGGAACTGTGCACAAGCCAGAACCTGGGACTGATTCTGATCACTCACGATCTGGGCGTTGTATCCCAGGTCACGCAACAGATGATCGTCATGTACGCAGGAAAAATAATCGAGCAAGGCCCGACCAAGGAAATCATCAATGACGCACAGCATCCCTACACGCAAGGCCTGATCAACGCCTTACCGCAGCAGGGCGTGCCTGGAGAACGTCTATACCAGATTCCCGGAGCGATGCCTCCGCTGCAACGCATTCCCAAAGGATGCGCCTTCCATCCTCGTTGCACCTATGCGCAAGAGCGATGCGAGAAGGAACAGCCGGACTTTACTATATCCGGTGGTTGCCGCGTGGCATGCCATATGGTGGAGGACATGATCAAACAGGCTAACGTCCCCGCTTCCGAAGAGAAATAGAATTACAAGAGTCCGGTCTTATGACAGCATTGGTGAATATAAAAAACTTATACAAAAAGTTTCCGATACATGGCGACTGGTTGGATCAAATCAGTTTCGCCAACGGCCGCTTCCACATGAAGCGCGAGTACGTGCACGCCATTAACGGCGTTTCTCTGGACGTGCAAAAAGGCGAAGCGCTATGCGTAGTCGGCGAATCTGGCTGCGGAAAGTCCACCGTCGCACGCGTCGTAATGGGACTTCTTTCTCCCAGCGGCGGCGAAATTTGCTACGAAGGCCAGCGTATAGACCACCTTTCGTCCAACGCGATGATGCCCTACCGCCGCAAGATGCAGATGATCTTTCAGAATCCGTATGCATCGCTGAATCCACGCATGACCATCAAGCAAACCCTTGAGGAGCCGATTCGCTGGCACCAGCCTAAACTGGCCACCGGAGAGCTGAAGGACAAAGTGGCGGAAGTCATGAAGTCCGTGGGCGTGGACCCCTCCTGGGGCGAGCGTTTTCCTCATGAGTTCTCCGGCGGTCAGCGTCAGCGTATCAGCATCGCGCGCGCACTGATTGTCGATCCCGAGTTTATCGTCGCTGACGAACCTATTTCCGCCTTGGACGTATCAATTCAGGCGCAGGTATTGAACCTGCTGATGGACGCCCAGGAACAACGCGGCCTCACCTATTTGTTCATCACCCACGACTTGTCCGTCGTTGAGCATTTCGGCACCCGCGTCGCGGTAATGTATTTGGGCTCTCTCTGCGAAGTCACTACGGCTCGCAAGCTGTTCGCAGCGCCCCGGCACCCCTACACCCAGGCCCTGCTCAGCGCCATTCCGCGACTGGAAGACGAGAAGCCTGACTTTATCCGCCTCAAAGGCGAAGTGCCCACCCCGGTAAACCTGCCTTCAGGCTGTGTTTTTCACGGCCGCTGCCCTCACGCTAACGATCGCTGCAAACGTGAAGTCCCCGTATTAAGGGAGGTAGACGGAACACAGGTGGCATGTCATGCTGTTGAAGAAGGCCGGCTAGATTAGCCGGCTTTTTCAACCACCCCCAACAATAAAATCATAGCGGACTGTAGATCTGTGGAAATTCGTTGGCTTGAAGACTTCATAGCTCTCGCTAAAACCCGGCACTTTTCACGCGCCGCGGACGAGCAGAATGTGACGCAGCCGACATTTAGCCGTCGGATAAAACTTCTGGAAGAAGAAATGGGCGTACAGCTGGTGGACAGGAACACCCTGCCGCTTTCGCTGACGCCAGCAGGCGAGCTGTTTCTCGACGCCGCTGACAAAATCACCCGCATCCTCAGGGACACACGGGAAGAATGCCACGCGATTCGCGAAGAACAATCAAGCCGACTGGTTTTTGCAACGACGCAAACGCTTTACCTTTCTTTTTATAAAGCGTGGCTGGAGCCGTTCAGTCGCGCGCTGGACATTGTACTGGACTTGAATCTCCACTCAACCGCCTGGACCGTTCGCGATTTTTCCCATGCGTTGATGGAACAGCAGTGCGATATCATGCTGTGCTATTGGCACCCCAGCATCGAGCTGTTGGCGGATGCATCGCCCAATGTATTTGAGTATGTAAAGATCGCTGGAGAACGGCTGCTGCCATGCAGCTCCGTGGATGAATCCGGCGCTCCCAAGTTCGTTTTACCTGGGCACAAAAGGAGACCTATTCCCTTCATCGACTATCATGACAACGCCTTCCTCAAGCCGGTTGTTCATCATACGATCACTCACGCACAGAACGACCTGCACCTGGTGACCGTCAACAAGAACTTCCACTCCGTCAGCGTCAAAGCCATGATTCGGGAAGGGTTCGGCGTAGGCTGGATTCCATTCAGGCTGGCGCAGGAAAGCATTCGCTACGGCAGAATGAAACCAGCGGGGGATGAGAGATATTACACAGACTTGGAAGTGCGCTTTTATCGCAAGAGAGATAATAAGCACCCCAGCCTGGAGAAGCTGTGGAATAAGTTGAAGGAACATACGGAAGCCAACGTGAGCGTGGTCTAGCTTCCGTCATTAAGCGGAGTTCAGCTTAGTTATTGCTGCGAAACCTGATAGCCCTGTTTTTGCAGCAAATCCACAACACTGCCGGGCCCTACCAGGTGACCTGCGCCAACCACGACAAAGCAGACTTCCCTGTTTTTCATGCAGGCCTCCACTGACTTCGCCATCTTTGGATTACGGCCATCAAACATCAGTTCGTAGACAGGTTTGGCGGCTGGAGTTTCTTTCAAGGGGTCGCCAATCGCCAGTCGATACATCGTATCCGCATCTCCTTTTCTCCACGCAGTCGCCATTTCTCCCCAAATCTTCTCGTACTCGTCCATTTTGGACAGCTCTTCCCGAGTAGCCTCTTCAACCTCGGGTAGCTTCATCACCAACTCCATCTGCTCCTGGAAAGATTCTATCTCGCGGATGGGCTTACTGCCTCTCGCCTGGCTCATGAAGTAGAAGTCGATGCCTCTATCCTGTGAATAGCCCAAACGCATTGCTTCCAGAGCCGCCAGGGTCAATTCGATGAAACCAATACGCTGGCGCTCAATCGCCTGCAATGGAATCTGATGCAAGCTGAGTCGATCTTTTAGCAGCTTTATAGTTTCTGGAGATAAGTGGTCATGAATCGTTTCGCCGTTGGGGTAAAACGCCGTACGTTGAATGATTTCCTGCTGTTTCTCGGGGGGAATCGCCTTATCGTCCATTTCCACAACCAATACATCGCTGCGCTTGAACGCATCCATGATCTGGCGACGCATGGGGTAAAACTCATCAGACCCGAAGTGAATGGCGCCAAGCAGATAAGCCGTCGCGCCACCGGACTCCACCCGCCAGAATAACCCTCTATCATCAGCCGCCTGAGCGCTGACAACCATCCACTGCAAAACGATAAAGCACAGAACGCGCTTCAGCATGACATGCATTTTAGCTCCTTGATGCGATAGTAATCCGAAGGCCAACACAATCGTCGCCCCAACACCGCCTAGCATAACAGTAGAACTTTTGAGGTAAAGGTTAATTGTCTGGCGAAAAAAGAGGAAGTTTTAAGGCGGGAGAATTAAAAAAGGCCGGGCTTTATCCATTGCAGACAGGCTTCCGGCCTTGATCCATTCCAGCGCGCTCCGCGCCAATGGTTATTTAAAGGTTTTGGACAAGGTTTTGGATGAGTCGCTTTCCAGTCCGTTCACATCCACCGCCGTCACAGCGAATGTATTGTAGCCAGCGGGCAGATCCGACAACTCAATGCTGGTTTGCGATGGGTTGCTTATCTGTATCACCTTCTCGTAATTTTCATCTGGAGCGCGATGGTAAATGCGGAACCCTTTCAATTCAGCTTTAGCCAGACCGTCGCCATTTTCACGAGTAGTTGGAATATGCCAGGCGATCTTCACTTTACGCACTGGCTTAGAGGAAACTTTAAGGCTGGCGCGATTACTGGTGACGCTACTCACATCATTGCTGACCACTACATCGTAATTACCACTGCCGCTTAAAGTCAGACCTTTAAGCGCCAACGAGCTTTGAGTTGCGTTAGGCAGATTGACGCCATTTTTGCGCCATTGATAGCGAATGGGGTCTGTCCCTGTCGCTGAGACATTCAAAGTCACGGACTCTGACACATATACGCTGGCCGACGTGGGCTGTATGGAAATCTTAACTGGCGTGGAATCGCCCAACGCCGCACGCTTGGCGAAATCAGAAGATTGCTGACTGATTTGAGACAACAATGACTGTACTGATTTATTGCCAGTCATCGCCTCCAAGTCAGTAGAAATAGCAGACGCCTCATTGAACAACACGTTCATGGTCACCAGCGCCTGAGTATTGAAATCGCTGGGAGGAAGCTCGCCGGAATCAGTATAAGACTTAACTGCGTCCCCCATTACTTTAGCAATGGACATACCTTGACGCTGCGCCAAACCTGCAAAAGCAGCATTAACCACACTGGCGCGCATGTATTCAATCCCCACGTCAGCGCCCGCTGCATCGCTATTGGAAATAGCAACCAGGTCTACTGGGCGCTTATCAATGAGTCCGGCCTGAATCCCTAAGGATTTCGCCAAATCCGTTTTCGCCTTACTCCAGGATACGGAGGTTAATCCTTTACTGCTCTTGTGAGACAAAGCGACCGCCAAGTGAGTCAACGCGGAAATATTCAAAACCGCTTTATCGGCAGTCGGAAGCGGCAAATAAGAATCGAGGACGAACCCTTCAGATAAAGACATCACATCGCCAAAGGATGTTCCCTGACCGGACGCATTCAGGCCGCAGCCAGCGGTGGCGTCGCAGGTCATACGCGTACTCTCGTTGGAAGTCGCTTCAATCAGATAGCCGCCCGCCACCGGATTTTTAATAACCAGCTCGTAGCTTCCATCGGAATTGGTCAACGTAAGCGCAGCGGGATTTTGATAATCCGCATCATTCGCCGCGCCTTTCGCTACAACTGGGAACGCAGCCACCAAGGCGTTTTTCAGCGTCCCTTTCATCACATAACCACTAACCATTAACGAACGTTCTGGCTCGGCTGGCGCATCATCGTTGGATGAATCGTCATCGCCGGGTTGTGAAGGAGTTGTGGGCTCGGAAGGCGTGGTAGGCTCCGTTGGAGTATCTGGCTGTGAAGGGTTCGTAGAGCCGCCTCCCCCATCTGGAGTTGAAGGAGTAGTAGACCCAGTATCTGAAGATCCTGAGTCGGCGCCAGAATCATTGTTTGTGGCGCCATTGGAGCCAGAGCCGTTTTGCGTTGGGGAGGATGTATCCACAGGGGCGCTGTTGGACTGCCCGCTATTTTGCGCAGACTTGTCCCCATTGGAGTCATGTTCGTTACAGGCTGCCAATCCCAAAGCGACAGCAAAGCATCCTGCCATTAGCAGCACACGGCGGTGAAAGGTATAGGAGATCATTGTGTGTCGTTCTCTATTAGTCGCACGGTAAGGATACTGATCACAGTAAAATCCACCATTGGCCGTTAGGCCTATTTACCAAAACCGCACGCAATCCATTTGGACGATTTTCATCCAAAGACAACACATTGATTGCGTTAAGGAAAACACTTGAGGCCGGAAAAGCGGAGCAGTATAAATTTCAGCAGCGTATAAAGAAAGACGGTGGTAATATTGCGCCGCCTGACTTGCATGCCGCAATGGATGCATTTACCCTGAGCACATCTGTATATTTTTCAACCAATATCAATTTCACTTATTGTATACATTGCATGCTGCAAGCAAATGTGATCAGCCTGCCGCAAAACGTAAATCGGCACAAACATACGCATTACCAACTAGTGCTGGGTCTAACCGGCACCGCTGAGATCGATATGTGCGGTCTCGCAGCTCGTTTGGACGTCAGTCACGCCTGCATCGTGCCGACCGATACATTTCATGACTTTTATGGGCGTCCTCGCAATCATGTTTTGGTCATTGACTTAGACCAGGACTACCCTGCCTTTCTCGACTCCCATCACCCCGACTACGACCTTTTAAACCCTATGTTTGAAAGGCCGCAGCTGGTGACGCTGGATCGCGGACTGCAGCAACTGACGCAGGTCTCCATTCAGGAGATCCAGTGGGCGCAGGACGATCGCGCTCTGCGTCACCATTTGGCGTGCAGCATTATCCGCTGCCTCAGCCGAAGAATTTCGCCCAGCGTAAAACGGCAGAAATCTCCGGTGCTCGACATGCACCGGATTGACCAGTTCATCTATAAGCATCTGCATGAGCGCATCTGTATTTCAGATCTCGCCGGCAGTATCTGCGTGAGTGAACGTCACTTCCACGAACTCTTCAAACAGGCGACAAATCAGACGCCCCATCAATATGTCATCCGGGCGCGCCTGGATTACGCCAAGCGCTTGATGCTGGAAACCAATTTGTCTATAGCGGAAATCAGCCAGAAGTGCGGATTTTCCAGCCAGAGCGCACTGACCAACTGCATGCGTAAGCATGACGGACTCACCCCCAAACAGGTGCAAAAACGCAGTCAGCAATCCGACAGGATGTAAATGCGACAGGTCAATTTTTGATTATTGCAGTTCTGTAAAGCACAGTTTTTTGCAAAATCCATGCAGTTTTTTGTAAGACCTGAACGATAGCAAAACATTACATTCTGTCCATTCGCCCCGTATCAGGCCGTTGCCGTTCTTTTGAACAAATTAAACGACAGCGGATCAGGCCGGGCCGGCTCCTTTCAAAAGCCGGATCTTTACAGACAATAACGCCAATTATCGCGGTTCTGGAGTACTCCGTATGTTTAAAGCTTCATCCGTACTTTCGCCCGACATCCAAGCTGTTAGCCTGGACTCGCTGTGGACGGCGATAACCCAAAACTACGCCGTTGACGAAGCGGCTTATCTTGAAGAACTCATGGCTCTGGCCACGCCCGGAACTGATGAGTTAAGAGCTATCACCCAAGGCGCCACCAAACTGATTGAAGATGTCCGCGCCCAGGACGATTCCGTACACATGGTCGACGCCCTGTTACAGGAGTACAGCCTGGACACGCAGGAAGGCGTATTGCTGATGTGTCTGGCGGAAGCCCTGATGCGCATCCCTGACAAAGCCACCGCAGACGCACTGATTCGCGACAAAATGTCCGCAGCCCAGTGGGAAAAGCACATGGGCAAGAGCGAATCGACGCTCGTCAACGCGTCCACCTGGGGTCTGCTGCTGACCGGAAAAGTCGTCAAGCTTGACCGCAATATCGACGGCACGCCCGCCAATGTCCTCAAACGCCTGATCAACAAGTGCGGCGAACCAGTCATCCGCAGCGCAATGAACCAAGCCATGAAAATCATGGGCAAGCAGTTCGTTTTAGGCCGCGACATTAGCGAAGCATTGCAAAATGGACGCAAATACCGCGACAAAGGCTACAGCTACTCTTTCGACATGTTGGGCGAAGCCGCGCTCACCGCGGAAGACGCAGAGCGCTACTTCCAGTCGTACATAAAAGCGATTGAGACAGTCGGCGCCGACCAATACGACAATCGTCCAGGCGCATCAAGCATATCCATCAAGTTGTCCGCGCTGCATCCCCGTTACGAACAAGCCCACCAAGACCGCGTACTCACAGAAATGTACGAAAAGGTCCTGTTACTGGTGCGCGCCGCTCGTGAACGCAATGTCAGCCTGACCATCGATGCGGAAGAGATGGATCGCCTGGAGCTGTCCCTGCGTCTTTTCGAAAAGCTATACCGCTCACCTGACAGCCGCGGCTGGGGAGAGTTCGGCTTGGTTGTGCAAGCTTATTCCAAACGCGCCCTTCCAGTTCTGTGCTGGCTCACAGCGCTGGCGGCGGAGCAAGGCGACCGTATCCCCGTGCGATTGGTGAAGGGCGCATACTGGGACAGCGAAATCAAGCTTTGTCAGCAACGCGGCTTGCCCAGCTACCCAGTTTATACTCGTAAAGAAAGCACCGACGTTTCTTATCTGGCTTGCGCCCGCTTCCTGTTCAGCGAATATGCGCGCAACCATATCTACCCGCAGTTCGCCACTCACAACGCACACACTGTCGCGTCCGTACAGGCCCTTGCGGAGAAAACCGACCGTCCTTTCGAATTCCAGCGCCTTCACGGCATGGGCGACGCACTGTACAACGCACTATTGGCCAAGCAGAAGCGCACTGTCCGCATTTATGCGCCAGTCGGCGCTCATAAAGACTTGCTGCCCTATTTAGTTCGTCGACTGCTGGAGAATGGAGCCAACTCCTCTTTCGTACACCGTCTGGTGGATGCAGAAACGCCCATCGACAGCTTGGTGCAGCACCCGGTGCATGAGTTGACTCGGTATTCATCGCTGGCCAACCACCGCATCCCGCTGCCTGCGCAGATATTCGGCAACCGTATTAACTCTATGGGAGTGAACCTGTTCGTGGAAAATCAATATTCGCCGTTAGAAAAACAATTGAGAGCCTGGGATCAGCACCAGTGGAAAGCCTGTCCCGTTATTAACGGAGAACACCGCACTCTGGCTGCGCCCGATCAGGTGCTGAGCCCTTACGATCAGACCCAATCCGCTGGCACGGTTTACTGGAGCCAGTCCAACGACGTCGACGACGCACTCTCAGCCGCTTACGTCGGTTTCGAGAAATGGAATAACACTCCCGTTGAAAAGCGCGCACAGAGTCTGGAAAAGCTGGCTGACCTGATGGAAGCCGGCATGCCTGAACTGATGGCGCTTTGCTGTCGCGAAGCAGGCAAAACGCTGCAAGACAGCATCGACGAAGTTCGCGAAGCCGTTGATTTCTGTCGCTATTACGCAGAGCAAGCGCGCAAGCACTTCAGCAAGCCCAATGTGCTGCCTGGACCCACTGGCGAATCCAACGAACTATACCTGGAAGGCAAAGGCGTATTCGTCTGCATCAGCCCCTGGAACTTCCCGCTGGCGATTTTCATTGGTCAGGTCACCGCAGCTCTGGCGGCGGGCAACGCCGTCATCGCCAAGCCCGCGGAGCAAACCAACCTGATCGCGGCGCGCGCCATTGAGATGATGCTGGAAGCCGGCGTCGCTAAAGAAGCGATCCAGTTCCTGCCAGGCGACGGCGCTCAATTAGGCCCGCAACTGCTGAGCGACAATCGCGTATGTGGCGTTGCATTCACTGGATCAACTCAAACAGCGCACATCATCAACCGTACTTTGGCCGCCCGCGACGGCGCCATCGCCACTTTGATCGCAGAAACCGGCGGCCAGAACGCCATGATCGTGGATAGCACCGCATTACCTGAACAGGTAGTCAAAGATGTAGTACAATCCGCCTTCGCCAGTGCGGGGCAGCGTTGTTCCGCACTACGCGTACTGTTCGTGCAGAAGGACATTGCAGACGGAATTCTGGAACTGCTGTCCGGCGCGCTGAAGGAACTCAAAGTGGATCACCCGAAACACTTGAGCACCGACGTGGGCCCTGTCATCGATGCGGAAGCGCAGGCTGGCTTGTTGAAGCACATCGAAGAAATGAAAGCCAACTCCCGCTGGAAGGCTGAAGCGATTCTGCCTGGCGATCACAATAAAGGTTTCTTTGTCACCCCAAGCGCGTTTGAAATCGGCTCTATCAGTGAGCTGAGCAAAGAGCACTTCGGACCGATTCTGCATATTGTTCGCTTTGCTGCGGAAGACCTGGATAAGGTCATCGACAGCATCAACAACACTGGTTTCGGACTGACGCTGGGCATTCACAGCCGGAATGAAACCACCGCCGCTCATATCGAGAAGCGAGTGAAGGTAGGCAACACCTACATCAACCGCAACCAGATAGGCGCAGTGGTTGGCGTTCAGCCTTTCGGCGGTCACGGTCTTTCCGGCACCGGCCCAAAAGCGGGCGGCCCTCACTATTTGCTGCGTTTCGCCAATGAGCGGACGCGCACCATTAACACGACAGCCGTCGGCGGTAACGCAACTCTGCTGTCGCTGGGCGTAGAGCACATTTAATCCCGCTCAGCGCCGCACTCATAGCGGGCGTCCTGCGTACGCCCGCGTTCATAGAACAATTAAAAAACAAGCAGGAGTAACCTAGCATGATTGAAAATCAATTTGCTGTGGGAATGACTTTCTTAGTATATCTGTTAGGGATGCTGGGTATTGGAGTTTGGTCATACTTACGCACTAAGAACCTCTCCGATTATATTTTAGGCGGACGTAGTCTCGGCCCATTCCCCTCCGCGTTAAGCGCCGGCGCTTCCGATATGAGCGGCTGGTTGCTGTTAGGCTTGCCTGGCTACGCTTACGTCGCTGGTTATGAAGCCGCCTGGATCGCCATTGGCCTGCTGGCTGGCACCTGGCTGAACTGGCTTATCGTTGCGCGTCGTCTACGCGTTTACAGCAAAGCAGCCAACGACTCTCTGACTCTGCCCGAGTTTTTTGAAAACCGTTTTGAAGACAGCAGCCGCCTTCTGCGGGTGATCTCCGCTTTCTTCATCCTCTTGTTCTTCCTGTTCTACACCAGCTCCGGTCTGGTAGCGGGCGGCAAACTGTTCGCAACCGTGTTTGGTCTGGACTATAACTGGGCGGTATTCGCTGGCGTATTGGCCGTTGTGTCCTACACCCTTTTCGGCGGCTTCCTGGCAGTTTCCTGGACAGACGTGGTGCAGGGACTGTTGATGGCGGCGGCGCTGATTATCGTACCGGTTATCGCTATTAACGCAGACGGCGGCTGGAGCGCAGCCAACGCAGCTATGGCGGCCAAGAACCCTGAAATGCTGAACGTATGGACCAGCGTAAAAGGCGAACCTCTGGGTCTGATCGCTATTCTGTCACTACTGGGCTGGGGCCTGGGCTACTTTGGACAGCCGCATATCCTGGCTCGTTTTAAAGCCATCCGCTCAGAAAACGATATCCCCATGGCGCGTCGCATCGCCGTGTCCTGGACCGCCCTGACGCTGATTGGCGCCCTCGCCTGTGGTTTCGCTGCGATTTCTTACTTCGAAAATCCGCTGGAAGACTCTGAAAAAGCCTTCATGCTGCTGATCAACGCTCTGTTCAACCCAGTCGTAGCCGGCATCCTGTTAGCCGCCATCCTGGCTGCGGTAATGAGCACCGCGGATTCCCAGCTGCTGGTCTCTTCTTCCGCTCTGGCTGAAGATTTCTATAAGGCGCTGTTCCGTAAAGACGCCAGCCAGCAGGAGCTGGTTAACGTAGGTCGTCTGGCGGTCGTAGTAATCGCCGTTATCGCCGCGTTGATCGCTCTGAACCCTGAAAGCAAGGTACTGGGTATGGTGAGCTACGCTTGGGCGGGCTTTGGCGCCGCGTTCGGACCTGCGCTAATTCTGGCCCTGTTCTGGAAGCGTATGAACCGCAACGGCGCTCTCGCCGGCATCCTGATCGGCGGCATCACTGTTGTCGTATGGAAGCAGCTGAGCGGCGGTCTGTTCGATCTGTATGAAATCATCCCAGGCTTCATTCTGGCGACCATCTCAATCATTGTCGTATCTCTGGCGACGGAAGAGCCTTCCGCTTCTATCCAGAAACAGTTTGACGATGCCGTAGGCTGATAATTCAACGGCGCAACCTGCGCCGTGAATAACCAGCCGGGCGCAAGGATGCGCCCTATCCTTCCGATTCAGCTTATTCTCCTCTTAAGGTTATACTGACCGCCGACAGTCTCATTCATCAAACGGCGTTGCAGAATGTTCCATAACCTTGTCCAAGGCTTACGTTTGGCCTTCTTCCTTCCCGCATCATCTATTCGTTTCCGTTTAAGCCCAGGCGCCTTTTGGTTCATTGCTGCGTTAGGGGCCTTGATAAGCTTACTGGTCGGCCTGTACGCAACGGAGCCTCCCCGGATATTCCAGGCGGAAGGGCTCTTCAGTGAAACCTTTTTGTTAGCATCAATTCTGGCGGGCAGCTTTATCGCCAGCAAAATCGTTGGCGATCCTTACTCTCAGTATCGAATCCCTACCCTGTTTCTGAACTCGATTATTGCGCCTTACGTTATTTATTCCGTATTCGAGCAAGAAATCACTCTTATCTATTACTCAGATTACCCAGAGCTGTTCTGGTGGTCATACTACGCTCTGATCGCCTGGACGCTCGCTATCGCCTATCGCGCGGTAAGACTGTCATCATCAGGCGCTACGCCGCGACACCTTTCCGCAGCGCTGGTTCTAACTGTTCTGACCTTCCTGCCAGCGCACTATTTATACTTCTATGACTTCTGGATCACCGACTACACCCAAACCATGGCGAAAGAACCAGAAGCACCTACTCTGGATGCTGAGCGCATCCTCAGCCGCCAAGGCCCTTTGCTACAAAAACAGCTGGACCAGATGCGAGCGTCCAAGCCCGGTGAGCAGGATATGTTTTTTATCGGCTATGCCGGATGGGGCGATCAACAAGTGTTCGCCAATGAAGTCGCTTTCGCCAAGCGCCTGTTCAACCAGCAATACACTCAGTCAGATCAAGAGTTGATATTGGTGAATGACGTTAACAACCCGGAAGGGTCGCCCCTCGCCACCGCCACTAATCTGGAGACAGCGTTGAATCACATGGAGACGCTTATTCAGCCTGAAGAAGATATTCTATTTCTCTTTATGACCAGCCACGGCGGCAGCGACCACAGCATCGCAACTCAACTCAGCAACCTGCCGCTCAATGACATTCCCGCAGAAAAACTGGGGAAAATTCTCGACGCCAGCCCATTCAAATGGAAGGTAGTGGTGGTCTCAGCCTGTTATTCCGGCGGCGTCATCCCATACTTGGAAAACGAAAACACATTGGTCATTACCGCCGCCAAGCCGGACCGCACTTCTTTCGGATGCAGCGATGACGCGGAGTTCACTTATTTCGGTCGCGCCTTCTTGGTAGAGTCGTTAACGCAAAACGCATCTTTTGTAACGGCGTTTGACCAAGCAAGAGACCTAGTGAGTCGTTGGGAAAAAAGAGATGGATTCACGCCATCAGAACCACAGATCCGGGTGGGAGAAAAAATCCTGCAGCAGCTGGTGAAGTGGGGCGAAGGAAGAGAAAGCTCCGAAAAGAAATGTCAGACCAAGTGTGAATAGTAAGCCGCCCTACGATGGCTCCGCGCTTGGAGCCATCGTAGGGAGTAGTAACACAAGTTATTACTTGCGAATACCTTCTACCGTCATATACAGCTGAATTTCTTCTGCGGCGGGCCCCAAGCTCTTGGGAATGCCAAAGTCCTTCAACTTAAAAGTAGTTGTGCCTTCAAAGCCCTCGCGGTATCCACCCCAAGGATCATTACCGCCCGCAATATGTTTAGCGTCCAGCACCACTTCTTTGGTCACGCCGCGCAGGGTCAGGTCGCCAATAATTTTCGCTTTGCCGTCGCCTTCAGGGACCACCTTTTTGCTGACAAACTTGGCGTCAGGGAATTTGTCCACGTACAGGAAGTCTTCGCTGCGAACGTGTTTATCGCGCTCAGCGTGATTGGTATCTACGCTGGATGGGTCAATATTCACGGACACTTTCGCTGCGGCGGGGTTAGCCTCATCGTAAGAAAACTCGCCGTCAAACTTGTTGAAGCGCCCCAATACCCAGCTGAAGCCGAGGTGAGACATTTTGAATTGAATAAAAGAATGCGCGTTCTTGGTGTCCATGACGAAATCCGCCGCATGAACCGACGCTGCGCCAGTCAACATAACGCCCAACACGGCGCCAACGATGCTCTTCTTCATTGCTGTTTATCTCCTTGGATTTAAGTTAAAAAAACACCCGTACAAAACCGCCGACAGCAAGAGCGGTTATTTGGGGGAAAACATTCTCATCAGAGTTTTATCTTTATCTATCATATGGTGCTTGATCGCCGCCAAAGCATGCAGTACGGCCAGCCCCACCAATGTCCACGCCAACACCTCATGAATCTCCCCGGCGATATCCTCCATGCCTTTAACGGGAGGCAACAACGCGGGAATTTCAAACCAGCCAAACACATCAATGCCGCGCCCGTCTGCAGTGGAAATCAGATACCCGGCGACCATGGTGGCTATCAACAACAAATACAGCAGACGATGCGCCCATTCACTCGCAACTTTCTCGATACGGCTCAAGGAAGCCTCTGGTTCAGGACGAACATTGATAAACCGCCAAACCAACCGGAATACAATGACGAACAGCAGCAGCATCCCAATGCTTTTATGAATGAACGGAGCTTTTTGGTACCAGGCGTCGTAATATGACAGGTCAGTCATATACAACCCCAATCCGAATAAACCGAAAACAACAAGCGCGACCAGCCAATGCAGCAAAATCGCTATAAGTCCGTAATTTTGTTGTGTATTTTTCCACATATTAAGCTGCTCCCATCATCAATTGCCGTAGTCTAACCTCAACTATTTCGTATAAATATCGATAAATTTGAGATAGAGAATTCTATTTTTTAGAAAGCTTAGACCGAAGCCTTCCTTTTTCCAGCGAACAAATACATCACCCGCCGTAACTGCTCCCTGGGTATATTAATGATCACCACTCCCAGCAAGGTCAAAGCGCCTCCGAGAGACAGCTTCCAGGTCAACACATCTCCAAACCAGAATATGCCGAACACCATCGCGAATATCGGGGCCAACAACATCATCGGCGTAACCAGAGAAACGCTATAGCGCCCAAGTAAGCGATACACGATGCCATGACCAATAATAGACGCCGCCACCGCGGAATAAAGCGGCGCCCAGTAATCCGACCTCTCACTTTGAGTCAGTCGCGACCACTGACCTTCTTCAAAAATATACGACAACAGCAACAATGACGGCGTCGCCACAAGCGCAATCCACGCCTGCAATCGCATAACCCCCAAGGTGGGACATTGCTTCATTAAAATCGTAGCGACAGCCATACTTGCCGCCGCGCCCACCACCCAGGCAAGCGCATCCAGATGATTGAATACAACTGGATCAAATCCGATAATAAATACCCCGGATAAAGCAAGTACGATTGCTCCGCCCTTAACCCACCCAATACTTTCTTTTAATATCGCCGCCGCCAAGATGGCTGAAAAGGGAACATATAGCTGCGTCGCAATAGCAACGGAGGCTATATTTCCTCCCGCATTAAGCCCCAGGAACATCATACTGAAGTGTAATACACCCAATACAAATGCAACTGACAGCAATGGCTTCATATATCCCTTCGCCGGCTTCAACCAAGGGGCCGTCAACGCCAGCAAAATGGCGAAACGCAATGCGGTAAATAAAAGAGGCTGAAAGTGTTGGGCGCCTTCCTTGCCCGCAATGAAATTAAATCCCCATGCGAGGTTCGCCAGCAGGCCCAACAACAAGTCCAATAGGCTCATAAATAATCTTCGCCTGCAGCGACGGTTTGATACGAATTGCAGCGCAAAAAGCATATACAAAATAACTTGGAATAGATCGTTAACATGCTGTAATCAGTGGGCCTAAACAGAGGTTGATAATTAGTACATTAGTATAGATAGGTAACTCTACCTAACTTGTTTTGTGGATAATTGGACTATATTTAACCAGTCCTTAAAAGGAGGGGAATCATGGAAAATCAATTTGACGAAGACGTAATTATCCCAAGCAACAACTAGAAAGTAGTTGAAGTATCACGAAGCCAGTTTATCGAACCGGCAATCGTAAAAATCCGCTGACGCAACGGCGGAACCGCGCCTCAAAAAGGCGCCAAATAGAATTCGGATCAGTTATTTTATCCAGACGCAGTGCGCCGTTGCGCGGCTACAACCAGTTGGTGCTATCCACCGGTCAGTTTGCGTAGCGCGTAAACATCAAACCGGCCGCTTTTTCCTGTCACAGCAAAGCTCGGTTCACGCCCTAGCAGACATGGCGCGCCTTTCGGTCTCTTAACCACTATTCGCTTAACGTCCTGACGCAACGCCGACGCCAGCAATTCGTCCGCATCGGGGTCAGCGCCGACAATATCCTTAAACGCCTGCATTTCTTTCTTTACGGCGCTGCTCTTGCGACGTTCAGGAAACATGGGGTCGAGGTAAACCACATCTATCCCATCAGGAAAAACAGCAAAGGCTTCTCCCAGATGCAGTGTCATACGCGCAGCCACTGACGCAGCGTCAGAACAGTCTTGCGCACGACGCAAACCATCCGCCAACAGACAATGCACCAGCGGGTTACGCTCGTACATCACCACATGACAACCCAACGCCGCCAATACATAGGCGTCCCGCCCCAAGCCCGCTGTGGCGTCCAGCAAGTTCAAGCGCTTGACTTCGCCTTTCAGTCCTACCGCCTTAGCCACCATCTCACCACGACCGCCGCCATGTTCGCGTCGATAAGCCAACGCGCCTTCGACAAAATCCACAAACACCGGTCCCGGCGCCTGCATGCGCCAATTGACTAACTCCACTCGCGCATCAGAGAAGTTCAGCAAGTACACTGATTTATCGCTCTTGGCCGGTAATGCCTCCAAGGCGACAAGTGGGAGTCCAAACCGGGATGAAAACGCTTCAGCCTCGTCCCGGCGTTGTTCGCAATAGCTCACCAACACCTGATTGTCATAAGAAATCATGGCGATATATCCATAGAAAAAAAGAAAGGTATTAAAGCAGGAGTTTAAACAAACAGATCTATGCTGACCAAGCTGTCAACGCCATCGCGCGGCGCATTGTTGGCGGTAGACTGATAGGTTTCTATGGCCTGTTGCGCGGCTAGAGATACATCATCAGGCTCAGGCTTCCGTTGCAGCTGTGTTTGCTCTGGAGAATTGTTGGCGTTAACGCGACGAAACGGGATGCTCTCCTGCGTCCTGGTCTGCAACGCTTCCTCGGCAGGAAATGCCTGCTCAACACTGCGGCGCTGAGACTCATCACGACGCGAGGCATCCGCATCGCTGATCGTTGAGCTGTCATTGCGCTTAATTGTGGGCAGTAACGGCAGCGATGAGCCGACTCCGCCAATCATGCAGCTATCCTTCCGGCGACTAACGCCCGGTCCATGTCAATGATTGAGACTTTCAATTAGCAGGGCTCCGAGCAAGTTGCCGGGGCGACTCTTAGAGTATAGACCGCCCCGTTACAGCCGTTATTGGCGGCCCGCACAAATACGGGCGCCCAACTTAGGCTACATACAACCAGATCAAAAGACCTGCGCCTAATAGCATGCGATAGATTACGAACGGCATGAAACCTATCTTCTGTAAAAATTTTAAAAATAAATGAATACAGGCGTAGGCGCTGACGGCGGAAATAAGCACCGCCCCGGCAATCTCAGACCATTGCGAACTAGTCCCGGTATCCGCCAGCTCAAGCCCTTTGAACAAGCCAGCAGCGGCGATCAAAGGGATGGATAGCAAGAAAGAGAATCGGGCCGCCGTATCCCTGTTCAAACCAAGAAATAAGGCTGACGTCATGGTGATACCGGAGCGCGACGTGCCTGGAATCAGCGCCAGTGCCTGGGAGACGCCAATAATCAACGCATCTTTCAGAGTAAACTGGTCAATATCACGCGTTCCTACTTTGCGGTCGGCCAGTCCCAACAATACCCCGAAACCTATAGTCGCCAGTGCGATAACCAAAGCGGAACGCAGGTTCTCTTCAATCCAGCTGTCCAGCAGCACTCCCGCCAGACCCGCAGGGATAGTGCCGAGAATAACCGCCCAGGCAAGACGGGACTCTTGCGATGCGCCGCCGCCGGTAATCTGCTTAATCCATCCATTGAGCAAGTTGAAAATATCGGCGCGGAAATAAATCATAACCGCCAGCAAGGTGCCGACATGAACGGCCACGTCAAACGCCAATCCCTGATCCTGCCAGCCCCAAACCTCAGAGGGAAGAATCAAATGCGCGGAGCTGGAAATAGGAAGAAATTCCGTCAGCCCTTGAATCAGCGCCAAAACAACGATTTCAAGCCAAGTCATCTAAAATGTTCCCATAAAATATTAAGCACAAAAAAAGCCCCTTAAAGTTCCACTTGTCGAGGTCGACGTCAAGCGCGACATTCGTGAAAGTTTGGAGAGGTAAACAGAAAAGAAACACTAACGGCTTTTAGCGACCGGGAAGTTTTTTCCAGGCCACTTCATCACGCAAATAAATAGGCTGAGCTTCAATGGCGGACACAGTACGCCCCATATCAAACATCGACACAGACATTTCCGCCATTGCAGCCGCACGCGGCCCCCACTCAGGCTCCTGTATGGGCGAGCTTTCGATCAACGTCGCCGGCAGACGCTCAAGATAAACCAGACCGCTCCCCAATATCGCCAGTTCCTGTTCCGAGACTTGCGCATCGACCATTTCTGGAGGAGCCACTTGCTCCGCATAAACTTCTTTAACGCTACCCGAGGAATGCTCATAGCCTGCCCAATAGACTTCGTTCATACGCGCATCGAGAAGACAAACAACTTGGCCGGCAGGGCTTTTCTGGCGCTTGAACCACGCAAACGCCATCGCTTGCAACGTAGAAACAGGAATAACGGGCAAGTCGGAGCCAAAAGCCAATCCCTGCACAATACCGGCTGCAATGCGGAGCCCGGTAAATGAGCCCGGCCCTCTTCCAAACGCCAGCGCATCCAACTGCCCCACACGCAAACCGCTATCGCCAAGCAAACTATCAATCATAGGCAGGCAGCGCTTGGCGTGAGCTCTTGGCGTCGCTTCCAGCAATTCGGTCAACTCGCCGTCGTTCCATAAGGCTACGGAACAGGCGTCACTTGATGTATCGAGTGCGAGTATTTTTGCCATGAGGATTGTTCAATCAATTCTGAAGAGAAGGCGGCGCAGAACAGCGCCGCCCGAAGATGAAGATATAAGTATTACTTCTGCAGACCAGCGAAGACACGGTCACGAATTTCGTCTACCGAGCCAACGCCTTCAACGCGCAGGTATTCAGGCGCAGCGTCCGCATCCTTCTCCGCCCAGTTGCGGTAGTAATCGACCAGAGGCGCGGTTTGAGAATGGTAAACTTCCAAACGCTTACGCACAGTTTCTTCTTTATCGTCTTCACGCTGAACCAGTGGTTCGCCGGTAACGTCGTCCTTACCTTCCACCTTGGGTGGGTTGTAGTCAACGTGATAAACGCGACCGCTCGCTTCATGTACGCGACGTCCGCTCAAACGCTTGATGATTTCTTGGTCATCTACGGCGATTTCTACGACATTATCAATTTTTACACCGGCTTCACGCAGCGCTTCCGCTTGCGGAATCGTTCGAGGAAAGCCGTCAAACAGGAAACCGTTGGCGCAATCGTCTTCTTTAATGCGGTCTTTGACCAGCGCGATAATGGTCTCATCTGAAACCAATCCGCCCGACGCCATGACCTCTTTCACTTTGAGGCCCAGAGGAGAGCCTGCTTTTACCGCAGCGCGCAGCATGTCGCCAGTGGAAATCTGGGGTATCCCGAATTTCTTCATAATATTCTGCGCTTGCGTGCCCTTTCCGGCGCCGGGTGCGCCCAACAAAATAATTCTCATACCAATTACACTCCTGATCCAAGCAACAAATTCCTGTGCGCTTGCGCCGGCTACAGGCCGACGCAGCAGTCTGTCGACGAGTTATTATTGTCGAGTTCCATCATGGCCTTCTGTGAGACCACTCTCAACACATTGATTCTAATCGCATTTCCCCGCGATTCCGGCGACAATTCACATCCGATTAGAGACGCTGCACATTGTAGGGAAGATTAGCAAAGAGCTGAATTATACGGATATAGGCAGGTAACCTGAAGCGCCAATCTCGATAAAGCCGCCCGTGCGGCGGCTCCTTGGCGGATCTACCCCATCTGGGAGGCCAGTTGATTCAGTGAATCGCTGGATTGCTTCAGTTGTTCAAACACTTCAAATACGATCTCTGGCTGCATATCCAGACGCTTGGCGTAATACACCGGGTCATCAGGAACTTGGTCGTCGCCCAACTCAAGCTCTTTGAGCAAGCAGTTAGACAACTGAATCAGCAAGACATAATCCTCATATGGGCCGTGATAATCTTTGACCTGATGCCCTGCTGCGGTCATGGAAACTTCTTTCGGCAACCGCCAATGCTCCAACAAAATGGAGCCCAGCATCCCATGCCCCAAACCGACCAGCTCCTTGGCGCCGCCCATGCCAAGCACTTGCTTTTCCAACACGGCCAACTCAGTCATCGGGTCCGCTTCCGCAAGTTTATTGAGCATGGTGTATTCGGGGCGGAACAAATGCCCCAGAAGCAAAATGCCAAAGTTATGCAGCAACCCGGTCAAATACGCCAGCGATGGATTGATGCGTTCATCCGGCACGTGAAAAGCCAGACGCTGCGCCAACAGGGAAACATGCAGCGCATGTCGCCAGAAACACACGATGCCAAGCGGGCCTTCATTGGGCAAATCAAAAGCCTTACTGGCGGAAATAGACAGCGCCAACTGACTGACGCGCTCAAATCCAAGGACGCGCATCACCGCATCCTTGACGCTTTCCAGCTTACCTCTGTATCCGTACAACGCCGAGCGGGCCTGTCGCATAATCTGCGCCGCAAGGCTGGGGTCCTGCTCAATGATCGCCGCCAATTCGCCTGCCGTCGCGTCCGGATCTGAGGTGGCCTGCAGTATCCGCGTCGCAACCGTCGGCATCGGCGGCAACTTGTAAAGACGCTTCAGTCGCTCCGCCACGCGCTCAGCGTTGGCTTCGCCTACATCGGGACTTTCTGGAGTATCTGATGATAAAGGATTCATTGCCTGCGCCTCGCAACAACCTTGCTTAAGTTTTATAGCACTACTCATCACTCTCTGAAAGCTTTCGCGATCCAAGCGCAGCAAAGTATTATGACACCCTGACTGAATATATATCTGTTCCTTGGCGAACAGACGCTCATCGCATACGGCATGAACGCCATAAGCGTTGGCGATGGGGGGGTGTGAGCCGGGTTCGCAGTCCCGAAACAGGCGATCCGCCTGTCGGCCGGTAAGGCGCTGCAGGTTGCGCCGAATCGCGCCATTGAGGGCTTCCAGGTTCATTTGCGTCCCGAATTCGGTGATCGCCATCACGACGCCTTTGGCGTCCACCAGGATTTCCGCAACCGCCACACAATCAGGCAACACCTCAGCCGCCTTCAAAGCAGCGTCGATATTGCCTGCGCGATCATGGTGTATCTGTTGATACGGCACTCCCTGCCGATTCAGATACTGCATAACTCTGGATGCAAGCGGCACACTTCCCCCGTTCTACTAAATGAGTACAAATAATAGTTTAGTTTATATGTGGTTGAGGGGATGTGCGTGATATGAATCACATGCAAAGGTAAGCTTGCGTTGCGCAATGTTGGAGTTTGGTAACCGACCCGGCGACGCCGGGTCGGCGGCGGGATTAACCGGTATTACGCATACCGGCGGCGACGCCCGCCATCGTAACTTTGAGCGCTTTTTCAACCGTTTCCTTGTTGGTCTCGCCCTCAGCCCGATCACGCACCAATAGCTCTACCTGCAAGTAGTGCAGCGGGTCCGTATAGGGGTTACGAACCTGCAGAGAATGCATGAAGACCGGGTTATCCAGCAACAGTTCATCCTGCCCTTTCAGCTCATTGATCAAGCGCACGGCGCACCCCGCCCGGCGACGCAACTCATCCCCCAATGGATGCAGCTCGGGCTTAACCAGACGCTCCTCATAAAAGCGCGCGATCTCCGGGTCGACTTTGGACAACACCATTTCCAGCATGTCCACATGTGTCTCAAAGAATGGCCACCCGGTCAGCATCGCTTTCAACGTATCGGCGCCGCCATCGTTTACTGCGGTTTGCAGTGCGGTATCGCTACCCAACCAGGCAGGCAACATCAGACGCATTTGCGTCCAGGCGAAAATCCATGGAATCGCGCGCAGACTTTCAACGCCGCCAGACGCCTTACGACGCGCAGGACGGCTGCCTAACGCCAGCTTGCCCAACTCCTGCTCCGGCGTCGCGGAACGAAAATACTCGACGAAACCTGGACGTTCACGCACCACTTCGCGATAGGAGTTCACCGCCAGTCCGGATAACTTGTCCATCATCTCGCGCCAAGCAGGCTCAGGCTGAGGCGGCGGCACCAGGGAAGCCTCCAATACCGCGCCGAGGTAGAGATTAAAGCTCTGCTTCGCGACCTTGGGCTGCCCGAACTTAAAGCGGATCATTTCACCTTGTTCGGTAATCCTGAAGTTACCCGCAACGGAACCTGGCGGTTGCGACAAAATGGCGCGGTTAGCAGGTCCGCCGCCACGACCGACCGTTCCACCACGACCGTGGAAAAGCGTCAGTTTCACATCGTGCTTCGCAGCCACTTTGACCAACGCCTCCTGCGCCTGATACTGAGCCCAGGCCGCCGCCATCTGCCCCGCATCTTTGGCGGAATCCGAGTAGCCGATCATGACCTCTTGTTTACCGCCGATGTACTCCCGATACCATGGAAGATCCAGCAAGCGGCCAATGCTATCCGCCGCGCCTTGCAGGTCGCTCAGGGTCTCAAACAGCGGCGCAATCGGAATACGATGGCGCATGCCGCTCTCACGCAGTAATAGAATCACCGCCAGCACATCGGATGGGTCGCTCGCCATGGAGATAACATAGGAAGCCAGCCCTTCAGGAGGCTGCATCGCCACCACCTTGCAGGTATCCAGGACCTCCTTGGCTTCCGCAGACGCCGGCCATTCTTTGGGAAGTAGCGGACGCCGGCCCTCCAGTTCCCGAATCAAAAATGCCTGCTTCTCTTCTTCCGTCCATTGTGAGTAATCGCCAATACCGAGGTAAGCGCATATATCCTTCATAACGTCGCTGTGACGCTCGGAGTCCTGTCGGATATCCAGTCTTACCAATTGCAGACCGAAACATTGCGCCCGACGAATGACGTCCAGTAGCGGCCCGTTGGCGATAACTTCCATACCGCAGTCCCGCAGCGAGCGATAGCACACCATTAACGGCTCAATCAGCTCCGCATTATTGAGCAATACATCAGCGGAAGGCTTTTTCGTGGAGTCCAAAGCCTCAGCGGCCCAGGCCCTTGTCGCCTCCAACCGGCTGCGTAACTTGGCGAGGATCTTCCGGTATGGCTCACGGCTCTGCCCCGAAGCCCGCGCCAGCTCGCCATTACACGCAGTCATAGATAGTTCTGAGCGCAATGCCTCGATATCACGCAAATACAGATCCGCCGCCATCCAGCGACTCAACAAAAAGACTTCGCGAGTGACCTCTGAGGTGACATTGGGATTACCGTCTCTGTCCCCTCCCATCCAGGATGCGAACCGCACGGGATTTACATTAATCGGCAGCCCTTCGCCAAAACGCTCATGTAGAGCGGCGTCCATCTGACGCATGAAATCCGGCACCGCCTGCCACAACGAGTTCTCTATCACGGCGAAGCCCCACTTAGCCTCATCCACTGCGGTGGGACGCTCATAACGGATCTCATCCGTATGCCAGGCTTCGGTGATAAGGCGGCGCAAACGTTCAACGATCTTGGCGTATTCTTCGTCCAGCAAGTCGCTACGGTCCAGGGATTCAAGACACTCAGAAATCTGGTCATATTTCTGAATCAAAGTGCGACGGGTAATTTCAGTGGGGTGCGCCGTCAGCACGAACTCCAGATTCAAGTCCGCCAGTTGCGCGAAGAATTTATCTTTACTGACGCCTTGGCCAATCAGGCGGTCAAACACGACTTCGATAGTGTCCAGGCGGTTATCGACCAATTCGCTGGCGGGCGCCCGACGCCTTACAATATGATATTGCTCAGCGATATTGGTAAGGTTTAGAAACTGGTTGAACGCTCTTGCAACCGGCGCCAGTTCCTCGTCATTCAAGCCCGAAAGCACCTCTTTCAGCTGCTTTCTCTGGCTGATTTCCGCATTGCGGTCAGCTTTTGCGGCGATACGGATTTTCTCGATTTTATTGAATATTTCGTCGCCAAGGTGGTAGCGGATGCTCTGTCCCAACAACTCTCCCAGAAGGCGTACGTTTTCTCTCAGCTCTGGATGCAATTCCTTCATCATTTCTCTTACTCCGCCGCTTTTTCAAAAGTCTTTTCTTCGTTGACGTTTTGTTGCAATCGCCTTTTCTTAACTATAACTCAGTGAAATATCGAAAAATTCCGAACTAGAACAATAGCACCCCCCGTCTTGGTTGTCTCATCATTCATCCGCTTCGGAAGCCGCCCCGCCGTAGACGGTCTAAACTGAATATAACCCCCGCGGAACCGCCCGCGTCATGTTCGGCCGCCCTCTCAGGCCGCTACGTACATGCTCTTATGGCCCGATTATTGGGGGCCTCCTAGACTGAAATTGATGTCGTTTGTTTTACATAGGCCGCTTTATGAAAATTAACGCTCTCGTACAAAACTGGGAAAACACCGCTAACGTTCGCCTTACGAACAAGGAATATCCCCTGCGCCTGCGCATAGAAGATGCAGCCAGAGTCGCAGCCCTTGCAGAAATGTATCCACTTCGCAGTCAGGAAGAAATCATCAGCGAACTCCTGTCCGCCGCGCTGGATGAGCTGGAAAGCAGCTTTCCTTATGTGCAGGGAGTCAAAGTAGTGGCGGAAGATGAAATGGGCGACCCCATGTACGAAGATGTCGGCCCAACGCCCAGATTTTTGCAGTTGAGCAAGAAGTACATCAGCCTACTCAAGCAAGAGCTGAAAGCGGCCAATAGCTAACCGTATTCAAAGATGCGCGCAGACAGCGCGCATCTTGCTTTATAGGCCTTCTTCTTTAGCTTTATCCCAGAGCAAGTCCATTTCCTGCAACGACGCGTCGTCCAGGGTCTTGCCCTGCTCTTGCAGTAGCGACTCGATGCGAGAAAAGCGCCTGATGAATTTGGCGTTAGCCCTGCGCAAAGCCGCCTCGGGATCAGCCTTAACGAATCGCGCCAGATTCACGCAGCAAAAAAGCACATCTCCCAACTCATCTTCCAGCTTATCCTGATCTAGAACCGGCGCCGCCAGCTCGTGGCGTAGCTCATCTATTTCTTCATGGATCTTGTCGAGAACAGGGTTGATTTCCGGCCAGTCAAAGCCATGCAACGATGCTCGCTTCTGCAGCTTTTGCGCTCGCTGCAGCGCAGGCATGGCGTTGGGAATATCCGCCAATACACTTGAGGGCGCTGTCGACTCTTGCACTTCGCCCTGCTTCTTCAGCTCTCGTTCCTGCTGCTTAATACGCTCCCAATTGGCCTTAATCTGTTCTTCGCTGATAGTTTCCCCTGGAGCCAAACGGCTTTCCAGGGTTCCATCGGGAAATACATGAGGATGCCGGCGCAACAGTTTACGCACGACGCCATCCACAATATCCGGCCATTGAAACAAGTCTTTCTCTTGCGCCAGTTGTGAATAGAAAACCGCCTGAAACAGCAAATCCCCCAGTTCATCACGCAAGTGCAGCCAATCTTCGCGCTCAATCGCATCCGCTACTTCATAGGTTTCCTCTATGGTGAACGGAACGATGGATGCAAAGTCCTGCTTCAAATCCCAGGGACAACCGTCCTTCGGGTCCCGCAGGCGGCGCATCAAATATAAAAGATCTTCCAGAGTGTATTGGACGCTCTTGTCTTTCTCGCTCATCACCCTTCTCCCGGCTTGGCGCGGCGCGCATCGATAATGTTGGGCAGCCTCCGAATACGGTCGAACATGCGGCCCAATACATCGATGGAAGTTACTTCCACGGTTAGACGAATATCCGCGGTACTCTGATTCTTGTCGGTATTTGTCAATGCGGCGGTCACGTTGATCTTCTCATTCGCCAGCAACAAGGTGATATCCCGCAATAGTCCGGGGCGGTCATAAGCATTAATAACCACATCCACAGGATAGGTGTACTCGGTATCGCCCCAACTTACTTCTATCATGCGATTGGGTTCGACCGTCTGTAGCTGCAGCGCATTGATGCAATCTTGTCGGTGAATGGAAACACCCCGGCCAATAGTGATATAGCCGACGATGGGGTCGCCCGGAGCTGGCTTACAGCAGTTCGCCATCTGAGTCATCAGGTTACCGACGCCACGGATGTGAACATCGGAAGACTTAGCGCTTTCCTGCGCTGTGCGTAGGTGCAGCGACAACTGCTCATCCCGCGGCTCCAACATGTTCTGCGCCGTATGGGCCACCTGCATCGGCTTGAGATCGCCGGCGCCGATAGCGGCGAACATGTCTTCCGCGGAAGGATAGTTTACTTTTTGCGCCAGATCGTCGAAGTCCAGCTGCTCCAATGACAGGCGTTTCAACACACCTTGCAGGATATCGCGCCCTTCTTCGACATTTTGATCGCGATCCTGCAACTTAAACCAATGGGTGATTTTCGCCCGCGCCCTGGAAGTATTGGCGTAGCCCAGATCCGAGTTAAGCCAGTCGCGACTGGGGCGAGCCTGGTTCGAAGTCAGAATCTGCACCTGATCGCCGGTTTTCAACTTGTAGTTAAGCGGTACGATTCGGCCGTGAATCTTGGCGCCCCGGCAAGCGTGCCCGATTTCCGTATGCACCTTGTAGGCGAAATCAATAGGCGTCGATCCTGCTGGCAAATCAATAACATGCCCGTCTGGAGTGAATACGTAGATGCGGTCGCTGACGATGTCGTTGCGCCACTGATCAACAAGCTCTGAAGTCTTGCTTCCCAATTCGTCCTGCCACTCCAGCACTTGCCGAAGCCAGGCGATTTTCTGCTCGTAACCGTGTGATTTCTGCTGTGTATCCGTGCCTTTATATAGCCAATGCGCACAGACGCCCAGCTCCGCTTCTTCATGCATTTTTTGCGTACGGATCTGCACTTCCATGATTTTCCCGGAAGGACCCACTACTGCCGTGTGCAAAGATTGATACCCGTTTTGCTTCGGGTTGGCGATATAGTCGTCAAACTCATGGGGAATGTGACGCCACAACGCATGCACCACCCCTAAGGCGGAGTAGCAGTCGCGAATGCTGGGAACCAGAATACGAATGGCGCGGATATCATAGACTTGCGAAAAGTCGATCCCCTTGCGATGCATTTTGCGCCATATGCTGTAAATGTGCTTGGCACGGCCGGAAAGCTCCGCTTTGATGCTACTGGCTTCCAGCTCCTGACGCAAAGCGGAGAGCGCCTCCTCAATAAACTTCTGCCGATCCAGGCGGCGCTCGTCCAGCAACTTGGCGATCTTCTTATAGGCGGTCTCATGCAGATAGCGGAAAGACAAATCTTCCAGCTCCCACTTCAGATAACCAATCCCCAAGCGGTGCGCCAACGGCGCGTAAATATCGAAAACTTCTCTGGCGACGCGGTGGCGTTTGTCGGACCCTGCGTTTTTGACGTCTCGAATAGCGCAGGTTCGCTCGGCCAGCTTAATCAACGCCACGCGCACGTCGTCGATCATGGTGACAAGCATGCGGCGAATGTTGTCCACCTGAGTCTGGGTCTGCCCCAGCACGCTACCCTGAATAGGATGACGCAGGCTGGAAATCGCCGCCATCTGGGAAACGCCTTCAATCAGTTTGGAGACTTCTTCGCCAAACTCTTCGTTCACTCTGACAAGGGAGAGCTTGCCTTCACGCACCGCGCGGTAAAGCACAGCCGCAATCAAGCTGGGCGTATCCAGCTGCAGCTCTGACAGAATCTGCGTCATTTCCAAACCGGTCAGAAAGCTGCTGGAGCCTTCCGACCAAAGATTTCCGGCGCGCACCGCCTCTGATTCGATCTCTTTCGCCAGCAGGCAGGCGCGACGAAACGACGCCACATCCTCCAGTTCAACCTGTTGCTGTAAACGGTCAATCCAACCGTTGATATCAACTGACCCGTCCTGAGCCAAAGGATAATCTTCGCGAACTTTAACCATAGTGACGCCTTTCGCCAGACTCTCTTATTTTCTGAGTAACGGGCTTACGCTTTCTCGAATAAGGCCATTGACTCGACATGGGCCGTATGCGGGAACATATCCATTACCCCGGCCTTGATCAGCTTGTATCCCTGCGCCGCCAGAATGCCGGCGTCCCGCGCCAAAGTAGCGGGGTTACAGGACACATAAACAATTCGCTTCGCCCCAAAACGGGTCATTTGCTTCGCTAACTCTTCCGCGCCAGAGCGCGGCGGGTCCAGCAGAACTTTGTCATAAGTGTGCAGCCATGCATGCTTCGCCTCATTCACCGGAGCCAAGGGAAGATGCAGGTCCGCCGCATAAAACTCTATGTTGCCAACGCCGTTGAGTTCCGCATTGGCGTAGCCTCGACGCACCATATCCTCGCTACCCTCTACACCCACTACATGCGCCGCCGAGCGGGCAATAGGCAGAGTGAAGTTACCCAGTCCGCAAAACAGGTCAAGGATAGTCTCGCCCGCCTGCGGCTGCAGCCATTCCAGGGCCTGCGCCAACATCCGACGGTTGATATCGCGATTGACCTGAGTAAAGTCCATTGGATGGAACTGCATCGTCAAATCATAGTCGCTCAGTTGATAGCTGAGCAGTTCCTGGCCATCTTTCGGCCACAATTTGGCGACAGTATCGGGACCTTTCGGTTGCAAATAGATTGCCAACCCGGTTTGCTCGGAGAAAGCGATCAGTTTTTGCAAATCATCTTCAGTAAGCGGGTCCATATGACGAATCACCAAGGCGCAAACATCATCGCCCGCCGCCACTTCGATCTGAGGAATGCGCTGATAGCCGGAGAGGCTTCGGATCAGCGCTTTCAGCTCAGGAATACGGCCGCCAACGGACTCGATCAATATCGGGCATTCGTCAATGGCGGTCAGGAAATTACTGTAGCGCTCGCGGAAGCCGACCAGGACTTCATCGCGCTTGGCGACATAACGCACGCCCAATCTTGCTTTTGTGCGATAACCGCGCCCCGCGCCCACCAGAGGCGGAACAACCTGCTCAGGCTTCAGGTCGCCAAAATGTCTTAGGTGATCCAGCAGCACAGACTCTTTGTGGTTGATCTGAAAGCCCAGATCAACATGCTGCATGCTGCAGCCGCCGCATAGTTTTGAGAATTGGCAGTCAGGCTCAATGCGTTGAGGATGCTGCGTCAGCACCTCTTCTACAGCAAGCTCATCATAGCTGCGACGACTGTTTACATATCGCGCAGTCACAGTTTCGCCAGGCAATGCGCCTTCGACAAACAGGGTTTTGCCGTCTTTATGGGAGACGCCGCGCCCTTCGTGACTGAGAGATTCAATTTCGCAGGTAATGGACTCTTGGGGTAACTTCTTTCTACGACGAGACATGCTTATAAACCTGGGCTATGGGGCCGATCTGGATAAAAAGCCGGCCATTATAGCGGCCTCCCGCAACAGATATAAGGGCTTTGGCGTCGCGCTCCGGCGCGACCGCTTTAGCCGCGGAATACGCCGGTAGACAGGTAGCGGTCGCCCCGATCACAGATAATGGCGACGATCACCGCATTTTCAACCTCACAGGAAATTCGCAACGCTCCAGCGATGGCGCCGCCGGAAGATACGCCACAGAAGATCCCCTCTTCCCGGGCCAGCGCGCGCATTGTCTCTTCGGCTTCCTGCTGAGCGATATCCAAAACCAGATCCACGGACTCAGGCTGGTATATTTTGGGCAGATACGCTTCCGGCCAGCGACGAATACCGGGAATAGATGCGCCATCAGCAGGCTGCAGGCCGACAATCTGAATCTCCGGATTGCGCTCTTTGAGGTAGCGAGAGGTCCCCATGATGGTGCCGGTGGTCCCCATGGAGCTGACGAAGTGAGTAATAGCGCCATCAGTTTGCCGCCAGATTTCCGGGCCCGTCGTCTTGTAGTGCGCCAGGGGGTTATCCGGGTTAGCGAACTGATCCAGCACCTTGCCTTTTCCTTCTGACTCCATTTGCTTGGCAAGGTCACGTGCGCCTTCCATCCCCTCTTCTTTGGATACCGAGATGATTTCCGCACCATAGGCGGTCATTGCGGCGCGGCGCTCTTCACTCATATGCGCAGGCATGATCAGGACCATACGGTAACCTTTGATCGCTGCAGCCATAGCCAGAGCAATCCCGGTATTGCCGCTGGTCGCCTCAATCAACGTATCGCCAGGCCGGATGTCGCCCCGATTTTCCGCCTCCTGAATCATGCTCATGGCGGGACGGTCTTTGACTGATCCCGCTGGATTATTCCCTTCAAGTTTCGCCAGAATGACGTTACTGGTGTCGCCGGGCAGTCTCTGCAATCGAACAAGCGGTGTGTTTCCAACGTAGGATTCAATCGTGGGGTATGACATCTTTAACGTTCGCTTCTTTTTAAATTCAATCAATTAGCTGTAGAATCGGAAATGTCCTTGTCCGCTGCGGCGGCGCTGTGACAATGACTCGACGTCGCCTGAGCAAAAATCCGGTCCCTGTTACGCCATCGAACCATTTCCGTCGATAGCCGCGTTCGGACTTGATATTGGCCGAACATCGGCCATGATAAGCAATAATCTGAGAGTGGCGATATATTCTTTTTTAATATAAAAATCACTTTATATCATAAATACCATAATATGCCGTTTATCCGCGCCTCCTCTACAAGCCGCCGAAGGGCCCCTGCATGAAACGTTGGGGAATAAAAGTAAAGGTCATCTTATTGACCTTGGCGCCATCGCTCACTATTGCGTTCACGCTGTCCGCAGCCTTTGTATTTACACGCCTGGACGATCTTAGCGACGTGCTTCTGGAGCGCGGCTCCGACTCCGCCCGCCACCTCGCAAACGCTGCAGAGTATGGCGTTTTCACCGGAAACCGTCGTCAATTGATTGGGTTAACCAACGCCGTACTGGAAGAGAAAGACATTCGTTCAGTCTCGATTTACGGACGCCAGCGTCAGATACTAGCCCATGCCGGTCCGCGCATTCAGGAAGAGCATACAATCCCCGCCAGCTTATCTACTCAGCTTACGATTTATTCCAGCGAGGATGTGCTGCGCTTCACCGCGCCGGTCACCTTACAAGACCTTAGCCTGAGCGAAGACGCCAACTTACAGGAATCTGAAACCACCAATGGTCTGCAGGACAACATTTTGGGCTGGGCGGTCATTGAAGTCTCCCGAGCGCCGACACAGGTCGCCAAATATCGGACCATTCTCTTTGCTGTCAGCGCCGTGTTCAGCGCGATTATTGTCTGCACTATCCTGGCGTTGCGTTTAAGTCGCGACCTTACCTCGCCGCTATCTCAAGTGGCGCAAGCGCTTACTCGTATAAAAGAAGGCAAGCTGGACACCCGTGTTTATATAGAAGCAAGTCCCGAGCTGGCTTTACTGCAGGACGGCATCAACTCCATGGCGGAAGCTCTCGCCAAGGCCCGCAGTGAGATGCAGCAGAATATAGATCAAGCCACGGAAGACCTGAGAGAGACTCTGGAAACTATAGAAATCCAGAATATTGAATTGGACATGGCCCGCAAAGAAGCGATCGAAGCCAGTCGGGTGAAGTCCGAGTTTCTCGCCAACATGTCCCATGAAATCCGCACACCGCTTAACGGCATCATCGGGTTCACGCATCTTCTTCTGAAATCCAATCTGGGACCACAGCAACGGGACCAGCTCAACACCATCCTGAAGTCGTCCGAGATCCTGCTGACGATCATCAACGACATCCTCGACTTCTCAAAAATCGAGGCTGGCAAGCTGGTGCTGGACAACACCACCGTCAACCTTCAGGAAATCGTGGAAGACGTTCTCACCATGCTCGCCCCCGGCGCACACGAGAAAAATCTGGATCTGGCGGGACTCGTCTATTCCGATGTTCCCAGCCACATCATGGGCGATCCGCTGCGCATCAAACAGATCGTCACCAATCTGGTCAACAACGGTATTAAATTCACTCAAAGCGGCGAAGTGGTGGTGCGCGTCATGCTGGAGGACGAGTCCGACGAGCGCTCGCTCATCAAGATCACGGTCACAGACAGCGGCGTAGGACTCTCTCGCGTTCAGCAGCAGACGCTCTTCAGCGCATTCAGTCAGGCGGATGCGTCAACGGCAAGGCGTTTTGGCGGCACGGGTCTTGGTCTGGTTATTTCCAGGCGCCTGACCGAGCAAATGGGCGGTCAGATCGGAGTAGAGAGCGAACTGGGCAAAGGGTCGACATTCTGGATCGAGCTTCCTGTTGAAATCGCCCCCAACCAACCGGACAATGAGCTTAACCACCGCTTGTTCGAGGGCGAGCGAGTCATCTATCTTGAACACCAGAAAAAAACCGGACTGGCGGTGGAGCATACGCTTAACAAGTGGGGCTCCAATGTCACGCAGGTGGACAACATCAAAGATCTGGCGGATAAGGTGGAAGAGGCTCAACGCAAAGGCGAAGGCTTCGCCGTCGCGATTATTGGCCTGACCCGCCACCACTTGCGTTCCAACTCGTACTTGCAGACCGTGCGCAAGCTGGAATATAAACTCGACTGCCGCACGCTAATACTGACCCCCACCATCGACACCGGCAACGAAGAGCCGCCAATATTGACTGACGCCTCAACGTTCCTGATCAAGCCGGCGTCACAGCGACGGCTGGCGAATGCGCTTAGCTGGCTGATTGAAGGACGTTCTGAAGAAGAGGAAGCCCCATCAGCAATATCCATCAAGCAACTGAACGCCACCAGCGGCCGCAAGCCGTTGGTATTAGCGGTTGATGACAACCTCGCCAACCTCAAACTGGTGGAAGCCTTTCTGTTGGACCTGGGAGCCGTGGTGGAAACCGCCATGAGCGGCTACGAAGCACTCACCAAAGCCAAGCAGAAGCGCTTTGACGTAATTTTCATGGACGTACAAATGCCTGGAATGGACGGAGTGGAAACCACAATCAAGATTCGTGAGTTTGAGGCAGGCAAGCGACGCACGCCGATCATCGCCCTCACCGCGCACGCGATGTCAGAAGAGCGCAAACAGCTGTTACAGAGCGGCTTTGACGACTACCTCACAAAACCCACTAATGAAGATGAACTGCAGCGCATTATAGAGCGCAGAACCGGCTTCCAGCTGTCCCCGCAACCACTGTTGACACAACAGCCTGTGCGAGAGCCCGGCAAGATAAAACCGTCAGTGAAAGCCGCCACCGAGCCATGTGTGGATATTCGCAATTGCGTCACGCTTGCTGGAGGTAAAAAAGGACTAGCGGAAGAGTTATTTTCCATGCTGCTTGAGAATCTACCGGAAGAGCGCAAGTCTATTGAAAGCGCCTGGGAGCAACAGGACAGGTCTGAGCTGCTGGAGCGTGTTCACCGCCTGCATGGCGCGACGCGCTACTGCGGAGTCCCCTTGCTACGCAACGCCGCAGCGGAGCTGGAAGGGCAGATCAAGCGCGACGTAGAGCCACTGGAAACGGCTGTTTCCGCGCTCTTTGAAGAGATAGAAAGAGTGCTTTACTGGTCAGACAGAAATGACTGGCAAACGGAGTTCAGGGAGTATCAAACTCAGTCAGCGCCTCAATCCTAGCGAGGCCGGGATTTCGCAGTACCTGACTTCGGCGGCGGTTAGCCCTTAGTTAGTTTAAGGTAACTGCGCATCAGCTCCCGGGAGTGCAGCGGACGACCGCCTAACAGTTCATCCAGGCAGCGACGCGTCAGCTTCTTGGCGGCGGCGAGACTCCCAGGAACAGACCAGTCCCGCTCAGCCATTGCAAGCAGATGACGCCCCTCTATCACAATTGAGTATGGTTCTGGCGTTCGGCTAACGCCTTCAGTAAGGGAAAAGTGATAAGCAATATTACTTTTCACAACATCCCCTGTCGCGCTCTCCACACAAAAATCCACGCCAAAACCCAGCTCATTCAGCAGCGTAAACTCTAACTCCCGTAATCCGGGCTCAAGATTCGTTTGGGGAAGCGACAAAAATGTCAGGCTTGATTTATAAGCGTTAAAAACGTCTCGGCTGCTTTCCAATGGCTGCAGCAGCTTCAGCAACAACTCATTGAGATAAAGGCCAGCATACAGAGCAGCCCCCGCCAGAGGATAACGGAGGTTAGTGGTCTCGCAACGAATGAGGGATTTGAGTTCGCCACGCCCTCCCAGTTCAATCTCCAGTTCAGTAAAAGGCTGGAGTGTGTTTGGAGCTCCTTTCCTGCGACCGCCACCTTTCATAACAGCCGAAGCTTTACCATCAGCTTCGGTAAGCAGATCGACAATCTGGCTGCTTTCGCGATACGGCCGACTATGCAGCACATAGGCGGCTTGCAGCAAAACCCGGTGCATAGCGGCCGATATTTCCGTTAGCGGTCGTCGTAACCCAGGCTTTGCAGAGCGCGCTCGTTATCGCTCCAGCCAGACTTCACTTTTACCCAGGTTTCCAACATGACTTTGCTTTCAAACAACTTTTCCATGTCCTTACGCGCATCGGAACCAATCCGCTTGATTCGCTCCCCTTTCTGGCCGATGACAATCTTTTTCTGACCTTCTCTTTCCACCAGGATCAGGGCGCTAATACGCAGCAATGCGCCTTCACGCTTAAACTGCTCGATCTCTACAGCAATTTCATAAGGCACTTCGTTGCCTAACTGGCGCATGACTTTTTCACGAATAATTTCCACCGCCATAAAACGTTCGCTACGATCCGTGATTTGATCTTCAGGGAAGAAATGAATCCCCTGCGGCAGCATTTCGTTAATAACAGTTTCCAATCGATCAATATTCAGTCCACGTAGAGCGGAAAGTGGAATAATGTGCTGAAACTCGCACATCTTCTGCACTTTATCGATAAATGGCAGCAGATCGTCTTTATTTTCCAGCTTGTCCACTTTATTGATCGCCAGAATGCGCGGACGATTCACCTTGGCGATTTTTGACAAGACGTAGTCGTCTTCTTCTGTCCAGCGCTTCCTATCAACGACAAAAACTATCACATCCGCATCTTTGATCGCTGAAGAGGACGCTTTGTTCAGCACCCGATTAAGGGCTTTCTTGTCCAACTGGTGCAAGCCTGGCGTATCTACATAAATAGCCTGGTAGTCACCCTCTGTCTTGATACCTAAAATCTGATGCCGGGTAGTTTGCGGCTTCTTCGAGGTAATACTGATCTTCTGCCCCAGTATATGGTTCAACAGGGTGGACTTGCCTACGTTCGGCCGACCTACAATCGCAACATAACCGCAGCGGCTATTTTCTTGTGAACTTACTTCAATACTCACTGATCCACTCCTAACGCCACCAATGCTTGTTTCGCCGCTTTCTGCTCCGCCACTCTCCGGCTGCCGCCAGTCCCTTCTGTCGGGTCAGACAGGCCGTCTATTTCACACCGCACATGGAAAGTTTGGGCATGCGCTTCTCCCTGTACGGAAATAACCTCGTAGCGTGGCAGATTAAGCTGACGCGCCTGCAAATATTCCTGCAAACGTGTCTTGGAGTCTTTCTGAGTATCCTTGAGGTTAAGCTTCTGCAAACGGGTTTCAAACCAGTTCAGCACCCTGTCGGCGCAGACTTCAAAACCAGCGTCCAGATAGATCGCGCCAATAATGGACTCCAACGCATCAGCCAGGATGGATTCCCGGCGAAAACCGCCGCTCTTCATCTCCCCTGACCCCAATCGCAGATACTCACCCAGATCAAATTCCCTGGCGATTTCAGCCAGAGTCACCCCTTTTACCATTCTGGCGCGCAAACGACTCAACTGCCCTTCCCGCGCTTCTTCAAAGCGACCAAAGAGGTAATCGGCGATAATAAAATTGAGGACAGAGTCCCCTAAAAATTCCAAGCGCTCATTATTACGACCACCGAAGCTGCGGTGGGTGAGCGCCAAAGTAAGCAAAGCAGGCTCTTTAAATGTGTATCCGAGCGCACGTTGCAGTCTTTCCAGCTTAGCTGTCACTGATTATTGGCTTCCAAATGATGATTAAATGAAACAACGGCATCAATATTGTTAATAATATTCGTACGCTGCTCATAAATTATGTCTATGCGCATCTTGGTATTCTCACGCGTAATCTTGATACTATTCTTATCAAAATTACGCACATTATTGACCATGAAATGCTTGTCCAACCTGGACAAAATTTCTGGATTGGACAACCGCGCTAAGTCAGCCTCTCTATTAAGGCCTTCTAATGATGATTTCACAGCAAAATCATCGATATAGATAGGAATGAGTTTAATGCCTAGGGTAATAACTGAAATCCCGACAGCAACCCAGACCAAGACTGCGAGAACAGAAGCGCCCTGTTGATTCTTGCGCATATTCACTCCTTATCATCCTCTTATTAATCGATATTATTTAGAGAGTAGACGTTAACTCACTGTTTTTACACTAATGCGCACTTACTGTATCGAACCAACTCGTGAGAAAGAGGGCAATGACAAAAACTTTTCCCAGTGCATCCAGATAGCGAATGCCCTACCAACGATATTTTCGTCCGGCACAAGTCCGATATAACGGCTATCTTTACTGCGATCCCGGTTGTCGCCCATCATGAAATATTTGCCTTCCGGCACAACCCATTTGCCTTCATGCCCAGTGTTTGGGTAGTTTTCTTTTATGATGCGATGGAGTTGCTCGCCCAACTGTTCCTCGTAATACAGCTCTCTGGGCGCGCCCGCGGGCAATGCGGCGATTAGCTTTTCATCAATAGGCTCCCCATTGATGGTCAGCCGCTTGTCTTTATATTCCACTGTATCGCCAGGAACGCCCACGACACGCTTGATATAGTTGGTAGTGTTGTCTTCCGGAGTGCGAAACACCATCACATCTCCACGTTGAGGGTCTCCCAAATCCAGGAACTTATACCCCAAAACAGGAACTCGCAGCCCATAGGAATACTTATTAACAAGGATAAAGTCGCCCACTTCCAGAGTAGGCATCATGGATTGGGACGGGATCTGGAAGGGCTCGATAAGAAAGGAGCGGACCACCAATACCAAAAACAGAACAGGAAAGAAAGACCGGGAATACTCCACCACAATCGGCTCTTTGATCATCGCGTTGCTTCCCCCACGCGTCCTGACCTTAACAAATAGCCAAAAGCCTAACCAAATCAGACCTGAGACCAGGGTCAGTACAACCAGAATCAAAGAGAAATCAAAGTCCATCGTGTGTCCTATTCAGTTTGTATTTATTGCTTTCAGTCCGCAATTTGGCTTATTTATCGACCTTCAGCACAGCGAGAAACGCGTCCTGTGGAATTTCAACGCTGCCCACCTGCTTCATCCGCTTCTTACCTTCTTTCTGCTTCTGCAACAGCTTTTTCTTCCGTGAAACGTCGCCGCCATAGCATTTGGCCAATACGTTCTTGCGTAACGCTTTAACGGTAGTTCTGGATACAATCTGTCCACCGATAGCCGCCTGAATCGCCACATCGAACATTTGACGCGGAATCAGCTCTTTCATTTTTTCCGTCAGCAGGCGGCCACGCGAGGCGGAGTTATCGCGGTGAACAATAAGCGCCAATGCATCGACTTTATCGCCATTGATCAGAATATCCAGACGCACCAGGTTAGCAGCTTGGAAACGAACAAAGTGGTAGTCCAAAGACGCATAGCCGCGGCTTACTGACTTAAGTCGATCAAAGAAGTCCAGTACGACTTCTCCCATCGGCAATTCATAGGATAGTGCTACCTGGTTCCCCAGGAACTGCATATTCTTCTGCACGCCGCGCTTCTCCACACACAGAGCGATGACGTTGCCAAGGTAAGTCTGCGGCACAAGAATATGAGCCTCAACGATAGGCTCGCGCATTTCCTCGATAAAACCAGGGTCCGGCAGCCTGGAAGGGTTATCGACTTTAATGACTTCGTTCTTTTTGGTCAGGACTTCGTAGACTACCGTCGGCGCAGTAGTGATCAAATCCAGGTCGTATTCCCGCTCCAAGCGCTCCTGGATAATTTCCATATGCAGCATCCCCAGGAAGCCGCAACGGAAACCGAATCCCAAAGCGTCAGACGTTTCGGGCTCGAAAAATAATGACGCATCGTTGAGCGTCAACTTGTCCAACGCATCACGGAAGTCTTCGTAGTCGTCAGAACTGACGGGGAATACGCCCGCGTATACCTGAGGCTGCACACGTTTGAACCCAGGCAAAGAAGCTACATCCGGCGTTTTCGCCAGTGTAATGGTGTCACCGACGGGAGCTCCGTGGATATCTTTAATGCCAGCGATGACATATCCCACTTCTCCCGCCTTCAGGCAGCCGGTCTCCGTACGCTTCGGGGTGAATACGCCGATTGAAGTCACCAGTTCCTGGGTCTTGGTCGACTTGATCAGTATTTTATCGCCTTTGTTCAGCGTTCCGTTTTTAACCCTCACCAAAGACACAACGCCCAGATAGTTATCAAACCAGGAGTCGATAATAAGGGCTTGCAACGGCGCATCCGGATCGCCTTCAGGAGGCGGCACTAACTGAACGATTTGCTCCAGACTCTCCTGGATGCCCATACCAGCTTTGGCGCTGGCTTCCACGGCGCCGGCGGCGTCAATGCCGATGATCTCTTCAATTTCATGGCGCACACGCGCTGGTTCCGCCTGCGGCAGGTCCATCTTGTTCAGAATGGGAATAACTTCCAGCCCCATTTCGATGGCGGTGTAACAGTTCGCCACGGACTGTGCTTCAACGCCTTGCGCGGCGTCGACCACCAGCAAAGCGCCTTCACAGGCGGCCAAAGAACGAGATACTTCGTATGAGAAGTCCACGTGTCCGGGAGTATCGATAAAATTCAGCTGATAACGGGAGCCATCTTTTGCGTCGTAATAGAGCGTTACGCTCTGCGCCTTGATGGTAATGCCCCGCTCTCGCTCGATATCCATGGAGTCGAGCACCTGTTCGGACATTTCCCGATCAGACAAACCGCCGCAATATTGAATAAAGCGGTCAGCCAAAGTGGACTTGCCATGGTCGATGTGGGCAATGATAGAAAAATTTCTAATATGGTTGAGTTTACTCACGGACTACTGTCACTCAGATTCAAAGTTGAAGGCGGCGAAATTTTAACAGCTCCGCCGAGTAAATTGCAGCGAATTAACAAAATACCCTCAGAATTCACACCGATATTGGGAGAAACGCCACTTTCCCTACAATAAAACGAGCAACGGCCGGGCTTCACCCTAAGAAACCCGGCCGCCCGCTTGCCCAGTCAAACCTGGGCCTACTTGTTGTTCAGCTTCAATACAATGAATGCTGGATTGCCCTGACGGATAATCAGTACTGGCAGCGACTTGCCGACCGGCAGCTTCTCAACCACCTCATGGAACTGCGCCACGGACTCTACATCTTTGTTGTTGATGCTGCTGATCACGTCATTGGGCTGAATTCCCGCCGTCGCCGCAGGTCCTGGGAACACTTGCGCCACCATGACGCCTCTCGATACCTGCATGCTCTCTTTTTCTTCATCCGTCAGATCGCGAACCTGTAAGTTCAGGGCGTTATTCTGCGGAGCGGTCTGACCTGCCGGTACGCTGGCCACGCCGTTGTCGTCCGCCGGCAACTGACCGATCTCGACGTCAACATCCATTTCATCCCCACGTCGAACCACTTTCATTGTCGCCTTCACTCCCGGCGTGGTGCGCCCTACCAGATGCGGCAACTCAGAGGACAATCCAATCTCATTGCCGTTATAGCTGACAATGACGTCCCCTGGCTGCAGGCCAGCCTTATCGGCGGGGGAGCCTTTCATAACCTGCGCCACCAATGCGCCACGCGGCTTGTTGAGATTGAAGGACTCCGCCAGATCCTTATTCACTTCCTGGATCAGCACACCCAACCAGCCGCGCTTGACCGCACCCGTATCTTTAAGCTGATTCATCACATCCAATGCGACATCAATGGGAATCGCAAATGAAACGCCCATGAATCCACCTGAGCGGGTGTAAATCTGAGAGTTGATGCCGACAACCTCCCCTTCGAGGTTGAACAGCGGCCCGCCCGAATTGCCAGGATTAATCGCCACGTCCGTCTGGATAAAAGGGACGTAACTTTCATTCGGCAGGCTGCGCCCCTTGGCGCTGACGATGCCTGCCGTCACGGTATATTCAAATCCAAACGGAGAGCCAATGGCGACAACCCACTCACCCACCTTTAACTCAGAAGACTTGCCCAACTTAAGAACAGGCAGATCATCCGCTTCCACCTTCAAAACCGCCAAATCCGACTTTTCATCCGATCCGATCAGCTTCGCCGTCAGTTCACGACGGTCCATCAGCCGGACGAAGATTTCATCTGCGCCCGCTACGACATGGTTGTTGGTAAGGATGTAGCCATCTTTGGACACGATGAAGCCCGACCCCATGGACTGGGCTTCCTGCGGGCCTCTGCGACGGTATGGGTCGCCAAAGAAGTGACGAAAGAATTCAGGAATCTGATCTTGCTCGGGACCGCCAAAATAATACTGGGCGCTATCGTCTCCGACTTTACGTACGGTGCTGATGTTTACCACCGCCGGAGAAGTTTTCTCCACCAATCCGGTGAAGTCAGGTAGATCAACGGCCCCTGCTCGCATGCTGATGACGGCGCTCATCCAGACCAGCAGAACCGCCGTATATTTCTGACAAACCTTCATATGCAACTCCACTTGGTTACCCAAACCACCCACGCGAAGCATGGGCACAGTCGTTTGACCCAGGCGCTCCAACCAGACGAGCCAACGCCTCTCGGCTCACATAGTGGCGTCAGATTTCCTTTAGACAATTGGAACTAGGCTATACGACGCTTAACAAAGCTTGCGTAATAATTGGGGATGGTAGGAGGGATTGCAAGACAGCCTTGATGACAAGATTTTAACAAAAACAAAGCCTAAGCCCAGTCCTGACAGGCCCGCCAGGGCCACGCCAAGATCCGGCCAATGCAGCAGAGATTGACTGACCCCAGCCAAAATGATCATCGCAATCAGGGGCGCCAGATAAACCAGCAGAGAGGCGTTGAGCAACGCCTGCTCAGCAACGCCAATCTCCACTTCGTCTCCGACTTCGACATCAAACGTTTTCGCCACTTTAATCTGGGTCGAGGCGCCATCGCTCATCTGATTGAGAAGTCGCGAACCGCAGCCCTTTCGGGCTGAGCAGCTCTGGCAGACGGACTCCCTGATGGTCCTTACCCAGACTTCATGGTCGCCGACAGCAACGACTTTCCCGGTTTCCAGTATCAAGAGGCGTCTCCAGCGGATGGACTTGACTTCATATTATCCGCCACCCGCTTGACTGTCTCAATGGGCACCTCACCCACAACCGTAATGACGTAGGTCATGCCTCCGTGCCGGATATGTTTCGAGTAAGCAGTGGTCGCTCCCATGCGTGAAGCCCCTTCCGGCATGGCCTGGGGGCTATTCTCTTCGACAAATATGCTGAACATGGTCAAACCATCGCCGTATACCTGCGTGCGCATATCTCCAGGCATTATATCGTTGCGCTTGGTTACGTTAGGCGACATGCTGAACCCCTTCGGAAGCCAGGCGGGCATCCATTGTTCCGGCAAGGTCTCTGAGGTTTCTCCTTGTTTTGGCTCTAACGCTTTGACATCCGCCTCAGGCATTGAAGGCGCCAGCTCTTGGTCCGTCACTTGCGCCCCCAGTTCCAGCACCGTGTACTGGAAGTGCTCCAACACCTCGCCCTTGCGGTTTGTCAGAAGAGATTTGAGCAGCATACCGGAGTTTTTCTCCAGCCACAGGTAGTAGCTGTAGCGGTACTGATCCTTGGCCATGACCGCCATTTTCAACACATCATGCCCGGCTACCCGCTCCTCTCCGGCCATTTTCAACTCGTAGACCGAATCAACATCGGAGCCGCCATTCAAAACCGCCCCCGGAAAAGGCCCGGTGTAGGCAGCCTGCTCCAGTCGAACCTGCTTGCCGCCGGGAAACACGCAAATCAGCATGTCTCCGTCTCGAATGATCTCCCTCATCTCACCGTCCATGGCGACCAAACGCTCTTTCTCAACGCCATTCTGCGAACGATGAAAGACCTTCATTGAGCTCATTTCATCGCCACGGCTATAGATAAATGCGCCGCGGTATGAGAGTTCCTGACGCGCCTCCAACATGCGCTGCAGCCATTCTTGCGGACCTGACGCCTGCGCTGACGCAGAAATCAAAGACATCAGCGCTAAAACCCAGACCAGACTCCACTGTCGGACATCATCCTTGATCGCCGCCGCTTTACGAATTACCAGTTTCATTGCTTACCTGCGCTGCTCCGTTCCTTGCCCCTCTACCACCTCAAAGGCGCTCAAACGGGCATAAGGAGAAATAACCTGCGAGCCGTTTAGCGCAGCCTGCTCGGCATGCTTCATCAAATAGGCGTTCAACCTGCTCGCATGCTCTGCGGAGAATTGAACCGCATCTTCGCTTTCCGCACCGGAATCCGCCACCAAATGAGAGCCGGCGCCGTTCACATTCAACGCCGGCGCACTTTGCTGTCCGCTGGCGACCGCAGGAGCAGGTTGCGTCGTGTTTGGCCCGCCGGAGAATTCCACCATAAATACAGCAGCGAAAGCGACCGACGCTGCAACAGCGACTCCTCGCCACCAACCGCCGCCGGCGCGAGCCTCTTCTGGCTCAGCCTCTTCCTCTACAACGTTTTCATTGCGATCAACGCCTTCCTCTTCCTCCAGCGCTGACCAAATGCCCTGCCTCAGATCAACATGCGCCCATTGCGCAGCCTCTTCGTGGAGCTCATCGCGAACACGCTGATACCGACTCCAGGTCGCCATCACCTCTTCATCGTGGGACTGCGCCAATATACGGCGCACCTCCAGCTCATCCGCTTCTCCATCCAAAAGCGCGGACATAGATTCTTTCAGTCGTTCATTCATAACCGTCAACCTCTGCAAATCCGGAGCCTGTGCGCCGCTCCGGCTTCTCTGTAATACTTTTCACTTCGCCAACCCTGGTGATTCCCGGCGTCCCCGTTGGAAAAACCCATGACGCTCCAGCCTTCCTTCGTTCTCCGCCCATTTCAGGCTCGCATTTTTTGTTCCAACATCGGCGCAATTCGCGCGTCCACTGCGTCCCGGGCCCTGAAAATTCTCGATCTCACCGTCCCGACCGGACATTGCATGATCTCCGCGATTTCTTCATAGCTAAGGCCATCGAACTCTCGCAGCGTCAGGGCTGAGCGTAAATCTTCAGGCAACTCATCCAGCGCCTGGAATATCGCCTGTTTAACCTGATCGCGATGTACTTGGCGCTCAGGGGAGTCAATATCTTTCAAAGCGGAGCCGCCCTCATATAAAACCGCCTCGTCGGCGTCCACATCCTCGCCTGGCGGGCGACGCCCTTGAGCCATAAGGTGATTTTTCGCCGCATTGATAGCTATACGGTAAAGCCAAGTGTAAAACGCGCTTTCACCGCGAAAATTGGCGAGCGCCTTATAGGCTTTGATGAACGCTTCCTGCGCAACATCCATCACTTCGTGATGATCGCGGATATAGCGGGCGATAATCGCCATGACTTTGCTTTGATATTTCACCACAAGCATGTCAAAGGCGCGCTTGTCGCCACGCTGAACCCGCTCAACCAATTGTTGGTCTGTCGTCTTGTTAGGAGCGCTCATATTTTCCTTATTATCCAGTAATTCAGCGCGACCACGCGTTGATTCAAGAGCGGTCAAAACCTGCACTGACATAAAAGAACCACCGTTTGCTGCGTCTATAAAAGTTGATTGCATAGCCCTATAGACACAACTTTTTTCGGATAGTTCACTCTTAGCCATTAATGTTAGTATATTCAGCTATTCTGCTTGGGCCCAACAACTATCCGGCCCTTTTTCCTGGCTGTTTTTCCTGATTGCTGGAGTCACGCAAAGGCTATGAGTTTAAGCTTCGAACACGATGTCCTCATTATCGGCAGCGGCGCCGCAGGCCTTACCGTCGCCCTGAATCTTCCCTCCGATTTAAGAGTGGCGGTATTGTCCAAGACCGAACTCAAAAGCGGCTCCACGCTTTGGGCGCAAGGCGGCATCGCAGCGGTGCTTGACGATGACGACAGCACTGAATCCCATCTGCAGGACACGCTGGTAGCCGGCGCAGGGCTGTGCGACAAAGACAGCGTGCGCTTTACCGTTGAGCATGGTCGTGAGGCGATTGAATGGCTTATCTCCCAGGGAGTGCAGTTCGATACGGACGAATCCGAAGAGTCCACGCAAAAGTACCACCTCACCAAAGAAGGCGGACATAGCCATCGCCGAATTGTTCACGCCGCAGACGCCACCGGCCGCGCAGTATCAGGCTCTCTGGCCGACCGCGCGCGCGAAAAAGCCAATATTGAAATATTCGAAGACCGCGTCGGCATCGACCTGATCACTCATAGCAAGCTGTTTCTTCCCGGCAACCGCTGTGTCGGCGCTTATGTGTTGAATAAGAAAACCAGCCATGTGGAGCTGTTCCGCGCCAAATTTGTGGTGCTCGCCACCGGCGGCGCCAGCAAAGTCTACCTCTATACCAGCAATCCTGACGTGGCCACCGGCGACGGCATCGCTATGGCCTGGCGCGCAGGCTGCCGCATGGGCAACATGGAATTCAATCAATTCCACCCGACATGCCTCTATCACCCTCAGGCGAAATCCTTTTTGATTACAGAAGCCGTTCGCGGCGAAGGCGGCAAGCTTCTGCTACCCAACGGCAAACGCTTCATGGGTCAGTTTGACGAGCGCGAAGAGCTCGCTCCACGTGACGTCGTCGCCCGCGCCATCGACCACGAAATGAAACGACTTGGCGCGGACTGCCTGTATCTGGATATCAGCCATAAAGACAAAGATTTTATCCTCGGACATTTTCCCACAGTGCACCAGCGCTGCCTGTCTTACGGTATTGATATCACCAAAGAGCCCATCCCTGTGGTTCCCGCCGCCCACTACACCTGCGGAGGAGTGGTTACCGACAGCGCCGGCCGAACCGACCTGAACTCTCTATACGCTGTAGGCGAAACTGCATTTACCGGACTCCATGGGGCTAACCGCATGGCCAGCAATTCCCTCTTGGAGTGCCTGGTATTCGGAAAGTCCTGCGCAGAAGACATCGCCAGCCGTATCGCCCACACGCCAGAGCCGCCGCCCGCTCCCTCTTGGGACGAAAGTCAGGTGACAGACTCCGACGAAGATGTTGTGATCTCACACAACTGGGACGAACTACGCCGCTTCATGTGGGACTACGTCGGCATCGTACGGACCAACAAACGCCTGCAACGCGCCAAGCATCGCGTAGACCTGTTGCATCAGGAAATCCGTGATTATTACAGCAACTATAAAGTGTCCAATGACTTGCTTGAGCTGCGTAATCTGGTGACGGTTGCGGACCTGATTATCTGCTCGGCGATTCAACGCAAAGAAAGCCGCGGCCTGCATTACACCCTGGACTACCCCCACCCGCTCAAAACGCCGGAAAACACGATTTTAACCCCCGTTAATTTTCCCGCTGAGCCTTGGTGAACGTTTATAAATCGCCCCGATAAGGTTTCACGCCGCCATGGGTGGCGGCGAGAGCCTGGGACCGTTATCATGCAGCCAGAATGACGGCCCACGGGCAACATACAGAGGCGCACATGACTGAAGATGTAGAATACAAGCGTTTATTCTGGCACAGCCGACGCGGAATGCTGGAGTTGGACGTGCTGCTGGTTCCCTTTCTCAAGGAAGCCTACCCCGAACTCCCGGACGAAGACAAAGCGCGCTACCGTATGCTCTTAGAGTGTGAAGATACGGATATGTTCCAGTGGTTTATGCAAAAATCCACGCCGGAAGATCCCGATCTGGCGCGCATCGTTAAAATCATCCTAGACCGTGTTCAACCAAGCTACGATTGAGTTGCGGCCATCGCTACAGTTGACGCTGTTCTTTACCGTCTTTTTCGGACTGATTGGCGTAGTGCTGCTGGCTCTGGCGATGCCTATCTGGCTAAAACTTTCTTTGAGCGCTCTGTTAGGCGCTCATTTTGTCTTCACCGTCGGCCAGTATGCTCTGTTAACCTGGCCGACTAGCGTGATAAAAATCCGCTATGAAAAAACCGGCGACGAAGACGTGAAAGTAAGGCTATTCAAGCGCAATCAACGCGAGCTGGATACCCGTCTGCACGGAGACACTTGCGTCACTCCAATTGTTACCTTGCTGGTTTGTCGTACAGGCTGGCGAGACTTGGTGTTTCTCGTCCGGGATAATTGCGACCCGGATGCATTTCGCCGTTTTCGAGTTTGTTTACGCTTCGCCAGGAATTAAGGGAGATCCATCTATATGACGTCCTTTTGGAACGCCTTCGCCGCCCCCGTAAATACCCCGGCGGCGCAGGTAAGCGACAACGCCCCGCATCTCCACAGGCTGACCAACGTCGCCTTACTGGAAATAAAAGGGCCCGACGCCATCAAATTCATGCAAGGTCAATTTACCTGCGACGTTCAGAATATTACCAGCAATCATTCTTCGCTGGCCGCCTGCTGCACCCCTAAAGGCCGCATGGTCGCATTGTTCCGCATAGCGCAAGCCCAGCCTGACAGCTACTTATTGAGACTTCCCGTAGAGATCGCGCAAAGCTTTCTCGCTCACCTCAATAAGTACAAGGTGTTTTATAAGTGCACTGTCACCTTGCTGGAGAATTGGGGCGTGATAGGACTGAGCGGAGATCTGGATGGACTGCAGTCTATCTCCTCGAATATTCCTACTTCCTCAGACGCCAGCCATGTCGGCGAAGGCATATTGCTTATCCGCTCTCCAGATAAAGCATCCCGGGTGGAGTGCTGGCTGGATAGCGACCAGGCGTCAAAGTTACTACCAGAGCTGGATACACAATGCGCGGCTGGCTCCATTGAGGATTGGGAACGCCTGGAAGTTCTTTCAGGATTGGGAGAGGTCTATCCAGAGACCCTGGATGAGTTTATCCCACAAATGCTGAACCTGCAGGCGCTGGGCGCTATCAGCTTCAAGAAGGGCTGCTATACGGGGCAAGAAATCGTCGCCCGCATGCAATACCTCGGCACCCTGAAGAAACGCATGTTTTTACTCTCTTCCGATAACTTAGCTCCTGCGCCCGGCTCACCGGTTATCGACGAGACCGGCGCCCGCATTGGTTCAGTCGTGCGCAGCGCTCAAGGACAAATCCTAGCCGTGCTGGATAAGTCTGCGGCGACGGACAAAGCGCTACGCCTGGAGGAGGCTCCGGACGCCTCATTGCAACTACTTGAACTTCCCTACGCAATTGAAGAAGTTAGCAACGCAAAGAAAAAGCTCTAGCATAATCCTACACCTTAGCGGCGCGTTTCTATGCGCCGCCGACAAGCATCCCTCAAAAATTCTGCTATAACTTAAATTGGACCTTGCAAGAGGCTGAAGCGCTTCTCAGTGGGCCCGAATCCAATGCAGCCAACCTATTCACGGATATGCAAATGGCAGAATTAGAAGAGAAAATCAAAGCAGACATACTTCAGGCAATAGATTCCGATAAGCTGGTGCTGCCCACCCTTCCGGAGGTCGCTCTGCAAGTTCGAGAAGTAGCGGAAAGTCCGGACTCATCCGTTCAGGACCTCGCTAAAGTCATTAGTAACGACACCGCCATGACGGCTCGCATTATACGTGTATGCAACAGCCCGCTTTTACGCGGCAGCAGGGAAATATCGAACCTGACCATGGCGATTGGCCGCCTCGGCATGGCCTACACCGCAAACCTCGCGACAGGGCTGGCGATGGAGCAAATGTTCCAGGCCACCTCGGAACAGATAGATCAACGCATGCGGGAAATCTGGCGCAGCAGTACAGAAGTGGCCGGCATCTGCCACGTGCTGGCGCAGCACTACACCAAGCTGAAACCCGATCAGGCGACCCTCGCGGGACTGGTGCACCAGATCGGCGCCCTGCCCGTACTGACCTATATCGAGCATAACGACATTCATGTCGACAACGAAACCCTCGACAAACTGATCGAAACCCTACAGCCCACGATTGGGCAATACATTCTCAAAAAATGGGACTTCCCTGCGGAGCTGCAAATCGTGCCTACAGAGTTCAGCAACTTCCATCGGGAAACGCCCAGCGTCGATTACGCAGATGTGGTGATGGTCGCCAAGCTGCAAAGCCTGATAGGCAGCCAGCATCCTTACACGGAGATGGATTGGGGGCAGATATCGGCGTTCAACCGACTCGGACTCGACCCGGAAATAGATATGAACGAGGCGGAGGATTTAAGCGCGGAAATGGAAGCCGCCATGGCGCTACTTTCACCTTCCTGACGCAAAAAAAACGGCGGACCTGGGTCCGCCGCTTTGGCCTTACTCTACAGAGGCTGGCTCTTTCTTGATCAGCCGCCCCTTCTCGTCCAATCGATCCTTCGGAGGCAGTCGCCAGTCAATCGCTTTCTTCTGATGAGCACGCAGATAGTCATTCGTGCTGGCGAAATGACCGCACCCCATAAAACCGCGATGGGCGGATAACGGCGACGGGTGAACACTTTCCAGCACACAGTGACGCTGGCGGTCGATAAAGGCGCCTTTGCGCTGGGCGTAACTGCCCCACAACAAAAACACCACATTTTCCCGCTCGCTGTTTATCAGCTGTATCACTCTGTCAGTGAACTGCTCCCAGCCTTTCCCCTGGTGCGAGGCGGCCTTGCTCTGCTCCACAGTCAACACGCTGTTCAGCAGCAAAACGCCTTGTTGCGCCCAATAGGCCAGACATCCATGCTCAGGCACGCCCAATCCGAGCTCGTTGTTGATTTCCTTAAAGATATTCACCAACGATGGCGGCGGCGCTATCCCTGGCAACACGGAAAAGCTAAGTCCATGCGCCTGACCCGGACCGTGATAGGGGTCCTGTCCCAGTATGACAACAGACACATTCTCAAAAGGCGTCGAGTTGAGCGCGTTGAAGCAGTTATCCAGACTAGGGTATATCACCTTGCCCAGTCCGTCTTGCGCCCCAAGAAACTGCTCCAGCTGCACCATGTAGGGCTTGGAAAACTCGTCTTTCAGGGCGTCCTTCCAGCGGGTGTCTGGGGCCAAAGCCCCAAACAGCACCTCTGCGCAGCTTTGCATCTGCATTCTCCTTTTCTCTATCCTTTCAATGCGACGGAACGATCAGTCCGCCAACGGGCGCATATGGGGGAACAAAATAACGTCCCGAATTGAGGGCGAATCGGTCAGCAGCATCACCAATCGATCGATGCCAATACCCTCACCCGCAGTAGGCGGCATGCCGTGCTCCAGCGCTGTGATGTAGTCTTCGTCGAAGAACATCGCTTCGTCGTCGCCCGCCTCTTTCTCTTCCACTTGCTTGCGGAAGCGCTCAGCCTGATCTTCCGGATCGTTCAACTCCGAGAATCCGTTAGCGATTTCTCTACCGCCCACGAAAAACTCAAACCGGTCAGTGACGAAAGGATTATCGTCATTACGACGCGCCAATGGCGATACTTCCGTCGGATACTCAGTAATAAAGGTCGGTTGCATCAAACGATGCTCAACTGTCTTCTCGAAGATTTCGATTTGAACCTTGCCCAGACCCCAGGATGCTTTAAGAGGAATACCCAGGTCCGTCGCCACTTTTTTGGCGCCGTCCATATTATCAATATCCGCCAGCGTCAATTCAGGATTGAAGTGAAGAATAGACTCCACGACGGTCATACGCAGGAAAGGCTTGCCGAAGTCATAGACGATTTCATCGACCACCTCGCCCTCTGCATTCTTGGAGGTGTTGCGCACTTCCGTCGTTCCCAGCGCTTCCTGGGCCACCCAACGCAGCATTTCCTCGGTCAGGTTCATCAGGTCTTTGTAGTCTGCGAACGCCTGATAGAATTCGATCATGGTGAATTCAGGATTATGGCGAGTGGACAAGCCCTCATTGCGGAAGTTGCGGTTAATTTCAAATACTCGCTCAAAACCGCCGACCACCAGACGCTTCAAGTAAAGCTCCGGCGCGATACGCAGGAACATCTCAATATCCAGGGCATTGTGATAGGTCACAAAGGGACGCGCCGTCGCGCCGCCAGGAATGACCTGCAACATTGGCGTCTCCGCCTCAATAAAGTCACGCTTGGTCAGGAAATAGCGGATGCTTTCGATTACTTTGGAGCGAATACGGAAGGTTTCACGCGCTTCTTCATTCGTGATCAGGTCCAGATAACGCTGGCGATAGCGCATTTCAGTGTTGGTCAGACCTTTATGTTTGTCCGGCAAAGGACGCAACGCTTTCACCATCAAACGCGGGTTTTCCATATTCACGTACAGATCGCCCTTGCCTGATTTATGCAGAGCGCCTTCCGCCGCCACAATATCGCCCAAATCCCACAGTTTGACGTTTTCCAACTGTTCCGGCGGCAAGCCCTTACGATCTACGTACAGCTGAATACGCCCCGTCGTGTCCTGTATGACGACAAAAGGCCCACGCATCGCCATGATGCGGCCAGACACTTTCGCGCGCACGCCCGCTTCTTCCAGCTCTTCCTTGCTTTTATCACCATAACGAGCCTGCAGGTCTGCACAGTAGCTGTCGCGACGAAAATCATTCGGAAACGCCTGCCCCTTTTCCCGCAACTTACCCAGCTTGCCCCGGCGCTCAGCGATCAGTTTGTTTTCATCTATTGCAGGATTTTGGTTCTCTGTCATGGTTTGTTTAATCCACTATTTATCAATCAATTGGCAAAAAATTACGGGTCGAGACATAAGCGAAGGGCCTGATTACAGGCCCTGCTTCAAACTCGCCTCGATAAACTCATCAATATCGCCGTCAAGCACCGCCTGACAATTGGAGTTTTCTACGGATGTACGCAAGTCTTTTATGCGCGACTGGTCCAATACATAAGACCGGATCTGGCTGCCCCAACCAATATCGGACTTACTATCTTCCAGTTGCTGCGCTTCGGCATTGCGCTTTTGTATTTCAAGCTCATACAGCTTCGCTTTCAGCTGTTTCATGGCCTGATCTTTGTTTTTGTGCTGAGAACGGTCGTTCTGGCACTGCGTCACGATGCCGGAAGGCATGTGCGTGATACGTACGGCGGACTCAGTCCGGTTAACGTGCTGACCGCCAGCGCCTGAGGCGCGATAGACGTCTATACGCAGATCCGCCGGGTTGATGTCGATTTCGATATCGTCATCCACTTCCGGAGAGACAAACACAGACGCAAAAGAAGTATGACGACGGTTGCCAGAGTCGAAAGGCGATTTACGCACCAAACGGTGTACGCCGGTTTCCGTGCGCAGCCACCCGTAGGCGTATTCACCCTGGAAGTGAATCGTGGCGCTTTTGATACCGGCCACTTCACCGGGGGATTCCTCGATCAAGTCAGTTTTGAATCCACGACGCTCGCCCCAACGCAGATACATACGCAGCATCATGCTCGCCCAATCCTGCGCTTCAGTGCCGCCGGAACCCGCCTGAATATCCAGGTAGGCGTTATTGGGGTCCATTTCTCCCGCAAACATCCGACGGAACTCCAAAGTCTCCACCTGTGCGCGGATTGATTCCAATTCGGTTTCCACTTCAGAGACAGCATCCGCGTCCTGCTCTTCCACTGCCATATCCAGCAAGTCGGAGCAATCCGTCAATCCGCCGGTCACGTCATCGACGGTTTTAACTACCACTTCAAGGGAGGAACGCTCTTTACCAAGACCTTGCGCGCGCTCAGGATTATTCCACACGCTGGGATCTTCGAGCTCCCTTTCTACTTCAACCAGACGCTCTTTCTTGACGTCGTAGTCAAAGATACCTCCGTAAAGATTCTACGCGGGAGCGCAAGTCCTTGATGGTATTAACTATTGGATTCACTTCTAACATAATCGTCGGGGCCTCAAAAAACAGTTGAAACGGCGGCGGATCATCCACCGACCGTAAAGAAAGCCCGCTATTGTAAACAAACTGAACAGTGAGTTACACCTAGGAAAAGACGATAGACAGCCTAATTACAAGGCTCCAGATACTCGATGAGCAGTTGCAGATTGCTATGCCCGCGAAACTCATTTACGTCGAGCCTGAAAACCACCTTTACCCGATCCCATTCACTGAACGGCGTCGCAGGATCAATATTGAAGTATATAGCGTCATAGCAATTGCCTGAGCGATTATCCGCCAGCGTCATCTTGAGATGGCGCTCGCCGACAATTCGGCAGCTGGCGATGCGGAACTGGCCGTCGAACAGCGGCTCAGGGAAGGATTGCCCCCACGGCCCCGCATTCTTCAAAGTAATCGCCATATTCATGCAAAGCTCTTCTGGAGACAGCTCGCCATCCGTCAAAAGTTTCGCCTGCAGATCGTCCGCACTCACAGCCGCTGCGACAACCTCTTGAAACGCTTCCGAAAAAGCAGTGAAGTTTTCCGGCCGTAAAGACAGTCCCGCCGCCATGGCGTGACCGCCGAACTTGGACAACAGTCCACTGCGCCTGGTGGCGACCGCATCCAACGCATCGCGAATATGCAACCCGGGTATTGATCGAGCCGACCCTTTTAGCTCGCCATTATCTCCGGGCGCAAAAGCAATAACGGGGCGGTGCATACGGTCCTTGATGCGCGAAGCCAGAATTCCCACCACACCCTGGTGCCAGCTTTCATCATAAAGACAAACCGCCGCCGGAGGGTTGTCGTAAGTCCAGTTCATACGATCCAGAATCGAAAGCGCCTGAGCTTGCATGTCGCGCTCTATTTCTTTGCGCGCCTGGTTCAATCCATCAAGTTCCCGCGCAATCATCAACGCCTTGGCGGGATCCTCCGTCAGCAACAGTTCGATGCCAACGGTCATATCTTCCAAACGACCCGCTGCATTGAGCCTCGGGGCAATTGAGAACCCCAGATCGGAAGCGCTAAGCTTTTCCTGATTACGTCCAGCCACTTGCAGCAGAGCATTAATGCCAGGGCGGCAGCGCTTGGCGCGGATGCGTCGCAGCCCCTGCTCTACCAGGATGCGGTTGTTGGCGTCCAGCGACACCACATCGGCGACTGTTCCCAGCGCGACCAAATCCAGTAAATTAGCCAGGTTTGGCTCTATCATACCCGTAGCGGCGAACCACCCCTTGTCGCGTAACGCCTGTCGCAAAGCCAGCATCACGTAGAAAATCACTCCTACCCCAGCGATAGATTTACTGGGAAAGTCGCAACCGGGTTGATTGGGATTAACAATTGCGTCAGCTTCCGGCAACTCGTCACCCGCCAAGTGATGGTCTGTCACGATGACTTGCAATCCAGCCCGTTTGGCGGCTTTTACGCCCTCAATGCTGGCGATGCCGTTATCTACCGTAATCAGCACATCCGGCTGACGTGACAACGCCACATCGACTATCTCAGGAGACAGGCCATAGCCGAACTCAAAACGATTGGGGACAATGTAGTCCACATAGGCCGCGCCAAACATACGCAACGCCAACACCCCCAAAGACGTACTGGTGGCTCCGTCAGCGTCAAAGTCGCCTACGAAAATTATGCGCTGATTGCGCTGCAACGCTTCCGCCAGAATATCCGCTGCGCTTTGCGCGCCCGCCAGACTATCCAATTGCAGCAGATGGCTTAACGAGTACTCTAACTCATCACAACTGGCGACGCCTCTGGAGGCATAGATCCGCTGCAGCAAAGGAGGAAGCCCAGCCTGATTAAGGCATTCCGCCGGAACAGGACGACGTTCGATACGCTTTTTCGATATGGTTTGGGAGAGCTCGCTCACCGGCTATCCAATTTGTTGGTTGGCTAAATAGGAGTGGCTCGTGACGGGACCATGTAAATAGTCACCGCCACAACCTGTCAATGGAGATTATTTTTTGAGCTGGTCCTGCACAAAGCGCTGCACCGCCTGCAAGTCATTCGGCAACACCGTGAAACGCTCTTCTCTGTCGAACAGATCAGACATATGAGCAGGTAGCTTCGGTTCTTCCTCAACGCCAGCTTTAACCACAGCTTCAGGGAATTTCGCGGCATGCGCAGTCGCCAGAATCACCATTGGCGCACTTTTATCGCGACGGCAGGCTCGAGCGGCTTTGATGCCAATCGCTGTATGCGGATCTACAATCTCTTCCGTTTCGGCATAAATCTGATCGATGCTCGCCAGAGTAGTTTCGTCATCCACAGCGTAGGAGTCAAACAACTCCCTGGCATGACGCCAGCGATACTCCTCAATTGCTACGTCCTCTTTATTCATCTTCTCCATAAGTTCCGCCAACAAAGAGCCATTACGGCCATGTAGATCAAACAACAGGCGCTCAAAGTTGCTGGACACAACAATATCCATACTTGGAGATAGCGTATGCTGTAAAGGCTGCAGGTTGTACTGGTTATTGCTCATAAAACGATGCAGCACATCATTGCGATTGGTGGCGATGACCAACTGGCTCACCGGCAAGCCCATATTGCGCGCGAGGTAACCAGCAAAGATATCGCCAAAATTCCCTGTAGGCACAGAGAAAGCGACACTACGATGAGGCGCCCCCACGCTCAGCCCGGCATGGAAATAGTAAACGATCTGCGCCATGATCCGCGCCCAGTTGATCGAGTTCACCGCAACGAGAGGTCGACCATCCAAAAACGCCTGATCGCCAAAGCTCGCCTTAACCATCCGTTGACAGTCATCGAAGTTTCCTTCGATCGCCAGATTATGAACATTATCGCCCGGCGCCGTAGTCATTTGCCTACGCTGAACCTCAGAAACGCGACCATGGGGATGAAGAATGAAAATATCGACATGCTTGGAATGACGACAGCCTTCAATCGCCGCAGATCCAGTATCACCGGAAGTGGCTCCCAGAATCGCCACTTTCTGTCCACGCTTCTCAAGGAAATGATCAACCAAACGTCCCAGCAATTGCAGCGCGTAATCCTTAAACGCCAGAGTGGGCCCGTGAAATAGCTCCATCACCCATTCATTCGCCGAAATCTGCTTCAGCGGCGCCACAGCCGAATGAGCGAATTCTGAATATGCATCATTGACGATGGCGGTGAACTCTTCGATAGACAGAGAGTCTTCCACGAATGGATACATGACCTTGACCGCCAGCTCCGGGTAACTCAGCCCAGCCCAAGAGGCAATCTCCTCAGGGGTAAAGCGAGGTAAAAACTCAGGCACGTACAGGCCGCCATCCGAAGCCAACCCGGTCAACAGAACCTCTTCAAAGTTAAGCGCAGGCGCTTTGCCTCTGGTGCTTACATACTTCACGATTTAAACCCTTTACCTTTAGCGCAACGCCAATTACCGCACTGCGCGTTCACCTAATACTGTTAATCGAAAACCCTGCACCGGCATGGCTTTCTAAATTTATTCAACTGAATGATTCAACGCGAATGCGCGTCACTTTGCCAACCACATCAGGGAGCGCCTCGATCACCGCCAGGGCATGATTCATATTCATTTCCTGCACCCGGTGTGTCAGCATAATCATGGGGATCAGCCCGTCATGCTGCTCACTTTCCTTTTGCACAATCGATTCAATATTGATGCTGTGTTCACTCAGAATCTGAGCGACATTGGCCAGCACTCCTGGATGATCCTGCACAAGAATGCGCAAATAATAAGCGCTAACAACTTCCTCCACTGGCACCACCTCAAGATCATTGAGGTGCTCAGGGTTATGCCCCAGAGAAGGAACGCCAACCGCCACGCCTTGACGCGACGCCCTGGCGATATCCACCAAGTCTGCGACTACCGCAGACGCTGTAGCCTCAGCACCAGCGCCAGCGCCGTAGTACAAAGTCGGCCCCACAGCGTCGCCGTCGACCATCACGGCGTTCATAACGCCATCGACTTTTGCGATCAGCTGAGTTTCTGGCACCAACGTTGGATGTACACGCAGCTCAACACCATGTTCCAAACGTCTCGCTATGCCCAAGTGCTTGATGCGGTAACCGAACTCTTCCGCATACTGAACGTCTTCCGGCGCAATCGCACTGATGCCTTCCGTATAGGCGCGCTTGAATTGCAGCGGAATACCGAATGCAACGGACGCCAAAATGGTCAGCTTATGCGCAGCGTCAATGCCTTCCACATCAAATGTCGGGTCTGCTTCAGCATATCCTAAGGCTTGCGCCTCTTTCAGCACATCCTCAAACGCGCGACCTTTGTCACGCATTTCCGTCAAAATGAAGTTGCCAGTACCGTTAATAATTCCAGCCAGCCAGTTGATTCGGTTTGCAGCAAGGCCCTCACGCAGCGCCTTAATCACCGGCACGCCACCAGCCACAGCCGCTTCAAACGCCACTGTGACGCCCTTGCGCGCAGCCAACTCAAAAATTTCGCCGCCATGCTCTGCAATTAACGCCTTGTTGGCGGTAACCACATGTTTGCCGTTCTCGATCGCTTTGAGGATCAACTCTTTCGCGATTGTCGTGCCACCAAGCAGCTCAACAACGACCTCAACTTCAGGGTCAGAAGTTACAGCGAAGATATCAGTGGTAAATTGCGTTGAGTCCAGCTCACAAGCCGGATTCATCCGACGGGATGCGACACGGATTACTTCAATAGCCATACCCGCACGCGCCGCAATATCAACACCATTGCGCGCCAGCACGTTAAAAGTTCCACTACCTACAGTGCCCAATCCACAAATAGCTATTTTCATCTACCACGTCTCCACAACATTACGCGCTTACTATGGCGCATTTAAGAGTGCCTTAATCCAGTATCAAACCATCTCTACGAAACATCGTCTTAATGCCCCGGATCGCCTGCCGCGTACGATGTTCGTTTTCAATCAGTGCGAAACGCACGTACTCATCGCCATAATGCCCAAAGCCAAGACCTGGAGATACCGCCACCTTCGCCTCCAGCAACAGCTTTTTAGAAAACTCCAGTGACCCCATGTGGCGATAGTGTTCAGGAATTTTCGCCCAAACGAACATGGTTGCTTTAGGCGGAGTTACATCCCAGCCAATACTGTCCAAACCCCGGCATAGTACGTCGCGACGGGATTGATACATCGCTCGGATTTCTTCCACACAAGCCTGATCGCCCTCCAATGCAGCAATCGCCGCCACTTGAATCGGGGTAAAAGTACCGTAATCCAGATAAGACTTAATCCGAGCCAAAGCTGCTATCAGTTCTGCGTTTCCACAACAGAAACCAACGCGCCAGCCAGGCATATTATAGCTTTTAGACAGTGAGAAGAATTCCACCGCCACTTCCTTCGCTCCAGGGACCTGCAATATCGAAGGCGCTTTATAACCGTCAAATACGATATCCGCATAAGCGATATCCTGCACAACCCAGATTTTATGCTCTCGGGCGATGGCAATGACTTTTTCGAAAAAGTCTAATTCAACACACTGGGAAGTGGGGTTGCCAGGGAAGTTCAAGACCAGCATTTTGGGGCGGGGCCATGAATCGAGAATCGCCTTTTCCAGCTCAGTGAAAAAAGCATCAGTATCCTCGCCCAGTGGGATATGTCGAATATCTGCGCCAGCAATGACAAACCCATAAGGATGAATCGGGTAGCTCGGGTTCGGCACCAGCACGGCGTCTCCCGGTCCCATTGTCGCCAAGGCCAAGTGAGCAAGCCCCTCTTTCGAGCCAATGGTGACTATTGCTTCTTTCTCAGGGTCCAAATCCACATCAAAGCGGTTTTTATACCAGCCGGCAATGGCCCTTCTTAGCCTGGGGATACCTTTGGATTGAGAGTAACGATGCGTATCATCCCGTTGCACAGTTTCAGTCAGCTTGTCGACTATATGCTTAGGGGTTGGCTGGTCAGGATTCCCCATGCCAAAGTCAATAATATCCTCCCCCCTCGCTCGCGCCTGCTGCTTGAGCTCCCCAACAATGTTAAAAACATAGGGCGGCAAGCGACTGATGCGCGGAAATTCCATTGCGATCTCCTGAACGGCCAGAGGGCGAAGATTAAGATGAATACAATATTGGGAACAGGCCACGATAACCCGCACCCCGGAGTGTGTCAACGCAGCGCAGCGCTTATTTTACAAGGAGAGCAAGGGATCTTAACTCACCCTGACACAACCTGATAACAGGAAATGGCGCCACCAGAAAACAGCGGCTAACCTGTTAAGTAATTCCTTTTGGCGCAGACTGGCATTACGGAAATATAGATGGCCACTCAAACCAGAAAATCAGCTCAACATTGCTTATCAAGAGCTCTTCTTTTCGTTCCACTGCTTCTCGCTGGATGCGATAGCAGCACACCTTTTACTGGACTGAGTAATTATGAACTAAGCATGGAATTCCGTGCGTGCCAAAAAGAGGGGCTATCTCCCGGGGGAGCTCAAAGATGCAACAACATTGAAAGGGAGTGTGAAATAAGGAAGGACGAGAAAAACTTTCGCTGCTAGCGGAAGAGAATGCCTCACTTCCGCTAGCCAAACTTCTACTACTTAACTTCCAACCCCAAGCCTTTAGCAAGAGAGTCAGCAGGCACATATCCTGGAATCAAGCGACCATCATGCAGCACGATGGCTGGAGTCCCGCTAATACCAATCTGATTCCCCAAATTATATTGATCGGCGACTGGATTTTTACAGTCCTTGGAAGCAGGAGTTTTCCCTAGTTTCGCTTCTGTCAGAGCAGTCTGCTGGTCATCAGCACACCAAACGGAAACCATTTTTTGATAGCTTCCCGACCCTACGCCCGCACGAGGATAAGCCAAATAATTAACTTGCACGCCCAGCTCATTTAAACGAGGAATTTCCTTATGAAGCTTCCGACAGTATCCACAGTCCACATCCGTAAAAACAGTGATAGAAGCCTTCACCACTTCGGGCTTGAATACGATCATTTTTGACTCATCAATCGAGTTGACCAACTCTGCGCGAGTCTCTTCACGCCGGCGCTCCGCCAAGTTAGTGATGCGCCCCTCGCTCACTTGGTAGATATCACCCGCCACGAAATATTGCCCATCAGCGCTGGTGTACAGCAGCTGCGGATTATTGGACTCCACTTCATACACTCCCGGTATTGGGCTAGGGCTAACCTTTAGGATTTTCAGCCCAGGCACAGCCTCAGCCAACCGTTGTTTAATCACTTTCACGGCTTGCTCTTGCTGCTCGTCGGCGCGCGCTCCGAAAGCGACCGACAATGCCATTAATACCAATACAAAAGGGCGCATTACGTGCATGAATATACCTTCATCCGTTCTTGAATATATAGTTAGACCCTAAAATTACACAAATGCTCCTATCAAAACTAGGTCAATTGTGTAACGTGAAATAGATTTAACCTAACCCTTTCAAGCTCACACTCAAATGAAGCAAATACAAAAAAATCAGGAGCGAGGGTGGTGTTTTGAGTGCAGTTGCTGCAGCCTGGCCTTGGCCACATGGGTATATATCTGAGTAGTAGATAAGTCGCTATGCCCAAGAAGCAATTGAACCACGCGCAGATCCGCACCATGATTCAGTAAGTGAGTGGCGAATGCGTGACGAAGTGTATGTGGCGTTATGTTCTTAGCAATCCCACTGCGTGACGCATATAGCTTGATACGATGCCAGAAGGTTTGCCTCGTCATCCCCCCGCCACGCAAACTCGGGAAAAGGACGCCATCTTCTCGCCCCCCCGTCAATTCGGGCCGAACACCTTTGATATAGGCCTCTAATTGCTCTATCGCTTGCTCCCCCAAAGGAGTCAGTCTTTCCTTATCCCCCTTTCCAACGACACGCAACACCCCCTGCCTCAAGTTAACCTGATAAAGCTGAAGACCAACCAGCTCTGATACCCGCAATCCGCTAGCGTACAACACTTCCAACATCACTTTATCCCGGGCTTCAATCGGCAACGAAACATCCGGCTCCGCCAGCAACCTATCCACTTCAGCCTCAGATATCGCACCCGGCAATAGCCGCCCTACTTTAGGATGCTCAATCCTTAACGTCGGGTCCTCCCGAATAACCCCTTCCCTCAACAGATAGCGATAGAATTTTCTCAATGTCGACAACATACGAGCTGAAGAAGCGCTCTTAGCGCCTTTCTGCATACGGGCAGCCAAAAAGGAAAATAAATCTTCCCGAGAAGCTTCAATAAGCGTTTTTTCACTTCTCGCCAGCCATTCCGCCAAGCGCACAAGATCCGACCGGTAGGACATTCTTGTATTTTCAGACAGCCCCTGCTCCAGCCACAACATTTCTATGAATCTATCGATAGCTTCCTGGCAGGCCTGCGAAAAACTCATATCACTCGCCACATTTCCTTTTCAAACTTCCAACCCAGCCACAAACAAAAAAGGGTGGTCAATTGACCACCCTCTTCTGAATAAACCGAGGTCGGAATTAATCCAACTTCTCTTTGATGCGAGCAGCCTTACCGCTAAGATCACGAAGGTGATACAACTTAGCCTTGCGAACGTCGCCACGACGCTTAACACTGATGCTGTCGACCAAACGGCTGTGAGTCTGGAAAGTTCTCTCCACACCAACACCATATGAAACTTTACGAACAGTAAAAGAAGAGTTCAGACCACGGTTTCTTTTTGCGATCACAACACCTTCGAAAGCCTGCAGACGCTCACGAGAACCTTCTACCACTTTCACACTGACAGTTACTGTATCACCCGGAGCAAACTCTGGGATTTCTTTAGTCATTTGCTCAGCTTCAAGCTGGCTAATGATTGTGTTTTTGCTGCTCATGGCTCGCTCCTAACTAATCCGAAGTAATCCTACGTTTCTGATATCAACTGCCCGCGCCGCAACTCTTGTATGATTTGAGCCTCTTCTTCGGATAGCTCACGCTGCTCGAGCAAATCGGGTCTGCGCTGAAGCGTTCTAAGCAAAGACTGCTCCAACCTCCAACGCCTAATCTTTTCATGATTGCCACTCAATAAAACCTCCGGAACCCGCTTGTCGCGGTATACCTCCGGCCTCGTGTAATGAGGACAATCCAGCAAGCTATTCTCGAAAGAGTCCTGCTCAGCAGACTCATTGTGACCAAGCACTCCTGGCGCAAGCCGAGAAACACTATCGATAATAGCCATAGCGGCAATCTCGCCACCACTAAGAACAAAGTCACCCAAAGACCACTCTTCGTCGACTTCATCCTCAATCAATCTTTCATCAATCCCTTCGTAACGACCACACAGAAGAATCAATCCTGGGACATTTAACGCCGAGTGAACCAAAGCTTGATCTATTCGCCTACCCTGAGGAGACAGATAAATAACTTTACTTCCCCCAGGAGCCACCGACTTCGCCGCATTTAATGCAGCCTCTAAAGGCTCCACCTTCATCAGCATTCCAGGACCACCGCCATACGGCCTATCATCTACCGTGCGATAGTTATCGGTTGCGTAATCCCTGGGATTCCAAGAGCAAACTTCTATCGAACTCTGCTTGATAGCCTTACCCACCACGCCAAAGTCCGTAACCGACTTCAGCATTTCCGGAAATAAAGTTATGACGCCAAACCACACTTTAAAAATCCGGATCCCAGTCAACAACCATTAAATTCTTATCCAGATCAATATTCTCTATGAATTGACCTGGCAAGTAAGGAATTAGCCGCTCACGCTTATCAATGCTTTCCACAGATCCTGCAACGACAAGCACATCATTAGCGCCAGTTTCAATCAAATGACTCACCCGCCCTATATTTACCCCTTCAGAGGTAACAACGGTGAGCCCTTCCAATTGACGCCAATAGAATTCACCCTCTTCCAAAACTGGAAGCTCTGACGTCTCAATCTCAATCTGACAACCAACATAGTTTTTTGCCATATCTCGATCATCCACGCCAGCTAGCGCAATAACGATCCCTTTACCCTGAGGCTTACCAGACCGAAGCTTTGCGCCCGAGCGATTTCCATCTTCGCGCACTAATTCCCAATTAGCGTACCGAAGCATATTCTCCGGTGGCGACGTGAAAGAATGAACTTTCAGCCAACCTTTTACGCCATACACACCGACGATTTTGCCTATGCAAATTTTCTCATTCATCGGCGTGCTTCACCAACCTGCTTAAGCGCTGGCCTTCACCAGATCACGAACGCGATCAGACATCTGAGCGCCACGCTCAACCCAGAACTGCAGACGCTCTGCGTCTACACGGACACGCTCGTCGTTACCGCGCGCAGTGGGGTTGAAGAAACCTACACGTTCAATGAAACGGCCGTCACGGGCGTTTCTGCTATCAGTCACGTTAAGGTGATAAAAAGGACGTTTTTTTGAACCGCCACGCGCTAGTCGAATTGTAACCATCTCAGTTTGAATCCTGTTGTAAATAAACCAATGTTGTTGGCTCAACACCTGAAAGGGCGCATATTCTACGCAATAATTCAAGCATTGAAAACCTTTTTGTTTACTCTCTAACAAATAGTCGCCAGAACTATCTCATGCGCCCCATTGGAGGCATTCCACCACCAGGAGGCATCATCCCCCCCATTCCCCGCATCATGTTCATGACGCCACCTTTCTTACTAAACTTTTTCATCATCTTCTGCATTTGCTTGTGCTGCTTAAGGAGGCGATTCACGTCTTGAATTTGCAGACCCGCCCCCATGGCAATCCGACGCTTGCGCGAATTGCTTACAACATCCGGAAACCGCCGCTCATGCGGAGTCATTGAATTTATCAACGCCTCCATATGCACAAACATCTTATCGTTCATATGCTGTTGCGCAACTTGAGAGATTTGCCCCATTCCCGGCAACTTATCCAGCATGCCAGCCATTCCGCCCATATTTTTCATTTGCTGTAGCTGGTCACGGAAATCTTCGAGATCAAAGGACTTCCCTTTTATAACTTTCTTGGCGAGCTTCTCGGCCTTCTTCTTATCAAGCTTGCGCTCAGCCTCCTCTATAAGAGAGAGTACATCCCCCATACCAAGGATTCTTGACGCAACTCGATCTGGATGAAACGGCTCCAGAGCCTCTACTTTCTCCCCCATCCCCATGAATTTGATGGGTTTGCCGGTAATAGAACGCACAGACAAGGCGGCGCCGCCACGAGCATCACCGTCCGCCTTCGTCAAAATCACGCCAGTCAAAGGCAGAGCATCATTGAACGCCTTAGCGGTATTCGCCGCATCCTGCCCCGTCATGGCGTCAACAACAAATAAAGTTTCAATCGGATTGACTGCAGCATGCAGACGCTTGATTTCGGACATCATATCCGCGTCAATATGCAACCGCCCGGCCGTATCAACAATCACCACGTCATTAAAACGCTTGCGAGCCTCAGCAATTGCCGCACTTGCAATATCAACGGGATCTTGGTCAGCAGTGCTCGGGAAGAAATTAACCCCGACATCCCCCGCCAAGGTTTCCAGCTGTTTAATAGCGGCGGGGCGATATACGTCCGCACTCACCACCATGACAGATTTTTTGCGACGTTCCTTTAGGAACCGCGCCAACTTACCCACAGATGTCGTTTTACCAGCGCCCTGCAAGCCCGCCATCAAAATCACGGCTGGAGGCTGGCAATTGAGATTCAAGTCTTCATTCGCCTGCCCCATGACAGCAATAAGCTCATTCTGCACAACGCGAATAAACTCTTGCCCCGGCGTCAGGCTTCGCATCACGTCCTGACCTACGGCCTTCGCTTTAACGCTATCTACGAATTCTTTTACGACGGGGAGAGCAACATCAGCCTCCAGCAAAGCCATGCGAACTTCCCTGAGAGTATCCTTGATGTTGTCTTCAGTTAGTTTCGCCTGGCCGGTAATCTTTTTTAGGCTGTCGGACAACCTTTCCGTCAGACTATCAAACATATAGCATTCCCCTTAATAATCAGGTATGTCGTAAAAGGGCTTGGATTATATCCAACCCTACGGCATACTTCATCTAACAAATGGACCCAGCCGAAACCTATTTTTCCAACTCTTTGTTTATCAGGCGACTTTCGGCGCTTTTAAGTAAGCGCAAGAATATGCCAAAGCGCCTCATTTCCATAAGCAAAGACAGCAACCAGCAGGGCCAAAACAGCTAACACACCCCAGCCGACATGACTGACATTTAATGAGCGTTGTCACCCTTAGCATAGTCGCCACCGTTTTTTACACTATCGCCACAGCCTTTCAATACGCTGTTTACGAGGGCAAGACGCCACAACGCCCACACCTGGCCGGAGCCGTTGGCTTTCTGGCTGTCGCAGCACACGCAGTTAGCGTTTGGCTACTGAGCTCAACTTCTCTCGGAGCGGACTTCGGCTTTTTCAAAATCATCTCAATAATCAGCCTATTCCTCAGCGCTTTGATTGTTTCCTTCGCCTACATCAAACCCGTACACAATCTAAAGCTACTAATTTACCCCATAGCGATCATAACAGTCATTGCAGCCGTCAGCTTTAAAGGCCCCACTCAGGTGGTAGAACCTGGACATGTGGGACTCATGGCGCACATCACCTTATCAGTGATTGCATACTCCGTATTTAGTCTGGCTGGATTACAAGCTTTACTTCTGTACGCGCAAAACAAGCAGCTGAAGTCTCACATGACCGGCCGACTTGTCAAAGCGCTCCCCCCTCTTCAGACCACCGAAGATATTTTATTTGAGATGATTTGGACAGGCCTAATCCTTCTCACTCTGGCGATAGTAACTGGCAGCTTCTTTGTGGAAGACCTGTTCGCACAACATTTGGTCCACAAGACAGCGCTTTCGATTTTATCCTGGCTTATCTTCGCACTCTTGGCCGTTGGCCGTAACCTATGGGGCTGGAGAGGCTTGCTCGCCGCCAGACTGACAATTGGCGGATGCTTACTGCTAGCCCTAGGGTTTCTGGGCAGCAAGATCGCCTTAGAGTTTATCATCCAACCCAAAATCTGATCTTGACACGCCCCCAAGCGTTTCTATGATGACTTCGTAATCACAACAAATGGTTTAACGCTCCCCTTGAACGACTTATCCACCACTTTTCTTTTCGTAGTATTGATCATCCTGATAGCCCTCTCTGGGTTCTTTTCCGGCTCAGAAACAGGAATGATGACCCTGAACCGCTACCGTTTAAGGCACATGACCAAAAACGGGCACAAAGGCGCAAAGCGCGCCAACGCCTTATTGCAGCGACCAGACCAGCTAATCGGCGTCATCCTGATTGGCAATAACTTTGTTAATATTTTTGCATCCGCAATCGCCACCGTTATTGCCATACGCCTATGGGGAGACGCAGGCATTGCAATCGCCACCGCGGTATTAACGATAACTATCCTGGTTTTTTCTGAAGTTACACCTAAAACACTCGCCGCCCTCTATCCAGAGCGAGTAGCCTTCCCCGCTTCAGTCGCACTAATTCCTTTACTGAAGCTTCTCTATCCCTTTGTGTGGTGCGTCAACCTCGTATCTAACTCACTACTCCGCCTATTTGGAGTCACCGAGTCTCAGGCAGGATCTGACCACTTGTCTCGCGAAGAGCTACGCACCCTGGTTCACGAGGCGGGAGTCCGCATCCCAAAACGACACAGACAAATGCTTCTAAGCATCCTAGATCTGGAGAAAGTCACAATAGAGGACATCATGATCCCACGAAATGAAATTACGGGGATCGACATAGAGGACAACATTGATGAGATTGTCGAACAACTAAGATCAGCTCAACACACCCGGCTGCCAGTCTACCGGGGGGATATAAACAACATTATAGGCATCCTCCACCTCCGCAATGCCGCCAAATTTCTCACTCAGAACGAGATAAACAAGGCGATGATCATGCAAAGCTGCCGTGAACCCTATTTCATTCCAGAAGGCACTCCGCTAAACACCCAGCTTTTTAACTTCCAGAAAGAAAAGCGGCGAATAGCGGTCGTTGTAGATGAGTACGGCGACGTACAAGGCATAGCCACCCTGGAAGATATACTGGAAGAGATTGTCGGAGAGTTCACCACCGATATCGCCGCCACCAGCCCAGACATCACGCCAATGGACGACAACCGCTACATGATCGATGGCTTTGCGACAATCCGCACGATCAACAAAATACTGGGATGGAGACTCCCCACCGATGGCCCCAAAACGCTAAACGGACTTATCATGGAACTGCTGGAGACCATTCCAGAGAATCCAACATGCCTTAAGCTGCACGGGTACAATGTGGAAATCAAACAGGTCAAAGACAATGTCGTCAAGGCCGCAATTGTTCACGATCCATTCGCCCCACCAAAGAGCAGCAAAAAGAAAAAGGCCGCCCAACAGTAATTATAACGCGCCGGAAACTCATTCAAATCAATGTCCGGCGCCCCTCCATATGCAGTTAGCGAATAAAAAAAAATCGCTTAAAAGATCAAAATATAAGCTACTTCTTGACTAAAAATAGCCGGAACACTATGAAGTAATAGTGACCATAAAAATAAGAAGGAGGCTTCCTATATGATCCTGGGCCACACGTTAGGTCTTTTCACGCATCCCGATCAGGAATGGCTGTCAATACGCGAAGAGCGCGCCACAACAGGGCGACTGTACGTACAACACACGCTATTACTGGCCTTAATCCCAACCATCGCCGCTTATATCGGCTCCACGCAAGTAGGCTGGACCATTGGCAGCGAAGAAACCGTCAAGCTAACTCAAGTAAGCGCCTTTAACTTGTGCGCGCTTTTCTACGTGGCGATGCTGTCCGGAATCTATATTCTGGGCAAATTCATCGACTTTATGGCAATCACCTATGGCGTAGACAAAAATGCGCCGAGAGGCATTGAGCTGGCTGCCTATGCAGCAACACCGTTATTTATTATGGGGGCCATAGCCGTTTACCCCAATATTTGGGTAGACATGTTCGCAGGATTAGTCGGGGTATCTTACTCTGTATACCTTCTTTACGAAGGTCTACCGATTTTGATGAAAATCCCCAAAGAAAGAGGCTTCATGTTCGCCACAAGCGTTCTGACCGTTGGTCTAGTTATGCTTGTAGCTTTGATCGCCACCAGTGTTGTCATTTGGAGCGTTGGCATCGGTCCGGTTTATACGAACTGAAGCTATCAACGCCCTTACCTATGCGGTCGACTTCAGGGGCGACCGCATAGAATTGACTAAAACGGTGCAATACAGCCTAAGATGGCAAGACCGTTTTAGTAACTTATGGTAGATTTTTGTATATAAAGCCGTAAAATAGACGGCAATTATTATAACGACTCACCGCCAAACTCATACCCAAAAAAATAACAATATCTGTTGTCAGCTTGTTTTTGACGCCCCATTTGGGTGCAACAGGAGAAGTTTATGAATAAGGGGAGCGGTGTAAGTTACATTCGCGAGCGCGTGAAGGCTCACCCAAAGCCCGCGGATGAGCAGTTGCTTACGCGTATTCGCGATCACTCCATCTCAATGCTCCTTAACTTCCTCAACAGCATGTTCGATGGTGTTGATGATTCTTTCTTTGAACTAGCGAATCACGCTCATACAAATAATGAGCAAAATCGCTATTTCGAAGCCATGCGTGAGATCCGGATAAAACGGAAGGGGATAGAAAACCACTTCCAGCAGGAACTCGCACGCCTGTTCAATCAGCCGCCCTCCCAGCATAAGTCCAGCGAGACATTGTCCGACAATGTTGATGTTGATGTACTGAGCCTGGTGCAGAACGACGCCCTGGAAGAGTCCGTCGCGATTAACAGCATGATCAGCAAGGCAAGAGCTAACTTCTCCGGCTCGCTATTGCAGTTTCAGACTCGCGTATCCAGTGTGTATGGCGAAACCAATGAAGAAAATGCGGTCAACCCATTAGACCCTGAGCATATCTGCAAGGCGTTTTCCGACGCCTGTATTGGTCTTGATATCGAAATAAAAGAAAAACTGATCGTTTATAAGCAATTCGACCGCTACGTAATGGGCAACTTGGTCGAGAGTCTTGAAGAGGCCAACAAAATAATGATTCAGGCAGGTGTTATGCCTAACCTGAAATATACAGCCAAAAAGTCCCGCGTCACCCCTCGGTCAACTTCCGACGTTTCCGCACGCCCCCTGGAAGCGCAAAGCGATGCAAACAGTCATGACGGCGCAGGCGATGTTTTTAGTCAAGTACAAGAGCTACTGTCCGCGCTCAGGAACACGCCATCAGACTCTTCTGAGCAGCAACAAGGCGCAAACGTTGGAGCTGGAGCCGGAGGACGACAAGCCCCGCCCCCAGGAAACGTGCAATTCATTGCAGACGCCGACTTACTTTCAATCCTATCCCGTTTGCAGCATAGCGTTCGCACTGAGAATCTGGCGGAAGGGCCCGTCGTAGCGTTAGATCTGCGCTCAGCGGTACAAGGATTGTTGACCGAAGAAAGCCAAAAGTCAGGCAAGGCGACAGCACTTGATCAAGTTGATGAAGACCTCATCAACCTAGTCTCCATGCTTTTCGAGTTCATCCTTGATGACTACAACCTGTCGGCTCCGATTCAGGTCCTAATTAGTCGCCTGCAAATTCCTATTCTCAAAGTCGCAATCAGAGACAAAAGTTTTTTTAGCAAGCCATCTCACCCTGCCCGCAAGCTATTAAACGCACTGGCGAAAGCAGGCATTGGCTGGAGTGACGCATCAGAGAAAAAACGCGACAAGCTCTACGAACAAATCCACCGCGCCGTTCAGCGCATCCTTGAGGAGTTCAACGGCGAAAGCGAGCTTTTCGAAGAGATATACCAAGAGTTCTCTCAATATTTAAGCCGCGAAGAACGAAAGGCCAAGCTGGTTGAGCAGCGAACCAAAGAAGCGGAAATTGGCCGCGTCAAGTCCCATAAAGCCCATCAGGTGGTAGAACAGATTCTCAGCGAGAAAATCGCTGCGCAACCTCTCCCACCTGTTGCCGTTGAACTACTTCGCGGCGGGTGGAGCCGCGTTATGTTCCTGGCTTACTTAAAAGAAGACACGGAACATCGCCTGAATCAGTGCACCAAAGTGGTGGACGAACTGACTTGGTGCTTACAGCCCCATGCCGAAGTTGAAGCCAGACAGCGCTGGGTTAAAGTTGTTCCCCAGTTACTCAAAAACCTCAAAGCTGGCTTGAAAGAGGTTTCCTACAACTCAGCCAAGCTTGAGCACATGCTGGGAGAACTGAAGAAGGCGCTGACAGAAACCTTCAAGCAACAGTCTATAACCAGCGCACAGAATGACGCACCCAAGCCGCCCGTATCGGTCCCAGTAGTCATAGAACAAAAACTCACTCCTGCCGCAAAAACAGCGGTAGAACGTCAGAGCGAGTACGAAGACGCTGCACTGGCGGAATATCTCGCCAAAGTGGATGAGATGGAGTGTGGAGCCTGGATTGAGTTTTCTCTGGTAAATGGCGCTCGCTTCAGATGCAAGCTGTCCACAAAGATCGAGGACTCCGACACCTACATATTCGTTAACCGCCTAGGACTGAAAGTCGTCGAGAAGACCCGAGGCGAACTGGCTCACGAATTACGTAAAGGGCGTATCAAAGCGCTGGAAGAAGGCCTCCTGTTCGACAGGGCGATGGATGCCGTTATTGGCAACCTGAGAAAGATGTCAGGCAAGGCGGCGTGAGGCGGAATAGGACTACCCGCTTCACATAACTGACGGAAACTCATTTCTACCGCCCTGGGAAATAAGTTAAATTCACTGCAGACCTCAAGTTCGATGTATTTTATGTCTGACAGTGAATTTAACGGCGCGCGCGCCACCAACGCTATTTTCTTCTCCATCCTCGCTCACGCAGGCATACTCTTTCTACTATATTCCATCCAGCTTCCACCAAAAGAAAACTCAACAATTACAGTCACTCTCAGCGCACGAGCGCCCGCCGCCCCAGAAGCTCAAAGTAATAACAAACCTACACATGCCGAAGCGCCAAAGGACATTGTCGACGACACGCCTCCATGGAAAAGCGCACAACAAGACACCTTCTCGGGAATACCTCGCAGCAATGCAAATCGCACTAACCCGAACTGGGTGAGCGACCTGTTTAAAGGCGAACCGCTCTCTGGCGACAAAAAACCCAATAAACCAGAAAACAAAGCATATGAGATGGACGCATCCATCCTGGAGCTATTGAAAAGCCAGCCATCAACACACTCGACTTTTTGGCCATACCTCGTGCGCCACTTGGCGCAAAATCGCCTCTACAACAATCAATATGAATATAGCGACCTCACAGAGCCCCGCATGGTCGTGCTCAAGTTGCAGTTTCAAGAAACAGGAATGCTAGTTAAAGCGGAGGTAGAGAGAAGTAGTGGGGACGAGAAGCTGGACGCTGCGGCGATTCGCAGCGCATACGCCGCCAACCCCTATCAACGCCCACCTTCTACAGACAGCGTATTTGGATACAGTTATCTAGTGCAGATCCTGTACACCCCTGCCAGCTAAGCTATAGCTGCAGGTCCAAAGCCGCATATTTGAAATGGTTATTCTGCGACTGCAGCGCCTTTCACCATTCCCTGCAATTCGCCAGATTCGTACAACTCAGTGACGATATCGCACCCGCCTACCAACTCGCCTTTAATATAAAGCTGAGGATAGGTCGGCCAGTTAGAGTAGGTTTTCAACGCTTCACGAATTTCTGGATGCTCCAGAATATTCACATAAGCAAATTTCTCACCGCAGGCCATCAACGCCTGAACAGTACGAGCGGAGAATCCGCACTGAGGAGCATTGGGCGACCCCTTCATAAAAAGAATGACAGGGTTGCTGGTCAATTGCTCTTTGATAACTTCGATGACATCCATAAACCTAACCTTTAATAACAGTCATTGAGTGATTGGTTGACTATTTTACTATGTTTTTATGCGCTAGCGATGACGATTTAAACAGGCATCGACATAGAGCGCAAAAAATAAGGCTCTTCGCCCCTTCTGGAGCGGAAGTATACGCGAAAAGAGACGCTTCTTCAGGGGCAAATAATCATCTGTTAACCAGGAAATTTGAGCCAGATCAGCGCCTCCCTGGGCTTCGTTGCCATGTGTAACAATTATCTATACTATAGCTGTTGGAACAGGCAGCCGGGGCTGCCTTTTTGCGTTATATAGGGTTTTCAACCATATATAGAGTTTAAGGTTGTATATAAGAGGACGAAGAAAATGGCCGGTCCAACCCTGATGAATACTTATGGCAGACTGCCCATCGCCTTTACGCATGGAGAAGGTTGCTGGTTATACGATACTCAAGGCAACCGCTATTTTGACTCAGTAACCGGAATCGCCGTATGTGGACTGGGTCATGCGCACCCTGCCGTTTCCGAAGCGGTTTGCAGCCAATCCAAGAAGCTTTTGCACTGCTCCAATCTTTATCAGGTTCCTCTACAGCAACAACTGGGCGATCTATTGTGCCAAGTCGCCGGTATGGACAGTGCCTTCTTTTGCAACTCCGGCGCCGAAGCCAACGAAGCCGCCATCAAGCTTGCCCGTCTATACGGCAAAAAGAAGGGCATTGAATCCCCCTCAATTATCGTCATGGATCACTCTTTCCACGGCCGCACTCTCGCGACATTGAGCGCAACCGGCAACCGCAAAGTTCAGGCCGGATTTGAGCCATTGGTGTCAGGCTTCGTTAGAGCACCATACAACGATATGAAAACCCTGGAGAATATCGCCCGCGCCAACAATAATATTGTCGCGGTAATGATGGAGCCTATCCAGGGCGAAGGCGGCGTTAACATCGCGCCAGTAGAATATCTCCATGCAGTAAGAAAACTGTGTGACTCCAAAGGCTGGCTGCTGATGCTGGATGAAGTGCAAACCGGCAACGGCCGCACTGGCGCTTACTTCGCTTACCAGGACTATGGCATCGCTCCCGATGTCGTAACAACAGCCAAAGGCCTGGGCAATGGCGTGCCTATTGGCGCCTGCCTGGCCAAAGGCGTCGCTTCCGAAGTGTTCCATCCCGGTTCTCATGGCTCGACATTTGGCGGCAATCCACTTGCTTGCGCAGCGGCGATGGCGGTCATCAAGACGATTCAAAGCAACAATTTGACCGAAAGAGCCCGCACTCTTGGCGAGCAAATCCTCAGCAAGCTGAAGCAGGAATTCGGTGGCGCCGAATATATCAAGGACATTCGCGGCAAGGGCTTGATGATCGGCATAGAAATGACTGAGCCCTGCCCCGAATTAGTTCCCCTGGCGCAAACAGTGGGACTTCTGATCAATGTCACGTCTGATCGCGTTATCCGTTTGTTGCCTGCTCTGACCATGACGGACGTTGAAGCCGAACATCTAGTAACGACACTGGTGCGACTGATCAAGCTCTACGCAGCGGACGATCGAAAAAAACCAAGGTAGGTTTATAGCCGTGCATACTGAAAGGCGACCGCCGTCGTCTTTCATTCCTTCTATATTTGACTTAAACCTACTGAAATGGCGAGTAACGCACCATGAGCATCAGACATTTTCTGACATTGTGTGACTTTTCCCCGGCTGAACTGGAATATCTGATTGAGCGGGCCATCCAGCTTAAAGCCAAGCATAAAAGCAAACAGGCCTATACGCCGATGCAAGGCCAGGTTCTGGGTATGATTTTTGAGAAGTCCTCCACTCGTACTCGCGTCTCTTTTGAGGCGGGAGCGGCGCAGTTGGGCGGCTCAGCCATATTTCTTTCGCCCCGCGATACACAGCTGGGCCGCGGAGAACCTATTGAGGATAGCGCTCGGGTTCTGTCGCGCATGGTCGACATCATCATGATTCGCACCTTTGAACACAGCAAACTTGAACTCTTCGCCAAGTATTCCTCTGCACCGGTCATTAATGCACTGACTGACGACTACCACCCCTGCCAGCTTCTCGCAGACATACAGACCTATGTCGAACACAGAGGCTCTATCCGAGGCAGGAAAGTCGCCTGGATTGGCGACGGCAACAATATGTGCAACTCATACATCAACGCAGCGCGCCAATTCGGATTTGAGCTGGCGGTCGCCTGCCCTGAAGGATATGAGCCCATGCAGTCGCTAGTAGAGCAGAACGCGGACCGGGTAAAAATATTCCGTAACCCGTCTGACGCTGTCGCAGGCGCCCACTTGGTCGTTACCGACGTATGGGCCTCCATGGGACAAGAGCAAGAGCAGGCAGAGCGGGAAAAGGCTTTCTCCCAATTCCAGGTTTCCCCTGAGCTAATGAATAAAGCCGCGCCCGATGCGTTGTTCATGCATTGTTTACCCGCACACCGAGGCGAGGAAATCAGCACAGACATGCTTGACGACCAACGCTCCGTTGTCTGGGATGAAGCAGAGAACCGCCTGCATGCGCAAAAGGCCCTTATGGAATTCCTGCTCTACGGCAAGCAGGTTTAACATGGCGGCGAGCGCTCCTCTGCTGGAGGCCAAAGACCTCAGCTGCGGCTATGGTGATCAGGCTGTCGTATCTCATCTGTCTTTTCAGCTCAACAAAGGCGAAATAGCCAGCTTGCTAGGCCCCAGCGGCTGCGGCAAGACGACTGTTCTGCGTGTGTTGGCGGGTTTTCAGCCCGTCTTTGCGGGAGAGGTGAGAGTAAATGGCGCTCCCGTTTCTACGCCATCCGCCACTGTGCCGACGGAGAAACGCCAAGTCGGCATGGTATTCCAGGATTATGCGCTCTTCCCTCACTTAAGCGTCGCCGCAAATATTAGGTTTGGCCTGCATAATCGCAGTGCGACGGAAGCAGACGCAAAGCTGAAAGACATGCTGGAGCTTACCGGTATGACAGCTTACGCGAATGCTTACCCTCACCAACTTTCTGGAGGCCAGCAGCAACGCGTCGCCTTAGCTCGCGCACTTGCGCCAGACCCAGTGCTGCTGCTAATGGACGAGCCTTTCTCCAATCTGGATGCAGAACTTCGCTCGCGCCTTAGCCTGGACGTCAGGGAAATACTCAAAAAGCGGGACATCACCGCAATTTTGGTGACCCACGACCAAAACGAAGCCTTCGCCATGGCTGATCACGTTGGCATTTTGCACGGAGGAGGCTTACAGCAGTGGGATACCCCCTATAACCTGTATCATGAGCCCGCCAACCGCTTTGTCGCCAACTTTATCGGCCGCGGAGCCTTACTACCCGGCGTATTGGCCACCCACGACAGCGTTGAAACGGAGCTTGGCGTCATTCGCGGCAACAGGGCCTACCCCTGGAATCCGCAACAGGCTGTCGAAGTATTGATCCGTCCTGACGACTTGGTATTCGACGATACCTCCCCTCAAAAGGCCAAAATTATCGATAAGATATTTGCTGGCTCCTCAACCCTCTATCGACTCCTCCTCAGCTCTGGCCGCAAACTGGAAGCGCTGACGCCCAGCCACCAGGATTTCCCCATTGATGCGGAAGTCGCCATTCGCCTGAAAGCAGAACATTTAATCGCGTTTAAAAAATAAAGGCGCAGCTGAAGTCTGAAGTCTGAAGTCTGAAGTCTGAAGTCTGAAGTCTGAAGTCTGAAGTCTGAAGTCTGAAGTCTGAAGTCTGAAGTCTGAAGTCTGAAGTCTGAAGTCTGAAGTCTGAAGTCTGAAGTCTGAAGTCTGAAGTCTGAAGTCTGAAGTCTGAAGTCTGAAGTCTGAAGTCTGAAAGGGGGGCAAAAAAAGAGGGGCTAAAATAGCCCCACAATGAAACAAGGAAAGTTCGATAGAACTACAACCTCAAAGAGTCATCCCTTACGAGACGAATTATGAATTTCTCCCGCCTTCGTGTCTGTTAGAGAAGTGTCGCCTTATGTAACAAATGGTAAGCAAAAAGGCCTAACTCCTTATTTTTACATCACCTAAATCCGCCCACTCTAAAACCCAAATTTTTACGCCCTCAAAAATCCTGACCAAGTAGACAAGCCAAAGTAAGCCATTAGTCCAACGCCCATTTGCACGATTGAGGCGTCGGCGCCATTTGGCTAAATTTTCGGACCGCCCGGTAAGATCGCTCGTTTATGGATGAATGTGAGCGGAATGTTAACTGTTCTATTCCAAACACAGTCAGAAAGGAACGCAAATGAAGAAGCCACTGATCCTGGGCGCAGCCGGTCTGGTCGCCTTGGCGTCGGTCGTGGGAATACTTCGTTATTCCGACGGTCCCAAGCCAAGCCCCGACACGCCAGCCGCTTCCAATGAAGCACAACCTGGAGGCGCGGCCCCCGCTGCCGCATTCAGCTCTCCGGCGCCGCTTGACGCCCAATCTCAGACCACCACGTCACAGCCGCCCGCCAGCACGGCGACGCAGGCTGATGCGGATTTTTCCGCCGACGGACCTCCACCTGAACCGGTAAATGATGAGCTGGACGCTAACGACTCCAACGAAGTCATGTCCATGTGGAGCGCTCCAGGAGACGCTGAAGATGTTGTTGTGAACGGCATCCCCGCCAAAAGGATGCACGCCAATATGGAAGCGCTGGATAAGCTGCGCGTGGGACGGCAGTTGGAACTGCCTATCCCGCAAAGAAATGAGTCGCTGCTTGCGGAAATCACTTCCACACACAATCAGCTAGACACCATAGAAGTCTGGAAAGGCCCGCTGGTCGGCGGAGCTCCGACAGATAACGTCATCATCACACGCGGAGAGATGGACACGCATGTAGTCATCGCCACCCGCACCGGCACTTATTCCGCTGTTATTAATAACGACACCGGACAGGTCACCCTCACCGACGAAGGCGAAATAAACAGCCGGATCACCCCAACTGACGACGGTGTGCCGATTCCACCTCTGGATCTGCCAACGCCCGAGCAGCCTCAAAGCAACTCATAAAATATAAATGAAAAAAGGAAAACTATAATGAATTTTAGTAAAGCCGCCGCCCTTATGTTCGCCGCCAGCGTCGGAGCCGGCTCCGCGCATGCGAAGAACACCGTAGACGTACTGGTTCTGTACATTGACCAAGCGACACAGACCTCCAATGGTCGCGATATCGACGCCCGTATTGCGTCCTATATCGAGTACAGCAACCAAGCCTACGAGAACAGTAATGTTGATATGCGTCTGCGCCTTGTAGGCGCGGAAAAGATCAATTCAAACTATGTTTATGTAAACAGCTCCAACCTGGATTCCTTCAGCCGCAACAACACTGTCGCCTCACTGCGCCAGAAGTACGGCGCTGACCTTGTAACCCTGATCAACCTGCGCGAGCCTATGAATGGCGGGTATGTGTGCGGTATCGGTTATGTTCCACCGGGTAACTCCAGCTCAGGTCAGCTTTACAGCAACGCCGCTTCAGCCGGCTTCAGCCTGGTCGGCGTAGATTGCGGATACAGCACTTTCACTCACGAACTCGGCCATAACATGAGTCTTGGCCACTCTGCCGTTCAAAACTCGCAAGGCGGCATCTGGTCCTGGGCCCGCGGCCACGGCGTGTACGGCTCATTCAGCACCATCATGGCCTATCCTCAGGCCTACAATACTCGTAACCAGCTGCAAATGATGTCCAACCCGGACCTCAACAAATGTGAAGGCCAGGCTTGTGGCGTCAGCGCGGGACAGAGCAACGGCGCCGATGCGGCGCAGAACCTGCGCAAGATTGGCGACCAGATCGCAGCTTTCTTCCCCACGAAGATCGACGACGGTGGAGATGGCGACGATAACGGAGACGACAACGGCGGCGATGACAATGGTGGAGATGACGGCGGCGACAATGGAGATAACGGCGACGACACCACCGTATGCAGCAAGCCAGAGTTGAACGACAATCTGGTGGAAGACGGCGACTTCAATGAGCTGTCCAGCTGGACCAGCTACAGCAACGCTGGCGACTTGGGACAGGCTTACTTCAAGAAAGACTGCGGCCGTGATTATATTCTGGAAATCACCAATCGCTCAGCCTACTACGCTGGCGCTTACCAGAAGCTGACCGGCAAACTGAAGGCTGGCGTTGAATATAAACTAACCGCCAAACTCGGCCTGGGTGAAAATGGCAGTCGCGAGAATATGCGCGTCGTATTCAAAGTTTCCGACGACAGCGGCACGCACTATCAATACCTCTCCCGCGCCTCTTTCACCAACAGCGAAATGTCCAAGTATGAACGCACCTTTACGCTGGACGCCAAAGGCTCCATCCGTGAGGTAGGCATGTTGATTTACGGCGCTAGCGCTGGCGTAGACATGCTGGTTGACGAAGTGAAGATTGCTCCTCTCAACCGCGACGGAGACGATGGCGATGACAACGGCGGCGACACCAGCAATCCCGGCGGCAAAGAAATCATCAATGAAGGCTTTGAAAATGGGACTCGCGGCTGGAGCAACTACTTCGGAACCAAACTTTACCTGAGCGACACAGCCGCTTCCGGTAAGTACAGCCTGCTCAGCAACTATCGCTACCGCTGGTACTCCGGCCCTGGATTCAACGCACACGGCCTGTTGGAAGCCGGTAAGTCCTATCAGGTCAGCGCTGACGTTTATCTGACCAGCAGCCGTCGCTCATCCGATAAGGCAGAACTGTGGGTCTACTACGTTGATAACTCCGGTGGTCATTGGAAGAAGCTGGGCGGCCAGGATATCGCCACCTCACAATGGCAGAATATCAGCGGTGAGTTGAACCTTTCTCCGAACGGGACCATCTCTCAGCTGCGTCTGCATGTGATTGGCGCACAGCCTTCCACCAGCATGTACATCGACAACCTGAAAGTAATCAGCAAATAAGGGAAGAGAGATAGACTTTAAAAGCGCAGCTCAAGCTGCGCTTTTTTTATGCCCCTTGTTTACGGGGCCAGACCAGACTGAACTTGGCGCCGCCAAGGTTTTCGCTGCGGCCGACAAAGGCTTGTCCGCCGTGCCAATATAGAATTCGTCGAACAATGGAAAGCCCCAGACCGTATCCGCCGGAGCTACGGGTGCGACTATCATCGAGCCTTGCGAAGGCCGTAAATACGCGTTCCCAATCCGCCTCAGGAATACCTGGCCCATCATCTTCAACATCAATACGGCAGGTTTCCTGGCCGAAGTTACAATGCACAACCACTTTCGACTTAGCATAGCGTGTTGCATTGCCCACCAAATTCTGCACTGAGCGATGGATGTAGCGGGGCTCGACTTCAGACACTTTCCAACGATCCGAACCTCGTACGAAGTCCGCGCTGATTTCCAGGTTTGGTTTAACAGAACTCTGCTCTCCCACCACCTGATTGACGATGTCTTTAACATTCGCTTCCTGGAAGTCCAGGATAGGCCCACCTTGCTCCAAGCGAGCGTAGGTGAGGATTTCATCAATTAGCTCGTTGAGTTCCTGTATATCCGAATCAATCCCTGACAACTGCTTGTGCAGGAATTGGTCTTCCGTGCTGTCTTCAATCATCTGCACGCCAAAACGAATGCGGGCGACCGGCGTACGCAATTCGTGCGACACCGCGTGAATCATTTCCCGCTGCACCGCGACGAGCCGCTGAATATGCTCCGCCATTCGATTAAATACCGTCCCCAGGCGTCCGACGGCGTCAAAGCGGTTGTCATCCACCCTGGCGTCTAACTCTCCTCGCGCAATACGACTGGCCACGGTTTCCAGCTTACGCAAGCGGCGCTCCAGTTTTTCCAGCAACAGATAAAGTGTGGCGCCGATACATACCAGCCCGGCGACAATCAGCGTCGTCAAGACCGGCCAGGCCCAGGGATTAAACGTCGGCACCGGGTCAATCTGCAAAATGAACTGTTTGTCGAACGACACCGCCAGCGCATCGCCTTTACGACCCTGTGACGGCAACGAAGTCCACCCTTCCTTCAGAAAACGTCCCTGAATATTGGCGGGCCACTCCGCAATCACGCTAAGCGGAACCAGGCTCGCTGACAGGTTAAAGGTCTTACCCAATTCCAACAGAGTATCTTCACGGGACTCTTTGGCCACGGCGCGAGTTTGTAGGGAGATCAAACGCGCCGCCCACAGAGCGCTTTCCAATGGCAGGTCGGCGAAATAGGCGCCCAGCATTTTATCTGGACCAGCTTGGGCGAAAGCATGTATGCCGGCGTTATTGGAAAGAACGATGGTTTGCCCGTAGGCCAGGCGCTCCCGCTCCAACCGACTGAACTCAAACTCCGCCGGAGCGAGCAAATCAAATGTCAGATCAGTAGTGGTGATGGATTTGAGGAATTCCAGCCGCTCTTCCGGCTGTTCTATGACCCAGTTGAATAGCGGCGCCACGCGTTGCTCTCGGTACTGCAGGTAGCGCACGGCGTTTATGGAGTGAAAAAGGCCCAGTGCTATAACTGCATATACGAGCAACGATAACGCTACGCCGCTGTATACGCGCAGAAAGACGTTATTCACAGTGAGCCCTGTTGTCCCGGTTAGGCTTCTTTGACGAAGAGATATCCTTTGCTACGCACCGTTTTGATTCGTCTGGGATGCACCGGATCGTCCCCAATCTTGGGTCGGATGCGGGAAACTCTGACGTCGATGGAGCGATCCTGTCCATCATATTCAATACCGCGCAGTGCGGTAAAAATCTCTTCCCGGCTGAGCACTCTGCCGGCGCTGCTGGCCAGCAACCACAACAAATCGAATTCCGCACTGGTCAAGTCGATACTTTGGTCTTCCAACCAGGCTTCGCGCATAGAGCGATCGATCACCAGGTTGTTGAACACCAGACGCACCGGACCGTCTCCAGACTGCTCGGCGACCGGCGATTCTGCGGCCGCTTCGCCCTGCTCCTTCACCCTGCGCAGCAACGCGCGGATTCTCGCCAGCAACACCCGCGGGCGCACCGGCTTACACATATAATCATCCGCACCCATTTCCAGGCCCAATACCTGGTCCAGGTCATCTGTACGCGCGGTCAGCATCAGAATGGGGCCGTTATAACTCGGCCGTACTTTGCGGCAAATGGAAAGACCGTCTTCGCCCGGCAGCATCAAGTCTAATACGACCAGATCGGGTTGCTCATTCTGAATTCGCTCAACAGCCTTACTGCCATTGGGCTCAACGGAGACCATCAAGCCATTCGATTCAAGATACTCTTTGGTAAGATCGGCCAAACGTTCATCATCTTCAACGATCAATATGCGCCAAGCTTCATTAGTATCCACGGTATCCGTATCTCTCACATTATAGATTTTGAGTCCCGTCCCTGCCCCTGTCGCCATCCTTTCCTGAATGGCCCCCAATAAAATTTAGAATTATTCGTGACTTATAGAAAAATAGCACTTTTATCCACATAAGTATAACCAGTCTTACAAAAATTACCCCTTTCTAAGTCAAGTGACTTAGCAAGTACACCAACGCTTACTTAAAAACAATTGTCATAAACCAGTAACTGCAACGTCACCCCCCTGTCACGTAATCGCCATAGTATCCGCCAAAACACTATAAAGAGAATTACTATGCACACATCAGGTCAGCGAGTCGTCTTAGCCAAGGCGGAATCAAAGAAAGCGGAGCTCTTCGTTCGCGTGGCGCAGCGTAGTGAAGAGGTGATCATGGCGCAGCAACTGCGCTACCGGATATTTACGGAAGAGTTCGGCGCCAATCTCCACAGCCCGGTTCCAGGACTGGACTGCGATAGTTTCGATCCTTTTTGCGATCACCTGTTGGTGAAAGACAACATCAGCGGACAAGTGGTCGCCACCACCCGCTTGCTTGCCGATGACAAAGCAAAACTGGCGGGCAGTTTCTATTCTGAAAGCGAGTTCGACCTTAGCGCTATTTGTCAGCTACCGGGGCGAAAACTGGAAATCGGCCGCACCTGCGTGCACCCCGCCTTCCGCAACGGCGCTACTCTGGCGTTGTTATGGTCCGGCATCGCCAAGTACGTCATTGACAATGAATTCGACTATCTATTGGGATGCGGCTCCATCAGCGTCATAGAGGGCACGGCGGAAGCCTGGTCTATCACGCGCCAGTTACAGGAGCGCTGCCTCACAGCGGAAAACGCCAGGGTCATTCCCAAGCGGACCTTACCCCAGCCTGTCGGCCCGGTTCCCAACAAGTCAGCAGTTCCCCCGTTGATCCGCGCTTACATGCGCCTGGGCGCCCAGATCGGCGGTGATCCATGCTGGGACCCTGACTTCCAGTGCGCTGATTTGTTTATTCTGTTGCACATCGATGCACTGGCGGCGCGCTACGCGAAGCATTTCATGAAAGAACCACAAGCCTGATCACTGCGCCTGACGCCCGGAGGAAGGACGCCATGAATTCAGTTCGCCTGTTTCTGAGAGCCTCGATTCTGATCCCTTATCTGATGTGGGGCGCGGTGCTCGCCGCAATTGTGGCGGTTATAGACGCCATCAAGCCCGGCAGGTTGCGGCGCGCGCCAATCGCTCGCTTCTGGCTGGCGGGTTTATGCCGGGTGCTGAACCTGCGTATTCACGCGTCCGGTGAACTCTATGACGGGCCGGTGATGGTGATCAGTAACCATATTTCCTGGCTGGATATTCCGGTCCTCGGCGCTATCAAGCCATTACACTTTCTGTCTAAAGCGGAGGTCAGAAGCTGGCCTTTCATTGGCTGGCTGGCGGCGCAGGCTGGCACCCTATTCATTACCCGGGGCGGCGGCAAAGCGCGGCAAGTGATGACGGAGCTGGAGTCCAGCATGCGTGACGGAGCCACAACCCTGATTTTCCCAGAAGGCACAACGACAGATGGCCAGCGGGTAAAAAAATTCCATGGCCGCCTATTGAATGCCGCCATTCGGGCGCAAGTTCCGATACAGCCCATTACCCTGCATTACAGACGGGACAATGTGCCAGATGCTTACGCGCCCTTTATCGGTGACGACGAATTCGTGTCGCATTTGGTAAGACTGATGAAAGCCACGCCGACAGATGTCTACGTGGCGATTCACCCGGTCATGGAAGTCGCAATGGATACGCCTGCGGAAAGCGTCGCCAGGACAGCTCAACAGCAGGTGGAGACATCGTTGCAGCAAATGTACTGGAGCAACGATCCCAAGCCTGACTGGGCGTTAGCCGACGGCGTAGCCTGATTTGATTTCGTCATCGGTCGCTTCCCGCACCGATCTGACGTGAACTTCGAAGTACAGGGTTAGTCCCGCCAGAGGATGGTTGGCGTCCACAAGCACTTTGTCTCCGTGGATGCTGACTACCTTGATTACTTTGCGCTCGGCTCCGGACTCAGTTTGAAACAGCATGCCTGGCTTTAACTCATAAACGCCTTCAAACTGATTGACCGGCACTAATTGCACCAGCTCTTCCTTCAGAGCGCCATAAGCCAGCTCGGGGGGTATCGTCAGCGACACGACATCGCCTGCGGTATGCTCCGCCAGCCCTTGCTCAAACCCTGGGGTCACCTGCCCCGCGCCTTGCATAAACACCAGAGGCTCACCGCCGAATGAGGTGTCCACCACCTCTCCTTCGGCGTTTTTCAGGTTGTAATCCACGGTAAAAACTTTCGGTCGCATAATTCTGTTCCGCAAAAGGGCGGGATTCTATCACGAAGCGCCTCGCCTGTTTTACGTGAGGCCGCTAATTTATGGCGCGGCGCTGGTTTAGACGCAACCCCCGCTTCAGCCAGCCATTTCCGCAATCAGCAGCTTTTGCTCCATGCGCTCTCTTATTTCCTGAGGTTGATCCAGCTTCATACGCTTGAGTATCGGCGCAAGCTCCAATGGCGTCTCCCGCACATGGAAGGCGCGCCACAGCGCCTGCGCCAAACCTAATTTGGTTGAGGTTTTCGCTTTCAATGCTTTCAGCGCTTTGCCTATCTTCAACTCTTCCTCGGTAAACTCACACCCGAACGGAAAAGCGGGGAACAAGCCCTTGGCGCTGTACTTTTGATGCAATGCGCGGAGTTTTTCCGGCGTATTGCTGCGATAGGCCTCCGGCAGAATGTAGTCCGCCGGCACTTTGCCCGCACGCTTCGCCTGCTGTAGCAACTCGTCCTGAAAGCGTGAATCCGCAACTTTGATCAGCTCGATATACACATCTTTATCCGGTTTGCCGCGCACGTCGGCAATACCGTATTCCGTCACGAAGATATCCCGCAAGTGACGGGGGATCGTCATATGCCCATAGTTGAAAATAATATTGGAGAGACTGCGTCCGCCGGAGTTACGCGTGGATTTCAGCTTGATGATGGAGCGCGCCTGCGGGATCTCATGCGCCATAGCGACAAAGTTATATTGCCCGCCAACGCCGCTCACCACCTTCCCGTTGCATAGCCCATCCGAGATCACCGCGCCGTTCAGCGTCACCATCATCGCCGAGTTGATAAAACGGGACTCGGCGCGCTGCGCTACCTTCAATGCTTGTACGCCAAACTTATGGTCATAAAGATGATTAATGAAGTTGACGCTGGTCATGCAAAACTTTTGATGCTCTTCGTCACTGAGCCCATGAAGCATGTCATAAAAGCGCTGTGGACCAAGGAAAAAGCCGCCATGCATGACAACCCCGCCCTTCAAACTCTCGCCCAGGCAGACCGCTTCGATTTTCGTACGCGCTTCCTGAGAGCTTAAATCCGGTTCGATCGGCTCCCCTTGCCAGACCAGCGCGCCGCCTTTGAACTCGACCTGGGGTTTGAAAATGCCGTACTTAATCAAATACTGCACATCCCGGGCGCGCAACTTGGCATGAATGACGTCCGCATCGACCAGCGCATCAAGGATGCGCAAATCCACCCTGGTGGAGATATCCCCCTGATTCAGCAGCTTTTGCAGAACCAGATCATCAAAGACTTCACGAGTGAGAATGCCAGCCTTGTAGAGATACATAAAACCATCGACCATCATCTCACTGCATCCATACAGTCCTTGGGACAAAGGATCATCGCCGCCAATAGCGTCAACGACAGGGAACTTGTTGCGCAAGTCCAGGTCTTGCATCAGCTCGCGATATACCTGATTCTGCTCCCTGCGCAGGATCGTGCTGTAAACCAGCGCGCTTCCCAATGATCCGATCCCCACCTGCAGCGTGCCGCCGTCACGAATCAGCGTACTGGCGTTGAAACCAATAAAATGATCGGCGGGGGATATAGCCATGTTAGGCGTCGCAAACAAGGGATGGTCGAAGTCCCGGCTGTCCACCACGAAATCAACCCGCTCCGGCTCCAACACTGCATGATTGTGCATGAAAGGCAGACGACGATTGACCATACCTACAATGGCGATCGGCGCTCCCTGCGCAGCGAGTTCGTGCAGCATGGGCTCCAGATCGATGGACAGATCCGGATTACAACTGAAGCTGTAGCAGGGCTTACCATCGATTTCGCGATAGGCCAACATCTGTAGCACCACATTAACGCCGTTAGCAATGAGATCTCTCGCGGCGTGGGTGTAATTGCTGCTCATGTAATTCTGTTGTTGCCGGGCATTGTTCAAATAGCTGCCGGCTTTGAAGAAGAACTCCGCCACCTCTACATTACGAGGCAGACTGTTGTTACGAAGGTCAAGCACGTAGTCCAGGTCCGGGACGCCGGCGAATTGCCGTTCGACGAAAGGCTCCAGGAAGTTACGTTCTAATTTACTGCGGCCAACCGGCTTCTCCAGAGACAGCGCAGTCACGATCTTTAAACTAAGACTGGCGTCATCTTTGGCCCGCTGGTAGATCGCATTCACCAGAGGAACAGGCTTGCCCAGACCAAGCGGCAGGCCAAGCACGATCTTATTCCCCACTCTTTCAATAATAGCGTCGACGCAATCGGACAACTTCCTGAAGGTCCGTGGACGTTCTTGACTCATAATCGCTGGTTCCTTTTGTTATTTTTCGCCAACCACAGTACGGCCGCATGCAATCCAACCCACCCCGCGGTCAGACGTCATAGACTTGACGTAGAAGACTATCGCTCTGGGAACGCTACATGGCATCAGGGATCGCCGCCGTGACTCACGCGCCCAGTATGTGAATGAACACTAGGAAATGACTTGACGATCGTCAATAGAGAATCAAACCGACCATAGGATAAATCCTAGCGCATAAAAAAAGCGGCGCTGTTGCGCCGCTTAGCGTAGCAATGTCGCATCCATGCGCGGTTATGAAAGTTAAATCTTGAATTGGCGCACCAGGTCGCGCAGACGTTTGGCGTCTGCGGAAGACTTCTTGTTCGCTTCGACGGTTTCTCCCGCCCGGACAACGGAGTCATCCGCCACTTTGGCGATATTGACCACGTTTTCGTTGATCTCTGATACCACCAGACTCTGTTCGTGGGCGGCTTCTGCAATGAACGTACTCATCTCCGTAATCTTGTCCACCGCCCCGGCGATGATTTCAATAGACTTGCCCGCCTCCTGAACCTGGGTGACGCCATGTTGCGCCTGGTCTTTCACCAGCCCCATGCCGGCTTTGACCTCCTCTGTGGAATGCTGTAAGCGCGCGATGATCTGCTGAATCTCGTCGGTAGACTCATGAGTGCGTTGCGCCAGGGTGCGCACTTCGTCCGCCACTACGGCGAATCCCCGCCCCTGTTCGCCAGCCCGCGCCGCCTCGATCGCCGCGTTAAGCGCCAGCAGGTTTGTCTGCTCGGAAACGCTTTTGATAACGTCAAGGACCGTACCGATGTTCTGGCCTTCCACCGCCAGCTTCTCCGTCACGTCCGTCGCATGGTCCACTTCTTTGGCCAGGCTTTGAATAACCGTGATGGCCTGCTGCACCACTTTCTCGCCCTGCTGCGCCGTTTCATCCGCCTTCTGCGTAGCCTCTGAAGCCTGCGCAGCGCTCTTGGCGACGCCATCGATCGCGGATGACATTTCCGTACTGGCGGTGGCCACCATATCTATTTGCTGCTGCTGGTTACTCATCTCCCTGGAGATTTCCTCCACCTTGTCACTGGACTCGGTGAAGCTGTGCAGCAGTTGATCCGATGTCTCCACCACCTGCCCGATAATGCCCTGTAGCTTTTCTATAAATATGTTGAACTGCTCGCCCAACGCTGCAAACTCGTCTTTACGCTTGAACTTCAGACGTTGCGTCAAATCTCCGTCGCCCTGCGCGATATCACTGATAGCGTGGGTGACGTTGCTCAAAGGCGTCAGCACCGTAGTTTTCAGCAGTAAAATCATGACCGCCGCCAAAATAGCGTCGAGCACAATAATCTGCACCACGGTTTTCATAAAGACCCGGTCCAACGCGACTTTCACCGGCGTCTGATCGATATAAAGCTCCACCTTGCCGACTTTGTTCTCTGCGCCGCTTTCCACGTAAATCAGGTCACGGGTCAGCACCATATCCTGACTCAGGTCAGGCAGATCCGCCCCTTCTTCAACTTTCTGGATTTCGCCTTCGCCACTTTCCTTATATTGGGCGGCCAACCTGTTTTCTTCGTTACTAACAACGATGCCGGCCACAATGGCGTCCTGCATTTCCGATTCGATGTTGCGGTTCAGGAATTCCGTTTCGTAGTTCCATATCGGAGCCGGCAGGCTCAGCGACAACCGTCCAAGTATGTTGTTCGCACTTTTTTCAAGTCTCGCCTGTACTTCGCTTTTCGTCGTCGAGTAATCGAAGTATCCGAAACCGATCAACATAAGCGTCGCCAGACTTAGAAACAGCAACGGCAAACGGACACTGATACTTGATAAATTCATCACACAGCCTCAAACCGGATCACATGACAGAAATTGGAGCGTGCGGAAAGATGTTTCAGGGTTATTCCAAGCTATCTCAGATAACGGCCTGATATATGTTGGGAAAGTTTTCCGCACGTACTTAATGAATAAGTCTATACCATGCTGTGTAATTCGCCATTTTACGCAGGACAAACAAGGCGCAGGCGAAGGAAAAAATTGTAAAAGGTCAAAAAACAGATAAGGAAGGAAAGAGAGTTTACTGAGAAGTCCGCGATGACAAGGATTAACGGAGGGATTTAGCGCCGGATTCGCGCCCTGACAAAGCCAGGAGCGCCCATTCGCAAGCAGTTACTCAGAAGTTCCAGGAAACAGAAACGCTTACGCCTTCTTCGATGGCGTCAAAATTATATTGAGGATGGGAAAGTACTTGACCGAAAGTTTGAGGGCGATGGCCCTGGGGTTCGACGTCTACAGCGCCTTTCAGAAACTGGTTCGCCAGTATCACCAGCGCCCGGCGTACGCAATCGCCAGCTCCGCCTTCACTGACTGCGCCCTGAGCGGTGTAGTTTTGATCCGCTGGCCATACTGCTTGAGCGGGCTCTGCAGCATCTACGCGGGAGACCTGACCGGCAACATTCAGAACCAGAAGAAGGGCGAATAGTCTTAACATCATGGCGCTGGTCTCCGGAAAACTACTTACAACTTACGGGTTCGTTTCTATGGTTCTAATACTACTGTATAAAATTTACCCGCGGCGTGACTAAGTTATCAAAAGCCATACTTTCGTCTGATTTTAGCCATAATTATGACAAAAAGTAGTCTTTGTCACGTTTTTTACGCCTGTGACGCTTTTTCGCCGGACCTTTGCGCCAGCCAATCGGCGCTTATCGCCCATACGTTTTGAGGCGCTTTCCCACCGGCGAACACGCCGGCATGGCCGCCGGGAGCGACACAGAACTCCTTGTCTTCCGTGGAAACAATGTCCAGCACCTTATGAGCGGCTTTGATGCTGACCAATTTATCCGCGTCGCCAGCGAACGCCAGAATCGAGCATTTGATAGCGGAGAACTCCGCAGACGTCGCCCCCATCTTCATGCGCCCCTTCGCCATCTGGTTCTGCAGACCCATCTTCACCAGCATCTCTTTAATGGTCTGCCCTGGATAGTCCACCATATCGTTGAACCACTGGCTCATGGTGGTGTGATTTTTGACGAACTCCCGATCCCACAGGTTCACCAGCAGCTCCAATGAACTGATCAGGCTGCCCATTGGGTTGGTGAGCTTGAACGCCAGGGAATTCACCCATCCGGGGATATGCAGAAAACGCGCAGGTAAATCCATCAGAGAGAAATTTAATACCCGGGAAATAATATTGGCGGGCCGATAGACCAATGACAGCACCCTGCCCGCCATACCGCTCTGATGCATGTCCACCGGGCTCGCCACGGTGACCAGATTGCGAATATTAGGATCTTGGCTCGCCGCTGCGTACATAAGCGTCAGCAGCCCGCCCATGCAGTAGGAGAAGAAAGAGACGTCTTCGCGGCCGCTATGCAGACGAATTTGCCGCAACGCGTCGGGCATCCACTGCGTCACATAGGTTTCCAGAGACAGGTGAGAATGATCTTCGGTCACTTCACCCCAGTCGATCAGGTAAACGTCAAAGCCTTTGGCCAGAAAGTAACGGACGATACTGCGTTGCGGCAAAATATCGAAAATCATCGACGTCGCCGCCAGAGGCGGAACCAGCACCAACGGCGTGTGTTGCTTCACTCTTTCGACAGGGATAGTTTCATCGCCGACCTGAATTTCGTCCTCTTCCAGTGGGAGATAGTGACGCACCGACATAATGCCGTCGCGATAGATCTCCTCATACGGACTCAGATTCGCAATGAAGAAGTTCTCGGAAAACAGATAGCGCTCAAGGGCGTTAAGAGCGCCCCACATTAGTTTTTCCGACCAGGCTGGGGCTTCCGCCTTTACATCCGCGACCATATTTTAGTGCTCTGTGCTGTTGTTATTGTATTTTCACCCGCTCATTCAGGCGGTTACGCCAACCTGAATGAGCGCAGCATACCTGTTAAGGGCATGGGAAAGTATAACGCTGATGCGCCTCTTCCAGATCCTGCAACACCTCGTTACTGAGCGTCAGGTTAGCGCTGTCGATATTAGAACGCAGCTGATCCATGCTGGTGGCGCCAATAATGTTGCTGGTGACGAAGGGTCGAGAAGTCACGAACGCCAGCGCCATTTGCGCCGGGTCCAGCCCATGCTTTTCCGCCACTTCCACGTAAGTTTGCGTCGCCAGTTCGGCTTGCGCTCCCAAGTAGCGGCTGAAACGGCTGAATAACGTAATACGCGCATTAGCGGGACGCTGACCGCCCAGATATTTACCACTGAGAATGCCAAAGGCCAGCGGTGAGTAGGCCAACAGCCCGATGCTCTCGCGGTGCGCCACTTCCGCCAGTCCGACTTCAAAGGTGCGATTCAATAAATTGTAGGGGTTTTGAATGCTCACCGCTCTGGGCAATCCAAGTGATTCAGCATAGCTGAGATACTTCATCGCCCCCCAGGGCGTCTCGTTGGAGAGTCCGATGTGCCGAACCTTGCCGCTTTTCACCAGCTCCGCCAGCGCTTCAAGGGTTTCAAGAATGGGGGTGGCGTCCTCTTCTTCTTTGTGCTCATAACCCAGCTTGCCAAAGAAGTTCGTGTTGCGGTCCGGCCAATGCACCTGATACAGATCCACATAATCGGTTTGCAAACGTTGAAGGCTGGCGTCGATGGCTTCGCTTATATGGGCGGCGGTCAATCGCGGCCCGCCGCGTAAATAACTGAATGAGGCGGCGGGACCGGTAACCTTGGTGGCGATAATCAATTTGTTACGGTCACTGCGTTTTTTCAACCAGGAACCAAGATAGGCCTCCGTGCGCCCTTGCGTATCCGCCTGAGGCGGCACCGGATACATCTCCGCCGTATCAATAAAGTTAATACCCTGATCTACGGAGTAATTCAGCTGCTCGTGCGCTTCCGCTTCCGTATTCTGTTGCCCCCAGGTCATCGTGCCCAGACAAATGGCGCTGACGTTCAGGTCCGTTTTTCCTAACTGACGGTATTGCATGGCATCCCCTTCTGAGTAGTCACATTAGCGGCGAACAGGCCCGCAGCCTGCAAAATATGGCGGTTGACCGCAAACCATAACGGTCGACTGCAAAAATGGCAATCGTCACAAATCTGCAATCTCCGATTAGTTTTTCTGTAACTTTGCGGGAGGAAGGTAGTCCTAGCCAAGCCATATTTGTGAGATGCATGATTTTAAAGCACAGCTTGCAGGACATTCAGGGACGAGCCGCTGAAGCGGAACGGGAACGTCCGCGCCCCAAAATAGCCATTGTGACCGAAACTTTCTTCCCCGAAATCAATGGCGTCGCCAATACGCTGCGCTACGTCAGCGAAGGATTATCCCGCCAATACCGGGTGCAGGTGGTGCGCCCCAATCAGCCTCTCGGAGAGAGGCGCGAGCTGATTGACGCCATGGAGCATATTCTGGTGCGCGGCCGTCCGATTCCTGGATACGGTGAGCTGAAGTTCGGCCTGCCCTGCCGCCGGCGCTTATTGAAAGCCTGGCGTCAGGACACGCCGAGCGCCGTTTATGTAGCGACTCAGGGTCCTTTGGGCTGGAGCGCGGTGAGCGCGGCTACTGAGTTGGGCGTGCCGGTGGTCAGCGGTTTTCACACCAACTTTCACAGCTACAGCGCCTTTTACGGATTCGGCTGGTTAACCAAACTCATCACCCGCTACCTGACTTGGTTTCATCACCGCACGCTGCTGACGCTGACGCCGACCCGGCAAACCGCCGAGGCAGTCTCCCAGATGGGAGTGCGCAACACCCGGGTCTGGAGCCGCGGCGTGGATTGCAGTCAGTTCAATCCCTCGCTTCGCTGTCAGCATCTGCGTGAGGAATGGGGAGTGCGCGAGGAAAGCCCTGTATTCATTTATGTGGGGCGTCTCGCCAGCGAGAAAAATATTCATCTCGCGATCGCCGCCTTCCGACGCGCCCAGCAACAGGTCAGCAAGGCGCGCATGGTGATGGTGGGCGGCGGCCCCTTGCGGGAACGCATCGCCGCCAAACATCCGGACATCATTCTGGCGGGCGTGAAACGCGGCGACGATCTGGCGCGCCACTACGCCAGCGCAGACATTTTTCTGTTTCCCAGCCTCACCGACACCTTCGGCAATGTCGTCCTAGAGGCGATGGCCAGCGGCCTGGGAATCGTCAGTTTCGACGACGCCGCCGCCCGAGAACACCTGGAACACGAAGTCAGCGGCATGTTGGCGCCACAACAGGACTGCGACGCGTTCTGCCGTCATGCCCTGACGTTGGCGCTGCGTCCGAGCCATCTCAAGCGCCTTCGCGCCGCTGCTCGCGGTCGCGCATTACCGTTGGATTGGAGTCAGATTGTCGATCGTTTCGCACACATTCTTTTGTCCGGAGAAGCTAAAGGGGAGCAACAACATGAATCAGCCAAGAGCCTCAGAGCTGTTTCGCCGAGCTGACGAGCTTGAGCAAAGCATCTGCCGCACCGCCATCGCCTGGGCCAGACGCCGTCGGCTCGCGCCGTTTTTCCGCACAGTAAGTCGCCTCGGCGACGGAGTGTTCTGGTACGCCCTGATCGGCGTCGTATGCATGTTTGAAGGCTGGGAAACCGGGCGCTTCATGATTGTCACCGCCCTCATCTGCACCGCGATCTATAAGCTACTCAAGCTATGGCTCGTGCGTGAACGTCCCTTCATCACCCATAACGACATTACTTGCGACGCCAAGGTGCTGGACAAATACAGCTTCCCCAGCGGCCACACTCTGCACGCGGTATGCTTCACTCTGCTGACGGCGGAAATCAGTCCCGTTCTGGCGTTGTGCGTGTTGCCTTTTACGCTTTGTGTCGCATTGTCTCGAGTCGTGCTTGGCCTGCATTATCCCAGCGACGTGCTGGTGGGCGCCGCCATCGGCTTTTCCATTGGGGCCACGGCATTGTCCGTATAGGCCTATAGAGCTAGAGAACAGGCTGTACAAAAACAAGCCTAGAGGGCATATGACAAATAATTAACCCGCTCTCCTACGGGAACGCGCTGGAATCGCCTTCCGCACGCGTTTATACCATGGACCCTGAGCGAACGATTAAAGTACAATCCCGGCAACGACAAAAAAACGATAGGGATTAACTTTTATTATGCCGCAGGCGACTGCCGACCTATTTTCGTCACCTTGCTTGCAGTTCAAGGGTAGCATGGTTCCCCTAACCACCCTGGAGCTGTTGTATTTCGAACCGGATAAATTCTCCGAAGAATTACGGGAAAAGGTGAAGCAAGCTCCCAACCTGTTTCATAACCTGCCTATCGTCGTTGGACTCGAAAAACTGGCTGAAGCCCACTCTCCTCTCGATTTCTCCTTGATTCAAACGCTTTGCGAACAAGAAGGCATTCGCCTGATCGGGGTGAGGACAGATGCGCCGGAACAGACTTCCGCCGCACAGACTGCCGGGCTGGCGGTGTTTCAACCGTCCCGAGGAACCCGAAACGCAGAGGCGGAAACGCCTGTGCAGGAGCCAACGCCCAGCGCCGCCACTGAGACCGGGCGAGATGAAGCGCCGCCTCAGCGTGTAGCCAATCGCGTCATCACCACGCCCGTCCGCTCAGGGCAACAGGTGTACGCCCCCGGCGGCGATCTGATCGTGTTGGCGCCGGTCAGCGCCGGCGCAGAAATTCTGGCCGACGGCAACATTCACGTCTACGCTCCATTACGTGGACGCGCGCTGGCTGGAGTGCAAGGGGACGCCAGCGCCCGCATATTCTGCCAGAGCCTGGAGGCTGAGCTTGTATCAGTAGCGGGGCAGTATAAAATCAGTGAAGACTTACAGGGCGAGCATTGGAAACAAGCGGCGCAAATATGCCTGGATGGGGAAAAGCTGACAATAAAGGCCATGTAGCGGCTGCAAAACAGGATCGACGGGTTGCTTTGGGAAAGAGCTTTATAATTTTCAACTTACAGAGATTGAGTGGAAAGGGTTACCAAATTGAGCAAAATTATCGTAATTACCTCAGGTAAAGGCGGTGTAGGCAAAACAACCACCAGCGCGTCGATTGCTTCAGGTTTGTCGAAGCTGGGCCATAAAACGGTAGTCATTGATTTTGATGTAGGCCTGCGCAACCTCGATCTGATTCTCAACTGCGAGCGCCGTGTTGTTTACGACTTCGTCAACGTTATCAACAATGAAGCCAGCCTTAATCAGGCGCTTATCAAAGATAAATACACAGAGAACATGAGCATTCTGCCAGCGTCGCAGACCCGCGATAAAGAAGCCCTCTCGAAGGAAGGGGTGGAGCGGGTGCTGAACGAGCTGTCCGAAACCTTTGAATACATTATCTGCGACTCCCCGGCGGGCATTGAGCACGGCGCCATGATGGCGTTGTATTACGCCGACGAAGCCGTTGTCGTCACCAACCCGGAAGTATCCTCGGTGCGTGACTCCGACCGTATTCTGGGTATCCTGCACAGCAAATCCCGTCGCGCGGAAATGGGCCTCGATCCGGTGAAAGAGCACCTGTTGCTGACTCGCTACAATCCTGAGCGCGTGCAAAACGGTGAAATGCTGAGCGTACAGGACGTAGAGGAAATTCTGGCGGTGCCGTTGCTGGGCGTTATTCCAGAGTCCAAATCTGTTCTGACCGCCTCCAACCAGGGCGTTCCCGTCATTCACGACCAACAGAGCGACGCAGGCCAAGCCTATGCGGACGCTGTCGCCCGTCTTTTGGGTGAAGATCGCGAGCACCGTTTCTTAGACGTACAGAAAAAAGGCTTCTTCCAGCGCGTGTTTGGAGGTAAGGCATGAGCTTCTGGGATTATTTCCGCAGCAACAAACAGGCGACCGCTTCCGTAGCGAAAGAGCGTCTGCAGATCATCGTTGCCCACGAACGATCCCAGCGCAATCAACCGGATTACCTGCCGCAACTGCAACAGGAAATCCTGGAAGTGATCGGTAAGTACGTCAAAATCAACCGGGAAGATATTCAGGTGCAGATTGACCGCAATGATGACTGCGCCGTACTGGAGCTGAACATCACCCTCCCCGAATGAGTTCTCAGCCCGCGCGTCACTCAGCTTGACGCGCGGGCTTGCTTATTACCTTTCGTTTATACGCTTATTTCCTTTATATATCGTTTCCATATCCCGCACCTCACCCGGCACCCTGAACTCGATTTAGTCGCCACCTGTAAATGGGCGTTTCTTATCATTTTGACGCTGTCGCAAGTGCTAACATAACAGCCCGAAAGCGGCCACCACCGCTCAGGCTTCTTATGGAGAAACAACTATAACAATGCGGCGCTCACACCTGACACACACTTCCCAAAAACATATATTCGTCGGCTTTCTGTTCAGTATCTCTTTATTGTTCACATCGATTTCCACTCAAGCAGAGATCCCACTGGATTCTGAGCAGTGGCGACTTGAGTTTGATAAAGACGGAGTGAAAATCTTCACCATGGATTTCCCCGGGTCCGACTTCAAAGCGTTCAAAGCAGAAACAGTGCTGAATACGCCGTTGCGTTCTATTCTCGCGGTTATGGCTGACCCTACATCCTGTATGAAATGGGTGCATGGCTGCATCGCCTCAGAGGAAGTGGAGCGCGACAACTTCACCAAGCGCTACGCCTATTCCGTGAATGACTTGCCCTGGCCAGTGCGGGATCGGGACTATGTGCTGGAAATCAGCACTCAGCGCGATCCCGCCACTCAGGCAGTGACCATGGATATGTACGCCGTAGACGGTAAAGTGCCGGAAAAAGATAAGTATGTGCGCGTGCATCAACAAGAGACGCACTACCTGTTTCAACCACAGGGGGAATCGCAGACGCGCATGACCTGGCTGCAGCATACCGAACCCGCTGGAGCCATCCCCAGTTGGCTGGTAAACTCGCTGATTGTCGATATCCCCTACAAGTCCATGCGCGCTCTAGAGAAGCTGGCTAATACCGATCCCTATCGCAATGCCCGCGTGCGCTACGATGACGCAGGGAATGTCGTCGCCGTGGAAACCAAAGCCGAGCAATAACCTTATTCGTTCAGGCTTTCTTTCAACACTTTCAGCATGTCGTAGGTGGTGATTATTCCTACCACCTTTTTATCGCGCATGACGAAAATCCGGTGCAGGTGCTCTTTCATCATCAGCTCAGCCACTTCCGACAAGGGCGTGCTTTCAGTGACATACAGCAGGATGGGAGACATGATGTCGCCCACCTCCACCGGCACTTTCACCATTTCCTCAAAAATGAACTGACGCAGACGGCGAGCTTCTTTTTGCTCCTCCGGCGTCATTTGCGCGTCGTAATTAGTGTCGACATGGTTGAGATGGAAGTCCGCGATATCGGACAACGTGGCGATGCCGACCACTTCATTGCGGTCATTCACCACAGGACTGCCGGAAATGCCATTCTGGGCCAGAAACGCGCCGAACTTTTGCATTGTCCAGCTGGCGGGTACGGATTTAATGTGGGGCGTCATGATGTCGCTTGCGACCAGAGTCATCGTCCAAAATCCTCTTCAGGTCGGCGGAATTATTATCGTTGCGCAAAACATTCTACTCTTCCCCCATAGCCATGCCTAGTTCACAACACTTGAAGAGTGCTTCAATGCTAGAATAACGACGTCTATCGTTTAACGATGTAGTACTAAGCAGGTAAACGTCTCAGTGAAACACCCAACCCGGCGCAGCCGCGCTATTGATGAGCAAGAAAAGGCCGCGCGTCGACTCAGCATACTGGAAGCCGCTCGCGCGCTTTACTTACTGCAGCCCACACAGCTGCCGTCAGTAATCAGCATCGCCCAGCAGGCTGGCCTGGCCAAAGGGACCGTGTACCTTTACTTCAAAACCAAAGAAGAAATCTTTCTCGATCTGCTTGGCGCGTTATACCAGCAGCTACTGCAAGAGCTGGCGGAGGTCGCTGAGGACAGAGAGAAATCTAACGAAGACCTGATCGGCGGACTAATCGATCAAACGACCCAGTTTGTTCAGGAGCACCCTCATTTTATGCCGCTGGCCTCCATGACCAGCTCCATTCTCGAACGCAATGTGGAAGCAGAGCGCGTCGCCGACTTTAAAGCGGAATTGATGGGACGCATCCAAATACTGGCCGTCGGCTTACGGCGTCATTTACCCCAACTTACCGAAACCCAGTGCCTCAATTTGCTGCTTCACACCAATGCATTGCTGTTGGGACTGTGGCAGATGCAAAGCGTTCCCGCCCAAGTGAAAGAAGTCTTAACGCAACGCAACCTCGACGCACTGGTTCCAGCATTTGAACCCGCGTTGAGAGAATCCATGACCTTGCTATGGCGCGGAGTCCTGCAACCAGCCTAATCCGTTTTTTATTATTCCAAATACTTCCAAAATTACATGCGTAGGTTATTATGCAAGTGAGGGACGTTAAATGACTGCTCGGTTACCGCAGAGAAACCAAGTCCTTTAACGTCGAACAATAACCAGACATCAATGGCAGGGAGTGGGTTGTTGATTCAAACCTACATATTCCTCACACATCCTCGCATTCGACCATCAGGCGCGACCTGCGCCAACCACTCCCAGACACGTTGCTGCTCATCAACCGGCAAAGGAAATAAAGCATGGCGCGATCCCGTTCGCAATTGAAGACCTATGTGCTTGACACCAACGTCCTTATCCACGATCCAAACGCCATTCTCAACTTCGAAGAACACCAAGTCGTTATTCCCATTACTGTGCTGGAGGAGTTAGACCGTCTGAAGACCGGCAAATCATCCATTGCCGCTGACTGCCGTCAGGCGATTCGCCTGATCGATAAATTACTGGGGGACGCCACGCCCAAAGAAATAGAGAAAGGCGTCCCTATCGTACGCGTAGCCAAAGGCCAGCCTCTGGGAACCATTTCCATCCTGATGGACCTGGAAGGCACTCACCAGGTGCAGTTGCCTGAAACGCTGAACGACAACAAGATTATCAACGCCCTGGTGACGCTCCAGAGCAAGCATAAATCCCGCCCCACCATTCTTGTGAGCAAAGACATCAACATGCGCCTGAAGGCGAGAGCCTGCGGCGTGGAGGCGGAGGACTATCACACCGACCAGTTGATCGACGATATTGATCTGCTGCCCAAAGGCTACCAGGAGTTCAACCACAGCTTCTGGGATAACATCAACAAAGTAGAGACGCTACAGAAAGACGGACTCACCGAGCACGTTATTCCGCGTCTGCCGGAGTTGAAGGATCTGAATCGCAATGATTTCATCATTGACGAGCAAGGGTTCGTGGGACGCGTTTCCGAGTTCCGCGACGATCACATGGTGGTGCGCGACCTGTCTCGCGATAAATTGCTGCAGCAGGAAGCCTGGGGATTAACGCCTCGCGATATCTATCAGGCGGTAGCGCTGCAACTGTTGCTGGACCCGGATATTCATCTGGTCAATCTGACCGGCGCCGCCGGCTCAGGCAAGACCATTCTGGCACTGGCCGCAGCAATCGAAATGACGGTAGCGAGCAAGCGCTACAAGCGCATTATCGTCACCCGCAGCACCCAGGGGCTCGACGAGGATATCGGCTTTCTGCCCGGCACCGAGGCGGAAAAAATGGAGCCCTGGCTGGGCGCCATCACCGATAACCTGGAGGCGTTACATCACGATGATGAAAATATGTCCGCCAGCGTGGAGTACATCCTGCAGAAGGTGCCGATACAGTTCAAATCGCTGAACTACATCCGCGGCCGCAGTTTCCAGCACAGTCTGATCGTTATCGACGAGTGCCAGAACCTCACGCCGCATCAAGTGAAAACCATCATCACCCGAGCCGGCAACGGCAGTAAGGTGGTCTGCCTTGGCAACCTGGCGCAGATCGACACCCCTTACTTGAACGCGCCCAGCTCAGGTTTGACGTATATGACCGAACGCTTCCGCGGCTTTAAGCACGGCGCGCATGTTCATCTGCGCGGCGTGCCCAGATCCGCTCTGGCGGAGTTTGCGGAAGCCAACTTATGATCTCTTGATTTTGCCCATCAGATAGGAGGCGGCCGGATTCACTTGTATCCGGCCCGCCATAGCAGTGCGTCCCAACAGCATACGAAAGCGCATGCTGTCGCGATTGGTAAGCGTCATCTCCACGGGCCAGGCATGGCCACCCACCTGAAGCAGAGTGCTGATCACAAAACGCATTTCCCGATGGCCGCCGGAATCCGACACCATTCGCTGATCAATGACCGCTGCGTCGCACTCAATCACTTTCTCACTATCCCCCTGAACCGGGTGAATAGCGAAGCGCACACGGGTTCCCGTCGGCGATTCATAAGACTCCAATTCAAACGCATGCAACGCGGAAGTTCTCGCTCCGGTATCCACCTTCGCCTTGATTCTTGAGATGCCCAACTCCGGCAGCGCCAACCACTCCCGCCAGCCGACCACCAACTGCTCCTGCTTGCTCTGAGGAGCGTTTTTCACCGCCTCTTCAAGCTTGTTCACTGCGCCTTCAGTCATTCTCACATCCACTCAACATGCTTCACAGCCACTCCACTATTATTACGCGCCAGGAATTTTTCATTCGAGGCGTCCATTCATAAACTTTATGCGTAAATAAAATAACCCGAGATACGCAAATCGCAAACAAATAATCCCTGAAGGAGACCACATGCCGCGAACCCTGCACTGGTTCCGCAACGACCTGCGCACCCGCGACAACCCGGCATTATACGCCGCCGCCCAACGCGCCAGAGAACAAAACTCTGAGCTGATCGCCTGCTTTATGATGAGCCCTGAGCAGTGGCTCGCCCATGACATGGCGGATATCAAACTGGACTTCATGCTACGCAATCTCAAAGCGCTGCAAGCTGAGCTGTCCGACTTAAATATTCCTCTGTTTATTCTAGACTCTTCCCGCTTTGATGAGGCGCCGGACAAACTTATTTCCTTTATGCAACAGCATCAATGCGGCGCATTAACCTTTAATGAAGAGTTCGGCGTCAACGAGAGGCGCAGAGACAAAGCCGTCAAGGCGGCATTGAACGAGGAAGGATTGGAAGCCCTCAAGTTTCGTGATCAAAGCATTCTTCCCGCAGGCTCCATCCGCACCGGCCAGGGAACTCCCTACGCCGTTTTTACCCCCTATAAACGCGCCTGGTTTTCACAATGCCCGGAGCACATTGAACTGTGGCCGGCGCCAGAGAAGCAGCCATCGTCAACGCACTCAACCAAAGACGACATACCTGAATCCATCTCAGGCTTTGACAAAGTTTCCTCAAAAGCTTACGCCGCTGGTGAAGACGCAGCCCTGCAGAAGCTGGACGACTTTCTGGAGCAAAAGGTTGACCGTTATCATGAGCGACGGGACTTTCCCGCCATTGACGGCGTCAGTCAGCTGTCACCCTACCTCGCCCTAGGCGTGCTCTCCGGTCGGCAATGTTTTCGCGCCGCGCAGCGGCATCGCCATGCCTCGCCAAATGCAGGCGAAGGCGTGGACACCTGGATAAATGAGCTGATCTGGCGGGATTTCTACATTCATATTCTTTATGACTTTCCCCGCATCAGCATGACGAAAGCCTTTAAAGAAGAGACGGAAAACCTGCAATGGCGATATTCTGAAAAAGACTTTCTGGCATGGTGCGAAGGGAAAACGGGAATCCCCATCGTCGACGCCGCCATGCGGCAGTTGAATCAAACGGGCTGGATGCACAATCGACTGCGCATGATCTGCGCCATGTTTCTAAGCAAAAACCTGTTGCTGGATTGGCGCCAGGGCGAGCGCTACTTTATGCGCAAATTGATAGACGGGCACCTCGCAGCCAATAACGGAGGCTGGCAATGGAGCGCCTCCACCGGCGTCGACGCTGCGCCCTACTTCCGCATGTTCAATCCGGTAGCGCAAAGTGAAAGGTTCGATCCAAACGGAGACTTTATTCGCCACTATGTGCCCGAGCTGGCCGAGCTTTCGACTAAACTAATCCATCAACCCCCGGCGGACGCCAGGAACCGGCTGGGTTACCCTGCTCCGATTGTGGATTTAAAAGCCAGCCGCGAACGGGCTCTGCAAGCGTTTCGGGAGCTTAAAGACTCGGCCTCACCCGCACACAGCGCATGATGGGTCTTTACGCACCTTGAATTCGCGCCATTGCATGGTTTTTCCGTCGAACAACAACAGTTTGCCTGCGCAGACGTCACCAAATCCGCTAAGGATTTTTACTGCCTCCAGCGCCTGCAGACTGCCTATGACGCCCACCAAAGGCGCAATGACGCCCGCCTCGGAGCAAGTCAGCTGCTGCTCGGACAACATGCCGTAAAGACAGTGATAACAGGGAGCATCGTCTCTGCGTGGATCAAACACCGCCAGTTGTCCTTCGGAACGAATCGCCGCTCCTGACACCAAAGGCTTGCCGTGGCGTACGCAAGCCTCGTTAACCGCTGACCGGGTAGCGAAGTTATCAGTACAATCCAGCACGACATCCACATCCGCAATCACTGCGGACAATGACTCATCCTGCAGAGGCTGAGTAATGGTCTCTACTCTGACATCCGGATTGATATCAGCAAGCGCGCGTCGCACGGACTCAGCCTTGTTGACGCCAACGTCCTGCTCTCTATGAGCGATCTGGCGCTGCAAGTTGGACAGATCCACCGCATCGAAATCTGCAAGCACCATGCGTCCGCAACCGGCTGCGCCCAGATACATCGCGGCGGGACATCCAAGACCGCCCAACCCGATAACCAGCGCGGAGCTGTTTCGCAACGCTTCCTGACCCGCGATATCGAAATCCGGCATCATGATTTGCCGGTTGTAGCGCATCAGCAGCGTATCGTTCATTTCATCCCGCATTGCATCCTCCATACCTTGGCCCGCCAGCGCTATACAGGCAAGCGCCCCAGAGTGATTCGGTCATGTCCCGCCAAGTCTTGGTGAGTTCGCACGCCAACGTAACCGGCATCGGAAAAAATTTCGCGCACTGCAGCGCCTTGATCATAGCCATGCTCCACCGCCAGCAAACCGCCCGCCAGCAAGTGTCGCTCGCCGCCAGCGGCGATCACGCGTATATCCGCCAATCCATGATCTGCAGCCACCAGCGCGGAGGCAGGTTCAAAGCGCACATCCCCTTGCTTCAGGTGGACATCCAGAGCATCAATGTAGGGAGGGTTACTGACAATGGCATGGAACTGCTCGTCCGCTATTGCCTCGTACCAATTGGAACGCAGGCATTGTACGTTCGCCAGCCCAAGCGACTGAACATTGGCCGTCGCCAATTCAACCGCATCCTGACTCAAATCCACCGCGGTCAAACGCCAGTCAGGACGTTCATGAGCCAGCGCGCAAGCAATAGCGCCGGTCCCAGTTCCTAAATCCAACAGCTTGGCTCCGGCGGGCAAGGCTTCTTCAAGGACCAGCTCAACCAGCAGTTCAGTTTCCGGTCGAGGGATCAGCGTGGCGGGACTGACTTGAAACTCCAGCGACCAAAACTCCCGCTTCCCAATCAGGTGCGCCACCGGTCGGCCTGTTTCACGCTCGGCGATAAGCCGCTGATACGCCTGCAAGGCAGGCTCATCCAACAGACTGTCGTTATGACTGATCAGATATGTTCGACCTTTCCCCAATACATGAGCAAGCAGCACTTCGGCGTCCAGCTTGGGACTTTCCGTCTCAAGCCGGCTTTTCGCCCAGGCCAGGGCTTCATCTATACGCATAAGTCCGGTCCTGGTTTATCGCTTATTCGCTGATGCTGGCCAGCATCTCCGCCTGATACTCTTGCAGCAGAGGCTGGATTACCGGATCAAGATCGCCCTGCACCACTTCCTCCAGTTTGTACAATGTCAGGTTGATGCGGTGATCAGTGATACGCCCTTGCGGGTAATTGTAGGTGCGAATACGTTCGGAGCGGTCACCGCTGCCCACTAGGGATTTACGCGTCTGCGCCTGTTCCTTCGCTTGTTTTTCCTGCGCAGAGGAAAGCAACTTGGCTTTCAGCAGCGACATGGCTTTAGCGCGGTTTTTGTGCTGCGAACGCTCGTCCTGACATTCCACAACAATGCCTGACGGCAAGTGAGTGATACGAATGGCGGAGTCGGTTTTGTTAACGTGCTGACCACCCGCCCCGGAGGCGCGGTAAGTGTCTACACGCAAATCTGCGGGATTAATGTCGACGTCCCCTACTTCCTCAACTTCTGGAAGAATCGCCACCGTGCAGGCGGAAGTGTGAATGCGGCCTTGGGATTCCGTCTCGGGCACCCGCTGCACGCGATGAGCGCCGGATTCGAATTTCAGCAAACTGAAGACATTATCGCCGGCAACGCGACTGATCACTTCTTTATAGCCGCCATGTTCGCCAGGACTTTCGCTGACGATCTCCACTTTCCACTTTTTCAGTTCGGCGTAGCGGGAATACATACGGAACAGGTCGCCTGCAAAAATAGCCGCCTCATCGCCGCCGGTGCCTGCGCGTATTTCAAGAAACACGTTGGAGCCATCACGCGGGTCGCGGGGCAACAACAGAATCTGCAGATCTTTCTCTAACTGCTCGCTGGACTCTTCCGCCGCGGCCAGTTCTTCTTTCGCCATTTCCCGCATATCCGCATCACTGTCGTTAAGCAACAGTTTGGACTCGTCAATGGCGCTTAACGCGTTCTGGTATTCCTGGTAGCACTGCACCACCGGCTCCAGCTCCGCGTACTCTTTCGACAATTCTTTAAACTTTTCCTGGACGCTGATGATGTCCGGGTCGGAGAGCAACGCCCCTACTTCCTCATAACGATCTTTCAAAAGATCGAGCTTTAACTTAATCGATTCTTTCATAAACCAATAACCATAGTGAAATTACGCAGTCGACCGAAACGGGGATAGAGGTTGGCCGGATTCCGGCCTCAACGGACGCTAATCGTTCTTAACTTTTTCATCCGGAAGCTGAAACAGATCCCGCAACCAGCCAGTCACTTCCTGACGCCCTTCCGCAGAAGCGCGACGAACCTGAACGGTAGGATGGTGTATCAGCTTATTGGTGAGTCCATGAGCCAGCATGCGCAGGACGGATTCGGGGTCGTCCCCCCGGTTAAGCAGTCTGATGGCTTTCTGCAGCTCTCCGTCGCGGACGCCTTCCGCCTGATCGCGAAAGCGCCGCAAAACCGACACCGAATCAAGAGCGCGCAGATGATACATGAAATCCGCAGCGCCTGCCGCAATCAAACGCTCAGCTTCTTCAGCGGCGCCTTCTCGCGACTTCATGTTGTCTTCGATGACTTGACGCAGATCGTCGACGGTATAGAGGTATACATCGGCGAGTTCGCTGACTTCTTCTTCTATATCTCTGGGAACCGCGATATCCACCATAAACATGGGTTTATGCTTGCGCCGTTTGAGCGCCTTCTCCACCGCTCCCTTGCCAAGAATAGGCAGCGGACTGGCGGTGGAAGCGATAACGATATCCGCACGGTGCAGATATTCCGGGATGTCGGAGAGACCTATAGCGCTGCCGTGAAATTCGGCGGCCAGATCTCTGGCCCGGGAGAGCGTGCGATTGGCGACAATCAGTGAACGCACCCCAGCGCGATACAAATGACGCGCCACCAGCTCGATTGTCTCGCCTGCGCCAATCAACAGAGCGGTATTTTGCCCCATATTAGAAAAAATATGCGACGCCATACTCACCGCAGCATAGGCAACGGAGACAGGATTTTCGCCGATCGCGGTTTCAGTCCGCACCCGCTTCGCCACAGCGAAAGCATGCTGGAACAGGCGATCCAAAGGGCCTCCCAACGAACCAGCGGCTCTACCGGAAGCATGCGCTTCCTTCATTTGCCCAAGAATCTGAGGCTCGCCCAACACCATGGAATCAATGCCGCTGGCGACGCGCATCATGTGCTGCGCAGCATCTTCATCATTATATATATTGCAGCAGGCTTTCAGTTCGGTGAGGCTGACTTGATGGTACTGCCCAAGCCACTCTATCAGGCTTATCTCATCCGGCTCTCCCGGCGTGGAGCAGTACAACTCCGTGCGATTGCACGTAGAAAGGATAGTGACTTCGTCGATATCAGGGCGGCAGCGCAGGTGCGCCAATGCATCGGCCATCTTTTCCGGGCCGAACGCCACCTTCTCCCGGATCGCAACCGGGGCGGTTTTATGATTAATACTTATAACAAAAAGCGCCATAACAACCAGGACATCTCCCAAGCCGGCGACCATTTTAACGCGCTGACCGCTGCGCACAATGACTTATCTTAAAAAATATACCGAAATCACGGCGACGAAGTTTTAATCTAAAACAAATTATAGGCGGCCAATCCTGAATTTTCCGCTTCCGCCACTCTTCCTTAGCCCCGTTGAAAACCATTGCAAAATAAACTGCAAAGAGAAGGGTTTACCTCTCACCAATAAAGGCTTCGAGCGGTTAACAAGCTTTAATGAATAGAGCTATGCTAAGTAGGAGGTATATGCTAGCTTGTCAGCAAACCTCTCGATAAAACGTCATAAGACCGGTAATAAGATAGTATCAATGAAATATTTGCATCGAGCGCTGCTCAGCGCGGTGGTTTGTGTTGTTTTCCCCGGTTGCAGTCAGATCGCCGGCCTGCAAAAAACACAAGAAGTGACGGACCCCGTCACACAACGCCCCATCCCGGTGCTCCAAGCCTACGATGACTCCGAGCTTGCCCCCGCCCCGGATGAACAATCTCCCTATCCGCAACAATTCAGCCGCTCCACACTGTTGGACTTGCTTACCGCCGAAGTCGCGGGGCAGCGCGGCCAAGTTGACATGTTGTTGCAGAACTATTTGAAAGTCGCCCGCGAGACTCGCGATATCGGCGTTATACGCCGGGCGCTCAATGCCGCGCAGTATATAAAGGATGACGCGGCCATGACCGAAATGACGCTGCTGTGGACCGAAGTGGAGCCGGAGAACGTAGACGCTCACCAATTGGCCGCCTTCCAGCTCATTAAGCAAAAGCAGTATCCAGAAGCGCTGTCTCACATGGAGCAGGTGCTGGAGCTTGAAGGACCGACAACGTTCGACCGCCTCGCTGTCCACGCCAAAAACCTGACCGACGAAGAGAAGAAAGAGCTGCTCAATCTGTACAAAAAGATCCTGGAGCGTCACCCGGAGAACGGCGAACTAATGTATGGCTACGCCGTGCTGCAGGAAATCAATGGCATGGAAGAAGCCGCTCTCGCCAGCACAGATCCGCTGCTGAAGACCTCACCAGACAACCCTGCGGTGATTGCCTTACGCGCTCGCCTGCTGAAAAGCGTCAAAGGCGTTGATGTCTCCCTCACCTATTTGAAAAAGCAGTACGCCAAGCATCCCGATGAAGTTCAAGTAGGCGCCCTGTACGCTCGCACACAAATTGAAGCGCACAATTTCGACGCCGCTCAGTCTATATATAAGGAGCTGATGAATCGCTTCCCGAATACGCCGCACCTCAAGCTCTCTTATGCGCTGGTCTCCCTTGAAAACCAACATACACAGGAAGCCCGCAAGCATTTAGAAGATCTGGTCAAGCAAGGGCAGCATCTCAATGAAGCTCATTTTTATCTGGCGCGCATCGCCGACCAGGAAGACAGAGTCGAAGACGCTATCCAGCATTACCAGAATGTGACCCGTGGCGGCCATTACTTCAACGCCCTTGCGCGCTCCGCCTATCTCCTGATCCGATCAGGCCGCCAAAGCGAAGCGGAAGCCGCATTCACCGAAGCCCGGGAAAATTTGCCCTCCCAGGCCAGCCAGCTATGGGAACTGCAAATCAACCTTATGCTGGAGTTGGACGACCTCGACGCCGCGTTGAAACTTTCAGACCAGGCCGTAGAAGAATACCCTGAAGACCTGCAGCTGCTTTACGCCAGAGCCATGCTGAAAGACCGCATGGGATTGCTGGAAGGTATGGAAGACGATCTGCGCCACATCATTGCGCTTGATCCCGATAACGCCGTCGCACTGAACGCTCTGGGCTATACCCTTGCCGACCGCACTGACCGCACCCAAGAGGCGTACAATCTGATCAACAAGGCGCTGGAGTTGGACCCAGGCAATCCCGCCATACTTGATAGCATGGGTTGGGTGCTGTTCCGTTTAGGTAAATCTGGCGAAGCTGTCGGCTTCCTCCAGGAAGCCTACTCCAAGTTTCCCGACCCCGAGGTCGCCTCTCATTTAGGCGAAGTACTCTGGTCTCTCGGCAAACAGGACGATGCCAAAAATATTTGGCGTGAAGCGCTGAACACAAAACCCGATCACCGGCTTCTGAATGAAACCCTGAAACGTCTGAACGTAGACCTTTAACGCCCTCATAACTCATTTTCGGGCGGGAGCATCAATCCCGCCCGAAAATCAATTCAGACAAGCCATCCATATAAACGGACGCGATAGATGTCAAAAACATTTTCTGGCGGACGCCTTTTCGCCGCACTGCTTACAACACTGGTCGCTTTAAGCGGATGCCAGCTGACGCCCCCCAAAGAAACCACCCTGAATGCGCCAGGCGACTGGTCACAACGCAAAAGCGCCCTGCTGGCGTTCGACCACTGGCGACTACAAGGCAAACTGAGCGTGCGTAGAGGAGACCGCCTGGATAGCGCCCTCATCAACGAATGGAACCAACAGGGCGATCACTTCGCCATTCACGTTTCTTCTTCTTTATTAGGGTTAGGCGCAACACAAATAGAAGGCTCCCCCAAAGGCATTCGCCTTTCACAGCCCGATAACGAGCCATTATTCTCCGAACGTCCACAACAACTACTGGAGCGCGCCCTTGGATGGTCAATTCCAATTGAATCACTCCCCTACTGGGTGCGCGGCGTGCCTGACGCGAACGAGGCCAACAAACTGACATTCAGCGTTGATGGCGAACTGGTCAGCATTGAGCAGAATGGCTGGCTGATTGAATATGGCCGCTTCACCCAGGTCGGCGACCTCTCGCTACCGGAGAAAATCACGCTTACCAGCGAAGACGCCCGCGTCAAAATGGCCATAACAGAGTGGCGCCCCTGAGCGCCACCACCCCAACTCAGTAACCACCCGTTTTAACCTGCTCACACTTCCTATGCGCAACGAAACACTGACACTAAGCTCTCCAGCGAAACTGAATCTTTTTCTACACATCACAGGCAGACGCCCTGATGGCTACCACGAACTGCAGACTCTGTTTCAATTACTGGATTACGGCGACAGCCTGAGCTTCACTCCCAGAGATGATCAAAGCATAACGCTGGAGCCAAATCTCCCCGGCGTGCCGGAAGCAGACAACCTCATCATCAAAGCCGCCCACCTACTAAAAGATCATGTGACGGCCGCAAGCCCAAATAAGGTTAAGCAAATCAGCGGAGTCTCCATCTATATAGATAAGAGGCTGCCAATGGGCGGCGGTATCGGCGGCGGCAGCTCCAACGCAGCGACGACATTGTTAGCGCTAAATACATTGTGGAATACAGATCTCGATACAGAAACTCTGGCCGAACTGGGATTAAAACTCGGGGCGGACGTACCCGTATTCGTCCGCGGCGCGACGGCTTTCGCTGAAGGCGTGGGAGACATCCTCCATCCCGTCGACACTCAGGAAAAATGGTACTTAGTCATCCACCCAAACCTCCATATCTCCACCGCTAAAATTTTTTCAGATAAGTGGTTGACAAGAGACACACCAAAAAGCACAATAGCGCCCGCTCTTGAGGGAGATCTCGAAAACCTCCGAAACGACTGTGAAACAGTAGTTTGCAGGATGTATCCAGAGATTCGCGAGGCGATAAATTGGCTAGATCAATTTTCGCCAGCTAGATTAACCGGAACAGGGGCCTGCATCTTTGCAAGCTTCTCCGAAAAAAAGCGAGCGGAATATGTTCTCTCCCAAATGCCGACAAAATATCACGGCTTTGTCGCCAAGAGCATTAATGAGTCGCCAGTTCATTCAGAACTCAAAAAGTGGCGTCATCATTAAAACTGATAGCAGAAATGCGACTCCACTGGGGTGTAGCCAAGCGGTAAGGCAGCGGGTTTTGATCCCGTCATGCGTAGGTTCGAATCCTACCACCCCAGCCAACTTCCAAACCCACTCCTTTAAAAATTCATTATTTGCCTAGACGCTATTATGAAGGTACGTCCCGTGTCCAAGTTAATGGTTTTTACCGGCCAAGCAAACCCCGAACTAGCCAAGAACGTCGTTGATACGCTCCATATCCCTATGGGCGCCGCAGCCGTCACCCGCTTCAGCGATGGCGAAGTATCGGTGGAGATCAATGAAAACGTGCGCGGTCGGGACGTTTTCATCATTCAGCCTACTTGTGCGCCCACCAATGATAATTTGATGGAGCTGGTGGTTATGGCTGATGCGCTCAGAAGAGCTTCGGCAGGTAGAATCACCGCAGTAATTCCTTATTACGGTTATGCCCGTCAGGATCGCAGACCCCGATCTTCCCGTGTCCCTATCAGCGCAAAAGTCGTTGCGGACATACTTACCGGCGTCGGCATCAATCGCGTACTGACTGTGGATCTTCACGCAGACCAGATCCAGGGCTTCTTCCACATTCCAGTGGACAACGCCTACGCCACTCCGGTCATGCTTGACGATATCGAGCGTCGCAATTTTGAAAACTTCGTTGTCGTTTCCCCAGATGTTGGCGGCGTTGTGCGCGCCCGCGCATTCGCCAAGCGACTGGACGACGCAGATCTGGCGATCATAGACAAACGTCGCCCACGCGCCAACGAAGCTCAGGTCATGCACATTATCGGCGAAGTGCAAGATAAAGTTTGCATCCTGGTCGACGACATCGTGGACACAGCAGGAACCCTTTGCAAAGCCGCCAACGCTCTAAAAGAGCACGGCGCCAGCAAAGTTATCGCTTACATCACTCACCCTGTACTCTCCGGTCCGGCTATCGAAAACATCGAAAACTCCGTACTGGACGAGCTTGTGGTCACCGACACAATTCCATTGAGTGACAAAGCCCAGAAATGTGATAAAATCCGCCAGCTTTCTTTGGCGGGCCTATTGGCCGAATCGATTCGTCGCGTTTGCAACGAAGAGTCGATCAGCGCCATGTTCGGATAATTGTCCCGCCATATATCGGGATAAAGCGACAAAGCTTCCTTCATGGAAGCTTTGTTTGTTTAAGACACCGGCAATTTCAACCGGTAACCACAATGCCTTTCAGGTCTGGTCGCGGACCTGCCGGGTTTAAAACTGAGGAAATAATCATGAGTAATGAATTTAGCTTAAACGCTGAAAAGCGTGACGTTCAGGGGAAAGGTGCGAGCCGCCGCCTACGTCGCATTGACGGCAAAGTTCCTGGAATCATCTACGGCGGCGAAACCGCTCCTGTAGCTATTTCCGTCAGCCACAACCAGCTGAGCCACGCCCTGCAGAATGAAGCGTTCTACTCTCACATTCTGACCCTGGACGTTGAAGGAACTAGTGAGTCCGTCATCCTGAAAGATCTGCAGCGCCACCCATACAAGCCGATCATCATGCACGCTGACTTCCTGCGCGTACAAAAAGATCAGAAACTGCACGTAAATGTTCCTCTGCACTTCATCAACGAAGACAAGTGCGAAGGCGTACGTCAAGGCGGCGGCAGCATTTCTCACCAGCAAACAGAAGTCGAAGTAGTATGTTTGCCTGCCAACCTGCCTGAGTTCATCGAAGTTGACATGACTTCCGTACAGGTTGAGCAAATCCTGCACCTTTCCGACCTGAAACTGCCTGAAGGCGTTGAGCTGGCTGAGCTGGTAAAAGGCGCAGACCACGACCTGCCTGTTGTTTCAGTACACAAGCCGAAAGGCGCCAAGGCTGACGAAGCTGAAGGCGAAGCTGAGGCTGAATAAGGCTCCATGTCGAAGCCTGTTCGCGCCATTGTCGGGCTGGGAAATCCCGGCCCCGACTATGCCCAGACCCGGCATAACGCCGGGGCTCTCTGGTTAGAGCATCTAGCCAGAAAGAAAGGCCAATTCTTAAGACCGGACAAAAAACTTCACGGCGACTATTGCAAAATATCCATCGCTGGCGAAGACATCCACCTGCTTTTTCCCACCACGTTCATGAACCGCAGCGGTCAATCCGTTCTGAGCCTCAGCCAGTTCTACAAAATCGAACTGGAAAATATACTGGTGGCGCACGATGAACTGGACATTGACGCAGGAACGCTTCGCCTCAAATTTGGCGGCGGACACGGGGGACACAACGGTCTGCGCGATATCATTCGCTGTTTTGGAGGGAATAAAGAATTCCCCCGTATGCGACTGGGTATCGGCCATCCCGGAGATAAAAGCAAAGTGACAGGCCATGTCCTTGGCAGAATCAACAAAGAAGATATGGACAAGCTGGAATCTGCGTTTTATCAACTAGACTCCCACCTGGAGGCAATCGTTTCCGGCCAGTGGGACACTGCGATGAACCGCCTGCACAGCTTTCGCGCCTGACGCATTTCCTTCCCTGCCAACTGGCTCACGCCTCTCCGAATGCGTATAATTTGCGCCCACTAACGCGCCTAAAGCGCACCGGTTTCAAGATTACCACCCGCAGCCCTCAAAATTTGAGCCTGCGGTTTAGTTTTCCGCCCTCCACACCAGACAGCAAATTTGTTGCATTGTCTGCCCAGGCTGGGCCGCCGAGACTTTATAGAGACCTAATTACTTAAATTTCCGAGCTTTGAGGACATATCATGGGATTTAATTGCGGCATAGTCGGACTCCCTAACGTAGGCAAATCAACTCTATTCAACGCACTCACCCAAGCGGGCATCGACGCCGAAAACTTCCCTTTTTGCACCATTGAGCCCAACTCAGGCATCGTCGCCATGCCCGACCCTCGTTTGCAAAAGCTGGCGGAAATCGTCAAGCCGCAGAAAGTCATCCCCACCACCATGGAATTTGTCGATATCGCAGGCTTAGTGGCCGGAGCCTCCAAGGGCGAAGGCTTGGGCAACCAGTTCCTGGCGAACATCAGACAGACTGACGCTATTGCACACGTAGTGCGCTGCTTTGCTGATGAAAATGTGGTTCACGTGGCGAATAAAGTCGATCCAGCCGCCGATATTGACGTCATCAATACAGAGCTGGCTCTCGCCGACCTGGACACAGTAGAAAAAGGCATCAAGCGGATCTCGCGCATCGCCAAAGGCGGAGACAAATTCGCCAAACAGCAAATTGAGGTGATGGAAAAATTACTGCCACACCTGAACGAAGCCAAGCCTGTACGCGCCTTGAATCTCAGCGGGGATGAAATGCTGGCGATCAGAGAGCTTTGCCTGCTTACCGTAAAGCCAACCATGTACATAGCCAACGTTGCCGAAGACGGCTTCGAGAACAACCCTCACCTTGACGTGGTGCGAGCCATCGCCGAAAAAGAAGGCGCTATCGTCGTTCCTATCTGCAACAAGCTGGAATCCGAAATCGCAGAACTGGAAGACGAAGAGAAAACCGAATTCCTGGCCGACCTGGGCATGGAAGAACCCGGGCTTGATCGCGTCATTCGGGCCGGCTACAAACTGCTGGGCCTGCAGACTTATTTTACCGCTGGCGTAAAAGAAGTCCGCGCATGGACTGTTAAGATCGGCGCAACGGCTCCTCAGGCAGCAGGCGTCATCCACTCCGATTTCGAGCGCGGATTCATTCGGGCGGAAATCGTCAGCTATGACGACTTCACCTCCTTCAATGGAGAACAAGGAGCCAAAGAAGCTGGCAAATGGCGCCTGGAAGGCAAGGATTACATCGTTCAAGACGGCGACGTAATTCATTTCAGATTTAACGTATAAACTGATGATTTTTAGGGTTGACAAGCCCACCAAAAAACAACAGAATACGCGCCTCAAATGAGACGGCAAGGTAGCTCAGTTGGTTAGAGCACAGCACTCATAATGCTGGGGTCGGCGGTTCAAATCCGCCCCTTGCTACCAAGTTTCGAAAGCCCGCTTTTAAAGCGGGCTTTTTTGTTTCTACCCCCCCCCTATTTCCTGCACCGCCGCCACGCACCCAACGACCAAAACGCATAAAAATAAAGCACATCCACTTTCAGTGTGTACTTTTGTTAATAAAATCAACAAAATAACAAAAAAAATTCTCGGCATACCGTGGATTTTTCGGATAGACGGACTATCCTTAATGGGGTAGCTACATTCGAGGTTAAGACATGTATTATTTTCGCTCCCTTCTTTTGGCGTTATGCGCCACTCTCTGCTTATCAGCAAATGCGGAAGAGGTAACTTTCAATCTGGTTACCGAGAACTTCCCTCCCTACAACATGAGCGTAAATGATGCTGAGTATGAACACAGACCCGAGGATATCACCGGTCTGATTACTGATGTTGTTAAACAGATTTTTACTAAGGCGAAAATCGGTTACACCATGAAGCTGCGTAATTGGAGCTACGCATACAACTACGCTCAGCGCAAAGAGTTCCGAGGAGTATTTGGAACCACTCTCACCGACGCCCGCAAACCGCTTTTCAAATGGGTTGGCCCTATCGCATCAGACGGATGGGTACTGTACGCCAAGGGAGGCTCCACCATTAAAATCAACTCTATTGAAGACGCCAAGAAGTACAAGATAGGCGCGTATAAAGGGGACGTTAGAGAACAGTGGCTTCTTTCCAATGGCTTTGAGACTTCCAGTCTCGACGACGACGCCTTGAACCCCAAAAGACTGCAAAACGGCCAAATCGACCTCTGGATATCCGGCCCCGTATCCGGCCCATACTATGCTGCGAAGAATGGCGTCACCAACATCAAGCCTGTATTCACAGTTAAAGAGACACAGCTCTTCTTAGCGGTTAACAAGGAAACGCCAGATGAGTACGTTAACAAACTGAACGAAGCCCTGGAAAAAATGCGCTCCAGCGGCGAATTAGACAAAATTACCGCCAGATACAGATAGACAACAGAGTCTTACAAAGACTGCGAAGCCCCATTTGACGGGCTTCGCAGAGACTTTCCCGCCCGTTTCTTTTCACTTATCCGGAAAACTACTTATTCGGAAGTCACCTACTCCAGCTGTTTAATAAGCAGCCAGACTATTCGTTAGTCAGAACACTATCCGCCCAGCCGTTTGAGGTGATTTAATGATCGCTAAGAAGCTATTGTTGGTTTCTGTTCTCTTTCTATCCGCCATTGCTCGTGGCGAAACCTTTAACCTGGTCACGGAAAATTTCCCGCCTTTTAATATGGGCGAGGAAGACCACAAGTACGAACACAAAGCTGACGCTATCAGCGGCATCAACGTAGACATTGTAAAAGAGCTCTTCAAACGCTCGGGTTACGACTACCGCATGAAGCTCAGAAACTGGAATTACGCTTACAACTTTGCACAACGCAAGGAATTTCGTGGCGTATTCGGCACTACACTGACTGACGCGCGCAAACCGCTGTTCAAGTGGGTCGGCCCCCTCGCCAAGAATGACTGGGTCTTCTTCGCAAGGAATGACACAACAATCAAAATAAACTCTGTAGAAGACGCCAAGCCCTATTTGATTGGCTGCTACAAGGATGACTCCAGAGCGCAGTTTTTGAAGAACAACGGCTTCAACGCTTCAGAGCTGGAAGATGACAGCCTCAACCCAAAGAGACTGCAGCAAAGACAAGTTGATCTCTGGATCTCCAGCACCGCATCAGGCTATTACTACGCCAAGCTGGCCGGAGTTTCCGACATCAAACCTATCTTTACCATAAGAGACACCAGTTTATATCTGGCGATGAACAAGGACACACCTGACGAAAGCATTGAGCACCTCAACAAAGTGCTCGATAAGATGCGTACTGAAGGCTATTTGGACAAAGTGTACTCAAACTACAAATAGAGAGCTCTACGCCTGGCTTAAGGCGGCTGAAGTCCGCCTTATCCACTCTTCCATTTCCTTGTGAACTTCGTCAGTAGCTCGGCCGCTGGTTTCAATTGGCGCGCCGATTTTCACCTTTATCAAGCCTGGACGCTTGCTAATACTGCCGGCAGGCCAGCAATCTCCAGCGTTGTGCGCTATAGGCAGCAAAGGAACGCCAGCACTGACGGCCAACAAAGCGCCGCCCTTGTTGTATTTACCAACCTGCCGAGGGCGAACGCGTGTCCCCTCAGGATAAATTACAACCCAATACCCTGAGGTCAGACGCTCCTTTCCCTGCTTAAGCAATTGCTTAAGCGCCGCTGACGGCTTACTCCGATCAATGGCGATAGGCTTCAATCTCTTCAGCGCCCAACCAAAAAACGGAACCTTCATCAACTCTTGCTTAAGCACAGTACACTGAGGACGAAATATAACGCCTAGCAAATAAGTCTCCCAAGCGCTCTGATGATTGCTGACAACCACACAGCTCGTCTTTGGAATGTTCTCCAGCCCTTCGATCTCATAACGTATGCCACAGACAACACGCGCCCACCAAAGTGCGAACACATTAAACCGGGAGACGATGTAGTAACGCTTTTCAAAATTGACGTAAGGACCAATCAGCATCCCAACCAAAGATGTGATGATGACGCCCCAAGCATACCCAATGTAAAAAACGAAAGACCGAAATAGCTGAAATGCCTGCACTTTTGCCCGCCTTTTTTCAATGCCCGCAAAGGATATCAACTCCCCGCCCAAAGCTGCAATGAATGTTATCCCTCAACGTCCCAGAAACCCATTGTTTGAGGGATATTGCGACTAAAGTACACCCTCTCAGACAGCCACCCGCTCACCCCTTGATCAATATCAAGACTCCCTTTCGGGAGCTAGATACACTGAGCATGGAGAGAGGGGGGATCCACTTGCCAACAAGTGTGACAGCAGGCGCGCGCGCAAAATCGCTGACAATGATGGTCAAACGCGCGCAGATGTTTTCTTACCTGGTTGGAGACCCAATATGCCAGTTGGAAAGGTTGTCGAACAAGCGAAACAAAATGGGGGTAATGATAGCTGGGTTTATTTGCTCAACTCCCCCCCTAAAGAGTTCTCCAGTGAGAACTGGAGCGCCTTGGACGAGGGAGCCTATGAGGCGGATTATCGCAACAGCTCTCTGGCTCGATATTATGAAGGCGGGTTCGCACTGAGCGTTCAGGCGCCTTGCTTTAATACACTTGTCAGTGCGGAAAATTACACCCGCAGACTCCCATCCATGAATGCTAATTTGCAGAAGTACATCGACTATGTCGTGAAAGAAGTGAGACTACTCAAGCAAAACCTTCCCGCCGGCAGCCAGGTTAAGTACCTGCATTGGTTCGGCGATCTGGTCCGCCAGCTCACTCCCGCAGCGCAGACTCAGGTGATGTATTATTTGGGCAGGGAGTTCAAACTAAACTTCGACGCCGATGCGCGCCATGTTATCGAGCTGGACGCTCGCCCTGACTCCGAGGAAGCGCTAGCCCTGATTAAAGGGTTGGGCTTTAACATTGTCTGCATCAATGATCCTGGTGAATACGCACAGTCCTTCCCTATTGAGAGTCTTAGGGATTGGCTGCAGACCATTCGGGCATTCGACTTCAAAGCCGTTTATCTGCGCCTGAAAGTGACTCCTGCGACCGTCACCGCACTATCCGAGCACCTTGAGGAAATTCTGACAGAGAGACCGCAAGGCATCCTACTCTCCGGCCATAAAATGGAATTCGCCGGCACAGCAGGCCTGGAAGCGGCGCTAAAAGATTTCAAGCGGCGTATTAAGTCCGCATCGTTTATTCCTATCACGCAGGACTTTTTCGCACTACCTTGGACAGGCTTGATTAGCCAGGGAGTCAGCTGTCTACATGGCGTTGGGTTGGGCGCATTTTCTTACACACCACATTACCAGTTGCGCAACGCCACACAGTTGGACGACTACTACAAAACTCTGGACAACAGCGAGCTTCCAGCAAGAGCAATTCGTTACACTCAAACCCAGTTGTAACAAAAGGTGAAAACTATGTAAAAACAAAGGCGAGCGCAGGTTTTCCCTGTAAATTTCCCATTGTAGGGATTTGCTTTTAAATAGCTATTGGCTATCCTAGAAGCCTCTTTAAGCAGTTTCACTCATCCAGCCACGAGGCAACCGATGGAAAGCAAGCATATAGCAACCTCCTCTCCTTTTAGCTTACACAGAGGCTGCCACGAATGTAATTTGAGCAAGCTTTGCATTCCTATCGCGGTCGGGGCTGAAGATATTGATCGCCTGGAAGAAATCATTCGCCAGGGCAAAATGCTCAATCGCGGCGAATATATCTTTGAGCAACACACCCCATTCCGCTCGTGCTTCGCAGTTCGTAGCGGCGCGATCAAAACATTCACCGTATCAGAGGAAGGCGAGGAACAGGTCACTGGTTTCTATCTGCCTGGCGAGATTATCGGTCTGGACAGCGTTAGCATGGAAAAATACTCCTGCTCCGCCGTCGCCCTTGAACGCACCAGCGTATGCGAAATTCCTCTGGAGAAGTTTGAAGACCTTGCCTCAGACATCCCCAGCCTGCAGCACCACTTTTTCTCATTAATGAGCAAAGAGATTCAGGAGAGCAGGCAGCTCACTATGCTATTAAGCAAAAACTCGGCTGAAGAACGCATTGCCTCGCTTCTATTGTCCCTGTCGACACGCTTTAGCCGTCGTCGCCTATCCGGCACAAACTTCAGACTCCCTATGCCACGCAGCGACATAGGCAACTATTTAGGCTTGGCCGTCGAAACTGTCAGCAGGGTCATTACCCGCTTCCAGAACAATGGCATTATTAAGGTCCAAGGAAGGGAAGTTCAGATATTGCAATTGGACGAACTGCAGAAAATTCTTCGCCACGACACCAAGTGTCTGGAGCATCAGAAGGAATCAGCCCTTAACGCTCGTTAACGGGTCTCTTCCAAGCAGTTTTCAGCCGGTTTTACGCCGCCACGCTGCTGACATTGCTCAATCAACGCCGGCAGATAACGACGCCAGGGAAGCTGCTTGACGCCAAAGGTGTTGCGCAGCTTGATACAACCTAACGCGCCATTCGCCGGAAGCGCCACTCCAGGCAACACATCAGCGCCCTTTTTCTCGATCAGGGCCTGCAACATTTCTTCCTGTCCAAATGCCTGCAGCACAATCGCTTTCAACAGTTCATAGTGGGTGACAGCTTCAGCGCCAGCATAATGGTAAACGCCCCACACCGAGATATTACAACTCAGCTGCTTGATAACAGCGTCTACGACTCTCGCCACATCATCCACCGCGACGGGAGTCAGCTGCATATCGGTGCTGGCGTTTAGGCGCTTCCCTGAAGACAGCGCGGAAAGCATGGTCTGCAGCCAGCCTTGAGCGCCAGCCTCCAGCAACCAGCCCACCCTCAAGATCAGATGCTTGCTATAGTTTTCCTGAAGCCATTGTTCGCTCTGCAGCTTTGTCCGCCCATACACGGAAAGAGGACGTCCTTTGTTGGCGGATATATAAGGGTTCTTTTTGACGCCATCGAAAACAAGATGGCTGGAGAGATGAATAATCGGCGCCTTCCATAAAGCCGCCACCTCCGCTACCGCCTCACAAGCGGAGACATTAACCTGATAGGCCAAATCCGGATGCTGCTCCGCCTTGAACAGGTCAGCCATCTCCGCAGCATGAACCACGAAATCCGCAGACGGCATCGCCCTCATTGCTCGCACGATCGCATCATTGGTCATCAGAAACTGCTCGTAGGGAACGCCCTCCACTGCTATGCCGCTCTGCTGTAAACGCTGAGCTATAGCCTTACCTAATGGCGAATCAATTCCCGTCACACAAACAATCACTCATGCACCCCTTAAAATGTGTCTCGTAGCCTTTAGCGCCCCCAGAATGCGGGCCGTCTGAAGATATTATGTTAACAATATTGGCTGCTTGATGGGATTTTCGCAAACCCGATACCCCGGACTCTATCCCCATCATCCAGCTTAACGCTGCGCTTTAACCCCCTTCCGAGCGATTAAGGTATACCCTGGGGACACGCGAGGTCATGCCCGTAAATAAAGTATAGGAGATTGTTGACGCATATCCTGCAACCTCATCAGCGGAAACAGCTCCGCCCCACAGCTCCACCTCCGACCCAATACGCGCTTCTGGAATGTGAGAGATATCCACCGTCAGCATATCCATGGACACCCGCCCGATAATCTTTGTCCGCTTACCGCACACGGCGACAGGCGCACCATTTTGCATTTGTCTTGGATATCCGTCGCCATACCCTACCGCAACCACTCCCATTCTTGTTGGGCCGCTCGCAGTCCAAGCGGCGCCATAGCCAATAGAGTCTCCTGCTTGCAGCTCCCGAGTAGCAATCAAGCGCGACTCAAAGGTCATTACCGGCTTCAAGCCAAAATCCGCCCCGGTCTTATCCGCCATGGGGGAGGCGCCGTACATCGCAATGCCCGGACGCACCCAATCCAAGTGAGTTTCCGGATACTGCAACAAAGCGGCAGAATTAGCCGATGAGTAACTCCAGCCACCCGATCCCGCCGCCTGCATACCAGCTTGAAACGCCCGCCACTGCTCCTGTTGCAGCAAACTATCCAGTTCATCGGCGCATGCGAAGTGAGTCATCAGCCCAATAACAGAAAGCCCAGGAAACTGGCCCAGCATCTCAGCGACGCCAGCCAGTTTATTTAACGGCAAACCCAACCGGTTCATACCTGTATTCAACTTGATCCAGGTTTGCATCCGGGCGGAACCAGGACCTGTTTTACGCAAAGGAGCCACTTCGGACAGCATGTCCAATTGCTCCATATCATGCACAACCCACTCTATATCGCGCCAACGGGTAGAGTCAGCCAGCTCCTCTGAGCTATAAAATCCTTCCAGCACTAATAGCGGCGTCGTAATACCCGCTTCACGCAAACTCACCGCCTCATCGTAACAGGCCACCGCCAGCTTGGGAGCCTCCGCTTTCAGGGCGCGTGCGATTTCCACTGCGCCATGGCCGTATGCATCAGCTTTAATTACCGCCGCACAACGGGCGTTTTTAGCAATGGAATTCAGCAAACGAATATTGTGACGCAAGGCGTCCAGATCAATAAGAGCGCGGGATGGACGCATTACTCGTAGTCTCCCCCGCCATAATCGTGAGCCAAATCTTCAAACCTTGTGAATTTACCCATGAACGCCAAGCGCACCGTTCCGATAGGGCCGTTACGCTGCTTACCGATAATAATTTCCGCAATACCTTTGTCCGGGCTGTCTTCGTGATAGACCTCATCCCGGTAGATGAACATGATCAAGTCAGCGTCCTGCTCAATCGCTCCAGATTCCCGCAAGTCAGAGTTAACTGGCCGCTTATTGGGGCGCTGCTCCAAACTACGGTTAAGCTGGGACAAGGCGACCACAGGACAGTTCAGCTCCTTCGCCAATGCTTTCAAGCCTCGCGAAATTTCTGAAATTTCGGCCGTACGCCCTTCGGTCATTCCCGGCACCCTCATCAACTGAAGGTAATCCACCATGATCAAGCCAATTTCACCATTATGATCCCGCGCCACCCTTCTCGCCCTGGAGCGCATTTCCGTCGGACTTAACGCCGCGGTATCGTCGATGTATAACGGCTTGTCTTTCAACATGTTAACGGCTGATGTAAGACGCGGCCAGTCGTCCTCATCCAGCTTTCCACTTCTTACTTTGGTCTGATCAATTCGCCCCAGAGATGACAGCATACGCATAACGATAGAGTCGGAAGGCATCTCCATACTGAATACCAGGACAGGCTTACCCCCCAGTATCAGCGCGTTCTCAACCAGGTTCATCGCAAATGTGGTCTTACCCATGGAAGGACGGCCGGCAACGATAATCAGGTCTGAAGACTGCATCCCCGAGGTGCGATCATCCAAGTCACGAAATCCAGTTGTAACACCTGTAATGGCCCCGTCTGAGTGGAACAACTCATCAATTTTCTTAAGGGTCTTAGTCAGAATCGGATTAACCGATTCAGGCCCGCCCTGATTGGGCCGGGATTCCGCTATCTGGAAAACTCGCCGCTCTGCGTCATCCAACACCTCTGTACTGGTGCGCCCTTCCGTCTGGTAGGCCTCATCGGCGATTTCATTAGCGACTGTAATCAACTGACGCAATACGGAACGTTCGCGAATGATTTCCGCATAGGCGCGAATATTGGCGGCGCTGGGAGTGTTTTTAGCCAGCTCACTCAGATAGGCCAACCCACCCGCAGAGTTCAACTCGTTGCGATTATCCAGCTCTTCCGAGACAGTGATGGCGTCCAGTGGACTGCCGAGATTCGCCAATCGGGAAATTGAACCAAATATCAGACGGTGATCCAGACGATAAAAGTCTTTTGCTGTAATGATGTCGGAAATCTTGTCCCAGCTGGCGTTATCCAGCATCAGACCGCCCAGAACAGACTGCTCCGCCTCAATCGAATGGGGCGGAGCCTTTACCACAGAGGAACCAACCAGGGCGGCGCTTGGGCCCTGCCCTTCCGAAGACTTGGCCGAATCTTTACGTATTACTGACTCATTCATAATGACTTGCAGAGCTTTTAAGAGTAGCGCTTATTATCGCTAATTTGCGGGCATGGACAACACGACTATCGTGAAGTCTTGAGAGCATAAAAAAAGGCAGTGCGCACGGAGCGGACTGCCTTTTTTTGTATGACCGGAGATTACTCGCCGACTACGATTACCTTAACGGTAGCAGTAACGTCGGTGTGCATCTGTACGTCTACTTCGTACTCGCCTGTGTTGCGCAGAGCGCCTTCAGGCAAGCGAACTTCGCTTTTCTCAACTTCAACGCCCAAAGCAGTCACTGCGTCAGCAATGTCTTTAGTACCAACAGAGCCGAACAACTTACCTTCGTCGCCAGATTTAGCAACGATGGTCACTTCTTTACCGTTGATAGCTTCTGCACGAGCCTGAGCTTCGGACAGCTTCTCGGCAGCCGCTTTTTCAAGCTCTGCGCGACGAGCTTCGAACTGCTCTACATTCGCTTTAGTTGCAGGAACAGCTTTGCCGTAAGGCACCAGAAAGTTACGGCCATAACCAGCGCGAACCTTAACTTTATCGCCAAGGTTTCCGAGGTTGGCTACTTTTTCGAGAAGAATAACTTCCATCTTGTTTACCTCAAATCTTGTAACAATCGGAAGCCTCTTAGCTTCCGATTGGCAAACCTTTAAGAACCTGATTGTTCTACGCCACTTCACTAACAATGAGGAAATGGCGGAAATTTTTCAGGCGCTTAGTCGTCGTGGCGATCAGTGTAAGGCAGCAGAGCCAGGTAACGCGCACGCTTGATAGCAGTGGCGAGCTGACGCTGGTAACGCGCCTTGGTGCCGGTGATGCGGCTTGGCACGATTTTGCCAGTTTCAGTAATGTAGCCTTTCAATACTTCTACATCTTTGTAATCAATCTCTTTTACGCCTTCGGCAGTAAAACGGCAGAACTTTCTTCTGCGAAAGAAACGAGCCATGATAGCCTCCTATACCTTATTCTTCGTTGCTGTCTTCGTCGTCAGTATCGTCGTCAGAGTCGTCAACGTCGTCAGCAACGACGCGGGCGGGACGATCTTCGCCACGAGGAGCGCGCTGTTCGCGGGACTCAGCTGCTTTGATTGGCGACACTTCGGTCACAGCATCCTTACGACGAATAACCAGGTCACGGAGGATGGCGTCGTTAAAACGGAAGTTGTGCATCAGTTCGTCGATGACTTCTTGAGAACACTCAATATTCATCAACACATAGTGCGCTTTGTGAATTTTGTTGATGGGATAAGCCATGTGGCGGCGACCCCAGTCTTCCAGACGGTGAACTTTACCGCCGCCAGCGTTTACGCTGGAGGTGTAACGCTCAACCATTGCAGGCACCTGCTCGCTTTGATCAGGATGAACCATGATCACGATTTCGTAGTGACGCATTGTAGCTCCCTTCGGTTTAACAGCCTTACGTTGCGTTTTCGTAAAGCAAGGAGTTGATGGTGGTTTTAAGAGGGCAGCATTCTATGCCTGTTCAGCAAGACTTGCAAGCCCGAAAGCGAACACAAACTAACCAAACTGACGCTGTCGCACCGCCTCAAACAGGCACACCCCTGTGGCGACGGACACATTCAGACTGCTGACCTCGCCCAGCATGGGAATATTGACGAGACTGTCGCAGTTTTCGCGGGTAAGGCGGCGCATCCCTTTATCCTCCGCCCCCATCACGATGGCGACCGATCCCTTGAGATCCGCCTGATACAAACTTTGCTCCGCCTCGCCGGCCGCGCCAACCAGCCAAACGCCATAAGTTTGGATGTGCTTTAAGGTTCGCGCCAGATTGGTGACGCGAATCAGCGGGGTCACTTCCGCAGCGCCGCACGCCACTTTTCTGGCGGCCGCATTCAACGGAGCGGATTTATCTTTGGGCACGATGACGGCGTGCGCGCCCGCCGCATTAGCGGAGCGCAAACAAGCTCCAAGGTTATGAGGATCAGTGACGCCATCCAGGACGAGCAACAACGCGGGCTCCTCCAACTTCTCCAGCAACTCCTCCAAATCGGTTTCGTTGCTCACTCGGTCCGCTTTCAGATAGGCCACAACCCCCTGATGTGAGCCATCAGCAGCCTTATCCAACGCAGACTTACCCACTTGAGTAATGGGCACCCGGCGCTCTTGCGCCAGCTGCGCTATCTCTTGCAAGCGATGATCATGGCGCTGCTCGGACAGCAGCAAACGATCAATTTTACCCGGATGCTTCTGCAGCAGTGCTCTTACCGCATGCATCCCAAACACAATGTTTGATTCAGACACAGTTAAACTCGTTCCGTACGTTAAAAAACCGGCATTCTACCGGTTTAGTGTTTGCTTTACGCCAGCTTTTTCATACTGCTAAGAGCGTTTGCGGCGTCCTTTTTTTTGCGGCTTACGCAAAGGACCACTCGCCTCGGAACCCTTACCTCCCTTGGCGCCTTTCGCAGGTTGTCCGCCACCTGCTTTCTTTTCCTTTTTCCACTCTTCATTCCATTGCGCCAGAATTTCCTTGCGTTTGTTCTTTTTACCCGGCGCTGAGCGCTTGGGTTCGCCAATCATTTCCAAGTCGATCTTACGATCTTCTAGCCCGACTCGAACCACTTGCACCCTCACCTCATCGCCCAGGCGATGCGTAACGCCCGTGCGCTCACCAACAAGACGATGCTTCACCGCGTCGAATTGATAGTAATCGCTCTTCAGGGAGGAAACATGGACAAGCCCTTCGACATATAAATCTTTAAGCTCGACAAAAAGCCCGAACGCGGTGACAGCGGCCACGATACCATCAAACTTCTCGCCCACATGCTGAGTCAGATACTCGCACTTGAGCCAGCTCATCACGTCGCGAGTGGCTTCATCCGCGCGACGCTCAGTCATTGAGCATTGCTCACCAAGAACAAGTAACGCCTGCATGTCATAGTTATAACGCGCGCTTTTAGGTAAGGCTGGCGCGCCCTCCACCCGCTGCACATTCTTGCAGGGTCGCTCACTTCGAATCAGATCTCTGATTGCCCTATGCACCAGCAAGTCCGGAAAGCGGCGAATCGGAGAAGTAAAATGCGTATACGCCTCATACCCCAAACCAAAGTGGCCCTTGTTCTCTGGCTGATATACCGCCTGACTCAACGAACGCAACATGACCGTCTGCAGTGTGGCGCTATCCGGCCGACCACGGATACTCTCCGTCAGCACCTGATAGTCTGACGGCTTCGGATTAGAGCCGCCCCCAAGACTTAAACTCAACTCGCCAAGAAACGCGCGCAGATTCTCCAACCTCTCCGCCGTAGGCCCTTCGTGCACACGAAACAACGACGGAATTTCATACTTCTCCAGCAGCTTCGCCGTCGCGACATTAGCGCACAACATGCATTCTTCTATGAGTTTGTGGGCGTCATTGCGCACGACCGGTACGATCTTGTCGATCTTGCGGTCCGAATCGAAAAGAATTCGAGTTTCAACGGTTTCGAAATCAATGGCTCCGCGCTCTTCCCGAGCCTGTCTCAACGCCATATACAACTTATGCAGCTCGCGAATATGCGGCGCCAGATCCGCATATCTTTCCGCAAAGGCTCTCCCCTCTGCAGACTCTGGGTCGTCGATATAGGCTCCCACCTTGGTGTAGGTCAGTCGCGCCTTGGAAAGCATCAGGCCTTCATAAAACTTATAGCCGCTCAGCTTACCCTTCTGACTGATGGTCATTTCACAGACCATACACAAACGCTCGACATCCGGATTGAGCGAGCACAGTCCATTGGATAGCACCTCGGGCAACATGGGAACCACCCGGTTAGGGAAGTAAACTGAGTTCCCGCGCTGAAAGGCCTCTTTATCCAGAGCCGTCTGCGGCTTCACATAATGCGAAACGTCGGCGATCGCCACATACAAACGCCAGCCGCCAGACTTCTTCGCCTCACAGTAGACCGCATCATCAAAATCCCGCGCATCCTCGCCATCGATTGTCACTAAAGGCAGATGTCGAATATCGACTCGGTGCGCTTTATCACGCGCACTCAATTTGGACTTGAACTTGGCCGCCTCCGCATCAACCTCTTCCGGCCAACGGAATGGAATGGAGTAAGTGCGCAGAGCGACATCGATTTCCATGCCCGGCGCCATGTGCTCACCCAGTACTTCTTTAACATGCCCCATCGGATTAACACGCACATCGGGCTGACGCACAATCTCCAATGTCACATATTGTCCGTGCTTGGCGCCATTAAGAGCATGCTCCGGCACCAGGATGTCCTGGGTAATACGAGGATTGTCTGGAACAACGAAGGCGACTCCACTCTCCATATATATGCGCCCAACAGCTTCGAATGTTCGCCGTTCGACCACCTCAACGATCACGCCTTCACGCTTACCTTTAAATTCGCGGCCTTCTGCGCGCACCAACACAATGTCGCCATCGAAGACCCGCTTCATCTGACGCGATGACAGGTATAAATCCGAACCGCCCTCTTCAGGAATAACAAAGCCGTAGCCATCTTTATGTCCCTGCACCCGACCGCGAATCAGATTCATCTTTTTCGGCAAGCCATAGGCGCCTCTACGATTGCACACCAACTGACCATCCCGACTCATGGCGATCAATCGACGACGCAACCCTTCATAGGGCTCAGGCTGCACTACATTAAAAGAGGAAGCTATTTCTTCGATGGTCGCGGGAGCGCCGCGCTCTTCAAGAAAGGTAAGAATAAATTCGCGACTTGCGGTGGGGTGTTCATAACGGGCGGCTTCGCGCTCCGCAAAAGGATCCAAACTACTCTTTTTCTTTTTTCCCATTAAAAGAACCTTAAATCTACAAAATTCATCAACATAGCGGAACCTGCGACCGATATGGTTGGTTTTCCGTCACATTAACATAATTCCCGCATTTAAAAACCATTCGCAGATACGCCCGCCCCATGTATAAATTTAGAACAATTTGAGCATTCAGAGCACTTTAACGTTTGCTTTTTATTCAACTTTTTCAATTTAGGCGCGGTTTTAAAAAAAGTTAAAACCCAACTCAAAAAAAGCGTTGACAAAGATCCAAGTGACGCGTAAAGTTCGCGCCATCCTGAAGTGCCGAGGTGGTGAAATTGGTAGACACGCTAGCTTCAGGTGCTAGTGGGGGCAACCCCGTGGAGGTTCAAGTCCTCTCCTCGGCACCATTTAATTTAAGGATAAAGAAAACAAAGAGTTGAACTTCAACTCTGACAAATAAGCGCCTAAGGCGCTTTTTTTGTTTCTGCTCCCAGACGCCTTCCCCTCCTCTTTCGACCATAGATAGCAACCATCCAAAACACCTCAAGAAGCTGGTTAGCACTGACAAACTTCAATCAACATTCGCCACCCCACATCCGCCAACCTCGGACTCAAACCCTAACAGGCTTACCAACAGCAGAGATCTTTCGCAAAGGGCTGCTTAAGATTAATGTCAGTTGAGCTATCTGAATTGGGCACACTTAGAACGCCAAGAGGCTTATTCAGTAATAAGAGGAAGTTTTGGTGCGCCAGGACGGAGTCGAACCGACATTACAAGGTTGAAAACCTTGCGTCCTCACCATTAGACGACTGGCGCAATGGGAAAGTGGATATTTATGCATTGGAGAGGTCGGCGGGACTTGAACCCGCGATCGTCAGTTTTGCTGACTGATGCATTACCGCTCTGCCACGACCTCTATTTTTGGCGCCGCCTGTCGGACTCGAACCGACAACCTATGGCTTATGAGGCCAGTGCTCTAACCGATTAAGCTAAGGCGGCGTAAAGTGGCTCTCTTTCGCAGACGAGCCGGATTCTGAAGGTATGGCTGCCAGCCAGAATCTGTAGTTGTTATAGCGAGCGGCGTGCCAACTTATTTTCACCCCACCAAATCGAATCATAAGCAATTGTTTTATAAAGACTTATAGAATTATCGAGCAAAAATACAGTATTGGACGTAGCTTATACGCGCAGCAATAAATATCATGTTTGATATCAAAATATTGCCTTGGATACGCCCCAAATTTCGATGAACAGCAAAAATATCGTCCTATCCATTCTCGGCACGACTTTGGATGTCGTGTCCAAGCGTCGCGGTAAGTTTGAGAAGCGCTGGGAGCGCTGGCGACCGAACGTATCCATCACTCAACGCGCCGAGGTCTTCCCGGTGGATGAGCTGCATTTACTCAGCGCTGGTAAAGACATGGCGCTTGCCGAAGAAGTCTCTGCGGATATCAATGTCGTCAGCCCAGAAACGCATGTCGCCATCCACGATGTCAGCTTTACCTCCCCGTGGGAACTGGAGATCACCTATCTGCAGTTGCGAGACTTTCTTTCCGACTTCAGGTTTGACCCCAGCGCTAATTATTTTTTCCACATCACGACCGGCTCGCATATTCAGCAGATCGTTATCTTCCTGTTGCACGAATCGCGACTTTTTCCCGGCAAGCTGTTGCAAACAGCGCCACCGAAGGAAGGTTCGACTGAACCGCGCCACCAAATCATCGACCTGGATCTTTCCAAATACGACGCAATTGCAGAGCGTTTTCGCAAAGATCATCTTGAAGGTGAAGACTTTCTGAAATCCGGCATTCAGACTCGCAACCCGGCGTTCAACCGGATGATTCAGCAGATCGAGCTGGTCGCACAGCGTTCTATCGCGCCCATGTTGATCACCGGTCCGACTGGCGCCGGCAAGTCCCATATCGCACGCCGCATCTACGAGCTGAAGAAAAAACGCAATCTGGTGAGCGGCGATTTTGTGGAGACCAACTGCGCCACGCTGGTGGGCGACAACGCTATGTCCACCTTGTTCGGCCATAAAAAAGGCGCATTCACCGGGGCAGTGGATAAGCGGGACGGCTTACTGAAACGTGCGGATAAAGGCATGGTGTTTCTTGATGAAGTCGGCGAGCTGGGTTTGGATGAACAGGCCATGCTGTTACGCGCCATCGAAGACAAATGCTTTCTGCCCATGGGCGCGGACCTGGAGGAGAAAAGCGACTTTCAGCTGATCGCCGGCGCTAATAAAGATCTTCGCAAAGAAGTACGGGAAGGTCGCTTCAGAGAGGACCTTTTTGCGCGCATCAATTTGTGGACTTACCGCCTCCCCGGACTGGCGGAAAGGAAACAGGACGTCGAACCCAACATCGAGTACGAACTGGATCGATTTGAGCGCAATCATGGCGAGAGAGTGGCGTTCAACAAAGAAGCCCGCGCCCGCTATCTTGAGTTCGCATTGTCTCCCGAGGCGCTTTGGCCCGCCAATTTCCGCGACCTCAACGCCAGCATCGTGCGCATGGCGACCCTGGCGGACAAAGGACGGATTAAGACGGATCATGTGGACGAGGAGCTACAGCGGTTACGTTATCTGTGGTCGCACGCGGAATCGCCGGCGATGGCGAGCAGCTTATCTCTGGATGATTTTCTGGCCCAATATCTCGACCTCGAACAGCTTGAGCACGTTGATTATATTGAGAAAGTGCAACTGAAAGCCGTCATCGAAGTGTGCAGAAACTGCCGGGACGGCGCAGAGGCGGGACGCACCATTTACAATGCATCCCGGCTTCGCAAAAAACAGACAAACGACTCCCATCGATTACGTCAATATCTGGCCAAGTACGGCCTTCACTTTGACAGCATCAGGCAAGTCAATTCAGTCTGAATGGAAATAGCGCCAGCTAGGGTTTGCGCCAGCTGGCGGTAACGCTGACGCCGCGATAACTGTGGCGTCCGCGCAACCCGATAAACCATACGCCGGGTTCGGGATTGGGAAACACACATTGCTCTTCATTGCCGTCTACAAAAGGGCGGCAGTCATATTTATTCGGCGTGGGACGCACATCGTCGGCGACATAGAGGTCCACATCCCCCGTCCCACCAAAGCTCCTGACCACCATTTCGATAGCGCCGCGCGGTACCTCAAAGCGATAGTAGTCCCATTCATTCTCACCTCCTCGCAGATTCTCCAGCCTTAACACGCCCCGCTCCGGCAGCGGCAGATCGCCATTCAGCGCCGCCAGCGCCCGCGCCGCGTCAGCGATGCCTGCGCCGCATCCACCATCACAATCCCCGGGCAAGGGCCTCGCTCCCAGTTTTATAGCGCTTTCGATCCGTCCCGGCGTCGCTCCTGGGTCAGCTTCATACAGGAGAGCCGCTATCCCCGCCACATGGGGCGTCGCCATACTGGTGCCTTGATAGAACTGATAGGACTCCTCCCCCGGCACAGTCAGGCCGGTATTCCATATAGACAACACCCCGTTACCGAGCACGTCAGTTTCACCACCCGGCGCAGAGACGTCGACTTTGCGGCCGAAATTGGAGTACCAGGCGCGTGCGCCCGCCTTGTTATTTGCAGCAACCGCTATAACGCCTTTGCAGTTGGCCGGCAGAAAGTGGCGAACATCCGCATTGGCGTTACCAGCAGCGACGACCACTGTGACGTTACGTTGACGCGCCATATTGATGGCTGACTGCATGGTCCCGCCACAACGCCCTTCCCCTGTCAGGCTCATATTGATGACCTTGGCTGGGTGCAGGTTTTCAGGCGCGCCATCCACCGGCACGCCCGCCGCCCAGACCAGAGCGTCCGCAATATCTGACAGATAACCTCCGCATTTGCCCAGCACACGGACTGGCAAAATACGGGCGTTAAACGCCACGCCAGCAACTCCGATATGGTTATTGGTGACGGCGGCGATCGTCCCAGCCACATGCGAACCATGCCAACTGGAGTCTTCCGCCTCCGCTCCGTCGTAACATTCGTTTTGCGCCACCCAATCCCCGGGATCACTGGCGTCAGCGTCACGCCCATCGCCATCATTGGCGACAACTGGATCGCTGATAAAGTCATATCCGGTGACGACATTGGCGTCCATATCCGAGTGGGCGACGATTCCTGTATCCAGCACCGCCGCCACGACACCTGAACCGGTCGCCACGCTCCATGCAGCGGGCGCATTGATGCCCGCCACTTCATCAAAGTATCCCCATTGCTCGACATAACGCGGATCATTAGGCGCAAACATCTTATGCAGCAATATGTCTTCCTCCACATCAAGAACGCTGGCGTCACTGAGTAAATCTTGCTTCAACTGCGCCAGCTCAGTCTGCGTCAGCCACCGTTTAGCCTGATACAAGCCTCGATAGCCAACCGCGAGAGGGCGTAGATAATCGATGCTTTGCAAAGCGCTGCGCGCAGCGGGAGAAATTAAAGAGAAGGAAGAAGAGGATGGAGGCGTCGCGGTATCGCCAGCATAGTGAATAATAAATCGTTGCGGTCGGTAAGCGACATCTTGCGCTAAAGCGCGCGCCCCATGAAGTCCTGTCAATACTACTGCCGTCATCAACAACAAAGCTAATCTCATAACAATCATTCCTTGACTGAAGTTGCATAAAGTACTGCAGTGAGCAGCCAGCGCTTCCCTACTTCCAGGGATGTACAGAAAACCCGACGCCCGGAAAAGCTGACAGTTCGTTGACTCTACGAAAAACTTATGACGCGCTCAAGGCGACGTCTGAACGCTTGGCCAGGACAGAAAATATAAGGATCTGTTTTTGCGTCAAATATTTCTTTATGACCTTAAAACGGCATAGCTTATAACCGAAACAAAGCTCCCGATCACGATAAATTATTAGAGATTAATTTTCCGTTACCTATAATCTTTCGCCTTTTTATAGTCCGCGCCCTGTATCTGTACCGAACGGGGTGGCTCTTAATCATTCGTGGAATACAGAAGTAATATGTCCCAAGCATCTCCCTTAGCTTTGCTTCCGCTGGCGCTGTTTCTGGCGCTGTTTGTCGGCAGCGGCCTCTGGTATCAGTCAGAGGGCGTTGAGTACGCCTTTTATCAAATCTCCGCGCCAGTCGCGATCCTGCCCGCTATTCTATTAGCGGTAATGATGGCGCGCGGAACCTTGAATGAGCGCATAGAAACCTTTATCAAGGGCGTCGGCGACAACACAATCATCACCATGGTTCTGATTTATCTGCTGGCGGGCGGTTTCGCCAGCGTCGCCAAAGCCGTAGGCGGCGTGGACGCCACGGTCAACTTCGGACTCAGCGTGATTCCCCCTTCTCTGGTGCTGCCAGGACTGTTCATCATCACCGCTTTCGTCGCCACCGCTATGGGCACTTCCATGGGCACCATCGCTGCTATCGCCCCTATCGCGGTGGGCGTTGCTGACGCAACGGAACTCCCCATGCTGCTGACCATCGGCACCGTAGTGGGGGGCGCCATGTTCGGCGACAACCTGTCTATTATTTCCGACACCACCATCGCCGCCACTCGCACCCAAGGCTGCGAAATGCGCGACAAGTTCAAACTGAATTTTATGATCGCAGCGCCAGCGGCGGTGCTGACCTTAATCTGGTTGTACTTCCAGAGCAGTAACGCCGTGGTGGAGGCGCCTAAGGACTACGAATTGATCCGCATCCTGCCCTATGTCGCCGTGTTGGCGCTGGCGGTATTGGGCGTCAACGTCATGCTGGTGCTGTTCAGCGGGATCGTACTGGCGGGAGGAATTGGTTTGTTCATGCAGCCTGACTACAGCGTAGCGTCCTGGTCCAAGGACATCTATGCCGGCTACACAGGCATGCAGGAAATTCTGATCCTATCGCTGCTGATCGGCGGCCTGGGAGCCATGATGAAGTCTCAAGGCGGCCTGGACTGGCTGGCGAAAACCATCGACCGTATCAGCAGACTGGGCGGCGCCAAGCAGCACACCAGCCGCGCGGGCGAACTGAGCATCAGCGCCACCGTCGCCCTGACCAATGTCTGCACCGCCAATAACACCGTCGCGATTCTTCTGTCCGGCAGCCTGGCGAAAGATATCGCCGACCGCTATCAGGTCGACCCACGCCGCAGCGCCAGCCTCATGGACATTTTCTCCTGCGTCGTCCAGGGCGTTATCCCCTACGGCGCACAAGCCCTGCTGGCCTCGTCCCTTGCCAAAGTCTCTCCAGTAGAACTGATCGGCAACATCCAATATTGCTGGCTACTGGGACTCATGGCGCTGATATCAATTGTCATCGGACTGCCGAAAGGCAAAGTCCAAAGTTAATGACTTGAATTGGAAGCCCGCTGTTGCGGGCTTTTTTGATGCAAATAACGGCGCTTATCAGCGCTTAGTTTTGAAAAAATACTGAGCGTACTTTTTCCCGCTGCCAGTCCTGAGTTATAAAACTATAACGAGACGCTATTCCTTGTGCGCACTCAGAATAGGACACCTCATCCAGAAGCCGTTTAAAAGACTCCTCACATTCCTCAAGATCAGCATTTTCCACAACCAAGCCTGCTCCCAGGTCCTGAAGCTTAGACGCATTTAAATGCTGTTCCTGGTGATTTGGCGCAAGTAGCTGAGGCTTACCTTTTAATAAGGTTTGGCACAAAAGCCCATTCCCGCCATGATGGACGACTATGTCCGCACCCTCTATCAACGAGACTACATCCACTGGGCTTGAAAAGACTTTCATAGTGTCACTGACATATTCAGAGGCGGCGACTCTTTTATCAGACTTAGGGACGTAAGCGATCACGTTACATCCCGAACGCGACAGCATTAGCATCAAAGCTTCGAAGAACATAGAGTCTGGCTTAACGTAAGCCAGAACTTTGGGTTTATCATGCTCAGTCCAGCAGATTTCAGATTCACCAAGCGTCATGGATAAAGGACCAAGATAATCTCCATCCACCCTTCTCTGGTAAACATCAAGTTCTGGCAAGGTTGTTAGCAACGTTCCCTTTACTCTGAAGAGTTCATCCAGAGACTCCAGCGTCGCCATTTTTAAGCGGGATAAGACCCGATTAATATTGTCTTGCACCGCCATATGAAGATCGATGTCCTCAGGCTTTTCAGCTTCGCCTGTAATTTTGAGTCCATAGCGGTTGGGGTCAGGTTCAGCAAAGCTGCTCCCAACAGCAACAGTATCAATACCCAAGCCATAAGCCGCGACTTGTAGCCCTGGCGCAAATTCACAAACAACTACCTGAGGCTGGTAATTTTGAAGCACTCTCTTCCAACCGCTGACGCAGTCATATAGACAAGCAAGATCCGTAAATCCAAAGTTATATAAAACTGTTGAAAAGCTAGATACATCATGAACAATCGACCTAGCTCTTCGTCTCCATGCAGGAGCCTGAATGAGTTTAATATTCGGCTCACGAATAAGCTTAGATGCCGCAACCTTATCTCTTACTGCAACAACAACCTCATATCCGGATTCCTGCAACGACTCAGCAAAGAATAACAAATTACTTAAATGCCCTAAACCTTCACCCCACTCCCAGGCTAGTAGGATAGTTTTTTTATTAAGCTGCATAATCTATTCAACACACTATTGAGCACAAGGAAACCTCTGAACTATCCATAGTTATCGGAATATTTCTCTCCGACAGGGAGCTTGAACAACTATAAATTTTTTCCCGACACCTTTTGCCCCTCGAAGAGCAAAATTAAGGTTTATAAGCCTTAATCAGCAGTCTGTCCTTGCGATTAAAAGGTCACTGAATGCCAAAAATAGATTTAATCACCCCCTCTACTTGGACAGTCTTCACTCACCGCTCATCCCAGTCTAATTCAGAGAAGAGAAAACGATAGCATTCGTTAGCATCAAAGCCACATTTACGTTTTTAGGCTAAATGCAGAAGTCTGTAGCACCCTCCAAATATATAAGAACGATTTGCAGGAGTTTCTGTAGCGGGTATGTTTAACGCCTCAAAAGATGAGCACACGGCTACCAAGGCACCCTCGCAGTTGTCAGTTCACTTTGAGGGAATGTTAGATATTCACATTAACCTGCAACTTTTCAGACACAGAGTTTCGAGTCCTGCCAGATTTAAAACTTGCTTTCCCTAGCAAAATTTTAAGAGCACCATTTACAGACCACCACATCAAACAACTATTTCTTCCCTGTTAAAAACAACTCTACAACGCTTGCTATTTCTTTTAAACTCAGCCATTACACCCCTAACTTCTGGCCGAACATCTCGAACATCAATAGACTCAAGATTCTTCAACTCTAAAAAGCTTAAAATTCCTTCCATTGAAATAGAACTATCATCCAGAACTATACTAGACACATGCTGATACCCGCTAGCTTGTTTTAGGCAGCTAAGCAACTTATCATCTGCAGCATCCCCCATTATCGCCAAACGAGTAGATATACTTTGCATTTCAAACCATTCCCACCCCTTCCACAAATCAAAACTAACCCGCCCCTGTAAAGAGTTTGCTTTTTCGAAGTAGTTCCCTTCAGCCTGAATAGCATAAACCTTCCCTACCGCATCAAAACCAATTCTATATCTAAAGTTATTCTTACTATATATTTCAAACAATTCGAGGCCACCATCCTGCTGCCACTCATACTCTTGTGTAAGATCATCCTCTTCGATCACAAGCAACAGCATGACGCCACACATTGTCCAGTTGGCCTCATGAAGAAGAATACCTTCATTATAGTATTTTTCAGCCACACAGACATCTTTATCAAACTCAAAAGTGGTTCCACATAGAGGTACCCCGTTATAAAAAACAGGTTCACCAGAAGATTCCAAAACAGTTTCATCTATGCATATATTTGAAGAAATAATATTTGACCAATAATGATTTTTATATCCACGCTCAGCGACCCCGTTCACTATTACATCGCCTCTCACCTCCCCTCCTGACAACTGAGTGAAAGCTATACCTGTGAACACCTCTTCATTATATAAAAAAAGTCCATTTTTTTTAAACAACTTCTCTGCTTTCACTCTTAGCATTATTCTACCCACCTATAAGTTAATTAGTTAATATTTCAAAAATGGAAGAGGGCAGTATCCCACTACAATTCTGGCAAGCCACAAAATCTTTACCTTGCTTAACAGGATTACTAGTAATATTAACAGTCGCCACCTGGATTTTCTCTTTCAACACAAGGGACTGCTGGCTAAGTTTATTAAATAAGCTGTTAGCAGCCCTCACTTCTGCGTGAAGTCCAGGTATCCCAAAATCCGTACTGAATACTTTCTCGCCAGCCGCCCCAATATATTCCCTTATTAGACTTTCGGCATTAGCATTGAGAGGTTCTGACTCTGGCCCCGCAGTTTCATATCGCTTTCTGACCTGATGCATATACTTATCTACATCCGTAATTCTAAATAGCGTCGTCTCACCCTCAACCATACTTACACCATCAAAGTTTCTTATTTTATTCACTTTTATATTAGTAAAAAACTCACTATATATTCCTAACTCTGGCAAGCCTACTCTTGCAACAGCCGCCAACTTATCACGATGTCTAGGGTCAATACTCTCTATCAACTCATTTGCCTTAGCTCTAACACTGTCGACCAGTTTTTTACCAAACTCTGACCTCAAGAGAGATACAGCTTCACTTGTCGTAGTCTCTATTCCTTCTTTAATCGATTTACGAGAGGGAAGCCCCGATCCGCCACCTTTACTTTTAATATCACCAATCGAGCCGATTTGATTTCCAGATGAAATTGACCCAGAACCCTTAAACTCGACTTTTCCTACTCCAGACCTCTTTGCGCCCGCGAACATCATGAAAAGATTGCCAAATGCCTCTCCAGCTCTTTCGCCATCCCCAGTAATAACGCCGGTACCCAGCTCATACCCAAACGTATAAGGTGCAAAAATAATCCCCGCAGCCATCTCGAGCAGTATGTCGCCAGTACCGGCGCCACCCGCTACAGATTGCCCCATAGCGCTGGTGTAGTTGATATCTTCTGGCGCATTTCCTGTCAGTAATGACTTCCCAAAATTCCAGGCCACCTGCTCTATGTCATACACCATTGCTAATGGTTCATACACTGCGGAACCTAGCGCCTTCGCAAAACCAATTCCGAACTTACCGACTTCTCCTAGAACGCCTCCGCCCTGCTCGTCGCCAATTACGCGCCCCTTATCTATCACTACAGTGGTACCCAGCTGCGATGGCCTTTTTAATACATCAAAAGCAGAGCTCGGCAAAGGATCGTCAATATTTTCCAGACCGTTGTATAAAGCCTTTAACTCAAACTCGTAATCCGTCCCTTTAATTGACTCACTAACTTGGTTTGAAGTTTTTACACCACCACCACTAGATACTCCGATTAGAGCTAAATCTCCTAAAGCACTCCCAACAACCCCCGCTATCATCCCCACATAATCAGGACGATAGTCTTCGCTGTCATAAACAGCAGTCTTCACTGCTTCAGACACGACTCCCGACGTTATTCCGCTTATCGCTGAATAGGATAGAGGCGTGCTCAGGGGGCTCGGCATCCAGCTTTGCGCTTCCAGTCCACTGTGAAGAATGCTGCCTGTTTTACCAAGTCCGGTTCCTCCCATAATGGCGCTCGTCGCCAGACTCGCGGCGACATCTCGCCATCTGAAGTGGGTCTCTTGGTCGACGAGTTTGCCTGCGGCGTAGTTTGCGCCTACCGCCGTTAAAGCTTTGCCGGCGGTTGCCGACCAAGATATATCTTTCCCCCACCCCATGTACTGGCTGATCCCAGCCGTGGCGGCGGCTGTAAGCCCTCCGCGTAGCGCAGACCGGAGTGAAAAGTGGTCCTGAAGGTCCAGCTCTTTTGCCGCAAGCTGAGAAACAGCACTGCCGGCAAGGCCGCCGACAAATGCCCCCGCCGCTGTTGCAAAAGCGCTTGCGCCCGCTGTTAGCGTGGTTATGGTAGCGCCGCCTGCGCCTATGCTGGTAACGGTAGTCATGCCCGCAGTGAACAGCGCATCACCAACGACGCCCGCCAATGCCGGAGCCACTATAGCGGTTACGGCGATTGCGATAATCATTACAAATATCGCAGCGCCAGCGCATTTGCCCTTCTTGGGCGGAGGCGGCGGTTCAGGCAGTGTCGGCGTCGTATCGCCCAACGCCAGACCAGGATCGTAAGGCCTGAACGTTGACGCATTAATGTGGATGTTCGTTACCACGTTCGGGACGACCAGATTCAGGTCTGCTTTTAGATCCTGATCTCCTGACAACCCATTCGCGTCAGCAATCAGATACCAAAGGCTGGCGTCGCCCCAGAGTCTTGAAGCAATCGTCGCCAAAGTGTCGCCACTGTTTACGCGATAATATGTCGGCGCCTTACCCGGATAGTTCGAGTTTATAGGCTGGAAGTTTTGATCGAAGTCCGCAGAGGTAACAGGAACTATTCGCTTCAGATTTGAGTACCCAATCTTACGCTTAACATCCCGATTGAAGGTAAAGTGCCCCTCTTTTCCAACCGGGATCGTCACCTGCTCCTGGCCAACAACGTGTTCTGTATCCGGCATGTTAGCCAAATGCTGAACATAGTCAGTGCGAGATGGAACATCATCACTCCCCATATCGCCTCGAACAATACCGTTCAGATAGAAGAATTTGCGTCGGACCGGCGCCTTACCTCCTTTTTCCTCCCAGTCCACTTCATCCCGGAAAAGTATTTGCCCATTATGATTATTGACGTAACTCAGGCTACGGTCCGCTGCATGGTCGTATACAAACAGATTATGGCCGTTGGCGTCGTATGCGTAATACGAAGTTCCTGGTTTCCAGTTATCTACGCCACTCTTTGTAGCCGTGATGGTAACTTTACTTTCCTTATAAGTATCCCAGCGGTCTTGAGAATCATAGAAATAGTCAGTAACACTATTCGCATCATCGCCACTTCCTTTAAACTCCGTTTGACGCAGAGTCTGTCCGTCATTTAGATAGTGATATTTAATACTTCTATCGACAGCGCGGCTATCAGCGACAGTAATCTTACTTTCTAATAGACGGTTATCAGCATTATAATCATAGGATTCTTCACTGACTTTGAACGTCTGAACGTTTCCATTATATTTTTCGTACTTATACTCGGTCTTCTTTTTCGTTCTTCCTAACGGATCAATGTTCTCTCTCCGTGAGATTAAAACATACCCACCATCAAAGTTTGCGCCAGTAGCATCTTTAAATTTTTCGTCATATAACCAGATGGTTTCCAGGTTGCCTCTTTCGTCATAGCCGTATTTCTGCCGAACCTCTTGTGGAGAACCGCTATTTTCGGATAGTTGCGCGCTATCGCTACTGAGGCGACGCCCCATAGCGTCATACTTAATAGAATATCCCGTATTCCCGGCGCCTATCGTCCGCACGCCATTAGCAGCTTGATTTAACGCCCCCATGGTAACCAGGAAGCGATTCTCTTTATCGTAGAGATAAAAGAAATCCTGCGTTAGCTTATTTTCTCCATATTTATCGCTTGAAATAGCCGCATTGTCATATTCAGCTTTCACCCGGCGACGATTGCCTACCGCGTCATAAAAGTAATTGAGCTTGTAGTCATAATCATCAATTTCATAGACACGATTTAGCGCATCATATTTAGCCGTCACATTTTGATAAGGAAGCGTGTCGTTTTCGAGCCCACCCGCCAAATCAGAAAATGGCTTACTACGATAGGTTTCTCCAACGACATTTCCATTGGCGTCATACCGAAATTCAGTAAAGCTTTTAGCCCCCTCATCAAGTACTTGATGCAAACTTCCATTTGCATAGTACTTATACTCAATCTTTTGTGACTTACGCTGCCTCACCCTATCGGCAATTCCTGTGTCTGTAGGAATGATGCTATCAGAGTAGTTAAATGCTGTATTGCTGGTTTGCTTTGTTAACCAGCCAGCTTGGTTATACTCATAATAGAATTCATGCCCCCCCAGGTCCTTGTGGTAGCGAATTTTTCCAAAATAATCGACATCATCGGTTAAAAGGTGATTCGTTCTATAGTTAGCGTTGGTTTCTGTATTTAGACCATTTTCCGTCGTTTTTCTGAAACCGCCAATGCCGCCAATTTCAGCGTCATAGGAATATTTATAATAAGTTTCTCTTCTTTCCCATTTGGCGCTGTTGTTGGAGATATCGCCATCGTCGAAGCTGATATGCTTAGTGATACGTCCTTCACCGTCATAAAAATACTTCTGTTGAAAGTTCGCCGCATTAGTATGAGTGATCCTATTGCCAGCTTCGTCATAACTATAACGCTCACTGGAATATGACGAGCCCTGGAGATAGTTGCTGAGAGAGCTAAATTGACGAACTTCCTGCAAACGGTTCGCTTTATCATAAATGAAAGAATGATAGCGACCCAACTCATCGATCATTAAACGCTTATTGCCTAACTGATCGTACTTATAAGTCTTCTTCGCTCCCATCGCATCTACTTCAGACGCGACTTGTCCTGCAGCGTACTCCTGACCACGATAAAATGCTGTATCGCCTTTCCATTCATTGGAATACCCCGATTTCTGTTGATGCAGATAGCTGTTCGCATCTTGACTTGCGACGAGGTTATTCTGACCGTCGTAATAGTATTTTGTTACAGGATGGGCGTTTAGCGACTTCAATGAACTATTAGAATCGCTTGCGGACTCAGGCCCATGATCCTGATATACAGCCACTTTCGGATCAACTTTATACGTAAGCCTGCCTTGAGCGTCATAGGCCATGTGAGTGGCGTTACCGTTACCATCCACCTCTTTTACAATCTCGCCAAACGCGTTGTATCTCTGACTGCGGTGAATTTGATAACTTGACTGTTCACCCAACAACCAACTAACGCGGTAATTTTGGATTACATTTCTCTGCTCAGGGCTCTCTAACTTCCAGGAGCCGCCTATATTTTTCGTCGAAACTGCCTTAGCAGACTCCGTATGAACCTTCTTTAACTTTCTATGGATGTATGTAAATTCATACTCTTGACCAGAAACACTAGCTGCTCCCGCTCCTATATTTATTGAAGCACGGGCTTTATTATGCGCACCCCCTTCACTACTTTGGGTCTCATAATAAATCTGATAGAGTCCTTCGCCTATAGGAAGTATAAAACTACCCCCCACTTTAGTAGCTCTTGATTCTAAATTTGAAGCCCCAACTAAAGTATCTACACTTACCCGACCATTCCTTACCCCTTGATACAAATCAAAGGTATATTTACCGTCAAATACATTAAGATTATTCTTACTAGGAATATCTATTGTAAATCGCGCAGACTGCTTTACCCCTCCTCCTGCACTCAAACTCCCGCTATGGTTAAATGTCACCATAGACGTTCCTGAAGGAACAGTCTTGACTCCCCCGCCTTCGCCATGGAGCGTAACTAGCAAGGGAACATTCAGTTTTTGAAGCTCTGGAGGTATCTTTATCGAATACAAGTTATTCCAAGAGATTTTTTGAGCGCTACCATAGTGATAATCTGAACCCCAGACATTTTCTTTAGCATCTATAATCACTGTCGCCTTTTCAGGCAATGACTCATCACCAGGTCTACTCACATTTCCTTTTATTACCGCCGCATGATTTGCATCATCAACAATTACAAACCCAGCAAGGGTTTTACCTTTTACCTCTCCAACGGAATTACCTTTTGAGGGGTCATAAGAAACATTCTTCTCAAAAATTTTAATGTTTCCTAGTTTCTCGGAATATATCCTCAAAACCAGGTTTTGATAGCCAACGCTGCGATTTGAAGAGTTATTTGCACCACTATGCTTAAAAGTTGCAGTGTCAGATATGCTACGAACATACCTTAAACCTATCTCTCTATTAGACCCATCATATAAAACCACCCTCAAATCCGAATTCATATCCTTTAATTCAGAAGGAATATCAACCGTCAAATTACAATTCCATGATGAAATATATGATTGCCCATAGTTTCCGTATGTGCGTGCAACCTTAACGTCACTCTTTACCGAAATATATTTTGTACCAATAGCCCTAATCGTATCGATGTTGCCACCAGTTTTTACACTCTCATCAACAACACTTCTTTCAAGCCTGACTCTCTTAGTGTCATGAGTGGTTTTCATAGGGGCAGTCACTGTCACAGTTCCGCCACGCTCATAACTGATCAATACGTGATAGCTGTTTTCCTTCTCCTCGATTTTGAGACTTGAAAGCGCTTCCGCGTCCAACTCAAGTTCAGGTTTGAAGGTAAACTCCTGCGTCTGCACATCACGATAGATATAGTAATTATGGGTTGCCCCTACTGGCTCAGCGGCTCGCCAGATTCGGACAGTTGTTTTGATATACCTATTTTCGTTTGCTGGATCTTTTTCCACGCTCTCCGCTTGCCAGGCGGAGTCGTAGCTATTGGTGGCGTTACTTAATGCAACGTCACTTAAGCCTTTACCTACTTTTGTTAACTCATACTGCAACGCCAGGGCAGATTCGACCTGAGTCAAATCAAAGCCATCAAATCCAATCGGAGTAGTAGAAGAACTTGTGCCTGGAGCACTGGAATAATACCCAACATTCTTTTCGTTATACTCTACCGTCGTTTCCTCTTTGACATCCTCCCAAGCTGTAAGCCCAGGCTGAGGCGCCTGCGTTCCCAGCAGTCGTTGCCTGTACTCCTCAAAGTCGACGGTTGAACTCCAATTCTTATCAACCTCCTCTTCCGTCAAGGAAGCGCTCAACTGGCTGTAATCATGAGGCGCCTCAAAGGTGTCCGTATGGCGGTTGCGTTCGTCATACACGCTGACTTTCATCTGCGTCTGCAGCACGCCCAGCGCCTTCACCTGCTCCGGCGACGTCAGCGTCGCCAGGTCGATCGGATTGCCTGACGCGTCCTTCAGGTCGTCCACCAGGATGAACTCCGCCGAGGCGTTGCCGTTCTTGTCGTACAGGTAAAGCTGCGGCGCGCCGGTTTCCTTGTTGGTGCTGAACAGGCGGCCCAGGCGGTCGTACTTGAACTGCTCCTGGAATTGCCCGTTCATGCCTTTCGCCGTGATGTCGCCGTAGCCGTTATAGCGCGTCTCGTGACTCAGGCCGGTGGTGTCCACGCGTTTGATTTCACGGCCCGCGCCGTCATACCAGTAACGGTTCCAGTAGCTCTGGCTGCCGCCTTCCGCCTGCCGCTGGCTCCAGCTTTTCTCCGCCACCGCGCCGAACGCGTCCGTCGCGTAATCCGTCCGCGCGCCGCTGGCGTCAATGTCCGCCACCGCAAAGCCCAGCGCGTTCACCAGCGTGCGGCTGGTCTGGTTGGCGCCCGCCTCCAGCGCCACCCGCGTCTGCGTCACCTGACGTCCTAACGCGTCATAACCATAGGTCACGGTCGCGCGCGCCATGCGGCCTTTGTAGTCCGTAAAGCTCTGTCCTTTCTCCGTCGTCTTGCGGCCCAGGGCGTCGTAGGTCGTCTCCAGCGTACGCAGCGTCTCCGCGCCTTCTCCCGGCGCAATCGTGCGTTGCAGGCGGTTCAGGTTGTCGTAGTCGTAGCGGGTGCTGCGACTGCTCGCCGTGGTCTTCTTCGGCGCCCCGTTCACGAACTGGTAGTCCTCCACGCCGTGCACGGTTTCGGTGATCCGGCGTCCCAGGCGGTCATAGTCGTAAGTCTGTCTGCGGTCGCCCCGCACCAGTTTCTGCGCCACTTCTTCGTCGCTCAGGTCCGCCAGGTCGCGTCCGGCCAGCTTCGCCGCGTCGCTCTCCGCCGCCGCCCGCTGCGCCGCCACGTTCGCCAGCAGCTCCGCCAGGGTCGCCGTTTCTGCTGGATTTTTCGCCTCATAGGCGTACTGGACCTGCTCCCGGATCTGACCTAATGCGTCCGTGGTCCATTGCGTCAGGGCGTGATGACGGGTCACCGTCACCGCTCCCCCATCGCGCTGGTAATCCGTGACGCCCGCCGCCAACGTCGCCTGCAGGTCGCCCTGCGCCGTATAGAAGTGACGCGTCACGCCGCCGCGACCGTCCCGCTCCGCGATCACGTCGCCGTTACGGTTGTAGAGCGTTTGCGTCACCACCTCTTCCTGGCTGTACGCGGAGCTGTAGAAGCCCTTGCTCACGGCGCTTTCGCCCTGGGTCAGCGCCGCCAGTTGCTGATTGCTCAGCGCCAGATCAAAGTGGGTTTCGCCCCGGGTCCGCGTCTCCACCTGACGGTTGTTCAGGTCGAACGTGTAACGCAGTTCCCGGTAATCGTCCGTATCTTTGCTCAGCAACGCCGCCAGCGCGGCATTGCCGGGATTGCTCAAGGCCTCGCCGTAACGTCGCTCCAGGATGCGGTTGCCGCTGGGGTCGTAGTCGTAGGCGGTCACGGCGCCGGCCGCGTCCACCGCCGCCGTCACCCGACTCAGGTTATCGTATTCGAACAGTTGCGTGCGCTGCGCCCCCACCGCCGTCGTGGGTCGGTTGGCGCCGTCCACCTGAAACGCCTGCACGGTCTCTTTCAGTTGGTTGCCCAAGGCGTCGTATTCGCGCTGGGTCGCCTGCCGCACCCGGTTATAGCGGCGGATCTCGCCCGCGTCGTTGGCGAAGCTAATATCGATGAGGTCCGACCACACCTGAACTTCCCGGTTCAGTTTGTCGTAAACGTATTCCGTCGCGCGCGTCTGCCCGCTGATGGTTTTGTAGGAGCCGTCCGCATCGCGATAGCCGCCTTCCACCACGCGAATGCGGTTGCCCAATGCGTCGTAGCTGTTGCGGTCGCTCAGACGCCGCTCTCCGGTCAGGCTCGCGTCGGCGTTGAAGGTCACCCGCACGCTGGGTTTGATGGTCTCCAGCAGGCGCCCCTGCGCGTCATAACGGTAGGCGTAAACATGGCCGCCGCGGTCGGTCCAGCTGATCCGGTTGCCCTGCGCGTCATAGCCGTAGCTTTCCACGACCTGTTGCCCCGAGGTCGCTTGCGCCGTCTGCGTCGTCAGTCGGCCCAGGCTGTCGAAGTCGCTGCGGGTGAACTGGTCATGCGCCGCGTCCGCCGTCAGCATCGCCCGCGCCTGCGCCTCGGTTTTGCCCGCCAGGAACGCCGCGTTGATCCGGTTGGCCCAGCTGCGCTGGGCGACTACCTGGCCCGCCGCGTTGTAGGTGAAGTCCTTCGCCGCGCCGCCGGCGCTGACCTGCAGCGTCTGGCGATTGAGGGCGTCATAGAAGAAGTAGCCGGTGGCGCCGCTCGGATCGGTCACCGAGATGATGTTGCCGAACGCGTCGTATTGCGTGTATGTCGTATAGCCTTCGCCGTTGGTTTCCGAGGTTTTCAGGCCCCGCGCGTCAAACGTCTGGGATTTGCTGTAAATCTGCAGCAGCAACGCCCGGTGCTCGCCCTCGGGCAGGTGCTCCCGGCTCAGGAAGCTCAGCAATAACGCATTGTCCTTCAGCCACTGCGCCTGCTGGGACTGCCACAGTCCCGCAGGGTTGGCCTGATAGTTTTCCGCCAGCAGGCGCAAGCGCTCCCGCTCCCCTTTGGCCCAGTCGCTTTGACTGTCGAGAATCTCATAGGCGCGCGGATCGATCACCCGCTCCACCTGATTGAAGGCGTCGTAGACGTAGCCGGTGCTGCTGGCGTCCGCCGTACCGAACGCTTTGGTTTCCTTCACCACCCGGTTCAGGTCGTCGAACTCATAGCGCGTGGTGCGCTCCAGGGCGGAGCCCTCCGCTTCGATCAGGGCGATGACGTTGCCGTAGCGGTCGTATTCCTTGCGCGTCAATGTGGAGACGCCATTGAGTTCCGGCGTGCGGATGCGCTCCTGGCGATTGAGGGCGTCGTATTCGTAACGGGTGTGCCGATCTCCGCTCACCGGGTCGTTATTCGCCGGGACGTTCGCCGTGGCGTAATCCGCCGCCGTGCGTTCATGGATCGACACTTCCGTGATGTACTGGCTTTCCTGAATCAGGTTGTCGAAGCCGTCGTACTGGTAACGCGTCACGGCGCCTTTGCGCGCGCTGGCGCTGATGTCCGCATCGTCGATGGAGTCTTTCGGCGTCAGTTTGGCGATCAGGCGGTTGTCCGCGTCGTAGGCGAAGGTGGTGACGTTGCCCCGCGCGTCGGTCACCGCCGTGCGGTTGCCGTGGGCGTCGTAGGCGTAGCTTTCAGTAATCCAGGTTTCCGCGCCGCCCGTCATCAGCCGTTGCGACTGGCTGATCTTGCGACCGGCGTCGTCATAGGCGTAGCGGGTGATGCGGGTTTCCGCATCCGGATGCAGCCCCGACAGGGCGCTCAGGGTCGCCGCCTGGGTCCAGGGGGCGGCGTAACGGCGTTCTTCCGTCACCTGCCCCTGTCCGTTGTACAGGGTTTCCGAGACGTAGTTCTCGCCGTCCAGGCTGTAGCGCAGGCGTCCCAGGGCGTCGTAAACCCGACGGCTGTGCTGGTTCGCCGCCGCGCTGCGATGGGCGTCCGCCGCCTGCGTCACGTGCGTCAGGGTCGCGGCGGTTCCGAGATTTAGGCTGGCGGCGTAGCGCACGCGATGGGTCAGACGGCCAGCGTGGTCGTACTCCTGTTCGATCAGGCGTCCGCCGGCGTCTATCCGGTAGATTTCCAGGCCGCGGGCGTCGTAGAAGACCTGCTCCACCCGGTCCCCGGCTGAAGCGTGGCCTTGCACATAAGTTTCCAGCGCCGCCGCCGTCAGCGGCTGGCTCAGGTCATAGGCCGCGACGTAACTCAGGGTGCGCGTCACCTGGCCATTGTGATCGTATTCCAGCTCGGTGATATGGCCCTGGTGATCCAGCTTGAAGCGCGCCTGGCCCAGGCTGTCGTACACCATGTAGGCATGTTGCGCCCGGGTCTCGCCCGCGACGAACTGCGCCAGCGCCGCTTCGCTGTAATCAGCGCCGCTGTAGGCGGTTTCGTAGCGCAGCGTCTGCGTCGCCCGGCCCGCCGCGTCGTAACGGGTCTCCGTCACCTGCCCCAGGGCGTTCAGGCTGAAGCGCGCCAGACCGCGCGCGTCGTAGATCGTGCGGCTGACGTTCACCCGTCCCGCCGGGGCGTCCAGCCGCGTTCCGATCACCACGTCTTTCAGCAGGGAGCCGCCTTTATAGAAAGAGCTGTCGATGGCGTACGCCTTGCTCGGGTCCGCCGCTTTCGCGGAGGCGTACACCAGCGTAAAGCCGGCGTCAGCTTCCCGTTTGATGTAGTAGCTGACCTTGCCGTTTTTCAGCTCGATGCGGTAACGGGTGTCCCCGGGCAGCACACCCAGCTCCTTCACCTTGGTCGAGTCTTCATAGCAGCGCACCACGCCGCCCTGCTTGCGGTAAAACGCAAAGTTCAGGTCCTCGTAGGTAGTGCCCCCATCCTTCTCGCTCAGACCACAGAACACGGCATTGACGCCCTCCGAGGGCAGGCTGAATTCAACGTAGCCCTCGCCCCGAATGCTCTGCCGCGATCTCACGCTGCCGGTAAAGTCTCTCGCTTCCGGTACGTCCAGCTGCTCAATGCGCGACGAACCGCCCACCAGCGCGCCGGTGCGCTTCGACCACTCCGCCGCCTGCGGCAGCCATTGCTCCACGCCCGCTTCGGTGTAGGTCGCGTTCGCAGGCAACGCCCCGTTGTACTGATAGGTGGCGATCACCCGTCCCGCCGCGTCGTATTCCCGCTCCGTCACATGGCCCAGCGCGTCGATCTCAAACCGCGCCTGGCCTTTGGCGTCATACACCAGGCGCCCGCTGCGCGGCTGACTTTGTGCGCTGGCGAACTGGGTCAGCGCCGCTTCGCTGTAATCCGGGCCGGCGTAGGCGCGGTCATAGCTAAGTTTTTCCGCCACCTGTCCCAGGGCGTCGTAACGGTTCTCGGTGACATAGCCCAGAGCGTCAATGGTGAAGCGCGCCTGACCTTTGGCGTTGTATACCAATCGTTCATGGCTGCGCTCACTGTTCTGCGTCGCTGTTCCGCTCATCCAGACATCGCCAATCGCCGAGCCCTGCGCGTACAGGTTCGCCTGCGCCACATAGGTCTGCGTGGCGTCCACCGCATCCTTCAGAGTGTGAATCAGGACGTAGTTATCCTGTCCCTTGCGTTGCAGCAGGATGCGGGCGTCGCCGTCCTTCAGCTCAATCCGGAAACGGTCTCCCGCCTCCACGAACTGCATCGTCGCCGGCGCAATCTGCGTCCCCTTGTATTGAATCAGAACGCTGTGTTTCTCCGCCGCCGCGCCGTCCCGGTCGCGAATAAATACGCCCAGGTCGATTTCCTTAAAGTAGTCGTTCCCCGACAACCGTTCTTCCGGGTTCAGGTTGAAGCCCACCACGCCCAGAGATTGGCCATTGACCAGCTGGTCTACGGTGAATTCCAGGACGCCTTCGCCGCCCGTCAGGCCGCTTCCCGCGATCACACGACCTGCGGTCAGACTCGCTGGTCCGGTGCGCGTCAGGCGTCCTCCTTGCTGGGACACCGCCGCATCCGTTCCCCAGTTCAGTAACTGAGGCAGGCGCGACGCCAGATCCGCCGTGGCGGCGTCAATCGGCTGCTCATAGCGGCTCTTGTTAACCACCCGCCCTTGCGCGTCATACTCGAATTCCGTGACGTAACCCAAGGTGTCGACCTCAAAGCGCACCTGGCCTCTCACGTCATACACCAAACGAGAGTGAGACGCCGGAATTGCGCCATTCGCGAACGTCTGTAAGGCGCTTTCAGTAAAGACATCGCCCGTGTAAGCAGAGCTGTAACTAAGTTTCTCGGTTACCCGACCCAAGCTGTCGTAACGGTTTTCCGTCACCAGGCCCAGAGCGTCCAGGGTGAAGCGCGCCTGGCCTTTCACGTCGTAGACCAGTCGGGAATGGGCAGCAGGCGTTTTGCCGCTGATGAAGCTCTGCAAGGCGCTTTCGGTAAAGGCGCCGCCGGTGTAGGCGGAGCTGTAACTGAGTTTTTCGGTTACCCGACCCAACGCATCGTAGCGACTCTCCGTCACCTGTCCGAGGGCGTCGATGGTGAAGCGCGCCTGGCCTTTGGCGTCGTAAACCACGCGTTCGCGGCTGCGCTCACTGTTCTGCGTCGCGTCGCCGCTCATCCAGACATCGCCAATCGCCGAGCCCTGCGCGTACAGGTTCGCCTGTGCCACGTAGGTCTGCGTGGCGTCCACTGCATCCTTCAGGGTATGAATCAGGACGTAGTTATCCTGTCCCTTGCGTTGCAGCAGGATGCGGGCGTCGCCATCCTTCAGCTCAATCCGGAAACGGTCTCCCGCCTCCACGAACTGCATCGTCGCCGGCGCGATCTGCGTCCCCTTGTATTGAATCAGAACGCTGTGCTTCTCCGCCGCCGCGCCGTCACGGTCGCGGATAAATACGCCCAGGTCGATTTCCTTAAAGTAGTCGTTCCCCGACAACCGTTCTTCCGGGGTCAGGTTGAAGCCCACCACGCCCAGGGATTGGCCATTGACCAGCTGGTCTACGGTGAATTCCAGGACGCCTTCGCCGCCCGTCAGGCCGCTTCCCGCGATCGCGCGGCCGGCGGTCAGACTCGCTGGTCCGGTGCGCGTCAGGCGTCCTCCTTGCTGGGACACTTCCGCATCCGTTCCCCAGTTCAATAACTGAGGCAGGCGCGACGCCAGATCCGCAGAAGCGGGGTCAACCGGATGCGCGTAGCGGCTCTTGTTAACCACCCGTCCTTGCGCGTCATACTCGAATTCCGTGACGTAACCCAGCGCGTCGACCTCAAAGCGCACCTGGCCTCTCGCGTCATAGACCAAACGAAAGTGAGAAGCCGGGGCTTCGCCGTTCGCGAATGTCTGCAGGGCGCTTTCGGTGAAAACGCCGCCCGTGTAGGCATGGCTGTAGCTGAGTTTTTCGGTTACACGGCCCAGGCTGTCGTAACGGGTCTCCGTCACCTGGCCCAGGGCGTCGACGGTGAAGCGCACTTGGCCTTTCACGTCATAGACCAGTCGGGAATGGGAAGCGGGCGTTTTGCCGCTGATGAAGCTCTGCAGGGCGCTTTCGGTAAAGGCGCCGCCGGTGTAGGCGGAACTGTAACTGAGTTTTTCGGTTACCCGACCCAAGGCGTCGTAGCGGCTCTCCGTCACCTGTCCGAGGGCGTCGATCGTGAAGCGCGCCTGGCCTTTGGCGTCGTAGACCAAACGAGAATGGGAGGCCGGGGTTTTGCCGCTGACGAAGCTCTCCAGGTCGCTCTCGCCCCATGCGTCGCCCGGGTAGGCGCTGTCGTAGCGGAGGGTGGCCACGACCCGGCCCGCCGCGTCGTAACGGTTCTCGGTGACGTAGTCCTGTTCGTCCAGACTGAAACGCGCCCGCCCCTGGGCGTCGTACGCGACTCTCTTGCTCTGTGCGACATAGTTCGCACGCGCGAATTTCACCGCATCGGCCACCACATAGCCGTCTCCGCCGCCCAGCAGCTCCACCCATCCTTCCGCGCCGAAGTCAAAGTCGCCCAGCAATACCCATTGCCCGCCCTGCGTCCGCTGGTTCACTGTCACGTCCGTCACGGTCGCCTTGCCAGCCGCGTCCAGATGATGTATCCGATAGGTCGCGTTGCTCGCCCGGTTCGCGTGCGAGGTCCAGGTCGCGTACACGCCATGGCGTCCCGCCTGCGTCAGCGCCGAGCGCCACGACACGGCGGTGGATGCGCCTTTGGCCGTCAGGTACTGCCGCCCTTCATACCCTGCGGCGCTGGTCGACTCGCTCCAGCCCGCCGGCGCCGGCAGGGTTTCGCTGTCCAGGACAACGTCTCCCACGCCTCCCAACGCGCCGCTGTCCGCCTGTCGCTGCAGTTGCGCCAACTGCGCCGGCGTCAGCGCCTGCGCGTCCAGGTACCGCACCGTCTCCACCACGCGCCCCTGGGCGTCGTAGCGGTTCTCCGTCACAAACCCTTGCGCGTCGACTTCGAAGCGCACTTGGCCTTTGCCGTCATAAACGTAGCGGGTGGAAACGCCCGCGCTGTGGTAGTCCGCATCGCCGCTGAGCGCTACGGCTTCAATCGCCGCGCCGGCGCCGTACAGGTTGGTTTGCGCCGTGTAGTTCGCGTTTGCGTCCACCACGCCCGTGAGGGTCTGAATCAGCGTGAAGCCGTGCTGGCCAGAGCGCTGAAGCAGGATACGCGCGTCCGCGCCCCGCATTTCAATGCGCAGGCGGTCGCCAACCTGTATCGGCGTCGCCGAGGTTGGCTCCGTGCGCACGCCGTTCACCTGGATCATCAGGCTGTGGCCCTGTGAACCCGCGCCGTCCGGGTCGCGGATGAAGACGCCCAGGTCCACTTCATTCAGATAATCGTTGCCGGTCAGGACGGTCTCCGGGTTCTTATTGAAGCCCACCGCACCCAGGGAAGCCCCGGTCGGCAGCGCCGCCACGGTGAACTCCAGCGCGCCGCGGCCTTGTTGCAGCGCTTCGTTCGCCACCGCCCGGCCTCCGCTGAGCCCGGTGGCGGCGGTCTTGATAATCCGTCCCGCGTCAATCTGCACAACGCCGTCGCCACGCCAGCTCGGCGCATGCGCCGCCAGCGACGCCAGGTTGGCGGCGTTCAGGTCCGCCGCCTTGTCGTAGCGGGTCTTCTTCGCAACGCGTCCTTGTCCGTCGTACTCATAACCGGTGACATAACCCTGGGCGTCGATGTCGAAACGCACCTGGCCCTCAGCGTCGTAGAAGCGTCGCGTGGTAATCGCGCTCTGGCCCCCGGCGAAGGTCTCCAGCGCCGCCAGGCTGACGGCGCCGCCGTAGGCGGTCTCATAGCGACGCGCCTGCGTCACCCGCCCCAGGGCGTCGTAGCGGTTCTCCGTGACGTAACCCAGGGCGTCGATCTCAAAGCGCACCCGGTCCTGGCCGTCATAAACATAGCGGGTCTGCGCGCCCTGTGCGTCCACGCTGCGGATCACCCGGCCCTGGGCGTCGTAGTATTGCTGCGCCTTGCCCAGCTGTACGCCGCCGGCGTCGCGCTCCACCACGTCGATCAGCGCGCCGGCGCTGTTGTACGTCTTCACGCTTTGCAGGCCCGCCGCGTCGCGGCTCAGGATGGTCGCGCCCTGGTATTCGGTCTGCGTGGTCACCGCGCCCAGCGCGTCCTTCACCGACAGCAATCGGCCCAGGCCGTCGTAGACGTACAGCGTTTCTCCCGTGCGATGCCCCAGGCTCTCCGGGGCCGCGCTCGCGTTCTCCGTCGGCGCCGCCTGGTCGGGGTTAACCTGTTTCAGCAGGCGCCCTTCCGCGTCGTAGATAAAGTGCGTCGTCGCCGCGCCGATTCCCGCGCCCGTGGCGTCGGTCTTGCTGTAGCGGGTCTGACGGCTCAGCTGGCCGCGGAAGTCGTAGTCGTATTCCGTGAGGGTGGTTCCCTGCGCCCGGGCGCCAGGCGCCCACGTATTAAGAGATCCTTCGCTCAACGGTTGATTGGGACTCAGGTCGCTCAGGTCGTAGCGCGCAAGGTACCCCTGGGTCGCCGTCAACTGGCCCTGGTTGTTGTAACGGAATTCGGTGACGCCGCCCTCGGCGTCCACGCGGTAACGCAAGCGATGTTCGCTGTCGTAAACGTAGCGCTGGGTGGCGCCGTCCGTCGTTTCCGTCAGGGTCTGGTTGTAGGCGTTATAGGTGTAGTCGGTGGCGCCCCCCAAACGGTCGGTATGGGTCAGCAGATTGCCCATGGCGTCGTAGCGGTAGGTCTCGCTGTAGCCGTCGGCGTCCGTACTTTGGATAAGGTTGTCGTCGGCGTCGTAGGCGTAGCGGCGCACGCTCTGGGCGCCGTCCTGCTGCGGCAGACGCAGCTCCACCAGGCGCGCGCGTTCGTCGTAGCGCAGCACCGTCTGCAGGCCGCTCAGCGTCGCTGGGTCCAGCACCCGCGTCACCGTCGCCGTGCGCTGCGCCAGATCATAGGCGTAGGCGGTGACGATGGCGTCCGCGCCGTCGCCCTGGGTCACCCGGGTCACCCGGTATTCGCCGCCGATGTTCTGGTACTGGAAGCTCACCGACACGCCGTCGCTGGCCTGCATCTTCGCCACGCGTTTGCTGTCGCCGTCGTAGCTGTAGCGCGTCACGAAAGTACGGCCGTCGCCGATGCTGTTGTCCGCCGGGGTCAGGTCCACCGTCACCGTCGTCAGGCGTCCCTGGGCGTCATAGCCGTAATAGGTCTGGTTGCGTTGCGCGCCGTCCGCGCCCACCGTCTTCACCAGCACCGCCCGCCCAGAGCCGTCGTACTGAATCTCCAGTTTCTCCCCCGACGCCGTCGTCAGGGTCGTCGCGGCCGCGCTGCGGCTGATGGTCACCCGTCCGGGTTCGTCGCGATGGGCCAGCGCGCTCAGTTTGCCCTGCCAGCTGTACACTTCCTGCGCGCCGCTCTCGCCTTCCGTCCACAGGAACGCGTCAGCGCCGGTTCCGCCGCGGAATTCCAGAGTGTCGTGAGCGCCTTCGCCGACGCTGGAGACGTACAATCCCCGACTCTCGTCATAACGATAATCCGTGCGGCTGCCGTCGCCGGCGATCCGCGTGATCACGCTGCCGGCTTTGTTCAGGGTACCGCCGTTGAATTCCAGGCGATGGTTGAAGCTGAAGTAGAAGTTGTCGCCGTTGTCGTCGGTGAAGCGGCCCTGGCTGTTGTAGGTGCGGATCAGGCTGGCGTCGCGCCCCGCACCTAACAGCAGTTCATCGCGGCGCTGCAGCACCAGGTTGCCCGTGGCCGCATTGACGTAGACCCGCTCGCCGCCCTGGCCCACGCCCGCTTGCGACAGTCCCGCGCCCGCGCCTGACAAGGACGCGCCAAATAATCCCAGACCTTCCCCTGATACAACCGCAACCATTTGATGACTCCTAAATCCTTCCGACTGACTTTTTTAACGCATAAAAAAGCCGCTGACGGCAGACTTTGCGCCTGTCGTCAGCGGCCTATCGCTTTATATAAATGATGTAAACTGAGCTACGAGGATGAAATGCCCCCTCATTACAGTATCCTTACAGCAATTCACCCACAGCTCTCTCTAAAAGAAAATACAATGTCATTTAATCACCACACACCACGACTGGCAACAATCTGACCTAAACTAAGTTTCGAGCAAAAACCGCTCATAATCGCTCAAATATTCAACAACCGTACACCTTTCTGGCTCAAGCCAAGGAATATCTTTAGCCCGCTCTAATATATCTAAAGCCAACTGCTGTCTGAGTCCAATAAAACCAGGCTTCATATGCAATGCTTTTTCAAGACTACTGGAAGAATCACACTCTTCCAACACACCAAGATCATGACAAAAGGGTCTCTCTGCCGAACCAAAGCTTAAAAGGACATCTTCGAAAGGACCTATTTTCCTAGCGTGATCCAAGCCCAAAATTTTTAATAACTTAAAGGAGTTTAAAACATGCTCCTTTGTACATGCGTATACCCGATTAAGTACATCCACGCTTCTACTTTGACCTTGAACGCCATCAACCAGTTTGAGGCCTTTAGGTGTATTAACTATTCGTTGACCCCATACTCCATGAGGCACAACAGGTCTATCAAACAATCGTTCAAGCAAAAGATCAATCTGCTCTACGGATAGGAAGATATCGTCATCGACAGAAAAAAAGTAGTTAGCGGGTTCATGTGCAGCAAATTCAAATCTTATCCATGGCGGATAATGAACAACCTGCTGGATTAATCTTAGCTTTGGATGCTGTTCAATATACACACAAAGATCGACATCAGGGTTGTTATTAGAAACAATTATCTTGTCAATATATTTGCTCTTTGCAAGTTGCCCAAAAATCCTTTGTATATTTTCAGGCCGTAAGTAGCTTAGCAATATTGCTGTAACTGACTCCCCTTCATGAGCGACGCGCACTTTACTCCACCCTAATCACAACACGAAACTCGTGACCTTATCACCTTTTAGCCGTCAAAAAATCCTCCCCTTTTGCAAAATATCTACTCCCCCCTTCCGTCCAATCCCGCATCATTTTTGTCAAAAACCACCAACGGCTTATCCTGCCTCTGCGGGTAAACTGGGTTTATTGGCTGAGTATATTTGGCTGTTGGTGATTGATAATACGAGGTAGGCATATGTTGAACTACAAGGCTCCGCAGCGTGATGTGGCGTTTGTGATGGATGAACTGTTGGGTTTCTTCGAGCATTACGAAAAGCTGGGGTTCGCGGATGCGACGCCGGATATGGTGCAGGCGATCCTGCAGGAGGGCGGTAAATTTGCGGAGAATATCCTGGCACCGCTGAATGCGGTGGGCGATACAGAGGGCTGCTCCTGGAATGACGGCGTCGTGACAACGCCCAAAGGGTTTAAAGAAGCTTATCAACAGTATGTAGAAGGCGGCTGGCCCGCCATGTCGCAGCCATTAGAGTACGATGGCCAAGGCTTACCCTATTCGCTGTCGAGCATTCTGTCCGAGTGGTTCTCCGGCGCCAATCACGCCTGGGCCATGTACCCAGGACTGAGCCAGGGCTGTATTGAAACCATCCTCGCCCATGGTTCGGATTCACAGAAGCAGCGCTTTTTACCTCACCTGATTGCAGGGCGCTGGACCGGCACCATGTGTCTGACTGAACCCCACTGTGGATCAGATTTAGGGCTGCTCAAAACCAAAGCTGAGCCGCAACCTGACGGCGCTTACGCCATATCCGGGACCAAGATTTTCATCTCCGCCGGCGACCATGACCTTTCCGACAACATAGTTCATGTCGTCCTGGCCCGCCTGCCGGACGCCCCCGCGGGCACCAAAGGGATATCCCTGTTTATCGTACCCAAGTTCAATGTGTCCGATAGCGGTGAAATCACAACGCCCAATACATTATCCTGCGGCTCCCTTGAACATAAGATGGGCATCAAAGGCAGCGCCACCTGCGTCATGAATTTCGACGGCGCGCGTGGTTATCTGATCGGCGAACCCAATCGCGGTCTCAACTGCATGTTCACCTTCATGAATGCCGCTCGTGTTGGCGTGGGACTGGAAGGTCTGGCGGCCACCGAAGCGGCGTTTCAAGGCGCCATCAGCTACGCTCGCGATCGCCTGCAAATGCGCTCGCTCAAAGGCCCCGTCAACAAGGACAAACCCGCTGATCCAATCATCGTGCATCCCGACGTACGGCGCATGCTGCTGACGCAGAAAGCGATCCGCGAAGGCGGACGCGCCCTGGCGATGTACTGCACCCAGCAAATCGACCTGACCCTATACAGCGAAGACGCTGACATCAAAGCCGCCGCAGAGGCGAAACTGGCGCTGCTGACGCCAATCGTCAAAGCCTTTTTGACGGAAACAGCGCAGGAGTGCACAAGCTACGGCATGCAGGTTTACGGCGGCCACGGCTTTATCAAGGAATGGGGTATGGAGCAGCTGGCCAGGGATACCCGCATCTGCACCATGTATGAAGGCACCACCGGCATTCAGGCCATAGACTTGCTGGCTCGCAAAATCATCGGCAGCCAGGGAGAGCTGCTGCATCAGTTCGTCAATGAGATACGCGCGTTTTGCGAAACTCAGAACGCCGCCCGCCGCTTTAGTGTCTGGACGGACGCGCTGCTGCAGCACTTGGATGAGTGGCGGCAACTGGCTCAGGGCGTTGCAGAAAAAGCGCAGACCAACCCGGATGAAATCGGCGCGGCGTCAGTCGAATTTCTGATGTATTCCGGTTACGTTTGCCTGGCCTATTTCTGGTTACGCATTGCGGTGACCGCCAAAGACAAACTGGAAGCGCAAAGCGGCGACAGTGACTTCTATCAGGCCAAATTACACACAGCGGAGTTCTACTTTGAGCGTCTGCTGCCCCGCACCCGCTCACTCGCCGCCAGCGTCAAAGCCGGCGCAGACAGCTTGATGGCGTTGCCAGAAGAGCTGTTCCACCTCGACTGATAAGCACATCCGGGCGCAATACGCGCCCGGTTTTATCAAACCCCGGACGCCTCGTCTTCATCGACGAAGGTCTCTTCTTCGCCGTTATTGAACTCTTCCATAAAGATCTGCCAGAACGCCAGGAACAACGCAGTCAATACTGGCCCCAGAACAAACCCATTCAAGCCGAATAACGACAAGCCGCCCAAGGTCGACAACAGCACGAGATAGTCAGGCATTTTGGTGTCGCGTCCCACCAGCACCGGGCGTAACACGTTGTCCACCAACCCGATGACAAAGAAGCCGAACAGCACCAGCACAACACCTTTGAAAACATCGCCACTGAAAAACAGATATGCCGCCGCCGGGCCCCATACCAGGGCGGACCCCACCGCCGGCAACAACGACAGCACCACCATCACTACGCCCCACAACAGCGCGCCTTTGATGCCGAGCGCCCAAAAGATCAAACCTCCCAGAGAGCCCTGCACCATCGCCACCACCAGGTTCCCCTTCACCGTCGCCCGGGACACTTCCGCAAACTTTTGAAAGAGATGAATTTCCCGGGTGTCGCCCAACGGCAGAGCGCGAATCAACAGCTGTATCAAACTGCTGCCGTCTCTTAAAAAGAAAAAAGTCAGATAAAGCATCAACACAAAGCTGACGGTGAACTGCAGATATTCCTGTCCAAAATTGAACGCCTGGGTGGCGAAAAACTTACTGCCCGTCAACGCCGCCTGCGACAGCATTTGCTTGACGTTGCCCAAGTCAATCTCGAAACGTTCAGCCAGTTCCTGAATCACCGGCATGGCGGCTCTGGCTTTGTCCACCAGTACCTGCAACTGTATCTCGCCGGAGCTTACCTGCTGATAGACTCTGGCCCCCTCCTTCGCCAACATCGTCATCATCACCGCCAGCGGAATCACCACGATCAATACACTGGCCAGCAATGTCAGCAGCGCGCTGACGTTGTCCCTGCCGGGAAACCGGCGAATCAGCCAGCGGTGCAGCGGCGCAAATAGAATGGCCAGCATCGCCGCCCAGAAAATAGCGTAAAAGAACGGCAGGATCAGCAGTCCAAACCCAAAGGTTACAGCCAGCAACAGCAGCAAAAAGGATCGGTCTTCTAGATTTCGTTGCATCTAAGGGGATCTCTTACAGGGTATTTCGAAAGATGGGCGAAGATAATCTCATGTTTTTATTGGCTACGCATCCAACGAAGCCATGAAGCGCACCGCCCTCCCAATAAAAATATGACATTTTTTTACTTTTTTGACGGGAACCGCCGGAGAAGGTCGCTACTGAATGTAAGCAACAATAATTACGGGATACGACATCATGTTCAGCAAACTTCTTAGAGCCCTTACCCAAAAAGACGATTCCGTGACCACGCAGCCTTTCGACAGCCTGCGCAAAGTTGCGGCAGCCCAAGTAAAAGTTATCAGCGACCACCAAAAGCAAGCTCCTCTAAGCTTTTGCACCGTCAGCGCAGGCGAAGTTAAAGATCTCGCCAGCCTGCAAGGTTTCTAAACCATCTCGAGATAGCGCTGAAGCCAACACTCCGCAGTACGCTCTAAGGCTTCAGCTCCGCACACAGCACCAATAATGCAGCCGCCAGGGCAGGCTTTTCGCGATGATTGATGCGCGCCGCGCAATTTATTCGATATAACGTTCCACTCGTTTTTTGCTGAATACTCTCCAGCTTCGCCTCCAAGCGAATTTCATCGCCGCTCCGCACCGCCTCAAGAAAGCGCACTTGTTCCAGACCATAATTAATCAGCGCATAACCGTCCTCTGGCGGAGAGATCAACTCATATAACAGCCCCGGCAGCAGCGACAACGCTAGAAAGCCATGAGCGATGGGCTGGCCATATGGGCTCTCCTTCCGGCAACGCTCAGCATCCACATGAATCCACTGCCTGTCACGAGTGCAGTCGGCAAACTGATCAATCAGCGCCTGATCAACTCTCACCCATCGACTTTCGCCCAAATTTTCGCCTACCTGAAGATCCTGCATCGACTTAGCCATGGTCTGAACTCCTTTCATCTACGCATGAAAATGGTCATGTAGACATAGTCTAGCTGCGACGCCGGGATTGCATAGAAAAGTGAAAAACTTTCTTTTTCTCATTCTCAACACCTCACAGACGCCAACGGAAAGAGAGATTTTTAATTCATAACGCCCGTTATGAGCAATGCATTCCCAATATTCCCAACCTTCGTCATTATTCGAAATTTCATCAAATTTTCATTGACAGAGAATTAACGAGGCCAATAGAGTAAAAAATACGTACAAATTAGAAAATTTACGAAAATATTCAATCAGAGACGAATCTGAATATTTTCCGTTATGTCCGACTGCAGGAGCCCTTCGGATATCGTCACAGGGCGTACTCCTTCGCATTGAACGGACAGGGAAACCATCACACCAAAGGGAGCCAGCATGGAGCCGGTTTGTATTGAGGATTGGGAAGAGCTTGCCAAACGCCGCTTAGCGCCGGAAATTTATGACTTTATCGCCGGCGGCGCGGGGCTTGAGCGGTCTTTGCAGGAAAACATACGCACCCTGGAGCGGGTAAAACTGATTTCCCGAGTGCTGCGCGGCGTTAGCGATGTCGATACGAGCGCGCCGCGTTTATCGCCACTCCAGAGCGCCCGCACGCCCGCCACCCCGCTGATCATCGCCCCCAGCGCACACCATCAACTCGCTCACCCTGACGGCGAGCGGGCGACCCTGGCGGCCGCTAACCAATGTGGCGCGCCACTCATTGTCAGCACCATGTCAGACACGCCGCTGGAGACCCTCTGCAAACACTCCGCAGAGCCGGTCATGTTTCAGCTTTACCTGTACAAAAATCGCGGACGCAATCGAGACATCATTCAGCAGGCGCAGGACGCCGGCTGCAGCGCCCTGGTGCTGACCGTTGACGTGCCACGTATGGGCGCACGGCTGCGGGATCGTCGCAATAGCTTTGACGTTAAACGCTATCAAAAACGCACAGACCAGTTTGACGAGCCACTATCCAGTGAGCCCCCTGTACCCGGTCAGTCCGGCGTCGCCGCCTTCGTCGCAGAACAGCTGGAGCCGGCGCTTTCCTGGGCCGATGTGGACTGGGTGAAAAATCAGACCCGCATGCCGCTGATATTGAAAGGCGTACTGCATCCGCAGGATGCGGAAATCGCGCTGAAGCACGACGTCGACGCCTTGTATCTATCGAATCACGGCGGTCGCCAACTTGATCACCATGTTTCCGCCATCGACATGCTGCCCTACATACGTCAACGCGTAGGCGAGTCCATGCCGCTCATTGTCGATGGCGGCGTACGCAGCGGCGCAGACATTCTCAAAGCTCTGGCCCTGGGTGCCGACGCGGTGGGCGTTGGACGCCCGGTCTTATGGGGACTCGCCGCCGCAGGCGCCCAAGGCGTCGCCGCGGTGTTAAGACAACTCATCGATGATCTGACGCTCAGCATGCACCTTTGCGGTTGCGCGTCGCTTGCGGACATCAGCCAGGAAATTATTTGGACCGAACACCCCTCATATCAAGGAGAAACCCTATGACGACAGGTTGGGAAAGCATGTCTAAGTTAATGCTCAGGCATAAGGCGAAAAAAATCGATCACGTGGCGATCGCTGTACTGGATCTGGAGCAGGCCATCGGCTATTTCAGCATGATGGGATTCACCCTATCCGACCGCATGACCACCACCGGCGCGCACAGCGCCATGCATTCCGCCGTCATGGAAGCGGGTCCAATCAAGTTCGTTTTATTGGAAGGCGTCAACGAAGCCTCTCAGATCACCCGCTTTATCAATGAATTCGGCCCTGGCCCCCAGCACATCGCCATAGAGGTGGATGATGTGGAAAGCCTGTGCAAGGAGTTGGAAAAGCAAGGGTTGGACTTCAGCACCAAAACCATCAAAGGCCCGGACCTCATCCAGCGTTTCACAGTGCGCTGCCCTAATTCCGGCGTCATGATCGAGTTCATAGAAAGAAACGAGGAAGAAGGCTTTTCGGAGCAGAACGTGGAAGACCTGTTCCGCCAACTGGAAGCCAGCGACGCCTACTGATAAACGCCGGCCACCCCGCGGCGACTCTCTCCGACATCAAACATAGAAAGGAATACTACGTGTATATAGCGGAATACCCACTGAGCGAGCACGAACATGCTCTGTTGCCCAGCGATGAGGACGTGCGCTTTTACCAGGAGCACGGCTGGTTCATGACCGGCAAAGTGTTCACCGACGAGGAGCTGGACGCCTTCGCTCAGGAAAGTCGCGATTATTATGCAGGCAAGCGCGACAGACGCTTGCCGACCATGCCTTCCACATTGGCGTACTGGACCCCGGAAGATGGCGACGTCGCCCGCAACAATGACTACGTGCATTATGAAAGCGATACGTTTCGGCGCCTGCTGACCAAGCCAATCATTGGCGCTATCGCCGCCCGGCTGGCGCAGACAGACGAAATACGCGTATGGAACAGCGCGCTGATCACCAAGCCCGCCCGAGGCGACTTTGCGGCGGAAGGGATGTTTCGCCCCGTCGTCCCCTGGCATAAAGACGCCCATTACTGGTCAACCTGCACGTCCAGCAAACTGCTGACCGCCTTTATCAACTTTTATGACTGCTTTGAAGGCATGGGAGCCCTGGAAATGATCGACGGCAGCCATCGCTGGCGGGAAATCGACGCCAACGACAGCGTCACCCGCCACTTCGGACGGCGCAGCATCGATGAGCTGCAAACCATGCTGGAGGAAACCGCCCAGCTTAATGGCGACACCGTCAGAAAAATACCCATGACCAGCAAACGCGGCCATATCAGCTTTCATAACTGCCACACCTTTCATGGTAGCTCCCCCAACTACAGCCAAGTGGACCGCGTCTCGATTTCTCTTCACCTGCAGGACGGCGGCAACACCTACAAGCGCCACACGATGGCGGACGGCTCCGCGTTGAAATACAACAACGACTATTTCTGCCGCCAAAACGGCAACGGCGACCCGGACTACACCGATCCGGATTTCTGCCCGCAAATCTGGAAGGAGTAATTCATGAACGCAATGCAACCTCAGGATGAACGCGAGGAGCTGCCGCTGCATGCATCCCTGGCGGACCCATGCCTTAACTCCATGACGTTTCTCAACGACATCGCCGGGCAATATCCCGACGCGATATCGTTCGCGCCCGGACGCCCGATCGAAACGGACTTTCGAATCGATGATATCGGCCATTATCTGCATCGCTATGTCGAGCATCTCACCCAGCAGAAACGTCGGCCTGAAAGCGCCGTCATCACCCAGCTGTTTCAATACGGCCCGTCGGAAGGGCATATTCGCGGGCTCATCGCCGAGATGCTGGAGAAAACCGACGGCGTCATCTGTCGCCCCGAAGATATCGTGGTCACCTCCGGCGCCCAGGAAGGGATGATTCTGACTCTGCGCGCTCTGTTCGCCGATCCTCGGGATGTCCTGCTGGTTCCACAGCCGGTGTACGTCGGTATTATCGGCGCCGCCAGACTGCTGGATATCCGGGTCGAAACCTTCGATGTCCACGATCAGGGCGTGGAAATCAGTGAAATCGAAAACAAAATCCAGACGCTGGAGGCGGCAGGCGACAAGGTCAAAGCGCTGTATATCAACGCCGACTTCTGCAACCCCACGGGCGTCTCGCTACCTCTCAGCCAGCGCATGGATCTGGTCTGGCTTTCCCACACTTACAACTTCACCGTACTGGAAGACAATCCTTACGGCATTTTCGGCGCGGCGAGCGCCATCAAACCGACGCTGGCTTCTCTCGACAGAAACGGCCGCTCCGTGGCTTACCTGGGCTCGTTCTCCAAAACGCTGTTTCCAGGCGTACGCATGGGATTTGTTGTATCCCGGCGACTGGCGGAAGCGCTTACCAAAATCAAAAGCATGCTGACGCTCAATACATCACCGATCTGTCAGGCGGTGGTCGGCGGCGTGTTGCTGGAGTGCAAGGGCGACCTGCGATTGCATTGCGAGAGCAGAATCCATTTTTATCAGAACAACCTCAAGCATTTGCTGCATCAGCTTGAGGTCGCCTTTCCCAAAGGCTCGCCCCTGCGTTCGCAAATCACCTGGAACAGACCAGATGGCGGCTTTTTTCTCGTGCTCACGCTGCCGTTCACTGTTAACCTGAAACAGCTTAAAGCCTCAGCGGAACAATACGGCGTACTTTGGACGCCGATGGAAATGTTCTATTCGCCGCCGCGGGAGTCCAATGAAATCCGGCTCTCGTTCAGTTACCTGACGCCGGAGCAGATCAGCGAAGGGGTTTCCCGCCTGCGCAACTTTATCAAGGAATGTGTGGCCGTACATGCGCCTGAGACGGCGGCCGCCAGCTAGAGCAAAGGAGACAAGCTCGTTATGACCGCTTTTTTATATATCGCCTGTATTCTGGTGTGGGGCACGTCATGGTTCGCGATCCACATGCAATTGGGCGAAGTTCCCATTCTGACGTCCATTTTCTATCGCTTCGCCATTGCCGCATTACTGCTGCTGCCCGCTCTGTTTTTGCTAAAAAAAATCCAGAAGACCCAGCCTGTCGACCACCTGTGGTTCGCCGGGCAGGGACTGTGCTTTTTTTCCCTGAACTTTCTGTGCTTCTATCACGCCACCCAATACATCCCCAGCGGCATCGTCGCAATCATTTTCTCCACCGTGTTGCTGTTCAACAGCGTCAATCGCTGGCTGTTCCTGCGTCAAAGCACGTCGCAAAGCGAGTTCATCGGCATCGCCTTCGGCATTGCCGGCATTGTGCTTCTGTTCTGGCGGGAACTGACGCAACAACACTTTGGCGCGGACTTTTTTACCGGAATGCTGTTCGCACTACTGGGCACACTCGTATTTTCACTGGGTAATATGATCTCTGTGCGTAATGGAGCCAAGGGCATCACGCCGCTCACCGGCAATGGCTATTCAATGGCTTACGGCGCCATGGTGCTGTTAATCGCCGTCTTCGCCACCAACACGCCGCTCAAGTTCAGCTTCACTTCCCAATATATTTTCAGCCTGCTGTATCTGGCGATTTTCGCGTCAGTGCTCGGCTTTACGATCTACCTGACCCTGGTGAACAAGATCGGCATCAACAAAGCCGCGTACTGTATGGTGGCGTTCCCTATCGTCGCGATCCTGATCTCCACGCTGTTTGAAGACTATCGGTGGGACGCCACCACATTTTCAGGCGTTGGCGTCATCATCTTCGGTAATTTCTTGATGGTCTCCAAACTCTGGTGGCGACCCGCTTCGCTGGCCAGACAGCAAAGCTGATGCAGCTACCCTTCCATTCATATATTTGCAGGAGTCAATTATGCCCGTCGTCACCATCGCGCAATCCCCCGGCCGAACCTTGGAGCAGAAACGGGATTTGGTGAAAAAAATTACCGACGCCTTTGTGACCAGCTACGGGGTAAAGCCGGAGTCGGTCACGATATTTTTACAGGACTATGACGACAGCAACTGGGGAAAAGCCGGTTTGTTGCACGTTGACGCCAAAGCCGGCAAAGACGGGTAAAGGCTTCCCTGGCAAAAGCGCATAACCCTCTATTTTAGCGGCGATTTTCTTCCCCCGACCGGCCTATTGCCAATAACGGACAAAAAGGTTAAAAACTCACCAACTACTATAAAGAACTTCTGCAGTACTGGGCCGGATTCATCGCTCCTCGCGGCGAATCCGGCCCACAAAAACTGACCGTGCGCCGGTCCAGCACGGGTGCGCTCGGCCACCGCTTGGCGAAGCCATTTTGGTGGTATGACAGTTGGCTGACCCAGGATTGTTAACCAACCACACGAGAGAAATGGACCATGAAGAAGCTATTGGCCACGCTCTTAATTGGCGGCGCTTGGACCATCGCCGCCAATAGCTACGCTTATGACTGTACAGACGTAGCCCCTTTTGAAACCGGCGCTATCGGCGCCAACGCCATTCGTCAACATCACGACAACGCTTATCGCTGCAACGTCAGCGGCTGGTGTGGATTGGGCGGAGCCTATGAACCCGGCGTGGGCTGGGCCTGGGAACAGGCCTGGAACGGGCTCGGCGCCTGCGACGGCGATTCCCCTCCCGATGATGGCGGCCCCGGTGACGACCCCGACGCCTGCGACGCTCCGCAGTATTCCGCCGGAACCAGCTACAGCGCGGGACAAATCGTACAGAACATTGGCAATGACTATCGCTGCGATGTCTCCGGCTGGTGCTCGTCCGCAGCCGCCTGGGCGTATGAGCCTGGCGTCGGCAGTAGTTGGAGTTCCACCTGGACCTTAATTGGGCCTTGCGGCACAGACGACCCCGACAACCCTGATGATCCCGGTCCAGGGCCGGATACACCATTCTGCGCCAGCGCCTGGAGCGCCAGCAAAGTCTATCGCACAGGAGCCGTGGCGGCTTATCAGGGCGGCGTTTACCAGGCCCAGGTGGATGTCTGGGGCATTCCCCCTAACGATCCTACTTATCCCGATCGCTGGAAACTGGTAGGCGTACCCGATGACAGCTTGTGCCCAGTGCCTATTCCCAACGACATCGACTACGGCGACCCGCAGCCTGTCGATGGCAACCCCAACGCCGGCGTCAGCTTCCCTGGCGGAGCCATCGGCGCGGCGCGCATCTCCAATACGCCATCCACCGGTACGCCGCGCTCTTCTGTTCCGTCCACCGATCCAGGCGGGGATCATCCCGGCTTCGACGCCGATAACGGCGCCCGGGTTTCCAAACTGCCTCCCGGAACCGTGCCGTTGCAGCACAATACTTATTCCCTGCGCGCAGGAACGGAAATTGTCACTTACATCGGCGATTGGGCGATCTACGGTCGGCGCTATGATTTCACGAAGCTTCCCGTGAAGAACCTGCATCGCATCGTCTACGGTTTCTCCGGCATCTGTTATCCCGATGCGTCCAGCACTCAGGACCCCGGCTTCCCCACGTCCGCTCCCGCGGCGGTGAATCGCACCTGCAATCAGAGCAATCTGCCTGACGGCGCCATGGCCATCGCCGACTTCGAAGCGGCCTTCGTGCGCAATGTTGGCGTTCCCGGCAGCGTAACGGGAACGGAGAGCATGTATGAGCTGGAGCCAGCCAGCGTTGGCGGCGTATTCGGCGTGCTCTATAAACTGAGAAAAGAAAATCCGCACTTGAAACTGGATCTCTCCGTCGGCGGCTGGACCCTTTCTGAAGGCTTTGGCTGGATGTCGCGGGATGACGCCAGACGCAAAGCCTTCGTCGACTCCTTGATCCATTTCTTACAACGCTTTGACTTCGACGGTATCGACATTGACTGGGAGTACCCCGCCTCCGACGGCGCCGTTCCTGACGCGGACAGGCCGGAAGACGCCGCTAACTATGTGCGTCTGTTGAAGGAAATTCGCGCAGGTATGGACTGGCTGGGACAGAAAACCGGCAAGCATTATCGCCTGTCCTCCGCGATCCCCGCAGGAACTGGTCGTCTCGACCTGATCGACTGGCCCGCCGTGCATCCATATATGGATCGCCTGTATGTGATGACCTATGACCTCACCGGCGCCTGGGAGCGCGAGCTGAGCAATCACACCCCCATGCAGGTCAACCCAAGCGCGCAGGGTTCATCCGCCAATACCTCCGTCACAACAGCGATGTCTTACCTGCAGGGCAAAGGCGTCCCCAATAACAAACTGATGGTCGGCGTGGCGAACTACCATCGCGCCAAGCGCCTCAACAGCTCAGCGGATATTACCGAGTACAGCAACGGAGTCGCTGGCGCGACCACCCACCAGCCTAATCAGGCGCCGGGAACTACTGACTTCATACTCGCCATCGCCGGATACGGCAGCTGGGAAGCCGGCGTTCTGGAAGGCTATGAGATGTATCAAAGCTTCCTTGATCCATCCTTACGGCCTTACAACGGGTACAAGCTATACACCGACAAAGCCTCCAATGCCGACTATCTCGTACAGCCCGCCATCGGCTCCTTCATCACCATAGAATCGCCGCGAACCGCTGCACTGAAAGCGCAGTACGCCAAGGACAACGACTTCGCCGGCGTCTTCTTCTGGATGGCGGAACAGGATAACGGCTACAACCTCAACGCCGTCAACCATGTTCTTGGCAATACCCTGGTGAACGACGTAGCTAACGGCAAACCGCAAAACCAAATCCCGGTGTGCGGTGAAAATATCAGCGCTAGTGAATGTGAAAACTTAATCAAAAGCCTACGCTGATTGCACTGATTAAAACGCAAAAGGCCCTCGGATGAGGGCCTTTCAACTCCTTGTTCTCTCTTAAAACAACAACCAAATAAACCGGATCACTCTGATCAGAATCGCGAGGGGAAGGACCACCATCAATAGTTGGAGGTGGATCATGAATGCGATTCCGCCCTCGTTTACATGAGAGGTGCTGATAAAAAAAAGCGCCGTGTAGATCGCCATGAAGATCAGCCCCGGCTGCACAAAATCAGCGCCCCAGATGGCCATTACAGGTAGTAGGAATTGCAGTAACAGAAGCAGGACAAAGTTTGCAGTAGACAAATAATCATACGCCCTTGTCCGCCGCCAGAACATCTCAAACATCCCAAATATAACCGTGTAGACGCCACAGGCCAGCAATACCCAATCGGTCCAGTCCGTTAGCCAGGGCGCAAGATATTGTTCATAGAGGTTCATGGAGGCGCTCATCCCTAAGTAAAGGTAAAGATAACGACAATGCTCATCTGAGCCGCTCGCCATGTTAGCGATTGCGAGGGCCGGCCACTTTACTCGATAGCTATCAGAACGTACATCCGCGCATTGGACTATTCGATCCTCGCACTTCTTCCTCGCTCTTTTTCCTTTCTCGGACTCTTTCTGGCTCTCACAAACTGAGAGGAACCGCACACTTTGCATACAAAGTTCAAGATTTAGCCCGATTCGTCATTTTTTTGACGATTTACGTTAGCTTCGTGTGACGTTTTACAGTCTTTTTCATTTATAGCCATCTACTATTGATCATAAGTTGACATATAACGAAGGAAGTGACCGATGGCTGCTCAAACCACCCAAACCAGATTACTGTCCACCGCGATTTTAGCCGCGACGCTGGCGTTACATGGCTGCGGCGGCGGAGCGGCGGGTGAAAGCTCCGACAACGGCTCTGTTTCCATTCAAGGGGCCACTTCTTCACAGGTGGAAAGCACAAGTTCAGCGTCTGAAGCCAACGCGCAAACCGCCACCCAGACGGAGACTTCCACGACTAATTCATCCACCACCAATGACACTGTTACGGACAGCAGCCAGACCAATTCAGGCTCTTCCACTCAAACACAGCAGGACACACAACAGACAGATCAGCAGGACCAAGTCCAGAACGACTCTCAGGATTCCAGCCAGGAAAGCGACGTCGCCCTGGATATCGTCATCAGCCTGCAGCCCGCCTCGCAAAGCGCCGGCAAAGGGGAGTCAGTTACTCTGAACGTCAGCGCGTCAGGCAGCGGAGCTTTGAACTATCAGTGGCGTAAAAATGGCGTCGTCATCGCTGACGCCGTGCAGTCTTACCTGAGCCTGTCAAACCTGGACGACAGCGACGCAGGCGTTTATGACGTTATCATCAGCAACGCCACCGGCTCCGTCACCAGCAGCGGCGCAACTTTGTCCCTGACGGTCAACCAAAGCGTGCGCCTGGTCTGGAACACACCGAATACTCGCGAAGACGGCAGCGCATTGGCCCAACAGGAAATCTCAGCCTACCGCATCTATCACACCACTGAAGACGGCTCCTGGGGCGCCAGCGTGGAAACGCAGGCAGATGCGACAGACTACACCTTTGGCGGCCTGGGCAGCGGCGTTCACTACTTCGCCGTCACCGTGGTGGACACCTCAGGCATTGAAAGCGACTTCTCCAACATCATGAGCAAGCAGATTTTCTAAGCCCTTTCGGGCTCGTCTTACCGACTTTTCCCAACGATGTCATTCGGGGCCTTTGGCCCCATTTTTTGTTCTCTCCCCTTCCGTAAAACCGTGTCCGTTTTTTACAAGTCAGCGTCTTCCCGCCGATTTATTCTAGCGCCACATAACTCCTCAACGCCTGAGCCAGTCTCGGCTCCGCGATGAGTTATTGCATGGAAAGCGCCCGGAAACGCGATCCAGCTCTATGGCCAATCTCTTGTGATGTTTTCAAGGAATACGATTTATGAAGAAGAATCTGATACTTATGGCTGCGGCCGCAACAATGCTTTCCACTCAGGTCAGCGCCGCCGAAACCCTGTTTGAGTATTACAGAAGCACGGCTCAGACCGGTGTTGGCGGCGAAACCCAGAGAGAATACGAGAGCAAGACACTGCACAGTGCAGAACCTGTGCGCCAACATTACGACCTCAGCGTCAATGGAAGCAGCGCGTCCGCCTCTCTGGATTACAATCTGGAAGTCTCCCACTTCGATAACGGAGCCACACTGAGCTACCGCATTGACGCAGATATCGTCCGCAGCGAGGGAGACCGGACCGGCGTTGCAGTCAGCCACGGCGGCAACTTCCAGCACAGTATCCGCGCTACCGAAGACGGTGTATTGCGCATCAACTTCAGTGTTGAGCAAATGGACCGCAACTGCCCGGAAAAAGGCTCCTGCCTGCCCCTGAACAGCTATGTATCAGCAGGAGGAAATGGCTATAGAGGAAGCATCACTTATGATCCGAAAAACGGATTCAAAGATGGTGTGAGCTATATCGAGATTCCCACTGAAAAAGGCCGCACATACAAAGTCGAGTTCAATTCAGGCGGCAGCCTATCCGGCAGCCCGCAATCACAAGGCGTCTCCGCTTCCTATTCCGTCACCTGGGAAATGGACCACCTCTGACAGCCCTCTTCAGTAAGCTGGAAGTAAAACTTCCGGCTTACTTCCTCTCCCTCAGTCTGATCGCTCTTTCCTATTTTTGCGGGTCTAAGTGCTTGTCTTTGTGCTTGACCTTGTTCTTCATAAAGGCGCATTAAATTTCTGTAAAGAGCGCCCAAAACGACTGTGGGCAATCGCAATAAAGGCCTCTGAGAGCCTTTAAAGAGCGTCTGTAAACCCCTGCAAATCCTGGTTTTCATGACCAAATTGAAACTTGCTCACGATGGCTTTAAGCGGCTAAAAATAGCGTGACCTTAAACTGTCATTTTCTTCTATTAGTTTGTACTCTACTGATTGTGAATGAGAAATCTAATTAGGGATATAACGATGAAACAGTATTTCACTTGGCCGAAGTGTCTCCCCTGGATCGCCGCGGCCGCGCTCAGCGCAGGAGTTACCGCAGCGCAGGCCAAGCAACCGGCGGTCGCCACCGCAGCCGCCGACCACCCTATCGTCATCGGCCATCGGGGCGCTCCCGGATACCGTCCTGAGCACACGCTCGCCAGCTACTGGCTGGCCATTCGCCAGGGCGCGGATTTTATCGAACCCGACCTCGTGCCAACCAAAGACGGACACCTGATCGCCCGCCATGAAAACGAGCTGGGCGGCTCCACTGACGTAGCGGATCACCCAGAATTCGCCGACCGCAAAACCACCAAAATGATCGACGGCGTCGCCATGACCGGCTGGTTCAGTGAAGACTTCACCCTGGCGGAAATCAAAACCTTGCGCGCCAAAGAGCGCATTCCGGAGGTACGTCCTCGCAACACGCGCTTTGACGGCAAATTCGCCATTCCCACGCTGGAAGAAATTATCGGCATGGTGCGTCTGATCGAACATAACACCGGCAAAAAAGTCGGCCTCTATCCAGAAACCAAGCACCCCACTTACTTCGCGAAAGAAGGCGAGTTTCTGGAAGGCGGCAAAATCAATATGTCCATCGGCCGCAAGTTGATCGAAACCCTGGTCAGCGAAAACTTCACCGATCCCACACGGGTTTACATTCAATCCTTCGAGGTTGAAAACCTGATGGAATTGCAGAAGGACATCATGCCCAGCAACAACGTAGATCTGCCGCTGGTGCAGTTGTATGGCGACTTTGACGATATCTACGTACAACCGGACAGCAACTTCTCTCGCCCCTACGACATGTACTACAACGCGAAACACGGCGCGGACATGGCAATGATCTATGGCGAGTTGAATGACCTGATCGAGGGCGGCGTCACCGATACAACCGGATACGGCAAACTGGTCAGCCCGGAAACCGTCAAGTTTATTGCGGACAACTACGCGGAAGGCGTCGGCCCCTGGAAAAACAGCTTCCTGCTGCGCGCCAGCCTTGACGAAAAGGAAGACACCAACGGCGACGGCAAAGCTGAAGTTGGCAGTAAGCTGACCGGCGGCGTGCACCCCTTCCTGCAGGAAGCCCTGGCTAACGGACTGGAGATTCACCCTTATACGTTACGTGTGGAAGAACAGTTCCTGACCCTGCATCCGAACAACGAACCACAGACGCTGACTGGCGAAGCCATTCAAATGCTTGGTCTTGGGGTAAGCGGATTCTTTACGGATAACCCTGACCTGGGCGTCAGAGCGCGAGACATGTTCCTGAAAATCAACGAAGAAAGACCAAGACACAGGAACAAAAAGTAAGACTTAACATTTCAGGGGAGGACCCGCCTCCCCTTTCTTCACAGCTGACTAGTCCCTGAACTTGGGCTCACGCTTCTGCATCTGCGCCATCATGGCTTCCTGAATATCCTCGCTGATCAACATCGCCGCATTCCAGGTAGCGACGTAATTCAGACTGTCCGCGACGCTGTGGTCACGGGTGTATTTGATCATCTCTTTCGTGCCGCGAATCGCTAAAGGCGACTTGCTGGCGATCACCTGAGCAGTTTCCATGACGCCCGCCATCAAGGCTTCCGGCGACTCATATACACGATTAACCAAACCAATGGCCCGCGCCTCTTCCGCGTCGACCTTACGGCCGGTATACGCCAGCTCCCGCATGACGCCATCGCCAATGATATGCGGCAGTCTTTGCAACGTGCCCACATCCGCCGTCATGCCGATATCGATTTCCTTGATCTGCAGATAGCCTTCCGCAGAGATGTAGCGCATATCGCAACTCGCCACCATATCCACGCCGCCGCCGATACAACCGCCATGCAAGGCGGCAAGCACGGGTTTACGGCAGTCTTCAATGGCGGAGAGACAGCCTTGCAGCTTGAGAATCAGACGGCGCAGCTCTTCACGACGACGACCGTCGCACTTTTCCTTGCCGGTCATGACAGAAGCGAAGTCCATCAGGTCGATACCTGAGCAGAAGTGCTTACCCGCGCCGCGCAGCACCACTACCCGCACTGTGCTTTCCTGATCCGCCCGACGAAACGCCAGACCGATTTCTTCCCACATCGCCATGTTCAGCGCATTGGCTTTGTCGGGACGATTCAATTCAATGACGGCGACGCCGCCTTCCTGTGTAACGCTAAGTGTTGAGTATTCTGACATTATTAGTATCCACTCTCTTTCTATTATTGATGTCGCCAGTTTTCCGAACCAGCCAGAAGACTTGGCGAAACCTGGACGTAGCCCTGTCCCGGCAAGCCTTCAAAAAAGCGCATCGGGCGCGGCTCGCTCAGGGCCACTCCCAACAACTGCTCTTCACGCCATTGAAACAGCCCATAGCCACAGGCCGCACCTTCAGCAAATTCCGCCACCGCCAAGTCGCCATGCAGACGAAACGGCGCCCCGGACAGCAGTTCCGACATGGCCGAACCACGCCGTTTCACCTCCGCCTCTTTCAGCGTCCAGATACGAAAGAAGCATTGCGCCTGACTTTCTTCAGGTTGCCCGCACACCCACTGATATTCCTGCTCCGTATAAAAGCGACGCGCCAACGCCTTGACGTTGCGCCGCTCCGCGCGCTCAAGATCGAGCCCTACAGGCGTCTTCGCGATCGCCACCGCTACCCAGGCGCCGGCATGGGCGATGCTGAAACACCAGGCCGCATCCCTATCGCTCAGAAAAGGCTTGCCCTTGTCGCTGATGGCAATCGCGACCTCCGCCGGCTCGCAGTGCAGCCTTTCCGCCAGTTGAGTCCGAGCCAATGCCCGCCCCAGCAAAAAACTTAAACGCCCCTCGGGAAAACGAAACGAGGAAAGCCGTTCGTCTTCTCCTGGACCCAGCATGGCGCAGTAACGGCCATCAAGGCCCGGGTCGATCTGGCGAATATCAGCAAGATAGATGGCGCATTCAGGATGCTCGGAGGTAGACACGTTCACTAATCCGGGAGAATAAAGGCCTGTTATATAACAGATTTAAAGGCAGGTGTAAGGGCTTGCGGGCAAACTTTCCAACATTTCACCCGCATCGCGCCAGAGTTTGCGGCGATAAGTCACAGAAGAAAGGCCCCTGCGTGTATAGGGGCCGCCGGCTTAATACCGGTCTTTGAGTATGATTGAGGTTGGTTTCAGAGGGGCTAAAAAAACAGGGACCATCCAGGTCCCTATTCACACAAAAGAAAGCGTTCAGCTACATCTTTTGGCGTTATGTTGTTTTGTTCAGCGGGCTATTACACCCGGCGAGTCACAGTAGAAACGCGCAGTGCTTCAAGTGCGCTCATTTCAAATTCCACCGGAGGAGCTTTGACTTCCGCCTTTTTCTCCTCAACTTGCTTACTGGAACGCTTCTCGCCGACGATTCGTCCCATCAGTGTTTCACGAAGACTTTTCAACATGGACTTACTAGCTCACTACCGTATCAATACAACAACGCTTAGCTTTTCGCGAACGTTTATATTGCCACTGAGTTAGCTCGTTTTCCGTGAGAGATACGGCGTTACAAACCCAAACTACGTCACACTTCCGCCCGAAAAGGGCAGAAAGTGACCATTTTGGGCGCCTTATCAGGCTGCGGAGGAAAGATCGAGGTAATCTTCCAGCTCCTTACGGAAAGCCGCCTGCACCCCTAATCGCATCATCATCCAGTAGTGACCGGCGATCATCCTGTCGATAAACAGGCTCTCCACGGGCGGCTGGAAAAAGTCCATGTACTTGAAAACGGTGGTAGCCTTGGACGCCACCTGCTTATGCAGATTAGAGCTGGCGAAGTCGAATTCCTCATCCTTGCTGCGGAACGGACGTATGAAGATATCCCGCCACATGGCGTAGTAGTCCTGCTCCACCGCCGGCTTTCCGCTTACCCTGACGCCCAGGTCCACCAGATAATTGTCCAGCGCGTCATAATCCGCATTGAGCCCCGCCGTCAAAGCCTGACTGTAGGCGTGCACTATCTCCGGCTTCAGGCGTTTTACGCAGCCGAAGTCATACATGATGATAGAGCCGTCAGGGCGAAACGCGAAGTTGCCCGCGTGAGGGTCGCCATGAATCGCGTGAAACTTGAATAGCTGATCCGCCATGATGCGGAACAGGCGTCGGCCGATCAGGTTAATGACGTCCTGCCCGTATGCCTCTGCGCTGACCGCGCTGATGTGATCCCCTTCCACGCACTCCATGGTCAACACCCGCTTACTGGATAGCTGACGCACGACGCTGGGAATGATCAAACCTTCGTCCTTGGCGTGAAAGCGCTGGAAATCCGCAATGTTGCGGGCTTCATTCTCATAATCCAGCTCTTCATTAAGACGCTCGCGAATTTCCTCGAACAGCTGATCAACGCTTTCTTTTGGCAGCTTGAGCAATCCCCCCAGTTTCAGCGTCAACTTAAGCTGCTTGAGGTCAGAGTCCACGGATCGATCCACGCCTGGATACTGCACTTTGACGATAACCTCTTTGCCATCCAGCGTCATCGCCTTGTGAACCTGACCAATGGAGGCCGCTGCGTAGGGCTCCTCGCTGAACTCTTTGAACAGTTCTTCCGGCGCCGCGCCCAGCTCTCTCTCGACCTGCTTGGCGATCACCTCATAATCCATGGGCGGCGCTTCTTTCTGCAAACGCTGCAACGCCTGAGAAAACTCTTTGGGTAAAAAATCCTGGGTCTGGGAGGCGATCTGCCCCACTTTCATCACCGCGCCTTTCAATTCGCCAAGGGTGTCGGCGATTTGATTGGCCATCTTGTCGTAGGTCTTGGCCTGACGCTCTTCCTTATCCTCTTCATTGAAGGCGCGTCGCACCCGCTCCGCCGCATAACTGCCCGCCACGGACGCCGTCATGCCGGCCAGCTTCAGAAACCGCTTGGTCCTGGTAGCCGGCGCTGTTTTTTGCTTGCTGTCGTCCTTTGTCCGCTTAGCCAAAATTTACCTCCACGGCGATTAAACTCTCTGGCGGAACTAGCATACTCCATACGTTAACCAGGGTTAACATGGTTTGCTTTACAAGTTTTTCAGACAACAGCGGAAGTCGCCAGTTTTGACGTGAGATTGCGTAAATATGTGGGGGTCGCGCCGATAGGGGGAGAGAAAAGATCAGCCGGGATTGTTGCTGGAAAGCGGGCCGTTACGGATTTTGTTGATCAGTGAGTCGTAGCGGGAAAGAAGGGATTCAATCTGTTTGAGGTCTTTGCGAATCCTGTCGCTCTGCAGCATGCTGCCGCCCAAATTGAATTCAACCTCGTAGTCAAAGCAGCTACACACCTTCTGGCGGTCTTTAACATTGATTTCGACTTTTTTGATGGCGATATCGCCAAAGTCCATGGGCAGCTTGAGAGAAATGACCGCTTTGCCCCCGACCTGAAGGTTTTCATCCGTGCGCAACAGCATGCCTTCCGCGGAAAATTGCAGAATCTGCACCTTTACCCACTCCCGCGACAACAGTCCTCGCTTGATTTTTAATTCAGCATGCAGGTGGGTAGCTGGATTTTTCAACCGACTCCTTGGGGACGCCTTCATTTCTGGTTCTCGCGACAAACGACCGCCGAAACTCTAACCAAACGACCGTTTAAAAGCAAAAAAATGTTGATAGCGCCCACTTTCCCCCTAGCGGTGACTTTTTATCACATCACAACTCCTTTCCAAGCCTTTGGGGACGCGCACTTCACTGAATTCGCTCGTTATTTTTCATAGGTCGTGGCGCGGTTGCGTCCGCCTTGTTTGGAAGCGTACAAGGCGTTGTCGGCGCGCTCGATCCATTCTTTATGATCTTTAATCTTTTTATCCAGTTCAGCCAGCCCCAGGCTGATAGTGAAACGGATATCTTGCCCCTCATGAGTGACTTCCAGATTCTCAATGCGGGTGCGCAGGCGCTCAGCGAAGTTCATGGCGTTTTTGCAGTCGGTATTCACCAAAATGACGCCGAATTCTTCACCGCCGTAGCGGCCGGCGATATCCGTACTGCGCATGGTTTCCCGCAACGTGGCGGCCACCAGGCGAATCACTTCATCCCCGGCGGGGTGACCATAGGTGTCGTTGACCTTCTTGAAGTGATCAATATCGAACATGATCAGCGTGCTCGCCTCATTGGTGCGCTTCAGCCGCTGATACTCTTTCACCAATTGCTCTTCCCAATAGCCGCGGTTATTGAGCTGAGTCAGCCGGTCGATGCGGCTGAGCTTCTCCAGTTTGGAGTTGGCGGCTTCCAACTGGCGGCGGTTACTGGCGATATCGGTGACGTCGTATATGATCAGACAGATGTTCTGCACTTCGCCGTTAGGCGACACCAAAGGCGTAATGGTGATGTTCTGGTACATGAACTCTTCCGTCCCGGTGATAGGACGGTAATTTTTGAAGCGGAACAGAAATGGACGCTGCTCCCAGGTGGTGAAGGTGCGGTTCTTGAGCAGGAATACGGATTGGGTTTTGTGCTTGAACCACTCCTCGGGGATTTCCTTGAAGACATCGAACAGCACCTGATCCTTCACCACATGCGGCCTCAGCCCGCTATGGTTCTCCATGAAGCTGTTCCAGACGTTGATGCGGTATTCCGAGTCCAGCACCACCAGTCCGACATCGATGGTCTGGAGCATATCCATTACCCAGTGGAATTCAGTAATGTCGAAGTGATTCTCAGCCATGGATTTATCGTTTTCCTTTTATTTTTTATTACATACGCCTGACATTACGTACGCCCTATATTAGATACGCCACTTTATCGCGAAATACCGGCAGCGAGTCTTCCGTAAAAAGCAGCAGCAGATCGCAATTGATGTTGTAGTTCTCAATGCTGTAGCAAATCTCGATGGCCAGGGTTTTGGTCCAGCGCCAGTTGTTGTTGCTCAACAGGTCGCCGACGTTCACATGCTGCCCCAGCACCACCGGATGCCCCTGGCTGAAAGCGATGTCCAGCTGTTCGGCGATGCCCTTGATGCAGGCGCCGATCAGCACTGAGGACACATCCATCAGCAGCTCCAGTTCAACCAGCTCATTCAGTTTGCCGTCATAACGCATCAGCTTCGCCATGTCCTTGAAGCTGGAGTCATGGAACAGCAGGAAGGCTTCGCCGGCGATGCCGGAGCCGATAAACCCCTGACACACGCCAGAATAAGTATCGTTGTCCTCTGTCGCCTGCAGCGCCATTTGCAGTTCGGATATTTCCAGCAGATTCACCCGCGGTATCGGCAGCAACACAAACACGTCCAGTAAACGCGCCAGCAGGTCGGCCGCCTGCCCCATGGCGACGTTGGCCACCTCCTGGAAGGCGTCGAACATGGAAATAGCGCCCTGATGGCTGGCGGTGCGGTCCACCGCCGGGGCGGACTTCTTGGCCGGCGCATCGGACTCTGTGTAAAGACCGGTCTTCTGCAGAATCGCCGTCAACTCGTCGCCGTTGATCGGCTTTTTAATGAAATCGAAAGCGCCCAGCCCAATTACGCGTTTTCTGGCGTCGGGTTGAATATCGCCGGATACGACAATGACGATCGTCGGCAACTCTTCCTTGCTGATCACCTCTAGCGTCTGATAGCCGTCCATAACCGGCATATTGAGGTCGAGAAATAACACATCCCCCAGCCCCTGATGAATCAGGTCAATCGCTTCCTGGCCGTTGGCGGCGAAACTGACCTCAACATCCCAGCCCGCAGGCAGCGACTTGGCCATCTGCTTGCGCGCCACGCCTGAGTCATCGCAAATAAGAATGGGAATGGTCATGTATAAGTCCAGTTATAGTTGTCTGCATGTACGATAGCGGTTGTTTGAATATGACTACTGAATCAAGCGAACGGTCTCCACCTGAGTTTCGCCAGTAGCCAATTTGCAGGCGGTCAAAATCTCCCTCTGGTTGGCTTATGAAGTCGAAATTTTAGGCGCGCTCTTGCCGATATCCTGTAGATAAGTAAAGATCATCTTGCCCTTATTGGCAAAAAAGAGCCGTCCATGACTGCTTGGAAAATTTAGAAAAATTGCCCGATGGCGCTTATAATCCGCGCGTTGCTTGCGCCGCGCCAAGGTTCCCGCGCGCTCAGCCGGATTCATTCAGCATTAGTCCCGGATCAGACCGCCATGACAGATTCAGATTACAGTTTTCGCTTCGGGGGCATCGCCCGCCTGTACGGCCAACGCGCGCTGGAGCGCTTTCGCAACGCCCACGTCTGCGTGATCGGCATTGGCGGCGTCGGCTCCTGGGCGGCGGAAGCCCTGGCCCGCTCAGGAGTGGGGACCATCACCCTGATCGATATGGACGACATCTGCGTGTCCAACACCAACCGGCAGATTCACGCTCTGCAAAACACGGTTGGACGCAATAAAATTGAAGTGATGGCGGAACGCATCAAGTCGATCAACCCGGAATGCGACGTGCGCACCGAGTTCAAATTCGTCACCGAGAAAAATGTGGCGGAGTTATTGGATCGCGGCTACGACTTCATCATCGACGCTATCGACAGCGTACGCCATAAATGCGCCATCATCGCCTACTGCCGACGCAACAAGATCAAGATCGTCACCGTTGGCGGCGCGGGCGGCCAGATCGACCCCACCCGCATCGAAGCCTGCGATCTGAGCCGCACCTATCACGACCCGCTGCTGGCGAAAACCCGCAAACGCCTGCGTCAGGAATACAACTTCCCAGACAATCCGCAACGCCGTTTCGGCATTGAAGCGGTATTCTCCACTGAGCAGCAGGTCTATCCCGATGCCGGGGGTGAAGTCTGCCAGAGCAAACCGGGCAATATGGAGAGTACGCGTCTGGACTGCGCTTCCGGCTTTGGCGCCGCTACAGCGGTCACCGCCACTTTTGGATTTATCGCGGTGTCGCGAGTGCTGAAAAAACTGCAGGAAAGCGCAGCCAAATAATCCCGCTCACGCCCTGTTTTTGCCCAACGAACAGCCCCAGTCCGCAGCGACGCCGAAACGTCGACAGTCCCTAGCGGTTTCCCGACGATGGCCTATGCTTAGACTATAGCGACCCTTCGACTTCCCGCAGCGGCCGGGCGCAGTCTTCCGAGTCGCGCCATAACCTCGGCGTACTGGGTTGAATGTTATGAACAGACGTGTAACGACTTTTCTGGGCTGCATCATCATGACGCTCGCCGCGACTTTCTGCAGCGCGGCGGAAACCATCACTATCAGCACCGGCGACTACTCCCCCTGGACCGTCGAAAAGTCCACCTATGGCGGCTACGTCAACCGTCTGGTGCGAGAAGCCTTCAAGCGCAAAAACATTCAAGTGGAGTTTGTTTATCTGCCCTGGAAACGAGCTTACGAGGAAGTGCGCAACTTGCGCGTCCACGCCAGCTCATTCTGGTTTTTCAATGAGGAGCGTAACGCGGAGTTTTATCAGGTGGGGCCCGTGTCCTGGCATAACGAGGTGTTCTTTCACCTCAAGTCCAATCCGATCCCCAATTGGAACAAGCTCTCCGACCTGAAGCCCTATCGCGTTGGCGCCACCATCGGCTACACCTACTCCGACGAGTTCTGGAACGCCGCGCGCAGTAATGTGTTCGGGCTGGAGGAGACCGCCCGCGACGACATTAACTTCCGCAAGCTGCTGCGCCGTCGCATTGACCTCTTCCCCATTGACGAAATGACCGGCTGGCGCATTGTGCGGGAGCAGTTCGACTCTGGCATGGCGGACCTGCTGACCACCCTGGCCAAGCCGCTGACCACCACGCAGGGCTTCATTCTATTTTCCCGCGCCCACCCGGACAGCGAGCGCCTTTCCTCCCTGCTGACAACCAGCCTGGAGGAAATGGATAAAAACGGCCTCTTCGACAGCTACATGGACGATATGCTCAAAGGCAATTTTTAGCGCCTATTTCACGATCTGCTTTTTACTGCGACCGCCTTTCTCACGCTCGCCCAGTACTTCGTTCACCGTCGGCACGGCAGTGCCGCCAAACTGCATTTCGTCCCAGGTGATCTGATCCTGGAAATCCTCCTTGGGAATATTCGCCTGGGCGTCATGAGGACGCACCGGCTCGCTTTGCGCATAGCGCACAACCAGATCGGAAATCGCAGTCAATGCATCAATATGGGTGCGCTCGTAGCCATGGGTGGCGTCAGTGCCGAAGGTCACCAGCGCATGGCGGATATCATGGCCCGCCTGCACCGCCGACACCGCGTCGCTGTAGTAGTAGCGGAACACATCGCGCTGATGGGGAATATGATGATCCTGACACAGATGAATCAGGTGCCGGGTCAAATGCCAGTCGAATGGCCCCGAGGAGTCTTTCATGGCGATGGTGACGCCATGCTCTTTCGCGTTCTGGCCTTCCGCTACCGGACCGATATCAATGCCGACAAATTCGGTGACATCCGCTTCAATCGCGTGCCCGACGCCGGAGCCGATTTCTTCCGTCAGGGTAAAGATTGGCAGACAATCCATGGCCAGCGGCAGATCGTTCTCCACAATGGCTTTCAGTCCCGTCAACAATGCGGCGGTTCCCGCTTTGTTGTCCAGATGGCGTGAGACCACGAAGCCATTGGGCAGAAATTCCGGATTGGGATCAAAAGCCACAAAGTCGCCCACGCAGATACCAATTCTGAGGGCGTCTTCTTTGGTGTAAATACATTCATCCACCCGGATTTCCACGTGATCCCAGGTCACCGGAAGGCGATCCACCTCCTCGTTGTAACGGTGTCCCGCCGCATATAAAGGCAATACCGATCCTCTGAAACAGCCGCTGTCGCTGAAGATAGTCACACGCGAGCCTTCCGCGAAGCGGCTCGACCAATGCCCCACCGGAGTCAGACACAAACGGCCGTTGGGCTTGATTTCACGCACCATGGCGCCGATGGTGTCCAGGTGCGTCACCACCGCCCGCTGCGGCGCATTCAGTTTGCCCCGCAATCGCCCTTTGATGGTGCCGCGCCGGGTCAGCTCATAATCAATGCCCAGCTCGCTCAAACGCTCGCACACGTATACAACCGCCCCATCCGTGAAGCCGGTGGGACAAGGAATGGCCAGCAATTCGAGCAATACTTTGGTGAGGTACTCAGAGTCCAGGGTATAGCCTTTCTCTTCTATCATAACTTCGCCTCTAAGATGCATGTCGTACGCTCCGCGTCAGCGGGAACAGCAAATCGATAAAACGTTGCGCCGTCGGCTGGGGCGCGTGATTCTCCAGCCCTGGGCGTTCATTAGCTTCAATAATGACGTAATCCGGCGAGGTGTGGTCCTTGACGATGAAGTCCATGCCCACCACCGGAATTTGCAGCGCTCTGGCGGCCTCTTCCGCCGCCGTGCGCAGTTCGGGATGCAGATCGTCAGTAACGTCGATCAACGTACCGCCGGTATGCAGGTTGGCGGTGCGCCGCACAAACAGGTGCGCTTCCACGGGCAACACGCTGTCCCAGTCATAGCCCGCCTCGCGAATACAGCGTTCGGTTTCCGCATCCATGGGGATCTGGCTCTCTCCCCCCGTCGCCGCGGCGCGACGACGGCTTTGTTTTTCCACCAGCGTGCGAATGGAATCGCGTCCGTTGCCGTAGATCTCCGCCGGGCGACGAATCGCCGCCGCCACTGTGTCGAAGTCGATCACCACCACCCGCAGGTCGAATCCAGGATGATAAGTCTCCAGCAACACCGATGAGGAAACGCTTTCCGCTTTGCTGATCGCGGCGTGCAGGTCATCCACATTGCGGATATCCACGGAAATACCTTTACCCTGCTCACTATCCAGTGGCTTCACCACCACCGCTCCGTGATCGGCGAGAAACTCTTCCGCCTGCTCCCGCGAGTGATACAGTTGATAAATTGGCGTGCGCAAACCAGCGCGGGCGCAGGTGCGATGCGTCAGCATCTTGTTCTGGCACAGGGACATGGTCAGCGCCGTCGTCATGTCGGTGAGAGACTCATGGCAACGTATGCGACGACCGCCAAAGCTCAAGGTAAACAGGTTGTTGGCTTCATCGTCGATCACCACCTCGATGCCTCTGCGCATGGCCTCATTAACGATGATTTTCGCGTAAGGGTTCAGCTTCGCGGACGGCTCCGGTCCCACGAACAACTTCTCGTTGATGGCGTTTTTCTTTTTCAGCGCAAAGGTGCGTATCGCCTGAAACCCGAGCTTTTCGTATAGCGCCTTGGCTTCATAATTGTCATGCAGCACGCTAAGGTCCATGTACTGGCATTCCCGCGTCTGAAAGTATTCCGCCAGATAGCGCACCAGCGCTTCGCCGACGCCCGGCGTCTTACTGTCCGGGGACACCGCCAGACACCACAGACTGGAGCCCTTGCTGGGGTCGCCAAAGGCCTTGATGTGGTTCACGCCCATTACGGTGCCGATGATCTTGCCGCTGCCCAACGCCTCCGCCACCAGATAGACGACATCTTTGGAATGACGATGCGCGAGCACATGATCCACAGGTGCGCAGACCATTTTTCTCTGGGTGAAAATCGCATTCAGCGCTTCCACGTCCGCCGTGCTGCTGGCTCGTCTGACCGTGACGCCCGGCAGAGCGCGCGTGCGTGGACGATACTGACTCATCCACAAGCGCATGGTGTCGGAGGGGTCCAGAAACAGCGACTGCGGCGCATGACTCAGCACCACATGCGGGTCCGCGACGTAGAGCGCGATATCGCGATCGCCGGAGGACTCTTCCGCCAGACTCTTCGCCAGTTCTTTCGGGCTTTCGAATGTATTCGCCAGCAGCAGTCGCCCCCAGCCGCAGTGAACGCTCACATTCCTGGGAGCGTCCACGTCCGCGTCGGCGCGTATATGTTCCGCCTGCATGGATTCGTATGACGGCATTTGTTTGCGCAACATCCTTTCATGATGATGGCGGGGTGTAATAGCCATATTGATGTAACCTTTTCGTGCCTGAGGTTGCTTAGCGCAGCGCCGGTGAGACGCTGCGGGCTTCACGGCTGAATAATGCTTACCGTTATAAATTGTGGCGCTGCAGCCAAAGCTCCAGCAGGCCAAGCTGCCAGAGTTTGGAGCCGCGCAACGGCGTAATGTGCATATCGGGCGACAACAACAGGTTGTCCACATACGCCTGATCAAACAGGCCGCGCTCCCGTGCGCTTTGCGTGGACAGGGCTTCCTTCACCCATTCCAGAATAGTACCGCGCAGATACTTCAGCGCAGGCACCGGAAAATAGCCTTTGGGGCGGTCGATCACTTGAGAAGGAATAACGCGGCGCGCGGCTTCCTTCAAAATCCATTTGCCTTCATCTCTCACCTTCAATGGCGATGGAATACGCGCGGCCAGCTCCACCAGCTCGTGATCAAGGAACGGCACCCGCGCCTCCAAGCCGGCGGACATTGTCATGTTATCCACCCGCTTCACCGGGTCGTCCACCAACATGACGCTCATATCCAGACGCAACGCCTTGTCCACCGGGTCATTGGCGCCGGGACGCAGGAAGTGCTGCTTGACGAACTCGCCAGCGTAATCCGGCGCTATCCAGCGAGGCTGCACTGTCTGCTTGTATTCCTCGTAACTGCGGTCAAAAAACGCTTCGCGATAACAGGCGTAGGGATCTTGCGCGCCCACCAGCGGCGGATACCAGTGATAGCCGCCGAACACTTCATCGGCGCCCTGCCCGCTCTGCACCACGCGACAGTACTTGCTGACTTCCTGGGACAACAGATAAAACGCCACGCAGTCGTGGCTGACCATCGGTTCCGACATCGCGTCGATCGCTTTCGGCAAGGCAGAAAACATGCGGTCCGAGGCGATCTGAATTTTGTGATGACGAGTGCCGAAATGATTGGCGATGATATCGGAATAGTGGAACTCGTCCCCCTCTTCCCCGCCAACCGCTTCAAAGCCGATGGAAAAAGTCTGAAATCCGTCCGGAACCACTTCCGCCAGCAATCCGACCAGCAGACTGCTGTCGACGCCGCCGGAGAGCAGTACGCCGACCTCAACCGCCGCGTTATTGCGACGGCGCACGGACGCGAACAAAGCCTCCAGCAGACGATCACGCCAATCATCCGCGGTCAGCGTCTCGTCGCCGGGCTGCATGCCGAAAGCAAGACTCCAGTAGCTGCCCGTGTTGATGTTTCCGGTTTTATCCAGCTCCATCCAGGTTCCCGGCTGCACTTTGTAGATGCCCTCAAAAATCGTATCAGGCGCCGGTGTGACGGAGTGGAAGTTGAGATACATATTCAACGCTTTGGGGTTGATCCGCGCGTTGAAGTCCGACGCTTTCGCCAGCGCCGGCATAAATGAGGAGAAACGCAGCGCTTTGGCGTCATGTTGAAAATACAGCGGCTTGATGCCGAGACGGTCGCGGGCCAGCACCGTTTTACCACTGTCGCGCTCCCAGACAGCCAGCGCAAACATGCCGTTGAACCGGGTCAGGCAATCCTTGCCCCATGCATGATAGGCCTTCAACACCACTTCCGTATCGCCGTCAGAATAAAATGTATAACCCCGACCTTCCAATTCAGCGCGTAATTCCCGGTGATTGTAGATAGCGCCATTGAACACCAGCGCCAACCCTAACGCAGGGTCGTACAACGGCTGCTGGGATGCGTCGGAAAGGTCCATGATTTTCAGGCGCCGGTGGCCGAATGCGATATTGTTCTGCACGAAGACGCCTTCGGCGTCCGGGCCGCGGGGGGTTTGAATGTCGTTGGCGTGACGGATGAAATTTAAATCGGGCGAGTGGTTGTCGAAGCGGATCTCTCCGCATATGCCACACATAAGAACTCCTTGGTTTGTTCATACATATAGCTGATCAATATTAGCACACATTTACTTTGACAACAAAGTAAACACATGGCACGAAACCTCCTATACATCTGTTTTTAGGCTATTTTAAAATTTTGTCATGTAATATTTATGTCACAAATTAAAAGGTGGATAGCCCAACAAGTATGAAGGATAATATGAGTTTTTCCATTGATGTAATTTACCCATGACTCGACACGATGAAGTATTGGTCCTGATACGAAGGATTATTCGTGCAGCGGACCTCCGCTCCAAGCAATTGGGCAAAGAAACCGGACTCACCGCGCCGCAGTTACTAATTCTTCGCTCTATCGGCGACTCACGAAACACAACGATGAGCCAGGTCGCGCAGAACATCAGTCTGAGCCAGGCGACGGTCACCAGTATCGTTGACCGCCTGGAAAAGAAAAATCTGGTGGCGCGTATTCGCGACTCGGTAGACAAGCGTCGCATCTATCTGGTGCTGACGGATGAAGGCAAAGAAGTACTGGCGGGCGCGCCTCGGCCGCTGCAGGAGCTGTTCACCTCCCGCTTCGACAACCTACCGGAGTGGGAGCAATATCTGATCCTGGCCAGCCTCGCCAAAGTCGCGGACATGATGGACGCCACCGATATCGATGCATCGCCTTTACTGGCGGTGGGCTCCGTCACCTAAGGCTGGTCGCAAGAGACGTTTAACCGGCCTTTTGGCCTGAAAACGAAAACGCCCGGCTTCAGGCCGGGCGTTTTGCATTCAGCGTTGCGGGATCAACCGCCGAACTTGGCTTTCGCCTTGCGACGATAAGCATGCAGCAACGGCTCGGTGTAACCGTTGGGCTGCTCGCACCCTTTCAGCACCAGATCGCAAGCGGCTTGAAACGCCACACTGTCGTCAAAGTTCGGAGCCATATTGCGATAACTTGGGTCGCCAGCGTTCTGACGGTCTACAATCGCCGCCATGCGCTGCATGGTTTCCAGCACCTGCTCTTTTGAGCAAACGCCATGACGCAGCCAGTTGGCGATATGCTGACTGGAAATCCTCAACGTGGCGCGGTCTTCCATCAGGCCCACATCATTGATGTCAGGCACCTTCGAACATCCCACGCCCTGATCGACCCAGCGCACCACATAACCCAAAATACCCTGCGCATTGTTATCCAGCTCCTGCTGAATATCCTGCGCTGACAGAGCCTGATCGCCAAGCAATGGAATGGTTAGAATATCGTCCAATGACGCACGCGTACGGGAAGCAAGCTCTTCCTGACGCGCCGCCACGTTCACCTTATGGTAATGCAGCGCATGCAAGGTCGCCGCCGTGGGTGACGGCACCCAGGCGCAATTGGCGCCCGCCTGTGGATGACCGATCTTGGCTTGAAGCATTTGCGCCATTTCATCGGGAATCGGCCACATGCCTTTGCCGATCTGCGCCTTACCTTTCAGACCTACCGCCAGGCCAGTATCCACGTTCCAGTCTTCATAGGCGTTGATCCAGGGCTGCTGTTTCATCGCCGCCTTACGCACGACTGGACCGGCTTCCATACTGGTGTGAATTTCATCGCCCGTGCGATCCAGGAATCCGGTATTGATGAACACCACGCGATTCGCCGCCGCTTTGATGCACGCCTTCAGATTGATAGTAGTGCGACGCTCTTCGTCCATGATGCCGACTTTCAGAGTGAAGCGCGGCAGCCCCAGCGCATCTTCGATGCGAGCGAACAGGTCGTTGGTGAACGTCACTTCTTCCGGGCCATGCATCTTCGGTTTTACGATATAGACGCTACCGGTCTTGCTGTTGCGCAAAGGACCTTCGCCTTTTAGATCGTGAATGGCGATCAGCGACGTCATCATGCCGTCGAGAATGCCTTCCGGAATTTCTTCGCCATTACTGTCGAGCACGGCGTCGATCGTCATCAAATGACCGACGTTGCGCACGAACAACAGGCTGCGCCCGGGCAGGCTGAAACGCTCGCCATTCGGGGCGATGTATTCGCGGTCAACGTGCAACGTACGAGTAACGGGTTTGCCGCCCTTGTCGAAGGTTTCCGCCAGGTCGCCTTTCATCAGGCCCAGCCAGTTGCCGTACGCCACTACTTTGTCTTCCGCGTCCACCGCGGCCACAGAATCTTCACAGTCCTGAATAGTGGTTAACGCAGCTTCCATCAGAACATCTTTGACGCCAGCGGGATCGGTTTTGCCGATAGGGCTGCTTGCATCAATCTGAATCTCGAAGCGCAATCCATTGTTTTGCAGCAGAAGGCCTTTAGGCGCGGAGGGTTCGCCGACGTAGCCGGCCAGTTTGCTTTCGTCCAGTAGACCAACGCTGGAGCCGGACTGCAGTTTCACCGCCAGACGTCCGTTCTCCACGCTGTAGCCGATGGCGTCTTTGTGACTGCCTGAAGCCAAGGGAGCAGCCTCGTCCAGAAACTTACGGGCGAACTCGATGACCATGGCGCCACGCACCGGATTATAGCCTTTGCCCTTTTCCGCGCCGTTTTCTTCAGAGATGACATCGGTGCCGTACAACGCGTCGTACAGGCTGCCCCAGCGCGCATTGGCGGCATTCAGAGCGAAGCGGGCGTTCATCACCGGCACAACCAACTGCGGACCGGCCATGGTGGCGATTTCCGGGTCCACATTGGCGGTGGCGATCTGGAAGTCTTCCGCTTCCGGCGCCAGATAACCGATGTCTTGTAGAAATGTTTTATAGGCCGACAGATCGACCTTACCTGGGTTCTCGCGGTGCCAGGCGTCGATCTGCGCCTGCAGCTCATCGCGTTTTTTCAATAACGCCTTGTTTCTGGGAGCCATTTCATTGATGACGGCTTCCAGCTCGGACCAGAACTTATCCGCAGAAACGCCAGTTCCGGGGATCGCTTTTTCATTCACGAAGTCGTACAGAACCTTAGCGACCTGTAAGCCGCCTACTTGTACTCTATCTGTCATAGTAAGCCTCAACACACTCTCTTGTGGTTTCCTGAATCCCTTCGCGCATCGACAGACCTGTGCGACATGATGCCGCAAAAGCCGCCGCAGACGCTTCATTACGGGTCCCCATCCGTTCCGAAGCAGGCGAAGAGCGCGTCATTTTACGTGAAAATACGTAGATAATCATGTGCAAAAGATTACTAGCAAAATTACGGCCCAGGTAATCGGGCGTAAGGATTAAACTGCCACCACAGAGAGGTCAGGTGCAAGTCTGCGTATCACCGATGCAATACCTATATAGAAACCTATATAGAAACCTATATAGATACATATATAGATAGAAGGAGCGCTGGCAGTGAATCGAGATAGAGAGCTGGAGGAGAAAGCCGCGGAAGGAGCCAACGCCCCCGCCGCGCAGGCCTGGATAAGGCCAGTGTCGCAGGACGCTTAAGAGTACTGACCTACCTGATAATCACCGGGAGTATACGCAAAAGTCTTCGCCAGGCGGTTCCAACTGTTGATCTGCGCGATAGCCAGAGCAAGGTTCGCCGCCTGCGCATGCCCAAACAGGCCGATCACTTTTTCCATCAAGGCGTCCTCCACTTTCTGCTCCGCCACCAGAGTCAGTGTCTCTGTCAGCGCCAGCGCCGCCCGCTCCTTGTCATCAAAGCAAGCCATTTCCCGCCACACTGCGACAGCGTTCAACTTCAACGGGTCGACGCCAGCCGCCACCGCATCCTTATAGTGCATGTCGACACAGTAAGCGCAGCCGTTAATCTGCGACGCCCGCAGGCGCACCAGTTCCAGCAACTCTTCTGCGAGACCGGTTCCGCGTACGTAGCTTTCCACCGCCATCATCGCGGCGTACAAGGGTTTGGGGATTTCAGCCAGGGCGATACGAGTGCTCATCATCATGTTCCTTCTATTAGTTAACGATATCGGCTATAGCCATGGGCATTATCAATCTATGCAAAAAACTTAGGAATAAGGCCTATAATCAAATCTGTTTTGCATAAATTGCAAAGCCGATCATTTTCCGTCAACGGTAAAATACACCTATGCTCGACGAACTCAAAACCTTCATCAAATGCTGTGAATGCGGCAACTTCTCCGCCGCCGGCAAGGCGCTGGTGTTATCTCCCTCATCCGTCTCCCGGCAAATCGACAATCTGGAGGCCAAGCTGCAGACCAAGCTTTTCCGGCGCACAACGAGACAGCTTATTCTCAGTGATGAAGGCCACTTTCTCCTCAAGCGTGCGGAAGACATTCTCGCTCTGGTCGACGACGCCATTGCATCCTTACGCCAACAGCACAGCGAACCAGAGGGCCGCTTGCGCATTTCAGTGTTCGATAGCTACGGCAGATTACGCATCGCCCCCCTGCTGCCGCAATTCCTCGCGCTTTATCCCAAAGTCAGCATCGACATTGAGCTGGAGAATCAGATTGTGGATCTGTATCGGGACGCCGTGGACATCGCCATACGCATCGGCCCGCCGGAAGACTCACGGCTTAAAGCCAAGAAATTGACTGACGGCCGCACACTGTTATGCGCCAGCCCGGACTACGTGCAAAGGTTTGGCTCACCACAAACACCCGACGAACTGGCGCAACATAACTGTCTACTGATCAGTCGCGGACGCCGTCAGGCCTGGTGGCACTTTCGCAAGGGCCAGGAGTATCGTCGCGTGCAGGTGCAAGGCTCCATCCGCTCCGCCGGCGGCACGCCGCTACTGGAATGCGCGCTACAAGGCGCGGGGGTCACGCTGCTCACACAATGGTCGATGCAGCCCTATATAGATGAAGGACGTTTACTGCAGTTGCTGCCGCAATGGGACGCCTCGCTCTATGCGGAAAAAAGCGCCGAGATTTATGCGGTCTACATTGATAACCACTACATGCGGCCGGCTATTCGGGCTTTTTTGGACTTTCTTGGCGCTCAAATCCCTCAATAGAACCCTTCACCGAAAGATAAAAAACCGCCGGCAAGCGACTTTCATCGAATAATACCCTCAATTTTTTCCGTTCCTTCCTCTTCGCGTTCTTTGTCCCCGTGAACTAATCGGCGCCTTTGTCCCAATTAGTTCACATATCCCAAATGGACTATTTCTCAGTTCAAAAAATAGCCAATTTTTTGACGCATTTTTGTACATTTTATGTGCGTTTTACAACTTTTGACTAAAAATTAATCCGTAGAATGGCCCCATCAGTTACGAATCACCATTCATCTGGGGAATAACAACATGACTACTACTACCAAATTTACAGCAAAAGTTTTCAGCGTCATTCTGGCTAGCGGCCTGTTGGCTCAACTGGCTCCCATGGCGGAAGCCGCTTCCTGGAAGCGCTCTAACGACACACAAGTCAGCACTAAGGGTTCCTGGAAAAAGACCACAGACATCACTACTACTGATACCTCTAGCTCTACTATTGACACGTCTACGACTAGCACTTCCAGCACTGACAGCTCTACTGCTACGGACACCTCCACAACCACCACTGTTGCGGATACCTCCACCAGCAGCGCGACCGCCACGGAAGAGCAAACTGTAGCGGTAGACATCAAAATTACTTTCCAGCCGGTGTCTCAGTACGTGTCAGTCAACAACCTGACCACATTGAACGTCTCCGCCACTGGCAGTGGAACCCTGGCTTACCAATGGCGTAAGGACGGCGTGGCTATCCCGGACGCGGTTAAGTCTTACTACGACATCAGCGCCGCCGCCATGGACGACGAGGGGACCTATGACGTCATCGTCTCCAACAGCACTGGCTCCGTGGTCAGCAACAGCGCGCAAGTCACTGTGTTCGTAGACAGAACCGCCAACATGTTCTGGCAGCCGCCCACTACTCGCGAAGACGGCAGCGCGCTGGCTCTGGAAGACATCTCAGGCTACCGCATCTACGTCACTAACGACGCAGGTTCCCTGGAAGCGACTTATGACGTGCCCGCTGGCCAGTACTATCACTACTTCGACAACCTGGAAACCGGCACGCACTACTTCACCATTACCGCCATCGACACCAGCGGTACGGAAAGCGACTTCTCTGATCTGATGAGCAAAACGATCTTCTAAGCCAACGCTGAACAAGATCAGAAAACAAAAAAGCGCAGGCGGGAGATTACCCGCCTGCGCTTTTTTCTGTCGAGTTGTCGAGCCGAAGATTTAAAACTTGAAGAGTCCAACCGCCGTGCGGATATCGCTACTGACCTCGTTTAACCTTGATGACATATCCGTGGTGGCTTCCGCCAATCCGTTGATCTCATTGGTTTGACCGCTCAGGTTATCAATGCTGCGGTCAATGCTCTGCACCGCTTCGCACTGCTCCGCCGTCGCCTGGGCGACTTGATGATTCAGTTCATGCATACGCGCCACCGCGCCGGAGATAGCCTCCAGGGCTTTGCGACAGTCGTCGATCTTCGCCACGCTGAGCTTGCTTTCGTTCAGGCTGACGCCGATCTCACCTACCGCGCTCTCCGCATCCCGTTGAAGGTTTTGCACCACTTCCTGTATTTCCGTGGTCGATTCATTGGTGCGCTTGGCCAGACTCCGCACCTCATCCGCCACCACCGCGAAACCACGCCCCAGCTCTCCCGCCCGGGCCGCTTCAATCGCCGCGTTCAACGCCAGCAAGTTAGTTTGCTCGGAAATGCCGCGAATCACATCCAGCACGCCGCCGATGGACTCGGTGCGCTGCGCCAGTTTGCCAATGACATCACTGGCGCTCTGAATGCGATTGGAAAGATCATCGATTGAGCGCACCGACGCCGCCATCGCACTGCGGCCGGCTTCAGTGAGATCGGTCACCTCTTCCGCAATATGCGCGGCGCTGTCCGTCGTCTCCTGAATGCCTTTTGCCGTCGCGGTCATCTCGTTAGTCGCCGCCGCCACCATGGAGGTTTCCGCCTGTTGCTGGTTAACTTGATCCGCCAGTTTCAAGCTGCCGTCAGCCCCTTCCGCCGCCACGCCCTGCAACACTTCGGTCGCCTTGCCGACATCGCTGATCAGGCTGCGGAATTTGAGCAGCATACGGTCCAGGGCCTCAGTGATATCCTGCAATTCATCTGAGTTGTCGTAATCGATGGTGCGGGTCAGATCATTTTGCGCTTCGATGTCGGAAATCACCCGAGTCACTTTGCGCACCGGGCGCACGACCGACCAAATGAAGAAAGCGCCCAATAACAGACAGGAGATCACCATAAAACCAAGCCCGACCAGACTCGCCCGGCGCGCATCGTCTACGGCGCCGCCAATCGACAAAGCGCCCTCCTGCACCAGGCTGCCCTGATGCGCGACCTTATCGGCCGCCGCCGCCACGCCTTCCGCCGAGGTTTTCTGCGCCATCTCGTACTCGCCGCGAATCTGGTTCAGCATAGTGATGAACTTAATGGCCTCGCCCCGCGCTCGTTCGCTCATGGACTTACCCATGCTCATGGAGCGCTCCTCGTAGAACCCGAACATTCTCACTGCGAAGCCCTGATACCGGTCCAACGCATCCTGAATCTTTTTGAAACGCTCCTCTCGCTCGGGATCATTCGCCGCCAGATCCGCCAGCATTTTTTTAACCCGACCGTAGGTGGTTTCACCCAGGCTCAATGAATTGCGGTCCGCAGCCAGAGAGGCGTGGAAAAACCAGTACTGCAACTCGCTCAACAACAACTGCGCCTGGGTAATCGCCGCCACCCTGTCATAGATTTTCTGCTGCTCCCCCATCAACTGGTTCTGCTCACGCACCAACTCGTTCTGCGCGTCAATACTTTGCAACTGCACGGAGACCGTGTCGGATATTTCGCTGATGCGGAGATTCAAAAAATAGGATGACGTCGCCGAGATAAGAATAAAGACCAGGAACAACAGAATAACGCGCGCCTTAATGGTCATTAACAAGCGCAATGACGTAGGTAACTTCATGACCAACCTCTACAAATTTATTTTTTTTGGTGCGTAACCAACTAAGTATAGACGGCGCATGAAGGCTTAACCGGCGCAACTGTAATATGTTGTTGCAGGCCCGGCGACGCCATAACCAAAGTCAAGCTGGGCGGGGAGTATGGAGAATAAACAGGGGGCAGTTTGCGGAGGGCTAAGAGAACGGAAAAGGAACGGGCGCAGCGCGCCCTTTCCTATCAAGCGACGGTAGTGGCGACATCCAGTCCAAGGGACAAGGAAAGCTCAACGCGGTCGCCGGATTGCAGACGACCGACGCCGGCCGGCGTGCCGGTAAGCGCCACATCGCCAGGCATCAGTGTGAAATGCGAGGACATATAGGCCAGGAGAGGCGCTATCGCGGTGATCATGTCCGACGCTTTGCCGTCCTGACGCAGCTCGCCGTTCAGATACATGCTGAAATTCAGGTCGGCGAGGTCGTCCTCCGCCGTCACGGAAACGAAATCCGACAACGGACAGGCGCCGTCAAAGCTCTTGGCGATTTCCCAGGGGAGGCCTTTTTCCTTCAGAGCGGATTGCAGGTCGCGCCGGGTCAGATCCAGGGCCAGGCCGACGCCGATGACGGCGCTGCGCGCCTCCTGTGGGGTCGCGTTTTTCAACGGTTTGCCGATAAGCAGGGCGATTTCCGTTTCATAATGCACATCACCCTCCGGAATAATCAGGGGGCCCCGCATCTCCACCACCGCCGTGCTCGGCTTGATGAACAGGATAGGCGTGGTCGGCACCGGGTTGTTTAACTCCCGGGCGTGCTCAGCGTAATTACGCCCTACGCACACCACTTTACCGATCTGACTCTCAAAATAGCCGCCGCCAATAAAACGCGCCTTGACCATAGCAAACGCTCCGTTTTCCCGTTTAGATATCCAGCACTTTGCCGGGGTTCATCACATTGTTGGGATCAAACGCCACCTTGATCGCCTTCAGGTAAGCGATTTCTTCCGGAGCGCGGGTGTATTGCAGATAGTCCTTTTTCAGCAAGCCCACACCATGCTCGGCGGAAACGCTGCCTTGGTGGCGCTGCACAGTTTCAAACACCTGGGTGTTCACTTCTTCACACTTGGCGAAGAACTCTTCTTTAGCCAGACCTTCCGGCTTCAGAATATTCAAGTGCAGGTTGCCGTCGCCGATGTGGCCGAACCAGATGATCTCGAAATCCGGGTAACGACTGGCGACGATGCCGTCGATCTCAGTCAGGAATTCAGGCACCTTGCTGGGAACGACCGAAATATCGTTCTTGTAAGGCGTGAACTTGGAAATGGTTTCGGAAATATCTTCACGCAGACGCCACAGATTCTTAGCCTGGGTTTCGCTCTGGCTGATGACGCCATCCACCACCCAGCCGTTTTCCATGCACTCTTCGAAAACGCCCATGGCTTCTTCCAGGGTTTCTTCCGTCAGCGATTCAAACTCCAGCAATGCGTAAAACGGAGCTTCCCCTTCGAAAGGAGCCGTCACATCGCCGTTAGCCAGCACATGGCGCAGCGCTTTGTCGGAGAAAAATTCGAATGCGGTCAGGTCGATGCGGCGGGAGAACGCCTGCAATACATCCATCACGTGATTGAAGTGGCTCAGGCCGAGCACCAGCACCGTGAGGTTTTTAGGCTGACGGGTCAGCTTCATGGTGGCTTCGGTGATGAAGCCCAAAGTGCCTTCAGCGCCAATAAACAGGTGGCGCAAATCATAGCCGGTGTTGTTCTTGGCCAGACCTTTGTTGAGTTCGAGAATATCGCCCTTGCCGGTGACCACTTTCAGGCCGGCCACCCAATCGCGGCTCATGCCCCAGCGGATCACCTTGATGCCGCCGGCGTTGGTGGACAGGTTGCCGCCAATCTGGCTGGAGCCGGCGGAGGCGAAATCCACCGGGTAAAACAGTCCCTGCTCCTCGGCGAAGTTCTGCAGTTGCTCGGTAATGACTCCGGCCTGACAGACGACGGTGCGGTCGGCGGGATTGAAGTCGCTGACCTTGTTCATGGCGTCGAACGCCACCACCACCTCACCGGAGGCCGCCACCGCGCCTGCGCTCAGCCCCGTACGGCCGCCCGACGGCACCAGGGCGAAGCCCATTTCATTGGCCGCCAGCACTATCGCCTGCACTTCTTCCGTGGTTTTGGGCAACACGACAGCCACGGGATCGGGCTCGTATTTCTTGGTCCAGTCCTTGCCGTACGCCTGCAAGGAATCCGCATCCGTCAACACTTTGCCGGAGACGACAATGGCCTTAAGCCTCTCAACGATCTGTTCCGCCGCAACCTTACTCATAGGATTTCTCAACAACACCTTGTAATCAGCGTCCGGAAAACCGCGTCGCCACTGCGCGCGCAGCCTTTTCCCACATGCCGTGGAGAGACATCGGTCAACCGGCGATTTATATGAATATGCGAGTTCAAAAAGCGGCGATTATGGTATCATACGCGCCCTGCGCTGTAGATCCCTGATGCGATTTATGTCTGAATCCGGGGTTTGGTCACCAACAGCAGAGCCCAAAATGCTAAGCGCCAGTGGCGGAGTTTGTCGGCGCCGTTCCCAGCCTGAAAAATAGAATAACGATGGAGGCGGCCCGGGAAGCCTTTCTGTTTAAGAACTTAGCGGCGGAAATAAGTGCGATTACACAAAAGGTCCGAACCGATATGACACAGACGTCCTTAGACAAGAGCAAGATCAAGTTCCTTCTTCTCGAAGGTGTGCACCAGTCTGCGATAGACACCCTGCAAGCGGCTGGCTACACCAATATCGAGTATCACAAGGGCTCCCTGCCCGAACAGGAACTGAAAGAACGCATCGCTGACGCTCACTTCATCGGAATACGCTCCCGCACCCAGCTCACTGAAAGCGTGCTGGAAGAAGCGAAAAAGCTGATTGCGATCGGCTGTTTCTGTATCGGAACCAATCAGGTCGACCTTGACGCAGCGCTGGCGAAAGGCGTCGCCGTCTTCAACGCCCCCTACTCCAATACCCGCTCTGTCGCCGAACTGGTGCTGGCGGAAGCTATTCTGCTGCTGCGCGGCATTCCTGAGAAAAACGCGTCTGCGCATCGCGGCGGCTGGTTGAAGCATGCGAAGGACAGCTATGAAATTCGCGGCAAAAACCTGGGCATTGTCGGTTACGGCAGCATCGGCGCGCAGCTGAGCATCATGGCGGAAGCCATGGGGATGAAAGTCTACTTCTACGACGTTTCCACCAAACTGCCCCTGGGCAACGCCACACAGGTGGACAGCCTGAAAGAATTGCTGGCCATCAGCGACATCGTCACGCTGCACGTGCCGGAAACTCACAGCACCAAAGACATGATGGGCGCAGCGGAATTCGAGGCGATGAAGGACAAGAGCATCTTCATTAACGCTTCCCGCGGCACTGTGGTGGATATCGACGCCCTGGCGGACGCGTTGCGCGCCAAAAAGCTGCTCGGCGCCGCGATCGACGTATTCCCGGTGGAACCTCGCTCCAATGACGAAGAGTTCGTCTCTCCCCTGCGCGAGTTCGACAACGTCATTCTGACGCCTCATGTTGGCGGCAGCACCATGGAAGCCCAGGAAAACATCGGTCGCGAAGTCGGCGAGAAGCTGGCCAAATACAGCGACACCGGCGCCACCGTGACATCCGTCAACTTCCCGGAAGTGTCTCTGCCTTCGCATCCGCAGAACCATCGCTTGCTGCACATCCATGAAAACGTGCCGGGCGTGCTGTCCGAGATCAACAGCGTGTTCTCCGACAACGGCATCAACATCTGCGGTCAGTACCTGCAGACCAACGATAAAGTCGGTTATGTGGTCGTGGACGTGAACAAGGATTACAGCGATCTGGCGCTGCAAAAACTCAAGTCCGTCAAAGGCACCATTCGCTGCCGCGTGCTGTTCTAAGCAGCCCGTTCAGCGAGCTAGACGCCGCTCGCACAGGTCAAGTGATCATGTGATTGAAACGAGGGCGTCAAAAAAACGGGCGCGGTGGATAACCATCGCGCCCTAGCTTCTTCTCAGAGAGATGACCGTCAGTCCCCACCCGTCGTATCTCCTGTCTCAGCTTCAGTTATACGCCTCCCACTCCCCTCCGCCTATCCACAGTCCCGCCTAAACCAAAGTTTAGGGCCAAAGAAATGTCGATTTTATTGTTGCGCTGGGCCAGCATTACTACACTGGAAATCAAGGCGTATACGCGATTTTGCCAAGGGGAAAAACATGGAAAGCACTCATTGCGCTGACGTTCGCGCCCTTCTGGTCGATGACCACCCGATAGTGATTGACGCACTCTCCACTTCGCTGCTGGCGTTGAAGCTGTGTAACTGGATCGACAAGGCCAACACATTGGCGGAAGCCAAGGAAAAGCTGGCTAACAATGTGGAATTCAGCCTGGTGTTGCTTGATCTGCACTTGTCCGACGCCGAGGGCATACACGCTATGATGACTTTGCGGGAAACCTATCCCGACGTTCCCATCATCATTTTTTCCGGCGACGACTCCACCGACACCATCGCCAAGGCGTTTGAGTACGGCGTACGCGGCTACGTGCCAAAGAACTCCCCTGTGGAAGTGGTGGTGAGCGCGGTCAAAGTCGTACTCGCCGGCAGTTGCTACATCCCGCCCCACGCGATCCGCATGCTGGGTTTTGAACCGGCGGCGGGAACCGTGGCCATCGGCAATACCGCCGTCGAGTCCCGCCCCTATTTCTCTCCCCGCCAGGAACAGGTGTTTCATTATTTGCTGGAAGGCATGCCCAACAAGGTGATCGCCGCGCGTCTGGATATGGCGGAAGGCACGGTGAAAACCCATATGAACACCATCTTCAGAGCGCTGGGGGTGCGTAATCGGGCGCAGGCGATTCTGAAGGCGAGGCAGCTGGGCGTCATCTAAAACGCTCAGTCGCCCTTGATGGGGCGCCCAGTGGGGCGCCTAGTGGGATGCCTAATGGGGCGCGACGGACTCTATCCAGGTTTGCAGTTGATGTGACGAGATGGGTTTGGTGAGAAAGCTGAACCCACTTTCCTGTAGCTCTCTGACTCGCTCAGGTTGCACATTGCCGGACACCAGCAGCATCTTTTCCTTCGGCATCTGTCGGGACAGACTGTCGGCGATATCCAGCCCATCCTCGCCTTTGTCCAGCATATCGTCGAGTATCAGCGCGTCCGGCCAGCCCTGGCTGCGATGGCGCAGCGCCAACAGTTCGTCCTTGTTGGCGACGATTTCGTAGCGGCATCCCCAGGCGTCAAATTGAAAAGAGAGCGCCGACCTCACCAATGGATCGTCCTCCACCAGCCAGACATTGAGATCAATGAAGGCATTGTCCGGGGCCTCTAAGTCGCGAAGGCTGGGCGCGATACAGGCATATTCCGCCAGGGGCGCGTAAAAGGAAAAGCGCGAGCCTTTGCCCGGCGAAGACTGCACAGTCAGCCCCGCATCAAGAATTTCATTGATGCGGCGTACGATGGCCAACCCCATGCCGATGCCCTTGTCTCTATTGCGACTGGGATTATTGAGCTGCACAAAGTCTTCAAAGATGCGCACCTGGTCGTCACGCTCAATTCCCGGTCCCGTGTCGCTGATAGTGAACGTCACTCGACGTCCATCCACCGCCGCATCCACGCTGACTTCGCCTTTATGGGTGTAACGGATGGCGTTGGAAATCAGGTTATTGAGCAGTCGGCTCAGCAGCTCCAGATCGGAATAGAGACTGACCCGGGTATAACTGCAGCGCCAGGCCAGACCTTTGGCCTGACACAATGGCTGAAATTCCGCCTCCAGAGGCCGCATGACTTCCTCCAGCGACAGCGCCTTCATATTGGGTTGAAACTTGCCAGCTTCAAAGCGCGACAGGTCCAGCAGGTTGTTGAACAGCGTGCGCAGCACTTCAATCGCCTGTCGCTGTTTGCTGACGATTTCCTGCGCCGTCTCCCCCAAAGGCTGATACGACAACGTGTCCGTCAACAGTGACACCGCGTATAAGGGCTGGCGCAGATCGTGACTGGCCGCGGCCATGAAATAGGTTTTGGCTTTATTCGCTTCCTGCGCCGCCGCCAACGCCTCTTCGGCTTTTTTGCGCTCAGCCTCGACTTTGTTCAGCAACGCGCTCTTTTCAAAACGCATGGCGACGCTTTCCGCAAAAGTGCGGCTGCTGCGGCGCACCGAACTGATCATCAACAGCGTCAGGGTCGCCAAGGGCGCGGCGATGCGCAGTTCGTCCACCCCTTGCAGGGACCAGTACAGAATCGGCTGCCCCATCAACAGGGGAATGGACAACAGGAAGGAGCGGTAATCGGACGCCAGATTCACCATGGCCCCCACTCCGTACAGGCTAATGGCCAGGGTCATGAAAAACGCGACATTGTCCGTCTCCACCGCGCCAACGGTCCAAATGCCCGTACCGACCAATGCCTGATTGAAAAGGCTGCTGCGCAACAAGCGTATGTCGCTGTGCAGCATCTCCTGAAAGGTCATGCTGTCCAGCTGGCGCATAATCTGACGACTGATCTGCAGGCGCAGAACTTGCGCCGCCGCGACAGGCCCCACCCACAGCAATATGCGCGACAGGGGCGCCTGATCCCATAACATGAATAGAAAAATCGCCATGATGAGAAACACGCCCTGCACTGCAGGAAGCGTCTGCTGGCATCGGATTTTGACGGATTCGATCAGATGGGCGCGCTCAAACTCCTCCGGCGCTGTCCCTAAGCGACTGGAATCCTTAGCTTTATGCTCTTGTCTCACCTTGCTCTCCGGGCTGGGTTGAGAACGCTTCTCATCGGTGGATGAGCGTCACGCCACGCTCTCTTTTAATCTTAGATGAGTTTGATTACCGCGCGGCGATTCAATTTCAGTTTAACAGCAGAATTTTCGACGCTTGCAAGTAAACCTAGGTTTAGGCCCCTCGTTTATTCCTTTCTGTGTATTCAACCTGTATTTTGTTCAAAAAATAACCAAGCCGAATTTTCATTGCTATTCTGATTCAAGCAGTCCTCTAACAATAACGACCCGATCGACAGACAAGCCGAACGCCATCCCCTTGTCGGTCAACATGTTGTCGGTCAATACAATGCGTGCAACGCATTGGCGTAGCCCATCACCCTGGAACCAGAGCGGCGCAGTCCGACGCTCCCTTGCGCCCGGACATCGCAGTCAAAACGCCGCCGAACGGACATCAACCTCATAACAAGTCCTTTGCTAGGGAAGGAGTTCCGGCCATGCACTTTCATCTTTCCGAACCGTTCGAAAGCCTGATAAAAGATGCGCTCCCAGAAACGCGGGTCCACGATACCGATGTATTGATTATCGGCTCCGGCTATGGCGGCTCCATCGCCGCCATGCAACTGGCGGGGGGCAAGTCTTCCGGAGACAATGCCGGTGGCGCGACAGTGACAGTGTTGGAGCGGGGCAAGGAATACCGTCCTGGGGATTTCCCGGAAGCCCTGGGGGATATTCCCGGCCATATGCAATTACTCAAATCCGGCTCCACCCGCCCGATTGGCTATGCCGACGCGCTCTATGATTTCCGCATTGGTAAAGAGGTGGATGTGCTGGTGGGCTGCGGGCTCGGCGGCGGGTCGCTGATCAACGCCAACGTGGCACTGGAGCCAGAGGCGGATACATTGGCGCAGGCCGCCTGGCCGCGTGAGTTTCGGGAGCACCCTGGGCTGCTGCAAGCGCACTTTAAAAGAGTGCGTCACTTGCTGGGAATCCGTGACCAGGATCAAACCGCCCGCGACAGGCTATGCCGTCTCCCCAAGTTTCAGGCGCTGACCAGACTCGCCAACGCAATTGACGCGTCAGTGGAAACAGCGCCGTTGACCGTCAGCCTGCATCCTGGCGCCAACGCCGTCGGCGTTGAGCAGCCGGGCTGCAATCTCTGCGGCAACTGTGTTTCCGGATGTAACCAAGGCGCAAAGAATACCCTGGCCATGAACCTCATTCCATTGGCTAAAGCCCGTGGGGCCAGATTTTACACTGGCGCCACGGTGCTCACTCTGGAGCCTATTGTCTCTTCTGCTACGGATAATACGACCGGGCCAAACGGGCGTCGTTGGCGGGTGCGGGTACGCCGCACCGCTACGGAAAAGAACAGTCTGTCCGACGAGGTATTCTGGGTTGAAGCCGACACCGTCATTCTGGCGGCGGGGGCGCTGGGAAGCACGGAAATTCTGTTACGGTCGCAGAATTCCGGCCGTTTGCAGCTCTCCGACAGGCTGGGCAAGCGCTTTTCCACCAACGGCGACGGTTTCGCCATGAGCTATGGACAGGCGAACCCGGTCATGGCGATCGGCAAGTCTGACGAATCTCTGCAAGCCGGTGAGGAGTCCTGCGTCGGCCCAACCATTACCGCCGTATCTCGCCCGATCGCTCGTCACCCTAAAACCGGCGCCGAAGTGCGTTTGACCTTGGAGGACGGCTCTGCGCCCTATGGGGTGGCGCGCCTTTTTGGCGAAATCGCCACCACCGGCGCGCAACTGAACCGTCTCACCGACATGACCTTGCCCGCCTGGTTTCTTAATGCGAGTAAAAACGGCGTTTTCAAAGATCCTCTGGCGCACCACAGCGACGCCATGGAGCGATCGCAAATCCTACTGATCATGGGGGACGACGGCGCCGCCGGCGGCCTTTCCCTGCGCGCCAGCGATAACCCCGCACAACAGGCTGACACAGACTACTCCCGCATTCGCGTCGATTGGCCCAAGGCGGCGGAGAACCCCTGCCTGACCGCGGCTGACGCCCTGCTGCGCAGCCAGGACAGAAAAGAGGGCTTCGACGGCGGCCAGTACGTCCCTAATCCTCTCTGGAAAACCCTGCCGGATGACGCCTCTACTGTCATGAGCGGCAAGCTTCCCGGCGGTCGCGTCATCACTGTGCACCCGCTGGGCGGCTGCGCCATGGGCGACGGTCCCGACACCGGGGTCGTCAACCATTACGGCCAGGTCTTCAAGGCCGATCCAGGCGCCCGAAACATCAGCGCCCCCGCTTTGCATGATGGGCTATATGTGCTGGATGGCTCCATCCTGCCGACCGCTCTGGGGGTCAATCCGTTCCTGACCATATCCGCGTTGTCTCTTCGGGCCGCAGAGGCGATTCAGGAACAACATGACTGGTTTGCGCCAACGCAGGAACAGGTCAGTCCTGAGCTGGCGCAAGCCATCTCACCAGTTAAACAGACGGCGACCACCACAGCAGTCAAGCCCAGCCCCACAGTGACGCTGAGCATCAGCGAGCAGATGTTCGGCCGTTTGCAGGCGCAGGAAGTCAACGCTCGTCTGCCCGACTGGATAGAAAGCTGGATCAGGCAGTGGGCCGAAGCGCTCCCCACTGAGGCCCAACCCGCCAGTGGCGTCGCTGCGCGTCTTACCGGTGACCAGGGTCTGATCTTCAAGGTGGAAACGCAGATAGAAGATCTGCATGACTGGCTGCAGAAACCCGGAGAAGAGCTGAAAGCGACGGCGAAGCTGTACCTGAATCCGCTCAGCGCGGAGCAAACCGCCAAAATGCACACCTACGGTTTGCCTCCAGAACTATTGCAAGGCGCAATTCCCATCGCTGTAGGCGAAGGCGTAGTGCGCCTGCTGCACTGCGATGAACCCGGGCCGCTGACCACCGCCTGGCGCGGCGCCCAGGCCCTCAACGCTTATCGCACCCGCCGCCAATCTTTGTCCGGCTTCGCCTTGCGTCAGCTCAAACAGCGCCTGAGTCGCTGGGATTCAGACGCCTCGCTGAAGGAGCCGGCGCCAGGGCTGTTCAAACAAATCAAAGGCTTCTGGACCGTCGCCAAGCATCATGCGCAATACCGTCGCATGAGTTACAACTTCCAGTTCACCCCCAATACCAGCGGCTCGCGCACGCCTCGTTTCAAAAACATGCCTGGGGAGATCATTCACCTGCGCGGAGAAAAACTGCTGGCCTGGAAGAACGGCGTTCCCAGACTCTGGCGCGCCTTGACCAATCTTCCCATCGAACTGTCTCACCAGCGCCATGGCGAGGCTGTGTCGGGCTCCCTGTACGTGGACATGGAGTACATGTCGGAAAGGGGGCTGGCTCAGGTGGTCAAATCGCCCAATCTGCCGGAGTCCGCCATGGCGGCCGCAGGCCTGGGCATGCTGTTTCTGCGTTGCTTGCTGCAAACCCAGTTCTGGGATTTCGGCTCGCCCCATTATCCTGACAAACCCATCGCTTCCAATCCGCATCCCCGGGCGTTACGCGTATCGGATAACCGGGTGATCAGCCCGCAGCGCGCCGAACTCAGCGTACCCTTGAATGACGCCTCCTCGGAGCAGATCGGTATTGTTCTGACCCGCTATCCGCAAACCAACACGCAGCGGCCGGGACAACCGGTGCTGCTCATTCATGGGCTCGCCCAGGGCAGTCTGATTTATTGCTCTGAGGCCATCCCCGAGAACATGGCTGTTTATCTGTGGCGCGCCGGTTTCGATGTGTGGCTGCTGGATTATCGACTCAGCAACGCCCTTCCCACGCCGGCGCCCCTGCAGGGCTGGAGTATTGAAGAAATCGCCCGCTACGATATACCCGCCGCGGTGCGCCATATTCACCGGGTCAATCCGGGTAAGATCAACCTGTTCGCCCATTGCGTCGGCGCCACCGCCACCACCATGGCCATACTCAAAGGCTGGCTGGATGATCCCGCCGATCCCTTTATCGGACGGGTGGCCTTCAATGCGATCCATCCCTGGATTATCCCTTCCCCGGTCAACCGCAGCCGCGCCAAGCTTGGCAGCTTCCTGCGCGACTCGGTGAATGACGCTCAACTCAACCCCATCCCGCAACCTGACCCCAGCGCCTTCGACTCCATGTTCGATCGTCTGGCGTTCTCTTTCGCACGCCTGGGCGAGCTGCAGGAGGCGGAAGAAGGCAGAGCGCGCAACGGCGCCGAGCTGCATACACACAGCGACCATGCGCCCGATGGCGGCGTGGAAATCTCCCAGGGCATCTGCGACAAGATGAGTTTTCTGTACGGCCGCATGTGGCGACACGATCAGATTTCTCCCGCCACTCACAAAGCCTTTCAGGACATGCTGGGGCAAGCTCCCGGCGCCGTCTATCGGCATCTGTATTACTTCGCCCAGCAACAGCGGGTGACCTCCCGGGACGGCGAAAACACCTTTCTCACCCCCTCTGCGGTGCGCAAACACTGGAGTTATCCCACGCTGTTCATCCATGGCGAGCAAAGCAAGGTATTCAATCCGCAATCCTCCACCCGTTCCGCCATACGGCTCAGTGAAATGCTGAAAGGCAGCCCATCCGCGCCGCCGGTGCTGTTAAAGCGGGTGCCGCAATACGGCCACATGGATGTGATCCTGGCGCAAAACGCTTACAAGGACGCTTTTCCCAGCCTGCGCGCCTTTTTCAGCGAAGATGTAGGGTGTCTGCGCCACTCCGCCGGGGACCGCGTTGAATTTCACCATCAACTGTTCGACAGCTATCGCCCCGCGGATGACTTGCATGCGGTAAGCGCCAACCTGTTCAGCGCCGGACCGATCATCCGCGGCGCCTGGCTGGATAGCGCCGGGATTGGCCGCCCGCGTATTGTGCTGCGTTTGTGGGCGGAGCTTTCCGATCTGGCGGATCTGGCCGACGCCCAGGCGACGCCGACACGACGTCTGGCGCTGGAAGGCGCGGAATTGATTCAATGTCAGTTCTGCTCCGCCAATGATCCGCATCACTTGTTGCTGGATGTGGCGGTGAAAGTCGATCCGGGACAGGAACGGGAGGTGCGCATCCGCTTCAGCCTGACCCAGCGCCAGTTCGACCCGGAAGCCCAGCTAGCCCTGTCGCAGACATTGCATATCCCCGCCTCCGCTGGGTGGCTGCGGCGTTTGCGCGAGCTTTGCCTGCATCGCGGCGTCAGCCCCGCCATGCGCTTTCTGGTTGGCTCCTGCCGCTATCCGGGCGCGATGCTGGAACGGGATCTCGCCGATCAGGCGTTCGTCGGTATGGGACGTCAGGTCAGAGGCGACGCCCAACTGCCTGGCGCGGATTCGGTCTTTTTTATCGGGGATCAGATATACGCGGACGCCACCGCCGAGGCGTTCGATAACACCGCCCTGAAAGAGCGCTACATCACGCGCTACCGGGAGGCGTTCAACTCGCCCAATATGCGCAAACTGCTGCAACTGGCGCCCGTTCACTTCACGGTGGATGACCATGAGTTCAGCGACGATTGCTCTGGACGCCCTCCCCAATTGGACGCTCACCTGAAGGAGCGCGAACGTTTTGACTTCGCCCTGCGCGCCGCCCGCAGTTTTCAATGCAGCGGACGCCAGCCGGACGCCGCGCTCTGGTATCCCCAGGGCGTTAGCGCGGCTCGGGAATTCGACTGTCCGATCTTCGTCATGGACACCCGCACCGAACGGCGACTACGCAGCGCTGGCGCCGTCGGCGCGCAAGCGGAGATGATCGACGCGACCCAATTCGCCGCCCTGTCCAATTGGCTGTCCGAGGCGCAACGGCTGACGCCGGAACGGCCTAAATTTATCTTTTCCGGCAGCGTGATTGCGCCAGTGGAAAAACGCCTCACGCAGCACCCTGACCTGTGGCGCAATCACGACAGCTGGTGCGGCTATCCTCATACCCTGGCGGCGGTAATGGGGCTGATCTACGAGCGGCAGATCGCTAACGTCATTTTCGTCGGCGGCGACCAGCATTTATGCGCTCTGGCGCGCATGACTCTGGCCAACCCTGCGGATCAGGCGGTATCGAACCGCAAGCCCGTGACGGTATGGCAGATCGTGTCGTCCGGTCTGTACGCGCCACTGCCCTTCGCCAACGCCAATCCCCGGGACTTCGAGTGGGATAAACCCAGCGTCGTTCCCATGCACGGCTCGCAGTTACAACTGCAGGCGGAAGCGCGCTTGTTGCGGGCGGATAAATCCCAGTTCGTGCGCGTGGACGCCGTCCCCACGGGAGAGTGCTGGACGCTGGAAATCCGCGTATGCGACCCAGAAGGTTTCGTGGCGCCAGTGGCGCAACCAACGGCGCTGAAAGATGGCGAACTGGCGGACGACGACAGAACCTGGCGCATCCGGCTGACGGCTAATGTGGAGGCGGAACCGGGCAAACCCGTGCGCCCAGAACCCGCATAATCAGGACACTCAATCAGCGACAAGGAATGTAAATAAATGCAGACGTGAAGGGATAGAGAGGTGAAAAAATAAGGGCAAAGGGAAATAGAGAAAGAGAAAGAGAAAGAAAAGAGTAAAGAAAGGCTGCGACGGCAAAAATCGGGGGCCGCGCAGCCAAGGCAATGGAAACTATGACTTTAACAGGAGGAGAGCGGGCATAGTTTCCACACCGAGGAAAAAGGGTCTTTCGACCCGAAAATGGGACCAAGACTTACAATCAAATCTCAGTTGCGCGCCCGTCCCTGGACGCATGGGTCAATCGGCGGTCACCGCCTCGTCCACTTCGTGATCGACGCCTTTCATGCGCTTGCGCAGAATCGGCCCGATAACGTAGGGAGCGATTAGACCCACTCCAGCGACAATCCAAAGCGTGATGGACAGACCGCTGCTCCAAAGGATGCTCCAGTCACCGTCCGACAACGTCATGGCGTGACGCAGGTTTTTCTCCATCTCCGGCCCCAGCAAAGTTCCAAGAATGACAGGAACCAGTGGGATCTCGACCTTGCGCAGAACATAGCCGAGCACGCCGAAGAAAATCATAAAGTACAGATCAAACACACTGTGGCTGATTGAATAGACGCCAACAAAAGCGACCATGGTGACAATCGGCAACAGATATTTGGGCGGCACCGACAGCAGTTTCACAAACACGCCGACCAGCGGAATGTTGAGCAACAGCAGCATCAGGTTACCGATCAACAGCGCGGCGATAACGCCCCAGACAATGTCGCCATGCTGCTGGAACATCAGCGGGCCTGGGGTGATGTTCATGGAAATCAGCATCGCCAGCAGAACCGCGGTGGTGCCGCTGCCAGGTACGCCCAGGGTCAGCATGGGCACCAGCGCGCCATTGGCGGCGGCGTTGTTGCCCGCTTCCGGCGCAGCCACGCCGCGAGGATCGCCTTCGCCGAACTTGGCCTTCTTGCCCAGAATACGTTTTTCCAGGGTATAGCTGACGAAGCTGCCCAAAGAGGCGCCGGCGCCGGGCAGAACCCCCGCCAGGAAGCCGATGACGCTGCCGCGAAGCGATGTCGGGAAGACGCTGGTGAAGTCTTTCCACTTCATTTTCAGCTTGTTCATCGCAATCATCTTGCGGCCTTCGCCGGCATGCGCTTCGATGAAAAACAGCAATTCCGAGATAGCGAACAGACCCACGATCAGAATGATGAAGTCAACGCCTTCATACAGCTCCAGCGTGTTGAAGGTGAAGCGCTGTACGCCGGTGTTCATGTCGATGCCCACCGTCGCCATCATCAAGCCAATGGCCGCCGCCAGAATTGTCTTCACCGGGTTCTTGCCGGTGATGCCGCCCAGGGTGGCGAACGCCAGCACGAACAGCGCGAAGTATTCCGCCGGCCCAAACGTCAGGGCGAATTTCGCCAGCCAGGGCGCCAGCAGAATCAGGCCAATCGTCGCGATCACGCTGCCGATAAAGGAGGCTACTGCGGAAATCGCCAGCGCTTCCGCGGCTCTGCCGCTTTGCGCCATGGGATAGCCGTCCAGACAGGTCATCATCGCCGGCTCATCGCCGGGAATATTCAGCAGAATCGACGAAATGCGTCCGCCGTACATGGCCCCGGCGTACACCGAGGTCAGCATGATCAAGGCCGTTTCCGGTTTCAGCCCGAGAGTGAACGCCAGCGGGATCAGGATCGCCACGCCATTGGCGGGGCCCAATCCCGGCAGCGCGCCGATCAGGGTGCCCAGGAAGCAGCCGAGGAGCGCGAACATCAAGTTTTCCGGCGTCAGGGCGACAGCAAAGCCCTGCATCAGAAAGTTCAAAGTTTCCATCAGCTTACCTCCAGTACGCCCAGCGGCAACGGCAATTCAAGCACGTAGTTGAACAACACGAACACCACTACGCCGCCAATCAGGCCGGACATATAGGCCGGGAACTTGCGGGCGCCCATGCGCCAGCTCAGGGTGCCGACCGCCAAGGTCGTGGTAATGATGAAGCCCAGCGGCTCCAGCAACACGCCATACAGCGTCAGCACCACCACCGCCACCACCATTTCAGCGCCGGTGCGGTTCCAGGGCCAGTGATTGTCCGGGTCGGGACGCAGCATCAGATAAAGACTGCTCAGACCAAGCACCACCGACAGGAGAATCGGGAAGGTCTCGGGTCCGACCGATTCATTGCCGCCGAAGGGCTCGGGCAGTTGATACGCGCCCCAGCCATAGGCTATGGCCAGGACGAGCATCACTAAACCGAAAATACGGTCATTCATGGCGATTAACGGATCAAGCCAATTTCTTTAGAAAGCGCTTGGATGTCCGAGATTTGCGCTTTCACGAAATTGTTGAATTCAGCGCCGCTTTTGTGGAACGGCATCAGTCCATTTTTCTCCATCAAGGTTTTCCACTGCTCGCTGGCGTAGATTTTGTCGATGGCTGCAGTCCAGTACTCTTTTACATCCGCCGGCGCGCCGCCAGGGATGTAGAAGCCGCGCCAGTTAGGAGCGACGGACTCAATGCCCTGCTCGCGAGCGGTAGGGATAGTCGCGAATTTGCCTGGCAGACGATCTTCAGACAGCACCGCCAATACGCGCAGGTCGCCGGATTCGAAGAAGCCCTGCACCTCAGTGATGTCGCCGGTGAACGCGTCAACGTGTCCGCCCACGACCTGAGTCATGGCTTCGCCGCCGTTGTTGTAGGACAGGTAAGAGATTTTCGGCAGATTAGTGACGCCGGCCGCCTTCGCGCTGATCAGCACTTTCAGGTGATCCCAGCCGCCGTTGGCGCTGCCGCCTGCGAATTTAACGGAGCGCGGATCTTGTTTCAGCGCCGCCATCAGATCGCTCAGGCTTTTGTAGGGAGAGTTCTTGGATACCGCGATAACGCCATAATCCGCGCCGATTGCGCCAATCCAGTTAACCATTTCCGCGTTCATGCCGGGATACTGTCCCTGGGCCAGACGGGTTGTGGTGGCGGTGGAAGCGGCGACCACCAGATTCTGGTCGTTCTTGCGCTTGCTGACGGTATGCGCGAATGCGACGCCGCCGCCTGCGCCCGCCATGTTAATGGTCTGTACGCTGCCGGGAACTAACTTCAGTTCCTCCATCACGTTGCCGACGCTACGACAGGTGAAGTCCCAGCCGCCGCCAGGATCCGCAGGAGCGATACATTCAACTTTGCCTTTAGGTTCGTAGGCCATGGTCAGGGTAGCGCTGACGGTCAACGCTGCGGCCACAAGCATTTTAATCGGAGTTCTGATTGTCATTATTGTTACCTCACACAGGTTACAGGAATTAATTCGATCGCAAATATATTGGTTTTGCCCTTGTGGGGCTACCGGCGTCAGCCGTCCTGCTTATTAAGCCGGCGGCATTCCAGGTGCTGGGGGGTGGGATTGTCGAAAAAGATTCGTTGTGTTCATGTCACGCTCCTATTATTTTTGTTGCGCTTTATATTTAGTCGCTTGTTGTGGTTTTGGAAACTTTGTTTCGATTACCTCTTCAGCGACCTATGCTTGATATGGAACAGGTAATGACTGCATCCTAACTGCTGAACCTGTCATAAACCTGTCACGTCCTGATTCGAAAAAGTGAAGTCGGCGCATGCATATCCTTGTTGTAGAAGATTCTGAATTGCTGGGTGAATCCATCCAGGCGCGGCTACAGAAAATGGGCCATGGCGTAGACTGGGTGAACAACGGACGCCAGGCCAATGGTTTGTTGCAGCACCAGCAATTCGATCTGATCATTCTGGACCTCAACCTACCAGAACTGGGCGGCGAGCAGATTCTGTCGGAGCTGCGCAAACGCAAAGACACCACGCCGGTATTGATTCTGACCGCCCGCGAACAGGTGGATGATCGCATCAAACTGCTCGACGCCGGCGCCGACGACTACCTCACCAAGCCCTTCGATTTTGGCGAACTGGAAGCCCGCTGCCGGGTGCTCATGCGACGCAACCAGGGCTTTTCCAGCAACCTCAGCCGACACGGCAATCTGTCTTTTGACCGCTCCGCTAAAGCGGTATACGTCAATGAAGAAAAGCTGGACCTGAAGAACCGCGAGTTCCGCCTGCTGGAAGTGTTTCTCGGCCATCTGGGCCGGGTCATGAGCAAGGAGGAGCTGGCCGATCGTCTGTTCGCTTTCGATGAATCCCCCGGGCCCAACGCCATCGAACTGTACATTGCGCGCCTGCGCAAAAAGCTGGCGGAGTCCTCTGTTCAGATACGCACCTTGCGGGGATTGGGGTATCTCGCGGAATGCGATGATGACTGATTCGCCGTTGCGTCCGGATCAGCCGGTCTCACTGCGCAACAGGTTGATCCTGGGCGCCGTGGCGCTGATTCTGGTGCTCGGCACTCTGGCTATCATCGCTATCGACGGATACGGCAAGCGCGCGGCGGAACTCTCTTATGACCGGCTGCTGGCCAGCGCCGCATTTCAGATTGCGGACGCCATTCACGTTCGCGACGGCGTGGTGGATGTGGATCTGCCGGTAGCGGCCTTCGAAACCCTCGCCCTGGCCCGCGACGACCGCGTTTTCTATCGCATCAGCGGCCCTCGCGACGCGTACCTCACCGGCTACGCCGACCTGCCCCGCCCGGCGGCGGACCAGGGCTTCAGCAAAGACGGCGCACGCCTGATCCAGCAACGATTTTTCACCAGCCGCTATCTGGACGAACCGGTGCGCTTCATCGTGTTGCGGCGTTTGTTGACGGAGGCGGACATCACCGGTTACATCACCGTGCAACTGGGACAGACCATCAACGCCCGCGCCGATCTGGCCGAAGACATCACCGGCAAAGGTTTACAACTGATCGCCATCGCGTCCGTCATCGCTTTGGGACTATTAGGCTACGGCATCAAACGCGCCTTCTCGCCCCTGGATCAGATCGAAAGGGAGCTGGCCGCGCGCTCCCCTACCGATCTGACGCCCTTACACGTTACGCCGATCAAGGAAACCTGGCGCTTACAGCAAACCATCAATCACTTCATGCAGCGCCTGCAGGACACTCTGGACCGCATGCAGCGCTACACTGGCGAGGCGGCTCATCAGATTCGCACGCCTCTGGCGGGGCTGCGCGCGGCGTTGCAGAACCTGCGCGACCATCCCGATATCGACGATCCCAAGCCGGTGTATAACCGCATCATGCAGTCGGTGGATCAACTTAACACCACCGTGTCGCAACTGCTCAATCAGGCCACTATCACCCATCGCCTGCAAAGCGAAGCGCTCCGGCGCATCGAACTCAACAAAGTGGTGAAAGAAGCCTGTTTGGAGCTGGCGTCGCACGCCATCAACGAGAAAGTGGAACTGGCTTTTGAGGCGGACGCCGAGGACACGAACCTGCTTGGCGACGCCTTTGCATTGAAGCAGTTGTTCCGCAATCTGATCGAGAACGCGGTCCGCTACAGCCCGGTGGATGGCGTGGTGGAAGTGCGCGTCCACCAAAACGCCAACCGACTGTTCGTGGAAGTAAAAGACAACGGCCCAGGCATCCCTGTGGAATATCGGGACAAAGTCTTCTCCCGCTTTTATCGCGCGCCAGCCGCGGTCGGCGTCGGCAGCGGACTGGGTCTGGCCATCGTGCGGGAAATTGCAGAGCGCCATAACGCAGAGGTGGGACTGATGGATAATCAGCCTCAAGGCCTGACGGTGCGTGTCGGTTTCCGCAAGGAGAGCACCCATGGCAAATAGCCGCTTCGTTTTCTTCCGTACAGATTTGCTATGCAGAGCGCTTCTCGTGCTCGCCCTCTTCAGCGTCACTCCCGCACGGGCAGTGTCCGGTCCGCTGCCGGTCGTGCTTTATCCGGCGCAGCAGAAGCCGGTCAGCGTACTCAATATTCATGCAGTGCTGGATTACGTGGTGATGAACCCCATCATCAAGGCGTTTCAGCAGCGTTATCCCAATGTGGAAATCCGGCTGATTGAGTTTGAAACCGCCGACCTTTTCCAGCACACCGTGGAAGGCTCCACTCACACGACAGAGCCGCCGGACGCCATCGTCGGCGACCTGCTGATCAGCTCGGCGATGGACTTGCAGGTGAAACTGGTCAATGACGGCTATGCGCAGCGCTACGAGTCGCCCTACACCCGCCGCATTCCCGACTGGGCGAAGTGGCGCAACGAGGCTTTCGGCTTTACTTTTGAACCGGTGGTGACCGTGGTGAACACTAAACTGTTGCCGGGTCCGCCGCCGCAGGACCGCCAGCAATTATTGGAGCTGATCCGTAGCCAGGGCGAAAGTCTGGCGGGAAAAATCGCCACCTATGATATCGCCCGCAGCGGCGTCGGTTACCTGTTCGCCGCCCAGGACAGCCAGCAGGCGACCACCTATGGCCGACTATTGGAGGCCTTCGGCACCCACTCCGTACAACTGGCCTGCTGCACCGGCGACATTCTCGACGGTCTGGCTTCCGGGCAGTACGCGATCGGCTATAATCTGCTGGGATCGTACACCAAGGCCCGACTGGCGTCGGCGCCTAACCTGAAAATGATCCTGCCGGCGGACTACACCTTGATCATGACGCGCATCGCTCTGATTCATAAGCACGCCGTCAACACGCAGAACGCCCGGGACTTCCTGGATTTTCTGCTGTCTCCGGCAGGTCAGCAGACTCTGGCCAGCGAGTCGAAACTGTATCCTATCGACCCTGGCGTGCACGGCGAAGTCACCGCGGACTGGCTGAACAAACATGCGCCGGGACCGCTGAAACCCATTACGGTGGGACCGCAATTGCTGGTTCCGCTGGATAAATTAAAACGGCAACGCTTTTTAAGCGAATGGCGCCGCTCTCTGGAACGTGAAACGAAACAATGAAAGACACCGATTTAGTCGCCAGACTGGGCAAACGCATCCAACAACTCCGCAAGTCAGAAAAGCTGACGCTGGAGCAACTGGCGCAACAATCCAACGTATCCCGCTCCATGCTGTCGCAGATCGAACGCGGCCAGGCCAACCCGACTTTCGCCACCCTGTGGAACCTCACCCGCGCCCTGGGCATTGAGTGGTCGGAGCTGGTGGATGAGAGCGAGGGCGTTTCGCACTCTCCTATCGAACATATCATCGCCGCGCAAACGCCGAAGATCGACAACCCTCAGGGCGGCTATCACCTCAGCATTCTCAGCCCGCCCCATCTGGTGGGCTCCATTGAATGGTACGAGCTGCGTATGCGCCCCCAGGGCAAACTGGAAAGCCAGGCCCATACACAGGGCTGCATGGAGCACCTCACCGTGTTGAGCGGTCAGCTTGAAGTCGTCAGCGGTCAGCAATCCCAGCGTCTGGCGCAGGGCGACACCGCCCGTTATCACGCCGACGTCGCCCACACCATTCAGAATCACGGCGACAGCGACACCATCGCTCTTTTAGTCGTGATGAATCACAGTCATCGCTAGAGTCAGTCGACGTTTTGGCGCACCTTTCCGCTTAACAATCAGGTTAGGCGACGCAACGTGGCAGGGAGGCCGCCATGGCCCTGATTCAGGGGGCTGGGTATATTTTTCCCTATTGCTTTACGCCCATTTTTCCACTATACAGGAAACACGTCCGATATAAGGGAAAATTCCAATGAACCAGACTTTCCAACAACAATTACAGCAAACCCTTGATGAGATTGAAAAAGCCGGCCTGTTTAAAAAGGAACGAGTGATCGACACTCCACAAGCGGCCGCCGTCAAACTCGCCGGAGAAGCTGGCGATAAACAAATTCTCAATCTTTGCGCGAATAATTATCTGGGCTTGGCGGACAACCCGGAAGTCATCGCAGCGGCGCATGAAGCGCTCGACAAATACGGTTTTGGCATGGCTTCCGTACGTTTTATCTGCGGCACGCAAACGCTGCACAAAGAGCTGGAGCACAAAATCGCAGAGTTCCTGGGAATGGAGGACAGCATTCTGTTCGCCGCCTGCTTCGACGCCAATGGCGGCCTGTTCGAGCCGTTACTGAGCGCCGAAGACGCTATCGTCTCCGACTCCCTGAACCATGCCTCCATCATCGACGGCATCCGTCTGTGCAAAGCCAAACGCTACCGTTTCGGCAACCGCGACCTGAACGATCTGGAAGCCCAGCTGAAGCAGGCTCGCGCCGATGGCGCCCGCAATATTCTGGTGGCCACCGACGGCGTCTTCTCCATGGACGGCTATATCGCGCCGCTGAAGGATATTGTCGCCATTGCGCGTAAATACGACGCCCTGGTGATGGTGGACGACTGTCACGCCACCGGCGTCATCGGCCCCCAGGGCAAAGGCAGCGCCGCCTACAACGGCGTGGAAGTCGACATTATTACCGGCACGCTGGGTAAAGCCCTCGGCGGCGCAGCCGGCGGCTTTATTGCAGCGAGCCGCGATATTATCGAACTGCTCCGCCAACGCGCCCGCCCCTATCTGTTCTCCAACTCCCTTCCCCCGCCTGTCGTCGCAGGCAGCCTGAAAGCCCTGGAAATTTCCATCGCCGGCGACCATCTGCGCGACAACCTGCGCGAACACGCTGTGTTTTTCCGTAACAGCCTGAGCGAAGCTGGCTTTAAACTGCTGCCCGGCGAACACGCCATCATCCCGGTCATGCTGGGAGACGCCAAGCTGGCGCAGGACTTCGCGAAAGCGTTGTACGAGCAAGGGGTATACGTTACTGGATTCTTCTATCCGGTGGTGCCGCAAGGTCAGGCGCGCATCCGCACCCAGATGAACGCGGCGCTGACCCGCGAACAGCTGGAGCAGGCGGTCACCGCCTTTACCCGCGTCGGTCAACAACTTGGGGTTATTGGAGGCTGAACATGCAGTCGTCAACCATGAAGGCGTTGGTCAAAGCGCAATCTGCTCCCGGACTCTGGCTGCAAGAGCAGCCGGTTCCCGAATGCGGGCCCAACGATGTGATCATCAAGATCAAGCGCACCGCGATCTGCGGCACCGACATCCACATTTACAACTGGGACGACTGGGCGCGCAACAACGTCCCCGTCCCTCTGACCACCGGCCATGAATACAGCGGTGAGATTGTGGAACTCGGCAGTCACGTGGACGGCCTGCATATCGGACAGCGCGTGTCAGGAGAAGGTCACGTGGTGGGGATGCTCAGCCGCAACGCCCGCGCAGGACGTTTCCATCTGGCGCCGGACACCAAAGGCATCGGCGTTAACCTGCCCGGCGCTTTCGCCGAGTACCTTTGCCTCCCGGCGTTCAACGTCGTGCCCCTGCCGGACGCAGTGAGTCTGGAGCTTGGCGCGATACTGGACCCGTTGGGCAACGCCGTCCATGCGGCCCTGGCTTATGATCTGGTGGGCGAGGACGTGCTCATCACCGGCGCCGGACCTATCGGCATCATGGCCGCCGCCGTAGCGAGATTCGCCGGCGCCCACAAAGTGGTGATCACTGACATCAATGACTACCGCCTGGAGCTGGCGGCCAAAGTCGCGGATGTGGAGCCGGTGAACGCGCAACGGGAGTCTCTGCGCGACGTCATGGGACGACTAAAAATGAAGGAAGGCTTCGATGTGGGCCTGGAAATGAGCGGCATTCCTTCCGCCCTCAACGATATGCTGGATGTGATGATGATGGGCGGACGCATTTCCCTGCTGGGCCTGCCGTCCAAGCCGGCGGAGCTGGATCTCAGCAAGATCGTGCTCAAGGCGCTACAGGTCAAAGGCATCTACGGACGCGAAATGTTCGAGACCTGGTACAAGATGCTGGCGATGCTGGAGGCGGGATTGGACATTGAACCGATCATCACCCACCGTTTCGAGTACGCCGACTACGAACAGGGTTTTGACGCCATGCGCAGCGGTCAATCCGGTAAAGTCATTTTGAACTGGTCAGACTGAGTTTTTCTGCTTTGACCCCGGGAGCGACCTGGTCGCTCCCTCTTGTTCTCTTGTTCTCTATTCCCCTTTTCTCCTCCCCCCCCTACTCTTTCTTGCGATTACTGAGAACCTGTTACTGACAGCGATTATTGCCGTCCCGCAGCCACTGGGTTCCATCCAGATACAGCTTGTTATTGGCCAGCGCCAGCGTAAAGGTGACGCGTTCTCCACCTGGGCCGGATTCATTCCAGTCAAAGCCCGGCGTGCTGCCCTGCATGCTGTAGCCGGGGCCGTATTGCAGAATTAATCGGCCCTGAGCGTTCATTGAGCCCTGCGCCTCCCATCTGCCGGAGCCCTGACTGCCTGTGGCGCCGCTGGCGCCGCCGCCATAGCCCCCGCTGTTGCCGGAGCGATAGAACTCGCCATTGCTGCATAACCAGATGTGCTCTTCTTCGTGATAACCGGAGCCGGTGTAATAGCGCACGATATGGCGCCCTCGCATGTAGGTGCTCCAGCCGCCGTCGCCCCCTCCTTGCGCCAGAGGTTTCGGCGCGGAGAATTTAACCGAGGAGGCCACGGTCTCCGCCACTTTCCAGACCTGCGCGGCGGTGCTCTGATCCGCGACCGCAATCAACGCTACGGAGGTGGAGCCTTTGCCGGTGACGGCGCTGATGCGGCCTTCCATGTTGGGCATATTGCCGATGCTGTAATCCGCCGTCAGACGACCATTGCGTTTTTGCGGCGCGCTTTTGGGATACAGAACGACGGAAGCGTCCAACGGCACCGGTTGCGCCATCTGTTGCATCAGCGCCTGCTCGCCGGACTGGTCGATGTACACGAAGATATTGGCTTTCAGCGCCTGGGATTCCAGTACAAAAAGTTCCGATCCCGCCGGCCAGGCGCCCTGCCAACCATCAGGAACCTTGAACGACAGGCCCAGTGAGCCGGACTCAATCAGGGTTCCGCCTTCGTACAACTGGTTTTGCTGAACTTCCACCGCCGTCGCGGAGGTCGCGCACAGACTGCAATAGAGTCCCATGGCGACCAGTAGAGATTTCGCTGTCACGCCGCTCATTTCGCTTCGCCTCATGCTGAGTCCACAGCGCGCGGCCCGGTCTGGCGCATCCTTCATCCAGCCGCATCGGACGCCGCAGAGATGATGTCGGAATGGCCCGGCTACAGCGTTTCTTTCTTACTGAGCCTGACCGCCTCAAACGCTCCATCGCGATTCAACTGGGTTCCCCATACCCGATGACTGCCCTGGTGATCCGAGGCGCGGAAAGTAATCGTCTCCCCGATGCCCAAGTCCACGCCGTCAAACGACTCCAGCGTGTCCACCAGTGATTCGGTATCGAAGTGTCGACCCGCCCGTTCCAACGCATGGAAAAACAAGGTCGCCACAATGTAGCCTTCCAGAGAAATAAAGTCCGGCTGCTCATTGGGATAGAAACGGCTCAAGGCCTCCCGGTAGCGCAGCACGCCAGTGGCGTAGGAATCAAACGGCGGCACTACCTGAGACACCACCACGCCCTCGCCGTACTCCACGCCTAACTCTTTGAACTGCTCCGCCAGCGCTCGCGCCCCGACAAAGGAGACATTGGCGAAAGGCCCGGTGAATCCGGCCTGACGCAGACGTTTGGTCAAACGCGCGCTGGCGGTGTAGGTGCTGATGGCCACCACCGCCTGTATCTCACTCAGGCGACCCAACATGCCCTGGGCCGCGCCCTCAATCTGCGCCGTATTGCGCTGATAGCTGAATTTGGCGATTTCATGGGGACGCACGCCGTAATCCGACAGCGCATCCTCCACCCCTTTCAAACCGTCCTTGCCGTAACCGTCGTCCTGATAGAACACGGCGATCATTCTAGGGTCGACGTCCTGTTCCTCGATGAAGTAGCGAATAAGAGCGTTGGTTTCATCTTCGTAACTGGCGCGATAGTTGAACACATATCGCTCCGGCGGACTTTTCCGCAGCAAAGCCGCGCCGGAGAAGGTGCCGAACACGATGGTTCTATCCTTCAGGGCCACCGGCAATATCGTTTCCGCCGTTGGCGTCCCCACATTGCCCAGCATGGCGAATACGCCGTCCGGCTGCATAAATTTCTCGACGTTCTGGTGCGCCGCCGCAGGTTCGTAGCCGTCGTCCAGGGCGCGCAGTTCGATATAGCGTCCGTGGATGCCGCCCTGCTCGTTAATTTCGCGAATGCGCACGTCAACGCCCAACTGCATGGCGCGACCCAGCTCTCTGGCGCCGCCGCTAAAGGCCGCGCTCATTCCCAGCGCCACCCGGTTCTCACTGACGCCGCGCGGCGCCTGCCAGCCGGTTAACTCCGCATATCCGTCCGCCACGCTGTATCGCACCACGGGAACCGCGTAACCCACGCCAACCAGGATCAAGATCAGCGCACTCAGCCCCAGCCAAAGCGGCATGCTACGTCTGGCGTTCTGGCCAGCAGCCGTCGTCATGCCGGGTCCCATCGTAGGAAGCGTTCCCGGGGCCACCACGGTAGTGGTCTCATCATCCAGCGTCGGCGCAACGGGATGTGTATACCCCTGCACGCCGAACGGGGGCGGTTGCGAGCCCAGATGCATGGGCTCCGCCAACGTGGAGGCGGCCACCACAATGGGCTGGCTCATGGAGCGCTCATCCATGCTGTGCGCCGGATCAATGCGGGTGGCGGTATCCATTTCCTCGATCTGCCCTAAAGCGCCGGCGGCCTGAAACGCCTCGTCGTACTTTTTCGCCTTGCCCAGGCTGAGATTCTTCTTCACCACCACCCGCTTACCGCTGAACAAGCGGGCGCAGGCGGCGTCGCTCAATCCCAGCGCCGCTTTCAGTTTTTCCTGGGTGTCCTGCAACTCCACGTCGCCGCGAATTTCGCCATAGAAAATGAATTGATAGACGTCTGGGTTAGGCGGCGTCATCTCCATGGCCTTGGAGTATTCCGCAATGGCTGCGTGAGCGCGGTTCTGGATGTCCCGCACCATCGCCTGGGCGTCTGGATAGCGACCATCCGGGCTTAGCGCCATGGCCTTCAGAATCACCGGCTCCAAAGCTTTATTGCGAGCGTCGGTCAAGCGGTTTTCCCGCAGCGCCGGCGGCGGTCCGGCGCATTGCCGGTTCATGATGTCCTGGGGGTTTTCGCCGGTGTAAGGGCGTTCGCCAGTGATGCAGTAATAAAGAATCGCGCCCAGAGCGTAGATATCAGCGCGTTTGTCGATATTGCGCGCGCCTTCAATCTGCTCCGGCGCCAGATAACCCGGGGTGCCCATCACCATGCCCAAACGGGTGTATTTAAGATCCCCTTCTCCCAGCGGCTTGCTGATGCCGAAATCCAGCAGCTTGGCGACGGAATGGTCGCCGGACACCCGCGCGACAATGATGTTGCCGGGCTTCAAATCCCGGTGCACGATGTTCATCTGATGCGCAGCCTGCAACCCGGCGCCGATCTGCTCCAGCAGCCACACCACGTTTTCCAGCGGCAGCCCGCTGCGCTTTTCCACCAGATCGGACAGGTTCTCTCCGCGCAGATACTCCACCACCAGATACATCATGCCGTCGTCGGTGTTGCCGAAGTCGATCACATGCATGACGTTGGGGTGGTTCAATTGACTGGCGATGCGCGCTTCGCGGAAAAACAGCTGGATAAAGTCATGATCGTCCATGCCCGCCCGCAGCAGTTTAACCACCACCAGACGGTCCAAGGATAACTGGCGCGCTACATAGACCAGACTCATGCCGCCTTCCGCCAGGCGGGATTCGATGCGATACATGTCCTTCAGCATTTTGCCGATAAGCGGGTCGCGGCGCTGCTTATCCACCAATGTGGCCCCATCGGCGGGACAGTAATCGCCCTGGGGAAAATCCGTACTGCAAATGGGACAAACCTTCATAGACTCCCCGAGTCGCAAACTGCTGAACTACTGCTTCAGGTTCGTGTCCGGCGCCTGGAAAATAACTGGCTGGACAAAGAAATAGAAATGAATGCTAGGGAGTATAGACAGGGAATAGCCGCAGCGCGAACGCTGCGACGGAGGGATCAATCTCTACGGCTGGACTTCCATTTCTGGTTTACGCACAGGCGATCCGCTTCACGGGCCAACTCGTTTCCCGCCTGCTTGATCTGAGGGATCAAACAACGCATGACCTCCAGATCTTCGTTATGCAGCGCCAGCCGACACCAGCGCTGCAATTCCAGACCGCATTCCGCGATACTGGGCAACCCCTGGCTTTCCGCCGTGGCGACAATGCCGCTGGCGATATCCCGCATCATCGCAATCATACGGGAGGTCTCCATCAGACTGGCGCAATGCAGTCGGGAGCCGCTGGAACTGATTAGTGACATGCTATCGGCGAGATGCTCCAGAAACTTGTTTCTGACGACATCCGCAGCGAAGTCCCCTTCATCAAAAGCCATAATCTTCTCTGCGTTCATTTCAATTCTCCAGCTCCACTGTCGCTGAGCTGCGCCAGACTTTCCTTCACAGAAAGGATGTAGTTCTCGATAATTCGCGTGGAGGCCTGTTGGTGCTCAAACTGCTCCATCAGCTGGTCAACGATGTTGAAAATGCTTTGCTCCGACTCGATGTCCAGGTCCAGCCCCATGATGGAGCTTTGGATGGTCCACTTCAGATCGGAAAAACTTTGGATAGAGTGTGCGCCGCAATCCAGCACCATCTTCATGATGTTGTCCAGCAACGCCTCTGTACGTCTTACCGCCCGTTGCATGATGCCTTGGCGCACCATCTTCTCCTGAGACTCCCGCACCAGATTGGAGAGGACGAAATTCGCCACTTGCGCCAGCCGGGTAAGGTTATCCAGATGGGCCTCTTTCTCCTCCGCCGTCATGGTCAGACAAATAGAGAAATACGGGAAATTGATCAGGGAATACTGATCGAAATTAACAATGCGTTCACGTTGCAGCGTCAACGTGGTGATCACGTCAAACTGCAAATTGGTGACATAGTTTTTGCCGCCGAACACATAATGTTGCTCCGGCAGGTTGAGGATGAATACGTAAGGCACTTGATAGCCGCTCAGCGCATTCTCCATCGCCAGACCAATTTCAGAAGGCTCACGAACTTCCGAGCAGCGCTCGAAAAATTCAATCATACCGCCCAGGAAGCTGTTGGAGCGTAACAGCCCCATCGCCATTTGGTTCACACTGGCCAGACTTTGCTCCAACTCGGCGTTCTTTTGCCTGCTGCGTTCCAGCTCGTCTTGTGGCGCATTAGAGGCGACCAGGGAAACTACTCGATTTGCTGACATAAATCCTCCTGAACGTTATGTGCACAGATTAATCAGTTTGTCCGTGCAAGAGGATTCGTACGCTTACTGAAATATCAGAGCCGTTCTCAGTAGTACTACGGAGAAGTGATAAAAAATCTGCTGAAGGCGCGGCATTAAGGGGGAAGCATTAAATCAGCGGATCAACAGGTTCGTGAGTGAACTCGATCAGTTGACGCTGTTCTCCTCCGCCGCCAAGGGTAACACTTTGACCAGCAGATCCTTGATAGAGGAGACGTCGAATTTGGCCAGTACATTGCGGCAGTGCGTCTCGATGGTGCGGGGGCTGATGAACAGTTTAGCCTCCATCTCCTTGGTGCTGAGCCCCTGCAACAGCAGGTCGTAAATCTGCTTCTCACGGGCGGTCAGTTGCGAAATAGAGCGCTGGATGTCGAGACGTTTCATATAACGTTCGCGGTGCAGCTTTTCATGGGCCACCGCCTTTTCCAGCAAGGGGCCTACGTCGGTGATGCTGATAGGTTTGAGCAGAAAATCGAAGGCGCCGCCCTGCAGCGCTTCTTTCACCACCGGCACCGTGGAATACGCCGTCATTAATATCAACGGCGGCAGGTAGCCGGTTTCGGACATTCGGTTCAGCAAGTCCAGGCCTGTCATGTCCGGCATCATGATGTCGGAGAGAATCACGCAGTGGTGATCATTGCTGAACTCGGATAAAAACGCTTTGGGATTGCCGTAGGCTTTGGACTGGTAACCGTAGGATTCCAGAATAGCCGACAGCAGATCCGCCTGCATCTGGTCATCTTCGATGATATATACGCACGTATCTTTCATGGCGTTTTTGCTTATCCCAAGCAGAAAAACACGGATGGAACCTTATTGTTATCGTCGCAGCCCCCAAAGCGCCATCCAATACGAAGCGCCCTCAGTTAATTGATAACTATTGGACAGAGTGAGGGTAATGTCAAAGCGAAGCGCCCAACATTTCATCCCAGAATTCCTGCGCCAGCGGCGATAACAACTGATTGCGCAACCGTATGAGATAGATGGGGACCAGACTGCGCGAAGGAAAGTTCTCCACCTGCAGGAACCTCAGTTCTTCGCGCTCCAGTTCGGCGTCCACCATATGCAGCGGAATCCGCGCCCAGCCCATTCCGGAGAGAAGCAGCCCCTTCTTCATCAGAAAGTCGTTCACATACCAGCGATGGCCGCCGGGAATCACATTGACGTGATCAAAGGGCGCCAGCGAGCCGCTGTCGGCGATCAGAATATGGGGCAGATTACGTAACTGCGCATGGCGCACCACGCCGTCCGCGCCAGCGTCGACAAAACCCGGCGCCGCAACCGTGACCTGGGTGACTTTCGCCACCTCGGTAAATTCATAGCGATCATCCAGCCCAACCTGGGGACCGATGGCCACTTCCGCTTTCTCAACCAGCAGTTGCTCCAGCACCCCGGACAAATGCTCCGTATGTAAATGCAGACGCATCTCGGGTCGCTTTTTGGCGAATGCTTTCAAGGTGTCCAATCCCGGCAAATGCGCGCACATGGCGCTCAGGGAAATGGACAGCTCCGGCGCTTTGCCCTGCGCCAGACGATGCCCCAGCATCTCCAGATCATGGGCTTTGGAAAGTAGCGCCTTGGCTTCCCGGAACAACGCCTTGCCTTCAATGGTCAGCGTCGGTCGATAGGTCTCGCGACTGAACAACTGTAAATCGAACTCCTGCTCCAGCGCCGCCACCGCCGCACTGACCGTAGATTGGGTTTTAAACAGAGCCGCCGCAGCAGCCCGGAAACTGCCATGCTCCACCACGCCAACAAATGCGCGTAACTGCTCATTCGTCATGTTCGCCCTCCCCTGAAGCTTCCATCAAAATCAACGACCACAACAATCGACAATACCGATCAACTTGAGCGATATATATCGTTATTTTACGGTCATATAACGGAGTAAGCTTGCCCCGTCAAGATCTGAGGGGGTTGTATGGACTTTGATACCGCATTCTTCTGCATTCTCGCCGCCGGGTTTATCACCGGCTTCTCCAAGTTCTCCATTGGCGGCATGGGGCTGCTCATTCTGCCGATTATCGCTATCGCCTATCCCGGCCCGGAAGCGCTGGGGATTCTGATTCCCATGTACATCGCCACGGATATTCTGGCGGTGAAAAGCTATGGCCGCCACGCCTCCTGGCCTATCGTGCTGCGCCTGTTGCCATTGGCGTTAATCGGCATCGGTCTGGGCATCTGGTTGCTCTCCAGCATCAATCCAGAACAGTTCACGCTGTTGCTGGGCGTCATGATTGTGTTGATCCTGGCGCTGGGGCTTTGGCTGGATTATCGCCCCTCCGCCATCATGCGCCATCCGGCGGCCACCCAGGCCATGGGACTGCTGTCCGGGTTCGTCACCATGACGGCGAACGCCGCAGGTCCTCTGCTCAGCCTGTATCTGATGGAGCAGCGTCTATCCAAGGAAGCTTATGTGGGCACTCGCGCCTGGGCGTTCATGATCCTGAACAGCGCCAAAGTGCCGTTGCTGATCGCGGCGGGATTTCTCAACGAGGATATCGCCCTGCGCAGCCTCGCGGGATTGCCCGGGTTACTGGTCGGATCATGGGTAGGCTATTGGCTGCTGAGAAAGCTGAACATCAACCAGTTTAAGTGGTTGATACGGGGCATGGCGGCGATCGCCGCGGTCAAGATGCTGGCGTTCGGCTGAACGCCGCCGGGGTCGGATCAAGAGCAGTTCTGAGCGCCCGGAGTCAGCGTTGTAGCCGCTGCGGCTCCGGGCCTCGATTTGCTATCTGCAATGTTTATTTGATGGGAAAGACTACGACAATGCCGTCATCGTTGTAGCGGCGATGATTGTAGTAGCTGTAACGATTATCCCATCTACGGCCGTCATGATGTTTGTAATAACGATGATGACGGTGGTGGTGACGGTTATGATGCTTATGGTGTCCGCCACGATGACGACGGTTGTCGTGATGCCCGTGGTTATGGTGGTTATCGTAACGCTTACCGTCATGACGTCCGCCATCGTGGGCCATCGCGGAGGTGGATGCGCCGGCGATCGCCAGTCCCAGGGTCAATAACAACATCGGTAACTTTTTCATTTTTAATTCCTCGCAGGTTTATCGATCACGGTTGTTACGATAAGCCAGCTAACGTGAACCTTAACTGAATGAAAAACCGGATATTTATCCGCGGGACTTCATCTTCCTCCCGTCATCTTGGCAAAGCCTGCGCCTGAGGCTACATTCGCAGTCGGCGAATCCCATCGCCGTCACCTGATAATCAATAAATTGAGAAAGCCTCCATGAAGAAAGCGCTTAAATCCACTGGGCAAATCCTGCTTGGCGTCGTTGTATTGGTCATTGTCGCCGGATTTTTTCTACCGGACTCCACTCATGTCGAACGCAGTGTAGTGATTAACGCTCCGCAGCGGCAGGTGTTTGATTTCCTTAATAGCTACCGCAACTTTAATGACTGGTCGCCCTGGGCCAAGCTGGACCCCAACGCCCAGTACCAGTTTTCAGGTCCGCAATCCGGCGTAGGAGCCAAGATGAGTTGGCGCAGCGACGACCCGAAAGTGGGTCAGGGCTATCAGGAGATTATCGCCGTCAAAGAGGCGGAGGAGATTCAAGTCACGCTGGACTTTGGCGATAACGGCCAGGCTTCCGCGTTTTACCGCCTGCAGCCTGCCGACAGTGGTGTGAGAGTGACTTGGGGCTTCGACACCGAGCACGGCTTCAACCTGTTCAACCGCTACATCGGCCTGATGCTGGAAAGGCTGTTGGCGCCCATGTATGAGGAGGGACTGCAAAGCCTGAAGCAGCGCATAGAGAATCCAGGCGCCGCCAGTTGATGATTTAACGATAACGGGCGTAGATCCGCCGGGCCCATTCCAGCTGCGGCTCCAGCTCTTTGACGGTCTGCGCCAATGCCGGCGGCGGGTCTTGCGGCCACGGGATATCAAAGGATTCCGGCTGCAGAAACGGCGTCAGCAATGAGGCCGCCGTCAGATCCGCCCGGGTGAAATAATCCCCCACCAGATAACCGTCGGTCCCCACGCGCTCATTGATACGGGCCAGCGCCACCCGGATGCGATTTAATGCGTCCGCCGCAGTTTCATCATTAATTAGCATGTGCTTGCGCATAATTTTGCTTAACTTGCCAAAGCCTAGACGCAGCAGCCACTTACCATACCAGGGCCCGTGGTGAGCCAGCATGGGAACCACCTGATCCGGACGCGTCAATAAATAGTGGTAGCAATAGCAGCGGATGGAAACGCCAATCTCTCTATCCAGATACTTTTCCCACTCCAGAGCGGCGGACCTTGCTCCCGGCTCCACCGGCGTCAAAGGTCTGTCCGAGGACAGGCCATCAAGATAGTTAATGATTTCCGCTGAGCCCTGCACAATTTTTCCATCATGCTCAATGACCGGCACCGTGGACTTATCCGCCAGCTTTTTGATGGCTTTGATGTGCGCACCGGGCATCAGGTTTTTCACCTTATATTCCAGCCCTTTATAGTCGAGCGCCCATCGCGCTTTTTCACAAAAATGGGAAATAGGGAACTGATAAAGAATGATCATGCGTTAATCCACTAAGATAGAAAAACCGTATTTAGAATACGCGGCAAATAGTTTGAATATAAGGCGCGCGGATTAAATTATAAGACTCTGTCACATCCTTTATTGACAGTGACTCTCCGCGCTTCTATCTTCAAAATAACCGCTTTTTTCAAGGCTGTCCCTCGCGCGCATCCCTTGAATGATGCGCCTTCCAGCCAAAACGTTGACAAGGTCGGAACCAGTTGACAGGGGTTCTTAGAACGGAAGGATATTATGGAAACCACGCCGATGGATGACGATGTCATCAGCTTCGCGCAGGATGAGCCGGAGACGCCCGAGCACATCACGCGAGAAGCCTGGAAAGTGCTCACCGTCGATGACGATTTCAACTACCAGCGCTCCACGGAGTTCGCACTCGCCGGTCTGAAAGTCCTGGACCGCCCCCTTCAGATACTTCGCGCCTACAGTTACGCAGAAGCCTCCAAACTACTCTCAGAACACGCTGACATCGCCATTGCTCTGGTGGACGTGGTGATGGAGACCGACGACGCAGGCCTCCGCCTCGTGCGCGCCATCCGGGAAGTGCTTGGCAATGCGGAAATACGACTGGTGCTGCTGACCGGACAGCCCGGCATGGCGCCCATGCTGGACGTCATGAAGGAATACGACATCAATGATTATTGGACCAAGTCCGAGCTGACCGACACCCGTCTGCAAACGGTAATGACCGGCTGCGCACGTTCTTACATTCAGATTCGGGAAATCGCGCGGGCGAAGCGGGGATTACAGTTGATCGCCGAGTCCAGCGACTCCGTTTACTCCGCCAAAAACCTGCAGGAATTCTCCGCACGCATGCTGGCGGAGCTGGCCAAACTTCTGGGACTGCCTCCTGACGGGCTGGTGTGCGCAAAGGCGTATACGACGACCAAGCCTGAAAGTCGCGAAAGCTACATCATCGGCGCCGCGGGAATATACTCCAACTGCATCGGCAAAACCCTGATGGAGTTTGAAGCGCCCAAGGTGCGGGAGCATCTGAACCAATGCCTGCAGGCCCGCAAGTCCATCCATGAGAAAGACTTCACTTGCCTGTTCTTTCTCGACCCCATCGGCGCCGCCGATTACGCGGCCTACATTGAGACGGGCCATCCGCTCGACTCCACCGAACAGGAGCTGATCCGCGTATTCAGCCTGAACATCGCCAACGGCTTGCAAAACGTTTCCTTGTTCAACCGGTTGGAGCGCCTGGCCTACGAAGACGACACCCTGCGCATTCCTAACCGTAATGCCTTGCTGCGCAGGCTAAGCCAAATACTCTCGCGCACGGATCGAAACCAGTATCAGCTGATGCTGGTGGATATAGACGGCTTCGCCAGCATCAACACAGCATTGGGCGCCCGTTATGGCGACTCGGTTTTGAAACTGGTGTCCAGCCGGCTCAAAGACGCCTTCAACGGAACCGTTCAGGTTTCCCGGGTCAAAGACGACCTGTTCGCCGTTCTGGGAGGCGTCAACGAGGTGTCCGTCGACAAGCTGGACGGTTTGTTCAATGGCCTGTCCGCCTCTGAAAAGAGCTTAAAACTGCTCAATATCAGCTCGGTGATCTATCCACTCAACCATCCTGACAGTTCACCGCCGGAAGTCATCACCCGCGCGGGCATTGCGTTGAAGCAGGCGAAAAAACGCGGCATCCGCCAGCACACCACTTACGACCCGGAAACCGAAGCCGCCGCCGCCAGCCGCTTTCACTTGCTACAGGCGCTCCAGGACGCATTGACCCAACAGAGCATCTACGCCGTCCTGCAGCCTCAGATCGATCTTGAAACCAATCAGGTCACCGGGGTGGAAGTCCTGGCGCGCTGGCGCCTGGAAGACGGCACGCATATTCGGCCGGATCAATTTATTTCTCTGGCGGAAACCACCGGACTCATTCTGCCCCTGGGGCAACAGATACTCACCCAGGGCTGCGCCGCCTGTCACCGCTTGCAAGATGCCGGTTATCGCGACCTCCGCATTGGCGTGAACTATTCGGTTATCCAGTTCGAACAGGACGACATGGTGGACACACTCATCCGCAGCGCCGAGGCGGTGGGAATCAGACCCCAGCAAATCGAGGTCGAAATCACCGAGTCCACGGTCATGCATAACTTCTCACTGGTGCGGGATAAGCTGGAGCGTCTGCGGGAAATTGGCGTCGCCGTGGCCATTGACGACTTCGGCACAGGCTTCTCTTCTCTCGCCTACCTGAGTCGCCTTGCGGTGGACAGATTGAAGATCGATAAATCGTTCATCGATAAAGTCACCACCGATCAAGGCGCCGCCGCGATCGCAAAAACGATTATTCAATTGGGAGAAAGCTTCAATCTCGACATTATCGCCGAGGGAGTGGAAACCAAGGAGCAGGCGCAATGGCTGCTCGACAACGGCTGCAGGAGCGTGCAGGGCTATCTCTACGCCCGCCCAATGGAGGTGGATGACCTGCTGCAATGGCTGGCTCAACGACGCTGACGCCCCCATGACCATTCAGGAGCCTTCTCTATACCACATCCGCAAACGCCTGCTGAATTTGATTGCGCCCTGGAGCATGCTGCTACTGGCGCTTTCATTCTTTCTGTACGACTACCTGCTGGATAATAAGCTGTCTCCCCTGCAGGAAAGCGCCTCCAGTTCGCTCAGCTCCGCCTACGAGACCATGGCCAGAAACTTCGGCGATCTGGCGACGGATATTCGTTTTATTGCGCACAATAAAGCGATTCGCAACGCTACGCCGGAAAACAAACAACGCGCTGAACACTTGTTGCAGGACTTTTCCGAGGCATCCGGCATCTACGACCAAGTTCGCTGGCTGGGCCCAGACGGCAGTGAATTAGTGCGCGTGGAAATGTTCGGCGCTCAAGCAATACGCATTCCTGACGAACAGTTGCAGAAAAAAAGCCAGCGCTACTACTTCACCTCCGGCATGGCCTTGAAGTCGGATGAAATTTACTTTTCTCCGCTGGACCTTAATGTCGAACACGGCTCCATCCAGATTCCCCATAACCCCGTTCTACGCGCAGTGACGCCCATTCACAATGATCAAGGCGAGCATAACGGTCTGGTGGTGCTGAACTACAAAGCCAATCTGATGCTGCAGGCTCTGCGCAATTTACACTTGCCCGCCAGCCTGCGCCTGCACTTGCTGAACTCCGATGGCTACTGGCTGTTGAGCGATAATCCCAAAGAAGAATGGGGATTTATGTTCAAGCGCACCGAATCGCGCTTTGGCGTTCGCCATCCTGAAGGCTGGGAACGCATCGCCAAGGCAAACTACGGTACCTTCACAGATGACGATGGACTCTGGCTGTTCACCACATTCTCGCCCACCTCAAACCAGAATAAGGATGATCAATACTGGAAGCTGGTGGTGAATGTGGACCCAGCCGCCGTCTCTGCGCTGCAGCGGGAGGCGCTTGCGACCACGCTGGGGGTGATCATCGGGCTTTGGGTGATTCTGTTTTTGGTCGCCATCCGCATCGCCAGAGCCGACGCCTTAAGAGACTCGCTTAATACACAGCTTAGCGCACGCAGCGGCGAGCTGGAGCATTCCAACACACTGCTGAAAGAGTCACTGGATAATTTGATGCAAACTCAGGACGAGCTGGTGCGGGCGGAAAAGCTGTCATCCCTGGGAATGATGGTGGCCGGTGTGGCCCATGAACTGAATACCCCCATCGGAGCCTCGCTGGTAACGCTGTCCTCCATGCAACGACAGGCGGAAGAATTAAAAGAAGCCTTCGCACGCGGTCTGCGCCGCTCCGATATGAACGACTACTTCACCCGCTTCGAACAAGGCTCCGCCATCATCCTCAGCAACCTCAATCGCTCGGCGCAACTGGTGCATAGCTTTAAACAGCTCGCCACGGACCGCGCCGGAGCCGAACGCAGGGTATTCTCGCTGAAAGGACTGATTGAGGACATGCTGCTGACCACCTGGCTGCGCATTCACAAAAGAGAGCACCAACTGGTGACGGACATCGACGCCGGGCTGGAGCTGGACAGTTACCCCGGAGCCTTAAGCCAAGTGCTGGAAAATCTGGTCAACAACGCCATGAAACATGCCTTTCAAGATACGCCGCAGGGCAGAGTCTGGCTAACCGCTCAGCGCCGCGATGATCAGATTGCGGAAATAGAAGTCCGCGACAACGGCGCCGGCATCCCCCCGGAAATCCTGCCCAAAGTCTTCGACCCCTTCTTCACCACCAAACGCAACCAGGGCGGCACCGGCCTGGGACTGCACCTGACGCACCAACTGGTCACCAACGTATTGGGCGGAACCATCAACATATCCAGCGCCGTCGGACACGGCTGCGTCGTCAAAATAGAACTACCGCTACATGCGCCCGCCACAGAAGAGCGCGATGTAGAACAAAAAGAAGAAGAGAAAGAAGCCGACACTGGAACTCGTGATGCGTCTATAACTTATTAGAGTCGATATCCAGCGAAACGCTTCCAGTTATTCAGGGGGATTGCGGAGCTTCCAACCATTATTTCCCCGTGATGCAAACCAAACTTTCCGCCGCTCTCTATCAGACTAATCAACGGATCAAATATATCTGGGTAGGCTAAAGCCACGTCTCGACCTTCATCGCCTCCTTCGCTCCACTCCAAGTAGCACTCACATGAGCGTCGCACGTAAGCATTTTTAACAAGGTCAGCATCTTCCGCTATCGCCATGAACTCCACCATCGCATCAGCAGATTGATCGCCGCTTATCACTAAAATTTTCACCGGCTTAAAAAATGGCGAGGATAAATCCAGTCCAAGCTCATTCGACATCACCGCAACCCGTCGCAAGTACTCGGCTATCCATTGCGCATGACTTTCAGGATCACCTGACGCCAGCCAATTGATGCGCTTAAGTCTATTCAGGCTATCGAACAATACGTGTCCGTATTTGCTGTTGGGCATGTCTTAGTCTGTGGGTCGGTTTGCTTTGGCGAGACTCCAAAAGAATAGTATCAATCACCCGGTTTGTTCTTCTCTCACTGCAAACCAAAGTTGTTCCAGGAGTTGATTGATATGCGCGGCAAGATGCAGTCGTTTTTCGATTTCCTTTGCGCTCAAGTTGGCGCAAACGGGCAAAGCGTATAAATCATCTGCTTCAAGATCGTGGTGTTGCAGGAGCGAGGCCATGTCCAGCCAGGGCCAGCCCAGGCCGGCATATTCCCAGTCCAGCACGATCAGCTGTCCTTGATCCAGACACAGGTTGCCTGAGTGCAGATCATGGTGGGTCAGCGCCATTGCGTCGTTGGGAATAGCGGAAAACGCATCTTCAAGTTGCTGCAGATAAGCCTGATGCGCAGCCGCAGCGGCGCGCTCCTGTAGACGACCTCGATAGAGCGCCATCAGGGCCTGGTAATCGAATGCAGGACCTTCCGTGATGCGCTGCAGATCTGCGACGAACGCCAGTAACTGCTCGACGGTCTGTTGCGAGGCGACGTACTGATCACCGGCTTCGGTCAGGCTGGCGCCATGATGCGTCATCAACAGCCAACCTTCCCGCCACGCGTTACAGAGCACTCGCGGCGCCCAGCGAGCGCCCTGGATCAGTCGCAGCACATCCGCCTCAAGTCGCCGGTCAACGCCAAAGGCGCGTAACAAGCTGGCGTTGATACGCAGCACCAAATCGCCTTGCGGACCCTGCGCTCGAAACAACATATTGCTGTGTCCTGACGCCAGCATGAGTCGCCAGTCCATCCCCGCCCCCAGAAAGGCGTCAGCCGCCCGCAGCCGCTCCGCAACAAACGGGCGTTGTGTGGGCTCTTCTGACTGTGGGGTATCGCTCATGCCGTGCTCATTATTTAAGGGTGTGAAAGGTTTATGGGTGTAAAAGGTTTATGGAGGCGACAGGTTAATGGGTAGTCCAGTTTCCCGCCGCAATTCTCGCGTACACGCAGGTGTTACGAAACTGTCCCTGGTTATCCATGCGCTCGTTGCGCAACACGCCTTCAAGCTGAAATCCTGCGCGCTCCGCCAGTTTGCGACTGCTGAGATTGCGTTCGTCCGTGGTCAGATAAACCCGGCTGGCGGCCAGCTCAAGCAACGCGTACTCCGCCAACGCCTTTACGCCCTCCGTCATATAACCGGCGCCTTGCAGGCGCGCCGAGCCCCAATAGCCCACCTCATGATGACGCAAAGCGGCGTTGGCCTTACGCAAACCGCACACTCCCGCCAACGCGCCATCTTCCTTGCGCAGCAGCATCAGATTCACTTCTTCCTCCAGCAGATAGCGAGCGTATGCCTGCCGACACCAGCGGGCGGTCTCCTCTACGCTCGGCGGCGGCGTCATCCAGTCCAGCCAGGGTTGTAGCTGATCCAGAGATTCTATGATTGTCTGGTTTAGCGCCGGACCGTCTTCCGGACTCACCACCCGCAACGTTAAACGCTCGGTTTCCATCTTTGTAAACGCCATCCTGTCTTGACTCCTTGTTAAGGTTTACTCGCATTACGCCAGCGCAGACAGAGTTTCCTCACTGCAAAATATCCTGCGTCCGCGTAGATTGTCCCATCGCTTTTGGTTAGAATCCGGGCAGTCTCATCGGGGCGCCTGACTCCACTGCGTTTATTCGACGCGCCATTGCGCATGAATGCGCGCCAGTCAGGCTGAGAGTGTACCCGTAGAACCTGATCCAGTTAATGCTGGCGTAGGAAATGAGGCCGGCTAATCCGCTTTCTGGATAAGGCCGCCGCTTCCGCGCCTCGCTGTTTAGAGGAGCCTCCATGTACAACCTGTTTCACACTGCATCCGTATCTCGCGTCGCCCGTACGCTTATCGCCGCGTCTATCGCGACCTTCGCCACCAGCGCCAGCGCGGCGGAAGAGCTGACGGTCTACACCTACGACTCCTTCATCAGCGAATGGGGACCCGGTCCCGCGCTGGAAAAAAGCTTCGAAGCCGCCTGTCAGTGCGATCTTAAATTCGTCGCCCTGGAAGACGGGGTCAGCATTCTTAACCGGCTGCGCATCGAAGGCAAGAACGCCAAAGCGGATGTGGTGCTGGGTCTGGACACCGGATTGATAGAAGAAACCCGCAAAGAAGGTCTGGTGCAGCCGCACTCAGTCGCCTTCGACGCCCTGACGCCAGTGCTGAAATGGAGCGATAAAGACTTCGTACCTTTCGATTACGGCTATTTCTCATTTATCTACGACAGCCAGAAAATCAAGCAGCCGGCGCAATCTCTGCAAGAACTGGTGAACTCCTCCGCCTCGGTGATTTATCAGGACCCGCGCACCAGCACGCCGGGACAGGGCATGATGATGTGGATGAAGAGCGCATATGGCGATCAGGCGGAAAACGCCTGGAAACAGTTGGCGCAACATACCGTCACCGTCACCAAAGGCTGGTGGGAAGCCTACAGCATGTTCCTGGAAGGCGACGCGGATTACGTACTCAGCTACAGCACGTCTCCCGCCTATCACCAGGTGGCGGAGGACAAATCGCAATACAAGGCGGCGCTGTTCAGCGAAGGCCATGTGATGCAAGTGGAAGTCGCCGCCATCGCGGCGAATAGCGAGAAGAAGGCGCTGGCCAATCGCTTCCTTGAATTTCTGATTTCTCAGGAAGCGCAGGAAGTCATCCCGGTGACAAACTGGATGCTGCCGGTCCGCAAGGGGGTCAAACTGCCCAGCGCTTTCGATACGCTGATTCAGCCCAAGCCCATTGAGTTGACGCCGGAGTACATCGCGGCGAACCGTAAAACATGGATCAAGGAATGGCGCAGCGCCGTCGCTCAATAAGCGCCGCCATCTCTATTTGTTGTTTTAACTGGTCGGCTTTTTCCATGCAGGTTGTACTTTGATGAAGCTGAGCGCATTCACCTCAGGCAAATGGGCCGGCTGGCCCGCCCTGGGTTTGGTCGCCGCCGCAACGGCCCTGGCCTTCGGCGGCCTGATTGGGTTCAATCGCAGCGAGTTCGACTGGAGCTATTTCAGCGATCCCTACTTTCTCGCGATCCTGCGCTTCACTCTGTTGCAGGCGACGTTGAGCGCTGCGTTGTCGGTCGTCCTGGCCTGGCCGATGGCCTTGGCGCTCAGTTATCTCAAGGACAGCACGCACAAGCGCGCGTTTCTCAGTCTGTGCGTGCTCTGTTTCGTGATGCCGACGCTGATCGTGATCACCGGCATTATCAGTCTGCTGGGTCGCTCCGGCAGTCTCAGTCCATTATTGGGAGACGACTGGAACCTGTATGGCCTGAGCGGCATCCTGATCGCGCATATCTACCTTAATCTGCCCTTTGCGGTGCGCACCCTGTATTTGCGTCTGCAGTCCATTCCCGACGCCAGCTGGCGTCTGGCGCGCCAGCTCAAGTTCACCCGCGCGCAGCGTTTCCGGCGACTGGAGTGGGCCGCAGCGCACAGCGCCACCTGGCTATTGCTGGGTTTTATCTTCGTCATTTGCTTCAACAGCTTCGCCGTAGTGCTCGCGCTGGGCGGCGGCCCCAAGGCCACCACCCTGGAAGTGGCCATTTATCAGGCGTTGAAATACGACTTCAATATCTCTGAAGCCCTGGCGCTGGCCTGGGTGCAGCTACTAATCGCCGGCTCCGCGTTTCTGCTGGTGTCGTTCTGCGGCAAAGTGTCCTGGCTCAGTCCCGCCTCAGCGCCAGCGCAACTGCGTCCGCCGGCGACGCGTCTTGAACAGTTGGCGTATCGCCTGCTCTACGCCTGCGGCTGGCTGTTTTTACTGGCGCCGCTGCTGGCGCTGACGCCGCGGGTAATCCATAGCGGCGTGGATATGGAATTCTGGCGTTCTCTAAGCCGTCCTTTGCTGATCACACTTGGCCTGGGCGTCGTTTCGACGGTGTTGTCGATCAGCCTCGCCTACAGCGCCCTGCGCCCCTATCGCCGCGCTCGCATGCAACAATCCCCCGCCGCGCTGTGGCTGGACTGGCTCACCTCGCATTCGCTGGCGGTGCCCGCCATGGTGCTGTCCGTTGGACTGTTTGTGTTGCTATTGCCGCACCTGGACCTGGATCATTGGGGCATCTGGCTGGTGGCGGCGATTAATGGGTTGATCACCGTTCCTTTCGCGGCATCGCAACTGAAGCCCGCGCTATTGAACTTCGACAGCCAATACCACCGCTTGTCTCTTTCCTTGAAACTGACTTCCCGGGAGCGCCGACGCATTGAGTGGAGCTATATGGCGCCGGCCATTCGCACCGCCGCCGCCTTTGTCGGTATGCTGGCCATGGGAGACGTGGCGATTTACTCTATTTTCGGCAACCAGGACTTCGTTACCCTGCCCTGGCTGATTTATGGTTACGCCAGCACTTATCGCCTGGACGAAGCCTCACTGGCCTCCATGGTGTTCCTGGGCGTCTGCGGCCTGCTGATTTTTTATCTGGAGAAACAATCCCCCCGTCATGCTTGAAATTCGCGCACTTCAAATTAAACGGGGCGCCCGCACCCTGCATTACGATCTGCAAGTCGCCCAAGGGGAAATCATCGCCCTGCAAGGTGTCAGCGGCGTGGGGAAATCCACCTTGCTGGAGGCCATCGCAGGCTTTGTCGCGCTGGAGGCAGGACACCTGTCGTGGGAAGACAAGGATCTCACCCACACGCCGCCGGAGCAGCGACCAGTCGCCATGTTGTTTCAGGACTACAACCTGTTCGAACACCTCACTATCATGGCGAATTTGAAGCTGGGGGTGGACGTTGCAATGCACTCCGAAATCCCCGCCCAGGCCCAGGCTTTGGGAATCGCCGACCAGCTGGACAAACTTCCCGGCCGCCTCTCAGGGGGACAGCGTCAGCGAGCCGCTTTGCTGCGCACAATGCTGCGGCCAGAGCCGCTGATTCTACTGGACGAACCCTTTTCAGAGTTGGATGCGGACACCCGTCGCCTCGCGACAGAGTGGACCCGCACGATGGCGGAGCGATTCGGCAAAACTCTGCTGATGGTCACTCATCAAAGCGAGGACGTCAGCCGGCTTGCGCACCGCGCGATTCATCTCGACAACGCGGAGACAGGCGCCGTTTAGGCAATCTCTTGTGAGCCATCACCGTCGATCCGCGGTCTTGCTCAACACATCTGCATAAACGCCGCGCAACGCGCCCCACGCGTACTCGCTCATATCGCAAGGGCTCGCGGATGGGGCGTCCAGCAACAAATCAACGGCTTCATCAATATCCTGATAGCGGCGACTCTGCGGAAACAGTTCAGGATAACTCAGGCGATCCGGCGTCACTGGCGCGCAACCGAGCGCCGCCGCCTCCATCATCGCCAGTCCCTGAAACTCATGCTGCGCAGTGGATAGCGCCGCATGGGCGCGACTCAGCCAGCGCCAGTAGGCTTCGCGACTTTCCGCGAAATCATCGAATAGCAGATGCGCAGTGAATTCTTCCTGCAGATGGCTCCAGGCGGGAGGCGCTTGTCTGAAGCGACGTCCGAGCAAGACGAGCTGAAAGTCATGGGTCCGCGCCCGCAGCCGCCGCAAAATCATCAGCAAGTCATCCACGCCTTTGTCATATTCCACCCGATGATTCCAGGCGATGGTCAACGGCTGATCGCCGTTTTCCTCGCGCGGAAAGCGCAATAGTTCGTCTTCCAATGGAACGGGAATCACTTGGCTTTTATCGCGAATACGGCGACACAACTCTGCGTCCACTGCATCCGGCAAGCGGGCGATCAGACTCTCCAGGCCGGCGAGAAAAGATTCCAGATTGAACGTCGTGTTGAACAGCACACGGTCGGCGGCCAGTGCGGCGTAGATATTCACCATGGCCGGATCGATACTGTCGTGCTGTTCCCCGGAACAGGGGTAGGCCAGTTGATTCTCGTGAAAATAGACCAGCAATGGCGTCGCCGCCAGATTCGGATACAGCCCGCGCAGGGTGGCGACGTCCGCCATGGAAGTGGCTACGATCAGGTCATACGCCCCTCGCAGCGCTTCGTCTTCATACAGGCTCCAACTGATCGGCGCCCCGCGAATGCGCCAGCGAAAGAAGCGAGGCGGCAGGCTGAGCGAAACCCAATCGTGTTCAGGAAACGCATTGAGCAAACCTTGTCGCCAACGTTTATGGCTGTCTACATCGTAGGCGGATAGCAGCAGTATTTTCATGAGTGATCCGTATTCTGGATGTGAGCGGCCGCGCGACGTTTCAACACCAGGTTATAAACATGTCATGATCGTCACCATGTTAATAACAATCAGGGAGTTAGAAAACGTCTGTAAATGGCCTAAAAAAACCGTCCATCATTCCACAAAGTTTTACGGGCGTTCTACGAATTTTGCGATAGACTTTTATTGAGCGGCGCAATTAAAAGCGACCCTAGCGGAGCACTTCCACCCCGTCGCCAATGAGGCGCCGCAAGCTGTAAGCGAACAATTTCCCCTGGCCTGATTTTCAGCAGACCTTCGTGATACTCACGGACGTGAGCAGGTTGACGCAATGCCGCTGTTGTCGCTTAGAGACCTAGCCATAGGCTCTCTCAAACCTTTCTCCAATCACCTTTACGAGGGTGACTGCGTCGCTCTGAGCGGCCCTTCCGGCTGTGGTAAAAGCCTGCTGTTACGGGCTATCGCCGATCTGGACCCGCATTCTGGAACCTGTTTCCTGCGCGGAGAAGCCTGCGACCAGATTCCAGCGCCGGAGTGGCGGCGCAGGGTGATGCTCACCCCCAGCGAATGCCGCTGGTGGCTGCCTACCGTGGGAGAGCATATGCCCGCCGGCATGCCGTCTTCCTGGTACGAAAAAGCCGGTTTCAATCCTGATGTGGCGGGCTGGGAAGCGAGCCGTCTCTCCAGTGGCGAACGTCAACGCCTGGGCCTGATCCGCACCCTGTCGCGCGAGCCTGCCGTCGCGCTGCTGGATGAGCCGAGCGCCAATCTGGACAATCGTAATCGTGAGCGCGTCGAGCGGATGCTGACCGCCTATCTGGCGGAGCCTGGCCGGGCGATCTGTCTGGTCAGCCACGATCAGGAGCAATGTCTGCGTCTGGCCAATCGCTTCTGGAATATCATTGACGATAAAGTGAGAGAGCTGAGCGAACTCACTCCCACTTTCCAAGTTTAAGCGCCATTTTTAGGCTGCATGATGAGCATTATTCATTTAAGCATCTGGGACCTGGGCTTATGCGCACTGCTGGTGTGCAGTCTGGCCTGGATCAACTGGCGACAGGCGCCGGACCTCAGCTCAGGCATACTGATCGGCGTCGCGCGCCTGACGATACAACTGAGCTTGATCGGTATGGCGCTGAAGTTTCTGTTCGCCCAGACTTCGCTGCCCTGGGTGCTTATGGTCTGCCTGTTTATGGCCGCCATGGCGGGACGGGAAGTCGGCGCGCGACAAGAACACAGATTCACGGAAGGCTGGACTTTCCGCATCGGTCTGTTCGCCATGACGGCGAGTTCCTATTCCATGATATTGATTGTCCTGCTGGCGCTTATCCAACCGGAGCCCTGGTATAAACCGCAATACGCCATTCCTCTGCTGGGCATGATTCTCGGCAACACCCTGAACGGCGTGTCACTGTGCCTCGATCGTCTCACCGCCGGGGCCAGAAACCAGAAAGATCTCATTGAAGGCCGCCTTATGCTCGGCGAACCCGCCGAAGAAGCGATTCAAGACCAACGCCGACAGGCCTTGCATGCGGGTATGACGCCGGCCATCAATGGCATGGCCACCGCAGGCGTCGTCAGCCTTCCCGGAATGATGACGGGGCAGATCCTCGCGGGCAGTCCGCCGGAAACCGCCGTCGCCTATCAGATCATGATATTCCTGATGATTGTCGCAGCCACCGGCTTTGGAACCTGGATCGCCAACCGCCTGGCCATCTGGCGTCTGTTCGACGAGCGCCACCGTTTGCGCCTGGATCGGCTGGCGTTGAAATGAGCTGCGCCCGTTGTCATCAGAACGTCATCGCTCAAAGCCAAGATCGGCCACAGTTCTTTACGCCCCCGTTTCAGGCTATATTAGACGCACAACCAGCCGTCAGACGCCCGGCTCGGGCCAGACTCCAACCTAGCGAATCCGACTACGCCTATGCTGACAATCGATATCAGAGCGGCCTCTTGCGCCGACGCAACTCCCATCTCCCATTTAATGACGCAATTGGGTTACGCCGTCTCACCTCAGGAAACGTCAGATAGAATCGCCCTGATCGCCGAGCGAGGCGGCGAAACCTTCATCGCAGAAAAAGACGGCGTCGCCGTCGGCTGCATTCAAGCCAGTATGGACGTTCGACTGGCTGAAGGATGCTTCGGCGAGATTATCAGTCTGGTCGTAGACGAAAACGGACGCGGTTTAAGCGTGGGCAAACAATTAGTGATGGCGGCGGCTGAGTGGCTGCAGGCGCGTGGTTGCGAACGACTGCGCGTGCGTTGCAACGCCGTGCGGCTGGAAGCGCTGGAGTTTTATGGCAAACTTGGCTTCGAACATATGAAACAACAATCCATCCTGGAAAAAAGCATCGGTTAATCTATCACGTGACTATCCTAGCCCCCACTCAGGCACTACTGCCTCATATTGAAATTGAACCCAATAAACCCGCGGACGCCGCCTTCATCATGCTGCACGGCCTCGGCGCCGACGGTAACGACTTCGCCCCCATCGTGCCGGAGCTGCGTCTGCCCGAAGACATGGCGGTACGCTTCATCTTTCCCCATGCGCCGTCTATCCCGGTCACGATCAATGGCGGTTACGTCATGCCGGCCTGGTATGACATTCTGGAAATGAACATAGAACGCAAAGTGGACGAGGCGCACTTACAAGCATCCGCCAACGCGGTGCGCGCATTAGTGGACAGAGAGATCGAGCGCGGCATAGACAGTCGCCGCATTATCGTAGCGGGATTTTCCCAGGGCGGAGCAGTCGCCTATCAGACCGCATTGACCTACCCTAAACCACTGGCGGGCCTGATGGGGCTTTCCACGTATCTGGCCACCGTCGCCAGTCTGAAGCCTGACCCGGCGAACCGCGACATTCCCATCCGTATTTGTCATGGAACGGTGGATTCTGTCGTGCCGGAGAGTCTGGGACGGGCCGCCCTCGGCCATCTGCAGACAATGGGATATGCGCCGGAGTACAGCACTTACCCGATGGATCACAGTGTGTGTCTGGAAGAGATCCACGATATTTCGGCGTGGATTCAGAAAGTACTGGCTTAATCTTTGAACCGGCGCGCTAAACGCGCCGGTCTCGTTTACCTCAGGCGTTCACACGCCTTACCAGCAGCTTAGAGCGCAGCCAGCGCCGCTTCATAATCTGGCTCGTCGGCGATTTCCGCTACTTGCTCGTTATGCAGCACCTTACCGGATTCGTCGATAACCACAACCGCCCGTGACAGCAGCCCTTTCAGAGGACCGGTCATCACCGTTACACCATAACGATCACCGAACTCGGCATTGCGAAATACAGAGCCGTTATCCACATTTTGCAAACCTTCCGCGCCGCAGAAACGCGCCATGGCGAATGGCAGGTCGGCGGAAACGCACAGCACGGCTGTGTTGTCTTTCTTGCTTGCTTTCTCGTTGAACTTGCGAACGGACGTGGCGCAAGTCGGCGTGTCCACACTGGGAAAAATATTCAGCACCAGGCGCTTGCCGGCGTAATCCTTCAGCGTCGCCTCGGACAGATCAGGTTTGACCAGAGTAAAATCCGGCGCGCTGGAGCCCACGGCAGGCAGGTCGCCTTTGGTTTCAACCGGATTGCCTTTTAAGGTGATAGAAGCCATGTTTTATCCTTTTCGACAGGTAAGTAATTGAACGGGAATCCCTGAATCCAGCGGGAAGGCAGGGCCGCCTACAAAGCTAGCACAAATCCCATTGCGGAGAGATGAAATCTTGGCAAGCAGCGCCCAGGCATATGAGAAGCGATTGTAGCCTTATGGCAGGCTGAAAAATGGCCTATTCAGTTTAGTCCCGTCGATCCGCTATGCTAGCGCCCTATGAAAAATAAAATACTCTCTCTTACACAAACATCCGTATTGCTTGGCGCTGCTGCGTTCAGTTCGCACAGTCTGGCGGACTGTCAGGCTCAGGCCCGCACTGATATGGAGCGCCTCTACTGCGAAATTCAGGACAAAGGCGAAGGGGCCACGCTGCCAAAACTGGAAGATTTTCGCCGCAACGACCGCCAGATTCAGGCGCTGCTGCTTAAACGCCCCGCCGCCAAGCTGGGACTATCGCTGCCCGGCGCCGGCAAGTCGCAGAAGCCGCGGAAAACCGAAACCGCCGCCACGCCTCCCGCAACCGCTTCCAAAAATAGTACTCGCCCGGAGCCTAAGGCGGATGCGCAACCAGCCACCCGATCCAGCGCTCCCGCCGCCAACGACTGCCTGCTCTACAAGGACCAGATAACCTGCGGCTCTCACCAATATCATCTGGCGACCAACAAGCAGAACAAATTTTTGAAGCAAGGCGCTCTGACGGAAAACAACAAATTAAACCTGCCGTCCTTCCAGGGCGACCCCGCCAATGAAACAGCGGTGAAGGATTATCTGTCTCAAGCCTATCGCGTCTACATCCCAAAAATGTTGGAGATAGGCCTGGGCGACGCCACCATGAGCTTCACCAAGTTCTATTACTCCTTCAAAGATATCCAAAAGCAAAACCTGAGTTTTTCAGATCGTTTTGAAACCATGTACGGCTTCCTGAAGCGGGATAAATCCGCCATGGCGATCCAGCCGCGCTATTCGAAAGAATTGCCATCGGATATCAATCAGTGCAACGGTCTGTCGGACGCTATTATCGTTTGCGATAACGGCGCCACCAACTGGGTTTACGTACGCCAATCCTGAGCGCTCTCTGCGCTCAGCCTTCGCTTAATTCCACGCAGTCATAGATGCCGGTGACATTGGTGAAGTGCAACACCAGTGTGTGGGACAGACGCTTCTCTGCGTCATGCAAATGGTACTTAAAACGCGTTTGTTTACCGGTTTGCAAGAAAGCGTCGTAGTCTTTCAGCAACTCTCTCACATCACTGACCACCTCCGTGCTCCAGGTCGCCTTGAAAGGGCCCAGCACCGCTCCGCCCGTTAAGCAAACAGTGACTTCGTGATTGGTCAAACCTTTATTTTTGGTTGTCATAGATCGTCCTCTGAAAAGATATTTCGCCCTGTGTTCACTATAGAATAAAAACCTCTCCGCCATGTGAAAAGCTCAACGCTATCCCCTTTTGACCATAGTCAAAGTCGTGGATGACGATACTTTTGAGCCCACAACCTGCGACTTTACCTGACTTACTATCGCTTTTGTTCAGCCCAGGTTCATGCTGGTTCGGCCTTGAGGTTGGCGACGTTTGCGTCCTCGACCTTTTTCAGCAATACAAGAAAGTGAGGTATACGCTATGGCGATAAAAATGATCTCTACGTTAACAGCAAGCGCCTGTTTGCTGTTTGCATCCACCAGCTTCGCGGCGGATAGCATGCAACATTTCTCTCAAGCTGCGACGCATTCCGCGCAGGCGACGACCAACACCGTCTCCGGCGGCGTCAAACTGGCGTCAGGCGCTGCAGCGGTTCCGTTTAAAGCCATCGCAGTAGTCGGCGAAGCCAGCGCCAAGATCGCTGAGCCGCTGTGGAACAGCGCTACCGGCAAAAAACTGGAAGTATCTGACGAAAGCGTGACGGCAGGCCCGGCTCCCGCACTCGCCGTCGCAGCCCGCTAAGTCAACGCACAAGAGGCTTACTATGTCCGCATCAGGCTCCATATCGGGAGCACGCATCGCATTCGCTGCGTTAGTCCGGCTTGTGGCGCTGACCGTAAGCCTCTTTTTATTTCAGTCCAGCGCTTACGCGGGGAGTCGCCAACAAGAAGGCCCCTCTCCTTTCACAGCGGAAGAAATCGCGACCTTTGCGAAAAAAGTCGAGAAAACCGCCGCAGCGCGAGGCGCCTACGTGTTCTTGCTGGCCAGACAGGGCGTTCCCAGCAAGGACCTCCCGGAAGGCGTGGAATTCACCCATACCGGACTCGCCGTCTACTCCACCATCACCACAGAACAGGGAGAGACGCTGAAGGGATACGCCATCCACAATTTATATCAAGACGATGACAATCCCCGTCGCAGTCATTTGGCGATGGATTATCCCATCGACTTTTTCTCCGGCGCCAAAGTCTTGAAGGCTGGCGTCATCATACCTGCCCCGGCCTTGCAACAGCGGATACTGCAAAGCCTGGAGTCAGGCATTTTGGAGAGCGTTCACAACAATAACTATTCAATGGTGTCCAACCCGTTCAACACCAAATATCAGAACTGCACAGAATATGTGCTGGATATTCTTTTCGCCTCGATCTATCAAACCGACAGCATTAAACAGATCAAGGTCAATGAGCATGCATGGTTCCAACCGCAAGAGATCAAACTCGGGCCGCTGAAAGGACTGCTTGCGCCGTTGATCGCGAAGGAGTTTCGCACCTCCGACCATTCTGGCGACATCAGAACCACCACATTTGGCGCCATCGCCGATTTCCTGAAGAGCCAGTCTTTGGCCGAAGAGGTATTAGTGGTATATCCCTGATTCAAAATACTGATCCGTCTTAAAGTCTTCCCAGTATTTGGTATCGATATTCGATACCAAACTGCGAATATCCCAACACCCCAAAAGCGTTGATAGCCGGACGCCTGGAAATATTCCATGATGGCTTCCACGACAACATCTCGCTTATGCGATATTTAACGCTTACCCTCGGGAAGACATTATGAAACTGATCAACGATTATCTCAGCCGTCATGGTCATGCGCCTTTCAAGTTTGGCCAGGGCCGTATTTCCGGATACATTTCCGCCACACTTGGCATTCTCAGTTTCCTTGCAGTTTTGTGTTTCCATTTCCCTGAATATCTGACCACGCAGGAATTGCGTCAGGTTTATACTGAACAGTTCGCTCGCACTCTTCTGCTGGTGGCGCTTAGCGCCTCTTTTATACTTGGACTGCTCAGTTTCCTGCTGAACCAGCAGAAGCGCCTCAGCATGACCGGCGTGCTGTTTTCCACCGCTGCAGTGGTCGCAGGCGGCGCGGACATTCAGCTCAACAGCATTGGCGAAACCCCTTATTCGTTGGGTCTGGACTGGTTCATTCTGGCGCTGTTTTTCTCCGCCCTCGTCTTTATTCCCATGGAGCGCACATTCGCGCAGAAGCGGGAAACGCATACACTGCGTCCTGAGTGGCGCACCGATCTGGCTTACTTTTTTATGAGCCACATGCTAGTGCAGTTCATTCTGATTTTCACCACATCCTCATCCACGTATCTGGTTGGCTGGGTGGCATCTGACTCCCTGCGTGACGCTATTCAATCCATGCCTGTCTGGGCGCAGTTTCTGCTGGCTGTATTCATGGCGGACTTCTCCCAGTACTGGTTCCACCGCCTGTACCACACGGTTCCATTTCTGTGGAAGTTCCATGCAGTGCACCACTCCAGCAAACACATGGATTGGTTGGCCGGTTCCCGCGTACATTTGGTTGAAATACTGATTACTCGCAGCGTGGTTATGGTTCCTCTGTTCCTGCTGGGCTTCTCCGCCGAAGCATTGAACGCATACGTTATTCTGGTGGGAGTACAAGCGGTATTGGCGCATGCCAACCTGAACTTCAACTTTGGCTTCCTCAAGTACATTCTGGTAACGCCGCAGTATCACCACTGGCACCATGCGGATGACCCTGCTTACGCCTATAAGAACTATGCGATTCACTTACCGATTATTGATATGCTGTTCGGCACCTTCAAACTGCCAGGTAAAGAATGGCCAAAAAGTTACGGACTGCTGAACAACAAAACCGTACCCAAAGGCATCGTGCGCCAGCATATGTTCCCTTTCGGATACGACGAATAACTCAAACTATTGATACGCCCCGGAAAACCACAGTTTTACCGGGGCTTGTTAGGCTTATAATAGTGCGAACTCATTCAATGACTGGAAGTATGCATCTGATGATAAAAACCAAAAAACTCATTTATTCCCTGCTATTGATTCTTGGCGTCGCTTTCAACGCTTCCGCTGCGTCCAAAGTGGAAATTGACGCCAAAGTGAACGCCGCCCTGAAAGTCTTCTACAACAAAGTTCCTTCTGGGCAAGAGCTCGCTTCCAAAGCGCAGGGCGTATTGGTATTTCCTGAAATACTGAAAGCCGGCTTCATTGTCGGCGGCGAATACGGCGAAGGCGCACTGGTGAAAGGCGACGTCATTCAGAGCTATTACAATATAGCTTCCGCATCCATCGGCTTTCAGGCGGGGGTACAGGAGAAAACTGTCGTCATGCTGTTCATGACGTCCGACGCGCTTAACAAGTTCACCCGAAGCGAAGGCTGGGAAGTCGGCGTCGACGGCAGCGTCGCCATTGCCGAATTCGGCGCAGGCAAGTCAATCGACACCAACACCATACAAGAGCCAATCATCGCCTTTGTCGTCTCCAACAAAGGCCTGATGGCGGGCGTATCTCTGGAAGGCTCAAAAGTCACGCCTATCGTGAAATAGTCTCTTCCTTTGAAACGAATACAAGAAGGGCGACTCACCGCCCTTCTTGTCGACTACAAACCGTACTTTTCCTGAATTTCCATCTGCGCTTCCAAAGCCGCTTCATCTCCCAGTTTTTCCAGTAAGTCCGGCCAAATCAGAGGATGCTCCAGCTCAGCGGAAAAACCGCTCAGCAGCGTATTGACGGCATCCAAGTCTGAGCTGACGGGAACCGCGATGTAGATATAGACTCCAGGCAACTCTGCATCGTCCTCCAGATACAGGACATAGTCTTCATTGCTGCGACGATCAAAATGCACCTGCAGCTCCGCGAGGCCATCCTGCAAACGCGCCAGATTTTCATCGCCGGGATGCGCTCCATCAATGGCGAAGTAGTCATATTCAGGAGCTTTAAGGATATGCACGACGGAAAACAGCAAAGTGTAATACCCTTCGCTATCACGCATAACTCCTTCTTCGTCCTCCTGATCCAGTTTGTTCAACGGCGCAGCGTCAAACACCACTTCACACCCGAAACGTTGGGGTTCGCCGAGTCTGGCCAAACCGATGACGCGAGCCGTGACCGGACCATTGCGCACCGCCAGATAATCCCGCGTCTCCCCATCCGCATCCGTAAAGCGAACTCTCACATAAATGCTGTCTTCATCGATAGGTCCTTCGCCTTCAGGAACATCCATCCCCAAGACTTGCATGGATTCCCTGACGCAAACCCAGTCGCCAGCGATAGTCGCAGGAACCATACGGTCCCAATGCAGACTGATTTCCTCCGGGTCCAACGCAATCAGACGCGTCCACCAGTTAACGGACTCCTGATAGCTACCGAGTTTCATCGCCAGCCGCGCAGCGGCGGCAATAGCGAAACCTGCTTCTGGTGAGCGATCGATCAATTTACAGACATGCTCATAGGCCTGTTGCGGATAGCTATTGGAGTAGAAGCGCATTTTCAGCCAGCACAAACGACAAAACAGATCATCGTCCAGTGCAGGGTCAATTTCCGCACCGAATTCCCGCAAGAACTCATCCGTATGATCCTGTTCGATGAGAATACTGCCGTAGGTCATCAACAACCGTGGAGTCTGAAAACCGGATTTCTCCCGCAATACCGCAAGCGCCGCATCACTCCAGCCGCTGGCGTCCAAGAGTTGGGTGTATTCGAGCAATACTCGCTCGTCGTCCGGCCACTTCCGCAAGGCGTCTGTAGTCATCTCCAACGCCGCTTCACGGGTTTCCGCCTGTTGTTCAAGGAACTGTTCAATTTCGGAGAATTCCCATGGCGTTCTTTGCACTTCGGCCTTAGTGACTGCTTCATTTAGAGCAGCCAGTTCTTCTGTGGCGCCGCAATCCCGGTGCAGTTGCTGTACCGCTTCCGCCACGCGCTGGGCGCATAAGCGGGCGATAGAGACGGCGCCACGGGCCAACGCCAGCTGAGCCTGCACCAATCCAAGATTGACGGTATCTCGCCAGGCTTTGCTATTGAATAGCTCCGTCAACATAGCGTTAATCTGCAAATCCAGCTCTTCCGAGTTGGCGCTGGCTTGCTTGGAGGCCAACACTTCCTTCGTCTTGATCCAGGGCTCAAAAAACGCGGGAGACAGCATGGTCTCGTCGTAGCTTAGCAATGCTTCCTCCGCCTCTTCCGCACGCTCCAGCAACGCCAGACACCACGCCAGATAGTTCTTTCTGCGGCGCTCGAAATGTTCTCCGCCGCCGTCATTTCTGGCTTTACGCGCCAGCTTTTCCGCTTCTTCGTATCGATGCAGTCCAATCAGGGCGTCCAACTGGCAAAACAGCATATTGGTGTCATCAGGCGAACGATGACTGGCGGTCAACGCCTTTTTCTGATCGCGGATAGAAGCCAGCGCATCCTCGAATCGACCCGCGTCAATCAACGCGCTGTTGTATTCGCCGCCAATACAGGTGAAACAGGGCCAGGACGCATCGATCCTGCTCAAGGTTTCCTGCGCCACCGCCAGTCTTTCCTCCACATAGCCAGGGCCATCGGTAATCGCATAACAACAAGCCAGATCCTGTACGACACAGATGCTTTGCGGGCAGTCACGGGTTTCTTCGCGGTGAGCGAACTCCAATAAATCCACCGCCTCGCCCAACATGGCCTGGCCTTTACGCCGGGTCAGCACCTGACTTTGCAGATGCCAGTGACGAAAATAGATCTCCAGCCATTTATCGCCGTTCTTGCGCGCCAGACTCAACGCTTCCGGGTACAGCGCATCCACTTTGTGGTGCTCATCATTCACCGAATAACGGGAAATATCGTAGACAAAATCCGCCAGACGATGCTCGCCACTTTCTCTCAACGCCGAGACGCGTTCGTGAACCCAATTCCAGATATCCATCGTTACACCCCTCGCGTGATCGCCAGCAACGCCTCGCTGAAGCGCTTGAGTTCATCGGAAAAATTAGAGTCGCTATCGTCGACCTGATGGGTTAACGACTCCATATAGGCCCGAACCGCCACCGCCAAATGCCTTGCCGACTCCTGAGACGCGTCCATCATGGCCGCAACCAGAGGCGAATTCAGGTTGACGTACAGACGTCGCTCAATTTCCGCCGAAATGGCTTGCGTATGCAGCCGCGCCAGACTCAACGCCGCTGATCCGATGCGCTTATCCGCCTCATCCCGCTCAATTCGCTTCTTGAGCGCCACGTCCTGATCGTGGATGACCAGCAACGGCACATGAGCCGGCTCAAAACGCGCGCAGGACAGCGCCTCATTTTTGCGCAACAAGAGCGACGCCAGCTTGTCGTGAATCGCTTTATCCACCGTCTCTTCGGCGAACAGCTTGGTTTCTGTATCGCCGCTGCCCAGAATGTGGGCTTTCAGCTGATTCCAGTGCGCATACTTCTGACAAAAGCCGGAGGCGGCATAAAGATAGCCAGAGACCAATGGCTTCATTTGCGCCCGGAACAGCAGCTCTTCCTGGCTGTTCTTGTCTTCATTACGGATATAAATCACGCCGCTGCTCTGCTTGAGATACGCGGGAAGCGTCACATCGCCAATCGTGGTCGGTATTTTCAGGTCGTTCTGCATGACCTCAAACAAACGGTCATCGCTCAACGCCGCCCCTAACAGCGTCTGGTTATGGCGACTGAGAATACGTCGCCATACGCTGCTCTCGTTGGCGGCGATGGTTCGCAGGCCCTCAATCAGCGTTTCGGCCAGAAAGTCGCGAATTTCATAAAAGCGCTCGTCTTTCTGAATATCTTCACGGCTCGCCGTTGGCGACAGCGCCACCGACTCCACCACGCCGCCTGCAAATCCCGCCCACAGCGGTAATAGTTCGCGACATTCTCCGGTGATGAACATACTGCGCACGAACACCGAAATATTGCGGTAGTCCGAGGTGGCGTAACCGCCGCGATCCTGCACCCAAAGTAGGCCTTTCAGACTCCAGGGGTTATTTTCAGGAATGGGAATGGCGCACAAGGGCTCAAAGGCGCCTTCGAAAATAGCGGCGAATTCCAGGCGCCGTTTCTTGCGCTGTAATTCAGATGTAGCGGCGTCCAATCGCCAAGGCGCTACCAGACTGTTGATCTGCTCATCGTCGTTATTCAGAAAAATGGGAACGCGCAGCAGACAACAGTAGCGTTCAATCAGCCCCTGCAATAAATCGCTTTCCGCCAGGTGATAAAACTCCTCCCGCAGGTGAAGCTTAACGGTAGTTCCCACCTGCGCTGGCGCAGTCACGGAAATGGCGAATTTCTTGCCGCCGGCGGTGGAGAAATACCAGGTCTGCTCCGGCGTCTGGTAGGACGTCGTCCAGACTTCCACTTTCTCCGCTACGACATAGGCGGATAAAAAACCTAGCCCGAAATATCCCACCATGTCTTCATTCTGCGAGCTGTCCCGCAACACGCGGGTATAGCCTGAGCCGATAGTGGCGAGGTATTTCAGCACTTCCTCGTAGGTGAGGCCGGAGCCGTTATCGGTGATGACAATCTGGTTGCGGTGGCTGTCCGCCTGAATGCGGATGGCGAAATCGCCGTCGCGGCCTGTCTCCAGCCGGGAACGCACGCAGGCGTCATGCGCGTTTTGAATAAGCTCCCGGATTGCGACGGCGGGAGTGGAATATAAATTGCGCCCCAGCACCTCCAACAGTCCGTCGAGGTCAACCTGGGTTTGATGAAGTTCACTAGCCATGAAATAACTGCTTTTTATTAATTGAAAACGGTCAATCGAGCGACGATATGGCAGACACAGTGCGTCAGTCGCCGCGCACGACATTAAAGATTCAGTATCTGTGTTTGATTACGGGATCACATCCATTATGAGAGTAGGTCAACTTTGCAGGGAGAACGCTATTTAACCGTTATTTCTCCCTGATTTAAAGGGATCGCCGTGCATAAATGTCGCGTCAGACCTTCCAGCATCTCTCCCCCCTGTCGCCAATAATGCCAGTACAACGGGACTTTTTGCGCATAGCCTGGCTTTACTTCCACCAGCCGTCCCGCCGCCACCGATTCCTGCGCCTGAATCTCCGGCATCATGCCGTACCCTAGCCCAGCTTCCGACATGCGGATAAACCCTTCTGAAGAGGGACATAAATGAAATGGAAATGCGCCCTGATAACCCAGGCTCTGCAACAGGCGATGCTGCAATTGATCGTCAGGGCCGAAATTAATGACCGGCGCAACCGCCAGCGCATCAGCATTCAGCCCCAGCGGAAAATAACGGGACATAAACCCCGGGCTGGCGTAGGCGCGATACACCAGTGTTCCCAAATGCACACAACGGGAACCCTGCACTGCCTGCTCCGCACTGCATACGCATCCCGCCACATCGCCATCGCGCATGCGTTTGAGCCCGATATCCTGATCTTCGATCACCAGGTCCAGCAATACGCCTTCGCGCTGGCAGTAATCGCCCATCACGGGAAACCACCATGTGGCGAGACTGTCTGCATTTATTGCAATGCGCAGGCGCAGCGCCTCCGCGCCCAGCGTTGGCACGTCCAGTAACAGATCATGCTCCAGTAGACGCACCTGCTGCACATGATTGAGAAGGCGTTTTCCCAGATCGGTAGGCGCAAGTCCCGGAGAGCGGACCAGTACAGGTTGTCCTAACCTCGCCTCCAGCAGTTTGATGCGCTGTGAAATTGCGGACTGGGAAATACCCAGCAAGGCGGCGCCTTTCTCAAAGCCCTGGCCTTCCACTATCGCCGCCAGCGCCTGTAGTAACTTGTAATCCAGCATGATCAGTTTTTCTAATGATAGGTTAGGATTATTTGTTTTATTAATATTCAGAAACACCCTAATCTTCAACACAGACAAACGCAAGGCGCCTGCGACAACCTGAATCACAACAACGTACATGACTATAAGCGTCCATAACGACACAACGTCTATAGCGGCAATGTACATCACAAAAAGGTGTTAACTGCATGTGGCAGAGCTATTTCAACGGGTTTAGCCTCTCTCTGGGAATTATCGTCGCGATAGGCGCACAGAACGCATTCGTATTGGCGCAAAGCCTGAAGCGGGAGCATCACTTTCCCGTCGCCGCAATTTGCGCGCTGGCGGATCTGGTGCTGATCGCCGCAGGCGTATTCGGCATGGCGGCGTTACTGAGGGAGTTCCCGCAGATTGCAGAGTGGGCGCGCTGGGGAGGCGTGATTTTTCTCACTGCTTACGGCGCCTTTTCCGTCAAGCGGGCGTTCTATCCGGGTCCAGGGCTGGAAGCGGAAGGCGCCGTCAAACGTAACCTTGGCATTGTCGTAGCGACCACCCTGGCGGTGACGCTCCTCAATCCACATGTCTATCTGGACACGCTTTTCCTGATCGGTTCAGTGGGCGCTCAGCAGTCCGCCCCCGCCGCTTACGCAGCCGGCGCCGCCTCAGCCTCGATCATCTGGTTCTTCGGTTTGGCCATCGCCGCCGCCGCGCTGTCGCCCTGGCTGTCGCGGCCTTCATTCTGGCGACTGGTGGATGGGCTGATCGCAGTGCTGATGTGGCGCATCGCCTGGGGGTTGTTTCAGAACGGCGCGTAATGCGCCGTTTTTTATGCGCGGCGGGAAATAATTTCAGCGAGAATCGAAATCGCAATCTCCGGCGGCGATTTACCACCGATATTCAGTCCAATGGGCCCTTTGACGCGCTCAACCTCCGTCGCACTGACGCCTTCCGCCGCCAACTGCTCACGCCGAAGGGCCTGCGTCCTAAGACTCCCCAAAGCGCCGATATAGAAGCAGTCCGTGCGTAACAGGTTGCGCAAAATGGGAAGTTCCCATTCATGGTCGTGGAATAACAACGCCGCCGCCGTCCAGGCGTCGCTCCAGCCCTCCTCAAAATAGTCCGGCGCATGCAGTCTGGTCACGCCGGGCGGGGCATATCCAGATGCGTCCCCCGGAGAGACCGCCAACACTTCGTATCCCATCGCAGGCGTCAGCACCAACAGCTGTCGAAATATCTCACCCCGCCCAAACGCCAACAGGCGGGTGGTGGGGTTATAAACTCTGACAAAGCGATCGCCGTTCGCATAGGAGTCGGAAGCCTGCATTCCTGAGCAGGCTTCCAGTTGCAGATACGCGCCATCATCGCTGGCTGCGCGCTCCAGGTCCATGCACAACAACGCTGGCTGACGCTGCAGTTGCCGATCTCGCACTGCGAACAACACATCAGCGCCGACATTAACGTCAATCAGCACATCGATCCCAGAGCCGCAAGGCAGCCGAATATCAAAGAAAGGAGAGTCCTTACCGTAACGCAGCTTGCGATTGCGTCCGTCCGCCAGAGCGGCGACCGCTTCATGGGTTAACGCCGCCTCAACGCAACCTCCCGAAATCAAACCTACCGCCACGCCGTCCTCACGCACCGCCATTTGACTCCCCAGCGGGCGCGGCGAGGAACCGTCGACGCCCACCAGAGTAATCAACGCCACCCTGGCGCCCTGAGCCAGCCAGGCGCAGGCCGCAGGTATCACGTTTTCCACAAACATCGGCGCGCTCATATCAGGCGAACAGGTTCTTGAATGGAAGGCTGCGAGGGATTTCTCCTGTCGCGGCGAACAACGCATTGGCCACCGCAGGCGCTGCAACCGGCGTACCCGGCTCGCCAACCCCGGTGGGCGGCTCCGCCGAAGGCACGATATGCACTTCCACATCCGGCATTTGATTCATACGCAGTACCTGATAGTCATGGAAGTTGGATTGCTTGACTGCGCCATCCTCCAGGGTGATCTCACTGACCAGCGCTGGCGATAAGCCATAGCCAATCCCCCCCTGCATTTGCGCTTTGATAATGTCGGGGTTGATGGCGAGCCCACAGTCCACCGCACAGGTGATTTTCACAATACGAAAGCGGTTGTCATCCACCGCCTCAATTTCCGCCACCTGGGCCACATAGGAATTAAAGGACTCGTGCACCGCCACGCCGCGAAAACGCCCTTTCGGCAACGGCTTATCCCAGCCGGCTTTTTCCGCCGCCAGCTTCAATACGCCCTGATGACGCGGATGGCCTTCCAGCAGTTTCATACGGTAGGCGACCGGGTCCTTACCGGCGGATTTGGCCAGTTCGTCGATAAAAGTCTCGGTGGAATAAGCTGTGTGGGTCGATCCCACGGAGCGCCACCATAGAATGGGCACGCCCTCCTTGATCGTGTGCAAATCCACCTGCATGTTGGCGACGTGGTAAGGCAGGTTGGAGGCGCCCTCTACAGAGGTCGGGTCAATACCCTCTTTCATCATGCCTTCAAAGCCAGTGCCGGAAATAATCGACTGGCCCACAATGCGATGACGCCAGGCGGAGGGGTAACCGTCCGCGCCCAAGGTCGCAGATATCTGGTGTACATAGATGGGACGGTAGTACCAGCCACGCATATCATCTTCACGGGTCCACACCAACTTGATCGGGACGGACTCCGAATAGGCTTTGGCGATTTGCGTGGCTTCAACGATGTAATCAGAATGCGAGTTGGCTCGTCGGCCAAAACTTCCTCCCGCCAACAGCATATTGATCTTCACGTTTTCCATCGGTACGCCCAGGATCTGTGAGACCTGCATCTGGTCCCCCGTCTGAAACTGGCAGCCATACCAAAGTTCAGCGCCATTCTCTTTCTTCTGAATCACGCAGTTCATCGGCTCCATCGCCGCGTGGGCCAGAAAGGGGAACTCATAGATGGCGTCAAACTGCTTTTCCGCCGCAGCGTATGCCGCATCGAAGTCGCCATTGCGCACGACGGGCGTCCCCGGCTTATTCAGCTCTTCGCGGTATTCCTTGAGGATAGTCGCTGAGCTTTTACGAAACGCCGTGCTGTCGTCCCATTCCACTTTGAGGGCGTCCCGGCCTTTTTTCGCGGACCAGAAGTCCTGCGCCAATACCGCCACGCCTGCGGGTATCTGCATGACCGACACGACACCAGGCACTTTCCGCGCCGCGGAGTCGTCCACTGTTTTGACTTTGCCGCCCACTTTGGGAGCATGGGCGATCAACGCCGTCAGCATGCCTGGGAGTTGCACATCCTGGGTAAAAATCGCCGTTCCGTTAGTTTTACCCGGATCTTTACGCACCAGCTTCTTACCAATCAGGCGAAAGTCTTTGGGATCTTTCAATTTCGCCGTTTCCGGCACTGGCTGCATAGCCGCCAGTTCCGCCAGATCTCCGAAGCTGGCCTGCCTGGAGCTTCCGCTGTGACTTACTTTGCCGGATTCGACCTTGATTTCCGCAGCAGGAACCTTCCACAAGGTCGCCGCAGCAGCGACCAGCATTGCTTTGGCTTTGGCGCCCGCTTCCCGCATCTGCTGGTAGGAGTTCGCCATGGCGGTGCTACCGCCGGTGCCCTGGAATGGTCCCCAGAACAGGTTGTTATAACGCTTGGCGTCCGCTTCCGCCCCTTCCACGACGACCTGGGACCAGTCCGCATCCAATTCTTCCGCCAGCAAGGTTGCAAGACCCGTGTAGGTTCCCTGCCCCATCTCGATGTGCTTGCTGATAACGTACACTTTGTTGTCTGGGCTGATGCGCACGAATGCGTTGGGAGCGAAGTCCTGGTTAGCCGCCTCGCCCGAGGTTTTCCCCGGACCGGACTCCGCTGCGCCAGCCAGAGAAGGCAGTGATAGCGCCAACGTCAGTCCCGCTCCGCCCAAGGTGGATTTGCTGATAAAGGAACGACGGCTCAGGCTGGGATTCATGGTTTTCATAGAGCCTCCTTACGCTATTTTTTCCGCTGCAGACTTGATCGCAGCGCGAATACGGACATAGGTGGAGCAACGACAGATATTGCCTGACATAAAGCTGTCGATGTCACTGTCGCTGGGCTTGGGGTTGCTTTGCAAAAGCGCCACCGCGGACATGATCTGCCCAGACTGACAGTATCCACACTGTACGACCGCTTCTTCTTCCCAACTTTCCTGCACCGCCTTGGCGACCTTCGACTCCAGCCCCTCTATCGTGGTGATAGACTGCCCCTGAACTGAGCCAACCGGCGTCACGCAGGAACGAATCGCAGAGCCATTCATATGCACCGTACACGCGCCGCATTGCGCCATGCCGCATCCAAACTTGGTTCCCGTCAGATGCAGATGATCCCGAATCGCCCACAACAAAGGCGTATCCTCAGGCACATCCAGCGAGCGCTTTTCTCCATTAATAGTCAGTTCGATTCCCATAATCGCCCCCACAGAGTATTCGTTGATTCTTTATATCCCTGACCCGGGATGTGGTTGATAGGCATACACAGCTCAGTAAAGTGTAGTCCTTGTCAGACAAGAGCAACTACATCATTCCTGCGGGAGACTTGCCTAATACTGCGGAATTGGGGGAAGAGAAAGAAGTAGAAAGGGGCGGAAAAGAACTTCCCGCCCGAAGAAAAATTTAACGTTAATCAGTCACAACAGGAACGTAGACATTTATTTCAATGCGTTCGTCTGACTTTGTCACAACCATATAATCGCCTTCGCCACCAAACACCGCGACTGGAGCGCCTTCATATTCCTGTTCTGCAACCTTCTCGAAAGCGGGATTCAATTCCGTCAAGAGTGTCCCGCCATCTTCTATTTCCGAAACAGCCAGAAGGCCGCTGCTTTTCGTCCAGGTAGCGCCTTTTAACGAACTCAGAGGCAAGCTAACGGCATTGGTCAGCTGACTCCCCTCCTCCTCAAAGCTGTATACAGCCCTATCGATAAGCAACAGATCTTTGAATGGGTTGTACGCTAAAAAGCCGGCTGATACCGGAGCATCGACTTGTGCGATGTAATCCAAATACCTAGGGCTGGAAAATGAAATCATGAGTTCAGGGAAGTCATGCGAGAAAAAGTATAAGGCGTCGTCTTTGCCCGAAGCATACCAACCATTCAATGCCGGCGGTACACTGGCCTCAGACAGAATGCGGCCAGTGTTGTCGTACAACCAGGCGCCTTCTGACATTGGAGACGCCATGACGATAACCGCATTTCCTCCGGCTATTATAGAGGTGGGATTACCGACCATGTATGCAAAAAAGCGATTCTCATTTTCCTCATCGAAGTATCTGACTTCACCATTCTTGTACAGAACATAAAGCCGCTTAACGCTATCGGAATAACTCATATCGACGACAGGCTGACTTAAACGCCATGGATTTTTATATCCATGGTCGACAGCGGACCAACGATAGATGGCGTTGCGATCGCCATTCAGAGCAAACACATCCCCTTGCCGATTACCCTGAATGATCGTCGCAACAACCTCAGAATGCATTCTCGCGATATCACACAGACTGACGTCCATGGGCGAGCCATGCTCAATCAGAGCGCATGACGAATCATTGGGATAGTCGTCCAGGGACAATCCTGTCGTCGTATCAGCATCGGTGAAGCCGGGGTTCCATTCATCGGGATAACCGTCGTTATCAGAGTCTTTAGAGGCGGAGATGTCCGCTGGAAAAGCATCGTCACGATTTGGTACGCCGTCGCCATCATCGTCCAGACGGATATCGTAGCTATAAATAAATGTTTCACCGCCATCTTCAACCACAAGCGCCACTTGATTTCCGGCGTCAACCAACGCCTTTGCAACTCCCGGGTATATCCGGTAATCCACTACCTGGCGAGTATCGTCCCACCTAATGAGATAGGTTTTTCCCTCATGAATGTAGGTCGCCAGAATATGTCCTTCAAGCCAGAGAGTCTGCTTGTATTTGTACTCCCCAAACCCGAAGGCATCAGGATCAGTAAAAGGACTTCTAAGCTTAGTTAGGGCGGAGTCTCCGTCTAAGTCATGAATTTGGGCCCGCAGATCAACCAGCGCTCCCCCGTCAGGACTCAACGAAAAATCTCCGTCTTCCAGGCACCTCGCCAACTCGGAGGAGTGCTCAATTGTCGCGGCATCCTTGTTGTAGCGTCTCCAATAGAGACCGCCTTTAGTCACATAATCACCTGATCCGCAGAAATAGTATTCCGTGCCCGGAAATGTCTGGTAACCAAAGAAATAAAGACGGCCAGTCTCAGAATTCCATTGCAGAGTGTATAGCTGATCATTAATAGAAGTACTGCTCTTAACTTGCCCGACTGCGTCCAATAAATAGAGAACATCGGGGCTGTAGTAAGGATCACGGTCACCAGGGACCACAACCCACAAATCGTCGCCGGCCGCGACAAGTTTAATGATATTAAGGCCAGGCTTAGCGAAAGGGCGTTCTGTTTTATCTTTAGTAATATCAATCGCCGTAATTTCGCCGTTCTGATGCCCTAAAAGCAGGCGTTCATGCGATGCGGAATATTCAAAATCGGATATTGGATTTAACAGCGTAATAGGATTGATATAGCGCTGGGTAGTCAGGTCCCATCTATATATCTTGCTTGCATCCTCACTACTCAGGACATACAAAAGACCGGAAGGCCCCGCCTTAAACCTATCGGGAGAGCTTGCCGGCTCCCAATCTTTAGTTCGGCAATCTTCAGATAGATCAGCTTGTGTTCCGACAGAGGCGTCACAGGGATTAGAAGGATTGGAGGGATTAGATGGATTGCTCGTGTCGCCAGAATTATCTCCTTGCCCCCCGCCTGTTTCCACGCTTCCGCTATTGCTGTTATCGGTAGCAGAATTTCCGCCTCCACCACCGCAACCAGGCAAACAAATAAACGCTCCCAAGAGCAACAAAACAGACAAATAACGGGGCAGCATCATAACTTTACTCTAACTTCCACAGACTACATTTGAATAAAAAGCGCGCGATTCTAGCATGCAGTGTATTCAGTAGACAGTGAAAACAAGATAGTTCATCACAGTAAAGTGATCGCCTTAACATAGGGGTCACGGCGTTTGCGCCAGCTAAAGTTTGCAACTATTTTAAATCAAAGCCTTTTTCCCCGTTTCTGCTTTACGGCGATTAAGAAAGAGGATTTAATTCCGTCCCTGACAACTTGTCCTTTTTATTACTCTTCAGCACTTCAGAATTTCATACAGGAAGGGATGAATGGAACCAACGCAAACCTATCAGGCCCATGCGTTTCACGAGCAATTCAATAACGGCAGAGCTTCTGGCTCCCTGACGGTGTCCGGCGGGTTCGTCGAGTTCTCCAATGGCGAGAGTAGCGTTCGCTTTCCTGTCACCGGCGCCCAGGTCAAAATGGGCGGGGCCAGCGATAGGCTGGTTTTTATCACTCATCCCGACTTTCCCGAGTGGAGCCTCTACACCAGCGACCGCAGCATCCTCAATCACCCTGCTCTGCATCAGGATAATCATCTGCAGGGCCAGCTACGCAAGGCGCGTAATGTACGTCGTATTAACTGGTCAGTGCTGGTCATTGTCGTGGCGTTGATCATCGGGACGCCGCTTTCTATTGTCGTTTTTATGGATAGCATCACCGCCGTCGCCGCAAAGCAGGTACCCGCTGAGTGGGAAGAGAAACTGGGCAAGACGGTATTCGGCCAGTATCAGGTAGAGAACGAGCTACTTGAATCCGAAGATGGCAAACAAGCGGTCGCCGCGCTTACTGATCCACTGATTAATGCCATGAAAGATGAGCGTTATACCTACAAGGTTTACGTATCCAACTCATCCGACATCAACGCTTTCGCATTGCCTGGGGGATACATCGTTATTAACTCCGGACTGATCCTGGCCGCGGATAACGCCAGTGAGGTTCTTGGCGTCATGGCGCATGAAATATCACATGTCACGGAGCAGCATGGCGTGCGCAATATTATGGGAGCCGCCGGCACTTACGCGTTGGCTCAGGCGCTGTTCGGCGACGTCAGCGGTCTGCTGGCGACCGTGGCCAACGCAGCGCCGCTATTGCTGAACCAGAGCTATTCCAGAGGGTTTGAGTCGGACGCCGACGCCAAGGGACTGGAATTGCTAAAACGCGCCAATATCGACCCTAAAGGCTTGATTTCCTTCTTCGACAAAATCATCGAAGAAGAGAAAAAGCGCCTTGAGAAAATTGAAGACGAAGACGCCAGGGATCTGATGAAAGACACCATGGGATTCCTGAGCTCGCATCCAGCCACCGAGGATCGCATAGCCGATCTTCAAGAGCGGATCAGTGATCAGGAAGGCGACTACCGCAATCTGGAGCCGGAATTCCAGAGACTGAAGCAACTGGTCAAAGAGTTTGTGGCGGAAAAATAGAGTCCGCTCCATCGAAATTCGAAGAAATAAAGTTATCGACAACGGAGATAGCGCATGAAGGCAGAGATAAAAGGAGGCGCCGCGTTCGGTTACGTGGACGTCGAACTGGAGCCCGGCGAGCAGATCACGGCGGAGTCCGACGCCATGTCCAGCATGTCGGCGGACCTGGATATGGAAACGCGCACCAATGGATCGTTTTTTATCGCCATTCTAAGAAAATTTCTGGGAGGCGAAACCTTCTTCATTAACCGCTTCAGCAATAACACCAGCGGCGTGCGAAAGCTGACCCTGGTGCAGCCCACTCCAGGGGAGGTGCGCTGCGCTGACTTAAATAATGAAACCTTGTGTTTCCAGCCAGGCGCCTTTCTGGCCGCGACGGAAGGCGTCACGCTGGGTGTGCGCTGGGCGGGATTCAAATCCTTCATCGCCAAGGAAGGTCTGTTCAAGCTGGTTGTCTCCGGCACAGGCAAAGTCTGGTACGGAGCCTACGGCGCCCTGCTCGAAAAAGAGATTGATGGCGAGTATATCGTCGACACCAGTCATCTGGTGGCCTATGACCCAGGCCTGAGCCTGCATATCCAGCTAGCCGGCGGCCTTTTCTCCAGCTTCTTCGGCGGCGAAGGTCTGGTAACCCGGGTCGAAGGCAAAGGCAAAGTCATCATTCAAACCCGCAGCATTTCCGGTCTGACCGACTGGATCAACCCGAAACTTTTCTAAGGGGCGCACTATGGACATCGAACTTATCCATCGCCCTGGCAACACCGCGGCGAAAGTCAAACTGGCCCAGGGCGAGATCTGTACGGCGGAGTCTGGCGCCATGATCGCCATGAGCGGCAATATGGACGTCACGACGACAACGCATAAGAAGCAAGGCGGCGGCCTGATGAAAGCGATCAAACGTATGGTCGCAGGCGAATCTTTGTTTCTTAACCACTTCGAACCCAAATCCGGCGACGGTGAAGTCTGGTTCGGCGCGACGCTCGCTGGCGACATGATGGCCTATGAACTGGACAATGAGAGCCTGATCGTACAGGGAGGCTCCTTCATGGCCTGCGAACACAGCGTGGAAATCGATTTAGGCTGGCAAGGGTTCAAGTCTATCCTCTCGGGAGAGAGCATGTTCTGGCTGCATATGAAAGGAAAAGGCAAAGTGCTGCTCAACTCTTTTGGCGCCATTTATCCGGTGGAGGTGGACGGGGAATATATCGTCGATACCGGCCATATCGTCGCCTTCAACGAGACGCTGGATTTCACCATCACCAAAGCCGGCAAAAGCTGGATGCATTCGTTCCTCGGCGGCGAAGGGCTGGTTTGTAAATTCCATGGCAAGGGCACAGTCTGGTGTCAGTCGCATAATCCATCCAGCTTCGGATGGGCGATGTCCTCAGGCTTGAAGCCGCGCAAAGCTTAAGGAGAGTGATGATGAGCACAGCAGCATACCAAGTCACTGTGACAGGTGAGTTGAATCCTGGCGTTACCCGGGAAAGCGCGGTGGAGGCTTTCGCCAAATTGTTCAAGGTCGCGCCTGAGACCGCCGAGCAGATATTTTCCCGCGCCCCGATGGTCGTGAAAAAGGGCATTGATGAAACCACGGCGGATAAAATTCAAATGGCGTTGACTAAAATCGGCGTGCAAAGCCAGGTAGGAATGAGCGAAGCGCCCGCTCCTGCCGTCGTTGCAGCGGAAGAGCCGCAGCCAAACAATGAGATTACCAGGCCAGTTCCGCCTCCTCCTGAACCTGTACCGCAGCCTGCCCCCCCCGCCATGGCTGAGCCTGAAGCGAGCATCGATCAGGAGCAGGATCAACCGGGCTTTAAATTCAAAATTGAAGGGAGACCAGACTTCGCATTCCTGACGGTGCAAGTGCCCGGCGGAAAGACACTCAGGGTGGAAGCCTCCGCAATGGCGACCATGGACACCAACATGGTCATGAAGACCAAGGCGAAAGGCGGCCTGGGCCGCTTCTTAACCTCCGAGTCCATTTTCATCAATGAATTCACCGCTCAAAACGGTCCCGGCGAAATTGGCATCGCGCCAGCGTCTCCGGGAGATCTGGCGCACGTATTTCTACAGGGAGAAACAGTCTTTCTGCAGAACTCCGCATTTGTCGCCTCCGACATGGGCGTGACGGTGGAAACCAAATGGCAAGGGCTGACCAAAGGTTTCTTCTCAGGCGAAAGCCTCTTCCTGATTCGCTGTAGCGGCGATGGCGACCTCTGGTTCAACACTTACGGCGGCATGATCATGCTGGACGTGGATGGCGACTATGTCGTGGACACCGGGAATATCGTCGCGTTTACGGAAGGGCTGGATTACAGCATTACCAAAGTCGGCGGATACAAATCCCTCTTCTTCTCCGGCGAAGGCTTTGTCTGCCGTTTCAGCGGCAAAGGCAAAGTATGGATACAAACCCGCAGCGTACAAGCCTTCACCAGCTGGGTTTACCCATTCAGACCAGTGCAGAACAAGGGATAGATCTTATCTAAACAAGCCTTCGATGAATATCGGAGGCTTCTCTCTACCAATCAATCACCTGCGACTATCAGCGCAAAGGCCAATATGGGGAAAACCTATGGCCGTGCTAGGCTAGCCAAGCAATATCATTACAACGCATCAGGAGTATTAGCTGTGATCAACTGGACCCGTAGAGCCTTTAATGAGTTAACGCTTGATGAACTGTACGCATTATTGCGCCTACGGTCAGAGGTTTTTGTTGTAGAACAGAACTGCCCTTACTTGGATGCGGACGGTGCGGATAAAGACTGCCTGCATTTACTGGGCTGGTCGGACATAGAAGGCGTACAAACGCTGACAGCCTACCTGCGTCTTGCGCCGCCAGGAATAAAGTACACAGAGACCTCCCTGGGCAGAATTGTCACCGCACCATCTGCGCGAGGCGGCGGTTCAGGTAAGAAGCTAATGGCTGAGGGCTTGAGTTGGGCGCGGGAGCTGTATCCGCAACATGACATCAAGATTCAAGCGCAGGCTTACTTGGAAAAGTTTTATCAAAGCTTCGGCTTCGTCACTATTTCCGAGCAGTATGACGAGGACGGCATTCCTCATATTGATATGTTGCTGGCAAAGTAAATTTCTTATGCATGGAAAACCATTCAAGGTTTTCTGTCAGATAGAAGGGCGACGGGCGGCTTCCATGCCTGGGTTTAACAGCGCTTCTGCGTCAATTCCGTTTATAAGTCCGTTTCGACCCAGCCGGGTCTGCGGGCTAATCCTTTTGTGAGTCCATTTGTGAGTCCTTGATGAGAGCGTCCCTCTCCATCCCGTCGCAGGAGTAATATTACTTTTTGCAGCGACAAATACTGTCGCGGACTCGGAATTTTTTTAGCGATTATGACGACGCCAGTGCAGGGCTTTTAATGCATCGATGGCGTGCTGCCCCCAATGAATGCGGAAGCTTTCTTCCCAGTAGCACACGGCTTCTTTGACGTGATGATGATCCCATAAGGACAGGCCGTCTTTCATGTCGCGATAAATATCCGCCAGATCATCGGCGATGTCGCCCGCATTGACGGAAGCGGATTGCATATCAAACGGGTCGTCGATATCGCGATACTGTGCGAATGGCATCGAGCTGAATCGCTGGTAGACTTTCTGCCAAGCGTCGTGGGTCATGGTTTCAAATTCCAGATCCGTCCCCGCCGGCTCAAAAGGCAAATCCAGTATCGTCGCGTAAAGCTTGGCCAGCAGCCTGGTAGCTGTCGCCATTTCTTCATCTTGGGAGCCCGGCGTCGCTTCGCTCCATTGACAATATTCCCGGGCCAATTCTACAAAACGTTGAGTTTGCTCACTGCTGGGTTCTATTGTTTTCAAGTTCAGTTACCTCTGAATATTAGGCTCGTTGTAATTCTATTGCGCAGGCCATTGCACAATTACAGCCGCGATTTTCGCCGCCGACTCATTCTTTATTATCTACGCAAAGACAGAACGCCTTTCGAGTTAATTTGTCACCAACGTTATCAAATACCCCATTGATTCAACAGCTAGTATTAATGCTAGCTCTGTATTCATAAATTCGAATGGAGAATAATGGGCTTCTCTTGCAAATTGCTGACAACACGCCGTTAATCAGCTCAATACAGGATGTTATGACATGAGCGAAAACCTGCACTGCTGGGCCCATAATCCAAAGCAAAACAACGCGATCATTCTATTCGTACACGGGGGTCCCGGAAGCCACTCGCATTATTTCAAAGAGTGGCTGCAACGTTATCCTATTTACAGCGAACATTTTGGCTGGATCTCTTATGACCAGCGCGGTTGCGGACTATCAGCGCAGACGCCCGCGCTCAGTCATCAAGATAACGTCGATGATCTTATCGCCGTCATTCATCGCCTAAGCATCCGCCATCCTGGCTTCTGCGCCGTGGTCGGACACAGTTACGGCGCCAGATTGCTTTATGACGCACTTAAACAAGATGACGCCATTGAGACTAAAGCCGTTTTTCTGGGGAGGTCTCTACGACCGGATATTCCCGCTAAGAGAAACTTCCTGATAGATCAAATCCTGATGAAAGTTTTCCAACGGGATGACTACGCCACGCTGATGCAGGAAGTTGAGTATGATATTCAGAATCCCGCCAGCTTATGGAGCGCCAAACAAGCATTCCGGGATAAGCTGAAACACGAGGATCTGCGAACCTTGTTTTATTGGTCGAACTTTCAGGTCATGGATGAATACGCCGCCATCAAAGCGCAGACGGAGTTACAGGAAAGCGATGAGGTGTTTAAGCAGATTACCGGCTCAATTCACAGTCAGTCAGGGCCGGACGAGGTATATGACTTCGCCAGCTTGAAACAAGACTCTTTGCACATTATGGGCGCGGGCGATTTCGTCATGGCGGGAGACACTTACACAGCGCCGGGGGACAACGCCTATACCGCCAGGATATTTTCCAAGTCAGGACATTATCCGCATCTGGAAGAGCCGGAACCGTTTATCGCGACGCTGGAGCGCTTCCTTCTCCACCGTCGCGCATAACTACCCGCCGCGACTCAATAGGCGTGCGGCGCGTTCTCGCTCTTCCAAATGTAAAACGAGGCTTCTCAGTAACTTCTCAGCCGGACTTTGTTTAAAAACTGAGTCCGCTCATGTTCGTCAGGAATACACTCCGCCATCGCCTGATAAAGCTTGATTTCCGTCGGCGACTCTTCACGGCATTTGCGCACGATACAGCCCGCCAACGGCCCGACATACCGGCTGAGAAGCTGCGTCAAACGCTGCAACTTTTCTTCGCTCAAGGCGGTTCCAACGCTGCTTTTATATTTGGGCTTTGGCCTGTTCGTGTTCGCCGCAGGCGCGGCTGCTTTCTGGCGCGCAGTGGAATCCAGGCTGCGTCCGGGGTGTGTCATAACGTCATTTCTGTGGGCGCGATCAAGAAAAGTATCTCGCTCGGCGCCGTTGGGAATATGCAATGACAGCGTATCGATCATTTCCGGCAGTGAGCGGGAATGCGAGGCGGCATTGCGAATAAGGTGAGTTGAAACCGGCCCCAAGTGTCGCGCCAGCGCGACGGTCAAAATGCCATAGATTTCCGCTGACAGTTGAAGTGGCGATGTTGTTTCAGATTGACCATTGCGCGCACCGCTTCGGCTAGCGCTCTCTTCGGCCGTGTGACTTCCATTCTTCCCATAAACTCTGGTTGCCAAAATATCCATACCATAGCCGCCTGTAATGTTGCTTTCGTTTTTAGTATCAGGAGATGTGAGAGAGTTTCACATTAAGAGAGGCAAGGCCTTGCAAGGCAATACAGAGTCGACCGCATGACATCCCTCTCATACGCCGCGAACACTGCTGGGTTCTGGGCGTGTGGCGGCTCAAACAAAGCATTCCAGGCTTCATGGGCCGCCAAATGAGCAAGCGTCGCATCAAGCGGACAACCGTCATTAATTTGATAAACGATCGCCCGCGCGATGACGTTAAACGCCTACGACGTCACACTCTATCATGATAAAACGTCAGTTTCAGTCCTCTCCTACTTCTACTCCGCCATTTTGTTTGGGGGCATGAGCCAAAATACGATCCGCCAGCCGAGAGAACGGCAAACTCTGAATCCAGACAGTCCCGGTTCCCCGCAGGGTCGCCAGGAACATGCCTTCTCCGCCGAAAAACATACTGCGTATGCCTTTCACCATCTCGATTTCGTAACTGATGGACGGCGTAAACGCCACCAGACAGCCTGTATCCAAACGCAGCGTTTCGTTATCAAGGCGCTTTTCCACCACAGTTCCGCAAGCGTGGATAAAGGCCATGCCGTCCCCTTCCAGCTTTTGCAGCACAAAACCTTCGCCGCCGAAGAAGCCGCTGCCCAGTCGACGATTGAACTCCACGCTAATGCGAGTCCCCATGGCCGCCGCCAGAAAGGAGTCTTTCTGACAGATAATAGTTCCGCCCTGATTGGCCAGATCCACGGGTACGATGCTGCCTGGATACGGCGCCGCAAATGAAACCTGCTGCTTGCCATGGCCGCTGTTGGTGAAGTGAGTCATGAACAGAGACTCCCCGGTCATCATGCGTTTGCCAGCGCTGAACAACTTGGAAAAGAAGCCCTGCTCAGGGTCCGAGCCATCGCCCATCTTGGTTTCGAATTCTATGCCGCCGGTCATGTAGTTCATGGCCCCGGCTTCCGCGATGACGGTTTCGCCTGGGTCCAGCTCCACTTCCACCATTTGCATATCATGGCCGATGATCTTGTAGTCCACCTCGTGGCTGCGCATATCAGTTTTTCTCCTTGCAGTTTTGTTGATGACCTCATAACGCCATAGTTATCAAACAGATGCAAGCCTCCCTCCTCCCGAAAAAGACAGTACAGGTCGTTGTGTTCTGCATTATTGGCCAGGATCGACACAGCCATTGATAAAAGCAGTTCCATCATTGTTTTGCACTCAGCGCACAGCCAATTTCATCACTGCAATTGTCCCGCCGCTGAGGTATAAAGGGAGCGCAAAAATGTTCGGAAACAAAGACTACAACAGGAAGCTTTTAGGCAGGATCAGAACCATGGAACGTACTGAAAGGGAGCAGACTTCGGACAGCAACAAGGCCTTGCGCACATTACGCACCGCGATGCTGGCTGGAGCGGCGGCAATCGCCCTCTACGCACTGCAATTTTCGGCGCTCTCGCAAAAAACGGCAGTGGCCAGCGTTGGACTGATGGTAGCGGGCGCCTTCCTGCTTATGGGCGGCGTACTCGGCTTTATATTCGGCATTCCCCGCACCTTGCAACAAGAGTCAGGCGGAGCAATCAAAGTCGGCGCCAGCGACAGCCTAGGTGCAGGCTACCTCGCCAACACCAATCTTGAACAAATATCCGACTGGCTGACCAAGATGCTGGTTGGCGTCGGCCTGACTCAATTGACCGCCATGCCATCCCACCTGCGCGCGGTAACCAGCTATATTGCGGAAGGCATCGGCGGCGGGCGGGACGCCTCTATCTTCGCCTTATCGGTGCTGCTGTACTTTTCCATCATTGGATTTTTATTCGGTTATCTCTGGACCCGCCTATTTCTCGCCGGCGCTTTTCGTCAGGCGGATCAAACCGCGCTGGGCACATTGTCCGAGCGCATGGAGCGGGCGAACCGCGACATTGAGGAAATCAAGAAACAAACCAAACTGGATGCCGAAGCGCAAAACCTGGTGGACCGCCAGCTTAACCCGAGTTTTGAACTCCCTCCCGCCCCACAACCGGAGCTGGATGAAGCCATCGCCGCCGCCTCGCCGGAAGCCAAAGCGAAAATCTTTTATCAGACCTGGAAAGTGCGTGGAGAAAACTGGCGTAACAATAAACAGCTCATGGAGAAAACCATTCCCATATTCCGCGCACTGGTCAAGTCAGACCCAGACGGACGCTACCATATGAACCATGGGCAACTGGGCTTCGCGTTGAAGGATAAGGTGACGCCGGAATGGGAGAATGCGCTAACAGAACTGTCCTGCGCCATTGATATTCGCGGCGGCAATAAGGAAGAAGGCTGGAGATACTATGAGTTCAATCGCGCTATCTGCCGCATTAACCTGGATGAGGACTTTCGCAGCAACCAAGCCTCTGCTCCGCCTGTGCGCAAAGCTATAGTGGCGGATCTAAAGGAAGCAATCGCGCACGACTTTACCGATTTGGTCAGCGCCAACGAAAACATTCAGGCATGGATGCAGCTGAATCAGGTCAGCATGGAAGATATCGTCGCCTGAGCAGTGAGAGCGTAATGGGAAGTCTTATCAGGCTTCCCATCGACTTGGATCACTCTAACTCGACGATCTCAAATTCTTTCTCCTGCCCCGCTGCGACAAGCACAACCACGTCGCCCACCATTTTCCCCATCAGTTTCATACCAATGGGAGAATGCCGCGTAATAACCAACACCTCTTGCTCATCCAGCAGAAACTTATACCCTGCCGCTTCAGGCCCCACGAACAAACGACGCTCGGAGCCGTCTTCCGCTTCCAATGTGACTAACGCAAAAACGCCGACCTCGTCTTGATCAGTAAAACGCTTGGGCGGGGTATTTTGATAAGAGGCGAGCGCCAGTTCCAGTTCCCTCACGCGCCGTGATTGCCCTTCCGCCAGGTAAGACGCCTCCAGACCGAAAGTGTCGTATTTGTTTTCCGCAACGCTTTCTGTATGGGTGGCGGTTTCATGAGCGGTATTGGCCGCCTGCTGGGCGACAGCCAGGTCGTCCTGCAGTTTGGCGATAATCTGTTGGTGAATTTTCTCTTTTCGCATGGTCCTAAAGCACAACGGCGCAGAAAACGAAGAACATGATTAAAACGGCGATACGCCGCGGCAGACAAGCGCTGATACGCAACAGCCTATCCATTCAGAAAAATAGAAGGAGACAGCGGGTCCGCCGGATGAATAAATAAACCAGAATCGTATTCCTGTCCATATCCGCCGTTCAAAGAGCCGGATTACAGCCGCAAAAAAGCCCGGAACCGCACAAGGCGGCGCCGGGCTAAGCGCTATGGGTTTACCAACCAAGGATCAGTGGATTATTTGATCCAGTGTTTACCCCAGTGAGTAATGTCGTAGGAAGAAGCGCTGGAGCTGGAGCTCGCGCTGAATGCGCGCATAGCTGCAACACCTTCGTCTTTCTTCGCCGCAGCTTCGATTTCATCATCGATAACTTTGGTGGACAGAGACAACCAGCTGGTTACGAACGCCACTGCGTCGATGTTGATTTCCAGTGCGTCCTGCGCGATGTTATTGATATCGTCGCAAGCTTGGTGGTAGCAATGGTCCAGAGCAACGCCAGCGTCGCCGCCGTATTTCTCCGCCTGCTCTTCAGTCTTCGCGACTTCCGCGCCAGTGAACAGACCGCCGAAGGCTACGCCGTCAGTGAAGAACTGCGCATAGTCGGAACGGAAGCTGATCTCGGTGCCTTCATAAGGCAGCGCACGCAGCTTGTAGTAGTCTTCGAACAGTTTTTCAGTGGCTTTGGACCCAGGAGGACCTTCCAGACCGAAGTCAGAACCGTCGCCGTCATAAATCATATAAGCGAAGTTCGGAGAAGCGATCATATCGAAGTTCAGGTAGACCTTGATTTTCTTAAGCTCGTCTTCCGGCAGGTTCTGCACGTAGTGTGTAGAGCCAACCAGACCTGATTCCTCAGCGCCCCACCATGCGAAGCGGATTTTGTTGCGTGGATGCGCGCGACGCATTTGCAGCGCCATTTCCAGCAACGCTGCGCTACCGGAACCGTTATCGTTGATGCCAGCGCCTTCATAGACGGAGTCAAGGTGCGAACCGACCATGACGACGTTGTCCGGATTGCCTCTTCTGGACTCGGCGATCACGTTAACTGTCTCGGTTTGCTTTCTCACGACGTCAGTCACGACGTGCATCTGCAAGCCTTCAGTTCCGGACCATGCAACACCGTTGTCGTAGGTCGCGAACACAACAGGAATGCCGCCAGTGTAATCATCGCCCAAGGTAGCATTCATCAGACCTTTGCGGTCTTCAGTATTGCCCTGGTTGAAGATGATGACGCCGATTGCGCCAGCCGCCGCTGCATTTTCCGCTTTGATCTGGAAAGTACAGGAACCGCGCTGAACCAATGCGATGGAGCCTGCCGGGAAGCCGGCGAAGTCTTCCGCTTCACATCCACTGGTAGAGCCGTTATCCGGACCCAACGCCAGATCAACCGCCGCCACAGGACCTGTTACATCGCCTGCGTCGGTTTGCGACAGATAAGAGAAGTCAACTTCCCACTCATAGGAAGTGGTGTCTGGAGCAGTGGATTCCAGAGTTCCCGGACCCTGCGGATAGAACGCGTTGAACGGGAATGGAGCCAGCGTCACGTTGTAACCCGCGCTTTCCAGCGTGGATTTGATGTAGTCGACGGAAGCCTCGTAACCCGGCAAGCCAGCGGCGCGAGTGCCGTCGTTAGCGCCGGCGATATCGTTCAGCATTTGCAGGTGCGCCATGACGTTTTTAGCCTGCATACAACGAGGCAGTCCCCATGGGGAGTTATTTAAAACGCCAAAGCGGCATTCCAGTGGATGCAGGCGGTCTGGGCTCCAGAATTCGTTCAAGAGATCACTGCGTGAAGGGGGAGCCGAATGAGCGGCGGTGGCGAGAGCAAGAGTAAGGGAGCTCAAAGCCATGGATAGGCTTGTCTTCTTCGTTAGCATTTATTCCTCCAGTCCATATAGGAGATTTATTTTTATCTGATAGGCCTGCTTTTGGCCGGCTATCATTTTCGCCCTATACAACTCCTCTTAGGCGCGATCAGTCTATAGTAGTCAGATTGAGTCTATGCGGAAGGGGTTAGTCCGGGCTTTAGGTAGGTAATTACCGAAGGCCGTTATCCCTCACGTTTAATTAATGTGAAGAGGCTCACACTTTATAATGTCAACCCTTAGTGGACTATCCCAATAGTCTCGACTGGACAATGGGTTAGCGCGCATAAATCGCATTCTCGGCCTTCTCAATCGGCTTCCTGCAAGGCTTTATGTGCCATAATACGCCGCCTGATAAGTCATATAACAACACAGCAAACACACACAGTTAAGGAGTCCACGATGAGCGAGTTATTGAGTTATGAACTCAAGGACAGTATTGCCGTCATCACGCTAAATAACGGCAAGGTCAACGCTATTTCCCCGCAATTGATCGAAGAGTTCAACGCAGCATTAGACGCGGCGGAACAGAGTAAGGCCGTGGTGGTCATCACAGGAACACCGGGCATGCTCTCCGGCGGCTATGACTTGAAAGTCATGACGCAAAGCATGGAGTCAGCGATGGCGCTGGTTAAACAAGGGTCCACCCTGTCTCACCGCCTGCTTTCTTTTCCCATGCCCATTATCGTCGCCTGCCCAGGTCACGCCGTCGCCAAAGGCGCCTTCCTGTTGCTGTCCGCAGACCTGCGCATTGGCGTCGAAGGCCCCTATAAAATAGGCCTGAATGAAGTGGCGATCGGCATGACCATGCATCACGCCGGCATCTCTATCGCCCGCGCGCGTCTGGCGCCGGTATACCTCAACCGTTGCGTCATCAACGCGGAAATGTTTGCGCCTCAACAGGCCAGAGAAGCCGGCTTCCTGGATATCGTCGTAGAAGAGTCAGAACTGATGGCGAGGGCGATGGATGAAGCCAAGAAAATGACGGCGTTGAATTTGAAAGCGCACAAGAACACCAAACTGAAAGTACGCAGCGCGTTCTTGAGCGAATTGGCGGAAGCCATTGAGAAAGACGCAACCGGATCACTGTAATCCCAAACGCCACAGGCGCGCCCGCTCATGGTTAAGCTTTCAAAGTAAACCGATAACAGCAGCGACGCGCGCCTTTCAACACATGTTCCGTACGCTCCACCGTTGCAAGCTCTTCGAAACAGCGCTGGAAATTTTGCAGCTCCGCTCGACATAATCCCTGACAATGCTGCGCCGCCACGCAAACAGGACAATGGTTTTCCACCAGATACCAGACGCCTTCGTCCTGCTCAAAAAACGCGGCCGCCATATATCCTTCCGCACTGCGCAGCTCCGCCAGTTTGGCGATTCGGTCTGACACATCAGGATACACAGATAGCGCCGTTAAATAGCTCTGCAATTGTTTGGCGTTGCGCGCCTCAATGAGCTTATCCAACCCCTCTTCCCCAAACACCTCACGGGTGGATGCGATCAAGTCGACGGTCAGATTGGCGTGACTATCCGGAAATCGACCCTGCGCCTTTTCCGTCAGACGCCAGACCGCGACAGGGCGTCCACGCGCCTTCCTTTCCTCTACGCTATACAAAAGGCCCTCTTGCTCCAGCTTTGCAATGTGCTGCCTGGCGCCCATGGTGGTCATGCCCAACATCCCGCCTAATTCGGGAGCGCTGGCCGGCCCTCGGGATTTAATCAAGTACAGAATGCGCTCGCCGCTGTCTTCCTGGGTCGTCAAAGAAGTCTCGCTCCTACAATGAATGGATAGCGCGTCAGTATACGTTGATAGGAAAAATTTAGTAAAGCGATAGCTTTACTAAAGAAAAGAACAGGAATAATCTATTTGGAAAGCAAACGCTTTACTAAATAAACCTAACAACAAATACGCCCCCAGGGCGACAATGGAGAACGAATCATGTATCTGGAACACGCTAACATCACCGTTGAATCCATCGAAAAGTCCATGGAGTTTTTGCAAGCCGCTTTCCCCGACTTTGCATTACGGGGCGAAGGCGATCTGATGAGTCAAAACGGCAGATGGGCCCATGTGGGCAATGACCGCTTCTACTTCGCGCTACAGCAGTGCGATAACCACCTGAGCGATGTCAGCACCCGCTATATCAACGACGGCATTAACCATATTGGCATGGTGGTGGAGGATCTTGATGGCGTGACAGGACGGTTGCAGCAGCGCGGTTACGATGGTTATGAAACAGAGGCGCATCCGTTTCGCCGCAGGGCCTATTATTTCGACCCTAATGGCATCGAGTGGGAATTTGTACAATATCTGAGCGAAAACCCTGCGGAGAAGAACCGTTATTAGAGCGCCCAGGCAACGCCACATCTATTAAGCGTTAAACGCCCCGTTCATGGGGCGTTTCATGGCGATACCAGAAAAGTTGTCGATATAGCGATCAACGTGCAGAAAAAGTCCATTTATCGGGCATTTATTTAACAAAGTTTCACAAATAACCGCGAAATAATTATCGGAGAAACCCGCCGCCATCGGATACCATGGCTCTACATTATTACAAGAACTGAGAGTGCTATGACCAAGTTAGTTTTCCGGGTCGCAGTCAAGCAAAGTGAGAAAGCGGACTACTTCTCGTCGATACCCGGACTTCTGGTTTGCGGCGTGGGAGGCACGCTGGAGGAAACGCTGGCCAACACCCAGCTCATCATCGCTGACTACCTAAAAGACAGCATCAATGCCCCTGTTGCGGCGCTAGCGGACACTAAGGTCACTTATACCGACGTCACCTGGCATATCGTCGAAATTAACCGTCCATAATTTCAGATTACTCTGGGCATAGCATCACACGAACGCAGCTTGCGCACGTTTAGGCGCCGAGCTTCAATCCACGCTACTGACAGCCAAGCGACATTTCTTCATACCCGACGACAAGGTCAGCGGAGACGACGACTCTTCGCAAAGTATCGCTGCTTTTCTCATAAAACCAGAGAGATTGATCTCCGCCTTGGGAGACACTGACCCGTGTATCGCTGTTCCTTAATACTTTGTCACAAGAGGGGACCGGAAAGCGCATTAGTAAAGCAATTTCTCGACTGACGGCATCTTCAACCCGCCCAGCGAACTCGCTCCACTGAATTAAATATCCAACTCCAAACCCTAGCGAGAGGCAAAGCACCGCCACAATAACTGTCTTCATCTGCACACTCTGATATCCAACAAGCTTCAGACAGATAATTTACAGCATTAGAGAAAATAAAACGCTTTCCCATATTCGCCCAATGCTGAGACTCAGGATATTCCTCAGCTCTGGCGTTATGGAGAAACGCTCTTGTGAGCGCTTCCCTTCAGCGACAAAAATGCATAAGACGCGGCATGGTTTCAGTATGTAGTCTTATACGCATTCGCTAAAAAGAGCAAAAACGGCCAACAAGCGTTGCGCAAGGCCCGGAATATGTAGCCCTGCAAAGTATTTGGCCTAAAAAGTCGGCGACAAAAGTTTGTATGACGCATATACCGCGCGCCTTTACCAATGGGCCACAACTGTGAACAGTCGCCGGGATTCGAACCCGGAAATTCGCAGCCCCGATGTAGTCATACGGGCATTCGCCGACTTACCAAAGAACCCTTGCATCAGATGCAAAAGCGCTTTCCCATAATTTACTCATTATGGGGAAACGCTCTTGCAAGCCTTTCCCTTCGGCGACGAGAGTGTGTGTGACAATCCTGCTCTCCCGACTGAGCTACCACGCCATTTTAAGCGTGGGCGGGACTCGAACCCGCGACCTGGCCATTAAAAGTGGTGTAGTCACACAGGCATTCGCCAAAACTAAATTAAGGCGGCCAACAAAAAACAGTCAGGAAGTTATTTGGGAAAAATGTAATCCTGACCAGCATTTGGCCTAAAAAGACCAGCGACAAAAAAGTCGTATGACATCTACGCTCGCGCTACCACTGCGCTACGGTTGTCAGCCAACCGCCGGGACTCGAACCCGGGACCTCGCGCTCCTATGTAGTCATACAGGCATTCGCCGGTTTAACTTTAAAAACGTCTGTTTATCTCTCCTTAAAACGCTTTCCCATAACCTTCATGTTATGGGGAAACGCTCTCACGAGCCTTTCCCTTCGGCGACAAATATGTGTGAGATACTTTCCTGCTCTATCCAATTGAGCTACCGCGCAAGACTTCCGCGCGAACGGGACTTGAACCCGCAACCTGGTCGTTAACAGCGATGTAATCCCACTGGCATTCGCCAAAATCAACATTGGGCGGCCAACAAGTTGTGGTCTGGATGTTTTTGGATGTAATCCTGACCGGCATTTGGCCTTAAAAAAACGCGGCGACAATAAGGGCGCATGACATGTCATCTGCTCTACCAGCTGAGCTACGGTCAGAGACCGCCGGGACTCGAACCCGGGACCAAATGGTTAATGTAGTCATACTGGCATTCGCCGTTTAAATCTGAAAACTCTTACTTATTTTCCATAAAGCGCTCTTCCATTACGCTCGCGCGATGGGGAGACGCACTCAGAATCCTTTCCCTTCGACGACAACAGTTTGGTATGACGCTCGCTCTGCCAACTGAGCTATAGCCGCGCCCGGCCACCGGGACTCGAACCCGGGTATGGAGTCATACAAGCATTCGCCGATATCAAAAATTAAGCCTTCGAATCAGGCCGCCCGCAGGCGGCCTTTTTCTCCACCAAGATCCCTGGCTACAGTTCGATTTCCTTGATGGTGCGCACCCAGGTCTGTGGGTTATCGCTCAAAAAGGACTTCATCACTGTGAACACCTGATCGGAGAATCCTCCCACGTTCAGGATGTCATCACGCTCCATCGCCTGGGTGTACGCATTGGGCACAACATCGATACACACCATTTTTGCTTTGGGGTTACGCTGCTTCAGCTTCAGCCACTCCTGCATCACCGCCGTCCCTGAGTTGTACCCCGCATAACGGCTGTTCGTATCAATCCATGACTCGTTATCGCTAACGAAGACCACCGTATCCACCTCCGCTTTGCGCCGGTTCAGCTCTACCAGAGGCGCGGAGCAGTTCGTTCCGCCGCCGCCCAGTTGCGCCAGTTTGGTCGCGTTGGTCATCACCGAATCCCGGGGATTCAAACGCACCTGATGCACTGAGGTCGCGAACGGGAGAATCTCCGCATCCTTGTTTTTCGCCAGGATAGCCGCAGCCACCAGAGCGGCGACATCAATACATCGCACCTTACTGGAAGCGCCGGGACGATAACCTGATACCGACTGAGTCATAGACCCGCTGGTATCCGGCAACACGACAACCCGCCCTTCCAGCGCCGGCACATTCTGCAGCGCGATCTCCATCGCGTCCTGCAAGGCCTCCGTCACCATTTTAGGCACACCTTCGCCCGCCATGGTGTAGGCAGCCATCAATTGATACGGAAACGCCTTGGCCTTGCGAATGGCGTTCTCATCACGCAGACGGTCAGCGATCACACGGTCCATTCCTTTTTCCTTGAACACGCCCTGCCGCGCAAAGGTATTCAAGTTCATCCGCGTCATCTGCCATCCCGCATTGCGGGCGATGCCAGCCCAATGCGCTTGCGTCAGGTTCAGCGCCGTCAGCAACCGAAACTCCACTTTCGGCAGCGGCTGGGACTGATCCGCCTTAAAGGCCTCATAATCCCGCACAACCTGCGGCAGCTTCTCCGCATCGTATTCTCTATCGATCAGATAACCGTACAGAGCTTGCCGCATCAGGTTTTCCGGCTTTGGCCGCACCATCTTGATGACATCCTTCATCGAAGGCGACGCACCGACAGAATCCATGAACAAAGAAGACTCGCCACGAGCGTTGATCCACTCTTTCACCAGCCGCTTGGGCATGGTTCCCAGGGATTTACGCCCAACAACGCCGGAACGCATGATCTGTACGAAGTTTCTCACCATACGGCCGTTATCAATGACCCGCTTGAACACGGCGGGAACCAGTTCCGGAGCCCGCACAGTCAGTATCGCAGTCAACAACGCCGGCATATCTTTCATGAAGCCGCGCTCCCGAGCGAACACCGCCAATTTGGCGATAAACTCAGGCTCCACTTGAGCGGCGAACTCCATGACTTTTTCCAACTGATCTTCAGCGGAAGCATAGAATGTGCTGGTGAAACATCCGGTCACCGCGTACTGCGCCAGCGCATGCTCTGCGGAGTATTTATAAGCCAGGCCGCCGGCCTGATTAAGGGTGTCCGCTGCAGGCGCCATATTTCCGCGCTGGTTGTTGAATAGTGTTTTACTCGCCATTTCTTTACTCCCGCCGACAATACATTCGGCTTTACTGAATTTCACTGCTATCTAATCTGGTAATCAGACTCTGTCGCAGTGTTCCAAGACATTGTTTGTTTACTTGCCAGATGTATTGCAGCCCACATGCCAACTTTCCAAAATAACCCGAAAAAAATTTTTAACTTATTGATATTAAATAACTTAATTTTTATTTCTTGATTTTTTACGCAGAAATGAGGGGGGTTATAAAACGGGCTATATATCTATAAAAATAAAAAATTATCAAAATAAATAACCTCGATTATCCTAGTCCACTTTTAATTGGCCTCGTGTCTCGTGTCTCGTGTCTCGTAATAACGGCTATACTTAACGTCACAATGAAAACGCTTTCACAAAATTCATAAAAATCAGATCGCTTGAACAGAGAGTTAATAACGGATTAACAAGGAGGCAAGATGGAGATAACTATTTGAAAACAAATATTAAAAAAGAACAAACATCGCCAGTTCCGTCAACGCTTCCGTCTGGCATGAAGGAAAATGCTAGTCCGGATTACCGATTCATATCACCGCCTGAGCGTTGTATAAGCCTGAACTGGCCAATACCAAACAGGGATAGCTTTAGATGTATGCGCTTTCCTTAAGATAAAAAATGGTAACGCTTTCATAAAGAGACCGCCTATGAAAACCAAAGACTCCATCATGGACAAGCTGCTGACGACTCTACTGCTGCTTTCAGGAACCGCCTACGCCGCTGATCCCGGCGACCCTCGCGAGTTCACGCAAACACTACAGATGAATGGCGGCTCGGCCATGCTGCGCTTTCATTCTCCCCAAGCCCTCAACCTGCGCTCCCCCACTGAACGGGTATATATCAACTACCGCATCAATGGCTCGCAAATACAGGTTGAAGAGCTGACGGAAACCGCTTCACAAACCGATTTTGAAGCCCAGATTTCCGGGTTAAACGACGGCGACCGCATTGAGTATTACTACACCCAGGTGCTGGACGCCCAGTTCGCAGAACTGCCGGTGGATAGCGGCTGGTTCAAATACAGAGTCGGCGAAGGTTTCTCAAAGCCCGCCTACCCTCTTACCTTTACCTTCGGCGGCCGTTTTCGCGATCGACACGAGGGCGAAGGCCGCTTTGATCACTATGTCGCCGGCTACACCAGCGGCACCAGTTATATCGCCACCTTCAAAGACTGGGGCGACCGCCTGGAAATGACAGTCGTGACCGACGATCCTACCGATAACGGCGATATTCGTTGGAGCGACCACATCGGCGTGCCTGACCCGCTGAACAAGCAGGATGTCTGCTACCGCGCGGAATTCGATAAAGGCGGCGATATGGAGCAGGTCAACGCCAATACCTGGCGCTATGTCATTAATGACGTCAAAGAGGGCCAACTGATCGATCTGGAGTGGACCTTCAAGCGCGCCAGCACGGATCAGCAGTACTACAACGATATTTTCCGCATCCGCATTGGCGAGGGACGTCTCTCTCAGGAGCGTCAGCATCCTTATTTCTCACCCGGCGGCTCCACCACGCCGAACATCATTCAGGACAAACAGTTTCTGTTCGCCCAGCACCTGGTCAATATCGGCGGCCAGGAAATGAAAAACTTCCTGGCGGGGAAAACGCTGTTCGACACCGACTTCGGCGAGAGCAATCCAGATATCGCCTTGCATGCGCCTCAGACCAAATACGACTGCATCGGCGACCAGCCCTCTCCCAAGCAATATATCGACTTCCCTCAACGAGCGCGTACGCCGGTTACGCTGGCGAATCAGCTCGGGCCCCAATTCAACAACAGCTCCTGTTTCGCCTGCCACACCAATGACGGCCGTGGAACCCCGCCAGAGCCCGGCCAGCCGATGCAGTCCATGTTGTTGGCGCTCAGCATTGAAGGAACCGACGCTCACGGCGGCCCCGTTCCGCATCCTACTTACGGTGGGCAGCTACAGGATAAAAGCGTAAATGGCGGCGCCGGCGAAGGCCAGGCGACCGTGACGTACCAAAACATTGTCCGCAACCATATTGGCGGCGGCGCTTATACCCTGCACAAACCTGTTTACGATTGGACGCTGAACTCCCCCATCAATAGCGGCGACATTCTGTTCTCACCGCGCATTGCGCCGCAGCTGACCGGCATGGGTTTGATCGACGCCATCTCCGACGCCACCCTACTCGCTTTCGCCGATCCCGATGACGCCAATGGCGACGGTATTTCCGGCAAAGCCAACTACGTGTGGGACAGGCAGTCGCAAACCATGCGCCTGGGCAAATATGGCTGGAAGGCCGGACAACCCAGCGTCTTACAACAGACCGCCAAGGCGGCCCATGAGGACATGGGAATCACCAACCCCCTCTTCGGAAACGGCGCCGAGTTTTCCATGGAGGATTTACATAAGATCGAATCCTACGTACGTCATCTCGCCGTGCCGCCCAACCTGGAGTTTTTCGCCGACGAGGCGTCACAAGCCAGCAAGCTAAGGGGCAAAGAGCTGTTCAAGGAAGCTAACTGCAGCGGCTGCCATATTCCCACCATGACCACTTCACCGGACTTTGAAGTCGTCTCGCTCCGCAATCAGGTTATCCAACCCTTCTCCGATTTCCTGTTGCACGACATGGGACCAGAACTCGCCGACAAGCGCCCGGAATACGCCGCTACCGGTTACGAGTGGAGAACGCCGCCGCTATGGGCCATCGGGCACTTCGCGGAAGTTAACGGCGCCGCCCGTTATCTGCATGATGGTCGCGCCACCTCCATAGAAGAAGCGATCATGTGGCATGGTGGTGAAGCCGCCGCCTCTCGCGACGCCTTCTCAGCCATGTCGCCCGCGGAGCGCGAAGACCTCCTCGCCTACACCCGCTTCCCGTTTGTTGACCCTGTCGCAGACGGCGGACCTGCCGTGAAAACGCCATCCGCGTCAATTGTCTCCCCGGCCCAGGGTAGCCAGGTAGAGAGTAATTTCGATCTGGCGTTCACGTTACGCAACTGGGAAATGAACGTTGATGGTCGTCATCTGCATTGGTTCGTGGATGGCGTCGACCAGGGTGAACGCTATGACGCCTCCCCTATCGCGATCTCGGGGCTCTCCGACGGAGAACACACTATCGCCGTGAAGCTGGCGAACGCCGACCATCAGTTTGTAGGCGGAGCGCAGGTCAATGTGAAAGTGGGCGGCGACGCGCCCGGACCAGATCCACAGCCGCAAGGGATTACAAAGAATGCGGATGGCAGCGTCACCTACTCCATCACGCTTACGAACAGGATGGAGCGCGTGCAGTTATTTGTGGAGAAAAACGGCGGCCCCGGCTATTTCTGGGCGCCCTTGTTGAAGGCGGATGGCGGCTTACAGAACGGCGCACAGGAGACCGCTAACAGCGATGGCTCGTACCGTTACAGCATCACTCACCCGGCATCGCATTATGCGCAAGTACAAACGTTGCGCCATCGTTTCTACGCCTACAGTCCTGCGGCGGGACAGCTGTTTCAGCCAGGCCCCGGCGACGCGCTGGGCGAGGTGTTCAACTACTGAAGCCAAGAATGAAACGCGCAGTATAAAACTGTCGCAGACATTGCAGACTTTAAAGGGGCGCTAGCGCCCCTTTTTACGTTCTACGTTTTTTTATAGCCCTCAGGCCAATAAGGCGAGAATCTCCGTGACAGCCTCGTCAATTCCCGTCAAAGCTGGAGGCTTCATAGGCGGCGCGGCGCAGATCTGATTCAGCTCATCGACAATCGCGCCACTGAACAGTTGCTTCTGATCGATTTCCTGGCAGGGGACATGTTGTTGCAGCCATTCAATCTGATAAGGCTCTTCCGGCCAATCCCGCCGCGGCAGGTACAACACCGGCGTCTGATTCACCGCCGCTTCCGCCAGCGTGCCGTAGCCGGGTTTGGTGACGACGGCGTCGCAGCTGGCGAGAAGATCGATATGCGGAATTGGGAAATCTTTGTAGCAGATAAAGTCACCCCGGCCGTTTACCGGCTCCCCTGTCAACCAGACCAACCCCGGAGTGGTTGGCCAGTCGCGAAAAGGAATGGCGTAAGGCATGCCGCCCATAGACACCAACACGAACCTGTCTGCGTCCGGGCGCTGAAACGCCTCTCGCAAATCGCATCGACGACCGGAACGCGATATCGCCCCGATTGACTTCACATGGGCCATACCTGTCATCGGCATCCCAGGAGTCACCCGCAAAAACGCCTGTGCCTGATTATAGGAAGCGCATAACCACGCGTATATTTCCTGACTCCTGGGCCTGTCGCCACAGTAGGAAAGAAATATATCGGCCCAGTTCAGCGAGCAGAAGTGCATGGAAGGAATACCCAACTCTCCCGCTGCGGCGGATAATCTATAGCTGATATTGGTCAGCACCAAATCTGGCTTCTGCTCACGCAAGTGCGCGGTTTCCGTCGCCAGCGTCTCCGCCCACGTCTCATATTCATTCAGGTACGCATCGTAAGTGGCCTGAACATTGACCTTGAGAGCGTCGAACATGGGCATGCCCAAATCCGTTTGCCTGATGACATGACGAAACGGACACTGCAGCCAGGTTTGCAGGATCGACAGCGGCGCTTCGCTTTGGATGATCAGTTCGATATCCGACCGCTCACGCATCAGGCGATTCAGCACCGGCGCGACTTGCGCCAGATGCCCGAAACCATGAAAGGAAATCGCGCAATAGACGGTTTTCATCACGCCCCCGCTTCGCCCAAAAATCAATTCAGCGCCCAATAGCCGACCGGCTTCAGGTGCTTGGTGAAAAACGCCTTGGTCAGCTCGACCACTTTTGCGTCATTGAAACGACCATGCTGTCCGCCTTTTACCGTGTAAAAGGACACCGGCACTTCCGCCGCTTTCAACGCCGCCTCCAGCAGTTGGCTTTGATGATGAGGAACGATGGGATCAGCGTCGCCATGCACAATCAGGAAAGGCGCGTCGCCTTCGTTGACATAAGTGATCGGGTTGGCCCGCTCAACTTTGTCTTTGTTGTCCTGTATTGCGCCGCCAATCAAACGGGATTCGGGAGAGCCCGCTTTGTCGTGAGACTCGCTGGCGGGCAGACGGTTCTCATCTATTTGAAGAAAATCCGTGGGGCCAAAGTAATCCACCACCGCCTGCACCCGGCTGGAAACATTCAGATTTTCACCCACGTCAAAATCTTCCACATCCCCCGTCGTTCCCAGCAACGCGGCGAGATGGCCACCGGCGGAAGCGCCCCACACGCCAATGCGCTCAGGGTCAATGTCATATTGCCCGGCGTTGGCGCGCAACCAGCGCACCGCCGCCTTGACGTCTTCTAACTGTGCGGGAAACTTGGCCACATTACTGAGCCGATAGTTGACGCTGGCGACGGCATAGCCTTCATCCACGTAGTCGATGGGAACGCCCTGGGTTTTATCGCCATTCATCCAGCCTCCGCCGTGAATCCAGATAATCAGCGGGATATTTTTACCGGCGGAAGGAAGGTGCAGGTCCAACTTCTGTTGCACATGGCCGTTACTCACGTACGCCATGTCTCGGTGCGAAATAACGCCCTGTTCCGCAGGAGGGATAAATCCGGAGTCAGGGGTCGGCGCCGACTTTTCCTGCGCGGGCTTTTGCGCAGGCGCGGGCGTCGCCTCAGGGGCACTCTCGGTCGCCGCCACTGAAACACTTACCATAAAAAAGGAAGCAATGAATGCTTGAAGCCGCATCTGACTATCTCCTTTCGATGCAGTGACCACGCGCCGGTTTTAAGCACATCCTTTTTCCATGCGCGCTAAAAGCATAGGCCCGCGCAGAAAAAGCGCCAGAAAATCCGACGACGCCAAATGGCGCTGAACATAACATGCGGGAGAATGCAGTGACAACTGAGCCGGTTCGTCGCCGAACAGGAGAAAGAAAGAGAAGAAGCAAAGGGCCGGGTATGCGCCCGGCCCTGTTCAGCAGAATAAAGAAAGTAGCGTTATTGCAGCGTTACTGTTGCGCTATCTGAAGGCGACACTGGCGCGGAACCATCGTCATCCACAACGGTTGCGGTGACGGTATTGGTATGAGTCGCACTGTTCACCCAAGCCTCGAAGCTACAGGTGTAACTGTCTCCAGGTTGCGCGGCGGGCTGCAGTTCCTGCGGCGTCACACAGGTCGTGTTGTAGAGATCGCCCTGAACCACCGTTACGTCGCCGAACATATCATCCACCAGAGCGGTGACCGTCAGCGCTTCAGCATCGGAGGTATTGGTCACTGTCACTTCAAACGTCACCAGCGCCCGCGTCGCGGTTTTGGTAAGCGTCGCCGCCGGCGGCGCATTGATGATGTCGACGGTGGCGTCGCTCATGGCGCTGAGTACCTGTCCGTCATCATCCACGCCAAGCGCCAGCACCACGTTGGTGACCGAGGTATTGCCATTGCCGCTGACAAAGGTGGTCACTGAACAGGTGAAAGATTGTGAGGAGTACAGGATTTGCGGCAGCGCGCAGTCGCCCATGCCGTTCAAATCGCCCAGCTTGTCGTCGTCCAGGTTTTCAATGGTCACTGCATCGACGGTGGACAGGTTGGTCACGGTATAGGTATAGGTGACATTGCCTCCCGGCTCATCGACCTGCTCTGGATCAGCGGTTTTGGTCACCGAGATTTCCGAAGGCACGTTAACGATCACCACGGTTGCGGAGTCGCTGGCGCTCACCATATTGCCCTCGTCATCCGCGCCGGAAGCGGTGACCGTATCCGTTTCCGATTTGCCCGCGTTGCCCATGACATTGGCGGTAAAGGAGCACAGATACTCCTGCCCCGGCGCAATGACAAGCCCGGACTGGCAGTCGCCTTGACCATTCAGGTCGCCATGGATGTTATCCACTAATGAACTCAGCGTAATGGAATCGCTGGACGCCGGACTGGTGTTTTTCACGGAGACGGTGAAAGTGACAGGACCGCCGGGCTCCAACAACTGTGTGGGCGAAGCGGTTTTGACCACTTCCAGCACAGGAGGCGAATCCAGAATGGTGACGCTCGCGCTATCCTGCCCCGACAGTGAGTAACCATTGTTATCCACGCCGCTGGCGGTGACCGTATCGGTCTCCACAGTGTTGGCGTTCGCATTGATCTGCGCGGTGAACTGACAGCTATAGGTGTCCACGCCGCCAGGATTGCGATCATCCGCCGGGATAGTCTGCGGCGTCGCGCAAGTGGTGCTGATTATGCCGTCATGTCCCGCCATGGTGATGTCACCGTAGATATCGTCGGTCAACGCATTCATCGTCACCGAGTTAGACGGATCGACTCCCACGTTCGTGACAGAAATGGAGAACGTCACCGTCCCGCCCGGCTCCGTCAGCGTAGTCGGTGAGGCGGATTTAGACACCAGCAGTTCCGCTGGCGGCACATCGATTGGCACGTTGAAACCTTCGTCACACTTACACTTCGACGGCGATCCTGGGAAAGCATCCGTGGGAGTCACGCAAAGCTCATTAGCCCCTGCCTGCCGCCAGCTGGTGCAATAAGGCAGGTTCAACTTACCATCGGCATCCGGGTCAATACACACTGCAGTGATAGTGATGGTCGGATACAGCGGATTATGCCCGGGCTTGTCGATATCGCCACAGGTATCCTGCACCCCTGACGGCCCTGATGTGCCAGGAAAAGGATCGTTAGTTCCATCCAAGTCCAGCCAGGGAGGGTCTGGTTGAAACGGCAATGTGGAAATTGCGCATGAACCACTGACGGCACCGTCCCCTTCCGGGTCTCCGTCAGTGACGAAGTAGATGCCGATATCGTGTCGCTCTTTCGCCGACGACACCAACTCAAACGTAGCGGTGAACTCAACCGTATCTCCCTGATAAGCGCAACCGTCATCCAGTATTTCAAGTTGCGGCGTTCCATCCGGGTTCGTGGCGACGCCGGCTATCTGAATATCGTTAGCCGAACATTGCACATTGAAACCCGCGGTTTCCTCCATACAGCCCGCTTCCACCAAGTTCTGCGCAAACACTGGCGAGCTTATAAGCATGGCCGCGGCCAGCGCCGCCATGCCACTCACCTTTCGGCGCTCCTTTCTCGTACCTGATAATTTCGCGTTAACTGACTGCATATCCTTTTTTTCCTTTGTGATTAATTTTCACTCTGGCCCCGCGCAAACCGACAAACCACAGGGCCTCCAGCAGGATAAAGACTAGTCCATTACGCATAGTTCATATTTTTAATTTAACGTCCGCATGTAACCCAACGTTTGAGGGGCGGGGAAGTTCACCGGTTATAGAGAGAGTGTGTATGCCCTCGGTGACATACTTTGGGAGATCAGGGGCGGAAATCGAACACAAAAGACAAGAACACTGCCATTTGTCACTAGAACCAGACACATGAAAGAGTGATATATCGCATCGTTTTTCTTGTCTTATGTTCTGCTAAAAGAGGTAAAACATTGTTAGGAACGCAAGTAGCAATCATTGTCATAAAAGGCGTTCTATTTTTTGCTGTCGATGGTTTCATACAATTCGCGAGCGGCCTCGCCAAGAGCGCGAGAGAACAGGCTGAATACAGCGGAACGAGGCTCTGAGCGTTCAATCACGCCAATACGCCGATAAAAAACATCACCCTTTAATTCAAAAACACGCACTTGGCTGACATCCAATCCCGGCGAGATCGGCAACAAGGCCACGCCCAATCCTTCCTCCACCATTTTGACGATCCCTGTGAGCTCATCCATCTCGGCGCAGTCATTCACATGCAGACGATGCCGGCGTAGAAAGCGTTCCACCAGTCGACCGCCAAATGCGCCGCGGTCATAGCGGATAAAACGATGCGCAGTCAGTAGCGTGCGCCAGTCACTTTCCTGCGCGTCATGGGGTGCAACCAACGCATAACGCTCATTCGCCAGGGGCGACCAGTTCAACTCACGAGGCAAGGCAAAAGGCGGCTCTACTAATATCGCCGCATCGATTTCGCCGCTATCGACCAGCGCCAGCAGCTGCAACGATGAGCCGGGGATAATCCGCAGCGATATCTCGCTTCCCGCGCGACGCAGATGAGACATCGTTACCGGCAGCAGACCAGCCTGCGCAGTGGAAACCGCCCCAAGCCGAACCTCGCCGCGCACAGGTCCTGGCTCCGCCCCCTCGCACATGCCGCCGAACAGGTCGAGAATCTGTTCCGCTCTACCAATCGCCGCCCGGCCCTCCGGCGTCAGTTGCGCCGACCTCCCTGCGCGTTCAAACAATGAGTAGCCCAATGCCTCTTCCAGGCGCTGCATCTGTGCGCTGACCGCAGACTGGGTCAAACCGATGCGATCGCCGGCGGCGGCGAATGTGCCGCACTTAGTGACTTCCAGAAAGGTTTTAAGCTCTCTCAACATCGTCGATTGGCCCTCTGTAGCTACGTAGATAGACAGCGTCGGATAAACGAATTGATCAATAAAATTTGATAATAGGCTAAAAATTTATTGTTTTAAATTCCAAAAATTAATCAATAAAGTGAGTCCGCTGATGTCCAGAAACATACGGAGAAATACGATGTCCCTACCTTTAACCAACGATGGCGCGCAATGGGTGAAATCCATTCAGGGCGGCGAATGCACAGCGGAAGAAGTATGTGAAACATTGATCGCTCAGGTTACTCGCTATGAGCCGGACATCCGCGCCTTTGCGGCATTCGATCCACACAGAGTTTTACAACAGGCTCAGGTGATAGACTTCCGCCCCAACAAAGGAAAACTGAGCGGACTCCCCATCGGCGTAAAAGACATCTTCGACACGGTCGATTTCGCTACGGAATATTTCTCTCCTATCTATCGGGATCACCGCCCCTCGCGAGACTGCTCCGTGGTGGCGCGACTACGGCGAGAAGGCGCTATCGTCATGGGTAAAACGGAGACTACAGAGTTCGCCTTTATGCATACCGGACCGACCCGCAACCCACATGCACTGGATCACACGCCAGGCAGCTCCAGCGCTGGTTCCGCCGCAGGGTTGGCGGCGGGCTTCTTCCCGGTGGCGTTGGGTTCGCAAACGGCGGGCTCCTTGCTCAAGCCCGCGTCCTATTGCGGTCTGTTCGCTTTCAAACCGACTCGCGGAATTGTCTCTCTGGAAGGCGTCAAACCCCTGGCGCCCAGCTTCGACACCGTCGGCTGGTATGGACGCAGCATGGATGATTTGCAGTTACTCGCGGAGGTCCTGCTGGAGCCTTACTTATCGCTGCAGACGCCTCCTATCAACAGACCTCTCCGACTGGCCTGCGTCATTGACGAGTTTTGGTCTACAGTGGAAACGCCGGTCAAGGAGGCATTGCTCACCAGCCTTTTAACGCTGCGCTCCCAAGGACATCACATTCAAAATACCTCCACGCCGTTCAGCCTGAAGCAGTTGGCCGACAGTCATAAAATCGTGAACGACAGGGAGGGCAGCCGCGCGCTGGCTTACGAATACGCCAGCCACCGCAACCAGCTCAGCGCCTCAACGCTGGAAATGATTGAGAACGGCTTACGCCTGACCTTCGCCGAAGAACTCGCGGCCAAAAACACAATCGCCGCCGCCGCAAACGCCTACCCTCAATTCATGGCCGGATACGACGCTGTTATCACTCTCAGCACACCCCACTCCGCCCTAGAAGGCCTTCTCAACACAGGCACATCGGATCTGATCAAAGTCTGGAACGCCCTGGGCGTCCCCCAACTCAACCTCCCCCTCACCCTCCCCGGACGCCTGCCGGTAGGACTACAAATCGTCGGGATACAAGGCGGTGATGGATGGTTGTTGGAGGTAGGCAGAGTGATCGCTGGCGCGTTAGGGGTACAATCTTCGGTGGTGACCAGTAAGCCCGGTGAAAATTAGAGATTAGATATTTCATCGGACTGATATCTATTTTCAGATTAGAATTTTCGCCACACCACTCGCCGATGCCGAGAAACAACTATGTTGCGAAAAATTCTTATTCCTCTGACATTGCTCCTGGCCGCCTGCTCGCAGGCTCAAAATCAGCCGGTGCAGAAGGCCTCGCCAGTGATTTGCGTATTTGAGTCTGAGCAGATAGATACCTGTCACTTTGAAGACGGCGGCGATGAAATATCCGCAACACTGACCACCCATCTCAGTGATGACGACGAGCTTCATATCTCTGCGATCAACATCTCTAGGGGCAAGCGCCGGCAAACTCTGACCCTGTCGCCGGACGCATTACTATTGCCGGGAGACAGAGGGTATATCTCGTTCGAAGATATTAACTTTGATAACCATGCAGATATCGCCGTCACTACCAGCTTAGGGGCCGCCAATCTTTATCTGGATTACTGGGTCTACTCGGAGGAGCAGAAGCGTTATGTGAAGGTTGGAAACTACCCTGTATTCAAACTCCAACCCGATACGCAAACGCTCACCACAGAAGTCCGCCTCAACGCCGCGCAATACGATAGAAAAGCTTACCAATGGCGAGGATTAGAACTTGTGGTGGTTGAATAGTTGATTAAACGCCAAACGCCTTAGCCCTTACAGACGAATTGCCGTTGCGGCGTCTCGCGCTTAGCATAAATGCGCCCGGGAAACGGGGAGTCATTAATGTGAGTACGGCTCCTCTATGTGACATCAGACGCTTAGGGCGTCTGACTCTTGCTTCGACGAGAAGGACTTTTTATGCGACGCGTTGCGCTTCTTCTATTTCCCATCATTACGTCATGCGGCGTTTCGCCGCTTCAATCCATATCGAAAGACGGAGAAACCTGTCTGTTTGGCGTCGGCCGCATCCCAACCTGTGAGCATGCCTCTGCGGCGCTTCAGATCAAGGCTTCGCCGATGCTGGCGCCGCTCGCGGATGATCAGGTATTGCTGCAGGCCGTGGCGGCTTCCATCAATGGTCAGGAGCAACGTCTGGAGATCGCCCCCGACACGGTGTTCTTCGCTGGCGACATTGGCCATATCGCCTTCGACGATATCAACTTCGACGGTTTTCCCGATTTGGCTATCACCACCTCGGCAGGCGCCAAGCATGTTTTTCTGGATTATTGGGTGTACTCCCAGAACGCCAAGCGCTTCGTGAGGCTAGGCAATCTGCCGGAACTGACCGCCGACCCCGCAACTCAAACTCTCAGTTTGCAGGTTCAAGTCAGCGAAACGCAGTATGAGAGAAAGCGGCTGAAGTGGAATGGCTCAAACTTGATTCCTATCGACTAGGAAATCAGATCAAAACAAGCCGATCTGTCCGCCGGCGATATCCTGAAAGGACGCATTCATAAAACGAAGGATGCCGTCGGCGATAGGCTCGATCTGTCGCTCCACGTAGAGGTCATAATCCAGCGCGGAGCGTCGGTACTCCAGGGGCTCCGGCCCATTTACCGTCACCACGTATTCAATCCATCCTCCGCGCTGATAACGGGGCGCCAGCCCCTGCTCTTCGCGAATGCGATCCGCCGTACGCGCCGCCTGCACATGCGGCGGCACATTGCGCTGATACTCATCGAGCCGGCGACGCAGACGCTTACGGTAGTAGAGCTGATCGTCTTTTTTGCCTGCGCGAATATCACTGACCAGGTCGCGCACGTAATCCTCATAGGGCTCGTTATGAAAAATGCGACGATAAAGTTCTTTCTGGAAAGTACGCGCCAGAGGCGTCCAATCGGTGCGCACCGTTTCCAACCCTTTGAACACCATTTCCGGCTCGCCTTCTCCTCTGGCGGCCAAGCCGGCGTAGCGCTTCTTGCTGCCCTTTTCGGAACCGCGAATGGTTGGCATCACAAAGCGTAAGAAATGAGTCTCAAACTGTATTTCAAGAAAGCTCTCGATGCCGTATTCCTGCGTCAGATAATCCCGCCACCACTGATTCAGCGTTGCAGCCAGTTGCTTTCCAACGCTATCAATCTCCGCCGCCGGACTTTGCTTGTACTCTTTCAACCAGACAAACACCGAGTCGGTATCGCCATAGATCACCTGATGGCCCTGTTGTTCAATCAGCTCCTTGGTGCGGTACAGAATCCGGTGTCCGCGTAACGTGATGGAGCTGGGCAAGCGATGGTCGAAGAAGCGGCATCCCGGTGTGCCCAGCACGCCATAGAATGAGTTCATCAGAATTTTTATCGCCTGCGACATCGCCGCATTTTTGTGGCGTTTCGCCTCATCCCGCGCCGCCCACAGCTCACCGATAATATCCGGCAGAATATTATGCTCTTTGGAAAAAACCGCGCCGTTAAAGCCAGGAACCAGTTGCTTGCAGTCCGCTTTTACCGTTTCCTGCTGATCCCACAGATCCTCACGCAGCACGTCCTGCCCGCGTTCAATTTCAATGCCCTTGATACGCGCCAGCGGATCAATTTTGAAGGTGCGGATGATACTGGGATACAGGCTTTTAAAATCCAGCACCAGCACGTTGCGGTAAAAGCCCGGGATTGAATCCATCACATAACCGCCGGGACTGCCCACGCCTACAGGATTCTGCGACAGCATCGGAGCCACGTACCCTGCCCGATGTAAACGCGGCAAATAGCGGTTATCAAAAGAGGCGACCGAGCCGCCGAAACGGTCCAGCGCCAGCCCGGTCAATTGCGCCCGCTCTACGGCGAACTCAATCAACAGGGCGTGTTGAAACACCTCCCACACCAATTGGCAGTCTTCCAGATTGTATGCGGCCAGCCTGGGCTTATCGTGTAGAAACAAATGCGTGATCTCATCGCCCCGGTTATCCGGGTCATGAATCAGCTTGCCTCGTCCCAACAAATGCTGGGCGACATACTCCAGAGAAAAGCTTTCAAAGTTGTAGGTGGCGGATTTGAGCGTATCAATGCCATCCAGCACCACTCGGCCAGGAATGCATAAAGTGAAATGCTGGTCGTCGCTGCGCGACTGGCGCCAGTCCATGGGCGTCCCGCCTCGTCCCGGGTGAAAGGACAGGTTCAGATCATCGGCTTTCTTTTGCAGAAAACGCAGATCGAAATTGATGACATTCCAGCCAATCAGAATGTCTGGATCAAAGTCGTCAAACCACGCGATAAAGCGCCGAAAAACTTCCATTTCGTCAGCGCAGTAAACCAAGTATTCCGGGCTGTCTTCCGCATTATCACCCACCATGAACACGCGCCGCTGCACGGCGCCTGCGCCGACATCCGCGCCATAAGAAGTCGCCACCAAACCGATGGAGTATAACTGCGCCCCATCCATGGACGTCTCAATATCCAGCGACAGTACCTTGAAATAAGGCGCATAGGGCGCGGGCTTGATGCGTGGATTGTGGAATTCCAGCACCCCATCCTTTTCCACCGCCTCGCCATGAACCGCCAACGAGCCGGTCACAAAGCGCTCCATCAGGAAACGGTCTGTAGGATGAATATCCGCCTCCATTGGCGAGAGGCCCGCCTGCGTCAGCAAGTCACGCATGCGATAAAGGTTGCGTTGCTCACGCAGATACACCCCATGCACCGGCTGCCCGCCAAAATCCTTCAGCTCAAGCTCTTTTTCATACCAGGGGGGGCGCTCGCCACTGCTGTCGCCGAGCAAATTGGTCAGAATGCGGCGCGCCACAGGCATCGCCGAACTCTCAAGAAAGCACACCGCGTATTGGTCGCTGACTGTCAGTCGCGCCGGGCCGCGATCCGTTAATATCCAGTACTGCAGCGCCAATGATTTGGTGAGTCCGCCCCGCGCCTTGTCCTGCTCAGGGACAAGATCATCCCATTGTCGGGTCAGCAGAAACCCTCTCAGCGGCGCGGACATCGATATTATTCAGCCTCAATTTTGCGGTCGCGACAGGCGAACAACGCCACACAACCGACTATTTCCATTTCGACGCGATTAAAATACCGTCGTAAAACGTCATGAAGCGCCGTTGCGCAATCCTCTTCGTTACAGAAAACGCCGGCTTTGTTCAGGCTGCTCATACAAAGTCGGGTGAACATATCTTTCTCTACCCCGACGCTCAGCACCGTGGAGCCGAACAGCACGCCGTCATCATTCAACAATTGACTCAAATGCCCGAACGCCTCGCCTTTGCGTTCGAAGTGCCCGGGCACGCAATGCATGACATAGTTCACTGCAATGGAATCAAAGCCCGGGGCGTCAATCTCGACAGGTTGCAATATATTGCGACGATAGCATTGTGGGTGATAACGGGTGAGCCTGCGTGAGGTTTTCTGGAGACAGCTTTCACTCAGATCCATCAACGCCAGCCTCGGCTCCTTGGCGGGGAAAGTTGAGTGATCCAGCAAATAGCCCGAGCCAACGCCGACTTCCAGGTGATTAGCGCTGAGATGATCGCGATAATGGCGCAATACCCGCTCAGTTGGACAACCCCAGGCGTACTTATCGATGAAACCAAACAGCGCCAAGTCATAGACCGCCAATGTCAGCGGGTTAAAGTAGCGTTGCGACAGCTTTACTCTGCTGTCTACAGGTCGGGAAACTGTTTCCATCTATAACATCTCCTGGAGGCCGACCGTCGTTTCATCCCTTTCCCTGCGCGGGCATCCACAAAACCCGGGCGCGCCCGGCAAGACAAAACAACATGTCTGAATTGAGTTTTAGGGCATCCTAACACCGAAACTCTGTTTTCGCCGCTACTATTTATTTTATAAAAGACTAATTGATTTATAACTAACAGCTTGATTTATGACTGACAGATTGACTTATAACTAGCGAATCAAATATTTGACGAGAATCTCTATGTCCCTTCGAACGCTTCAGTTTTCCAATATCATTGACTTAAGCCACCCCATTGACGCCAATATCCCCCTGTGGCCGGGAGATCCGACGGTTCATTTCACCGACGAGGCCAGCATCGCAGAAGACGGTTACTTCCTGCGCAGTTTCCAGATCGGCGAGCACAGCGGCACTCATATGAACGCCCCCGCCAGTTTTTTTGAAAATGGGATGACTATCGACGAATACTCCCCTCAGCAACTAACGCCGGAGGCGGTGGTGATTGATGTCAGCGCCCAGGCGCAAGAGCAACCGGACTACGCCGTCACCATGCAGGATTTACATCACTGGGAGCAAAACCATGGCGTCATACCCGCCGGATGCGTAGTTCTGTTCTATACCGGCTACCAACATTACTGGAAAACGCCAGAGCGCTTTTTCAATATGGACGCGCAGGGCGTCATGCGCTTTCCCGGTCTGGCGGCGGAGACAGCCAGATTTTTGCTGGAAGAAAGACAGGTCGGAGGATTTGGGATAGACACCCACGGCGTCGATCCCGGGGCCAGCGTGGAACACCTGGTCAATCGCCTGACGCTGGCGCAATCCGGCATTGTGCTGGAGTGCCTGACCAACCTGAACCGCCTGCCGCCCAAAGGCGTCACATTGGTGATCGGCCTGCTGCGACTACGGGGCGGCTCAGGATCGCCAGTCTCTGTTCTGGCGCTCATACCCTGAGCGCCGGAAGCGTTACCACATCAGGTCGTCGGGAATCTGATAAGCGGCGTAAGGATCATCTTCGTCGGGCTCAGCGTTTTTGTTATCGTTGAGCACCACAACAAACTCAGGCGCGCGCTCGCGGATTTTCTCCGCCACTTTCCTGCTGATCACTTCGTAAGCGTCCCCCATTCTGGCGATGGCGAAACGACCAGAGGCCAAACCATCCTGCAGCTCCTGGGTGACGTAGATTTTCTTGACCTTGCCTTCATCCGCAAACTGATAGCCAACCTCGCCTTTATTGCGGTTGATGCGATTCATCTCGATCAACTGCTTAACCTGCGCCTTCAGCGCTTTACGGTCGGCCTCTTCCTGGCGCTGACGGTTCATCTCACGATCCCGCTGCGCTTTTTCCTCACGCGCCTGCTGCGCGCGCACCTTGGCCTCGTCCTCGACCTGATGACCTTTCGGCGTCTGTTTCGCCTGCTTGCGCTTTTCCTGCTTTATCTGTTTCGCTTTTTTCTGATCAACCAGCCCTGCCTTGAGGAGCTGCTCTTGAAGAGACTTAGCCATTATTCGCGTTCCAAACCATTAGTTAACTGAAATGGATTTTAACAAATCCCGCGCCAAGGTTTCAGCGCTCTTTTGCGCCCGTCTGCGCGTTCTCAATCCTGGCGATCGCCGCCGCCAGGTCCTGTTGCCCCTCGTAAACCGGCCGCTCAGGATCAGGAGATACTTTGCGTATATACACTGCCGCAATCCTATCAGCAAAACGCGCCTGAATATCCCGGTAAATCTCCGGGTCGCGCTCGCCGTCATCACCGAGCAAAACAAAATTCACCCTTGGAAAACGCCGCAGCAAATCTTCAATGTGGGCGGTTTTGTAGGCGGCCTGATCCAGCCAGGGCTCGCTGTCGGACTCATTCGACACTTTCTTGGCGACCACCACGCCGCGAGGAAAACCATTGTGCTCCAAGAACAGCGTAATATTACCGTACAACTGCCGTGGCGACGCGGACAAATAGAAGACCGGCGACGCATCCCATTGCGCATTATCGGCGATAACACTGGCGATAAATGCGGAAGCGCCCGGAACCGCCTCACGCTGAAGCGGATTCTTCAAAAATGTATTTTTCAACAATGAGGTCTTCGCCGTCACCTCACTGATCATGAGTGTATCGTCCAGGTCGGAAATCACCCCCAAGCGATTTTCAGAAGGCGCCATATAAACCCCGCCTTCGACAGCTTTCGCGCTTTCCGCATGCGCTGTCACCGTCAGCCAGCCCGACTGTTTTGCGTCCGCCAGTTCACCGTCGAGCCGAAAGTAGCCTTCCTCGTCCGTCTTCACTCGCCAATGCTGCGTGTCAAGCTGGACGCGCACCTCAACATTTTCCTGCTCGGCGTTGAACAGTTGCGCCAGATTGCGACGTAGATTGGTCGCGCCGCCGTCTTCCGGCGCTACGCCCGCCGTATCTTCGTCCAGCTCAATGACGCGCCCCTCCAGAGTGAATTTACCTGCGGAGCCGTAGCCAGCGTAGAGGATCACCGCCAGCGAATCCTCTTCCTCCGCGCTGGCGAAGCCACAAAAACATAGCCATCCCAAAAAAATGACAGTCCAACGCATAAAAAGCTCCAAAGCCTCACATATCACACCGGAGGTATTGTCAAACAATACTCCCCGCAAAAAAGTTCAATACGTTTAACGCCTGAGTGAGCATGCCTCCAGGCAGCCGCCGAAATCTAACAAATCATCATTTTTCTCTTCGGCGGCGTTCTTCCCAATAGCAAAGGTGATTGCATATGTTAAATGGAAAGGCCGGACTAGCATCTCTCTCCGCCTGCGTCTTAATGTTATCCCTATCCAATCCTGACGCGGCGCAAGCGGCGGGATTACTCAAACCCCAAGGTGGCAGTTTACCAGACCTGGATTTACGCTCCCAAGACGTCAACGTCACCATCGAAGGCGAATACGCCATCACCACCGTCGACCAGGTTTTCTATAATCCCAACGCCCAGCCTCTGGAAGCTATCTACTCATTTCCAGTACCGGAAAAAGCCGCGGTCTCCCAGTTCACTTATTGGATCAACGGCGCGCCGGTTCATGGCGAAGTCGTCGCGAAAAAACAGGCCCGGGAAATCTATGAGCAGGAAAAGTCGGAAGGCCGCAACGCGGGTCTGACCGAGCAGGACGCCTATAAAACGTTCGACATCTCCATCAGCCAGGTCTTACCGCAACAGGAAACCAAAATACGCCTGGTGTATTTGCAGCCAGTGCATGTGGACACCGGAATCGGCCGTTACGTTTACCCACTGGAAGAAGGCGGTGTGGATGAGGAAAAACTGGCTTTCTGGACCGCCAACGAGACAGTGAAAGAACGCTTCAGCTTCAATCTTGATTTACGCAGCGGCTATCCGGTGGAAGCCTTGCGTTTACCCGAGCATCCACAGGCGCAGATCGCGCGAATGGACGAGCAGCGCTGGACAGTTTCCCTGCAGTCAGACGCTCAAAGCCAGACAGCCGCTCAGGAAGGCGCCGCCAATGCGCCCGCTTCCGCTCCCGGCGCTTACAGGCTGGATAAGGACATCGTGGTCTACTGGCGGCAACAACAGAATCTGCCAGGCTCCGTCGACTTGATCACCTATAAAGAACCCGGCAAAGACAAAGGGACCTTCATGCTCACCGTGACGCCTGGGGACGACCTGCCGGCCATTACCGAAGGGCGCGACTGGACGCTGGTGCTGGACCGCTCCGGCTCCATGTCAGGCAAGTTCTACACCTTGCTGGAAGGGCTGCGTAAAGGGTTCGCCAAGTTCAACAGCAATGATCGCGTTCGCGTCATCATGTTCAATGACAACGCGACTGACATCACCAACGGATGGGTGCAGGCGACGCAGGAGAATCTGCAGCAGGTAGTCAGCGCCGTCGAGAATGCGGGTCCCAACGGCGGCACCAATCTCATGTCAGCCATTCAAGGCGCGCTCACCGGACTTGATGCAGACCGCACCAACGCTATCTGGCTGGTCACCGACGGCGAAGCCAATGTCGGCGAAACCAAACAAAAGGCGTTTATTGAACTATTGGAGAAAAAGGATATTCGCCTGTTCACGTTCATTATGGGCAATTCCGCCAACCGTCCTCTGCTGGAAGCGATCACCAAGCATAGTAACGGCTTCGCCATCAGCGTCAGCAATAGCGACGACATTATCGGTCAGCTCATGCTGGCCGCCAGTAAAGTCGACCACGCCGCCCTGCATGGCGCCAACTTGAAGATTTCCGGCATCAAAACCGCAGACGTCTTCCCCAAACAAATCGGCAGCGTTTATCGCGGCCAGCAATTGGTGATGTTCGGTCATTACTACGGCTCGGGTCAGGCGAAAGTGGAGCTGACAGGCAAAGTCTCTGGGTCGCCTATCCGCTATCAGACCCAGTTCGAAGTCAAAGACGGAACCCTGCACCCTGAACTGGAGCGTCTCTGGGCCTTCGCGCAGATCGAAGATCTGATGGATCAGCAGCAGGATTATGGCGAGGATGCCGACCGTAAACAGGCGGTCACGGATTTAGCCGTCGAGTACGGACTGGTCACTGACTACACCTCGATGCTGGTTCTGGATGAGGGACGCTTTGAACATTACGGGGTGGAACGCCGCATCGGAGATCGCATCCAACGCGAAGAGTCCGCCCGCGAAGTACGAGCGCAGCAGCCTGCGCAATCTCACCGGGTGGACTCGCAACAGCCGATGTACACCAAGAGCCGTCCATCATTTGGCGGAGGCGGCGGTGGCGGGACCATCGACGGATTCATGCTGGCGCTGCTGGGCGCATTGGCCATAGCCGGACGTTGTTTCCGACCCCGTAAGCGCTAACTTCGGGAAACAGCAAAGAGACGGAGCCTTCCGTCTCTTTTTCTTTTTAAGACAATGACATAAATGTCTACTGCCCAGCTTGATCGGCTCAACGGCGCTGGTATAGCATGGCCGGCCAATCGCGCCATATCCCATATAAGGAAAACCGACGCTAAATGGCTAATTTTAATACACATCTGCTCGGCGGAGCCGCCGCATCCGGCGTACTGACCTCTACCCTGCTGTTGACCGGATTATTCACCCCCGGGCAAGGCATGGCGCTGTGGGTAGCGGGGACTCTGGCGGGCCTGGCGCCAGACCTGGATGCAGACACCACCGCCATATTAAAAGGACTGTTCAGCGCTCTGGGCGTGATGGCTTCCTTTGTCGTACTGTTTACGTTCCCCGACCTGCCTCTGCTACCGCTATGGGGCGCCATGCTGGTGGCGTTTCTTACCGTTCGTATCGGCGTGTTGCAGGTGTTCGCTCACCTCACTGAGCATCGAGGCTCTTTCCACTCACTGTTGGCCGCCGCCAGCTTTGGGTTGGGCTCCGCGTTTTTATGCTGGCGCTTCATCGATCAAGGCGTCGACTTCGCCTGGGCGCTGGGCGCCATGGTGTTCGCCGGCTATATCGTCCACCTTATTCTTGACGAGTGTTACGCGGTGAATCTGTCAGATATGGAGTTCAAGCGCTCATTTGGAACCGCGTTGAAGCCGGTGAGCATCGATAACTGGTGGGCCAGCGGACTCTTTCTCGCCATCGCCATCTATTGCGCCATACAACTGCCCCCGCCGCACAAGCTGCACCTTGAAGTGGTCAGGCTGGCCACTCTGGATCATATCTGGCTGTCGCGCTCCTAGAGGCCGTTTAAAATTTATGCCAGTACGAGTCCGCAATAGCTTTGACCTTATCGCTTAGATAGGGATTATCGATATAGAAGGTCTGCCGCTGTTCGGGATGGATAGCGGCGACCATCTCTTTGATGGCCGGATGGGAGTTAAAATTCTTCATAAAAGCACCGTTCTCATAGGCTCGCCGCAACCCCAGAGTAAGGATGCGATAACGCTCGACATCGTCTTTCCCCAGATAAAGGAAATAGTCGAACTTGTACGCAACCATCAAGCGCGGCTCGATCATCAATCCTTCCCCCGCATGCTCACCGAGTTCAATAACCGCCTCGTGAACGCCGCGATTAAAGCCGTCAAAACGCCCCCGTTTTAACATCAACCAGAGGCTGGCGTAAGTGGACTCAGTCACCGTAAAGCCTGCGGAGCGCAATATGTCCGTATCCGGCCAATTCACGCCCGAGCCTATCGTCAGCGTCTGTAGATCCGCCAGCGAGCTGACTTGGGAGAACTTTTCCGCATGATCTTCACGGATCATGAACACCCGATGCCCCAACAGTCCTCTCGTCAGGGGCACATCGACCTGTAAGAAGCGCTCTTCCCGAGTGCGGCTATATCCAGTGAAGAACACATTGAGAATATCTGAACGCCGGTGCAGTAGATTTAAGATTCGTTCCTGAGTGGCGTCCCCCATAGACACCACTTCCAGGGTATGCTCACCCGGCGCATAGTTAAGCGCCAACTGCACGACACTGATTTCGTAGCTGAAAATTTCAGCGTCGCCATGCAGCAGGCCCAGCTTGAAGTCCGCCGCCTCTGATCGGCTGCATAGGGTGACAAATATAAAAAGCAAAAAGATACGAATCGCCATAACGCGGGTTGTCCCAGCATGGGGGCGGATATCTGCAACCTAATCACAAACGGCATTATAAATAGTAGACCAGTTCGGACTTGATATAGCTTCAGTTCAAACTGCTCTATGCGGAGCCCTATTGCGACACGGATTTTAACGTGACCAGGGAAATTTCTGGAGGAACCCGAAAACGCACAGGAAGAATACTGGTCCCAACTCCCGGGGTTACAAACATCTGGCGACCGTCCTCATCAATATGCCCAATGGCGAATCGCTCGCCATATTGAGAAGGCACAATGGGTCGACCAATCAATGGCAGGTTAACCTGACCGCCATGGGTATGACCGGCGAAAGTCAGGGATACGTGGCGAGGAATGTCGTAGAACACATCAGGGTTGTGAGTGAACGCCAGTACAGGCGCCCCCGCGGGAATGTCGCCAAGGGCTTTACCGATATCATGCGCACCTTCCCAATAATCGCTGATTCCGGCCAACCAGAACTGGCAATCCCCCTGAGTCAGCTCTTTGGACGCGTCTTCCAAAAACTCGATATGGGTTCCCGTAAAGGCGTCGAGGATCAATTGCGGGCCGTGCCACCAGTCATGATTACCCATGACGGCGTACACGCCCAGGCTGGCTTGCAGCCGGTCCAGCTCAGTGGCGATGTCGCGCGGCTCCGCAAACTCGCCGCCAATCACGCCCTGAATTACAAAATCTCCCGCCAGCAACACCAGGTCCGGCTTCAACACATTGGTTGCGTCAACCAGCTCCCTCAACCGGGATAGACTATTGTGCGGCGACCCTACATGCAGATCGGCCATCACCGCCACCTGTAACCCATCGCAGGACTGCGGCCAGGGATGAATGGCGATACTGACTTCATTTTCAACCAACGACGCAGGCTCGATCCAAAAAGCCCAGACGCCGAGCGCGATGCTCAACACAGCCAGCCCCATCATAATACGACGAAAAATTATCACTGATTTGGGCTCCCGACCGCCTCTCGTTTATTCAACTTTCCACACTGGATTTTTTGCGCAAGTGGTAAGTCAACGTCATGGCGATACAATGACGCAACGCCTCCACGGGAATATCGTCCGCCACATCAAACAGAATGCTGCGATTTCCCTCAAACCGAAACTCATCGCCATAGATGCGCCGAAACGTCTCCACCAGATTTGTCTGACAGTGGAAATAAACCGCATATCCAGAGGACGGGGACTTTAAGCGACCGATTCTGAGAGTACTGCCGCTTTTCGTCTTTGCAGTCAGATAGCTGGGCTGCCCCCATTTGAGCGTTTCTTCCAGCTCGCCCACGCCTTCAGTGCTTCTCGCCACATCAAAAATCAAATCACGCAGGAACAACAACTTTGCTCTCACTTCATCCGGGTATGCGGCGAATGTCGCCTGTACGCGCGCATCAGCGAATTCAACATTGGCGTCGCTCATTTGGCTTCCTTCAATCAGAACCGGCGAGAGAAGAAAACTCGCCGTGTTTAAGTTGGGGTCAGCGTCTCAACATAGGGCGCTTGCAACGCCCTGACAACGCACCGTTAACAATTTATTGCAACACAGCCTTTAAAGCGCAATGTACGGGCGGTTTATAATCGGTCTTTTGGCTCTCCAGCGCACTTTACGAGGACGTAATTTTTAGATGAAAAGATGGTTGCTGCAATTATTGGTGGTTGTCGCGCTGGTTCCCGCAGTCTGGTTTATCTCTACGCCGGATCAACGCAGAACCTATTTGAACGCGCTGAGCCTGCCGCAAGATCCCTCATGGCTGCACGAAGCTAATTTACTTGCCCTGCTGGGTAAAACACCGCAGCAACCGCCCGAGGCAGAATCGTTGACGGACAGGACACCCATGCCTGACGCGCCAGCATCATCGCCTACTTCATCAAAAGACGCAGCGCCCAATGTCATGAGCGCTTTGCGGCAAATGGCTCACAGCGCTCTGCCTCAAACCATGTGCGGAAAGACCGCAACTCGCGACATCCGGGACGTGGAAACCCCACAGATTTACAAATGGACTGACGCCAATGGACGCGTCCATTTCTCTGATAGCGCCCGGAACAAAAGCGCGCAGTTCGTGGGCGAAAGCTACGCCTCACAGAAGAAGTATTTCGATTTCAAGTTGACCAGCAAAGGCATGCCCCGCAACGGCCTGGTGGAAGACAAGATCCGAGCCGCCGCCCAACAGGTTTATACGCAACTGGAAGCGTATCTCGCGCCTGAACGCCGCAGGCAGATCATTCTTAATCTGGAGCTTTACGGCGATCGCGCTGAGTACGAAACCCTACGCAAAAAAGTGTTCCCCGGTTTCAACGCCGCCGCGTTCTTCTCCCATGGGGCCAACACCATTTATATGGTTAACGAGGACCAGCTGGAGACCACGGTCGCTATCGCCAAGCACGAAGTGGTTCACGCTGTTCTGGCGGGCCTGGTCGGCCCCATGCCTACATGGCTCAACGAAGGCATGGCGGAGTACCTGGAACACGGCGGACTGCCCTACAAGGCGCTCCCCATTGATTTGAGCGAAAACGCCATTAACCAGCTGCTCGCTACGGAGCATCAGGACTTTTATAACGCCAGCGCGGAAAGCAACTATATGGCGTCACATAAATTGGTGGCGTACCTGAACAGCTCCGGCGAAGGTCGTCGTGTGATTGCAGACATTTTTAATGGCCTTGCCGCAGCGCCATGCAGCCAGGTCGATAGTCTCGGAGCCGTCACCAGCGCGATGGGGGATGTGGGGCATCTGGCCAAATTGCTCTGATCTCAGGCTCGTCGCTATTGTGCGCCGCTCCCACCAAGGGACCATTGCCAGAACCGCTCCCTGGCGTTGCCGGGACGGCTATTAGTCATAAATAAGCCGACAGTCCGGTATCGCGGCTCCACCTCAATGTCCCCATGCAGACAGGCGGCGGAGCGTGGCGGATTGACCAGCGCAGAGGCCGCCTGCATCCAAACAGGATTCTTTGCTTCACCAGCCTTCTGACTGAAGCGAAGCATGTTATAGGGCGTCGGGAATGGCAGCGTCAGCCTGCCCAGCTCTTCGTCCAGCTTGTAGTCGCTGGACAGGGAAGCGTCCGTGTCGACGCGAATGGCGCTTTCATTGCTGCTGTATGGGTCAGAACTCCAGATATAACCGATGGCGATCTCCGACTCCGCTGGAGTGACAATATGCAGCTCGTCATCCAGCCAGCATGCATAGGTCACCGCCAAGTGCTCAATATCCTCATAGCGCTTGCCATCCAACTCCAGGTTCAAGCGCAGCACCTCCGTTCCAGCAGGCTTTTGTAAAACGGCATGCCTGATCATCTCGCCATCAGGCATACGCCATACTTCATTTCCCACCCATTCAATAACGCCGTCAGCCGCCTTTGGCGAAGCGGTCAAACTCCTTCTCGCATCCCACTCTCCCTGAATAAAAATACCGGACGTCCCCTCCACTAACCAGACTGGCGTCGCCCCCAATATCAGCATACGAAACAGCAACAAAGCGATATGCGCCATGGAAACGCGATAAGCGGCGGAGAGACCCCATACAAACAGGGTCAATATGGCGGGCGCCAGCACCAACACGCACAGATAGAAGACGCCCAATCCCTCCATACCAGAAACAGTGGAAGGAAGCAGAATTGTCGCGCCGACGGCGCCCGCGACGCCAATAGCCAGGATCAGGTGCACGCCAACGGCGCTGAACCAGTCCAGAGGATAGTCTGGCCTACGACGAAGCCCGTTGCGGCAGGCGAACAAAAGAAGGACGGCTAAAGCCAATACAAAAAGGATTTTCAGGCTGGGCAGGATATATAAGTAAAAAATCGCCGTCACGGTACGTCTCCAGAAAGGAAAAGGTATCTGAAAGCCTAGCTTTCACAGTAACCCATAACCACATCAGCGACAAAAGTATCGCATAGCGAGACGACAAGACGTAACGACGCCCATACACGCTCAGACAAACACCCCGACTCAGTTAACGCTGCAATAAGTTCTCGCAGCGTTAACTGTAGTCCACCGTCGTCACTGCCGAGAGGCTTCGTACTCCTGGATCGCCCACAGAATTCTACGCGCTCCTTTCATCACTGTTTCTTCATTGGGATGAATGCCATCGCCGCGATGCTCGAATGTACGCCAGGGATTAACCAGCAGCGCGCCGTCAAGCTCATCATGAATCCGATGTGCATATAAGCGGCCGAAGAATTTAAAATCATCATTGCTCATCGCCCAGGTCAGTCCGGATAAATTGGCGAAAAGAGACAGGTCGAGATCATCCGGATTCGGATAAAGGGGATATACGGGGGTGAGGCCCAGGTCCAGTACTTGTTGGCCAATAGCAATCAGGCGATCCACCGCCGCATTCATTTCCGCATTGCTGCACAGGACAGTTTTAGATTGTTCGATACCGAATGAGTCGGAATGCAGACAGTCGTTGCCAATACTAATAATCACATAATCCGCGTTGTATCCAGCAAAACCAGATGGGTCATATTGCGCCACTCGCATTAACGCTTTTTTCAGTTGCGTCTCGTAACTGTCCCAACGCGCAGAGCCGCACTCCGGATTACAACTGATACGGCTGAATGTGGTGGCCCCCGCCTGCGCCTCGCTTTTGACTTTCACCCCATATCGCATCAATGCGTTACCCAGGTCGACATAATCTCCTGAACCAACCGATATCCCCGACAATGGTCCCTGCAGGTCGGAGTTTAGAGGCGTATCGCCACTGGCGTAGGAAGCGCCTATCAGCAACACGGGCTTATCGATCGCTGCGACGGAAGTGGTCAGGAAAATTCCTGTGGCGAGCAGTAGTCTCACAATCAGTTGTAATGCGTTCACTATTCTTGATCTCCATGTGGTTTAACCAGTACCTCACCCTCTAGCCATCCGGGACACCTGCCGCCGGGACAAACTTGGCGACAGTTCGCTATCAGGATGTAACGCATTTATAACAACTCCGAGCACATTGAAAAACGCACGATTGTTACATGGCGGAACGTAACAAAGCATATATGCTGAATAATGTTTGTTTTCAGAACATTTCAAAAAGCAGAGCGGTAAAATCATGAATGCGGAATTTTTCCACCAGCCCCGCCAATTTCGAAAAAGCGACTTTGCCCTGCGGCTGAAAGAGCTGCGCAGTCATTTCGGCTACACCCAGCAAAAGGTGGTGGATGGCGTCAATGAGCTTCTGCCCTTAATACAGCACCGCCCCCACCCGCTTTGTCGCAGCCGATACGCCAAGTGGGAATTGAACAACCGCACAGAAATGCCGGACTATCCGGAGCTGCTCGCCTTGTGCCACTACTTTGAGCAGGAACCTTACTACCTGCTCACCGGCGTCAACGGACCTCGCAAATCCCGTAACAGTCAGCATGCGCTGGACACCCTTTATAGTCGCTGGGAAGAAGACATTCACTTCAAGTACGTCGTAAAAATGTTGCTGGAGCGCACTCCCGAAGCCACTCGAAGATTAGCGGAATTAATCGACGTGCTGACGTTAGGCGACCGCAGCCTGCTCAATAATCACAAAAACAGGGCGAACTGATATACCGCAGAGCGAAGCAACTTTTTCCTAACTTCCAACCTTAGGGTAAACCCCATATTGCCCCTCTGCTGCATAGCCTGCACACTGCTTATTACCCTAAGCATCAGAAACAAAAGGATATTTTATGAAGTCCGCACTAGGAGCCCTGTTTGGGTGCGCGCTTTCCAGCGCCTGTTTCGCCACCAATTTGAACATCGTCGACTACGGCGCCACGCCGGATAACTATAACGATGACGACGCCATCGCTATCAACGCCGCCATCAACGCCGCCCGCGATGGCGACATAGTCATTGTTCCTGAAGGGACGTTCCATATTCGCGAAACGATCAACCTGAAAAGTAACGTCAGCCTGAAAGGAGAGGGCTACGCCAAGTCAGGCATTGCAGCGTTATTTGAGGGGGATGATCCAGAAGATATCGTCCTTAAAGGCAAGAACGTCACTAAAGTCACCATTTCCGGCTTGCGGCTTAAAACCAACTTGAGCGGCGGCGTTAAAGCGCTGGTTTATATCAAGAACTCTTCCGACGTCACTATCGACGACGCCAGCTTCCACCGATTCAAACGCCACGGCGTTTACTTCAGTAACACCGTGAACGGAAAGGTTCTGAACTCCAAGTTTCAGGAAGCCACCGAAATTAATACTGGCGGTTATGGCTATGGCGTGGTTTACACCGATGGATGTGAAGGCGGCCGAGTAGAAAACAGCGACTTTAATGGCCCGGATATCCGTCACGGCGTCGTCGTGCAAGGCGGAGACGCCAACGGTCCCAGCCACGGCGTCGTGATCAGGGACAACCGCTTTGTGCATACCGCTCAAGACGCCATCGACCTGCATGGTTACGGCGAGTACGGCAACTATGTCATGTACAACACCATCCAGGGCGACCCGGACAGTAACACTATTGGACGCGGAATTGGCGTCGGCGAAGACGTTCACGGCCCCTCAGGAAGCGGTAACGTCATCAAATACAACGTTATCCGCGATACCCGTTACGGCATTCATGTACTGACCGGCTCCCCCAGCGTCACCATCCGATACAACGAAATTTACGACTGCAAGCGCTACGGTATTTACATCCAGAATGGTCCCGATGCGGATATTCGCGACAATAAAGTCGAGGGCTGTGAAAAATGGGGCATTTACGTAGAAAAAGGCGACAACACCGTCATCCGTAAAGCGGAGACAGGCAACCAGGTTCGTAACAACGGATTGGGCGGCTCAAGCTTTGGGGGCGTGCGCGTTGATGCAGACAATTCAGGTCTGGATATTCAGGACAACGATTTCTGCAATAACGAAAGCAAAGGCGGCGTAAACCTTTCATTCGCAGGCCAGGGCACGGTTAAAAACAACCTTTGCCAATAACTTCGCTGGGTCCTTGAAATTGCGGGACTACAGCCTGCCGCCCCACCAAGGTCAGGCAGGCTGAACTCGCGTCAACTTGGACCGACATATGCCTGGCGTCAAACCCCAGGCTTCCAAATTGCGCTTCCGCTCTGCGGAGTCAGACGCACTAACCACCCTAAACATCAGAAACAAAGGATATTTTATGAAATCAGCACTAGGAGCCCTGTTTGGGTGCGCGCTCTCCAGCGCCTGTTTCGCCACCAATTTGAACATCGTCGACTACGGCGCCACACCAGACGATCACAGCGACGATGACTCCATCGCCATCAACGCCGCCATTAACGCCGCTCGTGATGGTGATACGGTCATCATCCCTGAAGGAACCTTTCACACCCGCGAGGAAATCATACTGAAGAGTCGTGTTAACTTGAAAGGCGCGGGGTACGCCAAATCAACGATTACTGCGGTATACACCAGTGAGGATAATGACTACGAACATGAAACTTTAATTAAAGGCAAGAACCTGTCATCGGTCACCATATCCGGGCTAAGACTGAAAACTATCCATCCCAAGGGAGTCAACCAGCTAATTTCTATCAAACACTCTGAAAACGTCAGCGTTAATGAAAGCAGCTTTTATCGGTTCAAAGAGCATGCCATTTATTTTAATAACACCATCAATGGAAGAGTCGCTGGCTCTCGATTTCAGGATGCAACTATTACAGATAAGGGTGGACATGGCTATGGCGTCGTTTATACAAACGGGTGTGATAAGGGCAGGGTGGAGAATAGTTACTTCTATGGCCCCAATATACGCCACGGAGTGGTAATTCAGGGCGATAAAGATACCAACCGACCCAGTCATGGAATCACTGTTACAAGCAACTACTTCAGGCACACACAACAGGACGCTATTGATCTACATGGGTCCGGGGAGTATGACAACCACATCATAGAAAACACAATTGTGGGTGACCCCAGCGACGACGCGGTAGGCCGTGGTATTGGCGTTGGAGAAATAGAACACGGGCCTTCTGGAAGCGGAAATGTCATCAAAGACAACACTATCTACAACACTCGCTATGGTATTCATGTGATGAAGGGATCGCCTGACGTCAGGATTACGGGGAATAAAATCTACGACTGCAAGCGCATGGGTATCTACATTGAGGGAGGACAAAACGTAGATGTACGAGCCAACACAATAGAAGGCTGCAGATGGTGGGGCATTTATGTGGAGAATGGCGACAATACCACTATCGCTTCAGGAAGCAAGACTACAAACGAAGTGCACGGCAACGGCTGGGGCTCCAGTGACGGCTGGCGCGAAAAAGACTACGGCAACGGCGGCGTACGCGTAGAGAGTCAAAATACTGGGATGAATGTGCGAAATAATAACTTTTGCGACAACGAGAGCAATGGCGGCCCCAACTTCCAGTTTGAAGGGCAAGGTACAGTCCTGAATAATCAATGTCAGTGAGGAGAACTAACTCCTCTCACATGTGATTAATGCGTCGCCAGGGCAGCCGCAAACCGCCCTGGCAGCGTCCCTCTTCTTCAGTCCTAGCCCAAACATCGCTAATACTCCGTCTTGGGAAACTCATTTTTCGATAACCAGTAATAGAAGATAGAGTAAATGGTGTCGTAAAAGTCCTGTATTCCATATTCCATTCTTTTGCTGATCAAGCTGGATGCGCCCGATTTATAACACTCAATCGCTGTGCGTTCATGGGTGGATTCCGTTAGAACGACAATGGGCGTAAAACGATTATGATCCGATTTACGGATCGCCTGCATGACTTCATAGCCGCTGGCGATTGGCAGCCCCAAATCCACCAGAATGAGGTCGAAGTGGGCGTTGTGAACCTTGAACATCGCCTTGGCGCCGTTATCCACAAACTCGCACTGGCATCGAACCTCCCGACGCTCCAGAACCCTGCGCATGAGGTCCACCGTGTCCTGATCGTCCTCAATTACCAGAACCCTGCGATTATGCGATGTGCTGCTTTCCATTAAACGGTAATCTGCATAAGACACGTTTTTCCGCTCCTTATGAAACCTGCTATTCAACGGTTCGCTCAGAGATTGACGGCGGGAAGGTCGCGTTTCTGCGAGACGCGGACAATGGGTAAACATAAACGGACATCGGGCTGATCATAACCCGCCAGATGGACCGCTCCCTGGCGATTAGTCGATTTAAGCATAGTTTAAATCGAGAGCTAAGATCGAGCTTGCCCCTGAAACGAAAAAAGCCAGCCTTCACAGGCTGGCTTTTTCAGCAAATGCAGCTGGCGATTAGCCTTGCATTGGCACCAGTTTCAGCTCAACGCGACGGTTGGCTGCGCGGCCTTCAGTCGTGCTGTTAGTGGCCACAGGATAACGCGGACCGTAACCGATAGTTTGCACACGTGAACTCAACACGCCCTGGGAGATCAGGTAACGACCAACGCTGCCGGCGCGCTGCTCGCTCAGACGCTGGTTCAGGTCCAGGCTGCCGGTAGAGTCGGTATGGCCGCTAACCTGAATGATAGTCTTATCGAACTCTTTCAATACCAGACCAACTGAGTCCAGCGTGTCGTAGAAGTTCGCCTTCACTTCCGCACGACCGGTATCGAAGGTGATGTTGCCAGGCATAACCAGGGTAATCTCGTCGCCGTTACGCACTACGCGCACGCCAGTGCCTTCCAGACGGTGACGCAGCTCAGACTCTTGCTTGTCCATGTAGTAGCCGATGCCGCCGCCTACAGCGCCACCCGCAGCTGCGCCGATCAGAGCGCCCTTGCCGCGATCTTTCTTGCTGGAAGTGGCCGCGCCGATTGCTGCTCCAGCAACCGCGCCGATCACAGCGCCGGTAGTTGCGTTAGCGGTTTTCTTTTCCCCAGTGTAGGGATCGTAGGTTTGGCATCCAGCGGCCAGGGAACCCGCTACTACAAGAGCACAAAGCTTAAATTTCATTCTCTATCTCCAGATTTATCAGAGTTGGCGGTAATTGTAGTTTCATTTTTCTTAACAGAAGCTGAACGCTGACCAGCGATAGCTCTGTCAAAAGCTTCACTGATCCAGCCAAAGACCCTTGCCCGGATCTCTGGCGATTCGTTTACCAGTTGATGACGTCCCGTCTCCAGATATTGCACTTCCGCATTCGGCAACAGGCGCTGTAATTGCGGAATATTATGGCGCCAGTCCACGGTAGTGTCTTCCTTACCTTGCACAATGGTGACAGGTTGCTCCAGCGGGTCCGTGCTTTCAATACGTTTTACCCACCGTCGCAACGCGCCCACCCAGTCAATGGACACCGCCCTCGACTGCAAAGGATCTTTGTCTTTGAGAAACTTAATAAATTCGGGGTCGTTGGAATTGACCATAAATACCCGACGCCAGGTACGGATAAAAGGTCCAAACAAGGTATGCAGCATCACCACGGAGCGCCACCCCTGCGGACGCACCAACGGCGCCAAAAACGCCCAATGCAGGAATGGGCTACTTTCTGGCGTGAACCGGTTACTGAACAGATACTCTATTAAAACCGCCCCGCCTGTGCTTTGCCCCACGGACATCCAGGGTTTCGGCAAATGGCCGTCGCACAGCATCAGACAGGCTTCCAAAATAGACTGATATTGAGCGAAGTTCTTGATCGAAACGGTCTCTCCGCTGGACAGTCCGTGACCGGGTAAGTCATATGCGACCACCGCGTAGCCATCGCGCAACAAATGTTCAACCAAATGCCCAAACAGTCCCACATGGTCAAAGTAGCCGTGAAACACAAATACAGTACCGCGCGGCCGGGGAGGCGTATACATATGGCAGGCCAGTCGATAACCAATGGCCTCAAAGTATCCCAGTCGATGCGCTACGCCAGTAATGCGGGTTTCTTTATCGATGCGATAGTAACTGCAGTAGTGTTTTTCTATCTCAGTCAGATGGGGGGCGTCTTTAAATGAAATTGGACGCAGTTGCTTGCGCAGGAGTTCTCTGTCCCAGAATGGCGTCATGAAAAAATCAAACCTTAATTTCAGGTCGGGCCGGCCCGCCCCAGATTCCTTTTGGCGAAGCACTCATTGCCGCCGCTATCTTCGCGCCGGATATCACACCGACGTCTGTTCAGCATAGACCAATCACGGGCTCGCGGTCGGGGCTAATTTAGCATGATCCGACTTGAGCCAAGATTAACAATAAAAAAGGGAACACCCGTCGCATTATCTGCGACGGGTCATTCCCTTCCTTAAGGTCTTAAGCGGTCAGCGGATCAATTGATCTTCTGATCAAGTTCGCCACGAGAGTAGCGCTGGAACATGGCTTCCAGCGACATCGTCTTGATCTTGCTGGCCTGACCGGCGGCATTGAACGCTTCATAACGCGCCACGCAGATTTCCTTCATCGCCTTGGTGGCTACAGCCAGGTATTTGCGAGGATCGAATTCAGACTTGTTCTGCCCCATGAAACGACGGATCGCGCCGGTGCTGGCCAGACGCAAATCGGTGTCGATGTTCACTTTACGCACGCCGTACTTGATGCCTTCCTGAATTTCTTCAACCGGCACGCCATAGGTTTCCGCAATCTCACCGCCGAACTCGTTGATGATTGCCAGCCAGTCCTGAGGAACGGAGGATGAGCCGTGCATAACCAAGTGCGTGGTGGGAATACGTTCGTGAATCGCTTTGATGCGATCAATCGCCAGAATGTCGCCTGTAGGCGGACGGCTGAATTTGTAGGCACCGTGGCTGGTGCCGATAGCAATCGCCAGCGCGTCCACCTGGGTCTTCTTGACGAAGTCAGCCGCTTCATCAGGATCAGTCAGCATCTGATCGTGGCTGAGAACGCCCTCAGCGCCAATGCCGTCTTCTTCGCCCGCCGTGCCGGTCTCCAAAGAGCCCAGACAGCCCAACTCGCCTTCCACGGAAACGCCGCAAGCATGGGCCATTTCCACAGTGCGACGAGTGACGTCGACGTTGTATTCATAGGTAGTCGGGGTCTTGCCGTCTTCCCCGAGGGAGCCGTCCATCATGACGGAGGAAAAGCCCAGCTGAATGGAACGCTGGCATACTGCCGGCGAAGTGCCGTGATCCTGGTGCATCACTACCGGAATATGAGGAAACTCCTCAATCGCCGCCAGAATCAAGTGACGCAGGAACGGAGCCCCGGCGTATTTGCGGGCGCCCGCAGACGCCTGCACGATCACAGGGCTGTCGGTTTGGTCCGCAGCTTCCATAATGGCCCGCATCTGCTCCAGGTTATTGACGTTAAATGCAGGAACGCCGTAACCGTGTTCAGCCGCATGGTCCAGAAGCTGGCGCATGGTAATCAGTGCCATTTCTCTTCCCCTTAGTGTTCAATTTTTAGTTAATTAATCTCTCGCATCGACCATCGCGACGGATACTTGGCCCGTCGCGTTTTCTGAGCCGACAATCTGACTACAGTCTGTCCCCAAAACTTACTCGGCGGCCCGCTTTTGCAGCATGGCCACAGCCGGCAGGGTCTTGCCTTCCACAAATTCGAGGAACGCGCCGCCGCCGGTGGAAATGTACGAAATCTTATCAGATACGCCATATTTATCGATCGCCGCCAGGGTGTCCCCACCGCCAGCGATGGAAAACGCATCCGATTCAGCAATGGCTTTGGCCAGGGTTTTGGTGCCTTCGCCGAACTGATCGAATTCAAACACGCCGACCGGACCATTCCACAGAATCGTCTTAGCTGACTTAAGCAGCTCCGCCAAGGCGGCCGCAGACTGAGGTCCGATATCCAGAATCATATCATCGTCCGCCACCTCGGCAATCGGCTTAACGGATGCTTCGGCGCTCTCGCTGAACGCTTTCGCCGTGACAACGTCGGTCGGCAACGGAATTTGCACCTTGGCCGCAATGCTGCGAGCAGTGTCCAGCAGATCCATTTCGCACAGAGATTTGCCGACTTTGTGATCGGCCGCCGCCAGGAAGGTGTTGGCGATGCCGCCGCCAACGATCAATTGATCGCAGACATCCGACAAAGAGTTCAACACGTCCAGCTTAGTCGATACTTTGGAGCCCGCCACGATAGCGACCATGGGTCTTTGTGGTTTATCCAAAGCCTGACCCAGCGCTTCCAGCTCCGCCGCCAGCAAAGGCCCGGCGCAGGCGACTGGCGCGAATTGGGCGACGCCATGGGTGGAAGCCTGCGCACGGTGCGCGGTGCCGAAGGCGTCCATGACAAAAATATCGCACAACGCCGCGTACTTCTTGGACAGCTCTTCGTTATCCTTGCCTTCGCCGACGTTGAAGCGCACGTTCTCAAACAGAACCAGACCGCCCTCTTCCACCTCGAAATCGCCGTCCAGATAATCACGCAAGACTGGTGTTTCGCGTCCTAACAGGCTGGAAAGATGAGCGCCCACGGGCTGCATGGAGTTTTCTTCGGAGAACTGTCCTTCTTCCGGACGCCCCAGATGAGACATCACCATCACTTTGGCGCCCTGCTCCATCGCCAGTTTGATAGTGGGAAGCGCCGCCTGAATACGCGCGTCGGACGTCACTTTGCCGTTTTTGACGGGCACGTTCAGGTCTTCACGGATCAACACTCGCTTGCCGCGCAAATCCAGATCCGTCATTTTAATCACAGACATAACAGTTCCTCATTTCAACAAAACAGTTGTTATCGTTTAAAACCCTTCCCTATGGCGTCGGCAGGAAAATCCCGGCGAGCGCCGCGGCGGCCGGGATCTGGCGCTAAAGACTCAACCAATGCGCGGATGTATCCAGCATGCGATTGGCGAAGCCCCATTCGTTATCGAACCAGGCCATTATTTTTATCAGTCGTCCGCCGCTGACTTTGGTTTGATTGGCGTCCACCACCCCACTGCGGGGATCGTGGTTGAAATCACAGGAAGCCAGCGGCTCTTCGGAAAAGCCAAGGATTCCAGTGTAAGCATTCTGTGAGGCGGCCTTGAGCAAGCCGTTAACTTCCTCCATATCCGTCTCACGGGATACGCACACCGTGAGGTCCATCATGGATACGTTGATAATCGGCACCCGCACCGCGTTCGCTTCAAACTTACCGACCATGGACGGCAACAGTCTTTCGATGCCTTTCGCCAACCCCGTGTTCACCGGAATGATGGACGCCATCGCGCTGCGCGTGCGGCGAAGATCATGATGGTGGTAGGCGTCGATGACCGGCTGGTCGTTCATGGCGGAATGGATAGTGGTGATCACCCCACGCTCCACGCCAAGATTATCGTCCAGCACCTTGATGATGGGGACGATGCAATTGGTGGTGCAGGAGGCGTTGGAAACGATGCGATGACTTTGCCGCAGTCCGTCGTGATTGATGCCGTATACCACGGTGTAATCCACGTCGGCTTCGGCCGGTTGAGAAAACAGCACGCGGCTGGAGCCGCTGCGCAGATGTTTTTCTGCGGTCATGCGGTCGGAAAAGGCCCCGGTGCATTCCAGCACCAGGTCCACTCCGATATCCGCCCAGGGAGCCCTGGCCGGATCTTCTTCACGCAGGATGCGGATTCTGTCGCCATTGACCATCAGCTGCCCGTCCCGTAAAGACACCTCCCCACGGAAACGACCGTGGGTGGTGTCATAACGCGTCAGGTAAGCGATGGTTTCCGCGTCCGCCAGTTCATTGACGGCGACAATTTCCATGGATTGGCGATAGCCGGATTCGTACAACGCGCGCAACACGCTTTGCCCGATCCGGCCATACCCATTAATGGCAATACGATGGGTCATACCGCTAAGGCGTTCTTCTGTTAGTAAGTGGATTTATGCATCCAGCGAGTCTAACAGATCTTGCGCCTGGGCCACCACGTTATCCACGGTGAAGCCGAACTCTTCGAACAGCAGGTTCGCAGGCGCGGACTCGCCGAAAGTGCTCATGCCCACGATGCGTCCATCCAGGCCAACGTACTTGTACCAGAAGTCCTGGTGCGCCGCTTCGATTGCGATGCGAGCACTTACTTCCAACGGCAGCACTTGCTGGCGGTAATGGAAGTCCTGCTTGTCGAAAACGTCAGTGGCCGGCATGGACACAACGCGCACCTTGTGACCCTGCGCAGTCAACGCTTCAGCAGAGGCGACAGCGAGACCGACTTCAGAACCGGTTGCGATCAGAATCAGGTCAGGCTGACCTGCGCAATCCTTCAGGATGTAGCCGCCTTTCTCGATATTCGCTACCTGCTCAGCGTCGCGGGGCTGATGCGGCAGATTCTGACGCGAGAAAATCAACGCGCTTGGGCCATCTTCACGGGTGATCGCGCTCTTCCAGGCGACAGCGGATTCAACCGCGTCACAAGGACGCCATGTGCTCATGTTTGGCGTGGTGCGCAGGTTGGCCAGCTGCTCGATCGGCTGGTGAGTCGGACCGTCTTCGCCCAGACCGATGGAGTCATGAGTGTAAACCAGGATGGAGCGTTGCTTCATCAGCGCAGCCATACGCACCGCATTGCGCGCGTATTCCATAAACACCAGGAAGGTGGCTCCGTAAGGAATGAAGCCGCCGTGCAACGCCACGCCGTTCATGATGGCGGACATGCCGAACTCGCGTACGCCGTAATAAATGTAGTTGCCGTCAGCGTCTTCTTTACTAACGCCTTTGCTGCCTTTCCAGATAGTCAGGTTGGAGCCCGCCAGGTCAGCGGAGCCGCCCAACAGTTCCGGCAGCAGCGGAGCGTATGCGTTGATGCTGTTCTGAGAGGCTTTACGGCTGGCGATGGTTTCGCCTTTGGCCTGACATTCAGCGATATAAGCGTCCGCTTTGGCGGCGAAGTCTTCCGGCAGTTTGCCGGCGCTACGACGCAGCAGTTCTCCCGCCAATTCAGGATGCGCCTGCTGGTATGCAGCGAATTTCTCGGACCAGGCTTGTTGCAGCGCTGCGCCTTTTTCTTTCGCGCTCCAGGCCGCGTAAATATCTTCGGGAACCACGAAAGGCTCGTGGGTCCAACCCAGCGCCTGACGCGCGCCGGCGATTTCATCGTCGCCCAGAGGCGCGCCGTGACACTCTTCTTTACCTTGCTTGTTGGGAGCGCCGTAACCAATGATGGTTTTGCAGCAGATCAGCGTCGGCTGTGAGGTATTGCCGCGCGCTTGCTCAATCGCTTGCTTGATGGCGTCGGAGTTGTGTCCGTCCACGCCTGGAATCACTTGCCAGCCGTAAGCTTCGAAACGCTTGGGCGTATTGTCGGTGAACCAGCCTTCCACTTCGCCATCAATGGAGATGCCATTGTCATCGTAGAAACAGATCAGTTTGCCCAGCCCCAGGGTGCCCGCCAAAGAACACACTTCGTGGGAGATGCCTTCCATCAGACAGCCGTCGCCCAGGAATACATAGGTGTAGTGGTCGATAACGTCATGACCGTCACGGTTGAACTGGCCCGCCAGCGCTTTTTCCGCCAAAGCCATGCCCACAGCGTTGGCGATGCCCTGTCCCAGAGGACCCGTGGTGGTTTCTACGCCAGGGGCGTAGCCGTATTCAGGGTGACCTGGCGTTCTGGAGTGCAGCTGACGGAAGTTTTTCAGGTCTTCGATGCCCAGATCGTATCCGGACAGGTGCAGAAGGGAGTACAACAACATGGAGCCGTGACCGTTGGACAGAACAAAGCGGTCGCGGTTAATCCAGGAGGGATCGGTCGGGTTGTGGTTCAGATAGTCGCGCCACAGCACTTCCGCAATGTCCGCCATACCCATCGGGGCTCCGGGATGTCCTGACTTGGCTTTTTGCACAGCATCCATACTCAACGCGCGAATCGCGTTGGCGAGTTCTTTACGAGATGGCATTCAGCTCACTCCCTCTCAGATCGAGTTTTGGTTTGTGATTAGGGGGGTCAAAAACGAGAGCGTATTTTCATACATTAAAGAGGTATGAGCAAATTTCATCGCCCCAATCCCCATGTTTACCGCCCGTTCACCCCTCGAGCCCGTCTCCAAGGCGGTGACGCCGCCTTGTCCTACTGTCATTCACTGCAAAAAACAACCCATTTTTTGCGCCAGAGAAACTATATCAAAATTTTTTGATATAGTTCTTGTGCGCATTTTTTGATGTTGCTAAACTTTCGGCCTATGAATGATTCCATGCTCCCACACAGCAACGGCGCGGATACTGAAGCCGCTGCGGACTACGCAGAACTGGCTGGCGTTTATAAGGCCTGCGGCGATGCGTTGCGTCTGGAGATATTGCGTGTCCTGGAACGGAACGCCTACGGGGTGCTGGAATTATGTTCGATATTCGACGTCAAGCAATCCGCCATGAGCCATCACCTGAAAGTGTTGGCCAAGGCCAGGATGGTGGAAGCCCAGCGGGAGGGCAACAGTATTTTCTACCGACGTCCTATTCTGGCCGGCGACGACAGCGCCGAGCTGGCGCGGCTGCAGTTGTTCAGCAATCTGGACCTGATGCCGTTGACCACGGACACCCGCGACCGTATTGGCAATGTAGGAGAGCAACGCGCGCAGCAAAGTCAGGCGTTTTTCTCCCGGTACGCCGAGCATTTCCAGGCGCACCAGGAGTTGATTGCGGAATATCCGTTATACGCCACGCCTGTGCGGGATATGTTGCAACAACAGTTGGCCGGCGAGAAGGTCAACACGCTTCTGGAAATCGGCCCCGGCGAAGGCGCCTTTCTGGAAGATCTGTCGACGATGGCGGATTCCGTCATCGCCTTGGATAACTCCGAGGAAATGTTGCAAAAAGCACGCGATTTTGCGGACGCCAGACAGTTGTCGAACGTGCGCTTTATCGTAGGAGATACGCGTGGCGCCCTCGAACAGGGCGTCAGCGTTGATGTGATTGTGATGAACATGGTGTTGCACCATGTGGCGTCGCCGGCGGACATGATTCGCGATTGCGCGGCCTTGTTGCGCCCCGGCGGCATGTTGATTTTGAGCGACTTGAGCCGCCACGATCAGTCCTGGGCCAGAGAGTCCTGCGGCGATTTGTGGCTGGGCTTCGACAGCACTGAAATCTCCCGCTGGGGAGCGCAGTCGGGCCTGGCGGAAGGCGAAAGCATTTATATAGGCGTGCGCAATGGGTTTCAGATCCAGGTGCGCCAATTTTTATTGCCCAAAAACGGGAGCCGAACGCTGACCGGCGCAACCGCATGTCAGTCCGAAGGTTCCGCAACATCAACCCACCCCAGTCATTGTAATCTTTAACCATAAGGACGCATGCGATGAGCGAATATTCCATTTTTACTTCCGAGTCAGTATCTGAGGGCCATCCAGACAAGATGGCGGATCAGATTTCTGACGCTATCCTTGACGCCATCATTAAAGATGATCCGAACGCGCGAGTGGCGGTTGAAACTTTAGTGAAGACGGGCATGGCGGTTATCGCCGGCGAAGTGCGCACCAACACTTACGTGGACCTGGAAGACATCGTCCGCGGCGTCATTCTGGATATCGGTTACAACAGCTCAGACGTTGGCTTTGACGGCGCGTCCTGCGCAGTACTGAACGCCATCGGCAAGCAGTCTGGCGACATCGCCATGGGCGTGGACGAAGCCAGCGAAAAAGATTTGGGCGCCGGGGACCAAGGGTTGATGTTCGGTTACGCGACCAATGAAACTGACGTGCTGATGCCCGCTCCGATTTATTACTCCCACCGTCTGGTGGAAAGACAGGCTTACCTGCGCAAAAACAGCATCCTGCCCTGGTTGCGTCCAGACGCCAAGAGCCAGGTGACTCTGCGTTACGAAAACGGCAAGCCGGTAGCGGTAGAAGCGGTGGTGCTGTCCACTCAGCATACCCCTGGCGTAAAGCAGTCAGACATTCGCGAAGCGGTAATGGAAGAGATCATCAAGCACGTGTTGCCGGAAGAATGGCTGCACAGCGACACCCAATACCACATCAACCCAACTGGCCAGTTCATCATCGGCGGCCCAGTGGGCGACTGCGGTCTGACCGGTCGTAAGATCATCGTCGACACCTACGGCGGCATGGCTCGTCACGGCGGCGGCGCGTTCTCAGGTAAAGATCCGTCCAAGGTTGACCGTTCCGCAGCCTACGCAGGCCGCTACGTAGCCAAAAACATCGTCGCTTCAGGTCTGGCGGCCAAGTGTGAAATTCAGGTGTCCTACGCAATCGGCGTATCGGAGCCCACCTCTATTTCCGTGAACACGTTCGGCACTGGCAAGATCAGCGACGACAAAATCGCCACTTTGGTGCGCGAGCACTTCGATCTGCGTCCACGCGGCCTGATCGACATGCTGGACCTGAAACGTCCGATCTATCGTCCGACTGCGTCTTACGGACACTTCGGCCGCACTGGCGACAGCTTCAGCTGGGAAAGAACCGACAAAGCCGACGCACTGCGCGCCGCAGCCGGTATCTGATTCCCATAGCAAAGAGCCTCCCCTGAGGCTCTTTTTGCAACAGACCGAGACTTCCGGCGGGTTCGCCCCGCCCCCCTCATTAGGATCAGCAATAGGACACCAAACATGGCTCAGTTACAATCTGTAGATAACTTCAGCGACTACAAGGTCAAGGACATCAGCCTGGCGGCATGGGGACGTAAAGAAATCAACATCGCCGAAGGCGAAATGCCTGCGCTGATGACGCTGCGTGAAAAATACCGCGCGCAACAGCCCCTGGCCGGCGCCCGCATCCTAGGATGCATTCACATGACCATCCAGACTGCGGTTTTGATCGAAACCCTGGTGGCGTTGGGCGCAGAGGTGCGCTGGTCCTCCTGTAATATCTTCTCCACTCAGGATCACGCGGCAGCGGCGATCGCGGCGGCGGGCATTCCCGTATTCGCCTGGAAAGGAGAAACCGAAGAAGAGTACGTCTGGTGCATCAAGCAGACCATCACCAAAGACGGTCAGCCCTGGAACGCCAATATGGTGTTGGATGACGGCGGCGACCTGACTGAAATTCTGCACAACGAATTCCCGCAAATGCTGGATCACATCCACGGCATTTCCGAAGAGACCACTACTGGCGTTCACCGTCTGCTCGACATGATAAAAAAAGGCGAGCTGAAGGTGCCTGCGGTCAACGTTAACGACTCCGTAACCAAGAGCAAGAACGACAACAAATACGGTTGCCGTCACTCATTGAACGACGCGATCAAGCGCGCCACCGACCACCTGCTGGCGGGCAAAAAAGCCCTGGTCATCGGCTACGGCGATGTGGGCAAAGGCTCCGCAGCGTCCCTGCGTCAGGAAGGCATGATCGTCAAGATCAGCGAAGTCGACCCGATCTGCGCCATGCAGGCCTGCATGGACGGCTATGAAGTCGTGTCCCCCTACATCGATGGCGTCAACACCGGCAGCGCAGAAGGCGTTAACCGTGACTTGCTGGGCCACACCGACCTGCTGGTCACCACCACAGGCAACGTCAATGTGTGCGACAAGTATATGCTGCAAGCGCTGAAATCTGGCGCGGTCGTGTGCAACATCGGTCACTTCGACAACGAAATCGACACCCGTTTCATGCGCGACAACTGGGAATGGGAAGAAGTGAAGCCGCAGGTGCATATCGTGCACCGCGACAAAGATCAGAACGATCACCTGTTGCTGCTGTCCGAAGGCCGCTTGGTGAACCTAGGCAACGCCACTGGCCACCCTTCCCGCATCATGGACGGCTCTTTCGCCAACCAGGTGCTGGCGCAGATGTACCTGTTCGAACGCAAGTTCGCAGAACTGCCTGCGGATGAGAAGCCCAAGAACCTGTACGTACGCGTTCTGCCCAAGCAATTGGACGAAGAAGTGGCGCGCTACATGGTGCAAGGCTTCGGCGGCGTCATCACCAAGCTGACGCAACCGCAAGCCGACTACATCGGCGTGGAAGTGGAAGGTCCGTACAAACCAGCGGACTACAAGTACTGATCGACCGCCGGTCTGGCGCGGTTCGCCGCGCCGCCGGTTGTCCAGAGAGATTCCCTAAACCGGAGGCAATACGCTAATGGAATCCCAAACTCAGTTTAAACGGCGTTTCAGTTTTGAATTCTTCCCTCCCAAAACCCCTGAGGGAATGGAAAAACTGCAGGCTGTGCGAGACAAGCTGGCCAAGCGCAAGCCGGATTTCTTTTCCGTGACCTACGGCGCAGGCGGCTCCACCCGCGAGCGCACTATCGACACCGTGCTGACGCTGCACAGACAGGGCATTTCCACCGCGCCCCACTTATCCTGTATCGGCGCCACCAAGGAATCCATCGGCGAATTGCTGGACCTGTACCGCTCCAACGGCATTCAACGCATCGTTGCGCTGCGCGGCGACCTGCCTTCCGGCATGGGCGCGCCCGGCGAACTGCGCTACGCCAACGAGCTGGTCAGCTATATTCGCGAGCGCACCGGTGATCACTTCTCCATCGAAGTAGCGGCTTATCCTGAGTTTCATCCCCAGGCGCAAAGCGCCGAAGCGGACCTGAACAACTTCCGCCGTAAGGTCGAAGCCGGCGCCACCAGCGCCATCACTCAGTATTTCTTCAACGCCGACTCCTATTTCTATTTCGTGGAGCGGTGCGAAAAAGCAGGCCTGAACCTGCCCATCGTGCCCGGCATCATGCCGATCACCAACTACAGCAATCTGGCGCGTTTCAGCGATATGTGCGGCGCGGAAATTCCGCGTTGGGTGCGCAAACAGTTGGAAGCCTATGGCGACGACTCTGCCAGCATTCGCAAGTTCGGCGAGGAAGTGGTCACGCGTCTGTGCGAACGTCTGCTCGCCGCAGGCGCTCCCGGCATCCACTTCTACACATTGAATCAGGCCGAGCCAAGTCTGGCGGTCTGGGACAACCTGAATCTGGGCGACAAGATTTCTTTCTGACCCGGACTCAAACGTCGACGCAATAACAGGGCCTGCCTGAACTATCCGGCAGGCCCTTCGTTTATCCTGCCGCGTTCCCGTTCCCATACTATTTTTCAACGCACCTTCCTGCTCTCCGGCCTTTTCCACGTCGATAAACCTCAGTGTTTTTAGTTATTCTCTTATCTGCTTCGCAGGTGTTGCGCCGCAACGCCTGGCGCTTCGCCAAATACCCGGCCATTACCTATACTGAATCCATAAACCAGGGGGCAGGCTAATAATGAAGTTGGGGGCTACCGCGGGCAGACTCGCAGCGCTGCTGATTATTCTCATAGCCTGCGTTGTACTGATCCTGCTTGATTACCGCGAACGCACGCGCAATTACTACCAATCCATGCAAGTGGAGCTGCAGCAGACGCAAAAGAACGTCAGCGCCTCCACCCGTCGCATCATGGAGCATATCGCCATTCTGCGCCGCGCAGCGGAAAGTTATTTTCTGAATCATCATGAGGACCATCTATACAGCGAGCTGTCCGCCAATATCGCCTATGATTCCACGCGCAGTCTCTTCGCCATGGATACCCTGCAACCGCCATTCACCACGGATCAGGTAGGCAACCTCACCGGGCAGGGAGACATACAGGGACGCCAGCCAGACTACTACCGCGAGATGGAAATGGCGCTGTCGTTGACGCCGATCTTCCGCGCCACCAAAGAGAATCTGCCGGAGTCCAACTGGGTCTACTACATCTCCCAGAATCGCTTTCTTTATATCGCGCCCTGGATTGGTTCCGATAAGTTCGCTTATACCAATGAATCCCTGTCGCTGGAATTCTTTACCATGGCCCTGCCCTATCACAACCCCGAACGCACGCCTTTCTGGACCCGGGTGTACGTAGATGAGTTTGGGGAGGGACTGATGGTCACCGCCGCCGCCCCCATCTACGCCAACGAGGTTTTTCACGGAGCGGTGGCCATTGATATTACTCTTGATGTGCTTAAAGGGTTTGTGCGCAGTCCCAACTTGTCAGCGGGAGAGCTGTTTATCGTCAATCAGTCGCACCAGTTGCTGGCGCATCCGACTTTGACCTCATCCCATGCGAAAACCGCGGCCACTTTTCCTGAGGCATTACCCAAAGGCGTCGACAATTTTATTTCTCATCCCAAGGACATCCCCACCGATACCTTCCTGGAGATAAAAGGCTACGCCCTCATTCGCACCAATATAGATGAAACGCCCTGGTATTTGCTGCTCAGCGTGGAGCAGTCCGCCATCCGCAGCGCCATCATTGAGCAAATGACGCCGGAAATGGCGCTGGCGGCGCTAATCGTTCTTTTTGCCGCACTCATACAACGTTATTTTCTCACCGCCGGACAACTGGAAAGCAGCCAGCGCCGCTATCGGCAAATGTTTGAGCACTGCGACGCCGTGCAGATCATTCTCGACCCTCTGAACAACAAGGTCATCGACGCCAACCCCGCCGCCTGCGACTTCTTCGGTTTTTCCAGCGAAATGATGGGGAATATCTCCGCCTCGCGTTTATTTCTCTCTGAGAACAATGAAATGCTGGATGAGAGCTGGCTGCCGTCGCTGCAATCCGGCAAGACAGTCATCGCCGCCCGCCGCGGCGACAACCGCTCCAGTCTGGTGGAAATGTACGTTTCCGAAGTCAAAGACAGGGCCAGCTCCTACCTGTATTTGATCGTCCATGACATCACTGACCGCAAACGCAGCGAGGAGCAGATCCGCCTGCAGGCCTACTACGACCCTCTCACCCGACTGCCCAACCGCAGCTATCTGTTTGAACACCTCAATTCCCTGATCGCCAGTCATAAGCGGGAACATGCGCGTCTGGCGGTGCTGTTCATCGACCTGGATCGCTTCAAACAAGTGAACGACAACCTGGGACATGGCGTGGGAGACAAGCTGTTACAGCAGGTGTCCAACCGGCTCAAGTCGCGGCTCAGAGAGAGCGACATGCTGGCGCGCTTGGGGGGAGACGAGTTCACCGTCGTCCTGCCTCACTTGCGGGAAGAAACCGACGCTATTCATGTCGCCAAGATATTGCTGCAGCAACTGGCGGAATCCTTCAGCGTCGGCGACTACGAACTGAACATCGGCGCCAGCATCGGCGTGACCCTGTTCCCCAAAGACGGCGAAGACGCCTCCACTCTGATCAAAAACGCCGACATCGCCATGTACAAGGCCAAGGACAACGGCCGCAATCAGTATCGTTTCTTTGAAGAACGCATGAACGAAGCGGCCGCCAGTCGCCTGATGCTGGAGGGCGATATCCGAGAAGCCACGCAAAATGAACAATTCCATTTAGAGTTCCAGCCCATCATCGACCTGAAGAACATGCGCCTGGCCGGCGCGGAAGCGCTGCTACGCTGGCTGCACCCCCGCTTCGGCGAGCTGCATCCCAGGGAGTTCATGTCCATCGCGGAAGAAACCGGCAATATTGTCCAGATCAGCGAATGGCTGCTGAAAAATGCGCTCAACCTGGCGGCGGAGTGGCAGTACTCCCGCCCCGCTGATCAACAGCCGTTCATCGCCGTCAATATGTCCCGGCGCCAGTTGATCAATTCGCAACATATCAAACGCTGGCGCGACATCATCCGTCAAAGCGAAGTGCCCCCTGGTTCGCTGGTGCTGGAGTTGACCGAGCATAACCTGCTCAATGAATTTGAAGAGAGCCGCCGCAGTTTGATGGAATTGCATCATATGGGCGTCAGATTATCTCTCGACGACTATGGCCACGGCGCGTCTTCCCTCACCTTGCTTAAAGAGCTGCCTATCTCCATGCTGAAGCTGGACGGCTTGCTGATCCGTAATCTCGGTCGCAAAACCAAGGAAGAAGTGTTGATGGACGCTCTGGTGAAAATGGGGCGCGCCATGGATATGAAAATCGTCGCCGAGGGCGTGGAAACCCCACAGCAACTCGCCGTACTCAGGGAGTCCGGCTGCGATTACGGCCAGGGGTATTTGTTCAGCCCGCCGGCGCAGCCCCGAGAACTTTCCATGATGCTGGAAAAAGTGTTCAGCGTGCAGACCCAGGACGATTAAGCCTTTGGTCGACCTGCCGCCGGGCTCCACCCGGGCGCCGCCCTATGTAACAATAGGCGGCGAATTTACCGGACATAATTAGGAGCCTGGAATTGACTACCAACGCAGAACTGCGGGAACGCGATCTCAAGCGTGTGTGGCACCCCTGCACCCAGATGAAGGACCATGAGTTTCTCCCCCTGATTCCGATCAAAAGCGGCAAGGGCGTCTGGCTGGAGGATTTCGATGGCAATCGCTACATCGACGCCGTCAGTTCCTGGTGGGTGAACCTGTTTGGCCACAGTCATCCCTATATCAATGACGCCATCAAGTCCCAGTTGGAGCAATTGGAGCACGTCATTCTGGCCGGCTTTACCCATGAACCCGTGGTGAGACTGTCAGAACGTCTGGCGGAAGTGACGCCCGCCGGCCTCAACAAATGTTTCTATGCCGACAACGGCTCCTCCGCGGTGGAAGTGGCGCTGAAAATGAGCTTCCACTACTGGCGCAACAGCGGCAAGCCAAACAAAACCCGCTTCATCAATCTCAGCAACAGCTACCATGGCGAAACCCTGGGCGCGCTCGCCGTCGGCGACGTCGCCTTATACAAAGAAACCTACAACGAGCTTCTCAATCCCGTCATCAACGTTCCCGGCCCGGACTGCTTCCATCGCGAAGCGGGGGAGTCCTGGGAGGCGTATTGCCGTCGCCAGTTTGCGCATATGGAGGAGACGCTGCAGAAGCACGCCCATGAAACCGCAGCGGTGATCATCGAGCCGTTGGTGCAATGCGCCGGCTCCATGCGCATGCATCACCCGGTGTATCTCAAGTTATTGCGGGAAGCCTGCGACCGCCATGGCGTGCATTTGATCGCGGATGAGATTGCCGTTGGCTTCGGCCGCACCGGCACGATGTTCGCCTGTGAGCAGGCGGATATCTCGCCCGACTTCCTGTGTCTGTCGAAAGGCCTGACCGCCGGTTATCTGCCCTTGTCCGTAGTCATGACTCACGACTTCATTTATGACGCTTTTTACGACGACTACGCCACCATGCGCGCCTTCCTGCACTCGCACAGTTACACCGGCAACCCGATCGGCTGCAGTGTGGCGCTGGCGACCCTGGACATCTTCCAAAATCAGCCCGTGATCGAGCAAAATAAGCGCCTTGCCGCCTGCATGCGCGAGCATACCGCGCATTTTGAGGACCACCCCAACGTGGCGGAAGTCCGCCAGACGGGAATGATCCTGGCGATTGAAATGGTGCAGGACAAGGCCTCGCGCACGCCCTTCCCCTGGCAGGAACGGCGTGGCATACGGGTCTATGAGCATGCGCTGAAGAATCAGGCGCTGCTGCGTCCTCTGGGCAATGTTATCTACTTCATGCCGCCTTATGTGATCAGCGAAGACGAGATCGCTCATCTGGCCAAAGTGGCCTGGGATGGGCTGCATCTGGCGGTTAAGGACTGAACTTGAGAAACAATCGAATCTTTATTGACCAGCCTCTTGATGGCCTCAGCCAACTGACGCTGACCGGCGATCAGGCCAATTACGTCGGGCGCGTGTTGCGCATGCGCCCCGGCGACGCTTTTCATCTATTCAGTGGAGACGGCCGCGACTTTCCCGCCGAAGTCCTGGCGGTGGGTCGCAGGGATGTGGAAGTGGCGCTGTCAGAACCGCTGGCGATCGACGCGGAGTCTTCCCTTAATGTGCATCTGGGGCAAGTCGTGTCCCGGGGCGAACGCATGGACTACGCCGTGCAAAAAGCCACGGAAATGGGCGTTACGGCGCTCACGCCGCTGCTGAGCGAGCGTTGCGAAGTGCGTCTGGATGGAGAACGCCAGGACAAACGCTGGCGTCACTGGCGACAGGTGTCGATCAGCGCCTGCGAGCAATGCGGACGCGCCCGCGTTCCCGACATCGGCGACGTAACGCCGCTGGAAAGCTGGCTGAAAAACGTGACGGCGGACCTGAAGCTGATCCTGCATCCCGGCGATGCGCGCGCCTGGAGTCCGGCGCAGCGTCCCACCAGCGTCTGTCTGCTGATTGGCCCCGAAGGCGGCTTTACGGATGAGGAAGTGGCTCTGGCGGAGCGTCATGGCTTTGTGCATGCGCCGCTCGGCCCACGCATTCTACGCACCGAAACCGCCCCCGTGGCGGCGCTGGCATTGATGCAATGGCTGTGGGGCGACTTTGGCGATTCTACGCCAACGTAAACCCAACTCCCTTTACAGCAAAACGCTAAAGAGAAAGCGGGCGCTTACATACACTTCTTCGAGCGCCCCTGAACACGTCGATATTTCGTCCTAAAACGCCGCACAAAAAATGGGCGTCCTGTGGATAACTTTGTGGAAAAGCGGCTTGACCGAGCCGCTTTTCGCCGCCATTTCCACAAATGTGCAGCGGTCCGTATTTTAGGGCTTTCTTTTTCTTTTATTTTTCAGTCTATTATTGACTGCCTCCGAAAACGGCGGGCATGTTTCAAAACTTTGACGCTTCAACGCCACGTTCAATTAGTGTGCATAACCTATGACATTTTAATGACAATAGCGCGCCCACCTTTGCAGAGAGAGTGAAACGATGGATTGGCAGTGGTTACAGAACCCCGAGTTTTGGAAGTACCTGAGCATCCCCCTGGTCGCCGCCCTGATCGGTTGGAGCACCAACTGGCTGGCGATCAAACTTACCTTTTATCCTATTGAATTCATTGGCTTTCGTCCCTTCCTCGGATGGCAGGGCATCATTCCTTCGAAAGCCGAAAAAATGGCGGTTATCAGCGTGGATTCCACCATATCCAAATTGGGCGCGGTGGATGAGCTGTTCGAGCAGATCGACCCGCAAGCGCTGGCCGGCCACATTGTCGCCGGCATATTGCCCCGGGTGGAGGAATATGTTGACGAAATCATGCTGTCGGAGCACCGCACGCTGTGGGAAAACCTGCCGCAAGCCGTAAAGAACAAGGTTTACGAGCGCGTACGTAAGAATGCGCCGCGCCTGATCGACAATCTGGTGAGCGACATTGGCCGTCAGATTGAGGAACTGCTGGACCTCAAGCACATGGTGACGGAGCGGCTGGTGGCGGATAAAGAGCTGCTGAATCGCATCTTTCTGGAATGCGGGGCCGCCGAGTTTCGCTTTCTGATCTACAGCGGCCTCTGGCTGGGGTTCGGCTTCGGCGTCCTGCAAATGGCGCTGTGGTACTTCTATTCCGTTGACTGGGTGTTGCCGGTTTGCGGCTTTCTGGTGGGCTGGGCCACCAACTGGATCGCACTCAACCTTATCTTCCGCCCTCTCAACCCCGCCAAAGTCGGTCCGGTGACCATTCAGGGCCTGTTCCTGAAAAGACAGCCACAGGTGGCGGCGACCTTCTGTCGCATCGTCACTCACGATATTCTGACCGTAGGCAACATCGTCAACGCCATGCTCAACGGCCCCAACGGCGCACGCACCCGCGCCCTGGTGAAGAAACACGTCAAACCTCTCGTAGACGTGACGACCGGCGTCGCCAAACCCATTACTCAAATCGCTTTCGGGCCTACCGCGTTCGCTGAACTGAAAAAGAAAGTCGGCGAAAAAGCCCTGGAGATATCCAAAACGGCTTTCAAAGACCCGCTTTTCAACGAAGAGCGCGCCATCGTGGTGGAAAACATCATGCGCACCCGCATGGAGGCGTTATCCCCGGAAGAGTTTCAGGACCTGTTGCGTCCCTGCTTCCAGGAAGATGAGATCAAATTAATCGCCATTGGCGGCGTATTAGGAGCGTTAGCCGGGCTGGCGCAGGTATTTTTTGTGTTCACTTGATCAAATTAACGCCAAAAACGAGAGGCGCGCCACAAATTTATTAATACTTTTGGCCTATTACTTTTGACAAGCAATGTTATTTATCTACAATTACGCAAAAAGTAACAGAGTGTGACATTCATGGCGATCAATAACATTCCAACAAAGTTATCGCACAACGCCAGCTCAAAGGACCGACTGGAAAGACAGCTGTTCAGAGACGTACAGCGACTCATCCGGTACCTGGACAGCCGGAAGTCGTGCGGCTCCAGCAACCCTGCAATGGTCGAATCCTATGAAAGGATGATCCTTGAGCGTTGCGACGTGCTGGGCCAAATCTCGCGCATGTAAGCGCGCAAAAGGCTCAATGCCAACGGATGGCGTATTTCCCCTTGGATAGCCGCGCAGGACTGGCTAAACTTTCCGTAACCTTCTGACACGACTCGGCTTTCGGCGTTTACCCGCCTGCAGGTCGAAGACGGCGGGCGACGATTAAGAAAGACTCCGCTATTGCGCGGGAAGCCACGAAAAAATACCAAGGGCGCCGATATGCAGCGAATCATCCGCAGAACGTTAATTGCTCTGTTGAGCATTCTTTGTCTGTTGATTCTGGGGATATGGGGGCTCGGCCCCTACGTCGCCAAAGACGCGCTCACCAAATACTTCGCTGAGCACAACGCAGAGTTTTCTGCGGAATCCCTCTCCATCAATCCCTTCACTTCCGAGATCAACGGCCGTGGCGTCAAAGTCACGACCCCACGAGGATTAGAACTCAAGTTCGAAGCCCTGCAGGTCTCCGCGCAGTTGACACCCTTGTTTGAAAACACCGTGGTCGTCGACAAAATCGCGCTGGACGGCCTGCAACTGAATATCGCCCAGGAACAGGAAGGCTGGCGCGTCGCCGGGGTGCTGTTCCCAACGGGAGCCGAAGAGTCTCCAGCCCCTGCTCAGGATTCAGCCGGGGAAGACTGGACGATCAGCCTGCCCTCTATTCAGTTGCGCAATTGCACACTCAATATCAGCCGACTGCCGCCAGCGGACGCTGCCGATCAAGCCCCCTTACAAGACGAGATTCGCCTGTTCAGCCTCAACCTGAAGAACATAAAAGGCAAAGGCGCGGAGTGGAACGGTTTCGCGGATGTGATGACTCAGGTGAACGGCGCCGACATTGTTCTCGCCACCGAGTTTCGCGTCGGCCCGGACAAGTTCGTGCAGTGGCTGGACATCAGTTCGCTCAAGGCCAGAATGCAGCAGTTCGCCCATTATCTCCCCACCGATCTGCGCGACAGCAACGCCAGCCTGGACCTGAATGCGGAAATCGTGGTGGATTGGCGTAACGGCGCTCTAACCCTGACCACAACCACCAAAAAGCTGGATATATCTCAGGTCGACGTGAAGCTTAAAGATATGACCATCGAAAGCGACATCACCAGCATCGATCTGAACCCTCTGCAAATCAGCATCGCGCCGGAAGGCGAACCGGAAGTCGCCTTCAACGGTAAGATCCACAGCGGTAAAACCCGCGTCAACGACAGCGCCGGACGCTATATCCTGGCGGGCTGGGACAAACTGGATCTGACGCCGGTCTCCTTCAGCATGGACGAGGCGCTTAACGTCAAGGTGGATCAGATCAGCTCACAGAATCTGGTGCTGTCGCGCTCCGCCCTCGACAACGAAGAGCTGCCGCCGCTATTGCAGGCGGGCACCCTGTTTGTGTCGAATGTGGAAGCCAGCGACAAACGGGCGTTTATCGAAATGGTGGAGTTGAGCGACATACGCTCCAATGTGCATCTGGATAAAGAACGCAATCTGATTACCCTGGCGCCGCTTTCGGCGAACGCTCCGGCAGAAGAAGAGGCGTCGCAAACGCCGCAAACCGAGGCACAAGCCACCGCTGAAGCGCCCCCTGCCCCTGCGGACGATACACCGGAAAGTTCGCCATTCAATCTGGTGATCAATCAAATCTCCGTCAAAGGAGACTCCTTGCTCAGCTTCACCGATGAAGGCGTGAAGCCGCCTTTTCAGCAGGATATCCGCATCAACTCTCTGGTCGCTGAAAGCCTGACCACCGAGAACCCGGAACAGGCGTTCCATATCACCATGGAGGCGCAGACTGACCAATACTCCAAAATTCAGTCCGACACGCGCATCTGGCCATTCGCACCCAAGCTGTCCCTCGACACCCGCACCAATATTGCGGAAATAAACCTGCCGCCGGTATCGCCTTACCTGAGCGACGCCTTGGGTTATGACATCAACAACGGACAGTTTGATATGAACCTCGCCATGACCATCGACGAAGGACGCATCAGCGGCGACACCAAAATCATGCTGCGCGGCATGGATTTGGGAGCGGACAAAAACCCTGACGCCAGCACCGTTCAACAAGGCGGAGCGATACCCTTAAACGTGGCGCTGGGAATGCTGAAGGATGGCGCCGGCAACGTGGAGCTCGCCATGCCGCTGTCCGGGGACGTCGACAGCCCCAGCTTCGGCTGGAGCGGATTTGTCGCTCTGATTGCGCAGAAAGCGATTTTCGAAGCCGCCAGCGGCTATCTCATCAAAACCTTCGTGCCCTACGCCAATGTCGTCACGGTAGTGAAGTTCGCGGGCGAGCAGGCGCTGAAAGTCCGTATTGAGCCACTGTCCTATCAGGCTGGCCAGTCTGACGTCGGCCCAGAGCAACAGGCGTTCGTCAACGAATTCCGCCAATTGCTGCTGGACAAAGAGGACATGCAAGTGAAAACCTGCGCCATCGTCGCCCCCGCAGAACTGAACTATCCGTCCGACACGAAAGCCCTGACGGTAGAACAACTGAAGACGTTAAAACAGTTGGCGGAGGATCGAGGCCAGAAGTTCAAAGCGAAGGTGCTGGAAGGCGGAAAGATCGCCTCCTCCCGCATCCTGCTGTGTAATCCTGAAGTGGAAAAAGACAGCGACGGCAAAGGCCGCATCGAATTCGAAATCTAAGGGAGCCTCTAAAGAACGTTGGCGAGACCGGTAGTTTTTCAGAGGTTCGGGCGCTGACGCGCCCTGGCTTAACTCGCCGCTCTCTCCGGCGGCGTCGCCTCTCTGACGACAGTTTCCTCTCCCCGCACCCAAGACGCCAGGGTCATCTGTCCAAGCGATGCTTCCATCGCCGCCGTCACGCCCTTGGCGATAGCGTCCACGGATTTATCCGAATAAAGTGAAGCAGGCAGACTGTGCTCCGGCGAACGCAGTACGTGCATCAATTCCGCCAGGGTAATGCGGTCCAAAGGCCGGGCGGGAATCAGAGAATCCGCTTCGTCTCCCATAATGGCCAATACGCCCTTCTTCAACAGTTTGTCGATGATGCGCTGAATAGTCTCAGGGCCTACCGATAAGGTGTCCTCCAGATCAGAGATGCTCTCGCCTCCTCCCTGCTGATCGAACTTTTTCGCCACCTTATAAACCAGCGCAAGTCCCGTACGCTCGTCAATCACCGCACAGGGACGCACCCTGCGCTGCCGGGTAATCTGATGAGAATGCTGGGCGTAAAACGCCACCGCCGCCCCCATCAACAGGATCAGCCAGGAGATGTACAGCCAGATCAGGACCAGGATGCCCACCGCAAATCCCGAGTAGATCGCTTCATAGTTGGAGGTGCCGACCACAAACTTGGCGAACACATAGCCCGTCGTCTGCCAGGCGATCCCCGCGCCTAACCCGCCAATAAACGCATACCGGGTGCGCACTTTGGTATTGGGGATAAAGCGGTACATAAAAGTGAACAGCGCCACGATGATGACATAAGGCGCCATACGGGTGGCGAGAGAGAACAAGCGCCCAAAAGGTTCGATGCTCAGGACGGTTTGCGCCACGTCCGTGCCCACCAACGTCGCCGTGGCGCCCATGGCGGAAAACGCCAGCAACGGACCGACGACGATGACGCTGAGGTAAGAACTGAAGCGTTGCGCCAAAGAGCGGATCTGCGACACTCGCCAGATTTCGTTAAAGGAACGCTCCACTTTTTGCACCAGAGAGATGACCGTGTAGATCAACAACCCCAGGCCCACCGACCCCAGCACGCCGACTTTGACGTTGTCGACGAACGCGAGCACGTTCTGCACCAGTTCCGGGCCTTTTTCCCCAAACGCCTGGAAAACATTCTCCAGCAGCGGCTCCAGCTGATTATGGACGCCAAATCCTTTCAATACGGAAAAGCTCAGCGCCAGCAACGGCACAATGGAGAGCAGCGTCGTGTATACCAGCCCCATGGCGTGCAGCGTGATATGGCCGAATAACACATCGCGCACCACCGCAAATAAAACGCGCGCACTGTGCCACAACACTCGCATCATGCCGCCTGCGGCGCCGCCGGTTTCATTTTCCCAAAGCCAGCGATCCAATCGCGACACCCAGGTTTCTATCGTCGCTTTACTCATAGTTGTTCTCGTTTTGCGCCGAATTCAGACATATCAGGTTGTTCAAAAGCAGCCATCCTGTGTTGTTCTCTCCAAATTGTAGCCGCCGCCCCGCGCACGCCGCCATGCAGGCGGCGCTCGCCATTGCATGGCGTACGTATGACATAAAAATGGACGTCTTGAAAGGCTTGTCGGAAAAGCCCGGTAAAAACATTGTATATCAATGAGCTGGTTCGTATGTACGCCAAATGTCCTGCATTCAATGCCAGGATGTTCGCGACGTGATAGGGATGGGATAAGGTTGTGTGGCGCAGGCTAAAACAGGAAAAGGGCGCTTTCAGGTAGCGCCCAATTTTCAAATCACAGTTGCGGATGAAACGGCCGGATTAAAACTGTTTCGCAGCCTCCGCTTCGATTTCCACCCGCCAACGTTCATCGAACAACCCTTGCACAAACAACAGGGTGGTCGGTAAACCGCCAACATCGAAAGGCAGTCTTTGCTTGGCCTTCTGATAGTCCGCCAGGTCCTCGCGGCGGATCAGGTAGAGTCTCACGCTCACCAGATCCTCCATATCCATGTGGTTGGCCTGCAAAACACCCCGCAGATTTCGCCACGCCAACACAATCTGCTCCTCCGCGCTCTCAGGGACCTCTCCCTTGGCGTCAATGCCCAGCTGCCCCGCGATATGCAGATGCGTCGAGCCTCGGGGAACCACTGCGCACTGGTGATAGTTGGCGGCGGGAGGAGGAACCGAATCCGGGCTCCAGATAATGTTCATCAGACTTCCCTCGTCAGCATGGTTATGGCGGGGGATTCCGTCAGCATGGCGTTCAGACGGCCAAAGTCGCCGATGTCCTTACGCCACAAAATGTAGGCGTCAAAACGTTCTGGGTGCGTCCACTCCTCCAATAGAATCAACGTAGTCTGAGTCTGATCTTTTTCATACAGATGCGCGGACAGATTACCTGCAAACGTACGCGTGGCGGGAAGAATCTCTGCAAAGAAGTCCTTTACCTTCCGGGCATTTCCGTCTGCCGGCCGCAATTCAAACTGCACTAATATCGCCACTTTTTTCTCCTCGTTTTATGCACTCACACTGGTTGGGAGAAAAGTTTAATTACTTTATAAAATCGATAAATAAACTAATATTTCAAAGATAGTCTTATAAAAAAGAACAATTAAGTCATGAAAACAGAATTTCACCGCATGCAGGTCTTCGCTCAAATTGTTGAATCCGGCTCCATCACCAAAGCCGCTGAGCAACTGGATGTTTCAAAATCTGTGATTAGCCATCACTTGCTGGGATTGGAGCAACATCTGGGCGTCAAACTACTGACTCGAACCACCCGCAGGCAGTCTCTTACGGAGGCGGGAAAGCGCTTCTACCAACGCTGCCTGGAAATGAAAAAGCTGATGTCCCTCGCCGAGGAAGAAGTGCGCGACTCCAGCGCAGACCTTGCGGGAGTGATCACCGTTACGTCGCCCCACACTCTTATGACTCACTTAATTGGGCCCGCCATGTGCGAGTTCATGCAACGCCATCCGCGCATCGAGCCCCATTTGCTGGCCAGCGATATGCGCCTCAACCTGATCGAGAAATATATCGACTTGTCAGTGACTGTCGGCGAATTACCCGACTCCAGCGCCAGAGCCGTAAAAATCGGCGAACTGGAGCAAGTGCTATGCTGCGCGCCGGCGTATATGCAACGCCAACGGATATCTCCTCCAATTGCGTCAATGGAGTTTCAAAATTTCGACTACATCGCCAATCAATGGGAGGGCGTCAATGTAGAGCGCAGATTCTTTGTCGGTAAAGAACAGAACCTGACTTATCGTTTCCGCTCCACTCGGGTCGGCGACAGCGTTCCCACTATTCGCATGATGACGCTGGCCGGACTCGGCGTCGCCTGCCTGCCCAGGCTGGCTATTGAGGAGGAATTAAAAAGCGGACGACTGACTCGCCTGACGCCGGAAGGCATGACATTGAAAGCTCCGCTATGGATTGTTCATAACTATGGTTTACAGATGCCGACGCGGATCAGGGCTTTCATTGATTTCGTGAAAGCCAAAGCGGAGACACAGACTTTCTGACAAGATGGAAACGCCCGTTATATAAAGCAGGCGAACTCAATTAAGCGACTATTGTCTATTACGCTCTATTCGCCCCAAATAGTCGCCACCACTTTCCTCACTCCGCCATGATTACGGTGTTCACATAGATATATACCTTGCCATGTTCCGAGATTAAAACGTCCATCGGTGATCGGCAAACTAACGCTGCACCCCAACAGGCTGGATTTAAGATGAGCCGGCATATCATCGGAACCTTCATCGAGATGACGGTAATAGGGTTCATTTTCTGGAACTGCGTGATTGAAGTAGCTTTCAAAGTCCTGGCGAACGGTTGGGTCCGCATTTTCATTTATCGTCAATGACGCGGATGTATGCTTTATAAAGAGCTGCATCATCCCAACTCTGAATGTCTTGAGTTCTGGAAGTTCTCGCGTAACTTCATCAGTGATCAAATGAAAGCCCCGTTGTCTGGGCTTCAAGCGTATTTCTTTCTGCAGCCACATATATCCGCCATCTCAACTCGAATTGCTTCAAATGGGAACTTTACCACAGGCCAACAGCGAACGCCTGAGGTTCCTTGAGCATTACCGTATTGCGTTTTTTACAAGCTCCAGTTCTGCTACATATACGGTTCCTTCTATATCAGAAGCAGTCTTCAGCGGTATGCTGGTTGGATTCAGGATCAAGATATTGGGGGAAACAAGCTTTCCGGTTTTCAACTTGGATAGATTAATCCAATTCACCTTTTTCTACGTAAGCTGACGTCCGGTGTAAATGGCGTATTGCAACGCCCCTACATAAATTTGAAATCTCACTGAAGGCTTCTCTCAACAATACAGTCCATATAAATCTCAGAGATTATCTGCGCACACCGTCCTTCGCCACCTGCGCTATCATCCGACACAATGACGCGTCTAAACTAATGCCACGCCTGGATTTTTTTAGCGCCACAATAGAGAGATCACTCTAATTTAAAACCATCTGAACATGAAAATCAGAGCCCCGACAGCAGCGCTTTGCGACGAAAGAATGAGACAGTGGTCATGTACTTCTAATATTTACGACGAAAGTTATTTGCCTCTTATTAACATTCGATAATAATATTTCTTATAATTTTCTGGAAATTTAAACTGTTAACGACTATAAAAACCAGAACGCCGTTGTTGCATTAACCAGAGGAGATAAGAGTGAAAAAACTAAACGCTTATAATTCCGCAAAAGCTGAGCTTGAGGCGCTGCAAAAAAGGATCGAAAGCCTGGAAAAAGACGAAGGCCTTAAGAAAGAGCTGGAGTTTAAAAAGAAGCTTGAAGATCTGATGGCCAAATACGACGTCAACTTGGACGATGTATTGAAGATGTACGGCAAAGAAAAGACTTCGCCGAAGCAAGACAAGCGTCGTGGCAGCCGTCCTTTAAAAGTGTATAAAAACCCAAAAACCGGTGAAGTTGTTGAAACCAGAGGCGGCAATCACAAGTTGCTGAACGAGTGGAAACAAAAGTTCGGTAAAGAGAAAGTTGAAAGCTGGCTGGTCGCATAATTAACGCCAGTTATATTGCCGGCCCTAAGCGTCGCGCAACAGCGTAATAACAATAAGGACGTACTATTTACCGCTAATCAGAATGATTGAAGTCGCTAGCCCGGAATGCGCTGGCGATTTCTGACGTCGCAACTTTTATAAAGCTGCGACGTATCCTTCCAGAGCTGTATCTCTACTTGCTATAAACGCACTTGCCGTTCTTCACGATGGGCGAATGCCGCAATATTGTCTCCCGTTTTATCCACCAGTCGTTGTCTCGCTTCCCGACTGGCCCAGGCGCAATGCGGCGTAATAATCAGATTGGGAATATCCTGCGCCAATAATAGATTGCCATTAACCGGCGGCTCTTCCGTCAGCACATCAAACCCGGCGCCGCCAAGACGACCGTTACGCAGCGCATCCGCCAGCGCCGCCTCGTCCACCAGTCCGCCACGCGCCGTGTTGATCAACAGAGCATCAGCCTTCATCAAAGCCAACTCCACAGCGCCAATCATATTGCGCGTATCTTCGGACAACAGGCAGTGAAGACTGAGCACATCCGCCTGAGACAACAGTTCCACCATCGGCAGATAATTCACGCCATCCCTGACGCCAGGCTCAGTTCCCGGACGGGCGCCGACTTTGACTTCCATGCCGAAGGCTTGCGCCACCGCGCCGGCGGCCCGCCCCAGGTCGCCGTATCCGACAACGCCGAATACTTTGCCGCTTAGCTCGCGAATAGGGTAATCCATCAGACAAAATTGTCGGGCTCGCCCCCAGTCTCCCCGCTCCACCGCGGCAGTGTAGCGCAGCAGGTTATGCGACAGCGCCAGCACCATGGAGAACACATGTTGAACAATAGTGGCGGTTCCATAATGAGCGACATTCCTGACTTCCACGCCATGCTTCTTCGCCGCCGCCATGTCTATGTTGTTCACGCCAGTGGCGGTGACGGCGATCAGCTTTAATTCAGGGCTGCCAACCATGTGCGCTTCATTCAAAACCACTTTGTTGACAATAACGATATCCTTGCCGGCAATGCGTTCAGCCACTTGCTCCGGGTTGGTCGCCGCGTAGCTGTCAAAGGTGGTCACATGTTCTTTTAATGAGTCCAGACTGACGTCCGCGCCCAGACTTTCGGCATCCAATATCACAGCTTTCATGAAGATAAGTCTCCCCTTTCCGTATTCCGGCTCTACAGGATTCGATAACATCGGCTATAAATTGTAAGAACAATGACAACAATACCCATCGAGCGCGGGAACTTTTCAAAATCGTGAACTTTATACGCTCTTTTCGGGGGCTTATACAATGCGCCCGCCAGCGCCGCCAGCATGGAGCGGCCTCACTCCTTCTTCGCAGCGCAGCCATGTGCGGATTATTCCTGCTTTGCGCGCAGGCTTTCGCTTCGGCCTATAACTCCATTCAACTCACTTCCCGCCAGGAACGTCTGGAGGTCGCCCCTTATCTCTGGTGGGTGGCGGAAACCCATGGGGTAATTAAAATCCAGGATATTCTGGAGCGCAAAACCGCCCCGATGGGATGGCGGCAAAACAGCCGCTTCGATCCTAACTTCGGTCTCGATGTATCGCCGCACTGGTTTCGCTTCAGCGTCACCAACGCCGGCGCCGAGCCCGTGGAGCGCTGGCTGGAAATCAGTTATCCGGTATTGGACGACATCAAGGTCTATTTGACGGAAGAGGAAAAAATCGTCGAAGCCTATCACAGCGGCGACACGCTTAATTTCAGCGAGCGTCCCGTGTTTCACCGCAACTTTATTTTTCCGTTCAAGTTCAAACCGCACAGCAAGTCGACGGTTTACATCCGCATAGAGACTCAGGGCGCACTGGAATTACCGGCGGATCTCTGGTCTCCCACCGCCTTTGTGCAGGCGGATCAGTGGAAGCTCGCCGCCCAGTTCCTCTTTAGCGGCATCATGCTGGCTATGGCTGCTTACAATCTCGCCCTGGGGTTCGTTATACGCGATCTGACCTTCGTCCATTACGTGGGTTATGTGGTGTCCATCGCGATTGTGCAACTGGCGCTGCATGGCACGCCGTTTCAATTTATCTGGCCGCATTCGCCGCAATGGAATCAGATCAGTCTGGTATTTTTCATAGGCTGTAGCGTCACCTTCGCTTCATTGTTCGGCTATCGATTTCTCAATCTCAACGTGCGCGGGGGAGTCCTGCCGTACATCGGCATCAGTTGCGCCTTTTTCGGTCTGGTCTGCTGTGCGCTTGCGTTCTCCGCCAGTTACGCCACCGGCATCAAAATAGCCGTGCTGGCCACCGGGGTGGTGTCGATAACCTGGCTGGTCATCGGCCTTCTGCAATGGTCGCGCCGCGAGCCCACCGCCGCCTACTTCACCTTAGCCTGGGCTGTCTTCCTGTTTGGCAATATCGCTATTTCTCTGGAGAAAATCGGGCTGATTCCGAATCTGACGATTATTGGATTCATGCCACAGATAGGCGCCTGCCTGGAAGTGATGATTTTCTCCCTGGCTTTGGCGCAACGCATCAATATTGAACGCCGCCGACACATCTCCATGCGCGAGCTGGCGCTGCATCGCGAACGCAGCGCCCGGGAGGCGGAGCAGTCGATGCTGATGGCGCAGCAGCAAGCCAACGACGAGCTGGAGCGCCGCGTCGCCATCCGCACGGAAGAACTCAATGAGGCGATGAAAAAGCTGTCTGTCGCCCATGAACAGCTCAATGAAATCGCTACGTTCGATCAGCTCACACAGTTGAAGAACAAGGCCAGTTTCGAACGCGTGCTGATGCAGGAGTGGAGCCGCTGCTCCCGCTCTATCTCCGCGCTGTCACTGGTATTTATAGATATCGATCGCTTTCAGAGAGTTAATCAGCAGTTCGGGCAATTCGCCGCCGACACCTGTTTGCAGGTTATCGCCAAGTTGATCAGTTCGATGGCGCGCCGCGCCGGAGACAGCATTTTCCGCTATGAAGGGGATTGTTACGTGCTGGTGCTGGCGCATTGCTCTGCTGAGGGCGCCCTGCAACTGGCGGAGTTGATTCGCTCACGCACGGAAGCCACCTTGATACAGGTGGATGAAGCCCGCTTCAGCGTCACTATCAGTATCGGCCTGTCCAGTGACATTCCCAGCCAGGGCTGGGAGCCGCAGGACTTGATGGAACGCGCCCGGGAAGCTTTGGCCGAAGCAAAAATGAACGGCGGCAACGGCGTCAGCTTCCGCATGTGACTAGCGCAGGCGGATCAGCGCTCCTGTAGCGCCTGCAACAACAATTCGCCAACATCAATGCCATTGGTGGCGTGAATCACGGTATTACAACTGACCGTCCGTTCGATAGGCGCCGCCTGGATCGCGTGATAAGCGTCGTCCGCAAACACGGCGTGCACGCCAATGCAGACAGGGCGATGCAGACCCGCCGCCACCAGTTCCGCAGCAGCTTCAATCATAGTGCGCCCGGTGGAAATGATATCGTCCACCATCACTGGCGAATACTCCCGGTACTTCTCCGCATTCGTGGCGTCGATAATGACGTCTTTGTCGCCCAGGCGGGTTTTGCTGAACACCAGACGGTCGCACCCCGCCAACTCCGCCACATGGCTGACCCACTGATCGCTTTCGCTGTCCGGCCCGACAATGACCGGCTTGTCCAGATGCGTGCGAATCCAGTCCGCAATCACCGGCGCCGCCGCCAATGAGCGGGCGGGAATCGTGTAAAGCTCGTCCAGTGAGTGATAACGATGCAGATGAGGGTCAATCGTCAGCAGGCGATCAAAGTGGGCGGAAATCATGCGGGCGAAATAGCGCGAGGTCACGCCCTCGCCGGGATGAAAGCGAATGTCCTGACGCATGTAGGGCAAATAAGGCGCCACCAGGGTGATATGCTCCACGCCCAGATCCCTCAGGGTGGCGGCGAATAACAAAACGGGCAGAATTTTCTGATCCGGGTTGGAAAGATCAGCGCACACAATCGCCTTTCTCGGTGTTTCCCCTTCGATGCGAATATAGGTTTCGCCATCGGGAAACTGTCGCATTTGGTAGTTACCGACGTCCATCCCGGGGGCGGCGGCGAGTCTCTCAGCCACCGGATGCCCCGGCGCCAGGTTGTAAAGCAACATTATAGACTTTCCTCTTCTATACGGATTTCATTGGGGTGATCGCGCAAAAAGTCCAGTGCGTACGCCAGTTCGCCAGGCGCTTCCGCATAGATGCTGAACAGCGGGTCTCCCACCCTCACCTTTTGCCCCAATTTAACATGGAAGTCCACACCCGCAGACGGGTTTGAGGGCGCTCCCGCAAGTTTCGCCAACTTGGACACGAAACGGTTATTTACGAAGGAAACCACTCCAACCCGATCGGCGGTGGCTTCATAACAGTGCGGCGCCAGCGCTGGCTCATGGAATCCCCCCTGCGCTTCGCAAATAGCCATGAATTTGTTTAACGCTGCGCCGGACTCCAGTGTTTCTCTGGCGCGAGCGACGCCGGCGCCATGGCTGGCGACGCCGCCTATCTCCAGCAAACGTCCGGCCAGCGTCAACGCCCGTTCGCGCAAATCAGACGGCGCTTCCGCCTGATTACGCAGCACCGCCAATATGTCCCGCGCCTCCAGGGCCGGCCCAATGCCTCGGCCGACCGGCTGCGCGCCGTCAGTGAACATCGCCTCTACCTGAATGCCCAGCTTCTCTCCGGTATAACGCATATGGGAGGCAAGACGCTCCGCATATTCCGGGCTGCGCACTTTGGCGGTCATGCCGATAGGAATATCTATCAACACATGGGTGGAGCCCGCCGCCACTTTTTTGGAAATGACCGAGGCCACCAGCTGCCCTTCGCTATCCAGATCCAGCGCCCGTTCGATGCGAATCAGCACGTCGTCCGCCGGACTCAGACTCACTGATCCGCCCCAGGCGATGCAGCCGCCTTCCTGCTCCACCACTTTCTTCATTTGCGCCAGAGAAAGGTTCACCGGCGCCATCGTCTCCATGGTGTCGGCGGTGCCCGCAGGCGACGTAATGGCGCGGGAAGATGTCTTCGGCATGCGCAGGCCGCAGGCGGTGACAATGGCGACCACAATCGGCGTGGTGCGGTTGCCCGGCAGACCGCCGACGCAATGCTTGTCCATGATCGGCGAGGTTCCCCAGTCGATGCGCTGGCCCACCTTCACCATGGCGCTGGTGAGCGCCGCCACTTCATCCTGGTTCAAACGACTACCGGCGCAGGCGGTGACAAACGCCGCCAACTGTACGTCTGAATACAGTCCGCCGGCGATATCCCTCACCACCTCGTCAGCGCTTTCCTGAGTCAGCGAGGCGCCATACAGTTTTCCGCGCACATGGCTCATCGAGTCCACCGCTTTGGTGTGACTGAAATAAGCCACCTCGCCGTCCTCCGCATCCAGCAGGCGCCAGGCGGCGTCGGACAAACCCGCCTCCTGGTGCGACAACCAGCCGTCGGTGACCTGATTAACCGTCGCGATGATGCTGCGCTTGTTAGTGGTCACGCGCACCCGCGAGTGCGCGTTGAAGCCTTCCGACCGACATACGTGGCAATCCTGCCGCATATACACCACCGGTTCCTGATGGGTGTTAATGCCGATCCGCTTAAGAAATAAATAATTAAGTTCGCGTTGCTGCATAGTGTTTTCCGCAAATTGTTCGAACTTCGCCCCGACAGGTCCGCGCTGGCTCCGCCAACTGTTTCATTGTCGATGGACTAAGATAATAACAGGCTACATCAGGGCGCATCTAAGACCAGTGTAATAAACACGAGTACGGCTTATCTGCGTTAAGTCAAAAACCCAAGCTCACTCCGCCATTACAGTAGACGGAATGCTTCTTTAATTCCTCAGGGAGTCTCACAATGCATCTAAAATTTCTCGGCGCGGCGGGTACGGTGACAGGGTCTAAGTATTTACTTAGTGAGGGCTCCGGAAAATTTTTGCTGGATTGCGGTCTGTATCAGGGAGTGAAAGCCCTGCGTGAGCGCAACTGGAAACCCTTTCCCGCCAAAGCGTCGGAAATCAAGTCGGTAGTGCTCAGCCACGCCCATCTGGATCACAGCGGCTACATCCCCGCACTGATGAAACACGGTTTCAAAGGCAAAGTCTTTTGCACTCCCGCCACCTATGCGCTGGCGAAGGTATTGCTGCCGGACTCCGGTTTTCTACAAGAAGAAGACGCCCGTTACGCCAACAAGCGCAAGTTTTCCAAGCACAGCCCCGCATTACCTTTGTACACAGAGAAAGACGCCTGGGAAGCACTGAAGCATTTTGAAACCGTGGACTTCCATGAGAAGTTTTCCCCTATCCACGGCGTTACTGCGGAAATCCATCGAGCCGGACATATCCTGGGCGCGGGTAGCGTACAACTGAGCGGCGCCAAAGGCTCTATCGTATTTTCCGGCGATCTGGGACGGCAGGAAGACCGCATCATGTATCCGCCGGAAACCATTGCGGCGGCGGACTATCTGGTGGTGGAGTCGACATACGGCGACCGTCTGCATGACAAAGTCGATGTGCGCGCGCAGCTCAGCGAGGCGATCAACGCTACCGCCAAACGCGGCGGCATCGTTTTGATCCCCTCCTTCGCCGTGGGCCGCGCCCAACATCTGCTTTACTTAATCCAGTTACTCAAGGCCGACAACAGCATCCCCGACCTGCCAGTATTCCTCAATAGCCCGATGGCGATAAGCGCCACCGAGATTTTCTGCCACTACCACAAAGAACACCGCCTTACTGCGGAGGACTGCGCCCTGATCGACCAGGGCACGCACTTTGTCCGCAGCGTAGAGGAATCGATAGAACTCAATCGCAAGAAGTTTCCCTGCATCATCGTGTCAGCCAGCGGCATGGCCAGCGGCGGTCGGGTGCTGCACCACCTTAAGACCCTGTTACCCGACCATCGCAACACAATTGTGTTCGCCGGATTCCAGGCGCCGGGCACACGGGGAGACGCCCTCACCCATGGCGCAGAAAGAGTCAAAATTCATGGTGAATATTTCCCTGTGAAAGCGGAGGTGATCAACCTGGAAAGCCTCTCCGCGCATGCGGACTATGCGGAGATTCTGAGTTGGCTGAGAGGCTTCAAGCAGCCGCCCCGCCACACCTATGTCACTCATGGCGAGAGTGTGGCGTCGGATGCATTACGCTTACGCATCGCGGATGAGTTGGGCTGGCGCGCCTCAGCCCCGGAATATCTGGATGAGGCGCAACTGGAGATCTAGTCTTCAATCGCCCATGCGTCGCTTTACTCGCGTGGGCCTTCCGGCAGCGGCAGCAGTTTCGCCTCTTCCGAGGACACTACAGCGACGGCGACAACGTCATTGCTTTGCTCAGGGTGAAAACGACTCCAGTTATCCTGCGCCCTGGCGATGGCGATAATCTGCGACGGCGGCGTCTCTCGCGCATATTTGCGATTGAAGCTTTTCAGCGAATCGCAAAAGTAGCCGTTACAGATATCCGAACGCATTTCCCGTGGGAGACTGCAGCCTTTGTTTGTGTGATTGATGCATGAGCCGCGTATGGACTTGCCGGATAGTTTTTCCAGATAAAGCTGTAGCACATGGCGAGGTCGCAGCTCGGGATTTTCCCGCATAAAACGCCGAATAACGCTGGCCGACAGATAAGCGTGCTCACGCCCACTGGTGCAGCAACCGCCTTTGCACATGGTGCACAGATGCATGTTCATATTGGCCAGAGTTTCAGAGTGCTCCAAAGGCTTATTGTTGGCTTTAGAGCGCGCGCGGCTGGCGAGATCGTCGTCCGTATCCTTAAAGCCGTGCATGCAGGCTTCACTGATGATTTGCGTCAGGAAATCGCGGTACTGCCGAATACGATGTTTCGGCAACGTAGTGAGACGGGTCGGCGCAGTGGGAATAGTTACCGGAGTTCCTTCGGGGTCCAGGCCTTCCGACTTGGCGAGCTGGGCGTATAACGCCTGATTCTGCTTCGCTTCCTCCGCGCTTTGCGTTTCTATCCGGCGTTGCTCAGCTTCCGCGATGACCTTTCTTTCTTGCATCCGCTGACGATGAAATTTCACTTGTGCGTCAAACAGAGCTGGTGGGGTGGCCGCCCGGCGCTCCGCCAGACGTCGACATTCCGGGTTATCGCAAGTGAGTTCCGATGACGCCGCCGCGCCTATCACAACGCGCTGCACAGTCAGACCGCAAATAAAGCAACTCTTAGCGCCATGGCTATTTACGACGCCATGACTGTTGACGACGCCATAATTGGTGGCGCCACCAGGTTTGTTGGCGCCGCCATGCGTATTTACAAACGCAGCGCTGGGCAATGAAGACACGAACCACCTCCTACCGTCACACCGGGCGAATGCGACACCGGCCTGACATGATTATTGTGAAAATCCTCTAACAGTTTCGCGTTCAAATGCTGACGTCGCCGACAGCCGCGTCGATGCAAAACTGCACATTTGCGAAAACGCCTGAACTACATCTATACGCGGCAAAATAATGAATATCCAGTCACGGGCACAGCATTAAATCCGCGTTAGAGTCACCTTTATCGATATAGCGCCCCAGAGTACGCCTCCCTCAGAAAGTTATTGACCCGGGTCATACACACAAACACGGCATAAGTTATGCTCGGAAAGACAGGGATAGATACAGCGGAGTATGGAACATGAAGCTCATGATATGCAGCGCACGCCAACTATTGCGCGCACTGGTTAACTATCGCCAGGGGACGGATATTGCGCTGGAGCAAATTGACGCAGACGAAGGCGCAGTCAATAACGCAATCGCCACATCACTAAAAAGTGCTCAAGGCCAAAGTCGCCTTTACCAATCCGCTGAACCCACCGCCGACCTCCTGTGCAAACGTAAACGGCGTCCACCCGGGCTGCGGTTAAAAATCAGGCTGGTTCGCTTCAGTTTATGCAGTGGCGTATCCCGCGCCGAGCAAGGCGTCAATGAGCTGTCTCGCGCCCAAAACACCCTCTCCGATTACCTCAGCGGGCTATAAAATGAAATGCAAACCCTGTCACAAAAAATTAATGGGAGCGTTTCCATGACAGGTTGGTGACAGCTTAGCTCTCTATATTCGGGAAGAAGCATCGCCCCTGCTTTTTTGTTGATCAAAAAACAGGCGAAAAAGCGAGTTCGTGTTTACAGAAATCTCGTTTTTTCTCAGGCGCTTATACGTTATGCTCGATAAAAATAACAGGAGCAGACCATGAAAGCAGTATCTTCAAAATCTTCCACTCCCTGCGTATTTCCGCACGTTGCAAACAAGCGTAACGGACAATACTCGCCACCGCGCGACTTACTCCTGTAATCCAGTTCAAATCTTACCTAGAATTTCAAGCACAGGAGGTAGACGCATATGCCAATATTTTTCAGGAATGTGAAAACGTTTTTACAAGCCGCCGCCCTTACGCTGGCGCTGGCTCCGACCGCTCATGCAGACGTGCAGAAGTTTCTCATCCCCGCTGGCGAAGGCGGCGGCTGGGACACCACCGCCAGAGAGACCGGCGCAGCGCTCACTAAAATGGGGCTCATCGGCGGCGCCAAGTATGTGAATTATTCCGGCGAAGGCGGCGGACGCGCATTGAACGCGCTGGCGACATCCAAAGATTATAAGGACGCCCTGATGGTGCAGTCGCTGCCGCTGATTCTGCGCAGCCTGTCAGGCGTTTACGAACGCTCGTTCCGGGACGTCACGCCCGTCGCCATGCTGATCGCTGAATACCAGGTCGTCGTGGTGAACAAAGACTCTCCTTACCAAAACATGAATGATCTGTTGGCGGCCATCAAAGAAATTGGCAAGCGCAAGCCTATCGTAGGCGGCTCCGCCAAAGGCAGCCTGGACCACATTACCGCACTGGCGGTACTGGAAGCGGCCAACATGTCCTCTAAAAAACTGCGTTACTCCGCCAGCGACGGCGGTGGCGACGCCATGCGTAAATTCTCCAACGGTTACGCCCTTGCGATGGTGACCGGCATGGGGGAGGTCGTAAAACAGATCAAGTCCGGCGAGCTGCGCGCACTGGGCGTCACCAGCGCCGAGCGTCTGGAAGGGTTTGATATTCCAACCATGAAAGAACAAGGTCTGGACGTCGTTCTCGCCAACTGGCGCGGCTTCTTCGTCGCTCCCGGCACCCCGGACAAAACCGTCACCAAATATGCGGACATGCTCGCCGCGCTGGACAAGTCTCCAGACTGGAAAACCGTCAGACTGAAATACGGCTGGGAATCTCTATACATCCCGACACAGGACGCCAGAGGTTTCCTGGAAGAGCAAGAAGTCACCATCCGCAGACTGCTTAACAGCATCTAAGCGCACTCGAGCAGATTTCAAACATCTGAACTTAACAAGGGGCTTCAATTTGGCGGCCCCTTTTTATTTCTACTCCCAACTTATTCATTTCAACTCCAAATTCCCAGACTCCAGCGCTGCGCCTCCTCCTAGAGCAATTTAGCGCAATATCCTGACGTTATTTTCATTCCGCGCCGACCTGGTCATATTTCAACCTCTCCGCCTGTAACGCTTATAGAACCCGGCGTACACGCATCCAGGCCTCTCAAATTATTACTTCTTACTGTAACTTATTTTTAACATTTACACGCCACAAGTGCCGCAAAATAGCGCGATTTTGTGGATACGACTGAAACACGCAAGAAATATTTAGTTTGTATTCTAAGTATCAACTGTATAGAATCCTCCACCCCATGAGAAACGAAATTACTGCTATGCACATTCCAGACAGGCGTCAGTCAGAGATTATTCTGCGTGCGCCCACCGCTGAAGACGGCCCTTCCGTTCACCAACTCATCTCACGCTGTCCCCCACTGGACGAAAATTCGGTTTACTGCAACTTGCTGCAATGCACGCATTGGGCGAATACCTGCGTCATAGCAACAAGCGTTGATGAAAGTGAAAAGCAAAAGCCAGGAGGATTTATTTCCGGATACCTCCTGCCGGAAGACGCCAACACCCTGTTCATCTGGCAGGTGGCGGTTGATAGATCCATGCGCGGAAAAGGACTGGCGGGACAGATGTTGCGCGCCATTCTTGCGCGGGACGCCTGTCGAAACGTATCGCACCTGCAAACGACCATTAATCCCAGCAACCAAGCCTCCTGGAAACTGTTCGAGAAACTGGCCCAGGAATTGGGAGCGGAGATGCAACGGCGCACTCTGTTCGATGCATCGCAGTTTACTGACGATCACGAAGAAGAAGTTTTATTAACCATAGGCCCGTTCGACCCATCCTGTCTGCGCGATTGACGCGGACTTAAGCGATCCGGTCTCAGGACCTGTATCCGGAGCAAGGGAGTGCATCCGGATTTAAATCAGACGGCGGAGCATTTCGCTGTCGCGGGCTCACCGCACCATGCTTGACATTCATCAGCTACGACAAGGAGAAACCATGAATATTTTCCAAGAAGTAGAATCCGGCGTACAAAGTTACGCCCGCTCATTTCCTAAAATTTTCAACAAGGCCAAAGGCGTTCATCTGTATGACGTTGACGGCGAGAAGCATCTCGACTTTCTGGCTGGCGCCGGCACTTTGAACTACGGCCATAACAACCCTGCGCTGAAAGAAGCGTTGCTGGAGTACATCAGCCAGGACGGCGTCGCTCACGGTCTCGATATGCATACCGACGCCAAAGCGCGTTTTCTGACTGAATTCAAAGAGCGCATCCTGACCCCACGTAAGCTGGAGTATGTGGTTCAGTTCACTGGCCCCACCGGCGCCAATGCCGTGGAAGCCGCGCTCAAAGTCGCCCGCAACGTTACCGGACGGCACAATGTTGTGGCCTTTACCAATGGCTTTCACGGAGTCACTCTGGGCTCTCTGGCGGCCACTGGTAACAGCCACCACCGCGATGCTGCGGGCGTGCCGTTGAACAGTGTCACACACCTACCCTATGACGGCTATCTGGGCAAGGACGTGGACACCAGCAAACTCCTCGACAAGATGATCTCTGATAACAGCAGCGGCCTGGACCTGCCTGCGGCGGTCATTCTGGAAACGGTGCAGGGCGAAGGCGGCCTGAACGTAGCCAGTGAGCGCTGGTTGCGCAATGTTGAGGCGATCTGCCGCAAGCACGGCATTCTGCTGATCGTAGATGACATCCAGGCAGGCTGTGGACGCACGGGGACCTTTTTCAGTTTCGAAAAAGCCGGCATCAAACCAGATATCGTGACCTTGTCGAAATCCCTCAGCGGATTCGGTCTTCCCTTCGCCGTCACCCTGATCAAGCCTGAGTATGACCAGTGGAAACCCGGCGAACATAACGGCACTTTCCGTGGCAACAACCACGCCTTTATTACCGCCGCCGCCGCGATTCGTCACTACTGGTCCACCCCGGACTTCGCCACAGAGATCGAACGCAAAAGCGAAATTCTGCGCACCGAGTTGAACAAGATCGCCGATAAGCACGGCAAGACGCTCATGCAGGCGAGAGGCCGCGGCATGATGCGCGGGCTGAATTGTCGCGACGGAGAACTGGCCGCCGCTATCTGTAAGCGCGCGTTCCAGAAAGGCCTGATCATCGAGACCAGCGGTTCCGAATCCCAGGTAGTGAAATGCCTGTGTCCGCTGGTGATCTCAGAGCAGGAACTCAAAGAGGGACTGGCGACGCTGGCGCAGTGCGTGGAAGACGCATTGGTCAATGAAATCAGCAAGGCCAGCTGATAGCCCTCTTGCGCCTTTTATCTTTGTACACAAGTACATCTTTGTACACAGGCACATCTTTGTGAACAGGAACGCCTTTATACACAGATATACCTTTATACATCCGTCACGAATTCAGACTTATTGCAGGAGTCAATTGCAATGATCGTTAGAACACTGGAACAAGCCCGCCAATCCGATCGCAGAGTGAAAGCGGACAACTGGGAAAGCGTCCGTATGCTGTTGAAAGACGACAACATGGGCTTTTCCTTCCATATCACCACTTTATACGCCAACAAGGAAACGCCGATTCATTATCAGAACCATCTGGAATCGGTGTATTGCATCTCCGGTGAAGGCGAGGTGGAAACCGTCGCCGATGGCGAAGTCCACGCCATCAAACCCGGCACCCTTTACGTGTTGGATAAACATGATAAACACCTGCTGCGCGCCTTTAGTGAAATGACCGTCGCCTGCGTCTTCAATCCACCGCTTAACGGTAAAGAGACCCACGACGAGAATGGCGTGTACCCCCTGGAAGCAGAAACCATAATGGAGTAGAGCAAAACCATGAACATGATTCTTGATAAAGCACACCTTACCCCACCGGACCCCTACCCTTCGCGCAAAAGTTCGGAAGTCTGCATTCTCAAGCGCTGCGACCCGGTGGTTTACAGTGAGTACGACGCCGACTGCCCTCTGACTCAAGAGCAGGTGGAAAGCTACGACAAAAACGGCTTCCTGATGCTGCCCGAACTGTTCACTCAGGAAGAAGTCGCGCTGCTGACCGAAGAAATGGAGAGAATGCGCCGCAATCCCATGATCGCCAAGCGCAAGGAAACCATTACAGAGCCGGAAAGCCAGTCGGTGCGCTCCATATTCAGCGTACACCAGCTTAGCCCGCTGTTTTCCAGACTCGCCACCGATCAGAGACTGATGAACATCATTCGTTTCATCCTCGGCGACGACCTGTATATTCACCAGTCCCGTCTGAACTACAAGCCCGGCTTCCGCGGCAAGGAATTCAACTGGCACTCGGATTTCGAAACCTGGCACGTGGAAGACGGCATGCCCCGCATGCGCGCCCTCAGCGCTTCCATTACCTTGACCGAGAACTTCGAGTACAACGGTCCATTGATGCTGGTTCCCGGTTCGCATCAATACTACATCGCCTGCGTCGACGGCACGCCGGAGGATAACTACAAGACATCGCTGAAGCGCCAGGAGTATGGCGTTCCCGACGAGATCGCCCTGAGCACGCTGGTCAACGAAGGCGGCATCGCCACCGCCACCGGCAAACCCGGCTCCGTGATATTGTTCGACTGCAACACCATGCATGGCTCCAACAGCAATATCTCGCCCTTCCCGCGCTCCAACGCCTTCTTTGTTTATAACGCCTGGAGCAATCGCCTGGAGACGCCTTTCAGCGATCATCAGCCGCGCCCGGAATATATCGCTTCCCGGCAAGCGACTGCGCCGCTTAAGGCAGGATCACTAACCGATCCCTCCTGAGCCTGATCAGGTCCCGGCGCCCGACGACGGGCGCCGGCCTTATCCTTCAGACATTTCGCGCATCGCTCCGCGCAGCGCCTGCATCACCCTGTCCACCAGCTTCGCCTTTACCGGTCGCTCACACAGACCAACGCCAAGCCTTAACAAGGTTCCCCGCCATCCAGCGGAAACGCCGCGCATCTCCGCCAGCGCCTGCGGCCACACTGCGTCGAGGCGATCCCGAATCCATCCTTCCGCCAGCGTCATTTCAGCGCGACTGAGTGCGCCGGGCCACCTGGGCATGGCGCTTTCCATCGCCTCTCCTTCAAAATGCTTACCCACGCTCGCCATTAAAGGCGCGATTTGGTAGTGATCCCGACGAACGCGGGAGGCGAAACGTTCCCGCTCCACATCGCTGAGCGAAGCGTATCCATGCTGAATGACAGGGTTGGCGGCGGGTAAAACAAACCAGTCGCGTAGGAACTTATAGCCGTTCAGTCGCCCGAGAAAGAAGTCATGGTGACGATAGGACTCTGAAAAGAAACCAAGAAAACCCTGTAATCCGCCGGCGGCGATATCTAACCCTCCCTTTTTACCGGAACGCCGAGGGGCCACCAGAAAACGGGAATAAATATCGCCAGCGTCCGCCAGACGAATATCCTGACAGTCAAACCGGGTCTGGTTCTTGAGGCCGCTCAGCAATCCCAGCAGGATGTGAGCCAGAGAGTCCTGATCCGCCAGTCCCGGCGCGGGCGCTTCAGGGAACGGGTCCAGCATGATAACCGCCCGATTCGCCGCAGCGCCGGAGCGGGGATTACGCCCCTCCAAGCCCGATAATGTCCGCCGCGCCAACTGAAACGGCTCATTGTTCATCACGCCGCCATCCACATTGAGAAAGCAGTAGGTCTCCTCTTGCTCCTCTTCCCGCCCCCACGCAGGCGTGACAAACCGATATACCCCTTCGTCATCGCAGCGAATAAAACGCCAGTCGTAATCACGACGCGGCCTTCGCAAGGTTCTCGCCTGTAACGCAACGGGAAAGGCTCCCGCCGCCAGCGCTCCCTGAATCAGGTCACGCCAGGATTCATTTAAGAAATCCAACGGCAATGCGCGGTGATCCGGTGGAAAGTCCAACACCTGAACAGCTGCGCCAACCGGGACGGCGAAGCTCAGATGATCCTGATGCAGCCGCGAAAGGTGCCCGGTCAGGTCACGCGCCCCCGGCCCCTCTCCCTTTGGCGTGGAGAAAGCGAATGCGTAAGGAACGCCACGTAAGTTGGATACCGTAAAGTGCAGACTGAAGGCGTCTCCCATCCAGGACCGTTGATATCCATCAGACGACTCAGCGGTGGCGTCCAGGCGCCGTAGCAGCGATTCCGCCACTTGATCCAGATGCGCGGAATTCAAAAGCGATCGTAACGCAGAGTCCTTGCCCAGATCGTCAGGACGCAGCAGGCGTTGGGCGTCAATATCTCGAACCCAAACCTGGTAAAAAGGATTGTTGAATAGATAGCCGGGCTCCTCCCTGGGGTGACGCCCATGTTTGAAATCCCGTCTGGCGAACAACGCCGCCAAGGCGCCGTTCATCGCTCCTGCGGAAGCGCCGGATACCGTTTTTAAGCGCACGCGATGGACGGGAACGCCAGTCTGTCCCCTCGTCGCCTCCCATGCATCCAGAGCCTCAAACAATACATCCATGAAACCCGCTGCGTAGGCGCCGCCGGACACCGCGCCCGCCAACGCCAGGGCGAATTCAAATGTATGGGAAGGCACGGGATTTTCCTGGGAAACGGAGCGGTCTTGCGGAAACCACCGTTTCAATTCGCTGACGTAGTCCGAATATTCATGGCGCTGAGAAATTGATTGCATAACAGACCTCCTTATCATCCGATGAAAAAGCGCGCATGGCGTCCGTCGGGAAGAGCGAAGACGTCATGCGCGAACTTAAATCAGGCCTTACTGCGCTATCCAGATTACTCATCAAAACGACCAACTTGGGCTCCATTTCCTCGCTGCGGCGGATCACTGCGCGCCCCATTTAAGGGCATATATGTACTTCAGGAAAGTAAAGGTTCAATATCGGTGCTTGGGTGAATCGCCGGTGACGCAGCCCGTCGCGGAATACGGCGGAAGTTTCCGAAACCTGTCCGGCTGGTCATAAAATTGCTTCTGCATCAGCGGCGGCCGCTGAGCATGAGGCTACCCGCCGTCAATAAACAAAAAAACACGATCCGGGAGCATACATTACGATGTTGAATGTCAGCATGACTGCGTTACTCAAAAAAGCCCGTCAACCTCTGATCGCCCTACTCGGCGCCGTGGCGCTGCTGGCGTCGTTCATCAGCCACGCGGAGGCGCCCTTTAAGGTCGGGTTTGTCTATGTCGGCCCTATCGGCGATCACGGCTGGTCCTATCAACACGATCAGGGACGCCAGGCGCTGGAGAAGCATTTCGGCGACAAAGTCAAAACCACCTATGTAGAAAATGTGCCGGAAGGCGCCGACGCGGAGCGGGTCATCCGTAATCTGGCCAAGTCCGGCCACAAGGTGATCTTCACCACCTCCTTCGGTTTCATGAACCCCACCTTAAAAGTGGCGGCCCAGTTCCCCAACGTTGTGTTCGAACACGCCACCGGCTACAAACGCACCAAAAACGTCAGCACCTATATCTCCAACACTTATGAAGGACGCTACGTATCTGGCTATGTGGCGGCGAAAATGAGCAAGACCGGCAAGCTCGGTTACATCGCCTCCTTTCCCATTCCTGAAGTCATTCGTGACATCAACGCCGTGCGTCTCGCCATGAACAAGGTCAATCCGGATTATGAGCTGAAGATTCTCTGGGGCAGCAGCTGGTTCGACCCGGCGAAAGAAGCGGAGGCGGCTAATGTCATGATTGATCAGGGCGTCGACGTCATTCTGCAGCACACAGACAGCCCCGCCGCCATGCAAGTAGCTGAACAGCGCGGCGTGTACGCCGTCGGGCAATCTTCCGATATGTCCCGTTTCGGCCCCAAAGCGCACTTGGTGTCGGTCGTGGATGACTGGTCCTATCACTACATTCACACCGTGCAAAGCGTCATGGACGGGACCTGGAAACCTCGTGATTATTGGGGCGGCATGGCGGAAGACATGATCCTGTTGCCAGAGTTCAACAAAGCCATTCCCGCTGACGTGGTGAAAGAAGCGGAATCCATGATCGCCGACATCAAGTCCGGCAAACTGAAACCCTTCACCGGTCCTATCTATAACCAGAAAGGCGAGTTAAAAGTCCCTGCCGGTGAAGAGCTCGCTCACGAAGAAGTCGCCGGCATGAATTGGTATGTACAGGGAATCAAAGGCGAAATTCCCCATTAAGAGATCGCATCAGGTAAGCGCGACGGGCCGCAAAATGCTATGTTTAAGGCATTAGCGGCCTACGGCCGAATCTCAAAAAAGATCGCAGGAATTTGATATGCAAGACTTTCTGAAAGGACTTCCCAAGGCGGAGCTACATTTGCACATTGAGGGCTCGCTGGAGCCGGAGTTGATGTTCGAAATCGGACGCCGCAACGGCGTCGCCTTGCCTTTCGCCAATGTGGAAGAAGTCCGTGCGGCTTATGAGTTCAACAACCTGCAGGAGTTTCTGGATATCTATTACCAGGGCGCCCAGGTGTTGCTGCATGAGCAGGACTTTTACGATATGACATTCGCCTATCTGCAGCGATGTCGTGAGCAGAACGTCATCCATACGGAAATGTTTTTTGATCCGCAAACCCATACAGATCGCGGCGTGGACATTGGCGTGGTGATACGCGGCCTGACCCGCGCTATGGAGGATGCGGAAGCGCAGTGGGGCCAATCCAGCAAGCTGATTCTCTGTTTCCTGCGCCATCTGAGTGAAGAAGCGGCGATGGAAACGCTGCGCCAGGCGTTACCTTATAAGCAGCACTTTGTCGGCGTTGGGCTCGACAGCTCTGAAGTCGGTCATCCCCCAGAGAAGTTCCAGCGCGTGTTCGAGCAAGCGCTGAACGCCGGCTTATTGAGCGTGGCTCATGCCGGTGAAGAAGGACCGCCTGAGTATATCTGGCAGGCGCTGGATTTGCTGAAGGTCAAACGCATCGATCATGGCGTGCGTTGCATTGAAGACGCGGCGCTGATGCAGCGATTGATCGACGAACAAATTCCGCTGACCGTCTGCCCGCTCTCTAATATCAAGCTATGCGTGTTCGACTCCATGTCAGAACACAACATTTTGCGTCTGCTGGAAAAAGGTCTGAAGGTAACAGTGAACTCGGATGACCCGGCGTATTTCGGCGGCTATATGAATGAGAACTTCATCGCCATGCAGGAAGCGCTACCCATGAGCAAAGAGCAGGCGGCGCAATTGGCGAGAAACAGCTTTGAGGCCAGTTTTCTGACCTCAGAGGAGAAAGTGCGTTTACTTGCCCGCCTGGACCAATATCTGCAAAATCACTGAGACAGAGCTCACTCGCAGCATTTTTTATTTTTCTTACCGCTGCCGCAGGGACATGGATCGTTCCTGCCGACGCTTAATGCCGTCCAGGTGGCGTCGCCATCCACATACAACCAGCGCCCCTGCTCTTTAGTGAAACGGGAGCGTTCCTGCAACTGCATCCATTTGTCCCCTTCCTGAAACGTGGCCCGAAAATTTACCCAGCCTTGTTCGCCTTCCGAGCCGCTATCCAGCACTTCCAAACGCTTCCACTGGATGCTTTCGTTCGGCTGTAAATCAGCCGGGCGATGCTGCGCGCACCACGTCTGCTGCAGGTACTCCATCAACCCCATCGCAAAGGCGGTATACCGGGATCTCATCAGCTGTTCCGGCGTCTCCGCCGCCTTACCGGAATGCAGCGGCTGGCAGCATTCTTCATAAGGCGAACCGGAATTACAGGGGCACAGGTTATTCATAACTACTCTCATTCAGTCAACAAAGGTTCGGATGCCCGCCCTTTTTTAGCGGAGCGCGCCTGAATCGCCAGACCGGCGACAATAAAACCAAGACCCACCAGGGTCAGCATGTGAATTTTCTCGCCCAGAATAAAGTGGATCAGCAGCAGAGAAATAAACGGCGATATAAATATTAGATTACTGATGCGACTGGCGTGGCGCGTATATTTCATCGCCATCAGCCACAACATAAAAGTCACGCCCATTTCAAACAGACCGACATAGACTGCGCCGCCCAACGCGGCGGGCGCCAGATTCAAAGGCCAGGCCAGCACGGCGGCGCAGGGCGTGGCGAATAAGAAGTTTTGAAACAACCCGATCACCGGATCGCGCTTGTCTCTGGAGTTCAAAATCCAATAGGCCGCCCAGACCAGGGTGCTGACCAAAGCCAGCGCAATCCCTATAAGATTTAAAGATTGTCCGCTGTCATCGCCGCCAAAGGAGATCACCACCACGCCGCTGTAACTCACCAACATGGCGATCACATCCGTACGCGTGAGCTTGTGGCCGAGAAAAGGCACAGCAAGAAACGCCAGCATCAACGCCCAGGTGTAGTTAATGGGCTGCGCTACCTGGGCAGGAAGCAGATCGTAGGCATAAAACAGAATGTGGTAGTACAGCAGCGGATTCAGTAGACCGAAACACAGCGCCCGCCAGCCGTTTTCCCGCAAAGAACGCATCGCCTCCGCCAGACGCCCCTGCCAGAGCAGCGCCGCCCCCAGGGCCAATACGGATGTCAGACTGGCGAAAAACACCAGCTGACTGACACTTTGCTGCGCCAGCGCCAATTTGAACGCAGTGGCCACGGTGGACCACAGCAAGACGGCGGACAAACCATAGCGCAACGCCAGCGACTCGTTAGTATTGCGCGAAACTTCCTGAGACATAGCTGCGTCCTGTACTTCTATCCTGACGACAAATATTGAAGATTTCGCCAATCCGCAATATTTGGACTATGTTTAAATTATGCCGCTGACGATGTCGTTAAAGCGACCCAACCCACATATCGCCACATCTCAGCGGCATTCCTTCATGCACTGCTGACGGGCGACCACAATGCGAGTCCATCCTCCGACTCTATTAATCCTTAGCATATCCGCCCTTGCGCTGATGACGGAACGGGGCGCTGCGACGGAGCTGTCCGCCTGTGAATCCGAAAGGGAAAAAATGACGCAAACATTAGGCGCCGTTTTCAAACCTTATCTAAGAAAGCACGAATCCCTGGCCAGCCAACGCGGCAATATAATCGACTTGAAAGTCAGCCTCAACGGCTGGGTGGAAGACATCGCGCAATGTTATCGCAATGTCTACGCAGAACGGGGCGCCCCGGAAGACGATAATGTTCTGAATAATGGTTTGCACTGGGCGGGAACCCTGACCGAATTTCATGAACTGGTGAAAACCCTGAACCGCCAGATTCAAACCGAAGCCCAGAAAAAAGCCGAATCTCTAAGCGAAAAAGATCCCGCCTTCCGCCACCTCCTGCAACAGGTCCTTCTCCCCAACTTCCCGCTACAAGCGGAAAGATCGGGGGGAGAGTTTATTTGAGCCAGGTTCCCGCCAACCTAGATAATGTTCTGGCGACCTCGGCAGAAGTCGAGTTAATCTGCTAATACTGATATCAATTAATGGCGCAGCAAGAGCACCAACGCCATGACCAAGGATATGCGATTAAGTTCGCTTGCAATCCGGCGTAGGACGCCGACTGCTTCGGGGTTGCGTTTTTGCATGCAGCTTCCCGCAAGATTGTTGTGGCTGCTCTATTTCGCTTTCTCCGTGTCTTTCCTCTTTTCGTCTTTCACCACAGAAACCCTTGCCGCAGAAACAAGCGGGGGGAATTCATCTCCCAAACATCCGCCACAGGTATGGACCCTTGATATACAGGGAGCTATCGGACCCGCCAGTGCGGATTTGTTCATGCGCGCTTTAGAGGAAGCGAATGAAGCCGGGGCGTCTCTTTTTCTATTGCGACTGGATACTCCTGGCGGCTTGGACAAGTCCATGCGCGACATGATTCAGGCGATTCTGGCTTCCTCAACTCCAGTCGCCGCCTACGTTTACCCCAAAGGAGCCAGAGCAGCCAGCGCCGGCACATATATTCTGTATAGCTCTCATATCGCCGCCATGTCTCACGCCACCAATCTGGGAGCCGCCACGCCGATATCAATCGCAGCTCCTTCATCCTCGCCAACAAAGCCTGACGACGACGCAGAAAACAACGAGAAAGGACTAAGCACACTGGAGCACAAGCAGATCAATGACGCCGTCGCTTATATTCAGGGCTTGGCGAAACTGCGAGGCCGAAACGCAGACTGGGCGGAACGGGCCGTGCGCGACGCCGCCAGTCTGAGCGCGGAAGAGGCGTTGCAAATGAACGTCATTGATATGATGGCGGATTCAACAGAGCAACTGCTGGCCCAACTGGAAGGAAGGCAGGTCAACCTTGATAACGGGGCGGTAACCTTAAAACTGTCTGGATATGAGTTGCATCCTGTCGAACCAGATTGGCGCAACCGCTTTCTGGCTGTCATCACCGATCCCAGCGTCGCTTATATCCTGCTGCTGATCGGTATCTATGGACTGCTGCTGGAAGCCTACAATCCCGGCGCCACCCTGCCTGGCATCCTCGGCGCCATATGCCTGTTGATCGGCCTGTATGCATTACAGCTGCTGCCTATCAGCTACGCGGGATTGGGACTCTTGTTGCTGGGCGTCGCACTGATGACGGCGGAAAGCTTTGCTCCCAGCTTCGGCGCGTTGGGTTTAGGCGGAGTGGCCGCATTTATTCTTGGCTCCGTCATGCTGATGGACACGAAATCGCCCGCTTACCAGATCGCTCTGCCCGTTATCATTGCCGTCGCCGCCTTATCCGTCCTGGTGCTCAGCGTGCTACTGCATTTCGCCTTCAAATCCCGAAAACAGGCGGTGGTGTCCGGTGTGGAAACCCTTATCGGATCGCAGGCGGAAGCAATCGCCGATTTTGAAGGGAGCGGCCGGGTCGCCGCACAAGGACAACTATGGATGGCTTATTGCGATACGCCAGTAACGCAAGGCCAAAAACTCAGAATCACAGGAATACAGGGACTGACCCTGCAAGTGGAGGCTATCCCATGATCGCTTACGTTGTTTTGGCGCTGGTTATTATTGCGCTCGCCCTGCTGCTGACGATGTTTCGCGTCATGCGCGAGTATGAGCGCGCCGTGGTGTTCTTGCTTGGCCGCTTCTACAAGGTGAAAGGGCCTGGACTGATCGTTATCGTTCCCATCATTCAACAAATGGTGCGCGTCGATCTGAGAATCGTGGTCATGGATGTGCCGACGCAGGACGTAATATCCAGGGATAACGTATCGGTTAAGGTCAACGCTGTGGTGTACTACCGGGTGCTGGACCCGCAGAAAAGCGTGATTAATGTGGAGAATTACAACGAGGCCACCAGTCAACTCGCGCAAACCACATTGCGTTCAGTGCTTGGTCAGCATGAGCTGGATGAAATGCTGGCGTCGCGGGAGGAGCTGAATGAGGATATCCAGCGCATCCTTGACGTCCAGACCGACGGCTGGGGCATCAAAGTCTCCAACGTGGAAATCAAACATGTGGATCTGGATGAGCGCATGATTCGCGCCATCGCCAAACAGGCGGAAGCGGAGCGTATCCGGCGCGCCAAGGTGATTCACGCCACTGGGGAGCTGGAAGCATCGGAAAAATTGCGCGAGGCCGCCTCAATTCTCGCCAAACAACCGCAGGCGATTCAGCTACGCTACCTGCAGACGCTCACGGAGATCGCCAGCGATAAAACCAACACCATCGCGTTTCCACTGCCGCTGGAAATTCTCAAGGCCTTCGGCATCCAGGAAAGTGAGTCCAGCTGACCTTACCATCAAGCTTAACTCGCCCCGGAAAACCGACTCAGGGCATGGATTCCGAACAGGGATAGTCGGACAACTTCTGCAATACGCTGAATTGCGCCGCTGTAGCGGTTTTTATCTGATAAGTCACTTGCAGTCCGCCAAAGTCAAACTGGGCTTGGCCGGAGGTGTCCGACTCGGGCGTAATCCGCGCTTGCTCAAGGAACCGAAACAACGCCCACTCTCCAAAGAAGTCATACCGTTTACGGTCGCCGTTCAACGTTTCTACTTCCACGTATGCGTCCGGGTGGCTCGCCGGCCAGGCGAACTCGGACCAAAATCTCGGTCCGGGCGCGGAAGCCGCCTCTACTTCACCGATTACCATTCGAATCCGTCGAATTGTTGATGGCATCGTCAAAGGCTTAAAACTCACTCTAAAACCAGCCTTTGGTGCGGTCTCCGAAGAATGGGCCGCTGGGCTCGCTATCGGGGATGTGGACAACGCCGCCACGACTTCGTCTCGATAGCATCCAACTTCTGCCGCCATCGCGTTCAAACAGCTTCCTGCAATCAGCGCAGCCCACGCAAACGCCTTCAACAGGAACCTCATTGACGCCCGCTTCTTACGCTAAAAAAGAGACAAAAAATCACCTATAAACCTCCCCATTGCCAAGCCCTCCGCAGGATAGCATTATTGGCGAATCGATTTCAGAAGCGGCGAAAATCGCCTCAAACAAAAAGCAGGGAAGCCCGTCACCACTACCTTCCCTGCCGTCATTCCTACAAAAAGTTATAACGAGAAAATTGCAATAATGACTACGAAAAAAACAGTTCTACTAAGCATGAGAATGCTTGTGGACATCGATAACAACGCTAAAGAAGAACAGGCGCTCAACGCTATTGAAGAAAAAGCTCAAGAGCTGTTTGGTGAAGCCAATTTCGAATTATTATTTAAAAACTCAAGCACATTGAACGAGAGAATCGATTGCGATAAATGCTGTGTCTGCGGCATTTGGGTTTATGACAAAAATGTACAATGGTCCGCCGGGGACCTTTATGATCTTTCTCCTGGCATCAAAATTCACTCGGATATGTTCTGCTCATTTTGTGAACCGCCACGTCCCCCGATGATTTCCGATGAAGGCGCCAATGAATGGACCTCAGAGCCTATAAACATAGAGTGGGAAAATAGCTGGGGAAGACCCGTAAGAAATTCGCACAGCAGAGGCTGGGACAACGATGCAGACGGCGGGGGCTGGTAGAAAGTTGGCGTAGTGTGACGCTGAGGGGCGATTCGCCTCTCAGCGCTCAAACTTCGTCGATAGCACAATCGACGACATGGTTTTTTCGATGCCTTCTATCTCACCAATGTGATCCAGCACTTCATCGATCTGTTCCGTGGTTTCCGCGCGGATCAGGGCGATGAAGTCGTACTGTCCATTGATCGTGTACAGCGACCGCACTTCATCTATGCGTCGCAGCGCCGTTTCCACCTGTTTGTTCAGCTTCGGATTGATTTCGATCATCACCTGGGCGCTGATGCGCTTTTTCTCATATTCCTTGTCCAGACGGATGGTATAGCCGCGAATGACGCCTTCCGCCTCCAGCTTGGCGATGCGTTCATGCACTGCGGTGCGGGACAGGTTGAGTTTTCTCGCCAGTGACGAAGTGGCTTCTCGCGCGTTCGCCTGCAACAGATCGAGCAAACGTTGATTTTTTTCATCCATATGACGTTTTCACTACAGATATAGATATTTCGTCTAAATTTATCAGTAAATTCGTCACTATGACAGTTACAATCCGACATCTGCGCCTCCTATTATAGATTTATTCATCCAATAACAATTAGGAGAGGCACATATGAAACCCATCGTTGTTGTAGGCGCTGGTAAAATCGGCTCAATGATCACGGATTTCCTGAACAGCACTGGCGACTACAAAGTCACGCTGGTGGATCAGAATCAGGACGCGCTGGACCGCATCGCCGAAGAAATTCCCGGCATCTCAACTGTGAAGGCGAACGCCTCTAACCAGCAGGAAATGGAAGCCGCCTTCAAAGGCCACTTCGCCGTTATCAACTCCTGCCCTTTCGATATCAGCGCATCCATCGCTCACGCAGCCGCAGCGCAGCAGGTTCACTACCTTGACCTGACTGAAGACGTCGCCAGCACTCGTTTGATCAAGTCCCTGGCCAAAGACGCCAAATCCGCCTTCATTCCTCAGTGCGGTCTGGCTCCTGGTTTCATTTCCATCGTGGCTTATGATCTGGCGCGCAAATTCGACTCCCTGCACAATGTTCACATGCGTGTCGGCGCACTGCCCAAGTTCCCCTCCAACGCGTTGAAATACAACCTGACCTGGAGCACCGACGGCCTGATCAACGAATACCTGAACCCTTGCGAAGCCATCGTTAACGGTCAGTTGCGCGAAGTGCCTCCCATGGAAGAGCTGGAGCATTTCTCTCTGGACGGCGATGACTACGAAGCTTTCAACACCTCTGGCGGCCTGGGCACCCTGTGCGAAACGCTGGAAGGCAAAGTGTCCAACCTGAACTACCGCACAGTGCGTTACCCTGGTCACCGCGACGTCATGAAGCTGTTGCTGAACGACCTGCGTCTGGGCGAGCGTCGCGACCTGTTGAAAGAAATCATGGAGTCCGCCATCCCTGTCACCATGCAGGACGTTGTATTGGTATTCGCCAACGTCAGCGGCGTGAAGAACGGCCTGTTCCTGCAGGAAACCTTCGCACGTAAGATTTACAGCCGCGAAATCAACGGTAAACTGCGTAGCGCCATCCAGATCACCACCGCATCCGGCATCTGCGCTGCGCTGGACCTGCTGGCGGAAGGCAAACTGCCGAACCAAGGCTTCGTACGTCAGGAAGATATCCGCTTCGAAGACTTTATAAACAACCGTTTCGGCCGCAACTATATGGAAGACGACGGGAAAAACCCTTCGGCTTCAGTGCGTCGCGTAGCCTGATCAAATATGGGCGCGGCGACCCCGCGCCCCGACATCAGGACAGGTAGCGAACCAGAAGCTCGCTACAAGGACAAGCAAACGCACTTACGACTCTTTACGGGAGGACCGCTATGAATATCCAAGAGATTTTTTCAGCCCTGGGCATGGACCAGGGCATTCTTGCTTCAGGGGACTACAAAATCAGCTCCCCGGTTGACGGCAAAGTGATCGCCAACCTGAAACTGGACAACAAAGACGAAGTAGAAAAGAAAATCGCCGCCGCCGCAGACGCCTTCAAAGCCTGGCGTCGCCTGCCCGCTCCTCAGCGTGGCGAGCTGGTGCGTCTTTACGGTGAAGAACTGCGCAAGCACAAAGAAACTCTGGGCGCCTTGATCACGCTGGAATGCGGCAAGATCATTTCTGAAGGCCAAGGCGAAGTACAGGAAATGATCGACATCTGCGATTTCGCCGTCGGTCTGTCCCGTCAACTGTACGGTCTGACTATCGCTTCCGAGCGCCCCAATCACGCACTGCGCGAATCCTGGCACCCCATGGGCCCAGTCGGCGTTATTTCCGCGTTCAACTTCCCCATGGCGGTTTGGGCATGGAACAGCGCACTGGCGCTAGTGTGCGGCGATCCTGTGATCTGGAAACCTTCCGAGAAAACGCCTCTGTGCGCCCTGGCCTGTCAACATCTGCTGGATAAAGCCATCGCTCGCTTCGGCGAAGCGCCAGAAGGCCTGTCCAGCGTCATCATCGGCGAACGTGAAGTCGGCGAACAATTGGTTGACGACAAGCGCGTACCTTTGATCAGCGCCACCGGCAGCTGCGCCATGGGCCGCGTAGTCGGTCAGCGCGTCGCGGCCCGCTTCGGCAAATCCATTCTGGAACTGGGCGGCAACAACGCCATCATCGTCGCGGAATCCGCTGATCTGGACATGGCTACTCGCGCCATCGTTTTCGGCGCAGTCGGCACCGCTGGCCAACGCTGCACCACCACTCGCCGCGTCTTCGCTCATGATTCCGTATATGACGAATTGCTGGGCCGCCTGAAGGCCGCTTACAAGCAATTGCCTATTGGCAACCCACAGGAAGCCGGCACGTTGATCGGTCCGCTCATCGACGGCCGCTCTTACGAACAAATGGAGCAGGCGCTGGCTGACGCCAAAGCGAAAGGCTGCGACGTATACGGCGGCGGACGCGCGCTGGAAAAAGAGTTCCCACAGGCTTACTACGTGAACCCCGCCATTGTGGAAGGCGGCAACGCGCTGACCAACAACGCTCACGAAACCTTCGCGCCGATTCTGTACTTCTTCCGCTATTCCGACCTGGAAGAAGCGATTGAACGTCAGAACGACGTGCCGCAGGGTCTGTCTTCCGCCATCTTCACTCTGAACATGCGTGAAGCGGAACTGTTCACCTCCGCGGTGGGCAGCGACTGTGGCATCGCCAACGTCAACGTCGGCACCAGCGGCGCTGAAATCGGCGGCGCATTCGGCGGAGAGAAAGAGACTGGCGGCGGTCGCGAGTCCGGCTCCGACTCCTGGAAGGCGTACATGCGCCGCTCCACCGCGACAGTGAACTATTCTTCCGAGCTGCCGCTGGCGCAAGGTATCAAGTTCGATCTCAACTAAGCCTTTGCTGAGTTGACTTGAAAGGAGAGCTTCGGCTCTCCTTTTGACATCCGCGCCAGGACGCGCGGTTCGACAGGTCAGGATTTTCCTTATTGGTTTAACACTTTATTGACATGGCAATAATATTGGCATGTTGATAAACAGGCGCATGGATGCGCCTGCGCGGCGGTCAGCCGCGGGAGACAGGGTCTGACGTGTGCAGGCCCTGTCGTGGCGGATACAAATAGAAGGAAGCTATTTGTCCGCCTGATTAATATATACCGATGATGTACGGGAAGCTGTTTCCGACTGTGCGCCTGTAACCGGACTTCGACCGAAGCCGGATCTCCTCCTCTTCTTCCAGAACGCCTCAGGCGTCTGGACGCACGCCGGTCAGACGAACGTTAGTATTATTTTCAGGATTACGAGCCGTACCATGCAAACTACTGCGCTTTTCAAACTGTTGTCTTCGCTGACTGACGCCGCCAAGGCTCAGCAATTGCTTGATTCCGTTCAATTGCACCCCATTTTCGCCCAGCCTCACCATGACGACGAGCCGCTCAACCGCGCTGTCATCGCCCAGGCGATGAACATGATGCTGTTTGACGACCTGCTGGAGCGGGTGCCGGAAGGCAAGCAATACGTGGCTGAAAAACTGGCGTCTGGAGAAAAGGTCGTGTTCGACCATGGCGCGCTGCGCACTGTGGCCTGGGAGAATCAGGCGCTGCCTATGGGTTATAAAGCGTTTGCACGCATCCTGGAGCCTCTCGGCTTCACCGTGGCCGGACAGTATCCGTTGCCCAAGCTGAAAATGTGCGGCTTCGTCTACACGCATGCGGACCTGCCCCACGATGTCGCCCAGTACTTCGTCAGTGAGCTGTACCCGGAGCAATTCACCAAATCTTTCCAGGACGCCGTTGACCGAGTGGTTTCTGTGTCTTCCGATCCATTGACGCCTCGCTCTGCAGAGCTGTTGCAGAAGCTGGCCGCAAACGGCGCTCTGCCTCTGGCGGACGCGGCGGAATTGCTGCCTAACCTGCTGCAGTGTTTTGACCGTCAGCACGGCGTGCCCCACCTGCACGACTATCTGGCGTTGCGGGAAGAGTCCGCGGAAATGGCCTGGATCTCCACCGAAGGCAACGCTTTTAACCACGCAACCGATCGCGTGGGCGACATTCGTCAGCTGGACGCTCATCAGCGTGAGCTGGGCCGTCCGATGAAGGACGAAATTGAAGTGGCGCGCAACGCCAACATCATGCAGACCGCTTATCGCGCCACCAAAGTAAAACGCCAGTTCAAAACGGATCAAGGCGTCGAAACCCATGAGGTTCCCGGCTCCTTCTTTGAATTCATTCAGCGCAACGATATCGACGAGAGCGCTGAAAAGGGCATGGACCTGCGCTTTGACAGCAGCAACGCCCAAGGCATCTTCACCATGACTCGCGCCGTTGAGAAAACGGCCGAGACAGCGGAATGCTAACTCCAGCATATTGAAGAATTAGCGCACATCGTCGCTCCGGCCAGGCTTTGCAAGCCAGCGGCCTGGACCGAGGTTGGCCATGTGCGCATTTTTTCGCTTATTTTCGGCCGGTCAGGCTATACTCCCCCTCCTCGATTAACCCCGACAACACCACGTTCACAGACTTCGCCATGCACGCAACAGGAATCGGCGACTCGCGCCCATTGCTAATTCTCTACACCCCTCACCGCCCGCCCATGCCTCAGTATGAGCAGATGGAGGGCTATCGTTGCGGCATTTCTGGAGAGACGGAAGTCATCATCAAAGAGACAGGCAATCATTGGCGCAAGATTTTTTCCATCTTCGCCAAGATAACGCAGGGACTGTTGTTTCCAGAGGAAGACTGGCGCGCGGTGCGGGACAGGCGTTTATTCACGGAAGGCGGCGCGACGGCGTTGCTGTTTCAACAACATCTGCTGGAGACGCCAACAGACCATCAGCCTCCCGTGCACGTTATCGGGGGACAACAATTCGCGGAAGGGTTCTCAACGCTTCCCCAGACACCTCAAGAGTTGCAGGAAGACTGTCGCATCTTGCGAGCGGGAAGCGTTTATCTGACGCCCTATCTGGACTACAGGCAGTTTCCCAACGCGTTGATAGCAACGTTGCTTGCAGACATAGAGCGTCAGGGGCTTGTGACGACTAGGCCGTCGCTGCTTTAAGCTCCACTTTCAGGGGAGGAACCCCCAGTTTTTCTTCCTCCTGCAGACACTGCAGCGCCAGCTCTGAGATAGTGCGACGATAAGCATAGCGCATCACCCGCAGACAGCGGTCGCTGATCTGGAAGATCGCGCCGGCGTTAAGCTCATCCAGTTTCTCCTCTGGATTCACGCCCCAATTCACGGCGAACTCCGCCAGAGTCTGCTCTTTGCTGGTGGAAAAACGCAGGTCGATATTGGCGGAGATCTGATGAAATTGACGCAGATACTCCCTCGCCAACTGCACATGCCGCGCCGCCGCCTGAGCGAAAAATTTAGGGCGCTCTTCTTCGTCCTGGCGATACAGGGCGTTAAGCCCCGCCATGCATAATGGCAGGCTGTCCCAGATATCCCGCAATAAGAACAGCTGACGGAAAGTGTTGTACAACGACTCCGCCCGCGCTTTGTCCTCCTCGGACATCTGCGCCATCGCCAGATGCATGCGCTGCGCCACATAGGCGTCCAGACAGCGACTTAACTCGCCCGCCATCCGTTTCACTTCCGTACGTCGATCATCCAGACTGCGTTGCACAGAACTAATATCGCCCGCCTTCACGCCAAAATCAGCGGCGTCGATGTTATACCCCGCCTCCACATACGCCAGCCCGACCTGAGCCGCCTCCATATGCTGATAGGCTTCCCAATACAGCTCCATTTGCGCCGTCGCGCGCGGAATCTGGCCGCGCAGCTCGGTCACGGCCCCAGCCAGATCCACCTCCGTCGGCGTGGCGTTAAACGGCTTCATCAGGCGCATGGAGAACAGGTCGGCGAAGTAGCGCTTCAAGGCTTCTTCCGACTCATTCATTTTGGAGTGAACATCCCTGATTTCCTCGAAGGAGCACAGGTACTGCTCGGGCTTCTCCAGCCCCATTGAGTTGTATATGCGCAGCGTGACGATTTTGCACAAAGCGTCAAAATCCGGCATCAACTCAGTGGCGGGAAATTCATCGGTCCAAACCGGCTCGTAACCCAGAGATTCCGCATGGGCGATGCGGTCATTGTCCGCCGGATGGGTATCCCAAACATTGGTCTGGCGCTCATCCATTTTCGCCCGCACCGCGTCGATTTCTTCTTGAGACAGTTCCGCCGCCAACTGCGCAATGGTTTGCGGCAAGTTGTCGATCAGGCGGTCTTCGTTCCAGGCGGATTGCCAGATCTCATCTCTGCGTTGCTGCGACATGGACATATTCCACAACGCCACCGCCGTACTCTGAAAGGTTTCGCTGCCCGCGACCCAGCTTTCGTATCGATCGGCGTCGTACTCCATCTCCCGGGACATCCAACGGGTGACGCGCAGATTGAATAAGAACAGGTATTTCAGAATCAGGCGCGTGCCTTTGATCATGCCCTGCGCGGCGATCAGCGCCACATCCAGCGCAAAAATCGGGGAATACTCACGCCATTTGCTCAAGCGACGATCCCAGGCGTCGGGATAGAAGGCCCGGCTCGCCATCCAGGCATTGGCGGTGTTGACGATATAGTTGGCGATCATGGCGTTGCGTTGCGCAAAGTGCCCGAACTCATGCCCCAATACGCCAATGAATTGCCGACTGTTCATGCCCGCCAGCAGAGGCAGGCCGACCGTCAGGGTCAAACGTCCCTGAAACAGGCTCAGCAGTCCTTTTTCCGGGGCGACGTGAGCATTGACCTCGCCATCCACGTAGATCTTCACCGGAGCAGGCAAGCCCATGCGTTCGGTGAGCAGCTGCACCAGCTGATAAAAGCGGCGATACTTTTTCGGATTCAGTTCCAAGGTGCGGTTTTCATGGTCGCGGCCAAAGAACGGCTTCAGCAGGAACAGCGCGAATACGGTTCCCAGTAGAACCGGCACGAACACCATCAATACCCCCATCGCGTTGGTTTTACGCACCGCCAGAATATCCGGGATACTCATCCCGTACCAAATCGTTCCCACTATCGCGCAGATTGTCAGGCTGATGTAAATCAAAGGCGCTATCAGACTCAACAGGGTCACGCTGAACAGCCCCAGTTTATAGGCTGTGGTTACCGGTAATTTGGGAATAGGTTGATGCAGACGCTCCTTCGCCAGGGCAAGCACGTCTCTTTGTATGTCGGCGTCTTTGGCTGGCTTGGCGCGACTGGCTGTCGATGGGGCTGAGCTTTTGGCGGGCTGTGCGGCTTCTATCGACGCAGGTTGCACAGGCTTCGTCGCCACCTCCTCGGAGGGACAAGGCTGCAACGTCACCGCCAGTCCCAGGCGAACAAATAAGGCCTGATATTTTCTGGCGTCAGAAGAAGACAAGGATTTCTTGATCACCACCGCCCCCGTCAACAGACGCTCGACTTGCGCGTTCGATAACTTCAAACGCGCAACGAGATTATCTCGCACCTGACGCTCTTCGAAACCGGAAAGAATTTTACCCTGGCTGATAACATTGAACTGGGGGGAAGCAGGTGCGCTCAAATCGACATCCTTTGTGGAGGCAGCAAAAGGCGGCAATTTTATGCGCCGAAGCTGATATTTTCTAATCTTTTTAGTTGTTTTTACGCGACGAAGTGTAACTGGCGCAGCCGGATTTATGAACACTAAGCCGGGTATTTCAGACAAGCATCGCTTGAGCTCTGATAACTGCGTCAAATCGACTATTTTTTCTTTAAGTCCTATTCATTGCGAACCATGCGGAAATTGTTCATGAAAACACCAGCGGCTTTCAGCGCTCTCTTAACATTACCTTTCTTGCTGACCGGCTGCGCCGCTTCTCTGGAGGATGTCCGCGAGGCGCCCGCCAGCCTGCAGCTCTCTCCGTTTACGGAGGTTAAAACGGATTTCGTCCACCACTGGACGCAAAAGGTTCATCCTTTTAGCGGCGCGGCAGTGCTGGATGTTGATGGCGACGGCAAGGAAGAGATTTTTGTGGGCGGTGGCGAAGGACAGGACGACGCCTTGTTAAGCCTCAGGGATGGCGAATTACGCAATATTATTCAGAACACCGGATTATCCGCCTCAGCGGCCACCTATGGCGCGACTGCGATGGATATGAACGCCGATGGCGAAGTGGACCTTATCATCGCCCGCAACGACGGCGTCTATTTGTACTTAAACAACGGCGGGCGCTTCACGGCGCAAAAGCTGCCGGTTCAATTGCCGGACAATACGGTCTCTTTCGCCGTCACTGTCTCCGACATTGACCAGGATGGCGACGGCGACCTTTACATCAGCAACTTTATCTCCTTTGACGCCTTCAAAAGCGCCACCTTCAACGACCCCGCCCACGCCCGCGCCAACATTCTGCTGCGCAACGACGGCAATCTGCAGTTCACCGATATTACCGCGCAGTCCGGAACCGCATCGCTGCAAAATACCTTTTTATCTGTCTTTGTCGACCTCAACGGCGATCATCTGCAAGACTTGGTTGTGGCGCAAAACACAGGAGAGGTGGAGATATTCAAAAACCTGGGAGACGGTCGCTTTGAATCCGTTCCCACCCACTCCGGGTTCGGCTTCTGGATGGGGCTGGCGGTGGGAGACATTGACCGCGACGGCGACCAGGACCTGTTTTTCACCAATATCGGCAACTCCATCCCGGAGTTTCTCACCAGCGGCGACCTGCGCGATGACCAGCGTCAGGACAGCGAATGGTTGCTATTGCGAAACGAAGGCGACTTTCGCTTCACCGACATGACCGAACCGTACCAGTTAACCGGCTACGGCTTCGGCTGGGGCGGCGTATTTGAAGACATCAACCTGGACGGCGAAATGGACCTGCTGGTGGCGCAGAACTACATTAAATGGCCGATTCACAAGGTCAGCAAGCTGGCGGGCAAGGCATTTTTGCAACTGCCTACTGGAATGGGCCACGCCACCGGCTTTTTTCAGGCTGACGACCTGGAGCTGGACAACCCTTGGTTCGGCCAGTCCCCCGTTATTATGGACCTGAATGGCGACGGCCGCCCGGATATCGTCTGGCTTAACATGGACGGGCCCGTACGGGCTTTTCTCAACACCACAGAGGCCAACTTCATCGCTCTGCAGCTGCCTGATTCACCGGAATGGTCTGGAACAGAAGTCACAATCGAAATGGAGGATGCGCGCAGTTATACCCGACAAGCGACATCCGCCGTGGGCCTGATGACAGACCAAAGCCCCCGACTTGTTTTCGGAATCGGCGCTAGAGAATCCGTCACCCGCATAGTGGCGTTGAAGCCCGACGGTAAGCGCCTGGAGTTGGTGGACCCGAAGATCAATACCGTGCTCTCTCTGGGCGAATAGCAATGCTTAACAGGCGGTCAGGCGCAGCATCTTCGCCCGGCCGCCAAACTCTTCCGCTAATCCTACACTTTCAATCGTTGCCTTTTTGCAACTCGTAACTTATTGATATTTATGACATTGCCTGCATAGTCGCCGCCGCCGTCTCTTTTCTGCGACTTTCAGCCACCCTTTCACCGACCGCAAAATTCACCGAACAAAACTAATTTGTTGTTTTTAAAGGAAATTTAAAAACTGGCGCCGAACTTGATATACCTAGGGCGAAACACGCTGAGGCTAAGCAGCCCGGCTACCTCACGAAGGGAGAGGTTAACAGGAGGAGTCTTGAATCCGCACATTCAGACCCGCCTCCTTAGAAATGGAAACAAGGACACCAACTTAGTAGGTATTAGAGTATGAATAAAGCACTCGCAATCGTAACCGCGTCATTCCTGGCAGCATTGACTGCTTGCTCTGACGAAACCAGCGTTCAAACCGAACAACCTGTGGCGGAGCAACAGCCTCAAACTGAAATGAGCGCCCCAGTGCAAATCACTGAAGCGCCTGCCAGCTCCGACCAATACGCAGGTCCAGCGGTAGAGCAGGTGTTTTCATACCTGGACACTGACCGCAACAGCGTCATCAACAAAGAAGAAGCCGCTGCAGACTCCAGCATCAATGAGTCATTCGCCCAGATCGATATCGATCAGAACGGCGAAATCAGCCGCGACGAATTCGTTGTGTACAGCGGTGAAGCCACTGCAGCCGGCTCCAGAGCTGGCCAGCTGTACCAAGCGGACCCTCAGCCTGAAATGGCTGTAGATCCAGCAGCTCCGGCTGATGCGCCGGTAGATCTGGAAACCGCTCCAGCCGAATAATCGGCGACAGTTTCAGCCAAAGCGTGCGTCTATAAGTTAAATCCGGGCGCTACTTGACGCACGCTTTGGCTCCTTATCCCAGCCTCTTACCCTCTTCGTCCTCAATTTCCTGATTCAACCGCCCTGCTCACTTCTGAGCCTCTAACTCCACCACGACTTCCGTTTTCACTGAATTAGCGATAAAGCAGCTTTCATGCGCGCGATGATGCAATGCTTCCAGCTCCTCATGCGTCGGTCTGGCTGAGCCGGAAAATTCAACGCGGGGACGCAGCCTTACCTGAGTCATCATCATGACGCCCTGCTCATTTTTGGCCAGTACGCCGATGGCGGAGTCCTCATAGCTGTCCACCACGAATTTGCGCTTCGCGGCGTACGCCAGAAAAAACAACATATGGCAGCTGGAGAGTGACGCGACGAACGCTTCTTCAGGATCGACGTTTTCAGCTACAGAAAAAGGTAAGGGGACAATATGCGGAGACGCGGAAGCGGGAACTCGAACGCCGCCGTCAAACTCCCACTCATGCCCACGACTATATTGATTGGAGACAAAATCCTGTGCGCCTCTAAGCCAGCGCACAGTGGCGAAATACTCGGACATCCACACCTCCTTGAATCAGCCAAATGAAACGCGCGCCGAAACAACGGCGCGCATATGCCGTGAAGGAGAATGTTAACAGACTTTTTTCGATCGGCCGCTCTCTGGTCGCCACCACACATCAGCCTCCTCAAATATAGAGCACTTTTTATACGCCAATACGGCCAAACGAGACAACTAACTGGCGAAATACGCCATTCACCCCCTGATTTTTCAGGCTTTTTCTTTTTAGATACGTTAGTTACGTTCATTTGCAAAATGTGAGCAGAAATACACCATCCCCCTGCTATAACTGGGCTATATTTGAGCAATATTCGATCATCTCGCACGCGCCCCACACTTCTCAATCTCGTCCTGATGGCATGACGTCACATTCTGATTTCGGCAGGAAAACTGAAATGAAGCAATACGACCCGACAACGCCCGATCACTACACAAATCATCTAGCGGAGGTGAACGAGACCAATGCGGTAATCGCTACTGAGGACATATACAACAAGGACGGGATGCTGCTGGTTAAAAAAGGGCTGGCTATCAAGCCTGAGGTCGCGCGCAGACTGCTTAACCATAAACTGGTGAAGCCGCTTGAGGTGTCCGTCAATGTGGATGACGCCCTCTATGGGAAAGAAATTCACCGCGACATTCATCAAATGTTCGATCGTTTCGAAGGACTGCTGGAGATTCATTCGTCCATGCGTCTGGAAGCCAGCCTTATCGAAGTGTGCGAGAAGTATGGCGGCTACGATCTGCTGGTGCAGAAAGTCACCGTTCTGTGCAAGCGATTGCCGAAAGAGTATCAAAAGGGCCTGTTCTGCGCGTGGTTAAGCTTCGCCATGGCGACACGGCTGAACCTGAGCTTAGAAGAACGCGAAGCGGCGTTTATGGCGGGACTGGCTCACGACGCCGGCATGCTCCATATCGATCCGCAGATTGTCGCAAAAACCGGCGAATACACGCCGGAAGAATGGCGCGCCATGCAGAGCCATACTCTTATCGGCGACCTGTTTCTGTCCTATATCAAAGAGATTCCTGACGTCACCCGTCGCGCAGTCAAAGAGCATCACGAACGCGCTGACGGCAGCGGCTATCCCGCCGGTCTGTTTGAAGACAGCCTGTGCATCGTCGGACAGGTTGTGGCGATGGCGGATGAAACCTACGCCATCTGCGAGAAGCGCCGTTTCAATGACAAAATTCATCTCGGCGAAGTCATGCCGGTTTTTCAGATCGACAGTTCTTTCTTCCCCAATCAGGTGCACATGGCGCTCATGTCCGTGCTGCGTCAGGTGAATCACGCCGCCACCCAGCTGGCCATTTCCGGCGACCTGAGCAGCATGTCGACGCAGCTTATGGAGAAGCGTCAGATGCTGGAGAATGTAGTGGAAAGCATCTATGCGCTGCGGGAAACCCTGGCGGAGAGAGAGCATATTAAACGCATGCGCGTCGCCAAAGTGAAGATAGATCGTCTGTGGACCCTGGTCACGCGCTCCGGCATGCTGAGCGCGCCCCTGGGCCGCTGGTTGCAGCATGTGGTGGAGAATCAGATCATTCAGACCGTCAGCCGTGAAATCGTGGAAATGGACCTGATGTATCAGGAACTGCAGTGGCAGCTGAAACAATTGGGAAGAGTGTTGTATCTCTACCTGGAGGAAGAGAAGAAAATTACGCCCGAGCTCAAAAAAGCTCTGACTAACTCCATTAAGGTTCTCGACATGGGCGCGCCCAAGCCCATGGAAAAACAGGAAAAAGTCGCCTGACCCTGCTCCGTGGCGGGCGCCGCTTTAGCGTGCGTCCGCTGCGTCAATTTGAATCACCGCCCTGCTCCTTTGTCGCCCTCTTTTCGTTCCCTTTTTGCCCTCTTTTCACCCTCAGGCCGTTTTTGGGGCGCTGCCTCGCCAATATTCCTAGCGTTCCGCTAACACGCCCCAAACAGGCGCAAGGTCTGAAGAGTTGGGTGTCTAACGCGCATGACTAGGCGCGAAAAATCACTCAACAATGCTGATCAGATTAATGTGTCACCTAACGTAACAGAATGATATATAAAAAATTTTAATGAAACTAAGAAAATTAATTCCTATCCAATTGTATAGTTCTGAACTATGCTAATTCATAAGCGGAATACTTCATGCAAGTGGTGTTGGGGCGCATTCAGAAACGTTTTCTCACATCTGTTCAGCGGAGACGCCCGCGGGCGCGCTGAAAAAATGTCAGGAAACTTGTCTGCAGGCCAGACGCAGCCGAAAGGGGCGCATATAAAGCTCCAAAGAGGCGCATGATGACCCTGTCTGAGCAAGGCGAAGCCGCCAGTCCACGATAGCCGGTCACTGATCATGTCGACGTTTTAGCGCCACTAAGCGAGCTATTCATCACAAGAGGGGGCCTATATGAGCATCTTCAGTCAATTCGCCAGTCGATACGACTCACGCAAGGAAGAAGAGTACACGTTGGAGGAGTATTTGGAGATCTGCAAAAAGGATCGCACCGCTTATGCGTCCGCTGCAGAGAGAATGCTTCTCGCCATCGGCGAGCCGGAACTGGTCGACACATCCCGCGATCAACGGTTAAGCCGCATCTTCTCCAATAAAGTCATCAAACGTTACCCCGAATTTGAAGAGTTCTACGGCATGGAAGAGTGCGTGGAACAGATAGTGTCGTTTTTCAAACATGCAGCCCAGGGTCTGGAAGAGAAGAAACAGATTCTCTATTTGCTTGGTCCGGTCGGCGGCGGTAAGTCCTCCCTGGCGGAAAAGTTGAAGAGCCTGTTTCAGAAACAACCCTTCTACGCCATCAAGGATTCCCCTGTTTTTGAATCGCCGTTAGGCCTGTTCGATCCGGCTGAAGACGGCAAGATCCTGGAAGAGGAATACGGCATTCCCAACCGCTACCTGCGCTTTATCATGTCGCCCTGGGCGGTGAAACGTCTGCATGAGTTCAATGGCGACATCAGCAAGTTCAAAGTGGTCAAACTGTATCCGTCCATTCTTAATCAGGTCGCCGTCTCCAAAACCGAGCCCGGCGATGAAAACAACCAGGATATTTCCGCGCTGGTCGGCAAGGTCAACATTCGCATGTTGGAGGATTTCCCTCAGCACGATCCTGACGCGTACTCGTTCTCCGGCGGACTCTCTAAAGCCAACCAGGGCATGCTGGAATTCGTGGAGATGTTCAAAGCGCCGATCAAAGTGTTGCACCCATTGCTGACCGCCACGCAGGAAGGCAACTACAACACCACAGAAGGTATGGGCGCGGTGCCGTTCGAAGGCATCATCATGGCTCACTCCAACGAATCAGAGTGGCAGACCTTCCGCAATAACAAAAACAATGAGGCGTTCCTCGACCGGATTTACATCGTCAAAGTGCCTTATTGTCTGCGGGTGTCCGAAGAAGTCAAAATCTACAAAAAACTGCTCAAGCACAGTTCCCTGGCCGGTTCGCCCTGCGCGCCCGACACCTTGAACATGCTGGCGCAGTTCTCCTGTCTGTCCCGTATCAAAGAGCCGGAAAACTCCAGCATTTACTCGAAAATGAAGGTGTACGACGGTCAGAACATCAAAGACACCGACCCCAAAGCGAAATCGATTCAGGAGTACAAAGACTCCGCCGGCGTCGACGAGGGCATGGACGGTCTTTCCACCCGTTTCGCCTTCAAGATACTATCCAAGGTGTTCAACTTCGACACGACCGAGGTGGCCGCCAACCCGGTGCACCTGCTGTATGTGCTTGAGAAGCAGATCGAACAGGAGCAGTTCCAGCAGGAGACTCACGACCGCTACCTGCGCTTCATCAAAGAGTCTCTGGCGCCCCATTATGTCGAGTTTATCGGTAAAGAAATTCAGACCGCGTATCTGGAGTCTTACTCCGAGTATGGCCAAAACATCTTCGACCGCTATGTCACCTACGCCGACTTCTGGATTCAGGATCAGGAATACCGCGACCCTGAAACCGGCGAAATCTTTGACCGTGCGGCCATCAACGACGAACTGGAGAAAATTGAGAAACCCGCGGGCATCAGCAATCCGAAAGACTTCCGCAACGAGGTGGTCAATTTCGTTCTGCGGGCGCGGGCCAGCAATAACGGCAAAAACCCGTCCTGGCTCAGTTATGAAAAACTGCGCACCGTGATCGAGAAGAAAATGTTCTCCAACACGGAAGACCTGTTGCCGGTCATCTCGTTCAACCCGAAAGCGTCCCAGGAGGACCAGAAGAAACACCAGGAATTTGTGCGGCGCATGATCGAGCGTGGCTATACTGAAAAACAAGTGCGTTTACTTTGCGAGTGGTATCTACGGGTTCGCAAGTCGCAATAAAGTGAGGGTCCATTATGGGTATGACCCACATCATCGACCGTCGACTCAATGGCAAGAATAAGAGCGCTATCAATAGACAGCGCTTCCTGCGCCGCTATCGCGAGCACATCAAGAAAGCGGTGGCGGATGCGGTCAATAAAAGGTCCATCACCGACATTGACCGCGGGGAGAGCATTTCGATCCCCAGCAAGGATATCGGCGAGCCGACGTTCCGACACGGTAAGGGTGGCCGGCGTTCCGTCACCCATCCCGGCAATAAAGAGTTCGTCACCGGAGACAGCATCCCACGGCCGCCAGGAGGCGGCGGTGGAGGCGGCTCCGGTCAAGGTAAAGCCAGCAACCAGGGCGAAGGCATTGACGACTTTGTTTTTCAGATCTCCCAGGAAGAATTTCTGGACTTCATGTTTGAGGATCTGGCCCTGCCCAATCTGGTGCAGAAGCAACTAAAAGACACCTCTAACTACAAATTCGTCCGCGCCGGTTACACCACTCACGGCACACCGGCCAAAATCAACGTCATTCGCAGTATGCGCGGCGCTTACGCCCGCCGTCTGGCCCTGTCCGGCAACACCCGCAAGAAAATTTCCGACATGCAGGAGCAACTGGAAGCGCTGAAACGCACGCCGGAAACCCCTGACCCCGTATTCAGCAAAGAAGACCAGATCCGTGCGCTGGAAGAGGAGATCAAACGCCTGAAAGGCCGCGTACAGCGGATTCCTTTCATTGATGAGATCGATATTCGCTATAACCAGCACGTCAAACAACCACAACCCGCCACTGCGGCGGTGATGTTCTGCCTGATGGACGTGTCCGGCTCCATGAGCCAGACCCACAAGGATATCGCCAAGCGCTTTTTCATCCTGTTGTACCTGTTCCTGAAGCGCAATTACGAGAAGATCGAAGTGGTGTTTATCCGTCACCACACCAGCGCCAAAGAGGTGGACGAAGAAGAGTTTTTCTATTCACGGGAAACCGGCGGCACCATCGTCTCCAGCGCATTGCAGATGATGCGGGAGATCATGGAGGCGCGCTATCCCACTGACGACTGGAATATCTACGCCGCGCAAGCCTCCGACGGCGACAACTGGAACGACGACTCCCCCCGCTGCAGCAAACTGCTGGCGGAGTCCATCCTTCCCTACGTGCAATATTATTCTTACATCGAAATAACGCCCCATGAGCATCAGATGCTCTGGCATGAGTATGAAAAGCTCACCGAAGCCTTCCGGGAACGCTTCTCCATGCAGCAAATCATGGATGTAGGCGATATTTACCCGGTATTCCGCAAGCTGTTCCAAAAGCAGGTGGACTATGCCTGAAGCGATTGAACATACCGAAGCCGCTCCGCCTGCGGGTCGCAGGCCTATATCCGAAGGTTCCGAGTGGACCTTTGAGCTGATCAACCGTTATGACGAAGAAATTCGCAAATGCGCGGAAGAGTTCGGGTTGGACACCTATCCCAACCAAGTGGAGATCATCAGCGCCGAACAGATGATGGACGCTTACTCTTCCGTGGGCATGCCAGTGGGATATCACCACTGGTCGTTCGGCAAGCAGTTCCTGCAAACAGAGAAACTCTACAAACGGGGCCAGATGGGTCTGGCCTACGAGATTGTCATCAACTCCAACCCCTGCATCGCTTATCTCATGGAGGAAAACACCGTGATGATGCAGGCGCTGGTTATCGCCCACGCCTGTTATGGGCACAACTCCTTTTTCAAGGGCAATTACCTGTTCCGCACCTGGACTGACGCCAGCGCGATCATCGATTACCTGATCTTCGCCAAAAACTACATCGCCCAGTGCGAGCAGCGGCATGGCGTCGAAGCGGTGGAGCAGATTCTCGACTCCTGCCACGCCATCATGAACCATGGAGTAGACCGCTATAAACGCCCGGCGCCTATTTCCGCCGCGGAAGAAGAGCGTCGGCAACGGGATCGGGAAGAGTACATGCAGAAACAGGTCAACGACCTGTGGCGCACCATTCCTTCCAAACAGGGAGAAAAAGAAGCCCAAAAGACACGTCGTTTTCCCTCCGAGCCCCAGGAAAATATCCTTTATTTCATAGAGAAGAACGCCCCTCTGCTGGAGCCCTGGCAACGGGAGATCGTGCGCATCGTGCGCAAGATTGCGCAGTATTTCTATCCACAACGCCAAACTCAGGTTATGAATGAAGGGTGGGCCACTTTCTGGCACTACACCCTGCTTAACACACTGTACGACAAAGGACTGGTGACCGACGGCTTTATGCTGGAGTTCCTGCAAAGCCACACGTCCGTGGTGTATCAGCCGCCTTTCGACAGTCCCTGGTACAGCGGTCTCAACCCCTATGCGCTGGGCTTCGCCATGTTCCAGGACATCAAGCGTATATGTCAGGAACCCACGGAAGAAGACAAAGCCTGGTTCCCGGATATCGCCGGTTCAGACTGGCTGGAGACGCTGCACTTTGCGATGCGCAACTTCAAGGATGAGAGCTTCATCCTGCAGTTCCTGTCGCCAAAAGTGATTCGCGACTTCAAGTTCTTCAATATCCTGGACGACGAGATGGACAGCGAGTACCACGTCACCGCCATTCATGACGACAACGGCTATCGCGCCGTGCGCGAACAATTGGCGCGGCAGTACAACCTGAGCTATCGCGACCCGAATATCCAGGTATGGGATGTAGACGTGCGCGGCGATCGTTCGTTGACGCTGCGGCATACGCCCTTTGATCGCGTTCCTCTGTACGAGAAGGACGTATATGAAGTGCTGCGTCATGTCCACCGTCTATGGGGCTTCGACATCCACCTGCATTCCGTGGACGGCGAGGTTACACTGCGCAGCTTCAGTTGCCCGCAACATGGCGAAGATGACGAGGACGATTCTCATGACTGACGCCGCCGACAGGCCCGCCTGGAGCCGGCGGCCATGAACTTCCATTTCTGTCCCCTCTGCGGCGAAAACCTCACTACCCGGCAGATAGACGGCAAAGCGCGGCGTTGCTGCGCTTCCGACGGCTGCGACTATGTGCACTGGGACAACCCCACGCCGGTCGTGGCGATGCTGGTGGAGCACGAGGGCGACATCATCCTCGCCCGCAATAAAATCTGGCCGCAAGGCATGCTGTCCATTCAAACCGGTTTTCTGGAGTCTGGGGAGTCGCCTGAGCGCTGCGCCTTGCGTGAAGTCTCCGAAGAGCTTGGATTGAACGGAGAAAGCGCCAACTTTATCGGCTATTACGCCTTCCATGAGCAGAACCAACTGATCCTGGCGTTCCATGTGCGCTGCAACGGAGAAATCCAACTGGGCGACGAACTCGCCGAGTACAAGCGCATCCCGCCGGAAAAACTCAAACCCTGGAATTTCGGCGCCGGTCTCGCGGTGCGCGACTGGTTAAGCAAGCAGGGATTGCTGGCGCTCTAACAACCCTCTTTCGCATCACTCTTTTGAACACTCCATATCGGCGGGCCTTAAGCCCGCCTTTTGTGCGCTATGAATCACTGACCCGTCACTAACGTCATATTTTTACAATCCCGCCGTTCTCGCCCTCCCTATCATTGGAAGCGCTGAAACCCAATCGAGAGATCGTTCACTAGCCGGCGGCGACTGGCTGAGACATCGACGATTGATATCTTCATTGCTTAATTTAGGGAATCATTATGCAAGCACGCTCTTATAAAAACGCGGTTGGACTACCGCTGAAAATACTTGTTTCATCCATGCTCCTTGTCGGCCAGGCTAGCGCAGACCAGCTGACCGACTTCTCCATTCCTGTGGGAGAGGGCTTCTATAAAGACGTCCTGATCGACGGCGGTCCCGGTATAACCGCGTCCCCCACCAGACACTTCGAGTCTCTGGGATTGTCCTATGAAAGGCTCAGTTATAACGCCTACGACATTTTGACCGGTGAAGTGGACGAGGAAGACAGACAAGAGTTCTTAGAAAAATTCACCGGCTCGGATATCGACCTTAACGGCCGTCTTCTGTATCCCGATGGAGCTCCCCGTTATCGCATGTTGAATATCGGCGCGGCCTCATTCTTGCGCACCTCAACAACACCGAGCGGCGGTAGCGTGCACATGGGCATACTCAACGAAACCTGGAATCCCGTTCAACGTAGCGGCGCCCAGAATATCCGGGACTTTGTGAAAAACGGCGGCGGGTATGTCGGCTTTTGCGCCGGCGCCAGTATGGCGGGATCTTCCGTACACGGACTGCACTTATATCCTGGTCAAACCTTGCCTTTGCCTGACTCCTCGGAGACGGTATACCTGACGAGCAGCCTTACCGATGTTCTCGGATTTAGGGAGGTTCCGTATGTTATGAGCAAAGGCGGTGGTTACATATATAAATCACAGTCCAACCAGTATCCTGAAGGCGTAGAAATCCTGGGGCGGACCGACCGATATCCAGCAGTCTGGAGCTGGCATGACCCAGGCAATCCTCATAGTGGAACCTTGGTGCTGAGCGGCCGTCATCCTGAACTTAGCCTTGAAGAAAAAGCCGAGGAATTGACGAAAGCCATGTATGCGCTGGCGATCAAAGGCAGTCTGGACGGGAGCTATACGCCCCAAGTGCGCATCAAAGGCGATCTGGAAAACGGTCGCACCCGCTATATGGATGAGAACACCGGGTACTACGACGCCAGCCATATCAAGATCGGCGACAAGCAGTATCACCACTTCAAGATCAACGTTGAAGATCCGCGTAAGAAGTACCTGACCATTGAGCTGAACGGCGAGTATGGCTACGACTTTAACCTGTACCTGAAGAAAGGCGAGCCCGCCTTCGCCAGCAACGCCGATGTGGCGCTCACTGACGTCGGGAACTACAAGACGCTGCAGATCGATAATCTGACTTACGGGGAGTGGTACGTCAGCGTTGAAAACGCCACTTCTGTCACGGCGGACCGTTCCACTAACTCGGAATATTCCGGTCAGTTGGACGTGCTCAATGGCGTCGCCTACGACATTACCGCCACCTGGGACAGAGAACCGCCCTGCCCCACCAGCATCAGTGACGTCAGTGCGGCGAATCCGGCTTTCGTTGGACAAAAGCTGCCGATCAGCTGGCGCGCCGAGTGCTTTGACGCAGGCAGCTACGCTACCGTAGATCTGGTCAAAGCCAGTAATGAAGCCAAAATCAAGACGATCACCTCCAGTGGCGGCCTTAACAACGGCGTCAACACCCTGGTCTGGAACGCGACCTACAACCAGGTGGGCGAGTACAAAATCCGCGTCAGCGACAACCTGAACTCGGGTAAAGAGAGCCTGAGTCCTGCTTTTGAGCTGAAAAAGCCGGAAATGATGATCGTCCCTCCTGTTTCTTTCGGAGAGAAGCTGAGCGTGATCTGGCGTTGGACTGGCGAGAGCAGTCATGTAAGCCTGGATTTATACCAGGGCAATACTCTGGTCACCAATCTTACGCCCAGCTACGCTCAGAAGAGTGGAACCAACTCGCTGGAGTTCGCCGCGACCTGGACCTGGAAGCCGGATGTAACCTACAAAGTTCGCATCAGAACCCGGGATCGCGCCAGCAACCTGGCGCTGTTCAGCCCTGAATTCAAACCGACTCTTAGCTCGAAAGTGACGGTTGATGGATTGGACGTAAACAGCGCCGGCGTAGGTGAAGTCATGCTGGACGGATGCAATCCCGGAATGAAATGCAGCCGCACGCTGACGTTCGCTAACCAGGGCGGCAAGAGCGCCAACCTCGCGCTGCAACTCAGCTATGTGGATGAGATTATCGCTAAAAGAAGCTGGGGGGCTTACGGCCTGTCGTCGACTTGCATCAGCAACGCCAGTAACGGCCAATACGCCATGCAGTTACCTCCCGGCGGCGCTTGCGACGTCGACCTGACCTACTCCTGGCCGACAGGCATTTCCAACGCCAGAGGCGGATACTTATCCATGAGTTCTTCCGACAGCGAGATTGAGCTGCCTTCCCCAGGACAGAAAGGCGTGCTGCTCTGCGCGGACTGTCGCTAACCTTACTGACACGCGGCGCCTAAGGCGCCGCTTTTAACAACTCGTCTGTCGGCATCTGAGTATGATGCTTGTCGTAAATTTTCCTGATCGCCCCTTCTTTCCACATCTCCGACAGGTTTTTGTTGAAGTTCGTCATAATGCTCTCCGCATCAGGACGTCGGCGGGAAATGATGAGATGCAGCCCGTTGACCTGCAAAGGCTTGGACAGCACCCGAAAATGCTCAGGGTCTCCAAACAGACGCTCAATGGTGGAGCGCCCCACTCTCACTCCGATCGGCACCAGATGCACCCGCTTGCTTTCCAGCAATTGAAAACAGGTTTCCAGGTCATTGGGAGTCCAGAGTCTGACGACGTCCTTATCCAGCAACGGTTGGACGCTCTCCAGGCTGTAACCCAGGGGACGGCAAAGCACCAGTCCGGCAAGATCCTCATCGCTCGTATACTTGATTTCCTCGTCGCGACGAACGAAGAACAGCTCCACTGTCACATACAAAGGGGAAGAAAAGTAAAACGCGTCCACGCGGTCACGGTCTTTGACATAGGGGAATGTGCCCAGCACGTCGCCGGCTTCCGCCAGGCGAAACCCCCGGTTCCAGGGCAGGTACTCTATTTTAACGCCTGCGCCGCTGCGCTCCAGAACGGCTTGAATAATCTCCGTCACCAGTCCGCCATTAGGCAGGTCTTCCCCACTGAAAGGGGGATAAGAGTCCTTTCCCGTCACCAGGGTATATTCCACCGCCTCGGCCCAGCCGCTGAGCAGAATCAGGCATAAGGCGCATCCTAAAGCTTGGCGCGCCCTTGTCAAATACAACGACATTTAGCCGGCTCCGTTGGTCGGTCTCAGGGTCTGAGAAGAAATACCTTAAGTATAGTCTCATGCAGACAGCCCGCCACGCAGGGTGCTATCGTTGCCTTGGGGACGCTTTTAGGAACTATTCGTTTAACTCTGGAAATCAAACTCTTATGCGTTATCAGACGCGTTTCGACAAGCCGCTGGAACAGGAGTTACAGCGCTATCTGGAGAGCCTGATCAATGACCTGGCGCTGGAACTGATCAGAACCCGTTTCGACTTTGACTCCGCCGTGCACAACGCCCGCAAGCTGATCAAGGAGCTGCGCGCACTGTTGCGACTGCTCAAGCCCGCCTGCCACGAAGCCCACGACGACCTGCTGCAAACCCTGAGGACTACTGCTCACGCCCTCGCGCCCTATCGCGATTGCTTCGTCATGCTCAATGCCTGGACGAGTTTCGCCGCCTCTTTGCCTTCACACCCGGATATCGACAAAATCAGCGCCCTCATTCAGGAAGAGGCCGAGCGGGTTCCAGCGCCTGATCGAGAGCACACCCAGAAGCTACTGCAAGAAACCAACTGTGAGCTTTTGAAGCACAAAGACCTGCTGCAACAGCGCCCCTGGTCCGCCGAGATTGACGCCGACTGGCTCAGCTCGCGTCTGGCGCGCCTCTACAGGCGAGGACAAAACGAGTTCCAGCGTGTGCAGGGCGGCATCGACGCAGAAGATCGCCACGAGCTGCGCAAACGCCTGAAAGATCTGATGTATGCGCTACGCGTGATCAAGCCCGCATGGAACAAATCCCTGCGCCGTCTTCACAATGGCCTGAAGAAAGTCACCGAAGGTCTGGGCGACGCCAACGACCTGAATCTGCTGGAGCATGCCGTTGCGGATACAGACGTCAGCGGTCGCGAACAGATACGCCTGGAATTGTGCGCCGCACAGCAGGCGTTATGGGAAAAAGCGGACCAGCAGGCGGCCCGACGTTTCGCCGACACCGACGCAAAATTCAAAGACTTGATACACAAGCGGATTTCCTGAGCTGTCACATCCCTGCAACGATCACCGCCTACACTGACTCCAACAGTGGCCGGAAAGGAATTCCACGCGGTTCGGCCACTGAAAAGAAGGCTCTGTAAAACATTCGGCTTCCTTAAACAGCGATCACCAAGTTTTAGAGCGACATTCAGGCTGCCTTTGCAGCCTTTTTTTATGCCTTTGCTCACTCTTCCTTACGACGCACGAAGATCGACAACGCCGCCAGTCCGCCGGAGCCCGCCATCAATAACAGAGACACCGCATTCAACACCGGCGTTGAACCTTCCCGCAGGCGGTCGAACATGGCGATGGTCAGAGGCGCGTCCGATCCCACCAGCATCAGAGTGGTGTTGAAGTTTTCGAAGGACATCAGAAAACTGACGATGCCGGCGCCGACCAGCGCTGGTTTAAGGAATGGCAGCGTAATGGTGCGCAATACGTCAAAGTGCGACGCTCCCAGATTCAGCGCCGCCTCTTCCAGACTGACGTCGAACTTGCGCAGGCGCGCGGAGATCACCAGAGTGGCGATTGTCGTGATGAACGCAAATTGCCCGATCACCACCAGAACCAGCCCCGGACGGAGCGCTTCCAGGTCATAGGAAAAGGTTTCCTCCACCCAGTTGGCGATGCTGCTGCTGAACACCAGCACCGACACCCCCAGAATCACTCCAGGAATCACCAGTGGCGTCAGCATCAACACATACAGCAGATTTTTACCGGGAAAGTCATGTCGCTCAAACAAGAATGCGTTACAGGTGGCCAACGCCAGACTGACGACAGTGGTGCACACCGCCACCTGTAAACTCACCAGGATGCTTTCCAACAGCTCAGTATCGTGAAAGATGCCGAGCTGAGGCGATTTTTCTCCCAGAAACCAGCCCAGCGTCGCGCCTTTCCAGGGCATCGCCGGAAACAGGGAATCATTGAACGCAAACACCGCCACCACCGTCAGCGGGGCAGCCAGATAAACAAAGAACGCCGCCACATAGGCGTGATAAGCGCCGCGAAAATAGCGACTGGACGGAATTGAGGCCAGCATAAAAAGGCTCCTTAGCTCATCACTTTGGTGAAGGACTGCCGCGACAGACGCAACCCAATCCAGACAATCAACGAAGACAGGATCAGCAGCAATATTCCGAAAGCGGAACCCTGCTCCCAGTTAAATCGAGTAATGAACTGGGTGTAGATCTGTTCGGTGAACCAAAGGCTGTCTTTACCGCCCAGCAGGGTCGGCGTCAGGTAATTGCCCAGGGTGAGCATGAACACCACGATGCATCCGCTGACGATTCCCGGCGCCGCATGGGGAATCACCACATCGCGCATGACCCGCCAATGACTGGCGCCCAGGTCATAGGCGGCCTCAATCAGACTGTCGTCGAGGCTGTCCAGCGTCGACACCAGCGGCACCACCATAAACAGCATGGAGGTATACACCAGCCCGACCATAATGGTGGCGTCCTGGTACAGCATCTCCACCGGGCCGTCTACCCAGCCCAGCCATTGCAGCAGGGAGCTGAGCACACCGGTTTCCCGCAACAGGATCATCCAACCGTAGGTTCGCACCAGTTCGCTGACCCAGAACGGCACCAGACACAACAGAAACAGCAATGGCCGCAGTCTGCCTCGCGCCACCTTGGCGATGTAAAAGGAAATCGGAAATGCGATCAGCAGGGTCAAAGCGGTCGCCATGATCGACATCACCGCCGTACGCATGAAGGTGCGCCAATACAGGGGCTCCGTAAAAAAGGCGGTGTAATTACTCCAGCTGAACGCATAGGTCCCGGCGGACACGCGTTCACGCAGAGAGATCATCGCCATGTCCACATGAGGCAGCGCAATCAGCAGCGTCAGCCACAATAGAATCGGCGTCAGCAGCAACGCCAGTCCGAATTTGAAGTGTTGGGGTTTCATGGCGCCCCCCTACACTGGAAAACAGCTACATTGGCCAGCCGCCCAGGACAACAGCACTCGCTGCCCTTTGCCAATATTGTGAAACATTGGCGTTTGCGGCAGCGCCACGGAAATGGACTCGCTGCTGTGATCCAGGCTCACCTGCACCTGACTGCGGGCGCCATCGAACAACACCGCGTCCACCACGCCGCTGAAGCAGTTTTCGCCTCCGCGACCGGCTCCCGCATCGCCGTGAGACGACGCAGAGGCTAACTCAATTTTCACCGCCTCAGGCCGTAAGTAGACTTGCGCCTCCTGTCCCTGCTGCAGATTTTCCAGCGCGCCCTCCACACGAAACTGCAGCCCGCTCGCAGTGCGAATCGCCGCGCCTTCTGAGTCACGACTGACCAAGGTTCCGCGCCAGCAGTTGCTATCGCCGACAAAGCTGGCGACAAAGGCCGTATCAGGCTGGTAATACAGTTCCTGCGGCGTGCCTACTTGCTCAAAACGCCCTTTGTTCATCACCGCAATATGGTCGGACATCACCAGTGCTTCGGATTGGTCATGGGTGATATAGACAAAGGTGGTCCCGAATTTTTCCTGCAGATGCTTCAGCTCTACTTTCATCTGTTCGCGCAATTTCAGGTCGAGCGCGCCCAGCGGTTCATCCAGCAGCAAGACGTCCGGTTTCAGCACCAGACAGCGGGCGATGGCGATACGCTGTTTTTGTCCCCCGGACAACTGGTCAATGCGCTTGCCGCCGGAATCCGGCAATCCCACCCGCGCCAGCATATCCTTCACCGCCGTCTCAATCTCATGACGCGGCGCTTTTCTTCGCCGCAAACCATAGGCCACGTTTTCCGCCACCGTCATATTAGGGAACAGCGCCAGATGCTGAAACACCATATTCACCGGTCGCTTGTTCGGCGGCGTATCCAACACCGAGCGCCCCTTGATGAGAATATCCCCCGCATCAGGCTGCTGAAAACCCGCCAGCATGCGCAACAAAGTGGTCTTGCCGCACCCGGAAGGGCCGAGAATGGAAAAAAAGCTGCCTTGAGGTATTTGGAAGGAGACGTCGTTCACTGCGGTAAAAGCGGCGAAATTCTTGCGGACGTTGCGACACTCAAGGTCGAAGGAAGTCGTGACTGGATCGGACATAGGCGTACTTACACACTGAAGTTGGTCGGCGCATGGCGACAGCGGGCGCGCCCAACGACCATGTCATCAACCGGGCTCGCCTTTGTCGACCTCGCCAGAAAGAAAGCAACCCGCCACGATACAAACGCATCGTGGCGGGAGTTTTGTTATGACGACAGAGTAACGGAAGTTACAGTCTGGCGGCTTTCACCCGATCCAGAACTTTGCCTTCCATCTCTTCCAACCCGGGAGGAACCGGTGGGTACCATTTGATGTTATCCACGGCTTGCGCGGAAAAGCTTTCCTGGAACTGCTTTTTGAGGGTGGCGTTGACATATTCGTCGCTGCCTTTGGATGCCGTGAAGTTGCCGGCGGATTCGGTGATTTTCGCCGCGATTTCCGGACGCATCACGAAATTGATCCACTTATAGGCGGCGTCTTCCGCTTTGGTTTTACGCGGCAGCGCAAAGGTGTCGATCCAGCCCAACGCTCCAGATTTCGGCGCTACGAAAGTGACGTCCGGTATTTCGCTGTTCAGTTTCCAGCCGCCGGAATCCCAGGCCATGGCCGCTTTGACTTCGCCGGAGCGAATCAGGTTGAGCAGGTCGTCGCCGCCGCTCCAGTAGGTTTTCACCGCGCCTTTGCAGGAAATCAGCTTTTCTTCGACTTTATTCAGAATGGCCTGATATTTGTTTTTGTCGTTGTAGGCGGAGAACGGGTCCTCGCCCATTGCGAAGGCGAATCCGATCAGCGTCGGACGCTTCAGGCGGTAGGACACGTCGCCGTTCAGGCCGGCGGCGCAGAGGTCGGTGTAGTCAGCCACCGCAGGCGCGCTTTTACGGTTGACGATCAGACCGCTGGTGCCCCAGACGTGAGGAACGCCGTACACTTTGCCGTCCAGCTGCGTGTTCTTGCGGGTCGCTTCCAGCATGGAGGGAATGAATTTGTCAGCGTCGATTTTAGACAGGTCGATGGGTTTGTAGATGTTGAAGTCCGCCTGGGCGCTGGTGACGCGATCCTGGCTCGGCTGCGCCAGATCGAATCCGGAGCCGCCGGTGGCGCGCAGTTTGGAGATCATATCTTCATTGTTGGATTTGGTGACTTCCACGTCGATGCCGGTTTCCTTCTCGAACTGCGCCACCACTTCATCCGGAGCATAACCGCCCCAGGTCAGCAATCGTAAAGTTTCAGCATTGGCGACACTACTTGCCAAAGCGCCGATTAATAACGTCAGGGATGCTCTCTTAAATACTTTCTTCATGATCTTTCCTTATTTCCCAGTAAAGCGCGGGACAAAAGACCCCGTCGCCGATTCAGGTCAGCAAACCACGTCAACCTAACAGTGTCATATGACTGAAATATGACAATTTATAGATGCTCACCCACTGACGCAATCCCTGAGGAAGCGTGCTAAAATTATACGTTTTGTGATACTGCGATCTTTTATTGATCGCCAACACGATTGTTATGCTCAGCGAAGACTTCGATATTATCAGCGCCCGCCTCGCCGCCGACGCACTCAAACAGGTGCTGGCCGCGCGCACCCACAAGAAAAAAGTGTGGGGCCAAGTGATCGTCAGGCCCGGGCAATTGGGCGACGCGCTGCGCCTTCCCACCATCACCTCCGAATTAAACAGCAAAGTCGCCGTTCGCCGCGAACGCGGTCTGGAAAGTTTTCAGGCGCTTTGGGACACCCTTTCCGAGCATACCCGTCAGGCCGTGCTGCACAGCATCGGCTGGTATGATCCGAAAAATCTCAGCTGGGACGACAAACGCTCTAACCGACGCCCGGTCAACAGCAACGAGACGCCGGAAGGCGCCGGCAACAACGACGCAGGATAGTCTCCACCGCGCCTCCGGATACTGGCGCCTGAACGCATTTGCGGTTATAAACTTCATGCCGCCGATGCATCGCTGCATAACCAGAGCGGCGTTTCAATTTCAGATCAGGTTGTCAGGAGCCATTCATGTCCCTCGCCATTGCTTCAACGCCCACGCCCGCCGTCGCCGCGAATATTGCCTCGCCGCTGACCTTGCCCTGCGGAGCCGTGATTCCCAACCGTATCGCCAAATCAGCGATGACTGAGGGACTGGCCGACGGCGATGACCTCCCGACGCTGCAGCATAACCAGCTTTACCAACGTTGGGCGGAAGGCGGAGCCGGACTCCTGATCACCGGTAATGTCATGGTGGATCGCCGCTATCTGGAGCGTAGCGGCAACGTAGTGCTGGAGAATGCCTCCTCCCTCTCCCGCTTTCGTCTGTGGGCGGAGGTGGTCACCGAATGCGACATTCATCTGTGGATGCAGCTCAATCATCCGGGACGACAATGCTCCCGATTCAGCAATAGCAAGCCCGTCGCGCCCTCCGCCGTGCAATTGCGCATGGCGGGTAATTTCGCCATGCCCCGCGCCCTGCCGGGCAGCGAGATCAAAGCGATCATTCGGCGCTTCGGCGTCAGCGCCGCCCTGGCGCGAGAGGCGGGCTTCACCGGCGTGCAGATACACAGCGCCCATGGTTACCTGGGCAGCCAGTTCTTATCGCCCCTGACCAACCAACGCAAAGATGAATGGGGGGGGGCCCTGGAGAATCGCGCCCGCTTTCTGCTGGCGACCGTGGCGGAGGTCAGAGCACAGGTCGGCGCCGATTTTCCCGTGGCGGTGAAACTGAACTCCGCCGACTTCCAGCAAGGCGGCTTCGCGATTGAAGAATGTGTAGAAGTCGCGCGCTGGCTGCAGCAGGCCGGCGTGGATTTACTGGAGCTGTCGGGCGGCGCTTACGAGAACCCTGCGTTCCTGGCCACAGAAAGCGACAAGCGTCCCGCCGGAGCATGGCGTCGGGAGGCGTTTTTCCTGGAATACGCGGAAGCGGTCGCCAAAGCGGTGACGACGCCGTTGATGGTTACAGGCGGCTTCCGCAGCCGTCCCGGCATGAATGACGCCATCGCCGCCGGCGCCACACAGATGATCGGCGTCGCCCGCCCCTTCTGCACGGACCCGGACTTCCCCAGCAAGCTGTTCGCCGGCGCCATCGCCCGGACGCACCCGACAGAGAAAGAGCTGGCCCTGGCCGGCTATTGGGGACCGCAGAGTCCGTCCAAACTGGTGCGGGCGCTGAATAATCAGGCTCAGGCGGCCTGGTATTATCAGCAGATTCTGCATCTGGCCAACCGCCGTCAACCGGATCTCAACCTGGGACTTGTCGGCGCGCTGCGCAGTCACCTGCTGAATGAAATGCGCCACTCGCTGCGCCGCTCAAGGTAACCTGCTTAGCCGCTGTAATTTAACGACTTTCAACCGCTTTTCCGATCCAGATCATGGATGAAAGCGGCATATTGGGCTAGATTGTTGTATTAGAGCGACAATAATAACCCCCAATGACAAGCGAGCGTTCAATCCCGGTGCTTCCCAACATACGGTGTCGCAGCGCATCCGTGGCGCCCAAAATTCTCGCCTCTGGAGTGCTCTGTCTCGCGTTGTGCGGCGACGCCCTCGCAGCGCCCAAGCTCTCGGAGGAAACCGTCTCCTATTGGTTGGACGGCGAATTTTCCGTTTCCACTCTCAGCCGGAAAGAGCAGGCTGCTGAACTGGCCTGGTTTCATAAGGCGGCGGAGCCTTTTCGAGGCATGACCATTTATGTGGTGTCAGAAACCATCGACACACACTGGTATGAAGCCAATATTCTCTCCAAAGCTTTCGAAGACGTCACCGGCATCCGCGTCGTGCATGAGATCACAGGGGAAGACGATCTTGTCCGCAAACTGCTTTCGCAAATCGAAACAGGCATCAATATTTACGACGCCTTCATCAGCGATTCCGATCTGATCGGCGCTCACTATCGCAGCGGCGCTGTCGTCGCGCTCTCCGACTATATCCAGCAGGACGGGGCCGCCGTCACACTACCGACGCTGGATTTGCAGGACTTCATCGGCCTCAATTTCACCACGGCGCCGGACGGCAAGGTTTATCAGCTACCCGACCAGCAATTCGCCAATCTGTACTGGTATCGCTATGACTGGTTCAACCGCAAAGACCTGCGTGAGCGTTTTCAACGTCTCTACGGCTATGAGTTGGGGGTGCCGGTCAACTGGTCCGCCTACGAGGATATTGCGGAATTCTTCACCGTCCACGTCAAAGAGTTGGACGGCCATCCGGTCTGGGGACACATGGATTACGGCAAAACCGATCCCTCCCTGGGCTGGCGCATCTCCGACGCCTGGCTCTCCATGGCGGGCATGGGGGATCGCGGCATTCCCAACGGCGTTCCTGTGGACGATTGGGGCATCCGGGTGGATGGCTGCCGCCCGGTGGGCGCCAGCGTGCAACGAGGCGGGGCGCTGGACAGTCCGGCGGCGAACTACGCTATCCGCAAGTTCGTCGATTGGTTTAAATACGCACCGCCTCAGGCGGCGAACCTGACATTCACTGAAGCCGGCGGCTGGGTCGGCACGGGACAGATCGCGCAGCAGATATTCTGGTACACCGCCTTCGTCGCCCAGGCCACGCAACCCGGTCTCCCCATCGTCAACGCCGACGGCACGCCCAAATGGCGCATCGCCCCCTCCCCGGTCGGCGCTTACTGGGAGGAAGGCATGAAGTCCGGCTATCAGGACGCAGGTTCCTGGACCCTGCTGAAAAACACCCCCGCAGACCGCCGTCGGGCAGCCTGGCTTTACGCCCAGTTCACCGTATCCAAAACCGTCTCTCTCAAAAAAACTCTGGTGGGATTGACGCCCATCCGCCTGTCGGACATCAACTCGTCAGTCATGTCGGAGAAGGCTCCCATGCTGGGCGGGCTGGTGGAGTTTTATCGCTCCAACGCCCGCAACTACTGGACGCCGACCGGCTCCAATGTGCCCAATTACGCCAAGTTGTCCCCTTTGTGGTGGAAATATATTTCTCTGGCTCTGGAAGGCGCCCGTCCGGTGGATGAGGTCATGCAGGATCTCGCCCGGGCGATGGACCGAGGCCTGGACGCAGTGGGACGGGAAGAGCCCGGCGTCTGTTCGCCCCGCCTGAACCCAGAGTCCTCCCGCGAATTCTGGCTGAAGGCGCCAGGAGCCCCCAAACCGGAACGCAACGAACATCCTCCTGGAAAGACGTTAAGCTATGAAGAGTCAATCAAAGTCTGGAACTAGTCCCATGACGCGACTGCTGGCCGCTTGCGTAACCTGGGTCCTGCTTCACTCCGTTCCAGCTCTTGCGGAGGGAGAGAAAATTCAAGTGCTGGCGTATGCGCAGCCGCCTTTTATGGAGCTGCGTCATGATCGGCCGGCGGGGCTGGCTATCGACATTCTCAACATGCTGTTCCAGCGCGCGGAGGTGGACTACAGCATTCTGTTTCTGCCGCCGAAGCGCGCCTACGTCACCGCCCTGTCAGAACCCAATAACTGCGTGCTGGCGATCGAACGCAGTCAGGCGCGGGAAGCCTTGTTTCAATGGGTCAGCCCTATTCTCATCACCCGGCACGGCTTCTATTCCAATCAGACGGACAATTACAATATCCGCACGCTGAACGACGCCAAGCCTCTGGTAATAGGCAGCTACCTGGGTAGCGGCGTGGGCGAATATCTGGAGAAGCTGGGGTTCAATGTAGATCTCACTTCCAGCAACGACCTGAACATCCGCAAGTTGCAGCTCAAACGGGTGAACCTGTGGGCCAGCGATACCGTTTCCGCTGCGGTGATCATCAATCAGAGCAACCTTCCCATCAAGCTAGAGCATGTCTTCCTCACCACGCTAAGGGCGATGGGCTGCAACCTGAGTACGTCGCCCACCCTGGTGGAGCGACTGCAAAACGAACTCAAGCGCATGTATCAGGACCAGTCCATTCGGCAGCTGTATCGCAACTACCTGGGCCAGGATGCGGACTGGCTGAGCAATTGACGCCGTTTTTCAGGCGGCGTCTTCACGAAGGGCTTGATTGGGACGGAACAGCCGCTTCAGATCTTCGATGACCACGTAGTTCACGGGCACCAACAGCAGCGTCAGGAAGGTGGCGAACAGTATCCCAAAGCCCAGGGACACCGCCATCGGGATCAAAAACTGCGCCTGGGTGGATTTCTCGAACAGCAACGGCATCAATCCAATAAAAGTGGTCAATGACGTCAGCATGACCGGGCGGAAACGGGCCACGCCCGCATTCAGCACGGCGGTCATCAGATTACCGCCGTTCTCCCGATCATTGCGGTGTTTGTTGATGAAGTCCACCAACACCAGACTGTCATTCACCACCACTCCGATCAGCGCCAGCATACCCAGCAAACTGGTGAGGCTCAGATCCATCCCCATGACCCAATGGCCCAGCACCGCGCCAATGCCGCCGAATGGAATCACCGTCATGACAATCAACGGCTGAACGTAGGATTTGAATGGAATCGCCAACAAGCTGTAGATCATAAACAGCACGAACAACAGCCCCCATTTAAGACTGCCGAAGGACTCCCTTTGCTCTTTCGCCTCGCCTTCCCAGCTGTACTGAATGTCAGGATGTTGCAGCATCAGATCGTCGAGGAAACGGGTCATGTCTTCCTGCAAGGCCAGCATATTGGTGTTCTGCTTATCGATATCCGCACGCACGTTCATGGTGCGATAGCGATCTATACGATAGATCGTGGTGGGGCTCAGGCCCGGCTTGAGTTCGGCGATTTCGCCCAACGGAATCAAGCGCCCGTCAGAGGCGGCGATACGCAGGCTCTGCAAATCGCTGACGGACTGCCGATCGGAGCGTGGGTAGCGCACCATGACGCGCACGTCGTCACGCCCCCGCTGGATACGCTGCACCTGATAACCATAGAACGCCTGACGGATCTGATTGATGACGTCCGACCGGTTCAACCCCAGGGCGTAGGCTTCGGGCTTCAGTTCCACCTGCAGTTCTTCTTTGCCGTCGGACAGGCTGTCGGTAATGTCGAATACCGTGGGATAGCTCGCCAAACGCGCTTTCACCTGCTCTCCCACCGCCTCCAGGGTCTCGAAATTATTACCGGAAAACTGAATGTCGATGGGGTCGGAGACCCGCCCGATCTCCGCGCGGAATGTTAACGACTCAGCGCCGGGAACCACGCCGATCAGGCGACGCCACTCATTAACCAGTTCATTGCTGGTGACCGCCGTGTCGCGCTCCTCCGGGGCCACAATCTCGAAGATCACTCGCCCGACATGGGAACCGCTGGAGCCGCCGCTGGTGGCCAGCACATCCAGGATCAGGTCTTCTCCAGTCTGCGGATCGCGATACTTCTCCTTGAGCTTGAAGGCGGCGTCCGCCATTTTGGAGACATAACGATCCGTCACCTCAAAAGGCGTGCCCTGAGGCATGGTCAGCGACGCTCTGGCGATCTCGCTCTGTACTCTGGGGAAGAACACAAAGTTGATCCAGCCGGACGCCACCAGCGTGCTCAGCAGAATAAAAGAGCCTACTGCGAACGACAAAAACAGGTAACGATTACGCAGTGTCCAGTGCAACACCGGGTGATAGTAGCGCAGAATCGCGTTTTCAAATCCGTCCGCAAAAGCGCGCTGCCAGCGCTCCAGGCGCGATCCGGCGTTGGGATCGGGATTGATGCGCACATGCTTCAAGTGTGCGGGCAATATGAGTTTGGACTCGATCAGCGAGAACACGAAAATCGGCAGCACCACCACCACAATCTGCGCGAATAACTGACCGCGTACGCCTTCGATAAAGGCGATGGGCATGAAAGCGGCCATGGTGGTCAGTACGCCAAACGTAACTGGCGCCGCCACTTCCTGGGTACCCTGAATCGCCGCTTGCAAGCCGTTTTCCGCACGCCGCAAGTGGGTATAAACGCTCTCGCCGGTGACGATGGCGTCGTCCACGACGATCCCCAGCACCAGAATAAAAGCGAACAGGGTAAAAATGTTAAGGGTGACGCCAAAGTACGGCATCACCAGGAACGCGCCCATAAAGGAGATCGGAATGCCGCAAAAAACCCAGAACGCCACCGACGGCCTTAAGAACAGCGTCAACAGCAGCAACACCAGAATGCCGCCCTGGATCGCATTGTCCGTCAGGGTCTGTAGACGCTTTTTAACCAGCTTGGAAAAGTCGCGCCAATAGGTCAGTTCGACTCCGACTGGCAGGCTGCTCTGCTTACGTTCGATATACTCTTTGACCTTGTCGGCGACGCCAATGGCGCTTTGATCTCCCACCCGGAATACATCCACAAACGCCGCCGGCTGGCCGTTGAAACGGGTGAGCACGCGCCCTTCTTCAAACCCGTCCACGACGGCGGCCAGATCTCTGACGCGCACGAAACTGCCGTCGCGCTGGGTCAGCACGACGATATCTTCAAAGTCATCGCGACGGTAGGCCTGACCTTTGGAGCGAATCAACACCTCGCCGCCATCGGTCTGGATATTGCCCGCCGACACGTCCAGGGAGCTTTTGCTGATGGCCTGGGCGATGGTTTGCAGCGTAATGCCGTAACGTTGCAGCGTCGCTTTGGGCACTTCAATGGAGATTTCATAGTTGCGCACGCCATCCAGGGCCACCTGCGTGACGCCGTCCAGACGCAACATGTCATCGCGCACATGCTCCGCCAGCGTACGGATTTCCGACTCGGGATACGGCCCGGCGATAGCGACGGTAATCACCTCCCGGGTATGCTGCGCCAGACTGATAACCGGTTTTTCCACATCCCCTGGAAAGGAGTTGATGGAGTCCACCCGGCTTTTCACATCCGCCAGCAGCTCACGGGGATCATAGTCGCTGTCCACTTCGACCGTGACCGATGCGCTGCCCTCAGAGGATCGGCTGACGATTTGCTCGACGCCCTCCAGGTCCTGCACCGCTTCTTCAATTTTGACGCTGACGCCCTCCTCCACTTCTTCCGGGGTGGCGCCGCGAAGCGAGACGGAAATTGAGATGGTAGAGGGTTCAACAGAGGGAAATACTTCCAACGGTAGACGCTGACTCAGTGATCCCAGGCCCAAGGCCAGGATCGTCAGCATCAACAGGTTGGCGGCGACATGATTACGAGCGAACCAGGCGATCACTGCACGTCTCCAGCCGCTGCGTCAGCTGGCTTTTCTCCGTTACGGCGCGCCACCTTTTCCGATTCGTTCTGCGCGCGTTTGATACGCACGCCGCTATTGACCTGTCCCAGCGGGGTGAGAATCAGTTCGTCGCCCGCCTGCAGCCCTTCGCTGATCAGCGCGGACTTCCCGCTCTGCCAGCCGATCTCAATGCTCTGTCGGTGCAACACCTCCCCTTTGGCGATGTACACATAACTGCCCTGATAAATAGATGAAACGGGCACCACCAGGGCTTCCGGCAAGCGCCGGCCCTGAATTTCCGCACTGACGTACTGACCTATTTTTAAAGGATATCGATTTTTGTCCTGAAGCCCGAATGGGTCATCGATCTGAGCGACCACGTAAAGCTGCTGGGTCGTCGCGTCAATGGCGCCTTCCGTACGCACGATTTTGCCGCGCCATTTTTCTTTTGACCCGGCGAGGTTATTAAAAATCGTCACTTCTGGCGATTCGCCTCCCCGACGCTGCTCGGGCAGGTCGATAAATCCCAGATCGGTATTGTTCAGTGGCAAACGCACTTCGACATAATCCGTGGCGTAGATTTCCGCCAGTGTGGTCTGCGGCGAAACGACTGAACCCAGGTCCACCTGTTTCTTCAATACGCGACCCGCATAAGGCGCTTTGATTTCGGTCCGCTCCAGATTGATGCGCGCCTGCGTATGCTGGGCGATCGCCGTTTGCACCCGGGCCTGAGCCGCGGCCAGCTGCGGCTTGCGCAACGCCAGATCTGAGGCGTTATTAACGCCGCCGATTTTTTCCCAGTCCTTTTTCGCCTGCCGCACTCGTGCCTCTTCCTCCGCCAACGCCAACTTCGCTTCCGTTACGGAGCCTTCAGCAATGCGCAATTGCACTTGATAGTCCACAGGGTCGATTTTCATCAACACCTCGCCTTTGGCGAAAAAGCCGCCATCACGAAGATTTGGCGACACCTCGATCACCTGACCGGACACCTGGGCGACAATGGCGCTTTGCGTACGTGGTTGCACGATGCCGAACGTGGAAATACGCACTGGAAACACTTCGGTTTGCAACGTTTGGGTTTCAACGCTGATAGCGGGCTGCGGGTGCTCTTTCTGAGGCTTGGCCTGAGGTTTGAACTCAGTGGCGAGATAAGCAACGCCAACAAACAAGGCTAATACCGCTAACGGCAGGACTTTCTTTAACATCTGACTTCCGGGCAACTGTCTGGTCGAGGGGGACTAGGCCTATTTATACGCCGAGGCGCAAAGCGGCGTCCACCGCGAACGCACAATGGGCGATTAACTTTGGTTAATTAAGTGTAGTGGGTTGGAACTGAATGGGTGATGAACAATGCTTCATGGATATTATGAAGAATCGCAGAGCGGTCTCTGTCAAACCGTAGCAGACTCATAAAAATGACTCTAAGATAAGCTCTTTCGAGGCGAGTTTTAAATTCATATTACTATAAATTGGCGCATTGAATATGATGGATGTTTGGATAGCATTCACAAAAAGCAGACCTTTATCAGGATGCTCCATTGATGTTGATGGTTGTGAATTTTATTTTGCGGAAGTGTACGTGCCTATGGTCTCCGCTGGAGAGTCTCCACCCAACTTTGAAGCTATTCTGAGCAAAGTAAAGAGCGAGCTGTTGGAAAACCGCCTGGAGCTGGCAGACATCTCCGCGCTTATTCGCTACGAGGAAGATCAGTGGGAAATACATAGTAACAGTGAAAATGATGTGAACACGTTCGCCACGCTAGCGCGGCTTTCAGAATCTATTGTATTCAGTGGGTTTCGCTCAGAAGAAATAGAAGAGCTAACCTCGTACCGCTACTCAATCTCAGATTTGGATTACGACTAAAGAAACAATTAGTCCAACTAACCATTTCCCACTTAACATAATTAAAGCTATAGCATGACGAAAAGACGTATATAATTAAAAGTGCAAAACTCATTTTGCACATCATCATTCTTCTCAACACCACTCACTTTCATAGGACAATGCAGGATTTATCAAGACGTTAGTGCAACCGAAAGAATCAGGAGAATTGCACTCTATCTACTGCTAAAACTCCGATTATATTGGAATATTCTGCAGCAGAAAAACTCCAGAAATTGTAGCAAAAAAATATAGCCAGCTATTCACCATATCTCACGATTTCCTTGATCAGCCAAGTGATAGCTTTATTATTTACCAAGCTTCTTCGCTACATATTTATTCATGCTGACCATTTGTTTGTATTTTCTATTTCTTTCAACTAAGCCCCGAAATTCAGGCCGAAGCATATACCACGCAGAAAGGAGTGAAGGGACTGTGTATAAAAATAGAACAACCAATGCGAAACGAATCAAATCTTCACTTTGAGTCAACGCCCAAAATACTTGATAGAGCTCCAATACGCCAAGCAGTATGCAAAAAGCCCCAGCAATATAGACGGACCATTTGTGCAGTTTAACTACCCCTACAATCAGGACGAGTCCTAAAAGTAAAAAAACAGTGCCCACTGTGCTTCCGGCCTTGGATGTCTCCTCAAGTAAAGAAGACAAAATGATTTTGATATTACTCGAAAGTAACATGAAACATAGAAGCATCCACACCGCGATGACGAATATCGGCCAAGGCCGCTTAACCGGCGCAAAGACGTTCTCATCGTCGGATTTCAAGTCACTGGAGGGAGTATTATATAAATTATCGGACACGGCTTTATCCACCACAGGCTGCCTGAGACGAGCAGGCATTTTATTGGCGGACTTGACCGGTTAAAAGTATTTTTTGTGACAAAACGTTTTCTTTTCCATCAAGAAATAGTTTGCGTTTCGAGTGGGCGGACTCCCTTCCACCTGGTGCTCGGCACTACAAGCAGATGATCATTGAATATCTGGAGAAGTTCGGCACAGCAAAGCGTATAGACATTAACAGACTGCTTTTAGACAAGTTGCCTGATGTTCTGGATGCCACCCAGAAAGATAATAAGGTCAAGAAACTGCTACAGGCCCTGAAACAAGAGGGGCTGATTGAGCCTGAAGGCAAGTCCTGGCGAATGTCTAACAAGTCTTAGTTTAGACATTTCTAGATATTTTTAGACATTTGGGTGGCCGATGAGCGACGTGACCATCCGGCAAGGAATAGTCACGCCACTCCTGTACCGATTAGCCTCCGACAAACCTGAGCGATTCAACAGCATTACATCTCTGTCCATTTGATTCTTTTTTATGCACAGCCGCCGAATAGAAACTCAACAGGGTGCGCCGACTTTACTAATAACCTGGTTGAGTTACTCATCGATAATTGGTCTCGCCCCAGGATACTGAGGCAAGTCATCGCCAATCACGCACCATTTCGCCTTGAATGCGGTATAGATGTGGTCTTTCGGCAAGCGGTCCGGTTCTTCGTCCAGGGTTCCCAGTGCGATGTCGATATAATCGGGGTTACTGAGAAACCGGAAAAATAAACTGGAGCCGCATTGGGGGCAGAAGCCTCGCTCCGCCTTTTCCGATGAGCGGTATACCGCAATGCGGTCTTCACCTGCGGTCCAGGTGAAGTTCGCCATGCTCACCACGCCGTAGGTTCCCGTCGCCGCGCCATGGAACTTACGACACTTGGAGCAGTGGCAGTGGGATACGTTTTCTTCAAAGGTCTTTACTTCATATTGCACGGCGCCGCACAGACAACTTCCTTTCATATCCCACTTATCTCCGCATTAATTTAACGTTTACAATGCATTCTCATCTATTTACGTCATTGAGCATCTTATGATGATGTTTCACATGATCGCGAATGAATGTCTTAATGAAAAAGTAGCTGTGGTCATATCCAGCGCGATAGTTCAGAGTCAGGGGGATGCCCTTCTCCGCACAGGCGGCCTTCAATAGCTCAGGGTTTAACTGTTCCGCCAGGAATTCGTCTTTATCCCCCTGGTCCACCAGAATCCCGCTTACTTTCGCTCCGGATTCGATCAACGCCACGGAATCGTAGGCTTTCCAGTCTTCCTGATTGGTTCCCAAATATCCCGCCAGGGCTTTCTTGCCCCAGGGGCAGGACATGGGCGCGCAAATCGGCGCCAGCGCAGACACAGAGCGAAACTTCTCCGGCTGCTTGAGCGCGATCGTCAGTGCGCCGTGCCCCCCCATAGAGTGTCCGAATACGCCAGTGCGCTCCTGGTCCATGGGCAGGTTGTCAGCCACCAGCGAGTAAAGCTCCTCCGTCACGTAGGAGTACATGCGGTAATTAGCGCGCCAGGGCGCTTCCGTCGCATCCACATAAAACCCGGCGCCGGAGCCGAAATCATAGCTGAGGTCTTCTCCGTCCAGGCCGACATTGCGAGGACTGGTGTCAGGCGCGACCACGATAAAGCCATATTCCGCAGCGGCGGACTCCACGTCCGCCTTCTGCACGAAGTTCTGGTCCGTGCAGGTGAGCCCCGACAGCCAGAATAAAGTGGCGCACTTTCCTTCTTCCGCAGCCGCGGGAACAAATACGGAAAAAGTCATCGGACAACCGCAGGTTTCCGAATCGTGCTGATAGCGGCGCCAGTATCCTCCGTGGCATTTATTTTCCTGAATCAGGTGCATAGGGTTCCTCCCGGTGCTTTAAAAGAGAATGACGGAGCGAATGCTCTTGCCTTCGTGCATGTAATCAAAGGCTTTATTGATGTCATCCAGGGTCAGGCTGTAGGTAACCATCGGGTCCACTTTGATCTCACCGCTGAGATATTTATCCACGTACCCCGGCAACTGACTGCGCCCTTTCACGCCGCCAAAGGCCGTGCCTTTCCAGGTGCGGCCGGTGACCAATTGGAAAGGCCGGGTGGAGATTTCCTGACCGGCGCCCGCCACGCCAATGATCACCGAGGTTCCCCAGCCTTTATGACAGGACTCCAACGCCGCGCGCATCAATTGCACATTGCCGACGCATTCAAAGGAGTAATCCACGCCGCCGTCGGTCATTTCAACCAGGGCTTCCTGAATTGGCGCTGACAGCTCTTTTGGATTCACGCAGTCCGTAGCGCCCAGGGCTTTCGCCATCTCGAACTTATCCGGGTTGACGTCAACGGCGATGATCCGCCCGGCGTTCGCCATTGCTGCGCCTTGAATGACGCTCAACCCAATGCCGCCCAGACCGAATACCGCAACGGTCGAACCCGGCTCTACTTTCGCCGTGTTCAACACCGCGCCAATGCCAGTGGTGACGCCACAGCCCAACAGACAGACTTTCTCCAAAGGCGCCTTGGGATTGATTTTGGCCAGCGCGATTTCCGGCAGTACGGTGTACTCGGAAAAAGTAGAGGTGCCCATGTAGTGGTAGAGCTGCTTGCCATGATAGGAGAAGCGCGAAGTGCCATCCGGCATCAGGCCTTTGCCCTGGGTGACCCGAATCGCCTGACAGAGATTGGTTTTGCCGGATGAGCAGAATTTGCACTGCCCGCACTCAGGAATATAAAGAGGAATAACGTGATCGCCCGGCTTAACGGAAGTCACGCCTTCGCCGACCTCCATCACCACACCGCCGCCTTCATGGCCAAGAATAGCGGGAAAAAGTCCTTCGGGATCATCTCCTGAGAGCGTATAAGCGTCGGTATGGCAGACGCCGGTGGCGACAATCTTGACCAGCACTTCCCCGGCTTTTGGGCCCTGAACGTCCACTTCGACGATTTCCAGCGGCTGGCCGGCGGCGAATGCGACTGCTGCGCGTGATTTCATATTAAGCTCCCTGGGGGTTAAGGTTATGGGTTGTTATGGATTCCAGTGAGACACTATAGGCGCCGCCCGAAGGCATCGCAATGCCCGCAGTCGGCTTCGCAGCCCTCCACCAAAAGGCGTACTTATATGATTCAAAACGGGAATTGTTCGACATTCCTGACGACGCGCTGACGCATTTCCCTTGCGAGACATTGGGGACCAGTCGGATACTGAGCGCGACTCAGGACGTCGCGGCCATCATCATGATCCTCACAAGCAAACTGCAACCGCCTCAACTTCCCGCGCAACTTCTGCCTCGGGACGCCTTACAGCAACGACTTGGCGGCATAATAAGAAAGCCGGTCACATTAGTGTCGGCGCCGCCGGGCTTTGGCAAAACCACCGCGCTGGCGCAGTTCCTTCATCGCGAACAGCTTCCCTACCTGTGGTACGCCCTGGACGAACAGGACAACGCCCCCGGCATATTCTGGCGTTATGTATGCGCGGGATTCGAATCCGTCTTCCCTAAAATCGGACCACGCAGCGCGCGCATCCTGTCCGTGGATGACGACGCCTTGAACGCTGTGCGCAGCCTGCTGGACGAGTTGACGCAACTGGGACGCACCTGGCGACGCCCGGAAAGCATGCTGGTGGCGATTGATGATGTGCATTACCTCAACGACCCAGCCTTGCTGCAGCAGTTGGATTACTTTCTGGATCACCTTCCGCCTTATCTTCATGTGGCTCTGATGAGTCGCACGATACCTGCGCTGCATATACCCCGTCGTCAGGTCCGCGACAGCGTGCTGTTGCTGAATGCGGAACATCTGCGCCTCTCTGAAACCGAAGCGCCGCAATTTCTGCAAACCCGCCTGGGGATAAGCCTGGACGCATCGGACATGCAGAAACTGCATCGCCTTACCGAGGGCTGGATCGGCGCATTGCAACTGTATGGCTTGAACCTGCAGTCGCAACCCGCCAACCGGCTGCTGACGCTAAGCGCACCGCCAGAGAACGTGGCCGCCTATCTGGCGGAAGAGTGTTTTCAGCAGCAGGACGACTGGGTGCAGACAGGCTTGTTGAATCTGGCCCTGGTTCCCCGTTTCAACCTGCAGCTCGCCAACCAACTTTGTCCCGGCCTCGACGCCGCCTTGTTGCTGGAAACTTTGTTGAAGCGACAGCTGTTTTTATCCGAAACCAGCGCCGACGGCGCCTGGTATCGCTTCCACGATTTGTTGAGGGATTGGTTGCAATTGCGTAATCAGGACCGCCCGCCCGGAGAACAACAAGCTCTGCACGGACAGGCCGCACAATGGTATGCGGAGCAAGGTTACTTTTTAGAGGCCATGGAACAATGGACCCTGGCTGGCGACTGGGAGCAAACTGCTTTATGCGCAGGCCGCGCGCTGCCGGAAATTCTGCGTATGGGACATTATCCGCTGGTGGCGCGCCTGCTGGCTAAAATCCCCCAAGAGCAACTGCATCGTTATCCTAAACTCCTGGTCCAGAGGGCGTTTCTACAGTTGACGCGGATGCGTTTCGACGACGTCGAGGCCGACCTGGATCTGGCCGAGCGCTATGTGGACGCGATGCTGGAGCAATCCGAGAATCCACACACACTGGCGCAGCTGAAACGCCAATATGGATTGCAGGAATCCGAGTCCGTCAGAGAACTGAAATGCATGATCATTCTCGGCCGCAGCCACATCGCCCGGATGACGGATAGACCCGAGCTCGCCACCGAACAGCTTGAGCAAACCCGAGACTTTTTGCCGGAACAGGATTCGCCCTTCACCGCCTGGCTGTTTCAGGGCCTGGGTGCGGACGAATACATCCGCGGCTCGCTGCATGCAGCGCAATATCTGCTGATGCGCGCCCTGCGCAGCAGTCGCAAATATGAAGAGGGCTTCTGTCTGCTCGGCACCCTATCCTGGTTGATCCCTGTGCTTCTGCAACAAGGCAAGCTGCAATTCGCCAAAGAGCTGCTGGAGGAACAGCAGTCCTGGCTGGAAAGCCGCCACATGCACTGTCTGCCAAACTGGGGCGCCCTGCACTATCTACGCCTGTTGATTCTGCTTGAGTTAGAACAACCCGAGGCGGCCAATCAGGAGTTGGAGCGTCTATGGGACGCCACCGACGACCGAGTCATGGCGGTGGACCGGGTCTATCATAAATGGGGCGAGTTCGCCCTGCGTCTGGCTCAGCAAGACTATCAACAGGCGGAAAAGGCGCTGAATCAGTTGGACGCCTATTTTCAGCAACACTTCACCCAATGGAATTTTGTCGTCCCCAGTCCCGCCACGCTCAAAGTCCTTCTCGACGCATTGTCAGGCAACCCCTTCCCTTTGGCGCAGTGGGCGGCGACCTATGATACCCAGGTGCCCATCGTCAATTTGCAACGGCAAACCATTGAGCTGATGATGTACGCTCGCATCAAAATCTATCAGCAGGCGGACGAACTGGACCTGCTAATGGATCGTCTCACTCTTATCCAGAAAGCCGGCAACCTGTACTTTTCCATCAACCTGCTGGTGCTTTGCTGTCTCAATGAGCTGGCCCAGGCGCGCCCCAGCAGCGCCAGAGAGTTTCTCACTCAGGCCGTCAACGCCGCAGCGCCTCTCGGTGTGCGTCGCCCCTTCCGGGAAGAAATCAGCTTCCTGCAACCGCTATTAATGGACATGGCGCGACGCGGACACGCGGCGACTTTTATCTCAGAACTGATGGCTTATTCCTCTTCTCAGGTCCGCCCGCAATCTGGCCACAGCAAATCTCCGTTATTGGAGGAACTCAGCCAACGGGAGACCACCATTCTGAATCACCTGTCCGCAGGGCGCAGCAACGAGGAAATCGCACTCGCGTTAAATATCGCCGCCTCCACAGTAAAGACTCACCTGCGCAACATCTACGCCAAACTAGGGGTGCGGCGTCGAACGCAAGCGCTGGCCATCGCAAGGGAAAAAGGTCTGGTGTGAGACGCTGACGGGTTACATCGACGCCAGGAGCTCAGCAGTCTCTCACGGAGATCGTCACCCCTAAAGTCATACAAGGAGTGCGGCCGGCGTCTGTGGCAGCCAGCTCTCTATCCAGGATTGCCTGTATATCGCGCCCTTTGAATTTCATTCATTCGCCGCTGATACGACACTCTATGTCGTAGCAAAAGGTATCATTTCAGTTCTCCCTGGGAGAGAGTCCCTGTCATTCAATATTCGTCCAACTCACTGAAGATAAAAGGCTTATGCAGTTCAAAGCAATTCTATTCATTGCGGCCTCATCGCTTTGCGCAACAGCGTCGGCACCTACACTGGCGACGCAAGCCAACGTTGGCGATCAGGCTCAGATCCCGGTTGAAACCGAGACCCAATTACCGGGTGCGGACCTGCCGATTTACCACGCCAACGCGCAGTCGGCGCCGCAGCCGAATCTGGCCGCGCCAGAACCGGCTTATATCGCGCTTCTGGGGCTGGGAGCGATGGCGCTGTTTTTGCGCCGACGCTCCGCCCCCTGACGAACGCCATCAGGCGGCCTGCTTGCCATCGTAAGGCGTCGCCTGACGCGCCCCTTGTAACGCCTGCGCCCACCAAACCAATCGATCCAGCATAATGTCCATGGACGTTTGCGCGCGCGCAGGGGCCAACAGTTCGCCATGCTCATCAAACTGCTCCCAGGCGCTGGCGAAACTGACGGTATCCCTCACAGTCACGGCGTGCAGCTCCGCAAACACCAGACGCAACTGCTCCACCGCCCGCAGGCCGCCGGAAATACCGCCATAGGACACAAACGCCACCGGCTTGGCGCGCCACTCGCTGTTCACGGAGTCAATGACGAACTTCAAGGGCGCAGGATAGCCGTGGTTATATTCCGGCGTCACGATGACGAACGCATCCGCCAGTCCAACGCGATGACATAAGGCTTCGACCTCAGGAGGACGCTCGCGCTGATGATAGGGAGGCAGCGCCAGTTCCGCCGGGTCGATCATATCCAGATTCAGCCCCTGACGACCAAGAATGCGTCCGCCAGCCCAGCGCGCCACTTTGTCGCAGAAGCGCCCTTCCCGAGTGCTGCCATAGATCAACGCCACGTTAATATCACCGCCCATAAATCATTACTCCAAAGAGGTTGTTATCAAGTCTGCGGCAGTGTAAAACCTCAACTTAACTTTAGGTCAAGAGGTATTTTCATGGCGAAGCTCAACGCCAGTAACGCTTATAAAGAACTCAGCGTCGGCGAAGTGGCGAAACGCAGCGGCGTCGCCGTTTCCACCCTGCATTTCTACGAATCCAAAGGATTACTGAAGAGCAGTCGCAACTCCGGCAATCAGCGTCGTTATCCCAGAGGCGTCCTGCGGAGAGTGGCGATCATCAAGGTGGCGCAACGTACCGGCGTGCCCTTGTCTGCGATCAAAGAGGCCTTGTCCACCCTGCCCGAAGGTCGCGCGCCAAGCGCGGCGGACTGGCGTCGTTTATCAGAACAATGGAAACAAGTGCTAAATGACCGGATACGCAAACTCACCCAGTTAAGGGATCAGCTGGATGACTGCATCGGTTGCGGCTGTCTGTCGATGGAGGATTGTCCGTTGCGTAATCCCTGGGACGAGTTGGCGGCGCAGGGCCCAGGGCCGCGTTTGTTAGAGCAGGATTGACCCTGGCTGACGCCGGGGGGATAAGATTATTTATACGCGTTGAAGGTCAGGGACGTTCGTGTAAAAACCAGCGGCGGGTTTTCATCAGCGAACGGGCGTGATCACGCAGGAGAACCCCCGCCAGCGCTGTGGTGCAAGGCGCCAGCGCTTCCTGTTCAAAGGCCAGATCGAAGGATTCAAAAATATCCTTTGGCCCCGACTTGGCGTTGAATTGCAGCATGGTGCCGTAATGGGCCACCAGCTCTGCGCCGTACTTGTCATGCCAGTGCCGCAACATGGCGATAGAGGCTTCCGACCCCACATTCTCAGCGCCATACCAATGCATATACGCAAGCGCTTCCCAAGGTTTTGTCGTCGGCAACAATATCAACGCCTGCGCCTGACCCTGAGGCTCGTACCAGTCGATATGGTCGCAATACTCAGGCTCCAGCACATCGCTGGCGCCTGAGTATTGAATCTCCCACTCCAACATCCAGCGCTCGAATTCAAAGTAGCTGGTGATCCGCTTCTCGGCGATCAACTTATTGATTTCATCCAGAGAAGGCACTTTGCCAAAACGCTCTTTGGTATGGCCGATGCTGTACTCGAAATTCTCCTCCAGATCTTCGGAGTACAGGCGATTATGGGCCGCCAGGACCGCCTGTATGTCAGCCATTTCCGCGCCAGCGCAGATCGCCTGCGGCGAGAGATCCCGATCCGCTCCCGACGGCTCCCACCCATAAGGACGACGCATAAACGCATCCTCGTTGAGCACCGCCTCGCGCCAGCTGCCGGCGTCATTCAACCAGCATGCATGCAACACCGGCCACATGCCGGTCTGCTCGGAAATAGAACGAAATTCCGCCCACAAATCCATCGCCTCTCCGGCGGTAATTTCAACAGCGAAGGCCTTCCGTGCAACGCCCGGCACATCCATCATCACGACTTCATGCTCGTCATAACCGATCCCACTGAGAATCTCACATAACTGGTCTTCGGTTTCTAACATTGCGCAACCTTCCTTCACATCTAACAGGTTCTATATGTGGCCGACTTTTTTCTCATATCTTGAGTTTAGTAGCAGGAAAACTTTAAACCAAACCCCGGCAGACAATCCTATGTAAACGATTGTGTAATCTGCGCCATACCGCAGCCGGACAATCCCCACGGGATATACTGTATTGAAAGCCAAGTCGTTGTAGATGAATGTATAGCGTCAGCCTATACAATGAAATCGGCTGATCGGACGCCGTAGCAGAAGTGATGCAAAAAAAACGGGTTATCGGGAAGGAAACCAAGCCTAATCACAAAAGCTTTCATGGTGCTTTTTGATACTCAGAGATACCGACTGAAAGCTCAGGATGTCATAAGTAACCGCGTAGTGATGAGATCACGGAATCTTATATTTGCTGCGACAAGAAGACGGAAGAAAAGGCCCGCGTCAAGGGGCCTTTATAAAGTTATTTACCAGTCTCTTCCCCCATGAAATCCGCGTTTACCGTGTTCTTCTATAAACTCTACCAGCGTGGCTTTCTGTTCTGGAGTCAGGGTGCTGTGGAGCCGGGTAAGAGTTGGCAGTACGCTGGCGACCGCTTCATTCATTTGCTGTTGATGCGCTTCGAACGCCGTCAGGATTTTTGCTTCATCCAGCTGCTCGCTGTTGATCTGCGCAATCAGCAAATCATGGGCGCCTTCCCGCTCTGCTTTCATTTTCTGTTTCGCCGCTTGGATCTGCGTAAGCAGTTCATCCAAGATGACCTGTTGTTCCGCATTGAGTTCAAGTTCATCGCTGACCCACTCTTTGGCGTGCTCCCAGCGTTTCTCTGGGTCATAGCGACAGGCCATCGCTCCTAAAGACATGGCGGCGACCAGTATCAACAACATTGGTTTTCTGACGTACTTGCCCATTTTCATAGCGCGTTTCCTCGTGATGTTTAACATGATGATCAACGTGCTCAGTGTAGGATTACGCCGGCGGGTATTCTTTTCACCGCCGTATCGGCTTGTTTCACTTTGTAACGATCTATCCCCATGATAAAAAAGGAGTTTCCCGGCAGAGAAACAAATCCTTGAAACTTTGCCGCTACAGCGCCGGTTACAGTCGCACTATCATGTAATTCCGGTTTCCCCTTTTTCCGCTACGAATGCTTATGAACTTGTTGCTGATTGATGACGATAATGACCTGGCGCGCCTGTTAAACCGCTACTTTCAGCGTTTTGGCTGGGAGCTTCGACACGCTTCCGCGCCGTCAATCGCCTACGCGCAATTAAAGCAAAGCCAGCCCGACGCGATTATTCTGGACGTCATGTTGCCGGAGGAAGACGGATTTGCCGTGTGCCGTAAACTTCGCCACGACTACACGACACCAATCATCATGCTGACGGCCCGCGGTGAAGTAACGGATCGTATCGTTGGTTTGGAGTTAGGCGCCGATGATTATCTGCCAAAGCCCTTTGAACCAAGGGAGCTCGCCGCGCGCATCCAAAGCATTACCCGTCGTCACGTATCGGTGGAAAAGCCCTCGCCTCTGATGCAGTTCCGCGATCTGGAAATTAACCCGACGACCCAGGAGGCGCTTGTGGCTGGACGCCCGCTTACACTGACCACGTCTGAGTTTCGCCTGCTTCAATTATTCGCCTCTGCTCCCGGTAAAGTGTTTTCCCGCGACGAGATTATGAACAACCTCAAAGGTACAGAAGTAGAGCTGTTCTCCCGCGCTATCGATATTACGGTCAGTCGCCTGCGTCAAAAAATGAAGACTAAAAGTAAGAGGGAGTTCATAAAGACTGTCTGGGGAGCTGGCTACCGATTTACCGGAGAAGCGCTGTAATGCTCAAACATAAACGAAAACGTCGGCACTCTCTGTCAGTCAGGCTGATTTTGATATTTCTGGCCGCCGCCTTTGCAGTCCTGGTGCTTATCGTGGCGGCTTTCCAGAATATTTCGCAGGAACGCGCCCATGTCTTCTGGAAAGATATTTTTTCGGATTACTTTTACTCCCTCAGCAAAGACATTCAGCCTCCTTACGACTCGGCGCTCATAGCCTCCATAGAGAACCGCACCCATACTCAGGTCGGCGTCCAGAATACCGATGGGGCCTGGATGTCCGAAACGCCTCCATTCGCCAGTGCAAACCTGGAGTTTCGCGACGCCGGCGATGGGCGTATCGAGTACACCCATTGGAGACGCTACTTTGTCCTGCGTATTCCGCGCCCCGACGCCACCATCTATTTCTACGCCAGACCATTTGAGGGCGAGAACGGCCTGACGCTCACCGGCGTCGCCCTGCTGCTGTCGATCTTGCTGGTGATCTTTCTCTGCTTTCTGAGCATTAAACGGTTACTCAAGCCTATCGGCTGGCTGAACCAGGCTGCGCAAAAGGTGGCTGGCGGCGACTTCCAGCAACGCATCCCCACCCTGAGGCAGGATGAGCTGGGGCAATTGAGCGACACCTTCAACACCATGTCCGCACAAATTGAATCCATGCTTAACGCCAAACGGCAGTTGTTGCTGGCTATCAGCCATGAGCTCAGATCCCCCCTCACCCGAATGCGCGTCGCTGGCGAAATGATCGATGACGAAGAACAGCGCGATGAACTGGTGCGTGAAATACAACATATGGACAGACTGATCACAGAACTGCTGGAATGCGAAAGGCTGGAAACAGGCCATCACGCGCTCCAGTTGCACGACGTCGACGCGGCCAAACTGTTACGCGAGCTGATCGATGAACGCTTAGCCAGGCAGCGCGACATGATCAGACTGGATTGCTCCGCAAATAGCCAGGCGTACCTGGACCCTGTTCGCTTCAAACTGCTGGTGGCCAATCTCATAGATAACGCGTTGAAGCATGGAGAGGGCAAAGACGTTGTCGCTAGTTGGCGACAGCTACCGGATCACGGCGAATTGATTGTCGAGGACAAAGGACAAGGCGTCGAACCGGAGCACTTAGCGGCGCTGACAGACCCCTTCTATCGCGGAGACCGGTCACGCGCTCACACTGGCGGCCTTGGATTGGGGCTCTATCTATGTCGACAAATCGCCAAAGCCCATGGCGGCGAACTGCGTATCGACAGTGAGAGAGGCAAGGGAACTCGCGTCACAGTGGGGTTCCCGTTAAACAGCGGTAGTTAGTTACAGGCCGGGGCATTTAGGAATCGCACAGGAGGCGACCGCCTTGCGCGCCAAGATACTCGCCACATCCTTCGCCGTAGTCGAGATAGTAGCGTCGTCAGGGGCCAGCACACTGGCGCATTTCGCTGCTTCTTTCGCAACCTCGCATCCTTGCTGGGCAAGCGCATAGGACAGATTATTCCAGCCTTCCGCCTTCTTTGGTTGCAGCGCCACCAACTGTCGAAAAGCGGCCTCCGCCACAGCGTAATCTTTGGCGGCATAGGCGAGATTCCCCAATCCCAGCTGCAAAATAACGGAGTCCGGCCAACGCTTCACCGCCGCGGCGTAAGTGGCGCGGGCCTGCTGCGGATGTCCGGTATTCGCCAAGTCCTGCGCCGCCTTTGCGACAGGAAAAGGCTCTCCTGTGGCAGGCAACTCACCGGTGGGCAAAATGACCCGCGCCCAATAGCCGCCATTTTTCCAGGTACGCTCAAAGGTGCGCAGCAACAGCGTTTCACGCTCAGTGACGCCTGAACGCAGAATGATTTCCGCGCTGGCGAAGTCATATCCGATCACCACAGCGAAATGCCAAACCGGGCTCCAGCTCAACCCCAGGTTCTGAAACACCAAAACAGGGTGTCCAGCAGCCACTTCGCGCAGGATATTCTCCATTTCAGGCTGCAGTGGATAGGCGAGTCGCCCATAGCTGCGGGCCGCCGCTACCATTTCCACCTGAAAACTCCCCTGCCGGTCCGGCACATACACCAAACCAACCAGATCGTCAGGAACAACGGGCTGTTCGGGTGTTGTCAGCACCGTCGCCAATGCCGCGGGGCCACACTGATATTCAGACTGGGGATAAAAAGGCGTTGCGGTAAGTTCCGCCTGAAAGGGGATATCGCTGGGCGGTTCCGCCATCAGCGCCGCCGACTGCGGCAGAGAGCCGCAGCCAGAGAGCGCCGCGACGATTACAACTATAATCGCCACGGCCTGTGCGTGTATTTGCTTAAACAATGTCCGAACTACAAACAACGTTTATCGCCAAACCGCATAGAAGCTCAGCGCACCTTAACGGCCGATGGGCTTGATAACTGGGAAAATATTGGTGGCGCCCAGCAGATCCAGCACGATCAAGATCACAAAAATAACCAGAATCACGCCCAAAGCAGAGCTGGCGCCTGCAGGCATTTCATTGATTTGCTTGTTGAACTCCGCGATTTCATCCGCAGTCATGTTCGCCACGCGAGCTTCAACGTCTTCCTGGCTTACGCCCAGGCTCAGCAACACTTCTTTCGCCTCGTCAGAGCCGGTAATACGCATAATCTGCTCGCGATCATAGTTTTGTTGCTCAACCTGAATCTGAGTATCAGTTGAGACCATCGCCGCACGCACCGCAGCACTCTGCAAGCTCAATACGAACATGCTCATGCTCAGCAATACAGCGGTAATTTGCTTAATCAGGCGTTTGGATTTCATAGTCATTCCTCATTTCTTAAGTAAGAGATTCGTTGGAGTTATTACTGCGACATCGCGTCGCGTTGACGAAAGAAACAGAATTCTAAGTGTCGCAACGGAATTGCGAAAGTGCAAACGCCCTGCTGCGAGATATTTATTCACACCAGGGCGCTTACATGGTTTCCGACGCCGGACCTGCGGCGTCGGCAGCTCAGGTTACGCAATCCGTCGCGAACTCAGAGCTGATTAGAGGCTCGCGCCCTGTGGAACAATCTCCACGCGACGATTCATCTGACGGCCTTGCTCATTTGAGTTTTCAGCCAGAGGTTGTTCTTCGCCGTGAGGAACCACTACGAAATCAACCTGTCCGGAAACCAGATTGCGCAATGCCTGTACGGTGCTGTTGGCGCGATCAGCGGACAGCTTGCGGTTGTAGTCTGCGGAACCTGTGTCGTCTGCGTGACCGTGTACTTCAACACGGTTGTAAGCGCCTTCCTGGATATAGCTCGCCCACTGCTGCAGGTCGCCTTGCTCGCCAGCGCCAATCTTGGCGGAGTCGAAAGCAAATTCAATATTCGCGCTTGGCATTGGCGCTGCTTCCACTACGGGCTCTGGCGCCGGCTCAACCACAGGCTCTGGCTGTGCTGGTTCAATCACTACCGGCTCTTCAACCACAGGCTCCGGCTGGCTGGACGCACACGCGGACAGACCAATCACAGCAGCCGCCAACAAACTGAATTTAGACAGGTTTTTCATGTTTTTTCCTCATTTCTACTATCTAATTGCGGGGCAACCATTCCTTAGGCGGCTCCCTATCTTTGGGCGCCCGGTTAAATCACCAAGCGGTTTCTGTAATTCTCTTCCACCCGTCCCTCTCCTCATCCCAAACTCAGTACGGGGAGATATCCCCTCATCGCGAGCCGGCTCAAAAGAGGGATCGGCTTCCTGGCGTTCTTCGCAAGTCAGCAGTCGGTTATCCACCCGGGATACTCCATCGACTGAAAGCGCAACCTGCTCCGCCAGCACTTTTTCTATCGCGGTGTCGACATCGCCTTCTAACACGGCCCTGTCGCGAATCACCGTCACCTGGATTGCGAAGGCGCGCAATGCCGGGTTCAATAAATAGCGGGTTTGAATCACCCCTTCCTTCCACCCTTCGGCGAAGGGGCTGCGTCCGTTGTCATTGGCTTTGGCGACCGTCGCTGCGGCGGTAAGCGCCACCAGGACGAACATCTTTAGCCATTGCGTAACCGTTCTCGAACACATATTGCTTCTCCCTTACAGCCAACCCGACGGCCCCTCCCGGGCTCGTTAGCTTCTTCAGCCATATAACTCTTTAAGCACTACATTAGCGCTACGAACTGATCTCCGGCGTGGCGTCAGACTTTACAGACGCCGACTTGTTATGCGCCGAAGACATAAAGTCCGCATACTCAACCAGGGAGATATCTCCGCTCCGATCCATATCGAACATCTCAAAAGCATCAATCAAATCCTGTCGATTCCGCGCCTCAAAGCGGGTGATCAAGGCGTCCGCATCCTTGTCCATTTCCACAAACCCTGGGATGGTGATGTCGAACTGATTGTCGACCGTCGCCGCCTGCGCTCCGCTAACTGCAGCGCACAGCGCCAGAATTATGGTCAGCAGAGATTTCATGATGCGGCTCCTCTTAAGGTCGTGAACTAATAAAGTCATGGACAAGTATCAGTAAATGGATAAGCGACTTGGTTATCGCCAGTCCGATTAACAATACAAGAACACTAACAATTTTCGATCCACAAAAAGTTTAACCATTTAAAATCAAATAGTTAAAAACATTTTCATTTGTTAACGCTTTTTCCTCAAGTTTGTAAACTGTTGCCTAACGGACACAGACCGTTTTGCCACAACACCTATAAATTCATATATTTCAATAAGTTAATGTGTTGCTTTTTTGCAACTCTAGGAATAAAGAAGAAAACTCGGTATGGTTGCGAAAACTTTCCGGATTGCAAAAACGACCAATGGGTTTTCCTTTTTACTCTATCTCTCTTACCCGGCAGTGGGCCCTGGGCATGCTACTGGCCGTGGCGCCGCTGATCGTGGCGGTTGGCTACGCGATCTGGTCGATGGACAAGCACAACCGTCGCCAGAACGAATTGGTGGAATCCACCGCTGCGATTAACCGGCAAATGTCAGCTTTACAAGAATTAGTGAAAGAACTGGAACGCTCTGCGCGCCAGTTTGTGGTCTTGCAGGACGCGCGCTTCGAGAAAATCTATGGCGAGAAGTACGCCAAGTTGCAGGAGCAGGCGACGGCGCTGGAGCGTAACATCGGCTCCGCCAAGATGAGCGACATGGTCAGTCAGTTGCTGCGGGTCACCCACCGGAGCGCGCTTTCCATCAACTCGCCAGCCAAGCGCGACGCCGCGCCTGAGCAATTGTCGACGCCCAAAGGGGTTGCAGCCGAAGAGACCCTCAATGAAGTCGTAGGACCTGAGTTTGAAGCAAACAGTCTGGGGCGTCTGACGGCTATTTTTAACAGCGCGGCGGAGATTACCTCCAATATCACGGCTCTCGCCAATGAGGCCATGAACGCCTCCCTGGCGGAGCAAAAAGAGGGCTTTCGCACCACCCAATGGTGGCTGGCGATTCTGGGCTTGCTCGCCCTGCCGGCCTCCTTTGTGATCATGGTGATCTGGTCCTACGTCATAACGCGCCCCCTGAACAACCTCTCGCAGACAATACGCCGCATCGGAGAGGGCGAACTGGAAGGCTGCGCCAAAGTGGAAGGACCGGAAGAATTTCAGGTGCTGGGAAAGCGACTGGAGTGGCTGCGTGAGAACCTGGAGCTGATTGAGCAACAGAAAAGCGCGTTTTTGCGCCACGTTACTCACGAACTGAAGACCCCGCTGGCGGCGATTTTCGAAGCCAGCGCGCTGTTGACGGAAGAGATTCCCGGCCCACTGACCAGCGAGCAGAGAAAAGTGGTGGAGATCCTGTTCGATAACGCCATCCGCTTGCAGGAAATGATTCAACAGCTCCTGAATTTCAACAGCGTCCGTCTGGCCGCCGGCGGCCCACGCCAGACGCTGGAGCTGCCTGAGTTCCTGCATAAGTCGATTGAACGCTACCGTTCGCTGGCCAACGCCAATCAGGTTTACATAGAAATACCCAAGACCTCCATCGAGGTGGAGAGCGACCCGGTTCTATTGGAGATGATCTTCAATAACCTGCTCAGCAACGCCATTCACTTTTCTCCACCCGGCAGCCGCATCGCTCTGGGGTGGGGGAAAGAAGAAGCCGATGGCGAGCAGCCGAGATGGTGGTTGGAAGTTCGCGACCAGGGACCTGGAATTTCCAAACATGACAAAGAAAAAATATTCACGCCGTTCTTCCAGGGCGACAATAAGCGCCAGGGAGCGACGAAAGGAAGCGGACTCGGGCTGGCGATCGTCGCCGAGTGCCTGCGCCATCTTGGCGGCGACATACAGGTCATGGACGAAGAGCCCAATGGGGCCCGCTTTTATATCAGTTTCACGGATTACACATGACAGCATTGAACTCAAGAAAAGTGATTTTTTCCCTTGGCGTCGCCCTGGGCCTGCTGGTCCAGTCAGGTTGCAAAAACCTGGCGTTGGTGACGAACGCGGTGGGAGGCGATCCCAACTCGCCGCTGTTGCTTGAGCGGGTTCCCAACCCTGACCTCGCCGATATCCTTGAGCAACGCGACAAGCACTGCCAAAGAAGCAAAGAAGCCCGCTCACGACGCCTGGAGCGCATGACGTCCAAACACCGGGCGGAAGCGTTCGAGACCATTATGATCGCCAGTTGCGAGCCGGATTATTATCCCGGCGTCATGCAAACTGCATTGCAGTCACTGCGTAAGTATCAGGATTGGAATTGGGGCGCGCAGAGTTTCATCAAGCTCATGCAGGACGTTTCTGACTCCCAGCAGCGCATGCTGGCTTATAACCAGAAGCTGAAGTTGAAGCTCGAACAAACTATCGAAGCCATAGGCGCCATCGAAGAAGGCATTAACCAACGTACGGAAGAGTCTCCCAAATGAACGATCCTATCGCCAGCAACAACGATATTCTCGTCGTCGATGACGACTCCGGGTTACTGCAATTGATGTCCATGCGCCTGAAAGCGCTGGGATACGCCTCCCGACTGGTGGAAAGCGGCGAGGAAGCATTGCGGGAAATTCGCCGCAAGCAACCGATACTGGTGATATCCGACCTGAAAATGGACGGTATGGACGGCATTCAACTGCTGGAGCATATCCAACGGGACTGGCCCGGCACCCCGGTCATCATGCTGACCGCCCACGGCTCGATTTCAGAGGCCGTAGTGGCCACCCAAAAAGGCGCTTTCGCTTTCCTCACTAAACCCGTGGACCGCGAAGAGCTGCGCACTACCATTGAAAAAGCCCTGGTTGGCCACTCCGCCAACGAAAGCGCCGCCAATGTATTTCAATCCATCGTCACCCGCAGCGCCAAGCTCTACCAGCTACTGGAGCAGGCGAAAATGGTGGCGCAAAGCGACGTTAACGTCCTGATTCAAGGCGAAAGCGGCACCGGTAAAGAAGTGCTGGCGCAAGCGATTCATGACGCCAGCCCGCGCCGGGACAAGCCATTCATACCGATCAACTGCGGCGCCATTCCGGATGAGTTGATGGAATCCGAACTGTTCGGCCATAAAAAAGGCTCTTTCACCGGGGCCGTTCGCGATCATGTGGGCCTGTTTGAAACCGCTGACGGCGGCACAGTATTCCTTGACGAGATCGGCGACATGCCCATGCATCTGCAGGTCAAACTGCTGCGGGTTCTGCAGGAGCGCAAAATCAAGCCTATCGGCTCCACCACCTATATCGACGTGGACATTCGCATCGTTTCCGCCACCCACAAAGACCTGCTCAACATGATTGAAGAGCAGACATTCCGCGAGGATCTGTACTACCGGCTCAACGTCGTCAATCTGGTGCTGCCGCCTCTGCGCGAGCGCCGTGAGGACATTCCCCTGCTGCTGAACCATTTTATGGAGCGCGTGGCCCAGCGCTACGGCCAGAGCTGCAAGCGCATTGCGCCTGACGCTCTGGACGCCCTGATTTCCTACTCCTGGCCAGGCAACATCCGCGAACTGATCAACCTGAGCGAGAAGTGTCACGCCCTCAATGCCGGCGCCGTTATTTCCCGCCAGTTGATTGAGCAGGCGTTGCCCCGCTTCCAGCGCGAACAGAATCAGGAGGTGACGCTGTCCGAGGCCAAGCGAATCTTTGAGAAAGAGTACGTGGAAAAGCTGCTGAGCATGACCAACGGCAACATCCCGGAAGCCGCCCGCATGGCGGATCGCAATCGCTCAGATTTCTACAAAATCGTGAAAAAGCATGGTATTGACCCCGAACTGTATAAAGTGGGTTAGTAAACCTCTCCGCCAGCCCCTGCCTACCTCACTTCCGGTATCCAGGGGCGTCCGTTGACGTCTCCTCATTCGTAAAACATTGAAACAGTTCGTACCTGCGGACTTCGTCGCCAAAACCCTTTGCTATACTGAAATTCATCAAGAGATTTAGGGTCTGTTGACGTTTCGGCGTCGTCACTGCTGCGCTTGGGAAACCGTCAATCAAGGCGTGAGGAACGAAGTTTGGTAATTCCAAATGAGCGACGTGTAATCAGGGGCCGCATCGACCCAGCCCGAGCCGCCATATCCCCCGGTCGTCTCTGTCGAGCGTTGGCGCTGACGTTCGCCCTGGCGAGTCCGACGGTCGCAGCGCAAACGCTTCATTTCCTGGCTTTGAGCGATAATGACGTTCCTGTGGCGGACGCGGTCATCAGCCTGCCTGCAGACCAAAGGTCGTCCCCCGCCCCGGCTTATGATGGAGCCCCCGCCATCATGGATCAGGTGAAGAAGCAGTTTCGGCCCAGAATTCTGGCCGTGGCGGCCGGCGCGCAAGTAGCGTTTCCCAACAGTGATAACGTTCGCCATCATGTCTACTCCTTCTCTCCCGCCAAGGTGTTTGAACTGAAGCTTTACAGCGGTCAGCCGGAAGCTCCTCTGCTGTTTCAGCAGCCCGGCGTCGTGGTGCTGGGGTGCAACATCCATGACAGTATGCTTGGCTATATCTATGTCGCGGAGACGCCCTACTTCTCCCAGACCGACGCATCCGGTAAAGCGACGTTGACCTTTCCGGACGCCAAGCCCGCACCACAAGACATTTTGGTCTGGAGTCCCGAGCTTTCCATTGATTCTCAAACCATATTGCGACTGTCTTTATCTGAGCTTCCTACCAGCGCCGCGGATCGCGACGCTTACATTATCCGACTGAACATGCAGGGAAATGGCGTGGAACGTACGCAGGGCAAGTCCGGCTTCGGCGGCAAATTCCGCAAGCAACAGCATGAATAGTCTGCGTAACCAGATACTTCTGCTCTCCGTCAGCTTAGTCTGCGTGGCGTCGCTCACTATCCTGGGCGCCTATTGGATATCCATCGGCCACTACACTAGCGACCGCATCAATCAGGATTTCAGCGGCGCCGCCAAGGTGTTTGGACAACTTCTTGAATCCCGGGAAGTGCAATTGACCACCACCGCCGAGGTGCTCACCTCGGATTTTGGCTTTAAACAAGCCGTGGCCACCCGGGACACGCAGACCATCCAGAGTGTTCTCAACAATCACAGCGAGCGCATCAGCGCCGATCTGATGCTGCTGCTTGATCTGAGCGGAACCCTGCAGGCGTCCACTCAGGATTCGCCCTCTCCTATCGCCAAATTCGCCCATCAGGATCTGCTGCGACAAGCTTTAACTCACAGCGGCGCGGCGGCCTTTGTCGCCTACCAGGGAGAGCTGTACCAGATGATCATTCTGCCGGTTTACGCACCAGCGCCAATCGGGTTCGCCGCTATTGGCTTCCGTCTGGACAGCGAACTGGCGGAAGAGTTGCGACAGATCACCAATGTGCACATTTCCTTTGTGTGGCGCGATCAAGGCGCCGCCAAGGTGGTGTCCACTCTGTCCCGCGATCAACTGGAAGAAGCGCTGCGCGCTCCGGAAACCATCCCTGACACGCTATTGTCCCTGATCCAGCAAAAGCAAACCTTCAGCAGTAAACGTCGTCCGCTGTCGGGGATGGGCGACAGCGCCATCGAAGCCGTACTGACCGTGCCCCTACACAACGCTTTTGCAGAGTTCTCGATACTGCGCGATCGCATCCTGTTGATATCCGCATTGACGTTCCTGCTGTCCATCGCCGGCAGCATGGTGCTGTCACACAACCTGACCAAGCCGCTTGGCCGCATGGTGAAAATCGCCAGCGACCTGTCTCGCGGCCAATATCGCAATCTCACCCCCATTTCTATCGCCACCAGTGAAATCAAAACCCTGTTCCAGGCCTTCATCAAGATGGGGTCGGATATCGAAGAGCGGGAATACAAAATTACCTATCAGGCCACTCACGACGGCCTCACCGGTTTGTTCAACCGCAACAAAGTGATCGCGGAAGTCGAAGACGCCCTCAGGCGGCACAACGCCCCTTTCCTGATTATCAGCCTGAACATCAACGGCTTTAAAAACATCAACGACACCTTTGGCCCGAAAGTCGGCGACGACTGCCTGCGCGCAGTAGGCCAACGACTGGTCGAGTTCATTCCTAAAAACCCCATCTGCGCGCGCCTAGGCGCCGATGAGTTTTTGTGCCTGGTGGACGTCTTTGGCAACGAGAACGCCCGCACCATCTGCGATAAATTGCTGGCCCATCTGGCCCGTCCGTTTAAGGTGGATGACTTACGTCTGGCCCTTTCATTCAGCATTGGCGTGGCCCAATACCCCGAGCATGCGGCGGCGGCCGAGGAACTGTTGCGTCGCGCCAGCATCGCTCTGGACAAAGCCCGCAGCGAACGTTGCGCTCTGCGCTTTTATGAGTCTGGCGAAGACGAAGCTCACCTGCGCAGACTGCAACTACTGCAAGACCTGAAACTCGCCATTGCGGAAGACGACGGACAGCTTTGCATGTATTACCAGCCCAAGATGCACCTGGCCTCTGGCCGGGTCGACAAATGCGAAGCGCTGATTCGCTGGAACCATCCCGAGCAAGGCTTTATTCCCCCGGACATCTTCGTGGAGCTGGCGGAGCAAGCCGGGCTTATCGCGTCCCTCACCGACTGGGTGACGCGCACCGTCATCAATCAGGTCGCAGAGTGGCGTGACCAGGGCATCGATTTACAGGCGGCGATCAACCTGTCAGCCCAGGACTTGGAGCGCGATGAGTTACTGGACAACGTGCTGAGCCAGTTGGAGACGTTGAAGCTGCCCACTCGCGCCGTTTCCTTTGAGCTGACCGAAAGAGACATGATGAGCGACGCGGACCACGCTATCGCGCTCATGCAACGTTTCCGTCAGCGCGGATTCACCTTGTCCGTAGACGACTATGGCATTGGCTATTCTTCCCTTTCCAAACTGAAGCAAATGCCGGTGTCGGAGATCAAAATTGATAAAAGCTTCGTAATACCTCTGGAACAATCCGCCAGCGACAAGATTATCGTCCGCTCCACGATTGAGCTGGGACATAGCTTTAACCTCAAAGTCATTGCAGAAGGCGTTGAAACTCAACGCAGTATGGATTTGCTGGCGGAAATGGGGTGCGACTATATTCAAGGTTACTTTCTATCCAAACCCATGCCTGCAAAGGAACTGGCTCCATGGCTACGACAACGCGCGCAGCAACTTCCCACTCAAGCTTTCGGCAAGGTCTAAGTCGTATTTTTCATCGATGGCTTTTCTCTCCTGGTGCACTAATTCGGATCTGCACGTTAATCATCACCGCAATTGCAACGCTTCCCATCGCCCACGCCGGAGAAGGTAAAATTCTGGCGGCCCCGGGCGTCACGCAGATCGAAGGCAGCGCTGGCGGCGGCCTGACGCCCTGGGCGGTATTGGCGGGCTACGCCTCGCGGGACGACATCGCTGGCAGCGTCTTCAGCTCTCGCGTCGGCGTCGACGATTACCGCCTGGATGTATGGGGCGGCGCGCTGAACTTCTATGACCGGGTAGAGATCAGCGTCGCGCATCAGAAGTTTGACCTGAAACAGGCCGGCGCGGAGATACGCCAGGACATTTATGGCGCCAAAGTGCGCCTTTACGGCGACCTCATATACAGTGAATGGCCCCAGGTCAGCACAGGCGTTCAGTACAAGCGTCTGCAGGACACGGCGATCGCCAAGGCGGTCGGCGCCGCGGATGAGGAACATGGAACGGACTTTTATCTAACCGCCAGCAAACTGCATCTTGGCGCTGTCGGCGGATACAACCTGCTATGGAGCCTCGGCGTGAGGGCCACCAAGGCCAATCAACTGGGCCTGCTCGGTTTTGGCGGCGACAAGCGCGACCGCTACAGCGCCCAAGTGGAGGCCGCCATCGCCGTCCTGCTTAACGCCCATGTCGCAGTCGGGGCGGAGTACCGCCAAAAGCCCGATAACCTGGGATTCGCTGAAGAGGAAGACTGGAGCGATGTTTTTATCGCGTATGTTCCCAACAAGCACGTGAACATCACTCTGGCCTGGGTAGATTTGGGCGACATCGCCGGCCAGGATAACCAGCGGGGCGCTTATTTATCCCTGACCGGCTATCTATGGTGAGCCTCCCATTGACTCTCAGCGTGCGGAGAACACAGATGACGCAAGCCAACTCTCAAGCAAGTTCGATACTCCGTGATGCGACAAAAGCCATCGCTATCACACTCACCGCGGCGACGTTACACCTGACCGGCTGCGCAGGCGTCACTCAGGATGCCTCTTTATATCGCGCACTGGGTGGCGAACAAGGAATCGCTCGTTTGGTTGACCGCTTCGTGGAGGAAATCAGCTACTCCGAAGATATCGCGCCCTTCTTCGCCGACACAGACCCCGACCGCTTCAGAGAAAAACTGTCTGAACAACTCTGCAATATCAGCGGCGGTCCCTGTGAATACACCGGCGACAGCATGCGCGACAGCCACGCCGGGATGTCGATTTCCGAAGCGGACTTCAACAAAACCGTAGACTTGCTGATCAACGCCATGGACAAGGAAGGCGTGCCTTATCCCACGCAAAATCGATTGCTGAAGCGCCTCGCGCCAATGAGGAAGGACATTATTTATCTGTGATGAACGCGTCTGCAAAATTGCTGTAACCGGCGCGCAATTGCGCTAAAATTCGGCCAGATTTTTACGGAGACCGATTATGGCGATTAGCAAAAATAAAGTGGTCCAGTTCCACTACGTCCTGAAAGACCAAGAAGGCAAAGAACTGGAAAACACCTACGAAGACGAAGTCATTACCTACTTGCACGGCTATGACAACGTGCTGCAAGGCTTAGAGGAAGCGCTGGAAGGCAAAGACGCCGGCGACAAGTTCGAAATCACCCTGCCCCCGGAAAAAGCCTTCGGTCTACGTCAGGAAGACAGCATCAAGCGTATTTCCAAAAAGTATCTGAAGCATGCGGGCCGTTATCAGGTTGGCGACGCCATCCCGGTTAAATCAGAGCAAGGCGTGCAAGTGGTCACGGTCATGAAAATCGGCCACTCCATGGTCGACGTCGATATCAACCACCCTTACGCAGGTCAAACGCTGACTTTCGCCCTGGAAGTCGTCAGTCTGCGTGATGCGGAGAAAGAAGAAATTGATCACGGCCACGTACATGGCCCTGGCGGACACCACCACTAAGCGTTGCCCGCTCCAGCCAGCGCTTCCGGTTCAACATTCACATTCGAGTGAAGATCAATGGAGCGCTGGACAGTTTCAGCGTCGCATCAGCCGACGCTAAACGCCATCACCAGCCAAACAATCGTCAGCGGCGCCAACAACAGCAATGGAGCCACTTTCGACGCATATCGCAGTTGTTCATCGAAAGACTGCCGCACGACTTCAATAATTCCCGGGTCCCATAAACGCGCCGGCTTGCCTTTGCTCTCATCTGGATGCGCAGTGATGCGGGTCTCGCTCAGTACGCCGCTTTCCAGAAACGCCTTCGAAAGATTTTTCCCCTTACCCACAGACGCCGCCACGATATGGTATCTCTGACGCAGCCAGTCCACAGGCTCAGATTTCGCGCATACGCCAAGCGTACGCGGCAGATCCATCCCCGCTTGTACGCATAACCCCAAATTCAGCAGATACTGATACACGCTGCGCGCCACGACCAGTGACCGAATCTGAGGGAAACGGGAGGCCGCATTCCAGAAACGCGAATCCGGCTCCACCCAATTACGCAGGAAAACCGGCGCCAGCCGCACGCCGATAACCAGCCCCGCCACCGCCGCCGAGGCGCAAACACTCATGGAAGTCAGCGTTGTCTGGGCACCAAATGCGAAAAAATACAGCAGGTAGGCCAACGTAAAGCAACACAACAACCAGGAACCCGCCACCCAGGCGGATAACTGACGGGATGAGCGCCCAATCAGCACGTAATAGTCACACAGGCGGGCGAAGACTTCCGCGATACGCAAAGTGGCGAGACCAAACTGAATAAAGCGCACTTCCCACGGTAAGAACACTCCACTTTCACGGATAAGCTCCAGCAATGGCTTATCCGCCTCTTGCCTGACGCTCTCCGCCAGTTGATTCAATTTAGCCGTGTAGCAGCGCGGCGAAATGTCAGCGGCAGAGTCGAAAACCCCGGGAAATTTTTCGCCGTTCAGCATTGCCTGTCCCAGATTGGCAAACAGCACAGCCCGATTGGCGGGTAATAATTCTGAATATGACATTGAATGAGTATAGAAAAGGATTCTGCATGGAAATGCAGTTGAGTATAGAGTCGAGAAAGAAAAAAGGCACTGTAAAGCGCCTTTTTTCAAGAGTGAGCGTCAATCGGTTTCGACGTCGGTAAAGTCGCCGCCCTCAGACATAGCGAACGCCATGCCAGTGGTGTAGGACACGCGTTTGGTGCTGATATGCTTGAGATACTTGATCCACACCTTTTCAATGTCCGTCCCAGGCGCTCTTTCACCTCTCAACACTGTCAGAAGTTGTTCTTCCGCCGGTGTCGCAGGTTTGCGATTGCCGTTTGTGAGCTCTTGCAATGCATACCCGGAACGCTCCAGCAAATCCGCTTCTTTCTTGGAAAAGAAACCAGACCGGCTGAATCCTCTGGGAAAGTGCTTCGTATCGTAAAACACTTTACTGCTTGCAAAATCTTTTTGGTTCATAAATCAACCCCTTCCGCAAGAAGCATAAAACCAAAACCCGGATACTAAGCTAAACCGCTTGTTTCCCGGCGATTACTGTAAGGATAGTCCATATTGTTGGGCGCGATTATCTGCAAACAATGCTCTGAGTACAACCAAAAATTGCGCTTATAGGAAAAAAGTCTTGATTTTTTATTTTCTTTCTGTAACCAGACGCCGAAAAGCGCCTAAATAACTGGGCTGCGAGGAAATTTCGGGATTGGTTAAAATTCAGAAATAATCAGAATTAAATCGCCGTTAGAGCCAAATGCGCTAACTTTGAAACGAATGGATATATGAGCGGATAGATATGAGTGATGAAAAGTGTGCGCTTCTAAGAAGCCAGCTCGCTCAGCATAACGAGCTCAACGTCGTCGTCCGTACGCACTTTGCTAATGACATCGGCCTTGCTCAGTCGACGAGACATATCGCGCAGCGTGAGACGCTCAAAAATCTCATTGACCGTCTGGTTGATGACTGACCAGTTGCTGTGCACCGTACATGCATGCATGACGTCGCAGACGCGCTCTTCAGCGCAGCAGTCAGTCAGCGCCACACCGCCTTCCACAGCTCGGAGAATGCGCGCAATGCTGATATTATAAGCCGCGTCGGAAAGACAGTAGCCGCCTTTGACGCCGCGCTCGGAATGAACGACGCCGCCATCCACCAGCAACTTCATGATTTTGCGCACGGTGGGTATGGGCAACTTGGTCTGATCGGCGACCTGATCCAGTTTGACCAGATCCTTACCTGGCTCATCCAGAGCAGAGGCGATCAACAACCCATAATCGGCAAGTCTAGCTAAGCGCAACATAATTGAAGTCCTGTATCAGCTTCATAAACGCATGGCTCGGGATCGCCAAACGAACCCGCCGCGTAAGGAATACACGCCTTTTCGATTCTAACCGCATTCCCGATTGATTACCAATTTAGTATTGATTTGAAATGGGCTTTTCAGTACCCTAGCAATCAAGTCAAGAATAAGAAAACTCTGATTTGTCAGCGCTCTTAGCCACGGTGAAAAGGCTAAAAAATTCCAAGCGCGGATGACTCGGAGCTTTCTTTTATATGCGCGCTGTTAAAATACTCTTTTCGATCATCGAGGCCCTCTCATGAGCACGCCAGAAAACTCAGTTGACCAATATATCAAACGGGAATACCAGGCCGGCTTTATCACCGACATTGAAAGCGAAGCCCTGGAGCCGGGATTAAACGAAGACGTTATCCGCTTTATCTCCGCTAAAAAGAACGAACCCGAGTTCATGCTCAACTGGCGTCTCAAGGCCTATCGTGAATGGTTGAACATGGTTGAGCCGCAATGGGCTCACGTGCACTATCCCAAAATTGATTTCAACGACATCATCTATTACTCCGCGCCCAAGTCACAAAAAGACGGCCCAAAGAGCCTGGATGAAGTCGACCCTGAATTGCTGAAAACCTACGAAAAGCTGGGCATCCCCCTACACGAGCGCGCCGCCCTCGCCGGCGTTGCGGTAGATGCGGTATTCGACAGCGTTTCCGTCGCCACGACCTTCAAAGAGAAACTGTCTGAAGCCGGCGTTATCTTCTGCTCCATTTCTGAAGCAGTCAGAAATCACCCTGAACTGGTGGAGAAGTATCTCGGCAGCGTGGTTCCTGTCCGCGACAACTATTTCGCCGCCCTCAACTCCGCGGTTTTCAGCGACGGCTCATTTGTCTACATTCCCAAGGGCGTGCGCTGCCCGATGGAGCTGTCCACCTACTTCCGTATCAACGCGGCGAAAACCGGGCAGTTCGAACGTACGCTGATCATCGCCGACGAAGGCAGCTACGTCAGCTATCTGGAAGGCTGCACCGCCCCCATGCGCGATGAAAACCAGTTGCACGCCGCCGTGGTTGAACTGGTGGCGCTTGAAGGCGCGGAAATCAAATACTCGACCGTACAGAACTGGTATCCCGGCGACGAAGAAGGCAAAGGCGGTATCTATAACTTCGTCACCAAACGCGGCCTGTGCGCCGGCGCGCATTCCAAGATTTCCTGGACCCAAGTGGAAACCGGATCGGCCATCACCTGGAAATACCCCAGCGTCGTGCTGAAAGGCGATCACAGCGTCGGCGAATTCTACTCCGTCGCTCTGACCAACAACCTGCAGCAGGCGGACACCGGCACCAAGATGATTCACATGGGTAAACACACCCGCAGCACCATCATCTCCAAAGGTATTTCAGCCGGCCGCAGCGACAGCAGCTATCGCGGCCTGGTGAGAATCGCTCCCAACGCCGAAAATGCGCGCAACTATACCCAGTGCGACTCGCTGCTGATCGGCAGCAAATGCGGCGCGCACACCTTCCCTTACATCGAAAGCAAGAACAACAGCGCCGTGGTTGAACATGAAGCCACCACCTCCAAAGTGAGCGATGAGCAGTTGTTCCTGTGTCGTCAGCGCGGCATTGACGCAGAACGCGCTGTGTCCATGATCGTCAACGGCTTTTGTAAGGAAGTATTTAAAGAGCTGCCCATGGAGTTTGCGGTGGAAGCGGGCAAGTTGCTGGAAGTCAGTTTGGAAGGCTCCGTCGGCTAATAAGCGGCGGAAGCATAAACGCCTGCGGCGGGCTGCGATGCGCAATCAAGCAGCCGCCAAAAGCAGGCAGCGAATATTTGATGAGTTAAATTCCGCGACCTAATAGACCAATTAAAGCGGCGGTCGCAGAGTTGTCTTTCTGATACATGGGATCAAACATGCTAAGTATTAAAGACCTTTACGCTCGGGTAGAAGAAAAAGAGATTCTGAAAGGACTGACGCTGGACGTGAAGCCCGGCGAAGTCCACGCCATCATGGGCCCCAACGGCTCCGGCAAAAGCACCCTGACCCACGTATTGTCCGGGCGCGAAGGTTATGACGTCACTTCCGGCGAAATCAATTATTTCGGCCAGAATCTGCTGGACATGGAGCCAGAAGAACGCGCCCGCGAAGGCATATTCCTGGCGTTCCAGTATCCAGTGGAAATCCCTGGCGTCAGCAATATTCAATTCCTGCGCACAGCGATGAACAGCATCCGTAAGCATCGCGGCGAAGAAGAACTGGACGCGGCGACTTTCCTGAAACTGGCCCGTCAAAAGATCGGCATGGTTAACCTGGACCCTGACTTCCTCAAGCGCGGCGTCAACGAAGGTTTTTCCGGCGGCGAGAAAAAGCGTAACGAGATTCTACAAATGTTGATGCTGGAGCCCAAGCTGGCGCTGCTGGATGAAACCGACTCCGGCCTGGACATCGACGCCCTGCAAGTCGTGGCCAACGGCGTCAATGCACTGCGCAGCCCTGATCGAGCCGTGGTTCTGGTGACCCACTATCAGCGTCTGCTGAACTACATCGTACCGGACTACGTACACGTTCTGGCCAACGGCCGCATCGTCAAATCCGGCGGTCGTGAACTGGCTCTGGAACTGGAAGAGAAAGGGTACGGCTGGTTGAACCTGGACGACGACAAAGTAGCGTAGGCGAGGTATTCATGGCGACCCAAAGCAACCCCTACGCAGACTTTCACCGCCAATGCGTGGAAGCCTCGCAATCCTGGAGCGAACAACTGGGCGACAATCTGCGCTGGCTTGACGACGCCCGCAGTGAAGGCCGCAGCCTTTTCGCCGGTCTGGAGCTTCCAACCCGCAAAACAGAAGCCTGGCGCTACACGCCTATCGCCCCCATCGTGCAGGGCGATATCCTGCGTTTGCGGACAACGGAATCCGCTGACGCTCCGCAAGGCATTACTGGCGACTTCTATACTCTGACATTCCATAACGGTCAGCTGGCCGCATCCAATATCGACGACTCCGCTCTGGAAGTGATCCCCTTCTCGTCAGCGGACGCAGCCGGTCAGGCGCTGATCAAAGAATATCTGGGCAAAACATTCGACGCCGCCAAGCACCCCTTTGCCGCATTGAATGCAAGCACGCTGCAGGACGGCGCGCTTATCCGCGTCAGAAAAGACAGCAAAGCGATCAAGCCAGTGCAAATCGTTCATACTGCGGACGTTTCCGGCGAAGCGGCTTCCAGCTATAACCGCGTGATCGTGGTGGTGGAGTCCGGCGCCAAACTGGAGCTGCTGGAAACTTATGTCGACACTCATGAGCGCAAAGTTTTCCAAAACACCGTGACGGAAGTGTTTCTCGCCGCCAACAGCACAATGACGCACTACGCGTTGAACTGCGAAGGCGCGAACCAGATTCATACCGGTTGCGTGTTCGTCGAACAGCAAGGCGGCAGCCACTACGAGCAGCATGCTTTCGCCACCGGCGGCGCACTGAAACGTCGCGACATCAATGTGAAATTGCTGGGACAACTGGCGTCCTGCAAGCTGAATGGCGTTTATCTGGCGGGCGGTCGTGAGCATGTGGACTTCCACACGACAATCGAGCACGTGGCCCCGCATTGCGTCAGCGAAGAAACCTACAAAGGCATTATCAACGGTAAAGGCAAAGCGGTGTTCAACGGCCGCGTGCATATCCACCGTGACGCCCAGCAGTCTTCTGCGGCGATGAACAACAATAATCTGTTGTTGACCAATACCGCCGAGGTGAACACCAAGCCCGAGCTGGAAATTTACGCCGACGACGTCAAATGCGCGCACGGAGCCACCGTGGGCCAGTTGGACGACATGGCGCTGTTCTACTTTCAGTCCCGCGGCATCACCCGGTCTGACGCGCACCGCATGCTGAGCCGCGCGTTCGTGGAGTCCGTCATGGCGGAAATGGAGATCGAAACGGCTCACGCCTACGTACTCGAACTGGCGGAGCGTTTCTATAATGAAGGAGCGCAGGAGGCTACAGCATGACCCAGGCGATTAAACGTCCCTTTGATGTTCTGTCCGTCCGCGAGGACTTCCCTATCCTGCAACAGCAGGTGAACGGCAAACCTCTGGTATACATGGATAACGCAGCCACGGCGCAAAAGCCGCTGGCGGTTATCGAGGCGATGAACACGTATTATCGGGAGTTTAACGCCAACGTGCATCGCGGAGCCCACAGCTTGAGCGACCGCGCGACAGGCGAGTTTGAAGCCGCCCGAGATAAAGTGCGCGCCTTCGTCAACGCACCGTCTCGTGAAGATATCATCTGGGTGCGCGGCGTCACTGAAGCCATTAATCTGGTGGCGCAATCTTACGCCCGCAGCACCCTGCAGCCCGGCGACGAGATTATCGTCAGCCAGCTTGAACATCACGCCAATATCGTGCCCTGGCAGATCGTGGCGCAACAGACTGGCGCTCAGGTAAGGGTCATTCCGATTACGCCTGACGCCGAGCTGGACATGGCCGCCTATCAGGCCCTGCTGAACGAAAAAACCCGCATCGTCGCGGTGAACCATGCGTCCAACGCGATGGGCACCGTGAATCCCGTCAAAGAGATGATTCGTCTGGCGAAAAGCGTCGGCGCGGTGACGTTGATAGACGGCGCACAAGGCGCGCCGCACCTTGAAATCGACGTGCAGGATCTGGACTGTGACTTCTATGCGATTTCCGCCCATAAAGCGTTTGGACCTACCGGCATCGGCGCTCTATACGGCCGCAAAGCACTGCTGGAAGCCATGCCTCCATATCAAAGTGGCGGCGAAATGATTGAGCGCGTGTCCTTCTCCGGCACCACGTTCAACGTACCTCCTTTTAAGTTTGAAGCTGGTACGCCAGCCATTGCTGAAGCCATCGGTTTCGCAGCGGCGCTGGACTACCTGAGCCAGTTCGACAAAGCGCAACTGAAAGCCCATGAAGACAGCCTGTTGCAACTTGCGGCGGAGCTGGCGCCGAACGTCCCCGGCTTACGTCCGGTGGGTACGGCGAAAGACAAAGTTTCCGTTTTTTCCTTTTTGGTGGACGGCCTGCATCCCAGCGACCTGGGCACACTGCTGGATCAACAAGGCATCGCCGTACGCACCGGACACCATTGCGCGCAGCCATTAATGGACTGCCTTGGCGTTCCCGGCACCACCCGCGCCTCTTTCGCGTTCTATAACACCCGCGAAGAGGTTGAAAAACTGTTCGCCGCCCTACAGAAGATAACCAGACTGTTTATTTAGGAGATAGACCACTATGTCCGCGCAAACCTTTACGCCTGAAGTGGGATTGCGTATCACCGACGCTGCGGCTCAACACATCCGCAAGCAGTTACGCCAGCATCCCGACGTCCAGGGTTTTCGCCTGGGCCTCAAAGCCAGCGGCTGCTCCGGCTTTAAATATATTGTGGATCTGGTTAAGGCCCCTTCCGACGATGATCGCAAGTTCGTGCTCGCTGACGACATTCCTGTTTATGTTGACGCCAAGAGCCTGCCCTATATTAATGGCGCTGAGATCGACTTCGTCAAAGAAGGCCTGAATTACGCCTTCAAGTTCAACAACCCCAACGTAGACTCATCCTGCGGCTGTGGGGAAAGCTTTTCCATAAAAGAGGACGCCTGATCGATATGGAAAGAGAGGTTGTACTCACCAAACGGGACTGCATCGCGCGCCTGGTTCCTGCGGGCACGGAGATCACCATCCCGGCGGATACATTCGTCACCATCACCCAGGCGCTGGGCGGCACGTTCACCGTTGTCGTCAACGGCAATCTGGCCCGAGTTGAGGGCAGAGACGCCGACGCGCTGGGCAAAAACGTCGCAGACTTTAACTTTGACGACATCACGGAAGGCGAAGTCAACGAACGTCATGTCTGGGAAGCATTACGCGCCGTTTTCGACCCGGAAATTCCCGTAAACATCGTTGACCTTGGCCTGGTGTACAACGTCGCCGTCAGCAAAGAAGACGGCAAGAACTGCGTTAATGTAGAGATGACCCTGACGGCGCCCGGCTGCGGTATGGGGCCCGTCATCGCCGATGACGTAAAACATAAACTCACGCTGGTACCCAATGTGGACGAAGCGCGAGTGGAGTTGGTCTTCGATCCTCCCTGGAGCAACGACATGCTCAGCGAGGAAGCCAAACTCGAACTAGGCATGCTATAAGCTAACCGCAGGCGCCAAGTTCACCGCCTGCAGACAATGAATCAAGCAGACAGAACCAATAACCATGACCGCTGTAGACCAAGCCGATATTTTCACCGCCAACCCGCTGGGAAAAGACACCACCATCGCAGACATCAAAGACAGTTTTGAGTTTCTGGATGACTGGGAAGAGCGCTACGGCTACGTCATTGATCTGGGCAAACAGGTCCCCGCGATGCCGGCGGAACACAAAGTAGAGGAAAACTTTGTGCACGGCTGCCAGAGCCAGGTTTGGTTTATTCATCATCTGGACGCCGCATCCGGCAAGATGTACGTCCTGGTCGCCAGCGACGCCATGATCGTACAAGGCCTCGCCGCTGTCGTAATGTGCGCTTTCAACGGCAAGTCCCCACAGGACATCGTAAGCTTCGATATGGACGCCCTGTTCACGGAGCTGGACCTGATGCGCCACCTGAGCCCCACTCGCGGCAACGGTCTGCGCGCCATGGTGAAAAAGATCCAAGACGCCGCCCGCAGCGCTTTATAGCAGGCAGCCATGTGGACGGCCAGTTGCGGACGGCCAGTTGCGGACTGGCTAATCATCCAAGGCGAGGAATCTGAGCAACGCCATGAATCTGGTTAAATGGATTTTTGACGACGAGATAGAAGTCGCCCTAACCCAGGACTTTGATAAGGCGCAGCTGACTCAGTTGGGACTCAAGCTCAACAAAACCTCCAAGCACAGCCGCGCTACGCCAAACGTTTACTATATCCCCTATCCCGCTGACGACGCCTTCAGCCCCACCACTTACGTGTTTACCCACAACGAGCGTCTCAGGGACATCTGCTTGCGTCTACACGAACTCGGCTTCGTATTCTGGGGAACCTTCAAAACGGAAAAGTCTCCCATTGATTACATGCGGGAACTGCAATACCGCGGCGTGCTGACAACGCCCTTTCGCGCACTCAATGCGGGAGAACAAGAGACCGTACTGATCGATGAGACCCGACGGAGCATGTAGCTCCGCACAGCTCACCAGCGCCCTCTCTACTTTATCCACCACACATTATCCGCCACTCCCTTATCCCAGCAAAAAGACAAAGCCTCTCTCAAGGCGCTTGCCTATGTCCCTATTCTGCATAGACTACGAAAAAACGACGATAAAAATGGGAGCACAACTCCATGGGATTCAAGCAACACTATCAACTTATGGCCGGATACAACCAGCGCATGAACAATCAGGTTTATGCGGCGGCGGCAAAACTGGACGAGAGCATCCTGACGCAAGATTCCGGAGCATTTTTCGGTTCCATACTCGGCACCCTGAACCACATTATGGTGGCGGACCTGGTCTGGCTGGGGCGATACAGATCACTTTCCGACAGTTACCAGTCCCTGCAGGAACTGTCGCAGTTCTCCACGCCCAAAGCGCTGAGTGAGATTTTACATACAGATTTCGCCGCGCTATCGGAGAAGCGACGTCAACTGGACGCCCTGATCATTCGCTGGCTTACCGACGAAGTAGCGGAAGAAGACTACGCTCTCAATCTCCACTACAGCAGCATGACCGGCGGGAAAAGCGTGCGTAACTTTGGCGAGCTGCTGGCGCACTTCTTCAATCACCAGACGCATCATCGGGGTCAGGCGAGCACACTGTTGTCACAGGCTGGGAAGGATATCGGCATCACTGATTTTGCGATTGATATCCCAAACCTCGCGGCTTCAGACTGAGGCTCAGTCGTCGGCTTCAGCCTGCGCGTGAATTCCGACGACAAACTGCTGCAGCCCCTGCTGCAAGGGGCCGGCAATCTCAGGGGATTGCATAATCCCCTCCACGTTCAGGTTTGAACTGAGCAGAGGCACGGAAACACAGGCGTTGTCTATGATGCGGCCGGACATGGTGGCGACCACTTCGCGCAGAGCCGCCTGGGCGTGACTGGCCCGGGGCGAGGTGTTGATGAGCATGACAGGCAGGTACACGAACTCCTCGCCGCTCACCAGCCAATCAAGGGCGTTCTTCATAACGCCGCTGATTCCATGGGCGTATTCCGGACTGGCGATAATCAATCCTTGCGCTTGCGCCAATGCAGATTTCAACTCTCTTACGGCAGCGGGTAATTCATTTTCCAGGTCGGGATTAAACAGCGGCAGCTCGCCCAGTCCCTGATAGACTTTCACTGTTACGTCATTCGGGGCCAATCTGCTTAAGGCCTCTATCGCCGCGGTGTTATAGGAGACCTTCCTGAGGCTGCCGGAGATGGCCAGAATGTTAAGATGTTTCACAGTACAGTTTTCCCGTCCGCCAAGTCGAATCAAGCAACGACGCCCTAAATACAGCGCCTATGAGCGACCTATTCTAACGACTCGTGCGAACATGGCCAGCCTTCAGCCGGTCTTGCGGGACCGCTCCATTCTTCTGGCGAAAAAATCCTCGTAGGTGCGCCGCCAGGTGTCCAGTCCAGCTTCCCAGTGCAGACAGATGATCAGACGTTCAAAGCTGTCCGCATATTTCACCAAGACTTCCAGACCCTCATGGGCGGCCATGGATTGCGGCGTTTTATTGGTTCCCGCACCGAGGGCGGGGAAAGCAATGGTATTGACTCTATGTTCCAGCGCCAGCCGAACCACGCTCTCATAACAATTGGCCAACAAATGCAGATCAGAACCGCCCCATTGGTCGCCGCCCGTCCACTGCGGCGTCACAGTATGAATAATATGTTTGGCGGGCAGCTTGAAACCCGGCGTCAGGCAAGCGTCGCCCACCCTACACTCCCCAGCCTGAGAACAGGCCGCCTCCAACGCCTCTTCTCCCGCCTGCTCAAAAATCTGCGCGGACAAGCCCCGGCCTTTACTAAGATATTTGTGGGCGGGACAAACAATGGCGTCCACCTCCAACTCGGTGATGTCGCCGCATAGAAACTCAATCATTCCACTCATCCCGTGCAATATTGTCTACATGCAACCCTGAAAAACGCTCCTATAAACAAGTATTGCACAGATCGGGGGAATGTCTTTTCGCCGGGGCAAACCAGTGATCAGGCTCCCGGCTCTCCCTGCACAGCCTCACTGCGGCTAAACCCCTCGATGGATTGGGTGACTTCCGGGTTGCGGTTGCGGGTGATTTCGTAGTTCCAGACTTCGATATAGCGGATGCCGAGTTTTTTGGCTTGTTCGAACATGCCGCCGTAGCCGCCGGCGCCGAAACGGCGGCCCTGGTCGGAGCGTCCGATGGCTTGTGCGTATTTGTAGCCTCGAAAGTCGCGGACTTCCTGCAGGAGGGCGTTCTGGTAGTTTTCTCGTCCTGACAGCCACCAAACGGCGATGCCGACCCGATCGCGGTAGTTCTTTTCAATCAGACGCATGATGCGTTCCGGCGTTTCCACTGTGCCGATCTCATGCACTTCGAAAGCGAGGTATTTTTGCGGGAACGCCCGGTAAAAAGAGTCGATGGCTTCTCCCGCCGCGCGCACCCATTTGTCGGGGGTGAAGCCCTGACGTTGCAGGTCTTCATAGCGGTTGCCGTTGAAGTGGCCTTCAATGCCATTGGAGGTGGCTTGCGGCACATACACCAGTTTCAGGGTTTCATCGTTCCCGTACTTCTTGCCCAATGCTTCCGCCAGTAATTTCAGGCGCGCTTGTAAAAGTAGATCCCAGTAGGGAACGATACGCGTGCGCTCTCCGCGAAAACGTATTTCCATGGAGCCTGCGCCCTCATCGAACAGCCAGTCCGGCGCCCGGGGTCCCGCCAAAACGGCGAGGGACCATAATTTGCCATAGTGACGAACGCCCTGTAGCTGCGCTTCGATGACGGAGAAATCATACTGTCCGGGCTTAGGCTCTATATCCGACCAGAACACCCTGACCAGCCCCCCTTTTACGAACGCCGGGCGTAATGAATCCGCTTCCTTGCCTATCACATGGCTGCTGAATATGCCCCGTGGCGGCGCGATTTTTTCTTTATCGGGTGCTGCCGTTTTTACTGAGGTGGACGGCGTTTGCGACGCAACGCCGGCATCCTCCGCCCAAGCAGAGAAAGGGATCAAACCCGCCAATGCCGACAAAAGAATGATGAGTTTTCCAATCTGTTCCATGACAGCGCTCCTGTCTCCATCCGTTATGTCAGATTCTGCAACTGGCCTCTTGCAAAATAAAGGCCTAAGGCGAGTTGTTAAGGGGATTTAATGCCAGGCTTTGTCGTCTCATAATAGTGGGGCATACTGACGGCATAAGACCGCAATGACCTCTCCAAGGAGTTTTATGGGGACCTTTTCCTACCTGGCGTTCAAGCGCAGATTCCCGTTGTTGTCACGCATGGCGACGCTGAGCGCGCTGACTCTCCTCACTACATTCGCACACGCCGAGACCATCGCGACGGGCGACATGGGCCAATGTCAGGGCGGCATTGAATACCGCGCCAAAACGCTGACGTTCCGTCTCTCTCACGGTGACGTCTTTTATTGCGGCGCCACGCAAGAAGAGACTCTCGCGCTATTGAACACTGCACTGAATGCATTGCCTGAAAACGCTCAGCTTGAGCACCTCGTCATCGGCAGACTGATCGACTACGACTGGATCGGCGCCCATCTGGTCTCCACCCTGAAGCAGGATAAAAACTGGAACGCCACCCAGGCGCGCCCGCACAAGTCCGAAGGTAACGCGCCAAACGCCTACGCCTATGTAAGCAACGTGCTCTCAGGCGAACCTATTGCGGCCACATGGAACAGAACACTGCACACACGAGGCGTGGAAATCGCTGACGCCAGCATCGAAAAACTGCTGATCAGCGGCCCGGACGTTCACCAAGATCCTGCCTGGGTACCCTCGCAAAAAGGCTATCCCTTCGATGCGATTCTGTATTACCGGCTGCGCCCGCTGAGCGCGCCCAGTGCAACGGAGTAAGTCGCCATGACGCAACCTTCCGCAACACAAACCAGCATGCCTCCCTGCATGCAAAGCGACGATCGGGTCGTCCTGTTCGACGGCGTCTGCAAGCTCTGTAACGCCTGGTCAAAATTCCTGATCAAATACGACAAGCGCAGACAGTTCAAAATGGCCTCCGTGCAATCCCCTGAGGGACAGGCGATTTTGGCCTGGTTTGACATGCCGCTGGACCGTTTTGACACCATGCTTTATGTCGAAGGCGACCGCGCCTTTGAAAAATCCGAAGCCTTCCTGCGCATCATTGCGCAATTTCCCGCGCCCTGGCGCTATCTGAAAGTTTTCCGCATACTGCCGCGCGCTCTGAGGGACTGGGGCTACGATCTTATCGCTCAGAACCGGTATCGCCTCTTCGGCAAATATGATCATTGTCTGCTGCCTAGGCCGGACCATAACAGCCGCTTTCTGCAAGGCGCGCCAACGCAGCCCTTGGCCGAAAATCCAACCAATAAATGACTCAATACGAACGGACAGGAACGTACTCATAATGGATGTATTGCAACGTATTCACTGGGTTGCGCGCCTCAGCGTAGCCGGCGTCTTTCTTTATCACGGCCTGGTACCCAAAATACTGTGGCTCAGCCCAACCGAGCTGGCCATGATTGAAGCCCAGGGCCTGGGCCAGTATGCGCCGCAGATCGCTATGGCCGGCGGCGTGGCGGAAATCATCCTGGGGCTGCTGATCGCACTGCCGCTGCGCAGCAGCCTTCCGCTGTTGGCCGCTTGCGTCGCGCTGGTTGGTCTCCTGGCGGATGTCGCGTTGTTTTCCCCAGGCTTATTGGTGGACGCCTTCAATCCGGTGACCGTCAATCTCGCCACTCTGGCGCTGGTCTGGATCGCCTGGATAAGCAAAGAGAGTCACAAAAATATCCCCTAGGCGGAATTTATTTTTCTCCCGCCCTGGATTTCCGCCTGCTTTTGCTATGCTGTTAGGGATAAAAAAAGCGCTTGATGTCTGTGAGTAGGGTTTGTTGAACGCGTCGATGGCGTCAACGAGCCCGCTAGTCCCCCCCAAGAAAGACGCCGCACCGATGGGCTCCGCGCCGATATGCCGGAAATTGAGCCCAGGTGGGGTTTCGCGCCTGTTGTTTAACTTTTTCAACACAGGACAACGCCCATGGAATCAAAACCCCTTATTACCCAAACTGGTCGGACTAACGCGATCAGTTGCGCAGAATTAATCGTTAAATATCTCAGTCTGCTAAAAGTGCCGTTTGTATTCGGCGTGTCCGGCGGCAACATCGACCCGCTGGGCAGCGCCCTCGCCCGCCACGAGGAAAATACCCATGTACGCTGGATACTGACGCGCTCCGAAGCCGGTGCGGGCTTTATGGCGGACGGCTTCGCCAGGGAGAGCGGCGTCATCGGCGTGTGCAGCGCCACCTCCGGCCCGGGTTGCACTAATTTACTGACGCCCGTGAGCAACGCCTTCGTGGACGGCGTCCCCATGCTGGTCATCACGGGACAGAGCACCATCAGCACCTTCGGCCGCGGCGCCATGCAGGAAAGCAGCGCTTCCGGCGTCGACACCATTCTTATGTTCAAGGGCTGCACTCGCTACAACACGCTGGTATCTCATCCCGAGCAATTAGAGCACAACCTGCTGGCGGCCTTGAGCCACGCCACTGGCCCGACTCCCGGCCCCGTGCATATCAGCATTCCGCTGGATATTTTCGAAACTCCGATTCCATCCAGCCGCAACCCCATCTCCCTGCATACCTTTCTGGGACAGGAGATCACCCCGGACAGAGTCGTGCTGCAACGCCTGAACACCATCTTGCGAGGCTATCAGCGCGGCGTCATCGTCATCGGCAACGGATGCGCCGGCGCCATGCGGGAAATTCTCTGTTACGCGGAGCGGCGCGCCTGGCCAATCGTCACTACGCCGATGGGGCGTGGTCTGATGTCCGCCGATCATCCCCTGTATCGGGGCGTGTTCGGCACGGCGGGGCATGAGTCCGCCCGCAAAACCCTGACGGCGGAGGAAGCGGACATCATTATGGTGGTATGCGCCAACCTGGATGAGCACGCCACCTGCGGCTGGGACGGCAGCACCATCCTGTCGCGGCGTCTGGTGCACATCAACAACAATCCGGAGCACCTCGCCAAATCCCATATGGCGCAAATGAATCTGATGGGCAGCCCACGCATCGTCTTCGACTATCTCAATCAGGAAAACCAGGCCGCTCCCGCTGCGGACGCCAGCGAAGAAATCCTCCCCGCCCTACGCAATGAAAACAACCTGCCCAAAAATATCAGCGTGCTGCATATCGAGGACTGCAATACCGACACTACCCCTATCAACCCGCGCCGACTGTTCTGGCGGCTGAGCCAATGCGCGCCCAAAGGCGTGCATCTCTACGCGGACGCCGGCAACGCTTTTTTCTGGGCCACCCATTACTGGCATCCTCGCTCCGCCTCGGTCATTGACGTGAATAAAATGCCGATCTCCATGGGATTCGCCGCCATGGGATGGGCGATCGGCGCGGCCATCGGCGGCAAGTTCGCCAACCCGCATATTCCGGTGCTTTGCATCACCGGGGACGGCAGTTATTTGATGACCGCGCAGGAAATCACCGTCGCCAAGCAGCACAACCTAAACGTGGTGATTCTGATATTGAATAACGGCGTGTTGGGCACTGTCATGCACGGGCAACGCATGCGCGGCATGAAGAGTTTCGGCAATGAGTTACCGCAAACCAACTTCGCCATGCTCGCCCAATCCTTAGGCGTGGAGTCCTATCGCATCAGGGACTTTGAAGAACTGGCGCGTCTGGACATTGCCTCCCTGTTTAAACGCCCGGGGCCTGTCCTGTTGGATGTCTTGGTGGACAAAGAAGTCCCTCCGCCGATAGGACAACGCGTTAAAAACCTGGAGGCGTCACGCCCCGCTCCCCGGGCGCCGACATTGACCAGCGCCTGATCCGCTGTCGCCCTTTAAGAACAAAGCGAAGCGCTATTTCGTGCCGTATATCCGATCCCCAGCGTCGCCCACGCCGGGTCGGATATAGGCATGGTCATCCAGATGACTGTCGATCACTCCTGCATATACCGGCACGTCCGGGTGTTCTTCACGAAACAGGCTGACGCCTTCCGGCGCGGCGAACAGACAGATAAAACGGATATCCTGCGCTCCCAGATCCTTGATTTTATGCACCGCCGCCGTCGCGGAGTGACCTGTGGCGAGCATGGGATCAACGCAGATCACTGTTCGTTGATCCAGATCCGGCGGCATCTTGACGTAATACTCAATGGGCATTTTGGTCTGCGGATCGCGATAGAGTCCGATGTGCCCCACCCGCGCCGACGGCGACAGTTGCAGCACGCCTTCGGTCATGCCATTGCCCGCCCGCATGATGGTGACGATACAGAGCTTCTTGCCTTTCAATGTCGGCGACATCGTCTTCTCCAGAGGCGTTTCCACTTCCACCAGTTCCGTCTCCAAGTCGCGGGTGGCCTCATAGCCGATCAGTACGCCCAGCTCCTGCACCAGCATGCGGAATTCCCGGGTGGAGGTGTTTTTGTCACGCAGACTGGTGAGCTTATGCTGCACAAAGGGATGATTGACCATGTACACGCCGGGATGCTTTTCCACTAATGAAGTCATTGTCATAGCTGTCTCTCAAACATTGCTGATATAGATTTGCGGGAAGTCTGCAGCGACTTCCCTCGCCTCAAAATAAAGTGCCGTCCGCACGGTATCGGATTGGCGGCGCGCCGTTTGGCGAGCGCGCGAAGGCCAGTTTACGCCCAGCGCTCCAGGTTCCGCCTTCCAGTATTTGCGACATCGTCAGCGCCACGCCACGCTCCCTAAGCTGCGTATTCAAACGCGCAGCGAGCTGATCAACGACAGCGACGGTCATCGCCCGTAACTCCACCACTTCCGGCGCACCCGGTTCATACTCCGTCGCCGCGAAGGCGGGATCTTTCGGCGCCAGCACGCCCATATCCAGCAGCAGCCCGCCATTGCGATATTCCGCCAGCGCCGTCAGCGTATCGTCCTCAATGACCTCCATACCGGAGATGCGCCATGCCTCCGTCAGGGAGTACATCATCCATTGGGAAAGCTTGTGGAAAGGGATAAGCCCTGCGCCCGGCTCACTCGCTCCGACGCCAGGGTACGCCCAGACATCGCCGAGCGCGCCCAGCTCAGGGTTTCGCACTGGCCAGACGCCGGACAACAGTTTCAGCAACTCACGAAAAGCGAAGTCCACAGACAGACCACCTGCCACTCCCGCTCCTCTGGCTACACTGGCCGCCGCACTGGCCGTCGCACTGGCCGCCTCCAGATACAGGGCCAAGACGCCAAGCCGACCCTCTCCGCCAAAGACGCCCGGCGCGCTCGCCACAACATCGCCTAATCGACGCAACAAGGTCACCCGTTCCTGCAGACCTATCAGAGGATTGCGTTCACTGACTTGAAAGCAGGCCGCCAGTTGCGCAGTCGTCAACTTCCTCAAGCCCTCCGCATCCACTCGGAAAGGCGTTCCCCCTGAGCACAACGCCCCCTGCGCGTAGAGCGCCACGCTGGCGGCCCCCAGCCCTTCAGAACGGGATAACGTCAGCCCGCTGGCGGACTCGACATAGCGCCAATCGGCGCCAGCGCCGGCATCCAGCAGCACGCTGATCATGGTCAGCTCCGTCGCCCGCATTTTCAGTTCATTCAGATCTCCCGCGCCGTCAGCGATAGGAGACCATCTGTCCACGCCGCCGCAGGAAAAGTGGCGCCAGCGGCTGTGTGGCGGTATGTTCAGATCAGGATAATTCTCCAATATGACGTCCATGACGTACTCCGCCGTCGCCTCAACTCTATCGGACCGATAGTCGTATGCGAGCAGCTCGCCAGTGCATGCGCGGTCAAAGATTTCGCCGCAGCGCGAGCGCACGGTTTCCGCGCGCCACAGGTGTAATTGCGTTGCCGTATAGACGGACGCTTCCTGCGCCGTCGCGAAGTTTTCCTGCAAGTTCGACATCAATAGGCCTCCAGATCCCTGCCGGATTTAACGCTTAGCGCGTCTTTGGAAAGCGGAGCGTCTGGTGAGAAATAGCCCGCCGCCACTTTGGCGTCGATCTCCACCTTGGCGTCCTCCGGAATCATGTCATCGGGAATCGTAATGCGATTGACAATCTCGATGCCCTGACTGGTCAGCGCCTCAAACTTCATATTGCTCATGGACGCCATATGGTCGATGCGCGTCACGCCCAACCAGTGCAACGGGTCCGGCATCAATGGCTGAAAGCGCATATCCTCGACGCCAGCGATACACTCGGTACGTTCAAAGTAGGCGTCCGCGCGGTCGCCGCCCACTTGCCGTTTACGGGCGTTGTACACCAGAAACTTGGTCACCTCTCCAAGGGCTCTTCCCTCTTTGCGGTTATACAGGATGATCCCCACGCCGCCGCGCTGGGCGACGCGGATGCACACTTCGATGCCGTGGGTGAGATAGGGGCGGCAGGTGCAAATATCCGAGCCGAAAACATCGGAGCCATTGCACTCGTCATGCACCCGGCAGGCGACTTCCCTCTCGGGATCGGAGATAGCCGTATGGTCGCCGAACAGATATAGCGTCACGCCGCCGATGGGAGGCAAAAACACCGACAAGTCTGGCCGCGTCACCAGCTCGGGAAACATGCCGCCGGTGTGCTCAAACATCGCCTTGCGCAAAGTCGCCTCCGCCACCCCCAGGCGTCTTGCGACACCGGGCAGATGCCAAACCGGCTCAATGGCGACTTTGGTGACATTGGCTTCGCCGGTCGCCAGCAATATTTTGCCGTCGGCGGGAATCAGCCCTTGCTTCACCGCATATTGAATTTCGGGAACCGCAATGCGCGCTTTGGTGACGGCGATAGTGGGTCGGATATCCAACCCTTGTTGCAGAGACGTTTTGAAATCGGAGGCCACGCGGTGCCCCCAGGGGTCGAGGGAGACAATCTTGTCCGCATCGCTCCATTGCGGGTGCGGCCCCAAATCGATCACCGGCTCCGTATTGGTAAGATCCGGCCGGTGCAGCGGCGATAAATCGCCCTTAGCCACCGCCAGGGCGCGATACAGACTGTAAGCGCCGGCATGAGAGCCAATGGTGTTTTTACAGGCGGGATTGGACAGCGTTCCAATAATCGGCCCACGCTCGCCAATATCCACAGCCCCCCATTTGACGGGATGTTTCACCCCATTGCGCGTATGCGAGGTCAACGCTATCGCGCGCACTTGCTGGTCTACCCCCATAGCCAAGTCCTCAGCTATCGACGACAGGTCGTCGAGGTTGTAAACCCAATATGCTGCAGATTTCATTCCAGTAATTGACCAAGCAGTCAACTAATGGGCGCGAGTACTATGCGAGTACTAAAATCAATGAGTTGAACAGTGACAACAGGGTTCCAGCGGAGGGGGGAAAAACAAAAAGGCGGAGGATTAAAGACGCCACTGCGCATTCATTGTGCAACGGCGCCCGGAGACTGTGCAGCGATCAATAAGTCCAGTTAACCGTCAGCTTGGCGCTGCGGGGCGCGCCATAATAACTCTGCGCCCAGTACAGACTGTTCAGGTATTTTTCGTCTGTAATGTTGTCCAGATTCAAGGTAGCGCTCCAGTTATCCGTAAAATCATACTTCGCCATCAGGTTGACCAGCATGTAATCCTCCTGAGTGGTGCGGATGGATTCGCCCGCATTCGGACCCGTCGTAGCCACGCCTTGCTCCCTGTAGATGTCGTCCTGCCAGCTCAAACTGGCGCCCACTTTCAGGCGCTCCAGACTGGGAACGCGATAGCTGGACGACAACCGCAGCATACGCCGGGGCACATAAGTTTTGGCGTCCTCGCCGTCTTTGTCTTCGATGGAAACATAGGTGAAACCGCCCGCTACTTCCCAGCCCGGGGACACTTCTCCAGCGATCTCCAGCTCATACCCCTGGCTGGAAACGCCATCCACGCCTTTGTAGTAGTTTGTGCTGGTTCCAGGATAAACGCCCGCCACTTCCGCGACGTTGTCCTGTTCGGTTTTGAAGACAGCGACGGTGGTATTGAGGCGTTCGTTGAACAGCTCACTTTTCAACCCTGCTTCGATGTTGTCGCCCTTCACTGGCGCGATGCGGTTATGGTCGATGTCGTCTTTGAACTGAGGATCGAATATTTTGGTGTAGCTGACATATACCGAATGATTTTCATGTATATCCGCCACAACGCCGGCATAGGGAACCACTTCTCCACTTTGTGTTTCTTTCTTGCTGTCGCCGTAGGTGACGCCGCTGCTCTCCAGGTCCGTCACACGGAAACCGGTGATCAAGGTCAGGCGATCCATTGGCTTAAGCCGGGTGGCGGCGTACAGGCTTCTGCGCTTATCGGTGAAATCACTGCCGGCTACGCCTGCGTTGTATTCCGGGTCGGGATAATCGCCATCCCAATCGTCAATGTCATCGATTTCCGTCCCGATTCCCGCGCCATATTTGGACTCGTCCCACACCTCGGATTTAGACCAGTTCAAACCAATTACCGCTTCGTGCTCCCGCCCTCCCAGAGTAAATGGCCCTGTCGCATAGACATCGGCGATCCACTGCTCGTTATCAAAACCGTACAGGCTGGGATACGCGTAAAGATCAGACCCGGACGTATCCGGATTGGGCGTCCCATAGACATAAAACAGCTTGGTATCGGCCTTGACCTGCTGACGAGTGAGCACGCCTTTGATACGCCAGCCGTTGGCGAAGTCATGGGCCAGCTCGGCAAAGGAGCTGTCGATACGGCCATCCCAGTACGCCCAATCCGTCGCCGTGCTGACGGACGCATCGTAATTCGTCGCCGAACCATCCGTCCGGTACAGCGGCAATGCGCCCCACATTGGGCTGTTTGAGAGCGTATCCTGGCGACTGTGACCCAACGTCAGCGTGGTGCTGTCATTCAGCTCGGCCTCCACCACGCCATAAAAAATGGTCTTTTCCTGCTCATAGCGATCCAGATAGGACTCTTTATCCTGATAGGACACGACCAGCCTGCCGCGCACTCTCTCCGACTGCAGCAAAGCGCCGGAAACATCCGCGTCCACACGACGGTTATCCCATGAGCCATAAGAAATCCCCACGGAAGCCTGAGTGTCCGCCGTCGGCCGCTTGCGCACGAAGTTAACCGTGGCGGAGGGCGTTCCTGTGCCAGTCATGAGTCCATTAGCGCCGCGCAGCACCTCAATGCGGTCGTATATCGCAGTATCTATATCGCCGTACAGGTTGCCGTATACGAAAGGGACGCCAATGCCATCGAGCTGAAAGTTGGTGATATCAAAGCCTCTCGCCGTAAAGTAGGTGCGGTCGGTTTCCACCTGCTCTACGGTGACGCCGGGACTGTACGCCAGCACGTCGTTGATATCCGTCAGCGCAAAGTCCTGCAGTTGCGTTCGGGTGATCACCGACACCGACTGCGGCGTCTCCCGCAACGACATGTCCATCCGCGACGCCGTGTTGCTGGCGCGGGTTGTATATGACCCGCTGCCTTCCGTCGGAGCGACGCCGCCAGCCTTAGCGTTTACCGTCACCGGCTGCAACACCTGTACGTCATCGCTATCTTCCGCCGCGACGCCTCCTGAGGCCAGCAATCCCAGCGATAACACCGCCACCCAGTACGCCAGTCCGTTGGCGGCATAGGGCGGCGCGTGACGAACGGATCGTCTGGCGCTGCAAGTTTGGGAAGAGATTGGGAATAAACGGGGCGCAAATTTACCGGGACAACGCTGCGTCGCCATACTGCGGGTTCCTCTCAGGTAGCAATTAATCTGGCAGACAAACAGCGTCCTTCTCTTTGTCTGAAATGACAGGACCTGCGTACGCCAAGTGGCCAGGCCTGCTTTCCGCTGCTTGTCGCCGCACAGGCGCATCCATGCGCCTGACTATCAGCGGTCGATTCATTGTCAGGCTGATAACGAGTGGGAATCTGAGTGGCGTCCAGGCCAATACGGCGATGCAATATTTGATAATCTAAACGCAAATCATTATCATTTGAATTAATTTTCGCGTCAACCTGCAGAGAAACGTCGCCGTAACGCATCGCTCATCCGGCCGCCTAACTCCCTCAGGTATCGGCGACATTGAGTAAGCCATCATTCGCAGCCATTAAATCGGACAGCCCAATCACCCCGTGAGACCATCATCCCCCTTGCACCACTGTCAGCCCGGCGCCGCTTCCGTTCCGCTGGATGCGCTGCTGCACGCCGCCGCGCTGGCGCATCCGGCATTGACGGGAGAGATCAGCGTCGACAACACCGGTTTGATTTGCGCAAAGGCGGATAATCAGGAAGTTCTGACGCAATTACACAACTACTGGCGCAGCGCCTGCCCGGAAGCAGGCGCTCCTTACTGGGCCGTGCGAAGTTGGACCATGCTGGTGTGGCAGCCAACTTTTATTGCGGTCGCAGCAGTGCATATCGTCGGCGCCGCCGCGCCTTTATCCCAGCTGGGGCAGAAGTACGCCCAGGGCGTAGTAGCGGGTTTTCGCACCCCGCCCGTGGCCTTGCCCACCGCCGCCATCGAACGCTTGATCGAGCTCAGCGGCGCAGAGCTGGCGCAAGTGTGCGAAGGCTTTCTGGAACAGCTAAACCGCATCGCCAAGGTTAAGCCACTGATCGCTAAACGTCTGGTTGCGGACAGTCTGTTATCCGCTCTCTCCCGCCTCAGCCTGCTAAGCGCCCCCCCAGACAACAACGAGATCCAACATTGGGCGCAAGCCTGGCTGAAGGCTATGGATCTTGTTGGATACAGCAACCTGACGCCGATTGCGCTGTATAACGGAAAACTGCAACTGACCCTGGACCGCAAAGCCTGTTGTCTGCACTACCTGCGACAGGACGGAGAACTGTGCGCGTCATGTCCGAAACAAAAACCGGAAGTGCGCATACAACGACTGACGGAAGAGTGGAACGCCTATGCTTGAGCTTGAAGATATCCGCGTGCGCCGCGATGGGCGTGACATTCTGTCTCTGCCCCAGCTGTCTCTGGACCCGCGCCGCTTCACCGTTATCCTGGGGCATAACGGGTCTGGAAAATCCACCCTGATCAATTTGCTGGCGCGGCAAATCCAGCCGGACTCCGGCGTCATCAGGCTGCAAAACCGCCCGTTGAACGATTACTCACAACGAGATCTGGCGAGGAACATCGCGTTTCTGCCGCAAAATCTGCCGGAAGTAGCCGGTCTTAATGTCAGGGAGCTTATACGTCTGGGCCGCTTTCCCTGGCGTGGGACATTTGGACGCTGGCGTCAGGAAGACACGGCGATTATCGAGGCGGCGATGGCGCAGACAGGCGTGTCGCGCTACGCGGAACACCTGACGGATCAACTGTCTGGAGGCGAACGCCAGCGCGCTTGGATCGCCATGTTGTTGGCCCAGCAGGCGCCTTTGTTGATGCTGGACGAACCGACATCCGCCCTGGACTTATCCCATCAATACGAAGTGATGGGATTGTTGCGCCGTCTCAATCAAGAGCATGGACGCGGCGTTATCGTCATCCTCCACGACGTTAATCTGGCCGCCCGTTTTGCAGACCGCATCGTGGCGCTGAAGCAAGGGCGGCTGGCGTTCGACGGCGCGCCGGAGTCACTGTTGTCCGCTTCGCTGTTAGGGGAGTTGTACGGCATTGATATTGACCTCGTCGATCATCCGCGCCAGGACGGCAAAATCGCGGTCGTGGCGTGACATTCATGATTTCTTATTGCACATCGATTAACCCTTCTCCTTCCATCCGGGTATGCCCATGACTTTATTTTCCAACCTGATTCGCCCTTCCCGTCGCCCGCTCACTGGCAGCCGCACCTTCATCGCTCTCGCCTCTATCCTGGCGCTGACGATCAGCATCTGCGCCCAGGCGATCACCATCAGCGACAATCGCGGCGAGCATGAATTCGCGCAAACGCCACAGCGGGTTATCGCGCTGAACTGGTCTATGGCGGAAAATCTGGTGGAACTGGGCATCACGCCGATCGGCGTCGCCGATATCAAGGGCTATCAGGAGTGGGTGGTGCGCCCCCAACTGGCGGACTCCATCACTGACGTCGGCACGCGCTCCGAACCTAACCTGGAGCGTATAGCGGCCCTGCAACCGGATGTGATTTTGCTTTCCAGCATGCAGGAAGGCATGGTGGAAAAACTGGAGCAAGTGGCGCCAGTGCTGTTTTTCGACTCTTTCCGCGCCGACCACGATAACTTCGATGTCTCCCGGCAGATCTTCCTGCAACTGGCTCGCCTGTTCGACAAAGAAACCACGGCGAAGCAAAAACTGGACGCCATGGACGCCCGCTTTGGCGAACTGCAAGCGCAATTGAAGGCGCACTATCACGGCGACTTGCCCAAAGTGGCGGCAGTGCGCTTCACCACGCCCTCGGTCCTGCGCATCTTTGGCGACAACTCCATGGCGCAAGCCGCCATGGTCAAACTGGGACTGCAACCCGCCCTGCCACAGCCGGCGACCCAATGGGGCATTACACAGAAAAAGGTGACGGACCTGGGGCGCATCAAAGACGGCGTGGTGATTTACATCGAACCTTTCGAACAAGCGGACGACCTGTTCTCCACGCCATTGTGGCGGGCAATGCCCTTTGTTCGCGGCGAACGCTTCGCCGCCGCCCGCTCCACCTGGACTTATGGCGGGCCGCTGTCGGTGCAGTATCTGGCGGAATCCATCACCGACGCCTTATTAACGCTAACGCCGTGATCAGACCAGATCAGCTCATCGCTACAGGTTGAAGTCGTATGCGCCGTTACCTGGTCACCCTGGCGTTATTGCCGGTTCTGCTGTTCGCCTACCTGCAACTTAGCTCTCCGCCGCCGCTCAGCGTGCAGTGGACGTTGCTCAGCGGCGGCGCAGCCGTGGAGTTCGAAGACTTTCAGTTCTTTTACGCCACCCTGCCCCGGGCTGTGCTGGCCTTGCTGGTTGGCGGCGCAATGGGACTGGTCGGCAGTTTGTTGCAGCAAATCACCCAGAATCGCCTGCTCTCTCCTATGACCCTGGGCGCCGCGTCAGGAGCCTGGCTGGCGCTGGTCTGCGCCAGCGTCTGGGCGCCCGCCCTGATGGCGAATTATGGAGCCTGGATCGCCATGGCGGGCGCCAGCCTTTCCGTCACGCTGGTGTTATTGATCGCCGGCAGCGGAGGCTTGGCCGGTTTGCCTGTCGTGTTGGCGGGCATGGCCATTAATATTCTGTTGGGCGCAGCGGCCTCCGCCATCGTGCTGCTCAACGATCAGTATGCGCGCAACCTGTTCATCTGGGGCGCGGGCGACCTGACGCAAACAGACTGGAACTGGGTGATCTGGCTCGCACCCAAACTAAGCATCGCCCTGCTGATTCTGCTCTTCGCGCACCGTCCCCTGACCTTGCTGCGCCTCGGAGAAGCTGGCGCACGAGGACGCGGCATGGGCGTTTTCGCCACACTGGCGCTGCTTCCCGCCGCGCTTTGGCTGGTGGCGTGTTCTATCACTGCCGTAGGGGTTATCAGTTTTATTGGCCTGCTAACGCCCAATCTTGCTCGCGCACTGGGAGCGCGCCGCGCCGGCGATGAGTTGGCGTACAGCCTGCTGCTGGGCGGACTGTTACTGCTGGCGACTGACGCCATCGCCGTGCTGGCCAGCCAATGGACAACCGACCTGGTTCCCAGCGGCGCCGCGGCGGCGTTAATCGGCGCGCCTGGATTAATCTGGTTCACCCGCCGCAAGTTAACCGCCGCCGATCACAGCTCTCTACAACTGCCCGCCGGCGTGATGAAACTATCCAAAACCGCTCTGATCATGCTGGCGCTGGCCGTGCCTGCAACAGCGGCGATAGCGTTGTTGTGGTCTCCAGAAGGGGCCGGTTCCGTCAGTTGGCGCTTTGGCTGGCCGTCCGACCTGGTTTTCTCCCTGCGCTGGCCGCGTATTGTCACCGCGGCGGCGGCGGGAGGCGGCATGGCCCTGGCGGGCGTCATTCTTCAGCGATTGATTCGCAATCCCCTGGCGAGCCCGGATATTCTGGGCATGTCCGCCGGCGCATCGCTGACATTAGTGCTTTCCGTGTTGGCGTTTGGCGGCTCGATCTATCAAGCTGGCCCTTTGATCGCTTTCGCCGGCAGCCTGGGAGTACTTTTGCTGCTATTGCTGCTGGGACGCCGCCATCACTACGCCCCCGGCGTCATGGTGCTGACCGGCATCTCCCTGGCGGCGTTGATCGACGCTCTCGTGCGTTTCGCCCTGGCCAAGGGCAGCGACAGCGCCTATTCGATTCTGAGCTGGATGGCTGGCTCTACTTACCAAACCACGGACGGTAAAGCCTGGCTTCTGCTGACCGGCGTTATCGTCCTCGCCACGTTATGCGCGCTTTGCTCCCGCTGGCTGACATTGATTTCCGCTGGCGATCAGGTCGCACTGGCCCGTGGTCTGAATGTCAAACGCGCCCGTCTGGCGTTGCTGTTTCTGGCTTCCCTCGCCTGCGCGCTGGTCACTGCGGTGATGGGCCCCGTCGCCTTCGTAGGCCTGCTTGCGCCACACATGGCCGCCATGCTCGGCGCCCGCAAAGCGCCGCAGCAACTGCTTCTCGCCATTCTGTTGGGAGCGCTGCTGATGATTCTCTCCGATTGGCTGGGCCGCACGCTTTTATACCCGGCGCAAATGCCCGCTGGCGCAATCGCGTCTTTGCTTGGCGGCGGTTACTTCATTTACCTGCTGACGCGTCGACGGGCAGCGTAAAACGATTTTTGCTTGCCTGTTGGCGAAATACCGGTAGACTAACAAACAAATGTTAGACATACGGACATTTGTTTGTGATAACCGAACGCGAACAGGAGATCCTGGATTTAATCCGCCAGGACCCGCTCATCTCTCAACAGGCCCTGGCCGACCGTCTGGGCGTCAGTCGCTCCGCCGTGGCGGGTCATATTATGAACCTCTCCAACAAGGGCGCGATTCGCGGTAAGGGTTATATCCTCGCGGACAATCCTTACGTGGTGGTGATTGGCGGCGCCAACATGGATATTCTCGGGCAGCCCAGCGACAAACTGCTGCCCCGCGACTCCAATCCGGGGCATGTCAGCTGCTCTCCCGGCGGCGTCGCCCGCAACATTGCGGAAAACCTGGCGCGCCTCGGCGTAGACGTGCGCTTGATCGCCCCCCTGGGCAAGGACGTATACGGACAGACGCTGCTGGAGCAAGGGCTGCAATGCGGCATCGACATGCGCCATTGCCTGCAACTGGACGACGCCGTCACCTCCACCTATCTGTCAGTGCTGGACGCCTGCGGCGACATGTCTGTCGCCATCAACGACATGCAGATTCTGGATCGTCTCAGCGTCGAATACCTGCGCAGCCATGCCGACATGATACGCCGCGCCAGTCTGTTGATTGTCGACGCCAACCTGTCCGCCGGGGTATTGGAATACCTGCTCAGCCAGTTCCCTGATCTGCCGATATTCGCCGACCCGGTATCTGGCCCCAAGTCGGACAAGTTACGCGGGCTGCTCGACGCCATCCACACATTCAAGCCCAATCTGGCGGAAGCGAAGCGCCTCTCCGGGCTGGACGCTCAGGATGACGGACAGCTATCCCAGCTGGCCTCCTGGTTTCACCAGAAAGGCGTGCAGCGTGTTTGCATCAGCCTCGGCGCTCAGGGCGTTTACGTCAGCGAAGCCGGCCGTCACCAACTATATCCGCCGCCGCCAATCCAGCCGGTCAACGCCAATGGCGCCGGCGATGCGTTTCTCGCCGGCCTCGCTTATGGCTGGCTGGCGCAATGGCCCACGCCCAAATCCGTTAACTTCGCCATCGCCGCCTCGGCGGTGGCCATGTCGCACCAGGCGACCATCAATCCGAATATGTCCCTGGCGACCGTGAACCGTTTACTAGAGGAAACTTTTTTATGAATACTTATCTGGACGTATCTCCCGAAGTACAAGCCGCTCTGGCGGCCGGCAAACCGGTCGTGGCCCTGGAGTCCACTATCATTTCCCATGGCATGCCCTGGCCGCAAAACGCGGAAACCGCGTTGCAGGTAGAGCAGATCGTTCGCGACAACGGCGCGGTTCCCGCTACTATCGCCATCATCAAAGGCCGTCTGAAAGTCGGCTTAAGTAAAGAAGAGATCGAATACCTGGGTCAGGCCGGTTTGAGCGTCACCAAAGCCAGCCGCCGCGACATTCCCTTTATCGTCGCTCGTGGCGGCGACGGCGCCACGACTGTCGCTTCAACAATGATCCTGGCGGCCATGGCGGGAGTCAAAGTCTTCGCCACCGGCGGTATCGGCGGCGTGCATCGCGGCGCCCAGGAGACCTTTGATATCTCCGCCGACCTGCAGGAACTGGCGCACACCGACGTGGCGGTCATCTGCGCCGGCGCCAAATCGATTCTCGACCTGGGCCTGACCCGGGAATATCTGGAAACTCATGGCGTGCCTCTGGTCGGCTATCAAACCTCCACCCTGCCCGCTTTTTACACCCGCGACAGTGATTTCGATGTGGATTATCAACTGGATACGCCAGAGCAGATCGCTTCGGCGCTGCAAGCCAAATGGGCAATGGGTCTGCGCGGCGGCGTGGTGATCGCCAACCCGATCCCGGAAGCCTACGCCATGGACCGCGCCAAGATTGACCAGGCCATCAACGTCGCGTTGACGGAAATGGAAGAGAATGGCGTCAACGGTAAAGACTCCACGCCGTTCCTACTGGCGAAAGTGGCGGAAATTACCGGCGGCGACAGCCTGAAAGCCAATATCCAGCTGGTGTTCAATAACGCAGCCCTGGCGGCGCGCATCGCTGCGTCCTACTACGCTTAAACTCTTTGTCTACGGAGTGGTTTGACGGCGTTCGTCAAACCGCTCCGTCCGATCATTTTCAGCCTGCCGATCTAAGCCATTCTGGGTGCGACAATTTGCCGTCTTCCCGACAGTGACCGACTCCTTCTAAACTTCCTCTCACAGCAAGGTACAGAGCGTTCGGCGCAAACTCCCCTTTGCGCAGTTCCGAACGCATTCCTTCCCAGGGTCGTCGTTTGTCCGGCTTCACGGCGGGCATTCAGCGTCCCGAAACTCTGCGGAAACTTTATCGCCCGGCCATCAACGCCGGGCGGGTTTTTTTTGTAGTTTCCGCTGCAAAGTACGGCGATGCATGTTCAGCGCTCTCGCCGTCGCCGAGATATTGCCTTCATTCTCCTGCAACACCCGTTGAATATGCTCCCACTCCAGACGCCGCACGGACAGGGTCGCATCCGTATCCACTTCAGATTCAACCGGCGCTTCTTCGCGGGGCTCGCCAAAAGCCGCCAGCAGCTCCGTCGCTGTCACCGGTTTACAGAGATAATTCAAGGCGCCGCGTTTGATCGCCTCCACCGCAGTGGCGATGCTGGAGTAGCCCGTCAACATCACGACCTGTAATTGCGGCTGGCGTTGCAGCATCTCGCTGAGCAGTTGCAATCCGCTGTCCCCCGCCAGATTCAGATCCAGCACCGCCCGACTCGGACTACTGTCTTCCAAATGAGCCAGCGCCTCGTCGCCACAACTGGCGGTGATCACAGACTCGCCGCGTCGACTTAGTGAGCGGGCAAGTGTTTGCAGAAAAACCTGATTGTCATCGATTAGTAGCAGCGGCGTATTCACCGTTTGGATTTCCTTGTGAAAGGGTCGCATTCTCCCCGTCGCAGCGCGCGCCCTGGGGCATCGGCAACAGGATTTCCGTAATAGTTCCATCAGCGACGTCGAGCAGACTCAAGCTTCCGCCCAGGCGTTCAATGGTGGAGTGGGACAAAAACAGTCCCAGGCCATTGCCGCCTTCCCGCATTGAAACAAAAGATTTGCCCAGATTCTGCCTTACCAGCGACGGCAGTCCTGGCCCTTTGTCATGGATGCGCAGCAACAGTTCGCCATCGCTTAGACGCGCTTCCATTACCGGGTCCTCCGCGCTGGCTTTAGCGGCGTTATCAAGCAGATTCAGGATCGCCATATCGAGCATTTCTTCCGAACGCACTTCCGCCTGCGGATTCTCAATACTCGCCAAACGCAATGACCCAGCAGGATGTAGCAGGGAGAATTCCTCTCGCAAACGCTGCACGAAGCCTTCCAACGACTCGCTGCGCACCACGCCAGTACGAATATCCTCCGCCTGACGCATCATCGACGACAGGGTCTGCTTGCACAAATCGATCTGCGCCGCCATGGAGCGCAAATCGTCCTGCGCCTGGGCATCCGCCACATCATGACGCAGATCGTCCACCAACAGCGCCAGGGTTCCCAGCGGCGCGCCAAGTTTATGAGCGGCGCCCGCGGCGAAGATAGCCGTCGCCACCAACCGCTCATCACGCAGCATCTGTTCCCGTTGCGCGGCGATCTGCTCACGCTGACGTCGGATAGCCAGAGTCAGCGGCGCCACGACGATCAGCAGCAAGGCGACGGACAGCAAAAACGTCAGCCACATCCCCGCCAGATGCAAGCGCATAAAGTTCTGCAAACCGTCCGGGCGGCTACTGGTGAGCGCGACGAAATCCTGCGTCAACGCAAAATAGATACTCACGCAGACGGTCGCCAGAATCAGGCTGGACTGCCACCCCAACAGCGCAGCGCCCATGGCCACCGGCATAAGCAGTAATGAAATGAATGGGTTTGTATGTCCGCCGGTGTCATGGAGAAACCAGCCCAGCAACAAAGTGGACGCCAACAGCACCGCCAGATAACGCCCGGTGGTCAACTCCCTTATCCGTATGGAAGCCAGACAGGTCAACGCAGTAATCGCCAACTGCGCCGGCATGACCGCCCAAGGCAAACGCGGCGGCAGCTCCAACCGCCAATGGCCGCTGAACAGGGCCAGCAACGCCACCAGGGAGATGGACTGCATAACCAGGTAATAAGCCAGATAACGCAAGCTGTCCCGCTGCAAGGGCGTCGCCAGCCAAGCGAAATATTTTGTAGTGTTCATAACGATCAAACCCCAGAGTTGAGGGCATCATACCACTTGCCAAGCCATCCGCGCCCCATGTGACATTTTGCCGCACTCCGCTGACATTCACCTCCGTCATTCGCTCCTGCGTTTTTTGGTCGTTTCGATCAATAAGCTACAACATAGCCCTCTCTAAGAAGGGTGCGCGAAGAACGCAAACGAAGAAGGAATTTCGATCATCAATGCAAGTCATCGATACGCCAATACACCTCAGGAGGAGAACATGGACACCTCAAAAGCCCAACTCATGGTGAGCCTCGCCCGGGACGAACTGGATGCGCTGCTGGACTGCGCGGCGGAGAAAGGAGCCCGACGGGCGCTGCTCGATTTAGGTCTGACAGGAGAAGACGCTTTTTCCGATATCCGTGAACTACGAGCGCTGCTGCAAGCGCTGCGACACGCCAAGCAGACCGCCTGGCATACGCTGATCCGGCTCGGCACTACCGGCCTGATTCTAACGCTGATGGGAGGGCTGGCGGTGAAGTTTCAACTGCTGTAGCCCGCCAGCGTTGCAGTAAAGACGTCCCCTAACCGCTAACGGTGCGGGCGACCCATGTCGTTCAGGCCGCCCGCCTCTCAGATTGAACATTGTGAACCCGCTTCCGCTGGGGTATCCTGCCTCCGCTTTTTTAAAGCGCACATTTAATCAACTTATTCTCAGGGCAGGGTGAAATTCCCTACCGGCGGTATGTCCCCAGTGGACGAGCCCGCGAGCGCCTGCTGTCGTTCAGCAGGGTCAGCAGATCCGGTGAGAAGCCGGAGCCGACGGTTACAGTCCGGATGGGAGAGAATAAGGCCAATGTCGCAGCGGGACCGCGGAATTCGCCACGGTCTGTTGCGGTCGTACGCCTGTTGACCGGCGCAAGTCGGTCGTATTCCCACAGCCCTGATTCTGGTAACTCAAATGGAGAACCCATGAATCAGCCACACACTTCTTTATTAACGCCGTTCGGCGATGCGATCACCCGGGTAGAAAAAGCTCTGGAAGCGATTCGCAATGGCCAGGGCGTCCTGCTGGTGGACGATGAAGACCGCGAAAACGAAGGCGATCTGATTTACGCCGCAGAAACATTGACCGAGCAGCAAATGGCGCTGTTGATCCGCGAGTGCAGCGGCATTGTTTGCCTGTGCCTCACTGACGACGTTATTCGTCGCCTGCAGTTGCCGATGATGGTGTCGGAAAACTCCAGTAAAAACGGCACCGCGTTTACGGTCACCATTGAAGCCCGCGAAGGCGTCAGCACCGGCGTCTCCGCCGCGGACCGGGTCACCACCATCCGCACCGCTATTGCTGACGACGCCAAACCGGAAGATCTCGCCCGCCCGGGTCACGTTTTCCCCTTGCGCGCGCAACCCGGCGGCGTACTATCCCGTCGAGGACATACAGAAGGCACGGTTGACCTGATGCGCCTGGCGGGCTTGAAGCCCACCGGCGTGCTCTGTGAACTGACCAATCCCGATGGCACGATGGCGCGGCTGCCGGAAATCGTCGCATTCGCAGAGAAACACGCCATGCCGGTCTTAACCATTGAAGATTTGGTGAAATATCGGACAGAGACGATGGATCAAGCGGTTTAATTACCCGACGCCGCAAACCTGTCTCAGACGGAGCCGAACGGCTCCGTCTACTCCATCTCCCGCTCAGCCAGATACACCACTGGATTATCACAACAGTCCAGCACCTTGCGTACATCCTCAATGCCGATCTCCACCGTCTTCTCAGGCGGCCCGGGAGAAAACACCAGCCTTTCGCTGGCGAATATGCACTCATCAATCACCAGCGTGATATCAGCAGGATGCCCAAAAGGACAGGCGCACATAGGCTCACACCCGGTCATTTCCTTTAACTCCTCATCACTGCAAAAAGACGCTTTACCGCCTAGCGCATTCTTTAACTGCTTCCAATCCAAACGCTGATGCTGCAGCGTCACCAACATGCAAAAGCGCCCGTCTTTCAGTTTCATGAACAGACTTTTGCTTTCCGCGCCGGTGAAACCAAAACGTCTGGCCACCTCTTCCGCCTTCTCATAGGTGAACACAGGCTCGTGAGTTTCCTCGCGGTAATTCACATTGGCCTTCTGCAACAAAACCATCGTATCCCGATATAAGTCGTCAAGCGTTCTCATTGTCTGGTTGAATCAATTCTTTGGTAAGGAAATGCTTGGCCTGATTGTGCTTGGGGTACGACTCCAATGTAAATTGCAGCGTGTATCCTTTCTTTTCATAAAAAGGCAATGCCTGAAAGCTGAACGTATCCAGGACGGCATAACGACAACCACGCTTTATCGCCTCCGCCTCAGCACGGGCCAACAACTCACCGCCAATCCCCTTACCTCGCAACGATTCGGACACCCATAAATATTTAACCTTAAGCCAATTCCCAAGCGTCTCTCCAACCACCCCCGCCAACTTACCGCCCTGATCATCAGAATAAAAAACCGCCAGATCCTTCATCTCCCGCATATCCATATAGTTCAGATTATAGGCAATCAAACCATTATGAATAACGTCGATATCTTCTTGTGTGGGGGAATCCGTTAATACGAAGTTCATATTTTTCCTTTTAAATAAAATGATGTCGTTTCGATCCTTATCCTCAGAATCGGCGATAAAAAACCACCGCCCAGAGAGATAATACTTTTGGCATATGGAGAGAGCATTAAATTTTCGTTATGATTTTCAGCCATTTCAATTTATTTATACTTTTTAGTCAAAGCATAAGGACTATAGCTGTTTTCAATGATATGCATGGAGGCAAATACACATCTCATCCCTGCCACTTTTCTCACTCTTAAATCGTTGCAGCTTTCTGTGATCCCAGTTAAAGCGTCTGAGCCTATACAAATTCGAATATAAGGAGCTTAGTTTGAAACACTTTTTGAAAGGCAACCCTCGTAATGGTTCTGCGCTATCTCTACTGGGCCTGCTTATAGTTTATTCTCACGCCGCAAAAGCAGGAGAAAGTGTCACGATTCCTGGTAAATTTCTTAACTATGAGGCAGCCAGGCTAGCTGTTGAGAAACAGCCAAGAGATTCTTCAGATGGCGGAGGAATTTGCTGTAGTCATCACGAGTTAGGGTTCAGAAAAGCTTGGAAAAGCGTCAAACTTGATGGTGTAAGCATCGAATACTACGCTTCGTTTTACTACCCAAATAAAGAGTCTTGCCCTACTGGAACCGAGTCATACTCAAACAACTCCTGTTTGCCGGTTCCACAGAGCAAACCACCAGAAGTCTGTGCGGGGAATCCTATAGATGTATCTACAGGCGAAAAACGCCAAACAGAAGTCGACTATCAGGATGCCAAGTCAGGGCTTCTTACTTTTTCACGTACATACTCAAGCGCCACAGGCCAATGGAGAGATAATTTATCCCGCAGTACGACAGACAAAAAAGTACTTCGCACTGATGGATCTGTCCTTGTTAGACCCTGGATAAAATCTAATCTAAGCGATGGCACGTCCACTTATTATTTAGCCACAGGAAATGCAAAGAAAATTGAATACATTTCCATCAAGCCTTCGACTGGCGGCATTACACCTACCACCACAAAAAGCACCTCCGGCATTACATTAGATGAAAATGGAGTGCGCTATACCTATAACAGTGATGGAAAGTTAACTCGTGCAGAGAGGTTGGCTACGGGAGCATACGCCGAATACTCCTATGAGGATACGGATACTATCGTCACGGATAACTTGGGGCGAACACTTCGCATGAGTAAAGATGCGAGTGGAAATGTGACACAGATGATTACACCTGCCGGTGTGACGTTTAATTATACGTATATTGATGGAAATCTAACCCGCCTTGATAATTCCGCGGATATATCAAAACAATACCATTACGAAGACTCCCGCTTTCCCCATGCCCTAACAGGCATTACCGATGAAAAAGGCGTTCGCTTCGCCACCTGGAAATACGATGACCAGGGTCGCGCAGTTCTTTCAGAGCATGCTGATGGCGCAGAGAGGGTTACTCTCAGCTTCAATTCCGATGGCTCAACCACCGTCACTAACGAGCTGGGCAAGCAAACCACTTACCACTTTACTCATCTATATGGAACGAATAAGCCAACGTCAGTGGAAGGACATGCGTCAGAGAATTGCATCGCAGCAAACTCCTCTTACACCTACGACCAATATGGTTATAAAGACCTGGTTACCGACTGGAAAGGAAACATAACCGATTTCGATTACAGCCCCACAGGTCTGGAGATAAAGAGAGTCGAGGCAAAAGGCACATCAGATGAACGTATTACTGTAACTGAGTGGAACCCGACGTTAAGACAGCCAATTAAAATCACTGAGCCGAATCGCATCACTGAATTCACGTATGACGATAATGGAAAGCTAAAAAGCAATTCTATTTTACCGGTTGAAACTCAATAATGAGCACAACTGATAAGTTGTACGCCAATTGAATTCAATATTTTGTTTAGTAAAGGAATTTATTCACACATCATGCTAAAGAAATCAGTTATTTCGGCATCTTTGCTATCGCTAACACTGTCCAGCTCGGCTCAGGAATATTACTGGTCTGGCGGTCCTCGCGGGGGTGAAAGCGCCAGCAGTCCAATGTCAATTTGCACAGCGCATAATGCATCTGCTGTTATTGGTGCGGGCGTCACTACAACACGAATGGAGTTTAAGCGCGATGGCGTCTTAGCCTGCCAGGGTTTTATGGGCAATGCTACGCACTGGTCTCTAAAGGATAAATATATATTTGCATTTGATGTAACTCGAAGGGGAGATGAGTGCCCATCAAATAAACAGTATGAAGAGAATACTCAAGCCTGCAACAGCCGTTCTACATACCCCAACAAGCAATGCACAAAAGGCAACCCAATAATTGTATCCAGTGGAGAAAAAGTTCAAACAGAAATTGATTTTAAAAATGCTTTTGGCCCTGGAAGCCACTACGTCAGAACTTACAAGAGCAAAGTAGAGGCGCCTCAAGCCCATGGGGCGTGGAGCCTGCCTTTTTCACGTAAAGTTATAATGATCGAAATGCCTGTCGCAGATAGTTTCGTTAGGCTTATCCGAGTGGTTAGGGATGATGGCGTTGAGTATCACTTCCAACGGAATGATACGACTGGGAAATATAGCACTTATACAGACACTCTCATTTCACTAGAGGGCTTTGTCGATGAAAAAGATAAGCCTACGGGTTATAAACTCCATCTGGGTAGTGAAGTTGAAGAATATGATCGATTCGGACGACTAGTATCCGTTTCAGACCCGTACGGCAAAAACTATAAAGTGCAATACGATACCGTTACAACTATCACGTCTAAGCATGGTCAGACTTTAACTATGGCATACAAGTCTGATCGCCAAACGATAGAAAGTATTACTCACTCGGACGGAAGAAAAGTTTCCTATACCTATAACGCAAAAGGTTTGGTGGAGACTGCTAGCTTCTATCAGGCGCCTAACTACGACGTCCCTCTACATACTAAGACCTATCACTACGAAAAAACTGGCTTCCCTACCCTCTTAACCGGCATCACCGACGAGTCGGGCGTCAGGTATGTCACTTGGGATTATGATGAGCAAGGCAGGGGCATTTTAAGCGAGCACGCCGGTAGCAATGATCGGTATCAGTTTGCCTATCCCGACGCCCTTACTACAGAGGTTATCAACCCTCTTGGCAAAGTCACGACTTATGAGTTCGAAAACTTCAATGGCTATGAACGCATCAAGGCGGTTAAGGGTGCGGAGTCCGACAATTGTCTGGCGTCCAATCGTAGCTATAGCTACAACGACCAAGGGCTACTTTCTGGAAAAGTCGACGCTAACGGCGTCGCAACCAGCTACGACTACAACGAACGCGGCCTGGAAGTAAAACGCATTGAAGCCAAAGGGACCCCGGAAGAGCGTGTGACGCTCACCGAGTGGCATCCAACACTGCGTCTTCCCACCAAGATAACCGAGCCGGATCGCATCACCGAATTCACCTACGACGATGACGGCAAACTGAAGAGTAAATCCATCCAGCCGGTTAATTCCAGTGGCTCCACCATTTCAGCAGAGAACAGTATATGAAGTATTTCATTTTATCCGTGCTCACCACCTCTTCACTGTTACTCTCACACGCAAGTGCAAAAGAGTGCGGAGAGTGGAAATATGAAGGCCGATTTTGTAATGGGTACAAGGAAGGCCCAGGATCAAGCTATAGCGACTGTGTCTCAAAAATGGATTCCAACTGGAGCGATGGGAAATTCATGAGACTTGTAAACTTTAGATATGCTGATCAGCCAGCATTTGCCATATATACCTACATATGGGAGGGGGCAAACTGTAAGCCATGTAATTATACAGAATGGAGAGCAAATAAAGGTTCTTGCATACCGCCTAGCAGTGAACCTAATGGTCCGCCCAGCTGTAAAACGGGGAACCCAATAGATATTAGCACAGGCAATAAATATCAAGAAGAGAATGATATATATTTTAGCCAAGAGCTTAATTTCACTCGATATTACAACAGTCTCGACCTTCGATGGCGTCACAGCTATTCAGCTAAGCTAATAGACTCCTGGACAAAAATTTATGTTATTGAAGACTCCGGAAGAAAAAGTGAGTTCATATACGATCAAGAAAAATCTGCGTATATCCCCATAACTCACCTTTCTACAGAGCTATATAGGGGTACAGCCAACGATGATTGGAGATTTGTCAATGAGGAAGGAAAAGAGTACAGCTTTGACAAGCTGGGTGCGCTACAGGAAATCATCTATCCAAACAAGAAAAAAATAACTATTACACGCGATCCCACTCAAAGCTTTATTGCAAAGGATGAGTATGGAAATCAGATAAAAGTGGAGCTTGATGGTGGGTATTACCTATTAAGCGCGGAACTCAACGAGAGTTTAAGAGTAGAGTATGTCCTTGACTCAGACAACCCCAACAACATCTTGAAAGCATCCAACTCAAATGGAAACGAGAAAGCTTACCATTATGAAGATACTCGCTTTCCAAATGCATTAACCGGAATCACCGATGAAAATGATGTGCGTTATGCCACCTGGACATACAATGAGGACGGTAAGGCTGTTACATCAGAACATGCAGGCGGAGTGGAAAAATCCACGGTTATTTTCAATGAGGACAGCTCAGCGACTGTAACTACTGCCCTAGGCAAGAAGACAACCTATCACTTCGAACGAATTCACGGCGTACGCAAAATTGTTCAAGTAGAAGGTCAAGAAAGTGAGCATTGCTTAGCCGCTAACTCGACCTATACCTACGACAACAAAGGTTTCGTGGATACGGTTACAGACTGGGAAGGCAGCATCACCGACTACGACCACAACGAACGCGGCCTGGAAGTAAAACGTACAGAAGCCAAAGGAACCCCGGAAGAGCGAGTGACGCTCACCGAGTGGCATCCAACATTGCGTCTTCCGACCAAGATAAACGAGCCGGATCGCATCACCGAATTCACCTACGACGATGACGGCAAACTGAAGAGTAAATCCATCCAGCCTGTGGCCGCCAATTAAGCGCACAGGGATGTTACGTTTTTGATTAAGGGTTAATACACACATGATGTTAGCAAAGAAAACCGCTTTGGCGGCGGCTATCGCCGGCGTATTCATGAGCGCCAACAGCTGGGCCGATCGCTCCTGGAGTTACACTTACAACAGCCAGAATCTGATGGAGACCCAGGACGGTCCCCGCACGGACGTCAACGACGTCACCACTTACGGCTATCATGACGACGGCAACCTGCACACCATCACCAATGCGCTGTCTCAGGTCACCACGTTGGAGAACTACAACGGAGCGGGTCTGGCGCAGAAGATTATCGACGCCAACGGCGTCGTGACCCTGTTGGAATACAACTGGCGCGGCCAGCCGGTTAAGCGCACCGTAAAAAGCAGCCAGGGCGACGCCATCACCGTCTTCGTTTATGACAAGGTCGGGCTGCTGGAGCAGATCACTCTGGCGGATGGCACCTTCCTGCATTACGAATACGATCCCGCGCGTCGTTTGCGCAGTGTCACTAACCGCGCCGGCGACAAGATCGTCTATGAAGTCGACCCCATGGGCAACCGCACCAAGGTAGAGATCAAAGACGGCGCCGAGAACCTGTTCAACGTGCAGCGGCAGGTCTTTGACGAGCTGGGCCGGTTGATACGAAGCATCACTGCCGCCAATCATGAGACCCGTTACGGTTACGACAAAAACTCCAACATGACGTCCGTCACCGACGCCAACAACCAGCAGACCGTACAGGGCTTTGACGCGCTGAACCGGCTGATCAAGGTGACCGACGCCAAACTGGGCATCACCCAGTATGAGTACGACGCTCAGGACAATCTCATTGCGGTTACCGATCCGCGCAACCTGAAGACGACCTACAAGTACGATTACGCTGGCAACATGTACGAGCAGAACAGTCCGGACACTGGCCTGACTGTCTTTATCCATGATGACGCCGGCAATGCGCTGACCCGCACCGACGCACGCGGCGTGGTGACTGAATACAGCTATGACGCATTGAATCGGGTGACGCAGATTAGCTACCCCGCAAACCCCGCCGAGAACATTTCCTACAGCTATGACGACACCGCCAACGGCAATAAAGGCGTAGGTCGCCTGACTCGCATCAGCGATCAGTCTGGAACCATCAGCTTCCATTACGACGACCGCGGCAACCTGGTGAAGGAAACCCGCGCGCTGGAGGGTCAGACCTACGTCACTCTGTATGCTTACGACTTGGCCAACAAGTTGACGGACATCACCTACCCCAGTGGTCGCATCGTGCGTTATCACTACAATGAAGAAGGTCAAATAGATCGCGTCGCGACGCTGGCCAATAGCGGAGCAGCGGAAAAGGTCGTGGTGGAGAACGTCAGTTACCTGCCCTTCGGCCCCATGCAGAGCCTTACCTACGGCAACGGCCTGACGCGCACCATGAGCTACGATCAGGACTACCAATTGACCGGTATCGACAGCAGCGTCATGCGTCGCAGCTATGGATACGATCCGCTGGGCAATATCGCCAGCATCACGGATCAGCTTGACAGCGCGCAAAGTCAGAGTTTCGGCTATGACGCCCTGTCGCGCCTGGAAACCGCGGACGGTGGATACGGCGATATTCGTTACGACTACGACGCGGTGGGCAACCGTACTGCGCGCACCCGCACGCAAAACGGTAAGACCCTGTCAGAGAGCTATGAATACGCCAGCGACAGCAACCGCCTGACCCGTGTCGACATCAATGACGACGGCGCCGTCAGTGAACGCACGTTCGCCTACACCGACAATGGCAATATCCGTCAGGATCAGAACAATGCCCGCAATCTGGAGCTGATCTACAACCAGCAGAACCGTTTAGAAGAAGTGAAGAAAGGCGGCGAGCAGCTGGCCATGTACGTACACAACGCCCTCGGCCAGCGTGTCATCAAAGTCGCGACCGACCCTGCGGCCAATGTGCATTTCCACTACAGCCAAAGCGGTCAATTGCTGGCGGAGACCAAGCCGAGCGGAGAAGTCATTCGGGAAATGATTTACCTCAACGGCATTCCTGTGGCCATGCTGGCGGAAGGCGGTGGCGGCGCAACAACGCCTGTGTCCGACATCATCGTCGACAACCATGACAGCGGCGTCACCACTGTCGGAGCTTGGAGCGCATCCAGCTTCTCCAGCGTCCGCCATGGCGCAGACTATCAATACGCCCCTGCAGGCAGCGGCGGGAAATCCTTCACCTGGAAACTCCCCGTCAGCAAAGCTGGCGTCTACAAAGTCTACGCCTACTGGAACGCAGGAGACTCCCGCGCCAGCAACGCCACTTACAGCCTGCAGACCAGCGCCGGCGCGCAAAGCATCATCGCCAACCAGCAGCAAGGCGGCGGCTGGGGATTACTGGGCTCCTACTCTCTAAACAGCGCCGCCGCCATCACGCTGAGCGATAACGCTAACGGCTTTGTGATTGCAGACGCCATCAAGCTGGAATGGGTCGGTGCGACCGCAACACCAGACCCTGCTCCCATTACGGTAGACAATAACGACGCCGCAGCGACGCAAACCGGCGGCTGGAGTATTTCCACCTTCTCTTCCAACCGTTATGGCGATAACTACCATTACGCTCCCGCCGGGACTGGAAGCAAAGTCTTCACCTGGAGCCTCGCCATCGAGCGGGCAGGCAATTACCGCGTTTACGCCTACTGGAACGGCGGTTCAACCAGAGGCAGTAACGTGAAGTACGACATTCAGACCCAATCAGGAACGCAAAGCGTGCAAGTGAACCAACAACAGGGCGGCGGCTCCTGGAGCCAGATCGGCGTATTCCCCCTGGACGTCAACGCGAAAGTATCCGTCTCTGACAACGCCAACGGCTACGTCATTGCAGACGCCATCAAAGTGGAATGGGCCGGCGAGTAAGGAGTAACAGACATGAAAAGCCTAAACCAATTAACAACGATTTTTTTCAGCGCCCTATTCTCACTGGCCACCCTGCTCAGCGCACAAGCGCACGCGGAAGGCGACCTGTACTTTATCCACTCAGACCACCTGGGAACGCCTCAGGCGATGACCGACAGCGCACAAAATGTCGTTTGGAAGACCCAGCAGACGCCGTTTGGGGAGACAGTGGAAGAGACGAGTTCAGTGGTTCAGCCTCTACGTTTTCCGGGGCAGTATGCTGATCCAGAGTCAGGATTAAGCTATAACTATTTTAGGGACTACGATCCAAGCTTGGGTCGGTATGTGCAGAGTGATCCGATTGGATTGCAGGGAGGCCTGAATACATATGGATATGTTGGAGGAAGGCCGTTAATTTTTATCGATCCACCCGGACTACAAGCAATATTCAATAAGGACGGAGTAACATTTCATGCATATCATAAAGGAGATGGATCCAATGAAACAGCAAAACAAGGACCGCATGGAGATTACCACGTTCATATAAATGGCGGCAAAAAGAAAGTAGTTGTCATTAAAAAAGATGGTAACGGTAATGTGACATTAATTCCCGAAAACCCAGAATCTTTAACGAATAAAGAAAAGGCGGTACTAAACAATTTAACCGGAAATGAAATGAAATATTTGCGAAAGGCTTGCACCGAGACCTTTCATAACAATGGAACCGACAAAGTTCTTAAGAAACTTTTCAAAAAATATGTGGGGAGTATAGCCGGAGGTGCCGCTAGCACAGCAATTCTTAGGAATACTCATACAGAAGCTTGCAGCATGGATTATTTAAATCAAATTCCATTTTGTGACTAGTTTTCATGACAAATATTAAAGAAAATGAGCTTTTAGACAAGGCTGAAGAGGCCTATGAGAAAGGTAAATCAGGACTTGCAGTAAAAATTTATACAAGACTTTATGAACAGGGTTATGAATCAGCCTGTCAGGAGCTTGGGTTTATTTTTAAATATGGTGGCGGAGATATAGAGAAAGATGAAACAAAATCTCAATACTGGTATCAAGAGTACTTAAGACTTTTGTCGGAAAAATCTTTGCGTGGAAACTTAACTGCTTCGTTAAAACTAGGCTTACTGTATTTACATGGAGATAACGTAAAAAAAGATAACAAAAAAGCCACTAAATTAATTAGAAAGGCAGCTGAAAATCATTTACCAGAAGCTGAATTTCAGCTGGCATGCATGTTTCTTCATGGCTGGGGGGGGAACAAAGTTGACATTCCTTTATATCAAAAATGGCTAGACTTAGCAGTGCAATCGGAGCATTTGGAAGCTATGTATACAAAAGCCTTAGATTGTGGAGACCTTAGTTTGATGGAAAAGGCTGCTCGTGGCGGCTTTTGGCCAGCTCAAAGCTATATTGATAAGCTAGGATAACGGTTGAAAAATGGTTTAAAGAAAGTAACACTATACACTCAATCTTTAAAGTTCCGATGGGAGAGCCCCCGTCGGGACTTCACCATTTCTACCGACGATCAATCAATAGGGTCAGAGTCATTGATCCTTACATGCTTAAGAGTTAACCCACCAGCCTCGATTTCAGAAACGGATTATTCTGATGGCCCGTTTACCTCGCCTTTAACTCTCGGGCTGTGCTCACCACATCATTCAGCGGGGCAACAATCGTGAACCCTGCTTTTACGATGAGGCGGACTACAAGGCTTATCTCTCTTTTCTAAAGGATGCGGCAGACAAATATCAGGTCGACATCCATGCTTTTGTCTTGATGACCAACCATGTTCATATGCTTGCCCCCCCTGTAAACGACCAGAGAATAGGTCGAATGATGCAGGCGCAAGGACGCAAGTATGTTCAGTACTTTAACTACACCCATAGCCGCACCGGCACTCTGTGGGAAGGACGTTACAAGTCCACCTTAGTTGATTCTGAGACATACCTGTTAACAGTTTGCTATATTGAGCTAAACCCTGTCAGAGCGGAGATGGTGGAGCATGCTTCTGAGTATCCATGGTCAAGCTATCGGCACAATGCCCTTGGAAGAATGATTCAGTTGATCAGGCCGCATTCGATTTACCAGCAACTGGGTAAAACGGCGGAAGAACGCCAGAAGCATTACCGACTATTATTTCGTGGTCGGATGCCAGAACAAGATTTATCTGCGATCCGGGAAGCGACTAACAAGGCTTGGGTGTTGGGTAATGATCGTTTTAAGGCTGAGATAGAAGCCAAAACTGGAAGGCGGGCAAGGCCATTGGGACGAGGAGGAGATAGGAAGTCTGAGAAATTTCACGTGATGAAAGATCAATGACTCTGACGCTATTGATAAAGGAAGCTTTCAAGTGAAACATGAGAGAAATACCAAAACTATTACCTTGACAACAATAATTGCTTTATTAGCAGGAGCTGTTTTATTCTCCCCTTTTTGGATGTTTCTTTTAGTTCTTGAGTTTAATAGCAACCCTGCTCTTAATAAGACTTTTTACTCTTATCCTTATCGCATAACAAAAACTCTTTCTGATGACAACTCATATCGAAAGGCTTTTGAGGCATACTCACGTTGGATTTGTGACAACCACCCTAAATGTGCGATTGATAAATCAGCACAAGAAAAAGATAATCCCAAACTTTAATATTTCCGCCATCGAGATTCTACACCAGCCCGCCTCCTTCAGCCTAGTTCAACGGTTCTGGTGGAGCTGGTAGGCGTGGTAACCCTCGCGGACCTTGAGGCGGCGTTGGGGGAAGGGTTTTGACAGGCGGTCGGCCCGTGCATGATGCGGCTTAGTCATAATAACCTCTTATTCAGGTTGTTGTGATTAGCTGGGTGGGTGGCCGCCCAATCATCCAGTGCTTTAAAGGATCAATGACTCTGACCCTATTAATGCTATCTATCCAGGTTTGTATGAAAACTCTTAATAAGCCGTTTCTTTTATCAATATTTTCAGGGCTTTTCTTGGCGCTTAACTTTTATATGTTTTTCTTCTATTACTTGTCTCCAGAGTTTGAGTGGAAGTCGCTAGGCTACCAACTTAAAAATTATGCTGAAAATGGACTACTGTTTTTTACGATTGGCTTTATTATTTCAACTTTTATCAGCATAGCTATAGGCTTCCCGTTGTATTTATTAGCCAAGCATTATTCTTACGTTAATTACGCAACCAGTGGAGTTGGGGGGATGACTGTAACTATTACGCCTTATGTTGTTTGTGTTTTCCTAGGGTGGAATGTTCCAAATATGGCGGAAACTTCTGGTTTGATTGTAATTCTTGTGCTGGCTATATGTGGAGGCGCCAGCGGAATTTTATTTCACTTTCTTAACAAGATAGGCAAACCAGCTGCGAATGATTGATGGCGCGGCGCAGCTAACAAGTCGATCACAACTTTATAGCCACTACCGCACGAGTTAGCGCATTAAGCACCCACCTCAAACAACCCCACTCTCCCCCTCAAAACTCATCTCCACGAAGCTGCGTACGGTGACGCCTTCTGATAATCTTTGAATCCCCCAGAATCAATCATAATACGGCAGCCCAACTCAGCAGGAACACTTTTCATGGAACAGATGACTTTTTCCGAAGCCGAATACCAGAATAAAAAGCGTAAGACCCGCCGAGAAATCTTTCTGGACCGGATGGATAAGCTGATTCCCTGGGAACAGTTAGAGAAGGTCGCCCGTCATTATCCTAAGGGTGAGAATGGTCGGCCGCCGTATCCGTCATCCGGGCCAAAGTGGAACATCCATGCCGCTACATCAAGCAAGTGTTTGGTTATGACAAAGTCCGCTATCGAGGCATGGCGAAGAACAGAAATCGATTATATCAATTGGCGGCCTTCAGTAATCTTCTTATGGTGTGGAAAGAGCTGCGGATATAGGGGGATAGGCCCCAGCTTCCGCCCTGAGAGGGGCGAAAGTTGTTGGAAAAAAGTCATATATGGTTGGGTCAAACGCACAATGTTGATGGATATTGGGATAACCATGGGTTATTCAGAGGCTCCCTAGCAGTAACATCTAGCCTATTGTCTTAAAAGTGTCCAATCAAATATCATCACCTTTATGCATTAAATCATTCTCAAAGCGGAACCAAAAACAGTGTCAGAGATAATTGAGTTTACACTTTCTTTTATAATATTTTCAGCATTAAGCGCCATCATTTCAGCTACCTTTTCTAAGCTAACAAATTTAGATAAAAGATTTATTTACGGAGTTATAGGTCTAATAATTTTCTCTTCATATTCAATGGCAGTGACATTTCCTGTAGCAACAAGTGGTATAGACATACGGTTTGTGTGCGACACATATGACATAGCAACTTTAAACAAAATCAGAGCGCTATATCCAAACAGTGCAATTAATGCCTTCGCCTACCTAATATCATCACCAGCCATTGCTCTAGCGATGTTATTTCTTTCAACATTATTTTTTATTGAGGGCAGCTATATTCCAAACAAACCGCACATTGACAAAACAGTTAAATATTTATTAATTTTCATGACTTGCATTTCACTTACCTTCAGCTCTGAGTATACCGAGGCCGTATATTGCGCATTAGAGTGACCTCAAACTCAAATTTTCACTGCCCAATTTAGAATATATTATGAGAAAGTGTCCTTCATGCTCAACACAGTCAATTTCAAGCTATAAAATCGCCATCTCTGCAGTTATCCCAGGGTACTCAGTGCATTGCGCCAACTGTTATACGCTAGTAACCCCCTCCATTATGAGAAGAGGGATAATCTTCTGGTATATTGACCACATATTATCCAGCATCGTTATATTAGCATTAGCGCTTTACAGCTTAGTAAGCTTCGACAGCATATGGATTGCGTTGCTAGGCTTTAGTATCTTTTTAGTCATCAAAGGTGTTATCTACTCAAGAACGAAGCTAGTAGTTTTAATAGAGTGAGCTAAAACTTTTCTCAACAGCGAGATTCTTGACTCACTCCGCATTCATTCCAGATCGCCCAAACAGCTAATAGAGGCAACAACACAATGAAAACCACCAGCGATGGTATAGATATTTACGAATGGGAAACCATTGTGGAATTAGCCAGCGAAATCGCCAACATGACAGCAATTGACGTGAATGCTTCATTGATAGAAAGGAAGCTTCTTTTAGAACTTGATAAACTAGAAGAAAAATATGGCCCGCTACCGTCTATACTCAGCACGAAGGCGGAATACATAGATGAATTCAGGCTAAAGCTTACATTACTTAAAGAAGCATACATAAACTCTTGCGAAATAAGTGACCTGAATAACAGAGCATTCATAAGCAGCACCATTGCAGAGTTATACATCGATAATTGTAACGATATTGTCCGCTCAAAATACTGGCTAGAGAAATTCAGGAAGGATTTAGAGAACTATCCGGAAGATGATTATTTAAATAAGCTTTATCTGGAGCTTTCGGCGAAGTATCGCGATCTTTGATGGCGCGGCGCAGCTAACAAGTCGATCACAACTTTATAGCCACTACCGCACGAGTTAGCGCATTAAGCACCCACCTCAAACAACCCCACTCTCCCCCTCAAAACTCATCTCCACGAAGTTGCGTACGGTGACGCCTTCTGGTAGTTCCGGCACTCTAAGGGTGTCCAGGTCCCAGACTTTTTCTCCGTCGATGGTGACTTTCAGGCTGCTGCCGCACCAGGCGTAAATGGTGTAGGTGTCGTCTTTGATCCGCACTTCGAATTGGCCTGCCGTTTCGCTGTCGGCAGTGAATAAGGCGGTTTTTCCCGGGGGGACTTCCACTTCAAGAGCCCAGGGCTCTATCCATATGGTCATTGATTTGCCTGTGGGATTCAGGATTCGCTTTTCGTCTGTGTATATCATCGGGCGCTGTCAGGATTTCGTCTGAAAACGAGCCGCAATAATACATCATTTTTCGTATTTTGGGACACTCGCTACATTACAGACGGTTTTTTCTCTTTGATTCAACGGGTTGAAGTCAAATAAAACTGAGTTTCCCGCCCTCTTTGCTTTTGCCGCAATGTTCTAACCGACCACTCTTTAGGCGCTAAAAAATCTAAGAGCAAGCTTTTGAAAAGTAGACGTTTTTTAAGCGCGAGCCACCGCCCGGGAAAAACCGGTTACCCCCGGTGTTATACTGATTTGGCTTCCCTAACGGGGGAGAAAGGGGGTGTCACATGACAATTCAAGAAACCTATCGAGAAATCGAGCAAACCTTGGGACTGGTTCCGGAATGGATAAGACAGATGCCCGAAGGCGGTGTGAACGGCTTTTGGACAATGGCGCGGGATTTCTGGCTGTCGGAAACCAAAGTCCCCAATAAATACAAAGAACTGATTGGTCTTGCTGTGTCCGGCGCGACCCGCTGTAAATACTGCGCGTTATTCCATACCGAAGCCGCCCGGCTTTTTGGAGCCACTGACGATGAGATCGCCGAAGCCAGCCTGATGGGCGCGCTTTCCATGATGGGCAGCACCTTTATCAACGCCCAACAAATTGACTACGACACATTCAAACAGGAAACGCTTGATATTGTCCGCCATGTTAAAAGCCAGCAAACCTCTCAAGCGGCATGAAGCGTTAAAGGACCCTACGTTATTGCGATTGGAGCAGGATAAATTGATTCAACACACCGCCGGAGGTCCCAAGACCTCCGCCCGGTGGCAGGCCGCCGTGATGCGGGCGACCGGCGAACTGATGCAAAACCCGGAGTACGCACAGCCAACCAGCCAGGATCTGCGCATCGCCTACGCCAAAGCGTTGTTCAGTATTTACGGCGATACCGTGACGGATCTGGAGCTGACTGAAATGCTCCTGGTTTTGTGGCGCATCGAAATGGATAGCCTCTCCCCTGTTCAGCATTCGCAGAGCTAAAGAAATCCGCTGAGAATTAACGCTCTCCCAGCCATTTCTGGGTAATGCGCTGCATGCGCCCGTCCCGCTTCATTTCATCCAGAGCATCCTGCCAAGTCTGAATCACGCTATCCGGAACCTCTTTGGAGAAGGCGATATATTTGGGCTGTTCCTGGATGACATATACGATTTTCATCAGTCCGGGATCTATGCCCTGCAACCTGGCGGTAAATACGCCCACCACATCCACCGTCACCCAAAGATCCAGATAACCCCGCACCAAATTACCCGGATTAAACTGCTCACTCCCCGGGCTACTGACCAGATTGGCGAAGCCTTGTCGTTGCAACAGCTTTTCAGCGGAGTACCCCTGTACCGTACCGATGCGAGACACAACACGGGCGTCGTCCATGTTGTTGATCTGAACATTGGAGTCTTTAGCGGCGAAAAACACCAAGTTAGAAATCGCCACCGGCCCCACCCACTTATATAACGACTCTCGTTGTTCTGTGCGAGTGACTGTGAATAACGCCGCGTTGGGTCTGTTGGCAAGATAATACAGACCCCGTTTCCAGGGCGTGGATTGAATCGGATAGGACTCGCCTACCGTTCGCATGATTTCCTCAACGGTTTCAACCGCCATGCCTTTGGCGACGCCATTTTCCGTATAACAGAAGGGAGGATATTCAGAGATGTAGACGTCCAACGTCGCTGTCGCGCTTCCCGCCGTTTCAGCATGAGTTGGCAGGGCGCGACATAGCATCAACACGAAGAAACAGCACCAGCGTGAGACCAGCATGACTTCCCGCCGCAAAATTCATGGGGGTGGCTATAAGTCTAGCCTTTGTCATATCACTGTAAAGTCTTCGAGGCGTTCGGAGCCCCTTTAGACGAGGCTCTCCACGCGCTGCAAAAACGCGCTCGCCTCGGGTTCAGGGCCGTCTCCCATATTAGCGTGAGAATCGCCGCGCCACTCACACATAACGGTACGCAGTCCACCTTCCGTGCTTACGCCATGCTCTAAGGTGAAATAACGGAATGGAGGCTTCCCATTTTCCACGTTCATATCCGGTCCCGCCGTCAGCACTATCGCCACCAGCATCGCCTCAGCGACAGCTTTGGCCTCAGGCATTTTCATTAGAATCGTCGGATACTCCTTCACCCGTAAGGTGGCGAATTCGATGTCACCGGGATCAAAATCCGCTTTGCCCTCCGCGTCGCAGTTTTCGCATACTTTGGACCAAAGAAAATCCACCAGGTGCGATCGCTCTTCAGTAGGGATCAAGGCGAATAACTGCAACGGATCGCTTTCGCAAAACTTGCGCATGGCGATGTGGGCGAACATGTAATGATGCGGCCTGGGGTCGCTCAACAGTTCGACTTCATTCTGACCCTTGTTTTGCTTTTTCCAGAACATAAACGACTACTCCAGTTTTCGATTTCCGGTCTTTGTTCGCGCGCTGTTGTTTATTGCGAACGGTTGTTTATTGCGAACTATTGTTGTTGCGAACTACGGTTTGTCGCGCACGACGGCATGCCGCCTTTCCACATGAACGCCCAGCCGTTTGGCCAGCCTGATAAGGTTTGCGCGGTCCAGAGACAGAGCGCGGGCGGCGGCGGCCCAATTGCCCTGCTCTTCGGTTAAAGTGCGATGAATCAGTTCGCGTTGAAACCGTTCTGTTTCTTCTTTCAGGTTAACAGGCTTATACGATGAAGCCAGCTCAGAGGAGACAGTGTGATCTGACTGCGACATAGTTGAGGAGGAAAGCGGAACGGAAAGATCACAGTGCTCCGGCAAGATCGTCACAATCCGCTTCCCCGCCTGCTCGCTTCTGGCGCGCAGGGCCGCACGGCTGATGGTGTGCTCCAACTCGCGCACATTTCCCGGCCAGGAGTAAGCCAGCAACGCCTCATTCACCGCCGGCGCCAGACGAATCTGCTCCATTCCCAGCTTGCGCCGCGTCGCAGCGATAAAATAGCCTGCCAGCAGCAAGACGTCCTGGTCCCGTTCGCGCAACGGCGGAACCTGAATGGGATAGACGCTCAGACGATGATATAAGTCTGCGCGAAACGTTTCTGCTTTCACTTCCCGCGCAAGATCCCGATTAGTGGCGGCGATCACCCGCACATTCACTTTCTCCGGTTTATCCCGCCCCACTTTCTGTACTTCTCCGCTTTGCAGCGCTCGCAGCAGTTTGCTCTGCACCGCCAATGACAACTCGCCGATTTCATCGAGAAACAGGGTGCCTCCATCCGCCAGCATGAACTTGCCCATACGATCGCTGTTAGCGCCGGTGAAGGCGCCGCGCACATGACCAAACAGCTCGCTTTCCGCCAGGGCGTCCGGCACGGCGGCGCAGTTGACGTATACCAGCGGCTCATTGCAGCGGGACGACTGCATATGCAAAGTGCGGGCGACCAGCTCTTTCCCCACGCCAGTTTCCCCGGTCACCAACACATTGAAGTCCGAGGACGCCACTAGCCGGATTTCCCGCCGCAACTGCGCCATGGCGGCGCTTTCGCCTATCAGCTCGCCGCCGTCACGGCTCAATGCCTCCTGGGTCAGCGCCAATGCTACTTCATGGGCGTGACTGGCCTTGTACTCCAGCATGTTCAGCAGTTCGGCGGATCGTAGCGTCGCAGCTGCGAGAGCATTAAGAATGGATAGCGTCTTCTGGGAAATATCGTCAAACACGCCGGCGCTCAGGCTGTCCAGCGTCAGCAGGCCGATCAGGCGATGGTCCGAGTACAAGGGAAATCCCATGCAAGCGTGCACCGGCAGATCCCCTTGCGTCGCCAGCAGCAAGCCGTCATAGGGGTCCGGCAACTGGCAGTCGGCGGCGAAGCGCACCGGTTGGCGCGACTGGGTCAGACGTTCGAAACGCGGGTGTTCATCCGCCTTGAAGCGCCGTCCCAGAATATCCGGAGACAACCCCTGCGCCGCCAATGGAACCAGCACATCCTCGCGCAAAGCGAGCAGCGCCACCGCATCACAGGGTATGGCGTGGCGCACGGCGCTCAATAAGCGATCAAAGCGGTCTTCATTGGTCAGGCTATTGGCGAGATCAACAGCGATCTCCACTAACACGGAGAGAGGCGCATCGGTCATATCAAATAAACCCTTATATGTCTTTTAGACTCGATTTATCAGGGTCATTTTAACCCTCCCGCCGCTTAAATCCAGCGCTTTTCCCTTTAATTTCAGGGCATTCCAAACTGGCAAAGCAATTGCAAATACAGAATCAACACTTCCGGTTAATACGCATCTTGAGGAGGAATGCTATGAACCAGGCCAACGCAACCCTCGACGGTTTCGCCGCCAGACTGATGAAGATTGGCGACAGAACGCTGGTGACGTCCATTTTCGTTATCGTCGCCACCGCGCTGATTTGCTACCCCTACGCGGACAACTTCAGCATCGGACAACAAGTCGCCGCCCATATCACCATGGTGGTGTCAGCCGGCGCTCTGAAACTGGGCTATGTTTTACGTCTGATCGGCAATCGCCGCATCGCTTTGAATGGAGGCTGATTAAAATCTCATGACCTCAATCGTCAGCGACCGCAACCCGCGCACAACCCTGCCATTACTGGGTTTGGCGTTCCGCCCCTTTTTTCTGTTTGGCGCGCTGTTCTCCGTTGCCGCCATCGCCTACTGGATATTGCTGCTGAATGGCTCAGCGCCCTGGCTCACCGCCATGTCGCCGGTCGTCTGGCACGGCCATGAAATGCTGTTTGGGTTCGGCGGAGCGATAGTCGTGGGATTTCTGCTTACGGCGGTGCAGACATGGACCGGCTTGCCCAGCGTGAAAAACAAAGCGCTGGCGACATTGGTTCTGCTCTGGCTGACAGCCCGCGTCGCCTTCTTTCTCGGAGGCGACGCGCTACGCCTGGCGATTGTCGCGGAGATATTGTGGTGGGCCCTGTCGGCGCTGGCGTTCATCAACTTACTGGTTCGTTCAGGCAATCACCGCAATCTGATCATCGCTCCGGTTTTGATATTGATGGCGACACTGGACATCGCTTCCATCGCCGCCAGTGATGCGGGACTGGCTCTGCATCTCCTTAATACCGGCGTCCTGATGATGGGTGTCTTGATCACCCTTTTAGGTGGCCGGGTCATTCCATTTTTCACACAACGGGGACTTGGCATTGACGCAATCACAACTCCCGGCTGGCTGGAAAAAGCCCTGGCGCTGCTGACGCCTCTGACGGCGCTGGCTTTTTTCAACGAACGCTTTCTCCCTTCACTGACGCTAGTCGTAGCGATGTTGTTACTGGCGACAGGCGCGCTACAGCTATTGCGGATCGCGCACTGGCGCAGCCTGAAAACATTCGGCGCGCCGCTGCTGTGGTCGCTGCATCTCTCTTATCTGACCCTGGCTCTCGGGCAGACAGGCATGGGCCTGAGTCTGCTGTCACAAGGCGTGCACTTCGCAGACGCTTTGCATCTGGTGACCGTCGGCGCCATCGGCGGCATGATTCTGGCGATGATGTCCCGGGTCTCATTGGGACACACCGGTCGTCCGCTACAGCCCCCCGCACTGATGTCCTGGGCGTTTGCGTTGATCCTGGCGGCGGCTGTGGTGCGCGCAGGGCTACCGTTGCTTATGTCGGCTCCCGCCGCCTGGCGCATCTCCGCAGCGCTTTGGGCGCTGGCTTATTTGCTGTTCGTCATTCATTACGCCGGCATTCTCAATGCGCCGCGCGCAGATGGAAAACCCGGTTGAACGCCACTGCCCGCCGCCCACTGTGGACAAACATGAAACATATTGATTGACCTGATTTTCACCTAAGCGCGCAGCGGTTTTCTGTAGCGCGCTTAGTTACACCACTGAACGCGTCATGACTCATGACGCAACACGACATCCATAACGCTATTTACCATCCAAGAAGGAGTTAGAGTGTTAGATTCCAACACTATCGCAACCATCAAAGCCACCATCCCGGTATTGGAAAGCGGGGGCGTGGCGATCACTGAGCATTTTTACCGCAGATTGTTCAGCCACAATCCCGAGCTGCTGAATATTTTCAACAGCAGCCACCAGCATTCAGGCGGGCAACAGGTCGCCCTGTTCAACGCCATCGCCGCGTACGCCAAGCACATTGAAACGCCGGAAGCGCTGCAAAGCGCCGTCGAGCGCATTGCTCACAAGCACACGAGCTTCAATATCCAACCCGCGCAGTACGACATCGTCGGCCATCACCTGCTGGAAACGCTGCAGGAACTGCTTGGCGACGCATTCACCCCTGAAATCAGAGACGCCTGGACCAAGGCCTATCAGTTTCTCGCCAGCATTTTCATTGCGAAGGAAAGCGAGCTATATCAGACGCGCGCCAGCGCCCAAGGGGGCTGGAAAGGAACTAGGACGTTTATCGTGCAATCAAAACAAAAGGAATCCCAGCTGGTGACCAGCTTTGTATTGGCGCCCAAGGACGGAGACCCGGTCATCGACTTTCAACCGGGTCAGTACATCGGCGTCAAGGTCAAACCCACCGCCGATGGTTATGCGCAGATTCGTCAGTACTCTCTGTCGGCAGCGCCTAACGGCGCCACATACCGCATATCCGTAAAACGGGAGTTCGGAGAACAGCCCGGCCTGGTGTCCAACTATCTGCATGATCATGTTCAAGAGGGAGACGCGCTGGAACTCATGGCGCCCGCTGGCGACTTTGTTCTGCATGAAGAGCGTAGCCGCCCCACCGTCCTGATTTCCGCCGGCGTCGGCCTGACGCCGATGATGTCCATGCTGGAACGTTTGAGCGCGGCAGACGACGATGCGCCGATTCACTATCTGCACGCCTGCGAAAACGGCGCGCAGCACAGCTTCAAACATCGCCTGGGCGACTTGTTGGGCATGAAGAAAAACCTGTCCGCGCATGTCTGGTATCGCGCCCCCCGCAGCGAGGATCAACTGGATCACGACTATCAGGCCCAGGGGCTGATGGATATTCCCAGTGTTGCGGCAACACTTCCTTTGGCGCACGCGCGCTTCTATCTGTGCGGCCCCACGCCATTCATGGCCATGGCGAAAAAGCAGTTACTGTCGTGCGGCGTGGATGCGGAACGCATCCACTATGAGGTATTTGGTCCGCATAGCGATCTGTAAGCCAGGAATAGGTAAACCAGTAACAGGTAAACAAGCACAGATCACCAGCGGATCAGGACATCATCCATCTGAATGTTCAGACGGGTGGGATCAATATTCAGACGGCCAATGGAAAACTCAGGCTGCACCTGATCCACCTGCAAGGCCAGTTTGACATCGCGCAGCTCGGTTCCCTGGAACCGGGTTGCGTCAAACAACTGCCGTGAACGATAGACCTGGAAAGTATCCCCTGGGCGGATGCCTGCATTGGCGCCCGCCTCAAACATGATCTGACGCCCCTCCACTCGCGAGATGCGAGTCATAAACGGCTGGCAGGACACATTCTCTTCAATGTCGCCCGCCATGCTCATGAGCGCCCGTTTCACCGCCCGGCCATACTCCATTTCGTTAAACCCGGCGGACAGCAACCCATAATGTTCATCCGCCCGCGCCTCCCAATCGGCGCCGGTGCGATAGCGCTTCTGAAACAGAATGGCGCCGCTAAAACCATCATGGATAAACATCTCCACATCGAATACCCGGTAGGTATCCTTCAAACCCACGAAGCGCAGCGTATTGTTGAGAACGGAGCGTTTCAGCCCTTCCGGGTCGCGCAGAGTCATGTTCCTGACTACGCCGGACACCACAAACTGCACGCCAAGATCCCGTGACGCCGACACCGCTTTAGTCAACGTGCGCTGCTCCGTCTCATGGGTGGGCGCATTAGCGAGTTCATCGTACAGATGCAACTGACTGGCTTCATGTACCGCCAGACGCGGAGAAGACTGCAAAAGCTGATTGAGGTAACTGGGAATATCTCGCTCTACTCCATATAAGCCGCCGACGGAGGCTTGTCGGGGGTCCTGCAGAGAGAAAGACAACAGCGCCAGCTTGCGCCGATAGGCATTGACGGAGGAGCCATCGCACAACGGCTGCTCGTACATATCCGCATCCACGGTTAGCACTAATGTGTCGTCTTCCACCTCTTCGCTAACCGGAACGACTCGCTTGGCTTTGGCGCGGCTGCTCACGCTCACGCTGGATTGGGTTAAACGCCCCAACTCCATCTGATCCGTGCTGGAGACCTCCGCCCCAAACATCAGCGCCGCCTGCCGCAAAGCGTCTTCCTGCGCTGTCTTGCGCGCCTGCTGGTAATCGCCCCCGTATATTAACGCCCGCCCCGTGACTCGCACCCACTCTGCATGCGCCGCTCCAGCGCCCAAAGTGAGCAGCAGCCCGAGCACGCCGGACAATGACAGCATCGACAGTCTTCGGTTGAATAACAGCGTCATGATAGGCCCCCGGGTTTCACTTCTTCACATCGCCATCCAGAAAGTACAGACCGGTTCCGGTGCTGCTCCCCGCTGCGCCTGCCGGAGAGTCCATACTGGCACGCAAGTCCGGGTCGCTATGGGGCAACGGCATGCGGCATTCTTCGGTGTAGCGGAAGTAGTTGACGTTGGTCAGGCAGCGGCGAAATCTTGCCTCCAGCACCACCTCCAGAACCGTCTCAAAACCACCGCCCTGCAATTCCGACACGCTCATCACCCTGGCGCCGCGAATCACGCTGTCCACCATGGTTTTGAAGCCGTCATTCTGCATCACCAGCGCTTCCACCGTGGAAGAGCCATAGATCACCGTTCCGTAGATGCGCTCCGCCAGAGCGCGATAGGCGTCCAGCTTCGAAGCGCGCATCGCCAGCAGGCGGTGACGCTGGGACGTGGCGTGGCGGGGGTCCTCATAGGTGGCGTACCCTGACACTCTCACCACGATGGGGTCTTTGCCGATGTTATCGTCAATGGGCTCTTGTTTCTGACCATACAGCCCACAGGCCGACAACAGGCTGGCGAGCGCCGCCAATACAACTGCTTGAATCTGCTTACTCACGCTGGAAGCCCTCAGTACCAATACAATTCCTGCGGCGACGTCCGATGACGCCCGCGTTGTATAGAGTCTTATAGAAAAGTTCGTGCCAAGACGGTCTGGGGAGAGGAGAAAGAAATAAAATTGCATTAACAATCAAACTATTAGGCAAGCTCATGGTGACTTCTTCTGCATCACTGGGTGATCTCATGCACTCTTATAGCGGAACGATCTTGCCTCACCGGTCTGACGACCTTGTGACCCCTGGTCATTCCAAGTAACCTACCCTTTCAACCATTACCTATTCGAGACCCTATGCAACGATATTTAGTGGGCGGAGCCGTACGTGACGCCTTACTCGGCCTGCCTGTCAAAGACCGCGACTGGGTCATGGTCGGCTCTACTCCTGAGCAGATGCTGGAACAGGGGTATCAGCAGGTCGGCGCGGACTTTCCTGTGTTTCTACACCCCGACAGCAAAGAAGAACACGCCCTCGCCCGCACGGAGCGTAAAAGCGGCAAAGGCTACACAGGCTTTATCTGCGACTTTTCCCCGGATATTTCTCTGGAAGAAGATCTGTTGCGTCGCGATCTGACGATCAACGCCATAGCGATGGACGACGACGGCAATCTGGTGGACCCCTTCAACGGACGCCAGGATCTTGAAGCGCGCATTCTGCGCCACGTTTCTCCCGCCTTTACCGAAGACCCACTGCGCGTGTTGCGGGTCGCCCGTTTCGCCTCCCGTTACGCCGATCTCGGCTTCACTGTCGCCCCGGAAACCCTGCAACTCATGCAGGACATTCAGGCGTCAGGAGAACTGAAAGCGCTGACTGCGGAGCGTGTATGGCAGGAAACCGTGCGCGCCCTGGGACAAAAGCAGCCCCGGGTTTACTTTCAGGTGCTGAAAGACGCCCACGCGTTGCAGGATATTTTCCCAGAATTAAATGCCTTGTTCGGCGTGCCGCAAGCCCCTCAATACCACCCGGAAGTGGACACCGGTCTGCACAGCCTGATGGCGTTGGAGCAAGCCTGCCTGTTAAGCGAACGCGAAGAAGTGCGTTTCGCGGCCTTGATACATGATCTCGGCAAAGGCGTCACGCCACAGGAAGCATGGCCCAAACATCACAACCATGAAGCGGCCGGGGTCAATTTGATCAAGGCGCTGACGGAGCGGGTCAAAGCGCCCAAGCTGTTCAAAGAACTGGCGCTGATGGCCTGCCAGTACCACACCCATTGCCATCGCGCTCTGGAGTTACGCGCCAACACCCTGGTGAAGCTGCTGCAATCCTGCGACGCCTGGCGCCGGCCGGATCGTTTCGAACTTTTCTTGCTCGCCTGCGAGGCGGACGCCCGCGGCCGTACAGGATGGGAGCAAAAGCCTTATCCTCAGGCGGACTATCTGCGCGGCGTCCTGGAGGCGTGTCAGCAGATCCAGCCGCAGGAGCTGGTGGCCCAGGGTTATACCGGCGCCAGGCTGGGAGAGGAAATTCAGCGCCGCCGCATCAGCGCGGTTAAACGCTTCAAGCGCGACTATGCGCCAGAGACCTACGAGGATGACGACGAAGACGACAGCTTGACCTGACTCAAGCCGGCGGACGATTGCATGCATCTTCGACCAAAGCGTTATTATAAAAAACAACATCAATAAGTATGCTCATCCTCCAGGCCCGGAAACGTCAACGCCTTGAGGATGACAAAGCATCAGTTCACACACTGACGGATTGAAAGGAGATTTCATATGAAGAAGGTCGTCATTGTCGCCGCCACCCGCACCCCAGTGGGCGCATTCGGCGGTTCTCTCGCCACGCTCAGCGCCGACCAACTGGGATCGGCGGTGATTAAAAAGTTACTGGAGCAAACCGGCGTCGATCCCGCTATAGTCGATGAAGTGCTGCTCGGTCAGGTGCTTACCGCAGGCTGCGGTCAAAACCCCGCGCGTCAGGCTTCCATTAATGCCGGCCTGCCCAATTCCACCCCCGCCATGACGATCAATAAGGTCTGCGGCTCAGGTTTGAAAGCCATACATTTGGCGGCGCAATCTATCATGCTCGGCGACGCCGATATCGTGATCGCCGGCGGACAGGAAAATATGAGTCAGGCGCCGCATGTGCTGCCAAAATCCCGCGACGGCCAGCGCATGGGTAACTGGACGCTGGAAGACTCCATGATCAAAGACGGTCTGTGGGACGCCTTCAACGACTACCACATGGGCGTCACCGCAGAAAACATCGTTGAGAAATACGGCATCACCCGCGAAGAGCAAGACGCCTTCGCCGCGCAGTCGCAGCAGAAAGCGGAAGCTGCGCAGAAAACAGATCGCTTCAAAGAGGAAATCTGCGCCATCAGCGTACCGCAACGCAAAGGCGACCCTATCGTCGTCGACAAGGATGAAAATCCAAGACATGGAACCACCGCAGAGTCACTGGGCAAACTCAGAGCCGCCTTCAAAAAAGACGGAAGCGTTACGGCAGGCAACGCCTCTTCCCTGAACGACGGCGCCGCGGCCGTCATGCTGTGCAGTGAAGAAAAAGCCAAAGAGCTTGGCCTGACGCCCATCGCCACTATCGCCGCATACGCTAACGCGGGGGTTGATCCCAGCATCATGGGCGTCGGCCCGGTCACCGCCACCCGTCGCTGCTTGAATAAAGCCGGCTGGAGTGTGGACGACCTGGATCTGGTCGAAGCCAACGAAGCCTTCGCCGCCCAGGCCATTGCAGTGAATCGCGATATGGAATGGGACACCGCCAAGGTGAACGTTAACGGCGGAGCCATCGCCCTGGGCCATCCCATTGGCGCATCCGGCTGCCGCATTCTAGTCACCCTGCTGCATGAAATGATCAAACGTGACGCCAAGAAAGGCCTGGCGACGCTTTGTATCGGCGGCGGCATGGGCGTAGCGCTGGCGGTAGAGAGATAATCATCCCATCTCGCACTCACTATAAACCTCCTCTTTCATAGGGGAGGTTTCACCTCAGCTTTTGCGGCAAAGACATCCAATATAGACACTGCTAAATAGGGACAAACGGCAGGCGCGCTCGCCAGCTTATGAGCGTAATAAGTGCGGAATAGAAGGATGATAAAGGAGAGGAAAATAAAGTCTGTGGTCGAGAAGCCCGCATGACTGCGCAGCTTCTCCGTCCGACCACAGACGCCGGTTCAGAACTTACTTGGCCGCAGCGCGAGCCTGCTCCAACCAGCCGTCAAACTTCTTCTGATTGGCTTTGATCCAACCATCCGCATGACGCTCGATTTCCGCAGCGCTGTCTTCGCCATCGCGCATACGCAGGTTTTGCGCACTGATATCGTTTGCGCTGATTTTCATAATGGAGAACAGCTTGGCCGCCGCAGGATTGCTCTTAGCGAACTCCAGATTGGCGACGATGCGCTGATTGTTCGCTTGGAAGCCATAGTTGCTGCCATCTGGCAGGCTGGTGTCGATGTCTTTGCGCTCTCCTGGCAGAGAAGAGAACGGCACTTGCAACCAGACTACGTCTTTACCAGGAACCATTACGCCGCTGACCCAGTATGGCGTCCAAGTGTAGTACAACACCGGCTGGCCCTGCTTGTAGCGAGCGATGGTGTCCGCAATGATGGCGGAATAGCTGCCTTGATTATGGGCGACTGTTTTACGCAGGCCGTATGCGTCCAAGTGATGCTCGATGACCTTTTCACAGCCCCATCCAGGGTTACAGCCAGCCAGATCCGCCTTGCCGTCGCCATCTGCGTCAAACAACTTGGCGAGCTTTGGATCTTGCAGCTGCTTGATGTTCTTGATTCCGAATTTGTCCGCCGTGGCCTTGTCGATCAGATAACCCTGCAACGCGCCAGAGGAATAGACGCCTTCACGGTACAGCTTTTCGTCGCCGCCGGCTTTGGTGTAAAAGTCCACGTGCAGCGGGTCCCAGTGGTCCGCCATAAATGTACCGTCGCCGTTGGCCAGTGCGACATGGCCGGTCGCGTATTCCACTTCTTTAATAGGTTTGACGTCATAGCCCAGTTTTTCCAGGGCTTTCATGACCAACAAGGTCTGAAACGTCTCTTCCGCAATGGAGCTTTTCAGAGGCTGCAGCTCTACGCCCTTGCCCGGCATGCTCTCCGCATGCGCCGTGAATGAAACCGCGCCCATAACCAGCGCAGCGAAACAGCTCTTAATACTCTTCAAGCTCATCAATTTCTCCTGTTTGTTATCAGTAATTTCGATGACTTATTTATCGAGGGATGAATCAAGGCGACGCCAGTCAATAGACGCCGCCCGATATAGGTTGCGACGTCAGGAGGCCTCTACGGTTTTCCCCATCCAGCGACGCACCAGCCCAATCGGGCCGGCGTCATACCAGTGACGGGTCGGACGACTACGGGCGTCTCGACCCAAGGCCTGAGTCATACGGTCCAGCATGATGGCGAGCAGAACAATGCCAACGCCACCGACCGTCGCCAGCCCCATATCGAGCCGGCCGATTCCGCGTAATACCATTTGTCCCAGACCGCCTACCGCGATCATGGACGCAATAACCACCATGGACAGCGCCAGCATCAGCGTCTGATTGACTCCCGCCATAATCGTCGGGGTGGCCAATGGCAGTTGCACCTTGAACAGAAGCTGCCGTGGACTGGCGCCAAAAGAGCGCGCCGCTTCCACCAGATCCTCCGGCACTTGTCGAATGCCAAGGCTGGTCAAACGAATTAACGGCGGCAAAGCGAAAATAATAGTCACCGCTACGCCCGGCACATTACCAATGCCAAATAGCATAACGATGGGCACCAGATAGACGAACGCAGGGGTGGTCTGCATGGCGTCGAGCAATGGCCTCACTGCAGAGGCGGCGCGTTCGCTGCGCGCCAGCCAGATGCCCGTGGGCAAGCCTATAAGCAAGCAGAACAAAACGGAAGTGAGTACTAACGCCAGGGTCACCATCGCTTCATTCCAGGCGCCGATCAGTCCTACCAGCGTCAAACTGATCAATGACCCGATCGCCAATTTACGACCGGATAACTGCCACGCCAAGAGCGCGAAAAACAGAATCACAAACGTGGCCGGGATTGCCTGCAACCCCGCTTCAATAGAACTGAGGGTGATGTCGATAGGCCAGCGAACAGCCTGAAAGACCGGACGAAAATGGTTGACCACCCAGTCGAGCCCCTGCTCGACCCAGCTGTCGAGGGGAATCAACGCATCCTGAAAAGGATCGAAAATATCAAATGGAGTATCTTGTTGCGGCGCATCCGCCGGCGTGTCCAGCCATCCCGCCGCCGTATCTGGAGCCGGTTCGTTCGCCGTCGCGCCATCGCCCGCCGAAGCGCCCCATGGGTTGGCGGAAGGTTCCGGCGCATCTTCCGCCGGAGTGGACCAGGGATTGGAAGCTTGTTTATCGTCAGCCATGAATACCTCTAATAACTATTTCCGGCTTATGCCCGGCTATGACCGTTTGCATTGCTGCGATCCAACGCTTCAAGCAGCGTGGCTTTATTAATGACGCCGGCGTAGCGGCCATCGGTGTCCACCACAGGGAGTGCGCAAGGCGCCTGCGCAACCGCGCCAATCAAATCGCCCAATGAAACATTCGACGTCACCGGCTCCACTTCGGACAAGTAGGCGCTGGTAATTTTCTGCGCCTCCGCCTGGCTGCTGGCGCGCAGTGAATCCACGGACACCACGCCGTGAAACTTCCGGTCCGGACCGACCACATAACCAAAATCCCGGTCATGTTCTTTCAAGCGCTGCAACGCGGAACGTACTCCCATCCCTTCTCTTTCGATCAGAGTAACCTGAGTTTTACGGGCGATATCGCCAGCGCTCAACACGGAGGTGACATCCACGCCGCGGAAGAAGGATTTCACATAGTCATCCGCCGGGTTATTGAGGATTTCCTCCGGCGTGCCCACTTGCACCACGCGACCGCCTTCCATAATGGCGATGCGGTCGCCAATACGCATGGCTTCGTCAAGGTCATGAGAGATGAATATGATGGTGCGTTTGTCATTTTCCTGCAGTTGCAGCAACTGGTCCTGCATTTCCGTCCGAATCAGCGGGTCCAATGCGGAAAATGCTTCATCCATCAGCAGGATATGAGGGTCATTGGCGAGGGCGCGGGCTAAACCGACCCGTTGCTGCATACCCCCGGACAGCTCGTCAGGATAGCTGTTGGCGTAGGCGCTCAAGCCGACTTTTTCCAGCGCTTCCATGGCTCGGGACTCCCGTTCAGCCAAAGGAACGCTGGATAACTCAAGGCCAAAAGCGGTGTTCTGCACGACGTTGAGATGAGGCATGAGCGCGAAGGATTGAAACACCATGCTCATTTTGGTGCGGCGGACATTGAGAAGCGCGTCGTCATTCATGGCGATAATGTCTTCATCGTCCACCAGAATATTGCCGGAAGAAGGCTCAATCAATCGATTAAGCAAACGCACCAGCGTTGATTTACCGGAGCCGGACAACCCCATCACAACAAATATTTCGCCTTCCCTGACTTCGAAGTTGGCGTTGCAGACGCCTACCGTCTGCCCGGTTCGGGAAAATATCTCCGACTTATCTACGCCCTGGTTAAGGAGTTTCAGCGCAGCGTCCGGTTCAGCGCCGAATATTTTGTACAAATTCTTAACAACTAACTTATTTTTCATCAGTGGCTTCTGTTGCTTGTCTATGCCGCCGCGCCATCCCGGACGCCTTCTGCGACAAGGGCTCGGCGGCATTGTCAGAGACGCCTCCAATGGGGGTGCGGCTACGCATTATAGTTAGACTCAATTAAAAAACAGCTTTCAATTCTAACTAATATTTAAGCATTTAACCAATCCACACCAATTAGACACGCTTGGCAATCAGAAACAAAAAGCCTACAAACAGCATAAAATACAGACGATTACGAGATAAATTTAAGTAGTTTTTGCGATAGGATTGATCAGAAATACACCTGCCCGATAAAGAAACATGACAAAACGCAGAAAAAGTAGTTATACAACTAAAATTATTAATACAAACTACTTAAAGCAAGGCGAGAGGCGTTAGCAGAAGAATACGCAGATTCGATCTTCAAATGATTGCAGAAAGACCCAGTAAGAGAAAAAATAGACGCCTTTCGGCGCGCCCAGAGCCCGCCACGACCAGATAAACGCATTACTCAAACGCCCGGACGCTTCCGGAGCGCCTAATCAAAAAGAGCCTGAACGTGCTGAATATTGTTTTATTCCAACCGGAAATCCCGCCCAACACCGGCAACATCATAAGACTCTGCGCCAACTGCGGATTCGCCCTGCATCTTATCGAGCCCCTTGGATTCACCTGGGACGACAAGAGATTGCAACGCGCCGGTCTGGACTACCATGAGTACGCGCCAGTAAAACGACACGGAGATTTTCAACAGTTTCTGGACGACGTGCGTCCCAATAAGGTTTACGCGCTATCCACTCGCGGCAAATCCTACTATCACGAAGTATCCTTCTCCGCCGGGGACGCCTTGGTATTCGGGCCGGAGACTCGCGGCCTGCCGCAGCAGATGCTAAACGATCTGGGTCCCGAGTCCTGCTTGCGCGTTCCCATGCGACAAGACAGCCGCAGCCTCAACCTGTCCAACACCGTCGCGCTGGTATCCTATGAAGCCTGGCGTCAGTTGGGATTCGAAGGCGGACTTTAAACGCAGAAAAGCCTCCCGCTGGAGGCTTTATCCCAGGCGCCGCATCGCAGCTGAGAGCATAGCGGCGCCCACTCTGATTTAGTTCGCGACATGCAGACGCACGTCCACATTGCCTCTTGTCGCATTGGAATATGGACAGACTTGGTGAGCCTTATCGACCAGCGCTTGCGCTGCTTCCAGCTCCAAACCGGGCAGTTCAATGAACAGGTCGATATCCAGACCAAAACCGCCAGGAATCTGCCCTATTCCCACCTCAGCGCGGACATTCACGTCAGCCGGAAGCGCGGCTTTTTGCTGACTCGCCACAAACTTCAACGCGCCGATAAAACATGCGGAATAGCCCGCGGCGAACAGTTGCTCAGGATTGGTGGCCGCTCCGCCTGCGCCGCCCAGTTCTTTAGGCGTCGTTAATCGCACATCCAGTACGCCGTCGGAAGATTTCGCATGACCATCACGGCCGCCAGTGGAAGTAACCGCTGCTTTATAAAGTACGTTCATTGGGGGTTTCCTTTTTCGTGCTCTGATAATTTTGGGGTTAACCGGATCATCCGGGAACGAGACAATATTATCGCAACAATAGTTATCGCGATAAGTTTAATTTCCTATCAGAGTCATAGCGGTTCGCTATCCCTGTAGCACTGCCTCACCCTGAATAGAGTTGACGCCTATTTCAGGACTAGACATACCCCATATAAAAGACGAAAAAAAAGCCGGATAACCGGCTTCTTTAATAAGAAAACGCTCAGCTTAGTGCTTGGCTTCTTCCGCAGGAGCGGCCTGCTGCGCCTGTTGACGCTTCACGGCTTCCGCATAGATAGCGTCGAAGTTGACGGGTTGCAGCATCAATGCAGGGAAGCTGCCTTTAACCGCCAACATGTCGATAGTTTCGCGAGCGTACGGGAACAGGATGTTCGGGCAGAAAGCGCCCAGTGTTTGCGCCAGTTGCTGCGGGCTCAAACCATCGATCATGAACACGCCGGCTTGCTGCACTTCGATAACGAACGCAGTCTTATCAGCCAGTTTGGACGTGATGGTCAGGGTCAAAACGACTTCCCACTGGTTGTCGCTGACTTTTTTGTTCTCGGTGTTCAGGTCCATATTGACCTGGGGCTTCCACTCAGACTGGAATACCGCCGGAGAGTTTGGCGATTCGAAAGAAAGGTCTTTCAGATAAATACGTTGCAGCGCGAAAACTGGCTGCTTGGGAGCTTCTGCATTCTCAGACATGACTCTACCTTGATCTCTTTATATTGGTTTGCGGCTCGCAGCAGCGAACCCCCCTTGGTTAACTCGCGTCGGCGTGCGTCCGCAAACGCAGTAGCCATAGAAGCCGACACTTGTCGTTATTTTTCAATTATTCAGGAAGGGGAGACTGATTAGTCCGACGCTCCCGATTGCAGCAGCGCATCCAGCATGCCGGCGCGCTCCAGACCGTAGAGTTCGTCGCAGCCCCCCACATGTTCCTCACCGATCCAAATCTGCGGTACCGTGCGGCGACCGCTTTTCTGCATCATTTCCTGCCTCAGGGCGGCATTGAAATCAACTTTAATTTCTTCGAAAGACGCCCCTTTGGCCTCCAGGAGACGCTTAGCCCGGATACAATACGGGCAGAACTCCGTGGTGTAAATGGTCACGGGCTTGAACTGAGCCATAAAGAATACCGCTTAAAACGTCACTTCTATTACATATGGGCTTTTATTTTTTTGACAATGGCAAATTTGCATTACGCCATTCGACAATGCCGCCTGACAGACGCTGGACGCCTTTAACGCCAGCCGCCGCCAACGCTCTGACCGCCATGCCGGAATGCTGACCCATCTTGTCGGCGATGACGATGGTCTTGCCTTCGTGCTTCTTCAGTTCGCCGGCGCGTTCTTTCAGGCTGGTGACAGGCATATGAATGGAGCCTTTGATCACGCCTTCCGCCAGATCCTTCTTCTCACGCACATCCACAATGACGGCTTCATCATTATTCATCAGTCTGACCACTTGCTGCGGAGACAGAGATTTACCGCCGCGCAAACGCTCAGTAAGAAGCAGAGCGACGGCCAAACCGACGAATAATGAGCTTAAAATCCAGTGATCGAGAGCAAATAAAAGATACTTCTCCATAACTCCGCCTTTTCTTTAGTAATCTTCTGGGGAAGCGTCGCCGCCCTGCTCCGCTTCGATGTCACAGCCCCCACATCGCGCGCTGGCGATGTCGATGACTTAAAATCTGTTCGCAATCGGAGCCTGTCTCCGCCTGAAAAGCCCGGGCATTATACACAGCCGCCATAGGTTTCAGAAGACAAAGCCCCGGCCGTGTGGCCGATTCCCAACGACAACTCACGAATAAACAATAACTATCAACTACAAAGCAGTTTTAAATTTAAACTATCTATGCGAAACACAGTATGCTGGACCTAACGAAAATCCCAACCCCGCGCCCGAGCTGAAGCCAGGCGCCGTCTAGGCGGACAACGGATTCAGCCGTTTCTCCGATTGACGGCTTTCAAGACATGGGCGCTAATTACAAGTAGAATACTCGTAAAATTACTAATGGCGGACAGAAAATGACTGCAAAACGCAAACCTACAGCTTTACTCATTTTAGACGGTTGGGGATATCGCGAAGGCAAAGATTCGAACGCTATCGCCAACGCCAACACCCCATTCTGGGACCAGATATCCAGCCAAAACCCACATGTACTGATACACACTTCCGGCATGGCCGTGGGTCTTCCTGACGGTCAGATGGGCAACTCTGAAGTCGGCCACATGAACCTGGGCGCCGGACGTATTGTTTATCAGAATTTCACCCGTATCACCAAAGACATCGAAGATGGCGTGTTCGCTCAGAATCCCGTCATCAGCTCCGCTATCGATAAAGCGGTCAGCAAAGGCAAAGCGATCCATCTGCTTGGTCTACTCTCTCCCGGTGGCGTGCACAGCCATGAAGATCACATTTTAGCGGCCTGCAAAGTCGCCAAAGAGCGCGGCGCGGACAAAGTCTTCGTGCACGCGTTTCTGGACGGCCGCGATACGCCGCCCCGCAGCGCGCAGCCTTCGCTGGAGCGCACCGATAAACTGCTGAAAGAACTGGGCTGCGGCCGAGTCGCCTCCATTATCGGACGCTACTACGCCATGGACCGTGACAACCGCTGGGATCGTGTGCAGTCTGCTTACGACCTGCTGACCCTGGGCGAAGCGCCTTATCACGCAGAAAGCGCAGTGCAGGCGTTGACCGCCGCCTATGAGCGGGGCGAAGACGACGAATTCGTAAAAGCCACCCTTATAAAAGGAAGCGGCGATAACGACGCGGTTATCAATGATGGCGACGCCGTCATCTTCATGAACTTCCGCGCCGACCGCGCCCGCGAGCTAACCCGCTGTTTCGTCGAGCAGGATTTCGATGGCTTCACACGCAGCAAGCTGCCCAAGCTGGCGGACTTTGTCATGCTGACCGAATACGCCGCCACCATTCACACCGCTTGCGCCTACCCCGCCACGGAGCTGACCAACAGCATTGGCGAGTACATGGCCAACCTGCATAAAACTCAATTGCGCATTGCGGAAACGGAAAAATACGCCCACGTCACTTTCTTCTTCAGTGGCGGTAAAGAAGCCATGTTCGAAGGCGAAGAGCGTATCTTGATTCCGTCTCCCGATGTGGCGACCTACGACCTGAAACCGGAGATGAGCGCGCCGGAAGTTACCGACAAACTGGTGGAGGCGATTAAGTCAGGCAAATTCGATTTGATCGTTTGCAACTACGCTAACGGCGATATGGTTGGCCATTCCGGCGTCTACGACGCAGCGATGAAAGCGGCGGAATGTATCGACCAGTGTCTGAAGCGCATCGCCGAAGCCCTGGATGAAGTTGGCGGCCAATGCCTGATTACCGCCGACCACGGCAACGCGGAGCAAATGGTGGACGAAAATGGCCAACCGCATACACAGCACACCACTGGCCCAGTGCCGTTGATCTACATCGGACCAAAAGACATTACCCTGAAAAAAGACGGCAGACTGTGCGACATCGCGCCCTCCCTGCTGGATCTGATGCAGCTGGAAAAGCCGGAGGAAATGACCGGGGAATCCTTGATCATTCCGAACTGATTGTCGAAATAATCCAGAGAGGGAGAACAGTTGAACTGTTCCCCCTCTCTTTCTCTAGAGCATTGCCCCTCCCTACCTTACCACCGGGTTTTGCGCCGCAGACCGAAACTCCTCTATACTTGCCGGGGCCAAATCCCGGAGCCTCCCCTTACAGAGGCGTACATAATTATTAATAAAAGAATTTTCATACCGATCGCATGCAGCTTAGCCGTATCGTCCTCTACGTTATCGCAGTTCTGATGCTTGCGCCCGCGGCCGCCGAGAGTGTCAGGGCTGACAGCGGCTGGCAGGACCAGGGCGACCATGAAAAGAAGCTGAAAGAACTCAAGCGCGATATCAGCAAATTAAAAGACTGGATTCATGACGCCCAGGGCGAGCAAAGCGATCTTGAAAAAGAGCTGCGCGCCACCGAGGAAAAAATCCAGGATAAAGTCCGGGAAATCAACAAACTCCAAACCTCTATCAACGACACTGAAAAGCAGGTCGATGAGCTGGAGGACAAGGAGAAAGAGCATCTGGCCTCCCTTTCCCAACAGAAAGGCCTGCTCGCCAGACAGATTCAAGCCGCTTATGGCATGGGCCGCGAGCAAGGCGTCAAATTGCTGCTCAACGCGGAAGACCCCACCACCCTGCAAAGAATGCTGGCCTATTACGACTACCTGAATGTGGCCCGTGGCGAGCATATCGAAAAATATCGCCAGACTATCGAGGAACTGAAGCAGACCCGCGCGGAAATTCTCAAGCGCAACCAAGCGCTGCTGGAATCCCGCAATGCGCTGGCACTCAGCAAAGAAACGCTTGAGTCCAAACGCAAAGAGCGGGAAACGACGCTGGCCAAGCTCAACTCCAGCCTTAATTACAAGCAGAACGAACTGACCCGCATGCAGAAAAACCAGAAGCAACTAGAAACGCTGGTCAAGGAAGTGGAAAAGGCCATATCTAACTTAGAGTTAACCCAAGACTCTGTGCCTTTCTCCAAACTCCGTGCTAAATTACCCAAACCTACGAAGGGCGCATTGCAGCAGCTTCAAGGACAATCCGGCGGTGGTTTCAGACCGTCCGGGGTATTTTTCCAAACCCCACTGAACACCCCTGTTTCCGCCGTGCATCACGGACGCGTCGTGTTTGCGGATTGGCTGCGGGGCTTCGGCCTGTTGATGATCATTGATCACGGCGATGGCTATATGAGCCTGTATGGCTACAATCAAGCTTTACTCAAGGATACCGGCGATTGGGTTCGCAGCGGCGAGACCGTCGCCAGCGCCGGCAGCAGCGGAGGCCAGTCCGAAACCGGGCTATACTTTGAAATAAGGCATAACGGCAAGCCTGACGACCCTCTCCGATGGTTCAAGAAATAAAGGTGAATGCAGGGAATTTAATATGTTGTCAAAATTTACTCGAAATGCGCTATCCGGAATCATTCTCTCTCTCGCCGTTGCCCCACATGGTTGGGCTGACGAGCCCCTGCAGGAACCCGAAACTCCCATCGACGACGTCAGCGTAACAGACGCGGCCACTGCTGAACGCGGCAGTCTGCCTCTGGACGATCTGCGCAAATTCGCGGAAGTATTTGACCGCATCAAACGCGCCTATGTGGAAGACGTCGACGACACCACCCTGTTGAATAACGCCATTCGCGGCATGTTGTCCGGACTTGATCCCCATTCCGCCTACCTGGAGCCCAGCGCTTTTGAAGACCTGCAGGAATCCACTTCCGGCGAGTTCGGCGGCCTCGGCATTGAAGTCGGACTGGAAGATGGCTTCATCAAAGTCATCACCCCTATCGACGACACCCCCGCGCAGAAGGCGGGCATCGGCGCCGGCGACCTGATTATCAAGCTCGACAACAAAACTGTTAAAGGCATGACGCTGGAAGACGCCGTCAATATGATGCGCGGCAAGCCCGGCACCCCGATCAAACTGACCTTAGTGAAGAAAGGCGAAAACAGCCCCGTTGAACTGGAAGTGTTGCGCGACGTCATTCGCGTCGCCAGCGTGAAAACCATGAACCTGGACAAGGGTTACGGCTACATCCGCATCACTCAGTTCCAGGCGCAAACCGGCTCTGATTTCACTAAAGCGATCAACAAACTGAAAGAAGCCTCGCCGCAAGGTCTGAAAGGCGTGATTCTGGATCTGCGCAACAACCCCGGCGGCGTTCTGCAGGCGGCGGTCGACGTAGCCGACTCTCTGCTGGATGAGGGCCTGATTGTTTACACCGATGGCCGCATTAAAAGCTCAAAGCTGCGCTTTACGGCTACCCCTGGCGATGAGATCGCCGGCGCGCCGATGGTCGTACTGATCAACGGCGGTTCCGCATCCGCCTCGGAAATTGTCGCAGGCGCCTTACAGGACCACCACCGCGCCATCATCCTGGGCACGGAAAGTTTTGGTAAAGGCAGCGTTCAGACCGTGTTGCCGCTGGACGAAGAATACGGCCTCAAGTTGACTACTGCGCGTTACTACACGCCCAGCGGCCGCTCGATTCAGGCCCTTGGCATCGTGCCGGATATTCAGGTGCAGCGCGCCCAGATCACTGAAGAGGAATCACAACCGTTCTTCAAAGAGGCGGACCTGTCCGGTCACTTGGTCAACGAGAATGGCGAAAGCGACGGCAAAACCGCCAAGCGGGATAGCAGCGTACAGGAAATCATCGCTAAGGACTTCCAGTTGCGTGAAGCGCTAAATCTGCTGAAAGGCCTCACTATTATGAAGGCGTCTGCGAAAGGCTGAACTGTTTGAGGTCTTCGCTAATCAACCTACTCCGCGCCGGCGTCAGGGCCGGCCTTCTCTTGCTCTTGACGCATTCCGCGGCGAAAGCGGAGGAAGCCGCTGACGCCACGCAGCCCCAAGCGGCGGTGACGCCTGCGATCATGCGTTCAGCCCCTCTGGAAGATCATCCGCCCACCATCGCCATCATCATCGACGATATGGGCAACTATCAGCACATGGGGGAGCGCGCCATACGCATTCCTGCTCCGCTGACGCTGTCATTTCTGCCCTTCCGTCCTCATACCATTTCTCAAGCCAGACTGGCTTACGCCGCCGGCAAGGAAATCATGTTGCACATTCCCATGGAGAACGTGAAGCGGATTCCCCTCGGCGCCAGCGGGCTTACCAGCGACATGAGCAATCAGGATATGGTGGTGACGTTCCGGCAGGCGATCAAGGCGATTCCATACGTGAGCGGCGTCAATAACCATATGGGCAGCGCCCTGACGCAAAATCGCGCCGCCATGAATCTGGTGATGGGAGAACTGCAGGGCTATCCTCTGTACTTTGTCGACAGTCGCACCACGGCGTCTTCCATCGCGCACGCTGTCGCCGTCAGTCATTCCATTCCCACTCTGGATCGGGATGTTTTCCTGGACCATGTCATCAGCACCAAGGCCATCGACTTTCAGTTCAAACGCCTGCTGGACATCGCTCGCAAAAAAGGCACGGCCATCGCAATCGGTCATCCTCACAAAGAAACCATCGAATATCTGGAAAAAGTGCTCCCCTCACTGGGAGAGCAAGGCGTCGCCATCGCCACCATTAAAGGTTTGTGGGCGATTCGCAATAACGCCCAGGACATGTTCCAGACCACGCCCCCGACGATTCTGGCGGAACGCCATCACGACAGCGAACCCAAGAAAAGCGTCAACTAAATCAGTTTGTTAGTTGATAGAATTCGCTTAGGGTCGGATATCTATTATTAGTGATATAGATGCTGATAATGCGCCACCAGTGAGCGCAAGGTAGCGATCAACACTTTTCTGTCGCCGTCCGCCAGCCAGGCGCCCACTTCCACTTCCTCGCCTTTGCAGACGAACACCACACAGAGATGTCCATTGCGGCCGCCTTCCACCAGCACAATGCGCGTGTACCAACGGGGAAATGTCCAGGTGCGCTCCGGCTGCGCCATGCCTTTTTCAATGCAGACTTCCAGAGGAGTGATAAGGATCACTTCCTGCGAGGCGCAACGTTTGCTGACCGCCCGCAGCATCCCCGCCAGTAGCGCAAGTTCCAGACCGCAAAACGCCAGCACTGGCAGCGCACCAAAGAAAGAAAAAGCGATGGAGATAGTCAAGGCGACGCCGCCGACAGCAAAGAGGAAGACGCGGTTGCCTTTCCAGCCGGCGGAGTTGTTGGGTTGCAGAATCAGCCGGGCGCAAGCGGCATTTTCTCCGGGGACGACGTCGAGCATATACAAACCTGTTCAGGAAATGCCGAAGCAGGGCCTGTTCACACATCAACTTCAACAAGCCGGGAGCTGTTCCTAAAAAAAAAGTATATACCCGCTCTTCAAAGCGCGACACTTTACCTTTGCGGTTCAGTGGTCGCGCAGGAATACGTCAGCGAAAATCAGATGCGCACTTCAACGCCCTGCTTGGCCATAAACGCTTTGGCCTCAGGGATGCTGTATTCGCCGAAGTGGAAAATGCTGGCGGCCAACACGGCGTCTGCGCCGCCGTCTTTAACGCCATCGACCAGATGCTGCAGGTTACCTACGCCGCCGGAGGCGATCACAGGCACAGACACGGCGTCGCTCACCGCACGGGTCAGCGCCAGGTCAAAACCGTTTTTGGCACCGTCGCGATCCATGCTGGTCAACAGGATTTCTCCCGCGCCGAACTCCACCATTTTTCTGGCCCAGACAATCGCGTCCAACCCGGTTGGCTTGCGCCCGCCGTGGGTGAATATCTCCCAGCGCTCAGCTTCGCCGGGCGCGGAGACTTTCTTGGCGTCGATCGCCACGACAATGCACTGACTACCGAACTTGGCGGCCGCTTCACCGACAAATTCAGGAGTGAATACAGCGGCGGTATTAATGCTGACTTTATCCGCGCCGGCATTCAGCATGGTGCGGATATCCTCCAGCTTGCGAATGCCGCCGCCGACAGTCAGGGGGATAAACACTTGGCTGGCCATGCGCTCCACCGTATGCACAGTGGTGTCGCGGCCCTCATGGCTGGCGGTGATATCCAGGAAAGTGATTTCATCCGCGCCCTGCTCGTCGTAGCGCTTCGCCACTTCCACTGGGTCGCCTGCGTCGCGGATGTCCACAAATTGAACGCCTTTGACCACTCTTCCTTTATCTACGTCCAAGCAAGGAATAATGCGTTTCGCCAAGCCCATGTTGTTACCTATGTGTCTGTCTGATACTGGTGTTCGTGAGTTGTTTGGCCTTTCTATACCGATCAGGCGATGGAGTCGCAGTACGTTTGCGCTTCGCGCAGATCCAGCGCGCCTTCATAAATGGCACGCCCCGTGATCGCGCCAATAACGCCGCTGTCCGCCACTGTCGCCAGACGACGAATGTCGTCCATGTTGGTGACGCCGCCAGAAGCGATGACCGGCAAACCGGATTCCCGCGCCAGCGCCGCAGTAGCTTCCACGTTTACGCCCTGCATCATGCCGTCGCGGGCGATGTCCGTGTAAACGATGGAGGAAACGCCCGCGTCGCGGAACTGTTTCGCCAGATCCACAGCGCTTACGGAACTGACTTCCGCCCAACCTTCCGTCGCGACCATGCCGTCTTTGGCGTCAATGCCGACGATGACCGCGCCGGGGAAAGCGCGACAGGCTTCTTCGACGAAAGCCGGCTCTTTCACCGCTTTGGTGCCGATGATGACGTACTTCACGCCCGCATCCAGATACTGTTCGATGATGTCCAGTTCGCGAATGCCGCCGCCGATCTGAATGGGCAGATCCGGGTACGCTTTGGCGATGGCGGAGACAATTTCACCGTTCACCGGTTTGCCGGCGAAAGCGCCGTTCAGGTCCACCAGATGCAGTCTGCGAGCGCCTGCGTCGACCCATTGCGCGGCCATGGCCACGGGATCATCGGAGAATACGGTGGAGTCGTCCATGCGGCCCTGCTTCAGGCGCACGCACTTACCATCTTTCAAGTCTATCGCGGGGATTATAAGCATTGTGGTTCTCAGTCGTTCGGATGTCTGGCTGTAGGGAGTGTTGCAGCCGCCACGATCAAGGACGGCCGTTCCAACGGGTGAAGTTCTTCAGTAACTGCAGCCCGGCGTGCTGGCTTTTTTCCGGGTGGAATTGCGCGGCGAAGATATTGTCGCGCGCGATGGCGGCGGCGAAATCCACGCCATAACGGCAGGTTCCCGCCACGACTTCCGGGTGGTCGCCCGCCGCATAATAGGAATGCACAAAATAGAAGCGATCATTGTCGGCGATGCCATCCCACATGGGGTGATCAACGGTTTGTTTGACTTCGTTCCAGCCCATGTGCGGCACTTTCAGGCGTTGGCCATTTTCGGTCAAATCGTGGCCGAAAAATTTTACGTCGCCGGGAAAGACTTTAAGGCAGTCGACGCCGTTGTTTTCCTCACTGCGTTGCAGCAACACCTGCATGCCCACGCATACGCCCAGCATAGGGCGGCCGGAGGCGACTGCATCGAGGATAATCCTGTCGAAGCCAAGGCGCACGATTTCGCCCATGCAGTCACGCATTGCGCCCACGCCGGGCACCAGTACGCGATCCGCCTCAGCGATGATCTTCGGGTCGGCGGTCACAAGCACCTTCGCATCCGGCGCCACATGCTGTAACGCCTTCGACACCGAGTGCAGGTTACCCATTCCATAATCAATGACCGCGATCGTATTCATGCTTGGTATGACCGTTCCTGTTTTATTCGCTAAACGTAAAAAAGGCCGCTTTCATAGACAGCCCCTGGTTACGGAGTTACAGCGCGCCCTTGGTGGACGGCATAATGCCGGCCATGCGAGGGTCCAGCTCCAGCGCCATGCGCAGTGCGCGACCGAAAGCTTTAAACACTGTTTCAATCTGGTGGTGAGAATTGCGTCCACGCAGGTTATCGATATGCAGGGTTACCTGAGCGTGATTCACAAAGCCTTGGAAGAATTCGTAGAACAGATCGACATCGAACTGGCCAATCATGGAGCGGGTGAACTCGACATGCATTTCCAGGCCGGGTCGGCCGGAGAAGTCAATCACTACGCGGGACAGGGCTTCGTCCAGAGGCACATAGGAGTGACCATAACGACGAATGCCTTTTTTATCGCCAAGGGCTTTGGCGACGGCTTGCCCTAAAGTGATGCCGATGTCTTCCACGGTGTGGTGGGCGTCGATATGCAGATCGCCTTTGGCGACGATATCCATATCAATCAGGCCATGTCTGGCGACCTGATCCAGCATATGGTCGAGAAACGGCACGCCGGTTTCGAAACGGGCCTGACCGCTGCCGTCGAGGTTAATCTTGCAGGTGATTTGGGTTTCCAGCGTATTGCGGGTGACTTCCGCCTTGCGCTCCGCCATGCGTTACTCCAGCCAATGCAGAAAACGCGCATTATAGCGTGTAATCTCCGCTTAGCCTACAGCGCCGGGGACCGTCGCGGATAATCCGTCCGGTCCCAGCGCATCCGCGCAGGTATCAGGAGGCGAATTCTTTTTGCAGGTTGTCCATATAGACGTCGACCAAGGAGTTGAACTCGTGTTTAACCACGGGGCTGATGGCCAGTTTCAGCAGGCTTGGCAGAGGCAAAGTCAGTGAGCCTTTGGTCTGGAAGCGCGCTTCCACGCGACCGCCTTTGTCCACCACGGTCCAAGAACCCTGCACTTCGCTGTTCCCTTCTCCTTTTATAGGCGCCCAGGTGATGCTGCCGCGTTCTTTATCTGCACTGTACTGGCAGGCGTAAACAGTCTGGATAGCATGCTTGTCAACGCCGATCTTCTTCATTTCCCAGCGATAGGCGTTATCGCCCAGGTCCACCAACTGCTCCACTTTCGGAAAGTGGGATACGGAAGCCGGCACGTCGGCCAGCAAATCGAACACCCTGTCGTAACTGGCGGATGTTTCGAAGGTTCGGCTGATTTCAATTGTGATGTTTACAGACACAAGCTATCTCCTTAAGACTGCACACTTTATTATCGGCGGGTTTTCATTGGTGTGGTTTATCAGGCGTAATCCTGTACACTCCGCGAAGTACTGTTCTATATATACGGATACGTCTTTATATACGGACACGTCTTTTATATACGGACGCGCAATCTAAGCGGCCGCTGCAACAGCGGGCGGGACGCGCTATCCGCCGGAGTACGCCCGACAAATCGATCCTTCAGGGCCCATAGTTTGCTACGCTAATTGCCACAAGTCTATCTACTTACATGAACAATCCGTCGAATCCCCAAAAAAAACAGCCTGTTACTCTATCCCATGATTCCGCTGGCGAGCAGGACGCCGCCACGGCGACAAACAGCTTCGCTGCGCGCCTGCTGACATGGTTTGACCAATATGGCCGCCATGACCTGCCCTGGCAAGATCCACGCACGCCTTATCACGTGTGGATATCGGAGATCATGTTGCAGCAAACCCAGGTCAGCACAGTGATTCCCTACTTCATCAAATTCATGGAGAGCTTTCCCACTGTCGCGGCGTTAGCAGAGGCGGATCAGGATACGGTGCTGTCTCACTGGGCCGGTCTGGGGTATTACGCCCGGGCGCGCAACTTACATAAAGCCGCCAAGACTATAGTGGAGAAATTCAACGGAGAGTTTCCCAACACGCTGGAAACAATTCAGGAATTACCTGGCATCGGGCGCTCCACCGCCGGCGCGATCCTGTCCATGGGCTTTGGCATCCGGGCGCCGATTCTGGACGGCAACGTCAAACGTGTACTCTGTCGTCATGACGCCGTAGAAGGCTGGCCGGGGAAACGGGAAATTGAAGTCCGCCTGTGGGAGTTAGCGGACGCTTACACACCTGTCGAGCGAGTCACCGATTACACTCAGGCGATCATGGATCTGGGAGCCACCCTTTGCACCCGCAGCAAACCTGCCTGTAGTCGATGCCCCATGGAGGACACTTGCCAAGGGTTGGCGCAGGACATGACGGACCAGTTGCCAACGCCCAAAGCCGGCAAGAAGATCCCCACTCATGAACGCTTTGTCCTGGTGCTGCAAAATGAGGACGGACACATTCTATTGGAGCGCAGGCCGCCGACAGGCATTTGGGGTGGACTCTGGTCTCTGCCGGAAAGCGATAAGAATATGGACCTGCCGGACGCCCTGCAAAGTTGGAAAGAGCAGAAGCACCTACAGTTGAATCAATATGAGCTGGCTTCTCCGTTCCGCCACACCTTTTCTCACTATCATCTGATACTGAAGCCCATCATCGCTTCTACAGCCGATCTTGAGCGGCGGGAGGACGCTGCGTCCATCGTCGGCGAATCCGACAGCCAGTGGTTCGATCCGGAGCAGGAATTACCCGGCCTGCCCGCCCCTATAGAGAAGTGGCTCAGCCAGAAGTCGCTGGACAGGCAAAAGCGCCTGCTCTGACAGCTTTGTTATAATCGAACCCTAATCACGCTCAGATAATTGAAACTACACGAAACCCAATAAAGGATAAGCAACATGGCGCGAATGGTATTCTGCAAAAAGTATCAGCAAGAACTCGAAGGCCTCGCCCTGCCCCCCATGCCGGGCGCCCGCGGCAAGGAACTGTTCGAGACTGTTTCCAAGAAAGCGTGGCAGGAATGGCTGCAACACCAGACCATGCTCATCAACGAGAAGCGTTTAAACCTGATGGACCCGGACGCTCGCACCTACCTCACCGAGCAGATGGAGAAGTTCCTCAACAACGAAAATTTCGACGCTGCGGAAGGCTTTGTTCCTAAAGACTAAAAAATTAAAAAAATATGCTTGACCTTTTTTCTCCCAGAGGTTTAAATACGCGCCGTCGCCCAGATAGCTCAGTCGGTAGAGCAGGGGATTGAAAATCCCCGTGTCGGTGGTTCGATTCCGCCTCTGGGCACCACCAAATTCCTAAGAAAAACAGGAACTTACGAGAAATCGAAGTTCCTGTTTTTTTTTGCCTAGCGCCAAAGTGTCAACGCAATTTCACCGTCGACACTCAAAAGCGCCCAATCACCCCCATGTCTCATTTGTTACGCACAATTACCTACCCTCCTCTATTTAGGCTGTATAACAACCTAATAGACGCACTCATTCAGCCAACCGAAAGACTGCCTATCCATCTCCGGGAACTGGCATGGTGTGACCCCGAATAATCAATTCGTATAGGGATTTCATCCGTAGTACATACAGTCGCTGCAGATCAGCGCGCCCATTTCTTCCTGGCTCATCTTCTGCGTGAGATGGCTGGACTATAGTTATGGAGTTGCCCTCCATGCGGGGGGCCTGGATTGAAACGGAATGCCGCGCAGCTGACCAGGGCGGCTCGGAGTAGCCCTCCGTGTGAGGGCGTGTATTGAAACTTAAGGGTTCGACCCAGGGTTCCCGGAGTCAAAGTCCGGTAGACGATCTATTTTTTATGGATTTTCTAGATTTATTTTCTTTTAAAAACAATTAGATGTATGTTTTTGATGGAGTTGGAACTGTTCAAAAAATGTAAGTGTGTCCACAAAGCGTCCACGCAGGTTACCAAAGTGGGTATCTAATCAGACTGTGGAACAAAAAACCGATATAGCTGGATAGGGGCAGTGTAGCTACTAACTACCAGTGTGCACTTAATGCTGTGTTAACAGGTCACAGCATTACGGAGTCCGAATTGAATGCCTTGCTATGCATCTTCAATGTTTACACCGAACCTCTTAACTCGTCTCTTATTAATTTCGCTCTCAGCAGCAATTCTTTGTAATGCTTTTGTAGCCCTATTAGCAATCTCTTTTTGTTGATCACTAGCATTCCCGAATTGTCCAAATTTTAAACAGGTCGTCACAAAGGATAAGAGGGGGCGGCCAGTCTGAGTTTTAAATAGTTTGTAATAGTCGTCGACCGATGTATTTACTAGCACCACTTCGTCGCTTTGATTCCAGCTATTTGTAGCAGCTATGCTTTCCAAAACTTGTTTCGTTTTTTTGGCACTAAAATAATTAGTGTATACATCATTAAACTTATCTACTATCTCCTGATCTGTTATATCACCAAAGAAGTTATTTTCTTCCATGTTAAATAATTCGATTTCATCATTTCTTTTTTGGATATATATATCGATTATTTCGGATGCCTTATCCTGTTCCCCCAAATCCCTAAATAGTGAAACAGTGCCGTTTAAGTTCATGGGTGTAATGTATTTGCAGTTTTCCTTAAAGCTTTCATAAAGCCCTTCTATAACTTCACCGCTATTATCATGAAAAGAGTCGCCATAGAGCCTCCATGCGTTCGAGAAAGAGCTTTCGGACTTCGAAGCTATTATTTGCTGGTTCTTTGCAGATGCTTTTTCTTTGAAATTCTCTTCGGCGCAGTAACCGGTCTTTACTGTTTCTACCAGTACCATATCTAGCTCATCAGTAAGCTGATAATTATATGCTTGAAGTATGGTTTGCCACTTCTTATGCTTCTCACAGACTTCCTTGCTCCCTATACCTAGCAATGTGTAGCCATTACTAGTTATAAAATCTAAATCTGGTACTTCATCACTCGCTTTTGAACTGAAATAGCTCCATGCAAATAAAACGATCGAATATAAGACTTGATCTGATATTTCTGATTCGTATCCATTCGTTAAAGGGAGGCATAAATTAATTAAGCGCTCGATTTTTTTTAGAATACGGATATTTCTAATTCCAAGGTTTGTTGTTAACTCTCTAAGTCTGGAATAATATGGTGCCTCTTCAGAATAAGCAATCGCCGCACATTCATCTGGATTAGGTTCAAATGCGATCTCAATATCTACTACCTTTTCACGGTATTTCTTATAATCATCAAGCCCATCTTCTCCATCATTTAATAAAATTACCACCTGGCATTTTCTTTGTTCTTTTAGTAAAGAAACAAGCCCGAGAACATCTTTAATCGATAGCTCTTTCCCCTTTCTCTCCAAGTCGTCAATACAGATTAAGTGTTTTTCGAGAGATAAAAAAGAAAACGACTCTATCGCTGGAGAAAAATCTTTTAGAAGTGAAGCGCCTTTTACGAGCCTCACAGTCTTGCGTCCTAAAGATGCGAGTAAATCAGCTGAATTCTTCTTGAAAGTATCTACATTAGCTTCTTTGCCAATTAATATTTTATCAATAACATTTTCAAAGATGGAGTATTTAAATACATCTACAGAATTAATACCAAACATCGAAATGTAGGAGTATTTTCTTAAACCTATTCTATTTTCATTTTTTGCTTTGAGTAAATACTTATTCCAAGCAAAAGTTTTTCCAACGCCCCATTCTCCTTTTATCGCCATAACCCCTGGCTCTTCTGAGGCTAGAAATTTGTCTATTTGATTTTTAATGACATCTAACGTCATATCCCTGACCTCTAATTTGCATAACACTTGTATATCGCGCATGCGCATTTTTCCATTTCAACACTTTAAAAATAGTCTATCCAGCCCACTGATTCCAGTGCACAAATACAGGATTTTATTCACGAAAACTGCGTGAGCCTCTTGTCACCCTAGTGGTGCCCCTACATTCCACTGTCAGTCGGAGAGGGATTTAAATAGCTAGCTCTATCCCTAGGGCTGGAAAAATCGGACGGAGACAGTTCTCCTCTGGACCACTTAAAGCTGGCTCGCTGTTACAGTTCTGTTCCAAAGTATGCAATAGATGAAGTATCGATCCTCCCAATAACTGCCGCCTCTTGGGACTCTGGGCCTATCTCCAGTTTCATCAATCTGGCATTTGCTTAATTCGCGCAGGCGTGGGGAGGAGTGAGTTTTCGTTCCACAACAGCTTACGGACTGTAGCGAGACCACAACATGGTTTTTGGGAGGATGAAAATTTGAAGCCTGTAAAGTTATAGAAGGGCGCAGCACATACTCGAAAGCAGACGCCGGGGAGAAGCGCTACTTTTTAGTCAATATCAAATAACGATAGACCGCTTTCGGCCAAAAGCGGGCATTAAGAGTTTTTGCTCCGATCCAGGATTTTCCTGCTTACCGACTACTTGATCAGGCTTTCCTTTCATCATTTTCAACGCGAGGCCAAATACTGGTTATAATTACAATATATTTCCGATTCATCAAGAATTGTGCTCGCTTTGCCGATACCACTGGCAGGGTTTGTCATCTTGTTCTATAAGAAAAGTTAAGGTACTCAATAAGCTGGATACCGATCCATTCAAATATCGGGACCAAGTGGGCAAGACAGATGCGCATGCTCGTTTTTCGGCGAGCCACAAGAGCCGATTGTAGAGATTTTTCAATGGAATCAGGGAACTGGAGGAAGCATCTTCAGAAACTAATATTGGAAAAACGCGCATGCGCGTTATACAAATGTTATAGGGCGAAGATGGTCAGCGATTGCATTCTTTTCAAATGTGTGGGATTGGGTAATGTTTAATATAGAGGTACTAGATCAATTCTATAATGAGCTATCTAAATCAAATGGAATGTCCGTGGCCGAATTTCGGCAAAAGTATTCAATGCTTCTTACAGAGAGTCGAACCGATCGTGATGCGAAAGACTATAGGCTTGGGAAAGATCCATGGAAGAAGCTTAGAGATGAAGTGGCACCTGTATTTCGTTTTTTAAAATATAGTCAAATCAATCCAAGTAGAATACGTTTCCCGCTTGACAATAACACTCCTGATTGCTGGCTATTAGATGTTGATGGCGAAGATCGCGGGGTTGAAGTAACAATAGAAAGAGGGCGCGAACGTTATCACTTGGCCAAGGAGTTGAATGAGGCTGGTGAGGGGCGTGGTTTTATCGGAGTGCAAGACGATGCCTCCCAAGAGGAATTTGATACTCAAATGTCCAGCCCTCAATCTACTTATTCCACAGAGCAGGCACTAGATGCCATGAAATCAGGTGTCATCAGCTGTCTTAAAAAGAAAAAAAACGTCAGATATTCCAAAGTATTCTATTTGTTGATTCAGGCTGATTTGTCTGTTATTCCAAATCAACGTTGGAGCACTATAGAAAATGATCTGTGGCAAGTTGCATGTGATCTTCCTTTCAAAGAAATTCACGTAATTGGCAACGCTGATGGTGAACTATATGGTTTCCAAATTAAATAAGCATATTTTGGGTAATGTTAGTTTTCTATTGCATTTTTGTTTAGGCGGTCTGCCCTATAAAAATCACAAGCAAGGGAGCAAACTACGCTCAGCCCATTTGCGATTTGCTACGCAAACTTTACCGCAAATAGGCTCCATTCCGTTTTGCCCCTGTTGTGGGCGTTAGGTGATAGAAATAACTGAACACCGAAGGAAATGAATCAATGGAAGACTTTGAAAAATCCATAGAAGACGAGAATTACTACATTTGGAAGTCAGAGAGACAGCAACGGTTAAGAGTAGCAATGGCTATTGTTCCGGCAATAATCGGTACCGCTGCAATATTCTATATTAACTTGGTTCCAGATTATGCCGAACCAGTCTTTCCCTTTAGCCGATCAATGATGAGTTTGCTTGCTCCAGTCTCGTTGCTGATATCTGGCATGGTTGTGTTGATGATCTATTTACAAACGGGTTTCAAAAAAAGGCCGGAATCAAATATTGATTATATAAAATATGAAAGTGAACTAAGAAACCTTAGAAACAAAATGGAGCATAGTGTTTCTATTAGCTCATCTGATTTAGAGGAAGTTCAGTCTGAACTGAGCGCGCTTAAGGAACAGATTAGCAATCGAGAATCTTTAAATGAGGTGATTTCGTCAGAACACAGAGAGGAATTGGTATCACTGTTAAAAGAAGAGATCCTAAAGGAATCAAAATCGGAAGCGTCAAGCCAAGTCCTTAAAGATCTTGAGGCGAAAGTTAAAATTATTAATCAACTAAAAGAAGTTGAAGTTGTATTTTCTAGAACTTTAGAAAGATTGTATTCCGAGATTGGCGCGCTGAGCCGAAGGGGGAATCTCAATCTAACTCTTGGCATTCTCACAACGATAATTGGTCTAGTAGTACTTGGGTATTTTGTTCTTAAAATTGATTCAATACCAGAAGATAAAATGGCCTTTATTGCTCATTTTACACCCAGATTATCACTGGTTATATTGATTGAAGTTTTTGCCTATTTCTTCTTAAAGCTATATAAATCAAGCCTTGCGGAGATAAAGTATTTCCAAAACGAAATGACTAATTCAGAAGCAAAATTGGCGGCCATCAAGTGCTCAATTATGACTTCTGACTCCGCTGCAACATCCAATGTAATTCAAACGCTTGCGACAACAGAGCGAAACGCGGTATTGGAAAAAGGGCAAACTACTGCCGAGATTGAGAGGGCAAAGATTGAGCAGCAAAATATTTCAACAATTTCCGATAAGGTGTCAAATTTTCTCTCATTAAAAAAGAGCGCCTAACAAAGTTGCTGCACTCAGAAAATTTACTCACTTCGCTCCAAATTTTCCGGTGAGCAAAGCGTTAAGACGAGATAGAGATATGAAAAATAGTTACGAGCAGGTTGTCGTAGTTTGTTCTACAGTCAGTGCGTGCTTTTCCTGCGTGTCATGGATGGCTGTGGTAAAGCCGAAGCTGGATGAGCTGCAGCTTTATTTACCCTACGAATATGGCGCAATAGCTATTTCATGCCTGACCAGTAGCCTATTGGCAATTCGCAAGTTCGATGATTTCTTTCAAAATAAGAAAATGCGACACGATGACGTAACTGTATCCGATTTTGGCTATGGTCCAGGCAGCATTCTCACGGAGGCAGAACGCAAAGATATTAATAAGCGGATTGCTCATTTCACAACCGCAATGGATGACGCAGGAAACGAGTGTTGGGCTATTGATGATCTGCTATTCAGATTGTCCACGCCACTGCGCGATTTTTTGACTTTTTTAGCGGAGCAGTGCGGCGATGAAGACAAAGGCGAGTATTTTGAGATCTCTGAAACCATAAAGTATTTGGATTCGAGTCTAGAACTTCTGAAGTCTTAAACCGATTGTCCGCCGCTTCGCGGCTCCAAACAGGCGCGTGAGCCGGCCGTTATTTGAAAAGGTGGTTCGACCATGAAGCTAACGTGTATTTACTGTAAGACAGAACAATTTGACCAAGGAAAAGGTTCTGAAGAACACGTTGTATTGTCTAGTCTCGGTGGCCGCAAATCTTCGAGATCTATCTGTTGTCAGAAATGCAATATAGAACTTGGTAAGGAAATCGATAAGCCTTTAGCTGAAGGCTTGAGAATTATTTCTACATTTTACGGTATCATCACGGGTCGTGGAAAAGAAGCTGCAACCCTTAAGAGCTATGGCACACATAATGGGAGAAACTTTGACCTCCTTCCAGGAGGACGGGTTGAGCTATCTCGCGTAAAGATAGATAGACAAATAGATGAGGAAAAAGGGGTTGTTAATATTTCAGTTAGAGCACGAAATGTAGATGAGGTTAACAAGCTACTAAAGCAACAATTGAAAAGCTTAGGAAAAGGGATAGAAGATATTCAAATTGGTGAAATTACAGAAAGCGTAGAGTACCCTAAATCGATTTCTGTAAGTATTGATTTGGGATTGGTTTCTCAGCATCGATCTATAGCTAAAACCGCACTAACATATATTGCCACGATGATATCGCCTGAAAGACTACGAAGTGGATGCTTTTCAAATATAATAGAATACATAATCGGTAGTGAGGAAGCCTCGAATTCAATCTCCATGACGCAGATAAATTTCCCTCCTTTGCCAAATATTTCTGATGCACAGCACAGAGTTATAATATCCGCATCAGAAGATAAAAAAATGGCAATTGGCTTAGTGGAACTTTTTGGGGGATTGAAATTTATGGTAGCTTTAACTGATTGCTGGGAGGGGCCAAACCTACAGAAAGGATATGCAGTAAATCCATTGAATGGTGACCAAGTTGAGTACGAAGATACTGTAAACTTGAATGATGAACATTGGAGCGAGAAAGCATCAGGTTTTGATGGAGGTATATACCTGGAAATGGTGAGAAAGGTATTCGGAGCTGCATTCAACCACCACGTTAAGTTAGAACATGAACGGATAATCTCGGAGGTAACTGAGGAGTTTTTTAAAGAATTCGGGGGCGAAGATTTTACGGATGAGTTAAAGATGAAGCTGTCATCAAGAATTGCAAAAGCGATAGCAAATTCGGTTTACAAAATTAACGAATATAGAATAATTCCACCAGACCATTTTAAAATCATATAACAAGAGCAATGTCCGCTTCGGTTCGGAAGTAGTCTTTTACCATTCAACACAGTCTAAAAAGATAGCGCACGCACGAATATCTGCTTTGTGTGATCGGCTAATATTTCAGCCTATGGCATTACTCCTGTAATCAGACTTTTCAAAGCGCCCGCGCGGCTCGCCTGGCTGCTATGGCTCCCGCTGCTTGATGGCGTCCCGCTTCCCCCTCCACCATGAGTATGGCTCGCCGTCGTAGCCGCCAACTCCTGCACCACCCCGATCAGATCCGCTATCACCTGCAACACGTCTACGCCACCGCCGCCTATCGCGATGGCCGGCGCTTGGATGGTCACGGCGGCGCTGGCTTTTAGTTCGATGATTTGCGCCTGGATCTGTCTGGCCGCGCTGGCGATGTCGGTATGGCTTCCCTGAACGTTTATGGTTTTGTTGGCGCTGGTTTGCGTGTCGTTGCCGTTGATCGTTGCGGAGCGCGAACCGCCCACGGTGGCGCTGTCGTCGCCTTGGATCGACGCTTTCCGATCTCGCGCGACGGCCTGGTTAAGATCGGCGGCAGTGGTTAGGTTCAGGTTATCCGCCGCCGAGAGGTTCGCATGGCCGCCGCTCAGCAACTTTAACGCACCTAAGGCTTCTACCGTCTTCACGCCGCCGACATGCTCCGCGCTATGTTCGCTGACCTCGATCTGGCTGTCCTGGTAATGCTCCTGGTTGTCCAGGGCGTCCACGCGCCGGCGGGCGCTATTGTCGGTGGGGTAGGCCGTCACCTTTTTATCCTCACGAAACAACGACGCTACCACTGGCACTCCAGAGCATGCTGTTGTTGCAGATCAGCGTAGCCACTTTTTCTCGGAGATGGCTGGATAGGGACGATGTAGCCAACATTTGTTGAGTCCACCTACGTGCACTTAACGCCTCTGTAGCAGGCATTTTTTGTGCAGCGGAGTTTTGCAGTAAAGTGGCGCTAAGCAAAAAATGTCCTGTTGACAGACTTTTTAGGCTTTTGACTTTATGTACTCATTTACAAAACCTGAAAGCACGATCTTTTTTGCTTTTGTGAGATACCTCGAAACTAAATCAAATGGGTTAACTTCAAAGCTTGTACAAGAACCAACTTTCTCAGTAGAGATTTGTGATGGCGTTATTTTATACACCCAACCATCTTGTCCAGCCCGACCACCACTACTGAGTGGTCGTTAGTGTGCTTCAGTATCCAGAGTAGGTTTGATTAATATATTCGTCCCAAAACACATCCAAATAGAATTTCGCTTTTTAAATATATTCGCCAACTTGAAGATTAATTAAATACTCTTCAACCGCAGGCATGTACGACTGTGTATCGTAGATCATTGATACAGGATAAGTTCCTTCTAGACCTGATAGGGAATTAACTAGACTCTGCCAAACTCTCTCATTCGTCATGCGATAACTTTTGACGCCTAGCACCGACGATACGGACAAGAGTGGAATTCCAGCCCCGAAGGGGCTAACGTGTTTGTGATTGTTATAGCCTTTACTTGCATGAAAATACCACACTAAGCTGAACTGAAGTAGGATTTACAATATTTCTATTTGCTGGATGAACTATTGATAAATGGACAATAGAACCGTTGACATCAATGAACAGGAATTGCCCAGATTTAGTCAGAGTATTCGCATCAGGATGCTTTATTCCATAGATACTACTGCTGTCTTGATACGCAATGTCATAGGTTGAGTATTGCGTTTCAAATTCAGTATTTCCCCCAGAGCGAGAATATTCCTTCAATTCTACTTTCTCCTTTGAAACACGAAGATCAAGTAACCAGTCGGAATCCCCCTTCTCGGAAACAGCTGATAGTTTTGCAACCTGATCATTAAAGGTTACAACGTTAGTACTTCCTCCAAGTGATTCACACTCTTTTAACTCAAGCGCCGACACACATCGAGCGGTCAGTAAAAATAAATATATAAAGTGTAATTTTTTCATCGATTATTTTGGCCACCCCCTGCATCTTCTTGTTAAACGCGAGCACATGATTTTAATTTTTTTCAGGTATAGCCTGAAGCACACCTTCAATAACTTTACTTAAGGGCGCTGTAAAAACTCCAGCCTTACCGGAACTGTATGCCTCAAACCACATTCCATAACCTTCACCAAAATGATCATCCTCACGCTCCCAATCTTGTTTCACATCCAATTTCGATGTCACGCAATCCAGTAAAGCATTAGCATCATAAGGAAGATGAGATATAAATATCAAACTACCATCTGGAGCTTGGACTCCTGAAACTGAAATATGCACTATCACTCTTCCACCATCACTAGGCTCAATCAACTTGATCCATATTGTAGAAGAATCATCGCAATCTCGGGTTTTGTATTTCCAAACTTGACCTTCCTCCAGCGGCGATGCCAGATGCTGTTTTCCTTTTGGCTTACCGAGATGACTCCAGTCTATGTATGGAGATTTATCAGGCCAATGATGAAGCAAATACTGAGCACAAGCGGAGGATAAATTCTTTGCACCTGTTTCTTCATAACACTTCACCAAGTAAACGAATGCGAGTGGACTATTAGGCTCTGCCACCGCAGATTGTTCAAAGAAAGGAATTGCCTCTGAGAATTTAAGCTCTTCGACAAGGCCTATGGCATAGTTGTCAAGCGCTTCTATATGCGTTGGCAAATATTCAAATGCTTGTTGATAGTGCTTACGAGAAATTGAAATCTCCCCAGCTCTATCCGCGGATATTGCGCGTCGGTATGATGCCTGGGCTTTAGAGATTAGCTCACCTAACTCATCCTCTGTCATTGCTTGAAATTGGCTACGATCAAGATTCACTTTATTTGAAAGTTGGTTCCAAAATTCGTTTGGATCACCAGGCTTTGACTTTCTAAACTTATCAAAAAACTTCATATAGATTTTTCCTAAAAACCCATCTTTCTAGACTACGGTTGTAGATACGTTTAACAGCACCCTCATGATAGCCTGATTACAATTAACCATCACATACCAGTGAAATAAGAAAGCGCCTGATTTAACTGTTCCGCTGACATTAAACTACCCGACTGATCATCGATAGCTACGCCATTATATTTAGTTATTAGAATTACTGCTGTAGTAAATGCTGATTGAACCTCAATAGGATTCACGCCGAAACGAAGTTGATAAACAGTACCTCCACTAAATTTGAGAGGTACTACTTTTTTGAATGGTTCGGATAATTCTGAGACAGGAAACGAGTAAACTTCCACGCCAGCCTCCTGGCCATTCAGTTTCGCCGGAAGAAAGCCTGAACGCTCATTTAAAAATGTGTTTTGAGCGTATTCAATATTATACCCACTCTCCTTCGCGAATTGGTTTAACTCATTCGTATTTGGTTCTACTCCAAGAGCCAGAACCACAAGTAAATTCATTGACATGAATAGCTCCTTTTAGAGAAGATATTTAAATTTATTACGGTGTGCTCTAGAACAAGCCTGAACAAAGCGTAGGTTTATTTCTAGGCCAGTTTTTATGCATTAATCCAGCATTTCTCCACATTCTCAATAAGCCGCCTTGCGTTTTCTTCGTTCCAGTAACGACCTTCCAGTTGCTTTTCTAGTCGCAGTATCATTGAAGGAGAATAAATAAGTTTAACACGCCAGTTAGCTAGGTATTTACTGTCTACGACAGTGCGAATAAACTTTCCTGATCTCTTACAAATACCTAAAACCTCGTACTTTCCCCAGCCTGGATCCCAGGCGCATGGTAATAGGTACACCTTTGTTCCCGGCGAAAATAGCGTTGTGCCTTTTATTACACCCTTTCCTCCAGGTCCGTAAGGAGTTTCTTTCCTTACATTCGCCATGACAGACCACAAAGGAGGATGAATTGGAGTTACATTATCATTCATGCTCTAAACATAAAGCCTTTAGGTGTGACTGGTACTGCGAGAGTGGGGCTTTGGTTTGAAATTTCGTGGCCATACCAAAATGGAGCGCAGAAGTAAAAGTCACTACGGTAAACTTCTTAAATCCATTAAGGTTTGTAATTTGAGTTACTTTTGTATTCACCCGTTAAATCTCCGTGCTCATCAATCTTCCACGCCCCTTTGATCCCTTCTGGCGGCACATCAACATCAGGGTCATATTTCGGATCGGTTTCGTATATCCATCCATTGGGATGTTTTTTTCTTCTTCTATCATTGCTTGTGGAAAATTTGGTTTTTCGTTCTGCTTATCCAAAACGCCCTCCATATCTTTTCCCAATAAAATATTTATTTAATGTTTTTGGATTTGAATATAACGCCTGCAGCAGGAGTATATTTTTCGTGCAGGGGAAGATGAACGAAAAATGGCTCGATCTGCCTGCACTTGTTAACCTATCAAACTTAGTAATGAAGAAGCAGCCCAGGCTCCCAAAACTATCAATATAAAAAAACTACCCAGCTTAAAGGTCATTTCTCCCCACTTAGAACTTAATTCCTTTTCCTCTATAAATCTCGCGACCACTCTTGTCGTTCCCTCTGGTATATCAAGTGCTTCCGATATAGAGCGAGGCTCGTTTGTGACACTTCTCCTCTTTGCAGAATGCGTTTCTGTAAGCCCAAGGAAGTTATTTTCTGCGTCAGAATAAGATAGCTCACAATCAAATGAAGAATACTTAGACTTTTCATCAATTCTTATTCGAGCTTGAAAGTGTGGTATTGATTGAGGCCCTACATGCGGATTAGAAGAACAAACGATATCACGAATAACATATTCCACCACTTCAAGACTTTGGATATCGCCACCTATTTCTACTTTCACAATACGAACCCATTTAAGTTAACATTTGTATATCACGTATGCGCGTTTTTCCACTCCAACTATTTGAAGATAGTTCCTCAAACCCACTGATTCCAGAGTAAAGGTACTGAAAAGTCAAACCATCTCATTTACGAAATACCGTGCGTCCGCACATACACTTTACTTAGGGGGCTCGTTATCACAACAAGCAAGAACTCAAGTTATTGAATAGAAGCACTTTTCAGGACAACATCATTGGAAAAACTGGCCATTCGGTACGACAAAACGAGCGAGCATCTTGACTGCAAGCGCAAGTCCCCCCTACGAGAGGCGACTTTTTCTCTCACTTACAATTCAAAACGCCTCAAAAATTTTCAATAGACGAATTTCAGCCTGCCCGTCCAGCATGAGGGCTGCCCTGTTTTCCGACTTTCCCTACACTAAGTTTTTTGCAAAACCCGCAGGAGTGAATTTTCGTTCCACAACAGCTTGCGGACTGTAGCAAGACGACAGCATGGCTTTTGGGTGGATGAAAATTTGGGGGCTGTACAGTTAGAGAAGGGCACAGTACTTGCTCGAAAGCAGACGTCAGAGAGAAGTGCTACCTTTTTATTTAACATTAAATGGCAATAGATCGCTTTCGGCCATAAGCGGATATTAATAGTTTTTTACTCTGACCTAAGATTTTCCTGCCTACCAACCCCCCAGGAACGGGCACTCCTTTCATCACATTCAATGCGAGGCTTAATACTGGTTGAAATTGCAGCATATCTCTGGATTCTCTAGAAGCATGCTCATTTTACCGATACCACTGCCTCGATTTGTCATCTTGTTCTATTAGAAAAATTTAGGAATTCAATAATCTAGATACAGGCCCATTTAAATAACGGGACCAAGTAGGTAAGATATATGCGCATGCTCGTTTTTCCAGTGAGCCACAAGAGCCGATTTCAATGAGCTTCCAATGAAATCATGGAACTGGCGGAAGTATCTTTAAAAACCAAAATTGAGAAACGCGCATGCGCGTTATACAAATATTAGATTTTTCAAGTAGTAACAAAATGGAGTTATAAAATGAAAGTAGTAAAAAGCACATTTTCTGTATTATTAGTTTTATTATCAACGTCAGCATACAGCCTGACCATCAATGAAAATGATGCAATCAATATAAATGGTAGTGAATCAATGGTTTACACACATGACCAATCTACCCTGACTGCAATGCCAGATTCTGATATTAGCTGGCTTTATGCGTATGACGACTCCACCATAAATATAAATGGTGGAGAAACTAGCTGGCTCTTTGGTTATCATAATTCAACTATCAATATCTCGGCTGGCGATATTTCTTGGCTTAAAGTTTTTAATAACAGTGAAACCAACATCACCTATCTTGATAATCTAAGCTGGCTTGAGGTTTATAACGATGCGGTAGTAAATATTTATGGCTCTAACTTTTCGTATTCCAACAGTCATCTTTCAGGCAACTGGGCAAATGGAAATTCATTTTCTTTTTGGGCTTTAGGTAATATAGATAACATCGTTCTGCATGCTGTTCCTGAGCCATCGACTTTTGCTTTGCTTGTCTTGGGGATGGGGTTATTGGTCCGAAATAGAAAAATCTAACAAGTGCAGCTTGCCGGACTTGGGTAAACTGTCACCTTTTCGCGCTGCGCGGCAAAAAGCCGCCAGTTTGCTCAAGCCGCAACTGCAGGCGTTAACGGTACAAAATCGGATTCAACCAATAATTGCAACAGGAACAATGGCCGCTTTGGGTCGGCGGCGGCCAGGTTCAGGTTATCCGCCGCTGACAGGTTGGTGCACACTGCGCCAAATTGCGGCTACATGAAAATGATCTTCATTGACTGCTTGGAAAGTGGAGAGTCTTCGAAGGGATTAGTTTGCTCAGCTTAGCTGCTGAGTACAGAGGAACTGAAAACACCCAAGCGTTAACCCAAAGGTGTTTTCAGTATTGATTCGGTAGCTGGTTTAACTCTTTTTACCTTGGCTAGAGTGTTTAGCCTCCATCTCAGCAGCCTGCTCCATTAACTTAAGCATTTCTTCTTCGGTTGTGGCTGCGTTCATTTTATTGTGGAGTTTATCTTGCTCGGATTTAGGAACTTGCTGGTCTGAGTAACTAAGCCTGCGTAGCTCAGCCAGGTTCTTGCAATATTCCTCCCACTCCGCGTCTTGCTCTGGTGTCGTCCACTTCAAAGGACTGAGAGTTTTAGAGATTTTTGCGCTGGAGTGAGTGCACTTAATTTGCTCCAACTCATTAAGCGCGGAAGGCGATAGCTCGATCTTAACGCTGGATATGATGTTTTCTACAAGCTCGTAGAGCGGTTTAGGCGACACCATTGCGTCTTTCTTCGAGAGCTCTCCCGGCTCATATTGCAAAAGATGAAAATATATAAAGACGCAGACTTCATGATCAACCGGGAAAGCATATATAACCTTTCGGTCATCGCCACTGGTCACCGGCGTCACTTCAAATGTCACAGCATGTATTGGATGGCGACTATCTGGTTTCCAGTTAACCGGCGCATCAAATTTACTGCGTCCATTCGAAACCAAGTGGCCATATTCAGTAGTTAAAGCATCCGTTATGAACTGCTGGAAATGGTCAGGCCTTAATAGCGAAAAGTCTTTGCTTGACGGGGTAATTCTCTGAACCGAGACTGTGGCGTCCACTTGGGCGGCATAGCCGGTAAACGCCTGCCCTCGAAAAGCCCAGCAACGCCGCAGAGGAACTATATATCTTAGTTCTTTATAGCAGGCCTCCTCACCAATTTTTCTACGGTCAGCTTCGTATAGATTACTGTCAAATAAGTTATATTCGCTAGAAGGAGAAATATATTCTTCATAGAAGCCATCAGGAAGATGGCGGTTCATTAAAAAGCTGACTTTAGTTCCTGACAAGGAAATCTGAATAGCTTCAGCCTTTGAAAAATCTGGTCCTATTGGGATACAAGGACGCTTTTTTCGGAGCTTAAGTGTAAGCAAACTCATGGCTTATGACCTTTCTGGGATGAGCTTCACTACTATTAAAAAAACCGCTCAGGCGTGAGGCTACAACAAATTAACATTCGCTTGCCAAGGACGCCGCAAATCCGAATAGAACAAAAGCCCTTTTAAGCCCGCCTTTTCAATCGCATCCTTCACTTCCTGCGTACAGTATGCAACATAAAAGCGGTCAAACTTCGCTCTAAATATTGATACATTTTGTAGTTTTCCCTCGTGGAAGCCAATGCTCATTACATCACCGTATTCGTCCTGCTCACACTGAGTTTCGTCAAGCGCTTCAAGATCTTCAGCCAGACGTAGTGTGTTAAACATAAAGCCCTTACTTCCGTCGTAAACAACGGGCAAAAATTCGCCATCCTGGTCAATGATGTCCTTTAAAACATCGTATGCTTTTTCTGACAAAAACAGACGTCCCTGATGCTCTGATATATCAGGGATTAGCAGCCCCTTCTTGTCACTACCGAAATATATGCCAATTGGATTTTTCCAGATGTCTTTATAGGATCTAGGAGATCTATTCGCGTCGAAGCGGGTATCTTTGCTATCGCCAAACTCGCTAATAATTTGCTTATAGTCAGAACCGACATACTGGTATTTTTTCTGATCAGCATAAATTGCATATAGAGTCATCGTTTATCCCTTCAGACTTAAATTTTGACGGTTACTGGCGGCAAATGCCCCCGCTCAAGCCGAAGCCTGATCATTTTCAAAATTTTGATCAGGTCGCTGATACTATTGATATCAGTAAAGTTAATCAGCCCACCGAGCCAATTGTAGTATGCATGAGTGTGGACCCGGCTATGGGGTATAGCGTTTGCGTATGAGAGGGATAGCGATGTTAGCACTCAAGGAATGCACAGCCCCAACAGCCATAAACCCTAAATCAGTCGCCATCACATATGTATCAGGGCCAGCTTGGTCTGACTGAGCTCAACCTCCCCCTACAGGGTTACCCCTAGATGGATATCAAGTCATTTTAAGAAATAATGCGTTAGAGATGACGATGATCTCGTTAGAGCGTTTGGAAGGCGACGATAGTCATATCCGCGGTGTTCTCGCCTTGTTTTCCGCTGACGCTCGTGTAGTTGGCTTGATCTCTAACTTCTTCAATACCGCGATGATGGTAGTCGCTAAAGATTTAATAGCGCCGCTCGGAACAGCCCAGTCTCAAAATGTTAAGAGAAGCATGTCGGAAGCAAGGCATTCTGTTTTTTCGTATTTGCGACAGTGGGTGCTGATGACTGAGCGGTGGCTGAATATTGGAAGGATATGTGGATATGTCAGAGAACCCTATAGTTACCAAAACCCGATCCTTATACAGGATTTTTATACTCTGCAGCCTGGCGTTTTTGAATGCCGCTTGTGGCGGCGGTGGAGGCTCATCAAAAGGCGGAAGCTCTTCCAGCGATGGCGACGGTTCGCCAGGGGGCTCGACGGGGCTTGAAGGCACGCTCATTTTTGAGAAAGTAGTCAATAAAATTCATCAGTACAATCTGGCGACTAACGAAGCAAAGGAAGTGTTGGAGCTGGATGGCGTAATAGGCGTTGATGAGTCACAAAACCTGATATTTGTGGAAGATGATTTCCAAGTTGAGGGAGACGGAGTCAATTTTCGGGTAACCACTCATACCATGGATCGTAATGGCAATGTCATTTCATCATTCGTCAAGCCAGGTAGTTTTACGCTCGACGTTGATCCCAAAGTCTCTCCAGATGGCAGCGTTATCGCGATGTATTACGAACCGGAAAACCTGGGTATACCTGCGCTGGTTTTAGTGAACAGAAATGGCGACACGCTCCGCTATTATGAGGATCAACATTCCCATATCAGAGCCTTTGACTGGTCACCTAGCGGCGTATTGTATATTGCCGAGGACGACTCGATTTATAAGGTTGATTTCCAGGTTGGGCCAGGAAAGCAGTTGGTGAGAAAGTTTAATAATAGCCATGTCTGGGACACCCTATCGATCAGTCCCAATGGAATGCAGGTGGCTTTCAGTATGAGCCAAACATCAATGACGCGGGGCAGCGGTTATTTCGATTTATATGTCATGAATGTTGATGGAACCAATCTTCGAGTTATGGTGAATAACGAAGAACACGATATCCATGGAGCCGCTTGGTCACCTGATGGTAAGCATTTAGCGATTACTCGGGGAATCGATGTTCATGATGCAATCCAGCCCTGCCGCGGCGCGCTCTACATCATCAAGGCAACGGCGGCTAATCTGACTCTGGATGAGAACAGTCCTGACGTGATCTCTTTGGTCGATACGCTTGGTGATAGATTCTGTTCAAATCCCGCGTCCGTGCCGATATGGGCGGATTGGTGATTCTTGGAGGTGCTTTTGCCAATAGGGCTGACGTTTGAATGAGTCAGCCCTGAGTCTTTCTCTGGTTGTCGAAGCATCTAATTTAGGCATCTCAAAAACACTTCACTCCCACATCAGTCCGGGCCATAAATATCAAAATCCAAACTGATTCCTCTGGAGCCCAATAGACGCAACGTATGCGGTGATATTAAAAGGCCCTCATTGTCGACATTCATAAACAAGCCGCAAAACAAATCCATTGAATATCGTTCCGAAAGCACTTTCCACACATCGGGATCAGAGGTTAGTTGATCGAAAATTTCCTGCACCTGATCGTCAATATTCCCAGGCTCTCTACTTATAGCGCGTATACGCCACAGGCCGGTGCTAGCGGTTCTTTTATGTCCAGTTTTCTTGGCGATAATAACGTCACCTTTCGTCTGACCATGTGTGGGCTCACACCCCAAAATATTCGTAATTTCCTCCGGTATTAGATCATCACCGAAGACTCTAAATGAGACGACTGAACGCGAAAGATGCGCCATTTTCAATTCCTGATTATTAGGTCCGTTTACTAAATGGCGCCACTCTACCTCAATTAATTCTGCAATTTAATTCATCACCAAAAACTGAGGGGGGTTAAGGAAAATAATGACAAGGATACGAATCTATTATTAGTGACGAGATTGAGGTGCAAACTGAGCAGCTAGCGCCAGGAAATCCCGGCGTGTCACTGCCTTCATAAGCCGCTTACTTACTCTTCAACAACCAAACCGTCTCCGTCACTTCAGTCAACTCTCTCAAGCCTCCTTCCACCCCAACCGTCGCAAGCGCGGTTAACGCATAGTTTTCGGCATAGTGGTGTTTGACCTCTTGGGCGCTAATTGAAAATGGAGGGCCTTCCATTTGGTTTTGATCGTACTGATAGCAGAGCATGAGTTGGGGGGCGTTATTGGTGAGCGCCATAAGGTGTTTGGCGTAGCGATCCCGCATTGGCTTTGGTAGCGCCACCAGGGCTGCGCGATCGTAGATGCCGTCGACATGCCCCAGTGCTTCAGCGGTAAGTTCGAAGAAGTCGCCGACGATGATATCCAGGTTCTCTACGCTGTAGCGTTTGCCAGCGGCGATTTCTGATATTGCAGGCGTCACGCCCAGTTCCTCGAAGAGCTGCTCGATGGCCATTTCGCTCAGCTCACATCCGACCACGGGATGGCCCTTTGATAGCAGCCAGGCAATATCCAGGGTTTTGCCGCACAGCGGCACAAAAACACGACTACCCTCGTCTAAATCAAGCCTGTCAAAGTGAGCGACCAACAGTGGATTAGCTTCGCTTTGGTGGAAGGGTGTATTGTTTTCCGCCCATCTCTCATGCCAGAAATTTGCATCCATAATGATTCCTCTTGTAGCCGATAAAAGAACATCGCGCCGATATCCAGCAAGACTACGCGTTGCTCCTTCGAATGTGTGGGGACAGCATACAAGCTCAAGTCAACTTGAGGTCAAGCACAAATGCCAGACAGAAAAACTATGGATGCGTCTGTGCAGCCAGCCCATCTCCTCCCTGATCACACCATTTTCCATCGACGATCAAACTCGAACCAATCAAAAGGATGCACGTATCGCCCACGCCAATCGATTGATGGCAATAAATTAGCCTCTGGAGGACACTTAACAAAGGCGAAAGTATGCACAGCTCTGACTTCGCCCCTCGCTCTCTCGTCATCATATCTATCCAGTTCACGAATATCGTCGTAAATGCCGTGCATATTCTTAACCGCCTGGAACGAATCCCAGGTGTGGAACTGCACCTCAAACTGAAACTTATTTGAAACAGCTCTAGGGAACCTCTGAATAACCCATAGTTATCCCAATATCCCTCTCCATTGTGCATTTGGCCCAACCATATACTGCTTTTTCCAACAACTTTCGCCCCTTTCAGGACGGAAGTGGGCCTATCGCCCTATATCCGCAGCTCTTTCCACACCGTAAGAAGATTGCTGAAGGCCGCCAGTAGATATAATCGATTCCTGTTCTTCGCCAGGCCTCGATAGCGGACTTTGCCATAACCAAACACCTGCTTAATGTAGCGGAATGGATGCTCCACTTTGGCTCGGATGCTCGCTTTCAGCATCTCCATTCTCTGATGCTCTTTGCTCAGTGTGCGGCGCACGCCTGGACGTCTCGCGATAAACCAGGCGACACCCGCCCGCTTCTGGTGTTCCTCCCGCTTATGAATGCCTTGGTAACCGGCATCGCCGAACACGACGCTTTCTTCTCCATGCAGCAATTTGCCCGCAACTGTGATGTCATGGACATTCGCTCCCGTCGCTTCAAGGCTGTGAATCAGTCCCCGGGCGCTGTCTACGCCAATGTGCATTTTCATACCAAAGCGCCACTCATTGCCTTTCTTGGTCTGGCGCATCTCCGGGTCGCGTTGGCCGCTCTGGTTTTTAGTGGAGCTCGGGGCGGAAATAATCGTCGCGTCCACAATGCTGCCTTCCCGCATCATCAGCCCTTGCTTCTGTAGTTGTTTGTTCACTTCCTTGAAAAGCGTCTTGCCTAAACCGTGACGCTCCAGCAGGTGACGAAAATGGAGGATCGTGCTTTCATCCGGCAATCGGTCTGACAGGCGCAGACCAGCAAAGCGACGCATGGACTCAATCTCATACAGCGCATCTTCCATCGCGGGATCGCTGAGGTTATAGAACAGTTGCATGCAGTGAACGCGAAGCATGGCGGATAACGGATACGGCGGCCGGCCATTCTCACCCTTGGGATAATGACGGGCGACCTTCTTCTCCAACCGTTCCCAGGGAATCAGCTTATCCATCCGCTCCAGAAAGATTTCCCGGCGGGTCTTACGCTTTTTATTCTGGTATTCGGCTTCGGAGAAAGTCATCTGATCCATGAAAAGTGTTCCTGCTGAGTTGGACTGCCGTATTATGACTGATTCTGGGAGTTATTCAGAGGTTCCTTAAGTAATGCTTAAGAGGTTCGTGTTTTTTACGTAGAAATTTTTCCGTTTGAGACTGGCAGCCACTTCATTCGAAACCGTCAGCAGGGAGGGCTTTATGTTATCGCTGAACAGAGGCGTCAGCGGGGTTCAGGCTGCACAGCCTTTCCTTCCTCTCCCGTAAAACTGATCCATATCACAGCGCTTAAAAGATGCCAGTGCTACCTTTCCGGCTTATACAAACAAGGAAAACAATAACAATGAGAAACGCACATACGCCTCCCACGAATAATTAGCCATTTAATACTCTTGGCCCAGAAAAAACTATTTTTTATTAACAACAAATGCATATTCAATGTATGAATATTTATTGCCACCCTATCATCCACATAATCAACATTTAAATATTAAAAAACAAATAATCCGCATTTAATACGGATGAAGTTAAAAATAGCCATGGTATGTTATAGCCCGTCAAAATTTACATAAAATATATTTTGCAATTAAAGGGAGTTATTGTGATTTATTCTTTTTCGTCACTACCAGAAGAAAAAACAGAGGTAGGCGGCAAGGCTTATATGCTGGCGATGATGACGCAAATGGGAATTCGCGTCCCCGAAGGTTTTATCTTGGACGCCAAACCCAGCCAGGAAGAGCTTGCAACCATTTACCAAACACTGGGAGATCAGTTTTGCGTCGCCGTACGCAGCTCCGCAACCGGAGAGGATTCCAAAGAACACAGTTTCGCCGGGCAAAACTCCACGTTTCTATTTATCAGAAACCAGGAAGATCTGGTCACCGCCATTAACAACTGCTTCGACTCCATTCTCAAAGAGTCTTCCACCACTTATCGCAAACACTTCCTCGGCTCCGCCAAAGCCGTCCCCATGAATGTCGTGATCCAGCAAATGATCGACGCCAAATACGCTGGGGTTTTCTTCACCAAAGATCCCAGAGATGAAGACAAAGGCTGGCTGCTGGAATATATCAACGGCGTGGGAGAAGACCTTGTCTCAGGCAAAAAGACGCCCAAGCAGATTCACGAAAATAGCGGCAGCGATGACATCAAACCAGAGCAGGTCGAGGAAATCGTCATCGTTTCCCGGCAGCTGGAAGCTAAATATCATCAGGATTTCGATATCGAGTGGGCGATTGACGACAAGGGCGTCGTCTACCTGCTGCAAGCGCGCCCCATCACCGCCAAAAATTCCATTTCACAGATCAAAAAATTCGGTCTGGAAGAACTGGAGCGCCTGAAAACCCACTACAGCAAAGACACCACCTGGGACGGGCAAACCTTCGCCGAGCTTTCGATTAACCCCAGCATTTTCTCCAGCGAACTTTGGAGCGACTCATTCAAGAAAAACGCGGCCTTCGACAAAGCGCTGCAGAAGATCGGCTATCTGGGCTTTCGCGACATGAAAGAAGGCGAATCGATTCTGGATAACGTCTTCGGCAAGAATTACGTCAACCTCACCCGACTGGCGCCGCTCTATTTTGGTCCCATGCCCTACTCCATCGAGCCGCTGCCCAGGCCTCATCTGAAGTTCCATGTCTCCAAGATCAACCTGAAGACCATTCTCTACACTCCCAAAACCGTGTTCAAAATGGTGTCGGCGGGTCTGAGCGTGAACACTCACAGGAAAGAGTTCATCAATCTCGCCAGCAAGGATCTGATAAGTTTTTCCACCGTCATGGACAGGCCTAACGACCTGAGCTACTACCAGTCCTGGAGCGACGACGATCTGAAAGGCCGCCTGCTGAAAGAAATGATCGTTTTCACCCGGGATACTCTGGTCTGGCCCTACATTCTGATTTCCCTGACAGAAACCACGATTCAAACCCTGCACTCTCTGCTGGCGAATATCTTCAACGATCAGAAAGCGGCGGAGTTGATACGGCAATGGACCGGCAACGGCATTAGAACCGAAACCTTCGAAATGGGCCGCTATTTCAAAAAGGCCTGCGCCAAGCCCGAGTTGAGGGGCATGTTTCTGGAGAAATACGGTCATCGCGGCCCTGGCGAGCTGGATCTGATATCCAGACGCTGGATCGAACTGGGCGAAGACGCCTTTTACGATCTCAGCGTGGAGGATTATGAGAAAGGCAAAAACAATCACACCTTTATCGATGTCGAAGATGAAATAAACCAGTTTAAAACCTTCAAGAAAACACTGGTTCTGGAAGAGTGGCAGCTTCTGAAAGACCTGCTGGAGCTGCGGGAAAAATGGAAAATGGCGACCCTCAAACCCTTCGCTCATTTCCGCTATATCCTGCTGGAATTCGGCAAACGCTATGAATTGCCTTCCAATGATATTTTCTGGCTGAACGCAGAAGAAATCATCCGCTTCGATAGAGCGGCGTATGCTGCGCGCATAGAAGAACGCAAACTCAAATCCAAGCTGTTCAAGCATTTCAATTTTTCCGCCGTCACCTCTATTCAGGAAATCGAGAATGTCCTGAATAACCGGCAACCACAGAACGACAACCTGAAGGGCGAAGGCATCTCTCCCGGGTTGGTTAAAGGAGAAGTGCTGGTTATTAACGATCCGAACAAATGGAAAAACATCAAATGGCCGGCGAACCCGATTGTCGTGGCGGAATCCACTGATCCGGGCTGGACGCCAATCTTCACCAAAGCCAAGGGCATTATTGTTTCAAAAGGCGGCGTGCTGTCGCACTGCGCCATTGTTGCGAGAGAAATGGGAATTCCTGCTGTGAGTGGAATCATCAACTGCCATAACAAATTTAAAGGAGGAGAGAATGTTTGGCTTGACGGAAATGATGGAACTATCCGCATCATCTAATACCCTCAGCGAAGGCTATCAATACGCTATAGTTCCAACGGTATTATTGCCCCTGGCCTTTTTGGGAACCGCCCTCAGCGTCGTCGCCACCTTCATCGCAGGGATGTTCGGCGTGAAGCTGAAAGCCGAAGGCCCCAAAAAGCTGCTGGAGCTGCTGCTCAAGCCGAAAGTGCTGTTCGCCGCCGGCGCGCTGAATCTGGCCATATACGCCGGCTATGTTGGCGTTGATTACGTGAAGAACGGCCCGGTTCCGCAGGCGGTGCAGAAGTTCGCCAACTCGGACACCAGCTATCATCAGAAAGCCAAGCAGGGCGACCGCGCGCTTTGGAAGCAGTCCCTTGAGGACGAGGGCGTTTTCGCCCGAGGAACCATCGTGAACGGCGAGCTTTTCTTCGGCACCAATGAGGGCTACTTGTACGTCGCCGACGCCGATACAGGCACGATCAAAAACAAGCTGTTCTTCGGCAAGTTTCTCTCGCCCAGCCCGACCCTCTATAAAGACTACCTGTATTTTGGGGAAGGCCTGCATCAGTCGCATGGGATGGGCGTATATAAATTCGACCCGGAGAAAAAGCAGGTCACCGGCCACTTCAAGACCAACGGACACACAGAGATATTCCCTGTATTCGCCAACGCCGATGGTCAGGATTACCTGCTGCAAACCGCAGGAGAAGATGGCCTTTACGCCATCAATCCAGACACGATGGAGAAAATCTGGCAATTCAAAGGCGGCCATATGGACGGCTTCGCGCTGGTGCATGGCGACTATGTCTATATTGGCAGCGGCATCCCCAGGGAAGGATTCAGCATCAACAGACCTTTCGCCTACAAGCTGAACCTGAAAGACGGTTCTGTGGTCTGGAAGAAAGAGCTGCCTCTGTCCGCCTGGTATGGGCCCGTGCGAGTACAGGATGAGGTCTGTTTTATCCAGGGTGAGATTCATATCGACACCCATGTCGGCGGTCTTTCCTGCTTCACCCAATCTGGAGAAAGATCCCACTCCCTCGTCATCAACTATCCCGTCGTGGGCAAACCTATCGTTAAAAACGACACCATCTACTTCAATGATTACTACGGCAATCTGTACGCCTGGAACGCCATCAATAACAAACTTGAGTGGGAAATCGAGTCTGACATCAAAAAAGGCTCCTACTCCTCACTACAGTTCTATAACGACAAGGAAATCATCTACGCCAAACGCACCGGCGGCGTTCTCATCATCAACATGGAAAGCGGAGAAGTCCGGGAAAACGTCGACTTCGCCCAGGACGAACTCATCTACGCAGATCCCCTCGTCAAAGACGACGCCTTCTACCTGTTTGGGATGAAGGGGAATATTTATAAATCCGCGAAGATCTAACCTTCCCCTATCTGGAGGAGCTTGACCTACAAGCTCCTCTTGTCTGGCGACTTGACACTAATCCATTGATTTAACGACTATTAACGCTCCTTTCATATTTCCTCCGAATAAAACAAGGAGCCGTTTTGACCAAACTTTATAAAGGCATATCACAGGAAGAGTTCGAGAACGGGTATTTCTACGCCACGGAATTAAAAGAGTTCGCCCAATCTCTGGGGATCAAAACCGGTTCGTTACGCAAGAACGAAATTGAGCAGCATATTAAATCTCATTTGTTCGGCGTCGCTCAGGGCGAACTGCCAAAAAACGTCGCTAATCGACAGACTGGCGGCGCTCGCGATAGATTGGCGGCGAACTCCTTCGTGGTTAACTACGTCAGCGACAAAGCCACCAAAGCGTTTTTGCGTGAGGAAATCGCCAAGCGCGCCCCGCAACTGAAAGACAAATCCGGTCAGTGGTATTGGCTGAATGACTGGCGCAAGGGGCAAATCGGCGCAGATCAGCGTATCACTTATCAGGATCTGGTGGACAAGCTATTCGAATTAATGACCACGCCCGGAAAACTGCCGCGCATTCCCTCCACGCGATTCAACAATTTCATCACAGACTTCCTCGCGGACCCGGTGAATGCCGGCGCCACACGCGCGGACGCCATGGCGGCCTGGGAAACGCTCAAAGCCCTGCCCGCCCAGAAGACGTATCAGGCCTATAAGCAGAGCAAAGCTTAAACGCCTGGGCGGCACGGCGCGAAAGTAACTATCCTGAATAGAGTCCAATCCGCATAGCCAAGGTGAAAAGACGCTCAGGAGGCGCGATGAGCAATCTGACCAGACAGAACGAATATGAATGTGACGTCAAAGACTGTTGCGGCGCTATCCAGTTGATTATCGAGCCCAGGGAGAAAGATCTCGGCGGCTTTTCAGTGCGCAGGACATTGCCTACCGCCAAACGCAAAATGGTGGGGCCATGGGTGTTCTTCGATCATATGGGGCCAGCCAATTTCTCCGCAGGAGACGGCATTAACGTCCGCCCACACCCCCATATTGGCATTGCGACTGTGACCTATCTGTTTGACGGCGAGATACTGCACCGGGACTCTCTGGGAAGCGTTCAGCCAATCCAGCCCGGAGATATAAATCTCATGGTCGCAGGCCGAGGCATCGTCCATTCAGAGCGTGAAAGAGCGGAAATTCGCAACAAGGATCATAGCGTACACGGACTGCAACTTTGGCTTGCGCTGCCCGAAGACCAAGAGGAAATCGAGCCGGCTTTTTACCATTATCCCGGCGCAAGTATTCCGCAGGTCACCGTGGACGGCGTCAACGTGCGGGTAATGATGGGAAGCGCATGCGGCGTCGCCTCCCCGGTAAAAGTCTTTGCAGAAACCTTATATCTGGAGGCCCACCTGCAACCGGGACAAACCTTCAAGCTGCCACAGACGGAAGAACGCGCCGTGTATGTGGCGCAAGGCGAACTGAAAGCCAGGGACAACCTGCTTCCACAATACGCCATGGCGTTCTTCTCCAACGAACCCGACATCACCCTGGAAGCGACTCAGGACACTCGTCTCGTTCTTATCGGCGGCGAATCTTTCAATAAACGCTTCATCGACTGGAACTTTGTTTCCAGCCGCAAAGAGCGTATTGAACAAGCTAAACAGGACTGGAAAAACGGACGTTTTCCGAAGGTTCCAGGAGATGAAGATGAATTTATTCCTTTGCCGGAATAAGCTGAAAAATTCACCCATGGCCTCGTACGATAACAGTCAAAGCACGCTGCGCATCAATCTCGAAGCGTCCCTCAAACTGACTACCGGAAGGCAGCGCATCAGTGAGCGTCTGTAGTAATTCCAAGCGAAACATACCCGATCGCCAATCAATAGTGAGCATCTTCGCCGCTTCAAATCCAAAGTAATAACCAACTTCTACATAGAGCGCTTTGAATAAACTTTCTTTGGCCGAAAAAATCAAAGTCAGCGCCTTAGGATCAGGGCGTTCAGCACTACCGACAAACCCATGCTCCGCATCGGTGAGAATAGATCCTACAATATCCGCGGCCACTTTTTCGCTGAGCATATTCTCTACATCAATGCCGACGCTTTTTACCCGATCACTATCAGCCACGGCGCAAATAGCCATGTCCTGTGCATGACTGATTGATCCGGTGAATGACTCAGGCCAAACAGGCGCGCGGTTCTCGCCAATTCCGACAGAAAGATCAGTGGCCTCTAACGCCATCAAAGCACGCCGCGCCACATAGCGTCCCGCAACAAACTCGGCTCTGCGTTTCGCCACCGCCCGATCCATTGAATCAGGCAAATCCGTCCCAAAAAGATGACTCACCATGTCATCTGAATAGCGATCCACGGAAAACTCACATTGAAAGCATACCCCCGGAAACCCGGGAATCTTTCGTTCTGAAAGGTGCTTGATGTACAGGTCAGTTGAATCGCTCAACACGCGGTCGTCCACTTCCGTGCCCCTTGGCCATACAAAAGCGCCATGATACTAGCCGGCTCCACTCATAGCGACTTTCGTTAACGCGACCATCAAAAACAAGCTGGCCAAGAATTAATCCATATAGCCTAACCCCCATGCCCAATTTCAAAAATCGGTAAATCGAATAAAATTTCGTCCAATTTTCCTTAGGGATGAGGCGCCGAATCTGCACAGCCAAGAGCTACCACTGCAATCCCCCCACGGCTGTCTCATCATCTTGTTAATCTTATGTTTTTATTGATATTTAACAGGAATGTTTGCAGATGAATAGCTTTATTGCCCCAGCCAAATCATACTTACCAGCTCAAACCTACGTAGACCGTAAATTCATAAACTTCATCCCATTTTCGCCTGAGACCGTTGGTAAATCTGGCCGCAAGGTATTCATTGACGCAAAACTAATACCTCAATTTCTGGCGCTTGTTGACTCAAGGACTCCTGCAGGAATAAAAATCATTAAAAAAATTATCGAACTAAAAAGCCTTGCAGGTGGAATAATTAGCTGCAGCAATTTAAATAACGCATTTCAGCATATGGAATTGGTGGAGCACGTTAGAGTTTTTTACAAAATATTCCAAATTGGCGATCAAAAAGCAAAAGAGGCAGGGGTTTACATTAACGATATCAGGGCTGGATATAAGGGTGACGAAAACAAAGCTGGTTTCTATAGAGTGAAAGGATCATCAGCATTCTCTGATATGCCGCCTATGCCTATGAAGCAAGAGAAAATACAAGAGAATCACGCAGCTATCAGCGACCATGAACAGACTCTTAGCGAAGCTGTAATGTCCTGCGCAAGGCATACACAAACTATCGGCTTCGGCTCCCAGCCACAAGATTTTTCTATGTTTTATTTACATAGTCATATTTATAACGAGCTCGGCGTATGGATCACTCCAGAGCAGAAACAACATAACCTAGATGATGCGGCACAAAAACTGGCGAGGGTTTTAGTAGATACCCAAACTCACCGCCAAGCATTCAACTCAGGCGATGAACCTTTACGCTGGGTTATTATCGGTGATGGTGCAAAGTTACTGGCCAAAGCGATTGGGAAGCTTCCTAGCCCCAGGGCAAACCATAAAGAAAACCTTAGTAAACATAATTTTCAATTTGTAGATCCAACTATTGATTTATACCCTATAACAAGAGACTTAATGAGAACAGGGGCAAGCATTGATAAGGACCCAATAATTACGGGTAAGAAGCGTAATCGAGCCACCATCGTCTCAGCTTCCTTACATAGAGGCCAAAGTGCAGGTGCTGTATCCATGGTTGGAAAGCAGACTGGAGAAAAAGTAAACGACGCAAATAAAAATTGGCTCGCAGGCACACAAGTTACAGCAAACGCGATAACGAATGCCAAAAGCCTGATCTCAACCCCTCAAGATCGTACATTTCTGGAAATGTTCAATCAGGTTAAAGGAATAGCTAAATGGTAAAGCCCAGCCATATAATTACCCCAAATTATAAAGAAGCTGATTTAATTTGTCTTGACCTCTCTGGCACTCAATTAGTGTTCAGACTACCAATGCATGAAGGGTCGTTTGAAGCGCTCATATCAGAGTCACAGATTGATTTACATGAGATGTTTGGAAAGTTTCCTGAGGATGCACATAAATATTCAAAGTTTATTACCTTGGTACAGCAGCTTTGGACCTATAAATCAGCCATAACACCATTTGATGCCGGAAGAGTGATATTCAGTGCAAAAATATCAGAGGTGTCTGTTTCGCCTGACTCATCTCTGCTATGTTTAACTACCTTTTTAAACTCTACCATTGATGCTTTTAGTGACATTTTCGGAGAGTATGATAGAGAGGTGGAAGACGAGTTCAAAATGCTAGGAAGTACGCCCTCTCAAGATGATATGTGGGTATACCCTAAGAAGGCGGACGACCTCAAGGCCTATCAAAACAATTTAACTACTTGGCGAATTTGCCGCACAGGTCATCCTGGCGCACCGCCGCTAGCCTTCTGGGTTGGTACTCCAATAGATCCGACTCATATTCTGGTATTAAATTTCAGTTTCAGTGGCTTCCAAGAGAAAGATATTGGCCCAGGTATCTGCCGAGATGAGTTAATGGAGGCATACGTCAAAGACTTCCTAGAACACTTCCACATCCAATATTCCCCAGAAACTCTGGCGGAAATGGAGCAGTACAAGTAATTTCTGACGGCGCATTGCTTGATGCGCCGCTTTTCTTTCCTCTTATTGCTCGCTCTATGCTACCTCCGCTATCCCTGCCATCTCTGACCCTGTCCCAGCTCACTTAACCTTTAGTCCGACAGGGTTAATGCTTAGATCATATGTCTAATTATCCGGACAGTTAGCGGGCTTTATAGTGCTTCGACAGCTATTATTTAATCAGGCGACTACTACGTTGATACTTAGAGCATTGCCTGACGTTTTTGAGCAGTTAACAAGGGTAAAGCCATGTCATCGCAAACGACGGATAAACGACAACTGACGCTGCAGTTTCTCGCTGAGCCCACTGACGTCAACTTTGGTGGCAAAGTGCACGGCGGTGTGGTGATGAAATGGATCGACCTCGCCGGCTACGCCTGTGCAGCCGGATGGAGCGGACGCTATTGCGTGACCGCTTATGTGGGCGGCATCCGCTTTATTTGCCCTATCCATATCGGCATGTTGGTGGAAGTGCAGGCCAAGGTGATTTACACCGGTCAGAGCAGTCTGCACCTCGCCATCGACGTTTATTGCCGCGATCCTATCGAGCAGGAACGTAAAAAAGCCACGCATTGCATCATGATTTTCGTCGCCATTGATCGCGACGGCAAACCGGTGAAAGTGCCGACGTGGGAGCCGAAAACCAAGAAAGACGTCAAGCTGCGCGACTACGCCCTGAAGCTGATGAGCCTGCGTCAGGAAATCGACGAGGAAATGAAGGATTACTTCAACGAGTAACCGCTCCTCCTACCTCTAGCAGGCCGCCTTCAGATCAGAGGCGACCTGCTCGTTGACCAAAAGCTAAAGCAGACTCTACAAACCCTAACACTTTCGCCTCAATTTTGCTGTTTCGGTCCCCTCGGTTTTCCACTAATATGCCCGCCCGAGCCACACTCCGTCGCAATGTTTGAAACCGGCCAGCCTGTCTGGGTTTAGACCTCATTCCATGTAGCGACGCGGGGCTTTGACAAAACATCTTCAACGTCAATATCGCTTAATTTCTCGACAGTTTCGCAAAAATCAAGTATGGATGAGGATCTATCGGCCAAGCATGGCCGGTGGTCGCCACCGAAACAGGAGTTTAACGACAAAGGGTACACTGACGCGGAATACCGGATTCGGTAGAAAGGTGTTTGTACGTGGTTTCTCAAAACACTTTGCACGAGATTTAAGATGTCATTTGTTATACGGTCCAGCGCCTGTTTTCTCCCTCAGGGCAGAATTTCAGCGAAAGAACTGGATCAACGATTAAGTCTGGAGCCTGGAACCTGCCGTAGACGTTACGGTGTGGATTACCGCCACTACGCCTCCCCGAGCGAAACCGCACTGTTTATGGGAGCGGAAGCCGCCAGGGCCGCCCTGGACAGAGCAGAATTACAGTGGGCGGATATCGACTTGCTGGTCTGCGCCAGCGGCACTTCCCATCAGGCCCTTCCTTACAACGCAGCCGGCGTCCTGGCGGAACTGCGGATCGCAGAGCCGTTGGCCACAATGGACGTCAACGCCAGTTGCCTGTCGTTCCTGGCGGCGCTGGAGTTCAGTCATTGCGCCATCGCCAGCGGCCGCTATCGACGGGTGATGATCGTCTCCAGCGAAGTGGCCAAGATTGGCGTTCAGGACGTCAAACCCGAAACAGCCACCCTGTTCGCGGACGGCGCCGCCGCTTTTGTGCTGGAAGCCTCCAAGAACAGCGCAGGGTTGCTGACCAGTCTGTTTCAGACTTACCCGGAGGGATATTCTCTGTGCCAAATTCGCGCTGGCGGCAGCGGTTTGCACCCTACTCGCAACCCCATGGACGCCGTTGCGGAAGGCAGCTACTTCGAAATGCAGGGCAAAGCCCTCTACAAAATGGTTTCCAAACTCGCGCCAGACTTCATCCGCCAAGGCCTGGGAAAAGCACAACTCACGCTATCCGATATCGCCCATATCGTGCCTCATCAAGCCAGTCACGCAGGTCTCGCACACCTGGTTCATCGTCTTGGTCTGGATGAGGACAAAGTGGTCAACCTGTTTGCAACCATGGGTAACCAGGTCGCCGCGTCGCTGCCCATTGCATTGGACCACCTGCTGCGAAACAAGCATGTGGCCCGCGGTGAGCTAGTGATGTTGTTCGGCTCCGCAGCGGGCCTGTCGCTGGGGTTGGGAGTGCTGAGTCTGTGAAGATTCTGGTGACCGGCGGAACCGGTATGTTAGGCCAGTCTATCGTGCGCAAGTATAAGAACCGCTTCGACATCCGTTTTATGGGTCGAAATCAACCTCTGGGAGCGCGCATTTCCTCGGAAACCGGCGCTGAGTTTTCTCCAGCGGCCCTGCAACAACAAGCGCTTCTGCATCAAGCCTGCCGAGGCGTGGACGCCGTCATCCATTGTGCGGCGCTATCGAGTCCCTGGGGAACACGCGAGGAGTTCGAAGCTGCGAATGTCGACGGAACCATTAATATCCTGGCGGCGGCGGAGGCCAACGGCGTGCGGAAGTTCGTGCACATCTCCACCCCCAGCCTGTATTTTCAGTTCCGCGATGCGTTGAATATTCCAGAAACCCAGCCCCTTGGCCCTCGTTTCTGTAATGACTACGCCGCCACCAAAGCCCGTGCGGAACACCTCGTCACCGCCAGTCCGATGCATACGGTCATCCTGCGTCCAAGAGGTATATTCGGCCCTCACGATAACGCCATTCTGCCCCGCATCATCGGCGCAATACGCAATGGCGCGCTCTGGCTGCCTTCCGCCCGCAACCCCGAAATTGACCTCACTTACGTCGATAATGTCGCCGATGCGGCGATCCTGGCGTTGCAACAGCCTGTTGAGCGGGGCTCCGTCTTCAATATCAGCAATGGCGAGCCTGTGCGGCTGCTGGATGTGCTCGCTCAGCTATTCAACACGATGGGGCAGCCTACGCCGATTAAAACGCTCCCCTATGGCGCGCTGGCTCCGGTAATCGCTGGCGCAGAGTGGCTGCGGGCGCGTCTGCCCGGGCGACCTGAACCCAAGCTGACCCGCTACAGCGCGGGCCTGTTTCACTATCATCAAACCCTGGATATTTCCAAAGCGCGCGCCCAGCTCGGCTACGCGCCCGCCATATCCATCGCTGAAGGAATCGAGCGCTATGTCCACTGGCGTCAGAGTCAGGCTGTTTGAGGCTGGCCATTGCGTCCACCCCGGCTTCATGGTGAAACCTGGGCTGGGTTTGGCGCCGCGCAAATTTCCCGCCGGCGTCGCCCTGATCGAGCACCCCCAGGAAGGCGTACTGCTGTTCGACACGGGCTACCATCAACGTTTTTCTCAATGCACGCAGCATTACCCAGAGCGCTTTTATGCGCTGGCGACGCCCTGCTCCCTGCAACACGGAGAGAGCTTGAAAGAGCAGCTAGCGGCGCAGAATATCGCCGCGGATCAGGTCAGGCATGTGGTGTTGTCCCACTTTCACGCCGACCACATCGCTGGCGTCTGTGACTTTGAAAAGGCGACCCTGCACTGCCATCCCGCTGGCCATCGTTACCTCACACAAACCGGACGACTACGTCGATTGCGCAAAGGCTATCTGAAAGATTTGCTCCCCGCCCAAGCGGAGTCACGCCTGTCATTCACGGAGAGTTTTCCCTTGGATCTGGGCGATATCCTGGATATGCCGACGCGACCTCTCGGGTTGGGCGCCCGCGACCTGTTCGGAGATCAAACGCTGTATCTGGTCGCCCTGCCCGGCCACGCCGCCGGCCAGATTGGATTACTCGTTCGTTTGCAGGACAAGTTCCTGTTTCTACTCGCGGACGCCTGTTGGCTGGTGGACAACCTGCGCGATGGCGTAGATCAACATTGGCTGGCGAACATCATCTGCGACGACCGCAAGGCCTATCGCGACACGCTGCAAAAATTGCGTCGCTGCTATCGCGACATGGCGGACAAAGTCATATTCGCGCCGTCCCATTGCCAGGACACGCTTGGCCCGCTGATACAACAAGGCTGGATCAGTTAAAGGCGCGCCGATGGAAAAGCTCATCATACTCCGCCACTTTATCGCCAGTCGCTATCGACGCTTTCAGTCCCGAGAGCAGCTGGAGTCCTGGCAAACGCGGCGACTGCGTCGCCATCTGGACTGGGTATGCCGCCATGCGCCGTTCTATCAGGGGTATTTAGGCAAGCCGCTGCAGGATTTTCCCATCATGTCCAAAGCGTTGATGATGGACAACTTCGATCAGCTGAATACGCGCGGCCTGCAGCGGGACCATCTGTTCGACATCGCCCTTGAAGCGGAGCAAAGTCGGGACTTCAGCCGGTCGCAACTGGGCGACATCACCGTAGGACTTTCCTCCGGCACGTCCGGCCGACGCGGACTGTTTCTAGCCTCCCGCGCGGAACGTCTGGAATGGGCCGGCGTTATCTTCGCCAAACTCTTGCCGAGCCTGTTGGGACGTCATCGCATCGCACTGTTGTTACGGGCGGACAGTCCGCTGTATCAAACCGTCAATCGAGGGCGCATTCAGTTTCACTATGCCGACCTGACGCAGCCGCAGGAACAATGGCTGGCGGCGCTGGAAGCCTTTCAACCTACCCTGCTGGTGGGCAGCGCCCAGGCGTTGCAGCTATGTGCGCAGTATGGCGACAGGTTGCAACCGGAATTGATTATCTCCGGCGCCGAGGTGCTCACGCCTTCCGATAGAGCGCTGTTGCAGCAGCGCTTCGCCTGTCCGATCAAAGAGATTTATCAGTGCACCGAAGGCTTTCTCGCTTGCACGCAACAGGATGGCGTCTTGCGATGGAACGAAGATTTTGTGCATATCGAGCCGCATTGGCTGAATCCGGAGAAGACGCACTTTTCCCCCATCGTCACCGACTTCCGCCGCCGCACCCAGCCGATTATTCGTTACCTGTTGGACGACGTGATCGAGGCCGGCGATGAGCCCGGCGTGTTTCGCGCCCTCCGCAGCATCGGCGGCCGTACCGGCGATGTACTACAACTGCCGGGGGTGTCTTCCACGGTGACGGTTTTACCCGACTTATTGTATCGCGCCGCCGCCCTGGCCAGCCCAGAGCCTTTGGACTACCGCATCAGCCAAATTGAGGCCACGCGGTTACGCATTGAAAGCGACCGCCGCCACGTTGATATAGAGCAGGCAATACGCGCCGCACTGACAAAGTTGGGCGTAATCCAAGCCCTCAGTTTTGAACACAGTCCGCGTCCACAATGGACGCCCTCACAGAAACAACGCAGAGTAATCAATTTATGGTCGTCCTGATCACTGGCGCCCGTGCGCCTGTCGCGCTGGATTGGGCCCGCATCGCGATTAAATCCGGTCATCAGGTCTGGCTCGCGGATAATCTGCGTTGGCCATTGGGGCGTTATTTGCAAGGGGTGCAGGGCTATCTGCGTCTGCCGCCGCCCAAAGGCGATCTGAATGCTTACGCACGCGAGCTGGAGCGTCTGCTGCGGGAGCATAAAGTCGATCTGCTGATCCCTACCTGCGAAGAAATTTTTTATCTGGCCCAGGCGCGCCCCCTTGTGCAGGCTGACGCCCACTGGTTCATGCCCGAAACAGAACTGCTTTTTCGCTTGCACAGTAAACTGGACAGTCTGTCGATCATGCACGGACTTGGGGAAGTACAAGCGCCGGAAACCCATCTGCGTTGCAGCCCCGATGAGATAGAGAACAATCCCGACACGATCCTGAAACCCGTGTACTCCCGTTTCGGCCGCCAGGTGATTCGCAATCCGCATCAGGCGGCGCTCACTCCCTCACAGATCAGCGCCACCCGCCCCTGGGTGCAGCAGCGTAAAATCGTCGGTCAGGCGATCTGCAACTACGCGCTTTTCGATCAGGGCAAGCTGATCGCGCATCAGGCCTACCTACCGGAATACTGCTTTAATCAGGCCGCCGCCAGTTATTTTGAGCCCTATACGGACCCGCGTCTGGAAGAATTCGCCCGCCAGTTTGGGCAAAGCACGAGGTATCACGGACAAGCCGCGTTTGACTTCATTGAGGAGGCCGGCCAGTTGTTCGTGCTGGAGTGCAACCCGCGCGCCACCAGTGGACTGCATTTATTGCGGCAGACCCTGCACATTGATGAACAGGGCCGATTTGCATACACCCCGGGTCCGGCTCAACCATTTCGAATCGGCGCCACGCTGCCTCTGTTTTTTGGCGCGCCGTCCCTGCTGCAAGGCAAGTTCGGCCGTTTGTTGCATGACTACCGCCGCGCCCAGGACGCCCTTTCCGATGAGCAAACGCCCTTATTGCAACGAGCGCAATGGCTGGCGTTGACGGAGATGTTTTATCGCTCCGCCCGCTTTAGGCGTCCATTAACCGACGCCAGCACCTTCGACATTGAATGGGACGGCCCTGACGCCAATGTCGACGCAGATCCCGCGCAGGACGCCTCATGCTAGAGGCCAATGAGCTGCATCGCCGCTTCGTCGAGTTGATGCAGCAACCCGGACTGATCCGCAATCTCACTACGGATATTGTCGCCTACGAACAAAACGGTGTGGTGGCGCCCGCCAGCGTCAATGACTACCACCCGCAAAACTGTTATGTGGTTTCGCCGCTGACGCAGATTATCTATTACGCCCGCGATGAGTTGCCGAAAGTGGAGTCAGCGCTGTTACGTTATTTCTGCTTCGGCCTCACGCATTTGCTGGAGTGGCCGTTCAGGCTGGCGCGAGTGGATCGATTGCAGGTGCTCAACAATCAATGTCTCTCCACTAATTTTTACAGCGCCAACTGGCGCGAGCTGAACCTACGCGCACTGCGTGAGCAAGCCCTGCGTCGCTTTCCCAAACACGCGCTGATGTTGCGCTCGCTGAATGCGCGACAGCACCCTGACATCATCGTACAGGCGCGCGAGGACGGCTGGTTACCGATCATCAGTCGCCAGGTATATCTGTTTCTTGATCGCGAGCAGTGGTGGAACAGAAACAACACCCGCGCGGATGATCGTCTCCTGCGTCAACCGAACTGGTCATTCAAAGAGCTGGACCCGGATGACGAAACGCAGATGGCGCGGGCGGAGCAGCTTTACAACCAGCTCTATCTGGAGAAGTACAGTCACCATAATGTGCGCTTTAGCGCCGACTATCTCAGCGCCTTCAGTCGCAGTGGCTTGCTGAAGCTGTTCGGTCTGTTTCATCAGGATGAGCTTTTGGGCGTGGCGGGCCTGTTCGGCGTCGACCAAACCCTGACTGCGCCCGTAGTCGGTTATGACACCCGCTTGCCCGCAAAAATGGCGCTATATCGGCGCATCATGGCCTTCGTGATCCGCTACGCCATGGACAACAAACTGGAACTCAATCTCAGCTCCGGCGCCCCGGACTTCAAAAAGTTGCGAGGGGCTGAAGCAACGATCGAATACAGTTATGTTTACGTCGCTCATCTTGGGCTTTATCAGCGCGCAGTTTGGCGCGGCTTGTCTCTGCTGACGGAGAAACTCTATCGCCCCATTCTGGAGAAGTTCGAGTTATGAGCGCGCCTGAGGGTTTTCCTTATTCCGGCGTCACTGACGGCTGGTTCCCTTTGCTGCCTGTGGCGAAATTGCGCGATAAGCCCATCGCGGCGAACTTGCTGGGAGAGCCATTGGTCCTGGCGCGACTGGAAGGCAAAGCCTGCGCATTTCAGGACCGTTGCCCGCATCGTTTGATCCCGTTGTCGCAAGGAAATATCTGCAACAATCGCTTGGCCTGCCGCTATCACGGCTGGGAATTCGATGCAGCGGGACGCTTGCGCCACACTCCCGGATCATCAGAATGCGGCGCACGCGCGACACTGCAAAGCTATGTCCTGCAGGAACGGGATGGACTGATATGGGGCTGCCTGAAATCTACGCCAACCGAAGCGCTGGTCTGCTTTTCCGAACTGCCCGATTACGTGTGGACTCAGGCGTATCGCCGTATCCGCTGCAGCCTGTTTCATACCATTGAGAATTTTCTCGACCCCTGTCATACGCCCTATATCCATCAAGGCCTGTTGCGCAGTCAGGGGCCCCAGCAAATGCAGATTGAGCAGACCGTCAGCGCCGATGGTTTTGCAACCCATTATGCACTGACGCAAAAGCAGAATGGCTGGATCAACCGGCTGTTCGATCCCGGTGTGGATCAGAACATCGCACGCTTCAAACTTCCCGGGCTGGTGGAACTGGACTATCTCAAGAACGGGCGCCTGCTGTTTCGCTCCGCACTTTATTTTGTTCCCCACAGCGCCGAAGTCACCGGTATTTTCGTCAGGCTATACGCCCCCCGCTCATGGATGCCCGCCGCCCTGCGTTTTGCGCTGTTCAAGCCCTTCGTTCACACGCTTTATATCCAGGACAAACAAATACTGGAGCAACAGCAACTCGCGCAACAGACCTATGGCGAGCGCTATCTCTTTTCCCACACGGATGTGGCGGCGCGGCCCTTGTGGGCGCTGCTGCATGGTCAATCGCCCATCCCCTCCGCAACAAAAGAGTTGAACTTCCAGACGACTCCCTGATCCAAACAACCGTGATCATTGAATAACCTTAACTATCTAATTTCCGCGTGGAGAATTAGCCTGAAGTGCGCGCTAATTGCGCAAAAAACGGGCGTCAAACAAGGGAGATAAAAAGGATGAACTACGATAAACAGCTGATTATTGTGTTGTTAACTGAGCCCAAGGATAACCTGCGATCTTTCGGAAACAATCTCTATCGAAAGCACCCTGACAAATCAGAACTGGTTGAATATGACGTGGCGACCAAAACCCATGTCGTCATCAATAGCGCAAATGGCGCCGGCTTAGGCACGCTGACGGAGAACTCACGCATTCAGATCGTCGGACACGGGGACTTGAACGGCGTGACCTGTGCGGGAAAATACGGCAAGGCGGTGGCGGGCTTCATCGCCAATAAGGCCGCGCCGGGACTGAAGCAAATCAAGAAAATCAGTCTGACCGTGTGTTACGCCGCCGGCAACGCCACCCAGCCCAACTTCGATCCCGCCAACAGCTTCGCGGCGTCGTTTCATAACTACCTGAAGCAGGAACACGGGGTGATAGCAAATGTCACCGCCCGTCCGGCGACCATGATCGTCAACGCGCAGGGTCAGAAGGAAACCCGCTTTAACTACGGCGGATTTGGAGAGCGTTACCAGCATCAAGGCGATAACACCAAATATCTGTTTTCATGGGACAGCGGCAAGCAGGTGATCGCCAATGTGAGGGAGCCGGCGGATATGATGGAAATATGTTGAGTCGCCTGCGGTCATTTACATCAGAACAAGTCATATCAGAACAGCTCCGCCTGTTCGAACTGAGTTAGCTTTTCATCGCTTGCCGTTGTATTGACCGGCTGAATAGCATCGCTGCTTTTGTTGGTTGCGGCGCCGATGGACGGGTTAACGGGAATGATTTCCCAATCGCTCAAATCGCGCGGAACCAGCATGGCGCGAACTTCACTCAACGGCGTCGCAGGATCAACCCAGGCGTCGAACTGATCCGGCGATAACAGCGCCGGCATTCTGTCATGGAGCCAGCGGATGGAGTCGCTGGCTTCGGTAGTGATAATGGCGCAGGTCTCCAGATAGTGCTCTTCCTTCAGCCAGACATCCCAAAGTGCGGCGAAATAACAGTTCCCAGAGGGGGGCTTGAGATAGTAAGGCTGCTTAACGCCCTTCTCGGTGCCCCACTCGATAAATCCCGAAGCAGGTATCACGCCACGTCGGTATTTAAACGGCCCGCTGAACGCACGACTTTTCTCCAGCGTTTCCGCCCTAGCGTTGAACATGCTGAACTTATTGGAAATTTCTGACGCCCAATGGGGCGTCAGCCACCAGCGCATCTCCCGCATATAGCGCTTGCCGCCTTCCTGAATCGCCACCATCACCGCTTCCGTCGGCGCGATATTAAACATATCGCCAAACCAGCGTTTGCGCAGGCCGGTGGCGTCAAAACCAAAACTTTCCATCGCCGCAACGATTTCAGCGGAGGCGGTGGCGTTGAATCTGCCGCACATTGAGTAAGAACTCCTTGTTGGGACTATCCGACAATCGCTCTCCTCAACACAAAGGGAGCAAAATAAATGCTTGAGCTACCTATAACCAAGGTTATTTAAGCCAGGGCAACAACAGCATGGAAAATATAAAGACGATAAAACCTAATACAGCTACGGCAAAAACCCAAGGTTTTACAGACGTCTCAGCGTTTTTGACGTACTTTATCTCCTTCCCTGAGACGCTTGCATCCGGCCCCATCCGCCAAAATACAAACAAAATAATTCCGAAAGAGATGAAGAGTAAGTAGGCCTTACTTATATATTTCTCAGCAGCCAGATTGATCCAGGGAATAGTCACGAAATATATCAGCAACGCCATCTTGCGTTTGTTGTACTGATGAGGATCAACCACCTTGTCTTCTATTCGAAGGTGCGCACGACAAGCCGGACAGTGGAATGACATGACTCTCCACCACTTTGTTTCGATGTTCGCGCCACATTGCGGACACGGTAGCACCTTCATTCGCCGTCCCTTCTATCTCTATTACAAGGTCCCATTCAATTTAGCCGCCGCTGTCATAAACACCCCCAGAAAATACATATTGCCGAGTTTAAACTCCCGGTCGAGCCACTTGAGAAACAGCCCGACCAGCACAAGGCAAGCGGGAAGAAGAACGACCCCGACCAGGAATTTAGAAACGGCGACGGTGAGTAAATATCCTGCTTCTTCAGCTCCCCAGGCGACCCTGCACGCCCATGCTAAGGGGAGAGTATGTACTGCAAACAATATGATGATCATGAACAGGGGAACATCTGATTCGAATAGTTTTTTGAGCATCTACATCCTCTATTTGTAATGAGGTCGCTGATTCAAATTTTGCGTTATTGCGCCACCAACAACCCCATCAACCACTCCCGAAACTTCTTCACCTTCGGCCAGTCCGCCCGTTCATAGGGGGTGGCGAAGTAGTAGGTGAAGGGGGCCGGGATCGGGTCTGCGTCCAGGGCGATCAGGCTGCCGTTGGCGATGGCGTCTGCGACGATGTAGGTGCGGCCGAGCGCTACGCCCTGGCCTGCCTGGGCGGCTTGCAGCACCAGTTCCGTGCGACTGAAATAGATTATATCTTCGCCGACGTCGATGCCTGTGCGTCGCGACCATTGCGCCCAACTTTTCATACAGTTATCCGAGCCGTCATTGGCCGTGGCCAATAAGGTGGCCTGACGCAACATCTCAGCAGCGCTGATATCAGGATACTGCTGAAGCAGCAAAGGACTGCAAACCGGAAAGATTCGTTCTGTTCCCAGCGCCTGACTGAAAAAGCCGCTTGGCGGCGCGGAGGAAAATCGTAGCATGACGTCCGCATCGCTTGATCCGGCGGGGCGAATGCTCTCTTCCGTATTCAGATACACGCGAATGCCGGGATGCAGTTTGTGAAATTCCGGCAGCCTGGGCAACAGCCAGTACATCCCGAAGGTGGAGAAGGTCTCCACTCGCAGCACACCCTCTTCCCGTTCGCTATGAATCTGGTCCAGGGCGCCTTTGATCTCGCCAAGCGCTTTACGAACGCCCAACAGCAAACGTTCTCCCTGAGGGGTGAAACGCATGCGTCGAGTGGTTCTCTCCAACAGAGGAAAGCCGAGCTGGGCTTCCATACGCTTAATGCTCTGACTGATGGCGCTCTGGCTGACGCCCATGGCGGATGCGGCGGCGGTGAAGCTTTGCTGCTCCGCTATCGCCTCCAGGTAAAGCAGGTCGGCAAGAAGTTGTTTATCCATCATCAAGAGTCTCAGATTCGATCAAAGCGCCACTCATAATTTATAAGCTGTACTAATAAGTATATCGTTCGATACGGCAGACAGTTCGTCTCATAATCCTCTCAAAACCTGTCAATAAAGCGCAAACGTTTTATTGATCATAACGTCTATAGCGGAGGCGAACCTATGAATCAATCAGTCAAATTAATAAGTTCCTTCGTCGATAACGGCATCGGCGGCAACCCTGCCGGAGTGGTGCTTGAAGCAGGCGGGCTGGCTGAAGCGGACATGCAAAGTATCGCCAGCGCCGCCGGTTACCCTGAGACCGCGTTTTTATCGAACTCGGAAATCGCCACAGTGAAGCTGGACTTCTTCACTCCCACCAAACGTATCGCTCACTGCGGACACGCCACGGTCGCCGCCTTTTCCGTGCTCGCGCAGCAGGGTAAGGTCGCTCAGGGCAAACACAGTAAAGAAACCGTCGATGGTTTGCGCAATATCCGGGTGGAAGGCGACAAAGCCTATCTGGAGCAAATTCGTCGCCATGTGACGCCGATTACAGCGGAGCAACAGGAAGCCGCCGCCCACGCCCTGGGACTGCAGGTGGAGCAGTTAAACGCGCTGGCGACGCCCCATGTGGTCAATGTCGGCGTCTCGTTTCTGGTGATCGCCCTGCCGACCATGTCTGATCTGCGCAATCTGACGCCTAATATGGAGAGCATCTCCGCCTTAAGCGAAGCGCTTGGACTTATCGGTTTCTATGTCATCAGCCCGGAGACGGAAGTGAGCGGACGCACTGTCAGCGCCCGTATGTTCGCCCCTTATTTCGGTATCGAGGAAGAGTCCGCCACCGGCATGGGGGCCGGCTGCGCCTCAGTTTATCTTTATGAAGTTCTGGGCCAGAAAAGCGAGCATTACCTCATTGAACAGGGCCGCTTGATGACGCCTCGCTCCCCCAGCCTGATCGAGGCGGAGCTGGAAATCACTGACGGTTTGCCGCACCGCCTGTGGATCGGCGGCGTCGCTAAAATAATGGAGGGCTGAGTCATGTTGGATGCACTGCTCTCCGCCGAACTGGCTCAGGTTTGCATGATTGCGGTGTTTATGGCCATCAGCCCCGGCGCGGACTTCGCCATGATCACTCGCAACAGCCTGTTCTACTCCCGTCGCGCCGGGTTGCTCGCTGCGCTCGGCGTCGCCAGCGCCACCTGGGTGCATACCGCTTACACCCTCGCAGGACTGGTGGTGCTAATGGCGAGTTCAGTCTGGGTGTTTACGGCGGTGAAGTGGGCAGGCGGACTCTATCTGATTTATATCGGCTGGAAGACCTGGAAAAGTCGTCTGGAGATACCTCAGCAAAATGCCCATCCAGACAGCGCAAAATCAGATTGGGCGTATTTCCGGCAGGGCTTCATCACCAACGCCACCAACCCCAAAACCACCCTTTTCTACCTGAGCATCTTCACTCAGGTAGTGAACCCGGACACGTCACTGGCGGTGCAATTGCTTTATGGACTGATCATCAGCCTGGCGCACGGTCTCTGGTTCTCAGCGTTAGCGATCGGTATTACGCACCAGCGTGTGTTAGAAAAATTGCGGGCAGGCGGACGCCATATCGGTCGCGCCCTGGGCGGAGCCCTCATGGCGATGGGCGTGGGCCTGATGGCGTCTCACCGGTAAGCCGCCTCAATCAGTCCGGGTGGACAGCACGGCTGTCCTCCGGCGCCTGCGCCCGGTCCGTCATGCCGTAGTCTCTGACCACCGCAGCCACCCGCAGCCGATAATCAGAGAATACATCCGCCCGGCCGCACTGCTGCGCCATGCGGTGCTCCACCTGATTGCGCCAGACTTTCACCGCCTCTTCATCACGCCAGAAAGACAGGGACAACAGTTTTTCCGGCTGACTCAGGCTTTGAAAACGTTCGATGGATATAAAACCGTCGATGGTCTCCAGCAATGGTTTTAGGTCCGCGGCAAGTCGCAAATACTGGGCTTTTCGATCCGGCTTGGGCTCCAATTCGAAGATAACGGCGAACATCAGCTCACCTTCCCCAGCGCCTGAGCGCTCAACTTCAACAGCGTATCCGGCGCGGCTGTGAGAAACGTGCGACGTTCCTGCAGAATGAATTTATGCGCCTGGGCGAACTGAAAATTCTCCCTTCCGGCAGGATCACTTTTCAGGCGGGTCCGATAGGCTTCATAGGCGGCCAGACTCTCAAAACCAATCAGTCCGTAGGCGACATAGTTGGTTCCTTCGTGGGGAAGGAAATAGCCGATCAGCTCCCCGCCGCACTCTGGGATGATGCGCCCCCAGTTTTGCGCATAGGTTCGGAATGCGTCCAGCTGGAACGGATCGATGTTGTATTCAATAAAGCAGATCAGATTCATGGTCGTTGTCTCTGTTTGGGTTTTCCGGCAGTCTAACTGCACCAGGAAGCCATGCTTCGACGCCCATCGAACTGTCAGTGAACCTCTCATGTCGAACGAACCGCATTTCAGTCCAGACGCGGACAGAAGCCAGACCCCGGACATAAACCAAGCGCCAGACATAACAAAAGTTGCCGCCCTTATCGGCGACGCCGCCCGCGCCAACATGCTCATCGCCTTGCTGGGAGGGAAAGCGCTGACCGCAACGGAACTGGCTGCTGAAGCGGACATCACCGCCGCCACCGCCAGCAGTCACCTGAAAAAGCTGACTGACGCCCATCTGGTGATCGCGCAAAAACAAGGGCGTCATAAATACTTTCAATTACGCAGCCGCGAGATCGCCGAGTTTCTGGAAACGCTGCTGAATGTTTCCGCCGCCGTGGAGCACAGCCGCACGAATACCGGCCCGAAAGATCCAGCGCTGCGACATGCCCGCGTCTGTTACGACCACTTGGCGGGAGAGGTCGGCGTCGGCCTGTTGGACGCCCTCAAAAGCAGCGGCGTATTGATCGAACAAGATCAGCAACTGCTCCTGACCCCAAGCGGCCGTGAACTGTTTAACTCATTGGGCGCGGATGTCGGCAGTCTGGAGAAACTGCGCCGGCCGGTATGTAAAAACTGTCTGGACTGGAGCGAACGCCGACATCACTTGGCGGGCTCACTCGGGCAATGGGTTTTACAGGATATTCTCAACCGGGGCTGGGCGCGGAAAGACCTGGATTCGCGAGTGATCCGATTCACGCCTGAGGGTCTGCAAGCCCTGCGCAAACGCTATGCGTTAACACATCAGTTCGCCTGAATTTCCAGGCTGGCATAAAGCTTGTAGTGCCTTAAGCGATCATCGCTCTCACCTATGACAGATGGAGACACGCTATGAGCAAGCAATCGAAGGATAAACAAGCGAACGTCACAGCAAACAAAGAGAAACAGGAAGAGATCGACGCCGTCGATGAAACATCCGATCAGTCCTTTCCCGCCAGTGATCCGCCCTCTTTCACGCCAGTGGATCACTCCGGCCCGCCTCAGCATGAAGAAGACGGTAAAGAGAAGTCCAGGAAGAAAAAGTCCACGGCGAATAGCGCCGAGTCCTGATGTTTCCCCCTAAGACTGATTTGTAATTCTTACATGCATGATCATGAAAGGTAGAAAAGTTACTGGAGACGGACCTCGCAAGGTCCGTCCCAGGAGCCAGGGATACGACGTATTTTTCATAGTTAGTAGATCGTGATGCTTCTGGGCATTTCCATGTAGTTATTGCTTTCAACCGATTCTGATATCGCATTGTTGGGGTCCACTATGAACCCGAGCCAATAGGTTCCCGGCGCCACGGTTGTGGGGATATACAACGTGCGGCTGAATGTGCCGGTAAAGCCTTGAGAACCCCAGGCGCCATAGTTGGAGCCTAGATAGGTGTCTCCTGTGCTGATGTAATTATTGGTGGACAGATAGAAGCTGATATCAAAAGTCTTGGTCGCCGTGCTTTGGTTGCTGAACGTGAACTGGATAGTGACGTTCGAGCCGCGATAGGCGTATGTCGGACTGGACACCAGCCCCGATGTGCCTGTACCCGTGTGTTTAAACACGGAGCCGGCGATATCGGTTTCTGTGGTGCTGTCGGGGTAGATCACCCGTGAGCCAAGGCGGTCATCCGCCAAGGGGTCCCATTCCTTGTAGTGGCCAAGTGGGCCGCTATTCGGGTAATAGGAATTCATGGTGGCCATCCAGCGGTCTTCATGCAGTAACCCTAGAGCATGCCCAAGTTCGTGCAGAGCGACGCTTTCAAAGCTGTAGGGCGATCCCAGATTGGCGTAATTCAGGTCTCCCAGGTTCCAACCGATATTGTTATTAAAACCGATATCGGTCTCATCGATGCCATACTGATAGCCGAACAGCCAGTAACAGTGGTAACGGGTCAGCGTCACCGCCAGGGTGCTGCCTCCCAGACTGTTATCCAGATAGACTTCATTACGCCCGTTATTATCGTTATGACTGCCATCGGTATCGCGATTGACGTAGTACAGAAAGCGTGAGCCTTTAACGTTATTCCAATGCCACATAGCGTTCTGCAACCGCGAATCCCAGGTGCTGCCGGCTGGGAATGAGGTGGTGCTGATATACATCGTGGTTTGGTTGCCGTTCCACTTGATCGCATTACCGTCGCAAGTGCGGTAGGTATAGGCTCCGGCGAACGGCGCCGCTAGGCAGAGAGTCGCCAGCAAAACCAGCCGGACGTCGCTCAGCCCCGATAGAAGTTTGTGAATAGCTTGACGATACATAGAAAGTCCTCCTTCTAAACGTACCTGTCTTCGAATAGCCGCTCGTGACTGGTTTGCGCGTAATGCGCATGATCAGTCCCGATCCATGGACGACCTTGCCCCTTGATGGGTTCTGCGGGGCAATGCGGAAGCGGCGGACTCGTCGCCCATGCTGTTGGCGGAGGCGGCGGAACCGGCATCACGGGCCTGACGTTCAAGCGCCTGCCCCACTTTCACGGAACGCAATTCCTGAGCAAACGCGCGAGATTGCGCCTGGCTCCGCACCATGCCAAGAAAACGTTCGGCGCTCATCGGCGCACCTTTGACCTCCTCCGGCGCCAGCATCGCTGCGCCGCTGTCAGAACGGCCGGCGCTGGCTTTGCCTTGTGCGCTGCTGGCGTTGGCCAGATGCTCCGAATTGGCGATTTGCGCGCGCTGGGCATGACGGTTCGCCTTCAGAATTTCGCCTTTCTTGCCGACGCCATAGACTTCATTGCCAACCTCGTCAGTAACGATGGCGGCGCCGCGATCATCATTCTGCAAACGGAATACGCCCTGCCCCCAGCCAACCAGAGGCACCATACGCTGACCGTTGCCTTCAACAAACAAGACGACCCTTTCGCCAGCGCTGAACTCAGGACTGCCTTCAACATGCAGACCGTTGCGGCCGTCATAACCGCCGCTCATCATCAGCGTAAGTTCATTGTCGTGATAGACCCCTGCCAGGGTCTCAACGTCCGCCAGGCGGACATAGGTGTACAACTGCCGGTCCTCAGCCCGTTGCGATACCACTTCCTTCACCGTTCCAACCACTACGCCCTGCGCCTCAGCAACCAACGAATTAAAGTCTTTGTAGATTAACGTCGTCGCCTGCGCGCCGGCGGCGAACATCAACGCCGCCAGCCATGGAAGGAGCAACAGACCCGCACCTGAATTTAGGAGTAATTTCTTCATTTCCAATCTCCTTTTTAAGAAATGAGGTGGGAGTTACTAGCAGAGGGCATGGGGCCCTCACAGGTGATAATAGCTCTCGTATAAATCGTGAAAAGTGCAAAAATTTTGGCGCCCCTGACTTTCTCCGACAGACGCAAAGGCGATTTATCCAAGCTTTTTAAGATGGTATTGCACCAGCTGGCGGGAGATGCCCAAGACTCGCCCAAGCCCTTTCTTGGAGCCCGTGACGGCGGTCGCCATTCTGAAGATCAGCGCTTCAATTTCCGCAGTCAGTTTCTTCAAATCCAGCTCGTTATAGTCGCTGTAAAGAAGCGGACTGACGATGCGATTGATGCTGGAAGCCAAAGACGTCGACGCGGTTACCGTCTGCAGCACCGCCTGTTCGAATGTGCCTGGATCAAAGGGTTTGTCGATGACGTAGGAAAAGCCGCAGCGCATCGCCTGCACTGTGTCGGCGCGGGAAGCGTCCGGGGCGATGCCAAGAATAAAAGGCGCAGCGGGAATCAGTTCCGCTTCGCTAAGCAGAGGGACGATGTTACCGCCTTCCAGAACGAAGTCGATCACCGCCAGTACCGGGCGCCACTCCAGTATTTCCCGGCGGGTTTGCTCTACCGATGCGGAGGTGTGTATGTCCGCATGAGGCGCCATTTGCGCCAGAGTATGCCGTAGCCTGGCGCGTAAAGTCGGACTCTCCTCGGCCAACAATATTCGATTGATTCGCACACTCAGCGTCATCCCGACCGCTCCTGCCAAAAGCAATGGACTCAGCGGGAAAAGAAGCGATTCAACCTGTCCCTGTTAACGCCGGGCCTCCCTATCGCATCCGGAGAGCGCCGCAAAACTATATCTCAAACACACAACGGTATATCAGCGGAGCAGCCTCCCCGTTTCGCATAAAATTCGAAATCGCTCACAGGCTTCCCCAGAATCAAAGTCTACGACTGCGCCCGCAGAATAGGCATCCCGCGTTATGGGTAAACGATGGTTTAGTCTCGCCGCAACAATAAGCCGGTCACACCTCACAACCTCTATGCATCCTACAACTGTAGGATTATCAGATTGGCTGATGTCGATGAGAATACGTCCTCCTTCGTCTTCATACAGGCATTAGCAATGGGTGAAGCTTACGAAGGGGATAGGACATCCAACAGGAAATTATTCAATATGGAAATAGGGTATGGATCATGAATAATAATACTCTCATCAAGGCGCTAGCCCTCTCACTTCCGACGCTTATCAGCCCCGATGCATTGGCCTTGGCCAACTGCGCCAGTGACTTTCAGTTTTCAAAAGATCACAACCTTCCAGATAATGTGGTCTCTCTCCAGATCAGCGCCTCAGACTTTAGTTCTCTGGCTTCCAAGGACTTGAGGGGGGCCGTGCTTGCGAATATCAACAATAAAGTATACGAGTGCTTTCAAGACGACTTTCACTTTGTAAACGTAATTAGAAACTTGGACCGAAATGTAAGCGACGGAGCCAATCAAACTAACTACCATCGACTTGGAAATTCGAATACCCAACTCACCACTATCTTTTATCCTAATCGCAGCAACATCGCTTATGGCGCCAGTCTGCATGAAATAGGTCATACCTGGTCCAATCGCATTGTTGAAGCCAACGATCTCCAAGGCAAGTCCGTGGGTGGACATTGGGGGCTCTCAGACGCTAACGGCGCAGTTGGCGGCTTCGATCCAGACAAACTCACATTCTCATCAGGCGTCTATCGCTATGCCGGCTCCAGCATAAACACCCAGTGGGGAACGAACGCAATCCCGTACTCAGACCTTGAGTTGTACATGATGGGCATAATGGATAAAGCATCCGTTTCCCCCCTTAATGTCTACAGAAATCCACGCAATGTATCTCTTGGCTCCGACGCCATTACTTTCAATGCCGACAGGCACGTTTACTCTGTCGAGGATATAGAGGAACTGGCGTTCAGCAACGTCAACGGATTTACAGGATCAAGCGCCAACAAATCCTTCAGGTCCATTCATATTGTCGCCACGGTCAGTCCACTAACCCAGTCAGAGTGGGAAGAGGTCAGCACTCAGGTGAGCTGGTTCAGTCACCCCGGAGATGACAGTATATTCGCTGATCAACTAGGCGATAGCGCAGTTGAAAGACTCAATAACTTTTGGGAAGCCACCAAAGGAAAAGGGAAATTAAATGCGGAAGGTTTATCAGACTTTCTGCTCGGCGCAGGTAAAACCAACCCACCCCGCGCCTCTCGCAAACCTGTCAATATATGTTGGACAGGCAGCACAGATGAATATGACGCTTACATCAATGAATCCGTCAACGAATTAAATCAAAACTATAATCAAAAGTATGGCTTCAGACTGAGCTGCGGTCTTGATAACGATTCATTCGGGATGCTGAATATCAATGCTGGCGCTTCATTTCAGGTGTCCCAGGCAACGATAGATAAGGTCAGCATCAACACAGATACAACTGATTCTGCCTGCACCCAAAAATGCTACAAAAATCAGGTTAAAGAACTCATTTTTAAAGGCCTTGCAGTGATAGGGTCACTTAAAAGTGAATCGCCTGAGAAAGTAACCACCAAGCATTACCACAACTGTCAGTTAAAGGACGACGCTTCTGTTTCCTGCTGGGGAAGTAACTCATTCGGCGGAGCGGACGCGCCTTTAGAGAGCTTCAAACAGGTTACTGTCGGCAACTTCCACTCTTGCGGGATCAAATTAAACAACGAAGTGCAATGCTGGGGTTACAACGGTAACGGTCAAACACAGCCTATTCAGGGCGTCTACAAAAATATTGTCGGCGGCGACTATGCAACGTGCGGCATTAATAACGATAACGAGACAGTTTGCTGGGGAAGACTCAGTTACCTGCCGCCGCAGAAAACAAAGGTGAAGCAGCTTAAACTAGGCTCTTATCATAGTTGCGCCATTATGTTGGATGACTCTATTCAATGCTGGGGCAGCAACTTCAGCGGTTCCGCAACGCCTCCTGCCGGTAAATTTTCCAAACTCAGCACGAATTACTCTCAGAACTGCGCAGTAAGCTTTGATGGAAATGTCACATGCTGGGGACAGAACAACTATGGTCAGACTAACTTCCCTGCCGGAAACTTCGTAGACGTATCTATGGGCTGGGGCCACGCATGCGCTCTTCGCGCCGATGGCGCAATTAATTGCTGGGGCTTAAATGAAGACGGCCAGGCGACGCCGCCAAATCAAAGTTTCACCGAAGTTCATGCCGGCATGAGACACACTTGCGGCGTTACGTCTGAAAATACGGTCCAATGCTGGGGCAGAAATGCTGATGGCGAGACTAACGTTCCACTTTAACGCATAAACACCATCCCACTAAAACAGAAGATCAGTTGCAGGTGCGACTGATCTTCCCAAAACAATCCACTATGGAGAACAAGAAGTTGCAACTAATACGGAACATTAGCCTGCTTATTGCCGGCGCTACCATGGCTTCAGGATCAATGGCGGCGGAGTTAGGCGATGAAGTGAAGCTGGTGGATATCACCAACCAGAGCGTTTTCAGGCACAGTGGTTATTGGCTGTGGCAAAATCCCTTGCCGGTTGGCGCCAGTGAGCTGGATATTCAGGACGCCACGTTTGTCTTGAGAGCAGGCTTGGCGGAGAGTAACTGCTACTCTTTTGAATCAAAAAACTATCCAAATCACTTCATCCGTCACACCGGCTCAAGATTACGCATCTCCCAGAGCGATAATTCACAACCATTCAAAGAAGACGCCACATTTTGCTTTGGCTCCGACCAAACTCTCAACGCATTTAATTATCCCAACAGCAAGCTGACGGTGAACAGCAAAAACGAAGCGTGGATCTCCGGCGATTACAGCCACAGCACCTTGTTGCGACTGCGGGAGAACAGAGAATCGCAAGCCTGCTGGAACGGCGTGACCGGTCAGTTCAACAATGTATCGGGCAATAACGCCCTTAACCTGGCCTGCCAGGCCCAGTTTGGCGCAGGCTCCGCAATGAAGGCCGCCGGCGCCGCCAGCTACGTCTGCGTCACGCCTGGAGGCGCAACTCAGTCGATCAATTACAAGCCTTGCTCTTCCTCCTTGTCCGACATGCTCCTGAAAGCGGGATGGCGCTCCTACAAGTATCTGGATGACATGTCCGAAGGCGACAAGCGCAATACCCTGATCGTGGAGCTGTACAATCGCAGCGCCGACGATATCGTCAGTCTGCAACAGCGCAGCGACGAGGACCTTGTCGCACGCGGAGAAACATATTTGTCCCTGCTAAACAGAGTGGGCTACGGTGAGAAAACAAGAATCGAACAGCTCACCACGGATCAGCAGTATCAGGAACTAAACGGCGACAAGGCCGACTATCTTGCGCAACACTTGCCGGTGGCGAGAGTATCGCAACTTCCCCTGGCGCAACGTCAGGCGCTGATTCGCGATAACCTGCCCATCTGGATATTGCACGGTTCCGAGGATTACTATCCGAAGGCCTTCCAGCAATATTTATCCGCAGATGTGAAGTTCGGCCGCGCCGACGGCGTTTACTACAACCTGCGCGCGTGGGTGGACAAGCGCCATCACGATAAAAACGGCTCCCAAAACTCCGTCAGACCTAGCGAAAACAGAATCAACTCCAATATATTCGTGGATAGAATGGGAGACCGGAGCGACGTCAATGTCTCCGCCATGGCGCCTCAGGCTGCGCCCACCTACACCACTTATCTCGAAACCCAAAGCGGAGAAGTCTGGATCCGGTATTTCCTGTTCGCAGGCTACAATGACACGTCCGCCACCAATCCAGGCAGCGCAATCAAAGGCAATCATTTTGCAGACTGGGTGCACGTTTCTGTCAAATTGACCAATCAGGGCGGGCAATACCTTCCGGCTGAGTACTACTTCTCTGCACACGCAGGCGGCGAGCATTTCGCGGCGAATGACGGCAGGCTGACCTTTTACGAAGCCAACCTGAACGCCAGTGCGCCCTCATTGAAAGAAGTGGGCTTTGACGCAGCGACTCAGAGCGGAAAGCATCACGTCGGCGTCTACCTCGCACTGGGAACCCATGAGGCTTACGCGCAGGCGGGCAACCATAGCTTCCTGGACGGAGCCAGCACTTTCTGGGATATCACGCAGTTCGGCTCCCTGATTATTCCATTCGCCGATGCGCTGCCCAATAACTCCAGGTACTCCTATCACCCTTACCCGACCTGGGATATGAGCAGCCCGATGAATAATCCTTATTTCCAGTCTCACACTGCGACGCCAGAACAGGCACAAGTGCATTGGCTGCAAAAGGTCCCTGAAGTCATCTTCGGGTCAAGCGACCCCAACCATCAGGACAGCTTTATGCAGATATTCACGACGAAGTACAAAGCGAATGAAAGCGAGAGCAACCGCAGGGCCATCCAAAACTGCGGACAGGATGACGGGCTGTTTGAAAATAACGAAAACTTCACGGCTAAAAACCCGATCGCGAAGATTTTTGAATGGGGCGGAAATTTCAATAACTAAGACGTTTTCATAACTCCTTGTTCGCCATTAGCTCTTTGAGCCAGCCTTGCAGCGGAGCTAATGGCGCTTTTTTGGACTACCTTTTCTTCTCCTGTGACGCGACTTCCTGCGTCCAGCGATCCAGCAGGCGCTGCCGGTTTATCCCCGCCCACTCGAAATTCAATGGCAGCAGTTTTACGTCCTGCAATTTAATCTGCTGACTTTGCTCGCTATACAACTTGCCATAGGTGGGTATGCGATCACTGCCTGCGTTTTTTATTAACGACTGTCCCTCCCAGGAAAGCGCAAAGTCGATAAACGCCTGCGCTTTCTGTAAATCCTGGCCGTCGTGTTTGATGATGCTCAGTCCGCCGATTTCATATCCCACGCCTTCAGGAGGAACGATAAACGCCACATCGCCGCCCTCAATGGAATTCACGACCTCATGGTAAAAGGTGATGACAATGCCGATCTGCCCTGTCGAAACGCGATAGGTCTGTCCTTTGCCGTAATACTCCACGTTCTGATGCAGCGCTTTGAAATAATCGAAGGCGGCGTCTTCTCCCATCAGGGCGATCATGCTGATCAGGGTGGTAAAGGCCGTACCCGAAACCAGAGGGCTTTTCATCCCGATCATGTCGCGATATACAGGATCTGCAAGGTCCTTCCATGTCTTAGGAATCGGCGCGTTCCTCTCCAGCAGGAACGGTTTGCTCACGACTATTCCCAGAATGCCGCCATACAATCCATTCACCGTTCCCTCCATAAAGGGGCCACCCAACAACGGCTCCAGTCTGGTCGTTTCCGGCGAAACATAAGGGACCAAATATCCTTCCGCGCCAGCCTGAATATGCGACCCCAGACTGCCGCCGAACCAGATATCGCCACTACCGGAATGCTGCTCGTATTGCAGTCTGGCCATCGCCGCGCCGCTGCCGCGCATCTCAATGATTTCCACTGGTATTCCCGTTTTTCGGGTGAACGCATAACTCACCACGTTCGGGTATTCGGAAAGCACGCTATATAAAATCAGAGGCTTAGTCGCTGGATCAGTTTGACTTGCAGCGTTAGCAGGAAGGTCGGCGCCTTTTGCGAACGACAGCGGCGCGAATAAAACAGTGAGGGAAAGCAGCCGCCGGAAATGGCGACATCGGTTGGCGAAATCCATTGCATGACCACGTGTATCGACCGTCGAAACTCAACGCTTCCAGTGAGGTTCCGGAAACAACATCCGCCGCTTTCTGCAATACGAATCAGACAGTAAAGTGCTGACGCAACAGAAAGAAATACGGGTAAGGAAGGGTAAGGCGCCGGGAAACAGGTTGTCAAAAAAGGAGGAGTTAAAAGACCAAGCGGTTCTCAGTCGATAATGATGCCGCGCTTTTTCGCCGCCATCACCGCCTGCGTTCGATTCTCCACGCCAAGGTGATCGATAATGTCGGACACATACTGCCGAACGGTGATATCGGAAATGCCGAGGTTCCTGGCGATTTCTTTATTCGATAATCCCTGAGTCAGGTACTCCAGGGTTTCAAGATGACGAGGCGAAAACGACGGCAGTTGATCATGACATTGCGTCACTGTCACCAGTTCACCGCGCAGTATCGCCAATAAGCCTTCCTGCATTTCATGCTTTTTGGCGGATTTGGCGATAAATCCATTCACGCCCAACGCCATGACGTTCTGCACGTTAGGCCCCATTTCCAAGGCAGACACAACCACTATCGGCAGCAACGGATAAGCGCCGCGCAACTGCTTCACGCCATCCAGGCGTTGCGTGCCGGGCAGCTGAATATCCAGAATCAGCAGGGACAGGTCCGGGTGCAATATGAGCTGCTCGCTCGCCGTATAAAAGTCAGACGCCTCCACGATCTTGGCGTCCGGAAAAATTTCCATAACCAAATGCCGCAGGCCGTCTCGATACAAGTCATGATCTTCGGCGATGAGTATTTTTGAAGCCATCATCAGGAATGTTCTCAATAGTCCCTTAACATGTAGTCGCCTGGCGCACACTCCCCGCCAGGCACACTGCGCGCAGCCTAGTCTAAACCCCTCCTGATTCATATCCTGCAAATGTAGGATATCCTACCTGCGTTTCTTACTAATCCAGCCAACCCGCGACAGTGCTTATACGGTTTCTGATTGCCGCTGGTTTTGCGCATGCATCAACAAGGAGCGCAACTGGGCTGGAGCGACAGGTTTGTAAAGCATGAGCAACCCCATCTTCGCCGCTTCCTGCATGCGCGCCACAGAAGTGTCTCCTGTAATCAATGCGGGCGTAAACGGCGTTTGCAGCCGCTGCGACATCAGTTCAATCGCGGCCACGCCGTTCTCGCCATTCGCCAGCTCCACATCCGCAAGCAGCAGACTCGGCGCGCTGGAGAGCGTATCCAGCTTATCGTCCAATTCCGCCAGGCTCCGCGCCAGCACAACGTCACAGCCCCACCCTGTCAGCAACGCTTCCATCGCCTGCAATATCTCCTGATCATCATCCAGTACAATGATCAATTGGCGCGCCGGGACGCCCGCCAGCTCCGTTTGCGCGTCAGTGTACGTCATTTCCGGTTTAGCGACCCGCGGCGTTTCGAGGGTGAAGATGGAGCCTTTGCCGGACTCCGATTGCAGACTCAACGGGAGCTCCAGTAATTTCGCAGTTTTCTCCACGATGGATAAACCCAGCCCTAACCCATCGCTGCGCTTATCCAGTTGCACAAACGCTTTGAAAACCTCCTGCTGCTGCTCTCGCGTCATCCCCACGCCGTTGTCGCAGACCTGAATAAACAGTTTGTCGCCCCGGCGTCGACACCCCATCAGCACCTTGCCGCCCTCGGCATATCGCAAGGCGTTGGTCAGGAGGTTGCGCAGCATGCGCTCCAGCAACAGTGAATCCGTATGAATATAGGCGCCGCAATGGGCGACGCGCAGCCGGACGCCCTGGGCTTTCGCCTGAGCGCGATACTCGCCCTCCAGTGTGCTGAGCAGGGAGTCTACGCAAAACGTCTCTTTATTCACCGTCACCGCGCAGGCCTCCAGCCGCGCCATGTCCATCAGGGCGTTAAACAGCTTGGTCAAAGAATCATGGGAGGATTTGAGTCGACGCATATGCTTGGCGCCGGTGGCGTCCTCCACATAAGGCTCCAGCGCAGAAATAAACAGTCCCATGGCGTGCAGGGGCTGACGCAGATCATGACTGGCAGCCGCCAGAAAGCGGGACTTCGCCTGATTGGACGCTTCCTCCGACAGCATAGCCTCCCGCATGGCGTAAAAATAACGCTCGATGCGGCGGATATCATCCTGCTGCTCGTCGCTCTTCGCTCCCGCGCCCTGTTGCTCCAACAACTCGTCCCCCAACAGCGTCAGCTGCTTTATCGGGCGGGTAATCACCCCGGAGTAGTGCCAGGCGACGACGCCAATGATAAAGATCACGCCGATGACGATAGCCAGCCCAACGCCCAAGGTGGCGTACATCTCATTAAAGATGGGCTGGCTGGGTATCTCCGTCACCAGCGCCCAGGCTTCGCCATAGACGTCCACCGGCGTGGAAACTGCGAGCACCTGGGCGCCATCATAGGACGAATACGCCTGTCGCACGCTCAGTCCGGCTAAGGCAGAGGCAACCGCCGGGTTATCAATGTCGGCGGGGCGCTCGTTTATTCGCGTCAAGGCGGAATGCAGTCGATGATCCGGCGCAACCAGATACGTCTCGCTGAGACCGGCCAGATGCGCAAACCCGCCCAGCAGTCGACAAACGCTTTCATTGCTGTATTGCAAAACCACCACCCCCACCAGTTCGCCGAATTCAAACAAAGGTTTGGCGACATAATTCACAAAGTGGTCTCGGCCAGGATAGGGATAAAATCCGGTGAACACGCTATCCGTGGCGAGGGTTTCAGTGTGAGCGGTTACTTTCTTGAATATGCTCGTCAAACCGGCCTCAGCACCGGTTGAGTATCTCCCTGATTTAAGGTCTTCACCGAAATAGACGCCTTTCTTTACCGAGTAGACCACCCGGCCGCGTCGCTCAATCAGGTACATATCGTCAATGGCGAAGCGTTCGCTGAACGCACGCAGTCGGGTATGAAAGTCGGCGTGGATATTATCGTAATAGGCGCGTCGAACAAGACCGCCTGCTGACGTCGATAACGATGGCGCCCTGGAAGGCCCCTCCCCCGCCGCGCTCTCAGCGAACATGGACTTCAGGATCGCCGTGCGTTCACTGTCGTCAGAGGTCAGATGCATGACGCCAATGCTGAATTCTTTCAGGTAATGCAGAGCGGGCGTGTTATTTTCAGACATTCCATGACTGGGGGCCTCCCCCACAAACACCTGCGCAGTCGCTACCCGTTCTTTGAACAGCTCCGCCACCTGATTGCGCTTTACATCCTGCACGGAAGCCAGATGCTCGTATCCCTGCGCCGTCATATTTTCTGAAAAGGTAAACGCGAGGATCGCCGCAAATAACAACAACGGCAGCACGCTCAGACTGAGGCAGACCAGGATAAGCTTGCTGCGAACGCTCAAGTTCCGCTGGGCAATCAAAGGAAGCGCCATCTCAACCCTACAGCGCCTTGCGCTCCGGACTGGCGCGCAGGATCAGAACGAAGGAAAAGGGGAAACATTTCTGTACAGGTGAAATAAAAAGCGTCTTTCAACATCGTCAAACCAGTCCATTTTAATGGTGCGCGCGATTCCTGCGCTGTTCGGCGTAGCCTGGATCGACAGTCAGGCCAAAGCGCCTATCGAATTGATCTTAATCGTTTTTTCTCACTTCCGGCAACATACCGACGCCAATGGTGTGAACGGTTACGACAAGTACGCTTTGTAGTTTTGCAGATAGAACGTTGTCATGCAGGAGTCCGATAGAGGAAAGCGCGTTGCATTCAGCGCGTGTAGGACATCCGCTATGAGAGAAGGCGCGATGGACATGGTGTCGCCAGTACTGCGGTAGGGTTCTGCGCAAACGAGGGCGAGCAACTCCAGCAGACGCTTTTCCGTTGCCTGGCAAGGCGCAGGATTAACGAAAAAGAGACCACAGATAGCAGACAGAAACGCGCCCTCTTTTTCAAACAAATTGATGAAGTAAGGTTCGTCTTGATTCTTGCTCTTAGCTTTCGCCTCGATGAGAAGATCGTTGATCCGGCCGATCAATGCGTCATCTATCTGCGGTCTGGCGTCCGCCAGCGCGCTTTCATATTTGCCAATCAGGTCGGCATGCAGAATCGGTCGGTCTGAACCGGTATACAGGTAGTGGTCAGCGACCTTTTGCAGCAATGCGTCAAAGTCGGACAGGTCCTGCTCATCCACGGTGATAACTTGAGAAGGTTCGAACACTTTATCGAACAGGTCGTCAGCGATGGTTTGTTTGGCCAGAGCCACACTCTCCGCTTCATCCAGGTCCCAACTCGCCGCGACAAACGCCACAAAGTCATCGACTGTGTTCATCGTGCGCAACTCCGCGCTGACGTCTTTCAGAGCTTCAACGTGCGCCTCCAGGTAGAGATCAGGGAGGAGCGAGAGAAGACGCCCGGCGATTTCCCGCTCATCCATTCCTGCATCCGCGTCTTCCGACGCATCAAAATAGTCACGACAGATTTCATTAAACAATACGCTGAATTCTTCCAGCTCATCATTGCCTTCCGCCCGAATGGGAAAGTCATCCACATTGAATTTGCGTCCGCTAAAACCCAGTAAATCTGCGGCGGAGTGACTCTCACTGCCGGTAAAGGCCTGATAGCCAGCCAGATTATTTACGCCAACCACACAGTAATAGTGATGTATGCGCACATCGATAATGAACGCGTAGATATCTTCGTTATAAGGCGACGGTTTGATCTTCGCGATCAAGTCCAGCAAATACCGGCGCAGGGCCTGCCGATAGTTTTGTATTGTTTCGCGCAACGCCTGTTCGCTTTGCATGAGTCGCCTCCAAACGTTTTATCTATGCCCTATCGGGACTTTGCGGAGAATACCGGTTCGTCAATAAAAGTGCCTTTGCACTTGGGACATTTACCCGGCTTTTTGACTCGGGAGCGGTCTTCAAATACATAGTCGCACTTGCCGCAGCGAGCAGGTTCAATGTTCAGATAACCGGTCTTCTGCAAATGCTCCAGATGACCATAAATTTCTTTTTCGGATTTTCCTATCAGCTTTGATAAAGAGCCGACAGTAAAAGCGCCGTCCTGCAACACGGACATCAGTTCCCGCCTGACCGTTTCATTGCGTTCTTGTGGAATGGGGGTCTTTGATTTCATGGGTTCCATGCATTCAATTGGCAATCGCCACTGCGCCTGTCATGAAGCGCAATAAGTTCGTCATTACTTACACAGACGCAGGGCTTCATCGTGCTCAAGTGGGCAATAATGAACCAGCGGCGCCCCTACTTGGCCTTACCGGCTTCCAGAATCGGCAGCCCGGCTTCGGTAGGAATATAAATCCGCTCACCATTCCCGTCCTGCAAGCCTTTAATCCAGACGTAGCGCAGATAGGCTTCATTGTCTTTCAGTGACGCGCCGATTATTTTGTTGGCTTCGGCGGCGGCTTTGGCCCTTTCAATATCCGCCTGCCCTTCGGCTTTGGCGCGCGCAATCGTCGCCCTGCCTTCCGCTTCGGCCAACGTGACTTGAGCTTTCGCCTGCAAAAGCGACGCCTGTTCCTTGGCTTTGGCTTCTTCTATCAGAATCTTCTTGGTCCATTCCGCTTCCCGCAGCGCGGCTAAGCCGTCCGCCTCCATTTTGTAGATTTTGTACTTTGGCCATCCCCATAACGCCAGAAGAATGAACGCCACAAATGCGAAAGCGAAAAATATCAGAGATCCTAACGCCAGTGCTTGTCGGTTTTGATGCATCTAAAAACTCAAGTCCAAAAAAGAATTGGGCGTCATGTTATACGGAGATCAGTCCCCGGCCAACTCTTTCAGCTCTGCGTATGAGTAGTAGGTCCCACGACCGCCACTATGGTCGATCCAAACGCCGTCTCCGACGGAATCAAACTCAATGGTGAAACCTGAGCCTTCCGCGCCGTTAACCTGAAGGAGGCCCGCAGTAGGCGCGTGGTCAACAACACCTGACACTTGCTGTCTGGTCATAACGCTAAACCTCTTGTTATCAATCATTGAACCGCTGACATAATAGGACTGGCTGTAATTGTATTCGCCATATTCTATGTTCATCGCCATTTTGATGTCGCCGATAGTGACGCTCTTGCCAGTATAGTGGTCACGCAAACTCACACTTCCACTCGTATTGGAGTTACTCCTTGAGCCATGATCATAACTGTCGCCAGCAGTCGATAAGGCGCCATTCAAGGTAAAATCGCCGTCGTCACTACAGTTATCAAATGCAAAGGTTCCCGAAAAAGTAGTTGAGACGCCACCGTCATTTGATATTGAGGTCATATCCATAGTGACCGTACCATTGTGCTCGCAACTAACAGATAAACCGCCTCCCGTTGTATTGCGCTCAAAACGCCCATCGTCAAGCGCCTCAAAATACTTCTTTTGCACCGGAATGGCCGCAAAATCAGACGCATCATCGATACCGTTTTCTAAACCACCAGTAAAATCAGCGGCGACAACAATGGCGGCTATCTTCGGCGCGTTTTCACTATTAATGACCAACGTGTCAGCAGGCTGACTGCTACTGGAGCCGCCACCTCCGCCACAACCAAATAACGAAACAGAGAGCGTAAAAAGACTGCCAGCTAAAACTTGTTTATTCATAGTTATATCTCTAGAACTCTTGGATTCTTCCACATTGAATTAAAAGATGAGAGAGAGCTAACAAGAAGGTGATCAACTCTCACGCCAAGCATTCTAAACAGATACCTATTCTATAAACAAACCTTATAATTTACCCTTGTTCAGCTTACATTCAGGTTGCTTTATTAATGTATATACAACGCTAACAAATACATTACATTTAGCCGACCAACCTTTTATGAATAATAGAAATAAATGGCGACACCGCCAAAAAATGACAGCAGTTTCATTCCCAAGAAGCCCAGATACTGAGCAACACCAACGCCACCTCGTGGTCTTTACCAGGTAGTACGGTAAAGTAAACGGCCACAGAAAAAATATAAATGCATGAAACTCGAATGGCGCTTTAAAGTATTGTCTCTTGGGGTCCTTGGATACCCAAAGAGCAACTAGCGATGCAAACACCAGGCTCCACACAATGTCTGTTGAGTCCGAGACATCAACGCCTTGTAGATTCAGATACGCTTGAAAAAGCGCGTATAGAATGGATAAGGCAATCAGCAGCGCCAATATCATATTGTGGATTTTGTTCATTAAACTTCCCGTACACTTTTAATCCGATCCGCCACAGGTTGGCGTTCCTCCTGGAGCATTCCCAGTTGGAGAGAACCCTCTGATATTCACCTTGAAGTCTATATCCCCAGCGAAAAACCTGTCCGCCAACTCTTTGCGGACTCTCTCGTATTCCTGTTCTGGAAAGTGCTCAGTGAAAATAACCTCAATATTTTCCTGAACGGCAAACAGCGCGACGGCGTAATGAATATACTTGCCTGACAAACCGTATTTGGAAATCGCTGTCGTAATCTGTCCAACTGTATATTGAGGACCGCCGCCATAATCCTTACGCAATACGGACGGCAGCACTCGCAAGTATTTATTCAGTGCACGGCGCTTAAAAAAACTGCTTAACATATTAGTCCTTTGGTAGATCAACCTGTTTGAATTATTACTGAATAGCTTCAGCATAATGTTTAAGCGCAGACAGTCTACGTTCAGCGCTACGACCAAATACAAAGTTAATCACTGGCGTCACGATATAACGCAGCCATGATGGGGCGCCAATGATGTTATATTTAAAGGTCACTTTACTGCTGTCGGGGGATATTTGCTGGAATGTCCAGGAGCCGGCGAACTTTGCAAACGCCCAGGGGCCGCGCACCATTTTTATCGCGACAACGAATGGGCGTTTATAAGAGACATACTCCACGGTCATGGAGAAACCGTTTTTCGCAACGATTTCAAGCTGCAATCCCTTTGCAGGCTGTGTCCCATTTAAAAAGCGATAAGATTCTGGAAACGGGTCCCACGCCAGGCGTTTACTGTAATCCTGACTGAGATCAAACAGCATCTCGGGAGACGCTTTTATTTCCAAACTCCGCTCTATCATATTTCACCGCACAAGATTGATGCGTACAGCCCGCGGCTCACCCGCCGCGCCATCGCCTTCCCGGCAATTTTCCTCTGGTCGCAAGCATCTGTCTCATTTAAAGTAAGAAGGCTTTCCATCATTCCGACAGATTTCCCGGCGATAAGGAATTTCCGTGAAGCGCGCAGTTGTTCGCCTGATGGGTAAGCGCCGTACGTATAACTATTAATCCTATAGCTTTCAAGAAGATTACTCCTTTAATCAGGCTAAAATCCTAAAAATGGAGCCGCCATGGACGATCAATGGATAAATAGAGAGGAATACCCTTTCACATCGCACTATATTGAGCTCGGACCCGGACGCATGCATTACGTCGACGAAGGTCAGGGCAAGCCTATTGTCATGCTGCATGGCAATCCCACGTGGTCCTTTCTGTATCGCAACATGATCAAGGGTCTGTCTGGACAATATCGCTGTATTGTCCCGGATCATCTCGGCTTCGGCCTCTCCGACAAGCCACGCAACTGGTCCTATCTGCCGCAAGATCACGCCAAGAATCTGGAGACTCTGATCAGGCAACTGGACCTGCAGGACGTCACGCTGGTGGTGCAGGACTGGGGTGGCCCTATCGGACTTTCCTACGCTCTGAACAACCCTCATAACGTGCGCCGGCTGGTGATTATGAACACCTGGATGTGGTCCGCGCACGGCGATGTTAAGTATGAGACCTTCAGCGCCTTGATGGGGGGACTGCTCGGACGCTTCATGATCAAACGCTTCAATGTTTTCGTCAGCGTATTGCTCAAGCAGGCAGTGCAGAAAAAACTGAGCGCAGATGTCTACAGACACTATTCGGAGCCGCTGAAAAACCCTGCGGAGCGCAAAGGCTGCTGGGTGTTTCCCAAGCAGATCATCAAAGCGGACGAGTGGCTGGAAGAACTCTGGGAAAAGCGCGCCAACATCGCCGACATTCCTGCGTTGTTATTGTGGGGGATGAAAGACTTCGCCTTTCAGGAGAGAGAGTTGCGCACCTGGATGCAGTTGCTCAACCATCACACTGCGGTGACTTTCGATGACGCGGGCCATTTTCTGCCCGAGGACAAGGGCGCGGAGGTTTGCCCTCTCATCGCCGATTTCCTGCGGGACGCGGAGCCGACGTTTCAGCGTGAAGCCAGCGCCCCGCGCCAGCGATCTAGTTTGAAATGAACCACCACCGAAGGAGTCAGGGCGCAGACCGCCCTGGCTACCCGCGTTTTTCCTGCAATGCTTTCTCCAACCTGTCGCACAACGTCTCAAGCACCGTTACTCGGGCATGTCGTTTGCTGTTGGCGGGAACCAGCGTCCAGGGCGCATAGTCCGTACTGGTGCGCATAATCATCTCGTGGGCCGCCTGTTCATAAGCGGGCCATTTTTCTCTGTTGCGCCAGTCCTCATCCGTGATTTTGTATCGCTTACGAGGCGTCGCCTTACGCTCTTCAAAACGTCTTAGCTGCTCTTCCTGATCGATATGCAGCCAGAACTTCAGCAGCACATTACCGTGATCGCAAAGCTGCTCTTCAAAATCATTAATCTCTGAATAAGCGCGACGCCATTCGTCTACGCTGGCGAATCCTTCCACACGCTCGACCAGCACCCGTCCGTACCAGCTTCGATCATAGATGGTGGCGCGCCCCGCCCGCGGCACATGTCGCCAGAAACGCCACAAGTAGTGATGCGCTTTCTCCTCATCCGTCGGCGCGGCGATGGATATGACTCTGGCGATGCGCGCATCGACCGCCTCCATAATGCGCCGGATAGCGCCGCCCTTCCCCGCCGCGTCCCAACCTTCGAACAACAAAACGGTAGAGACGCCCTGGTGATAGGCGCGCCAACTCAGACTGTTCAACCGCGTCTGCGCCAGCGCCAGTCGCTCTTCGTACTCCTCCCGCGACAGGTCTGCGGACAGGTCGATCTGGTTCAGCACAGTTTCTGTTGGAAAGTCGCCGGGAGGTTTTTTGCCGGAGGCGACCTTGATCGTTTCGACCTCTTCCTGCTCCTCAGCCAACCGCTTTTCCAACGCCTGTAGAATCGTTTTCGCCACCATGATATTGCGGAAGTAGTCATCCTCGGACTCCACCACGATCCATGGGGTTTCAGGCTGGTCGGTCAGGCGCACCGCGCGCTCGGCGGCCTTGATGTAATCGGAATACCGTTCGTGCAACGCCTCGTCCAGTTCCGACACCTGCCAGCGGCCGTGTTTGTCCTTTTTCAGCTCTTTAAACTTGCGCTTCTGATACGCCTTGGAGGTGTGCAGCCAGAACTTCAGAATCAGCGCGCCGTCTTGAGCCAGCATGCTTTCAAGACGATTGATGCGCAGCATATGGCTGTCGAAGTCGACCTTGCTTTGCTTTTCCAGAGAGCGTTTGATCAGCTCCCCGGTATACCAGGAGCCATAGAACAGGCCAAAGCGCCCACGGGCGGGAAAGGTGCGCCAATAACGCCAGAAACGGGGCCGCTCCGCTTCTTCATCCGTCTTGGGGCCAAAACCGGTGACTTCCAGCCCCCGTGTATCCAGCCATTGATTCAGCAGGTTGACGACTTCGCCTTTGCATGTGTTGTCGACGCCTTCCAGCAAGATGTAGACAGGCACGCCCGCATTGACCAGGGCGAACTGCGCGAACAACAGCTTGTCCCTGTAATAAGCCGCCTGCTTCTTGTAGTCCTTCTTGTCCAGCTTACGCCCCAGCTCCACTGCTTCAAACATGCTACAACCCTCTGATTCCCATACTCTTTACGACGCATAGCGGCCGTCGCCTATGTGTCCATTAACTATAGTGGATTCAGGGACAGGGAGTCGAAAAAGTCTGCATTCAGGTGGAGGTCGCATTCAGCTGCGCCTTGGTCTGTGCCTGAGGCAGCGTCTCAGACGGCGCCGACTCGGGAGGACCAAATAACGCCCTTAATCTGCCCCCCAGAGTGAGCCCGGGAGCCCGGGCGTCACGCCACATGTCCCGCCACTCATGAAATGTCAGTATGAGTGGATTGTGGCTGCGCACCTGTTTCACCACGCCATATTCACAAGGCGACTCTTCCTTCTCCGCGACAAAGGTGCCGAACACTTTGTCCCAGACAATCAGAATGCCGGCGAAGTTCATGTCGATATATTCCGGATTACGCGCATGGTGCACGCGATGATGGGAGGGGGTGTTAAAAACAGCCTCCAGCCAGCCGAGCCGCTTCACCACTTGAGTATGAATAAAGAACTGAAACGCCAGGCTCAGCATCACCATTGTTACGGCTTGCTGTGGCGTAAACCCGACCAATATAACTGGCAGCCAGAACAGCCACATGCCGGAAACAGGATAAGTCAGGCTCTGCCGGAACGCAGTGGAGAGGTTCAGGGACTCGGAAGAATGGTGCACGACATGGGACGCCCACATCCAGCGAATGCGATGGCTTCCTCTGTGAAACCAGTAGTAACAAAAATCCTGCAGCACAAACAACAGGATGAAACTCCACCAGGTAGCGGGGATGTCAAACAGGCGTATCGCGAAAACCGCATCGTACACATAAATCAGCACGATGGCGGCCACCGCCTCAGCCCCCTCATGCATTAACGCCAATGCTGCGTTGCTGAGCGTATCCGGCCAAGTGTACCGCGCAGACGGAAACTGCTCCCCTCGTCCGTTGAGATACCACGCCTCCCAGGCAATAAAACCGAGAAATACAGGCGCTAACGCAAGTAATAAGTATTGAAGTTCAAACTGCATCCGAACACTCCGTTAAGTCCATACATAACCGGCCTGCGCCAGTGTGGACATTTTCTGTTGCGGAGACAGTTTGATTATAGATGTTTCACGCCGAGGTTATTGACCTGAGACGACAGCAGATGATCGCGGTGATCAGAACTGGATGAGCGCAGCGCGCGGCAAGGCCGCGCTACCCTTGCCGCTCCATTACAATATCCTGACTCGCGGTCCAGTCCGCGACCGAGCCGCCGCCCAAAGCCACCGCCATCAGATCCGGGAACTGGTCCGGCGTGCAGGCGAAGGTGGGGACATCCAGACTGGCGAACTGTTGCGCCAGACGTTTATCAAAGTACGGCGCGCCGTCATCATTCAGCGCCAGTAAAGTGATGACGTTAACGCCGGCGTGTTTCAGCTCCGCCACGCGCTGCACCAGTTGCTTCTGGTCGCCGCCTTCATACAGATCCGTGATCAGAATGAACGAGGTGTCCTGCGGCTTGGTGATTTGCTGCTGGCAATAGGTGACGGCTTTGTTGATATCCGTGCCGCCGCCCAGTTGCACGCCGAATAAAACATCCACCGGATCCTGCAGTTTTTCCGTCAGATCCACCACGGCGGTGTCGAACACCACCAGCTGGGTTTTCAATGCAGGAATGGACGCCATCACCGCCGCAAAAATACTGGCGTAGATCACACTCGACGCCATGGAGCCGGACTGGTCCACACACAGCATCACTTCCTTGAGCGCGCTCGGTTGCTTACGCCCGTATCCGATCAAACGCTCCGGCACGATGGTGCGATATTCCGGCTGATAGTGCTTGAGGTTCGCCCGAATGGTGCGCGCCCAGTCGATATCCGCATGACGCGGGCGCTGCTTGCGCATGGCGCGATTGAGACTACCGCGAATGGCCTGCTCGGTGTTGCTCTGCAACTTGCGCATCAACTCTTCGACAATCTTGCGCACCACTTGCCGCGCAGTCTCCTTGGAGCGCTCCGGAATCAGATGACCTAGCGACATCAGATTGGCCACCAGATGGATATCCGGCTGCACCGCTTCCAGCATCTCCGGCTCCAGCAACATGCGCTCCAGATTCAGACGTTCGAAAGCGTCTTTCTGCATCACCCGCACGACGGAGCTGGGGAAACGCTCGCGAATATCTCCCAGCCAACGCGCCACCTTCGGCGCGGACGAGGATAAGTCCGTGCCACGCTCGTCGTCAGAGCCGTACAGCGCGTTGAGAATCTGGTCCAGCTGCATATCTTCGGCGCTCATCGACGCGTTGTCCTGATTATCGCCGCCGAGCAACAGCCGCCAGCGTCTTTCTCGTTCGGAAAGCAGAGTCATGAGGATGAGTTCTCCGTATCATTATTGGCGCCAAGGCCAAGCAGGGTTTCCAGCAAAGGCAGCATGGCGTTCACCCGGCTGTAGTCAAAATCAGGGTCAGCAATAATCCCCGCGGCGGTCGCCGTGGCGGAGCGAGATTTGCGTTTCAGGTTCGCCCGCTCGCCATTGGCGAAGCTGGAGAACGTCCGGCGCAGCAACGGCAGCAACAGCATGAAGCGTTCTTCCGGCAAGGCGCATAAATAGGCGTCCAGCACCGTCCACAAGCGGTCGTCGTGAATCAACAGCAATCCGGAACCTTCCAGCAGGCCTTCGATCCAGGCCGCTGCGTGAGCGGGCTCTTCCGCCGCAGACAGCGCAAAGGACAGCGCATTCGCGGCATCCTCGCCACTGATCTGATCCGCCCCCAGCAGCAATCGATAACAGCGCCCCAGAATCACGCCATTCACCTCAGTTTGCCGCGCCAGGCGAGACAGCTCTCGCCACCACTCAGAAAGACGCTCTGCGTCCGCATAGAGCTTGAGAGCGTCCGAAACGTCCGCGATCAGTTTGGCGTGCGCCTTGGCGGCGTCCTCATCCACATTGCGGCATTGATAGACCAACCCGATATTGATGCGGGCGCAGAAGCCTTCGATGACATGATGCAATATTGACGTATCCGCACCGCGCACATCGCCGTAGCGCACGATGTTCACCAGTCGCGGCAGCGCCGCCATCAGCTGGTCCACATCATTAACCGTGGCGGCCTGCTGTTGCAGGAAGATAATCGCATCCTGAATGGCGTCCGGCAGGTCCGCCAGCAGCAGACGATCCACCCAGGCGGTGATATCGCTTAATTTGCTGGCGTTGCGCAGCTGTTCCAGAGCGTATCCCATGGCGGCGGTGGCGATGTTATTGCCCCATAGACTCTGTTCAATCAGGTTGAGTTCAAACTCAGGCTGCCATTGCAGACGCCAGATTTCTTTAAACGTGCCCTTGCCGCTGCGATCGCTGACCAGACGCGCCCACTTCACTCCCAGCAAATTAAGCCGATGAAATAACGCGGAGCGCAGCTTGCCATTGTCTTTGCGCAGATCCAGTTCAAGATCTTCCTCCACCGTGGACACTTTCAGGCGCAAGGACTTCTGCTGGGCCTGCAAGTCCGCCTGCAGCGGCGTCTTAGGTAAATTTTCCGGCACGGTTCCAATGCGGTCGCCGACCAGCAACTTGCGTTGCAACAACGCAAGAGGGGCGGCGTCGCCGAAGCAGAACAGGGTCTGGATGGTTTCATTCATTTCATCCAGGCTGGGCTGCGGCTTTTCCCTCAACGCCGCCAGCGTATCCGCCATGCGCACCGCTTCGATGACGCTGGAAGGCGCCACGTCAAAACCTTGCTCGCGCAACTCCCGCGCAGCCCGGGCCAGCCAGGAAGCCGAGATGCCGTCACGGACAGGCGCGCCGTTTTCTCCCTCCCGCACCGCGTATCGCCAGATATGCTCATACCAGCCTGGGGCGTCCACCCCTGCGCCGTAGCCGCTACGATAACTGATACGGTCGTAGGTCCAGGGAATCCATGTGGCGCTCAGCTTGATTTTGGGCAAGCCTTTGATCAGGGCGTTGTCGTCTTTGACGGCGACCTTCCGCACCAGCGCCGGAACGTGCCAGGCGCCGCAAATCACCGCGATACGTTGAAAGCCTTCTTTCTCTGCCTTGCGCACCATCGAGCGCATCCAGGCTTCGCGACGCGCTTCACGATCACTGAGTTTTTGTGCGGAGGCTTCTGCGCGCAACGCTCCCATGGCGTCCGCGATCGCAGCGAACACTTCAGCGCCCTGGCTGTGCTGCTCCACTACATGCTCCCACCAGCGCTCGCCGTCGGAGAATCCCGCCGCCGCCGCCAACGCGTCGAGAGGATCGCCGCTGAGGGCCAATGAATCGATACTGGGCTCGCTGTCCTGTTCAGAGCCGTCGTTCTCGTCAGTCAGCGCTTCCGCCGCAGGCGCATCAGATTCCGCCTCATTCTGGCTCGCAGAGCTTTCATCCAACGCCTCTGCGCTCTGTTGCTGCGCCATCTCCCGCTCGGCCGCTTCCGCAGCCGCCGCGGCTTCCTGTCGAGCTTGCCGCGCCAACGCCAGACTGTGGGTTTGCGGCAGGTCTATAAAACGCAACGGAAGATTATTGCGTCGCGCAAAATGCATGGCCTGCCATTCCGGCGAAAATTCCGTGAATGGATAGAACACGCTGTCGCGGTAGTCATCGCCGGCGTATATCAATTGCGCCACCGGTGGCTGCAACTGCTCGTTGTGCAGGTGCTCCAACAATGGCTCCGCTTCCTGCGGTCCCTCCACCAGCAGAATCTCCGGCTGGAAATCCGCCAGCGCCTTCAACATGCTGGCGGTGGAGCCCGGCCCGTGATGGCGGATACCGAGGTATAAAATCTTGTCGTTGATAAGCATGCTTCGCTTGTCGCCCTTTATTGGCGCGCGCCTTCAAGCCATCATGGCTCCGCCGCAAATAGCAGCGCTTGCTTAGGGCGCGCGTTCGTCAGACTGGATGTTTCAACTCAGTTCGCGACAAGCGCGATAGACGTCTTTCCAGCCGTCGCGCTCTTTCACCACCGTTTCCAGATACTCACGCCAAACCACCGCATCCTGCACAGGATCTTTCACCACGGCGCCAATCAAGCCTGAGGCGAGATCTGAAGCCGATAGCTTTCCGTCGCCAAAGTGATGGGCCAGACTCATGCCGCTGTTCATGACAGAAATGGCCTCAGCAGTGCTGAGCGTAGCGCTGGGGGACTTCAACTTTTCCTTGCCATCCAGGGTCTTGCCTTCACGCAGTTCGCGGAAGATGGTCACCACACGCTGGATTTCAGCAATGGCGTTGACCTCCACCGGCAACTCCAGCGCCCGCCCCATATCGCTGACGCGCTTGGAGACGATGCTCACTTCTTCTTCGATGGTGGCGGGCGTAGGCAGAATCACTGTGTTGAAGCGACGCTTGAGGGCGCTGGAGAGTTCGTTGACGCCGCGGTCGCGGTTGTTGGCGGTGGCGATAACGTTGAAGCCGCGCACTGCCTGCACTTCGTCATTGAGCTCGGCAATGGGCAGGTGTTTTTCCGACAATACGGTGATGAGCGTGTCCTGCACGTCGGACGGAATCCGCGTCAATTCCTCGATACGACAGATCTTACCCTGAGACATGGCGCGCATCAGCGGAGACTCCACCAACGCATTCCGGCTGGGACCGTGAGCCAACAGTTGCGCGTAGTTCCAGCCGTAACGCATGGCCTCTTCGCTGGTGCCGGCGGTGCCCTGCACGACTAACGTGGAATCTCCCGACACCGCCGCCGCCAGATGCTCGGACACCCAGGATTTCGCCGTACCGGGCACGCCGTATAACAGTAGCGCGCGATCGGTAGTCAGCGTCGCCACGGCGATTTCCATCAGTCTCCGCGAACCTATGTACTTAGGCGTCACTTCAAAGCCGTTATCCAGCTTGCCGCCCATCAGATAAGTGCATACCGCCCAAGGGGACAGCGCCCAGTTAGCAGGACGCTGACGCTTGTCCACTTCACGCAATGCCTCCAGTTCCTGCTGGAACAGTTGCTCCGCATGCTGTCTTAGAATGGCTTGTTCGGTCATGACTGTAGCTCCTTATGGAAATCAACGCGGTTCTTGTACACCGCCAGCAAAGGGTTGGTTCGATCGTCTTGCAGGGGCTCCAGCAGGGAGCGGATTTTTTCGTAAGACGTCAACGAGAACTGGTAAGCCAGTTGATCAATGGTCTGGTGAGCGTCGTAATACCAACTCTCACCTTCGAGAATCTTGGCGCGAATCATCTCCGCGATGGCTTCAGATAATTTGGGCGTCAGACGAGAGAAGGCTTTGAGCTGATATAGAACCGGCAGCCAGAACTGACTGTCTTTCTTCATCGCCGCCTGCAGCGCCGGTAATATCAGCGGCTCGATCTTTTCAGCGGCGAAGCCGGCGGCCAGCCCACCCAGATATTCCGTCCGCTCAACTTCGGTCAGCGCTGGGAACAGCGTCTCAAAATAAGTCACGTCGCCGTGCAGCATAGCGCCTTCGGACAAGGCCAGCAGCGCGGCCTCCGCGTAGTCGCTGCGACGATACAGATCAATGGTCTGTTCTAAAGGCGTTTGCAAAATCTCGGCGCTGACGCGCGGAGGCAGCAAAGCCAGCACTTGATAGAACCAGCCCGCCCGTTTGCCCACCTTGGTGCGATTGGGCAAATGCGACAGATCTTCTTTGACGCCCCACTTCTCCCAGGATTTATCAAAATCCTTGGGGGGCTCAATGTTCAGTTGGGACTTCTTCAGCAAAGCCTTTTTTAGCTGCAAAGCGCTGGCTAGCCACTCCCGTAACGGCGTCAACACGGACGCATCGCCCAACTGCGCTAAAAACCGCGTCGCCTGATATCGCACAGGCAAGCTGCGATCATCAACGCAGGCGGCCAGAAACTCAGCGTCGTTGGGATTCAAACCGACTTTCATCACTTCCAGTAACGCAGCGCGCTCCTTGGCGGGCTCGTCTTTCCAGATCGCGTTCAACTGATTCAGCGCGGCGGCTGGGTCCGCCTCACGCAGACGACGAAACGCATCTACTCGGGCCACGCCGCTGAGATGGGCCAGTTCCTCCGATGCGGGAGCGTCGCTGCGCAACGTTTCCCACTTGGGGTTGAGTCCGCATAGCCAGCGCCCGCGCGCGCCCATGACGTGACGCAGACTGACCTGCAATCGCGGCTGGTTAAGCGCTGCGTCAAACAGATCCGCCAATGCTGCCGGCGGCGACACCCGTCCGGCGTCGGCCAGCGTAGTCAGATACTCAGCCAGCAAACGCGTATCTTTGGCGCGCAAGGCGGCGCGTAGTAATTCTTCCGCACGTTCGCTGCATTGCTCAACACTGTCACTCTGAGCCGGCGCCACCGCTAAAGCGCGCTGATGAGACTGTCCCAGCAAACGCGTAAAGTTGAACATAACGGCGGCCTTCAGCAGGCGACGCTCCGCCGGCTCCTCGGCCATTTTATCCAGCGCCGCGCCCAACTCCGCTGATGGCGCGGTCCAAGGCGCGTCTTGGGCGTCGCAGCCCAATATCAGACGCTTAACGCTATCGTTCCATTCCTGCATGATGATTCCTGACCTGCATGATAATTTCTGAATAGATCCGACGGCTCAGGCGCCGCTTAAGCAGCGAGCGCCTGACGCGAGGTGACATCGAAATACTGATGTTCGGCCCATACGCCGAGGGGATTGAAACGATCGCCACACCACTCGCCTACAACGCGCACCGGGTGACCGCCACTGACGGCCAGCAGTTTCCAAAGATCCCCTGCGCGTTCGGCCAGCGGCACAGCTTTACCGTCAGCGTCAACCAGCCAGAATGCGTCATCCTGCCGCCAGGGAACCACCGCGTCCACGATAAAGGGATAAGGACCCACCCAGGGATTTCGCGCGAGTAATTGCTCATACTGGTTGAACATCGCATCCAGACTTATCCCGGCGGGGGTCGTATGCGTATCGCCGATATGCTCCGGCGACAGAGTGGCGGCGTCAGCAAATATCGCCCGCAACGGTGAACCGGAGGGATAAAAGTGAGCGTCGCCTCGGATCAGCTGGCCGCCGCGCCATCCCATCACCAGACTGGCGCGTTGCGTTTCATGCGCGAAATTAACCACCTTGGCCATGCGCCCGCTCTCCAGCCCCACAAGATGGATCACCTGCATCACCAAACGCTCTTCCTGAGTCTGACTGTGCGACAGCGCCAACCAGACGTCTTTCACAGGCGGCGTGGCCAACAGCTCGTCCTGGCTCCATGGCCAGCCTATTTGCGTACGAATATCCGCCTGCAGATCATCCGCCAATTGCTCCATTCTGCCGTAGGCGTTTAGCAGCAGATACAAACGGCTCAGCGACGCCGCCAGCTCAGACATGCGATCGCCGGTAATAGCCAGAGAGGCCATCTGGCGCACATGATTGGCCAAACCCGGCGCCTGCGCATCCACCATGCGCGACTCCAGATTTTTCCAGTACTGGTAATTCTTGTTCTGCAGGTCCGCCAGCCCGGTACGGGCTACGTCTTCAGCCCATAGCGAGAGTTCTTCTACGCCACGACTGACTTTTTGTTCGCGCTGCCCTTTACGCTTCTCCTGCGCGGCGGCGTCAACCGGCTTCTTGTTCTGGGCGCGCTCGACTTTCTTCTGTTCCCGGTCGGCGCGGCTATCCAGCCATTCAGCAACCCAATCGGGCGCGTCTTGCTGGCGAGTAAAGCCATTCTGTTGCTGGGCATACAGTAGAAACAGCGCGAGCCCGTGCTTACAGGGAAACTTACGGCTCGGGCATGAGCATTTGAATGCAGGACCGGACAGGTCGATGCGGGACATATAAGGCTTCGAACCGCTTCCCTGACAGTGCCCCCAAATGGCGTCATCGTTAAATTCCAATAACGGCCATTTACTTGTGTTGGTGAGTTTCTGTGCGGCTTTGACTGAGGCGCTATCCGGCGCCATGGCGATAATTTGTTCTTGATTCCAGGACACGAATTACAACTTTCCAATATGGGTGGTTGATTAGTGACGAGCGGCGGCTTATTTAAAACAGAATCGGCGGTAATTGTATAGAGCCGTCATTCATAATTCATATTTGCGCTTCGCAGGCAAAGGTTGGGTAGAATAAGTTCGCCTGCGAACGCAAAAAATACAAACTCGTTCCAACATGCAGCTTAAAGACGCGCCATGATTATTCGAGACAGTCAGATTTCCGCCGCCTATCTCCGCGGCCTGGTAGATTATCTCATTCTGAAACGACAGGATGCGTCTTTATTTCTAAATCCTTTCCAGATTTCCGCAGCGGCCATTGGCGAACCGCAGCAACGTCTTCCGACCCGATTATTCGGCGCCATGCTGGAGGCCGCAGGGGCGCTGCTGCATGACGCAAACATCGGGCTGCACGTCGGCGAGCAGATCAAACCCGGGCAGTACGGCGTACTCGGACTCAGCGTCATGAACTGTAAAACCCTGCGGGAAGCAATCGTAAGGCATGAGCGCTACGAACGACTGGTATGTGATGTCGGACACACCACTTACCGACTCGATGGCGATGAAGTGATTCTGAGCTGGGACAGTTGTTCGCCGGACCTGTCGCGGCATATCGCGGAAGAGAATATCGCCAGCTGGACCACTTTCGCCCGCTGGATAACCGGCGCGGATGTGTCCCCCACGCTCATCCGCTTTCAACATTCGCGGCCTCAGGATATTCAGGAGCACGAACGTCTTTTCCGTTGCCCCCTGCAATTCTCCTGCGACAGCATTGAAGTGCGCTTTCCCGTCGCCTATCTGGATCTTCCCTTACGCCAACATGACCCTGCCATGCTGGCCCTGCTGGACGAATACGCCGACCGCCTGCTGTTGCAGCTCAACCCGGAGGCGGACTTCAGAGATAAAGTGAAAGCGGCGCTGACGGATCTGCTACAGGCTGGCGACATCAGTCTGAAAAAAACGGCGCAGACGTTGGGGCTTTCTGAAAGGGCTTTGCAACGCCGGCTACAGGAAGAGGGGCGCAGTTATCAGCAGATTTTGGATGACACCCGTCGGGAATTGGCGCTCAGGCAAATCAGTGATAAGCGTCTGGATCTGTCGGAAATCACCTTCTTTCTCGGGTTCGCGGATCAGAGCGCGTTTCAGCGGGCGTTCAAGCGGTGGACCGGGCGAACGCCGGGGCAATATCGTCGCGAACTGGAACCTGTAAGCTAACTATTCGCAGGGGGCTAATGATAGCTGATGCGATGCGCATCCAGACGCACATCCTTGACCCAGCGCCCCATAGTGTCCACTTCGCCGTTGTAGCGCTCTTCCCCGGTTGAGGAAAACTCAAACGTATAGGTTCGCGCCAGCCGCATAGAGCCCCGCGCATCCCGCCGCAAACCCAGCTTACGCAGGGCCACGCTGCCGTCGAGAAATTGCAGATCAAGCTCCTGACATTGACGCCTCGCAGCGCCAAGAGCGATCTCCCGAACCTTTAGCGCCTCCCACCATCCCCAGAGCGCGATGGCGCAAAGCGTCAGCCAGAACAGGTCGATCAATTGCAGATTCATAGGGTTTCCATCTTTACTATGGAGATAGCTTTCATCATAACGATTTTGCCGCAGGGGACGCTAATCACCCGCAGCGCATCTGACTATTTTTACGCAGTTGAAGTAACGACGCAGATCACTTTTGTGGGGGCGACTCAGGCGTAGGTCAAGTGCATCAACAGATATTCGCCTGTCGGCAACTCGACACCGCGCTCGATTTCGCGCCAGCCGCGATGACGATAAAAAGCTACTGCAGGCTCATTTTGGGCGGCGACTTTCAGTTGCAATGGCGAGGCATATCGCTGACGGCAAAACTCCAGCAGCGCCGTACCGACGCCCTTGTTTTTGAAAGGCTTGTCTACATACAGGTTATGAATGAAGCTCTCCGGCTTCCAGATAGAGATAAATCCCACCGCCACGCCCTCGTGATCGGCGACATACACCTCTTCGTCCCGAACGCTACCCAAAAAGTCATGGATTGAAAACATATCAGCCTCAATCCAGAAAAACGTCTCCTTGCGCGACTCAAAAAATATCCTGCTCAAATCAGGCGTGTCCGCCGCCGTTGCAGCGCGGATAACCAGCTCATTCAGCTTCATCTGATACCAATCACTCAGTCCTTTTTAAACCGTCAACATGGTTCCAGAGCCCACCTGCGAATGCAATGTCGGATTGAGCGCTCCCGCGTAACGGCCCTCGGACTCGCCATTGGATCGCTCGCAACCTGTTCTAATCAAAGCACATACCTTAAACCTGGGGCGAACGCATCCGGCGTTAGAAATATTTTTTAATAAATTATTTATTGACAACCACAAACAAAGCTATAGACTCACGAAAAGGTAGAAAGTAAGCCTATAGTTTTATTTAACACTCCGCTCGATGTTTTATTCATAATCTTCGTCCTGTAGTTTTAAATTCCAGTCTTGTTTTTCCACTTTAAAAACCGCCCGCAAGGCAATTTTTATTCATTTTTTTCAGGAAATTTTTATGTCCGAAACAGTTAAAGGCACTGTTAAATGGTTCAATGAAACTAAAGGTTTTGGTTTTATTCAACAAGAGTCCGGCCCAGACGTATTCGCGCACTTCAGCGCTATCACTGGCAACGGATTCAAAACCCTGACCGAAGGTCAGCAGGTTGAGTTCACTATCGCCAAAGGACCAAAAGGTCCACAGGCTGAGAACATTGTCTGCTTATAAGCGGCAGTGATCAGAGCTATCAAAAATACTATTTTTGTTAGCCCTTTTTCTCAGTGCGAGACCGGGGCGGATATATCGCCGCCTCGGCCGCATGAGTCTAAATCATAATTTGATACGCCTTAATCCGCACAAAGCTTTACGGCATCTCGCCATCGCCTTCCGCACATGTACCTTTATAAGCGCCAGCCGCTTATTTCTTAACAAATTAAAGCATTACCAGCCAATATATCTTGTCGAGTTTTATCTGAACTACACTGAAGCCTCTCTTCATATATCATCCAGAGCAAGTTATCGGCTGTCTTTTCCAAAGAGGAAACACCATGAGCACAGCCTCAATAACTGCAATTAGCGCCCAAGACGCGCAAAAATACGAAAATCCGATTCCCAACCGCGAGTACATTCTCAGTGTGCTTAGCCAGCAGGGCGGACGTCTTAACCGTGAACAACTGGCTGAACGCCTCAAGCTGAGCAGCGATCAGGACCTGGAAGCGCTCAGACGTCGCCTGCGTGCGATGGAGCGTGACGGACAGATCCTTTTCGATCGCGGAGATTACACGCCAATCAACCCGAATGAGCTAATTTCCGGTCGCGTAATAGGCCGCCGTGAAGGACACGGTTTTCTGGCTCGGGATGAAGGGGGCGAAGATCTGGTTCTGGGTAAAAGCCAAATGCGCAAAGCGATGGACGGCGATCGCGTGCAGGTTCGCATCAGTGGCGTCGATCACCGTGGCCGACAGGAAGCCCAGATCGTCAACGTACTGGAGCGCAACACCACGCAGTTGGTGGGTCGCCTGAAAACCGAATCCGGCGTTCATACGCTGATTCCAGATAACGACCGCATCTGTAACGAGATCATCGTTACGCCGGAAAGCATCGGCGACGCCGTTGACGGACAGTATGTAGTGGTAAGCATCTCCAAGTACGCCCGAAACCGTTCGCCAATGCTGACGGACGTGATTGAAGTGCTAGGCGACGCCATGGCTCCGGGCATGGAGATCGATGTCGCCCTCCGTAATCACGACATTCCCTTTATCTGGCCCCAAGACGCCATTCAGGCGGCGAAGCGACTGGGGTCAACAGTCTCAGAAGAAGACAAACTGCACCGGTATGATCTGCGCAGCGTTCCCCTGGTCACCATCGATGGCGAAGACTCCATGGACTTTGACGACGCGCTCTTCTGCCAGCCGCGCAGCAATGGCGGATGGCGTTTATTTGTCGCTATCGCGGACGTCTCTCACTACGTAACGCCGGGCAGCCCGTTGGACCAGGAAGCGCAGAAACGCGGCACATCCGTTTACTTTCCCGGTCGCGTAGAGCCCATGTTGCCGGAAGCGCTGTCCAATGGATTGTGCTCGCTGAATCCTAATGTGGATCGTCTGGCCATGGTCTGCGAAATGTTCATCGACGCAGCGGGCAATCTCGGCAAGTACCAGTTCTATGAAGGCATTATGCGCTCTCACGCCCGTCTGACCTACACTGAGGTGGGCGCGCTGCTGGAGCAGCCGGAATCCCGACTTGGCCAACAGGTGCAACAGCGCTACAGCGACCTGGTTCCTCACCTGCAGGCGTTGCATCAGTTGTACGGCGCGTTGCGAGAGGCCCGCAGCAAACGCGGCGCAATTGATTTCGAAACCACGGAAAGCAAGTTTCAATTCGACGCTCAGCGCAAGATCCGCCGCATTGATCCAGTTGTGCGTAACGATGCTCACAAGCTGGTGGAAGAATGCATGCTGTGCGCCAATGTCGCGACGGCGCGCTTCCTGCAGAAGCTCAAGCTTCCCGCACTGTATCGGGTTCACCAAGGACCGTTGCAGAAAAAGCTGGAAAGCCTGCGCGCTTTCCTTGGCGAATTGGGATTGTCCCTGGGCGGCGGCAAACGGCCCACGGCTACGCACTATCGTCGTCTGTTGAACAGCATCAGCGAACGTCCGGATGCGGAAGTCATCCAGTCCATTATGTTGAGATCGCTCAGTCAGGCTGAGTACAGTCCGGACAACCAGGGGCATTTCGGGCTGGCGTATACCGCGTACTCTCATTTCACATCGCCGATACGGCGTTATCCCGATCTATTGACGCATCGCGCCATTCGTTCGGTGATCCGGGGCGATGAAAGCGGCGGTAAGCTCAAGCGTGCTCTCAAGTCGATTACTGGACTGGGCGTCGATCCCGTGCGCCGCGTCGACAGCGCCGCCTCTTTGTCGCCATCGCAAAGTTATCCCTACAGCCTGGAGGACATGGTGAAGCTGGGGGAGCAATGTTCTCTCGCATCCCGTCGGGCGGATATGGCCAGTTGGGATGTTGAAGCCTGGCTGAAGTGCGAATACATGCAGGACCGTATTGGCGACGCCTTCGCCGGAACCATCTGCGGAGTGACTAACTTCGGTCTGTTCGTTGAGCTGAAAGGCGTAATGGTTGAAGGTTTGATTCATATCTCTGCGCTACAGGGCGACTATTATCAATTCGACGCCGCCAAACAGCGTTTGATCGGCGAACGCAGTAAAAAGAGCTATGGGCTTGGAGACGCGCTTCAGGTCAAAGTAGTTCGTGTCGACCTGGAACAGCGCAAAATCGAGCTTGAACTGGATAGCCATGAGCAAGCGCCAGGAAACGGGAAAAGCGCCGCCGGCAAAAGACGACGCCCTCATGACAAAACTTCCGGCCGCCGCCCGGGAAAATCGAAATCCGCCAGCCGCTACGGGAAAAAGAAATCTGCGGTGGGAGAAAGCGTCCACTAAACCCAGGTTAATTACTTAGCGCAGAATTCAGGATAGGCTGACGGAAAATTGATTGAAGAAGGATAAATTCAATGACTTTGACCGAAATCGCCAACGCCTATTTTACTGACCTGGACGTTAACCCGAGTCGTCCAGTCCTGGAAATAATCCGCGATATGCAGAGCCGGCATATCGCCAAGCACAGCTTTAATAATCTGGCGGTGGCGCTGTCACAGGACATCCAGATCGACAGTGAGTCTGTGTTCAACAAAATCGTGCGCCAGGGCTTCGGCGGCTATTGCTTCGAACACAATAAACTGACCTTCGACGCCCTTTCCGCACAGGGTTTGGATGTCCGCATCCTGCTGGCCCGAGTGGTCTACAACACCGACAACGATGTCCCCCGCACCCACCGCATCACGTTGCTCACGCTGGATGAAGGCCAGTACATTGTCGACACAGGCTTTGGACACTTCGGCGCGCGCTTTCCCATCAAACTCGAAGAAGGTCTGGAGCAGGATCTGGGAGACGCCATCTATCGCATCGTCAAAAATGCGCGGGGAGATTATTGCTACCAGATTCTGAAGGAAGGCGAGTTTTTTACCCTCTACACCTTTGATCTGGGACGCTATACCGAAGCGGACTGCCTGACTGGGCATTTTTATTCTCACAAGCATCCCAACGCCGCATTCCTGCACAACCTGGTGGTGTGCCGCAAGTACTTCAACGACGTGCAATCATTGCGCAACGGCGAACTGCATCGTATGCGCAACGGCGAAACCACCATTGAGCCGGTCGCCGACGTCGAGACGCTGCACCGCCACCTGACGCAAACCTTTGAGTTGAGCGTGGACGCCGCCGTTTCAGAATTCCTGTTCAATAAATTTATCGCAGAAAAGTCCGCTTAAACGCGGACGCTCCTCGCGCGGCGCGCGAACCTTTCGTTTTTACCCTGATTTTATTCCTTAAAGTGGATTCGACTTATGCACGCGCTCACGAAAGATACGCTGACGCTGTTGCTATGGGTGGCGTTAATGGCGTCCTCCTTTGTGGTATCAGCCGACCTTCCTCAATACGCCAGCCCCATCGCCGGTACGGAGCTGCGTTTTATTCTGGCGACCTTACTGCTGGCGCCGCTGGCGCTGTCCCGTTACGCCCTGTTCAGCGACCTTGGCCTGCTCATGCGCTATGGTTTGATCAGCCTGTTCCTGGTGCTGTTCTTTATCGGGTTGTTTGAAGCGCTGAAAACCACGACTGCCCTGAATACCTCCGTGATCTATACCCTGGTTCCGTTGATGAGCGTGGCGATCAGCCGCATATTTCTGGGCGCCGGCGTCAACGGCGTTATGTTATGCGGATTCGTCCTCGGCGCCGGCGGCGCGCTCTGGGTTTTGCTCGCCACTCATGGAAGCAGCGCGGAAACGCTCGCCTGGAACGATGGCGACGCGCTATTCCTGCTCGCCTGCGCCAGTCTCGCGCTGCACGTCACGCTCGTCAAAAAGTGGGGCTCCAATACGCCCCCCATTCAAGGGGCGTTTTACATCATGCTGATGGGCGCGGTCCTGATGGCGCCAATTACGATTGTCGCCGGCGATATTGAACAGGTCGCCTGGGGTGAGTTCGATTTCTGGCGGGTGCTGTTATATTTGACCCTGTTCGCCACGATCGCCACTTTTTATCTGCAGCAGCATCTGGTGCAGAAAGTCGGCCCGAACCGCCTGCTGGCGTTCAGTTATCTCATCCCTACATTCGTCGCCATCGGACAGGGTTTCATGCAAGGCCCAGGGCTGTGGTACAGTCTGCCCGGCGTGGCTCTGACGCTGCTCGCCCTGCTGCTGATCTCCGGCGCCTGGTCGCCAGCGGCGCGTAAGCCCCATGTTAGCGACGCACCGGCAAATTGATGTAGAGATGAGGGGACACGATGAATCAGCGGGAAATCGAACGGAGTTTCCTGAATTTTCTCAAGCAATCATTCCACCTGATTGACGCCGTCGACCTGACGGATTTGGATCTGCAGGGCGAAGTGCATTGCTACCGCAAGGGCGACCTGCTGATTCAGCAAGGTCGACCCGCCCCCAAGCTTTACTATTTCGCCAAAGGTTTCGCCCGCTATGTCTGCGTCTCCCCTGAAGGCAAAGAGTTTACTCAGTCCTTCGCCTGCTCGCCCAATATCGCCGGCTCCACCCGCGCCATGGTGCTCAATGCGCCAGCGTTATTCAGCATAGAAGCGCTGGACGACGTACTTTGTCTGGAGTTCGACTGGAGTCATTTCAGCCAGAGCCTGCAACGTCATCCTGGGCTGCTCGCCACCTACACCAAAATGCTGGAAGCTCTGTTCATTGGCAAAGAAGAACGTATCTATGGCTTTGTACAACTGACGGCGGAGCAACGCTATCTCAACTTCCTGGAACAAAATCCTCAACTGAGCAACAAAATTCCCCTGCAATACATCGCCTCCTATATCGGCATCACCCCTGTAGCGCTCAGCCGCATCCGCAAAAAACTCCGCCTCGACTGAACACCTAACTACCCTCGACGGCTCCCTGGTAGATGGAGGGACAGGCGGAAGGGTGAACAGATGGACGACTCGAATTTGAAAGCAATCCCCAGAGTGCGAGCAAAGTCGTCCATTGCTAAATTCTCCGCCATCAGGTAGACCTTAACCAAGGAGCGCCACCATGAACGCATCAACCAAAGCCATCGCCACAGAAAATGATCCCCGCTGGCGCGCGCTGCTGGAGCGCGACGCCCAGGCGGACGGCAGTTTCTATTACTCAGTGAAGACCACCGGCGTTTATTGTCGTCCGTCCTGCGCCGCCAGGACGCCGCGCCCGGAGAACGTATGCTTTTACGATAGCCGCGAAGAAGCGGAGCAGGCGGGATATCGCCCTTGTCGGCGCTGTCGCCCTGACGCTCCGCCTCTGGCCGCGCAGCAGGCGGAGAAAATCGCTGCGGCCTGCCGATTGATCGCTGACTCAGAAACCTTCCCCAGTCTGGATGAACTGGCTCAAAGCGTAGGCATGAGCAAGTTTCACTTCCATCGCCTGTTCAAACAGATCACCGGCCTCACTCCGCGCGGCTACGCCGCCTCACAACGTCAGCAACGCCTCAACAGCGCCCTGAAGAATGCAGAGACGGTGACGGATGCCATCTATGACGCCGGGTACAGTTCCAATGGGCATTTTTATGGGGAATCGGATCACTTTCTCGGCATGACGCCAAGCGACTATCGTCGGGGCGGAACCAACGCGGAAATCCGTTTCGCGGTGGGCGAGTGCGCCCTGGGCGCCATCCTGGTCGCGCAAAGCGCTCGGGGCGTCTGCGCTATTTCACTGGGGGACGAACCTGAAGCCCTTGTGCATGAATTGCAGGATCGCTTTCCCAAAGCGCAACTGATTGGCGACGACGCTGACTTCGAACGCCTGATCGCCAAGGTCGTGGGATTTGTGGAAGCGCCTCAGATCGGGCTCGACCTTCCCCTTGACGTGCGCGGCACCGCCTTTCAACAGCGCGTGTGGCGCGCTTTACAAGAGATTCCCTCAGGCGCGACGGCGAGTTACGCCGATATCGCCCAGCGCATCGGCTCCCCCAAATCCGTGCGCGCGGTGGCGCAGGCTTGCGCCGCCAACCTGCTGGCCGTGGCCATTCCCTGCCATCGCGTAGTGCGCAGCGACGGCGCGCTCTCGGGCTATCGCTGGGGCGTCGAGCGCAAGCAGGCGCTGCTGGAGCGGGAGACGTAGGAATGAACGGTTTTACTGGCGCCGCTGTAATGCAAACACCCGCTACGAGCCTGTCCACGCGTTTGAGCGGCTACGATTGGGAACAAGCGGGTCATGAGTTAACGACCCGCGGCGCAACCATACTGGGCGGATTGCTGAGCAAGCAGGAGTGCGCGGCATTGATCTCCCTGTATGACGAAGCGGAACTCTATCGCAGCAAAGTGATCATGGCGCGTCATGGCTTCGGGCTGGGCGAATACCAATACTTCCGTTATCCCCTGCCCCATCTGGTCTCAGAGTTGCGGGCGCAGGCTTACCCCTATCTTGCGCCCGTGGCGAACCAATGGAACGCCGCCATGAATCTGGACATCCGCTACCCCGAAGCGCATCAGGACTTTATCACACGCTGCCACAACGATGGGCAGACGCGCCCGACGCCATTGATCCTTCAATATCAGGAAGGCGACTACAATTGCCTGCACCAGGATTTATATGGCGAACATGTCTTCCCCCTGCAACTGGCGGTGTTGCTGTCCGCGCCAGAGCGCGACTTTAGCGGCGGTGAATTTGTGCTGACAGAACAGCGGCCGCGCATGCAGTCCCGCGCGGAAGTGGTTCCACTACGGCAGGGCGATGGGGTAATCTTCGCAGTGCATCATCGCCCTGTACGAGGCGTCCGAGGCGTGTATCGCGTCACCATGCGCCATGGCGTCAGCCGGGTGCGCTCAGGCAGGCGCTATACGCTGGGAGTGATTTTTCATGACGCCAAGGGTTAAATTTCTCAGCAAGATCCAGGTCTGACAAACGGCCGCAATTGACATTGATGGACTTATTCATGACAGCAGAGCACAGCGACAAGCAGTTCCATATCCAACCCGGCGTTGGCATCGGCGATTTGATATTCGGCCTTGGCAGAGAAGACGTGGAAAAATTGCTGGGCGCGCCGGATAAAGAGCATGTCAACGACTACAACGACGTCTTCCTGCATTATCACGAAAAACAACTGGCGCTGAGGTTTGACCATGACAGCGATCTCCGCCTGTCGTGGATTGAGTGTCACAACCCCAAGGCGGTTTTGTTTGGACAAACACTGATCGGAGAACCCCAGGGAGAGGTCCTCACAGTGATCCAAAATCATCATGCAGGAAAGTCTGAAGTCGATGAATTTCTGTCGTTCGAAAGTCATACCTATTACGATATCTGGACAGAATTTCAATTCACTTTAGGCCGTCTTACCAACATTAACTTCGGCTATGTGTTTGACGAGGACCATGAGCCCATCTGGCCTGAGCGCAGTAGTTAAACTGCGCTTCCCACTTAACCTCCGCCTGTTCTTCTAAACGCTCGCAGCGACCTGATTTGGACGCGTCGAAAAAATTAGCAGTCGCCTTCACGCCGGCCAAAGATAGGCTTGCAGGGATATGCAGGCCATTCTTTCTTTGATGGGATCTTTCCCAGCCTCCGATTTTCCAGACAGTCCCGTCAGGTTACTTTACAACCAGCCCTGATCAACCTCGCCGAAAAGCTGACAATTACTCGATTTATAAAGCCCATAGCCCTGACTGGCTTAAGACTTGCTGGTTGTCACAGTTCATCACATTAGCAGTGGAAGTACGTGATTATAAAAGTCAGGGCGCCACTCGCTGTATCCAGGCGCTGCTCCGATAAGATCTACCAAGGAGAAGGGATATATGGTGGACAAAAAGCGCACGATCTCCTTCCTGTATATTGCAGCTCATGTCTTTGTATTTCTGATTGGCTGTCTGTTAATTCAGACATCCTTCGCACAAGAAGATGGCGACGTCTGGCCCACGCTGAACGGGCTTGTCGCTCCCTCGATGCTATTGACCCGCAGCTCACCGTTCGATCCTCCGGACACTGACAGTTTCGTCGCGGACGATGGCCCCGGTCTGGATACGGGATGTACGTTCAATACCAGCCCTGAACACCCGCTCATGATTGACGTCATGATTGACGTTTCCGTCGGGCCGGTGGACGGGGACGGCTACTTGATCGATCCCGCTCCCCTCATCGCCCAGGGAATCATTCCCGCCACCGTGGACATCATTCTGCCCGCCTTCGATGTGGACTATAACGGCTCACCGCCGCCGGAACGCGATGAAGTTGTCTTCAACGGAACCAGTCTAGGCCTGTTGACCGGCGACAACAATGTCTGGAAGCTGAACACCTTCACGGTAGGCATTGAGAACATTAAGTTTCCCGCGCCGCCTGCGCCCGGAACGCCTCCCGCTCCTCGCGCCAACCGCGTCCAGGTCAACATCGACACGCTCAGCACCGGCCGCTGGTGCACCGCCGTCGATTGGGTGGCGCTGATTCTCCCGGTGGAGCCGAAAGTTGCGCTAACGCTGGAGCCCACTATCTCCAACCCCGTACGCGTCAATGACCTCGCCTCTAATGACTTGATTGACGTGATCTACCAGCAAACCAGCGACGCCAGCTGCAACCTGACGGAAGTGATCGGGCCGAAAGACGACTATCCTTTCTCCGGGCCAGCGGAATCCGGATGGTTCGGCTCTGGCGAGGTCAAGATACGCACCCGTCTGGACGCCTGTCCCACAGGCAGCCTGCCCTCGGATGCGGAAGTCGAAGCCTCCTGGACAATTGTCGGCACGTCGTTGCACGGCACGGAAGTCTGGTCTGGGCCGGAGGGCGACATGACGCTCACCATGCCGGACGTCATCGGCAGTTATGACGTCGAGTTTGAATACAAAGTGGATGGCGACGCTCTGCCCACCATCACCCGCAAACTCTACGTCACCAAAACCACGCCGATCACGGCTGGCGCGCCCCGCATTTCCTGGTACGAGCACGCCACTGACTGGGCCAGTGGTTTGATTGATGAAGGCGACGTGCTGGAGCATCTGCTCAGCGGCGGCTACGCCTATGGTGGCTTGAACTGGCGTTACGGTTACAGCTTCGGCGCCGCCGTCAAATGCAATTGGACCCAACTCAGCGCCGACCCCATTACCTGTGACTACTCCGACTGCTATGTATTCAGCGATGTGTTTGAAAACATGGCGGCCACGCTTGGAATCGGCGGACTCAGCGCGGTGCGCACTGACGGGCGCGGCAATGGCTTCGTCACCACCGGCGCGCCATCGCTTGATCCCGCCTTTACCGGCAGCGCCCGCCCCTTCGCCGGCGGTCCCTATGACAAGTATGAATTCTCCAGTCACAGCCTACGCAGTCGCGGCTTTTTCTTTCCCGATTATTACGACGCCACCTTCAACGGCATTTACGCCGCCGTGGATGAATTCATCCTCTGGAACCATAACGGCGCGGTCGACTATGACGCCGACGGCGGTTATCTGGAAACCTTCGAAGGCGCCAAGGTGTATCCGGTTCCCGGCGCCCACTCTTACGATTCATGGGGGGATTACAAATACAAAGCGCCGGCGCCACTGGCCTTGCTCGCCTCAGTCAACAACGATCAGGGAGTGATGATGATAGAGCCTGACCTCAGTATCCCCGGCGATGTCGACTACGTGACGCCGGACTCCAACAGCGACGGGGCGTATGAAGCCTTGATCGCCAATGTGCGTGTGGACGTCAATCGCACAGGCGTCTATCTGGTGATGGCGACCTTGCGTAAAAACGGCGAAGTGGTCGCCAATATTCCTGAGTTTGAGTCGATGACATTCACCCAGGACACCGTCGGCGACGACCCAGGGCAGTACACCGCCAAGCTGAAGTTTTCCGGCGAGCAGATCCTGCGGTCCGGCAAAGACGGCCCTTATGAGGTCAAGGTGATCGCGTTCGCCGAAGGCTCAACGCCGGTGCAAGCTGTGCTGACGACGCCCGCGTATGTTCACGGCCAGTTTGGCGAGAAAGGCTCGCACCTGACGGATATCTCTGACGCCGCCGTGGATACTGACGGCGACTCCCGCTATGACTATCTGGAAGCCGTGGTGCAGGCGAAAGTCTCCAAGGAAGGCGAGTACATGCTGCAGGGCGTTTTGATGAAGGCGGGCAAAACGGTCGCCAACGCGACGGAACGCTTCCCTCTCGCCAATGGCCCTCACAGCCTGACCCTGCGCTTCCCCGGCTCCACCATTTTCCGCTCCGGCGAGGACGGCCCATATGAGTTGGTGGTGGGCCTGTTCAATGCCGATGGAGAACGTCAGGCGGATATTGGCGCGATGACTCAGGCGTATCACCATGGCGAGTTCGAAGGACTGCTGGACGTCACCGGCGCCTTTTCCGATCAGGGCGTGGACACCAATGGCAACGGACTGTTCGAGCAACTGAAAATCCAGTTCAGCGCAGACCTGAGAGCTGCCGGAACCTTCATGACGTCCGCCGCGTTGCGCAACGCATCCGGTCCTTTGGCGGTATATATGGATGAGATCAAGACCTTCAACCACGGCGAACAAACCGTCACGCTGACCTTCTCCGGTCCTGAAATCAACCAGTTGGAGTTAGATGGGCCCTATTTCGTCAGAGTAACGCTGCGTCACCCCGATACGCTGGAGATTATCGACCAGGTCGCGATCAGCGATGCGACTGCGCCTTATAGCCACAGCGACTTTGAGCCGATATCAACCCCCGGCGCTATCGTGTTGACCGGCGCCTCCAGCGACGCCGGTGTCGATAACAACGGCAACGGGCTTTTTGACTTGCTTCGCGTCAAGGTTGGCGTCTCTCTCGCCAAGTCCGACGTCTATACCTGGAGTGCAAGGCTGCTGGACGTTAAGGGTAATGAGATCGGCTTCCACGCCAAAACCGGCGCGCTCAATAAGGGAGATTCGGAAATTGAGTTCAATTTCGCCGGACTTCCCATCGGCCAAAACGGCATTGCCGGCCCTTACTACGTGCGAGGCTTGCTGATGTATGGCTCCAGCGGCGGCAATCTGGTGGCGAGCAGCGTGGCGACGACCAAAGGCTACGCCGCCAGCGAATTTGAGGGCTTTGTCGGCCCGGTCAAAGGCGATGTTGATGGCGACGGCGACGTGGATCGGGATGATCTGAACGTCGTGGTGTCCGCCCGTAACACGCCAGCTACTGGCAGTGATGACCCCAGGGATCTGGATGGCGACGGCATGATCACCAGTCTGGACGCCCGCCAGCTGCGGCTGCTGTGCACCCGGCCGTACTGCGCGACGCAGTGAGCGCCGTCGCCCTGTCGTTTTGACGTTTATATTCACTCACAAGCACTAACTGGAAACCGGAGCGACGGCGCAAGCCGCCCGCTCCGGCCTCAACCCCACAGGGAGAACTTCTATGTCCACCTCTCGGTTGTTGTCTATCGCACATGTGTTGAAAAGCGTTCTGGCGTCGCTTCTATTAACTTTCGGCATAGCGGTGTTTTGCGGCATGCAGGCCCAGGCCGCAGTCATTACCGTTCTGCCTTCCACCTCCACAGTACTGCCAGGCCAGCTGTTTACTGTCGATATTTCCATCAGCGGTCTGGCGCCCGGCGGCGCGCCGTCGTTATCCACCTTTGACCTCAATTTAAGCTTTGATCCCGGCGCCGTCGCCATCGACGCTACCGATGCGGACGGCAATGGCGTGATAGACAGCGTCGCGCTGGACCCCGGCGGTCAGTTGGATGTTCTGGGGCTTGGGCTGAACCCCATGTCCGCCGAACTTCTCGCGCCCGGGGAACTGAACCTGTTCGATCTGTCTCTGGATATTCCTGCGGATCTGGACGCCCATCAGGACAATTCCTTTCTGCTCGCGTCTCTCAGTTTCACCGCCCTGTCGTCGGGATTCAGCTATTTTTCCGTGGTCGTCAACTCACTGGGAAATTCTCTCGGCAATCCTATTGCAGCGACCGTCAATAACGGCGGCGTGACGATCGTGGCGGAGCCCGCTCTATTGCAGAGTCTGTTTATCGGCGGTCTGATGTGGATCGGTATGGCGGGGTTGCGTAAACGAGGCGCACAGGTCGTATAAAGGCCAACCTGACGCACGCCACTGCCGGAGTCCAACCCCGGCAGTGGCATGTAAATCTACTCAAATACTTCCTTGCGGAAATACGGCGCCGGCCGCTCGTTCATCACTTCAAAGGCTTTTACGCTGGTGAAGACCTGACCGTAGCCGTCACGTACGTTGACCTTTAATATGTGCGCGCCTTGCTCCAGGTCCGACGGTATAGTGAGCGCCCAAATATGATTAGAGGATTCCGTCCACATGGACGCGCCGGAGGGTTGCGGATCAGCGACTCCAAAACGGGAACCGCTAAACAGCTCAAACCCCTGCGCCCGCTCCTCTCCTGACTCGCTCTTGGCGGCGTAGCGATACACATACATCTGCTTCTTCAGGGCGAAAGGATCGAGACTGCTGCTCTTGCCTTCACCGGTTCCACTCTGAGTGCGTACTGCTTCAACCGGAGAACGATCATCGATCTGCGTCCACACCTGCGTATCTTTCGAGCCGTTCCACACATTGATAATTGCACTGACGCCGCCAGTAAAATCAGCGTCGGTCAAAATGCTGGTGTCCGGTAAATCATTAAGATTCAAGGGCGGCGTCGGCGAACGGGAACCCTCGGGCGTCAGCGCCCACTCTTTCAGAGATTGATACCAGTTCATAAAGGTCGGCGACAAAAAGTCCACGGACATTTGCTCCTGTGGTCCTTTGCCGGCGGCTTTAAAGGTACTGGTGAATTGCGAGCCCTTAAATTCGAAGAGCATATATCCGCGGGGCGCTCCCATACGCTGGATGGACATAGGCAGGTTGTTATCGTCAAAGTCGCCGGACCACCATGAGCCCGCCGTAGCGCCGGTAATAATGTGCGGGATCGGCGTGGGCCCCGCCCCAACCGCGTCATCCCATCCCTGATAGAACTCGCCGGCGACGATGTTTTCCAGGTTATGCGTATGCCCCGCGAGCGCCAGTGCGGGACGCCCCTGCAACAGTTCATACAGCCAGGCGACGTTATCCGTCTGATGCTTGGTGGAGCCCATATCCGAGAACGACACCAACGGAATATGCATGTTCAGCACGATCAACTTATGTTCCGACGTCGCGGCGATATCATTGGCCAGCCATTCCACCTGCGCTTCGTCAATGACGCCGTTATAGGTGGGAGCAGTCGCCGGATTGTCGCAATAGTTGTGCTTGCCGTCAGTGTTGTCCGACTCCGGCGTGCAGGGATAGCGCACATTATCCAGCACGACAAAATGCACGTCGCCGACTTCAAAGGAGTAGTAGGCAGGGCCCCACTCGCGCTTGAACGTATCCAGGCTGTGCTTATCGCTGGTGGCGTCATTGTCGATATCATGGTTGCCCGGCGTCAAATAGACCGGCACGCCAGCTACGCTCATCGTCTTCTTCAGACGGGGATACAGACCCAGATCATCGCCAATGATGTCGCCTTCAATCATCACCAGTTCCAGATCCTCCCTCGCCGCCAGCTCTGCGGCCAGAGAGTCGCGAACGTAACCAACTTCGTTGTTGGAATAGGGCTGCGTGTCGCCGGATACAGCAATTTTGAAATGTTTCTTATAAGGGCCCCGCACCATGGGGAAATTCACCGCCTTCGGCTGTGGTCCGCTGGCTGGCAACCCGCCAAAGCGCAGTTCCGGCGAACCGTTGGGAATATGGTGATAGGAAAACTGCGGGACGTTGTCTTCGTTGACTGGCAATTCGAAACCGGCCGGCTTGGTGACGAACAGAGTGAATGCATTCAGGCCGCGGGATTTCGCGGGTAATTTGTAATACCCACGATGATCAGTCAGCGCTACATCATATCCGTTGGACACCCGCACGCGCGGCAATCCGCGCTCGCCACGGTCCAGCTTGCCGTTACGGTTACGATCTTCAAAAACCCGACCTTCCGCAAATTCCCGTGTGACCTCACCGTTGTCAGAGGGAATCACTTCCACTCCGCCACGATACAATTCCGGGCGTACGCCCAACCCGTTGAAAGCGTCCGCTGATGGCGTCGGCGCCGCATCAGCCAGCCCGGCGAACGCCGCGCTCACGCCTATAATGAATGGGGTTATGGTTTTCACAATGCCTCCTTTTGTTGCATGAATTCCTTTGTCTTGAGCTAAGGAGTGTACATCGTAAAAGTGCAAAGTGACGTTATAAGGTCATGTTTGTAAAAGTTATTTTGCAGGGATCAAATTAATGGTGGATGGGCTGGACGATAGCCCGATTGCGTGCTTCAGCAAGCAGGTTAAGACGCTGGTTAGAGGATATCTCGACTTATGAGCAAGTCTGGCTTTCTGTCTCAACTGTTCAGGGAAATCATCATCCCCCTCGCCATCGTAGCGGCGTTGATCGGCGCCGTTATCGCCCTGCGATGGGGACTGGAGCATCCAATCCAGACATTTTGCGAGGACCTCCCGCAAGGCGCGTTAATAGAGACCGTCATTCAGGAAGCCGAGTCCAAGGGATTCATTGTGATGCGCGACGGAGCCGCGTCAGACAGAGTAAGCATCCTGAATCATCAAGCGCCTTTCTTCCGGGTGACCTGTCAGTGTGAGTTTTCGGATGGAGGGCTGCAAACCAAGCGACTATTGCAGGCGGATTAGCGCTTAAGCGTGTGGCTACTCATTCAGGAACAGAGCGTCGATTCCCGGCCTATCATGATCCAGAATCCAATCGTTACAGCGAACGTATACCTCCTTCAGAGCGCTTCGATTTGTCGCAATGACATCCAGGCCACGGTCATCGTACAAATGAAGGATTATTCCCTTAGTTCGGTTCACGAAGTAACAGCGTCCACACAACGATGGCTTCCGCTGAGGAAAGTCCGTGTTCACAATGGATAAAAACAGGTTTGCGTAGTTCACTTCTCTGGAGATTGCTCCGGTCACATACGCGATTTTCCGATATTGGCCTCTACCGCCATCCACCTTTCTCGATGCAAAGGTTACATGCTTGCGCGCCGAATCATTTATCTGCCGTAAAACATAACTCTTCATTTTTATTTTACGGCGACGATGGCCAACGATTTCATATACAACGTCCACGTCGTCGGATTCTGAAAAGGCCGCATTACAGATAGATATCGCTCGTAGTAGAGCATTTTCAAAATAAAGGGTATTCAAAACGCCGTTTTCAAAATCGCGCCAGACACCGGCTTCCGGCGACCCGATCTCGAACCGGACTCCAACAGGCCACCTGTAAAACAAGGGCGGCGCCAACTCGAGCCCCTTGAAGTTATTTTGAAGATAGCGGCACACTGAGTTTTCCATTTTCTCTCTCTTTCAAACCTTTTCTTACTTCACCGATCTTCGGGGACATAGAAAAAATTCACATCAGACAGCCCTTAATCTTTAAGCGTCACTGCTAAATCAGCAGGGCCCTGGCTGGCCTTATACTTTTTGGCCATACCTGAGCAGCGTTATCACGCTGGGCTATAATAAGTAGGAACACCTATTCAAGAAAGGCTACAATAATTCACCACGTCCACTTGTTGAGAGCGCCGTGACCTCATTAAAAGCAAAACTCGTTTTGGCCCTGATTTCCACCAGTCTGCTAGTCGTGATTATCATCGCCATTATGACGCCCATTATGGTGGAGCACGAATTCGTCGAGCATGCCAAGGACGCGCATTATGGGCGCTTTCAAGCCGCCATTGAACGCTACATTCGGGAGAACAATTCCTGGGACACGGAAAAAGACGCGTTGCGTTTCGCCATTGCGGAGGAGAATAACCGCAAGTTGCATCGTACGCCTCGCAATCCTCCGCCAATGAGACCGCAAGGACAGGGGGACGCGCCCTATTTCTCCGGGCTGCCCCCGCCGATGCAACGCCCTGACGCCAATGCATCGGATGAACGCCCCTTCGCCTTCGTACTGACCGACACCCAGGGCCATATCCTGCATGGAGGCAAGGATTATAAAATTGGTCAGAAGCTCACAGAAGAGGAGCTGTCAGGCGCCGATTCTCTGTGGTTGAAAGGCCGCCTTGTGGCCTATGCGCTTTCCAGCGGCGAACCAGATCTGTCGGCAGCCGATCTCGCCTATTTGCATACGCTGAGGGAAACGCTATTCTTCTCCGCATTAGGCGCCATCGTATTCATCATTCCATTTGGGATCTGGGAAGGAAGTCGTCTCGTGCGCACGCTTAACCATCTGACATCCGCGGTAAACCGCATGGCGGAGGGCGACTTCAAGCAGCAGGTGCCGGTCAAATCCGAAGACGAAGTCGGCGCTCTGGCGAAGGCGTTCAACCTGATGAACACCCAGTTGCACGAGGCTTACAAGAACCTGGAGGACTCTCGCAACAAAGTCGCGAAACAGGCGGAACAGCTAAGAGAACTCAGTATCCGCGATGAACTCACCGGGCTTTATAATCGCCGCTTTTTCAATGAAGAAGTCAAAGTGCTTCACGCCAACGCGTTACGCTACGGCAACGGCTTTTGTCTGGTGCTGGGAGACATCGACTTCTTCAAACGCATCAATGACGGTTATTCCCATGTCATTGGCGACGAAGTGCTGAAACAGGTGTCGAAAATCCTCATGAACAGCATTCGCAACAGCGACATCGTAGCCCGATACGGCGGTGAGGAAATGGTGTTAGCGCTGCCCAACACCTCCCCTAAAGCCGCGATGGAAATGATGGAGCGAATCCGCAAAGCCATTGAGCAGCACCCATGGGAGCAGACCGCCGATGGCTTGACCGTCACCATGAGCTTCGGCATCTGTGATGAAACCAACGGCGAACACTTTGAACACATGTTGGCCGTGGCGGATGAGTTGCTATATAAGGCCAAGAACAATGGTCGCAACCAGGTTTGCAGCCTGAGCTGCTCCCAGGTTCATTAAAGAGACATCAACCAGGCCGCCGTAGATGGCGGCCTTTCGCCTGACGGCTAATGCGAATCGTCCCGTTGCGATTCCTGTCTGAGATAGCCAGCCGCCTCTTCATCATGAGCCAGCGTTTGCTGGGCGGGGATAGCCCGGGTTTGCTGATTAAGCTGATGAATCTGCGACGCGTTGCCTAGATCTCTTGCGCTGGTGATCGCGGCGATGGACTCCCTGTCTTTCAAGAACGCCACCACGTCATGTTTAATCTCCTGCAACTGCTCATCATCCCGATGCATCTCCAGAATATGTCTGGGATGCTCCAGGTTTCTCATACCAGTGGCGGCGAAAGTGGTCGAAACGATGCGCGAGACGATCACCCATGGCGTAATGCTGCAGCGCACCAGGGTATTCTCCGAACGTGTGCTGTCGTGAATGCCAGTTCCAGTGGAAATTTTCGACTCAGTAAAAGTGCCTTCGCACTTGAAGTAGACCAGCAGCGATTCAAACTGGATTTCAGCGAAAAACAAATGCGCCGCACCACTGAGCAATTTGGCGAAAGACTTGAGCAGAAAGCCGATCAAAAACATATGCGCACAACTCATCAGCAGCCCCGCCCACTCTTCAAAACGCGGCGTGCCCCATATTTCTTTCAATGAAGAGATGCCCGACTGCGCAGTAAAGGCATATAGATCCACCAACGCATACGCCAGCATCAACGTGTACACAGTCGCTGCGATAAACAGGATATTTCCCGCCAACAACGCCGCTACTCGCAGCTTTTTGAAGAGCTCACCCAGTTCCAGGGCTCTGACCTTAGGCTGCACTTCCTGAATCATTTCTCCTTTGAAGCCGCCTTTGCCATCCACCTGCTCGTCCAGTTTTGGGTCAAGTTCACGGTATACGCGGTTCGGGACCTCTTTGTAACGGCGATTGGCCATGACAAGGTTATCGAGATTGATGAAAATTTCCTTGGGATGAACCGACTCCTGCCAGTTCTCCCGCAGCTCGGACACTTCGGCGACAGGCTCAGCGCTACTCAGGCGCCGCTTCAACATCAGCAATACGATCACACTGCAGGCAGCGGCGAACAGCAATGCGCCGACAATATAAAGCCCTGCGTGCAGGTCAGGCAGTTGCGCCAGCCAACCTTCAACGTCCGTCCGCGAGATCTTCCACTGTGACATGGCCCAGGACAACGCCAGACCGACGATCAATGGAATAATGAACGAGAGCGCAATTACCTTGGCGAGAGAGCCGCCGCCCAGCGATTCAACCTGCTTCTCCGCTTTGCGGTCCAAAGGTTTTCCTGCAGCTCGCCAGGTAAACAACAAATAGGCCATCAATAACGCCGTATACACGGGAAAGGCCAACTCTCCCGCCTCTCCCGCAAAACCGGCGAGAGACACAAATGCGACAAACGCGTAGGCGACCAGCATCACTGCGGTATTCACCCAGGCGCCAAACAGACGCTGCGACATATTCCTGACCGGATACGGCATAAATAGCAACTTGGGAACAAGGCTGTGAATCAGACGCGCCAGCAAGCCTTTCGGCTCCACAAAGGTGATGTTCTTGCGCCCCATCAGCATTTCTTCCAGCTGCCGATGGTCATATCCCACGTAGGTCCGTTCTTCCTGCGCCGTACTGGCCTGGGATTTACTCTGATTTACCGCCAGCGAGGTAGGGTGATTACGCCCGACAAAATAACGCAGCATCGCATAGACGCCCGAAGATAAGGCGATGACGCCCATACTCAGAACGAGCACGCCAAAGGCCATCAGAATCCAGCCTGAAGCGGCGTCGCCTTTGACCACGCTCGCCGCCGTCACAAGAAGATAAAGAGCGACCAAAACCTGAATCGCGCCTCTGCCCGCCGTCACAGCGCCTTCGAGTTTGAAAGGATTTTTCAGCCCCAGGTCGATGGAGCCATAATCAAATGCCATTCGTTAATCCTTAAGTCAGGGATGTAGTAAGAGGTGTAGTGGGTTTTTGTTGTATTAATTCGCCCTATTATATTCCGAGCCCAGGCGCTTTGGATAAACAAAAATCGTCCACCCAATAACGCGCGCCAGCACAGGGAAAACAACGCCGCTAGGCGACGTCGGGAAAGACAATGGTCGGATAAGCCTGCGACAGGACACTGATACAGTCGTTTTCGCCAATGATCAGATACTCCTGCAACGCTTCATGATGCTGCGACACGAATCCCGACCGCTGCGATTCCTGCTCCAACCAGCCGCCGGCGTGAATCCTGAACGCCCATCCCTGCTTTGAAGTGAGGCTTCCCCAGAACTCCAGCAGATCTCCCTCATCCAGCACTCTGAATCCCGTAGGGCGTTCAAAAGTCATGCTGATCCGGCCATCCAGCGTCGGCGACGCCAAATCAACCCGTAAACACTGCAAATCATAGTGAACGCCAACGATTTCCAGTCCCTCGCCATGCTCACTTTCAATGACGTCAAAAATGACCTTTTTATCTTTATCCACACTCACATCCATACTCATAAATGACTAGTAATTGGCTCCATCAATCTCCCGCACAGGAATAGCTGCAAGCACATCCAAAGGAGCCATGTTCATATTAACCGCCACGACCTTCTCCGGGCATTTAGGCGTCGTGACATAGTGGGTGACGCATCCGCAGAGATTGCAGCGATGGAACTTCACTTCCCTGTCTCCCCATATATAAAAGACAGATTTTTCTTTCTCATATGTAATCTTTACTTCTTCAGGGGAATAGTATCCCCATAAAGCGGCATACCTGCGACAAATAGAACAATTGCACTTACCAACTCCGGCCGGCGGATTTTCAATTGATAGCCTGACGTTCCCACAGTGACAAGTTAACTGCATTTCATAGATCCTTTATAGAGCCTAGTCGAACCCTGGTTAGGCGGAAGCCTTTAACAAAATAAAATGGACAACCTCTACTCATAATAAGGAGACAATCTGTCGCCGCCCTTACATAATCGAGTATGTTTTAGCCGAATTTCATCCCCTAAGATGCTGATTAACGTTTACTCCATCAAATCGTACTCCTGCATTTTGGAAAACGCATCATCTATTGCCTGTAGCTAAAAGAGAACACATAATTGCTCTGTAATACGAGCAGATCTACTACCTATGCAGATCATTAAAGCAGGACTCAAAAGACGCTAGAGATGAGCTGGACCGAAGAACTGTATAGAGAAGTATTAAAAGCAACTCCAAAAATTCAGCTAGCGGGCGTAGATGCTGGAAAAATTCAAGATTTTGAAGCTCTAACCAACTTATCATTACCTCTTAAATACAAAGAATTTTTGCTTTCCATGGGGGAAAGTGATCATCGCCTTCTTGCCAGAACTAGGGAACCTCTGAATAACCCATAGTTATCCCAATATCCCTCTCCATTGTGCATTTGGCCCAACCATATACTGCTTTTTCCAACAACTTTCGCCCCTTTCAGGACGGAAGTGGGCCTATCGCCCTATATCCGCAGCTCTTTCCACACCGTAAGAAGATTGCTGAAGGCCGCCAGTAGATATAATCGATTCCTGTTCTTCGCCAGGCCTCGATAGCGGACTTTGCCATAACCAAACACCTGCTTAATGTAGCGGAATGGATGCTCCACTTTGGCTCGGATGCTCGCTTTCAGCATCTCCATTCTCTGATGCTCTTTGCTCAGTGTGCGGCGCACGCCTGGACGTCTCGCGATAAACCAGGCGACACCCGCCCGCTTCTGGTGTTCCTCCCGCTTATGAATGCCTTGGTAACCGGCATCGCCGAACACGACGCTTTCTTCTCCATGCAGCAATTTGCCCGCAACTGTGATGTCATGGACATTCGCTCCCGTCGCTTCAAGGCTGTGAATCAGTCCCCGGGCGCTGTCTACGCCAATGTGCATTTTCATACCAAAGCGCCACTCATTGCCTTTCTTGGTCTGGCGCATCTCCGGGTCGCGTTGGCCGCTCTGGTTTTTAGTGGAGCTCGGGGCGGAAATAATCGTCGCGTCCACAATGCTGCCTTCCCGCATCATCAGCCCTTGCTTCTGTAGTTGTTTGTTCACTTCCTTGAAAAGCGTCTTGCCTAAACCGTGACGCTCCAGCAGGTGACGAAAATGGAGGATCGTGCTTTCATCCGGCAATCGGTCTGACAGGCGCAGACCAGCAAAGCGACGCATGGACTCAATCTCATACAGCGCATCTTCCATCGCGGGATCGCTGAGGTTATAGAACAGTTGCATGCAGTGAACGCGAAGCATGGCGGATAACGGATACGGCGGCCGGCCATTCTCACCCTTGGGATAATGACGGGCGACCTTCTTCTCCAACCGTTCCCAGGGAATCAGCTTATCCATCCGCTCCAGAAAGATTTCCCGGCGGGTCTTACGCTTTTTATTCTGGTATTCGGCTTCGGAGAAAGTCATCTGATCCATGAAAAGTGTTCCTGCTGAGTTGGACTGCCGTATTATGACTGATTCTGGGAGTTATTCAGAGGTTCCCTAGAGCTTCATTTAAATTCAGCAGGATTGAGAACCACTATCGTACATACATAAGAGACTTTCCTGAAGACTTACCAGAAGGATCGGTCGTTATTGGATTAGGTGAAACTGGCGTCAACTATGCTCTAAACCTAGAGTCCGGCATTATCCACAAATGCCAAGATGATGAGATACTTGAGTTCTACACTGACGGTATCGACAAGCTCGTATTACAAGAATTATTCTATCAGCTCGATATAGTCAGCTTGGATCACCATGTAGAGTACGGCGCATCCCCTAGTGTAATTAAAAGCGAGAACCTGCCACTCCCACCTCTTACAGTATTGAAAGACTACTGCAAAAACTTGGGCGTTTCAGAAGAGTGGTTTTGCGATGAAAATCGATGGTATGGAAGGCTAAATGGACTAAATATTATGTGCGAACAATATATGTCAGGAGACTTACATGGAATCTGGTTTTCAGCTTCGTCTAAAGACAAATTCTATTTAGATACTATTTCGAAAAGAATAGCTAATCTATTCGGCGCCAAAATAAACACTGAAACTTGACATAAAGGCTTTATCTCTAAAGACATGACTGTATATTTTTAAGTCACTTATGGATATAGCCATAATTTTTCTCCTTACAACTTTCGAGCCTATCAAGCTTGTTATTGTAAGGAGTTCGTCTATTTGAGGCTAATCAACCTCTTGCAACGGTGTTCGACTAACAATTCAAACACAGCTCCGAACTTTCAAAGCATCATGTTATACAGCTTTCTATGCGCTACTTTATGGGCGTCGACAGGGATTTTCGTTAAGTTCATTGATGGCATGAGCGTTTTCCATATCATCTGGGGACGCTTTTTAGTTGCTTTCATTTTCGGCGCAGTATTACTAAAAGCGCATTCTTTCAGCCGTAGTGGGCCTTCTGCCTATCAGGCGCAGGAATTCCCATTGGCGTTGATGATGACGCTTTATTATGTGCTGGCGACATTCTCTTTCTATTACGCTCCTGTCGCCGTCGCTGCGCTGTTGATCGCTCTCGCGCCGTTGTTTACTTTTCTTCTGCGTTTGTTCCTGCAGAGTGAATTCAATCAGAATGAACTCACCGGGTTTCTTATCGCCTTTGCCGGCCTGGCGTTCTATTTCTACGGCAAAGACTATGCTGCGGAAGGTTACGCCATCAGCGATATACTCCTTGGCTCTGCGCTTGGTTTGGGCGCCGCATTTTTGCGAGCTGTGTTTTCTTTTTCTCTGTGGCGCAGAGTTAATCAGGGAATGGTCGTTAACGCCGCCAACATCAATAATCTAACCCTCATTCTGGGCGTCGCGCTTTTACTACCTTTCCTGTTTCTTCAGCCAGGAGAAGCGAAAGTCACTCAGCACAATTTATTATTGATTGTCGGTTTGGGACTGCTCGCCACCTTTTTGCCCAATTTGCTGAACAATCTGTCTTCCATGAAATTGAGCCCTACCCTGCACAATATCATTGGCATGACGACGCCCATCTCAGCCAGTCTGATGGCCTGGGCGTTCCTGGATGAGGCTCAGGACCTGCAAGCGTTGCTAGCCATCATCATCACGGTATCAGGCATTTTCCTGTCCATGCGCCCAAGCAAAAAGCCGGTTCGCATTGGCGCCACAAAAAGCTAATCCAATATCACGTATATGCCAACGACTCCCGCAAAACTTGTCTATTCTTGCTTAGAGGAAAGGAATAGTCGCTGGGAATATGCGTATGAAGAACACTCTATGGGAGCAGTTCAAAGCGGGCCTGTTTCGTGGCAAAGCGGAGCGGGAGACATTGCACAATGTAGTGGAGTACGCCCCCAACGCCATCATACTGATCGACCAGGACGGTCTCATTCAAATGGTGAATGCGCAGACCGAGCTCGGCTTTGGTTATTCACGCCGAGAACTGATTGGCCAGCCGGTTGAGATACTGGTTCCTCATCGTTTCCGTAACGCTCACCCCGCACAACGCAACAGCTTTTTTGCACATCCTGAGCGTCGCGCAATGGGCTCCGGACGCGACCTGTTCGGCATGCGCAAAGACGGCGCGGAGTTCCCTATTGAAATCGGCCTGACGCCGATTCCCTCAGGAGGCAAGATGATGGCGATGGCCAGCATTATCGACCTCACTGAGCGCAAACGCGCGGAGGAGCGCTTTCGCCAGGTCATCGAGTCCGCCCCTAATGCCATTGTGGTCGTCAACAGACAGGGCGAGGTGACGTTGGTGAATGCGCAAATGGAAAAGATATTCGGCTACTCCAGGAATGAAGTGATTGGTAAGCCTGTCGACTTTCTCATTCCAGAGCGTTTTCGCAGTCGCCACGCCAGCTTTATCGACTCCTTTTTCGCCTATCCCAGCACCCGCAGCATGGGGGCCGGTAGAGAGCTGTACGGACGCAAGCGAGACGGATCTGAGTTCCCCGTCGAGATTGGCTTGAACCCCATGGCGTCAGAAGAAGGCCCCATGGTGCTGGCGAGCATTTTTGACATCTCTGAGCGCAAGCTGGCGGACGAAAAGGCCACCCGACTGCGCAAAGAACTGCATGACGTCATTTCCGTGCTTGCAACCGCCAATGATGAAATCATGTGCTCCGTCAATCAGGCGGTGACTAGCAGCCAAGATACCGCCACCGCCATCAGCGAAATCGCCGCCACGGTTGAAGAAGTCAAACAGACGGCATTGATGGCGGGCAGCAAAGCCAAGACGGTCGTCGAAAGCGCCGAGCAGACCCGTAAAGTCGCCAAAGAAGGGCACGCCGCGGTGAATGACGCGCTGCAGGGAATGCAGCAAATCCGCACCCAAATGGAAGGTATTGGCGAAAGCATTACACAGCTGTGCGATCAAACCCAGACCATCGGCGATGTGGTCGCGGCGGTGAACGATCTGGCGGAGCAGTCGAACCTGTTGGGCGTGAACGCCTCCATCGAAGCGGTTAAAGCCGGGGAAATCGGGCGCGGCTTCTCCGTTGTGGCGCAGGAGGTTAAATCCCTGGCGGAACAGTCCAAAGTCGCGACCAAACAGGTGCGCGCCATTCTGACGGATATTCAGAAGGCGATGAACAAAACTGTATTAGTTGCGGAGCAAGGCCACAAAGCGGTCGCGATTGGAACCCAGCGGGCGCAGTTCAGTGGTGAAGCGATCAAGGCGCTCATGGACAACGCCACAACCTCAAGCCAGATGGCGATTCAGATCGCCGCCACCAGTCAGCAACAAATCAGCGGCATGGATCAAATCGCCCAGGCGATAGAGAGCATCAGAGAAGCGAGTCAGGGCAATGTCAGCGGTATCCGACAGGTGGAGGAAACCGTGCGCAACCTGCATCAATTGGGCGCAAGACTAAAAGAGCTGGCGGCGCACTTTAAACCTTAAGCAAGCGCCCTGCCCCCAACCCAAGCCATCATCACCTTTACTAATCAGCGCCATATAAAAGGTCAATTAGTCCTGTTTGCGTTTCATCCCCATTATTGCCTCAGTTACACAATTTCAGATTCGAGGTGAGCCATGAGCGCATTCGTAAAGCACATTTCAGATGCAGATTTTAAAGACGCCGTCATCAATTCAGATAAGCCTGTACTAGTGGATTTTTGGGCTGAATGGTGCGGGCCATGCCGGGCGATTGCGCCAGTGCTGGACGAGTTAGCGGAAGAGATGGCGGACGATATTCAGGTCGTCAAAGTCAATGTGGATGACAATCAGGCGATAGCCAGCGCGATGGGCATTCGCAGCATTCCGACTCTGATTGTCTTCAAGGATGGCAAGGCCGTAGCCAACCACAGCGGCGCCGTGGGTATGGCGCAGTTAAAGAACTTTGTTGCGCAAGCGATTTAGTACCCCCTCTTGGAGCAACGCTCTGTTGCTCCTTTTTTATCTATTCACCACTTTATTTATTCGCCACGCTTTTCCGCCATCACGTCTTGGCGACTTCTTGCGCCTGCGCTAAAAACACGTCGCCACAAACGAAAAAAAGCGCCGCCCGGAAGACGTCGGACGAACGCGTAATACAGCTAAAACCGTTGACGGTTTAATCGACGCGACGCCAGTTAATCTGGATCTCTTCCTTGCGTGCGAAGCGAACCAGGTGATCATCCAGAATATATTGAACCACGCCAAGCGCTTCCTCGTTCTCCGCCTCGCAAACCATTTCCAGCGTCGCCTGATCGGCTTTCATCACGCAAGTACCGGGCTTGAACTGCACCCGACCTTCATGATCATCCCATTCCGCAGGCACTTTATGGCGAAAGTGTTTGCACAGTTTGTTGAGGTACAGGCTCGCAGAGTCTGTAGGTACTGTCGCGACAGATTTAAGCATTGGTGTTTCCTTTTTATGTTAAGGCCTCTATGCAGAGAGCCAACGGCCCCGGGCTTAGTTTCCAAAATTCATCGCAAACTATCCGAGGCCGGAATCACTGACAAGCGTCCTTGTTACACAAGCATTAGAACGAATACGCCAGCGTCAATTTGTAGTTACGGCCTGGCTCGTAGTCGTTCAACAGCAATTCGCCAAAGACAGGGTGATTGGTTCTGCCAGTGCGTGAAGCGTGAGCGGTGTATAGCTCATCAAACAGGTTTTCAATACCAAAGGTCACCGCCACACCATCAAGCTGTCCTTTCGGCAGCCATTGCATGGACACATTATGTACTTGGTAGCCGTCTTTATTTTCTGAGCCTTCAGCTACGTTGTCTTCCTCGGATACGAATTGCGCGTTCCAGTCAAACGTCAAATCAGCACGAGGTACATAGTAAGTTACGATAACGCCTATTGTGTCTCCAATTTCTCGATCCAGCGGCGTAGTTGAACCATCATGACGACGCACTTCCGAGTCCATGGAGGCATAGGTCAGCATCAAGGAGAGGTCCGTCAATGAATACTTAAAGCTGGCTTCATAACCATCGATAACGGCGGTTCCCACATTTTCATCCATGTCGACAGTTTCAGACGCCTGAATCACATCATGGATCTTAGTGCGGTATAAAGTCACGCCACCGGCGATAGACTTAGCCCCCCATACGTCAGGCTTGAAATAGTTAACGCCAAACTCTTCGTTATGACCGTCTTCAGGTCTGATGTCTGGATTAGGCGTTTTTACTCCACCTGCGTTATTGAAGATCTCAGACAACTCAGGCCCTTTAAACGTCTGAGTCGTGGAGGCGCGAATACTTAACGCATCCGTTACAGGCATTTCTACAGCCAGCGCGCCAGACACTTCCGTGTAAGTTTTATCCGCATTCACGGAATCAAGGTTATAACGATCTACTCTGACGCCAGGCGTAATAGCAAGGCCGCTATCGAAAGTGGCGCGATCTTCCGCAAACACAGCAATGTTCAGCGCCTTCTCTTTAGTCAACTGTTCCCCATCTTTATTGGAAATACCCTGTTGACGCAGGATATCGGAGCCATAGGTGAACAAGTGCTCCAGACCGAACGCTTCGGTCAACGTCTGCGCTGTAGCGTTCGCCCCTGAGTTGATCGCCTCGCCTTCAATGATGCCGCCGGATACGATGGATTCATCCCGCCTTAAGTCCAGTACATTGCGAGACAGACTCAGACGCAAATTCAGCATATCGCCGCGATCCATGTCGTAGTTCAGAGTGTAGGTGTCACGGTTATATTCCGTTGGATAGGGCAATGAGCTACCAGGAATATTTGTGTTTGTCGCCGGTCCCATATCCGGACGGTAGGTGTAATCGCCCTCGTCCCGATATGCGCCATAGCCGAACTCCAGACGATCATACTCTCCGATGTCATAACCCAGCTTGATCAGGTGGTCTTTGATTTTGCCGTCATTGCCGACGTTTTCCACGCCATCGCCGTCTTTCGGGTTGTCCCTGTCATTCACCAGCATATAGGCCAGGAAGTCAAAGCTGTCGCCCAATTTGCCATAACCGGTCAGAGATCCCTGTGTGGCGTCATTGGTGAAATGTGAAAAAGAGACTCTGCCGCCGAAGTCGCGGCCTGGCTTCAGCAGGTCTTTCGCATCTTTGGTTTCAAATTTGACGCCGCCGCCCAATCCTCCGTGAACGATGGAGTTAGCCCCCACCTGAATATCCACCGCTTTCAAAATATCCGCGTTGATCAGCAGATTTCCCATGTGGTGGTACATGAAATTGCTTTGGCTGGCCCCGTCGATACGGATGTCCAGATCAGTATCGTCCAGACCGCGAATGTTGATGCGCTGGTTGACGGAGTGAGTGCCGCCTACTTCTACGCCGGGCTGGTCCCGTAACAGATCGCTGAGGTGGTCCGCCTGTTTGATGGAAATGTCTTCTTCACCCAGATACACGGACGAGCTGGATACCTCCGTCCCCCAAACTGTCACCGGCGCCAGATTGGTGCTCTCCTCCGCCTGAGCGACGCCAGCCACTGGCGCCAGAGCGACAGCCAAAGACGCACAGCGCAATGCAAGCGGCAGCTTGGCGGGAGGGAAAGGAACTTGGGCGGAACGCGCTAACCTTCGGACAACATGAAAGGACATTTCAATACCTCTAATTAAGAACCAGCCGGATCGACGCGCAATAACGCCCCAGACAACAAAAAGCCGTCCGGATGCGATCATTAGACGCCGGAATATATTAATGAGAATTATTATCAATTATATTATCGTTAACATGAGCTGCGATTAAGGCTCAATGCTTATGCAAAATCGTCGAAACGTTATGAGGTATCGCCAAATGGCAAACGCGGCTCAGTCAACCGCCCCGCGCATTAACGCGGATGAGCTGATCAGACTGGCAAACGACGCCGGCTACCGGCAGCAGGTCGAGTATTCAGAGTCCCATCGTAAAGACGCCATCATGGAAGGACGCTTCGCGCTGACCAGTTATCCGTCAGGTCTTTCCGTGCACCTTAGCGACCTCAAAGAGCTGCAAACGCTGTCCACCAGCATGGAGCTACCGCCTAAACTGACCTTATCGGTCATACTCAGGGGCAAGCTGGATTTCGCTTTGGGCGACGCCAGCTTTGAAGCCGGGGGCGCAGGTCCGGAATGTTTCGCCTTATGCATTCCCAACCAGCAAACCTTCCACCGCAGACTGCGCGCCAATCGCTGCCTCACCAAGGTGAATATCTCCGTCAGTCGCGAATGGCTGGAATGTCGCAGTCTGGAGGAAGGCGGCGCGGCTCTTGATCTGGAGGAACTTTTTGGAGAGGAGGTGACGTTCGCAAAATGGCCAGCGTCCGCCCGCTTGATTGGACTGGCGGAGCAGATTCTCAATCCCCCTCCCCTGAATCGTCTACTCTTGAGCCTTTATATTGAAAGCCGCGCTATGGAACTACTCAGCGACGGCATGTTGATGCTGCCGAAGCATATCAGCAAGCCCCGCGCAGAAACCGCTGACGCCCCAAAGCCACAGGAAAGCCGCCGCATCGCAACCGCCAGAGAGTTTATTGAAGCGCATCTGGAGACTATTGATTCACTGGAAGAAACCGCCGCCGCTGTGGGCATGAGCGTCAGCACCTTACAGCGCCGCTTCAAGCTCGCCTACGGACGCACCGTCTTCGAATACGTGCGCCAACGAAAACTGGAGGCGGCCCGCGATGCATTGTTGAAAAAAGAACTCAGCATTGGCGAAGCCGCTTACAGAGCCGGTTATCGCCATCCTTCCAATTTCGTCACCGCGTTTAAGCGCGCCTTCGGCGCCACTCCCGGAGAGCTGTAGAGCTTCCTCGAACGGAGCCATTGTAAGTTCATTGCGTCTGGTCCAAGGGAAAGACTTGTTATAACATAACACCCGTTTCCACGGACCGACGACGCAAAGGGACTCGCATAATGCCAACCAAAGAACAGAACGCAGTGCCTAACAGAATCCCCACCAGTATTATCACCGGCTTTCTGGGAGCCGGAAAAACCACCGCCATTCTTCACCTTCTGGACCAAAAACCCGCCAACGAGACCTGGGCGGTTTTAGTAAATGAGTTCGGTGAAGTCGGCATAGACGGCGCCATTCTTTCCAACAAGGGCGCATTGGTGAAAGAAGTCCCTGGCGGCTGTATGTGTTGCGTGAACGGGCTGCCAATGCAAATTGGCCTGAACATGCTGCTGGCGCGCAAGCCGGACCGCTTGCTGATCGAACCGACCGGACTTGGGCATCCCGATGAAATTATCGCGACGCTTAACGGCGAGCACTACCGGGATATCGTCAGTATTCAAGCGACCCTGACCCTGCTGGACCCAAGAAAGATCACAGACCCACGTTATAACGAGAATGAGAATTTCAGGAAGCAGGTTCAGGTCGCCGACATCCTGGTCGCCAACAAAACCGACTTATGCTCAGACGAAGATAAGCGGGTGTTTTATGAATGGGTTAAGGCCACCAGACCCGACTTGCATGAGGACGCCATTGGCTGGGTCAATCACGGTCGCGTGAACCCGGATTGGCTGGAACACTCCGCCGCCCCCAGCGACTACAGCATTCCAGCGTCGCCGGAGAGCAAACTGCCATTTATCGACATTGCTCTCGCCCCTCAACAGGATATCGTACGCAAAGAAAATCGCGGCGATGGTTATTTCAGTTGCGGCTGGGTTTTCTCACCCAAATACCGTTTCGATATGAAAGAAGTGCTGAATCTCGTCTACTCCCTGAATGTAGAGCGCTGCAAAGGCGTATTTCGCACATCGGAAGGCGCAGCGGTGATCAATGCGGAGAACGGAGGCGTTACCGTTTATACCGTCACCGAAGCGCCGGACAGCCGCATCGAGGTGATCGACAGCCAGCCTCTGCAGGTAGAAAGTCTGGAAAAGCTTCTAAAGGAGATTCTTGTCAGCGAGACGACGACTTAATCAAACCGCGTCCAACAGGTCCTGCAGTTCATCTGAGGTGAAGGACACATGCTTGATCGTCTCGCGCCGCCATGTATAAGCGATATGGAGATCGCCGCAGCGAGTCACGCAGGCTGACGGGTATGAGAATTCTCCCTCGCCGTTTTCGAGCACATGAACAGGTCGCCATTGCTCGCCGTCCGCCGAGGCGGACATGCTCAGCACAGCGCGACCAGCCGCGCCGGAGTTCTGCAACAAGAGAAACTGACCGTCGTTGGCGCGCACCACATCAATGGCGGCGTCCGGCGCAGGTATTTGCGTCAGGCGCAAATCAGTCCAGCTTAGACCTTCATCAAACGACCAGCATTCACCCAGAAAGCCTTCCGTCGTACGGCAAAGGCTCTGAATGGCCTGCCCATGAATCAGCAATACGGGCTGAATCGCGGACAAAGACGAGGCCCTCGGCCCATGCGCGCTCCAGGTTTCTCCCCTGTCTTCACTGCGCTCAAAGCAGATTCGCCACGCCTCATTTTCTGTGCTGGTTGGGATAAGCATGACACCGGAGGGTAAAACGACTGGACGCCCGCGCACCGGCCCAATTCTACCGCTATCAAGCAATCGCGGCTGCGACCAGGTAGCGCCTTCATCCACAGATTCTATATAGGCGCCCCACCAGCGGGAAGGACTCGGACCCACTTGATAGTACAACAGTATGCGACCGTCGCCAGACCTTGAGAAAACAGGATTCCATAGGGGGTAGCGGCGTCCGCTTGGCTGCAGGGGATCAACCAGGAGGCGCTGATTGCGCCAGCGTCCGTCACGGTACTCAGCTCCCCAAATCCCCGTTTTCTGCGATCCTTCCCTAGGGCCCGCAAAGCAAGCGAGCAATAAGCCGTCTTCTACGTCCTGAATGGTCGCAGCATGATATTGCTTCCCATCGTTAACATCGAAAACAAAGGCTTCCTGCATGGTCGACCACCTCTTGTGAAGCTTTCCTACAAATCGATGCCGGCATCGCCATCGCGAAACAGCATGCGAATGAGACGGAAGGGCAGAATGACCAGTTCAAAACCGATGTCGATGATGAACTCCAGCCAATCCAGTGCGTCCAGCCAGCCGCTATCGCTGTGGCGATGCTTTTTACTTGGCCAGACATAATGAGCGAGGATAAATCCCGCGATGGATGCCGCCAGTATCCACCCATTAAAACCCTGGGTGAACTGACTTACAACGCCGATCACCGCGCCGACGAATAACGCCAGCGACAATAACACTCTCAATAAATCCATAACGCCAGGTCAAACCTCTACAGAATATACGCCAGCAGTAAGGCGCCATAGGAGCGGCCATCAGGCCGAAAGCTCATGCTCAATACTACGTCAAAGGTTAACCCAGTTTAATGCGGAGGAAACGCCTCATCCTAATTCTTTCTGCTAACATACGAGCGCTAGTCGGTGAAGGCGCATGATGAAGGCATGGGGATTTCGAACTATTCAAAATTAATTGCTGCGCTGGCGATAATATTGCCGGCGATGGGACTCGCTTTGTATTTCAAAGCTAACAGTCGCGGTAACGCGGCTTCGCAGGAGTGTCTGTTCGGCAATATTTACGAATTACTGGAAAGCCAGAAAGTCGGCGATAACGTCTACGAGCTGTATCTTCATGTAAGCGGCTGGCCGGACAGGATAGAAAGCATTTCTCTGTTCAGTCCCCCTGCGTCCTTTGACGCCTGCGGACAACCTTTGCAAAAAGCGCTGGCTTCATCGCCAGTGGAGTACGGTCAGGAAGGAAAAATCGTTAAGTGGCCGATCCGCTTTGTCGTGGAAGGCGGCGCTGTCAAAATCCGCTATTCCAGCGACAAAGACGGCAGACTGGCGATGGAAGACGTTCCCGTAGACTGGAAACTCAGCTCAACCACGCAGCTTCCTCCACAGCTTACGCACTAAAGAATTCGCATACTCCGCTCGCATCTCGTGAGCCCGATTGATGTAGTAGCGATAATCGATGCTTCCATCCTCTTCTATTCGATAGTCCACTGTACGGGCTTTCTTCGCGGGATCTTCCCGAGCAGTTTCCGTCATCAGGAACACTTCCGCCATTGTCAGTGCTTTCATACTCATACCCTCTTGGATCTGTACTGAACTTTCATTTCATCTTAGTTCGTTCTATGATTCATAAAAATCAATATTTCATGATCATATAGTTCAATATATTTGATATATGAAGCTACCTGATATTTCCACGGAATTACTGCAAACCTTCGTCACCGTTGTGGACAGCGGCGGCGTACTGCGCGCCAGCGAACGCCTGTTCAAGACCCAATCCACCGTCAGCATGCAACTCAGCCGTCTGGAGGAGCGCCTCGGCGTCGCCTTGTTCCGAACGGTGGGACGGCGTAAAGAGCTGACGCCAGAAGGCGAAACCATGCTGATCTACGCCCGCAAAATTCTGGATCTGCAGAACGAAGCATTGAAAGCCATTCAGGGCGTGCAGTTTGAAGGCGAGCTGACCATCGGCATTTCCCGCTCTTTAGTGGACGGAGACCTGACCAATGAGCTGTCCAAATTCGCCATGCAGTATCCGCTGATAAAACTTAACGTGCGCTCCGCATCCAGCATGCATTTGCATAACGCATTCGAGCAGGAGGAGTTTGACTGCATTATTCGCCTGACTCAGGACCCTTCTGCAGACGAGTTAGTCCTCAGCAAAGCGAAGATGGTCTGGGTGGCGTCGGACAAGTATCAGTTCGATCCCAGCGTCCCTTTGCGCATGGCCAACTTCACCACGCCCTGCCAGTTCCGCTCAATCAGTGAAAAGGCGCTAAAGGCCGCCGGCATTGTGTGGCAGGAAGCGTATACCACCAACAACCTCAACGCGTTGATGTCGGCGGTGCGGGGCAATCTGGCGGTCAGCGCCCGCACCCAGCATGCATTGCAACCGGGAACCCGGGTGGTGGGACCAGAGGAAGGACTCCCCGAGCTGCCGGAAATTTTCGTCGTGGCGCAAACCCGCGGCAGCTCAAGGCTGGCCGAGTTCTTTATTTCATGGCTGGCGCCCCGTCCTCCGGTCGCGGCTTGAAGTCGGAGGGCGACGGACAGCCCGCGTTTTCGCAAAATTCATTCAGGGGCTGATCCCAATAAGGCGTCCCCTTGAAGCGCTCCAGAACATAATCCACAAAAGTGCGCACCCGGTGCGAAAGATGTCGGGTATGGGGATAAATCAGATACGCGTTCGATTCCACCAGTTGGTATTCCGTCAGTATGGGCTTCAGGGCGCCGCTGGCGATTTCCTTGTACAAAATGAAATTAGGCTGGGTCACGATCCCGTAGCCGTTGACCGCCGCCTGCCGTAAATAATCGCCAGCGTTCGCCTGCAGCCAGGGATTCACACTCACCTCGATGCATTCGCCCTTGCTGTTCCAGAAGCGCCAGATGCTGTTGGGCAGATTGGAGTAATGAATCACACGATGCTGCGTTAATTCTTCCGGGGTTTTGGGCTCGCCGAACTTCTCCAGATAAGCGGGACTGGCGCAGATCACCGTGTGTATTTTGCAGATCGGGCGGGCGATCAAAGTGGAATCCACCAGGCGCCCGATACGAATCGCCAGGTCATACCCTTCCTGCACGATGTCGACCTGACGGTCATTAAAATTGATGTCGAAATTCAGGTTCGGGTGCATTTGCATAAAGTCATTGAACACGCAGCCCAAGTGCATCATCCCAAACGTGAACGGCGCGGCGATCTTCAGCTTGCCGCTAAGGGACTTGTGCTCGCTGGTCACCGCCTCTTCCAGTTCCGCCAGATCCTCTAACAGTCGCAAACAGCGCTCGTAATAACTGCGCCCAGTTTCGGTCAGGGTCAACTTGCGGGTCGTTCGCACCAGCAACTGCACGCCCAGACGGGATTCCAGTTCCGCCAGACGGCGACTCACCGCTGACTTGGCGATGTCCAGAACCTGCGCTGCGCGGGTGATGCTGCCAGTCTCCACCACTTTGGCGAAGATCTGCATTTCCTCAAAGCGACTCATGCGTTCCCTCCAACTATGTTTCGCTTAATTGTTCTTATTTTAGCAACAGAATTTTCCCTTCAGCCATGTTTATCCCTTTTATCTCAACAAATATAGTGAGCCCATCTAAACGACAGCCAAACTTTCAGGAGATAATCCATGAACCATTCAAACACTCGCATTCTGAAAATCGACAGCAGCGCCCGTGCGGAAAGTTCAATGAGCCGCAAGCTTGCGCAACAACTTACTGAACAACTGGTGGCGGCCAACCCTGGCGCGGAAGTGGTTTCCCGCGATGTATCCGGCGGATTGCCTTTCGTCACGGAAGAGTGGATCGGCGCCAGTTACACCCCGGCGGATCAGCGCACTGAAGCGCAAAACCAGGCGCTGGCGCTGTCAGACAGCCTGATCGAAGAATTACAGGCGGCCGACACGCTGATTATCGCCGCCCCTATGTATAACTTCAGCGTCCCCGCCACGTTGAAAGCCTATATCGACCAGATCTGCCGGGCGCAGGTGACTTTCCGTTATACCGAGCAGGGCCCTGTTGGACTGCTGGAAAATAAAAAGGCGTATGTAGTGGCTGTCACCGGCGGCACGCCCGTCAACAGCGCGGCAGACTTTGTGTCCGCCTATATGCGTCAGGTGCTGGGCTTCATCGGCATCAAGGATGTGACCTTTATCAACGCCGACCGCATCATGGTTAATCCGGAGTCCATTTTGGCCGACGCGCAACAGCAAATCGCCGCAGCCACGGAAGTGGCCGCCGCTTAAGAGTTCGTCAGCCTCGTCCAGCAAGGAAGCAGGCTGTCGCATTTTCCGCGCTGCGACGCAGGTTGACGGCGGCATCCGCCAGGGCCTGGTCCAGAGTGACCACTCCCGGCGCAATGGGAAAGACAGCGGTCAATCCCATTGTTCGCGCCGCCGTGGCATCGCCCAAAAGCGCGCCAACCAGCGCAATGGTGGGCGCGCCTGCTCTTTGAGCTCTCTGCGCCACGCCCAGTGGCGCTTTGCCTCGCAGACTTTGACTGTCCATACAGCCTTCTCCGGTAAACACCAGATCCGCTCCCTTTAGCTTTTCATCAAATCCACTGAGCTCCAGCACCAAATCAATGCCCTTGCGTCCTTGAGCGCCAAGCACGCCAACAAACGCCATCCCTAATCCTCCCGCCGCGCCGCCACCGGGTATCGCCCCCAACTCCCGTCCCAGCATCTGCTCATTCAACGCCAGCCAATGGGACAACAAGCGATCGAGTTCCTGCACGTCAGCGGACGTAGCGCCTTTTTGCGGACCAAAAACCGCCGACGCGCCCTGTTCCCCGCACAGGGGATTGTCCACATCCAGAGCGATGGTGATGTCACATTCGCGCAAGCGCGGGTCCAGCCCACTGTAGTCCAGCGTGACCAGATCCCTTAAACCCTGCGCGCAGGGAGCGATTAATTCACCCTCAGCATTGAGGGCGCGCAGCCCCAACGCCATCAACATCCCGACTCCGCCGTCATTGCTGGCGCTGCCGCCGAGTCCGATCATGAAACGCCTCGCGCCGGCGTCCAGCGCATCGCGAATGACTTCACCGCTGCCCCAGCTGCCCGCCAGAAAAGGATTGCGCTGCTCTCGCGCCAATAAATGCAGACCTGTGGCTGCGGCGACTTCTATCACCGCTGTGGAGCCATCCTCCAACAGCCCCCACATGGCGGTTATCGTATCTCCCAAGGGGTTACGCACCGTCACGTAGCGCTCATGCCCGCCCTTATTGGCGAGAATCGCCGCGACAAAACCTTCGCCGCCATCGGAGATTTGTATCGCTTCGCAATGAGCGTGAGGCGCGGCGCGAAGTACGCCCTCCATGATAGCGGCGCCGACTTCCCGGGAAGACAGGCATTCTTTGAACGAGTCTGGAGTAATCAGAACTTTCATTATTTGTTTCCGCATAAGAAAAGGTGACCGACTAAGCCTAGCCATTCCCATGCCAGGGCTAAAGGATCAGGTGAACTCACGGCAGATTTTTTGCGAGTCTTCCGCAGACAGCCCTTCCCCCGTCAACCCACATTGTCCCGTGCCTGCGCCGCCGGGCTGATAGTGTCGACAGGTATGACAAACGCCAAAGCGCTGCCGTTTACGCGCTATCTGCCATTGCGCCAGGATATCGCGCAGATTCCCGAGCAAGACGGCTTCCTCTTGTCCGGAGAAGTTGCGCATGGCGGCGTCGAACCCAGGCGGTGGCGTCAGTTTATCCAGCAGCGCTTGCGCCTTTTCCGTCAAATGCAGGTGCACCATGCGCCGATCCGAGGCGTCCGCCTGCTTTTCTACAAAGCCTTTGGTCTCAAGCTGCTTGATGCTCTGGGAGATCGTGCCTTTGGTGATTTCCAGATATTCCGCAACGCCTTGCGGCGTATCCGAATAGCGGTTGCAGGCCGCCAAATAACGCAGCACATCCAGATGCACCGGCTGCAGATCGTACTCCAATAACGCCTTGCGCCACTCTGTGCGGATGACGTAACCGATACGTTCGATGAATTCAAAAATAAGATTATCAGGCATCCGCAAATACTATCGACACAACACTGTAATCACAACCGTCCCGATGATGCGAACTTTCTGATCAGCCATCTGATATGTAATCTCTATCAAGGTGATAAGAACAATTAGGCGCCATAGACGCCTACATAGTATTGACTCAAAACTTTGCAAAAAGATAAATTAATTATGTTTCGATTCGATACCAAAAAGAGGTTTCTATGTTTACGTCCCGATTACTTGCTTGCAGCGCTCTGGCGCTCTCCGTTGGCGCCTGCGCCCATACGCCTTCCGACACGAAAATCGAGTCCGCCACTAATAACGCGTTGAAGGCGCAGTTCGACCTGATTCAAACCCGCGTTTATCGCGAGGGCCCCTACGCTGTCTTTGAACACAGCGTTCGCGATGGCGCAGGCGCGCTGAAGCCCAACGCTATCGGACAGTTGGCCGGCAGCGACGTGTTCAGCTATGTCTGGCCGACCTCTCTGAACAGCAGCGCAGTGGGGTTTGCAGCAGACCAGGGCATTCTCGCCTTCGTGCTAACCGCGCATCCCGACTTTGACGACACGCCGAAATTCGACGAGAACGCCGACGGCAAGTTCGATAATGACGGCGATCTCTGGCATAGCCACTGGGTGGTGCTGACGCCTGATGAACAGTGCGGCCCTGGCGCGTTAAAGGTGAAGGACATTCCCGCAGGCGCGCACCCCGACCTGCCTGCGACCTGGCCTGGACTGCCGTTGTTTATCGATAGCCCAGGTTATGAGCCGGAGCTGAAGGGAGAGCAGGTTCGTGCACGGGTTCCACTCAAAGACATGGGTTTCCCGGAAGCATTTCAGTATGACGGCGTCACCGCCGCCCTACGGGTCAACGTCAACGTACACAGTCCATTATTGTGCGTGACCAATGTATGGGATGTAGCCTCCGGCGATTTAAGCCTGCCGGCGACTTACGCTCCGAAGTAGCCAGGGCACGCTAAACGTACAGACATGTTAAATGTACAGGCATGTTAAATGTACAGGCATGTTAAACATGCGGGTGGGTGAATAACGCCGGTATGAGCATTATGAAAATAGTGAGAATAGTGAGAATAGTGAAAGTAAGTTAATCCGGCCGACAGCCCCCCTTCAATGGTCCAACAAACGACAAGGTCTTGGCGCGCCAGGCCTTGTCCCTGCGGACTTTCGCCGTGCTAACGCCCGCCTGTATGCATAAACACAGCGTTCCTTGCGTGATGGCGCATAGTCGCGTCAAGCTGGCGAAAGCGGGGTTCTGCTTCTATAAAATTAGTATTGGGTACGAAACTGTATCAGGTGTCTATTCAGAATGTAGGAGGACACGCCATGGCTGAGGAGTTCGAAAAGCTGCATCCGATTCTCAATGAAATCACCCGCACCTTCACGCAACTGTATGAACGGCAAAAAGACGTCGACACGCTTGAAAAGCTCATCAAGCTGGAGGCCATACTGAAAGTCAAACTGGATGAAATCCAGGCCGTCAGAGCGAAAGTGGAGAACGATTAACGCTCTCCAGCCTGACTAAAAACGCTGAGTCGCCTGCTGTCGGTACTCTCTGGGCGTAAGCCCTTTCAACTCCTGAAAGCGCCGATTGAAGTTGGCGACATTATTGAAGCCCACCTGAAAACAGATGCTGGCCACCTGCTCATCGGTTTCCGCCAGCAGACAACATGCGCGGCTGACGCGGATGCGATTGAGAAACTCCACAAAACGATTGCCGGTGGCTTTGCGGAAAAAGCGTGAGAAATGACTGTCCGTCATGCCCACCAGTTCCGACACCTCCTGCAAGCTGATCGGCGATTCAATATTGTTGATCACATACTCTACTACCGTATTGATCTTGCGTTGCATGGTCTCGTTGGCTTTGGAGTTGATCTGCATGGTGGAGAGCATACGGTAGTTCGGCCAGACCGCCAGCTCATTCATGAAATCAAAAAACAGCACGATGCGGGCCAGACCGGAGGCGTCGCGGATCTCTGCGAAACGGTTGCGCACCTCATCAAGATCGACGCCGATGAATTCGATGCCGGAGCGCGCACGCTCCAGCATCGGCAGCAACTGGCTCAATTCAGGAATGACCTTGATGCCCTGCTCGATCGTATCGTGATTGAAGTGGAGCAACATGTCCCTCAGCTCCACTTCAGACTCCGGGTCATTCTTGCTGATCCAGTTATGCGGCAACCTGGGGCCGGTCAGAATCAACTGCCCCGGCCCGAACAGCCCCACGTAATCGCCGATAAAGACTTTGCCGGTGGTGGCGACGATGAAGTGCAACTCGTACTCCTCGTGCACGTGCCAGCGAATCAAATCGCTGGGGAATCCATGCTCGATATAACGCACGGTGCCCGCGCTGCGGTCCGTCAACTCGATTTCCGGCACGCCTTTATTCATCTTCCGCATCGACTTAACCTACTGCTCAGCTCATGACGTTGCCGCCATCCACGTTGAATGTCTGCGCCGTAATGTAGTTTGAGGCCGGCGACGCCAGAAACAGCGCCATCCCACAGATATCCTCCGGCGCGCCCATGCGTCCAAGCGGCACATCCAATCCCACCCGCCTTTTCTTCTCGCCCAAAGGCAGGTTTTCATATTTGGCGAACAAGGCGTCCACCTGCTCCCACATGGGAGTATCCACCACCCCGGGGGAGATCCCATTGACGGTGATATTATGCTTGGCCAACGCCAGCGCCGCCGACTGCGTATAGCTGATGATCGCCGCTTTGCTCGCGCAATAGTGCGACACTAACGCCTCACCTCTGCGCCCGGCCTGGGACGCCAGATTGATGATTTTGCCCTGTCTTTGCGAGTCTACCATGTGTTGCGCCACTTTCTGCATCGTGAAAAAGGCCCCTTTCACGTTTACGGAAAATATCCGTTCATACATGGCTTCATTGGATTCCAGCAGCGGCGCCAGATCAAATACCGCCGCGTTATTGAACAGGATATCCACGCCGCCGAAACGTTCCACTGACTGCGCCAACAGGCGATCCACGGAGGCCATATCCGTCACATCCGCCTGCACATAACAGGCTGTTTCGGGATACTGCTCCAACACGGCCGCAGCCTCTTTCGACGGGGTTGCGGGCAAATCGCAGAGCACGCAGGAAGCGCCCGCCGCCAGATACGCCTCCGCCACGGCCGCGCCAATACCGCCGCCAGCGCCGGTCACCAGAGCGGTTTTGCCCTGCAGGTTGGTCAGGTTTTCAATGGGATAACTCACAGTGTCTTTCCTTTCAAAAGAGGGGATGTCGTTAAAAGCGCGAGAAGCCGACTCAATATGACTTCGCAGCAATTCGCCGAATGCAGGATAGCGCTGCGGCAGATCTCCCCAGAGCTTGGCGTCGGAGACAAAGCGCTCCACGGCATCCGGGGCGGATAACAGTTTTTGCAGCCGCGGCCATTCCGGTTCGTAATAAGGAACCGGAGCCTGCCCGGCGCGCACTCGCTGCATAAAGACATACCAGTACGCAATGGCCTGCAGTGTTCGCTCCGGCGTGCGACCGGCCGTGAAGCCGCCTTGCAAGGTCGGCAGGATGAATATCGGGAACTTGCTGCCGCCGTCCGCACATATACGCTCAATGCGATCGCCGATATTGCGGTTGCCAAAGCGGGCCAGCACTTTGCGCCAGTAGGCGTGTAAATCCAGAGGCGAATCGCCTAACGCAGGAATCGCCTCCTGCTCTTCAAAGGCTTCGACAAACGCTCTCAACTCAGGATCATGCACTGCCGCGTCGTACGTAGGGAATCCGCGCAAAGCGGCGTAGTAGGACAAGGCGGTATGACCGCCATTGAGGATACGGATTTTCGCTTCCTCATAAGGCTGCACATGCTCCACCAGCGTCACGCCGACGCGCTCCAGCGGCGGACGCCGCCCGGCGAAATCATCCTCGACCACCCATTGCACAAAGTCTTCCGCCATCACCGTCAACGCGTCGGCGACGCCAAATCGCGCTCTTACATCACGGGAATGTTCGGGAGACAGGCGCGGCGTAATACGATCCACCATGGCGTTGGGGAAACTGGCGTTATCCTGCAACCAGGACAACAGGTCGACATCGCCGACCTGCTGCAGGTACTGGGTAAAGCCGGACTTCAGGGTATCGCCGTTATGGCGCAGGTTGTCGCAGCTCAGCAAGGTGATGGGCCCCTGCCTGGACTGCATTCTCGTTCTTAAACCCGCATGCAGAAACGCATATAACGTATTACGTCCACTGCCCTGCAGATCCGCGGCGATTTCAGGATGGGCGACATCCAGCAGACCGTCTTCCTTCAGATAGTAGCCGCCCTCCGTCACCGTGATGGTGACCAATTGCGTTTGCGCATCCGCGAGGCATTGATCCACGCTGTGCGGAGACGCCGCGCCGTCCAACAAACGAATCAGCGCGCCAATTTCTTCATAGCGCGCTTCACCTTCAGGCGAAACGGTTTTCAGCACATAGCTTCCAGACTGCGCCTGCAGCGCAGCGAACGCAGGGCTGTCGGCGGGCCGCAGATTCACGCCGGTAATGCCCCAGTCCAGACAATCCTCATGGGCCAGCAGCGCATTGAAATAATAGGCCTGATGCGCCCGATGGAAAGCGCCGACCCCGAGGTGGACCACCGACGAGCTTACTTGCGAACGATCATAGGACAGCTTGAGCAACCTTGCGTCGTTCGCCCCAGAACGCGTATCAGACATGAGCCGTCTCCCCGCCATTCACATACACCGCCTGATTTTGCGGATTGAATAAACGCATTTCTTCCGCATCAAAGTTAAGGCTCACTTGCTGGCCTTCCATCAAACCGCTGCGCGCGGCGGACTTCACCACCAGATTGCCGCAGCCGTTCACTTGTACATGGCAGTAGGCTTCCGAACCCAGGTTTTCAATCAGTTCAATACGCCCCTGCACCGGTCCATCGCCTATTGGAGCGATATGGATATGTTCAGGCCGCACTCCCAGACTCCATCCGGCGCTAACATTGTCCGCCAACACCCGCGCAGGAAGACGCAGATGGGCGTCAGCCGCGCGCACTTCGACACTTTCGCCGCCGTGTATCACTTGATCGATCGCCAACATATTCATCTTCGGCGTGCCGATAAATTCCGCGACAAAGCGATTCACCGGCTGTTGGTATAGGTCAATGGGAGAGCCGCATTGTTCGATCTGGCCCTGGTTGAGAATGACCACCCGGTCCGCCAGAGTCATCGCCTCCACTTGATCGTGAGTTACGTAAATCATCGTCGTGCCAAGCTGTTTATGCAGACGCGCCAGTTCAAGACGCATCTGCACCCGCAGAGCCGCGTCCAGGTTCGATAAGGGTTCATCAAACAGGAAGACTTTAGGCTGACGCACAATGGCGCGCCCAATGGCGACCCGCTGCCGTTGTCCGCCTGACAACTCACGCGGCTTGCGCGCCAGCAGTTTATCCAGTTGCAACGAGGCGGCGACGGAACGCACTTTCTGATCGATTTCCGCCTGCGGCCGTTTCGCCAGACGCAAGGCGAAGGAAAGGTTCTCCGCCACGGTCATATGCGGATACAGCGCATAGGACTGGAACACCATGGCCAGATCCCGTTTGGAAGACGGCGCTTCGGTGATATCCCGTCCGTCCAGATGGATAGAGCCTTCGGAAACCAGCTCAAGCCCCGCGATCAAACGCAGCAGCGTGGATTTACCGCAGCCGGACGGACCGACGAAAACGATAAACTCCCCTTCCTGGATTTCCAGATTGACGCCGCGAATAGCATGGTACTGATCGTAATGTTTATGCAGATCTTTAATATTCAGATAACTCATCGGATAAATCCTCGAAAACTATTTCACGGCGCCGAACGTCAGGCCCTGCACCAACTGCTTCTGACACAACCAGCCGAACGCAACGATGGGGGCGCAGGCCAGTGTGGAAGCCGCTGAAAGCTTGGCCCAGAACAGGCCTTCCGGGCTGGAGTATGAGGCGATCATGGAAGTCAGCGTGCCGGCGTCCGCCGCAGTCAGGTTGAGAGACCAGAACGCCTCGTTCCAGCACAGCACGATGGATAACAGGCCGGTGGAGGCGATGCCGCCCCAGGCCAGCGGCATGACGATTTTCACCACCTCGCCCATGGGACTGGCCCCGTCCATTCTGCAGGCTTCCAGGATTTCTCTGGGAATGTCTTTGAAGTAGGAAAACAGCATCCACACCACGATGGGCAGGTTCATCATGGTGAAAATGATGATCAGACCAATACGCGTATCGAGCAGCCCGTAATCACGGAACAGAATGTAAATCGGCACCAGTACGCCCACCGCCGGCAGCATCTTGGTGGATAGCATCCACAGCAGCAGATCCTTGGTGCGCTTTCCGGGATAAAACGCCATGGCGTATGCGCCGGGAATGGCGATCAGCAGCGCCAGAATAGTCGCGCCGAAGGACGTCACAATCGAGTTGATGGCGTGCTTCAGATAATCGCTGCGCTCCTGCACCAGAGAGAAGTTTTCCAGTGTCGGTTCGAACACGAATGTAGGCGGCGTGGAAATCGCCTGCAGTTCGGTTTTGAATGAGGTCAGGAACATCCACAGAATGGGGAAAAACAGCAGCAACGCGATTCCCCAGGCGGAAGCGCCTACAACCCAGGTTCGCACTTTAAGTTTTTGCTTCAGATTCATAGCCGCCTCACACCGTTAAGTTCTTGCCGATGGCGCGAATCAGGAAAAACGCCACGATATTGGCCAACACCACCGCAAACAGGCCGCCTGCGGACGCAATGCCCACGTCAAATTGCAGCAGCGCCTGGGAATAAATCAGATACGCCAGGTTGGTGCTGTCATAGCCGGGACCGCCGCCGGTGGAAACATAAATCTCGGCGAACACCACCAGCAGAAAAATGGTTTCGATCATGATCACCACAGCAACCGGACGCGCGAGGTGAGGAATGGTGAGATAGCGGAAAATATGCCAGCTGGTGGCGCCGTCCATACGCGCCGCTTCTTTTTGCTCGGTATCCTGAGACTGCAACGCGGTGACGAACACCAGAATTGCAAACGGCAGCCACTGCCAGCTCACCATGATGATAATGGACAGCAGGGGCGCATCCGCCAGCCAGTCCATCGGCTCCATCCCGACCATTTGCGAGAGCCAGGCGAAAACCCCATACACAGGGTTCATCATCATGTTTTTCCAGATCAATGCGCTGACCGTCGGCATGACGAAAAACGGCGAGATCAACAATACGCGCACGGCGCCGCGCCCAAAGAAAGGCTGATCAATCAAAGCGGACAACGCCACGCCAAGCACCACAGTGATAGCCAGCACCGATCCCAGCAGAATCAGTGTATTGTTCACCGCTGGCCAGAAGCCGGGGTCGGTGACGAAAAATTCGTAGTTCAGCAAGCCAGTGAAGTTATGCTCACCGGGGTACAGCAGGTTATAACGGATGGTGGAGAAATATATCGTCATCGCCAGGGGCACGATCATCCACAACAACAGTGAGATGACGGACGGAGCGAGTAACGTTCGCGTTACAGCACGTTGCATCGAAACACTCTCTGGTAACTGGGTTCTTAAGATCCGAAGACGGCTTCGCAGTTTGAGTCGCCGCCCGCAGCCCGCCGTGAATGCCCATAAACACGGCGGCGCAGGCGGTTTATCTCATGTCGCGAAGTGCGGATCAGTAATAGCCGGACTGACGCATCTGACGATCCGCCGATACATTGGCTGACTGCAGCGCTTTTTCAACGGACACGCTGCCCGTCAACGCCCCGGTCAACATCTGCCCGGTCGCCATGCCAATCGCCTGAAACTCGGGAATAGCGGCGAACTGCACGCCGATATAGGGCGACGGCTCCAGAGTGTTGTCTTCCGGATTAGCGGAGTTAATGGCCTTGAGTTCCGCTGATGCGAATACCGCCGCTTTCAGGAACTCAGGATTTTCGTAGGTGCTGGTGCGTGTTCCAGTGGGAACCGAGCCCCATCCCTGCGTATCCGCCACCAGTTGGATATAGTCCTTGGAAGTAGCCCAGGTGACGAACTTCTGCGCTGCTTCAGCATGCTTGGTCGCGGCGGGAATAGCGAGCGACCATGCCCACAGCCAGTTGGCGCCTTTATCGGTCACAGCGACGGGTGATTGAGCGAAGGCGACTTTATCGGCAACCTTGCTCTGTTTGGGATCGCTGACGAATGACGCAGCAATAGTGGCGTCGATCCAGATGCCGCACTTGCCTTCATTGAACAACGCCAGGATCTCGTTGAAGCTGTTAGAGCTGGAGCCCGGCGGGCCGTAGTTCTTCAACAGATCGACATAGAAGCTGACCGCGTGAGTCCAGGCGGGCGTCGTCAGCTGCGGCTTCCACTTTTCATCAAACCAGCGCGCGCCAAATGAGTTGGCCATGGTGGAGATGAACGCCATGTTGTCGCCCCATCCGGATTTGCCGCGCAGGCAGATGCCGTAGACGCCATCCTTGGGCTTATGCAGCGCAGCCGCAACGTCTCTGATATGGCCCCAGGTGGGTCGGTCTTCGATGGTCATGCCCGCTTTTTCAACCAGATCCTTGCGGTACATGATCATGGAGCTTTCGCCGTAAAAAGGCGCAGCATAGAGTTTGCCGTCGACGGACAGTCCTTTACGAACCGCCGGTAGAATATCGTCCACATCATAGGACCCGTCGGTTTTGATTTCCTTCAACCAACCGCGTTTGCCCCAGATCGGCGTTTCGTACATGCCGATGGTCATCACATCGTACAAGCCGCTCTTATTGGCGATGTCCTGCGTGACGTTCTGGCGCAACACGCCTTCTTCCAGCGTCACCCATTTCAATTTGATGTCTGGATTGGCCTTTTCGAAATGGCTGCTCAGCTTCTGCATTTCGATCATGTGGCCGTTGTTGACGGTAGCGATTGTGATTTCCTCAACCGCCGACGCGAGAGATGAGAACCCCAGGGAAATGGTCGCCGCCGAAACCAGCGCAGCGCGGGATAGAAACTTCATAGGTTACCTCCGAAGAAGTGTTATTTTTATATTCAAAGGGGGCCTTAATGACTTAAAGCAGAATTACTATGCGTCAATCCAGTTTCCAACTCTAATACCTACCATCGAAAAAATTATACTTTTTTGACAAAATTTCCATGAAATCGGGATAATTTTGTAAATTCAGTACATATATAACGTAGTTCTTCAGGGAATCGGCAAAGTCAGCCAGCGTTGCATAGCGTTTCTTTACCGCAGCCTAGGGTACACCCCAGGTGGCGTGCGGTTATGAGCGTCTATTATGTTTCTGCATCCGGAGCCGACCGGATGCGATAGCGACGCTCAACGCTGACCGAGCCGATTGAGGGAGTTGGAAGAAGACAATGACAAAAGTGGCGGGAAAAATCTGTGGCGTTGGTTGGGAGCTCACTCTGTATTCAGTGAGCGAGTTTGAGGAACGCGCCACCTATCAGGATATCGCCCGGCTCACCCGCTTCAAGCTGGTGTACGCCAACGATAATATCGAAGAAGAAGTCTGCGACATTGCGGACCTGAACAATCTGCTGATCCAAAATGGCGTATTCGTCAGCCATTTTTCGCCATCACAAGCCAGAGGCATGGCGGAAATACTCTGCAAGCTAAATCATATGGGAGAGCTGGTATGCTCTAGCTCGCCTTACTGGGCCGGCGTCGAAGCTTACACCGGCCAGGGCTCTGACGATATCGCCCCGCAAGTCGCCTCGGAGTCGATCAGTTTCGTCGTATTCCGCTCCTACCTGATGTTCAAGCGCCATGGTTTTTTCCTGGCCCGGGTGTCGGTTCGGGATATGTCGAAATATGAGTTATGCTGTTTGTCAGAACAAACACGCCATTCATTTATGAGACCTGCATTTCCTGGAAGTAAAAATGAATAACCCCATACTGACGCGAGACGATCTGCTGGGCGGCAAGCTGGCGGAGATCATGAGCTACTACATGCTGCAGCAGGACGCGGACAGAAAGGACTTCTTAAACATCGCCCGCAAGCAAAAAGGTAAATTCGAGGACAAAGCCAAACGCGTAGAGTCGCTTTTCGGCTACCCCGTCCCCGCTGAAGTTATCGAAGCGGAAGAGTGCATGACCGCTTATGACAGGTACAGTGGCGTCGCCCAAGACGTCTGGATGCTTGCTGGCGAAATGATGAGCCTGCCAAACAAAGTCAGCGCCAAAGACATCGCTACCTCTCTCCGTGACTTCGAACTGATTATGCGCCTGCTCACCGGGCTCGAAATTATCGGCCGGGACCCCAGCGGCGACACCTGCTTTCTCAACATGCTCCCCTCTCCTCTCGGTACGGCCCGAGTGATCGTTTATGATCACGAAACCGGGGAGCCGTCCTCCGAAGAGTACTTCTCCATCGCCGACTTCGTCGCAGACCGTTGGGAGGAGGACTGCCTTAGAGAGCCGGACGACGATGACATGGATGATGAGGACGAAGGTGATGATGAAGAGGATGAAGATGAGTACGAGGAAGACTTCCAGGAAGAAGAATGGTTCAGCAAACACTCCGACGCCGCCAAACAAGCCATTGAAGACTTCAACGCCTTCGCCGAAGCGGAAATAGAACAACGCCCTTACTACCACGACCCCAAACAATTATTCAACCGCACAGACTGGCTGCATGGCCACCCCTCCGGCCGCCCCACTTACGCCTTCGCCTCAAAAATGGATCAAGCCCCAACATTTGAGGTGTACGAGCAGGAGAAACCATTACTCGATAAAGAGCCAGCGCTGGCGAACTACTGGATGCTCGCGCATTTCTTTCTGGGCAATCATGCCGCCTGTCGCGACACGATTAATCTGGTCAAACAGGCCAACGCCCTCGGAAGCATTACGCAAGCGCTGGCGGAAGCCCTGGATGAAACACTGACCGCCTTGGAAACCAAGCCGGACTCCGCACAATTCGGACGTCTTGATCATCAGAAAATAACTGACCTGATAAGCCAGACTCAAGCCAATTGCTCACCTGAGCATCTGGAGCCTGCGCGCCGCGCAGCCCTGTTGGAAGCCAGAGGCGAGACCCAGCTTAAACGGCTAAACCCCAAAGAGTGCAAACAGCGTCTCGCCAGCGGCGTCGATCCGCTAACGCTGATAGCGGAATATCCCGATGACGTGGCCACCCATGACTTGGCGCTGGCCGCCCTGGGAGAACAAGACAGTGAATTCAATAAAATAGTCACCGCCTATTTCAAGGAGCGAACTGAAGACGCGTTTAATCAGTGGCCTCACAGACGACGACCAGAGCTTATAGACAAACGCTTATCATTGCCTTTGGCCACTGCGTTTAAATCAGGGCTGAAGTATGACGCTGAGCATAAAAAAGCTTACGCCGGCATCACGCGAACTCTCGGCAAATATGACGATGACAACGCCATGGATGCGTTGGAGGCGGCTGTTTCACTACTACCTCCTGACGATGACCGTTTGAAATATGTCGTCCAGTGCCTGCGGGACAGCCAGCATCCCCGTCGCAACCAAATTATGGAGAAAACCGCTATGCGGCTGTTCCAGACTCTGGAGGTCGCCATGAAAAACCAGCAGGAGCAAGCCCAGCAGCGCCGGGAGGAAGGTCCTTCTCTGGAAAATATGATTAGAGTGGAAAACCACTACCTACAGGCGGCGCATATATTTCTAAAAGAAGATTCTAAAGCCGCGCTACCAATCGCCGAAAAGCTGCTTCGTAACCGTGAACACTTTAACTTGTTCAGACATACATTGGGAGACGCCTTCAGACTCGCCGGAAACCATGGCCTGCAAGAGCATGAGGAGTTCGCAGAATATTACGTAACACGCGTCGCGACTATCAACGTCAACGCCCCCAAAATGACTATCAAAAATGTCACCCTGTTGAACTATATTGAGGCCGCCATCGCCTGGAGCAAGTTAAATCCTGAAGCCGCCAAGGCCACCGCTAAAAAGCTGTTCAACCGTGAGACGGAGAGCCAGTATTTCGACTTAGAGATCAAATCAGGGTTGCTCTACGCCCTGCTGAAGGATGATAAGGGTAATGCCGAACTACTTGACTGGGCTCGCCGGCTACTGGGGAATCGCAGTAACGCCACACGCATTTGCGGCCCACTACGCGCAGCGGAGGAGCTGAAGCTGACGTCGCTTATGGAAGACGTCCGGTATCACCTTTACTCCGACTATAACGACTTATTTCCTGCACAGGTCTTGCTCAAAGAAATCGCCTGGGACAGTTATCGCGCACTCAATAAAGATAGCGTCGAAGCCCCAACACGAAGTAAAAAAGACCAGTTCGCCATGGAAGTTCCGGCAGATCAACTTGCAGATGCGTTAGCCCACCCGGAAAAGCATGATCTGGAGCATGTTTGCAAACGCATCTATAAAGAAAACCACATCTATCCAGAGGCGATACCGGCCCTCTCAAAGTATCTGACGGACCTGTTGCAATATAGTGGAGACGACTCCGATAGAGTTGAGTCAAGAGAGGGACTGCGCGCCTTACGCATTCAGGGAGTTGAGGCACAGCCTGCATTCGCGCATCTCCTGCAGCTGCAGCACATGGCGATGGATCACTACAACAAGATTCTCTACACCATGCGTTTCGTGGAGACTGAAGCCAGCTTACGAGAGTGGCTCTACAGCGCAGACTTAACCGAGCTATTGGCGCAACTGGCCAATCCAGCTCCCCGTTTTCTACCCTGGCTGGATCTGATCGCCGCACGCGCCATCGCCCTTAATCAAAATCAGGATTCGGAACCGTTGATCAATCCGCTCACTCAAGCGATGAATCACCGCTTGTCATTTCCGTTGGAAGACTGGAGCGATGAAGAACCGACACTGATCAGATTGCCGCAAGTCTTATCGCTGTTCACAGGCGATAAGCGCATCGACGATAGCTTGGTAAAACTGCAACACTGCGTACAGAAAGCAGAGCGGTATGCCTTCGATATCAGCCGCCTGATCCAACCTCGCAACCTACCTGACGCAGGCGCTATCAACCCCACACTTGGCGAGTCGATTCGACTTAGGCAACACCTGAAAGGGCCTAACGTCGATGAAGCAATCTACACGCTGGCCATCACCCCCACCCAGGACAGCGTCATGTTTGAATGCGGCGTACACAATCTCTACTTCCGCATCAGTGTGGAGGACAAGGAGGTAAACAGCGCCGGTAAAACGCCCGCACAAGATGCAGACTCAGCACTCTCTCTGGCGAAAAGCATGGCGTTTGAGGCGATGATCCTTGGCTATGAACAAGATAAACCAGCGCCTAGAAAAGCGAAGAAACGCAACAAGTAGATTGTTTCAACAATAAGGCGCGTCCCACCGCGCCTTTCAAATCGATATCAGCAAACAGCAAAAGCCAGTCCCACAGAAAAACAGCAATCTGGATAAGACATGAATAATCCCATACTGACGCGCAACGACCTGCTGGGCGGCAGGCTCGCAGAAATCATGAGTTACTACATGCTGCATCAGGACGCGGATAGAAAGGACTTCTTAGACATCGTCCAGAGACAAAAAGGCCACTTCCACGACAATGCGAAGGAAACGACAGCCTTGTTTGGTCACCCCGTCCCCGACGAAGTCATTGAGTTGACGGAGTGCCTGGAAGCCTACCATCGCCATAGCGACGCCATTTCTGATACCTGGGCGCTGGAGGGTGAGCCGTTAGGTCACCCCCAAATTATCACCCCTAAGGTTATCGCAGCCTCGCTGTCCGATTTTGAGATGATTCTGCGCCTGCTAACCGGTATGGCGATGTTGGGTGAAGACCCCAGCGGAGACGCCTGCTTCGTCAATATGCTGCCGTCTCCCTTGGGAACAGCCCGCGTGATTATCTTTGATCACGAGTGTGGCGAGCCCTCCGAGGAGGAGTATTACTCAATCGCAGACTTCATCGTCAACCGCTGGCCGGAAGGCCCGCACATCTCAGAATCCGGTGAAGAGGAGGAATGGGTCTGTAAACATTCCGACGCCGCCTTGCATGCGATTGATGACTTTAACGCCTTCGCCGAAGCGGAGATCAAGCAGCGCCCCTATTACCACGATCCCAGGCAACTATTCATCCGCACGGAGTGGATGCATGGCCACCCTTCCGGCGACCCCACCTATGCCTTCGCCGCCAAAATGGACAAGGCGCCGGCCTTTGATGTTTACGAACAAGAGAAGCCATTGCTTGCTCAGGAACCCGTACTGGCGACCTACTGGATGCTCGCGCATTTCTTTCTTGGCAATCACAGCGCTTGCCGCGAAACCATCGATCTGGTCAAGCATGCCAGCGCCTTGGGCGCCATCACGCAGGCCATCGCAGCGGCGTTGTCCGAGACACTCGCAGCCTTGGAGCAAAAAACCGGCTCGGTAAGATTCGGAAGCTTGAATCGTAAAAAAATAAACCACCTGATAGCCCAAACTCAGGCCAATTGCGCGCCGGAGCAGCTTGAACCCAGCTTACGCGCAACGCTGTTCAAGGCTAAGGGCGAAACCCAGACCAAACGGCTAACTCCGAAGGCTTTCCAAGAGCAAATAGAAAAAGGCGCAGATCCGTTGGCGTTAATAGCGGAGTACCCCGACGACGTCGCCATGCATGACCTGGCGTTGAAAGCGATCGCCGCCAAGGACGAAAGTTTCGCCAAAATTGTCAAAGCCTACTTCAGCGAAAGAACTGACTACGCCCATAACGAATGGCCATACAGTTGGCGTCCAGATATGCTGGATTCACGCCTGTCGCTGCCCATCGCCGCCGCCTTCCGCTCAGGACTGAAGTTCGATGTTGAGAACAAGAAAGCCTATCCCGGCATTACCCTGACGCTCGGCAAATACGACGATGACAACGCCCTTTCCGCATTGGAAGCCGCCGTACTGCAACTGCGTCCAGAGGATGATCGTCTGGAGTATGTCGTTCAATGTCTGCACAGCAGCAAGCATCCTCGCCGTAATGAGGTTCTGCAAAAAGCCGCCTGGCGGCTGTTCGATATACTGGAAGTCGCCCGCAAGAACGAAGAAGCCCTTTCACAGAAACGCAAAAAGGAAGGGCTGACCTTGAGCAACATGTCAGACATAGAGAACCACTATCTGGCGGCGGTGCATTGGGTATTGAAAGAACGTATGCCGGCCGCCGAGCAGATTGCAGAAAAAATCCTCGGCTTTCGCGACCTCCCTACATTATTCAAGCGCGCCTTCGGCGACGCTCTACAAGTAGTCGGCGATCTAGGATTACAGCAGCACACCGGGTTTATCGCCGACTACGTGACTCGCATTATCCACCTTGACGTTGATGATGCAAACAGCTTCTTAAGAGAGTTCACGCTGGTGAGGTACACCGAGGCCGTCATCGCCTGGACCAAGCTGGACCCGAATGCGGCGATTCAAGCAGCGAAGTCACTGTTTGAGAGAAAAACCATCGCCCCCTACTACGACCTGGATATCAAATCCGGGCTGCTCTATCCCTTGCTGAAAGATGATCCACAGAACGCATATTGGCGGGAGTGGACACGCCGATTGCTGGGAAATCGTAACAATAACCCCAGAATCTACGGCCCTCTAAGAGCTATCGCCGAACTCAAGCTGACAGGTTTTGAAACAGACATCCGCTATCACATATATTCAGAAGCCAGTATTTTCGAAATTGCACACGCCATCATCAAAGAAACCACCAGAGACGCACTAGACTCTCTCGGCGTCGCTCCTGAAGCGTTGCCTGAATTTGATGATGAAGACGAGTATGCAACGGATGTGGTACCGGAAGATCTCCCTGATGCCTTCAAGCACCCTGAAAAATACCTTCCTGAAAGTGTCTGTGAGCGGATTATAAAAGAAGAGTATCGCCACCCTGAGGCCATTGCAGCGCTATCCTCCTACCTCAAAGAGATGCTGCAGTACAGCATTGATGAGAAAAGCTCCCCCGATGCGTGGAAGGGACTATTAGCATTGCGAATACAGGGAGTTGGGGCTTTGCCTGTATTCGCAGCGCTGATGGAGTTACCCCATATAAAACCTTCGCAGATATCCAAGATCCTCTACCTTATGCGCACCATAGAGCCTGAGGCTGATATCAGGCATTGGCTATATCAAGCAACGGAAGTGGAAATTCTCACCCAGCTACATAACGTAGAGCCGCGCTTTATGCCCTGGTTAGATCTGCTAGCGGCGCGGGCCTGGACGCTTAGCGGCGACAAGCCCGCCACCATTTCCGCACTCTGCGCCGCAACTGCGTTCCGGACCCGGGGTTTACCGGGGGGAAAACAGTGCAACGAAGAGCCTATTTTGCGACGCTTACCGCGCATTCTCGCTATTGCAAACACGTCTCAAAGCCTGGACTGCCTACAGCGTCTGGACCAGATTGCCCGTTCAGGCCACGAATACAGCGACTACAAGCCCCAGGATCTGGAGGCTTTAGCCACAAGCAGAGAGCAGTTACCGCCTTTGGACGCCATTTCAGCATCCCAAGAGGAAGCCATATGCCTGCTGCAGAGCATGCGTGACGAGGTTAATGGGCCTTTTCATCATCTTAACCTCAAGATAAGCCATACCAGCGTCTTATTCGAATGCTCACTCACAGGCCTCCACTTACATGGCGTTCCTCAAGAAAGTGAAAGCCGGGCTCAAATTGACTGCGCCTCCGAAGCTGAAGCAATCCATCTGGCGAAGTCCATCATTCTGGAATCTTTGATCCTTGGCTATCACATCAAAACCAAGTAACGCCGACACCACGTCAATGGTGACTTCAAATAAAGAAAAGGCGCGCTCTAATGCGCCTTCTCTTTAGACTTATCCTAAATCTCCCATTATTCACATAGAGGAAAATATCTTTGAGGCATCCTCGCGTTCCATTAGGAGCGAAACAGAGCGGAGCGCTTCTGAAGCCCTGCGAGCGGACTTCGTCATTCATTACATTCAGGTTTTCAGCTGGGAAAACTTAACCCTACCAGCGTCTAAGCTGCCCATTAAACAACTCTGCCCGGCGTGACCTAATCCACGCTAAACCTTTGCTTTATACCGGATTTCCCATTGACCTAAACCACATTAAAAGAAGACCATAATCTTTTGATTAAAAAGGTATAGAATTGTGTAATTTTGTCGCACCATGGGTGCAAAATCACACAATTGGTCTATGCTAGGACAATAGACCCTGTTTAACGCCTTACACCCGTTTACGGTCGGGGTTCGTGCGGCACGATACTTTTCAGACCTGACTACCACGTTGCGCCATTTATGAAAAACATCCTGATCGCTCTGTCTCTTTTATTCTATTCCTCGGTTGTACTCGCTGATTCTGAAACCATTCTCCCTGAAAACCTGCAAAGCCTGGATACGGCCAACATCAGCCTGGGTTCCGTAAACGCCAAGGTGGTGGATGTGGAGAGCGGCGTCACCTTATTCGCCAAAAATCCGGAAACGGTGGCTCCCATCGCATCCATCAGCAAGCTGATGACCGCCATGGTCGTGCTGGATGCGGAGTTGCCCCTTGATGAAATGGTGACGATTACGGAAGAAGACGTCGACACCTGGAAAAATACATATTCGCGGATGCGTATCGGCGCCGTATTGCCCCGCAGCGAGCTTCTCCTGCTGGCGCTGATGTCTTCGGAAAACCGCGCTGCGCTGGCGTTGGGACGTTCATATCCTGGCGGCATGAGCGCCTTCGTCAATGCTATGAATGACAAGGCGAGAGCGCTGAACATGCGCGACACGCGCTTTGTCGAGCCCAGCGGATTGTCCATGGAGAATGTGTCCACCGCCTCGGACTTGGTCAGAATGGTCTCCGCTGCGTCACGCTATAAACTCATCCGTGATTACACCACAACTCCCAGTCACCTGATCAAGCTTGGCGAAACGGAAAACGAAATGGAGTACCGCAACACCAACCTTTTGGTGCGCCAGGGTGAGTGGGGCATCAGGCTCAGTAAAACCGGATTTATCAATGAAGCCGGTCGTTGTCTGGTGATGCTGGCGGACGTGGGCGAACGCCCTGTAGCGATCGTGCTGTTGGATTCCTATGGCAGACGCACGCCTATCGGCGACGCCAACCGCATCAAACAATGGATGGTCACTGGAAAAAGCGCGCCCGTCGCGGGTGCGGCGCTCAAATACGAACAGGAGAAAAACTCCGGCGTATTCCAGACCGCTGCAATGGATGACGACACACAAAGCTAAGGGTCTTTGACTGCGGCGACTCCATCGCGCCGCAGTCTCCGTCTCAGGGAAACAGCTGTACGATACCGCTCTCCGCCTTCATATCCGCCACCATCCAAATCTGCTCAAAAGGGTGACTGTCCGGCACCTGAATACAATGCTGCAACCCTCGAATCTCATCGGCGCGCCATGCCGGATGAGCGTTGCGGATGACCAGCCATACGCGCTCACTTTTGTATGTCTTCAAGGCTTTGTTAGCGAGTATGCGGTTCAGCGCTCGCAACAAACGTCCGTCGGCGTCCGACTCCTCCAGCATCTGCAGCTCATGAAGCGTATTACGGTCCAGGTCGCGCCCCAGTAGTTGCATGGCTTCCTTTTCTGAGCCATACAAATGCGCGATTTCCATATCCAGACGCTCACCGTTCAGAAAACAGGAAACATCCGGCTTGATCGGCTGGTTGTGCCAGATATGCCGGATTGGCGTTCCCGTCAGCCGCTCATAACACCGCATGAACAAACGGGCTGCATCATGTTCAAGCACCAGTTTTTCCGATTCGCCAGGAGTCATCCGCTATCGCCGCTATCTCAACAAAAATCAAAAATCTGTGTCGGATAATGGCATAACCGGCGCAAAAGAAAAACGCTTCTTGGAGCAGACGAAAACGCACTTGATCAGATCGAGATAACGCCTCTCAGATAGGTCACTGCCGATCCGGACATCAGCACTCTGTCGCCGGCCACTTCACAGTCCAAACGACCTCCACGCTGGGACAACTGCGCCGCGGTCAACGAAGTCTTGCCAAGCCGGGCCGCCCAGTACGGAGCCAGAGTGCAATGCGCGGACCCAGTGACCGGGTCTTCGAAAATGTGCGCCTGGGGCGTAAAAAACCGGGAGACAAAATCAACCTCTTTGCCCGGCGCTGTCGCCACCACGCCACCGGGGTCCAGGTTAATGCGGTCCATCAACATTCGATCTGGCTGCAGCGCCCGAATCGCGTCCTCATCGGCGTACACCAGCACGATGTCCCGTGCGCGCAAGACTTCCAGCGGCTGGATATTAAGCGATTCCAGCACCTCAACCGGCGCTGTCGCCACACTCGGCGGGCGGGCGGGAAAGTCCAGGGTCAACCGTCCATCTCTCCTGGTCACTCGCAATTCTCCGCTAAGGGAACGGAATACCATGGCGTCACGCTCATAACCGAGATGCGTCGTCAAAACATGAGCGGATGCGAGGGTTGCATGGCCGCATAAGTCCATCTCTATTTCCGGCGTAAACCAACGCAGATGAAAGGCATCCCCTTCCCGCACAAAAAAGGCCGTTTCCGCCAAGGCGTTTTCCTGTGCGATCTTCAACAGCACAGAGTCAGGCAACCAGGCCTCCAATGGACACACCGCCGCGGAATTACCGCCAAAGACTTCATCGGTAAAGGCGTCAACCTGAAAAAGCTTTATATCCATCATTCTCCTCGCTGAGTGACTTCTTTCAAAAAGCGGACAACAAGATCCCTAACGTCTTTTTCGACAGACGTGGAACCCAATCCGACGGACTCCAATAATCATTTGCAGAACAGCAGCTTGCAACTTAATCTTGCGATCTGTATAGCCAACAGGCAGGACGGGACAAAATCAGGGGCGCACACCATGGAAATCAAACTTTATTCCGCTATCCACAAACAGGATTGCCTTCGTGTTTTCGACAGCAATCTCGACAAATATTTCGCGCCTCATGAAAGAGAACAATTCGTTGAGTTCCTAGATAGCGTGGCCCAGGCTGACGATAATCAGTATTACGTCGCCCTGCAGGATGGCCAGCTCGTAGGATGCGGCGGACTGCGCCTGTATCAGGATACGGTCTATTTATCCTGGGGCATGCTCGCCAGAACAAAACATAAAACGGGGTTGGGCGAACAACTGCTACGGCATCGGCTGGAGCAGGCAACTCGCCTGCATCCTGGAAAAGAGATTGTGATTGAAACCTCACAACACACCCAAGGCTTCTTCGCCCGCTATGGCTTTGCAATAGAAAAGTCAGAGACCAACGGATTTGGCGAGGGTATCGATAAAGTCACGATGCGTCTGAACGATCAGATGCATTCACCCCCGAAGTAGAGCCTCCCGGGTCGGACATTTCCTCCAGTTTCGCTCGAAGCTCCTCCGGCCCATACTTCCTGACCTGTTCTTGCAAGCCGCCAGGTCGCGTCTGCCCTATCACCAGCCCACATGACAAACATGCGCATACTCGGCGATCCATCAGAGCCGGCGAATTACTTAGCCTTTGACGTATACCTTTCGCTTTGGCGTCGTCGAGTTCAAGCGGAACAGCATTCGCATACAGCAACCCTCCCGCTAATATCAACTCATCCGCACATCGGGGACAAACAGAGAAAGAAAGTTCTGGAAGCGCTTTATAACCTCGATACTCATGAATATTTCCGCCATGAACATGAGGCTCAGCTTCTTCACTTGGCGTAAAGTACTCCTGCTGGCGTTCAAGCGCCTCCGCCTCTGTTTTCTCGTTAATGACCTCTCCCACCAATTCCGCCTGCGCACCCGCCGGCAAAGCTTGAAAAATGTCATACAAACGAGATTTATCCAGGCTCTGATAGTGCGCTTTATTCAGCAGGAAAACATTTTGTAAGTCACTTAGAAACTCATTCCCGGCGGCGGAAGCGCCCAGCTCAATACGCCCCTCAGAGGTAACTAGCGCGAGATTGAAGCCTCGCCTACCAATGTAATAAATATCTTTGGTCTCTAGCGTTCTTTCAGTAATAGGCTCATCAGAAAAGTAACCGCTATAAGTCAGCCGAACCGCATTATCTTGCAACGCAATGCCGGAAATAGCGCCTCGACGTATAAAACGGAGCAGCTGCACAGACCAGATAAATAGGAAAACGACGAAAAGCTCCGTCCCATGCTTCTCCAGATAGGGCAACCACTCAAAAACCCTGTTTCGCCATGGCCCAAAAAACACCATCCACACCGCAACTAAAACAAAGGCGTGAAGAAGACCGCGCTTTAACAGCTGATTGACTTGATTGGACAGGCGGTACTCTTTTGTCACGGATACTCCAAGAATGTTTTCGGAATATAAGTAAAGTAAAACTTATTATTAAAAGATGAATCGTCCCCGGCTCAGGAATAACGATTAAGTTCGCTGCGTTAATAGAACTTTTTCTTTTCGAAGCGGAGTAATAAAGCTCTTTCGATGAGTCCGATGTAAGGAAGGAGAAATTATCACCAGCTTGCCCACCCTTGATTAAAGCAAAAAGATCCCCCCAAGCAACTGGGCTGTGTGAAACTATATCTACGTCTGGCGGCGCATATCGCCATGTATCTGTAACTACACTGTCCTCTTCCTGCGCGGCATAGCCTGCATCCATAGAGAACAATGCGGGGGCGCTGACAGTGTGGGGCAAAGCATAGGCGGGGGTCAGTGCGGGTAATAGCGCCAAGGCGATTGTCGCGATGTATCTCATATCCTTCTCCGTGTTTCCCTTGATTCCTGGTTTGCGTCATCGCTCTTTCCGCAACGTACTTTATTTTCAAAGAGCCTTGGCAATACCGGGCTCTTTATAGCGCAAGCGGGCGTCAGTTTTTATGATGGACATCAAGCTGACGCGTTAGGTCCGTTGACGCAAACCTCTTCTCAATCCAACTAGCATGTCTGGTTTGAGACTTCTCAGGCGGTGAAGGAAAGTCCGACGACCCCATGTCTTGGATGGGGTCTATATTTATTAGGGAGCCTCTGAAAAACGTTGGCGGCCGCAGGTAGTTTTTCATAGGTTCCTTAGTGATTGAATCTCCAATTTAGAGAATATACCGGTTACCTTCAAGCACGGGTTAGATTATGTTTTCACAGCGCAGAGCCCGCATATAGCGGATATTTATGACCAAACAAAACGTGACACTTACTATTATTTTGTCATCAAAGATAAGCTTATAATTCCGTAACTTAATAGCCGTTAGTTGTCAGCCTCAAGATTGCTGAGTCAGTGTCGCACAGGACTGTTTATATGCGCCGTTCACTTCAAACTACGATGGGATTCTCCAGACGCCAACATAGCACTCCCGGTTCATCAATGACGCGTGTTTTGATGATGCTGATTCCCGTCGTCTTATTCACATTTTCAATAAACAGCAGGGCTGAAATCTACAAATGGACCGACGCCAAAGGCACTGTGCACTATTCCGACGCCGCTCCCGCTGACAGCGACGCGCAGGTTATTACTCCCACATCCGCCATTGACGGCGTCAGGCTGCTGTCCGATGAGGCCAAAGCGCGTTTTAAAAATCTCCCTTCAGAGCCAGAGCAAACCAATGCGCCCAGCTCAACCCCTGTCGTTAAAGTGTCTGAGTCAGTCAAAACTGAAGATATCCTTTGCGACGACGTCAATGGCGACTGTTTTTCCGAAGAGGACACCCGCGTCTGTAAGCTGAGATTCGGCAAGCCCTGCGAAGAGGTTTATCTCTGGAAAGTCTGCGCCTTACAGAAAGTTTGTACGACTGACCGTTGCGACAACGCGCGTTTTGTTATCGATTGGCGTCCCCCTGTCGTGGGTGTTCGAGATCTCGGGCGTTCACTCCCCCTGCGCGCCAATGTCTCCGACAAAGACTGGAGCTGCCTGCAACACAGCGGCTTCTATTGCAATGAGCTGGCTCTGGAGTCGCAATGCCAGAAGGATTATCGGGAAAGCTGCGGCGCCGTTCGCGACTGGCTGCTCAACGCACCCGAAAAGTGTGAGGCGGATAAAAACGTGGATTGCGGCGAGCTCGACACTCTGATCAAGTATCGCCCGGTTTCTGAGGAGGAACGCCTCAAACTCGGCGCCACCAACGCCAGTGGCGGCCATTTCGCACGCGACCTGCTTATGGAGAAAGTCGAGCAGAAGAAAAATGAACTCTCTGACGAAGCCTTACAGGCCGTATTGGACAAACTTCCGGGTATTGGCCGCCATAGCTTTCGCAGAGACATCAGTTGCTCTCTGAAGTCCTGGCGACGCTACCGCTAGCCCAATATGTCATCGTTCCAAGGCGGCGTATCGCCAAAGCGCTCCACCAAAAAGTCCAGCAGCGTGCGCAAGGTTGCGGGCATGTGCTTGCGGGACTGATAGACGCCGAACATACCCAAACGTAAAGCCTCCCAATCGGTCAATAACGCAGTTAACTCCCCACGCTTTACATAATCCGTCACCATATAAGTCGGCAACATGGCGATCCCCGCGCCCGCAGCACAGGCGTTGGTCAACGCCAGTACTTCGTTGGCGCTAAGGTTACCTGTCACTTCAGCAGCGTCGACAGCGCCGGTCTTCTTATGGGTAAAGCGCCACTGACTTTTGCCAAAGTGCGAGTATGTCAGACAGTTATGCTCCGTTAACTCTCTTGGCGTTTTGGGCGCGCCCCGCTCTTTGAGATATTGCGGGGAAGCGCAGATGACAGAACGGCAGTCCGTCAGTTTGCGGGCGATCAGGTTGGGATCGAGGTCGTTCGTGGTGCGTATGGCCAGATCAATACGCTCTTCTATCAGATTAACGCTACGATCAAGCAGTTGCATGTCCACACGGGTTTTCGGGTAACGCTTGAGATATTCCGCCACCACCGGCGCCAAATGCACTTGTCCAAAGGCCACACTTGTCGTGATTCGAATCAGCCCATAGGGCTCAGTCTCCCGTTTACCCGCGACGGCTTCCACGTCATCGGTCAAGTCCAGGATCTGCCGGCAGCGCAACAGACAGGCTTCTCCCGCCTCAGTCAAAGAGATGCGCCGGGTCGAGCGGTTTAGCAGGCGCGCGCCCAGCCAGCTTTCGAGTTCATTCACATAACGGGTGGTCATCGCCCGCGACATGTCCAGATTATCCGCCGCCGCAGTAAAACTTTTGCGGGCGGCGACCTCGGCGAACACTTGCATAGCGGTCAGTCTATCCATCTTCAGCGTCTCCCCGGTATGTGAACGGAAATTTTATTTGTTCAATTCAAGCAACAAAGAAGGTCATTTTACTGCATTTATTGGGCGCATAAAGAAAATTATAGTGTGTCCATCTTTTAGCCATACCGGCTTTCGCTTAGTAACAAGACTATATGAGGAGCAGACTATGAACACATCGATTCCTTCTACCCGCAAAATCGTTATCACTGGCGCCAGCGGACGCTTGGGCTCACTGGTCGCAAAAGCGTTGATAGCGCGCGCAGGCGACGCAGATCAATTGACCTTCTCCGCACGCGCTCCTGAAAAAATCGCCGCGCTGGCTGCGCCGGGCAATGAAATAGTCAAAGCGGACTTCGACCAGCCAGAGACCTTGCTAACCGCGTTCACCGGCGCCGACACCGTGCTGATCATTTCCGGCGACGCCCCAGTAGATGTGCGCATTCGCCAACACCGCAACGCTATCGACGCCGCCAGGAAAGTGGGAGTCAAGCGCGTGGTTTACACCAGCTTCGTCAACCCAACCGCAGAAAGTCCGTTCACTTTCGCTCGCATTCATGAGGACACAGAACAGTACCTGAAGGAATCCGGGTTGCAGTACAGCATCCTGCGCAACAACCAATATATCGCCAACCTGAGCTCAGGTCTGGCGCACTCGAAAGAAACCAACCAATTGGCGCAGCCTGGCGCCGCGGGCAAAGTGGCGTTTATTACTCATGAAGATATCGCTGACGCCATCGCCGCTGTATTGCTGGAGTCAGGACATGAAGGCCGCACCTACGAGCTGACCGGTCCAGAGGCGTTGAGTCTGTATGACGTCGCAGACATCCTGGGCGAAGCTCGGGGCGCACAGGTAACGGTTATTGAGGCGGAGCCGGCGGGATTTGGTGAAATACTGCAGTCAGTTGGCTTGCCGCCATTCATGGTGGAGGCGTTGCTGGGCATTTTCGCCGCCACCAAACAGAACGAATATGCGGCGGTGTCCGGCGATATCGAACGCATCCTGGGGCGCAAACCACAGTCTGTGCGCGACTATATCAAGTCTTTCGCATAAGCCGTGACTCAAGGGAGCCTCGTCTGGCGACGATAGCTCCCCGGCGTGACGCCCGACATTTGCTTGAACGCCCGCGTAAAGTGGCTTTGATTGGCGAATCCGCATATCAAAGCCGCTTCCGCCAGATCCACGCCTTGCGCAAGAAGCTCTCTCGCCGCGTTAATGCGCAGCCGGCGCAGGTACTGATGCGGCGCCTCCGCCATGGTGACTTTAAACATGCGGGCGAAGTGGAAAGGGCTGAGCCCCGCCACCAACGCGAGGCGCTCCAGAGACAGGTCTTCGCCAAAATGCGCCTGCATATACTCCAGCACTTTTCTTTTGGTCGCTGGCGCCAGTCCGCCTTTGTAAGCCGCGTCAGGTTTGCGAAAAACCGCATAACGACGCAGCACGTGCGCCATCATCTCATAACTGATCTGCTGCAACGCCAGATTATCCGCGCCTATCAGCCCTTCCGGCTGCAGCGCCGCGATATGCCCCAGTCTCGTCAGCTCCGGATCGTCCGCATAAGCCAGGTCCGGCAGTTCTACGCGACGAGGGTCCATATCCCATAAGCTCAACGCCATCTGCTTGAAGCTGGCCTCAGAAAAATAGAGATGCGCGAACTCGAGGGGACCGCTGACCTGCCATGTAGAGTCATGCTCCGCCGGCATCAGACAGATTTTACCCGGACCGCCACAACGCTCGGGCGCGTCGATACGGCAGGTTTCCGTCCCGCCGCGCAGATAGATGCTCAGCGTGTGGTGTCCCACCATCTGATAGCGCACCCGGTCCTGCCGGTTCGCCCAACGCGCCAGCGCCAGATCTTCATTCAGGCGCAAATAATCCAGTCGTGTTGCGGACGAACGACTCAAGGTGAGATCAACGCTATTGGTGAAGGATTTACGCATAACATGACAACAAATGGGGTTAACTCAGAAATTAACCGGTCGATGATTGACTGGCAAGCCAGCGACGGTCAGAAATGCGCAAGATTATGCAAAAAGAGCAATTTCAGAAAAGACGCAATCTCTCGGGCTTATTAACCTTTCACACATCAATGTCATGCATGATGGGAAGCATCTATGAACGCCCTGCTCTATCTGACCACCATCCTCATTTGGGGAACCACCTGGATCGCCATCCATTTGCAACTGGGTTCAACGCCGGTTTTGACGTCAGTGTTCTTCCGCTTTGCGTTGGCGGGGAGCCTGTTATTGCCAATCCTGCTGCTATGCCGCCGCCTACAGCCTACGCGGACGGTGGACCACCTGTTTTTTCTGCTTCAGGGCGCCTGCCTGTTTTCCCTGAACTTCATCTGCTTTTACAACGCCGCCCAGTATGTGGCGAGCGGCGTCATTTCGGTTGTCTTTTCCGCCGCCACCCTCTACAACGCCTTTAATAGCTGGATGATATGGAAAGAAAAGCCCGCCGGACGGGTTTATGTGGCCGGCGCCGTCGGCGTACTGGGACTGACTTTGCTGTTCTGGCGCGAACTGGGCGTCAATACGCTGTCTACTGAGGCGCTGACCGGCCTGGGGCTGGCGGCAGTAGGCGCTTACTTCTTCTCTCTGGGCAATATGATCAGCGTGCGGCACAGCCGTCAGGGTCTGACGCCTCTGACCAGCAACGCCTTCGCCATGCTGTACGGCGCCGCGATTCTTTTGACGCTTATCTGCGTTTCCGATACGCCCATCGTTTGGGATGAGCGACCAGCGTACCTTTACAGCCTGCTCTATCTGGCTATCCCTGGAAGCATTGTAGGGTTCACCGCTTACCTGATGCTGGTGTCACGCATCGGCGCCAACAACGCCGCCTACGCGACGGTGTTATTCCCGGTAGTCGCCTTGAGCCTGTCGTCTATTTATGAAGGATACGAATGGGATGGGTGGAATATCGCAGGACTGATCCTGGTGCTGTCGGGCAATCTCATTCTGCAAGGCTCTGTCGATAAAATCCGCAAGTTTTTGCGCGCCCGCAGTGAAGTCGCCGCCAACCCGCACAGCCCCTGATGGCGAGGGCTGGCGGCGTTCACAGAATTGCGCGCCGCTCGTTAAAAATGATTCGAATTTAAATAAGTTCATTGTATGATCTGCGGTCCAACATTTACTGACAAAATAATAACAATTCGGAACAATTCGCAGGATCGCCGCAATGAATACAACCCGTACGCCGCCAACGGCGGTGGACCCTTTTCGGGTCGAAGAAAAGCTGACGCTGTCAGTCGTCATCGATAACCCTGACGCTGATTGGCGTAAAGGACAAGCCGTCATATTTAAACGCGCGCTGGAAGCCAGCGCAGGCTCCGATGTACTGGAAGCGCGCCTGGACACCGGGACGCGCCTGGGACAGATCTGCAATACGCTGATCGCCAAATACCTGCAGGCCGGCGGAAAGGCCCGCGCCAAGATCATCAACCGTCCTGGTTTGTCCTTTCTGCCCGCCAAGAAAGGCCAGTTGAAAACCGCCCTGATAGAGGTGCGCCCGGATGGGCTGGACTGGAGCCTGATCGACCCGATCATCCAGCGTGATAATGAGATCGCCTACAAAATTACAGAGGCGGCTCATTTCAGCAAGCGCCAGCCCAGCATCGCGCTGGCTTTCTATCAGGACGCCATCAACGACATTATTGATCTGCATTTTGAAAACCCGTTGGCGGATCACTGGCGCCGCGTGATTTTCCCGGTCAACGAACTCTCTGCGTTACTGGAAAGCCAAAAGGAATATAAGCGCGCCTATGAGACCATTCGGGCCTATGAAGCGTTTGACGATAAGCTGGGGTTGCCGCCGGAAGAAATGGCGCAATTACAAAAACGCAAACGCCGCCTGAAAAATGAATTACGTCTGAATGATGGAGAACTCAAACAAGGCTCTCCTCTTTACTCCAAACAAATGGAGGAAGTGCGACGCCTGGCGGTGGACAACACCGTGACTAATTTGCATTACTTCTCCAAGAACGAGGGATAGCGCTTTCGCTTCCCTCTACTTTGACTGAGCCGCTCCGCTCACCACATCCTGTTGGCGCTATCGCCGCCCTCTTACTTATCCTGTCTATCCGACTACTTTGACCAACGCTCTAACTTGGGAATCCCGCGCGTAAACAGCCAACCGATGATTCTGGGATACCCCATCTCTTTCATTTTCTCAATGCAGAAGGCCTGCATATCCTGTGCGGAAAAGCTGGGCTGGGTGAAGGCGCCATCGACGAAACAATAGCTACAGTATTTCTCGCTAAGGCCGCCATCGGATTCCGTTCCACCGCCTTTGGGGTCCTGCTTCATCGGCATACCGCAGCTTTGACACTGATTTTTCATAACCTGTTTTCTCCGTGCAACACAATAATCAATGCGCCGGACTATCGAGACATTTCAGACATGATGTGAACTCTGACGTGCTCACGGTCGGCATAGCTGTATCGCAGCACATACTCGCGCCAATAGGTGGGTTCTTCCGATGAAAGCTCAATGAGTTCGCGTTCAGCGTTGTGGATGATATGCAGCCCAATCAAATACTCCGAGACGCGCTTATCCGCTCTCAACGTATCGATAATATAGGCGACCTCAAACTCCATGCCTTCGTAGCGAAGGGTTTCGCCGTAGCGCAAAGACAACTCCATCGCACCCTGCCCCCATGCCCTGTGCGTAGCGAATAAAAGCATGATCATCGCAATGATTAATGGCTTCACGATTTGCGTTCGCACCTTGAACATCGCTCCAGGCCCTGGCGTAGCACAGCCGTATGACCAACCCCCTAAATGCGGCCAGATGGCTCATACACCCTGTTACGTCAGCGAGTGGGCGCCTCTGCGCCATTGTCCGCAGCGACCAATGTGAGAAGTGTAATACGCCAACTAGAATCAGGAAATCACATTGGCGTTGCAGGACGCCTCTAATTAACGACAAAGACCCAGTATTAACTACACTTTTTGTTTAGGTATGACGGTTTCCATTGCGAGGTCTGCGGAGTGATGGCACAGAGGGTTGTATTGTTTGGCGTTCTACTCTGGATGCTGACGCAGAACTGGTCGTCTGCGCAGGAGATTGCTATTTACGCCCGCTCCCATACCCAGTTCGATGAACGCAATGAATACCCGGTCCAACTTCTGGAGCTGGCGCTTCAAACCAGCGGCGCAGACATCAAACTCAAATCCAGCCAGGATATTATTCTGCAGGGCCGCGCCATCAACCTGATCCGCAACAACCAGGGTGTTCACGTTCTCTGGGCTATGACCAGCAAAGAGCGGGAAACTGAACTCTCCCCCATACGCATCCCGATTTATAAAGGCCTGATCGGTTGGCGACTTTGTATTGTTCATCCCAACAATATCAAGAAGTTTTCCCGCATCCGCTCACTAGACGACTTACGCGCAATCACCTTCGTGCAAGGCCATGATTGGCCGGATCTGGACATTTTTCAGCACAACGGTTTGCAGGTCGAGAGCAACGCCAACTATCACTCCATGTTTAAAATGATCGAAATGGAGCGGGTTGACGCCTTCCCCCGAGCGCTGATCGAGATCTGGCCGGAATTGGAAACTTACTCCAGTTTGCGCGCAGAGCCGCACTTATTGATCCGCTATCCTGCGGCTGTGTATTACTTTGTCAGCCGCAGTAATCCCAATCTGTACCGGGCGATCAAAGACGGGCTGGAGAAAATGATGACGAACGGCGAGTTCACCCGCCTGTTCAATGAATTTTATTTGCAGGCGATTGAGCGCGCCCGCTTGCAGGAACGTACGGTCATCGATCTGGAGAATCCATTATTACCTGCCAATACGCCGCTGAATAATCCACGACTGTGGTACGCCGATCCCTTACAGCACAGCAACGCGGACAATGCCGCAAGCGCCAACAAAGCCAGTGCTTACGACGGAAGCTGACCTTTATTGAGCGCCAATTCCTTTGTCTTTACGCCATTCGTTGGCGAGTTTTTCCGCTTTGGAGATTTCTTCCTGTGACATCTTGGAGCCCAGGAAAGAGACGAACTGAATGGCGCGAGGAAACTTCTTCTCAGCGCTCAACATAGCCCAGCGTAGCGCTTCCACCATGTTTTTATCAGTGCCTTCGCCAGTGGCGTAGGAGTACGCCAGATTAAACTGGCCGAATACATTGTTCTGTTCGGCGGAGTTGCGATAAAGCTCAAACGCCTTGCCCAAATCTTTCTCCACACCCTCGCCTTTGGCATAACGCAGCGCGAGATTGTATTGCGCAGTGGCGTTGCCGGCGTCAGCGGCCTTGGAGAACCACTTTACCGCTTCTTTATAGTCCTGGGGCACGCCGCGTCCCTGATTATAGAGCTGCGCCAGATTATTCTGCGCTGAAGGGTGTCCCTGTTCCGCCGCGGCTTTATACCATTCCGCCGCCTTTTCCTGATTCGCTTCCGTGCCGCGACCTTTCTCGTACATCATCGCCAGCAGAAATTGAGCGTCAGGATGTTTTTGATTCGCCAACACCTGCAGGCCATCGAACGCTTTATCCATGTCGTTCTTCTTAATGGCCTCAGCCACTTCCGTCATAGTAACGGCGAACACCGCCTGAGTAGAAAGCAGCACGACAGCGATTGCGGTGGTGATGAGCTTGAAGATTCGTCTGACCATGTCTTGTCCCCGAGAAACGACCTTGTCACCTTCGCCTAGTCGATAGCAATGCAAGGTGACGCAATTTTATACTTCTTGTTCGATAACGCCTAAGGATGCGCCCGCGCTTCTCCGCCTTGAGATCATCGCGCGCAGCCGACGATCAGAAAAAACTAGCAAAGCCGTTTGACCAGAACAAGCGAAATTCCGCGCAGACATTAAAGCTGTGATGGATTGCTCAATGAAGACTAAAGAGAAAAGTCTCGCGCTGGAAAGGCGACGCCAGAACGCAAAAAGGCCGGGTAAACCCGGCCTTTTTCATATTGTTGGCGCTATAAGAACTACAGCAGCAACTTACGGATATCGCCCAGCAATTCGCCCAGCAAAGAGGTGAAACGCGCAGCGTCAGCGCCGTTAATGGCGCGGTGGTCATAGGACAAGCTCAGCGGCAGCATCAAACGGGGCACGAAACCGCCGTTTTCATACACAGGCTTCATCTGCGCTTTGGACACGCCCAGAATCGCCACTTCAGGCGTATTCACGATAGGCGTGAACGCAGTGCCGCCCAAGCTGCCCAGACTGGAGATAGTGAAGCAGCCGCCCTGCATTTCGTTCGGCTTGAGCTTACGATCTTTGGCTTTGGCCGCCATTTCCGCACACTCTTGCGCCAGTTCCCACAGACTCTTCTTGTTGACGTCGCGGATAACCGGCACCACCAGGCCTGCGGGGGTGTCCACCGCCACGCCGATGTTGATGTAATGCTTCTGAATAACTTCTTTCTTATCCATATCCAACGACACGTTGAACTGCGGATAAGTTTCCAGCGCATAGGCGCACGCCTTCAGCAGGAAGGGCAGCGGAGTCAGCTTGACGCCTTTCTTCTCTCCAGCCGTCTTCTGCGCTTTGCGGAAGTCTTCCAAATCGGTGATGTCCGCATCGTCAAATTGCGTGACATGAGGAACCACCAGCCAATTGCGCGCCATATTATCAGCGGTCACCTGATGGATCTTGCTCATCGGCAGACGATCGATCTGTCCGAATTGCGAGAAGTCAGGCAGTTTCACCGTCGGCAAGCCAGCGCCAGAGCTGACTGCGCCGCCGGCGGCGCCAGCCTTGAGCTGCTGCATTCCGTTCTTGACGAAGGTTTGCAGGTCCTGCTTCAGGATACGGCCTTTCGGCCCCGTGCCTTTGACCAAGGCCAAGTCAACGCCGAACTCACGCGCCAACCGGCGCACAGCAGGGCCAGCGTGCACTTTACCGGACGTCGCAGGAGCGGACTCTTGCTGCGCCGGCGCACTAACAGGCGCTGAAGCTGGAGCCGCTTTAGCAGGCTCCGCGGACGCTTTAGACGGCGCGGGGGCTTGCTCAGCAGGAGCCGCCGCAGGTGCGGCGCCCTCTACTTCGATTTCCGCCATGGCGTCGCCTTCGTTGACGGAATCGTTGGCTTTGATCAGCAATTTCTTGATAACGCCAGCGACAGGGGATGGCACTTCCATCGTCGCCTTATCTGATTCCAGCACCAGAATAGGATCGTCAACCTTAACGGTATCGCCTTCTTTTACGGAAATTTCGATAACCGTCACGCCTTCAGCGCCGCCGATATCCGGTACAGGAATCGTCTGTACGCCGCCTGAGGCTGCGGGAGCCGCTGCAGGCGCAGCGGGTTCCGGCTCTTGCGCTGGGGCCGGGGCTGGCTTCTCTTCCTGCGCCGGCGCAGGTTCAGACGCTTCCGCAGCGCCTTCGCCCGCCATCAATAAAATCAGGTCTCCTTCGGATACTTTATCCCCTACCTTGATTTTCAACTCGGCGATTTTACCCGCCTGAGGAGAAGGGATATCCATAGTGGCCTTATCAGACTCCAGAACAATCAGAGAGTCTTCCGCGTTCACCTCATCACCAGGTTTCACGCAGACTTCAATAACCTCAACATCGGACGCTCCGCCGATGTCAGGAACTTTGACTTCGATATTACTCACGTCAGTCTCCTTCTATCAGGCGTAGATTGGGTTCGGTTTGTTAGGATCGATGCCGTACTTGCGGATCGCTTCAGTCACCACTGAACGTTCGATCTTGTCTTCCCGAGCCAGGCAATCCAGCGCTGCGACAGCTACGTAGTAACGGTCGACTTCGAAGTGCTGTCTCAGCTTCTCGCGAGTGTCGCTGCGGCCAAATCCGTCCGTGCCCAGTACGTGAACTGTCTGCTGCGGAATGAACTGACGCACCTGATCAGCGAACAAACGCATGTAATCGGTAGATGCGATCACCGGGCCTTCGCGATCTTTCAGACACTGCTTCACGTAGCTCTCGCGACGTGGCTCTTCCGGATGCAACATGTTCCAGCGACGTACGTGATGGCCTTCGCGAGCCAGCTCGGTGAAGCTGGTGACGGACCAGATATCGCTATCGATGCTGAAGTCGTCTTTCAGCAGTTTCGCCGCTTCGCGCACTTCGTTGAAGATAGCGCCGCAACCCAGCAGCTGAACACGCGCCTTGCCGTCTTTCGCGCCTTCTTCGAACAGGTACATCCCTTTCAGGATGCCTTCTTCGGCGCCTTCTGGCATGGCGGGATGCTCGTAGTTCTCGTTCATCAGCGTCAGGTAGTAGTAGACGTTTTCGTTTTCGCCATACATACGTCGCAGACCGTCGCGAACGATAACCGCAACTTCGTAGCCGTAAGTCGGATCATAGGAAACACAGTTCGGGATGGTCGCCGAAATAATGTGGCTATGGCCATCCTGGTGCTGCAAACCTTCGCCGTTCAGCGTGGTGCGGCCAGCGGTGCCACCCAGCAGGAAGCCGCGCGCGCGCATGTCGCCAGCAGCCCAGGCCAGATCGCCAACGCGCTGGAAGCCGAACATGGAGTAGTAAATGTAGAACGGGATCAACGGGTAATCGTTGGTGCTGTAGGACGTCGCCGCAGCAATCCACGCGGACATGGCGCCCGCCTCGTTAATGCCTTCCTCAAGGATCTGACCTTGCTTGTCTTCCTTGTAGTACATGATCTGGTTACGATCGTTCGGCACATACTTCTGACCTTCGGAAGTATAAATACCCAACTGACGGAACATGCCTTCCATACCGAAGGTACGGGCTTCGTCAGGAACGATCGGAACAACGCGACCACCGATCTGCTTGTCTTTAACCAGTGCGTTAAGTACACGTACGAACGCCATGGTGGAGGAGATTTCGCGACCGTCGCTGCCTTTCAGTACAGCGTCGAATGCATCCAGACCTGGGATCTGCAGCGGCTGACTGTCTTTGCGACGCTTGGGCAGGAAGCCGCCCAGGCTTTCACGCATTTTCTTCATGTACAGCGCTTCAGGAGAATCCGGCGCCGGACGGTAGTAAGGCAGGTTCTCAATCTCATCGTCGGAGATCGGCACGCCGAAACGATCGCGGAATTTCTTGACCGTCTCCATATCCAGCTTCTTCAACTGGTGCGTGGTGTTCTGGGCTTCGCCCTGCTCGCCGAAACCATAACCCTTAACGGTATGCGCCAGAATAACCGTCGGCTGACCTTTGTGATTCACCGCATTATGATAGGCTGCGTACACTTTGTAGGGGTCGTGACCGCCGCGGTTGAGCTTGTAAATGTCCTCGTCGGACATGTTCTCAACCATCTTCTGCAGTTCTGGATACTTACCAAAGAAGTGCTTACGGGTGTAAGCGCCGCCATTGGATTTGAAGTTCTGCATTTCGCCGTCGACCGCTTCGTCCATACGCTTCTGCATAAGGCCGTGGTCGTCTTTTTCGAACAGAGGATCCCACAGGCGTCCCCAAACGACTTTCAATACGTTCCAACCCGCGCCGCGGAAGATACCTTCCAGTTCCTGGATGATCTTGCCGTTGCCGCGCACCGGTCCATCCAGACGCTGCAGGTTACAGTTGATGACGAAGATCAGGTTGTCCAGCTTTTCACGGCCGGCCAAACCGATGGCGCCCAGAGTTTCAGGCTCGTCGCACTCGCCGTCGCCAACGAAACACCACACTTTGCGGCCTTCCATATTGGTCAGCTCACGGCTGTGCAGATATTTCATGACATGCGCCTGGTAGATCGCCTGAAGCGGCCCCAAGCCCATGGATACAGTTGGGAACTGCCAGTAATCAGGCATCAGCCAGGGATGCGGATAAGAGGACAGACCGTTACCGTCAACTTCGCTGCGGTAGTTGTCCATCTGCTCTTCAGAGAAGCGGCCTTCCAGGAAAGAACGCGCGTATACGCCAGGGGAAGTGTGGCCCTGGAAGTAAACCAGATCGCCTTCGCGCTTGTCGTCGCCAGCGTGGAAGAAATAGTTGAAGCCCACATCGTATAGAGTGGCGATGGAGGAGAACGAGGACAAATGTCCGCCCAACTCGCCAGGCTTCTTGTTCGCACGCAACACCATCGCCAGGGCGTTCCAGCGCACCAATGAACGAATGCGGCGCTCCATGAACAGGTCGCCAGGCATACGCGCTTCTTTAGTATGCGGAATAGTGTTGCGATAGGGTGTAGTAATGGAATAAGGCAGTTGCGTCCCGTCGCGCGTCGCCCGCTCCGCCAACCGTGTCAGCAGGTAGGTTGCACGCTCGACGCCTTCAGTATCCAGGACGGATTCCATCGAATCCAACCACTCCTGGGTTTCAATAGGATCGGCATCATCATGCATAGAGGTTACTCCTGTAGAGCTAGATTGATTGTAATTGTGTTACCGGACGCGCCGACGCCTCGTGAGCGCCCACGCACCATAAAAAAATGTTCCGGAGTCCCCATCGACCCACATCAGGATCTTTTAAAAAGTAGTCGCGCGGCAGGATTTTTTTATTCATCCAGATTTTGCAGGCGCCGCAGGGAGCGCATGTTTCTGGAATCGGCCTTGCCTTTTTCCAATACGATTTCTTCCACATATGCGAGATGCTCGTGAGCCGCGGCTCGGGCGGCGTTCGGATCTCTCGCCAGTACGGCTTCTTTCAGGCGAAAGTGTTGCTCTTTTATTTTCAGCCGCATCGCCTCTTCTTCGTAGAGGTAATGTAGGTTGCTAACAATATTCTGTTTCAACAAGGTGAACAATGCGCGCATAGTATGAAGCAGCACGACGTTATGAGCAGCTTCCGCGATGGACAGATGAAACTCCGCATCCGCTTTCGCCTCTAAATCAGATACGCGTTGTTCGTGATAGTTCAGCCAGTCATTGTAGCGTTTTTCAATTATTTTGCGATCCGCCCCCGTGCCGCGAATCGCGGCGTAGTAAGCGGCCACGCCTTCCAGCGCGTGACGGAACTCCAACAGGTCATACTGCGCTTCCGGATGCTGCCCGATCAGGGCGAACAACGGTTCGGTGTAACTGGCGCCCAGTTCCTGGGACACAAAATTGCCCCCGCCCTGACGCCTCACCACCAGCCCTTTGGCCTCCAGTTTCTGGATAGCCTCTCGCACAGAGGGCCTGGATACTTCAAACTGCACCGCCAACGCCCGCTCGGGAGGCAACCGCTGACCTGGTTTCAGGCTGCCTTCCAATATCATTTGCTCCAGGCTATCGACGATCACATCCGACAACTTGGGTTGCTTGAGGGGCTTCATTACAGGCATTAAAATGTCACCGAGACGGTGTTATGGCTCCAGACAGACGCTAAACGTTTCACTTTCCGACACTCCCTACCCCGCAGTCTGTGGAATCAAGTTCCTCGCGGGCGGATGTCAGGACATTTAGCCGCAGGCGCTTGAAAGGCCGAGCATGCGCGCAGCGATGTACGCAAGTAAGCTTAGCACGGGAGGCGTATGCGGCCACTTTCCAATAGCCCCGGCGCCCCGCGCGCCGCCTATAATCCTGGTGTTTCTTTGGAAACTGCGGCGGATTCGCCGCTGACGGTATGACCAACAAACTGGTATGACCAATCCAAACGACGCGCAGGCTAACACAACTGTCCTGCAAACGCATTATTGCTTAGACCAAAGTATTAACACCCTACTAACCAGTACATTTATTAGCCATGCACGAGGTTTATTGCCGCTAATTGACACCAGCGGGAGCACCGCGTTATTTTAGCCCCAACACTTTTGGTAAATTGGTATTACCAATTATTAAAACCACAATCCCTCGCACAAAATCCACGGCAGCCAAGACTGACCGTTAGATTTAGCTCAGGGGAAGACAACACAGAGATCAGACATGCAACGAGCCTATCCGGAAAAGCCCGAGCAGGTGTATTTTTTCGGCACCTGCCTCATTGATCTGTTCTACCCCGAAGCGGGTATGGCGGGCATTCAATTGCTGGAGCGCGAAGGCGTCAAGGTGGTCTATCCGCAACAGCAATCCTGCTGCGGCCAGCCCGCCTATAACTCAGGGTACGACAATGAGGCGCGCAAGGTGGCGGCGGCGCAAATCGCCTGTCTGGGAGAAGAACTGCCAGTTGTAGTCCCTTCTGCTTCTTGCGCGGATATGTTCCGCCATCACTATCCGGACCTGTTCGCCAATACGCCCCTGCATAAACAGGCGCTGGATTTGGCTGCGCGCACCTATGAGCTCACCGAGTTTCTGGTGCATGTCTGTAAAATTCGCCTTGTGGATCATGGACCTGCCGCCACTGTGGCCATCCATAATTCCTGCAGCGCCCAGCGCGGTACGAAGACAGCGCAAGACGCCATCTCCCTGCTGCGCCAGATGAGCAACGTAGCCATCGTACAACAGGAGCGCGCCTCCGAATGTTGCGGATTTGGCGGCACGTTCGCAGTGAAAGCGCCGGACATTTCCAATGCGATGGTGCAGGATAAATGCGACAACCTGCTCGCCACCGGCGCCAATGATCTGGTTTCTGGCGACTGCGGCTGTCTGATGAATATCAGCGGAGCCCTGGAAAAGCGCAAAGATAAGCTCCCGGCGCAACATATCGCTTCCTTTATATGGGAGCGTACACAATGAGCCGTTTCGAGCCCGCCACGGTCAACCTTGAGTTCGACAAACGCGTCAACGACGCCCTGCAGGACCAGGAACTGCGCGCCAACTTCCGCGGCGCCATGGACTTCCTGATGGGCAAACGCGCCGCCATGTTTCCTGACAAAGAGGATCTGGAAGCCCTACGCAGCCAAGGCGAAGCCATCCGCAATCGTTGCCTGAGCCAGCTGCCTGAGCTACTGGAGCAGTTCGAGCAACGCTGTACGGAAAACGGCATACAGGTGCACTGGGCGGAGACTTCACAGGAGGCCAACGCCATCATTTTGGAGATCATGCACAAGCATGACGCCACCCGAATGGTGAAAGGAAAGTCCATGGCGTCGGAGGAGATTGGACTCAATCATTTTCTGGCCGATCATGGCGTCGAGTGCCTGGAAACCGACATGGGCGAATACATTGTCCAACTGGCGGACGAGACGCCCTCGCACATCATCATGCCCGCTATTCACAAGAACAAGCAGCAAATCGCCCGCCTGTTCAATCAGAAGATAGATGGCGTGGAATATAGCGAAGACGTCGACCGCCTGATCGGCATTGGCCGCGACGTATTGAGACAGAAGTTTTTCGAGGCGGAGGTGGGACTTTCCGGCGTGAACTTCGCCGTGGCGGAGACCGGCACGCTCTGTCTGGTGGAAAATGAAGGCAATGGTCGCATGACCACCACTATTCCGCCTGTGCATATCGCGCTCTGCGGCATTGAAAAAGTGGTTGAGTCGCTACGGGATATTCCTCCCTTGCTGCGCCTGCTTACCCGTTCAGCAACCGGACAGGCCATCACTACTTATTTCAATATGATCAGCGGCCCGCGCAAGCCGGATGAAAAAGACGGTCCACAGGAAGTGCATGTTGTACTGCTGGATAACGGACGTTCGCGTATCTATGCGGATAAGCAACTGCAAGAAACTCTGCGCTGCATTCGCTGCGGCGCCTGTATGAATCACTGCCCGGTATACACGCGCATTGGCGGCCACGCATATGGAACCACTTATCCCGGCCCCATTGGCCAGGTGGTGTCGCCGCAGATTTGGGGTCTGCACACGGCAGGCGCCATCACCAAGGCCTGCTCACTCAACGGCGCCTGTGGCGAAGCCTGCCCGGTCAAGATTCCATTGGCGGATCTGATTCGTCGCCTGCGTTATGAGTCCAACAACAACGAGCCAACGCCCGTACCCGCCCCAAGAGGCCAAGGGTCATTACGCAAACGCTCGGAAGCGGTTACCTGGAAGTTATGGGCGCTGTTGTCGCGCAAACCTGGACTGTACAAACTGGCGCTATTGCTCGCTACCCGACTGCGTGCGCTGACGCCAAAACACATCGGTCCCTGGACCCGCTATCGCAGCGCTCCCAAACCCGCCGCGCGCTCGTTACATGAACTGGCGGCGCAGCGCTCTCAATCAAACGCGTCATCACAGGAGCACGCTCGGCATGAGTAGTCGCGAAGCCATCCTCAACCGTTTACGCACTTATCGGCAGCCGAAACCTTCCCAGCCTCCGCAGGAAACGGCTTCTACCGCCGCATCGGCGTCGCTCAGTATGGAGGAGAAAGTGCGCCTGTTTACCGAAAACCTGCATGCGGCGCACGCTGAAATGATCACGGCGACACAAGAGGATTGGATGCAGCGTCTTTTGTCTCTGTGGCGGGAAACAGGCGTCCATAGCGTGATTTACGCTCCGAATACACCCCACGGAGAAAGCCTAAAATCTGCGGCGCATGGATTTCCCGAACTACAGCTACACGATTACGAGAACAGTATCGAGAACTGTAAAGACGCGCTGTTCAATCACATCCAGGGAGGCTTTGGCGCCGCCATAGCGGGAATCGCCGAGACGGGAACCTTGATGGTGAAAACCGGGCCCGATGAACCCCGCGCTCTGTCTTTGGTTCCCCCCACGCACAGCCTGATTATCCATGCCAAAGACTTGTATGCGGACCTGCCCGAAGCGTTTCATCAAACCCAAGTCGAATCCGCTTTGCCGACAAACCTGCTGCTGATCTCCGGTCCTTCCAAAACCGCCGATATTCAGCAGACGCTGGCTTACGGCGCCCATGGTCCCAAACGCCTGATCGTCGTTCTGATAGTTACGGAGGAAAGCGTCCGTGTCTGAGTCTTTCACCCGCTTCTCTCAGGCGGTGCGCCAGTTCATTCCCGCCGCCAGAGTGATTGACGATCCCCTGCGTCGTCTCGCCTATGGAACGGACGCCAGCTTTTATCGGTTGATTCCGCAACTGGTGTTGCGGGTGGAAAACGAAGACGAGGTCATCCGCTTGTTACAACAGGCCGACGCTCACCGCATCGCGCTGACCTTCAGGGCGGCGGGCACCAGCCTGTCCGGTCAGGCGGTGACAGACTCGGTGCTGGTGCAGCTGCAGGGATGGCGAGAGCATCAAATCGAGCAGAATGGAGCCCGTATTCGCCTGCAGCCCGGCGTGATCGGCGCTCACGCCAATCGCTACTTGGCGCCCTTTCAACGCAAAATCGGCCCGGACCCTGCGTCCATCAATGCGGCGAAAATCGGCGGCATCGCAGCGAACAACGCCAGCGGCATGTGCTGCGGAACGCAACAGAACAGCTACCATACTCTGGCGCATATCCGTGCGGTAATGGCGGACGGAACGGTCCTAGATACTGACGACGAGAACTCCCGCAAGGCGTTTGCACAGACACACGCAACACTGTTGCAAGGCATTTCGAGTCTACGTGCGGAGATTCTCGCCAATCCTGAGCTGGCGGCGAAAATTCGACACAAGTATCGCCTGAAAAACACCACCGGCTACGGCATCAATGCGTTTCTGGACTTTACCGACCCAGTGGATATTCTGGCGCACTTGCTAATCGGTTCCGAAGGGACGCTGGGATTCATCTCCTCCATTACTTATAACACCGTGGCGGATCATCCTGACAAAGCCACCGCCCTGGTGTTTTTTCCAGACATCCATGTCGCATGTCAGGCGGTGTCGAAGTTGAAGACATCCCCCGTAGCGGCCGTGGAGCTGATTGATCGACGCGGCCTCACCTCCGTACAAAGCAAGCCCGGCACGCCGGAGTTTGTGAGCGATCTGCCCCCTGGCGCGGCGGCGCTGTTGATTGAAACCCGCGCCGCTGACGCCCTGAAGTTGGACGACCAGATCCAGCAAATACAGCAACTGCTCAATGAGTTTTCATTGCTTAACCAGGTTCCGTTCAGCAAAGACTCCCATCATTGCGCGCAGTTATGGAACCTGCGCAAAGGGTTGTTTCCCGCATTGGGCGCCTCCCGGGACGTTGGCACGACGGTTATCATCGAAGACATTGCCTTCCCGATTGAGCACCTGGCGGAAGGCGTCCTGGAATTGCAGCGCCTGTTCAACGAGTACGATTATCCTGACGCGCTGATTTTTGGCCACGCCCTGGAAGGGAACCTGCACTTTGTGTTTTCCCAGGAGTTTTCCTCCGATCTCGCCATTGAGCGTTATCGCGGACTGATGGACGCCGTGGCGCAATTGGTGGCGGTGCGCTTCGGCGGTTCCCTGAAAGCGGAGCATGGCACAGGCCGTAATATGGCGCCGTTTGTCGAGCTGGAATGGGGTGCGGAAGCTTATGCAGTCATGCGTCGCATCAAAGACCTGTTCGACCCCAAAGGCATTCTGAATCCCGGCGTCATCATCAACGACGACCCGGAGGCGCATTTACGCCACCTCAAGCCGCTCCCCGCAGCGGACCCGCTGGTGGATAAATGTATCGAATGCGGCTTCTGCGAGCCCGCCTGCCCCTCTCGCGAACTAACCCTAACGCCGCGCCAGCGCATCGTCGCCTCCCGGGAAATCGCCCGCCTGCAGGCAAGCGGAGAAGACACCGAACAATTACGGACATTAATGGACGCTTATGACTACGCCGGCGACGACACTTGCGCCGCGTGCGGTCTATGCGCGCTCAGTTGCCCGGTGAGCATTAATACCGGCGACCTCACTCGTCTGCATCGCAAACAGAAAAACGCTGCGCAAGCCGGTAAAGCCCAATGGGCCGCCGAGCACTTTTCCACGCTGACCAAAGCCACACGCTTAGGCCTCGGCGGAGCCGACGCCATGCACCGGGTTTTGGGTCCAGGGGCGATGACCACGCTAAGCCACGCCGCCCGCAAGCTAAGCAAAGAACGGACGCCGCTCTGGCATCCTTATCTTCCCACCGCCGCCCGTTCATGTCGGACAGATGAAAAGACGGCGGACGTGGTGTATTTCAGCAGTTGCGCCTCCCGCACTATGGGGCCCTCCCGGGGCGATTCGGAAACACGCTCTCTCACGGAAGCCTGTTTGCGCTTGTTGGAAAAGGCAGGCTTTCAGGTTCGCTTCCCGTCCAATATCGATCAACTTTGTTGTGGTTTGCCCTTCGCCAGCAAAGGCTTCCCCGACAGCGCGCAGCAAAAGGCCGAAGAGCTGGCGCAAGCGCTGCTGACTTCCAGCGACAACGGACAGCTCCCCGTCTTTTGCGACGCCAGTCCATGCACGCAGAAATTAAAGGAAGCCATTGAACAAACCGAAGCCGGGAGGAAATTGAAGATTTACGACTCCGTCGAGTTTATTCACGACTACATGCTCGATCGCCTGCGTATTCAAAAAGAAGATGCGCCTATCGCCATTCATGTCACCTGCAGCGCACAAAAAATGGGGATTGGCGACAAACTCCTGGCGATCGCCAAACGCTGCTGCCACCAGGTGGTGACGCCGGAACATATCACCTGCTGCGGTTTCGCCGGCGACAAGGGTTTCAGTCACCCAGAATTGAACGCGTCAGCCTTGGCGCCGCTGAAAGCGCAAATACAGGAAAAGGGATGCGGAGAAGGTTTCTCCAATAGCCGTAGCTGCGAAATCGGATTATCGCTGCATTCGGGGGTGCACTATCACAGCATTGTTTATCTGGTGGACAGAGTCAGCGAAAAATTGGCGGGGGCGGCAAGGGTGTAAAGCTACGCATGCCCGTTTGCGTAATCGTTAAGAAAGTGGGCGGTTTCATCGTCGATATCGGTGATCTCCACGCCAACCAGATAGGACGAGGTGCGCACGACGACGTGTCGCACGATAACTGACGCAATGCTTTCCCAACGCTTGGCGTGATGCACGATCTCGACTTTCATGATCAGCGTTGCGCCGACCGGCACCGGAATGGGGAACTCAAACAGATAGCCGTGGGCGGACACGTTATCGATTTTGCCCATGTACATTTTTTTGTCGGGAGTTTTGACTATCGTCCGCCATGACGCGTTCCGCCTGGGACTGCGTCGACCATCATGCTCAGGAGCATCGCTCATCGCATTCTCCGGTTTCGCCAGCTTAGTGGGATATCGCAACACCGGCGCATGAACTCCCTTATCAGGTCTGTCGCTCCAGCCCTCGAGTCGCGCCTTAGCCTTTTCTTATCGAGCCTGCATATACTAAAGATTAGCAGACCCTACGCCAACGCCAATTCAGTGCTAACTTGATTTGTATCGGGTTAGGCGCGCGGGCGATCGGACACAATGTCTTCTACGTCATTGACCGGCGAATCCGCGCCAGCGACACAGGGGGAGTAGTGAAAAAGGCTTTGATAACGCTCATTGCTGCGGCGTTAATACTCGGGCTGGGCTATTGGAAATGGCGTCCGCAACCATTGCCGGTGTCCCTGCACACGCTCAGCAAAGGCTCAGTGGAAAGCACCGTCGCCAACACCCGCGCCGGCGCCGTGCGCGCCTGCCAGCGCTCCAAGCTCTCCATGCCGACTGGCGGCGCGGTATCCGCCCTCCACGTGAAGGCGGGAGACAGAGTCGAATCCGGACAACTGCTTTTGGAGCTTTGGAACAAGGATCTGCGCGCGCTCTATGATCAGGCCCGCGCCGGATTATCCATCGTCGAGCGGAAAAAGGCGGAAGTCTGTTTCGGCGCTGAGCGGGATCAAAGAGAATTGCGACGCCAACAGACCCTGGCCAGCAAAAAATTATCCTCTGAAGATACTCTGGACGCCGCTCGCACCCAGGCGGGAATGTCCGCCCTCGCCTGCAAGGCCGCCGCGGCGCAGATTGAAGAAAGTCAGGCTGTCGTAGCGCTGCAGGCCGCCCAATTGGAACGCAGTACGCTGCGGGCGCCGTTCAGCGGCGTCATTGCGGAAATCAATGGCGAGATCGGCGAATACGTAACGCCATCCCCACCCGGCGTCCCCACTCCTCCCGCTGTTGACCTGATAGACGACAGCTGCCTGTACGTGCGCGCTCCCATAGATGAAGTCGACACGGCGCGCATCAAGGTCGGCATGCCTGCGCGTGTGACCCTAGACGCCTTTCGCGGACGTGCGTTACAGGCGGTGGTGACGCGGGTAGCGCCCTATGTGCAGGAATACGAAAAGCAGGCCCGCACCGTGGATGTGGAAGTGGAAATCAGTGAATTTCCCAAGGACATGAATTTACTGGTGGGATACAGCGCGGACATTGAGGTCATTATCGATAGCCGGGAAAACGTATTGCGCCTCCCCACCGAGATGATTCTGGAAGGAGACGCTGTGCTGAAATTCGATCCGAACGACCACAGCCTGCATAAAGCCTCCTTCCAGGGCGGCATCGGCAACTGGGTGTACACAGAGGTTGTAAGCGGCCTGAACGAAGGCGATCGCGTCCTCTCCGCACTCGATCAGGAAGGGGCGGAAGATGGCGTGCAGGTGCGCCCGCAACCATGAGCGTCGCGAATCTTTCGTCAACGCCTCCATCACAGTCAAAGTCGGCGGAGCCGGTCGTCGCCTTGCATGAGATCAATCGGCATTTCCAACTTGGCGAACAGACCGTCAAGGCTCTGGATGCCGTCAGCCTGGAACTGCTGGCCGGCGACTATGTCTCCGTCATGGGACCTTCTGGTTCCGGTAAGTCGACCTTGCTGAATATTCTCGGATTACTGGATCGACCAGACGCCGGCGCCTATCTGTTGAACGGAGAGCCCACCCAGAATCTCAGCGAGGAAAAGCGGGCGCGTTTGCGTCAGCAGAATATCGGATTCGTATTTCAGTCCTACCATCTTATCCCCCGCATGAGCGCACGGGAGAATATTGAGTTGCCGCTGATTCTCGCCGGTGCGGCGCCGAAAGAACGCGCACGCATGGTGTCCGAGATGCTCGAACGACTGGGCCTGACCGCCCGCGCCAGTCACCTACCCAATCAGCTGTCCGGCGGGCAACGACAACGGGTCGCCATCGGCAGGGCCATCATCATGAAGCCCAAACTGCTCCTCGCGGATGAACCAACAGGAAACCTGGACACCCAGTCCGGCGCTGACGTCGTCACTTTACTGGAAGAGTTGAACACTCAGGGCATTACCCTGGTGGTGGTCACTCACGATGTCGAGCTGGGCAAACGCGCCAGACGCCAACTGCGAATGGTGGATGGCCGCATTCAGAGCGACCTGCGCCAAAGCGATGTGAGCGACTAGCCATGCGCGCCATGGACTTAGCCCGCTTCAACTTCCAGGTCATGGTCGGGCATCGCTTTCGCACGATCATGTTAATGATCGCGCTCATTATTGGCGTGGCGGCGGTCAACCTGCTGACCGGACTCGGAGAAGGCGCGCGCCTGTTTGTCTTGGGCGAGTTCAGCTTTCTCGGCAAAAACACGCTAATCATCATGCCTGGCAAAAAAGAGACCACTGGCGGCATGCCTCCGATAACCGGGGAAGCCCCACGGGATCTAACTTTGGAGGACATGCGGGCGCTAACGCGCCTTTCAGCAATCAACCGCACAGCGCCGCTTATCGCCGGTATGGCGGAGCTGTCATATCAAAGCCGACTGCGGGAAAGCTTTGTGGTGGGAACCACCCATGACTTCTTTGCAATCCGCAAGCTGAGCCTGCTGCAAGGGCGGCCATTGCCGCCGGGAGATCCAACATTCGCCGACGCGGTCTGCGTGCTGGGGCAAACACTTAAACGCGAGCTATTTGGCCCTGAGCCCGCCCTGGGTCAATGGGTGCGCGCCGGCGATCGTCGCTTTCGGGTGATCGGCATACTGGAAGGCAAAGGCGTAGCCATGGGCCTGAACTTTGATGAAGCGATGCTGATCCCCGTCGCCAGCGCCCAGATGCTATTCAACCAGGAAGGGTTGTTTCGAGTGTTTGCGGAAGTCCGCTCAGAGCGGGAACTGACGCCCACTCGCAACGCCATTCTCAGCATCATCAAGGAAAGACACGACGGCGAGGAAGACATCACCCTGATCACGCAAGACGCGTTACTCTCTTCCTTCGATGAGATTCTACGCACACTGACGCTGGCGGTAGGCGGCATAGCCGGAATCAGTCTGGCCGTGGCGGGAGTGTTGATTATGAACGTCATGCTGATCAGCGTCAGTCAACGCACGGCGGAAATAGGACTCCTTAAAGCGCTGGGCGCCAGCGCCGCGACTGTCCGCCGTCTATTTCTGAGCGAGGCGCTATTGCTGGCGATAATCGGCAGCCTGATCGGGCTTTTGATAAGCGAGTCCTTATTGGCGGCGGGCCGCCTGCTCTACAACCAGATTCCACTGGGCTCGCCAATGTGGGTGAAGATTGCGGCGGTGGGCGTTGCGATTGTCACCGCGCTTCTATTCGCCTATCTGCCCGCCCGCAAGGCCGCCGCCCTGGCGCCCGTCGAAGCGCTGACGCACAAGCAAGGCCCCTGACATGAAAGCGCCGGATTTACTGAAAATAGTGACCCGCACCATCAGCTTTGGCCGCACCCGCGCGGTGCTCACGTCACTCGGCATCACCATCGGCATCGCCGCAGTCGCCCTACTCACTTCTATCGGAGAAGGCGTGCGCAGCTATGTGATGGACGAATTTTCGCAGTTTGGCGCGCGCATCATCGCAATTAACCCGGGTAAAAATGTAACCGGCGGCATGGGAGGCATTCTCAGCACCGTACGCCCCCTCTCATTACAAGACGCGGAAGCCCTGCGCCAGGCCCCTTATGTGGAATATGTGGTGCCGGTTGTGCAAGGGGCCGGAGCCATAGAATACAAACAGCGCACCCGTAATGTGGATATCTTCGGCGTCAGTGCGGACATGCCCGCGGCCTGGCGTTTCGCCGTGGCGCAGGGTCGTTTTTTGCCCCGTAACAACGATGCGCGCTCCAGCCCTTATGCGGTCATCGGCCACAAGGTTAAACAAGAGTTGTTTCAAGGCGAGAGCCCATTGGGTCAGCTTATCCGCATCGGCGGCATGCGTTTTCGCGTGATTGGGGTGATTGAGCCCAAGGGAGATATGCTGGGGTTCGATCTTGACGACACCGCCTATATCCCCGCCGATCTGGCGCTGGACCTCTTCAACCGCGAAGGCTTGATGGAGGTTGACGTTATTTTTTCCCCCGCCACAGATTCCACTTACATGTCCGCCCTGATTAAAAAGATGCTGATTCAACGCCATGGCCGCGAGGACTTTACGCTGATCACACAGGACCAAATGCTCACCAGCCTGAACAGCATATTATCTGTGCTGACGCTTGCCGTTGGTTTGCTAGGCTCTATTTCTCTGCTGGTCGGCGGCGTCGGCATTCTCACCACCATGACCACCAGCGTGAGGGAGCGCACCAGTGAAATCGGTTTGCTGCGGGCGCTGGGCGCCACCCGCGCGCAAGTGCTCAGTCTGTTCCTGGCGGAGGCTGTGACGCTTTCGACAATAGGCGGAGTATGCGGGCTGCTGCTTATGGGCGTCGTAACGGCACTGGCCTTTCTGTTCGCCCCGGAGTTTCCTATCCGCCCCCATGTGCCGTTTCTATTGATTGCGCTATTACTGTCTTCGCTGATTGGGCTCATCGCAGGCGTCGTTCCGGCGCTACAGGCTTCGCGCTTGAATCCTATTGATGCGCTCAGAACAGAATAAACGCGACTATATCTGCGACATCAAATTCAATGGGTCGTACCAGAGTTCTTTGCGCCGTACTGGCGTCTCCTTCGGTAAAAGCGGGTTTTTGATAACGAAAGCGCGGCGCTCGGACAAGCGCGCTTTATTGATGGAATCGCCATGATGCTTGAGAAAAATCTGATCAAACGTCTTATCGGCGATCATGATATTCAGCCCCCGCTCAATACGCTCAGCCAGTTTGGCGTTCTGCTTGGAAACAAAGAAATAGTATGGCCAGGGATAATAGATCAGCGTGTGCTGCTCAATCTGAATTTGAGACAGATAATCCCGCCGTGCCTGATACTCGGCGAAAATCTCGTTCACGCCTCGGGGAAAATGATCAAACCGACGTTGCGCCAGCATCTTGAACAAACCTTCATAACTACTGGCCGTCACCACCTGAAAACCGTTCTTCTCGTAAACCTGGATATCTCCCCACCCCAGGCCCTGTCCAATGCTTAGCAAGCGCAGATCGGACAGATTTTCGAGGGCGTCGAATTTAGCCTGAGTTTCCTCCGTGATCAGGCTAATGCGATAACCCAGCAGCCCTTTACGCAAGGGAATTCGGATGGGCCGCATCAAACGCTCCTTCTCCTCCGAGGTGGAACTCCAGGCCACATTGAGAACGGATGACCCTCTGTCCAATTCCGCAAGGTAGCGTGCTTCGCTCATCGCCAGAGGCGTCTCCTCGAGCAGATAAGGTCCGTACTGCTCCACGGTTTTATCCAGGGAGACTTTCAACATCTCCACCAGATCGATAAACCGGGTGTCCTGCAGGGATTCAGAAGCAGGAAAAGTGACTTTCAACGGCCCGGCGGCCCAGGCGATCTGACAGGCGAAAAAGGCGATTCCAACAATGATAAACTTCATAACGGAGCCCCATCATGAAATGCAGATGGCGTTTATCCTTAAGCTTAGCAAAGCCCGGCGAGCAGTCACGCTCTCCAGGCTCAGCCCCCTTTCTTACGCAGCTTTTTCTTAGGCGAGAAGCCGGCGGGCTTAGAGCCAAGCCACTGCGCAAACTCTTGCACTTCTGGCAGCGCCCGCAGGCTTTCAAGACTGTTGTAATGGGCCGCCAGCTCAGATTCAGACTTCAATTCATGTATGAAGCTGTGGCAAGGGCGACAAACCCAGACAATGGCCTTGTTGAGATAATCCCGATCATACTGACGGCGAATATTTTTCTTGCCGTGCAGCGTCTTGGGGATCAAATGATGGCGAGTCAGAGATGACACTTCGCGACGGCACAACTGGCAGCCGTCAATGTCACGGGGATAATTCCGTTCTGAATCCAACATTTTCGAATCTGTTCTCAGCGTCGTACAACCTCAGTGAAGTAATGCGTACAGCTTGCGACGGTATGTCCGCACCAAAGGATGCGCGGCGCCTAACATGTCGAATAGCTCTATCAGGGTTTTCCTGGCGGCGTCATCGCCGTAACTCCGATCCGTCTGCATCAGGTTCAACAGAGCCTCTACCGCGTCCTCAAACTTATTATTCATGATGGCGTGCAAAGCGAGTTGAAAGCGCGCTTCGGCGTCGGCCTCATTCGCCTGCAAACGTTGCTGGATATCCGCCAGCGGTGCGATCGCGCCAGCCTTTTCCACAAAACGTATGCGCGCCAGCAACTGTTTGACGTCAGGACGCCCCTGGATATCCGCCGGCAAACTGGACAGAATCGCAGATGCTTCGTCCTTCTCTCCCAATGCAACTTTCACTGCGGCGATATCCACCAGAACTTCCATGTTGTTGGGGTCCGCCTGATTCGCCTGAGTCAGCATCGCCAGGGCCTGCTCGGCCTGGCCTTGTTCAACCAGCGCACGGGCTTGCTCACGCAACTCTGCGCCCGGGGTTTGAATGTAGCGGCCCAATAGTTCGCGTACTTTGGATTCCGGCTGCGCTCCGCTGAACTCCCCCGCCAACTTGCCTTGATGGACCAGCTTAACCGTAGGCAGACTGCGCACGCCCAGATGAGACGCCAGTTCCTGCTGCTGATCCGCATTCACCTTGGCCAGAATAAAAGCGCCCTGATACTCCGTCGCCAGCTTTTCCAAAATCGGCATCAGTTGCTTACAAGGGGCGCACCAGTCCGCCCAGAAATCCACCAATACGGGAACCTGCATGGATTTTTCCAGAACTTCCGTCTGAAAGTTTTCTAGGGTCGCTTCGATGATATAGGGAGATTCGGCCATGTCAGATATGACTCCGGTTTATAAAAAAGCCAGGCGCGACGAAGGACTTCGTGCGCCTGAATTGTCGGGAAGAAACAATGCTAAACAATGTGTGGGCGAACTGGTGTAAAAACAAGGCGTCATGGTCCCGCCACCTCTGACAGACTATAATTTAACCAGAATCGTCAGATGTACAGCAGGGCGACACCGGAATCCGACGGTCAAACCGCCATATGTGCAACATAGCCGCCACCAGCGGCTGTCATGCTGAGGAGGATACAATATGTCTATTTCCAATACGCTCCAACGATTTCTGACCAGTCATAACGTGAATTATGAGGTCATTACCCATCCGTACAGTGAAACATCCATGGCCAGTGCGCAAACGGCGCATGTTCCCGTGGAAAGAATGGTGAAAGCAGTCGTGCTCAAGGATGAGAAAGGCTATGTCATCGCCGCCATTCCATCCACCAATCATCTCAATCTGCGTGAAATCAATCAGGCGATGAAACGTCAATTAGATCTGGCCAGTGAGGAAGAGTTATGTGAGCTGTTCGGTGATTGTTCCGCCGGCGCCATCCCTGCTGTCGGAGAGGCGTTCGGCATGCCGACTATCTGGGATGAGCAACTGGCTTATGAACCGGATTTCTATCTGGAAGGCGGCGATCATCAGGAGCTGGTGCATATCTCTCACTATGATTTCATGGAGATGATGAAGAGCTGTCCCCACGGCACATTCAGCGCGCATAACTAACGCCGCCAGAGCGCCCGTTCTATGGGCGCTCCGCTAATTTTTCCAGCCAGCATTACAACTTACTCACCTATTTTATTGGCGCGCCTCACTTTAACTCGCGTTATTCCTCCCCCATCTATTTCGCCATGAGCAAATGGTTATTCATTACTGACAAGATCACCGCACATGACAGAAAGTAATTTTGACTCCGATACAAAGCATTCCGAATACATAGGCAAGGACGAAGCCGAGGAAAGCCGCCCTGGCGGCGCGCTGGTGCTTCCCGGCCAGGTAATGCCCAAGCGCATTTATTTGCTTCCCATCAGCAACCGGCCTTACTTCCCTGCACAAGTTCAACCACTGGTCATTAACGCCAACCTATGGGAAGAAACCCTGAAACGCGTTGGCAAGACCGAGCACCAGATTCTGGGACTGACTTACGTAGAGAAAATTCCCTCCCCGGATGAGCCGCCGGATACCAATGACTTCGCCCATATCGGCTGTGTGGTGAAAGCGCATAATGTCGTTAACGAACGCGGCAAACTGCAGTTTATCGCCCAAGGTTTACAACGCTTCCGCATTACGCAATGGCTGCGTCGTACGCCGCCCTATCTGGTTGAAGTCGAATACCCTGAGCCGGCGAAAGAGTCGGAGAAGGAACTCAAGGCTTATGCAATCGCCCTGATTAACACCATTAAGGAGTTGCTACCGCTTAACCCGCTTTACAGCGAAGAGTTGAAACAGTATTTGAGCCGCTTCAGTCCTGACGAGCCCTCAGCATTAACCGACTTCGCCGCCGCCATCACCACAGCGGAAGGTCCAGCGCTGCAGGAGATACTCGATACCGTGCCGCTGCTCAGGCGGATGGAAAAAGTATTGATTCTGCTGAAGCAGGAACTGGAAGTCGCCAAGCTGCAAACCCAGATCAGCGCCGAGGTGAACCAGAAGATCAACGAGCGTCAGCGTGAATTCTTTTTACGCGAGCAACTTAAGGTTATCCAGAAGGAGCTTGGGCTCGCTAAAGACGATCGAACGGCGGACGTAGAGGAATTCCAGCAGCGTATGAGTGAACGTCATCCCCCAGACGACGTACGCAAACGCTTTGACGAAGAAATCAAAAAGCTGTCCATGCTGGAGACCGGTTCGCCAGAGTATGGCGTCACCCGCAACTACCTTGATTGGCTCACTCAGGTTCCCTGGGGTGTCCATACTGAGGACAAACTCGATATCGCCCGCGCCCGGGAGATTCTCGACAAAGAGCATGATGGGCTGGATGACGTTAAAGACAGAATTATCGAATTTCTGGCGGAAGGCTCATTTAAAGGAGAAGTATCCGGCTCGATTCTATTGCTGATCGGACCACCCGGCGTTGGTAAAACCTCTATCGGAAAATCCGTTGCAGCGGCGCTGGGCAGAAAGTTCTACCGTTTCAGTCTGGGCGGCATGCGCGATGAAGCGGAAATCAAAGGCCACCGACGTACTTACATTGGCGCAATGCCGGGCAAAATGGTGCAGGCGCTGAAAGACGTCGGCTCCGCCAACCCTGTCATCATGCTCGACGAAATCGACAAAATTGGCGCATCTTACCAAGGCGATCCAGCCAGCGCATTGCTGGAAACGCTGGACCCGGAACAGAACAACGAGTTCCTGGATCACTACCTGGATGTCAGATTGGACCTGTCGAAAGTGCTGTTCGTTTGCACCGCCAACCAGTTAGATACTATTCCGGGCCCGCTGTTGGATCGAATGGATGTATTGCGTCTGTCCGGTTACATCACGGAAGAAAAAATAGCCATCGCCAAAAACCATCTTTGGCCGAAGCTTCTGAAACGCATGAAGCTGAAAAAGAAACAGGTATCCATCACTGACGCAGCGCTGCGCCAACTGATCGACGGCTACGCCAGAGAAGCCGGCGTGCGCAATCTGGAAAAAAGACTGCATCGTCTGATTCGCAAATCCATCGTCCGCTTGATGGAGAAACCAGAAGAACCGATAAGGATAGGCGTTAACAACCTCGTCGACTTTCTTGGCCAACCGCTATTCCGCAAAGAGAAAAATCTGCGCGGCGTTGGCGTGGTCACCGGACTCGCCTGGACCGCTATGGGCGGAGCCACGCTTCCGGTTGAAGCCCAATTAATTCATTCCAGTAACCGGGGCTTTAAATTGACCGGCAAGCTTGGCGATGTCATGCGCGAGTCTGCGGAAATCGCTTACAGCTATGTCTCCGCTCACCTGAAAGAATTCAAAGGCGATCCCGAATTCTTTGAGCGCGCCTTCGTCCACCTTCACGTGCCGGAAGGCGCCACGCCAAAAGACGGCCCCAGCGCGGGCGTTACGATGGCGACCGCGTTACTGTCCCTGGCCCGCAATCAAATACCCAAAAGCAATGTTGCGATGACGGGAGAGTTAACCCTGACCGGCCAGGTATTTCCGGTAGGAGGCATTCGCGAAAAAGTGATTGCGGCGAAACGCAGCGGCGTGAATGAAATCATTCTGCCCGAGGCCAATCGACGTGATTATGATGAACTGCCGGAACACATCCGCTCTGGTTTGACGATGCATTTCGCCAGCACATTCCAGGACGTTTACAAAGTCATGTTTGGATAGCGGTCATCTCACTTCATCATCCTGGATATGGATGCTAAATAATGCGCTGGAGCGCATCTTTTTCCTAGGCCGCATACCGTATCGGAAATCACGTATTATGCGGCTTTGTGGTGGAGTTTTATACTGACCTTTACCAGTTGTGATGATGTTTTGTCCTGTCTTTCTAGTATAGAAAAGCGTTTGAGGTGCTCTCCAAGCACCTTTTTTTTTGCCTTAAATTTTTGCCTCCGAAAAAACTGCGCGAAATCCTTATATCCAAGACAAATGCGCATCTTTTCACCGCGACGCTTTGAGGTTAGTATTCCAACTGGTCAATAGGCCAATGGCCTTAAAATAAAAGTCTATTAACGATTAGACCATAATATGCCAGTATGAAGCCCCGTCCGAAAAAGAGCCTCAGAGCTCACTCTACTCGGCGGCGTCTGAACCTGGGATAACTAATAACTTAAATCGGGAAGACAATAATGAAGAAACAGATCGCTCGGAAAGTATTAGGTGTTGGCGCTTCAATTTTATTAATGGGCGGCTTGAACCTGGCTAACGCAGAGACTATCAAAATCGCCATCGCCGGCCCGCAGTCCGGTGACGTTGCTCAGTATGGCGACATGCAGGTAATCGGCGCGGAAATGGCTGTTGAGCAGATCAACGCTGCTGGCGGAGTAAACGGCGACAAGCTTGAGGCGATTAGATACGACGACGCCTGCGAACCCAAGCAAGCTGTGGCCGTAGCCAACAAAATCGTTAATGACGGTGTTAAATTTGTAGTGGGCCACTTGTGCTCCAGTTCCACTCAACCGGCTTCCGACGTCTACGAAGACGAAGGCATCATCACTATCACGCCGGCTTCCACCAACCCGGACATCACTGAGCGCGGCTACCAGATGATTTTCCGCACCATCGGTCTTGATAGCCATCAGGGTCCGACCGCTGGCAAATTCATCGCGACTGTAGTCAAGCCCAAGCGCGTTGCAGTTATTCACGACAAGCAACAGTACGGTGAAGGCATCGCAACTGCGGTAAAGAAAACGCTGGAAGAGAAAAACGTCAACGTCGTACTGTTTGAAGGCGTTAACAAAGGCGACAAAGACTTCTCTCCCCTGATCGCAAAACTGCAGAAAGAGAACGTAGACTTTGTTTACTACGGCGGCTACCACCCTGAGCTGGGGCAGGTTCTGCGCCAAGCATCAGAGAAAGGCCTGGACATCAAGTTCATGGGTCCTGAAGGTGTGGGCAACAAAGACATCAGCCAGATCGCAGGTAAAGCTTCCGAAGGTCTGTACGTGACTCTGCCACCCGCTTTTGATCAGAGACCAGAAAACAAATCGCTGGTTGACGCATTCAAAGCGAAAAGCCAAGACGCCAGCGGCGCATTCGTAATGACTTCCTACGCAGCAGTTCAGGTTATTGCTGACTCAATTAAAGGCGTAGGTTCTACCGATACTGATGCGATCCAAGCTTACCTTCGTAGCCACTCCTTCAAAACCCCCATGGGTGAAATTGCGTTTGACGAAAAAGGCGACTTGAAAGGTTTCGACTTCGAAATCTACACCTGGCACGCAGACGGCTCCAAAACCGTAGTAAAATAAACCGTATCGCTTCATAACAACACCTTCTTTTCGGCTCGCCGAAAGAGGGTGTTTTTATTAGCAAAGCCTGTCAGTTTCTAGGCCGGTTCAAATCTTCCGGAGTAACACCCATGCTAGAAGTGATTCTTTACTTCATTCAGCAATTAATTAACGGAATTACCATTGGGAGCACTTATGCTCTCATCGCCATAGGCTATACCATGGTCTACGGCATAATAGGAATGATCAACTTCGCTCACGGCGAAGTCTACATGATAGGAACTTACGTCGCGTTCATGGCTATTTCTGGTATGGCCATGCTGGGCATTGAGTTTCTTCCATTAATCTTCCTGGTCGCCCTGCTTTCAAGCATGTTGGTGTCCAGTAGCTTCGGTTGGGCCATTGAGCGTATCGCCTACCGCCCACTGCGTGGCGGCAACCGTTTGATCCCCCTTATTTCGGCCATCGGGATGTCCATCTTCCTGCAGAACTACGTTCGTTTAGGACAAGGTTCACGGGATATCGCCATGTCATCTCAGATCAGCGGCGGCTGGAACTTCGGTCCGGAAGACGGCTTCCAGGCGTCCCTTTCCTATATTCAGGTTCTGATCTTCATCGTCACTATCATCTCCATGACAGTGCTGACGCTGTTTATCTCTCGCTCCAGAATGGGTAGAGCCTGTCGCGCCGTCGCGCAGGATTTGAAAATGGCGAACCTGCTTGGCATCGACACCAACCGCGTTATCGCTTCCACTTTCGTCATTGGCGCAGCGCTGGCGGCGGTTGCAGGCACACTGCTCGGTATGTACTACGGCGTCGTAAATGCATTCGTCGGATTCATTGCAGGCCTTAAAGCCTTTACTGCAGCCGTTCTTGGCGGCATCGGCAGTATCCCTGGCGCAATGCTGGGCGGCATCATTCTCGGCGTCACCGAAAGTATGACCGCCGCGTATTTCAGCACAGAGTACAAAGACGTTGTCTCTTTTGCGCTACTGGTGCTGATCTTGTTGTTTAAGCCGACAGGCATACTCGGCAAGCCGGAAGTGGAGAAAATCTAATGCGCAAGAATCTGCCGTTCGCTTTATTCACGGCCGTCATTACTCTGGTTCTGTCCTTGCCGATTTTAGGCCTGAAGCTGACTCATGAAGGCACCAAACTCGTACTCGAAGGCGCTACGCAAAGCACCTACGTGTACATTTTCCTCGCCGCTGCAGCGGTTTTCCTGAGCCAGCTGTTTAGAGAGCAACTAAATGCCGCCAAGGCGGCGGTCAAGCCAAAAGGAAATATTCTGGCCAAGCTAATGCCGCCAGAAGAAAAGCGCGACATGGCTGGCAAAATCTTTTTTGTCGTCCTGCTTATCGCCGCAGTTCTGATTCCTTTCAACACCGGACGCATCTGGTCGGATATCGCTACTTTGGCGCTTATCTACGTTATTCTCGGCCTTGGTCTGAATATCGTAGTCGGTCTGGCTGGCTTGTTAGACTTGGGATACGTGGCTTTCTATGCTGTCGGCGCTTATAGCTACGCCCTGTTATCGCAATACTTTGGTTGGTCATTCTGGGTGTGTCTGCCTATCGGAGCGTTGCTTGCTGCGACATTCGGTTTCCTGCTGGGCTTCCCGGTATTGAGATTACGCGGCGACTATCTCGCCATCGTGACTTTAGGTTTTGGAGAAATCATCCGCATTCTCTTGAACAACCTGACCAGTCTGACTGGCGGACCTAACGGTATTGGCGGCATTCCTAAGCCAACGATTCCAATGCTGCAGTTCGATCCTGAATTCTCCATCGTTAACCTGGAATTCAGCCGTAGAGCCGCCGAAGGCAATGTTGCATTCCATGAGTTCTTTGGCGTTCCTTACGACTCATCTTTGAAAGTTGTCGTGCTTTACCTGATCGCACTAGTGTTGGCTTTGGTGACGATCTTCATCGTTCGCCGCCTGATTCGCATGCCTGTAGGGCGCGCATGGGAAGCCCTGCGTGAAGATGAGATCGCATGTCGCTCACTGGGCTTGAACCGTACTGCTATCAAGCTGTCCGCCTTCACCATCGGCGCAGCATTCGCAGGTTTTGCCGGCTCCCTGTATGGCGCTCGCCAAGGCCATATCAGCCCTGAGTCGTTCATCTTCTTCGAGTCCGTTATTATCCTCGCCATCGTTGTTCTTGGCGGCATGGGCTCGCAAATCGGCGTCATGGTCGCAGCCGTTCTGGTGGTGCTGCTTCAGGAATTGTCGCGGGAATTCGACGAGTATCGCCTACTCGCGTTCGGTATGGTCATGGTGTTGATGATGATCTGGTGTCCGCAAGGCCTGATCCCGATGAAACGCCCACATCTGCAGTTGAAACAGGAGTAGGACAATGCTGTCTGTTCGCGATTTATCCATGAGGTTCGGCGGCCTGCTCGCAGTAAACGGCGTGTCGCTGGACGTCAACGAACGGGAAATCATTTCCATTATCGGCCCTAACGGCGCAGGTAAAACGACCGTCTTTAACTGCATCTCCGGTTTCTATAAGCCGACCTCGGGTCAAATCACCTTTAAAGGTAAGCAGGTACAAGGGTTGCCTGACTTTAAGATTTCCCGCCTTGGCATGGTTCGCACGTTCCAACACGTGCGTCTATTCAACCGCATGACGGTGATTGAAAATCTGTTGGTGGCGCAGCATCGTCACGTCAACACCAACCTGCTTTCTGGCTTATTGAAGACGCCTTCTTATCGTAAGAAAGAAAGCGAGGCCATGGAGAAAGCCGCCTATTGGCTCAAAAAAGTCGATCTGCTGCCACTCGCCAACCGCGAAGCGGGCAACCTCGCTTACGGTCAACAACGCCGTCTGGAAATTGCTCGCTGCATGGTAACAGGACCGGATCTATTGATGTTGGACGAACCCGCAGCCGGCTTGAACCCGAAAGAGACTCGGGATCTCGACGAGCTGATAGTCAGCCTGAAGCATGACTACAACGTCTCCATTCTGTTAATTGAACACGATATGGGGCTGGTAATGGGCATTTCTGATCGCATCTATGTTGTCAGCCAAGGCACGCCTCTGGCCGACGGCAAGCCTGATGAAATTAGAACGAACCCTGATGTCATCAAGGCGTATTTGGGAGAAGACTAATGCTTACACTCGAGAATGTTTACACCCACTACGGCAAGATCGAAGCTCTGCACGGCATCAGTCTGGAAGTCAATCAAGGTGAAATCGTCTCATTAATCGGTGCCAACGGCGCAGGTAAAACCACGTTGTTGATGACGGTCTGTGGCGACCCGAGAGCCAGTGATGGCCGCATCACCTTCATGGGTAAGAACATCACCGAAACGCCGACATCTGAAATCATGCGCAGCGGCATCGCCATTGTGCCTGAGGGTCGCCGTGTTTTCTCTGGTCTCACGGTAGTCGAGAACCTGCAGATGGGCGCGTTTTTCTCTGACAAGAGCGACTTTGCGCGCACGCTGGAATACGTCTATGACCTGTTCCCACGCTTACGCGAACGCCACAGCCAACGTGCAGGTACAATGTCTGGCGGTGAACAGCAAATGCTGGCGATCGGGCGCGCCCTGATGAGCCATCCTAAAATGTTGTTCCTGGACGAGCCGTCATTAGGTCTGGCTCCGATTATCATCAACCAGATATTTGAGATCATCGGCAAGCTCAGAGAAGAAGGCATGACCATCTTTCTGGTGGAGCAGAACGCCAACCAGGCCCTGCGTTTGGCGGATCGTGGTTATGTATTGGAAAACGGCAAAGTCGTGCTTCAGGATACCGGCGCAAACCTGTTGGTGAACGAGGACGTTCGCAAAGCTTACCTAGGCGGCTAAACAACCGCCTCATCTATCCGGCGGCGTCGCAGGCTACCCCTGAGCGCCGCCTTTCCTTAAAAGTAATATCGGTAGGCTATCTCAGCCTCCCATCTGCCGTCACTGCGATTCCATTCTTGAGACAAGTGCGCTCTGAAAGCATGGTTTTGCGCCAGATCGAAGTTTTGCTCCAGCACCCCGCGATAGCGTATTTCATCACTACTAAAGTACTCGCCTTCCACTCTTGTGGACTGAAAACCCCAGGGCAAATTCAATAAATAGCCCGTACTTATTCCCGCCGCCGGGGTGATCCAGGTCTTATACTCCGGATCATGCTCCAAACGCGCGGTCAAAAAGCCGAACAGGCTCAATCCTTCCGCTACGTCATAACTGCGCCCAGCGCCGCCATTTACTTGATAGGCCTTGTCACCGCCAAAGTCACTCCAGACGCGCTCAAAGCCCGCCTGAACTTTCCATGACAATGGACGCAGAAACTTATTAACCGGCGATTGCGAAATAATATTAATAATGTCGAAGCGATGCAGCTTCCAATTGTCATTCTCGTAAAAGCGAAACTGAGCGTCGCCTGCAATTATTTGAGCGCCTCGTGGATAGCCTTCCTGACGATCCAGTAAATCATGATAGCTGTATCTGAATTGAAGCTGAGTAAAAGCATCCGCATCACGACTACCGCCGCCAATGCCCATCATGGTGCTGCCATGCCCAGTTTCGGGTGGCTCAGGGATAGCTGGCTTAACACTATCTGCAGGCAGTTGGCTTATCCGTTGCAGCAGTTTAAAGCTACGGCGCGCCAGATCCGGACTCCTTTGTGTCTTTCTCTGCTCGTAGCGATTATAGCTGTAAGCGGTCTGCGCCACCGCGCCTTGCCGGGAAAGCGGTAAAGCGCTGAAGTCCAAGGACGCCATCATCTCCGGGTTCTCCGCCACCAGGTAGGCCAACTCTCTCTCGGACTCATCCAACCGGCGTATTCTTTCCTTCAACAGCACGGCCTCAGAGGGACGATAGCGCCGTTCCGCCACATAACGCCCTTCTATGACCGCGCGGACAGTGTCGGCCGGAATTGCCGTCAAAGGAAACTTCGATGTCAGAGGCGAAGACGGACGCGCTATCTCAAGTAACTCAAGAAGACGGAAGGCGCAGTTTTCATCCAGAAAGTAATACTTGAAACGCACATCTTTCAGCTCCCATAAGTGCATCAACATCCGCTCTACTTCCTCGGGAGTCAGGTTCAGGCGATATTCCCACATGTCCCGGTTTTCCATGTAGCTGTACTCTTTGATCTTTTCAAAGTAACGCATCATGCTGAACTGACCAGGGTAACCGCCAGCAAGACCTCTATAAGCAAAGAAAATGGAGTTGTCGTCGCCATTGATAGTCGCCCCGAAGTTAAGCGCCCAGGACAACCATTCCGAGTCGTCTTCAACGTTTGCAGGATCAAATCTCAGAAAAGTATGCCCAAACATTGACGATGGACTATTCAAATAGGCGGCCGGAAAAATCAAAGAAACTCTGGCTGCGTTTACCTCCTCGCGCCACTGACGGTATTCTGGGCATGGCAATGGCGTTTGCAAGGAGGCAATATTCGGGAGCTGCGACTCAAGCCATTTCTTACGCAAAGGAAAGCGACACACAATACTTTCTCTTATACCTCTAGCATCACTCACCATAGCTTGCAGGGTTGCCTCAAGTTCCGCCTCGGCATCAACCTTTCCTGTTTTCGCCAGAAAAAAACTTGGATCATCAATGAAACTTGAATAGCCGGTCGGGCTCAAGGAGTCAGAGCGAAAATGCAACAACCCTAACCACTCAGAAGAGGAAGCCAAGGTGTTTAACAACGATTGTTGTCCCTTCAAGGCATCTACAGTGACATCAGAAAGAGCGGCAAATGCAGAGCTGATTAAAAGAAATACAGCAGAAAGGAAAACGAACAGAGAATGCTTCAACCGCATAGGGCGTCATGCGCTCTTAATTGAGATCAGGTTAGAGAAAGAATCAACGCCCGGACCACCGGGCGTCGCTTCATATTCTGACTTCAAGCGGCGTACTTGGAAAGCCTCGTGTCTGTCTTCATCACATCTATGACGGACTGCATCACTTGCTCCGCCGTTACGTTTTCACTGGGGAATAGCTGATTAAAATTATCATGCATAACCTGGTTAAAACGCGCACGGTCTTCCTGCTTCACTTCTAGAGCGACAGCAACAGTGGTCAAAGCATCTCCATGGCCGCGCGCTACATCCTCAGAAAACTCATCCATAATTGGCGTAAGGTTAACCAGGGACGATCCACCATAGGTCAGCACGCCATTCGCCGAACATCCGTTGGTTCCTGAAGTCATGCCGAATGTGTTATTACCCGAAGTGCCATTAGTAATGGTGGCCAAAAGATGGATAGGCAATCCGCTTTCCCCTGCGAACAGCATATTACCCCATCCACAGTCCGGCCCCCCTGGAGCTTCGGCAAATGCGCCTGAAGTCATCGACAAAAACCCAACAGCGAGCATCATTTTTCTCATAACGATTCCTCTTTCAACGTTAGCTTATTCTCGTCGCGTACCATTTGTGCAAATATCAGCGCCCATCCCGGCAACAAACGCCAACCAACTCGTTTAAACGAGTTGCGACAAACTCTTTCTGAAATAGGCATCAAACAGCTATGCTGAAACAGAAACGCTTGGTCATTTCTCACCAGGGCGTACAGACTTGGCGCCATCACATGGCCCGAGGTAAGCCTAGTTCAGGTATACAGGCAGATCAAATTGTGAACGTCAGATCAGATAAATTTAATACTTATACGAAAACTGTTTTCAAACTTGGTTTATTAGGGGCGCTACTTTTTCTGAGTGCTTGCAGTGGGCTGCTCTTTTACCCCGACAAGCATATCTATCGCACACCCGATCAAGCACAAGTTCGTTACGAGAACATATTTCTCGATACGCCAGATGGCGAGCGTCTTCATGGATGGTTGCTTCATGCTTCTATGCCATTACGTGGCGTTGTCTATTTCCTTCATGGAAATGCTGAGAATATAAGTACTCACTGCGGTAACGTGATATGGCTTCCTCAGCAGGGCTATGACGTGTTTTGTCTGGACTACCGGGGGTTTGGTTTATCTTCAGGCAAGCCAGATATGGCTGGCGCTCTTAGTGATGTAGGAACCGGTTACGAGTGGTTGAAAACACATTATTCAGATGCCAACACGCCCCTTTTTGTGCTTGGACAAAGTATCGGCGCAGTGCTCACTATTAATTTTGTAGGGCGGATTCCTCTCAATGATGTAAAACCCACCGCCGTCATCGCCGACGCTCCTTTTAGCGAGCTGAGAGATATAGCACGTGAGAAGCTTGCTGCAGGTTGGCTGACCTGGGCTTTTCAATATCCCTTTTCCTATATGCTTCCAGCGAATTATGACCCTGTAGATTACGTTAGAAATATCTCTCCCATCCCTTTATTGATAATTCACAGCACCTCAGATCAAGTCATTCCCTATCACCATGGAGAGAGAGTATTTCAGCACGCAGGCGATCCCAAATACTTCTTAAGCACCGATACGCCTCACACAGCTACCTTTAGCATTCCAGAATATCGCCAAGTCTTACTGAACTTTCTCGCCAATCCCGAGAAATCGCCACTCTAAATTTGGCTGTCAGTCTTGAAATAGACGCAGCCTCTATTCAGGACGGGTCACGGGCATAAAAAAAGCCGCATTATGCGGCTTTTTCTTAGGAAGAGTGGAATTAACCAGCCATTGAAGCTTTTTCGTCTTCAGTCACTTCCTTAATAGAAAGTTTGATACGGCCGCGAGCGTCAATATCCAGCACCTTAACAACGACTTCCTGGCCTTCTTTCAGATAATCAGTGACATTCTCAACGCGCTCTTGCGCGATCTGAGAAATATGCACCAGACCGTCTTTACCAGGCAAGATGTTCACAAATGCGCCGAACTCAACAATGCGCTCAACCTTACCGCGGTACAGCTTACCAACTTCCGCTTCAGCAGTAATCTCTGTGATGCGATAAATTGCTTCATCCGCCGCCAGTTTGCTCTCCGCGTAGATACGCACAGTACCGCTGTCGTCGATATCGATAGAAGCGCCTGTGTCTTCACAAATAGAACGAATAGTTGCACCGCCCTTACCAATAACGTCGCGGATTTTATCTGGATCAATCTTGATGGTTTCCATCTTCGGCGCGTTATCCGCAACGGAGTCACGAGGAGCGGAAATCACTTTATTCATTTCACCGAGGATATGGAGTCGCGCATGCAGAGCTTGCTCTAACGCAATTTCCATGATTTCGTCGGTAATGCCGTTGATCTTGATATCCATCTGCAGCGCAGTGACGCCCTTCTCGGTTCCCGCCACTTTAAAGTCCATGTCGCCCAGGTGATCTTCATCACCCAAGATATCGGTCAATACAGCGAAGCTTTCGCCTTCTTTAACCAAGCCCATTGCAATACCTGCAACTGGCGCTTTCACAGGAATACCTGCATCCATCAGAGCCAAGCTGCTGCCGCATACGCTGGCCATTGAGCTAGAACCGTTTGACTCCGTGATCTCAGAAACACAGCGAACTGCGTAGGGGAATTCCTCAAGATTCGGCATCAACGCCTGTACGCCACGACGCGCCAAGCGACCGTGACCAATCTCGCGACGACCTACGCCGCCAACTCGGGATGCTTCGCCCACAGAGTATGGAGGGAAGTTATAGTGGAACATGAACGAGTCTTTCTTCTCACCTTCCAGCGCGTCGACCATCAATACATCACGCATGGTGCCCAGAGTCGCCGTCACCAGAGCCTGAGTCTCGCCACGAGTAAACAATGCAGAGCCGTGGGTATTCGGCAGTACGCCAACTTCAATTTTCAGGTCACGAACAGTTTTAGTGTCGCGGCCATCAATACGTGGTTCGCCCTTCAGAATGTTCTCACGGACACAGGCCTTTTCAAGCTTGCTGAAATACTTTTTGACCAATTCGGCTTCGAATTTGCCTTCTTCTTCACCTGCCAACGCTTCTTCAGCCTGCTGACGGAGCTCGCCCAACTTGGCGTAACGATCCGCTTTAACTCGGATGCCGTATGCTTCGCTGATAGAGCCAGCAAATTTGGCCTTCAGCGCATCTAAAAGCTCAGCATTAACCTCTGGAGCCTGCCAATCCCACTTAGGCTTACCAGCTTCCTGAGCGAACTCTTTGATCGCCTGCACAGCCACCTGCATTTCCTGATGAGCGAACAATACCGCGCCAAGCATCTGGTCTTCAGTCAACTCTTTCGCTTCAGATTCAACCATCAGAACCGCATCTTCGGTTCCTGCGACAACCATATCCAAGCTGGAGTTTTCAATTGCTTTAAAACCAGGGTTCAACAGGTAGCCATCTTCTTCAGAGTAACCAACGCGCGCAGCCGCTAATGGGCCCTGGAAGGGAACGCCGGATATTTCCAATGCCGCCGCAGCGCCAATAATGGATGCGATATCTGGATCGACATCCTTGTTCGCGGACATAACGGTACAAATGATTTGCACTTCATTCATGAAGCCATTTGGAAACAGAGGACGAATAGGGCGGTCGATCAGACGGGAGGTCAGAGTTTCTTTCTCTGATGGGCGTCCTTCACGCTTGAAATAACCGCCAGGAATACGACCAGCAGCATAGGTTTTTTCTTGATAGTGAACAGAAAGAGGGAAGAAATCACGTCCTGGAACGGCTTCTTTCTCTGCAACAGCGGTGACCAAAACAACAGTATCGTCCATTGTCACCAACACGGCTCCAGTAGCCTGGCGAGCTATTCGGCCAGTTTCCAGAGTGACTGTTGAGTTGCCGTATTGAAATGTTTTACGAACTGGGTTCACTTTGACTCCTTACGAGTGTTTTTAATTTTTAAGCTTAAGTTTTAATCCGGAATCAGCTGCTACTTACCGATTCGAGCCTTAGATACCCAACAAAGGAACCTTTGATTTATTCGATCTCTCAACAAGATCGCAGACTTCTCCAACACTTAAGGAGCAGGTGTGTACAGAAAATTTCCGTCAGCGCCCGACCCTCTTGCTTCAATTCATCCGGCTCAATGCCTTCAAAAAATCATCAAGTATCGAATAAATCGGAGGTTCCTCAAAAAGTAACGGGGTATCAAATATTTGATACCCCGGATACTAAAGCAATACCTTTGTCTTCTTAGCGACGCAGACCCAGTTTCTGGATCAGGTCAACATAGCGTTGGGTATTTTTGCCTTTCAGGTAATCAAGCAACTTACGACGCTGGTTAACCATACGGATCAAACCACGACGTGAATGGTGGTCATGCTTATTCGCCTGAAAGTGTTCTTGCAGTTTGTTGATATTTGCAGTCAACAGAGCCACTTGAACTTCAGGAGAACCAGTATCACCTTCCTTTACTTGGTATTCCTTAACAATAGCCGACTTTTCGGTAGCAGATAATGCCATGATTTTTCTCCAAATATGCGATTAATGCGGAAACGACCGCGCATATTAACAGCCGCCCCATTTATTCAGCGCTTAATGCGCTCACATTCAGTAACCGAACGGGTTTTACCGTTCCGTCACTCATCACTTCTCCCAAGCCGATAAACCTACGTCCGTTAGAATATAAACGCACCCTACCCTCGCTTGAGAGAGGCGATATTTTAACCGTTTGCCCCTGGATAATCGAGCCCGTATTAGCTTCATCAAGTAATATTTCAGGGAATTGCCGGACCGATGAATCAACAGGCAACAAACGTTGCTGATATCTCTCTGCCGCAAGCTGACGCCCGCTTTCATCCTCAAATGGCACAAAGCTGGCGCAATCCTCCAGCGCAAATGGCCCGCAACGAGTACGACGCAATTCCGCCACATGCGCACCACATCCTATAACTTCACCAATATCTTCCACAAGGTTTCGAATATAGGTCCCTTTACTGCAGAGAACCCGCAAGCGTAAATATGGTTGAGTATATTCCAGGAGCTCAAGCTCATGGATCACGATGTCTCTCGCTTCCCGCTCAACCTCAATACCTTGCCTGGCAAGCTTATAAAGCGGAGTTCCTTTGTGTTTAAGCGCAGAATACATGGAGGGAATCTGTTTTAGATTCCCTCGAAATTGCTTGAGGATGTTTTCCAGTTCGGAAATAGACAGATCAGGAACAGGCGACTCGGTAATGATATCGCCCTCAGCGTCAGACGTAGTGGTAGTGCGCCCAAGGTAAGCGCAGGTCACATACTCTTTATCTGAATCCAGCAGTAGCTGGCTAAACTTGGTCGCCTCACCGAAGCACAATGGAAGCACCCCAGTCGCAAGAGGATCCAAGGCGCCCGTATGGCCCGCCTTCTGCGCATTCAGCGCATATTTAACCTTCTGCAAAACCGCATTGGAAGTCCAATCTTGCGGTTTATCGACAACCAATACGCCATCTAAAGGCACGCCTTTCTTACGCCTTGCCACTGCCAACGATACCCTCAGTTGAGACTATCGTCTTTAGTGTCAGTAGCGCCGCCATCTTTGGCGCGCGCTTTCTGAATCAGCGCCCCTAATCGTTGAGCATTACTAACGGAAGCGTCGTAATGGAAACGTAGTTGAGGCATGACTCTAAGCTTGATTGCACGTCCTAACTCGGAACGCAAAAACCCTGCAGCGCTCTCTAGAACTTTCAGAGAAGCTTTAGAAGCATCGCCATCTTCCACATCCTTCAAATTCAGAACAGTTACATATACATCAGCGTAAGAGAGATCTTTGCTCACTTTAACGCTGTTTACAGTAACCATTCCCAAACGGGGATCCTTCAATTCCCTTTGAATCAGCTGCGCAAGCTCTTTTTGAATTTGTTCCGCAACTCTGTCTAATCGACTGAACTCTCGAGCCATCTATGTCTTTACTCTTAATTGCATGCAGCGACTACACAAGAAATGAATGAGCGTTACAGAGAACGCTCAACTCTTATCTTGTCGAATACTTCGATGATATCGCCGACTTTAACTTCATAGTTGCGAACACCGATACCACATTCGGTACCTGCACGCACTTCTGCTACGTCATCCTTGAAGCGGCGCAGAGATTCAAGCTCGCCTTCAAAAATAACCACGTTGTCGCGCAATACTCTAATAGGCTTGTTGCGATATACAGCGCCTTCCAGAACCATACAGCCAGCAACTTGTCCGAATTTCGGGCTCTTGAACGTATCGCGCACTTCTGCGGTGCCGACGATATCTTCCCGGAACTCCGGCGCCAACATACCAGTTAGAGCCTTCTTAACATCATCAATAATGTTGTAGATGACGCTATAGTAACGGAGCTCTATGCCTTCTTTTTCAACGATTTTACGAGCGCTTGCGTCTGCACGCACATTGAAGCCCACTATGATCGCCTGAGTAGAAAGCGCCAGGTTAGCATCCGTTTCAGTAATGCCGCCAACACCGCTCGCTACGATCTTGACCTGAACTTCTTCATTACCAATTTCGGTCAGAGCGCCAATCAACGCCTCCAAAGAGCCGCGCACATCTGTCTTTAATACAATGTTTAGCTCTTTTACGCCGCCTTTACCCATGTTTTCAAATAGGTTTTCTAGGCTCGCAGCCTGTTGACGCTGAAGGCGGGTCTGGCGCTCTTTATTGTGACGGAATTCGGCAACTTCACGCGCTTTTTTCTCGTCAGGCACAACAATAAACTCGTCGCCAGCATCGGGAGTGCCGTTCAACCCTAAAATTTCCACTGGAATTGAAGGGCCAGCATACTGAACATTCTGACCATTCTCGTTCACCATGGCTCTTACTCGACCATAGTACTCTCCAGCCAAAACGATATCGCCATGGCGCAGAGTTCCGTTTTGAACAAGCACGGTAGCAACAGAGCCGCGACCACGATCCAGGCTGGACTCAATGACCACACCTTTACCTGGCGCATCAGGCACCGCCGTCAGCTCCAACATTTCCGACTGTAGCAGTACCGCTTCCAAAAGGTCGTCAATACCATCGCCAGTATGAGCAGACACAGGAACAAACTGAACGTCGCCACCCCACTCTTCAGGAATAACATCGAGAGCAGACAGCTCGTTCTTAACACGATCAGGATCTGCTTGCTCTTTGTCCATTTTGTTGACAGCCACTACCAGTGGCACGCCAGCAGCTTTTGCGTGCTGAACCGCTTCTTGCGTTTGCGGCATGACACCATCGTCTGCAGCGACAACAAGTATAACAATATCAGTACATTGCGCCCCGCGAGCACGCATAGCGGTGAACGCAGCATGCCCGGGCGTATCCAGGAACGAGATCATTCCTCGAGGTGTTTCTACATGATATGCGCCGATATGCTGAGTAATCCCACCAGACTCCTGAGCCGCCACCTTCGCGCGACGAATGTAGTCGAGCAACGAGGTCTTACCATGGTCAACATGCCCCATAACACTGACAACTGGAGCGCGCGATTTTGATTCGCCTTCAAAAGAAATGGACTCAAGTACTTCCGTCTCTACCGCGTCTTCTTGAAGCAGCTTGACTTTATGACCCATTTCTTCAGCTACAAGCTGAGCGACATCTTGATCGATTGCCTGATTTAAAGTCGCCATGATCCCCATACCCATCAGGCGTTTAACAACTTCTACGCCTTTCACGGACATTTTCTGGGCTAGTTCTGCGACTGTAATAGTATCCGAAATCACAACCTCCCGAACAATTGGTTGGACAGAACGGTCCTGAACCACCTTGCTCTTCTTTTTACGTTGACGAGCCCGCCTAGGGGCATCTTCACTTGAGTCATCCTCTTCAACTGCGATGACTTTTGAAGACTTGAGTTGAGGCGCAGGCTTAGGCTTATGCTTCTCGCGACGCTTAAGGTCTTCTGCGTCGGCAGGCTCTCGACGCACCTCGGAGTCTTCTTTGTTACGTCTATGCTTAGACGTTTTTCTTGCTTCTGACTTTTCAGCGTCATTCTCTTCCTGATCAGCCGTCCCGCCAGGTTTCTCCTGCCCGCTTTCAGCAGTTGCGACGCCAACTGCCTCATCGGCTGTTGCTTCTGACGCTATCTCGACTTCTTGAGTATCTGTGTTCACCATTTCCTGCTGCGCGCTTTCAACGACTTCAGTAGTAGCCTCTATAACCGACTCATTCTGAAGCGCAGGTTCAAGCTCTGTTTCTCGTTCTCTCGCGGCTTCTTCAGCAGCTCTCTGTATATCCTGTTGCTTCTGCGCGTCTATATCATTGGCAGCGTCACTACGTTTGATGTAGGTCCGCTTCTTACGCACTTCAACGTTAATAGAGCGATTCGCCCCTGTTCCTGAGGCTTTCAGCGTAGTGGTGGTCTTACGCTTCAAGGTGATTTTCTTTGGCTCAGAAAATGATTCGCCATGGCTTTGCTTTAAAAACGCCAATAGTTTCTGTTTCTCTGAGTCAGTAACAATATCGCCTTCACCGCGCTTTTCCAGACCCGCGTCAACCATCTGCTTTAACAGACGCTCAACGGGAGCCCCGACGTCTTCGGCAAGCTGCTTAATAGTAACTTCTGCCATGCTTGTCTCCTGTTTGCCCCCGAATTACTGTTGTTCCTCAAACCATGGTTTACGCGCCGTCATGATTAGCTGCGCAGCTCGTTCTTCATCAACTTCATCTATATCGAGGAGGTCATCAACAGATTGTTCGGCCAAGTCTTCCATCGTGACAATACCTTTGCTTGCGAGCACAAACGCCAAGTGCCGGTCCATCCCCTCCATGTTTAACAGGTCTTCCGCTGGCTCCGCTTTTTCCAGTTGCTCTTCGCTTGCTAGTGCTTGATTGATCAGAACATTTTTCGCTCGTTTACGAAGTTCAGTCACCAGATCTTCGTCGAAATCTTCGATAGCGAGCATCTCTTCCATCGGGACGTAGGCGACCTCTTCCAGCGACGTAAAGCCTTCGGAAGCCAATACCTCAGCCAAATCTTCCTCTACGCCCAGCTGGTCGATAAAGCAGTCGACATAGCGTCTAAACTCTTCTTCCTGCTGCTGCCCAGCTTGCTCCTCAGTTAGAACATTGATTTCCCATCCAGTCATTTCTGAGGCTAATTTGACATTCTGCCCGCTACGTCCAATCGCCATAGCCAAATTATCTTCTGAAACAGCCACCTGCATAGTGTGACTATCTTCATCAATGATAATGGAAGCCACTTCCGCTGGGGCCATAGCGTTAATAACCAACTGAGCGGGGTTATCATCCCACAGAACAATGTCGATACGCTCGTTACCAAGTTCACTGGAAACCGCTTGTACTCGCGAGCCTCGCATACCTACACAGGCGCCAACTGGGTCTATACGTCCATCATTTGTCTTAACTGCAATCTTCGCCCGTGAACCGGGATCACGTGCAGCGGCTTTGATCTCAATAACTTCTTCCGCGATTTCAGGCACTTCAATTCTGAAAAGCTCAATCAACATTTGAGAGCAAGCACGGCTCAAAATCAATTGAGGCCCTCGGTTATCCATTCGGATATCCAATAGCAATGCACGAACACGATCACCTACACGATAGGTCTCTCTGCTGATCAACTGGTCCTTTGGCAACAGCGCTTCGGCGTTGGCGCCCAAGTCAACAATTATGTTATCTCGGGTCACTTTCTTGACGACGCCACTTACCAAATCGCCGACTTTTTCTCGATAGCTGTCGACGATTTTAGTCCGCTCAGCCTCACGCACCTTTTGAACAATGATCTGTTTGGCTGCTTGCGCGCCAATTCGTCCAAAGGCGACCGCCTCAACTTCCTCTTCATGGATGTCGCCTGGCTTCAGGTCAAGACCACTTTCATGTATCTCTTCCAGAGTAAGTTCAGTTCCTAAAGCAGGAACAGCATCATTATCCACCACCAACCAACGACGAAACGCCTGATACTCACCAGTCTTTCTATCGATATCCACTCGAATATCGGCCTCTTCGTCTTCATAGCGCTTTTTAGTAGCGGTAGCCAAAGCCAATTCAATAGCTTCGAAAATGACGTCTTTATCTACCCCTTTTTCGTTGGAGACCGCTTCCACAACCAACAAGATTTCTTTGTTCATCTTTACCCCGTAATCCCATCAATACTGCGGCACAACATTCGCTTTATCTATCGTTTCCACAGGAAATATAAATTCTTCCGCGTCCACTTGGAGCACTATTTCATCATTTTCAACAGCCGCCAAAAGGCCCTTGAACTTACGCCGCCCATTAAAAGGCGCTTGCAGCCTGACCTCAACAACAGAGCCTATATATGCCTTATATTGCTCAATGTTAAAGAGCGGCCGATCCCACCCTGGCGAAGAAACTTCCAGGGTATACTCCCCCTTTATCGGATCTTCAACATCCAAGATAGCGCTAATTTGACGACTCACTTTTTCACAGTCATCAACCAGCACCCCGGACTCTTTGTCGATATAGATTCGCAACAAACTCCTCTTCCCTTGGGCAATGAAATCCATTCCCCAAAAGTCGCAGCCCATTCCTTCTACCACGGGCTTGAGAAGTTGGTATAGATCGTCTTTACGAGCCAATAGATTATCTCCGATAGGGAGCACACCCAGCGTGACCTACGCTAAGTCGCCAAACAAAAAATGGGCACTAAGCCCATCCTCCGACCACACCATAGTGCAGTTAATAAAAAACCCCTGAAAAGGGGTTTTACAACGCGTATCCCAGAAAATACGGCAGCAAAATTATAGTTGCTGCAAAGAAGGCGAGCAACGGGCTCGCCTGTCTTTAATATGGTGCCGAAGGCCGGACTTGAACCGGCACAGCCATAGGCTACTACCCCCTCAAGATAGCGTGTCTACCAATTTCACCACTTCGGCATAAACCTTATTCTAACTCAGGCTTGCTATCGGAAGGAGTTTCCGAAGCGCTCTGAGATTCACCAGCATTTGCAGATCCTGCTTCAGTAGAAGGCTCACCAGACTCTGAGGAAGAGCCAGAAACCGTTTCAACAACAGGAACTCCGCTTGCAGTGACCTGACCAGCTTTCTGCTTAGCAACATAAGCTAATGCAAAACTACTCAGAAAGAAAACGATGGCTAATGTAGTTGTCATTTTGGTCAAAAAAGAACCACTACCACCAGAACCAAAAACTGTTTGAGATGCGCCACCGCCAAAGGAAGCACCCATGTCAGCGCCTTTACCCTGCTGAATCAACACCAAGCCAATAACGCCAGCTGCAACGATCACATGAACTATAACAATCAGGGTTTCAAACAGTTCCATTTAATCTACCTTACTCTACCGCAGCCTCGATAATAGAGACGAATTCTTCCGAGACTAACGAGGCCCCACCAACTAGCGCCCCATCTACATCCGGCATTGAGAACAGTTCTTTCGCATTTGACGACTTAACGCTGCCGCCATACAAAATTCTAATTTTATCCGCAATCTGCGGAAAATGCTTGCGGATATTATCCCGCAACGCTTTATGCATACTCTGCGCATCATTTGGCGATGCAGTTTTACCTGTGCCTATAGCCCATACCGGCTCATAAGCTACCACCCACGACTCATCGGGCTGCACTGACAAGAACACGGCATCAAGTTGTTTAAGCGCAACTTCTTCAGCCCGTCCCGACTCACGCTCTTCCAACGTTTCGCCAATACACAGTATCGGCTTCAATCCTGAATCAATGGCTCGCTTAACTTTACAGGCAATGACATCATCACTTTCAGCAAATAACGCCCTGCGCTCAGAATGCCCCAAAATTACCCAAGAGCACTTTACATCGGCGCACATTCTTGCACTGACTTCACCAGTATAAGCACCTTCCTCGGTGGCGGAGCAATTCTGAGCCCCTAACTCAACCTTAGAGCCAGAAACTGCATCTCCAACACTTGGAAGATACGGAAAAGGAGGACAAACCACCACGTCCACTGAGCCTAGCGCCTTAGCGCCAACTATACTGTCTAATAGATCTGCATTACGCTCGAGACTTCCATTAGATTTCCAGTTTCCGGCAATCAGTTTTTTTCGCATTCAACCCTCCAGTTCGCGCGAGGCGCACATACTAACCAAACTCCCTATAAGTTACAAGTAGCGCGCCGTTATTATCTCACTACTCAATGCGCTGAAGGTGTTCACACAGATCCTTCAACTATTTTGGCCAACTCAGCAACTATAGACCGGACCTTCGCCTCATCTTCACCTTCAGCCATTACTCGAATAACTGGCTCTGTCCCTGATGGCCTCAATAACACCCTTCCCTTGCCTGCAAATTGTTTTTCTGCACTAGCAATTGCAGACTGGATTGTCACATGCCCTTTTATATCCACTTTCTGACTCACCCTCACATTTATCATATGCTGGGGCAGCTTACTCATGCCTTTTTTAGCTTCGTGGAGCGTAATTCCCAAGTCAGAAAGCGCAGCCAAAACCTGAAGAGAGGAAATAATACCATCTCCCGTTGTAGTCCGATCCAAACAAACAATATGCCCAGAACCTTCGCCACCCAGACACCAATCGTTGCGCAACAATGCCTCCATGACATATCTATCGCCAACATTAGCGCGCTCAAAGGGAATCCCCAACTCACCAAACGCAAGTTCTGCGCCGAAGTTCGTCATCAGCGTTCCAACAACCCCTCCCTTTAAACGCCCCTTACGCATCTTGTCGCGCGCAATGATATACAGAATCTCATCACCATCAACAATCTCGCCTTTGTGATCAACCATGACAACACGATCCCCATCACCGTCGAAGGCAATCCCCAGATCTGCGCCGGTTTCAACAACTTTGGCCGCCAGCTGATCAGGATGCGTAGAACCTATTTCATGATTAATGTTCAAACCATCAGGCGTCACACCAATAGTTTCCACTTTGGCACCAAGCTCCTTAAACACGCTGGGCGCGACCTGATAGGTGGCGCCTTGCGCGCAGTCCAGAACAACTCGCATCCCAGCAAAAGACATATGAAACGGAACTGTACTTTTACAGAACTCTATATATCGGCCTTTTGCATCTTCAAACCGAGCCGCCTTACCTAACTGGCTTGACGGCACGATCTCCATGGGCTGCCGAATGAAATGCTCAATCTGCTCCTCTGTTGAGTCAGGAAGCTTGGTTCCCTCAGCCGAGAAAAATTTAACGCCGTTGTCATTGAACGGGTTATGTGAAGCACTAATGACAATACCTGCACAAGCGCGAAATGTGCGAGTAAGATACGCAATAGCAGGGGTTGGCATCGGCCCTAGCATCGCCACATCCACACCAGCTGCAGCCAGCCCAGACTCCAGCGCGGACTCAAAAATGTATCCAGATATACGAGTATCCTTACCGATGAGGACCCGGTTACGACGCCCTTCCTGACGAAAAACACGTCCAGCCGCCCACCCTAGCTTCAACATAAATTCCGGGGTAATAGGGCCTTCACCTACTCTTCCACGTATCCCATCAGTACCAAAATACTCTTTACTCATATCTGTTTAGACTCCTCTAATCGCTGCAGCCACTTTAATTGCATCGACAGTGGCTCCGACGTCATGCGCTCTAATAATTCGAGCGCCGTTATATATGGCGACTGCCGCAGCGGAAACGCTTGCAATTAAACGCTCCTCCACTGCTTTACCGGTTATCATTCCCAGCATGCTTTTGCGTGACACCCCCACCAGCACCGGGGACCCCATGTCCACAAACGCTTGCAAATGTTTCATTAAGGCAAGGTTGTGCTCCAAGGTTTTGCCAAAACCAAACCCCGGATCTAACATTATTCTATCTATATCGATTCCAGCCTCGAGGGCGGCGGAGCGCCTCGCATCCAAATATGACGAGACTTCATTAACAATATCAGTATAGGTTGGATTATCCTGCATAGCCCCGGGCTCGCCTTTCATATGCATCAGACAAATAGCCGCCTTTGAAGATGCTGCCGCCTCCAAAGCGCCATCCCGAGTCAATGCACGCACGTCATTAATTAAGTCCGCCCCGAGCGCCACAGATTCAGTCATTACTTCCGGGGTGCTGGTGTCTACGGAAATATGCACATCAAAACGCGCGCGAACAACCTCAACTAAAGGACAAACTCTATCCAACTCTTGACTAACCGTCACCGGAGCTGCTCCCGGCCTAGTGGACTCACCACCAATATCAATAAAGACGGCGCCTTCAGAAACCATCTTTTCAACCTGCCTTAAAGCGTCATCCGGGGACAAAAACCGTCCCCCGTCAGAAAAAGAATCAGGAGTGACATTCAATACTCCCATTACCACAGGGGCGCTCAAGTCCAATATAGAGTTTGGAAGTGTCAGCTTCATTCGTTATCTCATTCGAAATCTGGAGAGGGTTATACAAAATAAAAAGACCCGGTAAAACCGGGTCATTTAGCTAGACTGAAATGCTTATTGAATTAATGAGATCCGGCCGCTCCGCCAATCTCACCACCTTTCGGAGGGTTCGCATTTGCTTCGACATCTTTTACAGGCTGAGCGCCACTAGGCGGATTAGAGTCGCCCCACCCTTTCGGAGGCGGCGGCTCCTGATCAGCCATGATAGCGTCGATTTGCTCTGAATCTATCGTTTCGTACTTCATCAAAGCATCTGCCATCATGTGCAGCTTACTCATGTTTTCAACGAGCAATTTGCGCGCATGCTCGTAGCAGTCATCAATAATGGTTCTTACTTCATCATCAATACGCTGCGCCGTTTCGGGAGAGTATACCTTCTGAGCATGACCAGCCGAACGCCCTAAAAAAACCTCTTCGTTGTCATCATCATATAGTAGAGGCCCCAACTTATCCGACAACCCCCACTTCGTAACCATATTGCGAGCAAGGCCAGTGGCGCGCTTGATGTCATTGGAAGCGCCGGTCGTAACCCCCTCAACTCCCAATGTCAGCTCTTCAGCGATACGACCACCAAACAAGCTACATATATTACTGATGAGATACTGTCGGCTATGACTGTAACGATCCTCTTCTGGCAAGAACATCGTCACACCCAAAGCGCGGCCACGAGGAATGATACTGACTTTGTAAACAGGATCGTGCTCAGGCACCAACCTACCGACAATGGCATGGCCCGCTTCATGATAAGCTGTGTTACGCTTCTCTTTCTCTGACATAACCATAGACTTGCGCTCTGCGCCCATCATGATTTTGTCTTTCGCCAACTCCATTTCATGCATGCCTACAGTGCGCTTGTTAGCGCGAGCAGAGAATAACGCAGCCTCATTTACCAAGTTCGCAAGGTCCGCGCCGGAAAACCCGGGCGTTCCACGTGCAATAACGGAAGCATTCACATCATCCTCAAGCGGCACTTTACGGAGGTGCACTTTCAAAATCTGTTCACGCCCAACAATATCTGGAAGCCCCACAACCACCTGACGGTCAAAGCGACCAGGACGCAATAACGCAGGGTCGAGAACATCAGGACGGTTGGTCGCAGCGATTACAATTACGCCTTCATTACCTTCAAAACCGTCCATTTCGACCAATAACTGGTTCAAAGTCTGTTCACGCTCGTCATGCCCGCCGCCCAGACCTGCGCCACGGTGACGACCGACAGCATCAATCTCATCGATAAAGATAATGCAAGGCGCCTGCTTCTTCGCCTGATCGAACATATCTCTGACACGCGAGGCGCCAACCCCGACAAACATCTCAACGAAATCGGAGCCAGAAATTGAGAAGAAAGGAACTTTCGCTTCACCAGCAATGGCCTTCGCCAGCAAAGTTTTACCAGTTCCGGGGTTACCTACCATCAGTACGCCACGGGGAATTCTGCCACCCAGACGTTGGAATTTACTGGGATCACGCAAGAAGTCTACGATTTCCTTTACTTCTTCTTTAGCTTCATCAACACCAGCCACATCAGCAAAGGTCGTCTTTATCTGATCCTCGCCCATAAGTCGGGCTTTACTCTTGCCAAATGACATCGGGCCCTTGCCGCCAGCCCCCCCCTGCATCTGCCGCATGAAGAACATAAAGACCGCAATAATGACCAATATCGGGAACGAGGCGACTAATAGTTGAGTCCAGATACTTTGAGTTTCTGGCTCGCGCCCCTCGACGACCACCTCATTTTTCATAAGGTCGCCAATTAAACCCAGGTCAGGAATTTCAGGACGGATAGTTGCGAACCTAGACCCATCTTGCCTTTCCCCATCAATCGCCACACCGTCTATGACTACTTTTTTCACCTGGCCATTGTTGACCATCTGTAGAAATTCAGAGTAATTGAGCTTTTGTGCGGACGAGGGGACATTGAAGTTGTTAAATACCGTCAGCAGCACTGCTGCGATAATCAACCAAAGTAATAAATTTTTAGCCATATCGTTCAAGGGCCATCCCTCTTTTCTTACAGACTCGAATAATGATTTGTCGCTCGGTTCTATGCATTCGCAGGGTTTAGATAACACCAAACCATACTATATGTCCATTATCGCCGCTATTTACATTAATTTTACTAAACAGGACGATTACGAAAGTTTATCCTCGGAACCCTTTGGCAACTAGGTAAATCTCACGTGACCGAGCACGGGACGCGTCAGGTTTGCGTATATTTACGCTACTAAACCTGCCCCTGGACTCTTGCATAATCTGATCGAAGCCTTCCCCCTGGAAGACCTTGGCGACAAAGCATCCATTCTTCTTAAGAACGCGACACGCCAAATCAAGCGCTAATTCAACCAGATACATCGCTTTCGGTATATCGACCGATTTCATCCCACTCATATTGGGGGCCATATCGGAAATTACAAGGTCAACAGGCCGACCGTTTACTTCGTTAAGGATCGCATCCAGCATTTCTTCCTCAGTGAAGTCCCCCTGAAAAAACGTCACGCCAGCAATACTGTCCATTGACAGCAGGTCGCACGCGATTACTTTCCCCTGATCGCCCACTACGTCAGCAACGACTTGAGACCAACCTCCAGGAGCCGCACCGAGATCTATCACGGTCATTCCCGGCTTCAACAATTTGTCCTGCCGGTCGAGCTCAATCAATTTATAGCTGGCTCTCGAACGAAATCCGTCCTCTTTGGATTTTTTTACATAGACATCACTATGATGCTCATTCAGCCACCGAGAGCTGGATTTAGAACGTCCCACTTTATTGCCTCTGACACGATTATTTTAGTATAGGCACATTTGCTGATACTGTGTTTTTTTGTTCAGAAAGTGCGCCATAGTGCGTTACTATACACGCTTTTCATACGCAAGAAGGTTTCCACACAGACATGACTCTACCCATAGAGCAACGCAAGCAGTACCGCGCTATCGCACATCACTTGAAGCCGATCGTCACTATCGCCGGCGCGGGTATTACCGAAGGCGTTATCAATGAGCTTGAGCGCGCATTGAACGACCATGAGTTGATCAAAATTAAAATTGCTGTCGGCGAAAAGGAAGAAAGAGCCGAGGTCATCAAAGAGCTTTGCGAGATGTCCCGCTCGGAATTAGTTCAAGTAATTGGGCGCACCGCGATACTGCTTCGCAAAAATCCCAGGCCCAACCCCAAGCTTTCAAACCTTTTACGTCATCAATCTGGCGCAAGCAAGTAAATTAAAAAAGCCGGCTAACGCCGGCTTTTTATTTACGCGCCACCCTGTTTACAGGTGCTGCACGCCATCAATTTCATATTCAACCATGCCGCTTGGCACCTGCACAACGACAACGTCGCCGACAGTTTTTCCAATCAATGCGCGCGCAATCGGAGAAGACACCGAAATTTTGCCCTTCTTAATATCCGCTTCGTCATCACCCACGATCTGATAAGAGCTGGCGTCGTCCGTATCCAGATTGATGATATTCACGGTTACGCCAAAAATGACCTTCCCTGTATTCTCAATAGAGGTAACGTCAATCACCTGGGACATGGACAACTTACTTTCGATTTCCGCAATGCGGCCCTCGATAAAGCTCTGTTGTTCACGCGCAGCGTGATATTCAGCGTTCTCTTTTAAGTCTCCGTGCTCTCTGGCTTCCGCGATGGCCGTGATTACACGCGGCCGATCCACAGTCTTCAGACGATTCAACTCTTCACGCAGGGCTTGCTCCCCTGCTTTTGTCATAGGTATTTTGCTCATTTGTCGCCTTGAATGGTTGCATGAATATCCTGAAGACGATTCACAGCGTGATCCTGCCCAACCTTGATAGCACGGCAGAATGCCTCACCTCCCGTCAGGGTGGTGGTATAGGTCACCTTGTATTGTAGGGCCGACTTACGGATTTCCGCAGAATCCGCAATCGCCTTCCGGCCTTCCGTAGTATTGATAATCAAATCTACTTCTTCATTTTTTATGGCGTCTACGATATGAGGTCTGCCTTCTCGCACTTTATTGATCCGTTTTACGGGAATGCCCGCTTCTTCGATCGCTTTTGCAGTCCCCGCAGTCGCCATAATCTCGAAGCCTACAGCATTTAACTCTTTAGCTAAAGACACCGCTCCCGCTTTATCCGCATCCCTGACGCTCAGGAACACAGTTCCGCCTGTCGGCAAAAAGTCTCCGCCAGCCGCCGCAGCCTTGGCAAATGCCTCATCAAAACTTTTGCCAACCCCCATAACTTCGCCTGTGGACTTCATTTCCGGGCCAAGTATCGGATCTACGCCTGGGAACTTATTAAACGGGAACACAGACTCTTTGACATTGTAAAAGCTAGGAATGATTTCCTTGGTAAAGCCCTGCGCCTCAAGAGATTTGCCTGCCATGCACAGCGCAGCCACCTTGGCGAGCGACACACCTATCGCCTTGGAAACGAACGGCACGGTACGAGAGGCTCTGGGGTTCACCTCTATCACATAAATTTCGCCGTCCTGATAGGCCAACTGCACATTCATCAAGCCGACAACCTGCAGCTCAAGGGCCATTTTGATGACCGTTTCGCGCATCTTGTCCTGAACATCCGCTGGCAAACTGTAGGGAGGTAGCGAACAAGCCGAGTCACCAGAGTGAACTCCCGCCTGTTCGATGTGCTGCATAATGGCGCCGATCACCACTTTCTCGCCATCAGAAACCGCGTCGATATCGACCTCGATCGCAGCATTCAGGAAGTGATCCAGCAATACAGGGCTGTCGTTGGAGACACGCACCGCATCTCGCATATAGCGCTGTAGTTCAACTTCGTCGTAGACGATTTCCATGGCGCGGCCGCCCAACACATAAGAAGGACGGACAACCAAGGGATAACCAATTTCCTTCGCCTTGCTCAACGCTTCTTCCTGGCTGCGAGCTGTCGCATTCGGCGGCTGACGCAAGCCCAAGCGAACCACCATCTGCTGGAACCGTTCGCGGTCTTCCGCACGGTCAATCGCATCAGGAGTCGTTCCGATAATTGGTACGCCCGCTTCTTCCAGCCCTCTCGCCAATTTAAGCGGAGTCTGGCCGCCGTAGTGAACAATTACGCCACGCGGCTTTTCCAAATGGACAATAGCCAGAACGTCTTCCAAGGTAATTGGCTCGAAATACAACCTGTCAGAAGTGTCGTAATCCGTAGAAACTGTCTCAGGGTTACAGTTGATCATGATGGTTTCATAGCCGTCATCGCGCAATGCAAAGGCGGCGTGAACGCAGCAATAATCGAACTCAATCCCCTGACCAATTCTGTTAGGGCCACCACCGATCACGATGATTTTTTCACGATCGCTCGGTTGCGCCTCACACTCTTCGTCGTAAGAGGAATACATGTAAGCCGTAGAGGAAGCAAATTCCGCCGCACAGGTATCTACACGCTTGAATACCGGCTTGATGCCATATTCCAAACGCTGCTTACGCAACGCTTTTTCGTTGATGCCCAGCAGCTCGGCAAGACGCTGGTCCGAGAAGCCTTTACGTTTCAGTCGACGCAAACGGTCCGCAGTCAAGTCGGACAGCGCCATATTGCCGAGCGCTACTTCATCTTTGATCAAATCTTCGATCTGCACCAAGTACCATGGGTCAACTTTGGTGTACTCATAGACTTCCTTGACGCTCATTCCTGCTCGGAACGCATCGCCAATGAACCACATCCGCTCGGCGCCGGGCACTTTCAATCCACGAATCAGCACATCACTAGCGTCTTCAGACTCAAGATCAACTATGGGCTCAAAGCCAGCTGAACCAACTTCCAAACCGCGCAGCGCCTTGTGGAGCGACTCCTGGAAGTTACGACCAATCGCCATCACCTCACCCACTGACTTCATTTGCGTCGTCAGTGTCGCATTGGCTTGCGGGAACTTCTCGAATGTGAAACGAGGCACTTTGGTGACCACATAGTCAATGCTCGGCTCAAAAGAAGCCGGCGTGACACCACCAGTGATGTCGTTACTCAGCTCATCCAGGGTATATCCAATCGCCAGTTTTGCAGCGACCTTAGCAATAGGGAAGCCCGTCGCCTTGGACGCCAACGCTGATGAACGGGACACACGGGGATTCATCTCAATCACCACCATGCGACCAGTTTCGGGGTCCATACCAAACTGAACGTTGGAGCCGCCTGTCTCTACGCCAATTTCACGCAACACAGCTACCGAGGCGTTACGCATGATTTGGTACTCTTTATCCGTCAACGTCTGCGCAGGCGCGACGGTAATGGAATCACCAGTGTGCACGCCCATTGCGTCAAAGTTTTCTATCGCGCAGATGATAATACAGTTGTCCTTCTTATCACGAACAACCTCCATCTCATACTCTTTCCAACCGATTAACGATTCGTCAATCAGCAGCTCACGAGTCGGCGATAATTCCAGACCTCGCTCGCAAATCTCAGTAAACTCTTCCTTGTTATAAGCAATGCCGCCGCCAGAGCCGCCCATTGTGAAGGAGGGGCGAATAATAGCGGGGAAGCCGATCTGATCCAGCACTTGCAGAGCTTCTTCCATGCTATGCGCAATAGCGGAACGAGGAGTCTCCAGACCAATGGCTTTCATCGCCTTGTCAAAGCGCTCACGATCTTCCGCTTTATCAATGGCGTCCTGTGTGGCGCCAATCATCTCTACGCCATACTGCTCAAGGACGCCTTCACGAGCCAAGTCGAGCGCGCAGTTCAAAGCAGTTTGCCCGCCCATGGTTGGCAACAACGCGTCTGGGCGTTCTTTTTCAATGATTTTCGCGACTGTGCGCCAGTTAATCGGCTCGATGTAAGTGGCGTCGGCCATGGCCGGATCAGTCATGATGGTGGCGGGGTTGGAGTTCACAAGGATAACGCGGTATCCCTCTTCTCTCAGTGCTTTACACGCCTGCGCCCCGGAATAGTCAAATTCACAGGCTTGTCCGATGACGATAGGACCGGCCCCAATAATCAGGATACTATTGATGTCTGTACGTTTTGGCATGTGTGCTCTTCTACTCGCTCGAATCTTGCGACGCCCCGCAGGCCGCCGACATCACCCAGAATTACGCCTGTTTCGGTTCAGACGCGGCGCCGTCGGGCGCCGACGCTGAAATCCGAGTATTAGACTGATCGGTATTTGACTTCCCGCATGGAGTCAATGAACTGGTCAAATAAGGGAGCCACGTCGTGCGGGCCCGGACTCGCTTCAGGGTGCCCCTGAAAACTGAAGGCGGCGACGTCAGTGCGTCGAATTCCTTGCAATGAGCCGTCAAACAGAGACTTATGCGTAGTCTCCAGGTTGGCGGGCAACGAGGATTCATCCACCGCAAAGCCATGGTTTTGGCTAGTGATCATCACTTGCCCCGTGCGCAGATCCTGCACTGGATGGTTGGCGCCGTGATGCCCGAACTTCATCTTCTCTGTGCGTGCTCCGCTGGCCAGCGCCAGTAGCTGGTGCCCCAAACAGATGCCAAATACAGGCGTCTGGGATTTCAAAATTTCAGCAATGGCCTCAATAGCGTAATCGCAAGGCTCAGGATCGCCTGGTCCATTAGATAGGAACACGCCGTCCGGAGACATCGCCAATACATCCTGCGCAGGCGTTTTCGCCGGCACCACGGTTACGCGGCAACCGCGCTCAGCGAGCATACGCAAAATGTTCTTTTTCACGCCGAAGTCGTACGCGACAACGTGAAACTCGGCATCCTCCAGAGTCTGATATCCTTCTCCTAGAACCCAAGTCGACTCAGTCCAATTCAAGACGTCCGTACGAGTCACCTCTTTGGCGAGATCCATCCCTTTCAGTCCGGGAAAGGCTTTAGCCGCAGCCAACGCTGCTTCCGCCGAAGCCCCTTCGCCCGCCATGATGCATCCGCTCTGCGCGCCTTTCTCCCTTAAAATACGAGTCAGGCGACGGGTATCGATGTCAGCGATGGCGACAATACCGTTTTCCCGGAGATACTCCGACAAACTCTTTTGGCTGCGCCAGTTGCTAACTGTCATGGAAAGATCGCGAATCACCAGACCTGCCGCCCAGACTTGATCTGATTCGACATCTTCTTCGTTAATTCCGGTGTTGCCTATGTGGGGGTATGTGAGAGTGACAATTTGTTTTGCGTAGGAAGGATCGGTAAGAATTTCCTGGTATCCGGTCATCGCAGTATTGAAAACCACTTCGCCGGTGGTTTCGCCGGCTGCGCCGATAGATATCCCATGAAATATGCTTCCGTCTTCAAGTGCTAGTATTGCGGGTGTAGTCAATTCCATAGCTCGCCAGTTGAAAACGTCTAATCAAACACTTATGAAGGTGGACTCAACTTGCAAAAAAGCGAGAGGGAGATTTAAACTCCGTCCCGCTTTTTAGTGATGTCCGATGTGTATGGGCAACTTGCGCACAAACCCCAATATTCTAGTGGATTCGGTCAAGACTGTCTATTTGTTTTCCAATTTCTTTGGCGATTTTATTCTTTATCAAGCTCCGCGCACCCGAAACCCAAGTGCGCATACAAGCCAATACGAAGTCAGATTGACCTATTTCAGACCCAGCACATCCTGCATGTCATACAGCCCCGGAGCCACGCCATGCAACCATAAGGCCGCCTTAACGGCGCCTTTTGCAAAAGTCATGCGACTGCTCGCCTTGTGCGTTATTTCTATACGCTCCCCCATCGTCGCAAACATCACCGTATGATCGCCAACGATGTCGCCCGCGCGAATCGTCTCAAAACCGATAGTCTTTTTATCCCGCTCCCCAGTGATACCTTCACGACCATAAACTGCGCACTCATTCAAGTCGCGCCCCAGCGCCTCAGCTACAACCTCGCCTAATCTCAACGCAGTACCCGACGGCGCATCCTTTTTAAAACGATGATGCGCCTCGATTACTTCCACATCGTAATCGTCACCCAGCGTTTTTGCGGTCAGCGCAAGAATATTCAACAGTAAATTCACACCCACGCTCATATTGGGGGCAAATACTACCGGACAGTCCTTCGCCGCTTCAGACAAGTGCGTTTTTTGCGACTCACTGAACCCCGTCGTTCCAATCACTATCGCTTTGCCCTCTTTACGACAAAGCGCCAGCAACTCAAGCGTGGTCTCCGGCGAAGTGAAATCGATAATCACATCAAAGTCGTCCAGCACTTGCGCCAAGTCATCAACGCAGGCCACGCCTTTTTTACCTACGCCGGCGATTTCTCCCGCATCAGCGCCAACCAAAGAGCTGCCAACTCTCACAGAAGCAGCCCCCAAAGAAGCATCCGGGTTATCGCAGACCGCTTCAACCAACACTTTACCCATGCGCCCGGAAGCGCCCACTATCGCTACTCTGGTCATGCTTATTCCTCTGTTTTCTCTGGAATATTACTGTTATAGGCGTTCCGCCACCGCTCCAATACAAAAAAACCGGCGTTCGCCGGTTTTTCGTTGCGCATGCAGACTGCTAGAACTTCATATCGTCAAAAAAGCTTTTCACGCCTTCAAACCAGCTATGCTTTTTTGGCGCTTGCTGTCCACCGCTCTCCTCCATTGAGGTTTGAAACTCGCGCAGCAAGTCCTTCTGTTTCTTGGTCAGGTTTACAGGGGTTTCCACCACTACCCGACACAGCAAATCTCCTGGCGCGCCACCACGAACTGGAGTCACGCCCTTTCCGCGCAGACGGAACAGTCTGCCGGTTTGCGTTTCCTCTGGAATCTTGAGCTTCACCCGCCCATCAAGCGTGGGCACTTCAAGCTCCCCACCCAATGCTGCGTCGACAAAGGAGATTGGCACTTCGCAATACAGATTTCTGCCATCACGGGTAAATATCTTATGTTCACGCACAGCGACCTGAACATACAAATCTCCCGGCGGCCCGCCGTTTACTCCCGGCTCGCCTTCACCTGATAAGCGAATGCGATCGCCAGTATCCACACCGGCGGGAACTTTAACCGAAAGCGTCTTCTGCTCTTCCACATAGCCGCTGCCGTGACAGGAGCGGCAGGGGTTGCGAACAATTTTTCCTGCGCCGCGACAGCGAGGACAAGTCTGCTGGATAGAGAAGAAGCCCTGTTGCATGCGAACCTGGCCAGCGCCGTTACAAGTGCCACAGGTTTCAGGCTGCGTGCCTTTTTCTGCACCGCTTCCGCCGCAACCATTACACTCTACTTGAGAAGGAACGCGAATCTTCACGGTTGTGCCGCGAACCGCTTCTTCCAAATCAAGATCCAAGGTATACCTTAAATCTGAGCCGCGATTCGCCCGAGTGCGACCTCCGCCGCCCCCGCCAAATATATCGCCGAATACGTCGCCGAATATGTCACTGAAACTGGCTCCGCCGCCGAAACCGCCGGCTCCAGCATTGCCATCCACTCCGGCGTGACCGAACTGGTCATAGGCCGCTCTTTTCTGGTCATCAGAGAGCACATCGTAAGCTTCAGTAGCTTCTTTGAACATCTCTTCAGCCGAAGCGTCTCCGGGGTTTCTGTCCGGGTGATATTTCATCGCCAAACGCCGGTAAGCCTTCTTGACATCTTTACCGTCTACGTCCCGCGAAACGCCCAACACTTCGTAATAATCGCGTTTTGCCATAACTTAATCTTATGCGCCAACTGCAAAAAAACCGGATTATAACCTAAACACAATAAGGCAGTGCGGTTAAATTCCGCACTGCCTCAGGCATGCAAGGAGCCGGACTATTTCTTATCGCCGTCCTTAACTTCTTCAAACTCGGCGTCGACTGCGTCATCCGCTGGCTTAGCAGCGGCGTCTTCAGCTTGAGCGCCAGCGTCTCCGCCTTGCTGTGCCGCCTGCTCAGCATACATCTTCTGCGCCATGGAAGAAGATGCTTCGCTAAGCTTCTGCATTCTGTCTTCAATAGCTTCTTTATCGTCGCCTTTGATCGCTTCTTCCAGCTCTTTGATAGCTGCTTCAATGGCCACTTTTTCTTCAGCAGTCACTTTATCGCCAGCATCTTTAAGCGTTTTCTGAGTAGCGTGAACCAGAGCGTCCGCCTGATTGCGCGAAGACGCCAACTCTTCAAACTTCTTATCTTCCGCCGCATGCGCTTCCGCATCCTGCACCATCTTATCGATTTCGTCTTCGCTCAAGCCAGATGAGGCTTTGATAACGATGGATTGCTCTTTACCAGTCGCTTTATCCTTCGCAGATACGTGCATGATACCGTTGGCGTCGATATCGAAGGTCACCTCAACCTGAGGCACGCCACGAGGCGCGGGAGGCAGACCAGTCAAATCAAAACGGCCTAATGACTTGTTCATTTGCGCTTGCTTACGCTCGCCCTGCAGAACGTGGATAGTCACAGCCGTCTGATTGTCTTCCGCAGTAGAGAACACTTGCGACTTCTTGGTCGGGATAGTCGTGTTCTTCTCAATGATCGGCGTGGAAACGCCACCCATGGTTTCAATGCTCAAAGACAATGGCGTCACGTCCAGCAGCAATACGTCTTTCACGTCACCAGACAATACCGCGCCCTGGATAGCTGCGCCGATAGCGACCGCTTCATCAGGGTTAACGTCTTTGCGCGCTTCTTTACCAAAGAAGTCGGCCACTTTGCTCTGCACCATTGGCATACGAGTCTGACCGCCAACCAGAATCACTTCGTCGATTTCTGAGGAGCTGCAACCAGAATCTTTCAATGCGATGCGGCATGGCTCAAGGCTACGCTCAACCAGCTCTTCCACCAGACTTTCCAGCTTGGCGCGAGTCACTTTAACGTTAAGGTGCTTAGGACCACTTGCATCAGCAGTAATGTACGGCAGATTCACATCCGTCTGCTGACTGCTGGAAAGCTCGATCTTAGCTTTCTCTGCAGCTTCTTTCAGACGCTGCATCGCCAATGGGTCGCCTTTCAGGTCGATACCGGAATCTTTCTTGAATTCCTGCGCCAGATAGTCGATCAAGCGCAAGTCGAAGTCTTCACCACCCAGGAACGTGTCGCCGTTGGTGGCCAGTACTTCAAACTGCATCTCGCCGTCTACATCAGCGATTTCGATAATGGAGATATCGAAGGTTCCGCCACCCAGGTCATAAACGGCCACTTTACGGTCGCCACCCTTCTTGTCCATACCGTACGCCAACGCCGCCGCAGTCGGCTCGTTGATAATACGCTTAACTTCCAGACCGGCGATTCTGCCTGCGTCTTTGGTAGCCTGACGCTGCGCGTCGTTGAAGTAGGCCGGTACGGTGATAACCGCTTCCGTCACCTTCTCGCCCAAGAAGTCTTCCGCCGTTTTCTTCATCTTTTTCAGAACTTCAGCGGAAATCTGGGGAGGCGCCATTTTCTTGCCTTTCACGTCGACCCAAGCGTCGCCGTTGTCAGCCTTGGCGATAGTGTAAGGCACCATTTTGATGTCTTTTTGCACTACATCGTCTTCAAAACGTCTACCGATCAGACGCTTGATGGCGAAAAGAGTATTCGTGGGGTTAGTTACCGCCTGACGCTTGGCGGATTGACCTACCAGCGTCTCATCGTCAGTGTAAGCAACGATGGAAGGCGTAGTGCGTCCGCCTTCAGAGTTTTCAATAACGCGCGGCTTGTCGCCTTCAAGAATCGCTACACAGGAGTTTGTAGTCCCCAAGTCGATCCCGATAATTTTACCCATAATTTCTACTCCTGAAAAAATCTCGCTAATTGATTACCAGCTAATATTGGAGTTGATCTCAATTTTTCAACCCGAAGCTGGCGGGATTTTGTACGTTTTCAACCAGCGCTGAACGCGTGTAAAGCGCGATCAGACGCCTTTCGACACCATAACCATGGCTGGCCGGACCAAACGTCCGCTCAGTAGATAGCCTTTCTGCAATACCGCAATAACGGTATTTGGCTCTACATCGGCTTGCGGCACCATGGACATAGCCTCATGAAATTCCGGGTTGAAGGGCTGCCCCATGGGATCAACCACTTCCACTTCGAATTTTTTCAGGCCGGAGTTGAACAGAGACAACGTCATTTCCACGCCGTCTTTCAAAGTCGTGACCTGGGGTTCGGCGGACTCCGTGGCGCCACAGGCTTCCACCGCCTTTTCCAAGCTATCCACTACCGGCAAGAGCTCTCTCACAAAGCGCTCCAGAGCAAACTTACGCGCTTTCTCAACATCGTTTTCAGCACGACGGCGTACATTCTGCATCTCAGCATGTACGCGCAACATTTGCTCTTTTTGCTCACCGAGCTCCTGCTGCAATCTCTCAATCAACTCGTCACGGTCAGCGGGTTCGCCGCTCGCCTGAGCCGTTTCAGCTTGCTCAGCCATTGCGGCTTGCGCCTGATCGTCAGCGATGACTTGTTCTTCTACTTGACTCTTAGAATCTTCAGACATTTGATCGAATCTCCCAAAATCCATCCGATACTTTTGAATTGCCCTCAATATGGGGTCGATCAAACCGGTTTCAACCAGCCAAATATCGACAATCGTCAGGAAATGACGCAGGTCACCCGACATTGACTCCAGTCAGCATCCAAAATGACTGCAAATCATACAAAAAATACTCTTCGCACCCTCTTGTTGCGTCATGAGTTTCACTGTATAAATACACAAATAACTGTATATATAGACAGTCGCACTTATAGGACAACGCCCTATGCTCACTCATTTGTCGATACGGAACCTAGCCATCGCCAGCCACCTGGAGCTGGACTTTGCTGAAGGCATGACGGCTATCAGCGGGGAAACCGGCGCAGGCAAATCCATTGTTCTGGACGCTCTCGGCCTGACCCTCGGCGATCGAAGTTCTGCAGACATAGTGAGGCACGGTTGTGAACGGGCGGAGGTGAGCGCAGTCTTTGATTTGAGGCGTCTGCCGGAGGCGTTGGCCTGGCTGAAATCCAGAGAACTGGATAATGGCGCGGAATGCATCTTACGCCGAACTGTCACCAACGAAGGTCGATCTCGCGGCTACCTGAATGGGCAGCCCGTCACCATGCAAGACCTTCGCGAACTCGGCGAAACGCTCATGGATATCCATAGTCAGCATGAGCACCAGTCTCTATTGAAAAAGGAAACCCATCTGAAAATGGTGGATGACTTTGGAGGCCACTCCCAGCAGCTTCAACAGGTACGGGACCACTTTCAATCCTGGCGGCGCATAGCCGCCAAACTGAAAGAAAAGCTCAGCCACAGCGAAGAACAGGAAGCGCGAGTGCAATTACTCACTTATCAGGTCGAGGAGTTGGATGCTCTAGCGCTGCTGGAAGGCGAGATTGAGCAATTGGAGCAAGAGCAGGAGCAGCTCGCCAACGCAGAAAATATCATCATGAAAGTTCAGCAGGTCGGCGAAGGTTGCCTGGAAGCCGATGGCGGCTGCATCGACCAACTAAGGCGCGCCATTCATCTGCTGGAGGAAATTAATCTCAACAACGCCTCTCTGCAGACTGCTCGTCAGATGCTGAACGAAGCCATGATCCAGCTTGATGAAGCCAACGGTGAGCTGCGCCATGTACTGGACAGCGTGGAGATCAACCCTGAGCGCCTGCAAGAAGTGGAAGCGAGACTGACCGCCATCTATGATCTTGCTCGCAAGCACCGCGTGGCCCCTGAAGAATTAATGACGCGCCATGTTGAGCTGGCGAGCGAACTCAACAGTTTGACTGATGGCGAAGAGAACCTGGAAAAGCTTGAAGCCCAATCCAAAGAGCTGGAGCAGAAGTATAATCAGGCGGCGCAAAAACTCACCTCCATGAGAACAAAAGCAGGAGAGAAACTACAAGGCGCGGTGAAAAAGCAATTGGTGAAACTAGGACTGAATCCTGAGTTCATCATCCAGTTCTCGCCTCTGAAATCCCCGTCTGCGCTGGGAGACGAGGAAGCTGAAATGTTAATCAGCATGAACCCTGGCCAACCACCCAAGCCTTTGCAAAAGATCGCATCCGGTGGCGAGTTGTCGCGAATCAGTCTGGCGATACAGGTCGTCGCTGCCGCATCCTCCGATACGCCTACATTAGTATTTGACGAAGTGGATGTCGGCATCGGCGGCGGCACGGCGGAAATCGTCGGGCGCATGCTGAGAGAGCTTGGGGCGAAAGCGCAAATTCTCTGCGTCACTCACTTAGCACAGGTGGCTTCCCAAGCTCACAACCACCTTTTCGTGACCAAGCATGTAAGCAGTGGCCAGACACAATCAGCCATACTCAAATTGGAAGGCAGCGACCGTATACACGAAATCGCCAGAATGCTGGGAGGTGTTGATATTACTGAGCACAGCCTGGCGCACGCGCATGAGATGCTGACTTCCAGCCAACTCCAGTAAGATTCCCTACGGCAAAAGGATTTGCTTGTGGCTTTATTTCCACACCGTCCGTATAGCTACCTGATGGCTATCTATATTAGCTATAAATTGGCTATATAAAGGAAGGCTCGATAAGTTTAGATAGATACGCAGGAATGCGATGGAGCAAATGGAGCAAATGGAGCAATGAGAGGATAGGATAGCGCTCCAGGGTTTACTCAGCGCTATCCCAACAAACCGGAAGCTATTTCTTCTTTGGCTTCACGTACAGCGTGAGGCTATGGTCAACAATTTCATAGCCGTGCTCTTCCGCAATTTCCTTTTGGCGCTTTTCAATAACCGGATCGAAGAACTCGATAACATCACCGGTTTCCGCACAAACCATGTGATCATGGTGTTCATCATGATTGAGCTCGAACACCGCATGAGCGCCTTCAAAGTTGTGGCGAAGAATCAGTCCTGCGGATTCAAATTGCGTCAGAACCCGGTAGACCGTGGCCAAACCTACGTCGTCTCCCGCCTCCAGCAGCGCCTTATAAACATCTTCCGCACTCATATGCCGGTTATCGGCGTTTTCCAGAATACTGAGAATCTTTACCCGCGGAAGGGTTACTTTCAGGCCTGCTTTCTTCAGTTCTACGTTTTCGTTCGTCATTTTACCGGGAAACCCAATACCAGTATCGTTGGCAATCAGTTATCATTCCACGTCACGCCAAGATAGTTTAAAAATATCCATGATGCAAAAGTTACGATCCATTGTAATCCTCCTTATTATACACACTCTCACAGCCTGCACCTTCCCAGGCGTCTACAAAATAGATGTCCAGCAGGGAAACATCGTGGAGAAAGAAGCTGTGGACCAACTCAAGGTCGGCATGAACCGTCGTCAGGTTCAGTATCTATTAGGCTCTCCAGTTTTGGAAAGCACGCTCGACCCCAGCTACGACACCTATTTCTATTCCATCCAGCTGTCGGGCGGTAAGATTTATCGTCAGAACATCACTCTGGAATATGAGAATGACATTCTGGTGAATATTGCCAAAGCAAAGCTGCTGCCAGCTGATTTGGCGAACCCCGGCAAGGCTTACAAACTACGCGGCCAAGCTGAGCCTTCTGAGACAGTGGAAGAGACGGACGTTTATAAAACGACCAACTAAGCGTTCAGCAAAACAGGTTTGATTAAGTTTAGCTAGCCCTTTTTGGCCCGATTCAGTCGGGCCTGCTTCGGATCTATTTTGAGTGGCCGATATATCTCAACTCGGTCGCCCTCTCTCAGGGCATGGGATTTGGGGTCTGAAATGGCCTTACCAAATATCCCCATCTTTGCCGACTCCAGCTCTATTTGCGGAAAGAAGTGAGTGACGCCAGACATCTGGACCGCCTCATAGGCAGTTGTTCCCTCCACCACAGCCAGAGGAATGATCTTCTGCTGCTCCGGTAAGGCATAGGCTACCTCCACCTGAATTTTTAACTTATCCATGCTCACGCTCACTTCTACACATCAGCATTTTCGCCGTTCATCTGAGGGTTCGATTTATAACGCAAAATAGGCGCGGCCTAGCGATATATCACCTGCGCGCGCTTGCAGAAAGCATCCACCATGGTTCCAGCGGCCTGGGAAAATACGGGCCCAAGCGCCATCCCGGTTAATGCGCCAGTCAGCTCATACTCCAGCGCTAACGCGACTTTGCAGGCAGCTTCGTCCAGAGCCAGGAAGCTCCAACGACCCTGAAGCTTGCGAAAAGGTCCATCCACCAATGTGAGGATAATTTCCGAAGGACGCACCAAACTATTACGGGTAGTAAAAGCGTGTCTTACTGAGCCCTTACTGACCTGGATGCGCGCAAGCATTTCATCAGAACTCTCTTGAATCACTTCCGTCATTCCGCACCAGGGCAGGAATTCAGGATAGGCGCGCACGTCATTCACCAGATCATACATGCGCTCAGCAGAGTATGTGACCAGCGCACTACGACTAATCTGGGGCAACCTCGTTCTCCTCTTCTACGTTTTCAACATTCACTTCCGGGTTCACAGGGGCGGATTTCACCAAATCCACCTCTTCCGGCTCGGCCTCTTCCAGGACTTCCTTACTGCTACTCACGACTTCTTCCGAGCAAAGCCCGCCGTTTTTCGGAGCGGTGAATTCACAGCTATGTAGCAGCAAGTCAAAAACCATGGAAATTTGTATAACAATCAACACAGGAACACAAAAGTATCTCAGCAGCGGATAGCCCCAGCGAAACAAGCGCTGTTCGGGACTAAGGCGCAAGGCCTGTGCAAGCCGCTCATAGGGGAGCACATAGCCGCATAGTACTGTCAGCAGACATCCCGCCACCGGCAGCAAGATCGTGGATACCACAAACTGCAGCAGACTGAATAGCGGAATGCCCGCCAGTTGCCAATGCCGATGTCCCGCCATGGACATAACCAGCAATGCGCCCAGCCCCCATAACGCAACGTGAGTGATGGACGCGGCGCTCACCCGCGATAAGGAGTATCTTTCCTGTAGCCAGGCGACGCCGGGTTCAATCAGGAAAACTGCAGAGCTCCAGGCGGCCAGCGTGAAAAAGATAAAGAATAAAACGCCAAACACTGACCCCATCGGCAGCTGACCCAGCGCCAGTGGAAGCGATTGAAAGATCAAGGAGAACCCCTGGTCTGGAGGCAGTTCCGCTTTTAACAGCCAGGACAACACCACCAGCCCCGCGACAGCGCCAACTAATAGATCCACAAAAGAGATGATCAATACTGAGCGCCCGACTTTGCCATGATTAGGCATGTAAGCGCCCAACACCATCATGACGCCTGCGCCAATGGACAGAGAGAAAAAGGCGTATTTGTAGGCGGCCAGCACGCCCGCCCAGGAAAGAGAAACCGACTCGAATGAAAACAGGTAGCTAAGAGCCCCGCCCAAATCACCATAACGCGCGCTATAGACCAGCATCACCGCAAGCATCACGAACATCAGAGGGACGATGTACAACATCGCCTTTTCCAGACCGTGATAAACGCCTTTCACTGAAATGAGAAACACCAGACCAATGAACACGCTTAGCCAGATGATCATAACGGTGGTGTTTTGTTGTAGCGCGCTCAACACGGCCGGCATGGCGCCGGGCTCAATGCCTTGAAACTCGCTGAAGGCTGACTTCAGCGCGTAAGACAGCCCCATTCCCGCCACTAATGAATAGATCACCACCGTCAGCAACGCGGCGATGACCATAAGGCCTCCGGTCCAACGCCACAGAGAAAAGCCTGAGCTTTGACCACCCACGCTCTGTAACACGTCAACAGGGTTGCGACGCACGTAGCGCCCAAGTCCTATTTCCAATACCGCCAGAGGCAAGGTCAGGGTCAGCAGCGCCAACGTATAGGCGATAAGAAAAGCCAGTCCGCCGTATTCCGCCATCAGGGAGGGAAATGTCCAGATGTTGGCGAACCCCACGACAGCGCCCACGCCCGCCATGACGAACGTGCGCTGCCTGACCCAGCGGTCACGGCCCTGCAACAACATTCCAACTTTAGAATTCAAAGGCACTCAGACATCCGTTAATTCACAGCAATTGAGAGGTTCGACGGAATTCTACGTCGACGACGATGGCGCATTGTAGCGGATTATGCTGACCCAAGTCAGGAGACCTTAGCCATATGGATCAGGTTAATTTACAATAGCCGACTTTGTCCGAGAATCGTAAGGAAATATGAGTCAAGCCAAAAACAAAAATACCGGGTCCACCATCGCCCTGAACAAGAAGGCCCGCTTCGACTATCACATTGTTGAAAAGTTCGAGGCCGGCCTCGCGCTGACCGGTTGGGAAGTAAAAAGCCTGCGCGCCGGAAAGTGTCAGTTAGTGGATTCCTATGTATTACTGAAAGACAGTGAAGCCTGGTTGTTAGGCGCCCATATCACACCGTTGAAGGAAGCCTCCACTCACGTCATTGCAGATCCCACCCGCACTCGTAAATTGCTGCTGAATCGTCGTGAGCTCAACAAGCTGATCGGCGCAGTGTCGCAGACGGGCCACACTTGCGTGCCTTTGGCCCTTTACTGGAAAGGCAATAAAGTGAAATGCGAAATTGCCCTGGTGAAAGGCAAGAAGGATTTCGACAAGCGCGAAACCGAAAAAGAGCGCGACTGGAATCGTCAAAAGCAACGCGTTATTCGCGATCATGTTAAGCAGTGACCCAGTCAGGATAGGAAAGACGTTCTTATCCTGATTCTCTCCTTTCTCACACTTCATTGCCGTATCGGGTTGAGCTAACGCCACTCCCCTACCATACTTACCCGTCAAAGCAAGCGTTTGCGCACGACCGTATTCCGTCGACAACGCATAACGCCGAATCTAACCTTATTTAGTCACGGACAGCTTTGACGAGGCGGCTATGAAATCACATGGAGAGCCGATGTCGGCGGTAGACACCGCCTGGTTGCGCATGGAGCGTCCCGCCAACCTGATGATGATCTGCATTGTGCTGGTTATGGAAAATCCCGTCCATGCCAGCGAACTCAAACAATTATTCACCCAGCGTTTACTGCCCCTGCCCCGCTTCCGACAGACAGTGCATAAAACCGAACATGGCTGCTTCTGGCGCGACGACGCCAACTTTAATATCGACAATCATGTGCATTTAGTTGGACTACCCGGCGTGGGAAGTCAGCAGGATCTGCAAGATCTAGCCAGCGATATCAGCAGCACGCCGCTGGATTTCAGCAAACCGCTCTGGCAAGTACATTTGGTCGACCGTTACCAGAGCGGCTCCGCGATGATTATTCGAGTTCATCACTGTATCGCGGACGGCATTGCGTTGACCCGGGTCCTGCTGTCCTTAGCGGATCAAAAAGACGGCTGCTCAGCGCCTCAACAGGTTAACCCGATATCAAAACCCGCCTCTTGGAGTGGCGTCGCCGCCAAGGCCCTGCATAACGCCATGCATATCGGGCAGGAAATAATAGAAGAAGGCAAGTCTCTGGCGCGCCATCCAGAGCAACTCCTGGCAATAGCGCGCCAAGGCGTCGCAATGGGGTCGGAGGTCGCCCGCGTCGCCGCGCTGCCAGCTGATCCAGCCACCTGTTTTAAAGGCGATCTAAGTGGGAGAAAGCGCCTCGCATGGGCGCAGCCATTAAACTTTCCACAAGTAAAGCAGACTGCGCAGGCTCTGAAAGCGACCATCAATGATGTGCTGTTGTGCGCGGCTACCGGCGCTTTGCGGCGTTATCTGGTGGAACGCTGCATTGAGCTGGATGTGGAAACAATTCACGCCGCCGTACCTTTCAACCTGCGCCCACCGGAAGAGCCGGCCGATGCTCTGGGAAATCAGTTCGGCCTAGTGATTGCGCCATTGCCGATCGGAGTTCATGACGTGGCGGAACGTTTTGAAGCAGTGCGCCGCGATATGCTGGCGCTTAAGCATTCTCAACAGGCGAAAGCGTTTTACGGATTACTGGGGTTGCTTGGCAAAGGCCCGGACTTTCTGGAGCAAACGGCATTGGAGATGCTAAGCAGAAAAGCGTCTGTAGTGATCACCAATGTGCCTGGCCCCAAACAAGCGCTATATCTGGCGGGCAGCAAATTACTGACGCCCATGATTTGGGCGCCGCAATCTGGAGAGGTCGGCATCAGCCTCAGCATTATCAGCTATGACGGAGCAATTCAGTTCGGCGTCGCGGTAGATCAGGGGCTGATACCCGACCCGGACAAACTGGCCGGCTACTTTGTCGACGCATTTGCAGAACTGCGAGCGCTGACCAAAACCCGCTCCGCCAGTTAATCGAGTTTCTCTGCGAACCCACCGCCCAGCGCCTGATACAACGCCATCATATTCTGCAATTGGGCCAGACGGTTCGCAGTGAGCTGCAATTGCGCAGAGCGCCGCGTTTCCTGCTGATCCAGCCAGGCTTGCACGCCTGTGGCGCCGGAGCGATAACGGACCTCCGCCAGACGCTCGGCTTCAGAAGCCAACTTGAACGAAGTGCGCAATGCGTCTTCCTGGGCCATCAGTTGTGTTCTGGCGGATAGCTTATTTTCCACCTCCGCCAACGATGAATAGAGTTTCTGCCTGAACTCAATCACCGCCTGCTCATAGGCTGCCTCGGAGACCTGAATATTCAATTGCGTCTGCCGCCACTGCAGGAACGGCAGACTGAGTCCCGCCCCCAAGGACGCAACGGGATTGCGCAAGATATCCGCCAGTTCCGAACCGCCTGTCGCCAGCGATCCGGTCAGGCTGAAGCTGGGATAATAACTGGTGCGACTATGGTCCGTATCAGCCAGAGCGCTGCGCAAACGCATCTCCGCCGCCTGCATGTCCGGCCTTCGCGCCAGCAATGCAGCAGGGGTCGCCAAAGGCAAAGTGGGCATCGCCATTGCGGGCAGAGTTTTGGGGTCAGGCACGGTATTTTCCGGCGCCTGATCAAACAGAATCGCCAGGGCGTTTTGCGCTTCCACTTTGTCCTGCAGCAGTGTGGTCAACGAAGCGCGCTGGCTCGCCAGATTCTGCTCAGCCTGAATCAAGTCCAGATTGGAGACCGCGCCGCTACGATGTTTCACTTGAGCCAGTTCCAACGCTTTGGCCGTGTATGCCAGCGACGCCTCGCTCGCGGCGATAGATTCATTCAGATAGGCCAGACGCCAATACAGATTCGCAGTGGTCCCGATCAACGCCAACGCGGCGCCCGCCCTGTCCTGCTCGGTCGCCATCGCTTCCCAATGAGCTGTGTCGCGAGCGCTGGACAGCTTCCCCCACAGATCAATCTCATAGCTCAATCCAAGAGAAGCGCCAACGGATTTACTGCTGGTATGAGCGTCAATATTGCGCTCCCGGGAAGCGCTGAACTGCGCGGTGACATCCGGCGTCAGATTGCCGTCTGCGATGCCTGCGCGCAGTCGGGCCTGACGCACTTTCAACGCCGCCAACGCCATGTCGCTGTTACTCTGCAGCGCCCGTTCGATCAAGCCATTCAATTCCTGATCCTGAAACGCCCGCCACCATTGCTCGGACGCCAACGTCTGCTCTCCATTCACTGGCGCATAGCTCCAGGAGGCGGGCAGCTCCAATTGCGGCCGCGTATATTGCGAGCGCGCCAAGCCTTCACACCCCGTCAACAGCATGGAGGACAGCAACAAAAGAGCTATGTGTTTTTTCCCGCCCGCGTTTATGGAACTCACTCGCTTTACTCCAAACTTCATGCGATTACCGTACATCAATCACTCCCGCGCCAAGGCTTCAATCGGGTCCAGCCGCGCCGCATTTCGCGCAGGCAAAAAGCCGAAAAGCACGCCGATCAGGGAGGAGCAAACCACCGCAGAGACGATCGCAGTGACGGAAAATGACATCTGCATATCCTGCACCAGCAACGAGAACAGACCGCCCACGCCGAAAGACAGCAAAATACCGATGCCGCCGCCGATCAGACACACCATCACGGCTTCAATGAGGAACTGTTGCAATATATCGCTCTGCCGGGCGCCGACCGCCATGCGGATGCCAATCTCACGAGTACGTTCAGTGACTGACACCAGCATGATATTCATGACGCCTATGCCGCCGACGATCAAAGAAATGACGGCGATGGAGGACACCAACAGGGTCAAAGTGGTGGTGGTTTTCTCGACCGCCTTCAAAATACTGTCGGTGCTGAACGTGAAAAAGTCCTTCACGCCATGGCGCAGGGTCAGCAAACGAATGATGCCTTGCTCCGCCACGGCGCTGGAAAGCCCGTCCGGCGTGCGAACAATAATGGAACTGAAATTCTGCCTGCCAATCAGACGAGTCGTCGCGGAACTGTATGGCATCCACACTGAGAGATTGCCGCCGCCTCCGAACATATCGTTTTTGTCTTCCGCCACGCCGATCACGGTCCAGGGCGAGGCGCCGATCAAAATCACCTTGCCAATGGGGTCATCGCCACCCGCGAACAGCTTCTTGCGGGTATTATTGTCGATCACCACCACCTGCGCCTGTGTGCGAATATCTTCCCGCAGCAGCGGCCGGCCTTCCGCAACAACCAGTCCTTTTACGCGGAAGTACTGCTCGCCGACTGCATTCACGTTCACATTGGCGGCGACATTGCGGTAGCGCAGTTGCTGACTGTTGGCAATGCTGGGCGTCACGCTGTCGACAAAGGGCTGCGCCTGCAACGCCTCCACGTCGGCGGCCACCAAGGTATCAATGGCGGCGGCTCGCTCATCTCCCCAATCCTTACCGGGAAAAATCTCGATGGTGTTGACGCCAATGGAATTGATGTCGCTGATGACTTTCTGCTTGGCGCCTTCGCCGATGGCGACAATACTCACCACGGCGGTGATGCCGATAATAATGCCGAGCATGGTCAACAGTGTTCGCAGCCTGTGAGAGGTCATGGCGATCCAGGCCATTTTAAATGCTTCAGTGAAACGCCCCAGCCAGGCGCCTCGCGCCTCTTTACCACCCGTCGCCGAAATAGCGTCGGTTGCCAACGACGCGGACGCCTCCGATTCCGAAACGGGATTCACCCGGTCAGCAATAATTTCGCCGTCCTGAATCTCAATGATTCGTTCTGCTTTCGCCGCCACTTGCGGATCATGGGTCACGATAATGACCGTATGCCCCTGCTGATGCAGCTCTCGCAACACCGTCATGACTTCCTGGCCACTGCGCGTATCCAACGCGCCAGTAGGCTCGTCCGCCAGAATGACTTCGCCGCCGTTCATCAGGGCTCTGGCGATGCTCACCCGCTGCTGCTGACCACCGGAAAGCTGACTGGGCTTATGCTCACACCGCTCCTCCAACCCCAGGCGCGACAGCAACATGTGCGCCCGCTCCCGACGTGAGCTTTTGGAGACGCCGGCGTACACCGCCGCCAACTCCGCATTGCCTAACGCATCCAGGTGCGACAGCAGATGATAGCGCTGAAAGATAAAACCGAAGTGATTGCGGCGCAGGGCGGCGAGCTCATCGTCATCCAGCTCCCTGGTTTCCCTCCCGCTGATTCTATAGCTGCCGCTGCTCGGGCGGTCCAGGCATCCCAGGATATTCATCAAGGTCGATTTCCCCGACCCCGATGTCCCCATTATGGCGACTATTTCACCCGGATAGATCTTCAGGTCCACGTCTTTCAGCACGGCGACCTGCTGCTCCCCTGCCTGGAAAATCCTGTTCAGGGCGCTTATTTCAATCAAAGGCTCCTTCATACAGCGAGCTAGCCTCCGATAACAACAGAGGTTTCACCGTCTGCCGGAACTGACAGGCTATCGCCGAGGATCACATTGTCTCCATCATTCAAACCGGACAGCACCTGCACGTAAACATTGTCGCGGATGCCGGTTTCAATGGTTCGGTCTTCCGGCTGGCCGTTCACCAGCACACGCACTTTGTGCTCTGCGCCGCTGATCTCCTGGTCGGGATCTAACGCCGAAATAGGAATGCTCAGCGTTTGCGATTGTCTATTAATAATGATGGACACTTGCGCCGTCATGGCTACTCGCAGGGAGTAGTCGGGATTCGGCGCTTCCAGCACACCGCTGTAATAGACGGCGGTGGTGGAGTTACTGACGGAGCCGTTATCGGAAATATTGTCCGGGGCCAGCTTGATGGTGCGCAGAACGCCACTGTATTGACGATCCGGATCGCCCAGAACCGTGAAGTTCGCCTCCTGGCCGGACTTCACTTTGGTGACGTCCGCCTCAGATATTTGCGCCTTCACCGTCATCGTGTCCAGGTTTGCGAGGATCAGCAGTGTCGGCGCCTCCTGGGTCGATACCAAGGTTTGTCCCTGCTCGAATTTAGTGGCGATCACCACGCCGTCCATCGGCGCCACGATCTTGGTGAATCCGAGATTAGCCTTCGCGGTTTCAACCTGGATTTCCGCCTGACTGATCTGGGCCTCCAGCGCTTCAATGTCGGCCTTCGCGCTTTCCAGCTGGGCGCGTGCGTTTTCCAGCTCGGACACGGACGCGGCCGCCTGGGCGTTCATTTCACGCTGGCGTTTAAACTCCAGCTCGTAGTAACGCAGCATGGCCTCACGGGACCGCCGCGACGCCTTGGCGTTTTTCAATTCCGCCATGGCGCGGTTCAACTCATTGCGCTGTAACACCGGATCGATTTCCGCCAGCAGTTGGCCTTTGGCCACCCTATCGCCGACAGAGACGTTCATGGACTTCAACTGCCCGGTAACCTGAGCGCCCACCGCCACTTGCTTGGCGCCTTCCAGGACGCCGGTGGCCAGCACCGTTTGCTCTATATCCCGCTTTTCCACAGGGGCGGTAACGTATTCAACGGGCTCAGGCTCGAACCAACTCTGAGCGTTCCAGCCGACAGCGGCCAAAACAACAAAAATGACCACTCCCACCACAGCAGGACGACGCGATTTCTTTGCCATGCGAATTACACAAGAAGTTAATTAATGAACACAGATATGTTGAAGTCGCCGTGAACCCGGCATCCGCCAGGGGGCGACGTTAATCAGAGGGGCTGCTCCAAAGTAGAGCACTCTAGCGAATTTTGCCTAGGACTTCTAACAAAAACACAAAACATGGACAAGCTTTATGGAAACCGCAATACGCCGGTCATCAAAGCTCAAAACCGCCGTGAAAAGAACAAAAAAAGGGGCGCAAAATTGCGCCCCGGAAAATAGCCCGGACTTAAATACCGGACCCTCTCATGCATTCATGAATAACGTAGCGAGTACGTCGAATTACTCCGCAGACCAGTTGAACAGTTGCTCAACGATAGTGGTCAGAGGCTGGCTGTAACCTGCCGCATTTTTCGCGTTGGTTTTCCAGCTGGAAGGAATAGGTTGTCCTTTCGCCCAGCCAGAGCCGCCTTGGGTGTATTGAATGTTCAGGTTGTAGTTGGAGCTGTTGTTGTAGCCTTTAACGCCAACGTAGTAAGTTCCCGCTTCGTTTGCAGAGCACTCCTCGTTAGAGCCTTCCTGATATGGACGGCACTGATAGGTAGTGTCGCTTGGCTGGGCGCCTTTGTTCACGTACAGGTCCGCATCGCTGTCGCCAGTCATGGTGACTTTGAAGGAGCCAGTGGTGGTGAACGGACCGTAGAACGCCCACTTGTTCTGCTCGATTACGCCCGCTTTTTGCTCTGTCTTGGTCTCGCTGGTGGAACCAGTCGGGTTGTAGTAAGAGACAGCGTGCGCGCCAGGTCCAGGTGTCCACAGGAAGTCAGGGTGACGGTTGTTGTACCACTCGCCGCCAATGATGTCGCCGTTGGAATCCAGCTCCAGGTCATACACGTAACGAACAGTGTAAGTACGGTCGTATGACGGATAGTCTTTGTCTCTGTGAGTCGGGCTGGTTTCCACGATGTAAGTCAGCTTCATCTGAACGCCGACGACTTGCTTCGCTTCCTGAGCGCGATACTTGGAGAACTTGTCCTGTGTGTAATCGCTCATGGCGATAACCGCTTCTTGCGCCGTGTTGTAGGAAGCGCCAGTTTGCGGGTTGAAGTAAGTGTATTCGTACTTCAATACTGGCTGGTTCCATACTTCATAATCGAATGTCGCATCGATAACGAAGCTGCGCTTGCTTACGCCGATCTGGTTGACCACCGCTTTGTGCCAGCTGCCTGGGTTGCTGTCGAAACAGGCTTGATCCAGGATACGGCCGTTTTCATCTTTGCCGGGATCTTTGGAGTTACAACGTCCGCCGATGAAGCGCACGCCTGGGGACGCTTCCGCCCACAACAATGTACCCAATGCTTTGATGTCGGATGGGAAGAACTTGATGTCCTTGCCTTCTGGCGACTTAACAGTGATGGAGCTAGATGGACGCGGCAGCATGTAGGCGGCAGGAGCCCAACCGTGGCACAGACCCATCCAGGCTTCAACGGAACCGTAACGATCCCAGTAGCCTTTACCGGACTCCCACATTTTCTGAGTCAGAGTGAAGTTGGAGTCGCCCACCAGCAAGTCGTACTTTTCAGACGGAGACAGGTTATCGATTTCGCCTGCGTCGATATATTCTTGCGGCTTGTGAGTGCTGGTCGCGAAAATCCAGTGATCGTACCAGTTGGACGGCCAGGAATCATTCAGCTTGGGATCGGCGTAGCGAATGCCCAGTGCGCCTTTGTAAAGACCCCAGTAGTCGTCGGACCAAGGCTGGCTGGCCAGGGAGGCTTTAGTCAGATTCGCAGTATCCATTTCGTGAACGTTGCCAATCAGTTGGTCGCCGTTGTCCACCAGGCGCGCAGCATTGTCGTTGCTGAGCTCCATAGAGCGCATCATCATGAAGCCGTTGCTGCGGGAACCATTCAACAGGTCTCTGCGCAGTTCATCCTTATCTTCTACGAAGTCGCCGGAGAGAATTGCTTCGTCACTGAATACTGGCATAGCCAGATCGCCGTTGGCGGCTTCTTTGACAGGCACTTCGTCCATGACTGCGGCAGGGTTGGCGTGGAAACGCTCCAGGTAGTCGCGAACGTACTGTGCGTCCTGACCGGAAACGTCGGCCAAGGTGACGGCGGAGACGCTCAGCGCCAGAGTGGAGACAGAAAATGTAATAGCCCGTTTAAGCGTGTTTTTGTTCACGGTTATAACTCCTTTTAACCTAAATAAATCAGTATTTATATCTTTCCGTTTAACTGTTCAGATATTATGCGTAGCCATTGTTTTATATGTATAAAAGGCGGGGATCAGGCATATACATCAACTTATAAATATAAGCCTATGCCAGACCAAACAACGTATCTCCTTATATGCGGATCGTTCCATATCCTTTTACCGGCTAGGTTAGCCGGGCGGCAATCTATCAGGATTAGTCCATTTGGTCAAGCGTTTGAAACACGGCCTCTCACGCCATCAAAAATTCACATAATTACTTGAAAAACATCAATAATATTAAAAGCCATCTATTTTCTTCGTGCAAAAAAAGAGCTGTAGCATCATTGTTTTGAGTTAAGTCAATACAACGGACTTAATACTCCATTCCAAAAAATCACAGCCATTTTTTATGAATACCTTTTCATGGCTACAATCCCCTAAAAGGCGAGGCCATTTTAATGCCCGCGCATTATATTAATATCGGTATGGAATACTGTTGACGCAGTTTTAAATTGATTGGAGTCAATAAGTTTAAGGGTGAATGCCGCGCAAGAAACAATTGAGAGGCGAGGTGCGATCTATCCGACCAAAGATTTATCCAACAAACTTAAAGAGGGTAACGATGGAAGTTTCGCCTCTCAGCGACCGCCTCCAGTCATAGCTAAAAAAGACGCTTGAAGATACGGCGGATGAAAAGGTTGTCAGCGCCACACTCACAGCAAGCAAAGCTCTGAGCAAAACGCTCAGAGCTTCATTTCGTTCATCAAGCCGAAACCGCCAGTTTTAGACTCAACGACAAGAACCGCTGGACTCTTTTAAGCCTTCGATTCTGTGTCCAAGAGAGTCCAGGTTGGAGACCGTCAACGCTGCGTCACAGGCTTCTGAGAAGAAGCCATAATCCATGGTTTTCACAGTTTGAGTGTCAACGGATTTAGAGTTAATGATGCGTATGTCCGTTGGGTCCTGCAGCGCCCCGTTCATGATTCTGTAGCCGGCGATGCTCGCCACGCCGCGCCAGTACCCATTAGAGCCTGGGTTTATCGCAACGGTGTTGTCAAAGGTAACGGAGTGAGGCGCAGGCGCCGAATGGTCTGGGTTGTTCTTCCCCGTCAATACAAAGCCTGAGAGCCCGCTGTCTGTAACCGTGACGTTTTTAACCAGGGCGCATGAGGCCCCGTTAGCGAACTTTACGCCGAAGGCATGGGTGCGCGAAATGGATGCGACATCCACCAGGATATCCGCGAGCGGATTGCCAGTGAAGTCAATGCCCTCCCACACATCTGTTATTTTCGCCCCACGAATCTCTATATTGAATTCGTCCCTGTCCGTTTTTTGTTCGCAATTTGCCTGCTTATCCAGATCATCAAAGTTTGAACCGATAGTAATCCCGTCCGTTTGATATGGCATAGCGCCATCAATTAGGTGGGCGTAGATTCTTTCAATGCTGGGATTATTAATCCGAATATTATTCGAGCGAACGATGAGCAAGCCCGCTATTTGCTCCTCAATACGAATCAGGTTGTCGCTCCCACAGTTCGCAGGATCATGAATCATGCGAGAACTCCAGTCCTTACGCGATAGCAGTGAATTCTTGGTTAGCGTGCTTTCATCTTCCCGACAGGGGCTCCAAAACATATCGTGGACGTACAGGTCGTTGATTGTCACGTTGTCAGAATCAGCAATCAGAACGCCAGGCCCGCGCCCATTGCCGCTGACTTCTACGTTACTCAGGGTCACCCTGTTTGCATTGTCTATCCAGATTCCAGCAGAGTCGGACATGGAACCAGAGGTCTTATTCCCACCACGCACAAGCGCGATATTTTCCAACTCGACCTGCAGTGGCGCTTCAGCCGCGCCGCGGATCAAAAAAGCTCTGTAGTTTGAGGGATTCGCGAGATAGCTGGCGTCCGGCGCAAATAAGAATCTGGCGTTCTTAATCGCCATGCTTTTATTAACATCGACTCTCTTCTTGATCAGATAGGTCTGGTTCTCGCCATCCAAAAAACCCATTTCAGGCTGGTGATTATCAATGGCGTTGAATATCGCCTGCGTGTCGTCCGCTACGCCGTCGCCCATCGCGCCATATTCTCTTAGCGTTTCCGCCTGAAGATACGGGCTGGCCGTCGCCGATAACAACGCCAGAAAAACTACTTTCTTCATGAATTATCCTTTCAAAATTACGCAATCATGCGCCTTTAAACCACAGTTACCCATCAAAAACAAAAGCTCAAAGTAAGGCGGGTCAATCTTATCCGTTTTTGCTCCAATCAGGACCGAGTTTTCGCACTTCTCACTCAAAGACATCGCTCCGTTTTTAAGCGCTTGCGGTATTAGCCCCCAGCTGCACGCCACTTCCCTGCCCGTTTGACGCTTTCGCATATCGATACAATACTTTAAGCAACTACTGTCGGCGCTGCAGAGATCTTGGTCTGGCGTCGGCGTTCGCCTTCTAAGCAGGTGGCGTTCTGATGTTTATATCAAAGACGTTGAAGTGGCGGAGCCTGCTCCTGACATTCGCATTCTTGCTGCCGTCCGGCCTGACCATTGCTGCGGACCCTGCCGCCGGGCTTCGGTTTATCACCGAAGAGTCGCCTCCCTATAACTACACCGAGAATGGCCAGCTGAAAGGAAGCTCCGTGGACTTGCTGGAAGCGGTGCTGCAAATTATCGGCTCAAAACAGACGCGCAAAGACATACAAGTGCATCCCTGGGCGCGGGGATATCGTATGGTCTTGAACGAGCCTAATACGATGCTGTTCAGCACCCGTCGTAATCCTGATCGCGAAGACTTGTTCCGCTGGGTTGGCCCTGTCGCCTCGTCGCCGGTGGTGCTTATGGCGAGAAAGCGTCGTGATTTTGAAGTAAAACAGTTATCGGATCTGGATGACCTCTCAGTCGTCGCGGTCGCCAGCGATATGGGCGAGCAGGTGTTGGACGCTTACAAAATTCCGAAAGATATCCGCCAGACTGTCTCGCATCCGGATATCGCCGCCCGTATGCTGATTTTTCGCCGCATCCACCTGTGGTCCTATGGACAAAGAACCGCACTATGGCTGCTCAAACAGCAAGGCGCCAAGGTGGAGGATTATGAGCCCGTCTGGAGTTTCGGCTCCGCGGGAGATCTCTATTTCGCCTTCCACAAAGACACGCCCGATGAGACGATCCAGCTCTTTCAGCATGTCCTGGATCAATTGAAAAATGACCCCGGCGATGATGGACTTTCAACCTATGAGAGAGTGTTGAAATCCTATCTTGAGTAAATCCTTTCTACCGTTGTCATCACCGTGTAAAAAATACCCTGATCATAAAATGCAAAAAATCCCGCAAGCCCTACGGAATAAAGGGATTGCGGTGTTTTCCAAAGAGATATCCACAGGTTGTGTGGATATTTACAGGAGAAAATCTGCGCAACGCTGGAAGAGTTGGCGCAAAAATCACTCTAACGTCGCCACCATACGACGTGCGGCGTCAAGCGCGGAGGCGCGGTAGCGGTCCGCCATCTGTAAGGGCTGCATGGAGTCTATGTTGAAATACAGAGAGGCGATGCCAAAAGCGACGGACTGCAGAGCATCGTCGTCAGTATCGGGATAATCCCGTGTGAGAATCTCAGCGATATCGCCATAAAACCGCTCTGTCCATGAGCGCATGGCGTCGCTGATCGCCGCATCCCGGCTTGCGGCGAATATCAATGCTGACTCCAATTGCATGCGTTCTCTGTCATCGTCTTCATATTCAAACAGCATGCGCAGAAATGCTGGCGCGACTTCTGTCGCCGGCAGGTCACTCAGCATTTCTCGCCACTCACGGTCATACTGCGCCGCTATTTGCTCGATCAGTTGCAGGGTTAAATCCTCTCGGTTGCCGACATAATGGCGCACCAGACTGCGTTGCAGCCCCGACTCTTCCGCAATACGCTCCAACGTACTCCCTTCCAGACCATATCGGGCCACACAGCGCCGAAAGGCCTGCATGATTTCTTCCGTTCTTTCCGACTTTTTACTTGGCCGCGCCATAAAACCCCCCACATAAATTATCAGCATTGACAATTTATTCTTTCGCACATAGATTGTCAATAATGACAACTTACCTATTTAATCAACCTGAAACGATGACACCGATAAAAAATCTGCACGCTGGACTCACCTGCGTGATGAGCAACAAGATGAACAACAAAGGGCAGCGCAATGAACGCCGCACCTGAAATAGGCTTACGCCGAATATTAAAAGAGTTCCGCTGGCGCGTTGGACTCACCTGGCTACTGGTGTTTCTCGAATATGCTCTGGACGCGGCCATCCCTCTACTGATCGGACTGGCGATAGACGACATGCTGTCCGGCGGTTCGACCCAACTGGCCTGGCTGGTTTGCGCCTTCGTTTTGATCACCACCATCGCGGTCCTGCGTCGTTTCTATGACACCCGCGCCTATAGCAAGATACGCGTCAAACTGGGCTCAGAATTAGATCAACGACAGCAGGCGTTGTCCGTCTCCATTCGCAATGCGCGTTTGCATATGGCGACGGAGCTGGTCGACTTTATTGAAAAGGACACGCCGGAACTATTCGCGGCGGTCATCACGCTGGTTGCTTCCGCCATGATTCTGTCGTCTTTCTCAATGGACCTGGCGATGAGCGCCCTCGGACTACTGGTCGCCATGCTGACGGTGTATCTGTGTTTCCATCATCGATTTTTCCGCCTCAACGGCGGCCTTAACTCACAGATGGAGCGCCAAGTCAGCATATTAAGCGCCCGCCAGCCGGGACAGTTGCTGAAGCATCTGCACGCCATACGACATTGGCAGGTGCGCCTGTCCGATGCGCAGTCCATTGTCTATGGTCTGATTTTTTTGCTGATCACCGCCTTCGTCGTACTCAACCTTTGGCTCTGTAGTAGCTATGTCGGCATAACAACAGGCTCCCTGTTCTCCATTGTCACCTATTCCTGGCAGTTTGGAGACGCGGCAGTCTCACTGCCGACGACATTACAGAGCTGGTCGCGCCTGCATGAGATAACGATACGTCTGAATAACCCGGAAGCTCATGGCGCCGCCTGATGTAAACTCAATCGCCCTTCTCTCAAGGGCGATTGACTCCAGCTGGCCAAGCCGCTAGTTTAGCCAAACTAACGCTATTCGCCCCGGGCGCTCGCCAAGAGCCTGATAGCGCAATCGACTCCAGCCTCAATGCAGTCTGCTCAAAGGATGACAATGACAACTCAACACTGTTCCCACGCCAACCCGCACATTTGCGTCTGCCCGCATATTTTCGACATGTCAGTTAAAAACGGCGTTAAACGCTTTATCGGAGTTGGAGAGCAAGCGGAATATCTTTGTGCGGAATGCGCCGATGCGGAAAACTTTAAATATTGCTATTGGTGCGATGACTGTTTTGTGGCGGCGGACGCCAATTGTTATTGGTCGATAGCAGGCATGCTGGAAATCAAAAGGGAACCGAAAGCATTCCATTTTACCCGGCGGGAAATTCATCTCGACTTACTAAACGGACGCACCCTTCTTGACCTTGAGCCGCTAAAGAACCATCCCACGGACGCCATGCTTTTCACCGATGATGGCGGATTGTGGCGCGTGAATCTCCAGAATGGCGAATCCGTCCAGGTCGCAACCTTACCTGTTGAGCAGATCCATCCCGCTGGGGCAATTACCCTGAAGATCAGTCCTGACAATCTGTTTCTGGCCATCACCTCTTTGCTATACCGGCATGCAGACGAAGGCTCTTCCAATAAAGGCTTAGTGCTGGACCTCAGCTCTGGCGAGATCCTCATGCAGCTTGACGCTGGCGACTACCATATGGAAGAAGCGGACTTCCCCGTTGCTTTTTTTGAGCAAGATGGGAAAACCTTATTAGTCTGCGCCACCGACTGGAATCAACTGGATATCTTCGACCCGAGAACGGGAGAATGCCTAACCCCGCGCCATTCCGACACGCCGCCAGAACATGATGAAGACGCTACTTTTATGAGTGAATGGAGCGGCGCCCTCGTTATCTCGCCGAACGGCCAACGCATCGCCACGATCGGCTGGGTATGGCACCCTGTTGGCGTCGCCTACAGCTGGGACTTGCAGCACTGGCTTAACCACAACCCCTGGGAGCCGGACATCGGCGAATCCAAAGTCATGTACGCAAGCTGGGATTACTTCTGGTCCTCGCCCTTTTTCTGGATCGACGAAGACCGCATCTGTATTTGGGGATGCCAGGACCTGCATACCGACTACGACGTCCCCCTCGCCAGCGCCGCCATCTTCGACGTCAAAAGCGGCGAACAAATCAAATGGTTCGCCGGCCCCACCATGAACGCCTTCTACTACGACCAATATCTGTTCTCAACCACGGAAAAAGGCGACGCCATCACCATATGGGACCTGGAAAGCGGCGCACTGCTATACGAATACCCGTGCGACCTTCCTATTAACTATCTGCCGGGAAGTAGAGAATTTGTTTGTAATGAGGGTAATGGGGTGTTGGCGCTGAATGGGTGGAGTTTGTAGGTTTTCGGTATGAATTTAATTGAGCTCGGAAGTGGCGAGGAGAGAAAACGACGCACTTAATATCTGAGCTCAATTTTTATTACTTACAAAGGGAAAATCGATCAAATTACCTCCTATACAAGTGGTGTTTATCACTACCGGCCTTATACACTTGTATCATAAATTTACTTATAAAGTTCTTCATCCCCCCAAAATCCTGGAGTATAGTTAATTTTATATTTTGAACTATCCACCTCGGTAAGAAGCCCTGCCAAAGCGACTCTTGCATCTGTTGTAAGGGTATCCATAGAGAAACCTGGATAGGCCAATTCAACCATATCTTCAACCGTTTCGCTTTTCAAGAAGCGATTATCTCTCGCCCAAAAGCATCTATAAAATCTATATGCTATATATCGTCTAGCCGACATTACTACATCATTAACAAAGACAGGGCATCTCTCAAAGTAAGGAATTGTAGACTCGATTTTTTCTGAGAGATAATTTAAGCCTTCATCATATAACGCTAGCGTACCAGAAAAGGTTTCAGCATCATCAAACGATGGGTTAGGCCAGATTTGAATAAACCTTCCCTGACCTCTACTTATTAGCGGCCACTCCTGAACAGGAACACGCATCATATCTTCAACTGAAATAGATATTAGTCTACAGTTTCTACGCCTCCACTCACTAGCCTTTACTTTCCCTTGAACAACATCACGAAAAAATGCATTTACATACCTTTGCTGCCCGCCATCAACAATCTCTCGCAAGTAGTTTCGCGCCAAGAAACAGTCTTCCAGCATAATTTTTCTTATTTTCTCCAGCAGAAAATCTGGAAATTCATTTAAGTTACTTATTTTTTCCATCATATCTATCCATAATCTTTCCTGTCTGCTGGAACTACTATACTCTGCCACCTTTGATCCTTATACAATAACTCCTCCTCACTACGATGAATGATAAGTGGCCCTAGAAAGATTTAGATTGAGCCTGAAAAGATCGTTCCGTCTACCCCAAGAAGCTATTCCTGTTTCAGTGGCCATATCTCCTAAACTGATCCTGCCCACAAAGATTAGACACGTCATTAAGCGACTTTCGATGCCTCATAACTTTCTGGGCTGAGATACCCATTTGTGCTGTGAAGGCGGGTTCGATTGTAATCCACTTCGATATACTCAAACACGGCTTCACGCATTTCTTGTCGGGTTGCGTACCGCTCTCCGTGAATCGCTTCCACTAAAGAAGCTTTCCACACAGGCATTGTCATAGCAATTGCCTTTGCCGCTCATGCTGCAACGAAGCCCGTGCGCCTGAATCAACGTCTGATAGGCTTCTGAGCAATATTGGGAGCCTCGATCTGAATGGACGATCACCCCTTTGGGCTGACGTCGACGCCACAACGCCATGCGCAAGGCGTCGCAGACCAGCTCCGATTTCATTCGCTCGCTCATCGCCCAGCCTATGACTTTACGGCTGAACAGGTCCAGCACGTCGGCTAGATACAGCCAACCTTCTTCCGTCCACAAATAGGTGATGTCACCCGCCCATTTTTGATTTATCTCCGTTGCATTAAAGTCCTGCTGAAGAAGGTTTTCCGCCAAAGGCAGGCTATGCCTGGGGTGAGTGGTGGCCTTAAACTTTCTGGCGGCTTTCGCTCTAACGTAGTAGCGCTTATTGAGACCTGATGCGTTCTCGCCATGCAAGTGATGCGGAAAAAGCCTGTGTGAGAGTGCATAAAGGCGTACCTCACTTCACGCTTTTGGCGAAGTACGCCGCCGCTTTTTTTAACACGGCAAGCTCTTCCGCCTGTTCAGCCAACTGACGCTTCAGGCGGGCGTTTTCCTGGGCCAGCTGCTGTTCCGTTTCGCCACGAAACTGCGCCAGCCGCGCTTTACTGCGTCAATTGTAAAGTTGACCCAATTGCCTTGCGGCGGCGCTCACGCCGATACGTTGAGCTAGCGCCAGGGCTTCCGCCTTGTACTCGTCGGAATAACGCTGGCGAGATTTGGAGTTTGATATTTTCTGTTTGGTCATAGTTCACCTCTGTAGCGTAGTGTACTCGCTTAACAGGGTGTCTATCATTGGTGAGTAATATCAGTCCCTTAGATGATATAGGTGTTTTATTAAGATTCAGTAATTTTTTAAAACTACAACTTGTAGTAGCTCCAAGCTTCCGGAAGTTTCGTATCTACTGTATAAATTACTGCAGGAACTTCAAATACTTCAGAGGATGGAATTACGCAGGTAATAAACCAATTAAATATTGCCCTTTTATCTGAGGAACCATGGCATATCGCCGATCCCAATATACAGCTGTCAACCATACTCATGATCGCATCTAGCGAATTTCTAGTTTCTACCATTCTTCTCATGTCGTGAAATACACTAACTGACTCACCTACTATTCCTGGAACTTCATCAACTGATGGCAAACCTGGTAACGATCTTACTTCTACGCATTCCCCCTTTGAAACCAACCTCAAAAATTCAGTAAATGGCTCGATAGAATCGCTACTCAAACTGCCAGATAATGACGGCAATACTGCATGACAAAAACTCAATCCAATATAAAAATCCCTTTGAAAAACCTGTTCGTTTCTTGCCCTACGAGTTTCTAGAAGAGCCCTTATATCTTCCTCTAGGTCATGATCAGACAAATTATCTCCACCAAAATACAAATCGTCATACAAATCGCTGTATTCTGTATTCCACATAGATTTCAGAGTAGATAACAAATTTTCGTCGAGTTCACCTTTAATTTCAAATTTATCAAACATCATTGAAACTCCTTCTTGAAACTGACATTTACTTCAATATTAGGAAACATCGCTTCAAATTGCGTCTTGATACCTGAGCAACTAGTACACATACTCATTTCAGTAAACAAGTCCAGAGTGCCTCGTCTACTTGCTTCGGGTAATTTCATTAATTGACCAGCGAAATCATCAAATATTTTAAACTCTGCATCTGTTTCCATCACTCTGCCATTGCCATTGTTGTCGAGATGCTTGGTAGGTTCGAAAAAACCTCCTTCAGACCTAGGTATTGGTTTTTCTGGTATTGGTCCATTGCGACGACTTGTCGCCTGCTGAAGAAGAACCGATCCTTCATCTAACTCAAGCCGAGCTGCAGCTATATTTGCTTTTCCTATTGCTTTTCCTGGTAAAACTTTATCTCGAAGAGCTTGTGCCTGTTCGGCCAACTCTATATGTAGTAATTCTCTACCCTCTGGGACATTTCGAATTGGAACTCCGCCATGAATTAACTTGTTTGGAGCAACAACATATTCTACCTTTTTCCCACCGCGCTGGTAATTTGGATAGCGCTGTCCAAGAGGTATTTCACTTTTCGACCCCACATAAATAGGTCTGGCAGGTGTAGACAAGCTTGCTCGTGCATATATAGCAGTCTCTTTTGCAGCCGTCCCCAGCATACTGAGTTCAGTTAGAACGCCACCTCCCACCATCGCCATCGGAATTTTATATTCTTCTTCTAAATAAACAGAAGCATCTCCTATAACTCCTAGCGTCAGCCCTGCAGTGTTCACTACTGGGGCCATAATATAGTTCACAAAGAAAGCATCCACATCCCCAAATATAGTCCCATCCGATGCCATGTTTGCAATAAGAGCTTTGCTATTTACATAGTTTTCAATCTTACTCAAATTGCTTTCTGGCTTCTTCTCGGGAGTCATTTCTGGGTTAGTGTAGTCTTCACCAATGAAATCTCGATCAAGATCTTCCCAGTTATCGTACCCCCTAGGCGGCAAGGAATTATTGCTCGCCAACATCAGCGGTAACGGACTACCTGAATCATCAACCCAAACTCCGTTTACTTTTCTAGCTTCAGGGAATTCACTCAAATTGTGCTTGGTCTTTATTTCAGAAGCAGCACTTTCTTCGCCACGTCCAGCTATACCAGCAAGCGCCAAACCTCCCAACGTACTACCAACAACCCCCGCTATCATTCCCACATAATCAGGACGATAGTCTTCGTTGTCATAAACCGCTACGCGAACGGCTTCGGATACTGCGCCGGCGGTGAAGCCTTGGATGGCATTGCGGGCAATGTCATTGTTCCTAATACTGCCTGGGAGTATGCCATCGACGTAGCTGCTTAGTCCTTGGTTGTAAAACGCATTCTTATCCCCAATGCCAATGCCGTTCATCACCGATGCAGTAGCAAAGCTAGTGGCGACGTCTCTCCAGCGGAAGGTGGTGGGGAGTTTTGTGGCTTTGCCTGCGAGATAGTTTGCCCCGACGCCTGCTGCGGCTGTCGCCGCCATTTGCGCCCACTGATACCATCCTGAAGCATTTACAAAGCTATTAACTCCGACAGTAGCGGCGGCAGTGAGACCATTTCTAACTGCGCTCCGCAGAGAAAAGTGATCCTGTAGATCAAGCTCTTTAGCCGCCAACTGAGATACAGCACTCCCTGCAACCCCTCCGATGAAGGCTCCTCCAGCCATAGCAGCATAACTTGCAAAAGAGGTCGCAACGCCGACACTTGCGCTTACCGCTCCAAATCCAGCGCCCACTCCCGCACTCAGACCAAAGCCAACTCCCGCACTAGAGCCAACAGAAGCCGCTAAGCCTCCAGCAACTGAAGCAGCGCCTTGCGCCGCTGCAGCAGCGCTGAATGATTGCGTCAGCATGGCGGTCGCATAAGGAGCCACAATGGCCGCAACAGCGATAGCAATCACCATGACAACAAAGGCGGCGCCACATTTACCCTTCTTGGGCGGAGGCGGAGGCTCAGGCAACGATGGCGTTGTGTCGCCTAGGCCCAGTCCCGGGTCATAGGGACGGAATGTGCTGGCGTTATTGTGAATGTTGGTGACCACATTTGGGATCACCAGACTTAAACCGGCTTTCAGATCCTGATCGCCGGAAAGGCCATTGGCGTCCGCCAGCAGATACCAAAGACTGGCGTCTCCCCACATGCTGGCGGCGATCGAAGACAGTTTGTCCCCTTCATGAACCTCGTAGTAAGAGGATGCCTTGCCGGGGTAGTCGGAGTTAATCGGCTGGAAGTTCTGGTCGAAATCCGCCGAAGTCACAGGCGTTATTCTGTAATAACTGGAATACCCGACTTGCTTTTTGATATCTCTGGTTCCTGTAACCAACCAGCTGCGATTACTGTCTTTGTCAGAAGTCTTGAGATAGGAGTACGACTCCTGACCGACAACAACGCTATGATCTCCATTTTCAGCCAACTGTTGAACGTAGTCCGTCCTTGAGGGAACGCCATCGTTACCAATGTCGCCGCGCACAATGCCATCCAAATAGTAGAATTTACGACGGATGGACTTCTCCTGACCGTTGTTATTCCTGTCTATTTCATTGCGCTGTATGGTCTGACCGCGCTGATTGTTGACATAGGAGATAGTCCGCTGATCCTGATGATCATAGACCCAGCGAGTGTGGCCGTTCGCATCATAGATGTAATAGGACGCGCCAGCGCCAACAGACGCGGATACGGTAACCTTGCTGGCCTTGTAGCTATCCCAGCGGTCACGCGCCAAATAGTGATATGTGGTCGTGACATCTCCATCATCGTTCGCCAAATCATCCAGAAACGTTTGTTTGAGCGTTTGTCCATCATTCAGATAGGTGTAGGTCAAAATGGACTTACGGCTGCCAGGACTCATGGAAGCGTCTTTATAAACCGTGTCCGTCAACACCTGATTATTGGCGTTATAGTCGTAATGATGCAGGCTTTCCAGGCGTTCTTTTACAGCTCCAGCGGCGTCAAGGTAATGAGAATACTGTGAATGTATGGTTGTTCGCCCCAGCTCATCCGTCTCACGCACCGCAACCCGTGCGTAACCATCCGCCCTCACGCCTTCGCCGGTCTTGCCTTTAAGGCTCGCATCTTCAAGCCAGACTGCGCGCACTCGCCCATAAGCGTCATACTCAAACTTCTGGCGGCTCTCGACAGGAGCGCCGTCTTTGTTCAGTAACGCGCTGTTATCCATGATGCGGCGTCCGCCCTGATCATAGCCAATTTCATGCCCCGTATTGCCGGCATATATGCTTTGCGTCGCCCCAGCGCTCAACGCCCCCATCGTTACGATGAAGCGGTTTTCCTTATCGTAAAGGTAATAGAAGTCCTGGGTCTTAATATCCTCGCCTTTATTCTTATCAGTGATGAGATAGTCGTCATAGATGGACTTCATATGGCGCCGGTTGCCAACAGCGTCATAGGAGTAAGTCAGGTCGTAGTCGTCATCGCGGATGCTGACCACGCGGTTCAACGCATCATAGGTCGCTCTGACGTTTTGATATGGCAGCGAGTTCTGTTCCAGCCCGGCGCCAGCAATGCTATCCAGTTCCGTAAAGGGGGAGCGACGGTACGTTTCCTCTTCCACATTCCCGTTCGCATCATACTTGAACTCCGAATAACTCCCCGCGCCTTTGTCGCTGATACGACGCACGCGGCCATTCGCGTAGTATTCATACTGAATATCCTGCAACCCTCTCGAGGGATGCGAGTTATCCGACAGCAGTTCTGCAGGAATATCCCCATCCGTATAGGTGTAAGCGCTGTTTGAAGTGCTCTGTCTCTGCAGCCAGCCCGCCCGATTATATTCATACACAAACTGATGCCCACCCAAATCCTGGTGAGTGCGAATCCGGCCAAAGTAATCCGTCTCATCAGTCAGGTCCGACGTCGTTTTATAGCTAGCGTCAGTTTCTGTGGACAGGCCATTTTTTGTGACCTTTTTATAACCGCCTATACCGCCAATGCTACTGACATAGCGATATTCGTATGAGGTCTCGTTAGCCCCGCTTCCCTGACTTCCATCATTAAATCCAATATGTTTAACGATGCGTCCTTCCCCGTCGTAGACATATTTTTCAACATGGCCTCGCGCATTGGTATGCGCCACCCTATTACCAAGTTCATCATAAGAGTACTTGTCAGAGGTATAACTATCGCCAGCATTGTTGTACTTCGCCAGGTTTTCGAAGCGTCTGACTTCCGTCAGTCTGCCCATGCTGTCATACACAAAGCTGTGATACTGGCCCAGCTCATCAATCACCAGGCGCTTATTGCCAAGCTGGTCATATCGGTAGGTTTTGCCGTGCCCCAGCGCATTGGTTTCGCTTGCGACTATGCCCGCAGAATAGGTCTGGCCCCGATAGAAGGCGGCGTTGTTTTTAATGAAATAGCCTGCTTTCTTTTCCGCCAGATAACTGTTCGCATCCTGATTGGCCACCAAATTCCCTGAGGCGTCATAGAAATAACGAGTGATAGGATGGGCATTCAGCGACTTTAAGACGCCATTGACGGCGTGGTCCTGACTCACTTCGACCTTAGGATCGATTTTATGGGTCAGACGGCCTTGTGCGTCATACGCCAGGTGGGTGGCGTTCCCCCGGCCATCCACTTCCTGCTCCACTTCGCCAAAGGCGTTGTAACGCTGCCGGCGATGGATTTGATAAGTAGTCTGGCCTCCCAACGTCCACATTGTCCTGTAACTCTGAAAAATACGTTGTTGCTGATCATTTTCCTGGACGAGAGGTTCTAAAGCGTTTTGATTAGAGCTCGTAGGTGTGGCGGAAGCCTTGTAGACCAGCTTCCTATTAGTTACCGTCTTCCAAACATTGAACTGGGCTGTCGTGTCTTTTAATGGCGCTTGATCCGTCAGGTTAATAAATTGCTTAACCTCATTTAATTTACCTGTCGAGCCTTGCCCCCATGTAGCATAAGACAAATCATACTGACCATTGCCGAGCCGAACCAAAAAGCGATTATTACCCAAGCGCTGCGCCGTAGATAAGTCTATACCTGCAACATTTCCTGTCAGCCTTTCGACATAAGAATTAGCGTCATCAATAATCAAAAACGCCTTATTAGTTACTCCTGATATGCTTTTATTAATTTTTAACGTTTGACTTCCCCTTTCAGTCTTATAAAAGAGGTCCAGAATACTTTCCCCTCCAAATCCAGGAATAGTAAATTTAAACTTAAACAATATAGGATCGTGATCATGAGAGTTTTCGTGATCGTCGTGTCTAGCTGTCCATAAATGTTTGGCGGAAAACTCTATCTCTGAAGCCCCAAGCCCCCACTCTTTTGGCTCTCCAATCTGGTGAAAGATTAAATCAGGAAACGTAGGGTGAGCAGTGCCGAAGGTGACCATAATAGGTACGTTAAGCTTTACTAACTCCGAAGGAAGTGTAACTTTAAACTTAAAGTCACCATGGGAGCCATATATGTTCTCCGTCGCGTCTACACGTACTGTAGACTGCTTAACCGCCTGAATACGCCCGAACCCTTCAGAACTTAAATTGCTATAACGCGTCTCAACCTGGTTTTCTAATCTGAACCTGCCTGCATCGTGATTGGAGGTTCGATAGCCTGTTACTTTAATTTCACCGTCGCGGGTTTTTATCGTATTTACCTGATAGCCGTCTTCATCCGCCACGTTGATGGAAACGATTTGCTCCGCGCCGACTTCTGTATTCGAGGTCAGAATATATCGCTGCGTTTCTACATCCCGATAGATATAAGTAATCCCGTTCTCATTACGATTCCAAATCCGAATAATCGTTTTTTCAAACGCGCCATTTACTTTCTCTAACGGCCCCTCACCCTTCCAGGCGCTGGCGTAGCTATTGGTCCCGGCATTAAGGCTGATGGCGCCATAAGACGAGCCCGACTTACTCCACGCCTCGGGACTGATGCCCAGGAACCCCATGAGTCCGCTCAAATTAGCGCCGAGGTCAGTGACATTAATTTTTTGCGTGGTCGGTCCTGGCTTGCCGCCATTGACAGTAACTTCTTCAGTCCGGGGTTGCTGCGTTAAGGAAGTATTAATTACGGTATCTGCGCCAGTAACCGTGGGTCCTACGCTGTCTTCAAAACGTATCTTTCCGACATCATCGGCGCCCAGTTGCCAATCGGCATCGGATTTCCAGTCAGTAATCGTCTCGTTACTTTTTAAAATATCCGCTTCCAACTGGCTGTAATCATGAGGCGCCTCAAAGGTGTCCGTATGGCGGTTGCGTTCGTCATACACGCTGACTTTCATCTGCGTCTGCAGCACGCCCAGCGCCTTCACCTGCTCCGGCGACGTCAGCGTCGCCAGGTCGATCGGATTGCCTGACGCGTCCTTCAGATCGTCCACCAGAATGAATTCCGCCGAGGCGTTGCCGTTCTTGTCGTACAGGTAAAGCTGCGGCGCGCCGGTTTCCTTGTTGGTGCTGAACAGGCGGCCCAGGCGGTCGTACTTGAACTGCTCCTGGAATTGCCCGTTCATGCCTTTCGCCGTGATGTCGCCGTAGCCGTTATAGCGCGTCTCGTGACTCAGGCCGGTGGTGTCCACGCGTTTGATTTCACGGCCCGCGCCGTCATACCAGTAACGGTTCCAGTAGCTCTGGCTGCCGCCTTCCGCCTGCCGCTGGCTCCAGCTTTTCTCCGCCACCGCGCCGAACGCGTCCGTCGCGTAATCCGTCCGCGCGCCGCTGGCGTCAATGTCCGCCACCGCAAAGCCCAGCGCGTTCACCAGCGTGCGGCTGGTCTGGTTGGCGCCCGCCTCCAGCGCCACCCGCGTCTGCGTCACCTGACGTCCTAACGCGTCATAACCATAGGTCACGGTCGCGCGCGCCATGCGGCCTTTGTAGTCCGTAAAGCTCTGTCCTTTCTCCGTCGTCTTGCGGCCCAGGGCGTCGTAGGTCGTCTCCAGCGTACGCAGCGTCTCCGCGCCTTCTCCCGGCGCAATCGTGCGTTGCAGGCGGTTCAGGTTGTCGTAGTCGTAGCGGGTGCTGCGACTGCTCGCCGTGGTCTTCTTCGGCGCCCCGTTCACGAACTGGTAGTCCTCCACGCCGTGCACGGTTTCGGTGATCCGGCGTCCCAGGCGGTCATAGTCGTAAGTCTGTCTGCGGTCGCCCCGCACCAGTTTCTGCGCCACTTCTTCGTCGCTCAGGTCCGCCAGGTCGCGTCCGGCCAGCTTCGCCGCGTCGCTCTCCGCCGCCGCCCGCTGCGCCGCCACGTTCGCCAGCAGCTCCGCCAGGGTCGCCGTTTCTGCTGGATTTTTCGCCTCATAGGCGTACTGGACCTGCTCCCGGATCTGACCTAATGCGTCCGTGGTCCATTGCGTCAGGGCGTGATGACGGGTCACCGTCACCGCTCCCCCATCGCGCTGGTAATCCGTGACGCCCGCCGCCAACGTCGCCTGCAGGTCGCCCTGCGCCGTATAGAAGTGACGCGTCACGCCGCCGCGACCGTCCCGCTCCGCGATCACGTCGCCGTTACGGTTGTAGAGCGTTTGCGTCACCACCTCTTCCTGGCTGTACGCGGAGCTGTAGAAGCCCTTGCTCACGGCGCTTTCGCCCTGGGTCAGCGCCGCCAGTTGCTGATTGCTCAGCGCCAGATCAAAGTGGGTTTCGCCCCGGGTCCGCGTCTCCACCTGACGGTTGTTCAGGTCGAACGTGTAACGCAGTTCCCGGTAATCGTCCGTATCTTTGCTCAGCAACGCCGCCAGCGCGGCATTGCCGGGATTGCTCAAGGCCTCGCCGTAACGTCGCTCCAGGATGCGGTTGCCGCTGGGGTCGTAGTCGTAGGCGGTCACGGCGCCGGCCGCGTCCACCGCCGCCGTCACCCGACTCAGGTTATCGTATTCGAACAGTTGCGTGCGCTGCGCCCCCACCGCCGTCGTGGGTCGGTTGGCGCCGTCCACCTGAAACGCCTGCACGGTCTCTTTCAGTTGGTTGCCCAAGGCGTCGTATTCGCGCTGGGTCGCCTGCCGCACCCGGTTATAGCGGCGGATCTCGCCCGCGTCGTTGGCGAAGCTAATATCGATGAGGTCCGACCACACCTGAACTTCCCGGTTCAGTTTGTCGTAAACGTATTCCGTCGCGCGCGTCTGCCCGCTGATGGTTTTGTAGGAGCCGTCCGCATCGCGATAGCCGCCTTCCACCACGCGAATGCGGTTGCCCAATGCGTCGTAGCTGTTGCGGTCGCTCAGACGCCGCTCTCCGGTCAGGCTCGCGTCGGCGTTGAAGGTCACCCGCACGCTGGGTTTGATGGTCTCCAGCAGGCGCCCCTGCGCGTCATAACGGTAGGCGTAAACATGGCCGCCGCGGTCGGTCCAGCTGATCCGGTTGCCCTGCGCGTCATAGCCGTAGCTTTCCACGACCTGTTGCCCCGAGGTCGCTTGCGCCGTCTGCGTCGTCAGTCGGCCCAGGCTGTCGAAGTCGCTGCGGGTGAACTGGTCATGCGCCGCGTCCGCCGTCAGCATCGCCCGCGCCTGCGCCTCGGTTTTGCCCGCCAGGAACGCCGCGTTGATCCGGTTGGCCCAGCTGCGCTGGGCGACTACCTGGCCCGCCGCGTTGTAGGTGAAGTCCTTCGCCGCGCCGCCGGCGCTGACCTGCAGCGTCTGGCGATTGAGGGCGTCATAGAAGAAGTAGCCGGTGGCGCCGCTCGGATCGGTCACCGAGATGATGTTGCCGAACGCGTCGTATTGCGTGTATGTCGTATAGCCTTCGCCGTTGGTTTCCGAGGTTTTCAGGCCCCGCGCGTCAAACGTCTGGGATTTGCTGTAAATCTGCAGCAGCAACGCCCGGTGCTCGCCCTCGGGCAGGTGCTCCCGGCTCAGGAAGCTCAGCAATAACGCATTGTCCTTCAGCCACTGCGCCTGCTGGGACTGCCACAGTCCCGCAGGGTTGGCCTGATAGTTTTCCGCCAGCAGGCGCAAGCGCTCCCGCTCCCCTTTGGCCCAGTCGCTTTGACTGTCGAGAATCTCATAGGCGCGCGGATCGATCACCCGCTCCACCTGATTGAAGGCGTCGTAGACGTAGCCGGTGCTGCTGGCGTCCGCCGTACCGAACGCTTTGGTTTCCTTCACCACCCGGTTCAGGTCGTCGAACTCATAGCGCGTGGTGCGCTCCAGGGCGGAGCCCTCCGCTTCGATCAGGGCGATGACGTTGCCGTAGCGGTCGTATTCCTTGCGCGTCAATGTGGAGACGCCATTGAGTTCCGGCGTGCGGATGCGCTCCTGGCGATTGAGGGCGTCGTATTCGTAACGGGTGTGCCGATCTCCGCTCACCGGGTCGTTATTCGCCGGGACGTTCGCCGTGGCGTAATCCGCCGCCGTGCGTTCATGGATCGACACTTCCGTGATGTACTGGCTTTCCTGAATCAGGTTGTCGAAGCCGTCGTACTGGTAACGCGTCACGGCGCCTTTGCGCGCGCTGGCGCTGATGTCCGCATCGTCGATGGAGTCTTTCGGCGTCAGTTTGGCGATCAGGCGGTTGTCCGCGTCGTAGGCGAAGGTGGTGACGTTGCCCCGCGCGTCGGTCACCGCCGTGCGGTTGCCGTGGGCGTCGTAGGCGTAGCTTTCAGTAATCCAGGTTTCCGCGCCGCCCGTCATCAGCCGTTGCGACTGGCTGATCTTGCGACCGGCGTCGTCATAGGCGTAGCGGGTGATGCGGGTTTCCGCATCCGGATGCAGCCCCGACAGGGCGCTCAGGGTCGCCGCCTGGGTCCAGGGGGCGGCGTAACGGCGTTCTTCCGTCACCTGCCCCTGTCCGTTGTACAGGGTTTCCGAGACGTAGTTCTCGCCGTCCAGGCTGTAGCGCAGGCGTCCCAGGGCGTCGTAAACCCGACGGCTGTGCTGGTTCGCCGCCGCGCTGCGATGGGCGTCCGCCGCCTGCGTCACGTGCGTCAGGGTCGCGGCGGTTCCGAGATTTAGGCTGGCGGCGTAGCGCACGCGATGGGTCAGACGGCCAGCGTGGTCGTACTCCTGTTCGATCAGGCGTCCGCCGGCGTCTATCCGGTAGATTTCCAGGCCGCGGGCGTCGTAGAAGACCTGCTCCACCCGGTCCCCGGCTGAAGCGTGGCCTTGCACATAAGTTTCCAGCGCCGCCGCCGTCAGCGGCTGGCTCAGGTCATAGGCCGCGACGTAACTCAGGGTGCGCGTCACCTGGCCATTGTGATCGTATTCCAGCTCGGTGATATGGCCCTGGTGATCCAGCTTGAAGCGCGCCTGGCCCAGGCTGTCGTACACCATGTAGGCATGTTGCGCCCGGGTCTCGCCCGCGACGAACTGCGCCAGCGCCGCTTCGCTGTAATCAGCGCCGCTGTAGGCGGTTTCGTAGCGCAGCGTCTGCGTCGCCCGGCCCGCCGCGTCGTAACGGGTCTCCGTCACCTGCCCCAGGGCGTTCAGGCTGAAGCGCGCCAGACCGCGCGCGTCGTAGATCGTGCGGCTGACGTTCACCCGTCCCGCCGGGGCGTCCAGCCGCGTTCCGATCACCACGTCTTTCAGCAGGGAGCCGCCTTTATAGAAAGAGCTGTCGATGGCGTACGCCTTGCTCGGGTCCGCCGCTTTCGCGGAGGCGTACACCAGCGTAAAGCCGGCGTCAGCTTCCCGTTTGATGTAGTAGCTGACCTTGCCGTTTTTCAGCTCGATGCGGTAACGGGTGTCCCCGGGCAGCACACCCAGCTCCTTCACCTTGGTCGAGTCTTCATAGCAGCGCACCACGCCGCCCTGCTTGCGGTAAAACGCAAAGTTCAGGTCCTCGTAGGTAGTGCCCCCATCCTTCTCGCTCAGACCACAGAACACGGCATTGACGCCCTCCGAGGGCAGGCTGAATTCAACGTAGCCCTCGCCCCGAATGCTCTGCCGCGATCTCACGCTGCCGGTAAAGTCTCTCGCTTCCGGTACGTCCAGCTGCTCAATGCGCGACGAACCGCCCACCAGCGCGCCGGTGCGCTTCGACCACTCCGCCGCCTGCGGCAGCCATTGCTCCACGCCCGCTTCGGTGTAGGTCGCGTTCGCAGGCAACGCCCCGTTGTACTGATAGGTGGCGATCACCCGTCCCGCCGCGTCGTATTCCCGCTCCGTCACATGGCCCAGCGCGTCGATCTCAAACCGCACCTGGCCTTTGGCGTCATACACCAGGCGCCCGCTGCGCGGCTGACTTTGTGCGCTGGCGAACTGGGTCAGCGCCGCTTCGCTATAATCCGGGCCGGCGTAGGCGCGGTCATAGCTGAGTTTTTCCGCCACCTGTCCCAGGGCGTCGTAACGGTTCTCGGTGACATAGCCCAGAGCGTCAATGGTGAAGCGCGCCTGGCCTTTGGCGTCGTAAACCACGCGGGATTGAGAGTGAGAGGGTTTGCCGCTGATAAAGGACTGCAGATCGATTTCCGAAGCGTTGGAGCCCGTATAAGCGCCATCGTAGATGCGCGTTTCAATCACTCGCCCCAATGCGTCATAGCGGGTCTCGCTCACTTGCCCCAGAGCGTCAACTGTAAAACGCACTTGGTTTTTGGCGTCATACACCAAACGAGAGTGAGAAGCCGGGGTTGCGCCGTTCGCGAAGGTCTGCAGGGCGCTTTCGGTGAAAACGCCGCCCGTGTAGGCATGGCTATAGCTGAGCTTTTCGGTTACCAGGCCCAGGCTGTCGTAACGGGTCTCCGTCACTTGCCCCAGGACGTCAAGGGTGAAACGTACTTGGCCTTTGACGTCGTAGACGTAGCGCGTCTTAACGCCCTCCGGCGTCAACGCCACATTGCGTATCTCCGCGCCGGCGTCATGGAAGGAAGTATCCACAAAATACGCCTTATCCGCCTCTGGCAGGCGCTCTGATACATACGCTTCCTGGTACTCGCTCTGGCCCGCCGGTCTCACGTAGTAATGCACGCGCCCGTCTTTCATCATAATGCGATAACGGTTGTCCGGGTGCTGCGTCACCCCCTCCATGTTCTGCTTCCAGACACCTTCTTCCCGGATCTGGATTTCCCCGCTGATGTTAAACAGCAGTCCGTAATCAATGTCCTGATACGACTTCATCGTGTCCGCACTGTTCAGACCCACGATCACTCGCTGTTGCGGTGGCGCAGCGCTGAACTCCACATAGCCCTCGCCTCGAATCACTTGCTTCGAGCGCGCGCCTTCCGACCAGTCGCCCACCCCGCCCAGATTCTTAACGCCACTGCCGTTCACTTCCAGACGACCGGACACGTCCGTCCAGACCACCTGTCCCAACGCCACCACCAGCTCCGATTCGCTCCACGCCCGGTTTACATCCACCGTCACGTCATGACGCAACGTTTCCGTGACACGGCCCAAAGCGTCGTAGCGGCTCTCCGTCACCTGACCCAGGGCGTCGATCGTGAAGCGCGCCTGGCCTTTAGCGTCGTAGACCAATCGGGAATGGGAAACCGGGGTTTTGCCGTTCGTGAACGTCTGCAAGGCGCTTTCACTAAAGTCCGCACCGGTGTAGATCGCATTAAAGCGTTGTTTCTCCGTTACCCGCCCTTGGGCGTCGTAGCGGTTCTCGGCGACATACCCCAAAGCGTCGAGGGTGAAACGCGCCTGGCCTCTCGCGTCATAGATCACGCGGGATTTAGAAAGAACGGTTTTGCCACTGACAAAGGATTGCAGATTGCTTTCCGTAACGGTCGAAGCGGTATAAGCGCCGTCGTAACTGAGCGTTTCAATTACCCGCCCCAGACTGTCGTAACGGGTCTCCGTCACCTGGCCCAGAGCATCGACAGTGAAGCGCACCTGGCCTTTCACGTCATACACCAGTCGGGAATGGGCGGCGGGCGTTTTGCCGCTGATGAAGCTCTGCAGGGCGCTTTCGGTAAAGGCTGAGCCTGTGTAGGCGGAGCTGTAACTGAGTTTTTCGGTTATACGGCCCAGACTGTCGTAGCGGTTCTCCGTCACCTGTCCGAGGGCGTCGATAGTGAAGCGCGCCTGGCCTTTGGCGTCGTAGACCAAACGAGAATGGGAGGCCGGGGTTTTGCCGCTGACGAAGCTCTCCAGATCGCTCTCGCCCCATGCGTCGCCCGGGTAGGCGCTGTCGTAGCGGAGGGTGGCCACGACCCGGCCCGCCGCGTCGTAACGGTTCTCGGTGACGTAGCCCTGTTCGTCCAGACTGAAACGCGCCCGTCCCTGGGCGTCGTACGCGACTTTCTTGCTCTGCGTGGCGTAGTTCGCGCGCGTGAATTTCACCGCATCGGCCACCACATAGCCGTCTCCGCCGCCCAGCAGCTCCACCCATCCTTCCGCGCCGAAGTCAAAGTCGCCCAGCAATACCCATTGCCCGCCCTGCGTCCGCTGGTTCACTGTCACGTCCGTCACGGTCGCCTTGCCGGCGGCGTCCAGATGATGTATCCGATAGGTCGCGTTGCTCGCCCGGTTCGCGTGCGAGGTCCAGGTCGCGTACACGCCATGGCGTCCCGCCTGCGTCAGCGCCGAGCGCCACGACACGGCGGTGGATGCGCCTTTGGCCGTCAGGTACTGCCGCCCTTCATATCCTGCGGCGCTGGTCGACTCGCTCCAGCCCGCCGGCGCCGGCAGGGTTTCGCTGTCCAGGACAACGTCTCCCACGCCTCCCAACGCGCCGCTGTCCGCCTGCCGCTGCAGTTGCGCCAACTGCGCCGGCGTCAGCGCCTGCGCGTCCAGGTAACGCACCGTCTCCACCACGCGCCCCTGGGCGTCGTAGCGGTTCTCCGTGACGTAGCCTTGCGCGTCCACCTCGAAGCGCACTTGGCCTTTGCCGTCATAGACGTAGCGGGTGGAAACGCCCGCGCTGTGGTAGTCCGCATCGCCGCTGAGCGCCACGGCTTCAATCGCCGCGCCCGCGCCGTACAGGTTGGTTTGCGCCGTGTAAATCGCGTTCGCATCCACCACGCCCGTGAGGGTCTGAATCAGCGTGAAGCCGTGCTGGCCAGAGCGCTGAAGCAGGATACGCGCGTCCGCGCCCCGCATTTCAATGCGCAGGCGGTCGCCAACCTGTATCGGCGTCGCCGAGGTTGGCTCCGTGCGCACGCCGTTCACCTGGATCATCAGGCTGTGGCCCTGTGAACCCGCGCCGTCCGGGTCGCGGATGAAGACGCCCAGGTCCACTTCATTCAGATAATCGTTGCCGGTCAGGACGGTCTCCGGGTTCTTATTGAAGCCCACCGCACCCAGGGAAGCCCCGGTCGGCAGCGCCGCCACGGTGAACTCCAGCGCGCCGCGGCCTTGTTGCAGCGCTTCGTTCGCCACCGCCCGGCCTCCGCTGAGCCCGGTGGCGGCGGTCTTGATAATCCGTCCCGCGTCAATCTGCACAACGCCGTCGCCACGCCAGCTCGGCGCATGCGCCGCCAGCGACGCCAGGTTGGCGGCGTTCAGGTCCGCCGCCTTGTCGTAGCGGGTCTTCTTCGCAACGCGTCCTTGTCCGTCGTACTCATAACCGGTGACATAACCCTGGGCGTCGATGTCGAAACGCACCTGGCCCTCAGCGTCGTAGAAGCGTCGCGTGGTAATCGCGCTCTGGCCCCCGGCGAAGGTCTCCAGCGCCGCCAGGCTGACGGCGCCGCCGTAGGCGGTCTCATAGCGACGCGCCTGCGTCACCCGCCCCAGGGCGTCGTAGCGGTTCTCCGTGACGTAACCCAGGGCGTCGATCTCAAAGCGCACCCGGTCCTGGCCGTCATAAACATAGCGGGTCTGCGCGCCCTGTGCGTCCACGCTGCGGATCACCCGGCCCTGGGCGTCGTAGTATTGCTGCGCCTTGCCCAGCTGTACGCCGCCGGCGTCGCGCTCCACCACGTCGATCAGCGCGCCGGCGCTGTTGTACGTCTTCACGCTTTGCAGGCCCGCCGCGTCGCGGCTCAGGATGGTCGCGCCCTGGTATTCGGTCTGCGTGGTCACCGCGCCCAGCGCGTCCTTCACCGACAGCAATCGGCCCAGGCCGTCGTAGACGTACAGCGTTTCTCCCGTGCGATGCCCCAGGCTCTCCGGGGCCGCGCTCGCGTTCTCCGTCGGCGCCGCCTGGTCGGGGTTAACCTGTTTCAGCAGGCGCCCTTCCGCGTCGTAGATAAAGTGCGTCGTCGCCGCGCCGATTCCCGCGCCCGTGGCGTCGGTCTTGCTGTAGCGGGTCTGACGGCTCAGCTGGCCGCGGAAGTCGTAGTCGTATTCCGTGAGGGTGGTTCCCTGCGCCCGGGCGCCAGGCGCCCACGTATTAAGAGATCCTTCGCTCAACGGTTGATTGGGACTCAGGTCGCTCAGGTCGTAGCGCGCAAGGTACCCCTGGGTCGCCGTCAACTGGCCCTGGTTGTTGTAACGGAATTCGGTGACGCCGCCCTCGGCGTCCACGCGGTAACGCAAGCGATGTTCGCTGTCGTAAACGTAGCGCTGGGTGGCGCCGTCCGTCGTTTCCGTCAGGGTCTGGTTGTAGGCGTTATAGGTGTAGTCGGTGGCGCCCCCCAAACGGTCGGTATGGGTCAGCAGATTGCCCATGGCGTCGTAGCGGTAGGTCTCGCTGTAGCCGTCGGCGTCCGTACTTTGGATAAGGTTGTCGTCGGCGTCGTAGGCGTAGCGGCGCACGCTCTGGGCGCCGTCCTGCTGCGGCAGACGCAGCTCCACCAGGCGCGCGCGTTCGTCGTAGCGCAGCACCGTCTGCAGGCCGCTCAGCGTCGCTGGGTCCAGCACCCGCGTCACCGTCGCCGTGCGCTGCGCCAGATCATAGGCGTAGGCGGTGACGATGGCGTCCGCGCCGTCGCCCTGGGTGACCCGGGTCACCCGGTATTCGCCGCCGATGTTCTGGTACTGGAAGCTCACCGACACGCCGTCGCTGGCCTGCATCTTCGCCACGCGTTTGCTGTCGCCGTCGTAGCTGTAGCGCGTCACGAAAGTGCGGCCGTCGCCGATGCTGTTGTCCGCCGGGGTCAGGTCCACCGTCACCGTCGTCAGGCGTCCCTGGGCGTCATAGCCGTAATAGGTCTGGTTGCGTTGCGCGCCGTCCGCGCCCACCGTCTTCACCAGCACCGCCCGCCCAGAGCCGTCGTACTGAATCTCCAGCTTCTCCCCGGACGCCGTCGTCAGGGTCGTCGCGGCCGCGCTGCGGCTGATGGTCACCCGTCCGGGTTCGTCGCGATGGGCCAGCGCGCTCAGTTTGCCCTGCCAGCTGTACACTTCCTGCGCGCCGCTCTCGCCTTCCGTCCACAGGAACGCGTCAGCGCCGGTTCCGCCGCGGAATTCCAGAGTGTCGTGAGCGCCTTCGCCGACGCTGGAGACATACAGTCCACGGCTCTCGTCATAACGATAATCCGTGCGGCTGCCGTCGCCGGCGATCCGCGTGATCACGCTGCCGGCTTTGTTCAGGGTACCGCCGTTGAATTCCAGGCGCTGGTTGAAGCTGAAGTAGAAGTTGTCGCCGTTGTCGTCAGTGAAGCGGCCCTGGCTGTTATAAGTGCGGATCAGGCTGGCGTCACGCCCCGCGCCTAACAGCAGCTCATCGCGGCGCTGCAGCACCAGGTTGCCTGTGGCCGCATTGACGTAGACCCGCTCGCCGCCCTGGCCCACGCCCGCTTGCGACAGTCCCGCGCCCGCGCCTGACAAGGACGCGCCAAACAATCCCAGACCTTCCCCTGATACAACCGCAACCATTTGATGACTCCTAAATCCTTCCGACTGACTTTTTTAACGCATAAAAAAGCCACTGACGGCAGACTTTGCGCCTGTCGTCAGTGGCCTAGTAAAATTAATGCTGTGTATAGCGCGCAGGATGCTGCGCTCTGTTCCATATCCCTATTGGACACGATACTGCTCAATATTTAAACAAAACAAATAGTTAGTTTTAGCGTAGCGAGTTTACCCACCAAGAACATTCAGTGACAAGTACTTTGTTTCCACTTCAGAACAATCAAAAATTAACGATATAAAACCCGCAAAGTCACTCGGCTGAACGGCCCACATACCGCCCATTAGCCGCATCGTCCAACAGCTGTTCCAGCAGGCCGTTTTCCTGGACTATTTTGAGTCCCTTATTGAAGGCGTTGCGCATTTTTTCTCCCCGTGGATTTTTGGTGAAGATGAGTCGGTAGGGCCAGGATTCGATGGGGGTGGGGTTGTAGGTAATGAGGTTGGATTCCTGGGGAAAGTTTTTGTGCAGGATATACAGGCCGACGTACTTATCCAGAGAGAAGGCGTCTATGCGGCCGGTGAGTAGCTTGGCGAAGTTGAGGCGTTCGTCGGATACGACTTCCATTTCCAGGTTGATTCCCTGTTCTTTGGCGGCTTCAAACCAGGGGTAGCTGGCGCTCATCAGGCCGCCGAATTTGAGTCCTACCAGATCCTTGTAGTCGCGCCACTGCATAGGCCGCGCTTTGGCGTAAAAGAAAACAGCGGAGCCTTCAAAAATCACATCGGAAAACAGGTAAACCTTTTCCCGTTCTTCCGTTTTCACCCACAGAATAGAGGTGTCCCAAAGTCCGTTTTCCACAAACAGCGCCACCCGATTCCAAGGGAAGAAGCCAACCTCTACATCAACATTCGCCGCCTTGAAGCAGACTTCCGCAATATGCGCCGCCATACCGTAATGCTGCAGTTCTTCAGAAAGATAAGGCGGCCATTCGCCAATAGCGATGCGCGCCGTCTCAGCGGCGGATGAGGTATACCCGGCTAAAATGAGCGCCAATGCCAGGACTACGCCACGAGTTCGCACCATAAGCTACTGAGACTCTGCAGAGGTTATTTCTGTCTAAAAAGCATAAACAGCGACACCCCTGGGGGCAAGTTGGCGCGCTTGCGGGCATCGACTATGACGTCAGCGACGAGACCCAATCAGATAGTTCGTCAATGTAGATCGCCTCGGAGCGCCCCAGCTCATAGGCCTCGCTCAATGCCGTCTCGGCATCCAGGATAAAAAGCAAGTGAGGAGAGTCACAGTGTTCGTTCGCGTAAAAGTAAAAGGGGCGATCAACAGGCAGCGCCTTGAAACTCTCTGATCCCGTTACATTCGCCAACGCAATATGCAGGCAGTAAAACACGCGGCGTTCATAAAGTTGGTAAATCGCTTCATATTCTTCTTCAGGAAAATTCTCATCGTCCCGGCGAGCTTCGTAGAACTCATATAGGGGGAAGCAGGCTTCCGGCAGCTCAAACCCGCAGGAGCCGTCAATCAGTCGGACACCGAAGTCAGGGTCTTCGTCCATGGCGTTTTTCACAGAGGCATAGACATAACCAAGCGCTTCCGGCGGGTCGCTTCCATCGTAATACCACTCAATGCACGCAGCTTTAATCGGGGCCAGGGGCTCACTCCACTGCTCTGGATTACGCCAGTAATCAAAAGCCTCCAACAGGTCTAGCGCGAGCTTCGCGGCGATATCCGCATTTTTCTGCGCATCGAAGTACTGCACCAAAGGCGCAAGAAATTCCGAAGGAGCCGCCAAGTTCCGCCGCGCCTCATTCAACTCCGCCGCCAACTGACGTCTGATTTGTTCATTATCGATCAAGGTCTTCCCCTCGTTATTAATATGGCAATGATATTGGCATGTTAATAATCAGGCGCATGGATGCGCCTGCGCGGCGGCTAGCCGCAGAAGACAAATAGAAAGAATCGATTTGTCCGCCTAATTAATACCACCTGACTTCAACTACACTAAAACCATTATGACGACATCCATTAATGCATAAAGCGCAGTGAACTGCCCAGCTCTATGACGACCTTACGGCGCAAACTCAAAACCGCCTGGCGACTTCCACGTCAGGAGAAATTGTGGCTGGCGTTTTTGTTTCCGTACAGCGCAATGGTGCGTGTGATGATTTGGGGGTTACCGTTTCGGCGTTTCGCCTGGGTTTTGGGGCGCGCGTCTGCGAATCATGAAGCACTGTTTTACGCCCCTGCGGAGCAACAATTATTGGCGCGACGCATCGGAGCCGTTTGCCGTTTGGTCGCCCGCTATACGCCGTGGGAGTGTAAGTGTCTGGCGCAAGCGATTATGGCCAGAACGCTATTGGGGTTTTACAGGACGCCTTATGTTATCCATCTGGGCGTTCTTAAAGAAAACGGCTCCGACGGCGGCTTAAAAGCGCATGCCTGGCTCAGAGTCGATGGCGCCATCATTACTGGCGGCGCCGACAGCGAGAGCTATGTGAAAGCTTCCACCTACCTGCCGCGCTTTTTATCCTCCGAGTAATTGTCGGTGTGGTTGCAGGCGCGAATAAACCGCCTGCAAGGCAAGCCTCAGGGCTGGATAGTGTTGCTCAAGCTGCGCATCCAGACGTTTTAGCTCATCTCTCGCGTCACGCGCTTCGTAGACAGACTCACCTTTCGAGTAGCGCTGGGTCGCGCTCAGCATATCCTGCTCTATACCTAAATACGGCTCCAAGCCGAAATGCTCCGCCAGCGCCGCTGAGGCGTCCGCGATGGATTCATACCCCATCACCCGCACTGACGCATCAGACGCCAACGCCGCCAGCATCGCCTGGGCGAATCCCAAGTATGTTCCTGCTGCAGCGCCAAGCAATGTTATATCCGCCGATGGGGTTTCTGATTGTTGCGGCGTCAGCAAGGATGCATCCGGTAATAGCTCCGCGTTGGCGCCGGTAAATGGCGGTGGCGGCCAATCTGCGGTAAGCCACTTGGGCGTTCCCCGCAGTAATGACTCCAGCACGGATAGATAATCGCGATACAGACAAAGCGACGGACAATGAAATGCGCGCAGATAGAGATCAATATGCATCAGGTTCCAGGAGGACAACTTGATCACCAAGCGCCGCCCCGTCTCCGCCGCCCATTGCGCCCATAAGCCAACGCAACGGCGCAACGCGACTACTTTGTGCGAGGGGGATAGACGTTGATGACGCACAATCTGGTTCAACAGGAAAGGCTCACCCAGCACCAGCGCCTGCGGATGCTGCTTCAACATCTGACACGCCAAGGTGGAGCCACATCGGCTGGTATGAAAAATCAGGCCCGCTGGTGGCGTTTCCACGCCCTCCGCGTTCAGCAGTTCCTCAAAGTGGGTCAGCCCGGCGCATTGCTGCTCTTGCGGCAGCGCCTCCACCGCCTCATGAAAAAATCCCGGCCGCAGCTCCAGTTGGTCGGGATTGATCCATCGTAACAGCAGACGCTCGTTCACCGTGGTTAGTTCATAGGGAATCAGCATCGACACATATCCTTGCTCGCTTTTGACAACCCCATGGATATTAACGGGTTCCTCCCTGCAGGATCGAGACTCTCGCTCTTCTACGCCTGCATTTTCATATCAAATACCAGCACTTCCGCATTGTCCGCGTTGGCGAAGGTGAGCTGACTGACGTTTTCCAGCCCCGCGCCATCGCCTCCCGTCAGCGCTTCCCCGTTCAGCGCCACACTCCCTTTGACGACCTGCACCCACACGCCTCGCTGCGGATCGATATCGAGAGAGACAGACTCTGCGCCATTAAGACGGGCGGCGTACAGGTTAACGTCCTGGTGGATCGTCACCGAGTCCTGCGAGCCATCGCGACTGCCGATCAGACGAAAAACGCCGGTCATGGACTCCGGCGCAAACGCCTTTTGCTCGTATCCCGGTTTGAGTCCTTTTTGCTCCGGGTAAATCCAGATTTGCAGAAACTCCACGCCCTCTGTCCGCGACTGGTTGTATTCGCTATGACGAATGCCGGTTCCCGCAGTCATCCGTTGCAGCTCTCCCGGGACGATAACAGAGCCGTTGCCGATGCTGTCTTTGTGTTCCAAAGCGCCGGACACGACATAGGAAATGATCTCCATATCGCTGTGCCCATGCGTATCGAAGCCTGCGCCCGGCGTCACTTGATCCTGATTGATCACGCGTAGAGGACCAAAGCCCATATGCGCAGGGTCGAAGTAATGTCCAAACGAAAACGTATGCTTTGAGTGCAGCCAACCGAAATTGGCGACGCCACGCTCGTGTGATCTGCGAATATTCATACTGTCTCCTCCTGTATTCGTTGAATGGAGACAGTTTAAACTTCTCATATTCGTAAACAATTAGTCAGAATAGAGCCATAGTGTCGCTATATATGCGACAATTTTTAAATACTTGAGCACGTACGCCAATATTTGTGCACGCACACCAGTATTTGTGCACGCAAAACAAAGGCTGAACCGAAAACGGCAACGGCAATTGAGAGGAAGCCATGGACAAACTGGCGGGGCTTACAGCCTTCGTAAAGGTGGCGGAAGCTGAGAGCTTCGCCAAGGCGGCGCGCGAGATGGGACTGTCGCGCTCGCAGGTGAATCGACAGGTGATTGCGCTGGAGGACGAACTGGGCGTCACCCTGCTGGCCCGCACGACGCGACAAGTCTCTCTCACCCCGACCGGACAGGCGTTTTATCTGCGCGCCAAATCCATTCTTAACGATCTGCAGGAAGCGGAAACCGCTATTCAATCCGATCATGCGGAGCCGCAGGGCGATTTGAAAATCAACGCGCCCATGTCTTTCGGCACTCTGCACTTGAGTTCCGCCCTGGCGGACTTCATGACGCGCTATCCCAACATCCGCGTACAACTGGTGTTGGACGACCGTTTTGTCGATCCGGTCTCGGAAGGCTTCGACATTACGGTGAGAGTGGCGGAAACCCGCGAAGCGCCTTCGTTGATTGAACATACCATCGTGGAAGCAAAACGCCTGTTGTGCGCGTCGCCGGGATACCTGCAACAGCATGGTCGCCCTCGCACCATCAAAGAACTCGCCAGTCGCCCTTGCCTGCATTACGGCAACCTCGCCTCCGGCTACACATGGCGGCTGCGTCGCGGCGACGCCCCGGAAACCAGCGTGCGGGTGAACGGGGTGCTGTGCTGCAATAACGCGGAAGCCCTGCGCGACGCCGCCGTGGCCGGGCTTGGCGTCGCCTTGTTGCCCACGTTTATCGCCGGCCCGGAGTTGCAGACGGGGCGTCTGGTGAGCGTGCTGCCGGAATATCAGGCGCCGCCGGTTTACCTGAGCCTGTTATACCCGCCTAACCGGCATTTGGCGGCCCGGGTTCGCGTCTTCGTCAAGTACATGCAGGACCGTTTTGGCGATCCGCTCTATTGGGATCTGATTTCGTGATGATTCGCACAAGTTTCTGAAATAAGCCCGCATTTTCTAGCAAAATTAAATATTTATGTAACATTATCCCTCTATCTTCCGCGCGACTTTCACAAGCAGGACAGAGAAAGGAATAATGAAAAAAATAAGCAGACGCGACTTTATCAAAGTCACCGCCGCCGGCATGGGGCGTTGGCCATATCCACTGGTCTGATGGGATGCAGCTCCGATGACGACGGCAATGCGCCCTATCAGGTGACCTTCAGTCATGGCGTCGCCAGCGGCGACCCGCTCAGCGACCGGGTGATCATCTGGACCCGCGCCCTCCCCGATGATGCCGGCGCCGAGGTGTCGGTATCCTGGGAAGTGGCGGACGACGCAGGTTTCACCAACCTGCTCCACACTGGAACCACGCAGACCTCCGCCGCTCAGGACTTCACCGTCAAAGTAGACGTGTTGAACCTGCAACCCGGAGCGACTTACTACTACCGCTTCACCGCAAACGGCGCGATCTCACCGGCGGGCGTCACCAAAACCTTACCGACGGTCAGCCCGGAACAGGTGAAGTTCGCCGTGTTCTCCTGCGCCAACTATCCCGCCGGACACTTCAACGTATACGCGGAAGCGGCGTTGCATGACGACCTGGACGCCGTCATCCACCTGGGAGACTACATTTACGAATACGGCGCTGGCGGTTATGCGACGGAAGACGCCGCCGCCATCGGACGCACGTTGCCGGACGACAACGCCAACGAAATCCTGACCCTCGCAGACTACCGTAAGCGCTATGCGCTATACCGCAGCGACGCCAACCTGCAGGCGCTGCATCACAAAACGCCGTTCATCACCGTCTGGGACGATCATGAGGTCGCCGACGACACCTGGAAGTCCGGCGCAAAAAACCACAATGAGGGCGAAGGCGAGTTTGAGGATCGCAAAATAGCGGCGCTGCAGGCTTACTTCGAATGGATGCCGATTCGACCGGTTGTGGATGATAATCACGAAATCATCTATCGCCAGTTTCAGTTCGGCGATCTGGTGTCCCTCTACATGCTCGACACCCGGGTGCTCGCCCGCGACAAACAGCTGGATTATCTCGACTATCTGGACCCGGTCAGCGGGAACTTCAACGCGCCTCAGTTCAGCGCAGACGTCAGCGACGCCAACCGTACGCTGCTGGGCGCGGAACAACGCAACTGGCTGCAGAACGCCATGGCCGCGTCCAACGCCACCTGGCAGGTGCTGGGCCAGCAAATACTGATGGGGCGCATGCTGCTGCCCGCGGAACTGCTGACGCAGCTGCTGGACCCAGATCCCAACACCATCCTGCCTGCTTTCGCCGAGCTGGCGAATATCAAGGGCCGTATCCTGATGGGCGATCCCAGCGTGACGGATGCGGAACGCGCAAGAGTGGAAACCGTACTGCCTTACAACCTGGACGCCTGGGACGGCTACGCGGCAGAGCGGGAGGTTTTGTTCGAAACGGCGAAAGCCATGAACAAGAATCTGGTGGCGCTGGCGGGAGACACTCACAACGCCTGGGCCAGCGATCTGAAAACCCTGTCCGGCGACCATGTCGGCGTGGAGTTCGCCACCGCCTCGGTGTCCTCTCCCGGTCTGGAAACTTACCTTTCCCTGCCCGATGACGCGACCACGATTGCCCAGACCGAACTGGGCGTGACCACGCTGGTGAGCGATTTACAGTATCTGAACGTCAATCAGCGCGGCTACCTGCTGACGACATTCACCGCAGACGAAGCCAGGGCGGACTGGCGTTTTGTCGACACCGTGAAGAGCCCGACCTACCAGCTGGCCGCCGCGCGTTCCGTCAGTTATAAAACGCTGCCGGGGCAAAATGACCGCAAGTTGATTGCAGTCTGATGTATTAATCAGGCCCAGTATCCCGCGGCTAGCCGATACGCCGGCCTCACAGGCCGGCTTCGCTGTTTACGAACTCGCCCAGATAATCCATAAACGCCTTTACGCAGGCTGGCGTGTATTTGCGGCTTGGGTAGATCATCTGCAGCCCCACTGCGCCCGTGTCTGCGCCATGCAAGCCGACGATCTGATCCGGCAACAGTTGGAGCAGACGTCCTTCTGTTATATCCCGGCTCACATCGCACCAGGATTTCAGCGCGATACCCAGCCCCGCCAACGCCCATTGACGGATCTGCGCGCCATCGTTGCTCGCCAGAAACGCCTCCACGGTCAGCGTTCGCCAGTCTGAGTCGGATTGAAAACGCCACTCCGCCAACATTTCCCCAAAGCGCGTCATCACCAGACAACGATGCCCCAGCAGATCTTCCGGCGATTGCGGCTGGCCAAATGACGCCACATACGCAGGCGACGCGCAAAGCACGCGACGATTGTCAGCCACCAGAGGGCGCACAATGAGATTGCTGTCCGGCAGGTTGCCGTAACGAATGGCGAGATCAAAACCTTCTTCAATCAGATTCACCACCCCGTCATGCAAATGCAAAACGGGTCGCACCTGGGGATGCAGGCTGACAAACTGCGCCAGCGCCGGGGCCACATATTGCCGGCCAAAATCTGAGGCGGCGGTGACGCGCAGTGAGCCGCGCAGCTCCCCTTCTTTCTCCAGCAGAGCCGCTTCCGCCTGCGCCATTTCCGTCACAACCCGCTGACCCGCCTCGTAAAAACGCGCGCCCGCCTCGGTCAATGCGATGCTGCGGGTGCTGCGCTGCAATAGCCGGGTCTGATAACGAGCCTCCAGCGCATTCATGCGCGCCGTCATACTCGCCGGCGACAGGCCCACTTCCCGCCCCGCCGCCGCCAGTCCGCCTGCGCGCACCACTCTGACAAACAGCTCAATGTCGTCAATCTTGCTCATATTATTCAGCTTTTACGAAAACAGATTACATATACGCGGCGATTATCAACTTTTTCTATAAGCATTAGGCTGCATTACATCAGCTCCGTCAACAGAGTGACTCCCATGTATATCAATCATGTTCTGATTCGCAGCAAAGACCTGACGGCCATGACGACGTTTCTCGTCGAGGTTATCGGGCTCAGGAACGGCGACCGTCCCGGCTTCCGCTTTCCCGGCGCCTGGCTGTACAGCGACGACCGTCCCATCGTTCATTTGGTCGGCGCGGATGCGTCGGACGAAGAGCAGGCCGCCTATCTTGGCGATAACACGATGGAAGGACGCGGCGCCGTTGATCATGTGGCGCTGGCGGGCGCCGATTACGAGCAACTCTTAACCCGTTTACGGCATCACGGCGCGACGTATAGCGAGCGCACCGTGCCTGCTTCACGGGAACATCAGGTTTTTGTGGAAGGTCCAGAGGGACTGAAGCTGGAGCTGTTGTTCGCCGAAGACAAAACCCCTTATCCCTCTTGAGCGGAGTATTCCCATGCATTATCCATTACTGTTTAACCCGGGCGTTATTGGCGCACTGGACATCGCCAACCGCATTGTCATGGCGCCGATGACCCGCGCCCGCACGGCTCAACCTGAAGACGCGCCTCGCGATCTCATGGCGATCTATTACGCCCAGCGGGCGCAAGCCGGATTGATCGTCAGCGAAGCCACGCAGATTTCCGCACAGGGCAAAGGCTACTCCTTCACGCCGGGGATCTACACCAACGCACAGATCGCAGGCTGGCGCATAGTTACCGATGCGGTCCACGCCGCCGGCGGACGGATTTTTTGCCAGCTCTGGCATGTCGGCAGAATGTCGCACGCCTCATTGCATGAAGACGGCATGCCGGTTGCGCCTTCCGCCATCGCCCCTGACGCCAAAGTCTGGATCGTAGGCGAGGACGGAGTGGGTCAGATGCTGGATTGCCCCACTCCCCGCGCCCTCACTCAGGCGGACATCCAGGCGATTATTCGGGACTACCGTCAGGCGGCGCTTAACGCCATGGAGGCGGGATTCGACGGCGTGGAGATTCACGGCGCCAATGGTTACTTGATCGACCAGTTCCTGCGCGCCACCGCCAACCAGCGCGACGATGACTATGGCGGCAGCCTCGACAAGCGTATCCGTTTCGTGCAGGAGGTGGCGCGTACTGTGTGCGACGCCATCGGCTCGCATCGGGTCGGCATCCGTTTATCGCCGTTCATCACTCAAAGAGGCATGGACGATCCGGAAGCGCCTGCGGCCATCCTGACGGCGGCGAAAACCTTCGACGAACTGGGCATGGCGTACATCCATCTGGCGGAAGCGGACTGGGACGACGCCCCGCCCGTGCCGGACAGTTTCCGCCGCCAACTACGGGAAGTCTTCAGCGGCGCGGTGATCGTGGCGGGCAATTACAACGCCGACAAAGCCAACGCAATCCTCAAGGCGGGCCACGCTGACTATGTCGCCTTCGGACGCATGTTCCTGGCGAATCCAGACCTGCCCTACCGCCTGCAGCACAACCTGGAGCTGAACGCCATCACCGATCCCTCTACTTTGTTTGGCGGCGATGCAGCAGGATATACGGACTACCCCGCCTATAGCGGCGCCGCGTAAGCAACATGAAACTAGGTGGGTTTAAAAACGGTTAAGTCAGCGAGTTGAGATATAAACAGGCCGCCATCAGCCTGTTTATCCTGAAAAGCGGGCTTAGTTTGGATTCAACTGAACATCCGCCGGTACGAGAGCAGGTCCAGCCAGGACAGGAATATCATGGTCCGAAACGTTATTCTGCTCAATAGGGTCGTTTGTCGCCGCGCCCACAGTGAGCGACATGGGCAAGCGCCCTGCCTGGCTGGGCCTGAAAGACAATACGAATTCTTTCTCCGCGCCCGGTTCGAGTTCTCCAGCGAAACAAGTGATCAGGCCGCCTGCGCGTTCGCATCCGGCAGGCGTGGACAGGGTGCGGGCGCTTACCGGTAAAGTCAGTTTCGCGTGTGCGCCCACCGCCTTATAAGAGCCCAGATTAGTGATATTGAATTTAACCTCGGTGTCGGCGTTGACTACCGTTTCCACCGGAGCGGCGAACGCCGCTTCCAGGTCCGTCGCCTCGCCGGCATGCATGCCCGTCAATAACAAATCTCCCCAGTCTCTGCCGTCGTAGCCAAACTTGCCGACGCCAAATTGCTGGAAGCGTATTTTGAAGCCGGGTCCGTATTCAAAGGTCGAATCCAGCGTGGCGCGAATACGCTCGATCTCGCCGTCCAGATCAACGTCAATCCTTCCGCCCACGGCGCCAAGGTCGAGCCGGTCTGCATTGACGACCGGATACCAATCCACGCCATTGTTGCTGATGCTGACGCCATCTCCCTCCACTGAGCCGGCAAAGCTCTCGGGAAGCATCGCGGCGTCATCGGTGGTTTCGGACTGATAAAAGCTCAGGGTGACTTGCGAGGCGTTACTGAGGTCCACCGACCAGTCCATTTCATTCGCCGTTGGCGTGGAGAAATAGTTAGTCTGATCCATCCGCAAACGGCCATTGACGACGCTCATACGCCCGCCCTGGTTGCTGCTTCGGAACTGAAAACCCTCGTCCTGGGAAGGCATTCCCCAATCAAAATGGCGCTGGAACAATACATTGTCGGGAGTGTAGGGCGCGCCGGGTTCATCGTTCATAAAGAAGCGAACGCCTTTGACTACATTGCCGTTGCTCTGGTATCCCGGAAAAATAATTCGATCGTTGTAGGTGTTATCTCTTTTGCCTTCACTGACAGAACGAATATTCAAACCAAGGTAGCGTTTCCCTTCAGCCTTCAACTGGCGCGCGTAGCGGCTCAAGTCCACCCGCCAGCTACCCAAGTTATCAATGGCCTGAGTCGCAAGCAGCGCCTCCCCTCTTTCCGCATCAGATAAGTCCAGCACGCCGTCGCCACTGTATCCCCAAAACGCCACATCCGGCTGATTGCTGTATCCAGTCAGATAAAACTCAAGCCATGCATGCTCCAGTTGACGATCGTCTGGAAACGCGCTCAGATCTATCTCGATGACTGCGCGTCGCGTATAGCGTTGATTCAGATAGTTAACGTTGCGCCAGTGCGCATAGAGATAACTGGTGGAATAAATGGATTCAAAACGTCCATCGACGTCGTTATCGGAAAAGGTTGCATTGCCCACTATCGGCGCACTGATTTCCATTGCAAACCCCAGGGCCGGACAGCTCAACAAACCCGCCGCTATTAACTTCTTCATCACAGTAATTTCCTTATAAGACCAATACCAACCATCGTTTCCCGTCTCCCTTGAGAGCGGTTACGCGCTATTCAGCATAAGAACCGAAACGTCGGGTTATGGTTGCAACGGGCGTCCTTGCCCGGATAGATGAATGTCTCAGGAACAGCCGTCAGGCGTACAGAAGGGCGCATCGTCCGAGTCGTCTTTCTGCGCCTTGCTTCCAATCAACACTTCCAGATGAGCGGCGAAGGCGTCCGGTTTGCCGAGATGGGGACCTACGGCGACCGGAACCACTGAGCCGTCGATAATCAGCGCCAGTGAGGGATAGCCGCGCAGGCTCAGGCGCGTCATCTCCCGTCGCGTCGCCTGAATATGGGCGGCGGCGGAGCTGGCGTTGACGGACATCTGCGCAGTGAAGCGTTCGCCATCCAGACCGATGCTTTGCGCCAGTCGGGTCAAGGTCGCCAGGTCGGCGATGCGCTCACCTTCGACATAATGCGCCCGCTGCAGTCGGTGCAGCATCGCCAGTGCATCGCCGCCCAGGCTTTCCGCCGCCAGCACCGCGCGGATCGGCGGCTCGGAATCAAATACGGCATCCTGATCCCGCAGCAGGCCATTGAAGTAGGCGTCTCCAAAAGGCTGACCTGTCAGCGCCTGAATCCGTTGGTCATGCGGCATAACATAACGGCGCAGCGACTCATTCACCGGCTGCCGGTTGGCTCCGATCATCAGTCCGCCGGCGCGGAGATTCACCGGCATCATTTCCCGCGCCTTGCTGATCAGCGGCGCGGCGGCGTAGCACCACCCGCAGATCGGATCGTAAAAGTAGTCGAGTTCTACCACTTCATCTCCCCTTTCTCTACTTTCGCGCTGATTTCCAGAGCAATGCCGGTTTCCAGCTTCGGATAAGCCTGCTCCATCGCCTGCATCAGGGCGTCTGCGTTTTTAGCGTCCTTGGCTTCTTCTTCAAAGCGCTTCAGGTAAGTGCGGGTGAAATCGATGGCGCTCACGTCCATATCGGAATCCGGCAGCATGTGTCCGGGCACCACGATAGCCGGGTGCAGCGCTTTCATTTCGTCCAGTTGCGCAACCCAGGCGTCGCGTTCGCTTTGCTTCTGCGTATCCGCCATCCACACATGCATGTCCGCCAGCACAGCAACGTTACCGACAATCGCCTGCAAAGAAGGCACCCACACGTAGGGGCGGTGCGCCAGCTCGCCCTGCATGCCGCGCACTTCCAGTTTCTCTCCGTCCACAGTGATGAAGTTACCTTTCAACGCCGCCGGGACAACCGGATGGCGCGGTGCGTTAGCGCCCATTTTCGGGCCCCAGAACTCCACTTTGAACGGCAGTTTGGCCTTGATGTGCTCCAGCACCGCAGGCGGCGCCACGACGTCGGCTTGCGGAAAGATTTCCTTCAGCACTTCCACGCCAAAGTAATAGTCCGGATCAGCGTTGCTGACCAAGATGGTTTTCAGCGTTTTACCGGAGTCCAGCACATTGGCGGCGATGCGATAGGCGTCGGCGCGGGTGAATCCAGCGTCCACCACAACCGCTTCAGTTTCTCCGCTGATGACGGTGGAAGTGACGTTGAAACTGTTGTCGTCAGCGTTGTAGACCTTCAATTGCAGCGGTTCTTTCGCTTCAACGGCGGCAGTGAATGAAACAGCGACGGATGCGGCTAAAAGTAGTTTGCGAAACATGATCAGTGACTCCTCATATGAATAATTGATGGGAGCACTATAATTTCCAGATAAGCGCAGAAAAATGGCCATATCCGCACAACTTTGTTGCATGAATTAAGCGAATAGGGGACGGGACTGGTGCGTTGGGTTGCGCTAAGTCGCTGACGTCGGTACAAAATAAAAGACATGAATCCGCAAACTTTCATCTTTGCTCCGCTCTGGCGGATATGACAAATCATCCATGAACTTTGAATTGACGCTCCTGCTGTTCGGCGCTGCGGTGATCGCCTTCGCGCTTATTTCCCGTTGGTCCCAGCAGGGACCCATGACTGCCCCCTTGTTTTTTACGCTGGCCGGATTGCTGCTCAGCGATCGCGGTCTGGGTCTGCTCGCCGCCGATCCTGAATGGAGTCTGGCGCACTGGTTGGCGGAGGTCACCCTAGTGTGGGTGTTGTTTACCGATGCGTCGCGCATCAATCTGCGTCAGCTCAGGGAAGGCCACAATATTCCGCTACGTCTGCTCGGTTTGGGGCTGCCGTTGTGTATCGGCGTCGGCGCGTTGATCGCCTATCCCATGTTTCCTGAGCTGGGTTGGGCGGGCGCTTTCACCCTGGCGGTGATCCTGGCGCCGACGGACGCGGCGCTGGGACAGGCGGTCATCAATAACGAACGCGTACCGGTGCGCATCCGTCAGGCGTTCAATGTGGAAAGCGGACTCAATGACGGCATGGCGCTGCCTTTGCTGATCATCGGTCTGTCCTGGCTGATTGGCGAAAACCACAGCGCCAGTCACTGGCTGGAACTGGCGTCGATGCAACTGTTGCTAGGCCCGATCTATGGCGTCGCCGTGGGTCTGGCGGCGGGACGCGCGCTGGACGTCGGCGTGCAACGACGCTGGGTGAGCCCGACCTATCAGCGTCTGGGACTGCTGGCCATCGCCATGGCGTCATACGGCTTGGCGGAACTGTGCGGCGGCAATGGCTTTATCGCCGCCTTCTGCGCGGGCGCGGCGGTAGGCACGCGTACTCACGTTTTCTGCGCCCCTCTGCATCGCTTTGCGGAAACCGAAGGGCAGTTATTAAGCCTGATCAACTTTCTGTTGTTCGGCGCCATCATGATTCCACACGCCCTGCCGGATCTCACCTGGACGCACTTCTTCTATGCGCTATTGAGTCTGACGGTCATTCGCATCATCCCGGTGATAATCAGCCTGACTGGCACCCAGCTGCAGTTCACCAGCAAGCTGTTTCTGGGCTGGTTCGGGCCACGGGGGCTGGCCTCCCTGCTCTATGTGCTGCTGGTCATGCAGGAGGATCATGCGCCTGGGAAAGATCAGCTCTTCAGCGTCGCCGTGCTGACCATCCTGCTCAGCGTATTGCTGCATGGCGTCACCGCCGCGCCGCTGGCGCAACGATACAGCCGCTATATTCAGCGCAACAGCGCGGATACCGGCGCCGAGCAGAAAGAAACCTCCAGCTTCCCTACCCGGCGACCCTTTGGGCGCGAGGAAACCTGAACGCTCCAACAGAGCGTTTAAACAGACGACTGCTAGCCCTTCCACTCCGCATCCCGCGCCATGGCGACGAAGGAGGCCAAATAGTCCGTGCCGGCGTCCTCTTCACGCACGCCCAGAAAAATCTGTTTAGCGATGCCCTGCGGCCCCAGTCGCACCGGACGCACCGGTATCTTCTGCGCATACTCCGCCACCAGCCACTTCGGCAAAGCCGCCACGCCACGCCCCGCCGCCACCATTTGCAGCATGATGTCCGTCGTCTCAATCGTCTTGTGTTGCCTGGGGTTGCAGTTGGCGGGCAACAGGAACTGGTTGTAGATATCCAGGCGATCGATATCCACGGGATAAGAAATCAGGGTCTCCTGCAACAGGTGGGCAGGTTCGACGAAGGCAGTTTGCGCCAGCGGGTGATTATTGCTCACCACCAGCACCTGCTCGTAATCGAACACCGGCTGAAAGGACAATCCATCCTTGCGCATCGGGTCCGGCGTCACCAGCACGTCGATTTCATACCCAATCAACGCCCCGATGCCGCCAAACTGAAACTTCTGTTTGACGTCCACATCTACATCCGGCCAGCGCTGCAGGTACGGCGCCACCACTTTCAGCAGCCACTGATAACAGGGATGGCACTCCATACCGATGCGCAATGCGCCGCGCTGCCCCTGAGAGAACTGACTCATCACCAGTTCGGCGTGTTCGAACTGCGGCAGCAGTCGTTTGGCCAACGCCAACAGGTACTCTCCAGCCTGGGTAAAGCGCAGATTGCGGCCTTCCTTGGTCCAGACCGCGGCGCCTAATTGCTGCTCCAGTTTCTTTACCGCATGACTGAGAGCGGATTGCGTCAGACACAGGCTTTCCGCAGCGGCGGTCAGCGAACCTAAACGGTCCACTTCCCGCAGGATGGCGAGATGATTACGTTCCAGCATGTCAGCAACTCATGAATTTATTTAATAGATAGATGAAATCTTAACATTATTTTTCATAATTCTGAGTCTCTATGATGAAGTCATCGACATAGGAGGCATGACATGATTACCACTCACAACCTGGGGTTCCCCCGCATTGGCGCAAAACGGGAATTGAAATTCGCTCAGGAAGATTATTGGAAAGGACGCATTCCCCAGGAAGAGCTGCTGAAAGTAGGCGCGGAGCTGAGGCAGCGCCATTGGCGTAATCAGTCCCAACTGGACCTGGTTCCGGTAGGCGACTTTTCCTTCTACGATCAAGTCTTGGATATGAGCTTCACCCTCGGCGTCATTCCCGAGCGGGTCAGCCGTCTGCAAGGCGACGAGCTGGACAACTACTTCCGGGTCGCCCGCGGCCGTTCGGCGCAGGACAGCGATTGCCATTGCGTGCATGCCGGAGAGATGACCAAGTGGTTCGACACCAACTATCACTACATCGTGCCGGAGTTCACCGCAGACACCGCATTTTCGCTCAATCCGTCCCGTTTGCTGGCGGAAATTGCGGAGGCGAAGCAAACCAGCGCCAAGATCAAGCCCGTCATCATTGGCCCTGTGACCTATCTGTGGCTGGGCAAGAGCAAAGACGGCTCCAATAAACTCGACCTGCTGGAGCGTCTGTTGCCGGTCTACGCTGCGCTACTGGACGTGTTGGCTAGCCAGGGCGTGGAGTGGGTGCAGATCGACGAGCCCATTTTGGTCACTGAGCTGGACGCCAGCTGGCGATACGCGCTCAACCTCGCCTATCACACGCTCAAGTCCAGTAAAGCCAAACTGCTGTTGGCGACCTATTTCGGACAACTGCAGGACAACCTGCAACTGGCCTGCGAACTGCCTGTGGGTGGGCTGCATGTGGACGCCATCAATGGACGTGCGGAGATCGGTAAACTGATCGACTGGCTGCCGAGCCATAAAGTGCTGTCTCTGGGCGTAGTGAACGGACGTAATATCTGGAAGACCGACCTCAATCAAACCCTGGACTGGCTGCAACCGGTTTACGACAAACTGCAATCCCGTTTGTGGCTGGCGCCGTCCTGCTCTCTGCTGCACTCCCCTGTGGATCTGGACAGCGAAGAGAAGATGGATGCGGAGATCAAATCCTGGCTGGCGTTCGCCCTGCAAAAGCTGGATGAAGTGAAGATTCTTGCGACAGCATTGAGCGAGGGCCGCAACACGGTCGCAGAGGCATTGCAGGAAAATCAGTCTTGCGTGGACAGCCGCAAAGGGTCTTCTCGCGTGCATAATCCAGCCGTGAAAGAGGCCGTGGAGGCGATCACCGCCGACATGGGCGATCGTCGCAGCGACTATCAAACCCGGGCAGCCAGACAGGCGCAAAGATTGCAGTTGCCTGCGTTCCCGACCACCACTATCGGGTCGTTTCCACAAACTGCGGACATTCGTAATGCGCGCCGCCGTTATCGTCAGGGCGAGCTGCAGGACAACGAATACCGCGCGCTGATGCAGCAGGAAATCGAGCGTTGCGTAAGAGAGCAGGAAAGCCTGGGTCTGGACGTGCTGGTGCACGGCGAAGCGGAACGCAACGACATGGTGGAGTATTTCGGCGAGCAGTTGGACGGCTATGTGTTCAGTCAGTTCGGCTGGGTGCAGTCCTACGGCTCCCGCTGCGTCAAACCGCCCATTATTTTTGGCGATATCAGCCGCCCGCAGGCGATGACCGTGGAATGGATCAAGTATGCGCAATCACTCACCGACCGCCCGATGAAAGGCATGTTGACCGGTCCGGTGACCATTCTGAACTGGTCTTTCGTACGGGACGATCAGCCTCGCGCCCTAACCTGTTATCAACTGGCGCTGGCCATTCGCGCCGAAGTGCAGGACCTGGAGCGCGCCGGCGTTCGCGTCATCCAGATCGATGAAGCGGCGTTACGGGAAGGCTTGCCGTTAAGACGCGCGCAGTGGCGGGAATACCTGCAATGGGCGGTCAGCTCATTCCGCATCGCCGCCAACGGCGTCGGTGATGAAACTCAGATTCACACCCACATGTGCTACTCCGAGTTTAACGACATTATCGAGGCCATCGCCGGGATGGACGCGGACGTCATCACTATCGAAACCTCCCGTTCCGACATGGAGCTGCTGGACGCCTTCGATAACTTTAAATACCCGAATGAAATCGGCCCGGGCGTGTATGACATCCATTCGCCAAACATTCCGAGCGAAACGCACATCGTCCAGTTGATGCGTAAAGCCGCCGAGCGCATTCCCGCACACCGACTGTGGGTGAATCCGGATTGCGGCCTGAAGACCCGCAACTGGGAAGAAGTACGCCCGGCATTGCAGAACATGGTGAACGCCGCCAAACAGCTACGCGCCGACACCGTCGCCGCAGCCTGATATTCCCTAACCACCCCCGCGTGCAAGCGCGTTCAGAGGACCGGAGCCATCCCGGTCCTCTTCTTTTTTGTTGTTACTGCTTTGTCTTCCCGCTTTTCTGCGTATCCGCCGCCCCGTTATCGACGTCAATACGCATCAGCCATCGCTATCGTCGCCGGAGACCAGCTCCACTGAGAGCGCGCCATTGGCGCGATAAGCAGAGGATTGATGCTGCGCGCCGAAAAATACCAACGCCTCCCCAGCGCCAGTGAACTTCACTTCGTCCAGCCCCAGGTCCAACTGCGCCGAAGCGCCAAAGAACACACGCACGCATTGCACATGTCGCAAATCGACGCCCTGAGCAGTGAAATCAGCAAGCGGAATTTCCACCGTACTCCAATCCGGGCCGACGCTGAGGTAGTCGTTCAACGATACGCCCAGGTCTTTCCTCACCTGCGTATCCCATAACTGCACATACCATTGCGACGGCGCGGCGCCGTTCAGCGTCTTGAAGGACAACGACAGTTTATCCAGCCCCATGGCGGGCAAGTCGAACTCTCCGCTCCACAGGGCGCTTTCAAACAGCCGAAATTGATCCCACTGCACATCGTCTCCGTGCAGACGCAGATACAGGCCATCTCCCTCTCCCGGTTGGGGGTCTGGATCAGGAGGCGTACCAGCGTCCTTGGCGAAGCTCAACAACCAGTGAAACAGAACATGGCGGCCAAATTCGTTGTAGTGATAGTAATAACCGTCGCCGCCATAAGCGCCGGCGGCGTCGACATTGGGATCATTGTGGTCGTAGGCTAATTCCAGATAGTAATTTTTGCTATCCACAACCTGGCCATCGCTGTTTTTGAACGTGTGATTCAGCTTCAGACCATAGGCGCCATCCCAGGAGTTGTGCCCAACGCCTGCGAAGCTGGTCAGCTTGGCGGGAAACATCGGCGGGTAATCCGGATCGCCGCAGCCGTTCAGCTTTTTATCCACGGCGTTTTTACCGGAGTTGTGTCCGATAACCGCGTCTTCATCGCCATGAAACGCCCAGACTGCGATGTGATGAATAGCCTCACAGTCGAACTCCTGTGGATACCAGGCGGCGATGGGGGCGGCTGCGGCGAGGGTGTCCGGCCGATCCCGCAGCACGTTGTAGGTTCCGTTGCCGCCCTGGCTATAACCGGTGACGTAGACGCGATTCAGGTCCACGTTGTAATTGGCCACCGCGTGGTTATAGATTTGTTCATAGCGGCTTTTATGCATGCCGCATATTCCCGATCCGCCCGCCGGCAACTGCGGCGCCAGCACAATCAACGGAGATGACGCTTCCCACAGGCCATCCCGAATCATCCTGGGAACGCCGGCGCCCGACACCTTGTTGAGGATTTGCATGTTCAGGGAATAAGTTCCATCACCGTTATTCACGGTGGCGTCGCCGCATTCGCCCAGTCCATGCAAGGAAATCAGCAGAGGATAACCCTCCTCGCGCAGAGGGTCGTAATCAGCAGGGAGGTGTATGAAACCATTCAGGGTTTGCGGGGTTTCCATTTTGCCGTTGATGGGCGTCAGCGCCGCGTAGACGGCGGACGTCAGGAACAGCGTCGCCGCGAGAAGGAGAGATATTAAGGTTTTCATGGCGATTCCTTTGCGCTTGCAACAGTATTAACCAGGCAGACAAATAGCTCCATGATGACTATAGCTAACGCGGGGGCGGGAAACGGTCTCTGCATCACGAAACCGGGTAACGTCCTACATCCTTCCGTTAAGAAATGTAATCCCGCCCGAAGCGCCTATAATTACTAAGACAGCTTTAACGTCGCAGGTGCATCCCATGTCCTCGCCCTTCACGACCGGTCGCCCACGCTTCACTGCTCTCGCCGCTTTATACAGTCTGTTTCTGATCGCCGCCCCGGTCGCCTCGGAAACCCTGACCGTGGCCACCGGCGACTGGCCTCCCTATGTGTCGCCGCAGTTAAAGCACTATGGCGTCACTGCGCGCATCGTCAAAGAAGCCTTCGAAGCGGCGGGGGATAAAGTCGTGTTTCAGTTCTTTCCCTGGAAGCGCACGCTGCTGATGTCGGAAGAAGGGCTGGCGGACGCCTCTTTTCCCTGGAGCCACAAACCGGAACGGGAAGCCCATCATTACTACAGCGACTCCATCGGCAGATATGGATATGTGTTTTTCCACCTCAAAACCACATCGTTTGAATGGCGTGAACTCAGCGACCTGCGCAGCCTGAAAGTCGGCGGCACCAACAGCTATAACTACGGCGAAGACTTCGTGAGCGCCTCAAAGGATGGGCTGTTTGAGATTGAATGGGTGCACTCCGACGAACTGAACTGGCGCAAACTGCTGGCGGGGCGCCTCGACATCTTTCCCTCGGACGTCGAAGCAGGCTACGCCGAACTTCGCGACCTGTTCCCCGCGGAACAGGCCAACCGCGTGACGCACCACCCTCACCCGCTAAAGCCGCTCACCACCATGCATCTCCTGTTCTCCATGGAAAAACCGGAAAGCGTCGAACGCCTCAAACGCTTCAACGCCGGCCTGCAACAACTGCACGCAGAGGGCAAAATCGAGCAGTACCTGCGCGAATCCCGAGAGGGACAATATCGTTTAGTCAGCGAGGAAGTGCGGGAAGAAGGGTTGTAAGGGCGCAGCGCCACAAAACCAATACCGCCAGACACCGACGAATGGATAAGTCCCTGCGCGCCCGCTCTGATTATAATACCCCCTAGCCTACATCCAACTACGCCAAGGAAAAGCTATGAGTGACGCGTCTTTAGCTGCGCAATTGCAACGTATTTTTGATGATGAGATTCCCCTTACCCGTGCGATGGCGTTACGCGTCGATCAGTATGACGGACAGGCGCTGGCGCTGTCGGTGCCGCTGGAGAACAACATTAACGATAAGGCGACGGCGTTCGGCGGCAGTCTGTATTCCATGTGCGTCTTGTCCGGTTGGGGTCTGCTGACTCTGACCCTGAAGTCTCATGACCTCAAGGGCGATATCGTGATTCAGGACAGCCAGATTCAGTTTCTCAAGCCGCTGCGATCAGAGCGTTTAGCCGTGCGCTGCGCTTTTGCTGAGCCGCAGCAGGTGGATGAGTTCGTCAGCGTTTACCAGCAACGGGGCAAAGCCCGTCGGGAGCTGGTGGCGGAGATTCTTGCGGACGGCGAAACAGCAGTGCGCTTCACCGGACGTTATGTGGCGCTGAAGGCGGATTGAGGCGGCGCGGCGCCATGTCCAAACGCCCAACTATCACCGATCTCGCCCAAGCCGCGGGAGTCAGTCCAGCCACCGTGGACCGGGTGCTGAATAACCGCTCCAAAGTGCGAGAAGCGACAGCGCAACGAGTGCTGCTGGCGGCGGAGGATATTGGCTATCACGCCTCCGGATTACTGAAAAAACGCTTTCAGGAATCCAAACCCCGCAAGACCATCACACTGCTGCTGCAACGCAGCGCCGAAGCCTTTTATCAGGCGCTGGGAAGGGCGCTAGTCAACGCCGCCGCACGGCAGCGGGATTATCAGATCCAGTCCCATTTGATTTTCATGGACGAAGTCGCCCCCGCCTATATCGCGGGGCAGCTGCAGCAGGTAGCGGAAGCATCTGACGCAGTGGCGCTGGTGGCGTTAGACCATCACTCGATCAACCTGGTCATCGAGCAACTGGCCGCCCAGGGCAAGCCCGTCATCACCCTGCTGTCGCAACTCTCCTCTCAGTCCTGCGCCGGGCATCTCGGCCTGGATAGCCGCAAAGCGGGACGCAGCGCCGCCTGGGCGATTTCACGATTGGCGAAGAAAGAGGGAGAGGTTGGGATACTGCTGGGCAGCCATCGCTACCTGAATCAGGAAATATCCGAGATCAGTTTTATCAGTTACTTTCGCGAGCTGGGCCGCAATTTCCGTCTGCTTGATCCAATCCTCAATCTCGACGACGACCGCCTCGCCGCCGAGGCCACCGCTAACCTGCTGGCGTCGCATCCTGATCTGGTGGCGCTTTACAGCGCCGGCGGCGGTATGGCGGGGATGATCTCCGCACTGCGCAGCGAAGCTCCTGACCGCGATTTGGTGGTGGTCTGCAATGAGTTGACGCCCAGCACCCGAGAGGCCCTTAACGAAGGACTGGTGGACATGGTGATCGCCACGCCGGTGGAACGCCTGGCCGCTGAAACCCTGGCCTTGTTCGTGCGCGCTTTCAACGCCAAAGGCGAACAACGCTTTGCGCCGGTCTTGCTGGCCCCGGAACTTCATATTCTGGAAAACATTTAGCGCCGCCAGAATCAAAAGCAGAGTCAAAAGAAAAAGCCCGCACGCTTTTCGCGTCGGGCTTTTTCATGGCCGTATCCTAATCGTTGCGACGGGTCAGCTGGTCTTCTTGCGTTTGTTCTGCCGGTGCTGATCCACCACCACCGCGCACACGATAATGGCGCCTTTGATGATGTCCTGATAATAGGCGTCCACTCTCAGGAAAGTGAAGCCGGACAACATGACGCCCAGTATCAAGGCGCCGATAACCGTCCCGGTGATGCGTCCGCGTCCGCCGGACAACGACACCCCGCCGATTACCGCCGCCGCGATAGCGTCCAATTCGTACATCAACCCCATGCCCGCCTGCGCAGTTTTGATGCGGGCGATCGCCACCATCGCCGCCAGTCCCGCCAGCAGACCTGCGATCATGTAGACCTTGATCAGATGGGCGTCGATATTGATGCCGGATACCCGCGCCGCCTGTGGGTTGGCGCCGATTGCATAGGTGAACTTGCCGAAGCGGGTGTAACGCATGACGACATGGAAGAACGCCGCGACAAGCAGAAACACCACTACCGGCGCCCAGCGTCCCAGGCCGCTGCCGAGCATGGTGAAGCTCTCCGTGAAACCGGAAACAGGGCTGCCGTCCGTGAACCAGCGGGCGATGCCGCGAGCGGAAACCATCATGCCCAGGGTGGCGATGAAAGGAGGAATCTTGGTTTTCGTGATCAACCAGCCGTTGATGAAGCCGGCCAGGGCGCCAATGGCCAATCCCACCACCAGCGGCACGACAAAGGGCAGGTCCACCAACGCAGGGTAAATGATCTTGGGCCAGTTGCTGTCCTGGGCGAAGGTCGCGGCGATCATAGCGGTCATCGCCACCACTGAGCCGGAGGACAAATCAATGCCGCCGGTGATAATGACCTGAGTGACGCCGACGGCGATGATGCCGATCACCGACACCTGAAGAATAATAATCTGCAGACGGCTCATATTGGCCAGGAAGCTCTGCCCGACGATGAACCAGCCCAGCACCTCGAACAATGCCGCAATGCCGAACAGCACCATCAGGATGCTCAGCTCGGGCGGCATGCGCTTCTTTGACGTGGGAGTCAGGCGTCCGTTATCCGTCGTCATGGGACCACTCGTTGTTGTCGTTGCCATTTCAACCTCTCTCAATATTAGTCACCAGCGGTTTACTGCGCCGCCAGATCCATAATCTTCACTTGATCCGCTTCCGCCCGGTCCAGAATGCCGGTGACGCGCCCTTCATGCATAACCACGACCCGATCGCTCATGCCGAGTATTTCCGGCAGTTCGGAGGAGATCATCACCACCGCCACGCCTTTGTGAGCCAGTTGGGTGATCAGGCTGTGTATCTCGGCTTTGGCGCCGACGTCGATGCCTCGTGTAGGCTCATCCAGAATCAGAATTTTCGGATGGGTCAGCAGCCAGCGGCCGATCAGCACTTTCTGCTGATTGCCCCCCGACAGGTTCTCGATCACTTCATCCATCCCCGGCGTTTTCACCCGCAACTTGTTGCAGATTTCCACCGCTTCTTTCGCCAGCTCCGCTTCCGCCACGAATCCCTTGTTGACGAACTTCTGATGCAGCACCGCCGACTGGATGTTTTCCTGGATGGTCAAGGGAAGAAAGCAGCCCGTCTCCTTACGGTCTTCCGTGAGAAACGCCATGCCATGTTGAATTGCTTCGTTGGGCGACTTGATCTGCACGAACTCGCCGTTGATCTGAATCGCCCCGCCGTCAGCGGGGGCGACGCCAAATAAGGCTTCGGCGACGTTGGAACGGCCGGAGCCGACCAGCCCTGCAAACCCGACTATCTCCCCCGCGCGCACGTCGAAAGACACGTTACGGAATACGCCTTCGCGGCTCAGGTTCTTCACGGACAGCACCACATCGCCCAACGCCACCTCTTCTTTCGGGAACATCTGCGACACTTCCCGTCCCACCATCATGCGAATGATGTCGTCGCGAGTGACGTTGGAGGACAGATGCGTGCCGATGTACTGGCCGTCGCGAAACACCGAAAACTCATCGGCGATTTCGAACAGCTCATTCATTTTGTGGGTGATGTAGACAATGCCGATGCCCTTGGCGCGCAGGTCGCGAATAATCTCAAAAAGATGGGCGACTTCGGTCTCGGTGATCGCCGACGTCGGTTCGTCCATGATCAGCACGTCGGAATTGAAAGACACCGCTTTGGCAATCTCCACCATCTGCCGGTTGGCGACCGACAGCTCGCTGATTTCCGCATCCGGATCAAGGCTGATATTGAGACGGTCGAACAGGTCCTGAGTCCGCCGCCGCATCTCGTCGTGATTGATCAGGCCAAAGCGGCCTTTGGGTTCGCGGCGAATCCAAATGTTTTCCGCCACGGTCATGGGATTCATCAGCAACAACTCCTGATGAATCATGGCGATGCCGGCTTCCTGAGCGTCCAACGGCTTTTCCAGCCGCACCGGTTCGCCCCGCAGCAATACCTGTCCTTTATCGGGCTGATAAATACCGGCGATGATTTTCATCAACGTCGACTTGCCCGCGCCGTTCTCCCCCATCAACGCATGCACCGTCCCGGGGCGAATCCTGAGGGAGACGTTGTCCAGAGCCACCACACCTGGAAACTCCTTACGGACATTGGCCACTTCGAGCACGTATTCGTAATTGCGATTTTGGGGAATTGCGCTGTTCACAGACACCGCCTCCACTACTGATGCGCTACTCATAACGCAATCCCTCCGCATTGCCTAAGGTGGAAAATCGACTTACTTGCTCAGGTACTTATCCAGGTTGGCCGGCGTTACCAGCTCAAAGGGCACCCAAACTTTCTGATCTACATTTTCACCTTTGGCGAGACGAACGGCGGTGTCTACCGCACCCGCGCCCTGACCTTTGGCGCTCTGGAATACGGTCACATCCAGGTCGCCGGATTTCATCGCAGCCAGCGCATCAGGGGTGGCGTCAATGCCTGCGACGACAACGGAATCCATCTTGCGACCCGCCGCTTTCAAAGCCTGCAGGGCGCCGATGGCCATTTCGTCGTTATTGGAGATGACGGCGTCAAACTCCAGGCCTGCGGACAGCCAGTTGGTCATCAGGTCGTTGCCTTTCAGACGCGACCATTCCGCGGTCTGCTCCGCGACGATTTTCATACCGGAGCATTCTTTACGCTTGATGACGTCATGCACGTCCTTGGTACGCTGAATAGCCGCCTGATTGGAGAGTTCGCCCATCATGACCACCACGTTGCCTTTGCCTCCCAACAGACGACACACTTCTTCCGCCTGCAGGGTGCCGGACACTTCCTCGTTGGAAGCGACAAACGCCTGATTGTCCGGAAGCTGGTTAACGTTGATAGGTTGACGGTTGACATAAATGAGGGGAATGCCGGCGGCTTCCGCGTCACTGCTCATGGACACGGTGGCGTCGGTATCGACAGGGTTGACGATGATGGCGTCCACGCCCGACGCAATAAAGTTCTGAATCTGATTGAGTTGCGTGCCGACTTCGTTCTTACCGTCCTCAATCTGCACATCTACGCTTTTATCCTTAGCGGCGGTTTCAATGCCGTTACGCAAAGCGGTCAGGAAGTTATCATCGAATACGGCCATGGATACGCCAATTTTAAGATCAGCGGCCGCAACGGAGCCGGCAAACATGGCTGACGCCAAGACACTCAAGGCTAACTTTTTCATCTTATAATTATCCTCTTTGATTTCGAGTACCCGTTGCACTCACTTTTTTATTGTTGGTTCCGGTTTGAATCACATCGGCGCAACGCGTATTGTGGTCAATTTCTGTGCGTCCGCATAGGCCGCAGATCCAACCGCCGCCGTTTCGCCTCAGTGCAGTTCCGACTCCTTGATATCGAGATTTTTATTCCAGATATTTATACGATGGAACATATATTCCAATTTGCACCTGCCGCCCCAATTTGTCAACCCTTTTTCCGCACCCCTGAGCGTTTTCCCTCAGCCCCCGCCGTATAAAGGCCGCGGCGACGCCTCGCTATAAACGGAATATTTATTTCATCGCAGTTTCATATGGACTGACTTTCCTCTAAAACGGCCTGCCGCCGAGCGTTCACAACCTGCAACACTCTCCCATTGATGTAATCACCTCAGGATTCGCCCTGCCTTTCTCTCGGAAATGATGTTTTTTGAGGTGATTTGACGTCTCAGTGATGGGATTGATTGACGCCCAGACGAGGGACGATTTAATTTTTTCGCACAAGTCCTGAACGCCGCCGACCTCCAGGGTCACGCGCAGGTTAAGGACCACAGTAACGACAATAGTGACGTCCCCGACGCACACAGATAACAACAACAAGGTAAACCGACTATGTCCCATCTCTCTCCCGATTTGCTTCGTTTCGCGTTGAATCACATGGTATGCCCGTCCCTCACGCCGCTTGCATTGCTGGACGCCGCCGCGTCCCTATGTGTCGACGCCGTTGAGCTGCGCAACGACATAGGCGACAACAGCCTCACCAACCTTGAACAGGCTAAAGCCGTTAACGCCAAAGCCGCGGCAATGGGCATCGAGATTCTTAGCGTCAACGCCCTCTACCCTTTCAATATCTGGAATGACGAACGCGTCGCACAGGCGAAGGAGCTGGCGCACCTGGCCGCCGCCTGCGGGGCCAAAGCGCTGGTATTGTGTCCCTTAAATGATGGAACCCAGGTGGACCCCGGCGCCAGCAAAGACAAAGAACTTCGCCGAGCGCTGCAAGCGTTAAAGGAAATCCTGGAGCCGCATGGGCTTCAGGGTTACGTCGAGCCGCTTGGCTTCCCCGTTTCCTCTCTGCGTTTTAAGCAGGAAGCATTGGCGGCCATTGACGCCATAGATGGGGCGGATTGCTTTCAGCTGCTCCATGACACTTTCCATCATCGCGGCGCGGGCGAGCAGCGCCTGTATCCCCAACGCACCGGACTGATCCACATATCCGGCGTTGAAGATCCGGCTCTCAGTTTCACCGACATGCTGGACGGCGACCGCGTACTGGTCGGCCCCAAAGACAGGCTGGGCAACATCGAGCAGCTTCAACAAATGCTGGTCGCCGGCTATCGCGGTCCCATCTCCTTCGAACCCTTTTCCGAAACGGTGTGGAGTCTTGCAGACCCGCTCAACGCAGTGAAAGAAAGCATGGCGTACATACGGCAGGCGCTCGCTCAATAACGCTTCCGACAGGATTTTCACATCACCGAATACAAGAGGCGTCCTGATGAAAATAGCCCTTGATCCTTACATGCATCGTCATTTATCGCTGCCTGCCATATGTCGTCTGACCCGGGAGTTGGGATACGACTATATCGAGCTATCACCGCGGGCGGATTTCCTGCAATGGTGGACGCGCCCCCGGGTTTACCCGGAGCGAGCGCAATCATTCAAAAAGGCCATGCGCGACCACCGCGTCGCGCTGGCCTCCTTGCAGCCCATGTACCGCTGGTCCAGTCCTTATCCGGATGAATGGGAAGTCGCTATAGACAACTGGAAGCGAACCATTCAGATAGCGGTGGAGATGGACTGCGATCTGCTCATTTCCGAATTCGGCCGCGGCGGCTCTCTCGAACGCTCCGCCGCCGATCACAGCGGCCTGCACACGCCGGAAGCCTGCGAGAACGCTTTCTGGCGCGCCATGGACACGCTGGTTCCACTGCTGGAACGAGAAGGCTTGACCTTAAGCATCGAGCCCCACCCTGAAGACTGGGTGGAACAGATCGATCCAGCCGTGGACATCATCAGGACGATTAACTCCAAAGCCGTGAGATGCTCCTACATCGCTCCGCACTCTTTCTATTACGGGGACGATCTGGCGCAGTCGATCCGGGCGACCAAAGGTGTGTTGACGCATGTCCGGGTCGCCGACACCTTCAACCATAAAGCCTCATCGCAATTGCGATATATCGTCAATCCGCCCGGCTCCACAGCCCGCGTGCATCAGCATCTGGATATCGGCCAGGGCGAAATCGACTGGGACGTTTTCTTCCAGACCCTGCGTGAAATCGACTTCGACGGCGTGCTGTCGAGCTGCGTCTTCGCGTGGGAAGAACGGGCGGAGTCGTCCTCAGGCTTCATGCGGGAGGAGATCCAACGCTATGTCGATAAATACTGGCATTAACGGCTGCTACAAAGCTACAAAGAGGATAATGCAATCATGTCTCTTAGAATCGGAATTATCGGCGCCGGCGCAATAGGAACGGATCACGCCCGCCGCATCACAAATACATTAAGCGGCGCGCAAGTCGTCGCCGTCACCGACGTCAATCCTGAGCAGGCCCACGCCCTTATAGACGGGCTCCAGTTAAAGGCGCAGGTATATCGCGACGGCCATGAGTTGATTCACGCCGAGTCTGTCGACGCGGTTCTCGTCACCTCCTGGGGACCCACTCATGAGGAGTTCGTGCTCGCAGCGATCGCCGCAGGAAAATACGTCTTCTGCGAAAAGCCGCTGGCCACCACCGCAGACGGATGCCGTCATATCGTGGACGCAGAAATCAACGCCGGCAAACGGCTGGTTCAGGTTGGCTTTATGCGTCCCTATGACAGCGGCTATCGACAGTTGAAACAGGCCATCGACGCTGGCGAAATCGGCGCGCCTTTGATGGTTCACTGCGCTCATCGTAATCCCTCCGTCCCGGAATCTTACGTTACGCCCATGGCGATACATGACACCCTCATTCATGAACTGGATGTGCTGCGCTGGCTGCTGGATGACGACTACGTCAGCGCGCAGGTCGTGTTTCCCCGCAAAACCCGGCACGCTCACAGCAAAGTGGCCGATCCCCAGATCGTGCTGCTGGAGACTCGCAAAGGCGTGCGCATTGATGTGGAGATTTTCGTAAATTGCCGTTATGGCTATGACATTCAATGCGCGGTGGTCGGTGAAGAAGGCATCGCCAATCTGCCAGAGCCGCAGAGCCTGCTGATGCGTAAAGACGCCATGCATTACGCCCGGGTGCTGACAGACTGGAAACAGCGCTTTATCGACGCCTACGACAGCGAGCTGCAAGCCTTTATCAAGGATATTCAGAACGGCGCGCTCAGCGGCCCTTCCGCCTGGGATGGATTCGCCGCCGCCATCGCCGCAGACGCCTGCATCAAGGCTCAGGACAGTGGACGCATTGAAACCATTGAAATGCCTACTCGTCCCGCTTTCTACGCCTGACGCCGCTCTTCCCCGGCATAGCGCCTTGGGCTCGGTTGGGCTCAAGGCCTCGCCCTATTGGAATATTTATTCCACAGAGCGTTAGAAATCCTCCCTGTTCCACCTACTTCACCGACAAAAGTTCATCTCCACGATGCTGTGGGAGATCGCCTTACTTAAGTTTTGCGCCGCTTGCGCCAGGGCTTACGGCCCATTCTCCTCGTAAAAAAGAAAGTATTTTCCATCTATTGTCATTATGGAATTTTTATTCTATTCTTTTGGAAAAATGAAATGTCGGCGATGTCTGCGTCAGTACGGAGACAGGCCGGGGGAATTCGATGTATGGTTATGGGAGCCGCAGTTCCCGGCCACGGGAGATAAACAATAATATGAGTACAGACAAAACTCTGGACCTGATCTGCCTCGGCAGAGCCGCCGTCGACATTTACGGCGAACAAATCGGCAGCCGACTGGAAGACATGAGCAGCTTCGCCAAATATCTCGGCGGCTCCTCCGGCAACATCGCATATGGAACCGCCCGCCTGGGCCTGAAATCCGCCATGCTGACCCGCGTCGGCGACGAACACATGGGACGTTTCGTGCGTGAAGAACTGGCGCGGGCCGGCGTCGATGTCAGCCATGTGGTCACCGACAAAGAACGTCTGACCGGTCTGGTGCTTCTCGGCATCAAAGATAAAGACACGTTTCCACTGATTTTCTATCGCAACGACTGCGCCGACATGGCGGTGGACAGTGGTGACTTCACCCCCGAATTTATCGCTTCCTCCAAAGCCCTGTTGATCACCGGCACCCACTTCTCAACGGACCAGACTTACCGCGCCAGCATGACAGCGCTGGAATATGCGAAAGCCGCCGGCGCCAGGCGGATTCTCGATATCGATTACCGCCCGGTGCTGTGGGGCCTGACCAGCCTCGGCGACGGCGAAACCCGCTTTATTTCCAGCGAAGGCGTCACTCGGCATTTGCAAAGCATCCTGCCCCACTTCGACTTGATTGTGGGCACCGAGGAAGAAGTGCATATCGCCGGCGGCAGCACAGACACAATCACCGCCCTGCAGGCGATTCGCGCGCTGACCGGCGCCACCATCGTCCTGAAACTGGGCGCCCAGGGCTGCACCGTGCTTGACGGCGAAATTCCCGCCAGCGCGGAGGCCTTCGAAGTGTATTCCGGCGTGCGCGTGGACGTGCTCAATGTGCTCGGCGCCGGCGACGCCTTTATGAGCGGTTTTCTGCGCGGCTGGCTGCGCGGCGAATCCTATGAGCGCTGCTGCGCCTACGCCAACGCCTGCGGCGCCCTGGTGGTGTCCCGGCACGGCTGCGCGCCAGCCATTCCCAGCGCGGAAGAGCTGGACGACTATATGGCGCGGGCGCAATCCATTCCCCGTCCGGATCTGGACGAGCGGCTGAACTATCTGCATCGGGTCACCACCCAGCGCAACAGCGCCCAGTGGAGCGATCTGTGCATTCTGGCTTTCGATCATCGCAAGCAACTGTTCGACATGGCGCGGGAAGAAGGCGCAGAACTGTCCCGCATCAAGCAGCTAAAACGCTTGCTGGTAAAAGCGACGGAGTTGGGGGCCAAAGGCATCGGCGACAGTCAGGTCGGCGTCCTGGTTGACGACACCTATGGACAGGACGCGCTCAATGACGTCAGCGGGCGCGGTTGGTGGATTGGTCGCCCGGTGGAGTTTCCCAGCTCACGCCCCTTGGAATTGGAAGGCGGCCGCAGCGTCAGCGCGCGCCTGAAAACCTGGCCCAAAGAGCATATCGTCAAATGCCTGGTGTTCTACCACCCGGAAGACTGCATCGACCTGCGCATGGCGCAGGAGCGTCAGGTGCGCGAACTGTACAAAGCCTGCTGCGACTCCGGTCATGAAATGCTGCTGGAGCTAATTCCGCCCCGTGACCAGGACGTTAACGACAATGTGTATATCGACGCCATGGCCAGATTCTACAACCTGGGCGTCAAGCCGGACTGGTGGAAACTACCGCCGCAATCGCCCGCCAACTGGCGCCGCATCAGCGACCTGATAGCACAACGCTCGCCCCATTGCCGCGGCGTGGTGATGCTGGGGCTGGACGCGCCGGCGGAAGAGCTGAAAAAAGGCTTTATGGACAGCGCCGGCTTCAATATCTGCAAAGGTTTCGCCGTAGGTCGCACAATTTTCAGCGTCCCCAGCCGCAAGTGGCTGCGCGGCGAATTCAACGACCAGGAGCTGATCGACGCGGTCGCCGCCAATTACCTGGAGCTGGTCGCCTGCTGGAAGCAACGCAACAGCCTGCAGCCCTAGACGATTACCTTATTAATCAGGCAGACAAATAGCTTTCTATTTGTCTGCAACGACAGGCACTGCACAGGTCAGGTCCTGTCTCCCGTGAAACAGACAGAGATGGCGAACGGACCGACGTCCGGATCAGCAAAGACGAGAGGCTAAGCCGAATGAAAACAATAAGACTGACCATGGCGCAGGCGGTGATCAAATATATGATCGCGCAAAAGGTCGACGTGGATGGCGAAATCAAACCTTTATTCGCAGGGATGTGGGCGATCTTCGGTCACGGCAACGTCGCCGGTCTGGGCGAAGCGCTGCATCATGTGCGCGACGCGCTTCCCACCTATCGCGCCCATAACGAACAGGGCATGGCCCACGCCGCGATCGCCTACGCCAAGACGCAGAATCGCCGTCAGATGATGGCCTGCACCGCATCCGCCGGCCCCGGCTCGGTGAATATGGTGACCGCCGCCGCCGTGGCGCACGTCAACCGCATTCCCGTGATGTTCCTGCCCGGCGACACCTTCGCCACCCGCATTCCCGACCCGGTGCTGCAACAGGTGGAGAACTTCCACGACTACACCCTGACTTCCAATGATTGCTTCAAACCGGTGAGCCGTTTCTTTGATCGCTTCACTCGCCCTGAACAATTACTGGCGTCTTTGCCACAGGCCTTGCGTGTCTTAACGGACCCCGTCGAGTGCGGCCCGGTGACATTGGCGCTGCCGCAGGATGTGCAGACCATGGCGTTCGATTACCCGGAAAGTTTCTTTGCGGAGAAAATCCATCGGCTACGTCGTCAGGCGCCGGACGCCACAGAACTGGCTGACGCCATCGCCATGATCAAAGCCTCGAAAAAGCCGTTGCTGGTTGCTGGCGGCGGCGTGCATTACTCCGGCGCCCTGGCGGAGCTGGACAGCCTGGCCTCCACTTATGCATTGCCTGTAGGGGAAACCCAGGCGGGCAAAGGCGCCCTACCCTGGGATCATCGTCAAAACATCGGTTCGCTGGGCGTCACCGGCGCCGCCTCCACCAATGCGCTCGCTGCGGAGGCGGATCTGATCATCGCCGTCGGCACGCGTCTGGGGGATTTCGCTTCCGGTTCCCGTGCGATCATTGACCCCGACGCCAGCTTGCTAAGCATCAATGTCGCCTCTTTTGACGCCGTCAAACACAAGGGACAGCCCCTGGTGGGCGACGCCAGACTGACGCTGGCGCAATTGCAGGACGCTCTGGGCGGCTGGCGCCCCGACGGAGAGTGGATTGAAAAGGCAGAACGCTTACGCGCGCAGTGGCATAAGTCCGTGGACAACGCCACCGCCGACCATCAGGCGGACCTGCCTACGGACGCAGAAGTGGTCGGCGCGGTCAATCGCGCTGCGGGGGAAAAAGACATTGTGGTTTGCGCCGCTGGCGGTCTGCCGGGAGATCTGCAGAAGCTCTGGCGCACCCGCTATGACAGAGGCTATCACCTGGAGTACGGCTATTCCTGCATGGGTTATGAGCTGGCGGGAGGCGTCGGCGCCAAAATGGCGAAGCCGGATTCGGAAGTGTTCGTCATGGTCGGCGACGGCTCTTATCTGATGCTCAATTCCGAAATCGCCACCTCCGTCATGTTGGGGCAGAAAATCATCATCGTGGTGCTGGATAACCGTGGCTTTGGATGTATTCATCGTTTGCAGCAAGCCTGCGGCGGTCCCGGTTTCAATAACCTGCTGGACGATTGCCTCACCACTGACGGCGGCGCGCCCAAAATCGACTTCGCCGCCCACGGCGCCGCGTTGGGCGCCAAATCGGAAAGCGTGCGCAATATCAAGGAGCTGGAGGCCGCCCTGGAGCGCGCCAAGGCGTCCGACATCAGTTATCTGATCGCCATCGACACCGATCCCCTGAAAGTCACTGAAGACGGCGGGGCCTGGTGGGACGTGGCGGTCGCGGAAGTATCCGAACGTCCGCAGGTCGAAGAGGCCCGCCGCCGTTACGAGAGCTTCAAAGCTCGTCAGTTCAAAAATCTGTAATCACTTTTGGCGGAATATCTGGAGATTTCTCATGAGCGTACGTATCGGCATCAACCCTCTGACCTGGACTAACGACGACCTGCCCTCCCTGGGCGGCGACACGCCGCTGGAAGTGTGCCTCAGCGAAGGCAAACAGGCGGGCTTCGCCGGCTTTGAGCTGGGCCACAAGTTCCCGCGCACGCCGGAAGCGCTGGGACCGATTCTGGACCATCACGGACTGCGTCTGGTGTCCGGCTGGTTTAGCGGCCAACTGCTGGAGCGCAGCATGGAAGCGGAAATCGCCGCCATTCAGGATCACCTGCATCTGCTGAAATCCCTTGGCGCTACGGCGATGGTGTATTGCGAGGTCACAGGCTGCGTGCATGGCGATCAAAGCACGCCAGTGTCTCACCGTCCGCGTCTGGCGGAAGACCAGTGGGAAACCTTTGGCGCCAAGCTGACGCAAGTGGCGGATTACTGTCTGGAGCAAGGCGTGAAGATCGCCTATCACCATCACATGGGCACCGTGGTGGAAACCGAAGAAGAGATCGACGCGCTGATGGCCAACACTGGCGACTCCGTGGGCCTGCTGCTCGACACCGGGCATCTTACCTACGCGGGCGGCGATCCCATTGCGGTGCAGCAACGCCACGCGGATCGCATCAACCATGTGCACTGCAAAGACATTCGCATGCAAGTGCTGGCGGACGCCAAAAACCGGGATCTGAGTTTTCTGGATGCGGTGCTCAACGGCGTGTTCACGGTTCCCGGCGATGGCGGCATTGACTATGCGACTCTGTTCAAAGGCCTGCAAGCCAGCGGCTACAAAGGCTGGCTGGTGGTGGAAGCGGAACAGGACCCCGCCGTCGCCCATCCGCTGACCTACGCCACACTGGGCGCCAACAACCTGAAGCGGCTATGCGCCGAGGCGGGCATTACGCTATCGGAATAACCGCCAGCATCCACCCTATTTATCAGGCAGACAAATAGCAAAATCCGGCCCGGCATGGGCCCTGCATCTCCGATGACGCGCGCCTCTGCGCAGGCGCGCCGCAGCAAATGACAAAGGTATTCGACATGCAAACTCTTGGTAACTTCATCAACGGCGTTCGTTGCGACAGCGCCTCGGGCCGCGTCGGTCCGGTTTTCAATCCCGCCACCGGCGAGCAACGCCTGAACGTCGCCCTGTCCAGCGCTGACGAAACCCGCGCAGCCATTACAGCGGCGGAAACCGCGTTCGCCAGTTGGAAGGAAGTCACGCCGCTGCGCCGCGCCCGCGTCATGTTCAAATTCAAGGAGCTGATGGAGAAGCACGCTGACGAGCTGGCGGAGTTAATCACGCTGGAGCACGGTAAAGTGTTCTCCGACGCCCAGGGCGAACTGGTGCGGGGCCTGGAAGTCGTCGAATTCGCCTGCGGCATTCCGCACCTGCAAAAAGGCGAGCACAGCCTCAATGTGGGCCGTGGCGTTGACAGCTACAGCCTGATGCAGCCTTTAGGAGTTTGCGCCGGCATCTCTCCATTCAACTTCCCGGCCATGGTGCCCATGTGGATGTTCCCGGTAGCGATCGCCTGCGGCAATACCTTTGTGATGAAGCCATCGGAAAAAGATCCGTCCGTTCCATTGCGTCTGGCTGAACTGCTGAAAGAAGCCGGTCTGCCCGACGGTGTTTTTAACGTAGTGAACGGCGACAAAGAAGCCGTCGACGTGCTGCTGACCGACGAGCGCGTGCAGGCGGTCAGCTTCGTCGGCTCCACGCCTATCGCTGAATACATCTACGCCACCGCGTCCGCGCACGGCAAGCGGGTGCAGGCTCTCGGCGGCGCTAAAAACCACATGGTGGTCATGCCGGACGCCGATCCTGAACAGGTCGTCGGCTCATTGGTGGGCGCCGCCTACGGCTCCGCGGGAGAGCGCTGCATGGCGATCTCCGTCGCAGTCTGCGTGGGCGATGAGGTGGCGGACACCCTGGTCAGCCGCCTGCAAAGCGAAATCGATAGCATGCGCGTCGGTCCCGGTCTGGGCCTGCCGGAAGAAGCCCACATGGGGCCATTGGTGTCGAAAGAGCACGCCGCCAAGGTGCGCAGTTATATTGGTTCGGGCATCGAAGAAGGCGCCACGCTGATTCGCGACGGCCGCGACTTCGTCTGCGCCGGCAATGAGAAAGGATATTTCGTCGGCCCCACACTGTTCGATCATGTGAAGCCGAACATGCGCATCTACAAAGAGGAAATCTTCGGACCGGTATTGTGCGTAGTGCGCGTCGACAGCTACGCGGAAGCCATTCGCCTGATCAATGAGCACGAATACGGCAACGGCACGGCGATCTTCACCCGCGACGGCGACACCGCCCGTCAGTTCTGCGAGGAAATCCAGGTCGGCATGGTCGGCGTCAACGTCCCCATCCCCGTCCCCATGGCCTTCCACAGCTTCGGCGGCTGGAAACGCTCCCTGTTCGGCCCCCTGCACATGCACGGCCCGGACGGCGTACGCTTCTACACACGCATGAAAACCATCACCAGCCGCTGGCCAACAGGCCTCCGCGCCGGCGCCGAGTTTTCCATGCCGACGATGAAGTAATCTCCACTGGAGCGATCCCAAGCTCATTAAAGAGAACTATCCGCATTAAGTGGATAGTTCTCAGTGGGCAAGAAACTCATACATCATCAATTCCAGTTCAAGAAATAGAAGCAAACACACTACGCACCTTTTAAGCGCGAGTTGAAGATTTGACGACAGCGCCAAGAAGAAATAGCTTTTTGAACTCTCCGTCAGTATGTAGATGAGGCTCTTGAATTTAGGATGAAATGGTAATGAAACGCGAACCTAAAAAGGTCCAGTGGACCCGAGCAGAGGCTCCCCAAAAAGCAGGGCGTTACGTTGTAGCTATTGAGCATGAGTGCGGGCTGGGGGCTTACGACTTCAGTGCGTGGAGCCCTCTCGAAGGTTGGGAAATCAAGGATCAATCAGGCAAGATCGTTGCGTTTATCGACTTTGATGATGTCGCCGAGTTGCTTCCATATGCGTGGGAAGATCAAGAATAACTCTCCCTGCTCAGAACTCCTGATCGCTTTCTGGCATTTACTAAAAACTACCCCGGACTGGCCAACCATTCCGGGATACTGCAAACTATCCGTCCCGTCGATGTTTACCCGAAACATCGTGTCAACTCACCACCCGGAATACAGAGACAACGCCCATGCAGCAACGAGATTTGGAATTCTTCCGCCCCGTATGGAGACGTGTCGCCATCACGGTGTTCTGCCTGTTCTGGGCGACGCTTGAATGGGCCACCGGCGAACCTCTGTGGGGCATGCTCGCCAGCGGCGCAGCGCTTTATTGCTATTGGCAGTTATTTTATGCGTTTGATGCGAATGTAGGGGCGAACAACGAGGAAAATTCCGACGCGGGCAAATAACGCATCGCGTCGTTAGTAGTTGGATTAGACTGCCACGTCCTTGAAGACCTCACCCACCTGAACTGGGTTTGATAACCTTGGTCCACAGGAGATAGGCGCCGATGGCCAGTACGGCGAAGAACACCAGCTTGCCGATCAGTTTGAACGCCCACCAGGCGACGACGATAACCAGTACGCATCCGACAAGAAACAGCAGTTTTTTTAACATCAAAGGTTCTCGAAAACAGTAGAAAGACTTGGCGTCATAATGGCTTATGCGCGAAGAGATTTAAATACAAAATCTCTGGCGAACGCCGTTTATTAAAGCCCCGGCGCCCGATTCATTTCCTTGTAGTAGATATACTTGCTGGAGACTTTTCCCGTCGCGGCGAACCATTGTTCCAGATAGGGTCCCATCCAGATCGCATCGCCCTGCTCCACCAGATGCCAGTCGCTTCCCAGACGGTAAACGCCCTGCCCCTGCAGAAAGTACAGACCATGCTCCATGAAATGCATTTCCACTATTGGCAGCGTGGCGCCAGGTTGAAACTCAAATACATTGACGCCCCAATCCCATGCCAGCGCATCTGGCAACAGCGCTTGCAGCAACGCGCCATCGTCGCCAAGAAAGGGTTTCGCAGGGACTTGCGTCAGGGAGCTGGCAAAGGACGTGACCGCATCCGTAGCCTCCGGCATCGGCGCATATTTTTTCTGAAACGCCAGTAGCCGCGCCGAGTCGCCCTGGTTCACCAGCTCAAAGCGCTCTCCCGCCTTTAAGTGCGCAAAACCGTCCTGCTGTAAACGATGGGTCTCGCCACTAAAATTCAGCGCTATTTCTCCTTCCAGCACCAGCAACAAAAACTCATCTGACGGGCTCTCCGAACAAAAACTGCCGCCGGCTTTCATATTCACCAGAAACTGACAAAACTTCGCTCCCATTTCCGGAGACGCCGTATAAATCACCTGACAGTTTTTCCACTGCGGCAAATTCAACGGCACGTGAGAGTCGGGACACATCAGAGAATAGTTGCGGGACAATTTACTGCGGGTAGCGCCGGTCAGGGTCATTTGTTTACCTTCGTTGTTATATTTGCGTAACGCGATAAACATTATAGCGACCTATCCCAACATCGACGCCACCCTCTTTTGCTGTGAGCAAAACGCTACTGACTAGATCGCCGCCTCCAACGTCTTAACTGCGCTGATCGGCCTCACCACAGAGTTCAGGTGCGCCCGCCATCTTTCCGCCCAGTAATCGAAACGCGGCTCGTTGATAACATTGAACGCAGCGAAGCTCTCCAATGGGGTGAGGCCAACGTATCGCTGGGTGATATGCATGGAGGTCAGCACCTGATCCGCCGCCAGTCCGGCCAGCACGCCGCCGTCAGGATGGAAGGCTTTTTCAGCGGCGTTCCAGGTAGTGGAAAGTAGATAGCGTCGGCCTTTGAGTAATCCGCCTTCGCCGTATCGCTCTGCGCCGGCGAAGAAAACGCCGTGCGCATACACATCGTCGATGTAGCGCTTCAACGCCGCCGGGGCGGAAAACCAATACACGGGAAACTGAAGAATAACCAAATCCGCCCACTGATATTTTTGCTGCTCCTCGGCGATATCGTAGCCGTCCATAACCCGGCTGGTTCGCACCTCTGCAAACGGCTGCAGCGCCTGTTTCGCCACGCTGATCAATCCCTCATTAAAGCTTCCGTCCGCCACCCCAGATTTGGGTTCCGCGCCGTTTACGATCAATACCTTATTCATCCGTCATGCTCCTGTTATTCGGCGCCGCCACTCATAGCTCGCAGCGCCTTGGCTATATAAACGGGTTGTAGATTAGCGAGGCGGGCATTATTGTTTAATCTCGAATTATCTTTTTCATACTTTGAATATTCGCAACAATGATCCGATCCCTGCATGCCCTCCGCGTTTTTCTGTCCGTCGCCAAACATTTGAACTTCGCCCAGGCCTCCGCCGAGTTGCATTTATCCGCATCGTCCGTGTCCCGGCAGATAACGGAACTTGAGAAAGAGCTGAATGTGGCGCTGTTCACCCGCAGTACGCGCATGGTGGCGTTAACCCAACAGGGTCAGCGTTTGTATGAAGAGGCGGCGCCGCTGGTCATCTCTCTGGATGAAGTCAGTGATTGTCTGCGCCAGCAAAAAGAGGAAGTGGGAGGCAGAGTAAGTCTGTCCGCTCCCTGGTGGTTCGCGTCTTATTTTATCGCCCCTGCTCTGGCGGGCTTGAGGGACCACTACCCTGATCTCACGGTGATTCTGGATTGCGATGATCGCGTCATTGATCCCAACGAGGGATTGCATGATATCTACGTTCGTTTCGGCAGGTTGAACGACTCGCGCCTGTTGGCGAAAAAGTTCGGCGCTTACGAATTCTGGCTGATAGCCTCACCCCAATATATTGAGAAATACGGCGAACCCAAACACCCCAAAGATCTGCATGATCACCGGCTGCTCGCATACCGGTTTTCATCGCCCCACAGTAGCTGGATATTTGATGATGGCGCGTCGCAACAACGCATCGCCATGCAAAGCCCTTATCTGCTCACCAACAATACCGAAAGCATCCTGCATTGCGCGTTGAACCACGGCGGCATCGGCCTGCTGGCGGATCATGGTGTTTTGAATGCAGTGAAACGCGGCGAGTTGATACGCCTGATGCCCAACTACGCCATCACGCCCAATCGGTTTGAAAACGGCATGTATCTGGTTTACTCAAAAGACAAAGCGAAGATAAAACGCGTCAAAGCCGTTATTGATTACTTGGCGGAGCATTTGCGTAGTTAAGCGCGCATGATTGTCAGAACACTATGGGGAGCCTGGTACGCTTATGTATGGCGGTGTCTGAAAAACTTAAGTCAGGCGGCTTCCTGCCGCCAATGTGAGTCCATTCCGTTCTATTCTGCGCGAGAGAGCAATCAATAAGGCAACGCTATCACACTCAGTTCGGTCAGGTTGCCGCCAACATAGGCGCGTCGTTCGAGGTTTACGTTGTAAATCTCTTGCGCAAAGCCCGCGTCCAGCAATATCCACTGTTCTTTATCATCGTATGCGGGTCCAAAATACTCATTTAACTGTCCAGCGGTTATGCTATTTGCGTTCGCTATCTTCTTAGTGTTGGCCGTGGCGAGCTTCAACATATTCAAAAATTGGTTAAAGGAAACTTCTCCCTGGAACCACTTTTGTCCCGACCAAACCTGCGACTGTGTCTCCGCAGCCCAGGAAGTCCATACTGGAAAGACATTACCCACCCCATCCTTTGCATAAGTAGTCTGCCCTGGCGCGCCTAAATCGCCATATATGGCGGGAATATCCCCTTGAGCCTTATCGGAAAAGATTTGCGCATAGGTTTGCTTCGCGCTTTGGCCAGCTATCGCATTCATAAACAAAATTTGCATATGGCACTTTTTAAATTTTTCTCGGCTTTCCAGAATGCACCGCTTGTTCAGAAGAGTCACCACTGTCTGCTGCCGGATCTGTTGCGAGGAGGGGTCTTCCATAACGAACTTGGTCAAGTTTTGGTAGGTTCGAATTGCGACGCGGGTCAGATCGTTATCCTGCGAATTACCGCCAAATGGACGCGTCAACTTCGAGTCGGCCATATATGGTGTATTTCGAAAAGTGGCGAACGCTCCCTCAACGCCTGCATTCACGCCATTTCTATCTCCGGCGGAAGTATAAGGCTGAAAAAAGGCCAGCGAAGAATCTGTCGGCTTCGGCCCAGTGTGCGTATAAAGCCCAATTCCGCCTCCGGGTACGTTCTTTAAATGTGCATGCGCATACCCCTGCCATCCTTGCATCTTGCACTTAGCGTCGCTCATGGGGGACCACTGATGATCCCAGTCTATCAAGCCAAGCCCGGTATCCTCCTCTAAATTCGCCCAGAAAATATTGCTGGTCACAGCGCCTGATCTGACCGTTTTCGGGCACCCTGCAGCTGAATCTGGTGCGCCAAAAAAGCTGATATGAAACCCTTCTTGCTCTATCTCTTCAGTGGGCTCCCAGCCCACTTTTCCAATCTGGTTCACTTCGCCCTTGTAACTGAAAATGTTGCGGAGCTTTTCTTCTGCGTTGGCCATAGGGGCCGCCAATGAATGAGCTAACACCGCACAGATTAAAACGAGTTTGGATTTAGAAGGCATCAGCAGGCCTGATTTGAGCTTGGCATCCTGACTACCGAGATATTGGGACGCAATACGTTTGTACATTTTCATAACTACCTTGTTGCCTGTTCAGGTTATTTAAGCCGCGGCATTATATGGAGAGTCTCAGACTAAAACAGGTTTCGTTGAGACCGGCATGCTTCTATTGAGCTTACTGGCGCTTCTGTTGATATCCGCGCTGAGCAAAAGAAACTTGTTATTGGAAGAAATGAGAAAGAGGCTGAATAGCGAGTCTGACAGCCCATCATTCAAACCATCACCGACACAATACACGCCATGAAAACCCGCATACTTTATATCGAAAATCACCCCGTCTTCGCCGCCACGGCGCAGGATGTTTTTTTGTCGGATTGTGAGATTACCGTGACGCCTGACAAGATATCCGCCATGACCGCGTTGGAGTCAAATAGCTTTGATTTGGCGTTGATTGATTTCGATCTGGATGACTGCAAAGGCGATGAAGTGACGCGGGAGATTCGAGTGCGCTTTCCCCAGTTAAAAATCATCGCGGTTTCATCCCATGCGCAGGGTAACGCGAAAATTCAGGAAGCAGGCGCTGCGGCTATTTGCGGGAAAATGGAGTTCAGTAAAATCAGAGAAACGATAGAGAGGGTTTTAGAACGCCCAATATGAGCGGCGAAGGGAAGCGCCACACTCGGTCACGCCTCCCTTCGCCCTATTGCCCATCAGGCTCTGCGCTTAAGCAGACCGAAGGCGACAATCACCACCAGCAACAGTGCGATGCCATAGTGATTCCACAGGTTACGCTTGCGGTCGCTCAGGGAGTACTTGGCGGAAAACTCCGTCAGATCAGACTCGTCGATATCCGCGACGGAGAACAAGTTCAGGTTCACCGCCATCATCTTGCAGTCCCACGTCCAGATATCCGCGCCGAACAGGCCGAAACGCTTACAGGCGTAACCTAGCGAGTAGCCTTCTTCATATTGCGGAGCGCCTTCGATTTCAAAAATCTCGTCGCCCGTGTTGAAGAACATGGGGATGCCTTTTGCGTAGGAAAGAGATGGAGCCAGCATCAAGGTCGCCAGCATGACCAGAGTCAATTTCAACTTTTTCATTTTAATTTCTTTGTACGTTAGCCAATGTCGTAAGTATATTTTTTATGCAAGAAAAATGAGGGGTTACAAATATCCGTCTTGTCGGGTTACCTCCTTGTATTTTGGATGAAGAGTGACCGGCTTAGCGCCGGCGACGACGCTCATAAAAGTTCGGCTTGAGCGTCTAGATATCAAAAAATGCAGCGAACGCGTGCATAACGTCCGAAAAATCCGGGGCATCTTAGCACAGGAGGATTAATTCCCCCTATAAACGACTGGAAAGTTTTTACGCAATTTAACGACGTGATTTTTCGGCGAATTGAGAGGCGCCGACTCTCATTACTGAACAGCTGAGAGCAGAACGGCAAGTAAGGAAAAAGAGGTAATCAATGGTTACGCAAACGTTTAATTACCGGTTAGCTTGATGTCGAAAACGCCATAACCAATCAGCGCCAGCCCCGAAAGCATAATAACGACGTCTCTTGCGCTATCTTTCCCACCGGCGACGAACTTATCGCCCATGATGCTCTTCACCGTAAACAGGTCGGACGCCCCCCACATGAAAAGGATTCCACCCAGAACAATCATGGAGAAAGCAAACAGTCTTCGAAGAATAACGCCCATTTTCATACTCCCTTTTTCATCGACGCACGCAGGCCCTAGTGCGTCGGCAGGCTATCGGCGGGGCGTGGCCGGCCCCTATTTCAACGTCCTGATTTTCCGATATAAGGTTCTTTCGCTAACGCCCAGCGCTTTGGCCAGGGACGCATTATCGCCCTGATGTCGCTCAAGCGCCTGTTGCAAGTAGCGAAACTCAGCTTCTTCCAAGGTCAGAAGCTTCTCTTCCGCAGCCGCGATAAGCGGGCGGTTATCCGTCGTCGCCTCGTCATCAAGCTGCAGGTGAGAGGCTTCGATTTCCGCGCCGTCACAGAGCAGAATCGCCCTTTCAATCCGGTTGCGCAACTCCCGGATGTTACCGGGAAAGGGTTGTCGTCGCAGCCAATGCTCCGCATTTTCTGCGAAGTTAAGAATACGTTGTTTGCTGAGACTGTCGAGAAGGTGCCGAGCCAGATGAAGCACATCGTCGCCGCGTTCGCGCAGCGCCGGCAAGCGCACAGGAAAAGGACTGATGCGATAGTACAGATCCTGACGAAAACGCCCTTCCCGCACCAGTTCCTGTAACGGCTGATGCGTGGCGCAGACCAGGCGAAAGTCCGCTTGTTTCGGCGTCACCCCACCGACCAGACGATAGGCGCCGGATTCCAGCAGACGCAGCAGCTTAACCTGCATGCTCAGAGGAATATCGCCCACTTCATCCAGAAACAGCGTACCGCCCGCTGCGGCTTCCACCAGCCCCATCTTGCGGTGCGTCGCGCCGGTGAAAGCGCCCTTCTCATGGCCGAACAACTCGCTTTCAAACAAACTGTCGGTCAATCCGGAGCACTCTACGGTGACGAAGGGTTTGCTTGCGCGAGGGCTGCGTTCATGCAGGTATTCCGCCGCCAGTTCCTTGCCGGTTCCCGACTCCCCCAACAGCAGCACGCTGATATCGGCAGGCGCAGCGCGACTGAGCAACTCCAGCATGTGCGTGTACGCGTTACTGAATCCGATCATGCGCCGTTCGCTGCGCTCCCTTCGGCCAGGATGCGCCGGCTGCATGATCTCGACATAGAAGCGAATTTCGCCTTCTTCGTCGCGAATCGGACTGAGCTCCACATCCACATGCTCGCGCCCCTTCGGCGTGTTGTGAATATGCAGCATACGCTGCCGTCGTCCGCTCTCCTGGCACTGACGCAAGGGGCAGGTCTCCCCCGCCTGATCGCAAGGCACGGAATAGCCGTGGGACACTTCATAACAATGACGATTGAGCAACGCGCCGTCCTGTTGAAAGGTGCGGCGATAGGCGTCGTTGGCGGCGCGGATGCGGTATTCGCGATCCAGTAACACAGCGGGCGCAGGAATCGCTTCCAGCATAGAGCTGATAGCGGGGAGTGTGGGATAAGAGGACTCTGTCATAACAGACCGCCATTTATGTCATAACTCATGACAAATATGGCGCTACATCACCATAAAGTAAAGCGGCGCAACCCCTGTTTTTGCTTCTATCTCCCCGGAATACAAGACATTCCCGCCTCTGGCCCGCCGCTTGCTCAATCCTCATCGCAGACCACAAAAACCTTTACCCCAAATTCGACGACTAACCATGGCCAGAGTGAAACAATGGATTTACGGCGACCGACTCAGCTACCTGCTGTTCGAGCCCATCTCACGGCGCAGCGCTCTGATCGACGCCCTTCCCGTCCTTTCGGACAGCTACCGGAGCTTTTTGACCAGCAAGGGGCTCAGTAATCAATATCTGCTGTATACCACCGCGGAAACATCGGATGTTTCTGATATTGCAGGACTACGCATTGCGCCGACGTCAGGGGAGCGATTACCTCAGAGTCTGCCTTTGGGGGAAACCATTTTATGGACCTTGCCTGACGCAGCCGGTGAGTGTTGCGGATTTCGTTGTGAGGGATTCGCCTTCACCGGCCAGTGGTTTTCTCCCGGAGCCCTGCTTTACTTAACAACAGTAAAGGAACCTTCTCCTGCGTTGTTGCAGTCCCTGCTGGAGTTGGCGGACGACACCATAATCTACCCCGGTCGCATCGTCGGCGGACAACGCATCACCAGCCTCGGTCAGGAGAAGGCGATTGCGGAGCGGGAGACGTCAGGGAGATCCCGCAATGCCTGAGCGCAAGTCCATCTTTTCTATTCCTCTGGTGCGCGAGCTCAGTCTGTTTCTGCTGCTCAAACTGATTCTGATTTTCGCCATCAAGGCGGCCTACTTCTCTGATCCTGTGGATTTATCCCATCCAGAGGAAAGCATTTCCAAGCAGTTCGGCGTTATTCCTACTCAATCGGAGGATCACTATGATCAGTGAAAACGTGGTGGACCTGTCGCGGCTCCAGTTCGCGATCACCGCCTTCTACCATTTTCTGTTCGTGCCCTTAACCCTGGGACTGGCGTTTCTTCTCGCCATCATGGAGTCGGCTTATGTGATGACTGGCAAGCAGGTCTATCAGGACATGGTCAAGTTCTGGGGCAAGCTGTTCGGCATCAACTTCGCGCTCGGCGTCACCACCGGTCTTACGATGGAGTTTCAGTTCGGCACCAACTGGGCCTATTACTCTCATTATGTCGGCGATATCTTTGGCGCGCCGCTAGCCATTGAGGGGCTGATGGCGTTCTTCCTGGAGTCCACTTTCATCGGCCTGTTCTTCTTCGGCTGGGACCGCCTCAGTAAAGTCCAGCATCTGGCGGTCACCTGGCTGGTGGCGATCGGCTCCAACCTGTCCGCGCTATGGATTCTCATCGCCAACGGCTGGATGCAGAACCCGGTCGGCGCCGAGTTCAATTATCAAACCATGCGCATGGAAATGGTCAGTTTCAGCGAACTGATTTTCAACCCCGTAGCGCAGGTGAAATTCGTTCACACCGTCTCCGCCGGTTATGTCACTGGGGCCATGTTCGTGCTGGGGATTTCTTCCTACTATCTGTTGAAAAAGCGCGATCTTCCCTTCGCACGGCGCTCTTTCGCCATCGCCGCCAGTTTTGGCTTCGCGTCCATACTCTCCGTCATCGTGCTTGGCGACGAGTCAGGCTACGAGTTGGGTGACGTCCAACGCACCAAGCTCGCGGCTATCGAAGCAGAGTGGGAAACGGTTGAACCGCCAGCGGCTTTTACGCTTTTCGGCATTCCCGACAGCGAAAACATGAAAACGGATTACGCGCTCAAAGTGCCCGGCGCCCTGGGTCTGATTGCGACCCGCTCCATTGACGAAGAAGTCACTGGCATCAAGGATCTGATCGTCGAGCATGAAGAGCGCATTCGCCGCGGCATGCAGGCCTATGCGCTGCTGCAGAAACTCAAAGGCGGCGACCAGTCTGCGCAAACGCTGTCAGCCTTCGACGCCCTGAAAAAAGACCTGGGCTACGGGCTGCTGCTAAAGAAATACACGGAAAATGTGGTGGATGCGAGCGAAGCGCAGATCAAGCAGGCGGCGCACGGCACCATTCCCTCCGTGGGCCCGATGTTCTGGACATTCCGCATCATGGTCGGCCTGGGGTTCGCCATGCTGATTCTGATCGGACTGGCGTTCTATCACAGCTCCCGCCATAGCGTGGAGCGTCAGCGCTGGCTGCTGAAGGCGCTGCTGTTCGCCATTCCTCTGCCCTGGATCTCTTCTGAGATGGGCTGGTTCGTCGCCGAGTTCGGGCGTCAGCCCTGGTCCATCGGTGAGGTGCTGCCGACTTACCTGTCCGCCTCCTCGCGTTCAGCAGCGGATTTGTACATGAGTCTGGCCGGTTTCATCGGGTTCTACACCCTGCTGCTGGTGGCGGAAATGTACCTGATGTTTCGCTATGCGCGCCTGGGTCCCTCCAGTCTGCACACCGGGCGTTACGACCTCGAACAATCGGCCGCCTCCGCAGCCGCCAACGCCTAAGCCCTTACGGATATCAGGAGTCAAAGTATGTTTGATTATGAAACGCTGAAAATGATCTGGTGGGTGCTGGTCGGCGTGTTGCTGATTGGCTTCGCGGTCACCGACGGCTTCGATATGGGCGTGGGCGCGCTGTTACGCATCATCGGCAAAAACGACAACGAGCGGCGGGTGCTGCTGAATACCGTCGGCCCGCACTGGGATGGCAACCAGGTCTGGTTCATCACCGCCGGCGGCGCCATTTTCGCGGCCTGGCCGGTAGTTTACGCGGTCGCCTTTTCCGGTCTGTACTGGGCGTTGCTGCTGGTGTTGTTCGCCATGTTCTTCCGCCCGGTGGGCTTCGAGTACCGCTCCAAGATGGAAGATCCGCGCTGGCGCAATGCCTGGGACTGGGGACTGACCGCCGGCGGCGCTGTGCCAGCGCTGGTGTTCGGCGTCGCTTTCGGCAACTTGTTTATGGGAACGCCGTTCAAGCTGGACGAGTTGATGCGCTCCGAATACACCGGCTCGTTCTGGGCGTTGCTGAATCCGTTCGCGCTTCTGTGCGGGGTCGTCAGTCTGAGTATGCTGGCCATGCACGGCGCCGCGTATCTGCAAATGCGCACTGACGGGGAGTTGCGTCAACGCGCCAGCGGTTACACACGTCTGCTGGCTATCGTGGTGGCGGCTTGCTTCACTCTGGCGGGAGTCTGGTTGTACTTCGGCATTGAAGGTTATGTCATCACCGCCAGCGCTGACGTCGGCGCCGCCATGACGCCTCTGCAGAAATCCGTCGAACTGAAAGAGGGCGCCTGGCTGGCCAATTACGGCAAATATCCAATCACACTGACCGCGCCGATTCTGGCATACGCAGGCTTGCTTCTGACGCTGATTATGACCGCCGCCCAGCGCAGCGGACTGGCTTTTGTCGGCAGTTCCCTGGCGCTGACCGGCATTATCTGCACCGCCGGCTTCAGTCTGTTTCCCTTTGTGATGCCCTCCAACCTCATGCCGGGACACAGCCTCACGCTGTGGGACGTCACGTCCAGTGAGAAAACCCTGAACATCATGTTCTGGGTGGCGATGATTTTCGTGCCGATCGTGCTGTCCTACACCCTCTGGGGTTACTACAAGATGTGGGGACGACTGACCACGGATTTTATCGAGAGCAACAAACACGGCGTTTATTGAACCCGCAATGGCGAACTGAAACAGCTTTTACGATTAGAGGAGAACCGGATATGTGGTATTTCACCTGGATTCTGGGCGTGTTGTTGGCGTGTTCATTCGGGCTGGTCAACGCCCTGTGGCTGGAAGTCACCGAGAACTTAGACCGCGAACCCGACGTCAAGGATTAACCCATGAGCCATCCCGTCGACTACATGGCCTACGGGCCGCTTTACGCCGGCTGGGCGCGCGGGCTGTCACTGCTGAGCGCCCTGGCGCTGGCCGCCATGGCGTTTGCAGCGCCGCAGCTCATCGCCGCCAGCTCCGCGGAACTCAAACACGGCCTGCTGACGCTCTGCCTGTGGGGCGTCAGCGCCGGCTTCGTCCACGGCGTCGGCTACGTACCGCGCCTGACGATTTGGCGCTGGACGCTGGGCCCCTACGTAGGCTGGCCGGTGATGGCGTTATGCGTGTATTTGTGGGTGATGTGAACGTTTGGAAGCTCTTGAGAGATAGAAGCAGAAAAAGCCTGCGCAGGCGGGCTTTCCTCATGCGGTGGACTTACAGAAAGGCGTCGCCCCTTGTGGAGTCCCAATAGGCAACTTCGGACGCCTCAAACTTTTCCCATAAGGACCTTTCTCCATGGGCTTTTTTGTATTCCAACTCGTTATCAAATAAAGGCGTCAGCTGAATAAATCGCACCCGCTTGGGAAGTCCCGCTTGTATCGGCGAAATAATATCGTCGCCATTTGAGAACATAAATGTCTTCGCCGTGGTTCCCTTCCACAAACAACAGGTCAGAGTCGTCGTATCGCCGCTGTTTGGAATGAGCTTGGCGCCATTGCCATGCAGAGCAGTTTCCGCCAACGCTTCAGCGATACTATCCACCTCAGGAGTCAACCCGATGAAAAACTCACAGCCTTCATTCTGCGCGCCCAATACATTGCTTGCGCCTAACGTCGCATAGATCGTAACGCCTTCATTCGTCTGTGATTCATCCCACTTCAACACAAAAATTTCTATTCCCTCGGGCGTCACATACTTCGCCTTCCTTGCTGGCGCCCCAAACCTGAAGTAATAGTAATCGGCAACCGTAGCCATATTTCATCCGCCAATTGAAAGATTCATTCACCTTCACCCGAACTCCTGCTGATTCGCGCACAATTAAAGTATCGGTCTTGTGGAAATCGGCGAGGTACGAAGGCGCTCCACTCTACCACGAATGCCAGCATTTTCACCGTCAGCTACTTTAGAGCAACAGTAAAAAGCCCGCACAAGGCGGGCTATTCAGTTCTGAGTCCGCCCCCGGTTAAAGGGGCGGACTGGGTGGGTTTAGTTTAGAAGCGACACACCAGGGTCCAGCTGCCGTCGCTGCCTGGGGTGGATTGGGTCCACCAGCCGGCGCGGTAGACGATCTTGTTGTGGGACATCAGGTCGCCTGTGCCCGCGTGGTTGGGGTTGCCCTGCCAGTCGCTCTGGGTCCAGTTGGGATAGACGTTCACTTTGCTGGGATCGACGTTGGCGTCGGCGCAGGAGCCGCCGTCGTTACCGCCATCATCGCCGCCGTCGTCTCCGCCATCGCCATTATCGCCGCCGTCCAAAGAGCCTGCGGGCAGTTCCGGATGCTCTTGTTTCAGGGCGAAGGTGGCGCCGCCGATTTTCACTCTCCAGCTGGAAGGCGTCGACATCGGCAGATGGTAGTTGAGCGTGATGTCCATGCTCTCACCGTCCGCTAGGGCCTGATAGTTTTTCAGGGTGAACGCCACCTTGTGGTGATCGTTCTCCAGGCCGCCGATGTTGTTGCCTGAGCTGTTAGCGCCGCTGGCGATAACTTTCAGGCCTACGCCGCTCTGATCGCTGATGGTGTCGGGAATCGCCGTGGGCACATTGAACTCAAAGGTGGCTCCACCTGGGATGGTCTGCCCTGAGTTGTTGGTGATCTTCAGTTTGGGATTGATCGGATAGTTCTGATCGCCCAATTTGAAGCCGCTGATGCTGTACTTGATGTCCAGACTGGTCGCCGGCACATCGGAGCCGACCTGATCACCGTATGGCGTTGCGTTTTTGAACGCGTCATAGAACTGCGTAGTCAGGGTGTCGCCCATGAAGTACTCGCCCTTGTCCGCATTCCAGTCATAGTCGCCGGCCAGTTCCCAGAACATGACGCCGCCAATGCCGTTATCCGCGACATACTTGGCTTTTACGCCAATAGACTCTTCATCTTCGATGGACAGGAACACGCGTTTTTCCGCATTCCACAACCAGGGCGCCACCGCAGTCGAGTCATAGTGGCGGCTGTAGGAGCCGGTCAGCACATCGGTAGGATCGTTGGCCGGATCAAGACCGTAGTCCGCGATGTAGCTACCTGCTACGCCTTCCGCCAAGTTCTTGGCGTGCCACAGCGGGTTGGAGCCGGCGCCCATCTCATTGCCCTGTTTATCCAGGTCATGCCAGATGTTGTCGATGCCCACGGCGCCGTTGCCGCAGTCATTCTTATCGCCGGAACCGGTGCCGGGAGGACAGTTGTTCTGATCCGGCGCGGAAGCCGTGCCCCACAGACCGTTGTCGCCGCCGTTCACGCCCTGCCAGCCGCGGGTGTAATAAGGTACGCCGATATTAATGCGGCCCGCCTGCATGGTTCCACGGAAATACTTGTAGGCCCAGTCGGTATTCAAATAACCAATGCGCTGATACTGAGAGGTGTTGTAGTAGTTCCAGGCTTTCAACTCCACGTCTTCGCCCGTGTCATACAAAGCCGCGTTGGGACCAACGAACTGGTTCCAGGCGCCGTGCAAGTCGTAAGACATGATGTTGACGTAATCCAGATACGGCGTGATCTGCATCACTTCCATACCCCGCAGCAGATAGCCTGAAGAAGGCGAAGCGATGGTCAGCATGTAGTGCTTGCCGTCTTCCGCCGACGCAGCGTCCAGCTTCTCACGCAGGGTTTTCATCAGTTCCACGTAAGAGGCCATCAAACCGGCGCGACGGGCGTTGGCGATGGAGAAATCATCCGGGTTGCCGGCGTCATTCATGCTGGTGGGATATTCGTAGTCGATATCCACCCCGTCAAAGCCATAAGAACGCAGGAACGCCACCACCGAATCGGCGAAGGTGTTGATGCCCTGCTGATTGATGCTGTTATCCGCATTGGTGGTCATGGTGTAGAAGCCGCCGCTGTCGACGCGTTTGCCGTCATCGTCGAAATAGCCGCCGGTTTCCGCCCAACCGCCAACGGAGATCAGAGTCTTCACGTTGGGATACTGCTTCTTGAACTTATTCAGCAGGTTGAAATGGCCCTTATAGGAATAGCTCGGGTCCATTTCCGCGCCTTCCACGCCGTCCCAGGTCAAGCCGGTGGCGGCGTTTTCCGGATTATTCACATTGCCCACGGAGATCTTGTTGTTTCCATCCACATGAGCGAACGCGTAGTTAATATGGGTCAGCTTCTCCCAGGGAATATCGCTGGCCAGATAGGACGGCGCGCCATTCTTGCCGGTGCGCCAGGACGTGAAGTAACCGATGATGCGACGGGGATGATCCGCGCCCATTTTTTCGCGGCCGTTTTCATCGTAGATGCTGCAGTAGGGCACATCGACGCCTGGCGTCTGATAGAGACCTTCCGGACGACAATCTTCGCCGCCGGGATCGGTTCCGCCATTCACTTTGATGGCGACCGCTGGAGCCATGCCGCTCAGACCTTTATCGTCAATCGCCTTGGCGGCGATGCGATGGCCGCCAGCCTTGGCTTTCCAGTCCATTTCATAGGGTGCAGCGTCGTCTTCGCCGATCAGGGCGTTGTCCACATAGAACTCCACCTTGCTGACGGAGCCGTCCGCATCCGCGGCGTCAACGCTGATATTGACGTTATCGTCCACATTGAATTCTTCGCCCGCTTTGGGAGACGTCACGCTGGCCGTAGGAGCCTGATTATCCGGTGGCGTATCGTCATCGGAAACTTTAATGCTGGCCTTGCCGGACGTGGCGTCGGCATCGTCGTCATCCACCGCAGTAGCGCTGACAGTGTGGTCGCCCAGCTCCGCCTTCCACTCTACGGAATAAGGCGCGCTGTCGTCTTCGCCGACCACTTTGTCATCCACCATAAAGGTCACTTTGGCGACTGAGCCGTCCTCATCGGACGCGTCTGCGGATAACACGACATTGTCGCCGACGGCGTATTCAGAGCCGGACTTAGGCGCAGTCAACGTCACGCTGGGCGGTTTGTTATCGACTGGGCCGCCGTCGTCGCATTGCCCCAGGGGCTTCCATTCCTGCCAGTCGCCGGAATGAGTTTCAGGATCGGCGCCCTGCGACCAATAGGCCGCCTCATAGGCGCTGTTTTTGTGCTTCACTTTCGCGCCGCCGGTGTATACGGCGCCGCTGTCCCAGTCGGAAAGTCCCGCGCAATCATAGGCGAACGCCGATTGGCTGAGGGCTCCCGCAGCAATCAAGGTGGCGGTCAGCAATTTCATTTTCATAATTTATAGTCCTTTTGCGGTCGCGGGCTTCATTGTCCCGCTGTTTGTTGTTTTTCATCAGTCACGACGGTGACGTTGAAAAAGTTCTCCACGCAGCTGCGATAGTCGCCTTGCGCCAGCGCGAAGTACGGGGTCTGATAGCCGACCAGCTTGCAGGCGAAAGATTTGCCTTCGGGCATGTCCGGGTAGTAACCCCAATCCTGATCCCAGTACACCTGCAATGCGCCGGAGCCTTGGGTGTCGAAGCTTTTCTGATCCTTGCATCCCAACTCTTCGTTGGCGCCAATGGCGACATTGAGCGCCTGGGCGTGGTTGCGGTAATAGTCGATGCGATTGACGGATTGCGGCTTCTCATAACCGTGACCGCATTCGATGCCGCCATTGATGATATTGGTGGTGGCGCCAAAACCCGGTTTGATGCCCAGTTGCGCATCGTGAGCGTTAGGCGTCCAGGTCCCATCCACTACGTGCAACATGCTGGGTTTCGGAGACGCCGGATACACGAAGAAAAATACGGCGGAAGCCAGGTTCAGCCAGGTGTCGGCGACTTTTTCAGGATCGTTCAACAACACCCTCACATCGCCGTACATGGCCTGGGAAAAGGGACCGTAGTTGTAGTTGTAACTGAGCTGCTTGGCGCCGCGGCCAAAATATTTCAGGTAGTCGCCGCTGGCGTCCTTCCCGCAAGGCCAGGTTTTGCCCTGCCAGGTGTCCGGACTGCATTCCGCGTTGTAACCGCATCCTGAGTTATTCGCGTCGCACCCGGCTTCTCTGACGAACACCAAGCCCTGACGCCACTGGGGAATGGAGGAATTGCCATCATGACCGCCAGTTTCCTGCGTGAAGTGAGCGAACATGGTCGCCAGAGATTTACGGCAAATGGCGTCGCTGTCGCGGCCGTCATCATAGGTGGAGCAGAATCCTTTGAATTTACCCACGGCTCTCAAAAAGCGGGTGTAGGTGTAGGATTCATGACGCTGCGGGAAGGTCTGCTCGAACTGAGCGGAAGACATGATGTTCTCCACCCGCTTGACGTTCGCCGGGTTAGACGCGGCGCCGGGAACGATGGCTTCGACTTGAGCGTTATCCAGGGTTTTGACGGAGTCTTTGACTTTGTTGAAGAGAGGCGTATCGGTGAGGCTGGCTTCCGCTGCGTCCAGCGCAGAGGCTTTCATGCTGTAGCCGCCGCCCGGTAGAGGTTGCGGCAGATCACTGGCGCTATCGTCGCCATCTCCCGGATTATCGCCGCCATCGCCGGGGCTGTCGCCACCGCTGCAGGAGGCGTCGCAAGGTCCTACTTGCTTCCAGGGGCCCCACTCTCCCGAGGCGGTGGGATCATCTCCCTGCGTCCAGTAGCGGGCCTGAAAAATCGTATTGGCGGTGTGCGCCTGATCGCCGCCCTGATAAACGGAGTTGCTTTTCCACTCCGGCACAGCAGCCATGACCACTGCGCTGGATAGACAGAAAACAGAGGCTAATATCCCCATTCCGAATCTAAATTGAGTACGCATAGTTATTTCCTTGAGGCAAAACGTCCCGGCGTTTACGGGACTCCTTATTGGATTTTTGTAATAAGCGGCCCAGGCCGGTTTACTGGGCTGCGCCTTGCACGCCTCGTTAGGGCTATATTGGACCGCCTATACCGTACCACTTATATCAATGGACCTACCTACCACATGAGATTACTTATTATTGGTATCTCAATGGTATATATTAGTACACGAATTGGTATCATCCAGAAAGGTATTTTTTCTATGCAATTTGGCGGATGAAGTGAGTGGCCGCCGAGGCCGAAAGGCAATACGCAACAGTTTGTTTTATTTGATTTTAACTTAGGGTAAGCGTTATTTATTTGAGGCGAGTTAGCGTGAAAAACAAAGCGACAGGCATAAGAGGCACTGCCTCTTATGCTTTTTTATTCTGAGTAATTACACCTGAAATGCGGTGGAAAGGGTTTTGAGTTCGTCCGCCAGGCGACTTTGCTCGCCGGCGGCGGCGGAGATTTGGTCCCCGGCTTCCTCAGCAACCTGAGATTTTTCTCCAATTGACTGCATCTTGGAGGCGATATCGCCGCTGGCCTGCGCCTGCTGTTCCACCGCCGCCGCAATCTGCAACGCGCGCTGATTGATGTCGTGGATCGCCGCCAGCACGTCGTTCAGCACCTGACGCACCTCGCCCGCACTCACCACGCTCTTGTTGACGGAATCCTTGCTCGCCTCCACTTTCAACACCGCCCGGCCGCTTTCGTCCTGGAAAGCGCGGATCATATCTTCAATTTCTGTGGTTGAACTCTGAGTGCGTTGCGCCAACGAACGCACTTCATCCGCCACCACGGCGAACCCACGTCCTTGTTCACCCGCGCGCGCCGCCTCAATGGCGGCGTTGAGCGCCAACAGGTTGGTTTGTTCCGCGATGCTTTTGATGACGTCCACCACCTGGAAAATACGCTCGCTGCTATCACGCAGACTGCGAATAGAAGTCGAGGCTTCGCCGACCTGCGCCGCGACGGTATCAATAGTCGCCGCCGCATCCGAGATCAGCTCATTGGCTTTGTTCACCAGTGAATCTGCGGAACCAGCGGCGCTGGAGGCGCTGGACGTGTTCTCCGCAACCTCTTTGATGGAAGCGCTCATTTCCTCGATGGCGGAGGCGACCATGAGCGTATCCTGCTTCTGAGTCCCCAGGCTGTCCGCTGTGGTGGCCACCGTCACGGCGCTTTCTTCCGCCACGGACGCCAATTGCCCGCTGCAGGCGGAAATCCGGTGTACCGCGTCGCGGAAGTTATCCAGCATATCGTTCAGCAGGCTTGCGATTTCCCCCAGTTCATCTCCCGCCAGGACTTTCGCCCGACTGCGCAGGTCTTTACGAATGGACACCGCGCGCATGGTCTCCATCAGGCTGCTCACCTGCTTGTGCACGCCATGGGTCAGAAATGTCGCCATACCCCCGACGATGACCAGAGAAATCAGAGTCAGCGCGCAATGCCACCATAGCAAACTCAGATCATCGCTCTTAACCTGCTCAGCTAGCGCCAACACATCACTCGTCAATTTATCTTCGATGTTTTTCAGCAGGTTAATGCGTCCAGTTGACTGCTTGAACCAATCCGCCGCATCCTGCTGCAACTCGCCGCTCAAGGCGAAGCTGCGGTATTTTTCCACCTTTTCCACCGCATCGCCCTGCAAGGTGCGCTTGCGATATTCAACCTGCTCAGGCTGGGCGAACTGGTCGAAGGTATCCAGGTAGACATTCTGTTCGCTGACCAACCGGATAAATTTTTCATAATTTCCGGGCGCAAACTTCCCGGCGGCGAAAGTATTGCTGAGCACCGCCCGCTCGATTCCCGCCCGCTCCTTGCCCTGCAGAAAGTTGTAATAAGCCATCAGCGCCGAACTGATTTGAGGCGTCACCGCGTCATCGGCGATGGTCGCTGCGGAGGAAAGCAGCAGTGCGTTAATCTTGGTGTAGTAGCCGATGGCTTCGGCGGCGGGAATATTCAGGCTGTCGACCCGTTGTCGGATCTGCGGCATTTGCGCTATCAAGTCATCGACTGTTTTCATCAGCTCCAACAGTTGCGGTCTGACGATCATGTCGCGGTGTTTGGTCAGAAAGGCGGATAGTTCAGAGCGTCGTTGATCAGTCAGGGTGCGCTGTTCTTTGAGGGTGTCGCCGAACGCCTTGCCTCCCGATCCCAAATACCCGGCGCTGGCGCCGCGCTCTTTTTGCAGTTCGTGGGTCAGATAACTGCTTTTTCCCGCCAGCGCCACCATGTAGGTGAGATCATCCGCTTGCCGGTACTCGCGCAAAGACTCGGAAATAATCACATAGGCCAGTATCAAGAGACAGGCGGCGGCTGGCGCCACCAGTAAAACTAGCTTCTGAAAGAAATTGAGCTTCATGAGCCACTCCGTCTGCTGGGGGTATATCCATCAAGAGCAATAGCCTGACGCACGGACGCTTAAAGCGTCCGCAACGTCTTTAACAATAGACTATCCGCTCAATTTGCCCCAAGGACGAAGCATGCAGAATATTCTGCGCAGCGAATTTACTCGGTTCGGATCAGCGAGAGAACGCTTCTTCGGGAACAAATGATCCCCGCGTGGGCAGATTACGGTTGTTCAACGCAGGCGCCCAGGACAGCTCCGGCGATAGCGAACCCAAAGAGGAATCTCCGCGCTGACGCCGCAACCAGCGTTCCTGCCGTTGCAGCATTTCCCGATATTGCGCCGGGGGCATGCCGGTCCAGCGCTGGAATGCGCGACTCAAGGCGCTTTGTTCGGAGAAACCGACCTGCACGGCGATCGCGGCGAGGTCGAGTTTAGTGGTTTGCATCAGCGCCAGAGTCTGCATGAACTTGCGACGGTCCAACAACATGCGGAAACTTGCTTGCTCGCTTTTCAGTTGTTTGCCCAGTTCAATGGGTTCCATGCCCAATTGGGACGCCACCATTTCCATGCTGGGAAACAATTCCCCCGGTAGATTCGCCAGCACCCGGTTGACCTGAGCTGAGACGTTGCGGGAGCCCGGTCCAAGCATTTTCAGCAGACGCTCTTTCAGCGCTTCGAAGACCAGTGTGTCGCCCACGCAGAGGGTGTCGCGATTGGCGCCTTCCAGTGAAAAACGCACCGAGTCCACCGGACTGTGAAAACTCACCCGGCAACCCAGCTCTTTTTCATACTGCACCGGATCGCCGACCGGCGCATGCTTGAAAGTGACCAGCGTAGCGCGCGCCTTGATGCCGGAGATGCGGCTGCCCAGCGCTTTCCAGCAACTGATGAACGCTTCCACCAGATGGTCCAGCATGAGTTTGCGCGGCCAGTTGTCTTTGAAAACGCAGGTGACGGCGTCTTCTTCCACTACCAGTTGCAACTCCCCGATGGAGCTGACCGCCCGTTGCGCCTTGCGCAGCACGGACAGCGCCTCCTCCACGGAAGGCGCAGAGCTGACGATGTAGCCCAGAATGGAATAGGTCGAGGCGTCGATTTCCGCCCCAAACCTCAACCCCATGTAGGGATCGCGGGTTTCCGACAGCGCCCGTGCGGTCAGCTCGTTGAGCATGCGCGCGGGAACCCAGCAACGTTCGTCCAACAACTCCCTTAACCCCTTCACCGCATCCACCAAGGCCTGCTCATCAAGCCGGCTCTCTCGTAGATATGCGAGATATGAAAATACGAAGCTACAGTGAATAGATGGCTCAACACCCTGTTTTACGAACGACATAGACACTTCCTTACTACAACTAAAACTCGATTACGTCCTTATGATCACGCGTGATGGCAGGCGACGCGGCGTTGACCGTCCGCTACCTCACGCAGTTCCGGTTTGGTCTCTTCGCAGACCTGCGTCGCCATGGGGCAACGGGTAACGAAGGGGCATCCCAGCGGGGGATTGATGGGCGACGGCAAGTCGCCTTCCAGCAACAGTACATCCTTGCCGCGCTCCAGTTCCGGATCTGGAATCGGCACCGCGGAGATCAGCGCTTTGCTGTAGGGATGCAGAGGCTCCCGATACAGATCGCGACTGTTCGCCACCTCCATCACATGCCCCAGATACAACACCATGACCCGATCGCTGATGTACTTCACCAGGTTAAGGTCATGGGCGATGAATATCAGCGACAGGCCCAGCTCCCGCTGCAGCTTTTTCAGCAGATTGACGATCTGCGCCTGAATGGATACGTCCAGGGCGGACACCGGCTCGTCGCAGATGATCAGGTCCGGCTCCAGCACCAGGGCGCGGGCGATGCCCACACGCTGACATTGTCCGCCAGAGAACTCATGGGGATAACGATTAACCTGATTGGCGTGCAGACCCACCGTCTCCATGATGCTGACCACTTTCGCCTCCCGCTCCGCGGAAGACATCTCCGGATAATGGGTCCTCAACGGCTCGGCGATGATCTCCCCCACGGTCATCCGTGGAGACAGCGAGGCGATGGGGTCCTGAAACACCATTTGCAGTTTCTGGCGTCGCTTGCGCAACTGCGAGGGCGAGAGTCCGAGCATGTCTTCTCCCTGCCACACGACTTTGCCCTGCACGTTCTGCAGCATGCCAAGAATCGCGCGCGCCAGGGTGGACTTACCGCAACCGGACTCCCCTACAATGCCGAGAATTTCCCCTGGATACAGGTCGAAACTGATGTGGTTCACCGCTTTCAGCTGCAACGCATCTCCCCGCCACGGCCAGACGCCGCCCCGCGGCAGATCGAAGCGGACGCAGAGATCCTGAACTCTCAATATCGGGTTGGCGCTGCTCATTGGGCGGCTCCTCTCATCATGTCGGCATTACCTTTGTTCTTATATTGCAACATCTTCATAACACATCTCCGCGCACGCCGGCCTCCAGCTCCAGACGCGCGCCGGCGGCGGGCGGCTCTTTTCTGTGCGGCGGCGTCCAGGGCTTGTGGCAGGCCCGCAAACGCGATCCGGACAACGCCTCCAGCGCAGGCACGCGCGCCTCGCACTGCTCTCCCGCCTCGCAGCAACGCTCCGCAAACGGGCATCCCGTGGGCGGATTCAGCAGATTCGGTGGATTGCCGGGAATGGAATAAAGCTCGTCGCTTTCGTCATCCGGTCTAGGAATCGCTTTCAACAGTCCCTGGGTATAAGGGTGGGACGGCGTTTTGAAAATATCCAAAGTAGAGCCGTATTCCATCATGCGCCCGCCGTACATGATCATGGTGTGATCACAGGCGCCGGCGACAATGCCCAGGTCGTGGGTAATCAGTACAATCGAAATACTGAGTTCCCGCTGCAGCTCTCTCAATAGATGCATAATCTGGGCCTGAACCGTCACGTCCAACGCCGTGGTCGGTTCGTCCGCGATCAGCATCTGCGGATTGCACAACAGCGACATGGCGATCATCACCCGTTGCCGCATGCCCCCGGAGAATTCATGGGGATACATGTTCACCCGCTCCCGCGCCTGCGGGATGCGCACCGCGTCCAGCATACGGATGGCTTCATTGAGCGCGTCCTTTTTCGACATCCCTTTATGGTGCATCAGCACTTCAGATAACTGATCGCTGACCCGCATGAAAGGGTTCAGCGAGGTCATCGGGTCCTGAAAAATAATGCCGATTTCTTTCGAGCGGATGCGATTCAGCTCCTGCTCGCTCAGGCCGATCAGCTCACGTCCGTTGAACTTGATGCTGCCCGACACATGGGCGTTGCTGGCCAGCAGCCCGAGAATGGCGAACACGCTCTGGCTTTTGCCGGAGCCGGACTCGCCCACAATGCCCAGGGTGGCGCCTTTTTCAACGCTGTAACTCAGTCCGCTGACCGCCTTGACCGATCCTTCGGGAGTGCTGAAGGACACGCTTAGATTTTCTACTTGCAACAATGTCATAACCTTCGCCTCAATTACCCTTGGGATCTAGTGCGTCGCGTAACCCATCGCCGATGAAGTTAAAGCAGAACAGCGTGGCGATCAGCAACGTCATAGGAAACGCCAGCATCCAGGGAGTGCTGCGCATGTTGTCGGCGCCTTCAGAAATCAACGCGCCCCAGGAGGTCTGCGGCTCGGAGACGCCCAGACCGAGGAAGGAAATGAATGATTCAAACATGATCATTTCCGGCACCAGCAGCGCGGCGTAAACGATAACGACGCCCAGCAGATTGGGAATGACATGTCGCAGGATAATCACCATGGGATGCACGCCAACGGTAAAGGCCGCCTCAATAAATTCCTTACGCTTTAAACTCAGGGTCTGACCGCGCACGATACGGGCCATGTTCAGCCAGCTCACCGCCCCGATGGCGACGAACATCAGCAGCACATTACGTCCGAAAATCGCCATCAGCACGATGACCAGGAACATAAACGGAAACGCGCTGAGCACGTCCACCAGCCGCATCATCAGGCTGTCGACTTTACCGCCGACAAACCCGGATACCGCACCGTACAGAGCCCCAATGACCACCGCGACAAACGCGCCGAGTACGCCGATCATCAATGAGATGCGACTGCCCTGCACCGCTCTCTGATACAGATCGCGCCCGACATGATCGAGGCCGAAGTAGTGCCCGCTTTCCAAATTGGGCTGCCCTTGTTCGTAGATATTGCTCAGGCGCCCCCAATCAATGGTTTCGTTGCTCCAATCTGAGGCATAGTGCCCCAAAAGAGAGAACGCCAGCAGCAGCGCCAGCACGCCCAGGCTGATCAACGCCGCCTTGTTGCGCGCGAAGCGTCTGGCCGCGTCCGCCCACAGGCTGCGGCCTTTGTATTTGCCCATGTTGGCGGCCATCGCCGCCACGCCTTTGTCTTTGCCCATCAACAGCATGATTCGTATTCCTTGTTATCCGATTCGCTAGGTTCGCCGCTATCAGTAGCGGATGCGCGGGTCGAGCACGGTGTAGAGGATGTCCACTAACGCGTTGAAGAAAATGGTCAACGCGCCCACCAGAATGGTGACGCCGAGAATCAGGGAATAGTCGCGATTGATTGCGCCGTTGACGAAGTGCTGGCCGATGCCGCCGGTGGAGAACACTTTATCCACCACCACGGAACCGGTCACGATCCCAACAAAAGCCGGCCCTAAATAGGAAATGACCGGAATCATCGCGGGCTTGAGGGCGTGGCGCAGAATAATATGCGTGCGCGGCAGACCTTTGGCGCGGGCGCGCTGGATGAAAGTGCTGTTGAGGGTTTCGATCATGCTGCCTCGGGTGATCCTGGCGACTTGCGCCACATAGGACGTGGCCATGGCGACGATGGGCAGAATCAGATACTCGATGCGCCCTCCTTCCCAGCCGCCTGCGGGCAGCCATTTCAGGTACACCGCAAAGATCATGACGCACAACGGTGCCAGTACGAAGTTGGGCAACATGACCCCGGACATGGCGAAGGTCATGCCCGCGTAATCGGGCCATCGGTTCTGATTGAGCGCCGCCACCACGCCAATGCCGACGCCCAGCAGCACTACAATCACGAAAGAGAGCACCCCGATATAGGCGGATCTGGGAAAGCTCGATGAAATCAGTTCATTGACCGTATGGTCTTTGTATTTGAAAGAAGGCCCCAAATCCCCCTGAACCAGATCGCCAAGATAATAGAGGTACTGTTTCCACAGTGGCTGGTCTAAATGGTATTTGGCTTCGATGTTTTTCATCACCGCTTCCGGGACCTTGCGTTCATTGGTGAAAGGTCCGCCGGGCGCGGCGTGCATCAACGTAAATGAAATAGTGACGAGTATCAGCAGCGTAGGAATCGCCACCAACAATCTTCTGATGATGAAGCTCAGCATGTTTTTATTTTCCCACTAGAGTAGAGCCGCCTGCGTGCGCAGGCGGCTAAAACTGACTTATTGCGCCTTGATGTACATATCTTTGGCGTAAGCGATGTCCAGAGGATTATTAGTGGCGTATCCGCCGAGCTGAGGGCTGACCATACGCAGGCCGCGGTAGAAGTAGATGGGCGCCACAGGCATTTCTTCGCTGAGGATCTGCTCCGCTTTCTCATAGAAAGGCGCCGGATCTGTGGAATTGCGCGCGTCTGCGAGCAGTTTGTCGAATTCTGCATTGCTCCACTTGCCGTCGTTGTTGCCGCTGTTGGACAACATCAAGGTCAGGAAGGTGGAGGCTTCGTTATAGTCGCCGTTCCAGCCGTAGCGGGCCACTTTGAAGTTACCGGCGGCTTTTTCAGTCAGGAAGGTTTTCCATTCCATGTTGGTCGGCGTCACGATGGCGCCCAGTTTTTCTTTCCACATCTGGCTGATGGCGACAGCGATGGATTTGTGGCCTTCGCTGGTGTTGTACACCAGATCGAACACCAGTGGGTTGTCTTTGTTATAGCCGGCTTCGTTGAGCAGACGAACCGCTTCAGCGTCTCTTTCCGCCTGGGTCATTTTGCTGATTTCAGGCGCGACATAATGGAAGCCGTTCACTTCTGGAGGGGTGATGCTGTACGCGGGAGTCTGCCCGCCTTTGGTGATGTATTTGACGATGATATCGCGGTCGATCGCATAGCTCAGCGCTTTACGTACGCGCACGTCGTCGAAGGGTTTTTCCTGCAGATTGAACTGATACATGTAAGTCGCCAGTTTTGGCACGGAAATCAGCTCATCGTTCATGTCTTGCTTGATGCGCTCCATCTGGGAAACCGGCACCGTGTTGGTGTGGTGCATTTCACCGGCTTCAAAGCGCTGCATTTCGGCGACGGTGTCGTCGATGGGCAGGTACACCACTTCATTGATGATGGTGTTCGCATTGCCCCAGTAGTGTTCATTGCGTACGGCGACCATTTTTTCGCCGACGCTCCATTCTTTCAGCTTGTAAGCGCCGTTGGAGACGATGTTGCCGGGCTTGGTCCAGTCGCCTTTATATTTTTCCACGGCTCTCTGTGGCGAGGGGTAGGTGGTGTAGTGGGACACCATGATGGGCAGATAGGTCACCGGCACTTCCAGAGACACCTGCAGGGTGTAATCGTCCAGCGCTTTCACGCCCAGTTCGGTAATCGGTTTTTCGCCGTTGACGATGGCGGTGCTGTTGGCGACGCCCGCAACTTCCATGTAGTAAGCGTAGTTGGAGCCGACTTCAGGATTAACCGCGCGTCTCCAGGAATAAACGAAATCATTGGCGGTGACGGGCTCGCCGTCACTCCACTTGGCGTTGTGACGTAATTTGAAAGTCCAGGTTTTGAAGTCTTCGCTGGCGCTCCAGCTCTCCGCCACACCGGGCATCAACTGACCATCGGCGCCACTGCTGGTCAAACCTTCGAACAGATCGTTAACGACGGCGCCGCCGACGCTGTCATCCACCAACTGAGGATCTATGGAGCCGGGCTCCGAACCATTACCCCTTACCAGCACCTGCTCCGCGGACAACGGCTCTCCCGTGACCGGGTGCATTCGCGTCGTTGCGCTCCCAGGTTGCTTCGCCCCCGACTTGGCGTCCATCTGACTGACTTGGGCGGCTTCCGCTTTTGGCGCGACGGAAACCGGCTCATCACCGGAACCGCCGCATCCTGACAAGGTAAAGGCAGCGGCCAACATGGTCGCGCCGGCAAACAGGTGTAATGTTTTCATAGATACTCGCAAACTCCTTAGCTGGTTATTTTGTTCCTGAACGGTCGACTGTATCGCGCTTCGCCACGCAACACGCCGTCGGCCCCCTGCTCACACAGGGGGAACCAACGGCGAATGGCCTGAAGGCGTACGTATAACCGCTCCTGAACGGACGATGACTCAGAAATATCGGGCGAATGTTTTCAACAAGAAGAAAAGCAGATTTAGAGACTTCATGACTTCCCGTCCTGAAGCGCATCTTTTTCTTTGGCGAGAACATCCCTTTTTTTGTGATCGATCCAATCGGTCACCAGTCCATCCAAAACATTTAACGGAACGGCTCCGTCACGCAATACAATATCATGGTACTCGCGAATGTCGAATTTCTCACCTAATTCCTGCTTTGCTTTTTCTCTCAGCGCCTGGAATTTGAGCATGCCAATCTTGTACGCAGTGGCCTGCCCGGGCATGACGATGTAACGCTCAATGGACCGGACCACGTCGCCGCGGGCGTTAGGCGTGCTCTCCGCCAGATAGTCGATCGCCTGCTCCCTGGTCCAGTGCTTGGCGTGAATACCCGTGTCGACCACCAGACGACAGGCCCGCCACAGTTCCATGGACAAACGTCCAAAATCCGCATAAGGGTCTTTGTAGAAACCCATTTCTTTAGGCAGCAGCTCGGAATACAGACCCCAGCCTTCGATGTAGGCGGTGTAATCGCCGAACTTGCGGAAGGTGGGCAGCTTGTCCAGCTCCTGGGAGATGGAGATCTGCATGTGGTGACCGGGAATGCCCTCGTGATAGGCCAGCGCGTCCATTTCATAAATGGGCATTTCGCTCATCTTGTAGAGGTTGGCGTAATACAGGCCCGGACGATCCCCTTCCAGAGCCGGCGCTTCATAAAACGCCTTGCCCGCTTCCTGCTCCCGGAACGGCTCCACCGCTTTGACCTTCAGGTCCGCCTTGGGCAGCGTCAGGAACAGCTTGGGTAGGTTGGCTTTCATATCGTCGATCAGCGCCGTGGCCTTCTGCAGATACGCCTGTTTACCCTCTTCCGTTTCCGGGTAATAGAACTGCTTGTCCTCACGCATGAAGGCGAAAAACGCCTGCAGGTCGCCTTTGAATTTCACCTGCTGCATGATGGCGCGCATTTCATCGTGAATCCGGGCGACTTCCTTGAGGCCCAACTGATGAATCTCTTCCGCGCTCATTTCCGTCGTGGTGATGCGACGCAGAGCGTTGGCGTAGAACGCATCGCCGTCGGGGAATTTCCAGACCCCGGCTTTGTCGTCCGCGCGCTTTTCCAGGTCAGCCAGATAAGCGATCAGTTTTTCGTACGCCGGTTTCACTGACGTCAGCAACGCTTTATTGGCTTCCGCAACCAGAGCCGCCTTGCGTGCGTCGGGAATGTCGGTCGCGGCGACTTTCGCAGAGAAGTCCGCCAACAACGCGCTGTCTTCCTCGCCGCCAAAGGGCTTGCCGGTAATGATGTTACGGCTGGACTGAATCACTTTGGGAAATACAAAACGCGGCGGGATCACGCCTTCGTCAGCCCGTAGCGCCAACTGCTCAATGAGCTGATCGAACAGCGCAGGAATGCGGTTGAGACGGCTGATGTAGGCCTCCGCATCCTTGATGTCCTCGATGCTGTGCTGATTGATCAGCAGAGAGGGCGTGTCGGAATGGGTTCCGAACATCTGGTTTACCGGGTAGTCGTAGTGACGCCAGCGGTAGTCTGCAATCTGCGCTTCCAGTTGCTGTTGCATCAACTGATAACTCAATTGGTTGGACGGGTTAAGGCGCGAAGGGTCCAGCGCCAGCAGGTCCTGCAGATCCGCCTTGGCGATGCGCAGCGATTCCTCAGCGAACGCTTCGCTCATATCGTCCCATTTGTCGTAGTCGGTTTTAATGCCCAGATAAGATTGAAAGGTGGGACTGCGCGACACCCAGCCTTTAAAAATACGGTCAAACAAGGCTTCCGCCTGCTGATCCGACGCTTCTGTCTGCGCCATCGCTGGTACGCTCCCTGTCTCCGCGGCCCAGGCCGCATTAGTGACAATGCCGCCGCCCAGGCTCAAGGAGGACAGCAGCACGCAGGAATACAGTTTTAACTTCGCTTTATACATCCGTTGGTTTCCATTCACTCATACAGTCCCCGTCCCATTACCGCCTGGACGGGGCGCTTGTTGCTTAAATCGCCCGGGAGTCCGCGCCGCCTTTACTGCTCCGCTCCCGCGGACAGAAAGCTGATCCAGCGTTTCGCGGTAGGGGCGCTGGCGTCAAAACGCGATGCTTCTCGCATCGTCGCCAACGCCTCCTGGGACTGCTCCAGGTTGTAGTAGGCCTGCCCTTTCAATAACAACGCCCGGCCTTTCTGGTCCTCGCTCATGTCTGTCGCAGGCGCGTTGAGCAAATCAACCAGCGCGCGATAGTCTTCGTCCTCATACAGCTGATAAGCGAGGTCCAGTTGGGTGTCCCCGGTGACTTGTTGTTGCAGGGCGGCTTTATAAACGTCGATGGCGCGCTTGCGTTCCCGCGCCTGACGCCAGAAGCCGGCCAGCTTGCGCAGGTTGTCGCCGTTGCTGGCGATCACGCCGCGTTGCATGCCGTCCTCCATGATTTTGCCGGCGCGTAAAGGCGCATTCTGGTAGGCGAGATAGTTGGCGAGATTCACGAACTCTTTTTCCTCCTCCAGCATATCGCGTCGGTAGGCCATTTCGAGAACGGCGACCGCCGCGGCGTCCTTTTTGAGTTGCATATACACGCCGGACAACTGCTTCCAATACTGCTTTTTCTCCGGATATGCAAGCAGCAACTCCTTGAGCACGTTGACGGCCTGATCATATTCCTTGAGTTCGTAATGGGCCGCCAGCAGCAGTTGCAGCCAGGATTCCTGCGCCTTGCCTTCCGTTGCAATGGCCTTGCGCACCACCGGTATCACCTTGGCGTATTGCTTCTGTTGGGAGTAGCAGTTGGCCAGCGCCAGATAGACGGCGGAGCCAGGCTTCTGTTTGGCCTGCTCGCTCTCCTGCAGATAGGTCTCCAGTTGCGGCGCCGCTTTCGCGAACAAGTCCTGCGCCATATACATCTGCGCCAGGTTATAACGCAGCTCCCGGGTCAGCTCAGGCGGTAATCCCTCCACCTTGATCGCTTCCTCGAATACCTGCATGGCTTTCGCATACTGGCTGCGGGCGGCATAGAGATAGCCCAGGGTGCGCAGGACTTCGATGTGGTCAAACTTCTTGCGCTTGCTGCGTTCTTTTTGCTCCAACAGCAATGCTTCCGCATCGCCGTATTTTTCCTCGGAAATATACTCCCTGGCCTTCACCACTTTTTTGTAGGTTTGCGGGGAGATTTCCATGCCTTCGGCGCCGCACAGCGCGGCGGCGGCCAACAGCCATGCGGACAGACAGGTCAGTACGCCCGTGCGCAGCCGTTGTCGCGCCGAATATGAACGGGGTTTGCTCGTCATCTTCATCACCGTTCCTAAAGAGTAAAGTCAATGCGTTGTCGAGCCCGTGTGGCGACGGCTTTGCCGTCCACCATGGCGGGCTTGAAGGTCCATTTGGAAATACATTGTTTGGCGGCTTTGTCGAATATCTTGCGCGGCTCCGACGCCACCACCTTGATGTCTTCCACCCGACCTTGCGCGTTGACGGTGAATTCCACTTCCACCCAGCCTTCTATCCCGGCGCGCGCCGCTTCCCGGGGAAAGTCCGGCGGGAAGGTCGCTTTACCGATGACGCCGCTGTCGCCGGCGGAGCTGGCGGCCATCCCGACCTGCCCCATCTGTCCCAGGGCCAGTCCCAGGTTGGCGTCAACCCGGGGCATGTCCACTTTGAGTTGCGGCGTCTGCGGACGTACGGCGCTCTGGGTGGTTTTCATTTCCGGCGGAGGCGGCGGACGCTTGGGAGGCGGCGGTTTCGGCAGCTCCCGCTTGCGTTCCTTGACCGGGTCTTCCTTCTGCACCCGCACGAAATCGATCATGCCGATGTCGTCCTTGTCCGCCAGTTCCTTGCCGTCGTTGTGGATGAGCTGATCCATCAGCCGAAACAACCCCAGTACGGTGATCAAGGCCAGGCCTAATGCTGCTGCGAATCTGAATTTCATAACGATTTTCAACGAGGCCTACTTTTTCACTGCAGCGATGGAGATGTTCTGCACCCCCGCCATCCGCACCTGATCCATCACTTCCACCACGATGCCGGAACGGGATTCCGTATCCGCCTGGATCACCACCGCGCCTTCCGGGTTTTCCGCGCGCAGACGCTCCACATTGGGACGCACCTGGGCCACTTCCACCTTGCGCTTGTCGATCCACACCGCGCCGTCATCCGCCACGGCGATCATGATGTTGCCCTTTTTCACCGTCTGCGCGGTATTGGCGCTGGGACGGTTGACGTCAATGCCCGCTTCCTTGATGAACGAAGTGGTGACGATAAAGAAAATCAGCATGATGAATACGATGTCGAGCATCGGCGTCATGTCGATGGCGGTGTCTTCCGACTCCGCGGAAGCATATCTTCTTCTCATTGTTCTATCCCCTGGCCCGACTCGCCGCCGGGCCGCCTCTAGTCTATATCCGCGTCTGCGTCTGTTTGCTGCGTCAATTCGTCGCAGGCGTTAGTGATGCTGTAATTTGTCGGTCAGCTCCCGGGTCACTTTCTGGGCGCGCTTTTCCAACTGCACGGCGAAGTAAATACCGGACAGCGCCGCCATCATTCCCGCCATGGTGGGAATCGTCGCCTTGGAAATGCCCGACGCCATCGCCCTGGGGCTGCCAGTGCCGGTGACGGCGAGCACATCGAACACCTGCACCATGCCCACCACCGTGCCCAACAGTCCCAACAAGGGACAGAGCGCAATCAGCGTCTTGATCAGCGGCAGCGATTGATGCGCGCTGATGGACGCCTGTGAGATCAACGCGCGGCGCACTTGCTGATTGTTCCAGGCCGCCGCCTCAACGCGTTCGCTCCATTGCAGCAAAATGCTCTTCGCCTGAGCCGGAAAGCTCATGGCGAAGAAGAAGTAACGCTCCAGAATCAGCGTCCACAGCAGCACGGTCAGGGCGAAGATGGCGACCAGCACGTCGCCGCCCAGGCCCAGAAAGCGCTTAATGGACTCGATTTCGTCAAGAATGAACCAAACCATAATGTCAGCTCCGGCTAGCGCGCCGCTTCCGCTTCTTTATGCAAGGCGATAAAGCCTGCGCTCTGTTCTTCCAGGGTCTGAATCAGACGGCGACTCTTACCGTTGACGAGGGTGTGGGCGAAAACCAGCGGCACCGCCACGATCAGCCCCAACATGGTGGTGACCAGCGCTTCGGAAATACCGCCCGCCATCAGTTTGGGATCGCCGGTGCCGAACAGGGTGATAGCCTGGAAAGTGGCGATCATACCGATGACCGTTCCTAGCAGTCCCAACAGCGGAGCCACGGAGGCGAACAGCTTGATGAAACCAACGCCCTTCTCCAGTTTGGGAGCGTTTTTCATGATCACTTCGTCCAGTTTCAGCTCCAGGGTCTCGACATCCGCGTCTTTGTTGTCCTGATAGGTTTGCATGATGTCGCCCATGGGGTTGCCGCGAATCACGTCCTTGGACTTCAACTGTTTCTTCACGCCGGACTGGATGTAACTGAGGCGCAGATACCCGAACAACGCCAGCAGCAGCCCCACTGCGCCCAGCGCCAGAATCACATAACCTACAGCGCCGCCCTGCTGCACCCGCTCTTCCAGGCTGGGACTCTGCACCAGCAGCGACAGGATCACGCCTCGTGAAGGGTCGATGAAGAACGGTTGATAACCGTCATTGGCGTTTTCCAAACCCGCAGCCAGCGCCAGCATGGCGCTTTCCGGCTGCCGTGAGAGCTGTTCGAATTTGCCGGTCTGGGCGGAATAGTTGAGGTATTTGCCGTCCGCGATGGCGTTGAATGTGCCGATCCGGGTGACGCTTTTCACTGCCTGATCACCCTCGCCGTATACCACCGTGGCGTCGAAACGGCTGACTTCTCCCGAGGCGGTCATGGCCTGATACAGCTCAATCCAGAACTTCTCCAGCTCATCGATGGACGGCAACGCGGTGCTCTCGGCCAATGAACTCATCAGCGCCATGCGCTCAGGGTATTGCGCCGTGACCATGGACGCCTGAAACACGCCCTTGGTGTCGTTGGCGGTCTGTCGCACCAGACCGAACATCTCGCCCAGGGAGCCTTTACGTTGCTCCAGGGTTTCCTTCAGTTCCGTCAGCTGCTTTTCGTTTTCATCGTATGCGGTTTTCAGGTTGTCCATACGGGCCTGCTCCGCCTTCAACTCCGCCTGAGCCTTGGCCAGCAGCGCCTGGCGCTGGTCTTTCTCCGCCTTGAACTTCGCTTCGCGACTTTTGTTTTCTTTAGACTCGGTGACCCGGTCTTCCTTGATCTGCTTTAACAGCGCCTGCAGGTCTTCATTGGTGCCGGCTTTGACCGTCGTAGTCGCCAACGCCGCCGCCAGAATGCAACTGAAGACAGTTAAACGTTTGAGTGTTCTCATCACTTCGCCCTCGCAGCCAGCACAGGTAATTTAATCAACGCGGGCGGAGCCTGTTTCTTGGCGATCTTCAGCCCTTGCGACACGGCGGAGCGGTAGGTTTCCGGCAGCGCTTCCCATTGTTTTTTATCTTTGTTCCAGTGGCCGGTTTCCGCGCCATCCGGCGTTTGATACATCAACGCGATACGGCCGATGCGCAGGAATTCATAGGTTCTCAGTTGCTCGCCTTCGCCGAGGCTGGCCTTGTAGGCTTCGATGGTGCGACCGTATTCGTTCTCCACCTCGTAAGCTTCCAGAATTTTGCGGAATTTCTCTGACGTGGACACATCAGCACGATCCATCAAGGCGCGCAGATCCGCCACCCGCTTGCGCCGCTCGTCCATCTGGAAAGGCACATCCGCTTCCACGAACTGCTCCAGCGCCGACACCATGCGCAGCATGAGCGGAACCACTTCCGTACGTGTCTGCTCCAGAGCGGAAATCTGCGTATTCAGAGAGCTCAACTCCGCCTGTTGCGAGCTGACGATACGCTCATTCTGATCGTTATAGGCTTTCAGGCCTTCGATCTGGCGGAGGACGTTTTTGTACTCGGACAGTAATTCGTCGGACTGGTCCGCCAGTTTGTCCACCCGCGCCTGAGATTGCTGCGAGGATTGCACCATGGCGGTTTGCGCGGCGACGGACTCGCCCAGAGTATCGGCATAGACTGGCAGGGACAGCGTCAGTCCCGCCAGGGGCGCTGCAATGAGCAGTTTGGAAATCGATCTGATCTTCATAAGTTTCAATAATCTTGCAAAAACTATCATCGTCGGTTCCTGAAAAAAGCCCCGCCCGAAAGCGGGGCGACTACAGGAAAACGACCGTTGTAGTCCGGCCAGGCCGCCTTGCGAACGGCTGCGCCGGCTCATCCATTACTAGAAGGCCTGGGTGTACTTGAAGTAGGAGACCCGTCCCTGAATGCTGTACAGCTCTTCCGAGTAAGTAACGCCGTCCGCACGGAACGAAGGCTCTTCGTCGAAGAGGTTACGTACGCCCAGAGCGATGGTGGCGTCCCAGGGCGTGTTGTAGCTGTAGTGCACGTTCCACACGGTGTTGGAGTCGACGTGCCCGTCGCGCTCATTTATAGCGGAATCCGACTGCGGTCCGATGACTTCGGCGTTCAGGTAAACATCATGAGCGTCGTTAGGCGTGGTGTAGCCAACGCCTGTGTTGAAGCGGAAGCTGGGATATTCCCAACGACCCACGTAGTCGTTCACAGGTCCGCCGGGGAACTCGTCTTTCTCGAAGCTCAGGATATAGGTGCCGGAGAAGTCGTAACGCAGCGCGCCGAAACCATAGTCTTCACCCCAGTTGAACTTGACGTCGAGACCTTCGGTTTTGTTCACGCCAAAGTTAACCATAGGCGCGACGGCGGACAGGATGCGTCCAGAATCGGAGCGGGTGATGTAGGGGGAGGATTCGCCAGTGGCGACTTCCTGGTTGATGGAGTTTTGCAGCTCCAGCAACTGGATGACGTTTTCGATCTCGATGGAGTAGTAATCCACGGAAACGTCCATGGAGTCAGTGATGTTCCACACGGCTCCTGCGGTGAAGGAGGTGGACTCCTCCGCCTTCAGTTCTTCGTTGGAGGAGCGGGTTACGTTGTACTGGCGCTCATCGCAATCGCCGCCGCAAGTGACGTAGTCGACCGCGTAGTCCGCAGAGAATGAATCCGCCGCGTACAGATCGCTCAAGGTCGGCGCCCGGAATCCGGTGCCGTAGGTAGCGCGCAGCGTCAGGTTGTCCAGCGGCTGATAACGGACCGTGGCTTTACCAGTGGAGGCGGAGCCGAAGTCGCTGTAACGGTCATAACGTCCGGCCAGGTTCAGTTCCACCTGATCGGTGATCGGCGCTACGGTTTCGATGTAGAACGCGCGCATGTTTCTTTCCCCGGCGGAAGAGTTGCCGGAGCTGCCCAGCACGTTGCCGGCTTCCGACTGGTCATCCACTTTGGAGGAGAAATCCCAGCTTGCATACTCCGTACCCAGGGCCCAGGAAACCGATCTGCCGCCGATTTCGCCAAGATCAAAAGACACGCCGGCGGTCGCCTGCTCAAACGTCATCTGATCTTGCGAGAACGGCGAGTATTTCAGGCTCTGGATGCTTTCCGCGTCAAACTCGCCGCCGGTGAACTTACCGGAATCCAGCAAGGGCTGAATCAGAGGTTTGAGCACATAGCCGGTGGATGTCTTGGTGTTGTTGGCGTAGTTGTGGTGGTAGTTGGCGTTCCAGCTCAGATCGCCCACCAATTGTGTCTCCACTTCGCCTTCCAGACCGAAAACCAGGTCCAACTGCGTGTCGGAGACTTTATCGTCACGAGGTCCGATGGGCGAGAAGCGGTATAACACAACGGCAGGATCGTCATCGCCGTTCACCACGCCATCGCCGTTAGTGTCCGGGTCCAGCCCGTTTTCCGCAAAGAACGCAGCGCCGCCGGAGGTGTTCTGGTCGATCTTAAACTGGTCCGCAACCGGCGCAAAGCGGCTGAAGCTTTTGTTCTGGTTGAAAATAACCCGCGCCACAAAGTCCAGATTATCCTTCAGCTCCTGACGTCCGGTCAGCATCACCGAGTCACGGCTCAAGGAGGCGGTTTTAGCCGCTTCGCCAGTGTAGTCGTAGGCGCAGACCAACTGACTGGGATCGGTTTTGCTATCCCGATACGGACCATGGAAAGGGCCTTTACAGTTGCCGTCTCCATCCAGGGAGCCGGCCAACGGCTTGATGGCGTAGCCGTTGGCGGGGTCGAGTACGTTGCGTCCGTAGTAGCTTTGTCCGCTAGTGTCGGAGAAGAATTCGGAGCCAAAGCCGGTCGCTTTCAGGTACTCACGGTCACGTAGATTGACGATGCCTTTGGAGTCATGCTCGTAGGAGAACAGCAGGTTGCCTTTCTCTGTGGTCGTTCCCAACGCCAGGTTATAGGATTCCTCTTCCCCACCCTCATGTTTCGGCAGGCCTTTGCCATAAGAGATGATGCCGCCGTCCAGATCTTCCTTCAGGATGATGTTAACGACGCCCGCGATGGCGTCGGAACCATAAATCGCAGATGCGCCATCGGCGGTGATTTCAACACGCTCGACAATAGCGGCGGGAATCGCATTCAAGTTGACGGCGCCGGCGGGCCCGGTGTCTGAGCCGCTGGGAGAAACCGGAACGCGAATGCCGTTAATCAGCACCAGGGTTCTGCCCTCGCCCAGGCCGCGCAGGCTGATGGTCGACTGCGATTGCGCCGTAGAGCCTGAGGACTCCGAGATCGAGCCAAAGCTATTGCCGGCGGCGGAGCGCAGTACGTCCGCAATGCTCAGCTCGCCCGTGCGGTCGATATCCTCACGCGTGATGACCTGCACCGACTGGGCGCCTTCCATATCCGCCCGCATGATGCGTGAGCCGGTGACGCGAATCTTTTCCAGTTTTTCCACCGGCGCGCTTTCAGTTTCCGCCTCGGCGGACGCATCCGCATCGACAGGTTCTTCCGCATAAAGATTGGCGGCCGCGCTCATGGTTAATACAGAAACCAGCGCCCCGCGAGATAAATTAAGTGATATAGCCTTAAAGGATGCTATGGACGACTTCTCCGTCATTTTACTTCTTCTCCAAGTTGAATGTTGTCCTGAGTGATGACGAAGACGGATGGCAATTCCTATGCCAGAGAACTTTTATTAATTCAGCAGTTTGGGCGTTTTTTAATCACCCACAAGGTAGACCAAAAAGAATAAGTATTTATACGTATTTTATAAATTTTAAACGACTTACTTTTATGTTTTAAAAGATTTATCTAACGGGTGTTATCAGCGATCCATTTTTATCAAAAAAATGGTGACAACATATTTTGACTTTTATTTATATTTTCATCCTAAAAAAGCATCAAAATGATTAATCATTTTTTGACTCATTTTTGTATTCATCACTGCAATTACAGATAAAACATCCCCCTCCACAGCCACTTCCCGGTCGCCGATTCAATAGGTCGTCATAAAACTTTCATCTGCTTATGCGATAAGGCTGTGCGCCTTCGTGGGGCGCCGCTGCTAACGACGCACTTTATCGGTGCGAAACTGGGATAAATATTGGGAAAAGCACGGTACTGAAGGCGCATAAAACGCAGTAGAATCCGCCCCGTGAACCAATCACGAGCGTTATCACTGGAAAGTCTTACATTAAAAGGAAGTATCTTATGTCCATCAAAAAGCAATTGACCAAAATGTTGGCCGCCCCTCTGGCGTTCTGCGCCGCCACCGCCTCCGCGGAGGTCGCCTATTTCGAATTCACCGACGTCCAACCGGAGCAGACATTTGTCATCCAGTTGACGGACAAAGCGAAAATTCAACAGGCGCGGGACATTCTGGCTAACGGCCAGGAAGACTTTTATCACGTCATGGGCTATGTCACGCCCTCTCCCACGCCTTATAACCCCAGATGGCAATACCACCTGGACACGGACACCATCAGCTTCTTCGAATTTTCGATCGAGGTGTGCGACGCCTCCATGCAATACGTGCAAGAACACCTGAATGAAGTCGGCGGCGCTTTTCTCCCCGGCAATATCTGGTGCCCCTGGAGTTCAAAGCTGGTGAGAGAAGTCGGCTCTCCAACACAGGAATAACCTGACTCGTTCATATTGAGTGCAAAGGCCCAAGTGTGGCGCGGGCCTTTGCTAACGCTTCCTATCCCCTCTATTTCCCTGTCGTCACATGCCTGCAATAAGCCCCGCCCACGATTCAGCTATAGTTAAAAGTACGTCGCACAAACCCTATTAGGTCCCATGCTCTATTGGCTTCGTCTCTTTTTATTGCTGGCTTGCGCCGCCACGGTCAGGGCGGAAGAAGACCAGCAGGTGATTCTGGCCAACGGGGAGTGGGAGCCCTTTCTTTCTGAGCGCCTGCCTCACTATGGCTTCGCCTCACATCTGGTCACGGAAGCGTTCGCCACCGTGGGCGTGCAGGTGGAATACCAGTTCTACCCTTGGGCGCGCGCTGAAGCGATGGTGGAAGGCGGGCAAATCGACGGTTCGCTGCTTTGGACGCAAACGCCGCTGAGGAGTGAGTTCGCTTATTTCAGCGACGTGGTGGCCACCCAGGATGAAGTGCTGTTTCACCTGCGCGCACTACCCTTAGAGCCAAAGTCGCCCGCCGACCTGCGCGGCGAATCTATCGCCGTGCCCCTGGGCTCCAAACTGGGCGTATGGAAAGAGGTGGTGGAGTCTGGACAAGTGATGCTGGTCGGAGTGCGGGATATCGAAGTGGGAATGAATATGTTGCTGCGCCGGCGGGTAGACGCCTTCCCACTCGCCAGAGCCGTCGGCTACAGCGCACTGCGTGCGCACTTTTCGCCTCAGGAGCAAGCGCTCATCACTCACTCGGCCACCGTGTTCGACCGCCATGAATATCGGCTTATGCTATCCCGCAAGCGCTCCATGAACGCCAGACTCATCCTGCAGTTCAACGAGGGGTTACGCCGCCTGCGCGAAAGCGGCCGGTATCAGGAAATGGAAGAGGCCTATTATCGCGGCGACTATGACGCGCCTGACTCCGCAGCGCAAAACGATGATGACTGAATAGCCCAGTCCAACAGATCAAGCGCGAGGGAAACGTCGCATAAAACGCTTGTCGATAGCGTCTTTCCAACGCCATACCCACTCCCCCGCCAGACTGATCCCTCCTCGCGCGCCCACGGCATCGCGTCCGCCGCAAGCCAGCAAGCTCAAAAAACGCCGCTGGGGTCGATACGTACGCATCGGCAACCCGCGCAGCAGGCGATGCAGGTTATCGAGTAAGAAAGGAGCCTGACGCACGGCGTACACGCCCGCCCTGGGCGTGGGGGACGCGTCAATCCAGGCGCAATCGCCGACGGCGAACACCTCAGGAAAAGCGATGCTTTGCAGGCTGGGAGCGACACGAATAAAACCCTCGGGGGTTAAAGGCAACTCCGTCTGGGTTAGCCAAGGAGCCGCTTTGCCTTGCGTACACCAGAACACATGATCCGCAGGCAGTGTTCGCCCAGCCTTATTAATCAGGCTCTCTGAGGTCACTTCCGCAACCTCAAAGTCGGCTTGCGTCTTCACGCCATAGCGTTCAAAACGGCGTTGCAGCCAGCGCCGCATACGCCTGGGGTAATCCGCTACAGGCTCGCTACGCGCCGCCAGCGTCACACGATGGGCGACAGGAGCCGACTGCAACGCATGAGCGACAGCGAACGCCAGTTCCACTCCGCCTGCGCCGCCGCCCACCACCACAATATTCCGCACTGCCGGATCGGCGCGCAGGCTTTCATAAGCCTTGAGCCAGCGGGGCCAAAAGTCGGCGATGGGTTTAACGGGAATCGCATAGTCAGCCGCTCCCGGCGTGCTCAAATCCGGAACGGCGCCAATATTGAGAGACAGGTAGTCGTAGCGCAGCGCTTCCCCACTTTCCAGAAACGCCATACGCCGCACGCAGTCCAGCCCTTTTACCCGTCCCTCGAGAAACTCCGCCCCCGACTGACGGCACAGGGCCAGCAAATCAATATGCGCCTGCTCATACTCATAGTGTCCCGCCACCAGCCCCGGCAACATACCTGAATAAGGACTCAGCGGCCGCTCGGAAACCAGAACCACCCGCACGTTCGGCAAAGGGTCCTGCGCCAACGCCAGCAGCAACAAAGCGTGGGTATGCCCGCCGCCAAGAAGCAGTAAAGTGAGAGTACCGGATGGTTCAGCCGTCACTGTATATCGTCCGCAAGTCAATGAAATATTGCACTCGTTATCCCTGAATAATAGCTGGTCAGCAACCCGAAATACGCAGTAATCTTGAAACGCCTATGCAGTACTTTGGCGATGTGAGCTATCTTTCTTCTATTCATAGTGGAGGCTTATCGTTATGACGGCTCGCTTATTCTGGCGCTTGGCGACACTGCTCTGCATCCTCATTACGCCCTTGGCGACGGCAGGCGACATACCCGGCGCCGAGGACCATCCCATGGTGTCCCGTTACGCCGGCGCGGAAATCATCAAATACGAAAAACAGGCTTTCACTGAAATATCCCTGGCGCAAATGCCAATCCAACAGAGGGGCGGCAAGGACAAGAATCCCGGCGCGTTTCTGGAGCTGGAAGGAAAACTAACCCGCGTGGCTTACCGTATTCCCGAGGGACGCAGCACCCTGGAGGTCTATCGCAATTACGAGGAAGCCCTGCGCGGCGCGGGTTTCGAAATCCTGTTCAGCTGCAAGAATGAAGACTGCGGCGGAAAGCCCGCCGGGCGTCCTTTCAACGAAATCGTGACGCCCAAAGACCTCACCGTAAAAATGATGTTTCACGAGAAGGATCAACGCTACCTGTTGGCGCGCCTGACCCGGGAAGATCAAACCGTACATGTGGCGGTGTATATCACCAAGGCCTACTCCATCGGCGGACAGGATAAAAACCGGGTGTTCGTGAATACTCAGGTAGTGGAGTCCGCCCCCATGCAGTCAGGCATGGTGAAAGTGGACGCCAAAGCCATGGCGAAAGGCCTGGATGCAGAAGGGCACATCGCGTTGTATGGCGTCTATTTCGACACTGACAAAGCGGATATCAAACCGGAATCAGGGGAAACCCTGGCGGAAATCGCCAAACTGATGAAGTCCCAGCCTTCACTAAAAGTGCTGATCGTCGGCCACACCGATAATGTGGGCGCGCTTGATTACAACCGCAGCCTTTCCGAACGCCGCGCCAAAGCCGTGATGGATGCGCTGGTAAGCCAGTACAAGATCGGCGCTGAACGTATGACCGCCTTAGGCGTGGGTATGGCGGCCCCTGTCGCCTCCAGCGAAAACGAAGCAGGCAAAGCCAAGAACCGCCGGGTTGAATTGGTGAAAAGATAGTCTGAACTGGTCGTCTTGGCAGCCGCTCAATAGCGGACTTGGGCTTCGCCAAACACGACCTTTTCTTCTCACCAGTCTATCTCTACTCCGTTCGCCCTGAGCCTGTCGAAGGGCTTCCCAGAGAGCTAATCCATAGGCAACAATCTTTAATCAACATCCGGGAAATCGGCTTTTTTCCTGAGTCTCCCTGGAAGGCCCTTCGACAGGCTCAGGGCGAACGGGAAAGATGAGGACAGGTTCAGGGCGAATAGGGAAATAAGGACAGGCTCTGGGTGAACGGGGGAGATGAGGGCAAGTTCAGGGCAAATGGGGAAATAAGGACAGGTTCAGGGGGAATGGGGGAAATGAGGGCAAGCTCTGGGTGAACGGAGAGATGAGGACAGGGAAATTCAGAATGCCTGATAAATCAGGTGAATTTCCCCATCCATAGTGCACGGCGGATAATCGATCAGGGGTTACCTAACACAGCATCAGGCGATCAAAGCCAACCGCGAAACCAATTCCTTGCTTGTAAGCGCCGCCGCCCACGACCTGTTTCTGCGCGCCCAACTTGGGTACGGAGATTTCGAAGCCATCCTCCATGTAGTAACTCAGCCCGCGCTTCACGGCGCTGAACACTTCATATTCCGAGGTTTGCAGCGACACCATCTTCTCCGCCAGATCGATCAACTCTTGCCGAACGGTTGGCGTAGTGGGATTAATGACCTCGACGCCGAACTGAAAGAACTCCCGGTAGCGACCTTCTTGGGGCCGTTCATAGCGCCAGCAGCGCTCGAAATACCAGAGCCGCACATTCTTTCTGCGTTTGAAGTGTTTATCCGCCACCATTTGTACAGTCGCCGTCCCTTCTGGACGCAGACACAAAGAACGTCCTTTCTTATCCGGAAACACATACATCTGCCCCAGTATCTCCTCGCCAGCTTTGTCCACATAGACTTGTGACGGTTCAATGGAAGGCAGAATCACCTCTTCAAAACCACTCGCTTCCGCCAGCGCAATCATCTGATTCAGCAACGCTCTGCGCTTCTTCGCCGTCTCGCCGCTGATAATGCGTACGCCTTTAGCCATACCTTCAATTTTGTATTCCATAACGGATTCCCATTCACTGATTTAAAAACAATAAAAAAGCCCTCGCAGCAACGCTGGGAGGGCTTTCTCAGTGAACGGGCTTAACTTTCAACCAAGCAATAGCTCTCCCAGCCGACGATGCGACAGTGAATGCAGATGCTTTGGATGAAGGTTGAAAGTAATCATGCCGGACATTATGCGTCCGAACAGAAGGATGTCAACCCGACAGGCTGACGCCATGCGTCGGAGCAAAAAAGCAAAGAAAAGGCGGCGCCTCATAAACAGAGATCGCCGCCTTGATTTTCATTTAGATGAGCCGCGTTTTAATCAGACGTTATTCAACGCGTTGCGCCGCAGCGATAAAGAACATCGGCCGCTCCAATTCGACTTTCAGTTCCGGGCACTCCTCGATTTGCTCTGCGCTGGGACGCCATTCCTCCAGATGCTTCAGGGTGAAGCCAGCATTAATCAGCATCGTCAGATACGTGCCTAAAGTGCGGTGTTGTTTGACCACGCCGTCCGCCAGCCAATCAGTGGTTCGTGGTCCTTCCACCAGATACTGATTGATAGGCCAAAGCGTGTTCTTGTGCTGGTCTTCCGCCCAGCCAGGTCGCTTGGGCGCGGTGTAGATAGGATGCTCCGCGGAGAAGATCAGCCAACCGCCGGGTTTCAGGCTCTTGTACGCCTGCTCGAACAAACCTTGCAGATTGGCGATGTAATGCAGGGTCAGCGAACTGTAGACCAGATCGTAGCTGTTCTCGGGCAGGGACAGCGTCTCCAGATCCTCGCGCGCATACTGGATATGGGCGTCAGAAGTCATCTCTTCCGCCTTGGACAGCATGTTTTGAGAAACGTCGACGCCCAACACGCTGGCCGCGGACTGCTCCCGCGCCCAACGGCAGAACCAGCCAAATCCGCAGCCTAAATCCGCCACATTGGCGTTCGCCAACGGCGGCATCAGCGCTCTGATGGAAGCCCATTCCGGCGCGCCTTCCAGTCCCTTCAGGGACCGTGGCAGCTGGCTGTAGCCTTCAAAGAATGAATCGGTGTCGTAAATATTTTGTGTCATGAGTGTGTACTCCGTTTGAATATGCCGGCAACGAACGGGATACAACTTCCTACAGGCGTGACGAAGCCCCGTCCGTTGATACGGCGGGGCTGATTTCGCAATTACGCGAACTTAGACTTGCTCACGAATTACGGACGCCCCACCAGGAACGCCCTCAATTCGCGAAACAATATGAATATCAATATAAATCATCGCGCGATTATTTCAGGGGGAAGAAACGGAGTCAATGAAACCCGCCATCCGGCGCGCCCCGCGATCTGGCGCGAAAGCCCCTACCAGGCCAAGCCCTTTACGCCATGCTCCCCTGGTCTACGTACTGGATCATCCGGCCCTCTTTCTTCTCCAGTTTGAAGTCGCTGCTGGTAAGACGAAACTGCACGATATAGTCAGAAACACACTTGGTGTCGTGTATGTCGCCAGGTAGAAATACCCTGCAGTCGCCGGGGTTCAGAGTGTCGCAACCTCTGCTCACCAGCCGGGTTCCGCCACGCTTATCCGTAATGGACTGATAAGTGGACATTTCCAGGGCGCCATGCTGTAAGGCGTAAAGCACCCAGCCGAAGCCATGGTCATGAGGCGCACGATACAGCCCACGGGGTTCGGTATGGGCCAGCAGTCTGAATCCGTGCTCTGGGTCGGTATACAACTCGACCATGTCGGGCCGATCAGCGTGAATCTGCGCCAGCCAAGGCTCCTCAGCGGAGGTTTTCGCCAGATCCTGCAGCAAGCGGCGGAGCCTTGTTACATTACTTGTGGTCAAGCCATCCCAGCCCTCGCGAGCCGATTCGATAAAGTGATCAAGTGCGTTAGGTTGCATAAGTCCTCCAATGGGTTAAACAAGTCTTATTGATGCGTCTTAATAGTTAAAGCTAACTTTAGGTTAGTGTTCTTATTCCGTCCTTTTCTCCGTATTCCCTGAAATGCCAGTACCCGCGCACAGCAAGACCAACGCACAGTACTAGGGAGACGCAGGCGTACACACGATGCAAGCCGGTTTCAGCGAGCTGCGGGGTCAGCACGCCAAGCGCCGACGCGTTGGTGACGCTATCGAACAAAGCGCTCATCAAGGCGGCGCCGGTCAGCATTCCCAGATTGCGCGCGAGATTCAGCAGGCCAGATATCTGCCCCCGCTGTTCTGGAGCAGCCCGAGCCATTAGTTGGGTGTTGTTCGCCACGGTGAAGATCGCATAGCCGATGGCGGTCACCATAAGACAGGCGACATAACCGATGGCGCCCGTCGCGGCGCTTAACTGAGTGAGGCACAGAGAGCCGAAGAATAGAAACAGCACGCCGGTTGACGTCAGGTTGCTGCATGCTTCCAGCTTTACGCGACGACCGATAAAGCTTGAGGTAATCATCACGCACACAGGGCTGCAGCCCATTACCAGCCCGGTCATGGACAGATTCAAGCCGAGGGAAATCAGATAAAACGGCCCAATCACCAAAGCGGTCATTACCGCCGAAGCCACGATGAACTGGATCAGATAACTGAGGCCATAGCGATAGTCGCGCAACAATGAAAGGTGAAGCAAAGGAGAGGGCTTCGCCCGTTCAACCAGGACAAAAACGACCAGCAGGACGAGAGCAAGCCCCGCCAGGAAAAAGCGCAGCAACTCCTCCTCCAGTTTGAGCTTAATCCCGAGCGAATAGAGGAGCACGATTATCGCCAACAGGGATGCGCCCATCAGGTCAAATGGTTTCGGCGCCTGCCCCGCCCCTTGCATGGCGCGAGGAAGATAACGCACGGTAAGCAACAGAGTAAGCGCCCCCAACGGGAGGTTGAGCCAGAACACCCATCGCCAGTCTGCAAAGCCGGTTATCAGTCCCCCCAAAACAGGCCCCGCAGCGGTGCCCACGGCGGACATGCCTCCTATCCAGCCCATGACCCGTCCGGTGTGCTCCGATGGCGCGATATCTCTCACCAAAGCCAGATTCAGGGACACCACAATCGCAGCGCCGATGCCCTGGACGCCACGGTACGCAGAGAGCATTCCTATGTTTTCCGTCATTCCACATAGAGCGGAGCCCGCCATGAAAATCCCCAGGCCAGCGATAAACAACGGGCGACGACCGAAGGTGTCCCCCAGACTCCCGGCAATCACCAGAAAAGAAGACAACGCGATCAAGTAGGCGACAACCACCCACTGGACCTGGGCGTAGCTGGCGTCGAGGCTGGACACCAGTTCGGGCAATAGAATGTTGACGCTACTGATCGCCAGGGCAGTGAGAAAAGTAGACAGCAGCAACGCGGCCAGCGCGCCACGATATTCAGCGAGAGGCTCCACACTGTTGACCATAACGACTCCACTTCCTCTTTAACTACCGTATTGAGGAAGTTACTATGCAAGTTAAAGTCAGCTTTAGGTCAACACCTTTATGAAAAACTGTAATGAGCTGGATATCGCCGAAGTGGCGAAGCTGTCCGGCTTGCCCGCTTCCACCCTTCGCTACTACGAAGAGAAGGGGCTGATAAAGTCCATTGGGCGAGAAGGGTTAAAGAGAATTTTCCGCTCCACCGTCATTGACCAGTTAGGCTTAATTTCCCTGGGCCAATATGCGGGCTTCAGTCTGGATGAGATCGGGGCGATGTTCTCCCACGATGGAAAGCCCAAAATAGACCGGGCGCAACTCATCGAAAAAGCTAATAAGCTGGACCAACTCATTCAACAAATGGAGACGATGCGCGACAGCATCATCCATGTCGTCAATTGCCCGGAGCCCAACCAGCTGGAATGTCCCCGCTTTCAAACATTGATCAGATCGGCAGCGCGAAAACGGCGCCATGAAGGCCCTGTGAAAAGTAAGCCTGGGAGGTCACAACAAGGGAAGGGAGAAAAAGATTAAGCCAGCGGAGCGGAGAGCCCCGCCGGGTTTCAGAGAGGTCGGATGAGAGTTACATCCGCTCCAGAGTTTCGATGCCCAGCAAATCCAAGCCTTGTTTGAGGGTCTTGGCAGTCAGCAACGCCAGCATTAGCCGTGAGCTACGTACAGGCTCTTCTGCTTTTAGTACCGGGCAAACCTCGTAAAAGCTAGAGAATTCACCTGAGAGTTCATACAGATAACTACACAGCAAATGAGGATAGCCTTCACTGACTACAGAGTGCAAAATCTCATTCAGCTGCAACAGTTTCACCGCCAATGCTCGTTCTGTGGGTTCACTAACCTGAATCTCCCCGCCCAAGGTCAAATCGCCCACTTCACCTTTTTTGAAGATGCTCACGACCCTACTGTAGGCATACAGCAAATAAGGCGCTGTGTTGCCTTCAAAACTGAGCATGGAGTCAAAGCTGAAGATATAGTCGCTAGCACGGTTCTTGGAGAGGTCAGCATACTTCACAGAAGCCATCCCAACGACATGAGCAATGCTATTTAACTCTTCCTCAGGCATATCAGGGTTCTTTTCTTTGACCAGCGCATAGGCTCTGCCTTCAGCTTCCGTTAGCAAATCCGCTAATTTGACAGTACCGCCATCCCGCGTCTTATAGGGCTTATTGTCAGTACCCAATACCATGCCGAACGCCATATGTTCCAGAGACATGTCCGGGCTGACGAACCCAGCTTTGCGGCCGGCCGCATACACTTGGTTCAAGTGCATAGACTGCCGAGCGTCAACGAAGTAAAGCACCCGATTGGCCTTCAGAACGCGTTCCCTGAAACGTAACGCCGCCAAATCTGTTGTCGCATAGAGATATGCTCCATCTGACTTCTGCACGATCAAGGGTAGAGTTTTACCTTCTTTCCCCTTGAACTCCTCCATGAAAACGCACTCAGCGCCATCACTCTTTGTCAGCACCCCTTTTTCACGTAAATCGTTAATTACGTTCGGCAGATCTTCGTTGTATGCGCTTTCCGGCATCACGTCCGCACGAGACAGGCTGACATTCAGACGCTCATAAACTTCTTCACAGTGCTGTAGAGAAACATTAATGAAGGTTTCCCACAGAGATTTGCATTCCTGATCGCCAGACTGCAGCTTCACCACATACTCATGTGAGGCTGCTTTGAAATCAGCATCTTCGTCAAAGAGCTTCTTGGCCTGACGGTAGAAGTTTTCCAGGTCAGCCAGCTCCATAGACAGAGTCTGCTGGTTCTCCGCCTTCAACTTGTTCATGTAGGCCAACAACATGCCGAACTGGGTGCCCCAGTCGCCCACATGGTTCTGACGAATCACCCGGTGCCCCAGGAACTCCAGGGTTCTGACGACAGCGTCGCCGATGATGGTGGAGCGCAGATGGCCTACGTGCATTTCTTTCGCGAGGTTAGGCGCGGAGTAATCCACTACGACGGTCTGTTTGGGGCTGTCCAGAGGAATGGTCAGGCGCGGATCGGCCAGCACCTGGCGCAGGCTCTGACTCATCCAGTCTTTACTCAGGAAAATATTGATAAAGCCAGGGCCGGCGATTTCAACTTTCTCGGCCATGTCGCCCAGATCCAGAACGTCCAGGACTTTGGTCGCCAATTCGCGCGGGTTCATTTTCAGCGCTTTGGCGACGCCCATCACGCCATTGGCCTGATAGTCGCCGAATTGAGGCTTGCCGGACGGCTTCACGATCGCCGGAGAGCCTTCTGGAGCGCCCGCCGCATGCAGCGCTGCGCTGATTTTCTGTTCAAGCAATTGTTGCAGATTCATAGGAAGATCTTCGTTACTCACAGCAACGGGAGTCCGCCGCTGAAACTGATGGAAATGGCGGCCATGATACCGCAGTATCCGGTCAAGGAAAAATCCGCAGTTATCCGGGTAAGACTAAATGTCATGAATTGAAGGGAACGCCCGGTGCGGCAGGGGCGCCGGGCGTGGATAAGAAATTAAGACAATGGCTTATTCTGTCTCACGGGGTTCGTATATGCGAATTACGGTCGAGTATGTAACATCAGAGCCATAACGTGATTCAAACTCTTTATTAACTGCCTCAGCCAAACCTTCATAGCTGATATGGCCAAACAAAGATTCCACTTTATACGGCGAACGAGACTCTACTCGAATATTTTCCGCGCCCTCCAAGCCACACTTCCATGGGTTGCTCAAGTCTTCCTGCTTTAATTTGTGCAGTATCTGGACGGCCGGACCATTTAGCAGAAAACCGTTTTTCTCGGATATATGAGTTATCGCCACTTTACCCTCTCCTACCGACGTTATCACAAAGGGCGCATCTATAGTGGGATAGAAGTGATAGCCGTTAGCGCCAGCATATAGTGCGCCTTTTTCATCCATACAAAAATCAATATCTTTAACGTAGACAGACTCTCCAAGTTTCAGTTCAGGAAACAGAGAAACCCTATCCAGATGTATAAAGCTATACTCAACATTATTTTCGACTTGGAACTGTGCGGATGCAGTAGTGGATATTGCTAAAAGTAGCCCTGCTAGTGTTCTGGTCATACTGACTTCTCCTTTTTAATAAGTACTCCTCACCTGTCCAGGTGAAGGCGGATAATACCTAATATTAGATATTTTTCATACTAATCAATTACCTGAGTCGAACATCATAATCGCCAAAACGACAAATCAGGCTTGTCAGTCGTCCTGAATTCCTATAGTTTCGCCTCACTCTCCGCATTGCTTTATATACAAGCGCAAGGACCATTTTCATTTGTACAGAAAGGAGTCTGAACTGCCTTTTTACGCCAGTTATATAATCTGAAAAACATGCTTTTTATTGCTGAGATATATCGTCAATCGATTTCGATTGGCGGCGCATTTCCTATCTCGATTGATTTTCAACCAGGGAGTTGTTGAATGAAGTACTCATCTTTGTATTTGTTGTTTCCTTTAGCCTTGTTGACGGCCTGCGGTGGCGGTGGGGGCGGTGGATCGAATGACTCCACGCCACCCGCCAGCGCCTATCAAGATTGCGATCTTTCAGGTTATAAAACACTGTCGGGCAATGGATACCCAGCTAATTATTTCTCCGGCCACTCTTACTCGCAAAAGTCTTGGTCGAATGGGGACTTCGACTGGTACCCTCTGCAACTCAACATTGCAGAAGAATCCACTACGTTCGGGCATGGCCTCAACACGAGCGAGCAGACGTCAGAAGTTTGTCAGGCGGTGGCGACGAAACTGCTAGGCAAATTCCTTCAACCCAGCCAGAGCCTACAGAGAGAACTCGAAGTAGATCTATTTTTTGAGGGGTTTAATTATGCAACGACTTTATCCAGCACCAACGTGGAGGATAAAAAAATCACAGCAATACAACCCAGGCTGGCGCTGCATTTAGACCTACTCAAAAAAGAGTCTGTTGGTGAGAGGTTGGTGCTGGAATCCGAATCGTTGAACGCCTCAGCGCCGGTTTGTAAGAAACCTTTCACCGTATCGACGGAATGGAGAGAAGGTAGTGAGCCTAACGTTGATAGAAAGACGGAGACCTATGGCGCTGACGGTAAGGTGTATACGCTTACCCATGCCGCCAAGTTCACTGGCGACGCCTGCACCTTTGATATTTCCGGGCGAATCGCAATTGATGGTAGAGAGGAGCCTGTAGCCATACAGGCATCCGCAGAGTTGGAAAAGAAAGTCAGTGAATCGGGTTATGATCGGGGTTATAAACTTCACATTCACAGTATGAAAGTATACTGAACCTCGTATTCTCTGACTCATGCAGACGATGGCCAACTTGTATCGGCCACCGTCTTGCTACTGATCAAATCAACGAATCACCAGATAAAAGGCGCCGCCGCCCCTCTGCACCAGCAGGAGCAATTTGGTCTCCCCAACATCCACTACTTTTTGCAGGTCGCCAACGGAATTTACCCGGCGATTATTAGCGCCGATGATGACATCGCCCGGACGCAGACCGCTATAGGCGGCGTTTGAGTTGGGCGCCAACCCGGTCACCACCACGCCGGAGCCGTCTGGATTATCTTCAAACGAAGCGCCTTCCAGCAGCTTGTGGATACGGGTGTCGCCAGCGATGCTATTGGGCGGCTCCTGCAAGGTCACTTTCACGATCTCTTCATCGCCTTCGCGCAAAATAGTCACACGCAGCTTATCGCCGATTTTGCGTTGCCCGATCTGGCTGCGCAGATGGCCTGCGCTACGGGTGGGCTTGTCGTCAACGGCGATAATGATATCTCCCGTCTTCAAACCGCCCTTCTCCGCCTCAGAATCCTTGGCGACGCTGGTGATCAGAACGCCGCGCTGGCCGTTACGCAGTTTGAAGGCCTGGCGCAAATCCGGGGTGATGTCCTGAATCCCCACGCCCAATTGCCCGCGTTTTACTTCACCGTGCTCTACGATCTGGTCGATGCTGGCCTTGGCCATATTGACAGGAATCGCGAATCCGATGCCGACATTGCCGCCGGTCGGAGCCAATATGGCAGTGTTGATGCCGATCAGCTCGCCGCGCAGGTTGACCAGGGCGCCGCCGGAGTTGCCGGGGTTGATGGAGGCGTCGGTCTGAATAAAGTCTTCATATCCTTCGATGCCAAGTCCTGTACGTCCCAATGCGCTGACAACGCCGGTAGTGACGGTCTGACCCAGTGCGAAAGGGTTGCCGATAGCAACCACGAAATCACCGACCTCCAGTCTGTCTGAGTCCGCCATTTTCACTTCGCTGAGATCGTCCGCCGCAATTTTCAAAACGGCGATATCGGCGTCAGGATCGCCGCCCAGCACTTCCGCCTTCAGGGTGCGGCCGTCCGTCAACGACACATGCACCTCGTCCGCACCTTTAATGACGTGGTAGTTGGTCACCACCGTGCCGTTATCTTTGTCGACGATGACTCCGGAGCCGGCGCTTTGCTGACGCCGCTGCTCACGAGGCCGACGGTTGTCTGGAATATTGAAGAAGTGACGAAAGAAAGGGTCCTGCATTAAAGGACTGTATGATTCCTGCTTGGCGTAGGTCGCAATGTTGACGACAGCGGGGTTCACTTCCTTGAGCATGGGCGCCAAGGTGGGCAAGGGCTGCCCCTGTGAGTCGGCCAAAGGCAGCGCGGCGGCGCTGGAGGCCGCCCAGCCGACACTGACGGCCAGTACACATAATCTCAATCCACTCAGGGTTTTACCCATCAACATGTATCATTCCTCCGCTGGGCGCAGACGGGCCGACGACGAACGCATGCCTCACGACCTGACAGCGCGTTTGAAAATTTCCTTAGTTATAACGTCCTATGAGATGGGAGCGGTTTTGTCATAAATCCAGGTTAGATTTACAATCGCGGCTCTCTGTCACGTATGCTTCCATAACCTGCCCAACGCGGATATTACCAGAGTATGAAATTTTCTAAATCAGCGCCTAATGGACTGAATACTATTACCTTTTGCTGCGCCTTGGCGCTGGGCGTCAACGCCCTGCCCGCGCAGGCTCAGTTGCAAGAAAAAGATCAGGATGAGACCGAAACCTGCGTGTTCAAAGCGCTGACCCAGGGCCCTGGCGATATGACTATCGACGAGCTGAAGAGCCATTGCGGCATAGAAATCCCCAAAATTCCTGAAAACGCCAGCCCAGCGGTGAAAAATGGAGAAAGCGTTATCGCCGAACGCATTATGCGGGAGCAGCTTTCCAGCAACAGCCGCAGCGTGATCACGCCGCACCTGCGCAACTACCTGATGCCGGTGTCTTACCTGAAAAACCCCAACAGCGAACCGTTACGCGAGGCTTACGACCTTGGGGAGGAGGCGGAACTGGACAACCTGGAGGCGAAGTTTCAGATCAGCCTGAAAGTGCCGCTGGCGCAGGAAACCTTCATCGACTCAGACGCCATATTTTTCGGGGTGACCCTCAAGTCCTTCTGGCAGGTGTATAACCACGATTATTCCGCGCCATTTAGAGAGACCAACTATGAGCCGGAAATATTCTGGATCGCGCCGGTGGACTGGACCTTTTCCACCGCGGATTTCAGTCTGCTGGCGGTGGGCTTCAGCCACCAGTCCAATGGGCGCTCGCAACCCCTGTCGCGGAGCTGGAACCGCATCTACGCCAACTTCATCTGGGAGCATAGCCGCTTCGTTTTCAGTCTGAAGCCCTGGTGGAGGATTCCGGAAGACCAGAAAAAGGACAAGCTCGACCCCAAAGGCGACGACAATCCTGATATCGACGACTACATGGGACACTTCGAGTTCACCACTGCCTATCGCTGGGATAACTATGAAGCCAGTCTCATGCTGCGCAACAACCTGCGCGAAGATAACAAAGGCGCAGTGGAATTGGGGTTCACCTTCCCATTATGGAAGCGGCTGCGCGGTTACGTGCAGTACTTCAACGGCTATGGCGAAAACCTGATGGACTATAACGCGTCGGTGGAGCGCATCGGCATCGGCGTGTTGCTGACTGACCTGCTCTGATCAAGCACTGCGTAGCGTTCCGTCAATTAGCGAGCAGGCGGTCGAACATTTTTTCCAGTTCCGCCTGCCGGTCATAATAGGAAATCTGGTATTGAGGCTCCAGAGCGAGCGACAAGTCCTCGCCATAACGAGCCAGACCGCGTAGTGACTCCAAGGCATTCTGCGCCTCTGTAAGAGAGGCGTTATCCTGCAAACCGGCCTGCGTCAGCGCAGCGGCGCTTTCTCCCGACGAAGGGATAAGCAGGCGCCATTCACCACGACTGTATGGCGCTACCGGTTCTCCCCGCCACAATCCTGGCGCGTCCAGGCCGAACGCCCTCAGGCGCAGCCAGCCTTGCTCCGGCGCAAAGACGCGCAGCCCCCTCGGAGACAGCCGCCAAGGACTTTGATTATCCACTTCCACCACCAGCTCGCCCTGGCCGACGACTTCATCATAAAGACGCTTATCGACGCTGATGTGCGTGCGCCCGTCCACCATCAACTGACGCACGGAGCTGATATCGATGACTTTGTGCAGTCCCAACAGGTTATAAGCAGGATAGGTAACGGTGACGATAGCAGTTTTGAGGCCCCGCCAGCGGGGCGTTTCCGCCGCCTTGCCGAGCAATCCGATCAGGCCCAGGATCACCGCGAATACGATGAAAAACTGCGTGGTGCGACGACCGTACAGGTTGGGAAGGATGACGCCGGCCACGCAAAATACAGCGAACGCCAGCCACCATAAAATTGCCGTCGGCGTCACCCAGCCGAATGGCAACGCCAACACACCAATCGCCGCCAGGATAGCGACGCCGGCGAAGACAAAGCGCCGGGAGCGCAGGTGAGAGGTAAGCGTTTTTTTAACGTCCGGGCGCACGACCCGCACCGCCCGGTTCATCGCTTTGGGTTCAGCGACGACGCCATTGCCGGTTTTAAAAGGCGATGGCTGCGGTTGCGGCTTTGGTTTGGGGGAAGACTTTTTCAGCTGCAGGTTCCAGAACTTAAGCTCCAGCCCCTGTCTGCACAGGCTATCGACTATTCCCTGGTTAATGGCGTCGTGAATCCCGCTGTCTTTGTCCGGCCCGCCTGGCGCATCAAGCAGTACTACACCCAGGCGCTCCTGCAGCTGTTCGCCCAATTTGCGCCAGACTGTCTCCACCTGCGCCATCGCCGTCTGCAACTCTTCCGAGTCCGCCGCCCGGTTGTTGCTCATCGCCCTGCCGATCAGCTCATTCTGCAAGCGCGTCCAAAACGCCCGCCAGGCCGACGGCGACAGAATGTCATCCACCGTCCCACGGGACTTTATAAATTCTTCGATCTGCGCTTTTTCCATTCCGTCGTAATCCGCCGTCACCTATTGTTTGTTCGGCACAAGGTCTCGTTGATCGTAGTCGCGCCCCAGGCAGGACGCATGGATTTACAGGGTTCCGCCAGACAGTGTCGGGGGCGGAGTTTTCTTATCGGCCCGTTTGGCGGCATCGTCCGGGGCGGCGTCTGGGGTCATCCCCCCCGCCATCAGCACCCTGCGCAGGTTATTCAATGACTGCTCAGCCTGCGCCAGGGCTCCTTTTGCGTATTTCTCCAGCCAATGACGGAACAAACGCTCCTGCTCCGCTTTACGCTGTGCGGAGAAAGCGTCTTTTTGGCCTTTATCCCGGCTCAGGCGGTCATAATATTGCTCCATCGCCAGTAAATTATCGGCGATTTCTTTCTCGACTTGCCCGTGCGCCTCTTCAATTTTACCCCGCAATTTTCCTTTCGCCGCCGTAGCGTCGTGCAGGTCCAGCAGTGCGTCCGTTTGCGCCAGCTTGTTGAGCAGGTAGGCATCATATTCCTGTACGCATTCCAGCCGCTCGCGCAGCTCTTCTTCGCCTGATTCCGCGAACGCCAACAGGTATTCTTCACAGCCGAAAGCATCCGGCGACTTCACGCCGAAGCGCTCCGTTTGCTGGAGCAGATAGTCATACTGCGCCTGAAGTCGCAGCGCTTCATTGGTTTCATTCCGCCATACGCGTCGATACAGCGCCTGCTCCCACGCCAGTTTCTGGGCGCGCGCCTGTTTGTCCAGCTCCGCCACTCTTCTGCTGCGGGCGACATCTTCACGCGCCATATCAGAACGCACTCGCAGCGCCTGTTGGGTCAGCGCATCGCGATGTTCCGGCTCCAGCATGGGGTCCAACAGACCAGCGTCAAAGCTGGCGAGAATCGCTTTCAGCTTATCCCGGTAAACAATGGGCGTATGCGCGCTTTTATAGACATCCAGCTTTGCGCGGATAGGAGACAGAGATAAGTGATGCGCTCTGGCGATGACGTCGAGCTGGCTGAATACACGCGTCTCCAGAGTGCGAATTTCTTCAAATGGATAGAATTCCGCCGCCCAGTGGCGCAAACCGGACAAATCCCAACTCATCTTGGCGATACGCACGCGAGTCGGCTTGAAGCCTTTGCGCACCACGCCTTTGGCCTGCTCCTCCGTCAGCCAGAGGCGGCCGTCTTCGCCGGGCGTCCAAAACAGATTGCTCCAGTCAAACTGGTGGGGCAGCGATAGCGACCAGTCGCCGCCGCCCGGCTTCGCCATGCCCGGGTCCACATCAATACACACCGGCTGTTTGAAAGCATTGCTGGGTCCGCACAGGTAGACGGTCATGTCGTAAGGCAGGATGGTGGCGGCGACCTCCGGGGGAATGCTGTCGCCCTGAATGCCGGCGCCCAACTCTGTGTCAACGAGCCCGGGTTGGGCCTTCCACTTGATGGAGCCGCTCACGGCGGGGCCGCTCAACAATGGATACAGCTCCCAGCGCAGGGAATACGCCATGGGACGCAAGCCGTCTTTGTCTTGATGCTCCCCAGAGATCTCGCCTTTGTGGCCATAGGGAGAAACAGAAGGCGCCGCCGCCAGGGACGCAGTGAACATGAAAAGGATAAGCGCTGACCACCAATGATTATTCAAAGCGCCAACCATGAAAAACTCTCATTGCCATTCCTGTTGATGACCCGATTTACACTTTACTTCCATTTGCTCGGTCTTCCCCTAACCGTCAAGCGAACAGCGATCTCTTAACGGCGGGCTTCAGCCGGAGTGTGATTGTGCATAATCCTAAAAAAATAGTAATCCTGCCTTGCACTTAGGCCGAATGCCCGAGCTGGAGTCGACCGCCTCCTCCCTCAGTTTATACCTCTATTTATTGACTATATTGCCAAAATGCGGAATTGAACAGATAATGGCCTCCGATTTACGGCGGCCGAACGGTTTCCATGCCGATTTCCCGGTCGTCGCCCAAGCAGATTTATCTATCAAACCATCCAGAGTTAGCGCTGGTTGTTGTGCACGGAGTGTGTGGCAATGAGTGTGGACAACCCCTGTTTGTCCTGTGGCGCCTGTTGCGCCAGTTTTCGCGTGTCTTTTTATTGGGCTGAGGCGGATGCTGAGTCCGGAGGCGTGGTGCCGCTGGAATTTACCGAGAAGCTGAACCCCTGGCGTAGCGTGATGGTCGGCACCAATCAGCCGCAACCCCGTTGTCGCGCGTTATGCGGTGATATCGGCGGCTATACGACTTGCTCTATCTATGATCAAAGGCCCACTCCCTGCCGAGAGTTCGAAGCTGGCTCAGAGGGCTGCCTGAAAGCCAGGGCGAAGCACGGCTTGCCTTTGGACTTTCCCGACTGGCGGGCCGCCTGACCCAGGCGGCCGCACATCGCTCTGGAATCGAGCCTTAGCGTAGTCGACCGGCGCAATCCGCGCACTCCAGCACCTGCACGCGCTTGGTGAATGCCGGCGGCGCGCCGCTGTGAAAGGCGTCGCTTTCACTCAGCCTCCGGTAGACGGCTACATCGTAGGTCAATGGGTATTGCTTGTCGGATGTCGCATAGCCGGCGCAATCGCCATCGCTGCGAAAAATGCAAAACTCAAACTGATAGGCGCGCGGCCGCACCAACTCTACTGTTTCCGTCGACAGACAAACCCGGTCGCTGTCGCTCAGGCTGCCAGTCACTGCATAGTTATTGCAGATTTCGGCGGTCCCCCCATACAGATACTCGACGCCGTCCGCCCCGACAAAACGGCTGACTTCGTTCACTTTGGCGAATATTAACTTTGAACCTACGCCATTCGAAGATTTGGCGTGAAAGGTCACTACCGGCATATCCGGCGAATAGAAACGGTTCCGATAGATATCGCCCCAGTCCGACTGAGGGCCCAATTGCGCAGAAGCCAGCGCGGGAAACAGCGCCAGCATTAAGGACAGCAGTATCTTCATACAGGTTCTCCCCGGGGATTACGATGATCAACTGAGGAAACCGGCCCGGACGCAAGGCCCAGAGCCTTAACCACGTCTGCCGTGGTTAGACTCCAGTGAAAGAAGAAAGTTCATTGAAAGCGGATAATTTATCGCGTTGACGTCCTGTCAGGGAGTTTGGACGCCGCAGCCTTTCAGGATGATGCGAATGAGATTGTCCGCCGCGAAATCGAAATCCTTGGAGGTCAGCTTTTTACGTCCCAACACCGCTTCAATCTGGGTGCTGAAGTCCGCGTAATGCTGGGTAGCGCTCCAAATCAGGAAAATCAGGTGCTCGGGGGAAATGGGATCAATTTTGCCCTGATCAATCCAGGACTGAATCACCGCTGATTTTTCCCTGACCCATTGGCGGTTATTGGATTTCAGGTATTTGCCCAGCGTGGGCGCCCCGCTGATTATCTCCGTCGCGAAGATCTTGGAGGCCAGTGGATGGGTTTTCGCCAGCATCACCTTGGAGCGGATATAACGTCCCAGGGCGTCCGCCGGACTGTCTTCCGGGCGAATGGCGTCGAAAGCGGAGTTCCAGAGTTCGACAATATCGCTCAACACCGCCAGATAAAGATCGTGCTTGCTCTTGAAGTAATAATGAACGTTGGCTTTGGGCAGCCCTGCTGTGTCGGCAATCTGCTGAACTGTCGCGCCCTTGAAACCGTGGCGGGCGAATTCAATTTCCGCCGCCCGCAGGATAAGCATTTCATTCTTTTGCCTGATACGGCCCGGATTCTCCACACGGTTTGTTTTCAATACCATAGTCGCCCTAACCATCCCCTGCTGCTTAATGGGTGAACAGTTCGCGGGCCGCCGCGACAACGGCGACGACGCCCACGGTTAACTCACTGAATTAACGTATTGTTCATGTTATGGCGTCAACTGCAAGCGGCTTGGCGCAAACGCAGCGCCGCAGCGGTATGTTCCGCACGCAATCGAGCCATATCCACATCCATAAGTTCACTGTTTTTGACGCGCCAACGCCCGGCCACCATCACTGCATCCGCCTGATGGGCGCCACACAACACCAACGCCGCCAAGGGATCGCCTGCGCCGGAAAAGCGGTTCTCATCCAGCTTGAACAGCGCCAGGTCCGCCTGCTTCCCAACGCCCAGCACGCCCAGTTCAGGACGTTTGAGCAGCTTCGCCGAGCCCTTGGTGGCCAGATCCAGCGCCCATTGATGAGTGATCTGGCCCGGCGCATAACGTAAGCGCTGTATTAACAGCGCCTGTCGCACTTCCTGAATCATGTTGGAGCAATCATTGGAGGCGGAGCCGTCCACCGCCAACCCCACGGGCGCTCCTCGCTGTTGCAGGTCCAGTGTCTGACATACGCCGGAGCCAAGCAGCATATTGGAGCTGGGACAATGCGCCACGCCCACGCCGCGCCGCCCGAGTTCGTCCATTTCTTCGTCGGTGAAGTGAATGCCGTGGGCAAGCCAGACGCCTTCGTGCATCCAGCCCACTTCCGCCAGATACTCTACCGGCCGCACCCCATATACCCGTATGCAGAAGTCATTTTCATCCTCGGTTTCCGCCAGATGGGTGTGTAGCAAAACGCCTTCTCGGGAAGCCAGATGATTGGTTTCCTGCATGAGTTCGCGAGTTACGGAGAATGGCGAGCAAGGCGCCAGGGCAATCTGCAGCATGGAGCCGTCATTGGCGTCATGATAGGCGCGGATAAGGCGCAGGCTGTCATCCAGAATCGACTGCTCGTCCTGCACTACTGACTGGGGCGGCAGGCCGCCGTCTTTTTCGCCAAGACTCATGGAGCCCCGCGTCAATACCGCGCGGATGCCCATCTTGCGCACCGCTTCCGCCTGAATATCGATGGCGTTATCGATCTGCATGGGAAACAGATAGTGATGATCCGACGCCGTGGAGCAGCCTGACAACAGGAGTTCCGCTGACGCCATCTCCGTGGCCAGACGCACCATATCCGCATCCAGGTGCGCCCATACTTTGTACAGGCTCTGCAGCCAGGGGAACAAGGGCTTGTTCAAGGCATCGGGCAACGCCCGCGTCAAGGTCTGATAGAAATGATGATGGGTGTTGATCAAGCCCGGCAGCAATACATGCTGCGACGCGTCGAAGGTTTCGTCATAAGGAGTAGAAGGCGCGCCGCCAGCGGCCACCAGCTCAACGATTTGCGAGCCGCGCGTCACCACGCCGCCGCCAGCGTCGCAGTTCGCTTCCTGACCGTATATCGCCAGCGGATTCTTTATCCAGAGAGTCGTCATCAGATCACCCGTATTTTGATCGCCCTAATTACCAGACGCCGGAAATACCGGCGCCGGGGCCATCATAAGTTAAAGCAGGACGGGCGCCTACTTGGGAAGCTCTCCTTCCACGCCTTCCACATACCAGTTCAGGGAGAGCAGATCCTCATCGCTCATCACTTCGCCGGCAGGCACTTTGACTGCGCCGCTTTGATCTTTGACTGGTCCCTGGAAGGGATGCAGTTTGCCGTCGATGATCGCCTGCTTACGCTCTTCCACCAATTTGACTACGTCTTCTGGAATCGCCGGATTCAACGGCGCCAGCGCCGTCGCGCCGCTCGCCAGACCGCCCCAGAAGTCAGTTGACGTCCAGGAGCCGTCCATCACAGATTTCACTTTCTCCAGATAGACCGGCCCCCAATTGTGGGTCGCTGCAGTCAGATGCGCGTCTTTGCCGTACAGAGACATGTCGGAGTGATAACCAAACGCGTACACGCCTTTAGCTTGCGCCGCCTGGATAGGCCCTGGGGAATCCGTGTGCTGGTTAATGATGTCCGCGCCTTGCAGAATCAGAGTTTCCGCCGCTTCCCGCTCTTTCGCCGGATCGTACCAGGAGCTGACCCAAACCACTTTCACCACCGCTTTCGGGTTGACGCTGCGCAGGCCTTGGGTGAAGGCGTCGATGCCGCGCACCACTTCAGGAATCGGGAAGGAACCGACATAGCCGATGATATTGGACTTGGTCATTTTGCCAGCGATAACGCCGGTCAGGTAACGGCCTTCATAAATACGGTCGAAGTAAGTGCCTACATTCTTCGCACGCTTGTAACCGCTGGCGTGTTCGAATTTCACTTTGGGAAATTGCTTGGCCACTTTCAGGGTCGGGTTCATGTAGCCGAAAGAAGTGGTGAAAATCAGATCGTTGCCGGATTTGGCCAATTGACGAATCACACGCTCTGCGTCCGCGCCTTCCGCCACGCTCTCAACATAGGTGGTTTTCACTTTATCGCCGAGCTGCTCTTCAACGTACTTGCGCGCTTTGTCGTGAGAATAGGTCCAGCCCGCGTCGCCGGTGGGACCGACATAGACAAAACCGACCTTGACCGGCTCCGCCGCGGTCACCGACTGCGCCGACATGAACAGCGCCAGTGCGACGCCTGCGGCTTTGGCGAAGCGCTGCGCCAACGATTTCTTTTCTTGCTTCATACAATGTAACCCCTTCAGCAGGATAGTTTTTGAGTTATCCGCAGCTCCTTGCGCATCGCCTGACCCAGGCCGTCCGGGCCTGGCGCGTAATTCATCGACCGTTAGTCCGCCGGGTGAAACGGTTTGCCCAGCGATACCGGAGCGTAGAGTTTCACCCTGGCTTTATCAGAGGAAAGCATCACCAGCACCACAATAGTCGCCAAGTACGGCATGATCGCCAACAAATTCGGCGACACCGAAAAGCCCAGCCCCTGCGCGACCAGATGCATGATGCTGAAAGCGCCAAACAAATAGGCCCCCAGCAACACCCGCTCGGCTTTCCAACTGGCGAACACCACCAGCGCCAGCGCAATCCAGCCGCGTCCGGCGGTCATGTTCTCCGCCCACAACGGGGTGTAGGCCAGCGATAAATAGGCGCCCGCCAGTCCCGCCATAGCCCCGCCGAACATCACCGCCAGATAGCGAATCTTGAACACCGGCAGGCCCGTCGCCTTGGCGGATTGTGGCGATTCGCCCACTGCTTTCAGCGCCAGCCCGGCATGGGACCGGTTCAAAAACAGGTAAACACCGACAAACAGCCCGAATGAAAGATAGACCAGCGGATCATGACTGAACAGAATGCGACCAACGAAAGGAATGTCGGAAAGTAAAGGAATGTGCCAGGGCTCGATGCCAACCAGCGGCGTTCCGACATAGTCGCTGCCGACAAAAGCGCTGAGCCCGGTTCCGAAAATGGTCAAAGCCAGACCCGTGGCGACCTGATTGGCGCTTAAGTTAAGCGCAATAAAGCCGAATAACAGAGACATCATCAGCCCCGCCGCCATGGCGAAGGTGACGCCCAGCCACAAATTGCCGGTCTCTAATGCGGCGATGAAACCGATCACCGCTCCCATCAGCATCATGCCTTCCTGACCCAGGTTGAGCACGCCGGACTTCTCACACACCAGCTCGCCCAGCGCGACAAGTATCAGAGGCGTGCCCGTGCGCACGGTGGCGTACAGAATGTTGACTATCAGATCATAATCCATGACGACGCCCCGTTATTGTGAATGCGTGGAAAGGTTTGCGTCTGCGCCATTCACCAAGGCCGCGGACGATGGCTTGCGCAGGGCGCTAAAACGCGGACTCAGGCGGATGCGATAGGCGATCAGCACGTCACAGGCCAGCAGGAAAAACAGCAACATGCCCTGGAACAGGCCTGTCAGCGCCAATGGCAGGTTCAGCTCAATCTGCACCAGCTCGCCGCCGATGTAGATCAACGCCATCAACATGCTCGACAGCAGAATGCCTACTGGATGCAAACGTCCCAGAAAGGCGACGATAATCGCCGCGTAGCCGTAGCCCGGCGACACCTGCGGCACCAGTTGCCCAATGGGCCCCGTCACTTCGCATACGCCTGCCAGCCCGGCCAAAGCGCCGCTCAATAACAGCGCCAGCCACACCAGACGACGCTCTTTAAACCCGGCAAAGTGAGCCGCGCGGGTATCCAGCCCCAGCACTTTGATCTGAAATCCAACGAAGGTCTTGCTCAGCAACACCCACACCGCCACCAGAGCGAACAACGCGAACAGGATGCCGATATGCATGCGGCTGTCTTCCAGCAACAACGGCAAAGTCACGGTTTCAGTGAAGAGAGCGGACTCAGGAAAATTGAAACCGCCAGGATCTTTGAGAGGTCCATGCACGCTAAACAGAAGCAAATTCAGGGCGATATAGTTCAGCATGATGGTGGTGAGTATTTCATTGGTGTTGAAATGGGTTTTCAACAGGGCGGGAATCGCCGCCCACGCCATGCCCGCCAGCGCGCCCGCCACCAACACCACCGGCAGAGCGAATGCAGAGTCGCTTTCCAGGAACTGCAGCGCTACGCCGCCGCCGACCAACGCGCCGAACAAGAGTTGTCCTTCCGCCCCGATATTCCAGACTTTACCCCGGTAACATACTGCCAAACCCAGCGCGCACAGCATAATCGGCGCAGCTTTCACCCCCAGCTCGGTCCAGCCGTACAAGTCCGATACCGGCGCTATAAAGAAGGTATATAAAGTTTGCAGCGGGTCTTTACCCAACGCCCAAAACAAGATGGAGCCGGTAATCAGCGTCAATGTTCCCGCCAATATGGGAGAGAGATACGCCATCCAGCGGGAGTCGTCTACGCGACGCTCCAGTTTAAAAATCATTGCCCGGCCCCCTTCGCTAACACGTCTGCTTTGTTATGCTCTCTCATCCTTCAGGCTCCCACCGCTTGTTGCGGCGCGGGCTGCGACGACTCCAGAAAGTCGCCGCCCATCCAACCCCCGACTTCGGCGATGGTTGTCTCCCTTGTCTCTTTAATCGGCGAGATCTTGCCCACGTACAGAGCGCATATGCGGTCGCTGATGGCGAACAACTCGTCCAGGTCTTCCGACACCACCAGAATAGCAGCGCCACGGTCACGCAGTTCGATCAACGCTTTGTGAATCGCCAGTGCGGCGCCCACATCCACGCCCCAGGTCGGGTGCGCGGCGATCAGAAGCTTAGGATTCTGCAGGATTTCGCGGCCAATGATGAATTTTTGCAGGTTGCCCCCGGAGAGGCACTTAGCATGGGTTTCTGTGTTGGGCGCTTTGACATTGAAGCGGGTGCGCACGGTTTCAGCGAATTTGCGCACCGCCGGCATGCTGATCAGGCCGGCCTTGGTCAGTCCCTGAAAATAGCCGGTCAACAGTCCGTTCTCTTTCAGGCTCATATCCGGCACGGCGCCGCGGCCCAGCCGCTCTTCCGGCACAAAGCCCACTCCCAGTTTACGGCGCTGCCCAGACGTCATCGCCGCCACCGGTTGCGCCAGCAGGCGAATCGCTGCGGGGGAATCCAGAACCACCGTTTCCCCGCTCAGCGCCGCCAACAGCTCTTCCTGTCCGTTGCCGGCCACACCCGCCACACCGAGAATTTCACCGGCTTTCACGGTGAAGCTAAGGGACTCCAGGTTGACGCCGAAAGGGTCATCCGTCTTCACCGACAGATTCTCTACAATTAGATAGTCTTCGCCGCCGGTCGTCTTCTCATGCTCCGCATGCACCGGCGTATCGTCGCCCACCATCAGGCGGGCAATGCTGTGATTGGTCTCTTCCGCCGGAACGCAATGGCCGCTGACTCTGCCCGCCCGCAAAATAGTGGCGCTGTCGCACAGGGCGCGCACTTCATTCAGCTTGTGGCTTATAAATAGAATGCTGCAGCCTTCCTGGGACAGTTGCCGCAGGGTGGCGAATAACTGGTCGACTTCTTGAGGCGTTAATACTGAGGTCGGCTCATCCAAGATCAGCAGCTTGATATCCTGTAGCAGACAGCGCACGATCTCGACCCGCTGACGTTCGCCGATAGATAAGGTATGCACCAGACGATCCGGGTTCAGCGCCATACCGTATTTGTCGGAGACCTCGCTGATGCGACGGGACAAAGCCGCGCGGTCGCGCACCTGCACTTTGGGCAGACTGAGAGAAATGTTCTCAGCGACCGTAAGCGTTTCGAATAAAGAGAAGTGCTGGAACACCATACCGATGCCCAGTCTGCGCGCCGCGGCCGGATCAGCGATCTCCACTGGCTCGCCTTCCCAGTAAATGACGCCGGCGTCAGGCCGGGTAACCCCGTAGATAATTTTCATCAAAGTGCTTTTGCCGGCCCCGTTCTCGCCGAGAAGGGCGTGCACTTCGCCAGGACGGATATTGAGATGTGCGCGATCATTAGCCAGGCAGCCAGGATACTGCTTGGTGATTCCCTGTAATTGCAGCCGGTAGTCCTTACTCGGCGGAGGAAGATCAATATCGATAGTCATGCGCTGCCAAGCCTCTTTGGAACATTTTTGCTGTTTTTATTCTGTCCGGCTCCGGGGTTTGACGCCGGCCCAGGTCAAACAGGGGCCGCATCATCAACATAAACCCCGGCAATTTCAACCGCCCCAACCCGCTATTTCAGTGGGTTCAGACCGCCTTATGCCGGTTTGCGTTCATTCCGAATGCAAATTTTTGGCCAACTGGTCAGCTTTTTATTTATTGACCAGTTGATCAACTTTGGCAAAACATTTGCTAACCTTACATCGACGTTAAATTCCGCCTAATGTTCGATCAGATCTGACTTGAACTATAGGTTGACCGGATTTGTATGTAAATAATAACCTGACCATGTAGACAAGTTTTTTAAAGGGCGTAAGCTATAAGGACAGGCGTGGAAAACGAGCGGCTGTCTGCGCATGAAACTAAGCGGCGACATGCGGACGTTATAACAAAAAATTTTTAGTAAGCTGTAATAAAAAGACCAAGGTACGCCACGGTGATTCGATTTTTACTGAACGACGACGCCTTAGAGCTCGATAATTTTGACCCTGATTTGACCATTTTAGAGTTCTTGCGCACCAATAAGGGGCTGACCGGAACCAAAGAGGGCTGCGCCTCCGGCGACTGCGGCGCCTGCACCGCAGTGATCGCCACGGAGGAAAACGGCGCATTAGCCTACCGCTCCATTAATACCTGCATTACCTTCCTGGGAGGGTTGCACGGCAAGCAGCTCATTACCGTTGAATATCTTAACCGGCGCGGCGCCTTGCACCCGGTGCAACAGGCCATGGTGGACCAGCACGGTTCTCAATGCGGTTTCTGCACGCCGGGCTTCGTTATGTCCCTGTACGCCTTATATCAGCATAAACAGCAGAAAGCGGATACACGCGCCTGCTCACGTCAGGAAGGAGAGGCCTATCTGGCCGGCAATCTGTGCCGCTGCACCGGCTATCGCCCTATTCTGGACGCCGCCCGTCAGGCCACCTCACCGGAGCAACTGGCGCAAATCAAAGAGGATGAAGCCGCCATCTGCGCCAGACTGGCCGCTATCAAAGCACAGGGCCCGGGTTCCGTGACCCGCGACGACCAAGGCGTTACTAAGCACTTTCACCTGCCAACGAATCTGGATCAGCTCGCCCAGTTTTACGACGCGGCCCCAAGCGCCCGCCTGCTGGCCGGCGGCACCGATCTGGCGTTGGAAGTCACCCAGCAATTGAAGCAGCTCGACAACATTATTTATGTCGGCGCGGTCGATGAAATGAACGCGTTGACGGTGACTGAGGACACGCTGGAGATCGGCGCGGCCGTCACCTACGAGCGCGCTATGTCCGCGCTGTCCCAGGAATACCCTGACATGGAGCCCTTCCTGGAGCGCCTGGGCTCAATGCAGGTACGCAACCAGGGCACCCTCGGCGGCAATATCGGCAACGCTTCTCCTATCGGCGACATGCCTCCGGTTCTGTTGGCGTTGAACGCCGTATTGACCTTGCGTAAGGGCGAACAAAGCCGCCGCCTGCCGCTGGATCAGTTTTTCCTGGAATACAAGAAAACCGCCTTGCAGCCCGGCGAGTTCATCGCATCCATCAGCATTCCCCGCGCCCGCCCGGACGTCAGCCTGCATCTATATAAAGTCAGCAAGCGTTTGGAGGATGACATTTCCGCCGTGTGTCTGGCCTGTTATCTCAAGATCGAGAACGGCTCAGTGGCGGAAATCCGACTTGGCGTCGGCGGTATGGCGGCGATACCCAAACGCGCCACGCTTACCGAACAGGCGATGTTGCAACAACTCTGGACGCCAGACACTATCCAAGCGGCCCAGACGGCGATCATGCAGGAGTTTTCACCTTTGAGCGATGTCCGCGCCAGCGCCGATTACCGGCGCAAAGTGGCTGCTAATCTGTTGCAGCGGTTGTATATTGAAAGCGCCGATGGGGCGGTGGCGACGAGGGTATTTCACTATGCGTGATCTGTTGAACAAACTCGGCAAACCACTTGAGGTCAAGCTGGATAGCGCCGTCTTAGCGCAATCCCAGGCTCCGACCACCCAAGGCTCCCCCAAAGCCGGCCGCGACGCCAAACATGACAGCGCCCACAAACATGTGGCCGGCGCCGCTCAATATATCGACGACCGTTTTCCTCACGCGGGACAATTGTATGGCTGCGTAGGCAAAAGCCCACACGCTCACGCCCGCGTCATTTCCATGAATCTGGACAAAGTCCGCGCTGCGCCGGGCGTGCTGTGCGTGATTACCGCCGACGACATACCCGGACATCTGGATATCGGTCCGGTATTCCCCGGCGATATGTTGCTGGTTAAGGATAAAGTGGAATTCGTCGGCCAACCTCTATTCGCCGTCGCGGCGGAGAGTCACGCCGCTGCGCGCCGCGCCGTGAAACTGGCGGAAGTTGAATATGAAGTATTGCCGGCGACCCTCACTATCGAAGATGCGCTGCAACAACAACTGTTTGTGCGTCCTCCTCATCAGATGCGCCTGGGCGAGCCGGAAACAGCCCTCGCCAACGCCCCCAATCGCCTGCGCGGCGATATAGAAGTCGGCGGTCAGGAGCATTTCTATCTGGAGGGACAGATATCCCTGGCGATTCCAGAGGAAGACGGCGGCATGCACATCTTCGCCTCCAGCCAGCACCCTTCGGAAGTGCAGAAGCTGGTGGCGGAAGTACTCGATGTTCCCTTCAACCGCATTACTGTCGACGTGCGTCGCATGGGCGGCGGTTTCGGCGGCAAAGAGACTCAGGCTGCGCCCTGGGCCTGTCTTGCTGCGGTGCTGGCGCGAAAAAGCGGCCGACCGGTTAAATTCCGCCTCAGTCGCAGCGACGATATGGAAATGACCGGCAAGCGCCATCACTTTCATAATCACTTTGATGTGGGCTTTAACGACGAAGGCCGTATATTGGGCGCCGACATTACCGTCAACGGTCTGTGCGGCTATTCACCGGACCTGTCCGACGCCATCGTCGATCGCGCCATGTTCCACTCCGACAACGCCTACTTCCTCGCTAACGCCAACATTACCGGCAATCGCTGCAAGACCCATACGGTTTCCAATACCGCGTTTCGCGGCTTCGGCGGTCCACAAGGCATGATAGCGGCGGAAGCCATGATAGAGGCGATCGCCCGACGCGTCGGCAAAGATCCGGTGGAAATACGTCTGTTGAACTATTACCGGGAAGATCATGAGCGCTATGACTTCAAGCAAGACGGCTATGACGTCACGCCCTACCATCAGAAAGTAGAGCAGAACCTCATTCCGCTGATGACTCGTAAGCTGATGGCGGATGCGGACTACCACGCCCGTAAAGCGGCTATTCGCGCGTTCAACGCGTCCAGCCCGATCTTGAAAAAAGGTCTGGCGCTGACGCCGGTGAAATTCGGCATATCCTTCACCGTACAACACCTTAACCAGGCTGGCGCGCTAATTCATATCTACACCGACGGCAGCATTCACCTGAACCACGGCGGTACGGAAATGGGTCAGGGCCTGTACACCAAGGTGGCGCAGATCGTCGCCCAGGAGTTTCAGGTCGACGTGGACAACATCGTCGTCTCCGCGGCGCGTACGGACAAAGTGCCCAATACCTCGCCAACGGCGGCGTCTTCGGGCACCGATCTGAACGGCAAGGCGGCGCAAAACGCCGCACAGACGATCAAGGGCCGACTGATCGAGTTCGCCTGTGAGCAATATCAGGTGACGCCGGAGCAGGTTTACTTCGCAGACAATAATGTCCATGTAGGTGAAAAGGCGTTTCCGTTCGCCGAGTTCATCCAGCAGGCTTACATGGGCCGTGTGTCACTGTCCGCCACCGGTTTCTATAAAACGCCGAAAATCCATTATGACCGCGACACCGCATCCGGCCGCCCCTTCTTTTACTTCGCCAATGGCGTCGCCGCTTCGGAAGTGGTCGTCGACACCTTGACCGGTGAGTACAAAGTGTTGCGGGCGGATATTCTGCATGACGTGGGCAAATCGCTGAATCCCGCCATCGACATTGGCCAGATCGAGGGCGGTTTTATCCAGGGCATGGGCTGGCTCACCACCGAAGAAGTCTGCTGGGACGCCAATGGCCGCCTGCTCAGCAACAGTCCGGCGAATTACAAGATTCCCACGCTGGGCGATCTGCCGGAGGTGCTGAATGTGGAGTTGTTGCCGAACGAACCCAACCGCGAGGAAACCATCTATCATTCCAAAGCCGTGGGCGAGCCGCCGTTCATGCTGGCGATCTCCGTTTGGTGCGCCTTGAAAGACGCCATTTCCAGCTTGACGGATTACCGTATTGATCCGCCGTTGCACACGCCATCCACACCTGAGAAGGTGTTAGCGGCGGTGGAAGCGACCTTGAGCGCCGCCAAGGGAGAGTAAGTATGTATAGGGAGCAATGGTTCGAAGTCACCCAGCGGCTCAGCCGCGCTGGGCGGCCTTTCGTGCTGATCACGCTGATCGGCGCGCGCGGCTCTACGCCTCGGGACAGCGGAACCAAAATGGTTGTTTCCGCCGACGCCACCTTTGACACCATTGGCGGCGGCCATCTGGAGTTCAAGGCTACCGCTATGGCGCGGGAGATGTTGGCCAGACAGGATTACAGTCAGCGCATGGAACACTTTCCTCTAGGCGCCAGCCTGGGCCAGTGTTGCGGCGGCAGCGCCACCGTTCTGTTTGAAGCCTTTGCGCCCTGCCCCACACAGATCGCTTTGTTCGGCGCCGGCCATGTCGCCAAAGCGCTGGTGACAGTCCTGGCGGAACTGCCGGTGCAAGTCACCTGGATCGACTCCCGGGAAGAGCTGTTTCCTGAAACGCTTCCCGCCAACACCCATAAACGGGTGGACGCCTATCCCTGCGATGTGATCGACGATCTACCGGATAACCTCTATTACCTGATTCTGACCCATAATCATCAACTGGATTACGAACTGGCTGAGAAGATCCTGCGCCAGGACCGCTTCGCGTATCTGGGGCTGATCGGCTCAGCCACCAAGTGGGCGCGTTTCCGCCAGCGCTTTGACTATCGCGGCGTGGACTCCAGTCAGGTCGAACGCGTGAGCTGTCCGGTAGGCCTGTCCGCCGTCCCCGGCAAGCAGCCGATGGAAGTGGCGGTGTCTATCGCCGCCGAGCTGATCGGTTTGTATCACACCTCCACACAGCCCACACAACAGGGCGTGGCCTGGAAGGACATCAAAAGCTGGGCCGCCGATCAGGCAGAGCCGCGGGACGCCAGCGACACGGACCCTTCAACGTCAACGCAAACATCCTCAGGAGAGACTTTATGAGTGGCGTCGCCATTCGCAGCCGCAGAGTGATCACCGATCAGGGCATGCAGCCCGCAACTGTGCTGATCGCCGGCGGCCAAATCGTGGAAGTGCAGCCTTACGATATGTCGATAGACGCCGACTACGAGCTGGAGGATGTCGGCAATGACGTGGTGATGCCCGGTCTGGTGGACACTCACGTGCATATTAACGAACCCGGCCGCACGGAATGGGAAGGCTTCAATACCGCCACCCAGGCCGCCGCCGCTGGAGGTATCACCACACTGGTGGATATGCCGCTGAACTGTATCCCGGTCACCACCACCGCCGACGCCTTTCGCATCAAGCTTGATGCGGTGTCCGACAAGCTCTGGGTCGACTGTGGCTTCTGGGGCGGGGTCGTGCCGGAAAATATCGATGAGCTGCCTGCGCTGCTGGACGCAGGCGTGCTGGGCGTAAAATCATTTCTGATCGACTCTGGAATCGATGAGTTTCCGCCGGTGACGGACAGCGACGTCAAACGGGCCATGCCTATATTGGCGCGCTACGGCGTCCCCTATCTGATTCACGCAGAGCTGGATAAAGAGCACAGCCCGCCGCCGGCAATCGGCAATAGTTATCAGAGTTTCCTCGCTTCGCGCCCCAAAGCCTGGGAAAACGACGCTATCGACCTGATGATCAACGCCGCCCGCGATTTCAAGGCGCAAGGCGTGGACTGCAAAGTGCATATCGTGCACCTGTCTTCCGCCGAGGCGCTGGCCGCCATCGGCGCCGCCAAAGAGTCGGGACTGTCTTTCACCGTGGAAACCTGTCCTCACTACCTGACCCTGTTCGCCGAAGCCATCCCGGATGGCAAAACACTGTTCAAGTGCTGCCCGCCCATTCGTGAAAACGACAACCGCGAGCACTTATGGCAAGCCCTGGAGCAGCGACTGATCGACTTCGTCGTGTCCGACCACTCTCCCTGCACGCCGCAACTGAAAGAGATCGACAGCGGCGATATCGAAAAAGCCTGGGGCGGTATTTCCGCCCTCCAGTTCAGTCTGCCACTGGTATGGCATGAAGCTCACCAACGGGGCTTGTCGCTGCCCTTCATTTCCCGCCTGATGAGTTGGGAAACCGCCCGCTTCGCCGGCCTGTCCCATCGCAAAGGCCGTCTGGCCCCGGGATATGACGCGGACGTCTTGGTATTTGACGACCATCAAGCGGTCACCATCAGCAAGGACATGATCAAGCACCGCCACAAGATTACGCCTTATGAAGGCATGCAGGCCACCGGCGCCATTCGCCAGACCTGGTTGCGCGGACAATGTATTTACAAGGACGACCAGTTTATCGGCGCCGCCAAAGGCCAGCCGCTGCTGAGAGAGAGCAAAGCAGGCTGAGCGCGGACATCATGAACGACACACAACAACGATTAACCTCCACACTTATTTTGGAATTCTCTGTATGAGTCACGCCATCGATTTTGAACTGCCCTATCCTGGCGCCCTTAACCTGGCGGCCGAACGCCTGGGAACCCAGGTGTTGTCTTGCAGCGACGACTTCTTCGCCTCCAAGGACAACCTGATCAAGTCCGGACGCGGCATTTTCATCGCCGATAAGTACACGGATAACGGCAAATGGATGGATGGCTGGGAATCACGGCGTCGCCGCGACGGCGGTTACGACTGGTGCACCCTGCGCCTCGGCGCGCCCGGTCGCATTGATTTTATCGACGCCGACACCAATCACTTTCGCGGCAATGCGCCGGCGTCAGTGTCTCTGGACGCCTGTTACTGTCTGGGCGAACCAAACGCCAGCACACAGTGGACGGAGATCCTGCCAAAAACCAGCGTTAACGCTCACAGCCAAAACCTGATCAAGGTGGACAACGCGGACAACTGGACCCACGTGCGCTTGAACATTTATCCCGACGGCGGCGTGGCGCGCCTGCGAGTGTACGGCTCTCCCCAGGTGGACTGGTCACGCACTCTGCCTGGCGAGCTGGTGGATCTGGCCGCTATCGCCAACGGCGGTCGCGCGCTGTTGTGCAGCGATATGTTCTTCAGCGACATGCAAAACCTGCTGATGCCCGGACGCGGCGTCAACATGGGCGACGGCTGGGAAACCAAACGGCGTCGCGGCCCAGGCTACGACTGGCTGATCATGCGTCTGGCCGCGCCTGGCGCTTTGCAGAAAGTGATCGTCGACACCTGCCACTTCAAAGGCAACTATCCTGATCGCTTTTCTCTGGAAGGCGCCGTGGCGGCGGACCCGAACACGACGGACGCAGACAGCCTGAAAGCCCTGGACTGGCAAGCCATCATTCCAGAAACCAAGCTGCATGCGCATCGCGAACATCTGTTCATGGACGAAATCCAGGACAAAGCCACCGCGTTCACCCATCTGCGCTTGAATATTTACCCTGACGGCGGCGTCAGCCGTCTGCGCGTGCTGGGGTATCCCAAATGAGCCAGGTCACCCTAGAACAACTCAACGCTATGCCGGAACAGGCTGCGCAAGCGACATTCCAGACCTGTTGCAGCAGCGAAGCCTGGGCGCGGGGCATGACGACGGCGCGTCCATTCGCCGACCCGACGGCTGTATACAACACCGCCGACCGCATCTGGGCGGGATTGACGGAGCAGGATTATCTGGAAGCCTTCGCCGGCCATCCCAAGATCGGCGACGTGAATTCTCTACGCGCCAAGTACGCTCACACCAAAGCCCTGGCCGCCGGAGAGCAGTCCGGCGTCAACAGCGCCGACGAGGACACCCTGCAACGTCTGGCCAAAGGAAATCAGGCTTACGAAGAAAAATTCGGCTTTATTTTCATTGTCTGCGCCACCGGTAAAAGTGCGGCGGAAATGCTGTCGCTACTGGAGGCGAGACTCCCCAACGCGCGTAGCGAGGAAGTCATAAACGCTGCGGAAGAGCAACGCAAAATCACCCGCATCCGCTTGGAGAAACTGCTATGAGCCAAATCACCACTCATGTTCTGGACACCGCCCAGGGCAAGCCAGCCGCTAGCGTTCCGATTCGCTTCTTCGCTTTTGTCGACGACGATTGGGAGCAAATCGGCGGCGGCGAAACCAACGCCGACGGTCGTCTGCCCAATCTATTGGAAGAAAATGTGGTGCTGCCCGCGGGCCGTTATCTGATGGCCTTCGATACGGCCGCGTATTTCAAGAAACTCATGCACACGCCCGGGTATCGCGGAGCAGAGACCTGCTTCTACCCCTATGTGGACGTCGTGTTTGAAATCAGCGGCGACGGCGAGCACTACCACATTCCTCTGCTGCTCTCGCCCTATGGCTACTCCACTTACCGAGGCAGCTGAGATGCCCGCGCGTCGCTTGCGTCCCCAAACGCTCACCCGTGAAGCCTTCGCGCCCTACGGCGACGTTATCGTCGCCGACGCTGGCAGCGAGCATTTCACCATTAACTACGGGCAGACGGAACGCTACCACCAATTGGCGACAGTAGATGTGGCTGAATCCGATGGCGCGCCCATTATCAGCCTGTTTCGCTCAACGCCCTTAGCGCTGCCGGTCGCCATCCGCATCATGGAGCGCCACCCGCTGGGCAGTCAGGCGTTCTACCCATTGAGCCCCCGCCCTTATCTGGTGGTGGTGGCGCCGCCCGGAGACTTCGACGCGGACAAAGTAGAAGCCTTCCTGGCGCAACCGGGGCAAGGCGTGAATTACCACAAAGGCGTCTGGCATCACTATTGTCTGGCGCTGGAAGACGTCAGCGACTTTCTGGTCGTGGATCGTAAAGGACCGGGCAATAACTGCGATGAAATCGAATTGCCCGACGCGCCCTGGACAATTGACTTATAATCCGTTGATTTTGATATAAAATGAGGAACCCTGACACGCCATGACCAGCTCCATCAGCGCCCATCGCGGCCCGCTTTTCCATATGATCGCCGATCCAGCGGAAGTGGGTGAAGAAGCCAGTTATCAGTACTGGGAAGACGGCCTGCTTGTCGTCGCAGACGGCAAAATAACCGCCGCCGGAGCCTACAGCGACCTGCTCCCGACGCTTCCCGAAGGCGCAGTCATCGAGAACCATCCCGACAGCCTGATCGTTCCGGGATTCATCGACACCCATATTCACTATCCGCAAACCGAGATGATCGGCGCCTTTGGCAAACAGTTGCTGGAGTGGCTGAACACTTACACCTTCCCCACCGAACGCGACTTTCAGGACCCAAAACATGCGCGCAGAGTGGCGCGGGTGTTTCTGGATGAGCTTCTGAAGAACGGCACCACTACCGCACTGGTGTTCGGCACCGTGCATCCGGAATCGGTGGACATGTTTTTCGAAGAAGCACTGGAACGTAATCTACGCATGATCTGCGGCAAGGTCATGATGGACCGCAATGCGCCGGATTATCTTTGCGATACTGCGGAAAGCAGCTATCAGGACAGTAAAGCTTTATTGGAAAAGTGGCACGGCAAAGGTCGCCTACTCTACGCCGTGACGCCGCGTTTCGCCCCCACCAGCACGCCGGAGCAGTTGGCGGCGGCGGGACGTTTGCGTGAGGAATATCCTGACGCCTACATGCACACACACTTGTCGGAAAACCCCGCTGAGTGCGGCTGGGTGAAAGAACTGTTCCCGCAGTGCGCCAACTATCTGGATGTTTATGACCATTACGGTCTGCTCGGCAAACGCGCCGTCCTGGCCCATGGCGTGCACTTATGCGAAGACGAGTGGAAACGGCTGCACAGCTCGGATTCCGCAGTGGCGTTCTGTCCGACATCCAACCTGTTCCTCGGCAGCGGCCTGTTCGCATTGGAAGAAGCCGAACGTCACAAGGTCAAAGTGGGCCTTGGCACGGACGTAGGCGGCGGCACCAGCTTCTCCCTGCTGCAAACCTTGAACGAGGCTTACAAAGTCATGCAGCTGCGCGGACATGCGCTAACGCCGTTCAAGAGTTTCTATCTGGCCACGCTGGGCGGCGCCAAAGCGCTGGAGCTGGATCACCTCCTTGGCGGCTTCTATGCCGGTAAGGAAGCGGACTTCGTGGTGCTGGATAAACGCGCCACGCCGTTGCTGCAACTGCGCATGGAAAACTGCCGCAGTCTGGCGGAGCAGCTTTTCGCCTTCAGCATCCTAGGAGACGACCGCGCCATACGCGCTACCTACGCGGCTGGACGCTGCGTGCATAAAAAGGATTAACGTGGCGATGATACTGACAGGTTAATAATCCGGCGCGTGAATGCGCCTGCGCGACGACAAGACGCGCTAGACAGAACCTGACCTGTGCAGGTTCTGTCGCTTACAGATGAATAGCTGGACGCTATTTGTCTGTCGGATAAAGAACAAAAACGCAGGAAGCCGCGGATGCGGCTTCGTTGACCAATAACAATTAGACTCGGCTTTGAGGTCAGAATGGACCCGTATTACATCGACTGGATTAATCTTTTCATTCGCTGGTTTCACGTTATCGCAGGCGTGGCGTGGATTGGCGCTTCCTTTTACTTTGTCTGGCTGGACAACTCCCTGCAGGACCCGCCGGACTGGAAAAAAGAAAAGGGAGTCAAAGGCGATTTATGGGCCATTCATGGCGGCGGCTTTTATGAAGTCGCCAAGTACCGGCTGGCGCCGGAGAAAATGCCGGCTACGCTGCACTGGTTCAAATGGGAGGCGTACACCACCTGGTTGACCGGTTTCATGCTGTTGTCCCTGATGTACTACTTCGGGGCGGAGACCTACCTGATCGATAAGTCCGTGATGGAGCTTAGCCAATGGCAGGCTATCGGCATCGGCGTCGGCCTGCTGGTAGCGGGCTGGGCGCTGTACGACGGCTTATGCCGCTCGCCCCTGTCTCGCAATGGCTACGTCTTCGGCGGCCTGTTATTGGGTCTCGCCATTCTGGCCAGCTGGGGCCTGACCCAGGTCTTCAGCGCCCGCGGCGCCTATATTCATGTGGGCGCTCTGATGGGAACGCTGATGGCGGGGAACGTGCTGATGATCATTATTCCCTCCCAAAAAGCGCTGGTGAACGCCGTCAAGGCCGGCGCCGTCCCCGACCCCAAACTGGGTGAAAACGCCAAGCTGCGCTCCACCCATAACAACTACATGACGCTGCCGCTGATCTTCATCATGATCAGCAACCACTATCCCATGACCTACGGCCATGAGTGGAACTGGGCCATTCTATCGGCGCTGGTCGTCATCACCGCCTTTGCGCGCCATTATTTCAACCTCAAGCACAGAGGCGTAAAACAACCTGCTATTCTGGTGATAGCGATGGTGATGTTCATCGGTTTGGCGATGATCGTCAAAAGTACGGGGGAAGCAGATAGCGCAGACGCCCAGCAAACCGCAGAATCGGCGAATAAGGTCGGTTTCATGCAGGCTGCGGCGATCATTCACAACCGCTGCGCCAGCTGTCATGCGGCCAAGCCAACCCAGGCCGGATTTGCGGAGGCCCCTGCCGGCGTACTTCTGGACACCACCAGTGGCGTTATGCGTCACCTCCAACAGATTCAACAGGTTGCGGTAGATTCCAACTACATGCCTCTGGGCAACCTGACCGGAATGACGGATGAAGAGCGCCAACAACTGGGAGCCTGGATCAGACAGGGCGGCGGAACCGAATAAGTCGAGCCGCATTTTTATCCAAAGGAGAATGTTCCTGGGTAAAAAACGCGGTTAGCATATGCAACCTTTTATATGCCTCAGCGATCCCGGGCGGGGTCGCAGGCCAGCCTGAAAGTGACCTAAGCAGACTATGAGCGACAGTAGATACCATCAAACCATCTTTATTTCGTGGGAAGAACTTCATCGGGACACGCGGATGTTATGCCGCAAGCTGATCGATATGGGCCGCTGGAAAGGCATTATCGCCATCACCCGCGGAGGCTTGATCCCCGCCGGCATCATCGCTCGCGAATTGGGCATTCGCTACATCGACACCGTTTGCGCCGTCAGCTATGAAGAGCAGAAGCAGTCCGATGACGTCAATGTCATCAAGAGCTTTGACGCTTCCGTCATTGGCGACGGTGAAGGCTATCTGCTGGTGGATGATCTGGTGGATACGGGTAAAACCGCCAAAGTGGTGCGCAACCTGATTCCCAATGCATTCTTCGCCACGCTTTACGCCAAACCACTGGGTCGGCCTTTTGTGGACCTGTGCATCAAAGAAGTGTCTCAGGAAACCTGGATGCGTTTCCCCTGGGACATGGAACTGAACTACTCAACGCCGCTGGTGGACCGGCTCTAAGAGCCGGCCTCTCCCAGGCAGAAAGCGCGAAGGTTAGCTCTTCTGCTTGGTGCCGAAAATGCGGTCGCCGGCGTCGCCCAGACCAGGCAGGATATAACCTTTTTCATTGAGCCTTTCATCAATGGCGGCGGTGTAGATGTGCACGTCAGGATGGGCTTTCTCTACTGCGGCGATGCCCTCCGGCGCCGCCACCAGCACTAATGCGCGGATTTCGGAGCAGCCTGCTTTCTTAAGCAGATCGATTGTGGAAATCATAGAGCCGCCGGTCGCCAGCATGGGGTCGATGATCAAGGCCAGACGCTGATCCAGTTCACCCACCAGCTTTTCCAGATAGGTTTTCGCTTCCAGGGTTTCTTCGTTGCGAACCTGCCCCACTACGCTGACTTTGGCTGCGGGAATCAGAGATAAAACGCCGTCCAGCATACCCAGTCCTGCGCGCAGAATCGGCACGACGGTTACTTTCTTGCCTTTCAGCTTCTCCACTTCCACCGGCCCGGCCCAACCTTGCACAACCTCCGTGCCCAAGTTGAAATCTTTACTCGCTTCATAAGTCAGCAACGCTCCCACTTCCTGAGCGAGTTCGCGAAAGCTTTTGGTGCTGATTTCAGCCCGCCGCATCAGGCCGATTTTATGACGGACCAAGGGATGGCGGATTTCATGGGTAGGCATAGGATATCTCCGGCAAGACCCGAAAAGCAGGAGCGCTCTCCGGGCATCAGGTAATCTGAATATAAACGCGCAAAATGCTAGCGTATTTTGCGCGTCCACACATCCCTGCAGACAGAAATCTTGCGTGAAAATTGCAGATATATCGGCAAGATGGCCTTTATTGTTTTTATACGTCCCGATCTTACCGTTCCAGTTACTCTTCTTGCCCCGCCGGTTTCTGATTTTTCATGGCGACGCCGAAGCCGATCTTACCGTTTGCAGGATCACTGGCGTCAAACACCAGCAACTCGCCATCGGCGGATGCGATTCCCATCCGGCCGCTGTATGTCAGCTCGCCGTTCAGCTCCACGTTATAGGAGACGCTCAGATTACGCGTCGCAATTCCCGCCGAAGCGCGTATCTGACTGTCAACGCCAGCCCCCGCGCCATCCAGCGTCAAACGACTGAACGTCGCCTGAGGGATGTCCTGATCTTCGATCACGACGCCCAGCCAGTACTCTCCCTGCAGAACGTTATTCGCCATATCCGTGGCGGTGCGCAGACATATCGCCGAGCTTGCCACCGGTCGCCAGCCGCCGACTTCCGCGTTGCCGGGACTGTCGTCTTCGGATGGCGTTACAGGGACCAGCTCTTTCCAGGCCACCCGGGAAAAATGGAACACCCGACCATCAGGGGACGCTCCTCCCAGAGTGCGAACGCTCCAGCGACAGGGGTCATAGACTGGGTTGCCGTCGTTATCCACTGGACAGTCCAACGTGTATCCAGCGTTCTGGACAACCTCATCAAACGCCTCGTCCAAAGCCGGATCGGACCAGCTTAGAACCGCCTCGTCGTCAAAAGAGTATGCAATCGACCGACTTTCCGAGGCTGCGCCCACACCGGTGCTGCCGATACGCTGTAAGACGCCGTTTCCGTCTGCGTCTAAAGTAGCTTTGTGAATCTGCACGGTGAGCTTGTTGTCCGCGCCGCTGGGGAAATAGGTTTCCTCAATGCAGAGATAATCGCCCTGGGTGAGGTCTGGTTTCTGATAGACGATATCGCCGTCCGGGTTTTCGGCGGTAGCGGTTTCATCGACCTTCACGCCGGCGTAGAAAGTGGTGCTGATGGCGGCGACATCCGTCAGGAAGAAAAGATCGCCAGCGGCGCTGATGCCGCCGTATCGCGAGCCGGAGGCATTCATGAAGCCCGCGTCGTCAAATTTGTATTTAGGCGTATTGATTTTGGCGTAACCGCCATTGCCGCCTTTATCCAAGAGGTCGCCCAGCCCTGCGCGGGAGTTGCCGCTGATGATTGAACGCATTACGCGCCCCTGATCCCGCTGCAACGAGATTTCCGACGCATATTGCAAGCCGCTGAGAACAAAGTCCGGGCTTGGTACGGTAGGATCTTTAGGTTTAGTTTCCAGCTTTTCGCAGCCCTGCAGAGTCACTGCAACCGCTACGACGATAAGCGCACTTCGGGACCAATGCACAGGCCCCTGGTTGTATTTATTGTTATTCATCGCAATCAAAGAGCTCAGTAGGGAGTTACCAACTGCAATCTTAGGTTACACAAAGATAAATTCATTGATGCAATTGGCAAAAGCGGCGCATTGCGCGCCGCCTGTGCTCAAGCTTTGCGATGGGAGCGGGCTTCCGCCGCCTGCCAGGTCATGCCGGTGAGAGAACAGTATTCTTCCAGAGAGTCGATCATCGCGCGGGTCAGTTCAGCAGGCTCCGGCAACAGCGCCCGATCCGCGTTGATGCCGATCTGCACGGACTGGTTGTAACTCAACAGGCTGACGCCGAGCCCGATATCGCCCGTCTGCGGCACCCAGAACATTAACTCTTTTACTTTGCTGCCCGCCAGATAACGAGCGCGACGCGCGCCAGGCACATTAGAGAGCACCATCGACGTCTTATTACTGAAAAGCTCCAGCAGCGGCTGTTGCACGCCTTGGGGAAACAGCCCCATTGCGGTGAGCAATGCATGAGAAAGGCTGGGTTGCATTGACTCTTTCAGCGCCGCCATATCGTGCTTGATCTTGTACAGGCGCTCAATGGGGTTGCCGATGCCCGCCGCCAGCGGAACGAAGACCGTGCCGAACTGATTGCCCAACTCCTGTAACTGTTCTCTGCCCAATCTAGTCTCCAATGGCCGCAGATTGACGGGCAAAGTGGCGTGCAAACGCACCCCGTCCACCTGATCCATTCGATCCTGCAACAAGCGTCTTAAGCCGCCGCTCACGCAACTGAGCAACACGTCGTTGATGCTGCAGCCAAACGCCTGAGCGACCTCTTTGAACTTATGCAGGGGAATCAATTCGGACCAGGTGCAGCATTTCATGACGCCCAACTCACCACGCAAAGGTGTGGGATCATCCGCCTCCAAAGCAGCCAGACGCGCAATCTCCGCGGCCCCGTTCAGCCCCTGCCTGACGCCCTCCACGGCATAACCAGGCTCCCGTAGGATACTTTTACCCTCTTCCGCAATGCGATAGCGCAGCTTGGTGCACTTTTCCACCGCCCGGGACAGCGTCTCCATGCCCATGACAAAAGACTGCCGCGCACGCACGCCGGCGTCTCGCTGCTTGCCTGGGTCCAGAGGAAATGGATTGATGTTGGGAGACTGGTCGGACAGCGAACCAAACACCGCCACCAGCGCCAGGCCGTCCGCATAGCAATGATGCACCCGCATCACACAGACATGATGATCGCCATAATTTTCAATGAGATAGACCTGCCACAACGGCTTACCCGGGTCTAAGGGCGTGCTCATCAGGTCGCCAATGAATTTTTCCAGAGCGCCTTTATCCGCCGGCTGCGGCAGAGCGACTTTGCGAACGTGGTAATCCAGAGAAAAGTAGGGATCTTCTTCCCAGAAATAGAATCCGGAGTGATTAACCGGCTTTTGCCGAAAGCGGGGAAAGGCCAGAAACCGGGAGTTGATGAGTTCTTTCAGCTTGTTGAAGGGAATCGGCTCCACCACCGCCATCGCGGTGATCACCATCAGGTTTGTCGGACGATCCAACCGTAACCAGGCTGAATCAACGCCGCTTACCGGCTCAAAGTGATTATCTGACATGAGCTTTCGCCGCACCTCCCCCTACAATTCGGTCATTAGCCATAATGGCTGAAAATCGCAAACTTCTTTACAGAGCGATTACAAATTTTAACACTGGCTCAAAAGCGGCAATCCTATAATCAAAGTGCGACAACCTGACTGCCTGGTTGGATTTTGCCGGATTTTTCGAGCAGAAACCGGCGAGTTTGCGGAATGCGCCCTGGCAGTTTAACTGATGTGTCCATGGGGAAACCATAGAGCATCAGGCGACACTTTATATATAAGACTTAAGATTAGCCTCCACGCTTACGAAATAGGCGCCATAATTAACCTATAGGCGCAAACAACCAAAGTGTCGTCCAGTTGCGAGTTCATACAAATATAATAAACCCGTTGTTGTTTCAGCCATAGGAGACGAGCATCTCCAAGCGTGCGGAAAACGGGGCGGCGCGACGGTGGGAGTTACTACCATGAAAGCAGTCCATGCCCGTAAGTTGTTACGACCAATTGATCCGGCCTATACCGAGATGTTTTCCGGTAAGGTCTACTCCGTGGGAAAAGGCGCGGTATCCCTCCGCAATCATAGCGCTCCGGCGGAAAACACCGTCATCGGCGTCCACGGATTTCTGGAAAATCACTGTTACTTCACCCAGACCTATCAGGCTCCCGACACGGAGCTGATCCTGCTCACCTGCAGCAATTACCATATTCCCGTCAGCGGACCGACCTTGGAGTCCGCGCCCTGGCAGACGCCCATCAAATATCTTGAAGCGACCATCGAGTACGACGCCGCCGTTCTTAATCAGGTGCTGCAGAATATGCCCAGCACCAATCGGGTGCGGGTGCATGGTCACTCTCGGGGCGGCGCCGTTATTCTGGAAGCCATCAAGCAGTGGCCCGAACTCTACGCCAATGTGGATGTCGTGCTGGAAGCGCCAGTATTGCCACAAGGCAAGCTACACGCACTGGCCCGCGCATTGCTCGACCCAGTCAGTCACGGCATGTGGCCCTGGGTGATCCGTCTGGTCAACAGCGCTCCTTCCACCACTTACGGGCAAACTTTCTTCGGCAGAATGAATCCCCGCAAACGGGTATTGTTGGATCGTCTGTTTTCATCCACACGGGACCATCTCACCATTGTGCGCAATATCGAGAATATTCTGGCCTGGATGGAAAAAGGCGACATGACGGCTTACGAGCACATGCGTCATGGCACCATCCTGATTCCCAAGATCGATCGCATTCTGGACCGGGACGCCATGCTGCAAAGCGCCGAAAACTCTCCCAACGCCATACGCATCATTGAAACCGGCGCCACCAGCCACTTTATCACTCTGGACAGCCAGGAATGGGTGCCGCCGCTATCGCTGCTCCCCAATGCGGCCGTCGCCGGCGCCTGACACTCTGCTGACCACTCACTTCCGGCCAGGGACGCGCCGGTTTGACCTCCTCCAAGCCCTCACAACTGAGTAACCAATCACAAACTACGGGAACGCGACAAAAAGTTAGGTAGGCTTTTCTAATCTATCTTTAGTAAACTTGCCGCCAATCATTCATAAGTTGCGATGAGCCATCGCATTTACGCCGAAAGACTGTTTTCTGAAGCCAAATGGCGGGGATCACTCATGTCCAAAGAGAAACTGTTAAGCGTCAACGCAAGAACCGCCAACGCCCGACGCCTGCAACAGTTACTGCTGGACTACCACAACTATCGCCTGCAGAGAGACGAGCATCCCCTGGCGCAGGACATTGATCGGCTATGCGACTGGCAGGCGGATCGCCTCAAAAGAACCCATAATGACCTGTACAGCAATCAGCGCTACCACGAAGCGTTAGACTTCCTGCTGAAAGACCTTTATTCCCCCAAGGAATTCACTCGCCGCGACGCCGATCTGGAAAGGGTGTTTCCGGTGATAGTGAAACTGCTTCCCGATTCCGCGTTGCATACAATCGCCGACCTGGTTGAGTTGAACCTGCTCACGCAACAATTGGATGAGCATATCGCCACCGTATTGCGGGAAATGCGCGTCGAACGTATCACCGAGGACAACTATGCGGAGGCCTTCCGGCGTTGCGATAATTTCGCCTCCCGGCGTCGCCAGATCACGCTCATCGACAAAACCGGTCATGAGCTGGAAAAGTATGTGAAAAGCCGCTTCGTGAGCTTCAGCCTCAAAATTACCGAAGGTCCAGCGGAAATGGCGGGCCTGGGACAGTTGCACAACTTCCTGTCCAGAGGCTTCAAGGCGTTCAAAGAAATGGGCGGAGTCAGTCAGTTATTGCGCGTGATCATGCAGAGGGAAAGCCACATCCTGGAACAAATCCAGGTTAACGCGGACTCTCCCTTCACCCTGCCGGATAATCTGCGCGCTTACGCCTGACTATAACGAGACGTAAGCCGGAATGATCAGGCTTTCTTCAGCAGCCCGTCCAAGTGGCTGTGAATTTCCTGCTCAATGCGGTCTTTGAAGGGACGGAATAAGAAGCCCAGTTCCATGTGCAGATGAATCTGGCTCTCCGCCACTTCCAGCTGCCCCTTAACTCCGCTGCGATGAAAGCGCAGAACTTTATCCTCCCACTCATAGTCGACGCTGAACCGCTCGGACAGGCTCTGCGCCAGTTCGTCCGCCGCCTGCACGGCATGATCCATATCAAGATTATGTTCACGGGTGAGTTCGATCACTGACATCTATAAAACTCTTTGGTTAATTGCGGAGGCTATTGTTTATGGGTTTTCGTCATGTAAATCAAGCAAAAAAATCCCGCCTTGGGCTGTGAATCGCGGGTAGGACTTTCCCCGGGACACAGGTAGAATACCGCACAATTATTTTTACGGGAGCAACCTAATGACAGAGCGGGACACCACCCACTTCGGTTACAAACAGGTGCCGGTCACAGATAAAGAAAGCCATGTGGCCAAAGTGTTCGACTCGGTCGCCGCCAAGTACGACTTGATGAACGACCTCATGTCGATGGGCATTCACCGCCTCTGGAAACGCTTCACTATCGATAAAAGCGGCGTCCGCACCGGCGCATCGGTACTGGATATCGCCGGCGGCACCGGAGACCTGACTAAAAAGTTCTCACGTCTGGTCGGCCCGTCCGGCAAAGTGGTTCTCGCAGACATTAACGCTTCCATGCTGCAGGTTGGCCGCAACCAGCTGCTGGATCACGGCTACGGCGACAACATCGAATTCGTGCAGGCCAACGCCGAGGCGCTGCCCTTCCCTGACAATAGTTTTGATTGCGTCAGCATCGCCTTCGGTCTGCGCAATGTGACGGACAAAGATCAAGCGTTGCGGGAAATGCAGCGTGTACTGCGTCCTGGCGGGCGCCTGCTGGTGCTGGAGTTCTCCAAGCCCACCAACCCCATTGTCTCCAAAGCTTACGACGCTTACTCCTTCTCCGCGTTGCCACTGATGGGCAGTCTTGTCGCGCAGGACAGTGAAAGCTATCGCTACCTCGCCGAGTCCATCCGTATGCACCCCGACCAGGAAACTCTCAAGTCGATGATGGAGCAGGCCGGACTCTGCTTGTGCAAGTACTACAACCTCACCAGCGGCGTAGTCGCGCTGCATACCGGCGTCAAAGCCTGATATGAGCGCCTTCGACCCGCTTCTCCTCACCGCCCTCAATGCGACGGCGGAGCGCATCGCGGCGGAGATACTCCGCTACGACGCCGGTTCCGCTGCACGTCTGGCGGAGCTGGACGGCAAGTGGGCCCAGTTGTCGTTAACGCCCTTCAACCTGTCTCTGTACGTCAGGTTGGGCGAACGCCCTCGTTTTGCAGATGAAGCCGGCGGCGACGTCGATCTCATCATTCAGGGCTCCCCTGGCGACTTCCTGAGTTATTTACAGAACAAAGGAGGCGCGCAAAACATCCACATCCAGGGCGATATGGGCCTGGCGCAGCGCCTCGCCGCCATCGCCAACAATCTGGAAGTGGACTGGGAAGCCAAACTGGCCGAGCATCTTGGCGATATGCCCGCCCACTTTCTGGGTACGCGATTGCGAGGCTTCGGTCGCTGGGTGAAACATGTGGGCGACAGCTTCCGCCGTGACGCGGAAGAGTATGTACACCATGAAGCCCGCACCGCGCCAAGCAAAGATGAAATGAACTACTGGGCGGATGAGGTCGACCGCGTCCGAATGGATTACGATCGTCTGGAAGCCCGTCTGCAACGCCTGCAACAAGCCCTTAATCCCGCAGTAAAAGACACTGATAAGTGAGAAGAATTAACCGCCTTATTCAAATCGTCTGGGTGATCTGCCGCTATCGGCTTGATGAGTTCGCCCCCTTGACCTTATTGCCGCTGCCATTGCGCCTGTTGTTTTTGCTGGCGCCCTGGCGTCTGTTTCCCAAGCCGCAAATACCCCGCGGCGAGCGCCTGAGACGCGCGCTGGAGGAATTGGGGCCCATATTCGTCAAATTCGGCCAGATACTCTCCACCCGTAAAGACTTGCTGCCGGAAGATCTGGCGGATGAGCTCAAGCGTCTGCAGGACAAAGTGCCTCCCTTCGCCAGCGACTCAGCCGTACGGATCATTGAGGAGTCGCTGAAGTCCCCGATTTCAGAGCTCTTCGCCGACTTCCAGACTTACCCGATGGCCTCCGCCTCCATCGCACAAGTGCACGCCGCCACTTTGAAAAACGGCAAGGAAGTGGTGGTGAAAGTTATCCGCCCCAACATAGAAAAGACCATTCGCCTCGATATAGCGCTGATGCTGTTGGTGGCGCGACTGGTCGAAAACTACTGGGAAGACGGTAAGCGCCTACACCCAATCGAGGTCGTGCGCGATTACGAGCACACGATTCTGGACGAGCTGGACCTGCAGCGGGAGGCCGCCAATACATCCCAGCTCAAGCGCAATTTCGCCGGCTCCGAGCTGATCTATATTCCCGAAGTCTACTGGGAGATGACCCACTCCCGCGTTCTGGTCATGGAGCGTATCTATGGCGTTCCCATTGCGGACGTGGAGCAGTTGCGCAAGGCCAACGTTAATATGAAGCTGTTAGCGGAGCGTGGAGTGGAAATTTTCTTCACCCAGGTGTTCCGAGACAGTTTCTTCCACGCCGACATGCATCCCGGCAACATTTTTGTGGATGTCAGTAATCCCGCCAATCCACGCTATATCGCAATCGACTGCGGCATCGTCGGCACACTGACGCCGGAAGACCAATCTTATTTAGCCAGAAACCTGCTGGCCTTTTTCCGCCGCGATTATCGTCAGGTGGCGGTGCTACATATATCCTCAGGCTGGGTTCCGGGACATACTCGCGTCAATGAATTCGAGGCCGCTATTCGCACGGTCTGCGAGCCGATCTTCGAGCGTCCGCTAAAAGACATTTCTTTCGGACAGTTCCTGGTGCGGTTATTTCAAACAGCGCGCCGTTTCGATATGGAAGTGCAGCCGCAATTGGTGTTATTGCAGAAGACCTTATTGAACATTGAAGGACTGGGACGCCAGCTTTATCCAGATTTGGACCTGTGGTCCACCGCGCAGCCTTTCCTGGAAAACTGGATGAAACAGCGCATCGCGCCGCCAGGGCTCCTAAAGGCAATTAAGCAACATGCGCCGGACTGGATTGAGCAGACGCCTGAGTTGCCGCAGATTCTGTACGAAGCCTTTGATCAGCTGCGTCATCTGGACCGCTACAACCAAGCTAACCAGGATAGTCTGGCGAGTTTGAGTCGCGCGTTTGAAAAGGACAAGCAGCAACGGCGCGACTTCTGGCTCGCGGGTTTGGTGCTGGCGTCCGCCGCGGCGATGGCGATTGGCGATCAGCCCTTACGCCTGACGGAGCTGCCATGGCCCTCCGTGACACTCGCCGTCGCTGGGCTTTACTTGCTTATGCGCCCCAAATAGCGCGATAGTAAGGGTGCAGTTTACAAATTTGTGACAACCTCCAACTTAAGAAATAAAACGGTAACAATGACAGAGCAAAATTGGCGCCTCGCGATAAAGTGGAATAACGACGGCCTTATCCCCGTCATCGCCCAGGACAACGATACTGGAACCGTGCTGATGATGGCGTGGATGAACGAAAACGCGTTGTCTGCAACGATAGCCAAGCAGGAAGCGGTGTATTGGTCCCGTTCCCGGGAAAAACTCTGGCATAAGGGCGAGACCTCCGGGCACGTACAGAAGGTAAAAGATATTCTACTGGACTGTGACGGCGACACATTGCTGCTGAAAGTTGAACAAATTGGTGGAATTGCTTGTCATACCGGGCGTGAGAACTGTTTTTTTCGTTCTCTTGACGCACAAGAGTGGAAGGTCAATGCGCCGGTGAAGAAAGATCCGAAAGATATCTACGGATAAGCGCCCGCCCTCAGCGTCCCTCACTCTCTCATTGATTGGTGAAGTGACGGCTCGGCAGGCGATATAAAGATTTAGACAATTTGTTTTCAGAGGCTTGGAAAAGCGCAACATGAACGACATATTGACCCAGCTCGGCAAAGTGCTAGAAGAGCGCAAGCTGGCCGATCCGGATTCATCCTACGTCGCCAGTCTACATGCGAAGGGATTGAATAAAATTCTGGAAAAAGTCGGCGAAGAATGCACCGAAACCATCCTCGCCGCCAAAGATGCGGAACTGGACGGTTCAACGCATAATGTAATTTATGAAACGGCGGACCTGTGGTTTCACAGTCTGGTGATGTTGAGTCACCTGAACATCGGTCCACAGGAAATCATGCAGGAGCTGGCCCGGCGCTTTGACATTTCGGGTCTTGAGGAAAAAGCCTCGCGAGGCAAGAAATAACCGCGGACAGTCCGCACCGGCGCTAACGTCGGACTTGTAGGATTTGGTAATCAGGCAGTAATACTTCAAAGGAGCACAATCATGGGCATATCCATGTGGCAACTACTCATCGTTCTGGTAATCATCGTGCTGCTATTCGGTACGAAAAAGCTGAAGAACATTGGCGGCGATCTGGGCGGAGCGGTGAAAGGCTTTAAAAAAGCCATGAGCGATGGCGAGTCCGAGGAAGACAAAGAGCCCAAGAAGCTGTCGCAAAATGAGAGCCGCACCATCGAAGGCTCCGTAGAGCGCAACGACGCGAAGACTGAATCCAAACACAGCTGATCCACATCGGACGACCCATAGCTTATGTTCGATATCGGATTCCCAGAGCTCGTGCTGGTTGCGGTCATTGGCCTGCTGGTGCTGGGCCCGGAGCGCCTCCCTTACGCCGCGCGCAAAACCGGCTTGTGGGTAGGTCGCATCCGCCGTATGGTCAGTCAGATGTCCTCTGAGATAGACCGGCAATTAAAGGCCGAGGAAATGCGGGAACGGCTGCGCAAAGAAGGCGATACGCTTGGTCTGGAGAAAATCCAGCAAACCGTCAACGATGCGCTGGCGGAAGCGAAGAAATACGAGGACATGGTTGAGAAGAACCCGGCTACGCCGATGTCCTCCAAAGCCAGCCCGCCCCAAACGCCATCTTCCGGGCATGACTCACAACCGGTAGAATCCCACTCCCATTCCGACGACGCCCCCAAGCAGCATGACCGCTCCTGAAATGACTCCGCGCGACGACAACGTAGATAAAGAACTGCCGTTATTTGATCACTTGGTTGAACTGCGCAACCGCTTGCTGCATTCCGTTTTGGCTGTGCTGGTGGCGTTCTTACCTTTATACGCGTTTCGCAATGAAATCTACGCCTATATGGCCAAACCGCTGCGCGCGGCGATGCCGGAAGGGGCCACCATGATCGCAACCGAAGTGGCGTCGCCGTTTCTGGCGCCCTTCAAGCTGACCATGGTGTTGGCGATCTTTCTCATGATTCCGTTCATTCTCTATCAGATCTGGTCGTTCATCGCTCCCGCGCTGTATAAGCACGAGAAAAAGCTGGCGATCCCGCTTCTGGTAAGCAGCGTGCTCCTGTTTTATCTGGGCGTCGCCTTCGCCTACTACGTGGTGTTTCCGCTGGCGTTCAACTTTTTCGCCAGCGCCAGCCCTGAAGGCGTAACGGTGATGACGGACATCAACAAATATTTGGACTTCATCCTCAAGCTGTTTTTTGCGTTCGGTTTCGCCTTCGAAATCCCCATCGCCACCGTGTTGATGGTCAAGGTCGGCATTACCAACGTGGCCAGCCTGCGGGAGAAACGCCCCTACATTGTGGTTATCTGCTTTATCATCGGCATGTTGTTGACGCCCCCTGACGTTATTTCGCAGACCTTACTGGCGGTGCCAATGTGGCTGCTATTTGAAGTCGGCGTCTTATGTAGCCGCTGGGTGGAGCCAACTGCGGATTCCAACTCAGAATCCATCAATACCTGATTCCCGACTTAGTTCTGATTTTATGAATATCCTGTTGTTCTCCGCAGAAGAGCTTTCCGCGTCCGGTCAGCTCTCGCTCACCGACAGACGCGCAGAGCATTTGCGCAAAGTATTGAAAGCCCAGGCCGGTGACGATATCCGCGTCGGCCAGATCAATGGAGAGATGGGAACCGCTCGCTTACTTGATATCAACGAGGAGCGCGCGCGCCTGGAAGTGACTCTAAACGCCGACGCGCCGCCGCCATTGGACCTGACCCTGATCCTGGCGCTACCCCGTCCCAAGATGATGCGCAGAGTGATTCAGAGCACGGTATCACTGGGAGTGAAACGCATCTACTTGATCAACTCCTACAAGGTGGAAAAAAGCTACTGGCAAACCCCTTGGCTTGAAGCCGCCTCACTGAGAGAAAACAGCCTCTTGGGTCTGGAGCAGGGAGTGGACACGGTGCTTCCTGAAATCCATATGCGCAAACTGTTCAAACCCTTTGTGGAAGACGAGCTGCCGCAAATCATCGCTGGAAGCGACGCCCGGGTGGCGCACCCCACCTCCGAGGCGCAGTCGCCACACGTCAACGGGCCGCTGACATTGGCGGTAGGACCCGAGGGCGGTTTTACGCCTTATGAAGTGAAAAAGCTGGAGGAAATCGGCTTTAAGGGCTTCACCCTGGGTAAGCGCATACTTCGCGTAGAAACGGTTATTCCCGCGCTAATCGGCAAGCTATATCTGTAAATCGCACGGCCGCGAGCGCTATCAGAAAGCCGTCGCCGCCACGGACTCGTCACCGTCTCTAACGTTAGACACCCATCGCCTGACGAATCAGTTCTTTTTTGATGAACGGCGTTTTATTCACCAGCGTCAATCCTGCGTTCCGTACTCCGGCAATCATGGGAGAGGGATGTCCGAAGCCGCGCTTGAAGGCTTCCATCAACGTCATCATGGAGAGGTTCCCAGCCTGCCGCCGCCGCTGGTAGCGTCGCAACATTTCCTCGTGTCCCAGAGGAATGCCCCGCCCCAAGGCGCGCCGCGCCTCATCAAGCAAGGCGGCGACATCTTCAAATCCTAGATTGACCCCCTGCCCCGCCAAGGGATGAATAGTATGCGCCGCATCGCCGATAAGCACCGCACCGCAATCAAAGTAACGCTTAGCGTGTCTCTGCCTGAGCGGGAAAGCAAAGCGTCGACTGATATCGACCACTTCCCCCAACGCCTGCTCGGAGGCATCGAATAGAGCCGCTTTGAAGCTGGCGTCGTCCAGCTCCATTAATCTGTCCGCTTCCACAGAATCCGCCGACCAGACAATAGACGAACAACGGTAGTTTTGATTCTGATCCAGTAAAGGCAGCAAAGCCAACGGGCCTGTAGGCAGAAAACGCTGCCGGGCTGTGAACTGATGAGGGCGGGCGGTTGTTATCGTCGCAACAATCGCCTGCTGGCCGTAATCCCATTCCCGAGTCGGGATGCTCAACCACTGACGAATACGTGACAGAGCGCCATCCGCGCCAACCAGCATTCGGCAAGAAACCGTCTCGCCGCTCCCGGTGTCGAGGGAGTAACCCGAAGCATCCGGCTTCAACGCCCGCACCTGATCTTTGATGACGTGGATGTTAGAGCGTTCAGCAATGCGTTGATGCAAAGCCGAGGTCACCACACGGTTTTCGACGATCAACCCCAAGCTGCTTTCGTACACTTCGGCCGAGGAAAACACTATCCGACCGCTCCCTCCGCTATCCCAAACGTCCATATCGGTGTAGCGCAGGCAATATGGCTCTACCTCAGCCCAGACATTCAGCTCGCGCAACAGTTTCTCACTTGCCAGCGTCAGAGCGCTGACACGTGGATCGAAGCTATGCGCGTCATTGCACTTAGGAGGCGTCGCCGTGTTTAGCCCACCTGGATCGATCAGGGCCACTTCTATATCCAGCGCAGACAACCCCAATGCGATCGCCGCGCCAACCATGCCGCCGCCAACGACGGCGACAGGAAATTGTGTCTTCACAATAGGCAGCCTCTACTTTGCAGACTCCGAATAATCAACGCCATTGCGGCGCGCGCTCAGCGACGCCCATGGCGTACTCAGCGAACCGACGCTTCGCCGCAGGCGCCAGATTCAGACTAATCAAGCCAAACTGCCTGACGCTTTCCAGCCAGGCGGACTTTTCGCCAAATAATTTGATCAGCCCATCACTGGCCGTCACAGTGCGTTTCTGGTCCGCCTGCTGGCGCGCCAGATACTTGTTGAGTATCGGCAGCCCACCCAATTCTTCACTGGTGACCGCCTCGTTCAGCACTTCCGCCAAATGCAGCGCATCCCTCAAAGACAGGTTATATCCCTGCCCCGCCACAGGGTGCAGCGTATGCGCCGAATTCCCCAGCAGCACCAGTCCTTCTCGAACCTGCTCCTGAGCGGTTTGCAGCGTAAGCGGGTAATGATTGATATCGCCGACCTGGACAATACGTCCTATGCGGTAGCCGATCTGAGACTGCAGCGCCTCGGCGAAACTGGCCTTGTCCAGAGATAGCAGCCCCTGCAAGCGATTACTCGGCACAGTCCAGACCACCGCCATGCGATCATCACGCTCAGACGCCAGCGGCAAAAAGGCGACGGCGCCGCCATCAATGAAGCGCTCATACGCGATATTGTCATGTGAACGGGAAAGGCCCACGTTGACCACCAGCGCATGTTGGCCATAGTCCACGCGATGGCTGGCGACGCCAAAGCCCTCCGCCAGACTGGAGCGTCCTCCGTCAGCAAGCACAAGCAATCTTCCGACGATATCCCTCTCATGCTCCCCTTCCCGCAGACGCACTGTCATTCCCTCAGGACAGCTCCGCGCAGACACCGCCTCTGCGGGCGCCAATACGGTTAAGTCCGCCCATCCCTCTAACGAGGCAACAAGACTGCGTCCGATGGCCGCATTGGGAACCACGTAGCCAAAAGCATCGAGCCCCTGTTCCTTAGCCTGCAGACGGGTCGCGCCCCATTTGCCCTGTTCGGAAACATGGATAGTGCTGATGCCTCCGGCGTATGGAGCCATGGCGGGCCATACCCCCATACGCTCGTATAAGAGGCGAGAGCCGTGAGACAGCGCCGTGGAGCGCACATCGAAACTGGGTGTAAAGGGCCCCTCAGACGAGGTCTGCAAGGAGTGCGCCTCCACCAGCGCCACCTGAAAGCGACGCCGGGAAGACTGCTGTAAGGCCAAAGCCAGGGTTGCGCCGACCAGACCTCCGCCGACGATAACGATATCGTAGTGACGGGTCATCATTTACCCCGCATCAAGGCCTCAATTTCATCGACTTTCTTCGGCGTACCCGAGGTAATGACCTCACCGCCCTGCTTGGTCACGATCACATCGTCTTCGATACGAACGCCAATGCCTTTCCAGCGTGGATCGACATCTTCCAGTTCCGGAGCGATATAAATACCCGGTTCGACCGTCAACGCCATACCGGGCTCCAACACTCGCCATTCGCCGCCGACTTTGTAGTCGCCGACATCATGGACATCCAGGCCCAGCCAATGACCCGTGCGGTGCATAAAGAATTTCTTGTAGGCCTCGGTTTCAATCAGTTCATTCAGCTCGCCTTTGAGCAGACCGATCTCACGCAGCCCCTCGGTAATCACTTTCAAAGCCGCTTCGTGCGGCTGGTTCCAATGGCGACCAGGACGAACTTCTTTGATGGCCGCTTCCTGGGACGCGAGCACGATTTCATAAATAGTGCGTTGCTCAGCGCTGAATTGTCCGGAGACCGGGAAGGTCCGTGTGATGTCGGACGCATAGCAATCCAGCTCACAGCCTGCGTCGATCAATACCAGATCGCCGCTCTTCAGTTTGTCGTTATTGGTGACGTAATGAAGAATACAAGCATTCTCGCCGCCGCCGACGATACAGTTGTACGCCTGCGCTCGTGAGCCTTCCCGCAGAAATACGTGCTGAATGGCGGCTTCAAGCTGATACTCATACATCCCGGGCTTACAAATGCGCATGGCTTCGTTATGCGCCTCGGCGCTGATGCGCGCCGCCTGCTTCATGATTTTGACTTCAGCGGAAGACTTGAACAGGCGCATGTCGTGCAACGTATGCTCCAGCGCCACGAACTCTCCGGGGGGGTGCGCGCCATTCTTGATTTTGCTGCGAATGACATTGATCCATTCCATGACCCTGCGATCAAACTTTTCATCCAGTCCCATGGAGTAGTAAACCCGCTGCTTACCTTCCAGCAAGCCCGGTAGAATTTCATCAACATCGTCGATGGGGAAGGCGTCATCAAAGAGATAGTGTTCGATCGCCCCTTCCTGTCCCGCCAACTTGCCATTCCAGCGCTCGTAGTCCGGATTCTTTTCCTTGCAGAACAAAATAGATTCGCCGTGCTCGCGCTCCGGGATCAGCACCATTACCGCGTCCGGTTCCGCAAACCCGCTGAGGTAATGGAAATCGCTGCTCTGACGGTAGGGATATTCCGAGTCACGATTGCGTACGCGAATTGGCGCCGCAGGCAGAATAGCGATGCTGTTGGGCGTCATCACATCAAGCAGGTGGCGCCGACGTTTCTGATATTCACGAATCGATAATGCTTGCACGTCTATCTCTCTTAAACTTTTAGTTATCCGTAATATGGCGCACATCCGTACAAACTGCCGGCGGGCCTTGTCCTTGGACCGTTAATGTAGCGTTTTCTTTTCCGGGGCGGCGTTCTTTTTAGCAGCGGTAAGTTCCTGCAGCACATTCAACGCAGCTACTTTCACAAACTCAGTCAGCTCCAGCAGTTCTCTTTCATCCTGCTCGTCGCCATCTACTTCCGGGTCCACCTCGCCGATATCCACCAGATCCTGAAGAACTTCCTGCACATCCGCCGAGCAGGAGGATAATCCACTGCCCAAGACAGATGTCAGCCCCTCGACGAACCCTCTGCACCAGTCCGCCAGTGCCGCCACACGCAGCGAACATTCCACGGCGTCTTCCGGCAACCAGGGCTGAAAGCTCATATTATCCTGCATCAGCGCCGCTTCCGCGTAGCCGTATACGGCTTTGAAAGCCGCTTGCAGGTTTTCTTCAATCGCATTGACGCTGCCGGCGAAACGCTGCGTATAGCTCCACCAGTCGTTATCCTGCGCCCGATCTCCCGCCGCCATTCTTCCGCACCAGAGACCGTGAACGCCTGCTGGAGTGGCGTCTGCGTCGATGCGGTTTAGTAGTTGTTGCAGGGCATGGTAGGGTTGGGACATTCGTTTAACTCTCCAATCGGGCGAAAACCGCCCGCTTCCAAAGGTCTCACCAATGTCGCTTGCAACGGCGAGTGGTGTAACCTTATTAAATAGAATTCATTTGGCAAAAACGCCCGCTCTGCTTTAATAAAGCGCATCGGGCGCAATTGAATATATATGCGACGGCTCAAGCTTTCGCCATCATGTTTTTTACGGTTCTGACGTCAACTTTATCAGGATCGACTCACGCCAGAATAATGCTGTGTATGCTAACATGACGCCCACTTATATCGCCACGTGGGTGCGCACGTTGACCCCCTTACATCGGCGACTTATATTTAATTGGACGCCCATGCGCCTACAGTTTGGTTTTCTAACATTTTTCCGCTTTGATTTGCGTCCGTCATAAGTCGAGGCATGTTAGAAAACTCTTCCTGAAGAACCCTAGCAATACCACTGGAAAAACTTATGGATGTTTCTCAGTTGCAGCAGTTAAGCGATAAAATTGACCGCCTGATACAGAAGTGCAAACAGCTCGAAGCAGATAATCAGGCGCTACGCCAGCTGCAGGAAGACTGGCAAAAGGAACGCATGCAACTATTACAGAAGAACGATCTGGCCCGCTCCAAAATCGAGGCCATGATCAGTCGTTTGAAAGCTTTGGAGCAACGTTAATGAGTCGCACCAACAATACAGCCACCGTCACCATTCTGGACAAGGAGTACTTGGTCGCCTGTCCTCCGGAAGCGCAACGTCAACTGGAAGACGCTGCGCGGGCGCTGGATCAGAAAATGAAAGAAATCCGTGCGTCGGGAAAAGTCTACGGCACCGAGAGAATTGCGGTCATGGCCGCCCTGAACCTGACGTATGATCTAATGCAGCAAGGACAGAAGACCGAGCAGGTCTCTACCACCCTGAGCACGCTTCATGAAAAGCTGGATGCCGCATTGAGAAATAAATAACTTTACAAAACATACAATTACGTAATCAAAAAAGAAAAAAATATTGAATATTCCTGGTTCACCCCACTGCTTTTTTTACATTTTTCGTTATAATAGGACCCAAGCTCCCTGAACTGCTCGCCAGTCAGATACGTCCTCGAGCCGATGAATTTTATTATTGGTTACCTCCTGCGAGTGATGTGTGCAAGTCCCTCTTGAAGGGAAAGCCTAATTCATTCCAGCGGTTACCTCCTTGAACCAAAGGGTTCAAGGGCCACGTCAGACAGCGGCTGTCTCGGGGAGTTTACTTTTTCTGCTATGAATAAAGCGTCTATTCGTCGCGTGATGCGCAAAAAACGCAGAGCGCTGACACCCGCCCAACAACGCACCGCCGCCTCCGGCTTGCGAAAATCACTCAACTCAGCCATTCATCTCAGTCGCAGCGCCCGTTGGGGTCTATATCTCGCCAACGACGGGGAAATTAATCCGCTTCCAACGATTCAGCGCCTGTGGCGCAGAAAGAAAGCCTGTTACCTTCCCGTGTTACACCCGCTTTACCATAACCGGTTATGGTTCGTTCGGTATCAGCCCGGCGCCAGGCTCAAGCCCAATAAGTACGGTATTCCTGAACCTGTGCTGCGGGGAGCGAAAAGAGTTCCACCCTGGTCATTGGATGTGGTGTGCTTTCCATTAGTCGCGTTTGATAAGCAGGGAAACCGATTGGGAATGGGCGGGGGTTATTACGATCGCACCTTTGCTGACCGCCGAGTCATTATCAAAAGGCCGAAATTGATTGGGTTCGCTCATCATTTCCAGCAACTTCCAGAGTTGCCCCACGAACCCTGGGATATTCCATTGTCCGCCGTCGCTACGGATCAGCAGTTGCACCGCTTCAGAAACAAAAAAACCCTGCGTTAACAGGGCTTTTCTCGAATCGTCAGGAAGACAGGGACTAATTAACGTCCTCGCCAGCGACGGAAACATATGTGGGCGACGTACGTGCTTCCTTGTGGCCAAAGGTTGTGAAGCCGCTGACGACCAACCCAAGGCAAAATACGATCACAAGCGTAAGCATGACGTCAGGCTTGCGCTTCATGCATCCCCCTAATTTTCATTGGCGTTTTTTTAATTTTATAAATCAGACAAATAGGTAATTGTCTTAACTTGAAATTATAGAAAAGTATTGTAACTCCTGCCTGATTTAAATCAAAGCTTTAAAACGCAATAGTGTGACCGTTTCTGCCTTTATATTAAAACCTCTTAATTATCAGGCACCTAGAAACAGTTTATAGGCAGGATTATTGGTCTCCTCCCAATACCGGAAACCAACGGTATCCAGCATTTTCCGGAACTCCGCCATTTCGTCATCGTTCACCTGCGCGCCCATTAAAACACGACTATAAGCGGCGCCATGATTACGATAATGAAACATGGTGATATTCCAGCGAGCGCCAAAAGCCATGAGGAACTTCATCAACGCCCCGGGACGCTCCGGAAATTCAAAACGGAAAACCTTCTCGTTGGTTAACGCTGGCGAATGCCCTCCCACCATGTGGCGGATGTGCATTTTGGCGACTTCGTTATCAGTGAGATCAAGCACCGAGTAACCTTTTTCCTCCAGTGCGCCAACCAACTCTTTGCGCTCTTCCAGACCAGAGCTGATCTGAACGCCAACAAAGATCTGCGCTTCCGTCGCATCACAATAACGGTAGTTAAACTCGGTGATATTACGGCGACTTAACGCCTGGATGAAACGCTTGTAACTACCTGGGCGCTCTGGAATTCTCACCGCAAGAATCGCCTCGCGCTCCTCACCGACTTCAGTGCGCTCAGTGATATAACCAAGGCGGTCGAAGTTCATGTTCGCGCCGCTTACAATGGCTATCAGGTTTTGGTCCTGAATTTTTTCTCTCGCCACGTACTTCTTCAGACCGGCAATCGCCAATGCGCCAGCTGGCTCAGCGATAGAGCGGGTATCCTCAAAGACATCTTTAATGCCTGCGCAGATTTCATCTGTGGAGACAAGAACGACTTCATCCACATACTGCCGACAAACTTCCCATGGCGCCTTACCGATCTGTTTGACGGCGACGCCATCGGCGAAGATGCCGACTTCCGGCAATGTCACCCGTTTGCCTGCCTTCAATGCAGCATGGAGACAGTTGGAGTCTTCCGGCTCTACGCCTATGACTTTGACATCCGGACGCAAGTACTTGATGTAGGCGGCGACGCCCGCGATCAAACCACCGCCGCCGACGGGAACGAACACAGCATGAATAGGAGACGTGTGTTGCCACATAATCTCCATGCCCACCGTGCCCTGGCCCGCAATCACCTCCTCGTCGTCGTAAGGAGGTATATAGATGTAGCCTTTTTCTTTGACCAGCGTTTGCGCATGCGCCGCTGCTTCGTCAAAGGCGTCCCCTTTCAACACCACTTTCGCGCCCTTCGCCCGTACGGAATTCACTTTGATTTCCGGCGTGGTTTGCGGCATCACGATAGTCGCTTTGACGCCCAGCTTTTGCGCCGCCAGCGCCAGCCCTTGGGCGTGGTTGCCCGCAGACGCCGCAATCACGCCTTTTTCTTTAGCAATCGCGGAAAGTTGCGCCAGCTTGTTATAAGCGCCACGTAACTTGAAAGAAAAAACAGGCTGCAGGTCCTCACGCTTCAATAAAATATGATTATTGAACCTGTGGCTCAGCAGGTGGGCCGACTCCAAAGGAGACTCTATCGCAACATCATAGACTTTGGCGTCCAGGATCTTTTTTATATATCGGTGGGGCATGATGGGAACTTACTAAATCGCTAGCGGAATTAAGCGCCAAATAATATCGGCATTACGGACCCAACGTCTACTATTGATGGGATGCGAGGTCTATAATTCCCAAATTTTTGAGGGCGGGCTTATGAACCAGGACGAATTAAAGCAGGCAGTCGCAAAAGCGGCGCTGGAATACATCAAACCCCATTTGCAGACAGATACCATTCTTGGTATCGGGACAGGCTCCACGGCCAACTATTTTATCGACGCCTTGGCGGAAGTAAGAACTCAGTTCGAGGGCGCGGTCGCCAGCTCAGAGGCTTCCGCCGAACGTTTGAAGAAACACAATATTCCCGTCTATGAACTTAACGCCGTTTCCGGCCTGGAGTTCTACATCGACGGCGCTGACGAAACCAACCCGCGCCTGGAGCTGATCAAAGGCGGCGGAGCGGCATTGACCCGCGAGAAAATCGTCGCCGCCAACGCTAAAACCTTTATCTGTATCGCCGACGAATCCAAATGGGTCGACGTGCTCGGCGACTTCCCACTGCCGATAGAAGTCATCCCCATGGCGCGCAGCTATGTGGCCAGGGAGCTGGTGAAGCTGGGCGGCGACCCGGTCTATCGAGAAGGCTGTGTGACGGACAATGGCAATATTATCCTCGACGTGTTCAATCTGCGCATTCTGGAGCCAGTAAAACTGGAGCAGCAGATCAATCAAATCACTGGCGTGGTCACCAACGGCCTGTTCGCCATGCGCCCTGCTGACGTACTCCTGCTGGGATCGCAGGAAGGCGTAAAGACCATCAAAGCCAACGACTGATTGAGAATCTGGCGCGCTCCCAGGATCGCGCCATTTATCTCTCCCGCCTCCAGTCGACCAAAGCGTCTTTCAAAATCCTCTCAGGATTCGGTATTTACCCATTTTTCAGCCCTCCCCTATTCTCTCTTCTTTCCTTCAATTAAAAAACAAGCGCTTGCTTGGTTTTTAATTGATCGATAATCTGAGCCTGATAACCACTAGATAAGGGACTTGCGCATGTTCAACGAGACTCATCAAATGGCGCGGCGCACAACCGCCGCATTCATCAAACAACATGTCGCGCCTTATATTCAGAAATGGGAGGAAGCTGGCTCGTTTCCTCGGGAGATCTATCGTCTGGCGGGAGAGGCCGGCGTACTGGGCGTTGGCTTCAATGAAAAGTGGGGAGGCTCCGGCGAAAGCGATATATTGATGAAGGTCGCTGTCAGCGAAGAGCTCATGCGCAGCACTTCTGGCGGATTTGTCGCCAGCCTGGGGTCATTGGATATCGCCTTGCCGCCCATTGCCCGGTGGGGCAGTTCTATACTGCAGGATAAAGTGATTCCATCTGTGCTCCAGGGCGAAAAAATCGCCGCGCTCGCCATTACAGAACCTGGCGGAGGTTCCGATGTCGCCAATCTGCAAACTCGCGCCGTACGAGAGGGTGACGCTTATCGTATAAATGGCTCCAAAACATTCATCACCAGCGGCCATCGGGCAGACTTCTACATGGTGGCCGTACGCACCGGCGGCGAAGGCCACGCGGGCATCAGCCTGATTTTGGTGGAGCGGGAGCGAGAGGGATTTAGCACGGGCCAACCCCTGAAAAAGATGGGCTGGTGGGCGAGCGATACAGCAGAGCTGTTTTTTAATGACTGCCTTGTTCCGGCTGAAAATCTCATCGGTCCCGAAAACAGTGGTTTTATCGCCATTATGAGCAACTTCTTGATGGAGCGCCTCGCGCTTTCCATCATGGGCTATATGACCGCGCAAATCGCTTATGAACAGGCATTGAGCTACGCCCGTCAGCGCGACGCGTTTGGTAGAAAAATCGCCAAGTTTCAGGTTATCAAGCATCGCCTGGTCGAAATGGCGACACAGGTCGAGATTGCTCGCAACTACACATTGAATATTGCTCAACGCATACAAAACGGCGACAACCCGATCAAAGAGGTCGCCATGGCGAAGAACTTTTGCTCTCAGGCCGCCCAAGAGGTAACGGACGCCGCCGTGCAGATTCATGGCGGTATGGGTTACATGCGCGAGTCCGTAGTGGAGCGGCTGTACAGAGACGCCCGCATACTCAGCATTGGCGGCGGCTCCACCGAAATCATGAACGAGATTATCGCCAAGCAACTCGGCCTCTAAGCTCGGACAGACGCCTTATTGGTTTTAGCGGGGCAAAGCTCCTATAATTTGCTGCCCAGCTTTTTAATAGAATGGAAAGTACAGATTATGAACTTTGACAATATTTCCGCAGGTAAAGAACTGCCAGACGACATTAACGTCGTAATCGAAATTCCTGCGCAAAGCAGCCCGATTAAATACGAAATCGACAAAGACTCCGGTGCGGTGGTTGTCGACCGTTTCATGGCCACGCCCATGTTCTATCCCTGCAACTATGGCTTTATTCCTCACACGCTGTCTGACGACGGCGACCCGCTGGATGTGTTGGTTGTTGCGCCCTACCCGATCCAGCCAGGCGCAGTGATCCGCTGCCGTCCAATCGGTGTGTTGAACATGACTGACGAAGCTGGTGAAGACGCCAAGCTGCTGGCGGTTCCTCACTCCAAGCTGACTCCGCTGTACAAAAACGTCAACGAGCCGACTGACCTGCCTGAACTGCTGATCAAGCAGATCGAGCATTTCTTTGAGAACTACAAGGATCTTGAAGAAGGCAAGTGGGTGAAAATTGCTGGATGGGCGGACCGCGAAGCAGCCCGTAAGGCGATTCAAGACGCAGCGGCGGCCTACAAAGGTTAACTGATGCGGACTCGGCGACGCTTCTGCGTCGCCAGTCATTCCCCTTCCTTAAAGCAGGCCGTCACAATGCGTAGCGACTACTTGTCCTGATCCTTGCGAATCTTTTCAACGATGGCGGTGGTTGAACAGTTATCCAGAAAGTCCAACGCCCGAACCTCTCCACCATAACCTTCGACGATCTCCCAACCGACAACTTGTTCTTTGCTGTAGTCGCCGCCTTTCACCAGGATATCCGGCTTCAGAATCTCTAATAAGCGCTCTGGCGTGTCATCTTCATACCAGGTCACCCAGTCCACTGCTTCCAGCCCAGCAAGCACGGCCATCCTGCGTTCGAGGGGGTTAATCGGGCGCGCGGGTCCTTTCAAACGGCTCACAGAGGCGTCGCTGTTAATGGCAACGACCAATCGGTCCCCCAACTTTCGCGCCTGGTCCAGATATCCCACATGGCCAGCGTGAATAATATCGAAACACCCGTTTGTGAAGACAATTTTCTCGCCATGGGCGCGTGCGTCGTCCAACGCCACCTTTAATTGCTCAACCGTCATCGCGCCACGCCCAGCGCCTTGTTCCTGCTGCACCGCTCGACGCAATTCCGGCGCACTAACTGACGCCGTACCCAGTTTGCCCACAACAATGCCGGCGGCAATATTGGCCAGCGCCACCGCTTGCCCCATTTCACTGCCTGCCGCCAAGGCGGCCGCAAGCACGGAGATCACCGTATCGCCTGCGCCAGTAACATCGAAGACTTCTTTCGCTTGGGCAGGCAAATGCAGCTCGGCTCGTCCCGCTCTCAACAGAGTCATCCCCTGTTCACTGCGCGTCACCAGCAACGCTTCAAGCTCCAGCTCTTCAACCAGCTTTAAGCCTCGCTGAACCAGTTCCGCCTCGCTTGCACAATGCCCTACCACTGCTTCAAATTCAGATAAGTTAGGGGTGATCAAAGTTGCGCCGCGATACTTCTCAAAGTCACTGCCCTTAGGGTCGACCAACACGGGGATTTGTTTGCTTCGCGCCAATTGAATAAAAGCTTGCGGATCGCGTAAGGCGCCCTTGCCATAATCGGACAAAATCAAAGCCCCTGCGCCGGCTAGCTGGCCTGCAACTTTCTTTTCCAGCGGCTCCTGTGGAACACCAGCGAAGCTCTCTTCGAAATCCATGCGAATCAACTGCTGATGACGGCTGACCACCCGCAGCTTGGTGATGGTAGGTAGAGTCTCGTGCTCCTGAAAATCCGCCAATATGCCAGCGGACTCCATTCGCGCCGCCAGTGACTGCGCAGCTTCATCTTTACCCGTTACCCCCAAAATCACCGCCGCACTGCCCAGCGCAGCGATGTTCAAGGCCACGTTAGCTGCGCCGCCAGGCCGGTCTTCCAACTGCTCCACTTTGACGACGGGCACCGGCGCTTCAGGAGAAATCCTTGATGTCGCGCCGTACCAGTAGCGGTCCAGCATAACGTCGCCAACCACTACGACCCGTGAATTCTGAAACATTGGAAGCTGAATCTGCATGCCCGTCCTCAAAACTGAAGCCTTCATTTATCTGTTTGCGATGGAAGGATCGCGCCGCAATATTAGCACGCCTCTCCCCCTCTCAGCACCTTACCGCTCCGTCAACTGGCTAGACAAACTGGAGAGCCGGGCGGGATCGGGCTAAAATGCGCTTCTTTTGTTTTGGGAACGCCGTTAAGTGTCCGAAGAGAAACGTGATCTGACCTACTCAGACTTTATTCACCCCCGTTATTGGCCAACCTGGCTTGGGATCGCTTTACTATGGCTAATCGCCCATACGCCTTTGGCCTTTCAACGCGCCTTGGGGATTCTGATGGGCCGCGCCGCCTACTATTTTTTGCCCAAGCGACGCAAAATCGCTGAGGTTAATATTAATCTTTGCTTTCCAGAACTTGCCTCAGCCCAGAAGCAGACTCTGGTAAAGTCCGCCTTTGACAACAACGCTATTGGCTATTTTGAAGCCGCTTCCGCCTGGTTTACTGGAAAAGAGCGCTTTCGCGCCATTACCAAGGCGCACGGTCTGGAAAACCTGCAAGCGGCGCAGGCGAAAGGCAAAGGCGTTATTCTATTAGGCGGCCACTTCACGACGCTGGATCTTGGCGGCGCATTATTTGATATTTATTCCAGCGCAGCCAGCATGCAACGGGACCACGATAATCCCCTGTTCAACATGGTGATGACCCGCGCCCGTAGAAAATTTTGCCATCCCGTATTGAGCAAAGACGACTTGCGCGGCCTCATCCGCCACCTGAAATCCGGCGGTACAATCTGGTATGCCACAGACCAGGATTATGGCAGTCGCGGCAGTGTATTCGCGCCATTTTTTAATGTTCCGGCGGCAACGATCACCACAACATCACGCATCGCACAAAAAACCGGAGCGCCCGTCGTCCCCTTCAGTCACTTCCGTAACGAAAACGGCGGCTACGACGTCTACTTCGAGCCAGCGCTTTCTGACTACCCATCCGGCGACGACCTTGCAGACGCCACCGCCACGAATCTGGCGATAGAAAACGCCATCCGCCGCTATCCAGCCCAATACCTGTGGATGCATCGGCGGTTTAAGACTGAGGAGAACAGGGAGAATCATTCGCATTATGGCGGCAAGTAATATCATTCCAAGCCTCCTACTGAGGGATGCGGTGGACTTTTCCGAAATCAAGCGAGTTCTTGTCATCAAACTTCGCCACCACGGTGACGTCCTGCTGAGTTCTCCTGTTTTTACCGTGTTAAAAACACAATATCCTCATCTTGAGGTGGACGGTCTGGTATACAAAGATACTCAGGACATGTTGAGTCTTCACCCAGCAATATCGCAACTGCACTTGATTGACAGAGGGTGGAAGAAGCTGGGCGTTCGACGTCAACTTGAAGCAGAATGGGGACTGATTAGTCAGCTCAAGAAACGTCAGTACGATTTAGTGATTCACCTAACTGAACATTGGCGCGGCATGTTGTTGACTCGACTGCTTAAGCCCAGGTTTTCCGTCTGTCAGAACTACGCCCGACGTCCAGGCAAACTTTGGAAAAAGACATTCACTCATCACTATCCTGTAAACGCAAAACATCGCCATACCGTTGAGAAACACCTCGACGCGCTACGCAGAATAGGCCTGTATCCAAGTAATGAAGAACGACGCCTGACCGCTGTCGCAGGCGATTCAGCAGAACGCGCAGTCCTTGATCGCTTGGCTGAACAGGGTGCGTCAGCAGGGGAATACATCCACATACACCCTACCTCCCGCTGGCTTTTTAAAAGTTGGGATGTAGATAAAATGGCTACCCTAATTAACCGTTTACAGGAAAAGGGACATACCATTGTTCTTAGCGCAGCCCCGAGCGGGGATGAAATGCGTATGATGGAGGATATTCTGGAGCGCCTGGTTCATCCCGTCATCAACTTCAGCGGGTCTCTGACGCTCAAAGAGTTGATCGCCCTGATACAGCATGCAAAGTTGTTCATCGGCGTAGACTCCGTTCCGATGCACATCGCTTCAGCAACTCAAACTCCGTGTGTAGCTCTATTTGGTCCCAGCAACGAGCGAGAGTGGTCTCCCTGGCTAAACAAACACGTAATTCTATCGTCAAATCATCCTTGCCGCCCATGCGACCTTGCCGGATGCGGCGATGGCTGGCGAAGTGAATGTCTGTCACAGATACAGGTTGAGCAAGCTCTGAATGCCGTGGAGCGCCTGACCTCATGACGATCAAATTGGCGATAATCAGACAGAAATACCGGCCTGACGGCGGAGCTGAAAGATTCATAAGCCGGGCGCTGGATGCTCTCGGCGCACAAAACCTGGAGCTGACCGTACTTACCCGAAAATGGGAAGGACAAGCCAGTAACGTAAAAGTCATCACCTGCAACCCTCCGAAGTGGGGACGCATATCCCGAGAAAGACGCTTTGCTAATGCTGTCTGCGCCCAAATTGCAGAGCACGACTTTGACCTTGTACAGTCCCACGAGCGCATGCCCTGCTGTGACATCTACCGCGCAGGCGACGGCGTACACCGATCCTGGTTGGAGCAACGCAAACGGATACTGTCGAAGGTTAAGCAAAGGTGGTTGGAGCTTAGCCCTTACCATCGCTATGTATTGGAAAGTGAAAAGCGCCTGTTCGCATCATCCCGTTTACGCGCGATTATTTGTAATTCTCATATGGTGAAAGAGGAAATCATCCGTTATTTCAACTTTCCAGAAGCCAACATTCATGTTATCTACAACGGCGTCAACGCAGAACAGTTCTCGCCCCAAGCCTGTGCTCCACACCGCGCCAAAATTCGTCAACAGTTAGGCATTCCAACAGAGGCTACAGCCTTAATATTCGTTGGATCAGGGTTTGAAAGGAAGGGCTTAGCTACTGCTATTACCGCTCTTGCTCAAACTTCGCCTCAGGCACACTTGATCGTAGTCGGCGGAGATAAGCATGAGAGGGCCTATCGATCGCAAGCACACAAACTGGACCTGAATGAACGTGTACATTTCGTAGGGGTAAAAAAAGAGGTCATTCCCTATTACGCCGCCGCCGACGCCCTTATTTTACCTGCCCTATACGACCCCTTTCCTAACGTCATATTTGAAGCAATGGCTTGCGCCTTACCCGTGATCACATCCAAGCAGTGCGGTGGCGCAGAATTGGTTAAACAAGGTGAGAGTGGCTACGTTGTCGACGCATTAGACTCTGACGGCTGTGCGAGCGCAATCCTCAAACTTCTCGACCAGCCTCACAGGCTTAGCCTTGGCGCTGCAGCACGCAATGCTATTGAACCATATAGCCCGGAGCGTATGGGCCAACAATTAACCGACTTATATAAACGTTTACTCCCGGTAAACGGCAGCATGGAATAATAGAATGCAATCAGCCGAGACTAAACCCGCCTTTTTGATAACTATTGACACAGAGGGCGATAATATCTGGTCCAGCCCCCGCCAGATTGAAACAAAAAACGCGGGTTTCCTCCCACGATTTCAGGAGTTGTGCGAACGTTTTGGCCTCAAACCAACTTATCTAACCAACTATGAAATGGCGATATCCGACCAATATATTGAGTTCGCAAAAGACTGCCTTGAACGAGATACGGCTGAGATCGGCATGCATCTTCATGCCTGGAATAGCCCGCCAGAGGAAGGTCTGACGGAGGACGACTATCGCTACCTGCCTTATTTAATTGAATACCCAGAAGCGCTCATAGAACAGAAAATTGACTATCTGACTAAGCTACTGGAAGACACTTTCTCTAGCAAAATGACCAGTCATCGCGCAGGAAGATGGGCATTTAACGAGTTCTATGCGCAGACACTGGTTAAGCATGGCTACTTGGTGGATTGCTCTGTGACCCCCGGCGTCAGTTGGCGCAAGAATCTAGGGGACCCCAAGCAACAAGGGGGAACAGACTATCGTGGGTTTCCAGATGCGCCTTACTATCTCGATCTAAGCGATATTCGCAAAAAAGGAGATTCCGCCCTACTGGAGTTGCCTGTAAGCATCCTGCCAAAATATTCAAAATTCATCAGCCGGTGCCGTAAAGCAATTAACAAACTAAAAGGCCGTGATAAAGAGGATGCGACAATCTGGTTGAGACCAACAGGAAACAATCTTAAAAATATGTTGCGAGTGCTAGACGAAGCACAGCAAAACAAACGCCCATATGTCGAGTTTATACTGCACTCATCTGAGTTCATGCCTGGGGGCAGCCCGACTTTTAAAACGAAAGAGTCTATCGAAGCTTTATATCGCGATCTTACAGAATTATTTAAAGCCGCCAATGGGCGTTATCGCGGAGCCACATTGACGGAGTACGCCAAACAGTTCGGCGCAAACAACTAAGAACAATAAGAACGTAGCGCCGACATCATCTCGGACATATATCGCTCAAATTGGAATTGGCTTCGAGTCCATTTTTGAGCCTCAGCGCTCATTTGTTGATAGAGCTCATTAGATTGAGCCAGCTTCTGAACAGCTTCGGCGATTTCCGCCGGAGCTAATAGCTTAGGCGGAACGATCTTATCCGCATCTACATCATATATTTGCGGCGGTAGATGAGGACTTGACGCCTCCATTTTCAAATACTCTTCCTTACAAAGGGAGGGAGGCAAACAGAAGCCTGTTACTCCGTCCTTCACAACCTCAGGCAGCCCGTCAACTTTACCAACGATTGCTGGACAGCCCGCAGCCATTGCTTCCGCACTAACCAAGCTAAATGTTTCATGAATGGAGGTCGATAACAGGCAATCTATGCCTCTGTAGAAGTTGTCCATATCATCCACCAGACCTAAGAACGACACAGACTCCTTCACGCCCAGCTTCACTGCTAGCGCCTCTAACTTTTCTCGCATAGGCCCAGCTCCGGCAATCCTTAATTCGCACGAAACTCCTCTATCCAGTATTTCCTTCAGCGCGTATATGCCTATATTGACCGCTTTTAACGCAACCAATCTACATGCAACGCCAATAACAAAAGGCCTGCCCTTATCATCCAGTTTCGCTTTTTGTGGGTATTCCAAACATGCATTACGGATAGGATTCAAGCAAACGTCAATTCTCTCACCAACGCTATACTTAAGTTCCAGCATTCTCTTTGCAGCATAAGAGGCCGCTATATATCCGTCCACTTGTGGAAAGAAGTTTTTCTCTTTCAATGGGTTATGGGAATACCAAGCCATACCGTGCTCGTAGTACACCACAGGCACGCCCTGCGGGATGTCGCCTTGCTGGATATCTGAAAGTTGATTCCAGATAAGCACCAGATCCGGCTTAGACTCATGAATACACCGACGACGATGCCTCAATCTAAGACTCACTGGCTTCTTAGGGATTTTCAGTTTCCCCCAATGTTTATAAAAAGATATTTGCTTGGAAAAGCGCTTAACAGCTGGCTTCAATAAAGGCGCAATGTTTTTACTATCCGCTAAAACCAAGTTTGTTACGTCAGTTGGGTTCGTGTGGCTTATAAACTCACAGAATAACCTTTCAACGCCACCAACATTATCAAGGTTTATTAGGTGTAGTATTCTCATTAAGAAGTGGGCCTTTCCAAATAGCCAATTAAAAACACAACGCCCCACTAGATATAACAGGGCTCGGCATTATACATACCAAAGCATTCATTGTTTATTAACAAAAACCACTTGGCCAGACTAACGTTGTCACTAATTGTAGAGAGTTAGCATAAAAGGTACGGAAAGGTCTGACGTCACATCTGGAAGGTCTGGAGTCGCCCTCGCGGGACTTTCACTGAGTGTTTGCAGAAGGGATAGCTGTGGCGCAGGGCCTGGCTCTAAATTTCAGGCATAAAAAAACCCGTCACGAGGACGGGTTCTTCGTATTAAGAGCCTGACGACGACCTACTCTTGCATGGGTAATCCACACTACCATCGGCGCTGGACTGTTTCACTTCTGAGTTCGGAATGGGATCAGGTGGTTCCAGTCCGCTATGATCATCAGGCAAAACCGTTAAGCTTTGTCTTAGTCTAGCTTGTCTAGTTGGCGCTTGGTCAGAAGACCTTTAACTTGGATAAGCAGTTATACTCAATCAATACCGGTAAATTACTTCGGTGTTATATGGTCAAGCCTCTCGGGCAATTAGTACTGGTTAGCTCAACGCCTCGCAGCGCTTACACACCCAGCCTATCAACCTCGTGGTCTACAAGGGCCCTTTAGGAGGATCAAGTCCTCAGGGAGATCTTATCTTGAAGGGGGCTTCCCGCTTAGATGCTTTCAGCGGTTATCCCGTCCGAACGTAGCTACCGGGCAATGCGATTGGCATCACAACCCGAACACCAGCGGTTCGTTCACTCCGGTCCTCTCGTACTAGGAGCAACTCTCCTCAAATCTCCAACGTCCACGGCAGATAGGGACCGAACTGTCTCACGACGTTCTAAACCCAGCTCGCGTACCACTTTAAATGGCGAACAGCCATACCCTTGGGACCGGCTTCAGCCCCAGGATGTGATGAGCCGACATCGAGGTGCCAAACACCGCCGTCGATGTGAACTCTTGGGCGGTATCAGCCTGTTATCCCCGGAGTACCTTTTATCCGTTGAGCGATGGCCCTTCCATACAGAACCACCGGATCACTAAGACCTACTTTCGTACCTGCTCGACGTGTTTGTCTCGCAGTTAAGCGCGCTTTTGCCTTTACACTAACCGTACGATGTCCGACCGTACTTAGCGCACCTTCGTGCTCCTCCGTTACTCTTTTGGAGGAGACCGCCCCAGTCAAACTACCCACCACACAGTGTCCTCGACCGGGATTACCAGTCAGAGTTAGAACCTCAAACATGCCAGGGTGGTATTTCAAGGATGGCTCCACGAGAACTGGCGTCCTCGCTTCAAAGCCTCCCACCTATCCTACACAAGCAGGTTCAAAGTCCACTGTGAAGCTATAGTAAAGGTTCACGGGGTCTTTCCGTCTAGCCGCGGATACACTGCATCTTCACAGCGATTTCAATTTCA
>NZ_CP192738.1:5927500-6955142 GCF_050749805.1 Hahella sp. NBU794
ACCGCAAGCGTTATCAACAGGAAGTTCAAAGCCCAAAGGCCTGAGAAACGCGTAATTGCTTCACCGGGATCCGGCCCTAAGTCTCGGGATACGATCCGATAAATCAAATACGCTAGCGGCCCTAGAGACAGTATAAATATTCCCCACCAGCGGGTAATGCCCCACTTATCCGCCGCCATATTAGTAATTCTTCCTTAGGTCCAAGCCCGTATAAAGACTCGCAACCTCATCCGCATAGCCGTTGAACATTAGGGTATCTATGCGTTTAGGACCAAAGAGGCCCCCAGGTAAACGCCGCTCACTCTTCTGACTCCAGCGGGGATGATCAACACTGGGATTTACGTTGGCGTAAAAGCCATATTCATTGGGAGCTAAAGCATTCCACGTTGTATACGGTTCATCCCTCATGAACCTGATCCCAACTATCGACTTAATACTTTTAAAGCCGTATTTCCATGGCGTCACCAAGCGTATCGGGGCGCCGTTTTGATTGGGGAGGATTTTGCCGTAAAGACCAACTGCCGCCAGAGTAAGAGGATGCATAGCCTCGTCAATTCTCAATCCTTCTCTATAAGGCCACTCAATGCTGCTGAATAGTGAGCGCTGCCCCGGCATTTGCTCTGGCCTGACCACCGTCTCAAAAGCGACATACTTCGCATTAGAGTTAGGCTCAAACTTTTTCAGAATAGTCGCCATGGGTATTCCCACCCAAGGAATCACCATAGACCATGCCTCGACACAGCGCAGACGATACACACGCTCTTCCAGCTGACTTTCTTTGACAAGGTCTTCAAGTTGATAGCTTCCAGGCTTTTCGCATTCGCCATCTACTTTGATAGACCATGGCTGAATATCCAACTTCTCCGCATACCTGGATGGATCAGTTTTGTCAGTACCAAACTCATAAAAGTTGTTGTAACGAAGAATGTCTTCGTAGGGAGTTTGCTCTTCAGTAGTATTGAAAGGCCCAGCTTTAATATTTTGAAACTGGGGGGCCACCAACTGTTCCCATGCTTGTCTTGAAGGAGTAACCGCCGCACTCGCAGAACTCGTGCAACCAATGAGTGACCCAGCAGCGGAGCTTGATACCGCCGCAACCGCCACGCCCCTCATAAAACTACGGCGTGACAGGTAGACTTTTTCGTCGGTTATCTCTGATGAGGGAATGTCTGAAGAGGTTTTGATGAGCATTGAAGCGGTCCTTCCAACAAGGTGTAACAACTAAATCATTAATTCACACCAAGGTTAGACCGCAGGGATCAGAAAAAATTCAACTGGCCTGCCGTTTCTTTTTTCTCCAGCGCTGCAGCGCCTGGAATGGACCTGAAACGGTGTACAGCAAAAAACCGCCCAACAGCACTTGCGCAGGGGCCGTGGCAATGACCGCGTAGATCAATACAACAATCAGTATGGCGACAAAAGGCACTCGTCCCTTGAGGTCGAATTCCTTAAAGCTATAAAAGAGAATGTTGCTGACCATCAGCACGCCCGCGCCAGCGACAATCAGCACTGCGCCGTATGACAGCCAAATGGAATGCTCCAGTGTGTGCAGCGTCCAAACCGTTCCTGCAACGACTGCCGCAGCAGAGGGGCTAGGCAGACCAACAAAATACTTTTTATCCACTGACCCTATTTGGGTATTAAATCTGGCCAATCGCAATGCTGCGCCGGCCACATATATAAAAGCAGCGACCCAGCCGATCTTTCCAAGGTCAGACAATGTCCAAGTGAAGGCCACCAGCGCAGGGGCCACCCCAAAAGCCACCATATCAGCCAAACTGTCGTATTCGGCGCCGAACGCGCTTTGCGTGTTAGTCAGGCGCGCCACTCGCCCGTCCAAGCCATCGAGAATCATACAAATGAATATCGCAATAGCGGCATTCTCAAAGTTTCCATGCATTGCGGCGACAATAGCGTAAAAGCCTGAAAACAAGGATCCTGTAGTAAAAAGATTGGGCAACAGGTATACCCCTCTCCGCCGCACCTTGGCCCCACCAACAACTTCTTCTTCAACGACTTCAGCACCAGCAACCGTTTCATCTTTTTTGCGGGAAGCATCAGCCTTGATGTCAGCAAGCTCGACTTCTTTTTTAGAGTTTGAAGAGGTCATATATCACTCAATAATTTCCAATAGAGCAAACAACTATACATGAGAGCAGGATTAGACAACCAGCCCCAAAAAAAACGCGGCATACGCCGCGTTTTCAGGTCTGTGGCATTATCGCCGATTAGTTTTTGGACTTATCTACGATTTTATTCGATGCGATCCAAGGCATCATGCTACGCAGCTTTTCGCCCACTTGCTCGATAGGATGAGCTGCGTTATTACGACGATAAGCGGTCATTGATGGGTAGTTATGAGCGCCTTCAGCGATGAACATTTTGGCGTATTCGCCATCCTGGATGCGTTTCAGCGCATTGCGCATAGCCGCTCTGGACTGATCATTGATAACCTCAGGACCAGTGACATACTCACCATATTCCGCGTTGTTGGAAATGGAGTAGTTCATGTTGGCGATACCGCCTTCGTACATCAGGTCAACAATAAGCTTCAACTCATGCAGACACTCGAAGTACGCCATCTCTGGCGCATAACCTGCTTCCACCAGCGTTTCGAAACCAGCTTTCACCAACTCTACAGCGCCACCGCACAGCACAGCTTGCTCACCAAACAGGTCAGTTTCGGTTTCATCTTTGAAGGTAGTTTCGATGATACCGGTACGCCCCCCACCAACACCGCTAGCATAGGAAAGAGCCAAGTCTTTCGCTGAACCAGAAGCGTCCTGGAAAATAGCGATCAGATCGGGAATACCGCCACCTTTTACGAACTCAGAGCGAACTGTATGCCCTGGAGCCTTGGGGGCGATCATAATGACGTCCAGATCTGCGCGTGGCACGATTTGGTTGTAATGAATACTGAAACCATGAGCAAACGCCAGCGTTGCGCCATTCTTAAGGTTCGGCTCAATTTCAGACTTGTATAGTTTCGACTGGAACTCGTCTGGGGTCAGAATCATTACAACATCTGCGCCAGCGACAGCTTCCGCCACTTCTTTAACTGCAAGTCCTGCGTTTTCAGCTTTGGCCCAGGAACTGGACCCCTTACGCAAACCAACACATACATCAACACCGGAGTCCTTCAGGTTATTAGCATGCGCATGTCCCTGAGAGCCGTAGCCAATAATTGCAACTTTCTTGCCCTGGATGATGGAAAGGTCACAATCTTTATCGTAATAAACTTGCATTTTATTCACCTATTTCTGTGCGCGCTCGCGCCCTTACTCGTTAAACTGATAATGTTTTTTCACCACGCGCAATACCGGAAACCCCGCTGCGCACGACTTCTAACACGCTGCTCTTCCCAATCGCCTGGATAAAAGCATCTAATTTGTCACTATCTCCGGTTAATTGAACGGTATAGACCGTACTGGACACGTCAACAATCTGTCCCCGGAAGATATCAGCCGTTCTCTTTATTTCGGCCCTTAATGCGCCACTCGCTTTCAGCTTGATCAACATCAGCTCGCGTTCAATATGGGCGCCCTCTGTCAGGTCGACCACCTTCACGACTTCCACCAACTTGTTAAGTTGCTTGGTAATCTGCTCAATGACCCGATCAGAGCCAATTGTGGTGACAGTCAGCCTGGAAAGTGTCGGGTCCTCTGTTGGAGCCACCGTCAGCGTTTCAATGTTGTAATTCCGTTGCGAAAACAGTCCTACCACTCGGGACAGCGCGCCAGGCTCATTCTCCAATAGCATTGATATGATTCGACGCATGCCGTTTACACCCTCTCCGTTTTGCTTAGCCACATGTCTTTCATTGCGCCACGCGCCACCTGCATCGGGTAAACGTGCTCATGAGGGTCAACATATATATCGACAAACACCAGACGGTCTTTCATTGCGAAAGCTTTTCTTAAACCTTCCTCTAGTTCTTCCGGCTTACGAATGGTAATCCCGACATGCCCATAAGCTTCCGCCAACGCCATGAAGTCCGGCAAAGACTCCATATAGGACTGCGAATGACGCGCCTCGTAATTCATGTCCTGCCACTGACGAACCATTCCCAAGGAGCGGTTGTTCAGGTTGATAATCTTTATCGGAAGATTGAACTGTTTGCAGGTTGAGAGCTCTTGAATATTCATTTGAATACTGCCCTCACCAGTCACGCACACGACCTCTTCTTCAGGAAAGCTAAGCTTGACGCCCATCGCCGCAGGCAAACCGAACCCCATGGTTCCCAGGCCGCCAGAATTAATCCAGCGATTGGGTTTATTGAAGCGGTAATACTGCGCGGTAAACATCTGGTGCTGGCCAACGTCAGTGGTGACATAGGCATTGCCTTCCGTGATCTTGCACAGCATTTCAATTACTTGCTGCGGCTTGAGCATCTCGCTGTCGTCAGTACGATAGCGTCCACCGTGGTAGGCGCGCCATTCATTAATCTGTTTCCACCATGACGATAGCGCTTCTTTATCTGGACGTGAGTTGTCCTCTTTCACAAACGCAATCATATCGCGCAATACAGAAACGGCTGGTCCGACAATAGGAACATCGACCTGAACGGTTTTTGAGATAGACGCAGGGTCGATATCCACATGGATAATCTTGGCGCCAGGACAGAATTTTTCTGTCGCATTGGTGACGCGATCATCAAATCGCGCGCCGACAGCCACAATCAGGTCGCTATGGTGCATAGCCATGTTAGATTCATAGCTACCGTGCATTCCAAGCCAGCCAAGACTATGCTTGTCATCCGCAGGAAATCCGCCAATGCCCATCAAAGTAGTGGTGACGGGAAAATTCAACTGGTGCGACAGATCAACCAACTCTTTTGAGGCATGCCCCAAAACGATACCGCCGCCTGCATATATGATGGGGCGTTTCGCCGCCAACATCATATCTACAGCTTTTCTAATCTGCCCTGCATGCCCACGGGTAGGCGGACTGTATGAGCGCATTTTTACCTTTTTGGGGTATACGTACTCGTACCTCTCGTTAGGCGTAGTCATATCCTTAGGGATATCCACTACAACCGGCCCAGGACGACCAGTAGAGGCCAGATAGAAGGCTTTTTTCAATACGACGGGGATTTCGCTAGGGTCTCTGACGCTCAGGTTATGCTTCACGACAGGACGAGAAACGCCCATCATGTCAGTTTCCTGAAATGCATCTTCGCCAATCAAAGTGGAGGGAACCTGCCCACACAGCACCACCATGGGAATTGAATCCATGTAGGCGGTTGCAATGCCTGTCACAGTATTGGTGGCGCCAGGACCTGAAGTCACCAGAACAACGCCTGGCTTGCCTGTCGCCCGAGCGTAACCATCCGCCATATGGGCGGCTGCTTGCTCGTGTCTCACCAGGATATGTTTTACTTTATTTTGGCGAAACAGTGCGTCATATATATGAAGCACCGCGCCGCCAGGATATCCGTATATGTATTCGATACCCTCGTCTTGCAGAAAGCGCACGATCATATCGGCGCCGGATAACATTTCTGCCGTCACGTCTTCCTCTCTTAATACGCGCAGAATGCGTCAGCGCGAATTAGGGCTGGTTGCTAATAACTTCCACTCAAATATAGACCCAAAAGGATACATATGGTGGACGCCGCCACACTAGCTGTTTATCGCGAGAGGTTATCTCTTGACTTGCTCACACATGCCTGTTGGGCATTTACTCAAAGACTGCTCCTGGTGTTAGGAGTCTGTGGTCTGCAGATATCGTGTGGTCATGATCGTTCGTAGCTTTGTTGGTTTTGCCGTAAAAGTTACGCCGATGTTCGAGCAATCGACAATTCTGACATCCCATCCGTCTCTGTCAATAGAAAATGCGCAATTCAAGGCTCCCGCGGCTTTACCAACGCTGCGCTTTCATCTATCTTTCCGGTATTATGTACTCTCTGTTGTTTATGAATTTCAGTGGCTTGGAGATCCTTGATTTTATGCGTACAGCCATCTTTTCTATTTTTCTGTTAAGTATCAGCTCTCTGTCCTTTGCCAGCGGCGTGTATAAGTGGACCGATGAGAATGGCGTTATTCACTATTCTGACAAAAAGCCGGATTTTAAAACCAGTGAAGAACTTAACGTTCAAACAGGAACACCAACGAGAGAGCGGCAAGACCTGAATGAGCAATCTCAACAGCTAAGCGACCAGCAAGAACTGGAGAAAATTAAGGCGCAGCAAGCTCAGGAAAACGCTACTGCCGACGCGCAATTGAAAGAAATGTGCAGCCAATTAAAAGAGTACCTGCAAACCATGACGAATAGCGCACGCATTCGCGAAAAGCAGGAAGATGGAAGTTTGCGTTACTTAACACCAGAAGAAATACTGGAAAAGCGTAAAAGCACGCAAAAAAGAATAGACGAAAGATGCGGAGAGCAATAAGCGCTCCGCATTTAATTCCGTCTTTTTATTATCGCCTGAAGACTAATTTTCCACCTTTTACTTCTACCGCAATCACATCCCCACGCTGAAACTCACCATTAAGAATCGATTGTGCTAATGGGTTCTCTACTCGTTGCTGTATCGCCCGTTTCAGCGGGCGGGCTCCATATATAGGATCAAAGCCAACTTCCGCCAGCGTCGCCATAGCTTCGGCGCTCAGCTCAACTTTAAGGTCCTGCTCTTGCAAGCGGCGATTCAAGATTTCCAGCTGTATCAGGGCAATGCCGCGAATCTGTTCAGCGGTCAACGGATGGAAGACGACCACTTCGTCGATTCGGTTAATGAACTCTGGACGGAAATGCCTGCCAACCACTTCCAACACGGCATCTTTTATTTCGTCGTAGTTTTCATCCTGTCCGCCCATCGCCTGAATCAGGTCAGACCCCAGATTAGAAGTCATAACAATGACTGTATTGCGGAAGTCGACAGTACGCCCCTGTCCATCCGTCAGGCGACCATCTTCCAACACTTGCAGCAGAATATTGAATACGTCAGGATGCGCCTTTTCTACTTCGTCCAAAAGCAAGACAGAGTATGGCTTACGTCTGACGGCTTCAGTCAGGTACCCTCCCTCTTCATAGCCCACATAGCCAGGAGGAGCGCCAATTAATCTCGCGACGGAATGCTTCTCCATAAATTCCGACATATCGATGCGCACCATCGCTTCTTCAGTGTCAAACAAGAAGCTCGCCAGGGACTTGCAAAGCTCTGTTTTACCGACTCCTGTCGGCCCCAAAAACAGGAATGAACCGTTCGGGCGATTAGGATCGCTAAGGCCTGCTCTTGAGCGACGCACCGCATTGGCGACCGCAACGACAGCCTCGTCTTGCCCGATAACGCGCTGATGCAATGCTTCTTCCATGCGCAACAGTTTCTCACGCTCGCCCTCAAGCATTTTGGCGACAGGAATACCGGTCCATTTGGAGACTATTTCGGCAATTTCCTCTTCAGAAACCTTATTGCGTAGCAAGCGCATTTCCAGCATTTCGGCTTGGCTCGCCATATCCAGCTGCTTCTCCAGTTCAGGAATCCGCCCATATTGAAGCTCCGACATTCTAGTCAGGTCGCCCTGTCTGCGGGCATTTTCCAAGTCCACTCGGGCTTGCTCCAGCTGGCTCTTGATTTGTTGTGTACCTTGCAGCGCTGCTTTTTCAGAACTCCATACCTCTTCAAGGTCCGCAAATTCCTTTTCCATCTCATCAATTTGCGTATTCAGCTCATCCACACTTTTTTTGGATGCGGCATCTTTCTCTTTTTTCAGCGCTTCTCTCTGCATCTTCAACTGAATCAAGCGGCGTTCCAATCTATCCAGCGGCTCGGGTTTGGAATCTATCTCCATCCGGATCTGACTGGCGGCTTCGTCGACCAAATCTATAGCTTTGTCAGGCAGCTGACGATCTGCAATGTAGCGATGCGACAACTTCGCCGCAGCGATAATGGCGCTGTCAGTGATTTCGACGCCATGGTGCACCTCATAGCGTTCCTTCAAGCCGCGTAATATCGCGATGGTGTCCTCAACATTCGGCTCATCAACCAACACTTTCTGAAAGCGACGCTCCAAAGCAGCATCCTTTTCAATGAACTCCCGGTATTCATCCAATGTAGTGGCTCCAACACAATGCAGCTCGCCGCGGGCCAAAGCAGGCTTTAACATATTGCCCGCATCCATCGCGCCCTCCGCCTTACCCGCGCCAACCATGGTATGGAGCTCATCAATGAATAAGATAATCTGCCCTTCTTGCTTCGCAAGCTCGTTAAGCACCCCCTTCAGGCGCTCCTCAAACTCGCCGCGAAATTTGGCCCCCGCTATCAAAGCCCCCATATCCAGAGCCAGTACACGCTTATTTTTCAGCCCTTCAGGGACTTCACCGTTCACGATACGCTGCGCAAGCCCTTCGACAATTGCGGTTTTACCCACGCCGGGTTCACCGATTAGAACAGGGTTATTTTTGCGGCGGCGCTGCAATACCTGAATCGTTCTGCGGATTTCATCGTCCCTGCCAATAACAGGGTCCAATTTGCCTTCCGTCGCACGGGCGGTAAGGTCGATAGTGAAGCGATCAAGCGCCTGACGGCTCTCTTCCGCACCTTGGTCTTGTACTTTTTCACCGCCACGCATAGTTTCTATCGCCCTCTCCAAACTTTGTTTATCAGCGCCGCACTCTTTTAGCAGCCTTCCTACGACACCCCGGTCGTCTATCGCCGCCAGAAGCACCAACTCACTGGAAATAAACTGATCGCTACGTTTCTGCGCCAGCTTGTCCGCCAGATTCAACAGCCGCCCTAAGTCGTTGGATAAATGAACATCCGCGTCAGAGCCCTGGACTTGTGGCAGCTTATCCAGTTCCTGCGCCAACATGGATTTAAAGCGAACCACGTCAACACCGGCCTGCTGTAGCAGCGGCGCCGTGGAGCCTCCAGACTGGTTCAACAGTGATTGAAACAGGTGTACAGGCTCTATGAAGTTATGATCTTTACCCAAGGCAAGCGACTGGGCTTCTGATATCGCCATCTGTAGACGGCTGGTGAATTTATCAAATCGCATCTGCATTACCCCAAAATTTCGATGTTATCCGCGTGCACTATGACGCGGTTTCAATTACCGAAAATGTGGGGCCAAGCTCTAAAAGCTTCAAGGCTGTGCGCTAAGAAGAGAAAGAAAGTGAGCGGGATATTGACCTATCTCAAGCCTTAATCCTAAGAAGAAGAGTCGAGCCAAATAACTGACGCCATGCGTCCCGTTACGCCATCTCTGCGATAGGAGAAAAACCTGCCTGAATCCGTATAGGTGCAATAGTCGCCGCCAAAGATTTGTGCAACTCCAAGTCTATGCAACCTAAGCCGAGCCAGAGCGTATAAGTCCGCATGCCATTTACCAGCGTTAGACGATGAAGGGATAAAGCAAGTTGCAGACTCTGGTTCTTGTGCGACAAAAGCATCCATCACCTCCTGGCCGACTTCGAAAGCCGCCTGACTGATCGCAGGACCTAGCCAAACCAGCAATTCAGTCCGGTTACTAAAGCATTTGGCTGTATTTTCCAACACCCCAGCGGCCAGCCCCCGCCATCCCGCGTGAGCCGCAGCCACTGCAGAGCCGTCAGCAGCCGCGAATAGAACGGGAAGACAGTCCGCTGTCAGAATGCAACATGCCTGCTGCGACTGAACAGTAAACGCAGCATCCGCAGTAAGTGGCTGGGGAGACCCGATACTATTCAACACGGCCACATCGAGGCCATGCACCTGCTCTAGCCAATGAAAGCGGTCAGCAGGCAACTTCGCCTCCGCCGCTAGAAGACGCCTGTTAGTATCGACTGCATTTGCATCGTCCCCAACATGACCGCCAAGGTTCATGCTGGCGAACTCCCGCTGACTGACTCCGCCCGCTCTCGTCGTGACCAGCGCTCGGACATTGGCAGGAACTGGCCAATCAGGTTGAATCAACTGCAGTCCAGCGGCATCCATCTATGCAGCATCCTCTTCTTCCATATCCAAGCGGTTTAGCAGGCTTTTCATGTCCTCGGGCAAGTCCACCTCCCAACTCAGCACCTCGCCAGTTGTTGGGTGCGATAGCTCAAGCGCTTTCGCATGCAAGGCCTGCCTGCCAAAAGAGCGTAGATATTCGATGGTTTCCGACGCCAATCCTTTCGGAAGACGTGGGCGTCCCCCATACAGCGGGTCGCCTAATATAGAGTGGTTAATATGCGCCATATGCACCCGAATTTGATGCGTTCGCCCGGTTTCCAGTTTCAACCTCAAATGGGTGAAACCCCGCCAGCATCGTATCAGCCTGTAATGAGTCACCGCGTCTTTCCCCCCACGGGTCACCGCCATCTTCTGGCGACTCTGCGGATGCCTGCCAATCGCCGCTTCAACCATCCCTCCGCCAGTTAACTCGCCGTATACGACAGCCTCATACTCCCTTCCCATTTCTCTTGCCTGCAGCTGTTCAACGAGAGAACTGTGCGCAACAAGCGTTTTCGCAATGACCATCAAACCTGTCGTATCTTTGTCCAGCCGATGCACAATGCCTGCGCGGGGAAGTTCCGCCAATGCAGGACAATGATGCAAAACTGCGTTAACAACCGTTCCATCGCTATGGCCCGCAGCAGGATGAACGACGAAGTCCGCTTGTTTATTAATAACCAGGAGGTGCTCGTCTTCGAAAACGATATCCAGCGCAATTGGCTGCGCTTCCCAGTCACCTTGCGCTTCCAGTTCAACATCCAGCTCAACCTGGTCGCCTTCAATTACCTTTTCTTTAGGTTTAACCTGCTTTCCATTGACGCGCAGGGCTCCCTGCTTAATCCAGCTTTGTATCCTGGACCTTGAATATTCAGGCATTAGCTCGCTTGCAGCCATATCCAACCGCTGCTCGCCAAGCTCAGCGGGAACAATCAATGACTGTTGTATGCGATGACTCATAAATTAAATCCGTCGGCTGTGGGGTGTTGTCAAAACTATGGTTGTGGAATAATGGCGCGCCAATATTCACGAAAGCCTTGCTGCGCAAGGCTGCTCTATTCCATGAAATTAGTGAAGTTTAATTCAAATATGCATCGTATTCGCGCCCTTTTTGCCATGCTGGCCTTCCTTCTGCTGACAGCATGCGCCTCCGCCCCACCAAAAGTGTTGAGTGAAAAGGAATACTACGACAAGGCCAAATCCGCTTTGGACTCAGGCAACTTTTTGGAAGCAGCGCGCCACTTGGAAGACCTGGAGACTTACCATCCATTCGGGCGCTATGCAGAGCAAGCTCAGCTCGATTTGATATACGCCCACTATAATTCTCTGAATCCAGAAAGAGCGGAGTCTGCGGCAGAGCGGTTTATCCGTCTTCACCCTGAGAGCCCTCATGTTGATTATGCCTACTACATCAAAGGGTTGGCCGCCTATTATGCAGATTTGGGCTTAGGACCAAGATTTCTCCCCATCGACGTTAATTCCCGTGATCCGGGGCGCGCGAAAGAGGCCTTCAGAGACTTCTCCACCCTTGTCACGAACTTCCCAGACAGCCCCTATGCGGCTGACGCGGAAAAGCGCATGCTAGCGATAAAAGAACGCTTGGCCCAGTATGAAATGCATGTCGCACGTTATTACATTCGTCGCCAGGCTTACGTTGCAGCAGTAGCCCGCACTCAATACGTCGTCGAGAATTATCCTGAGACGCCTGTCGTGCCGGAAGCGTTATCTTTAATGGTAGAGCTTTACAGGTATCTGGGTATGCAGCGTCACGCCGATGACGCCTTAGTGTTGCTCGCCACCAGTTATCCAGATTACAAATCTTTCGACGCCAACATGCGCTTCAATGGCTCTGAGTTCAAAGAAGAAGATCGCAACATCAGCAGCGTCTTCGATTTTGACTTTGGTCTTGGCGACTAAGCCCTGGTTCATATGCAGAAAAGGCCGCATCAGCGGCCTTTTCTTTTTTTGTCTCCAAGAAAACTAACTCATTCCCCCAGCTTCCAGCCAGAAGTTATCGGGTAACGACGATCCCGCCCAAACCCACGCATAGTGATTCTTGCTCCTACAGGAGCCTGACGACGCTTATATTCGTTGATGTCCACCAAACGCACCACTCGATAAACAATCTCTTTATCAAAGCCTTTCGCAACAATACCGTCAGCACTAATGTCATGCTCAACATATAAGGACAATATTTCATCCAGAATTTCGTAGGGAGGTAAGCTGTCTTCATCTTTCTGATCTGGAGCCAGCTCAGCCGATGGTGGGCGCGTGATAACCCTTTCCGGAATAACTGGAGACAACGTATTACGGTACCAGGCAAGGCGAAACACCATAGTTTTAAATACATCCTTCAGGACGTCATAGCCCCCCGCCATATCGCCATACAGCGTCGCATAGCCCACAGCCATTTCGCTTTTATTACCCGTGGTCAACACCAGTGCGCCAGTCTTATTCGAAATCCCCATCAGAATAACACCACGGATTCGCGCCTGGATATTCTCTTCCGTCGTATCGCGACCCAAACCGGCAAACAAGGGGTTTAACGCTCCCATAAACTGATCATAGATAGGCTCAATGGGAACTACATCATACTGAACGCCCAGCGCCTTCGCTTCCGCTTCTGCGTCCTCCAGACTCATCTGGGAGGTGTAGCGGAAAGGCATCATCACCGCTCTCACTCTATCAGCGCCAATCGCATCAACAGCAACCGCCAAGGTAACGGCCGAGTCAATGCCGCCAGACAAACCAATCACGACTGATTTGAACCGGTTCTTATTTACATAATCCCTTACCCCGGTCACCAACGCTTTATAGATGCTCTCCTCCACCGTCATAGCGGGCGCAGAATCGGAGACCTGTCGGCTTTCGCCGTGAATGACGTCATTTAACTCAAGCAGAAAAATCCCTTCCTCAAATTGAGGGGCGCTGAAACAGACTCTTCCATGACGATCAACCGCGAACGAGCCGCCATCAAAAATAAGTTCATCCTGGCCGCCGATCATATTCACATACAGGATCGGGACGCTATTGGTCACTGCGCGAGACTGAACAAGCGTGCGCCTTTGTTGGTGCTTAGCCATATCGTAGGGAGATGCATTGATATTGACGATAAAGTCAGCGCCTGCTGCAGCTGTCGCAGCGATAGGGGCTTCTTCCCACACATCTTCACAGATCGAAATGCCCAGATTGAAGCCTCGCCAGGGCAGAACCACAGTTTCAGAGCCCGGCTCAAAGTATCGTTTCTCGTCAAACACCTGATAATTTGGCAAACATTTCTTACGATACTTCGCCTTAATTTCGCCACCATCAATAAAGGCGGCGCAATTGAACAGCTTGCCCTGCTCCCTCCAAGGAAAGCCAATAACCAGAGCAACATCCTTCACCGAATCCAGAATCCGCTCCAAGGCTTTCTCGACTCTGACTTGCAAGCTAGCCCTCAGCAACAGATCTTCGGGCGGATAGCCGGTCAAAGTTAACTCAGGAAATATCACCAAGTCGGCGCTATATTTTGTCTTCGCCGTCTCAACGGCCTCTATGACTTTATCTACGTTGCCGGGTATATCCCCGACCAAACAGTCGATCTGTGCGAAAGCGACTTTAAGCTGCGTCATTCTGGTTACCATCTGTCACACAAACATTGGGAAAGTTTGCATTATACTGTTTTCATTAAAATTCTGAGCACTATACCGAAATAATTCCAATGCCGGACACTTCTCCGTCAACATCGAATTAAATAGACAGCTCACTTCTTCAAGGATAGTTTTGTTGCAGGCTTCGCGCATGTCTGATTTAAGCACCGATGTAGAACAAACCACCAACCGGCTATTCCGGGTTTATAACCACTATCGGGTGACGGTGGGCATCATTCTGGTGAGCGCCTTATATCTACAAAACCCATCCAGCGTCAGCCAATACCTATCGCCGTTTTACTTTGAAGTCTCTGTCATATGCTATCTGGCGATTCACGTATTTACGGGCTTTTTACTCTTAGCAGGGTTCCGTCCCGAAATACGGCACGCCATGGTGTCGGTTGTTTTAGAACTACTCTTGATCTCAGCAATGCTCTTATTCGGGACCGGCGTTTCAAGCGGCCTGGGAAATATGGTGGTCATCAGCGTCGCCGCCGGCAATATAATTTTACGAGGACAGTTAGGGACGCTGCTGGCGGCCATAGCCAGTCTGGGCGTTGTCTCCCAGGAAATATACCGAATGGTCGCACAATACAGTGACGTAGATAACGTTTTCCGAGCTGGCATTCTAGGTGTCGTGTACTTCGCCACCGCATTGCTCGTTAAAAACCTGTCGATACGCATCGCAACCACTGAAAACCTTGCGCGTAAGCGTGCGCAAAACATTCTGGAGCTTGAGCGCCTCAACCATCAGATCATACAAAGAATGTTAACCGGCATTATCGTCGCGGATGAGAACGGCGGCGTAAGAATGGCCAATCAGGCCGCACAGAGTTTGCTTAACGTCGATGAAACACATGAGTTAACCTCGTTACCCGAGGACTTGCTACTCCGATTACAGGAATGGCAGGAAGATCCAAGCAAGAAAACGACTCCTTTTCGAGGTTCGGCGATCAGAGCGCCAATACAGGCCAATTTCGCAATTTTGCAAAAAGAAGAAGGTCAGGACATCCTCATTTTCCTCGAAGATACAGGCAAAATCGCGCAACAGGCTCAGCAACTCAAATTAGCCTCACTGGGCAGACTCACTGCGGGTATAGCTCATGAAATCAGGAATCCGCTAGGCGCTGCCAGCCACGCCGCACAGTTGTTATTGGAGTCACAGGAGTTAACGCCTCCCGACAAACAAATGGCGGAGATAATTTTGCGACACGCCACCCGCATGAATGGCATCATCGAGAACGTATTAAGCCTGTCACGCAGGAAAATCAGCTCACCACAAATGCTCACTCTGATTCCCTGGCTCACGGACTTTGTGTGCGACTACACCGCCGCCGGCACACGAGACGCAGAAATTGAAATACTACCCTTAAAAGACGACATCCATGGCCGCTTTGACCCCAATCACCTCAATCAGATCCTCAATAATCTCGTGGGCAACGGCTTGCGCTACAGCAAGCTGGAAAGCGCGCGTTCCTGGGTTAAGCTAGTCGTGGGTGAAATTGAAGAGACAGGGCAAGCTTTTATTGACGTAATAGATATTGGTCCGGGCATCAATGAGGAGCAATTAAATCATCTATTTGAGCCTTTTTTCACAACTGACCCCAAAGGGACAGGCTTGGGTTTATACTTATCCAAAGAGCTATGTGAAGCTAATCAAGCGCAATTAGACTATCTCACAAGACAGGAAGGGGGCGGCTGCTTCCGCATCACCTTTCCCCATCCGAAACGAGCTATATAGAACAATCAGTTATGATAAAGAAAGTACTCATCGTTGACGACGAACCCGATATTCGCGCGTTACTGGAAATCACTTTAAGCCGCATGCAAATAGAAACACGGGCGGCTGAAAATATTACGCAAGCCAAGCAATTATTGAGCGAAGAGAGCTTCAGTCTCGTACTGACCGATATGAATATGCCGGATGGCAATGGCATCGACCTTGTCGCCCACATCCAAAAGCAGTCGTCCAATACGCCTGTAGCAGTGATTACAGCTTATGGCAGTATAGATACGGCCATTTCCGCACTAAAAGCCGGCGCCTTTGATTTTGTCTCTAAACCTGTAGATCTTGCTCGTCTGCGCGAGCTGGTTAACAGTGCATTAAAACTTCCAAAAAGTGACACCCCAAAAGCAGCCCCTCAAGTAACCCAACTGCTCGGCGAATCATCCACCATGGATAAACTTCGCGGACAAATCAGAAAGCTCGCACGCAGCCAGGCGCCGATTTATATCAGCGGCGAGTCGGGTAGCGGAAAGGAAATGGTGGCCAAATCGATCCATGAGCAAGGGCCGCGAAGCGAAGGACCCTTTGTGCCAGTCAACTGTGGCGCTATACCCAGCGAGTTAATGGAAAGTGAATTTTTCGGTCATAAGAAAGGGGCATTTACTGGTGCAGTTGAAAATAAAGTAGGGTTATTCCAAGCTGCGAATGGCGGGACGCTTTTTCTTGATGAAGTTGCTGACTTGCCTTTAACCATGCAAGTAAAACTACTGCGAGCGATTCAGGAAAAAGCTGTTCGTCCTGTTGGCGAACAAAAGGAGATTCCTATCGATGTACGCATATTGTCCGCTACTCATAAAGATTTGCACAATGAAGTAGATGAAGGCCGGTTCCGCCAAGACCTTTTTTATCGAATAAATGTCATCGAGCTGAGAGTCCCGAGCTTGCGTCAGCGAAAAGAAGACATTCCGCTTCTCGCCAATCATTTTCTAAAACAACTAGCGGATGAATGCGAAATTCCTGACGCCTCAATTAGCAAAGCGGCGATGCAGAAACTGGAGGCTTATTACTTTCCAGGTAACGTTCGCGAACTCGAAAATATTATGGAGCGCGCCTTTACCCTGTGCGAAGACGATGTCATTAACGAAGAGGACATCCATCTGCCTAAAACAGATACGGAAGGCTCCTCAACAGACGCCATGGAGCTGGATGTGCCGGAGTTCGATGAGAACAAAGTCAACCTTGAACACTTTCTCGAAAACATTGAAAAGCAAGCTATTGAGAAAGCGCTTGAAGAAACACGATGGAATAAAACAGCTGCCGCCAAAAAACTGGGCATCAGCTTTCGCGCCCTACGCTACCGCCTGAAGAAACTGGGGATGGAGTGATCCATCTCCCACGCCATAACTAACCGGGCAAAATCCAGCCTCACTGATCAAACACTAGCCAAAGGCTCAAAAATCTGCATAATACGCCTTCCGATTGGAATCGGTTTAACCACACAGAAGGAACTGAATTATGCACCGCAAGGGATTTACCCTCATTGAGCTTTTGGCTGTTCTCGCCATTATTGGCATAGTCGCTGGCATCGGCTATCCGCAACTCCTCCAATTTATTCAAAACCAGAAAGCGATTACTGCAACTAACCAGTTATTGGGTGTCATAAACTTTACCCGCAATACGGCCGTAAGCTCCAAGCAAGAAGTGACTCTCTGCCCTTCTCCTGACGCTAGAAGCTGTGACGATAACTGGAATAATCCACTCTATGTATTTATTGACGCAAATGACAATAAAGAGATAGATAGCGAGACCGTGTTGCTTAAATACGAGCCGTCTGCCGACTATCAATTAATATGGAGGAGCTGGGGCGGGAATTCGTTTATACGGTTTCAGCCAACCGGATTAACGTATAGACAAAATGGAACATTGGCTTTATGCCACAAAAGCAAAAACACGGCTCTGGCCAGAGGAATAGTCATAAATCGCGGAGGACGGGCAAGAATTTCCAGGGAACTTACTCCAGAGCAGCTTGAATCCTTCAAGTGCAAGTAAAGCAAACGAAGGCGCAACTGCGCCTTCGTTCCAAGTAGGGCAAGAGCTATCTCCAGCAGTCGTCTTCACCAACAGCAGCAGTCCTCGCTCCGGTCGAGTTTAGCTGTAGATTGCCGCACCGATCTCCAACCATCGCTCCTATCGGTTGGGCTTGAATAGTAAAGCTATTCGTCGTAGAGGCGGTAATCCTCAAATTATAATATTTGGTCCCGCCATCCAGAGGCGCCTGGGAAGGATAGAGCGCCGGTAACGGCGCTCCAGTATTCTTTTTGCCTTCCGCTGCGCCACCATAGGTAAACCCTTCGCTATAAAAGCGCTCAAGAGCTGAGGAAAGCCCGATGAGGGCTCCCTGCGCATCAGCTCTTCGCGATTTAGCTACGGACTCCTGATAGCTCGGGTATGCAAAAGCTGCAATGATTCCAATGATTGCTATCACTATAAGCAGCTCAATCAGAGAAAATCCCTCGTTGTTCAGTTTCATCTGCATACCTTTACTCCACTAGCTCTCGCCATCCAAGACGCCCTTCTCTTTCAGAACCTTTGCCGAAGTCGACCAAGTCTTTCACTATATCGCCACCTTCAGTAATTCCGTAACAGAAACCACCAAGACACACAGGCTTACTCGGTTGGGGGTCCCTGGGTTCTGGACCATCAGGGCCTGGGATTCCCGGCCCCTTACCTACAGAGATCACATCTTTACTGTTGATCACACCATCTCCATTTAAGTCAAGTGTGGCGGAATCTGGAGGGAGCCCATCCTTGATCGGCAGCACCATCAGCCAACTGCGTCCAACGCTTTGGCAGCCGTCGCCAGACCCATCCAGCGGCACCAGCGTACTGAAAACAGCCAATCCTCCACGAACATAGACTTTATCAATGACTCTTTCGCCGTCTTCACCATCTATATTGGAACCACCAGGAGTTTTAGCATCCAGGTCCATATACCAGCCATGATAAGGATCTGCCCATGGGTCGGTCACCGCACTGGAGGTAAGTCTCTTCCAATATTTTTTTCCGTCAATCTCAACGACCTCCTGAGTTAGTTTACGACTAGCCAAATCACTCCGGACCATACTGTCCTTTCCATGGTCCCATACCGCATAGAACGTTTGAACATCTGTAATGCTGGGATCCTCAGTAGTCAAATAACGCCCTGTTCCAAATACCACCACCACATTAGGCGCAGCTCCCGTATTGTCTGTTGGATGGAACGTTAAGTTCGGCGCACCAGAAATCGGCTGGATCTTGCCTCCGCTATCCTTCGCAGTAAACAAAGGCTTGGGTGTAGTGCCCGACTTATAAGCCACCTTCCATGAGCTTTTATTCGAAGCAGACACATCAAACGCCCACATATTGCCACGTGTGTCACCGGCATATACGCGATCAGCTACTCTATCACCATCCAAATCAGCAACGGCGACGCCACCGAGACCTCCCGACAACGAACCAGTGCCATCATCAATTTCTATCTCTACGTAGTCGTCGCCAACCGTCCAAGTACCATCTGCGCCATCTTCAATAAACAGAATCATCAATTTGGTTGAGTCATCTGTTGTTGAAGAATCGCTGCCAGCATTGTAACCATTTCCAAATATCAAAGCCCACTTGCCATTATTCATCATGGCCACAACAGGAGGAGATGTGATATATCCCAAGTCAGAGTCATCCTTGTCCGTAAACTCCCACATCACAATGTCGTCGGCTTTGGCGGCAGTGAAGTTGGCTGGATTCGTCACGTCTAGAGCGAAAAGCCCCTTACCTCCGCCGCGTAAACCACCAACGAGTACTGTACGCCATGAGCGTGAGCTACCACCTGCGGGATCAATCCATACATCCGCAGCGATAGGAGTTAAGTCAACATAACTCTTGTGACCGTAATCAGGGTCCGCCAAGTAATGCAAACCAGAATATGCAGCATCAGAAAAGACTTTCGCCGGGATATAGGCCAAGACTTCCTCACCAGCACCACTTCCTGACTCTTTCCCATTAAAGCCATGCAGCATGCCATCGTTTGCGCCGACATAGACAGCAGGAGTTCTCGAAGTCGCCGCGAAAGTCGAATAGGGATCCACCGTCGAAGACGCTGGAGCTCCTGGAGCCACGCCGAAAGGAGCTTTGTCAGGATAACCTTGAGACGGCGCACCTACATATACAGGCGTTGAGCTAATAATATCTCCAAGTCGACTCGACCTGTCTCGCAATGATTTACCTTCATTTGTCGTGTCGCCTCGAATAAAGTCCACCAGAGGCTTGGCCAACGCCCTTTTCTGACTTTCATCCAGACCAGTTAAGTCCTTGCCGTATAGCAAATCAGCTTTCTGAGCCTTAGTCAGGTTTGACCAGCTAGCGTCAGTGTCCGCGCTGAAAACCATCCCTCCGGTATGCCCATCGCTTCCACCGCTATTCGCTCCCGGATCGTTGTCGTAAGTAAGTATCAATCTTGAGGTATAGCTCCTAGAATCCAAATCCGTCTTAGCGGTCCATGCATTACCGAGCACATCCCCTGTTTTCGGATCCAGCCGAACAGCCTTCAAGTCACCTTCCCAAGTCGCAGAACTGAAGGTTGCAGCAAATACAACGCTGTCTGTTTGCAGCGACGAGGTATTGAAAGTCACCCCAGACGAAGCCCCTGTCTTTTTCAATATCGACTTAACAGCGTTACCAATTGCGTCCCCTAAAGCGGAAGGCCGATCCGCGGAGAAGACTTCTCCTCTACCATTTACCGCCGCATGATACAAATCATCAACTTGGCTCTCGTTATCAGTCGTTCCGTCCACTTTCCAAGCAGGAGGGTGTGCGTAGGCATCCTTCACCGTCATATACTTTCCGCCACCTCCTGGAAAGTCCTGTCCGAATACATATTTACCTAGACTTCCCAAGCCGACTGTATAGGTATTCATATGCAAATTCTTATTACAGTCTTCAGGTGACGGCTCTCCAGCCTTAATTGCCTTGCAGGCTTCTGTGTCGATAGGCACCTGCCCAGTTTTCATACTGGTATTTAAATTATCCTTGTAATATTTCATCGCGACATCCGCCAGCGTATTATCCTGGGCAGTCTCATCAGCATAGGGTGCGCCTTCCGCTGTATCGACATCACCGATGCCTGAAATCGCGCCGTTATTAAATCCATCCGTAAACAGTAGCGCAAAGTTCTTCTGGCAAGCGCCCTGAATAATATCAGGGGTATTTTTATACTGACTACCAGCATGGTTCAATGCAGTTCTCAGCGGTGTAGATCCACTGCCGACATCATTATATAGATCCTTCAAAAACTTATTGACGCCAGCCGTTTGGTCCATTTCATTCATAGCTACGGTAGGAGGCGAGCCGCTTGCGGCATCGTTAATGGTAAACATACCTGTCCGTATACCATTAACGCTTTGGAACGCTTTACCAATGGCTCCACGAGTCGCTTGATGCCTACGGCGATAAAAGGAAAACCAGTTTGCAAAATTTTGTTTTTCTTCAAGCACTGTTACGCCAGTTCTGGCGGTGCTTCCATTATTGAATACATCCGAATCAGACCCTGTAATTTTATACTCTTTTAAGCAGGTTCCGTCTGGTGCAATCGCAACTACATTATCCGAAAATACAAATTTTTTGGGGTCAGCAATAAACTGGTCATAATAAGAGTAGGAAATATCTGTAGCACAGCTTCTCTCGGCATACGTTCCGGAAGAGTACTCAGCCTTACCAGATGGAATCAAGGAAGTATTAGTTGTCACAAGAATCTGATCAATGTACCCCCCGTCTTCACGGTGTCTGATTCTCAATGTTGCAGGAGCAGTCAGATCGATTGTTCCAAACTCCTCCCAATCCCAAGAATATGAGTTAGAATGATCATTAAACCATTTGTTCCAATGCTCCCCTGAGGAAGAAAACCAGTTTCCACCATTAGTAGGCATACTAAACTCTGTATATTGATGCCCAACCATATTGATCCAAAATGAATCATCATTACCTGAAGGGAACCAGCGACGAATCCATATCTTCACCTTACCCGTTAAGGTAATATTGACGGCAACCTCACCATTCGATGAAGCAGGGATATTATTAAGCGAGTCAGCTGTAACTGAACGATTCGGAGTTCCAACAAACTCCCCTTTAGATGCGCCTGCAGCAATGTCAGAATAATTAGACAGCCATCCAGCACTATTCAGGTCAGCCCCTTTTTTGAACAGAGTTCCTGCTGAATAGTTGTCTTCCGCTTCAAATATTTGACTTTCCGCTGATGTGATAGGTACTGATGTATAATACTTATAAGTACTTGCTTTAGTTTTTAGATAATAGGTTCCAGGGTAATAAGTATAATGCTTATCATCTGATGTACCACAAGTAGCAAACGTGGACATCTCACATGGCATGTTGCTACGACCTATATAAAACCCCCAACCAGCTCCGTTTGTACTTGTATTGAAATTAGAAAATAGTGGGATCGTTCTTGTTGGAATAAGCGGATCATAGCGAGTAGCAGTAACGCTTGCATTCGGTATGCTATTTATCTTCCCTTCAAATGGAGAGTCCAACTCACCATATAATGGCCAAGGAGTATAGGTCTCATTAGGATCATAATATGCCTTGTTATAGTCTGAACTACGAGCAAAAGCATATGCTTTAATAGGTGGAATCTCTTTCCAACCAGTTAATAGCATTCCGCCACTGCTAGACTGAGAGGTGGCGTAATAATTCGAACTGGATCCATTTGGGAATAGGTAGCCATATGAAGCTGCTCCATATGTATTAACTACACCACCACTTGCAAAGCGCCCATCTGTGCCCAAATACAATAAGCCCCCAGGCGTATCAAACATAGTTTCCCAGTCCATACTCCCTGAGTCGTCAACAATAACCATCAGGTTACTTTTCAACCCCCCTGATAGATAAAGAGGCTCATCAGCCAAGTTCTTTAAGCCCGGGGTATAACCAGCTGAGTATGAGTAGACTGGCGCAACCAGCCAAAAGCCAGCGGCAAGCCAAAAACTTTTCTTGATATACTTTTTCATACCAATCCCTCCAATAACTTACAGCAATTATTAGAATCGCTTACCGTAATAACTTTCGACAATACGTTGCGACACTCCTGACGCACCCGTACTCCGCGCGATAATTTTAAAGCCCACTATTTCGCCCGCTCCCGACTCATGACTGTATGTTTCAATATTCAGTTTTGTTTTCTCATCTGGAGCAGCAACTTTACCAACATGTTGGATGAAGTACTTAGGGGCTTCACTTAGCCCGCTAACTTTAGTCGCACTTTTTACCTTAGTCGCATTAGCCCAGTCAGTCGTAGAGAATGGGTCAGGAACCGTTGTAGAATTCATAGCGTATAGCCCACCGGTATTATCAAACGCTGCAGTGCTCGCCACCCCAGTCTCAATAAAGCTCTCAGCCTCTCGCAGAGTAGCCTCAACCCCTTGCAAAGCTATATTTGAGTCTTGAACTGCACCCGCCATCTTGCCCTGCATAACACTATCGTTCATTGAGGCAAGCCCTAGTATTGTAAGTACAAGGAGCAGTATTAAACTGACGAACAGGGCTGCGCCTGACTGTCTATTGTTAGCTTTCATCTCAATTAACCCTATTTCTTAAAGTACTAACTGACTGAAATGTTGTAGTGAGAGGATTACCTGAGACAGTAAGTACATTATCCTCAGACTCCAGAGTAAAACTCGTTTTCACTGCAACTATACGACCTATTACTAACGCGGCATCCTCGGGCTCAAGAAACCTATCTACTGATTTATCACCGCCGGAGCTGTCCTCCCCCATAAGGAACTGCATATCTGAAATACCTTCCGCTAACTCGTGAGTAACTAGTGTGGTTCCTTCTAATTGAGTAACAAACAACGATGGTCTGCTATTTGCCCCATTAGCCACATAGTAAACTTTAGCTGTATACCTTAATAAGAAAGAATCATTTGAGTAGCTACCATCCAGTTTAGGTGGAGATACATTCCAGTTGGCGCCATGAGTCACCGTGTCTACGCTTCCTCCTGAAATTGGATTATTTGTAATTGCAAACATATCCGCATACTGACAATTAGACACAACGACTATATCATTCTGGTTTATTCCGCATGCTTTAGCGTCTTCTATCTTAAAACTAGCAGATGACTGATTGTACGAAACAACCTTCCCGCCATCACAAGGCGAAGCCCCTTTTATAACAATAGCATCAGTGCCAGCTATAACTTGGCCACTTGCAGTCCCCACAGTCAAGCCAAAGTTGTTTAACTCACTACCACTCGCGATAGAAGATATATTATTATAGGCAACAATTCCTTTACTCGAATCAAAGTCAGGAATGCCTGCTTTATATTTGGACGGCTCAACAATGCTATTAAAATTCACGCCATTTGAGCACCCAGTATAGGCGGCATTCCTTATATCTCTATTCAGCATTTCCATTGCCAAACGCCCACTCTCTTGAACTCTGGCATAGCCATCCTGAAGTTGAAACGCCTGTTTGTTTGAATTAAATATTTGGAATATCCCAATAAGTAATAGTGCACTAAGCGCCAATGCAATCATCACCTCGACGAGTGATAACCCTTTTTGTGCAATCAACCTGCTCATAATGTGTGCCTTTGCATATTAGGGCTGAAAAGTAAGTGAAACCGAGCTCTGCTCACTGGAAGTGTCCGCGTCCGCTCCCTCAGCTTGCTTAACTCGGTCATTCCATGTGACAGTAATAGTAAATAAACCGCCATTGTTGACAATGGTCCCGGCGCCACCAGGCAACTCATCGCCTAGTTCCTGCAGCCACTCGAATTTATCATTGGCTGCCATTTGCGCAGAGGTACAACCCGCCGTTGTGAGGCAAGCCGCATTCTCTGCAGATCCGGTTTCGCTATCATAGCTGCCTGCCGCCACACCAACATTATTAGCTCTTATTCTGTCAGCCATATCATTGGCAAGATATACCGCAACACTTCTAAGGTTCGCATTTGTTGAACTTTTGACAGACATAACCTGAAGGCCAGCAATTCCAAGTAACCCAATCGCCAGGATAACTACCGCAACCAATATCTCTATTAATGTGAAACCCCTCTGTCTGCCTATCATGGGCACACCTCATCGATAATCGTTACACGGCCGGCCGAGGAGACATCAACCTTGCGGCCAGTAGTTATATTTTTATTACCACTACATAACTTAATGCTCGTCGCCCCAGAGGCAAAGCCAGATCCAGAAAAAGAAATCGCAGCAGCGGGACCTATGGCAGTAGTCTCATCTTTAAATGCATCGAAGATCCGAAGCTCTTCACCATCGTCATAGGAGCTACTATTATTCGTATCGATCCAGACTTGATATCCCTGCTGCCATCCTGTCTTCCCGTTGGGCCCCGAAATTCGAACAGTACGACCACGTTTTACCGCTTCGGACCTAGCAAAGTTAAGAGCCCCTACAAGCTCATTCGTGCTTGAGGTAAGTCTATTACTGTCGATGATATACCCCATACTGGGTAGCCCAAATGCAAGCGCGATAGCAAGTATCGTTAAGACAACCATCAACTCAACTAATGTAAAACCTTTCTGCTTCATAGATTCTCATCCTTTTTAAGCACCTTAAAAATAATTTAGATGAATAGCATAGTCATGCGCCGCACGATAAACGGAGCATTTGCGGGATAAACGGTCTCAATGGGAGGGGAAGTGTGAACTGGAGCACAGGCAACTGCTGCGCTCCAGTTTGATCATGATTCGTTAACGGCGGGAATTCTTAGCTCTTTAGGCATCGAGAAAACGATGTTTTCTTCGCGCCCAGCGATCTCAGCCGGAGCTTCGCCGCCAAGTTCTCTTAGCCTTTGCACGACTTGCTGCACCAATACTTCCGGCGCAGAGGCGCCTGCAGTGACGCCGACGCTGGCGGCGCCAGCGAACCAATCTGGTTGGATTTCATGTGCGCCATCAATAAGGTATGCAGGGGTTTGCATACGTTCAGCCAGTTCCCGCAAGCGGTTGGAGTTTGAGCTGTTTACTGAACCGACCACTAGCAACACGTCACATGTTGCCGCTAGCTCTTTGACTGCATCCTGGCGATTTTGCGTCGCGTAGCAAATATCATCTTTACGCGGACCTTTGATTTCAGGGAATTTTTGGCGTAACGCGTCGATTACCCGAGCGGTGTCATCCACAGACAGGGTTGTTTGGGTGACATAGGCGAGATTACCGGGATCATTAACAATAAGTTTGCCAGCATCCTCTTCATCCTCCACCAAGTAGATGGCGCCGCCATTAGCGCTGTCGTACTGCCCCATCGTACCTTCCACTTCAGGGTGTCCTGCATGACCAATCAGGATGCATTCCCGACCATCTCTGGAATAACGCATCACTTCCATATGAACCTTGGTGACTAGTGGACAGGTAGCGTCGAAAACCTTCAGCCCTCTGGCGTCAGCTTCCTGGCGCACTTCCTGAGAAACTCCGTGGGCGCTGAAAATGACCAATGCGCCATCTGGAACTTCATCAAGTTCATCTACAAATACGGCGCCTCTTGTTCTAAGCCCTTCCACCACAAAGCGATTGTGCACCACTTCATGGCGAACATATATCGGAGCGCCAAAGACGTCTAAAGCCCGGTTCACAATCTCAATCGCACGGTCTACCCCAGCACAAAATCCCCGCGGATTCGCTAGCTTAATTTTCATGACCGCCCTCCTGTTCGCCAGCTTGCGCTTCTTTCACCGCCAGAACCTCTACGTCAAAGTCCAGCGTATGTCCTGCAAGCGGATGATTGAAGTCCACAGTCACCATACCGCTTTCGATCTGCTTAATCACGCCGGGTAGTTCCGCTTTGGCGGCGTCAGCAAATGACATCACCATCCCCACTTCCAGACTTTCCTTATCGGGAAAGCTGTCTAACGGAAATTCCTGAACATTATTAGGATTAGGCATGCCAAATCCTTTCTCAGGCAAAACAGAAAAGCTCTTGCGCTCTCCAGCTCGCATTCCTCTTAGCAACTCTTCAAAGCCTGCGGGAAGCGCGCCGTCGCCGTACTCAAATTCGCCCGGCTTGCCAGAGAAAGTTGAATCAACAATTTCTCCACTCTCTAAACGCAGCTCAAAATGCAGAGTGATAAGCGTTCCGGCGCCGACAAACATTTCAGTCATTGCATCATCTCGTTAATTACTTATCTTCCGTCGCACCGGAAGGATTACGGAATACATCAATCGCAATCATAAAAGCGCCAATAGTTATCGCGGTATCGGCAAGATTAAACGCGGGAAAGTTATATCCGTCATAGAAAAAGTGCAGAAAGTCAACGACATAGCCGAGCACAGCCCGGTCATATAGGTTGCCTAGCGCCCCCCCGAGAACCAAACTGAGCGCGCAGGCCATCCAGCGCTCCTCACGGCTCAGCCGCACCAGCCATAACGCTAACACAGCACTCACAACAGCCGCGAGAATGATAAAGAACCAGCGCTGCCAGCCTGACGCGTCAGCCAGAAAGCTGAACGCTGCGCCGGTATTATGCAGCAGCGTAAAGCTGAAGAAAGGTGCGACAGGCACAGACTCGCCCAGAACCATATTGGCGCTCACATACCACTTGGTTCCCAGATCAAGGACAATAACCGCCAAAGTCAGCCACAACCAACGCAGCATTGCCGGATTCACTTTTTGCATCTCGCCTCCGCCTTGACTGACTTCACTGGCCCGCACATCCATTAGGCATATTTCCTTTCTTCTCCTGAGCCATCGATATTTTCGATACAGCGTCCACACAGATCTTCGTGAGATGCGTGCGCGCCAACATCTTCGCGATGATGCCAGCAGCGGCCACATTTCTTGTGTTCGGAACTCTTGATGCCCACACGCAAACCTTCTGTCTCCGTAGCGACAGAATTGGCTTCAGACGCATCTTCCACTCCGAAAACAGATGCTCCGGAAGTAATGAATACAAAGCGCAGCTCTTCACCCAAAGCGCTCAGGTCACGCTGCATTTCAGGAGTAGCAAACAGGGACACTTCCGTTGTCAGTGAACCCTTCACTTTGCCTGCATTACGAGCTTCTTCAAGCGCTTTGTTGACGGAAGTTCTGACCCGCAACAGGCGGCTCCAATACTCGCGCCCCATTTCAGAGCCTTCGGCCAGAGGCTGTAAACCTTCATAGAAAGTTTCAAGGAAGATACTTTCTGAGCGCTTCCCTGGAATATATGACCAAATTTCTTCTGCTGTGAAGCTCAGGATCGGCGCAATCCAACGCACTAACGCCTCAATGACATGATATTGCGCGGTTTGCGCTGATCGACAGCCGCGGCTGTTCAGCTTCATGGTGTATTGACGGTCCTTGATGACGTCAAGATAGAAGCTGCCGAGCTCCACAGAACAGAAGTTATGAACTTTCTGATATACCTGAACGAAGTTGTACAGCTCGTAAGCCTTCTTCAGTTCTTCCTGCAGCAACCAGGCGCGGTCGACAATCCAGCGATCTAACGCCAACAGATCATCCATCGCCACCATGTCTTTGGCCGGATCAAAATCGTTGATATTCGCCAGCAGGAAGCGAGAAGTATTACGAATTCGGCGATAAGAGTCCGCCGTACGCTCCAGGATATTCTTCGACAACACCATCTCAGCGCTGTAATCCGTCGCCGCAACCCACAGCCGTAGAATATCTGCGCCAAGCTTGTTCATAACTTCCTGGGGCTCAATGCCGTTCCCCAAGGACTTGGACATCTTGTGGCCTTTTTCATCCACAGTGAAGCCATGGGTGAGCACCTGCCGATACGGAGCTTTGCCTTTAATCGCCACCGCTGTCTTCAAAGAAGATTGGAACCAGCCTCTATGCTGGTCAGATCCTTCCAGGTACAGGTCCGCAGGGAACTGCCCCAACTCTTCCCGCTGCTCCAGAACAGCGCTATGCGTGACGCCGGAATCAAACCACACATCCAAAGTGTCCGTCACCTTTTCATAGCTCTGCGCGTCAGCGCCCAGCAGGTCTTCCGCATTGATATCCCACCATGCGTCAATGCCTGTTTTCTCAACTTGTTTGGCGACTTCTTCCACCAAACGCGCAGTATCCGGGTGCAGTTCCTGGGTTTCTTTATGCACAAAGAAAGCGATGGGGACACCCCATGTACGTTGGCGGGAGATACACCAGTCCGGGCTCTGCTCAATCATCGCCTCAATGCGGTTTTGTCCCCAGGATGGAACCCAACGCACCTGCTTGATTTCCGCCAATGCCTTATCACGCAACCCTTGTTTATCCATACTGATAAACCACTGCGGCGTGGCGCGGTAGATCAACGGAGTCTTGGTTCTCCAGCAATGCGCATAGCTATGAGTAATTTTTCCGTGGCTTAACAGGCGCCCACGTTCTTTCAATACTTCAATTACATGGTCATCAACCTTGTAAACATGCTCCCCAGCGAATAACTCAACGTTATCCCGGTACACGCCACGGTCGTCCAGCGGATTGATAGTTTCAATGCCGTATTTGTTACAGACAGCGAAGTCTTCCATACCGTGGTCGGGAGCGGTATGGACAACGCCAGTACCTGCATCCAGAGTGACATGATCTCCCAACAACGCAGGAATACTGCGGTTATAGAAGGGATGATGGAAAGTTTTACCTTCAAGGTCCTGACCAGTGCAACGCCCTACGACCTGATAATTTTCAACACCGCAGCGAGACATCACAGACTCAAGCATTTTTTCCGCTACGATCCAACGTTGCGGACGTCCATCAACGCTGCACTGCGTCAGCGCGTATTCAATCTCCGCTCCCAATGATACCGCCAAAGAAGCAGGCAAAGTCCAAGGGGTAGTCGTCCAGATAACAATGGAAACATCCCCTTCGCCAGATGCGTCAGCAAACGCACTCAGTACGTCGTGCTCATTTTCGGCGGGATAGCTGACATCGATGGAGTTAGACGTCTTGTCTTTGTATTCAACCTCTGCTTCCGCTAAGGCGGAGCCGCCAACAACACTCCAGTAGACCGGCTTATATCCTTTCTGAAGATGCCCGCTCGTCGCGATCTTGCCCAGCGCCCGGATGATGTCCGCTTCAGTTTTGAAATCAAGGGTCAAATAAGGTTTGAACCAGTCGCCGAAGACGCCCAGGCGAATAAAATCTTCCCGCTGCTTGGCCACCTGCTCCAGAGCATACTCACGACATTTCTGCCTGAATTCTTTATAGCCGACCTTGTCGCCAGCGCGACCAATCATAGTTTCGACTTTGTGCTCAATGGGCAGACCGTGGCAGTCCCAGCCAGGAACATAGGGCGCGTCGTAACCCGCCACACTCTTTGACTTGACGATGATGTCCTTCAGAATTTTGTTAACCGCATGCCCCAAGTGAATATTACCGTTGGCGTAAGGAGGGCCGTCGTGCAGTATGAACTTTTCACGCCCCTTAAACTCCGTTCTAATCTTCTCGTAGAGCTCAATATCTCCCCAGCGCTTCAGCATATCCGGCTCGCGTTGAGGGAGATTGCCACGCATGGGGAAATCGGTCTGAGGAAGATTAAGGGTGTGCTTATAGTCGCTCATAATTTACCTAATATGCCAAAGTCAGGATTTTGCGCCTGCCATCCACTTACATTTTACTGTTTTCACTTGAAAGTCATCTTACGGCGATCATTTCAATTGCTGCGACCGCCCTACAGCAGGACCTCATCATACTTAATGAACGTATAATTACGGCCGTTCGCCACACATCATGCAGACTTCTCTTCAGCCTGCGCTGCTGATGTTTTGCAGTGGCAGAGATTGCAGTCGCTGTTTAGCGCCTTCAATATCTCTTTGTATCTGCTCCTGTAACTGCTCCAACCCGCTGAACTTGCGTTCATCCCGCAGTTTTTCAAGAAATTGCACATTTATCCGCTGGCCGTATATATCCTCGGCATGCTCAAAAAGATGCACCTCTAAAGCCGGCGTCATTCCCAAACCATCAATGGTAGGACGAACGCCAATATTCGCCACACCGAAACGCACGCGACCTGTAGCCAACGTCGTCTTAACCAGATAAACGCCAGACAGTACGGGCCTTTTGCGGCCTAAAGACACATTGGCCGTTGGCGCATTGAGCTGCCGTCCCAACTTACGTCCGTGCACCACGCACCCTGTAATACTGTACGGCCTTCCAAGCAGGTCCTCCGCCTGTGCAAATTCGCCTTGCATCAGTGTGCCGCGAATTCGCGTACTACTGACACGCTCACCCTCTACTTCTACAGTGGGCGTATTTTCGACACTAAAGCCAGATACCGCGCCAGACTTTTCCAGCAGGCGGAAGTCTCCAGAGCGATCGCAGCCAAAGCGAAAGTCATCGCCAACAACGAGATGCTTAACATGAAGCCCGGTTACCAGAACGTCATCAATGAACTGCTGAGCAGTCAGACCTCGCAGCCGGCGATTAAACTGAAGACACAATAAGTAATCCACATTTAAGGCGGCGATAGCATCTAATTTCTCACGGAACCGCATCAAGCGAGCGGGGGCGTCCAACTTCTCAAAAAACTCTCGTGGTTGAGGCTCAAACACCATGACCACGGCGGGAACGCCCATGCTTTCAGCCCTGGACTGCAACTGACTGATTATGACTTGGTGACCAATGTGCACGCCATCGAAGTTCCCAATAGTCGCCACACAGCCAGAGGCGAATGGTTTTAAGTTGTGCAGTCCCCGAATCAGTTTCATGCGTCTACAGCGGCCATGCAAAAGCGCGATTATAAAGCATGTGGCGTCGGCTGCCCAATCTATGAGGTGTCATTTGACGCAAGGCCTTTATCCACGCATGAAAAATTGACGGGGCCGAACGCCAAACACATAAAGAGAGGCGAAATAACTCAACCCGCCCGCGCAACAAATTCCTAACAACCAAAACGCACGCGTCGCAGTATTCGCCGAAAACCAGAAACCTTCAGCAGGCAATAACGCCATGAGAACAAGCGCCATCACGACATTGGCGCCAATAAGACGCGACAAGAACAGCCTCCAACCAGATTGGTGCTGGAGCACGCCCGCTTTCACCAGTCCGCGCCATAGCAGCCCTGCATTTAGCGCTGCTGACAAAGAAGTCGCCAGAGCCAAGCCTGCGTGCGCCATGGGGTAAATCAATGCGAGATTGAAAACCATATTGGCGATCATCGCTGCAATCCCTATCTTTACTGGCGTCCTGGTGTCTTGGCGCGAGAAATAGCCTGGCGCCAGAACTTTCACCAACATAAAGAAAGTTAAGCCGAGAGAGTACGCCTGCAAGCTTTGAGCGGACATTTGCACATCGAAGTCAGTCAGCGCCCCGTGCTGGAACAACGTAGCAATCATAGGCTGCGCCAGCGTCATTAGAGCCACCGCAGCCGGCAGGCCAATCAGAAGGACTGCGCGAATAGCCCAATCGAGGGTGGCTGAGAAGTCTTTAGCGTTATCTGCTGCATGTTTTCGCGACAGGCTAGGCAAAATCACGGTCGCGATCGCAATTCCAAAAACACCTAAAGGCAGCTCAGATAAGCGATCAGAGTAGTACAGCCAGGAAACACTCCCAGTCACCAGAAAAGACGCCAGTATTGTGTCCAAGAGAAGATTTATTTGGCTTACCGAAACACCAAACATCGCCGGCGTCATTAAGCGCAGAATTCTGCGGACACCCTCGTGCTTTCTATCTATTTTAGGCTTGGGAAGCAACTGTAAGCGAGACAGGAAAGGAAGCTGGAACAGCAATTGCGCCATACCAGCAATTAATACCCCCCAAGCCAGAGCCATTACTGGCTCGTCCATATATGGCGTGATCAGAAACGCCGCACCAATCAATGATAGATTCAGCAGCACAGGGGTAAACGCCGGAACAGCAAAATAGTCATAGCTATTTAATATCGCTCCCGCAAACGCCGTCATTGAAATAAGCAGCAGATAGGGAAATGTCAGACGCAGCATTTCCACTGTAAGCGCAAACTTATCACCATTATCCAGGAAGCCAGGAGCGAACAACGCCGCCAACAACGGAGCCACCAATACAGCTAAAACAGTGATGATTAGCAAAACCACACCCAGCGTACCGGAGACATTGTCCACAAGAGTTTTCACCGCAACTGGCGATTGCTTCGAGCGATATTCAGACAGCACAGGAACAAAAGCTTGTGAAAAAGCGCCTTCTGCAAACAAGCGACGCATAAAATTTGGAATTTTAAACGCCACAAAAAAAGCATCAGCGCCCGCGCCCGCGCCAAAAAAATTGGCGATTACAATATCCCGAGCCAAACCTAACACCCGGGAAAGCATGGTCATCAACCCAACCAAGCTGCTGGATCTCAACAACGACGGAGTAGGCTTTTCTTTATGCGTGTCTGCTGCGCTCACAAATTAGTCATACCTAGGAAAATTGAAAATAGCGTCGAGAGGCGGTCGCCCTCTATCGATAGGCGGCACATCCTATCATGCGAGAGTTAGCGGAAAAATAGATCACTCAGCCGCCAAGCTTGCATTGAATGAAAAACAATCATTTTTTTTGCCATAATCGTTGACAAATGACCACGAAAGCGGCATATTTCCGCGTCATTTATTTCGGCGACACCAACCGACAGCATTCGAATATTGAGGAGTTTCAAGGTGGCGAACAATCCTTCATCCAAGAAGCGCGCCAGACAGCAAGTAAAACGCCGCGCTCATAACATGAGCCTGCGCTCCATGGTACGCACATACATCAAGAAAGTTAGCGCCCAGATCGAGCAAGGCAGCTATGACGGCGCAACCCAGGCATTAACTACTGCAGCGCCGATCATTGACTCCATGGTCAACAAAGGCATTTTCAGCAAGAACAAAGCTGCTCGCACCAAGAGCCGCCTAAACGCCAAAATTAAGGCGCTGAAGGCTAGCTAAGTTCTTCTGAACAATAAAAAACCGGCCTAGGCCGGTTTTTTATTGTTCGCATTTCAGGCACAACTACAACAAAACCAAATTATCCCGATGTATTAACTCTGGCTCATTGATATAACCCAGAATGGATTCAATTTTCTCAGAGGCAACGCCAACAATTCGCACCGCCTCATCTGCATCGTAGTTCACCAATCCTCTGGCGACCTCATTACCCTGCAGATCATAGCAACTCACCATTTCTCCACGCTGAAAGCCGCCATCCACAGACTTAACCCCGACAGGCAGTAAGCTCCGCCCCTGCTGAGTCAGCACTCGAACTGCACCATCATCCAACACCAGGCGCCCCCGGGTTTTGAGATGTCCGGCCAGCCACTGTTTACGCGCAACCCAGCGCTCTTGATCCGGAAGCAGAAGCGTCCCCAACTCATCCCCACTACGCAAACGGGTAAGCACCGAGTCAATGCGTCCGCCCACAATAACTGTCGCAGCCCCCGAGCGACTCGCCAAACGCGAGGCGCGCAGCTTGGTGAACATTCCGCCCCGACCTAAAGCGCCGGAGTTACCAGAAGCCATACTATCTAGGGCTGCGTCATTAGCCTTGGCAACCCCCACCAAGCTAGCATCAGTATTGGAGCGAGGATCCTTATCAAACAAACCTGACTGATCCGTCAAAATAATCAAATGGTCAGCCTCGACCAGATTGGCGACCAGAGCAGCCAACGTATCGTTATCTCCAAAGCGAATCTCATCCGTCACCACCGTGTCATTTTCATTGATAATAGGAGCCACCCCCATATCAATTAAGGTACATAACGCCCCCCGAGCATTCAGGTAGCGCTTGCGGTCGGACAAATCTTCATGAGTCAAAAGGATTTGGGCAGTCTGCATATTATGACGCTTAAATTGCGCCTCCCAGGCCTGAACCAGCCCCATTTGACCCACAGCGGCTGCGGCTTGCAGCTCATCCAGTAATTTCGGGCGCTCCTTCCACCCCAAGCGACTCATCCCTTCCGCCACCGCGCCAGAAGAGACAACGACCACTTCCACGCCATCTTTGCGTAAAGCCGCCAACTGATCCACCCACAGCCCCATTGCGTCCAAGGCCAACCCGCGCCCATCATTTGTCAGCAATGCGCTGCCGATTTTAATCACCCAGCGACGAGTTTCCCGCAGACGCGCTCGCGCCTGCGATTCGTTCAATTGTCCCAGCTGCAGCCTGACCGACATAACTCACACTTCCCCATAGAACCCGTTAAGGCGCATAGAAAACTTCAACATCTTCGTCATCATCATCGTCATCAGATTCCTTCGCTTTCTTTCTCGCCTGGCGACGCTGCTCATTCAGAAACTGAATACGCTCACGAACCTCCTGATCCATCTGCTCACGATTCAAGCGATCCGCTTCTGCCACCTCTGGATCATCACGCTCTTCCTCAGCTCTTCGCTCAATCCAGGTCATAATATCCTGACATAGACGCTGCAAGCCCTCTCCCGCCAAAGCAGAAATCTCATAACTAGGACCGGACCAATCCAAACGCTTCAAAATATCAGCACAAACTGAATCCTTCTCATCCTCCGCCAACAAATCCGTCTTATTGAGCACCAACCACCTATCGCGAGCGGCCAGCGCCGGACTAAACTTTTCCAATTCCGCCACAATTTTTACTGCCGACTCGACTGGGTCTGATTCATCCAGAGGAGAAACATCCACAACATGCAATAAGAGGCGGGTGCGGACCAAATGCTTGAGAAAGCGTATACCCAGCCCTGCGCCATCTGCCGCCCCCTCAATCAGTCCCGGGATATCGGCCACAACAAAACTACGATGCGCCTGTACGCGCACAACGCCAAGATTAGGGACCAGTGTTGTGAAAGGATAGTCCGCTACCTTAGGCTTGGCGGAGGAGATACCGCGAATCAGCGTTGACTTGCCCGCATTGGGTAAACCAAGCAATCCCACATCCGCCAACACTTTTAGCTCTAGTCGAATATTTCTCGACTCTCCCGGCTGTCCCGGCTTGGTTTGACGCGGAGCCTGGTTAACACTGGATTTATAGCGGGTATTACCCAAGCCATGAAAGCCTCCCTGCGCCACCTTAATTTGCTGTCCAACTTCCACCAGGTCGCCAAGCACCTCATCAATATCCGTATCGATAATAGTGGTCCCCACAGGCACTTTCAGCACTAAGTCGGCGCCGCTAGCCCCGGTACAGTTGCCTCCGCGACCGCTTTCCCCGTTCGCAGCCTTAAACTTACGCGTATAACGATAGTCAATGAGTGTATTAATAGACTCGTCCGCCTCCAGAATGACAGACCCGCCATCACCACCATCGCCGCCATCCGGCCCGCCCTTAGGCACATACTTTTCGCGACGAAAGCTCAAACAGCCATTTCCACCTTTACCTGCTTCCACGTAAATTGTGGCCTCATCAACGAATTTCATGCCTTTTCTCCCAACAATTCCAATTTCGCCAGCACTTGAAGCCAGCCATTACCAACATCTTTATAACACAAGGTTTGCGCATGTACGGCGCAAACAAAAAAGCTCCGCATATGCGGAGCTTTTTAACGTTACGGGTCAGTCTTATTCCGCAGCGACAATACTGACTGTTCTGCGGTTTAACGGACCACCAACGTGAAACTTAACAAAGCCATCTTGCTTAGCGAACAAAGTGTGGTCACGACCACAACCTACATTGTCACCTGGATGGAACTCTGTACCACGCTGACGAACCAGAATGTTGCCAGCTTTAACGAATTGACCGCCAAAACGCTTGACGCCAAGTCGTTTGGATTCTGAATCGCGACCGTTACGGCTACTACCCGCCGCCTTCTTGTGAGCCATGCTATTACTCCTCTAGATTAGTTGCCGTATCAGCCGGAAATTCCGGTGATCTTAACTTCAGTAAACCACTGACGGTGCCCCATACGCTTCATATGGTGCTTACGACGTCTGAACTTAATGATGTTGACCTTCTTGTGACGGCCGTGAGCTACAACTTCTGCAGTCACTTTAGCGCCTTCAACAACAGGAGCGCCTACTTTAACATCGTCTCCGTTAGCAACAAGCAGGACTTTGTCGAACTCAACAACACCGCCGGTTTCAACTTCGATTTTTTCCAGCTTAAGACGCTCGCCTTCTTTTACGCGATGTTGCTTACCGCCACTCACGATAACTGCGTACATGAGATAAATCTCCAATCACACGGGTTAAATATGAACTACGCCGCCTGTCTTCTTGATCGTTCATCAGGCTTGCAGGAAGTCCATGCATCACCATTACTTAATACCGGCTTCGCCAGAAAACTGAACGAATAAGCCGCCGCAGCGCCTGTTGCCAGGGGAAACACTTTGGTGACCCTATGACAGGGAATGGTTTTTGCGGGCGCGAGATTATACAAAATGCAGAAAGATTGAGCAACCAAGTTTATAGAGATGCGCACTCTAATTCGAGGCTTGGAGGAAAATCCTGTTTCCGTCGGGCCAACCACCCCATAATTGCCCGCAAAACCTTGACATAACACGGACTTCCCCCCTAGCATTCCTGTCCCGTAGGGTGCCAAACCCAGTGTCGACACTCACGCTCCCATCGGTAATCACTTAATCGGCCGCATTTTATGCGAACCGGCCGGCGATTGCGCCGGACATCCGATAGCGGGCGCATAGCCTCCCGGTGAACATTCAAGCATGCAGGCAGAAACTATTTACGCAGCCGTTAACGAAGACTTTCTGTCCGTAGACGGACTCATCAAAAATCAGCTTTTCTCCAACGTTCCGCTTGTGGAAAAGATTGGTCAGTACATCATCGACTCTGGTGGAAAACGTCTGCGCCCTCTTCTGGTCCTACTGGTCAGCAATGCGCTAAACGCCAACGAAAAGCATTACCTTAAGTTAGCCGCTATCATTGAGTTCCTACACACAGCCACACTATTACATGATGATGTTGTGGATACTTCAGACCTGCGTCGTGGGCGAGACACAGCCAATGCAAAGTGGGGCAACGCCCCCAGCGTTCTAGTCGGAGACTTTCTCTACTCTCGAGCATTTCAGATGATGGTAGAGCTGCGAGACATGGATGTGATGGCGGTACTGGCAAACGCCACGAATGTGATTGCCGAGGGAGAAGTGTTACAGCTTACCAACTGTAAAAATCCCGATATCACTGAAGCACAATATATGGAAGTGATAACCGCCAAAACAGCCATGCTGTTTGAAGCCGCTTCGCATAGTGCAGCAATACTTTGTCAAGCCAATGTGGAAACAACCTCAGATATGAAGGAGTTTGGCCTGGAGCTGGGCATTGCATTCCAGCTAATTGACGATGTTCTGGACTATCAGGGCAACGCAGCGGAAATGGGCAAAAATGTGGGCGATGACTTAGCTGAGGGCAAACCCACACTACCGCTGCTTTACGCACAGCAACAAGGCGACGATGCACAAAGAAAACTGATACGTAAAGCAATCAGAGAAGGCGGCTTAGAGCAACTTGATGCCGTAATGATCGCCGTCAGGGAATCAGGAGCTCTGAACTATACCGTCAAGCTTGCGAAAGAGTATGCCAACCGAGCCGCAGCAAGGCTTGAACGACTAGCTCCTTCGGTATATCGAGACGCATTATTTGCTTTGACTGAAATTGCAGTAAACCGCACCAAATAAGCTCAAACGAGAGCACTAGGACAAGCGAAACAACCCGCTATCGCTGACTGCGCCGTACTGATAAAGTGAGCGGTACGCCATTACAGGACATTAAGCGGATATGCAGCAGCTAAGCGAACTGGATGCGTCCTTCCTCTATCTGGAAACAGAAAACGCCCCCATGCATATCGGCGGCGTATATGTCCTCGACTGCTCAGAACAAAATAGTGGGCTGAGCTTTGAGGCGTTTTACCAACACATCGAATCCCGCTTACCTACCGCCAGACAATTCAGACAACGTCTCGTGGAGGTGCCGCTCAAACTGGACCATCCTTACTGGGTAGACGATCCAGACTTTGATCTAAGCAATCACCTTCGACACGTCCATCTCCCTGCACCCGGCGGAGAGGAGCAATTACTCCAACTCACTTCGGCAATACTTGCAGAACCTTTAAGTCGCGAACGCCCGCTTTGGGAAATAACTCTAGCTGGCGGACACCGGTCAAATAGCGCAAAAAAATGCAGCTCTTGCGCCTTAATCGTCAAAATCCATCATTCAATCATCAATGGCGCGACAGGCGAAGAACTGATGAGCGCCCTGCTCGACTTTTCTCCCGAACCAGCCAAAAGGGCGTCACAACAAGTCTGGAGCCCGAGCCCTTTACCATCCAAGACGCGCTTGATCAGTAATGTCTACGGCTCCGCTCTGAATACTCCATTCAGGCTCGCCAATATGGCTAAAGATGCAGCCGCATCAGCTTTCTATACATTATTGGTCCAGCGTTTACATAGACTGGCGCTTCCACCAGCCCTTTTCAGTGCGCCACCTACATCGTTCAATCGCGCGATTGGACAAGAACGCAGCCTTGCCTACTTCGCATGCGACCTCGATAGGCTTAAGCAGCTAAAAAAGCAGCATGAAGACATTACACTTAACGATGTAGTAATGACACTATGCTCTGAAGTCTTAATACGCTACCTACAAGCCCTGAACGAGGACGTCGAACGTCCGCTAATTGCCGTGTCGCCCATCTCAGTTCGTTCCAAGCGTATTGATAGCCCCACAGGCAGCCAGCTCTCAGCCATGTTAATTTCGCTCGCAACGAACGAGCCCAATCTGGCCATCCGACTCAAGTCTATCCATGACAATGCTACTTCCTCACAAATATATGGCCAGGCGATCTCCGCTGCCCGGTTAACCCAGCTCATCCCCTCGTCCATGCTGGGCCTCTCTGCTCGCATCTACACCGAGTTTCAACTCGCTCAGAGACACAAGCCATTATTCAATATACCGATTACCAATATTCCAGGCCCACAAACCCCTCTTTACTTTAACGGGGCTAAAGTGACCAAACAGCTTGGCAGCGCACCTTTGTTCGATGGGCTTGGCCTTTCTATCGTCGTGGTAAGCTACAACGGCGAGGTAACATTTACGCTAACCAGCAACCCGAAGGTCATTACAAATCCAGCAGATTTGACCAAGCATTTTGAGAACGCAATTACTCAACTGGAGAAAGATTTAGCGCATACAGATTTCGACTCTCTGAAGGCTACGCCAGAATTAACTGAGCAACGCCCTCCGAATATCCTTGCGGCCTTGTTGGGAGATATCACTGCTCTTTTTAGCAACTTATTTTCCGAAGCAAAGAAAACGGATGAAATCGGAGAGAAGGAAAAGGACGTCAACTCGGAGCACTAAGATGCGGCCATACCGAGCTATATGTATGTAGTCTGGTATATTTCAGCCTTCATATCCTTATCCCAGAACTCTCTATCCAAACCAGCCTTACGCTTTAATTGACCAATAAAGTCTTCTGGATTAGGGAGTTGCTCCCAAACAGATGGCAAAAATGTAGCCCGGCGCCCGCGCCATGAAAGTATTAAACCATCCTCCCCCACCTTCAGTTTGCCCGCCAGATCTTGCTCAGAAGTAACTGGCAATAACTGTGGCTGAGTAAGCACAGAGATATGCAATGCGCATAGTGGCCATTCATCCGGCTTCAAAGCAGTAAATCGGGGGTCCTCAAATGCTGCGCTGAAAGCATTATGCGACACATCTTGGACTAAAGAATGGATAGCCTCCAACACACCTATGCATCCGCGTAATTCGCCTTGTTTCAAGACGGTAACAAAAGTAGCCGCCGGCTGACACAACGTATCTGAATACCCAGACAGATCAATAATTCGTCTTTCACCAGAAATAAGCCCCTGCTCAATAGCGAGGGAAGCCACTTCGTATAGCCGCTTCTTTTCTTCGTCAGTGAGATTAATACAGTGCATAGGAAGCATACCCTACAACTCGACGCTTATCGCCAGCGGTATCACCAGAGTTAGCCTGGGCCAAACAAGAAATATGCATTCCTTTACGGCCAGCCAACAGCAGAAGCCCGTTTACACCTTTGCAGCCGCAGGCCTGATCTCCCGTGAGACTATGGTGGAGAGCCAGAATTTCACGAGTTGTCGCGGTATCAATGTCTATAGCCGTCACATAATCATGATAGTGACTCAGATCCGTACTAATGACGAGCAGCGTCTCCTCTCCTCCCCACAAAAGCTCTAGAACTTCTGCGACCGATTCTGCGTCAGCATCGCCTATCACAAGGGGTGTGAGTGCAAAGCTATCAAGGCATCGTTGCAGGAACGGCAGGTGCACTTCCAAGCTATGCTCCTGGACATGCGCCGAATCCAAAGTAATAACCTGAGGGAGCAAGGCAAGCTTCGCCAGATTATCGAGATCGACCACAATGCTGCCAAGGGGTGTAGAAAATACATCAGAGGAAGGGACTGCGATTCCTCGAAAGCCAACGCGGTGGCTTGGTCCCAACAATACAACCTTACTGATCCTTTTAGCTGAATTGCGCAGAGCGCTATAAGCCGTTCCCGCTATTGGACCAGAGTAAATATAGCCTGCATGAGGGGCGATAATCGCCTTGGGGGTATAATCAAAGGAGGTCGACGCCGCGATATAGCGACTCACTGATTCAGAGAGATCTTTCGCGTTGCCGGGGTAGAATAATCCACTAACTGCAGGCTTTCGAACAGACATTTATATCTCCCTTTTGACGCCTCACAACCAATATTGACTTCAAGATTGCGGACAATTAGAGAGGATTACTGAATGTCTATTCTGGACCCACCAGGAAAGTTTGTCACCCCCGAAGTCTTACAGAGCAAGCCTTCGGGGGAAGAAGGCGCTACTTAAAGGCCCAGTGAAGAAATTGTTTCTTCTCTTCAGCCGACGCCTTTTCCCAAAGCACTTTCAATGCCTCAATACGGGAAATGCCAGCGTCTGATGGCAGTGCTGAAACATTATTCTGCACAGCGCTTTGCCCAGGCTGAACAGCTGCAACAGCAGGGCTCGCTGTAACTGTAGCCGCAGCAGCAGACGGTTGAGTAGCTGTAGGCTGAGTAGCAGCTACAACAACTGGCTGATATGCGCCCCCTACAGCAATGGTTCTATTCGCACTGTCGACTAAAGCGATTTTAGGGTTACGCACAAAGACTGCCGCTTCGCGCTTATTATCAGGCTTGTCATAACTAAACGTGTAAACCTGCCCGGGCTTCATATCCACCGTAACTTGAAGACGATCCGTAGCAACCGTATCAACATGTTCAGCATTTCCATCATCGCTTTGTCTTGGCTTAGCCCAGATGCTCGCGTAACGATAAACAAGCGTCCGTTGGCCAGGCAAAATATCGTAGGTTAAATCAATGTTTTCCAAGAGAAAGTTTTTTTGCGAGACGCCGTCGATTTCAAGCAGCTCTATTTCAGCGGGAGCCATGACTTTAGCCACTTGGCCATCGCCCAGGGTTTGACCATCATAGGTTTTAATCGCTCGCGTCGTTCCACACGCACTAATGGCGATTGCTAACGCCACTACAAGCGACGACCGGAGCCAGGACCAAATAACCTTCATATCATCCTCTTTAACTTTTATTTCGTAAGAAGCTTTAGGAGCTTTCATAAAACGGGCTCAATTGTCATACGGCGGAAGGGCTTATGCAACCTCGTAGCGCCACTTATTAAGCTAACAAAATAACGCATAGGCTAACCCATTTGCCTAATTTAGTAAGTTGTGCCACTTTTTAATCAAACGATAACAACACTATATCTATGCAGAAGAGGGACTTTAATATGGATACTACCAACAGAAGAGGTGAAGACGGCTTGACGCCGTTTCGCAGCGACCGCTTCTTCGCTGTCGGCGACAAGTGGTATTTTTCTACACGGGAAGGCTTTGATAGCGGACCTTACGCCGCTAAAGAACGCGCAGAAGAGGGACTGCGCCGCTTCCTGAAAGTCGCCCAGCTCCTGCCTGGCGAAAGCCAAGCCGCCAGAGTGATGCGAGCGCATAGAATCTATTGAGGCGCTAAAACAACGCGGCGCAGTAGATCGTCAGTTGCGTCGCCGCCAACGCCATGACGCCAGCCAGCAGGTCGTCGAGCATGATGCCTTTACCCCCATGAATATGACGATCGCACCATCGAATAGGCCACGGCTTCCAGATATCAAATAGCCGAAAATAAACAAAAGCCAGCAGGATGAACACACTATTCCAGGGTAACAGGAACAACGCTATCCACTGCCCGACAAACTCGTCCCACACAATAGCCTTGTGGTCGTGCACTCCCCAGTCGCTAGCGGTTCTACCACACAAGTAAACGCCCAAGATCGATGACACAAAGATAACCGACAATTGCAGCCATGGCCCCAAGTGCGCCAATGAGGCCATGTAAATGAGCACCGCCAACGCGGAGCCAAAGGTTCCTGGCGCCCAGGGAGCCAAGCCAGACCCTAAACCAGCCGCTAGCAAATGGGTCGGCGACTTCAGCGTCGCAATAACGGACGGTGTAAAGGAGGATTCAGCGCGCGTAGTCAAAGTCACGATACAGAGTTCTCTTTAAAGTGGTCATATCCGCCCCTCGGAGCCAGCTTTACCTCTTCTCCATGCCTTCGCAATGCGACCCCCAACTCCCTTCGCAAGCTTCCGATACGGCTCAACGCCACATCAGCGGATAATGATTGAATAAGTTCACGCGCAGATTGTGGCGCAGTAAAGCAGAGTTCATAGTCATCCCCGCCCTGAAGGGCGAAGCCCAATGCGTCTTCTTTTGGGAAAGTCGCCAGTAAAGCGGAGGACAGTGGTATCTCACCTTCTTCTATCAGCGCGCCGCAATTTGAGGCGGAACAGATATGTGACAAGTCCGCTACCAGCCCGTCGGAAATATCAATGGCCGCGGTCGCAATTCCCTGCAACTCCCTTCCCAGCCTTATACGAGGCTGCGGACTTTCATAGCGCTGGTATAGCTCGCGCTCCAAAGGCGTTAAAGAGGCATGCGGCCGCCCTAATAAAGACAAAGCGGCGGCGGCGTCACCGAGAGCCCCGGAAACCCAGACATCCTCTCCGGGCGAGGCTCCGTGACGATATAGGCAATGATCTTGAACACGCCCAAACACCGTTACAGTGACAGTAAGAGGGCCTTTCGTCGTATCCCCACCAATGAGAGGAATCTTCCAAGCCAAGGCGGACTCAAACAACCGAGAGCCAAACCCCTGCAGCCAGTCCTCATTGATAATCGGCAGAGTTAACGCCAGCGTAAACCCGACAGGCTCAGCGCCCATCGCCGCTAAGTCACTAACGCTGGAGCCAAGGCTGCGGGCGGCGACCATTTTCGCAGATGCATCCACCGGAAAGTGGGCGCCAGATACGCAGGTATCAGTAGAAATTACGAGACGACCACTCAGAGGAGCTAAAACGGCGCAATCATCCCCAATTCCGGTCTCAATCCGCCGCTCAGCACCTGGGAAGTTCGCGAAAGGCGCATGAAAGTAGCGCGATATTAGTTCGAACTCACCCATTAGCCGCTCTACCTGACGTATCCGCTCAATTTACTTTTTCTTGTTTTTGGCGGCGGCCACTTCCGCCTGACGCAATTGCGGGGCCAGCTTATCCAGAACACTGTTGACGAACTTATGCCCATCCGTTCCGCCAAACTGCTTGGCCAGTTCAACGGCTTCATTTATCACCACGCGATAGGGCACTTCGATACGCGAGCGCAACTCGAAAGCTCCCATACGGATCAAGCTCAATTCTACCGGGTCCACATCCGTCAGTTTGCGGTCAACGAATGGCTGTAATAGCGCATCAAGCTCACTCACACTGGAGGGGACGCCATATAAAACCGCCTTGAACAAATCCCTGTCCACTTGTTGCAGATCGTTATCCACAGTGAATTCCGCTTCGATCTGAGAAATGGAGGCGCCGGCGACGCGCCATTGGTAAAGCGCCTGCAGCGCCAGTTTACGGGCGGCGCGGCGCTTCTCCATCGCCTTGGACATGGGGCGCCCTGAAGACGGTTGTTCGCTCACTTATTCACCTACCTGCTGAAGTAGTCCGACCATTTCCAACGCTGACAGCGCGGCTTCCGCCCCTTTGTTGCCGGCTTTGGTGCCTGAGCGCTCGATGGCTTGCTCAATGCTGTCCACCGTCAGTACACCGAATGCGACAGGAATGCCCGCCTGCAGGGAAACCTGCCCCAACCCTTTGGCGCACTCACCTGCGACATACTCAAAATGAGGCGTACCGCCACGGATCACCGCGCCCAAAGCAATTACCGCATCCGGTTTGGTGCGTGCGGCAACTTGCTGAGCCAGCAAAGGAATTTCAAAAGCGCCAGGCGCTCTATAAACAGTGATTTGACTTTCCGCAACGCCATGACGACGCAAAGCGTCCAGTGCGCCTTCCAGCAAGCTCTCCACTACAAAGCTGTTAAATCTCCCTACGACAATGGCGTATTTCGCGGACGCCCCTTGCAAGAAATCGCCTTCTACCACTTTGACCGTCATATCTTCTCTCCAAACTTAACTCTAATTCGTTGACTCGGCTTCGCCACAAAAGGGAACATATTCCACAACTTCGAGGTCAAAACCGGACAACGCGCTGAACTTCATCGGCGCGCTCATGACGCGCATTTTACCGACGCCGAGGTCCCTTAATATCTGGGACCCCGTACCTATAGTCAGATACGCTCCGGAAACCGGAGAAACATTGCCCGACCGCTTTTTCTTGGGCTTAAAGAAATCATGGACTCTTTCGCTGATATCCTGCTCGCCACTTTCGCTGTCCAACAGAATCACCACTCCCTCGCCTTCTTCAGCCACCTTCGCCAGCGCTTTACCAATGGGCCAGCTCTCAGAACCCGGGCGTATGGCGCCAAACAAATCTTTCAATACGTCGGCGAAGTGAACCCGAACCAGCACAGGCTTATCAGGGCTTGGTTCACCCATCACCAGCGCCAAATGGATATTTTCCTGAATCGTGTCTTTATATGTCACCAACTTGAAGGCGCCGTATTCTGTCGGCAGCTCGTTTTCCTCCAGACGCTCAATGGTCTGCTCTGTTGTGGCGCGATAATGTATCAGGTCAGCGATAGTTCCGATTTTGAGACCGTGCTCGCGAGCGAACGCTTCCAGCTCCGGGCGACGCGCCATAGTGCCGTCTTCATTCATGATCTCGACGATTACTGCTGCGGGTTCGCATCCGGCCAAACGCGCCAAATCACAGCCCGCTTCAGTATGACCCGCACGACTCAGCACGCCACCAGGCTGGGCGGTGAGAGGAAAGATATGGCCTGGCTGCACCAAATCCGTCGGTTTGGTGTTACGTCCTACGGCGACACGAATTGTATGCGCGCGATCTGCAGCGGAAATACCGGTAGTTACGCCCTCCGCCGCTTCGATGGACACAGTGAACGCTGTAGCGAATTGCGCATTATTGGCGTTCACCATGGGATTCAAGCCAAGATACTGGCAACGTTCCCGGGTCATGGGGAGACAAATCAAACCCCGAGCGTGCTTCGCCATGAAGTTGATGTCTTCCGGACGCACCATCTCCGCAGCCATGATAAGATCGCCTTCGTTCTCGCGATCCTCATCATCCATCAAAATAACCATTTTGCCTTGACGGATGTCCTGAATCAGTTCTTCTACGCTGTTAAGCTGCATACTCAGCCTCAAATATCGTACTCACATCTGCTTTCAGCGCATGCGGCTTTTATGATTTATAAAAGCCATGTTGCGCCAGAAATTCTTTACTTATTGTAGACGTCTTCGCGTCGCTCTTTTCAGCGGAAGCGCAAAACAGTAGTCGCTCGGTATAACGGGCAAGGAGGTCCACTTCCAAGTGCACCAGGCTTCCGGTCTTCAGCCCCCCCAGCGTTGTCGCATGCGCCGTGTGGGGCACAATATTCAGACTCATTTCAGACCCGGCGATATCATTAACCGTCAGGCTAACGCCATCGACAGTGATAGACCCTTTTGCGGCGATATAGCGCAACAAATCTTCCGGCGCTCGGATTGATAAGCGTAGAGAGCGCGCATCTTCCTGTTTTGAAATCAGTTCACCAACGCCATCGACATGTCCCGACACCAGATGACCACCCAGGCGCGCGCTCAACTGCATGGCCTTTTCCAAATTCACCTTTACGCCTGAACGCCATGCGGCAATAGACGTATGCGCGGACGTTTCCCGCGACACATCTGCGCGGAAGCCTTTGCCTCTCATTGACGTCACCGTCAGGCACACTCCGTTTACCGCGATGCTATCGCCCAGACGAACGTCCTCCATGAAAGCTCCGGTGGCGCCGATTTCCAGCACCCAATCGCCGCTCTGTTGGCGGATCGCGTTCACTACGCCCACTTCTTCTACCAGTCCGGTAAACATGTCACTCCTTCCTCCAGATCATGCGCACATCGTCGCCGACCTGACGGACTTCGTTTAACTTCAAAGATATAACCTGATCCATTTGATCGAAACACGGCAAAGCGAATGCTGAACGCCCCTCCCCCATTAACTTGGGAGCGATATAAGTCCAAATCTCATCCGCAAGCCCTTGTGCGACAAAAGCGCCCGCCAGGTTGGCGCCCGCTTCAACCAACACTTCATTGCACTCTCTGGTCGCCAAAGCAGAGAGCAAAGCGGTAAGATCGACTCGCCCATTCTCGCCCGTGAGCTTCAGCACCTCAAAGTCAGCCTCACAATTCTGCCGTTGCTTGAGCCAACTTTCAGGAACGTCAGTGCATGTAACCAGTAATATCTTTCCTGGCAGTTTGAGCATTTTGCTATCGGCTGGAAATCGCAATAGGGAGTCCAACACCACCCGCAAAGGTTGCCTCAACTTACCATTACAGGCCCGTTCCAGCTCCTGACTACGGACATTCAGCGAGGGATCATCCGCGATCACTGTGCCGATCCCCGTAATGATTGCAGAGCTGCGGGCGCGCAGTTTTTGCACGTCTTCTCTCGCCGCGCCACCAGTAATCCATTTACTGACGCCATTAAGCAACGCCGACCTTCCATCCAGGCTGCTTGCGACTTTTACCCGCACCCAGGGACGACCCGCGCGCATACGCTGAAAGAAGCCAATATTAAGCTCATCCGCTTCCGCAGCCATACATCCGGCATGGGCTTCAATACCTGCATTTCGCAGTAGAGCCAGTCCTTTGCCGGCAACGCTTGGATTAGGATCTTCCATGGCCGCGACGACCCGCCGCACGCCAGCCTTAACCAGCGCTTCAGCGCAAGGCGGCGTACGCCCATGGTGACTGCATGGCTCCAGCGTCACATAACAGTCAGCGCCTCTTGCAGAGTCGCCAGCTGTCCGCAATGCATTGACCTCCGCGTGCCCTTCACCGGCGCGTTCATGCCAACCTTCGCCGACAATCTCGCCATTTTTCACCAAGACACAGCCCACTCTGGGATTAGGATCTGTGGTGTATAAACCACGCTCGGCCAATCGCAGCGCGCGCGCCATGAATGCATAGTCTTGCGAGGAAATAGCCATTACTTGGAAGTGACGTCGTCTTTATTAGACGCTTTTTCCGACATCATGGGTGTGGCTGCATCTCTGGAGAGTTTGTCAATCTCAGCGCGAAACTCATCCAAGTCCTGGAACCTGCGATAGACCGAAGCAAAACGGACGAAAGCGACCTGATCCAGTTCACGCAGCTCCGCCATAACTTCTTCCCCAATGACTCTGGAGTTCAGTTCCCGTTCTCCGGTGGCGCGCAGACGGAATTTAATACGGTCTACAGCCGCTTCTATTTCCTCCATGCTCACCGGGCGCTTTTCCAATGCTTTCAGGAAGCCCGCCCGCAGCTTATCTTCGTCAAAAGGCTCACGGGTGCCGTCTTGTTTCACGACTCTGGGCATCACCAACTCCGCCGCTTCGTAGGTAGTAAAGCGTTCAGAGCAAGAGACGCACTCGCGGCGGCGGCGCACCTGGCTGCCATCGGCGACCAAGCGGGAGTCAATTACCTTTGTGTCCGCAGCGCTGCAAAACGGGCAATGCATATATCACCAAAATCCTGTGTCCAGAAAAGCAAATGCTCCCCGCAGGGAGCGCTTTATTTATCCTTTGTATACCGGGAAACGTTTGCACAGCTCCAGTACTTGCTGCTTAACGCGCTGGATAGTCTCTTCGTTTTCGATATCGTCCAGAACGTCGCAGATCCAGCCAGTCAGCTCTTTGGCTTCCGCTTCGCCCATGCCGCGACGGGTGATGGCAGGCGTACCGATGCGTAAGCCGCTGGTGACGAATGGAGAGCGAGGATCATTAGGCACCGCGTTTTTATTCACTGTGATGTTGGCGCGCCCCAATGCCGCGTCAGCATCTTTCCCGGTGATATCTTTCTTGATCAGGTCAACCAGGAACAAATGGTCGTCCGTACCGCCGGAAACAATGTCATATCCGCGCTGAATAAAAGTGTCCGCCATAACTTGGGCGTTTTTAACTACTTGCGCCTGATATTGCTTGAATTCATCAGTCATCGCTTCTTTGAAGCAAACCGCTTTCGCAGCAATGACATGCATCAAAGGGCCGCCCTGGCTCTCAGGGAAGACAGCAAAGTTCAGTTTCTTTTCCAGCTCTTCGTTGGCTTTGGCGAGAATCAGACCGCCGCGGGGACCGCCTAATGTTTTGTGAGTCGTGGTCGTAGTGACGTCGGCGATCTGCACTGGGCTGGGATATACGCCCGCAGCCACTAAACCGGCGATGTGGGCCATGTCGACAAACAAGTATGCGCCGATTTCGTCCGCGATAGCGCGGAAGCGCCCCCAATCAATCACTCGGGAATAGGCGGAGAAGCCCGCCACGATCATCTTGGGCTTATTCTCACGCGCCAACTTGGTGACTTCGTCGTAGTCAATCTCACCGGTTTCTGGATTCAAGCCGTACTGCACTGCTTTGTAGATACGGCCAGAGAAGCTGACGGAGGCGCCGTGAGTCAGGTGACCGCCGTGGGCCAGGCTCATACCGAGGATCACATCGCCAGGTTTACACAGGGCCATGTATACCGCTGCGTTCGCCTGAGAGCCAGAGTGAGGCTGCACGTTGGCGTAATCTGCGCCGAACAGCGCTTTAGCGCGGTCGATAGCCAGTTGCTCAACCACGTCGACATATTCACAACCGCCGTAATAGCGCTTGTTGGGATAACCTTCCGCATACTTGTTGGTAAGCGCGGAGCCCTGGGCTTCCATAACGCGTGGACTGGTGTAGTTTTCAGATGCAATCAGTTCTATGTGCTCTTCCTGACGCTGGGTTTCACCTTGCATGGCGGTCCAAAGATCAGGATCAAAACTTGCAATGGTCATGTCACGCGTAAACATCTGTCGCCTCTATCTCTAGGAAGTGAGTACCGTAGTTTCGTGAAGTCAGCGTACGGCGGTGAGAAAAGCCGCTATTTTAATCGATTATCCCCTGCTCTTCACCCCATTTTGCTGCGCGTCGGAGAAGGCGGGGCAAAGCTCTGGCAAAACCGCCGCCCGTTTGCCAAAGACAACGATTTCAGCTAACTTAAACGGCCATTCACAGTACCATTCCATTCGCCCAGACGCTTGCGGCCGGACTTTACGCCAATGTCCAGACAGGCCCGCGCAGTTTCCAGCCGTCACTCGTTAGGACAGATGGAGTCTCAGAATTATTTCCATAAACGGCTTAACGCGGGCGAACGCTTTCGTTTTCACTATCAAATCAAAGATATAGGTTTCAATCTCATGGCACAGTACGTGTACACCATGAATCGGGTGGGCAAAGTGGTCCCCCCGAAGCGAGAAATTCTTAAGGACATCTCTCTCAGCTTCTTCCCTGGCGCCAAAATCGGCGTTCTGGGTCTGAACGGCTCAGGTAAGTCCACTTTATTGCGCATTATGGCTGGCGTGGACACCGACATTATCGGCGAAGCCCGTCCGCAGCCTGGCATTAATGTCGGCTACCTGCCGCAGGAACCTCAGCTGGATGAAAGCAAAGATGTTCGCGGCAACGTCGAAGAAGCCGTAGCAGAAATCAAAAACGCAATGACGCGCCTGGATGAAGTATACGCAGCCTATGCGGAGCCTGACGCCGACTTTGACGCCCTGGCCGCAGAGCAGGCCAAGCTGGAAGCGCTGTTGCAGACTACAGACGGCCATAATCTTGAGCGCACGCTGGAAGTCGCCGCCGACGCGCTGCGCCTTCCCCCCTGGGACGCCCAGGTAAGCACCCTGTCCGGAGGCGAGCGCCGCCGCGTTGCTCTGTGCAAGCTGCTGCTATCCAAGCCAGACATGCTGCTGCTGGACGAACCTACCAACCATTTGGACGCAGAAAGCGTCGCCTGGCTGGAACGCTTCCTTCATGAATATCCCGGCACCGTCGTAGCGATTACCCACGACCGATACTTCCTCGACAATGTCGCCGGCTGGATACTGGAGCTGGACCGCGGTCGCGGCATTCCTTTCGAGGGCAACTACAGCCAGTGGCTGGAAGCCAAAGAAAAACGCCTTGAGCAGGAAGAGAGAACTGAAGCCGCTCGCCAGAAGACCATCAAGTCAGAGCTGGACTGGGTGCGCAGCAACCCCAAAGGCCGCCACGCCAAGAGTAAAGCGCGTCTGGCCCGCTTTGAAGAGCTGTCGTCTCAAGACTTCCAGTCCCGTAACGAAACCAACGAGATTTACATTCCGCCCGGACCACGTTTGGGGGATATCGTCATTGAAGTCAATGACGTCAAGAAACGCTTCGGCGACAAACTACTGTTCGATAACCTTAACTTCAATGTGCCCCCAGGCAGCATTGTCGGCGTCATCGGCGGCAACGGAGCGGGTAAATCCACATTATTCAAGCTGATCGCAGGTATGGAGCAACCAGAGTCTGGCGCTATCCGCCTTGGCGACACCGTGCAGCTTTCCTACGTTGGACAAATGCGGGAACTGGACGACAGCAAAACCGTATGGGAAGAAGTCAGCGACGGTCAGGATATGATTGAAGTGGGTTCTTATCGCACACCTTCCCGCGCCTACCTGTCCCGCTTCAACTTCCGCGGGGGCGAACAGCAAAAGCGGGTCAAGGAACTGTCTGGCGGTGAACGCAACCGCCTATTCCTGGCCAAGCTGCTAAAACAAGGCGGCAACGTATTGCTGCTGGACGAACCTACCAACGATCTGGACGTTGAGACCTTACGAGCGCTTGAGGAAGCCTTACTGGCGTTCCCTGGCTGCGCCATTGTCATCTCGCACGATCGCTGGTTCCTTGACCGAATCGCCACCCACATCCTGGCTTTCGAAGGCGACAGTGAAGTGGTTTGGTTCGAAGGCAACTTCTCCGAATACGACGAAGACTACAAGAAACGCGTCGGCGAAAGCGCCGCCGTGCCCCAGCGCATGAAATACAAGCGCCTGGCCTGATAGCCTTTCTTTCCGGACGGGGTCAACGCCCCGTCCGCCTCTCTCAACGTGAAGTTCTCCCATGTAGCGACTATAGTTTAGGTATCGCTACAGGGAATAAAAACTATGTCGCCCACGACTTCTTCCGATCGCCGCCGTTTTCAGCGTATATCATTCGATGCGGAGGTGACCATTCAACAAAGCAACCGCAGCTGGATCAGTCAGTTATTGGATATCTCTTTTCGCGGCGCACTGGTGCATGAGCCTGCAGACTGGGGTGATGCTGACGCCAACGCTCCGTTTGAGCTTCGCGTCAACCTGGGAGCGGAGCATTTAATCAGTTTCAACGGGCATTTGCGCCACGCAGAAAAAGGCCATCTTGGCTTTTCCTGCGAGCACATGGATCTGGATAGCGCCTCCACGCTGAGACGCCTGGTGGAATTGAATCTGGGAAGTTCCGATCTGTTGGAAAGAGAACTCGCCGCACTGATTGAAACAGTGTAACGCCCCTCGCGTTACAGCAGCTCCAGCGCCTCCTGCAGACGGGAAACGCCAATCACCTGCATGCCTTCAGGGGCTTTCTTGGGTGCGTTTGATTTGGGAACAATCGCCTTGGTGAAGCCGTGCTTGGCCGCCTCGACAATACGCTCCTGCCCACTGCTGACGGGCCGGATCTCTCCTGACAGACCCACCTCGCCAAACACCACCCAATCACTTGGCGCCGCTCGGTCCTTGAAGCTTGAGGATATCGCCATCAATACTGCCAAATCCGCACTGGTTTCGGCGATTTTCACACCGCCCACCACGTTAATGAACACATCCTGATCCCCCACGTGTAAGCCCCCGTGGCGATGCAAGACCGCCAATAGCAGAGCCAGACGCTGGGGGTCTGAACCTATCGCCAAACGTCTGGGGGCCGCGCCGAAGCCTTGATCCACCAACGCCTGAATTTCCACCAGCAGTGGTCGGGTGCCTTCCCAGGCGACGGTCACAATACTGCCCGCAGCGGTGTGTCCCTCGCGATTAAGAAAAATAGCACTGGGATTTTTAACGTCCTTTAGCCCCGTCTCCATCATGGCGAAAACGCCTAACTCATTCACGGCTCCAAAACGATTCTTGATCGCGCGCAACGTCCGGAAACGGCTATCTTCGTTACCTTCCAGCATGATAGAGGCGTCGATCATATGCTCAAGCACTTTGGGCCCCGCCAAAGAGCCGTCTTTCGTGACATGGCCGACGATCAACAAGGCGACGCCGGACTGCTTGGCGTAACGGGTAAGCGCCGCAGCGGCTTCGCGCACCTGCGCCACACTGCCGGGCGCGGATTGCAGCTCCGCCATATGCATGACCTGAATACTATCAATCACAAGAATATTCGGCTGCTGCTCGCGCGCGGTATCGAGAACGCTTTCGACGTCCGTCTCCGACATCACCTGCATACCGTGACTGTTAAGCTGCAGCCGGCGTGCGCGCATGGCGATCTGTTGAATGGACTCTTCCCCGGTCACATAGAGGATTTTGTGTCGCTCCGCCAGTCGACAGGTCGTCTGCAGCAACAGCGTACTTTTGCCTGCGCCGGGATGACCACCGATCAGCACAACCGATCCGGGAACAATACCGCCTCCGAGCACACGGTCAAACTCGGGACTCAGAGTGGATGTGCGGGGAAGATCGACCAGTTCGACCTCTTCCAGAGACTGTAATTGCGCCCGCTGCCCAGTAAATCCGCTGCGGGCTGCGCTCTTGACAGGCACCCGGCTTTCACGGAATTCGCTGATCGTATTCCAGGCTCCGCATTGAATACACTGCCCCATCCATTTGCGGTAATCCGCGCCACATTCCGTGCAGACGTAACTGGTCTGTTTCTTCGCCATTCCTACAAATACTCCATTAACGCCAATCGTAATCAGGCATTCTGATGATAAGGCGCGCTCAACTCATGGACGGCGTCGATAAAGACTTTCGCGTGCTCTGGATCTACATCCGGCGTGATCCCGTGCCCCAGATTGAAGACATGCCCCTCGCCAGAACCAAAGCTCGCCAGAATTCGTGAAACCTGATCCCGAATCGCAGCAGGAGGCGCATATAGTGCAGCCGGGTCCATATTGCCCTGCAAAGCAACCCGGTCGCCCACTCGCCTTCTGGCCTCGCTGATTTCCGTCGTCCAGTCGAGTCCTAGCGCGTCGGCGCCTGCATCTGCAATATGCTCCAGCCATTGGCCGCCATTTTTGGTGAACAGAATCACCGGTACAGGACGCCCCTCCGCCTCACGCTGCAGCTTCGACACGATCTTTTTCATATAAGCCAGGGAAAATTCAAGGTATCCCGCAGCAGTCAGAGCGCCGCCCCAGGTATCAAAAATCTGCACAGCCTGCGCACCCGCACGAATTTGCGCATTCAGGTAATCTGCTACGGAATCAGCCAGTTTATCCAGCAACAAATGCAACAATTCCGGTTGTCCGTATGCGAGCTTCTTGATTTCACGGAAGTCCTTGCTTGAACCGCCTTCCACCATATAAGTAGCCAGAGTCCAAGGGCTGCCGGAAAAGCCGATCAGGGGAACGCGACCGTTCAACTCCCGGCGAATGGTGCGTACGGCGTTCATGACATAGCCGAGATCTGTGTCCGCGTCTGGCATATGCAGCGCGTTGACGTCCGCTTCCGTTCTTACCGTCTTTTTGAAACGGGGGCCTTCTCCAGTTTCGAAGTACAGGCCCAGCCCCATCGCGTCAGGAATAGTGAGGATGTCAGAGAAAAGAATCGCCGCATCAAGCTCAAAACGCTCCAGTGGCTGAAGCGTGACTTCACAGGCGAATTCCGCATTTTTACACAGGTCCATGAAGCTGCCTGCACGAGCCCTGGAAGCCCGATATTCAGGCAAGTAACGTCCGGCCTGGCGCATCATCCACACCGGCGTCACGTCCACCGGCTGTCTCATCAATGCGCGTAAAAATCGATCATTCTTCAGTTCTGACATGACGTCTCCAGGGTTCCAGAATTTGAGAGCAGCACATATACCACGTTCGCCCCCAACAAAAAAGGCATGGAAAACCATGCCTTTTTATACGTCTGAAGCTTTTTGATTGTTAATCAATCACTTCACAGCGTCATACTTCCAGATAATCGAGAATGCCTTCTCCCGCCTGTCTGCCTTCCCAGATAGCGGTGACCACCAGGTCGGAGCCGCGCACCATGTCTCCGCCGGAGAACACTTTCGGGTTAGTCGTCTGGAATTTGTATTGCTGCTGTTCCGGCGCAATGACTCGTCCGCCGTTATCGACATCAATGCCAAACTCCTGGAACCAGGGTGAAGGGCTGGGACGGAAACCAAATGCGATCAGCACCGCGTCCGCCGGCAGAATCTCTTCGCTTCCCGCCACCACTTCAGGACGACGACGACCATTTTCGTCCGGTTCACCCAAGCGAGTTTGCACCACTTTCACGCCCTCTACCCGCTCATCGCCGATGATGGCGACGGGCTGACGGTTGAACAGGAACTTGACGCCCTCTTCTTTCGCGTTGGCGACTTCCTTACGTGAACCAGGCATGTTGGCTTCGTCGCGACGGTAAGCGCAGGTTACTGATTTAGCCTTCTGACGAATCGCCGTCCGGTTACAGTCCATTGCGGTATCGCCACCGCCGAGGACCACCACCCGCTTGCCCTGCATGTCGACAAAGTCTTCCGGCGCTTTTTCATAACCCAGACAACGGTTGACGTTGGATATCAGATACGGCAGCGCGTCATAAACGCCAGGCAATTCCTCGCCAGGGAAACCGCCTTTCATATAGTTGTAGGTTCCCATTCCCAGGAAGACGGCGTCGAATTCATTCAACAAATCCGCAAACGCCACATCTTTCCCTACATCCGTGTTCAGACGGAACTCGATGCCCATCTCTTCAAACAGTTTGCGGCGGCGCACCATAACCTCTTTTTCCAGTTTGAACTCTGGAATACCGAAGGTCAGCAACCCGCCAATTTCCGGGTAGCGGTCGAACACGACAGGCTTCACGCCATTGCGGATCAGTACGTCCGCGCATCCTAAACCGGCGGGACCCGCGCCGATAATGGCGACCCGTTTATCGGTCATGGCCACCTTGGACATATCCGGCTTCCAGCCCAGAGCCAGCGCCGTATCCGTAATATATTTCTCGGTCGAACCGATCGTCACGGCGCCGAAGCCATCATTCAGAGTACAGGCGCCTTCGCATAGTCTGTCCTGCGGGCACACCCGACCACAGACTTCAGGGAGCGTGTTGGTCTGATGGCTGAGCTCGACCGCCGCCATGATGTTGCCTTCCGACGCCAACTTTAGCCAATTGGGAATGTAGTTATGCACTGGGCATTTCCATTCGCAATAGGGGTTGCCGCACTCCAGACAACGGTGCGCCTGGTTTTTGACTTCCTCTTCCTTAAAGGGCTTGTAGATTTCTCTAAACTGCTTCTTACGACGCCCAACCGGAACCTTTTCAGGATCTTGCCGTCCCACATCGAGGAACTGAAAGTTATTGCTCAGTCTCTCCGCCATTGCGTCTAAACCTCTAAACTGTATACAAAAAATCTGTTTCTGGACCCGGCGCGGCGCGTACGCCCGAGGCGTAGTCTCGCCACCCTCTTACGCCGGGAACTCCGAATAAACTTAAACAGCTCCGATTTATTACTCAGGCCTTGCCCGCGTGCTGTCCATCAACGAGGCAAGGCTGGCGGCTTTGGGTTTCACCAGCCAGAAGCGCCCTACATAGTCATCGAAGTTATCCAGCATGTTTTCCGCCCAGGCGCTGCTGGTTTCCCGAACGTGCTCGTCAATCACGTCGCGCAGATAGTTGCGGTAAGCTTCCATCGCTTCGCTGGTAATACGGTGAATCTCCACCAGCTCATGGTTATAGCGGTCGACGAAGCGATTCTCCAGGTCAAGAACATAAGCAAAGCCGCCGGTCATGCCCGCACCGAAGTTGTAGCCGGTTTTCCCCAGCACAGCCACCATGCCGCCCGTCATATATTCACAGCAGTGGTCGCCCACGCCTTCCACCACCGCATAGGCGCCGGAGTTACGCACGCCAAAGCGTTCGCCCGCCACGCCCGCGGCGAAAAGCTTGCCGCCAGTGGCGCCATACAGGCAGGTGTTACCGATGATGGAAGTTTCCTGCGATGCAAAAGAGCTGTTCTGGGGAGGACGTATGGTCAACTTACCGCCAGTCATGCCTTTGCCCACGTAATCGTTGGCGTCGCCTTCAAGATACATGTGCAGACCACCAGCGTTCCACACGCCGAAGCTTTGCCCAGCGGTACCGGTCAAACGGAATACCAGCGGGTTTTCCGCCATGCCCTGATTGCCGTGTCGCTTGGCGATCTCGCCAGACAAACGAGCTCCGATAGAGCGATCACAGTTGGTGACGCGAAACTCAAACTCACCACCACTCTTGGCTTCGATGGTTGGCAGCGCAGCCTGCACCATTTCTTCCGCCAAACGGCCTTTGTCGTATGGGGCATTTCGAGCGGACTGACAGGTATGCGGTTTGTCCGCAGGAATCGCGTCGTTGCTCAGCATCGGCGTCAAATCCAGGTTACGCTGCTTGGCCGTCGCCCCCGGTAAAATCTCCAGCAGGTCCGTGCGACCAACCAGTTCTTCCAGAGAACGAACGCCCAGCTTGGCCATCCATTCACGGGTCTCGGTCGCAACAAATTTGAAGTAGTTGATCGCCATTTCCACCGTGCCCTGGAAATGCTTATCGCGCAGATCTTTATTCTGCGTCGCAACACCGGTGGCGCAGTTGTTCAAGTGACAGATACGCAGATACTTACAGCCCAACGCCACCATTGGCCCAGTGCCGAAGCCGAAGCTCTCCGCGCCAAGAATGGCCGCTTTCACCACATCCAGACCGGTCTTCAGACCACCGTCCGTCTGCAGGCGCACGTTGCCGCGCAGATCATTCGCACGCAACGCCTGATGCGCTTCTGATAAACCCAATTCCCAAGGAGAACCGGCGTACTTGATAGAGGTCAGCGGACTGGCGCCCGTGCCGCCGTCGTACCCCGAAATCGTGATCAAGTCAGCGTAGGCCTTGGCCACACCTGCGGCGATAGTGCCAACGCCCGGTTCAGACACCAGCTTGACCGACACCAGCGCCTCAGGATTCACCTGTTTCAAATCGAAAATCAGCTGCGCTAAATCTTCGATTGAGTAGATATCATGATGCGGCGGCGGAGAAATCAGCGTCACGCCTGGGACGGCATAACGCAGGCGCGCGATCAACTGGTTAACCTTACCGCCAGGAAGCTGCCCGCCTTCGCCTGGCTTCGCGCCTTGCGCCACTTTAATCTGCAGCACATCCGCGCTGACCAGATAGTGCGGCGTCACGCCAAAGCGACCTGAAGCCACCTGCTTGATCTTGGAGCGCTTCTCCGTCCCATAACGAGCAGGATCTTCACCGCCTTCGCCTGAGTTGGAGCGACCGCCCAAGCGGTTCATCGCGACCGCCAGCGCTTCATGCGCCTCTGGAGACAGCGCGCCAATGGACATGGCGGCGGAGTCAAACCGGGGAAGAATGTTTTCCAGCGGTTCGACTTCGTCTATCGAAATCGGCTTGACCTTATCAGAGATTTTAAAGAGGTCGCGCAGCGTCATCGGCGCTCGGCCGTTTACATAGGAGGCATATTCCTGATAAACGCCATAGTCGCCTTCGCGCACCGCCTTCTGCAGCGCGCCGACTACATCCGGGTTATAGGCGTGATATTCGCCGCCATGGACGAACTTCAGCAGACCGCCCTGCAATATCGGCTTGCGTTTGGCCCAGGCCATTTTAGCCAGCTCCGCCTGCTCCGCCTGGAAGTCATAAAATGAGGCTCCCTGGATGCGGCTGGGAACGCCGCAGAAGCACAAATCAACAATATCATCCGCCAGCCCCACGGCCTCGAATAACTGCGCGCCGCGATAAGAGGCGATTGTTGATATCCCCATCTTGGAGAGTATTTTCAACAGGCCTTTGTTAATGCCTTTCCGATAGTTATTTTTGGCTTCGATAGGATCGATCAATACTTCGCCGGTATTAATCAGGTCATTAAGCACTTGATAAGACAGGTATGGATAAACCGCAGTGGCGCCGAAACCAAACAACACTGCGAAATGATGCGGATCTCTCGCCCAAGCGGTTTCCACGATGATATTGGCGTCGCAACGCAGACCTTTGTTCACCAAACGGTGATGCACCGCGCCTGTCGCCATAAAGGCGTTGATTGGCAGCTCGCCCTGATTAATGCAGTTGTCGCTCAGTATCACCAGCACTCTGCCGTTACGCGCGGCGTTTTCCGCCTGGTCCGCCACGGCTTCAATCGCTTGCTTGAGGCCTAACTCTGGACGGTACGACAACTTGATTTTCTCGACAGAGAAACCTTCACGCTGCAGGTTGGCGATTCGGAAGAACTTGGCTGGCGACAACACCGGCGTACTCAGAATAATCCGGTTAGCATGCTGAGCCGTTTCCTGGAATACATTGCGTTCCGCGCCCAAACAGGTCTCCAGAGACATGACGATGGTTTCCCGCAACGGATCGATCGGCGGGTTGGTCACCTGGGCAAATTTCTGGCGGAAATAGTCCGCAACGGAACGGATGCGAGTGGACAACACCGCCATCGGCGCATCGTCCCCCATTGAACCCACCGCCTCCTGGCCGGATTCAGCCAGAGGACGTAGTACCTGATCGCGCTCTTCAAAGGAAATCATGAACATTTTCATGTATTCATGCAGGTTTTCCTTTTCCATCAGCGTGAATTCAGGCGTCTGCTGATTAAGTTTGGTTTCCACACGCAGTGCGTTTTCACGCAGCCACTTCTTGTAGGGGTGCGCCGATTTCAGACGGTTATCCACATCCTGAGTATGCAGCACTTCGCCGGTATGGGTGTCCACCGCCAAAATCTGACCCGGGCCAACACGGCCCTTGGCGACGACATCCTCAGACTTATAGCCATAAGTGCCCACTTCCGAGGCCAGCGTTATATAGCCGTTTTTGGTGATAACCCAGCGCGCAGGACGCAGTCCATTGCGATCCAGCAGACACACCGCGTAGCGACCGTCAGTCAATACCACGCCGGCAGGACCATCCCAAGGCTCCATGTGCATGGAGTTGTATTCATAAAATGCGCGCAAATCCGGGTCCATGGTGTCCACGTTCTGCCATGCAGGCGGGATCATCATACGCACGGCGCGGAATAGATTAACGCCACCCGCCAGCAAGACTTCCAGCATGTTGTCCATGGAAGAGGAATCTGAGCCAGTGCGATTCACAATCGGCTGCAGCGCTTCCAGGTCAGGCAGGTGTGGGGATTTAAATTTGCTTGCGCGAGCCATCGCCCAGTTACGGTTGCCGTCGATAGTGTTGATCTCACCATTGTGAGCCAGATACCGGAAAGGCTGCGCCAACGGCCAACGCGGCGCCGTATTAGTGGAAAAGCGCTGGTGGAACACGCAAATAGCGGTTTCCAGGCGCGAATCGCCAAGGTCCAGATAAAAGTTTGGCAGGTCGACGGGCATCATCAACCCTTTATAAGAAAGCACTTGGCTGGACAAGCTACAGATATAGAACTCTTTATCTTCCGCCAAGGCGTTCTCGGCCATCCTGCGGGCAATATACAGTTTGACCGCAAACTCGTGCTCATTAATGCCCTTCGGGGCTTCAACGAATATTTGTTCTATAACGGGAAGGCAATCCAGAGCCATAGGCCCCAGGCATTCCGTATTCGTAGGAACCAGGCGCCACCCGACGGTTTTCACGCCTTGTTCGGCCAGCGCGGACTCCAAGCGCTCACGGGCGGCTTTCGCCATGGCTTCGTCCTGATTCAGGAACAGCATGCCCACCGCATAATTCGCGCCCAACTCAATATTAAAGCTTTCTTTGGCTATCGCCCTAAGAAAGGAATCAGGCTTTTGTATCAGTAACCCACAACCGTCGCCGGTTTTGCCATCCGCAGCGATACCACCTCGATGAGTCATGCATGTGAGGGACTCAATAGCGGTGCGCAGCAGATCATGGCTGGCTTGCCCGTTCATATGGGCGATCAAACCAAAACCACAGTTATCTTTGAACTCACCTGGTTGATACAGACCTGTCTTCATATGCTTTCTCTCACTTAAATCCTTACGAATCAAAAGCTTGCCTGAAAGAAATCAAAACCAAGCAGCTTTTGATAGGCAAAAATGGGCCGCCCATAATACACACGGACAAGCCTTAGCTCAAATCTAAAGAGATTTGTTAATTAGTAAAAATACCTAAAGGTTTGTGCTTATAACAGAGGTAAGAGAGAAAAAGTCTCGATCCTTATTTGACCAAGCCCTGCAAACCGGAAATGCTGCGCACCCACGCCCCCTGCTCAACCAACGGCTGAGGAAGCTGGGCAAGCGCTTCTTTGGCTTGCTCGATAGAAGGGTAAACGCCGCGCAATACGACGAACCAGTCTTTCCCTTGATACAGCGATTTGACGTAGAAATCCTGGGTGTCTCCCTCCCGTCGCAGGAAGGTCTGCACCGACTCTTTGTGTAGACTGCCCAACAGCTGGATCGTCCAGGCTGAGGACGCTTGTGACTGCAGCCACTCGTTGGTGCGGAAGTAGTGATCCAGGTCATCCACAACTTCAGCAGTTGGGACGTTTTTTTCCACTGTTTTGGTTTTAGGGGGGTCTGCCTTCGCAACAGTTTGAGTGGAAGATGCTGACTGACCCGCCACTGGAGCCGGCTTTTTATTAGCAACAACCGGCGGCGCGTGATCAGAAGTCGTGGTCTCGACCACCTCATCCGGCTTCGCTACCGGCGCTTTTTCAGATGTTTCAGCAGCCACCGTCTTTTGATTCACATCTTTCTCGACTTTCTGAGCCGGAGCCGTTGCACTTTCTGTTTGCGCATCACTTATCGAATCGCGCGGTGACAGCTCATCGGACGTATCAGCAACCGACTCGACGGGTATTTCAGGTTGAGGAGAAATCGTTTCCACTTCCGGTTCTGGCGCGGGGAGCTTTATTGTTACCCGGGAAGAATCCGCAGAGGCGTCTTCCACCTTGGGCGTCGCCTCATAACGCCACGCAATAAAGCCGACGCCCCCCATAAAAATCGCCAACAAAAAGCCGGAAACCAGCTGATACAGCTTCGTGGAAGGATTAAAACTTTTGGGCTTCGCCGCCTCCGCGGAAAGAAGAAGAGATCCCGCCAAGCGATCAATTCGCCCCGGTATCCCCTTACTTAGCTGGTATAGTTTCCCCACTACCGCAGGTGGTATTTCTCCCTCACCGCCACTCCACCCGGCCGCGCGAAGCTTTTCATTTAAATAACGGGATGTATCGCTAAGATCCAAGGGCGGAATACCAACATACTGAACAGAAGTCCCACGCGCGCCACAGGCGCGGGCAAGCTGCTGAGTGATCTGCAGCTGTCCTACCAGTAATAATCCGAAGGCTCCGGACTGTTCGGGATTAAAGCGAGTGACCAGCAGCTCAAGTGATTCATCTGACAGTTCATGAGCGTCGTCAATGATGAAAAGCGTACGCAGCCCTGATGCGAAACTCCGTTCGCAGCTTTGCATTATTTCCGCCAACAGCACCTTAGTGGACAGGTTGCTTTCCACTGTCGGCAACGCAAGCCCCGTCGCCAGTTGAATAACGAGCGCTTCCGCCCCTTCCAACAGACCGGGCTTCAGTAGCACGATTCTGAGGGCTTCGCCTTCCAATTCAATCAAACGCTTTAGAAGCAAAGACTTACCGCCGCCTTTCGGAGCGGTCAGAGCCACTATACGTTCTGAAAAATGAATCAGGTGACGCAGGTTTTCAACAACCTCACCATAACGCCCTACTTGCAGCAGATCAGCGCGACGACCATCAAAAGGGTCGCCGTCTACGCCATAGACTTCTCGCCATGCGTCTAACGCAAACGCTGGCTCCTGCTGTACGACTGTTTCTTGCATCAAATTTCGAACAACTAATGAGTGGTGAAAAGCGCCAGAGTTTCCTGCAGCATGTCCGCAGGGAAGTCAGCAGTCACATCAGCCCGCCCCAACGATTCCAACAGCACCAGGCGCAACTGTCCATCCAGCACTTTCTTATCGATCGCCATGTAACGGATGAAGTCATCTTTCGTCATACTGACAGGGGGACGGACCGGCAAATCCGCTCGGCTAATCAGTTTCGTAATCCTCTCACAGTCCTGCTCGCTCAGCCTTCCCATACGACGGGACAAATCCGCCGCCATCAACATCCCTACAGCCACCGCCTCGCCATGCAACCACTCTTTGTAGTGCGTATACGCTTCAATGGCGTGGCCGAAGGTATGACCGAGATTCAAAATGGCGCGCAGCCCTTGCTCCGTCTCATCCGCAGCGACCACTTCCGCTTTGATTTCGCAGGAGCGCTTAACAGCGTAGGTTATGGCGGCCGAATCAAGCTCTTTAATCAGATCAATATTTGCTTCCAACCAACTGAAAAACGCCTGATCGTAAATAAGACCGTACTTAATAACTTCCGCCAAGCCTGCCGACACTTCCGACGCAGGAAGGGTTTTCAGCGTGTCCGTATCTATTACCACTGCTTTCGGCTGATAAAAAGCGCCAATCATATTTTTGCCCAGCGGATGATTCACGCCGGTTTTGCCGCCAACCGATGAGTCCACCTGCGATAACAGCGTGGTCGGGACCTGAATAAAGTCCACTCCCCGCTGATAGCATGCGGCGGCGAAACCAGTCATGTCGCCAACTACGCCGCCACCAAGGGCGATAAGCGTCGTAGTGCGGTTATGCTTTTGGGTTAGCAGGTGGTCAAAGATGTTATTCAGTGAGTCCAAATTCTTGAACTGCTCACCATCTTCCAGAATGGTTTTATCAACTTGAAAGCCTTCAAGACTGGCTTCAAGCTGCTCCAAATAAAGAGGAGCAATGGTTTCATTGGTGACGATCATCACCTGCTTGTGTCTAATGGCGTCCGCAAAATAACTGGATGCCTTCATCAAGCCTGCTCCGATATAGATTGGGTAGCTACGGTCGCCTAATTCGACCTGAAGGGTTTCCATAGTCATCTGTTTCATCGCTCGACGGTTTCCTCACGTGATGCCCGAAGTGTTTTCACTATATCCCGCACGACTCCTTTGGGACGCTTAGTATCGGTACTGATAATCAGGTCGGCTATGGATCTGTATATGGGCTCGCGCACTGACATGAGTTTCTTCAGCACACTGAGAGGATCTTCGCTACGCAGCAAAGGTCTTTTACGGTCTTTACGGGTGCGCTGATATTGTTGCTCTACAGAGGTATGGAGATAAACGATGAAGCCATATTCTTTCAATGCGCGCTGATTATCAGGATCTACAACGACGCCACCGCCAGTCGCAATAACCACCGCATCACGTTGCGAAAGGTCGGCGATAACGCTCTTTTCACGCCCTCGAAAACCAACCTCGCCTTCCACATCGAATATCCAGGGAATATCAGCGCCGCAACGGGCCTCGATTTCACGATCAGAGTCTACAAACTCAAATTGCAGCTCTTTCGCAAGCAACTTGCCGATTGTAGTTTTACCGGTCCCCATGGGGCCCACCAGAACGACATTCTTCTTCGCTTTCACCCGAACAGTCCATATTGATACGCCACGGTAGCGGAGCATATCACGCCAGTCCCTCGCCCCTCCACTTTTGCTGGTGCACAGGCACAAAAAAGCCGCCTTAAGGCGGCTTTAAGATCAAGTCGACTAGATTCAATTATCAATCAGGCCATTTGTGATTAGCTTAGGCGTGATAAACACTAGCAACTCTGAGCGCTCATTCACATTTTCAGTCTTTCTAAACAACCTACCAAGATAGGGAATATCCCCCAAGAAAGGAGTCTTTGTAACAGTAGAAGACTGCTCAGATGTAAAAATTCCACCCAAAACTATTGTTTCGCCGTTGCCAACCAAAACCTGGGTTTCTATCTCATTTGTGTCGATACTTGGAATATTAGCAGTTACAACACCCCGCGAATCCTGGTTAATAACCAAGTCCATAATAATTTTATCATCCGGCGTAATCTGCGGAGTTACTTCTAACGACAGCACAGCCTTTTTGAAAGATACAGAGGTTGCCCCACTAGATGACGCCTCCTGATAAGGAATTTCTTCACCAGACTCGATCCTGGCGGTTTGACGGTCCGCTGTTACAATTTTAGGCTGTGCGACAATTTCACCTTTACCATCTGACTCGAATGCAGAAAGCTCCAACTGCAACAATGTAGAACCCTTGCTAAATCCAATAGCCAAGCCACTGGTATTAGTTCTAGTAACTCCCAAATCGATACCTAATGCATTAGGAAATGTAGCCAAAGTTGGGGCGTCAGGGAGTGAGTCATTCCCATTAATGATGTTATTGATCCGCTCTGTGTTATAACGATTGATTTCGTTGTGAGCCTCAATGTTCGAATCCATTCCGCCACCAATAATGATCTGACCAGAGTCATCGTTGCCAGCGACACGAGTCCCCCCCCACTGAACACCCAACTCCTCGACCGCGTCGGATCTAGCTCGAACAATTCTTGCCTCGATAAGCACCTGACTGACAGGGATATCCCATGTCTGGATTAGCCTACGAACTTGACTAATCTTCTCCGCTGTCTCACGAATACTAATTGTATTCGTTCTTTCGTCAGAAGAAATGAACCCTCTGGCAGAAATTAGGTCTTTATCTTCTTTCAATAAGTCAACAATATCTTTTGCCTTCGCATAATTAATCTGCACAACCTCTAAGCGAACAGGGGCCAACTCCTTGACCTGCTTGCTAGCTTCAAGCTCAAGCTTTTCGCGTGCAGCAATCTCCTCTGCAGGTGCAACTAAGAGAACATTACCAACTTTCCGCTGGTCAAGGCCTTTCGTTTTTAAAATCAACTCCAATGCCTGATCCCATGGAACATTCTGCAACCTTAACGTAATACGCCCACCAACGGTGTCACTAGCAACCAAGTTTAACCCAGTAAAATCTGCTATTAACTGAAGAACGGAACGCACCTCAATATCTTGGAAGTTAAGTGATAGTTTTTCACCAGTATAAGGAAATTTCTCCTTCCGACGCTGCTCTGACTCTTCTTCAGTTAAGGGCTCTACGGCTAGCGTAAACTGGTTATCCGCTTGGTAAGCCAAGTAGTCATAATCCCCTGTTGGCTTAATAATTAAAACCGTATCACCCCCTTCCATGTAAGAGTCCACAATTCTCACCGGTGTAGCAAAATCAGTAACGTCTAGTCTTCTCTGCAGGTTTGCAGGCAAAGTCACCCCAGAGAACTGGAGCCTAATATTGCCTGCCTCCTCCGACATATCCACACTTACTTTTGCGTTAGTAAGAGTAACTAAGACTCGGCCATCACCTTTCTCTCCCCTCAAAAAATCAATCTCAGATATTGAGGGCTTACCAGAGAAACTATTCTGTACTGGCTTCGCAGCAGAGTTAGAGGCAGGAGCAGACAGACTTTGAGAATCTGATTTTGCTGTATTTGCGCCAGTAGTCGCCGCAGTACCCAACTGCAAAACCAGAGTATTACCGTTAATTCCAGTTGTGTAGGGGACTAACTCAAGCAGGTTTACAATAACACGTGTCCGCCCTGTGGCTTCCAACACGGTAACGCTTTGCGTATTGCCTTTTGATAGCTGGTGATTTCTTTCTGACAATCCATTCGTGACTCCTTCCAGATCCAATGCAATCCGGGCAGGTTGCTCAATTGTGTACCCTTTGGGTTCTGGAGGGACGGAGTCGAAGTGCAATTTGACCTCAGTCCTGTCCCCAGGAAGGGCGGCGAAATCAATACCAGTCAAACTGGTAGCTTCGCTCAAACCGCTTATGCCTAGCGCTAGTAACGACAACCAGACTTTAAAAATGCGCGCTGTCATTGTTTTCTCCACAAGATTCTCAAATGGCCTAAGGTATACCTTCATTAATTTACTTCCTTCAACCCGAGGGTCCTCGGCCGTTCAAACCAACCGCCCTGCCCATCAGAAACTATTTCTACAATATCAACACCAGTGTCAGATATTGAAACAACTCTTCCGTGATTCTTCCCCATATATTGTCCTTTTCTTACTCGGTGAATACCTCCTTGCCCATCATTCACCAAAGCATACAGGGTAGTTTCGCCGTCTTTATTTATTGTTCCAACCATACTCATGGAACCAATAGGGAAGCTCTCAAGCAACTCAGGAGGTCTATCAAAGTCGGGCTTCACGTTACTCTTAGGCTTATCTTCAATCTGCGCCAGCTTCAACTCCTGAGGAGGAGCAAAAGGAGACCTACGATTTGCCGTACTGTAGGAAAATGCTTGATATGCTTTTGGCTCAGGCAGTGGCTCGATACGCTTCTTGGGCCTCGCTTTTACCTCTTTAACAAAGGCCTGCAAATCGTCAAATCCGGCATTCGACGAACACCCTCCTACTCCCCCAAAAAGCACAACTAAAGCGGTAGTAAATATAATCCTCTTCATTATTTAGCCCCGCCAGCATTATAACGATAAGTTTTAGCCTGAATATCCATAGACAAGGCCTCACCTTCTTTACCACTCTTAATGGTAAAGTCATGAAGAGTAACAATCCTGGATAGGCCTGCAACACCACTTACAAAAGAGGCCAAATCGTGATATCCGCCTTGCACTTTAATATCAATCGGCAGCTCTACATAGAACTCTTTGGAAACCTCAGGCCTTAAGTCAATAGAGGAAAGTTCCAAACCGCTTAAGGATCCTATTGACGAGATATCCTCCAAAAGCCCTGGCACTTCGGTATCACTTGGCAATTGCTTAAGCAAGTCGCCGAATGTTTTTTCCATCTCGACCATTTGGGCTTTATATTCTTCCAAGTTAGAAACTTGAGCAGCTTTCCCTTCAAACTGCTTCCTTAAATCCACTTCCTCTGTTTGCTTGGTTTCTAAGTCTAAGTTTAGGTCTTTTATATCAAACCAATATACGGCGCCCAGAACTATCCCTACGACAATAATGCAACAAATAAACTTAATAGGCGCCGGCCATGAACCAGCATTATTGAAGTCCAGGTCGTTTAAATCAAAACCCTTCATACTCTCAAGAGAGTCAGCAAAGCTCATATTAAGCTCCTCCCTTCTTACTATCTTCTTTTGGAGCTTCCTGCTTCACTGTCATATTAAAAGCACTCTTAGCTTCATCGTCCCTAAGCGCCTTAACTGAAGTCAAGTTTGGCTCTTTAAACCAGTCTGATTCATCGAGTCTACGCATCAAACTAGAGATTCGGCTGTTCGATTCGCCTACGCCTTTTATCTCTAGCGTTTCTCCCTTCTTAACAAGATTGGTAAAGTAAACTCCATCAGGGTTTGTTTTGACCAGCTCATCAAAAACGCGCACAATAATAGGCCGCTTACCTTGAAGGTCCTGAATAACCTTCATACGCTCGATCAAGGCATCACGTTTCTTCTTGAGCTCTCGTATCTCTTTTATCTGCTTCTCTAGTTGAGCAATTTCATTTCGGACGAAGTTATTACGCTGAACCTGATATTCGATGGAGCCCTCAACGTAACGGTGCCAAAGAAAGCCCGCACCAGCGCTAATAATCAACATACCCAGCAGCACTGTAATAAATTGCTTCTGTCGCTCAGCTCGGAGCTCTTCCCGCCAGGGACGGAGGTTAATACGCGCCATTAGTCAAAACTCCTCATTGCCAATCCGCACGCGATCATGAGGGAGGGAGCGTCATTACTTAATGCTGACGCATTAACCTTTGACGACACTGTCATGTCTGCAAATGGGTTCGCCACCAGCGTTGTGGTCCCGACCCGCTCCTGAACCAATTCAGCGACACCAGGAATTGAGGCGGTTCCCCCCGCCAAAATGATGTAATCAACTTCGTTGAATTGAGTGGACGAGAAGAAGAATTGCAGCGACCTGGCCACCTGCTGTACAACCGCTTCTTTAAAAGGATGCAAAACTTCCTGTTCGTAGTCATCAGGTAAGCCGCCTTGTTTTTTGGCTAACCCTGCTTCCTCTTGCGACAAGCCATATCGGCGCTGTATTTCTTCCGTTAACTGCTTGCCGCCAAATAACTGCTCGCGCGTATAGATAGTCTTGCCGTCAGACAGCACACTCAGTGTGGTCATTGTCGCGCCGATATCGACAACAGCCACGGTTTGAGACTCATCACCCGTACCAAGCTGCGCTTCTATAAGCCCCATAGCTCGTTCCATGGCGTACGCTTCGACGTCCACTACTTTCGTGGTGAGACCGCCGATTTCCAGAGCATCTTCACGAAGCTCAACATTCTCCCGTCTACATGCAGCCAGGAGAACGTCCATCATTTCCGCGTTGACTTCGTTTGGCCCCACTACCTCAAAGTCCAGAGCGACTTCGTCTAGTGGATAGGGGATGTACTGGTCCGCTTCGATTTGAATTTGTGACTCCAGATCCTGCTCTCGAATTGAAGAGCTCATCTGAATGACTTTGGTGATAACCGCTGAACCTGCGACTGCAACCGCAGCCTGCTTGGTGTTGACTCGAGCTTTGCTTACAACTCTTGAGATCACTTCACCTACTGCTTCGGCATCATTGATATTCTTTTCAACGACTGCGTTCGGCGGCAAAGGCTCCACGGCATAACTATCCACTCGATATCGACTGCCCTGCTGACTGAGTTCAATCAGCTTGACCGATGTAGAACTGATATCAAGCCCTAAAACCGGCTGTTTCTTCTTTCCAAATAGTCCAAACACAAAGTTGCCTTCTTATCGCACTACGGTTAAAAGGTTAAAGTCTGCTCTGAAAGCATAGCCAACATTCGAAGATTACTAAAATCTCCAGCGCAAAAAGCGTATAATCTGACTGTGTTATCCAAACCTAAAGAAATTTCTTAAATAATAGACATAGATTGTAAAGATGTCAGGAAAAACATGCGAAATTTTGTGAGGCTCTTACGATTTTTAAGTTGGATGTTCGCGGCGGGCCTCGCCGCCGGTATCGTTATTGCATCCAGCTTCTATCTTTTCTTATCACCCAACCTGCCGGATGTGGAGCAGTTAAGGTCCGTCCAACTCCAGACTCCACTGCGAATCTATACCCGCGACCAGCAACTGTTAGGTGAATTTGGCGAAAAGCGAAGAACGCCTGTTTCCTACAATCAAATACCTACCAATCTTGTCAACGCCTTCCTTGCTGCGGAAGACTCCGCTTTCTTCGAACACCAAGGCGTTAATGTAAAAAGCTTGGCGCGCGCTTCTTTGCAACTTGCCAGTACTGGTCGCATTCAGTCCGGCGGCAGCACGATTACAATGCAAGTCGCAAAAAACTTCTTTCTCAGCCAGGAACGCACTTTCGACCGAAAATTCAATGAGATACTTTTGGCTTTAAAGATTGAGCGCGAACTTGGAAAACCGGAAATCCTTGAACTTTACCTAAACAAAATCTATCTGGGGAATAGGGCATATGGCATAGAAGCCGCAGCAAATGCTTATTATGGGAAGAGCATCAAAGAACTGACACTTGCTCAGGCGGCGATGATCGCAGGCCTTCCAAAAGCGCCATCCAAATATAACCCTATCGCCTCACCGGATCGGGCGCTGATCCGCAGAAACTGGATACTAGGCCGTATGCAGGAGCTGGGGATGATTTCTCCAGAGCAGCAGGCCGAGGCGAGAAAAGCGCCAGTTACAGCCAGTTATCACGGAGCCCAACCTGAAGCGGATGCGCCTTACGTAGCGGAGATGGCTCGCCAGGAAATCGTCAACCGGTTTGGCGTCGACGCCTATACCGATGGTTACAATGTCATTCTGACGATAGATAGCAAGTTGCAGAAAGAAGCGGACGCAGCCTTGAAGCGGGGGCTCGTTGAGTATAGCGAGCGTCATGGTTACAAAGGTCCCGCCGGACACATTGATGCGCCAGAGGGAGAAGACGCACTTAATATTGTTGCGGAGCACTTAAAAGAATTCCCCTCTGTTGGAGAGCTCAAGCCCGCATGGGTTGTCGCCGTCACAGAGAAGAAAGCGACTCTCCTAATGTCTTCTGGCGACACCGCCACACTACTCTGGGAAGGTATGGCATGGGCGCGCAAGTATGTTCATGTTAATGAACGCGGCGGCTCTCCCAAAAAAGCGGAGGATATATTCAAGCAAGGCGATGTTATTTATGTGAAGTCGCACGAAGACAAACTGTTCCTCAGCCAAATCCCCAACGTTCAAGGCGCCGTAGTTTCACTAGCGCCGGAGGACGGAGCCATTTTGGCGCTTACTGGCGGCTTTGATTTCTTCTTGAGCAAATTCAACCGCGCGACTCAAGCATTGAGACAACCCGGCTCAAACTTCAAACCCTTTGTTTATCTGGCGGCGCTGGAGAATGGCGCCACAGCTTCGACTACAATAAATGACGCCCCCGTTGTTTTCGAAGACGCCAATCTGGAGGACTCGTGGCGGCCGCAAAACTCATCACTGAACTTTAACGGCCCAATGAGATTGAGAAAGGCGCTTTATCAGTCCCGCAACCTTGTTTCTATACGCCTTCTACAAAAGATAGGCATTGATACTACCGTCAACTTCCTCTCACAAGCTGGATTTGAAGAAAGCCGCATTCCTCGCAACCTATCACTTGCTTTGGGCTCGGTTGAGTACACGCCAATGAATGTCGTGTCAGGCTACGCCGCCATTGCCAACGGCGGGTACAAAGTAAGCCCTTACCTTATAGATAAAGTCATCGACTATAACGGCAAAGTGGTTTATCAAAGCAATCCTGCTGTGGCGTGCAGCAAATGTGACAACAATCGCAAGACTGCCCCCGGTAATGACCAACATCAGGCTAATATTGCCCCCCCTATTGCCGACCCGAGATCAGTTTACATTTTGAACAGCATTCTGCAGGACGTTATTAAACGCGGCACAGGAACTAAAGCCATGTCCCTTGGCAGAAACGACCTGGCAGGCAAAACCGGTACAACCAATGATCAGGTCGACGCATGGTTCTCCGGCTACAACGCCAATATCGCGACAACTGTTTGGGTAGGCTTTGACCAGCCTTCGACATTGGGCCGTCGTGAATATGGTAGTCGCGCAGCGCTCCCCATATGGATTGACTTCATGGAGGATGCTCTTAAGGACATGCCGGAAGCGCAACTTAAACAGCCCCCTGGCATAGTCACGGTAAAAATTGACCCAGATACTGGGGAGCGCGCCGCACCCGGACAGGAAAATGCGATTTTCGAAATGTTTAAAGCGGAAACAGTACCGCAGGTGGTACGACAGGACTCTCCCACCTATGACGGCGGAAGCAGTGGCTCCAGCGATACACCGCTAATGGAGATGATCTTTAATTAGCGCGCAAGTTCTTGAATAGACGCCAACTCTAATTAGGACGGGACACAGTCACAAAAAAGCCGCGCAAATGCGCGGCTTTTTATTCATCAACTCAAATCACACGATTTTAATATCATCAATTGAGTTCAATGGGTAGTGCTCGGGGTAAGGCAAACGAGCCACACCTGAGTCAACCGCCGCTCTGGCGACAGCCGCACATACTTCGGTCAACAGACGAACGTCCATCGGTTTGGGGATAATATAGTTCTTACCAAACTCAAACTTTTCGCCGCCATAAGCGTCAACAACATCCTGTGGCACAGGTTGTTTGGCCAGTTCACGGATAGCGTTCACTGCTGCGACTTTCATCTCTTCATTGATAGCAGTCGCACGAACATCAAGAGCGCCACGGAAAATGAAGGGGAAGCCCAGTACGTTATTAACCTGGTTCGGATAATCAGAACGTCCTGTCGCCATAATCAAGTCATCACGAGCCGCCAACGCCAGCTCAGGCTTGATTTCAGGATCAGGATTAGAGCAAGCGAAAATCACCGGATTCGGAGCCATGCTCTTCAACATATCCACTGAAAGCAGATCCGGCCCTGAGAGCCCCACAAATACGTCAGCGCCCTCGCAAGCGTCAGCCAGGGTACGCTTATCTGTATCCAGAGCAAACATAGCCTTATATTGGTTAAGGTCATCACGGCCACTATGAATAACGCCTTTACGGTCAATCATATAGATATTTTCCGATTTCGCGCCGCAGCTAATTAAAAGCTTCATACAGGCCACCGCCGCAGCGCCCGCGCCCAGACACACAATCTTGGCTTCGCCAATTTGTTTGCCTTGCAGCTCCAGCGCATTCAGCATGCCCGCCGCCGTAACAATGGCCGTGCCATGCTGGTCGTCATGGAATACTGGAATAGAGCACTGCTCAATAAGCACTCTCTCAATCTCAAAGCACTCCGGCGCTTTGATGTCTTCAAGGTTAATGCCCCCAAAGGTATCCGCAATACGAGCGACTGTGTCGATAAACGCCTGTGGGCTCTCCGCTTTGACTTCGATATCAAAAACGTCGATCCCGGCAAAACGTTTGAACAGTACGCCTTTGCCTTCCATGACCGGCTTACTGGCCAAAGGCCCCAAGTTACCCAGCCCAAGAATGGCCGTCCCATCAGATATCACTGCGACCAAATTCCCCTTATTGGTGTAGCGATATGCATTTTCCGCATCTTTGGCGATTTCGCGAACAGGCTCAGCTACGCCCGGGCTATAAGCCAGGGACAGATCACGAGAAGTCGCCGTAGGTTTGGTAATCTCAACACTCAACTTACCCGGGCGCGGTTGTGCATGATACTCCAGCGCCGCTTTTTTCAACTCGTCTGACATTGCTTTTATCCTACTCTCTAATGATGGGATTACCGTCGCCTCCAAAGGCTAAACGAACCTCCACTTTTTTATATATTTTATATTGCCCGAAAGAACCGGAGGCACATTATTACTTGTTTAATTTCTGCGCTCAAGGGAAACCACGGCGGTTTCAGCGACTTAAGCTAAACTTGGGGCGATGCTGGTCTAGAAAATAAAAAAGGCGCCAGAGGCGCCTTTTTTATTATTGGGTGTTCTGCGATTAGCTGGAACGACCCATGCGACCACCGAAACGCTTTTTAAAGCGATCGATACGTCCGCCAGTATCCAGAACCTTCTGCTTACCAGTATAGAAAGGGTGGCAGCTGGAGCATACGTCAATGTGAATATTTTCACACAGAGTAGACTTGGTCTTGATAACATTACCGCAACTGCAGGTTGCAGTAATTTCTTTATATTCCGGGTGAATACCTTGCTTCATAACCTTACCTCGCTTAAAAACTGCCGCTACCCGAACCCTGAACTTGTCGGGCACCGCAATGTTAGGCAAACTAGCGCACAACCAATTTGGCCTGTGGAAAAGACGCGTGATCATACCAGATTGTGAACAATTCACAAGCATTAGATTCCTATAATCTGAAATGTCAACCTCTTTCGTAGTAAGCGTAGCGTTGCCAGTCCCTCTCCGCCGGCAATTTGACTATCTTCCGTCACAGCCCTCAGACCAAAGGGAAAACTACCCACCGGGCACGCGAGTACAAGTACCTTTTGGACGCAGGAGCCTGACTGGCGTCGTCCTTACCACACCCAGCGAGTCGGAACTGCCAGTGTCACGACTCAAGCCCGTTGCAAAAATACTTGATCGTGCGCCATTGATTCCGCCCGTCATCCTCCAGCTATGTCAGTGGGTCGCCGATTATTATCATGCCCCGATAGGCGAGGTTGCGTTCGCCGCTCTCCCTCCGCCGCTGCGCACGGCAAGTATTGATGCAGATATCATCAATTCATTGCAGGAGACTTACTGGACGGTATCTTCGCTGGGTCTCACTGCAGGCAATGCAGATCACCTGATACGAGGCGCCAAACAAAAGCAGTTGTGGAACGTGCTCTCACAAAAAAAGTCCATGCTCCAAAACGATATCACCGCCCAAGGGTACTCTCTCACCCAATTGCGCGCCCTTAACGAAAAAGGGCTGATTCAGTCCCATTCTTATATTCCTGGGAATAACGCCGCCACAACTCAGGTTGTTGCGCCGCCGCTCAACCAAGAGCAACAGGAAGCTCTCAACACGATCACCTCTAATCCAGGCAGCTTCCGCACTATATTATTGAACGGAGTCACCGGCAGCGGAAAAACAGAAGTCTATTTGGCCTGGATCGCATCCGCTCTTACCCAACATCCCGACAGCCAGTTTCTTGCTCTTGCGCCAGAGATATCACTCACGCCTCAGCTGAGACAACGTTTCGCTTCTCGCTTTGGCGACAAGGTGGCCGCATACCACAGCGCTCTCACGGATAAAGAACGCATGCGTGTTTGGATAAATGTTCTGGAAGGGCGTACACAGATTGTCATTGGAACTCGTTCTGCGGTGTTTCTACCCTTCAATGATCTGGCAGGGATTATTGTGGATGAAGAGCACGACAGCTCATTTAAGCAGCAGGACGGCGCTCGTTATAACGCGAGAGACCTCGCCATTTTGCGCGCCAAGGAGCATAACTGCCCTATCGTACTGGGCTCCGCCACCCCCTCGCTGGAATCTCTTATGAATGCCCGCGGTGGGCGTTATGAGTCTATTTTATTGCGACAACGAGCTGTCAACGCCAGCACACCGAGCATCAGACTGCTGGATATTAAGAGCCGCCCTCTGCATGGGGGGATATCCCCTCCTTTATTAGAGGAGATAAAACAACACTTGGCTGAGCAGCGCCAAGTCATGCTGTTCATCAATCGCCGAGGGTTCTCTCCCACATTAATGTGCGTCGAATGCGGGTGGCTGGCGGAGTGCCGAAACTGCGACGCTCGCCTGACCTATCACATGAAAGCCGCTCAACTCCGCTGCCATCATTGTGACAGCACATATTCTCTCCCTACCTGCTGTCCAAAGTGCAAACAAGACTCTCTCAAAGCAGTCGGCGCCGGCACGGAGCGCACCGAGGAGTTCTTGGAAACGACATTTCCCGATACGCCCGTCATCCGTATCGATCGCGACACGACCCAAACCAAGGGCAGCCTGCAGGATAAGCTTCATCAAATTCGCAGCAACGAGCCCTGTATTATTGTCGGCACTCAAATGTTGGCGAAGGGACATGATTTTCCCAACCTGGCATTGGTTGGAATAATTAACGCTGACAGTGGATTATTCAGCAGCGACTTCAGAGCGGCGGAAAAAACGGCGCAGTTGCTACTGCAAGTGGCCGGAAGAGCAGGACGCTCCACGGTGGAAGGCAAAGTCGTTATTCAGACCTTATTTCCAAGCCACCCCTTACTTCAAGCTATCGCCGCCCAGGACTACAACGCTATTTGTGAAGAAGAGCTGCACATTCGCGAAGCAGGGAGGCTCCCACCTTATACAAGCATGGCCCTGATTAGGGCGGAGGCCCCTACCCTGGAAGCCGCACTCGGCGGGCTCTGGACACTTAAAGAATCTCTAACGGAGCTGCTGAAATTTAACAGCAATCTGCAGATAGAGGCGCACGGCCCCTTCCCTAGTGTGATGCAGCGAAAACAAAACCGCTTCCATGCAATCCTGTGGCTATTTGCTCCTCAAAAAGCAGAGTTGCGCCAGTTTCTGAAGCATTGGCTACGATATAGTGAAGGCATCGCAACCCCCTCAAGCTTTAAATGGCTGATTGACGTTGATCCGCTGGAAACCCTCTAGCATGCGGTTGCGAGTTGATTCTACGACATGGATAATGGCGAGCTTGACGAAGGTTGCGCCGAGAGAGCGGCTATCTCAGGATTATGCGCTGGAAAGCAAAACCTGCCTTTGTCGAACCTTTCACTGTAATAACCGACTGATAAAATCTTAGGTAAATGAGTAAGAAAGCCGCTACAAAGCAACCTGAAAAGAAAATTTCACCTTGGGTCTGGTTTATCAACCTGGGTTTGGCCGCCGCCTTCCTGTATTTTCTGTTCTACTTGAACTCCGTGCCTGCAACCAAGTTAAACACAGGAATCCCCTCTTCCGCGACGGCGCAGACATCCAAGCCCAACTCATCCGCCAATGTCGCCAAGACAGAAACCAAAGAATCGGATGAGCCGCGTTTCAAGTTCTACGACATGCTTCCGGAAACGGAAGTCGTGGCCCCCAAAGTGGAGGCCTATACGCCTAAAAAGTCCAATGAGGCGATCATCTATATGCTGCAAACGGGCTCATTCAGAGAGTTTGACGATGCGGAAAAACAGCGGGCGACCATTGGCTTTCAGGGTCTAAAAGCCCAAGTAGAAGAAGTTAAGCTTTCCAGCGAGAATGTTTGGTATCGAGTGCAGGTTGGCCCATTTTCGTCACGCTCAAAGATGAACAGCGCCATGGACCGCTTGGTCGCCATTAACATTCAACCTCTGGTGAAGAAGCAAAAGCGGGAGAATTAATCCCGCTTCCTATCCCCATTGCGCCGTGCTACTCCGGCAATAGGCGCATCGCCTTGGCTACGACTATTTTCTACTCTCCCACTTCCTTGAAATAGCCATCATCGGCTCCATATACCTTTCCTTACGGTTATTCATTCAATCGCCTGGAGAAAGGCATGACCACCATTGTTTCAGTCCGTAGAGACGGTAAGGTCGCCATGGGCGGCGACGGCCAGGTATCCCTGGGCAATACAGTTATGAAGGGGAACGCCCGCAAAGTGCGCCGCCTCTACCACAATAAAGTCATCGCCGGTTTCGCTGGCGGCACTGCTGACGCATTTACATTGTTTGAACGTTTTGAAGCCCAGCTGGAAAAGCATCAGGGCAATCTCGTCAGAGCCGCCGTTGAACTCGCTAAAGACTGGCGAACCGATCGCGCCTTGCGCCGCCTGGAAGCTCTGCTGGCGGTCGCAGACAGCAAAGCTTCATTGATCATTACCGGCAACGGCGACGTAATAGAGCCGGAGAATAGCTTGATCGCAATTGGTTCAGGCGGCCCCTATGCTCAGGCTGCGGCGCGCGCGCTACTCGAAAATACAGAGCTTGAAGCGACTGATATCGTTAAGAAGAGCCTGGAAATAGCGGGGGACATCTGCGTTTTCACCAACCAGAACCTGACGCTGGAAGAAATTGACGGGACTCAGACTCCCCCCACTGTGTAAGAGAAGGTTTAAACAATGTCGTCCATGACTCCCCGTGAAATAGTTCAGGAGCTAGACAAGCACATCATAGGACAAGACTCCGCCAAACGTGCGGTTGCAATCGCACTGCGCAATCGCTGGCGGCGTATGCAGATTGATGAAAGTCTGCGTGACGAAGTCACTCCCAAAAATATCCTGATGATCGGCCCTACCGGCGTAGGGAAAACTGAAATCGCCCGGCGTCTGGCCAAACTGGCTGATGCGCCGTTTATTAAAGTAGAAGCCACTAAGTTTACAGAGGTGGGCTATGTCGGCCGTGACGTGGAGTCCATCATCCGTGACTTAGCGGATATGGCCATCAAGCTTCTACGCGAGAAAGAAATGGCGAAGGTGGAGAACCGCGCGCTGGACGCCGCCGAAGAGCGCATTCTGGACGCCCTGCTTCCTCCCGCACGCTCATTCAACAGTGATGCGCCAGTTGAGAAGGAGTCAGCCGCCCGTCAGGTATTTCGCAAGAAGCTGCGCGAGGGCACACTGGATGACAAGGAAATAGACATCGAGATCAAGGCCACGCCGGTTGGCGTAGAGATCATGGCGCCTCCCGGCATGGAGGAGATGACCAGCCAGTTGCAAAGCATGTTCTCCAACATGAGCGGCGACCGTAAGCGCACCAAGCGCATGAAAGTGGCGGAAGCCATGAAAAAGGTCAAAGATGAGGAAGCCGCCAAGCTGGTCAACGAGGAAGAAATCAAGCAACGCGCCCTGCGTGCGGTTGAGGAGAACGGAATTGTCTTCATTGATGAAATCGATAAAGTCGCCAAACGCTCCGAAACCAGCTCCGCCGACGTATCCCGGGAAGGCGTGCAGAGAGACCTGTTGCCGCTGATCGAAGGCTGCACCGTCAGCACTAAGTTCGGCATGCTGAAAACGGACCATATCCTTTTCATCGCTTCAGGCGCGTTCCATCTCGCCAAGCCTTCCGACCTGATTCCAGAGCTTCAGGGGCGTCTGCCAATTCGCGTTGAACTGGATGCACTGTCGCCCAGCGACTTCCAACGCATTCTGACCGAACCGAATGCTTCACTCACTGAACAGTATGTCGCTCTGATGAAAACCGAAGGCGTGGACATCAGCTTCAGTGAAGGGGCCATCCAGCGCATCGCAGAGATTGCCTGGAAGGTGAATGAGAAGACTGAGAATATCGGCGCCAGAAGGCTGCACACAGTTATGGAAAAGCTGCTTGAAGAAGTCTCTTTCGCGGCTGGCGATAAGATCAGAGACAACTTTGAGGTCACCGCTGAATATGTCGATAAATGCCTGGGGGAACTGTCGGAAGACGAAGATCTCAGCCGATATATTCTTTAAATTTCCATAGGAAACAGTATAAATGTCTGCATCCCAGGCTCCTATTCCACGCCAAATCCAACTCCATCAACGCTCGGCCACACTTGAGCTGAGCTATGGCGAAACAGAAACCTATGTGTTGGAAGCGGAATTTTTACGTGTGCTCTCGCCTTCTGCGGAAGTGCGAGGGCATGGGGGTAAGGGGGCGGTGCTGCAGACCGGCAAACGCCTTGTGCGCATTGATGGCGTAGAGGCCGCAGGCAATTATGCATTAAAGCTGACATTCAGCGACGGCCATGATAGCGGCATTTACTCTTGGCCGTATCTATATGACTTGTGCCAAAACAAAGAGCGCTACTGGGAAGGCTATCTCGCCCAACTAGATGCCGCCAACGCTTCAAGAGAATAACCCCGAGGCCCCTCTTCATACCGTCAGACAAATAGCGCTCTTCTATTTATCTGCAAAAGAAAAAACCCTTCGTCCAAATGGGGTTTGATAGGAGGGGGAAATCGGACGAAGGGTAAAACCTCAAATTATGTTCTTAGCGCTTTGCAATAAATCAGCCACCCCTTCAAGGCTATTGCCGATTCGGCTTAAGTAGCTGACATTGCTGCGCTTTTCATTCGCCACATAGACTGGCAGCATTTCACCATAAAGGCTCGTACTGATAGTCCTCTGCTCATCTTCGAGAATATCTCTGCGAATAGTGACGCCGTAGGGCGCAAACTGCTCCGACAATGCGTCATATCTGTGCAGCAGATCCTGCCTGGTCATCTGGTATGCGTGTTCGCAGACAATACGGCGCGACTGGAAACTGAAGACATTAGAGAAAAACAGTTTAGCGTCATAGCGGGCCGGCTCAAACAGCACAATGTCCGCATCGGGGTACTCGCTTTCGTACATCGCCATGCCAGCGCGCATACGGGAGTAAACCATGGTTCTATAGGTCTGCGACCAGATGTTCGGCATCCCTTTGTTGAGCAAGGCGCCCTGCGCCATGGTTCCGGCCTCCACCGCCTGCTGGACGTCTATAGGCACGACCGGGTTTATCGCCAGCACCAAGTCCGCGCCATCCTCCAGTGCAACGGAAGCGTGCATTCCTTTCCGTAAGATACCGTCGACATAGTGACGACCGTCAATCTCCACAGGCGTATAAATACCCGGAGCAGCGACGCTGGCCTGTACTGCTTTGGAGATTGGAACGTGATCAAAACCGGGCGAGCCGAAGCGAACGGCATCGCTGCTTTCGAGATCCGCCGCGATCAAATATAAACGGCGACTGAGTTTTCTGAAGTCATTGGTGCGTCCCAGTAGGCTGTAGGAACGCTCAAGGTATTCATGTAAACCCTCGTTTTCAAATAAGCCGGAGGGGGCCGCCTGCGCAAGAATCGTCATGGCTTCCAGCAGGCTTTGGTCGCGAGGGTTTTCAATGAATTTTGCGCAGGCTTCCATAACCAGTCCAGGGATGGAAACAGCGCGACGTAGATATTCACGTAAGGCGGGTCGATAAAATACGCCAGGGTGAAAAGGGTGCACATCCGCTTCGTTTTTGACAAATATTCGGCACATCTGCGCCGTGGTCATCTGATTGGCCAAATTCGCTGCGACGAATGCGCCTGCGCTAACGCCGACATAGACGTACAAGTCGTTGAAATCCAGTCCATCTAATGCCTCGTCCAGAGCCCGCAAAGCGCCAATTTCATAGATGCCGCCCAGCGCGCCGCCGCCTCCCAATACCAGCCCAATCTTGGGGCCAGCCTTATTTTTCTCAGGGATTGCCGCCATTAGTTCTCCAACCTTTTAATTTCAGCTCATGCTTGATAGTGCGCGTAATCACTGCGCAGATGGCTTTTCTTGTTATGTGACTTAATTCAAACGCTAGCAGACGGAATTAGAATATTCATACTAAATAAACGTCATCACGAAAAGCCTCACATGGCGTTATAACGACGCATTTTCCTTTATTCTATCGACACTTTGACGCGTTTAACGCCCAGGCTCATTAAAGCGCCTTTCAGAGTGGTTCGTCACTGAGACTTTGGTTTAGCCGATTAGTTTTGCCGCACCGGACGTGTAAGATGCTCAAACCCGACCTCTTTCAGCGCAAACTCCAGTGTACTTTTTATCACTTGAGGACTATCCATTATCAACAGCCTGCGTAACAGGTCTTCCGCCCAGCGCAGTGAGATCGAGCGCAGTACGGATTTTACTTTCGGCAGGTTCACCGCATTCATAGACAGCACATCATATCCCATCGCCGTCAGCAAAATGGCGCCGCCGGGATCCCCCGCCAGTTCTCCGCATATGCTCGCCTGTTTTCCGACGGCATGGGCGTCGCAGGCAATCTTATACAGCGCCTGTAATACGGAGGGATGGAAAGAGTGATATAAAGACGCAACGCGCGGATTATTGCGATCCACCGCCAACATATACTGAGTCAGGTCATTGCTGCCTACGGAAATAAAGTCCACCCGCTCAGCAATTTCTTTGACCTGAAAAATTGCGCTGGGCACTTCAATCATTACACCTACTGGCGGCATGCGCACATTAGCGCCTTCTTCTCTGACCTCGTGGTAGACACGATAGATCAGATGCAACGCTTCCTCTATCTCCGAGATATTAGAAATCATGGGAAGCATGATACGCAGATTATCCAGGCCTTCGCTGGCTTTCAGCATCGCCCGCACCTGCACCAGGAAAATTTCCGGGTGATCCAGCGTCACGCGAATGCCGCGCCAGCCCAGGAAAGGATTCTCTTCACTGATAGGAAAATAACTCAACGCCTTATCGCCACCCACATCCAGCGTACGCATGGTGACCATGCTGGGCGCAAAAGCCTCTAACTGCTCGCGGTAGCAATCCCGCTGTTCCTGCTCACTGGGAAAGCGGTCGTTGATCATAAAGGGGACTTCCGTGCGATAAAGCCCAACCCCTTCTGCGCCATGATTCAAAGAGCGCACGACATCCGTCATCAAGCCTGTGTTGACCCATAATGTCATGTGATGACCGTCTTTGGTGACGCAGGGAAGATCGCGCAGCTCCTCCAGGCCCTTCGAAATTTGCTGCTCTTCCTCAACGATTGAGTTGTAATAGCTCAACAGCTCTGGAGATGGATGGCTGTATATCTCGCCATTGTAACCATCAATAATGATGTCTCTGTCATCCAGCTTATTGATAGGCATATCTATAACGCCCATCACACACGGCAACCCCATCGCTCTGGCGAGAATCGCAACGTGGGAGTTACCTGAACCCTGCACTGACACCAATCCCAACAACTTCTCGCGAGGCACCTCGCCCAACATGGATGGCGTCAGCTCTTCACTGACCAGGATGGTGTTTTCCGGATAGTCGCGCTGCTCATCAATATGCTGTTTTTGCAGATAAGCCAGAACTCTCTGCCCCAGGTCTTTAATATCGACCGCTCGCTCCCGCAGGTAAGCGTCGTTGATCGCCTCGAAGTGGCGCACGTATTCCTGCACGACGACTTTAAGACTGCCCTGAGCCCAGTTACCTTCGCGAATGAAGTTCTTCACTTCGCCACTCAGCGCATTGTCATCCAGCATGCCCAGATAAACGTCAAATAAAGCCTGCTCCTCCGGCCGCAACTGCGTAGACAGACGCTCGCCCACCTCTTTGATATCTTGCCGCACCGCCGCAACCGCAGCGTCAAACAGCGACATCTCTGCGTCAATATCGGTGCAGGGCTTTTCCGGTACGGCTTTCAGGTCAGCGTGAGGAAACTTGACGACGCATTTACCGATGGCGACGCCTGATGCGCCAGCGACGCCTTTAAAACAAATGTCCCGGGCTTTCTGTCCGGTAAAGTTTAATCCGGAGATGATTCCCGTCGCTTCCCCATGGGCGATAACTGCGGCGAGCTGAGCGGAGATAGTTACCAGGAAAGCTTCTTCACTCTCATCAAACAGACGACTGGCCTGCTGCTGAACAACCAATACGCCAAGTACTTTACGGTGATGAATAATAGGAACGCCGAGAAAGGACTTATACTTTTCTTCGCCGGTTTCAGGGAAATAACGATAACGGGGGTGGGCTGGCGCATTATGCAGATTAAGAGGTTCTTCACGCACCCCCACCAACCCAACCAGACCCTCTGAGTGCCCCAGCTTAACCTTACCAATGGACTCGGGATTAAGCCCCTGGGTGGCCATCAAAATATAGTGATTGGTCTCTGGATCAAGCAGATAGATGGAGCACACTTCCGTGTCCATCGATTCATGTACGCGTTTGACAATAAGCTCCAACGCCTCTCCCAGATTCGGAGCGGCGTTAACCTCTTGTACAATACTACGCAATACACTCAGCATAGGCGGGACGCTTCAACTTTCCTCACGCTTGAACAAGACCGGAGCGAACTCCCTCATCGCCCGTCGATACACCTCTCGTTTGAAGGATACTACCTGCCCGAGGGGATACCAATAGCTGACCCAGCGCCAGCCGTCAAATTCAGGTTTGTCCGTGTAATTCGTGCAGATCTCCGATTCATCCGCCAATAACTGCAGCATGAACCACTTTTGCTTTTGCCCCACACACACGGGATGAGAGTCATAGCGAATCATTTTCTTCGGCAGGCGGTAACGCAGCCAGCCGCGGGTGCCAGCGACAATCTCAACAGCCTCAGGCGGCAGCCCTACCTCTTCTTTTAGCTCTCTGAACAGAGCCTCTTCAGGCGATTCGTCTTTCTTAATGCCGCCTTGGGGAAACTGCCAGGAGTCTTGTCCAATACGTCTGGCCCAGAACACTTCACCGCGAGGGTTGCACAGTATGATGCCGACGTTGGGACGGTAACCTTCAGCGTCTATCACGAACTGCCATCCTTATAATTTTTTTCAACATTGTTCCACAATTGAACAGCTGTATACAAATTAGCTTTACTTTAAGGGCTTTTAGCTAACTCTTCTAATAATATATTAGGATTTAGTCAATAAATAACAGAATGTCACCCCAGACGCCCGTCACGCCTCGTTTCCGCTACAGTTGGCCGCTACGGATTGATTTCCTTTATAGTGTACAATTCCCACGCCCATCACAGAGGAGTTTAAGCATTGGCTCTAGCTATTTTTGATCTGGACAATACTCTCATCGCCGGCGACAGCGACCACGCCTGGGGCGATTTTCTGGTGCACAGAGGAATTGTCGATCAGGAAGACTTCAAACGCGTAAATGACGAGTTCTATCAGGATTACCTGAAAGGTCAGCTGGATATCTTCAAATACCTAGGATTCGCCCTAAGCCCTCTGACTCAGCATCCGCTGGAGCAATTGCATCAGTGGCGAAAAGAATTTGTCGAAGAGTCGATTCGCCCTCTCCTGCTTCCCAAAGCGCTTGAGCTGCTCCGCAGCCACCGCGACAAAGGCGATTACCTGCTTATCATCACCGCCACCAATCGCTTCGTCACTCAACCTATCGCCGACTTGCTGGAAGTCGATGAGCTGATCGCCACCGAGCCTGAGTTCATCAACAACCGTTATACAGGCAAAGTCAGCGGCACACCAAGCTATCAGGCCGGGAAAGTGACGCGTCTGCGTGAGTGGCTGCAACACAACCCTTTTGATCTGTCAGACGCCTACTTCTATAGTGATTCCCACAACGACATTCCCCTTCTGGAGCATGTCGGTAATCCTGTTGTGGTCGATGGTGATGAGCATCTGCTGCAAACTGCTCGCGAGCGCGGCTGGGAAATCATGAGTCTGCGCCCATGAGAATGGGCGGACGTCATATTGCGATCCAGCTGCTCTTGCTGTGCGTCGCGTTAGCTGCCTGCGATAAAAGCGCGGAACGGAATTTATCCAGTGAATCGCCAGCGCCTCAGCAGCCCGCCACGCCACTCCCCGCAAAGGAGCAGGTTGACGCCAAAGTGACGGACGCAGCAGTGGTGTCGCCACTTTGGAACGCGGCAACGGAAAAACATGACGCCGCCCTGCATGCGATAGAAAAGCTGAATCGCGGCCTACAAGAATTTATCAGTACGCCAACTCCAGAGACTCTCAACGAAGCCAGGGAAAATTGGTTGCAAGCGCATACGGTATTACAAGAGCTTAAAGTGTGGAGCCAGTTACCAGCGGCGAAAAACTACCTCAAGCACAAAGCGCCTGGAGCGCCATATAACCGCGCTTCGCTTTTAGACGCCGCGCCGCTGCTGGGCGGTTACCTTGACGAAGTGCCCGGCTATCCGAAAAGTGGACTGACCTATGCAGAAGACCTTGAAATCGACAACGCAACGTTGAGTGAGCAGCATCAGTTTGCGGACGATTACTATCTGGTTTACGGAATGCATCCGATTGAGTTCATGCTCTGGTCGCATAACGATCCAGCGCAACAGTCCGCTCGCTTTATCGTGAACGCCGACGCTCCTGATACAGAGCGCCGACGTGAGCTTCTGCGCTTGCAAGGCGAGCGCCTGGTGCAAGACATGACGGAATTCTCCGCCGCCTGGCGGCCGCCTTCCGGGAGCATCTTCCTGAAAGGAAAAAGCATGAGCCAGATGGAAGCAGTGCGAGAAGCCAACCCCTGGCTTATCGCACTGATCGACTTTATTGACCGTGAAGTGGTCGGTGCCTTGAAACCTAAGGACGGCGAACCCGGCTGGCGATTTCAGGAGCACTTGGAGTTCAGTCAGGACGCGGCCCATTTTTGGCACGGACGAATGAGGGCCATGCAGCCTTTTCTGACAGAGCCGGCGCTGTTTACAGACGCCCAGACTCGCAGCAGTCTTAAGGAGCTTCGACTTAAACTGGAGGGCTGCCTGACGGCATTGAGCGCCACCGCCGAGGATAACGAAGAACAGATCGCCATCTGCGAAAATCAGGCGCTGCAACTTCGGGAGCAAATCATTATCCGGTTCGCCGGGAACTAAGACTGCATTCTCATGGCCGGATAACTCCGGCCATCACTCCTTCCAGGCAACCTTTACAAAGTCGGCGTAACGCGCAGCAGCATGGCCTTGATGTAGTCCGTCTCAGGTATCGCCGGGAGAATCGGATGATCCGCGCCCTGCCCGCCTTGGAATATCAATTGCGCCGTACGATCGACTTCTCGCGCCGATGCTCGCAGGATATCTCTCAGGCGCTCAGAAGAAAGATGCATGGAACAAGAAGCTGACATCAGCATGCCGCCAGGAGCCGTCAATCGCAGCGCCATCTGATTCAAACGCTGATAAGCCCGCTCGCCTTGCTTTTGATCTTTGCGACGAGGTATCAGCGCAGGCGGATCGACAATCACCACATCAAACTTTTCTTTTTCCTGACACAGATTTTCCAATGCATTGAAAGCATCTTCACGGATAAAACGGCATGGCGGATTTTCCATCTGCAGGCGGCAGTTTCGCTGGGCCCATTCCAATGCGCTTTCAGATGAGTCGACGAAGGTGACTGATTCCGCGCCATTGGCCAGGGTCTGCACACCCCAGCCGCCCACGTAACTGAACAAGTCCAGCACGCGCTTGCCTTTCACCCAGGGAAACAGAGCGGCGCGATTGGGACGATGATCATAGAACCATCCCGTTTTTTGGCCGCCCTGGGCAGGCGCAGACATGGTTACGCCGTTTTCAATCACTTCCAGCGTTTCAATCTCATCTCCAAAACACTGGGTATAGCGCTCCAGTCCTTCCACTTCACGCATCTTGCCGTCATTTTTCAGGATCACAGTGCGAGCGGAAAAATTATTTTTGAGGATATCGACGACATCGTCCTTGAACTGCTCCATTCCCGCTGTGGAGATTTGTGCTACAAAGTCAGCGCCGAAACGGTCAATCACCAAACCTGACAGCCCATCGCTGTCACCAAATACCATCCGATAATGCGGGGTTCCGAACAACTGGCTACGCCATTCGTCCGCCGCCTGCATCCGCTTTTTCAACAAAGAGCGAGAGAGAAACAATTTGGGGCTGCGGCTGACTATGCGTGCGCAAATCAATGCATGAGGATTAGCAAAGGCCGCCGCCAGCGGTTTTCCCTTTGCGTTTTCGATAACGACAGGTTGCCCCGCCGCCAATTCAGTCAGTGGCGTTTTCTGAATATCGATTTCGTTGCTGTATACCCACAAATGCCCGCTACGAAGCCGCTTGTCGGCATTTTCCCGTAAACGCAGTACGCCCGCATCCATATTCGCCCCTCTTTAGTTGCTGCGCCGCTGGCGCTGGTGATTCGATAAAACGGCGCGGATTATAACTGATAAAGCCCTCTCAAAGCCGCTTAATATCGGTCAAGCTCGCCATCATCAACACCCCGGACTTTATCAGTTGGACTAAACTTAAATTTGCGGCGTCGCATCCGCTGTATTCACATAGGAGTCCTCATGAGCACCGAACTCAACGAAGAGCAAATCCAGCATATTCTGCAGGGAATAAAAATACCGCCGCAGCCGCAAATACTGGTGGATATTCAAATGGAACAGGTGATGCCCGACCCGGATATCAGCCGTATCGCCCAGCTTATCAGTCAGGATGTGGGGCTCGCCGGCACAGTGTTGAAGTTCGTTAATTCCCCCATGTTCGGCCTGTCCAACAAGATTGCGTCTATCGCCCAGGCGGTTTCTCTTTTAGGACTAAAAAGCGTGGTCAACATCATCAACGGCATTTCCATCAAGGGCGAGATGTCCGATGAGCATATCGTGGAGCTCACTCGCTTCTGGGATACCGCTAACGATATTTCCAGCATCTCAGCCAATATCGCCAAGAAAATCGGTTACCAGTCCCCGGATGAGGCTTATCTGTTGGGGCTGTTTCATAACTGCGGCATTCCTCTGATGATTCAGCGTTTCCCCAACTATCTACAGGTGGTTGAAGAAGCATACAGTCACGCGGATATACGCATCACTGAAACCGAGAACGAGCGCCTGAACACTAATCATGCAGTAGTCGGCTACTACACCGCCAAATCCTGGAATCTGCCCAAACACCTCTGCGAAGCCATTGCAGAGCATCACAGCGCAGAGAGGATCTTTGGCGACCGGGAAAGCCGCAATCCGGAGAAAAAAACCATATTGGCGGTACTGAAGATATCCGAACACATCTGCGGAAATTTTCACGTGCTGGGCAGGCAATCAGTGGACCATGAATGGAACCGTATCCAAAAAGATGTACTGGAGTTCGTCGGGTTAACCAACTACGACGTGGATGAGATGAAAGAGTCGTTTTCAGAAATGGGCGTCAGCGTCAGCAACTACCGCTAAGCATTCTAGAATCAAGCAGCGCCCGGGGCATCCCGGACGCATGCAATGTGTATCAAGCCGGCGAATCAGCCTTCTTCCGCTTCACACTGTGCTGTGTAAGCTTCGGCATCCATCATGCCTTCCAGCTCTTTAACGTCGGCGATCTTGATTTTGAAGAGCCAGCCATCGTTGTAAGGGTCGCTGTTGACCAGCTCTGGAGACTCTTGCAGCGCCTCATTGACTTCCACCACTTCCCCGGTGACCGGCGAGTAGATGTCAGATGCGGCCTTGACGGACTCTACGACACCAGCGTTGTCGCCTGCGCCCAGTTCCGCTCCGACCTCAGGCAGCTCGACAAACACGATGTCACCCAATAAATCCTGAGCGTGATCGGTAATGCCTACAGTCACCACGCCGTTGTCTTCCAACAACACCCATTCGTGAGTGGGGCTGTATTTCAGTTCACTTGGAACGCTGCTCATCTTTTGACCCTTCTTTGTCAATTCATTAGGTTAATATTCGGGTATTTTATACGGACATACTTAGGTTTGCGTTATTAAAATCCTTTTATCGTCATTTCTGGATTGTAGACGATAGAAAAAAATTTACGATACTGGGCAAAACCCGCTCGAAATCCTCGAACTCATGCGACCCGCCGGGTTGCACCCAGAGCGCGCAGGCGGAGAACTTCAGCGCCGCCTCACGGTAGTTCAAAGTGGCGTCGCCGGTCTGCAGTAAGGTATAAACACGCTCTCCTGAAACCGGAGGAGGAGAATCCAGCGCCAGCAACTCATCCATGTGGTGAGGCTCCAGCAAGTACTCTTCGCCCGTGTAGAGATTTTTATTCAACCCCAGATATCCTTCCAGCAGATCATAGGGTCTGACCGCGGGATTAATCAATGCCGCGGAAACACCATATTTATGGTGCAGATAAGCCGCGTAGTAGCCCCCCAGCGAGCTGCCGATGACTCCCAGAGGCCTATCGTTTCCTGCGAAATACTCTCTCTCCAATCGCTCCATCGCCGCTAAAGGCGAATAATGCAGATCGGGAATAGCAAGCTCTATGTTCGGATGATTTTTGGAAAGCCATTGTTGGGCGCACTGCGCTTTAAAAGACTGCGGGGAGCTGTTAAAGCCATGTATATAAAGAATACAGGAATGATTCATCAATACTCGCAAACTAAAGGAAAGTCGTCATGACGGCGGTAAGAGCCCACGCTCAATAGCCTTTACTGGAGAGGTCCACCTCGAACTCAATATGACTGGCCCGCACGACGGAAGTGTCCACCCGTCCATCAGGATACAGCTTCAACCAACGATATCCCGGCGCCAGATTGTCCACCGCGAAATCCTCGCTGTAAGGCTTGAATTGCACGCAGGTGGACGGCGTCGCCAGAAGCCGCACACCATTGCGCATCTGGTCATATTCCTGGTGAATGTGCCCCCAAAGTATCAGCCGGACATGATCGTAGGCGTCGATCACAGAGAAGAAATCATCCCGATTATGCAACCCAATGGTGTCCAGCCAAGCGCAGTTCACATCGACAGGGTGATGATGGAAGCAGATGATCACGTGTTTGTCCTGATCTTTCTCCAGCTCCGCTTTCAATAACTGCAACTCTTTTTTGGCCAACTTGCCATATACCTTGCGTCGAACAGAGGAGTCGAGAAAGATCAGTTTCCAGGGACCGAAAATTTTCACCTTGGCCAGACACTCGGGATTTCGCACCGCTTTGGCCATGACGCCCGGGTCATCGTGATTACCGGAAAACCAGTAAATCGGGCACTGAAACGGCAGCATTTTCTCGTGGAAGCACTCATACGCCTCCGTTGACCCATCCTGTGCAATATCGCCGGTGGCGAGCACAAAATCCGGGCTCTCGTGATTGGCGCGCACAAGCGACAACACCGCGTCCAGACTACGCCGGGTGTTCATGCCCAATAGAGTGCCGTCCGGTTCCCGCCGCAGATGGGAATCAGTTACCTGAATAACGGTTAACGCTTGGTTGTTGTCTGACGCCACCTCATCATCCGCCGCAGTCTGAGTGAGTTGTTACGGGAAAATCCTTTTGCTTACTTATAAAAAATATATGCCGGATATGGACATTTTCCAGTTAGTCAGTCACATAATCATTGAAATTTGTGTTATTTCACAACAATCAGACACTTTTGGCCCGTCACCGGCTGTTTACTCGTCCCTGAATCAGCCGGCTAACATTGAGCCGGAGGGATTATAAGTCTCTCAGCTCTTCCGTCGAATGGCCATGGTGAAGACAATAATTCAGCCACTCGGAAAGAAACTGGTTTAGCTGCAGTTTTTCATCAGGCAAATGCATTTTGCCGTTAGGATAATCGTTCACCGCCTCTACTCGCGCATGATTCACCGCGCTGATGACTTCCGCCATACGCGCGTCGTGATATATCCGAACGGTTAACTGAGGATTATTCACCCATCGACCGATTGCGTGAACCTGTTCCAAAAACAAGAGGTTAGTATAACGACTGGCTTCCAGTACCTTTATACGGATTAACCCCAGATAGGCTGCATGATTATGCAGCGAATAGGTGACCTCCGAGCCGGCTTCCCTATCGGCGACGAGCTTGCTCAGACGAAAGTAGTTCGCTTCGCAGATAGCTCCGAATTGGGCGATGTCTGGCACGTACCGTTGTTTCACGCATTCTCCTTCGTAATTGAAGTCTTAAATCATCATCTCATAAAAACTCACGCCACTCCGCCAGCAATTGCTCGCGGTTCAATTGCAGCCACTGTAACGCAATGATTCCCGCTGCATCCTTGATACGCCCGCTTTCCACCCATGCATAAGCCTGCTCGCGGCTCACCACGTGCACGCGAATATCCTCTCCTTCATGGGGCAATCCATACAGCCCCTCAACCCCTTCCGCATTCACCAAGCCACAAAACAGATCAATGGATTCCGAGCTTCCGCCGGGAGACGGCAGATAGTGGCGAATTTTACGCAGAGCCTTCACTTCCAGTCCCGCCTCTTCCTGAGCTTCCCGACACGCAACGCTTTCAGGCGTTTCGCCTTCCTCATTGATTCCCGCCACCAGCTCCATCAACCAGGGCGATGAACCTTCATACAAAGCGCCAATACGAAACTGCTCACACAGCACCACCTGATCACGCACCGGGTCATAAGGAAGCATACAGGTGGCGCCGCCGCGCACAAACAGCTCCCGGCGAATCGGCTCGGACCAGGCGCCCGCGAACAACTTGTGCCTGAGTTCGAGTTTCTGGATAGAAAAGAATCCCTGATAGCCAGTCTGCCTGGAAATCACTTCCACATCGTCCTTACCAAATTGACTGTCCGCTGGCAGTTTCTGGGTATCCTGCTTCACCTTTCACCTCTCGCTCATAGTATCCGGATTTCGTATCGCCTTTTCCGACGCGGGTTTTCGCTCAGATAAGCGCAATCATTTCATGTTAAACCATTTTCGATTGCAATGGCTTTACGGCTTCTTATCTGGACTTAAGGCCGCCAAGATTTGAGTTCAAAGCGAGTTAGCAGTGTAGACCATGCCGCGCCACCTCACCTGAGCGCTATTGCGCGGAGCCTATAAATAACCGAAGATACCGCCCCATGTAATCACCGTATACATACGTAATGATTTATTTCCACACTTCGTGATCTAATGAGACGCATTCTGCGTTAAACTGTGCGGCATTTTTAATTCATACGAATTTTCAAGTGTTTACTCCACACAACCCGGACTGTTAAAGAGGGGTGCCCGACGTTATGTTCCGACCAAGCAAATTGCTTATCTCAATCGGGGCGCTATGCCTTAGCGCCTCCACTCAAGCCATGGATCTCGCCACCGCCTACAATAAAGCCCTGCAATATGATTCTGAGCTGGCGGCCGCTCTGGCGGGAAGGAATGCGGAAGCAGAAAGTGTCATCCAAACCCGTGCGGGATTGATGCCCAGCGTCGGCGCCGGCGCCAGCGTCGCCCACCATGACGTGGACACTCGGCTCACCCCGGATGACAGTTACGTCAGCCAGGGCGGCGAAGTCACATTGACCCAACCGTTATTGAAGCTAGACACATACTACAGTTATCAAGCCAGCAAATACTCCCGTAACCGCGCCGATGAAGACCTGCGCAGCGCAGAGCAGGATTTACTGTTCCGCACCGCTGACGCCTATTTCGGCGTACTACGCGCCTGGGACAACCTGACTACCGCCAAACGCGCGGAAGAAGCTTTTCAGCGCCAGTGGGAGCAAGCGAAAGAGCGCTTTGAAGTTGGATTGATCGCCATCACTGAGGTGCATGAGTCCAAAGCGACCTATGACTCAGGCAAAGTCTCGCGCATCAACGCTCAAGGACAGCTGGACGTTGCATTAGAAAGCCTGCAGCGCATCACCGGAGACTACACCGATACCGTACAGGTGCTCAGCGAAAGCCTACCTGTTGTGCAGGTATCGCCTGACTCTGCGGTGAAATGGGAAGAAACTGCGTTCGCCAACAACCCTCAGGTTTTGGCGGCCAGTTGGAGCGTGCAAAGCGCGCAAAGCAGCGTTTCCGCCCAAAAAGCCGGTCATTACCCGACCCTCGACGCTAAAGCGAGCTATGGCTTTAGTGAGTCCGATGGCCGTGGCGCAGCGGATGAACGCAGCAATGATTTGTCAGTATCTTTAAATCTTTCCGTTCCAATCTATACCGGCGGAGCGACCCAGTCCGGCGTGCGTCAAGCAAGCTATCGTCTGGAACAAGCGGAGCAGTCGTTGAATACCGCTCAGCGTAATATTCGTCTGCAACTGCGCAGTCTTTATCGGACGCTGCAGACCAATATTGAGTCGATCCAAGCTCGTAAACAGGAAATCATTTCTTCCGAGAGTGCGCTGCAGGCAACTCGCGCCGGCTATGATGTGGGTACGCGCAATATCGTCGAAGTTCTGGATTCAGAACGCCGCTATTACGCATCCCTCAGCAACTACGCCAACGCGCGTTACGACTTCGTTCTGAACACGCTGTCGTTCAAGCAAACCGCTGGCGTCTTGTCGGTCAACGACATCAATGAGCTGAACAAGTGGTTGGCGGAGCCAGTCAACGTATTGACCCGTTAACCCTCTGCAAGCATTAAAAAAGCCGCACTAAGTTGCGGCTTTTTAGTTTACCTGATGATCAACGCTGAGGCGCTTGCTGTAGAACGCCTTCCAGCAGTCGATCCAGGGCCCCACGATTATCATTGACGACTTTAGACGCCGCCTCGCCCATACGGAGCCTAGCTGCATCATCGTCACACAGCGCTAATAAAACGTCTCCCAGCGTTCCCCGCTCAACAAACCGCAGACCTTGCGCCTGCTCCAGTTGCGCGCAGATATCGGCAAAATTGAACACGGCCGGCCCCATCAATACAGGTTTACCCACTGCCGCGGGCTCCAAGGGGTTATGCCCTCCCGTATCGACCAGGCTTCCGCCGACAAAAGCCAAGTCGGCGGCGGCGTAAAAGCGCAGCAGCTCCCCCATGGTGTCGCCGAGTAAAACCTGCGTCTCCGGGGTTACTGTTGCATTACTGCTGCGCCTGACCATACGTAGCCCCGCCCGCAGGATATCCTCGCCCACTTTATCGAAGCGCTCAGGATGTCTGGGAACAATCACCAGGAGCGCATCAGGACGATACGCCAACAGTTGTTGATGCGCCGCCAGAATCACAGCGTCTTCGCCTTCATGAGTGCTTCCGGCCACCCAGACGAAGCGTTTGGGTCCACCCCAAGCGTCTCTAAGCGCCAGGCTCTGCGCACGCAGCTCTTCGCTCACGCTGATATCGAATTTAATGCTTCCGGTGACGCTGAGACGCTCCTGAGGTAAGCCCAAGGCCACAAAACGACCGCCATCCACAGCATTTTGCGCCGCCACCCAGGACAGCTTCTGCAGCATCGGTCGAGTAATGGCGGAGACTTTGCCATACCCCTTGGCGGAGCGCTCGGAAAGCCGCGCATTGGCCACCATTGAGGGAACGCCTTGCGCCGCGCACAGAGCTATCCAGTTGGGCCATAGCTCCGTTTCCATAATAATCAGAGCGCAGGGGTTCAGGCGGCGCAAAAAACGCATAATAGGACCGGGAAGATCATAAGGCGCGTAGACATGAAATACGCGATCGCCAAATAACGCCTTCACCCGCTCCGAGCCAGTGGGCGTCATGGTGGTCACGACAATAGGACGTTCCGGATGCTCCTTCAGAAGACGATTCACCAACAGCGCCGCCGCAACCGTTTCACCAACAGAGACACTATGAACCCAGAGCGGTCGCTGTGCGAACGCCGGCGCCTTGAACCATCCTAAACGCTCCCGCCAACGTAACCGATAAGCGGGCGCCGCGCGACCTCGCCAGTACAGACGGGCTAGAATTAGAGGAAGAATCAAGTAGTAAATGAGTGTGTAAAGGAATCTCGCCATATCGCCGCTCTTTCAAACCGGAGGCGAGTTTAGCACAGCGCCGGAAGAGCGATCAGGCTTTTAAATCTTGTTCATGATGCTCGCGGCGGGTTTGGGTTCGGTCTGACGAACGGCTATAATGGCGCGCATTTTTCGTAATGGAGCCACCGAATGGCAGAAACTCTAGAGACAGATGTCGTCATTATCGGCGGGGGAATCGCTGGGCTATGGCTGAACTATCGGCTGCGCAAAGCGGGCTATAGCACGCTGCTATTGGAGAAGAAAACCCTGGGCGGCGGACAAAGCGTTCGTTCACAGGGCATTATTCATGGCGGAGCCAAATACACCCTCAATGGGGCGCTAACTACCGCCGCTAACGCCATTTCGGAAATGCCGGATCGCTGGCGCGCCTGCCTGAAAGGCGAGGGAGACGTAGACCTCAGCTCTGCCCGCGTGCTCTCCGAGTATCACTACATGTGGTCCCGCGATCGCCTTGTTTCCAAGCTAACGGCGTTCTTCGCCAGTAAGGCCGTGCGCGGCAAAGTTTCTGGAGACGCCTCCACAGAACGTCCCGCTGCATTCAATACGCCAGACTTCCATGGCAACTTCTACGCACTGAATGAATTAGTGCTGGACGTCCCCACAGTGATCAATGCGCTGATCTCCCCATTCAGCGATGGCATTCTCCAGTATGACTGCACCCAGCCCGGCACATTAGTGCAGGATCAAGGGGAAATCGTGGAGATGCACCTGGTAGGCAAAAACAAGCGTGTGCGCGTCAAGGCCAAGCGCTTCATCCTCGCAGCGGGAGAAGGCAATGAAAGCGTCCTGCACGGAGCCCAGCTGCATCGCCCCGCCATGCAACGCAGACCCCTGCACATGGTGATCGTGCGCCATCAGTATCCGCACCCGGTTTATGCACATTGCATTGGCGCCGGCTCCAAGCCGTTGCTGACCATCACTACCCACTACATGAAGGACGGCCAGCCCGTCTGGTACTTGGGCGGCAATCTGGCGGAAACTGGGGTCGAGCTCGACCGCGAAACGCAGATCAATTCCGCCAAAACCCTGGTGAAAGATCTTCTCCCCTGGATTGACCTCGGCGAATCCCGCTGGTCCAGCTTCCTGATCCATCGCGCAGAGCCTCAGCAAAAAGGCATGTTGCGACCAGATACGGCGTTCGTTCACAGTGAAAAAAATGTTATGACCTGCTGGCCAACCAAACTGGCGCTAACGCCTAATCTGGTCGACACCGTCATGGCGCAGCTGCAGGCGGACGGCGTCGAGCCTGGAACGGCAAGCGACCTGGGAGCGTTGAGTTTCCTTCCCCGCCCCGGCATCAGCGCGCCAGTGTGGCAGGAGATGCTGTCATGAAATACCGTCCGCTTGGCGACACCGGCATCGAAGTCAGCCTGCTAGGTTTAGGCACGGTTAAACTGGGACGCGATCAAGGAGTAAAATACCCCACCGCCTTCAAAATTCCCGATGATCAGCAAGCTCTGGCGTTAATCGGTTTGGCGGAAGACTTGGGGGTAAACCTGATCGATACGGCGCCAGCCTACGGCTCCAGCGAGACCCGCCTGGGCCGACTACTGCAAGGTCGCCGCCAGCGCTGGGTGATTTGCAGCAAAGTGGGTGAAGAATTCGTTGACGGACAGTCCTATTTCAACTTCACGCCGGAACATACCCGAATGAGCGTCGAGCGTAGCCTGCAACGGCTGCGCACCGACTATATCGACATCGTGCTAATTCATTCCGATGGCGACGACATGGCGATTCTGCAGAAAGAAGGCACGCTGCAAGCCCTGGCGGAACTAAAGGCCAAAGGAATGATTCGCGCCATTGGGCTCTCCGGCAAGACGGTGGAGGGCGGCATTGCCGCTCTGCAACAAGGCGATGTCGCCATGGTCACTTACAATCTGGAGCATCAGGAAGAAAAGCCCGTACTGGACTATGCGCAAGCGCATCAAAAGGGCGTTTTGATCAAAAAGGCGCTGGCCAGCGGCCATATCTGCGTCGGCCCCCATGAAGATCCCTTGCGGAAAAGCATGGAGTTCGTATTCGCCCATCCCGGCGTATCCAGCGCTATTATCGGCACCATCAATCCTGAGCACTTCAAAGAGAACGTCCGCGCGCTACCTGTGTAACGATAGCGCGCGTCGTCGCCAATCGAATTTCCTTACCCCTGGGCCAGCAGGCTGCGCAAATCGATAATCGCCGCATTAGCTCTGGAGATGAAAGACGCCATGGTCAGCGAGTGGTTGGCGAGTACGCCAAAGCCGCTGCCGTTCAGAATGACCGGGCTCCACACAGATTCCTGAGTCGCCTCCAGCTCCACGATAATTTGACGCAGGCTGACAACCGCGTTCTTATCTCTCAGCACGTCGCCGAAGTCCACTTCAATGGCTTTGAGTATGTGAATCAACGCCCAAGCAGTGCCGCGCGCCTCATAAAAGACATCGTCGATCTCCAGCCAGGAAGTCTTCAACTCCACTTCACCCTGCCCCGGTGTGGACTGCTTCGCCGACTTGTCGCCAGCCAGCGCCATATCCAACTGCCGTTTGCCGACGCTTTCACTCAAGCGTTGCGACAAGCTGCCAAGACGCGTTTCCACATCAGACAGCCAGTTGCGCAGGTTATCCGCACGGGCGTAAAACTGAGCGTCAGGCTTGTTTGGATCAGACAAACGGTTCAGATAACTGCGCAGCGCTTTCAATCCGCGGCGGTATTCATCCTCAGTAGAAGGAATCACCCAGGAGCGGCTGTCAAAGTTAAACTGAGGCTCCGCCACCGTCAGGTCGCGGTCTTCCGTCGACTGACTTTGAGAACGGCTGATATCTTTACGCAAGGCGCGGCTCAGGTCTCTGACTTGCACCAGCACGCCATATTCCCAATGGGAAATGTTGTCCAACCATAGGCCGGGAGGGAATACGTCGTTGGAAATATAACCGCCGGGCTTTTCCAGTAAGGTATCGACCAGGGTGATAAGCGTCGCCGTAGTCGTACTGCCGACGACCAGCGGGCGGTTCTGATCCGTCACCACGCTCCTGGCTTTGGGGCCCACCTCAAATAGCTCTGGTTCAGAGCTCCAGTACCAACCCACAAATAATGCGGCGACTAAATATACGCCCAGAGCGCCGCCAATCAATTTAGCCAAAAAAACACCTCCCACGTAATCGCCGAGTTCTTCTCCGCGTTCATTAAAAAAGTCTTTTATCGCCTGCCACATAGATATTGCCGCTCCTCGCAATCTTCAAGCTCCGCCGCTCACGGCGCCGCCATATGTGGCGGGCTCTCCTGAGGCCGAAAGAGATAATATCCCATTGCGCCGTCCACCCCGAGCTGCACCAGACTGTCCCAGTCGTCCTGGGACTCGACGCCCACACCAATGACTTTAATGGCCTGTGAGTGCGCAATCTGCACGATGGAGCGCAAATAAAACTGATGCCCCTGATCTTTGTGAATATTTTTCACCAGACCGGGGTCGATTTTGATCATGTCCACCGGACAACTTTTCAAATATCCGAACGGCATACCGGTGGATCCGAATCGGCTGATGACGATACGGAAAGCCAGTTCATTACGCAACTGTAACAGACGATCAAACCCCGCCCAGGCCGCCTGCAAGGCGTGCTCGGAAACCTCCAGCAGCAAGCGCGGACATTGCGCGGAAAAACGATGCAATATCGCGCTAGCCAGATCAGCGAACTCAGCCGACTGCATACTGGATACCGCCAGACTGACGCAAAATGCAGCATCCTCATGATGCTCCGTCAGCCTTGTCAGCGCATCTTCCAGCACTTGCGCATCCACTTTCAGCGCCAGATTAAAGCGGTCCGCCATAGGAAGAAATTCCGCCGCCGCCAGCACTCTGCCCTCCATGTTCATGCGCACCAGCGCCTGATGGAACAGGAAGCTCCGAGAGTCGTCGCTCAGAACAGGCTGAAAGTGTAAATAAAACCCTTTGTCCGCCAGCGTCGACAACAAGAGGGATTGCCACTCCGTCGCCGTAAGCGGCTTCTGACCCGCTTCTCGCCCGCTGCTGCGCCCTTTGCGCCACGCATTCGTGCAGGATTTTTGCGCCACCCGCATCGCGAAGTCCGCCACCGACAACACCTGCGCCAAGGGAGTACGCCCCTCTGTATTGACTAACCCGATGTGCAGACGATTGGAGCCGCCCCAATTCTTAATCAACGGCAGCGATGTCAATCTTTCCAGCAAGCGCTCCGCCACAGCTTCCGCACGACTGTCCGTCAGACCACTGAGAAATACGGTGAAGCAACCGCCGCCACGGCGGCCCACATAACTGCCGATATGCGACAGGCATTCGTCATGGATGACTTCCGCCATCTGCTTGAGCAGCGCATCCCCCTGCTCTCTTCCAAACTGATCGTTGTACTCAGACAAACCTGACAGCTGCGCCAACAGCAGCGCGCCGACACTGTCACCATCATCTCCCGCCAGAGCCGCCTGTAAGCGATTATCAAAGGACTGTCGGTTCAGCACGCCAGTGACGGAATCCAACAACGCCAGTTTGCGCAGCGACTCAATGGTGGCCACCTGCTCTTCGAATGAGCGTCGCAAATGGTCCGCCATGCTGTTTACCGCCAACGTGACTTTCGCCAATTCCCGAGTGCCCGGAATCGGCAGTGAGACATCGAAATGCTTATCTTCAATTCGATGCGCAGCTTGCTCCAGCCGCTGCAAAGGGCGCAGCAGACTGCTCAACAGTAAATGGAAAGCCGCAAATGCAAAGACGGTGACGACCGCAAACCAGGCCAGTTGATTACGCAGCGTCGCCCATAGTTCTCGATAGGCGATGCCCGGATCGCTTTGCACCATCAAACGCCCAACCGGGCGCCAACCAGCGATCACTTCCGCCTCACCTACCGGCGCCTGCAGATCGAGCCAGCGCACAAACCATTTGGGCACGCCTTCCAGATCCTTGGAGCTGGTTCGCGCCACGACCGAGCGTCCTTCTTGATCTAAAATACGAATACCCTGATAAGCGCCTGAGTCAAAGATGGCGTCCACCATGGAAGACGCAACCACCCAATCCTGCGGGTCCGCCACATGAGAAACGGATAAACCCAACGAGGTGGCGGAGTCTCTGGCGTGAGACTGTAGCTGATCCTGCAGGTACAACTTCTTCTGCCACAAATTAAGGCCGAACACGCCCCCTAACAAAATTAACAGCATCGTGGAGATCAGGCCCAGCATCAGCACTTTGATCGATCGTTTGTCACGCAATGCTTTATTATTATCAATCATGGCGACTCCGTCGGATTTGATCACAGATTCAGCGCTTTCCGCTCAAACCACCCGCAGTTGACGCTTAAAGGTTTGCGCTACTACACAAATGCACAAGAATTTACATACACATACAGTTTACGACTATATTTAAATAAAATTGCCAAACTATACTGAAACTTATATCAATACGTCCTGGCTTGAATTTTGTACTTGTAAATCAGGCGCATAGAAGAAAGAAAAACTGGTTGCAACCACTAATGGAAGCGGATTTACCCTCTCTATGACCATAGAAAGTCAACGGGACAAACTCAAGCAGCACTTCGCCGGTCGCGTAACGACGCAGGCGCGCATTGTCCTGGAAGCATGGCAACAGCTGAAGCAAAGGAACTGGCAGGACAAACAGTGGTTTTCCGATTTCCAACTTGCAACCGATAAATTAGGTCGTTACGCAGCCCGTTTCGACATGACGGATCATCTGTGTATCGCACAGTCGATCAACACCAGCCTCAAGAGCATCAGCCTGCGTAAAACCCCTGTTACTACCGCAGATATTCTCGCAGTGGAGCAGCAGGTCATGCAGCTGGCGACCGTCACCCAGCGCAAAACCGATCGCAAAGACAGCAGCGCCAACCGAACCTATCTACGATCACCGATCTATCTGGCCCTGAATCAGAAAGATCTGGCGCAGCGCATCGCTCAACAAATGCAGTTTTTTGGTTTTCGCGGCGAATTGTATTCAACTCACGACACCCTGCAGGCGGCAACCCAGAAAAACAAACCTGAAACCATGATTGTCGACGTGGACTTTGGCGGCGAGAAAAACGCCGGCATCGAGCTGATCAAGCGTATCCAGGGCAATCATGAGACGCCTATTCCGGTCATGTTCATCTGCCCTCGCGAGGGCGACATCAAGACTCGCCTCGAAGCAGCGCGTTGCGGAGGCGAAGAGTTTGTAGAGCGCACCCTGGACGCGGCGCAGCTTATCGAGAAAGTGGAGACTTACACTCGCTCCAGCGCCCATGATCCCTACCGCATCATGGTGGTGGACGACTCCAGAGCCCAGGCCGCGTTTATGGAAAGCACCCTGCGCAAAGCGGGCATGACCGCCAAGATCATCACCGACCCGATGCAGGTTTTAATTGCCTTGGAAGAGTTCTCCCCAGAAATCATCATCATGGACATGTACATGCCGGGTTGCACTGGAACTGAGCTGGCCAAAGTGATTCGGCAGCAGGACAAGTTCGTCAGCGTCCCTATTATTTATCTGTCCGCGGAAGACGACATCAACAAGCAGTTGCACGCGATGAGCCTCGGCGGTGACGATTTCCTGGTGAAACCGATCAATCCTCGACACCTGATCGCCACTATTCACAACCGCGGGCGGCGCGCGCGCACCTTGCACGCCATGATGATCCGCGACAGCCTGACTGGACTCTATAACCATACCCATACGCTGAATCTGCTCAGCATGGAGATCAACAAGGCCAATCAGACAGGCGAGCCTCTCAGCTTCGCCATGATGGACATTGATTACTTCAAGCGCATCAACGACACCCATGGCCACCCCGTTGGCGACAGAGTGTTGAAGAGCATGTCGCTATTCCTCAAGCAGCGGCTGCGCAAGACCGACCATATTGGCCGTTACGGTGGAGAAGAGTTCGCCGTCGTGCTCCCTAATACCGATGAGTGCGACGCCAAGAATATGATGAACGACATTCGCGAACGTTTCGGAGAACTGATGCACCCCACCGAGGAGGACACATTCAAAGTGACGTTCAGCTGCGGTATCGCCGCCTATCAGGCTGGCAACACCCAGCAGGTGCTGGCGCAAAAGGCGGATAAAGCGTTGTATGAAGCCAAACACGCGGGCCGAAACTGCGTGAAGGTGTTCAGATAGGTTCAGAGGCCCGGAATTGGCCGGTTTCCAGCCATCGTGGAAACCGCCTACAACAATGCGCTTATTGTGTTTTAAACCGAAGTATCAAAAATAGTTCACAGGACCGGGTTAAATTGCCACTGTCGCCGTTATCATGACGGTGACGTAAAAGCTCCCGCCAAGTCTGCGAAACGCCCTGTTTTTTCTGGGAAAATCGCACCTATTCCCACAGCTCCAGCGCTACTACCAAAGTATGACCGCAAACTGCGGCAATCTGCTTGAATATAGTAGACAAAAGAGTCAAACTTCCGAAATCTTGCTTTAATTACACCTTAAATATCCGACATATAAGGACAAGACGCCATGGCAAGCATTCTAGTGTTGCACGGCCCTAATTTGAACTTATTGGGAACGCGCGAACCGGAAATTTATGGCGCAGAAACCTTGGACGATATTAATTTCCGCCTGACGGAAATCGCCAGGCAGGCAGGCCACCATCTGCTGACGCTGCAAAGCAATGCAGAGTACGAACTGATTGATCGCATCCATGAAGCCAAGAAAGAAGGCGTGGACTTCATCATTATCAATCCAGCGGCCTTTACCCATACCAGCGTGGCGCTACGCGACGCCCTTCTTGGTGTCGGCATTCCTTTTATTGAGACGCATTTGTCCAATGTGCACGCCCGCGAGGCGTTCCGCCACCATTCCTATTTCTCCGATGTCGCCGTCGGTGTGATATGCGGATTCGGCAGCCAGAGTTACGAACTCGCTTTACAGGCCGCCTTTTCAAAGATTACCGGAAAATAAATTACGAGAGCCTATGATGGATATCAGAAAAGTAAAAAAACTTATTGAACTGATTGAAGAATCAGACATCGCCGAAATCGAAATTAAAGAAGGCGATGATTCCGTACGCATCAGCCGCCGTCTGGCCGGCGCCGAGCCTGTGTACGTCACTTCTGCGGCAGTAGAAGCGCGCCCTGCGGCGGCCCCCTTGGCTGCGACCGCTCCTGCTGCGGAAGCAGACGCCGGACCACAATATAACGGCCATCTGGTCAAGTCCCCCATGGTTGGCACCTTCTACCGTGCGCCATCGCCCTCCGCGCCAGTGTTCGCTGAAGTTGGACAAACCGTCAAAGCCGGCGACGTACTGTGCATTGTCGAAGCAATGAAGATGATGAACCAGATTGAAGCGGACAAGTCCGGCACAGTTGAAGCCATTCTGGTGGAAAATGGACAACCGGTGGAGTTTGACCAGCCGCTGTTCTCGATTGTTTAAGAGTCCCTATCCGGACTCTTCCCGCCCAGCGGGACATCCTGATCATTCCGGCGCAAGCCGGACGGCAATGTTTTTTTAGGGTACTCCTACCATGTTGGAAAAAGTGCTTATCGCCAACCGAGGCGAAATTGCGTTACGCATCCTGCGCGCCTGCAAAGAGTTAGGCATTAATACCGTAGCGGTGCACTCAAGCGTGGATCGCGACCTGATGCATGTACGGCTGGCGGACGAGTCAGTCTGTATCGGCCCGAACAGCCCCACAGACAGCTACCTGAACATCCCCGCCATTATCAGCGCAGCGGAAGTAACGGACAGCGTGGGCATTCACCCAGGCTACGGTTTTCTGGCGGAAAACGCCGATTTCGCCGAGCAGGTGGAAAAAAGCGGCTTCGTCTTTATCGGTCCCAAGCCAGACACCATCCGCCTGATGGGCAACAAAGTTTCCGCCATCCAGGCCATGCGTAAAGCGGGCGTGCCGACAGTACCGGGCTCTGACGGCCCCATCACTGAAGACAAAGAACGTACGCTGGAAGTCGCTCGTAAAATCGGCTACCCAGTCATCATCAAGGCCGCTTCCGGTGGTGGCGGACGCGGTATGCAGGTGGTCAACAGCGAAGCTGCGCTGCTTAACGCCATCCAATTGACGCAAAGCGAAGCCAAGGCCGCTTTTGGCGACCCCACTGTTTATTTGGAAAAGTTCCTCGACCGTCCCCGCCACATTGAAGTACAGGTGCTGGCTGACGGACAGGGCAACGTTATCCACCTGGGCGACCGCGACTGCTCCCTGCAGCGCCGCCACCAGAAAGTTCTGGAGGAAGCCCCAGCGCCGGACGTTGATCCTGAAGCCCGCGCCGCCACACTGAACTCCTGTGTGCAGGCTTGTCTGGACATCGGTTACCGTGGCGCAGGTACATTCGAGTTCCTGTACCAGGACGGGCGTTTTTACTTCATTGAGATGAACACGCGCGTTCAGGTTGAGCATCCTGTATCAGAGATGATCACTGGCGTAGATATCGTGAAAGAGCAGTTACGCATCGCCGCTGGCATGCCTCTGTCCATCAAGCAGGAAGACATCCAGTTCCGCGGTCACGCCATCGAGTGTCGCATCAACGCGGAAGATCCACGCACCTTCGCTCCCAGTCCCGGGACCGTCACGCATTACCACGCGCCAGGCGGCAACGGCGTGCGTGTTGACTCCCATTTATATAGCGGATATAAGGTTCCCCCTTATTACGACTCACTGATCGGCAAGGTGATTTGCTGGGGCTCCAACCGCAACAACGCACTGGATCGCATGAACAATGCTCTGGACGAAATGCTGGTGGAAGGCATCAAAACCAATATTCCTCTGCACCGCCGGTTAGTGACCGACGCAGGCGTACGCCGTATGGAGTACACCATTCACTATCTGGAAAAGCTGTTAAAAGCTTGATTTGAGGAACACAGGTGTCCTGGTTACAAGTAAAAGTCTTAACTGATGAAGCCGGGGCGGCCGCTCTGGAGCAGATTTTCGAGGGCCTTGGCGCCCTCTCCGTCACCATGCTCGACGCCGCCGACGATCCCGTCCTTGAGCCTGACCTTGGAACCACGCCCCTGTGGCGCAACACTCAGGTCGTCGCGCTTTTCAGCGCGGACACCAGCGCAGAAATGGTCCGTGAGCAATTGGAGCGTAATCAGATTGCGGCGGCGGACATTGAGTGCGAAGTCATTGAAGACCGCGACTGGGAAAGGGAGTGGATGACCCACTTCCACCCCATGCGCTTTGGCTCCCGGCTTTGGATTTGTCCAAGCTGGGGAGAGCCCGAAGATCCAAACGGCGTCAACCTATTGCTCGACCCCGGATTGGCTTTTGGAACCGGTACTCACCCCACAACCGCGCTTTGCCTCACATGGCTGGATAGCCAGAAGCTGCAAGGCAAGCAGGTTATCGACTTTGGCTGCGGCTCCGGCGTACTCGCCATCGCCGCCTTATTGTTGGGAGCGGATCACGCCACCGGCACGGATATCGACCCTCAGGCTCTGGAGGCCAGTCGCGACAACGCCGAGCGCAATAGCGTCAGCGAAGGTCTGACTCTGCACTTCCCAGAAAAAATGCCGGAGATGCAGGCGGAAGTCGTTATCGCCAATATCCTGGCGAATCCCCTGATAAGTCTGGCGCCCAAACTGGCGGCGCTTACCCTGCCCGGCGGCTCCATCGCTCTGTCCGGCATACTGAAAGATCAGGAAGAAGCTGTGGCGGAAGCGTACCGCAATTACTTCGAACTGGACCCCACCGAGTACAAAGAGGACTGGGTCCTGATCAGTGGTAGACGCCTGCCTTATTGATCGCCAATCCGGCGTCTTTTTCAAGGCGCCGGTTAGCCACTCCCGCGATAGACAGCCCCCCTCCGCTAGGCGACAATGGAGCGCAAAGTTGCTCTTGCAAATAGGGAACAATTCATTCATTTTTAAACAACTTTGTGAATGTGCGACGATCTCGGCGCCCCATTTGCAGGAACACCCCTAACATAGAGTTGGTCTACATTTAACTACTGACGCAGTTTTTTTCCAGGAGGCGTTTTGCTCACTCGCTGCCCACATTGCGCTGCAAGTTTCAGGGTTACTGATAAACAGCTGCAAGCCGCCCATGGCAAAGTAAGATGCGGCGCTTGTATGAAGGTATTCAACGCAGCGGAGCATTTAATGTCTGACAGCGCTCCAGCGCATGTGGACCCGACTCCCGTTAAAGCGCCGCCTCCCAGACCAGCCCGACAAGCGACAGCAGCAGCTCCCGCGCCTAAAGCAGCGGCGAAGCCCAAAGTTGAGCCCAGCGTAAAAGAAAGCGCAGTAAAAGCCTCTTCTTCAATTATCACTCCGCTCACAGCGATGGACCCAGACGACGATCTTGGCGATCTGACTGACGCGTTAGTCGCCGCCGGGGACGACGATGATGAATTCCTATTTCAGGATAATCCGGAAGAGGACAAAGATGACGAAGGCTACTCCGGCGGCATGTTCGACCAGAGTGAGTTGAGCGACAGCTTCAGGGAGCTTGATCGAGGCGGCCCCAGCGCTAAACGCGAATTTGAAACGCCGGATGAGCCGGAAGAAGAGGAAGCCACTGACGAAAGCTGGGCCGAACAGATGCTGCGTGAGCTGGAGCGTCCCGGACAAGCTGCGCCCCCTCCTCCGCCCGTTCAGGAAACAAAGCAGGACGTTAAAAAAGCAGCGCCTAAAGAGGCGTTGAAAGTCGAGCCTCCGCCGCCGCCCAAACCAGAGCCCGTTCCGGCGCCTGCTGCGCCGGAACCAGAACCGGAATACGAAAGCTATCCTGAGTTTGAAGCGCCCATGCACGCGGAGCCTCCCTCCCAGTTCCATGGGTTACGCGCAGAACCGATCAGTATCGATCACGCATATGAGCAGAAAGCGTCACCCGGAGTATTAAGTAAAATCATGTGGACCTTCGCCAACCTGCTGTTGGTGGTGTTCCTGGTTTCACAGTTGGCGTGGTTCCATTTCGATAAGCTGGCCCGCTACGACCAACTGCGCCCCTGGTACGCCAAGGCATGCGAAGTTATCGGCTGCACCCTGCCTTCTTTATATGACGTGGGCCAGATTCGTAGTCAGAACCTGGTGGTGCGCAGTCACCCATTGGTTAACAAGGCGCTGATCATTGACGCCATCATCACCAATCAAGCCAGCTTTGCGCAGCCCTTCCCAAATATTTCGCTGAACTTTTCAGACATTAATAACAACGTCATTGCGCATCGCATCTTTGCGCCGCTGGAGTACCTGTCCGGCGAAGCCAAGGACATGACGCAAATGCCGCCGGGCGCGCCTGTGCATATCACCCTGGAAATCCTCGACCCAGGTAAACAGGCGGTCAATTACACACTCGACTTCATCTCTGCATTATCCGGCCCGGCGCCCACCCAATAGAAAAGCGCCGGAAGCTACACGCCACTGTGACAAAGCTGATGTAAACAAGCGCGATTTGGACTTGACTCAGTGGCCAAGTTCTAGAAATAGGCCATTTAACCTATACGCCTCGTCGTTATGATTAACGAATGATCAACATATTGAGATTTGGGATAAAAAATACTCTATTTTTAAAATTTCAAGTCTTTCCCGTCATTAATCATCTGAGTATCATAGGCACCCCTATCCAGGGCGAACACTTTTTAGTCATTTCTTATGACCAGAGCGGAAGCGGCCGTGAAAATTGGACCCTATGAGTTGCGTAACAATTTGATACTGGCCCCGATGGCTGGAGTGACCGACCGCCCCTTCAGGCTGCTGTGCCGTAGTCTGGGCGCAGGCCTCGCAGTATCGGAAATGATGGCTGCGAATCCGGATCTGCGAGATACCCGAAAATCCAGATTACGTATGGATCACGACGGCGAAGGCGAGCCCATTGCAGTGCAAATCGCTGGCGCTGAGCCAGAGATGTTGGCCGAAGCGGCGAGATACAACGTCGAACATGGCGCGCAAATCATCGATATCAACATGGGTTGTCCCGCTAAAAAGGTCTGTAACAAAGCGGCGGGCTCCGCTTTGTTAAGAGATGAAGCCCTGGTGAAAGATATATTGACGGCTGTGGTAAGCGCTGTCTCTGTGCCGGTGACATTGAAAATACGCACCGGATGGAGCCGGCAGAGCCGGAACGGGGTGACTGTCGCCCGCATTGCGGAAGATTGCGGCATACAATCGCTCGCTGTGCACGGCAGAACCCGCGAGTGCAAATACGAGGGAACGGCGGAGTACGACACTATAGCTGAAATCAAACAAAGCGTTTCCATTCCGGTGGTTGCCAACGGCGATATTACCTGTGTTGAGCAAGCCAGGCATGTGCTGGATTACACCGGCGTCGACGCTTTGATGATCGGCAGAGGAGCCCAGGGGCGTCCCTGGATTTTCCGTGAAATCGAACACTTTATCGCTACCGGAGAGCGCTTACCGGAACCGCCAATGGATGAGATTAAGCAGATACTCATCGGTCATATTAAAGCGTTACACGAGTTTTATGGTGACTACCAAGGCGTCCGCATCGCACGCAAGCATGCGGGCTGGTATCTGCAAACCGCAAATATTGGGGCCATTTTCAAGTCACAATTTAATCGTTTAAACGATGCTCAAGCGCAGCTGGATGAACTCCATCACTTTTTTGAGCATCTGAGTATTGAAGGAGAGGAAAAAGCCGCATGACTACAGAATCTATCGTTACAACAGAAACCGGTTCTGGAGCTAATAATTTACTGACCGTGGAGCAGTCGGCCACTCAAACCATGACTTTGCGCGATAGCGTTGATCAAGCGCTGGCGAACTACTTCGCGCAACTGGACGGAGCTCCCGTCAAAGACGTCTATCAAATGGTGCTTTCCGAAGTTGAAGCTCCCCTGCTTGAGCAGGTGCTGAAATACACCCGCAACAACCAAACCAAGGCTTCTGTCCTGCTGGGCTTGAACCGCGGCACGCTGCGCAAGAAGCTGAAGCAGTACGATCTGCTGTAATCGCTGAATCACACATCTTTTAAAAGAGGGCTCGCCGACATTTCTCATCCAACTCTGAAATGTCCGGTACAAGAGCCCTCTTTTGTTTTTTGCGCAACAGGCTAAGCTTTTTTACGCTAGGGTCTGTTGGCGTTTCGGTAACTGACCCTGATAATTCTGCACTAAGGCAAGAGATCAACTTATCATGTCCAGCCCAGATAATGTGAAGATCAAACGAGCGCTCATCAGCGTTTCCGATAAATCCGGCATCGTCGAATTCGCCAAATCCCTGGCTGATCTCGGCGTGGAAATCCTGTCCACCGGCGGTACGTATAAATTATTGCAGCAGGAATCCGTCCCGGTGCGTGAAGTCTCTGACTACACCGGCTTCCCGGAAATGATGGACGGGCGGGTGAAAACGCTGCACCCCAAAGTACATGGCGGCATTCTGGGCCGTCGCGGTCAGGACGACGCCGTCATGGCGGAGCACGACATCGCGCAAATCGATCTGGTGGTCGTCAATCTCTATCCTTTTGAAGCCACCATCGCCCGCCCCAATTGCTCACTGGTGGATGCGATTGAAAATATCGACATCGGCGGTCCGACAATGGTGCGTTCTGCGGCGAAAAACCATAAAGATGTAGCGATTGTGGTTAATCCTTCCGATTACGACGGCATTGTCGCCGAGTTGCAGGCAAATGGCGGCGCGCTGGCTTTCTCTCGTCGTTTTGATCTCGCCGTCAAAGCGTTTGAACACACTTCCGCCTACGATGGCGCCATCGCCAATTATCTCGGCCTGAAGGTTCAGACTGAAGAAAGCGCTTATCCGCGCACGCTTAACCAGCAGTTCATTAAAAAGCAGGATCTCCGTTACGGTGAGAACCCTCACCAAAGCGCCGCCTTTTATGTTGAAGCAAACGCCCGAGAGGCCTCTGTCTCCACCGCCACGCAATTGCAGGGCAAGGAACTGTCCTATAACAATATCGCCGATACAGACGCGGCGCTGGAGTGCGTGAAGCCATTCGCCGACGCCGCCTGCGTTATCGTCAAACACGCCAATCCATGCGGCGTCGCCATTGGCGTAGACATCAAACAAGCCTACGAACTGGCCTATGCGACGGACCCCACCTCTGCTTTCGGCGGCATCATCGCCTTTAATCGCGAGCTGGACGCCGACACGGCGCAGGCGATTATTTCCCGTCAGTTCGTGGAAGTGATCATCGCGCCTAAAGTCAGCGAAGGCGCACGCGCCGCGCTGTCCGCCAAGACCAATGTCCGCGTGCTGGAATGCGGAGAATTCCAGGGCGAACGCCTCAGCGCGTTCGACTTCAAGCGCGTCACTGGCGGCTTGCTGGTGCAGGACCGCGATCTGGGCATGGTGAATATGGATGCGCTGAAAATGGTGACGGATCGCGCGCCGACGGAACAGGAGCTGAACGACCTGTTGTTCGCCTGGGAAGTCGCCAAGTTCGTGAAGTCCAACGCAATTGTTTACGCCAAGAGCGGACGCACTATCGGCATCGGCGCCGGCCAGATGAGCCGTGTCTACAGCGCCAAGATCGCCGGCATCAAAGCAGCGGATGAGAACCTGGAAGTCAAAGGTTCGGTCATGGCTTCAGACGCTTTCTTCCCTTTCAGGGATAGTGTTGACGCAGCGGCGGCGGCCGGCATTACGGCGATCATCCAGCCCGGCGGCTCAATGCGTGACCAGGAAGTGATCGACGCGGCCAATGAACACGGCATCGCCATGGTGTTCACCGGCATGCGCCATTTCCGACACTAATTCCGCACCAGCGGCTACCAGCGTCCGAGTAGCCGCCAAACCCCAATTACCGCGGAGCGTCAGGCTCCGCTCGCAAATGTGGAGCAAACAGATGAATGTTTTGGTCATCGGCAGCGGCGGCCGGGAACACGCCCTGGCCTGGAAAGCGGCGCAGGCGGATTATGTAAACACCGTATTTGTCGCGCCCGGCAACGCCGGTACAGCTCTGGAGCCCAAACTGGAAAACGTGGCGATTGATGTGCTCGACTTCGATGCGCTGATCGCCTTCGCGAAAGACAACCAGGTAGAGCTCACTATCGTCGGCCCGGAAGCCCCATTGGTGGCGGGCGTTGTAAACCGCTTCCAGGCGAAAGGTTTGCGAATCTTCGGCCCCTCTCAGGGCGCCGCGCAACTGGAAGGCTCGAAGGCTTTCACGAAAGATTTTCTGGCTCGCCACAACATTCCTACCGCCGCCTATCAGAGCTTCACTGAGATTGAGCCAGCCCTCGCCTACCTGCGCGAACAAGGCGCTCCGATTGTAGTGAAAGCAGACGGACTTGCCGCAGGCAAAGGCGTTATCGTTGCGATGACGCTGGAAGAAGCGGAAGACGCCGTGCGTGATATGCTTGCTGACGCCAAGTTCGGCGACGCGGGGCACCGCGTGGTGATTGAAGAGTTTCTGGAAGGCGAAGAAGCCAGCTTCATCGTGCTGGTGGACGGCAAGAACGTGTTGCCCATGGCCACCAGCCAGGATCACAAACGCGTAGGCGATGGCGACACCGGTCCCAACACTGGCGGCATGGGCGCTTACTCCCCTGCCCCGGTTGTTACCGATAGCGTCCATGAGCGCATCATGCGCGAAGTGATTTATCCCACCGTGCAAGGCATGGCGCAGGAAGGCAACGACTATGTGGGCTTCCTGTACGCTGGCTTGATGATCAGCGCTGACGGCGCACCGAAGGTCATTGAGTACAACTGCCGTTTCGGCGACCCGGAAACCCAACCCATCATGATGCGCATGCAGTCGGATCTGGTTGAGCTATGCATCGCCGCCACACAAGGCGAGCTGGACAGCAAAACATCGGACTGGGACGCGCGCGCCGCCGTGGGCGTAGTATTAGCCGCCGGCGGATATCCGGACAGCTATGCTAAAGGCGCCGTTATTTCCGGGCTGGAAAACGCAGACCGGGCTGACGCCAAGGTGTTCCACGCCGGCACGACCATGCAAGACGGCCATGTGGTCACTCAGGGCGGACGCGTTCTGTGCGCTACCGCGTTGGGCGCGGACGTCACCGAAGCGCAACAAAAAGCCTATGAGCAGGTCGCCCGCATCGACTGGCAGGATATGTACTACCGCAAAGATATCGCGTACCGCGCTATCGCCCGGGAACAGGCGAGTAAAAACGCCTGATTCTGCTTTTTTCGGCGGCGGTAATTCGCCGCCGAATCCCACCTTTTATAAATCCGTCGCGATTTCCGACACTTAACGCCTCCTCCCCCCTGCGTTCGCATATCCACGCGGCCGCCTGCTCATTTTTCGCGCCCGTGAGCCTTGGATATATTGAGTAAGCTGACCTATTCTTTTGAGACCGACTGAGAGATTTCAGGGCTTATAAGGACTAAGATGGATGCCGAAGAATACAAGGAACAGCGGACGTCTGCGCCAGCCGCAGGCCCACGCCGGGCCCAGGTCTGACAAAGTCCTTCCCAGCGGACGGCGCGCTGTAAAAGGTCCTTTTCTCGCCGTTCCTCATGAAGCCCGTTTTCAATATATCCTCGACGATATTCCCGAATTGATCTGCCGCTGGAAGCCGGATGGCGCCATCACTTATGTGAACTCGCAATACTGCAGTTACTTTGGATCTTCCAGAAACGCATTGATTGGAAAATCGATCTTCACCCTGTCGCCGGCTGCAGAACGCAATGTGATTCATGAACAAATGCGCCGGATAACGCAATCCTCCCCCGTCAGTCAGCAAGAACGCAAAGTGATCGACGGAAATGGAGCCCAGCGCTGGTTGCTATGGACGGATCGCGGAATATTTGACTCACAAGGACGGCTGCTGGAGTTCCAATCCATCGGTCGCGATATCACGGACAGCCGGGAAACCAATGAACAAATCGGCTCCATGGCCAGTCTGGCGACCTTGAGCCCTCACCCCATCATGCGCGCGACCCGCGACGGAGCCATTATCTACGTCAATTACGCAGCGGCGGAATTTCTCAAGTTATGGGGAACCGCTATTGGCGACCACATTCCTTCAACCTGGGCTGCCACACTGAAAAAAGTGATGGACTCAGGAAAGACAGCGATGCTGGAGTTAGAGCGCAACGGCCGGCATTTTCTACTGACTCTCTCCTGTGACCGCTCAGCGTCTTCTCAAGAAAAAGTCGCCAACCTCTATGTCACCGACATCAGTAAGCAGAAGCAAAATGAGGATGCATTGCGTCGCAGCGAAAACCGCCTCGGCGCCCTCGTGTCAGCCGAAGCGGACAGTATTCTGGTGATCGACGATGCAGGCGTCATCCGCTTCGCCAACCCGGCGGCGGAGCGTATTTTCGGTAAGCCCAAAGAGATGCTGATCGGCCAGTCATTCGGCGCTCCCTGCCTAATTGGCGACTATGCGGAAGTGGAGTTTCCCAGAGGCGGCAAGCGCATCGCGGAAATGCGCGCGCAACCGGTGCCCTGGAACGACATCCAGGCCCATCTGATCACGTTGCACGACGTGACGGACCACCGCAAGCGCGAACATTTGCTGCAGCGACGCAACCGCACGTTGGCGGTGCTCACCGCCTGCGACCATCACTTGGTGAGAGAGAGCGATGAGCGACGTTTAATTGATTCTTTCTGTCGTCAGCTGGTTGGCGTCGGCCGCCACCAAACCGCCTGGTTCGGGTGGGTGGACGACGGTCGTCTGGATACCTCCAGCAAAGTCATTCTGGCTGGAGACGAGACGCCGTTCACGCTAATGAAAGAGCGCCATCGTCTGGCCCTGGATGAGAATGATCCAGTGATCCGGGCGCTTCGCGAAGACTGCTCCGTAACGCAACACGATCTGTCAGAGCTCTACGGGCTTCCGCCAAACTCGAACAGCCAGCCTTTGAGTCAGTGTATGATCGCCTTACCCGTGGGCAAGTCCCCCGAGACGCTGGGGATCATGGTCATTTATTCGGAGTACGCGGAGGCTTTCGACCACGAAGAGATAGAGTTGCTTGAGCAGCTCGCGGATGACCTTTACTACGGCGTAGTCTCCCTGCGCACCCGGCATGCCCGGGAAAAAGCGGAGGAATCGCTGCGCTTGCGCGATCGCGCCGTGGAGTCGACCCCCAATGGCATACTGATTCTCAATGCGCGCCGCCCCGACTTGCCGCTGGTCTACGTCAACCCCGCCTTCGAACGCATTACGGGGTATAGCAGCGGTGAGGTGGTAGGAAAAGGACCGTTTTTTCTGCAAAGCGACATTGATGAAGACCGCCGCAGAGAGTCCCTGCACTTTTTGATTCGCAATCGGGAGGAAGGCTGCGTTCTATTGCGCAACCAGCGTAAGGACGGATCGCAGTTCTGGAATGAGCTGCACATCGCTCCGGTTTACGATGACCGTCGCATGCTCACCCATTTTGTCGCCGTGATCAACGATGTCACTGAGAGCCGACATTATCAGGAACAATTGGAATACCAAGCCTCCCACGACGATCTGACCGGCCTGCCCAATCGCAACATGATGCGCGACCGTCTGGGTCAAGAGCTGTGGCGCGCCGCCCGCAACAAACACAAAGTGGCGATCGTGTTTCTGGATATTGATCAGTTCAAGTTGATCAATGACAGCCTCGGCCATAACGCCGGCGACGCCATGTTGAAGGTGATCGCCAAACGGCTCACTGGCATGGCCCGCGCCAGCGACACTGTCGTGCGCTACGGCGGCGACGAGTTCGTCATCATTCTTCCGGATATCTCACCGCCGGAGAAAGTCGCCAGTTTCATTTCCCGCCTGATGGACGTGATCGCGCAGCCCATCCAACTGGATCATCGCGACATTCGGGTTTCCGCCAGCATCGGCGTCAGCATCTACCCTCAGGATGGCGACCACCCCGAAGTCCTGATTAAAAATGCGGATATCGCCATGTATCTGGCCAAAGAAGAGGGTCGCAACCGCTTCCACTTCTTTACCGAAGACCTCAACAAAACCGCGATGGAGCGTCTGGATCTGGAAGTGCGGCTGCGCGCCGCCCTGGAAAAACAGCAGTTTCATCTGGAGTACCAACCGCAAGTGGATCTGCGCAGCGGCGTCATCACTGGCGTCGAAGCGCTGTTGCGCTGGCATGAACCGGAGCTGGGCGACATTCCTCCCGGTAAATTCATTCCCATTGCGGAGGAAACAGGGCTTATCGGCGCCATTGGCGAGTGGGTCCTGCACGCTGCCTGCGTCCAGGCGAAAGCCTGGACTGATCTGGTCCCGCATCCGTTGACCATGTCCATCAACCTGTCAGCGAAACAACTGACCATGGCGCGTTTTGACAGCGCCTTGCACAGCATTCTCACCGACACCGGCGTGGACTGCCGCCATATCGAAATCGAGTTGACGGAAAGCGCCATCATGCGCAACGTGGACGAAATGCGCGAGCGTCTGAACCTTTTGAAGGAACAGAGACTCAAACTGGCGGTGGACGACTTCGGCGTGGGTTATTCCAGCTTCAGCCATCTGCGCAGTTTCTCCTTTGACCGGCTCAAGCTTGATATCACGTTCGTGCGCGACATCACTACCGATCCCAATACCGCTTCCATCGCCCGCACAGTCATGTCCATGGCCAGAAGCATGCATATGCAAGTGGTGGCGGAAGGCATCGAAACGGAAGCTCAGTTGCGCTATCTGCAACGACTGGGGTGTGACGTCGGCCAAGGCTTTTTCCTGGGACGACCGGCGTGTGCGCAGAACATCGAAGCGCTGCTCGCCAGCCCCCGTATTCGCTCCGTGCGTCCTCCCCCCTCCACCGCCGCCCGCAACCTGCTGGTGCTGGATGACGAAATGAACGTGGGCAGCGCCATCAAACGACTGTTGCGCCATCAGTTCAACGTGTTCCACGCCACCACATCGCGGCAGGCGTTCGACATCATGGCGCGCACGCCGATTCAGGTGGTTATCTCTGATCAGCGCATGCCGGACATGTCGGGGACGGAGTTTTTGAATCGGGTGAAAGAGCTGCACCCTAACGCAATCCGCCTGATCCTCACCGGTTATGTGGATATGGAGACCATCACAGAAGCCGTGAACAAAGGCTGGATATTCAAGTTCCTGACCAAGCCCTGGCAGGATGACAAGCTGCTGCAGGTCGTGACGGAGGCCTTCGAGCAGTATGAGAAAGAGCACCAGACGCGACTGCTGGACACAACGAGCGGAGTCAGCGATGCAGCCCGGGCCTGAGCCGTCGCCGGTAGAGCTGACGCTCTATGTGCAATCCGCCTCAAAAGTATCGCTGAATGCAGTTCGCGCAGCCCGCCACCTTTGCGAGAATGTGCTGACGGGGCGCTGCACGCTGAACATCGTCGACCTCGATCAGAGCCCCCAAACCGCCGAGCGCGACGCCGTGCTGGCGACGCCGACCCTGGCCTGTGGGAGTCGACGCATTATCGGCGATCTATCCGACAGCGCCAGAGTGTTGGAACTGCTGGAGCTGACGGCGCTCTGATCGCCGCATCGGGAATTACTCATCCTCCAGCGCGTCCATCTGCTCCTGATAAGCTTTACGTTCTTTGATTTCCTCCAGCAGATAAGCGATGACGCAGTCGTGAGTGCCAGGAAACTCTTCCTTGATCGTCAGCAGGTAACCTTTGGCCAGATCCAGATTGCTCTCCCGGCGACGCATATAGGCCACGGAGACATGATATAAGGCGTGAGAGCGCACTTCCGCCGTCTGGGTCTTGTCGTTGTAGATATCCAACAGCAGTTCAATGGCCTGATCCAGGCCATGAGGCGGCCGGTTTTTCACAAACTCGATGATTTCCGGGCTGATACGGTACTGCTGGCGTGGACAGTCGATACCTTCGAAATCTTCCTGATATTTGGCGTATCCCTCTTTCACCGCATGAACAAAGTCATGTTTTTGCTCCGTACGTTTGACGATGGCCACATCTGTCGCCACCGCCGCAGCGCCGGCCCAACACCCCGCCAGTCCCAGACAGGTCAGCGCAAGCGCCAGTCCCGAAAGCAGTTGTCTCAGCATAATACCCCTCGCAGTCTTTGTAGGCAGTTCTTCTAGATAATTCTTATGCGCCGTTTTAAGGGCGGCTATTCCGCACGAACAGCCACCGGCAGGCGTTTTTCGCGATCATACTGAATTCCGCGACGATTTCAGTGACATTCCGCTACTTATCTGATTTCGGGCAATTTTCTCCAGCGTCGGCGCCGGAGTTTATCTGCTTTGCAAACGCACTGGAGCTATGGCCAAGCCGCCGACGCAACCGCTATGATAGTGAGCGTTTTTATTCAGGGAACGCACAACCATGTATGACAGCCTGCCTTTATTGAGCTCCGAGGAAGAAAAGTCCGCTCACTACCAACACACCCTGCGGGCGATCCGTCACGCTATCGAGGGAGAAACGGACTGGACGGCGATTCTCTCCACTGTCGTCTGCGAGCTTCATCATCGCTTCGAGTATTTTCACTGGACCGGTTTTTACCGCGTCGTGGCCCATGAGTTAATGAAAGTAGGCCCCTATCAGGGCGGCCATGGTTGTCTAACTATTCCGTTCAATCGCGGCGTTTGCGGCGCTGCGGCGCGCGAACAAAAAGTGCAGCTGGTGCCTGACGTTAACAAGTTTCCCGGCCATATCGCCTGCTCCGGCACAACGCAAAGCGAAATTGTTCTGCCGCTGTTCAACGCCAATGGCGACGTTGCCGCCGTGCTCGACATCGATTCCGATCACATTGACGCGTTCGATACCGTAGATGAACGTTTCCTAGCGGAACTGCTGACTGATCTGATCCCCCTGGCTCCCTCCCCCTTGTTCTGAGCCCGCGAATCACATGGCCTTCGGGGTTAAACCGAGGGCTGCTTAAGGCCTTATCTGTACTCCTCACCGCCGTCATAACAGACTCTGCGCCGTCAATCTGTATCCCTGTAAACGACGACAATCTGTGGCTTATCGTAGATTTAACGCTCCCCTTACAATAAAGATCCTCAATTCGATAAATTAATGCCGTTGCGGCAATAGAGACAGTATGCAGGCCACCTATATCCCTTATCTTTTTGTCTTGTTGTGGGCGACCGGGTTCGTCAGCGCCAAATGGGGCCTGCCTTACGCCGAGCCCTTCACCTTTCTTAGCCTGCGCATGTTGCTGGTCGTGCCTCTTTTCGCGCTCCTGGCGATCACTATGAAGCGCCCGCGGCTTAACGCCGAGCAGCGCCGCCAGCAAATGATTACCGGCATCGGCACTCATGGTCTCTACCTCGGCGGCGTGTTCTATGCCATTGCGGCGGGCATGCCGGCGGGCATCGTCGCTCTGATTGTCGGCGTGCAGCCTTTGCTGACCGCGCTAGTCAGTTGGCCTTTGGGAATTGGCTCGCCCTTACGTCCCTTGCAATGGATTGGCGTGATGCTGGGACTGGCGGGATTAGGCGTTGTGGTGCTGCAGGGCGGAAAACTATCTGGACATATTACCGGCGCAGGCCTGACCGCCAGCATTATCGCCTTGCTGGGCATATCCGGAGCAACGCTCTGGCAATCGGTTAAGGGGGGCAAGACGGACTTGATCTCTGGTGGCTTATGGCAATACATCGCTGCGCTGATCATGTTCCTGATCGCCGCTTTCACGCTGGAAACCCGTGAGGTGCAATGGAATCCCAACTTTATTGGCGCCTGGATGTGGTCCGTGTTCGTGCTTTCACTGGCGGCGGTGTTGTTGTGGCTGTATATGCTGAAGATCGGCGAAGCCACCAAAGTGACGCAGTATCTGTACTTAACGCCACCCACCACAGCAGTTATGGCTTATCTGTTGTTTGACGAGCCCTTAACCCTGCAAACCGGTTTGGGCGTCGCGCTGGTAGTGGCCGGGCTGTATCTGGCGCGACGCGGCGCCATTGCTCGCAAGCCGGCGCTGTCAAAGGCCTAAAACGCTCTAAGGGATTAAATATCCTCATCCGTTGTGAGGCGATTGCGTCCGTTGTCCTTGGACTCGTACAACAGGACGTCCGCCCGCCGGATCAGATTGTCCAGCGAATCCCCCAAAACATCCGTGGCGCCGATGCTGACCGTCAGGCGTAGATGATCGGAAAGAAATGGGATAGGGGTCTGCTCCACTTTGTGCCGGAACGACTCCAGCATTGGCGAGACCTTCTCAATGCTCATGCCGGGAAACAGCACACAGAATTCCTCGCCGCCAAAACGGGCCGCGAGATAATCCCCAAAAGCTTCCCCTATCATCTCGGCGAAAGCGCAGATAGCGCGATCTCCCGCCTCGTGTCCATAGGTGTCGTTGATGCGTTTGAAGTGGTCTACATCAATCATCGCCGCCGTCAACGGCTCGCCACTCTCCTCAGCAACCCGATACAGCTCCTTGGCCGCGCTGAACAAGTAACGCCGGTTATACATTCCGGTCAGATAATCCCGATTGGCCGCATCGTTCAACGCCTGAATATTCTCCATGGCTTCGATGTTGTGCATGATGCGGCAGTGAAATTCCTCGTGAAAAAACGGCTTCATCAGAAAGTCATTGGCGCCGTTCTTGATGAATTTGGCGGACAGCGTAGCGCTGCCATATCCAGACAGACCAATGATGACCAGGTCTTTCTTGTCATACTCCCTGCGCAACGCCCGAGTCAGTTCGAAGCCATCCATTTCCGGCATGTTGTAATCGGAAATCAGCATTTTGATATCCGGGTCCGCCTTGATCATTTCCAAGGCTTCACGCCCATGCTTCGCCAGTTGCACCTGATACAGATGCGTGCCCAGCAATTGCCGCACGTAGTGTCGTGAGGTGTCTGAGTCATCCGCCACCACCACTTTGATGCTGCGATTACGCAGCAGACGACGAATAAGGCGGGTGACGTACTCGTAGGAATAACGGCTTTCTTTGACGACGTAATCGACTATGGGTTTCTGCAGGATGGTCTCGCGCTTACCTTCATCATAGGTGGCGGTGAGAACAATGCAGGGCAGCTTTTTCGACAGCACGTAATCGAGCACTTCGCCATTGGGCGCGTCCGGCAGATGCAGATCCACCACCGTCACGAAATAAGCGCCGGGATCTTTTTCCAGAAACTCCTGCGTCTCCTGCAGCGTTCCTGCGCTATCGCAAGGCAGGCCAAGCTCGGTCTTGATCAGGTGACGCAACACTTTCGTGATCATCACACTGTCTTCAATCAGAAGAATTCGTTCATTCATGCCAGATTATATCTTTGCGGCAGTTCGCCAAGAGAGTCAGGTGAGTCTAGTCTACATCCTATCTTTTAAGATTAGTTGAAGCGCACCGCGCGGCAAGTAATTATGACATCCTGGCTCATTCCGCCTGCGAGGCATTGGCGCCTTCCCATCCGCGATGAGCCCGGGGCTCACCAGAATCTAATAGAACATCCGGCCAATTGGCGTTAAAAAATGCTTCTGCTAGCCTGCCCCGACTTACAATAATCCTATTGATCTGCTTGGCAAAAAATCAACAATCCGGCATAGGACGTCCATGCGAACCCATACTCAAATCATCTGTCTGGCTGCGGCCGTCATCGGTCTACAGGGATGCGCCGGTCTTTCCGGCCCTGCGACATCAAACACACCCTCGTTGGCCTTTTCCGCCCCCGCAGCAGGCGAGACCAAAGCCGCCGCCATCCCTGTCATCACCCTTTTCTTTAACGAAGCGCTGGACCCCGCCAGCGTCGACGCCAGCGCCATCGAGCTGAAACTCGATCCCACGCGAATTATCGATATCGCGGAGCGGGAGTACGACGCCCAGGCCAACGTATTGACGTTGCGCCTCGCCATGCCTCTACCGCTGTCCACAAATGTCGCGCTGAATGTGAGCGGCCTGAAAAGCGAAAAAGGACAATCCGTCAGCACTATCAACCTGAGCTTCACCACTGACGACACTTATCGCTATCGCGGCATCGAATTCCAGGATGGCCGTATCAGTGGGTATTTCGAGGAGTGGAGAGAGTCTCGCGAAGGCGAAGAGGTGAACTTTAACGTTAATTACATAAACTCAGGTTCGGATCAGGTTTGGTTCACCGGCGATGATGAGATCAGTCGCTATGTCCGCACCCGTTCGACTGCGGAAGAAACTCTGGAGGCGACCTTTGTCGCGCCGGGCGCCGACGGAGTCTGGCTCACCGACGATGACGTTCCGGAAAGCTACACCCGTCTTCGTTCTTCCGACACGCTATACCAGTCTGCGCAGTACCAGGGCCCTGGTCCTGACGGAGTCTGGTTCACTGACGACGACGCTTCCGATAATTGCGCGCTGCAAAGCTCCGAAGGCGACGAGGAACAATCCGTCACTGTTTACAAGCGCAGCCGCCAGGGCGCAGACAATCAATGCTTCACCGCCGACGACGTCATCCTTGAAGTCAATCGCGACGAGCAGAAGACCCAAGGCGACAAAATGCGCACCGCCAGCTGGGTATACAGCCATCCCGGCGCCGATGGCGTGTGGGAGACGGCGGACGACCAGGTCAGCGCTTTCAGCGTGTCCGACTATGATGACGAGACCAGCGCCGTCGCCAATTACGCTTCCCCTGGCAAGGACGGCGCCTGGCTCACCCAGGATGACCGCCTGAGCGACTACAGCATCACCACCACCAAAGAGGGACTTACCCGCACGGTGTTCTACCGCGACCCCGGTTATGACGGCCTGTGGCGCACCGCTGACGATATCCCCTTCGGCTACTCCGAGGAGCGCAGCGATGCGGACGGGCATAACATCTACAGCAAAGAAGTGAACAATCCCGGGCCTGACGGCGTCTGGTTCACTCAGGATGATTTACTGGCCAGTCACGCCAAGAGTGAAACGGATGAGAACGGCAATTTCAGCCGCTGGATCAACTACAGCTCCACAGGCCCTGATCGTGAGCCCTTCACCGATGACGACCTGATTAACGAGTACTACACTTCCACAACCAGCGCCGACCGGGAAAGCATCGAAGAAGCCGGTTTTCGCGCGCCGGGAGCGGATGGCGTGTGGTTTACTGCGGACGATACGCCAACGACATTGTCCAGACGCTGGGAGCGACAGGATGAGGAGACTCAGCGCAGCCTGAGCGCCACCTACAATACGCAAACCGCCGCCACCGTAGGACAAATCAGCGATGACGCCATTACCTACTACAGCGTCAGCGAATCGCAGGCGGGGTATTACATGGACGCCAGCTATCAGTCCCCTGGCCCGGATGGACAGTGGCTGACCGCCGACGATACGCCGGCCACCATGACGTTGAACTACTCCGATCCGCAAGAGTGACGATGCTCGCTCCGGCGGCCAACGCCGCCGGATAATTTCAGATTGATGTCGCCGCGCGACCGCATTAAAGTAGTCCGGTGTCAGATTTACTTAGCGTTTTATACTCGTGCCGAATTTTGCATTCCTGCTCAAACGAAAGACTGGGAAACCGGGGTTCCACCTTGCGGCCGGGATTTGCGCATGCAAATAAAATAATTCCTGGGGAATCCATGAAAAAAAACCGGTCGCGATTGCTTCGCCGCCGGTTTTTTTTTGCCCGTAACCCAGGTACGTCAATTCTATTGCCAAGGAGTTAATTTATGTTTCGTGGTTCCTTAATCGCCATGATAACGCCATTCATCAACGGCCAAGTGGATGAGAAAGCGCTTGCCGGTCTCGTCGACTGGCAAATCAAACATGGCGCTCACGGCCTGGTTCCGGTGGGCACGACAGGCGAGTCCCCCACGTTGACGGAAGAGGAACACAAACGGGTGGTGGCGCTGGTGGCGGAGCAGGCGCATGGCCGAGTTCCGGTAATCGCCGGGGCTGGCTCCAACAACCCGGTGGAGGCGGTGCGTTATGCGCAACACGCTCAGCAGGCGGGCGCGGATGCGGTGCTTTGCGTCGCCGGATATTACAACCGTCCGTCCCAGGAAGGTTTGTACCAGCATTTCAAAATGGTTCATGACGCAATAGATATTCCCATCATTGTCTACAACATCCCGCCTCGCGCGGTCGTGGACATTAAGCCGGAAACCATGGCGAGACTGGCGGAATTGCCGCGCATCGTCGGAGTGAAAGACGCCACCACCGATTTGGCCCGTATCAGTCGTGAGCGCATGCTGATCAACAAGCCTTTCAGCTTTCTTTCCGGCGACGATATGACTGCCATCGCGTATAACGCCAGTGGGGGGCAAGGCTGCATCTCGGTTTCCGCCAATATAGCGCCGGACCTGTACGGTCAAATGCAAACCGCCACTCTGCAAGGCGATTTCCGTGAAGCCCTACGTATTCACGACTTGCTGGCGCCTCTACACGAAGCGTTATTTCGCGAACCCAGCCCTGCGGGCGCCAAGTACGCCGCCTCGTTGTTAGGCCTTTGCAAGGAGGAATGCCGCTTACCCATCGTTCCGTTAAGCGAGCAAGCAAAATCGGATATCAAGAATATAATCAATGAGTTATACAAATAGCTCAATAATCGTACAATTAAGCGTCTAATACCAAATGGTAATATCGTCGAGGAAATATTCGCGATAAGAATATCCCTACTGATACGGATAAAAAATACAAGCAGTAAACTCCTACCGTCTCAATATCAGGGCTAACGCGCCGCGAGACGACAAAGTTTAAAATGAAATATTTATTTCAATGATTGTGTTTTGGAATGGCAGTGGTATTTTAAACTTCTCCTACCGCCTCTCCAGCAGGTCCCGGAAGTACTGACCTGCATGTATTAGTGGGTATTATCGAGAATAAGGACGCCCATCGTTACGGAGTCGTAACCTGGGCCCGCCGCTGCGGAGTGTTCCGTTGCGGCTTTCAGAGATCTATGGAAATCCTGAAAGAAGGACTTTGTAATGGACTTTCGACTCGATGATGAGCAGCTCGCTCGTGTCTCCCACGTGCGTGAATTCGCTCAACAAGTACTTTCGGAGTCGGCCCGGCGACGTATAGCAGAATCCGCGTTTGATCGCGAACTCTGGAACCGGGCTGCGGATTTGGGACTCTCTGGGCTCCCTATCCCCGAGCAATGGAGCGGCTCCGGTTTCGGCGCCCTGGACACCATGCTGACAGTGGAAGCGCTCGGTTTCGGCTGCACTGACATGGGACTTGTCTTCTCACTCTGCGCGCACATGTTCGCCTGCGCAGTTCCCATCTGGCGTTACGGTAACGACGCGCAACGCCAACACTACTTACATCGCATCTCCAAGGGCGAGCTTATCGCCGCCAACGCCATCACCGAACCGGAATCCGGCTCAGACGCTTTCGCCATGCGCGCCAGCGCTGTCCGGGACGGCGACACTTACATCCTGCGTGGTGAAAAATGCTTCGTCACCAATGCGCCAGTGGCCGATCTGTTCCTGATATACGCCAAGACGGACCCCAATCAGAGCTTTTTCGGGGTCAGCGGCTTCCTGGTTCCCCGGGACACGCCAGGGCTTTCAGTGACCGATGGCGGCTCCAAAACCGGCTTGTGCACCAGCCCATGGGGCTCACTGTATATGGACGACTGTCGCATCCCCGCTTCCGCTCTGTTGGGTGAAGAAGGCGGCGGCGCGCCGATGTTCCATGACTCCATGATCTGGGAGCGTGGCTGTCTGTTCGCCGCCTATGTCGGCGCTATGGAGCGCGCATTGCAGCAAAGTATCGACCACGCCCGCAACAGAAAGCAGTTCGGCCAGCCCATCGGCCGTAACCAGTCTGTCTCGGGTCGGCTGGTGGATATGAAGTTGCGCCTGGAAACCTCCCGACTCTTGCTGTATCGGGCTGGCTGGCTATACGACCAGGGCGAACCCTACGAGGAAGCTATCGCCCTCAGCAAACTCTGGATCTCTGAATGTTCCGTGCTAAGCGGACTGGACGCCATGCAGGTCTTCGGCGGAACCGGCGTTTCCAGCGCCGCCGGCGTCGACCGGCTGCTCCTGGATTCCCTGCCATCGAGGATATTCTCGGGCACTTCTGAGATTCAGAAAGAGCTGATAGCCAGGCATATGGGATTGCGCTGACGCGATATTTCATACGGTCTAAAAAAGGAAAATACGGGAAAGGAAGTCTGTAGCAGCCTGTTCGGCTGATTTGCCTGCATTACCCCGTCACCTGAGTTTTGAAAGCCTTCACCGGCTTTCAGGGGCTGCTTTTGCCTTGTGAAAAGTACAAGCGCTTCAACGCCCCTCGCGACACTAATAACCAAGAGCCCGCACTCATACGGGTCATACGACAGCGAGCAGAGCAGATCCAATGAAAATAGTTAAGATTCTCAGATATTTATTCGGCGCCCTCTATGTCATGGCGGGCATCGCCAAGGCGTTTCCCCAAATTGAAGATGTCGGCGTCACCCTGCAAAAAGCCGCCGCCGCCAACCAGGGAACCTGGCTGGCCGGTCTCAGCGAATGGCTGGCGGCTCATGCCCAGTTAATGGCCTGGGTCAGTGGCTTCGCGCTGCTCGCATCCGGTCTTTGCTATTTATTCAATCGCCTGCTGGTTCCCGCGGTTATCGGCCAGTGCGTCATGCTGGCGGGCTTTGTCGCCCTACTCCACCGGGCGTTTCCACAGATTGTGTTCGTGGATTTGATCTTTCTGATTGTCGCCCTGCTTGTCCTGTGGGAATCCGCCAATCAGAAGAAGTCTCTGTACGCCCTGTCCCACTCTTAATCCGACGGACAAATAGCATCCTCCTATTTGTCTTTCATCGACAGGATCTGCGCAGGTCAGGCCGTGATCGGACTCATTTCAACTAAAACAACGGAAAGGTAGGAACAGATGGAATCACAAGACAATTCACAATATGCAGGCGAAGCGCCTGTATTTCCCAGCAAAGACTTTGAATGCAATCAAGGTTCCTTTGACGAGACAGACGCGTCGCCCCCGCAACACGTCGGCGATTTTGACGTGATAATTGTTGGCGGCGGCGTATCTGGACTGTCTTCCGCCTGGAAGCTGCGCGAGCGCAAACTATTGGTGCTGGATCAACGGGACCGCTTCGGCGGCGCGGCGCGTCTGGAGCAACGGGATGGCCTGTTATACGCCAGCGGCGCTTCCTGCTTTCAATTGCCCACAGGCGACAACGAAGTCTCCCATCTGCTGCAGGACCTGGACTTGTGGAACCAGTGGCGCTCCACTGCGGAAGATACCCTGGTCATCTTTGACACCAAGCGCCTGATGAAGGGTCTGGGCGAAGTCACCGCCGCCTTGCTGAAACAGCCCAAAGAATTACTGAAGCCCGCCGTCTGGGGACTGACCGCCAACCTGCTGTACAGCGCCATGTCAGGCAAACCCTTCATTTCTGCAGAGAAGAAGTTAGGCGACCCCATGTTCGCCGACTTGTTTCAATATCTTAATCGTTTCACTCCTGATTCCGGCAAACACCCCGCCATGCCTTGGCGGGAAGGCTGCGACTGGACGCGTGAGGAAATGGAGCTGTTTGATTCCGTATCCCTGCATGACTTGCTGTTCGACCCCGCGACACGACGCTCCCTGCCGCAGTATCTGGTTCCCAGGCATCGTTTTGGCTCATTAGTGAAAGACGCGGTGGAGACCACACTACGCGTAGAGTGCCTTTCTATAAAGGACGTCTCCGCCTACGTCGGCCTGCATTTCCTGGTGGGATACCTCTATCGCCCACTGGTGACCTTTCCCGGCGGTAACGGCTACATCGCGGATCGCATACGCCAGCGCCTGATGAGCACGGGTTCCTGCAAATTCAAGGCGGGCTCCAAAGCCTATTCCATCACCCAGAATCAGGAAGGCGTAAAAGTCTGTTTCCAGCAGGAAGGCAAAAACTATTACGCGAACGCCAAAGCGCTGATCTGGGCCGGCGCCAAGCACGCCGCCGTACCAGTGGTGGACGGATTACCGCCACAGCAAAAAGCGGCCATCGCGGAAATTGAACACAGGGACTACGCCATCGCCGGGGTGTATCTGAAAAAAGCGGCGCTGACCAATTACTTCGGCGGCTACGTCATTGAAGGCGATATTGGCGGTCGTTACCCAAATAGCTGGTGCCGCAGCGGCGTCTGCCTGGCGGCGAACTGGAAAGACCCGTCCTACGCCGGCGACCTAGGCGTCCTGACGCTGCTTAAGCCCATTTCCGGCGCCGCCGATCAGGGCAAGCTGGACAAAGCGAGTTTCCGCAACCTGCAACAAACCGCCTATGGCGAAGTGCGCGACATGCTGATCGCCACCGGTCACTCCCCTGAGCTGATTGAAGACATCAAATTATGGCGCTGGCCCGGCGGCCTGGTGGTGTCCAAGGTAGGCCAAATGAAACATGACGTCTTCGCCAACGCCTCTCGGCCCGTCGGCGCAGTGTTCTTCGCCAATCAGGACAGCGTCGGCATGGGCAATATGGAAAGCGCTATCTGGGCCGGCTGCCACGCCGCGGATCAGGTGCGCCAACACCTCCGCTCTCACAGCAGCGTCGTTTCCCATATCGGCGACTATGCCGCGACCCAGAGCTAAGACGCCAATCAAGGAAAGGGAACTGACATGTCTTACGATTCGCACATTGTAGAAGTCTCCGGACAACAAAAGTCCAACACACAAAGCCTGGGCGGCAAGGCCAGCTCGCTCAATACGCTGGCGGCGGCGGGATTTCCCGTACCCAGAGCGTATTGCCTGACCGTGGACGCTTACGCCTCCTTCCTGCAGGAGTCAGGGCTGGATCAATGGATCAGCGGCCTGGAGCAATGGGACGCCAGCGCGTTTACGCAAATCCGCCAGCGTATTGAAGAAACGCAACTGTCCTCTCCGTTACGTCAGGCGATCGTCAGCGCATACAAGGACATCGGGGCAGAACGCGTAGCGGTGCGTTCTTCCGCCATCAGCGAAGACAGTGAAGAACACTCGTTTGCAGGCCAGTACGACACCTATCTGCATGTAGAAACCGAAGAAAACCTGGTGGACTGCGTAAAGCGTTGCTGGGGGTCTTTCTGGACAGAACGCGCCCACGCTTACGAAGGCCGTCAGGATCAACGCCGCAGCAACGACGCCGAGGCGCCCAAACAAGGCATCGCTGTAGTGATTCAAGCCATGATCGACGCAGACGTCGCGGGGGTTTTGTTCACCGCCGACCCACTGAACGGCGATCCGCAGCGTACGGTGATTGAGTCATGCTGGGGGCTGGGCGAAGGCGTGGTTTCGGGTCAAGTAACCACCGACACCTTCGTCGTCGACAATCAGAAAATGGAGCTGCTGGAGCAAACCCTGCGGGAAAAACCGGTGATGTCCACCCGCGCGGAGAACGGCGGCGTCTGCCTGCGCAAAACCGCGTCCGATAAAATCAACGCCCCCACCCTGAACGAAAATGAAGCCCTGGCCCTGGCGGGTTACGCCAACGCCATCCGCAGTCACTATGGGCGGGAGATGGACATTGAGTGGGCGCTGAAGGACGGCAAGATCTGGATTCTGCAGGCCCGCCCCATCACCGTAACACCGACCCGCGGCGATAATCGCCTGTTTGCGGACGCCGATGAAAGCAATGGCTATATACGCGATAACGCGCTGTTCTCACGCATGGATACCGGCGAAATCGTCACCGGACTGATGACGCCGCTGGGGCTGTCGTTCTGCCGTTTTTACCAGCACAACGTACATGGCCCTGCGGTCAAAACCATGGGGTTATTGGATATCGGCGATTCACAGCACTACATGGGGTATTTGCAGGGGCATGTGTATCTCAATATTTCCGCGTCGGCGATGTTGCTTACCCAGTGCCCTCCAACCCGGGACCCGTTGAAGTTCACCAAGCGTTACTCTACGGAGGAAGTGGACCTGAACTTCTACACCAACCCCTACGGCAAAGCGCCGCAAGGGCTGCAATATCTCAAGAGCGTGGGCTACTGGACGCTGTATCAAGTGCGCAACCTGGCGACTGCGGAGCGCACCGTGCGCGACATGATCACATTGCGCAAGCGGGAAACCGAGCGCTTTCTGAAGCTGGATCTCAGCACGATGTCGCTGAGCGAGCTGGATGCGGAACTGCAACGTATCGACCGTTACTTCCTGGAATCCTGCGCCGCCTATATGCCATTCTTTCTGCAGTCGTTCGCACTGTACGACGCCCTCGCCGAACTCTGTGAGAAGTGGCTGGGCGACAGCGGCAAAGGCTTGCAGAATCGCATCAAAGCGTCTCTCAGCAACCTGCGCACCATCGAAGTCACCCGCGGCGTGTGTGATCTGGCGGCCTCCGTCCAACGTTCCAGCCACCTGCGTCAACTGGTGCTGGAGACGCCGTTGGAACAATTGGCGCAGAAGCTACAAGACGACGACAAAGGCGCGCGCTTCTGGAACAATGATTTCATGGCGTTCCTGCGCGACTATGGCGCCCGCGGTCGTCAGGAGTTTGAACTCAGCATCCCCCGCTGGGCCGACGATCCCAGTTATCTGCTGCAGGTGATTCGTATGTACCTGACCAGCGACGTGCAGTTGGAGTCGCGGCTGGAGGAAATCGACCGCAAACGGGACGACGACACCCGCGCCCTGCTGTCCGGTCTGCCATTGCGCATTCGCCTGCTGTTCAAGTTCGTTATCTCCACCTACGCCAAAATGGCGGAGCGACGCGAAGCCACCCGGCCCACCTACATCGCGCAAACCTGGTTCTATCGCAAAATCATCGTCGAAGTGATGCGTCGCCTCAGCGCGGAGAAAGTACTGAAAATGGAGGACTTGCCTTACATCGACTTCAACGAGCTGCGCGATTACGTGGCGGGAAAAAAACCTGCTCAGCAGGCTTTCTCCGCAGAGCTGATTGAGCGCAATCGCCGCAGTCACTTGTTGAACCAGCGTCTGCAGGAGCCGCCCATGGCGATTGTCGGCGGACATACCCCCAGGCGCGAAACCGCAGAAACGGAGCCAACGGATGGCGTCCCCGTGTTCCAGGGCATCGGCGCCAGTCCCGGCGTCGCCATGGGGCGCGCCCGCGTCATCACGGATCTGCCCCGGCAGGCGGAAGAGTTTCAGCAAGGCGAAATACTGGTGGCCCGTTTCACCGACGCCTCCTGGACGCCGCTGTTCGTGCTCGCCGCCGGCGTCGTCGCCGACGTGGGGTCGATGTTATCGCACAGCTCAATCGTATCCCGGGAATTCGGCATCCCCGCCATCGTCAACACTAAAACCACCACTCGCCGCATCCGCACCGGAGATATGCTCTATCTCGACGGAGACGCAGGCATCGTGCGCATAGAAGAACGCAAGGAGGACGCCAGCCAGTAGATATCCGCCTGACAATAAAAAATGCAATGAGCGCAGCGGCCCGCCACAGACAGAAAAATAAGCCGCTCTAATTTTGCGTTAATTAAACATCGACCTCAGCCAAGTTGTAGTCCGGCTGCAGACAGATTCCAGCTAGCAGGGATCAGGGGTTTCTTTGCGCCTGAAAAAGTCCCTGGAACAGTGACGAGAATAGAGGGAGATTAGTTATGGAAATTACGATAGGGGTCATCGTCGTCACCCGCAGTCGCGGTTTTTTCGAAACCGGACTCAGCGTTTTGAGCGACATTCGCGGTGAAGTATTCCAGCAAGTATCTCTGGATGCGGATATCGAATTCGAAGAAAAGCTGCCCAGCACGCACCCCGTTTATGAAGAAGCCCGCGACAAAGCGGTGCGTTTCCTTGGCAAGCGCAAGGAACGAATCTCCATGCGGGTGATCCAGGCGGACAGCCTTGAGCGGGCGCAGGCGAAAATCCTGCAAACGCCCCTGCTCGGCGTCAACTTTCAAGTGGGCATGGTGTACGTCGACTACGCCGATCCCCAGTTTGAAGACCTGGCGCCACAGCAGATCGACAGGCAATTACAGGCTTTCTACGCAGCGCTGCGGCAGGCGGATATTCCCGTCTTCCAGTCCTCATTTTCGACCGTGGTGTACACCCTGCCGCAACGCCCGCGCATACGGCACCAGCCAATGGAATACATTGAGCGCCAGCTACCGGACGACCGCTCTCTGCTGCAGGCGGATCTGCTGTGTCTGTGGATGGATTTCTTTGAAATGAGTTACGCCAACCGCCGCGTCAAGCCCGCCGCCCGGGTCCTGCCGCACAACACTCTGGGAGAGCATCTGATCAACTTCCTCAGTGCGCGCGCGGGATCGGAATGGCTGGGCTTCTATTTCACCGGCTCGCTGGTCTCCAACATGATCAACCATCTGGAGCAGGAGGCAGAGCGCCGCAATGTGTTACTGCTGCGCGGTCCCAGCGAGCACAGTCTGGCCTGCGGCGCGATGGCCAACTGGCAGTTGTACCGCCGCCCCTTCCTGATCGTGGTCACCAGCGGCATGATCGACGAATTCAAGGGCACCATCGCCAACCTGCGGGAAGCGCGGGCGCAAGGTTTCATCGTCTGCGCGGAAAACCGTCATGATCAATGGTTCGCTTTTCAGGGCACGGTGTCTGCAGAAGAGGATTCACGGGAGGTGATTAAAGCCCGCGGGCTGCCCTGTCTGTACCTCAACGATGTCGATCGCCTGCAGGAAGACCTGCAGAAAGCGATGGAACTATACAACGCCAAGCGCGGTCCGGTGGTGCTGCTGGCCACCCAGGCGGTGTTGGAAGCCTGCAGTCGCTTCGACATTGCTTATCCGCCCGCCCCGCAAGCGCCGGCGGACGCCATACCGGAATCGGTCCAACCGGTGCTGGATCAAGTCATGTCGTTGCTGAATGAGGGCCCGGACAAGCTGGTCTGGCAGTGCGGCGCCATGGATGAAGAAGAACTGGAGCTGACCCTGTCCATCGCAGATCGCGCGGGGATTGCGTTGGTGGATTCGCTGACCTATCCCGGTTCCGTGCCCAAGTTCCGTCATTGCCAGCGCAATCGCAATTACCTTGGCACCCTGGCGGTCTATGGCTACAGCCCACGGGTGTACAACTTCCTGCACACCAACGACAAAATGAACCCACAGTCCGAGCAGTGCCTGTTTTTCATAAAGAGCAAGCTGCATCAAGTATGCACGCCTTTCTCCGATGGCCGTTTGCAGCGCAAGCTGCAGATTGTGCAGCTGACCGAAAATCCCGAGCATATTTCGCCTTACACCGACTTCCCGCTGATGTTGGAGCACAAACAGTTTCTCCGTTACGTGGATAAGCATCTAGCCCCGTCTCCAGAGCTGGTGGCGCGACGTTATCAAGCCATTGCGTCTGTGCCTGACACCCCCTCGGATATGGCGAGCCGCCTGCCGACTACCCCCATGACGCCGAACTATTTCTTCGCCCGCCTCAACAAGCTGATGGAGAAACTGATCGTCGAGCATGGTTACGACTACACCGGTCTCTATGACGTCGGGCGCTGCGGTATTTCAGCCGTGCGCAATCTGGCGCGCACGCGCCGCGGCTTTTCCGGCTGGTACGGACGCGCCCTGATGGGCGACGCCCTCATGGCCAGCATCAGCCTCGCGTTCACCAGCCCTTCCAACGTAGTGGCGTTCATCGGAGACGGCGCCAAAGGCCTCACTCCCGACGTGCTCCCCTCGCTGTTGGAGAACGCCCTGAGCTATCCCGGACGCATGAACCGCAACCTCACCATTTTCTATTTCTGCAATGGCGGACATTCGGTCATTAACACTTACCAGGAGCGCATTCTGTTCAATTACACCTCGCGACAAATGCGACTGGTCAATGTCACCGATCAGGATTGGGAGGACGAGCTGGGCGGTCTGCGTTTCACCTCGCGCACGTTAACCACATTCGATCCGGCGGCGCTCACGTCCGCGCTATTGCGCCCGGGTTGCGTCAATTTGTTCTCGGTGATGGTCTCCCACAACAACGAGGGCGACGGCATCAGTCTAGCCACCGCCACCGGCTGGCAGCGCGATCCAGCCGTTCAGACGCAAGCTGAAGCGAAAGCAGAAACAGCAACGGGGACGGATACAGAAACGGATAAAGAAAGCGCGCAGCCTGTCGTTTAGACGCTGGCGAATAGCAGTTCAGTAAAGGATATCACTGTTATGAAATTCGGATTTATCGGACACCCGACCTCCATCGGGCTGAAACGCTACGTAAAAATGCTCGACTTGCTCGACCGCAGTTCGCGGGACCTGCAAGTGGGCTATCAGCGGGACATTTGGAGCCATCGCAATCTGGTGCCCTTCGTCGATTTCTGCCGCATTCAGTCCCCCGCCGGAGTGAGTTGCGAAGGCATCGTGCATTACCTTCCGCTCACCGCGGAGGAAATGCTGTCCACGCCCCGGGCGGTGCAACAGCGTATTTTCGAAGGCATCGAATCGTTGCAGGCGCAGGGCGCTCAGCTTGTAGGTCTGGGCGGCTTTACCTCCATTATCGGCAAGCGCGGGCTGGTGACGGCGGAGCGCGCCGGCATCCCCGTGACCAGCGGCAATTCTCTCACCACTTACGCGGGCTACACCGTGCTACTGCAGACGCTGGAGCGTTTGCAGCTCGATCCGGCGGACGCGCAGGTGGCGATTGTCGGCTATCCCGGCTCCATCTGTCTGGCGCTGGCCAAACTGTTGCTGCAGCTGGGTTGTCGTCTGGATTTAGTTCACCGGGGTACAGCGGATGATGCGCAACTGCTGGAGCATCTGCCCGAGCATTGGCGCGGCCGGGTCACCTTGTTGAACTCCATGGATGCGGCGTATGAGCGCAATCGTCTGTTCGCCGCCGCCACTTCGTCCGGCGGCGTGATCGATGTATCCCGCCTGTCGCCCGGCTCCATTGTCGTAGACATCGCCCTACCCCGTGACGCGGAACGTCCACCTACGCCCCGCACCGACGTACTGGTGCTGGACGGCGGTTGCGTCACGGCTTCGCCGGATACCAAGCTGGGCGGCGAATCCATGAATATGTCGATCAAGCAGCAGATCAACGGTTGTCTGGCGGAAACCATGGTGCTGGCTCTGGAAGGCCGTGCGGAATGCTTCTCCATCGGACGCGACCTGCCCCCGGAAAAAGTGCTGGAGATTGGTGCGATGGCGGAACGTCATGGCTTCCGCGCCTTCCCTCTGGCGTCCTTTGGCGAGCGCATCAACATCGAACTGATCAACGGCCTGCGTCGTTTTCACCATAGCGGTAAAGCTCAGGCGCCAGGGTATACCCCTTCGGATCTGGCGGCGACAGAGCAGGATTCAGGCGAAGCGCGCCGCTCGCAAACAGTGCAGCGTTTCCGCAGTTACATCAATCCGATGCTGGCGGACTTCCTGCAGATGCAGCGTTGCGACAAAGTCTTCGAACGTGCGGAAGGATGCACCCTGACCGATACGGACGGCGAGCGTTTTCTGGATATGGTGTCTGGATACGGCTGCCTCAATCTGGGCCATAACCCGCAAGTGGTGACGGAGGCGATACAGAAGTACGTCGCCAATATGGGGCCCAACTTCGTGCAGTACGTCTCCCTGCCGGAAGAAACCTCCAAGCTGGCGGAGCGGCTTTGCGCCGTGGCGCCGGGACGCTTCGAACGGGTCTTCTTCAGCAACTCCGGCACGGAAGCGGTGGAGGCCGCGCTGAAACTGGCGAAAGCGGCCAGCCGCCGCTCCCGTTTTGTCTTCGCCAACAACAGTTACCACGGCAAGACACTGGGCGCGCTTTCCGTCACCGGTCGCGAAAAGCATCAGAAGCACTTCCGCCCTCTGCTGCCCGGTTGCACAGGCGTGCCATTCGGCGATCTGGATGCGCTGCGCGTTGAACTGGAGCAAGGCGACGTGTGCGCGTTCATCATAGAGCCGATCCAGGGAGAAGGCGGCGTCTATCTGCCGCCGGACGGCTATCTGAAGGCCACCCAGGAACTGTGTCGGCGCACAGGAACCCTGCTGATCGTGGATGAAATCCAGACCGGCCTGGGACGCACAGGACGCCTGTTCGCCTGTGAATGGGAAGGCGTGGAGCCTGACATCATGGTGCTGTCGAAGTCCCTCTCCGGCGGGCTGATTCCCATTGGAGCCACGCTCAGCTCCGCGCGGATCTGGGACGCCGCCTACGCCTCCACCGGCCGCTTCCTGTTGCATACCTCCACCTTCGGCGGCTGCAACCTGGCTGGCGTCGCCGGACTCGCCGCGCTGGAAGGCGTGATAGAGCAGGATCTGCCCCGCCGCTCGCAAGAGATGGGCGACTACTTCAAAGCCGAGCTGCAGCAAGCCGTGCAAGCCTATCCCTTTATCAAGGAGGTGCGCGGCCGCGGCCTGATGTTGGGCATCCAGTTCAACAATGACTTCAGCGGCGCCGTGGAAGCCTGCGCCCGGGAATTCGGCACGCGTCTGCCGGGAGACTGGCATCTGGCGTATCGCTTTTTCCCTGACGAAGTTCGCGAGCACCTGGCGGCGGCGGTGGACAAGATGGAGGAATCGTTAGCGGAAATGTTCTGCATGCGCTTCGTCACCAAGCTCAGTAACGATCACCGCATTCTGACGTTCGTCACCGCCAACAGCTCCACCGTGATCCGTATCCAGCCCCCGCTGATCATCAGCAAAGAGGAGGTCGATCACTTCGTGAAATCCTTCGCCACCGTATGCGAAGAAATGTCCACTTTTATGAACTAAACAACGCCTTTTTTGAACGCATGGAGAGATAGCGATGGAAATTAGCAAAGATCAAATTGTTGACCTGATGATGGGCTTCTTCAAAACCAAAACCCTGACCGCCGCCTTCGACCTGGGGCTGTTCGACGCCATGGCGGAGGGCCCCGCCTCTCTGGAGGACATTTGCGCACGGGCCAATGCGCCAGTCGCTTCAGGCAAGCGCATGCTGATCGCGCTGCAGGCCATGGGATTGCTGCAACGCGAGGGGGACGCCTATTCCCTGGCTCCGGGCGCCGCGCCCTATCTGGTCAGCCAGTCGCCGCAGTGGCTGGGCTGGCTGGGTCGCCATATCGATGCATTCCTGTATCCGCTGTGGTCCAACACCGCCCAGGCGGTGCGTGACGACAAAGATCAACGGGAGGCGGTATTCGGCGACAAACGCAGCTGGTTCGACATTCTGTATCAGAACCCGTCCGACGTGACGGACTTCCAGGAATTCCTGGGCATCTTCGCCAAGCCCTTTATTGACGGCATGGTGGAAGGCGTGGACTTTTCCGCTTACAGCCGCTTCATGGACATCGGCAGCGGCGTCGGCAGCTTGCCCGTCGCTGTGGCGGAAGCCTGCCCGCATCTGGAGATCGCCATTTGTGAATTGCCCAAGGCGGCCTGCTACGTGCGCGACAAAATCATGTCTGGCGATTTCGCTGACCGCATCAACGTAGTTGAAGGCGACGTCATCACCGGAACCATTCCGCAACAGGAGTACGACCTGATTCATCTGGGTTGGATGTTGCACGACTACGCCCCTGACACGCAGTTGCAGATCCTGCGCAACATCTACGACGCCCTGCCGACCGGCGGCGTCTTCATGGCCAGCGAAACGCCCCTGGACGAGGACGAAAGCGGCCCGCTGTTCACCTCCCTGCTCTCCATCAACATGCTGGTGTCCACGGATGGCGGCGTGGAGTCCACGGCGAAGCAGTACATGCAGCGCTTTGAAGAGGCCGGGTTCAGCAACGTGAGAGTGCTGCGCATCAACGGACCGCGCACGTTATTCGTCGGAGAAAAGGCCTGACCAACGGGCTTCGGCCCGTCTTCCAGTCCCCCCTCAAAAAGGAAGATGCACAATGCTAGAGAACACATTATTAACCTACATTTCCGAGAATTATCTGGGCTCGGACGATCAGGGGTTCAACGCGGACACCCCGATTCTGGAACTCAACATTATTGACTCCGGCTCCCTATTCGATCTGGTGGATTTACTGCGGCGGGAAACTGGCGCATCAATCCCCCTTAATCAGGTTACCCCCGGCAACTTCGCCTCCGTGCGCAAGATGGTGGATCTGGTCACGCGCCTGCAACAACACTAGCCCCGAATATTCAAGGAATGAGGTAACACCATGACAGAACAAGTATTTGCCGATACGCAACAGGCGGAAGAGTCTCTGCGGGAACTGGTGCTGAGCGCCTTGCAACGCCACACGGAGTACGCGCAGGAAGACTTTGACGACGACGCGGACTTCGAGGGCGACCTGGGCGTCGATTCCATCACCCTGGCTTCCGTGCAGGCGGAAATTTATCAAACCCTGGGGCTGCAGAATAAATCAGTTCAGGCGGGCCTGGACAACGTTGGACAACTGCTGCGCCATATCGGTCAACGCCTGCTGAAAGAAGGCCTCAGCGCCGCCACGGTTGCGCAGCAAACGGCGCCTGCCCGCCTCGCTGACGCACAGGACGACGCACTGAGCGCAAACGTGCTCGACGTGTATCAGGCGCACACTGGCTACCGTCGTAGCGAGCTGGATCTGCAAGCGGATCTGGAAGGCGATCTGGGCGTCGACTCGGTGACTCAGGCCGCCGTGCTGGCGGAGATCGCCAAGCTCATGCACATGGAGAAAGCCGGTTTTCCCGCCGGACTGAGCACCATCGCGCAAGTCATCGCCTACCTGCGCGAGATCGGCGCTGACGCCGCTCTGGCTCGTCCCGCTAAAGAAATTGGCGCCGCCCCGGCGTCACAACCGGCTTCCAAGCTATCTGTTTCCAAACTACCTGCTTCCGAACCATCTGCTTCCAAACAACCAGCGGAAGGCCGCGCCAGTGGTGATGGCATGTGGACGGATTTTATCGATCGTCTTAATCAGGACAACGTGAAGGAACCCAGCGACGCGGCGACAGAACTGGCGGACCAGTTCAAGCTGAGCTTCCTCGCCAGCGGTTTTGGACAGAAGGACATATCCGCCCTGCATGACCGTCTGCGCAGTGAGCACGGCATGCCCGCTCACCTGAGCCTGGCGGACTGCGATACCCCCGAGAAGCTGCTGCAATACATCCGCGCCAGCCGTCCGCATCAGGTTGAAGCTCTGGGAACGGAGCATCTGGACCCAACCTACGACGCCAACGCAGCGGCGGAAAACGACCCCCGCACCATGAAAGATTTCGTGAATCTGCCGGACCGGGATCTGTTTCATAAGACCCGGGAGTTCCGCAAATTTTATGTGGCGAAGCAACAGGCGCAGCTGTACTGGTACGGCATGCCTCTGGAGTCCCAATGCCGTAACCGCGCGGTGATCTACGACGAAGTCACCGGACGCCGCCGTGAGTTTCTGATGTTCGCCTCCAACAACTATCTTGGACTGGCCAATCATCCCGAAGTCATTGAAGCCATCGCCGAAGGCGCTCGTCGCTACGGCGCCACCAACACCGGCTGTCGTCTGATCGGCGGCAGCAATGTCTTGCACAAGGAACTGGAGCGTCGCCTGGCCAAACTGAAGGGACGTGAGGCCTGCATCGTGTATCCGTCCGGCTATTCCGCCAACCTGGGCTGTATTTCGGCGCTGGCCGGACGCAACGATCTGGTGTTCACCGACTCCATCAACCACATGAGCATTCAGGACGGCTGCAAACTCTCCGGGGCTTCCCGCAAGATCTATCAGCACAGCATGGAAAGCCTGGAAACCACGCTGAAAAAATACGCCGACCACGACGGCGGCAAGCTGATCGTCACGGACGGCGTGTTCTCCATGCATGGCGATATCGTCGATCTGCCGCGTCTGGTGGAGTTGGCGCAGCAATACGGCGCCCGCGTACTGGTGGATGACGCCCACTCCACCGGCGTTCTCGGCAAAACCGGCTCCGGCACCACCGAGCACTTCAACATGAAGGGCATGGCTGATCTGGAGCTGGGCACCATGAGCAAGGCGCTGGCAGGCGTCGGCGGTTTCGTGTGCGCGGATGAAGACGTGGTGGAATACCTGCGCTTCTATTCCAACTCTTACGTGTTCGCAGCCACGATTCCCGCCGCCGTGGCGGCAGGCGTGATCGCCTCTATCGACGTGATGGAGCGTGAGCCGCAGCGCTTGAGCAAACTCTGGAGCAACATCCATCGTCTGCGCGGTCATTTGCTGGGCGCCGGATTCGATCTGGAGCATTCCAACAGCGCCATTATTCCGGTGGTGGTCGGTGACGACCGCAAAACCCTGGAGCTGGGCCGCGCCGTCCGCGCCCGCGGCATGTACTGCCAGACCGTAGTGTTTCCTGGCGTGGCGGTGGGGGACGCGCGCCTGCGCATCAGCGTCACCAGCGAACACACCGAAGAAGACCTGGATCTGGCGGCGCAGATCATCATCGACGCAGCGAAAGAAGTGAATATTCCCGTCACGCTGTGATCCGATCAACCCGGATGGCGCACCGCCAGCCATCCGGGTTGATGACGTCACTGCGCCAGCTTAATGCAGGATTGGAGGAGAGCAGGCATGAAAGTACAAGAAACGGAAAACGGATTTGTCCCTGTCATCGACTATTTACGACGCTCCGCCGTCAACTTTCCCCAGCGTCCGGCGTTTGTCGGCCCGGAGGAAGTGAGCTACGAGCAGTTCTACGCCAGAGTGCGTCGCTGGTCCGGCTATTTCCGCTATGCCGGTCTGCAGCCAGGGGATCGCGTAGCCATCTGGCTGCCCAAGCAGATCGACTATGTAGTCGCCCTCTACGCCGCCATGGAATGCGGCGGCGTGTATGTTCCCATGGATGGCATGCAGCCGGTGGACCGTGCGCAAAAAATTCTCGCCGGCGCGGAGCCCGCCATTCTGGTCACGGACAGCCCCCGTTTTGAACAACTGGGCGATATGACTTACACGTCATTACGGCTGGCGCTGGTCACCGACTTCCACAAAGTTCCCGATGCGGCGGCGCCCGGCCGTTTCGCGGTCGCGTCACGGGCGTCGGCGGACGCCTTCGAACCTCAGCCGGAGCAAACGCCGCATCATCCCGGCCCACAGGATCTGGCGGCGATTCTATTCACCTCCGGCTCCACCGGCATGCCCAAGGGCGTACAGATCAGTTATGGCAATCTGCACGCTTTTATTGGCTGGGCGCTGCAAGAACTGTCTCTAAGCGAGCGGGACGTCTTTTCCAACCACGCCGGCTTCCATTTCGATCTCAGCACCTTCGATCTGTTCGCCGCAGCAGCGGCGGGCGCGGCGGTCTGGGTTATCGGCGAAGAACAACAACGGGATGTCGCCGCGCTGGCGGAAGGCGTTCGGCGCTATGGGATCAGCGTGTGGTACAGCGTTCCCTCCATCCTGTCACTAATGGTGAACGCAGGCGCTTTGGATACTGACGTCACCGCCTCGCTACGCTATCTGATTTTCGCCGGCGAAGTATTTCCGATTCGCCCTTTACGGGAGCTAAGCCAGCGTCTGCCCGATGACTGCGCGCTCTATAACTTCTATGGCCCAACCGAAACCAATGTCTGCCTTTACTATCGGGTGACGGCGGAAGACCTGCAACGGGATAAGCCGGTGTATATCGGCGTTCCGCTGCCCGGACAAACCGCCCTTGTACTGGACGATCTGGGCCAGCCTGTCAGCGCTCCCGGCGCAATCGGCGAACTGATCATTGAAGGCTCCTGCGTCACACCGGGGTACCGCAATCGCATCGATCCCGCCAACTCCGACAACCATCTACAGGGACGCCATGCGACCGGCGATCTGGTGGGTTACGAAAATGGTTACCTGTACTACCACGGACGTAAAGACCGCATGCTGAAAATCAATGGCTATAGAGTGGAATTGGGAGAGATCGAAGCGGCATTGTCGACCATGCCGGGCATCCGGGAAATCGCCGTGGTGGCGGAAATCACCGAGCAGGCGCAAAACCTCATCGCTTATTTCAGTGCGGTTGATCCGGCCTCTGCGCCCAGTGTGCTCGCCATCAAGCAATACTGTCAGACGCGGTTGCCCCGTTACATGATACCCAAGCTGGTGCGCAAGCTGGACGAACTGCCGAAAAGCCGCAACGGCAAAATTGATTATCTGGCGTTAAAAGCGTTGGCGCTCAAGCCGACCGTTGCGTCAAAGACTCACACAGACCCGGTTGCCTGATATGACTGACGCCAGCTTATTTTCCACCGCCTCACCCGGCTCTCATGACCAGACGTTGCGCGAGCCTGTGGCTATCGTCGGCATCGCCTGCATTACCCCCTCCGCCCAGGATACGGAATCGTTCTGGCGACTGCTTGAGCAGGGCGAACACGCGCCCCTGCGAGCCATGCCTGCGCACCGGATACCGCAAACCAGCGCAGCGGCCAGGGCGCATCTGGACGCTTGGCGCGGTTCATTCTTTACAGAGGCGGAGAGCGACTTCAAACGCTTCCGCATCCCTCCCGCCTACCGCAAATCCGTTTCCCAGATGATGCTGTTACAGCTGCGCGCGGCGGAGCAATGTCTGCGTGACGCAGGCTATCCCGACAAGCTGCCGTCACTGGACGACACGGATGTGTACAGCGGCGCCTGCTTTTGCTTCGACAGCGCGCTTAATAACGCCTTGAAAGTGGAAGGCGTGCGGCTCGCTTATGAGGCCGCAGAGCAACGCTCAGGAGATTGCGAAGCGGACCTGGACGCTATCCGCGAACGTCTGCGTGATCACTTCGGCTTGTCCTCTCATGATCGCGTCGGCGAAATGGCGAGCAGCATCCCCGCCCGCATCGCCTCGCATTTCGGTTTTCGCGGCCGCGCCCAGGCGCTGGAGTCCGCCGACGCCACCAGTTATGTGGTGTTGGAGGCCGCCCTGCTGGCGCTGTCAGGAGGCCAGACCAAAGCGGCGCTGGTCATCGCCGGACAGCGCTATGACAGTCTGCTGCCCGCCCTCGCTCTGGAGAAAAAAGGCTTCGCGTCCGGCGCGCCTTTCACCGCCAATTCACCCGGAGCGCCGTTAGCGGAAGGCGCCACGGCGTTATTATTGAAGAAGCTCAGCGATGCGCGCCGGGATGGCGATCGTATCTACAGCGTCATTCGCGGCGCCGCCAGCGCTCGCCGCGATTCCCCCTCAGGCTACCGCTACGGCGGCGATGCCGCATTGAAGTATCAGGCTGCTGCGGAAGCCTGCCGTCAGGCCAATATCGATCCCGCCAGACAAGGCTACATTGAGTGCGCCTTGCCGGGTCATGTGGAGGAAAGCAAAGCCCTGTTGACCGCGCTGTCGGATTTGCGCCATGACGATAATGTCTCTCTGCGTCTGCGCTCCTGCGTCGCCAACCTGGGGTACGCTTTCGCCAGCGCCGGACTTAACGCCATCGCAGCCGCCAGTCTGGCTCTGCGCCACAGTCGCCTGCCCGGCATGCCGCAAGTGGACGGCCAGGAGTTATTGCTACGCCAGAACATCGACTACGGCGCCGGACGCAGCGAGCCCTGGCCTCAAACGGACGAGCGTATCGCCGGCGTGTGCGGCGGCGGACTGAGCGGCGTCAGCTGGCATTTGGTGCTGTCCAGTCCGGATGCAGTCTCAGCGGACGTAGAAACAATTCCGGCGTCCCAGGAACCCATCGCTATTGTAGGCGTCGGAGGTTCTTTCGGTCCCTGGCGAGACGTCGCAGCAATACGCGCCAGTCTGTGGGACAGCGCCGATGGCGTTCAGCTATTGCCGGAATCAGTACTGCCCCGTCGCGCCTTCTTCAGCGCGGACGCATCGCGACCGTTGAGTTGTTACGCGCAATATGGCGCGGCGCTGGAGCAAAGCGAATTCGACTTATCCCCCTACAAAATCTTCCCACGTCGGGCCGCCGGCATGGACAAAGCACAAAAGCTGGGACTGCAAAGCGCAGCAGAGGCATTGGCTGACTACGGCCTGTCACGCAAACGTCAGCGCCAGGAGGCAGCGGCGGTGTTTATCGCCAGCAACCTGAATCTGGGACGGGAACGCGCACTCTCAGCGGCGCTGCATTATGCCCAGTTGCAGACGCTGTTCGCCGGCTCGCCGCTGGCGGCGTACTTTCAGGACGCCTCAGAAAAACAGCAGCTCTCCCCTGAAGAGGTCGATCACTTCACGCTCGACAGCTTTTCCGCCAGCGGCATCGCAGCGCTGATCTCCAATTGCTTTCAGCTTAACGCCGCCCCCGCCGCCGTTGAAGCGGCCTGCGCCTCCTCCCTGGCGGCGCTGCATAACGCCGTGCTGGCGCTGCGCAGTCATCGCTACGACCTGGTGCTGGCGGGAGGCGTGGAGTTACCGGTGAACATTCGCGACTTAACGCTGTGTTCCGCGCAAATGATGCTGTCGCAACACAAAATTGCGCCTTTCGCCGTAGACGCCGACGGGTTTTCACCCGGAGACGGCGCCGGCATGTTCGTCCTCAAGCGTCTGAGTGACGCATTGCGGGATGGCGATAGTATTTACGCGGCCATCACCGGCGTCGGCGCCTCCTGCGACGCCCGCTCCATGACGGCGCCGGACCCGCAGGGACAGGCCCTGGCCATGCGTAAAGCCTTCGTTCAGGCCGGTTATTCTCCCGCTCGCGTGGAATATGTGGAAACCCATGGCACAGGCACGCGGCTGGGAGATATTGCGGAGCTGACCGCACTGAACGAGGTGTACCAGACACAAGAACGAAGCGGTTCGCTTAAGGTCGGTTCGATCAAATCCAATATCGGACATACCTTCGCTGCAGCTGGGTCAGCCGGCCTATTGAAAACCCTGCTGGCGATCCGTTACGGTGATATCCCCGCCACGCTGTTAAGACGGGAGATGAATCCGGATCTGCCCCTGGCGGAGATTCCCACGGAGCCTGTCACCGCCCTGCAACCCTGGCCATTGGGCGAAGACGCCCGTTACGCCGCCGTCAGTTCATTCGGCACCGGCGGCGTTAACTATCATCTGCTCTTAAAGTCCGTAACCGATACCCATGCGGCGCCGGACGACTCTCAATACACTGCAAATTAAGGAAAGGGAACGAAATGGAAACCATCATTCACAAAATCCGCCTGTTCGATATTGCACAAGCCGACGCCTTTGAGTCCTGGGTGCAAAACGTCGATTACGCCACCTGCCCCGACCTGCCTAGCGTCGTGCGCTTTGACGTGCATCGCGCCTCTCAGGACCCCGCCGCGCCTTATCACTATCTGGAGGTGATAAAGATAACCGATCGCGCCGCCTTTGACGCCGATATGGAAACATCAACGTTCGCCGGATTGGTGCAGGCCTTTTCCCGTATGGCGGAAGTCGTTGAAGAGTTGGCCGGCGAGCAATTGGGCTCGGGCTATGCCGCAGGCTGAGCCTGCCGCGTCCCACCCCCGGCTGCATTCAGGGAAATTACCGACCTCAGACTGGAATCGTTCGCTGATGGTCGGCCCCTGGCGTTTGCACGCAGTGTCGGTGAAGAACTGGCGCAGCCACTTTGAGACCGAAGCGGATCTGCGGCGGGTATTCGACCTGCGCGAACGACGCCATCTGCGCCAGATTCATTTCGCCAAACGTAAGCTGGAATGGGGTGCGGGAAGACTGGCCGGGAAACAGGCGCTCCAGCGTTTGCAGGCGGAGTTGGCGCAGCCGCAGCGCGCCTTACGGGACATCATTATCAGCAATTGCAAAACTGATCCCTATCAAGGCCGCCCGGAAGCCAACATGGAAGGCTACGTCAGCATCAGTCACGCTGGCGACTGGGCGGTGGCGACAGCGGGGCGATGCCCGGTCGGCGTCGATATCGAACCCGTTCGCGCCTTCTGCGGCTCAGTCTGGGAAATGGCGTTCACCCCGGAGGAGCAGCGCTGGTTGTTACGCCGAGGGCGCAACGAACGCGACGCTTCCGCCACCATGACGTGGGCGTTCAAAGAGGCGCTGCTGAAATGCTACGGACGCAGTATTTTTGGCTGGTTCGCTGATGTAGAACTGCATTCGCCGGGAGACACAGGCGCATTGTCCTGGACGCTATCACGACGGCTCAGCCGGGAACTCGGCGCTGTCGCCAATACGCCTCTGGTGGCGATAGCGGACCGATTTCAGGGATGCGCCCTGGTGGTTGTCGGCAGTCCGCCGGAAATCTGCGACCTGCTTAGGGGTTCTTAGTTCGCAAGGAATTTATTAAAAGATTGGAGCTTTATTTATGCCGTCGGATTTCACCCATGAACTTCAGGAAACCGTGGATTTGGCGCGCTGGGCGCCCTCATCCCACAACTCGCAACCCTGGACGTTGATCCATATTCAGGAGTGCGAGCGGGCTAACGCACTCCTCGGGGACCCCCTTCAGGAAGGAGAACAATGCGTCGTCCTGGCGTTGAACAGCGCTCGTAAACTCAAAGCCCTGGAAAGTCTGGAAATCGAAATGCTGATGAGCTGCGGATTATTTCTGGGCTTGTTTTGCATGACGCTGGGCGCCAAAGGCCATGACTGGCGTCTGCGCTGGCTCTGCGAGGACGAAAAAGGCGCCGCCCTCACAGCACTGGAGCAGGAACACGGCTGCCTTGCGCTGACGGCGGTGCGTATAACGCCCGACTGCATTAAGCCCGTCATTGATGCTGAAGCGTGGCGACGACTGGTTCTGCAGCGACGCACCCACCGCGGACCTTTTAAACCATTGCGCATTAGCGACGACGGGTTGCAGAAACTGCTGGCGCGGCGCTGGCCGTTGTCCTTGACTGGCGAGCATTTGCTGATGCGGGTTGAACGCGATCCCGCTACGATCCGTCGCGCGGCGCAACTGGTGAAACAATACGCGGTGCTGGACTTCGCCAACTATAAAGCCTGGCGCGAGACTTATCGCTACATCCATTTTTCTCTGGAAGAAGATGCGGAAGACGGATTCTATCTGCAAAGCCTGCTCGGCCCGCAAAGCAAATGGAGCAGTCTTTTCTACCGCTGCCTCTTGGCGCCGCCGGTCATGCAGGCGCTAAGGCCTTTCGGCGCGCCGCAACGTATGGCCGATCAGCTTGGCGCGCTGGTGGAGGACTCATCGCAATTGCTGTTCTGTCACCTTGGAAACGAGCATATGACGCCCAAAGCACTGACTCAGGCTGGCGCGCGTTTGATGGAGGTCTGGCTTAACGCTCAGGAACAGAAGCTGGCGATACACCCGGCCAGCGTCATGCTGCAGCATGATCAGGCGCGCATTGAGATCGAGCGTCTGCGGGACGAAAACGGGCGCATGATTTTCTTCGCCAGGCTGGGCGCCATCAAAGAAGTTTTCGATAAAAGCCCCAGAAGAAAAACCAACGGCATCATCGCCGCCGGATGACGCACGGAGCCGAAAAGAACAACTCACTCAACGGCCCCGTCAATACCACTTAACCCCGTCGCCAGACGGCCTACTCAAGTTCGATAGAAAAAGGAAAAGGAAATATGGAGCAACAATGGATAATCATGATCATTGTGATCGAGGCCATGGCCGTCGCCGGCGTCATCGCCGCCTTAATCACCAAGGATACCAAAGCGCCGTTTATCTTTGGGTTTAACACCCTGCTGCCGGTCACGCTGGTGTATTGCTGGTACGGGGACGCAGATCTGGTGCGCAAAGCCCTGCTGCTCGGCATGGTGATTATTTACCAATTGCGTATGAACGTCGTGCTCACGCTCTGGTACAACAACACCGCCGCCGCCAAGCTCAAGGAAGTCATGCCGCTGTCGGCCATCTACTTTTTACCCATCATTCTCGCCAACGTTTTTGGCTGGCTCTACTGCCTGCCGTTCCAATGGGCGGCGGACCGTGTCGGCCCACTGAACTGGATCGATTACAGCGCCGTCGCCGTCTACCTGATCGGCACCATTTTCCATTTCGGCAGCGATTATCAGAAGCACTTATTCAAGCAGCAACCCAATTCACGCGGCCAGATCCTGGACACAGGCTTCTGGCGCTATTCCCGCCACCCCAACTACTTCGGCGACTTCCTGATTTACGTCGCCTTCGGCCTCACCGCCGGCAATCCCTGGGGCGTCATTGCGCCATTGGCCAATATCGCGCAGTACATGACGGACGCTATTCCCAAAAGCGAAAAAATGGCGGAAGAGCGCTACGGCGAAGCCTGGCGGAACTACAAGAAAAAGGCCAAGTGCCTGATTCCGTTTGTGATCTAAACCAAGACTGACTTCCCAGAAGCTAAATCCTGGGAACGACCATGGCGGCTATCCGCCACGAAAGACAGGGCCAGGCACACCGCAGGCCCTGTCACTTTCAGTCATCTAATCCCTCGTATTGCTAATACGCGCTTTAATCCATTGATATGCCTTTGGTATTCCAACCCAAAGGAAAGCCGAGACAAAGATGACGAACGTAAGAATAATCGCCATCACATTCATCGCCGTGTAACGATCGCCGTATACGCGCAACGTGTATTCATAAAGCGACCACATCAAAAAACCCAATACACACAGGCCTAAAATCAGCCAAAATCTCATAAGCTCAATCTAAATTAGTCAATAAACTGCAAATACATGGATGGATAGATGGGCGCTTACACGCAAGCCGCGCCCAAGCTGTGGAGATAAGAGCGAAGCAGGCTCTTCCCTTCCTCAACGTTCTTGAATCTAGAGCGGCTGTATTCACAACAAACAACTGTGTTTGTCGGCGCATGGGTTAAACAAACGTTACTGCTGGTTTGACGAACCAGCGGAGAATCGGGAGTATCTTTGGCGTAAAACTGTATGGATAGATCCTGTTCCGCCATTGCTGGTTTGGCTTGCTCATCCCATTGTGGATAGAGCCTCGCCAAGCGACCTCCCTGCGTAAGTATCGTCGAGGCCTCTTGCATCACTTTGTATGCGTGTGGCCCATGGAACTTTACGATGAAGAAATCCGGTCCGCCACAACGCTTGGCGGAAGCACTCGGCTCATAGAGAAGTTCAGGCGCAAGCGCGTTTTGTTCCCCAAACAACAAACAGGCCCTCAGCAGGTCGGGGAACGTATCTGTATCGGATTGAGGGGAGATATTGAGATATGCGTTCATCGGCGCCGGCCTTAACTCGATAAAGCCGGTCAGTGTAGCTTACTGGCCGCCGTTTAGAAAAAGACCCCAAATCCCTTTGGGTCAAGCGCTATTCCGTGCGCGCAAGGACATCAACTCAGTGGGGTGAGAAATCCCTATCTCTTACGCCTTCCATTACCACATAGACAGCACAGCGGCAGTGGCTTCCCTGCGGTGAAACGATCACACCTTCGACCAGCGCCGCTTTACAAGAGACATATTACGTAGCGGAGCGACAGAGGCTGTCGTCGTATGCATTTAATTGAAAAATTTTGCGTAATCCGACCACCTGGTTTGACCGCCATTGATAACTGGCGTTACCATGCCGCCTCTCTTCATGGAGCCGGACGGGACTCGAAATCCGTTTAACCTTCATAGGAGAAAAAACATGAAAAAGATCAAGACGTTATTCGTCATCGATCGCCGTAGTCATCTGGCGACGGAGCAAGTGGCTCCTGAATCTGCCTGGGTGTTGCAAGGCATAGGGTTCGCCACCGAGAAATTCGACGGCAGCGCCTGTCTGTTCAGAGAAGGCCGTTTGTGGAAACGCTACGATCGCAAACTGCGTAAGCCGTTCGCCGCCAAACTCCGCGCCGGACGTCTCGATATTCTGGACCACGCCATGTTCAAATCGGCGCCGGACGGATTTGCGCCTTGCGAGGCGGAGCCTGACGCCATCACCGGACATTGGCCCGGCTGGCTGCCGGTTTCCGAGGCCAGCCCGGAAGATCGCTGGCATTGCGAAGCCCTTGCACAGACCGCCGGTAAACTGGTCGAAGGCCAGACCTACGAACTGGTCGGCCCTAAAGTTCAGGGTAACCGCTACCAGCTGCAGCGCCACGCGTTGTGGGCGCATGGCGGCAAGATCCTGACGCCGCCGGAGCGCTTGGACTTCCACTCTCTACGAGACTGGATGGCGGCGCAAAACATGGAAGGCGTTGTTTGGCATGCGCCGGATGGACGCATGGCCAAACTGAGACGAAAAGACTTCGGTTTTTCATGGTGAATACAGGCCTGGGATTTTCCCCAGGCTTTTATTTTCTCCCTCCCCTCTCTCCCTTTCTTCACTCTAACCGCTAGCCTACGACTACTAACTCGCGGTTTTAGAAACGCTTTTTTACCAACGCAAAAGCAATATTTTTTACCGGGTAATATTGACTTCATTTTTTACCCGGGTATTATTGGCGACATATTTCCCAGGGTAGTCGTGGTTACCGGCTATCCGAGCGAGCACAGGAGTGAAACAGATGAGCGCAAAAGAAACTCAGAGTTATACCGGCTTTCACGGCCACCAGCTTTTCGCCGCCGGCGACTTACCGGAAGTGGCGTTGAAGGCCAAATCCTTACTGGAGCAGGACGCCAATGCCCCCGTCGCCATTTACGACAACGCCACCGGACGGATTGTAGAGGTCGATTATCGCGGCGCGGCTGAAGACGTCCTCGCCAGGATCGCAGCAAGCAGCGAAGACGGCGCCCCCAAACCTAAAGCAGGACCTGGACGTCCCAAACTGGGAGTGGTGTCGCGAGAAGTCACGCTGCTGCCCCGTCACTGGGACTGGTTAAGAGCGCAACCCGGCGGCGCTTCTGTGGCGCTGCGCAAGCTGGTCGAAGCGGCCAGACGCGACAATGTGGACAAAGACCGGTCACGTCTGGCGCTGGAAGCCGTGTATCGCTTCATGTCCACCGTCGCCGGCGACTTCCCCGGCTTTGAAGAGGCCTGTCGCGCCTTCTTCGCCAAAGACTATGAAACCTTTGATGACATGATTTCGCTATGGCCTGACGACATTCAGGACTATATCCGGCATCAGACTGAGAAGGCGTTGGAGATGGAAAAGCTGGCGGAGGCCCAGGACTGAGCCCCGCTATTCAGCTCAGCGACACGCGCCATTTTATAGCGCGTGTCGCCGTTTTCGCGCGGCAAGACTAGAACTGATAGGTCACCGCCACAGACAGAAATCCCTGCGCGCCACCCAGATCATCTTCTATATCGCGACGCTCGCGCTCCAGATTATCCGCAGACAAAACGCCTCCAGGATCTCTAGCGCTCAGCCTCACATCAGGATCGCTTAACGGCGTCATCACCCCAAACTCGGCCTGGAAAGAGAAGCCGGATTCGCTGCGAATGCGATTCCCCCACCCCAGACTCAGATAAGGCGCCCAGGAAGACTGATCGATTTCCGCATCCAAACGTACATTATCGCTGCTGCTGACATGCGCGCCGCCGACGTCGAAAGATTGATCCGCCTTGGTGCTCCCTTTGATGTCGTGATCAAAATAAACCAGACCGCCGGAGAAAAAGATGTTATCCACATACTTACCGGAGAATGGATACCAGTCCACGCCGCCGGTCAGCGTCCCTGTGCGGAGATCCGCTTTGTATTTGGTTCCGCTCAGCTCAAGATCATCGACGTCGTCCACATCCAGCCCGCCGAAGGTAAAACGCAGCTGCAGTTGATCTTCATCCACCAGACTCCAGTCCGTCCGTTTGGCGGCGGTGACGCCAACGCCCTGCGTCCCCAGCATGCCGCCTACAGAGTAATCCGCCGCCTGCGCCGAAGTCGTGTAAGCTGCAGCCAAAATAAGTGTCGCCCCCAGGCGAACGATAGAATTGCCAGCCATTGCCCGGCCTCCCTCTTTTATCAATATTCAAAAATATTCAAATCTAACTACACAAAAGGAGATGTGATCTTAAGAGGCCAAACGAAAAAGGTATGTGGCTGATTTGGGACAGAATGTGACGCCAAATCCGCGCACGTGACCAGAGTGCTTCATCAAGGACGAGAGACGGATTTGGATAACAGGACAAGCGAGAGGCGCGGAGCAAAAGCGGCCAGTTTAACCGGCGGAGGGCGCGCGAGCCGGCCAGGAAACCTCAATCGCGGCGCCGCCCAGCGGGGAGTCGCCGACGGTGACGTCGCCCTGGTGCCATTGCGCGATCTGACTGACGATAGCCAGTCCGAGGCCGTGTCCGCCGGATGACGCGCGCTCGGCGTTGCCCAATTGCGCGAAGGGCTGCAGGATGGTCTCCCGTTCAGCCAGGGGAATGCCTGGACCGTCATCCTCCACCTTTAAACGACAAAGTGCGCCGTCGCATCGCAGGCTGACCCGCACGCGGGACTGTGCATAGCGGGAGGCGTTATCCAGCAGGTTATGCAACACCCGACCGATGGCGCGTGAGTCCGCCCATATGCGGGCGCCGCGCAGGGTCTCGTCACAGACAAACTCACAGGCCAGGTCACTGCGTTCAGGCTGATGCAAATCCACTTCTTCCTCCACCAGGGCCGCCAGGTCAATCTCGCTGAAGTGATTGATGTCGATGGCGCGACTGTAGCGTGAGTGGGTGAGCAATTGATTGATCAGGTAATCCAGTGAGTCGATGCTGGCGTGGATGCTTTTGCGATATCGCTCCTGCTCTTCCGCCGTGCAATCCTCCGACTCCAGAATTTCCACCGCGAAGCGCAGCCGCGCCAACGGGGTGCGAAGATCATGAGCGACGGCATTGGTCAGCTGTTGATGCGAGCGCACCAGCTTCTGAATGCTGTCCGCCATAGCGTTGAATGATCGGCCCAGACGTGCGGCGACGGAGCCTTTACGCAACGTCACGCGATGCTCCAGCCGGCCCTGCCCAAACTCCGACGCCGTGCGGTCGAGCCGTTTGAGATCACGCCACAAGGGCGTCAGCCAGGATAATAAGCCCAAAGCAGTAGCTAACAGTATCGCGGCGAATACCGTCACCAAATAAGAGAGAACCACCCCACCCGGCGAAGGCGTTGGCCCCGCCGACAGGACTTTGTCGCTATCGCCAATACGGTAGTAAAACAGGGTTTCATCGTCGTCGGTGGTGATCCAGGCGTAGCCTTTTTGCATCAGCGCCTCTTGTTTCTCCGCCGATATGTCCAGCTCAGCCAGCGCCAGCATCTCCAGCGGAAAACGAAACTCCGCCTGCAACTGCGTCAGTAATTGCGGCCACTGCGCTTCCGGCGCTTTCGCAAACATGTCGCCCAACAAAAACAGAGTACCTTTAGCGCTGCGCAGCGTCTCTTCGTCATCCGTCTCATCCAGCACCATTTCAACCACCCAGTCGCTGTCGCCGACCCTGCGCCAGAGCACGTCGGTATCCGCCTCTGCATAGACATAACCGCCTTCTCGCAAGGTATCGCCGTACTGCGTTTGCGTGAGTAGTTCCGCCAAGGGCGTCAACCGCAATCGATAGCCGAAATGGTTATCCAGCGACGCCACTCTGTCCCGCCAGGCGCTCTGCGGCCGCTCCGCCAAATCACGGTCAATCAGGAAAAATGTGCCGTTATAGGTGTTAACGAAGTAATTAAGGAGAATGCGGTTTTTGATGTAATGAACAGGATTGTAGGATTCCACCGTCAGCAGCAGCCCGACCGGCAAGACAATGACGATCACCAGTCGCAACAGGGTTCTTAGCATCATCCTCAACGGCCTCCAGCCAGGTCTGGATCAGTGCATAGCTGATAGCCTTTGCCCCTAATCGTCTTGATGATGTCCTGCCCTGCTCCGCCGTCCTGCAGCTTCTTCCGTAAACGGGAGATGCGTCGGTCTATGGAGCGGTCCAAACCGTCGTAATCGAAGCCGCGTAATTCCTGAATGATAAAGTCGCGGTCCACCACTTCGCCCAGCGACCTCGCCAGCAACAATAACAGTTCGAATTCCGCCGTGGTGAGCTCCACCGAACGATCGCCCAGCCTGACAACGCGGTTGCGCAGATCAATGGTCAACGCGCCAGCGATGATCACGCTTTTATCCTGGGTCGCCGTTGCAACGCCCTCGTTGCTTCCGGTGTGCTCCAGCCGTCGCAACAGCGCGCGAATGCGGCTAAGCAGTAACCGCGGCTGCACCGGCTTGACGATATAGTCGTCCGCGCCAAGCTCCAATCCCAGCATTTGGTCCATATCCTCATCCAGCGCCGTCAGCATGAGAATAAAGCCGTTATAGTCCAGCCGCGCCTGCCGACACACATCCATGCCCGACAGCCCCGGCAGCATCACGTCCAGAATCACCAGCGCCGGACGCTGCGTCTGAATTTCCCGCACCGCATCCAGCCCATTGGCGACAATCGCCACCTGGAAACCATTTTTAGTCAGGTAGTCCTGAATCAAGGAAGCCAGCTCCTGGTCATCCTCCACCAGCAGCAAGCGATGATTGTGAGCGCAGTTCGAAAATACGGGTGTCATGATGGGAGAGCGTCGCCTTAACCAACAGGATCAGGGGAAATTCGCTCAGTGTAGGAAAAAATACGACGGGAGAATACCTGCCTGTGTAGCAGGTTTGTGACAGTTTGGGACAGTCCGACTGTTAAAGATGGGCCCGCCTTGCTGTACAAAAAAAGGTCTACTAGGCTTCTGTATACGGCCCGCCTCCACAAGCGGACCTGTTTTGCTGTTGAGTATTCAAGCTGCATACCTTCCTAACCGGCGCTCCCAGGCTTCAGGTATGCGCGTACAAGGATCAAACAAGGAGCCGCTTATGGAACCCTATCTCGGTCAGATCAGCATGATGGCTTTTAACTTCCCTCCTAAAGACTGGGCTTTTTGCAATGGAGCCTTACAAACCATTTCGCAAAACCCAGCTTTATACTCTCTATTTGGAACAGCTTTCGGCGGTAACGGAAACACCACATTCGCTTTACCTGATTTGCGTGGTCGAGCTCCCATACAAATAGACCCACAAAATGGAATTAATATGGGCGCTCAAGGAGGGTTTGAAACAGTCACCCTGATTCAAGATCAAATGCCGATTCACAGCCATCAGGTTTACGCCTCCAGCTTGGATGCCGATAAAGGAAGTCCCAGAGATAACAGAATTCTGGCGGCGACTCCAGATATCTATCGCCCCCTCACCTTACCGGTATCAATGTCGCCAAACGCAATCTCCGCTACAGGCGGCGGCCAAGCCCATCAGAATATGCAACCCTCACTGACGATCAATTTTTGTGTCGCTCTCAAGGGAGAATATCCCCAAAGAAACTAAGCGCTCCAACCACATTAAATTGAGTAATCTAATAACCAGGAGGGTTCACTATGTCGTATCCTTTTTTCGGTGAAATCAGAATGTTTGGGTATTCTTTCACCCCCGCTGGATGGGCGTTCTGTCAAGGGCAACTCACCAGCATTGCACAAAACCAAGCTCTTTACGCAGTGATCACGACAGCTTTCGGCGGCGACGGGAGGACTACGATGGGCCTGCCTGATCTGCGCAGCAGGGCTCCACTGCATGCGGGACAAGTTTCAGGACAGTACTACCCGTTTTCGCATCCTGGTGGCCAAGAGTACGTATCTCTGAGCACAACCCAAATGCCGTCACACAATCATCAACTAGTAGCCGCAGGCGCCGCCGGGACAAGTCCCGAACCCGCCAACCTGCTTTTCGCCTATCAAGCAGGAGACTTTCAACCAGATTACAAGCAAGACCCCTACCTCCCCCTCACCGCTATGGCGCCTTCCATGCTGACTGGCGCAGGGAAAGGGCTTCCCCATGAAAACAGACAGCCTTTTTTAGCCCTGAGATTTTGCATAGCTTTGGATGGCGTCTTCCCAACACGTAATTAGAGTGGAAATACATAGAGATACATCAACATATATTGGAGACAACCTCCGAGTTAGAGCATAAAGGAGAGCAGCCATGTCTGAATCATTTATTGGAGAAATCAGGATATTCGCGGGAAACTACGCTCCGTTCAATTGGACATTTTGTAACGGCCAGCTATTAACGATTGCACAAAATGAAGCGTTGTTCAGCGTAATTGGAGTAACTTTTGGGGGCGACGCTCGCACCAGCTTCGGACTACCCGATATGCGCGGCCGCATTCCTTTGAACTTTGGACAAGGTCCCGGGCTCACAGACAGAGCTTTCGGCAGTTCATTTGGAAGTTCAGAGGTCGTGTTAACCGAAGCGAATCTGCCGCCACATACCCATCTTCTACAAGCCTCAAATGAGGCCGTCACCGCCAATGTCAATCCGACAGGTCAGGCTACCGGCGTCACAGCAGTCCCATTCTACGCAGGGGTCAGCAACATGACCAACCTGGCGCCGGACGCTATCGGAAATACCGGTGGCCTTGGCAACGGCCAAACAGCGGCTCACTACAACATGATGCCCTATTTAGCTTTGAACTTTATTCTTTCATTGAAAGGCTATTACCCATCCCGTAACTGATCAAAGGGAGAGCGGCTATGTCGGAACCATTTATTGCTGAAATTCGCTTACTTCCCTATACCTATGCCCCAAGGAACTGGGCCTACTGTGCAGGCCAGATCCTTCCTATTTCTCAAAATTCTGCGTTATTTGCTGTAACAGGAACCCTCTATGGCGGCGATGGCCGTGTAACCGTCGGCATTCCCGGCATGCTTGGAAGAACGCCGCTGCATAGCGGAGCAAGCGCCGGTCCCGGACAGCGGTTCTACCCTTTGGCCGAAAGGTATGGCGCGCCTGAAGTGGAGCTTGAGATAAGCCAAATCCCTTCTCACACTCATTCCCTCTTTGCCGCAACATCGCCCGGAGACAATACTGAACCACAAGATAGATTCTTCGCCTACCAACAGGGCGACTTCCAACCTGACTACAAGCAGGAGCCATTCGGCAGCCTGGCGGAGATGTCCGATCAAATGCTTGATAATTCAGGAGACAACCAACCCCACCCTAACATGCAGCCCTTTCTGGCGCTCCCCTTTTGTATTGCTTTAGATGGTGTGTTCCCAACTAGAAACTAGCTGTTCTAATCTGAGAAGGGCGCTCAACGCGCCCTATTGTTAAGACAAAGTATGCTCAACCACCTACTTTGTAACTAAACACTGACTCATACAGATAGCAGTCGTCTTTTTCCGCGACGGGTACAATAAAGATATCGTGCGCACCGCAGTTATCATTCTTAACTGCGCAGGTTTGTTGCTGCATCAAGCCTTTATCTTTTCCCGCTTTAAAAATCACCGAGAAGCTTTCAAAGCCGCCTCCCAGTTCTTTTTTATCCGACACTTCCACCAGCGTTAACTCCAAAGGCGGTTGGCTGGAATCATAAGTCGCGTAGAAAGTTTTATCTTGATTGGACTGAAACTGGTCATGGGTAAACATCGGCATCTCCCTGCTGAGTTCATAAGCTTTTTACACCAAACACACGCATCTAACCCTGCATGCTCCTATAGAGTATAGACAACAGCCGAGCGACTGATAGAGGCGGGTATGAATATCCACGTTAGGGACAACATCTCCACCACTAATACATCGCCGCGAGCCTTCCTTGCTTGCTAACCTGTTAACTTGATAAATCAAAAGGTTCAGGTCTATGCTGAAGAAGCTGCTGTACCTTCTCCGAGCGGCCCACATGCTGTAAGTGGACCTCCTGCTAACCCAATATGGAGGAAACACATGGAAGCCATCACAAGGGACGATGTGGTCATGCAAAGCGACAAACAGGTTTCCTGCTCTGTCGATCAAGGCATTGTCGTTATGAACGTCAATGCTGGCGAGTTCTACGATTTGAACCATTCCGCGTCCGATGTCTGGAGGCTACTGGACTCCCCTACAAAAGTGTCGACATTGTGTGATCGCCTTTGCGAAAGATATAACGTCGACTCCGAGCGCTGTGAAAAGGATGTGCTAAACCTGCTCAATCGTCTGCGGGAAAAAGGCGTCGTCAAAGCGCAAAAATGAAACTCTAAAAGAACAACCTTCACGTCTCGCCTGCGGTATGGCCAGATTCAATTTTTATAAAGGGTATTTACACTATGGATCAGGAAAACGAAGAAACTAAAGCTACTGAAGAATGGGAAACACCTGACTTCACTGTCATGGACGCCAATCAGGCCGAGAACCTACCTGGTGACGGACTTGATGGAGGGTTTGGCGGAGACTCACGCTCCTAACCCCGGCCAGGCGTCACTCAAGCTGTAGACGCCTCTAGTTCCTGCGCTGCAAGCATGTCCACAATATTTATAGCTTCCGACATCAATTTGGGGCGCTGCAAAGAATAAACAGACGTGACGCCAGCAAGAGCCGCGCATGCATTCAATATTGTTCGCCGCTGCTCAAGCGAGACCAGAAACACCTTTCTGAAGCAATGTTCAAATAATCCGGCTATCGCCTCTTGTGGCGTGAGCCGTTGCAGTGATAGCTCCTTCCCTTCCGTCAAGATGTAGACACTTTGCACGAACGCTTTTTTTAAAGAGAAGTTGCAACGCGCCGGGTAGCAATGTTTGATTCTGGTTTTAAAGGGTAAACGGGGATGATTCTCAGGCGTTTCCCCCATTGCCAGCAATATTTCGGGCGACAGTTTAAGTCTCGGAAAGCCAGGACATAAGCTAACGTTATACCCCTCTAACGTTAATGGACATATATCATCACTCAAGAGCTCGTGGCCCCGATGATAGAAAAGCCCCGCCATGCTGGATTTTCCGGCGGTCTTGTTACCGCAAAACACCAAGGCGCGCCCACTTGGCAAGCGTACAGCGGAAGCATGCAACACCAAACACTTACGCCATTGCAATATCGCTCCTAAGCACGACCCAAGCACATGAGCATAAATACTCCAGGATTGAGAAGACTCCCCAGGTGTAATGACTATGCGCCAGGGGCGCACCCAGAAACGCCCACCGTCTTCATCGTCAAAGATAAGTACTTCGCTTTCATTAGCCTGATAGCGTTTTCCTTGCTTCGCCACCTTATCCAGTCGCGTTGGGGCCTCTCCAAAAACGACCGTTAAATCAGATCCATCTCCACCTTGTACAAGCCATGGAAACTCAAACTCCGTCTGCATTTGCAACCCATATACCTGGTAGTAGTACATGCAGTTTATTCCCTTGATTCTCACTTTATTAAGGTGAGGTTTAGACTACGCTTATAATTTAAAACAATGGCTACTACAGGTAGTTGAGCCATCAATAATAAAAATGTATAGCCGCAGATACGCCAGACCACAAGCTGGCTTCGGTCGCCGGTTGGTTCAGCGGATAAATAATCAAACAGGGAGTGAGTCCTATGGAAATGCTGGATCTGATTCAACTCGCCAGAACCTATATTTCATATGACGAATTGGAAAAAGCTAAATCCACGCTCACTCAGCATCTCCGCACCACCCCCAACTGCCAACACGCACATGATCTACTATTATCTATTTCCAGGGGTAGAGAGCAGGACATCGGCGTCATTTCTTGTCCTCATGTAATCATTCCTGACTTCTTACCTGCAGATCTTATTAATGAGTTTTTGGGCGCTGCACATATACACCTCTGTAAATTCGAAAAAGGTAGAGTTTCCGGCTACTCAGAGATAGCGCCAGAGGTAAGAAACAGCTTACGGCTGAAGGACCTTGAACTAGATAAAAAAATGGAGGCCTATTTTTCTCCACGCCTTCACAGAGAGCTATCCAGGTATTGTTCGCAGCTGGCCGTCGCCTTGTTCGAGATCAGTGAAATAGAGCTTAAGTTTTGCTGTTATCCCAATGGCGCTTACTTTCACACTCACCGCGACGATCAGGCCGCTTATAGTGATGATCCTGACAAACGCATTCCCTGCGGACGCAGAATCAGTTTCGCCTACTATTTTCATCGCCATCCACAAAGCTTTACGGGAGGAGAGTTACGACTTTACGCCACAGATAGACGGCACAATATCTTCTCACGCAACCGTATGGACGACATCTCCCCCCGGTTCAATACCCTGGTGCTTTTTCCAAGCGGTTTTTTTCACGAAGTCCTTAAAGTCTCTGAACCATCCGGAGACATTATGAATGGCAGATTCGCCATCAATGGCCATATTTGCGAAGCGCTCAGTCCCCAGGAGATTACCACAGGGGCAACGCAAGGAGTCGCTTCGTGAGTGGTATCGCGGGCTTATATCATGACAAAAGAATGGTTACTGACGCCGACATACAAGCCATGTCAGAAGCGATGTCCCACAGGGGACCCGACGGGAAAAATATTTGGCGACAGGCGCACATTGGCTTCTGCCACAATATGTTGCACACGACGCCAGAGTCATTGTTTGAAGCCTTACCAGCGGAGTCAAGCGACCGGCAGATTGTGATTACCGCAGACGCTCGCCTGGACAACCGGGAGGAGCTCGCCGCCGCATTGGGAATAAGTCGAAATGAGCTGCCACTGCTGTGTGATAGCCAACTGATTCTAGTAGCCTACCGTCATTGGGACTTAGCCTGTTTGGAGCATTTGCTGGGCGACTTCTGCTTCGCTATTTGGGATAAAGGCAGACGTCGTCTGTTTATCGCGATGGACCCGATGGGAACCCGGTCACTGCTCTATTTTCATTCCTCCGCCCTTTTTGCTTTCGCAACAGAAGCTAAAGCGTTGTTATCTGTGTCGGGAGTAGACAAAAAACTGGATGAGTTCGGATTCACCCTGCTTGCATCAGGTCGTAAACGGGAGGCGCCGGAGCGTACCTGTTTTAAAGGCCTAACCCGGCTTACCGGCGGCGAGTACCTATCTGTTTATCCTCCATCTCCTGCACAGGTAAATTGGAAGGTTGAGAAGCGCAGTTACTACAACCTTGAGCCAGAAATATTGAAGTTCAGGAGTCCAGAGGAGACGTTTGAGGCGTTTAGAGAGAAATTCAAACTGGCGCTAACCTGCCGAATGCGCAGCGCCTTTCCAGTAGCAACTCTACTAAGCGGCGGCCTGGATTCTTCCGCTATCAGTTGCATGGCCGCTGACCTGCGAGATAACTTATCCCATCCCCTTTTTGCGCTGTCGTCCTGTCTGACCGATCAAGATCCTGAGCAGGATGAAAGAAAATTTATTAATATCGTTGCGCAGCAAAAGCAGTTGCCAGTTTACTACGTATCGCCCACGTCCGGTCCCGCCGCGTTACTGCATCAGGTGCACGACATGACTGGCCTTCCCGTTAACCTCAATCCACATGTCTATACAACGCTCTACGCCAAAGCGCAGAGTGAAGGCGCGCGCATTGTGATGGATGGCGTTGGCGGCGAGTGGGGGCCCAGCTGGACAGGGGAAGGTTATTTGCCGTATTTGCTTCAACAACTGCATTGGGAAAAACTGAAAGAAGCTGTCTTCAGTTTGTCTCAAAACTATTCCCAACCTCCTCACAGGGTATTCCGGAACGAAGTTCTAGCTCCATTAGAGCCCAGACTCCTCCGCCATATACGACATCAAATGAGAGGGTGCTCAGTAGAGGAAAACAGGCTTCCCCTGACTAACCGACTCCATGAACAGCATTCGGCTCCACCACCCGGGGCACGCCCATTCAGCAAATCGTCTCTGGGCAAACGGCTAAATATCATACTTGGAGGGCGCACGCCTAAAGAATGGTATTCGCCACACTTTCATGTTCGCAACACCTTCCCTTATTTGGATGAACGGGTATTAAAGTTTTGCCTGGGACTGTCGGACGAATGGTTCATACAGAAAGGCTGGCGCCGTTATTTTATTCGCGCCGCGATGGAAAAAACGCTTCCTTCAGAAATTCAATGGCGTAGAGATAAAAGACCTTTCTCCCCAAATTATCACAGGCTGATGCAGACTGACGCCCTTGTCTACGAGAGCATTGTTCAGGACGTCTCTCCATCAGATCCGGTGAGAGACTATATTGATGTTGAAAGAATCAAGCGCACGATAAAAGAGCTCAATCAACGCCCATCATGGGCCCCCTACAACGGCGTCGACTTGGCGCGAAAAGTGGTGGATTTCGGGGTGCAGTGCCTGGTGTTCCTACGCTGGTTTCAACGACTGTAGTGTACGAAGCGTTCTCTTATTGGATGCTTTGCAGCTCATGAGATGAAACTCTGCGACTCTGAACTTCGCCGCTTTCCATATGTACGACAAAATCCGCACAGGACAGCAACGCTTTTCGATGGGTGATGATGAGCACTGTAGTCATTTTTTTCAGTTCGCAAATAGCCTCAATAATTACAGTTTCATTCTCCTCATCCAAAGCGCTGCTAACTTCATCCAGAATAAGTAAAGATGGTTTCCTCAATAGTGCTCTGGCCATTGCAAGACGCTGCTTTTCACCTCCAGATAACAAGTCGCCACGTTCACCAATAAGAGTATCTATGCCTTGAGGCAACGCTCTGACAAACTGCTCCGCCGACACACTTCGCAATGCCGCCCAAAGTTCATCTTCCTCAGTTTCGGGCGCAGCCCAAAGCAAATTCTCACGCACGCTCTTGTTAAACAAGAAACTCTCCTGCGTCACATAGCTAACCGAGTGGCTCCATTGCGCAATCTCTTGCTCGGTTAGTTCTTTCCCATCAATGAGCACCTGTCCATTGGACGGCGCAGCCAGTCCTGACAGAATATCCGCAGCAGTGGTTTTTCCAGAGCCGGAAGGCCCAAGCATGGCCGTAATGCTGTTAACAGGTAAAGTAATTGAAAAGTCACAGAACGCGTATTTCCCTGGCGTCGACGGGTAAGAAAAGCTCACACGTTCAAGACGAACGCTTCGCATCGCCACTATAGGTTCCACTGCTAAGTTCTTATCCGAAACGGACTCGTCTGCATCACTGTTTAATATACCCACCACTTCAATATACGAAGGCAAGATATTGAGAATCTGCTGATATCGATAAGAGATATCCTTCAAGATTGGCGCGAATCGGGAAAAAAGAAAAAGCAGCACGATAAATTCAGCCGCTGGAAGCTTCACCCACCTAATAAAAAAGTAACAGAGTCCAACCACACAAACGGCGATGAGTACTTCATAGTACAGGGCGACTAATGCGCTGATTTTCTTGAACCTCAATAATGTTTCGCCCAAGCGCCGGCTTTTCTCTTCCAGGTCGCCACCAGTGCGCCTTTCCTGCTTAAACGCCTTTACAACTTTCATTCCTTGCATATATTCGCTTACCGCAGAGAAATAAGCTTGACGCAGCGCCTTACCTTCCTCTCCATTGCGAAGACTCAAGTTATTCAAGTAGCGCGACCCCGCGTAGATCCCGCCGCCGCTCGCTAACGCCACCAGGGTGAGACTGGGAGACGTCATATACGACACCATGCTGTACACACCTAGCACACAGCTCAAAGACACAAGCTGAATGAACAACAGAGATATTTGCGAAGCTCTATCCACCTCATGATTTAAAACCTGAGCTAAATGAGAGGTTCGATACTGAGTGAAGCGCAACCATGAAAAAGCCAATATTTTCGCTGTCAGCCGCTCTCTGAGGCTGACAGCAAGCCTAATCTGCAGTCTTGCAGCAAGAGTCTGCTGGAAGTATTTAAGCGTGGAGTGAATAGCAATAATCACAATGAAGATAATCAATGCATCGTTCAGTTCCAGCTTAGAACCTAACCAACTCCATTGGGGCTCCAACTCATACCCGGCGTTTACTCCCGCCAGGGTCAATAACGGAATCAGCGCCAACAGGCCAATCCCCTTAACCAAAGCCAGAGCAAAAAGCAGCGTCGTGAGCAAAGCGATTCCGCGCTTGTCGTAACGCCACGACATCAAAACGTATGAGAAAAGACTTTCTTTAATGTCCCGTTTCAAACCTCTGCCCTTTGAATGCTAGTCCACCCAGACTCTTTTCCTGGAAAAAAAGTATCGCCAACTCCACAAAAATGGCCGTAGCAGGTAGTAGCAAGGAAACATCCATCTGGGAAGCTCAAGAAGCGCGATATCATTAGCCGAGATGCGGAAAAACTGAGTCAGATGGCGCATCAAATACTTTTGCCTGAATGAAAAGAAACATAGCAGCACATACTGCTCGACAGGGTTTAGATAAGCTTGACGCCGATTCGCGCGCTCCCACCTGGAGCACAGCAAGCGCACGAACGGACTATTCTTTGCGAGTGTTTCCTGCGCCGCAGGCAACGCAGAAAACAATAACTTTTGAGCCATTATCATTGCAGCAAGAACGGGTTGTTCAACTCCCCATCGACAAGCTTTATCCATGACTAAGTCGAGATCGACCTTGCCCCGGGATAAGTAGGCGTCGATATCAGACAGCCAGCTTAATCTGGCCCAACATGATCTGGCCCCATGCATCGCCAAATAAATAAACTCATCTTCAGCGTCCAGGCAAACATGTCCGGGATCGTTTTTTTGACAAGGATAATCTCGCTCAAATAATCTCTCCCCCAGTTCAGGAAGCACGTATTCGTTGTCGTCCAAACGCATATGCAGCTCAAGGAAAATACCTTTTGAGTCATTGTGAAAAATGAAATCTTTATTGCTCTTCAGGTAAGCTTCCACCACAAGGGGTGAAGCAGTCTCTGCTGGAGTGACCCGGCGATACCCCCCCTCCGTCAATAAACGCCCTATCAACGCAACATGCTCGCGCGGCGCCAATATATCCAGATCACGGCATTCTCTAAGCGAAGCGTCCTGATAAAGCCTCTCTGACAAAGCCGGTCCTTTTAAGCAAATAAAAGGCAATCCGCTGGTTTGCAAGAGCCCGCCAATTCTTTCAAGTTCAGCGTAATGCTTGAGGTTACGCAGCCTCGCTTCCCGCACCATCTGGCGGATTTTTTTACGGACTCCATCTGGAACCGACTCGCCAGCCGCGTTTAACTTTCGCCACACTAATGGCGTTACCCGATGCCACCTTAACTGTTGTAAAAAATACTCCCAATCCCAGTGTTTAAGTTGTGAACAGGCCTCTTTAAGGGTCGACAACGGAACTTCGTCGTGAGCCAGACACATACGCAATAAATGATAAGACGCATTAATATTTACCTGCTCTAACGCAGCTGTGGTCATACCATCACACGTTGCGCGATCTCGGGACGCCACATCATGCGTTCATAAGGCGGAGAGATGGATTCGGTGACAAATCCCAGCTTCAAGTAGAGTTTTTTCGCTTGGACGTTCTGCATCAGCACGCTGAGCGTCAGCGGCGCGCACACCTGGGCGGCGGCGGCTTGCAGGCTGCGAATGACTTCCTCTCCGAAGCCTTTGCCGCGCGCTTGCGGAATAAAGGCGATATCGATGACATGCACTTCGTTATGGCCGAAATCGATAGTGACTTTACCAATGCGCTCGTGCTGCTTTTCAATAATGAAGTACATGGCGTTGGGAAACTGTGCGCCGTATCCCTGCTGCTGCGCCCTGAATTGCATATCGATGATGGACTCGACAAAATCGCGCTCGCCGTCGATCAGGCGCAAATCTTCTCGTGTACTGTTATGAAGCTGCTCCAGAAACGCCTTATCGGAAGCGGTAGAGGGGCGGACAACCAGGCCCTGCCCTAATTTCACATCCTTCACTTTCATAATTCCTTTACCCCTTTTTTATTAGGCCCGGCCCACGAAATGAACCGGGATGCGCTCTCATCCATGCAACAAGTATAGCTCGGGCCTGAGTGATGCAAGGCTCGCTGCGTCATTGGATTCCACGACAAAGCGTCCTATGCTAGAAAACAGTCTTCCTGGACGATAATTTCCAGCTGTCGAGCCAGCAGAGGCGCCCGGATTAACAGGAAGCGGAAACGGCATAACGGAGCAACATGCAACAACTGGAACTCGCCTATTGGGTCGCAGAAGAACACTTAACGGCTTCCCGTGTTAATGAATACGCTGAGCGCTTCGCCGAGGATGGTCTGGTTTATCTGGATGGCTTCCTGCGGCGGGAAATCGCTGACAAGCTGGCGCACTTTGTCGCCCATGAAGCCTCATATTCGCCAGTGTACGGCGCGTATCAAAATGATATAAAAGTGTCCGCGCAAGAATGGGCGGAGCTCGACGATCAGCGACGTTTTTTTCACATGTCGCGCTATCAGGGCCCCAAACCGGAGTTCATGATGACGCCCGCCAGTTTGACGTATATGAGATTTCAACAGCGCCCGGTGCAATGCCTGTTCGCCCGCTACGCCGCCAGTCTGACGCCCAACCCGCCCAGGGAAATGCTGTGCCAGGATATGCTGTTGACCGCGCTGCGGGAGCAACAATACCTGCGCCCTCATACCGACAAGGGAACGGGCGTAACAAGGCATGTGTGCATCGTGTTTTACCTGTCGCCGGACTGGCTGGAGGAGGATGAAGGCGGACTCAATATTCAGACGCTACGAGGGGAAACGTTAACCCTGTCCGCCCTCTTTAACCGTTGCATTATCTTCAAGCCCAACCTGCTCCACAGTGTTGCGCCCTTCGCCAAATCCGCGAAGGGAAAGGTGCGTTACAGCCAGACTATCTGGTATGCCTAGCTTCAAGTAAGCGAGTGTAGAGGCCGTCCAGCTTTTGGGAAATCATGCTCGCGTCTTGTGCTGAGAATAGGCGGCGCTTGTCCTCGCTGTCCCCCTGAAAAGAGCGGCTTGGGTCTTTTGAGTATTGTCCCGCTCTGCTCTTCAGACGCTGCAGGTCATCCGCAGAGAAAGACACGCCAAAGTGATCTGCGATACGGTTCTCCGCTGCATCTGGAAGCTCCGTATAGTCCACAACCAGTACAGAGCTATCCAGCGACTGCGCCATGCTGTTCATAAGCGCGCCCAATACCTCCATCTGGTAGGACAGCAATACGTCCGAGGCGGCGTCATCCACTTTCGCCACAAGATGAGACAACACAGACAAGTCTGTTGCCGCCATATGCCTTCCGGCAAGCCTTTGATGAGACGCCAGTATTTCTTCTGGCCGACGGATTACGAACACGGATGGCGTGTCGGGATAGAGCTGGCGCAGAAGCGGCCAGAAGCCAATATCCCAGGCGTTCCACTTCACAATCAGATCCTGATCGCCGCCTCCCGCCAGCCCCTGGGCCGCCAGCAGAAAACGCAGGGCTTCCGCTTTTTGACTTTCCGTCAGCTCCTTATCCAGCAATAGTTCCGTCAATACGCTGGATTCTGAGATCACGCAGTGCGCGGGAGAGACGGCCAACAGGTTTGACGCCAGCGTCGAGCCGCAACGGGACAGATGAAAAATAAAGCCAGCGGGGCGTACTTCATTGAACAAATGGGAATGCCGGATCAGATACTCGATACCTGTAGCGGGTTTAATGATACTTCCAAAAATCGAACGCGCCCTTTGCGTGGCGATGCGCTCATCCCAAAAAGGCGCCCACTCTCGCGCAGTCGGCGCCACGCCCCATATCACCCGCTTGCGCGCCGCTACGTAGCGCACTGGCGTCCACTGACGCAACAGCAAAGGCAGGTCAGGCTCGACCTCCTCATTGTTACAGGCGATAAGCGCCGATAAAGGGTCGGATTCTCCTTGCTCTTCGGCGTCGGAATAACGTTGTAGTGTGGCAAGTAAATCATCAAAATGACGGCAAGCCACACACTGGGCTAACGCCTCTTCTGATTCCAGTAGTCGCGAGTAAACCTCGCGACTATCCACGCAAAGCCTCCAGCTCATCCACCACTCTAGCGTTGATGGCGGACACCCGGTGAGCGCTGATATCGTCCTCTGAAGCCTCTTTAAACCACTGCTCGACATCCTGAAAGCGTCGACTCTGATATATCGTCGCCAGAGCCTTTTCCATCGGCGCGCCCAGCAGTTCAAACACTAACTGATCCAACAGCCACTCTCGACTCCGAACCGCTTCATCCAGCTTACCTACCTTGGCGTGCGCGGCTTTCGACCATATCCGTTTGAGGTGATAAACGCCCAGCTCTCCCACTTCCAGACTGTCAGGCAATGGAAGGTCCGCTGTCGCAGGACGACTGCGATAGGAGAATTCAAAGTCCGGGTAATCATTCAAGTGGTAGTGAAAATTAAGCGTACTGCCAGGAACCGGTCGTATATTTTTCTTGTATCTGGGCAAAGTCAGCTGCGACTGATTCTCCTGCAGACAATGATCGCCATAAATTCGGATAAACGTCGTGACCTTGAGATCCGTCATATCCTCTTCGCACTCAGGGATTAACAGAGATCCCGAGAGACAGGAATCATCGCCGGCGTGAAGCGCCAACGCCATTGAGCGATCCAGCGTGAGCAGCTCTCCCAGGTGGATATTCTTGCCGCTTTCGGAAGAATGCAGCCAGGCATCCAGCTGCACAGAGGCCGGAATCAACATACCATCCGGATTTAGAAACTGCTGCAAGTGAGAAAAGATCTTCACTTGCGGCTCCTGTTGCAGCATATGCTTCATCGTTTCCGATAACAGAATGTCATAGGATTCGCTCGCAGGAGGCGTCCAGACAGTGGCGTCTGCGCAGACGATATGAGCGACCCGGTCCGAGACCTTCAGCAGAGAAATCACCTTCTGCAGCGCCTCCAGGGAAGCCTCATGGATATCCAGCAGCGTCACCCTAAGCCTGTCCGCGGGAAACAACGGAGCCAACGGCGCCAATAGAAGTCCGAATGGCCCGGTTCCCGCATACAGCAGCTCCACCCTTTCCTGCCGCTGCAACACATCCTGTATCGCCTGATAGACTCCGGCCATGAATATTCGCGTGCGCTCAATATCCCAGGCGCATCTGCCAGCCTCCAGAGGCGAAATCGCCTTGCCGAACCCGGTCTGGGTAGACAAGTCTTCGTTATAGCAGGAAGGATAGAGATCAATGCCCGTCACCGTCGCGAGGGCGCTGACTAAAGCATCCAAATGGGGTCTGGCGTCGCCGGCGGAGGTCGCTCCCAGCAACTTTTGCGTCGTATCAATAATGGTTTCAGCGCTTACGAGATTAGAGGTTCCAGCATCAGTCATCATCGCATTCCTTTTTATACGTTATTGGTGATGAGTTATTGGTGATGAACTATTTACGCAGTGTCGCCTCCGCACAGGGCAGCGGCGTCATGTTCAGATACTGCACGACACGCGGCGTCGCCGCCCTGTTAGGGCTCGCGCCGTGGGGAAGATAGTGGTGCCAGATGATCAGTGATCCAGCAGGCGCGGCGACATACTTGAGATTCAAGTGGGAGAGATCTTGTTGATTCGGGTCCGCCCCCGGAGGCAATTGCGCCATCCAGTCAATCATTTGACGATGAAAACCGGGCGCGCAATGAAAAGCGCCCTGGTTCTCGGCGACGTCAGTGAGGTAGATAAGGCCTTGTGTACGCAACTCCGGGGCGCGACTGAAGTCCACGTCCCAATGCAGCCGGGTTCCAAAAAACTGATAATGGGGCGTTTCCGGCGGATTAAACCCCGCCCGATCAATCGAACACTGTAAGCTTTCCGTTCCCCAAATATCTGCAAATGCCTGGCGCATTTTTTCGGAAGAACGATTGGCGTCCAGCACAGGATCACGAAACAATTGCACCATGATGTTCTGCTGCCCCTGATGCGCTTGGCACCACGTCTCCGGTCGATCCGGGCTTTTCTGCAAAAAGCGATAGATCACGTCCACTGAGGCCTGACATTGCGCCTTATCCAGCACGTCTTCCACCACCAGGTATCCGTTCTCACGCCAGAACGCAACCTGACTCTCACTCAGAAACTTAGGCGCATCGCCACACAGCGGTCCCTCCAGGATTTCCCTGGCAGACAGCGGTTGTGTGCACGTCTCCGCCTGATAGCCGCCCAGAACTCGATTGATATCACGGATACGCGCTTTGCTGAAACCACTGGGGTTCTGTCGCAAGACCCAGTGTTCAAACTCGCTGAAGCTCGGCTGGCCGCCGTAAAGAAACCCCAGACATTGATCAAGCCCCAGCCCCAACAGATTCATCAGCGCCACGTCCGTTCGCCACTCCTCCTGTCGAAGCCGTTCTTCCAGCTTGCCGCATTTGTTCAGACGCGTCTTATGCCAAAGCCGCTTGAGACGGTGCACGCCCAGTTCTCCCACTTCTTCCGCAGGAGGCAGCGATTCGTATGTTTGTGAATGAGAGGGCGAGTCAGATGGCGGCGTTCCAGAACCTGAACTATGGGCATAGCTCATTAAAATACCTTCCTTGACAGGTTAACTGACTGGTCTCAATTTTCTCCCGCAACCACTCGTCCGCCACGCAGTCGATGACCAGATTGATGCGGTCACAGTCCCCCTGGTTGATGACGGTATGCGTTTGATCCACATTCAAATACCACAACTCTCCTTCCTGCATGGGAACGAGATGATCATTCACCCAGAATTCCAGCAGCTCATGACTTTCAATGGGAACATGCAGCCGGACTTCGCCGTGCTCAAGGGAAACCCCATGATCACGATGAGGCTTAATTTCCGCGCCGGGGCGCAAACGCATCAAGCGCACGGATTTAAGTGGACAAGGAAGTGACGCCAGCAGCCGTTGCAGACCTGGACTCTGCTCCAGAACCGGCAGGTCCACCCAGTCGTCGCAGCATTCTATGGCGAAGCCTTGCAGAATCGGATGGGCTTCGCGGTAGTGAGCGGGACAACGCAGCGGCATGACATCCCATTCACCGCTGTAGTCGCGTTGATTGACGTGGTTCAACCAGGGTAATTCGCGAATGCGTTGCAGATCGGCCTTCAAGGCGGGAAGGTCAACGCTGATATCAAGCCTGGCGAATGAAAGCGGATCAGTCATTCCCTGAGGTCCTTTATGTTTTGATTATTCGCGCCAATATCCTTTGCCCTGGCGCAAACAATGCCATGTACTCACTTAACCGCGCCTCAGTGAAAACGCAGTTAACTGTCGCCTTGCAGAGACTGTTTAGCCGCCGGCGTCAAATTACGCCGGATAGCCGTAGTAAGCCCCCATGTCCGCGTCCACCTGCTCCAGTTTGGGCATGCGAGCGCGATTAATTTCCGTATACAGCCAGTCGTTGAGAACACAGTCTATTTCCAAATAAACCGAGGCCTCGCCCCCTTCATTTTCCACCCATTGCGACAGGCCCGGATTGAAATACCAGACTTCGCCCTCCGCCATTTGCGCCGGCGTTTCGTTTACACGGAAGGTCAGTCCATCGCTTAAGGAGATAGGAACCTGTAAACGCACCAGATCTTCCCTTCCCAGCGGGTTCAGGGACAGGTAATTGGCGATGGTGACGCCGGGATTCAGGCGCATGATTCTGGCGGACACCAGCGGGCATTGCAGGTACTCAAATACGTCCCGCATCTCGCCTTTACGCAGTGAGGCGACCACATCAGAGCCTGGCCATGAAGAGGCTATGCCGCTCCCGGACATTAATCCGTCTACAGGCAGCGCATCCCACCCGTCGTTGAAGTTACAGGCGCTGAAATTGCCTTCCCATAAAGCGAACAACAGCATTTCAAGATCGCGCAGTAAACCTCGCACATCAAAGCTCGCGGGAAGACGCGCACAATAAGCATCAGGGACAATTTGACGACCGACTTCACTCATAATCCAACACCCTTAACTACCAGCCTGAAACAGAAAGTAGCCGCAGCCTGAACGCAAAGCGCCCTCCCGAAGCTTCTCCCAGAACTTCACAAGCCGAAAAAGCATCCTGTCCTTTCCTACTTCCTCCAGAAGCATTCAACTTGCTTAAAATATAGTCACATCTTTTCCAAAGTGGGAAGTGGGTCATGGAAACTTTTTGTTAAAAGCGCAAACCACAGGCCAGCGCGTTTCAATAGCTTCGCAGGAAAGAAAAAAGCATTTTTAATACATGGCGTTACAACCTGACGCATATTGGCGCTTATCGCCACGAATCCTTACAGTGCAACGCCAATACGCCCAGACCTGGGCGTCAGCCGAAAAAGGAAGAAAAGTCAGAATATTTCGAAATAAGCGGTTCGCGTATCAAAGATGATCGCCAAAGCCGCCCCCATGGGCCTCTTACGCCACTCGCTTTGCTAAACCAACGCACATTTACGATTTATCGCCATCAAATACCGGCCATATGGCCTACCAGGATCTTACTATTTCGTAATATTTCTTATTTTTCGCGTAAGCGGCGGGAAATTTCTCGTTTTAGGATGAGGCTACCTTAAGTTTTTCGGCCGCAATGCCGGTTAGATTTACCGATAGAGCGAATTAATCCGGAAAGCCGCGCCGCAGGCGCTTATCTCAAAAGAGAAAACAACAACAGGAAATTGGCATTTATGAATAATAAGTATTTCATGAAGACTTTGCCTCTGGCAGTCTCCCTTGCGCTGGGTATCTCACAAGCACACGCGGAATTTGGCATCGGCGCCAATATCGAGCTCGATACAGACATCATTGACGCTAAAGACAGCGACACCAAGTTCGAGCAAGGCGGCCGTATCGAAGTGAATGTGACCGGCAAAACCGAACTCAATGGTTATTTTGTGGAAGGCAAGGGATCAGGCCTGTTGAAGAAAAATGGCGATACCGCCACCGACGATATGTGGGTGAAATTCGGTAACGAAACCTGGGACGTGCAGGCGGGCCGCTTCGAAGCCGTCAACCTGTTCCCTCTGGGTAAAGATACGGTTGTCGCGCATGCTGGCGACGGCAAAGGCGCAAGAGTGTATGAGGCCAATCTAGTGCGCGGCCGCGCAGGTGATAACGGCGGTCAGTTTGCGCTGCATGTCCGTCCCAGCTCTGCTCTGAGCTTCGAGTTAGCTTCAATCTGGGGCGACTCCGATGAAAACGGCAATAACGAAGAAGTCTTTTCCGGTCTGCGTCCCAGCGTGACGTTCACCGGAGAAATGTTCAGTCTGACTGCTGGATATGAAGTACTGAAATACGATCAGGAGACGACTTCTGGCGGAGTCACTACCAAAACTGAAATCGATAAGAGCGGCTTTGGTCTGACCGGAAACATCAGATTCAGCGGGGCAAGCATCAACTTGAACGCCGCTCGTGAAGATATCGAGGACGCAGGATCAGACATCACCGTCACCTCCTTCGGCGCCAACGTTACTTACGGCGCATTTGGTTTGGGCGCGGTGCACTCAATCAGCGACACTGGCGCAAAAGACGACCCAACCGTATCGACGCTGTATGTCGCGTACACGCTGCCTTTATTCAACATTGACAACGCCTCCATCACCTTCGCCGGCTCTACTTCCAGCGCAGACCATCTGGCGGGCGACACCGACGACGACCTCCACAAAATAAGGACTCGTATTAACTACACTTTCTAAGAAGAAAGGCCACTCTCGTTCCTTCCTTTCTGTGTTGATTGCGCCGCTTCCACGTGCGGCGCTTTTTTGCGTTTACGCATCTTTAGCGTGAAGTTGGAGGCGGCTCCGCTTCACGCTTTTTTGCGCCAGCGTTTAAGCCCTTCAAATCCACCGCCTTTACTGCGCCCATCATCGTCGTCTACGTAGTAGTACGGAGACTCATGGTTTTATTTCAGTAGCCCTACGCATCCCGTCAAACCCAACGTGAAAGATATACTTTCCTCCATACAGCGTTTTAGGGTCGCGCCATGGTCTTCTCAAAAGTGGTCAAACTCAACGATACCATTTACGACAAGTACAAGATTAACGAGCTGGAGAACTCCTTAAGCAGTCTCCATCATATGGGTATGTTCCTGCTGCGCTCCAACAGCCAGTTGGGCCGCATCATCGACTTGCTGGAAGACTACCAGGACACCCAAGATCCGTTACAGATAGCCGCTTCGGTGCAACGCGCTCTGGCCCACAGTAACATTTCCTATGTCTTTAAAATCGCGCTACCTCAGCACAGCTATGTTTTCAGCAGCGACTCTTTCGTCTCGTTCGCTCAGGAAAAAATTATTTCCCATTTATCGCAGCAAACCATTCGCATGATCCATCACGAGCACTACTGGGCCGTGATCTATCCGCACTTCACGCTGTGCGTCACGCTGACGGAAGAACAGCGGGACCAGTACATCGATAATCTATCGAGACTAGCCAGCGTGGTCAGCATGTTGATGGAGAAGCTCAGCACAGAAACACTGGCCAACCTGCAAGAAGAAAACCGAAGCCAGCAGAATGTCGAGCGCACGCTCGATCTGCTGGACGACATCATGGCCATTGAAAACACGCGCAGTGATTACACCATCCAGATCGTCGCCGACCTGAAGTGGACGATCCAGAACGCCATTCTCAGTATGGGATTAAATGGAGATAAAGAACGACAGATCATGGGCGTTATCGGCCGCCTGCTCAATGAGTTTGAAGAGCAACAGGCGTCCTATCGATTGATAGAGAGCTATGTGCGCACCGCCAAGAAAAGCCTGACCGAACTGACGCATCGTGAAGAAACAACGTTTTCCGACCAACCAACCCCGCTAACCAGCGCGAACTGAGGCTCCCTCAGCAGGAATCTGCCTCACCGCCTCGGAGTGATCTCCAGGCGGTTTTTTTATCCATCGCCTCGATAAAAATCTAACGATCGCAAGCCCATAACGCCGCAAACTTTTTCATTGCGAAAAGAGGGTGCGGCTTTTTATTTTGCAAATACAAATACTGCTGCTGATTATTCAGCTTGCTTAACTGCTTATCTTCATAAGTCTCGATAATTTTTTCAGGTGGCAAGTCACAGTAGACATCTCGACGTTTATTACACTCAGCGACAATTTTCTTTTCTTCCTCAAGCATTTTCTCTTTGAGGTTATCGCATTTCTTTTGCATCTCCGCTTTGTATTCTTGCACCGCCTGTTCTTCCATAGGTGAAGACTGCTCAGGGTTAACATACTCAACGTCGGGCTCCATGCGACGATTGATCTGGCGCGCCTCCTCCACTGCCGCCGGCGTCGGCGCGGCTCTGATTTCCACCTCTGTCTGCGCGGAAGCGCCAGGACAAGGCGTTTCCTGAAAAGCGACTTTCCCTTTGGCGTTCACACATTTGTATATCTGCCCGTATCCCAGGCCTGAATACAAAACTGCAAAACATAGCGCCCCCATCCGCGCTGTTCGTTTCCAGCGCAGACCAGATTCTTTGTCAGCCATTACCCTACGCGCCATAAAACTCAATACCTTATTACCGACGACAAATGCGCCATGTTAAAGGGAGAGGTAAAAGCATAACCAGCGACCGGCGACAGGTTTCACAATCCTTGACGCTTCCCGCCAGGAGAGGTCTCTTAGAAAGCACCCAGGCTCAGATATTTGATAATGATATTGTCGATGACGTCATGGGATTTCAGATCATCGATCGCTAGATTGATGCGTTCATCCAGCCCTTTGTTGTCTTCGATAACTTTTCTGGACAGAGCGATCACCACGGGGCGATTGACGACTTCATCGACAATCTCAACATCGTTGAAGTAGCCCAGTCTACGCGCCTGATACATAAAGGTTATGTCTTCCGTTATCGCGCAATCTACGCGGCCGTACAGGGTCAGTTTGACCAACTGCTCGGCGCTGTTCACCTCCACCACGCTCTTGAAACGGGTCATATCCAGATTGGGAAAGCGATAGTTGAAGCCTCGCAATACGCCCGCCTGATGACAGTTTTTCAAGGCCCCGCTATGATCAGCGCCTTCCTCCTCCGCTTTCTTTTTGAGCACAAATGCGGATACCGTTGACGTATATAACGGAGCGGAAAGCCACATGGCGTTGAGGGCGTCTTTGTCGTTATAACCGGTGGTGGTAAGCAGACCATCCAAGTGCCCCTGCCCCAGCATCAGCGTTATGCGAGGTCGAGGATAGCTTTTCAGCTCGAAATCCACCCCCGCCCGAGTTAACGCCTCATCGACAATCTCATAATCGATCCCTGTCGCTTTGCCGTCCTCCAAGTGATAGACATAGGGCTCAACTTCCTCGGCGACGGCTAAGGCCAGACGTAGATTTTCGGCGCGACTGTCCTGCAGAGACACCCCCGCCAGGATCAGCAGCGCCAAGCTCGCCAGCTTCATCAAGGACATGTGTATACCGCGTTGCAATGACATGACGCCGGACTCGTCCCTGCCAGCCCGCATTAGAATGACCGTGTTTATAAAGAAGATTAGTAAGCCGCCTCGGGCTTGTCCAACGGCGAGTCGGCTCTCCAGACTAATTTGCCCCTTGCTGCACGCTGGATATTTTTTACGCCGCAACTACCCTTAGGAAAAGGCGGTCAAGGCCGCCAGAAGCCGGTCCGCGCGCAACCGAGAGCGCTTCGCTATCAACGATAACATTGCGAGCGCCCATGCAAACAACCAGGCGGAAGTGGTGATAGTAATAACTGGGGTCACGGCTGGACTCCGGACTGTCTTTATACGGCAAAGTTCATAAGAAAAACTGACGCCTCAAGGAAAGCAGGGTTCGAACAATGAGAATAAAAGAGTCTTGTATCAGTCTTGGCCTCTCAACGCTGTGTGTCCTGAGCCCGGCCCACGCCGACAACGACAGAATTCACTTCAACGGATTCGGCACTATCGTCGCCGCCACTACCTTTGACGATGAAAAACCTTATTTTTCCTACGACGACGACTTTAACTTCAAGAACGAGTCCCTGTTCGGCCTGCAGGTGCGTGGCGACATGGGAGAAAACCTCTCCGCCACCGCGCAGATCATTGCTCGCGGCTCGGAAGATCATGACGCCGAGTTCGAGTGGGCCTATGTCACCTACGCCATCGACAATAACTGGACCATTAAGGCGGGTCGTTTCCGAACGCCTTTTTTCGAATACAGCGACACCATTGATGTCGGCTACGCCTACCACTGGGTCAGGCCACCCAAATTCGTTTACGTGCCCCTGTTTAAAAACCTGGACGGTTTGAACATTACCTACGCCTCGCAAATTCGTCAGTTCGACTCTACCCTGAACTTCTTCTATGGCTCGGTGCAAGAGGACATCCCTATCGGTCAGGTGGACCTGAAGTTCGTCTATGGCGGCTCCTGGCGCATCGGTGTTGACTGGATCAGTATGCGCTTCTCCTACTTTCGCTCGAAACTTTCCATTCCCGCCATCGCGCCTGGCCTGGACAGTATACTGCCTCCGGAAGACCCAGGCGCTCCAGCGCCTTCCGGCCCGACAGTGTCAGAGGAAGTCGCCGACGCCATTCGCGCCAATGACGATCGCGGCGCCTTCGGCAGCATCTCTTTGAAAGTGGAATACGATAACTTTTTCGCCGTGGCGGAAGTCACCAGATCGGAAATTGAAGACAGTATTTTCCCTGATCCGCTGGGGTATTACGTCTCCGTCGGCTACACCATGGGCAAGTTCACTCCCCACCTCACTTATGAGGTTTTCGACACCAGCCCGAGAAGAAGTATTCTCGACGGGGTGTCTGAATCCGATCCTGTTTACTCGACATTGGAAACCATTATTGAAGGCACGGATCAGGACAACAAAGTCATCACAATCGGCGTACGTTATGACTTCCATCACAGCGCTTCACTAAAGTTCGACTTCAGCAAAATAAACTACGACAAGGACGGAGCTAACCGCATCGACACCCAGTTATTCAGCACTGCGATTAGTTTCGTTTTTTAAGGAGCGCCGACATGTTAAGACTCATTACTATCGTGTTTGCTCTCATCTACCCGCTGTTGCAGGCGCAAGCCGTGGAAGCCGAGGTCGCTATCATCGTCAATCCGAAAGCGAATCTTGATCTGAGCAACGAAGATATCCAGAAGCTGTTCATGGCGAAGCAGGCTTTCTTGCCCAACGGAGAAAAAGCCACCATCGTCTCCATCGACAGCTCCTCTGCATTGTTCGAAGAGTTTTGCGCCAAAGTCGTCAACAAAGGCTCGCGCCAGTTCCTCTCCTACTGGTCCCGGCTGATCTTCACCGGTAAAGCCGCTCCCATGATCACCGCCGCCAGCAATCAGGACATCAAAGAGCTGGTGGCGAAGAATCTCAACTACATCGGTTTTATATCCGCCGCGGACTTGGACGAAACGGTGAAGGCGGTAAAAACATACTAAGACTTATTAAAATGGTCGCCCCACACAACGGCGTAAATCCTCTTCCATACCTTGTGGTGGCGCATTATCCATTCTTGGTTTGAGGCGTCCCAATTAATTAATCAGTATGCCGTTCCTTTTAATTTCTTCTTTGACTCGACAGTCTTTCAGCTCAGGAAGGTATGCCGCCAATGGACGGTCAAAATCTCTATCCCCCCCGACTTCAATAACGTCTTCGTCTGGACCAAGATAAGAAGCCGTGTCGAACAGCTCAGACCCAGCCACCTCACAAACGGTCCCTGCGGGAGAGGAGCCTCTAAAACGCTCGACAAGTAAGTGCATGTACTTCATTGGCAAGTAGTACCTGCTATCACCAATAAAGCAGACAGGGCCGGTATACTCGGAGCCATCGTCGCCAGTTTTCTTCCCAAGACAAACACACTCTTTCGTTATTTTGTTAAACAAGTAATACACTTCACTCATATCAACTACCTTTTCCCATCCGGATTGAATATTGGCTGTCGAGGCAATAGTTCCCTTCCTTTGTCGTCATAGATAACAATATCGGTATTCTTATATACCTCCAGTTTTTGAACATTTTCTGGCGTAGGGTTATTTAGAATAGTCTGCCGATTCCCCCAAAATTTTCCCATCCATCGCGCAGCATCTGTGCCTTCAGGAACCTGAACAAATACCAGGCATCCCTCGGCTTGATTCTGTGCGGCATGAGAAATTTCCTTGTCAAAACCACGTGCGGAGGCGGTGCATTTATTCTCGATTTTGAAAACCTCTCCATCCGGTCCTTTCGTAACCAAATCAGCTCCTTTGCCTCCAGGTCCTGCGACAGCTTCCGGAACAAAGCCTTCTGGCACAAACTTATCCAGTATTATCCTTGCGTTTATTTCAGTTAACGGAAACTTTTTATTACTGTCCTCAATTAAACCGCTAATGACCTGACTATAATCGCTTTCATTCGAAACACTTCCAAAGCCAGCGTTATGAGCTTCAACACTTCTTGTTTCACTGGGCTGGCTCGTCCTCAGCGCTTCTCCAGAAGCGCCAGCTGCTTGGGAATTAACGACAGGCGCTTCAGGTGCGACGGGTTTTGGGCTTGATCCAGCCAGGGGAGAAGTACTTCCAGAGAAAGATTTATCAACATCCTGGCGCTCATAGGCTGAGACCTGATGTCCTCGATTAGCATTGATTGCATCCATGACCCGGCAAACCTATACATTCATATATATTTGCATAGGCGGGGCCTCACGCGACCGGCTCAGACCACTTTCTCCGGCGCCGGTTTGGCCGCGCTTAACGGTTTGTATACGCTCTCTCGCCAACGCTGCATCCGCCAAAAACTGATTGAGTAGTTCCTCCAGCTTGTTCGCATGCAGGTTCTCAATTTCATGCCGGTAATGAAGGTAAAAAAATCGACCGCCGGGTTTTATCGAAACGCTGCCCAAAAGACACTCAGGTCCAGGAAAGTTCAGCGTCTGACAAAGTTCGTATAAAGAAAGTAAATCGTCGTTCCGTTCCGGCGCTTCATCCAACTCCGCCAGGAACAGCAGCCAGGGGCTGGCCTGTGGCCACTCTATCTGCCATTTGATTCCAGTCTGAGTCTGCGCTCCGCATACACCCTGAGCGTCCAGTTGCAGCCAACTAAGGCTATTGCGCTCCCCTACATAGCGAAGCTTTTCATTGATATCTTCAAGCATGCACGCCCTCCCGCACAGTATTCTCATGAGGAGCGCGAGATGGCTGACGCGAGCCATCCCTGCGCCCAATATCATGAGTAACCCATGTCAGACGATAGTTTCAGCCTGGGTCTGCGTGTTGCTTGCGATACTTGAGCGGCGATTCGTTAAAGTATTTGGCGAAGACCTCATAAAACCGAGTGACGGAGGAAAATCCGCTGGCGAAAGCGATCTCAATCACCTGGTCCTGAGAGTACAGCAACAATCGGCGGGCATGATTCACTCGTAAGTCAGTCAGATACTCCAGTACGGACATTCCCACCGCTTTCTTGAACACGCTCATGGCGAAATTCTTGTGCAGTCCGACTCCGTCCGCCACATCAGCAATCGTGATGGGCGTTCGATAGTTGCCATTAATAAACTCCACCATGCAATGCGCATGGTGCAAGTGCCGGCTGCGATATTCACCACAGCCGCCTTGCCCGGATTTACATGGATTACGCATGATCATGCGGCGTAGAAACAGGGTGATCTCGTCCAGCACCAAATCCTGCAGCGGTCCATCCAGACACCGCAGCTCCTGCACCCAACGCTCTACCGCATCAAGGGATAGCAAGCCCGTTGCATTAGCGCGATAAGGCGTCCCGCGAATCAGCAAATGTTTGAACATTTCATTCGCGCACATATCCGTGAGTAGAAACAAAGGCAGGCGTAGCTGCAGCAGCAAGGCGTTCTTGTCCGCCGAAACCAGCTGATGCCGGTGTAATGCGGAAAAACAGATGACGTCGCCGCTTTCCAGCTCATACAACTGATCGAGGTAACTCAGCCTCATAGAGCCGGATAGAAGGATATTGATTTCAAGGTGGCAGTGTTGATGTGAGCCTCCCATGATCTCGGGCTCACCAAAGTGAAAACTGACCAGTCCAGAGGCGTCAGTATGCGTATTGGCGTCATGCCTATCGTGAATAGAAGGACTTTTCATTGCTTTCCCCGTGTTATTTTTATTCAGGAATAAGCGAGACTACTCAGCAGTGTCAGACGAACAGCAAATATATTCCATAAAACCAATAATTGGAATAAATTTTCCACACAAGAAAATCTGACTCGAATATTCTATCTGCCTGAATATCTCTTGCTTACTGCGTTCCGGCTGGGGGCATTTTTGCTTTTGTTGTTTTTTTACTTCATTTTTACAGCGCTCCATTCTAACGCCAGCTTGGACAAAAAAACAACAAAGCATCCTGTATTTAGCTAACAACTGGTTTGATACTTTATGAAAAGCATAAAAAAGCCGCTTTTCCCTTTCTCAGGTAAAGCGGCCTTTTTGACATTCACATTTCAAAAAAAGAAATAAATATTACCTATATTTCTGACTATTCCGTCAGATGGACGAAGCGCGCAGCACACGCAATGTCTCCAGACAGGCATTCAAGGAGTGATAGTCACACTTCGCGCCAGCCTCACTCTTCTTATCTGTAACTTTGGAGTTATCCGCATTAAGAATTCGATACCAGGCGCCATGATCATGGTCGACAAAATGCGTCCAGGAATATTCCCAAAGACGCTCATACCACCGCCAATAGCCTTCGTCTCCTGTCGCCTCGCCCAGCAACGCCGCCGCTGCGAAGCTTTCCGCTTGCACCCAGAAATATTTATCGTCATCGCAAATACTCTGGTCTGGGGCAAAGCCGTAAAACAGTCCGCCGTGACGATCATCCCAAGCGGCTTCCATAGCACGATCAAACAGCTCACGCGCTTTAGCGGTCAACCAGGGTAAATCGCTGTGACGGGCGAGCATCAATAGCAGTTTGGTCCATTCAGTCTGATGGCCCGGCTGAAATCCCCAAGGCTTATAAAGATTCTTGGGGTCGTCTTTGTTGTAATCCCAATCGATATCCAGTTCCTGGGTAAAGTGCTCCCACACCAGCCCGTCAGACTTTCCTCCTAGCGCCAACACCACCTTCTCCGCCAGCTCAATGGCGCGGGCCAGAAAACGCGAGTCAGAGGTGGCTTCATAGGCGGCGATCATCGCTTCACAGGCGTGCATATTGGCGTTCTGACCGCGATAGTCCGACACCTGACTCCAATCAGCGCTGATTTCATCCGCATAGAGCCCTTGTTGCGGCTGCCAGAAGTGTTTTTCCATCAGCTCCCAGGCTGCATATAAATCCTCGCGCGCCGACTCTTCTCCAGCGCTGACCGCCGAGGCGAACGCCAGAATCAGAAAGGCGTAGCCATAGCAGTACTGCCGCTGGTCTGCGGGTTGGTAGTCCTTGAAGGTCCACACATAACCGGGCGCATCCGCACGCTTGTGCGCCTCACGCAGATAAGCCAGTCCGTGTTCGGCCCAGGCCAGCCATTGCGCCCGCTCTTCCTCGTTGCGCGCGTCCAAAAACTGGTGCGCCTGATAAAAGTTGAACGTCATCCGACAACTGCTGACCAGATGCTTGTCGCCATGCGCAAACACGCGGCCATCGTCATAATAGTTTTGAAAATAGCCGCCCCGCTCGTCACGGCCCGCGCGTAGATAAAAATCCAATATCTCGCGGCTGTGCGCAGTTAAAAAATCCCTGCTTCTGAAATTCATTCACTCAGCTCCCAAAAACGACTGACTTCAGACCAGTCAGGCAACGCAGGAAAAGCCCCTTGCCGACTTACCGTTAATGCGCCGCACTGGGAAGCAAAACGCACCAGCGCGGCGACCTGTGATTGTGAATTGAGCAGCGCCGCCTGGTCGCCGCATTTCGACAACCCAAACAATATAGCGCCCATGAACGAATCCCCCGCCGCCGTGGTGTCCACCGCCTTCACTGGCGGTGTCGCCTCCTCTCCGGAAAACGCGGGGGAGACATAACGAATAGGCTTGCCGCCGTCCGTCACCAGGATCAACTTCACTCCCTGTTGCAGCCAGCTCTGGCAAAGCGCCTCGGAATCAGCGCCTGCAGCGAGATACTCCAGCTCATCCAGAGACAGCTTTAATAAGTGGGAAGAGGCCGCCAAACGAATGATCACTTCTTTATCCGCATGTCCCGACGCCCACAGATTATGGCGCAGATTCACGTCAAAGCTGATGACGCAGCCGGCGTCTTTGGCTCTTTGCAGCGCGCTCTCAGTGACGGCGGCGATCGAGGGCGTCGTGAGGGTGTTAGAGCAATAATGAAAGACGGAAGCGCCCGCAAACCAAGCCGGAGCGACCTGCTCCGCCTGCAAAACCATATCCGCGGAGCCATCTCGATAAAAAGAAAACGTACGCTCGCCCGAGTCGTCCAGCATCACGAACGCCAGGGCGGTTTTCGCCGTCGGATGAAACAGCAGCTGGCTGGTGTCCACGCCATAGGCTTGCAGCGCATGAGCCAGAAAACGGCCAAACTCATCTTCTCCCACTTGTCCCGCAAACCTGGCGTCGCCTCCCAGCTTGGCGATGGCTACCGCCACATTGGCCGGTGCGCCGCCAGGAAACTGTTTAAATTTGCGCAGGCGTAGAGGGGCTTCCTCATCCTGTCCGATATTCAGAAAATCAATGAGGGCTTCACCAAAACAAACGACAGTGCTCATAGTTACCAATCCGCTAACTCATTCCGGGGCTAAACATTATAAGTCGAAGTCGGCGACAGATTTATCGCCGAAAATGCCCTGGTTATACACGTCTTCCTCTCAGTCGTCTCCTACCAAAGCGCAACTTTTCCGATACTTTTGCGGCGACTCGCTAAAGTATTTCGCAAACACTTCGTAAAACCGCGTCACGGAGGAAAAACCACTGGCGTATGCGATCTGAGTCACCTGCTCCCCAGTGTATTGCAACATACGTCGGGCGTGATGCACCCGCAGCGCGGTCAGATACTCTAGAATCGACATTCCCAGGGTCTTCTTGAACAGCGTCATGGCGAAGTTCTTGTGCAGCCCCACATGGTCCGCTACATCGCAAACGCTAATAGACGCATGATAATTGTCATTGATGAACTGCAGCATCACAGGAATATGCTGGCTGACTTTGAGCCCCGAAACGCCTGGAATCTGTTGGTCAGGCGGGGTGTAACAGGCGTCCTTGAACAGTCGCCGCAACAACAGCGTTATTTCATCCAGAATGAGGTCATCCAGGGCGGGGTCACGTAACCGCAGTTCCGCCACCCATCGCGCCAACATAGTATCGTCCACCAATCCAGCGCACCGCGCGCGACAGGGAACGCCATGAAACAGTTGCTGTTTCACGCCACAGGAAAGTTGCAGATTGAACAAGGCGAATAGTGGGAGCCTAAAGCTGTACGCCACGGCGTCATCGCTCACAGCGCCAAACTGATGAAAGTGCAACGCGGAATAACATAAAAGGTCTCCGGCGAACAGTTTCATCGTCTGTTGACCATACAGCATCTCAACACTGCCGCGGGTCAGAATAAGAATCTCCAGATGGCAGTGCTGATGCGCAGCCGCCATAGCTTCCGGCTGGTGGCGTTCGCCTTCCAGCTCAAACCCGTAGGGATGGCTTTCTCGGCCATAGGATTGACCAATCATCGCTTCACCTCCTAATTATTTTTATTCAGGTAAAGGCATGCCCGGGGCGCAGTCGCCGAGGCAAAGCCTCAGCGCGCGCCATGAGCTTGATATTTTTTAGTGAACGCAAAAACGCCCGGGTCTGATTCGCAGCAGAGGCTCCGGGCTAAAAGCTCTAGCCGATACGGGCCTGGCTCTCGATATCGAAGAAAACGGCTTTGGACAGGTCGAGCATCAGGTTCATCTTTTCACCCAGCTTGCCCGCGCTGTCAGGCGCTACACGACAGCTCACTTCCGTGCCGTTCAGATGAATGTGCATAACGGTGTCCGGTCCGGTAGGCTCAACCATATCGATCTCAGCCTCCAGCACCATAACATCGGCTCTCTCCACTTCATGCGGATTCACCTGAGTCACCCTTTCAGGACGCAGACCCAGAGTCACCTGCTTGCCGACGTAGTTAGTCAGGCAGGCTCCGCGCTCGCCCAGAGGCAGACTGTAAGTGCGACCGTCACGGGTAGTGACTTTCGCCACCAGGCCGCCGCCTTCGTTTTGGATCTGCACCGGAATGAAGTTCATCGCGGGAGAGCCCATGAAACCGGCAACGAAAATGTTGGCGGGCTCGTCATAGATCTCTTGCGGGGTGCCGAATTGCTGCACGATGCCGTCTTTCATGACCGCGATGCGGTCCGCCAGGGTCATCGCCTCGATTTGGTCGTGCGTCACGTAAACGATGGTGGTGCCCAGATTCTGGTGCAGCTTTTTGATTTCCGTCCGCATTTCCACCCGCAACTTGGCGTCCAGGTTACTCAGCGGTTCGTCGAACAGATAAATCTTGGGTTTACGCGCCAACGCCCGCCCCATGGCCACACGCTGACGCTGACCGCCGGAAAGCTGGGAAGGCTTGCGGTCCAGCAAATGCTCAATTTGCAGCATTTTCGCCACACGCTCTACTTCAGCCGTGCGCTCGTCTTTTGGCACCTTGCGCATTTCCAAACCGAACGAGATGTTGTCGCGTACGTTCATGCTTGGATACAGCGCATAGCTTTGGAACACCATGGCGATGTCGCGATCTTTCGGGCTACGACCGGACACGTCTTCGCCACCGATCAAAATAGCGCCGTCGGTGATCTCCTCCAGTCCTGCGATGCTGTTCATCAGCGTGGACTTGCCACAGCCGGACGGACCGACAAGGATCAAAAACTCGCCCTTCTCGATGCTGATGTTAATGCCTTTGAGGACTTCCGTTTTACCGCCGTAGGTCTTACGAACGTTTTGAATTTCTAATGCAGCCATTTAAATTAACCTCGAAACTGTCTTTGTTCTTGTGTGAAAGGCGGCGGCGCGCCTAGCCTTTCACAGACCCGGCGGTCAGTCCTCTGACGAAGTATTTGCCGGCCAGTACGTAAACCAATAGTGTGGGCAGACCCGCGATAATCGCCGCCGCCATGTGCACGTTATATTCCTTCACGCCAGTGGAGGTGTTCACCAGGTTGTTCAGTGCAACGGTAATCGGCTGAGTATCGCCGCTGCCGTAGACCACGCCGAACAAGAAGTCGTTCCAGATCTGCGTGGTCTGCCAGATAATGGTCACCACAATGATCGGGCCGGAAATCGGCAGCAGGATACGCCAGAAAATAGTGAAGAAACCTGCCCCGTCCAGCTGCGCCGCTTTAACCAGCTCACCCGGAATATTGATGTAGAAGTTACGGAAAAACAGGGTCGTAAACGCCATACCGTAGACAATGTGCACAAACACCAAACCAGCAGTGGAGTTAGCCAGGCCCAACAACCCCAAGGTCTGCGCCATAGGCAGCAACACTACCTGGAACGGAATAAAGCATCCGAACAACAGTAGGCCGAACAACAGCTCGCTTCCGCGGAATTTCCACTTAGTGAACACATAACCGTTCAGAGCGCCCAGGAATGTGGAGATCAGAACCGCCGGCACAACGATTTGCACGGAGTTCCAGAAGTATCCTTCCACCCCTTCACAGCGAACGCCTGTACAGGCGGTGCTCCAGGCTTTGGACCAAGCGTCAAAGACAAACTCGGTCGGCCAGGAAATCAGGTTGCCGCTACGGATGTCGTCCATTGTTTTGAACGAGGTCAACACCATAACGACCAGGGGCAGCAGGTAAAACAGCGCTGCGGTCAGCAACACGGCGTAGATAAGCCCGCGATTAATACGACTCCAGTTCATGGATGATTGCGCAGTCTGATTAACCATTACGCGACCCTCTCAATTCTGAGTACAGATAGGGAATTAGGATGGCCAACACGCCGCCCAACATCAGCATTGCGCTCGCCGCGCCCAAGCCAATCTGGCTGCGGGTGAATGAGTGCGCGTACATAAAGGTCGCCGGCAAGTCAGTAGAATAGCCAGGGCCGCCGCCTGTCATCGCCGCCACCAAGTCGAAACTCTTGATAGCAATGTGAGACAGAATGATAAAGGCGCTGAAAAACACCGGACGCAGACTCGGCAGAATAATGCGACGATAGATTTTCGGCAGCGTGGCGCCGTCGATTTGAGCCGCTTGAATAATGGAATTATCGATACCGCGCAGCCCCGCCAGGAACATCGCCATCACAAATCCAGATGACTGCCATACGGCGGCGATCACCAGCGTATAAATGGCCATATTCGGGTCGACAATCCAGTCGAAGCTAAAGCTTTCAAACCCTAGATCCCGCACCACTTTTTCCAGACCCAGTCCAGGATTCAGCATCCACTTCCAGGCCGTACCAGTAACGATGAAGGACAACGCCATAGGATACAGATAGACCGTACGGATCGCGCCTTCCTGACGAATCTTCTGGTCCAGCAGTATCGCCAGGGTCACCCCCAGAACCAGGCAGACCAGAATGAACAGTCCACCAAAAATACCCAGGTTGGTGCAAGCCACCAGCCAACGGTCGTTTTCAAACAGCTTTTCGAATTGAAGCAGGCCGACAAAGTCATATGACGGCAGAAAACGCGAATTGGTCATCGACAGGACCGCCGTCCAGATGATGTAGCCATAGATAAAGACCAGCATCATGACGAACGTCGGAGCCAGCACCATTTTTGGCAGCCAGCGCTCCAACCAGGCCAGACCGCCTTTCGCTTTTGCAGTTGCTTCGGGACGATCGTGTGCGCCCATGGATATCGCCCTCATGGTTCCCCTCGTTAAAGGCAAGTTTAGGATAGAGATGGGGGTTGCGCGCGCGAACTGATCTGTTCGCGCGCGCTAAGCCGATTACATTGCTGCTTTTACAGCCTGCGCCAGCTTGTTGACCGCTTCTTTAGCGGACTGACTGTCGTCATTGAAGAAGTTGGTGACGACGTCATAGATAGCGCCCTGGATATAGGACGTGGTGGACATGCCATGCGCCATACTGGGCACCAGATCGCCAGTAGAAGCGGCGGCGTTGAAAGCGTCCATAGATGCTTCCGCGCAGCTGTCGAACTTGTCGCGAGCCATGCCGCTACGTACTGGGATAGAGCCTTTGTTCAGGTTAAAGGTTTCCTGGAAAGTCGGCTCCATGATCAGACGCGCCATAGCGTTCTGTGCTTTCACGTTGTCGTCATTGTTCAGTTTGAACATGGCGAAGCTGTCGATGTTAAACGTGAACTGACCGGAAGTGCCGGGAGCAGGCAGACACATGTAGTCAACGCCTGGCTTTTTACCCGCTGCGGTGAATTCGCCTTTGGCCCAGTCGCCCATTACCTGCATCGCGGCTTTACCGTTGATGACCATGGAAGTGGCGATGTTCCAGTCACGACCGGCTGCATCTTTGTCGATGTATTTACGCATGCTCTTGAAGGTTTCGAAGATCTTAACCATCTTCTCGCTCTTCAGCGTATCAGCGTCGTGCTTAACAAAGGCTTTGTTGTAGAACTCGCTGCCGCCCATGCCCAAAGCGATGGCTTCGAACAGAGTAGCGTCCTGCCATGCCTGACCACCGTGCGCCAGCGGAATGAAGCCAGCTTTCTGAATGGCGTCAGCCGCTGCAGGGAATTCTTCCCAAGTGGTTGGGATGCCTACGCCCGCTTTACGGAACACGTCTGGGTTGGCCCACAGCCAGTTCACCCGGTGCACGTTTACCGGAACAGCAACGTAGTGGTTTTCGTATTTCATGACGTTGGAAACGACGTCTGGGAGCAGTTTGTCCCAGTTCCCGGCTTTGGCGACGGAGTCCAGGTTCGCCAACAGACCGAGGTTCGCCCACTCTTGGATATCCAGCCCTTTGATCTGGGCTGCTGCAGGTGGGTTTCCTGATACGGCTCGTGATTTCAGAACGGTCATGGCGCTTTCCCCGCCACCCCCGGCAACCGCAAAGTCTTTCCAGGTGTGCCCTTCTTTCTCCAACAAGCCTTTCAATACGGCGACAGACGCCGCTTCACCGCCGGAGGTCCACCAGTGGAGAACCTCAACTTCGCCCGCCTGTGCTGAAGTTGCTGCTGCGATGCCAGAAAGAACGATAGGAGCAAGAGCTTTTTTAATTCGTTTCATGACCAAACCTACTGTTTATTGTTGTTTAAATAAAAGGTTCGCCATTCCCGATTGAACAATCCCTGATGGGATATTTTAGGAAGGCTGAAATCCTCTGATTACGCTCAAAGGTTCACTCAGTATAGGGGGGGAAATACGGGGGCGGGGTAAGATAGAGCAACCTAATGTAACAAAACCTTAAAAACCTTGCAGGTTCCCAACGACCACAATTAAGCGGCCATTGGCGGGCACCGGGCCAGACTCAGACTTCCTGATACTGCCTGGGCAGCCAGACTTCCACGACAAAGCCGCCCTGCTCATGGTTTCTGACCTTCAGCCTGCCGCCGTGAGCATGGATAATATTGCGGGCGATGCTCAGTCCCAGGCCAGATCCGCCCGTGTTACGATTGCGGGACTTTTCTAACCTTACGTAAGGTTCGAAAATGCGATCCTGCTCCATTTCCGGAACCCCCGGACCAAAATCCCGCACTGCTACGTGCACGCCTTCATTCACATCTTCCAGAAATACTTCCGCCTGATGCCCGTAGAACAGCGCATTATCAATGATGTTGCTGAATGCTCGCTTGAGCGCCAGCGGCTTGCCCCAGAACGGCTGCTCCAGCACACCGGTCAGCACTACTTTCTTGCGCTGCAGATCCGCGCCTTCGCAAATTTGCTGCAATAAATAGTGTAGATCGATATTCACCGGATTTTCATGGACAGTGGTGTCTTTGACGCACTGCAAGGCGCCATGCACCATGTGATCCAGGTCTTCCAGATCCTGTATGAACTTGCCGCGCAGCTGATCGTCGTCGAGCATTTCCGCCCGTAGTCGCAGACGGGTAATCGGCGTTTTAAGGTCATGGGAGATGGCTGAGAACAGCGTTTCCCGATCCTGAATATAACGCTGAATGCGTTCTTGCATGGCGTTAAAGGTGCGCGCCGCCGCCACAACTTCCGTGCTGCCCTCCTCCGGCAACGGAGGCCGCTCAATGTCCTTGCCTAATTCGTCCGCCGCCCGCGATAGCAACTTCAATGGTCGCGTCAGCCAGCGCACTACGACAAACAGCGACAGCACCACCAGTATCACCGTGATCCCCATGAACCAGAGGCGCTCAGCGGGCAGATAATCGCCTTCAATTAGGCCGTCTGGCGTGGGCAACAGCGTAGCCAGATACAGCCACTCGTCTTTCTCCAATCCTATCTGCACCACCAGAATCGGGGTCTTTTGCGGATGCAACAACAGGCTGTGATGCCCCCATCCCGGCGGCAGATCCAGCAAACGAATATCATTGTTAAAAACATGCAGGGACTCGGCGAAAGAGAACTCGGATATAATCTCTACCTGACGGCCCAGCTCTCGTTGCAGGACAGAGTCCACTTCCTCTAACACCCAGCGCTTCAGGTCCGTGTCCTGCGTCGGGCTGATATTGATCAACTCACTGTTGAAGGTGACGAAAAAGCGCGAACCGCCCATGCGCCGCAACTGATCGAGGACGATATGGCGGTATTCCACTGGTAGGGATTTGAAGAAGCGCACAGTGGAAGCGATGCTGAACGCCAAGTGATTGGACATACTCAGCACATTTTCCTGATTACGGGTCTTAATCTGCGCCACCCAAATCAAGCTGGACAGCGCCTGCGCAGCCAATACGGCGATGACCAGAACAATCACCATTCGCGACAATAAAGAACGCGGAGCCAAGCCCGCCAATCCTCGGCGAGCGCCTCTTTTAATCCCCATATTCGCGCTCAACCGGAACCGCTAAAACATAACCGGAGCCGCGCACGGTCTTGATAAGAGTGGGGTTTTTGGCGTCATCGCCCAGTCGCTGCCGTAACCGGCTCATATGCACGTCGATGCTACGATCCAATGGCGAGCACTCGCGCCCGTGCAGCACGTCGGAAATTTCGTCCCGGCTTAACACTTCATTGCCCTTTTCCAGAAACAGACACAATAAAGTGTAGTCGGCGCCGCTGATGGCGCTCTTGTCGCCGTTAGGTTGCACCAGCATGCGGGATGTAGTGTCCAGCACCAGATTGCCGAAACGATAGATTTTGGGTTGCCCGGAAGGCGCGCTCTGCTTGGGCTGCACCCGACGCAGGATCGCTTTCATCCGCGCCAGCAACTCTCGAGGATTGAAAGGTTTGGCAATATAGTCGTCTGCCCCCATTTCGAGACCGACGATACGATCCGTGTCATCCGCATTAGCGGTCAACATGATGATGGGAACCGTGGACGACTTACGCAGACGCTGGCAGATAATAAAGCCATCATCGCCAGGCAGCATGATGTCCAGAATAATCAGATCCGGCGTCTCACCCTCCAGCAGCCTGAATAGCGTCTCGCCATCCTCAGCCGGAGATACGTCAAAACCGTTTTTGGAAAGATACTGGCTCAGCAATTGCCGAATTTCCAAATCGTCGTCCACAACGACTATATGCTTGTTTTTGTGGGTCATCGCTGCTTAAAACTTAACCTCGTAAACTGAGCGCGATCATAACACAAAATTATCGCCGGCCCAGTTGTGATTGTACTTGTGTCGCATGCTTCAGTTGCGGACAGTCATTACTCACTTTTTGGCCATAATCTGTATAATTCGCGCTCTTTTCGTCAAACCAGCCCTTTGCGGAGCTTCCATGTACGTGTTTCTGGATTTCTTTGGTATCGCTGTATTCGCCATTTCCGGCGCGCTTGTCGCCGGACACAAGAAACTGGACGTTTTCGGCGTGCTTGTAGTGGCCCTGGTAACCTGTCTCGGCGGCGGCACCCTGCGCGATCTCGTGCTGAACGCTCACCCTGTCGTCTGGATCGCCAACACAACCTATCTTGGCGTGGGCATTATTTCCGCCCTCGCCACGTTCGTACTGGTCAGGCTCAAACGCATCCCTCTTCATATGCTGGAAGTCTGCGACGCCATTGGACTGGCTTTTTTCACGATCGCCGGCACGCAAAAAGCGCAGGCGCTGGGCCACAGCTTCGAAATTTGCCTGTTGATGGGCATCATGACTGGCGTTGCAGGCGGTGTTTTACGCGATATTATCTGTAACGAAATCCCGCTGATTTTCCATCGCGAAATCTACGCTACGCCAGCCATCGCCGGCTCATTTCTATACCTGACTTTGAGCTACTTCAGCATAGACTCGGATGTCGCCGCGTTGTCAGGAATGGCGGTCACACTGGCGTCACGGCTTGCCGGCGTGTACTTCAATATCAGCTTGCCCGCGTTTCTTTTTTCTGAAGACGAACAGGAAACGCCCAAACCGGAGTAGGCTCAATATGCTCAGGCTTCAGAAAGGCTTGAATCCGCCGCTCCGGCGTATGATTATGCTTTTCTGATCGCCAGCGCATTCAATATCCAAGGAGTATGCCCATGCATGAGTACTGGACTGAGTTTCTTACCGTCGCCCTCGCCCACCTATTGGCTGTCGCCAGCCCCGGACCGGACTTCGCCGTGGTGATGCGCCAAAGCCTGTGTCGAGGACTGAAACCCGCATTATGGACCAGTACGGGGATTGGCTCAGGCATACTTCTACACATCACTTATTCATTATTGGGTATTGGCCTGCTGATTTCTCAGTCCGTGGTCGCCTTCAACGTATTGAAGTGGATTGGCGCCGCTTATTTAATCTGGGTGGGCTTCCAGTGTTTGCGCGCCAAACCTCAAGCGCCATCTGACGAACCGCTGCAACAAACACTGCCTAGTGAGTCCGCATGGCAGGCGTTTCGTCTGGGCTTTTTAACCAACGTGCTTAACCCTAAAGCCACTTTGTTCTTTGTCGCCTTGTTTTCCGTCGTGATCAGCCCGGATACGCCCAAGTGGATTCAGGGTATTTATGGCGGCTGGATGTTCGTGGCCACTACGCTGTGGTTCTGCGGTTTCAGTTTCTTCCTTTCTGGAGAGCGCGTACGCAGAGTATTCCAGCGCTGTTCACACTGGATTGAGCGAGTGATGGGAGTCGTGTTATTTGGTCTCGCGGCCAGACTGTTCGCCGCGACCCGGGACTAAGGCGCATTAATACTGCCTAAAGTCCGCTAGAAGAAGCACAGAAAGGCGAGCGGGAAATCTCGCCTCTCTGGCCTCGACGCTACTATTAAGCGCCAAGGCGTACACAGAGTTTTTAATTCCCGATTCTTACTTGGCTGGCAACTGTCCATACAGATCAGTCAGCAAACGCTCCGTTTCATCCCAACCAATGCAACCATCCGTGATTGAGACGCCATACTGCAGCGGTCTGTCAGGATGTACTTTCTGAGTTCCTTCTTGCAGATAACTTTCCAGCATGACGCCCATGACCGTGGAGCTACCTGTTTTCAACTGACGCACGACTTCATTCAGCACTTTGGACTGGTTACGGAAATCTTTCCGGCTGTTGTCGTGGCTGCAGTCCACCATCAAACGCACGGGAAGGCCGTGTTTTTCCAGCGCTTCACTGTACTCTCTTACGCTATCTTCATCATAGTTAGGTTTTCCTCTGCCGCCGCGCAACACTAAGTGAACGTGGGGGTTGCCGAGGGTTTTGCGCATTTGGGGGCGTCCGCAGGTGGACAAGGTGGGGTAACAGTGGGGAGAGCGGCTGGATTGCATGGCTTGTATCGCCACTTCCACTCCGCCGTCCGTTCCGTTCTTGAATCCGACTGCGGAGGTCAGGCCGCTGGCCATCTCTCTGTGCAATTGACTCTCTGTGGTGCGAGCGCCAATTGCTGTCCAGGACACCAAATCCTGCAAGTAGTCCGACACAATCGGACTCAACGCCTCAGTCGCCAAAGGCAGACCGAGATGCGCCAGTTCAACCATCAGCCTTCTGGCTTTGTCCAAGCCGTAAGCCATATGGTGAGAACCGTCCAGCAGAGGGTCATACACCAGACCTTTCCAGCCGACGGTAGTGCGAGGCTTTTCTACGTAGGCGCGCATAACGATTTGCATGCGGTCGTCCAATTGCGGCTTCAGTTCAGCCAAGCGGCGACCGTACTCCAGCACGCCATCGGTGTCGTGTACGGAGCAAGGTCCGACAACGACCAACAGACGCGGGTCATCGCCGTGCACAATATTATTGATGGCTGTCCGCGCATTCTCCAGCTGTGTGGCCAGGTACGCGTTAACGGGATAGCGGTGCCGAAGTTGATTGGCGGAGGGCAGGATATCGCCCATCGGCTGTATTGGTGGCTCCATATGTTTCAATGTCTCGTCGATAACTGCTCTTGCCTTGATTCCCATCGACTTTACGCCGGATTCTTTGACTGTCGCTGCCTGGTTCATTGGTTCTCTCCCGATATTACTCTGTGTCTGCGTTCGATTCGTAAGTTAAAGATTCAGTTTTAAAATCAATAACTAAATCGAGACTGACACCACCATCTAGGCAGAAAGCGACCGCACACATCACTATGTTGAAGCGCCGGCGCCGGTTCCCTGTCCTCTTTAGTATACGACTGATTACCCGTCATGACCTTACCCTGTTGATTACCTGTTTGCTTCAATCCAACTGCCAACGACACCTTGTTGATTCGCAGCTTCCAGTCTCGCGAGGGTATAAAAAAAGCCCCGGAGACGTTTGCCTTCGGAGCTTCTTTGAGAGTTCTTCCGGAAGGCAGCTTCGTTAAACGCGCCTTCCTGTAACCTAAGTATGCGGGGGCTCGTTAACGATGGTTATAAAAATAAAACCAAAAATGCCAACCGCTAAAATACGCACGAACGCCAGCAACCGCTGCGTTGCCGGAGAAAGATTTGAAAATGTTGAGAGTGTTGTGCGTATTCATGGACTAAATACTAACCTGCGGTTTTAACAAAAAGCAACTGCAAACGGGAAAAAAGTTCGAAGGCGCCAATAACGCCTCCCTTTCGACGCCTTACACCACCTGCCCCAACTGCCTTAACTTCTTCTTCAGTGCCTCGTTTTCCTCCTGCAGCGCCTCCAGACGCGCCTCCAAATCCGTAATCCTCGCCTTGTAGGCGGAGATGTTGCCAGAGTCAGAAGGAGTCGCCGCTTCTACCGGCTCTATGTCGCTGCTGAACATGTGCATGTAACGCGACTCTCTCTTGCCCGGCTCACGGGGCAACATCGCGACCAGTGGTCCCTGCTTGTGTTCCAGTAGCCGTTTCAGCGTCGCCTCTACAGCCAGGACATCGGTGAACTCCGCCATTCTGCTGGCGCGCGAACGCAGCTCTCCCGGCGTTTGCGCGCCCCGGAGCAGGAGTTCACATACCACCGCGACTTGCTGCGCATCCAGCTTAAGTTCGCCAAACTCTGTGTTACAGAAACGATGATGGTACTTCTCCACCCGACTTCCATAACCGCTGCCTTTCACCAGGTCCTTACGCTGCAACGCTTCCAGAGTCTGGCGGACAGTCGCTTCGTCCAGTTCCAGCACCGGATGGCGGTTGCTTTTCTGATTACAGGCGTTCACCAGCGCATTCAACGACAACGGATATTGGTCCGGCGTAGTGATTTCTTTTTCCAGCAACACCCCGACCACACGGGTTTCATACAATGTCAGATCTTTTTTCATTTCCCCTCTCCTTACCCGTTATCGACCACTGATTTCAAATTATTGGTATCCCTGGCTGCGTAGATGGGCCAGTAGTATGCGTTTGGCTTCATTGATTTTCGCCGCCAGATAATTACTGCCGCCGCGATCAGGGTGAAACTTCTGCATCAATCGGCGATGCGCCTCCACGACCTCATCTTCACTCAAATCATGATCCGTCAGGCCAAGCACGTCTTTGGCGTCAGCCAGCGTCATGGCCTCATCATGGGTTGGTACGTTATCCACATCGTCCACGGAGAACTGGGTCCGCCAATGCACGCCATAGACTCGTTCAAAATAGGTCTCCAGAATCTCAATGGAGTCTTGATAATCTCTCACTGCTGAGCGGTAGAGAGTCGCCAAGCTGCTTACGTCCATCGCTTGCAGGTTCCGCCCGGAGTAACGGCCCGCCAGGACGTCTCCATCCATCTTGCCGCTGCGGTGATCCAGCGTCATGCGCAGCAGGCTGGTTTCGATGCTGGATTGCCCATCGCCTCCCGCCACAGAGTCACGTCCGGCGTTGAAAAGTTTGCGCAGCAGGGGCAACCACTGCAAGACGGATGGAAGACGTTTGAACAGCAACAGGAGCGCCGCAAACAAAGCCGCGATAAAATTCAACCGGCCAGTCACCACCAGCAATAGAATAACGACTCCGCCAATACCCAGTGCGAGATAGGTCAGATTTTTCTTTCTTTTTTCCGGCGGAGCCTGAAATACATGCTGCAGCAGCCAGAAAAAAATTAAAGCCAGCAAGAACCCCAATATCAGTTGCACTTCTCTTTCCTTATTATCGCCGCCATGTCAGGGCGTTTTGGTATCTATTTTCGGCCCGGGGAGTTGTCACCTCAATTCCAGCAAACGAGGGCCGCCTCGACGACTGTAGGCCTCCAATGCAGGCAGGCCGCCACGCACATACTCGGCAACAGCGCCGAGCAGCTCCTTTAGCTGTTCTGCGCTACCTTCGTCAAATCGACACCAAGCGCCGCCGGAGAGTCTGGCGATATCTTTGTACACTGCTTCCACGCCCGCATCACAGCCTTCCTGAAACATAAAGATCGGCGCGCCGATAATGCCAAGCTCCCCCGCTTGTCTCAATAATCCGGAAGCATCTTCTTCTAACGCATCGCCGACAAACACCAATGCCTGAACTTTGCGTTTTAAAGACTCGGACTTTCCGTGCGCCAGCACTCGGCCAATCTGTGTTTGGCCCGCCATACAATATACGGAGGTCATCGCCCGCACCAAGGCATTTGCGTCTGTCACCCAATCAGAACAATTAAACTCTTTGAGTCCTCGATAATAGACAAACTGTACCTGCAGCCCCGTCGCGTTTCCGACGCTAAGAAACATTTCCGCCTGCAGATGACTCGCCTGATCCCAGAGCCGCTGACGGCTCATCGTGGCGTCGACTGCGAATATAAGACGGCCGCTCCCATGAGCGTGCGCCAAGGGCGTCGTTTTGACCTTTTGCAGAAAGTGCTGGGTCGCCTGTTTGCTTGCTGGCGGCGCATTCGGTCTCGCTGGCGTTTTATTCATCTCATTGCCTCCGCAAACCGATTCTCTGTTAAATATACTAAAAAGTATTGCAGGTTAAGCGCTTAAGCGGCGACGCCAACGGCAAAATTAATGTTATCCTGGACGCTTCACCCACAAACTATTAGAAAACTGGACGGGAAGTCCTTAGAGTACATGCTTTTCTATTTCCAAGCGCCAACGCACCCGGCGACGCCCCAGGCCTGCGCAGTCAGAGTCAGTCTGAGCACGCAGCGTCGCGCTTTTCGTCCGGCACATAGTTACGAGGTTCAAGGTGATTGTCTATCAAGGTCATGAGGGCGCTTACTCCCATCTGGCGTGTAAGCAAGTATTTCCCGATCGCGAAGCGCGGGCTTGCGGCTCATTTCGCGCAGCCATGGAAGAAGTGGAGCAAGGCAAAGCGGAACTGGCGATGATCCCTCTGGAAAACTCCACCGCAGGACGCGTGGAGGAGATTTACCGCTTGATTCCACAAATGAGCCTGCATATTCAGGAAGAGCACTTCGAAGCCGTAAACCACTGCCTCATGGCGCTTCCTGGGGCGCGCCTGCAAGATCTGTGCGTTGTCGGCTCACATCCCCAGGCGCTGGCGCAATGCGCCGATCACGTTCGCGAGCTGGGACTGAACCCAGTCGCCACGCTGGATACCGCCGGCGCAGCCCTGGAAGTCAGCCAGAGCGGCGATAAAACTAAAGCCGCCATCGCGTCCAGCCTGGCGGCTGAGCTGTACGGGCTGGAGATTCTGAAAGAGAATTTTCAGGATAAAACCGGCAATACCACTCGCTTTATTATCCTGTCCCACGAAAACAGACTCCCTCCCCTTGAGCCAGGAGTGAAGTACATCACCTCCCTGCTCTTCCGGGTGCGCAATATTCCCGCCGCGTTGTACAAGGCCCTGGGCGGGTTCGCCACCAACGGCGTCAATCTGGTGAAACTGGAGAGCTACATGCCGGGCGGCACTTTGAACGCCAGTCAGTTCCATGTGGACATTGAGGGACACATCGACTCGCCGAACATGAAGCTGGCCTTGGAAGAGCTGACTTTCTTCGCCGAGGATATTCGCATGCTGGGCACATATCGGGCTCACTCCATGCGCGCCAGCCGCAGCTTTCACGACTAACGCTCCCGGCCCGGCGCTCGCCTGCGCGACGGGCCATCCATTACTCTTATCAAGGTGATTGAACACATGACACATTCCCTACACGACATTTCAACGTTCGCGGTGGATCTGGCGTTGCAGGCCGGCGAGTTAATGGAAAAAGAGCAGCGCAACGCAGAATATGAAACCAGCTTCAAAAATCACCAGGAGCTGGTGACTTCCGTTGACCTGAAAGTCGATGAGCTGATACACAAACGCATCCGCGCCAACTATCCGGATCACGCCATTTTGTCGGAAGAGAATATGTCCGACATAAGCAAAGTCGGCGACCTCAACGGCCCATTGTGGGTCATCGACCCCATCGACGGCACCGTCAATTTCGCCCACGGCCATTATCAGGTGGCGGTATCCATCGCCTATTTTGAAAGAGGCGAAGCGCAAATCGGCGTGGTGCACTGTCCGTTTCAGAAAGAAGCCTTTCACGCCATGCGCGGCCAGTATTCGCTGCGCAATCACAAGCCGATCCAGGTCAGCGGCGCCACCAATTTGCGACAAGCGCTGGTGGCAACCGGCTTTCCTTACGATAAAAGTCGATTGCCGGAGCTGATTCAACGATTGCAGGCGGTGATGATGGAGTGCCAGGATATTCGCCGTATCGGCTCGGCGGCGCTGGATATCTGTTGGGTGGCCATGGGACGTCTGGACGCTTACTACGAAACCGTCAGCCCTTGGGACTGCGCAGCAGCGCGCCTGATCGCCCAGGAAGCGGGCGCAAGTTGCGGCAATTTGACAGTGGCGCCGGAAGGCATGCCAGAAGAATTAAACAGCAAGGATTTGCTCATCGCCAGCCCTGCGTTGTATCAGCCTTTAGCGGACATTCTGCTAAAAACCCTGTAAACCGTCTGCTTTAATGTTCTTTGCCCGCTGGCGGCTCAGCCCCACCAGCGGGTTTCTCGTAATCCCCGTCACGCATGGCGCGCATGTACTGATCCCAAATACCCTCTCGCTTTAACTCGCCCAACTGTTTGTTGAAGACTTTCAATAGCTCAGGACTGGCGGGGTTATCTCGCGGAAAAATAAGGTGCAGGGTTTTAGTGTGAATTGGTCTGGGGTGGTGGGTCAGTAACTCTTTCTGATGCGGGTACATGTGACGAACCGTGCTGTAACCGACTTCTTTATCTTGAGGAAACAGCTTAATGCGCCCCATCAGCAGCAATTGCATGTTTTTTTCATCACTGGCGATACGTTTCACCATCAGTTCGCCGCTACTCTCCGACTTTTCAAAAGCCTCTCCATAGTAATAGCCTAGTGTAGCGCCGATTGAATATCCTTTCAGATCAGAGAGCTTCTCCCACTGAACAGGCACCTCTTTCAGGTGAAAGAACACCTGCTCGCCACTAACCAAAGGATTGCTGCAATAGAATTCCTGCTCGCGATCCGGTGAGCAATAGTAAGGCATGGTCGCATCCCAAACGCCATCCTTGACCAGCTGGTACCCCCTCGCCCAGGGAAAATTCTGAAACTTCACCTGATAACCCGCGCGGTTAAAAGCGGTCGTGATGATGTGACCCAAAGCGCCCCAGTATGGCTGAGTCTCACTGACGTAAGGCAGCCATTCACCGGTGGCGATGCGGACCATTTTATCCTTTTCAGCAGGCGCTTCCGCACCCATCGCCGGTCCGGCGAATCCCAACCACAAAGCAAACACGCTGCATAATGCAGCGTGCAATCGATAAAAACCCGTCACTGGCGATTTCCAAAAACCTGTATTTGGTTGTACTTATGGCGGGAGAGTGTACCACGCAGCCCATTACATTCTTGTACAATAGTCTCAGTCCAGCCCAAAGTAATCCATAACCCGTTTGTACTACAAACGAACAATAGGAGCGCTTCGGGCTCACTTTAACATAGTTAAAAGAATAGCTGCTTTCAAACGAACAGGTGTTGGGAGATAAAACCCCAGTGCTCATCCCAGCCTTGCAGTGGATCGATGCGGAAGCCGGAACGGATAAAGCGATGCATGTTCCCTTCGATCAGACTCAGAAAGAGTTGTGCGCTGTCTAGTTGAGTCAACTGGGTGCGTTGACCATGCAGCACGTCCCCATCCCGCAGCATACTGCGAAACTCGGTTTCCAAACGTTCGAAGAAAGAGGCTGCGCGAGCGCGCAATTTATCTTTTTCTCCTTGCAGCGCATCGCCGAGCAACAGGCGGCACATGCCGGGATTGCGTTGTGCGAAGGTCAGGCACAACAAGACAGATTTATTGATTTTCTGGGCGGTGCTGATTTCCTCAGAACGGATCAGCTTGATGCGGGAAAAAATGCTCTCTTCAATAAACTCAAACAATCCCTCGAACATCCTCCCTTTACTGGGGAAGTGCCGATACAAAGCGGCTTCCGAAACGCCGACTGTCTTCGCCAGCTTGGCCGTGGTAATGCGCTCCCCCGGCTCGTCCTGCAGCATTTGCGCGAGGCATTGCAGAATTTGTTCTTTACGATTGTTCCGATCTTTACTCATTTTTCCCAGGTTCTCCTTGGTCAAATACAACACAACCAAACTACGGATCTAGATAGCGCGGTGCGTTGGTTCCCTTATAACGCCCGCTCACGCCTGCCCCATTTCAGGCGTATCGCTTCAGCTCCCCAAATCAGCCATCCCAGAATAAAGGCCATGCCTCCGGTGGGTATGAATCCATTGGGGAAACTGAACTGCAATAAAGTCTTGGCGTACAGTCCGCCACAGAACAAAACAAGCCCTGCGACGAAAAAGGCCGCCACAATACCATAAGCCTTACGCGACCAAAATCCCCGTGACAGCGCCAGAATGATCAGTCCCATCGCATGGAGCGAGTGGTAGCGCACAGCTGTTTCAAAACTGCCTGTCGCCTCTGGATGAAAATGCGCGACCAAATGCGCGCCGACTGCGCCCATGGCCACTGACAGCCCCATCAGAATCAGGCCGGCCGCCAGAATACCCGAGCCGCCATGTTTATCTTCCTCACGCATGCGCCACCTCGATCATTTCCATTGTATCCAGATTGACGGCGCGCAAGGTTCCTCCCCATACGCACCCCGTGTCCAACGCCACAAACCGGGCCCGTCCGGTATGTCCTTGCAACGCCGCCCAATGACCAAACAGAATCGTCGTGTCGTCTTGTCTTGGATAGCTGAACCAGGGCGCATACCCCGGCGGGGCGGTTTCAATCTTTTCTTTGTGCTTGAACTCAAGACCGCCGTCTGCATCCAGAAAGCGCATGCGCGTGAAATAGTTGGTAATACAACGCAAGCGCTCCAGCCCAGTCAGGTCATCCCGCCAGCAGGCCGGTTCATTGCCGTACATATTTTGAAAGTAGGATTTAGCGTCAGGGCCGCGTAACGCCTGCTGCAATTCCTCCGCCAAGGTTAACGCCTGGGAGACGTCCCATTGCGGCGGCAAGCCAGCATGGCTCATGAAGATATTACGGTCGGAGTCATAGTAGGCGAGCGGATGACGTAACAACCATTGCATCAGCTCTTCACAGTCCGGCGCTTGCAGAATACTTTGAAAGGTATCTTTGCGTTTTACCTTTTCACCGCCGTAATACACCGCCAGAGCATGCAGGTCGTGATTGCCAAGCACGCTAAGCGCGCTGTCGCCCAGGCTTTTAATGTAACGCAGACATTCCAGAGACTGCGGCCCCCGGTTGATCAGATCCCCGGCAAACCAGAGCGAATCCACTGCAGGATCAAAGCTCAATTTATCCAGTAAGCGTTGTAAGGGCTCAAAACAGCCCTGTATGTCTCCGATTGCATAAGTCGCCATAACCAGGAGTCACATCTGTGCCGTTGTTTAAGGAAGCCCGTTGATCGGCGCAAGAGCGCCTAATGCAGAACGCGGGGCGCGGCGAGTATAAAGCGGGGAATCTCCGCGTTGAACAGATGACCATCGTCAGCCAGCATCTCGTAATGCCCTTCCATCGCGCCAACTTCCGTATCCAGTACACAGCCGCTGGAATATTCATAGCTCGCGCCCGGTTGAATCACCGGCTGCTGTCCCACCACGCCGTCACCGGTGACTTCCTGCTCCTTGTTGTCGCCATCAATGATCAGCCAACGCCGCCGCAACAGCTGCGCCGCACTCGCGCCTTCATTAAGGATAGTGATGTGGTAGGCGAACACAAAGCGGTTATTGTCCGGGTCGGATTGTGACGCGATAAACTGCGTGCGCACAGTTACCCGAATATCGTACAAAGACGTCTCACTCATCTGCCTGGTCCCTTATGCTCAGCGGATTACACGCTGGCGCTGATATTCTTATGATTCGTTTTCCAGCGGGTGATCATATACATAGTCCGCGATTCTCACAAACTCAGGCAAACCCAGTCGTTCCGGCCGGAGTTGTGGGTCAATGTCCAGCGATTGCAGCGCGTCTACGGTAATCAACTGCTTGAGCGTATTGCGCAGGGTCTTACGGCGCATCGCGAACGCCTGACGCACCACCGAGGTCAGCGTCGCGACATCCTTGCAGACCAAGGGCGGCTCCGTGTAAGGCGTCAATCTGACGATAGCCGACCAGACTTTGGGCGCAGGCTGAAAGGCGCCTGGACCAACGTTAAACAAAGACTCCACTTTGCAGTAATACTGCGCCATGACGCCCAGACGTCCGTATGCGTCCTCGCCAGGCTTCGCAGCCAGACGATCCACCACTTCCTTCTGCAGCATGAAGTACATATCCTGCACTAACCCACGAAAAGTCAGCAGATGGAAAATCAGCGGCGTGGAAATGTTGTACGGCAGATTGCCGACCAGGCGCATTGGCCGTTTCGGCGTGGCCAGTTGCGTGAAGTCGAATTTCAGCGCATCGGCCTCAATAACATTGAACTGCGGATAATTAAAAAACTTTGTACGCAGAATGGGCGTCAGGTCCCGGTCCAGCTCCACCGCCGTCACGGAACCGCCGCTCTTCAGCAGCTCTTCCGTCAAGGCGCCCAGCCCCGGCCCGATTTCCACCAGATTCTGATCCGGCTTGGGATTGATGGACCGCACGATGCGATCAATGACCCCCCGATCATGCAGGAAGTTCTGCCCAAAACGCTTACGCGCCTGATGCCCGATGTTCTCGTTATGCCTTCCCATGAATGTTTCCCCGACTGCGCTCAACCATATTAATTGCGTATTCCAAAGCGGTTTCCAGACTGCCGCCGTCCGCCTTACCCGTCCCGGCGAGATCCAGCGCAGTGCCGTGATCAACGGAGGTACGGATAAAGGGCAGGCCCAGTGTAATGTTCGCGGCGCGCCCGAAGCCCTGGTACTTCAACACCGGTAAACCCTGATCGTGATACATGGCCAGCACGGCGTCACCCGTCTCCAGGACTTTCGGCGTAAACAGGGTGTCCGCCGGCAACGGGCCAATGAGGTTCATCCCCTGGCTGCGTAACCGCTCCAGCGCTGGCTGGATAATGTCAATTTCCTCTCGCCCCATATGGCCGCCCTCGCCCGCATGGGGATTAAGGCCCGCCACGATGATGCGCGGATCAGCAATGCCGAACTTGTATCGCAGATCTTTGTGCAGGACAGTGATCACCCGCTCCAGGCGTTCGTCCGTAATGCTGCGGGCGACCTGCGACAATGGCAGATGGGTTGTGACCAGCGCCACTTTCATCGCATCCGAGGCCAGCATCATCACTACTTGCGACACATTGCTGAGCTGCTGCAAGTACTCGGTGTGTCCAGAAAAGGCGACGCCCGCGTCATTGATTACACCCTTGTGCACCGGCGCAGTGACCATGGCGTCGAATTCCCGCTGCAGACAGCCAGTAATGGCCCGACGCAAGGTATTCAATACATATTGGGAGTTGGCGGGATTCAGTTCGCCTTGAGTCACTGGCGCGCCGCAAGAGACGGGCGCCACCAGCGCAGATCCCGGCTGACGAGCATGAGGCGGACTATCATCCCCCGGCGAATAGATGGCCACTTGCAGCGGCAGCCCCAGGCTTTCAGCCCGCTTGAGCAGCACTTCCGGGTCGCACACAAACACCAAATCGGCCGGCCAGCTCTTTTGCGCCAGGGCGACGCAGATATCCGGTCCGATGCCCGCCGGTTCTCCCGGGGTGATCGCTATTTTCAACGTCTGGCTCCTGTCCGTCGCCGTCAGTAGCGCCTCCCTGGGAGAGGAAGCGCAGGGTCAATGTGTTAAAGCTTGAGCTGAACGAATGCTTCGTCGCGAATTTCGTTCAACCAGTTCTGCAACTCTTCTTCATACTTACGACGATGCAGGACCTGTCTGGCCTGGCTGGCCATCAGCCGGTCGCCGATATCCGCCTCGCGGCGATCCTGCACCTGCAGGATGTGCCAACCAAAAGTGCTCTGGAACGGTTTACTGACAGCGCCGACTGGGGTCTCACGCATCATCTGATCAAACTCAGGCACCATATCGCCCGGGCTCACCCAGTCCAGGCTGCCGCCGGCGGCTGCGCTGACAGCGTCATCGGAATAGGCCTTGGCCAGTTCTTCGAAATCTTCGCCTGCCTGCACTTTGTCATAGATTTCTTCAATCAGTTTTTTCGCAGCGATTTCGTCGCGCAACTCATTTTGCTGCACCAGGATATGCCTGACCTTGGACTGCTCAACCACTTTGCTGACGCCGCCGCGCTTTTCCAGCATGGCGACGAAGTGCACGCCGCTGCTGTTGCGAATGGGTTCAGAAGTCTGGCCTGGAGCCAGTTTGGGGGCGACGTCGGCAAACAGGGACGGCACCTGATCCGGCTTGCGCCATCCCAGGTCTCCCCCTTCTGTGGCGGTCGACGCGTCGGAATAAGTGACCGCCAGTTGTTTAAAATCCACGCCTTGGTCAAGCTGGCTGCGGATCTTCTCGACCTTGCTCTCCGCCTCTTTACGCTGAGCTTCAGACGCGTTTTCCGACAAGGCGATCAGGATATGGGCCAGGTGATATTCTTCCGCGCGCTGCTGTTTGGCGGAAGCGGACTTAAGAAAATCGTTCACCTCTTTCTCTGTCACCCTTACACGGCTGTCCACACTGCGTTGTTGAACGCGGGAGATGATCATTTCGCGGCGGATCTGCTCACGGGCGTTTTGATAGGTCACGCCTTCTTCACTTAACGCCTGCTGGAACTGATCCAGGGTCATGCCGTTCTGCTTGGCGATATTCTGCATGGTCTGGTTCAGTTGCGAGTCGCTGACCCGGATGCCTCCGCGGTCCGCCATCTGCATCTGGATGCTTTCCAGCACCAGCTGATCCAGCACTTTCTCCTGCAATACCGACTCCGGCGGTAAGGAGGTCTTTTGTTGACGCAATTTGTCTTTGATACGACTGGCGCGGTCTTGCAACTCGGAGTACAGCACGATGTCGTCATTAACCACCGCCACGACGCGATCAAGCTCCTGCACCTGAGCGTGGACCAAACATCCCTGAAGCAGTAACAGCGCACCCAGCGCGTTGAGTACGGCGGATCTGAAATTAAGTCTTAGCGTTTTCATGAAACCCTGTATATCTGAATAAAACTGTACTTTGATCAACTTTGTTCATCGCCGTCCGTCACTACGGCGGGAGATGGGACCGCAATGCGGCCCTACCATTGATAACGCTCCGTGCGGTAAGTTTCGCGCTCGTTGAAATTGCGCATTTCCTTAGCCATCACATCTTCGAAGCGGCTGCCTATGTTGCCCAGGCCGCGCAATTGGAAGCGCAGAAAGACGCCATGATCCATCTCACTGTTTTCGGTATCGTCCGCATCTTTCAGGAAGCTTCTGGCGATAACCTGAAAGCGCCAGCAGCAATCGTTGTATTCTACACCGGCCATAGTACCGATGGTACGGTGGTTGACCAGATCAAAAAACCAGCGACCCAGCACGCTGACGGAATCCGTCACAGGGAAAAGCACGGACACGTCCGACTGTTCCAGATCGTTATGAGTATATCTATGACTCAGGTTGAGCAGCTTACGATACTCCGGATCGTGGAACGCCAACGTGGTGGCGCCTTTCTCAGTCTGACGCTCCTGCCAGTCCCACAGCCCTTCTACTTTGAAATCAAATCTGTCGTTCGGACGCCAGACCAGTTCTCCCGCCCAGGGCGACTCGCTTTCATCACTGAGACCTTCCGTCCCCAGCCCTACCTGTTGATCCTCGTAGTAGAAGATCTGACCAACGCTGGCGCGCAGACGCTCGGCGCCAGTGGCGCGATCATTGAAACGGGAGGTGACGCCCAGGGTTAGACGATTGTTATCGCCAACACGGTCGCCGCCCACGAAGCGGTCTTCTTTGTAAAGCTGTGAATAACTGAATGTCGCCACAGAGGTGTCGAAGTCAGGAATATCGTCTTGGTCCTGCTCCGGGGAGTAGACATAAAACAAACGCGGTTCAAGGCTCTGATTGTACTCGTCGCCGAACAGCGTCAGCGTGCGATCGAAATACATGCCCGCATCCAGGCTGTAGAAAGGCACGGTGCGGCTGATGGACTCATCCAGCCCGGTAGCGCGCTGCTCCAGCTGATAGTCAGTGTGATCAAGACGCAGTTTTGGCGTCAGGTAGCCCCAGGTTGTAGACAGAGGCAGTTTGAGACTGGGTTGCGTACGCCAGCGGGCGCCCACCACTTGCTGATCCTTAGCCGGGTCGAGGTTTTCGTCGTCACGCCAAAAATAGGTGAACTCTGACTCCAGACCAAACGCCACCGGATCAAAGTCGCGCCCCCAGCCAAAAGACAGCTGCGGCAGCAGCATATAAGGGCGGTCGTTATCCACGATATCATCGTCGACCGTCTGATAACCCTGCACGTGGCTCTTGAAACTGTATCCGCCGCCTAAATAAGTGACATCCCAGGAACGCTTGATGTGGGTTTCCTGCTGAATCTCCAAGGTGCGGTTCAAGTCGTTGAGATAGTCTTTGTCACTCACCACATTGTAATCGATCGTGGAACGCCAGTTCTCGCTCACGTCATAACGGTTAGTGAAGTCCAGCGCCCAACGACGGCCGCTTTCATCCGGGTTCTCTTTGCTGAACTCGCTATCATGGGCGATATAGCCAAGACGCAGTTCACTGTACGTGTCTTCTGTCAGCCAACGCCCTTCCAACTCAGACAGCAAGCCGCGACCATGCATATATAAAGGCGAATAGGTCGCGTCATAGTCAGGCGCCAAGTTGAAATAGTAAGGAATGCCGAAAGACATGCCTCGCCCGGTGTTCGACGTACCGATGGTGGGATACAGGAAGCCACTCTTGCGGCGGTCATCGATAGGAAAGCGCAGATAAGGGAAATACATCACCGGGACATCTTTGACCCGCAATGTCATATGCTTGGCGGTCCCTTCGCCTTGCTCACGATCCAGAATGATCTCGCTGGCGGCGATAGACCAGTCGTTATGCATTGGATCACAGGTGGTATAGCTGCCGTCTTCGATACGCACCAGTTGTGCGTCGGCGCTGCTTATCCGCTCTGCGTCGCCGCGGGCGTGGCGCTGGTGTATCAGGTAACTGGCGTCGGACAGGGTAAAATCTTTGCTGTCCAGGTTGTAGCGGGCCGTATCTCCGTGCAGCAGCAGCCCGGGAGCCCGGGCGGCCTTCAGGCCCTGTAAATCCACCACATTGGTCTGGCGATCCAGCTCGACCTGATCCGCTTCAAGCCACCAGGCGCCTTGCTGCGCTTTGACATTGCCTTGCAGACGCATGGCGGATTCGCTGGGCGAGACTAGAGAGTCAGAGTGAGCCCTGAGCGCCTCGTTATCAGAAGTAGAGGCAGTAGAAGGAGCATTGACGAAGCCGTATTCCGGCTCAACATAGGTTCCCCTGCATTGAGGCTCCAATGTCGTCATTTGCTGTGGGGTCAAGAACTCACGCATTCGCCAGTCCAACGTGGCCGCGGACTGTGGTGCGGAATCCGCACGCGAGGACCCTGTCGAAGCCACACCGACCACTCCGGCGAGCATGTAACAATAGCCGGCGCGCAGACGCTTCCGCCCTTCCTTCATAAAACCCCTTGATTCATTTTTGGAAATGCCCGCCGTCCAACGATATCTCCCGATGACGGCAGCTGTAATTTGGAACCGGACATGATAGCGGCGCAGGCAACGTCAGTACAGCCGCAATATTCGGTAAGCCGGCGAGTGTCGCGGCGTCCAACAAAACCTTAAAGATAGCATCCAGATGCATTGTGTTATGCTAATTTCTAAGCAACGGACAAAAACAAACAACCATACGTTTAGGGGGCGCTGTGTCTCAAACCTCACAAACCGCAGGCTTGGTGTTAACCGGCGGTGGAGCGCGAGCAGCTTATCAGGTAGGGGTATTGAAAGCCATTTCCGATCAGTTACCGGATCTTCATTATCCGTTTCCGGTCATTTGCGGCACCTCCGCCGGCGGCATCAACGCAGTAGGCCTCGCCAGCAGCGGCGATATTTTTCGGCACAGCGTCGAACGCCTGGAGAATTTATGGAGCGAGTTACGCACGGAACAGGTGTATCGCTCCGACTTCTGGGGCATGGCCAAACGCATGGGGCACTTTGTAAAGTCGTTTCTAAGCGGCGATGACAAAGAGATTCCCGCCTCCATGCTGGATAACGCTCCTCTCCGCGACTTCCTCACCACACACACGGACTTCAACCGTCTACGGGAAGCCCTCTCCAGTCCAGAAGGTATTCGCGCCGTCTGTCTCACCGCCTGCGGCTATCGCAGCGGCCAAAGCGTCAGTTTTTTTGAGGCGCCGCCAGATGTCGAGGGCTGGCACTTGGGGCAGCGGGTTGGCGTGCGCTGTGAGCTGGGAGTCGACCATCTGCTGGCGTCTGCGGCGATCCCGACTATTTTTCCTCCAGTGAAAATCAACCGGGAGTACTTCGGCGACGGGGTGGTCCGCAATATGGCGCCGCTTAGCCCGGCAGTGCATCTGGGGTGTGACCGCATACTGGTCATCGGCGTCAGCGCCAACCGGGTCTGCGCGCCCGTGCGCCGCACAAGCGGCAAATATCCGTCCTTGGCGCAAATCATGGAGCACATGCTGAACGGCGCGTTCATCGACACCATGGAAAATGACATCGACCGCGCCCTCATTATTAATCAGCTGTTGAAACTGGCTCCGGAGGAAAGCTTACGCGAGGCCGGCATCAGCATGCGTCCTCTGGAGATGCTGGTGATTTCCCCCAGCCAGCCTATTGATGAAATCGCCGCCCGACATGCGGGAGAGTTGCCCAAAGCAGTGCGTCAGTTTCTGGGTCAGGGCAAACCTAATCAGGAGGGCGGCGCCAGCCTCGCCAGCTACCTACTGTTTGAAGGCCCGTTTATGCGGGACCTGATTAAACTCGGCTATCAGGACGCCCAGGCCCATGCCCGGCAGATTGAAAATTTTTTCAGTCAGTAAGCGCCGCCAGTTGCAGCCGCTCGGAAAAGCGGCATAATCTGGGGCCTTTGGCCTGCATGCCCGGTAGCAGTTGTACACCTTTAGAACTTCAAGAGATTCCATGACCCAGCGTCCTGACCTAATCCGCCACTGGCTCGCCACCTACTTCGGCGACGACCAGTTCGACGTCAGCTTTTTATCCGGCGACGCCAGTTTCAGACGTTACTTTCGCGTTACCCGCGAACAACGCGTGTTTGTATTGATGGACGCCCCCCCTGCGCAGGAAGACTGCCGTCCATTCATCGCCATCGCCCGCAGCTGGCGCGCCAAAGGCATTCGGGTTCCTGAGATTTATGCGGAAAACCTCAAAGACGGCTTTTTATTGTTGGAGGATTTTGGCGACCACCTGTTCGGAAACGCCATCGCAGACGCGCCGGCGTTGCAGGTAGACCAATTGTATCGACAGGCGATTGACGCCCTGCTTCCTATACAGAAAGCCGCAGACATAGAAGGTTACGCGCTCCCCTCTTATGACGAAGCCATGCTGCGCTTTGAAATGAGCATATTCCGCGAGTGGCTGCTGGAGAAAAAACTGGGCTTCAACCTCGACCCCACCGAAACGGAATACCTCGACCACTGCATGAACCGTCTGGTGGAAAGCGCCCTGGAGCAGCCAGTGGTAGTCACTCACCGCGATTATCATTCCCGCAACCTGCTTGTTTCCAAAGAGGGAGATCTGGGGATCATCGATTTTCAGGGCGCGGTCAAAGGCCCCCTGGCTTATGACCTGGCCTCACTGCTGAGAGACTGCTACGTCAAATGGCCCCGTGAAAAAGTGGAGGCTTGGAGCCGCTATTATTACGATCAAGTCGATCCCGCTTTATTAAATGGCGCGGATTTCGCCACCTTCACCCGCTGGTTTGACTGGATTGGCGTGCAACGTCACCTGAAGGCCGCCGGTCTTTTCGCCCGCCTCTCACTTCGAGACGGCAAGCATGGCTATCTGGCCGATATCCCGCGCACGCTCAACTATATAATTGAGGTGGCGAGCAAATACGACGAGTTCACCGAAATCAACGAATGGATCCAGGAGCGTCTGGTTCCCGCTGTCAGACTACTGGAAAGCAACCCGGAGGTTGTTCTATGCGCGCAATGATTCTAGCCGCAGGTCTCGGAACGCGCATGCGGCCATTGACCGAAAATCTACCCAAACCGCTGTTACAGGCGGGAGATAAGACTCTGATCGAGCACATTATCGATGCGTTGAAGCGCGCCGGCGTCACCGAGCTGGTTATCAATCACGCTTGGCACGGAGATAAACTGGAGCAGTTTCTGGGAGACGGAGCCGGCTTTGGTGTAAGCATTCACTACTCCCCAGAAGGTTCGCCTTTGGAGACCGCCGGAGGCATCAAGAAAGCCTTACCGCTATTGGATGACGGCGCGGACAGTCCATTCGTGGTGGTGAACGGCGACATTTGGAGCAACTACAATTTTTCCGGTTTGGTTAACCGCCCGTTTTCAAGCGAAGACCTTGCCCATCTGGTGCTGGTGGAGAACCCTCCCCACAACCAAACCGGCGATTTCCAACTGGGCGACGACGAGCGAGTTCTTACCCGCGGGCCAAGCAAACTGACCTTCTCAGGCATAGGCGTATACCGCCCCAGCCTGTTCGCCAGCGTACCCAATGGCGTTTATCCATTGGCTCCCGTTCTGCGCGCGGCGATCGCCAAAGGCAAAGTCAGTGGCGAGCGTTTCAATGGATTATGGTTTGATATCGGCACGCCAGACCGTCTGCAATGGCTGGATGAACAGTTGACGAAAGCCGCCTTTTGATCGCATTCTGCACAAACACTTTTAAGGGATTCATTCAGGCGCAGCTGTAACCGCAATCACGCACAGGAGCGGACGATGTGGTGGGGTAAGTTTTTCGGCAGTGTAATGGGATTTATGTCTGGCGGCCCGTTCGGCGCCGCCTTCGGTATCTGGCTGGGCGATAAGCTCGACCAGACCCTGCAACCTTTCGCCCCCGGGTGGCGGCTCAACTTTAATGACAACGACAGCGCCAGAGTGCTGAACGGTCTGTTTCGCATATTGGGAAACATCAGCGCGTCGACGGAAGCGCATAAAGACGATCTGCCGCCCTTACTGGAAGCCCGCGTTGTGAGTCTCGCCCATTTTCTCGATCTGGATGAAGTTCGCCAGAAACGCTGCCGCGAGGCCTTTTTCAAAGGCGCCTCTCAAGACTTCAACTTAATGGGGGAAGTGCGCGAGTTTCGTCAGGCGAACCGTTTCAGACCGTACAACATCGCTCTATTACTGAATCTGGCCATCCAGATATCGATTGCAGAGGGCGAACCGGGGCCCGCCACGCGCAACGCCCTGGAAATACTTCGCCAGGGCCTGGGAGTCAGTCGCAGCGAGTTTGAGTATATCTTTCAGGAAATTCTCAAGGCGCGCCGCCAACAAGGCTATTCACATAGAGCCCCTCTAAGCGATGCGTATCGCACCCTTGGCGTCAGTGAAAACGCAGACGCGCAACAGATCAAGCAAGCCTACCGCCGCCTGATGAACCAGTTTCATCCCGATAAATTAATGGCGCGCGGAGCATCGAAGAAGGAAGTAGAGCGCGCCAAAGAGGTCGCACAACAAATACAGCAGGCCTACGCGCAAATAAAAAGTACGCTCAAAGCCGTTTAGCCTGCTTCTTCATCCCCGGCGCATGGAAGGTCAGCCAACTCTCTACTTTACGGGTGACCTGACCGTCCTCCGACGATGGAATCAGGCTCAAGCCGCTCATCCCCTCCACGCGATAGCCTTGCATGCTGTTGCGACGCGCGAAGTCCCGCCGCTGCATAGCGTTTCGGCTTTGCAGGTCCAAAGTGGAGTCATACAGATCAAGCACTTGCAGTGAGAAAAAGTCCGGCGCCTTTTCTTTAATTTCGTCCAACAGCCCCTCACTGACCTCAGCATTGATCCATACCATGGATAATCCTGACGCCATACTTTGCGGATTCGCCAATACATAACGCAGCATAGCGTCAACGCCGCTGCCGACACCCAACAGCACCTTGTTCTCCTGCCCGAACGCGCTGAGCTGCTGCATGCCCAGCTCGATCCTTTCGGTATTTCCAACCGTCGCTTCTGCAGGTTTTTCGGCGGCTTCAGCAGTCGTGTTCCCCTCCCCGCTGACATCAATATCCACGCCTTCAGACGCCTGCTGCTGTTCCAGCTGTTCAGTGGCTTCATTGGTCTCCGCCAGCTGCTCTGGCGTTAACGTTTCCAACTGGCTTGAACCAGTTTTCGCTGGAGCGTCTCCGGCCGCCGGCTTCTTCGGCGTATAAGGAAACTCTTTATCACTCGCGGATAACAAAACACGCTTGGGCGTTTTAGCTTCAGCCGGGGGAGTCAGTGCAATAGACAGCGTGTGCCAGCCTTCATCCGGCAACTCATTTCGCAAGGAATGGATAAACTGCGGCCAGTCTGGATGCTGTCCGCGATCATGCAGCAACATGACCGCGCCTTGCTGCTCCGCCACATTTGCTGGCTTATATAAAGCCAGCATAGCGCTGGCGTCGCCCTGTTTGCCGTTGAGCCATAACACCTGACTGCCAGGAAGGTCTTTCGCCAGAGAAAGCAGCATACTGACCTGCGGGTTTAACGCTGGTTTCCTCTGTGGCGCAGGTTCAGACGCAGTCTGCCCGCCGCTCTCAGCGGCGGCTTTTTCCTCCGCCTGCGCGGGAACTGCGCCCAAAAGCAGCCCGCCCACAATAATTCCAGTAATGATTCTCGCCATAAAACAGCGCTCATACGCCTATTAGCACATTTCAGTCGGAACTCCGCGCCGACCTGGGTTTTAAAAGCATAGCACGATACAATACCCCGCATTTCAAGCGACCGCGACCGGACGCCAATGCGGCGACGGCGCCTCAATCATACCGGAGACTTTCCCCATGGCTGATCCATTGATCGCTCCTTCGATTCTGTCCGCAGACTTCGCCAGATTGGGCGAAGAAGTTGTCAACGTGCTGGAGGCGGGAGCAGACATCGTGCACTTCGATGTCATGGACAATCACTACGTTCCGAATCTCACTATCGGCCCGATGGTGTGTTCAGCCCTAAGGAAACACGGCGTGACGGCCCCCATCGACGTGCACTTGATGGTCAAGCCGGTTGACGCCATGATCGCGTCATTCATTGAAGCCGGCGCCACTTATATCACCTTCCACCCGGAAGCTTCCGAGCACATTGATCGCTCCCTGCAATTGATTCGTGACGGCGGCTGCAAAGCCGGACTGGTGTTCAACCCCGCCACTCCTTTGCACTATCTGGATTACGTGATGGATAAGGTGGACATGGTGCTGTTAATGTCCGTCAACCCAGGCTTCGGCGGACAGGCTTTCATCCCCGCCACCCTGGATAAATTGCGTGAAGCCCGCGCCAAGATCGACGCCAGTGGATTACCGATTCGCCTGGAAATCGACGGCGGCGTAAAAGTGGACAACATTCGCGAGATCGCAGCAGCAGGAGCTGACACCTTCGTCGCCGGCTCCGCCATCTTCAATACCGACGACTACGCAGCGACTATCGCCAAAATGCGCGACCAGATCGCCTTGGCGCGGTCCGTTTAACCCTAAAACAGCAAGGACATTACCGAACATGCCAGACCTTTTGATCCCCAGCTACGAGAACGGTCTGCCGCAACTGGCGTTGTTCGACCTGGACGGCACGTTGATCGATTCCGCGCCTGATTTGGCGGATGCGGTGGATTACATGCTGGAGCAATCCGGTTTCAGGGCGGCGGGAGAAGCGTTAGTACGGGAATGGGTCGGAAATGGCGCGCCGATGCTGATCAAACGCGCACTGGCATACGCAATGGAGCTGGAAAACCCGCAAAATGTCGCGGATTCACAGTTCCAGGCAGCGGCGACGATCTTCTATGATCGCTATGACGAATACTGCTGCGTGCGCACTCGCATTTATGCCGGCGCGGAAGAGTTGTTGCAGCATTGGCGCGATCAGGAGGTAACGATGGGGGTGGTCACCAATAAGCCCGCCCGCTTCACCCAGCCGATATTGCAGGCCCTCAACCTGGAGCAGTACTTCGCTATCAGTTTGTCCGGCGACTCCCTGCCCGTCAAAAAGCCAGACCCAACGCCACTCTTGCATGCATGCGAAGCCCTACAGGCTCAACCGCAGACCACGCTGATGATCGGTGACTCCATCAATGACGTCCAGGCCGCCCGCCGAGCGGGAATGAAAATCGCCTGCGTCACCTATGGCTACAACCATGGCGAAGACATCCGCGACGCCAATCCAGACTGGGTCATGGATTCACTCATTGAGTTGAAGTAACTCAGGCTAAGATTCACGATCAGAAAAGCAAAAGGCCGTCCCTGCCGCATTAGAGAGGACGGCCTTTTTTATTTGCAGTTTGCCGAGAGAAACAGGCGCTAAAGCGCCTGTTTCAAACGAGACGGATCAGGAAGACTGCCCTTCCCCCCTAACAGCATGTCTGTGCTTTTCAGGCCTTTCGTCTATATAGCAGTTAGAAATATTTCATCCATTTACCGCTAAAAAACCAATTAAGAAGATGAATAAATGATTCAGTACACAGACCAAGTCAACATAACTTCATCTTCTCCCCTAGGCGCTTCCACATAAGTCGCCAATGTACTTTTTAGCGTTTTCCATACCCCTAACTCTTGACCGACTTTCTCTTTGGATCCCGGTGAAATCCCGACATAACGAAAGTTATCATCCAAATAAGACTTAAGGTCTCTGTGCTTTTCCACATCGAACGTTACTCTAAGGAAGCGATACCTGTCATCTCGAAAGAAAAAAGCAATGTCCTTGGCAGGAACGCCATTGAGAGAAGATATGCGCGTCCAGCATACCCGATCTCCCAAGTCTGAAGATTCCTTCTGACAAACAAGATAAAGGTGGTCAAATTGCTGAACCAATTGGTTCTCCGTCCACCCTGGATCCGCACTAAGATTTATATTAACGGTTGAATCAAATAGTATTGAGTCAGCGACAAAATCCAGAAACCAATCTGGTTTTTCCTCAGTTACTTTATTCCAAGCGAAATGCGCAACACCCGTCAAGATAAGGATTAATACCAAGTTTCTCATACCATCTCTCTTCTAAACCATTTAAATCACATCGCAGCAATGGCGATGGGAAGCTCTCATTCAATCGTCATCAGCTAAGTTTATTTTCACTAGTCACGGACACTTTAGAGTCTATCAAGAATCAATAATCCTCCCTAAAAAAACAATCACCCCTTTCTTAAAACTGCATATATCAGCACAATAAAAAAACTTAAAAACAATGTTAGAGTCACCCACAATCCGCCTAGAATCGCCAAAAATCCAAAAACGGATGCATTTGCACAGTATTTTCTACAACTACCTGGATCAACACCTGAAAATTGGGTTGCCAGCATAAGTAAAATAGTCATGATAAGGGTTAGAAAAATAAGTTTTCGCCCCTCTCTAGAACCAGCCAAGTTTATAATCTTTTCTTTTCGCGACAGGTTTCCCATAAAAATAAATAGCATCGTCATTGGCATCCATACATATAAAAACGAGAAAAATCCACTTACTGAACCATCAAAAATCTTATTAGATTCGAATGACTCAAGTATTGGCATCAGGCCATAAAAAAAAGAATTAATAATTTTAAAAGCAGAATAGCTAGAAACGTCAATCCCACATTTCAACAGAAAGTAGCCAAAAACAAAGGGGGATAAAAACAGCCAACCAAACATCCTTGAATAGAAGCTCCCTTCCCAATTATCACCATTCATATACACATTCCAAATTAAATATATATTCTACAAACTCAATAAATATGCCCCTCAAAACAACCCCCTCCGTTTTGTTTCCTTCATACACATATAACTATTGGGAGCTTTGGACAATCATCTTCATCGATATTTTCGAGACGATCTAAACTTAGGCTCAATTCTCTAATAGCAATAGGCTCATACAAAGTTTATGAGAGCTCACCTCTCCCCCAAACTCTCCTGCTTATACCGCAACAACGGAGACAGGAAGTATTCAATTAAACGTCTTTGACCGGTTTTAATTTCGCTGGTGACGGACATGCCGGGGCTTAGGCGGACGTATTTGTTTTCCACCGTCAGACCATCTTGTTTGAGTTTGAGTCTGGCTTTGTAAACCAAGCCGAGGTTTTCGTCCTGAATGGCGTCGTCGGACAGGTCGACGAGTTCCGCGTCGATAATTCCATACTTGGTGAAGTTGAAGGTATCTACTTTTACTTCGGCGGATTGCCCTTCCTGAACGAAGCCGATGTCTTTGTTAAGCACTAACGCCTCAACCTCCATTTCGCTGTGTTCTGGTACGATTAGCATTAGTTCCTGAGCTGGAGTCACAACGCCGCCAACTGTATGCACCGCTAATTGCTGGACGGTTCCATCAATGGGTGCGGTCAGGCGGGTTTGACGACTACGCTGTTCCGCCTTGATGCGTTCTTCCTGCAGCAAGGCGGCGCGGGTATCCGCTTCCCGGCTTTGCTTGGTGATCTCGGCCACGGTCATGTCATGCTCCGCATTCAGCCGGACCGCCTCGCGCGCCAGGGCGTTCAAACGGGCAATAAACTCGGCCGCTTCCTGTTGCAGCAAGTTGCAATGTTGCTGCTGCAGAATGGCTGGCAGCGTTTCATCTTCAGGCATGACAGGCACGTCTTTCCGCTCCTGCTGCAGCCATGGCTTTATAGCGTTGCGCCTGTTCAGTAAAGGCGTTTTCGTGAGTACCGAAGTGGTGTTGAATCTGGGCGGGATCGGCGGCGACCTGGTGAAACCGGGCCAACATCACCAACGCAGCGAGGCCGGTATCCAACCTCCCTGTGGAATTTGTTTCAGACATCCTGACTACCATGACAACTAACGATGGGTGAGCGGGGGCGGATTATATTTTGATCACCCGCCTCTATCAACCATAAAAATGACAAACTGCAACGGCGTTCCCGCCGTCAATTTCATTGCTATGAAGAGACGAAATTATGCCAGAGTAAAACGACAGGAGTTGACGACTGTGTGATAAGAATAAAGCAATGAAGCCTGCAGGAAACAGGCGCGGCTAGTGCACCGCGCCATGGTTTTCCTCTTCTTCTCCGCCTAGGTCAAGGTCCCAGGGCAGCTTCACCCAATAGCTGTCAGGATTGACCGTCTGACGTCGCAGCAGATTGAAAAACTTTGTCATATGCTCATCACTGGCGTCGGATTGCCAGTACATTCGCCCGACGACGTATCCCAGGCCCATTTGCCGCCAGCTATGATACATGCTCTGCACGGCGCGCGAGGCGTGAAGGATGCGCTCCCAGGCCTCCTCTTCGGACATAATGCCTACCAAATACCCCCAGCGGCACAGGGATATGTAGCGCGCGATATCCCAGGAGGCGATGCCAGCTTCGCCCAATGCGTTTGAAAAACGGCGGATAATTTTCATATTAGCGCGAAGCGCTTCATCTTCATTCGCTTCCCAAGCGGCTTTGTATTGCTCCGCCGTCAGCGGCATAACCTGCTCGCGCAGCTTATCGAAGCCCGCCCGATGGCCGCCTTCCAGTAAAAAGTCCAGTGTTTCCAACAGGCTGTCTCTGTCCGTCACCGACCACCATTCCTGCAGCCCCTCCTTCCAGGCCTGCACGCTTTCCGGCGTCGCTACTTCGCTGCCAAGCAAGTCATGCCTGGCCCGGTTGAACTCCGTCAGAATGGCGGAAACCGCCAATCCCCAGAGTTGAACGTCAGACAAGGGATTTTCAGAGGGTGTTCTGCGCGGGGACTCATTGCCGCCATCCGGGGCTGCATTGGTGAAAACGCGCCAGTCTCCATCAGGGTGATGCGACCAAAGCGCCTCTATCGGCCCGAGAAATCGACCGAGGCCTTGTGGCGTGAGGCCGTCCATCGTCCAGGCCCAATGCCGCATATCCGTCGCCAGCCATTCTTCTTCACCTGCGTCGCGACGAAAGCGAAGATGCTCCGCCACGGTTTCCAGATCGCAATGCGTCCATAAAATGCAGCCCATGGTCGCGTCACTGCTCAAGCATTCCTGAAATAAAGCGCCATCCACCCGTAAAGGCAGCAGATAGTACTGCCCTTTTTCCAGGTTGTATTGCCAGCGGATTGTATGCAGACCTAGCGACATCTGCGCCACTCGCTGATAGGGAATATTTTCGGCCGGACATACCAGCCAATAGGCCTGCAGTAGCGGATCATCCACAACTCGCTCAATAACCGTTTCGCTGATTTGGTTGTGGTTTATCATTGCAGCGTTCCCTTGTACTGTTGCGACATCGCCCGCCAAGTATCGTCGGACAGGGCCTCAAACATCTGGTTCAGGTTAAACTCATACACTTGCCCACGCTCTCGGGCCTGATGGAACTCCGCCAATTGCAACATGTAGGGATAGCGAAAAGGACTGCCCTCCGCCAATTGCTGAAACAAGGTTAACGCCTGATAAAAAATCGTCATGCCCTCGTCTTCCGGCAAATCACCGGCATGGGCCACCAACCGAGTTAATTGAGCGAACAGCGTATTCGCTACGCCAGGAGAATGGGTTACCGTCTGCTTCAATTCGTCAACCTGTCCATGCATACTGCCGAGCAACACAGGCAAGGCTTCATCCTCCGGCGCGAACAAGCGTTCTACGACTTCCGTCAGCCAGGTTTCAGACGCATCGCAACAAGCGGCGAGCTCAATTAATGAAGCAGGAGCGTCTTCCTGCGTTTCTTCCTCGCAGGCCGTCTCTTCATTCGAATCTTCAACGGGCTCTTCAACCGGCGTTGCTTCCACCGCCTGCGGCTGAGACGCCATCCATGCCTCTCCCCACTCCGCCCAAAAGTCTTTGAGTACATACAACAGACTTGAGTTAACCGCTGGATGCTCCATTAAGGCCTGAGTCATGTTGCCGCAAGTCTGCGGATCTTGCTCCGCAAGCTTGCGCAGCGAGCGGGCCAGCATATTTTCCATGTAGTAATGCATGTCTGAAGTGATATCCGGCAACGTCGACAACCGCCAGATGAGTTCTTCCGAGACATAACTTTCATCAAAGGCTTTTTGCGTGGCGCGACTGAGGTAATTACGCCAGTGTGAGTTGTCTTCATCCAGATCTTTGAAACGCAGCAGATTCAGCGCGGCGCACATAAAGTAGATAGCGGCGTTGGGACGCTCCGCCAGCAATGTCGCCAGATAGTTGTCCTCGTCTTCTCGCACTACTTTCTCCACAAACCAGGCGGCGGAGATAGACGGTTGCGGCGCATAAAACAGATTGATCAGGCTTTGCAGAAAGTGGCCTTCATCATGAAACATATCCGCGATCCACTGCGCGCTGAGCCTGCAAGGGCGTTCTTCGCCATCAGGGGAAATTCGGTAGCGGTGCAAGGACAACGAAAGGTTACGCGCCCACCTCGCTGCGCGACGGGTCAAGGTTGAGGACTCATAGGTCAGCGCCATCGTCAGCAACGTGCGCAGGACATGATAAGACCCCACTCCGCGCCGATAGGCCTGATATTCAGCAAACTTGGCTAACGCGCGATCCGTCTCTTCATTTTCCTGGGTTAAGGCGAATTCAAAGATTTTTTCCACCATTCTGGCGGAATACTCCCCACAATCTTCGCCGTCCATAATTGCTTCCAGATTGTTGGCGTCGACGCTCAATTTCTCCAATGCTGTGACCAGTGGCGAAATAACGCCGTTTGGCGCCTGAAACATAAATCTGGCGATCTTTCTGCGATCATAATCTCCATGACCAGCTCGGCCCACCAGTTGCCTGGCGAGTTGCTCAAGCAGCATATGTTTGGAGGGCGTAATGTGCATCCAGATACTATCCTGGACGCCATCGAATTTAGAACGATCCAACTGTTCCAGCGCCCAATTCCACACAAGCATATCTCCAGCCCTAGCGATGAGCTCGCAGAACATAGTGGCGAACAGGTCCGCAGAACCAAAGAAGTGACGCGCAAACTCAGGCCCCATCTCCAACTCCGTCATAGAGCCGTCTTCGGGCGAACGATAGGTCATGCGCGTTCCCGCCGAATCGCGCAACAACTGGAAACAGGCGTTTGCATACAGAGGGGCTTTGGCGTTAAAGCTCTGCTGTAATATAAAGCGCAAACACAGAAAGCCTTCATGACCGTCCAGATTAATCTGACCACACAGAATCTGTCCCAGGGCTTTGCTGTATTGGTCCAACGTTCCGGCGCCAATCGCTTCCAGTGTAAATTTCCGCCAGGCTTCAATCATATTCAGCGGCATAGGCGTGCGGGATGCGGCGTAAGCGATGGCCTCCAGGTACTGCGGCTGTATCGGATACTCTCCCATCGCCTCCAAGGCGCAGCGCTGAGCGCCTGCATCGCCAATAGCCAGCATCGTGTACAACCCATCCAATAGCTGGCTGCGCTGACAAATCGCAGCTATACGCGAGTCATCCCGCTTTTCCTGTGGTAGCGCCATGAGTATCTGAATGGCGTATCGACGCGAGTGTTCCCCTACGGTGTCGTCTTCCAGCAGACCCCAAAGGGACAGTGTTAGCGCCGCCGGCAAAGCCGGAAGTCTTTCCTCAATCAAACGCCACAACAGAAACTCACAGTGAGCGCCGCGACGGGAAACATAAGAAGCCAGCGAGGCTGAGCCTTGGCGCGCCAATACGACAATTGCTTTGCAAACAAGGGAGGACAGCGGCGAATTGAGGCATTCGGCAAGCACTGCTGCATCCTCCAGCAACAAAGCGGCCGAGCAACGAAGATCCGCCTCCGCAGACGTCAAGGCCTCGTTAACCTGGGAAATAACCTCTTCCTGCTCAGTTTGCGGCAGATTCAACTCGCAGAGTCTGGAAAAGTGCAAAAGTGCGCAGGCCAGCCAGGGGTTTCCAGTGCCTGACTGCGTCTTCCATAATCTGAACATAGCCTGCAGACATTCCTGGGCGCGCTCAGGCTGCTTTAGCGGCCCAGACTCGGCCAGATGTCCCTGCGCCCGCCAGTGACCGAGGACACTAAACGCCTCCGCGGCAATGACGCCGCCGACCTGCATAGCCGCTAATACTGCGTCAAACCAATGGCTTTCCAACTCTTCATTGATTTCAATTGTCGGGCAGCGCACCCACGCGATGAAAGCGAGGATTCGGGTAGAGGACAAGGGACTTGCAGCCGCGATCTCGGAAAGTCGTTCAATCTGATTTTCGAATGGACCTTGCGGCCCCGATTTCATCAGGGAGGTCTGTTGGTCATTCCATGGCAAATGGCCGATCAGCTCATTTTCCAGATTAAAAACATGCTCTTTGAACGTCAGATAACGCTGACATAGACGCAGCTCATCGATGCGATTCAGAGCCAGGGTGAGATGCTGATTGTACAGGCTGTTGTAATGGTCGATACGATCCTGCGGCAGGCTCAGCAAACGCTCCCTTAACTGCAGTTGATCCACCCCGGCCTGCTTCAGCATACGAGCGACGCCGTAATGCTCCGCGTTGGTCATTTCAAAGCCGCATTGCCGACAGAACTTGCCCGGCGCGGTCAGTTTCGCGCACCAGCCACAGCGCACATCGGAGCGCACAATGCCGCCGCATTCCACGCAACTGTCGCCGGCGCGCCAGTCATTGGGTTGCTTCGCATGACATTGCTCGCAATACATTACATCCATTGGAAACACCTGTACTGAATCATGACGCGGCCCGCTTCACGTCAATCGAAGATGCAAATAAACACGCAGCGCGCATTGACGCTGCGTAGCAAGCGGGATGACTAGCGTTTAAGAGTGACCGCGCAGACTGCGAATCCGTCCCCACAGGGTGTCTTTTTCATCTGCGGACATGTCTCGGACTCGCTGTGCAATCTGGTCTTTGGCGACGCCTTCTCGCTTGAGCAATACCGCGATTTCAAAATCAGCCACCGGCACGAACTCTGCGCCGCAGGAACGACAGAAATTGCCGGGACCAGACGCCGCGCACCAGTGGCAGGTGGCGAAGCGCTCAACCTGACGTCCGCAGGACACGCAAAGATCGCCGCTTTTGTAGTCTTTAGGCTGGCGATGCTGGCAATGAGCGCACTTCACGATGTCCGCGCTTTCAACAACAACGGAAGGGTTTAATACAGATGCGGAAGAAGTTGAGGAAGAGGAGGACGTAGAGGCCGCTTGAGGGCCAACCGCCCAGGCCATGACTTCGGCGGCGACACTTTGCTCGAGGCCGGACAGTGCGGCCAGCGTGCCGGCATCGCCAACGGTTTGGAAGTCCTGTTTGCTTTCTATCCCTGCGTCCACTAACGCCTGAATGTTGTCTTCGCTGAGGCCTTTCGCTTTCAATATGTTCTGTTCAAGTTTGGAAAACGCCATAACTTCTCATCCGTTGGTCAAGGTAAAGGAGGGAATGTTTAGAAAGAGCATGTCTAAACTTAGCAGAGCCCTATCGTCAAACATAGGCTCTGTTTTGCATGTCGATACGCCCTACGCATTTTTAGGCGATAGCACAGCCAAACCAAGCGGCGTTTTTACTCATAACCCGTCATCCGCCAGCGCGTTCCGGGGTCCCCGCCTCTTCCCAGCGCCTTAGACACAATCCTTGCAGACAAGCCAAAGGCCCTTCCATGGCGCGCTTTTTCGGGTACGCCAGACCAATTTCCAGCTCTAACTTAACATCGACCAGAGGGCGCAATACGATGTCCTTGCGCTCGCGGGTTTCCGGCCAGTCCGGCGCCAGCGCAGCGCCTACGCCAGCGCTGACCAGGCCCAAGGCATACTCAATCGTGCGAATATTCGCCCGTGTCAGGAAGCTGATTTTGCGATGTCGCAGCTCCTGCTGCAGGCTTTCCAGGGCGTCACATGGGCTGCGATGAATAAAGGGCAGATTATCCAGCTCCTCCAAAGTCACTTGCTCCTGCAAACTGAGTGAATGCCCCGCTGGCAGCGCCAACAGATAGCGGTCGAGCCAGATAGGTTGAAAGCGTTCGTCTTCACGCAAGTAGGCCGGCGTGATAATGCGGGCGTCGCAGGGCTCCTCGGGGTTCACCAGACTCAGCTCTAGCGACTCCACCGATTGAATCAGCTCTTTCAGCAAAAAACTCATGCGCTCCGCCCCCAAAGACCGCATCAGGCCAAGGGAAAAAGGCATGGGTTGAGGCTTGTTGCGAAAGAGTTGGGATATCGCCTGCGCCTCGCCAGTGAGCTTTTTCGCCAGGGGATACAGACGCTGCGCCGAGTCACTGGGATAAACGCCTTTGCTGTGACGGGAAAACAGCAGCGTATCCAGATGCGCCTCCAAATGCTGAATAGCGGCGGAGATAGAAGGTTGCGCCACATAACAACGCCTTGCAGCGGCAGAGATGGAGCCCAGCTCATACACCGCAATGAAGTACCGCAGTTCTCGTAAATCCATAGTGGGCGCCCCGGCTTTTGATATAGGAATTAACTATATCACATGCATATAAATAATATTTCTACTTTACCAACAGCGCTCGTATGCTAGACCTAAAATGGCGCGCGTATGGCGCGAACCCAATTCAGGAAAAGGTGATCCAATGAGCGCAAGCAAACCCCAATTCGACTGGAGCGATCCGTTTCTGCTGGAGACCCAGCTGACCGACGACGAGCGCATGATTCGGGACACGGCGCGCAACTATGCGCAGGAAAAACTGATGTCTCGCATCCTCGAAGCCAACCGTAAGGAGATCTTCCATCGGGAGATCATGAGCGAGCTGGGTGAATTGGGTCTGTTGGGCTGCACTTTGCCCGAAGAGTACGGCTGCGCCGGCGCCAACTATGTCAGCTACGGACTGGTGGCGCGCGAAGTAGAGCGGGTGGATAGCGGCTATCGCTCCGCCATGAGCGTGCAATCTTCACTGGTGATGCATCCTATTTACGCCTACGGCAGCGAAGATCAACGTAAGAAATACCTGCCCAAGCTGGCTTCCGGCGAGTGGGTGGGCTGCTTCGGCCTCACTGAGCCTGACTCCGGCTCCGACCCCGCCAGCATGCGCACTCGCGCTGAACGCGTCGCCGACGGTTACCTGCTGAAAGGAACCAAAATGTGGATCACCAACTCCCCTATCGCCGATGTGATGGTGGTATGGGCGAAGCTGGATGGGGAAATACGCGGCTTCATTTTGGAAAAAGGCATGAAAGGCCTGACCGCGCCGAAAATCGAAGGCAAGTTCTCTCTGCGCGCGTCGATTACCGGCGAAATCGTGATGGACGACGTCTTCGTTCCTGAAGCCAACATGCTGCCCAACGCTTCCGGTCTGAAAGGCCCCTTCGGCTGTCTTAACAAAGCTCGCTATGGCATTGCCTGGGGCGCTTTGGGCGCTGCGGAATTTTGCTGGACCCAGGCGCGCCAGTATTGCCTGGACCGCAAACAGTTTGGCCGTCCGTTGGCGGCGAATCAGATCATTCAGCTGAAACTGGCCAACATGCAGACGGAAATCAGTATTAGCCTGCAAGGCTGTTTACAGGCCGGCCGCCTGATGGACGAAGGCCGCTGTGCGCCGGAACTGATTTCTCTGATCAAACGTAACTCTTGCGGCAAAGCCCTGGATATCGCCCGCGTCGCCCGCGATATGCACGGGGGCAACGGCATCGCCGACGAATTTCACGTCATACGCCATGTGTGCAACCTTGAAGCAGTGAACACTTACGAGGGCACGCATGATATCCACGCCCTGATTTTGGGACGTGCGCAAACCGGCATCCAGGCATTCACCGGCGCGTAAGCGCCGGCTCCCCGCCATCAGGATATAAACAGCTTTTCCAAGAACTGAATCAGGCTGAGGTAGCTCTTCATGCAAAACCGGGCTGAAGTGGTGGAACAAAACTTTCTTCGTCGCGTCAGCGCAGGGGATCTACCCGCTCCGCTGTCCGACACCTCGCCGCAACAGGCTGGCTTAAGTCCGGCGCAGGCGGCGGCGATATTCGAATCCCAGGCGCTCTCGCGCATTCTGGATCTGCACTCGCGCAAGTTGCAGGCGCGGGGAGAAAGTTTCTACACCATTGGCAGCTCCGGCCATGAGGGCAATGCCGCCATTGCTGCGGCGTTCCGGCACAACGACATGGCCTTTCTGCATTACCGGGACGCCGCCTTTATGATTCAGCGCAGCAAACAGGTTCCAGGGCAGACTATCGCCTGGGACTTCCTGCTCAGTTTCGCCGCGTCAGCGGAAGATCCTATCGCCGGCGGACGACATAAAGTGCTGGGCTCGAAATCGCTGTTTATTCCGCCGCAAACCAGCACCATCGCCTCACACCTGCCGAAAGCGGTGGGCGCGGCATACAGCATCGGCCTCAACCGCCGCCTCAAGCTCAATGGCGAAATGCCTGACGACGCGGTGGTTCTGTGCAGTTTTGGCGACGCGTCGCTGAACCACTCAACCGCGCAGGGAGCCATTAACACCTCATGCTGGACTGCTTACCAGCGCGTACCGCTGCCCTTGTTGTGGGTCTGCGAAGATAACGGCATCGGCATTTCCGTACGCACTCCCCAGGGCTGGGTGGAAGCGAATATGAGCCGCCGCCCCGGTTTGCACTATCTGCGTTGCGACGGACTGAATTTTGCAGATGTCTACGCCACGGCCCACCGCGCTGAGAGCATTGTCAGAAAACGCCGCGAACCTGCATTTCTGCATATGTCCTGCGTACGCCTGATGGGACATGCAGGCTCCGACGCCCAGCAAGCTTATCTGAGCATGAAAGAAATCGAAGCTCATGAAGCGCAAGACCCCTTACTGCACTCAGCGCGCATTCTCATTGAGCATGGGATATTGAGCGCCCACGACATGATCGAGATGTATCAGAGCACAACGGAGCGCGTGGTGAAGGTGGCGGAGGAAGCCATCAAGCGCCCCAAATTGCTGACCAGCAAATCCGTGATGGCCAGTCTGACGCCGCCACGCCGCGTCGCAGCGCCGCAAACGGAATACGACGACGCTTACCAGGAAGCGCGCGAGCGCATATTCACCCGCGAGCGTGTGCAGATGGAGTCGCCGCAACATACCGCCCGCCTCATTAACTGGGCGCTCAGCGACTTGATGCTAAGCCACACCGACATCATCCTCGCTGGTGAAGATGTCGGCCGCAAAGGCGGCGTATACGGCGTCACCCAAAAGCTGCAGGAGAAGTTCGGCTCCCACCGCGTCATCGATACGCTGTTGGACGAGCAAAGCATTCTCGGCCTGGGCATTGGCGTCGCCCACAACCGTTTGCTGCCTATCGTGGAAATCCAGTTTCTCGCATACGTGCACAACGCCGAAGATCAACTGCGCGGTGAAGCCGCCACCCTGAGCTTTTTCTCACAAGGACAGTTCACCAACCCCATGGTGGTGCGCATTGCCGGTCTGGCCTATCAGAAAGGATTTGGCGGTCACTTTCATAACGACAACTCCTTTAACGTGTTTCGCGATATCCCCGGCCTGATTGTAGCCTGTCCGTCCAACGGCTGGGACGCGGTATCCATGCTGCGCGAATCCGTCCGTCTGGCCCGCGAAGAACAACGCGTGGTCATATTCCTCGAACCCATCGCCCTGTACATGACCCGCGATTTACATGAAGAAGGCGATGGTCAGTGGACTTACCCCTACTTACCGCCACAGGAAAACCAGCACATTAGCTTCGGGCAAGTTGGTCAATGGGGCAAAGGTAAAGATCTGGCGATCATCACCTACGGCAATGGGTACTACCTGAGCCGTCAGGCGGCGAAAGCGCTGGAGCAGGATGGCGTTCGCCTGCGCATCATCGACCTGCGCTGGCTGCTGCCACTGCCGGAAGAGGCGTTATTAGAAGCCATTGCAGGCTGTGAGCGGATTTTGGTGGTGGATGAGTGCCGGCGCACCGGATCTGTCAGCGAGGAAATCATGACCCTTCTCATGGAATCCGGCTGGGATCGTACGCAAGTCAGCCGCCTATGCGCGGAAGACTCCTTCATTCCCCTGGGTCGCGCCGCCACCTGTACATTGCCCGACAGAGACGGCATCGTCGAGGCGGCCAGGGCCCTGCTCGGCCATATCCTGTTAGCCAAAGCGGAATAACCGGACGAAAGCGGAATAACTCGCAGAGACGATTAACATCGTGCGGAGCATAAGATGAAAGAAAGAATCGCCATAGTCTGCCCGGGTCGCGGCACCTACAACCAAAATGAACTGGGTTACCTGAAACGCAATCATGGCGACCGATTCGCCCTGCTAAGCGAATTCGACGCCTACCGCGCGCAGCAGGGGCAGCCGACGCTTAGTGACCTGGATGGTCGCGACAAATACTCCCTGAAAGAACACTCGTCCGGAGACAACGCGTCCGCGCTAATCTACGCCTGCGCCTATGCAGACTTTCTCAGTATTGATCGCGACCGCTATGACATTGTCGCCGTCACCGGCAACAGTATGGGCTGGTACATCGCCCTGGCCTGCGCCAGCGCGCTGGCGCCCATGGATGCGCTGCATCTGATCAATCATATGGGCGTGGCGATGCACAACGCGCTTATCGGCAGCCAGTTGGTTTACACCCTGCTCGACCCGCAATGGAATCCGCTACCCGGTCGGCGCGAACAGGTTCTGGCGCTGCTTAATGACATCAATGACGAGCTGGGCGCAGAAGAAGCCTTTGTCTCCATTGAGTTGGGCGGCATGCTGGTGCTGGCCGGCAGCGATCGCGCCTGCAAAATGATGATGGCGCAACTGCCCCCGGAGCAGGAGCGCTTCCCGCTGAAACTGCACAACCACGCTGCGTTCCATACGCCTTTGCAAAACCCCGTTATGCAGCAGGCTCGCCGGGACCTCGCCTCCGCGCCATTTCGCGCGCCCCAGACGCCGTTAGTAGACGGACGCGGCGTCATCTGGACGCCCTGGAGTACAGACACACAGGCATTGTGGGATTACACGCTGGGCCATCAGGTCGTTGAAACCTATGATTTCACCAAAGCCGTGGAAGTCACGCTGAAAGAGTTCTCCCCGGATCGCGTTGTCGTACTCGGTCCCGGCGACACCCTGGGCGGCTCAGTGGCGCAAACCATTGCGCGCATTCACTGGCGCGGCGTCGAGGATAAACACGGCTTCTCCGCGAGACAAAGCGCCGATCCGGTTCTGCTGGCCATGGGACGTGACGAACAAGCGGCTCCCCTGCGTAAAAAATAACGCCGGGGATTTTGCCTGTTGATTCACCGCCAGAGCTTTTGTAAGCTACTGGGCGGTTACGATACTGTTCATGCACCAGAGACCCAGGTTTCAGTGAATATAAAAAACGTCCTGAACATCTTTCTTCCCTCCTCCGTCTGGACTCGATGGCGCTAGGCGCCGCACATCTTTTTTTGCCGTTTCATCGGCATGCCTATATTTCAAATCTTTGTATTTTAGTGCTTAGCTTATTCGAGCTCGGAGGCGAGATTCATCATGACACCCGAACAATTGGCCGCCTATCATCAGGCGGGATATAACCGCGTACCGGTCGTCCGCGAAGTAATGGCGGACCTGGACACCCCGTTGTCCACCTATCTGAAACTGGCCAACGCGCCCTACACCTACTTACTGGAATCCGTTCAGGGCGGCGATAAATGGGGGCGCTACTCCATCATTGGCCTGCCCTGTCGCAGCGTGCTGAAAGTTCACGGCCATCAGATCAATTTCTATGAAGACAATGCGCTCGTCGAGTCCACTGAATGCGCAGACCCGCTGGCTTATATCGAAACCTTCCAGCAGCGTTTCAAAGTGCCGGACGTAGACGGCCTGCCCCGTTTCAACGGCGGACTGGTGGGCTACTTCGGCTACGACACCATTCGCTACATTGAACCGAAGCTGGCTAAAAGCACGCCGCCGGACCCGCTGGGCACGCCGGATATTCTGTTGATGGTGTCGGATGAGCTGGTGGTGTTCGATAACCTGAGCGGCCGCCTGATGTTGATTCATCATGTCGATCCCGGCGCAACGGAAGCCAGCGAACACGCCCAGGCCCGTCTGGATGAACTGGAAACGCTATTGCGACGCCCCATTCCCGAGCACAACCTGCATGTCCAGCAAGACCTGCAGATTGCCGAGGAGGATTTCGCTTCCGGTTTCACGCAGCCGAACTTCGAAGCCGCCGTGGAGAAGATAAAAGAATACGTACTGGCGGGAGACGTCATGCAAACGGTGATCTCCCAACGCATGTCCGTCCCCTTCACCGCCGAGCCCATCAACCTGTATCGTTCTCTCCGCTGCCTCAACCCCTCTCCTTATATGTACCACCTGGATCTTGGGGATTTTCATGTAGTCGGCTCCTCCCCGGAAATTCTCGCCCACCTGGAAGACGGCGTCGCCACCGTGCGGCCTATCGCAGGCACTCGTAAGCGGGGCGCCACCGAGGCGGAAGACAAGGCGTTGGAAGAAGAGCTGCTGGCTGACCCCAAAGAACTCGCCGAGCATTTGATGCTAATCGATCTGGGCCGCAACGATGTCGGCCGCGTCAGCGATATCGGCAGCGTCGAACTGACCGACAAGATGGTGATCGAACGTTACTCTCACGTGATGCATATCGTCTCCAATGTCACCGGGAAACTGCGTCAGGGCTTGAGCGCCATTGACGTACTGCGCGCCACCCTGCCCGCAGGCACGCTGAGCGGAGCCCCAAAAATCCGCGCGATGGAGATCATCGACGAATTGGAGCCGGTTAAGCGCGGCGTCTACGGCGGCGCCATCGGATATCTGTCCTGGAACGGCAACATGGATACCGCCATCGCCATTCGCACAGCGGTTATCAAAGACAAGACGCTTTATATTCAGGCCGGGGCCGGCGTTGTCGCCGATTCCGTGCCGCGCCTGGAATGGAAGGAAACCCTCAACAAAGGCCGCGCCGTGTTCCGCGCCGTGGCTATGGCGCAAAAAGGGCTATGAGCCTGCGATCACATGACGGCGAATACACAGACAGAATTTTGAGGGTTTGAACATGTTGGTGATGATTGATAATTACGACTCTTTTACCTACAACGTCGTGCAGTATCTGGGCGAGCTGGGCGCCGACGTGCGCGTCTATCGCAACGATGAAATCACGATAGAAGAAATTGAGGCGCTGCAACCGCAGCACCTGGTGATCTCCCCCGGGCCCTGCACGCCCAATGAAGCGGGGATATCCGTCGCGGCGATCAAACATTTCGCCGGTAAACTTCCTATCCTGGGCGTATGCCTGGGCCATCAAAGCATCGGTCAGGCGTTCGGCGGCGAAGTGATTCGTGCCGGCAAAGTCATGCATGGCAAGACCTCCAAGGTGTATCACAACGACATCGGCGTATTCAAATGTCTCAACAATCCTTTTGAAGCGACCCGCTACCACTCACTGGTCATCCGCGCGGACAGTCTCCCGGATTGCCTGGAAGTCACCGCCTGGACCCAGAATGAAGACGGCGGTCTGGAAGAAATCATGGGCGTGCGTCACAAGGAACTGGCGATAGAAGGCGTGCAATTCCACCCGGAGTCCATTCTCACGGAACAAGGCCACGACTTACTGCGTAACTTCCTGCAGCAATCGGTCAGCCGCTAAGTCGGATATCAGCCAACGGCGTAAGCTTAGGTTTAATTGCGCGCCGGATAAGAAAACAACATAGTCTAAAAACTACGAGGAATTGCGCCATGGATATCAAAGCCGCTATCGCCAAAGTTGTCGATAGAAAAGACCTCACCACCGAAGAAATGATTGAGGTCATGCAGCAGATCATGACCGGACAGGCCACTCCCGCACAGATTGGCGGGTTCTTGGTGGCGCTGAGATTCAAAAGCGAAAGCGTCGGTGAAATCACCGGCGCAGCCCAGGTCATGCGCCAGCTGGCCAGCAAAGTCGATATCGACGATCCGCATCTGGTGGACACCTGCGGCACCGGGGGCGATGGCTCCAATCTGTTTAACGTCAGCACCGCCGCCGCCTTTGTCGTGGCCGCCGCGGGCGGTAAAGTCGCCAAACACGGCAATCGCAGCGTCAGCAGCCGCTCCGGCAGCGCCGATGTGCTGGAAGCCGCCGGCATCAACCTGGACATGAGCTCCGAGCAGGTCGCCCGCGCAGTCAAAGAAATCGGCGTCGGCTTTCTGTTCGCGCCCGCCCATCACAGCGCCATGAAGCACGCAATCGGGCCGCGCCGGGAAATGGGCATCCGCACCATTTTCAACATGCTGGGGCCTCTGACCAATCCCGCTGGCGTGACCAAGCAGGTCATCGGCGTGTTCAATCCATTGCTGTGCCTGCCGCTGGCGGAAGTACTGCAACGACTGGGCAGCACTCATGTCCTGGTCGTCTCCGCTGCGGATGGCCTGGACGAAATCAGCCTCGCCTGTGAAACCCACGTGGCGGAGCTGAAAGACGGTAAAATCTCCGAATACACGCTTACTCCAGAAGACGCAGGAATCATGCGCCGTTCTCTGGACGGCCTGACCGTGACCAGCGCAGAGGAAAGCCTGAAACTGATTGAAGCAGCGCTGACCAAAGCGACGGACCAAACGTCACAAAAAGCTCGGGACATTGTCGCCCTGAACGCTGGGGCGGCGATTTACGCCGCAGACCTGGCCCGCTCCTTCCAAGAAGGCGTGGAAATGGCCCAGGATGCGATTGGTTCCGGGCTGGCCTTTGCTAAACTAAAAGAGCTGGCCAGTTTTTCGGCCTGCTTTAAGGAAGAGGAATAAAGGTCAACCTATGAACGACACGCCTACGATTCTGAGAAAGATCATTGACCGTAAAAAACAGGAAGTGGAAGCGCGCAAGATGCGCCAGCCTTTGTCCGTTCTGAAAGACAGCCTGCACCGGGCCGGCCCCGTGCGCGGTTTCGCCCGCGCCATTGAAAAGCGGTTTCAGCACAATGCCCCGGCGGTGATCGCGGAGATCAAGAAGGCCTCTCCCAGCAAAGGAGTAATTCGGGAAAACTTCGATCCCGAAGCCATCGCCAAGAGCTATGAACAAGGCGGCGCAGCCTGTCTTTCCGTCCTCACCGATATTGATTTCTTTCAGGGCGCCGATCAGTACCTGATTCAGGCTCGCAACGCCACGTCTCTGCCGGTGCTGCGCAAAGATTTCATCGTGGATGAGTATCAGGTGTATGAAAGTCGCCTGCTCAATGCGGACTGTATTCTGTTAATCGCGGCGGCGTTAACGCCCCAACAGATGAAGAGCTACTGCGCCAAAGCCAGAGAAATCGACCTGGACGTGCTGGTGGAAGTGCATAACGCTCAGGAGCTGGAATACGCCCTGGAGTTGAATACGCCGTTAGTAGGCATCAACAATCGCGACCTGCACACCTTTGACGTTTCCCTTGATACAACGATCAATCTGCTGGATCGCATCCCGGAAGATCGTATCGTCGTGACGGAGAGCGGCATCCATACGCCAGAAGATGTGGCCTTGATGCAGCACCACCGGGTCAATACCTTCCTGGTGGGCGAGTCCTTCATGCGGGCGGAAGACCCCGGGGCGAAATTGCGCGAGCTGTTTCTCTAAGCCCAGCCACGCTCGTTTCTTATCTGTTACGCGCCGCCTTACTGCGGCGCTGACGCTGCGTCAATCTCCTGTTGCAACCATTGCGTGAAATGCCTTAACGCCGCATTACCCCGCGAACGTGTAGGCATGACCAGTAAATAGCGCTGATCTATCTGCAAACTAAAATCGAACAGCTTTACCAGGCGTCCCGCGCTCAGCTCTTCCTGCACCAGTATCCTACGCACCAAAGCGACCGCCTGTCCCGCCAAGGCAAGACGAATCACCTGACTGGAGTCAGAGATGATGATACGGCGGCGCGGCTCCAGATCAGAATGTCCCGCGGCTTTCTTCCAGGCGCTCCAGTTGAAGCTGTCCGGCGCATCTGAATCCACCAGCACATGATCTTTCAACACGCGAAGGTCGTTGCCAATACCTTTGGCCAATTCCGGGCTCGCGGCGAGAAAGATTTCCTCTCCCGCCAGGTCTTTTACGATCAGTTCGGGAAAGGTGCGGGAGCTGAAACGTATGCCTGCGTCCACATCGGCGTCACGAAAGTCCACCACGTCGTTGGACATGGTGATGCGGATGTCAATGTCGGGAAACTCTGCGTTGAACTTATGCAATCGGGGAATCAGCCAGGCGCTGGCGAAAGACGGCAATACGCTGACGGTAATCTGGTTGCAGCAGCGGCGAATCGCCTCTACGCCCTCCTCCAGGTGATCGAATCCCTTGCGCAGGTGCGGGCCCAAACGTAGCGCTGTTTGCGTTGGCGTCAGACTCCTCGCGCCGCGCTCAAACAAAGGACCGAACTCCGCCTCCAACGCTTTAACATGCTGACTGACCGCCGACTGAGTCACATTCAGCCTTTCCGCCGCCGCGGTGAATGAGCCTGTGCGCAACACCACATCCAACACCCACAGGGACTTCAACTGATGAACCAATCTACTCATAAGTTTTACTAATCCATGAATTAGGACATATCGTTTTAACGCCAAGTCTAGCCGCCGTACTATTTCTACAACACAGGAGGCCATATATGAAAACCGCAATCAGATTAGCACAGAACGCACAGCAAGCAGAGTCATTAGATTTCCTAACCAGACTGAAAAATTTAACACAGCGATGGATAAAGCAGGCGCGAACCCGGCGCGAGCTGGCCAATTTGAATGACCACCTGCTCAGGGATCTGGGAATTACCGAAGAGGATCGCCGTCAGGAAACCAGCAAGCCCTTCTGGAGAAATTGAGCCTTGTCGATTTCCCACTCACCGGCGAGGGAACGCCGGACTCATTGACGCTGCGTCAATGGAAGCCGCCTGTCACTGACAGGCTCAAAAATAACTCTATTGCAGACAGGCGACTACCGTCTCCCCAGCAAAATTTAGCGCATTTTTTAACCGATTCACTGCAGAGCGCCTATACTTACTATTTGTCAGGCAAGCGCGCCGTGCTTGTTTGCATCAATAACTATAACGACTCTTGTTGGCCCTTCCGCGTCAACGCTTTACACCGCGCTATTAATAAATGCCTTTGAAGGCGTCTGTTTTATTAGGGAGTGCAGTGACAATGAAAACCAACCTCAAAGCCTATGTGGCGACCTCCGCGCTGTTCCTGTCGGCGACCGTGACGCACGCGGCGATGATCAATCAGGTGGATTATTTCAGCCTTTCCGGCAATGTCCTCATTGATTTTGAATCCGTCGCTGGCGGCGGCGCGCCAGGAACGAACTACGACGGCGTAATTGACTTGGTAGGCGCCTCGTTCGCCGAAAAGTTTGACGGCCAAATACTTTCCACCAGCGGCAATTCGGATATTCTCAGCGGCACGCCGACCGGCGGGGCGTTGACCTTATCGGTCGGAGCCGCCGGCCGTAATCTCAACGTGTTTACTTACGGCGCCGATGGCAATGTTCTCACCGGTCTCGGACGTCTGGGATGGCCCAACTTTGACGCCATCGGCGAAGGCGCCGTCGCCATCCTGTTCGACAACGATCAGTCCGAATTCGGATTCCAGTCGGTGGGCGGCAACCTCGGATCAGCCGTGTTTGAATTCTGGGCTCGCGATGGTTCGCTCCTGGACACCATCATGCCCACCAGTCTCGGCACGGACTATTTTGGCTTCGCCCGTGAAGGCGGGCTTCAGGATATCGCCGGGATTTCTATCTATAACACTGATCCGGCGGGCATTGGCTTCGACGACATTATCTTTGACGTCCCCGGCCCGGACGATCCTCGCAACGTTCCCGAGCCCCCCGCACTGGTTCTTCTATTGCTGGGACTCCTGGGTTTACGCTTCTCCGCCCGTCGCACAAAGACGTGACAGAGGAAAGGCTAAGCGAAAAAAAACGGCGCATTGCGCCGTTTTTTGTAGTTCCAATTGTCTGAAGAGAATTACCGGGTGCCGTACACCACCATGGTTTTCCCTTTGACCTGCACCAGCCCCTGGTCCTCCAGCGCCTTCAGCACGCGACCGACCATTTCCCGGGAACAACCCACGATGCGCCCAATTTCCTGGCGGGTGATTTTGATCTGCATCCCGTCCGGGTGCGTCATCGCGTCCGGCTCCTTACACAGATCAAGCAGGGTGCGCGCGACCCGGCCCGTCACGTCGAGAAACGCGAGGTCTCCCACTTTCCGGGTGGTCTGACGTAAACGCGAGGCCATTTGCTCGCCGATGAAATACAGTACGCGGGGGTCTTCCTGAGCGATTTCACGAAATTTCGTGTAGCTGATCTCCGCCACTTCGCACTCGGTCTTGGCTTTGACCCATGCGCTGCGAGAGCCCATTTGATCCTGATCGAACAATCCCATCTCGCCAAAAAAGTCTCCGGCGTTCAGATACGCCATGATCATTTCACGACCGTCGTCGTCTTCGATGATGACCGTCACGGACCCTTTGACGATGTAAAACAGTGAATCGCTCTTATCGCCAGCATAAATAATGGTGCTTTTGCTGGGATAGCGGCGACGATGGCACTGCGACAGGAAGTAATCCAGATGTTTGGTTTTATGCTCGACCGGTTTAGCAATCGTGACCATGTTAATGTCCCATTCATTACCTTTGGCGCAGAAACTTATCCGCCTTGGATGTTTCGCTGAGTTCGGTATAACGTTTTTCTAATTGTTTAATAACCATCACAGGCGTTTCGACTCGGGTATCCGGCGCTTTGGAGTCGCTCCGAAGCCGATCGGCGCTTGGCCGCAACCGCTTAATTATCAAGATGTTCCTTAAATTAAGCACGAATAATCACTTTAGGCAAGAGACGCCCCGCCCTTCCCCCTGCGCCTGATGGAGGTCATGGGGCGTCAATGCGGCCTGCATCACATAAGTGTGACTATCTCGCCGGCCAGTCTTCTTTCTTTCAATGTTTCAGTTATCCAGACGCCAGCTGTTTCGTTTCACCGTGATGCGGCGATCAGACGTAAATATCCGCCTGCAGGCGTTTTACTGCGGGTTACTACCCACAGTATAGACCATCTTTTGTGAAATATTTTCCACGACAAGGAGTTATGCTACTCTGACCGCCCCGCGCAGTTGCGGCTATAGCGAGTCTGAAAATCCAGTGGGAGTATGAGATGAAAGCGACCATTACCTGGGGCGGCGACGCCAAGTTCATCGGAAAGACCGGCTCCGGCCATGACGTGGTGATGGACGGCCCTCCCGATCACGGCGGTCAGAATCAAGGCCCGCGCCCGATGGAAATGCTGTTGCTGGGACTTGGCGGCTGCACCTCTTTTGACGTCATGAGCATCCTGACGAAAGCCCGCGCCGACGTCACCGACTGTGTGGCGGAAATCACCGCGGAGCGCGCCGACGCGGTTCCCGCCGTATTCACCAAGATTCATATCCACTTCGTCGTCACCGGCAGAGATTTGCGCGACCCCGTGGTGAAACGCGCCGTGGACCTGTCCGCAGAGAAATACTGCTCCGCCTCCATCATGCTGGAAAAAGGCGGTGTGGAAATCACCCACGACTTTGAAATTCGCGCCCCTGAGGACGCCCAGTAAGCGGCTTTCAAAAAACTCCACCGCCCTCAAATATTTACACTGTCAGCATCGATTACTCTTTAAACGGGCGCAATAAGCCGCCCGTTTAATGAAGTTGATAATCGCTCGCCCGGTTTTAATAAGAAAAACTCATAAACGCGACATTAAATTGCACTATCCAACGGCTATCTTAGCCTGCATAATATGCGGCTTTTCCGCAGCCGGGACATATGCCGTCCGGGACCTCTTTTCCGGGCAGTCGTCCGGCGCATTCTCCGGTTTCGCCGGATTGTCTGAAGAGCAGGTCTGAACACTGTGTGAATGTAGGCGCCGGATCTTCCGGCGATGTGTTGAACAGCAAATCTACTGAGGGTCTGAGATGTCTGAAAAGCTCAAACTCCACGGTTTCAACAATCTGACGAAATCGCTAAGTTTCAATATTTACGACATTTGCTACGCGCAATCGGAGAAACACCGACAGGAATATATTGCTTATATCGATGAGCAATATAACGCCGAGCGCCTCACACAAATTCTGACCGACGTTGTGGAAATTATCGGAGCCCACATTCTTAACGTATCCAGGCAGGATTATGATCCACACGGCGCCAGCGTCACCATGCTGATCGCCGAACACGAAGTGCCCCCGCCGGCCGACTCCAGCGAAGAGTCGCCCGGACCGCTGCCCGATGCAGTGGTTGCTCACCTGGATAAAAGCCATGTGACCGTGCACACCTATCCGGAAAGTCATCCCGACAACGGTATCAGCACATTCCGCGCGGACATCGATGTGTCCACCTGCGGTCTGATCTCTCCGTTGAAGGCGTTGAACTACCTGATTCACAGCTTCGATTCCGACATTGTCACCGTCGACTACCGCGTACGCGGTTTCACCCGTGACATCGACGGCGCCAAGCTGTACATCGATCACGACATCAACTCGATTCAGAACTTCCTCAGTGAAGACACTCAGGAAGCCTATCAGATGATCGACGTGAACGTGTATCAGGAGAACCTGTTCCACACCAAGATGATTCTGAAGGAATTCAACCTGGATAATTATCTGTTTGGAACCGGTATCAGCGAGCTGACCGCCAACGAAGCCTCCAATATCAGGGAACGTCTGCAAAAGGAAATGCTGGAGATCTTCTATTCTCGCAATATGCCTTATTGATCAAGTCTTCAAGACAGGCGTATACATTCGACGGAACAGGCATAAATGACTAATCGCGTTTCTTTATCCCTGACGTTGAACAAGATTGGGCTGCTTTTCGCAGCCCTTCTTGTTTTAATGCAAGTCATCTCTCACTGGTACGGCTATCTGCTCAATTTCAATCGCCCGGAAATCATGAGCGGCGATTATTGGCGTTTGATCAGCGGCCATTTCGTGCACCTGAGTTGGGTTCATCTGGCCCTGAACGCTGTTGCGGCCTACCTGATTTACGACTCTTTCGACCACAATTTAAAAAACTGGCGTTTTCCTCTCTATCTGGGGCTCCTGAGTCTTTTGATATCCATCGGATTATTGCTGTTTTACAAGACCACCCGCACCTATGTCGGCCTATCCGGCGTATTACACGGACTGCTTGTGCTTGGCGTGCTGGGGGGCGGACGCTTTCCACGCTGGGTGTTGATCGTGCTGTTCGTCGGCGTCACCGGCAAGATTATCTGGGAGCAGACGCCTTATTATGATGAAGGCCAGATTGCGCATCTGATTGGCGGTCCTGTCGCGGAGCAGGCCCACCTGCTCGGTTATTTCAGCGGTGTGATCATCGCCGTGGTCGTACGCTTTCTCGGAAAGTTTCGCTGAGAGGCAGTCACCTCTGGAGCGCTTTCAGGGCTAGGTCCGACTGCGCTCGATCATCTCCAGCACCATGGGCCGGATAATCAGGTCGATGGCCAGCGCCAGCTTGTTGCCGGGCACCACCAGGGTATCGTGACGGGACGCGAAGGCGTTGGCGATCATGTTGATCAGATAAGGAAAGTCCACTTCCCGGGGGTTGCGGAAACGGATCACCACAAAACTTTCATCATGACTGGGAATCTCCCGCATGATGAAGGGGTTGGATGTATCCACCGTCGGCACCCGCTGGAAGTTGATATGGGTCTGGGAGAACTGCGGCACGATGCAACGCACATAGTCCTCCATCCGATTGAGAATCGTCGCCACCACCGCTTCCTGGCTATAACCGCGGTCATGGGTGTCACGGTGAATCTTCTGAATCCACTCCAGATTAACAATCGGCGTCACGCCGATCAGCAAGTCCACATGGCTGGCGATATCGTAATCGTCAGTGCTGACGCCCCCATGCAGTCCTTCATAAAACAGACAGTCCGTCTGCTTGGGCAGCGATTGCCAGGGCGTAAACGTGCCCGGCGCGCCGCCGCCCCGGATCAGGTCCATATCGTCGTCATGAATATAATGGCGAAAGCGCCCCTGACCGTTTTGACCGTAATCGCAGAACAGCTCTTCCAGTTTATCGATATGGTTGGCGGCCAGAGAAAAGTGATTCCACTGACCATAGCGCCCCTGCTGGGCCAGCTCCGCCATCTGCTCGCGGGTATAGCGATGAAAGCTGTCGCCTTCCACAATCGCGACGTTCACGCCCTCTTCCACGAAGATCTTTTGCATAGTGCGGCTGGCGGTAGTAGTGCCGGCGCCGGAAGATCCGGTCAGAGCGATAATGGGGTGGCGGGCGGACATGAATGCGTATCCTTCTACGGCTTCCAATCGGAGAGCCTTATACGTGACTGTTTCCGTGCGTTTACTGAACTGGCTGCGCGCGGCGGTTCATGCCGGGGCTGGGGCTATGGTAATCTTGCTTTCAGGACAAACACAACCTTGACGACACCGCAGAGAGCAGAGGCGCCTATGCCCGAAGTACATGACCTGGGACTGATGATTGATTCCCGAATCCCCCTGATAGTGATTCAAAGCCATGAAGAAACCCGGGTGCTGGACACCGTCACCCGTCTGGCGATCAAGAAAAGCCTGCCGCTGTTCGCCTGGACCGTCACGGACGGTCTGAAGCGGATGGGTTTCGGTTTTGATCTGGAGCAGGAGGATAAGCTGAAAGATCCGGAAAAGATTCTGGAGCACATCAAACGCAGCCATACCGCCAGTATCTTTGTTCTCTGCGATTACCACCCCTTTCTGGACGATGAGCCCAAACATATCCGTTTGCTCAAGGACATCGCCCTCACCCATCGCAACAACGGACACACGGTGATCCTGCTGAGTCACTCTCTGGAGATTCCGGGTGAACTCAAACATCTGAGCGCCAACTTCAAAATGCGCCTGCCCAACGCGGATCAGTTGATCAATATCGTGCGCGAAGAGGCCGCCCGCTGGTCGCAACAGCATTATGGCGAGAAGGTGAAAACCGACAATAAAACCCTGCAGCAGCTGGTGCGCAACATGTCCGGCGTCACCTTCGAAGAAGCCCGTCGGCTGGCTCGCGGCGCGATCTTCGATGACGGCGCCATCACGCAATCGGACATTCCTGAAGTCAATCGCGCCAAATTCGAGCTGATGGAAATGGAAGGCGTGTTGAGCTTTGAATACGACACCGCCAAATTCACCGATGTGGGAGGGCTTGAGTCGCTGAAGAAATGGTTGCAGCAACGCCGGGTCGCTTTCGTCGAAGGCAAATCGGAAGCGCAACTGGACCCGCCCAAGGGCATTATGCTGCTGGGCGTACAAGGCGGCGGCAAGAGCCTCGCCGCCAAAGCCGTCGCAGGAATGTGGGGCCTGCCGCTGCTGCGCATGGACATGGGCGCGCTGTACAACAAGTTCTTCGGTGAGACCGAGAGAAACATGCGCGAAGCGCTGCAACTGGCGGAGTTGATGTCTCCCTGCGTACTGTGGATTGATGAGATCGAAAAAGGCCTGGGACAGGACGGCAATGACCAGGGCGTATCCAAGCGGGTGCTGGGCACGCTGCTTACCTGGATGTCGGAGAACAAACACCCGGTCTTCCTGGTCGCCACCGCCAACAATATCAAATCGCTGCCGCCAGAGCTGATGCGCAAGGGCCGTATCGACGAAATTTTCTTCGTGGATCTGCCTACTCTGGACGTGCGCCAGATTATTTTCGACATCCATTTACAAAAACGCGGCCTCTCCCCCGCCAACTTCGACGCCAAGTTACTGGCGGAGTCCACCGACGGCTTTACCGGCGCCGAAATCGAGCAAGCGGTTGTCTCCGCCCTCTACTCCGCCGCCGCCCTGGGACAGCCGTTGACAACAGAGTTGGTGCTGGAAGAAATCAGCAACACCCAACCTCTCTCCGTCGTAATGGCGGAAGACATGCTGGCCCTACGCGCCTGGGCCGCCGCCCGTTGCGTCCCAGCAGACTAAACCCTCTCTCGATCCAGACATGCGGCGGCCAACCAAGGCCCGCCGCCTTTTCTTCGAATCCCCCTACACCTCAACCTGCTCGCTTAAAACCAACCAAAAACGCCAGAGAGCAACGCCACCCACTCCGTTCGCCCTGAGCCTGTCGAAGGGCTTTATGCAATACAGACGTATCAATGGTTAACCCGCTGAAGTAGGTCTGGCGCTCTGGGAAGTCCTTCGACAGGCTCAGGACGAACGGGGGAAGTTTAGGGGCGGTGGTCTGTTATTGTTCGAACACGCATTAATGGTGAGTTAACCGTAGCACGCGAACCTCCTCCGAACCCCTCTCGTCAAATACACACTTCCATCCCAACCAAGAAACACCAGCGAATCGGGCACTGATAACATGCACCCCGTTCGCCCTGAGCTTGTCGAAGGGCGTTATGCACTACAGACGTATCAATGGTTAACCCACTGAAGTAGGTCTGGCGCTCTGGGAAGTCCTTCGACAAGCTCAGGACGAACGGTGGTAGATTGAAGGAGTGTTGTGTGCGCCGATTTTGCCTTTACTGAGTCATTTTCCGCCAGCTCTTCAGCGCTCATATTCACAAAAGCCTCCCGACTAAAACCAATCAAAATGCCGACAGATAGCGCTAACCCACTGATATCAAAAAAAGAGCCGCCAGTGAGTTTTGCAAACACCCACTCCGTTCGCCCTGAGCCTGTCGAAGGGCGCTAGGCAATGCAGACGTATCAATAGTTAACCCACTGAAGTAAAGCAGGGGCAGGATCTAGCGCTCTGGAAAGTCCTTCGACAGGCTCAGAACGAACGGGGGAAATTAAGGGGCGGTGGTCTGTTATTGTTCGAACACGCATCGATGGTGAGTTAACCGTAGCACGCGAACCTCCTCCGAATCCCCCTCGTCAAATACACACATCCATACCAACCAAGAAACACCAGCGAATCGGGCACTGATAACATGCACCCCGTTCGCCCTGAGCTTGTCGAAGGGCGTTATGCACTACAGACGTATCAATGGTTAACCCAGTCTAAAATTTACTTAAAAAAACCAGCGACAGGGCCTGACGCTCTGGGAGGTCCTTCGACGGGCTCAGGACGAACGGTGGAGAATAAGAACGGGTTGGGACGTTTTTTTCTTTACTGGGTTACTTCACGCCAGTAAATGATACGGTCATGGCCCCGGTATTGTCCGAAGGTGGCGGTGGCGGAGGGGTTGTCGAGGGCGTTGTCGCCGTCCCAGTCGAAGCGTAGCCATAGATCGGTGTTGTAACGCAGCCCCACCGTCCCTTCGTTGCCGATGCCGGGACTGGTCAGGTAGACCTCCTGTCCGTCCGGGTATACCGCTGAAGCGAAGGCGCCGCCGGCGCCGGGGTTGCCGGCGACTTCCGCCCGGGTTTCGCCGGAGTTGAGATTGCCGCTGTAACTGCTCATCGCCAGGGTTGCGGGGCTGCTGCTGTAGCTGGTGCAGCTGTCTGAGGCGTTCTCGATGAAGCGGGCGCCATTCCAGTGTTCAATGTACATGGGCAGTTCCAGGCTGGACGTTTCCGGCCCATAAGCGTTTTCCATGCGCAGACGACCATAACGGATTTCCGTTCCAGCGATACCCGTGATGGAGAAATCCAGACAGGCGTCCACATCGCTGGTTTTGTAACAGGCGCCATCGCTGTCCTGCAGATCCGCTGCAGCGAAAGTCAGATTCACATTGGCGGCGAAGGGATCGTCGTCCGCCAGGGGCGGTGAGTTGGTTTTCTGGTAGGTAAACACGTCGCCGGACAGGGACAAAGTACCAGAGCCGTCATAGGCCGCGCCGGTGCTTAATGACAATGAGGCGCCGCTGCTATCAAAGCTGAGTGTTGAGCTGCGCCCGCTGGCGTCGCTGTAGCTTCGGTTGCTTTGCAACGTGTTGCTGAATTTAAAATAGGCCGCGTCATAGTTCAGTGTCGTGGCCCCCGCAACGTTTTTGCCAACCAGGGTCAACACTGGACTCACGTCATAAGGGAAACTCTGATCCTGATAGGTGAACGCGCAGGCCCAAGGCGGCGTGAATGTCGGCGTGTTAGCGGACACCGCCAGATAGGCGGGGTAAAAACGTCCGATATCGCCGCTGGCGCCGCTGATTTTCGCGGTTCTGGCGGAACCGGCGCCCAGGTAGTTACTGTCGTCGATGACGGCGCTCAGATTAATAACGCCCACCTCACTGAACTGGTAAGCGCCGCTGGCCTGGCCGCCGCTGAATAAGGTTGAGCCTCCCGGCAGACTCAAATCTCCAGACAATGCGCCATTGGTCGCCGGCGCAATGCTCGATACGGACAGCTGCACCGTTTCCCCTTCATTGCCAAACGCAGGAGCCAGCCCATTGCCGGACAGATCCGCGCCAGCATCGGCCTGTCCATCGCCATCCAGGTCATCCGCCGCCTGATACAAGACGCCGCCCACATTCAGCGTAAAATCCGCCCCGGCTTTGCGATAAGCCCCGCCGCTTGGTCCAGCCGCAGCGGGATTGCCCACCGCGTCGACACGAATGACGAACGGTCTGACAATCCAGGGCGCAGAGGCATTGTCGCTGGCGATAGTCAGAGGATTATCCGACTCGTCCAGAATCAGCCCGCTGCTGTCATCTCGCAGATTCAACACATAGGCGCCCACATCGGACGTATCCCATGCAAAGGTCGCTTCGCCGTTAGTGAAGCTGAGGTTGAGATTGGCGCTGGCAGGCTGACTGTCAGGAAGCATCGCGGTGGTATTGCCCACAATCTGCGGCGCTACGCCCGCCGGGTCAGCGCTACTGCGCGTCAGCCAGGCCTTCAGGTTGACGCCGCCATCGTATTCCTCCACCGGTCCACAACTCCCTGCTCCATCGGGGTCCTTGGCGATCAGGGAGACTTTGAAATTATGGCGACGTCCCGCAATCAGGTCGTAATCGAGACTGTCGTTCTCCTCGATATACAGAATATTGTCGAGGAACTGAATCGGGCCGCCTGCGCCGCTGATGGAGGCGTCCGCATCCGTCGCCGTCAGGGTCAACGACTCCGCCAGATTGTTGCTCAGCGTCAATTGCGCCACACCGGCGTCCGCCACGGAGAATGTGTAGGCGGCGGAGCCATCGTCGCTGCTGTCGGGGTCCGGCGATAAGGTTCCTGCGCCGGTCTGCACCGCCCATACCCCACGAGAACGAGAGGTGCTCAGCGCCACCGTGCCAGCGTAGGTCGATAAGGTGGCTCCGCTGGAATCCTGGGCTTCGATGCGCACCGTATGCGGCAGGCAGGTGCTGGCGGTGGAGCCGGTGGTGATGATAAAGCGGTTCAAGGCGCCAACGCTGCACAGCGCGCCATAATCCAACGCGGAGACACTGCCGGAATTGTAGGTCACATCGACATCACTGGCGCTGCTCACATCGTCCGCCGTGATCGCGCCGTAGATCTTGTTCTGATAACCCAGACTCACATCGCCAGCGCTATAGAGCACGCCGGAAAATGTCACTGCGGAGCTGAATGTCACATTGCCGTAGGCGTACAGCAACAATCGGCTGACATTGGAAGAAGAGCCGCCGGGGGCGTTCAGATAGTCCTGGTAACCAATCGATAAGGGCTGATTAACGAAAAGACGCGCCGTACCCGATCCCGTCACATTGATTTCCACTTCACTGCCTAACGTAAGCTGGTTAATCCAGTAGTCGCCCGGCTGCAGATTAACCTTGCCCTGATAGCCAATGCTCAATTGATTGATAAAGTACTCGGAATAGGCGCTCGACACATTCATGACCGAAGCGTCGCTGACGGAGACCGTGCGATATTGATTGGTTGAGCCGCCCAGCGTGCCTGCCCCGCTCACACTCAAATCCGTCACATAGACGCTGGTGTCGGGAAAGGTTCCCGGATTCAGCGTATCCACGGCGCCGCCGGAAGCCACGCAGGTAGTGGAGGTGCAACTCAACACCGAGGAGCTGCCGGTCACCGTCACGGTTCCTGCTTCCAGGATATTATCGGGACTATCGATAACCTGGGAGTTATAGCCAAAATTGATGGTCCCACTGGAATGACTGGAGATGGCGTCAGGGAATGTTCCAAGACAGGCGCCGCTGCCCTCACAGGGGTGTGTTTCGACATAAAGATCACCAACGTCTGTTGCGGACAACGTCTTGTTGTATATCTGCACTTCGTCGATACGCCCGCTGAAGTAGCGCACGGAGTAGCCCTGGTCCTGTCCGATTTGCAGCGGGTCGGAGTTGGTCAACAACGTCCCGGTATAGGAAGAGGAGCCGCGCACCACGCCATCCACATAGACTCTTTGCGCCCCGCTTTCATAAGTGATGACCACATGACGCCAGGCGTTGGCGACCATATTGGCCCCGCTGGTGGTGATCGAACGCGACGTTCCGCTGCTGTCGTTCCACCACCAATAGATCTCCCCGGAACTATCGATATGGAACTCGTAGTTTTCATCTTTGGAAAGAATGGTTTTCAGTTCCGAAGTGGGGATCTGCGTGGGGTATACCCAGGCGCTAACAGTCAGGTTATTGGTAATGTCCAGCAGGTTGTTATCAGCGATCTCGATATACTGCGAGCTGCCGTCAAATTCAGCGTAGGCGCAGGTGCCGGGATCGCCGGCGATCGCCGGGGCCGTATCCAGTGTCTGCGCGCCGTTATAGGCGCGGCCGCTCAGGTTGTTGCCGCTGGCGTCACTGACTTCGCCGGCGGAGCCGTTCCAGACCTCATCCTCCATGCGCCAGATGGCGATGGCGGAAAACCCGCACGCGCTGGGCGCCCCACGGGCGGCGATGGTCACATTATCGATGTACATGAACTCATCGTAGTTGTTGTAATTACTGCTGATGCGGAAGCGAATGCGGGTATTGGCGGAAAGATAAGGCGTCAGATCAATCGTCGCGGTTCCGCTCGCCTCATTGGAATAAGACGCCACCACCGTATAACTGGAGCCGCCGTTGGCGGAAACCTCCACGCCGAAGCTGTCCGAACCTTCCAGATTGTTGGTGGTGCTGTAACTGTAGGTCAGCGTCGCTGACGAATAGGACGAAAGATCCACTTCCCGGTATAACCCGGGATAGCCAAAGCTGAAGTAACCATTAAAGCGGGCTGCGCCTCCGCTAACCCGAACAAAGCCAGAACTCGCGCTGCTGTTGTCATCCACTTCCTGCCAGCTGCCGCTCCAGGCTCCAGAGCCGCCGCTGTAGCCGCCGGAGCTAAAATCGTCGCTAAAATCTGCGCTGGTGGGATCGTCCAGACTAAAGGACAGGCTCTGAGTGGGATAGGTGGTTTGCAGCGTATAGGTAACGCCCAGGCTCAACGAACTGGTGGTGAGCAGCACCGTATCTGAGTCCACCAGAGACGCGCTCAATACCGACGCGCCGTTGTCCAGGCTGTAATTGGATACGTCGACCGCCCGCGCCGGCGACACCGGAGCGGCGAAATCCACCGTGACCTGGTTGGGCGTCGTACAGCTGGCCGCCGCGGCGGACAAGGCGGGAAACTCCCGCCGCCATAGCAAATCTGTGGCGTCGTTGATGGAAACTGTGTCAAAGGAGTATTGGGTGTAATCGGAGTTATCCACCTCGATGCCGATAGTGGCGCTAGCGCCATTAGTGTTGCCGGCGCCATAGCGAAACAACACATTGCCGTTCTCATAGAGCACAATCTGGAGGGAGTAGCTGGTGCCGGAGCCGTTATAGCGGGGAACGCCATTCCAAGACGCTACGAAACGCCGGTTGGGCGCAGTACCGGATGTTCCGTAGGTAACGCTGCCTCCCAGAGAGGGCTCCAGATCGTCCCAGTATCCCAGGATGGCCCTGTCGGCGGGTTCTTCATAACCCGGACAGGTGCCGGTGCAAGCGCCTTCGATCGGCAGCGCTTCATTGGTGTAATCTTTGTAAAACCCCTGATCGGCGCCGAAGTGCAGTGCGCCGTTGGAGAGAATACGCACCTGGGTGTAGCCGGTCTGTCCCAGGTAAAACGTGAAGCCGATATTGACCAGTTGGAAGTCGTCATCACGGGGATAACCAGTCAATGAGCTGTCCCGATTCCAGGTGACGGTCGACGAGGTGGAATCAAAGGCCGTGCCGGATACGGTTTCCACGACATAGGCGGCAAACGTATTCGCGCTGGCGACGCTTAAACAGTACAACGCCGTGAGCGTTAGCAGCATCCGACGTAGCCGGAACATCAGTGCGCCCTCACTTCGATGGTGCGCGAGGCGGTTTCATCCCCGCCGCCGCAGCTTCCCGTGCTACGCAGGGTGAAGTAGTCATCACCGCCAGCTGAGTCCGTCAGGCACACCACCGACGCGGAACATCCCGTCAGGCCGTCTGCGGTGAAATTTAAATCTGGAAATCCCACGGAACAATTGTTATCTGCGCCGCCAGCGGGAAACAATCGCCCCAACGCCGCCTGCGCCCCGGTTTCCGCCGCATAGAAAGCGCGCGTGGAGAGAATGTCCATCGAAACGCCTTCCGCCGTGGAACGCTCCAACTCAGTGATCGCCACCACCAATAACCCCAGAATCACGATGACGAACAACGCCGCAGGCAAACCCAGGCCCGCCTGTCGCTGGCGACGTATCGGATGCATGAGGCGACGATCAGGGCACATTGCGGATGTTGACCTCCTGCTGGATGTCGAAACTTTCCCCGCCATCGGATACCCGAAAGCTCATTTGCACCACGGCATTACGCACCAGCGACGCTGGCGTGTAATTGAAGTCCGTCGTGCCCGCAGCCACCAGATTGATCAGCATTTCCTGCACCGCGCCGCTCGAAGGCGGCAGGTCTGGTGTGGCGTTGAAACCGTAATTCACATAGCGATAGATCGCCGTACCGGACTGGCAGAACGCCATCGGCGTCCCCACCACATATAATCTGCGCGCGGGAGAATCCGTGGGAAACTGGTGATTCGCCGATAAAGTGACGGTGACGTCATCGGAGCCCGTGGGGAGCTGCGCCAGCGCCTCGGACAAAGAATTCGGACCTGGGCTCTGCGGATCGTAAAGCTCAGCTTGATCAATGGGATAAATAGCCGCCCGCCCAATGACTGCATTGTCCAGACGAGCGCCCACCGCATCGATACTGGCGGCGGGACTGGAGATGGGAGCGCTGACGTAGTCCGTGCCGGCGAGCACGGGAATAAACTCAATACAACCACTGGCGACCCGCACCGAATTGGGCAGCGCAGAACGGATCGCGCGCGACATTTTTTCCGCTGCGATCAACCCCGCCGTCGCCATTTGCTGACGTTCCGCCGTGTCCACATAACCTCCCACGGTCGCGGTGATAAAACGGGTCACGCCCACCGCCAGCACGCTGACGATGACGATGACCATCACCAATTCAATCAATGTAAACCCGTGAGAGCGTCCTGTCTTCATACTACGCCTCAAAAATTGGCCCGATAGGCGGAAAAGGTCATCGCCGGACCAGAAGGCGGCGTTATCGTCACCCTCACCAGCTTGGCGTTCGACGCCGACAAGCCAATATCTCCGCCCGCGCAGGTCACCGACACGCTCACCAGATAGCCGGGATAGTTATTAAAATCCGCATCGGTCTGCGAGCGCGGCGCTTCATTGACGATGCCATCGTAGTCGTCCACATCATCGTACTCGTCGCGACTGCCCTCCTCGGTGACGATATTGCAACTGGTCACTGGCGGAACACCGCCGGAGGGAGTCGCCTCGTCATAACGTTTACCCAGAATTTCATCCAAATAGGCCTGCGCCAACTGAATGGTGCGATTGCGCAACAGTACATCGCTGCTGCGGCCGATACTGCCGCTCATGGCGGTGACGATCGCCACCAGAGCGATGCCGATCACGATAATGGTGATCACCAGCTCCACCAATGTGACGCCATGCTGCCGGTCAGGATTCGCAAAAGCCTTCATAGGCGTATCCCAAAGTGGTGACGCAAATCGGGTAAACCGTATCGCCGCTGACGCAGATAAGCGTGTTGGTGGTTCCGCTGGTGGCTGGATTGATCACGTCGCCATCCTGATTAAAAGTGATGGTCGCCGGCAAAGCGCTTCCTGCACAGGAGGTAGTCGCACTCTGGCTCCAGTTGATGCTGACGCCGGAAGCATCGACATTGCGTTGTGAAACATAGCCGCCCTGGGCCACCACGCCGGCAAAGTCGGAGCCGGACAGTGAAAGAGTCAGAGTGGTAGTAGTGGCGGCGCGGCGTCCAAGGGCGATTTGCTCCGCCAGACGCGCCTGAGAGAGAATTTGGTCAGCGACCACACGGGCCGAATAAGCGTCCCGTGTGGCGAAAAGACTGATGGCCGTAACCGAAAGGATTCCGAGCAGAATCATCACCATGATCATTTCGATCATGGTGAAACCGCTATTGAGAGTTTTGCCTCCCCATCGCTGTCGGAATACCTTCACACACGGACCTGACTCAGCTTAAGGTAACGATCAAGGGCAAGTGGTTGTGCCGCCAATAACAGGAGCGGTATTTGCCGCCGCGGATTGCGCGTAAGTGACAGTACAGTTGGTCGCGACAGTCACGGTAGTGGTTCCGCCCGAGTGGGCGACAGAGACATTTCCGCCATCAACCTGCGATGCGGCTTCTATTCCCGTCGCGGTGCCAGCCGGATATCCAAACACGACATCAATCGCGGTTCCGTCTACAGTCACCGTGCTGGTTGCAGCCTGGTCGTCGCAAGTCGTGGTAGCCAGACAGGCGGCATGAATAATCGCCGATGCCGACCTCACTGAGCCCTCTATGCCGGAACGGGTCGCCGCCTCGGCCTGTGAAGATAAATTCGCAAATTTCGGCAACGCAAACGCCGCCAATATTCCCAGAATAACGATAACCATGACCAGCTCTATCAGCGTAAAGCCCGACTGCTGTGTCTTTATCCGCTTTTGCATAGTTGTCCCTCCACGAGAACATATAAGCTTTTAATCAAGTATAGACGCCAAGTTATTCTTCTGTTTGTAAAATAGTTAAATATTTCAATCGTTATCAGCGCTTTTACGTTGTATAGACAGCCTCACTTCGCCGCTTTCGGCGTTATACAGCAATGAAAAAAAATCCTTCCCCTGTACGCCGACCTGATAGGCGCAAACCGTTCCTACCGCCAATGCCTCCACCTTCTCCCGCAACGCCGCCTCTGTAGCGCCGCTGCGGCGCAACAGCAGTGTGGAATACAAACGCCGACAGCTTTCGTCCGTCATCGCCGCCGCTATGGGATAGCTATCGCCAACGTCTACCGGCCACCCTTGCGCGTTCATTCTCAATACGCCGCCGCCCTGCTCCTGAAAATCTTCGGGACTGAAGTCAGATCCCGCCGCCAACGTCCCTAATTCAACTGAATCTGAGCGCCCTCCATTCGCCAGCCAGGCGGTATGAGCCAGCCGCAGGCTGGTGAGAAACGCGGTCTTCAATTGTTGCGCGCGCACCTCGCCGGCGTTATCCACCAGGTTGTCCATGGAGCGCAGAAAAACCGCTATCAGCACTGCGATCAGCGCCCCAATCAACCATATCTCCACTCGCAGAAACTGGCTCAGCCAACGTCCCGCCATGTTTATTTACCCAGCGCCGCCTGACCCAGACTCCACATGGGCAGGAACACGCCCAGCGCCAGAATCAGCACCATCACGCCCATCACCACTAACAGAATGGGCTCAATGGATTCCGCAAGTCGTTTAAGGGAGTATTCGATTTCCTCGTCATAGAAATTCGCCACTTCCACGAGCAGACTGTCTACTGAGCCGGTTTCTTCTCCCACCGCCAGCATCTGCATGACCAATGGCGAGAACATGTTGGTGGCCCGCGCCGTACGCACCAGTGTGTCGCCGCGCTCAATACCATTGCGCATGTCGGCAATAGCGGAGCCCACATATTTGTTGTCCACCGCTTCCGCCACCAGCGTCAGCGCGGAAGTCACCGGCAGCCCCGCCGCCAGCATCATGGAGAAATTGCGGGAGAACCGGGATAACGCCACCAATTCAAACAAAGGACCGACGATAGGAATGCGCAGCTTGAAGCGGTCCCAGCGATAGGCGCCCTGAGGCGTTTTTTTCCAACGGATGAATCCGTAAATCGTCGCCGCCAACCCCGCCGCCACAAACCAGCCGTAATTGATCAGAAAGTTGGACGTCGCCACCAAAATCTTGGTGGGTAGCGGCAGGTCGGCGCCGAACTTGGCGAATACGCCCGCGAAGGCGGGAATCACGAAAAAGTTAACCACCAGCAGCGCGATGGTGATCGCCACCACCACCATGATGGGATATCGCACCGCCTGCGCGACCCGCTTACGGGTATCCCGCTCCAGCTCGATATTTTCCCCCAGCTGACGAAATGACTCTTCCAGTTGCCCGGTGTTTTCTCCCACCAGAATCATGGAAACGAACAACTCGTTGAAGGTGCGGGGATGAGCGCGCATAGCGGTGGCCAGATTCACCCCGCCCTCCAGACGCCGCGCCACATCGTCCAGCACTTCCGCCAAGGTCTCAGAGCGCGTGGACTCCGCCAACCCGCGTATAGCGCGAATAATAGGAATACCGGCGCGACTGAGCGCATGCATCTGACGACAGAGAATCACCAGCTCATCCAGCGTCACTTTTTTACGGAAGATGGGCAGTTTTTTCAGCCATAGCAGCACATCGGTTTGCGCTTCCTGCTCCTGAATGCTGGTGGGCGTCACGCCTTTGCGCAGCAATTCATTGGCCAGCGCTTCCCGGTTGACGGCCTCCTGCACGCCTTCGATCAGCGCGCCCTTGCTGTCCCGCCCTTTGAATGCAAAATTCGCCACGTCAGCTGAACTCCAGATGGCTCGGTGAGTGCGGCAGATCGCCCAGCGACGCCGAAATGCGGAACACTTCATCCAATGTGGTGACGCCTTCCCGCGCATAGTCCAACGCACTCAGCGCCAATGGGCGATAATGCAGCGAGCGTCTGGCGGCATGAGTAAAAGCGCTTTGGTCATTCTTACGCAGCGCGTCCAATAACGCGTCGCTCATTTCCAGTAATTCGTAGACCCCGATACGACCGCGGTAACCGGAGTTGCCGCATTGATAACAGCCTGCGCCTTTGAAGAAATGCGCGGGCAAGGATTCCTGCGTCATGGCGTGCAGCCAGATTTTCTCCTGTTCACTGGCCTGATAAGGCTGCTTGCAGTTATCGCAAATGCGTTTCACCAGACGCTGCGCCACCACCGCCGTCAACGCGCTCGCCACCAGATAGGGTTCAGCACCCATATCGATGAGGCGCATGGCGCTGGAGATGGAGTCGTTAGTGTGCAATGTGGAAAGCACGAAGTGGCCGGTCATGGCGGCGCGTAATCCGATTTCAGCGGTTTCCTGATCCCGCATTTCCCCCACCAGCACCACATCCGGATCTTGCCGCAACGCCGCGCGCAGCACTGACGCGAAGTCGAGTCCGATTTTAGGATTCACCTGCACCTGGGTCACCCGGGGCAGGCGGTATTCCACCGGATCTTCCGCGGTGATGACCTTCACTTCCGGTCGATTCAGTTCCGTCAAAGCGCCATACAGCGTGGTGGTTTTACCGCTACCGGTAGGCCCAGTCACCAGCAGAATGCCATGGGGCCGTTTGATCAGAATGCGCAGTCTGTCCAGCAGCTTTTTCGGCATCCCGGTGGCTTCCAGGTTCAACATGCCTTCGGTCTGATCCAGCAAACGCATTACCACGGACTCGCCATACTGCACCGGCATGGTGGACAGACGCACGTCAATGGAGCGGCCTTTCACCCGCACGTTAAAACGGCCGTCCTGGGGCAGACGTTTTTCGGAAATATTGAGGCCGGACATCAGTTTCAATCGCAACACCAACGCGGCGTTGACGCGCCTTTCCTTCATCACCTGTTCGTGCAGTACGCCGTCGATACGCTGGCGTAAACGCACCACATTTTCGTCCGGCTCGATGTGAATATCCGAAGCGCGCGCCACCACAGCGTCTTCAAATATGGATTGCAGCAGGCGCACCACCGGCGCCTCGGTGTCATCGCCTCCCGCCGCCAGTTCCGCCAGGTCAAAGGCGTCTTCGCCCAGCTCGTCTTCCAGTTCGCCAGCGATACTGGCGATTTCCTCCGTGCGCCGATACACTAGATCCAGCGTGTCCAGCAGCTCGCTTTCGCGTACAACCGCCTGGCGCATGGGTTGTTTCAGCACGCGCACCAGTTCGTCGTAGCCGAAGATATCCATAGGATCGGACATGCCTACCAATAACTCGCCTTTTTCTTCCGACAGCACGATGGCGCGGAAACGGCGCGCCGCGGTTTCCGGCAAGCGTTTGATCAGTTCCTGATTGAACTGATAATGGCGCAGTTGCACGAAAGGAATACCCATTTGCTGCGACAGGAAACGCAGCAGGCTATCCTCGTCCATATATCCCAGGTCAATCAGGGTGCGGCCGAGCTTGCGGCCAGCCTTTTTCTGCTCGCTCAGCGCCGTCATCAATTGCTCTTCCGTGATGACGCCGTTTTGCACCAGCAAATCGCCCAAACGTATTTTCTTTTTCGGTTCGACCATAATTACTCTCTATCTCTCCGCTGCGCTTGCGGTGTCAGCCGCCTCCGCCGCCCGGCTCCAACTGCTGGATGCGGCGGCTGGCGTACTGCGCCAGAGTCGTCTGTAATTCCGGATCGCCCACCGCCTGACGGTAGGCTTGCAATGCGGATTGGCTGCGCCCGGTCTGATCCAGAGCGATGCCCAGGCCCGCCCACCAGTCGCCTTTGTGGGGGTGAGCTTCGATCAGAGCGGCGTAAGAAGCGATGGCGTCTTCATAACGACGCGCCTGTTGGTAAAGGCCGGCTAACAGGCTGTGGTAATCCGGCGCCGCCTCCACTTTTGGGGCCTCGCTTTCCAGCAGCGCGATGGCCTGCGCCGCCATCCCCGTCGCCGCCAGAGTGCGCGCTTTCATCAACTTAAAGTCCACGCTGCTGTAGCCGTCAACGCTCTGCATTACTTGCAGCGCCTGAGCGTAATCGCCGGCGCCGATCAACCAGGTCGCCAGCTGAAAACGGCTGGCTTCATGTTCAGGCATCGACGTCAGCAACTCCCGCAAACGTTGTTCAGCCGCCTCAACCTCTCCCTGGCGATAAGACTCCCGCGCCTGCTGCAGAGCGCGGGCGGCGATTGCTTCCGGGGTTTGCGAGGGCGCGATATTCATGGCGGCGGCAGAAGGTGCGACCTCTTCAGCCGAGGCAGCAACAATATCTATATGGCGTGTCGGCGTAGCCGGCTTTTCCGGCGCCAGTTCCGGTCCCACCGCCAGCGGCGCAGGCGTATCCAGTGTATTGCGAGAAGTCGTCACCGTGCTGGCTTGCTCCTTGGGTTCAGTATCAGCCATGGCGTTATTCGCCGTCGCTTCACCGACGACCGGGCTTTCCTGCTTGGGGTTGGGGGACGTTTTCGGCTTCACCATGGGCAGTAGCGGATCGTCTTCGACGATCACGACTGGCTCTTGTATGGGTTGCGTTTGTCGCGCCGGTTCCTGAGCGTATTGCGGCGTCGCAACGACAGGCTGGGAAGCAGGTTCCGGCAGCGTTTCTCTGATCGGCGGCGCAACCTCCGCAACGACAGGCGTATCCAATTCCGTCACTTCTGGTGGAGCTGGAGTCTCTGTCCTGTGATCGGGCGGACTTGGCTTCTCGTCCTGCGCCGACAACGTATTCACCATCGCCACCTGAGACACCACTGGCGTCGGCGGTTCCGACGGGTCTTTCATCCACCAGTAACCGCCGGCCAGTCCCGCCATCACCAGGACAAGCGCAAGCACGCCAGGCCAATGCCGGGTCGCGCTGGGGGGCGTCTTCTGTAGGCTGTGAGGCACTGACGTCCGCGGCGCCGACTCCCGTTTATCCAGATCTCTGAGCACATCGTTGAGTAAGCTCACGCCCAACCTCCCAGCCAGGCGAACCGGAGCGGACGGGCGCTTTCCGTATCTTTCACCGCGCGCCGCACATGGCCGGGCGCTACAGTTTTATCGCCATCGCCATAAGCGGCGAGCATGGCCTTATGCGCCAATACGTTCACCAACCTGGGGACGCCTCCGCTGCCGCGAAATATGAGCTTGGCGGCGTCGGCGCGAAACAGGCTGTCGCCGTTGTAACCGGCGGCCATCAGGCGGTGCCGTAGATATTGCTCCACCGAATATTTATCCAGCGGACGGATATACTCCTGAAACGTGATGCGTTGCTTCAGCTGCCGCAGTTGCGGCTGCGACAACATGACGTCCAGTTCCGGCTGACCGAACAGCACGACTTGCAGCAACTTTCGCGATTCGGTTTCCAGATTGGTCAGTAAACGCAATGCCTCGATTGTCTGCTCGGGCATCGCCTGCGCTTCGTCGATCACCAGCACAACGCGCCGACCTTCCCCGCAATGGGCGATCAGCTGTTCGTTGATGAGCTTCAGCAATTGATGGCGACCGCCATTCAGTTCGCCCAGATCCACCTGCAGTTCGTCCGCCAGGGCCAGATACAGGTCCTGTGGCGACAGGCGCGGATTGGGGATGTAGGCGGACACATAATCGCCATCGAGAAAATTCAGCAAGCGGCGGCACAGCAGAGTTTTCCCCGTGCCCACCTCGCCGACCACTTTGATAAAGCCTTCCATGCTCTCCAGCGCGGCGCGCACCGTTTCAAAGGCGTTACGGTGAGTGGACGCGTCCAGATAAAAATGCGTATTGGGCGTGAGGGAAAACGGCGCCTCGCGCAATCCGAAATGTGTTTCGTACATACGCCCTCCTTTCGCCGGTCAGAATTGCTCGCTCGCCCGGTGTTGCAGTTTTTCCATGCGCTGGCGACTGCCGCGCAGATCCTGACGGTAGCTTTCGCTGTCGGCGATAATCGGCCGGATCAGAATCACCAGTTCGCTCTTGAGTTCGGTATCGCGTTTCTGTCTGAACGCCTGCCCCAGCAGCGGGATATCCCCCAACAGCGGCACTTTCGCCTGCGTTTTTTCCGTCATGTTGCGAATCAGGCCGCCAATCACCACCACTTGCCCATTACGGGCCTTGATCACACTGTCGGTCTCCCGCACGGAACTGAACGCCAGCGGCAGCACCAGATCATTGGAGCCTAGAGAGATGGTCTTGGTCTGATCCTCTACGTCGCTCACCGTCGGATGCACATGCAGCGTTACGTCGCCGTTCTCGCCAATCTGTGGCGTAACGTCCAGGGCGATGCCGGAGAAAAACGGCGTGATCTCCACTTCCGAAATAAGGTTGCTGGTCCCACTGGTGGTGGTGGCGTCGTTAGTCTCGATACCCGTGACGAAGAACTCGTCATCCCCTACCTTGATTACGGCTTTCTGGTTGTTGATAGTGGAAATGCGCGGGCTGGACAGCACCTGCACTGTGCCCTGCTCGCCCAGCAACTGCAGCAGCGTCGTGAAGTCGTTAATGCGCAGCGCTGCGCTGAAGACGCCCTCAAATCCCGGGTTAGTGACGCTTCGGGAAGTCTGCCCCAAAGTCAGGCTTTTGGTGGGATCGCCGGAAGCGTCCACTTTGGAAGTGAATTCATCGAAATAGGACCAGTTCACGCCTTGCTCAAAGCCTTTGTTCAGCACCACTTCCAGAATTTTTACTTCCAGAACCACCTGCCGCTGCATAATCAGCTGAGCTTTATCTAGATACTCCTCCACCGCCGTCAGTTCACTCGGCGTCGCCCGCACCACCACAATGCCTGCGCCGCCGTTCGTCACGACTTTGCGGCCCTCTTCATTACCGACGATCGTAATCAAAGTCTCCTGCAAGGCGGTCCAGAAATCCGAATCCGTTTGAGTAGTAATGCGCGACAATACGGCGTTGGCGGAGCCGCCGGAATTATTGCTGTTGTTATTACTACTACTGTTGCTGGAGCTGCTGGAAGAAGAGCCCGAAGAGTTGGACAGCTGCCCGGAGCTGACCATGATGTCCGACGCGCCCTTGCGTTTGACGTTCAGGTAATTGATCTGAAAAATGCGGGTTTGCACGCCGCCAGGCAGGACTTTGAACAGATTGCCCTTGCGCTGGTATTCAAAGCCATAGAGCTGCTGGACGATTTCCATCACTTCATCCAGGGTGACGTTTTTCAGGTCCAGGGAAATCGACCCTTCCACTGCGGGATGCACCACCATGTTGTAGCCGGTGCCTTTCACCAGTCCCATGAAGAAATCTCTGGCCGGTGCGTTATTGACGGTGATGTCAAAGCGCTCCGCCGCCTGCATCGTCTCAGCCGCCGGCATGGTCGGCAGCAGCGCCTGCATGACGTCCGGCGGAGGCGCGGGCTGCTGCGCCTGCGCCATGGTCTCTTCGGCCTCCTGCATCGCCTGCCCGATCGCCTGCGCGCTGGTCGGCGGCGGCTCGGGCTCATCCTTCTTGGGCGTAGCAGGCTGACTGGCGCACGCCGCCAGGCCGAAGCCGACCCAAACTGACAACAAGGTCCGCCAAAGACTTCTCATTCTTATCTCCGAATAGTCAGCGCATCCTGGGACGCGCCTTGCACACTTTCGTACCAGCGCTGACCGCGCCAGTCCAATAACACCCTGCGCGCATCGATTTTCACCACGCGCACTGAGCCGGTTTGTTGTCCTTCCGCCAGGGCCACGCCGTTAATCGTCGCCACCTTGCGGGAGGAGGAATACAGGATCGAATCCACACTGATCGCCGGACGACTGGGCGCCCCGCTGACCACCAGGCCATCCGCGCGCCATCCCATGGGCCGGGTGGGGTCCGCCAGCACTTCGCCATCCGGCAGCCGGAAGCTCTCTGTGCGGCCAAACATCGCAACGCTCAACAGCAATAGACCCAGCGACCATTTCTTTACGTCAAACACCCAGCCACCTCTCATCCAGCCCCAGAGTCTCGAATTCCAGCGTCACTTCCGCCCTGGGATAGGCGTCCACCTTGTAATCCATGTCCACAATGCGCAGACGGGATTCATTGCGCTCAATCTTTTGAATGTATTGCAGGGTGTCGAAGTAGCCGCCGGTGAGCACTACTTTTACCCGGTGACTGAACAACACTGCGGCGGCCTCGCCTTCGCCATGCTGAATTTTCCGCGGCGGCAGCTTGGCGACGGCGACCACTTGCAAACCGGGATGCTTGCGCAATAGCTCCATCAGTAATTCAGGCATTTCTTCCGGGGCCACCAGCCGGGAAAGACTTTGTTTTAATCGTTCCTGGCGGGCGTTGAGCTGGTTGCGCAAACGCTCGTTCTCTTTACGCAGCGCGGCGTCTGGATCTTGCGCCAATTGCTTGCGCAGCACGTCCGCCTGAGCGCTAAGGTCCAGCAGCTCCAGATTGGCGGCGGCGATCGCCTGCTCCGCCGAGCGATTGCTGCGCCACAGCGGGTCCCAGGCGAACTGGGCGTACAGCAATATCAGCGCGACAATGACTGTCGCCAGCAGGATGGCTCTTTCCCGCAAGCTGAAGCGGTTCACCTGGGAGATCCATTTCTTCATCATGGCTGTTTGCCTCCCGCGCTGACCACGGGTTGATTCAGCTTACGGCCGCCCGCCGCAGGACGGGACGCCTGCGCTTCCGCCCCAGGCGTCTCCACATAGGTGTCCACTTCGAATAACCGGGCGCTGGCGCTTTCCTGTTCCGGCTTCAAGGTCAGCATATTGAAGGCGCGACCGCGTAACGCCGGCTCATCGCCCAGCGCCTGCAGATAAGCGGGAAGTAAGTCCGGTTGCACAGTGGTCCCGCTGAAAATCAGACGTTCGCCTCCTTGTTGAATCCGAATGCGCTGCAACCACAAAGGTTCCTGGCGATGCCGCGCCAAAGCGATCATCAGTTCACTGTAGGACATGGCGCCGCCGTCCGCTTTCAGGCCGGATTCCAGCGCCGCCAGCAGCGCCTCGGTGTTCTGCATTTGCAGGCGCAGGCGGTCATTGTCCGACTGCAGACGGGTATCTCTGGCGCGAGCCTCAAGTTGCTTGCGCATGCTGTCTATTTCCACCCCCAACGCCTGCTTGCGGGATTCGGCGGTTAACTGGCTCATGGTCACGTCGGCGCTGCGCCATACCAGATAGCCGGTGTAACAGCCGCATAACACCATCACCGCCACTACAGCGGCGATCATCACAGGGATGGAGAGCGGATCTCGCCGCGGGCGAAACTCTTCTACGTATAAGTTGACCTGCTGCATCAGACGCTTTTCCTTCCCCCGCCGGCTTTGCGCATGGCGCCGCCGCAGGCCACCCAGTGAATGGCCGACGCGAGTTGATCGTCCGGCAGTCCGACTTTGTCCTCCTGCAAGGTCTGCACGGTCAGTCCGAGCGCTTCATCCAACTGCGACAAAAGCTCCGCCTCATTCACCACGGAGCCCGCCATCAGTCGGCGGGGGGGCGCCTGGCCCATCTGGCTTTCGAAATAGTCAAAGGAGCGCTGCACTTCCAACGCCAGTTGCTGCCCCACCCAGGATTTACGCTCAGGGTCGGCCAGCGCTTCCATGTCCGCATCGAGACGACGGGACAGGTAGACAGAGCCGTTTTTGATTAACAGCATAAGGCCGGTGTTTTCCCGCATCATCATCAGACCGAGAGACTTGCCGTCTTCTTCGAAAGGCTGCGCCAGATTGCGCAGCGCCAGTTCCGTGATATCGATGGAGGACAACACCAGACCGCTGTCGTTGATGACGCGGATAAGTTCTTTCAGCAGGGATTTACGGGCGGTCACCACGTTGATTTGGGCGGGTCTGCCGCGCAGGGCGTCGCTGGGATATTCGAAAACATCGATAATGGCGTCGTCGATGGCGTAATCCAGCAGGTCTTTCACCTTCCAGCGCACCGCTTCCCGCAGTTCGCTTTCCTCAACGCTGGGACGTTCGATTTGATGCAGGGCGTACATTTCCGGCGGCAACACCAGATTGCAGGCCATTTTTTCCAGTTTGCGCTCGCTCACGAAAGCCTTGAGCGCGGCCGCCCGCTGCGCTGCGCGGGCGTCCAGATAGTCGATGACGCGGATTTGTGATTGCCCGCCGGCCGGCTCCGAGACAGCGATAGCCATTCCGTCCGGCCTTACTTCAATGCCGACCAGCCCTTTTTTGCCTTTGGAAAAGGAAAGCCATGAAAGCAATCTAATACCTCGTTTTAAGCGCCGACAGCCGCATCACAGAGTGATATTTAACGGCCGGTATCCTTACAACGGGCACACTGATCCTAGTTTTTACATAACTTCAGCTTAGACCACTAACTTATTGTTGCAAATGTAAAAGTGTAAAAAAGGATTTGACAAAAACGGCGCTTTCCGGGCGCCACGAACCGTGAAATGCGACGTCATTTAAGGGCTTTCAGGCAGGTGAAGAATACACGTTGTGAACCCACCTTGCGATGGCCGTTTCACCGCGCGCTATCCACAGAACGTTAGGCTTCGCCGGCGGCCTGCAGACGGCCACGAAGGCCTGCGCACCGGCGGCGCAACAAAAAAGGGGCGCCGCCGCGCCCCTTGAAAGCCCTTACGGGCGAAGATGCAAACAAGAGTTCTTACTGCCAGGCCGACAGATTACTGCCGGTCAATTCGGCGACGAATTTCTTCTCGCCGGAGTAGTAGCTGCTGAGCACTTCCCGGCTGTCCGGGTCGATTTTCGGCAGCGGTTTGGAACTCACATTCAAACGCCTCAGCAGCTCAGGCACGCCGGTGCGCTTGATAACTTCCGTCAGACGGGTGTAGCCGGATTTGGCCAGCATTCGATAGGTGCGCACCATAATGTTTTCCAGAAACAGAAAACGGTAGGAACGCGCCTGATTTCTGCGCTGCTCCACGCCTTCGGGCAGGAAGTTCACGTCCTGGCAGCCGAGGAATTCGTAGACTTCGCGAAAGCCTCTGGCGTAATCCTTGTTGAAATCCTCCAGCACGATGATTTTGATCTGCTCCTTGGGGAAGCTCGCAAAAAAAGGCTCCAGGTACTGGGTGTAGCAGCCGAACTTCAGGTGCTCTTCATTGCGGATAAACTCCGCGAAAGAGGTGCTGCCGGCGATATCGCCTTTGCGGATAGCATGTAGGTAGTCGGAAAACGTGCGCTGCACCGGATCACGCACAATCGCAATGATCTTGGCCTCCGGAAAATGGCGGCGTATGCGCTCCGCCGTTCCCGGCCGATACATGTACGTCACTGAGAATTCGCCCTTCAACAGGTGGTCATCGCTGCCTTTGAACTGCGACTCATACCAGGCGAATTCATGCTGATCGTACAGGTCACTGAAATAGTTAATTTCTTTCGGGTTGCCGTCGAATATTTCCGGGTGTTGCACCAGATTTTCGAAAAACCAGGTGGACCCGCATTTTCCTGAACCGATGCCGATAAAGTCGACGTTGAATGGTTTAGCCATGTTGCGCCATCCTCTCCTTGGGCTCTTCCACTTTTTCCTCAGTCTTCATGGGAACGATACGCGCAGGATTGCCAATGGCGATCGAGTTGGCGGGCACGTCCGTGATCACCAGACTGTTCGCGCGCACCACTACGTTATCGCCGATAGTGACGTCGCCCAGCACCTTGCATCCGGGCTCCAGAGTGACGTTGTCGCCAATGATCGCCAGACGCGGTTTGCCGCGAATATTGCCGACGGTCACGCCCTCATACACGGTGAAGTTCTCGCCGATCTCCTCCGCCAGTACAAATATGCCGGAAAAATTGCACACCACCATGCCCTTACCGATCCTCGCGTAGCTCTGGATGCTGATGCCGGTGAACATTTGCACCAGATAAAACAAAACGAAGTACGCTACTTTCAGCAGCAACGACAAGGGTTTGAATTTAACGGCGCCCGCCTGTCTCCCGAAGCGATACACCATCCCCGCGAGCGTCCCTCTGTGCGGCAATGCGCGCAGACAATTGGCGATGGAGGCGTCGCCGTATAGCAGCTCCGCCTTGCGCCTCACATCCTGTTTAATGTTCGTTATCATGTTCCGTCTTCAGTAATTAACCACCTTCTTGCCTTCCCGCTTCTCCGCCATCCAGTTGGTTTCCCGGGAGATAATGCGGGCGGGGTTTCCCATCACCGTACAGTTGTCCGGCACGTCGGAGATCACCACCGAGTTGGCGCCGACCACCACGTTATCGCCGATCTTCACACTGCCCAACACTTTGGCGCCGGCGCCGAGAAACACATTGTTCCCCAGCTTCGGCGGCTCCGGCTGTTCACGCAGGTGCCCCGTGGTCACACCCTGGAACACGATGCAGTTGCTGCCTATTTCGCCTTCGCTGATGAAGATGTTGGAAAAGTTGTGAATGACGAAGCCCGGGCCGATTTTAGCCTTGGAGGGAACGTAGATGCCGAACCCCAGCACCACCAGAACCTTGCCGAGGGCGTAGGGAATATACAGAGGAATGCGCAACAGAGCGGGCTTGATGGTGCGCGCCCAGCTCCCGTAACGATAGACGATGACGGCAATGGTGCCCGGCTCCAGAAAGACCCGCACGTTACGGGTAAACCAGCTTTTCTGGCTGAGAAACCATTGCTGCTTGAATTTGACGTCCGCCTTGATCAGGCTGAAAAGTCCCATCTTTTGCATAAGTCCTTTTGCTGTCCGTTGCTCAGACGCTGGCGGATTCCGCTACGCATCCCGCCACATAGGTCGCCATGGCGCCGAAGGTGTCAAACGTTTCCGGCTCCAGACTTTCGCTGTCGATCTCGATATCGAACTCTCCCTCCAACGCCACAATCAGTGAAATGCGCTGAATGGAATCCAGATTCAGGGGTTCGTCGAGACCCACTCCTTCATAATCGACGCGGGTGACGCCGCCTACGACTGACTTCAAGCGTTCTAGCGTATCCGATTGGCTCATATTATTTTCTCCATGTTCACTTCCGTTTAAGCCTTTGTTTCCGTAACCCTTTCTGCGGACTGCGCGGCGAAGCGTCAGCCCTTTTTGATATACAGGCGGTAGGGGAATTTCTCCGTCACCTGGATCACCGGGTTGTGTCCTACGTAGATATAGTAGGTGCGGCAGATCAGTTCTCCGCAGTAATAGCTGGAGCTGCCCGGGACCACTTCCTGTTTGATTTCACGGTAGATGTCCGCGACCTGACGATAGGTTTCCAGACCCATTTCCCGCAGCAGCTCGCCAATACCGATTTTACCCTGCAGTAATTGATCGCTGATTTGCTCGGGAAGGTCTTGGGTTTTGATGATTGAGGTGGCGTAGGCGTATATGTCGCCGCTGTCCACGCCGCGAATGCAGACGTTGCGTCGCAATACGGTGTCGCCCTTGTAGCAGGACATTTCCTCCAGATCGTCTTCCAACGCCTGTTCGCTCTGGCCGAGTTGCTCGACCATCAACGGCTCCCAATAATAGGCTTCCAGTGTTTTGGTCACAGTGCCGTCGGTGACCAGAAGCGTCCGCAAAATCGGCGGCATCGCAGCGATGTCGAGACTCTCATCGCGCTTGTTGGTAATGATGCCGCCAGCAATATATCCCTTTGCTTTAAAACAATCTAACATGCTCTCCACCTTGTACTTAACTTTGCGGATTAAAGATACTTCCTGAGCACTTTGCCCAGAGGACTCTTTGGAATTTCGTCTACGAATTCGATAATTTTCGGCGTTTTGTAGGCCGCCAGACGCTCCGCGCAGCAGGCCGCCACCATCTCCCTGGTGACGCCGACGCCGGCCTTCACCGCCACCTTGACCATCTCGCCGTACATCCCGTCGGGTTTGCCCAAAGCCACCACTTCCAACACGCCGGGAATACGCCGGATCACTTCCTCGACATCCGCGGGATCGACTTTGTGACCGGCCACATTGATCATCAGTTTTTTGCGTCCAACGATGACCAGATTGCCTTCCTCATCCAGCCGCCCCAGGTCTCCCGTATGGTAACCGTCTTTGCGGAAGGTTTCCGCACTTAATTCCGGCAGCCCCCGGTACTCATGGGTCATGGCTGGGGAGTCGATCACCACTTCGCCTTCCTGTCCGGCGGCCACAGGCTCTCCCTCATCGTCAATCAAACGGATAACGGAGCCAGACACCGGCTTGCCGACGGAGCGAAAGTTAGCGGCCGAAACATGCGCATTCACCGCCGCGGCGCCAGTTTCCGTAGAGCCATATAACTGCCCCAGAGGGATACCGAAGGCCTCGCGGAAGCCGGTGAATATGTCTTCCTCCAGCGGCGCTCCAGCCGTATACGCCAAACGCAATCGGCTCAAATCCGGCGCCTGCCTGAATGGCGTCATCGCCATCATTTTGCACATAAACGGCACGGAAGGCAGCAAGGTCGCCTGATGTTCCGACACCAGCCGCATCATTTTTCGCGCATTGAACTCGCCGTGATGAATCAACAAGGTTCCGCCATTCATCAACGCCGCCAGGAAACAGTTGCCAAAGCCATGAGCGTGAAACAGCGGCACGCTGCAGGCGATAACATCTTCATGGGTGATGCTCAGCGTCACGGCGGAGCCCTCCACTTCCGCCAACACCTGCGCCTGCGTGCGCACTACCTGCTTGGGCGCGCCGGTGGAGCCTGACGAGAACATAATGACGGCGTCCGCCGCTCCTGGATAACGGACTTCCGGGGCGGCCTCATCCGTCACTGGCAACCCGTCATCCAAGCCAATCACGCAACGGGCCATCTCAGCGGGCAGCTTCGCTTCCGCGTCAGGAACGACAAAGGCGAAGCGCACTCGGGCGTTGTCGAGGTACAACGCAGTTTCCTCCTGCGTGTAAGCCACGTTTAACGGTAACAGTACGCAGCCGTTGGCCCAGACCGCCAGCGAGGTCGCCACAAAGTAAATGGAGTTGGGAACCAGCGCCGCCACCGCCTCGCCGGGACCGACGCCGGCCGCCCGCAGTTCGCGGGCGTATCCAACGGCGGCGCTGATCATTTCGCGATAACTGTAGGAAGTCTCGCGCCAGACAACGGCTTCCTTTTCGGGAAACCGTTGCGCCTGCTCAACAAAACGTGCAAATAACATATGCTTACGACTTCACTCTATGCTTTGGTTTGCAGCTCTTTATAGCCGGTGGCCTTCAATTTGCCGTAGAGATTGAACAGCTCCACAAACGCCTTGAAGATGACTAACGGATTGGCGCCGGTGGCGGAGCCTGACAACCTGGGATAGTGACTCACGGGCACTTGCTTGATCGTACAGTGCATCATGCCCGCCTGAGCCAGAATCTCCGTGTTGATCATGGCGCCTTCCGCCTCAATCCGAATGCTCTGGATAAAATCGCGCCGGAAAATCTTGAAGGCGCAATCAATATCCCGCACCCGAATACCGAACAGGTAGCGCACCAGGGTTCCCCAACAGTATGCATTCAGCTTGCGATGCCAGGGATCGGCGCGCTGCGCCCGGTAACCCACCACGATGTCGTATTCGTTGATGTGCCGCAGCAGCAGGTCGACTTCCTCCAGGTCGAACTGGCCATCGGAATCCGAGAAGAAGATAAAATCCCCTCGCCCGGACTTCAGACCAGTCCTGACCGCGCCGCCATATCCCTTGTTCTGCACATGGTGAATGGGGCGCACTTCCTCATGCTCCTGGCGCAGGCGTTCGAGGATATCCCGCGTGCCATCGGAGCTGCCGTCGTTGACGACAATGATCTCTACGGTTTCAAAATGCCTTTTAAACGCTCCTATCGCCTTCAGGACCGTCATTTCTATATTCGTTTCTTCGTTATAGGCGGGGAATACGACAGATACGCTAGATAATTTTTTATTTTGCGCGGAAACCGAAGCTTCCGTCTGGGCATCCTCTGTGGGCGCCTTATCCACCTTACGTAATATGATGTCCGCTTCCATTGAACTGTCCTTTGTTTCGCTGGGTTATTCCATTCCGGCGTTTACTTAACCACCCGTAAATCACGCAGCCAGAAATTTGTCCTTGGTGAACACCGTTTGCGGCGTTCGCAGCTCACGGGAACTACGCCAGGACTGCACGCCAGATAGTTCAAAGTTGAAAGACATCACTTCCACGCCGGCTTTCACCAGCGCTTCCATCACCCGACGTTTACGGGTGGACTCACAATAGAACATCATGAAGCCGCCGCCGCCCGCGCCGCTGACTTTACCGCCCAGGGCGCCGGCTTTAATCGCGTCTTCATAAATCTGGTCGAGTTGACCGTTGGAAATGGTCGCCGCCATTTTCTTCTTCTCTTGCCATGCGTAATCCAGCAGCTTGCCGAACTCATCCGGGCGACCGGTTAGCAGCGCTTTTTTCATTTCCACTGCATGCGCCTTGAGGTTGTGCATGGCGTTCAGGCTCGCCTGGTCGTTGCGCTCTACGTTCTTGACCTGAGACTCGATGATGCGCGAAGACAACCGGTTCTTTCTGGTGTACGCCAGAATCAGGTTGTATTCGAGTTCATGAATAACCCAGGGGTCGATGCGCAACGAGTTGACGATGACGTGGTCTTTCTGGAACTCCATGAAGTTGAAGCCGCCGAAAGCGCTCGCGTACTGATCCTGCATGCCTCCCAGAATCCCCAGATCGCCGCGCTCGATTTCGCAGGCGCGACGGGCGATGTCGTAAGGGCTTAACGCCAGGTTTTTGAGTTCCCGGAAAGCGCCGATCAACGACACCACCATGGCTGACGAAGAGCCCAGACCGGACCCTGGCGGGGCGTCATTGTGGGTGACGATGCGTAAACCGGCGGAACCTTCGTAAAAGCGCTTGATCACGCCTTTGGCCAGATCGCTCTCGCCATTGAATTGAAGGTCCTTGTTGGCTTTGATGCGAGTGATGCTTTCGAAATCCTGCGAGTAGATTTCTATTTGCGGAACTTCCCGCAACTCCAGATGGGTATATGCGTATTTGTTTATGGTGACATTCAGAACATTGCCGCCATATATGTCGGAGTAGCTGGCGATATCGGTGCCGCCTCCGGCGAAGCTGATCCTTAGCGGAGCTTTTGATCGGTAAAACATAAAGTAGTCCTTTCCCTAGTTTTGTAACCTAATCATCTTGAATACGTCCAGTTACAACAAACTGCAGTCCTTGCGCTCAAGAAGCGCGATACAGTGTTGCGTCCCTTTCAACAATAAATTGCTGTGCAATGAGATAACCGATAACCCTCTCCACGCATTCGGACAGGGATACTGCATCAGTATTCAGAGTCAATTCCGGATTGACTGGCGGTTCATAAGGAGAATCAACGCCGGTGAACTTTTCGAGACGACCCGCGCGGGCTTTCTTGTACAAGCCTTTGGGGTCGCGCTGTTCACAAACGTTGAGAGGCGTCGAAACATGGACCTCGACAAATTCGCCGGGCTCCAGCATTTGACGCACCATTTTTCTATCTTCGCGGAAGGGGGAGATGAAAGCGCTCAGAACGATCATGCCGCTGTCGACAAACAGCTTGGCGACTTCGCCTATTCGGCGGATGTTCTCGACCCGGGATTCGTCGGAGAAACCCAGGTCTTTGTTCAGCCCATAACGGACGTTGTCACCGTCCAACAGATAGGTGTGGCGCTGCAAGTCAAACAACTGCGCCTCCACTGCATTGGCGATCGTGGATTTGCCTGCTCCGCTAAGGCCGGTGAACCACAGTAGACAAGGCTTTTGCGTCTTGATGGACGCACGCTGGGATTTACTGATTTTATGCTGATGCCAGACAATGTCGGCGCAGACGTCATTCCCAGACTTTATTGTATATTCCTTAGCCACCGTCGTACTCCTGAAGCCATGTGCGAAACGCAAATCCGCGTTCATTTCCTTATCCGTGGGAGCAATCTCAGCAGAGTAAAGCAGCAGCCCAATGTCCTCAGCGAGGCAAAAAGCATGCCCGAGCAAGGCGCAAAACAGGGAAAAAACGCAGATGACGCTTATATGACAGTCAGAGGAAATCGCGAAGCCGACGGGCGCCGGTTACGACCTGAGCAAATAAAGAGCTGTTTTATCTTCCACTTAAGACCGGTTTAACGATGGCCTACGCGGGAAGAAGTCGAGATAGGAGATCACGACTTTGAGGCTTCGCCTCCGTATAAAACACCGAAAAAAAATGAATTTTTTCTCACGTACCGGAATGAAAACAGCCCGATTTTTACCTCAATTTTTGATTCATTTGAGGGCGCCGATAGAGAAAAAAGGGCAGCCGCTTATGCGCTAGGTGTAAAGAAAATAATAAGATGAATGTCGATTCAGTTTACGCTTTGGCCACTTTCTCTGTTCACTTATTAATCTCTGTAAACATTCCCGATACTTTTAACGACAAACGAAACCGGGAACGTCAATATATTTTACACATTGTTTTTGCACCACTTTTGACCACCCGGTCAGCTTATTCGCGATATCCCGCGCCACTAAAGGGTTTCCGGGCCATAGCCTCTATACATCGGGTATTTCGGCGAGAAAAAGCCGGCGTCAAAAAGGAGAATTTGCGCTCATTTATCGTCATCACCACGGGTTTTCATTTTACAAACCTGTCATCCTGCCCCTCCTCCTTTGGCTCGAATATTGCCTTTTTCGGAGTTAATAGCAGGTTAAACCTGTTTGCTTTTCAGCCAGGATCTACGTCACTTTTAGAAGGAATGCATACAAAGTGAAGCCAGAAAAAAGGAAATTTAAAATCGCCATGGTGGCGGCCTGCCCTTTCCCCGCCAATCATGGATCGCCAGCCTCCATCAGGGAAATGTCGGAAGCGCTGGTGAACCTGGGCAATGAAGTCCATATCGTCACCTACCCTATTAAAGAGGACATTCCCGTTGTCGGGCCGCACATACATCGGGTGCGGGTTCCGGGTTTCAAGAAAAACGCCATACGGGTCGGCCCTTCCCCGGAGAAGTTTCTGTTCAACCCGCTGATGGTGTTCAAGCTCATACGCGTCATCCTCAAATACGATATCGACATTATTCACGCTCACAATTATGAAGGCGTGCTGATAGGCTGGCTGGCCAAACTGATCACGCGCCGGCCGTTGCTGTATAACGCGGTCAACAGCATGACCGACGAGTTGCCTACCTACGACTTCTTCAAAAACAAAGATTTCGCCCGCAAGCTGGCGACTTTTCTGGACAAAACCCTGCCCTTCAAAGGCGACCATGTCACTGCAGTGTCTGATGATCTCAAACACTTTCTGGTGGAGCTGGGCGTGGACGCGGACAAAATCACCGTACTGCCCGCCGGGGTCGTACCGGAGATGTTTGATAACCCCAATCCGGAGCGCATTTACGCCCGCCACCAGTTAAGCAAAGACGACCACTATCTGATTTACACAGGCAGTCTAGACGCCTTTCAGCGAATCGACTACCTGCTGGAGACAATGGCGCGAGTAGCCGCCCGCCGTAATGACGTGAAGCTGTTATTGGTCGGCAATATCTCCAACCCGGAAGCCCACCGCAAATACCAGCGCATGGCGGAGGAACTCGGCATCGCCCATCAGGTGTTGTTCTGTGATCAGGTGCCCCTGGATGAATTACCGGACTATCTGGCAGTCGCCGATGTGGCGGTGATTCCTCGTCCGGAGTGCCCGGGACATCCGGTGAAGGTCTTGAACTACATGTCCGCCGGCGTCGCCATCGCCGGCTTTCGCGGCGGCGCGAAAGGACTGACTCATGAGAGCAATGCGCTGATCGTGGACAACCATGACTGCGACGCGCTCGCCGACGCGGCGATTCATTTATTGGACGACGACGCCAAACGCCAGCGTCTGGGACAAGCCGCCCGTCAGGTCGTAGACAAGTTCTACACCTGGCGGCAATTGGCGCAAGGCATTGAGGTGCTGTACGAACATTTGTATACGGGAGGAGAACGCGCGCCCAAGGAAAAGCTGCGTGAGTTCATTCTGGAGACCTACTCTCCAAACGACGTAAGATCTTGAAGTGTATAAAAGGAATGTAGTGCGGCAAGGGAGCGAACCGTCCTTTTCCAACGTCATTGAAACGCTGGCGCGAATGCGCGGATTCTGGCAATCTGCGCATTCGCCCACATGCAACGGCGAAGCCGGCGTCCGCGTCACGCCGGTGGGGCCTGGCGTCAGCGCCAGCCCAGGGAACAGGCTCTTGCAGCCGATTTATATGGAGGTTAGGTAACCATGGCCGGTTTACTGGCGGCGGATATCCGCAGGAAGCGTTCACACTATGTGCGCATCGACAATTTCGTCAACAAGTACCTGAAAATCACGTTCCAGCTGGGCACGCTCTATCTGTGCTCGTACCGTCTGGGACACTACGCCGCGCGCACGCGCAATCCCTTGTTGAAGCTGGCGGCATGGCTTTTATATTTCCCGACCGAGTTTCTGCTGGGCTCCATTACCGGCATTCGCATTCCTCCCCGGGTCGCTATCGGCCCCGGTCTGGTCATCCATAATTTCTCCGGCGTTTTTATAGACGCAGAAATTGTAGGCGAAGACTGCACCGTCAACCAATGCGTCACCGTCGGCCCGGACTATCAACGCAAAGGCCGTCCCCGACTGGGCGACAATGTCTTTATCGGCTCTGGCGCCAAGATTCTGGGAGACATCACCATCGGCGACAATGTGGTAGTCGCCTCCAACGCGCTGGTGATCGACTCAGTTCCGGATAACTGTACTGTCGTCGGCGCGCCAGCCCGGATCGTTTCGCGCAACAACACCAGCAGTTATCTGAAGTTCAAGCAGCCCAAGAGTTGACGGCGTACTTATGGCGACCACTGTGGCCCACGCACTTTGCGGTATCGACTGTCTCCTGGCGGCCCATGCGCTGCGCGGCGGCGCGCCTATGCCCGGAGCCGCCGCGCTGGCGTTTTTCGCTCTGCTCGGCAATGCGCCGGATCTGGATATGCTCTTCGGATATGTCGTCAGCGGCGACCATCTTGCTTATCACAGTCGCGCATCTCACGCGCCCGCGACGTTACTGGCTGTAGCCGCCTTATTGGCGTGGCCGCGCTGGAGACTGCTGGCGCTCTGGCCTGGCTACACGCAACGCTTCGCAGTGATCGCCTGCGCCCTGCTCAGCCACACCTTGCTGGACTTTTTCACCGGCCCGCAACGGGGGCTGCACAGCAGCTTTGGCGCCCCCCTGCTTTGGCCGTTAAGCGATGCGCGGATCTCCGCGCCGTTCACTTTATTGATTGGACCTCACCACGACACCCTGGCCCGCTTTATCGGCTGGCGCAATGTGTGGGCGGTGGCGTCCGAGTTATTGCTGTTCGCGCCGCTCACCTGGTTGCTTTGGCGCCAGGCGCGCGGGGCCCGCAACACCATAGAAGGATTCAAATGACTGGACGCATGCTGAACATCATGAAGCGCAATTTCGTATTTTCCATCTTCATCGTGGCGATCGTCGGATTGATCGGCTTCCTGCTGCTGTCCGCCAAAAAGCATATGGAAATCACCAACACGGAAATCGCCCGCAATGTGGGGAACGCCGCGCCAGTGGAGCTGCATAAGGTCGGCGCAGGCGACGTCACCTCCCGCTTCGCCGCCACCGCCGTCGCCACGGAAGGGGTTTCCGTCGCGATACGTCCGCAAATCGAAGGCGCTATCAGGGCGCAGCCGGTCAAACTGGGCGATCTGGTAGTCGAGGGCCAGGAGCTGTTCCGGCTGGACGACACGCTCTATAAATCCAATTACACCCTGGCGAAATCCCTGGTGGAAAACCGCAAAACCTTGCTGGACTACTACAGCGCCAACCTCAGTGAAATGAAGAGTCTGCTGGAAGGCGAATATGTTTCTCAGGAGCAGTATAAAACCGCGTTTCTCAACTTCACCCAGTCGCAAAGCAGCCTCGCCGAAGCCACTCACCAGTTGAACAACGCCAGCCAGGAGCTTAAGCAAACGCAAGTGGCCTCGCCGATCTCCGGCGTCGTCAGCGAAGTGAAGAGTTTTCCCGGCGTCTATATCAAGAAAGGCGAGGAAGCGCTGGTCATCAATTCCATCGACCCGATTCTGTTCAAGATTCTGCTGCCGGAAAAAGAACTGGGCAATTTCTCACTGGGCAAAGCCGTGGATATCCGTCTGTCGGCATTCACCAGCACCACCCTGCACGGAACAATCTATCGGGTGGACCCCGAATTGGATGAAAGCCAGGGCGCCGCCCGGGTCTATGTGCAGGCGCCCAATCCCGAGCTGATCGTGAAGCCCGGCATGACTGGCACGGTGTATCTGGAGCAGAACAAAAACACCGTGCGCATTCCTTCCATCGCCCTGATCAATCGCTTTGACGACGACGCGGTGGTGTTTCGGGTCAGCGAGTCCGGAGCCGCGGAATTGACCCCGGTGAAAGTAGGCATCTCCGGCGACGGCTATGTGGAAATCATTGAAGGTCTGCATGTGGGAGATGAAATCGTGGTGGCGGGACAGCAGAGTCTTAAAGCCGGAGATAAGGTAAAAGGATAAGGAATTCATGATGTCAGCCAGGTTGTCGCTATCACTCGCCGCAGGCGTCTGCATGACGTTGAGTGCGGGAGTTTGTCATGGCTTTGAAGACCGCCCCGAGTTTAAGGCCCTGTTGAGTAAAATGTGCCGCACCAGCCCGCAATTGCAGGTGCAACGTCTGGAAATCGCCTCTTTGCGCAAAGAGTTTGAATACACATCCGGACAGGCATGGTATCCAGAAGTGACTCTAAGCGCAGGGCCGCAGTACTACGAAGGCGAATCCGTGGGGAACTTCGCCTTCGAGCAGAATCAGAGCGCCTTCATCGACTCAGACAATGAAACCTCCGTCAGCGGACGCCGCACCGGGTTTGTGAATCAGGCCAAGGTGGCGCTGGACGCGCCAATCTATCGCAATAGCCGCTGGGTGGGACAGGAAACCGACGACGCCGCGATTCTGCGGCAGCGCATCGAGTATGAAACCGCCAAGCATCAGAAGCTATTTCAGGAAAGCCTGCTGGAACTGGTGGAAGTGCTGGTCTCACTGCAACAGGCGCAACAACAGGAAATTCTGCTACGGGAACTGCTGACGGACGCCCAGTCGCAACTGGACATCGCGCGCAATGCCGCCCGGGCCCGCCTGATTGAACGCTCAGATCTGCTGGAAGCGGAAGGCGCCGTCGCTGAACTGGAAGGCGAGCTGCAACAAACCGCGAATAACCGTGACTATCTGAGCCAGAAGTTCGCATTCCTGGCGCAAACCGCCGACGCCATGCCGACGCCGGACTTCAAACTGGAATCCCTGCCCCCCGCCGGGGACCTGGAGCCCCTCGTCAATGCGGCGGAGAACAGCAGCATCGACGTCATCCTGCAGCAAACCCAACTCGCCATCGCCCGTCGCCAGTACGATCAGGCGCGCCATGATAACGGCGTGGCGTTCGGCTTGAGCGGTTCCGTCCGCGGGGTGGCGGACGAGGACTTTAGCGAGAGCAAGCATCTCACCACAGTGGGAGTCAGTCTTGAGGTGAAGCTGCAAGACACCCTGCGCGCCAGCGGCAAATCCCGCTATTGGGCGCTGCAGGTGGAAAAAGAACAGAGGCAGTTGGATCTGATCAGGGCGAATCAACGCATCGTCACCCTGCAAAATTATCGGGACTATCAACAGCAGTTACTGACCCTGAAAAACTCGCTCAGCGCCCTGGATCGCGCCAGATCCGAACTGGAAAAGAACCAAGAGCTGTTTCGACTGGGCAAGGTGGGCGTCAGTGAGGTAATCGAATCCCGTTCCGATATCCGACAAATTGAGCTGGGCAAATTGGACGCCTACGCCAAGCTGTGGCTGCTGCAATTCCGGCTGACGCCGGGCGCGCGATGGTCCTGCTCCGTAGAGGGAGATTAATCAATGTCTTCGAATAAGAAGATTTTCCGCAATATCATCGCCACCCTGCTCGGCGAGGGCGTGGGCGCGCTGCTCAACATCTACGTCATCGTCTTGATCGCCCGCACTCTGGGTCCGGAATCCTTCGGCGACTTCGCCTTCATTCTGGCGTTTGTCGGCCTGTTGCAGCTGGTCACCGACATGGGCGTCACCAATCTGTTGGTGCGGGAAATCGCGCAGAAGGCGGAGCAATACAAGCATTTCTTCGGCAACGTGCGCCTGCTGGCCTGGGCGGTCACCCTGGTGGCCACCGCGCCTACCGCCGTTGTCTGTCTATTGATTCTGGAGGACCGCGACTTCGGAATGAGTCTGTTCATTATGACGGTCGCCGCGTTGATCGTGTTTCACAGCGTGATCTATGGCGCGCTGTTTCGCGCCTTCGAGCGCATGGAATTCAACGCCGCCATTTTCGTCATCCACAAAGTGATTCTGTTGGCGCTCACCCTGTATTGGCGCGACCACGATCCCAGCATTCTGGCGCTGTGCGGTTACTATTTGCTGGCGAATGTCTGTCAGTTCCTGCTGTTTTACGCTTGCAGCCTGGCGGTTTTCAAACGCATTCCCTGGCGCTTTGATCCCGGTCTGTGGAAATACGTGCTGTTCGAGTCCGTTCCCATCGGTTTATCCATGATGTGTCGTCGCGCCACCCTGCATGTGGACACGCTTATCCTGAAAGCCATGGCGGCGCCACTCGCCCTGGGGTTGTTCAACGCCGCCTATCGGGTGATACAGATCATCGAAATGCTGCCGTTCACGTTGTCTATTCCGATCTATCCCAAACTGGCCCGCCTGGCGCTTGGCGATAAAGCGGAATTCAGTCGTTTTCTCAATCAGGTGTTGAAGTTTTACGCCATTCTGTCGCTGCCCATCGTGGCGTATGTGTTCGTCTTCGCCGAGGACATTATTGGGTTGATGTATACGCCGGAATTCGCCTCCTCCGCCAATATTCTGCAAGCGCTGGCGGTGGCGATCTTCTTTATCTTCCCCTCCTCCATCATGATTTACGTATATTCAGCCATGGGACGGCAGCGCCTGTTCACGCTGATCTCCCTCGCCACCCTGGCCACCAACGCTATCCTGGATATTTTGCTGATTCCACATCTGCACGCTTTTGGCGCCGCAGTGGGTACAGTGACAGCGGAAGCTTTATTTATCGCCGGATCGCTCTGGTTCCTGTATCGCCAGTCTGTGCCCGTGCAATGGGTGCGCATGTCTTACAAGCCGTTGCTGGCGGCGCTGCTGGCGGGCTACGCGGTGAACGCGGCTTTTGCGTCCCCGGGTCTGCTGCAGTTTATCCTGGCGTCCTTGCTGTTCGCTGTCGCCTATCTGATTCTGATTCTGGTCAGCAAAACGCTGGATCAGCGCGAGCTGGCTTTCCTGGCGGCGCTGATCAAGCGTCGTCCCGTCGGCAAAGGGGTGCAATAAGTCCATGAAGATGCTGGCGGGGATACAGGCAAGTCTGATTCTGGCGATGCTGGGCGCGTTCCTTGCTCCCTGGATCAACCTGCCCTTCGCCGGCGGCGAGTCTGGCGTCCAGTACGCCGCGTCGATGGCGCTGTCTCATCCTGACATGCTGGGCCCCGCCTTATTGCTTTTGATCGCCGCACCATTGCTGGCGATCAGCGTCCATTTCAACAAGCCGAATCTTGCTTTGGTGAGCGCCGCCTTCGCCCTCGCGTTCCTGGCGTGCGTTCCCGGATATCTCGTCGCCCTCGACCCCCATACATTGCCGACCTACGCCGACAATATTGAGGATTACCGCACGTTGAAGCGGTTCTTCAATTCCTTCTTCACGCCCAATAAAGGCCAGGCCATCGCACTCCCCGACACCGCCAACTTTGATTCATTGGGCGGTCGTCTGGAGCTGGCGTTTCTGTGTCTGGAATGGGGTTGGTATATCGCCACGGGCGCCGCCGCCATTCTTTTCATGATGACGTTGTCCAAAGCGCGCCTGCGCTTTTATCCCATTGCGCTACTCATTCTGATCACCCCGCTGGCGCTGACGCTCTACCCGACCCTGCAAGCGGCCAAATACAAACAGGATGCACAATGGCGGTTGACTGAGGGGGCGCCGGCGTCCGCTTTTGGCTCCATGGTCATCGCCTTCAAGCTCGACCCACTGCTGACTTACTCCGAGCAGGCCAGCCGGCTTTTCTCACAATTGAACGCGATGGTGTTCAAACCGGAAAACCCCGCCGCCGCGCTCTATCAGTCGGCGCAGTTGGAGACCGCAGGCAAGCGCCAAGAGGCGCTGGACACACTGCATGCCGCTCTGCAACACCGGCGCGAAGACGAGTTTTTTCCTTATGTGGCGCACCACACCAAGCGCCGGCTCGCCATCCTGACTGACCGGGTCATCAGCCGCAATTACCGTCACGAGCAATGGGATGAGGCCTTGCTGGCGTTGCAGGAAATGCTGCGGGTCTATCCAGAAAGCGACACTCTGCGGGCGATGGCCAGTCTCGCCTATATCCGCCAGGGCGTGCCGGAAAGCTGTCTGTCCAGCGTTTCCGCCTCGCTCGAGCGAATTCAAGGCTCCAGCCTGCGCGCCGACTTGCTGGCGACTCAGGGAGAATGCCTGATGATGATGGGGAAAGTGGATCAGGCGCGGGAGTCATTCCAGCTTTCCATTGATGCGGACAGCGTGCGCAATCTGCGCGCCGTGCGCGGACTTAGCGGGTCATGACTATGCTGTGGCGAAGCGCGCGACATGGACTGCAGGCGAGCCGCAAAATCTTTCCGGCGTTGCTGGCTTTCTCTCTGTTGCTGGGACTGATGACCACCTACGCACTGGAGTTGAAGAATCAGCAAGGCGTGCGCTTGAACTGGGACGGAGCCCAGTGGATCACTGCGCCAGACGCCCGCGCCGTCAGCTATTTCCGCAAAATATTCATCGTGCGCGCAGCGCCCTATAAAGCCTTCTTGAAGCTCACAGGCACAGAGAATTACAAGCTCTATATCAACGGCGTGGAAGTTGCCGTGAAATCCGCCGCCACCTCTGAGCCCATCTGGCTCGGCGCAGTGGAGTCGTACTTACGCCCCGGTAAAAACGTCATCGCCGTTCGGGTGGAAAAATCCACCCTCGGCGGCGCGCCAGCGATGATTCTTTCCCTTCGGGTCCAGGACAGCCTGGGACAGGAACAGCGCCTTGTCAGCGATAACGCCTGGAAGGCGTCCTTCACCCCCGCCAATGGCGGCGCCGACGCCCGGATTTGGTATCAATACGGGTTTTATGACGAGGACTGGCTGGCGCCGCAGTTAGCCAATGGGTTAAAGCCGCCTGCGATTAGCGGCAATGTGGATTACGGCTATTTTCTGTGGAGCCGCACCAGCGCGCTGCAGCCAGTCTGGCGCAGCGGCGCTGGCGACAAAGCGTCGGAAGCTCGTTTTGTGCTGACCTTGCCCTTCTCCCGCACCGCGCTGCAAAACGCCTGGTTGATGGCGCAATGCAACGGCTCCTTCAAGGTTAACGTCAATCAACGCCGCCTGGGCGACTACGCCAGCGATTATCCGCAAATCAAAGTCATTAACTTGTTTCAACCACTGGGCGCTGAGCCCGCCAACCAGATTGAAGTGTTCGCGGATTGCGACCCGGCCCTGGGTATGGGCTTGCAGGCTGTCGTACAGACCGGGGAAGATCGCTTCATCAGTTTTCCCGGCATAGATTGGCGCGTCAGTCCGGTCAGCGCCACGGATGTGCCGGCGCAGTACGAGCGCCCCGCTTATACGCCACATATCCGTCAGGTAGCGACGGAATCAGTGGAAAGCGCGCCAATTCGTTTCGAAGACCCCAGCCTGGAGGTCATGCGGCAAGTCAGTTACCCCGAATTGATTTTGCGCGCGTTGAAATGGTGTGCAATCTGGTTGCTGCTCAACGTTCTTACCAGCGCAGGACTGTTGTTGGCGCTGGCAGGTCTGCCCCGTCTTGTCGCGGCGATCAATCTGCTGCTGACTTCTCTTACCTGCTTCGGCGCTTTGCTGTGCGCCCTCGCCCTGGATGCGCGCCTGCTTACTACCAGCCTGTTTAATCTGGGTGTCGTCACCGCCTTGTTCGGCGCTGCGCTCCTGGCCCAAGCCCTGTCCGCGCTGCAGTTGCGCTCGTCACGCTTTGCAATCGGACGCGAGAGTTGCGCAACCGCCTATGTCGGCGGAGCCACCAAAGTTTTGGAGGAAAGCTTATGAACAGCCGCGCCGAGTCGCCATGGGTGAAATGGCCGCTGATGCGCGCCAAGGCTAATTCCTTTCCAGTGATCATGCTGATCGCCACCGCGCTGATTGCTCTCTCTTTCAGTCTGCGCGTCGGCGGCCTGGAGGCGCGCGCGCTCACTATCGACGAAGCCACTATCGCCAGTTTTGTAGAGGGCGTGTTGGATAAGGGCTATCCCTATATCTACGTCAGCACCATGGAAGTGCCCTTGGCCACCTACGAACTGGTGCCTTACTTTTTGGCGCTATCGGTCAAGTTGGGCGGCTTTTCCGAATTCACTTTACGCCTGCCGGCGCTGCTATTCTCCACTGGCGTATTGAGCCTGATTTTCTGGATCAGCCTGCGCCGCTTTGGCTTGGCGGCGGCGATGATCGCCGGGCTCTTATATAGCCTTTCAACCTGGTCTATCTACTGGTCGCAGAACGCATTTCACCCGGCGCAGACGCAGTTCTTCACTCTGCTCACCGCCACGGCGGTCTACCATCTGTTGCAGCAGGAAAAGGTTCGACTGCGATTCGCGTTGCTGGTCTGGGCGCTATTCACAGTGACTTATTTGAGCTGGGAAGGCTCCGGGTTTCTGCTTCCGGTGATGGGCGTCATCGTGCTTATCTTTAAACGGGATAATCTGGCCTGGATCTTCCAGCGCAATCTCTGGGTGATGTATCTACTGGTGATATTAACGCTGGTCGCCCAAGGCGTGCGCCGGGTAGTGCTTCAACAGCCGCACCTCATGCTGGGCTCCGGCAAAGGCGATGTCAGCCTGCCGCAGCTGGGCTTCCTGAAAGACAGTTGGGAGCCAGGGTTTTACTTCATCAACTTCTTTGGCATGGAAACCCATCTCATCACCGGCGCTGTTTTCCTGCTCGGCGCCTATTACGCCTGGAAGCGTCCGACACTGCGCTTTTATTATCTGGTGTTCCTCATCACGCTGCTGTGCCTCAGCAACTTTTTGCTATTCTACAACGCCCACTATGTGTTTTTTATCTACCCGTTTTTCATCATCAGCGTCGGCGCCATCCTGACATTTCTGATTGAGGACGTAACACGTCTTACCGCCAGGGTTAGAGCCCCAGCGGCGACAGTGGTCGCCAGCTTCAATCTGGCGGCGCTCTTATTGATGGCGGTGATGTCGATGAACTCCAACCTGATCCATTTTTATAGCATCGGCAACCTGGGACACCTGGGTTTTCGCTCGGATTACCGGGACGGCTTCGCCGGCGTGGACTACCGCAAGGTGTCCGCCACGTTGAAACAGGGCTATCGGGAAGGCGATAAAGTCATCAGCATGGCGCCGATGCCAACCAAGCTGTATTCCGGCATTACGCCGGATTATTTCCTGCAGACCATTACCGATCGCAAGATCGTCTACGACCGTAACCTGGACTCGCCTTTCTATCGGGACAAATTCCTGGGCACGGTGGTGCTTCGCAGCGACAGGGAGCTACAGGACGTACTGAACCAGAATAATCGTGTCTGGTTGGTGGCCTCCCCCTGGAATGCGATGACGCTGGTCATCGACGCGGACACCTTGCAATTCGTCCAACGCAGCATGCGCGTGGTGGATGAGAGTTACGACGCCAGACTCTTTTTATGGCAGAAATAAACAAGGGGAATGAAATGAACATGGAAGCCAGAGCAACGCATGTACGTTGCATCATTCTTGCCGGCGGTAAAGGCGCCCGGCTGCGCTCGCGGGTTGCGGATCTGCCCAAACCCATGGCGCCGGTGGCTGATCGCCCGTTTCTGGAGCTGCTGCTGGAGCAGCTGGAGTGTCAGAATATCCACGATATCGTGCTGTCTCTCGGCTATAAAAGTGAGCACATCGTCCGCTATTTTGAGGAGCGTCCCCGCGCCACCCAGCGCCTGAATTTCGTAATTGAAGACGCGCCCATGGGCACAGGCGGCGCTATTCGCATGGCGGCGGAGCAACATCCCGCACCCTATTATCTGGTGCTCAATGGCGACAGTTTCTGCGACACCGATTTGCAGGACTTTATTTCCTCCGTCTATCGCAGCGAGTTCACCAACGGCATGCTCGCCGCGCTGCAACCCGACTGCTCTCGCTATGGCAAGCTCACCGTGCACAAACACAGCGGCAAAGTGATCATGATTGAGGAGAAAAAGCCGAACGCCGGCCCTGGCCTGATCAATGCCGGCGTCTATTTCCTCAGCGCTGAGTTCCTGCATAAACACTGTCCGCAACAAGGCGCGTTTTCCTTCGAACAAACCGCCTTTCCGGCGCTGGTGGGCGGAGGGTTATACGCCTACACCAAAGCTGGCCCCTTTATCGATATCGGTATACCCGAAGACTACGACTTCTTATGCGCCCACACAGAGCAGTTCTTTCCCCAGCGGGAAGCAACCCTTTCGGCGCTCAGTGACTGAGCCCGGACAACCAGGAGGATGACCAATGAACATTGACATGGACTATGTAAAAGAACGCATCAGAGATTCGATTGCAGTCAAACAACGCCTGCTCGCGGACGAGCCATTGATGGAGAAAGTGCTCCGTCTGGGTCAAGTCTGCGTGGAGGTTTATAAAAGGGGCAACAAGGTTATCCTGGCGGGAAATGGCGGCAGCGCGGCGGACGCGCAGCATATCGCGGCGGAGTTCGTCAGCCGCTTTGAATTCGATCGCCCTGGACTTCCCGCACTCGCCGTGACGACGGATACGTCCATGCTCACGGCCATCGGCAATGATTACGGCTACGAGCGGGTTTTCGCACGCCAGGTGGAGGCCAACGCCAAACCCGGCGACCTGTTCATCGGCATCACTACATCCGGTAATTCCAAGAACATATTGGTCGCTCTGGAAAGCGCCAAAGAAATGGACCTGATCACCGCCGCCTTCGCCGGCTCCGGCGGCAAAGTGCAGGAGCTGGCGGAGCACGTCATCAACGTCCCCTCCACGCATACGCCAAGAATTCAGGAATGCCACATCATGATCGGACACATTATCTGCGGTATCGTGGAAGACGCGATTTTTGGCGAAGCCGCCGCCTGAACTGGAACTCACCACCACTGACAAGGACACGATTATGTTGGACATACCGCAACTCCTCTCCCGAGTGAAGCTGTTCCGAAAAAAGGCCGCAGTGCGCTGCGCCATGTGCTCAATGGGCGGTGTGGGCTCCACCGCCCTGGCGCGCCATATCGGCTCCATCTCCGATAAAACCATCCGCGAACACGCCTATACGCCCGCCGTGTATGACGATGAGGTCGATATCCGACTCGGTTACATGTTCGGCAATCCTTACGATGCGGTGCTCTCACTGTTTCGTCGCAATTATCAGGACATGCACGCAAAAGCCATGAACGTGAACAGCCCCACTCCGGCGCGTTCGCTACGCGGCATGACGCTGGAGGAGTATTTGGAGAGAGGCGTGGATGAGTTCAATATCGAGCGCCAGTTTGATAACTGGGTCAGTAATCTTTCTCCCAAACACCCGACCATCCTGATCAAGTACGAGAGCCTGGGATCGACCATCGATAAGGTGCTGGAGTTTTTCCAGTGTGAAGAGCCGTTCGAATTGAAACGTCGCAACTCTTCCTGGGTGGATCAGCCTTCACGCATCATTGAAGGACTGCAGCTGATTTACGGCGATGTGGCCGCCAAGATAGACGCCATGCCGCCACTGAAAATACTGCTGCCGGAAAGCGTTCACACCCATACTCTGAACGCCGTCACCAGCTAATTCCATTGCAGCTCCCGGAGGCTCAGCCTCCGGGTTGGCCGCTTACTTGATCGCATTGTTGACACTGGTGTGAAAACCGCCCATTTGAGGCGATATATCCGTATTCAATAAGTCCTGATTCCAGACTTCGATATAGTAAATGCCCGATTGCAGCGCTAACTGGATGGCGTCGAGCAAATCTTCCCGGGTAATTTCGTTATAAGCCCGGGTGGAAGCCGTGCCGACCAGTTGCACGCCAGCAAAGCTGGACGCTGCGCCGGACAACAGCAGGCTATACATTTCCGGGTACGCCACCTCCGCATTGCGACGACTCCACCAAGCTCCGAATACGCCAAAGCGCGCCCCAATAGAAGCTTGCCCATAGGCGACAACCTGCTCCGCCACCGTCGGCGAACCCAGTACCGGATGCACGTCCAGATCCATGCGGGTGTCGTCAAAGGCCTGGTTGTATGCATCCAGAATTCGCTTCCATGAATTCACTAACGCAGACTCGCTGTATCCTTTTGCGTAGAAGTCCGCCTCCGCCTGAGCGTCAAAAAAGTACTGCATTTCAAAGCCATTGGTGGTGGAGTTGGTCATATGCACCAACTGCAATGCCTGCTCGCCGCTATAGCGAGCGCCCAAGGCCGCAATAAAGTTTGTCAGGTAACGCAGATAGGTTTCATCCCAGGGAATCGGCAGACGCCGGGGAATGTCTCCGCGAAAGATGTAATCCAGCATGTCCGCGCCTTCGGATTCCAACCAGGCCGGCGCGGCATATCCATTCAGCAGCGCGAAGGTGACATGCAGCCCCTGCGCCTTGGCTTTAACCAACTGCTGATCCAGCAATGACCAGTCATAGACGCCGGGAGACGGCTCCATTTCCGCCCAGGGAATACGCACCAATACACCATCCAGATAAGCCGCTTCTTCGATATTGTTAAACACTGAAGAGGAGGTGCTGGTAGTGGGCCCGCAACTGCAATAGATACCGGCAAGTTCGTAGGTTTTAGGTGACTCAGGCTCATCAGGATCGTCGACGATGTCGTCCTGACCGGCATCGCTATCTCCATTGCCTGTGGGCTCCAGATCATCTGGATCAATGCTGGTCGAAGGATCGCTTTGGGTATCTACAATCTCTCGATTTGAGTCGGAGCCGTTATCTGTACTTCCGCCACCGCCGCCACAGGCATATAGAGTCAAAAATAGAGTCGCTAATAATAATCTAGCCGCCATGAGGCCTGTTCGCATCAGAACAACAGACCACGGATAAGTTCGCAACAACATAGTTCATCCCATCACTTCAGCGCCGGATCTACCGGCAAACATGCAATCCATCGCCCGCAACTGCCTGAACACGGACATTTGGCGAGGGCATCATATAAGGATGAAACTGATCAAAAAAGAAACGGTTTGTAAAAACGAGGGGTATAGCGGCGGCTGTAACCATATTCCAACAAACCGCAATAAATTCATCAGGATATGTTGCAACGAGTGAGTCACAGTCTTCTTTTATAAAGATATGCAACGCTAAAATAGCCAATTGAAAGTATGCCTGTCGTCCAGCAACAACGATGCGCAGGAAGCCTCAAACCACACCAAGGGAAGACAATATGAAAAGCATAGTAAAGCTGGCGCTGGCCATCGCCTTGAACGCCAGCATTCTGGGTTGCGCCACATACTCTCAACCTGTTCGCTTCTATGACGCATCCTCTTGTGAGTATCGAATCACCAGTCTGCGGCAAGACATCCATACCTGTTACGGGGAAGCATTTCCGATTGAGTATGCGGTATTGGTCGCAGCGCAAAGCGACAGTCAGATTTTTCGTGAGCAGTTGAAAACGTTGGCGGGCTTTGACTGGGAAAATGAGCGCGCCATCCTCATTACCGCGCTAGCCGATAAAGCCAATAACGATGGCTATCACACTGATGTGAAAACGGCTCAGGATGTATTGGCGGGTCGCCCTTTCATGATTCAACTGTATTCTCATGAGGGAGACTTATTGGCGGAGTCCAATGAGCCAGTGAATTTACGTTGGATTCAGGCACATTAGAGGTAGGGGAGCTTTACAGGGGTCAGCGAAGCGCCAGACTGCACCGCTTCGCCTTGGGGTCTCGAATCGACTTACCAGGGATAAGCCGCTTCTTTCACTTCCGGGGTGGGTGAAGAAGTGACTTTCAGCGCCAGCGTCAATTTCGCCGGGGCGCCGCCTTCAAGCACAATCTTACCTTCTGAGAAAGCCTCGTCATCTTTACCCCGTTTGCCGATGAGGACTTCTTCAGCGCCATTTTTGGAGGCATGATAAAGCGCTTCTTCCATATCGATCTGAAAGACTCTACCCAGAATCGTACGCGTCCCTCTCGCTCTTTCCCAGACTTCCAGACACGGCGAAGGCTTACCATTTTTAGAGCCTTCCTTAGTGATCAATTCAACTTGATATTCCGTGCCGGTCTCAAAGTCCTTTTTTGCGATATCCAAAATTGTAGTCATATCCTACTCCCTTGTTTCTGCCGTTAATTTTTCTAATCAGACCGTCGTACCTTGACGGCCTGTCTTCAGCATTATGACACACTATAACGATAGATTTGGCCGCATGCTCCCCACCTGGATTCGCCACAGTTTCGCTAAGTGCTCAACGCACGGCGCCGCGGCAGATTCGCTCCAGTAGCTCGGGAAACTCAATACCGGCGGCCTTCGCCGCTTGCGGCAATAGACTATTCGCCGTCATCCCTGGCAAGGAGTTCCCTTCCAGGCACCACACTGCGCCGTTATCTTCGACACGAAAGTCGATCCGGCTGTACACGCCCAGCTTCAGCGCCGCATGAGCACGTAATGCAATTTCCTGCATGACGACGGCGTCAGCCTCGGCAATATCCGCAGGGAATATTTCACGGGCGCCGCCCGCCTGATATTTTGCCTGGTAATCGAAAATCTCTTTAGGAGCGATAATCTCGCCAACTGGCAACGCCTGTCCTTCCAATATTCCGACCGTAAATTCTCGTCCAGGGACAAACTTCTCGATCATCACTTCATCGTCGTATTCACTTGCAAGCGCTATCGCCCGCGCCAGTTCAGACGCTTCGCGCACCACACTTAAGCCAACGGTGGAACCTTGTTTGCTGGGCTTGACCACCACTGGCCAGCCTAACTTTTCTGCAACCTCATCACTGCTTGCCGGCGCCATCAGCCAATCCGGCGTGGGTACGCCCGCGGCCCGAAATAGACGCTTACTCAGGTCCTTGTCCATGGCCACCGCGCTCGCAATATGATTGCTGCCGGTATAGGCAAGTCCCGCCAGGTTCAGCATCGCCTGAATCCGACCGTCTTCTCCGGGGCCGCCATGCAACGCAAGAAAAACGACATCAACGTCACGGATATTGAAAGCCTCCGCCGACAAGGCAATGGCTCGCCCCCTCACATCGGCAATTACAGAAGTCGACGGCGGCTCTGGCCCCACACCAGCTTGCAAAAGACGCGCTTCGTCTGCTGCAGACAGCTGCCCAGTAGCCGTATCCACAGAAAACACTTCATGCCCCAGACTACGCAGCGCCGGAATAATTTGCGCGGCGCTGGCGATTGAGACATCCCGTTCCTCACTCGTGCCGCCGAATAATACTGCGATTTTCATGGCCCAAATTCTCCTCACCCCAAACGTAAAAACAAAAAAGCCCCAAAATAATGGGGCTTTCAAGTCAGGCTGTCACAGCTCTATGTCTTAAATATTCTTTAGCTTCCGGGTCAGAAAGGAATATCGTCGTCAAAGTCGTCCATAGGCTCTGGCATGGGCGGCTTTGGTTGCTGAGGCTGTTGCGGGCGTTGTTGCCCCTGGTTAGGAGCGGAATAGCCGCCACTTGAGGCGCCATAGTTGTTATTGGAAGCGCCACCATAGTTGTTGTTGGAAGGAGCGCCGCCATAGTTACCGGCAGGCGCAGCTGCTGGAGCACCACCGTAGTTATCGCCGGAAGGAGCGGATTGCTGCCAACCATCGTTGTAACCTTGCGAGTTATCCATACCACCACCGCCACTGCGGCTGTCGAGCATCTGCATCTGACCTTGCATGTCGACAACAATCTCAGTGCTGTAGCGATCCTGTCCAGACTGGTCCTGCCATTTGCGCGTTTGCAGACGACCTTCAATATATACTTTGGAGCCTTTTCTCAGGTACTGAGCAGCAATCTCCGCCAGCTTGCCGAACAGCACAACCCGGTGCCATTCCGTGCGGGGCACCAGTTGCCCCGTCTGCTTGTCTTTATAGCTCTCGTCAGTCGCCAACCTCAGGTTGGAAATCGCGCTGCCGGAGGGGGTATAACGTGTTTCCGGATCGCTACCCAAATTACCAATTAGAATTACTTTATTTACACCACGCGCCATATCGCTCTCCAAACGTTATCCCTCAACCTGGGCGGTGAGAGGGTAATTTACCAGCGCTTTCTCATCAAAGCGCTGTCTATCAATCTTTAAATACGCCAAGTGTTCTTCAATCACCAGAGTGACGTCTTCAACACCATGAATTTGCGTCAGTTCCTGCGCTATCTTGTCCGCCGCGTCCACATTAAACGGCTGCAGCGACAGCACATAACTCGCTGTGTAGGGAGGATCAGGCATGAACAGGGACACTCCGCCCCATACTACCGCCATCACTGTACAAAGACCATACACTCCCATCAAACCAAACTTCTGGTAAGCCAGTCCACCTAGGACGCCCCCTAGAAAGGCCCCAAAGAACTGCGAGCTGGAGTACACTCCCATCGCTGTTCCCCGCATTCCCGCGGGCGCCACCTTGCTGACCAAAGAAGGCAAAGTCGCTTCCAAGAAGTTGAAAGCCAAGAAAAAGCCGAATACAGCCAGGGTAAACCCGATAAAGTCGTTCACCCCTTTCATTACAATCATGAGAGCCGCCGCCATTAACCAGACAGCTCCAGTGAAAACCTGTCGCAAAAGGCGCTTTTTCTCGCCAATGATGATCAGCGGAATCATGAATATGAAGGCTCCGCCCATCACCGTCAGATAAAACCAGCCATGTCGATCCGCGGCCATATTAAATTTATCCGCCAATGTAACCGGCATTGCGACGAACATCGCCGTCAATATCATATGCAGCGAGAATATTCCCCAGTTCAGACGCATCAGCTCTTTATGCTGAAAGACATCCCGCAGGGCGGAACGAAGCACTATCGTTTCCAAGTTGCGCCGCTGCTGCAACGGGGTCGGCACTTTATACAACAAAACCATTCCTGACAACGCCATGCACGCCGTCGCCCAAAACAGTCCAGACAATCCTGCCAAGCCTGAAATCAATGGCCCCAGCACCAGCGCCAACGCAAATGACAGCCCAATCGTCATTCCTACAGTCGCCATGGCCTTGGTGCGATTCTCTTCCTGCGTCAAATCACTGAGCAACGCCATTAATACGCTGGCGATGGCCCCCGCTCCTTGCAATAGACGACCAAAGATAACCCCATAAATATGATCACTTAATGCAGCGACAACACTGCCAAGGCAGAATAATCCCAAACCGATCAAGATCAGCTTCTTCCGGCCAAAACGGTCAGACAGCGCCCCAAAAGGCACCTGCATGACAGCCTGACTCAAGCCGTAAACGCCTATGGCGAGGCCCAGCAGCGCTGGCGTTGCTCCTTCAAGCTCTCTGCCCAGCACCATGAAAACCGGCAGCACCATAAACAGCCCAAGCATTCGCATGGCGTACAACGAAGCCAGCGCGGAGACAGCGCGGCGCTCCTGGGGCATAAACCTCTGCGTCTTTTGCATTTAACTACCGTACCAGTCCATCAAAAAGCGCATATTGTAGCATTTGACCAGCCACTTATTAATCGATTCGCTGTCGCTTTGCTCATCCTGTTTCCGTACTTATATAATGACCGGCTGTAAATTCCGGAGGTGAAAAAGAATTTTATGGACACGATCCAAGTCCGCGGAGCCCGAACTCACAATCTTAAGAATGTCGACCTGGACTTGCCGAGAGACAAGCTCATCGTCATTACCGGGCTATCAGGCTCAGGCAAGTCATCCCTGGCTTTTGATACGCTGTACGCGGAGGGACAGCGGCGCTATGTGGAGTCGCTGTCTACTTACGCCAGGCAGTTCCTGTCCATGATGGAGAAGCCAGACGTTGACCATATAGAAGGTCTTTCACCCGCTATTTCCATCGAGCAGAAGTCCACCTCCCATAACCCTCGCTCCACTGTCGGCACCATTACAGAAATCTATGACTACCTGCGTCTGCTGTTCGCACGCGCTGGAGAGCCTCGCTGCCCGGACCACGACATCGTTCTCGAAGCTCAGACGGTCAGTCAGATGGTTGACCGAATCCTTGAGTTGCCTCAGGAAAGCAAGTGGATGTTGCTGGCTCCTGTCATACGTAATCGCAAAGGCGAACACCTGCATGTGATCGAAGGATTACGCGCGCAAGGCTTCATTCGTGCGCGCATCGACGGCATCGTGACTGACCTCGACGACGTACCCCAGTTAGATAAAAAGCGTAAACACACCATTGAGGTTGTGGTAGATCGGCTCAAGATTCGCGCAGATATTCAGACCCGATTAGCCGAGTCTATCGAAACCTGTATTGAGTTAGCCGAAGGCGTCGTTATCGCCGCGCCAATGGACGGAGACGGCGAAGAGCTCATCTTTTCAGCACTATTCGCCTGTCCTGAGTGTGGGTACAGCGTCAGCGAACTCGAACCAAGAGTCTTCTCTTTTAACAATCCAGCTGGCGCCTGCCCAAGTTGTGATGGACTTGGCGTAAAGCAGTATTTTGACCCCGATAAACTCGTAGAACGTCCAGAGCTGACATTGGCTGAAGGCGCTATCAAAGGATGGGATAGGCGCAGCGTATTCTACTTTCAAATGCTGACCAGCCTTGCGGATCATTATGAAGTCGACATTGAAACGCCTTTTGAATCACTTCCAGAATCGTTCCAAAATGCGCTGCTAAAAGGCAGCGGACGCACTGATATTAAGTTCAAATATGTGAATAGCCGCGGAGACATAGTCTTCAGGGAGCACCCATTCGAAGGCATATTGCCCAATATTGAACGTCGCTACCGGGAAACGGACTCGCAAATGGTGCGAGACGAGCTGTCCAAATTCCTCACCCAGAAGTCCTGTCCAGACTGCCACGGCAGCCGACTAAAACGCTCCTCTCGTCATGTGTTTATTGATAATAAGAGCCTGCCGGATACATCTCGCATGGCCATCGGCGATGCTTCCAACTTCTTTCAGCATTTATCGCTACCTGGCCGTAAAGGAGAGATCGCGTCGAAGATCGTTAAAGAAATCCAGCTACGCCTGCAATTTCTTGTTAACGTGGGACTGGATTATCTGACTCTGGATCGCAGCGCAGAAACTCTTTCTGGAGGAGAAGCCCAGCGTATCAGATTAGCCAGTCAGATAGGCGCTGGACTGGTTGGCGTCATGTACGTGCTCGACGAGCCTTCTATTGGCCTGCACCAGAGAGACAATGATCGTCTGTTGGCCACGCTGACCCACCTGCGAGATCTCGGCAATACAGTAATCGTGGTTGAGCACGACGAAGACGCCATTCGTATGGCGGACTATGTCGTAGACATCGGGCCTGGAGCGGGAGTCCATGGCGGAGAAATCGTCGCTCAGGGCTCTCCTGAACAGGTCATGGAAAGTGATAAGTCCATCACCGGCCAATATCTGAAGGGAACGCGCTGCATTGCTGTTCCAGAACAAAGAGTGCAGCCAGATCCAGACAAACAGCTCATTATTACCGGAGCTACCGGGAATAACCTGCAGTCCGTCACGCTTAAAGTCCCAGTGGGACTGTTTACCTGCATCACAGGGGTGTCAGGATCCGGTAAATCCACGCTGATCAATAGTACGCTCTATCCAATTGCCGCCACCAAGCTCAACATGGCGACAACTCTGACTCCTGAGCCCTATGTGTCTATTGAAGGACTCGATCATTTCGATAAAGTCATTGATATCGACCAAAGCCCGATCGGACGCACGCCAAGATCCAACCCCGCGACCTACACAGGTATATTCACCCCCATAAGAGAACTTTTCGCTGCGACTCAAGAGGCTAGGTCTCGCGGCTACAAACCTGGAAGATTCAGCTTTAACGTACGTGGAGGACGCTGTGAGGCCTGCCAGGGTGACGGAGTTATCAAAGTAGAAATGCACTTCTTGCCCGACCTCTATGTCCCCTGCGATGTATGCAAAGGTAAACGCTATAACCGCGAAACTCTTGAAGTTACCTATAAAGGCAAGTCAATTCATGACGTTCTGGAGATGACGGTTGAGGACGCCCGAGAGTTTTTCGACGCAATTCCAGCCATCGCCAAAAAGCTTCAGACGTTGATTGATGTCGGTCTTTCTTACATCCGCCTCGGCCAAAGCGCAGTCACCTTATCGGGAGGCGAAGCTCAACGCGTTAAGCTTTCACGAGAACTGTCTAAGCGAGATACAGGTAAAACCCTGTACATCCTCGACGAACCCACGACTGGCCTGCATTTCTTTGATATTGATCAGTTACTTAAGGTACTGCATCGACTGCGTGATCACGGAAATACCATTGTAGTTATCGAGCATAACCTTGATGTGATTAAAACAGCGGATTGGATAATCGATCTTGGACCAGAGGGAGGAAGCCGGGGCGGATTGATTATCGCCGAAGGCGCTCCAGAAACAGTTAAAGACAATGACAAGTCTCATACCGCACATTTCTTGAAACGCATTCTGGAAAGCTAGCTGGCAGAAAATGATCAGGAAGCCGCGAGAAATCAACGCTTCCTTATCTCGAAAAAGACCAGTGTATGGCGCAGGCACAAAAAAAGCCGCTAAAAGCGGCTTTTTAATATCCGAGAAGATCTTACTCTTCGTTGTCGCCTTCGGCTTCAACTACCGGACGGTCCACTAGCTCAACAAAAGCCATTGGAGCACTGTCGCCCGGTCTCAGACCGCACTTGAGAATACGCAGATAACCACCAGGGCGATCTTTGTAACGAGGACCAATCTCTTCGAACAGCTTGGTCACTGCATCTCTGCTTCTCAGACGAGAGAAAGCAAGACGGCGGTTAGCTACAGAATCACTTTTAGCCAAAGTGATTAGCGGCTCAGCCACTCTTCTCAGTTCTTTCGCTTTGGGCACCGTGGTTTTGATCAGCTCATGCTCTACCAACGATGCCGCCATATTCCGGAACATCGACTTGCGATGCGCGCTAGTCCGGTTAAATTTACGACCACTTTTACGATGACGCATCTTCTTTATCCTTCAACTACACTGTTGGCGCGCATTAGCCGCCTAATACCCGATCATCGCCCCGAATGCTGGCGGGAGGCCAGTTTTCAAGACGCATACCTAAAGACAAGCCGCGTGAAGCAAGCACGTCTTTAATTTCGGTTAATGATTTCTTGCCTAGGTTAGGAGTCTTCAAAAGCTCCACCTCAGTGCGTTGAATGAGATCACCGATATAGTAGATGTTCTCAGCTTTTAAGCAGTTCGCTGAACGCACAGTCAGTTCTAAATCATCAACCGGCCGCAGAAGAATCGGATCGATTTCTTCTTGCTCTTCAACTTTTTCTGGCTCATTTTGCTGATCAAAATCTACAAAGACAGCAAGCTGCTGTTGCAGAATTGTCGCTGCCCTACGGATTGCTTCCTCAGGATCAATCGTTCCGTTTGTTTCCAAGTCGATAACCAACTTGTCCAAATCGGTACGCTGCTCAACCCGAGCGCTTTCAACGTTATAAGCAACACGGAGCACTGGGCTGAAAGAAGAATCAAGCTGCAATCTTCCAATTGCTCTTGTTTCGTCATCAGCTGAGTTCCGCTGATCCGCAGGCTCATAACCACGCCCACGAGCCACTTTCAGTTTCATCTTAACGTCGCCATTCGAGTTAAGATTGCAAATAATCATATCTGGGTTCGCAATCTCAACATCATGATCAAGTTGGATATCACTAGCCAATACTGGACCAGCGCCCTTCTTGTTCAGGGACAACGTTGCTTCATCGCGGTTGTGCATTTTGATGGCGAGATTCTTCAAGTTCAGAAGAATCTCAATCACATCTTCCTGCACACCTTCAACGGTGCTGTACTCGTGAAGAACGCCGTCGATCTCAACTTCGACGACAGCGCAACCCGGCATTGAAGACAGCAAAATGCGGCGTAATGCACTTCCTAAAGTATGCCCGAAACCGCGTTCGAGCGGTTCCAGGGTCACCTTTGCGTGAGTCGCATTGATTTGATTCACCTCGATAGTACGAGGTGTAAGAAATTCGTTTAATGAACGCTGCATAGACGCCCCTACTGGCTGAATTAGTTGCTGGCCTTACTTAGAGTAGAGCTCCACAATCAGGTTTTCGTTAATATCTGGAGACAGATCAGTACGCTCAGGAACTGATTTGAAGGTTCCAGACATCTTCGCAGCATCAACTTCAATCCACTCCAGAGTTGCACGCTGTGCGGCCAACTCAAGAGAGCCTTTAATGCGAAGCTGATTCTTTGATTTCTCGCGAATGCTTACTACATCGCCAGGCTTGACCTGATAGGACGGAATATTTACAGCCTTACCATTCACCAGAATCGCCTTGTGTGACACCAACTGACGGGCTTCGGAGCGGGTGGAGCCGAATCCCATACGGTATACAACATTATCCAGACGACGCTCTAACAACTGGAGCAGGTTCTCGCCTGTAGCGCCTTTAATGCGGGCTGCTTCTTTGTAGTAGTTACGGAATTGCTTTTCCAGAACTCCGTACATACGACGTACTTTTTGCTTTTCACGCAACTGTAGACCATAGTCGGAAAGACGACCACGACGTTGGCCATGTTGCCCAGGAGCGGTCTCCATGTTGCACTTGCTATCAAGCGCGCGAGCTCCACTCTTCAAAAACAGGTCTGTGCCTTCACGGCGAGACAATTTACATTTCGGTCCAATATAACGAGCCATTAGACTTCTTCCTCTTTAAACTCGACGCTTTTTGGGAGGACGGCATCCGTTATGTGGGATCGGAGTAACATCAGTGATGTTAGTGATCTTATACCCACATGCGTTCAATGCACGAATTGCGGACTCGCGACCGGGTCCAGGTCCTTTAACCAAAACATCTAGGTTTTTTAGGCCGTATTCAGCAGCCGCATTACCGGCTCTTTCAGCTGCTACCTGCGCAGCAAAAGGTGTGCTCTTTCTGGAACCACGGAATCCTGAACCACCAGAAGTCGCCCAGCTTAGAGCGTTACCCTGACGGTCGGTAATGGTTACGATAGTGTTGTTGAATGAAGCGTGGATATGCGCTACGCCGTCAACAACGGTCTTTTTCACCTTTTTACGGGTACGTGTACCTGGTTTTGCCATGCTCTATTCCTGATACTTATTTACGAATAGGCTTACGAGGACCTTTGCGGGTGCGCGCATTTGTCTTAGTGCGCTGCCCTCGTACCGGCAAGCTATGACGGTGACGTAAACCGCGATAGCAGCCGAGATCCTTCAGCCGTTTAATGTTCATTTGCACTTCACGACGCAAATCGCCTTCAACAACCATTTTGGCGATTTCGTTCCTCAGTACGTCCAGCTGCTCCTCAGACAGGTCTTTAACCTTAGATTGAGGGCTGATGCCGGTTCTCTCACAAAGGCCACGTGAAGTGGTGCGCCCGATCCCATAAATATAGGTCAGGGACACTTCTGTGTGCTTGTTATCGGGGATATTGACACCCGCTATACGTGCCATCCATCTTACTCCGCATAAATGTTATTGGTAATAATTACCAACAAATTAAAAGGCGCAGAATGATAGCGCCTTCGTGTATACAAATCAAGCAACAGAGCTAAATATTAGCCTTGTTTCTGCTTGTGTCTTGGTTCTGTGCTGCAGATTACCATTACCGCGCCATTACGACGGATAATTTTGCACCCACGACACATTTTCTTTACTGATGCTCTAACTTTCATTGCTATTCTCCAGTCTCACGCCGATTACTTTAAAACTTGCTCGACTATCGGACCAAACCGCTCTTGCCGTAATTCTTCAGGTTCGACTTCTTCATGAGCGAATCATATTGATGCGACATGAGGTGCGACTGAACCTGGGCCATGAAATCCATAACCACAACTACAACAATTAACAAGGAAGTTCCGCCAAAATAGAAAGGAACATTCCAAGACACCACTAAAAACTGTGGCAGTAACGCCACAGCTGCAATATACAAAGCGCCGAACACCGTTAAGCGGGTAAGAACGCCATCAATATATTTAGCAGTGTTTTCCCCAGGACGAATACCAGGAACAAATGCGCCAGAACGCTTCAAATTGTCGGCGACTTCCTTGGGGTTATACATTAATGCTGTGTAGAAGAAGCAGAAGAATACAACTGCTATCGCAAACAGAATAATGTATAGCGGTTGGCTTGGACCAAGCGCCTGCGAAACAACCTGCAACCACTCCATACCTTCGCCCTTGCCAAACCATTGCCCCAACGATGCTGGAAACAAAAGAATGCTAGAGGCGAATATAGGAGGAATTACACCAGCCATATTCACTTTCAAGGGAAGATGGCTGCTTTGCTGAGCATATACCTTGCGCCCTTGCTGACGACGCGCATAGTTGATGGTGATGCGGCGTTGCCCGCGCTCCATGAAAACCACGAACGCGATAATTGCTACTGCGAATACTGCAACAGCAATTAATGTCAGAACACTCAACTCGCCGAGACGCGCCTGCTCGAATGTCTGACCAACCGCACCAGGCAAACCTGCAACAATACCAGAGAAGATCAGCAATGAAATCCCGTTACCGATACCTCTCTCAGTAATTTGCTCGCCTACCCACATCAAAAATACCGCGCCACAGACGAAGGTAACGACAGCGACAAAGAAGAAGCTCGGTCCGGTTGTAAAGGTGACACCTTGATTCGCCAGACCGACGGAAATACCAAACGCCTGAACGGTCGCAAGCAGCACTGTACCATATCTAGTGTACTGACTGATCTTGCGCCTACCCGCTTCCCCCTCTTTCTTCAGTTGCTCCAGTTGCGGACTAACGACAGTCAACAACTGCATAATGATCGATGCAGAAATATAAGGCATGATACCCAGAGCAAAGATACTCATACGTTCCAGGGCTCCCCCTGAAAACATATTAAACAAGCTCAAGATAGTGCCCTGATTCTGATCAAAGAGCGCCGCGAGTCTATCGGGATTAATTCCTGGTACAGGTATGTGGGCACCAACTCGATATACAAGTATCGCCAACAGTACAAACCAAAGCCGAGCACGAAGCTCGGCAAGGCCTTTACCTGCACCTGCGGGTAATGCGTTTAGTTTGGCCATTTATTCCTCGACTTTGCCACCTGCGGCTTGGATTGCTTCTTGCGCGCCTTTGGTCACTTTCAGTCCTTTAACAGTCACCGCACGGGTAATCTCTCCGGACAGAATAACCTTGACCTGCTTAGCCTGTTGAGCAACGATGCTAGCCGCTTTCAAAGCCGCCAAATCGATAACATCAGTACCAAGGCTGTCGATTTCACTCAGTCTAACTTCTTCGGAGTAACGGCCAACCCTTGAGGTGAAGCCGAACTTGGGCAGACGACGCTGCAAAGGCTGTTGACCGCCTTCAAAGCCAGGTCTGATAGTTCCGCCAGAGCGGGAAGTTTGACCTTTGTGACCACGGCCACCGGTTTTACCCAGCCCGCTACCGATTCCACGGCCCAACCTTTTAGGGGACTGTTTGGAACCTTCGGCCGGCTTGAGAGTATTCATTTTCATATTACTCTCCTTCCACCTTCACCAGATAGTTAACCTTGTTAATCATACCTCTTACAGCAGCAGTATCTTCTACTTCCACGGTATGATTAATTTTTCTCAAACCCAAGCCGCGAACGCAGTCCTTGTGCTTAGGCAGGATTCCGATAGTACTCTTTACCAGAGTTACCTTAATAGTCTTTGCTGCATTGGCCATGACTTACCCCAGAATCTCTTCCACAGTCTTACCACGCTTAGCTGCAATCTCCTCAGGAGCTTGCATGGCTTTTAAGCCTTCGAACGTGGCGCGAACAACGTTAACAGGGTTGGTTGAGCCGTAACACTTAGCCAATACGTTTTGTACGCCAGCGACTTCCAATACAGCGCGCATTGCGCCGCCTGCGATAATACCTGTACCTTCAGAAGCAGGCTGCATAAACACCTTAGCGGAGCCATGACGCGCCTTGACTGGATACTGTAAGGTATTGCCGTTCAAAGTTACGGTAATCATGTTCTTGCGGGCGGCGTCCATAGCTTTCTGAATCGCTACAGGCACTTCACGCGCTTTACCACGACCAAAGCCTACTTTACCGTTCCCATCGCCAACTACGGTCAAAGCTGTGAAGCCGAAAATACGACCACCTTTAACAACCTTAGCCACGCGGTTGACCTGAACAAGCTTCTCCTGGAGCTCTGCTCCTTTTTGCTGCTCGTTATTTGTCATATATTCAACCTCTTAAAACTCGAGTCCGTTTTCCCGCGCAGCATCAGCTAACGCTTTTACACGACCATGGTACTTGAAGCCGGAACGGTCAAAAGCCACTTTGGTAATGCCTGCAGCCTTAGCTCTTTCCGCGATCATTGCGCCAACTTTACCTGCAGCTTCTACGTTGCCGGTAGTGCCTGCACGCAAATCTTTATCCAAAGTGGAAGCAGTAGCCAAAACCTTGCTTCCATCCGCGCTGATAATTTGCGCGTAGATATGACGCGGCGTCCGATTGATGCTCAATCTGTCGACACCGAGTTCACGAATTTTATAACGGGTTTTCTTAGCCCGACGTAACCGAGAAATCTTTTTGTCACTCATAGCCGCGCCCTACTTCTTCTTAGCTTCTTTAACTCGAACTTGCTCGCCGGAGTAGCGAACACCCTTTCCTTTATATGGTTCAGGCGGTCTGATACTACGGATTTCAGCAGCAACCTGCCCAACCTTTTGCTTATCGATACCACGAATCACAATTTCAGTTTGGGTGGGAGTCTCAGCTGTAATTCCCTCAGGAATTTCGAATACTACAGGGTGAGAAAAGCCAAGAGTCAGGTTGATCGCCTTGCCTTGAGCCTGCGCTCTGTAACCTACGCCAATCAGTTCCAACTTGCGCTCAAAACCTTGAGTAACGCCGAGAACCATGTTGTTGATCAACGCACGCGTGGTTCCAGCCAATGCACGTGCCTGGTTGGAGCCTTCTTTTGGACCAAACGTCAATGCGCCATCTTCCTGTTTCACTTCAACAGAAGGATGAACAGACAAAGAAAGAGCGCCTTTGCCGCCCTTGATATTAACCAGCCGACCGTCGAACTTAACCTCTACGCCAGCGGGAATCTGTACTGGATTTTTTGCTACCCTAGACATGATTCACTCCTAGAAGACGGTACAAATAACTTCACCACCAACGCCGGCTTTACGAGCTGCTCTATCAGTCATAACGCCTTTGGAAGTGGATACGATCGCAATACCCAAACCACCATTTACGGTAGGCAGGTCATTAGCGGCTTTGTACTGGCGCAGACCTGGACGGCTCACTCGGCTAATATTCTCAATAACCGGAGTGCCTTGGTAATACTTCAGTGTGATCTCAAGAACAGGCTTCGCTTCTTCACTAGCTTGAAAGTCAGTGATAAAACCTTCTTCTTTCAAGACGTTGGCCACAGCGACCTTCATCTTTGAGGAGGGCATACGCACAGTTTCTTTTTCCGCCATCTGTGCGTTACGGATACGGGTAAACATATCCGCTAAGGTATCTTGCATACTCATTTAATAGCTCCAAACATTTTAGTTGTGCAGCGCTTTCGGCCTAACGGCCGAAAGACGCTTACCAACGGTCGAGCGTTACCAGCTTGCCTTTTTCAAACCTGGCACATCACCGCGCATTGCGGCTTCGCGAAGTTTAATTCGGGACAGACGGAACTTTCTCAATACCGCATGCGGACGGCCAGTTACTTGGCAGCGATTGCGCAGTCTTGAGGGACTAGCGTCTCTCGGCAGCTGCTGCAATTTCATCTGCGCTTCCCAACGCTCTTCATCAGAGACGTTCGGATTTGCAATAATGGCCTTCAGCGCAGCGCGCTTCTCAGCGTATTTCGCTACGGTTTTTTCACGCTTGAGCTCACGCTCGCGCATTCCAACTTTTGCCATATCAGTTCACCTTATTTTCTGAACGGGAAGCTGAACGCGCTAAGCAGCGCTCTGCCTTCGTCGTCAGTGTTTGCGGAGGTCGTGATGGTGATATCCATTCCGCGGACTTTATCGATTTTATCGTAATCGATCTCCGGGAAGATAATCTGCTCTTTCACGCCCATAGAGTAGTTTCCACGCCCATCGAATGACTTCTGGTTCAAACCACGGAAGTCACGTACACGAGGAATAGCTACATCAACCAGACGCTCAAAGAATTCCCACATACGATCGCCACGCAAAGTAACTTTGCAACCGATAGGAAAACCTTGACGAATTTTAAAGCCAGCTACGGATTTGCGAGCTTTAGTTACTACAACCTTTTGACCGGTAATAGCTTCCAAGTCAGCTGCCGCCGCTTCGATCTGCTTTTTATCGCCAAGAGCTTCGCCGACACCCATGTTAAGGGTAATCTTCTCAATACGAGGCACCTGCATAACGCTGCTGTAGGACATTTCCTTCATCAGCGCAGGAATAACCTCTTTCTGATATACCTCTTTATACTTTGGCATAATCAACCACCTAACCTTTAGTTATCGACAAGTTCGTTTGTCGACTTGAAGATGCGCACTTTCTTACCGTCTTCAAGAATCTTAAAGCCAATACGATCAGGCTTATCGGTGGCTGAATTAAAGATCGCCACGTTTGAAGCTTGAATGGGCGCCTCTTTCTCGACGATGCCGCCAGCAGTACCCAGCATAGGGTTTGGCTTGGTATGACGCTTAACCATATTGACGCCGCTGACAACCAGCTTACCGTCTTTCTGGACGCGATTTACTTTACCGCGCTTCCCTTTATCTCTACCTGCTATGACGACAACTTCGTCGCCTTTTCTGATCTTGTTCATATCTGGTCTGACTCCTATAGCACTTCCGGGGCCAGCGAGATAATTTTCATAAATTTCTCGCCACGCAGTTCCCGTGTCACCGGCCCGAAGATACGAGTACCGATGGGCTGTTCCTGGTTATTCAAAAGAACAGCGGCATTGCCATCAAAACGAATCAAGGAACCATCCTGTCTACGTACGCCCTTACGGGTACGTACTACGACAGCTTTAAGAACCTGACCTTTCTTTACTTTCCCGCGGGGAATAGCTTCTTTAACAGAAACTTTAATCACGTCGCCGATACTTGCGTAACGACGGTGTGAACCACCCAGCACTTTAATACACATTACTCGACGGGCTCCGCTGTTGTCGGCCACGTCAAGCACGGTTTGCGTCTGAATCATCGGTTATCTCCACCTAACAGCTTTGCTTGACTAGACTTTTTCGGCCCGCTCAACAATGTTCACAAGCTTCCACGACTTAGTCTTGGAAAGAGGACGAGACTCTTGAACTTGAACGGTATCGCCAATGCGACATTCGTTATTCTCGTCATGAGCATGAAGCTTGCTTGAGCGCTTAACATACTTGCCGTACAGGGGATGCTTCACGCGACGCTCAACCAAGACCACAATGGACTTATCCATCTTGTCACTAACGACCTTACCGGTCTCAGTGCGCACGCTTTTCTCGTTCGCGGTCATATCACTCACCTGCCTTCTGATTTAAGACTGTCTTGACACGAGCAATGTCGCGACGCACTTTACGCAGAAGATGGACTTGATTTAATTGGCCCGTCGCCTTGCGCATCCGCAAGTTGAATTGCTCTTTCAACAAAGAGATCAGTTCATTACTGAGCTCTTCCTGAGTTTTGTTTCTCAATTCTGCAGCTTTCATTTACATCACCGTTCTTGTCACAAAAGTAGTTGCGACAGGAAGTTTAGCCGCTGCAAGCGCAAACGCCTCGCGGGCCAATTCCTCACTTACCCCTTCCATCTCGTAAAGCATACGGCCTGGCTCAATCTCCGCCACCCAGTACTCAACTGGACCTTTACCTTTACCCATACGGACTTCTAGAGGTTTCTTGGTAATCGGCTTATCCGGGAATATACGGATCCAGATCTTACCGCCACGCTTAATACGACGAGTCATAGTACGACGCGCTGCTTCGATTTGTCGGGCAGTTATGCGTCCACGTCCAGTCGCTTTTAAACCAAATTCACCAAAACTTACTTTGTTTCCGCGTTGCGCCAAGCCAGTGTTGCGGCCTTTGTGGACTTTGCGGAATTTCGTACGCTTAGGTTGCAACATTTCACTGCCCCCTACTTAGAACTTTTCTTTTTAGCTGCTTTCTTTTCAGCGCGAACCTGTTCAATACCACCCAGGATTTCGCCCTTAAAGATCCAAACCTTCACACCAATCACACCATAAGTGGTATGCGCTTCGTGCGTAGCGTAGTCAATATCAGCACGAAGAGTGTGCAAAGGCACGCGACCTTCACGGTACCATTCAGTACGGGCAATTTCTGCACCGCCTAAACGGCCGCCAACTTGAATTTTGATACCTTTGGCGCCTTGACGCATCGCATTCTGAACCGCGCGCTTCATTGCACGACGAAACATAACGCGACGCTCCAATTGGCCGGCAACGCCAGCAGCAACCAGTTTAGCGTCCAAATCAGGCTTACGAATCTCTTCTATGTTGATGTGCACAGGCACTTTCATCAACTCGCCGACTTCCTGACGCAGTCTATCTACGTCTTCACCTTTTTTACCGATTACAATACCCGGACGGGCTGTATGAATAGTAATCTTGGCGTTTTGAGGTGGACGCTCGATGATGACCTTGCTCACGGAAGCTTTTTCAAGCTTCTTCATCAGAAACTCGCGAACCTTGATATCAGTCAGCAAATGATCTGAATAGTTCTTTTTGTCTGCGTACCAGACTGAATTGTGATCTTTAACGATCCCCAGTCGAATACCGACTGGATTAACCTTTTGACCCATCTGCTATCTCCTACTCTTCGGCTACCTTGACGGTGATATGGCAAGTCCGCTTGAAAATGCGATCCGCCCGACCTTTCGCTCTAGGCTTAATCCGCTTCATTGTAGGACCTTCGTCTACGCAGATAGTGGCCACCTTCAGCTCATCAACATCCAGCCCTTCGTTATGCTCAGCATTGGCGATAGCTGACTCCAGCACTTTCTTGATAATGCTAGAAGCCTTTTTGGGACTAAAGGTCAATATGTCCAACGCTTCTTCAACCCGCTTACCGCGCACCTGATCTGCAACTAAACGAGCTTTCTGAGCAGATAAGCGAGCACCAAATAATTTTGCCGCTACTTCCATCTCTATACCCTCTTACCGTTTAGCTTTCTTGTCTGCAGCGTGTCCGCGATAAGTACGTGTGGCTGCAAATTCACCCAGTTTATGGCCGACCATGTCTTCAGTCACATAGACAGGAACATGTTGACGACCGTTATGAACTGCGATAGTTAAACCAACCATTTCCGGAAAAATGGTGGAGCGACGTGACCAAGTTTTAATTGGCTTCTTGTCTTTGACTTCTACCGCTGTCTCCACTTTCTTGAGAAGGTGAAGATCAATAAATGGACCTTTCTTTAAGGAACGTGGCACGAGAGACCCCCTTACTTAGCTTTGCGACGACGCACAATCATTTTGTCTGTACGCTTGTTCTTACGAGTTTTGTAACCCTTCGTAGGAACACCCCAAGGAGTAACCGGGTGCTTACCGAAGTTACGCCCTTCACCACCACCATGCGGGTGGTCAACTGGGTTCATCGCAGTACCACGAACGGTAGGTCTTACCCCACGCCAGCGTTTAGCACCAGCTTTTCCGTATACACGCAGGTTGTTCTCGCTATTGGATACTTCGCCCAATGTAGCGCGACACTCTACAAGCACCTTACGCATCTCGCCGGAGCGCAAACGGATTGTTGCATATGCCCCTTCGCGAGCAACGACCTGGGCCGAAGCGCCAGCGCTTCTAGCAATCTGGGCACCCTTGCCTGGCTTCATTTCGATACAATGAACGACAGAACCTACGGGAATGTTTCTCAGAGGCAGGCAGCTTCCCACGCGAATCGGAGCTTCTTGTCCGGAAGCGATTGCGTCACCTACAGATACGCCCTTAGGAGCAATAATGTAACGACGCTCTCCGTCGGCATATTTCAACAATGCAATATGCGCGGTACGGTTAGGGTCATATTCCAAGCGCTCAACAACAGCAGGAATGCCATCCTTGGTGCGCTTAAAGTCGACAACACGATACAACTGCTTATGGCCGCCGCCCTGATGGCGCACAGTAATTCGACCTGCGTTGTTGCGTCCGCCGTTCTTACGTTTTTTCTCAGTCAACGACGCCAAAGGAGCGCCTTTATGCAGTGACGGATTTGTAACAGCCACTACATGTCTACGACCGGGAGATGTTGGTTTAGTTTTAACAACTGGCATTATTCGCTCCCCCCTTACTCGACATCTACAAAATCGATAGATTGACCGGAGGCAAGACGAACATATGCCTTACGAATATCATTGCGCTTACCCATACCACGTGCGGTACGCTTGGTTTTACCCTTGATATTCACAACCTGCACCGACTCAACCTTAACATCAAACAAAGCTTCAACCGCTTTTTTAATCTCGGGCTTTTTGGCATCGGCCGCCACACGGAAGACCACTTGATTGTTGATTTCCGCTAACAATGTGGCCTTTTCCGAAATATGGGGCCCAAGCAAAACCTTATAGAGCCTTTCTTGGTTCATCCCAACATCTCCTCAATTTTCTTAAGCGCAGAGACAGTAACTAGCACCTTGTCATGCGCGATAAGGCTGACAGGGTTAATAGCAACAGCGTCACACACATCGACATGCGGAATGTTACGGGAAGCCAAATACAGGTTTTGATCAACCGCATCCGCTACTATTAATACATTCTCCAGCCCAAGGTCCTTCAGCTTCGCATTGAACTGCTTGGTCTTTGGAGCTTCTACAGCCATTTCCTCAACAACAACCAGGCGCTCCTGTCTAACAAGTTCAGACAGAATTGACTGCATTGCTGCGCGGTACATCTTTTTGTTCACTTTCTGAGAGTGATCCAACGGCGTAGCAGCGAATGTTTTACCGCCGCCTCTCCAGATAGGGCTGCGAATAGTACCCGCACGAGCACGGCCACTACCCTTTTGACGCCATGGTTTCTTTCCACCGCCGCTCACTTGGGAGCGTGTCTTCTGGGCTTTTGAACCCTGACGACCACCAGCCAAATAAGCAGTAACTACTTGGTGAACCAGAGCTTCGTTAAAATCTCTTGCAAAGGCCACGTCAGATACTGAAACAGTACCCTTACCCGCACCATTAATCGTTAACTCCATCTCTCACCCCTCTTATGCTTTAACCGCGGGCTTGATAACCACGTCTGCGCCGGTCGCTCCAGGAACTGCGCCCTTAATCAGAAGCAAACCTTTCTCTTCGTCGACTCTTACAATTTTAAGAGTCTGCACAGTGACGTTTTTATTGCCCATCTGGCCAGCCATTTTTTTGCCTTTGAACACTCGTCCAGGAGACTGGTTCTGACCAATAGAGCCAGGAGCGCGATGAGAAAGAGAGTTACCGTGAGTGGCATCTTGAGTAGAGAAGTTCCAGCGCTTGATAACGCCAGCAAAACCTTTACCCTTTGAACGCCCAGACACATCAACTTTTTGTCCGGCTTCAAAGATAGTGACGGGAACTTCGTCGCCAACCTTGTACTCGGCAGAGTCAGTGGCGTCCAAAGTAAATTCACAAACGACACGTCCAGCTTCAACGCCAGCTTTAGCAAAATGGCCCGCCATGGGCTTATTTACGCGCGACGCCTTCACTGAACCAGAAGCCACCTGAATTGCCCGATAACCGTCAACCTCAAGACTTTTAACCTGAGCAATGACGTTTTTCTCGACCTGAATCACAGTGACCGGGACGGCTGCGCCGTCATCTTCAAACAAACGAGTCATGCCAGCCTTACGGCCGACCAAACCAATCGCCATTTTTCACCTCTTAGTGCACGGGGCTTTCACCCTCTATGGCCACATACAAAAGTGTTACACCAATGAAGCGACGCTATATGCGTCAACCTTGCTTAGCCTAGGCTAATTTGGACATCAACGCCCGCTGCAAGATCCAGCTTCATCAGTGCGTCTACAGTTTTCTCTGTAGGCTCAACAATATCCAACAAGCGCTTATGAGTGCGAATCTCGTACTGATCGCGCGCATCTTTGTTTACGTGCGGAGATATCAGCACCGTAAAGCGCTCTTTTTTGGTTGGCAAAGGGATTGGCCCGCGAACTTGCGCACCAGTACGTTTTGCCGTATCAACGATCTCTTGCGTAGACTGATCGATCAAACGATAGTCGAACGCTTTTAGCCTGATTCTAATTTTCTGGCCTTGCATTTATTTACTCCGAATCCAACGACGGAAGACAGCCATACCCTACAAAAAGGAGCCGCATTTTAAGCAGCTGGCCATTTCCTGTCAAGAGCACTTTTTAAACAGCTCAATAAAAAAGGGGGAGCGAGCTCCCCCTTTACCTTATGACTGGCTAGTCTTACTCGAAAATTTTAGCAACAACGCCAGCGCCAACTGTACGGCCGCCTTCACGAATCGCGAAGCGCAAACCTTCTTCCATCGCGATTGGAGCGATCAGGCTGACTTTCATTTTTACGTTATCGCCAGGCATAACCATCTCTACGCCTTCCGGCAATTCACACGCACCAGTCACATCCGTTGTACGGAAGTAGAACTGAGGACGGTATCCTTTGAAGAAAGGAGTATGACGTCCACCCTCGTCTTTGCTCAGCACGTATACTTCTGACTCAAATACGGTGTGCGGAGTAATAGTTCCTGGCTTGGCCAATACTTGACCGCGCTCTACGTCATCACGCTTAGTACCACGCAACAACACACCAACGTTCTCACCTGCGCGACCTTCGTCCAGCAGCTTACGGAACATCTCAACGCCAGTACAGGTAGTCTTGGTAGTATCTTTGATACCAACAATCTCGACTTCCTCACCGACTCTGACAATGCCGCGCTCTACACGACCAGTCACAACTGTGCCGCGACCAGAGATAGAGAACACGTCTTCAATAGGCATCAGGAACGGCTTGTCAATTGCACGCTCAGGCTCTGGGATGTACGCATCCAGAGTTTCAACCAGCTTCTTAACAGCGCTGGTGCCCATACCGTTATCGTCTTTACCTTCCAGCGCCAACAGCGCAGAACCAACGATAATTGGAGTGTCGTCACCTGGGAATTCATACTGACTCAACAGGTCACGAACTTCCATCTCAACCAGTTCCAACAACTCTTCGTCGTCAACCATGTCCGCTTTGTTCAGGAACACAACGATGTATGGAACGCCAACCTGACGCGCCAGCAGGATGTGCTCACGAGTCTGAGGCATAGGGCCGTCAGCTGCAGAACATACCAGAATAGCGCCATCCATCTGAGCCGCACCAGTGATCATGTTTTTTACATAGTCAGCGTGCCCAGGGCAGTCAACGTGCGCATAGTGACGAATGGGGGATTCGTACTCAACGTGAGAAGTCGCGATTGTGATACCACGCGCCTTTTCTTCTGGAGCATTATCGATACCGTCAAACGCTACCGCCTGACCACCCCAAACTTCAGAACACACGCGGGTCAAGGCCGCTGTCAAAGTAGTCTTACCGTGGTCAACGTGACCAATGGTGCCTACGTTTACGTGCGGCTTGCTGCGTTCAAACTTTTCTTTTGCCACAGTCAGTTCCTCTCTAAATCACTATTCTAAAAAGTTTCAACTACGAATGATTAAACTATTTGCTACGTGCACTAATAATAGCTTCAGCAACATTGTTTGGAGCCTCTGCATACTGAGCAAACTCCATAGTATATGTCGCACGACCCTGAGTCGCTGAGCGCAGATCAGTGGCGTAGCCAAACATTTCAGCCAAAGGCACCTCTGCATTCACAACCTTACCAGACACGCTTTCATCCATACCCTGAATCAAGCCGCGACGCCGGTTCAAATCACCTACTACGTCACCCATATTTTCTTCAGGAGTGACCACCTCAACCTTCATAATAGGCTCAAGCAGTACGGCACCACCCTTGCCCGCAAGCTGCTTGGTAGCCATGCTGGCGGCAATTTTAAACGCCATCTCGTTAGAGTCAACGTCGTGGTAGGATCCATCAAAAACAGTCGCCTTCAAAGCCAACAAAGGATAGCCAGCCAGAATACCGTTTTGCATCTGCTCTTCGATACCCTTTTGAATTGCAGGAATATATTCCTTCGGAACCACACCACCCACAATCTCATTCACAAATTCCAGCCCCTCGCCTTCTGCGCGCGGCTCAAACTTAATCCAGACGTGACCATACTGACCACGACCACCTGACTGACGAACAAATTTACCTTCGATTTCGCAGGTATTGCGAATAGCCTCACGGTACGCGACTTGAGGCTTACCAATATTCGCCTCAACCTTGAACTCGCGACGCATACGGTCAACGATAATATCAAGGTGCAACTCGCCCATTCCCGAGATAATAGTTTGACCAGTCTCTTCGTCAGTCTTAACACGGAAAGATGGATCCTCCTGAGCCAACTTGCCCAGAGCAATACCCATTTTCTCTTGATCCGCCTTAGACTTGGGCTCTACTGCAACAGAGATAACCGGATCCGGGAATTCCATGCGCTCCAGAGTAATGATGTTATCTGGATCACATAAAGTATCACCAGTTGTAACATCTTTAAGACCAATCATCGCTGCAATGTCACCAGCGCGAACCTCTTTGATCTCTTCACGGTTGTTCGAGTGCATTTGCACCATTCGACCAATCCGCTCTTTCTTGCTCTTAACAGGGTTATAGACACCCGTACCCGATTCCAGAACACCTGAGTAAACGCGAATAAAAGTCAACGTTCCAACAAATGGGTCCGTTGCAATCTTAAACGCCAGCGCTGAAAACGGCTCATTATCGTCAGACTTGCGAACTGCGACAGTCTCTCCGTCATCAAGAATACCCTCAATCGCCTTAACTTCCGTTGGCGAAGGCAGATATTCAATAACAGCATCAAGCACCGCCTGAACGCCTTTATTCTTAAATGCAGAACCACCCAATACAGGAACAATCTCGTTAGCCAAGGTGCGAGCACGAATGCCAGCCTTGATTTCTTCCTCAGTTAACTCGCCTTCTTCCAGGTACTTATTCATGTAGTCGTCATTAGCTTCAGCAGCAGCTTCAACTAATTGCTCACGAAGCTTGTCGCACGTCTCTTGAAGATCAGCCGGAATGTCCTGATACTCAAAAGTCATACCTTGATCAGCTTCGTTCCAGATGATCGACTTCATCTTAACCAGGTCAACCACCCCCTTAAACTCATCTTCAGCGCCAATGGTCATCTGAAGGGGAACCGGAGTGGCGCCCAAGCGATCTTTCAGCTGCTTAACAACACGCAAAAAGTTAGCGCCCGCACGGTCCATTTTATTCACGAACACCATGCGTGGAACTTCGTACTTGTTAGCCTGACGCCATACAGTTTCTGTCTGAGGCTGTACACCAGAAGAGCCACACAGCACAACTACTGCGCCATCCAGAACTCGCAGCGAGCGCTCGACTTCAATTGTAAAGTCAACGTGCCCTGGCGTATCGATAATATTGACGCGATGCTGATCAAACTGCTGTTGCATACCAGCCCAGAAACAAGTCGTCGCCGCGGAAGTAATAGTAATACCGCGCTCTTGCTCCTGCTCCATCCAGTCCATTGTTGCCGCGCCGTCGTGCACCTCACCAATCTTATGAGAAAGACCGGTATAAAACAGAACACGCTCCGTTGTCGTAGTTTTACCTGCGTCAACGTGAGCACAAATACCGATATTACGGTAGCGCTCTATGGGAGTTTTACGTGCCACGATTAATTACTCCAAATATTAAAAACGGTAATGGGAGAAAGCCTTGTTAGCTTCCGCCATACGATGGACGTCTTCACGCTTCTTGACAGCAGCTCCACGACCTTCAGCAGCCTCCAGCATCTCAGCCGCCAGACGTGCAGCCATGGACTTCTCACCACGCTTACGGGAGTACTCAACCAACCAACGCATGGATAGCGCCATTTGACGAGATGGACGAACTTCTACTGGCACCTGATAGGTGGCGCCACCTACACGACGGGACTTAACTTCAACCAGAGGCTGAATGTTTTCCAGAGCAAGCTCAAATGTTTCAATTGGCTCTTTTTTGGCTTTGTTGGACACAATATCCAGAGCACCATAAACAATACGCTCCGCCACCGACTTCTTACCACTTTCCATTACGTGGTTGATAAACTTAGCCAGTTTCTTACTTCCGAACTTAGGATCCGGCAGGATTTCACGCTTCGCAGCGACTCTTCTTCTTGGCATGATAAGCCCTCAAAAATAAAAAAGGTCTTCAGGTAAATCTGACATGACTTTAAGCCAGTCAGCCTTACTCTTATCCAACAACTATGATCAAGACTTCGGACGCTTGGCGCCGTATTTAGAACGACCTTGTCTACGATCGTTTACGCCAGCAGTATCCAAAGTTCCACGTACAGTGTGATAACGTACGCCTGGCAAGTCTTTTACCCGGCCGCCACGAATCAGCACTACGCTGTGTTCTTGTAGGTTATGACCTTCACCACCAATGTAGGAAGTTACTTCATAGCCATTTGTTAAACGAACACGACAAACTTTCCGCAAAGCTGAGTTCGGCTTTTTCGGGGTAGTCGTATACACACGGGTACATACTCCGCGACGCTGCGGACAACCTTGAAGCGCAGGAACATCGCTTTTCGCGACTTTGCGGCTTCTAGGCTTGCGTACCAATTGGTTAATGGTTGCCATTCAAGCTTACTCCGTTAACAACAGATAGATATTTAGTGCCCAACTATAATAAGGGCGCCAAGTGTACTGACGCCCATTCAACGAGTCAAGGCGACTGAGGCTAAAAAACCACCAGCCGCCTTCGACATTGCAGATTATTTATTCAGTTCTGCGCTCAACGCCTGAACAACATCCGCCGCGCTAACGCCGCCTTCCTTCTGCATACGCTTGCGTCTTCTTTCTTGATGGTAAGCAGACCCAGTTCCAGCAGGAATAAGTCGACCTACAACCACGTTCTCTTTCAAACCACGCAGGTGATCCTGCTTACCAGTTACAGCCGCCTCAGTAAGAACTCGGGTAGTCTCCTGGAACGATGCAGCAGAAATGAAGCTTTCTGTCGCCAAAGATGCTTTAGTTATACCCAGCAATACTCGCTCGTAGCGCGCTGGCATCTTCGTTTCTTCTTCTGCTTTCTCGTTTTCTTCCAGAAGTTTTACCAGTTCAACCTGATCGCCTTTAATGAGAGTGGTATCTCCAGAGCTCAATACATCAACCTTACGAATCATTTGGCGCACGATAACTTCAATATGCTTATCGTTTATAACAACGCCCTGGAGACGGTATACGTCTTGAATTTCGTTAATGATGTACTTGGCCAGCTCACCTACGCCCAACAGTCTTAAGATGTCGTGCGGATTAGATGGGCCATCAGAGATAACTTCCCCTCTCTCTACGCTCTCACCTTCAAATACGTTCAGCTGACGCCATTTAGGAATCAAAATCTCAAACGGATCAGTATTATCGGTTGGCGTAATAACAAGACGCTTCTTGCCTTTGGTTTCTTTACCAAATGAAACGATCCCTGAAATTTCAGCGAGAATTGACGGTTCTTTAGGCTTACGGGCCTCGAACAAGTCAGCAACTCGTGGCAGACCACCTGTAATATCGCGTGTCTTAGATGACTCTTGCGGAATCCGCGCAATTACATCACCAACTTCAATAACATCCCCATTCTTCAAGCTGAAAAGTGAGTTTGGAGGCAGGAAGTACTGTACCGGTGTATCGGTGCCTGGGAATTTCATCTCCTTGCCATTAGCATCCAGCAATTGCAGCATCGGACGAATATCTTTTCCAGAAGCAGGGCGATCTTTCGGATCCATTACCTCAATGTTAGACAGACCTGTAATTTCATCTGTCTGGGTCTTAACAGTAATACCCTCTTCAACGCCAACAAAGATCGCTTTACCGCCAACCTCTGTGATAATCGGGTGCGTATGCGGGTCCCATTTAGCGACGATTTCGCCTGCCGCAACCTGCTGACCTTGCTTCACGCTCAGCTCAACGCCGTATGGAAGCTTATACCACTCTCTTTCACGGCCAGCTTCGTCCGCAATCGCCAAAGCGGATGATCGAGAGACAACAACCAGATTGCCATTCTTTCTCTCGATGTGCTTAAGGTTATGCAAGCGGACGGTTCCGCCATGCTTAACTTGAATGTTATCGACTGCAGAAGCTCTCGATGCCGCACCACCAATGTGGAAGGTACGCATCGTCAGCTGGGTTCCAGGCTCACCGATAGACTGAGCAGCGATTACCCCAATAGCTTCACCGACGTTAACCAAGTGACCACGCGCCAGATCACGACCATAACAGCTTGCACAAACGCCATATTTGGTTTCGCAAGTAATAGGAGAGCGAACCAGAATCTCGTCAACACCAGCCTTTTCAAGCGTTTCTACAGTAGTCTCATCAAGCAATGTTCCCGCAGGCACAACAACATTTTGGTTGTCGGATGCAGAGTAAACATCACTTGCCGTGACACGCCCCAGCACTCGATCACCCAAAGGAACAACAACGTCGCCCCCCTCAATATGAGGAGTAACCAGCAGGCCTTCGGAAGTACCGCAATCCAAATCAGTTACAACCAAGTCTTGGGCGACGTCAACCAAACGACGAGTCAAGTATCCAGAGTTAGCAGTTTTCAATGCCGTATCCGCCAGACCCTTCCGCGCACCGTGCGTAGAAATAAAGTACTGGAGAACGTTCAGACCTTCCCGGAAGTTAGCCGTAATTGGCGTCTCGATGATGGATCCATCGGGCTTCGCCATCAGACCACGCATACCAGCCAACTGACGAATCTGAGCCGCAGAACCCCGCGCACCAGAGTCAGCCATGATATAAACAGAGTTAAAGGAGTCCTGATCGACTTCTTTACCGTCTTTATTAATGACCTTTTCTTTTCCAAGACGATCCATCATCGCTTTGGAAACTTTATCGTTAGCCCGCGACCAAATATCGATAACCTTGTTGTATTTCTCACCCTGAGTTAGCAGACCGGAAGCGAACTGCGATTCGATCTCTTTAACTTCATTTTCCGCAGCGTCAATAATCTTCGCCTTTTCATCAGGAATAACGAAGTCGTTCACACCAATCGATGCACCGGAGAGAGTCGCGTAATAAAAGCCGGTATACATGATCTGGTCAGCAAAAATGACCGTTTCCTTTAGACCAACTCGACGGTAGCAAGCGTTAATAAGACGTGAAATCGCCTTTTTGGTCATGTTCTGGTTAACCAACGAGAACGCGAGGCCTTCAGGGAAAATATCAAACAGTATCGCTCGACCAACAGTCGTATCCAGCACAGACACAGTGACTGTCTTATTGCGATCTTCGTCAATTACGACGTCGCGAATCCGCACCTTGACCTTCGCCTGAAGATCAACTTTCTTAGCTCCGTAGGCGCGCTGAACTTCCTTGATATCGGAGAAAACCATTCCCTCGCCTTTCGCATTAACTCGCTCCCTGGTCATAAAGTAGAGACCAAGAACAACGTCCTGCGAAGGAACAATAATCGGATCCCCGTTAGCTGGCGAAAGGATGTTGTTTGTAGACATCATCAACGCTCGCGCTTCCAACTGAGCTTCCAGCGTCAGAGGCACGTGAACAGCCATCTGGTCGCCGTCAAAGTCAGCGTTATATGCTGTACACACTAACGGATGCAGCTGTATCGCCTTACCTTCGATCAGAACAGGTTCGAAAGCTTGAATACCCAACCGGTGAAGAGTTGGCGCGCGGTTCAACATAACAGGGTGTTCCCGGATAACTTCGTCCAGAATATCCCAAACCACAGCCTCTTCGCGCTCAACCATCTTCTTGGCTGCTTTAATCGTTGTAGCCAGACCACGATGCTCAAGCTTGGAGAAGATAAATGGCTTAAATAGCTCAAGCGCCATTTTCTTCGGCAAACCGCACTGATGCAGACGCAACGTCGGCCCCACAACGATTACGGAACGACCAGAGTAGTCAACCCGCTTACCAAGAAGGTTCTGACGGAAACGACCCTGCTTACCTTTGATCATGTCAGCCAAAGACTTCAACGGGCGCTTATTAGAACCAGTTATCGCACGACCACGACGACCGTTATCCAATAGCGCGTCCACAGACTCCTGCAACATCCGCTTCTCGTTACGCACTATGATGTCGGGAGCATTCAGCTCCAATAGGCGCTTCAGACGATTATTTCGGTTGATGACGCGACGATAGAGGTCATTCAGATCGCTTGTAGCGAATCGACCGCCGTCAAGAGGCACTAACGGACGCAAATCCGGTGGCAAAACCGGCAACACAGTAAGGATCATCCATTCCGGATGGTTTCCAGACTCTGCAAAAGCCTCCATAAGCTTCAAACGCTTGGACAGCTTTTTGATCTTAGTCTCGGAGTTAGTATTAGGAATTTCTTCACGAAGACGTTCAATTTCGTCCTCTAACTCCAAATCAGCCAGCAGCCCTTGGATTGCTTCGGCCCCCATACGTGCGTCAAATTCATCTCCGAACTCTTCCAACGCTTCGTAATATTGCTCATCCGAAAGCAGCTGCCCTTTCTCAAGGGTAGTCATGCCTGGATCAATGACGATAAATGATTCGAAATACAAAACGCGCTCAATATCCCGCAGGGTCATATCCAGCAGCAAACCGATACGCGAAGGCAAAGATTTCAAAAACCAGATATGCGCAACTGGCGAGGCCAATTCAATATGCCCCATGCGCTCACGACGAACATTGGCTGGAGCAACTTCTACGCCGCACTTCTCACAAATAACGCCTCTATGCTTAAGACGCTTATACTTCCCGCAAAGACATTCATAATCTTTGATTGGGCCGAAAATTTTGGCGCAAAAAAGACCATCCCTTTCTGGCTTGAAAGTTCGATAATTAATAGTTTCGGGCTTTTTGACTTCACCAAATGACCATGAACGGATCATATCAGGCGACGCCAAGGAGATACGAATCGAGTCAAATTCGTGAGCGTAGTTCTGATTTTTAAGTAAGTTCAGCAAATCTTTCATTGGCTAAGGCCTCTGACTGATCAATAGAAGCGATCTTCTCGCCCCTTAGTTAATTCGGTTCGCAGCAAACACCCGCCCCCCCTCTCCGGTTGCGGGTGTTTGTGAAGGTTCATGCCGCGTCTTAGTTGGCCTCGAGCTCGATATCGATACCCAAAGAGCGGATCTCTTTAACCAATACGTTAAAGGACTCGGGCATACCAGGCTCCATGCGGTGATCGCCGTCTACGATGTTTTTGTACATCTTCGTACGGCCATTAACGTCATCGGATTTAACCGTAAGCATTTCCTGCAACGTATACGCTGCGCCATATGCTTCCAGCGCCCAGACCTCCATTTCCCCGAACCTTTGTCCACCGAATTGAGCTTTACCGCCCAACGGCTGCTGCGTAACCAAACTGTAAGAGCCAGTAGAACGAGCATGCATTTTGTCGTCGACCAAGTGGTTCAACTTCAGCATGTACATGTAGCCCACAGTGACTTGACGTTCGAAGCGCTCGCCGGTACGGCCGTCATACAGCCAGACCTGCCCGCTATCATCCATGTCCGCAAGACGCAGCATCTCTTTAATTTCTTTCTCTTTGGCGCCATCGAAAACAGGTGTAGCCATAGGCACGCCCTTCTTCAGGTTGGCCGCCAATACCAGAACTTCAGAGTCGGACAATGAGTCCAAATCTTCGTTGCGTCCGCCGATCCCGTTATAAATCTCGTGCAGGAACTTGCGAATTTCTGCAGCTTGCTTCTGCTCCGCCAACATCCTGTTGATCTTATCTCCAAGTCCTTTCGCCGCAGCGCCCAAGTGAGTTTCAAGAACCTGTCCCACGTTCATACGGGACGGTACGCCCAACGGGTTCAATACGATATCGACCGGGTTGCCCTGCTCATCGTAAGGCATATCTTCAACTGGCTTGATCGCAGAGATAACACCTTTGTTCCCGTGTCTTCCCGCCATTTTGTCACCAGGCTGAATACGACGCTTCACAGCAACATAGACCTTAACAATTTTCAAAACGCCTGGCGCCAAGTCATCGCCGGACTGCAGCTTGCGCTTCTTATCTTCGTAACGGTCTTCGATACTCTTGCGACGTTCTTGCAACTGACCTTCAGCCTTCTCGAGCAGTTCATTTAGCTGCTCGTCCGCCATGTTCAGCTTGAACCATTCCTCTTTCTCGAATGCGTTGAAGTGAACTTCTGTCAACGCGTCCCCTTTCTTCAGGCCAGGACCACCAATTACAGACTGCCCCAGCAGCGCGGACCGCAAGCGTTCGAATGTCGCGCCCTCAACAATTTTATATTCATCGTTAAGGTCTTTACGGAATTTATTCAGTTCAGTTTGTTCGATTTCCTTCGCACGCTGATCTTTCTCAACGCCATCACGAGTAAAGACTTGCACATCGATAACGGTTCCACGCATACCCGTCGATACGCGCAGGGAAGTATCCTTCACATCAGACGCTTTCTCACCAAAGATAGCGCGCAACAGCTTCTCTTCTGGAGTTAACTGCGTCTCGCCTTTTGGCGTTACCTTACCAACCAGGATATCGCCAGGTTCAACCTCAGCACCGATGTAGATAATTCCGGAGTCGTCCAACTTCGCCAATGCACTTTCACCTACATTGGGAATATCAGCAGTGACCTCTTCTGGCCCCAGCTTGGTATCCCTTGCAACGCAGGTTAATTCCTGAATGTGGATCGTGGTGAACCGGTCTTCCTGTACAACTCGCTCAGAAACAAGGATGGAGTCCTCGAAGTTGTAACCATTCCACGGCATAAATGCGATACGCATGTTTTGACCCAGAGCCAGCTCACCCAAATCAACAGAGGGGCCATCGGCAAGTACGTCGCCACGCGCAACTTCATCACCTTCCATCACCAGGGAACGCTGATTGATGCAGGTATTCTGGTTGGAACGCTGGTATTTGGTAAGGTTGTAGATATCAACCCCAGCATCTCCAGCCTCAGTTTCATCATCACTCACGCGAACTACGATACGAGCAGCATCAACGCTAACAACAACCCCACCGCGCCGTGCAACCACGCACACGCCAGAGTCCTGAGCCACGTAACGCTCCATACCTGTACCAACCAAAGGCTTTTCCGCCTTCAGTGTAGGCACTGCCTGCCGTTGCATGTTCGATCCCATCAAAGCTCGGTTAGCATCATCGTGCTCCAAGAACGGGATCAAAGACGCCGCTACAGATACAACCTGACGAGGAGATACATCCATCAGAGTCACTTTTTCCGGCGGCATTACGGTAAATTCATTCTTATGACGAACGGTTACCAACTCATCAATTAAACGACCATTTTCATCAACTGCAGCGCTTGCCTGAGCAATGACATAGTCGCTTTCTTCAATAGCCGACAGGTACTCAATGTCGTCAGTTACCAAGCCATCAACAACTTTACGATACGGGCTTTCCAAGAAACCGTAAGTGTTTGTGCGGGCATAGGTCGCCAAAGAGTTGATCAAACCGATGTTTGGACCTTCAGGCGTCTCGATAGGACAAACACGCCCGTAGTGAGTCGGATGTACGTCGCGCACTTCAAAACCTGCGCGCTCACGAGTCAAACCGCCCGGCCCTAAAGCAGAAACCCGACGCTTATGCGTCACTTCAGACAGAGGGTTATTCTGATCCATAAACTGGGACAGCTGGCTGGATCCAAAGAACTCTTTTACAGCTGCAGCAACCGGTTTGGCGTTGATCAAGTCTTGAGGCATAAGTCCTTCAGACTCAGCCATGCTCAGACGCTCTTTCACAGCACGTTCAACGCGAACCAATCCTACACGGAACTGATTCTCAGCCATCTCGCCGACGGAACGAACACGACGGTTACCAAGGTGGTCAATATCATCCACCACTCCCCTACCATTACGGATATCTATCAACGTTCTCAAAACATCAATGATATCTGAATGACTCAGTACGCCCAGCCCCTCTGTTTCCTCGCGCCCCAGTCGGCGATTGAACTTCATGCGTCCAACAGCGGAGAGGTCATAGCGCTCTTCGGAAAAGAACAGGTTGTTGAATAGATTTTCCGCCGACTCTTTCGTCGGTGGCTCACCCGGACGCATCATGCGATAAATTTCGACCAAAGCCTCCAACTGAGAACGCGTCGCATCGATTCTCAAAGTATCAGAAACGAAGGGTCCGCAATCCAGGTCGTTGGTATAAAGCGTCTCAATTCTCTTAATGCCCGCTTTTTCGAACTTCTCGATAACGTCGTCAGTAATTTCAGTATTACACTCAACAATAACTTCCCCAGTTGAAGGGTCAGCAATATTAGTTGCGGTAACTTTGCCTAATAAATAGGAGCTTGGAACGCGCAGACGCTTCAGGCCCGCCTTTTCCATTTGTCGAATATGTCTGGCCGTAACCCGACGCCCTTCTTCTACAATGAGGTTGCCTTCGTCATCTTTTATTTCAAAGATAGCGATATCGCCGCGCAAACGGCTAGGAACCAAATCCAAAAAGTATTCGCCGCCTTCTACTTCAAACAGGCTGTTCTCGAAGAACATTTCGAGCATTTCGTCAGCAGCATATCCCAGAGCGCGCAAAAGTATTGTCGCTGGCAACTTTCTACGACGATCAATACGAACGAACACGCAGTCCTTAGGATCGAACTCAAAGTCAAGCCAAGAGCCGCGATAAGGAATGATGCGCGCGGAGTATAGCAACTTGCCTGAAGAGTGGGTCTTACCTTTATCGTGGTCGAAAAATACGCCTGGAGATCTATGAAGCTGAGATACGATGACACGCTCAGTTCCATTGATAACAAAAGTCCCGTTTTCAGTCATTAACGGAACTTCTCCCATATACACTTCTTGTTCCTTGATATCCTTAATCGCCTTGGTGGACGACTCTTTATCATAGATAATCAAGCGAACTTTAACTCTTAATGGGGCCGCATAGGTTACGCCTCGCAGCTGACATTCAGCTACATCAAATACGGGCTGGCCCAGCCGGTAACTTACATATTCTAGGGCCGCATTTCCCGAAAAGCTGACAATTGGAAATACCGACTTGAACGCAGCATGTAAGCCGACTTCCTGCCGGTCTTCTATTGCTACGCTTTGCTGTAAAAAATCATGATAGGAGTCTAGCTGTATGGACAGGAGGTACGGAACGTCCATTACTGCTGGAAGCTTTCCGAAGTCTTTACGAATTCGTTTTTTCTCGGTATAGGAGTATGTCATCGATATTCCCCAGCTTTCTTCAAACTGACTCTGGTGTGCTCGAAGGAGTTCGACAACCGCAAATGCTTATTACGGTTCGTGCGAAATTTAGGTCGCAAAGTTATAGCTTGCACAACGGAAAACGGCTGACGTTGAATAAACGCCAGCCGAATTCTTCTTTAATAGCCTAAAGCTAGCAAAGTTTTACTTGAGTTCAACCGTAGCGCCGGCTTCTTCAAGTTCTTTCTTAGCTTTTTCTGCGTCGTCTTTGGAAAGAGCTTCTTTAACAGTTGAAGGCGCGCCGTCAACCAGATCTTTAGCTTCTTTCAGGCCCAGACCAGTGATACCGCGAACTACTTTGATCACGTTCACTTTCTTCTCGCCTGCAGACTGCAGAATTACGTCAAATTCGGTTTTTTCTTCAACCGCTGCTGCTTCGCCAGTAGCAACAGGAGCTACTGCAACTGCAGCCGCAGCGGAAACGCCGAATTTTTCTTCCATTGCTTCAACAAGCGCAACTACGTCCATTACGCTCATTTCTGCGATTGCATTAAGGATATCGTCTTTTGACAGAGCCATTTCTAAAATCTCCTAAAAGCCAAAAATAAAAAACCGTTATGCCGCTTCTTGCTTCTTGTCGCGAACTGCCGCAACTGCACGAGTCACTTTCGAAGGAATTTCGTTTAGTGTACGTGCAAGCTTGGTGACAGGAGCCTGCATTACGCTCATCAACATCGCCAGAGCCTGATCCCTTGTCGGGAGTTTAGCCAGACGATCGACTTGATCAGCGGCAAGCATCTCACCACCAACAGCAAGAGCCTTGATTTCAAACTTGTCGTTTTCTTTTGCATAATCCTTAAGCAAGCGAGCTGCTGCTCCTGGATCTTCCATTGAAAACGCCAAGATTGTGGGGCCAACAAAAGCTTCACGCGCGCACTCATACTCAGTGCCTTCAACAGCACGGCGAGCCAGAGTGTTACGCACAACCCTCAAAGAAACGCTTTCTGCACGAGCTTTAGCGCGCAGTTCAGACATTTTATTTGAGGTTACGCCTCTATAGTCGGCAATCACCAATGACAAGGCCTTACTGGCAGTCTCATTGACTTCAGCGACAATCGCTTTCTTGTCTTCGAGTCTAATTGCCACCGGATTTCTCCTATGTGTACCGGCCAAGCCGGTTAGTCGTACTATGTCTCACTGAGACGTTTACGGCTTTTAAGCAGGGGAACTACTATCAGCCGTCTGCGCAGGAACTTTTAATCTTCCCGGCTGACGCCGGGAAAAGCCTGCGGTCTTGGACAGCCTACGGCTTATGCCGAAAGACTACCAAAATCTTCATATTTATACTGCCAAGCTGTTTTGATCAATCAACAGGCCTGGGCCCATTGTTGACGAAATAGTGACCTTCTTGAGGTAAACACCTTTCGCTGAAGAAGGCTTAATCTTCTTCAGATCAGCAATCAAAGCTTCCAAGTTCTGTTTAATGTGCTCTGCAGAGAACTCAACATTACCCAGAGGAGCGTGAATGATGCCATTTTTGTCAGTTCTGTAACGAATCTGGCCTGCTTTAGCATTCTTAACCGCAGACTCAACATCAGCGGTTACGGTGCCCACTTTAGGGTTAGGCATAAGACCGCGAGGGCCCAAAATCTGACCCAGCTGACCAACAACACGCATAGCGTCTGGAGTTGCGATAACAACGTCGAAATCCAGGTTGCCTTTCTTAACTTCTTCAGCCAAGTCGTCCATACCTACGATGTCAGCGCCGGCCGCCTTTGCTTTATCGGCGTTTGCGCCTTGAGTGAACACCGCAACGCGAACAGTTTTCCCTGTCCCGTTTGGCAATACAGTAGAGCTACGGACCACTTGGTCTGATTTGCGAGCATCTACGCCAAGGTTCACAGAAACATCAATAGATTCTTTAAATTTCACAGAACCAGACAGCTCAGCTAAAAGAGTTACGGCCTCTTCTACACTGTATGCCTTGCCAACCTGTACTTTTTCACGAATCGCCTTTTGGCGCTTAGTTAACTTAGCCACGTCTTACTCCTCTACGTTCAGACCCATGCTTCTAGCTGTGCCAGCGATAGTTCGAACAGCAGCGTCGAGGCTACCCGCAGACAAGTCAGGCATTTTAACATTCGCAATTTCTTCTAATTGCGCACGATTCACTGTACCGACCTTTTCAGTATTCGGACGGCCAGAGCCGCTCTTAATACCAGCAGCTTTCTTAAGCAGCACTGAAGCAGGTGGAGTTTTTGTAATAAACGTGAAGCTACGGTCACTGTATACAGTAATTACAACCGGAGTCGGCAAGCCAGGCTCAAGATTTTGCGTCTTGGCGTTGAATGCTTTACAGAACTCCATGATGTTTACACCGTGCTGACCCAATGCAGGACCAACAGGCGGGCTTGGATTAGCCTGACCGGCTTTTACTTGTAACTTTATATAGGCATTAACTTTCTTAGCCATTTTTCCTCCTAATGGGTTTAGCGCACTTAGTGCTCCCCGAACAGACACAAAAAGCTCGCCCCACCTAAGGCGAAGCGAGCAGTCGTCATACAGACATTAATCTTTCTCGACCTGACTAAACTCCAAGTCGACTGGCGTTGAGCGCCCAAAAATAAGAACCGCCACTTTCACCCGACTCTTCTCGTAGTCGACTTCTTCAACTACACCATTAAAGTCTGCAAAAGGACCATCGATAACACGAACAACTTCACCGGCTTCAAACAAAGTCTTCGGCTTAGGCTTATCTGCGCCACTTTCAACTCGACGAAGAATTGCCTCAGCCTCCTTATCACTTATTGGAGCAGGCTTATCGGGAGTACCACCTATAAAGCCCAACACACGAGACGTAGACTTAACCAAATGCCAAGTGTCGTCATTCATTTCCATTTGGACAAGCACATAGCCGGGATAGAATTTGCGCTCACTTTTACGCTTCTTCCCTTCTCTCATTTCCACAACTTCTTCTGTAGGAACCAAGATCTCACCAAACTGATCTTCCATCCCTTTAAGCACTATGCGCTCCTTAAGGGAGCGCATGACATGCTTCTCGAAGCCGGAATAGGCTTGAACAACAAACCATCGCTTAGACAAAGGCCTTCTCCTACCCTATTAAGCCTGACACGAGCCAGCTGATCAGGGAATCAATGACCCATAGCAACAATGCCACCACAAGGACAAAAACAACTACTATCAGGGTTGTCTGAGTCAACTCGGGCCGGGTTGGCCAAACCACCTTTCTTATCTCCATCCGAGCTTCTTTGAGCAGAACCAAAAAAGATTTACCTTTCTCGGTCTGTACAGCTATAAAACCCGCCACCAGAGCCAAAGCAACCAGAGCAAGCACACGATAAAGAAGCGACTGATCAGCGTAAAAGGAGTTACCAACAACCCCCACGGCAACCAAAGCAACAACAAGCAGCCACTTCAGCTTATCGAAAGCCCCAGAACTTTTCTCTACGTTTGAAGACATAACCACCCAAACCCAAAATTTAAGGTGGCAGGCCAGGAGGGAATCGAACCCCCAACCTGCGGTTTTGGAGACCGCCGCTCTGCCAATTGAGCTACTGGCCTACCTTAAAAAAGGTTACTCGAAAATTTTAGCAACAACGCCAGCGCCAACTGTACGGCCGCCTTCACGAATCGCGAAGCGCAAACCTTCTTCCATCGCGATTGGAGCGATCAGGCTGACTTTCATTTTTACGTTATCGCCAGGCATAACCATCTCTACGCCTTCCGGCAATTCACACGCACCAGTCACATCCGTTGTACGGAAGTAGAACTGAGGACGGTATCCTTTGAAGAAAGGAGTATGACGTCCACCCTCGTCTTTGCTCAGCACGTATACTTCTGACTCAAATACGGTGTGCGGAGTAATAGTTCCTGGCTTGGCCAATACTTGACCGCGCTCTACGTCATCACGCTTAGTACCACGCAACAACACACCAACGTTCTCACCTGCGCGACCTTCGTCCAGCAGCTTACGGAACATCTCAACGCCAGTACAGGTAGTCTTGGTAGTATCTTTGATACCAACAATCTCGACTTCCTCACCGACTCTGACAATGCCGCGCTCTACACGACCAGTCACAACTGTGCCGCGACCAGAGATAGAGAACACGTCTTCAATAGGCATCAGGAACGGCTTGTCAATTGCACGCTCAGGCTCTGGGATGTACGCATCCAGAGTTTCAACCAGCTTCTTAACAGCGCTGGTGCCCATACCGTTATCGTCTTTACCTTCCAGCGCCAACAGCGCAGAACCAACGATAATTGGAGTGTCGTCACCTGGGAATTCATACTGACTCAACAGGTCACGAACTTCCATCTCAACCAGTTCCAACAACTCTTCGTCGTCAACCATGTCCGCTTTGTTCAGGAACACAACGATGTATGGAACGCCAACCTGACGCGCCAGCAGGATGTGCTCACGAGTCTGAGGCATAGGGCCGTCAGCTGCAGAACATACCAGAATAGCGCCATCCATCTGAGCCGCACCAGTGATCATGTTTTTTACATAGTCAGCGTGCCCAGGGCAGTCAACGTGCGCATAGTGACGAATGGGGGATTCGTACTCAACGTGAGAAGTCGCGATTGTGATACCACGCGCCTTTTCTTCTGGAGCATTATCGATACCGTCAAACGCTACCGCCTGACCACCCCAAACTTCAGAACACACGCGGGTCAAGGCCGCTGTCAAAGTAGTCTTACCGTGGTCAACGTGACCAATGGTGCCCACGTTTACGTGAGGCTTACTACGCTCAAACTTTTCTTTTGCCATTTGACCATCCCCTAAAGAAATGCAGCAGCCGAGACTTCAGTGAATTAATTAGTGGAGCTCATGACCGGAATTGAACCGGTGACCTCATCCTTACCAAGGATGTGCTCTACCGACTGAGCTACATGAGCAAAACCAATACCACAAAGCGTGGAGCGGGCAGCGGGAATCGAACCCGCGTCATCAGCTTGGAAGGCTGAGGTAATAGCCACTATACGATGCCCGCACTTGAATAAGTGGTGGAGGGGGCTGGATTCGAACCAGCGAAGCTTGCGCGTCAGATTTACAGTCTGATCCCTTTGGCCACTCGGGAACCCCTCCCAGAACAGGCTCACCCACCACAAGGCGAAACCCTAAAAAAATGGAGCTGGTGGACGGAATCGAACCCCCGACCTGCTGATTACAAGTCAGCTGCTCTACCAACTGAGCTACACCAGCTCTACATCTCGCCTGTTTCGCGAGGCCGCTATATTAGGGAAGTTCCACACCCGATGCAACACTTTTACAAAAAATTTGTCTTTTATTTGTCTTTACGTTTTTTTCATCTAAAACGTTATCTACTCTCGCCATAGTTTGAAGGTTAACCTCATCCTTTGTGGCCACCCAATACTCGAGCCTCCCCTTTGGAACTTCTTTAATCTTAGCGTCATAACCTTCGCTAATTCTTTGCTTAAGTAAGCGATTCGCCGAGTCTACATTTTTGAATAAGCCCAAAGAAATACCATTTCGCAACTCCCCCTGACTAATCAGGTAGCTATCAATCTTCCTCACCTGAAGTTCCCGCAGCTTTATTATCGCCGTCTTACGACTTTCCATTGGCTCCAAATAGACCCAATACTCAGGCGCAAGACTGATGTCCTTTGGAAATGCAACCGACTCCACACTCCTTTTTGCCAAAGCCATTCTCAAGCCCTGAGCAAGAGCATCCTCCTCAAAAGGCCCCATCAAAAGGCAAAGCTTCTCGCCTTTCGAGACAGGAGTTTCGGGCGCCTTTTCCGCGCCAAGCTCAACAACTACCTTTTCTTCCCTCACATCCACTTCACTAAGTAAAGTTAAGCGGTTAGCGCCTGTTTCAGATAAAGCCGCCCTATTACGAACTTCTTCCAATCCTTCTCGTTTTTGCAGTTCGAGCCATTGAACAGCGAAAACAAGCCCATTCAACATAAGCAGAGAAATAAAGATCCAGCGCACAGGTTCAACCCCAATCAGTTTACAGGAACGCCATTACCGACAATTCGCAATCCATCCAAAACCAGCTCTTCTATGTAGACATAAGCCCGGTCATCCCCTAATAAAGCACTAACACCTCCGCCAGTGCAGACAACCCGGCTTTCGGCAAACTTGCGGGTCACACTTAGAACAAAAGCTTTTTGCATTGAAAACACCCCCCTCTCAATACATTCCCTGGTGGAACCGCCCGGAGCAATCTCAGAGTCAACTCCATAACTCCCTTTAAGCGCTGCAGTACTCACATTCAAAGCATTCAACATTAGCGCAGCCCCAGGAGCAATATATCCCCCTTTATGCACCCCAAATCTATCGACATAGTCCACCGTAACCGCGGTGCCACAATCAACAACACACAAATCCTCGGGGTACTTATTGTAGGCTGCAACCAAAGCCAACCATCGATCAACTCCTAAGGTCGCATAATCCGTATAAGCATTAACTAATCGGCCATATGACGGAGCCGTTTTCGCCCAGAATACATTTGCAATATTTTTGAGAACCTCTCGCAGAGAGTCATTAACCTCTTTCGAGGCAACACTACTAACCAGAGCCCTATCAACCCCCTCAGTAGGAATACTCCATTTGCCCGCGATCGATCCGTAGTCGACATTCCCGCGAACCAACACTCGGCCGGACTCAACCAAACGCCATTTTAACCCTGAGTTTCCCGCATCAAAATCGAGCTCTCTCATGAAACAGGCCTAACTGTAATCTCTCCTCCAGCAAGGGATCTGAGCCCCCCATCCTCACCTCGAACAAGCGCATACCCCTCATCGGAAACACCCAAATATTCTCCACTCCAACACTCATTTCCGCTCGAAACCATTACCTGCCGCCCTTTGAGCAAATCATACTTATCCCATAATCCTTTCAAGCCAAGAAAGCCCTTAGATTTATATGATTCAAGACAAAGCAAGACAGAATCAATCAGAGCTACACATAGCTGATTCCGGTCCACTCCCGCCTCACACACATCATTCAATGCCGTCCAAGACTGATCGATACCCCTACCCGCCTCAGGTTGCATAAGTACATTAACCCCCAAGCCAACGACCACATGCACAGGTCCTTCCTGCTCACCCTGCACTTCCAACAACAGTCCCGCCAGCTTTCTCTCTGAATACCAAACATCATTCGGCCACTTAAGAGAAACTTCTATGTCGCATACAGTATTTATAGCGTCAGCAACAGCAGCCCCAATCGCAAGGCTCAAACCATTTAGAACCGAAAATCCGCCAGGCAATCTGACAGCTACACTCATATATATATTTTGAGCAAATGGGCTAACCCAAACCCTACCCCGTCTTCCCCTCCCTGCTGTTTGCCTCTCAGCAAGGAGAATGTCATATAAACCTACGGGCAAATCCCGACTACTTTCAAGAAGCTCTACGTTAGTGGACCCCACAGAATGCGCCACGTTAAACTCACGCAGCTTATCTTTCCAACGCCCCTCTAAAGCATCTCGCAGTCGCGACTCATCAAGCAGATGTAAAGGATGCTCAAGCCGATACCCCTTACCTTTAACCGTCTCGACTTTTAACCCATAAGTCGCCAACTGCGAAACATGCTTCCACACCGCAGTTCGAGTAACACCTAGAAGTTCACCTAGCTCAACACCAGAATGAAACTCTCCGTCAGAAAGAATTCCGACCAATCTATCATTCATATACAAAGCCCTTGCCCACTTCCTTTAAAAGGGAAGCTTTCGATTATGACAAAGTTCCTACCAGCCCAAAACCACTAAATCATGAAGACACCACGCTCACAGAGTAGACGTATAATTTCGCCCTCACAGCTTACCGGCGGTTGACCTGCTAAACCAAAAATCCGGCCTCAAGACTTATGTTGCAGGCGTCGTCATCAACAGACAACGCCCAAAAACCTCGACCGGGGTCACCTTTCTCACGCTGGAAGACGAAACAGGCTCAATCAATATCATTGTCTGGAAAAAAACCGCGATGGCGCAGATGGACGCTCTCGTCAAGTCGCGACTGCTAATGGTATACGGGGAGATCGATAAGGACGACGAAGGGAGGACTGCGCACGTCATCGCCCACCGGTTGATAGACCTGACGTCACATCTGGAAGGCCTGGAGCCGCCCTCGCGGGACTTTCACTGAGTGTTTGCAGAAGGGATAGCTGTGGCGCAGGGCCTGGCTCTAAATTTCAGGCATAAAAAAACCCGTCACGAGGACGGGTTCTTCGTATTAAGAGCCTGACGACGACCTACTCTTGCATGGGTAATCCACACTACCATCGGCGCTGGACTGTTTCACTTCTGAGTTCGGAATGGGATCAGGTGGTTCCAGTCCGCTATGATCATCAGGCAAAACCGTTAAGCTTTGTCTTAGTCTAGCTTGTCTAGTTGGCGCTTGGTCAGAAGACCTTTAACTTGGATAAGCAGTTATACTCAATCAATACCGGTAAATTACTTCGGTGTTATATGGTCAAGCCTCTCGGGCAATTAGTACTGGTTAGCTCAACGCCTCGCAGCGCTTACACACCCAGCCTATCAACCTCGTGGTCTACAAGGGCCCTTTAGGAGGATCAAGTCCTCAGGGAGATCTTATCTTGAAGGGGGCTTCCCGCTTAGATGCTTTCAGCGGTTATCCCGTCCGAACGTAGCTACCGGGCAATGCGATTGGCATCACAACCCGAACACCAGCGGTTCGTTCACTCCGGTCCTCTCGTACTAGGAGCAACTCTCCTCAAATCTCCAACGTCCACGGCAGATAGGGACCGAACTGTCTCACGACGTTCTAAACCCAGCTCGCGTACCACTTTAAATGGCGAACAGCCATACCCTTGGGACCGGCTTCAGCCCCAGGATGTGATGAGCCGACATCGAGGTGCCAAACACCGCCGTCGATGTGAACTCTTGGGCGGTATCAGCCTGTTATCCCCGGAGTACCTTTTATCCGTTGAGCGATGGCCCTTCCATACAGAACCACCGGATCACTAAGACCTACTTTCGTACCTGCTCGACGTGTTTGTCTCGCAGTTAAGCGCGCTTTTGCCTTTACACTAACCGTACGATGTCCGACCGTACTTAGCGCACCTTCGTGCTCCTCCGTTACTCTTTTGGAGGAGACCGCCCCAGTCAAACTACCCACCACACAGTGTCCTCGACCGGGATTACCAGTCAGAGTTAGAACCTCAAACATGCCAGGGTGGTATTTCAAGGATGGCTCCACGAGAACTGGCGTCCTCGCTTCAAAGCCTCCCACCTATCCTACACAAGCAGGTTCAAAGTCCACTGTGAAGCTATAGTAAAGGTTCACGGGGTCTTTCCGTCTAGCCGCGGATACACTGCATCTTCACAGCGATTTCAATTTCACTGAGTCTCGGGTGGAGACAGCGCCCCCATCGTTACGCCATTCGTGCAGGTCGGAACTTACCCGACAAGGAATTTCGCTACCTTAGGACCGTTATAGTTACGGCCGCCGTTTACCGGGGCTTCGATCAAGAGCTTCGCTTACGCTAACCCCATCAATTAACCTTCCGGCACCGGGCAGGCGTCACACCCTATACGTCCACTTTCGTGTTTGCAGAGTGCTGTGTTTTTAATAAACAGTCGCAGGGGCCTGGTATCTTCGACCGCCTTCCGCTCCAGCCGCAGGGCTTTCACGTACATGACGGCGTGCCTTCTCCCGAAGTTACGGCACCATTTTGCCTAGTTCCTTCACCCGAGTTCTCTCAAGCGCCTTGGTATTCTCTACCTGACCACCTGTGTCGGTTTGGGGTACGGTTTTGTATTGCCTGAAGCTTAGAGGCTTTTCCTGGAAGCTGGGCATCAATCACTTCACTCTCTTAAAGAGAGCTCGTCATCACCCCTCAGCATTGTGTGTCCGGATTTGCCTAAACACACTGCCTACAGGCTTAAACCTGGACTACCAATCCCAGGCTGACCTAGCCTTCTCCGTCCCCCCATCGCAGCAATACAAAGTATCGGAATTTTAACCGATTTCCCATCGACTACACCTTTCGGTCTCGCCTTAGGGGCCGACTCACCCTGCGCCGATTAGCGTTGCGCAGGAACCCTTGGTCTTCCGGCGTGCGGGTTTTTCACCCGCATTATCGTTACTCATGTCAGCATTCGCACTTCTGATACCTCCAGCATGCCTCTCGACACACCTTCATCAGCTTACAGAACGCTCCCCTACCACTCATCCATTGGATGAATCCGCAGCTTCGGCGCCATGTTTGAGCCCCGTTACATCTTCCGCGCAGGCCGACTCGACTAGTGAGCTATTACGCTTTCTTTAAAGGGTGGCTGCTTCTAAGCCAACCTCCTAGCTGTCTCTGCCTTCCCACATCGTTTCCCACTTAACATGGACTTGGGGGCCTTAGCTGGCGGTCTGGGTTGTTTCCCTCTTCACGACGGACGTTAGCACCCGCCGTGTGTCTCCCGGATATCACTCTACGGTATTCGGAGTTTGCATGGGGTTGGTAAGTCGAGATGACCCCCTAGCCCAAACAGTGCTCTACCCCCGTAGGTGTTCGTCCGAGGCGCTACCTAAATAGCTTTCGGGGAGAACCAGCTATCTCCGAGTTTGATTGGCCTTTCACCCCCAGCCACAAGTCATCCGAATCTTTTTCAACAGATTTCGGTTCGGTCCTCCAGTTGATGTTACTCAACCTTCAACCTGCCCATGGCTAGATCACTCGGTTTCGGGTCTACGCCTAGCGACTAATTCGCCCTATTCAGACTCGGTTTCCCTACGCCTCCCCTATTCGGTTAAGCTCGCCACTAAACGTAAGTCGCTGACCCATTATACAAAAGGTACGCAGTCACAGAATAAATCTGCTCCCACTGCTTGTACGCATACGGTTTCAGGTTCTATTTCACTCCCCTCACAGGGGTTCTTTTCGCCTTTCCCTCACGGTACTGGTTCACTATCGGTCAACTGGGAGTATTTAGCCTTGGAGGATGGTCCCCCCATATTCAGTCAAGATAACACGTGTCCCGACCTACTCGATTTCACTTTGATAAGATTTCAGATACGGGGCTGTCACCCACTATGGCCGCACTTTCCAGAGCGTTCTCCTATCTGTCACAAAGCTTAAGGGCTGTTCCCCGTTCGCTCGCCGCTACTGAGGGAATCTCGGTTGATTTCTTTTCCTCGGGGTACTTAGATGTTTCAGTTCCCCCGGTTCGCCTCCTACACCTATGAATTCAGTGCAGGATACCTGATAAATCAGGTGGGTTTCCCCATTCAGAGATCGCCGGGTCAAAGGTTATTTGCCACCTCGCCGACGCTTATCGCAGGCTTTCACGTCTTTCATCGCCTCCAGTTGCCAAGGCATCCACCGTATGCGCTTATTCACTTGACCATATAACCCGAAGTAATTTCATTACTGCCATCACTTCAAGCTATACAGCGCTGGTTTCACCGTAACAATAATTTGCCGATATTGCGCTTGAGTATAACTACTCAGTAAAACCTATCCGTTGAGTGACAAATAAACTTCATCTGTCACCACGTTGGTTTTTACTTTGCTTATCCAAATTGTTAAAGAGCTTCTCTGACCAAATGCCAGAAACCAATACAGTCATCTTTTTGAAACTTTCATGCTGTATTCGTTTCTATCATCTGAAACCGTCAGATTTCACTTACCTAATTGTCAACCGTACTACTACCATTCTATGAATGGTGGAGCTGAGCGGGATCGAACCGCTGACCTCCTGCGTGCAAGGCAGGCGCTCTCCCAGCTGAGCTACAGCCCCATAATTTTCCTAATCAAACCTAGTTATTCACCAAGAACAAGGAAATTCTGGTGGGTCTGGGTGGACTTGAACCACCGACCTCACCCTTATCAGGGGTGCGCTCTAACCACCTGAGCTACAGACCCAGAACTTGCAATCTCTCGATTGCGTCACGGGTCTGATGACCCTTAAGTAAGCTCTCTACTCGCCAATCAAGCAATTTGTTGTGGACGCCAAACTGAGACAGTTGGATATCGTTTAAGGAGGTGATCCAGCCGCAGGTTCCCCTACGGCTACCTTGTTACGACTTCACCCCAGTCATGAATCACACCGTGGTAACCGTCCCCCCGAAGGTTAGACTAGCTACTTCTGGTGCAACCCACTCCCATGGTGTGACGGGCGGTGTGTACAAGGCCCGGGAACGTATTCACCGCGACATTCTGATTCGCGATTACTAGCGATTCCGACTTCATGGAGTCGAGTTGCAGACTCCAATCCGGACTACGAGACGCTTTAAGAGATTAGCTCCACCTCGCGGCTTCGCAACCCTCTGTACGCCCCATTGTAGCACGTGTGTAGCCCTGGCCGTAAGGGCCATGATGACTTGACGTCGTCCCCACCTTCCTCCGGTTTGTCACCGGCAGTCTCCCTAAAGTTCCCACCCGAAGTGCTGGCAAATAGGGACAAGGGTTGCGCTCGTTACGGGACTTAACCCAACATTTCACAACACGAGCTGACGACAGCCATGCAGCACCTGTCTCAGAGTTCCCGAAGGCACCAATCCATCTCTGGAAAGTTCTCTGGATGTCAAGGCCAGGTAAGGTTCTTCGCGTTGCTTCGAATTAAACCACATGCTCCACCGCTTGTGCGGGCCCCCGTCAATTCATTTGAGTTTTAACCTTGCGGCCGTACTCCCCAGGCGGAGAACTTATCGCGTTAGCTGCGCCACTAAAGTCTCTAAGGACCCCAACGGCTAGTTCTCATCGTTTACGGCGTGGACTACCAGGGTATCTAATCCTGTTTGCTCCCCACGCTTTCGCACCTCAGCGTCAGTTTTTGGCCAGAGGGCCGCCTTCGCCACTGGTATTCCTCCAGATCTCTACGCATTTCACCGCTACACCTGGAATTCTACCCTCCTCTCCAAAACTCTAGTCGCCCAGTTCTAAATGCAGTTCCCAGGTTGAGCCCGGGGATTTCACATCTAGCTTAAGCAACCGCCTACGCGCGCTTTACGCCCAGTAATTCCGATTAACGCTCGCACCCTCCGTATTACCGCGGCTGCTGGCACGGAGTTTGCCGGTGCTTCTTCTGTGGGTAACGTCAACTGCAGCTGATATTAGCAACTGCCCTTTCCTCCCCACTGAAAGTGCTTTACAACCCGAAGGCCTTCTTCACACACGCGGCATGGCTGGATCAGGGTTGCCCCCATTGTCCAATATTCCCCACTGCTGCCTCCCGTAGGAGTCTGGACCGTGTCTCAGTTCCAGTGTGACTGATCATCCTCTCAGACCAGTTACGGATCGTCGCCTTGGTAGGCTCTTACCCTACCAACTAGCTAATCCGACATAGGCTCATCTGTTAGCGCAAGGTCCGAAGATCCCCTGCTTTCCCCCGTAGGGCGTATGCGGTATTAATCCGAGTTTCCCCGGGCTATCCCCCTCTAACAGGCAGATTCCTATGCATTACTCACCCGTCCGCCGCTCGTCAGCTCCCGAAGGACTGTTACCGCTCGACTTGCATGTGTTAAGCCTGCCGCCAGCGTTCAATCTGAGCCATGATCAAACTCTTCAGTTTAAAGAGTGTGAATCATTAAGATTCTTAATCTTGCTCAAGTTAAAACTACTGTACTCTTGAGTGATTGCTCACTCATGAATTGTACGAGTCACTAACTTAAGACTTAATCTTTTCCAGATCCGCCTCAGTTAGCGCCCACAACAAATTGCTTGATTAACTTTTTAAAGAACTTTCTCTTCCGAAGACTCTCTCCGACCGAGGCGCGCATTCTACACTTTCGTTTCTCAGTGTCAACTCCTTTTTAGCGCCGCCGACTCTCTCGAACCAGCTCTCTCCCTCCCCTCCGACCGGCTTCCCCGTCGAAGTGGGGCGCATTATACGCACCCCTTAATTTCGCGCAAGCACTATTTTCGTTATTTCACAAAAACCTGCGCTATCTTCTTCTTGCCCGCCTGAATCACGTGCTCGCTCCCTCTTTGCACCATAAAGCTCGCGTCAACCTGCGCGCCATCCACGAACACTGCACCTCGACCCAGAACGTCTTTCGCCGCCGCGCCATTCTTCACCAAGTCGGCTCTACGAAGAATATAGGATATGGAAAACTCCACCTGGTCATCGCTTTCTTCTAGATGAACAGCTGGAACGTTTTCTGGGATCTCTCCCAATTTAACTTGGTTGCCCGCTGATTTATGCGCATTCTGCGCCGCCTCTCCACCGTGAAAACGAGCGACAATCTCTTCAGCAAGCAGTCGCTTAATATTTTGAGGATTTTCTCCGGCGTTGACCTGTCCTTTAAAATCTTCAATTTCCGCCATATCCCGAAAACTTAAGAGTTCGAAGTAGCGCCACATTAATTCGTCAGGGATAGACAGCAACTTACCAAACATCTCCCCAGGCAAATCATTAACGCCGATATAGTTGCCCAGAGACTTCGACATTTTTTGCACGCCGTCCAGACCTTCCAGGATCGGCATTGTCATAATTACCTGAGGCTCCTGGTCGTAATGCTTCTGCAGCATACGCCCCATCAAAAGATTAAACTTCTGGTCAGTTCCACCCAATTCAACGTCGGCGCGCAAAGCAACAGAGTCATACCCCTGCACTAAAGGATAGAGAAACTCATGGATCGAAATCGACTGCTCATTATGATAGCGCTTGTGAAAATCGTCGCGCTCAAGCATACGCGCAACGGTATATTGACCAGCCAAACGAATCATATCCGCCGCAGAGAGCTTATCCATCCATTCGCTATTGAAGCGAACTTCCGTTTTTTGTGGGTCCAAAATTTTGAACACCTGCTCTTTATATGTCTGCGCGTTTCGAGCCACATCTTCCTTCGTTAATGGAGGACGGGTTGCGCTCTTGCCGGTAGGATCTCCGATCATTCCCGTAAAATCGCCAATCAGGAAAATGACCTGATGCCCCAGATCCTGAAACTGACGTAGCTTATTAATAAGAACCGTATGCCCTAAATGCAAATCAGGCGCAGTCGGATCGAAGCCCGCTTTAATCCTGAGCGGCTCACCCCTTTTTAACTTCTCAACCAATCCTTCTTCTTGAATAATTTCTTCCGCACCGCGCTTTATCAGCGCTAAAGACTCTTCTACAGATGGCATTACAGACGCCCTATTTGCAACTTGTTACGCTATTAACACTTAGTAATCGATATTCATGACCCTTGTCACGAACGCAGCACCAGGCAACGGCTTTAATATGACCCGGGGGCGCGATAGTATAGCAGCATTTTTCGCCAGCCAAACTGTTTGATATATGCACAGTTTCCAAAAACGCTTATACTCTATAGTTAAAGTTTTTTACAAACATCTGGACTTAACCTTCGATGTTAATTAAGAAAATATTACCCAAGTTTTCACGGATACATTTCCTGGCGGTTGCGGCCGCAGGATCTATGCTCGGATCAGCGCTCATTCTCAGCCCATCCGAGCAAGCGGCGGCAGGCCGCATTACCCTAAACATTCCTTTAGACGGTCAGCCCACCAGCCAAGCTGATTCCAGCAGCCCTCTCAAGGACTTACCCGAAGATAGCGCATCAGCAAAGATCAAACCGCTGATCCCCTCAACAGCAGAGCCAGCCACAGAGACGCCCGCTCCGGCTACAGTTGAACCCGAAATAGCCTGGAACGAATTTGAGGTTAGAAACGGAGACAGCCTGTCCTCCCTGTTTAAAAGAGCCGGGGCTTCAAGCGCCGAGCTGGCGCAGATGGTGGACGATATTCCCGGCAAAGAGTGGACTCAGATTTTTCCTGGAGAAAAGCTGGACTTTGCATTCGACTCGGAAAACAAACTTAGCGCGTTGCGTATTCATCGTAGCCAGTTAGAAAACTGGCTGATCAACGCCAATGCCGAGAGTAAATTCGAGCTTGAGAAAGTCGTACTCAAACCTGATGTGCAGACCGCTTACGCTGAAGGCGTGATTAAATCGGCGCTGTTCATTGACGCGAAAAACGCCGGCCTGCCGGATAGCCTAATCATGGATTTGGCGAACATTTTCGGCTGGGATGTGGACTTCGTGCTGGATATTCGCAGTGGAGACTCGTTCAAGCTGGTTTATGAAGAGCTTTTCCTTGATGGCAAAAAAATCTCCAACGGCAACATCCTTGCCGCTGAGTTCACAAATCAAGGCGAGACATATACTGCCGTGCGCTATGAAGACCAGGAAGGCAAAACGGGCTACTTTACCCCAGATGGAAAGAGCCTGAAAAAAGCATTTTTACGCACACCAATAGATTTCGCTCGTATATCCTCCCATTTCAATTTACAACGTAAGCATCCTGTTCTTCATAAGTTCCGCGCACATAAAGGAACTGATTACGCTGCGGGGCGCGGCACGCCAATCAAGGCGAGTGGAGACGGCAAAGTGATTTTTGCGGGCCGCAAAGGAGGTTACGGCAACGTAGTGATTCTGCAGCATGGCCAATCCATTACTACGCTCTACGCTCACATGAAAGGATTTGCTCGCGGCATCAAAAACGGCAAGCGCATTAACCAAGGTCAAGTTATTGGTTACGTAGGCAGCTCAGGTTTGGCGACAGGACCTCACCTGCACTATGAGTTCCGCGTCAACGGAGTACACAAAAACCCGGTAACAGTGAAGTTCCCTCATGCGCAACCTGTCGCCAGCAATGAAATGTCTCGCTTTAAAGAGCAGGCCCAAACGGCGCTAGCCCAAATGCAGGCCTACTCTGACAGTTATCAGGTCGCAAAACGAGATAGCCTAAGCTCCGACAACGCGGACTTATGAACGATCAGGAAATATTCGCCGGACTCATGTCCGGCACCAGCCTGGATGGTGTGGATGCAGCCCTGGCGAAGTTCCAGGGCGAACTTCCTGAAACTATCGCAACGTCCTTTACGCCATTTCCTTCTGATCTGAAATCCAAACTTCATAACCTTGCCGTCGCAGACAGCTGGCGTCCAGACGAATTGTTCGCAGCCGAAAGCCAGCTAACCCTGTTATATGCCGAAGCAATAAAAGACCTCCTGAACAACTCCGATATCGATAAAAGCCGAATTCGCGCAATCGGCTGCCACGGCCAGACTATCCGACATCGACCAGCGACAAGCTGGCCATACACCTGTCAACTCACCAACCCCAGCCTACTGGCGGAGAAAACGGGAATCACCGTTGTTGCGGACTTTCGGCGCAGAGATATCGCAGCGGGCGGCGAAGGCGCGCCTCTGGCGCCAGCATTCCATACGCATGCCTTGCAAAATCGTTTTCCCAATTGCGCCGTCGTTAATATTGGCGGGATCGCCAACATCACTCAATGGTCGGAAACAGCCAACTCCGTTGTTGGTTTCGATTGTGGGCCAGGCAACATGCTCATGGATGCCTGGTGTTCGCATGCATTCCAACAGAGTTGGGACCAAGGCGGACAAATAGCCAGGACGGGATCGATTAATCACGCATTATTGCAAGAAATGAAAAGGGAGCCCTTCTTCTCCCTCCCTGCTCCCAAAAGCACAGGTCGAGAGCTGTTTAACCATGATTGGCTACAGGCCAACCTGCAAAAAGCGGCATCCGTTAGCGATAAAGATATTCTGGCGACGCTCACTGAACTGACGGCTCAAACAATCTGCGAAGCTCTAAACGCCAACACTCTCACCAATCTCTTTGTCTGCGGCGGCGGCGTGCATAACCTCTTTTTGATGGAAAGACTTCGCCATCATCTGCCTCACGTTTTGGTGCAAGGAACAGACAGCGCGGGCATTGATCCGGATTTCATGGAGGCAATGGCTTTCGCCTGGCTGGCTATGCGAACATTAGATGGATTGCCGGGCAATATCCCAGCGGTAACTCGCGCTCAAGGAGAGAGAATATTAGGGGCGATTTACCCCGCCTGATACCTTGTCGTAATTAGCCCAGACTAAAAGTCCACGTAGCCTTTCTCTTTCAGCTTTTTTTCTTCCGCGGGACCATAAGGCACTATTTCGACAAAGGGCGGCAATGAACTGCGATCGATATTGTGTATGCGCAAATAGGTGTTGCACACTCTCACGTCAATCACGCGAAAAGCATCTAATTGCGCAGCTTTGTCTACGATAGATTTGAACTCTGGGTAATTCATTTTGGCGAAATACTCGACTTCAGGTCCATGCAGGACAAAGGCGATGGGACTGCCAAGAGAGTAACCATTCTCTCCCTCCAGCAGTTTGGAAGCCCGTTCAAACAACTCAGCAATTTCCTCTGGCGTATGAAGTTCGATCTTCGCCAGATAATTCAGAGAGTCGGTTGCGATGGCGGGACTGGTTTCCGGCCTGTCCGCTGCGTGAAGTGAGAAAGAGAAAACAGTCAGCCACAGTAATGTTAAGTAGCGGCTGAACTGCATATATCTGACCCTTTATATAGAGAAGGAGCTACCGCAACCACAAGTGGTCGCAGCATTCGGATTCTTAATAACGAACTGCGCGCCTTCCAAACCTTCACGAAAATCAACTTCCGCACCGACAAGATATTGGTAGCTAAGCGAGTCCACAACCAGACGCACACCGTCTTTTTCGACAATCGTGTCGTCTTCGTTTACAGCTTCATCAAAAGAGAAACCATACTGAAACCCTGAACAGCCGCCTCCAGTAACAAATACACGCAGGCTCAGCTCATCATTCCCCTCATCCTCAATCAGAGACTTCACCTTCGCCGCAGCGTTATCAGTGAAGATTATAGGGGTTGGTTCATATGTCTCAGCGACGCTCATAGTTCCTCCCGCCGCAACTTTTGTTGCTAGCGCTCTATACTCGGCAATTAAAAAAGTAGGATGCACGTGAATTATCTATTTATCCTACTTAATCGGTCAACTATATCAGTGACTCGCCAAGTTGATCAGCTCAGGTTGATCGCCAGCGTCATCCTGAGTCTTACCTGCTTTTTTATCTTCTTTTGTCGCTTTCTTCTGTTCGGATTTATCCGTAGCCGTCACCGTGGCGGTTGAAACGCTTTCTTTGCTATGCACTAGGTTACCGTTTACTTCCGCGCCCATCGCCATTTCGATCAGGTTGTAATAAACGTTGCCAGTGATAGAGGCTTTCGGCGCCAGCTCGATATGCTCCGAGGAGTAGACGTCACCGTTCACTTTACCATTGATGATAATGTGCGGCGCAATGACGTCTCCATTCACTTCGCCGACATCACTGACTCGCACTATAGCGTCTTCATCAGTTGTATCAGCCTTAATCTTGCCCAGTATCTTGCCGTCAATGTGCAGACCGCCAGTAAACTGCAGGTCGCCTTTGATTTCCGTGCTGCGTGAAATCAGCGTATCGAAGTGCCCGCCATTGACATTTTTTGATTTGGTTTTCTTTTTCCCGAACATTCTTACTCCCCGACCTTCCAATCGAAGGTTCTTTCTATTTTCGTTGCTTTTTTCCCGGTTGATTGCGCCACTACCTGAATCTGCTCAGGAACGAAGCCTTCCGGCAACTCCATTTCTCCAGTAAGATCCTGGAAATAACGAAATCTGAACTTAACCCCCAACTCCTCGGCTCCATCGACATCCCGCAACGGCAATATCTCTTTTTCGCCACCTTTTACTCCGATCAGGTTCACCGCCACAACGCCTTGGATGTAGGTTTTGTTGTCAGCCACTTGCGTTAATACCAGTTTATACTGAAACCTTCGATTTTCCCGCGTAGGACGAATTTCCATACGCTGAACCTGCAGGCCGGTATCCTCATCGGAGGGAGCCATGATGTTCTTGTAAAAAGCGATATCCTCACGTAACTGTAAGTTTGCGCTTTCCAAATCGCGAATAGTCTTCAGCACGTCCGTGCTGGCGGCCTGATCAATCGCTTTCCCTCGCTCCAGGTTAGCCACCTGTTGCGCCAGCTCAGTGGCGCGCCTTTCCGCTATGACCAGCATCCGGTTGAGTTCTTGATTTTTAGAGCCCAGCTTTTCCTTTCTCAGGTCAGAGAAATACCATCCCATGGCGATGCCGCCAGTAATGCTGATAATTATGGCCAGCCATGCCAGAGCCCGTTTTTTAAGCGTTTCTCCCGGGCGGTAAGGTACGACGACCAGTTTTTCGTTTGCATTGGTAGACATTGACGATTGATACCGATTCTGAAGTGTCCATAACCTTACGCGCTATTTTAGTATTCTCTACTAACTCATTGTCGGCAAAGTTATTTTTTGTGAATTTAGGTAGCAAGCCAAACACCGTCACGCATTTGGCTTGAAATACGCCTTTTCAGTAGGGCGCTCTGGACAAAATTAAGGCAGCGCAGCGATGAGATTCAATCCCGCCGTCTCTGGCAACCCCAACATAATATTCATATTTTGTACGGCCTGACCTGCTGCGCCCTTCACTAGATTATCGATCACTGAGAGCACAATCACCACGTTAGATTCAGGTTGCCGGTGCAATGAGATGCGACACAGGTTAGAGCCTCTTACCGAACGCGTCTCCGGCAGGCTGCCAAAAGGCATTACATCGACAAAAGGTTCATCTGCATAGAACGACTCAAATAACGCCTGCAGATCGTCGTTATCCTGTTTCAGTTCCGCATACAAAGTGGCTTCTATGCCTCTGATCATTGGCACGAGATGAGGCACAAACGTCAAACCAACCGGCTCACCAGCCGCCAAACTGAGCCCCTGTTTAATTTCTGGCAGATGGCGATGTCCTGATGCGCCATAGGCTTTGAAGCTCTCGCTGACTTCACATAGCAGATTAGCGATTTTGCCTTGCCTTCCGGCGCCGCTCACACCGGACTTGGCGTCTGCGATCAGACGCTGTGTATCCACCAGCCCTTTGCTTAACAGAGGCAAGAAACCTAACTGGACGGCTGTGGGATAACATCCTGGGTTAGCGACGAGTCGAGCGGATTTAATCGCCGCCCGGTTCACCTCCGGCAAGCCGTAAACAGCTTCAGCCAGCGCTTCGGGGGCAGTATGAGGCAGACCATACCAACGACTCCACAGTTCCGCATCTCGGATACGGAAGTCCGCTCCCAAGTCCACCACCCGCGTCCCTTTGGCCAGCAATTGCGGAACCATTTCCAGAGCGACGCCATGAGGGGTGGCGAAAAACACCAAATCGCACTTTGATAGCTCTTCGACATCTGGGGCGCTAAAGCGTAAGTCTGTAAAACCGCGTAAATTGGGGAACATTTCCGCAACAGGAACGCCAGCGTCTCCTCGCGACGTTACTACCGCCACTTCCGCCTCTGGATGAGCCGACAGCAACCTGATCAACTCAACGCCGGTATATCCAGTGCCGCCGACAATGCCAATTTTAACCACGAGCTTACTGACCTCCGCTAAATGCCGAACCAATTTCCCCGCACAGCCGTGGCCGCGCCGGACAATACTCTAATAAATTCGCTATACTAGCAGCTTTCCGACACCCGCGCAGAGTCAGCTTTCCTGAATTGCGGGCGGCGCTATTACATTCCACCCTCTGGCTATAAGCCATGGCTGCATCACCTGTCGAGCAAACTCAGCAACAAGTTTGAATGGGAGAGGTTTGTGCTCAAACCAAACGGGAAGAAAACGCAAAAACAACAGGTTTCCGCGCTGGCTCTCAAACTGGATTTGCTATTCCAGTCTTTTCGTCGCCGCGTCGCCAGCTATGAGGCGCTGCCGCAACTCGCGCTGTTGGGTTTTCTATCCGGCTTGGCCACTGGCTTGGTCATTCTCTTGTTTCGAGCGGCAATTGAACTTCCTCTCGGTTACCTCCTGCCAGGCGACAGCGCGGAGAACTTTGAGCAATTAACGCCGCTGATGCAGTTCTGCCTGCCGATTGTCGGTGCGCTTATTCTTGCCCTATGGCTGATGCGACTGGGTGTGCAACAGCGCAAAGTCGGCGTCACTCATGTCATGGAGCGACTGGGCTACCACCAGGGTTATATTTCCCTGCGTAGCGGACTACTGCAGTTTTTCTGTGGCGTCGCCACCTTGGCCACGGGCCAAAGCGCGGGACGAGAAGGCCCCGCCGTGCATCTTGGCGCCACCAGTTCCAGCTTATTGGGTCAGTGGATGGGGCTCCCTAACAACAGTATCCGCATGCTGGTGGGTTGCGGCACCGCTGCGGCGGTGTCCGCATCCTTTAATACTCCCATCGCCGGCGTCATCTTCGCGATGGAAGTCGTCATGCTGGAATACACGATCAATGGCTTTACGCCGATTATCCTGGCGGCAGTAACCGCCGCCATCGTATCTCAGCCTATCTATGGCGATGACCCGGCTTTCGTTGTTCCAAATTTCAGCCTGAACTCTCTGGTGGAACTGCCTTACATTGTGGCTGTCGCCATATTGATCGGCATGTGCTCAGCTCTGTTCGTCAAAATCATCAGCCAGACCACGGAAAAGGTGAAAACGCCTATTCTTTGGCGTTTATTGGCGGCGGGGCTCATGACTGGCTTGGTCGCGTTGGCGCTACCTCAAATCATGGGCATTGGTTACGACACGGTTAATGACGCCATCGCCGGCAACATTGGTTTCCTGCTGCTTCTGACCATCGCACTGGCGAAGCTGCTTGTTACTGCGACGACCATCGGACTGGGCATGCCAAGCGGGATTATCGGCCCCACCCTCTTCATCGGGGCGACTCTCGGGGGGGCGCTCGGCGTTCTGGCGAACATACTGATGCCAACCCTGGCCTCAGAGCCTGGGTTTTACGCCGTGCTAGGCATGGGCGCGATGATGGGCTCCGTTCTACAAGCGCCGTTGGCCGCAATCATGGCGGTGATCGAGTTGACCCGAAACCCCAACGTCATTCTCCCGGCGATGCTAATCATAATCGTGTCCAGCTTGATCGCTTCCCACTACTTTCGACAGCGCTCGGTGTTCCTGACCATTCTGCAATTACAGGGGTTGGATTACCGCGCGGAGCCGCTAACTCTGGCTCTGCGCCGCGTAGCGGTGGGCGCCATCATGGAAAGAAGCATCAAACGCTCACAACAGAAATTAGTATGGGGTGAAGCAAAAGAACTGCTGCGCACAGAGCCGCGCTGGATCATCATTGAAAGCGACGGAGGCCCCCGCGCCATCCTGCCTGCTGCGGATTTGGCCCGCTATCTGACGGAGGAAGAAGGCAAACCAGATTTTAACGCCGAAGAGGCGTCACTGGACTTGCTCAGCATCCCTGCACAGCGGCGAGACGTGGCGTCCTTACACGTCCAGGCCACCCTGGAAGAAGCGCTGGACCGACTAAACGCCACAGGTGTAGAAGCCCTCTATGTCGAGCGAACGACCGCCCCATTGATCAAACCCATTATTGGCGTGATCACCCGGGCGGACCTGGAATCTTACTATCAGTACAAAAGCAAATAAGCATTCACTAATGCGATCAAGCAGAACAAGGAGCGCAGCATGCTTTGGATAAAAGCCTTTCATATTATCGCCATGGTGTGCTGGTTCGCTGGCATTTTTTACCTGCCGCGCTTATTCGTCTATCACGCCATGAGCGAGGATGAAATCAGCAAGGAGCGTTTCAAAATTATGGAGCGCAAGCTGTATCGCGGCATCGCCACCCCGTCGATGATCATTACTGTGGCCTTGGGCCTGTGGCTGCTGTCATACAATTTTTCGGGCTATCTCGCGCAGGGATGGATGCATGCCAAACTGACAATGGTCGTGGCCTTAATCGGCTATCACTTTTACTGCGGGCATATCTTAAAAGTATTCAAAGAAGACCGTAACCAACGCAGCCATGTCTTTTACCGCTGGCTCAACGAAGCCCCTGTGCTGGTGTTGGTCGGCGTAGTCATTATGGTGGTGGTGCGTCCTTTTTAAGCGCAGTTTTTCCGGCATTTGCATTCCCCATCCGGAGTTCCGACAATGCGCAACATAATTTGTCCTTTTTAAGCCATAGATACAGGAACAGGCATGACTATCTCAGAAGAACTTTTCAGCCGAGCCCAGCAACATATCCCCGGCGGCGTCAATTCGCCGGTGCGCGCGTTTCGCGGTGTCGGCGGAGCCCCGGTATTCTTCAGCAAAGGCGAAGGGGCGTATCTATTCGATGAGGACGATAAGCGCTATATCGATTATGTCGGCTCCTGGGGTCCAATGATTCTGGGTCACGCCCATCCTGACGTACGTCAGGCTTTAGAGCGCCAACTCGTCAACGGCCTGGGTTTCGGCGCGCCTACTCGCATCGAAATCGACATGGCGGAAAAAGTCTGCGAGCTGGTTCCCTCCATTGAAATGGTGCGGATGGTGAACTCCGGCACCGAGGCAACCATGAGCGCCATCCGTCTGGCTCGCGGGTTCACTGGAAGAGACAAGATCGTTAAATTCGAAGGCTGCTATCACGGCCATGCTGACTCACTGTTGGTGAAAGCAGGCTCCGGCGCACTGACCCTGGGTATTCCCGACTCCCCTGGCGTTCCCGCCAGCGTGGCGGAACACACGCTTACTTTGACCTACAACGATGCGGTCATGGTCAGGGAAGTTTTCGCCCGCCACGGGGATGAAATCGCCGCGATTATTGTTGAGCCTGTCGCCGGCAATATGAATTGCATCCCACCCGAGCCCGGCTTTCTGGAAACACTGCGCACTGTCTGTGACGAGCATGGGTCTATCTTGATATTCGATGAAGTCATGACCGGTTTCCGCGTCGCTCTGGGCGGAGCTCAGCAGGTTTATGGCGTCAAACCCGACCTGACCACCCTTGGCAAAGTCATCGGCGCGGGTCTGCCGGTCGGCGCATTTGGCGGTCGCCGTGACGTCATGTCGCATATCGCCCCACTGGGTCCGGTTTATCAGGCAGGAACGTTGTCCGGCAATCCTCTGGCCATGGCTTGTGGCTTGACCATGCTGAACAAGATCAGCGAGCCGGGCTTTTACGACGCACTGAACGCTAAAACTGAAGCACTGGCGAAAGGTTTACAAGAGCGCGCGCAAGCAGCGGGCGTTCCCCTGACCATTAATCAGGTTGGCGGCATGTTCGGCTTCTTTTTCAGTGAAGAGAAGAAAGTTTCCCGCTTTGAGCAAGTCACCCGATGCGACCTGGAGCGTTTCCGCAAGTTCTACCACGGCATGCTGGATAAAGGCGTGTACTTGGCGCCATCCGCCTATGAGGCGGGATTTGTCAGCGCAGCGCACTCCGACGAGGACATCCAAGCGACGCTGGATGCAGCCTCCAGCCTGTTCGCCTCGATGTAATGCTGAGCGGCGGGAATGTCCCGCCGTTATCTTCAAAATCAGATTGGATCTACAGGGAAGCCTTAACAGCTTCCCTTTTTCAGGCCCAATAAACTCCCGCTTACTTACCCTGCGCCTGACGCGCTTTATCCAGGGAGTACATAGCAGATTCCTTGAAAGCTTTATCATCGCCCGCCAAAGACAACGCCTTCAGACACAGTTGCTCGGACTTGGCAAAGCGCTGTTGCTCATAGTGCAAGCGCGCCATCACCAGATAAACGTCGCCTGCTTTTGGCGACATACGCTGCGCCCTCTCTACCATCAACATCGCCTGATCATAGCGCCCTTCGCGAGCGGCGGCCTCAGCATTCGCCAGCATTTGACGAGCCGCCGGCGTGGGCTCTACCCGGGAAATACGCACCGGAGGTGAAACCGGTCGTCCCGTGCGATCCGGTTGCTGCGGCGCAGCAGTTTCTGTCGCCGGCGTCGAAGGTTGAGTCTCTGGACCCGCCTCTGTCGTAGCGCTGCGATAAGGGTTCACCCCGCAACCGGTCATCACCGCCAAGATTCCCACCACACAAACTCTATTCAGCAATCGCATCATTATTATTCCCCGGTATTAACCATCCCACCAGCTACGCAGCCAACGCTGCAGTGCATTATCGCGTCCGACGCAGGCAACCTCTTCGACAGGCGCGCTACCGCGCTGGAAAGGCATGGCGACAGAGCCGTCACACCCTTCGTCCGACTTTTTGCCCGTGGCGCTATCCACCCACACCCATTCCACCGTTTCCGGGGTTGTGGGCACGAAGGACACTTGAGGCAGACGCTGATACAGATTCATCCAGACCTCCAGGGCGCCGGACGCCCCTGTCAGGCGAGTCACGCTGTTATCGTCCTTACCCAGCCACACAGTCGTCTGGTATTGGCCATTAAAGCCAACGAACCAACTGTCGCGGTAATCATCCGTGGTGCCTGTTTTACCCGCCACGGAATAGTCTTCCGGAAAGCGCTGATAGACGCGTCGGCCTGTGCCTTCGCGCATCACGTCGAACATGGCGTATTGGAGCAAATAAGTCGCCGCGGGATCAACAACCTGATGAGTATCAAAAGGATATCTTGTCAGCAATTCGCCATCAGGCTTCGTCACTGCGCGGATTGCCCGTAAAGGCGTATCAAATCCAGTGGAAGCCAGATTTTGATATAAATGAGCAACCTGAAGCGGTGTCAAATTCAACGCTCCCAGCAACACTGACGGATAGGGAGCCGCATCCGTCTCCACGCCAAGTTTGCGTACTTGATCCAATACCGCCGGCACGCCCAGCTCCAGCCCCAGGCGAACATTCGCCAGGTTCAGTGAGTGCGCCAGCGCATGCTGCAAGGTCACCTCGCCATGGGTTTGTTTGTCATAGTTCTGCGGAGCCCACACATCGCCATTCTCAAACTTGATCGAGAACGCTTCATCTTTGATCGGCGTCGCCAAGGTGTACTTATCCTTCTCCTGCAAAGCCGTCAGCGCGATGACAGGTTTGATCAAAGAGCCGATCTGCCGCTTCGCTTCAAGCGCCCGATTAAAGCCGGCGAATTGCGCGTCTTTGCCGCCGACCAAGGCGACGACCTCACCGCTGTCCAGTGCAGTGGTCACCAAAGCGCCTTGCAAGCCTTGATTGGCCTTATTACGCTCCAGCCCCTTCACGGTTTTACTCAGCGCCGATTCAGCCTGAGATTGGATCAACGGATCAAGGGTAGTGAAGATCCTCAGTCCTTCTGACTGCAAGTCCTCTTCACGATAGTCTTTATCCAACTGTTGACGGACCAAATCCATGAAAGCCGGGTACAGACTGTCGGAATACCGCGGCTGCGTCACCACACCCAGCGGGCGATTTTTAAAGCCAATGCTTTGCTCATTGGAGATCACCCCGCCGTCAGCCATCATCTGCAGCACCAGGTCGCGGCGCTTCTGCGCACGCTCGGGATGTTTGCGCGGGTTGTAATAAGAAGCGCCTTTGACGATCGCCACCAGCAGCGCGGATTTTTCCGGCGTCAAATCCTGCACCGGCACGCCAAAGTAGAACTGGCTGGCCATACCAAAGCCGTGAATAGCGCGAGCGCCGGCCTGGCCCAGGAAGATCTCGTTACAGTAGGCTTCCAGAATCTCGTCTTTCTCGTAGTGCCATTCCAGCAACACAGCCATAATGGCCTCATTGAACTTGCGCCAAATGGTCTGATCGCTGGACAAGTAAAAGTTCTTCACCAACTGCTGCGTCAAAGTACTGCCGCCCTGTACGACGCGTCCAGCGCGAATATTCACCCAGGTTGCACGCATTATAGATAGAGGCGATACGCCGTAGTGGGAGTAGAAATTCTTATCCTCAACCGCCACCAGCGCCTTCTTTAAACTATCCGGAACCTCTTTAAGGCTCACCAGTAAGCGGTCTTCATGCTGGGCGGGATAAATGCCGCCAATAACCACCGGCTCAAGTCTGGACCAATTCGTATCCGTCCCACTGGCGCTTACTCGGCTAACGCCCTGGCCATCAAAATCCAGACGAAACTTCTGAGCTTTCTGATCACCATCGGGAAACTTAAACGAACGGCTATACACTTCCAGCGCGCTGGAAGACATGGAATAGGTTCCCGGTTGCCCCGGACGATCCGTGCGCCGGTATCCCAGGCTCTTCAGCTCTTCCTCAACCTGTCCTCGGGTGTAGTTCTGGCCAGGAAAGAACTCCATGGGGCGGGCGAACACCTGGGCAGGTAGCTGCCAGCGTTTACCTTCGAACTTTTCTCTGACGGTCGCATCCAGATAAATGGTCCAGATCACCAGTAATACGGAGAGGACCAAAGTCACTTTAAAAAGGATAGAAAGAATGCGTCTTTTTGGTGCTGTCTTTTTCTTGCCGGGCCGCTTATTTGCAGGCTTGCGGGCTGTTTTAGGTTTCGACATGGGAATGTAGATGGTTTAAGCTCTAGTCTGCTGGCGCGGCTGCCTTTTATTCTCGTTGAAACGCGTTGTTTCAGGACGTTAGATGTGCGCCAGATGATTGTTTTTCGGGCGGTCGCGGCGGTTATCATAACCAATTTCAGCAATCAGTGGCATGAAACCCTCGCAATATTAAATAAGAAGGAGCGACGCGTGAGCGAGAGCTTAATTAAAGCGCTGCAGGATCCGGCAGTCTATGGACATCCCGTCACACAGTTTCAACTCGTCGAAACTCATATCTCCTGGGTCATCCTGACCGGGCCATACGCCTACAAAATCAAGAAACCCATGGATTTCGGCTTCCTTAACTTTACCGACCTGGAGCGCCGTCGCTTCTATTGCGAGGAAGAACTGCGGCTTAATCGTCGCCTTGCCCCAGAGATTTACCAAGGACTGGTCAGAATTACCGGCTCGGAAGCGGAGCCTTCCATTGATGGCGATGGCGACGTAATTGAATACGCAGTCAAAATGAAGCAGTTCAACCCTGAAGACCTGCTCAGCAAGCTACCTAGTGACTCTGATAAGTTGCCCCGTTACCTGGACGCCCTCAGCCAGCAACTGGCGGACTTCCACATGCAAGAGTCCGCTGTCGCCGACAGCAGCTGTGAATTCGGCGACCCTGAGCAAGTATTCGCGCCAGTGCAACAAAACTTCGATCAAGTCCGTCCCATGTTGTCGGACCCTGCGGAGTTACGGCAGCTGGAGTACATCGAAGGCTGGGCGCAAAGCACCTACGAGCGCCTGCGTCCGTTTCTGCAGTCGCGTAAAGACAAAGGCTTCGTTCGCGAATGTCATGGCGATGTGCATCTTGGCAACGTGACCCTGTTTGAAAACAAAGTCACCCTGTTTGACTGCATCGAGTTTAACGAGGACTTTCGCTGGACGGACGTCTACAACGATCTCGCCTTCCTGATGATGGATCTGGAAGATCGGGGCATGAAACATCTGTCCTACCGGTTTTTGAATAAATACCTGGAAATTACCGGCGATTACGTCGGCGCTGAGTTGCTGCCTTTCTATAAGTCATACCGCGCCATGGTGCGATGTAAAGTGGCGCTGTTTACTCTCGGCGCGCCAGGGTTGAGCGATGAAGCCAAGGCGGAACAGGTGCGCAAGTATCGCAAGTACCTTGAGTTGGCGGAAAGCTATATGGATGTGCCGACACGCTTTTTGCTCATTACCCACGGCGTCTCAGGCACAGGCAAATCCACCATCACCTCTCGTTTGCTGGAACGCTTAAGCGCCATTCGCTTGCGTTCGGACGTAGAGCGTAAGCGCCTGTTCGGTTTTGCTCATCTGGATAACACTGGCGCTTCCGGCAGCGATCAGGGCATCTATAACAAAGACGCCTCTATTAAGACCTACACCCATCTCGCCGACACCGCTCGCGCCCTGCTGCACTGTGGAGCGGCGGTTATCATCGACGCCACCTTCCTTCGCTACGATCAACGCCAGCAGATGGAAAAAGTGGCGGAAGAAGAAGGTGTCCCGTTCGCGGTGGTGGACTGCCGCGTGCCATTAGATGAAATTGAACGTCGTCTAAACCGCCGCAAGGAAAAGAACGACGATCCTGCGGAAGCCGATGTGGAAGTTATGCACAAACAACTCACCCGGGATGAGCCATTCCAGGAGGACGAGCTGCCTCACGTGCTAGTGGTCTCCACGGATAGCTCAGAGGACATCCACACTCTGACTGAAAAGTTAGTACAACGTCTTGGCGCAGCATAAGCTGCGCCGCCTCCCTCCTTATCCATTGCAATTGCGCCGTTTTATCGTTCCGTTTTGTTACGGAACACTACATGACTTGACTTAAACCTCTGTCTATACTGCGATTATGCGTCGTTACAATAACGGCGTACCGAATAGCGTTTACTCAGGGCGGCGTTATCCGCCCAATCGCAGAATTGTTTCCGGAGGTGCAGCTCAATGGAACGGGTCAAGATAATAGATCACCCTCTTTATCAACTGCTTCGTTCTGAGAAGGTCGAGGAGTTCAATAAGCAGAAACAGTCATCCCCTGTTCCCAGCTTTGAGCTCTGTGATTTTCGTGGCCTGGATTTACGCGGGCTTGATGCATCGGGCCTGGATCTTAAAGGCGCGTACTTTCGTGGAGCGGATCTGCGTGGCATCGATTTCCGCAAAGCGGATCTGGAAGGCGCCAGTATCGCCAGCACCAAAATCTCAGGCTGTTATTTCCCTGAAGAGCTGTCTCCAGATGAGATTGTAATGTCAGTCACCCATGGCACGCGCCTACGCTACCGTCGTTGAACCGGAACCGGACCTATGTTTTTACTTGGTGAACACGTGGCCTCCGTCGAAGGCCTACTCGAATACGTAAACAGCTCCGCGCGCAGCCTGCAAAGATTGCTTCCTCCCAGCCCTAACAATCTAGAGCTGTACCCCGGCACAGACCTGTTCAGGCGTGTCCCCCGCGGCCATTTGTGCCTGGTGAGGCGAGGCATGCTCTCAGCCGTCATGGATAACCGCGTGGCTTATATTCTTCAACCTGGAGATGTCGCTGGCATTGAAGGCGGCATTAAAGCGGCGACTGTCAGCTATGTGTGTGAAGACCCGGTAGAGCTGGATTGCTTTTCTCCCGTCGCTTTTCAGGAGCTGATGAAAGAAAACCAGCAACTCTCCAACACATGGCAAAGCTATGTCGTTGGTCTGATGACCCTTTTCAGCCACTCCTACGGCGATATCAGCAAAGAACAACACCGCCCCCAGGCCGGTTTTACTCGCTACAAGCCGGGGGATGTCATCATTCGCCAGGGCGAAGAAGCAGACAACGTCTACACCATGATGATGGGCGACGCGAAAGTCTTTATCGATGATCAGGAAGTCGGAGAAGTGCACGAAGGGGAAATATTCGGCGCTATCGCCGCGCTGACCAATGCCCCTCGCAACGCCACTGTTGTAGCGGGGGACTCATGCACGGTCATGGCGGTGCCCAAATCCCAGTTCGTCAGTCTGATTCACGCCCATCCGGAAACCTGCTTCCATTTACTGGAAAATATGGCTCGGACCATCAACGACCTGAACCGCCGCCTGACTGGCGATTCCGCTGCGCTCTAGCCTTATTCATGGCGTCACGAAAACTGCTGGGCGCAGTGCCGGCGTGTGAGCTGGATCAATTAGACGACAGCGCCTGCCGAGGCCTTCAGTTAGCTGGACACAGCGTTTTTGTCGTCAAGCAACGAAACGCCCTTTTCGCCTACATAAATAGCTGCCCACATTTAGGCATAGAGCTTGAGTGGATGCCTGACCAGTTTCTTGACCGAGCCCGGCAATTTATTCACTGCGCTACACACGGCGCGCTGTTTCTGATCCATTCAGGAGAATGCATCAGCGGCCCATGCCAAGGGCAATCCCTTCAGCGGCTGGACATGGAGCGCAGTGATGATGAGTGGCGCTTTTACCTGCATAACTGACGCCGTATTAAAACGCCGCTGGATCGAACGGAATCACCTCTAGTTTCTGGAAAAGCCTTACTTCACCGGGCTTAATCTCTGACTTATACGCCAACACTTCCACGCCAGCCTCAATGGCTTCCGTCAGCAAAACCCCATAGCGGGCGTCGATGTGTGACGCGGGACTCACCACGGTAATACCGCTATGGTTGACGCAAAAGACCAACGCAGCGCGCTTTCCGCTTCTCACCACGGACATCAGCTCTTCCAGATGCTTTTGCCCCCGCGTGCTGACGGCATCGGGAAAGTAGCCGCGCCCATTTATGCAAAGGGTGACGTTTTTCACTTCTACATAGCAGTCGGGAAGCTCCGAAGAACCGGAAAGCATCCAATCAGCCCGGCTGTTTTGATCGCCGAATTTCACTTCCGCCTTCTTCAAAGGATATCCCTGCAACTCCTTGATCACTCCAGCGTCAATGGCCTCGCCCACAAGCTGATTTGGACGCGCCGTGTTCACGCATGCGAACTCTCCGGCTGGGGTCTCCACCAGCTCCCAAGTATGCCGATATTTACGGGCGGGATTGCCGGAATCGCTGTAGTACACAAGGCTTCCCGGCTCAGCGCACCCCGTCATCGCCCCCGTATTAGGGCAGTGGATGGTCAGCTCGCCGCCATCGTGAAGCTGGATATCCGCCAGAAATCGCTTGTATCGTTTTAGCAGCCGTCCAGGCGTTGAAACTGTATCTATTTTCAAAAAAATGACTCCTTATTCGCACTGATAAACACCGAAAATAGCAATCGCATTAAATTGGGCTACTTTGAAATAAATAAGGGTTGGCGATCAGTTCAGTTATCTGCTATGTTTCGCTCGCTTAAATCCTGACAAATCGCGAATATTAGCAAATATAAGTCCAGTGCGGGCGCTGGAGCCTACACTACTTTTGAGAAGTGACTAGACGAGGCAGAAGATATGCCAAATGAAAAAGCGGGTAGCGCTGGTAAATTCACGAATTTTACTCCGTATGAAATTGGTGAAAACGAAGAATACATGAGCCCTCCTCAGCTGGAGCATTTCAAACAGATCCTGCTGGACTGGAAACAAGAGCTCATGGAAGAAGTAGACCGCACCATGCACCATATGCAGGAAGACGCGGCTAACTACGCAGACCCAAGCGATAGAGCAACTCAGGAAGAAGAATTCAGCTTGGAACTACGCACTCGCGACAGAGAGCGTAAGCTGATCAAGAAAATTGACCAGACTATCGATCAGATTGATCGGGAAGATTACGGTTTTTGTGAATCCTGCGGCGTGGAAATCGGTATTCGCCGTTTGGAAGCCCGCCCAACCGCCACACTGTGCATTGATTGCAAAACACTGGCGGAAATTCGGGAAAAGCAAACCGGCATCTAATCCGGTCTCGCCCGCGCCTCCATGCAGGCAGTCTCTTCGGATATCTATCGAGGGCGTTTCGCGCCCTCTCCCACTGGCCCTCTTCACTTCGGCTCATTGGTCGGCGCACTGGCCAGCTATCTTGATGCGCGCAGCAGACAAGGCGTCTGGCTCGTTCGCATCGAAGACATCGATCCACTACGGGAAGTCACCGGCGCCGCTGACAGCATTCTGCGAACACTTGAAGCTCACGGCCTGCAGTGGGACGAAAGCGTTATTTATCAATCTCAACGCCTATCTTCCTACACTGAGCTACTCGCGCAATTGCTTGCGAGCGGCCACGCTTATCCCTGCCCTTGCAGCCGCAAAGAGCTGTCTGAACGACAGGGTCGCCACCTGGACGCCTGCCGCTTACGCCAAACGCCCCCAGACGCCGAATACGCCTACCGATTTGCCGTAACTGACGCGGAGTACAGTTTTCACGACCTGATACAGGGCATCGTTCCCTACCATCTACATGGAGAACTGGATGATTTCGTCATTCGGCGTAAAGAAGGCTTTTTCTCTTACCAACTGGCGGTGGTATGCGATGACTTGGCCCAGGATATCAGTCACATCATTCGCGGTTCCGACTTACTTGACTCCACGCCATTGCAATATCAAATGTATAAAGCATTGGGCAAAGAGCCGCCGCAAGTCGGACATTTCCCAGTCGTCGTCGATGCTTCCGGCGCCAAGCTCAGTAAGCAGAACCTGGCCCCCGGGCTGGATAACCGGCAAATCATGAGCAACCTCAGAGCGGCGGCAGCGGCGCTGTTGATCGATAACGCAGAGCTGGCGCAAGCTGAAACGCCTCAGGAGCTCCTGCCACAACTAACGCTAAACTGGTCCCGCGACAAGATCCATAGACTACGCAGCGTTCCCCTGCCTGAGATAACCGGCGCATCAAGCGCTTAAAACCTGTTACCCTGCTTTTGCCCACTTATATTTAATAAGTACGCGAAAACAACCAATTGGGAAGCCAAAAAGGTATTTTGCATGCTCCCGTTTCCTCCAGTAACATGGACAAACCTAGTCTTCCGGGTATTTTGGTAACGCGGTCTATGTATATTTATCGCTTGGTGTTTCTGCTGATTTTAGGCGTCTACATTTTTTCACCAGTGATCATGGACTGGTGGATCGCGCCGGGTAGCGCCTGGTACAGGCCATATATTATCTGGTCTCTGCTGATCGTCGTCGCATACTGGTTAGAGCGAAAGCGGGGACCGAATGAATTTTAGCGCCTGGAGCCTGCTCGCCTACGGAGCCTTGTACCTCAGCGCATTGTTTGGCCTGGCTTATATCACCGAGCGCGGCTGGATACCTTTGCGCTGGGTCCGGCACCCCGCCACCTATGTTTTATCTCTCGGCGTCTACGCCAGCGCCTGGGCGTTTTACGGCTCCGTCGGCCTGGCTTACGAATTCGGCTACGGCTTTCTGGCTTTCTATCTGGGGGTTTGCGGCGCTTTTCTTCTTGCGCCAGTGTTGTTGATTCCGGTGCTGAGGGTCACCAAATCCTATCAACTTTCTTCAGTGGCAGACTTGTTCACCTTCCGCTACAGGAGTCAGGCGGCAGGCACCATCAGCACACTCTTCATCAGCTTCGCTTCACTCGCGCTGCTGGCGTTGCAGTTTCAGGCACTCGACAACTCCCTGCATGTTCTGGCGCCGTCTCAGGACACACGGATAGTCAGCCTGCTGTTCTGCGCCATGATCATTTTCTTCGCCATCTTTTTCGGCGCCCGCGGACAAACTCGCGCGGAAAGACACCCCAGCCTGATCGTGGCGATTGCGCTAGAAGGCGGCCTCAAGCTGGTGATCATACTGGCGCTGGCCATATTGATCGCCTATCAGGTGTTCGGCGGCTTCGGCGAAGTGAACAGCTGGCTGCAAGAGAACGCGCAACGCATCAGCGCCATGGAGCGCCACTTAGAGGAAGGCCCCTGGCGGGCGATGCTGCTGATATTCTTCGCTTCCGCCTTGGTGATGCCGCACATGTTTCATGTCACCTTTACGGAAAACCTGAATCCCACTGCACTTTACAAAGCGAGCTGGGGACTACCGGTGTACCTGCTCCTGATGAGTCTGCCCATCCCTATTTTCATGTGGGCGGGCATCAAGCTGTCCGTTCCCACAACGCCGGAATTTTTTATTCTCGGCCTAGGTCAGGTGCTCAACGCCCCCTGGATCAGTATTGTCGCCTTTCTTGGCGGACTGACCGCCGCCAGCGGCTTACTGATCGTGACCTGTCTGGCGCTGGCTTCAATGATGCTCAATCATGTCATCCTTCCCGTATATCAGCCTTTGTCCCGCGGCAATATCTATTCCTGGCTGACCTGGGTAAGACGCGGCTTGATCTTGTTTATCCTCGGCTCCGGCTACCTGTTCTCTCTATTCCTGGACAACCGCTTTTCCCTTTCCGAGCTGGGCATACTGGCTTTTTCCGCTGGTCTGCAATTACTGCCGGGGGTGATGGCGGTCATCTATTGGCCCCTGGGTAATCGCAACGGATTCATCAGTGGCTTATGCGCCGGCGTAAGCTTGTGGTTCGTCACCATGCCATTGCCCATCCTGTTCGGTGTAGACGTGTTCTCGGTCAATCCATGGCGCGACAGCTACAGCTTCAATCCTGACGATTGGCACTACTATGTCATGGCGTCCCTGACGCTGAATATTTTCATTTTCGTCATGGTCAGCCTGTTTACCGACGCCTCTCAGGCAGAAGCGCGCTCCGCCCAGGCCTGCTCCGTCGACACACTGATGCGTCCATCACGACGCGAATTGGTCGCCACCAGCTCCGAGCAGTTTAAGGACTTCCTGACAGAGTCTCTCGGCCGCCAAGCCGCCGAAAGAGAAGTGAATCACGCCCTCGCGCAGTTGCAGTTGCATGAGGTCGAGTACCGCCCCTATGCGCTACGCAGGCTGCGCGATCAGATCGAAGCCAATTTGTCAGGGCTATTAGGTCCGGCTCTGGCGCAGGACATCGTCAAACAGAATCTCAGCTTCAAGCCCGCCACCAGCGTTGCGCCCGCTCAGGACATTTACTTCGTTGAGAGCAAGCTGGAGGAATACCATAACCGCCTCAGCGGACTTGCCGGCGAATTAGATACGCTGCGCCGTTACCATCGGCAAACATTACAAAATCTGCCTATCGCCACCTGTTCTTTAGGCGCTGATCTTGAAGTGTTGATGTGGAATCACGCGATGGAGCAGCTGACGGGAATTCCCGCTCCGCAGGTCATCGGTTCACACATCAGCGCCATCGCCAAGCCCTGGTCCACGCTGCTCTTTAGCTTCGCTAATGCGGAAGAGCGCCATGTCTCCAAGAAGCGCCTGGACATTAACGGCGCACCACACTGGTTCAATCTGCACAAAGCCGCGATTGAAAGCGATGGCGCATCGGGCGCCGGGCAAGTGCTGCTTTTGGAAGATTATACGGAGACCCAGTTACTGGAAGACGAGCTGGTTCACAGTGAGCGCCTCGCTTCCGTGGGGCGTCTTGCAGCGGGGGTCGCCCACGAAATTGGCAACCCGGTAACGGGCATCGCCTGTCTTGCCCAAAACCTCAAACTCATGACCAGCAACGAAGAAGTGCTGGAGACGTCGGGACATATTCTTGTGCAGACCCAGCGGGTCTCTAGAATTTTACAAACCCTGATGAATTTCGCCCGCTCCGGCAATTACACCCAATCCGCCCAGCATGGGCCGACAGAGTTAAAACGTTGCGTCGACGAAGCGATACACTTACTCTCCTTATCCACTAAAGAGCCACAGGTGCTCTACGTCAACGAAGTGGAAGAAACGGTAAAGGTAATGGGCGACGGACAACGTCTGGTGCAGGTTTTCGTCAACTTGCTCAGCAACGCCCGCGACGCTTCGGAGGCTTCAGCCAATATCTGGGTGAGAGCGTCGCTGCAACAATATTCCATCCATGTTGAAGTGGAGGACGAAGGCAGCGGCATCAGCGGCGACCAGATAGATCACCTGTTCGAGCCCTTCTATACCACCAAAGGCCCCGATAAAGGCACTGGTTTGGGGCTGTCTCTGGTGTACAGCATTATAGAAGAGCACTACGGCCACATTCGGATAGAAAGTCCGGCGGATAAAGAATCCGGCAAAGGAACCCGGGTCATTATCGAACTACCGGCTTATCAGTCCGACTCAGAAAGTATCTCTGCAGAGTTAACGGAAACTTAAGCTATGGCTTTAATCTTGATTGTAGAAGACGAGAGCATTATCCGCTCCGCCCTGACGCGACTCTTACAGCATAACGGTTACGCCGTCGCCGAAGCGGACTCCGTTGATCGCGCTCTGGAAGTTGCGGAGCAAAGCAAACCGGATTTGATCATTTCCGATCTGCGTCTTCCCGGTCGACCCGGCACCGATCTGATTCAGGCGACCGAGACTCCCGTCCTGATCATGACCAGTTACGCCAGCCTGCGCTCCGCCGTGGATTCTATGAAACTCGGCGCGGTGGACTATATCGCCAAGCCTTTCGATCACGACGAGATGCTGGCGTCGATCAAATCCATCCTGGATCGGCGCCCCGCCAAGCCCTCGCCTCCCAAACTCGAAGCGGAAAACGCCTCTGCGCGCGCAGACATCAACGACCTGATGTTCGGCGAATGCACGGAAATGCTGAAGCTGTTCGATTTGATCGGCAAAGTCTCCCCGACCGACACCACCGTGCTAATTCAAGGCGAGTCAGGCACAGGTAAAGAACTGGCCGCACGCGCCCTGCACATGTTGAGCCGACGTCGGGAGGGCGCTCTCATCTGCGTCAACTGCGCAGCGATTCCAGAAACACTGATTGAATCCGAGCTATTCGGCCATGAGAAAGGCGCGTTTACGGGCGCTGTGGGCGCGCGTAGCGGCCTGATAGAGGCGGCTGACGGCGGCACCTTATTTCTCGACGAAATAGGCGAACTGCCACTGGAAGCCCAGGCGCGTTTGTTACGGGTTCTCCAGGAGGGCGAGATTCGTCGGGTCGGCTCCACCCAGTCCAAACGCGTGGACGTGCGCCTCATCGCCGCAACGCACCGTAACCTCAAGGCAATGACCAAAGTGGGCGAGTTCCGGGAAGACTTGTTTTACCGACTGAACGTCATGCAGCTCCGCATCCCCCCATTGCGGGACCGGGAGGATGATGTCATCGGTCTGGCTAAAATGCTGCTGGCTAAAATGGGCGAACGTATGGATAAGCCCAACCTCAAGTTCGATAAGGACGCCCTCACCCTTATTCGTCGCTATCAGTGGCCAGGCAACGTGCGAGAGATGGAGAACGCCGTCGAGCGCGCCGTCATCCTCTCGGACAGCGACCACATCGGCAAAGACCTGCTGGCGATTGATCTAGAGGGAGAGCTGGATATCCCCGAAGGTATGCTGAGTATGGATAACCCCGCCAACTCCAAAGGAGCGGATAAAGGCACGGATTTGTCATTGGAGGACTATTTCCAGCACTTTGTACTGGAAAATCAGGACACCATGAGCGAAACCGAGTTGGCCCGCAAATTGGGCATCAGCCGCAAAAGTTTATGGGAGCGTCGACAGCGTTTGGGCATACCGCGCACCAAAAAAAGCGCTAAGTAACACTTTTTGCAGCCAGCCCGGTTCATCCGGGCTGCAATCCCCCCACACTTTCCTTTCTCACGCCCCAAATCGTTTCTTTTTGATCAATATTTAGTCTGTCGCGCGCATTTATTGCTCACAACCTAAAATTGTTACGCTAAGTTGACTTGCATATTCACTAATGTGGGCCATAATTTTGATTAAAAAACAGTCTAAATGCGCCTCGCGCCCCTCTTTGTGACACCAACTGCGGTTGAGTTGTTACCCAGCGTTACTTTGGGGAACACCAGGATGCCCTTTCAGTGGGCATTGGTAACACTCAGGTAAGCAAAAACACGTATGACTTTTGAACACTTACAGCTACATTGCTGTTTTACAATGTTTTTTTAATTTTCTGGCACGCCCCATGCTCTCTTACAGTGCAAAATAAAAATAAAAATGCACCGAACTGCACAAATAAAAATAAAAAAGCAGAGTGAACAAAAAGAACAACCCAGAACAAAAATAAAAATACGGGTGGCGAACTGATTGTTTTGGATGCCGAGCTTTTTAGTGGTATTTCAAGGTATGGGTAGGGTGTCTAGTATTAAAAAGAACCACGACAGTGGACATTCTAGACTTAAACAACACTATCCAAATCCCTATTATCACTCGAAGTATTCAAAGCGTTCCGTTTGTAACTAATCCTCTAGGCTCTAATTGTGGAGCGACCAATCGTTTGGGACCAAGACAAAAATAAAAACAAAAAATCGTCTAACCTTCTTCTCAGTGGGGGAAAGCAACATTGCTTTCCCCTTAGTTATTCTCCCCTCTCCTCATTTTTTCCTTAAATTTCCGTCTTTTGTCGACTAATGCCCCATCAAAGCTATGCTTAAAGCATATTGGGTCTGAGCACCTTTCAGCCGCATTCCACCACGTATGAGGCACGGCTTTTGCTGTCGCAATATCCGTTACAAAAGAGTACACTCCGGCCCTCGAAATCATTGGTATTGATAGACACAAGATCGTCATGCTGAAAAAGTTAATGGGCCTGATAAAACCGGGACGCAAAGAAGCCGGCGCAAAACCTTTGAAACTGCGAATCATCCCCCGCGACAGCCATACAGTCTCACGCAAGCAGATCAGCCCTGCGGCGTTGAAAGTTCTCTACCGCCTGAACAGCGCCAACTATGACGCCTTTCTAGTCGGCGGCGGCGTGCGCGATTTATTACTGGGCGAACAGCCCAAAGACTTCGACGTCGCCACCAGCGCAACCCCAGAACAAGTGCGCGAGCAGTTCAACAACTGTCGCCTGATCGGACGTCGTTTCCGCCTCGCTCATGTGCGCTTCGGTCGTGAGATCATTGAAGTCGCTACATTCCGCGCCGGTCATCAAAATGCTGGCGAAGACGACGGCGACGCGGTCACCAGCGACTCAGGCCAGATACTGCGCGACAATGTCTACGGCAACCAGGAAGAAGACGCGCTGCGCCGTGACTTCACCGTTAACGCGCTTTATTACTGCGTCAGAGATTTCAGCATTTATGACTACGCAGGCGGCATCGAAGACATTGAACACCGGGTTCTGCGCCTGATCGGCGACCCTGAAACCCGTTACCGGGAAGATCCCGTGCGCATGCTGCGCGCAGCCCGATTCGCCGCAAAACTGGATTTTTCAATCGAAGAACGCACCGCCAGCCCCATCCTGGATCTAGGCCCCTTGCTTCTCAACATACCCTCTGCGCGTTTGTTTGAAGAAGTTCTGAAGCTGTTCTTATCCGGTAAAGCCGTACGTACATTCGAAATTCTGCGCCAGTTCGACTTATTCAAATTCCTGTTCCCAGAAACTGACCGCCTGCTGGAAAATGAGCACCCCCATGCGGAGAAACTGATCCTGCAAGCGCTGCGCAACACGGATAAGCGAATCGCCCAGGACAAGCCGGTAACTCCTGCGTTTTTATACGCGGCCATGTTGTGGTCGCCAATGCAAAGACTGCAGCAGCGCTACCAAGACGACGGCTTGCCTCCCATGCAGGCTATGCACAAGGCTATCGACAAAGTGCTGGCGCAGCAGGTCAAGCACACTGCGCTGCCCAAGCGCTTCAGTCAGCCCATGCGTGAAATCTGGGAATTGCAGCTTCGTCTGCCCCGCAAACAAAGCAAACGTCTGCAGAGCCTGGTGGAACATCCCCGCTTCCGCGCCGCCTACGACTTCCTGGTCTTGCGTGAACAAAGCGGTGAAGACCTGCAAGGACTTGGCGAGTGGTGGACGCGCTATCAGGAAGCCGATGACCAGGGGCGTAATAAATTGCAGCAGCAAGGCCCTAAACGGGACGGCTCAGGTGGACGCAGACGTCCGCGCAGACGCCCACGCCGCACCAACAACAGTGCGCCATCGCAATGACACTCTGCTATGTCGGCTTGGGTAGTAACCTAAGCCAGCCTGAGCAACAGCTGCGCCAAGCCCTAAAGGCATTGGAAGATATATCCGGCGTCCAGTTGCTGCAGGCGTCCAGCCTGTATCGCAGTGCGCCGCTAGGCGCGCCAGACCAGCCCTGGTATGTCAACGCTGTTGCGCAACTGGAAACCAGCCTGGAACCTCTCGACCTGTTGCGAGAGCTGCAAACCATCGAGAACAATCAAGGCCGCGTACGCCAGGGCGAACGCTGGACTCCCAGAACCCTGGATCTGGATTTGCTGTTATTTGGCGATGAAACCCTGAACAGCGAAGTACTGACCGTACCTCATTACGCTATGCACGAGCGTAACTTTGTTATATTTCCCTTGGCTGAAATTGCGCCGAATTGCGTTATTCCGGGCATTGGGTCGATATCCTCTCTGCTTGCGGCATTGCCGCAGGAAGGCATTGAGCGTATTCAGTAGGACGAAACGTCTCCTCAACGCATCCGGGACTTTATTCACACCAGGTTTCCATTTAGTCTATTGCCTCCAACAGTACAGGATGATTGCATGTCCATCACTCTGAGCACCCTCCTGGACCTCAAGAAGAAATCCGAAAAATTCGCGGTAATGACCGCCTATGACGCCACCTTCGCCTACGAAATGGATCAGGCTGGCGTTGAGGTGATATTGGTCGGCGATTCACTCGGCATGGTTTTACAGGGTCACGACAGCACGGTTCCAGTTCGCCTGGAAGACATGGTTTACCACACAGCGTCAGTCAAACGCGGCGCGCGCAACGCGTTCATCATCGCAGATATGCCTTTTATGAGTTACGGCACGCCGGAACAGGCGATGGCCGGAGCCAGGCAGCTCATGCAAGCAGGCGCGCACATGGTGAAACTGGAAGGCGGAGCCTGGCTTTGTGACGCCATTGCACATCTTTCCCGCCAGGGCGTCCCGGTATGCGCTCATTTAGGGCTAACGCCACAGTCCGTCAACAAGTTCGGCGGCTATAAAGTGCAAGGTAAAGAAGCAAGTCAGGCGCAGATGATGCTGGACGACGCCAAGGCATTGGAACAAGCCGGCGCTGACATAATATTGCTGGAATGCGTCCCCACCAAACTCGCCAAGCAATTGACGGAAGAAGTCAGCGCGCCGGTCGTCGGCATTGGCGCAGGGCCTTACACTGACGGGCAAGTGTTGGTGATGCACGATCTTTTAGGAGTCGGCGCAGGCAAGAAACCGAAGTTCGTCAAAAACTTCCTCGCCGGTTCCGATTCCATTCAAGCAGCGTTTAAAGGTTACGTGGAAGCCGTTAAGAGCGGCGCATTTCCGGCGGAGGAGCACAGCTTCAACATATGATCACCATCCACAGGGTTAAAGATCTGCGCGCCGCAATCCGGCAGCAGCGTACGCAAGGGAAACGCATTGGACTGGTGCCCACCATGGGCAACTTGCACGCAGGGCATGTCAGCCTTGTCAAACAAGCCAAGGAATTGTGCGACTATGTGGTAACGTCCATTTTCGTTAACCCGTTACAGTTTGGGGCAAACGAGGATCTGGACAAGTATCCGAGAACCTTGGACGCAGACAAAGAAAAGCTGGTCGCCGCTGGTAATCACCTTTTATTCACCCCGGAAGTCAGTCAGCTGTACCCAGAGGGACTGGAGCGCCATACCAAGGTTATTACACCCGCGCTGAGCGAGCTCCACTGCGGAGCCAGCCGGCCCGGACACTTTACTGGCGTAACAACCGTCGTATCCATGCTGTTCAACATGGTGCAGCCTGATGTCGCCATATTTGGTGAAAAAGACTTTCAGCAATTGGCGGTCATTCGCAAAATGACCCGCGACCTCTATCTCCCTATCGTCATTGAGAGCGGTTCCACCCTCAGGGAAACAGACGGTCTGGCGATGAGTTCCCGCAATGGCTACCTTTCCGCCGAACAACGCCAAACGGCGCCATTGCTGTACAAGCTCCTGCAAGAAAGCGCGGAGCAGATTGAAAATGGCGACAAGGACTTCGCCGCAATAAGCGCAGAAGCCAACAATAAACTGACGCAAGCCGGCTTCGTTCCTGACTACTTCAATATCGTGAACAGCGACACTCTGTCTCCGGCGGTCGCCAGCGACAGCGACATCACGATACTTGCGGCGGCCTATCTGGGAACGACAAGGCTTATCGACAACATCAGCGTACACCTAGGTTGATATCCTTCATCAATCCCAAGGAAACTCAAAACAATGCAAGACACGCCTCAAACGCTTAACGATAAGGCTAAAGAAAGCTGGCGGGCGTTGCAGCAACATGCTGCAGATACCGCCAACGACCATATTCTGGATTACTTTCATCGCGATCCCGCCAGAGTCCAAAGCTACTCTCTCAGTGCTGCGGGACTCACTCTGGACTACTCCAAGAACAGAGCAAACTCCGCTACGTTGGAAAAGCTGGTAAAACTGGCTGAAGACGCAGGAATGAGAAAGTCCATCGACGCCATGTTCGCTGGCGAGCCGATCAATCACACGGAAGGCCGCGCGGTACTTCATACCGCACTGCGCAGCAGTTCCGATACGCCAGTGCTGGTGGATGGCCAGGATATCAAACCCGAAATCCGCAGCGCCCTGGCGCAAATGGAGCAGTTCGTCAGCAAGGTTCACCGTGGCGAATGGTTAGGTTACAGCGGCAAGCCGATCAATGATGTCGTCAGCATCGGTATCGGCGGCTCCTATCTGGGGCCTCGCGTTGCGGTAGAAGCACTGCGTCCTTACTGGCAGGAAAACATCCGCTGCCATTTCGTCTCCAATGTAGACGGCTCTGATATTGCCTACACCCTGGAGAACCTGAATCCAGAGACCACGCTGTTCATCGTCCAGTCCAAGTCTTTCACGACTCAAGAAACACTAGCGAACTCCATGACCGCTCGCGAATGGTATTTGCGCGAAGGCGGTTCTGAGACGGGACTGAGCAAGCATTTTGTCGCAGTCTCCAGCAACGTGCAGCGCGCCCGTGATTTCGGTATCGATGCGGAAAATGTATTCCCGATGTGGGATTGGGTCGGGGGACGCTACTCTTTGTGGTCCGCCATTGGCTTGCCCATTGCGCTGCAAGTTGGCATGAAGGCCTTCAGAGAGTTGCTCGCCGGCGCAGAAGCCATGGACCAGCACTTCAAAACTGCGCCGCTCGAGCAAAATATGCCCGTATTGATGGGCATGCTAGGCATCTGGTATCACAATTTCCTGGGCGCGGACAGCTACGTTATCCTGCCCTATGACCAGACGCTTGAGAATCTGCCTGCGCACCTGCAACAGGTTGATATGGAAAGCAACGGCAAAGGCGTCAACCGTTCAGGCGTTGGCGTCGACTACGCCACAGGTCCTATTATCTGGGGCGGCGCCGGCACTAACGGCCAACATGCCTATCACCAGTTACTGCACCAGGGCACACGCTGGACCCCAGCGGACTTCATTCTGCCGCTGAAATCCCACAAGCCCGCCGGACGTCATCACGCCATGCTTGCCTCCAACTGCTTCGCGCAGAGCCAAGCATTGATGTGCGGCAAGTCTCTGGAGAAGGCCCGTCAGGAGCTGCTCGATGCCGGCATGTCATCAGAGCGCGCAGAGGAACTGGCGCCTCATAAAGTGATTCCCGGCAACCGTCCCAGCAACACGCTGGTGATGGACGAAATCAATCCGCATACGCTCGGCGCGCTGATCGCCCTGTATGAGCAGAAAGTTTTCGTGCAGGGAGTTATCTGGAATTTGAATTCTTTTGATCAGTGGGGCGTAGAGTTGGGCAAACAACTCAGCGACAGCATATTACCTATGCTGCTGGACACCGGCGCGTCGACGGATGCGTTAGATCCTTCCAGCGCGGCGCTGGTGGAGAAATTCCGCAGAGCCAACGGTTCCGGGAGCTAACTCTCCCGGATTCCGCTAGAAAGTCTGGTCGCGCCAGCTAAAGGCGACTCTATGTAGTTGCTGGGCGCGATCATACTTTTCCCACAACTCCGCGTAGGAGACGTTCAAGGCCGGGTGGCGCTCATTGGGCTCAAGCTCCGCCAGGGGCAGCAAAACATAAGCGTTCTCTGTTATTTCACCCCGCGGAAGCGCAATCCCCTCCACTTCTCCCACAACATCTCCATAGGTAAGGATATCGATATCCAGCGTGCGCCCAGAGTGCTTGGACTCCAATCCAGTACGCCCGCTGCTCGCCTCAATCTGCTTCAAAGTGCGCTGCACTGCGCCAACCGGCTCCTCAGTGTGAAACGCCGCCACCAAATTGATGAAGGCGTCGCCGGCGAACCCAATCGCTTCCGACTCATATACAGGCGATAAACGCAAATCCTGAAAATGCGCATCCAACGCGTCTAGCGCCAGAGCAATATTCTTATCCGGGTCGATATTGCTGCCAATACCAACAACCACTTTAACCACTCTTGCGAGCTCCTCTTTCAATTCTTACTCCCACGCTACGCGCTTCCGCGACAGCGCCGGGCTTTCGGATCGTCAGACGCAACCAGGGCGCACCAAACTCTTTCTGCAGCAATTCAGCAAACCGCTCAGCCAGAGTCTCAATGAGCTGAAAGCGACTGGCTGCGGCATATTCACGCAAACGCTCGCTGACGGCTGCATAGTTCAGGGTGAGATCAAGGTTATCCTCACGCGCCGCACCGGAAATATCGCATCCCAGCTCGATATCAACAAAAAGCCGTTGTTGATATCCCTTCTCAAATTCGTAAACGCCGATTATGGCGTCTACCTGTAAACCTTCAATAAGTACTGTATCCATGACACCTAACATACGCCCGTCATCTATACGCAGGGAAAGAAGCGTTCCCTAGCGACCAAAGGGGTGTAGACAAGCAACCTCTATTATGGCTCATAATCTACGCAGTCTGATCTATTTTAAGCCGCAGGGGCCCCATGGAGCATCCTTTTCAACTTCTCATGGCGACATCTATCGCCTACCTGCTCGGCTCCATCATGGGCGCCTATTGGGTATGCCGTTACTTCCAGCTCCCCGATCCCACCGAAGCAGGCTCCGGCAATCCTGGCGCGACCAATATTTACCGCCTCGGCGGCCTTATTCCCGCCACGCTCACTTTATTCTGGGACGCCGCCAAAGGCGCCGCCGCCGTCTGTATCGCAGCCATGCTTGGGCTTTCACCCTATGAACAAGGCGTCACGGCCGTAGCGGCGATTGTCGGCCATATGCTGCCGGCATTCCATCACTTCAAGGGGGGGAAAGGCGTCGCCACAGTGTTGGGAGCGGGGCTGGCGCTGGCCTGGCAAACCACTCTCGCTTTGACGCTGGTGTGGGCGGCCGTCGTATATTGGAAACGGATCTCATCCCTTGCCTCGCTGACCGCCGCAGTAATGGCGCCCTGGGTGGCATGGCGACTTAATCCGGAGCATCTCGCCCTATTCCTCATATTGGCGCTGTTCATTCTGATTCGACATAGAGAGAACATCATCAATCTGGCCAAAGGCAAAGAGCGCTCGCTTTGATCTCCCGCCGCCCTTAACCCTTAATTGAAGGCAACTCCACCAGAGGCCAGCGTGGTGTGGCGACAACGCTAAGATCTCCTCGTTGTCCGGCAGCCAGGCGCTGATAGCCAGCATAGGCGATCATTGCACCGTTATCGGTACAAAATTCCGGCCGGGCATAATAGACCTGAGCTCTTTCGCCTTTGACCATTTGTTGTAACTTTTCCCGCAGTCGGCGATTCGCGCTGACCCCGCCAGCCATGATCAATCGTTTCAATCCAGTCTGCTTGAGCGCCCGACGACACTTGATCACCATAGTCTCCACCACCGCTTCCTGAAAGCAGGCGGCGACATCTGCGCGCAAATTATCATCAACGCCGTCACTGGCTTCCGCCTCTTGGAGAGTATTCAGCGTAAACGTCTTAAGCCCGCTGAAACTGAAGTCCAACCCGGGGCGGTCCGTCATCGGACGCGGAAATTTGAATCGTTGCAGATTCCCCTGCTCCGCCAACTTGGCGACTTGAGGGCCACCGGGGTAATCCAGGCCAAGCATTTTGGCCACTTTATCGAAAGCCTCCCCTGCGGCGTCGTCCACAGACTCCCCTAAAAGCTCATATTCGCCGACGCCATCGACCCGCACCAACTGCGTATGGCCGCCCGAGACCAAAAGGGCGACAAAAGGAAATTCCGGTGGATCTTCTTCTAACATGGGAGCCAGCAAGTGCCCTTCCATATGATGGACGCCAATAGTAGGGATATCCAAAGCGTAAGCCAGCGCCGAGGCGATAGCGCCTCCCACCATTAAAGCGCCAACCAGCCCTGGACCCGCCGTATAAGCGATAGCATCGACATCGCTTTTGCCGACGCCCCCCTGACTTAATACCTCTTCGATCAAAGGAATCACTTTTCGCACGTGATCGCGAGAAGCCAGCTCCGGCACTACGCCGCCATAATCCGCATGCAACTTGATCTGACTGTACAGCGTGTGAGCCAACAGTCCGCGCGCTCCGTCATACAACGCAATTCCGGTTTCGTCGCAGGATGTTTCTATGCCCAGTACTAACATGTTACTTTCCGCCATCATCAAATCGCCGCACAGGTCGGCCACCATAATTATCGGGACGCCCTTATTTCTCACCTATGTCAGGACAGTACAATAAAAGCCAGCTAAGCGCCCAAACGTCTGACAGCAGCGACCAGCAGGGCCGCACGCCCAAGCCGGGCATCTTATAGCCATCGTGACAACTATTCCATTCCAAATCGCCTTTAAATTGGGCGCCGCTCGCGCAGATTTGTTAGAATTTATACAGGCCAACACCTTTACAAGTGCAACCTAACGGGATTACAATGCGCGCCCTATTTGTGTTGACACAATTTTAACCAATTCGGTTTTTACAGATCATAGAGAGGGGATATGCCTTCCGTAAAAATTAAAGAGAACGAGCCATTTGACGTTGCCCTTCGCCGCTTTAAGCGTTCATGCGAAAAGGCGGGGATCCTTTCAGAAGTACGTCGTCGCGAGTTCTACGAGAAGCCGACTTCAGAAAGAAAGCGCAAGTTGGCTGCAGCTGTAAAACGTCACGCGAAGAAAGTTCAGCGCGAACAAAGACGTTTCGAGCGCCTGTACTAATCGAATTACGCCCGCGTTGACCTGGTCTTAATACTGTTGAGACCGGGTTGTTGGCGTTAATACGACTTTTACAAGTCTCGCATTTTCCAGTTCTAGTACGCTTATATATCCAAATACGGACAGAGACAATTCGATCATGTCATTGAAAGACAGTTTAACCGAAGCCATGAAATCGGCCATGCGCAGCAAGGAAAAAGACCGCCTTGGAGCCATTCGTTTGATTCTGGCGGACATTAAACGAATCGAAGTGGACGAACGCATTGAAGTTGATGATGCTCGAGTTCTCGAAGTACTGGATAAAATGGCGAAACAACGCAAAGACTCCATCTCTCAATTTTCCGCCGCTGGCCGGGACGACCTGGTCGCTAAAGAACAGCTTGAGCTGGACGTAATTCAGGGCTTTCTACCTGAAGCGCTCAGCGAAGAAGAACTTGATCAACTTATCCAGACTGCGGTAAGCGAATCAGGCGCGGAGTCGATACGCGATATGGGCAAGGTAATGGCGGTCCTGAAGCCACAAGTTCAGGGACGTGCGGATATGGCGGTCATCGGACAAAAAGTTAAAAAAGCTTTGTCCTGATCCCTTCTGCGACTATCTTAATCACCCAAACGCTTTTCTATATTACGGCGACCTGTTTCAGGACTTCGCCAGGTCAGAGTGGTTGCAGGCATAGCCCTGCAACTAGACTTTCTTACTTGATAGAGTAAAGTCATGGCCGGTCTAATCCCTCAAGTATTTGTCGACGACTTACTTTCTCGGGTTGATCTTGCCAGCCTCATCGCTGAGCGGGTGAGCCTCAAGAAATCCGGCGCAACCTATCAGGGTCGCTGCCCGTTTCATGACGAAAAGTCTCCTTCCTTTCACGTATACAACGAAAATCACCCTGCGCATTACCACTGCTATGGCTGTGGAGCCCACGGCGACGCTATCAACTTCATCAAGGAAACTGAGCATCTCTCCTTTAATGAAGCTGTAGAGCAACTGGCGAAACGTTGTGGCGTAGAAGTGCCTCGCGATAGAGCGGCGGAGCAGAAAGTAAGTCAAAACAAATCGCTGTATGACGCATCCTCTCATGCGGATGCAGCGTTTCGTCAGGCGCTGGGAAGCCATCCGCAACGCGGAATCGCTCAGGAGTACCTGAAACGCCGAGGTATTTCTACCGAAATGGCGGATTTATACGGCATAGGCTTCGCGCCAGCGCAGCGACAATTTCTTAGCGGCTCTAGCGACCGCAGCCTGATCAAAGCGCTCAGCACGCTCCGCTTGGTGATAGAAAAGGAACAGGATCGTTTCGATATGTTCCAAAACCGCCTCATGTTCCCTATTCGGGATACCCGGGGTAGAACTATCGCCTTCGGCGGCCGCACTCTTGGCAATGACCGCAGTAAATACATCAACAGCCCAGAGTCGCCCATATTCCATAAAAGCAATGTGCTGTATGGGTTGTGGGAAGCTCGTAAGCAGTCACGCAAGCTTGAACAGCTGATTGTGGTCGAAGGCTATCTTGACGTTATTTCTCTGGCTCAATTTGGTGTGGTTAATGCTGTCGCCGCTATGGGAACCGCCACCAATGAAGACAATTTAAGTCACCTGCTGAATACCAGCCAGGATATTGTCTTCTGCTTCGATGGCGACAAAGCTGGTTTGGCGGCTGCCGATAAGGCGCTTAATAACTTGCTTCCCATGTTTCAGGATGGCTACAAGGTCAGCTTCTTGATTCTCCCGGAGGGCGAGGACCCTGATACATTTGTCAGGAACGAAGGCGCGGATGCATTTCGCGAGCGCGTCGCCAGCGCCACGCCCCTTTCAGAATATTTTTTCCAGGCCATGAGTCGGGGTCTGGACCTGTCCATTGCGGAAAACAAAGGCATACTGTCCACTCAGGCCCGCACAGCACTAAAAGTCATTAATGCGCCGGTTCTAAAGGATGCTCTTTACCAGCGCCTGAATGAACTGACGCGCTCTTCCCGCTGGGGAGACCGCCAAGGCAAAAATAGCGGGGAGTGGAAAAAAGGCGACTGGAAAGGCAAAAAAGGATTTTCGTTTCAGAACCGGGACGAGCCTCGTGAAGAGCCCATCCCTGTACCCAATCGCATTGCCGCCCGCGCCTGCCTTGGCTTGTACGTCAATCCATCCTGGGCGAAGGAAATCTCAAACACGCTGAATTATGAGATTACTCAGGACGACGAAAGGGCTCTGACTTACTTTCTGGAGTGGCTGCTTAAGGAAAATATCGAGACAGCGGAAGATCTGCTGTACCGGTTGGCGGTTGATCCACACCAACAAAGACGCTTCAAAAACCTGTTCAATTCCTTGGAGCATATCTTCGGTGCTGAGGAAATTGAGGCGGGAGCCCAAGAAAGTTTATTAGTGCTCAAAAGAAAATATTTCGACAGGTCTTTTGACAAAATTCATCAGGATCTTTCAAGAGACCCTAAAAACAAGGAGTTACACGAAAAATTCAGAACAATGTCGAGCGAAAAAATGGCGATGATCGCCACACCGAAATCTTAATCTTGTGTGGACTTGAAAATTTTTAAGTCGTCTCCACATAGGGTTTCTAGCGCGCAAACAGTATACAGGCTATAATAGCTGTTTGTTTTTCTCCCATTAAGCCACCGAATTCGTAGGGTGACTATGTCAGGCAATTCCCGAAAATCTCGATTGAAAGAACTCATCGCCCGCGGCAAAGAACAAGGTTACCTAACATACGCAGAAGTTAACGACCATCTGCCAGAGGATATAGCAGATCCGGATCAGGTGGAAGACATTATACGCATGATTAACGACATGGGTATCATGGTCTGCGAAGAAGCTCCAGATGCGGATACCTTGTTGATCACCGATGGTGATTCCACTGATGAGTCTGTAGCAGCGGAAGCTGCGGCGGCGCTTGCTTCCGTCGAAAACGATGTAGGTCGCACGACTGACCCGGTGCGTATGTACATGCGTGAGATGGGTACGGTTGAGCTGCTGACTCGTGAGGGTGAGATCCAGATCGCCAAGCGCATCGAAGAAGGTTTGCGCGATGTTATGGCCACGCTGGTTTACTATCCTGGCACGGTTTCCAACATTCTTGCCGCTTTTGACGCCACACAAGGCGAAGATGGCGGTCGCGTCTCCGACGTCATCACAGGGTTCCTTGACCCCGTTGAGGACGGCGTCATTCCTGAAGCTAACGAAGAAGTAGAGTCCGACGACATCGACGAAGATGAGGATGAGGACGAAGAAGCAGAAGAAAGCTCAGGCAAGGACGACGCTAAAGCCAAAAAAGACCTCGACGATGAAGAGGACGAAGAAAGCGAGGGCGACGACAACAGCGATAGCGACGACGACAATGACAGTGGCCCCGACCCTGAAATTGCGCGCGGCCGTTTTGCTGAATTGCGCGAAGCCTTTAACACTCTGAACGTCGCCATCGACAAACATGGCCGCGCCAGCCGTGAAGCACAGGAGTGCTTTGACGAGGTCAGCCGTATTTTTGCTCCTTTCAAGCTGGCGCAAAAGCAGTTCGACGAAATTATCAATACGATCCGCATCACTAACGACAGTGTCCGTAAGTACGAGCGCGAGATCCTGAATATCTGTACCCGCGACTGCAAAATGCCGCGCAAGAACTTCATCAAGATGTTCCCCGGCAATGAGACCAACCTTGAATGGGTCAAGGGTCTGGCTGCAAGAAGCGAGGAATGGGCTAAAACAGCGCAAACCAAGGAAGAGGAAATCACTCGCCTGCAACGTCGCATCGTCAGCATTCAGAATGACGTTGATCTGCCTGTTGCGGACATCAAGGAAATCCACCGTCGTATCTCCATTGGCGAAGCGAAAGCACGTCGCGCCAAGAAAGAAATGGTGGAAGCCAACTTGCGTCTGGTTATCTCCATCGCCAAGAAGTACACCAACCGTGGTCTGCAGTTCCTGGACCTGATTCAGGAAGGCAACATTGGTTTGATGAAAGCGGTAGACAAGTTTGAATACCGTCGCGGATACAAGTTCTCCACTTATGCGACTTGGTGGATTCGTCAGGCGATCACGCGTTCTATCGCTGACCAGGCCCGCACTATCCGTATTCCGGTGCACATGATTGAGACCATCAATAAGCTGAACCGCATTTCCCGTCACATGTTGCAGGAAATGGGCCGTGAAGCGACGCCGGAAGAACTGGCGAAGAAAATGGACATGCCGGAAGACAAAGTGCGTAAGGTCCTGAAAATCGCCAAAGAGCCCATCTCCATGGAGACGCCAATCGGTGACGACGAAGATTCGCATTTGGGCGATTTCATCGAAGATTCTCATGCAGAATCTCCGATTGATTCAGCAACCACTGAAGGCCTGAAAGAATCCACTCGCCGCGTACTGGCTGGTTTGACCGCAAGAGAAGCCAAAGTACTGCGTATGCGTTTCGGTATTGAGATGAATACGGACCACACTCTGGAAGAAGTCGGCAAGCAGTTCGACGTTACCCGTGAGCGTATCCGTCAGATCGAAGCCAAAGCCCTTCGCAAGCTGAGACACCCAAGCCGCTCAGACCATCTGCGTAGCTTCATCGACGATTAATCGAAAGCTAGCAAAATACTGGCGCCAACTATATCTGAAAGGTATAATTGGCGCCCTCTCTTCCCCGGACCACTTAATTCGGGACTTCTGAGAAATCAGAAACACTATTAGGGCCTATAGCTCAGTTGGTTAGAGCAGCGGACTCATAATCCGTTGGTCCCAGGTTCAAGTCCTGGTGGGCCCACCAACTTTTCCTTTGTAATTCAATAAATTACAGATTCGAATTCCACTCACATTTCCTTCCTCTTAGGCTGAGTGTCCACATAGTGTCCACACAGATTGAGAACGTGGACTCTCAACCTGAGATATTCACTAAATCACTCATGCGTTTGTGTCGTAAGGAGCAAACCCTTAATTCTGGAAACATGCTTAAATCGCAGGGATTGCTATTCCGGCACTTCAACATTCATATAAAATATCATCCTAATCTTTTCCTTTAATTTTCAATGACTTAAAAATCACAAAAATATCAAAAATTCAAAAACTGGACGTACCTGTCCACATAACGTTCACGCAGGTCACCAAAGTGGTCATCTAGTCAGATTTCGGAACTGAAGCCGATATGGCTGGATAGGGAGAATTGCTCAATCTGCCCTTGTGATATTAACGCCCAAGCACACTAGTGCGTCCGAGTGACGCGATTTGTTAGCCATGATTTTGGTCAAGTTGTGAAGTGAGTCCATCGTTTGTTTAGGTCAAATACATTGAAGTTTCCTGCCCCCGAGGAAACCCAAAACGCTAACCAATTTTTGTTGATATCGAACTGATTGTAACCACCGTGGTTATTAGAGACTGCAAATCCCGTCCAATTCCGGTTCGTGTCGAACAAGAGCATAACCCTCTCATTCGCAGACACCGTGAAGCCGACAGGGTTGTGCTTCAGATCAAAAATATATTTTCCTGGAATTTGCAACGAACGAATCGGGTCGATGCTGATGGATCGGTTGGGATCAATCGATATAGTCCGTCTTGGGTCAATCGAAATTGTTCTATGAGGATCTATTGATATCGTCCTATTAGGATCAATGGATATAGTTCGCCTTGGATCGATTGACATTGTCCTGAAAGGATCTATAGAAATAGTGCGATTTGGGTCTTTCGATATAGATCGAGTCGGGTCAATATATATCCTTCTATGCGGATCTACAGATATTGATCGCACTGGGTCGCGAGATATTGGAATATGCATGACTCTCCTCTGGCTAACACCAAATTCAGCTGCGTGATTTTAGCGTCTGCTGCAATTTCTTGTTAGCCTTCTTATGTTTACGGTTTATAAAATAGAGCCGGATATTACTTCGCTTGGTTAATAGCTTTCCAATAACAAAATAAGTAAGCCAGCTATAACTTTTTGCTTCTATAGATTTTTGAAATCCAGAGCCATAGGATTTACTACGTAGTTCTTTACCATCAATAACCTCGATACCCACACAACTGAGATTTCCATTAATAGCCTGCTCTGTCAGAAAATCCTCTAGCTTCTCTTTCGTTAAAAGACATTCCTCAGTAAGTCGAAACTTTTCAAACCTTGGATAGTTAAAGTCGCCTGAATATATAGCCGTAGTTTGCTTGTATCCGTCTTCTGTGGTCAACCTAACTAAGTATGCAAAATCAGCTCCATAGAACCCATTTTGATCATTTGGTCGCATAGGTTGAATTGGAGCAGTCAAATGATTGCTGAAGAAATCAAAAACAGGATCCCATCTTTTGATCCACTCCTTTACCACATATTTCCCTTGGGAAGTTGATAAAACTAGGCTGGTCTTTACCTTTCGTGAACTTAGAAGCTTATTAAGCTTAATGCGATTCATGTTTACGCTGTAGTAATCGACAGGTTTTAAAACTTGTGAAAATGACTCGTAAGGTTTTAATATTTTTGGTTCGTATTCAAAATCAGTCAGTTCAATGTAGTAGTTTGGTCCCACTCGTAAGAATATTTTAAAGATTATTACGGACCTGTCCTTAAAGTTCTCCAGAGTAAAGCTGCTGACATACTGGTCTTCTGCATATGCGCTTGAACTGATGCAAAATTGACCCTTCACATATATTCCAGACTTTCGTAAATAATTGCGAATGACAAAAGATAATGCGATTAAGGATACGCCTAGCGCTATGTATGGAGTATAGTTCAAGATTTCCTCCATGAATCCTAACGCCTATAGTTAGGGGTTGGTAGGCCGCGCAGCGGACTTTGAGTCCCTTGCAGCGTCTTGTTGGGCACTACCTGCCTGGCTAAGTAATACGTTGGATAGCTTGACGATCTCAGCAGCTCGTTCCACGTTCTCTTTATCAGCACTGGTTCCAGATAACATGGACTGCAATTCGCTTAACAGTTTTTTCTCAATTTCCTCAAGCAAGTAATGGTAGCCCTCAGGCCCATACTTATCGATATATGCTTCTTGGCGCGGCAATACGGTCTTAAGTAGTTTGTTGATTGATTCAGTATTAGCAAAGTCGTCCTTACCAAGCCCACCCTTTAAAACTTGCCAGCGCATTATTGCATGCACAGATACTGTGAGTAGCGCTGAATACGTTGCCCATGCCATTGGGGAAACGAAAGGCCGTGCCTTCTGCGCTTCTACGGCATTGAGGGAGTTGGGGTCGAAATTGCTTCCGAACATCTCAAAAAGACGTCGTACATTAGGGTCGTTTTCCGCAGCTTTAGCAGCACTTTCAAAATTTAATACTGACAGCCAATTGGATATCGCTCGTGCTGGATTTAGAGCCATAGTGGCAGTCCAAAGCTGGTCAACTGCTTCTAGGCGCCTTTTGTCTACTGCAATTTGGCGACTAGCCAGCGCACTGAGGGCCCCACTTCTAAGTGTTTCGATTTCATTTTCCTTGGCGCGTAGGTCAGCACGCAGACGTTCAATCTTTTGATTGAATTCATATTCGACACTCCGAGTTAGTCTGTTACTTATTAAGTTTCGACAAAGCCAAACTACAACCGCGAGCAAGCCAGTTGATGAGAGCGCCGGTATCCAGTCTATGTATGTCATTACTGTAGTGGTGCCCAACATTTGTATATCGCGCATGCGCGTGTTTCCATTCCAATATTTTGAAGATAGTTCCTCCGGCCCACCGATTCCAGTGTAAAACCCCAGAAAGCCAAACTACCTCACTTACAAGAAACCGTGCGTGCGCATATACACTTTCTTGGGTGTCTCGTTATCACAACAGGCTAGCTCGCAAATTATTGAATCAAAGCATTTTTCAGGACAACATCATCAGAAAACCAAGCCATTCGCTACGAAAAAGCGTGCGACTTTTCAGTCACGTGAGAAATAAACTGTATTTATATACATGTTGGCGTAAAAAAGTACCTGTCCCCATCACAACGTCTTACACCAGATTAACTGTTACAACTTAGTTCCAAATTATTCAGTAATTGAAACCCTGATATTTCCAAAGCCTGTTCCCCTTTGGGGCTTCGGGCCTACCCCAATTTCACGAATTCGGCATTTACTCAAAGCCCGCAGGCGTGGGGAGGAGTGAGTTTCATTTAATAGCTCTTTGAAAGCCTATCAAGCGAAACAGCTTTCTTAAGGCTCCACTTGAAGATTCCCCATTACACCATCTCTATGGGCATTCAGAGTTATTTTTGCTTTTAACACATAGGCAGGTATCTACGGCTTGATGGCTATTAGTCTGAACAGCCTGACTTTGCTCTCAATATAGATATATTTTAGGTTAATAATTGACTTGTTAGATTGTAACTACTAGCCTAGGTTACAGATCTGACCTGAAGCTAGACTTCACAGTAGGATCTACCGGGCTCGGAAACGAGCCCTTACCTTTCTATCTCTCAACAATTCCCTCTGGATGCTTATTGCAGGCTACAGTGCAGAGCGCCGGCCCAAGGCGACTGAAATAGTTTTTAGCCCCCTTCTTTTTTACATACTTACAAGCGTCGTAGCGTTGCTTTAGGAAGTAAGCATTTACATCGGCCAACTGAATAAAGTAGGAATGTGCTGAGTCTCTATGAACAGAGTCCTCTACTAGGGTTGAGATTGGAATAGCAAAAGCTCCAGTTCCAAACGCTTTTGGCACTGGGTTGTATCGACGCATACGACGGCTAAGTGCCCGCAATTTGACCTCTTCAGTACGATCCACAACCAGTAGTCCATAGTCTGTAGAGTTTTTAGGGCCTGGAAAGTTCTTTTTTGACAATGTGTTATGAAACCTTTGAATAAGAGTAGTCCAGGCTATTCCAAATATGTCTTCATCCGCTTTTCTTTTTGATTTATCAACCAAAACGTTGATGATGCTTACACCGTTGAGGCCTGCCTGGAAATCAATGGTGTCGCGCAATATTCTTAATCGCATTGACTTTGGAATTCGGGAAAGATTGCCAGGCTTGTGCATGAATTCCGCTGCATGTATTTCTTCACGCAGCTTCAGTCCATATTGACTTCTGAGCCTCCCTCTGAAATTTATAATATTCTCTAGGGTATCATGCCAACTCAGCTCATGAATTACGAAGCCACTGAGACAAAAATAGCGGCATGGACTCCCGCTCATACCGACATCACCACTTTCATCTGCATATAGAAAATACATTTCAGAAGTCCCTTCCTCTCATTAGCGTTGAGAAAATTTTTGAATGGCAATAGCTTAAACCACACATTCACTGATACGCCCTTGAAATCTACTGCACCAAAATGCCTTGAGCTCTTTTCTTTCACCATAAAAGAATATAGCAGACCTTGAAGTTCTTGGTTCGGGCCAACTATTCCTCTTAGGTCTCGGCAAGTCATGTCAGAAGATGGCTGAATTATCAGTCTTGAGCTGTAGAGGAGGACGGCGAGGCTAACAGCGGGCCATAAGCCCGCTTAATAAGCGATTAGATTTGAAGCATATCTTTCACAGTAGTCATGCGGATATAGAGAGACTTAAGATTTCCAAAATCTCTTTCCATTTCTTGAAATCCATACTTCTTAAAAAAGCTATCGCTCTGCTTAGTTAATGGATCAACGATGACAGCTACACCTAAACCAGAGTTGCTAACAATTCTATATGCTTCTCCCAAGGCCAAAAGTAGGACTGCTGCCCCAATACGATCTTTAGTATTCTGATATTGACTGTCAACTCCGAGCCAAGCTAAACGAATTGCGGGAAGAGGGAACCTCGGAAATTTCTTCATTTCTTCATCACTTGGTGTTTCTTCCCTTCTAATTTCAGAGTAAGTGAGTGTGAAGAATCCTACTATAGGCTGTAGGCCAGCCGTTTGCTCCTCTTTAACAAGTACATACGTTTGACTGGCCTGTTGAATTTGAAGTTTATTAGCTGATTTGCGTAAAAAGTTGTTGACCTCGTCGTTCCCGCAATCAAAGCCTGTTCGTTCATGACGTGATCTATTCAGCTGTTCTAATACTAATTTCACCATTTTCAACCTGTTTATTGAGGCGTCGTTTAGCTGCTACAAGTGCATCATTTGGTGGTACTGTTTGCTGGCACGCTGCCCAAAAATCATCAAATGCTCTATTGCTCAGCTTCAGAGACTCTACTTCTTCAATAGTTCGCAGAGACTTTTCACGGATTGCCTGTATAACAAACTCGGATAGGCTCTTTGAACCTGATAAGGCCGAGGCCCTAGACGCAAGCTTCTTAATTTCAGGATCTAAACGTAGATCCATGCGTGATAGTGATTGCATTCGCTTCTCCTCATCCTAGTTTTGCTAACCCTTCTGTGGGGGTCAGTTAATAGTTGTACGCCCTACGAATTAAAGCATTAGCGGGCTGAGTGATGCCTGTTAGCCAACACTCATTATGTACGGATATTTACCGTACAATTTAGCGATTATCTGGTAACCAGTCAACAGATTATTGACAACTATCTGTGCACAAAACGAAGCATAAATGATCTTAGCTGAGAACGGCTTAGTACAGAACTAGTCACATAAGCCTTGATATTTGCCCCTTCAAAGTTTCTGCGCGGCTCGCTTGGCTGCTATGGCTCCCACTGCTTGATGGCGTCCCGCTTCCTCCGCCTCCGTGCGTGTGGCTCGCCGTCGTGGCCGCCAACTCCTGAACCACTCCGATCAGATCTGCAATCACCTGCAACACATCCACGCCACCGCCGCCCATAGCGATGGCTGGCGCTTGGATGGTCACGGCGGCGCTGGCCGTTAACTGAATAACTTGCGCTTGAATCTGCCTAGCCGCGCTGGCGATGTCGGTATGGTTGCCCTGAACATTTATGGTTTTGTTGGCGCTGGTTTGCGTGTCGCTGCCGCTGATCGTTGCCGAGCGCGAGCCGCCCACGGTGGCGCTGTCATCGCCTTGGATAAACGCTTGTCGGTCTCGCGCGACTGCTTGGTTAAGGTCGGATTGCTGCCACACCAGGTCACCGGGCTGGACGCCTGGCGCGCCTAAGCCCTGTCCCAATACTGTGCGGATAAAGGGCTGATCCGGGAGGCCGTAGGCGAACGCCACCTCTACGATGGTCCCGGATTCTGGGAAACCGTATTGCCCGCGCTCGATGCCGCCATAGGACGCCGGCAATGGCACGCAGCGATAAAGCGGTAACTCCGGGTCTTCCTCGCCCTGGGGCGTCAATACGCGCACATCCACGGCGTAGCGCGGGCGGAAGCGGTCGCAGAGTTCTGGTTTCTCCAGTGGGTCGCTGATCGCCACTATCTTGGCCAGGCGTGGTAAGTGGTGGTTTCCGCTCAGTTCTGGAAACATCCGTAACACTATCTTTTTAATCTCTTCGTCCACGGCGCAGCGCTCCAGGTCAGATTCATGTGATTGTCGGCCAGGCGCACCTGGGTGACGTAATGGGTTTGGTTCAGCCAGACGCCTGGTCGGAGTTTTGGCGTCGCTGGTAGGCGGGCGCGGTGAGCCACGCCGAAGCCGTTTAATAAGTTCGTCGGGATCTCCACGGACCGGGTCGCCCAGTAGCTATGCGCCCAGCTTCCTACGTAGACCGCGCCGTCACCTTGCTGTTGCCAGATCAGCTGCGGGATGGTGTACACCTCCGCCAAGGCGTCCATGCAGTGATAACCGCCGCCCCATGAATAAAACGCCGGCGCTTTGGTGGTGGCGTAAGACTCCGGCGGCGTCACGAAGGTCAGCCCGGTGTCCTGGCCCGCCGTCAAGGCGGTGCTCAATGCGATTTATCTCAGCCCCATCACCCGCTACTACTTAAAATGCTATTACTGACGGCTTGGCTCCTAGTACTGGAGTTAAATCCGGCTCTGCTTTTTGCATAGCTCGCCGGTATGCTGGCCGTGCGCCGATGCGTTGCAGGTAGGCCAAGATATCCGGGCATTGTGAGAGGTTGTAGGGTTTAAACAGTCTCATCGTGGTGAGTGAGAAGATGACCATGATATCTGCGGCGGTCAGTGTGTCTCCGGCAAGATAGTCTGATTCGCCCAGTTTCTTTTCCATCATGGATAGCATCAGTTGGAGGCGTTCTTTCGCCATCGTCAGAGGGGCGTTGTTGTCCGAGGCGTCGACGCGCTCCAGTGAAAGCATTCTTAGTAGCAACGCCTGAAATGTCCCATTGGCGAAGTGGAGCCAATACAGGTAGTCGGTGTAACCGGGTGCTTCTGGCTTGATCGTCATGCGGCCACAGCCGTATACCGCAACCAAATATTCTATGATGGCGCCAGACTCGCCGAGCACGAGGTCGCCGTCAGTAATGACCGGCGCGGCGCCTAGAGGGTGCAGTTTTTTATATTCCGGCGGAGCCATTTTGTTGTCCGTCCGGCGCTTATAGCATCTGAGGTCGTAGTCGATTCCAAGTTCTTCGCAAAGCCAGACGATTCTCTCAGACTGAGAGCGCCCCAAGTGATGAACGGTCAGCATAATGACTCCTTTGTTTCCCTTTCTGTCAGTTGAGATAAACCTAATCCAATGATACATAAGAGTATTTGCGCGACCTGCGCCGAGGCGTTCATAAGCTGTGCTGATGCGATCAATGCGTCTTAACGCTTGGGCGCAGATTTATAAAGACTCACCCTGAAACGACGAATGAACTCAGAGACTTCTATCAAACGGACAGTTATCTCCAGAGAAGGCGTTGGAACCACCGCGTCTATACTGACGCGCAATGATTTGTTCATAGGCAAATTCGTCACCGACTACCCAACGCTGATCTTGGTTAGACGCGGGAAAAAGACTTTGCTCATGGGTGAGCGACGCGTCGTTCTGCTTCCCGGCGACGCTGTCGCCATCGGGGCGGGCGCGGCCTGCGATGTCGAAAATGAAACCGATGACGGTCAGTTTGAGGCTGACTGGATAGTTTGCCCTCAGGCGCTCATTCGCAAAGTGGAACCCGATTTTCCAGGACGCAGAGGCGTACAAGGCATCGTTTCCATGCAAGGGCTGGGAACAGAGTTCAACCTCGCCTTCGAACGCGGCCTTCAAGCCATCAGAGAGCCAAAGGCAATCCCGCAGCTGGTCGCAGAACATCGTGTCTGCGAACTTTTACACTGGCTGGCGAGCACAGGATATGTCTTCAGGTCTGATGAGCGAGCGGACCTTCAACGAAAAGTGCGTCTGCTCATCGGCGCGGAGCCGGACAGGAAGTGGAGCTCGCAAGATATTGCCGGATCGCTGGCTATGAGCGAGGCGACGTTTCGACGCAAGCTCGCCAAAGAGGGGCAAACATTCAGTGAGATTCTTGTGGATGTCAGGATGTCCTTAGCCTTGGCTTTGCTACAGTCAACAGACGCAGCTATCGCCAGTGTCGCCTATCAGGTTGGATATGAGTCGGCTTCGCGTTTCTCGGTGAGATTCAAGCAGCGCTTCGGCTTTTCACCCACGGCTATCCGGGGTGCGGCGGGACAACGGCCTGACACGGAAGTTATTAAATAACTCCCCTGTCTCAAGCCTGATCACCAATCGGGTCCAATCTGGTCAGTATTTTTGATGTAAGCGCCGATATTTCCGTCTGGATGCAAAGCAGGAGACTCTGGTTTGAGTCGATAGTCATGGCCGCCTGCATTCTGGAATTTCGGGTCACTGGTGGTTGCGCTGTTGATATCCGGCGTTCCATTGGGAACGTTCAGGGAAAACTTATCAAAAGTCGCCCCCGCCACTTGCCATTCCGCCAGCGAAGCATAGTTGATCGTTTCCGAGCTATAGCGTCCCAACGTGGCGGTGAAGTCCTCCGAATACAGGTTGTAATCGACGGTTTTCAGACCCGGGGGAAACTTCTGGTCGTTGGTGAAAACATCTTCCTGATAGGTCGTAGTGATGTTGGCTCCGCCGAACAGAATGTTGTGGTGAAACTCAAACTCAGTGAAGCCGCGAACATTCAGATTGGCGCCGATAACCGTATTGTTATACACCTTCAGCCCTTTATTCTGGGTGTTGGAGCCAAACGTCCAGTCGTAAATGAAGGTCTCGACGCCATACACCACATTCTGCCTGATTTCCGTATTCACGTGAGCCCCGGGGGCGGGAACACTGGTATTAGTGTTGAAATAAAACGCCTTGGAAACATCATGAATCAGATTATTTCTGAATACGCCGCCTTTACGTCCGCCGTAGTCCGGGGCTTTATGAAACACACCTGAGTGAGCGTCGTAAAACTCATTGTTATTGATGGTGGTTTCATACATGCGGTAACTCAGCACGCCGGCGGCGTTGCCGTTGTCCACGCCATCGACGCGTATATGGTGAATGCGGTTATTGGCGATGACGCCGTAGCCGACCGTATCCATCCGCACGCCAGCCACATTCGTTCCTGCACCGCCGTCGATGTGATGAATATAATTATTCGCAATGGAGAGATAGAGATTATCCCGGCCGCTGCCGCTCATCACCCAGACGCCTGCGCCGCGACACTCACGCATCTCAAAGCCTTTGATGACGACATGCTGACGGCCATACAGAGTAAAACAAGGTGCTTCATAATCCATGTCCACGGCAGGCTTCGCGTCGTCTTTTGGGTAACCGGCGAACACGATAGGTTTCCCTTCTTCGCCATCGTTTAGCACTCTCACGCCCCAGAGCTTATCGCTGCCGGCTATCGGCCCCGGTTCTTTGTACTCACCAGAGCGTACATAAACCACCTCTCCCGCAACCGCTGTGGAAGCCGCTTTTTGCAGCGTTTTCCAGGGGCCTGTTCCGCCCTCCGATGTTAAGTGGCCATCGTTAGCGTCATCGCCATCTGGACTGACATACAGCGCTCCAGCAATGATCTCCACCTCGTTGTCGCCAGTATCGCTCCCACCGTTCGAGGCGTCGCCAGTCGCGTCGCTTCCTCCGCCGCAGCCGCTCAATGTGAGGCATGCCAGGGCCGTTATGCATAGCGTTTTATTCTTCATCAGACTTTCCCATTCGTACTCCATTAGAGGGCCAGTCTACTGAATCCCCTACCCCCTTCGAATAGTAGATAGGATCTAGGCTGATCGTCCGGTAAGTCTCGGTCCTTAAATTGAATTCTCACCCATTGGCTTCTACAGTGGGGGTAAGAGGTATGCCGGAGGAAAGGCTAAGCAGGCGCGAACCTGAGTCATAGATTTGGGAGGAGGAACGATGATGGATAACGTCAGTGGTCGCTATTTTAAGGACGCCGAGTACCAGCGTCGCCGAACGCAGGTGAGAGCCGGGATGTCGACGCGGGGGCTGGACGCCTGCCTGATCGCCAGTCCTGAAAATATTTACTACCTCACCGGCCTGGACCATCAGGGTTACTTCGCCAGCCAACTACTGATTTTACCTTCCAGCGGCCAGCCAATTCTCATCACTCGCGCGATGGAAAAAGCCACCGTTCGGGATCAGGCGCCGGATGTCGTGCACATCGGTTACAGCGACGGCAGCGAGCCGCCGCCTGGCGAGGACGATGTCGCCATCTCTGAAGACACCTGGTCGATGACCATGGGCGCGCCGACCCGAGACGCTACCCGCAAACGTCCAAGCCTCACGCCTACCGCCGCTGCGCGTGAAACAGTAAAAGCCTTGCATGACGCCGGGTTGGGCAAAGGCGTTATCGGCATCGATATGAACAGCACCTTTCTCCCCTACTCCGTCGCCGAAGGGATCATGAATGGCGTTCCAGACGCGGAGTGGCGCCAACTGGACAACCTGGTGGACGATGTCCGCATCGTTCAATCCCCTGCGGAACTGGAGCTCACGCGGGAAGCCGCCGCCATCTCCGACTCCATGATGCTCTCCGCCATCGCCGCCGCAGGACCGGGAGTGAACGCCCGGGAAATCATGGCCGCTATTTACGACGCTATGTTCCGACGCGGCGGCACCTACCCCGGTTTCGTGCCTTTGGTGCGATCCACCCGCACCCTCGCCCACGAACACGGCACCTGGGAGGACATGGCGCTGGAGCGGGGCGACCTGTTGTTTCTGGAAATGGCGGGCTGCGTGCGTCGCTATCATGCGCCTATCGGCCGCTTTGTGTTTGTTGGCGAAGCGCCCTCGGAAGCGCAGCGGGTCAATACGATATGCAAGGAAGCCATGCAGGCCGCCGCCGACGCCATCAAACCCGGCGTAAGGGCGGGCGATGTGTACGAGACCTGGCAGGCGGTGCTGGACCGCAATAATCTGGCCCACTATTCCCGTCACCATTGCGGTTACTCCATCGGTATCGGCTATCCTCCCAGCTGGTCCGGCAGTGGCGTTCCCGTGGGACTGCGCCGCAATTCTGATTTGCAGTTACGCGAAGGCATGACGTTTCACTTGATGAGCTGGCTGCTCAATTCCGGCATTGGCGACGCCTTCTTATCCGATACAGTGGAAGTCACCGCCAATGGCTGCGAGTTTTTAACCACCGTGAACCGGGAAGTGCTGTATCGTTAGCCTGGTAACACAAAGCCCTGTAGCGTACGCCAACATAGACGCCGCGCCCGGCGTCTCATAAAAGATCTTTTTCTACCATTCCAAACACGTCAGGAGCTTAGCGCACTCTCACTTTAAAAATCACCCACACAGCTATCCACCGCGTCATCGAAGACCGCGGTCGACCCACACAGCAGGAGGCCTCACTATGAGTCAAATCGACGTCTACAATCCTTTCACCCGCGAGCTGGAATTCTCCCAGCCCTCTCAGACATTCGAGTCCGTCAACTTGCGAATCAATGACGCCCAGGACGCCTCCTATTACTGGCGCAGATTGAAGCCCGAAGAGCGCGCCGAGCATGTCATGAAAGCATTGGATTATTTCCGCCATCATCGCCCGGATATCGCACAGGGCGTCACCCGGGAGGTAGGTAAACCTCTGAAAGCGGCCGGAGAAGAGCTGGATTTCATGCTTGAACGCGCCGAATATCTGTGTCGCTTCGCCAAAGACGGCGCCCTGCGCCCAAGCCGTCACCCCGAGTACGACGATCCCAGTTTCGAAGGTCGCATCGAATGCCGCGCCAAGGGCGTCGTCTATATCATTACCCCTTGGAACTATCCCCTGTTCTGCGCCATCAATGGCACGATCTGCGCGTTGTTGAGCGGCAGCGCCGTCGTGCTCAAGCACACCACGACGCCTTCTGTCGGCGCGCATTTCGAAAACGCCTTCGGCGTCATGGCCGACATCGAAAATCTGCTCATCAATGTGACCGTGGACTTCGATGTCTCCGCGCGCATCATTGAAGAAGCCGACATCAATCATGTGGTGTTCACCGGTTCAGTGAAAGGCGGCCGAGCCATTCAGCAAAGTGTGGCCAAGCGCACCTTCAACGATGTAGCGGACCCGTTTATCGCCAGTTCTCTGGAGCTGGGCGGCAGCGACGCCGCCTATATCGCCGAAGACGCGGATCTTGATGACGCCGCCTTCTGGGCGGTGAGGATCGGGCGACTGCACAATTCGGGACAGTCCTGCTGCGCCGTCAAACGCATTTATGCCCACGCCAGCATCTACGACGCCTTTCTGGATAAGGCGCAGGCTATCATGGAAGAACAGAAAAACGGCGACCCCATGGAAGAGTCAACCACCCTGGGCCCTCTGCATGGCGGCGATCCAGCGGTGAACAATTTGCTGGCGATAACTCAGGAGGCGCAGCGAGACGGCGCCCGCCTGCTGTGCGGCGGAACTACGGAGCGTGTCGGCGTGGTCGACTTCCTAAGACCCACCTTGCTAGCCGACGTAAAACCCGGCATGCGCGTCTTACAGGAAGAAACCTTTGGCCCGGTATTACCGGTGATGTCTGTCAGCAATGATGATGAAGCCATTGAACAAGCGCTGAATAGCGCCTATGGTCTGACCTCTTCTATCTTCACGGCGTCCCGACAGCGCGCCGAGCAGTATATCGCCGCCATGGAATCCGGCACGGTTTTCGTCAATCGCTGTAATTTCGTGGACGCGCGACTGGGCTGGATTGGTCAGCGCAGTTCCGGCAACGGCTCTCTGGCGCTGGCGCCGGAGGGATTGCAGGCGTTTAGCGCGCGCAAATCCGTTAACCTGGACCCGAGTAAATTGCGCTGACGCCACCGACTTTATCTATCGCTAATGAGGACCCTATGAGCGGCTTTCCCGATTTTCCCGATGCGGCGCAGCAGTCAACGTTAAGCGCAATAAGACAGAGTTTTCATCGCGAACCCGAGCTGTCCTGGACCGAGTTTCGCACCAGCGCGCGGCTGTGCGCCGAGCTGTCTGAACTTGGTTTCGACGTGCTTTACGGCAAAGCGCTCTATGGCGAACGCAAACCATCCAACCCGCCTGAAGCAGAGGTCACTCGGCAGGCTTACGCCCGGGCGGAGGCCGCTCTGGGCAGGAACGATCCGCACCTCGCCGCCATGGCGGGCAATCTTACCGGGCTTTGCGCGACACTGGACAGTGGGCGCCCTGGTCCGGTGTGGGGATTCCGTTTTGATATCGACGCCCTGCCCATTCAGGAAAGCCGCGAACCCTCGCATCCTCCCGCCGCGAAGGGGTTCGCTTCGGACAACCCCGGCGTCATGCACGCCTGTGGCCACGACGGACACCTCACCATCGGACTGGGACTCGCACAGCGCCTTGCCGCCACGCGAGAACAATGGTGCGGACGCGTGCATCTGTTTTTCCAGCCCGCGGAGGAAGTCGGAGGAGGCGGAGTCGTCTTTGCGGACCTGCCGCAGTTGCATGAAGTCGAACGCTTCATGACCCTGCACCTGGGCATCGTAGACGCCTACCAGATCATCTGCGACGCCACCTGGATTTGCGCCAAAATCTATGACGTCCGGTTTCGGGGACGCGCCAGCCACGCTGGCAACGCGCCGCAGGATGGACGCAACGCCTTGCTGGCCGCCTGTCAGGCGGTACAGGGGTTGTACTCCCTACCCCGGCATAGCGGAGGTTTATCACGCATCAACGTCGGGCGCTTCCATTCCGCCAACGCCCACAATGTCATCGCTGACGATGTGTGTTTCCGATATGAAGTGCGCGGCGCCAACAATGATGTGGCCGATTACATGGCGCAGCAGGCGGAGCAAGTCTTGGCCGGCGCGGCGATGATGAATGGCGTGGAGTATGAGAAAACCACCTTCGCCGAATTCTCGGGCTGGCCTAACAGTCCTGAACTGGCGGCGAAAGCGGAGACAATCGCCCGCGATTTGGGACTGCCGGAGGAATTGCTGCAACGGCCTTATCTGGTTCCGGCCAGCGAAGACGCCGGCTATATGGTGCGGCAAGTGCGGGATCAGGGGGGACTGGCCACCCACCTGATATTGGGATGTCCAGTCGGAGACGGCCACCACAGCTGCGCGTTCGATTTTGACGAACGCTTATTGCCCTGGGGCGTAGAGATGTTCTATCGCATGGTGGCCGACGGCGAAGTGAAGTAACCTCGCCGTCGGCGCAGAGCCGGCGATTAGCGCAGCAAATGCAGGAAGTGCATGTGCTTGTGGTACTGGTCGATGATGTCGTTGATCACCGCGACTTTGCTCCAGCCCATCACATCATAGTCCTGCCCGCCTTCGCGCAAATGCACTTCGGCGCGGTAGTAGCGCTCCTCTTCAGGGGCGTCCTCAATGGATTCCTCCGGGTGAATGAAGTTCGGCTTCACATGAGAACGACTGCGCACCTCGTAAACGAAGTCCACTTCATTGCCCAGCATCACCGTCAGTCGCACTCGATGGCGCTCCCGGTCCTCTTCCACCTGCGCATCCAGCTCATGTTCCCGCAACTCTTTACAAACCGACTCACAGGCGGGTTTGGCGATAGTTCCCAGGAAACGGCTGACGTTATCTTTGTCCGGGTAATCGACAATGTTGGATAAGCGATCGCGCCAGTTTTCGTCATGCACCATGGGCGCAGCCGGCTGCACATTGAGCTGCAGACTGTCCCGCTTAAAGGCGTCGATGCGCAGGGCTTTAATCAAGCCATAAGTGGCGATCAGCAATACGACGGCGAACGGCAGCGCGCTGGCGATAGTCATGGTCTGTAGCGCCCCAAGACCGCCTGCGGCCAGCAAGACGGCGGCGACAATGCCTTCGCCGCCAGCCCAGTAAACCCGCTGCCACATGGGGGTGTCGTCACGGCCGTTGGAACAGAGCATATCCACCACCATGGAGCCGGAGTCAGAAGAGGTCACGAAAAACACGATCACCATCACCGTCGCCAGCAGCGACAACACGCCGGAGAACGGGAATTGCTCCAGGAAGGCGAACAAAGCGATAGTGACGTCGCTGGAAACGGTGTCTCCCAACGAAGTCAGGCCATCATTCAGAATCATGTTAATAGCGGTGTTGCCGAAAAAGGTCATCCACATCAGGGTAAAGCCAGTCGGCACGAACAACACGCCCATGGCGAATTCGCGAATCGTCCGCCCTCGCGACACCCGCGCAATGAACAGCCCCACGAAAGGCGCCCAGGACATCCACCAGCCCCAGTACAGAATGGTCCAACCGCCTATCCAATCCGTTTTCTCATAGGCGAACAAATTAAAGGTGTTGCGCACGATATCCGATGCATATGAGCCCAGGTTCTGTACGAACGCCTGCAACAGGAACACCGTCGGACCCGCCAGTAACACAAAGACCAGCAGAAGCACCGCCAGCGCCATGTTCAATTCGGACAGGCGGCGGATACCTTTATCAAGTCCGGTGGTGACGGAAAGTATCGCCAGAAACGTCACAAAGACGATCAAGATAACCTGGGTCGTCAGTCCCACAGGAATATCAAAGAGGTGATTCAAGCCAGAGTTCACCTGCAATACGCCATAGCCTAAAGAGGTGGCGACGCCGAAAAGGGTGCCGATGACGGCGAAAATATCCACCGCATGACCGATAGGGCCGTAAATCTTCTCGCCGATCAACGGATACAGCGCGGAACGCAGCGTCAGCGGCAAACCGTGTCGATAACTGAAAAACGCCAGGATCAGCGCCACGATGGCGTAGATCGCCCAGGCGTGCAGGCCCCAGTGGAAAAAGGTGATTTTCATGGCTTCACGCGCCGCCTGCACCGTACCGCCATCGCCAACCGGCGGCGACAGGAAGTGCATCACCGGCTCCGCCACGCCAAAGAACATCAGGCCGATGCCCATACCGGCGGAGAACAACATGGCGAACCAGGTGATGTAGGAATAATCCGGCGTGGAATGATCCGGGCCCAGTTTGATCTCGCCATAACGAGACAACCCAAGAAAGCAGACAGTGATCAAAATGATCGCCACTGTCAGCACGTAAAACCAACTGGCGTTGGCGACAATGGCCGCCTGCAGCTCAGTGAACAACTCGCTGGCTTTCTCAGGAAAGAGCGCCGCAAAGGCCACCAGCAATACAATCAGTCCAGAGGAGGTAAAAAAGACAGGGGGATTTAAACGCGCTTTCGGGCTCCCATTCATAATGTGTCCTTAAGTCGTCGTGCATTTGATTCGATAAGGTCGCAGGATGCGCATCCGGCGTGCCTTAGAGTTACCTAGCAATCGCAGTGCGTCAGAGTATTCCCAACGACTCCCGCGATCATGTAGACAGGTTGATCAACAACCAATTACGCGTGCCTAAACAGGCGCTTTAGCCTGCCTAGTATACCTCATCGGGCGCGTCGATGCTCAGACGCAGACTACCTTGACCAGTTCGCCCACCCAATCGATGAAGACGCGCACCCGGCGAGACAGTTGTCGCCGATGGGGATACATCGCATAAATCTGCATGGCTTCCGCTTTGGCGTCCGGCAGCACTTCCACCAGTTCCCCGGACTTCAGCAGATGCCTCACGTCATACGCCGGCGCCTGTAACAGCCCCATTCCCGCCAGGGCGCAGGCCACGTAGGTCTCCGCGTTGTTCACCGTCACCCAGCTGCGCATCTCCACATAATGCAGCTCCCCATCCTGCACATATTCCCAGGGCTCAGCACGCCCTGTATTAGGTGACGCGAATCTGACCGCCCGATGCGCGCTCAACTCATCCGGGGTCTGCGGCGCGCCGTAACGCGCTATATAGGCAGGGCTGGCGCAGTTTACGAATTCCATTTTCCCAAACGGTTTGGCCACCAGACTGGCGGAGCCGGGATCGCCCACTCGCACCACGCAGTCGACGCCTTCCTGAATCAGATCGATAGTGCGATCCGTCGCTCCCAGCTCCAGCTCAATATCCGGATAGCGCTCAAAGAAGTCCGGCAACGCCGGCGCAATCACCCGGGAACCGAAGCGACTGGGAACATCCACTTTCAGTTTCCCGCTCACCTTCGCCCCGGGCTCGCGGAACATGCTTTCAATCTCTTCGATCTCCGTCAGTAAATGACGGCAGCGCTCCAACAGAGCGGCCCCATCATGCGTCAGGCTGACGCGACGAGTGGTGCGATGCAGCAGACGCGCGCCCAAGCTGGCCTCCAGCTTCTGCACTACGGAAGAAACGGTGGAGCGAGGCAGTTCGCACAAGTCCGCCGCCCGGGTAAAGCTGCCGGTTTCCGCCACCCGGGCGAACACCTGCAATGCGTCGATCCTATCCATATCCGCCTCTCTATTATTCGCAATTCATGGACAGATTATGCAACGGCGCGGCCATTATGCGAAACAGCCGCACAGATAGAATGCAATCAGGTCAGGCGTTCGTCTGATCCATTCATCTACAGAGGAGCATGACATGAGTACGCAATCCCTTACCTCGCACACTCTCAAAGATAAAGTCGTCCTCATCGGCGGCGGAGCCAAAAACCTGGGCGGCCTGTTGTCTCGCCACTTTGCCGAGGCTGGCGCCAGCGCTGTCGTTATTCATTACAACAGCGACGCCACCCGCCAGGCGGCGGAAGAAACGCTCGCGGCGGTTAAAGCCGCCGGCGCTCAGGCGCTGATGATTCAGGGAGATCTGACCCAAGTATCTGAAGTCGCCCGCCTGTTCGACGCCGCCGTCGAAGCCTTTGGCCGCGTCGACGTGGCGGTGAACACCACTGGCATGGTCATCAAAATACCGCTACCGGAAATCAGCGAGTCTGACTATGACAAGATCTTCGCCATCAATTCCAAAGCCGCATTTTTCTTCATGCAGGAAGCCGGCAAAAAGCTCAGTGACGGCGGCAAGTTGTGCACGATCGTCACGTCTCTGCTGGGAGCATTCACAGGCTATTACTCTATTTACGCCGGCAGTAAAGCGCCCGTGGAGCACTTCACCCGGGCAGCGGCCAAAGAGCTGGGCGAACGCGGCATTTCCGTCACAGCGGTAGCGCCGGGTCCCATGGAAACACCGTTCTTCTATGGCCAGGAAACGCAAGAGTCCGCTCACTATCATCAGACGGCGGCAGCCTTGAGTCCCTTTACCCGCACCGGACTGACCGATCCTCAGGATATTGTCACTCTGGTGCGCTATCTGGTGACGGAAGGCTGGTGGATTACCGGACAAACCATTCTGGCTAATGGCGGCTACACCACTAAGTAGCCCAGCTTTTTGCAGATCCCGGCGGCGGCGCGATTTCGCAACCGGGACTGAAGCCGTCCTGATTACGTTTTTAATCAACGAATAGCGGAGCCATAACCATGCACACACTCCTTATGATCTTCGGCGGATTCACCCTGCTGGCGATCTGTCTGATGCTTGGGCGCTATTTCGGCGCGCTGGCGTTGGCGGCGTTGATCTTCATTCCTGTCTGGGCAGTCGCGGCCGGCGTCAATATGTGGATTGGCGTCTCCCGCGCCGGCTATTCGGTTATGGAAGAAGCCCCTATATTCCTGCTCATCTTCGCCATCCCCTCTGCTGTCGCCCTGTTTTGTTGGTGGAGACTTTCCCGTGACTAGTCTTAATGCGCCGCCAACACATTCCGCGCAGGCAATCGCTGACGTTATCACGTTTTGGTCAGACGCCGGTCCGCAACGCTGGTTCGCGAAAGACCCTGCTTTTGACGACGTTTTTCGCGACCGATTTCTTGCGTTGCATATGCGCGCCGCCAAAAGAGAACTGGACCATTGGACGCAATCGCCGGATGGCGCGCTGGCGTTGTTGATCCTGTTGGACCAGTTTCCACGTAACGCCTTTCGCGGCAGCGCGCACATGTACGCCACCGACGCGCTGGCGCTGATGTTCGCGAAGACGGCGCTGGCGCAGGGCTTCGATAAACGGGTCGATCCGGCGTTGCGACTGTTCCTCTATCTTCCTTTCGCGCACTCCGAACAAGAGGAAGATCAGCATCTGTCAGTGCGTCTGAATGCGCGATTAGGGGCCGACTACAGCGCTCACGCCCGCGGTCACCGCAGCATCATCCAGCGCTTCGGCCGCTTTCCTCATCGCAACGCCATGCTGGGGCGCATCACCACCCAAACGGAGCAATCTTTTCTGGACGCCGGCGGATTCGCCGGCTGACAGCCCCCCACGCGAGTTGCAAACCGTTACCGACCGCTAAGAAAGAACAACTGAAATTGACGGAAGCATTAATTAGCATCACGGGTTATCACTACAACACTGCAGAGGGTCGGTACACAATGCGTCTTTCCCCCGCCAAGCTGTTGCTCATCATTCAGTGCTCAACCATTTTTCTATCCGCTTCGATCATGATCGAAGGCAGCCGCGTCGTGCACAGCGACCTGGTGAAAGGCGGACTGATGATCGCCATCTGCCCCCTGCTGCTGATGTTCCTGGGCCACCGTCTGGGACGCGAGTGGGTGTTTGAATCATTGCGCGCACTGGACGACGAACTCAGCCCGCAAGAGTGTGAGCGTAACGCCGCGGCTTCATTGTTGCGCCTGAGCACCATCTGCGTCAGTCGCACCCTGCTCAAGCTGGTGGGTATCCTGCTGGCGGTGATCGTCACTCCCGCCCTGTTGTTGCCGGAAATCCTGCAAACGCCGGACCTGTGGCAACAAGCCCTTACTGGCGCAATCGCAGTCATTCTGCTGCTGACCGCCGCCCAAGTTACTCACAACAGCCTGGCTTCGCGCCTCTCCATGAAGTAGACGCGTCGCCGTTGCGTAACCGCTGCCGCGATTAGCAACGAAGGCGCCGCGGAGAGTCCGTACTTTCCGCAGTGCCAGATGGACAATATCCATAGGCCCTCCGGTCGACTAGACTAACCAGCACAGTCGTGTATGGAAATGCTGTAGCGAATAAAGCGTCAGGCTTATCCGCCCGTTGGGGCGTTAGAGGTTTGCTGCTGATCGCCAGCGCCGATGGGGGCCGAGCGCAGGACAGCCTTTGCTATACTTAGGGCTGTCAGCATTTCGGCGTCGCCACTGCTGCGCCTGAACCGGCGTGGCGAAAAACAACAACCGCGCGTGTGAGTAGTGAAAAGGAAAGCCGAGTTACCGTCCGCACAGAAATCGACCCAGGTGCGCAATGGTTATGTGTTGCGCGTTATCGCCTGCATGATCGTTTTGTGCCTGCACATCGCGATATTCAAATTTTCCGGCCACCCGCTCATGTGGGGGCTGATTGTCCTGCACACGCTGATTTACCCTCACCTGGCGTATTTCTTCTCCGAATCCAAGCAGCATGAGCTGGATAACATACTGGTCGACTCCTTCGCCTATGGCGCCTGTGTAGCGCTGTGGGGATTCAATCCCCTGATCACGCTGGCTTTTATCTGCGGCGCCTGGATGACCAATCTGGCCGCCGACGGCGCCATATTCTTCTTTAAAGGCATTGTCGCCAATATCACCGGCGCTCTGCTGACAGGCTTGATCACTGACTTTTATTTCCGTCCCAGCCTGGAGCTGACGCCGACCCTGATCGCCTCCGGCGGCCTGTTCGGCTACACCATGAGCCTGGGCATGCTGCTGCATCGCATCAACCTCAAACTGAATCAAACCAAGCTGCGCCTGCTGGAGCAGAAAGAGTCGTTGATCGACATCAGCTCACTGGCTCATGCGGTCAACACTCACCTCGAGCTGGACCTGATCATGGGCCGGGTCATGCAGTCCCTGCGCCGTATCCAGCCGTTCGAACAGGTTTACATCACACTGTTCGAAGACAATCTGGAGCGTCTGGTGCTGGTGAAAAGCTATGGCGACGCGCTGACGGCGCAAGAGGTCAAGCAGTCGGAGGGGTTCACGTTTTTCCTCCCCGAAGATGAGAACAGCATCTTTGTCCGCCCCTTGGTGAAAGACGAGCCGCTGTTCATTCCCCGGGTGCCTCCCCCTGACGCCACAACCTCAAAAGTGGACAAACGTCTCTACGATTTTCGCGCGCCTATTTCCATCGCCTATTTTCCCCTGCATGTAGATAACAAAGTCATTGGCGGCTTCGGCTTCGTCAATTACGTCCAACCTCTGGATCTGGACGCCGCCGCCATCGAATCCATCGCCGAGTATCTGGTGCAGGTCGGCACTGCAGTGCGTAACGCCCAGCTTTTCGAACAAGCCCGGCAGGCCAAAGAGCAGGCGCTCAACGCCCAACGCGCCGCGGAAGTATCGGAAGCCGCCAAAAGTCGTTTTCTCGCCAACATGAGCCACGAGATACGCACGCCCATGACGGCGATTCTCGGCTACTCGGAATCGCTGCGGGAGAGCAACTTAAGTCGCGAGGAGCGTAACCAGTTTATCGACATTATCGTGCGCAGCGGTCGTCACTTGCTCACCATCATCAACGATATTCTCGACCTGTCGAAAATCGAGGCGGAAAAGATCGAAATCGAGCACATGCAGATCTCGTTGCCTAACCTGATTGAAGATCTGCGCTCCCACATCGGCATGCGCGCGCACGAAAAAGGTCTGACCCTGGACATCACGCCGAAATTGCCGCTGCCCGCGCATTTCGAGTCAGACCCCACACGTCTCAAACAGATCCTGTTCAATCTGGGCGCCAACGCCACCAAGTTCACTCACAAGGGAAGCATTCACTTTGGCGTCAGTTATGAGAAGGACGCCAACCTGCTGCGCTTCACCGTCACTGACACAGGTATCGGGCTGGGACCGGGCGAGCTGAAAAAGATCTTCGAACCCTTCGTGCAGGCGGACAGCTCCACCACTCGCCAGTACGGCGGCACCGGACTGGGACTCTACATTTCCAGGCAACTAGCCCACATGCTCGGCGGCGAACTGACGGTGGATAGCTCCCAAGGCGAAGGCAGTCGCTTCAGCGTCACCATCAACGCCGGCGACCTGAGCCAGACGCTATGGATAAACAGCCTGGAAGAATTCGAGAAAGCACGTCAGCGGCTGGAGCTGAACGGCGCCGCCTGGAGCGCTCCCCGTTTGCGCGGCAAAGTGCTGCTGGCGGAAGACAACCTCGACAACCAGACGCTGTTTCATCGCTTCCTGGTGGAAGCCGGCCTCAGCGTGACTTTGGCGAGCAACGGCAAACAAGCAGTGGAAGCGGCGTCCGCGTCTCGCTTCGACCTGATTCTTTTGGATATCCAGATGCCGGAAATGGGCGGGGATGAAGCCATCCAGCATTTACGGGAATTCAGCCAGACGCCGCCAGTGATTGCACTGACCGCGAATGTGATGCGCCATCAGTTAGATGAATACCGCCAATTGGGCTTTATCGACTTCATCGCCAAACCGGTCGACCGCCTGCATTTCTATCAAAAGTTGCGGCTTTACCTGCCAACAGTGCCGGAAGACCTCACCGGACGCATCCTGGTGGCGGAGGACAACGACGTCAACCGCTTGCTGTTCAAACGTCAGATCGAGCGCATCGGTCCCGCCCTGACCGTGGTAACCGTCGAGAATGGGCAGGAAGCGCTGGAGGCGGCGCTGGCGGACAGTTTCGATCTGATCCTGATGGACATCCAAATGCCGGTCATGGATGGTCTGGAGGCGCTACGCGCCTTGCGCGCCCAGGGATACACGCAACCGGTTTACATTATTTCCGGCAACACCGAGCCCGCCGATATCGCCACTTATATGGAGTCCGGCGCGCAAGGTTATCTCGGCAAACCTCTGGACCGGAATCAACTCGATCAGCTCCTGCAGGAGTTGCTCGGACACTGCACAGTCACCGCACCCCAAGCCTGAGCTCAGCTCAAAAAACACTCGCTCTCCCACCAACGTTCAGCGTTCTGTCATAAAACTGCAACAAACGTGCGACATCCCGCCATAAATAGCAAAAATCCTCTTATATGCTATTACTTTATAGATACATACCACTCTTCGTTCCGATCCGTTCCGGAGTCAATCATGCAATGGTTATCCAGAAGTTTGTTTAATCAACTGTTAGCTGTCGTCGTGTTAAGCGGACTGCTGACGCTGGCCGCAGGCATTTTCAGCGCCGTCTCCAACGAGCGCCGCATCAGCGAGCTGGAAATGTCCCTGGCCAGAAATGGAGATCTTCTGCAGGAAGCGAATGAGTCCGTCGCGTTGTTTAAAATTCAAGTACAGGAATGGAAAAACGTACTGCTGCGCGGAGGTAAACCGGACAACCTGAAAAAGTACTGGGATCGCTTCGTAGAGACGGAAGCCAAGGTGCAGGAAAAGGTCACCGCCATCCGCCCGCTGCTGCCGGAAGAGTCCATGAAGTCGACGCTGGATCAGTTTATCAATCGCCATAAAATTATGGGGCAGGCCTATCGCGAGGGTTTGGCGGAGTTCAAACAGGCGAACTTCGATCCGCAGGCTGGCGACAATGCAGTCTCCGGCATCGACAGAGAGCCCACCAAACTATTGCAGGATCTGGCGGACAGTCTTAAAGCGCATGTCACCGAGTCTTACACCCGCGCCCACCACGAATTCAGCAGCAGCTTCACTTTCTGGAGCATCGTTCTCGCCGCCGTCACCCTGGCGTCGGCCATCATCGTGTTATCGCTGATCAATGTGCGTATCGTGCGCCCTACCCGCAATATCATTGATAAGATCAGCAAGCTCAGCCACGGGGAGATGGGACATGACTTCTCCTCCAACCGCGAGGATGAACTGGGCCGACTGTCGAATTCCGCCGCCGAACTACAGAAGTTTCTCGACGATTTTGCCGCCGCCATGGACAAAACGGCGGAAGATCTAGGTGAAAACATCACGATCATTACCCGCGCCGCTGACGATATCGTTAACTGTTCGCAGGATTCCAACGGCCGCACTATTCATGTCGCCACCGCCATGCAGGAGATGACCGCCGCCTCTCAGCAGGTCGCCCAGAACGCCAGCAACGCTGCGGAAGTGGCCCATGAAACCGATATTGCCGCCAAAGACGGCATGGAGGCGATGAAGCGCGCCAACGACGCCATCAAACGCCTGTCACAGCAAGTGTCGAGCAGCTCGGACACCGTGAAGAAGCTGGCTGAAGACACCAAAAATGTGGGCACCGTGTTAAATGTGATTCGCGGCATCGCCGAACAAACCAACCTGCTCGCATTGAACGCCGCCATTGAAGCGGCCCGGGCGGGCGAACAGGGGCGCGGCTTCGCGGTAGTGGCGGATGAAGTACGCTCCCTGGCGCAGAAAACCCAGAACTCCACCGCAGAAATCGAGTCCATCATCGACAGCGTGCAAAACGGCGCCAAAAACACGGTGTCTGTGATGGAGGCCAGTAATCGCATCACTGACGAATGCAGCGGCTATTTCGCCAGCGCGTCAGAAAAGCTCTCTTCCATCAGCGAAGCCATCGCCAAAGTGAACGCCTTGAATACAGAAGTGGCTACCGCGTCCGACGAGCAATTGTCGGTATCTGAGGATATCGCCAAGAATCTGGAGGAAGTGTCGGAATTGACTGACGAATCCGCACGTAATGCAACATCCGCCAAAGATAAGATTGGTCGCCTTACCCATCTCGCCGATCGCGCGTCAGAGCTTTCTTCTCGTCTGCGCCGCTAGTCCGATCTCTCTTGAATTGAATGCATAAACCAGGGAAGGTTTGTGGCGTACTTTCTTCAGGGCAAAAAAAAACCCTCTTAACATAACGCTAAGAGGGGTATTCACCGCCAATGAATTTAACCGTGTTTCTTGGATTTCATGCCTCGGTAGAGGATGATCGCCAAGAGCGCTATACCATAGAGAGCCAACGTCGCAGGCTCGGGAACAGTTACTATCGGAGGCATACTTCATTCTCCCAACTGTCGTATAACACTATTGCCCCTTATACTGCACACCCGAGGCCACAAAACAAAAACATATTAAATATCAAAAACTTATTTAGACAAAAAAGAAAGGTGAACTACGTCACATGAGAATTTCGAGAAAAAAAGTCGCGGATGAGCCATTAACTGTAAAAATTGCTGACTAGAGGTAGCCGATTGGTCAGCTTTAAATCACTTTTCCACTTGAATTTGTCTTCTCCCCCTCCTCTGCGCCAGACAACAGCGTAAGCCTATCGGCCTAGCCCCATAGACAAAGCCAGCTTGTTGACAGCCTTTTGTCCTATGCCCGAAATACGCGTAAAAAAAATGGACGCTTGGCGTCCACTCTCAGGTTGTATCTATGTCGGGACGTCATTTATCTCGACAGGGCGTAGGCCTCTACCAGCCAACCATGCGAGTCCTCTCCCTAATGGGATAGTCATTTCCCGCAGAGTCCTGCATGTGAAAGCGTAGCGACTGCAGATCCAGTCCGACATTTCTGCGCACGACAAAATGCAAATGCGGCCCAGTGGAAAAGCCAGTGCTGCCGGAACGCGCCAGCGCCTGACCGCGCTCCACCCGGTCACCGGGACGCACCTGTAAACTCCCCTGTAAAATATGCGCATACATGCCTGTAGTGCCGTCGTCATGCAGAATCATGACGAAGTTGGCTTTATCCAGGAAATAGGCGAATGCCGCGCTGCCAATGCTGTAATTCTCCTCCACCGCCATCACCACACCGCCCCGGGCGGCGTGAATATAGCTGCCGACCGGCATGGCGATATCCACGGCATAGGTGTTGGGTTCTTCCGTATGCGAAAACTGACCGTTAAAGCCCTGGGAAATAACGTAGGATTCGCCCCCTGCGAACGGCGGCGAGTACACCGCGTTGTAATCAGGTTTGGCCTCGGGATCGCCGGGGATGTAGTAATACTGGTAGTCCACCTGGCCCTGAATCTTGAAATAGCGGGTGGCCTCAGCCTCCACCAGGATACTGTCCCGCTTATACTCACCCTTGTCCCGCACCTGCAACAAAAACTGCACAGGACCTCGCCACGGATTCGTAGCTGTCAGAATCGTGACGTTATCCTCTACTTTGGAAGTAATAACAGGCTTGTCCTGAGAGTCGCGGGAAGAGGTCAGTTTCACTTGTTCATGCTTGCCCTGCTGCGGCGCCTTATCGGTGAAATGCCAGCGACCGCTGGCGTCCTGATACTTATAGACGGTCTGCGCCGCACTGGAAAAAGCGCACAGACAGGCTGCCGCCAGGGAAAAGTAACGAAGGAATTTCAAAGGCGCGGGACTCCGGGTAGATAACTGCTTCTGAACGCATGACAGCCTGAGCTGAACATCCTTAGGAAATATACCAATCCTGGGCTTTTCCGTCCTCTACCTTGTTCACTTTCGTGCTAAGCTCATTGAAGACGGCGCCGCTTTGCGCCCGTTATTCAGCGGGAGTTCGGGAACCGTCATTTTTTGTTAAATCAGGACCTTCGATGTTTCAGGATATCAGTTCATTGCTTATCCGGGCGCTTTATATTGGCGACCAGATAGATGTTCGACAGTTGGAAAAAGTAAAAGCCTGCGCACGTAATCCACTTACGTTGATGGTGGAGCAGGAAGCCGCCTACGTGACCATCTTCCGCTACGGCGTAGTAGTGATGTTCAACGTCAAACCTCAGGACGAGGCGGCGCTGATGCGGGAAATTATGCTGCATACCAAACGCCCGCTGGATAAACCCGTGGTGGAAGAGTCGGAACTCTCCATCACCACCACGCCGTCCGACACCGTCGCCGACAACATCATCAGCGTGTTTGCGCCCACTGTGGAGAAGCTACAGATCATCGCCGACGCGATGGCGAAATCCGTGATCCTGGAATTCTATGAGCTGGAGGAGAGCCGCAACCTGGAGCGCATCAGTCCCCTTGCGGAATTCCTGCACTCTCAGGGGCGCACCGGCGCCAAGACGCAGGAGCTACTTAAGCAAATCGGTAAAGTGCTGCTGAATCAGCAGATCATGGTGGGCCGCGTCGAAGTGGGCGAAAAGCCGGATCTGCTGTGGGACTTTCCAGAGCTGGAGCGCTTCTACCTGCGTCTGTCCGATGAATTTGAAATACGGGAGCGAGACAAGGCGCTGGAGCGCAAGATGGAAATCATTTCCCGCACCTCGCAAACCGTACTCGACATCATTACCGCCAAACGCAGTCTGCGGGTGGAGTGGTATATCGTCATTCTGATCGTGTTTGAGATACTGCTGACGCTCTACGAGCTGTTCTTCACTCACTGATTCCGTCGAAAGCGGGGCCTCTTGGCCCCGTTTTTCAATCCGTCATTCTGACGCCGCCCTCATATTGCAGCAGATGCATGCTGTACATGTCATCCTCCGCCAGCCATACCCGACGCGACTGCCAACCCGCCGACGCCGCCAGATCCTGGAACCGCTCCACGGTGTACTTGTGAGAGTTTTCCGTATGGATGGTTTCGTCTTTCGACAGATGGAAGTACTTGCCGCCCACCGCGATGAATTGGTCGCACAGGCTGCGTAAATGCATCTCTATGCGACTCTTCGTTTCATTGAAGCGGGCTTCATGGGCGAACTGCTCCAGCGTCAGCTCAGCTCCCAGCTCCTGCTGCATGCGGCGCAACAGATTGAGATTAAACTCTCGCGTCACGCCACTGGCGTCATCGTAGGCGCGCAGCAGAATGCGGCGGTCTTTCAAGGTGTCCACGCCAACCAGCAGATACCCGCCTTCCCCTAGCGTACGCCCGACCCGGTAGAGAAAACGTCTTGCGTCCTTCGCCTCCAGATTGCCGATCGTGGAGCCGGGGAAGAAGCCCATGCGAGGCCCTGTGGCGTCCGGCAGCGGTTGCGCCTCCATAAAGTCGCCCACGACCGGCGTCACCGTTAAAGCAGGATAACGCTGGCTCAGGTTTTTAACGCTCTCCAACAGAAAGGTTTCTGAAACATCAATGGCGACGAATCCATCGACCTGGGGATGCGCATCCAGTAGTCGCTGTATCTTTTCGCAGTTTCCACAACCAAACTCCACGATCTGTCCGATATGCGGGAGTCTCTGCGCCATTTCCCGGGCCACGTAATCAATCATGCCCATTTCCGTACGAGTCAGATAATACTCGTCCACGTCACATATCTGCTCGAACAGCTCCGAACCGCGCTGGTCGTAAAAGTATTTACACGGCAGCGTTTTCGGCCAGCCGGACAGGCCCTGCACCACGTCCGCTAAAAACGCCTCATCAATAACTTCGTGTTCACATAGATCCTTAATGACTGGTTCAATCATCTCGCGCCAACCTCACTCCTGTCGCCTGCCAACGTTGATGGGGATAAAAGAAATTGCGATAGCTGGCCCGCAACAACCGCCGCGGAGAGGTAAAAGCGCCCCCGCGCAACACAAACTGACCACACATGAACTTGCCGTTATATTCTCCCAGGGCTCCCGCCAATGGTTTGAAGCCTGGGTAGGAGGAATAGGCGCTCTGCGTCCACTCCCACACGTTGCCGAACATATCCGCCAGCGCCTGCCCCTGCTGAGGCCGGCTGACAGAGGGGGTCCAGCGCCCCTGTTCCATAAAGCGACCAGGCGCCACGCCGCCTGAGTCCCCGTCTTTGGCTATGCCCGCCAGGTAGCTGCGAGCGGCGATTTCCCATTCGGCTTCACTGGGTAAACGCGCCTGAGCCCAGCGGGCGTAGGCGTCCGCCTCGAAATAGTTCACATGGCACACGGGCTCGTCCGGATTGAGAGGCGTCAGACCGTGAGGAGTGAATCGCAGCCAGCCGCCATCACGTTTGATCCAGTACAAGGGAGCGCGCCAGTCTTCCTGCAACCGCGCCGCCCAACCGTCGGAAAGCCAAAGTTGTGGGTCGTCATAGCCGCCTGCGTCCATAAACGCCAGCCATTCGCCATTGGTCACAGGCCGGGAAGCGAGACGAAAGGGCTCCTGGAATACCTTGTGACGGGGACCTTCGCAGTCGTAGCTGAAGCCTTTGCTGAGCGCGCCAATTTCAAATAAACCGCCGTCGCTGTCGAACCATTCCAGAGGAGCGGCGGACTTGGATTCTGTATCAGGAGGAAGCGGCGGCTTCCAGGCGGGATAGGCGGGGTTGAAGCTGAGAGCATGCAGCATATCGGTGATCATGAGTTCCTGATGCTGCATTTCGTGATGCAACCCCAGTTCCACTCGCTGCAGTAATTGCGGGTCCGGGTCAGGCTTACTCAACAGAGCGAGGATATGGCGATCGACATGCTCGCGGTACGCCAGCGCCTCTTCCAAAGAAGGCCGGCTCAGCATGCCTCGTCGCGCCCGGGGATGCCTCTCCCCCAATGCTTCATAATAAGAATTGAAGTAATAGCGAAAGCCATCGTTCATGCGCTCATAACCGCTCATGAACGGGGCGAGAATCAGTTCTTCGAAAAACCAGCTTGTGTGGGCGAGATGCCACTTGATAGGGCTGGCGTCGTTCATGGACTGCAGCAGCATGTCCTCAACGCTTAATCCCTGGATCAGCTCATGGGAGGCGCCTCTGACGGCCGAAAAAAATTCGGCCAGAGTCTCCTTCGTCACCGCCATAGGTTCTATTCCTTGTTCTTGATGGGGTTTGACGTAGGCTGCCCGAACGGCGGATCAGAAGACGGCTGGCGCCGCCCGGTTCACAGCGGAAGTTCGGGTACTGCGAGCTCTCACATCACCATAGCAGACAAATTTCACAAATGCCTGATCAATTAATGCTCTCCCGTACGGCGGCTGAATTACCCGCCAAAGCCCATGGGGCCGGGCTTACAGACTCTGACGCCTTTAAATTTCAATGCGTCCAGAAGGAAGCAAAGCGTTCCCTCTACTGACCCTGATCACGCGTTTATACTCGCGAAATCTGACTGACAGGCTTTTTTATAGCCAATCAGTCTAATAATAGATCAAAAAACAACCTAAGCTTAAAATAGGTTCTTATGGCCATCCCCTCGTAGTCCAAGCAGTAAGAGGTAGCAGGCTATGAAAGTACGCGCAGGCGAATCTGATCGCTCCTGGTTCCGTAGTGAGCGATTCATCCATACTTCCGACGGGTGGTATTTCATGACCCGGGAAAACACCCAGGAAGGCCCATACCAATCCATCACCGAAGCTGAAAACGAACTGGCCATGTATATCCGCATGACGATTCAGGCAGACCAGTTCTCCAACGCCTGAGCCAGCTTCCGGGCGACTTTCCCCTCAATCCTGCCGCGCCAGTGTGACAGAATCATGTCCCCGGCCCGGGCATTGCGGCGCGGGTATCATTTTGCCGCCGGATCGCCAATAATCTGCACCATGATCATGTCGGCGCGAGGCCGGCGTCCGCGCGAATTGAATACCTACCGGAAATGCCCCAATGCCTGCTTACTTACAATGGATTCTTATTTTGGTCGGTTTGGCCGTCTGTCTGTTTCTGGGATTTTTTATCCGTCGCCAACTCCGCACTTTGCAAGAACACCGACGACTGGAGGCGGAGCAGCAAAACCGCACAGAAGCGAATCGCGCCCACGCCATTGAGAGCATCACGGTGCTGGCCCGCTGTATCCTGTCTGATCAGGTAGAATTGTCTGAAGGAAGCATTCGCATCAAAGTGTTGCTCGACGCCGTCGACCCCAGCCTGCATGAGCGCGAGCCCTACGCCATCTTCAGTAAGATCTACAAAGAAACTGAGCACATGCCTACACATGGCGCCCGCAAGGAAGTGGACAAGCGCTTTCTATTCAAGCTGGACAAGCAGCGCTGGGACCTGGAAGAAAAATATCGGGAGCAGATTATTGATGCTTCCAAGGCGATTCTGGAGCATTCATTCTAAGGACTGGCGTCCGTCAATAAAGGCCCCGCAGAACGGGGCAAAAGGACTAAAGTCTCTGGGGTTTACACAAAAAATCAATTCCAGAGCTTCGGAGGAACCACTCCTCGGGACACAAGTTCTTTGATCAGTTCCGGCTCCAGTTCATGTGCGAACTTCCGGAAATATTTCTGGATGATGATGTCAGACGATTGCGATGACTTGGTTATAAGCTCCATGCGCGAACTTTCTTCGGAAAGCCGGTAACGTTCGCCGAATCGACGGCGGAACTGATACTCCAACTGCTGCAAGTGATAAATGCTGGCTTGATTGAAAATAAGCGCGCCCATGACAGCCCTCCTGTCGGTAAAGTTTGTTAAGCGCCTTCGGTGATGATTATGTCCGTCTGCAGGCCTTATATGGCAGGCGTTGCGAGTGGATCGGTTGGTTGATGGTTCTTAAAGAGCTTACAACTTAACTATAGACACAGTTTTGAAATAATGTGAAACCTGTCACATTATTTTTTAATTCCCGCTTACATAAAGTAACCACGAAGAGGAGCTTAATCCTTGGCACGGATCAGCTGCGTGTGGCGTCCGCCAGATTGTCCGCCAGACTCTTCATATCTTCGGACATACTGAGCAATTCCTGCAGCACTTCCTCGGCGCGCTCGCGGGTCAAGCCGAGATCGTCCCATATGGACTGAGGCGCAGGTTGCGCCGGGCCTTCGCCGATGCCATGTTTGCGCAACAGCTGGGTGGCGACGAACAGCAAGGCGCTGTATACCGCATAATCACCGTTGAAGTAGGGGTTTTTCTGATAACGCAGCGCCACGCAGACTTCTTCCGGCATGTTCCACATTTCCATCAACTTGCCGCCCATCTGCTCCCGGGTGATGCCTAACAGAAACTGTTCGCAGTTCTCGGAGTCGACATGCCGATTGGCTTCGTTGTAACGGCCAATCAGCGAGAAGTGCGGCGGAAACACATGAGCCAACACCAGATAGCCGAAGTTGTGCAACAGCCCAACCAGATACGCCAATCCAAATTCGGGACGACGCTCCTTCGGTATCGCCGTGGTGAGCGCGCCGCACAACGTGGCGGTCCATACCGCCTGCTCCCAGTAGGGAGTAAAACCGTCGCCGCGTTCCTCAGGCACTTCCAACGTCCTTCCCAACGCCAACCCCATAGACAGGTTCATAACCAGATCAAACCCCAGCACCCGCACGATGGCGTCATGCACGGAGCGAATCTTGCCTGGAGCGGCGTAAAACGAAGAGCTGGCCCAACTGACCACCTGAGCCGACAGGCTGGGGTCGGTTTCCACAATATCCGCCAGTTCGGAAATGCCCGCTTCCGGATCGACGCGCAGTTTGATGATGCGTTGGGCGGTTTCCGGCAATGGCGGCATTTCCAGCGTATCTTCCAGGCGGCGCTGAATACGCAGACTGGTGAAACTGGAAATCGCCTTGTTGATCTGATCCATGTCTTTCGCCGGTTGATTATGGTTAACGGCGATTTCAGGCAGGCGCACGCTGATCTGCATGCTCTTGACCGTCCCCATGGCGGCCTCGAACAGGCGTCGGCTCATGCACAGATATTTGTCTTCTTCCGAGGAGGGCAGGAAAATCTCATCCAGAGCGCTCAAGCGGGCGTCAATCACCGCTTCGCAGCCGGTCAGATCCGGCAGCGCCGGCACTTCATACCATTGCAGGCGCTTGCGCAGTTCATCCAGTTCCGCCAGAGGCAAAGCCCGCAAGTTGCGGCCAACGCCCTCATTAAGCCGGTCCAGATCAAGGATAGTGCTTTCAGGTATCACCGCCTGCAGAACGCCGGCCTCGTCGTGCAGCATAATCGCCCGCACTCTCGCTTCCGTCGGCGCGTCTTTGCCCGTTACCTCCCGCACCTTGGCGGCGTCTTCCGCCAAGTCGCTCCTTTGAGTGCTGTAGTCCTCTAATAAACGCGCAACGGCTGCTGGAACGGCCATATCTCTTATCGCCTCGTATGGGAGAAATAAAATAAACCGGCTTCTAATATCAGGGGGATTTTTCATCATTACTTAAATTGTAGCTTAGCAGGTTTCGGGGGTTCTGCTGGCTTAGGGTATCTTTTGTAATGATTGGTAAGGGATTGCTAAGCGCGCCCACTCAGACCTTGCCGTATAACGCGCGCTGGCCGATCCAGCGGCGGATGAGGGCTTCCGTCACGTCCACCTGATCGATGACGCTCAGGGCCATTTCTTTCACTACCGGCAACCACTGACGGTCCCGCTGCAGATCGGCGATGCGGAATTGAATCAAACCGGTTTGCCGGGTGCCGAGCACTTCTCCCGGGCCACGGATCTCCAGATCCTTCTCTGCAATGACAAAGCCGTCGTTGCTGTCCCGCATGACCTGCATGCGCGCCTTGCCGGCCAGAGACAACGGCGGGTGATACATCAGCACGCAATAACTTTCGTGGCTGCCGCGCCCGACCCGGCCGCGTAGCTGATGCAGTTGCGCCAGCCCCAGGCGCTCAGGGTTTTCGATAATCATCAGGCTCGCGTTGGGCACGTCCACGCCGACTTCGATAACCGTGGTGGCCACTAACAAGTGCAGACGATTGTTCTTGAAGTCTTCCATGACGGCGGTTTTCTCCGCCGCTTTCATCCGCCCATGCACCAAGCCAACGCGCAAATCCGGCAGGGCTTCCGCCAAGTTCGCCGCCGTCGCTTCCGCAGCCTGACACTGCAGCACTTCGGACTCTTCAATCAGGGTGCATACCCAATAAGCCTGACGCCCTTCCAGACACACTTTGCGCACGCGCTCCACCACATCGTCCCGTTTGATATCGGGTATGACCGCCGTCACCACTGGCGTGCGTCCCGGCGGTAATTCGTCGATCACCGAGGTGTCCAGATCCGCGTAAGCGCTCATCGCCAGGGTGCGGGGAATCGGTGTCGCGGTCATAATCAACTGATGAGGAGCCTGCCCGGAACGGGCGCCTTTCTCCCGCAGCGATAGCCGCTGATGCACGCCAAAGCGGTGTTGTTCGTCGATAATAGCGAGGCCAAGTCGGGCGAACTCAACTTGGTCCTGAAACAACGCATGGGTGCCGATAGCCAGTTGCGCTGCGCCGGATGAAATCGCATCCAGCACTTTTTGCCGCTCACTGGCCTTAAGTTTGCCGTTAAGCCACACCACGCTGACGCCCAGAGGCTCCAGCCACTGACTCAGTGTTTTGAAGTGCTGTTCTGACAATATTTCCGTCGGCGCCATCAACGCCGCCTGATGACCGGCTTCAATGGCGAACAACGCTGACGCCGCAGCCACGACGGTCTTGCCGGAGCCGACGTCTCCCTGCACCAGACGCAACATGGGAACCATGGCGCGTACATCCTGCTCCACTTCCCCGATAACGCGTTTCTGCGCGCCAGTCAGAGCAAACGGCAGTTGTTCGATAAAACGCTGCTGCAAGGGGCCGGCCTGCAAAGCCGGGGCCGGTTGCGACTGTACTTCCTGCCGCAATTGCAAGAGGCTGAGATGGTGCGCCAGCAGCTCTTCCGCCACCAGTCGCTGTTGATTGGGGTGGCGACTTTCCGCCAGCGCCGTCACATTGGCGCCCACAGGCGGATGATGCAGGTAATCCAGCGCTGTATTCAGCTCCGGCATCTGATAATGACTGCGTAATTCCTGAGGCAGCCAGTCTTTGATGGGGTAACGACGCATCAGCGTCAGCGCCTGTTGGCACAGATCGCGCAAACGTTTCTGCATCAGACCTTCTGTCGTCGGGTAAATGGGCGTGAGACGCTGCTCCATTTCCGCCGGCTTTAACTCGTCCACCTGCGTGGTTTCGGGGTGATACATTTCCAGCCCGCTACGACCGAGGCGCGCCTCGCCGTAACACAGAAACTTGCGACCGGGGCTGAAGCGATTCTTCTGCTGCGCAGTGAAGTAGTAAAAACGCAGGCCGATCTCACCGCTATCATCGCGCACCCGCACCAGCAGACTGCGTTTGCGTCCCAGCTCGACCCGAGAGTCCACCACCGTCGCTTCGACTTGCGCTGGCATGCCCACTCGCACCTGAGCAACCGGCGTCACACGGGTGCGATCCTCATAACGGAGGGGTAAGTGAAACAGCAGGTCCTGCACCGTGTGCAGGCCCAGCTTCGCCAGCTTTTCCGCCAGGGCCGGTCCGACGCCTTTCAGTTCGGTCAACGGCTGTTCAATAGACACGCTAAGGCGATCCTTTTCCGTCTTGCTTTAACTGGCGCGCTTCTCAACCACCCTGCACTGTCCCGCCGCCAGCGCCACCATATCGATCGCTTTCGGGCGTGGGAAGGTGACGCGCCAGGCCAGGCCTACTGTGCGATAGGGCGCTGGAGATTTGAATGGCCGCGTCGTTAGCAAACCGCTGGCGTAGCGGTCTTCCCGCACGGCGGATAGCGGCAGAACGGTGATGCCAAGGCCGGAGGCGACCATGTGGCGAATGGTTTCCAGCGAGCTGCCTTCCGTGATGATATGCGCAGGCCGGTCGCTGCGGGGCGGCTCTTTACCCATTCGGTTGAACAGTTCCGGGCAGGCGTCCAGCACCTGGTCGCGGAAGCAGTGTCCCGGTCCCAGCAACAGCAGGTCGTGGGCGGGCAGCATTTCACTGTCGATTTCGTCGTATTGAGACAGCGGATGGTCCTCCGGCATCAACACAACGAAAGGTTCGTCATACAGCGGCAGAGTCACGACTTCCGGCTCATTAAACGGCAGCGCCACAATAATGGCGTCCAGCTCGGAGTGACGCAGCTTCTCCCGCAATACGGCGGTGTAGTTCTCTTCTATATATAGCGGCATTTGCGGCGCCGCCCGGTGCAACTCAGGCATCAGATGGGGAAACAGGTAAGGCCCGATCGTATAAATCGCGCCAACGCGCAGCGGCTGAGACAGCTGGTCTTTACCCGCCTGGGCGATATCCTTGATAACGCTGACCTGATCCAGCACGCGCAACGCCTGATCTACGACACGCTTGCCGGTGTCGGTGACAGTGATATGGCTCTTGCTGCGCTCGAACAGGGTGACCCCCAGTTCATCCTCCAGCTTTTTCACCGCCACGCTCAAGGTGGGCTGACTGACGAAACAGCGCTCAGCGGCGCGGCCGAAATGCTTCTCTTCAGCCAGAGTGACAATGTAACGCAATTCAGTCAGAGTCATGTGTTTCTCACTATGTTGTTTTCCATCCGTTAAGCGCCAGTCATCTTTCCGGACGACTACTTATCGGCTCAAATCTTTTTATGGACAGTCTCTGGGACCAGGAGTTCCTGCTTTCCCCTGGAAAAACATTTCAGAACGCCAGGGAATACTCTACCCTGCATCACTGGTTTTCAAGGGTTCCGAATGCGCCAATTTATACGCCCGGCGCGCCGGTTAAGAAACCGCTTCGCAGACTTGGCTTAATAGTCTGACCATATTGAACTTTTCGACTTAATAGCCAAGAGCTAGCATAAGCCTGATTGGAGATAGACGCAATGCATCAACCACGCCTGCTGCTACTCGGTTTTGGGGCGCTGAATCGCCAAGTGGCGGCGCGCCTGCAAGACCGTTTTGACATCCTCGCAGTATCGCGCACGCCACAACAACCGGAAGGCGTCGCTCACTATGCACTGGATCTGGAGCAGGATGCTTTGGACGCCCTGCCCGTCGATATCGACGTCGCCATTTATTGTCTCACGCCCTCCGCCTTTACGCCGGAAGGCTATGAAGCCATCTACGTGAAAAGCCTGCAACGCGTTCTGAACCGCCTGCGCAGCGGCTCAATCAAGCGATTGTTGTTTGTATCCTCCACCAGTGTGTATGGCCAGGAAAACGACGAATGGGTCGATGAAGACAGCGCCACGGAGCCTGCCAGTTTCTCCGGCGCCACACTACTGCAGGCGGAAGTCTTGCTGGCGGACGCCGATATCGCAACGACCGTGGTGCGCTTTTCTGGCATCTATGGCGCTGGCCGCACGCGCTTGTTACAGCAGGCGCTGGATGGGCAGGTCGCCCTCTCAGGCCCGAGCGGCTACACCAATCGCATCCATGAACAGGACGCAGTAGGCGTGTTATGTCATTTAGCGGAACTCACTATGGCCAAGCCGCTGCAACCCTACTATCTGGCCAGCGACTGCGAGCCCGTGCGAATGCACGAAGTAGCGCAATGGATTCGAGAGCAAGCCTGCTCTCGCGTGGAGTGCGCGCCGGAAGCCGCGCCAGCCCAGCAAAAACGTCGCGCAGGCAGTAAACGCTGCGCCAACCAACGGCTACTGGCCAGTGGTTTTCAGTTCAGCTATCCCACATTTCGAGAAGGTTATGGGGAAATGATTGAGGCTTATATCGCCCAAAACAGTCAGGCGAATACAAAAGCGTGAAGACCAGAAGCTGGCGGGGAAAGCTTCCCGGTCCGGAGCCGGACCGGGGAGAAGAAATCAGCGGATCAGGAAGTCACCATGATGCCGTCCATTTCCACCAGTGAGCCTTTCGGCAACTGGGAAATGCCAATCGCGGCGCGAGCGGGATAAGGTTCTTTGAAGTAAGTCGCCATGATTTCGTTGACGGTAGCGAAGTTGCTCAGGTCGGTCAGATAGATATTCAGTTTGACGATATCGCCCAGGTCGCCGCCGGCAGCGCGGCATACAGCGCGCAGGTTATCGAATACTTGCTTGGTCTGTTCAGCGAAATCGCCGCTCACCAGTTCCATCGTCTCGGGATTCAACGGAATCTGGCCGGACAGGTATACGGTTTGACCGGCTTTAACCGCCTGGGAGTAGGTGCCGATCGCCTTGGGCGCATTTTCAGTCTGGATAACGGATTTATTAGTCATATCTGTTGCCTCATTATTCTCGTTCCGCCGCGGACAACGCCGCCTTGGATATAGTTACCGCCGATACTGTGTTGAAAGAACGGCATCTTACCGGATTTCTCCGGTTTGCGAATACTGTCAGACAGTACTCAGGAAACGGATCAGTTAGCAGGATGGATAAGGTTGGCGCGGCGTTCCCGGCCGCTTAGTGTTTCACCCTGGAAATGGAAGTCACCGCCAGCAGATGACGCAGGCGTCGCATGACCCGCGCCAGGTGGATACGGCCCTGAACTTTAATGATCAGGCTCACCACGCTGAGACGGGCGTTTTGCTCTTCCACATTGATTTTCTCGATATTGCCGTCGGCCATGGTGACCGCGCTGGCGATTTCGGCGATGACGCCCCGCTGGCGCTCCACTTCGACCCGCAAGGCGACAGAGAACTCATCAGTGATGTTCTTGGCCCAGGTCAGATGGATGCAGTGCTCGGGGTCGTGGAGGAATTTCTTGATCTTGTCGCAGGTTTCAGAGTGAATCATCAATCCTGCGCCGCGATTGATGACACCGACGATAGGATCGCCGGGAATCGGCTTACAACAGTGCGCCAGATTCAACACCTGGCCATCAGCGCCTTCAACCATCAAGGACGGCTTGTTGTCGTCCTCGCGGTATTCCATGTCATGGCTTTCCGTCGGCTCGCCGTCAGACACCAGTTGGCGGGCCACGATATACGCCATGCGGCTGCCCAGTCCGATTTCCTCAAGCAGGCGGTCGAAGCTGCTGGCCTGATTGTGCTTGAGCACTTTTTCTTTGTGCTGCTCGCTGATGTCGTCAAGTCGTTTGCCGAACGCCTGCAGGTTTTTCTTCAGCAGGCGACGCCCCAGTTCGCGGGATTCGCTCTGACGCTGCTGCTTCAGATAGTGCCGGATGTTGCTCTTCGCCTTGCCTGTGACGACAAAGTTGAGCCACGCCGGGTTCGGCTTGGCGCCGGGCGCGGTAATAATTTCCACGGTTTGCCCGCTCTTCAGCGGCATACTGAGTGACGCCAAGTGCTTGTTAATGCGGCAGGCTACCGTGGAGTTGCCGATATCCGTGTGTATCGCATAGGCGAAGTCCACCGGAGTCGCCCCGCCAGGCAGCTCCATGATGCGGCCCTTGGGCGTAAAGATGTAGATTTCGTCCGGGAACAGGTCGATTTTGACGTGCTCGATGAATTCCAGGGAGTCGTCCGCCCGCTCGCGCAGCTCCATCAAATCCTTCACCCACTTCTGCGCCCGCATCTGCTGGTTATCCGCCAAGTCGGAAGTGGCGCTCTTGTAAACCCAATGCGCCGCAATGCCGCTGTTGGCGACTTTGTCCATTTCTTCGGTGCGGATCTGGATTTCGATATTGACGTGGGAGCCGAACAGCGTGGTGTGAATGGATTGATAACCGTTGGCCTTGGGCAGGGCGATATAGTCTTTGAAGCGGCCCGGCACCGGTTTGTACATGCCGTGGACCACCCCGAGCGTTCGGTAACAGCTGTCCACGGAGTCGGTAATAATTCGGAAGGCATATACGTCCATAATGTCATGGAATGAGCGTCGTTTAGCCTTCATCTTTTGGTAAATGCTGTGCAGGTGTTTCTCCCTGCCCTGAATGCGCACGGACAGACCGCGCTCCTTCAGTTTGCTTTCCAGCTTGTGCTTGATCTCTTCGATGATCTCGTAATGGGTGCCGCGCAGTTTGCGCACCGCTTCCTGGATATACTTGGCGCGCATCGGGAACATGGCCTGAAACCCGAGGTCTTCAAGCTCCACGCACATGGTGTGGATGCCAAGACGATTGGCGATCGGCGCGTAGATATCCAGCGTCTCCGTCGCAATACGACGACGTTTCTCCGGCTTCAGCGGCCCCAGCGTACGCATGTTGTGCAGACGGTCCGCCAGCTTCACCAGGATAACGCGAATGTCCTTGGCCATGGCCAAAGTCATCTTTTGAAAGTTTTCCGCCTGGGCTTCCGCTTTGGATTTAAATTCAATCTGGGTCAGTTTGCTGACGCCATCCACCAATTCGGCGATGCTCTCTCCAAACTGGCCGCTGAGCGCGTCTTTGGGAATCCCAGTGTCTTCAATGACGTCATGCAGCATAGCCGCCGCCAGACACTGATGGTCCAATTGCAAATCGGCCAGGAGATTGGCCACCGCCAGCGGATGAGTGATGTAAGGCTCCCCGCTTTGCCGGTATTGCCCTTCATGCGCCTGCTCGGCGTAGTAAAACGCTCGCCGCACCACATTGATATGGTGGTTATCCAAATAGGTTTTTAAACGTTCAGCAAGCGCATCAATCGTCGGCACAAGGGACCTTCACAACATAAGCGGTACACAAAATAAAAATGGCGGAGATGAAAAAACCGGACAATCAGCCCAGATTTTTAACAGCTGTATAAATCAATATAAAGATAAAGAGGGGAATTTCAAGAGAGGGTGAAGTCAGGCCCCTTTGCGGGGCCCGGACGTTAGTCTTCGTCTTGCTCAAGCATCTCAGATGTGATGAGGCCTGCGGCGATTTCGCGCAGTGCGACGACAGTGGGCTTATCATTTTCCCACTCGACCTTAGGGTCTTTGCCATACTGGCTGATCTGACGAGCGCGCTTCGAAGCCAGCATGACTAGCTCAAAACGGTTATCTACATGATCCAGACAGTCTTCAACGGTTACTCGCGCCATAACACACCCTTTACCAGTGCCAGTTCAGAAAATGACCGCGTAGTTTAGGCTAACTCGACTGGGATGACAACATCCCGCGCAGCTCGGCTTCGAAGCGCACTTGCTGTACGGATAAACGCAGTCGCTCAGCCCGGAAAACGGACTTCAAATCCGCCAGTGCGTGATCGAAGTCATCGTTGAATACAAGATAGTCGTATTCCGGATAATGGGAAATTTCGTTCGCCGCTTCCTGCAAGCGACGCTGAATTACTTCAGCGCTGTCCTGGCCGCGAGACTCCAGACGCTGCTGCAAGGCTTCCAGAGAAGGAGGCAGGATGAAGATGGATTTGGCTTCCGGGCGCAGTTTGCGCACCTGTTGCGCGCCCTGCCAGTCAATTTCCAGGATAACGTCAACGCCTTTAGCCAGGGTCGACTCCACCCAGGCCTGAGACGTGCCGTAGAAATTGCCGAACACTTCCGCGTGCTCCAGGAAATCTCCCGCCTGCGCCTGCGCCAGAAACTCTTCGCGGGAGATGAAAAAGTAATTCACCCCATCCTGTTCGCCCGGACGCACCTGACGGGTCGTGTGGGAGATGGAGACTTGCGCCAGTTTATCTTCTTTGAGTAAAGCCGACACCAAACTGGTCTTACCCGCCCCGGAGGGCGCTGAAATAATATATAACTGACCTCTGGCCATGAGATATCCTTCGTTATTCTGGGTGCTGGCGAAAAATGATTAAGTAATCCGGACAGTTAACAAATCAAGTTAACCAACGAATTCCAGTTAACCAACACGCTCTAGTTAATCAACAATAGTACCAGAGTTGTGATGGGTTGTAGCGGACCTTTGCATTCAGAGGCCGCTCCGTGCAATCCTGCAACAGGCGATAAACGCCCATGCATACAACCCTGATTCGTAGAAGTTATGGCAACACGTTTCGGTTTCGACCTCCGCGCTCTGAGTATTTTCGCCCACGTCGCCAAGACCGGGAATATGAGCCACTCCGCTGAGCAGCTGGGAATGACGCAAAGCTCGATCTCGCAGGCTTTGTCCAAGCTGGAGGAGTCGCTGCAGACCCGGCTGTTCGATCGCACAGTCCGCCCCATGGAGCTGACCAGCGCCGGGCGCTTCCTGTACGACCGCAGCACCGCCCTGTTGCAGGAAGCGGAGCAGACCAGTCAGGCCATTCTGCAATCGGATTTCGCGCAATTGCGCCTCATAAAGATCGCGTTAACCGATTCCATCGTCACCTCGGTGGGACGGTCGCTGCTGGATGCGGTGAAAAAACGCGCCCATGACTGGTCGATCAGCACAGGGCTATCGCATCTGCACGGCCATTCCCTGCTATCGCGCAACACCGATATTATTATTTCTGATGATGCCTTAGAGGATTACGCCGACCTGTCCCGTTACCGCATCCTGCGGGAACCGTTCATTCTGGCCCTTCCCAACGACTACAATGGCCCCGCCGACGACCTCAACAAACTGGCGGCGGAGTTGGACTTTGTCCGTTACGGCGCTCACTCCCTCATCGCTCGAGGTATCGAGCGGCATTTGCGCGCGGTGCGGGTGGAGGCCCCAGACAGACTGCAGTTGGATAACTCCTACGCCATTGTCTCCGCTGTGTCGGCGGGTATGGGCTGGACGATCACCACGCCTCTGTGTTTATTCCAAAGCGGCATCAAGCAACATCACGTACAAATCCGACGTTTGCCCGGCGAACAGCTGTTCCGCTCGATTACTCTGACTGCCCGTAAGGGAGAACTGGGGGACCTGCCCCGGGAAATCGCCCAGGACTGTATCGCTATATTGAAGCAGGATTTCCTGTCGTTGATGGCGACGGAACATCCCTGGATGATGGAATATCTGACTTTAGGGGATTAAAAAAACGGCCGCGTCTGGCGTCGCCCCATGGGACGCTAGCGCAGCCAAAGAGGGTTGAGGGGGAACGCGCAGAGCCCGACTCTGCGTGTGTCCGATACAATATGTCCGATACAGTGCACCGATATAAACAGTGCGCCCGATAAAAAGAGCAGAGAGGGCTTAACGGGTCAGCCGTCCTCCTGCGAAAAAGTTGATGATCCACTGCATCATCAAACGATCATCCACCGGCGCCGATAGAGACGTCTTGCCTTCGCGAATGCGCGGCGCTGGAATGCGATCCGTGCGTTTGTCCATCAAGGCGCTGGAGTACGCCTTGCTGAATTCAGGATGCCCCTGCACCGTCATCAGATCAGCGCCGTACTGCAACAGGTAGAAGGGACAGAAGGTACTGCTCGCCAGCACCTCCGCGCCTTCCGGCAACTGCGTGATCTGATCTTGATGGCTGACCACCAGGTCCAGGGAAGGCTGATAAGGCTCCATCCAGTTTTTGCGCACGCCAATCTGATTGAAGGACATGCCCACGCCCCAGCCGCGATTGGACTTCTCCACCTGGCCTCCCAGCGCTTTGGCCAATAATTGATGGCCAAAGCAGATGCCCACAAACTTTTTCTCCGCCGTAGCGACCGCCAGCACAAAACTCTCCAGCTTTTCGATCCACTGCGCGCCGTCATTCACGCCATGGCGACTGCCGGTGGTGATGTAGCCGTCGCAGGCGTCGACGGAGTCCGGCAGTTCGCCGTCCATCGCCCGATAGGTGACGAAAGTCCATTGCGGCGCCAGCTCTCCCAACGCCGCTTCAAACATCGCCGGATAATTCCCGAATTCCGGCTGTAATTCCTCCATAACGTCGTCACACTGCAAAATGCCAATTCTCATCCGCCTCTCCCTGCCTTCAAAGACGTCCATGTACAGCGTTTCTGAAGAGTTCGGCGTACTGGCCGGCATCGAATGCTACCGGGTTGCCGCCGGCGGAGGGATCTTCCACCGCCATGGCGCCGACTCGCTCCGCGTCGCTGTCGTCAATGCCGATCGCTGACAAAGCATGTGGAATACCCAGACTTTCACGCAGCGCCAGCACCCAGTTCAGGAAGCCGTCGAACCCTTGCTCCGACAAGTCCAGATAACGCACCAGACGAGTAATGCGCTCTTCAATCGCCTCGCGGTTCGCCTTGAGCACGTATGGCATGAGAATCGCGTTGAGCAGACCATGATGCGCGTTGTACAAAGCGCCCAGCGGATGCGCCAGGGCGTGCATGCCGCCAAGGCCTTTCTGGAACGCTGTAGCGCCCATGCTGGAGGCGACCAGCATCTGCGTACGCGCTTCGATATCAGCGCCGTCCGCGACAGCGCGGGGCAGATAGTCTTTCACCAGACGAATGCCTTCCACCGCAATGCCTTCCGCCAAAGGGTGATAAAAAGGCGAACACAAGGCTTCCAGATTATGGGAAAGCGCGTCCATCCCCGTCGCAGCGGTGATAGGCGGCGGCAGGCCGACAGTCAGCTCTGGGTCCAGAATCACCAGCGCCGGCAGCATACGCGGATGGAAGATAATCTTTTTGACGTGCTTGGCGGCGTCCGTGATCACCGAGGCCCGCCCTACTTCCGAACCTGTTCCCGCCGTCGTGGGCACGGCGACCACTGGGGCCATGCCAGCTTCGTTGACACGCGTCCAGTTGTCGCCGACATCTTCAAAATCCCATAACGGACGATCCTGTCCAACCATCAACGCCACCGCCTTGGCGGCGTCCAGCGCAGAACCGCCGCCAAAGGCGATGACGCCATCATGGCCGCCAGCGCGATAGGCAGCGACACCCGCTTCCACATTTTCCCCCGTGGGATTGCCTTGAATGTCCGCGAACAGCCCACATTGCAGCCCGGCGTCACGGCAGAGAGCGACGGTGTCCTGCACCATCGGCAAGGATTTCAGACCTGGGTCGGTTATCAGCAGAGGCGACCGCATGCCGAGATTACGACAGAGTTCCGGGAGTTCCCGGATACGTCCGGCGCCGGTGCGGATGGCGGTCGGATAATTCCAATTGGCTTGTAGTGCGCTCATGTACAGTCTCTTTAATACGCTCGTTAAAGTTTTTGTTTCGCCATTGTCTATGACTGGCGTTACAGCATCTTGATATGGAAAGACTTGGGCCGGGTCAGGGATTCATAGCCCAGCTTGGACAAGGTGCAGCCGCGCCCGGAGTTCTTCACGCCGGTCCAGGCCAACGCAGGGTCCAGATAATCGCAGCGGTTGATAAAGAAAGTGCCGGTCTCGACCTGCTCGCCCAGCGCCACGCCTGCATCCAGATCCCGCGTAAAAATAGACGCGGTCAGGCCGAATTCGCTGTCGTTCATCAGCGCCACGGCTTCCTCATCGGACGCCACTTTCTGGATGCCGACAACCGGACCGAAAGATTCTTCGGTCATCACCCGCATGTTGTGATCAACATTGGTCAGCACCTGCGGGGCCAGATAAGGCGTTCCCTCTTTATCCATCTCAAAGTCCGCGGGATTGATATGGGCGACAGCCCCCTGCTCCACGGCTTCGCGCACTTGTCCTCGAACGAATTCCGCCGCAGAAGCCCGCACCAGCGGCCCCAAGGTAGTGTTGGGATCATCGGAGCGCCCCAAACGATAACTTCTGACCAGGGCGACGGCCTTCTCCACAAAAGCGTCGTAAACGGATTCATGCACATAGATGCGCTCAATGCCGCAGCAGGACTGCCCCGAGTTGAAGAAAGCGCCATCAATAGTGGTTTCCACAGCGTGGTCAATATCCGCGTCCGCGCGTACATAGGCGGGGTCTTTGCCGCCCAATTCCAGACCTACGCCGATAAAACGGCCTGCGGCGGCGCGCTCGACCATGGCTCCGCCTGGGACGGAACCGGTAAACGCGACGTAGTGAATGTCCGGCGAGCCGATCAGCGCTTCCGTATCCGCATGATTCAAATGCAGGTATTGGAATACGCCGTCAGGCAAGCCTGCTTCACGGAAAGCTTCGTCAATGCGCTCCGCGCACAAAGGCGTTTGCGCTGAATGCTTGAGCAGCACGGCGTTGCCGGCCAGGATCGCCGGCACAATGGCGTTAACCGCCGTCAAATAAGGATAGTTCCAGGGCGCAATGACAAAGGCCACGCCCACGGGCTCACGTTTGATATAGCGGCGAAAGCCTGGTTTCTCATCCAGCTCTATCGGCGCCAGCGCTTCTTCCGCGACATCGATCATAAAACGGGCGCGCTCTTCAAATCCGCCCACCTCTCCCGCCGCGTAGCGAATGGGCCGCCCCATTTGCCAACACAACTCTGTCGCGATCTCGTCGCGCTTGGCGACAAAGGCGTCCACCATCTTGCGACAGATATCCCGCCGCTGCGCTAACGTGGCGCCCTTCCACTCGCGCTGGGCTTGCGCCGCTTTAGCCGTAGCGGCGGCGATGGCCGCTTGATCAGCGTAGGGACGCTCAACATAGAGAGATCCGTCCACAGGGGACCAAGTCTTCTGCATAGTGCTCATCTTCGATTCTCTTACCTTTACTTAAAGGATAGTCATGGGACTGAAGGTCATTCTGATCGTCGCGCTAGATAATCTCGAAATAGCGCTCCAGCTCCCAATCCGTAATATGGCGACGGAATTCGCGGCCTTCCCAATCACGAGTGGCGGCGTAATGTTCAACAAACTCATTACCAAACAGCTCTCGCGCCGCTTCCGAGCGACGCAAGGCCGCCGCGGCGTCCACCAACGTGGACGGCAACGCCAGCTGCCTGGGATGCTCCTGATCGTAGGCGTTACCAGACACCATCTCCTCCGGCTCCAGTTCGTGTTCAATACCGTAAAGACCCGAGCCGAGAGACGCCGCCAGAGCGATATAGGGATTAGCGTCGGCGGAGCCCAGTCGATATTCGACCCGCTGCGACTTGTCCGATCCGGGAATGACCCGCAGCGCGGTGGTGCGGTTTTCGCAGCCCCAGGTCGCATCGGTCGGAGCCCAGAAGCCCGGCACCAAGCGGGAATAGGCGTTCACGGTTTGCGCCATCATCGCCAGCATTTCCGGCATCAGCTTTTGCTGACCGGCGATAAAGTGACGCTGCATCTTGCTCATGTTCATGGGCTGACCGGCTTCATAGAAGGCCGACTTGCCGCTTTCTTTATGGCGCAACGACATATGGATGTGCCCGGACTGTCCGGGATAGTCGTTGGACCACTTGGCCATGAATGTGGCCATCATGTTCTTGCGCTGCGCCCATACTTTGGTGAAGGTCTTGAATAAAGCCGCCTTATCCGCCGCTGCGCAGGCCGAATCCACCGTCAATGCCGCTTCCAGGACGCCAGGTCCAGTTTCGGTGTGCAGTCCTTCCAAAGGGAAGTCCATTTTCTCGCACAGATCCAACAGCTCGTGATAAAGCTCCGCGTGTACGGAGTTACGCAGCATGGAATAGCCAAAGAAGCCCGGCGTGATCGGCTCCAGGTTACGATATCCCTTGGCGCGGGCGGAATGCGGCGTTTCGTTGAACATGAAGAACTCATATTCAAAGGCGGCGTAGGCGTCCAGCCCCATGTCTTCCGCACGACGCAGTACCCGCGACAACACATTGCGTGGACAGATACGCGCAGCGGGCCCATCAAAATCACACAAAAACAGCAGCATGCCCGGCTCAAAGGGGATGTCGCGGCAGCTCTCGGGCAGAATTTTCACCGGAGCGTCCGGGTAGCCTGTATGCCAGCCGGTATATTTAACGCCAACATTTTCATAAAGCTGGTCTTGTGAGTCCCAGCCCAACACCACGTCACAGAAGGCGAAGCCGCTTTCCAGTGAGGAAAAGAACTTCTCCTTACTCATGTACTTGCCGCGCATAACGCCATCGTTATCAAACAACCCGACCTTCACATGGGTCAGATTGCGCTCTTCCACAATCCGTTTGGCGTCGGCGATAGTTTTTACGTCTCTTGTCTTTATCATTTCTAATCCGCCTTGTTGTGATTCTTGTTCAGTCCTGTTGCAGATAATGATCCTGGAGCCGGCGCGCCGGCCCCGCAATCCCTTTAAGCCAATTAACTCAATTCAGCCTCGGCCTTGGCGATGGCCTCAAACTCTTCCTCAGGGGCTTTCGCCACCAGGTGATGTCGACTATAGAAGGCGAAATACGCCACCATCACCGCATAGAACACGGCTGACCACATCGCCGCCTCCTGGCTGACCAGGAACGTGCTGATGAACGCGGCGACGGACAAGAGCAGCGCGATCCCAGTCGTCAATATGCCCCCTGGCGTGCGGTAGGGACGATGCATATTGGGCTCTTTGACTCGCAAAATGATGTGCGACAGCATCATCATGGCGTAGGAGATCGTGGCGCCAAACACCGCCATGGTGATCATCAAGTCTCCCTCTCCGGTCAATGACAGCAGAAACCCAATCACGCCCGGCACGACCAACGCCATTGTCGGCACTTTGCGATTGCCGGTTAAGGACAGCCAGCGCGGCAGGTAACCTGCGCGGGACAAGGCGAACACCTGACGGGAGTACGCGAAGATAATGGAGAAGAAGCTGGCGATCAGACCCGCCAGACCCACCAGATTCACAAAGGTGGCCATCGCTGAGCTTTCACCGTATGCATGCTGCAGAGCGCCCACTAACGGCGCGCTGTGGTCTTTCATCAACTCAGCGCTGGAGCCGCCCGGAGCGAGGAATAGCACCAATCCGCCAAAAATCAGCAGAATCACCATGGCGGTGATAATGCCCTTAGGCATGTCCTGAGCAGGGTTCTTGGTTTCCTCCGCAGCTAAAGGCACCCCTTCCACCGCCAGGAACAGCCACATGGCGAAAGGAATCGCCGCCCATATCCCAAAGTAGCCCTGCGGCAGGAAAGCGCTGGCGCCCACGGCGGATTCGTTAACGGCGATATCCGTCAAGTTGGCCAGTTCAAATTCAGGCAGCATCCCCAGGATAAACACCAGCAACGCCGCCGCGGCAATGGCGGTGATGACCAGCATGATCTTCAACGCTTCGCCGGCGCCCCACAGGTGAATGCCGACAAAAATGATATAGAAAGCGGCGTAGACCAAAGGACCGTTCAGACCGAACATTTCCCCCACATAGCCGCCAATGAAGATGGCGATGGCCGCAGGCGCGATAGCGTACTCAAGAAGAATGGCGGTGCCGGTCAGAAAGCCTCCAAGCGGGCCCATGGCGCGGCGCGCGAAGCCATAACCGCCGCCGGCGGTGGGAATAGCGGAAGAGAGCTCCGCCAGGCCGAACACCATGAAGGTGTACATCGCGGCCATCAGAATCGTGGCGATAAACATGCCGCCGAAACCGCCCTGCTCCAGGCCAAAGTTCCAGCCGGCGAAATCACCGGAGATAACATAAGAGACGCCAAGACTGGCCAGCAGAATCCATCCCGCCGCTCCCTTTTTTAATTGACGTTTTTCCAGATAATCATTGGATACATTCTCATAATCCACCGTTCCGACATGAGCAACTGAAGGCGCAATGCTGTTGTCAGACGCTGTGGCAGCGGACGTTTCGGCCATGGGTTTATCCCCCTGTTTATTGTTGTTTACTAGGACGACGCCCTATCTCAGCAGAGATGGGCGCGCAGGCTTCAAACACCAACCGATTCTAGGAGGCCCCAAAAAACCCAGCAAATACAATCACTTTCGTCGAAAAGCTAGTATTAGGGAAACTTATAGTGCGCTGAAATGACGCGCCGGGCGCGTTATCCGCATGCCCTGAAAGGGGAATTGAAATAAACTGCCGGGAGAAGATTTACAGTAAAACGGGGCCAAAAGGAGGCATTGTGCTGGAAAAGATAAACGCCTGGATCGACGACACCAACCGTAAGAACTACGATCGCCGCCACGCCTGCACGGAGTTCGCCCAGGCATTCGCCGGCTTTTACTCATCGGAGTTCCTGGCCAGCGCCTATTTCGTGGTGACTGACGACATTCCCAGACCTGACTTTCCAGAACTGCGCCAAATGGGATTCGGCGCATTTATCGATATGCCCGTCAACGGCACGACCTATAAAGACACTTACTACATAAGGTCTTCAGCAGTTTCCGAGTTGCGAGTGCATTTTCATGAATTGGTGCACGTAGTGCAGTGGCGTGAGCTGGGCGCGTTGAACTTTATCCAGCGTTATATGAAGGAAATTCTGACCTGCGGTTATGCAAACGCCCCTTTGGAGATCATGGCCTATGATCTGGATAAGCGCTACGGCGCGAAAGTCGACGCCTTTGATATTCCTGAATATGTCATCAGGAACCTGTAGCCCGACATCAAGTCAGGCCAGCTCCGACGGCTCGCGCAGATGCTGATACGCCAACGACCCCATTTCCATCAACCGGCTGCGCGCCCGCTCAAATTCGAAGGTCAGCGCACCGCGAGTATAGAGTTCCGCCAGAGGCGCTAAGGCGGTCATATAAAGTCGCACTTTGCGCTCGTACAACTCGTCCACCAGCGCAATAAATCGCCGCGCCGCGTCATCACTTCGCGACAACACCACGACCCTTTCCCCGGTTGCGCCGGAACCGACGCTGCCGTCTTCCGTTCCCCGCGCCTTGATCCTCTCATACGCCTCGCCGCTTAACGGCGGGATATTGAGAAGAATAATCAGATCGAAGCGTTCAGCAAGATCAACGTAATCCAGATGACTGCGCGGTCCTTCGCAAAGAGCCGCAAAATCGAAAGCAATCCTCCGCCCGGCGCGAGCCACGTAAGCGATATCGCGGGACAGCACCGTCAACGTACGCGGCTTGTCTCTCTCCGCCACTAACTCAAAACGCTGCAGCAAGTCGCCCTCAACATCAGACAACTCAGACTGGTCACGCTCGACAAAATAAATAGCTTCCGGCTGCAATGCGCGTTCACGGTGGTCCAGTCCGCCATCCATATGTAAGGTTTGCGTATGCGCCTGAATCGCTGCGATAGCAGGCAGAAAGCGAGAACGCTGCAAGCCATCCCAATACAGTCTTTCCGGCGGCGTATTACTCGTCGCCACCAGCGTCACATTGAACTCAAACAGCGACTGCAACAGCCCGCCCAGCAGCATGGCGTCGCCAATATCCGAGACGAAAAACTCATCAAAGCAAAGTACGGAGTAGCGACGGCTGAAGTCTCTGGCGATGCGTCGCAAAGGCTCAGGGGTTCCACTCAACGCCAGCAACTGTCGATGCACAGACGCCATAAAATGATGAAAATGCTGGCGCAAAACCTGTTCTGGATTGAGGCTGGCGACGAAAAGATCCATCAAAAACGTCTTACCACGCCCCACTTTGCCCCACAGATACAACCCCGACACATACTCCGACCGCCCCATCAACCACCTGGGGCGACCGCCAGAGCCAGCCAACCGCTCATACAAATCCTGCAACGCATTCAAAGCCATCACCTGCGACGGATCAGCCTGAATCTCACCTGCGTTGAGCAAAGAATCGTAGCGTTGTTTGGGGCTTATGGGAGTTGTGTACATCTCAACGTAGTAGTGAATTCTAAAGTTAAAGGGTCATCAGAAGATGATCTATGCAATTGCAATGCTCGGGACTATCTCGCCTTTTCCGCTTTGGATATCTCTTGTTCTTCCGCCGACTTCAGATCCTTGCCTGTCTCATCCTTCCACTCGACAAGTCCATTGGCGCTTCGCCCCATGATGACAGCCGCCGCAGCCGAAGGACTACTAAAGAGATAGTCTGTGTTGAAAAGTAACTTTTCGCCCGATATGCCTAATACCCAGGGGAATCGCACTTCGTTTCTTGCTTGAAGTCTTATTAAAGTGGCAGGAAATTGCTAATAATACGATTTTAAGGAAATACTCTGCAGCAGAGAATCCCCGGAAACCATGGCATAGAGAGTAAAGTAGCGAATTTGAGATATTGAGTGCCATTTTCACCTCTCATGGGGAAAAATATGGTCAATTATTCACCATATAGTGCGATTTGCCTGGCCTAATACCCCGGCTTCCATAAGCTCTTCCCTAAGAGCGTTGAAGCCTTTAGGAAAGGACGGCACAGTACTTGTGGCGGCTTCAGAGCCAGCGAACACAACAAATCCATCATTCGTGCGCCGCCCCCGACCACTAGCTCCTCTGGCGCCTTTCACATAAAAAATATCTGGTGATTGCGCCGATGCGTCATTCACTTTCACTAAAGGCTCAAACACCCTAAATCCCATCGTGTTGACGAGGATTTTTATATACTCAATAAACTCTTCCATCTCCGCTTGGTCAGACTCTGAAATGGCGCTTCGAGTGGGCGTATTGCCATTTTGAATATCAAACCGGCCAGCTGTTTTGGCAATATCGCAGAGTCTGGATTCAAGGTACTTGATGTGCGCCTTATTTAAATTCTCGTCTTTGCTGGTGAATACCACCGACTCATTCCAGAACTCTTTGTCTGACACATGCTTTACGAGACGCTCATAGGCATTCTCAGTTTCTCCCACATAGGCTTTGGGTTTAGCGGTGGGAGAGTCTGCGCGACCGAAAAGTATATACACAGCGGTTCCTTTCAGGTCGCTACGGTCAGCACAATCTTTTACTTTGGCTCTCGGGATACGATAGGCCTTACCCGTCCAGTTGGATATTTCACACACCATCCTGCCTTCCGGATCAGCGTCCATCAAAAACAGCTTTATCGTCTTTCCATACTTCTTCGCGTACATGGCTTTCCTTAATCCTGAGCCTCTACAACCCACAGAAATGCAGCAATCCTAACTGAAAGGCGGCTCTTCGCCATAGGAATTTTCTACTCTATTCGGGCAATAAAAAACCCTGTATTCACAGGGTTTTCTGGCATTAGTCCTGTCCGACGTCGTTTTACTCGACGTTCTGCACCTGCTCTCGCATCTGCTCGATCAGCACCTTCAGCTCTACAGAGAACTGAGTGGTCTCAGTGACCAGGGATTTTGAGGAGAGGGTGTTGGCTTCGCGGTTGAGTTCCTGCATCAGGAAGTCCAGGCGGCGGCCCATCGGTTCTTTTTTGCCAAGGACTTCACGCACTTCATGGACGTGAGCGTCAAGGCGATCAAGCTCTTCCGCTACATCCGCTTTCTGGGAAACAATCACCAGTTCCTGCTCCAGACGGGCGCTATCCACCGCCAGCTCCAACTCTTCGAAGCGGGCCTTCAGGGCCTCGTTCTGGCGCTCCAGGATGATGGGCATTTTCTGACGCACGCGGCCAACAATGTCCGTGATGGCGGTTAAGCGGTCTTCCAACATGGGACGAATGCGATCGCCTTCTCTCTCGCGGGTCTTCACCAGGCTTTCCAGCGTCTGTTCGAACAGGCTCACGGCTTCTTCTCTCACCGGCTCTAGATCCGTCTCCTCAGAGACCAGCACGCCAGGCCAGTTGAGAAAGTCGAAAGCATTGATATGCGCCGGATTATCCAGGATGCGGTTGATCTGATTGACCGCCTGATTCAGCTCATTGGCGAGACCAAGGTTCACCTGATAAGAAGGGGTGGCCTGAGATTCCTGTTGGAATTTAAGCTGACACTCCAGTTTGCCTCTCTGCACATACTGACGCATCGCTTCCCGCAGAGCGGGCTCAATTTCCCGTAAGACTTCAGGGATTCGAAACATGGGCTCCAGATAACGGTGGTTTACTGAGCGCACCTCCCAAGTGAGCACGCCCCATTCTCCTCTGGATTCCTGCCGTGCATAAGCAGTCATACTACGAATCATAAAGTCTCCAATCGCGATTCCTGAATGTTGAAAAAGACGGCGCGCCGACTTTCCGTGATGAGCAATACAGCCGGCGGCAGGTATATTATTTTCGGCGGTTCAGGTTGCTGCAGCTATAGGTGAACGGCATGACGCCTTACGCCGTCGCGGAGCCTGAGCCGGCCTCATTGAATAATAGTCGTTTAAGTTAGATGCAGATAGTCAGAGATGGCGATCCTGCCGGACCGCAATGAATATGCGGCGTTTTAGCGCAAACCAGATTACCAGTTATCTACCTGCCCCCTGTCGAATACCTTACCGCTAGCCACCGACGAATGCCAAATAAATATATTTTCCCGATAAACGTGAGTGCGCTTGCTGATCGCTTCCGCCAGCGCTTCGAACATTTGGTGAACTTTACCTGTATCGATCATGTCCGCCGTCAGCAGCTGAACCTGAACTGGATGGCTGTGGGTTTCCTGTAGACCGGCCACCCTGCCTTGATGAGCGTAGTGTCCTGGCGAAAGATATTCCCAGGTAATGTACACATTATCGACGTTGATATTTACGCTTTCCGCAAACTCCTTACTAATTCCCTCCAGCACCCTCGGCAAATCAGTGTCATGAGCTAACGGTAGCGACTTAATTTTAACTACCGGCATATAACCTCCTGAAAGGTTAACTCAATGAATTTTTCGGAATGGAAAATCGCCATGGAATAGATGAAAAACTTGGCGCCTCCTCAATCACAATAGCACAAGATCCAGCCCCCATTCATGCGCTTATTGGCTCTGGCGCAACTATTTTTCAACGCGCCTCAGGGCTCGATTCCCAGCCAAAACAGGCGTTGTTTAATGGCTTGCTAACCATGTCGTTCACTTATTCATATAGGCCTATCGTGCTACAATCCGCCCCCACATGAATCAATGAGAGCCAATGCATTATGAGACCCAGCGGAAGACAGCCCGACCAGACTCGCGACATCAAGATCACCAAGAACTACACGAAACATGCGGAAGGCTCCGTGCTGGTCGAGTTCGGCGACACCAAAGTCATCTGCACCGCCACGGTAGAAAACGGCGTTCCCCGTTTCCTGCGCGGTGAAGACCAAGGCTGGGTGACCGCAGAATACGGCATGCTGCCCCGCGCCACAGGCACTCGAAACCAACGTGAAGCCGCCAGAGGCAAACAGGGCGGTCGCACCCTGGAAATCCAACGTTTGATAGGTCGCTCCCTGCGCGCAGCGGTAGACCTGAAGAAAATGCCGGAGATTTCCATCACTATCGACTGCGACGTCATACAAGCTGATGGCGGCACCCGCACTGCTTCCATTACTGGTGGATTCGTCGCGATGGCGGACGCCATCAACAGCCTGATCGCCAAAGGCCAGCTGAAAAACAATCCGATTCTGCACAAAGTCGCCGCTATTTCCGTAGGCGTTTACGAAGGCGTCCCCGTTGTGGATCTTGATTATGATGAAGATTCCAAGGCGGAAACGGACATGAACGTCGTCATGACGGATCAGGATGGATTTATTGAAGTGCAGGGAACTGCGGAAGCTGCGCCATTTTCAAGCGCGGAGCTGACGGCAATGCTGGATCTGGCTGGCAAGGGCATTCGCCAGTTGTTTGTAGCCCAGGAAGAAGTGCTACAAAGCTAAATAGAGAAAAGGGCGGACGGCGCCGCAACGCCGACTGCTTGACCGCGTCCCGCCAGATAGGCGGGGCAAGGCTCCGACAAAGCCCGCCCTAGAAGTCTACGTCGTAATCGACGATCAATGGCGCGTGATCAGAGAACCGGGTTTCGGTATCGATCCAGGCGCGTTTGATAGAGCTGCGCAGCCCTTGCGTGGCGATCTGATAGTCTACTCGCCAGCCTGAATGCTTACGCCAGCCTTCCGCTGATTCCGGCCACCACGTGTATTGGTTCTTTTCCCGGTTGATCTTGCGAAATGCGTCTACATACTGCATTTCATCAAACACCTGATCAAACCAGGCCCGTTCCTGCGGCAGAAAGCCGGACACTTCCAAGCGGTGGTAGCGGGGATTGGCGTCCGTCACCAGGTGAGCAGTCTGGAGATTACCGCAGAATATAAACTGCCGGCGCTTACGCAACGTTTTCTGCAGATGATTGCCGAAAGCTTCCAGATACTCTTCTTTAGCCTGTTGTTTTTCGTCGTCCATCAATGCGCAGGGAACCATCAAAGAAGCAATGCTGACAGCGTCAAAGTCGGCCTGAATAAAAGCGCCGTTCATATCCGCCGGAGCATAGGAAAAGCCCATCATGATGGCCTTGGGAATCTGTCGGGTATAAATGCCGACCCCACCGTCTTCAAGCTTTTCCGCATCCAGAAAATAGGGCTCATAGCCTTCAGGACGATATTTGTCTTCGTCCAACTCATAAACCCGCATCCTGTGGTCCTGCACGCAAACGACGTCAGCGTCCTGGCGCGCCATCCACTCGAAGAATCCCTCTCCGACTGCGCGCTTCAGTCCGTTTACGCTGATTGTTACTACCCTCATAGATGTTACCTATAAAAATTTGCGTGTATGATACCTAATTCATATTTACTGCAAAAGAATCCAAGGGCTAAAGAAACTCTTATGCACGACTATCAAAAAGCGTTTATTGAGTTCGCCATTCAGCGTGAAGTGCTGAAATTCGGCCAATTTACACTTAAATCCGGCCGCAGCAGCCCGTACTTTTTTAACGCCGGATTATTCAATACATCCACAACGTTAGCGCAAATCGGGCACTTTTATGCGGCGGCCTTAACTTCCAGCCCGTTGCAATACGACATGCTGTTCGGGCCGGCTTACAAGGGCATTCCCCTGGTTTCCGCTCTCGCCGTTACGTTGGCCAACGAAAAAAGCATGGACGTTCCCTACGCCTTTAACCGCAAAGAAGCCAAAGCCCATGGCGAAGGCGGCGTCATCGTTGGCGCTCCGCTGAAAGGCAAGGTGCTTATCGTGGACGATGTAATTACTGCAGGCACAGCCATCCGTGAAGTCATTTCGATCATCAAGGCGAATGGCGCGGAACCCGCTGGCGTGCTCATCGCTCTTGACAGGCAAGAGCGCGGACAGCATCAGTTGTCGGCGATTCAAGAGATAGAGCAAAACTACCAGATTCCCGTCACAGCTATTATCCAGCTAGATCAAATTCTCGAGTTTCTTAAGTCTGACCCGCACTTTTCCGACAACTATAAGCAGGTTGCCGAGTATCGTGCCGTTTACGGCGTGCAAAGTTAATTCGTAACTTCCACTAAACGTAAATCAGGCAGCCACCCGGCTGCCTTGAACATCAGACTGAACCCGACCAGTATCGTCAGCACTTCAAAAGCGCGCTTCACCATCGCACTGCCTTTGGCGATGGACCAGTGCGCGCCCAGATATCCTCCGGCCAGAGCACCCAATATAAGAGGGATAAGCCAGTCCCAGCGCACTTCCGCCTGTAGCGCCAGAGAAAGAGCGCCCGCTCCATTCCAGAAAACGCCAACCAAAACCAACGTATACGCCACCGCCCCTTGATAGCTTAGCCCGAACCACACAATCAGCCACAATGTGACGAACAAACCTGTCCCAGACGTAATGGAGCCATTCAATGCGCCAATCCCGAACAGCCCAATCGCTCCTGCCGCATAACCCAATGTAGAGCGGTTCTTGCTGTGCGCCTTCATGCCCAACTGCGGGGAACGCATTGAATAAAGGCCCAACCCTGTCGTCAAAAGTCCCAACGCCATTTGCGCCGCATTATCATCAACCCCCAGAATAACCTGAGCGCCCAGTAAAACCCCTGGGAGGCCCGCCGCCAGAATGAATAACGCAAAACGCCAATCCAGCCCTTTCTCCCGCAGATGGCGGAATGACGCGCCCACGCCCAAAGCGACGCTTGCTACTTTATGAGTAGCCAAAGCCACAGAGAAACTCAAGCCTAAAAACAACAACGCAGGAAGCTGCAGCAAACCAGAGCCGCCACCAGCCAAAGCGGATAGTCCGTTGGCAATTAATGAAATTATGAATAACATTATAAAAGTCATGCTAATTCCGATATGACCTTTAAACCCACTAATCAGGGGTTACCCAAGCGAAGTAACCATAATATAACTACATGATGCCATTAAAAAAAATCAGGGGAGCAAAGATTGCCGCAGGCGTACTGCTCTGCCTGATGTCGCTAACATTCGTACAGGCCGAAACCCTATTTTATCGATACAAGGACCAAAACGGCACATTAGTGTTAGGGAACTCCGTACCACCGGAGGCGGCTAAAAAGGGTTACCAGATTGTTGATGCATTCGGTCGCGTGATTAAGGACATCCCCGCCGCATTGACCCCGGAACAGATTATCGAACGTGATCGCAAGCTGGCGGAGAAAGCGCAAAAGGAAGAGGAAGCCCGCAAACAACGCGAAGCGGATGAACTCCTCCTGCGGCTTTTCAGCCACCCGGATGACGCCGCCCGCGCCCGCGATCGCAAACTGCAAGAGCTGGACGGGTTAATCAGCCTCAAGCGTAATAATATTGAGGTGCTGGAAAAGAAGGTGGCGAGCCAGGAATCTCGAGCGGCGGACGCGGAAAGAGCAGGACGCGCAGTACCACAGGATTTACTGGATGAAATTCAGCGAGACACCAGCCAAGTACAACGGCTACAGAGTGAGATCGCCGCGCATGAAAAGGATCGTGAAGAAACAACCGCTGACTACGCCCAGAAAATTGAGCGCCTGAAATTCCTGCTTGAAAAAATAAACAACTGATCCGCTTTTCCGCCCCACCTAACCAAAAGAGCGCCAATAGGCGCCCTTTTGTCAAGAGTGCGAACTCTTAGGCTGCAGCTTCTTCCTCAGTAGTCTTAGAGGCCGGCTTTTCTGCAGTTTTTGTCGTTTTCTTAGCCGCGGCTTTGGATTTTTTGGCCTCGTCGTCGCTGTCTTTTTCTGCGCCTTCGATCTTGGCCACCAGGTCCGCAGCAAAGTCGTTTACACGCTGATTCCATGCGCGGAACGAAGAGTAAACGTTATCCAGCATGTGGTCGTGCATTTCGCGCACGGACTTAACGGACAAATTCTTAGCTTCCTGCTCTATTTTCTCCGCGTATTCGAAAGGTTTCGCAGCAAGAGTGCGATGCTGCTCTTCTACTGTTTTGATTCCTTTTTCTACAGCGTCCTGAATTTGCTCCTGATATGACTTGAGCTTGCCCATCTTTGGTCTCCTACCGGTTTACTTTGAGATAAGGAACCCAGTTCCTTGCCTTGATTGCGCCCTCAAGATACGTGCAAAAATTAGAATAATCATACTAATCCAGGCCCCTTAAACAGGGGCTGAAAGGCAATTTGATCTACCTCAGAAAACGCTGGAAAAAATCCATTTACACTAGGATTGTCGCCGTTTCAGCACGGACGCGATCCCGTTAGCTATACTTTTTAAGACATTGCCGTTTATCAAAATCACAGCGCGCCCTTGATGAATATGACCGTTCGATTCCACCCTATTAATGGCGATAGCTCTAACCCGTTTCACGCTTTTTTGAAGCGGCGTTGAGCGGCTTTTCTCCACCCTTCCGCCAGTATGAACAGTCTGATTGATGCGCAATATCCGCTTCCCCATCTAGCCATGGCGCTGCTGCTTGGTCTGACCATCGGCATACAGCGCGGCTGGGTCAACCGCAACGAAGAGGCCGGCCATCGGGTAGCGGGGGTCAGAACGTTTGCTTTGATTGCGCTGCTGGGCGGTCTGACTACCTGGTTGGGCGAACAAATGGGCGAGTGGGTGCTGGCGGCGGGCATCATCGCCCTGGCGCTGATTCTTATCGCCGCTTATGTCACCAGCCAGAGACAACGTCTGGACATGAGCATCACCAGCCTGATCGCCTCAATGCTGACTTTTTTCTATGGTGCTTTGTGCGTCATGGGAGAGTTCTCCGTTGCGGCCACCATGACAGTCGTGACCGCCATATTGCTCGACCTCAAGCCGGAGCTGCACGGGTTTCTGAAAAAAATACGTGATGAAGAGCTGGACGCCGGGCTCAAGTTATTGGTGATGACCGTCGTCATGCTGCCAGTACTGCCCAACGAAGGGTTCGGTCCATGGGGCGCTATTAACCCCTATGAGGTTTGGTGGATGATTGTCTTAATCAGCGCCATTTCCTTTGTTGGCTATTTTGCAGTCAAGATAGGCGGCCCATCCAAAGGGATACTAATAACCAGCCTGTTCGCAGGTTTGAGTTCTTCTACCGCGCTGACACTGCATTTGTCGCGGGTCGCCAAAGACAATCAGGAGCATGCGCCACTTCTGGCGTCAGGCGTGTTGATCGCCTGCGGCACTATGTTCCCAAGGCTATTGCTGGTTATCTATATCGTCTACCCTCCGTTGGCTTACGCACTTGCCCCACCCTTTGCTCTCATGGCCCTCTGCGTATACGCCTCCGCGTTTTATTTCTGGCGCAGCCACTCGGGAATAAAAATCGAACAACCCGATCTCAAGCAGAATCCGCTGGAAATCTCCTCCGCTCTGTTCTTTGGCTTCCTGCTGCTGCTCATCATGTTGCTCTCCAATGCACTGCACGAATGGCTGGGAGCCAGCGGCGTCTACGCTCTCAGCGCCATATCCGGATTGAGTGATGTAGACGCGATCAGTTTATCTCTGGCCCGTCTCGCCAAAGAGCCAGAGAAAGTGGCTCTACTAGTCGCCGCCTGGGGCATTTTTATCGCCGCCTGCAGCAATAGCCTGGTTAAGGCGGGTCTCGCATGGACCATCGGCAACCGTCCATTGGGAGTTAAAGTCGCAACCGCACTCGCCGCTTCCGGCGTTGCGGGACTGGCGACTTTGCTCCTGAACCCTATCCAAATCTATTAATCACCGATCAACCGACAACGAAGTAGAAGCTATGAAAAAACCTGAACTCCTGGCGCCAGCCGGCTCACTCAAACACATGCGTTTTGCATTCGCCTATGGCGCCGATGCGGTTTATGCAGGACAGCCTCGCTACAGCCTGAGAGTGCGGGAGAATGATTTCAATCTCGCCACGCTGGCCGAAGGAATTGAAATAGCGCGGTCACAAGGCAAAAAGTTTTATGTCGCCGCCAACATCGCCCCTCACAACAGCAAAGTGAAAACCTTTCTGGACGATATGGCACCTGTGATTGAGATGCGGCCAGACGCACTGATCATGTCCGATCCTGGATTGATCATGATGGTTCGCGACAAATGGCCGGACATGCCCATTCATCTCTCCGTGCAGGCGAACGCAGTTAACTATGCCGCTGTTGAGTTCTGGCGCCGACAAGGACTGGAGCGGGTGATACTGTCGCGGGAGCTGTCTTTGGAGGAAGTCGCAGAGATCAAGGAAAAGTCGCCACAGATGGAGCTGGAAGTCTTCGTTCATGGCGCGCTGTGCATCGCTTACTCTGGGCGCTGCCTATTGTCCGGCTACATCAATAAGCGCGATCCCAATCAGGGTACTTGTACAAATGCCTGCCGCTGGAAATACAACGCCATTCCAGCCACCCAGGATGACGCAGGCAATATCACAGCGCAGACCTGGGAGCCAACGCAGCCTCAGTCTTGCAGCTCGACGCTGGGAGATGGCGGGGTCACCTCAGAAATGTTTCTGTTGCAGGAAGATGGTCGACCAGATCAGCTGATGCCCGCCTTTGAAGACGAGCATGGCACTTACATCATGAACTCCAAAGACCTTCGCGCTGTGCAGCATGTGGAGCGATTGTGTCGCATCGGCGTGCATTCTTTAAAAATCGAGGGACGCACCAAGTCTCATTACTACGTCGCCAGGACGACGCAAGCGTACCGCCAGGCCATTGATGACGCCGTGGCTGGCGTCCCGTTTAACATGTCGCTGATGGACGATCTGGAGAAGCTTGCGCATCGGGGCTATACCGAAGGCTTTTACCGACGCCATGTACATGACGAGTATCAGAATTACGCAAATGGAACCTCGCTGTCCGGCAAGCAACAATTCGTCGGCGAAGTGTTGGAATACTCTCCTGAGAATGGTCATGCCTTGATTGACGTAAAAAACAAAATATCTATTGGAGATACCGTCGAAATTATGACACCAAGCGGAAATATGAGTTTTATTGTCAAAAAAATGGAAAATAAAAACGGACAAAATATTGACGTCGCCCCCGGCTCTGGGCATCGCATTCGCCTGCCGTTACCGGAGAACGCACCGAGTTGCCTAGACTTCAGCTTACTCATGCGAAACCTCTAGCCGCTTACCTTTAACGTGATAGACCTTTAAGCCTAGCCACATGGAAGTATGGCTATCAAATCCAAGTCGAATTATATTTTTGTGGGTAGTTAGTCACGAATTGATCATAAAAAGATAGCGTCGCGTCCGAATGTCGACTTTACTGAGCAATCAGTTCCTTTCTAAAAACTAGAAAGTCAGATGTTTTGACAATTATTAAGCCGTTTATCCGAAAGACTTCTTAAAATCGCCATGAAGATAGAATTGCTTGGCAGCGAAACCTTGCTTCGCGCCCGGAAGCTTATTGCATTTTTGTTCTTGGGAACCGTTGTTGCGACGGGTTCCGGTTGCAACCTGTCCGACTCGATAAGCGGAGACTCCCCCAAAAGCGCCGCACATAGCGGTGACGCAACACAGGGAGACGACTCATCGTCTTCCAACCCCAGCGCAGGAGTGCAAGGGCCGATTACGCCTAAAACCCTTTCCTGGAACACGCCCTGGACCCGTGAAGACGGCTCCTCCCTCGCCCTTAGCGAAATTGCCGCGTACGAAGTGGCCTATCGCAACCTGTCCAAAGGCGATGATGGGCGTGTAGTGATAGACGACGTTGGCGTCACCTCATTGAAGTTGTCAGGGTTCGCTTCAGGCAAATACGGTTTTAAGGTAAGAGTGATTGATTATGATGGCGTGGCGAGCGACTACTCTCAGGAAGTCACCGCCACTCTGAATAACGGATAGCTTTTACTCACTCCCAGCGACTCTAAGAATTTCGATAGCCGCCTACAGGGCGGCTATTTTATGCGCGGATAGTAATTTAGCCTTCATCTCATCTGGATTTTTCAGCGTATTCCCTCTTTCAGCCTCATGCTGATAGCCTTTGCCGTATTGGCTGATCAGCCGGGAAATCCAGAATCGCAACGCACCGACCCGCAACGCATCGCTCCACAGGCTTTTCTCAAGATCAGTCAGAGGACGCTTGTTGTCGTATGCTTCAACAAAAGCGCGCAGCTTCTCCTGATCGTAATGCCCTTCTGCATCACAGCACCAGTCATTGCAAGCAACGGCGAGATCAAACAGCCAGCAATCGTGGCAGGCATGATAAAAATCGATAACGCCGCTCACTTTGTCCCCATCGAACATCACATTGTCGACAAACAGATCGCCGTGAATCCAGCCGTTTGGACATTGCGTCCAAATATCCGCCTGTTGCTGGAAATGCTCGATTTCCGCATTCAACAACGCCAGTTCATCTTGCTTGATGTGAGGAGCCAGATCATCCCGGTGAGACTGCATCCACCCTACTGTACGCACCACTTCACGACGACCGGGCGCGGACCGGGAGGCCAAATGCATTGCGCCAAGCAAATCGCCAGCGATGGCGCACTGATCACGAGTGGGAGTATCCAGGTGGCCGCCGGCAATTCTGGGCACCAGTACACACGGCTTGCCTTCTATATAGGCCAAGGATGAACCATCCAGCATGGGATGAGGCGCCGGCGCGGGAAAGCCCTGCTGCGCCAGTCCTTGCATCAGATCAATGAAAACCGGGAGCTCTTCGGCGGTCACCATCTCAAAGATTGTCAGCACCCAGCGTGTTTCTTCGCCGCCGCTTGTTACGCTGACAAAATAGTTGGTGTTTTCTATCCCCGCCGCAATGCCTTGAAATTCCGTCACTTCAGGCGCATCGAAATAAGATTCCAGCAACGTCTGCAATTGCTCTGGAGACACTCTCGTAAAAACCGCCATTAACCCGCCTTATTCACTACTTCTAAAACTTAATTTCAAACGCATCCTGCGCTTTGACCATCAAATAAATCGCCTATCGAAAACTTACCATTCCAAAAGCTTCCAGCTCGGAACCAGTATCCGCGGCTTTTCCGATTGCACCCATTCACCCGTATCGGAAGGCACCAGATAATATTCCGGTCCGACTTTGGGGACGACCTTGATCTGCACCAGTTCGCCGTTCACCCGATACTCGTAATGGGTTTCCTTTTCGCCATAACGAATCTGCACTTCTGGCTCCGCCGCAGAATCTTCCGCCAGCGTTGGCGCCGCCAAAGGAAGAATAATTAACGCGAGCAAAGCTTTACGTATCCAAAAACTCATTGGTAACCTACACGCTGTTTTTTGGTAACCTACACATTTGTTTAATCAGGCAGCGCCTGGGGCTAATTCGCCGGGTAGTCCCGGCAGCTCCGTCAGCCCTCTTTCGGGCCCATTTTCGGGGATTAGCCGATCCTGCGGGATACGCTTATTCCGAGCCCATACAACCATTTAAAACCAGTACCATCTATGAGTAAAGAAAACCGTTCAGCGCCTGTCGTCCTGGTAGACGGCTCCTCGTATCTGTTTCGCGCCTACCACGTTCCCAACCTGAAAGAGCTAAGAAACTCCAAGGGACAACCTACCGGCGCCATCAGAGGCGTCATCTCCATGCTTCGGAAGTTACAAAAAGATTATCCGGAGAGCCAGGTGGTCGCCGTTTTCGACGCCAAGGGCAAGAACTTTCGTCACGAAATGTACCCCGATTACAAGGCCAACCGGCCTCCCATGCCGGAAGACCTCGCCTGCCAGATTGCGCCTCTGTACGACATTGTCCGCGCTATGGGGCTGCCTTTACTGATTATAGAAGGCGTAGAGGCTGACGATGTTATAGGCACGCTGGCCCATGAAGCAACTACAAAAGGGCTGGATGCTGTAATTTCCACGGGCGATAAAGATATGGCCCAGTTAGTGAGCCCTCACGTCACCCTCGTCAACACCATGACAGAGACCACCATGGACAGAGAAGGCGTCGTCGAGAAGTTTGGCGTACCGCCGGAACTGATCGTGGATTACCTGGCGCTCATTGGCGATACCGTGGACAACATCCCCGGAGTGAACAAATGCGGTCCCAAAACTGCAGTCAAATGGCTTGGTGAGTTCGGCTCCCTGACGCAAGTGATGGAGCGGGCGGATGAGGTCAAAGGGAAAATCGGCGAAAGCCTGCGCAGCAGCCTGGAGCAGTTGCCGCTGTCAAAAGAGCTCGCCACTATCAAGACCGATGTCGAGCTGCCTTTCACCTTGGAAGAGGTTTGCCCCAATCCCGTCGATACAGAAGCGCTGCGCACCTGGTTTACTGAGTTGGAGTTCAGAACCTGGATCAAAGATCTTGACGCGACACCCTCTACACAGGCGACGACACCCGAAGCCAGCGCCTCCCCCGCGCAAAGCGTTGAGCAGGATTACCAGGTTGTGACAGAGCAGGATCAGTTTGACCACTGGATCAAAGTGCTGACTGACGCCAAAACATTCAGCTTCGACACAGAGACCACCAGCCTCAATTATATGGAGGCGGAGATCGTCGGCGTATCCTTCGCAGTCGAGCCCGGCAAAGCAGCTTACGTGCCTGTAGCCCATGACTATATGGGAGCGCCGGAACAGCTGGAGCGCGATAAAGTTCTGGCCGCGCTCAAGCCTCTTCTGGAGGACCCTGCATATCGCAAGATTGGTCAAAACCTGAAATACGACGCCCATGTATTGGCCAATCATGGCGTTCAGCTCAACAGCATCGCGGAAGACACCATGCTGGAGTCCTACGTGCTGAACTCCACCGCCAACCGTCACGATATGGATACCCTGGCCTCCAAACACCTGGGGCGGGAAACCATCCACTTTGAAGATATCGCCGGAAAAGGGGCGAAACAGCTGACCTTCAACCAGATTAGCCTGGAGCAAGCCGGCCCTTACGCCGCCGAAGATGCGGATATCACCCTGCAGTTGCATCACGCTCTGAACCCGAAACTAAAGAAAGAAGGACGTTTAGAGCAGGTTTATCGCGAAATCGAACTCCCGCTGATTCCTGTATTGATGCGGATGGAGCATCGCGGAGCCTTGGTGGACAGCCAGCGTTTGCGCACTCACAGCCAGGAATTGGCTGAGCGCATGCTGGAGTTGGAAGAAGAAGCTTATGAAAAAGCCGGCCAGAAGTTTAATCTCGGATCGCCCAAGCAGTTGCAGGAGATTTTCTACGAAAAGCTCGGCTTCGACATTATCAAGAAAACGCCGAAGGGACAGCCCTCCACCGCCGAGCCGGTGCTACAGGAACTGGCGGAGAAGTATGAGCTGCCTCGTGTCATTCTGGAGTATCGCGGCCTTTCCAAGCTGAAGTCGACCTACACTGACAAGCTGCCGGAAATGATCAACCCGCGCACCGGCCGCGTGCATACCTCCTACCAGCAGGCGGTCGCCGCCACCGGGCGTTTGTCGTCAAGCGATCCCAACCTGCAAAACATCCCCGTGCGTAATGAGCAGGGCCGTCGCATCCGGCAAGCCTTTATCGCCCCCAAAGGCTGTAAGCTGATCTCCGCCGACTACTCGCAGATCGAGCTGCGCATCATGGCTCACCTGTCCGGGGACGAAGGCTTGTTAAAGGCTTTCTCCGAAGGCCTGGACGTGCATCAGGCGACGGCGGCGGAAGTCTTCAACGTCGCATTCGACGAAGTCAGCTCCGAGCAGCGCCGCAAAGCCAAGGCCATCAACTTCGGTCTGATCTACGGTATGTCCGCCTTCGGTCTGGCCCGCCAGATACACGTTGAGCGCGGCGAAGCGCAGAGCTATATCGACAAATACTTCGAGCGTTACCCCGGCGTGTTGAACTACATGAACCGCATTCGCGCGGAAGCTCAGGATACCGGCTACGTGGAGACCTTGTTCGGGCGTCGTCTGTATTTGCCCGACATTCGCTCCAGCAATCGCAATCTGCAACAGGCGGCGGAGCGCACCGCCATCAACGCCCCCATGCAGGGTACGGCGGCTGACATCATCAAACGCGCCATGCTGGCGGTGGACGCCTGGCTGGAAGGTAAAGACGCGCCGCCGGCGAAGATGATCATGCAGGTGCACGATGAGTTGATCCTGGAAGTAGAGGAAAGCGCTGTCGAGGCAGTTAAAGAGAAGCTGACGCAGATTATGTCTTCCGCCGCGGAATTGAATGTGCCGCTATTAGTGGAAGCCGGCGCTGGCAATAACTGGGATGAGGCGCACTAGCGCTTCCTGAAACGCAAAACGGCGGGGCCTTTGAGGACCCCGCCGTTTTTTTATCCGCTTTCAGAAGCGATTTTCAGCGATCAATAATCCTGGTCGTCGCTCAATGACAGACTGCTGGCTGCGCCTTGCAGCTTGGAAATATTGCTGTCTGCACCCAGTTTGATCATCAGACGCAGGTCGTTCGCGGAGTCCGCATGAGACAACGCGTCTTCGTAGGTAATCTCTCCCGCAGCGTAAGCGCGGTACAGCGCCTGATCGAAAGTCTGCATGCCCAGTTCCGACGACTTGGTCATCAGCTCTTTCAACTTGTGCACTTCCCCTTTACGAATCAAGTCTGCGGCCAGCGGCGAGTTGATGAGGATCTCAACAATCGCCCGACGTCCCTTACCGTCCGGGGTCGGCACCAATTGCTGCGCCACGATAGCCTTTAAGTTCAAGGATAAATCCATCCACACCTGGTTATGCTGCTCAGGCGGGAAGAAGTTGATGATCCGGTCCAGCGCCTGGTTGGCGTTGTTGGCGTGCAATGTCGCCAAACACAAGTGACCGGTTTCCGCGAAGGTCACCGCATATTCCATGGTGTCGGCGGATCGCACCTCCCCGATCATGATAACGTCGGGAGCCTGCCGCAGCGTGTTCTTCAGAGCCACTTCGAACGACTCCGTATCCAGTCCCACTTCCCGCTGCGTAATAATGCAGCCGTGGTGCTGATGGATATATTCGATGGGGTCCTCGATGGAGATGATGTGACCTTTGCTGTTGCGGTTCCGGTGGCCGATCATCGCAGCCAGCGACGTGGACTTACCGGTGCCGGTGGCGCCGACAAAGATAATCAGGCCCCGCTTGGTCATCGACAGAGACTTGATAACCTCCGGCAGATGCAGGTCGTCCAGCTTGGGAATATTGGTCTCAATACGACGCAACACCATCCCGCACAGGTTGCGCTGATAAAAGGCGCTGACCCGGAAACGACCGATGCCGCGGGCGCTGATTGCAAAGTTGCACTCATGCGCAACCTCAAAATCCGCACGCTGCTTTTCCGACATTATGGAAAACACGGTTTCCCGCGTCTGCTCAGGAGACAGCGGCGATTTGGTGATTGGCACCATACGACCGTGGACTTTAATGCTGGGCGGCACCCCAGCTGTGATAAAGAGGTCCGAAGCCCCCTTTTCCACCATGATTTTTAACAGCTTGTCGAAATCCATCACAACACCCCAATGGTAATAACGCTACAGCGACCGGCATAAACCGGGATAAGGTCGCGGCGTCAGAAATTCTCCGGCATTTTGGCTTTTTCGCGCGCGGCTTCGCGGCTGATCAGCCCTTTAGAAATCAAATTGTGCAGACACTGGTCAAGGGTCTGCATACCCAACGCGGCGCCGGTCTGGATAGACGAGTACATCTGGGCGACTTTGTCTTCGCGTATCAGGTTACGAATCGCTGGCGTGCCGATCATGATTTCATGGGCCGCCACACGACCGCCGCCGACCTTCTTCAGAAGTGTCTGCGAGACGACCGCCTGTAACGATTCGGAGAGCATTGATCTTACCATGGCTTTTTCTTCCGCAGGAAACACGTCGACCACCCGGTCAATGGTTTTCGCAGCGGATGTGGTGTGCAGGGTGCCGAATACCAAGTGTCCGGTTTCCGCAGCAGTCAGCGCCAGACGGATGGTTTCCAAGTCCCGCATCTCACCAACCAGAATAATGTCCGGGTCTTCCCGCAGGGCTGAACGCAGCGCTTCGCTGAACCCTAACGTATCACGGTGCACTTCGCGCTGGTTCACCAGACACTTCTTACTTTCGTGCACGAACTCGATAGGGTCTTCGATAGTGAGGATGTGGTCGTAACGGGTATCGTTGATAAAGTCGATCATCGCCGCCAGCGTCGTACTCTTACCGGAACCGGTCGGTCCTGTAACCAGACAGAGCCCGCGAGGCTTGAGGGCGATATCCTTGAACACCTGCCCCATTCCCAAGTCTTCCATTGTCAGCACTTTGGAGGGGATGGTCCGGAATACGGCGCCGGCGCCGCGGTTCTGGTTGAAGGCGTTAACCCGGAAACGGGCGACTCCGGGAACTTCGAAGGAAAAGTCCGTCTCCAGAAACTCTTCGAAATCCTTACGCTGTTTATCGTTCATAATATCGTAAATCAGCGCGTGTACTTCTTTATGCTCCATTGCGGGCAGGTTAATTCGCCTGACATCCCCGTCGACGCGTATCATGGGAGGCAACCCGGCAGATAGGTGTAAGTCGGAAGCGCCCTGCTTAGCAGAGAACGCAAGCAACTCGGTAATGTCCATTAGGAATCCCCGTTTTGAACCTTATAATGACATGCAGCCTTCCGGCGGCCCTCAAACAGCGCCACCTCCCCACGACGACGGAAGGAACTGAATTTTGTCGGCGGGTTGGTTACAATCTGCGCGTTTCGACGCAGCCTAAGCTATTGATAGAAATAATATGTTCAGCATAGCAGACAACATCAAAACAGTAAGCCAAAGAATACAAAATGCAACAAAATCCGCGGCCCGGCCGGCGGATTCCGTGACGTTGCTCGCAGTCAGTAAAACCAAGCCGGCCGAGGCCATTCGGGTCGCGTATGACGCGGGACTGAGAGATTTTGGCGAAAATTACCTGCAGGAAGCCCAGGATAAAATCGCCCAGTTAAGCGACCTCTCCATCAATTGGCATTTCATCGGCCCATTGCAGTCCAATAAAACCCGCCCGGTGGCGGAGTTATTCCAATGGGTGCATACCGTGGACCGGGAAAAAATCGCCCGCCGTCTGTCAGAGCAGCGACCGGAGGGAGCCTCACCGCTGAATGTCTGCATTCAGGTCAATATTAATGATGAAAGCAGCAAGTCTGGCGTGTCGCCAGATGAAGTCGCGCCTCTGGCGGACATTATCAGCGCTCTGCCCGGCCTGCGCCTGAGAGGGCTGATGTGTATTCCCGACCCGACTCAGGGTGAAGCAGCACTGGCCGCCACCTTCAAGGAGTTGAGTCGCCATTTTGCTGCGCTGCAAAGCCGGTTCGATAGCGTAGACACCTTATCCATGGGCATGTCCGATGACATGGAGGCCGCCATTGCCGCTGGCTCCACCATTGTTCGCATCGGCTCCGCCATATTTGGCGCCAGAAACTACTAAAATGCAGCGAAATCAGCGGATTTTATCCGCCTGCACTTTAAATCCTCCGTCACAAACATTATTAAGACAGTTGGCGATAGTCGTATCCGCAAAGAGAACACTATGAAAGAACACCCACAGCTTACCTTCATCGGCGCCGGCAATATGGCCCGAGCGATACTTGGAGGCCTGATAGCCAATGGCTACCCGGCGAACAGACTGGCCGCGACCGCGCCTGCCGAGCATGAGTTAAAAGAAGCCGCAGACGCGTTCGGCATCCCGACCAGCACGGACAATCAGCAATTCATGGCGGACTGCGACGCGCTGATCCTGTGCGTAAAGCCACAGGTCATGCAGGTGGTCTGCGAGGGATTGGCGAAGGCCGTACAACAGCGTCGCCCTCTAATAGTCAGCATCGCCGCAGGCGTTTCCTGCGAGCAAATTGAAACCTGGTTGGGAGGCGACCTGCCAGTAGTACGCTGCATGCCAAATACGCCGGCTCAGGTGCACCTGGGCGCCAGCGGGCTATACGCTAATCCACATGTCAGCGACGCACAGCGTGAGATTGCAGACAACCTGTTCAGCGCCGTCGGCATCGTCGCCTGGACGTCAAAGCAAGAGGACATACACACCGTCACAGCTTTATCTGGAAGCGGTCCTGCTTACTGCTTCATGTTCATGGAAGCGATGGAAGAGGCTGCCGCCTCGCTAGGTCTGGACCCGGCCAGCGCCCGAACCCTGGCGATTCAAACCATGCGCGGCGCCGCCGAGCTGGCGACGCGTAGCGATGAAGGCCCCGCGCAACTGAAAAAGCGCGTCATGTCTCCCGGCGGCACGACGGAACAAGCGATCAAAAGCTTTGAGGAGCAGGATATGAAAGCGATGGTGAAAACCGCTATCCGCAAAGCTTGGGAGAGATCCTATGAATTAAGTGGAGAGCGCGCGCCGGAATAATCTTCTTGACGGTCGTGAGTGAATTGTTTTTTCTTGCAGGCGGCTAGAGCAACTTCCAGACGGATATAAAGCCTATGTTACAAATATTGTTAGAAGTCACATATTACATCGGGATGTTCTACATAAGCGTGGTGCTGATGCGGTTTATCCTCCAGGTTTCCCGGGCGGATTTCTACAACCCGATCAGCCAGTTCGTGGTTAAGGCCACCAACCCGTTGCTGTTGCCGCTCAGAAAAGTCATTCCCGGCTGGAAAGGCCTGGATTTCGCATCACTGGTGCTGGCGCTACTGCTTTCAATCATCCTGATTATCGTCGTCCACTTGATTCCCTTGTCTCTCATCGTCGCCAAGCTGGGACTCATTGTGACGAACGCCGTACTGATGATGATTAAATGCGTCATTAACATCTATCAGTTCGCCATCTTTATCATGGTCATTATCAGCTGGGTGTCTCCGGGCAGCTACCACCCAGGCGCACAGCTCGTCCATCAGATCACCGAACCATTGATGCGCCCTGTACGCAAAATCATGCCGCCCATTGGCGGACTGGACCTGTCGCCCATGGTCGTGTTGCTGCTGCTGTTCGTGATCAGCCGGGCGCTGTCCATTGCCTGATCCGGCCACACCCCGCTGCGTCAGCCTGCAGGATGAGCAAACGCTCATTCTGCAGTGTCATTTACAGCCGGGGGCCAAAAAAGATGAGATCGTCGGCCTTCATGGCGACGCGCTGAAAATCAAAATAAGCGCCCCGCCTATTGAAGGTCGCGCCAATCAGCAGCTTGTCCGTTTTCTCGCCAAACTCTGCGGCGTCAAGCAACAAGATGTACAAATCCTCGCCGGTGAAAGCAGCCGTCAAAAGCGTATTCGCGTGCAAAACTTGACGGACGTCCCAAAGCTACTAAAACCCTATATATGATAACAAACCGTTACATGACGGTTTGATGTCCTTTTAGCAATATAAACGCTTGATTTTCCAAAGCTACCCGATACAAAATCAAACCTGAACAAATTTTCATCATTCGCAGTCGCCAACACGGACACAGCAGCGCCAACGGAATCCCATATAATGGCAACCTTAGGGTCAGAGCGAGAAACAACAATATGAGCAGTGGACTAAGTTATCACGTCGAAGCCTACCACCAGTGGAAGAACACCCTGATCCGGGAGATCGCCCATTATCAAAGCTGGCTGCGCACCAATCAGCTGAACTCCGACGATCTGGAGCTGAAACTGCAGCGCTGCGCTCAGTTACTGCATGAGGACAACCTCACCATCGCTTTCGTCGGCGAGTTTTCCCGTGGTAAGACCGAACTGATCAACGCTCTGTTTTTCGCCGAGTTCGGCCAGCGCATGCTGCCTTCTCAGGCCGGGCGCACCACCATGTGCCCTACCGAGCTGTTCTATGATCGCGATGGCGGCTCTTACCTTAAGCTGCTTCCCATAGAGACCCGTAGCGAAGAGAAATCCCTGGCGGATTACAAACGCAGCCAGGAGCACTGGGTCTATTACCCTCTGGACATGACTACGCCGGAATCCATGCGCGAGTCGCTGGACCAAGTAGCGCGCACCCGTACAGTCAGTTTTGAAGAAGCCCGCCGTCTGGGCTTCGAGCTTGGCTCATTAGAGCGCGATCCCAGCCATCCAGGCATGGCGATCATTCCGGCCTGGCGTCATGCGCTGATCAGTTTGGAAAACCCCATGCTTCAGCAAGGGCTGCGCATACTGGACACCCCTGGACTCAACGCCTTGGGCTCCGAACCTGAGCTGACCGTCAGCATGATTCCCAACGCTCATGCCGTCATATTTATGCTCGGCGCGGACACCGGCGTTACCGCCAGCGATATGGAGATTTGGACCAACCACATCTTCACCGAACATTCCGATCACCGCGCCGGCCGTTTTGCGGTGCTCAACAAGATCGACGTACTCTGGGACGATATTCAGGGCGAAGAACACACCAACAAGGCCATCGCTAAGGTGCAGTCTAAAACCGCAGACCAGCTGGGCCTTAAGCCGGAAGAAGTGCTGCTTCTCTCCGCCAAACAGGCGCTGGTCGGACGCATCAAGGGTGATGAGCAGAAGTTGCGCAGCAGCCGCCTCGACGACTTGGAGGCCTTGCTTACCGATCGCATTCTGGGCCAGAAAGAACGGCTGATCACCCACAACGTGGTGAACGACGTGCTGGGTATGCTGCAAACCAGTCAGGCCATTTTGCAATCCCGTTACTCCACCTATCAGGAGAAGCTGGAAGAGTACGAAAGCAAAGGCGTCAGCGCGGATTTCCTGCGCGAACTGACTGACAAAACTCAGGACGACTACAACTTTTATTACAAAAAGCTGTTTACGCTGCGCTCTAGCCGCCGTCTGATGAAGTCGCAGGCGATGATTCTGAATAATCTGGTGAATCTGGAGCATTTCGAATCCCACGCCAAAAAGACGCGCGATGAGCTGATTAACAGCTGGACGACGATTGGCATGGGCCGCGCCATGGCCGGTTTCTTCCATGCGATTGAAAACGACATCAGCAACCTCAACCACGAAGCCAGGCTGGCTCAGAAAATGGTGGGCTCTATCTATCAGCGCTACGCCAATGATGCGCGCTCAAGTCATCTGCGCCCCGCGCCGTTTACCATTACCAAGCAAATCCGGGAAATTGAAGGGTTGAAGATGCGCGCGGATAAATTCCGCCGCAATCCGCGCACACTGGTTTCCGAGCAGACGGTGGTGGTGAAACGCTTCTTTACGGTTATCGTCAGCGAAGCTCGACGCCTGTATGACGAAATTCATAAAGAATCGGACCGTTGGCCTCAAGAGGCGTTATTGCCGATATTGCAGCACACCATTGAGCAAAAGCAGTTGCTGGAACACCAGATTCGTCGTCTGAAGGACTTGGCGAAAACCGCCAAAGACACGCGCAGTCAGGTGAAACGCATTGTGAGCATGATGGAGGAAATCAATCAGGAGATTCAGGAAGCGGAACAGATACAGCGCAAGCTGCGTCGCCCTGCTCCACAAATGCTCTCCCAGAAGGTGGTCAGCCTTCCTGGCATGCAACGCTGATAGCCCAGTCATCCGCCGCGTGAGTCCGGCTCGCGCGGCGCATCTCACTCCGCCTGCAGTCTCCCGTTTTCTTATTCTCCATCGCCATCCTGGGTTGGTTATTGCTATCCGCTGGATTGATTAATAGACTGCGCCACTTAGCATGTGTTTTTGAAAGGAATAGTACGCACTAATGCCAGAGGTCATCCCACCTGACTCTGTCGGGATCGTCACGCCGCAAGTCGCTCAATTCGATATTCCTCTCACCCTGGAATGCGGCAAGCAGTTGAACAGTTTTCAACTGATGTACGAAACCTACGGGGAGTTGAACGCAGACCGCTCCAATGCGGTGCTGATCTGTCACGCCCTCAGCGGCCATCATCACGCCGCGGGTTATCATTCCATGGAAGACAGCAAGCCCGGCTGGTGGGATTCCTGTATAGGTCCCGGCAAACCGATAGATACGAATAAATTCTTTGTCGTCAGCCTGAACAACCTGGGCGGCTGCGCCGGCTCCACTGGCCCCGCGTCAATTAATCCTGAAACCGGCAACGCCTATGGCCCCGACTTCCCGGTCGTCACCGTACAGGACTGGGTGCGCAGTCAGGCCATGCTGGCGGATCGCCTCAATATTCCGCACTGGGCGGCGGTGATCGGCGGCAGTTTGGGTGGCATGCAAGCGCTGCAATGGTCCATCGAATACCCCGAGCGCGTTCATAACGCCGCGGTAATCGCCTCCACGCCACGCTTGTCCGCACAAAACATCGCATTCAATGAAGTGGCCAGAAAGGCCATTACATCTGATCCTAATTTCCATGAAGGCCGTTATGGCGAGCACACCACCTATCCGGATAAAGGCTTGATGCTGGCGCGGATGGTTGGGCACATCACCTATCTTTCCAACGCCTCCATGGGTGAGAAGTTCGGCCGCGACCTGCGCGCTCAAACGCTGAAGTTCGGCTTGCTGGACGTACAGTTTGAAGTAGAAAGCTATCTGCACTACCAGGGCGAACGCTTTTCCAAGAATTTTGACGCCAACACTTATCTGCTCATGACCCGCGCTCTGGACTATTTCGATCCTGCGCGAGCGCACGAGGGCGACCTCAGTAAGGCGCTGGAGCCAGCCAAATGCAAATATCTGGTAGTGTCCTTCACCACCGATTGGCGCTTCCCTCCTGACCGTTCAGAAGAACTGGTCAACGCGATGGTGGAAGCCAAGAAGTCCGTCAGCTACGCAGAGGTGGACTCCCCGCACGGCCATGACGCATTTTTGATACCGACCCAGCGCTATATGGATGTTTTCCATGGCTTTATGGGTCGAGTGGCGAAGGAGATTCCCCATGCGCGCTGATCTATCCATTATCAAAGACTGGGTTCAGCCCGGCACGGAAGTGCTCGACCTTGGTTGTGGCGACGGGACACTTTTGGACTATCTGCAAACCCATAAGCAGGTGCGCGGCTATGGTCTGGAAATCAGTAGCGAGAATATCACTGAGTGCCTGCGCAAAGGCGTCAACGTCATTGAACAGGATCTGGACAGTAAAGGCCTGAGCAACTTCAAGGACAAAAGCTTCGACATGGTGGTGATGACTCAGGCGCTACAGGCGGTTAGACAACCGGACATATTGCTGGACGAAATGCTGCGCCTGGCCAAGGAATGCATCATCACCTTCCCTAATTTCGGTTACTGGCGACTGCGTTACTATCTGGCCCGCAAAGGTCAGATGCCGGTATCCAAAACCTTACCCTATACTTGGTACAACACGCCCAACATCCACTTGTGCACATTCAAGGATTTTGAGGAGCTGTGCTACCAAAAGAACATCCATATTCTGCACAGGACCGTAGTGGACGACGAGCATCGGACCAACTGGCTGAATCAGCTTTGGCCAAACTTATTGGGACAGATCGCTATCTACCACGTTACACGGTGAGGCTCGTATGAAAACATTCGCAAAACTCTTTCGCTCTATTTACGGCTGCGCTTTCGTTTTAATTATCCTGGCGTTGGTCAGTCGCTCGGCTCTGGCTGAGCAAAAAGAAGTTTTCGGCGATTATGAAATTCACTACATCGCCCTTCCCACTACCATTTTGGACCCTGACGTAGCGACTCGTTATGAGCTGCCTCGCAGTAAGTCCACCGGCTTTGTGAATATCTCCGTGCTGAAAAAGCAGGAAGATGGGTCCCTGCGCGCTGTCTCCGCGTTTATCCGCGGCAAAGTGAACAACCCCGTGCAGCAAAGCAGGGATCTGGAGTTCCGCCGAATCAATGAAGGCGAAGCGCTCTATCAAATCGCTGAATTCTGGTACAGCCAGGGAGAAGTATTGACCTTCCAACTGGAAATTCAGGCCGATCCCAATCAGGGCCCCTTCTCTCTGCGCTTTAATCAAGAGCTGTTCCCGGAGTAATGCCCGGGAACCGTTATCCGACGTACTTAGACTTATCTTAAATCATGCAAAAGATCGTACTAGCCAGCAATAACGCTGGCAAAATCAAGGAGCTGAACCGATTGCTCGGCTCCCTCGACATCACTGTCGTCTCCCAGAAAGAACTGAACATTCCCTCTATTGAGGAAACCGGACAGACTTTCATCGAAAACGCCATTCTCAAGGCCCGTCACGCAGCGGCCGTATCCGGCCTGCCGGCTCTGGCGGATGACTCCGGCCTGGAAGTGGACGCCTTACAGGGCGCGCCTGGCATCTATTCCGCACGCTTCGCGGGCGAAAGCGCCTCGGATCAGGACAACAATGCCAAGCTGCTGCAGTTGCTGGCGAATACGCCTACTGGCGCCAGAACCGCGCGCTTTCACTGCGTACTGGCCTTTATGCGTCACGAAGCCGACCCAGTTCCGATTATTTGTCACGGCGCCTGGGAGGGCTCTATTGCAGAGCAGGCTAGCGGCGGCGGCGGATTCGGCTACGACCCGCTGTTCTGGTTGTCTGATCGACAGTGCACCTCAGCGGAATTAACGCCGGAGCAGAAAAACGCCCTCAGCCATCGCGGTCAGGCGATGGCGCAACTGGTTGCGGAGTTAACCCGCCTATATGGCTGATATTTTGACGCCGGGGCTGCATAGGCCGCCCCTGGCGCTTTACGTTCACATCCCCTGGTGCGTGCGTAAATGCCCATATTGCGACTTTAATTCTCACACCGCCCGATCGGAGCTGCCTGAACGAGAGTATCTGCAGGCGCTGCTACGGGATCTGGATACTGAGATGTTCAGGCTGGAGCAGACCGGTGGACAAAGAGCCCTTGGCTCCATTTTCTTTGGCGGCGGTACTCCGAGCCTGCTCTCCCCCGACATTATCGCCTCGATTATTGATGGCGCGCGCCAGCGACTGGGCTTCCATGACGACATTGAGATCACGCTGGAAGCCAATCCTGGAACCGTTGACGAGGCTAAGTTCAAAGACCTGTTTCAAGGCGGCGTTAATCGTTTGTCTCTGGGCGTACAGAGCTTCCAGCCTGAACTACTGACGACGCTTGGCCGCATACATAACGGCGAGGACGCCATCCGAGCCGTGGACAAAGCCCGCCAGGCAGGGTTCGATAATTTTAATCTGGATCTGATGCACGGATTACCCGGACAATCTCTGCAGCATGCGATGGAAGATCTGGATACAGCGATCAGCCTGAGCCCTACGCATCTGTCCTGGTATCAACTGACCATTGAACCTAATACCGAGTTTTACCGCCATCCGCCCCAACTGCCGGAAGACGATACCCTCTGGGAAATTCATGAGAACGGCTGCGAACGTTTAGCTCAGGCTGGTTATAACCAGTATGAAATCTCCGCCTTCGCCCAAACGGGAAAAGAGTCGAGACACAATCTCAATTACTGGCGCTTTGGAGACTACCTGGCCATTGGCGCAGGCGCTCACGGCAAGCTGACGGGAACTTCCGGGGAGGTTATCCGCTATTGGAAAACCCGCTTGCCGCAGCACTATCTCAGCCGCATCGATAACTATACGGCGGGGGAAGAAATAACTCCGGCTCACGAGGCTGGCGTGGACTTTCTGATGAATGCGCTAAGATTACGGGAAGGCGTGGAGGAAGAACTGCTGCTACGCCGCACTAGCGTTGGCGTCTCTCTATTGGAGCCGCAACTGAGTGAAGCCCGCCAAAAAGGCTGGCTGCAGTCTGACCGACTGCAGTGCACAGAGTTAGGCTATCGTCACTTAAACGCTGTTTTAACTCATTTTATGGACTAGCCCAGCCCGACAGCTTTGTTTTACACTGGACACTTCCCGGATAATACAGGTTTCTACCTATGGACGACCCTCACCCGTCGCAGAAAAACCGCATTGCCTTCAGTCTCGCCGCCACCGTCCTTTTTGGCGGACTGATTTTCTGGATACATCCTCACCTGCAAAACGACGTAGCGCCTTGGGGCTTCGTCAGTTTCGAACTGGCCAAAAACCCATTCAGAGCAGAACTCATCCTCAACTCATGGGGTCGTGAGGGACAGTTCTGGGCGACTTGGAGCCTGATTCTGGATTTTCCGTTTTTGGTCGCCTACACCGTGCTGCTTTGCGCATTATCGCGAGGCGCGGACAGCGACCTGAAGCATTTGTTTACAGTGGGCTTTCTGATTGCGGGGATGTGCGATGCTGTTGAGAACTTCGCCCTGGGCTTTGTTCTGGGTGGTTGGCTGTATCCCCAGCTGACTGCCGCGGCCTATTATTTCGCCAGTCTGAAGTTTCTGCTACTGATCACGGGGGGTGGTTTTCTGCTGACTCGCCTGATGCACTTCCTGCGTATCAGAATCAACCGGGAAGCGACGGCGAAATCCAACTGAAACCAGGGGCGCTCGTCACGCCCCTTGCTCAATATCAGTCGACGCGACGGAACATGAGGTCCCAAACGCCGTGTCCCAGGCGCTCGCCACGTTTCTCAAATTTGGTGACGGGACGGGTGTCAGGGCGCGGTGAAAACTGCCCCACTCCCGCAATATTCTCCATTCCCGGCGCTTCGCTCATGATCTCCATCATGTGCTCGGCATAAGGCTCCCAATCCGTCGCCATATGGAATACGCCTCCGCTCTTCAGCTTGGCGCGAATTCGCTGCACGAACTCCAACTGCACAATCCTGCGCTTGTTGTGGCGTTTCTTGTGCCAGGGGTCAGGGAAAAACAGCTGTACGCGATCAAGCGAGGCGTCTGGCAGGCATTTATCAATCACCTCGTTGGCGTCATCCCAGAAAATACGGATATTCTCCAGGGACTGCTCTTCCATATGTCGCAATAAGGCGCCGACGCCCGGCTTGTGTACTTCTACGCCAATGAAATCGGCATCAGGCTCGTTGGCGGCCATTTCCGCCAGAGACTGTCCCATGCCGAAACCGATCTCCAGTACTACTGTCGAGCGGCGGCCGAATGCGCTTTCCAAGTCCAGCAGGCCGTTTTCCACAGCCAGACCTTTTTCCGGCCACAAGCGATCAAACGCTTTTTGCTGGGAGGCCGTCATACGCCCACCTCGAATAACAAAACTGCGAATGGGGCGTAAATGTTGATTATCCATAGCTACTCTAAATCGTTACTCTAACTGCTTCAGGAAAGTCTGGTCACACCAATGAGGGAAACGCTATCGCCATCATCGGAAAATAGGGGCTGGAATGATAGGCTCCGTATAAAAAACACGCAACGACTTATCGCCTCATTTTTCATGTGCATCCGCCTCACTTAAAAATAAAAAGTCCTGTAATCACGCACCGAAACCTCCCCTATTCTTGCGCCATCAGGGTACCTCAGCCTCGTCCCTCCAGTAGCACGCACCAAAATAAAGCAAAACTTGGGGGCACGCTATCTCCACAAAATGAGGAACGCACAACTTTGGTCAGGCGCCTCGATTAGGCCAAAACAAAAGCATTGGCCGGAGCCACCCGAAACCATGGGCTTTAAGCTAAGCTTTAAAGATAGATGATCTAACGCCCCGTGAACGGCGACCAGATCAACAGACTCCTTGGCCTTTATATTGCTTGGGCTGGAGATAGTAACCCCGGCTATTGCAGTACCGGAAACATCAACCATAGAGCTAATAATTAAAATGGAAGATGAACATATCTATTTCTAAAGTCCGCCAAGCCTATGAACGGCACCAAGCCCGGCAGCGTTGCCTGGAGCTATGCCAGCAATTGCTGGAGCTGATCACTCATATTCAGCAGCATCGCGGCGCCACGCTTGCGATACTCGGAGGCGACGATTTTTTCGAGATCCGCCTGGCCGCCATCAAACCCTATGTGCTCAAAGACTTACAGGAAGTGCAGCGGCTGCGCGGAGACCTAATCTCCGATGACAGCTGGCAGAGTCTATGCGCGGAATGGTTCACGGTGAATTATCATTGGCGTCAGGATAGCGCCTTCCATAACTTCGAGTTGCATACTCACCTGATTCAGCAGCTATTGAAGCTATACAAGGACTTCCTGAACGGCCCGCTGTTTGAGCACCTGGACCAGTCCCATCAACCCGTCGCGCGTCTGTCTTTGAATGAGTTGCCTGAGCTGATGGAAACCGCCGCCCAGATTCGTGGTATCGGCACTCACTGCCTGGCTTCGGGAGCGAAGGAGAAAGCCTTCGTCGACCGACTTGGTTTTTTATCACGCTACTTCACGCAATCCAGCCACCACATCAGCGGCCAGTATGACGTGGACGAGCTGCTGCAGGCGGGGCAGCCCTGGTACAAGCTCGGGGAAATCTGGCTGGGCATTGAACATCGCATTACTGAAGAGCTGACGCCAGGACGCACAGGGGAAGGACTACTTGCGGACCAGTTCTTCAGTGACAGCAGTCAGCTCGTGTTTCAAACCAAACAATATGTCAAAGCAGGCTTGAAACGCCTGAAAAGCGCCACCGACAGGGAGTTGGAGACATGGATAAACAGCAGTTCTTATCATACCGGCACCTGACCCGCTTCACTCCCACAGAATCCGCCGCGCGACGCCTTTTTACGCTCTCAATTCACAAGCGTTTACATTCCAGGCGCCGTTCCTTTATAGATAGATTAGAGCATTTTTTGTACAATTCAATTGACTGGGCCATGCCTATGCACCCAGTCAAGCAAATTCGATCTGAAGCGATCGAAATTGTCTTCCTAAACCCCATTTAGGAGCCCCCTTGGGCTCCTCTTTTTATTAGGCGCGCTTATTCTTCAGCGATTCAACCACTTGCACCCATTTCTACACGCAAAAGCATTAATCTCCCAGAAGCTCCGACACCTAATTTGTCTGTGACATCTCATGCTGAGGCTCCCTGCGCCGATCCAAAGCGCGAAAGCTGAGCGACTCTAATAGATGCGCCGCCTGGATGTTGGGCGAGCTGGACAAATCAGCGATGGTTCTCGCCACCCGCAGAACCCGGTGATAGGCCCTGGCGGATAAGCCAAGCCTTTGCAGGGCCCGCTCCAGCAACTGCCTCTCTTTTTCTCCCAGTTGACAGTGCTGCTCCAGGGACTCGCCCTGCAGATATTGGTTAGCGCAACCTGCTCGGACCAATTGCGCCTGTCTGGCGGCGTTCACCCGCGAAGCAATCTGAGCGCTGCTTTCCGACCTGGCGGCGCGTTGCAACTCGTTGATAGCGACAGCGGGCACCTCGACATGCAAGTCAAAACGATCCAACAAAGGACCTGAAATCTTTTGTCGATAACGACTTACCTGCATTTCGGTGCATTTGCAGGCCACTTCAGGGTGGCCGGAATAGCCGCAAGGGCAAGGATTCATCGCCGCAATGAGCTGAAAACGGGCAGGAAAGGTGGTTTGCTGTGCGGCTCTGGAAATCACGATCTCTCCAGACTCCATAGGTTCTCGCAATACTTCCAGCACTTTTCGGTCAAATTCCGGCAATTCGTCGAGAAATAGCACACTATTGTGCGCCAATGAGATCTCTCCAGGTTTGGGATTAGATCCGCCTCCGACCAGCGCAACCGCAGATGCCGTATGATGCGGCGCGCGGAAACGCCGCTGCCGCCACTGCGTCATATCCAGACTAACGCCCGCCACGGAGTTGACCGCCGCTGTTTCCAGCGCTTCCATTTCCGTCAGCTCAGGCAAGATGCCCACCAGACGCGACGCCAGCATAGTTTTCCCCGTTCCCGGCGGGCCGAACATCAACATATTGTGATTGCCCGCTGCGGCGATCTCCAACGCCCGCTTGGCTTGAAACTGGCCCTTAATGTCCGCCATGTCTGGAGCTTTGCGACTTGACGCTGGGCGCTCCTGCTGGCGTATCGGCGTCATGCGCTCATGTCCCAGCAGAAAGGCGGCCAGCTGTCCCAAAGTAGCGGGCGCATAAACTTCCAGCGCAGACACCAGACTGGCCTCTTGAGCGTTTTGTGGCGGCAGTATAATTTTAGCACCAGCCTGGGCGCAGCGAAGTGCGGCGGGCAGCATTCCAGCCACTGGCCGTAGCTCTCCAGAAAGCGCCAGCTCACCGTAAAATTCATATCCTGCGAGCGCTTCATCCGGTAATTGCCCTGACGCCGCCAGGACGCCAACGGCGATAGCAAGATCATAACGACCTCCCTCTTTGGGAAGATCAGCGGGGGCGAGATTAATGGTGATGCGGCGGGCGGGAAATTCAAAACCGCTGTTAAGTAAAGCGCTCCTGACCCGATCTTTGCTTTCTTTGACTGCGGCTTCAGGAAGCCCAACGATAGACAGGGCCGGCAAGCCGTTTGACAGGTGGGCTTCGACTTTTACCAGCGGGGCTTCCACGCCAAGTTTGGCGCGAGTGTTGACGATTGCGAGTGACATACTCCCTCCTTGGATAAATTCAGCCTCGTTCCTGAGGCGCTAATGTGTGTAGATATTAAAGCGAGACCGGCGACCTGATTCTCATCGCCGGTTAATAAAAAAGTCCGTTAGGCTTGTTCGCCTTGCTCACTCTTGGCTTGCAAAGCCGCCTCCAGTTCAACCACGCGTTTTTCCAGACTATCCAGTTTCTCGCGGGTGCGGCGCAATACTTCCAATTGCACATCGAACTCTTCCCGGGTCACCAAGTCCAGCTTGGAGATAATGCTGGAGAAAGCCGCCTTGGCTTGTTGCTGCACATCTTCATGCGCGGATTTAGCGACATCCGGCACAAACTGACCAAAATGCTGGTTGAACGCGTTAAGCAAATCTACTGGTGATACCGACATGGAAAGTCCTCCGTTTTTCGGAGCGGCGATTGTACCACGGCGTTCCTGGTTTGTTTATGGAATCCTCCCCGTTTCCCGCCATTGGCTGTAGAACCGGAGTTAATGTGACAACAAATCCTGTTTATAACGTTATCATTCCGCTTTTTTGCACAAATTCTGTGCATTTTTATAAATGCGCACCAGCCACGGGCGCCAATTAACCTCAAACAGGGGCGTGCTGCGCTATAATTGTGCCCTGGTTTTTCCACAAGGTAAGAATTATTCATCTAGTTAACTGTTTTAAATAAATTTTTTATCATTGGCACAGCAGATGCTACATCACGCACAAATTCCGCACATATTTTTGTGCGTGGTTGAGCTTGCTGATTGTGCGATTTCTATAACAGGCGGGTAGATACAAAGGAGAAAAAAATGAAACTGGTAACTGCCATTATCAAGCCATTCAAGCTGGATGATGTGCGTGAAGCACTCTCCGAGATTGGCGTTCAGGGCGTGACCGTGACCGAAGTAAAAGGGTTCGGTCGTCAGAAGGGCCACACCGAGCTGTATCGTGGCGCAGAGTATGTCGTCGACTTTCTCCCCAAGGTGAAAATCGAAGTCGCTATCGGCGATGACTTGCTCGACCAAGTCGTAGAAGCCATCACTAAAGCCGCAAACACCGGCAAGATCGGTGACGGCAAAATTTTTGTGGTGGATCTGCAACAAGCCATCCGCATAAGGACCGGCGAGACTGGTACAGACGCGATTTAACCAAAACTAACAACAACTGGTAACTGACAAGCCTAGTGCGGAGGGCTTTTCATGGAAAACAATGTTTTTCACTTACAATATGCATTAGATACCTTCTATTTTCTTGTGATGGGCGCATTGGTCATGTGGATGGCCGCGGGTTTCGCCATGTTGGAATCCGGCTTAGTGCGCGCCAAGAACACCACTGAAATTCTTACCAAAAACGTCGCTCTCTACGCCATCGCCTGCATCATGTACCTGATCTGCGGCTATGAAATCATGTATGGCAGCGGCGGATATTTCCTAAGCGCCATCATGCCTGGCGAGACCTATGTCGACGACACTTTGAAGTCATTCGCTGAGCGCGATGGCGGCTTCACTGGAGGCGCTATCTATTCCGGCGCATCTGACTTCTTCTTCCAGGTCGTATTTGTGGCGACCGCCATGTCCATCGTATCCGGCGCCGTCGCCGAACGTATGAAGCTGTGGGCGTTCCTGGCCTTCGCTGTGGTGATGACTGCATTTATCTATCCGATGGAAGGCTCTTGGACCTGGGGCGGTAATGCTGTATTCGGTCTATACAGCCTGGGCGATATGGGCTTCAAAGACTTCGCGGGTTCCGGCATTGTTCACTTGGCCGGTGCAGCGGCGGCTCTGGCAGGCGTATTGCTGCTTGGTCCACGTAAAGGCAAATACGGCCCTAACGGACAAGTTAACGCTATCCCTGGCGCTAACCTGCCTTTAGCGACACTGGGCACTTTCATTCTGTGGATGGGCTGGTTCGGCTTCAACGGCGGCTCAGTATTGAAACTGGGCGATATCGGCAACGCCAACTCCGTGGCGATTGTTTTCCTGAACACTAACGCAGCAGCGGCCACTGGCGCGATCGCAGCGCTGATCACCGCTCGCCTGCTGTTCGGCAAAGCTGACCTGACCATGCTACTTAACGGCGCCCTGGCAGGTCTGGTGGCGATCACTGCTAATCCTGACGCTCCCTCCCCCGTGGCCTCCTCTCTGATTGGCGTAGTGGCTGGCGTGCTGGTCGTATTCTCCATCGTGACCCTGGATAAACTTAAAATCGACGATCCTGTTGGCGCGATCTCTGTACACGGCGCTTGCGGTCTGCTGGGTCTTCTGGTGGTTCCCTTCACAACTGACGTTAGCTTCATGGCTCAGCTGGCTGGCGCGCTCACCATCTTCGTATGGGTATTCGCAACCAGCTTGGTGGTGTGGGGCCTGATTAAAGTGATCATGGGCATCCGCGTCAGCGAAGAAGAAGAGTACGAAGGCGTGGATCTGGCGGAATGCGGGATGGAAGCCTATCCTGAATTCACCCGCGACTGATCTCTCAAATCGACTTCAAAGAGGGCTGCCATTTGGCGGCCCTTTTTCGTGTGAGCAGGATACGGTGTTATTAGAAGTCTGCGCCCCCATCCATAACGACGGGGCGTACATATTTTCCCCTAGTTACGCTGCCGGACAGCGTGATTAAAATGCGCGCAATTCTATAGGGTTAATAAGATGTTAGCATCCATCATCGGCACATTGGCGGCGCTGCTCACCACACTGGCGTTCCTGCCTCAGGTCAGACAAACGTTGAAAACGAAAAACACATCCGGCATCTCGCTCGGCATGTATAGCATTTTCACGTTGGGCGTCTTTCTGTGGCTGCTTTATGGGATCATGATGGTCGCGTGGCCAATTATTATCGCTAATACTCTGACATTAGCGCTGGCGTCCACCGTGTTGGCGTTGAAGCTGAAGCACGGTTAATGGCCGTGCGCTGACCTACGGCAGAATTTCAATAGGCGTGCCGTCCGGCACCAAAGACCAGATCTCATCCATCGCCTGATTGTTGACGGCGATGCATCCATCCGTCCAGTCAAACTCGTAAAGCCAGATACTGTCACGGTCATGATTAAAACCATTGGGCCAGCCATGGATCATAATCATCCCGCCCGGCTCGCGTCCCTGGCTCTTCGCGAATTCAACGTCCTGATCATTAGGGTAAGAGACGTGAATGGACTTGTGAAAAGCGCTGTTAGGGTTACGCCAATCAAGTGAGTAAGTGCCTTCAGGCGTTCGCTCATCCCCTTCGAACTGTTTATGCCCCAGCGGCTTATCGCCCAAAGCGATCGGATACACCCGCAAAGGCTTCCCTTCTTTCAATAGAATCAAAAGTCTGGACGCTTTCTTTACCTGAACTTTATCCACCAGAGGAGCCATATATGCGGATTCAGACAACGCCAGCGAAGTTTGCGCCTGTTCCGCGCCGACACCGCAAGCAAAAAGAACACCCGCCAGAAATAGAAAACCTTTCCGCATGAGACCCTTTAGAAATTGAATGGATGACGCTTAACTAACAGCATAGCAAACATAAGAATCCTGCACAGATTCGAACTGTGACCAACATCTTCTATTTGTATCTCAGCTATGCGCGTGATGTTTTTACATCACAATCAATGAGATGCCAACCGGGTTAGATGAAAATACCAGAAAACAGGCATAAAAAAGCCTGCGCCAGGCGCAGGCTTTTTATTCTTTCGCTGTCCCGTCCTGAATATAGTTGACACCTATTTCAGGACTAGACACGCAGAACTGGATCAGCCTTTGTATTTGCTGAAAGCCAGACAGGCGTTAGTGCCACCGAAACCAAAGCTGTTGCTCAGAACAGTATTCAGTTCCGCATCGGTAGGCTCGGTGACGATCGGGAAGCCAGCGGCTCTCTCGTCCAGCGCCTCGATGTGACGAGATGGCGCGATGAAGCCGCCTTCCATCATCAACAAGCAGTAGATTGCTTCGTGTACGCCAGCAACGCCCAAAGAGTGGCCGGACAGTGATTTAGTAGAACTGATGCGCGGCAGATTGTCGCCAAAGGCTTCTTTTACTGCTTTCAGCTCAATAATATCGCCGACTGGCGTACTGGTGCCGTGAGTATTTACGTAATCTACCGGCGTGTTTACGGTAGACAGCGCCTGATGGATACAGCGTACAGCGCCTTCTCCAGATGGAGCCACCATGTCTTCGCCATCGGAAGTGGCGCCGTAGCCCACCAATTCAGCGTAGATCGGCGCGCCGCGACGCAGCGCATGCTCCAGCTCTTCTACGACGACAACCGCGCCGCCGCCAGCGATGACAAAGCCATCACGAGTGGAGCAGTATGGACGTGAAGCACGGGAAGGGTCGTCGTTGTACTTGCTGGACAACGCGCCCATAGCGTCGAATAGAACCGCCAGGCTCCAATGCTCTTCTTCACCGCCGCCAGCGAATACGACGTCTTGCTTGCCCAACTGAATTTGTTCCCAGGCGTGACCAATACAGTGAGCGGCGGTCGCGCAAGCGGAAGTAATGGAGTAGTTAACGCCGCGAATTTTGAACGCGGTGGACAAACAGGCGTTTACAGAACTGTTCATGGTGCGGGGTACGCGATAAGGTCCCACACGCTTGACGCCTTTCTCACGCAGAATATCGACGGATTCGACGACGTTACTGGTGGAGGCCCCGCCAGAGCCCATCACGATGCCGGTGCGAGTGCTGCTCAACAGCTCTTCGTCTATCTTGGCGTCTGTGATGGCCTGATTCATAGCGATATAGGCGTACGCTGCCGCGTCGCCCATGAAGCGTAGATGCTTGCGGTCGATGTGTTCAGCGAAATCGATCTGGACGCTGCCACTGACCTGACTTCTCAAGCCCGCTTCTTTGTAGCTTTCGTTAAACCGAATGCCTGAGCGGCCAGCTTTCAGTGACTCAGCCACCTCCTCTTTGGAGTTGCCCAAGCAGGATACGATTCCCATTCCGGTTATGACGGCGCGTTTCATTCAGAAACCTCTTACATTTGCAAAGGATAACTTATTTGATTTCCGCACCGCTCATAGCGGCGGGGTCAAACAAGCCCACTCGTAAATCCTTGGCAGTATAAATGGCTTTACCGTCGACATACACGGTTCCATCAGCCAAGGCCATAATTAACTTACGAGCGATTACTCTTTTGATATCGAGAACATACTCGACGGATTTTGCGGACGGCAACACCTGACCGGTGAACTTAACTTCGCCGACCCCCAGCGCCCGGCCCAATCCCTTGTGACCTTTCCACGCCAGGAAAAAGCCTACCAGCTGCCACATGGCGTCCAGTCCGAGGCAACCCGGCATGACCGGATCGCCAACGAAATGACACTTAAAAAACCACAGATCCGGATTGATATCCAACTGCGCACGCACGATCCCGTGACCGTAAGCTCCGCCTTCTGCGGAGATTTGAGACACCCGGTCGACCATCAACATCTGGTCTACAGGAAGTTTCGCAGCGCCTTCGCCAAATAACCGTCCCTGTCCGCAGGCTTGAAGTTCTTCTTTCGTATATGAAGCTTTCACTCCATGGTTTTCTGCTATTGCGTGCACGCAGTTAACTCCGATTTCTATATCACGTCCAATAGCCTGCCAACCATATACCGGCTGTATTGCCGTTTCTTGACAGGAGTTATGGTTTGCATGTTAGTGCGCCCGAAAAAAGAACGTCTATTGGACAAAGGTAGGTTCGCACCCTTTTCGGAAGGCCCGATTCCCTTATGGTACCTGGCCTTAAGCATTAAAATACAGATGTATAGAAATAAACGTTCCGACTAATCTAAGTCAAGTTCATTCTTCATGAATTCAGGCAGAGCCAAGGCTGCTTTATGCACTTCCGCATTGTAATAGCGAGTGACGAAAGGACGCTCAGCCGCATCTTCTTCACGGAAGAATTCCAGCTTCTTACCTTTGCCCGCCATGGTGCAGCTCCACCAGCCGGTAGGATACACAGGCTGCGGGAACGGCAGCGTTCTGACGCCGTCAAAACCAGCCTGACGCATATCTTCATGCACTTTCTTGATGATGCTGGACGTGTGCAACAAAGGGGATTCCGTCTGCTGCACGATCATGCCGCCCTCGCGCAACGCCATGAAACAGTTGCGGTAGAAGTCGACGGCGAACAGGCCTTCAGCTGGCCCGACCGGGTCGGTGGAGTCGACGATAATCAGGTCGATGGACTCCAGCGGCGCGTCAGCGATCCACTTGATGCCGTCGCCGAAGAAGAAGTTGGCGCGCGGGTCGTTGTTAGCGGTGCACAGATCAGGGAAATACTTCTCTGCAACGCGGGTGACGCGTTCGTCGATTTCAACCTGCCAGGCTTCTTCAACGCCAGGGTGTTTGAGCACTTCTTTCAATGTGCCGCAATCGCCGCCGCCAACAATTACGACTTTCTTCGGCGCCTGATGAGTGAACAGCGCGGGGTGGGTCATCATTTCGTGGTAGAGGAAATTGTCACGGTCAGTCAACATGACGCAACCGTCCAACACCATCAGATTACCGAAAGTTTCCGTCTCAAAGATTTCAATCTTTTGATACTGGCTCTGCTCTTCGTGCAGTTTACTTTTTACTTTGAGGGAAAACCCGGTGCCCTGGTCCTGAAAGATTTCGGTAAACCACCCGGGGATCTGCTCGCTCATTATGTTCTCCCAATGATTCGATTAATTATTGTCGGCGCGATGCGCCTGCGGCTAAAGCAGCATATTGTAGGCGTAAGGCGCGAAGATCACAGCATTATTTTGGGATTCGCCAGCGTTTCCAGGTAGCCAGGAAACATAGTGCAATACAAAGCCCATAACTTATTAACGCTAAGGATTCCGCTTGCTTTAAAATGCCGCCCCTTGACGATAACCTTAACACTTTATCCGGGGGCATATTGCCGAGGAGACGCATTGATGGAAGATTGGACCCGCGATCACGCACTGTCCACCTACAACATCCCTTTCTGGGGAGATGGTTATATAGATGTTGACGCCGATGGCGACGTTATCATCCGCCCCAAAGGTTCAGAACATAACGCCAGCGTCAGTCTGAAAGCGCTCGCCACACAAGTCCGCGCCGCCAATCTTGGGTTGCCGGTTCTGGTGCGTTTTGCGGATATTCTGCATCACAGGGTCAACCATTTATGCGAGGCGTTTAACCGCGCTGCCGAACAGCTGGCCTATTCAGGTCGCTATACCGCGGTCTATCCGGTCAAAGTGAACCAGCAACGCCGCGTCATTGAAGAAATCGTCGCCGCGCAACCCGCCGCCGCCAATGGCCAGATCGGCCTGGAAGCTGGCAGCAAGCCGGAGCTGATCGCCGTCCTGGCCATGAGCAACCCCGGCGCCACTATTGTCTGTAATGGCTACAAAGACCGTGAGTTCATTCGTCTCGCCTTGTTGGGCCAGCAGATGGGCTACAAGGTCTACATTGTCGTTGAGAAACTGAACGAACTGACTTACGTGCTGGAAGAAAGCCGTAACATGGGCGTGACGCCGCGCATTGGCGTACGCGCCCGTCTGGCCTCTATCGGCAAGGGCAATTGGCAGAATACCGGCGGCGAGAAGTCGAAATTCGGCCTGTCTTCCGTGCAGATTCTGCAGGTGCTGGACACGCTGAAACAAGCCAACGCACTGGAATCTCTCCAGCTGCTGCACTTCCACCTGGGTTCACAGATCGCCAATATCCGGGATATTCAGACAGGATTGCGCGAGTGCGCGCGTTTTTATGGCGAGCTCCGTCGCCAGGGCGCTGACGTAAAGATCGTCGACGTCGGTGGCGGTCTGGGTATCGACTACGAAGGCACCCGCTCCCGCAGCGCCTGTTCGGTTAACTACAGCGTGCATGAGTACGCCTTTCACGTTCTGCGTACGATCAAAGAAGAGTGCGATCGCGAAGGCATCCCCCATCCCAATGTGATTACCGAGTCTGGTCGCGCCATCACCGCTCATCACGCGGTGTTGATCACCGATGTTATCGACAGAGAAAGCGTAGCGCAGCCGGATGCGGTAAAACAGCCGACGGCGGACTCTCCGTCAGTGGTTCGCGACTTATGGCAAGACTTCGAGGCGCTTAAAGATCGCAATAATCGCCGCTCCGTCATCGAGATTTACCATGACGCGGCGCATGCCCTGCAGGAAGCGCAGACGCTGTTTATCCATGGCGTGCTGAGCCTGGACGACCGGGCGCAGGCCGAGACGATTTATCAGGCGTTGTGCCTGTATATTCGCGAACATTTACAGCCGGAAATCCGCGCACACCGGGAAATTTATGACGAGCTGAACGAGAAACTGGCGGACAAACTGTTCGTGAACTTCTCTCTGTTCCAGTCTCTGCCGGATATCTGGGGCATTGACCAGATATTCCCGATACTTCCGTTAAGCGGTCTGCATAAGCGCCCAACGCGACGTGGGGTCATTCAGGATATCACCTGCGACTCCGACGGGCGCATCGACCAATACGTGGACAGTCACGGCATTGAAACCACACTGCCGATCCCTGAGCCGGAAAAAGATCAGCCTTTCCTTCTTGGATTTTTCCTGGTGGGCGCTTATCAGGAAATTCTCGGCGACATGCACAATTTGTTCGGTGATACCGACTCCGTAGACGTTTGCCTGAATGAGCAGGGCGACCTGTCTCTGCAGCACCCCATCAGCGGAGACACGGTCGACAAAGTGCTGCGCTACGTTAACTTCGAGCCGGAGCAACTATTGCGCGCCTTCGAAGACAAGATGGCGGCGTCTGATTTGCAGGAGCAGCAAAAGCGGGACTACCTGCAAGAGCTGAAGGCGGGCCTGACCGGCTACACCTACCTGGAAGAGTAAAGTCTCTGCTGGGTAAACCGGATCGCAATGCGCGCCGGTTTACCCTTCCCCTCCTATAAAAATCAAGCCTTCATCGTTTAGAGCGTGGGCGCAGTCACCAGCATAAAGCGCGCACTGTAAGGCTCTACCGGGATACTGTGGTAACCGGACAAGAGTGCGATTTCCTCTGCGCTCATCAGATCTTTCAAGTTCCCATTACTGCCGACGTTCGTTCCTTCCAGCTCAACAGTGACGGGATCGCCAGTAATATTCAGTAGAAATAACACAACTTCATTTCCTGCCTGCTTGCGATCGACATAGACTTTGCCGGACTGACCATGATTAACCGATGCCCGCGTCCCCGCGTACAGAGCAGGATGGGCGGCGCGCATCGCCATCAGGTCACGAATGTAGTCGCGTATTGCCGTTTGTTTGGCGTCAGCCGCGAATAGAGCGCCATCTTCCCCGCTCGGCAAACCTTCCACCTTGGCGCTGGAGCGCGAAACATGATCATCGCACAAGCCTGTTTTTGCGCCTGCGCCATTATCGGACTCGCATGCGACGCGATCCGAGAAGCCGGCCACTTCATCACCGACTTCGTCTCCGTAGTACAACGTGATGGGACCCGTATATGCGGCGAGGAAGCTGTAGGCCGCTTTGTGTAGATCGGCATAACGATCCTCGCCCGGATTGGCGATTTTGCCCCGTTGCAGCAAGTCGCCAAAACGCACCAGATCATGATTGGTCAGAAAGCCGTTGGGGAGCGCGTGCGTCGGATAGGCCGCCTGGGTGGCATATCCTTCCTGGAGCGTCGAAACGGCGGCGGAACGATGTCCGCTTTCCTCCACTCCCAACGCCTGAACAAGTCGATAGCGCATAGGGAAATCAAAAGAGGAGCATAAGCCAGGCTGCGCTGCCGAGCCGTACGCCTGGGCAGCGATTTCCGCCTCGCCTTTCCAGACTTCGCCCACCATATAGCCCAACGGATTCACCTGCTCTCCGTTCATGGTGTAGGTCACGCTTTTGGAGGCGTCCTCCACCGACTTGCGGATCTCTCCCCAGGCGCCGATTGGAACCTGGTAGGCCTGATCCAAGCGCCATCCGTCTATCTTCAGTTCCTTCACCCAATAGGCGGCGACTTCCTTGAAGAAATCCAGATCATTGGGGTAAACCGCTTCTCTCCCCGTCCCCGCCTGGGCGACGCCATTAGTGCTGACCACACGTCCTTGCGGTGAAGGAAAGTCGCCGGCATTACTCTTAAAATGGCCAAAGACGCCGTCAAAGAAGACATAGATGCCGCGCGCGTGCGCTTGCTCCACCAGCTCCCGGGCTTGCGCCATCGTGCCGAAATTGGGATCTATGGAAAAGTAATCGCTGGTGAAATAGCCCGTCGCATCAAGGCGATCAGCCCATTCATCCTGCCCAGAGATGGGAGAGCTGTGAAACACCGGGGTCAACCAGATCGCGTTCATACCCAGATTCTTGATGTAATCCAGAGAGTCTGTGATTCCCCGCAAGTCTCCGCGATGATGACTGCTTCCATAACCCGCGCCGTAATTGGCGTTCAGGTCGCCATCGATAAACGACTCCACCATCACCTGATAGATGCGTAATGCTTTGGCTTGATCGTAAATTTCCTGATTACAGGCGTATGGCTGATAACCTGGTTCGGCGGGCGTGGAGCCGCCAGAGCTGCTTCCGCCTCCACCGCTGCATCCGGCCACCAAAACGCAGAACGACAATAACGCCGCCGCTTTGTTCAACTGCATGAGTGATTCCCCGTTTTTATTCTCGACCTAAGGCGCGGGCTGACGTCCGCCAAGACGTGCTCAGCGCAAGACAGCCGCCCATGATATGGCGTTAAGTAATATCACCTATCAGACGAAAATTTATCCTTCCGGGGGGACGAGAATGGGGCGTAGAAAGAGGGAGGGAAGCTCCTCCCTCTCTATTGCAGAGAGAGGAGCTGAGCGATCAAACCATACTGCGCAACATCCAGGCAGTCTTCTCATGCACGCTCAAGCGATCTGAAAGCAGCGACGCAGAGCTTTCGTCCGTCGCCTCCTGAGCTGCTGGCAACGCCTCGCGGATATTCCGGGCGATCTGCTCGTGGTCTTTCGCCAGCACCGCCAGCATCTCATTCGCCGCAGGCACGCCAGCCTCTTCCTTCAATGTCGCCAGCTTCAGGTAGCTGGAGTAACTGCCAGGAGCGAATTCTCCCAGTGCGCGAATACGTTCGGCGATAGCGTCAATGGCGGTAGCCAAATCCGTGTAGTGCATTTCCGTCAGGGCGTGTACTTCCTGAAACCGGGGGCCGGTGACGTTCCAATGGAAGTTCTGTGTTTTCAGGTACAGGGTGTAGCTGTCCGCCAGCAACCTGGACAATGAGTGCGCGATATTCTGACGGGCGTTTTCCGTTAATCCGATATTGATATCCGACATGGTCGTCTCCTTTCCTGGTTACTTAAAGTGGTTGAAGAGATGATAAGCCCAACCCGATAAGCAATAAATTTTATTAAAACTAAAATCCTGATTGATTTTAGCTATGCAACCATTAATTATTCCGTTTACGCCGCCATGTTATAGCCGATCAACGTCTCAGCTAACAACCCGTCCGGGCATGATGATTTCAATCGTCACGCCATCGCTGACGCCCGAAGCCAGCTTCAGTTCGCCACGATAGCTTTCCACCAGTTCGCGCACAACGGAAAGTCCAATGCCCTGACCAATCGGGCGACTGTCCAGGCGCACGCCGCGCTGTAGCGCTTTGTCCCAGTCTTGCGCGGGAATGCCGGGACCATCATTGCTGATCGACAGCGTCACGAAACCGTCCACTTCGCCAGAAGCATGAATAGACACTTCCGCATCACCGTATTTAAAAGCGTTATCGATCAAATTGCCCAGCATCTCCATCAAGTCTGCTTCGTCTGCGAGAAACGCCACCTCTTCAGGCACGTTGACTTCACAATACATGCCTCGGTCAGCATAGACTTTCTGCAAAACGGAGGTAACGCGATTGACCAAAGGCAGGATGGGCGTCGGTTTATGCCAGACTCCCTCTCCTCCGGCGCTGGCGCGCTTGAGCTGGTAGGTCACGACGTCGTCCATACGCGCCACCTGCTCACCCAGAGTGCGCCGACGCTCTTCCTCATTCATTTCAATGGCGCCGCGCAGCACCGCCAGCGGCGTCTTCAGACTATGCGCCAGATCTCCGAGACTGTTGCGATAACGTTCCCGCTGGCGTCGCTCCACATCCAGGACGGTATTCAACGCGTGAGTCAAGGCAGCGATTTCTTTGGGATAGTTTTCCGACAGGGTGTCCATTTCACCTTTTTCAATCGCCCCCAGTTCTCTGGTCACATTCTGCAAAGGCCGCAACGCCCAGCCCAGAAACAAAGCCACAATGGCGCACAAGGCGATGGTGACAATCACCAGACCGATTGAAAGAGTAGTGGTGAAAGAACGGGATTCCTGCTCCAGCAAAGACGCTTGTTGCCAAACTTCAAAAACATAGCGACGAAAGCCGTTTTCAACGAGGCCGCTATCCACGGCGAACAACGCAGGCAGTTGCACCTGCAGATAACCCGGCTTGGCGTCTACGCGACGATGGGAAATCCGACCCGGCTCAGTTTCCGGCGCCAGCCAGGGCAACGTCTGCGGGAGGCCTAAACTAGAGCGGGACTGCCAGACGATAAAGCCGTCGCTGTTACGCACAACCGCGACCAGACCCGACTGGGCCTGATTAAAACGACTCTCCTGAAGTTCTTCCGGCAGTTGCAGACTATCGCCAGAAGGCTCCGCCGCCGCCAGTAACAAATAGAGGTGAGCGCTAAGCCGATCGATATGCGCCCGCTCCAGACTTTCCTGATAAGCGACATAGACCACCCACCCCGCTGATACCACGAAAAAGGGAATAACCAGGGTGAGCAGCCAGAAGCGGGTGCGAAGTGAGAGCCGCCGCACAGTGATCAGGCGGTCTTCTGTGGCGACCAGTTAAACCGGTAGCCCTGGCCGCGCAAGGTGGTAATCGGTTTGTTGACCCCATCCGGGTCCAGCTTTTTGCGCAAGCGACCGATAAAAACCTCTATAACATTGCTGTCACGATCAAAATCCTGCGCGTACAAATGCTCCGTCAATTCAGTTTTGGACACAGCCTGACCGGCGCGATGAACCAGATATTCAAGCGTGTTGTATTCGTAGGCGGTCAGCTCCAGGGCGGAGCCGTCGATTTGCACCAGCTTGGCGCGAGTATCCAGGGTCATGGGACCGGCTTGAATCACTGGACTGCTGAACCCGGAAGAGCGTCTCAGTAAGGCGCCCAACCGCGCCATCAATTCAGCGACGTGAAACGGCTTCACCAGATAGTCGTCAGCGCCAGCTTCCAGGCCACTGACTTTATCCTGCCAGTGGCCGCGCGCGGTAAGGATGAGAATGGGGAACTCTTTGCCCATGCCGCGCCACTCCTGGATCACCTCCAGGCCGGTGCGTTTGGGCAGGCCCAGGTCTACGACGGCAAGGTCATAAGGGTTTTCTTTACCCAGATAAGCGGCGACCTCGCCGTCTTCCGCCGTGTCTACGGCGTAGCCATGTTTAACCAGTTCGTCCCGTAATTGGCCACGTAACAACGCTTCGTCTTCGACCAATAGTATTCGCATGCTTGATTCCCGCTAACTTCCTAAACCCTGTCGCTTTATCGGAGCAGACGCTCCATCAGCTGACTCTTCCCGAGCTGCGCTCAACTATGTAGGTTTTCACCACTCCGTTGGGAAGCAAAACTTTCACCCGATAGACATCGCCCTGGGACTCGACTTTCAGCACGCGCCCCCCACTTACCTGACGCACCAGACTGGCGGCGTCCTGCTCACTCACGTCCGCCAGCAACAAGGTGTCCGCTTGCGAGGGTGAATAACCGAAGGCCGGGGCGGCCAACGCAGCCGGCGTATGCAGCCAGGCTGTCAGTAAAATGGATGTTAAGAGCAATGTTCTGGTCATGGTTCAGCTTCTCGTAGAGGGCCGCCCGCCAAACAATCAGGCGGGCTCCACAGTCACTCTGATACGAATGCGATCACCCGGGTACTGGTCCATGCGGGTGCGGTATTCGCGTCCCTGATACTTATAGGTCACCCAGTATCCCATAGTCTCCTGCACATATTCCACGTCGTAGGTGGTTTCACAACGTCTTTCATTAGAGTAGTAAGACTCTGAATAAGACGTTGAACCCCGATTGGATATGTCATGCCCGATAGACGCGCCCAATATCGCGCCCACTGCGGTTCCAACCTGCTTGTTGCGTTTCTTGTGTCCCACTGCGTTACCGATGGCTCCGCCGATCACGCCGCCAAGGATAGTGCCGGTATAAGAGTCAGAAGACTGACGCGGCGCTTCGTGGCGCACCTGCTCGGTCCAGCAGGACTCGCGAGGCGTGCGATGCTCTACGGATTTAGTGATAGGCTCCACGTCCACCACTTTGGCGTAATCGAATTCAGAACCGCCGCGGTGGTGGCGACCGCCGGCGAATGCCGGTGTGGCCAGGGTAACTGAAAGAGCGGCGACTGCCAGTGTTTTGATTTTCATGAGTGAATCTCCTTGCGCTTATCTGATGGGTTCAGATTAATGCAGTCAACCTGAATGCTAACTGAACTTGCGCTAACAAATTTCACCCGCCGCTGACCTCATGAATATGCGTTCAATTATTAACCACCCTAAGCGGCGCTATGCCGCCCATCCTCTTACTTCCTGCATCAGGAATTTGAATGCGTTCTCCACCCGACACTGCCTGCTACAGGTTCGGCGCAATGCAATAAGCCCTTGTGTGACGCTGACCAGATAACAGGCGGCGGCTTCCACATCAATGTCCCCACGTAAGCCGTTATTATCCTGCGCGCGGATCAAAGCCTGAGCTAATAACATCTCCAGTTGGCGCAGCCAGTCATCTACTTTTTTCTGCACTAGTTCGTCTACGCCGCCCATCTCAGAGCCCGCATTCTGAACATAACAGCCTACCCGGCCGCCTTCGCTGCACAGCCCAGCGCTCAGCCCCGCCAAATACTCCACAACCGCATCCAGCTCGGCGTCGTCATGCAACAATGGCGCGACGATTCGTCGGATAACCGTATTCAAGTAGTGATCGAGCGTTAAATGAAACAGGGCGCGCTTATCGCCAAAAGTGTTGTAAATGCTGAAGCGGTTCAACTCCAGCTCATCACATAACTGCTGTAACGAAGTGGCTTCGAAACCCTGCCGCCAGAACAGTTTCATGGCGATATGCAGTTTTTCTTGTGGGTCAAATGCGGTAGGTCTTCCCATTAATCTCTTCTGATATCTCAGGCTCTTATGCGGATTAGTGAACAAAGGTCGTCTATATTATAAACAGTTCTTGACTGAACATTTAGAAAAAATCTATATTTCTAAACGATCAGTCAAAAATAAAAGGCGAAACAATGAAAATATATCAGGCACGGATCGCGCCCAATCCTCGTAGAGTAAGAATTTTCCTCGCGGAAAAAGACATTGCGATGGAGTATGTCGAAGTCGACATTCAGAAAGGAGAACAACACAGCCCTGAGTTCAAACAAAAGAATGCGCTTGGACTGCTTCCAGTGCTGGAGCTGGACGACGGTTCCCATTTGTCCGAATCCATCGCCATCTGCCGCTACTTCGAAGAGATTCAACCTGAGCCGCCTCTGTTTGGACGAGACGCCAAAGAAAAAGCGATTGTCGAAATGTGGATCAGACGCTGCGACTTCTATTTCATGTTTCCCACCGGCATGTGTTTCCAAAACACGTCCGATTATTTCAAAGGACTCAAGCGTCAGGTTCCCGAGTGGGGCGAGCTATGTCGCGAAAAGTCAGGCAAATTTTTCAATCTCTTGAACAACCATTTTGAGCATAACGCCTACCTGGCCGGCGATTACTTCAGCATCGCCGATATCAGCGCGTTCTGCACGGTGGACTTCGCCAAAGTGATTCAGCAGCGGATTCAACCGGAACATACTCATTTGCAACGCTGGTATGACTCAGTCGCGGCGCGGCCGTCCAGCAAAGCTTAAATAGCGAACGTCGCCGCATATGCGGCGCATAAGGAGTAATCTCATGATAGACCTGTATACCGCAGCCACACCCAACGGGCATAAGATCAGCATCGCCCTGGAAGAGATGGCCCTTCCCTACAATGTGATTGCAATAGATTTGAGCTCCGGCGTGCAGAAACAGCCGGAATACCTGAAGCTGAATCCCAACGGGCGTATCCCTACTATCGTTGACCGGGATAACGATGACTTTGTCGTCTTTGAGTCCGGAGCCATCCTGGTTTATCTGGGCGAAAAGTCCGGCAAGTTTTACCCTACGGAAGCGAAAAAACGGTCTCAGGTGCTACAGTGGCTGATGTTTCAGATGGGGGGCATTGGCCCCATGATGGGGCAGGCCAACGTATTCTTCCGCTATTTCCCGGAAAAACTGCAGCCCGCCATTGATCGCTACCAGAATGAAGTAAAGCGTCTTTTCGGCGTGCTGGATGGGCATTTGGCGGATAACCAGTTTCTGGCGGGCGACTACTCCATCGCCGATATCGCCAACTGGGCCTGGGTGCGCACGCATAACTGGTCTGGCGTTGATATCGCTGATTTTCCCCACCTTACTCGTTGGGTGCAGGAAATCGCCGCACGGCCCGCTGCGCAAAAGGGTATCGAGATTCCCAAGCGGGCTGAGCCGGAGGATGTGGTAAAGGGCGTTCAATCTATCCTTGTAAGGTGATCCGCCTAGAGCTTAAACCGCTCCAGCATGCCGTCGGACGTTATGGCGATCACCTCTCCATTAGCGGCGAACGCCATGTCCAACACCGCCCCGCTACTGGCGGGGCCCCAAATGCGTCGGGCTTTAGCGGACCAGTATCCGATTTCATTGCCGTTCACGGCATCCACGAGATAGATATCGCCACGGAAGGTGCCTAGCAACAAGCGACGTCCGTCTGCGGAAAATCGGGCGCTGGTGAAGTTCTCATAGCGGTAGGACAGTTTGGCTTTGGCGTCGCCGCTGATGGCGTCCCAGATAACAGCGTCCTCTCTCTGCGCAGCGGAAAACGCCAATGCGCCGTCATTGGAAAGGGCGACAGTCTTTACCTGATTGGAGTGAGAAAAGGTATGCACCAACGCGCCAGTGTCCAGTCGCCACAAACGCGCGCTCTGGTCATCCGACCCTGTAATCGCCCAGCGGTTGTCGCCGGATATATCCACTGACGTCACTTCCGCTTTGTGGGGAAACTCATAGCGGGACTGGCCTTTTTGCAGGTCAAAATACACTGCTTGATTGCTGCGCATGCCGAGTAGCGCGTATTTATCATTCGGGCCGATGGCGATGTTGGAAATTTTATCCGACGCGCGCCAGAAATTGAGCGAGTGGCCGTCTGACACATTCCATACCACCAGGTCCGCATCCACAGCAGTAATCGCCAGCTTGGCGTCGTCCGCCATCGCCACCGCACGGATGGTGCTGAATTCTCCGGATTTATGATTCCAGTTGTAGAGCCGTTCATTCTTGCCCAATACCCACAAACTGCCTCCATGCTGCACCGAACCGATCAGCGCATAGCCTGCGTCAGCCGAGAGTCCAGCGCTGAGCAGCCCTTGTTGCGCCACCTTCAGTGAACTTTCAGGCCCTTTGCCGCCACAGCCGGAAAGCAGCGAACAGACTGATAAAATCAGCGACAGGGATTTCCACAGGTAAGTCCTTGGGACGCGCATACTGAGTCAGATGGTCGAGACTGAATTCAAGGTTGATTAAGGAAGTTTAGACAACCTTATGAGATAGGCAAAATTATTTGTGGAAAATTAACAGGTTAGAACAAGCCGACCGCCTGTGGCGACCGGCTTTCATGACTTGGCCCGGATCAGGCGACTTGATCAGCGTGCGCGTTATGCAGCTTTTCGATCAGCATATCTTCCAGTTCGAAGCGCTCTTCCAGGCGTTCGCCCAGTTTGGAGAGCTCAGGCAACAGCGCATTCAGCTCCGACAATTCTTCCGGCGTCTTATCAAACCGGTCGTTATAGTCCAGCGCCGCTTCAGTGGTGGACTGAATCTTTGGAAACAATTCCTTCACCAGCTCCATACCGCCGTCGTTAAACTCGCGGGCTTCTTCGATTAATTGCTCGTACACCTCAAAGTGGCCTGCGGAAACATAGTCCAACAGCACCTGACAGAACGTCTTAAAGTTCTTAACCGCCGATTCCACATCGTCAAACTTGCTCTTGCCGACCAGATCGCAGTAACGCACGATCAGGTCTTGCCTTTCCTTAAGCCAGCGGTCGATTATTTCACTGACGCCACCCCATCGCTCTTTGGCGTTTTGGCAATTTTCCAGCATGACCTCACCCTTATCTCTATCTATCTGTGCTAGCCGTTAGTGTTATAAGTATTTTTAATAGTGGCTTCCAACTATACGCGATCACTCGTTTGCTAAACAAGCGTACCGAATTCCTTTTTCAATGTTTTACCAAACCGCAATCAGCGCGCTCTGCGCACCCAGGTAAAGGCCCAGGCGGCGGTAAAACCGATGAAGGCGATCAGCGTCCAACCTGGAATGCTCAAGCCCAAAAACGTCCACTGCACCTCAGCGCATTCGCCAGTGCCGGTCAGCATCATCGTCAATACTTCCGAGAACGGAAAAGCCTGCAACATATACTCTAAACCGGGCCCGCAAGCTGGCACCTGATCCGCCGGCAGGCTCTGCAGCCATAACTGACGCGTCGCCAGCGCAGCGCCGCCCAACGTCGTCACCCAGCCCAGCAGCGTGTAAACCGTGGTCCCCATATTTTTCGGGTTATGCAGCGCCGCCGCTAAAAACACCAATCCCGCCAGCACAAACGCGATGCGCTGCGCCATACACAATGGACAAGGCTCGAGATCTTCCACGTACTGCAGGTAAAAAGCGAATCCCATTAATCCGGCGATCGCCAGAAAACACAGGAAGTAAATCGTTCGGTTAGTGAGCCATGCGGGCATGAGATCTCCTGTTCTCCCGGTAGGGTAGCTTGTCAAAACGGCTTTCGATTTTGCTGAGAATAAACTTTGCTTGCAAGACGCGAAAACCATTTGACGCTCTCCAAGGCCTTGTCTAGGCTCGAAATAACCAAAGTTTAATCAAGAGGACGCCTTCCATGGTACTTAAGCACGCGTTTCTGCGCGATTTCCGTCTGCTTGCTCTGCTGGCGATCATCGCCCTGGCGACGGCGTCCGGCGCGTACGCGGAAGGTCAGGATGACCTGGTGCAATATATCGATCTGAGCCCGTCGTTCGTGCTTAATTACGACGGTCCCAGCAGTAAGCTCAAATTCGCGAAAATAGACGTGTCCGTACGGGTCAACACTCGTACAGCGGCGGCGGCGGTGGAACACCACATGCCAGCGCTACGCAACCTGCTGGTGTTGATGTTCAGTCGTCAAACGGAAAAGGTGATGGGCTCGAATGATGGCCGGGAACAGTTGCGAGCCGAAGCGCTACAATCGCTGCAGGATTTTCTGCAGGAAGAGTCCGGAGGCAAAATGGTAGAGGATCTGCTGTTCACCAACTTCGTAGTGCAACGCTGATCGCTTCAACACCGGACTCCGACGTCGCCATCACTAGCAACGTCGGCGCAACCCTTCGGATCGACAGGTTCAGGCCGTTCTCGCCTTCCCTTTTTTATCGCCGGCTTGGGCGCCGTCTTCCCAGCCCGCTTCCCAGGCTGCGATCACGACTTCACCACGGTACGGGCATTTCACCCGCTCCATACCCAAGACGCCCGCCATGTATCCTTGCTGATAAGCCTTGTTAAGCGTTTCCAGATTCCAATTCAGAGATAGATCTGCGGCCATACCGGCCTCCCAATTCGCATGCCAAATTAAGTTGATGGTTCAGATTTGCTTTTATCGTTATATCGCCGCCAGCGTTGTGGATGACTCATCGAGTTATTCCCACAGCAGGCTGCGAGCTTATTCATTGGCTACTTCGCGACTCAGGATTAGGCCAATAGGCTTAGTCGCATTACAACAATAATCCAACACACCAATAACAAAAAGCTTCTGATGCCTAAAAAGTGTAGCAAATTGTAAACTTATGTTACAGCGGGCAAAAAGTAGCACGCCAAAAGGAGTAGAACAAGGTGAATGGCGCGGAATTGTGCGCTGGTTGACGCGATATCTGGTCGGACAATTTCAGTGAGGGTAAGCAAGAGGCGCAGGCCTGGAGAGATTAATCAGGCCGGAACCTGCACTGTCCCGGCCTGCTTGAAGTAGATCAGATATGGTTAGACGTACGTCAGATACTGTTTCAAATAGGCGTCGAAAGGCAGATTGTCCGCTTCCCGCAGCGCTCTTTCATCAGCCCAGGATTGCTCACCTGCGCGAACATAGTGCTGCATACGCTCCGGAGACAACGGATTTGCGGTCAATGTCTGATGATGTGCTTGCGACATCGCCAGGGTCCAGTCAACGTAGCCCTGACCGTTGGACACCGCCGCATAGGTGCGCGCAGATGGCGTCAGGCTGGGGTCATTCACTTTCGCCCTGGCGTCCCGTATGGCCGCGGCGTAGCTATCGCCGCCTTTGATGGCGTCCAGCTCTCTGGCGCATAACTCAACCTGCTCCAGAATACGCAATGCCCATTCCTGAAGCCCGCCCTGAACGTAATCACTCTGCTGCAAACGCACCAGTTCAACGTCCGCATCGCGTCCGCGGGAAACCGCAGTCAGGAAGTTTTCTTCAATGATCGAGCATTCTTCATCCACGATTTTGGCGCTGTCAGACAGCAGACAGGTCAACAGGAAAGCGTCCAGGAAGCGGATTTGCGACTCGCTCACGCCGATAGGCGAGAACGGGTCCAGATCAAGGCAGCGCACTTCAATGTATTCGATCCCGCGACGCTTGAGCGCCTGAATCGGTTTCTCGCCGCTCTGAGCCACGCGCTTGGGCCGAATCGTGTTGTAGTACTCGTTTTCAATCTGTAACAGGTTGGCGTTAAGCTGAATGTATTCGCCATCCCGCTGCAAGCCAATCGCCTCATACCGGGGGAACGGCGTGTGCGTGGCGTCATACAAGGTTTTGACGTAAGTGTTGAGGTGATTAAAACAGATCTTCAGCGACGACTGCGCATTATTCTGATACCCCAGATCACTCATCCGCAAAGAGGTCGCATGAGGCAGGCCCAGAGTATCCGTCCCGAACTGATCTAGCTTATGATCGCGGCCGCTCAGGAAACTGCGGTCCAACGCCGGGGAGGCCCCGAACAGATACATCAATAGCCAAGACCAACGGCGGAAATTGCGAATCAATGAGAAATAGCTCTCTGATTTGAATTCCTGCAGCGGCGCGCTTTGCGCCAGCACTTCCTGGTAAGCGCGCCAGAAATCATCTCCCAGAGAGAAATTGAAATGCACGCCGGCGATGCTCTGCATAATGCGGCCGTAACGATAGGCCAGTCCACGTCGGTAGACGTGCTTGATTTTGCCCAGATTGGATTCGCCGTATTCCGCAATACGGATGCTTTCATCCCCGTCCAGAAGGCTGGGCATACTGCCCGCCCACAAGGATTCGCCCGCAGGCAGATTAGCGTGAACGAACTGATGTATTTCCTGCAGAGAGGTCAGCAGTTCGTCCACCTCGCGGGTCACTGGTGTAATCAACTCCAGCAGCGCTTCGGAATAATCCGTGGTGATGTTCGGGTGGGTCAATGCGGAGCCCAACGCCTGCGGATGGTCGGACTGGGCGATGAAGCCCTTGCTGTCGACGCGCAGACCTTCCTTTTCTATTCCGCGATAGATATCCGCCAGCGCTTGGGGGTGACGACGTCTCAACTTTTCCAGTCGCGCCGCTAACTTCTCACTCATGCACGATTCCTTGCTCCAGGAACTAATATTGGAGGAGAGAACACTCTCCCCGCCTTCGCCGCCGCGCCGCTCCCGGCGGAACCCGCAGAGAGCGCGCAAAAATCTCCGCAGATGCGACCGTCCCTGGAATCACGGCAGTTATATTTAAATACTAGCCTTTCTTTCCTGGTTGCTGCTTCTGCGCTTTCAACAACAAGGCGCCGAACGAGCCCATGCCTCCCGCAGCGGATTCGTTACCGGCATTCCTCTTTTGTTTTTGAGGCTGCCGCCCGGCGTCGCGAGCGCCTGCGCTGGCGCCGCTTTGCACTTCATCGTCCAGACGCATGGTCAAAGCGATCCGCTTACGCGCCGCGTCCACTTCAATCACCTTCACCTTCACTATGTCGCCCGCTTTGACCACTTCCCTGGGGTCTTTGACAAACTTGTGCGACAGAGCGGAGATATGCACCAAGCCATCCTGATGCACGCCGATATCCACAAACGCGCCGAAATTGGTCACGTTGGTGACAGCGCCTTCCAGCACCATGCCAGGCTTAAGGTCCTTGATGTCCTCAACGCCTTCCTGGTATTGCGCGAACTTGAATTCAGGGCGCGGATCGCGGCCCGGTTTATCCAGCTCGGCCAGAATATCTTTGACAGTGGGAACGCCAAAATGTTCATCCACGTAATCATTCGCTTTCAGGCTGCGTAAGAATGTGGTGTCGCCAACCAGGGATCGCAAGTCCCGGGCATTTTTTTCTGCGATTTTATTTACTACGACATAAGCTTCCGGGTGCACCGCCGAGGCGTCCAGCGGGTTGTCCCCGTTCATGATGCGCAGGAAGCCAGCGGCCTGTTCGTAGGTCTTGTCTCCCAAACGGGGCACTTTGAGCAGTTGCTGACGATTCAGAAACGCGCCCTTGGCGTCGCGATAAGCCACAATGTTGCCCGCTAGCGTCTGGTTTAGACCCGCCACTCGCGCCAACAAAGGCGCAGAAGCGGTATTGACGTCCACGCCCACCGCGTTAACACAGTCCTCCACCACCGCGTCCAGCGTACGCGCCAGCTGTGTCTGGCTGACGTCATGCTGATATTGGCCCACACCGATGGATTTGGGATCGATTTTCACCAGTTCGGCCAGCGGGTCCTGCAAGCGGCGCGCGATAGACACCGCGCCACGGATGGTGACGTCCAAGTCCGGGAATTCTTTCGCGGCGTATTCAGAAGCGGAATAAATAGAAGCGCCGGATTCATTGACCATAATTTTGGTCAGCTTCAATTGCGGGAACTGCTTGATCAGATCGGCGACCAGCTTGTCGGTTTCTCTGGAAGCCGTACCGTTGCCGATACTGACCAGCTCTACTTTATGCTTGGCGCACAGAGCCGCCAATTGCGCGATGGATTGCGACCACTGATTTTTCGGCGCATGAGGATAGATCGTCGCGTGATCGACAAACTTGCCCGTAGCGTCGATCACCGCCACTTTGACGCCAGTGCGCAGACCGGGGTCAAGTCCCATGGTGGCCTTGGCGCCCGCTGGCGCCGCCAGCAGCAGATCCTTGAGGTTGCTGCCAAATACGTTGATGGCCTCTTCTTCCGCACGCTCGCGAATTCTGCCCATCAAGTCCGTCTCCAACTGCGTCAGCAGCTTGACGCGCCAAGTCCAGCGCACCACGTCTTTTAACCAGCCGTCGGCGGCGCGGCCTTTGTCACTGATGCGCCAGTGCGCGGCGACAATGTTTTCACAGGGATGCGGTTCCAGCCGCGATTCTGGTTCGTCCGGCAACACGATCTGGAAGCTCAGCACGCCTTCATTGCGGCCACGGAAAACGGCCAGCGCGCGATGGGAGGGAACGCCTTTCAGCGGCTCCTGGTGTTCGAAGTAATCGCGGAATTTGGCGCCGTCCTGTTCTTTGCCCTCAACGACGGCCACTTTCAGCACGCCCTGTCCCCAGAGGTGTTCGCGCAGACGGCCGATCAATTCGGCGTCCTCCGCAAAGCGCTCCATCAGGATGTAACGCGCGCCTTCCAATGCGGCTTTAACATCGGCGACGCCTTTGTCCGCATCGACAAAGCCTTCCGCCAGAGTTTCAGGAACCAGGGAGGGATCAGCCAGCAACTGCTCGGCCAGAGGCTCCAGTCCAGCCTCCTTGGCGATCTGCGCCTTGGTGCGGCGTTTCGGTTTATATGGGAGATACAAATCCTCCAGGCGGTTCTTAGTGTCCGCATCGATGATTTGCGCGCGTAACTCGTCGGAGAGTTTGCCCTGTTCCTCAATGCTGCTCAGGATGGTCTGCCGCCGATCTTCCATTTCACGCAGATAGCGTAAGCGATCTTCCAAGTGACGCATCTGGGTGTCATCAAGACCGCCAGTGACTTCCTTACGATAGCGGGAGATAAATGGAACGGTGGCCCCTTCATCTAGCAGCGTGACGGCCGCCGCAACCTGTTCGGTTTTGGCGTTGAGTTCTTGGGCGATAACGCGATAAATCTTTTCCATTAAAAACCTGTTTACTCAGTTCTTTGCATAATATCTGCTGAATTTCGCCAGCTCGCTCCCCTATTGCCTGTCGGTGTCGAAGTTTTGCGCAGCCCCATCCTTTCACTCAATAAATTCCTTATCAATCAACGGCCATTGCAGTTACAACAGGCCTTGGGCGACGCCTTCGACACAGGGGAAAGGGCCGACGGTCTTATATTCCGGGCGTCCCATTATATAGATCAGGCCTCAAACAAGAAGAGCCAAAATAGACAGGGGGAATGCGGTTTGGAAAGACCCGCCCTAACTCATTACTGCTTGCGCAGGCGACGCAGGTCGCCGGCCACCTGTAGAAAATCGCAGAATTCATTGAAAGGCAGCGGTCGCGCGAACCAATAGCCCTGGGCCTGATCGCAATTATGCTGACGCAGAAACTCCAACTGCTCAGGCTTCTCTACGCCCTCGGCGACAACAGTCATGGAAAGGCTATGGGCCAGCGAGATCATCCCACTGACCAGCGTGGCGTCTTCGGCGATCGTGCAGACGTTTTCGATAAAGGACTTATCTATCTTCACGGTGGAGATAGGCAGGTTGCGCAAGTTGGTAAACGAGGAATATCCCGTTCCGAAGTCATCCAGCGCGAAATGCAGGCCCAGATGAGTCAGTTCTTTCAGACACTTGAGCGTGTAATCCCGATCAAACATCATGGCGGACTCAGTCAGCTCAAACTCGAACTTGGTGGTGTCGATATTGGCGTTATAGATGATGCGAAATACCGTTTCCGATAAACGCCGATCGAAAAACTGGCGAAATGACAGGTTCACCGCACAGACCAGGTCGTCATAGCCCATGGTCTGCAACATGTTGAGATCCCGGCAGGCGCGCTCCAGCACCCAATATCCCATAGGAATAATCAGGCTGCTGCGCTCCGCCGCGGCGATAAAGGCCGCCGGGGTCAATACGCCCAGTCGCGGATGCGGCCAGCGCACCAGCGCCTCCATGCCCACCACCTCGCCACTGCGCACATCGATCTTGGGCTGGTAATAGAGGTCCAACTTATCGCCCCGCAGCGCCTGGCGAAATTCAGTCTCCAGCTCCAGGCGCATATCCAGTTCGCGATTCATGCGGTCATTAAAGAAGCGGTAACTGACGCCATGCTCTTTCTTGGCGTCGAACATCGCCTGATTGGCGCGACGCAATAGCAAGTCCGCGCTGTCTCCGGACTCCGGGAACACCGCCATGCCCATGGAGGCGGTCAAATTCACCGGGTGCTGATTCACCACAAAGGCCTGCTCGAACACTTTGGCCATTTTCTTGGCCACATTGATCAGGCTGAAGCTTTCCTGGCCATCTTCAAGGATCACGGCAAACTCGTCGCCCCCAACCCGGGCCAGACAATCCGAACGCCGCAATACCTGACGCAGGCGCGCCGCCATCATTTTGATGAGGATGTCTCCCGCCCGATATCCCAGAGTCTGATTCACCGTACGGAACTCATCCACATTCACGAAGATCAGGCCCACCCGATGCTTGACCCGTTCCGCGCGCAGAATCGCCTGATGCAGGCGATCATAAAACCGGGCGCGATCCAGGATGCCGGTCAGGCTGTCCAGTTGCTCCCGCATCTCAAAATCCAGTCGGAACAGCTCGCGATACCAGGCTCTGCGCAGGGCCCGCACCAGCAGTGACGCATCCAGGGAGGATTTGCACAGGTAATCCGCTGCCCCCGCCAGAATCAGGCCACGGGCGTGCCGCTCATCGACGAAAGGCCCCAGCGCGACCACCGGGGCGTCGGCATGGTGGGAAAGAATGCGCAGAAAACTGTCTTTGTCGCCGTCAAACTGGTTTTCCTCCCAGAGCACCATGTCAAACTTGCGTTTACGCAATATATCCATGGCCATGGGAATGCTGTTGCACCAGTGCAGTTGAATATCCGACTCAGCGGCAGTCAGGTGTTGCAGCCAGAGAAAGTCGCAATGCGACTTCACCACCGCCAGCACATCCACATTGTCTTCAGTGCAGGAGACAGCCCGAACGCCAGATTGATCCGGATTCATAAGAGATTGCCCGACATGCTCGCTCATGCAGTAAATCCCCTCGACCGCGATTAAACGCAGTGTGGTGACAAAACTAATTCATGGCGGCGGTTAACGTTTGCATCTAACGCCATCTTCTACGGCTATTTAGCCATGGCGTTATTGCAGCTTATACAGATTGTTAGAATTTCAGAGACAACACTTAACATTTAGACCATTTTCGTTAATTTTTCCTGTCGGCCTCGGAAATTATTGTGCGGGCGCGCCTCCCCGTTATAAGCATTCGTTATCAACCGCGCCGTGAATGTCTGATAAAATGCCGCCCAGTTTTTTTCCAGCCATGAGCAGACCGTGTCGCAACTCAACCCCCGTCAACGTGAAGCCGTCAAATACATCGACGGCCCCCTACTGGTGCTCGCCGGCGCAGGCAGCGGCAAAACCAGCGTAATTACACGAAAAATCGCCTATCTGATCGAAGAATGCGGCGTCAAAGCCAAGCATATTGCGGCGGTGACGTTCACCAACAAAGCCGCGCGGGAAATGAAAGAGCGGGTCAGCGCGCTGGTTTCAGGACCTGCCGCCCGGGGGTTAACGGTCTCCACCTTCCATAACCTGGGAATGAATATTATTCGCCTGGAGCATAAAGCCGTGGGACTGAAGCCCGGCTTCTCCATTTTCGACCAGCAGGACTGTAAAGCCATTATCAAAGACCTGCTGTTCAAAGAGTTCGATGAGGCGGAAGAGGATGTCGACCAGTTGCAGGCGCACTTCTCCAACTGGAAAAACGACATGTTGACGCCGGCGCAGGCGATCAAGCAGGCGATTACCCCCGAAGACCTCACCGCCGCGCGCCTGTACGAGCGTTACGACCATTATCTGCGCGCTTACAATGCGGTGGACTTCGACGACCTCATCCTGATGCCGGTGATGTTGTTTCGCAATCATCCGGAAATTCTCTCCGCGTGGCGCCTGCGCATCCGCTATCTGCTGGTGGACGAATATCAGGACACCAACCTCAGCCAGTACGAGCTGGTGCAGCAACTGGTGGCGGGGCGGCAAGCCTTCACTGTGGTGGGCGACGACGACCAGTCTATTTACGCCTGGCGCGGCGCTCGGCCGGAGAATCTGGCGCGTCTGCAAAAAGACTTCCCCACGCTGAAGCTGGTCAAGCTGGAACAGAACTACCGCTCTACCGCGCGGATTTTGAAAGCGGCCAACGTCCTCATCGCTAATAATCCCCACGTTTACGAAAAAGCGCTGTGGAGCCAGTTGGGCATGGGGGATGAAATCCGCATCATCCGCGTGCGCAACGAAGAAGCGGAAGCGGAGCGCATCGCCTCGGAAATCATTGATATGCGTCTGAAAAAGCGGGCTCAATTCAAGGATTTCTCCGTACTGTATCGAGGCAATCACCAGTCCCGTCTGCTGGAGCTCAAACTGCAGGCGTACCAGATTCCCTATCGCATCAGCGGCGGAACCTCCTTTTTCTCCCGCAACGAGATCAAGGACGCCATGTCTTACCTGCGTCTGCTGGCCAACCCGGATGACGACGCCGCTTTCCTGCGGGTGGTCAACGTACCGCGACGGGAAATTGGACCAGTGACCCTGGAAAAGCTGTCTGCTTATGCGGAGTCCCGCAAAATCAGTCTGTTTTCCGCTATCTCCGAGTTCGGATTGGAGAGCGTGCTGACCGGCAAAACGCTGGATCACCTGCGCGAGTTCTCAGAGATCATTCTGCATACCGGTCAGAAGTGCGAAGAGGAGCACGACGCGGTCCCCGTACTGAAACAGCTCTTTACTCGCATCGATTACGAAGAGTGGTTGCTGCAGAACAGCACCTCGCCGCAACAGGCGGAGCGGCGCATGGCCAACGTATGGATATTGCTGGATCAAGTAGCGCGCATGCTGGAGTACGACGCCGCGGCGGAAGAGCAGATGACGCTTAAAGACGCCATCGGCAAACTGCTGTTGCGTGACATCATGGATCAGCAGAAAGAAGAAGAGGACGAGGACAAGGTCCATTTGCTGACTCTGCATGCGTCCAAAGGTCTGGAGTTCCCCCATGTCTTCATCATGGGATTGGAGGAAGACATCCTGCCTCACCGCAACAGTATCGAGACCAACCAGATCGAGGAAGAACGCCGCCTGATGTACGTAGGCATCACCCGTGCCCAGCGCAGCCTGTGTCTGACTTTCTGCTCCGAACGCAAGCAGTTCGGCGAGAAGATAGAGACCATTCCCAGCCGCTTCCTCGACGAAATGCCGCAAGAGGATCTGGTGTGGGAAGGCCTGGGCCAACGTAATGAAGAGCGCAATCAGGCGCGCGGCCGCGCCACTCTGGATGCGCTGTTAAGGGATTTGGGGGACTAAACCTCGAAGACCACCGGCGCGTTCTCCGGTTGAAAGCGGTGGTTGGCGATGCTGGCGTTGATATAGGTGCAGCCGCCTTTTTCAACAACACCATAGCTTTCATGGATGTGTCCGCACACGTGGAAGCGGGGGCGAATGCGCGTGATGGCGTGGGCCAGTTCCTCACAGCCCACGCTCAGGCCTCCGACGGTCTGATCATGAACGCCGAAAGCCGGGCCGTGGGTAATCAACACATCGGTGTCTGCGTCTATCAGATCCCACTTGGCTTTTAATTCCCGCCCCCGTTGCAGATTAAACGCCCAGTTGTGAAAAAAAGGTTGCCAGGGAGCCCCATAAAACTTGACGCCATCAATGGTGACCGCCTCGTCCTGCAAATACACCGCATTGGTCAACAAGGTACGACAGGCTTCTTCTTCCCGCGCAAAGCACCAGTCATGATTGCCTGCAATGACGATCTTCACCCGATGGGGCAAGGCGCCGAGAAAGGCGTTGAACGCCGCCACTTCTCTTAATTTGCCCTGCCCGAATATATCTCCTGCATGAATCAACACATCCCCATCGGGAATGTCGATTTTGTCATACATGCCATGGGTATCGCTGATGGCGACGCACTTCATCTGAATCATCCTTCTCCGATTGACACTGCCAGTCAGGCATCATACCCAAAGACTCTGGATGAAAACGACCGCTTTGTCGCAGTTCGCGATTCCCCCCAATCGTTATAGGGAAGCGGCGGCTCTGGCGGCCTGATCGTAGACGCCAGTCAGGGTGCGCAATACTCGCGCGACTTCGCCGATTTCCTCATTGCTGATGCCGGTGGTGAGCAGTGTGTCCACCAGACAGTCATTGCGCACTTCCCGGTACTTGAGACAGAGTTCCGCGCCGCTTTCCGTGGCGGAATAGAAGGTTTCCTTGCCGACTTTCTCACTGGTCACCAGGCCCATTTTCGCCAGCTTGCGCAGGGAGTAAGACACGGTGTGGGTGTCGTCGATATGCAGAATGAAACAGATGTCGGCGATGCGCTTGGGACGCTCGCGGTGATACACGTTGTGCAGCACCAGTATATCAATGGTGCTGAGCTCTTTATTGCCCGCCGCGGACATGCAGTGCACCAACCAACGCTGGAATGTGTTTTCAGCCATTATCAAAGCGTACTCGAACTCGCTGAGCTCAACGCTGCGCTCATTAAGCAGGTGGCTGGAGGAGACGATTCTTGATTTTGTCATGGTGTGTGTTGTTTCCTTCTTGGTCGCGCCAATGTGGGCAGAGCATACTTTCGGCGCCGGGCAATGTCTAATCCCGCCGCCGAAAGCCGCTCCGTCAGGCGTTGTCTAATCCTTTTGCGACTCGCCGAAACCGCCGCCTCCGGGGGTTTCGATCTGCAGGCGGTCCCCCGCTTCCAGTTGCAGGCTGACCTGGGCGCCCAGAGACTGGACGTCGCCAGCGCGGCGAATCACCCGGTTCACGCCCACTTGCCCAGGCTTGCCGCCGGATGCGCCATAAGGCGCCACTTCCCGCCGGTTGGACAGGATGCTCACCTGCATCGGCTTGAGGAATCGCAGACTGCGACATACGCCGTCGCCGCCGCGATGCTGGCCATCGCCGCCAGATCCGCGCCGCACCTTGAACTCCTCCAGCAATACCGGGAAACGCCACTCCAGCACTTCCGGGTCGGTCAGACGCGAGTTAGTCATGTGCGTATGCACTGGCCCGGCGCCGTCAGCGTTGGCCGTAGCGCCGTCGCCGCCGCAGATGGTTTCGTAATACTGGAACTCATCGTCGCCCCAGGTCAGGTTGTTCATCGTGCCCTGGGCTGCGCCTTTCACGCCCAAAGCGCCAAACAGCGCGTCCACCACCAGCTGGGAAACCTCTACATTGCCCGCCACGACGGCTGCGGGATAACAAGGGTTCAGCATGGAGCCTTCCGGAACAATGATCTGCAATGGCCGCAGGCAGCCTCCGTTGAGGGGAATCTGGTCATTGACCAGACAGCGGAACACATACAGCACCGCCGCATGCACCACCGCCAGTGGCGCATTGTAGTTGCGCGGATGCTGCGGACTGGAGCCGGTGAAGTCCACCGTCGCCGTGCGCTGGTTGCGATCCACTTGAATCTTCACCTGCACTTTATGGCCGTCGTCCATGGCGTACTCGAATTCGCCATCAGACAGCACGTCGATGACCCGACGCACGCACTCTTCCGCATTTTCCTGCACATGCTTCATGTAAGCCTGCACCACTTCCAGGCCGTACTGGGACACGACTTTCTGCAGCGCCTGCACCCCCGCCTCGCAGGCCGCCACCTGGGCGCGCAGATCTGCGATAGTGAACTCGATATTGCGCGCCGGATGAGGACCGGACAGGAACAGCTCCCTAGTCATTTTCTCCTGGAAGACGCCCGCATCCACCAGTTTGACGTTATCCAGCAGAATGCCTTCTTCATCTATATGACTGGAATCCGACGGCATGGAGCCCGGCGCCACGCCGCCCACATCCGCATGATGTCCTCGCGACGCCACATAAAAGCAGATGTTTTCCCCTGCGCTGTCGAACACAGGCTTGATCACGGTAATATCAGGCAAGTGAGTGCCGCCGTTATAGGGGTCATTCAGCATGAACACGTCGCCGGGGCGCATGGTTCCAGCATTGCGCTCCATCACCGTCTTGATGCTGTGACTCATGGAGCCAAGGTGCACCGGCATGTGCGGCGCGTTAGCCACCAGCTCGCCCTCTGCATCAAAAATCGCACAGGAGAAATCCAGTCGCTCTTTGATGTTCACCGACACTGCAGTGTTTTGCAGCACCAGTCCCATCTGCTCCGCGATGAACATGTACAGGTTATTGAAAATCTCCAGCATCACCGGATCGGCGTCAGTGCCTATGGAATGACGCTGCGGACGCGCGGCGACGCGCTCCAGCACCACGTCATTGCGATCCGTCAGTTGCGCCCGCCAGCCCGGTTCCACCACGATCGCGCCGATTTTCTCCACAATCACCGCAGGACCATCAATGGCGCGTCCCTGGGGAATATTCTCACGCACATAGAAAGGCGCCTGATACTGCTCGCCGCCCGTCGTCAGCGGCAGCACTTTATCCGGAGTCAGCTCACCGCCCTGACAAGGCGCGGTCGCCGCCACTTGCGCATCGCCGCGACCGGAGACTTCCACTTGCACCGCCTCCACCATGAGCGTTTTATCGGCGACGACAAACCCGAAGCGCTTTTCATGCTCGATAGAAAACGCCTGACGCACGGCATCCACTGCGTCCAGCGCCACCAGAATGGAGGTGTCGGAACCTTGATACTTAATATGCAGCCGCGCGGAGGACTCAATACGCTCCTCCGGCACCCGTTGTTCCGTCAGTTTGGCGGCGGCGTCCTGAGTCATGCGCTCGACAAGGGGCGTCAGCTCCGCAATCAACGCGTCAGACAGAGGTTTCTCTACTGTGGTTTCCGCTATTTCCCGCACGTCCGCCAGTCCCATGCCAAAGGCGGACAACACGCCAGCGTAGGGATGCAGGAATACCCGTTTCATTCCCAAAGCGTCCGCCACCAGACAGGCATGCTGACCACCAGCGCCGCCAAAGCAACAGAGGGTGTAGTCCTGCACATCGTAGCCGCGCTGAGTGGAAATATGCTTGATGGCGTGGGCCATGTTATCCACCGCAATCGCCAGAAAGCCTTCCGCCACCTGCTCCGGCGTACGGTTGTCGCCCGTCTGTTTCTGGATCTGCTGGGCCAGCGCGGTAAATTTTTCCCGCACGCACTCTGCGTCCAGGGACTGATTCGCTTCAGGTCCAAACACTTTCGGGAAGTAATCCGCCTGCAGTTTGCCCAGCATGACGTTGCAGTCGGTCACCGTCAGAGGGCCGCCATTGCGATAACAGGCCGGTCCCGGATAGGCGCCGGCGGACTCTGGTCCCACTCGATAGCGCGAGCCGTCAAACTTAAGCACCGAGCCGCCGCCCGCCGCCACCGTATGAATCGACATCATCGGCGTTTGCAGACGGAACCCGGCCACTTCCGTTTCGAAGCTGCGTTCATACTCGCCGCGATAATGGCACACATCCGTGGAGGTGCCGCCCATGTCGAAACCGATCAACTGCTCAAACCCCGCCGCTTCGGCGGTTTTCACCATTCCCACCACACCGCCGGCGGGGCCGGACAAGATAGCGTCTTTGCCGTTGAATACGCGGGCGTCGGTCAACCCACCGTTGGACTGCATGAACATCAGCCGTCCCGGCTCGCTGGCCATAGAGCCCAGTTGACCGGACACCTGATTAACGTAACGTTTGAGAATTGGCGACAGGTACGCATCCACCACCGTGGTGTCACCCCGGCTGACGATTTTCATCAGCGGGCTTAATTCACTGCTCACCGACACCTGGGTGAAACCGATATCCCGCGCCAGTTGCGCGACTTTGCTTTCATGATCACGGAACGCGTAACTGTGCATGAACACGATAGCGCAGGAGCGCAGACCGCGTTCGTAGGCTGCGCGCAACGATTTTTCCGCGCCCGCCAGGTCAAGCGGCGTCAGCACTTCGCCTTGCGCATTGATGCGTTCGTTCACTTCCGCCACTTCGGCATAGATCATGTCCGGCAAACGAATATCCAGGGCGAACAGGTCCGGGCGCGTCTGATACCCGATGCGCAGTACGTCGGCGAAACCTTTGCTCACTACCAGCAAAGCCGGCTCGCCTTTGTGCTCCAGCAAGGCATTGGTGGCCACCGTGGTGCCCATTTTAATTTCTTCGATATCCTGCTCAGGAACCTGCGCGCCACGAGGAACGCCCATGAGTACGCGCACGCCTTCCAGCACCGCATCAGGGTATTGCGCCGGGTTCTCGGAAAGCAGTTTATGGGTGATCAATTCTCCCGTCGGATTCCGCGCCACAATATCTGTAAACGTGCCGCCCCGGTCCACCCAGAAACGCCATTTGCCCGCACCCGCCGTGTTTGTATTTTGTGTTGTCATTATGTCTGTCACCTCAAAAAATCTCTTAACCCGCTCAACCGCGACTGCTCAGCGTCTGCGGCAGCCACAACGCAATTTCCGGATACTTGCTGAGCAGCGCCACCGCCGCCACCAGGATCAGGAAAAACGGCGTCGCATAGCGGGCCACCCTGAAAATATCCCTGCCGGTCAGGGATTGGATAACAAACAGATTGAAGCCGACCGGCGGCGTGATCTGCGACATTTCCACCACCAGCACCAGATAGATGCCGAACCAGACCAAATCGAATCCGGCCTTTTCCGCCAACGGCAGAATGACCGACGTCGTCAGCACCACGACGGAAATTCCATCGAGAAAGCAGCCGAGCAAAATGAAGAAGAATGTCAGCGCGACGATCAGCAGCGCCGGCGATAATTGCAGTCCGCCGATGAATTCAGCCAACTCCCGTGGAATGCCGGTGAACGCCATGGCGACAGTAAGAAAAGAAGCGCCAGCGAGAATAAAGGTGATCATGCAGGAGGTGCACACCGCGCCAATCAGGCTGCGTTTGAACATCTCCCAACTCAGCGATCCAGTTAGCGCCGTCAGCGCCAGTGATCCGAGCACGCCGAGAGTGGCCGCTTCCGTGGCGGTAGCGACGCCCGCGTAGATAGAGCCGATAACGAATCCAATCAGCAAGGTGACCGGCAGCAGTCGCTTCAACGCGATCAGCTTGGTTTTCATATCGGTCCCGCCTTCCGCCGCGGGAACCTTGCTGCGGTTCAACAACGACCAGATCACCGTATAGCCCATAAACAGGCAGATCAGCATCAGGCCGGGAATCGCTCCCGCCATGAACAGGCGGTCAATGGACACTTCCGCCGCGACGCCGTAGACGATCAAAATAATCGAGGGGGGAATCAGTAATCCCAAAGTGCCGGAGCCGGCCAGCGTGCCGATGGCCATGGTCTCGTCATAGCCACGCTTTTTCAGCTCCGGCAGACTCATCTTCCCGACCGTGGCGGTGGTGGCGGCGGAGGAACCGGACACCGCAGCGAATATGCCGCATCCCAGAATATTCACATGCAGCAGCCCGCCAGGCAGACGCCGCAGCCAGGGCGCGAGGCCTTCGAACAGATCCTCCGACAACCGGGTTCGGAACAGGATTTCCCCCATCCAAACGAAGAGAGGCAGGGCGGACAATGTCCAATTGGAAGAAGCGCCCCAGGTGGTATTCGCCATAATGGCGCCAATCTGCGCGTTGTCGTTAAACAGCATGGCGATAAACGCCACTGTGAACAGGGTTGCGCCAACCCAGAAGCCAAACGCCAGGAAGGTGAATAACACCCCCATCAGCACAAGCGTTAATTGCAAGGTATCCATCAACACTTACTCCGCCGCCGCTTCGCCGGCTTCCTGAGCCGCTACGTAGCTGGGTTTACGTTTGAGCAGGGCGGTGATCCAGTCGTCCAGCACAGCGATAAAGAAAAGAGCCAGCCCCGCCAGCATCACGCTTTGCGGCATCCACAAAGGAACTGCGATGTAGCCCGAGCTGACGTCGTTGAATTCATAGGTTTCCAGCACAAAGGCGCCAACCGCATAGGTGATAAAGCCGACCAGAATCAACAGCGCGGTCAGGTTAAAAAGCTCCACGTAACGTTGCGCGACGCCCTTTACTTGCCGGGTGAGAAACGTCACGCGTATATGGCTGTTATGGCGAAAGCTGTAAGCCAGGGCGAAAAAGGTGGCCGAGGCCAGGAAGTAACCGACGAAATCTTCAACGGAAGGAACAATCAGACCAAACCAGCGTCCCACTATCTGCATCGTCATCAACAGACAGATCAGCACCATACTGACGGACGCCAGGACGAGGCCGGACTTGTACAGGCAGTCGAGCGTATATCTCAGCATTTTCATCATCCCACAGCGTTTATGGGTTTTATTTTTATTGGGTGCGGCGGACTCTGGCGAGCCCGCCCAAAGAACAGCCGCTAAAAGTGTTAGCCGCCGTTGAGTCCTTTCACGATTTCAACGCCTTCAGCGCCGACTTCGTCCTGCCATTCCTTCGCCATGGTCTGGCCGACTTTGCTGAACTCGCTGATAAAAGCCTGCGTGGGTTCAGTCACATTCATGCCGTGCTTGGCCAGATCAGCCGTTTTCTCGGAAGTTTCCTGCTCAGCCATTTTCCAGCCGCGCTCTTCCGCCACTTTGGCCGCTTGCAGCACCGCATCCTGTTGTTCCTTGCTCAGACGTTTGAAGGAACGCAGATTCACGAACACCATGTTCTTGGGAATCCAGGCGCGGCTATCCATGTAATAACGGGAAAAGTCCCAGGCCTGACTGGATACGCCAGTCGTAGGAGAAGTCACCATGGCGTCGATAATGCCGGTGCTGAACGCCTGGGGAATTTCCGGAGTCTGCACGGTGGTGGGCGTCGCGCCCAACAGTACTGATAAGCGAGAGGTAGATGGACTATATGCCCGCATCTTCAGACCTTTCAGATCGTCGATAGCGGCCAGCTTGTCCTTGGTGTAAATGCCCTGGGGCGGCCAGGGTACGCTAAAGAGCAGCTTAAGCCCCTGCTTTTCCAATTTCTTTTCAATGTGAGGACGACTCGCGTCATAGAGTTTCTTGGCGCCGTCGAAACTGGTCACCAGAAATGGAATGTTATCGACTTTATAGATGGGATCGTCATTGCCCAGCAGCCCCATGAAAACTTCACCAATGGGAGCCTGGCCGGTGCGCACGGCGCGGAAAATTTCAGGATGTTTAAACAGGGAAGCGCCGGAATGCACCACGATTTTCAGATCGCCGCCAGTGGCTTTTTCAATGTCCGCTGCAAATTCACGAATATTCTGCGTGTGATGAGTCCCGTCCGCATAAGGGGTAGGCATATCCCACTTGGTGGCGGCGAAGCCAGTGGATGCGGATAACGAAAGCAGAAAGGATAAACAGAGTCTTCTTATTTTCATTGGGTTTGCACCTCTTGTTGGTTCAGGGAGACCTGAATTGCTATCGAAGGATCATATTTACACAAAAAATCCTTTTTGAATACATTTTGTATTCATTTTACATTCAATAGAATTTTATTCGCCGCAATGAAATTGCTTAACCCATTGACGGAAATAAAAACTTCAGTGGGAAGACCGCAAAAATAAACGCAGGCGCAAGACAGGGGGAAAACGGCAGGCGAAAAAAAACCGCCTGGCGGCGGTTTCTTTTGCTACGGAGGAGCGCTTACTGGCTTTGGCCGACAATAAACTCAACCGTGGCTTTAATCTCATCGTCTGTACAATCGTTACAGGTGCCGCGCGGAGGCATGCTTCTAATGCCGTTGATCGCGTGGTTCACCAGAGTATCGATGCCCTGCTCGATACGTGGAGCCCATGCAGCCACGTCGCCTTTCTTAGGCGCGCCGGCGACGCCGGTGTCGTGACAGGCGAAACACTTACCGCCATAAATATCAGCCGGTTCACGTGGGCCGGACGGCGCAGCGGCGGCTACAGCGGATTGAGCGGCTTTACATTCCTGGCCTTCAACGCACACTTCGCCTACAGGTTTGATGCGCTCTGCAATCTTCTCTTCAGCTGGAGTTAATGACCACACAGTGCCCGCAAACACCATCGCCAACATTGCGGTAATCGCTTTCACGGTTGTCTTCACGACCCATCCTCATCAGCAGCTTAAAATTATTAATGGCGCATTATAACGGCATCGCCGCAGAAATAAAGCAGAGGCTCCGGGTTATCAAGGGACCTGCGGCGCGCTTTTTGATCCATGACAGTTCCCCGGCGAAAGCCTGAAAATGCGCCTATCGCACGCCCCTGTGCGCTTTCCTGACTACATTTTACGACTCGGGACGAAAAGTGGATTCGCCATGACGGCCCCGCTATAATGCCCGACGCGCTTAACCGAGCGCACTTGTTCGCGCTCACAAGGCTCGAGCCTACCCCGACGCCAAAAGCGGAGGGGCCGCGCTTATTATCCTCAGCGCAGACTCCAATCCAGCAACGTCATGGTAACGCTGATGCGCCTCGCTCCTTATAGACGCCACCTCATCATCACCGAATTTGTCGCCCTCGCCGCCTTGATCGGCTCTATGTATCTGTTCGCCCAGATGGCGAAACAAGGCGAAGTGGTCTCCCCCGGACTTTGGCTGATACCGATTACTTCCAGCTTTCTGGTGATTTCAGGTTTTTGCGGCAACCTTTATATTCGCTGGGTGGAGAGCGTTGGTCAGACGGAAGAGCAAGCATCTGGCAGGAAGCCTGTTCAGCGAGTGTTCATATATCTGCTGATAGCCTCCTTATATATCATCTGGTTTATGGCGGTGGTTCAAGCATGGTCCTCTCATCAGGCGTTAAGCGCCTCTTCCTAGCACTTATACTCTGTTCTGTGTCCGCTTCCAGCTGGGCGCTGCGATGCGGTAAAGATCTGGTCTCAGAGTCAGATCTGGATTACGAAGTTCAGGCCAAATGCGGCCAGCCGGACGATGTCAGTCTGATCGGCTATGGGCTGACGGACGATAAAACCCGTGAGTTTAAAATCGAGCGCTGGATTTATCTGCAGCCGAACAAAACGCTGTTCATCCTGCGTTTTGAAGCTGGCAAGCTGGTGGATATTTCCTGGAAACGCGCTCCCTGATCGATTCAGCGCATAAAATAAAAGGCCGGCGCTCCGAAGAGCGCCGGCCTTTTCTGTATCTGACTTTTTACCGATAGCTCAGCCGAATCAGATGCTGTCGATTTTCGCCAGCAGTTCCGCCGTCTTCGCTTCCATCAACGCCTGATCTCCACGAGACTCCACATTCAAGCGCACCAAAGGCTCGGTGTTGGACATACGCAGGTTAAAGCGCCAGTCATCAAACTCCACGCTCAGGCCATCAACAAAGTTCACGGATTTCGCGTTAGGCGCGTACTCATCTTCGATTGCTTTCAGCACTTTGCCTGCGTCTTCCAGAGTACGGTTGATTTCGCCACTGGCCGGATACTTTTTCATGCGATCGTCAATCAGACTAGACAGAGACTGCCCAGTAGCGCTGATCAGGTCCGCCACCATCAACCAGGGAATCATCCCGGAGTCACAGTAAGCGAAATCACGGAAGTAATGGTGCGCGCTCATCTCGCCGCCATATACCGCGTCTTCATCACGCATACGTTGCTTGATGAAGGCATGCCCGGTTTTGCTCTGGATGGCTTTACCGCCCGCCGCTTCGACCACGTCGATGGTGTTCCAGACCAGACGCGGATCGTGAATGATGCCTGCGCCAGGATGCTTGCGCAGCAGTTGCTCCGCCAGCAAACCTACGATGTAGTAGCCTTCAATAAAGCGTCCGGTTTCATCAAACAGGAAGCAGCGGTCATAGTCGCCGTCCCAGGCCACGCCAAAATCAGCGCCGGATTCCAGCAACGCAGAACGGGTGCTGTCGCGGTTTTCCATCAACAGCGGGTTAGGCACTCCATGCGGGAAGTGGCCGTCTGGCTCGTGATGCACTTTGACGAAAGTGAACGGCAGGTGCTTTTCCAGCTCGTCAATCACTAAACCTGCGCCGCCGTTGCCGGCGTTGACCACGACCTTCATCGGCTTCAACGCAGAGGCGTCGACATAGGTCAGCAGATGCTGGATATAAGCTTCCAGAGTGTCCAGTTTGTGATAGGAGCCTGGCTTCTCGGCGTCTTTGAATTCGCCTGGCACTTTGCCTTTGATGTCCAGCAGGCCGGTATCGGAGCTGATTGGGCGGGAGTCCACGCCAACCAGCTTCATGCCGTTGTAGTCCTGGGGATTATGGCTGGCGGTCACCATGATGCCGCCATCCATTTTGTGATAGAAAGTCGCGAAGTACACCTGCTCTGTACCGCACAGTCCGATGTCGTAAACATCAGCGCCGGCCGCCATCAAACCTTTGCTCAGGGCTTCGGCCATGGCGGGGCTGGACAGGCGGATGTCATAGCCAACCACTACTTTCTTAGCTCCGGTCACCTCAACATAGGCGCGGCCAATCCGCTCCGCGATGTCGTTATTCAGCTGGTCAGGCACGCGGCCTCTAATGTCATAGGCTTTGAAACAGCTAAGATCCATGAATGCGTTACTCCAGTATGTGTCTGTAAATATGGACTGCAATGAATATAAGTCGATTGTAAAGTGGATATCGGGCCGTTGCACTGCGCCAAAAGGAATATATTTCCGCCGTGGAAATACCCCATAAACCTCATTCATGCAGGCATTCGAAGCGTTGCGTACAGTCGCCGCCGCAGTATGTCAGGATAAGGTCGATACAACTGTTGGCTGCGGCGCGCACGCTCTCCGCAGCCATGTCGGCATGCCCCTGAAAAATCAATAAAATCCTACGGCTCGACGGCTGTAGACAAGTCTCCCTGGATTGTCGGCAATCCATCCTGCACAGCACCCGGTCAGCGGCATCCAAATAAGCAAACTCGCCAACTGGCGCTCGCGCCTGATCCTCACTCCCCAAAGGAGCGAACACCTCTATACCCCGGGTGATATCCAGACGCACGCCGCCTTCCAGCCTGTCGATATCATGAGCGCCAATGGAAATTCTTCGCTCCAAAGACATCAGGTTGTAGATATCCACTACCGGGCTGATCAACGGAATATCGCCATTGCGCCGCAGGGTTCCGATCAGGTTTTCCACAGAGACCGGGAAGCGTTTCCAGGATCGCGCCACCGACTCCTTTAACCGACGATAGCCGCCAATATGGGGGTCAGAGTCCAGATCACAACCCTGATACATGGCTATCGCCTGGGCCAATTTCACTTTTCTTAGCGCATGCAGATAAGGCGTGTAGTCCTTGTTATTCACATCCTCTAACGCCACAGCGACCACCTGCAAACCTAAATGCGCGGCGGCGCGGGTCATTTGAAAATCGACCATCCCTAGACTCCTTGTTGCTGGGCGTGCGTCAACGCGACGGTTGACTGGCGCGGACCAAAAAAAGGCAGGGGAAAACAAGCCCGCCCTGCCTGATCGCTTCAATCTTCCCGGCGTTTTACATACACTTTTTTCTGCGCCCGCCGTGTGAAGGCGGCGCGCGCCATTGCACAAACCATCGCGCCTAACGCCAAAGCTGCAAGGACGGATGCGCCGGGGCTATCGACAAAGTTGAAAGAGGCCGTTGCGCCTTGCCAAGTACTAACCAGACCTGATTGCATTGTCCACTCCTACTATTACGGTAGTGTTTTAAGCTCAGTAAAAAGCGCCCATCCCTCAGCGGGTCGATCCACAGCATCAATGCCAATCTTCTATAATTGTTCAGCATAAAATATGCCACGCCCTAACCTACTGATTTAAAATTAGAAGCATCATTCTTATAAGTCACAGGCATCGTTATTGACGCCCTTATTCGCGCCACTCAAACGCCTGACGACTATCAAAGTGGTGCATAAATAAAAGAAGGGAGACTTCCACAACCCATTCCAACGGCCAAATCAACGCACGACCAGAATCTTCACCATGGATCGAAATAAAAGAAGAGAAATCAAGAAAAATCGCGTCAAACGCGATTCAGACATAGACAGAAAACGACAATCTACCTATCATATGCACCCTGTTTTGTTGAGTCTTAAACGGACTTCACATCACAACCTGCCCTAAAGCGCCCGTAGCTCAGCTGGATAGAGCGTTGCCCTCCGGAGGCAAAGGTCAGAGGTTCGAATCCTCTCGGGCGCGCCATTTTAATCCTCCTTATTTTCTCAAACGTCTGCACGGCTCCATCACTGTTTTTCTTATTTCAAATGCGCTCTTTCGTCTGTCCTGGCGGTCGCAACATGCTGTATAGAGTGAGTTCGTTTTTTATTGTTGCTTCCTTAAACGCCCGAAAGCCAAACCTGAGATAAAAGCTGATTGTCTCTTTCGAGCATTCCAGATATACCGGTAGGCCCTGTTGATCACAATGCTGCAAAACCGGTTGTATCAACCCCGTAGCAAGACCCCTTCCTTGCACGGCGGGTTTAGTGCCGACCATAAAAAGGTACCAGTGCGCATACTTGGGGCGATTCTTTTGCTGTACGAAATGGAGCTGAACAATACGCTTAGCAGCGGGCGCTAAACGATAGAGCAAGGTCGCGCAAAGTAATTCCTGATAGAAAAGACTTTGCCAGCTAACGCGGGGCTGTTGCCATAGACAAACGCTCTGATGAGTATGATCCGCGTACATGGTCCGCTGTTGAATGATGATCTTCGTGACCACGGAAATAAGAATTTTCAGTCGCGACATACGCTTCTCATGGTCAGGAAACAGATAGACCATCGTCGGATCAGCGTAAAAAGCCTCGGCTAAGCTTCCAATCATTTTCTCAGAAGCTATATGGGGAGAGTGACTGTCTTGAGCGGCGCCGGGAGGTTCCATTTCCTAAACAGCTTGCTTTGAGCTGGCAGGTGTCGCTCTGAATATATGCAAAAGATTCAGGCGCAGCTCGGCAGGTTTTAATGGTTTATGCAGTAACTTATATCCGCTTTGCGCAGCCTCGCTGAGACGCTCCGGGGCGGTATCGCCACTGATTAGCAGTCCTGGAATATCATCATTCAGCAGGGCTCGAATGCTGTTGATCGCGTCAATTCCAGTAAGATTTTCCCGCAGTCGAAGGTCCGCGATAATCAGGTCAGGAATAAACCCCTTGCACAATTCAAGCGCCTCCCTCTTGGATTGGCAGCTTGATACATCGCATCCCCAAGCCGATAGCGCTTTGGTCATCGCATGTCTGATATCGGCCTCGTCATCGATGAGCAGAATCTGCTTGCCGGATAGATTTTGATTGGGGAAATAATCGACGCTAGACTCTTGCTTCACCAAGTTCGGGTCACCCAATGGCAAGCTGAATGTAAACGTAGACCCTTGATTAATCTGAGAGTCCACGTTTATTTCAGATCCAATTAATCGAGTCAGTCGTTTCACAATAGAGAGCCCTAGACCAAGCCCTTTAGTGCGATCCCGCTCCGGGTTATTGAGCTGGTAGAACTCATCAAAAATGCTTTCAATTTTATCCGCGGGTATTCCCGCTCCCGTATCCATTACGCGAATCGTTATCTGTTTGTTGTCATTGGTTTCCAGTAAAAGCTTTACTTCGCCGGTCGATGTGTTGCGTATCGCATTACTCATTAAATTCGCCAAAATACGCTTCACATGTTTGGCGTCGGAATACACCACAAGATCCGATCTGGGCAGAGTTAGCTGCAGCTGTTTGGCGCTGGCGGCCACGGTATATTCATAATGGATTTCCTTTAATAGTGCGCCCAAATAAAAGTGCTGCTTTTCGCAATGCACAACGCCCGCATCGAGCCTGGATATATCCAGCAAAGATTTGAATAAGGCCTCCAGGCTATGGACCGAAGTATCAATGTTATTCAGGATTTTCAGGTTTTTGTCAGGAGATAACTTCAAGGCTTCAACAAAGTAACCGAGCGCATGCAGCGGCTGCCTTAAGTCGTGACTGGCGGAAGCGAGGAATTTGGATTTAGCCGCATTCGCCTTTTCCGCAATATCTTTTTGCTTCTCAAGATTTTTCAGCATATCGATATTTTCATAACGCAGCCGAAATGAGCTGTTAACTTCTGAATGAAGTATGGAGGCCAGTTTGACGCACATCAGATAGTATATGCACATCAGCCACGCCAGAGAGTGCTGATCCGCGTCTGGCGACAGAAATAATATACCGATATAAGTTAAGACAAAGGGTACGGAAAAGAAGAAGTACAATCTCAAATAAACCGCAATGGAGTTAATACACCCCGCCAGCAAACCACAGACAAGCGCAGACATCAGAGCCTGATGTCCACTTTCATCATAAAATATGAGTACAAAAGCGGTCCACACAAGACCAGAAATGAACGCAATAACAACACAAACATTCAAAAAGCTATCGGTGGAAAACTCTTCTTCGTTTAGCGCTTGCTGATGATAAATATACTTAAGCTGGATGCTGACGCTTACAATGACAAATGCCAGACAAATCCAAAAAGTCAGATCCGACACTAAGTCTTTAAACGCCCAAAGCGCAATGATTACCACCACGCCATTAGATAAGGCGTTCACAGGCGACTGCCTAAGAATGGTTCTCGCCTGCTCTTTTACAATTAAGGCGTTATAATTTTCCTCACTTCCCTCAGCGCCCGCCGTCACATCAGGACTAAATAATTCCCATTTTCTTGGCATTTAACATACATTCCATGCGGTTGCTTGCCCTAAAAACATCAAACAGAGCACTGACATGCGTCTTGATTGTGCTCTCAGTGACTCCCATACGAGCGCCAATTTCTTTGTTGCTTAGCCCATCAGCCATGTAACTCAACACTTCTTTTTGTCGAGCGCTAAGGCTTTTGTGCACCGTCTCCGGCAGCGCCAACAGCTCCCGCTGCAACTCGGGGTTTAAATAGCTTCCTGTTGCGATGACTTCCTCAATCGCCAATTTTAGCTCGCCTGACTTTCCGCTTTTATGCACAAAGCCCGCCGCGCCTAGATCCAGGAAGCGCTTGATTAAGCATTTATCGTCAGTTGCGGAAACTAATAAGACCGGCGTCATGATTGCGTTATCGATCAATAACTCCAGCAAAGTCTTATCTTTATAGGTAGGCATATAAATGTCAGACAGCACGATATCGACATTGTTATCGTGACTTAATGTGGAAAATGCGGCGTCTACTTGCTCGTGGGCTTCGATTTGCAGCCCTATATGACTGAAAGATTGGGTTAGGAGTACGGATATACCCTGAATAAATAAAGAATGGTCATCAACGATGAGGATTTTCATTGCTTTGTAAAGATCCTTTTAACCCCATATCGCTTTCAGAGCGACCCACTTCCCTGACGCCGGTCCCCTCCAGCGCCATCCTAAGGCTACAATTTCAAGCCGCCAAAGCAGCTATAAATCGCCATAAAAATTTCCTCCCCCGTTAGTACTAAAGTATGAACAGAACCGCCATATGTCAAAGTAAAATCAGCCATGATATTAAGTTAATTGCATCAGAATGGGGAGAAAATTGAATAAATAAATTAGCCGATGTATTGCGTCGTTATTAACCGAAACAAGTGAATACTTTTTATAATCCATTAAAATTAAATATATCAATATCGAATATACGACTTGAGGCGCTTTAATAAGGCTTTAAGCCCAACTTAACGCCATTAGCATGCTCGCCACCTCTATTACTGCTCAACGTTATGCTGCGGAAGTATGGAGCCCGCTATTGCGCAAGCTCCATAGGTATGAGGGAGATAATCTGGAAAGGCTGCTTACCCTTTCGTCCTCGCGAACATTTCTTCAAATAAGGTTTTGGCCGGCTTCTGACTATCGATATTGTCTTGATTCAGCTCAAGATGGTTCTTAACGCACTTCAACATGGCGACGCGCTTTTTACGCTTGGCCTGTTTCTGTGGATTTCCCGATTTATTGTAAGCAGCGATGATGTCATCAATATTGAGGACATTGCCTCCGGCTATATGCACGCAGGTTCGCACTTTTTCCGCGACCATCCCGTCCGCGCCGCCAATCAGGTCAACAGCCAGGTCGCCAAAACTGCCAACAGCGACAACCAGCTCTCTACCTTCCAAAGACCTGAGAATCCTCTCTCTGGCTGCTGGCTCCACTACCACTTCAATATCGTGAGGAAAGATAGACCGATACTCATCCACCCCTTCAGACATGTTTCTGGGCGCTCTGGCGATATGCATCCAAGCCGCACAACCGCCAACCACATACCAGCCATCCGCACCAGCCCAGGTATTCATGTATGCGAAAAATTCGGGTATTCCATTTATTCTGTGAACTGACATTCCATAGATCCTTGTTAAGTTCGTAAGTGTTATTTTTATCGCATAGAGAGATACGCGTTATTCCCTATGCTTGTACGAGGATGGCGCTTTTCGTTCCCCTATCCCTTCACACTTTTTTCAAACGCGCCTATCTATGGAAATACCGGGGAATGGTCTGCACATAGGTATATTGGCGACCAGACACCGACGTCTTCTCAATGACCCACGTCTGGATTTACGCAGCGCCAGACGTGGTTGCGCCCGCCTTCGCAGTTAATGTCTATACTTTCCTAATAACGCCCAAATAGAGGCGCTTTAGGTTGGCGGCCGCTTTGGCTTCCTTTTTCTAACTGCACGTTGAATTAGGCAAGAATGATATGAAAGCGTTAATTGTCAGTGTTGTTTTGTGTCTAATCACTTCCTTTGCTCAGGCGGAGAAGATTACTTTGGCGAACGGTGAATGGGCGCCTTATCTGTCTGAGAATTTGAAGCATCACGGATTTATGTCCCGGATCGTCAAGGATGCATTTGCAGAGGAAGGCATCGAGGTGGATTACGTATTTCTCCCTTGGAAGCGTGGTTATGAGGACGCCAAAGAAGGCAAATTCGAAGGGACGTTGATTTGGGGTTATAACGATGAGCGCGCCAAGGACTTTTACTATTCCGACACCGTCGCGACATTGGGCACCTCCCTGTTTTATAACAAAGACAATCCCATCGACTGGAGTGCGCCGGAAGATCTGGCCAAATACAAAGTCGGCGGCATCATCGGCTACGCCTATGGGATTGAAGAGCTGGAAACTCAGGGGGTCGTCAAAATTGACCGCATCGGCAACGAAGAAGGCAACTACAAAAAACTTGCCGCCGGACGCCTGGATATCGTGCTGGAGGATACCGAGGTCGGCATAGAGAGCATCACCCGTTTCGGCTTTGGGGATAAGCTGATCCCCCATCCCAAAACCCTGGAGCCGCGTAAATACTCTGTTTTAATCAGCAAGAAAACGCCTAATGCCCAACACCTTCTCGACGCCTTCAATAGCGGTTTGAAGAAGGTGATTGCAGATGGCCGTTACGACAAATATCTGCAGGAATCCCGCAAAGGCGAATACAAATAACGCTGTACTTTGGTGTGTTGCATTGGCGACCGCTTTCCGCTTTGATGACCCTATCAAGCAGATAGTAGATGGGGTCATCTGGTGGATTTAGTCAAAGCGGTGATACATGCAGCGGTGAAGCAGGATCTAGAAGGCTTACGCCGGCTGTTTCAGGAGAACCCGGGACTTGACCTGAATACGCGCAGCCCATTCGCCGCCACGGAGCGCAGCACCCCTTTGATTATCGCTTGCGCCGCCGGCGACGCAGACATGGTCGATTATCTGCTAGCGCAGGGCGCGGACGTGAATATCCAAGGTAAGCAGGGCGCCACCGCCCTGGCCATGGCGGTGGAATGGCGGCGCCCTGAACTTGTTGAGCGTCTGCTGGCGGCAGGCGCGGACGTCAACCTCGCCATGGATGATGGAACCAGTCCGTTGATGAAAACCGCCGCCTATCACCTGCCGGAACTGGCGACGCGATTGCTCGGACAAGGCGCAGATGTCAACGCCGCCCGCCAAGACGGCTGGACATCCCTGATGCTCGCCGCCCACGCAGGCAGCGAAGAGATGGTGGCCCTATTACTGGAGCACGGAGCCAAAGTAAACCAGTCCGAAAGCAGCGGGCGCACGCCGTTAATGGCGGCCTGCTTTAAAGGACATATCCGCATCGTGGAAAGCCTGCTCGCCCGTGGCGCACAGGCCGAGTTGCAGGACGCAGACGGCGCCACCGCGATGTCGGAAGCCGCCGAACGCGGGCATCAAGCCATCGTCGCCTTGCTGCAGGCTTCCGGCGCGCCCATGCAAGAACTCCCCTCCTCTTCTCTGGATTTGGCCAAAGCCGAAGAGCGGCGTCTGTTCGCCGCCTTATCCAAAAACGCGCAGAAAGAGTTCAACGCCCTATTGAAATGGCTGACGACGAAAGCGAAGACCTGGGCCAAGAAGGTCGATCCCACACAACTTGACGCGGTAGATGATGACAGTGCCGAGAATATCTGGCTTTACTACCTTGCGGACAAACTGTACGAAAAGGTCGCCGCGCTCGACGACGCAACACAGCAGGAGTTGACGGCCTACGCCCGAGCCCTTCACGCCGTCGATCATGGCGACGGGATGCTCTCTTCCTACCTGAAGACCGTGTTTTTAGACATGCTCAAAGCTCTGGCGGCGCCGCAGCGATACACCAGCCTGTATCTATAACGCCCACAAAAAAGAAAACGGCCCGCCAGGGGCCGTTTTGCAATAAGCGGTAGGCGTAATCAGCCCAGTTCGCTGATGAACTTCTCCAATTTGTCCACCATCTTCGGCGAGCCGACGAACAGCGGGCAACGCTGATGCAGTTTTTTCGGCTCGATATCCAGAATGCGCTGGCCCGGATTGGCGATAGCCTTACCGCCGGCCTGCTCGATCAGGAACGCCATGGGGTTGCATTCGTACAACAGACGCAGCTTGCCTTCCGGATAACGGCTGGAGGTGGGGTACAGGTAAATGCCGCCCTTGATCAGGTTGCGGTGGAAGTCCGACACCAGGGAGCCAATATAACGGGAGGTGTAGGGGCGCTGAGTGGCCTCGTCTTCTTCCTGACAGAACTTGATGTACTTCTTCACCCCTTCAGGGAAGTGAATGTAGTTACCTTCGTTAATGGAATAAATGGTGCCGTCTTCCGGAATGCGCAAGTTCGGGTGGGACAGACAGAATACGCCGATGGTCGGGTCATAGGTGAAACCGTTGACGCCGTTGCCGGTGGTGTACACCAACATGGTGGAGGAGCCGTAGATGATGTAACCCGCGGCGATCTGCTTGTGCCCAGGCTGCAGGAAGTCCTCTTCGGTCACATGCTCGCCTTCCGGAGAAACTCTGCGATACACCGAGAAAATGGTGCCCACGGACACGTTAACGTCAATGTTGGAAGAACCGTCCAGAGGATCAATCAACACCACATATTTGCCGCCCAGGTTCTTGGTCTCTTCAAAGCGGACAAACTGTTCTTCTTCCTCAGACGCGATACCGCACACCACGCCCCGTTGCGCCAGCGCGTTCTTGAAGCGCTCGTTGGCGTACACGTCCAGCTTCTGCTGCTGTTCGCCCTGCACGTTTTCGTCGCCTGCGGCGCCGGTAATGTCGGCAAGGCCCGCTTTGTTGATTTCACGGTGCAGAATCTTCGCCGCCAGACGGATGGAGGAAAACAGCGAGGTCAGCTCGCCGCTGGCGTCCGGGTAGTCTTTCTGCCGGTCGATGATGAACTCGCCCAGGGTCTTAATTATTTCCATGATGGTTTCTCGTATGTAGAAGGAACATTTTGGTCTCTAGAGGTGTAAGGTCTATTTTTACTAACATGGCTGCAGAGATAAAGGGCGCAGTCGCCGACTTGGCTTTTTATTCGATGCCCTCGCCCCAGTCAGTCAGTGATTACCGCTAGGGTCTATGTCGTTTTGGGATCGCCTCCGGCGCGCCTGAAATAGCCCGCAGCCCCAATATCCCAACCGGTGAACCGATGATTGAACTGAACGACCTGACCATGTCCTATGCGCTGGAGAGCCGTCGATTGAACGTGCTTTCCGGCGTGGACCTCGCCATCGCCGACGGTGAAACAGTGGCCATTATAGGACCATCCGGCTCCGGGAAGACAACCCTGCTGATCCTGTTGGCCGGTCTGGAGCAGCCGGAAAGGGGTGAAATCCGTCTGGACGGAGCGGCCTTATCGACGCTGGATGCGGACGGCCTGGCGGATATGCGGCGCGACAAACTCGGCATCATTTTCCAGTCTTTTCATCTGGTTCCCAGCCTCACCGCCCTCGCCAATGTGGCGCTGCCTCTGGATATCGCCGGGCGCCCGCAATCCCGCGAACGGGCCCGGGAAATGTTGGTGAAAGTCGGGCTGGCGCAACGGGAAGATCACTATCCCTCGCAGTTGTCCGGCGGTGAGCAACAACGCGTCGCCATCGCCCGCGCCCTGGTGCACGCTCCCAAACTGGTGCTGGCGGATGAGCCCACCGGCAACCTTGATCTGCACACCGGCGAAAAGGTCAGCGACCTATTGTTCGATCTCAACCGCGAAGCCGGCGCCACGCTATTAATGGTGACTCACGACGAAGCGATCGCCAAACGCTGCAGTCGGGTGCTGCGCCTGCATGAAGGCAAACTGGTGGAAGAGTCTCATGCGCTTCCTGCTTGAGCTGGCCTGGCGCGACCTGCGCGCCAGCGGTCGGTCGCTGTGGGTGTTCTGCGCCTGCCTGCTGCTGGGCGTCACCCTGGTGGCGGCGTCAGGCGGTCTCTATCGTATGATCAGCGCCGCTTTGCTGGCGGATACCCGCATGTTGCTGGGCGGCGATCTGGAAGTGGACAGCAACGCGCCGCTGCCGCCGGCGACACTGGACTGGATGCGCGCCCGGGGTGATATCTCTCTGGTGACGGAACTCGACACCATGCTGGGCGGACCGGATGGCTCTTTCCTGCGGGTGGAGCTGCAAAGCACGGACGCCAACTACCCCCTTTATGGCAAGTTAAGCCTGGAGCCGGTTGCAGATTTGGCGCAAGTCACCGCCTTCGTCAATGGACATTGGGGAGCGGCGATCGACCCCAGTCTGGCGAACAAACTCAACCTCCGCGTCGGCGATAAGGTCAAAGTCGGCTCACTGACTCTGGAAGTGCGCGCCCTGACGCTGAATCAGCCGGACCGTAATCTGAACGCCAATTGGCGGGGCGCGCCGGTGTTGCTGTCTCAGGAGGCGCTGCAGGCAACCGGCCTGATACAACCCGGCAGCCGGGTGGATTATGAATACCGCGTCCGCACCAGTACGCCCTCGCTGGCGTGGCGCGAGCAGTTTTATCAGGCCTTTCCCGAGCAACCCTGGGAAGTGCGCACCTTTGAAGACCGCAGCCGGCGCATCTCCGAACGTCTGGATCAGATCGCCTCCGGCTTGCTGATTATCGGCTTCAGCACCTTGTTCATTGGCGGCTTGGGGGTATTCAATAGTATTCAGGCTTACCTGCAGGGCAAACTGAAGACCATCGCCACGTTACGCGCGCTGGGGTTGCGCAATGGCAGACTGGCGGCGCTGTACCTGTTGCAGACCGGCATCATGGCGGGCGGCGCCAGTCTGGCTGGAGCCATATTGGGTGGAGTAATGGCCTTGCTTGGCGCGGAAGCCGCAGCGACGGAAATTCCCATCGCCGCCTCCGCCAGCGTGTTGGCCGCGCCCAGTCTGGCGGCCTTCGCCTTTGGCCTGCTGACCGCCTACGCCTTCGCCCTGCCCGCTATCGGGAAAGCCCTCGCCGCCTCTCCAGCCGCCCTGTTTCGAGGGACCGACGCCACAACTAACAGCCCCTCCTCCCTCTGGCGAATAGCGACCCTGTTGTGCGCCGGAGCGATTATCGCGCTGGTGCTCACCGCACTGCCCGATCCCTTGTTTGGCGTCGGCTTCGTGGCAGCGGTTGGGCTGCTGCTGGTATTGCTGGATATCCTGGTGCGTTTACTAAGGCGCGGCGCCATGGCGCTGGATCTTCATCCCGCTCTCAGCGGGCGTTTCACCCTGCGGCTGGCGGTCGCCAATCTGCACCGCCCCAATGCGCCATTACGGACGTCGTTGCTATCCCTGGGCTCCGCGCTGACGTTGCTGGTGGCGTCCACACTGGTCGTAGCCGCGCTGGTGCGAGCCATTCACGCCACTATTCCGGAAGAATCTCCCGCGTTGGTGCTGTATGACGTTTTTCCCTATCAGTACGATGAGGTGGTCGCCGCCATACAAGGCCCCCACGAGGCCCGTCTCGACATGGCCCCGCTGGTGAGGTCGCGTATTCTCAGCATCAACGGGAGTCCGTTGAGCGAGCGTTTCAGCCAGGATCTTGAGCGGCTGCGCGACACCCAGCAGGATGAATACAAGCTCAGCTACTCCGTCGATAACATCGACAACGTTACCGTCGTGGAAGGCGCCTGGTGGGCGGACGATGCGCCCCTGAGCGAGGCGGGGCTGCCCAATCTGGCCATGGAGGACCGGGAGGCGCGACAACTTGGTCTGCAACTGGGGGACATCATCCGTTTTCAGATCGAAGGCCGCGAGTTGGAAGCGGAAGTCGCCGCCATCTTCAGCCAGAAAGGCTTGCAAACCCGCTTCTGGTTTGAAGGCATCCTTGCTGACGGCGCCTTGGAGCCGTTCATTCATCGCTATGTGGGGGCCGCCTATATGAGCGACGCTGACGCGTTATCGGCGCAAAACCATGTCGCCCAGATCGCCCCCAACGTCATCACCGTACGCACCGCCGTCCTGCTGACCACGGCGCGGGAACTGCTGACCAAGGCCGGCGCAGGATTGGCGGTGGTGGCGGGCGTCAATCTCGCCGCCAGCCTGCTGGTGCTGACCAGCGTCATGGCCGCCGGACGCGCCCGCCAGGTTTACGACGCCACCGTGCTGCACTCTCTCGGCGCCAGGATGTCCGTGATCAAACGCGGCCTGCATATGGAATACGCCTTGCTGGCGTTGATAACCTCATTGTTCGCCGTGGCGCTCGGTTCCGCCATCGCCTTGCCCCTGCTGCATCTGCGCCTGAAACTGCCCTCTGAAGATCTCATCTGGCTGGGCGTCGTCACCGCATTCAGTGTCAGCGCCATCACGTTAAATCTGGGAGCGCGTTACTTAATGCGGCGTCTGCAAATCAAACCGGCCAGCCTGTTGCGGGACGCCTAGCCCGTCTGCTGCGGGACACGACTAAGCAGAGGCGGATTTCGCTTTCCGCCCGATCCAGAAGGCCGCCAACGCCCAGCATAACGCCAGCCACGGAATCCAGGCGCAAGGCTCCGCCAGGGTATCCAGGGTTAACCCGCTGACCAGACACCAAGCGCCGGGAATTGGAGCCAGCCAGCGGGCGACGCCGCCTGACATCGCCGCCGTGATCCCCAGGGTCCCTATCGCCAAAGGGTCCGGCGTCATGCCAAACACTTCCGCGACAATGAGCGGTCTGTCAAAGAGCAGCGTCGTCAATGGATGCGCCAGCAGAGCATAAAGAAACAGACTGGCTCCCAACCAGAAGCGCTTATCCGCGAGTGGCGCAAACACCACCCGGTCTCTGAAGACGCCCAGCCAGCACAGCAGGACCGCCTGCGCCACAAACGCATAGGCGACATATTCCGCCGCCCAGTTGATGGTCGCATAACGCCGCCACAGAAAGGCCCAGGCGACGAATAACCACAGCGCCATCAGACTCAAACTGACCGCCCTGCCGCTCCAGACCCGCGGACGCGCCATCATCGCCAGCAATCCTGCGCCCATCAGCAGAAACAGCCATTGCCAGGGCCACCAGGCTTGGTTGTATAACTCAAATAAGCGCCAGTACACCCGACTGGAAAACAGCAGAAAATGTTCCGGGCGATAGGTCCACCATTCACTCATGCGAGCCGTTTCCGTATATCGTCTGCGATACGTTTGCGCTGGTTGGCGTCCGGGAAAGGCGGCGTCGCCGCAGCGACATTCTCGCGCACATGGTCAACCCGGGTGGTGGCGGGAATCACGCAAGTGACCGCAGGGTGGGACAGAATAAACTTGAGAATGAGCTGCGCCCAGGAAGTGACGCCCATCTCCGTCGCCCAGTCCGGCAGGCGCTCGCGTCGCAGACGTCGGGTCAGGTCGCCTTGCTGAAAGGGTCGATTGACGATCACCGCAATGCCCCGCTCCGCCGCCAGCGGCAACAGACGTTGTTCTGCTTCGCGATCAAGCGGGTTATAGGTGAGCTGTATAAAATCCAGAGGACGCTGGCGCATCGCCTGCGCCATGGCGTCATGCCGGCGGCCATGGGAGGTGGTGACGCCGATGTAGCGCAAATCACCGCGCTGCTTCATGGCCTGCAACGTATCCAGATGCGCTTCCCAGGATAGCAGATTGTGCACCTGCAGCAGGTCAAAACGGGGCTTCCGCCAGTGCGACAGGGAATCCGCAATCTGCTGCGGCCCCTCATCGGCGTCGCGCAGCCAGACTTTATCCGCAGCAAACGCCTTATCGCTCAGTCGGGATTGCGCCAGACCGTAGCCAATGGTGGCTTGAGCGGAGCCATACATGGGAGAGGAGTCGATCAGCGCGCCGCCGGCTTGCAGAAACGCGTCAATAACGGCGGCGCTTTCGTTCAGCAACTGGCGGTCATTACCAACGTTGAATGTGATCCAGCTGCCCAGCCCGACCACAGGCAGCATTTCGCCGCTGGACGGTATCGGTCGCGCCAGCGGCGTGGCGTCAGGTTTACGCGCCCGGATTGACGGCATCTGCGTCATCAGCGCCGCGGCGGCCATTCCCTGCAACAGCCTGCGTCGCGTCACATCCCCTTGCGCCATGCTCCCCTCCCGGCTTACGCCTGTGGATTAAGGTTCATAACAAGAGGATAAAACAGCGCGTCCGACGTGAACAGCGACGCGCTCAGATGAAGAGTACGCAGGACGCGTCAGGGACAGCAGCGTATGCAACGAGAAGGGGAAACCTGACCGTACACCACGATATCGTGACTTTCTTCCAGGGGGTAAACCGAATAATACTCCGTGTCCGCGACCTTGACGGACTTTTCCCCCGCTTCAAAATACGCCTGCCCATAGTCGTACTGCACATTGCCGGAGCAATTCCAGAACTTATCGATATCCAGCCAGCCGGTCTGCCCATTGTCGCCGCCGCCGAACCAGCGGCAATCGCCGGTCACACTGATGCGACCCACCGTATCGCGACGTATGCGGCCATCGGGCATGCGCCGATCGCCTTGCGCGTAGATCTCCAGAGGCGGGCATACATAGACTGCGCCGGAGCCCACTTCCATATCGCTCAGCAGGTCCTCGACGTAGGCTTTCAGGTCTGTGTAGCTGCTGCGCTCCATGATCAGCCCATCCTCGCGACTGGTCCTCACTTGCTCGGCGATGCTTTCTATGCGCTGACGCACCGCCCGCGGCATTTCATACAACGGAATATCGCGATCGATCCGGAGATATTCAAACAGCGAATCCACATCGCGCTTACTCGCCATCGCCGCCTGGGTCAGGCAGACAAGGCACAATAGGAAACGTTTTTTCACACTGATTTCCTCCTGAAAAACAGTCCAAATATCTGTGGAGAATTTTTATGTAGACTCACACAATGGATTAGCTACCTACCGACAAATGAAAGCAGATATTCCTATTACTATCATATGTTTAAAGTTAGTATTCTTTTCTAGTTTTGCCACTATGAGAATACTAAAAATAGAACTTTAGACATTTTCTTGGCGTACGCATGAATCAGCGTAAGGCAGAGCAGCTAAAGTGGAAAAATTCATACTCGTAACCAAATAGTAGTCAAGCGAATAGGGTATTTTTTGACACTAAGTGCTGTAATATAAACAGTTAGTCAAAGTCTAATTAAAAAGAGGAGTTGCGCCTCTTATTCCAAAAAATCATCAAAAGGGTATAGTTTATGACCTGGAGTATTGAGCAAGAGAAGCACGTTGTATTCCAACGAAATCCGCTCATCTCAACTGATGTGGAGCTTCGCTTCTACCCCATACTCAAAATTGGCGAGCCTATTAAGATCACTGAATATCAAGATAAAGTCCGCACACGCTTCCCTATGTACAACAGAAGTAGTGTGAGGAGCATTAACATAAACCCTACCGGACAATTTGAGATACAAGATGAAACTCAGTTCATGTTTTCTGATACAGAAGATAGAGCCTCTTTTATCTTAACCCAGCAATCTTTAAGGCTTAGCAATAAGAACCATATCGACAAAGAGAAAATGATTGATAACTTCCTGTTTGGCCTAGCTTTTTTGCAGGAGTGTTTTGGTGAAATAATTCCAAATAGGCTAGGAGTTCGCTATGTTAATGTTATCGATAGAGAGAAGATCTCAAAAGATTTATCTAGGCCCCAGATTGGGTGGCAAGATCTTGTTTCTGAAGAATTTTTAAAAATACCGCATGATTTTGCGGACATGACAGCCACAAACTTCCTTACAGAAATCAGGTCGCCCGTGGATGAGAACAAAGGCACTCTAGTATTAAGGTATGGGTTAGTGCAGGATGATAAGAGCATCCCAGACCATTTTCGCTTTGATCTCGATAGATTTTCCGAGTCACCTATTGATCTGGGCAGCATTAAGCCTATTCTAGATAGATATAGCATTGACATATTATCAGTTTTTTTGAAGGCGGCAGGTCCACAACTAACCGAGTGGATGAAAGGTTAAAAGATAGAAAGGGCCATGCAATATGAAGCTAATATCAGCGTTTAGTAACCCTGGAAGCTATACAGCCGAGCAGACTGCGCCCAAAGTGCAGTGGTACGAAAGTGACTCAACTCCCTCCGCAACAGAGATTCCTCGTGCTCATATTCCCACAGCAGGCTCATCGGCTGAGAGTCCTTTGGGACAACTTGTAAATGAAGCAACAACGTATATACAGAAAATGGCGGTTATTCCAATCGAAGCAGACGTTGATACTCTCGTAGACTCCTTAGTTCGGGAGGCATACTCAGAATGCACATTAGAGTTATTGGATCGGCAAGTAGAATAACCAAGCATGTCTGGGCAAGATCGCTGGCCTCCGATATATGACTCGACAGACTTGGAAGACGCTATTAAGCAGCTTTCCAGCAGCGCAGATGTCGAAAAAAATTTCTATATCAAGGGCGGATCTCCTGATGTGGGTTTCTGTCAAGGAGACATAATAAGACTAGGCAGTGGGGTTCCAGTAATTTGGGAGGATGGAAAGCCAGCAGTACAATCTTCAAGTGAATACTGGCTTATTATTGGTAACACTTGTGACATTTCACGTCCTGTTGAAACATTGGAATGGTCTCAACTTGCCCCTATCGTAAAAATTAACAAGCAAGTCTCACAAGAGAATCTTGATAGCTTCCTCAAGTACCAATATAGCCGACGCTTTTACTTACCGCCCTGGAAGCAAGAATGTGCTAATGAGCTGTATTTTGCAGACTTTGTCCGACCAGTTACGATTCATAAAACAGCGCTATTCAAAACCACTATTGAGAGCCAAATGTCACGTTTTAGTTGGCTTCTCCTCCATAGCTGCCTAGTTAGATTCCTAGCAAGAGACGACGGACGCTTTGAAGCTTCTTAGGCCCATATCACCTAGATTTCCTTCACACTCGAACACGCCTGCTACACTTTTTATGAATGTTCGCCGACATCTAAAACAAATCTAACATCCATGCCGAGGCACAGCTATGATCAGACCTTTCCTTATTGCCGTATTGATCTCTGTCTTCACTGTTTCCGCTCGCGCAGAGACGATGGAAATCCGTCATGTCGCCCTGCGAGAGGGCTCTACGTTGGATCAGTACGCGCTCGAATTGCTCAAGTTTCTTGTCGCGCAAACGGGAACCGACGCGAAATTCATCTCTTTTCAGCCTTCCAGCGCGCAGACCCGCCGGGAAATGCTGCTGAAGGACGGCTCTTACGATATTGACTGGCTGGGCGCCACGGCGGAGATAGAAGAACGGGTGCCGCCTGTGCGCTTCCCCATTTTGCGGGGTCTGCTGGGTCACCGGGTGTTCATCACCAACAAGGAAACCAGCGCCAAACTGTCTAAAGACATGACCTTCGATCAGTTAAAAGAGTTCAGCGTGGTGCAAGGCCAGGGTTGGGGCGACATTCCCATTCTGGTGGGCGGTGGTTTCACCAAAATGCAGACCAACTCGACCTTCGACAACCTGTTCAAGATGGTCGACGGCGGCAGGGCGGACCTGTTCCCCCGCTCCATCATCGAGCCTTATGGCGAGCTGGGGTCGCGCTGCAATCTGGGGGCGGATTACGCCTGCACCGACAAGAATATGTTAGTGGACGACAAAATCCTGGTGGTCTACAAACTTCCCATGCTGTATTTCGTGTCGCCCAAGCGCCAGGACTTGATTAACGTTCTGAACACCGCCTTCACCGACCACTACGACGCCTTCCTGGAGTTCTTCAACAACCACCCGTTGGTGAAAGACTCCTTACAGAAAATGGAAGGCCGCAAGGTGTTTCACATAGAGGAAAACAAATCCCTCAGCGACGACACCAGCAACATCCCTGACAAATACTGGCTGTCGCTCTGATTCACCATTAGAACCAGCCAATCAGACGCAACTCGAACAAAGGCGGGACACCCCGCCTTTTTTACGTATTCTGGTCAGCCTGCCGACTTACTTCTCAGGGCAGATAAACATAATCCAGGCTGAAGTTGGCCACACGGGATTTCCTCGACACAATCTTGAACTTATAGGTTCCCGCAACGCCTTCCGTGTCATAGTTGAGCTTTTCCGGCGCTTCGTTAGTGGCGGCGCTGGCCACCAGTGCGCCATCGGGATTGTACAAATACAGATCCATATCGTTGCGTCTGCCGGAGAAGCGCAGTTGCGCGTCAATCTTCCCGCCGGACACCGTCACTTCGTGGTAAACCGGCTCCCAGCCAATACTTCCTTCATACGAACCGGTCGTCGGCTGCGGCGGCGTTTCACAAAGTTTGAACGTCACCGGCACCACGCCATGGTTATAGTCGGCGATAGCGATCATATCCGGGCAACCATCGCCATCCGTGTCCGCCACCGCCAGTCCTTCCGGATCATAGTGGCTTGCGTAGGGAATACTCACGCGGATTTCTTCACCCAAACCATCCGGTCCGTTCAGATACACGCCCAAGGTGTTCCAACCGCCATGCAAAACCAGAATGTCATCGTATCCGTTGCTGTCCAGGTCTACGGCGCGCAGGGTTTCTGGAATGTCGTGGGAAGTCAGCTGTACCGGCGTACCCATGGCTCCGACCGAGTTCTGCGTATAAACCCACAGATACGTGGGCGAGTTGCGGCCCCTGGCGATCACCAAATCATCCCGACCGTCGCCATTGAAGTCGCCGGAAGCGATGCCGCTGGCGCTGTCGTTCAGGTCCAGATAGAAGGGCATGGCGGCAGTGAACGCATCAGCTCCGTCATGCAAATGCAGTGAAAAGTCCGGCCCGGAACCCTGCCCGGACATAATCGCCAGATCCATCACCCCGTCGTGGTTGAAGTCTCCCAGCGCCTGATCGTTATAACCGCTTGCGTTGGTGGCCAAGGTGGTTTGATAAGCGATGGCGCCGTCGCCAGCGCCAAAATACTGCGTCGCCGGCGCGGACCAGGGCAGCCCGATCAGATCTGGAATACCATCCCGATTGATATCCACCGCATCCAGTGTGTCCGCCGCCGCAGAGCCGACCAGGGAGGTCTGGAAACCGCCCGCGCCGTCGTGGGTAAGAATGGTCAGGCCCTGACCATGGCCGACAATAATCTCTTCTGCGCCGTCGGCATCCAGATCGGCGATTGACAGTCCGTTACGGTTGCCGGTGGCCTGATAGCCAATGCGGGAGGGTTCGCCGAGACCGGCGGCGGTGGGATGAAAGACGAAAACGCTGTAGTCGTTTTCTGCATCGAAGTAATAAGAAGAAACCGCCACCAACTCCACGTCGCCGTCACCATCCACGTCGCCAAAACCGACGGCGTCGATCCAGGTTTTGCCGGGTTTATAGGCGGCGCCGACCATGAATCCCGAGTCCTCCTCGGCGGTGAATTTCATTGCTTCGACGGTGGCGAAGCGAGGGGCCAGCATGGGCGGAGTCAGGCGGTCATCGCCCAGCGGGCGGCCGTATATATCTGTAGCGAGAGGCTGCGCCAGCACCGCGCCGGCCTCCAGCATGAGCGTCAATCCTATCAGCGGGGTTTTCATAATGGGTCCTCCTTTATGCGTTGATTCTCCCGCATCTGACCCGCTTCTCTCTTGTTTGTACTTCCAAGAGCGGAATTGGGTGATGCGGTAAGCTCATCCTCGCAAGCAGTACGACCCTATATGTCGGATTCAGCGCCGACTATTTCACATTCTCCAACAGGCAGCTGGAGAAAGCGGGAAGTGTGACGACGCCATTGGCGACCTTAACTTCAGAAGCAAGTAATGGCTCACTCCAGCGGTTTCCAGGCAGGGCGAAAGTCTGCGCCTGAGGCGACAGGTTAAATATCCCTAATACCTGGCTATCGCCTTCTTTCCTCAGGATGACGAATAACTCGTCCGGGGCGTTTAGCAACTCCGTGAGCCCCCGCCGCAGCTCCGGCCGCGCTTTGCGCAGGGCCAGCGCCAGTCGGGTATAACGCAGCACCGAATCCGCCGCCTCTTCCTGTCGATTCGCCGCCGCAGCCAGATGTTCTGCAGGCAATGGCAGCCAGCTCTGCCCAACGCTGAAGCCGCCGCCAGCGACATCGTCGCGCCAGGGCATCGGCGTGCGGCAGCCATCGCGACCTTTGGCGTGCGGCCAGCCATTGATGCCTTCCGGGTCCTGCAACAGTTCATAAGGCAGGTCCGCCTGCGTCAGGCCCAACTCTTCCCCCTGATACACACAGGCTTTACCCGGCAGCGTCATCAGCAAGGTCAGCGCGGTTTTCGCCAACGTCTGTTGCTGCGCTGGCGACGCTTCCGCCGCCCAACGGGAAGTCACCCGCATCACATCGTGGTTGCCCACGGCGAAGGTCAGTTTGCCGGGCCCTACCTCCGCCAGCACCGCCGTTACAATGTCCTTCACCATACGACCGCTGATGGGCGCGCCCAACAATGAGAAGTTGTAACAGGACTGCAGACGGTCTTCGCCCGCTGTGTATTCAGCGCTCACCGCCATGCCGTCGCCGCCTACCTCGCCGAGCAGAAAGCGACCCTCATAGCGATCCGCCAGCGCCCGCAAACGGGTCAGGAAAGCCACCACCTCCTCATGCTGGTTGAACGAGTGTCGATGGTGCTGCAGATGGAACGGGTTGGCTCGCGCTGCGGCGGATTGCCGGAATGGATCATCCAGATCCCGCGCCGGGTTATCCCTCAGTTCAGGGTCGTAAGCCAGGGTGGCGATGGCGTCTATGCGCAGGCCGTCCACGCCCCGTTTGAACCAGAACTCCGCCTGCGCCAGCATGGCTTCCGTCACCGCCGGATTGCGGTAATTCAGGTTGGGCTGGCCCGGCAGGAAGTGATGCAGATAGTACTGGGCGCGACGGCCGTCCCAGGTCCAGGAAGGTCCGCCGAAGTGCGCGCGCCAGTTATTGGGAGGGCTGCCGTCCGGCTTGGCGTCACGCCACACATACCAGTCCGCCTTGGCATTGCTGCGGTCGGAGCGGCTTTCCTGGAACCAGGGATGTTCATCGGAAGTATGGCAGGGCACCAGATCGATCAGCAGTTTCAGGCCGCGCTCATGCATCGCCGCCAGCATGCGGTCAAAGTCCGCCAGCGTGCCGAATATCGGATCAACGTCGCAGTAGTCCGCCACGTCATAGCCGAAGTCCTTCATGGGAGACTTGAAGAACGGCGAAATCCACACGGCGTCCACGCCCAGGCTGGCGATGTAGTCCAGCTTTTCCGTAATGCCGTTCAGATCCCCGACGCCATCGCCGTTGGAATCGCAAAAGCTGCGCGGATAAATCTGATAGATCACGCCGCCGTCGCTCCAATCCGAAGGCCGCATTTGTCCCTGCATTGCACTACTCTCCGCCATAGCTCACACCTCACCTGCTTGAACGTAAACGATTAACTAAAATTGTTTCAAACAAAGCATGATTTTCTATATAAATACGAATATTCATGCTTATTACGGAACTTTCAGCGGATGCTAGGCAACGTAAACGTTTACGTCAACAAACCTAAGCCGAGACATTTAAGACAAATTTAAAGCTATGAAAACCACCATCAAAGACGTCGCCAAACGCACAGGCGTCTCCATCGCCACCGTGTCCCGGGTCATCAACGGGCTGGGGGGATATTCCAACGACACACGCAAAAAAGTGCTCTCCGCCATCGACGAAATGGGCTTTCGGCCCAACGCGGTAGCCCGTGGTCTGGTCAGTAAAAAAACCCATACTATCGGGGTCATGTTACCGGACGTTTCCGGCATGCTGGCGGCGGAGATCCTCAAGGGCATTGAGACGGTGGCCAAAGAGCAGCGCTACAGCGTCATCGTCTGCAACACCAATTATTCCGGCGACCGTTCTCAGGAATACGTGCGGACGTTGAAAGAGAAGCAAGTGGATGGCGTGCTCGCCGTCAGCGAGTACATGACGCCGGAGAAAAGCAAAGCGCTGTTGAGCCTGAATCTGCCCGTCGTGCTGATTTCCACCCTCTCCTATTCCTACCCCTTTCCCTACGTGAAGGTGGATGACAAGCTGGCCGCCTACAGCGCCGTCCGCCATCTCATCGACAAAGGCCACCGCAAAATCGCCATGATCAGCGGCGACCGCGCCGACCTCATCGCCGGCGCGCCCCGCATAGAAGGCTATTCTCAGGCGCTGCGGGACCATGGCCTCAACGTAGATGAATCACTGATTCGATTTCGGGCGGAATTTGAGTCTTTCGGATTTCACAGCGGCGCGCTGTGCATGGAAGGGTTACTGCGGGACAAGCCCAGCCAGTTCAGCGCCGTATTCGCCGCCAGCGACGAACTGGCGATGGGCGCGTTGTCCTGCGCTCACCGTCATGGCGTCCGCACTCCGGATGACCTGTCGATCATCGCCTACGACGACACCCGCATCGCGGAAATGGCGACGCCGCCGCTCACCGCGCTGCATCAGCCGCTGTTCGCCATGGGCAGCCGCGCGACGGAAATGTTGTTGGACATGTCCGCCGCCGGAACCCTGGAAGCCGAGAGCCTGATCATCCCGCACAAGATTATTGAGCGGGAGTCAGTCAAAGCGATCTGAGCCACTCCACAGACCCGACCGCCAAATACGGATTAGAAAGTGGAATGGGTCAGAGAGTGGAATAGTGCCGGTAGATGCGGCCAAGCACTTCCAAATCGCCCATACTGGGGTTCCAGTCGCCGCTGACCACATGGCCGGGATCAATCTTGCAGCCGCCGTAACGGGTGTTGTCGACGGAATCCAGCAGCCCCACCGCTTGACCCGCATACATCATGATGGATTTGGGGTCGAAATCAGTGCCATAGGTTTCAAATTTGCGGGTGCTGTTGCGCTTGTTCAGCTTATAAACCTCCAACCCCATTTTGTTGGACCCCCAGGTGTGGAGTACGCTCTCGGGCGCATCATCGCGCTCGTGCTCATGAGCCAATCCCAAAGCATGTCCCACTTCATGGGGCAGCGATTTGATATTACCCCTGCCATCAACTCCCAGCTTGGTGCTGGCGCCAGGGAAATATCCGATATCTGCAGAGTTACTGTTGAAAATAAGTGTCGCCACGCCGTTACCCGCCGCGCCCACTTCAACGAACTTGATCAACTGAGTCCCCCAATATTCCAGAACGCACTGCTCCCAGCGGCGGAATGTCGTGCGCACAGTCTGTACATAATCCCTGTCCAGCCCCTCGGGCACAAACACCTTCACCACGCCGTTCGGCCAGGGGCCGCCGACGTTGGTTTGACTCTCAGAGAACTTGCCGTCCCAACTCATGCGGTAAACCATCGCGGTTCCGCCGTTTCTTATACATCCCAATCCCATGATCCCGCTCCTTTTTAGTTATGGATCTTCAGAGTTTAGCTCGTCTCAACTCAATGTTGCCGAGACAACGCCAATCCAATTTCAGTGCGATCCAGGGAGCGACGTTGGAGACGCCTCCCAGTCATGAGTAATTGTTATTTATTGTAATTCCGTCAGCCTGCGCCGCCCCACTGGTTGAACCAGACCAGCTCCTGCAACTCCTTGCGCTGACTCCAGTTTTCCTGTTGCAGCATAGGCGCGTCGTAAAATTTATCCACATGCCCCAGACACAGAATGGCGATGGGCTCGCTACCTTCCGGGCATTGCAACAACGCGGCTAATTCAACGGGATCGAACAGCGACACCCAGCCCATGCCGACGCCTTCGCAACGGGCCGCCAGCCAGAGGTTCTGGATCGCGCAGCTGGCGGACGCCAGATCCATGTCCGGCATGGTGCGACGGCCGAAAATATATTTTTCGCGCCGATCCGTAAGCATCACCACCAGCAATACCGGACACTCACGCACGCCCTCCACTTTCAGGCGCATAAACTCCTGGCCGCGTTCGCCCAAAGCCTCTGCGGTCAACAGGCGCTCTTTCTCCACCGTAGCGGCGATATCCCGACGCAGGCTGGGTTCGGTGATGCGAATAAAACGCCAGGGCTGCATGAAGCCCACGCTGGGCGCGTGGTGGGCGGCTTGCAGAATACGCTGCAAAGTCGCTTCGTCCACCGGGTCCGGCAGGAAATGACGCATATCGCGTCGTTCGTATATCGCGCGATACACCGCCTGTTTTTCTTCGGGTGAATAGCCGCTGTCCGTCATGAGTCGCCTTATCTGTCAGCGAGGGCGGCGGTCAGTCTCCCTGCGAGACCGACGTCCTCCAAATCAAAAAGTCCAAACCGTAAATACGCCAGCTCCGCATTCACCCGCCACAGGCGAATCAACACGCCCCGCTGCGCGCAACGTTCGAAAATCCGCTCAGCCTGCGCTGTCGGCGTCAATACGGACACAAACAGCGGCGTGCGCCGGCACTCCAGCGCCTCCTTGAATACCGGCTGCGCCAGAATAAGCGCCTGCAGGTCGCGGCTCACCAGGGAGAGCTTTTCACGCATGGCGACAATCCAGGCCTCATCGCGCAACGCCCGGGTCGCCACATATTGCGCGGCGCTGTTCACTGTCCAGAGACCAAGCCGACGCTGCAACGCCTCTAACCAGTATGGCGCGGACGCCACAAATCCCAAACGCACTCCCGGCCATCCGAAAAACTTGCCGAATGAGCGCAACACCACAACGTTCTCCGCCAGGGTCTCGCCCAGCAGACTGGAATCTGTCTCCGCGTCGGCGAAGGCTTCATCCACCACCATCAATGCGCCAGTGGATTGCAGACGCAGCGCCAACTCACGCAGCGCCGCCAATGGCGTCCTACGGGCGGCGGGGTTATTCGGATTAATCGCCACCAGGACACGCAAGTTTTCTGTCTGTGTCAGACGCGCCGCCGCGCCCGCCAGATCTCCCGCAGGGTAATGAATAATTTTGAAGCCTTGACGACGCCAGTGATGCTCATGTTCGCGATAGCCGACGTCCGGCAGCGCCGCCACGCCGGGGGAGCAACAGGTGGGCAGGTGTTGAATCGCCCATTGCGTACCGGGAATCGCCAGCAGGGAATCGGTCCCGTAATAGGCGCTGGCGGCCTGTTGCAGCGCCGGATCGGGATAAGGCAGACGTCGAAACACCTCTGCCGGAATGCTTGTCAGCGGATAGGGAAAGGGACTGACGCCAGTGGACAGATCCAGCCAGTCATCAAGGGCGATACCGTAGCGTTGGCTGTACTTTTCCAGGTCGCCGCCATGGACGGGAACCGGTTCTTCCGCCTGGAATCCTGCATGGCCAGCCTCGTTATCGAAATCGCTCCCGTTCATTCAGACCGCTCCCCACAGCCACAACACGCCCGTTCCCAAAGCGACCATCGCTGTCCACAGCGCCAGAGAGCGATTGATGAGCCCACAGGCGCGTTCAATGGATTGCGCCGTGGCGGCGTCGCCGCAGCCCAGTGAAGGACGATACTGCAGACTGCCGTGATAGGTCGCCGCGCCGCCGAGTCGCACCCGCAGCGCGCCTGCGCCCGCCGCCATCACGGGTCCTGCATTGGGGCTTTTCCAGTGTCCGCCCTGGGCGCGCCAGCATCGCAGGGCGCTGTCCAGCGCGCCGCAACAGGCGTAACTGAACGCCGTCAGTCGGGCGGGAACCCAATTCAACAGATCATCCAGCCGCGCCGCCGCCCAGCCGAAATAGAAATAACGCGTGTTTTTATAGCCCCACATCGCATCCAGGGTATTGCTGAGGCGATACATCACCACACCGGGAACGCCGGCGAGCAGGAACCAGAAAATGGCGGCGAAGATGGCGTCGTTGCCGTTCTCCAGGGCGGATTCCGTAGCGGCGGAGGCGATCTCCTCCTCCCCCAACTCCGCCGTGTCGCGACTGACAATCATGGACAGACTGCGCCGCGCCGCCGCCGCGTCATGCCTGCGCAATGGCGCGGCCACCTGACGCACATGCTCCAGCAAACTGCGCCAGCCGATGGCGAGATAAAGCACGAAGGCGGAAAAGATAATGTGTCCCCAGCGGGAAGATTCGCTCCACTCGTTCGCCAGCCAGGCAAGCGTCGCCCAGGGCAGAATCGACGCCGTCACCGCCGCAGCGCCAAGCGCGCGGGTTGCTGTTGAAGAGAAGTCGGCGATGCGAATCGCTCCTTCCACCCAACCGGCGTAGCGCCCGAAACCAACCAAAGGATGCAGCCGGCGCGGTTCTCCCAACAGGGCGTCGAAAGTCAGGGCGAGGACAAGAATCAGCAATGTATCCATTGGTCAGTATGCGCCAAGCTCGTGATGAGGCGGCCTATTCTCACCATGGTCCGCGCGCATTGCAACCCGCTAACTTGTTGACTTCCCCTGCGTTCAGCCAATAGCATATCCCGCTGACCAAGGTGCTCGACCGCGAGATAATCGGGAAATCTGGTGCGCGATACGCTAATCCAGTGCTGCCCCCGCAACGGTAATCGAAAGTAATTTGCTAACGCCACTGTGTCGTCAGTTTTGACATGGGAAGGCGCAAATGTTGTGTCGAAAATGCTTCGACCTTTCGTAAGCCCGGAGACCGGCCTTGCTTTATCCACTGCAGTTCGTACGGGTAGGTGCGCAGATCATGCAAACTAAAAATCTCTCTCTTCCATTGCTGGCTTCCAATAACGCAGCGCTACAACTTATCGGCGCCATGTGCTTCGGCGGACTGATTCTGTTCGCAGTGGGCTTTCTGTCCATGGATGCGGCTCACAATGCCGCTCACGACACCCGGCACGCGTTTGCTTTCCCCTGTCACTAACAGTTACTGAATTCTGAGGCCCTGCCAGGGCCAGACGTTCGCCTGTCCGACTTGACGCCGCACCTCATGTGCGGCGCTTGCGCGCATAGCGACGTCACACCGCATTGCATGAGGAAGAGACATGTTGTTTCAGCGTATTATCCTGGCGTCGCTGCTGGTTGGCCTGTTGGCTGGCGGGCTGCTGAGCGCCGTACAACACTCCCAGGTCACCAGCATTATTCTGGAGGCGGAAACCTACGAAGGCGGCGAGGAGCCTGAGCCGGTCGTAGTGGAAGATCACCCGCATGCGGCGGCGGACGCCCATCACTCCCATGAACACGAGCACGGCGGCGCTGAAGCTGGCGGCCATCACCACGGCGATGACGCCTGGGCCCCGGAAGACGGCGTGGAGCGTACACTGTACACCCTGCTCGCCAACGTGCTCGCCGGCATTGGCTTCAGTGCGCTGATGCTGGCTTGTATGTACGCCGCCAGACTCAGCGGCAAAGGCGGCGCAGGCTGGGGCGCGGGATTATTGTGGGGGCTGGCGGGCTATGGCGTGTTCTTTGTCGCTCCCGCTCTGGGGCTGCCGCCGGAGATTCCCGGCATGCAGGCCGCCGCACTGGAAAATCGCCAATTGTGGTGGATCGCCACCGCCCTGGTTACCGCGATTGGTTTCGCCTTGCTGGCGTTCGCGCCGGGATGGAAAAAGCTGGGCGGACTGCCCCTGATGATTATTCCCCATCTGGTCGGCGCGCCGCACACCAATGCGCCGGAGTTCGCCGCCTCCAACCCACAGGCTCTGCAAGCGCTAGAGTCGCTGCATCATCAATTCATTACCGCCGCTACCCTGACCAACGCACTGTTCTGGGTGATCGTCGGGCTGGCCTGCGCCTGGTTCCTGCGCCGTTGGAGCAGCCAGGACGCCGCCCTGCAGGCGCGCTGAGTCAATGGACGTCGCCGCCCAGCCAGCCCTCGCCGCCTATCCTTTCGCCGCGGTTGTCGGCCAGCAACCGCTAAAAACCGCGTTGCTGCTCGCCGCCATCAATCCCCATCTGGGCGGCGTATTGATCAGCGGCCCCCGCGGCTCCGCCAAATCAACGCTGGCGCGGGGACTGGCGGATTTATTGCCAGAGGCGGCGGACAAGTTCGTCACGCTGCCTCTGGGCGCGTCTGAAGAGCGTCTGATCGGCAGCATCGACCTGCAACAGGCTATGGGCGAACGACGCGTACAGTTTAATCCCGGCCTGTTGGCCAAAGCTCACGGCGGCGTGCTTTATATTGATGAAGTCAATCTGCTGCCCGACCCCTTGGTGGACGCCCTGCTTGATACGGCGGCCTCAGGCGTGAACTTTGTCGAGCGGGACGGCCTCAGTCACAGCCATCCGGCGCAGTTTATTCTGATCGGCACCATGAACCCGGATGAAGGCGAACTGCGCCCGCAGTTACAGGACCGTTTCGGTCTCGCCGTCACTCTGGATGAAACCTATGACGTTGAACAGCGTATGGCTATCGTGGAGCGACGTCTGGATTTCGAACAGGACCACGACGCGTTTCAGGCGCAGTGGCGCGAAGCCCAGCAGGAACTGCAAACCCGCATCGCCGCCGCCCGCCAACGTTTACCACAGGTTCTCTGCCCGACGGACATACAACGGGACATCGCCAGCCAGTGCCTCGCCGCTGGCGTAGAAGGCGTGCGCGCGGACATTTGCTGGCGCCGCGCCGCCATCGCCCACGCCGCCTGGAGCGGCCGCAACGAGGTCAGCGCCAAAGACGTAGAAGCGACGCGAGCATTCGCGCTTAGCCATCGCGCCAATCATCAGGATACGCCGCCGTCTTCGACCGGATCGCCCCCCTCACAAGGAGGCGGCGGAGACGCCAGCGGCTCAGGGGGATCGTCACCCTCCTCGTCCTCTGGAACCTCCGGCGACTGGGGCGCCATGCCGCCGCAATTGATGGCGGCGGACAAGCCGGTAACGCCGCAACTGCCCGAGATTCCAACGCGACGTTCCCCGTCCTCCCGTCGCGACATACAGCGCAGCGGTGCGGAGCAACGCCAGGGCTCGGCCCTCGGTCGCGCGCAACGCAGCCGGCAGGCGCTGTCCTCACGGCCGGACTGGTTCGCAACGTTCGTCCATCCCGATAATCGGGACGATGGGTTACGCGAAATACGCTATCAACCCCGTCACCAGAGCCGCGACACCCTGAACTGCGTCCTGCTGGACACATCCGCCTCCACCCTGAGCCAACGCGCGCTGGCGCAGGCGAAAGGGGTGATTCTGGGACTGGCCCGACAAGCCTATCTGGCGCGGGAAAAACTGGCCGTGCTGGCGTTTGGCGCGCAGCGCGCGGAGTGGGTGATCCCCTGCCGACGCGCGCCCAAAGATATCGCCGCCCTGCTTAACGATCTTCCCGCTGGCGGCGGTACGCCGCTGCGACAGGCGCTGCTGCATGCGCGCCAACTGCTGGCGCGCCAGACCCGCGCCAACCCGCATCTGACCTGCCGTACGTTGCTGCTGACTGACGGGCGCAGCCGCGATCCGCTGGACGATCTGACCTGGGATTCGCCTCTGTGGGTGGTGGATACCGAGCAGACCGCCGTCAGACTCAATCGCTGCCGACAACTGGCGCAACGCCTCGGAGCCGCTTACGCCCCGCTGGCCGCTGTGCGCGCCGCCCTGGAACACTAACGCCTCGGAGATACGACTGATGCTTGACGAAAACGAAAAACACCGCCGTCGCATGGCCAACAAGAAGCGCATTATTGACGAGCGCATCGCGCAAGCCCAGGAAGAGCGCGGCGTGCTGATCCTGCTCAAGGGCAATGGTAAAGGCAAAAGTAGCTCCGCCTTCGGCACCATGGCGCGCTCCCTCGGCCACGGCCATCGCTGTGCGGTGATTCAATTCATCAAGGGCCGCAACGCCACCGGCGAGTACCTGTTTTTCAAAGACCATCCCCGGGTGGACTTCCACGTCATGGGACATGGCTTCACCTGGGAAACCCAGGATCGCGAGCAGGACATCGACGCCGCCCGTCAGGCCTGGGCCTTGGCGGAGCAACTGCTGACGGACGGCAGCTATGATTTTCTGCTGTTCGACGAATTGAGCTACATGGTCAAGTACGGCTACCTGCCGGTGGAGCCCATGGTCAAGGCGCTGCAAAGCCGCCCCCAGCACCAGAATGTGATGATTACCGGGCGCACGATGGCGACGGAGTTGCAGGACATCGCCGACACCATCAGTCAGGTGCAGGATGAAAAGCATGCGTTCCGTTTGGGCGTGAAAGCGCAAGCGGGTATCGAATTTTGATGATGAGTGAAGATTGATGGAGAAAGCGCACTGATGCAGGCCCGTTGTCCCGCTCTGTTTATTTCCGCCATGGCTTCCGGCCAGGGCAAAACCACCGTCACCGCCGCCCTGGCGCGCTATCATCGCAATCAGGGACGCAAGGTGCGCGCCTTCAAGACCGGTCCGGATTACCTTGATCCGCAGATTTTGCAGATCGCTTCCGGCGCGCCGGTGGAGCCGCTGGATCTGTGGATGGCGGGTGAAGAATATTGCCGCGACCAGCTCTATCGCGCCGCCCGCGAAGCCGACCTGATCCTGATCGAAGGCGCCATGGGTTTGCTGGACGGCGAGCCCAGCAGCGCCGACCTTGCGGCCCGCTTCAACCTTCCCGTCGCCGTCGTGATCAACGCCAAAGGCATGGCGCAGACCACCGCCGCAGTGGCCTATGGACTCGCCAATTACCGACGCGATTTCCAGTGTGTGGGCATTATCGCCAACGCCCTCGGCAGCGAGCGTCACCTGTCGCTGATCGCCGAGAGCCTGCCCTCGCAGGTTCCTTTGCTGGCCGGAATATTTCGCGATGACGCCATCGCCCTGCCGGAGCGGCATCTGGGTCTGGTGCAGCCTTATGAGCAACAGGGACTGGAGCAGCGCCTGGATCAGGCCGCCGCCGCCATCGCCCATACGCCACTGGCCAATTTGCCCGCCGCCGCGACGTTCAAACCCGCGCTACTGCCCGCCGTCAGACCGCTGCTCACCGGGGTGCGCATCGCCGTCGCCCGGGATGCGGCGTTCAGCTTTATTTACGCCGCCAACCTGCGTCTATTGCAGAAGATGGGCGCTGAGGTGTTGTTCTTTTCTCCTCTTGAGGACAGCGAACCACCGCCTGCGGATGCGCTGTGGCTGCCCGGCGGCTATCCGGAGCTGCACGCCGAGCGTCTGTCCGCCAATCAGGCCATGAAAGCGGCGCTGAAACGTTTTTATATGGACGGTCGTCCGATGCTCGCTGAATGCGGCGGCATGCTGTATGCGCAGGAAACGCTCACCGATCAGCAGGATCGTATTTTCGCCATGGCCGGACTGATTCCCGGCGCAGGGGAGATGCGCGCCAAGCGCGGCTGCCAGGGCATGCAGACGGCGCCGTTGCCAGAAGGCGACGTGCGCGCTCACGCCCACCATCACTCCCGCAGCCACGGAACCCTACCGCCCATCGCCTATGGCCGCCGTCAGCGTCATCCCGCTCCCGGTGAAGTCATTGTGCGCAGCAAAGGCCTGACCGCCACCTATTTGCATCTGTTCTTCCCTTCCAATCCCGGCGCCGTGGCCAACCTGTTCCGGCCGGGCGCGACGGAAGCCTGAGGCATGTGGCGGGAGAGCCCCGAACGCCAGCAGCCGCTGCGCACAGGCCTGACTACCGGGACCTGCGCCACCGCCTGCGCCCTCGCCGCCGCCCGCCTGCTGCTGACCGGAAAATCCTGTGACGAATGCGAAGTCACTTTGCCGAAAGGCAAGAAAGTGCGTCTGCCCATCGCCGAGTGCCGCCGCCTCGACCTGCACAGCGCTTACGCCGTTACCGTTAAGGACGCCGGCGACGACCCTGACGTCACCCATGGCGCCCGGGTGTTCGTCATCGCCAGCCTGGGAACCGGCGCAGGAGAAGTGCGCTTCTCCGCCGCCGACGGCGTCGGCACGGTGACTCGCGATGGTTTGTCCCTGGCGGTAGGCGAACCCGCTATCAACCCAACGCCGCGCCGCATGATTCGCGAACATCTGCTGGAACTGGCGGACGAGTGCGCCTACAACGGCGCTTTCGACGTGGCGGTCGGCGTGGAGAATGGCGCCGCCCTCGCGCAGAAAACCATGAACCCGCGCCTGGGCATTGTGGGCGGGCTTTCCATCCTGGGCACCACCGGCATCGTGCGGCCGTTTTCCTGCTCCGCCTATATTGCCTCCATCCATCAGGGCGTGGACGTGGCCCACGCCAACGGTTACGACCACATCGCCGCCTGCACCGGCAACGCCAGCGAAGACTACGCGCGCCGTCACTACGGCCTGCCGGACATGGCGTTGATCGAAATGGGCGATTTCGCCGGGGCGCTGTTGAAATACCTGCGCCGCACGCCTTTGCGCCGACTCACGCTGGTGGGCGGTTTCGGCAAGATCAGCAAACTCGCCTGCGGACACCTGGATCTGCACAGCAAGGCCTCGGAAATAGATCTGGGCTTCCTCGCCGACGCCGCCGAATCCATGGGCGCCGCGCCGGACACCCTGGCCGCCATGCGCGCCGCCAACACCAGTATCGAAGCGTTGCGTCTGGCCGGCGACCTGCCCCTGGGCGATCTGATCTGCCGTCGCGCCTGGGAAAAAGCCGCCTACACCATGCATAACAGCATGCAGTTGGAAGTGGTGGCGATTGATCGTCAGGGCCTGCCGGTGGGCGCCTACGCGGGAGAAGACTTATGACTTTGCTGATACTTGGCGGCGTACGTGACGCCAAACTCTGCGCAGACCGACTGCACGCTCAGGGCGTTCCGCTGGTTTACAGCCTCGCGGGACTCCTGGAGCGCCACGACGCCCCCTACCCGATTATCAGCGGCGGCTTTGCGCGCTTCGGCGCAGACAGCGTCAGCGGTCTGGCGAACTATCTCCGCGACCATCAGATTACGGCGGTGGCGGACCTGACTCACCCTTACGCAGCAACGATATCTTCCAGCGCCGTCCGAGCGGCGCGGCGCTGCGAGATTCCCTGCTGGCGCTATCGACGTCCGCCCTGGCGGCCGGGACCACAGGATCGCTGGATCGAAACGGACGGCGGCGACGATCTGTTGCGCCGCCTTGAAGATTACCGACGGCCGTTTTTCACCCTGGGGCGCAGCGCCTTTCCATTGCTGGCGCAGGCGGAGTCTCTGGGGCTGCCGGCGGAGCAGCGCTGGCTCATTCGCTCCGCGTTGCCGGCGCCCGCCATGCTCGCCTCCCGGGACGACCTGGACTTCATCCAGGCGCGCGGGCCGTTCGCGCTGCAAGAAGAGAGAGATCTGTTCGACGCCTTCAACGTGGACGCCCTGGTCTGCAAAAACAGCGGCGGCGCAGCCACTGAGGCCAAATTACAGGTCGCCGCAGAGCGGGGCTTGCCGGTGTTCATGCTGCGGCGTCCGCCGACACCTGCGGCGACACGGGAATTTGACGATCTGGAGCGCTTTATCGAGCACTGCGCCGCCATGACGCTCCCGTTTCGCCCACTGGATCAAACCTATAACAAACACTCTGATAGAGGGCCTTCCTGCGCCCGAGACAGCACACGAGAGGAAAACGATCATGTCCAACAGCGATAAACCCGCCATCTTATTTGTCGGGCACGGTTCTCGCGATAACGAAGCCGTGGAGCAGTTTCATCAGCTGACCAAACATTTTCGCGAACGCTTTCCGGACCGCCTTTGCGCCACCGGCTTTCTGGAGTTCGCCCGCCCGGTCATCGCCGACGGCGTGGATGAACTGGTGAAACAGGGCGCCACCCGCATCAGCGCCATTCCCGGCATGCTGATGGCGGCGGGCCACGCCAAGAACGACATTCCCAGCGAACTCAACACGCTGCAAAGAGAGTTCGAGGGCGTCAGCATCAACTACGGCGCTGAGCTGGGCGTGAATCCCAACATGCTGCGCGCCGCCCGCGACCGCATCGAGGAGGCGGAGCCGGAATTCGGCGAAGGCTACTCCCGCCAGGACACCCTGCTGGTGGTGGTAGGGCGCGGCGCTTCCGACCCGGACGCCAACTCCAATATCAGCAAGATCACGCGCATGCTTGAAGAAGGCATGGGCTTCGGCTGGGCCATCACCTGCTACAGCGGCGTCACCACACCGCTGGTTCCCGATGCGCTGAAGCGCGCCCACAGGCTGGGCTTCAAGCAGGTCATCGTGTTCCCCTACTTCCTGTTTACCGGACGTCTGGTGAAAAAGATCTACGACTGGGCCGACAGCTATCAGTCCGAATATCCCGACGTGAAAGTAGTGAAAGCGCCTTACCTCAATGATCATCCGTTGATCCTGGATACGTTCGCCGATCGCCTGGAAGAGATCGAAAAAGGCAGCCCGAATATGAACTGCCAGATGTGTCAGTACCGGGTGCAGATCGTCGGCAACGAGCACAAGGTGGGTCTGCCGCAGGAAGGCCATCATCATCACGTGCGCGGCATCGGCACCGATGGCGAACACAGTCATCATCACGATCACCACCATCATCATGACCACCACCACGGCCATGGCCATCACCACCACGGACATCACCACAGTCATGACCATGATGAGGAGAAATCCTGAGGGGCTATGCACTTCGACTACGAAAAAGATCCCCTGGCCATTGAACGGGAAAGTTTCCGCCAGATTCGTGAGCTGACCGACCTGACCTCACTGACTCAGGACGAGGCTCAGGTGGCGATGCGCCTGATCCACAGTTGCGGCGATCCGCAGATCATGGCGCAGTTGCGCTTCACTCCCGGCGCCGTGGAGGCGGGGCTCGCCGCTATTCGCGCCGGCGCGCCGGTGCTGTGCGATGTGGAAATGGTGCGCCACGGTCTCACCAAACGCATGCTTGAGACGCCCGCTCACTGCTTTTTGAATGCGCCGGAAACGCCGGATTTGGCCAAGGCTCGCGGCGAAACCCGCTGCATGGCGGCGCTGGAATTGTGGCGTCCTCTGCTGGCGGATAGCGTCGTGCTGATCGGCAACGCGCCCACCGCCTTGTTCCGTTTACTGGAAATGGTGCGCGACGGCGCTCCCAAACCGGCGCTGGTCATCGGCATGCCGGTAGGATTCGTGGGCGCGGCGGAATCGAAGGACGCGCTCTGGCGTCATTGCGACGAACTTGGTTTGCAAGCGATCGCCTTACTGGGGCGACAGGGCGGCAGCGCCCTCACCGCCTCCGCCTTCAACGCGTTATTGCGCATCAGCCGGGGAATCTATTTCTGAAGAGTCAGTCCGCCTTGCATCGCTCTTTGGTGCATGTCATCAGCCTGGGAGTCGGCGAACGCGCCCTGTTGGGCGCTGCGGCGCAGGAAGCCTTGCGTCGCGCCGATCTGATCATTGGCTCTGAGCGACAGTTGCAAACCGTGGCGAGCTACTCGTCCCAAGGCCGCACTGCGCCGCTGCCTTCTCCCTTCAGCGAACTGCTGGAGTTGCTAAGCAGCGATAGCGAACAGGAGATCGCTCTGCTGGCGTCCGGCGACGCGCTGTTTTTCGGCGTCGGCAACTGGCTCAACCGCAATCTGCCGCCCTCGCTGCTGCGTTTCTACCCGCAAATTTCCAGCGTTCAGGCCGCCTGTCATGAAGTCGGGCTGGATGAGCATGACATGCAGGTGATCAGCCTGCACGGACGTCCTTTCGCCAGTCTGCGCGCTCAGCTGCGCAATCGCCGCCGCTATGCGCTGCTGACGGACCAGCACAGTCATCCTCAGGCGATCGCCCAGGCCTTGCAGTCATGGGGTATGCAGGATTCGACGTTGTGGGTGTGCGAGCAACTGGGTTATCCCGAGCAACGCATTCGCGAGTTTTCCGTAGCGGAACTGCTCGCTTCACCACCGGACGTCCACGCCCTGCATGTGACGCTGCTGCAGACCGCCGGTCCTGGCGGCGTCCTGCCTGAATTTCCCGGTATGGCGGACCAGGATTTCCATACTGACGGCGAGCCCGGCAAAGGCATGCTCAGCAAGCGTGAAGTGCGTCTGTGCATCCTGTCTTTGCTACAGCCTTGCGCCGATGATATCGGCTGGGACGTTGGCGCCGGTTGCGGCGGCGTGGCGGTGGAGTGGGCGCGCTGGAACCCGCGGGGACAGGTTTACGCCATCGAGCGCCACGAAGAGCGCTTGCGCCAGTTGCAGTGCAACCGCGAACACTTTGGCGTCATGCGTAACCTGCACGTTGTGGCGGGACGGGCGCCGGACGCTTTGGCGGACCTGCCTCGCCCCAATGTCGTGTTCATCGGCGGCAGCGATGGCGAGATGGATACGCTGCTGCGTCACTGCTGGGAACAGCTTCCCCCTGGCGGACGCCTGGTGGCCAGCGCGGTCACTGAGGATAGCAAAAGCCGTCTGTTTCAGTTTCAAACGCGCCTGCAGGACGGCGACGCCGAGTGGACGCAAATCGCCGTCAGCCGGGGGGAGCCCCTGGCGGGACAATTATTGATGCGGCCGCAATTGCCGGTCACGTTAGTCAAGTTCAGCAAACGGACATTTTCTTCATGACGACTCCCATTTCCACCGGCGTGTTTTTCGGCGTCGGCGTCGGCCCCGGCGACCCGGAGCTGCTGACGCTGAAAGCCGTACGCCGTCTGCAGCAGGCGGATGCGCTCGCATACATCGTCAACAGCGACGGCCATTCCCTGGCCAAGCAAATCGCATCGCCACATCTGCGCACTGAGGCGCAAACGCAACTGCCGATTCGCATCGAAATGTGCAGTGATCGGCGGCAGGCGGAGCAGGCTTATGATGAAGCCGCCGCCAGCATCGCCCGCTTGCTGGATCAGGGTCTGGATGTAGCGTTTCTGTGCGAAGGCGACCCACTGTTTTACGGTTCCTTCGCCTATCTGTTGGCGCGTCTCGCATCGCATTATCCCTGTGTTTCCATTCCCGGGATCAGCTCGCCCCAGGCCGCCGCCTCCGCCACCTTGCTGCCCCTGGCGTTGCAGCACGAGAACCTGGCGTTGATCAGCGCCCGTTGTCCGGATGCGCAGCTTCTCGACGCCCTGTCCCGCTTCGATAATCTGGCGATCCTCAAGGGCGGACGCAAACGCAGTCGGGTACTGGAACTGATCGCCGCCACCGGCCGCACCCGGGACGCGGTGTATCTGGAGCACCTCACCCAGACCCAGCAGCGCGTCGTGCGCGACGTGACCACACTGGATGACGAGCCCGGCCCTTACTTCTCCATGTTTCTGGTGTGCCGCCGCAAGGGGGCGCAATGACGGCGATTATCGCCCTGACCCCGGCGGGACGCGCCCTGGCGGAGCGATTGCAGGTCTTGTCGCCAACGCCAATGGCGCTGCATTACAAGCCCAAACCCTTTCAGGAAACGGCGCAGAGCCTGTTTCAGCAGGGCGAGCCGCTGATCTTTATCTGCGCCGCCGGCATTGTCGTGCGCACCCTCGCGCCGGTATTGCAGGACAAGTATCAGGACCCGCCGGTGCTGGTGCTGGATGAAAACGGACGTTTCGTCATTCCACTGCTTTCCGGCCATGAAGGCGGCGCCAATGAATGGGGACGCCAGATCGCGGAACGCCTCAACGCCCAACTCGCGCTGACCACTGCGCAGCCCTATCTGGAGCCAGTGTATGCGCTTGGCATGGGGTGTGAGCGGCATTGTCCGCTGGAGGCGCTGGAAGATTTGGCGGATCAATGTCTCGCGCAAATGGGGCTGATCTCATCGCAGATTCACACCCTCGCCTCCATCGATATCAAAGCGGATGAAGTGGGTCTGATCGAACTGGCCCGCCGCCGCAACTGGACCTATCAGACCTGGAGTCCGGCGCACTTGTCCGCGTTCGAGGGACAGTTGACGCAGAAGTCCGACATCGTATTCAGGGAAACCGGCGTTTACGGGGTGGCGGAAGCCGCCGCCCTCGCCTCCGCCGCCCAACTGAGCGGAGCGCCAGCGGAACTGGCGCTGCCCAAACAAAAAAACCGACGCGCAACCTGCGCCGTCGCCCGCAGCTATTTATCGCGGAAGACAGAAGAATGAAACGACTTTACGTACTGGGCTCCGGCCCGGGTTCGGAACTGATGATCACGCCCCAGGTGGAGCAGGCCATCGCCGCCAGCAGCGATCTGGTGGCTTATGGCCTGTATCTGGAGTTACTGGGTGAGCGCACCCGGGACAAAACCTTGCACGACCTGCCCCTGGGCGAGGAAATCGAGCGCGCCCGGCTGGCGCTGAATCTGGCCGCCGTCGGCAAGCCTACGGCGTTGATTTCCAGCGGAGACATCGGCATTTTCGCCATGGCGACCCTGGTGTTCGAGCTGCTGGAGCGCCAGCTCAGCGGCGCCGAAACAGGCGCAGACGATCATGACTGGCGTCAGGTCGACATTCAGGTCATGCCTGGCGTCAGCGCCATGCAGGCCGCCGCCGCCAGCATGGGCGCCGCGCTGGGCCACGACTTTTGCGCCGTGTCCCTGTCTGACTTGCTGACCCCCTGGGAGACTATCGAGACCCGCATTCGCGCCGTCGCGGCGGCGGATTTCGTCATCGCCTTCTACAACCCGGTCTCCCGCAAACGCCGCTGGCAGTTGGCTCGCGCCAAGGAACTATTGTTACAGCGACGTCCCGCCGACACACCGGTGATACTGGGCCGCAACCTGACCCGTCAGGACGAGCGCGTCAGCGTCTGTACGCTGGCGGAGCTGGATGTGGAGCAAGTGGACATGCTGACCCTGGTGCTGGTGGGCAGCAGCGCCACCCGCTGTTTTCAGAATGGCGACAAGCAATGGGTGTATACGCCGCGAGGCTACGCCCGCAAGCTCACCCAACCAGAGAGCGTCGCGCCATGACCGTGTATTTTATCGGCGCCGGCCCCGGCGACCCGGATCTGCTGACCATCAAGGGACAGCGCATCATCCAACGCAGCCCGGTCATTCTTTACGCCGGTTCGCTGGTGCCGGAGGAAATCCTGGCGCAGGCGGACGCTGCGGAGGAAATCACCGACACCGCGCCCCTGAATCTGGATGAAATTCTGGAACTGATCGTCAACGCCCATGCGCGCGGACTGGATGTGGCGCGGATTCATTCCGGCGATCCATCCATCTATGGCGCTATCGGCGAACAAATTCGTCGACTGCAGGCGCTGGCGATTCCCTTTGAAGTCATTCCCGGCGTCACGTCAACCAGCGCCGCCGCCGCCATGCTGGGCAAAGAGCTGACGTTATCCGGAGTCTCCCAGACCGTCATCCTGACCCGCTACGCCGGCAAGACGCCCATGCCCGAGCAGGAGAACCTCGTCTCTCTGGCGCAACATGGCGCAACCCTGGCGATACATCTGGGCGTCACCCGCCTGCATCAGATTGTCGAGGACCTGACGCCGCATTACGGCTCAGACTGTCCCGTCGCAGTATGTTATCGGGTGGGCTGGCCCGATCAGCAACATATCCTGGGCACGCTAGCGGATATCGTGGAGCAAGTGCGCGCCGCCAAAATCACCCGTACCGCGCTGATTCTGGTGGGACGAGTGCTGGCCAGCGACGACTTCAACGAGTCTTATCTGTACGACGCGGCGCAGGCGCATATCTATCGTCCCAAGGTCAAACCGGCGACGCCGCGGAAAGTGCGCCGCACTCAGGCATAGAACACAGTAGCGGCCTGGTCAGGCGGAAAAGACGTTCACCTGGTGGCGCCGCTACTTTTCGCGGTTAAAAAATGCGACTTCCTTTAGATAAAACGAAACATTCATCACCACTCCCCAAACAGACTTGAAACCCACCGCCACAATGTGACAAACATCACATTTGTACATTAAACATATATAACTAATTCATCCCTGATCTCGCCTTCGTGAAAGTCTATTTTCACTTCCAGTTGTCCGTTCTTTATTTAGACTTCTGGTCAGACAAAGAACGGACCACGCCAAACATTTTCAGCCATCACGAAAAAGAGATATAAATACAAAACCAATTTAATAACAGTTAGTTAAGCAGAAATATAACTTTTAAATAAGAAACATCTAATTAAATAAAAAGTTAATTAGTCAGGTATATTTAACGGGTAGGACAAGAGTCAAACAACCTTTAAAGGTCTAACCCATAAGACCAAGCAACAATTACTTATAAGCCTCTTACCCGCCTATATTCAACGGATTTAAGAAACAGGTGTATAAATACCTAGTTCTCCAGCCAAAACAAGTTTGCTACCTTCGAAACAACGACGGATTAGTCCCGCGACAGATAACTGAACTCTATGTTTTTCCTTAATAAATACTTAGGAAAACCAACGGTGTTGGATCACAGTGGTTTGTCGCAACCAAGGAACTGAACCGCCGGACGGTATGCGGGAGTCCGCATCGCTCTGGTAATCCAATCTCATGCCGAACAGAGCGGGAGTTCTTCGTCATACCGGACCGCGCCCAGCCGCAAAGTGTAGTCGGTCCAGCAGTTTTTTGATCAGTCTTGAGCGTCAGGTACGGTTGATTCGAGCGTCTTGAAAATTAGCGCCTGCAATCGGGGTCCCCTCCCCGGCGGGCGAGTTATCGCGCATTCAGCATTAAATAAGGAGAACTAAATAATGCCTAGCGATTTAATTTCGTACGACGAATGGATGAAGCGGACTGCAGCCACGGGCAAGCCACGCAGTCGCCTCCTTAAACAGCTGGACAGCCACATCAAATCCTACGAGATGTTCGGCGGCGGCGCCGAAAGATGGTATCTGAATCAGAAGCTGGAGGAGTGGAAGAAGAGCAAGGGTCCCAGCGGCGAATGGCGTAATAGCGTGCGTAACCGACACGGAGCCATTGAAGAGCTCAGTAAAAAGATGGCCGGACAAGGCCCTGAGCTGAACGACCTCAAAAAGGTTTATCAACGCGATCTGGATCACGCCCGGTTGGGAGCCGTCTACCTCTGGTCCCACACTCACTTGCACGACACACTGATCAGCGCCTTCGCCGCCGGAGCCATCAACATTGCTTCCGCCGGCATGCGCATGCACTCGGAAATCCTTACTTCCCACGGCCATACAGCAGCAGCCCAGAGTCTGACCAGCAAACGGGTGAACATGGGCTACGTGATGCTGCCGGGGCAAAAGATCATCGAAGCGGTGGAAGGGTCCGGTTATCTGGCGGAAACCGGCGCCAGTCGTAATGTGTTTATGAAAGCGCTGCACTGGATCGAGGATTATTGCCGCAAACTGGTTGATGCGTTGAAGTCCAAGTTCAAAGACAAGGTGTCGCTGTCCATGACCGCCATCAAAACGGTCATCAAGGCGATTGTAGTGAAGTTCGCCTCCTCCGCCGCCCCTTACGTGGCGGGCAGTATGGATGTCTTCAAAGGGCTGGTGAACACCACCGATCACGCCGTCACAGCGGTCACTACCTGGTGGCGCGGACGTGGCGTGAATGTGCTGGAAGGCCATCCCCAGGTGATTTGCGACGCCCTGCGCATGCAGATGTGCAAAGGCATGGGCGCGGGTCTTTACGATGCGCTCAAAGGCGCGTTTTCCGCTTCCACGTTCATCATCGGCGGCATTACCGGCGCAGTGATGAATCTGGTGTTCACCTGTCTGGAAACCGTCACCCTGTTCATCTTGCGTTTGCGTGAAATCGCCCATATTCGCCACTTCTGCAAAGAGGCGCGCTCACACTGGAACGTTTACATCGGTTCGGGCAAAACCCGCGGCGTGCACCAGAACCCCATCCGCTTCAAGGATTGGTTCGAAGGCTATGTGGACAAGTCGGCTCTGATCGCCGCCTTCACGCTGAACAGCGGCATTTGCGGCGACAAGATGCACTTCCTGAATATGTTCCGCGATAACGGCTATGTGATTTCTCAGTATGAGTTTGACCGTGGCGTGAAGTACGTGGATACGTTGAAAACCTTCGCAGCGGAATACATTGGCAAGCAGAGTTATCTGTTCCACTCCAGCGACAAAATGGTCAATGGGTTGCTGGATAACGCCAAGAACTTCAATAACGGCGAACATGGCAAGTTCCGGGAAATCCTGCTGAAAGTGGCTAACGCCTGACGCTCATCAGGTCGGCCCCAGCGCCGGCCTTTATCCTCCGTCCTGTTCGCAATCAGACTGCGAATTCACACTCCGACATATCCAGATTATCGCCTGCCAAAGCCTTCCCCCACCCAGACTGTTTCATCTTGTTTATCAGCCTGTTAACGAGTAATTTTAGCTCTGCGTCGGCGCCTTCGGGTCGGTCCTGCTGTGTCCGCCGCGCAACCTCAAGTTCAGGAAGCATAATTAAAAAATAATAGGATCAAGTATGAACAAATCATTTTTGCCGATAATTCTGGGCGTATTGCTGGCCGCGCTGCATTCGCTGAGTTACGCCAGGAGCGAAGCGGGGTTCACCATCCGCGCCGGGGATAAGGAGGCGCACTGGAGCAAAAGTCAGTTACTGAACCACCCCGCCAGACAAGTGCTCAATATCCCCCTTCTCAATTATCCCGACCAAGACATCCCCATTAACGCCGTTCCCATCTCCGTATTGTTGCAGGACATGGACCTGACCGACGCCTCCGTGCTTATTTTCACCTGCCTCGACGGCTATTCTGGCGTGCTGGAGAAGAAGTATCTGCTCAATGACAATCCTGACGCCGCCCGCGCCTATCTGGCGATTGAACCCGATGATAAGAAGTGGCCGCCACTGCCCAAGGGCGCTAACACGTCCAAACAAAGCGCCGGGCCTTTCTACCTCGTGTGGAGCAACCCGGAGAAGTCCGCCATTCCTCCTGAATTCTGGCCCTATCAACTGAGTTCGCTGGACGTGGAGGATGACTTCGCGCGCATCTTTCCGGCGCTTTTGCCATCCGGCCATCTCGCCGCCAACGACCCCGCGCGCAAAGGCTTTCAGGTGTACAAAGCGCGCTGCATGCACTGCCATCAGATCAATGGCCAGGGCGCAGCGAAACTGGGACCGGACCTGAACCAGCCGATGAACCCCACGGAGTACTTCAATGAAACCGCGCTCAAGCAGTTCATCAAAGACCCCACCTCCGTGCGCAAGTGGTCCGATATGAAAATGGTATGGGTGAAGGACAATATCTGGGAGGACGAGGAAATCGACGACCTCATCGCCTATCTGAAGCACATGGCTGAGAGAAAACCGGATATGAAACAGGCCTCTAACTGAGGCCTGAGATAATCCGACGCTGACGGGTTAGCGCCCTTTGACGATGTACATGCCTTCGCTGCCGGGACGCGTCAGCTTGAAACCAAAGCGGGTGTAAAGTTCCGGCACATCCGCCATCAGCGTGATATAAGCCCCGTCCGGGGCTTCCCGTTGCAAGTACGCCATGATGCTTTCCATCACTTTCCGCCCGAGCCCTTTGCCTTGATGCGCCGGGTCCACCGCGACGTCGACAATCTCAAAATTCAGCGCGCCGTCGCCGACTACACGTCCCATGCCGACGCAGGTTTCCTGCAGCATCACGCACACGCCGAACAGACTGCGCGGCAACCCTTTCACCGCCGCGTCCCGAGGCCTTGGAGTCAAACCGGTGATTTGACGTAAACGCATGAAATCATCCACTTCCGCGACTTTCTCAACCACTTCGTACATGCAACTTCCTTACAGATTCCTTTTAGTTTCAGACAACGTCGGACTTATCCCCCATTGCGCGACCAATGCCGAATCGTTTTGATTTCTTCCGCCAGTATGCCCAGGGATTCCAAAAAATCCTGATGCGCTTCCGGCGACATGGATTCAAACTCCACATGCCATTGCCGCATGGCCGCTTCATCCAGCCCCACCGCCGCCAGCATGGCCACCCAGCCCTGCTTGTCGATAATACGGCTTTTCTTGCGCCCCCGCTCAGTCTTCAGGATAGTGGCGATGACCTGTTGCTGGGCGCGCAGGCGCTGTATTTCCCGGTTAATCGACTGTAGACGCTGTTCAAGAATCGCCTGCACGCCGTCATGAGGTTGCGCCAGCACGTCGGCAATGTTTTCCAGAGGCAGTCCCGCCTCGCGATAAAACGCGATTTTCTCCATCCTGCTGAAATCCGCCTCGGAATACAGCCGGTAATTAGCCTCGCTCCGGGCGCTGGGACTCAGCAGCCCGATAGAGTCGTAATACAGCAATGTACTGCGTGATACGCCAAATTTACGCGCCATCTGACCAATGGTGTACATCCATCCGCCTCATCATTTTGCCGTTCAATTAAAGCGGTCATAACGACCGCTTTGTGTTTCTAGTCAGTATTCTACAGGGCCCGGATGCGGTTTATTTCCTCCGCGGAAATCCCCAACCACTCCAACAGACTCTGATGCGCCTGCGGATAACGGGCTTCGAACTCCCGATGCCAGCGCCGCATTGCATCCTCATCCAAACCCGCCGCCCGCAGAACTTCCACCCATTGCGCTTTATTCATCACAGTATCGCTCATGATTCCTCTCCCGATAGTTCAGTGAAAAACGTGCAGCTGCGCAGCCGACGAAAGCTACTTTGAGGTATGAAGTTATAGACAGGTCAAGGGAGGATTCGGCTATTCTTTTCCTTAAATCATTTTCCGTTGCAAGCAGAGAAGATTAAACCTTGTGGACGCGCTCAACGCACTCAGTCTGAGCCTGATCATGCTCGCCCTGGCGGCGATTCCCAGTTCCAGCGTGGCGCTGGTGGTCGCTCGTTCATCCGTGTCCGGCTTTGCTTATGGCGCTGCGGTGGCGGCAGGCGTGGTTTGTGGCGATTTGATATTCGTCTGTCTGGCGATTCTGGGCATGACGGCCCTGGCGGACACCCTGGGAGGGCTTTTTCTGGTCATCCGCTACCTGGCGGGCGCGTATTTGATCTGGTTTGGACTCAGCCTGATCCGCTCGCGAGCGGCCCTCGACTTTAGGTTTACAGCGTCTCCAAAATCTCGCCTGACGACCAGTTTCAGCGCAGGTTTGTTGCTGACGCTGGGAGATGTCAAAGCCATATTGTTTTACTCAAGCCTGTTCCCTGTGTTCGTGGGCATGTCATCCCTGACCGCGCCCGACATAACGACCATCATTGTAATCACGGTCATTACCGTCGGCGGCGTAAAGCTCCTCTACGCCCGCCTGGCGCAAAAGATAACCGCGAGATTTATTAACAGCCCCATGGCGAGCGCGGCCAAAAACACCGCAGGCGCGGTACTTGTGGGGAGTGGGGCTTATTTGTTTGTGAAAGGATAAGTGACACCAAAAGAAGCAACTTTTGTGCATTATTGACATTTTGTTGTTTCAAAAATAGCCTTGAACGTATATAAGACCACTTTGGTAAACGCCATGCGCCTGTCTATCGAAATATCACCTGAGCAACATCAACGCCTGAAGGCCGCCGCTGCGTTAAAAGGCCAATCTATTAAGGACTATGTTCTTGAGAGAACCTTGCCAGACTTTGAAGAACAGGAATCTTTAAAGAGGCTTGAGTCATTTCTAGCTCCCAGGATTGATGCTGCAAAAAACCAAGAATATTCCTCCAAATCAGTGGATGAAATTTTCGACGAAGTCCTGAAAGAGTCATCTTCGTCAGAATGAATGCCTATGTATTAACCAAAGACGCTGAAAATGACCTACGGGATGTCGCCCGCTATACGATGCAGAAGTGGGGAAAGAAATCTCTAGAGGAGTATCGTGCTGGTTTGGCGGAGACTTTCGCCGCGATAGGCGACAATCAAGTTGCATCCCGTCAGTTTTCAGCCAACTATCCACAACTACGTGCAGTTAAGTACCGGTTTCATTACATATTTTACTTAACCGAGGGCTTCACAAGACCGGTTATCATTGGCGTCATCCACGAAAAACGCGATATCGTCAGCCGACTTTCAGAGCGATTAACTTAGCACTCGTTATCAAAACCACTGTCGACTCCAGCTAAGCTCAAACGACAAGGATTTATACTTCGCCGACTTTTTACGGCGGTTTGAGCTACACGTTTATTACCAGGGAATCGATTATGTCACTCCAGTTTTACGCGCATCCTTTTTCTTCCTACTGCCAGAAAGTGTTGACCGCGCTTTACGAAAACCAGACGTCGTTTGAGTTCTGTCTGGTCGCTCACGACGATGTGGAGGCGTGGCGCCGGCTTGAAGCCCTGTGGACGATGAAGCAGTTTCCTGTGTTGGTGGACCAGGGGATAACTGTTGTGGAGTCGAGTGTGATCATTGAGCATCTTGATCTTTATTATCCAGGGCCTGCGCCATTGATACCCAAAGATCCTAAAGCCGCCCTGCCCGTGCGCATGATGGATCGCTTTTTCGATAACTATGTCATGACGCCGATGCAGAAGCTGGTATATGACCACATACGGGAAGAAGGCGCTCACGATCTACAAGGCGTTGCGGAGGCGAAGCAAAAGCTGGATAAGGCTTATGCCTGGCTGAATACCACCCTGACGGGACGTGAGTGGGCGACCGGGGATACTTTCACCCTGGCGGATTGCGCCGCCGCGCCCGCTCTCTTTTACGCTGATTGGGCGCATGTAATTCCGCCCGAACACACCAGTTTGATTGCATACAGGCAGCGTCTGCTGGCGCGTCCTTCCTTCGCCAGAGCCGTGGAGGAAGCCCGCCCCTATCGCAAAAACTTCCCTCTCGGCGCGCCGAACCGAGACTAAAAAGCGTTATTCTCCAGGCATTTACAGAATTAGCTAATCTTGCAGCGAAGAGAGTCGAGATATTTTACAACTCGTCTCCTTTCGCCTTTCTCCTATATGTAACAGACCGTTGGATTTACACCTATTTAGGCTTTTCGGCCTAGTTTGTGCTGTATTCCGCTTCGTTGACGGAAGTCAGCAACATTGATGTTGATAAATGACAGAAAGGAGATAAAGGCATGAAGCCGAGTAAGTATCCAACCCTTATCGCAGCCACTCTGGCGCTTTCTCTAAGCGGAGCCGCACAAGCCTACCTGCTGACCGGAACCATTTACGATCACGTCGCCTCTGAAGCCGACTTCGAAGACGTCGTCAGCGGCCTTAAACGAGGCATGCTGGCTTCCACATTAGGCTCAGACGGATTACCTGATTATATTGGTAGGGGCGGCTACGGCGGCGTGCAGAGCGCAGCCAGCTTCGACAACTGGTGGACTGATTCCCACGGTTCCAAGTCCGTGGACTTGAATCTGGCGGACAACGGAAGCGGCATGTACTCGTACAGCAATTCCGCATTCTTCCCTATCGACGGTGAGTTGTCCGGCAATGAAGGACGCAGCCACAACTATCACTTCGCCATGCACCTGGAAGGCAAAACCTCTTTCAAGGAAATGGACCTGTTTGACTTCACCGGTGATGACGACCTGTGGGTGTTTATCGACGGCAAACTGGTGATGGATCTGGGCGGCGTACACGGCCCGACCAATGGCCATTTCAGCGGCTCTGATTTACTGGGGCTGGGCTTGGCGGAAGACACCGTTTACGATCTCGATATCTTTTTCGCCGAGCGTCACACCACTCAGTCCAACTTCAATATCACCACCAGCCTGCGTATTGAGCCGCCGACGCCTGTCAGCGAATCTTCCGTGCTGGCGTTGTTCATGACAGGACTATTGGGACTGGGCATGCGGAGATGCTTCCGCAAATAACCATGCGCTCATTCTTGCTTTCACTTAAATAACGCACTCAGGCGGGTTAATCAGTGAAAGCCAGAAACGACAAGGGGGAGCATCTGGCTCCCCCTTTCTTTATCCGGGCAAATATAGAAGTTAGTCCGCTAACTTACTCCGAGCTGCTAACCTCCTGCGCGAAGAGGCCCTTGGATGAATGCTGCACTTCGTACTCCACATGACTGCCTGCGCGCAGCGTTTTATAGCCGTCTTTTCTGATGGCGCTGTAATGTACAAACACATCGCCTTCGGCGCTTTCAATGAAACCGTATCCCTTTGCGTTATTAAACCATTTCACCATGCCGGTAGTTCTTTCTCCTGACTGCATGATCTCTCCCTTTCCATGTTTAACTTGCGGCTTTGGTCGCGCGTGCTTCCTTAGCCTTATTCCTGATTTCACTGCGGGAGGCGCAGAGGCCTTTCCCGCGCAACTCTGCCGTCGGCCCTTCCCGGTCCGAACGACGATTAGGAGATCGATTATACTCCCTTCCACAAAATTGGTAAGAGCCAGAATTCTTTTGTCCTCAAAAGATTGACTCACCGATTTCACAAATCCAGCATATAGATTCTGAAAATTCTTAAAACGGGATATTTTTCGGATGATCAGCCATATCGACCATATTGTCCTCACCGTTGCGGATATCGAGCGTTCCGTTGCGTTTTATCAGCGCGTCCTGCATATGGAGCCTGTCACCTTCGCCGCGGGACGCCGCGCATTGAAATTCGGCATGCAGAAAATCAATCTGCAGACCCTGGGTCAGGAAACCCGCAATCGCGCCGGCGTCGGCTCTGGAGACTTGTGTTTAATCACCCAGTGGAAACTGGAAGACGTCATCGCCCACCTGCAGGTGGAAAAAGTCGATATTGTGGAAGGCCCCGTCACCAAAAGCGGCGCCATGGGCGCGATTACTTCCGTCTATTTCAACGATCCGGACCTTAACCTGATCGAAGTCAGCGTGTACTCCCAATAGGCGCTCGCAGTGGAAGCTTACTTCAGCCTGTTTTTCATCGCCTTTCTGGCGGCGACGCTGGTGCCCGCCTATTCCGAAATCATGCTCGCCGGCCTGCTCGCCACTGGCTACGATCCAGCGTTGTTGTGGGTGTTCGCCACGGTCGGCAATACTCTTGGCTCCGTCGTTAATTGGGCGTTGGGGCGTTATCTTCTGCACTTCAAGGACCGGCGCTGGTTTCCCTTCAAGGAGAAAAACCTGGGGCCCGCGCAGGGCTGGTTTCAACGTTATGGCGTGTGGTCCCTGCTCATGGCCTGGGCGCCTCTGTTCGGCGACGCACTGACCTTCATCGCCGGCCTCATGCGTATACGTCTGCCCATCTTTGTTTTCCTCACTTTCGCCGGCAAAGGCGCCCGCTACGCCATCATCGTCGGCCTGTTCGATCAGTTCGGCGCCTACTTTCAAAACACAAACTGGTTCTGAGGCCAGGCGTCGCCATAATTCGTCATTTTTCCGCTAGGTTTTCGCCCGACTAAGTAGAGATAATGCCTCACTGATATCTCTATCCTGACCTTCAGATACGCATGCCGCCAAACGCATTATCCGGAACATCCCTGTTCAGCCCGCCGCTTTATCGCATTGGCGTTCGCGTGATTATCGCCACCCTTTTCCTGTGGCTGTTCAGCCCTGTCCTGGCCTGGATAGGAAACCAGATGCTGACGCCGGAAAACGAGTTCCATGTCATCGCCTGTTTGTTACTGGTTGGCGTAGCGATCCATGCTTACAGGAGAAAAGCATCTTCTGGCCATGGGCTGGCGTTTCAATGGCGCATGCTTCCCTTCGCCCTGCTGACGACCAGCTGTTTTGCGTATCTACTCAACGAGTACGTCACCGGCATTCATATCTTCTCCGCTACGCTAATGACAACCGCCAGTTACGGCCTGCTGGGCCTGTATGTCGCGCCCAGTCTCTGGCGCAGCGCGTTGATCCCCTGCGCACTGTTGATATTCGCACTGCCTTTTGAAGGTTATCTGGATATTTATCTTGGCTTTCCCCTGCGCCTGCTGTGCGCCGATCTGGCTGGCGACTTACTCTCTGCGTTGGGCGTTCCTCCCATGTCCAATGAGTCCATCATCCTGATTGAAAACAAAGCGGCGGTGGTGGATCTGGCCTGCAGCGGCCTGAAAGGAATCTGGGCGGGTATGATCTTTTTCCTGCTGCTCACCTGGTTGGAGCGCAAAGCGCTGTCCTGGCGCTGGCTTGCCGTCCTGATGCTGTTTCTCAGCGCACTGATATTCTTCAACGCGCTGCGCATTACCGCCCTGGTGTATACAGATCTGGCGCTGGATGCGCCGCAGGTTGCGGATCACATTCATACAGCCCTCGGCGCGTTGGGATTTGTGCTGTCCTGCGCCCTGGCCTGGCTCGCCCTGACCTTGACGCCGTCGCGTCCTCAGACAGACCAGAACCATGCGCCATCATCTTTCACCTGTTTCTCTGGCTCCGCCTCGACGGAGTCATCGGTTTGGCGTCGTAACGGGGAGCTCGCCATTGCCGCTCTCCTGGTTCTGGCGCTGTTCGGCTATACGCCGCACCCGAAACTGACGCTGGCGGACGCATCGGTCGACCTGCCGGCGCCGCCACAGTTCGCCGCGCAGGCGGCGCCCTTATCCGACATAGAAGCCGGCTTTTTTGATCGCAACGCCGCTACCGCCCGCAAATACCTGTTTTCCTGGCGGGACATGCAGGGCAGTTTGATTCTGGTGCACAGCCGCTACTGGAAAGCCCAGCACGATCCCCGTAATTGCTATCGATCCCAGGGCGTCAGCATTGATGATGAGAAAACCTGGGTGCTGCCGGACCAAAGCGAGATTAAATATCTGCGCCTCGATCAAGGCGCCCGCTCCGCATTTTATTGGTTCCAGTCCGCCGACAGGCAAACCGCGGATTACTCCTCCCGCGTCTTTTCCGCCTGGCGTGAACCGGAACAATCCTGGGTGATGGTCTCCGTCGCCTGGAACAGCATGATTTCCCCCGACCTTGCGGCGCAAGCGACAGCTTTACTGCGCCAACATGTTCAACACATCCTGACCGGAGCTGAGACTTCCGGCGCTGAACGGAGCGACAATGGAAAATAAGAAGTTACCTGTGTGGATAGCGGTCTGCTGCTACCTCCTGTTCTGGTTCTGGAACCTGACCTACGCCGTGCTTGCGGGCGTCCTGATCATTCCCCACTTCACCATGCCCGCTATCACCGGCGCCGTCATCGGGCTGCACAGCGGGTTCACCGCATTGTTCGCCACCCTGTTGGTGGCGATACCGGCGCTCTGTATCGGACTGGGTTTCACGCGTTTCCGAAAAAATCCCACCGCGCTGATCAAACTGTTTTACGGCGTGGAGATGCCCATCATCTTTATCATGCTGAGCACAATGTTCCTGCTGCGCGAGCTGAATCCAGGCGTCACGCACGTGCTGATCAATATACTGGTCGCCCTATTCGCTTATCTCGCCTGTCTGTGGGGCGGCCTCCACACTCGTTTCCCCATGTGGCTGCGACTCAGTCTCGCCATGACCATGCTGTTGACTGGACTGTATTGCGCACTGCTGCTCGCGCCGTTCTTTATTCCCGCCACCGCAGGCTTCTTCGAATTATTGGGAGAGATCAAACTAAGCCACTTGGGTGATATTTTTAACTATCTACTCTTCCTGGTAGCGCTGATATGTGGCCTGTCGACGTGCGTGGTCTTTCTGGCGCTCCCCTTTGTGCTGATTTTCCTTTACATCCGGGAGTTTCTACGTGAATGGCGCATTGCGGACGCCAGTCTTGGACGCGCCAAAGCCAGCGCCATTACAGCGGGAATACTGGGGGTAAACGCCATCCTGTTCGCCGTCCTGAATCAGCAGCCACAACAGGAAACATTTGAGCGCATGGCGTTCCTGGACCAGCAATTCAGACTTGGCGAAACGATCCCCAGTATTCCGCGAGAAAAGCACGACGCCTTGCGCAAAGGACTGATCAACGCCTACCTGGCGCCCTATCGTTATCTATCCACCACAGAGAGAAACAGCGCCGTGTATAACGCTTACCTGGGCGCTTTTGACGATGCAGACCATGCTTTGGCGAAAGTATCACAAGCCGTCTTCGACTTTTTGGCGACGCCCTTTCTTTACGATGGAGCCTACTTCCACGAGGATAAAGAGCGCGCCGCCCGTTATTATCAGAAGTTCTTTGATCAGCCCATCGAAAAAGGAGAACCGGAGGCGATTCTAAACGCCCTCAAAGCCACCTTCGACCAAGGCAGCCCCGCTGCAGGACTGGTGGATGTGCTGAACCGGCATGTATTAGTCACCAACATAGCGATCACGGTCGAGCCGCAAGACGACAGCGCGCGCATTCGCATAGTGCAAACCCTGGAGAACCAGACCTACAACAATCATGAGGTCACGTTCCATTTCAGCCTGCCGGAAGAAGCCGCGCTAACGGGCCTATGGCTGAGCGACGATGCGACGGATCTGGACAAGTTTGTCTACGCCGTAGCGCCTCGCGGCGCAGCGCAACAGGTTTACAACGACGAAGTGAGCCGACGCATCGACCCCTCTTTGCTGGAACAGGTCGGTCCCCGTCAATATCGTCTGCGCGCCTTTCCCGTTCCGCCTCGTAGCGCCAAATACAATCGCTCCATGGGCCTGCGACTGGGTACGGACTACGAGGTCAAACCCATGTATTTAACGGTGGAGTACAAAACCACCCTGGACGACCAAGACGCCTGGCCCTTGCCTCAGCTGTTGGAAAAGCGCAACGCCTATTGGAGCGATCAAACTCAACGCACCTTGAACGGCCAGCCAGTTCGCACTGAAGAGGACGTATGGCTCCCCACTACTGCACCGGTGTCAGCGGTCGTCCCGCGCAAGCAGCATGACGCCGTCGTCGCTGGCCAGCGCGTTCGCGCCGTTCCCCGCACCGGCGCTGATGCGCAATGGGATATCCAAGCATCAAAAACGCCTTACGCCGTTCTTATCGACGGCTCTTACAGCATGGGCGAGCAGACGGAAAATGTAGCGGCAGCGTTGAAGCAACTACAACAGCTCGATATCGCCCACGAAATTTTTCTGTGTCATACACGCTGCCAGCCCATGAAAAACCTGCCGGCAGCCGAAGAGTTTTATGGCGACAGCCTGCCCATGAACCAGTTAGCCGACTGGCGCAGAAACGCAAAGCAGAATTATGAGGCGGTAATGCTGCTGACCGACGCCGGCAGCTATGAACAGGAGTCCCAAGTCTCATTCAAAGCCACCCAGATGCCGCCAGTATGGCTGGTTCACCTGGGCGGCGCTCTGGCTTACGCCTATCACGACCAGACACTGGACTTGCTCAAGCAAAGCCATGGCGGCGTCACCCAGTCGCTACAGGAAGCGATCGTCGCCCACCAGTTCCGACAAGGGCGAGCAGAAGACGGCTTGTTCGCCATCACCCCTCACTACCTTTGGTACATGGATGAAAACACCAGCGCCGAGGCGGAGAAAAACAGCGCGCAAAGCGGGGAGGACTTCTTTTCAGCTATCGCCGCGCGCCGCTGGCTGGAGTATCTGGCGCAGACCCGCGACACCTCCGATGTCCAGGTGCTGGACCAATTGCACGCGATCGCCAAAGCCGAACATATGGTGACGGACTATTCTTCCATGATCGTACTGGTGGAAGAGCGTCAGAAAAAAGCGCTGGAGGAAGCGGAGCAAAAGGCGGATCGTTTTGATCGTGAGGTAGAGACCGGGCAAGAAGCTTTTAGCGCCCCCATGGACATGTTCAGTGCATCTCCAGTCCCTGAGCCTGAAGAGTGGCTGCTGCTGGGACTGGCAGGTCTGATGCTGGCGTTCGCCGCCCTGCATCGCAGACGCCAGTTCACGCTGCAACCCGCCAGTCTTTAAAACAAAAACGCCCGGCTAACCCCGGGCGTTCTTTTATATTTCGAATCAGTTTTATTTGATCAATACGGCAGCAACATGCCAACGCCAAACAACAAACCAATCACGACAACCAGCACCAGCAGCGAAATACCAAACGCCGCCCAATTCGAAATCATGGCGCCGCCGTTCGCCATATGATGTTCAACATCATCTCCCTGGTACTTCTTGGCGATCTGCATCATCGCCACCAACTGTACGACGGTGAACACCACGTTGACGCCAGGAATATCCGGCACAAAGAACGCCAATCCAAAGATCACCACCAACGCCAGAAAAGAGAACACCAAAGCATTGCGGGCCATGTCTTCACGGCCAAGCTGCTTGAAGTTGTGAGAAAGAATAATGCCGCCGGCCAGAATAGTGCCGAAGAACGTCGCCAGTCCTACAGCGGGCAACTTATACAGGCGGTAATCGCCAACGGGCTTGCGGCTACTGCGGCCGTCAATAAGGGAGGATTCCGGGGTTTTATATACTTCTTCCATTATCTGCTCCAAAACTCTATGCATGAAAAGATTGGCGCTGGGTGCAATGGAGGACGACGCCCATCGCGCGCCAAAGAAATAAAAGCGAGGAAAGTGACGAAAACCCGTCGTGGAAAATTAAAAACTCCCAATCAAACAGAGCAAATAAAAAAGCCCGGCCGAAGCCGGGTGCAAGATAGGGTAGGTCAACCCAGGAGTAACCAGACGCCGACAGCGGTCAAGCCGCCGCCGAACAAAACCGCCTGAACATGCTGGCCAAGACCGCCAGTCAGGCGCTTCACCAGCACTGCGCCAGCAGCGATCCAGGCAAGATGAGTACAGATATTAAGACAGGCCAGCATCGCCGCCAGCCATAGCGCCCGCGCCGTCGCCTCTTCACCTTGAGCGCCAAACAAGGAGAACATCAGGACCACCATCACCCACCCTTTGGCGTTGAGCAGTTGGATAATCAGGCCATCTTTGAAGCCAAGGATTTTGGGGGCGGCCGGCTCTCCAGACAGCGCCGGACGGAAAAAGCAGTAACCCAGATAAAACAGATAACAGGCGCCCGCGGTGCGCAGAATGGCGTAGCTTTGCGGATACTCCTGCATCACCGCTCCCAGGCCAAACCCCACCAACAATGATTTAAGAAGAAACACCAGATCGATTCCCGCCATCAAGGGCAATGAACGTTTAACGCCCAACTGCGCGCCGGATGCGGCGAACACCACATTGGCGGGTCCGGGACTGAAAACAAGGGGGAACATGACGGCCAGCCAGGCCGCGATAAAACTTAACGACATAGATTTACTTCCTGCATTGACTCCAAAGCCGCCTACAGTCTCGCAGAGGCGACCAACAACAGGCGCTAATCTATGACGGAAGGAGAGAAGGGTTCTTGTACGAAATTGCGTTTGGCGAAACTGCCAGGGGTCACGCCATACACTCGCTTGAAATTGCGATGCAGATGACTTTGATCGAAGAAACCACATTCCAGAGCCGCCGTCAGCGGCTCCATACCGGCCTCCAACAGCCGTTTGGCTTCACGGGTTTTCAGCAATATCAGAAATTGATGAGGGGTCAGCGCAAAGCGTTGCTTGAAGGCGCGAATCAACTGGAAGCGGCTCATGCCGGTCAGCCCCGCCAACTCTTCCAGGGCGACATTGCGACGCCAGTGGTCATGCAGGTAATCGCGAATCCGCAGACAGCCTTGCAGATCCTGAACGCGCCTAGCCCCAACTTCGCCGCCATCGCCATGGCGCTGGAAAAGCTGATGCAGCGCTGCGGTCAGCAATGAATCCTGAGCCAGAGAAAAACTCTCCGTCTCCAACGCCTGATGCAGTTCCAGCAACAACGAAAAGACAGCCGGATCATCAATTACCGGACCCCGCAGAAAGGGCGAGAAACCATTGCGATGCTCACGCAGCGTTTCCCGCAGCAGGGCTTCTTCGAAATAGAACATGCGATAGCGCCAGCCGCCATCGCTGGCGGCGAAGCCAGTATGCGGCTCCGCAGGATTAATGGCGACGATCTGGCCACGGGGAATCACCACTTTGCCGCCGCGATAATCCAGTCCCTCAGCGCCTTGCAGAATAACGCCCACGGCAAGCTGGTCATGCCAGTGTTTGCTGAATGAGAAACGGTTAAACGCGGCGGAAAGCAACTCTACGCCCTGCACGCGTGGGCTCTCCCACAAACGGGAGTATTCCTTCATTTGGGCGCCTTACTGCGTCGGGACATGGCGTCATAGATCACGCCGGCAATCGCGCCGCACGCCAGAGCGCCAGCCAACGCGTAAATGCCCAGCAACAGATACATCAAGCCTCCCCCCGCCACGCTGGCCGCCGCCGAAGCGCAGCGCTTCCAGGCGGGTGCAATAAAGGTCGCGGCGACAACCGCACAAGCGCCCACCAGTCCGGCGCAGACAAACCTTACCTGACCCGGCCAGGCGTCCCAACCTTCCGCCAGACAATCCCCGCCGCCATACATTTCAGGATCACATCCCCACTCGACGCGCAGGTTGTAGTAGATAAGCGCCAGCAACGCGCCATAGAGGACGCCGGCCACCCAGGCCAACGGAGTGCAGAGAATACGGACAATAGCAGTAGCGTTCACATCACATCCTTTTCAGGCAGGTCCTTTCGACGCTTAACGCTTGCAAGGTTAAGTCTGCTAAAGATGTAAATCTCCGGCGGTAAAGTCAATACGCGCCCGCCACGCCGGTCGTCATTCACTGGGCGCGAGGTAATGGCGCGCCGTGAAATCTACCCGCTATCCGGCTTGTCTCCATACGCTTTTATTCTCCTGGCGATCTGCGTTCACCCACTCTAAGAGGATGAAAATCCGGGAGATTTGGCGCAGAATGCGACTCATTAATCGAGGCGCAGGAGTACGCGCCGCCGCATCTTAAGGAACACTGCAAGAGGCCCCAACGTGCAACTGAATAAAATTCCCGCCACTGTCGTCACCGGATTTCTTGGCAGCGGTAAGACCACCCTGCTGTCCAATCTTTTGAAACAAGCCAACGGCAAACGCATCGCAGTGATCGTCAATGAGTTCGGCGAGCTGGATATCGACGCCGACCTGCTGCGCAATTGCCCTCTGGATTGCGACGACAACGCCGCCACGCAAACGGATTCCGGCATTTACGAACTCGCCAACGGCTGTATTTGTTGCACGGTGGAAGAGGAATTTCTGCCCGTGATGCAGAAGCTGGTGGAGCGCCGCGATCAGATTGACCATATCCTGATTGAAACCTCCGGTCTGGCGCTGCCCAAGCCGCTGGTGCAGGCGTTCAACTGGCCGGACATCAAGCAGTTCTGCACTGTGGACGCAGTCATTACCGTGGTGGACGGCCCGGCTGTGGCGGCAGGCCGCTTCGCTCACGACCCGGAACGGGTGGAGCAACAGCGCCAAGCGGACGAAAGCCTCGATCACAACCCCAGCCTGCGGGAACTGCTGGACGACCAACTCAGTTCGGCGGACCTGGTGGTTATCAGTAAGAGCGACTGCCTTGATGAAGACGCCCGCGCACAGGCGCTGCAACAAGTGCAGGCGAAGCTGCCGGAGCGGGTGAAAACCCTGTTCGTCGCCAACGGCGAGGTGGATTCGCAAGTGCTGATCGGCCTGGAAGCCGCGACGGAAGAGCGCATCGAAGCCATCCACACTCATCATGATCATCACCATGACCACGGTCATCACCACCGCCACGCCCACGACGATTTCGACTCCTGCGTCATTACGCTGGGTGCCGTGGACAGCGACAAGCTCCTGGCGATTACCCGCGACCTCATCAGCGCCAATACCATCTACCGAGTCAAAGGCTTCGTCGCCAACGGCGATAAGCCCATGCGCCAGGTGGTGCAGGCAGTGGGCGACCGCATCGCCCATTATTTCGACCGTCTGTGGGGCGCTGACGAAGACCGTAAAACCCGTCTGGTGTTTATCGGTCAGGGCATTGACGCCTCCGCTCTACGTGACGCCCTGAGCGCGGCGGAAGTCTGAGCCCATGCATCTGCTGGCGGCGCAACCAGGCGGTTTCAATGACGGCGAAGGGATCGTCGATCTGCAACAAACGCCAGCGGATCTGGTGATTCTCACCGCGGCGGACGGCGCGCTTGCGCTGCTCGCCCAGGTGGCGGAGACGCTGCCGGATAATTATCCCAGCCTGCGGCTCGCCAACTGGATGCACCTGAGCAAACCAGCGGCGTTCGACCTCTATCGGGACCAGGTGCTGGACCACGCCAAAGTCGTGGTGCTGTCGCTGCTTGGCGGCGCGTCTTATTGGCCCTATGGACTGGAGCAATTGCAGGACTGGGCGCGGCGTCCCGGACGCACATTGATTGTGGTTCCTGGCGATGACAGCGAAGACCAGCAACTGCTGAACGGCGGCAACGTCGACGCCGCCTGCGCTCATCGCGTCTGGCGCTATTTGCGGGAAGGCGGACGCGGCAACAGTGAACAGCTGTTTCGCTATCTTGCGACCACTTTTTTCGATTGGAACCTGCCTTGGCTTGAGCCGCAGGTTATCCCACGCACGCTGATCTATCATCCACACATCGCCGACGCCACTCTCGAAGATTGGCGCAAGGACTGGCGTCCAGACCAGCCCACCGCGCTGTTGCTGTTCTATCGCAGCCACCTGCAGGAAGCCAATACCGCCATGTTCGACGGGCTGATTCGCGTACTGCAGGAACAGGGTTTGAACCCGCTGCCGCTGGCGGTAGCCTCCCTGAAAGAGGCCGCCTGTCTGGAAACCGTGGACCTGCTGTGCCAGCGCAGCGCGGCCACAGTGATTCTCAACACCACCGCTTTCGCGCTGCAAAACACCGGCAACGCCTCTCTCTCATCAACGCCCACTGACTATACCCATCCACTGAGTGTCGACGTCCCTATTTTGCAGGTGATTCTGGCTTCCAGCAGTGAAGCGGACTGGCGCGAGCAAAGCGGCGGCCTGCGTTCCCGGGATATCGCCATGCATATCGCCCTGCCGGAACTGGACGGCCGGGTCATCACCCGCGCAGTGGGATTCAAAGACTCCGATTACTACAGCGAACGCTGTCAGCTGAATGTGGTGCGCTACGCGTTACAGGAAGAACGCGCCCGCTTCGTCGCCGAACTGGCGCTGCGCTGGAGTCGTCTGAGCGCCAAGCCCAACGCCCACAAACGTATCGCCCTGGTGCTGGCCAACTACCCCACCCGAGACGGCCGCATAGGCAACGGCGTTGGCCTGGATACGCCGCGCTCCACATTAAACCTGTTGCGTGGTCTGCAGGCGGCGGGATACCCGGTGTCGGATATTCCGGAAAACTCCGCTGCGCTGATCGAACAGTTGCAGTCATCCATCACCAATAATCCAGATACCCTTGAGCTGCTGCCTTGCCATCAAAGCATGGCCCTGGCGGATTACGAAGCCTGCTTCAATCGCCTGCCGGTGCGCTGTCGACAGGCTGTGCTGGAGCGCTGGGGAGCGCCGCAGCAAGATCCCAAATGTCGCGCCGGCAGGTTGATGCTGTCCGGCGTCCGCCTGGGGGAAACCTTCGTCGGCATTCAGCCTGCGCGGGGCTATAACATGGACCTCGCCGCTAATTACCATGATCCCGACCTGATCCCGCCTCACAGTTATCTGGTCTTCTACTTCTGGCTGCGCCACGCCTACGAAGTCGACGCCATCATGCATGTGGGCAAACACGGCAATCTGGAATGGCTGCCGGGCAAGGGCGTGGCCCTGTCGGAGCAGTGCTGGCCGGACATCGCCCTTGGCCCCATGCCGCATATCTACCCTTTTATCGTCAATGATCCCGGCGAAGGCGCGCAGGCCAAACGCCGCGCCCAGGCGGTGATCATCGACCATTTGATGCCGCCCATGACCCGGGCGGAAGTCTATGGCGAGCTGGCGGAGCTGGAGCGTATGGTGGACGAGTATTATCAGGCCATGGGCCTGGATGCGCGTCGAGAGAATCACCTGCGCCGAGAAATTCTGCAGAAAGCCCGCAGCGCCAACGTGCTGGCGGAGCTGTCGCGAGCAGGCGCGGTGCCGGACGATGACGCCGTACTGCAGGAGCTGGACACCTACCTCTGCGACATCAAAGAGGCGCAGATCCGCGATGGCCTGCATTGTCTGGGGGAACTGCCGGAGCCCGCGCAAATGCGCGATACCCTGACCGCGCTGGTGCGACTGCCTCGTGGGGAACAGCCTGATGATCGCGGCCTGTTGCATGCGCTGGCGGCGGATATGCAGATGTCCGTCAACGGCGATGACCCATTCGATCCCCTGCAACCGCAAGCTCGCCTCTGGCTGGGCGCACGGCCGCAGCCTCTGGTTGCGCTGCTGGAGTCAGTCTGGCGGACGGAACAGCATACGCGGGAACGTCTGGAACTGTATGCGCAACAACTGGTTGAGCAATATGTTCTGAGTGATGCGCCGTTAACCGCGCTGCGTGACAGCCTGCCCAGCGCCTCAGCCCTGCTCGCCTATCTGCAAACCGTACTGAAGCCTGCGTTGCAACGTAGCGCCGACAACGAGATTCAACACAGTCTGCGCGCGCTGGCGGGACGCTTCGTGCCACCCGGCCCCAGCGGCGCGCCCACCCGCGGACGTCTGGATACGCTCCCTACTGGACGTAATTTCTATGCCGTGGACAGCCGCGCGATTCCGTCCAAAACCGCCTGGGAGCTGGGTCAGGCCTCAGCGGAGCAAGTGGTGCTGCGCCACCTGCAGGAGCATGGCGATTATCCCAGGCAAATCGGGCTGTCGGTCTGGGGCACCGCCACCATGCGCACTGGCGGCGACGATATCGCGCAAGCCTTCGCCCTGATGGGCGTGAAACCGGTGTGGGCGCCTGGCTCTCATCGTGTGGTGGATTTCGAAATCATCCCCGCGTTCTATCTGAACCGTCCCCGCGTGGACGTGACGCTACGGGTGTCCGGTTTCTTTCGCGACGCGTTCCCCAATGTCATCAAACTGTTCGACGCCGCCGTGCAAAAACTGGCGGAGCTGGAGGAGCCCGGCGACAGCAATCTCATTCAGCGCCATATCCGGGAACGGGAGGCGCAACTGACCGCCGCCGGCGCGTCAGCGCAAGAAGCCAGACGACAAGCGGGTTTCCGCGTCTTTGGCAGCAAACCCGGCGCATACGGAGCCGGGCTTCAGGGCCTGATCGACGAGCGTTGCTGGGAAACGCCAAACGACCTCGCCCGCGCCTACGTGCAATGGGGCGGCTACGCTTACGGTCAAAATGAGACGGGAGAAGAGGCCTTCGGTGCGTTCAGCTACCGCCTCGGCCAGTTGGAAGTAGTGATGCAAAATCAGGATAACCGGGAGCACGACATCCTGGATTCCGACGATTACTACCAATTCCAGGGCGGCATGACCAATGCGGTCAGCGTGCTGCGGGGCGATGCGCCCAGCGTCTATCTCAATGACCACAGCAACCCCGCCGCGCCGAAAATACGCACGCTGAAAGAGGAGCTTAACCGGGTCGTTCGCTCACGGGTGACCAATCCCAAATGGATCGCCGCCATGCAGCGACACTCTTACAAAGGCGCTTTCGAAATGGCCGCCAGCGTCGACTACCTGTTCGCCTATGACGCCACCACAGGGCTAGTGGACGACTACCAATACGCCCATGTCAGCGACGCCCTCGCCTTCGACGCCGCCAACCAGGCCTTTATGCGCGAACACAATCCACAGGCGTTGCAGGAAATGGCGGAACGTCTATTGGAAGCGATGCAGCGTGGGCTCTGGCAAGAACCAGGGGATTATCGGGAGCGTATGGAAGCGCTGATATTGGAGCTGGATGAGCAGGCGGAGGGAAGTCTGTGAGCAACAGGCGCATGTACGCGCCTGCCGGGTTAATCACTTAGTCGACCTTTTTTTCCATCAAAATCAGATTGTCTTTCCTGTCGATCAGGGCGAAGCCGTGACGACGGTACAGATTCTTTGATGGATTACAGACGAAGGTTTTCAGGCGGACGCTGGGCAATTCGCGCACCCAGGCGGCGGTGAACGCTCTTTGGATGGCCTGGCTGCCAACGCCGAGATTGCGGTAGGCGGGCAGTACGTGCATGTCGCGCACGATGCAGGCTTCTTCGTCAAACGCCAGACGCAACACCCCGACTTTCTCTTCACGATAAAAAATATCGTAATTTTCGTGGTCGCCCCAGTATTTCGAAACCCGCTCCGGCGTCCACTCCACTTCATACTTGTTGAAGTACTCCGCCATGCTCTCGCGGATCACCCGCTCGGCGAAGGATTTGTCATCGGATTCTCGGAAGTATACGTCCGTGTTGGCGTTCATAGGGACAAAATACTAGTGTTGTTGCGGTTAATGGGCCGCCGATAATAGCTTTTCTGCGCCTGCAACGCCACCACCCCAGGCTCAGAGCCCTGAAAATTAAAGGGGAAAGCGGCTTTTTATCATCTTTACGGTCTAAAACATCATCGCCAACCTAGACTCTAAGACCTAATACTTGAACATCGTTTATACAACCAAGATTGCAAGAATCATCTGACTCCCAGCTCGACACGGGACGATTCGCACTCTTCAGCTTCCACTCTCCGCAGCTGATCCCGCTTGTGATAACGCCCCACCACCCAGCTCAGCACCACAAATCCCATCAGGGACCACAGCAGCTCCCAGCCATTGAACACCCAGGCGCCGACGAGAGCGACCAGACAGTCCGCGGCAAACAGGGTCTGCCCCGCCTGCAGGTCATAGCGGTGCTCCGCCCAGACCGCGACAATATTCACCCCGCCCAGGGAAGCGCCATGACGCATGATCCAGGTCAGCCCCGCGCCAATCAGGCCGCCAGCGATCAACGCCGCCAACCATTGTGGCGTGGCCTGTAATGCAATCGACGCCATCAGCGCATCGCTCAACAGACTGACAAAAGCGATAGCCGCCAATGACTTAAAGGTGAAGGCACGCCCCAAGGTAAGCCACGAAAGCACAAAGAAGGGGCAATTCAGCAGAAAAAACAAGCCGCCGAAACTCAGGGGAATCCAGTGTTCGATGATCAGCGCCCACCCGGCGACGCCGCTGACCAGCAAATGCGAACTGTTGAGAAAAACCAGCCCTAAGGCTACGAGGGCGCAGCCCTCAATGATTGCCAGACCTTTACGCCACTGCACGGACATCTACTGCTCCTGTATGTATGTGAGGATCGCTCAATACGCCGCCGCGTCGATGCCGGGATCGCCGGCGCTGGCGCGGGTTGAATCAAAGGGGGCTTACAGCAATATCCGGACCAGCGCCAGGTTTCGCATCCAGGCCAGATCCAAACGCTCAACAAGCACAAAAAACGATCAACACAAAGCCTTAAGAGCTATAATTTATGAATCCGGCGGACAAATAGCTTTCTCACTATTTATCCGCCTGCGCCTGCTCAGTCAGGCGCTGCCTGTGCGTTAAAAAGATGTAGGAGGGCGAGAAAATGTCTATTGCCTACCGAGTCAGACAGTACCTCAACAATCAACAGATCTCCTATGACGTCACCCACCATGTTTATAGCGAAGGCGCAGTACAGACCGCCATCGCCGCCCATGTGCCTTTTAAGAACATGGCCAAGGCCGTGGTGATGGAGGATCATGAAGGCCGCCATCTGATGGCGGTGCTTCCCGCTATCAACAAAGTGCAGATGAGAAAGCTGGGCTCTCTCGTGCAGCGAGGCTTGAAGCTGGCGGATGAGAAGTCCCTGTCTTCCCTGTTCGACGATTGTTCCCTCGGCGCCATTCCCGCCGTCGGGCTGGCCTATCAGATGGAAACCATCGTCGACGACGAGCTGCTGCGTTCAGCGGAGTTATATCTGGAGGCGGGTGATCATCGGGATCTGATTCATATGAATCATCAGCAATTCGAAACGCTGGTGCGGGACTGCAAACATGGCGACTTCAGCGCGCCTATTGGCAGCCCCTCCGCTTTTCACATGTTCGGGCGTTGGTGAGCGCCGCGCGGGCGCTTAATCCTGCAGCCAGATCAACTGGTAAGAGCGCCCGTCCGTCTCATAGGCCAGCACGATAAAATCTCCTTCCCTGGTGACCTTCACGGGGGTTTCCTGCTGCGTCAACATGGCTGGCCCGACGCCACCTTCCATATCCAGCATCCAGTTGGAGCCGTCGAAATACAGCAGGCCGCTGCCAGTGTAGATATCGCGCAGGCCCTGGTCGTCGTAGGCGTTGAGCTCCACGAAGATCTGGTATTGGTCGACCTTGAGCGCGTATAGATCCATTCCGCCCACAAGATGCATTTGTTTGTTGTCGCGGGAATAACTCATGAGTTCATAACCGCCCGCCGTTAATAGCGACGTTTTCGCTTGAATGGAAACCTGCGGCTGACTTTCCGACTGCGCCACGTCGGCGATTTTGTTGGAGGCGTCGGACATGCTCTCGATCCCCGCCGCCGGCGCCGGTAACTGGTTGAAGCCATATTGAGTGTTGTTGGTCAGTCGTGGAGCTAGCGCCATCCCGACGCCCGCCAGCAACAAAACCACGGTGGGCGCGTTGAAGTTCGCGTAGATGCCCGACTGCCGCGCTTCCGCGCCATGATTGGCGAGCTTGCCCCCGAAGAACAAAGCGACGCCGCTCAATACCAGCAACACGCTGGCGATGGTGATGACAGCATTGAGAGTTTCCATAATCCTCAGCCTTTATATTGTTATTGTCGCGTCGGCGCCGTTCAGGAACACATCGTCGCCTGTCAGGCGTCAGACAATTCGCCACTGATAGAGACTCTTGGTGATGTCTTATAAATTAGTCCTTTTTGTGACACAGTTCAAAAAATAATCACATAGAAGGCCAATAACGACACAAAGACGCGGGAAACGGTTACGAAGGGATTACAAGGACGCGCTGATTGCAGAGACCTGATCGATCAACGCAATCTGGAACAAAGGCAGCTTACGGCCAGGGAAACGGGTGGAGTCGGAGTAGCCGATCAGAATGGCGCCAAAGGTTTCGTAAAACCCGGCGGCGTTGGGATCGCCCTGAATCATCATCAGGTGATAACCAGATTGATAAGCCCACAGCACCGCATGCTCCATCAGAGCGCGACCGACGCCCTGACGCATATAGTCCGGGCGCACGAACAACGCGTCCATCTCAGTACACACCGGGGACAGCGCGCGCAAAGAATAGAAACCGGCGATTTCACCGCTGCGGGCGACCGCCGTATATACCGTGTGTCGGGACATGTAGTCTTCGGAATAGGTCAATTCCGCGCGGCAGGCGTCCATAAACGCCTGGGAGTAGCCCCAGACCGCCTTGCTTTCCATGGCGATCTCACTCAATACAACACACTCTTCCGAGAAGGCTCGCCTAATCTTCATTGCCGATACTTCACACCAAACCTTGGCGAATCGTTAGCAAAACAAGCCCCAAGCCGGCCCGTCCGCAGGAAGACGGAGCGGAACGGACCGGCGCAGGCAACTCTTTAATAATTCGGAATTTTTTTGAGGGGACCCTATAGTGACACATCCGGGCCCCGGAGTCTTAACAATATTTATGCTTATTTCGCAATCCCGCCGTCAGCGTGGCGAATCCGGCCAACCCCATCAGCGCCAAAGTAGATGGCTGCGGAACATAGGTCACCGGACCATTGTGATCAATCACCCACAGATTGCCGCCCAAATGCGAGAACAACCAGCGAATGGAGGCGACGTCTGACAACAGCAATGTGAACCAATACGGTTTGACCACCGGTTCAGCGCCGATGAAACGCGGCGCCCGCGCCTCCACCTGAAACATTTCCTGCACGTAGGCGTCCAGCCAGTCATCCGCCTCTCTCGACGCTTGCGCCTGACGCGGCTCATGCGGTCGATGTTCACTCACTGCAGCGCGACCTTGCTTAGCCATTTCTCCCGCCTGGATTTGCGACGGGGCCCAAGTCGCCTCGTCCGCTTCCTCAATGACGGAAGCCTGTGTCATACCAGTCAATAACAGAGCGCCCAGAAAACCAAGAAGTGTCACCTTTCGCATTAATCGTCTCCTCTTACATTCTGCGGCGCTACAACGGTTCAACAAAAACTGCTGATAAGTTTTCAAGTTTCATACCAGAAAACCTGAATAACGCGGGCAATCTGAAAAAGAATACCAATTAGAATAATTTCTCTTTTAAAAACAATGCATTGAAAGAAAATAAAAAATAGGAAACTACAATCAAAGCCAGCTTCGAGGCGGGAAAATCCATGGGAAGTCCTAGGCAAGACTTACAAAACCGTTGCAATAAAGTAACTGGACTTTGCGGAAGGCCGCTGAAAACAGCGGAAACGCCCGGCTTAGCCGGGCATGGGACGGTTGCAATACGGAAACGCCGAAGGGACCAAAAGTGTCAGAATCCCTCCAACACGATCTTGCCAATGGCGGCGTCGCTCTCAATCAGGCTGTGGGCGCGCTTCAGATTCTCCGCATTGATCTTGCCCAGATTCTGCTTCAGCGTCGTGCGCACTGCGCCTTCCTCCACCAGCTCCGCCACGCGATTCAACAGGCGATGCTGTTCAATCATGTCCGCAGTTTCATAGAGCGAGCGGGTAAACATCATTTCCCAATGCAGAGACAGGCTCTTGCGCTTCAGAGGCATGATATCGATCGGCGTGGAAGGATCGTCGATCAAGGCCAGACGACCCTGCGGCGCCAGCGCCTCTACAATGCTGCTGTAGTGCTTTTCCGTGTGGGTCAGGCTCGCCACATGAGTCACGCTGTCTATGCCGATGCGCTGTAACTCTTCGTGCAAAGGAAGGCGATGGTCGATGACATGATGCGCGCCCATGGCCAGCGCCCAATCGCGGGTTTCCTGACGCGACGCCGTGCCGATGATCACCGCGTCAGTCAGTTTGCGGGCCAACTGCAGCATGATGGAACCCACGCCGCCAGCGGCGCCGACTACCAGTAAGCGGGCGGGACCGGTTGAACCGTCCTGCTTGCCGATCTCCAGACGTTCAAACAGCATTTCCCAGGCGGTGATCGCCGTTAAAGGCAACGCAGCCGCTTCCGCAAAACCGATATTGGACGGCTTGCGCCCGACGATGCGCTCATCGACAAGATGCAGTTCGCTGTTTGTGCCGGGACGGGCGATAGAGCCTGCGTAGTAGACTTCGTCGCCGGGCTTGAACAGGCTGACCTGATCTCCTACGGCTTTCACCACACCGGAAGCGTCCCAGCCGATCACCTTGTGAGCGTCTCCTTCCGCAGAAGAACTTCTACGCACTTTGACGTCTACCGGGTTAACCGCCACCGCCTTGATTTCCACCAACAGGTCGCGCCCTTGGGGTTGCGGGTCAGGCAGGGTGATGTCCAACAGTGATTCCGGATGATCGATAGGCTGCGCTTGCAGATAACCAATAGCTTTCATGTTCGTGCTCCTGTGAAGGTGAATTCGGGACCGTAATGCGGCGATGAGGCATTCTCTCTCATTGACTGTTAACGAAAAACAGCCTATTAGTTGTTTCTTTTTCAAATATTTTTTGAAAATGTCCTCTATCAACGATCTTACCGTTTTTCATCAAACTGCTTTGCACGGCAGCCTCACCGCCGCCGCCCGCGAGCTGGATATGACCCCCGCCGCCGCCAGCGCCGCCATCAAGCGCCTGGAGCAGAGCCTGGACACCGCCCTGTTCGTGCGCTCCACCCGCAGCCTGCGCCTTACCAGCGAGGGGGAGAGTTACCTGCTTCACTGCCGCGCGGCGTTGAACGCCCTGGATGCGGGGCGCCGGGAGTTACTGGCGAAGAAAGGCGAAATCAGCGGGACTCTGCGCATCTCCGCGTCCTCAGATTTTGGGCGCAATCTATTGATGCCCTGGCTGGACGAGTTTCAGACGCAATACCCCAATCTCGTGCTGCGCCTGGAGCTGACGGATCGGGTGGCGGACATCAATCGGGAAAACGTGGATATCGCCCTGCGCTATGGCGCGCCGCCCGACTCCAACCATGTCGCCTTCAATATCGTGAACACCCGGCGCATCATCTGCGGTTCGCCAGCGTATTTCGAACGCCATGGCGATCCATTGACGCCGCAGGATCTGCGCCACCATAACTGCCTGCTGTACCTGGTGGATGAGCGCGCCTATGACCAGTGGGGGTTTCACGACGGCGACCAGCGCATCAGCGTCAACGTCAAGGGTGACCGCATCAGCAACGACGCCGAAGCCGTCCACCGCTGGGCCGTCGCCGGCGTCGGTCTGGCCAATAAGTCCATGCTCGACATGAGCGACGACCTGCTCCATGGTCGCGTGCGCGCCACCCTGAGCCAATACGCCTGTGCGGAAATCAGCATGTATCTGGTGTGTCCAGGGAAGAAACAAGTGACGCCCGCCGCCTTGTTGTTGCGGGACTTTTTACGGGAGAAATGTTCTGCGGCGTTGGCGGCGGTGGAATAGGCGTGTTTCTACTCCTGATTCAGTTTTATGCTCTGGGAAGCCCTTCGACAAGCTCAGGGCGAACGGTTGATTCTGATTATTGAGATGCAGCAGATACGCAGCCCTTCGACAGGCTCAGGGTGGATGGCTGATTCCGATTGTTGAGACGCAGCGGGTACGCAGCCCTTCGACAGGCTCAGGGTGAACGGTTGATCCCGATTGTTGAGGCGCAGCGGGTACGCAGCCCTTTGACAGGCTCAGGGTGGACGATTGATCCTGATTATTGAGACGCAGCGGGTGCGCAGCCCTTCGACAGGCTCAGGGTGAACGGTTGATTCCAATTATTGAGACGCAGCGGGTACGCAGCCCTTCCGCAGGGTCAGGGTGGACGATTGATCCTGATTATTGAGACGCAGCGGGTGCGCAGCCCTTCGACAGGCTCAGGGTGAACGGTTGATTCCAATTATTGAGACGCAGCGGGTACGCAGCCCTTCCGCAGGGTCAGGGTGGACGATTGATCCTGATTATTGAGACGCAGCGGGTGCGCAGCCCTTCGACGGGCTCAGGGTGAACGGAGTGGTGGCGCGAATCATACAAACGCGCAGTATTCTAAGGTCCGCTCGGTATTCAGAAGTACGCTCAGTTATCAGACGATAAAGTTGAGGCTCCATCTTGCTGCATAAACCGCTAAGCTTATAAATAAAAACTGCTTATTAATCAGGACTTCCTCTCGATGGATACGCAATGAGCCCAATCTCCCCTCGCCGACCATTCCGCTGGCTCGTCGTCCTTGCGTCGGGTTGCTGCGCCGAACTCGCCTGGGCCGAGCAGGAAGCGGCGTTGAGCTGTCAGTATGCGGAAATCCAGCCCGGCGAGGTAGACTTCGATAACCCTCGCGAACAACTACGGCAGGAGCTGGGGTTAGCCATCCCGGAGGATGCGCAGATTGGCGAGGTCTATGTCTTTAATCGGGAGATTTTTGACGCAACTGATCCGGAAGAAGATCACTGGATTTACCGCACCGCCAACGCCTTGCATATCCGCACCCGCGAAGAAGCCGCCCGTTACCAGCTTCTGTTCAAAAGCGGCGATCCCTACGACCCGCATGTCCTGCAGCAAAGCGAGCGCGCTCTACGCGATAAATCCTACCTGTACAACGCCTGGGTGCGGCCCTTTCGCGTGTGCGGGCGAGTCGTGGATGTCGCCGTGGTCACCCGGGACTTATGGACGTTACTGCCTGCGCTGGGTTTCAGTCGCAGCGGCGGCGAGAACACCACCATACTGGGCCTGACCGACGAGAACTTTCTGGGGTATGGCAAGCGTCTGGCTTTCAGCCACAAGAAAGATGAATCCCGCACCGGTTTTACCGTCGATTATCAGGACCCCAACCTGCTGGGCTCCCGCTGGACGTCCCAGTTAACGCTTTCGGAAAACAGCGACGGTTACCGCCGCGCCGCCCAGTTTGTGCGGCCCTTCTATAAAGTCGGGGCCAACTGGTCCGGCGGCGTCGCCTACAACCGCGAGCAACTGACGCAAAAACTTTATTACCGGGGCGATAGCGTCAGCGAGTTCAAGCTGCGCCTGGAGAGTTACGGCCTGTTCAGCGGACACTCCATTGGCGGCGGCGCTTTCAACGACCATCGCCTGCTTTACGGCTATGAGTACGCCCATTACGACTTCTCCGAAGAAGCGGGAGAAACGCCCCCCGATCCCTTTCCCGAGGACCGCATCCTCAGCTATCCCTGGATCGGTTATCAGTACAGTGAGGACCTTTACTTCCAGACCTACAACTTCAATCAGATCCAACAGATCGAGGATATTCCCACCGGCCTGCAGTTATATGCGCGACTGGGCTGGTCGTCGGAATCGTTCGGCGCCAGCGAGGATCAGTGGGTGCTGAAAAGCGGAATCAGCCGCGCGCTGCTTGCGGAACGCCTGCAATTCGCGGATATCCAGTTCGATCAGAGCGCTTACTGGAGTCCTTCGGGAGACCGGATGGAGAATATGGTCCTGGGCCTGCAAACCCGTTACCTGCGCACCGAATCCAAGCGCAAGAACAGCTGGTACGCAGCGCTTAACCTGGCTTACAGCAAAGGCCTGACTTCAGACTTGCAGCTCACCCTGGGCGGCGATAACGGCCTGCGTGGTTATCCTTTGCGTTATCAGACGGGGGATCGCAGCTTTCTGCTCACCCTGGAGCGTCGTTACTACTCCAACTGGCATCCGTTCGAATTGTTTCGCCTGGGCGGCGCGGTCTTCGTGGATATGGGTCGGGCATGGTTTCCCGGCGAGGATAACGGTCCCAACAACGGCGTCCTGCACGATGTCGGGATCGGTCTGCGTCTGACTTCCAGCCGTATCCAGGTCACACGCGTCCTGCACCTGGATATCGCCGTCCCATTGGACCGGGACGAAGGCGGCGGAGAGGAAATCGACGGCGTCCAGTTCCTCATCCGCGGCCGGCAAACGTTCTAGCGCGGCTTAGCTGCCGATTACACCGCCGTCGTCTTTGGTGATGATGACGGTGGAAGCGCGAGGACGCGCGGAGCCGCCATCCGGCCAGTTGCTGGTGTAGCTGCCGTCGCCGTTTTTGCTGCCCGGATGCTGGACATTGACGAACATGGTTTTCAGGTCCGGCGTCGAGGTCACGCCGGTCACTTCGCAGTCCACCACGCCGGTGAAGAAGCGACGAATCTCGCGGGTGGACGGGTCGGCCGCGAGCATCTGATCGTTGCCGAATTCTTCCGTGCCGCCGGTGTCCGTCTGAATCCACAACACGCCGCGCTTATCGAACCACAGGCCGTCCGGGCTGTTGAACTTGTTGCTGTCGTCCAGCGTCACCAGCGCCGCGCTCTCACCGGGCGTCGCCGTGCCGGCGGGACCGCCCAGCACAAAGATATCCCACTGGAATGCGGTGACGGAATCACTGTTCTCGCGCCAGCGAATGATATGGCCATACTGATTATTGGGACGTGGATTCGCCGCGTCCACCTGGTCTTCCTTACGCTTGCTGTTGTTAGTCAGCGTGAAGTACGCCTCGCCAGTCGTGGGATGCACTGCGCCCCATTCAGGACGATCCATGGGCGTGGCCCCGACTGAGTCCGCCGCGGTGCGGGCGTTGATCAGGATATCCGCCTGATCCACGAAACCATTCGCGACAGTCAGGCTGTTTACGCCGTGAGACAACTCCAGCCATTCGCCGCTGCCGTCATCGTTAAACTTGGCCACGTACAGCTTGCCGTCGTCCAGCAGCGCGCCGCTGGCGGTGTCTGCGTAATAGGCTTGATTGGACACGTACTTATAGATGTATTCAAAACGAGAGTCGTCGCCGGAATAGCAAACGATCGGCTTGCCCTCTTCCACCAGACCAAAAATGATGCCTTCATGACCGAAGCGGCCCAGAGCGGTGCGCTTCTGCGGCGTGGAGGTCGGCTCGAACGGATCGATTTCCACAATCCAGCCATAGGTGTTGGGCTCATTGCGATAGTCGTCCGCAGCGCTGGCGCCTTTGCTGGTGGCGTCGAAACGTTCGTAGACATCCACGCCCGCAACGGTGTCCCAACCATAACGGGAACGGGTTCCCACACCATAACGAGAGAGATTGCGCGGCTTGGGATCATCATCGGTTTTGAAGTAACCCGCCCAATTCTCTTCACAGGCCAGATAGGTGCCCCAGGGCGTATACCCCATGGAGCAGTTGTTCAGCGTGCCCCGCGCCAGAGTTCCCTCATTGCTGTGCTTGGTCACCGCATAGTCGGTTCCGCGCACGGGTCCGCGCAACTCCATGTCGGTAGCGCCGGTCACGCGACGGTTGTACTGGCTGCCGTGGACGATATCCCAAACGCCGGCGGTTTTCTTGATGTGAATAACGCTGACGCCATGGGCGGCCACTTCTTTGTGCACTTCCGCTTCAGGGCGGACGCCGCCGACTTCGGTCGGGCCGTCAGGGTGCAGGAAGTCCGGCTCGATGTATTCGTGGTTCATCACCAGCAGGCCTTCTTCGGAGTTGGAGCCGCCCTCTTTCACATCGATGGGGAAATAGTGCATGCCGTCATGGTTCATGCCTACCTGTTGCTCCTGATCGGCGCCGGTGTTGGTTCCGTCGCCCAGATAGTCTGGCAGCGCGCCGGTCAGCGGTGTGCCCCAGGGAACAAACGGCGTCGCGGTGTAGCCGGCGGCCACTTTCACTTCATTGGCCACACTGGTGGCGATCGCGGTGAAGCCCAGCAAAGGTCCCTGGTTGTCATCAGGGTCGCCGCCGTCGTTGTCGTTGCTGCAACCGATCAGCGACATGCCCAGCATGCCCGCCAACGCGGCGCTGACGCCGCCTTTGATGACGGTGCGGCGGGCGATGCGGGTTTCAAGCACGGAAGCGAAAGGGCGGTTTCCGGAAAAGTTGGTGACTGGATCAATTCCGGAGTTGTCGAATTCGAATTTTTTTATGTCGGACATACTCAAACCTCTTCTCATCAGAGTTCACTTCAGAACGCAGTGGGCCAGAAATACCGGAAAGAGGTGACAGCATGGTTACAATTAGATTTCATTACGGGAGCAGCAGTTAGGCGTCCTTCTCGCTTAATATCGACGCTTCGCCGATTTTATGACGCCCGGCTTGAGTCGGGCGACAGAGCGCCGAGGCAAAAACTACTTAAGCCCGTATTTTTCCTGCAACGCCTGAATCGTCTCTGCAGGCAACGCGGACTTTTGGCCATTGAGATAGACAGCGGCTTTGTCGCGACGTTCCATGCCGACCAGGGCCTGCACAATGCGTTCGGACAGTTCGGGGTCTTTTTGCAGTTGCGGATCGCTTTCCTGCGCCGTCACGCCAGCCTGGACGACGGTGAGGTAGTCTTTGGTCTCCAGTGCGGCCTTGCTCAGCAGCACGTAGCCTTCCAGCGTGAGTTCGATCTTCAGGGAGGTCGTCACCGCCTTCACCGCGTCGTCATAGCGCCCGCTGGCGTAGTAGGAATGCGCCAGAGTCAGGGGAGGAACAGACCAGTCGGGGTAGGCTTTGATGAGCTTGTTCATTAGTGATTCCACCGCTTCGAACGCCCCCTGCTGAATGCCTATCTCGGCGATTTTTATGTAGGGCCAGCGATTGCCGGGATCGAGTTTGACGCTTTGGTTAAACGCCTGCAGCGCGGCTTCGTTTTGTTGTAAATCCTGGTAGATTTTCCCCAGCCAGTATTCATAACGCCCGTCTGTTTCGCCCAGCTCCGGCTCCAGCGAACGCCAATAATCCAGCGCCTGTTGCGGCGACTTGATTTCACTCAGCTTCTCCACATAGGCCAGTACTTTTTGTTGATCAACGTCTTTCTCGACAGCAAAGGTCGCCGCTGCCCACAGCAGCGCAAACAAAGCCGCTATTCCGCGCAGACAAGAGAGAGCGCCGACGCGGACCAATGTCACTCTTTTCTTCATGCACTACCCCGTTTATAAATTCTCCGCGTTCTGCGAGGGAGATAGCCATTCGACTGGCAACTTAGACACAGGCGACCTTGTTTCGCTCAATGGCGCATATTCAATACGTATCCGCTCGCCTTCAACCATAATTTTGGTCGGAGCCTGGTTCTCCGCCCCCTCGGGTCCCCTGTCGATATAAACATTATCAAGGGCTTCGGAACTGACGCCACCACATTGATCGTAGACGAGGTCTCCGCGATACAGCGTCAAGAACTCAAGCTTATCCGCCCACCCTGACACGACATAATAAAGCTGATAAGCGTCGCCGTTCATTTCTTTGGAACTTAGCAGGCTGTATTGATCTGGTATAAAACATTTATCTGGTTCGCGGGTCGTCCAAAGATACGCCAGCGCCGTTATCGCCAGGAGCGCCAATATAAAAATGGTCAGAGACAGGTACTTCAGAAACTTCCACACGCTTGCTTACGCCCTTTGTGTTTTATCGCGCCAGTGAGTATAGGGTTAGCGGTTTGGTTCAGGCAAAGGCGTCTGGGCTACCGGCGGTTTCTTTGGCGCTCTGGGAGGCCCTTCGACAGGCTCAGGGCGAGCGGGGAGTATTTAGTGGCCCGGTGGGCGAGAGTGTGTGGGATTGGGTGTTGTATTGGATCAGTCTTTACTGAGGGTCTTTGGCGCTCTGGGAGGCCCTTCGACAGGCTCAGGGCGAACGGAGGTATTTAGTGGCCCGGTGGGCGAGAGTATGTGGGGGTGGGTGTTGTATTGGATCAGTCTTTATGAGGGTCTTTGGCGCTCTGGGAGGCCCTTCGACGGGCTCAGGGCGAGCGGGGGGGGGGGGGTTATGTCTCCCTTTATTCGCGTTTTTTTCGTCTGGGGTCAGCTGCTGGCTATTCCCCTGTTCGAATAACTTTGGCATAAAGGCGCTGGTTTTAATGGGACAGCTTATCAGGAGTCTGACTTGCACTATGTCGATATGAGTAAAGTGGTGGAAACTTCCGCTTACTTAAAAACGCTTTCACAGGATAAAGACGATTTTTCCGAGCTTCTGCGCGCGGCGGGAGATGAGCTCGCTTTCTACAATTGGTGCGAGGAGATCCTGCAGTCTTATATCGGCATGTATACGCCGGGCATCCTGGGGGTGTTTCTTTTTCAGATTCGCCCGGCGCGGTCGGAGGTGAACGAATGGGTCTGGGTGATTACCGGCGATCTGCCCACGGCTTATATCACCACGGAAGACGCGCCCAATGCCGCCTGCGCTTTGGATGGCTATATCGGAGCCATGGAGGAATGGGTGGCGGCGGTGGAGCAAGGCGAGTCGGTGCAGAATCTGATTCCAGTGAATGCGCCGCCAACGCCTGAATACGCGCAAGCGTTGAAGGTCAGGCTGGAGCTGCTGGATCAGCATATTCTTGCTGATTATCAGGATGATCTCGCGCAAACCGGACCGGCGGAATCATAAAGCAACGTCTGGAAGCAGGGAAAGTTGACGCTCTGGAAGGCCCTTCGACGAGCTCAGGGCGAACGGGTTTATCCCGTATGCCCGCCCCGTGTTCTCGCTTGAAGCGAGGCAGGTGTGCTTAGACGTAGACTCTGCTCTCTCCGGTTCCAAACGCATGCAGCGTCACAACTCGCTGAATAACCTTGGCGATTTTCTTCCCGCCTTGGGCGGAGGGCTCAATGGGGGATCTGGCGGAGTAATCTCCTACATCCTGACAAAGGTTGCGCAGATCGATGACAGGGAGCCGTCTGGCGATGGCTTCCTCCAGAATAATCTCGTTAAACAGCGCCAGCCCGGCCAACGCTTCCGTTCCCAGGCCCGGGGTGTTGTTGTAAACGGTGCAGACCACCAGATTCGGGCTTTTTTCCAGCAGGGCTTCCAGCATGTTGCTGTAGTTGGAGCGAAAGGCGTCGCGCTCCCGGTCCATCGCGCGCATGGCCGCGCCGACAGTGTTGACGCGGGCGTCCAGAATGTTAATCACGCTCAGGGCGTCATTGCCGCCACAGCTCACGATGACGTGAGAGGCGTCGTCGGGAAAATCCACCAGTTGCTCCGACACATCCGTGGTGACGCTGCCGTCCACCGCGATCAGGGTCACCTTCACGTCGTCCCCAACCGCCGCCTGCAATTTCTCGACAACAGAGTCGCCTTCATCAACGTAGGATGCATTATCAAAAATGGAATCGCCGACCAGAACAATATGCACCGGCGTATTTATCGCGCTTGCTTTAGCCATAACCCTGCTCAACTCGTCTCTCAGATGCCCACTACTAAAAGTCTTTTCCTTGTTCTCTGCTAAAAACAGATAGCCCACTATTCCCGGTTTAACCAGCGGCCGGAGGATTTACCCTACGCGAATGCAGCGTATTTCTCAGAATAAACCGCCAATCACCAAGCCGGCTTTCTATACAGCTCCGCCCCCAACATGGATAATTTTCCGCACAAAGCGAACCGCTTCAACCCGAGTATACGCCGGGAAAGTAGAACAGGAAAAAGTGAAATTTAATGACATCGCCGACGCTTGCAAAACCCATGTGGCTATCCGGGACAGAGTGTAAAGTCGGCATTCTCTATCTGGTGGCGATCGCCTACCCGGCGGGGTTGGTTTATGACGCCATGTATCGCGCATATGACCGCCAAAGCAGCCAGACCCGATGTTGGAACGGCTTCGACTCCCCCACCGCTGAAGTAATAGGCTACATGCCCGTCAAAGACGCCTTACGATACCTGACCGGTGCCTATTACATCGAGGAAGACTACCAGGCCGAGGCCGCCATATTGCCTTGGCGCGACGGCGAACCAGACGCCAAAGCGCCCCAGATCACCGCAGCCCCAGGCTCCTACGATATCCTGACCTGGGATGAAGAGTTCGGCTGGAGCACTCCCATCGCCTACTGTCGCGGGCATATCCCACTGGATGCATTTCTGAACGCAGTCGCCAGACATATTCCGCTGACCCGCAAGACTTGCTGTCGGCCTTAACGTTGCACTGTCAGGACACAACAACCCAATGACAAAACACTCCGCTTGGATCATTCACTTCAAAGCCTACATGGATGAGTTTTCGCTTATGAATTTGGACGGATCTGAATATATCGCGGGCATCATCATCGTCCCGGGAAATTCAATGAGGGCGGCGCTGGATGCGCTCGATAATTATCTGAGCGAGAACAGAATGTGGGTAATGGACGTTTCCAAATGCGAACGGTACGTTCCTGAAAACTTTACCGCTCCAACAAAAGAAAATCAGGACATCATAGAAGTCGCAGAAATCGTACTCGTCGACCAGCAAGCGGAATTCGTCACCGGAGCCAGTTCGAAAGTTCTGGAAGATGAAGAAGGCGAAGCAACCTAGCGCTGTTACTTCGCCGCCTCCAGGCCAGCATTAGCAGTAAACCAGACAGCCTCTTGCTCTGAGTTCGTCGAGCCATTCCGGCATTTGCAGCCGTTCTGACCAGCGCAGGTCCAGTTTGCAGAGGTTCTCCAACGACAGGATCGATTCAGGCAGCGTTTCCAAGCGATTTTTTCTGAGATCCAACAGACGCAGTTGTTTCAGTTCACCGATGGCGTCTGGCAGGTGCTCAATGGGGTTGTTGCGCAAATCGAGTTCTTCCAGTGACGCACAGCCCCTGATTTCATCAGGCAACGCCGTGATCTGATTGCCCTCCAGGAATAACTTACGTAGCTTGGTTGAACGTCCAACCGTCTTCGGCAGTTCAGTTAAACGATTGTTCTGGAGGTACACTTCTTTCAGCGTTCGGGACAGGAAGAAAGAGTCCGGCAAGGCGGCAAGTCCGCTGTTATACAATCTGAACTCCACCAGTGATTCAAAACTGAAATCCTCCGGCAACGCCGCCAGCGGGTTATCGCTCAGGTTAAGGTAAAGCAGCTTATCCAAACGCGTCAGTGAACCCGGCAGCGCAGCAATCTTGTTGTTACTGGCGTATAAAAACTCCACGTCACGACAGTTTGCAATCGAACCCGGAATCTCGCTCAACCTGTTGTGCGCAATATCGATTAACTTCAACTTGGTCAAATTGCCAATCTCACTGGAAATCGCGGCTAACTGATTCTTACTGACGTTCAAATCTTCAAGCTGAGTCAGGCTCCAGATCTCAGACGCAATCTCCGCGATTTGATTATCGAAGACGCTGAATTTTTTCAGGTTAGCAGCGAGTCCAATAGCATTTGGGATTTCGCTAATCCTATTCCCGTTCAAACTAATTTCCCGTAAGGCGGAATAGTCTTCTATGACAGGAAACGATTGCAGCGTTTCATTATTAACTGAAATGACGTTATTCACTTTTAGAGTTCCATGAGCTAAAAGGCGTATGGGAAAGGTAAGCGTTACGATAACGTCGGTCTTCAGTTACCTCAAGCCCCAGCCAGTCTGGGGAAATAAAGGACTCATCAACACTATCAAGCTCTATTTCCGCCATCATTAATCCCTCATTCTCACCATGAAATACATCGACGGACCACTCTTTATCCGCTACGGACACTATATATCTGGTTTTCTCTATCGGAGAGCTATCTATAGCGGACACAAATAAGCGGTCTCCATCCGCAGCAGGAATGGCGTACTCAAATTCCTGACGAACGATGCCAGACTGATTGACTTTTATGGTGAGGTAATACTTTTCGTCTTTATTACGCAAACGCACTTCCTTAGTGTCGTCCAGAAACATATAACCCTGCCGGATTTTATGTACTGATTTGACCTGCATAAGATGCGGCTCAAAGCGCTCGACAAGAAACTTCCTTTCAATTTCCAAGTTATCCATTTTCATCCCTCTTGGGTTGCGACTTCTCTTAATTTCACTTCAAGCCTTACATACGAGAGCAAGCTGAATATCAGGGCTGCAACCGCCACCGCGGCAAAAAGATACTTTAAATTATCCCAATCGCCATTAGCGACAAACAGAGAAGCGACAATAGGGCCAAAAAACGAGCCAAAGTTGCCAGTATGAATATAGCCAGACTTAATCTCGATCATGTCATGCTCATTGAAGGCTACCAATGTCACCAGGGAGAAAACTGCGCCTTCAAACACGCCGAGAAACAGAAAATGGATGCAGTAATGGAGCGGAGATAAATTCTCCGTATCAAACAGGTAGGCCGCGTTAACGCCAATAAAAACCGCCGAAATAGCGATCATCAATAGCGGAGAGACGTTCCTGCTGATCAAATAAGAAGTCACCAGGACGGAGAGAACCCCAAGGAGGGTGCATATGAAAATAATTGAGGTCGCATAATCAATGCCTTCCGAGGCGTTCTCGGAAAGGAAAGAAGTAATCATGGACACACTTGAGATATACATCAGCGTAAAGCACAGAAACACCATCATGATGAGCTGATAAGGTCTGTGCGTCAGCAGCCTCTTGTATATGGAGAGTCCAAAACCGTCCGTATTCGCTTGGACGGGCGCAGCCTCGGCAGGCTTGTGGTAAACGCTCAGGTAGGCCGCCAGTAAGCAAAGGAGCATGAGTGAGTGCGCCAGGAACACAGCATCCCATGAAAAAATCGAGATAATATAAGGAAAAATAACGTTGGCGGCGGCGAAACCGACCCCAAACACAGCTCCCCATAACGCCATCACGACATTGGTGTTGTTCTTACACACTTTGAACAGGAGCGTAGGAATGGCGATCATCATCAGTATATTGGTGATCCCCTCCACTACCCTCAGAAAAACGAAAGCATATGATTCTGTTGTGAAGTACATCGCCAACGAAGCCAGAGACGCGACCACCAGAGACCGCGTCACAATGACTTCTACGCTTAGTTTTTTTACAAGACTCGCCAGATAAGCCCCAAAGAAAATGCCTATAAAGCTGATCATAGAAAGAATTGAGTTGGCTTCGACGATAGTCATTCCCATGTCTGATGAAAGATAGGGAACAATAATTGGGAACTTCGAGTATTGAAATACAACAACCACTCCCAACAAGAACAAAAAGGCAACCTTCACAAAAGAAACTCCTTTTCTACTTAGTAAACAGTAGGACTAACCCATACGCCATGCACAAACCAGTCACCAAATGATTGTATAGGCCACTCTTTATATTATTATAAATCAGCTTTCCTACGCTCAAATAAACAGCAACCGCCATGACTGGATAATAGTAATTTAGAGAACGAATATCCTCGCCCAGGATAGTGAAGATAACAGTTAGCTGCGCTATAGCAAAGATCAAATATCCATACGCTATATTGCTACGCACTTTTCCCTTATCACTGTATAGATTTGAAGCAAGTATGGTAAGCAAAGCGCCTCCCATATTAGTCAATCCATGTATCAGCCCCATAATTGGAATATATGAGAAAAGAAAACACGAAGCAAGACGGCCCATGAAAGCAGATGCTTTAACAGATAATCTCGAAATAGCCGTCAACACCATTCCCACACCAATCAGCGAGTATAGTACACTGGGCTCATCAAAACTAGCGGAAAAATATATCCCAATAGCAATGGTGGGAATAGATAATAATGGAAGGGTTAATTTCAGTTTATCGATCTGACGCCATGAAGTGCTTACTTGCACCGTACTGATGACCAAAGAGCAAGGTAAAAGTATAATTAACGTCTCTATAAATCCATAGCCCAGCATGAGTAGCGTAGGCGTCCCAAAAACTAACAAACCAACGCCCAATATAGATTGCACGATAGAAAATATTAAAACAACAATCAGAATATCCATAACCACACTCCTTTATTTTACATCTATGCATCCGCTTTATAGTCACTCGCCACTTTGGTGACACTTAAATCATCCATGTTAATTGCGCATAGATTTCCTCCCCAAACACAACCGTCGTCACAACATATGTAATAATCACCAATGGTCAAACCCAGCGCCGCCCAGTGACCAAATACAATCTTGTATCCTGCGTTTCTCTTCACATCTCTACACGCATACCAAGGGTAGAGATAATTGGGTTGAGATCCTGGCGCACTATTGAATAGGGTATTCATTTGGCCACTTTCATCTACAAACTTGACCCTGGTTAGCGCCTGTGCGGTATATATAAGATTTGATTCAAAGTCATTGTTCAGATGATCAGGCAACCCAATGCTATACATCTTGCGGAGAAGCCATTCATACCCATGCTCCGCTACGGATTTCTCCAGTAACATCACCTTTTTCCTGAGCTGACTGACCGGCCAGTTAAGCGGTACGCCCGCGTGCACCACAATGACAGCGCAGCCCTCATCCCAATGAGCAAATTTGGAGTCCTCAAGCCAGGCGACATAGTCCTTAACTCTAGGTCTGCGCAACAGCCTCTCCGTGTTATCCAACTTCTTCGGCGGAGCCAACCCATAGTGCGTCGCCAGAAGTTTCAAGTCATGATTGCCAAGCACCTTAACCACTGCATCGCCATACTCCATAAGCCGTTCTATTACTTCTTCGGAGGCGGGACCTCTACCAACCAGGTCACCAGTAAGAATGAGCTTGTCGTGGAGTTGGTTGAACTTAATTTCACGGAGCAAACGGTCCAACTCATTCGCACACCCATGAATGTCTCCGATGATATAAGTGCTCATGATTCCCTAACTTCCACTGTACTCCACACTTTTAACTCTCTCATTAAATCTACCTCCCTGATCCCTTCCTGCTCACAGCCAGACAGATGTATGGCGTTTCTTGATATATTTATATCAATCCCGAATTTATCTTTATTTCTATACAGAAACCCTCTTAATGAGCCTGGGTGACTTTCTTCCGGGTTCGTACTTCCTTGAAGAAAAAACTTCAATATTTCAAAGGGCGAATCCGAATGAAAAGTAAAGAAGATAGAGCGGCTTTTATCCGATATAAAATGACTAAGCTGAAGCGGGTAAAATCCATTGGCCAGAACTATTCTTCTTCCATCCAGGTCTGCTTCAACAACATAAAGTCCCTCTTCAATACGAACGGCTGGCTCACCACGACGCCAAAGCGCCATTAGGTGTTGGCTAGAGTAGCCTAAACTTTGTAACGACAGACTTCCGTATACCTCGCACTCGGAGCCGGATAGCGCAACAATGCGCGTGTACAGCTGTTGATTTGCAGCGAACTCATTGGGGGACATGGATGCGTATACATAGGCTTTCTCATATACGCCATTTATCAAGTTATGTTCTTTTAAATAGCTGCCAGGGAGAATATGACAGCTGTCAATGCAAACACTGTATTTATCACAAAGCAGGTGTAAGTATGAAAATACCGCTTCGGTATTAATCAAACTATTCGCCAATTCCGGCTTCAAAATTATCAATCCATTTGAATCATCGAAGCCTGATTTTTTGTATAAATGAGATTTATGCTTGCACTTTATCTCCCTGAAACAACTTTGCAAAAATCCATTTTTACTCATAAAATTTAAGTCACCATTTCCAATGGCAGATGATTACACTCATTAAGCGCATCCAAGTGCCATCTAGAGCGACGCCATGTAAGTATTGTTAATGAGCAATTGTTTATCTTGTAGCAAACGGTGTCTGTACTATGAATCACTCTCAGAATAGTTTTAATCACACCTCCATGAGTAAATAGGAAGACATCCTTACTTTCATTATTCGTAAGCTGTTTGAAAACACTTTCAACAGTGCGCCTGAAATACAGATATTTTTGGCTATCGGAAAGTAACCGCTCATGTTCCGCCGGATGTGCGAAACCTGGCAGCTCGCTCGCCACATGAAAACTTGCTTCCTTCAATCCGGTAGCAATCGAGTAATTAACGCCAGCCGCGTTTACTGTCTGCACAGACCGAATCAACGGACTGCTATAAAACACGTTCTCCGTTTGGTTATCGTTAACGATTGCGGACAGCCTTCCCCCGAGCAGCAGCGATTGCCTGACGCCGAGTTCAGTAAGGGCGCTATCCTTACTGGCGCTCTCTCCAGTTTGCCACTTGGATTGACCATGCCTGATAAGATGTATTTTCATTATCTTCCCAAAGGTCAGCCGGACACGCATCGCGTCCGGCTATCGCCAGTTACTCTATTCCTAACGCTTCAGCCGCGCGCTGATACTTGATGTCATAGATAACCTTTGTTGAGAAACGCTGCTTCAAGCTATCCACCAGATAGTCAATCAGCTCGATAATGCGCACATCTTCAGAGATTTCTTTTTTGATTCTTGGATATATGGAGATTTCCACTTCCTGGAAGAAAGCCTTTCGTTCTCCATTAATATCCTTTCTGTAATCCATGACTCTGGATCGATCCAATGAGCAACGGAGTACGTCATACTCGTCAATTCGAACAAAGAACGTAGAACGGTTACCAAAGAGAACAACAGCTGGCTCCAGCTCATCACCAGCGATATTAAACTCTCTGAACAAATACTTACCTGGCTGATCAAGCTCTTGATCCTTGAGTAAGTCTTTTACAATTTTGACGGACTCAGGACTGTATGGAGCCTCCTGAATTTGCTTTTTCTTCTCGTCCTGAAAAACATGACGCCGATCCAGCCTGTTACCATGCTCATTTTCCGGCATTTTAAAAGCGCAGAAAGCATGAGTGACTTTATTGCATGAAGTCCGTAAAAGCGCACCTGTCGGCAAGAGCTTATAATCTTTGGTGTCGTAGTAGACGGCGGTATTTAGAGGCGGATTATCCCTGACGCCTTCCTTTTCCAGAAAGCGCACGCCGTTGATGTGTTTCGCCGCATCTTCAGCCACGAAGTCCAGCCATTCAAAATACTGCTCATCCGTCACGCCGTTCATATCAACTTTTACAGCAAGTTGATTAAATACGTTATGGCCTTTTTTTACTTCAAAAACTGGTTGAGAGTTATCAATCTTCAGACTTTTCATGCTGATTCCAAAATCCTTCTTAATTTATTTTCCAATTGCGCCGGACTCATCATAGGAGTGTTATGCTCCTTGCCACGATCGGGGTAGAACGTGTTATAGGTATTTGTGAACTCCCTTTCTCTTGGGCCGCGCAGCACAAAGGTGCATAACGCTTCACCTTTTTCAGGAAAATTAACTCTGTGTGTAACGAGGTAATTCAGATAGTAGGTTTGTCCCTTAACATATTCCGTTTTAGCGATCTTGTTCAGTTGGGCTTCGCTTTCAAAATCACAGGTATGAATATTTCCTGTCTTTGAAGGCATATACTTATATTTACGGAATGTTTTCAGCTCTACTGACTCTTCATCCGCCTCAATGAAATTATCAGAAGAGAGTTTTCCTCTGAAAATATGAGACCAAAAGCTGAATCGATGATTATGAACCAACTCTTCATGCCTTTTAGAGGCATCCAGATTTGGGTTCCAATTGTGTAGGGTCAACCTGTACCCTCTTGGGTCAGGGTTATCTACTAGTACTATTTTGTCGAAGTGATTGACGTGCTCGTACGAACGGCCCGCGATTTTCTCCAACAATTCTTCAGAGTCCAGAATCTCCAGCAGCATACGCTCTGGGATATTTTCTTTAACAAGCCCCTTCATAAAATCCAGGTTAGACTTTATGGCCTCTTCAGTACTCACATCCTTTGGTAGGTCAAGTAGTCTCTCGGCTACTTCATCTATAATTGATAGCTCTGTTAACTGCACAATATTCCCTTAACTTAACATTGGCGCTTTATTATTTAAAAAATAAAACGCTAGCTTACCTACATCCATATTCAAAAATATGGCGTCCATAGATATCCGCATCAGTAGCGGACGGAGTGTATTAGATATAAATTCCTTACATAAAAAGGAATTCAATATGTATTATTATCATCTCCTTCGTGAAGCGTAATGTCCCTGCTTCGTCAATGAGTGCATTATATAAAAGCGTAACGACACATCAGTGCAATGCCGCTGAATTTATGTGATTTTCGTTATTATTTTTTATGCATTCCTATGGCTTCATCTATATAAATGAAGGCAAGCATTCGGGATGTACAGGATTTGGAAGGAGCAGCACAAAACTTGCCCAAGCTTGATGCTTCCTCAAGGAGTCCCCGGTAGAAATTAAGAGCTGACGTGACGGAGATTCTAAGGTGGGGCCATGGGCTCCTGAGAAGGCCTGAGAAATTTACTGACGTAGAAGTCGGCCATATCCGACTCCTTCAGCCCGTTAGTCTCCGCTATGTGTGGATTTAAGACGAGCAACAATGTCGCTGCGATCATCATGATGACGAAATCCGCGCAGAAAGCCTCAACGCCCAGAAAAACAGTGACATCACCACCAAGGAACAGCTCAACCAGTATCAATGCGCCAGCGATTGGAGCCGCTGTGCCTAGGGATAACTCTAGCTTTATTACTAGCCCCCCCTGTGACATCCTTAACTATACGCGCAATAACGCTATCTCATATTATTATGTTCAAAGGAAGTTAGGGGCATGGATTTTTCAGGCAGAGTATTTTTTCTTCTATCGCAACGATGCATTGTGAATAATTAGGTGTAAATATGACTATCACTATTACCAGTTCTGTAGGTATAAATGGTGCCAATAGGAGAAATGACGTCGCTATCATCCAAGCACTGATTAATGCCTTTGACGCCTGGAAAACTGAGATTAAACCATTAACGGTAGACGGGAAAATTGGAAACAAATCCATTCACGCCATAAAAGAATTTCAAAAACAAGCAATTGGAATAAGACACCCCGATGGCAGGGTAGATCCCAATGGAAAGACTTTTCGATATTTAACCATGTATTTAAGCAATGATGAGCTATCTCTCCTGGAAACCTCACTGTTTAAGGGAAAAGAAGCAACTCTCATAGTTTCTACTAAAAAAATACAGTCATTCTCTGGCCTAAGTGGTCAAACTGTCACCTACAAAAGCACCCTTCCGAAGGATCAGCAACTTGTATCAAATTATGCTATTTCTGTTATAAAGATAGCGCTTAAAGAAGCAGGAATGTCCCACGCAGTTATTACCTCAACCCTTCGAACGCCGAGTGAGCAGGCGAAACTAATGTATAAAAATGCAAAGCTCAATCTGAAGAAACAGTATGCTTTATACGGTCGAAATGGTGACAAAGTCCTAGATATATATGATAGTAACAAGGAAAAATCAGAGAGTGATATTATTAGCTTAATGGAGGACGAGATAGTAAATCTTGAGAAGGCCGGAAAAAGGGTGTCAAAGCATTGTGTTTCCGAGAGCTCATACAAAACCTTAAACGTCTTCGATATTGGCTACAATTCAACAAAGTCCGCGAGCAAAAATTTCAATAAAGAAAAATTTCACAACGCATTAAGTCAACTCAATAAAGATGGGTACATAAGCCAGTTAATTGATGAGACAAACAAATCAAATAAGTGCTGGCATATAGAAATCATCCCAAATAATAAGGCACTCCCTATATATGACAAGGGATCTATCTTAAACCCCATAAAATACATAAATGGACTTTGCTAATTGGAGCCTGAAGTGAAAAAAATCATATTCTCCTCATTTTTACTTATTGCAACCGCTAGTTGTAGTGCTGAAGAAGCTCAGTGTGGCTATAAAGCGACATTTGTTAAGGAGGCGGCCGTAACAGATAGCAGTGTGGCGCTTTCACACTGGAGCACAGAACGAGACAGAAAAAGTGATGAATATATAAAAAAGCTTTATCTTGTGTATAAAAATGGCGATATCGCCGTTATAGAACACAAATACTGTGACATGTATAACTTTGAGGTCAGTTATTCTTTCTCCGGTCAGAATCCAGCCCCCACAAGCCAGTCCATTGGGCAAATCATCGAAAAGCATGCTCAATACGCTCAGCTCACGCCAACCTATTCACCCTCGCTGAGCAGCATAGTGACATCGGAGTTGGAGAAAAACGCTTTTGATGGTCAAAAGCCTCTTTCACTTGGGTTGCCTCAAGAGCCACTCACCTTCGACGACTTTGTCGAATACAGCGTTTCCTTTTTGCCGAATAAAGAAAGCAATATCCTGCAATCAAGCCTGAGCTTTTATATGGGCATTGGCGGAGCTGATTAAGCCCGATTCCTGGGGTATGAAGTGGCGGCTCTGGGGCGCCGTTGGATGGCGCTTTGCTTATCCAACCTACGGTGATTGAGAGTCAGAGACTACGTAGTCTCGTCAGCGGATTGGATAAGCCCAAATAAAGAAAAACGCCCTGCCTATCGTAGAGGTTCAGGGCGTTTTCAGGATCGAGCAATGTCAGGGGCTTAGTAGTTAAATCCCACTTGGCAGTGGGGCGCCAATGGGTTGCATGTCGAGGAGGATATTTTTTGTTTCTTCTTTCCACTGCAGAGGCAACGAGTAGTTGGGGAATCTGAGCGCTAGCACCGCCCCCTCATTGAGTAGAGCGCGCACGTTTTCCGGCATTTCCTGGTCCAGTTCCGCGCAGCCTTCGGTGTTTACTAAACCACTGAAAGCAAGCGATTCAACTTCGCCCAGTGCTTTGTGCGCTTCCAAACGCCAGCTCGAATTTTCTCCGATGTTGAATTGCTCTCCATGAGGCTGACTGAATCCCAATCCGCAGGCCTTTAGAACGATCGGCAGCGCGGGGAGAGGCTGAGCTGTTCGTTTTTGATCACGCAAGAATTTCCCCCACATCAAGCGGGCTTCAGGCGAGTTCAGCGATATGTAGTTATAATCATCCGGCTTGCGTAGGGCCTCCAGCCGTTTGAGGCCTTGTTCCAGCTTATCTATGTCGGTTTCGTATCTGAGTTCCTCTTCCAACAGACTTCTGGCGGGCTGGCGGGCCGCTTCCAGCCCTAGCAGGGCGGCTTTCTCGTAGTGAATCAACGCCTGTTCTCTATCGCGCTCTTCCTGACCCCATCCCATTTCCGCGATGCGAGCCAAATGATAGTGGGCCACCGGCTCATCCTGCGCCGCGCTTTTGCTGAAGGCGGATTGGGCTTCCGCGTAGTTTTTCTCATCAAGCATTAGCACCCCGTAGTTGGTCCATGCCTGCCTGAGGTCTCTGTCCATCCCCTTCTGCAGCCACTCCACCGCCTGCTTTCTCAAGGCGGACGAGTCAAAACCCTCACGCTCTCCCGGCAATAGATGCCTGGACATCTGGTAAGCGCGCACATATTGCCGGGAAGCTTCGAAGTCATATCCTGCGTCCGGCGCCGATTCATGCGCCTTGGCGTAGTAATCGCCAGACTTGAGAATATTGGGAAGCACGCCCGCCACGGCGTACACAGAGGTAGGATCGGGCTCGTTATACGCAGCCGCGAGGTTAATATACGTAGGCATCTTCAACCCCCGCTCCAATGCTTCCTGCAAAAGCGGAATAGCGGCCTTGGGCCGCTTGGCGTCAATCTCCATCACGCCCAGGTTATGGCTGGCTCGCGCAGAGCCTTTCTCCCGAGCCTGTTGATAATAAACACGAGCCTGTTCGCGGTCCTCCTTAACGCCTTTTCCCAAGTCGTAAGCTTTACCAAGCAAAAACAGAGCGTCTGCGTCGCCCTTGGCCGCCGCCTCATGAGCCTGAGAAAAGAATTCTTCATACTGCCCGCTCTTGAACAACTCTTCCGACGTTGCAGCGAGGGCGGAGCGCCCGCCGGCGCCACTAATCAGTAATCCACACAGCAGTCCGGCCAAATAGTGTTTTTTCATATGAGGTTGTAAAAGTATTACTCGTTGAGTGAAGGGAGATCAGGTTGCAGAAAACGGAGAAACGCTGTGATGTTATCCGAGCGCCTTCCCGAAAGAAATATAGCGGTAACAACGCCTAAAGTCCGTCGTGGAGAGAAACAAACAGGCATCACCGGAAGGCGAAAAGTGTATCGCGACATGTGAGAAAAACTGTTGGATGGCGCTTCGCTTATCCAACCTACGGTGACTGGGGGTTCAGAGCATCAATGCTTTACGCCGTAGCTCTCGCCAAGCGGATTGGATAAGTCCGAATGGAGAAAAATGCCGGTTAGTTCTGACTGCCTGTATGCTTCGGCGAAGGCTTCATTACAAAATATGCCCTGGAAGGTATCCAGTTCAGTTCGGAATATAGGAAAGCCGCCAACCTTGGACTCGTCGAAGGCGATGTTTACCAAGTTTTGATTTGCATCGTACGCCGTCAAACGCCGATCCACGCCATCCACTTCTTCCGCTGTTCGCAAAGGGTTGAACAGGTAACCGTGGGATTCATCGAAGTTAACCGGTAAAAACTCCCCTGCTTGGGCCAAAAGGCCGCTCAATGTGTTGTACGCCTTTTCGTTAAAGAAAAGTCGACCGTTTCTGGCTGCTATATCTGGGATAGTTTCAACGCCGCTGTCTGTCGCTTTGAATCGGATACTTAACGGTTTCCAAATAGCGCTGTAAGGCACAGGAAAACGCTTGATATGAAACGGGTATTCACGACCCAGCTTTTTCAGGACTTCGCCCGTGGGAATCTCGAAAGTTAAATAGGATTCCTCATGGATAATACGATATATAGCCACATTTATGCCTTCCATCTAAAATTTCACAGAATTATATGCCTACCATCAAAGTTAATCATTTTTAACATTAAACCAAGCCAGCTTTCTATACATCATCCGACACACACAAGATAATCAAAAGTCGTTGTCAAAATAGATACGAATTTCGAAGTTCAAAATCATCTTATACACGCTTAAAGGATTAGTCACTATGACCGACAAGACAAAAAACGAAACCCCAAACAAGCCAGCTTACGTACCTCGTTTTAAGCCAACCCCTGAAAATATAAAGAAAGTCGCTGATGCATTCGAAAGAGCAAGAAAGGATGCAGAGAAAAATGGACACAAGTGGACCATGATTGTTTACTAAACACAGGGAAGTAATTGATGAGCAAGGCTAAAAAGGTTTGGCTTAGTCCACAGATAAAGAGCCAGTTCCAAGCAATTCCAGAGCTTCAAGACTTAATAAGGGATTTTATCGAGTACAAGAAAGAAAACTTAAAATTCAATGACACAAATAACTATATAAACATTAGATATCTTATCGGGAGGGATGTCCCTTATGACAAAGACCCTCTTAAGCTAGAAGATACATACCACGCACATATTCTAGAAAAAGGCTCTCCCTCGCATCTGAAGGCGACAAGAAGATACAACGTTAACAAACAAGTAGACTGGACAAGCAATTACGCCCTAGTATACTGCACGCTTTGGTCAGAAGATAAACTTCCACATAAAGAAAGAAGCGCATTTGGAATACTGGATTTCTGGCTTGATGCGCATGGCCAGCTCAATACAAATTCTAAATTTAGACTTCAAGAAATGGTTGATGAGTTTGAAAGAGCGGTAAATAAAGGAGAGACAATGCTATGGTAGCTTCAAATAGTGAAGTCAATTGGCGCCAGGGCGCTCCAGAAAAAGGCGGTATTTATTATGTCTCCGCCATCCAGTACCCAGCAGGCACTGTTTACGATGTTCTCTTTTGGCAGGTTGATCCAAGTGGAGATAGTTACTGGGTGCCCTTCGACTCCAAAATCGCCAAGGTAGTCGGCTTCATACCCGTTTCTGAAGTCATAGGCGCCTTCACTGGTGTTCTAGATCCTTCTGATGGTTCTAAAGTTCCAGACGCCATTATCCAATGGCAATATGGCGAGCCAGATCGCACAAAACCTTGTCTTGCCGCCCTTCGCTATATGTACGACGTGATGACCTGGGATGAGGAGTTTGGATGGAGCGTTCCTTTGGAGCACTGCGACGCTTATATTCCCTTGGATGAGTTTTTAACGAAAGTCGCCGATCTCCTGCCTTTTGAAGATAAGAACCAGTAACATACGCACAATGTTGGATGGCGCTTCGCTTATCCAACCTACAGTTATTGCCATACGCCCAGTTGCTTCCCTGGGCGCACGCCACGCATTCTTAACAGAACATCTCTATCACTGACGCCGCCGAATTTTCGTAGGTTGGAAAAGCGCAGCGCCTTCCAACATTCGGAGTAGCTCAAATCCCCCTCCCCTACAAAATCCCATTCTCCACAAAACTAAACTCCTCCATCCCTCCAATAATCACATGGTCCAGCACTCGTACTTCCAATAGGTCGAGGGTGCGTTTCACTTCTCGGGTGAGGCGGATGTCTCTTTGGCTTGGGCGGGCGTTTTGTGAGGGGTGGTTGTGGGCGAAGATGACGGCGGCGGCGTTGAGTGAAAGCGCCTTTTTGGCGATTTCGCGGGTGTGGACGGTGGATTCGTTGTAGGTGCCCCGGAACATCAGATCGAATTCGATAACGCGGTGCTGGTTATCCAGAAACAACACGCCGAAGGCTTCGTGTTGGAGTTCAGCCAGATTCAGTTTCAGGTAGTCGTAGGCGAAGCGGGGGCTGGCGATCACTGCGCCGGGCTCGCGCAGGCGGGCGGCCAGGATGGTCAGTGCTTGTTTGATAATGCGATTGCCCTTCATTTGATTTGCTCCATTGGGGCTGGGAAGTGGTTTGGAGCAAATTTACCTCAAGGCTTTGTTCACATGTGAACACTTTTATAGTTTTCCCATCAAGCAAATATCAATTGGCAGCTCTATGTGTTAGATGGCCTTGATTTTTTTGTAGATATATACTTATCAAGAGACTGAATTATATCTTCTACGCCTCCTTGCTCTTCAAGAGTTTTTATCAAAAGATTTACTATTGGCTTTTCATAACTTTCATCTTCAAATATATCTATAACATCATCAAAACTATAATCCACATCCCTATCTTTATAGTGTTTTCTAATATCCAATAATATATCCGTTAACGGATTAGAAAAATCTCTCTCGTGAGAATGCCGATCTTCTTCTTTATAGTTAAATGTTCTCTCCTTAATCTCAACCAGTTGTCTAGCGATAGGGATCTCTCCAATATCATCCCTATCAAAGTATAGAGAAATAATATCGAAAAAGCTGTTAAACTTGCTTGACGTATTGAAGTCTTCGTCGATCAAAGAAGCAATGTTCATCCCTACATTTTCAGGATCTACTTTAAAATTCATGACATATATATGATCAACAAACTTAGAAGGCACGTAAAGATGCCATGAGGAAAGTTTGTTGCTTTGATAAACTATATCCCTGAGATATTGAAAAGAGGAATCCCATGTTATTAGAAACGGCTCACTATATACACCAGACTCATTTATAAATCTATCTTCTTGGCCAAGCAATACTGCCGTTCTAACATCACTCACTATTGCGTTCATTGTCTTCCTATATCTATTAGATGCCAAGTCAAGTTCATATTCTCTCTTTATTGAAAACAATTCAGGGTATTGAGGATGACTTTCCACCTTCAGGTTGGTCATATCAAGAATTTCCATAAGCCTTCTGCTAGCCTGCGACTCAAACTGGGTCCAACTTAGTCCAGCTATATCGACGCCAACAATGTCATCAATAAAGTCAGCTATAGTTGCAAACTCTCTAAATGCACTATCAGCCAAATGAATATAGAAGTTATAAAATACATTTTTTGACGGGCCCAGCTTTTTAACATACTCAAGCTTTGTAAATCTATCTAGCTTTACAGCGGCCCAAAGATGAGAAACACACTCACCAACGTAGTCTTCAGTAGTAAATATATTTATCTTCCCATTACTATTAGCCACACACTCCATCATATTTTTCGTAGCATTATATGACTTATCCGAATAATCATTAAGAGATCTATACTTAACACATATATATCTCAGCAATATTTGCGTATCAAGACATGCAAATATATCCTTCTCCCCAATATATCTATCAAGCTTATTATTCTGAAACAGACTCGCATACAGAGAAGAAGCAGAGACTTTAGAGAAATAGTCATTCTTTCTTGAGGCATCAATCAAGCTATATATAACTCGATGCTTACTGTCAACACATACACCTTTCTTATCAAAAAATTCCTCTAACTCTTTAAAAAGTCCTTTAATATCTTTTTCATAAGTTGATAGTTTGTGATTAAGCTCATCTGCCTCCGCACCAAACCCAACTTGATAGATCTTTCTTATGAGCATAAAAACATCATCTACAAGCTCAGAACAACCATACTCATTCAATATCACTTCAAACTCTGATATAACTTCATTTTCTTTCACGTTAACAACTGTAAGTATATTATCAAGTCGCTTCCCTTCTTCTTCTGAAGTACAATACTCACCTCTTTCCTTGTTTTTTATAATTCTCTTATTAGTAAGCAAATTTGAAACTTGATTTTCGATTAGCCTCCTTTCCATATCAACGCCAATACCACTAGCAATACCCTTGACTATATCGTCTAATGTTGAGCCAGGGTTGTCTTGAAGAAAAGACAATATATAAAATTGAACAAACCTTTTTTTTACCTCAACAGAATCTTTGCTCAAGGCCAAATAATCAAATATAACCTTCTCTTCTTTAGTAACTCTCGTTGAGTAGCTAACTTTTACATCGTGAAGCTTATACACAAAAGGTTTAAGCCCTTCGAACACAGAGCAATCTTCTGCCATTTTCCAACCATCAATTATACTAAGATTTACCCCATATTTTATTTCAGCTTCAGACTCGAGTTTATTTTGATGCAATTTTGTAACCTTATATGGACAATAAAACTGCATTTCTCTCATATACGAAAAATTATCAATATTTTCAGAAGCCTTACCCAAATCCTTTAATAATTTTGTGTCAAACTGCCTCTCCTGCACTGTTATTTGAACATTCCTTTTTATTTCCTTCTCATTCACTCTTACCACCAAGTCAATCCCACCATCATAAGGCCCATCAACTAAATTCACATCCCATGTAGAATATTTCAGCCTATTATATTCTTTCACCAATTGCTTAAAATTATCTTCGCCTAATGACTTAATTAACTTATATACTTCTTCAGTCATAGCCATTACTCTCTTATATATTTAACTCATCTATTAAGACTACCTTCAGCGCTCTTCAACACCAACTTCCAGTTCTCCATCTGGGTTCCTTCCAGGTTCAGTCTGCTGACCATGTAGTACAGACGCTGTGTGGCCGCGCCGTTGGGGGCGGTGGTGAAGCGTTGTTTTAGCCAGTAGGGGGGGATGGATTGGTAGTAGAGGGTGGCTTTTACGCTGAGGGCGCTGGTGTTGACGCCGGATGGCAGGGTGACTTTGTAGGTGAGTGCGTCCTGGCCTTTGAAGCCGGGGCCCTGGTCCTGGTAGTCCGGGTCGTCGCCGACGCCGTGGGGGTCGGTGGAGGCCATGAATTGCTCCATCACCTGCCCTTCGGGTTTGAACACAGTGGAAACGCGCCAGCCTTTGGGTAGCAGGCGGTTGTCTTTGGGGCTATAGACGCGGTGGACGAAGCTGGTGGTGAATTCGTGTTGCGCGTTCTGGTTCAGCTCTTCGTAGATCTGCACCTGATTCTCACGGGTGATCAGCTGATAGTGCGGCTGATAGGCGTCCGGACTGGGCAGGAACTCGGTTTTCAGGGGGATGCCTTTGCCGTCCACGATCACGCCAACGGAGTTGGTGCGGCCGGAGCCCCACACCACTTTGTCGCCGTCCATCACCAGAAACTCCAGGAAGGCGCGACGGAAGGCCACACCGCTGGGGAAGCGGTGGCCGGTTTTGTTGGTGAGGGTGACGTTGGCGGTGAGTACGCCGTTGCTGACGCCCTCCACTTTCACGTCGATATCCACGGTCTCCTTCTGCGCCTGCAGAATCATATTGTCGATGGCCAGATCCACGCCGTTGTCAGCGCCGGTCATGTAGTCGGTTTTATCCACGCCGAGAATGTCCGGAAACTGGTCAAACATCTCCAGCAGGAACACGTTCAGACCTACATGTTCGTGACGGTTGTAGTCCGGACGCAGGGGGATATCGATGTCTTCCAGCGGCAGGGTGTGCTCTGCGGCTGGATAGTTGGCGTCCTGAATCGTGGCGACCTGGGTGACGAGCTGATCAATATCGATGCTGCCGTCCAGAGTTTCAAATCCGCCGGGCATATGGCAACCCTGACAGCTCTTGAAGTCGGAGTTGGGGTCGTTTTCACCTTGGGCGAAAGCGCTGTTCTGCCATTCCAGGAAGGTAGCCTGCTCGATGGTATGAGAGTAATCCTTAAACGCCGGATTGGTTTCGGCGGCGTCCAGCACCGGGTAGGGATTCTGGGTCATGCCGATATTGGGCAGGTTGATGGTGTGGCAGGTGCCGCACATCTGCGAATCCTTCATGAAGCCATTGTGCACGGGCTTCACGCCCAGCACGTCTTCCATGGGGCGGGTGGACACGTCCTTAAACGGGCCGTAATACTCATCATCCGGCCCGCGTTCAAAGCGCCCGGTGGAATTGTGGAACAGGCCAAACGCCAGTTCTTTCGGGGTCAGGGGCGTCAGCCAGTCGGGATTGGTGGGATTCCAGCTCGACACCTGCTCAGCGGAAGGCTCGTTGATGTGATGACACACCACGCAGCTAATGCCTTCCCGCGCCAGCTCGCCATATTTGTGATAGGCGTAGTCCGCGGGTTTCGGCTCCGCTGCGGAGAGCACCTGAGTGAGATAGAAATAATCCACCTTGAAGTTGGGATCTAGGGCCGGATCAACCGCAGCGTCGATTTCCAACTGACGCTGCCCCATGGCGCCGTGGCAGCTCAGGCAGGTGTTGGTGATGGCGGTTTGCGTATCGGCGACGCTGCCTTTCAAGGGCGTGGGGGTCATCATTCCGTCCGCCGCCACATACGCCATTTCGCTTTCCAACTGCGCATGGAAAATGGGATCGCGTCCGGCCAGCCCCATGGGCGACCAACGCCACTCCCCGTACTCGGAGACATTAAAGCCTTCGCCGTAATTAGGACCGGTCTGCAGAAACATGGTGACGCCATATGGCAATCCGCCCAGGCCGCCATGACAACCCAGGCAGTTACTGGAGGTGATGAACGCTTCCGCGCCATCGGGACCGGGCACCACATGGTCGGCCCACTGCGACGGGAAAGGTCTCACCTTTAGATAGACGCTGCGCGCCAACTCCGGAAACTGCTTCAGGAACGCGCTGTTCGGATTAGGCAGGGCTTCGTTCTTCATCGGCAGCGCGGAGAGCTCCGCCTGCCCCATATGATGGCTGAGGAAGGCCTGCAGACCGGGTACTTCAGAGTCTTCCCAGGGGCGTTGCAATTCAGGAATTTCAAACACCGACTGGGCGTAGGGATCGTCTTTCAACAAAGACAGGGGGTAACTGCTCAGATGATCGGGACTGCGCCAGGACGTATCGACGAAAAAGCGCAGGGGATATTCTTCCGGCAAGAAGCCTTCAACATTGCGCAGCGCGCTGAAGGTGAACATATTTTCCGCCGAACCGTGACAGCGCAGGCAGGGCGCGCCGAAACTGGAGTACGGCGCGTGACTGTAGTTGTCCAATTGGCTGTCCACCGCTTCCGCAATGGTCTGCCCTTCTCCCGCGCCGCTGGGCCCCGCCCAGAACCAGCCATCCTTGGAGCCGGCTTTATCACGGACCATCACCGACCAGGCGGTGAGCAGCTTGCCGAGCATGGCTTCATAGGCGTCGGGGTCGGCCTGATATTTGGGGTCTTTGGCGAGATCCTGATAGAGCACACCGGGCGCGGTGTACATCTCCTTGACGATCATGGCTCCGTCAGGGATATCGCCCTGGCGGCCGCCTTCCAGCCAGCGCATGACCTCCGGCGAGTAGAAGATGCGTACGGCGGGGTGGGTGCCGAAATATTCGTTGCGGATGAAGGGACCGGTGTCGCGCACGCCCTTGTCGTGCTTCCAGCCGAGCTTTTTGTAATCGAATTTCAGTAGCCAGGTGTAGAGGACTTTTTCATAGTCCCGCAGAGGCATGCTGGTGGGTAACGGGAGATCGGCGGGTTGACCGTCGGACTGACTGGCGGATTGCGACCTGGGCGGGGAGCTGGCTCCCGACTCCGGCGTACGACAGCTGGTGAGCAGCAACGACAGGCAAACAGAAACGCCGCCGACGAGGGTCAGAACATCCTTACGCATAGCAACCTCCTCGCTATGTGAGCGCAACGCGACGGTCAACGCCGACGTCACGGCTCCTTTGCACCCATGGCAAACACTTTTTATCCCGACAACGCGCCGTTGCGGGGCCAGTCGCGCTTCATCCGATGCATCCCCCCTCCAGGATGTCGGCGACCTGACATTACAAAAGTTTTAGACCAAGTTTGAGATTACGCAAGGCGGGAGATAACGGGGAAAAGGTGGGGAGGCCCCGCCGCGCAGAGCGATGAAAATGCGCGGCGAACGGCCTGGGGAGGCGTTTACTCGTAGTCGACGGCGGACGGATTTCTTTCGAAATAGCGTTTGTAGAAATTTATGTAGTTGTTGTTGACTTTCATGGCGGTGATTTCGTCATAGCCCAGTTCCGTCGCTTCGTCGTCCCACAGTCCTTCACCGTCGAAGCCGTTGGCGAGCACGTAGTCGTCGCTCACTTCCGCCAGTTTACCCATCAGGAACATGGGGTCCTGGGGATTTTCGTCTTCCAGAATCAGGTAATCATAGCGTTGTCCGAGGGTGGACAAGGTCGTGCGCCAGTTGCTCAGGTCGCATTGGATGTCGAACTCCACCTTCTCGTAGAGCCCCTCTTCCTTCAGCATTTGCGTTTGCAGGATGTTGATTGCGCCCATGTAGACGTCGGTGATGTCGCCCATGCGAATCACCATCAAACCGTCGAGATTGAAGTCATACACGTACTGCAACAGCACCAGCTCATCGGAGTAATCCAGCACGAACGCCTGCAGGCAGTTTTCGTCCACTTCGTCCCGCTCGATGGAGACCAGGGTTCCGTTTTCTTTGGCTTCTTTGATTTCTTCCAGCATAAGTTTTCTCAATGTTAGCGAGGACAGGCGCGTGAGTTATTTCGAGCGCCCGTCGTAGTGATTCACTTTTAACGCGTCCAGATCCACCCCTTCCAGACAGCGGGCGTTAATCGCCGCCATCTTGGCGCCGGAGGGGTCGGTTCCCTCTCCGAAGGGATGAATGCCGCAGGTAGGGCAAAACCGATGCTGGATAACGTGTGTGTTGAAGGTATAGGTGCTCATGGCGTTCTCCCCGGACGTCAGCGTCAACTGCGACCGCGGCACAAACCACAACAACGACCCTTTACGGGAACAAATGGAACAATTACACGCCAAAACTTCCGTCAGTTGGCCTTCGACTTCAAACGCGATATTGCCGCAATGGCAGCTGCCCTTGTAGTTCATAGTGGCTCCTTGGGTTGTGTTGCGATCAATCTCTATTCAGTTATCCAGCCAGACGTTGCGCAACGCCCGGATGTATACGGAATGAGGCTCGTCTTCGTCCACATAAAGAAGGCCATCCTCCTGCAAAACGCCTTCCTGAACAAGTGTTGCGATGACAGCGTCGGTGCGATCGGGATAGGCGAGATAATCTTTACGCTGACCGGAGCGAAACGGCCAGTCGTCATAGGTGTCGGAAACAAACTGAATGTCGTCGCCGATGTTATTCATCAGATACCAGCACACCATGGTCGCCGAGACGGGATGGCCGACGATTTCATTTTGCGTACTGACGGGAAGATGGGCGAACGTGATGCGTTCTTTCTTGGTCTGGTTGATAAGTTCGTAACCGACGGACATAGGCGCTCTCGTAAAGATTGTTCTGGCAGGCGGAGCTTCCCCCACCCCGCTTCCGCAGAAGACGAGGAGGAGGAAAGCTGTTTCAGCGCATCGCGCCGACGCTTAGCCTAACAATCCAGGCGCATGCCGACTACAGCAAGCGCAGGAAGGCGAACACGTCCAGGAAGCTGATGCGGCCGTCTTCGTTCAGATCGTACTGACGGTTGTCGTCATTGACCGGACGGAACAGTTGCTTCAGCAGCATCAACAGGTCGCGGCCGTCTACGTCGCCATCGCCATCGAAGTCGCCTTTCACTTCCTCTTTGACGCCATCGAGACTGATTTCCACGATGACCGGGTCATGGTCGGAAGAGCGATACGCATCCGGGCTGTACAGGTTCAGCACCTGAGCGTCGGTTTTGAACTCCACGTTGTAGTCCAGCACCTTCGGCTCATCGCCGTTGATGTGCCATTCGGAAACGCCAACCACTTGCGGAGCGAGCGAGGCGCTGGCCAAAGCGTGATCCAGATAGCCGGTTTCACCGGAGAAAACATAGGAATACGCTTCGTCGCCGATCAGTTCCGCAGGCATGTTGTGATAGCCCTGCGCCTGCAGCGCCGTGATGGGGTCTTCCTTGGCGTAGGCGTTAAGGTCGCCGATGATCAGCACGTCCGCGTCTTCGGCGCCGGTAGGATCGCTCGCCAGCCAGTCCGCCAGCGCCACCGCGGCTTCGCTACGCTTGGCGTTGTAACAGCCCTGGCCGTCGCCTTGATCCTGGTTGTCGCCTTCCGCGTTGGAGCAGCCTTTGGATTTGAAGTGGTTGACCACCACCGTGATCTTGCCGTCGTTGTCGTTCAGGCTGAACGTCTGCGCCAGAGGCTGACGGTTGAAGTCATCGAACGGATAGCTGCTCAAGGTCTTGGCGGCGCCGGCAGGCGTCACTTTGTCGGCCCTGTAGATCATGCCCACTGCGATTGCGTCGCCGCCCAGGGACGACAGCCCCGGATTGACGATGGCGTAATTGCCGCCCGCCGCATTCAGACGGTTGACCAGATCCTGAATTGCGGAGTCTGCGCCATAGCCGTCGTTTTCAATCTCCATCAGCCCCACAACATCCGCGTCCATGGCCATTAAGGCCGCCACGGTTTTCGCCGCCTGACGCTCCAGCTCTTCCGCTGTGGAAGCGCCGCGAGCCGTCGGGAAGCCACCGCCCTGGCCATCGCCATTGAAGAAGTTGAGCACGTTGAAACTGGCCACTTTCAGGTTGCCAGCGCCCGTGGTCGCAGGCGCCTCAGTGCGGGGATTTTCCGCCACAAACGCTGGCGAAACGGTGGGATACATGCGGTATACGGAGAAGCTGTAACTGATGACGCCGGTGATTTCGTTCACCTTGTCGCCCACACGCAGTGTGTTCAGCGCGCTCAGTTCCGGCGCGGGGAATGGAATCACCGCCGGATTCTGTTTGGTGCTGCCGTCGTCCAACACCAGCTGGTTCAGGGCGTTGGCCGCCGCCACCGCCGCCGCAGCTTCTCCCGGAGTCGCTAAATGCGTAGGGATATAACGACGGCCATTACCCAGCAAGACCTCGCCGTAGCGGCCCAGGTTGTAGACTTCGTTGACAGTCCAGGGCTGCGCGGAAGTCACCAGCATTCCTTCCACTTTCTCCAGCGCGTCGGCGCTGTCCAAAGGCAGGGACACCTGCGCCGGAGTCACCCGGTTGTCGCCGCCACACACTTTGATCGCCTGCACCGCGTTGACTTCCGTCAGGTCATGGTATTCGGTCACCGTGCCCAGCACCCGCACCTTCTGGCCCACGCTCACGTCCAGCACAGAAGCGTCCGCGTACACCAACACGCCTTCAGAGGTCTTGTCGTTGCCGTCCTGATCCGCGTCTTCTTCCTGTACGAAGAAGCCCTTCTGTTCATCCGCGCCTTGCAGGTCCGCGGTCACGACCGCTTCCAGCACTACCTGCTGGCCGTTCAATGGCGAACTGGCGCCGTCGCCCTGAATCGCGCTGATCAAAGTCGCGGGATCGCCGCACTCGCCGATTTCACCTGGCTCGCCGCCCGGATCGGTGGGACCGTCGCCATAAGCGCCCAGGCCGTCAAAGGTGTCGTTGGGATAACCGTCCCATTGCAGGGTGGGATCGTAGGCGTCGTAGGGATCGCTGTCCCCGGCTTCCACGTCGGATTTGCGACGCATCGTGTTGTTGGCGGTGCTGACGTCGCCTGCGCCCCACTCACTGCCGGGGTCCACGCCGATCTGGCCAATAGAGTCCACCGCCGCGCCGCCTTTCAGCAACAGGATGGCGTCATCGCCGTTGAAAAAGCCGCCGCCGCTGGTTAGATCCGCCTGCGCCAGAATCGCCGGATCGGCGCTGCTGTGGGCGATGACGTAGACGTCTCCCGCCGCCAGGGTTCCACTGAGATTCAACGTCACGCCTGCACTGGAGGAGCCGTTAAAATACATCTGCACTTCATAAGCGCTCAGGTCAACGTCGGCGCTGGTTCCGTTATAGATTTCCAATGCTTTGTTGTTGCTGGAGCCTTCCACATACTCAGAGAAAAAGAGGTCCGCCGCTGCGTGGGCCGCGCCGGTATGGAGCATCGCCATACCCAATAACAACGCGGATACCTTGAACCTTGGCTTGGTAGTCATGTTTGTTCCCTTTTTACTTTATTTTTTATCGAGTTATCCCCACCCGTTTTCTCTAACGGGCAGGCTTAGTCTAGCTTATCGGCGGACGGTGATTATGCGATCTGATCCGGATTCCGGATATTTACCTTGAGACGCGGACGCAGATAGTTGCGACCGCCAGGCGCTCCAGCCTGGAAATCATCGAACCGTCGGGGAGGAAGTCGTTTCCGGGAAAACCTGTCTAATGAAACAGGAAACCGGTGACAGGTTTACGCGAAACAGATGACAAAAATGTGACGAACTATCTGCAAAATCAGAGGATTAAGAGAGGTGGGATTAGAGCGGCGGCTGGAAGAAGATAGCGGACGAATAAAACAAAGGACGGCCTGGCCGTCCCCTATAACGCATATTCCTGATAAAGACGGTCCGCCACGCCATGCATGATGCCATGACGGGCGGCCAGACGTTTGCGGTCCTTGTCATAGCCGCCGCCGATCACGCAGGCCACCGGCACATCACGCTCCAGACACTGGCGGATGACATATTCATCCCGCTCCGCGATATCCGCGTCTTTGAGGTGCAAATGTCCCAGCACATCGTCGTAGTGCACATCGACGCCGGCGTCGTACAGCACAAAGTCCGGCTGAGTCAGGTCGAAGATATAAGGCAGCCAATGCTCCATGATCTGCATGTAGGCGCGGCCGTCGGAGCCGCGATCCAGCTCGATATCGAAGTCGCTGTGGGCCTTGCGATAGGGGAAGTTCTGGCGGCAGTGGAACGAGCAGGTAAAGATGTCGGCGTCATCCGTCAGAATGCGCGCGGTGCCGTCGCCCTGATGCACATCGCAGTCGATGATCAGCACCCGCGAGGCTTCCCCCCCGCGCACCAATACCCGCGCCGCCACCGCCAGATCGTTGAACACGCAAAAGCCGCTGCCGTGATCGTAATGCGCATGATGGGTGCCGCCCGCCAGGTGCGCCACCAACCCGTATTTCAGCGCCAGTCGCGCGGTCAGCAAAGTGCCGCCCACCGCCCGGAAAGTCCGCGTGCAGACGCCTTCCGACCAAGGCAAGCCAATCTGGCGCATGTGCTTGGGGGACAATTCTCCGTAACGAAAATCGCGCACGTAATCCGCGCAGTGCGCCAGGGCGATGTCTTCCTGAGTCGCCGCTTCCGGCGCAAACAGATTGGCGTCCGTCAGCACGCCCTCAGCGCGCAGAAACTCCGCCAACAAGCGAAACTTTTCCATGGGAAAACGATGACCGGCGGGAATTTCAGGACTGTATTCAGGGTGATAAACCAGCGGAACCTTTGCCATACAACCAATATCATCTCTTACGGGCGGCGCATGCGCCCAAATCAACTTGAAACACCCTCGTCCTTCCCCCATCTAGCATAGAGTTCAAACATTCAGGGCGATAAAGAAATGAGCGATACATTACAGGTTGTCTGTCCCCATTGCGACACCACCAATCGGGTTCCCGCAGCCAAACTCACCGCCGGCGGCAAATGCGGCCGTTGCAAGCAACCACTGTTCGCTGGACATCCCGTCGCTCTAGGACAGAATAACTTCGGCAAGCACCTGCAGACCAGCGACCTGCCCCTGCTGGTGGACTTCTGGGCGCCCTGGTGCGGCCCCTGCAAAATGTTCGCGCCGATTTTCGAGCAGGCCGCCGCGCAATTGGAGCCTGCAGTACGTTGCGTGAAAGTGGATACGGAGAGCAACTCGCAACTGGCTCAACAATTCCAGATCCGCAGCATCCCCACCCTGGCGATCTTCAAAAAAGGCGTGGAAGTCGCCCGCATTTCCGGCGCACTACAGGGCCCACAACTGGTTCAATGGGTGCGGGAGAATTTGTAAGCCACTCCCTCGCAATTTCACACTTTCCCTTCGCTCCTGTTTTTTGACGGGAGCCTTGTCTCTCCTTTCCAAGCTTAAAAAACCGCCTGTCTAACTATTGATCTAACTGGTCAAAAAATATTTCCTTTTTCATATTTCTGAAAAATCAATCAGTTATATTTTCTCGTAAAAAAATACGGAATATTTTGACGCATTTCATAAAAAGTCAGCGCTTACTATTGCATTGTCCCGCGGGAACGCATATCCAATGTCTGCAGGCTGTTTTATCGCCAGCGCACATTGAGAAACTAAACTAATAAGAAGAACTCAGAGTCGTGACTACCAAAAATATTATCTGGATGGTTGCCGTTCTATCGATATGTCTGTCTAGCAAAGGATGGTCTATGTCTATTTTCGATATCGGAAAGGTCTGTCTCGCTTCGCAAATGTCGGCTGTCGTCACCCTCAACGGCGAACCCATCGCCGGCGCCCAGGTGCAACGTACGCTGACCTGGGGCAATGACGAAAACGCCGTCGAAGAAACTTCCACCGACGCCCAGGGCCGCTTCCAATTTCCCGCATATTATTCCCGCACTGTATCCAAATACTTACCAGGCCAGCCCGTCATTCATCAGAAAATGATCATTCGCCATGACGGTCAGGAATACCTCGCCTGGACGACCAGCAAACTGAATTTCGATGAAGATTCCGAACTCGGCAAGGACGTCAAGATTCGTCTTAAATGCGACCTCGCCGACGAGGAGTCAGTCAAGGAAGGTCGCTCCTATGTAGTCAAGGGCATATGCCAATTGGAATGACCGCATAACCAAAACAAAAGTAGTCATTACAGGGGAAATCAGTCGTGGCAGTTCTAACTCCATCTGAAGCGGCGTACGCTGCAGAGCGTTCGTACCGCATCATTCATGAACGAGACGTCAGTCTTTTCGGTAATAAGCTGGCGGGAAAATTCGCCCTCAACAATGAGTCGCGCTTCGAAGGCGTCGCCGGCGCGTCCATTTTCAAATATCGGTCCGGTTTCGGCCTCGCCGCCCGGGGCGTGAGCGATACCTGTAACGAGTTCCGCGACGACGCATTTATCGTCACCCGCGGCACCGACGCCACCAACTTCCGGGACATACTGACGGACGCGCACACCTCCGTGCAGCGCTCCAGCAGCGGCAACTTCGTACATACCGGATTCAACACCACCTACAAGTCTTTCGAACAGGACATCCGCAAGTTCTTTCAAGGCTACAATCCGCGGCGGGTGCATTGCGTCGGGCACAGCCTGGGCGGCGCATTGGCGTCATTGATTGCGGAGTGGCTGGTGGAAAACAACGTGGCGGAGCCGGTGCTATACACCTTCGGCAGCCCACGGGTAGGCTCATCCGGCTTCGCCTCCAACCTGACCCGCCAGGTGAACGCCGCGAATATTTATCGCGTCGCCCACAGCACCGACCCGGTGCCCTGGGTGCCGACCTGGCCGTTCTATCACGTGCCTAACCCGGGAACGGAATGCTTCATCGATTGCGGGATGAACTTCGCTTCCAAGAACCACCTGATGGACCACTATATTGATTCTGTGGAAGGTAAAACCTGGGAGTCCCTGAAAATCAGACAACCCAGCGCCAGCCTGACGGACGACGTCGAGAAGTGGCTGAAATCAGACGGCCCCATCTCCTTTACCGTGAACTCCTTCAATATGATCAACAAAGCGTTGATCTGGGTATTGAAGAAAGTGCTGCACGGCGTGGGCATTGGCCTCAACGTCGCCCTGGCGGCTGGTCTGACCGTCATGGACCAGTTAGCGATGCTGCTAGATCAGGCGGTGCGCATGGGCAAAGAGATGGCGGGACTAGTGGAGCGTCTGATTCTGAAGATGCTCAATGCGGTGGGTTACGCGATTTCCAAAGTGGAAAGCATCACCGTGAATTTCCTACGCTGGACCCTGAAGGTATTCACCTCCTTCATGTACAACCTGGCCCGCAGAGCGGCGGACGCCGTACGCCTGAGACTCTAGTCCGCCCGCGTCACCGATGCGTCCGTCCCTGTGGACGGGCGCGTTAACGCATACAGGCTGGCGTCCACTTTGCCACTGTTGGCGTAGATGCGCAGGTTACCGCCCATGGCGTTCACTTCCGTATTGGTGGGATTCTGGTACAACGCCGCACGAAACTGAGGGTACTGAATATCTGGGTCGCGCAAGAGCCCGTGACGAAGACAGAACTCGAATAATCCAGGAAGAGAAAACACCAGCTCATCCCCCTCCTCCCGCAGCGCGCCGTCAAACTCCACAATCCAGCCGGACAGGATGGCGTCTCTGTGCAGATATCGGCGAAATACCGCCAAAATGTCAAAAAATAAGGCCATTTTCTCCCCTTTTCTCTCTCATCCTCTCGATGTCCGCTAATGACGCTCAGTTCCTCCCCCGCACTCCTCCGGCGAATCCCTGGCGACGAGGGAGCAGACCTGTCGTTTTTGCGGTTATTCTGCCCAAAACACGGCGGCTATTTTGCCCAAAAGGCGAAGCCTTGTCCGCCAACGAATAATAACTCCATATTCCCTTTTACCTTCAGGCGGTAACCCTATGTCCAAGTCCGTATTGGTCGTCGGCGGCGCATCTTTCAACACTCTGATTCATTTGGATAACTTCCCGCAACCCCAGCCTCAGACCCTGCTCGCCAAAGGCAGCTATCAGGCGGTCGGCGGCACTGGCGCCGGCAAAGCGTTCAACCTTAAACAGTTGGGCATGGATGTGCGTCTGCACATGATTCTCGGCAAAGACGAAGCCGGCCACGCCATTCTGCGGGAATGTCGCCGCCGCGATCTGCCCTGCATCGTCGAACTGATCGATCAACCCACGGAACAGCACACCAACCTGATGGCTGCGGACGGCGGGCGCATTTCCATCTTCACGCATCCTTCCGCGGACGAGGCGCCGCTGCATTGGAGCGATCTGGACCCGGCGCTGAAGCAGTGCGATATCGCCGCCGTCAGCATTCTCAATTACACACGACCGGTTTTGGCGCGAGCGCGGGAGCTGGGCAAACCGCTGTGGATCGATCTGCATGATTACGACGGCGTTAATCCCTATCACGATGAGTTTATTCAAGCGGCGGATGCGTTGTTTCTGTCCAGCGATAATTTTCCGGACTACCGCGTGTTCATGGCGCAACAAGTGGCCGACGGCAAGGACTTTGTCGTCTGCACCCATGGCGCGCGCGGCAGCACGGCGTTGGACGCTGAGGGGAACTGGTATGAGCAGGATATTGCGGAAGGGTTTGAGCTGGTGGACAGCAACGGGGCCGGCGACGCCTTCTTCAGCGGTTTTCTCTACGGCTATTGCCAAGGCTGGGACATGCGCCGCCGTTTGCGGGCGGGAACCCTGGCGGCGGCGTTCTGCATTACGTCCACGCAGTTGGCGTCGGACCTGCTCTCAGCAGCGGCGCTGGAGCAGGACCATCTGTCCGCGCAGGATCAGAACTGAGCTTTCAGTGACAGGTAATAACGGCGGCCGTCTTCATTAATTTCATAGCTCTGCTCGCGATCCACCTGTTTGTCCGCCAGGTTCAGCACGCCGGCGCCGACGGAGAAATAGTCGTTGATCGCGTACAGGGATTGAAGGTCAAAGGTGACGTATTCCTGTAGTTTGATCAGCTCGGAGCCATCCCGGGAAATATAGGCGTACTGCTCGCCCACATAATTGCCGGTCAACCCCAGATCCCACTGGTCATTGACGGACCAACCCAGTTTCACCGTGCCGGAGTGGCGCGGACGATATAGCAGAGGCTTGGCGTCCTGACCGTCGCTGACATCCTTGGCGTCCAGGTAGGTGTAGCTGGCGCGCATATCCAGATCCGTCGTCAGGTTATAGCGGAATGACGCCTCGACGCCTTCCGTCTTTACTTTGCTGACGTTCTGGTAAGCGAATATCGGCCGCCCATCGGGCAGGAAGCCGACAAAGTTGTCGAAGGTCGGGGCCAGGACCGGATCGCGGGTGCGGCTGGAAATGTCGATCATATCCTCGATATCGTTGCGGAAGACAGTAAGCCCGCCGCCCCATTCGGAATAGTCGAAGCGCACGCCGATTTCCTTGCTTTCGCTGGTTTCCGGCTTCAGTTCGTCGGAACCGACGATATAGCATCCCGCCGTGGCGCTGCCACAGGAAGCGGAGCCCCAGTTAGGGCTGTTCTGCAACAGCGTCGGAGCGCGGAACGCCTTGCCCCAGCCGCCTTTCACGCTGATTTCATCGCTCAGCAGATACACCAGATACGCCCGTGGGCTGTTGTGGTTGCCGAAGTTTTCATGGTGATCCAGACGGTTGCCTAAAGTCAGCAACAGATCGTCACGCAGCATGAACTCGTCTTCAATGAACAGCGCCTGTTGTCTGACATCAGTGGAGTCGGATTCGCCGAAGGAATCCGTCCCCGGTCTGCCCGTCAACGTGGAGGGATCTTTCAGTTTTTGATAGCGCGCTTCCGCCCCCAGGGTCAGGGTTTGCGCCCAGGCGTCGATAGGTAACGTCACCCGGCCGTCGATGCTGGCGTTGTGCGCCTTGTTGGGGTTGCTCTGGCCGCCGATGTTGCCAGTGTTGTTCTCGATGCGATCGCCATACAGCTTGATTTCAGTATCGCCGAAGCTCCATTTGCCTTTATGGGTCAGCGCCACGCCGAGGCGGTCGAGATCCTGTTCATCGTGCTCCCGGGAGGAGCTTTCCAGCGCGAGGCTGACACTCTGCGTATCGCTGGCTGCCCAGGTCAGTTCGCCGTTCAGCGCGTGGTTGTCGTTTTTGGCGAAACCATCCAGCGGTTCGCCGCCGCTTTCCGGGTCAGGGTTCACTGCGCCGTCAGCTTCGCGGCGATCCACACTGCCGTAGACCTTCACGCCCAGACTTTTCTCCGCCAACGGGCCGCTGACATAAAAGCCCAGCTTGCGGCTGTCGCCGGCGGCGCTGTCTTCCTGCACAACTGTATCCACCGTAACCGAGCCATGCCACTGCTCGCTCACCGGTTTGGTGATGATGTTAATCACCCCGCCGATAGCGTCGGAGCCATACAGCGAAGACATGGGACCGCGAATCACTTCGACTCTGTCGATGGCTTCGACGGGAATCCAGCCGGTGTCGAAGTCATTGCCGCGAAATACCGCCGAGGTGCTGTCCACGCGACGTCCATCGATCAGCATCAACACATAGGCGCGATCCAGGCCGCGCAGTTGCAGAGTGCGGCGGTTGGCGTTCCCGCTCACAGTGACGCCCTCGATCTCCCCCAATGCATCCACCAGATCATGCACTGGTTTCGCCTGCAGTTCCTCACCACTGATAACACTGACGCTGGCCGGCGCCGTCGCTTCATCCTGGCCTTTACCCGAGGCGGTCACCACCACCGGCTGCAATAACTGGGCGCTCCCCTGCGATTCCGCCGCGGTGGCGGAGGCTGCGGCAAGACCGCAGGTTCCGTACAACGCCAAAGAGCGAACGAGCATACGATGCGAACTGTTTTTCATGACTGCTGTTACCGATAAAAACTGAAATGGAATATTGCGAAGCAAACCGCGCCGGGGCGCGTCTTCGGAGGCGACGTCGGAATGACAGCGGAAATCAGGCGTCCAGAATTGGAAGTGCGTCAGAGTCCGCAAGCGCTGCGGGAAGCGGAGTGACGGCGCGCTGTCCTTACGAGCGGGGCCAGACTATTGCAAATGAGAATCATTGTCAAATGACAATAAATCGTCTTGCAGGTAGACTCTTTTCTCCTGTAGAACAAACGACTAGCTCCAAAGGTATTAGACGACTCGTGACCCCTTACGCCTCCGCACTTCCCGTCCACGAACCCGCAACCCCTGCGTTGGCGGCGTTGTTGAGGCGACACCAGATCGTCGGAATCGGCGACGCCCATGGCGTGGAGGCGATCCTGCAATGGCTTATCGATAGCTTGCTGCGTCCAGATATCGCAACGTGTCTGGACACTATCGTCGTCGAGTTCGCCGCCGCTCGTAGTCAGCCTCTGTTGGACGCTTATATCGCCGGCGAACCTGGACTTGATAACAAGATCGATGCAGTTTGCGACGATACCTTGCACTTTTGCGCCTGGTTCGCCGATGTTTACCGACGCTTTTTCCACGCTGTGCGACAGATTAATCAGCGCCTGCCCACACCCCGTGTGCGCGTACTGGCGGCGGACCCGCCTATCGACTGGCGCGCCGCCAACGCTGGGCGCCAATGGCGAGAGGCCAACCAGCGACGGGAAGCTCACTATCAAGCTTTGATAGAGCGGGAGGTCATTGCGCGCAATCGACGCGCGCTGCTGGTCTTTGGAGCGTTTCATTTGCTGCGAAATTGCCCTGCGGACAGCCTGCTGGCATTGAACGGGCCGCCCCTGGCCAGTCGTCTGCGCGGCGTCGAACCTGCGCAGTGTTTCTATCTCTGGCCGCACTTTGGTCATCGGCCGGAGGTCGATGCGGTAAGGGAACGTGAAGAATGGTCTGCGCCAGCGCTGGTGCGCAACGACCTCAGCGAGCTTGGCGCTTTGCCGTTTGGCGCGCTCAGCAACCGGGCTCCTTCTCTCGTCGAGCGACCTGTGCGGGAACTGTTCGACGGCTACCTGTTTCTCGGCTCGGTCCGTAAGCAGACCCACTTCCCTCGTCAGAAAGACGATCCGGGCTGGCAGGCTGAAATGCGCCGCCGCGCCAACCTGCCGCCAACACCAGATCGCGAGCGCTTTTTAGACGCCATCGCCGCAACCTAGGACGGTCAAAAAACGTTTTTTAACCTGACTCTGTCAAACAATCCCTGCTATCAGTGTTGGCTGATCACGACTAACGATCTATTGCAAATAATAATCAATATCAAATAATATTGATTTTCTTTCGCGAAGGCGGACGATCTGTCCGCACCCCTTGCGAGGCGCGCCGCTCCTGTCTGGCGGTACGTAAATCAGGCCTGAACTTGTCATTTTCCATCCCATGGGACAAGAAAATTTCTCTTCAAATGAGAATTATTTTCATTTAGATTATATTTTACATTTCTTAACGCGGGGCGGCTCACCTGTTCTGAGGAGCAGCCTGTCTGATAACCAGTCACCTAAGGAGCAGGCATGAATGACTTGACGTTGCATCTGGAACCACAGGCGGATGATCAAGCGTTTCTCCAATTGCTGAAAAAACATCTGACGGAAACTCCTTTTTTCTTCTCCTCACCCCGGCAAACCCTGATGACCGCCGGCGTCTTCGCCCGTCTGGGCGCGGGAGACCTGAATGAAGCCATCCCCGCCGCCCTGCGCGAGGCCAGGGAACAGGGAATCGAAGATCCTATGGTGGTCGGCGCTGCTCCTTTCCTGCCTGGGGAAGCGCCCATGTTGACCGTGCCGACCCGATCCTGGCGTCGTCGCGACGTGGTTTCCGGACGCACCGGCGTCATCACCGATTTCGGGACTTATGAGGCGAAAGAAGTACCTTCCGGCGCGGGCTACAAACAAAGCGTGAACAGCGCTTTGGAGCATATCCGCCGCGGCGATATCAGCAAAGTGGTGCTGGCGCGCTCCCTGGAGCTGCGCGCTGAGCGCCCGATCGACATCGTGCAGTTGCTTACCAATCTGCGCCGCGCCAATCCGAAAGGATATAACTTCGCCGCCAATCTGGCGGATGCGGCCCATCCCCGTCGTTTTCTGGTGGGCGCCAGCCCGGAACTGCTGGTGTCGCGCAGCGGCATGCGCGTGTTCGCCAATCCGCTGGCGGGTTCCGTCGCGCGCAGCCCGGATCGCAGGGAAGACGCCCGTCGCGCCGGGGCGCTGCTGCAATCGGAAAAAGACCTGCATGAACATGCCGTGGTGATCGACGCCGTGGCCAAAGCGCTGGCGCCGTTCTGTCGCAACCTGGATGTGCCCAGCACGCCTTCGTTGACGCAAACGCCGACCCTGTGGCACCTGTCCACGGAAATCACCGGCGAGCTGATCGATCCGGCCATTACTTCCTATGCTTTGGCGCAGGCGCTGCATCCTACGCCCGCCGTGTGCGGCTATCCCACAGAGCGCGCTCGGGAATTGATTGGTGAACTGGAGCCCTTTAATCGGGGCTTTTTCACAGGCATGGTCGGCTGGAGCAACGCCTCCGGCGACGGTGAGTGGGCCGTCACCATCCGCTGTGCGGAAGTGGAAGACCGTCTGCTGCGTCTTTACGCAGGCGCAGGCGTAGTCGAAGGCTCCGACCCGCAGAAAGAGCTGGACGAGACCTCCACCAAGTTAAAAACCATGCTGAACGCCATCGGCCTCGACAGCCACGCATCCACACCTGTCCGCGTGGAGATCGCCTGATGTCCGCGAGCATGGAGCAGCCGCAAATCGAACTGACGCCCTGGCCTGCTGCAGAGGCTGAGCTGTATCGCGCCGCCGGCTACTGGACCGGCGACGACCTGGGAAGCATTCTGAGCCGCGGCGCTCAGGCGTTCGGCGACCGCACCGCGGTGATCGCCGGCGAGCGTTCCTGGACTTATGGCGATCTTAACGCCAGGGCGGATCAGTTGGCATCAGGATTAAATACCCTCGGAATTACTCCGGGTTCCAAGGTCGTGGTGCAACTGCCTAACATCGGCGAATTCATAGAAGTGATTTTTGCGCTGTTTCGCCTGGGTGCGGCGCCGATCATGGCCCTGCCCACCCACCGCTACGCCGAGATCAGCTACTTTTGCGAATTCGCCGACGCTGTGGCCTATATCGCCCCAGCCAAAAGCGGCGGATTCGACTATCGCGATATCGGCGGGAAACTGAAAGACGAGCGTCTCGTGCAACAGGTCATCATCGCTGGCGATGCGGGCGACTTCGTCCCTCTCGACGGTTTATATCAAGCGCCCGGCGCGGCGCCGGAGATTGATCCGTCCGCCATCGCGCTGATGCAGTTGTCCGGCGGCACCACCGGCATGTCCAAGCTGATCCCGCGCACCCACGACGACTATCTGTACAGCGTGCGCGCCAGCGCCGAGATCTGCGAATTGTCGCCGCAGACCGTGTATCTCTCTGTGCTGCCCGCCGCGCATAATTTCCCGCTCAGTTCTCCCGGCGTCCTGGGCGTCCTGTATGCGGGAGGAACCGTGGTGCTATCCGAGTCCGGCGCGCCGGATATCGCGTTTCCGTTGATCGCCCGTCACCGAGTCACCATGACCGCGATGGTGCCGCCACTGGCTCTGGCCTGGATGACCGCCTGCGACAATCTGAAGAACGCCGGCTCGCCGCCAGATCTGTCCAGCCTGCAGGTATTGCAGGTGGGCGGCGCCAAGTTTACCGAAGAAGCCGCCCGCCGCGTCACGCCGGTCCTGGGTTGCAAGCTGCAGCAGGTATTCGGCATGGCGGAAGGGTTGGTGAACTACACCCGCCTGGATGACGACATCGACACCGTCGTCACCACCCAGGGTCGCCCCATTTCGCCAGCGGATGAAGTGCGCATCGTGGACGAGGACGACCAGCCGGTAGCGCCCGGCGCCACCGGGTTATTGCTGACCCGCGGCCCCTACACCATTCGCGGCTATTTCAAGGCCGCGGAGCACAACGCCAAATCCTTCACCGCCGACGGTTTCTATCGCACCGGCGATGTGGTGCGCCTGACTGACGCCGGTTATCTGGTGGTGGAAGGTCGCGCCAAAGACCAGATCAACCGGGGCGGCGAAAAAGTCGCCGCGGACGAGCTGGAGAACCATTTGCTGGCGCACCCGCTGGTGCATGACGCCGCCGTGGTGGCGATGCCGGACCCCTACCTTGGCGAGCGCACCTGCGCCTACGTCATTCCGCAGACTCATGCCGCCGCGCCGGGGCAACGCCCGCGCCCGCAGGATCTGCTCAAATTTCTGCGCGAGCGCGATCTCGCCGTGTTCAAGATCCCGGACCGCATCGAGTTCGTCGACGCCTTCCCCAAAACCCGCCTGGGCAAGGTGGACAAGAAGGCGTTGCGGCAGATGATCGCGGATAAGATCGCGCCGCCCACCATGGCTTAAACCAGAACAAGATTTAGGTTGATAAGGACCCCTATGGCTATTCCAAAAATCGCTGACTATTCCCTGGCGAACGCATCCGCCCTGCCAAGCAACAAGACCGACTGGACCATTGATCCGTCGCGGGCGGTGCTGCTGGTGCACGACATGCAGCGTTATTTCGTTAACTTCTACAATCTGGACGGAGAGCCCATGGGCCCTCTGCTCGCCAATATCCAGACGCTGAAGGCGGCCTGCAAAAAAGCCGGCGTGCCCGTGGTGTACACCGCCCAGCCTGGCGACCAGACGCCGGAAGACCGCGCGCTGCTGACGGATTTCTGGGGAACCGGTCTGGCGGCCGATCCCAACCTGACCGATATCGTGGCGGAGCTGGAGCCGGAAGGCGACGACATCGAATACGTGAAATGGCGCTACAGCGCGTTCAAACGCACGCCCCTGCTGGATTACATGCGTGAAAACGGCAAAGACCAGCTGATCATCTGCGGCGTGTACGCTCACATCGGCGTGCTGGCGACCTCACTGGAAGCCTTCATGCTCGACATCAAGCCTTTCGTGGTGGCGGACGCCGTCGCCGACTTTTCCGAGCAGGAACAGAAAATGGCGCTGAACTATGTGGCGCAGCGCTGTGGCCACGTCGACGCGCTGGAAGTGGTGCTGGCGGCGCTGAACGGCGCAACCGCCAACGCCGCACCCTCGACCGCCGAGCCATTGAGCCTGGAAGCCCTGCGTCGCGACGTCGCCGCCATCTTGATGATGAGCCCGGAAGACGTGGACCCGGAAGAGAACCTGATGTACATGGGCCTGGACTCCATCCGCGTCATGTCTCTGCTGGAAAACTGGCGCGCTCGCGGCGCTGACATCACCTTCGTGGATCTGGCGGAGTCGCTGACCATCAATGAATGGTGGCGCACCATCGAGCCGCGCCTGACGACGGAGGCCTGAGATTGATGACCACTCCGGCCGAGACGTCGACCAAAGGATTGTCCGCCGCGCAGAACGGGATATGGCTGGGTCAGCAGATCAACCCCGCCAGCCCCATGTACAACGCGGCTGAATATGTGGAATTACGCGGACAGCTGCACATCGAGCTGTTTGAGCGCGCGTTGCGCCAGGCGCTGATCGAAGCGCCCGCGCTGCACGCCACCTTCCATTCCGGCGCCAGGGAAACGGCGCAACGTCTGCACGCGCCGGAGTTCGTCCTGGTGCAGAAAGATTACAGCCATTTCGAAGCGCCGCTGGAGCAGGCGCGCCTGTGGATGCTGAGCGATCTGGCCGCCACTGTGGACCTATCGCAAGGGCCTCTGTTCACCCAGGCTCTGATCAAACTCGGCGACGACCACTACTGCTGGCATCAACGCATCCATCACATCGCCTGTGACGGTTTCGCCTTCGCCCTGTTGTCGCAACGGGTGGCGGAAATCTACAACGCCCTGGCGGCCAACCCGGAAACAGACCCCGCCACAGTGGGACGCGCCTTTGGCGACTACGATAAAGTGCTGGAGGAAGACCTGCGCTATCGCCAATCGCCGGCGTTCGCCAAGGACCGGGATTTCTGGGCAGGCTATCTGGAAGGCCAGACGCCCCCCGTCAGCCTCAGCCGCTCCAATGCGCCCATCGCCGACATGGCGACAAGGATGGAACGCAGTCTGCCGGTGGAGCTGATTAAGCGGCTGCAAACCGCGGCCAGCGCAATCGGAGCCACTTGGTCGGATGCGCTCACCGCCGCCACCGCCTATCTGATCCATCGCCGCACCGGCGCTCGCGAAGTCACGCTGGGCGCGCCGGTCATGGGACGCATGGGCTCCGCATCCCTGCGCGTGCCCGCCATGGTGATGAATATTATTCCGCTGCGTCTGCAGATCGCTGGCGTGGAGTCCTTTAAAGATCTGGTGCAACTCGCTGCGCAGCAAACCCGCATGACGCGCCTGCATCAGCGCTACCGCTATGAACAGCTGCGTCGCGACCTCAATCGCGTGGGCGGCGATCAACGCCTGTTCGGCCCGGTAGTGAACATCATGCCGTTTGACCGTCATGTGGAGTTTCAGGGTTGCGTTTCCCGCACCCATAACCTCTGCGCCGGTCCGGTGGAAGACCTGTCCTTCGCCTTCATTCTGAACAAGGACGGCGGCTTGCGTTTCGATCTGGACGCCAACCCGAACCGTTACAGTCAAACCGATCTGCAGGACATTCAGCAGCAAATGCTGACATTGCTGGAGCAGGCAGCGGCCGATATGGAGCAGCCCATTCAGGTTGATCGCGCCGCCCTATCCTGGCTGCAAGGCCCCGCCACCAGCCAGTCGCCGCAGCCTGTTCTCAACGCCCTGCGCCAACGCATTCTGACGACGCCACAAGCCATCGCCCTGCAGGCGAACGGACGCTGCCTCAGCTATGAAGAGCTGGGCCAGCGCGTCGCCGGACTCGCTGAACGCCTGCGACAATCTGGGGTGAATCCGGGAGATATCGTCGCCCTGGCGCTGCCTCGCAGCGAAGGCGCTATCGTAACGGCGCTGGCGACCTGGGCCGCCAAAGCCGCGTTCGTTTTTCTGGACCCGACTGCGCCCATCGCCCGCAATCGTTTGATCATTGAAGACGCCCGCCCCGCGTTGGTGGTGACGGAGGACGCGGACTCCGAGCTAAACGTCGACGCCAACTCGCCGGTAGTGAGCCTGGCGGCGTTATCTCAAGTCGCGGTCAGCAACGCAGCGCTATGGTCTGAGTCGACAACACAAGCGGGGCCCGCTTACCTGATCTACACCTCCGGCTCCACCGGCGCGCCGAAAGGCGTGGTTATCGGACATCAGGCTCTGGCGGAGTTCGTCGCCGGCGCCATCGACGCTTACGCCGTCACAGCCTCGGATCGGGTGCTGCAGTTTGCGCCGCTGCACTTTGACGCCTGCATCGAAGAGATTTTCGTCACCTTGGCGCAGGGAGCGCGCCTTATTCTGCGCAATGACGCCATGTTGGAATCCGCTCCGCGCTTTCTGGAGCAATGCCGTCAATGGGGTGTGACCCTGTTGGATCTGCCCACCGCATACTGGCATGAGCTGGCGTTCGGCTGCGCAACGGCGTCGCTAGAGCTTCCGCCCAGTCTGCGCGCCGTCATTATTGGCGGCGAAGCGGTATTACCGGAGCGGGTGGCGCAATGGCGCGGCTGTTTCGGCGATCGCATCGCCCTGTACAACACTTACGGTCCCAGTGAAGCCACGGTAGTCGCCACCAGCGCGGACCTCAGCGCTGACGCCGGCGTCATCAGCATCGGCCAGCCTCTGGGCGGACGCGCTGTCGCTGTAGTCAATCCACAGATGGAGCTACTGCCGCGGGGCGAAGAAGGCGAGCTGTTGTTGCTCGGCGGCGGATTGGCCGACGGCTACCTCAACCTGCCGGAAAAAACCGCGGAATGCTTTATCCAGATGCATTTCCCCTGGGCCAAACAGCCGCAGCGCGCTTATCGCAGCGGCGATCGCGCGCGCATCAATACACAGGGCAATGTCGAGTTTCTGGGACGTTTGGATGATCAAATCAAGATTAGCGGCCATCGCATCGACCCACTGGAAATCGAGTCTGCGCTCAGCGCCCTGCCCGGCGTGCAGGAAGCCGCCGTCACCCTGAGCCAGCAAGGCAATGGCGTAAAGTGTCTGGTGGCGCATCTGGCGGGACAGTCCTACGCCATCGCCGAATTACGTGAAGCGCTTAAATCCAGGCTGCCGGCGGCGATGACGCCATCCGCGCTGGTCATGCATGAGCGCCTGCCCAAAAACGCCGCCGGCAAGGTGGACCGCAAACAGCTCAACGCTATCGAAACAGCCTCCGCAGGCGACTTGCCTCAAGCTGAAGTCAGCGCGGAACAGCAGCTCATCATTGAGGTCTGGCGCGACGTACTGGGCCAAAGCGCCATCAAGCCGGAAGACGACTTCTTTCTGCTGGGCGGACAATCCCTGCAGTCCATTCAGGTGGCCAACCGCCTGAGCGCCCGCATTGGGCGGGAAGTACCGGTCACTTTGATTTTTCAAAGCCCGACTGTCGCCGCGCTGGCTCAGGCGTTGTTTGCGACAGATGACGAGCAACCACAATCACGGGACCTGCGGGAACAGATCCTGGCGGACTGCGACGCTTTCGCGCAATCCCTGCCGCCGGCGCCGACTGTTGCATTCGGCCTGAGCGCAGCGCCCAGACAGATATTGCTCACCGGGGCCACGGGATTCGTCGGCGCGCAACTGCTGCATCAACTGCTCTATCAAACCGACGCCGATATCCTGTGCGCCGTGCGTGGCGCCACCGACGCCGAAGCCTTCTATCGTCTGGAGCAGGCGATGTCGGAACAGGGCCTGCCCTGCAGCGCGTTTCGGCGGGTGCGGGTACTGCTGGCGGATATGGAAAAGCCGCGCCTGGGACTGTCCGTGGCGGACTTCGAACAGCTCGCCCAGCACATAGACGCGGTCATCCATAACGCCGCCGTCACCAGCGTCATGCGCGATTACCAATCCCTGCGCGCCGCCAATGCATTGAGCACCGGCGAATTATTGAAGCTGGCCGCCGTGCGGGGCGTTCCCCTGCATCTGGTGTCCACCATCGCCGTGGCGCCGCCGGCGTCCGCCGCCCCCAGCCTGCGCGAGGACTTCACGCCCATTCATGACGGGCTGGGCGATGGCTATCAACAGAGCAAGTGGGCCTCCGAACGCATGGCGGAAATCGCCCGCGACAAAGGCTATCCCGTCAATCTGTATCGACTCGCCCGGGTCACCGGCGCGTCCGATTTTGGCTATATCAACGCCAAAGACCTGGTGTGGAGCATCATTCAGGCGGGGATGCGCAGCGACGCATTGCCGGATCTGCCCATCAGCGAGCCCTGGACGCCAGTGGACGCGGTGGCGCAATTCATCGTCGCCGACGCCATGTCCCGCCCGGGCGGCGGCGTGTACAACGTCACCCCGCCCCAGGACGTCAGTCTGACGCGCATTTTCGGCTGGCTGCGGGAATACGGTTTCGACTTCGACACCCTGCCGCTGCCCCAGTGGAGCCAGCGCGTCAAAGAAAGAGGCGCGGAAGAGGATCAGGCGATCCTGGGCTTTTTTGAACAACGCAGTCATGACGCCGGCGCGCCCAGTTTCGAGCCCGGCGGCATCGACAACGGCAAATTTCGACAACGTATGGAGGAGCTGGGCCTGGCGATGCCTGTCATCGATCAGCCCCTGTTCCACCGCTATCTGCAGTACGCCATTGAATCGGGCCTGTTGCGCACCGCAAACCGGACCGCTGTGAATAAACCCTAATTGATCTCATCACGAGGATAACTATGACATTGCCGGTAACTCCCAACGGGGAAACGCTGAACCTGACCAAGTCCTTCGAACTCGCCAAAGAGAGCGAGAAGCTGGTGGCGGGATTCACCCAGTCCATGATGAAAAAGCCGGAGCAGTTCGCTCCCGGTCATTTCCCGGTTTACATCGCCAGCGGCCAGGGCGCCATCGTCACTGACGTCGACGGCAATGAATACATCGATTTTATCTGCGGTCTCGCCGCCAACACGCTGGGACACAATCATCCCACTGTCGTCAGCGCCATCAGCGAAAACCTGTCCAAGGGCTTGATTCACTCCCTGCCGACCCCGGTGGAAGTCAAAGCGGCGCAAACCCTGACCGACATCATTCCCGGCGCGGAAATGGCGCGCTTCTTCAAGACCGGCGCTGACGCCAACTCCGCCGCCGTGCGTCTGGCCCGCCACATCACCGGTAAAGAAGAAATCATCACCGTGGGCTACAACGGCTGGCACGATCAGTACATGTTCGACACCCCCGGCGTGCCGGAAGTCATTCGTCAGTACACCCACCGCATGCCGCTGTTCACGCCCATGGACGAACAACCAGTGCTGGATCTGATCGCCGAGCGCGGCGACAAACTGGCGGCGGTATTGCTGTCGGTTCCTTACAACCGCGTACTGACTGGCGAGTTCCTGCGTCAGGTGCGCAAAGCCTGTAATGACAAAGGCGTGTTGCTGGTGATGGACGAAGTGGTCACCGGTTTCCGTCTCGCTCTGGGCGGCGCGCAGGAATACTTCGACGTCTCCGCCGATCTGGTCACCCTGTCGAAAGGCATCGCCGCCGGCATGCCGCTGTCCGCGGTGGTCGGCTCCGCCAGGCACATGAAGCGCATGGAAGAGCTGCAGGTTTCCACTACCTTCGGTGGTGAAATGCTGTCCCTGGAAGTGTGCGACGCTGTGTTGAACGAGTATCGCCGTTCGGATTTCGTCGGCCGTATCGCCGCACTGGGCGTACGCCTGAAGGAAGGCGTCAATAAAGTCTCCGCTGCACTGGGAACGCCATTGCAGGTGGTGGGCTATGACCCTATCCCCATGTTCCTGTTCTCCAAAAATCCAGTGGAGCATGTGAAGCTCGCCGAGCCTTTCCTGGCGGAAATGGCGAAGCGCGGCGTCCTGCTGCGTCGTGAAGTCAACTTCATCTGCGGCGTGCATACGGAAGAGCAGATCGACTTCACCATCAACGCGGTGGAAGCCTCATTGCAAGCCATGCTGGACGCCGGCCTGTTCGCCAAAGCGAATGAAGGGGCGGCGGCTCAATGATCTGCTGCATGAAACATGCGGGGGCGGCGTCCTGGCTGCATAAGCTGATGCTGTCCCAAGCCTCCCGTCCTGCGCCGCTCGCCGCCCAAGCGGCGGGTCCGGCGCAAGGCGAAGCGTTCAACGGGCTGGCGGCGGAACCCCGCGCCCGTGACGGCGGTCCGCAATCCGGCGAGGGCGTGCGCACTCTGATCAAAGGCGGCTTTCTGTACGCTGGCGATGACGCCAATACGGTAATCGAAAACAGCTGGGTGCTGGTGGTGGGCGATCGCATCTCCGCCATCGGTTCCGCCGAGCAGCCGGCGCCGGAGTGCGATCAGGTCATCGACGCCGCCGGCAAGCTGGTGCTGCCGGGACTGATCAATCCGCACTGGCATGAAAGTTTCGTAGCGCCTAACTTCGAGCGCCCGGATGATGCCGGTCTGGAGCCGACCCCCTACTCTAATGGCGGCGATATTGAAGCCCTGGGCTCCATGTTCGCCTTCATCTCCACCGTGGGACAGAAGCTGACCCATGCGGAAGGCGTCGCCATCGCGCGCTGGAGCATGTGGACGCAGTTGCGCTCTGGAACCACGGCGCTGGGCGATGTGGGTTCCGCCAACACCGCCGACGCCATGGCGCAGGCGGCGCTCGATCTGGGCATGCGCATCCGCGTCAGTCGCTGGGGATCGGACATCATGATTCCCAACGGCGCCAAAGAATTTCGCCGCATCGCCGACACCCAGGCGCAGGCGGACGACTGGGCGGCGTTGATGGAAACCTGGAACGACCACGCTTCAGGCCTGATCGGCGGCATGCCTTCCGTCATGGGCGCTTTCGGCAGTTCCGACGAACAGTTGATCGCCCTGCGCGACATCGCCGACCGTTATCAGGCGCCCTACGCCACCCACCTGGCGCCGCTGCGTAATGAAACCGCCGCCGTGCAGGCGGTGTTCGGCCGCACGCCTGTGGGCCGCTTCGACGCTTTGGGCATGCTCACCGATCGTCTGCTGGCGGTGCACACCGCTTACGCCAGTGAAGACGAATATCGTCGTCTGCTGGAAACCGGCGTCAATATCTGCCACTCCCCCGCCCACTACGGCATGTTGGGCGAAGCCACCGTCAGCGAAACCGGCCAGATCGGACGCTTCATCAGGGACGGCGGACATGTGTCCTGCAGCACGGACGGCGATATCTCCTATATCGGCGGCATGCCGGAGGCCATGCGCGCCGCGCATCTGGGCCACAACGAAGCGCAGAACTGCAATACCGCCTGTCCGCCGACCCTGGCGCTGCGCATGGCCACCCTGAACGGCGCCCGCGCTTTGGGCTGGCGCGACCGCATCGGCTCCATCGAAGTCGGCAAGCAGGCGGATCTGGTGGTCATCGGTATCGACGACTGGCGCTATCGCCTCGGCAATCATCCGCTGCGCACCTTCCTGGTGGCGGGCGGCAGCCGGGACGTGGAGGCCGTCATGGTGGCCGGCCGCATTGTGGTGCGGGAAGGCCGCAGCGCCCTGTTCGACGAAGCCGAACTGCTGACGGATTACCGTCTGGCGGTGGCGTCGGCGCGTGCGCGCATACAACGCAAATAAACAGGATGTTTAACGCAACATGTCAGAGAAGGAAACCGCTATGACCACGTCCCCAACGGCAGCGCCGACAATGAACGGCCGAAGTCTTTTTCTACTCCTGGCCAGCACCATGACGGTGATGGCCGGCGCCACCCTGGCCCCGGCGCTGCCGGGTATGGAGGCCGCCTTTGCGCAAGAGGAAAGCGCGGAATTCTGGGTCAAAATGATCCTGTCCGCGCCCGGCCTGTTGATCGCCTGCTGCGCTCCTATGGTGGGCTGGCTGCTGGATCACTGGAAGAAAAAGCAGGTACTGATTCTGGCGCTCTGTCTGTATGGCGTTTCCGGCATGTCCGGTTACTTCCTGCATGACTCGCTGATCGCCATTTTGCTGGGACGCATCGCTCTGGGCGTGGCGGTGGCGGGCGTCATGGTCGCCTGCACCACGCTGGCCGGAGATTATTTCGCCGGTCCTCATCTGGCGCGATATATGGGCGTGCAAGCGGCGTTCGGCGGTTTCGGCGGCGTACTGTTTCTGGGCATGGCCGGCCTGTTGGCGGATATCGACTGGACAGCGCCGTTCCTGATCTACCTGTTCGCATTCATCGTGCTGCCGGGCGCCATGTTGTTCCTGGACGAGCCTGAGCGCAAAGCGATTCCCGGCGGCGACCTGGGCGGCGCGGCGCCAGCGCCTCCCGGCGGCCCCCTCGCTCTGTGCTACGCCCTGGCGGCGTTCGAAGTATTAGCGCTGTATATGGCGCCGCTGCATTACCCGTTCTATGTAGCCCAGTTCGGCGTGACGGACGGCTCAGAAATCGGCTTCGCCATCGCCGGGATGCTGCTGCTCACAGCGACGGTGTCCATGTACTACCGCAAATTCGGCGGCCTGTTCCCGTTCCCGGTATTGCATGGCGCCGGCTGGTTATTGATCGCCATAGGATGGGGACTGCTGGGCTTTGCTCCCAGTTACGGCGTCGCCCTCGCGGGCATGGCGGCGGCGGGCGTCGGCTTCGGGATGATTCGTCCGAATCTGATCGTCTGGCTGTTTTCTTATACTCCGCCGATGCTGCGCGGCCGCATTATCGGCGGCGTCACCACCTGTTTCTTTATCGGTCAGTTCCTGTGCCCGCTGTTAACCCAGCCGTTGATCGACCATTACGGTATTTCCGCCACTTTCGCCGTCGCCGGAGGCGTATCGCTGATTTTGGCGGCGCTGTTGCTGGCGGCGAGTCTGAAAGCGGCGCCGGCGCCTTCTGCAGCTAAACCCTGATCACTCGCGGAGAGACAGACGGTTCGCCGCACTCTCCGTTACAAGTCAACCATTTCTATTTGCTAAGAGTTCCACCAAAGCGGAGAGTCATCTCCGCTAAGGAGGTGGAATGCCTCTTCACCCTACACCCCTAACACCTCGCCCCCACCACCTGTCTCCCGCCATCACGCTTTCAATTTGATCCGCCTGCTCATGCGTATAGGCGTGCAAATAAGAAAGGTGTTGATTATTTGAACACAAACGATAATGATTATCATTTTACAAGCATTTCAATCTATCGTAGAGTGTGCTCCGATAACGGCAAGAGTCCGGTTAAATTTTCGCCGGAGATGATAAACCCCCTTTCGTTTCCCAGGCCGCGCCACAGTTGCGTAGACCGTCCTTATTCTTGCCGAAGGAATCCACCCTGATTGCGACAGCATGCTGGAAGCAGGTGACTATGGCAGATAACAACTCCTCCCCGACCAAGAAATTCGCACTACTGGCTATCAGCGCCGCACTGGCCCTGGGCTTCACTGCGCTGGCCATGCAGAAACCGGATGCAACGCCGGAGACGGCGCAAACGGCGTCCGCAGCGCCCGCGGAACAACCCATCTCCGCAGCCGCTACCGCCACCAAAGACATTACCGACGCCGCCGGCCGCCGCGTCAGCGTGCCGGTGGAGCCCAAGCGCGTACTTGCCCTGGGCGAGTTTGATATGGACGCCATGCTGGCGTTGGGCATGAAGCCGGTGGGAGTGACTGACGGCCGCGGCCAGCAGACGCCGCCCAACTACTTGAAGGATCTCAGCGTCGACATCGAGTCCATTGGACGCTTGGCGCAGCCCAGCATCGACAAAGTGATCGCCGCGCAGCCGGATCTGATTCTGACCGGCACCATCCAGGACGAGAAGCTGATTTCCCAGCTCCAGCAGATTGCTCCCACCGTGATCACCTCCGCGTCTTCGGAAAACTGGCGCGATATGTTCAAACGCATCGCCGTCGCCCTGAGCAAAGAGAGCGAAGCAGAGAATTTCCTGGCTAAATACGATGAAAAAGCGGCGAAAATCCGCGAAAACCTGGGAAATCCGGAAAACGTGTCCGTCAGTGTAGTGCGCTGGAGCCCCAAAGGCCCCACTTATATGCTGCGTGACGTATTCATCAGCCAGGTCATTGCGGATGTCGGCCTGTCCCGGCCTTCCGCGCAACAGGAAAGCGGCATTCACTCCGCGCCCTTGAGCCTGGAAGCCCTGCATGAAATCGACGGCGACTGGATCTTTGTCGGCACCCTCAGCCCGGTGGGCGACGCGGCGGATACCTTTGCGGAAATTCGCGACAACGCCGCCTTCAAACAATTGTCCGGCGTCAACAAAGGACATCTGGTGTTGATCGACGGCTCCTTGTGGACCAGCGTCGGCGGGCCTTTGGCCGCCATGGCGGCGCTGGACGACATTGAACAGGCCATGCTGGGCAAACAAGGGTAGTCGAGGTTAAAGGAGCATTAATGTCGCAGGCGCATCGCCCGGTTGTCAGCCGTCGTAACTGGGCGTCCGTCGCCATGTTGATGCTGGCGCTGTTCGGCGTCGTATTAACTTCCATGCTGGTGGGGTCCGGGCAACTGGACGCCGCCCACAGTCTCTCCTATCTGCTGTCTCCAGCGGACAACGCCGACGCCTACGTCAACATGGTGATGACGGAATTGCGTCTGCCCCGCACCCTCGCCGGCGTCATCATCGGCGTGGCGCTGGGCGTCGCCGGCAGCCTGCTGCAGAACGTCACCCGCAATCCTCTGGCCGAACCTGGCCTGCTGGGCATCAACGCCGGCGCCGCGCTGGGCGTGGTGATCGGCATCAGTTTCTTTCACGCCAGCAGTTCCTATTCCATGCTGATCTGGGCCATTTCCGGCGCCTTGGTCGGCAATGGCGCCGTCATGCTGGCGGCTCAAGTGGGAGCGGCCAGCATGACGCCATTACGTCTGGTGCTGGCGGGCGTGGCCATCAACGCCGCGTTCCAGGGATTTACTTCCCTGCTGTTGCATGACCACATCGCCGCCTTTGATCAATACCGTTACTGGATTCTGGGCTCCTTGTCCGGCATCACCATGGAGGCGGTCAGCCAGATCGCTCCAGCGGTGCTGGCGGCGCTGGCCTTGGCGGCGGCGCTCACGCGGCCGCTTTCCGCACTGACGTTGGGGGATGACTCCGCCAAAGCGCTGGGGCACAACCCGAATCTGATTCGCGCACTGTTGTCCCTCAGCATCACACTGCTGAGCGCCGCAGCGGTGGCCCTGGCCGGCCCAATCGTTCTGCTGGGACTGATCGCCGCTTACATCGCCCGGGCGCTGGCCGGACACCATCTGCGCAACCAGTTGCTGTATTCCGCCGTCGCCGGCGCGTTTCTGCTGCTGTCCACGGACATTCTGGCGCGGGTGATCAATCGTCCTTTCGAAGCGCCGGTCAGCGCCGTGGTCGCCTTTATCGGCGTCCCGATCATTATTCGCATCGTCCATTCCAATCGCATGTTCAGTTAGGCCTGGAGGTATCCGCGATGAGCCGTATGTCGCCCTCTGTCGAGCAGGCCGCCCCATCTCTCGGGCTTCCTGACGCCGTATCCTTCCTCCCGGCCGGTAGCCGGGTGGTCCGAATCGGCTCCCTTTCCATGACCTTCAACCTGCATGACTTGATAAGCGCTCTGCTTATCCTGCTGGTGATACTGTTGGCGGTTTGCGCGTCCCTGATGCTGGGCTCCACGCACCTGTCCCTGTCTCAGGTGTGGCAGGCCATATTGGGAGAAGGCAGTCCCGCCCACCAGCTGCTGACCATGCAGATCCGTCTGCCCCGCATCGCCGCCGGGCTGGTGGTTGGCGCTTGTCTGGGCGCCGCCGGCTGTCTGTTGCAGGGACTCGCCCGCAACCGCCTGGCCACGCCGGATATTCTCGGCGTACACCAAGGCGCTACTTTGGCTGTGGTGATCGCCATGCTGGCGGGCGCTGGCGGCGTGCTGGACTCCTGGTGGGCGGCGATTATCGGCGCCTCCGCCACGCTGTTGGGCGTGTTGGCCTTCAGCGGCCGCTTCGGCTCCAACGGTTACCGTATTCTGGTGATTGGTCTGGGACTGACCTACCTGCTGCGCGCCATGACGGAAGTGCTGGTGACCTACCTGCCTCTGCATGAAGCCAGCGCCATGTACACCTGGAGCATCGGCACGCTGCTGGGCCGAGATTACGCCATCGCCGCTCCCGCGTTTTTCGGTCTCTGCCTGTTGCTGCCGGTTGCGGTAGTGCTGGCGCGACAACTGACCTTATTGCAGTTCGGCGAAGACACCGCGGCTTCCCTGGGTTTGAGTCCCGAGCGCCTGAAGATAGCCGTCGTATTGACCGTGGCGGTGCTGACCGCACTGTCAGTGACTGTATCCGGCCCTATCAACTTCATAGCGCTGATGGCGCCGGTGACCGCCAGCTTTCTGGCGCGCCCGGATCAAACGCCAGTGTTGCGCTCCACCTTGCTGGGGGCCCTGTTCGTGATCGTGGCGGACACCATTGGGCGCATTTACAGCGACGTGGAGACGCCCATGGGCGTCATCGCCACCATGATGGGCGGGCCGTTCCTGCTGGCTGTCATCCTGTTTCAACCCCAATCCAGGCAAGGTAATTGATTGATGTCCGAGCCAAGACTCGCTATTCAGAACGTTTCCCTCAGTTACGCGCACGGGCGCGGCGGTAAAACCGACGCTGCGCCAACGGTGAAAGAGGTCAGCCTGCAAGCCCGGCCGGGAGAATTGATGATCATCGTCGGCCCCAACGGGTGCGGCAAATCCACCCTGCTGCGCGCCGTGGCGCGTCTGCACCGACCGGATTCCGGCCGCATTCTTCTGGAAGGCGAAGACGTTTGGTCGCTCAGCAGAAAACAGGCGGCGACCCGATTGGCCCTGTTGCCGCAAACGCCCACCGCGCCGGAAGGCATCCGCGTCGCTGATCTGGTGCGACATGGTCGCCATCCCCATCAGGGCTTGTTCCGCCAGTGGACCAGCGCCGACGAAGACGCCGTGCGCCGCGCCCTGCTCGCCACCGACACCGCTGATCTTATGGACGCGCCTCTGGATCACCTTTCCGGCGGTCAGCGCCAACGTTGCTGGCTGGCCATGGCGCTGGCTCAGGAAACCAACCTTTTACTGCTGGACGAGCCCATCAGCATGCTCGATCTGGGGCATCAGGTTGAAGTGCTGAATCTGGTGCGCGACCTTTCCGCCAAAGGCATCACCATCATGATGGTGCTACATGACCTCATCGCCGCCGCTCGTTACGCCGACACCCTCACCGCCATGCGCGAGGGCCGAGTGGTGGCGAGCGGTCCGCCCCGTGAGATTCTGACCCGGGATATGGTGCGCGAACTCTACAACGTCGACGCGCACATTCTGAGCGATCCTGACGGCAATCCGGTGGTTACTCCGGCGGTGGGCGGCGCGCTTTCTTCTCTGTCCCCCTCCAACAGCAAGGAGCAATCTTATGTCTGATTCCACTACACAGAGCGCCGGCGCGGATTTCGCCGGTAAAGTCGCCATCGTCACCGGCGCCGCGCAAGGCATTGGCGCCGCCGTCGTGGCGACACTGGCTGAACGCGGCGCCAAAGTCGCCGCTCTCGACGTGCAGGAAAAAGCCCTGCGCGACACCACTTCCACTCTCACCGCGAGGGGTTTGCAAGTGCGTCCTTTTGTCGTGGACATCAGCGACGCGGCGGCTATCGAAGCGGTGGTCGGCGATATCGAAGCCGGCCTGGGCGAAGTGGAAGTGCTGGTCAATGTGGCCGGTATTCTGCGCCTGGCGTCCGCCACGGAACTGACGTCCGACGACTGGCTGGACACCTTCGCCGTCAACACCCATGGCGTATTTTTCCTGAGCCGGGCTGTCGGCCGCCTGATGAAAGAGCGCCGACGCGGCGCCATCGTCACGGTCGGCTCCAACGCCGCCGCCATACCCCGCACCAAAATGGCGGCCTACGCGGCGTCCAAAGCGGCGTCGACCCATTTCACCAAATGTCTGGGACTGGAGCTGGCGGAATACGGCGTGCGCTGCAACATTGTCTCGCCCGGCTCCACCGACACCGCCATGCAGCGCCAGTTCTGGACAGACGACCAGGCGCTGGAGGCGGTATTGAACGGTTCTTTGGACTCCTATCGCACCGGCATTCCTCTCAAACGCATCGCCACCCCGGAAGACATCGCGGAAGCGGTGGCCTTCCTCGCCTCGGACAAAGCCTGTCACATCACCATGCACAATCTGTGCATCGACGGCGGCGCGACGCTGGGCGTCTGAAATAGCCATCGATAATCACAAGGCGCACTGAAGCGCCTTGTTTCTATTCCCCGCCTCCCCGCCTGATCTTTAACTGTCTTCTAACTCTACGCCTTATTCCACATGGCCTAACTCAATCCGCCAATCCCACTCCTGGACAGAGGCGGCTACAATGAAAGCGCTTTCAAAATTTATCGGAAAGACGCCGGATCGGTCGCTCATTCACGCGCACTGGCTCCGCCGCAAAGCAACTCAGGAGGATGGCCTTGAAGACACGCACACTGACTATCGGGGCGCTGGCCCTGGGCGCGAGCGCCCTGCTTGCGCCCACCACGTTCGCCGCGGCCTACAACGCCGGCGTCGCCGCTGCAGGATTCGATGCGGAACAGGCGCAAACCGGCGTGAATCTGCATCCTTACGCAGAGCTGCGCAACTTACGCGATACTGGAATCTTCACCCTGTATGTGGACGTCATGAAACAGGGACAGGAAAGCCCGGCACATAGCTTTCAATGCCGTACGCCGGAACTCGCCACCCGCGCTCAGTTCCGCTGCGACGGCGACTTTCAGACTGATGAGCCAGGCGCTTATTTCGTTCGCGCCAGAGCGGGCAGCATTCAGGCCGGGGATTATTTCAACGGCAATAGCCGCTATCCCGGTCAGCAGGATTCAGCGACGTTGACCCTGGCGGAGCCTGAGGCTCCAGTGGATGACCTGATCATCGACGCCTTCGGCGGCGCGTCCCGCTACGAAGGCTTACACCAGAATCTGCTCGGCGGCTGGACCGACGACGACGGCAGTCTGCAAAGCGATCAGGTCAGCAACGGCGCACTCAGGTTAATATCCGGAGGCGGCGGCTACTGGTACAGCGTGCTCGCCACGGACACCTGCTTCGACGCTTCGCCCTATACACACCTCAAGCTCTCCCTGAGCGCCTCTCAGCGCGCCGATCTCTCACTCAGCCTGCATACCCGCGACGATAGCTGCGCAACCCGCCAGGGAGCCTCACAGACCGTTAACCTAACGGTGGAGCCCGGCGCTCAAGAGGTGTTAATTCCTCTGCAGGACTTCCAGCTCGCCGATCTCAGCAAAGTCCATGCGCTGGTGGCCGATCATCTGCAAAGCGGTGTGGAATACGACATCGCGAACATCAGTCTGGTATCCCGTGACGATAACGGTGATGGCGACGGCGATGACAATGGCGATCCGGGCGATCCGCAGATCAACGATGAATTCACCGCCAACCAGGGCCAATGGTATTCACGCCGGCAGCCCAACGGCGCCGTGGATTTTGGCGCCGCCGACGCTGCGGCGGGGGATAATGCCGCGCTGTCATTGCTGTTCCCAGGCAATCCTGATCTGAACAGTGGCGACAATGCATCGCCGTACTACGCATCCGAAGTGGGCTACAACCAGAAAACCCATTACGGCCGCTACGAGACCCGAGTGAGATTCGCCTCCTGCAGCCCAGGCGAAGAGGCCGTCAACGGCATTTTCATCTACGACAATGACGGCACGGATAAGAACGGCAATGGACTGGCGGACAATACGGAAATCGACATCGAGCTGTTGTGCGGCGAGCCTAACATACTGTGGCTGACCACCTGGACCGACTACGGCGGCGATAGTGAAAACCAGTTCCGCAAGAAGAGCCGCGCCATCGACATGGCCACTGGCGCATATCGCGAAACGCCGGCAGGCATGGAGGGCACGTATGAAACAGTTCCCGCAGGCGCTCTGCCCAATATCGGACTGGCGGACTTTCCCCGCGCCGACACCTATTACACTGTCGGTTTCGACTGGCATACCGATCGCATCCGCTGGTACATCAAGCTGGACGGCAAAGAGGTGACATTGTGGGATATGCGCGACGCGGCGATGGTTCCACAGCGTCCGGCCATCTTCATGCTAAACCTGTGGCATTCGCCCTGGCACTGGTTTGACTATGGTCCGGCGGACTATCCGGCCGCCAATGCGGAGATGAAAGTGGACTACTACCGCTTCACTCCCTTCTGAGCCAAAAAGCGACGCCCCGGGGAGCTATCCGCTCCGCGGGGCGTCTTGGTTGAGGTTGTAGTTATTATTTCTGTCGTACAAACACGATTAAAAGGGTTGGCGGTGAATACCCTGACTTACAAGTTTTCCCAATCAAATATATGCGGGGAGTTATTACTGCTGTCGGAACCGGCGTTACGACCCAGCCAGTTCAGCTCCGTCGCACAGTCCGCATCGCTGGCGCGCACGGGACCATACCACAGACTGGAAATACAGGATTTATCGGCCAGCGCAGATAAAGCGCCGCGCCAATCGGACAACTGCTGAAAACCAACAAAATCACCGGAGCCGGCGAAAGGATCAGACTGACTCCAAGCCGTTCCCACTACACCGGCGCTGGAACTGGATACAAAAGCGGAACTACGCGCTGAATCCGAAGGCGCAATGGAATAGGCAGTGAGGGACAGGCCGGCGGCGAATACCGACGCCAAAAACGCCGGAATGTGAGCGGATGTTTTCTTTACAAGCGCACGTCTTTTTAGAATTCTAGAGCACTTCACTGTGTTCGCCCCCTACGCGGGATGAAAAAGAGAGAGATGAAAAAACTATCTCACCGCCTTCGCCACCAGGAACGCGACTGGCTATGAGATAGTTTCTACGTGGCGTTGATCCACGGAGCTACCATAGCGATTGTCTTTAGGGAAAACACTCGGTTAAAGGGTGTAGAGCAATGCGCCTAGCGAGAGAGAGAAAAGGCTTAACACTTGGATAATCCGCCCGCTGAAAATCGTGCAGAAGCGCCCTTCGGCACAGTAAAGTCAACGCTTGCGCGGGCGCTCTTGTTTTAGTGCATCCCGTTGATTATATTTGCTTTTCGCGACCGACCAGGACAAGTCGGATCGTTATGGCCGTTATGCCTAGGCGTACGCTGGAGATCACCGGCGCCGTCGCCCTCAACGGCCTGGATGACGCGTAGTCAGGATAGTGCGTCACGTCAAAAAAATGAAAAAAGACTACTCGATAGGATAAAGGGAACTTAGATGGAACGATCCTATGACTATGCGGATATTGGTGACGTCAGCCTGCGTTATCTGGCGGAGGGTTCGGGCAACGCCACAGTTATTTTCGAATCTGACCTGGGCGGAGGCATCGATGATTGGGAACGCGTGCAGCCCCTGATCAGTCTCTTTACCCGCACACTTTCCTACGACCGCGCCGACCTGCAGGACAACAACCCCAGCCTCTCTCCCAAAAGCGCCGAAAATATGGTCGCCGACCTGCGTAAACTGCTGCAGGTCGCCGATATCAAACCTCCCTACATCCTGGTCGGTCATTGCGCCGGCGCCGCCCATATCCGTTACTTCGCGCATAAGTATCCCAATGAAGTCGTCGGACAGGTGTTCGTGGACGGTTACGACGACGCAAAAGCCGCAGACAAAACAGAAAGCCATGACATTCAGGGCGCAACGAAAAGGGGGCAATCCATCCCCTTTCTCAATAACGCGCCAACCAGTATCCTTGTGGGCGACAATCCGCCAGAGACTTCGGCGCAAACGCCGGAACCGACTCGCCGCGACCGCAGGCAATGGATTGAAAGCCACCGCGAGTGGCTGCGGCATATGCCGCAAGCGCGATTCAGGGTGATCGCCAACGCCCGCCGTTATCTTCCGCTATCCCACCCGGACTTTGTGGTGGAGGAGATCAATCGGGTGTTGGCGGACGCTCGACGGGCGCTTTAAAACGGTTGCGGAGATTGCAATGGTTCCCAATGGATAATTTCTCACGCTGCTGTGCGAAACTTTCACGGACGCCGGGGGCCATCTGGAGAGACAATTCGCAGAACGCGTTCTCGCGAACGCCCCGATATCAAACAATAAACAGGAATGGAGTTTGTCATATGGAACAAGACACTATTGTACTGCTGAAAAAAGATTTACTGCGTATGCGTTGTCTGGCCGCCGCCAGATCGCTGGGCCTGAAGGACTGGTATCTTGCAGCAGGATTTCTGCGCAACGCCATCTGGGACCACCTGCACAAGCTCGCCCAGGCCACCCCGCTGAATGATGTTGATCTGGTGTATTTCGACTCCGACGACACCTCCGAAGAACGCGATAAGGAAATCGAAGCCAAGCTGAGAAAAATGGTCCCCGGCGTGAAATGGGAAGTGAAAAACCAGGCCAGGATGCACCTGCATCACCAACATGAACCCTATCAGGACACCGCCGACGCCATCTCTCACTGGGTTGAAGTGCCGACCTGCGTGGGCGTAAGACTGGAGCATCTGGACAAGTTCAAGTTCACCGCCAAGTTCGGCCTGTTGGAGAACTGGTCCATGCAAGTGCGACCGAATCCTGACGTGCGTTACGCGGAAGATATCTTCGTCTCCCGCGTATACGGCAAGCGTTGGCACCGCATCTGGCCGATGCTGCAAATTTCCGCCCTGCAATAGCCCCATCCTGCGCAGCGCCCTGGCCTAATTCCGCCAGGGCCCGCTATACTGAAGCGTCGCCCGGACACAACTCTTTTTCACGGCGCCGACCCGAGGTAAGCTCCATGCGCAAAATTCTTTTGTTGATTTCCATTTTCACACTTTCTCTCAACTTCAACGCATACGCCAAGGATGACAAAAAGCACGATCTGCCGCCGGGATTACAGAAAAAAGTCGACCGGGGCGGCCAGCTGCCTCCGGGCTGGCAAAAGAAGCTGCATAAGGGCGATATTCTGGATCAGACTGTTTACGACCACGGCGTGATTTACCCCGACGACGATGGCGTCGAAACGGTCTACGTAGAGGACAAGATCATCAAAATTATCAAGTCCACCCGGGAAATCATCGATATTCTGAATCATTGATCAGGCGAGCATGACCAGCGCCTGCATGATCGCGGCGCACAAGGTCAGGTGACAGCGCATCTGCTGATAATCCGCGCGCCAGTAGTCTTCCAGAACGAATCGATCCAGTCCGTAAAAGAACAGGAACGCCGCCGCCAGCGTCAATGAGCGCAGGCCGGGCGGCAGACCCGGCGCCATCCAGGCCAGAATCAGACAGACAATACTGGCCCACAATAACCGCGATGGCGTAGCCGGCCCTTCTCCCCGCAATCCGATCAACCAGACGCCGCCGGCCATGAACGCCAACAACGCCATGCTGTAGTAGTCGAACATAGACCGCAGCAGCGGGCCCTCCTCGCCGCCGAGAATGCAAGCCACGCCCAGAACCAGCAGCGGCGCGGCGCCCAGAATGGCGCTTATGCGCACGTATTTTTCACTTTCCCCGGCGATCATGCCTCCCCCCGTAGCCTCCAGATAGGCGAAACGTCGCCCTCCGCATCAGCTTTTACGCTCAAAAATCGGGGAAAGATCAGGGATTATTTTGCATGAAACGGAAGATATGCATTATGTTCATTAGTGCAGGGCTGTAAGCACTCATCGCCACAAAGGAAAGACCTATGTCCGCCAGTGATCCGCTGCAACTCGCCCGGGCCGGCAAACAAGGCAGTTACGCTGTGCGCACCCGTTACCGGCGTCGAGACGGAATTCCCGTCTATACCAATCACCTGATACTGGAAGGCTCGCCCTACCTGCTGCAGCACGCCCATAACCCCGTGAACTGGCGCGCCTGGAACGACGATACCTTCGCCCTGGCCAAAGCGGAGAACAAACCGATTTTTCTCTCTATCGGTTACAGCACTTGCCACTGGTGCCATGTCATGGAGGAAGAGAGCTTCGATAATGAAGAGGTAGCGCAAACGCTCAACCGCTACTTCATCCCTATCAAAGTGGACCGGGAACAGCGGCCCGATCTGGATGAGATTTATATGACCGCCGTGCAAATCATCACCGGGCATGGCGGTTGGCCCATGTCGAGCTTTCTCACCCCGGAAGGAAAGCCTTTCTTCGGCGGAACCTATTTCCCCCGCCCTCGTTTTATCAGCCTCCTGCAAAGAGTGCATGAATTGTGGGTGGAACAGCAGGAGAACTTGCTGGAACAGGGGCGTCGACTGTCGGACGCCGTCAGCGTTTACCTCAGGCCAAAGCCAATCTCGGAAGCTCTGGCGGAAAATCTGATCGAAACGGCGGTGGAGAAGCTGATTGGCTATAGCGATCGCGAATGGGGCGGCTTCGGCAGCGAACCCAAATTTCCCCAGGAACCCAACCTTCTATTTCTGCTCGACATCATTGAGCGCGATTCCCGACCGCTAGACCGACAGCCCGCCTGGAGCGTAGTAAAAAGCACACTGGACGCGCTGTTCGCCGGCGGCGTTTACGATCAGGCAGGCGGCGGCTTTCATCGTTACGCGGTGGATCAACGCTGGCAGGTTCCTCACTTTGAAAAAATGCTCTACAACCAGGCGCAGTTAGCGCGCTGCTACGCCCGCGCCTATAACTTGAGTCAAAATCCTGAGTATTTGAGGGTATGCCGGGAAACCCTGGATTACGCTCTCAGAGAAATGCGTTCTCCCGAAGGCGTATTTTATTCCGCCACGGATGCAGACAGCGAAGGCGAAGAAGGCAAATATTTCGTATGGAGCTATCAGGAACTGAGCCAGCTTCTCGACACACCGGGCCTCGCTCTGGCGGAACAGGTCTATGGCGTCACCCGTAAAGGCAATTTTGAAGGCGCCAATATTCTGCATCTGCACTGCTCTTTACAGGAAAGCGCTGCGGCGCTGAACCTGACTTACGAAGAGTTAGTGCAGCAACTGGCGGAACTGAAAGCCACCCTGCTACAGGCCAGAAGCCAGCGCATTCCACCTTTACGTGATGACAAAGTGATAACGGAATGGAACGGCATGATGATCGCCGCACTGGCTGAAACCGCCGCCATCACCGGCATCAGCGCTTACGGAGACGCCGCTGTCGCCGCAGCAAACCAATTATGGCGCAGCCAGCGTGGGGAAGACGGCCTGTTTCATCGCATCAGCCTGGACAATCTGCCCAGCGACGACGCTCTGCTGGAAGACTACGTGCATTACATGGAAGGACTGCTGCAGTTGTACGACTACACCCATGACCACCTTTGGCTGGAGCGAATGGAAGCCTTGGCGACCACATTGGAAGAGCAGTTTCTGGACGCAGAACAGGGTGGATTTTTCATCACCCCCAAGAATGCGCAAGGTCCACTGCTGGTGCGCAGCAAGCATTGCGGCGACAACGCCACGGTCAGCGGTAATTCGCAGTTGGCGTCAGTGCTGGCGGCGCTGCGTCTGCGCACTGGCGACCTTAACGTACAACGCATGGCGGAAAACCAGATCGCCGCTTTCACCGGGCAAATCAACCGTCATCCTTTGTCTGCGCCGGTGTTTCTGAAAGGCCTGAACGAATGGCTGACGCCGAACCCGGTCAATCTGCAATACGCCGCATCCGGCCAAATGTGGGCCGCCGTGGCGGTGAAGGAATACAAGGAGGATCACTTGCTGGAAGTACAACTGGATATACACATGAGCGAAGGCTGGCGCATTCAAAGCCACAATTGTCCCGCTCCCGATGGTCGCCGCACACAAGTAGAGTTGCTGTCGCACACTGATCACGACCTGCTGGACATACGTTACCCTCCTGCCAGCGTATGGACAGACCCCAATGAAAGCAACGCCTTAGAGGTCTATGACGATCACTGTCGCATCGAACTGACTTTACGTCGCTCCACACGGTCGCCAGTGCGACTGGCTCTGCATTTTCAGACGTGCAACGAGCAGGTTTGTCATCGCCCGCACACGCTCAACTTCAGCTTTTGGTGAACCGCCCGGTGAAAAGACGCAGGCATCTTGGCCGATTGCGCCTGCTGGCGACTGCATCTAGTCTTAGCCAAAAGCGTTCCCGGCTCTAGGCGCCCGCTAAAAGTTGATGTTTAATCCGGCGACTTGCTTAATCCGATCAACGTATTCCCGATCAACCTTAACGGAAGGAAGAGACGGTGACTGACTCCCAGCCTATTATTCACGCGTTTCAACTGGACGGCGGCGGCAGCGCAACGCCCATCCCCGTAGAAGAAGCCGCCCAGGCGGCGCAGGACAAATCCCGCCTGACCTGGTTGCACATCAATGTGCTGCATCCCGGTGCGCTTAATCTGTTGGAAAATGAACTCGGCCTGGACTGGCTCATCGCCGAAGCGCTGATGGCCGACGAAACCCGACCTCGTATGATGGAGCTGAATGAAGGAGTGTTGATCATTCTTCGCGGCGTCAACATGAACCAGGGGGCGGAACCGGAAGACATGGTGTCGCTACGGGCCTGGATCACCGAATACGGCGTCATCAGCGCCGGACGGCGACAGCTGAAGGCGACGGCGGACATTATCGAAAAGCTGGAGCAGAACATGGGTCCCTGCGGCGCCGGCGAGTGGCTCACTGAGATGTGCGTAGAGCTTTATGATCATATGCAAAGCGCCGTCACCACACTGAACGAAACCACCGACGATCTGGAAGACCGGGTGTTGGTGTCTCAGGACGAGTCCATTCGCGAGTCCATCATTTCGACCCGCAAACGGGCGATTGTATTCCGGCGCTATATCTCGCCGCAGCGGGATGTGATCGCCCGACTGCAAACCTCGGAACTGCACTGGATTAGCGCCAACGACAAGCGCAGGCTGACGGAGGTGATGGACTGGCTGACCCGCTACGTGGAGGATCTAGACGCCATCCGCGAGCGCTCCCAGGTCATCAAAGACGAACTGGCGGCGGCCATGAACGACCGCCTGAACCGCCACCTTTATCTGCTCTCCATTGTCGCCGCAGTGTCACTGCCTCTGGGCTTGCTGACCGGCTTGTTCGGCATCAATATCGGCGGCATGCCGGGCGTGGAGGATGGCAATGCGTTCTGGATGTTCTCCGCCCTGCTGGGACTCCTGCTGGTGCTGGAAATCGTCTATCTGCGCAAGAAAGGCTGGATTTAACCGACAGATCGCGCATGTTCGATGACTTTTTGCGCCAGTTTCGGCAATAAAGGCAGCGGCAGATCATGCCCCCAACCGGGAATCATCTCTAACCTGGCGTGGGCGATGCTTTGCTTCAGCATCTGCCCATTCTTGGGTTTCATCAAGGGGTCCGCTGAACCATGTAAAATCAGCGTAGGCATGGTGATGCTTCGCGCCAGCTTTTCCAGGCTGCCGGTGGCGAGTATCGCCCGCATCTGCCGAACAATGCCCTTGGGGCGATAGCTACGCTGATAATCCCTGGCGATGCGCTGCAGAATGCGTTCTTTAGGCGTTGGGAAGGACGGACTTTGCACCGTTTCCCAGAACGCGACGCCTCGTCTCAGCGCGGCTTCCTGGTGGTGTCCGCGCACGCCGCCGCCGTTGATGCGCCATAGCGTGCCGAGATCAGGCATGGGTTGTTTGGGGCTATTGTTGGAAGTCATCATCAAGGTCAGAGACTTGATCCGCTGCGGCTGCCGCGCCGCGACAATCTGCGAAATCATTCCTCCCATGGAGACGCCCACCAGGTGGGCGCGCTCAATCTTCAATGCATCGAGCAACGCAATGGCGTCATCCGCCATGTCGTAAAGGGTATAGGACGCCGTGACCGGCAGCCCCAGCTTGGAGCGCACAAAGTCCACCGGCACAGGAACCCGATGGGGACACTCGATTTCTGAGGAATGGCCGATATCCCGGTTATCGAGCCGGATCAGACGATAGCCCGCTTCAACCAGGGGCTCCAGAAACTCGGGCGGCCAAGCCGTCATCTGACAGGCGAGTCCCATGATGAGCAACATCGGCTCGCCATCAGGATCGCCCAGTTCTTCGTAACAAATCTGAATGGAGTTTACCTTGAGGTACTGCTCCCGGGGGTGGTAATACGCGTGGGTCATGGTCCGTACAATCGTAAAGCCGCTGTCTCAGCCTTCATTAAAGGTCAGGCAATCATATACGGGAAATTAAGGGCAATTGATTAACTTTCCAAGTTTTAACGCAAAAAACCGCGCAAATGCGCGGTTCATTAGGGTTTATGTAGCGAACTGTCAGGCTGATTTTTTACGAATGCGATCCAGCACGGCGTCCGCCTCAGTTCTCGGGCCAATACCCGCTTTCCGCAACTTATCCTCCAGACCATCGTCATTCAGCCCTTCATCCAGCTGCTCCATGGCGCGTTTCATATCATCGAAACGCTCCTGACGATCCCGAATGCGCTGCAGGGAATCCTGCATATCACTGATGCGCGATCCCATGGAATTGGCGCGAACGGTCAAGGAAGCCGTCGCCTGTTGCGTGCTTTGCGTGGCCTGCACCATGCGCAGCTCACGTCGATAATTCTGAATGCTCTGGGCTGCGGATTGCAGACTCAGGCGCAACTTTCTCTCATGCTCTCCCAGCTTTTCCGCCGCTTTGCGCTCATCCGCAAGCGTTTTTTCCTGATCCGCGATCACGGTGGCGAGATCATGAGCCAATTCCTCCAACCCCTTTTCCAGCGCCTGACCAGCTTGCGTTTCCTTTTCCGCCAGATATCTGGCGCGACGGGCGATGCCGCGCTCCAGTCGCATTTTTTCCGCCATGACCCGGGCCAGATCGTGTTTGGCCTGTCCCATAGCGCACTCGCATTCATAGATTTCCTGTTCGAAGATGCGGATAGCGTTGGCGTCCACCACCCGCTCGGCGCTCTCACGCGTGGCGCCGCGTACGGCGGTCATCATTTTTTGCATGTAAAACATATAAAGCACCTCGTGATTCATAAGTCGTCCCTGGCGGACGGGTTGCGGTCTGCTTGCATCCGGTTACTCGGCGTAGTCCCGCAGCATTTGGTTGGTTCTGGCTTCATTGATCTTGTGGATAAGGCGATGGGATTCATGTTCATCGCGCATGGTTTTAGACAGCGTGATAGTCGAGCTGATGAGAAACAGCGTACTGATGCTGAAATAACCTTTGATAAGCAAATCCACCGGCATGAAAAAGATGCCGGCGGCCACTGCAGCCAGCGCGATAACGAAAGAAGACTTCACGTAAAACAACCAACCTTTGGAGTTACTCTGTATTTGTTCAACTGTCATGAGTTGTCTCTCTGTGTTCCGATGTCCCGCTCACTCTGCTGTCGCCTCCGCTATTTTTGAATCTATATCTGAATGGGTGCTGAATGGCCGCCTCCAAGTATCGCTATTCGATACCTTCGTTAATAAACAGCACTCCTGATTCAGATATCACTCCTTCATCCATTCAAATGTTGACACTGAATATTTTGCAAACCTAAAATGTTTACACATAAAACATAAACAAGGATCACCTCCATGCGCCCCCTTTACCATGCCGTGACCTTCTCTCTGGCGACGCTAATCTATGGCGTTGCGCCTGTGGCCGCCGCAGACGAGCCTGTTGTTCATACGGAAACCGTTCGCCTGGAAACCTATACCCTCCCCATAGAAACCAGCGGCGTCCTCGCCAATCAATCGGAACAAACGCTGTCCTTTAAAACGCCAGGGATCGTGGCGAGAATCACCGTGAAAGAGGGTCAGAGAGTGCGCGCCGGGGAGCTAATCGCCATCCTCGACAGAGAGGAAATCGCCGCGGAAGTGGCGCAGGCGGAGGCTTACCGTGACGACGCCCGCCGCAATCTGGAGCGATTCAATAAGCTTTACGGCAGCAAGGTCGCCCCGCTGGAGCAGGTGCAATCTGCCGAAACCGCCTTACGGGTGGCGAGCGCCCGTCTCAAAGTCGCCCAATTCAATTTCAAGCATTCTGAAATCCTCGCCCCCAGCGATGGCGTCGTGCTGCGTCGCCTGATTGAGCCCAACGAACTGGTGAGCGCGCAGCGCCCCGCATTCGTTTTCGCCCAGGAAAATGCGGGCTGGGTTATTCGCGTTGGCGTCAGCGACAAAGAAATCGTTCGTCTAAGAGAGGGAGATAACGCGGAGGTTCGCTTGGATGCTTACCCGGGTCAGGCCCTGACTGGGGACGTTTACGAAACCGCAGCGAAAGCCAGTCCTGGCAGCGGCGTTTTCGAAGTGGAAGTGCGTCTGCATCCCCATGAGGCGCGCCTGTTATCAGGTATGGTCGCGCGCGTGACGCTGACGCCCAAAGCGGAGGAGCAATTGGTGATGATACCGCTCAGCGCCATCATCAGCGCCGGCGGTAAAAATGCGGAGGTTTTCGTACTGGACGCCAATAATCGCGCTCACCGCCGCCGCATCGTATTGCGTGACTTTTCCGCGTCCCAGGTCGCTGTGGCTCATGGTTTGAAGGCGGGAGAAACGCTGGTGACTCGCGGCTCCACCGGTCTGGTGGAAGGCATGCTGGCGACGCCTGTCGCGCTGGCTTCCAATCCCTGACTTATCTAACCGGAGTATCCCGCCATGCGCCTGCCGGAATTAGCCATTCGCAATCACGCCTTCGCCTGGGTCGCCGTATTACTTTTGCTCGGCCTAGGCCTGGTTTCCTTTCTCACCATGCCGCGTTCTGAAGATCCACAATTCGACTTCCCCACCACTCTCACCACCGTTCTGTATCCTGGCGCGACGCCCGTGGACATGGAGCGCCTGGTGGTCGATCCCATTGAAGACGCCATCAACGAACTGGAGGATCTGAAGTCGGTTTACACGGAGATCGAAGACGGTCTGGTGCTGGTGCGCACGGAGTTTCTGTATGGCAGCGACCCGGAAGATAAGTTTGAGGATGTCGTCGGCGCCATCCAAAGCATTCGCAGCGAGCTGCCCCCGGATCTTGCTCGCCTGAACACGGAGAAATTGTCGCCGGCGGATGTCAATATTCTGCAGATCGCTCTGGTTTCCAGCTCCGCGTCCACCAAAGAGTTCAAATACTACGCGGAGCGTTTGGAAACCCGCCTGGAGAGAGTCCCGGGGGTCAAACGCGTTGATGTAAAAGGGCTGGCGAATCTGGAAGTGCAGGTGAAAGCGGACTGGGTATTGCTGCGACGTCATGGCGTATCACTGGACGAACTGGCGGAAGTGGTGCGCAGAGCGGCGCAAAATCTGCCCGGGGGATACGTCAACGGCGACGACCGCCGTTTCAACGTTCGCACCAGCGGCGATTATAAAGACATTGCAACACTCGCCCGCACTGTCGTCCGCACGCGCGACGGTCATGCGGTCTATATCGGCGACTTGGCGGATATCCGCCTGCAAGACGGCACGCCCACCTACAGCGCTCGCTATCAAGGCGAGCCCGCCGTCTTCATCACCGTGGTGCAGCGCAAAGGCAGCAATATCTTCGATGTCATGGCGGGAGTGAAAACCACGCTCGCCGCCTTCTCGGCAGAGCTGCCGGAGACCTTCCAGACGCATCTCGCCCATGATCAGAGCGAGAGCGTCAACGAGCGGGTCGACGGCTTCTTCGAAAACCTTTGGCAGGGCCTGTTGTTGGTCGCCGTCGTAGTACTGACGTCTCTGGGCGCGCGCGCCGCTTTCGTCATCGTACTGGCGATCCCTTTTTCCATCCTCATCGGATTGGGATGGCTGGACCTGACCGGCTTTGGATTACAGCAAATGTCCATAGTCGGGTTGGTGATTGCTCTCGGCTTGCTGGTGGACAACGCCATCGTCGTCACGGAAAACGTCGAACGCTACCTGCGTCAGGGCGACAGTCGAGAAAACGCCGCCATTAAAGGGACTTCACAAGTCGGCTGGGCGGTGGTCAGCGGCACCGTCACCACCGTGCTGGCGTTCCTGCCAATCCTGTTATTGCAGAGCGGTTCCGGCACCTTTATTCGTTCAATGCCGGTCACTGTCATCCTGACCCTGGCCGCCTCCCTGCTGATCGCCCTGACCATCACGCCGCTTCTGGCCAGTCGCTTTCTCAAAAGCGGCGTAACGTCCTCCGCGCCGGGGTGGTTATTGCGTTCACTGACAAACTTCGCAGACGGCCCCTACACTCGCGGTCTGGCATGGAGTCTGCGCCGGCCATGGCTGGTGCTGCTGGTTTCAGTGCTGTTTCTGGCGGGAGCCATGTCTCTGTTCGGTCATGTGGAAGTGAGTCTGTTTCCAAAAGCGGAGAAATCCATGATTCTGGTGAACGTAGAAACGCCTGAAGGTTCCACTTTTGAATCCACCCGCAGAGCGGCGCAGGAAGTGGAGCAAAACCTGATGGCGCAGCCCGGAGTCACCGCAGTCGCGACGAATATCGGCAAGAGCAACCCGCGGGTTTACTACAACACCATGGACAGCAAACAGCAGCCCAATTACGCGCAACTGCTGGTGCAGCTGGCGCCACGTCCTTACCAGGAAATAGAACAATGGGTGAGCGAGCAGCGTGAACACTACAAGACATTCGCTGACGCACAGGTGCGCTTTAAGGAGTTTCATCAAGGTCCGCCCGTGCAGGCGCCGATCACCATCCGCGTCACCGGAGACAATGTAGAGCGTCTACGGCAGGCGGCTCAGGATGTCAGCGATATCATCGCCAACACGGACGGGGCTATTAACGTGGACGCTCCTATCAGTCGCCACAAGGTGGATCTTCGCGTCAACATCAACCGCGACAAAGCGGCGTTTCATCATGTCAGTCTGGACGCCATCGACCGCACCGTGCGTGGCGGTCTGGTGGGGCTGAATGTTGGCTCGTTGCGGGATGACGAAGGGGAAGACTATCCGATTATCGTCACCGCCCGAGAGCGCGCAGAGCCGGAGCTGGACCAGTTTCAGCGCATGATGGTCGCCAATGCGGAAGGCGTGCTGACGCCACTTACTCAGGTCGCAGATGTTGAGCTGGAGACCGCCGTTCCCAAGTTTCAGCACTATAACCTGGAGCGTATGGCGATGGTGACCGCGGACGTCAAACCCGGATATCAGACCGAGGCCGTCACCAACGCGATCGTAGATAAACTGGACGCCTACTCCTGGCCACAAGGCGTGCACTATACCGTGGGCGGAGAGCAGGAAAACCGCAAGGAGTCATTCGGCGGCATGGCGAAGGCTTTGCTGGTGGCGATCATCGGCATCTTCGCCGTATTGGTGATGCAGTTCCGCTCTTTCTCGCAGCCGTTGATCATTTTCGCCGCCCTGCCTTTCGCCATTATCGGGGCGATTCTGGGCCTCTACTTAACGGGCAATACCTTCTCGTTCACCGCCTTTGTAGGACTCACCTCACTGGTAGGCATAGTCGTCAACAATTCTATTATTCTGGTGGATTACGCCAACCAGATTCGCGCGGAAGGCGCGGATGTCAGCGAGGCGATGACGCTATCCGCCCGAACTCGCTTGATTCCAATCTTATTAACGTCGCTGACCACGATTGGAGGATTGCTTCCCCTGACTCTCACCGGATCATCAATGTGGGCGCCCATGGGCTGGACAATTATTGGCGGCCTCACCACCTCAACATTGCTGACGTTATTTGTGGTGCCAGTTCTATATCGCCTGTTTGAAGGTTCCGGTAGACAGGTCAAAACCACGAATGATACGCAGGACAATCAACGGGAAAGCGAAGCAATGACTACTTATTCAGCCACTCAGTGATGGGCATGGGGTAACCGAAGGCGAAGCCCTGGATAAGATCGAAATTCATGCGCTGGCATACCACAGCCTCTTCTTTGGAGCCGACGCCTTCCGCCAGCGCCTTCACTCCCATCTTGTGCACCATGGATACCAGTAATTCCAACAACTCCTGACGCTGCGGCGATTTGTGAATATTGCGAATCAGCGCGATATCAAACTTCACGACATCCGGCGGGGCTTCCGCCAATTCCACCAGACGCGCCTGCCCGGCGCCGAAATCATCATAGGCCAAGCCAATTCCCATCGTGCGTATTTCTTTGGCGAGGGCCTGAATCACCATAAAATTAGTCACCGCCTGCTCATGAATCTCTAGCACCAGCTCCACATTGGGATGGGTCTTGCGCACGTGCTCCAACGTGGCCAGCAAACGCGGGCCATCCAACAACTCTTGTGGGTGGGTATTCACAAACAACGGCAACTTCAGTTTATGTTCGGCGGCGTCTTTAATGCCGATCACACGGAACAACTCGCTGAGTTCCACCGCCATATCAACACTCTCCGCAATGTTGAACAACGGCCCCGGACTGGGCAACAGATTCGGATGCGCGCCTCTTCCCAGCAGCTCGTAGGCGACCGCTTTGCCTTTGATGTCGACAATGGGTTGAAAGACCGCGTTCACCAGCGTTTGAGCGATCAGCTCTTTCAGGTCTCTAGCGCCCAAGGGGATGCGCTGCGACAGATCGCCTTGCATCACCATAGTGGAATAGGTGGACTCCGTGGGCGTGGGCGGACGATCTTCTTCATCCACCACACGCGCCTCGATGTGGGCGAAATGGATAACGTCCCCGCTACAAACCGGGGTAACTTGATTGATACGACAGTGATTGACGAAAGTGCCGTTGGTGGAGGACAAATCGCGGACGAAAAGCTGCCCTTCCTCTTGATGGAACTCTGCGTGCTGCCGGGATACGTCGGTGGCGTCTATGGTGAAACTGACGTTGTCACTGCGACCGACAACAAACGGAAACTCCCTAACCGGTAGACGCTTTAATTGATTACCCTGGCCTGAATAACATTCCAGATACCAACGTGTCACCGGTGTTTACCTCACAAACAACAGGCTTCCGAGCGGATTCACGTACACGCCCTCCCCGGGCGAAATGCTTGAACGCGATTATCATAATTGTGGCCCATAATCCCTATTAGTAAAGGAGATAATGGTGAAACAGTGTAAACCGCCCGACAGACGCCATTATCGCCAGAGGCCCAGCCTGAAAGGCGTTCAGCCCTGTTCCCTGCGGCATTGGTAGAGGTAACAAAGCACGTCACCTCGCTGAGTGGGGACAGTTCGAAAGTCTGTAAATCCCGCCTGCTTCAGGGCGCTTTGCAGCGCTTCCTCACTCAATGCGGAGCGGTCCGTCACGTCTGCATCCTCGGCAAGGATCAACTGCCCGCCTGGGCGGATGACACGCGCAGCCTCAGTCAGCCCCGCCGGTATATCGCGCCAATGATGCAATGTATTCACCGCCCAGGCGATATCTATGGAGGCGTTCGCCAACGGAAGGGATTCCGCCGCGCCCGCCAGATACTCAATCGATGCGGCGTTATCCTTATGCTCTTTGGCGAATTGCAGCATAACCGGAGTGGGTTCCACGCCCACCAGACGCCCCTTCGTCACCACCGCGTAGGCCAGCCGCAAAGCCTGTCCGCCGCCGCACCCAATATCCAGCACGCAGCTATCCGGCTTTAAGTCCGCCGCCTCCACCACAAACTCGTTGCTTGGCCACTCACTGTAGTTTTCACAATACCAACGAGTGACCGCCTCATCCCATTCAGGTTGATGATGATTGCTCTCCGACATATTCGCTTATCTCTTGGTTGAACACTCGAATGATGTTAAACCCCGCAAGCGCCTGGACGCAGAGCGGAATATGGGAATAAATCGGCTGATATTTAGATTTGTTGCTGAATGAACTACGCTGGAAAAACATAAATCGGCTATATTCATCCCATGCACGCAACACAACCCATCGCCGTCGAGCACGGCGTCATGAGCTTTAACGAACACAGCGAAGAGGCGTCCCACGCCGAACACGTGTTATCCCTGATTCTGGATGGCAGCGCGCGCATCAGGCACGGCGATGACATCACGCTGGGCGCGGGAGTCGTCACCCTGGTTCCTGCCGGCATGCCTCACCGCTTACTGTCCGCGAACAACCTGGAAGCCTGGTGGCTGGGTTTCTGCGCCGGTTGCCTGGATATCGATGAAACCCATCCTTTAATGTCCTCTTTCAAACGGGTCCGCTCGGGCATGCCTCCGATGATCACCGTAGACCCCGCGCGGCGGGAACGTTTGCTGTCACTGTTTGCAGATCTGCGCGAGGAGTGTCAGCGCAACACGCCTGAAACCAGCATTGTCACGCGTTGCCTGTTGCTGCTGATCTTATCGGAAGTTAACCGCGCCATGCGGACGGATGCGCCAAGCGCGGCGCCACTTACGGACAATCTGACAACGCGGGCGCTGGAGTATATTCAAAGCCACTGTCTGGAGAAGATATCGCTGCAGGATGTCGCCGCGGCAGTGCATCGCACGCCGGCTCATGTCGCCGCGGCGGTTAAGAAGTCTACGGGCTTTTCTGTCGGAGAGTGGATTACCCGCAACAAATTGCAGGCGGCCAGCCTGAAGCTGGCGCACACGGGGGAATCAGTGGAGAAAATCGCCGTCAGCGTGGGTTGGGGCGACGTCACCCACTTCATAAGGCAGTTTAAAAAGCACTATGGCTCCACACCCGCCGCCTGGCGCAAGCAGGTCAGAGCCAATCATCGTACGGAGGCGGCGGTTTAGTGGAGCCAAGGCCGTGGAGTTCATTCCAGATCAGAGTGGTTCACGCCAAGGTCATGCAGGATGTCCATTAATTCTTCTCGCGCAAGTTTCCTCACATTCAGCACCAGAATGATCTGCAGAAATAAATCTGCGCCGAGAATCCCTTTATTTATCTTGTTGCGGAGATTATCCGCACTCTGCTGTGTGCCGATTCGGGCCAGTCTGTCGCTAAGGTCGCTATACTTAACGCCACGTTTGGCCATTTCGAATTTAATGATGCGCGAAGCCAGTTCTCTCCAGGAGTTCATTGACGGTTTGGTTTCGTTTGCCATGGCGTCCATTTCTTCTTTATGTAAAAAATAATTTACGTTTATGAGTTAAAATTTACTATAGAGCAAAAAAAAGTTTGTGCAAATAAAAATCTTCGTGTACATTTTTCTACAAGCCTTCAATCGGGGTAAAAATTAATAGGAGAACAAAATGAGCTGGGATCTCTTAAAGCTGGAAAGCCTTTTGAGTCAACGCGATGACTACGCAGTCACCAGAGAAGCGACCTGCCTGTGCATTACTAATAGTGACGGCATCGACGCCTATCTCGCGATCAGCGGCGAACAAATTATTGTCGAGTCTCTGCTGTTTGCAAAAGGCCAAGTCAAAGATTGCGCCCTTCTTAATGAAGACATTTTGAAGACGCATCAAATATTCCCTCTCACCACCATTGGCATCACCAATGTGGAAGGCGAGGACTACTACATGGCTTTCGGCGCCCTGTCGGCCCAATCCAAAGAAGAAAGCATCCTGATCGAGGTTGATATGTTGTTCCAAAACGTTGAGGCGTTTTTGGACGCGTACCAGAACCATCTTGTTAACGGAGTTGAATTATGAGCGTTTGGAAAAAATTAGTGACCGCCATCAAAGGCGGAGCCAACGAAGCGGCGGAAGCGGTTGTAGACAGTCAGGCGCTGCGCATTCTGGACCAGGAAATCCGTGAAGCCAAAGAAGAGTTGCGTAAGTCCGATCACGCACTGACCCAGATCATGGCGAAAAGAAAGCTGGCCGACCAGAAAGTGGCGAGCCTGAAAGCGTCTATCGCTGAATACGAAAGCCATGCCCGCAAAGCAGCGGACAGCGACCGCAACCTGGCGCTGGAATGCGCGCAGAAAGTGGTTGAGCTACGCGACCAAATGGACGCTGAGCAGAAATACGTAGATCAGTTCAATCAGTCTGAACAGACGCTGCGTCGCAATATTTCGCAAGCCAAGTCCAACCTGCGTCGCATGGAGCAGCAAATCGACATGGTGAAGGCGACTGAGTCCGTACAAAAAGCGCAAGTCGCTGTGTCTTCCCGTCACATGGGCGCCAACAGCAAAATGAAGACGGCTGCGGAATCGCTGCAACGCATTCAAAGCCGCCAGAACCAACGTTCGGCCGAGCTGGATGCAGCGGAAGAGCTGGCTTCAGAAGAAAGCGGCGACTCTCTGGACGCAAAACTGAAGGCGGCTGGCATTAACGGCTCCAACGCTAACGCAGACGACGAACTGGCGCGTATACTCGGAGGAAACTGAGTTTAAGAGTTCGTCCGATGCTAATAATAAATAAGATTAAGAGAATCTTTATCCGACACTTTATGGAGCTGCGATGGCAAGGAGTCGCCATCGCATTGCTTTCCTACGTGGGACTAAGTTATTTCTTTCTTTATTTGTCCGGCGAGACGGATTTACTGTCTCTGCCGGATTTTGCTTATTGGCTCGTCGTCACCGCATCCACTGTCGGATATGGAGACTTCTCTCCACAAACCTCCGGCGGCAAGATCGCCGTCTCCATATTCATCATTCCATTCGGTCTGAGTTTATTTGCGTTATTCGTAGGCAGAGTCGCTGTATTCGCCTCCTACCACTGGAAAAAGGGAGTGAAAGGTTTGAAACAACTTGATTGCGACAATCATATTCTCGTCATCGGCTGGAACGAAAGACGCACGCTTCACTTGATCCGGCTCCTGTTGCGCGAGCAATTGGGCAGTGAGGAGACCCGTCCGGTAGTGCTCTGCGCCAAAGCCGATATCGAAAACCCGATGCCGGAAGAGATCGGCTTCGTCAAAGTTGAAAGCTATAACAACGACGAGCAAATGAGCATGGCCTGCCTGGAGCGCGCGTCCACCATCATCATCGACGCCCCGGAAGACGACGTCACCATGACCGCCGCCCTCTATTGCTCCAGTCGCAACAAAGACGCTCACATGATCGCCTATTTCAACGACGACAATTTGAGCCGCCTGTTGAAAGTTCATTGCCCCAACATAGAATGCACGCCGTCAGTGGACGTTGAGTTGCTGGCGAAGTCCGCCATGCATCCCGGCTCCAGCGCGCTGCATCAGGACCTGCTGAACGTGCAGGATGGCATGACGCAGTACTCCATAAAATATCCGGCTGAAGCCAATAGCGTCCCGCTGCGGGATTTGTTTCTGCCGCTAAAAGAACGTTATGATGCGATCCTGATTGCCGTCGGCGACGGCAAAGGGGCCGTTACTTTGAATCCACCTATGAGCCATACGGTTGCGCCGGGAACCACGATTTACTACATCGCGGACGAACGCATCGATGGACTTGATTGGGAGAAACTCTGTGTTTAGCAAGTTTTTCAAAAAAGATGAACCTAAGTCCCCTTCCGCACCGGAAATCATGGGCTTACGTCTCGGCGGCGCATTTGAACTCGACCAACTCAGACTACGACTGATAGAGCCTTCCGTGATTTTCGAAGGCGCAGCCAAAACCCAGTTAATTCAGGCGGTAGGTCAAGTGCAGTTGGACGCCAGCAGCACCCTGCTGCGCTTCTACACCGACGACGACGGCTTCATTCAGGTGGTGTTGAACGGCGGCATGACGGAAAACCATATTGAAGACGTCAAGCTCTGGTACTACTACGAAACCCGCGCCGTTGGCAGTCAGGCGGACTGGGATATGTTGATCAACTCCCAGATCAGCCAGCCTGAATACAGTATTGAAGGCCATCGTTTTCAACGTGTTTGGGAAAGTGTGGGAGAAGCGTCGCCTCCCGTGGCCATGACGGAAAAAACCACGACCGAAGCTGGCGAAGTCACTGAAACAGATCAGTTCGCCATGCTGTATGAAAGATCCGTGAATGAGGACCTGGACGAGTTTCTTATGGTCTGCGGCGAAGAAAAAATCATCGATAACCGCGCCGACCGCTGTCTGGTGCTGTCTACTGGCATTAATCTGCGGCCAGCGGACATCGTTATCATCGGATAAATGCGGGCTCCCGCATTTATCCTCCTCAACCCACAATACCTCATAATTATTAAAGAAGGAGCTGTCCATGGACGCTATCGCACATTCGCTGTTAGGCCTAACGAATTTTGCGATTTACTTTTCTTCCTCATTAGTCCTGCTGTTGGTGTTCAAATTCCTGTATACCCTGATTACGCCTCACGACGAGTGGAAGCTGGTCAAAGAAGATAAAAGCGTCGCCGCCGCGACAGGCCTTATCGGCGCTGTGATTGGTTTTTCCGTCGCACTCGCCGGAGCCGCCTCCAACTCCGTATCCCTGTTGGATTTCTGGGTCTGGGCGGCCGTGGCGTTGATTGCCCAGGTCGTCGCTTTCGCCATCATCCGCTTTATCTTCATGCCTAAAATCGTGCAGCGCATCACCGACGGCGAAGTGTCCGCAGGCGTCGTACTGGGCGGATTTTCCGTGGCGGTCGGCATCCTGAACGCGGCTTGCATGACCTATTAAGGAGCAGTGGAATGAAGCGTACGAAAGAAATTAATCTGGACAGGATGAAGAAGAACGGCCAGAGCTTTCTGCTGCGGCCCATCACTGTCGCTGTCGCCGGCGTCACGCTCACCGCCTGCTCGGATACTCGCGAAGCTCAGGTTTATAAAGACATGAGCGAGTGCATCAATGAAAACCCAAGCTATGCCTCCGAATGTGAAGCGGCGTACCAGCAAGCGCTGAAACGGGCGAATGAGACCGCGCCCAAATATATGTCCATGCGGGACTGTGAAGCGGAGTTCGGCGCCAACGCCTGCACCAGCTACCAGGGCAGCTCAGGTCAGAGCTGGTTCATGCCCGCCATGGCTGGTTTCATGTTCGCCAAGATTCTGGACTCGAACCGCCGTTATGATTACCAGCCGGTGTTCACCTCCTATTATCGCGGCTCGCCGTTTTACGGCAGTTGGGTGACTTCCGACGGCTATCGCTACGGCAGCACCTACAACCGCAAAGTCACGGTGGACAACAAAGCGTTTCAACCCAAGCCAGCGGTGACGCGGACCATTTCCCGCGGCGGCTTCGGCTCGACAGTGAACGCCAAGTCTTCCTGGAGCAGCTCTTCCAAGTCCAGCTCCAGTTCAAGAAGCAGCTGGGGCGGTTAAGTTATGCTGCGCATTCCGATCCAGGAGCGGGCCCATTGGCGTGATCTCGCCCATGAATACGGCTTCCAGTTTCACACCATGCATGGCGAGGCCTATTGGGACGAGAGCGCTTACTATCAGTTCTCTCTGGAGCAGATAGAAACCGGGCTCGAGGATCCCACGGCGGACATCCACCAGATGTGTCTGGAAGTGGTCGACCGTGTGGTGGAGGACGAGCGCCTGTTGCGGAAGTTCAGTATCCCTGAAGTGTTCTGGGAAGCCGTGCGCGCTTCCTGGCGCGACCAACAGCCCAGTCTGTATTCGCGCCTCGATTTTGCTTACGACGGCCGCACCCCCGCCAAGTTGTATGAAAACAACGCCGATACGCCCACCAGTCTGTATGAGTCCGGCTTCTGGCAATGGTTGTGGCTGGAGGAAAGCGTGCGTAATGGACGCTTACCCCGCGCTTGCGACCAGTTCAATTCCCTACAGGAAAAGCTGGTGCGCAGGCTCGCGGAAATCTATGCGCAAACCGACGGGCCGGATTTCTACTTCAGTTGCTGCAAAGACACTGAAGAAGATCGCGGGACGATTCAGTACCTGCAGGACTGCGCCGCGGAAGCCGGCATTCCCAACCGCTTTATCTATATTGACGATATCGGACAGGGCGAGAACGGAGAATTCACTGACTTGGATGACCGGGTGATTGAGCTGATGTTCAAGCTGTATCCCTGGGAGTTCATGCAGCGGGAAGAGTTCGCGCCGTTGATTCTGCAGAATCCAACGCGCTGGATTGAGCCCTTGTGGAAGTCTGTGCTGTCCAATAAAGCGCTACTGCCAATGTTGTGGAAAATGTTCCCGAATCACCCTAATTTGCTGCCGGCTTATTTCGAAGATGAAGTCGAGCATGCGCCAGGGGTGGATTTGGTGAAAAAACCGATATTCTCCCGCGAAGGCGCCAATGTGGCTCTGTATCGCGACGGCGAAGTGCTCTTCGATACGGACGGCCCTTATGGCGAGGAAGGTTTTATCTTTCAGGCCTACCATCCTCTCCCCAAGTTCGGTGAGAACTACACGCTGATCGGCTCCTGGCTGGTGAACGATCAACCGGCGGGGATCTCAGTCAGAGAGGATAAAGCTCTGGTGACGCAAGACCTTTCCCGCTATCTGCCCCATGTGATTCTGTGAGGCGTTACTCACAGAATCACATGGGGATAGGATGATTATTACCTGACCGTCCATTGATTACGCTGCAGAACTTCAGCCGTTCTCCCTCTTCCATAGTTTGTTGCGCCAGGATTTAAGCATTCAAACTCGCTCTCCGACACTGTCTCCGCAATTCCACCGGAGAAAAATATGCGGATTCCCGCCCACCGCCGACTAGTTAAATGGGTGGATTTCCACCCATTTAAAAATCCCGCTTTTTCGACAAATCCCGGTAACACACTGTTATTACTAAAATTTCACATTAACGTAGAAATTGGCCCGGAGGTTGCTCTTATGTAATCGACTATGGCTTTCGCCTAAACCCAACAAAAACAACATACGAGGTATAACATGCGTTTCAAAAAACTCCTGACCGCCCTTGTTGGCGCTACGCTGTCTTTCTCTGTTTTCGCTGCTCCCATCCAGATCAAGTTTTCCCACGTTGTGGCGGAAAACACGCCAAAAGGACAGATGGCTATTAAGTTCAAGCAATTGGTGGAAGAACGGCTGCCCGGCAAAGTTGAAGTAAAAGTATTCCCCAACTCCCAGTTGTTCGGCGACGACAACGTATTGGAAGCTATGCTGCTGGGCGACGTGCAATTGGCCGCGCCTTCCCTGTCCAAGTTCGACAACTACACCAAGAAACTGCAAGTGTTCGATCTGCCTTTCCTGTTTCAGGATATGGCGGCGGTAGAGCGCTTCCAGAATGGCCCCGCCGGTCAGGAACTGCTGTCCGCGCTGGAGCGTAAAGGTCTGGTTGGTCTGGGCTACCTGCATAACGGTATGAAGCAACTGTCCGCGAACGCCTCTATTCGCGTTCCTGCTGACATCGCTGGTAAGAAATTCCGTATCCAGACTTCCGACGTACTGGCTGCGCAATTCGAGGCCGTTAAAGCGGTTCCGGTGAAAAAGCCGTTCTCTGAAGTGTTCACCTTGCTGCAAACCAACGCTATCGATGGTCAGGAAAACACCTGGTCCAATATCTACTCCAAGAAGTTCTACGAAGTTCAGGACAACATCACTGAATCCAACCATGGTCTGCTGGACTACCTGGTGGTGACCTCTAAAGAGTTCTGGATGGATCTGCCTGACGACATGCGCGACACCATCAAGAAGAGCCTGGATGAGTCCATCGCCTACGGCAACAGCATCGCCGCTGAGAAAGACAACAGCGATAAAGAAGCCATCATTGCTTCCCGTCGCACCAAGGTATCGTCTCTGACTCCTGAAGAACGCAAGCAGTGGGTTGACGCCATGAAACCCGTCTGGAAGAAGTTCGAGAAGGAAATCGGCGCAGACCTGATCAAAGCCGCTGAAGCTTCCAACCAATAACCCTCTCGTAGAAAAGGAGCAACCGCCAGGTTGCTCCTATACTTTTGTTATTCGAGCTGTAGAACCGTTTTAAGCCGTACAATAACCAGAATTAGGTCCCATCATGTTTGGTCGAATCGTCCATCGCTTTGAAGAAAGCGTTCTGTGTCTGTTGTTGGTGTCCATGACCCTGCTGGTGTTCTCGGAAACCATGCTTCGTTTCTTTTTCAATACCGGCCTGTTGTGGGCGGAAGAGGCCACCCTGTATTTGGGCGCCTGGATGGTGTTGTTTGGCGCTTCCTACGGCGTCAGGGTGAATGCGCACATTGGCGTGGACGCTTTCGTAAAACTGCTGCCCAGCGGTCCACGCCGCGCAGTGGCCGCCCTCACGGTGGTGATGTGTCTGGTCTATTGCGGACTGTTCCTGTACGGCGGCTGGATCTATCTCGCCAAGATGTACAAGATCGGCATTGAGCTGAGCGATATTCCTGTGCCTCGCTGGGTCGCACAGAGCATTCTGTTTATTGGATTCATCCTGCTGGCTATTCGTTTTCTGCAGTTGCTGTGGGGAATCATCACTGTCAAATCCAACGGCTTTGAGTTCGTGGACGAAGCCAAAGAAAGCATGCATCTCGCCGATGAGACGGCGGACTCCTCCTCTCCAGCGCAAGGTAACCGCTCATGACCGCCGCCGTATTATTCATCCTGCTGTTCACCTGCATGCTGATGGGCATGCCGATCGCCGTGGCGTTGGGCCTGTCCAGTATTGTCACGATTTTGTTTTTCGCCCCGGACACGTCGCTCGCCTCCATTGCATTGAAGATGTTTGAGGCGACTTCAAGCCACTATACGTTGTTGGCGATTCCATTTTTTATTCTGTCTTCGGCGTTTCTCTCCACCGGCGGCGTGGCGCGTCGTCTGATTGATTTCGCCGTCAGCAGCGTGGGCCACATTCGCGGCGGCCTGGGTATGGCGTCCGTCATGGCCTGTATGCTGTTCGCAGCGGTATCCGGGTCTTCACCCGCCACCGTGGCGGCGATCGGATCTATCGTCATCGCAGGCATGGTGCGTGCGGGCTATCCGCAAAGTTTCGGCGCTGGTCTTATCGCCAACGCCGGCACACTGGGGATTCTGATCCCGCCTTCCATCGTCATGCTGGTATACGCTGCGGCGACGGAAGTCTCCGCCGCGCGCATGTTCATGGCGGGCCTGATTCCCGGTCTGATGATGGGCGGCATTCTGATGATCGCCATCTATATCGCCGCCCGTATCAAGAAGTTGCCCTCGCAGCCGTTCCCAGGCGTTAAAACGCTGGTGAAAACAGGCGTTGTCGCAATGGGCGGACTCATGCTGATCGTGATCGTCCTGGGCTCTATTTATGGCGGCGTCGCCAGCCCGACGGAAGCGGCGGCAGTAGCGGCAGTATACGCGTACCTGATCGCCGTCATCGGCTATCGCGATATCGGCCCTCTGAAAAACGTCGCTTGGCGCAACCAAGGCGAAGCGATTCCCAGCGCAGTGATTCGCAACACCCTGCAGTGCGCATTGGCGCTGCCTAAGTCAGTAGTGAATCAAGAAGTGCGTCACGTGGTGCTGGATGCCGCCAAGGTCAGTCTGATGCTGTTGTTCATCATCGCCAACGCCATGCTGTTCGCCCATGTGCTGACCTCCGAAGGCATTCCACAGGCCATCGCCGCGACCATCGTAGATTGGGGCTTGCCGGCTTGGGGCTTCTTGATTGTGGTGAATATTCTGCTGCTGATGGCGGGCAACTTCATGGAGCCTTCCGCCATTCTGCTGATCATGGCGCCGATTCTGTTCCCCATCGCCACCCAGTTGGGCATCGACCCGATACACCTTGGCATTATTATGGTGGTGAACATGGAAATAGGCATGCTAACGCCGCCAGTAGGACTAAACTTATTTGTGACGGCGGGCATCACCAATCGCTCCATCGGTTGGGTTATTCGCGCCGCCCTGCCCTGGCTGGGCCTCCTCCTGGGCTTCCTGATTTTGATTACGTACGTGCCGCAGATCTCTTTGTTCCTGCCGGAATATATCGACAAGCTGCAGGGATACAACTAAACGGCGCATCAATAACGGAGGCGTTAGAGAGAGCGTAACGAAATTCGCAAACATCCGCAGACTCTCGCGGATATTCAGGGGTAGGTCCCACTACCCCCTTTTTTGCTGACTGACGAGACAGAAAAACATAACAAATAATTATATAAAACAAGGAAATACAACCGTCGGGAATAACATGAAATAATAACAAGCAATATTCACATACCCGGAGGCAATAATGAAAATCCTAACTGCGGCCCTAACCGCTCTGTGCATGGGGGCGGCGACGCTGGCTTCCGCTGAAGACAAGCTGATCTTCAACACGCAGGATTTCAGACCTTTCACCTATCTAGAAAAAGGCGAAGTCGCCGGCCCAGGCACAGAGCTGGTAAAACTCATCTGCAAATCCTCCGAGATCCAATGCGAGTTCAACCTGTTGGACTGGACAATCGCCCAGCAGCAGGCCAAGGAAAAGCAGGTGGACGGCCTCTATGTCATCGGATGGAATGATCAGCGCAGCGAATGGCTGCATTATTCCCTGCCCATCCTGAAAACCAGTTACGGCTTCTTTGTTAACGAAAGCGACACCCGGCAGTACTCGACGCTATATAACTTTTCCGAACATCAGGTTGGCGTCTTCGGCCCGTCCAACACGTCCAAAACGCTGGAGACCATTGGCACCGCCATGCCCACGATGAAAATCGTGCTGGCGAAAGACGATCTGGTGTCTTTCCGTATGCTGAGCGATAAAAAAGTGGATTCGGTTTATTCCAACCGCGATGTCGGCTTTGAAATTCTGCGTCAATTGGGCCTCAAGAATATTCGCTTCGCCTGGAACCATAAGTCGATCAACTACTATGTCGGCTTCGTGAAAGGCCATACGTCGCGCAAAGTGATCAACAAGTTCAACAAGACTCTGCGGCAGCTATATAAAGACGGCGAAGCACAGAAGGTCCTGGATAAATATCAGTTGGAATCATCTATGTAAGCGGCGCTGCTGCAAACGCCTCCGCGCCTGTCGCAATCTATCCTCCGCGGATTGTCCGGCGGCCCTTGAGAACTGGGCATAACCTCACTAGACTGGCGGGTACGGCAGGCGGTCCCCTTTTGACAATGGGACCGCTCCAACTTAACTCTGAATATCGTTCCCTTGTTTTAACGCCAGTTGCCTATCTGCGCTTTTAAACCCGGTCCGATTGAGTTTTACGATAACGAGGCGGAAACACACGAGGGAACGCCCACGGCGGCGTGCTCAACCACCTCACCAAACCTTAAAGGTGCTTTTATGTCTGATATCAAACCCCGGGTTGTGAGCATTCACTACACTTTGACTAACGACGACGGCGAAGTGATCGACAGCTCCGTCGGCGGCGAGCCATTGGCCTATCTGGAAGGCGCGCAGAACATTATCCCGGGACTGGAAAACGCCCTGCGTGAACTGTCCGCTGGCGACAAGAAAAAAGTATCGGTCGACCCTGCCGACGCTTACGGCGAATACTCAGCTGAACTGGTTCAGGTCGTTCCGTTGGAAGCTTTCGAAGGCGTAGAGAAAGTTGAGCCAGGTATGCAGTTCCATGCACAGACTGCAGGCGGCGCGCGCGTCATCGTGGTAATGGAAGTGTCCGACGACACCGCCACTATCGACGCCAACCACCCTCTGGCGGGCCAAACTCTGCATTTTGACGTAGAAGTGATGGAAATGCGTGAACCGACTGAAGAAGAAATGTCTCACGGCCACGTTCACGGCGAAGGCGGACACCACCACTAAGTGGTTGATCCCTCACCCGCAAAGGCGACCTCGGTCGCCTTTTGCATTTCCGGGACCTGTCACGTCTCTTGCGTGAGTCCCTGCAGCAACCCGGCCTGAGTCCAGCTCTGTAGCAACTGCGCCGCTCGTTGCGCCGCCGCGTCGCCATGCCACTCCCATAACAGCTCACACAAATCAGCGAAATTAGCGCCTTCGCTTACCGCTGTGATGGCGGCGGCTTCATCCACCGCCAGGGAACGAAACAAGGTCACCCACTCCGAGCGCCACAATAGCCAGGTTTCCTCTTGCTCCAAAACCTGAGGTTCCGGCGGCGTCAGCTCTTCTTTCAACGCTTTCCAGATCGGCGCGGTATTGAAGCGATGGCGATGCAGCGTCAGCGCAGGGATGAAATCAAAGCGCAAAGTCGGCCAGGCCTCCGGCGCAATCGACTGAAACGCCGTCATGTCTATGGGCTGCGCGTCGCCGGAGTCAAACATAAGGCGCAACAGGCGCTCCCATTCCGCCAGTTCAGCCAGTACGCTGTGACGGCTATAGGGTTCTGTGTGCGCCAGATAATCCGGCAACGCCTCGCCGAACCAGCGCACCGAGGTGTTGGAGGATGGATGCAGAATAATAAAGTCGCGACTCATCTGCTTGAAGGCGTCATCGCCCAGCAGTCCGCGCACGGTAGGATAATCTTCCGACAACACACCAATCAGCCGGGTGAAATAGGCGTTGCGATAAATTTCGATGCGTTGCGCCGCGCTTAATGGCCCCGCGCTCAGCGCAGAATCCACCGAGCAGCCCTCCTGCGCACTGATCGCTGTCAGGAAATCGTGTTGCAGCCGGGATAAATCAGACATAGGCCGCCTCGCTCCGCACCGTTTCCAGTTGCGGGAACTCCGCTTCCGCAATACGGCGTAATGTCGCCAGCTCGCTCATCAGCTCTGAAAACTCGGGCATATTGTCATCCCGCTCGATCATCGCCGAGACTTTGCCGAAACGGCGCACCGCCAATCGATAAAGCTCCCATACCGGGTCCGCCACCGGAGCGTCATGGGTATCGACGATATAGTCGCCATAATCAGAATGGCCGGCGATATGAAACTGAATCACCCGATCCTGGGGAATGCCGTTCATATAAGTCAGTGCGTCAAACTGATGATTGCGCGCGCTCACGTATATGTTATTGATGTCCAGCAACAGCCAGCAGTCCGCTTCCTCGGCGACGGCGGCGACAAACTCCCACTCCGTCATGTCGGACTCACTGAAATTCACATAGCTGGATAAGTTTTCCAGGACGATGCGACGCCCTAAAAACGATTGCACCTGCTTTATTCGCTCCGCCACATGACGCACGCTCTCAGCGTTATAAGGCAGCGGCAAAAGATCATGGGAATTATGGGCGCTAAGACCGGTCCAACAGAGATGGTCGGACACCCACAACGGATTCACCCGCTCGATTAAGGTTTTCAGGCGAGTTAAATAACCCATATCCAACGCGGCGGTTGAGCCGATGGACAGAGACACGCCATGCATCGCCAGGGGATAGTGTTCACGAATACGGTCAAGAAAATACAGCGGTTTGCCGCCCTCAACCATGTAGTTCTCGCTGATGATCTCAAACCAGTCCACCTGCGGTCTGGTTTCCAGAATATGGGTGTAGTAATCGGGCCTGAGCCCTAGACCAAAACCGGAAAATGGGGGACGGGTATTCATAGAGATTCAATGCGTCGTGATGAAATAAGAAGTCGAAAACAATATAGACCGTTTTCCTGAAAAGGCGCGTCCGGCGTCACCGCCGGACCAGCGCATATCAACGGTCAACAGGCCCCGCGATTACTTAACTGTGCCGCCTTTCGCTTTGCACTCGTCCGCAGTCATGCTCAGGAAACCTTGGCCCTGACAGCTGGCCATGCCTTTGCAATCGTTGTTAGCGGTTTTACAGTCATTGTGACCGGCGCAGCTGTTAACGCCCCAGCAATGAACCTGAGCTTCCGCAGCGACTGCAGTAGTGGAAGTCAGCGCAGCAGTACCAAAAAATCCAGCAGCAGCGATAGCCAGAGCAGCGCCAGTCAGTTTCTTTTGTGATTGGTTCATAAGAGTATCCTTAAGCAGAAAATAGTGATTGAGAATTTTTTGTCGTCCCAGTTTTGCGACAACGATTGATTTGACCGGGCTGTTTCTGAAAAGTTCACGGGTTCTCATACTCAAAGAAAAATATTTTTCACTTAAGGGTTCCTTAAGCTTGCCAAATTAACCTGCATAGAGACATCCACGAGGAGGCTTTATGCAGCAACCGGACACACTTCCCGCCCCTGAGGCGACAACGGCTATCGACAATCGTTATATCCATGTCGGACCAGGACATCGTTCGCGCGCTGTCGCCGAATCATTCATCCGTCAACGTTTTGATCAGGAGTACGGCGCTAACATCCGTTACTTCATGGAAAACTTTGTTCTCTGCTACGAGCAGGACAGGCTGATCTCCGTCCTGGGCTATCAAAGCGCTCAGTTCCGGCGGCTGTTTCTGGAGCAATATCTGGATGCGCCTATCGAACAGGTTCTGGCGCGGATTCAGGGCGCGCCCTGTTCACGCAGCGGGATTATTGAAGTCGGCAATCTGGCGTCCACGACCCAGGGAGCGCTGCGCCGCCTGATTCTGGTGCTGGGCCGCTACTTTTCCGAACGCAAATATCAGTGGCTGACCCTGACCGTTATTCCAGAACTGTTGAACAGCTTCCGTCGCTTTGACCTGCCCATGATCGAACTCGCCAAAGCGAAGCCGGAAGCCTTAAGCCAGGACGCCGCCGATTGGGGCAGCTACTACGACAAATCCCCTACGGTTATGGCCATTTCCATTCCACACGGCATCCACCACCTGATCAGCAACCCGGTGATGGCGAAGGTTCTGGAGCGCTGTCCACAACCGGAACATGAAGACTGACTAACGCAGGGAGAGCTTGCATGACTGCAAACGCCTTAATACAACGCCTGCGCGAACACGCGCAGACCACACCCACCCAAGTCGCGCTGGAGAATGAAAAAGGGGCGCTGACTTATGAGACGCTATGGCGCGCGGTAGAAAATCTGTCCCGCAAACTGAATGAGCTGGGCGTTCGCCGCCTGGCGCTGGAGGCGGACAATGGGCCTGCCTGGATCTGCGCCGATCTAGCTTGTTTACACGCTGGCGTCACATTGATACCCGTGCCTCTGTTTTTCTCCGCAACCCAGCGGGAACACTTGCTCAACGACGCCGCCATTGAAACGGTGATCGTGCAGGCCGCGCAGTCGCCAACCGCGGATGCGGTAGTCCTGGATGCGGACCTGGGCCTGTACGCGGTAGCGACCCAGGCTACATCGCCTGCTCAAGAGACCGCCGAAGATATCATCAAAGTCACTTACACCTCCGGCTCCACTGGTCAGCCCAAAGGCGCCCGTTTGAGCGCCGCCGCATTGGAGTCAGTGATGCTGAGTCTGGCGGAAGCCGTTGAAATCGATGAGCCCATCGGCCACTTGTGTACGCTGCCGTTGGCCACCTTGCTGGAAAACATCGCGGGAGTATATGTCGCGCTATATAAAGGCGGCAGGGTTATCGCCCCCGGGCTCGCCAGTCTGGGACTGAGCGGCTCCAGCGGCCTGGATCTGACGCAGTGGGCGCAGACACTGCAACGCTGGAATCCGCAAACGCTGATCCTCACGCCGGAGTTGCTGAAGGCGATGTTGTTTCTCATTGCGGGCGGCCAACTGCGTTTGGAAAAGCTGCGATTCGTCGCTGTCGGCGGCGCCAAAGTATCGCCCGTCCTGCACGCTCAGGCGACGCAACTGGGCGTCCCTGTGTACGAGGGCTACGGTTTGTCCGAATGCGCGTCCGTGGTCAGCCTCAACCGTCCGTCGGCGTCACGTCCCGGCAGCGTAGGCAAACCCTTGTCTCACGTCAGTCTGTCCTTCGCCGATGACGGAGAAATCATTGTCGCCGGCGCCGCCTATTGCGGCTACCTGGGAGAGCCTCTCCAGGCCTCGGAAGCGGTGCACACAGGGGATATCGGCAGACTGGACGAGGAAGGATACCTTTATCTCGAAGGCAGAAAGAAAAACCTGATCGTCACCGCATTTGGCCGCAATCTGTCGCCGGAATGGGTGGAAAGCGAGCTATTGTCCGCACCCTGTATCGCCCAGGCCGCGTTATTCGGCGATGGCGAGCCTTTCAATGTCGCCGTGGTGACGCCCGCCAGACCTGACATCGGCCATGACCTGTTGATGCAGGCGGTGGCGCAGGTTAATCAGCGCCTGCCGGATTACGCCCAGGTGCGCAGCATCATTATCAGCGACGCTCCCTTCAGCGCCGCCAATGGTCAACTTACCGCCAACGGCCGGGTGCGCAGATGCGCCATCGCCGCCAGGCACAAGGACCGTCTCAACGACTTATTTCAATCTTCCCAGCCTTTCACCAGGAGCATGCCATGAGCTTTTACCAACGTCTGCAGGCGGAAACCCAACAGGAACGCAACCGACTGCTGTCCAGCCCAATTATCCAGGATGCGCTGCGCGGCGAAATTACACTGAGTCAGTATGTCGCGTTCCTGACTCAGGCCTACCACCACGTCAAACACACCGTGCCCCTGTTGATGAGTTGCGGCGGGCGTCTGCCGGAGCACTATGAATGGCTGCGGGAAGCGGTGGCGGAATACATTGAGGAAGAATGCGGCCATCAAGAGTGGATTCTGAACGACATCGCCGTTTGCGGCGGCGACAAGGAAGAGGTGCGACGCAGTCGTCCGCATCTGACCACGGAACTGATGGTGGCGTACGCCTATGACACCGTCATGCGGGTCAACCCACTGGGCTTCTTCGGCATGGTGCACGTGCTGGAAGGCACCAGCGTCACAACCGCCACACAGGCTGGCGAAATCATTCAGAAAACGCTGGGACTGCCTAATCAGGCGTTCAGTTACCTGTTCTCCCACGGCAGTCTGGATCAGGACCATATCTGCTTTTTCGAAGACCTGATGAACAAAATCGAACGCCATGAAGACCAGCAGGCCATCATCCACGCCAGCAAGGTCTTCTACGAACTGTACGGCGCCGTCTTCCGCGCCCTGCCTCGCAACCATGAGAGCGAGGCGCTTAATCAGGAGAGTCACCATGCAGCTTAAAGATAAAACCATTCTGCTCACCGGCGCCACCGGCGGCATTGGCGAAGCTCTGGCGTTGCGGCTCGCCAAACAGGGCGCGGCGCTTGTCATCACAGGTAGAAACGCCGACAAACTGCAAAAGCTGCAGGCGCGCATTCTGGCCAACGGCGGACGCTGCCGCAGCATCGTGGCGGATATCAGTCTGGAGGCCGGAATCTCCATAGTCGCTCAAGAGGCGGCGCGGGAGCCCAAGGTGAATATGCTCATCAACAACGCCGGCGTCAGCGATTTCAATGAGTTTGAAGACCAAAGTCCTGAACGCATCCGCACCCTGATGGAAGCCAACGTCACCGGCCCCATGCTGCTGACCCAACGCCTGCTGCCGCTGTTGCGCATTCAGCAGGGAACGATCGTCAATATCGGCTCTACGTTCGGCTCCATCGGCTATCCCGGTTTCGCCGCCTATTGCGCCAGCAAGTTCGCCATGCGCGGTTTCAGCGAAGCCCTGCAGCGAGAGCTGGCGGACTCGCCCATGCAGGTGCTGTACGTCGCGCCCCGCGCCACCCGCACCGCCATCAACAGCTCCGCCGTCGAATCCATGAATGCGGAGCTGGGCAACCACATGGACGAGCCAGACTGGGTGGCGGAGCAAATCTGCGCCGCCATCATTCGACGCTCTCCACGGGTGTACCTGGGCTGGCCGGAAAAACTGTTCGTGCGTCTCAACGCCTTATTTCCGGCCCTTGTGGCGGCTTCCATCAGCAAGCAGCTGCCCATTATTCGCAAATATCTGGCGCGTCAGAACGCCTGAACCATTGGCTCTCAACGTCATAGCGTCCGAACAATAGAGGAGAATTTTTATGTCATACACACTTTTCGCCCGCGCACTGATCGTAGCCGGAGCCATGTCCCTGGGAACCGCCTCCGCGCATGCGGAAGAGGTCGCGGGTTACGTTAAAGACCTTTATCACGGCTGGGCGCACGTTCGTTATGAAGTCGACGCCAAAGAACAGGAAAAAGGTTATCAGAACCTGAAAGGCCAGGCGGATCAGGCGGTGGACGCACATCCTGAAGATCCTAATGTGTGGATCTGGAAAGGCGTCATCACCAGCACCTATGCCGGCGCCAAGGGCGGCCTCAAGGCGCTTTCCCTGGTGAAAGAGGCCCGGGACTGCTTCGAAAAGGCCATGACCCTCAACGCCAACGCCTTTGGCGGCTCCGCTTACACCAGTCTCGGCGCGCTGTATTACCAGGTGCCCGGCTGGCCGCTCAGCTTCGGCGACGACAAGGAAGCCGGCAAACTGTTGCGCAAAGGCCTGGAAATCAACCCGGATGGTATTGACGCCAACTTCTTCTACGGAGACTATCTGCGAGAGCAAGGCGATCTTAAACAAGCTAAGCTATACCTTGAAAAGGCATTGCAGGCGACGCCGCGCCCTGATCGCCAAGTCGCCGACGTCGGACGTCGCGGCGAAATTCAGGCGCTGCTGAAAAAAATGAAATAAACACGGAGCATGATGTAGCGCAATGCGCATTTTATTGGTGGAGGATGACGAGTTACTGGCCGACGGCATCCAAACCAGTTTGACCCAACAGGCCAATACGGTGGACTGGGTGGCCTCTGGCGAGGCCGCTCTTCACGCTCTGAAGCTGGAGCAATTCAATCTCGTCATCCTGGACCTGGGATTGCCTGATATCGACGGACTCACTGTCTTGAAGCGCCTGCGTGATCGCGGCGACGAGATACCGGTTCTGATTCTCAGCGCCCGTGACCAGGTGCAGGATCGCGTCAAAGGTCTCGACGCCGGGGCCGACGATTATCTGCTAAAGCCTTTTGATGTGAGCGAACTCAAAGCCCGGTTGCGCGCGCTGAGCCGACGCGGCTCCGGTAACGCGCATCCGGAAATCCAGATCGCCAATATCCGCATTCTGCCCTCTTCCTATCAAGTGTATAAAAACAACGAGGAAGTGCGCCTGTCGCGCCGGGAATATGCGCTCCTGTACGAGCTAGCCTCCCATCGCGGCAGGGTGCTGTCCAAAGATCAGTTGGAAGAGCTTGTCTACGGCTGGTCCGACGATGTATCCAGCAACACCATGGAAGTCCATATTCACAACCTGCGCAAAAAGCTCAACGCCGACCTGATTAAAACCGTTCGCGGCATGGGTTACATGATCGAGAAGGAATAATGCGCTCCATCAAACGTTTTCTGCTGATCTCACTGATCGCCATTATCTGTCTGGGCGGTCTGTTCACCGCTCTGGCCAATTACCACGACTCCCAGGAGCAGGTGGAAGAGCTGTTCGACGCCGAGCTGGCGCAAATGGCCCGCATGCTGCAAAGCCTGCTGGCCAGCCAGATGAAGCGGACCAACCTGGATCACCTGCAAGACGCCCTGGTGTATGAAGACTACGCCATCGACGAGAGGGAAGAAGCGGGATTGAGCGATGGCGAGGAATACACGCCCCTGGGTCATAAATACGAGAAAAAGCTGGCCTTTCAGGTCTGGAGCGAGAGCGGCAAGCTGTTGATTCAGACCAAATCCGCGTCGCAGGGTTTCACCCGGCATCAGGCGGGTTTCAACTCCGACCAAGTCGATGGCGAGCCCTGGCGCACCTTTACCTTGTTCGATGAGAATCTGCGTATCTGGATTCAGGTAGCGCAGCAGGAAGACGTGCGCAGCGAGCTGACGGAGGAAATCGCCGAGCATGTGATTTGGCCGTCGCTGCTGCTGATTCCCATCATTCTGCTGGGCGTCAGCTGGGCGGTCACGCGGGCTTTGAAGCCTCTCTCCACCATCTCCAAGGAGCTGAAGCAGCGGGACTACGCCAACCTGCAAGTCCTGGATGACGCCAACTATCCCTCGGAACTCGCCATCCTGGTGGACGCCATCAACGACCTGTTCCAGCGTCTGCAGGCCACATCGGACCGCGAACGCCAGTTCACCGCCGACGCCGCCCATGAATTACGCACTCCTCTCGCCGGAGTGAAAGTTCATTTGCAGAACGCCCAGGAAATGGCGCAATCCGAGCCGGTTTCCGACTGCCTCCGCAAAGCCCTGCGCGGACTGGACCGTCTGATTCACATGGTAGAGCAGTTGTTGCAGCTCAGCCGCCTCGATCACGAGCGCGCGCTCAGCGACGCCCAGCCGGTGCAGATAGACATGCTGTGTCAGGATATCCTGCGGGAATCACAGCCCTTGATAGAAGAGAAGAATATCCGCGCGGAGTTCAATGCGGACGCCTGCGCGCCGATTCAGGGCAATCCCGCCGCCCTCAGCATCCTGCTGCGTAATCTGGTGGACAACGCCTTGCGCTATTCGCCAAAAGACTCGCAGATCACACTGCAAGTGAAGGATAAAACCCTGGTCATTGAAGATCAGGGCCCCGGCATTCCCCCAGAGCAGCGTCAGCAGGCGATGGAGCGATTTCACCGCGGCAAGCAGCAGAATGAGATCGGCAGCGGACTGGGCCTCTCCATCTGCCAGCGCATTGCGGATCTGCACCGGGCGCGCATTTCTCTGGACGACCGACAGGACCAGCAGCCCGGGCTGCGCGTACAGGTATCGTTCCCCTGATCTTGATCACTCACGCCTTATCCATATAGTTTTTATTGTTTTTGCATAAAAACACTATATTTTAACTATAAAAACGTCTGTCCTATTCTGCTGGGACACCCACCCACAGGAATAAGACATGACGTTCTGGAGTCATCACTCACGCACAGTTTTCATCAGCCGCCTGCAGGCAGTTGCCGCAGCCATGGTATTGCAACTCCTGGTAGCGCCATCCGGGCGCGCCGAGGAAATCAGTTTTTCTTACATTGAAACCGGGGCCTCCAGCGGAGCCCAGGAAGCCATGGTGGTGGCCAGCGGCAGCTGGTTCACCCGACGCAAGCTATCCCATGGCGCGGTGCTGATTCACCATCCAGACGGCGACTTGCTTTACGACACCGGACTGGGACGCCAGGTGGACGCTCAGTTCGAGGTGAACCCCTGGTGGGCGCGCTCGTTGTTCGCTTATGAGAAAGGCGTCCCTGTCGCCGACCAGTTGGCGGCGAACGCTTATGACGCCCATAACCTGAAGGCGATCATACTGTCCCATCTGCACTGGGATCACGCCAGCGGCGTGGTGGATTTCCCCGGCGTTCCCATCTGGGTGCAGCAAAAGGAGTACGATGCGGCCTTACAAGGCAAGCCGCCGGCCTTTCTGCACTCACAACTGGAGGGGCCGAATACCGACTTGCGTTTCCTGACGCTGGAGGACACTGAGTTCAAAGGTTTCAAGCGCAGTCTGGATGTCTACGGCGACGGGTCTGTCGTCTTGGTGGAGATTCCCGGACACACCCGCGGTCAGTTAGGGCTGTATTTGACTCTGAACGCGCAGACCCGGTATTTCTTTATCGGCGACGCCACCTGGACCCTGAAAGGGGTCCAGGATAACAGCCCACGCCCCGGATTCGTGCGCTGGCTGGCCAGCCTTAATGATGACGACAGCCTGACAGAGCGCATGGTGGCCCAACTACACGCCTTACAGGAGCAGGAACCGGATCTGACCATTGTGCCGGCGCATGATGAGTTGATCGCCGCCAGCCTGCCCCATTACCCTGAGTTCTCTTCGCAACAGTAAAGAGATCAAAGGCTTAACTTTCTAACAACGGAGCCAGTATGGATTTGAGAGCCTTGCGTTATTACGTCGCCGCGGTGGAGACCGGCAGCATCACCGCTGCGGCGGAACAGTGTCATGTGGCGCAACCGTCCATTTCCCTGGCGGTCAGTAAGCTGGAAAGCGAATTGGATACGCTGTTGCTGGAACGGGGCAAAAAAGGCGTGCGCACTACCCGCGCAGGTCGTGAACTGCATCATATGGCCCGCCGCTTATTGGCCCAAAGCGACGCCCTGGTGAAACATTTCCAGCAAAGCGCGCCGTTGCCGCCGCTGCGTATCGGCCTGGACCTGGTGGTCAGCCTGGAGCGCGTCAAAGCGCTGCTGGCGCGTCTGGCGCCGCTGCAATCCCGGATGCAGTTGGAGCTGCTGCGCGGCGAGGAAAACACCGATATTCGCATCGTCAGCCGCGACCGCTGCCCGGAAAACTACCACTTCAATCCCCTCTGGCGGGATGAGTACTGCCTGTTGCTGCCCGCGGATCATCCCTTGTCCCTGCGAGGCCAGCTTGACGTCAGCGACCTGAACGGCATTGGATTGGTGGAACGCTCCTTCTGCGATCTGTCCGGACAATGGCGCGCCTTCGCGGAGCGGTATCAGCTGGATTACACCATCACCGCCCGCACCGACAATGAAGAGTGGGCCCTGGCGCTAGTCGCCGCCGGCGTCGGCGCCTGTCTGGCTCCACAGGGCATCGACGCCAGCGCGCCCGTCGGGATCATCGCCATCCCTCTGTCGCAGATTGAGGGATTCCCGGACATCAAACGGGAGCTGGGACTCGCCTGGTCTCCTCTGCTGCGCACGGAAATAAAGGAAGCGCTGCTTCCTTTGTTCGACTGAATTTAACTATCACTCGACTGACCTGATCCAAAACATCACTGGCAGCGTATTTAGAACATTATTTGCCCGGTTTATTTTGGAGCTGCTACGCTATGCAGGTAAGTAACAACGTCATAGTGCTACCGATTAATCGAAAGATGGACCCTAACCAACAGGACCCTGACGCAGGCGAGGACTCCGCCTCCTCTAGAGATGTCCTGGCGCCCTTAATAGAAGCGGTAGCTGCACAGCGGGACCGGGATGCGTTCCGTCAACTGTTCCAGGCGTTCGCCCCCAAAGTAAAGGCATACGCCATCAAACAGGGCATGCTGGAGCACGCAGAGGAACTGGTGCAGGAAGTCATGGTCAACGTGTGGCGGCGCGCCGCCCAGTTCGACCGCGAAAAGGCCGCAGCTTCAACCTGGCTGTTCGCCATCGCCCGTAATGCGCGCATCGACCTGCTGCGTAAACTGGGACGCTCCAGCCAGGAAACCCAGGTGGAAACAGACTATCTCTGGAGCCTGCCGGGGTCAGATGAACCTACCGGCGCGTTCCAGCAGGCCGTCATCGTACGCAATATTCGCCAATCGCTGGGAGATCTGCCGCAAGAACAACGAGATGTCATCGCCAAAGTCTATCTGGAAGACAAGTCTCATCAGCGGGTGGCGGAAGAACTCAGCCTGCCGCTGGGCACCGTGAAAAGCAGGGTCCGTCTGGCTCTGCAGAAACTGAAGGTGATTTTGCAGGAACGGGAAAAAGCAGTATGAGCCAACATCACCCCAGTGATGACATTCTGATGGAATACGCCGCAGGCTGCGCCTCGACGCATCTGGCCTTGTGCGTCGCCGTTCATTTGCAGTACTGCCCTCGCTGCCGCGCCGACATTCAGCGCTTCAACGCGCTGGGCGGAGAAATGCTGCAACAACTCCCTCAGGAAGACCTAAGCGAAGCGTTATTCGAACGCATCATGCTGCGTATCGATCTAGAGGAAAGCGCGCCGGCGACGCCGCAAAAACCCGTCGAAGACCTGCTGCAGCGCTGGCTGCCTGACGGCTTAAACGCCGTAAGCTGGCGCAAACAGTGGTTCAAAGTGTACGAATACGTGCTGGAAGTCTCACGCAAAGGGCGGCAACGCCTCAGTCTGCAAAAGATCTCCGCCGGCGGCCGCGCGCCTCTGCACGGGCACTATGGCCAAGAGGTGACCGTCGTGCTGCAGGGAGGCTTTTCCGACGAATTGGGCGTGTATGAAGAAGGCGATTTCGTCATTCGCAGCGGGGATCAACGTCACCGCCCTCGCGCCCTGGAAAACGAGGACTGCATCTGCCTCGCTTATCTGGACGCGCCGGTGTGTCTGGCCGGTCCTATCGGTCGCTGGATCGAACGCTTTAGACGGCTGTTCATGCCGGATCTGAACGCGCCCGCCAGCTAACCGACACTGTCACGGCGGCGAGGCATCACCCCTCCGCCGCCATCCGACCTCCCCAGTCATAACCCGGCGTTCTACGCCACGCCAAATGCGCGGCCGAAGTCATATCGGGGGGCTCCGCCAGCGGCGGTCGTCGTTGAAACCAGGGCAAGGCCCGCTCCATCTGCGCCGCCAGACTGAACAGAAGACGCTCCTGACCAATGCCCGCGGCAAACTGCACGCCAATAGGCAGATCATCCTGATTCCACCAGACCGGCAACATCATGGCGGGCTGGCCGCCCATATTGAACAAAGGAGAGAACGGGGTCAGAGAAAAACTCCTGGCGCGAATATTCTGCGCCAACAGATTCAACAGCGGCGTCATCGGAAAACTGCGCGCCAGCTCCAGCAACAGCTTCTCCTGTTGGGTATGGGCCAGCTCGCCAAGGCGCATCGGCGGCCCGGCCATCGCCGGGGTGAGCAATACGTCGAACTGCTGGAACAAGGCTTCCAGCCTGCGTCCCGCCTGATTCATAACCTGGGTCGCCCAGGCGAATTCCGCGGCGGTCTTGCTCAGCCCCAGGTTGAATAGAAGATGCGTCGCCAACTCCAGATCGCCTCGACGCGGTCGACCGCTGGGGCTGACCTGCCGCACCATCTGCGCGGTTTCCCCCGCCACGATCGTCAGGTAGGCCTGCGTCAGCTCTTCTTCATCCAGACTGAGCGTATGCTGGATCACCTCATGGCCCATGTCCTCGCAGACCATGGCGGCGCGATCCAGCGCCAGCAGGCTGTCATTATTCAGCGTGGCGCTGAAGAAAGGCTTTTCGCAAATGGCGATGCGCAAGGGACGACGCGCTCCCGTCAGCGCCCGGCGATAGCATTGCTCGGTATTCTCCAGCCCTGCGCTCACACTTAACAGCATGGCGCTGTCACGCACGCTGCGGGAGATCACATGATCCACCGCCATGCCCTGCAACCGCCGCCCCCAGGTGAGGCCTTCCGGTTCCCGTCCTCTGGAGGGTTTGAAGCCAAACAGACCACAGGACACCGCCGGCGCACGCAGAGAGCCGCCAATATCCACCGCATGCGCAACCGGAGTCATGCCCACCGCCACCGCCGCTGCAGCGCCGCCGCTGGAGCCCCCCGGCGACCGGCTCAAATCCCAGGGATTACGGGAAGCGCCAAAGAGTTGCGGCTCTGTCGTCACCGCCAGTCCCAACTCCGCTGTATTGGTCTTGCCGGCGATCACCAACCCTGCGCGTCGATACCGCTGCACCAGTTCACAGTCATGAAATACCGGGCGCGAACAAAACAGACGTGAGCCGGCGGACGTTGGCGTCTTGCGCACTTCCGCATTCAGGTCCTGCAGCAAAAACGGCGCGCCATACAGAGGCTGTTGCGGGTGCAACTGGTCAAGTTGCGCTCTGGCCTGATCATAGAGTTTGTTGATCACCGCATTCACCAACGGATTGCGGGACTCAATGCGAGCGATCGCCGCCTCCAGAAGCTCGTCGGGACTCATCTCTCCAGAGCGCGCCAGCTCCGCCAGTCCAATGGCGTCATACTTTTCATATTCGGGAAACGGGATCAAGACAGCGCCTCCCCTGCCTTGCTGTCCTCCTTCGGCGAGGCCATGCGTTTGGTGGCTTCGAGCAACTCATACACCGCGTCAATATCTTCTTGATAAGTTTGCTGGATGGCCTCGCGATTTTTACGTCCCGACGAATGCAGCAATCCATTGGCTACGTTGAACGCCTGGGTTGCGCCAACCACCGCCTTGATCTGCGCGAACTCCGGCAAACGACGGTTTACCCTTTCCACAATGGCGGTCAGCTCGTCCGCGTCTTCCGCTACGACCACCGCCACCAGATTGGACTTTCCCGCGCCGAATACCGCCGCCTGCCGGATCTGTGGGTCTCCGGTCAGCTCCGCTTCGATCCAGTCCGGGGAGATTCTGCGTCCCTCAGCGGTCACCAGCACATCTTTTTTGCGCCCGCGTATAAATAAAAATCCTTCGTTGTCCATATATCCCAGGTCTCCGCTGTTCCATTGTGCATTGGGGCGACGCGGCTCGCCGCCCAGGTAACCGAGGCTCAGCGCCCCGCCCACCATGACTTCTCCCTCTTCACTGATACGCACTCGCGCGTGCGGTAAAGGTTTTCCCACAGAGCCTGGCTTATACGCCTTCGGCGTACTCAAGCACACCATTGAGCCAGCTTCGTTCAAGCAGTACCCCGCATATACCGGCGCGCCCTGACGCCGCGCCGCATTGATCAGACGCCTGGAGGCGGGAGCGCCTATCAGGGTCACATGGCGCATGGCCTCCAGAGTCAGAGAGCGGGACTGCATATAACTGAGCAGGGGTTTTAATAGTTCCGGGGTGATCAGCAGGGTGGAGGCGCGATAATCCACCAGACTGCGATAGAGTTCCGCCGGATTGAAGACGGCGGCGCCAAATCCACACTGTTCGGCGGGAAGCATGATCGTCGCCGCGCCCGCCGCCAGGGCGGCGCCGGTTCCGGCCACCTGCTCCGCCAACGAGGTCAGCGGCAACAAGCAAAAATGGCGATCTTGCGCGGTGAGCTTGGCGCTGGCGCACACCGACGCGGTCACGGCGTCCAGCGTCTGGCGGTTCAGGCATGCGCCACGCAGCACGTTCTCGTCATTCACATAAAAAGCGATCCGGTCCACGTCCGCCATGGGATCGCTGTATAAACCGGTCAAAGCCAGCTGATGACCACCGACCTGCAATAGGCGGCTTTCCGGCCATAACTTGCGTAAACGCACACTGGCGGAGTCAAAGCAAATAACCGCTTCGAGGCCCGCCTGGCGGATGGCATGACGTAACTGCTCATCGCTGAGCGTCGGGGGAAGCGGCGCGCACAGAGCGCCCGCGCGGATGGAGGCCAGATCGGCGATAATCCAGGCGACGTCATTGTCGCCCAGGATGCCCACACGACGAATCGAGTAGCTTTTCAGACGGATGACAAGCGCATCCGCCTCCTGACGGAGTTTCGCGAAACTCATACGTTCGCGAGCGGTGATCAGCGCATCGCCCTGGGTGGTTTCCAAATACTGCGGAGTGCTCATAAGAGGCGATCCTCCACAGTTGCGCCATACCCAGCGCTTGCGCGCGCTGAGTCGAATGACGGCGATAACCGTAAGAGAGCGCTGGCGACAGCTCTTTCAGCGTCCATAACATCTTCCTTTACTTACGTTTTCCCTGGAATATGGTCCCGGACGCGGTCATGACCATAGATGCGCGGCAACAATCTGTTGCGCGCCGTCCTGCCGGCTTGAAGAGCGGCCCTGATCATGGACGGCGGGCCGGAGTGCGCAGCAGAACTTAGCAGCCGGCCCAGTAGGTCAGTATCCGCGATTATTACGGTTATCAGGGAAGATGCTTATACTTTCCCCGACATTACCGGCATATTTCCCTCAAATTGCCGCGACCGGCTCGGCCGCGCCAACTTTTTGCGTCGCCCGGGTGAGACTTTCCCATAAGAAGCGCACAGCGGGTCCATGAGGCTTCTCTAATTTGCGCAACACATAAAGATCGACTTTTTCAGTGGCGTCACACGGAATGTGAGGCACCGGCAACAGCTCGCCCTGGGCCAGCTCTTCTTTGATTTCATGCAAAGGCAGACGCCCCCAGCCCAGACCGGCGAGGATCATGCGTTTTTTCAGATTGTGGTCGTTGACCGCCCATTTACCGCCGTTATCCACCAGTAGATAGCGCTCATCAAGGCGCTTGATCGCGCTGTCCTCCACGACTATCTGGGTGCTTCGGCAGAGATCTGGCTCGCCATTGTCGCAGCGCAACAGGTTGGCGAGATAATCCGGCGTGGCCACGACTTTCAAGACAATCTGGCTGAACGGAGCGGCTTCCAGAGAGGCGTGTACGCGCTCCTGATAGGTAATGGCGATGTCCGCGTGGTTCTCCTGCAAACGCTGCATGGCGCCTTCCAGGGTTTCAATGTAGAAATCCACCTGGGTATTGGCGTAGCGCAAGGCGCATTCGCGCAGAGACGGCAAGACTTTCTCCAATGGGCAGATGTGATTAACGGCGACGCGAATGACAGGCTCGTATCCCATGGCCAGTTCGCGAGTATAGGAATCAAGATCGGAGAATTTCGCCAGAAGTTCGTTTACTTTTCCGGAGAAGGCTTCCCCTTTTTCGGTCAGTTTGGGGCGGTATCGGTCGCGCTGGAACAACAGGAAGCCAATTTCCTCCTCCAGCGCGCGTATGGTTTTGCTTATCGCGGATTGGCTGCGGTAGAATTTTTTGGCCGCCGCCCTGAACCCGCCTTCGCTCACCACTGCGGCGAATATGCGTAGCTGTTCCCTAGTCATGTAAAATTTCCCTTTAATACAACATGATTACTTTACGGCAACACAAAATGAAAATTAATCATTATTTTTTAATCAGTTAGCGTCATAAGATAACAATAGAGCACTCGCTGGGCGCAGATAGGGAATGATTCCCGATCAAGGACGGCGCCAAAAAGGGACATGTTAAACAGTAATGGATGTAAGGATAGGACGTAAAAGTGCTTACCATGGTTACAAAAGGAAATGACCTCCCCACTGTGTACCGCAGCGCGCCTGCGGAAGACGATCTGCTGCCGTCGCTAGCGCGGCTGAGCGGCGTTCCAATTTCCATCCGAGAAGCGCAGACCATCGGACTCTGGCTATGCGGTTTATCCGCCAAAGAAAGCAGCCAGGTACTGGGTTTGTCGCCACGAACGGTGGAGACTTACCGGGAAAACATCAAAAACAAGTTTTCCATCACCAACAAAATCAAGTTCTTTGACTTGCTGATACGCAACAAACTGCACATTCCGCTCGTATTGATGGGAGGCAGTTACATCACCGAGTATCAGTCGAACCACCAGGATCAGCCGTTGCAGGCTACCGGATAACCCCACCGGTACGCCCCGCCAAGGGACAAAACAAGAATAAGCTCCCGTCAGGACGCCCTCCCATGTCCGTATCCTATACGGATGCAGGGGGGCGCATTTCTCCCTAGACTGCCGCACTCGAGGGAAAACGCAGCGTTAAGGCGTCCTGATCAAGGCGGCGGACCGATTTCGCCGGCGCATTCAGGGCGACAGGCTCCAAAAGAGCCGCTCTCGGTTGCAACGCTGATTCAACGCAAGCCGGCCGCCAATGGACGTCTCAGCATGATTCCTGAAGGTGATGGACCGACCCTGATTCACCCGACGCCGAGACGTACGTTTTACAGGCCTGCTTATTGGAGGGCGCGCCCGCTTGATCCAGGCGGACAAGAGGCCCTCCCTTTTTTAGCCGCTCAGGGCGAAAGCCCAAAACAGATTTCGTCTTCACTCCCCCATATGCAAGTCAGCGGATTTTCTTTACCGTAGCCGGGATTTCCTGGGTATTTCGTCTTATAATCCCTAGCTATTTCGGGGAGTTGTTTTATGAGCATACCTAAAATAGTCGTCGTCGGCGGCGGCGCAGGGGGGCTGGAGCTGGTCACCCGCCTGGGCAATGCGCTCGGGAAGAAGAAGCGGGCGGAGGTCCACCTTGTGGATTGCAACCCCACCCACTTATGGAAGCCGTTACTACATGAAGTCGCCACGGGCTCCATGGATTCCGGCATCGACGAAATCAGCTACCGTTCCCACGCTTTCTACCACGGCTTCACCTTCCACCTCGGCAAAATGCACAGTCTGGATCGCCAGGCGCGCACGATAAGCCTGGCGCCCATGCATGACGCAAGAGGCGATGAAATCAGTCCGGAACGCACGCTCGCTTATGATTATCTGGTGCTGGCCCTCGGCAGCCAGACCAACGACTTTGGCACCCCAGGCGCCGCCGAGTACTGCGCGTTCCTCGACAGCCGCAAACAAGCCGACCTGTTCCACAAGAACCTCATCAACACTTACCTCCGCCTCAGCAGTCAGGCGTCGGAAGGTAAGCCGGTAGTATTGGAGATAGGCATCGTCGGCGCCGGCGCCACAGGCGTGGAACTGGCCGCGGAGCTGCACAACACCACGGCGCTGCTGGGCGCTTACGGTCTGAAATTAGGTCCCCAGAATCTGAAAGTGACCATCATCGAAGCCGGTCCCAGAGTCTTGCCCGCCCTGCCTACGCGCATCTCCAACGCGGTAGTCGAAGAACTGGGCAAGCTGAACATCGCCATCAAGACCAACACCAAAGTCACCAAGGTTACGGATAAGGGCTTCGAAACTGGCGACGGCGAATTCATCACCGCAGACATGCGCGTTTGGGCCGCGGGCGTCAAAGCCCCGGATTTCCTCCAGGGCATCGACGGACTGGAAACCACCCGCAACAATCAGGTCGAGGTGTTACCCAGCCTGCAGTCAACCAAAGACGACCGCATTTTCGCTATCGGCGACTGCGCCAGCTGTCCCCAGCCTGACGGTTCCAAAGTACCGCCACGGGCGCAGTCCGCTCACCAGATGGCCAGCCATGTTTACGTTAACCTGCGTTACCTGTTGGCCAACAAGCCAGTAAAATCCTATATCTATAAAGATCACGGCTCACTGGTGTCGCTAAGCCGCTACTCCACCGTCGGTAATTTGATGGGGAATCTGACCGGCAAGTCCATGATGATCGAGGGACGCATCGCGCGCTTCGTCTACATCTCCCTGTATCGTCTGCATCAAATCGCTTTACATGGCTACATCAAAACCGCGTTGATCATGTTTTCCGCGCGCATCAATAAGATCATTCGGCCACGTCTCAAGCTGCACTGAGACGCCAACGAAAAACCGGGGCTCAAAGGCCCCGGTTTTATCCAACATAAACGTATTTCGCTTAGCTTGCAGGCATCTGCGCCCAGCCGCGATGAGCGTTAGTGTTCCTTGCGGGTGATCTTGTCCAGATATCCCATACAGAACGCGGACACCACAAAAGTCATGTGGATAATCACGTACCAAAGCAAATAGGTCTCCTCCACATTCTCCGCATTCATGAATATTTTCAGCAGATGAATAGAAGAAATAGCAACAATAGACGCCGCCACTTTGTTTTTCAGCGTGCCGGAATCCACTTTACCCAGCCAACTCAGTTTTTCCTGCCCTTCAGCGATATCCAACTGTGAGACAAAGTTTTCATAGCCGCTGAACATTACCATTACGAGCAAGCCGCCAACCAAAGCCAAATCAATCAGCGACAGCACCACGAGCACCAAGTCCGCTTCTTTCATGGAGAAGATAACCGGCATTACATGGAAGATCTCCTGGAAGAACTTCACGCCCAACGCTAACAGGGCCAAGCTTAAGCCCAAATAAATCGGGGCAAGTATCCAGCGCGCTGAATACATCAAATTTTCAATAAAACGCTCCATGATCTCCGCCTAACTCTTACAAGATTGAGAAAAAGTGTCGTGTTTGGAATAACTTCCCGCTTGATGGGGGCTCAGCATAGCAAAAACAAGCAATTTACAGTGAACCTTGCGATAAGTTCATCCCCCACGCCCTTGTATTCCTGAGCTTTATGGATAAGGCCCTGTCAAATTAACAGCATTCAATTTCCGACATGTGTCACAAAAATTTACATTTACAATTTCTTTGTAACATCACGTAACTCGCCAAGTGCCTGTCCATGTTCATTAACTTTTAGTATGGCGAGGTAATTGCCTGTTTTCTGATGTAGTCCACCCTGTCATTAACCACACTCGCAGTACAGGCTCAAGAGTCATGAAACAAACAACAACCTCACTCAAAGCGTTTGTCTTTTCATCTGCCATGCTCGCCTCTACCGGAGCATTCGCTCTTCCGGCGCTGCAAATTGGAATTGAAGATGGAACCTATGACATGGCCTCCGAGGATTCGGTAACCAGCGCCACCGCCTTTACACTTTATGCCTTAGCCGATACAGGTATCGTTGACGCTGGTTTATTTGATTTCCGCCTTAGCATCGCCGTCACTCCCAAACTGTCGACGCCGACTGACTTAGGCAGCATTGTCGTCAATGGCATCACCATTGATATTACCGATGATATGACTTATGGCACTCCTCCTGTAGAGGTAGCCAGCAGCAGCGCTGACCTGCCAGGTCACGGTATTTACGACACTTATTACTACGAAGTCGACTTCTCCTTCGACACCGGTAATAAAGCCACGCCTTACAATGTGCAGGACGATCCCGATGGATTCGCACTGTACGGCGGATCAGGCGACTACCTGTACTACAACGCCTTTGACTTCGACGTTTCCGGCTTTACAGGAACTGGCCTGCACTTTGACCTGTATGCATTCGACTTCGACCTGAAAAAGCCGATAGTGGCGTTCGCTCCGTTCTCTCATGACGGTAGCTACAATCGCCGGGAAGTGCCAGAGCCAGAAACGCTTGCGCTGTTCGGTGTTGCTTTAGCCGGGTTGTTGGTATTCCGCCGCCGCCAAGCCTAAGCAGAACGTAGATTATTTACACGCAAACGCCGGCATCCGCCGGCGTTTTTCGTTTCAGCGTCAGTATTTTTTACAGTGAACGAAAACAGTTGACGTCTACAGTCTAAGTTATTGACTATAGAAGACCTCAACGATAGGGAGTTGTTAACGGAGAAATCATATGCAGCTCATCGGCTCACTTACCAGTCCTTTTGTCAGGAAGATCCGCATACAGTTATTGGAAAAGGGGCTTCCGTTTTCCCTGCTGGAAGAGATTCCCTGGAATGCGGATACATCCGTACCTAAATTCAATCCATTGGGCAAAGTTCCCGTATTAATCGACGAGCATGGCGAGATCTGGTTTGATTCGCCGGTTATCGCCGAATATATCGAGACGCTGGAAACCCGTCATCGTCTGGTTCCAATCAAGTCGATCGACGCAGTCAGAGTACGCCAGCTGGAAGCGCTGGCGGACGGCGTTTGCGAAGCGGCCATCGCCATCTTTCTGGAGAAAAAACGTCCATCGGAACGCCAAGGCCCGGAATGGATCACCCGTCAGGAGCAGAAAGTAGAGCGCGGCTTGGCCGCCCTGGAAAAGGCCACTGTCGGTAAGCATTGGGTATTTGAAGACCACCTTACGCTGGCGGACATCGCCATTGGCAGCGTAGTGGGCTGGTATGATTTCCGTTTCGGCGATTCAGGTTGGCGCAATAACCATCCGCACCTTGCGGACTATGTGGATCGTTTGTTCAAGCGCGACTCCTTCATTCAGACACAACCGCCTGAATCCTGAGTCGGCAATCCATGGGACGCAGCGACTTGGCGTTGCGTCCCATGCGGTTCACGAAATCAGATAGCCGCCGTCCACCGCCAGCACAGAACCTGTCGTATAAGAAGCGGCGTCACTCACCAGATACAACACGGCGCCCGCCATTTCCGTCGGCTCTGCGATACGATTCATCGGCACATGCTGCAGCAACTGTTTAAGTATTGCTTCATTCTGCGTGAGCGCTGATGCGAATTTGGTGTCTGTGCCCCCCGGCAGCAGCGCATTCACTCGAATCCCCAGGCCCGCGCACTCCTTGGCGAATGTTTTGGTCATACTGATCACCGCGGCTTTGGTGATGGAATAGATGCCCTGAAAGTGTCCGGGAATGACGCCATTGACCGACGCCACATTCACAATCTTGCCGCTCTTCTGCGCGCGCATGAGTTTGCCGGCTTCCACGGACATAAAGAAGTAACCACGGATGTTCACATCAACGGTCTTTTGAAATACGCCCAGATCCGTTTCCAGCACGTGTCCGAAATAAGGATTGGTGGCCGCGTTGTTAATCAGGATATCCAGCTTGCCGTGCTTTTCTTTTATCTGCTCGAACAGTGAGGATATTTGCTCCATCTCACCGATATGACAGGCGATGGCCTCAGCGGAGCCGCCTTCATCGCGAATCGACTGCGCCACGGATTCACAGCCTTCTATTTTGCGACTGGACACAATGACATGCGCTCCATACTGCGCCAATGTCCTGGCGATGGATTCGCCGATCCCGCGGCTGGCGCCAGTGACCAGCGCAATCTGTCCCGTCAGTTGAAATAAGTCTTTTTGCATAATAAGGCCCTTAATATTTGCGTCAGTTCAGCGCCAGGTGACATAACTGCGATCCCTGCCGCACTGCAAGTAACTGTAATTATTGAAATAAGCCAGCGAGCGACGCCCGCCGCCGCTGTACATGATTTTGGTGATGGAGGCGTTCACAATGGACCAGTTCATACTGAACGCCGCGGGTGAAGACAGGCCAAGCACTTTCTGCAGTATCGCGGTAATAACGCCGCCAGAAGTCACGATGGCGATATTGCGGCCGCCGCCGACTTCCTCCAGTGTGGATTCAAATGTCTGAGCGGCCCTGTCGCTGAATGTCGACCAGGAATCCACGCCCTCCCATGAGTCTCTTTCCAGCCAGGCGGCAATCACCTTTTCAAACACTTTCTGAAAACTGCGCCGACGGTCGATATTTCCGCTCACAAAGGCCGCAGCATCCGCATCCCGTTGCGCCAGTTCAGGCAGCACTTTGGCCAATACAGCGACATGATCAAACTCATTGAAGCCATGGCTGCGAGCGACTTCCGCCTCTGCGTCCATCTCGTTGAGCGCAATGGAAGCGGTGTCTATCTGACGCTTCAGCAAACCGCTTCGCCATGCATCCAGATGCAAACCTTTTTCAGCCAGATAAGTCCCCAGCCTCTGCGCCTGAACACGTCCTAGCTCAGACAATTTGTCGTAATCGTTATCGCCGAAACTGGCTTGTCCATGGCGAATTAAATAGACCGCGCCCATCAACCAATCTCGCCCGTTAAGTCGCGTACAAAATCGTGTATGACCATGTAAGCCAAATCAGGACAGAGAAGACGCATGAATCTTGTCTCGCAAATAGCCGTCCAGATATTGCACGGCCTGTATAAAGCTGGCGAAACGTTTGTCCTGCGTCTGTCCGTGGTGGAAGCGGTAATAGATCTGCTGAATGATGACGACCAATCGGAACATGCCGTACACCTCATAAAAATCAAAGCTGGGAATACTTAGACCGGCTCGCTGCAGGTAATAGTCGACAATTTCCGCACGACTCATCATCCCCGGCAAGTGCGTGGGTTGACGCCGCAGCATATGCAAGGGGGCCGGGTCATCCCGTTGCACCCAATACGCCAGACTGTTGCCCAGGTCCATCAGCGGATCGCCAATGGTCGCCATTTCCCAGTCCAGCACGCCGATAATGTTCATCAGGTTGTTGGCGTCCAAAACCAGATTGTCAAAGCGATAGTCGTTATGCACCAGGCATTGTCGTATCTGTTTCGGCTTGTGCTGCTGCAGCCAGGCCATCACTTCTTCAAAGTCCGGCGCGTCATCCGTCCTGGAGCGTCGATAGCGATCACACCAACCATCAATCTGCCTCTCGACGTAATCGCCTTCCTTCAATAACTCTTTCAGGGGCGTGCTCTCCCAGTCCGCCTGATGCAGCTCGACCAGTCGATCCACCATGTTACGACACAGTGCGCGCTGATCCGCTTCACTGAACGGCATTCCCGCTGGCGGATCGCCACGCAGAATGACGCCTTTGAGGCGCTCCATGACGTAGAATTCGCCGCCAATAACGCTCTCGTCCTCACAAAACGCCACCATCGCTGGCACGTAGGGATATATCCCTCGCAAGCCCTGCATCACCCGATATTCCCGGCCCATATCGTGAGCAGACTTGGCCTTGCGCCCGAATGGCGGGCGGCGCAACACAAACTCTTGATCGGGATACTGCAGCAAATAAGTCAGATTAGAGGCGCCGCCCGGGAACTGCTGAATCCGCAGTTCGCCAGACAGCCCCTTCATATGCTGCTTGAGAAAGGCGTCTATCGCCGCTGCGTTAAGTTCTTCACCGGCGCGAACCGCACCCGCGCTATCAGCAAATGTTATTGCACTCATCCTACCGCTCGCCCTTTTTCCGTCGTTTCCACGCTGTCATCGCAGTCCTGCCGCTTCGCCAAAAGACGACGCCCCAAGGTCTTCATGCTTCGCAAATAGACTCCGGGCGCATATCTTTTCAACCACCACAACAGCCGGTAATTGGCGTGAGGCAAAATGTAGAAATGCTGTTTATCCACTCCTTCATATAAGCGTTCCGCCACATCCGCCGCGCTCAGCTTGGACCCTGCGAACAGCTTTTCCATGGTTTCTTTGAGTTTGGGGTTAGGAGAGCGCGCCGTACTCGCCAGCCCAGTCGAAAAGAAGCCGGGACAGACGACATTTACGCCAACGCCAAAGGGAGACAATTCACCCACCAGAGTTTCCGAGAGCGCCACGACGCCGGCTTTGGCGGCGTTATAGGAGCCCATCTCAGGGGCATGCACCAGTCCCGCCATGGAGGCGATATTAACGATCTGGCCGGAGCGCTGCCGTTTGAACAACGGCGCAAATTCTTTACAGCCGCGCACCACGCCCATGAGGTCAATATCGATCACCCATTCCCAGTCTTCCAGCGGCGCTTCGCCAATTCCGCCATGGGCCGCCACGCCGGCGTTATTCACCAGGATATCCAGACCGCCCCACAGCTCTACAATTTTGCGCCGCCAGGCCTGTATATCCCGTACCTTGATGACGTCTACATGCTGATAAAAGGCGCGGTTTTCGGGCAAACCCAGCGACGCAACGATGGCGTTTCCGGTGTCGTCCTGCACATCCGCAAAGGCCACCCGCCACCCACGGCTGAGAAAATGTCGGGCAGTGGCCAGTCCCAATCCACTGGCGGCGCCGGTTATCGCGACGCGCTTTTCTGGAAATCGATGCATATCCCCTCCTCTGGTCTATCGTTGGTATTTCTTAAGTTCATACTTGGCGATCAAAGCCCGATGCACTTCGTCGGGTCCGTCCGCCAAACGCAGCACTCGCGCATAGCCAAACAACGCCGTCAGCGGAAAATCATCGGAGACGCCGGCGCCGCCGTGCATCTGAATCGCCTGATCCACAATACGCTGACACAAACTCGGCGCTACAACCTTAATTTGCGAGATATCGCTCATCGCCGCAAACACACCGTATTTATCAATTTTATACGCCGCCTGCAGCGTCAGCAGGCGCGCCATTTCAATATCCATACGCGCGTTGGCGATAATGTCCGCATTCCCTCCCAGCTTCGCCAATGGCTTACCAAAAGCGACGCGGCTCAATGACCGCTCGCACATGAGCTGTAACGCCCGTTCCGCTGCGCCAATGGCGCGCATGCAGTGGTGAATGCGGCCCGGCCCCAATCGACCCTGAGCGATTTCAAACCCTCGTCCGGGACCGGCGATGATATTGGTTAAGGGGACGCGTACATTTTCGAAATGGACTTCGCCATGACCGTATGGCTCATCCAACTGACCGAACACCGGCAGCATGCGCTTCACATTCACACCCGGGGTGTTGCGCGGCACGATAACCATCGAATGACGTTGGTGACGATCGGCCTCAGGGTCAGTAACGCCCATAAAGATAAAAAATTCACAACGGGGATGGCCGGCGTTGGACGTCCACCATTTGCGGCCATTCACCACCACCTCATCCCCTTCAACGACAATGGTCGCCTGCATATTGGTGGCGTCGGAAGAAGCGATGTCCTTTTCCGTCATGGCGAACGCGGAGCGAATCTCTCCCGCCAGCAGAGGCTTTAGCCAGGCGTCCTGCTGCTCGCGGGAGCCATAGCGCGCCAATACCTCCATGTTGCCGGTGTCAGGCGCATTACAGTTGAAGACCTCAGGCGCTATAAACGACCATCCCATTTCCTCCGCCAGCGGCGCGTATTCCAGCGTGCTGAGTCCGGGGCCGTATTCCTCTTCCGGTAGAAACAGGTTCCACAAGCCTTCCTTCTTCGCTTCCGCTTTTAAGGTTTCCATGATCGGCGGTTGGGTCCAGGTCTGTCCGGGTTCGGCCAGATGGGCGTAATATTCTTGCTCCGCAGGTAAGACCCGGTCGCGGATAAAATCGCGAACTCGCTGAATGTAGCCCGCGGCGCGCGGTGAATGATCGAATTCCATTGCTCACCTCAAAATCAGAGTTTGGCCATTACAGACGAGCGCTTCTTTGCGCATCGCCCGCCGCGCTGGAAGCGCTTGAGTTAATGGCTAAACCATAGTCACCGCCATATAATTAAACAAATGAATAATAGAAATAGATAAATATAAAAATCATGCATATTAGCCGCATCGACCTGAACCTGTTTGTGGTGTTCGACGCTATTTATAGTGAAGGCGGCATCACTCGCGCATCGGAAGTGTTGCATTTGACCCAGCCAGCCGTGAGTCATGCTCTCAATCGTCTGCGGGAAGCGCTTGGCGATGAGCTGTTCATCCGCTCTTCCCGTGGTATGACGCCAACCCCTTACGCCCATCAATTAATCGGTACGGTGAGACAGGCGCTGAATCAGTTACAACGCGGTCTGCAACAGGGTCAGGAGTTCGCCCCTGCACAATTGGAAACCAGTTTCAGACTGTGCGTGCGGGACCTGTTCGATGTGCTGCTGTTACCAGCGCTAATCAAGAATTGCCGGGCGATCGCCCCGAGAGTGGTCTTTAACTGTCTGCGCTCGCCCCGCGAGCAGATCCTGCATGATCTGGCCAGCGGCCGCATTGATCTGGCGGCGGATGTGTTGATCAGCCACGACGACAGCATTTGTCATGAAAAACTGTTTGAAGATCGTTTGGCCTGTCTGTTGCGCAAAGACCATCCTGCCCTGGCCGGGGAATGGAATCTGGCGGAAATGTTGCGTTGGCCTCATGTGCAGGTTTCCTCCCGGGAGCATGGACCTGGATATGAAGACATCCAGTTATCCCGGCACGGCCTGCAGCGTAAACTGGGACTGCGCACCCCTCACTTTTACGGCGCGGCGTTGACGGCGGCCAGCAGCGATTTGGTCCTGTGCGCGCCGGAACAGGTTGCGCGGCGCCTAACGCAAACTATCCCATTGCAGGTCATGCCTTTTCCCCTGACTCTGAACCCATTGGAGACTTATCTCTACTGGCACAGATCCACAGATCGCGAACCCGCCCACATCTGGTTGCGAGAGCAAACACAACGAGCTTTGGCGCAAGGATTACAGGCGATTGAGACAGGCCAAATCTAACGTCAAACCTAGGGAAATAAGGGCTTCGGTATTCACCTACAGTAAAAGCAGGGTGGCTGAACCATACTTTTTAGCGTGTCAATTGTAGGGTTTAGAAGACACGGGAACGTTGGATTCCCAACGCACTCCATACCCTCTTGCATTTCCTTAATGTAGGCACAAAAGTGCTCTCCTGAGCGGGTTACTGCAGGCGCAAGCAGTCTCCCGCTTTTTTTGCGCCTGCAGTCAGATCACAAGCCTTGTTCGATGACCATTTTCCAGGTTGTGTAGAGAATCTGCGCGTCGTTGGCGGCGCGGTGAGTTTCCACGCCTAATGTCTCAATAGCGCGACGACGCGTCTCCGCCCAGTTGTTTACCTGTTGCGGAGCCAGAAGTGCGGCGATGGATTCCAGTTTAAAAGCGGGTTGTAGCTTGGCGGCCCGGAACAGACGATGCAGCCAAAAGCTGTCAAAGGTCCAGGCGTCGCAATAAACATGTTCGGGAAGCAATTCGTTGAGCGCATGCGCAACATCGACGACATTGACGCCTTCCTGCTGCAGTTGCTGGCGAGAGATGCCATGAATGGCGCAGGCGTCTTCAGACCAATCCGTCCACAAGGGGGCGGGACGCAGCAGCCAACTATGAATGGCGCCATCCGGCAGACAAACGCCCACTTCAATCGGATAACTGCAAATCAGATCCAAACTCGATGCTTCAAAATCGATAAAGCAGGGCTGTTGTTGTAATGCTTCTATCTGCGAAGCCATTGTCTCAAAAGACATATTCGGTTCGTTTTTCACATACTCCTCACGGCATCCTCTGTGCGGCGTCGTATCCGCCACGATCCCCTGTCGCAAGACGGGGCGCAAATACCGGCCACTTCAACAACGCGCCTTGTGGCGAACGGACCGATGTGGAGGACGTCGATCTTAAACACGGCGGAGCGCCTATCCCGCTCCGGCGTCGGCAAGTTCCTTTTCCAGCAGAATGACTGCGGCTTTAGCCGACGCTCCCGATATGGGCGTGTATATTATTTGGTCGCCGGCTACTTCAGGCCAGTAGACAAGCATACTCTGATCTTTAGCGCCGGAGGTATAGTAAATGACCGTAAGTATTCCAGGGCGCTCATCCGCGATGTACTTGATGGCGGCCTTGTCTGCGCGACTGGAGAGATCGATCAGCACCGGATCGGGATAACGGTCAAATTGCTCAGACTGCACCAACTCACTGGCGAGATAGTTGCGTAGACTGACGAAATCAGGATTATCCGGGAACAACAGCATCTCCTCCGCCAGACTGGCCACTCGCGCGGTCATCAACGCATTGTCTTCGGTGGAGGGATCGCTGAACTCGGGAGGTATGCCTGCCGCTGCGGCGGGCATCATGTTGAGCAGACTGGGCCAATCCTCCGCTTGCGCCGCCACCTCCCAGTTGCTGCGCTCTGGCGTCTGCAAATACGCCAGTCCGCCCCAGACTAATGCGCCGAGGATAAACATGCCGCCCTGACGGCGACGCCGCTTTTCTTCCGTTTTGATTTTGATCGGTTGACGGCGCATCTTTTCCGCGCCCAATCCAAGCATCGCCAGAGCGGCGATCAGGCAGAGTATGACTGCAAAAATCTGACCCAACAGGGCTAGCTGAACCGGACTCATATGCGTTCCCCCTTGGTACTTCTCTCGCCTGGGAGCGGAGATCGCGATGAAACGACGCCAAGGCGCGGCGCATCACGGGACGCCGCCCCTTCTTTTCTGTATAGCAGATTTTCCCCAAATTGCCGCTTTTCCAACGTCCGGATCAGGGCATGAACGGACGACAGCCACTATAGCCCGCGGTATAATGCGCTTTTGTTCTCTCACAAGCGGTAGGCAATGAATCAGTCTGATACGTCCCTTATTCCAAATCGCGCCGTCGCCATCTTCTCCGGCGGTATGGACTCATTCACTCTTCTCAACGAGTTAGTGGCGGAAGGCAAAGAAGTTTTCGCCCTCTCCTTCAATTATGGACAGCGACACAGCAAAGAGCTGGAATGCGCCAGGCAGGTATGCGAAAGCCTGAACGTCGCCCATAAGATCATCGACATCACCGCCATCAATTCGTTGCTGGCCGGCTCTTCTCTGACTGACGATATTCAAGTGCCGGAAGGGCACTATGAAGAAGAGAACATGAAGTCCACCGTAGTGCCTAATCGCAATATGATTCTGTTGTCTCTGGCGATTGGCTATGCCGTCTCACTCAAAGCCGAAGCCGTCTATTACGGCGCCCATGGCGGCGACCACGCCATCTACCCGGACTGCCGTCCGGCGTTCGTGGAAATCATGAGTGAAGCGTCCAAACTGGCCAACTACGAGCCGGTTGAAGTCCGCGCCCCGTATTTATACGAAACGAAAATTGAAATTTTGCGCAGAGGTCTGGCGTTGGGCCTGGATTACGGACAAACCTGGACGTGTTACAACGGCCGTGAAAAAGCCTGCGGTAAGTGCGGCTCCTGCGTCGAACGTCTGGAAGCCTTTGAAAAGAATGACGCGGTTGATCCCGTAGCGTATGAGTCTGTATGTACCGGGTAAAAGAAATTTTCTACACCCTGCAAGGGGAAGGGGCGCACCAAGGGCGCCCCGCCGTGTTCTGCCGCTTCAGCAAATGTAACCTGTGGACAGGACGTGAAAAGGACCGCGCCAGCGCTGTCTGCAACTTCTGTGATACGGATTTTGTCGGCGTGGACGGTCAGAATGGCGGCAAGTTCGCGACAGCGGAGGAACTGGCGGAACGCATTCTGTCATTCTGGCCGCAGGAAGAAGGCGAGCGCTTTGTCGTCTGCACTGGCGGCGAACCTCTGTTGCAACTGGATGAGCCGCTGATTGAGGCATTCCACGCCAAGGGCTTCGAAGTCGCAGTGGAAACCAACGGCACCCTGCCCGCTCCCGCCGGCATCGACTGGCTATGCTTGAGTCCCAAAGGCCGTGCGGAAGTAGTAATAAAAGAGTGCGACGAGCTCAAGCTGGTCTACCCGCAACCGGAAGCGCCGCCGGAACGCTTCGATGATATTTGCGCCGGCCGCTATTATCTGTCTCCCATGGCCAACCCGTTGGCGTTAGAGGGCGAAGATGAGCGCAAGATTCACAATACCAAGCTGGCGATGGATTTCTGTATGCGTTATCCAAAATGGCGCTTGAGCGTGCAGCTCCACAAAATATTAGGTATCGACTGATTCCGCCGATTAGCCATTACTGCGTATAGATCAACAGGGCGGACAGCTCCGACAATATTCATTTTCGACACGCTAACGGACGCCTAACTATGCAGGTCAGCGCCGCCCTCATTCCCGTCTTTATACTTATCCTCATCGGGTACGGCATGCGCCGCCTTAACTTTCCCGGCGACAGCTTCTGGCCGCCGGCGGAAAAGTTTCTTTACTACTTCCTGTTTCCCATGATGCTGGTGGATAAGCTCACCTACGCCAAACGGGACGGGCTGATGCTGGATCGTTTATTCCTGGCGATTCTATTGGCGTTTGTCATCGCATCTGCCTTGATGCTGGCGATACAACACTGGCGGCGTTGGTCAGGCTCTCGTTTCACGTCCGTTTATCAAGGCGCCGTACGCTTCAATTCCTATGTGGGATTGGCCGCCGTGCAGGCGTTGCAGGGCGATCAGGGGCTGGCGCTGGCGGCGTTATCCATGTCCATTATGATCCCACTGATCAATGTGCTGTGCATTGGAGCCTTCGCGCTTTATGTGGAGCAGTCAGCGCCCGGCTGGCGCGGCGTGGGCAAAGCAATCGTCACCAATCCACTGATACTGGGAAGTCTGGCGGGACTGACCTTCAACAGCCTGGGGATTGGTTTTCCTGACGCCGTCAACCAAGTATTAAAGCTGGTGGGTAATATGGCGCTACCATTGGGCTTGCTGTGCGTTGGCGCGGCTCTGGACTTGCGTAACCTGAAAGGCGCCGGCAGCTCGCTCATGATCAGCAGCGCTTTCAAACTGGGTTTGTTCCCGCTCATATTCGTCGGCAGCGCGTTGGCGTTGCAGCTACCGCCGCTCAATGTCGCAGTGTTCGCCATACTTGGCTGCCTGCCGACTGCGACAGCCTCCTATATCCTGGCGCGCCAGCTTGGCGGCGATGCGCCACTAATGGCGGGCATCATCAGCGCGCAAACGCTGATGGCCATGCTCACCATGCCGCTGGCGCTTTCCCTGCTGACGGCGGCGCTGCAGTGATGGGATTGAGCTAAACCGCTACAGAGCCGCCCTGCTTTTGCGCGCCAGCGCTTCGGCTTTTACCTTTGCGACCGGTTGCGGACTTCACTGTCACGGGAACGCCATTCAACGCCGCATTGCCGGACAGTGGATCAACCCATAGTTCGTCCGTCAGGTCGTTTACACTGACGCCCCCATGAGCACTGGCCGTGCGCCAGTTGACGCCGCTGCGCTTGTGTCCCCACCCATGGGGAATACTGACGACGCCGGGCATGATGTCGTCCGTCACCTCCACAGGCAGAACCACAACGCCCACCCGAGAGCGCACTTCCGCGTCTTCGCCGTCACGCACACCATAGCGGCTGGCGTCGCGGGGATGCATCAGCAACGTACACCGGTTTTTGCCCTTCACCAGACGATGACTATTGTGCAGCCAGGAATTATTGGAGCGAACATGGCGACGCCCGATCAACAGCAACGCGTCGTCCCCGCTTTCATTCAGTAGCGCTTTCACCCGGGACAGGTCGTTGAGATAAATCTTTGGCGCCAGGTTAATGCGCTTGTCCTTGGTGAACAGTCGCTGCGGCAGGCAGGGACGCAGAGGCCCAAGGTCCACGCCGTGCGGATGCTGTAGCAATGTCTTGATCGAGAGCCCTTTCGGCAGATCGCGATTTTCATCGCTCAAGGGGCCCTGTTTCCAGAGCTGTCGCAGCGGATGTCCGGGATGCAGCGCCTGCAACGCTCTCTCCAGGTAACCGGACCAGCGCTCCGACGCCGGCAGGTCGCGGCCATAGGGACCCAGCTGCAGATAGATATCCGCCAGACCATCTGGCCCCAGGCGTTTAAGCAGCTTGTACTTGATTTCCGCTTCAATAGACGAGCGCAAATCGCGACTGCTCAAACGCCGCGACAACTCCAGAAATATCTCCCAGTCGTGCAGCTCGTTGTCCTCTTTGGGAAACAGCGGCGGGGAGTATTTCACGGTGTTGCGCACCGCCAGCGCGGCGAACACAATATCGATATGGCTACGTTGCAAGGGACCAGCGGGTGGGAGAATGATATCCGCATGACGGGAGGTTTCGGTGACGTACATATCAATACTCACCATAAACTCCAGGGAATCGAACGCCGCGTCCAGCCGTCCGCCATTGGGTGAAGACAGCACAGGATTGCCCGCCACCACCACCATGGCTTTAATCTGCTCAGGCCCTTCGGTCAGGATCTCTTCCGCCAGTGTCGCCGCCGGTAGTTCGCCGCCAAATTCAGGCAAACCGCGCACGCTGCTGCGATAGCGATCAAAATGCCCTTTATGTCCGGACATCGCGCCGATGGCGGGAAGGTCAATGGCGGGCTGGGTAAACATCAGACCGCCGCGACGATCCAGATGGCCAGTCAATATATTGATGCAGTAAATCAACCAGACGCACAAGCCGCCATAGCGTTGCACGCTGACGCCCATCCGCCCGTATAAAACTGCCTGACGGGTCTGCGCAAGCTCTCTGGCCAGCTTCCGAATGTCGTCCGCCGCAACGCCTGTCGCTTCCGCGACGCGTTCGGCGGGATAAGCTTCTCCCGCCAATCTGAGTAGCTCCACATCCTCCGTGATATCGGCGAGATGGCCCAGATTGACCAGGTCTTCATCAAACAGGACGTTGATAATAGCCAGCAACAGCAACACATCCGTCCCAGGTCTGATAAAGATATGCTCGTCCGCTACTTTCGCTGTTTCCGCCTTACGCGGATCAATAGTGACGACTTTGCCCCCACGCTCACGAATGGCCTTGAGTCTGCGCTCAACGCCGCCTGCGCTCATCAGGCTGCCATTGGACGCCAGAGGATTGCCGCCAATGCAAACGAAAAGGTCGCAACGATCTATGTCAGGAACTGGAAACAGGCCCTGATTTCCAAACATGGTGAGATTGGCCAGCATATGCGGAAGCTGGTCGAGGGACGTGGCGGAAAAACGTTTTCTGGTGGCCAATGCGCGCAGAAAAGGCAGAATAAAAAGAGTATTGCCATGGTCATGCACGTTGGGGTTGCCCAGGTAGACTCCCAACGCATTGCGCCCATGCTCCTCACGCACTTGAATAAGGCGCTGCGCGGTATAATCCAGGGCTTCGCTCCAGGAAATTTCCTCCCAGCCATCTGTGGTGCGACGTAATGGTTGGCGCAAGCGGTCTGGATCATTCTGCAGATCTTGCAGCGCCACCGCTTTCGGACAGATAAACCCCTCGCTGAAGGGGTCCTCGGCGTCGCCTTTGATGCTGACTACTTCGTCGCCATGGGTTTCGATGCGCAGGCCGCACATGGCTTCGCACAGCGTGCAATTTCTAAAATGGAGTCGCCGGGATTCTTGTTCGGCGCCAGTATTCACAGTCATGCGCAGACCTCGCTCTTCTTGGTATTGTTATATCCAGTTCGGGAACCAAAGCTTTTTGGCTGACGCCAGCAGCGTCAAGCTGTTACTTTTTGTCTAACCTTTTTTTCATATTTACCGCTCAGGTCCCGATGCTTCAGAGTATGCGCCGCAACGCGGCGTAAGAACCATCATAAAAGTCCGCCACGCAACAGACCAATGGCCGAATAAGACATTTTTTAGGCCGAACCGCGGGACCACGGCGCTTTCACATCGCAACAGCAATACTTTTTTCACATAGTGCGGAAATTAATGTCGTTCTTTGCTGCACATGCGTCTACATTTTGCCTTTGCAAAACGTTATTTTGGGCGTCTGGCACTGTAAATGACGGACTCATAAGAAAAACGACTATTGAGAACGAGACAACCAACCGAACAAGAGGCCATCTGGCGAACCCTATGCCACAATTTCTTTTTGACATCGATCCAGGCTACCTCAGCCTACCTCAGCTGCAGCACCAGCTAAATATGCTGCAGGGAGCCATCAGGAAACCGGAAAAAATCCAGCAGGATCCCCATCTGAAGTCGTGGCGGGGACACGTTGACGCATTGATGACCATGTATAACCTGGTGGTCAGTGAGATTAATCTGCGGCAGAACAGCACCCTTCCTTATATTCACGCCTCAGGCGAATCCTTGATCTGGCCCGCTCGCCCCGGCATGCCAGTGGAAGAGCAATGGCCGCAAGCGGAAGCCGGCGCGCGTCTTCCCAGTCCTCGCAACGACCAGGCCCTGTGGGCGCAGCATAAATACTCGGTCATGGCGCGTAATCAAGGCATGTATCAATCCCTTGGCCGCGCCGTCGCCGCCCGAGAAATCGCCTTGGGCGATCTGGCGGAAGAACTGGTCGCCGCCCTGCGCGTGCCGCCTCCTCTGGGAGGTTTACGCAACGCGGTCTGGCATATGTGGGGCTATATTTCCCAGTTTTCCCAGCTCAAACCGGACAATACGCCTCTTCCAACCGTGTTCCGGGAGATTCAGCTGCTGGCGGGCAAACATCAGTCCGCCTATCTGCTAAACTCCACGGCTTTGGGCGAACTAGCCTATTGGTGTTGGTTATTCGAAGGTAAACATTAATGCTGCAGTTGCATCATCGCGTTCAGGGAAACACTCAGGAATCTGCTGGAGACAAAACGCCCCTCGTTTTAATCCACGGCCTGTTCGGCTCTATGGAAAATCTGGGCGGCATCGCCCGATTGCTTGCCGATAATTTTGTCATTCACTCCCTGGACATGCGCAATCACGGCCGCTCGCCTCATGCGCAGATGATGGACTACTCCCTCATGGCGGCGGACGTCATCCGCTACATGGACAATGCAGGCATCGCCAAAGCCCACCTGCTGGGACACTCCATGGGCGGCAAGACCGCCATGCAGATTGCGCTGGAATACCCTCAGCGCGTTGAAAAACTGATCGTGGCGGACATTGCGCCAGTCGCCTATCCACCCCATCACAAAGACATTCTCGCCGGGCTTACGGCACTGGACCCTGCGTCGCTATCCTCCCGACAGGAGGCCGACGAGCTGGTCAAACCCTACGTGCCGGAGCTGCCGGTGCGTCAGTTTCTGCTGAAGAATCTGCAGAAAGGCGTAGACGGACGCTTTTCTTGGCGCATGAATTTACCGGCGATTCAGCAGAACTACATGAATATCATGGCGGGCCAGGATGCACAGCAGCCTTTCCCGGGACCCGTCTTGTTTGTCAAGGGTGGAAACTCCGACTACATCCAGCCCAAGCATCGTGAGCATATAGCGCGTTTGTTTCCCGCGGCGGGCTTGCGGGTCATTCCGCATACGGGACACTGGCTGCACGCGGAGAAGCCGGAACTCTTCGCTCGCGTGGCTGAACGTTTCCTGATGAACGAGGATTCCGAATGAGCAAACGCATATTCATCATCTACACCGGCGGCACCATTGGCATGGTGCGCTCCCCACAAGGCTATGTGGCCGTCAGCGGCCTGCAGAAGCTGATCGATGAAAAGATTCCTCCGCGCCTGTCGATGGACATGCCGGATTACGACCTCTTCGAATATCCAGACCCCATCGACAGCAGCAATATCAGACCGCCGGAATGGGCCCGTATCGCCAAAGACATCCGCGACCGCTATGACGATTACGACGGCTTCGTCGTTTTGCACGGCACCGATACCATGGCTTACACCGCCTCGGCGTTGTCCTTCCTGTTACGGGATCTGACCAAACCCGTCATCGTCACCGGCTCTCAAATTCCCCTTAGCGAACTGCGCAATGACGCCCAGACCAACTTGGTGACCGCGATTGAACTCGCCAGTTCCTACACTATTCCTGAGGTTTGCCTGTACTTTAATGGCGTATTGCTGCGAGGGAACCGTAGCAGCAAATTGCTCGCCACGGGTTTTGAAGCTTTCGCCAGCCCAAATTATCCCCATCTCGCCGATGTCGGTATCTATATTGAGCTGAATCAACACGCGCTACTGCCTGTTCCCGATAAGATCTGCTTCGAGCTGCCGGATTATAACTTCGCCCAGGTGCGCGTATTGTCGTTGTATCCTGGGATTGAAGCGGAAGTCATCGAGGCGATGACGCAGACGCCCTGTCGCGCGCTGATATTGCGCACCTATGGCGTCGGCAACGGACCCAGTCTCGATAAGCCTTTCCTGCAAGCGCTGGAGCAAGCCCATAAACGCGGCGTAGTTCTAACGAGCCTGACCCAGTGCACTTCCGGCAGCGTCAATCTGGGTAGTTACGCCGCCGGCTCGGAGCTGGCGAAGACCGGCCTGTTGGGAGGCGGAGATATGACCGTGGAAGCGGCCTTCGCCAAACTGCATCATTTGTGCGCCCTGGGCCTAAGCAGTGACGATATTCGGACGGCAATGAGCAAGCCTCGCGCCGGAGAAATTACGGCGAAGAAAAATCAATAAAATCAAATAGATAAAGAATAGCTTGCGTAAAGTCCGGTTTTGACACATGCTTGCACACTCAACAGCGGGTACGTAGATCCACGTATCAAACGTTGGACCTAAGGGCCCGAGCAAAATAAGAAGAAGTACATCAAGCCTCACCATTAACTCAACGCGAGGTTGACATGGCTCAAAACCAACCAAAAGCTAGCTTGCCTGCTATCATCGATGTGGAAGCCTCTGGTTTCGGCCGGGGCAGCTACCCCATCGAAGTAGGTTTTATTCGCGCGGATGGATTTTCTTATTGCAGTTTGATCAAACCACAACCTACCTGGACGGATTGGGATGAAAACGCCCAACAGGCTCACGGCGTCAGCCGACAGACCCTGGCCGCCCGGGGTAAAGATGTACGGGACGTGGCCCGGGATCTTAACGCCCAATTAGCTGGGCAAACCATCTATAGCGACGCCTGGGGACAGGATTTCGCCTGGTTGTCTCTGCTGTTCGCAGAAGCTGGCGTACCGATGGAGTTTAAAGTAGAGCCGCTCAGTATGCTGATGTCGGAAACGCAGAAATCAGTTTGGGGCGCAACCCGCGCCAGAGTCGAACAAATGCTGGGACTACCTCGTCACCGCGCCAGCGGCGACGCCCGTATTCTGCAGATGACCTACCACTGGTCCAGTGGCTCAGAGCAATGCCGATCTCAACACGCCGCGCTAGGCGCAGCCTGAGGTTAACGATCTCTATAAACCGGCGTAGACCCGGTATGACGACATAAAATCAGAAACGTAAGTGCAGCGGATAGCCTGAATGACCTGAACTCTCAGGTCATTCAGGATTTAACTGAAGCAACGAAAGACCTCACTCCTTGCGCAGTTCAACCATCGACATGATTTTTTTGGCGTCTGTTAGCATGCGCTCCAGTCTTATGCTCGCATCGCCTGGTTCAAAGTTGATTTGAAAACGCACAGTGAGATAAAAGTTTTCATTTAAGGGGTAAGCCCAATAATAACTACGCTTGGCGCCTGTCGTTCCCTCCCCCACTAAGTAGTATGCAAGCCAACTGACATTGTTTATATCAACAACCTCATAGTTATCAGGTAGCTGTACTAGATATTGCTGGGGAACAGCGCCATTTGTAAAAGGGTCGTTCTTAAACCTTTCTCGCGCCCGCCAGTTAATACCGCCATCGCCTTCTGTCTCATAATAGTCCCAGAAGTCTTGCCTCAAATAAGACTCTAAATTTAAGAGGTCATTAGGAACTAAGCGCTTGGCATGAGCAGTTTGATTGACGTCTATATTTAAGCTTAAGTCGCCAAGCTGTCCCATCGTCCCTTGGAGGAAGAGCCCTCTGTATGACCACCACTCAAAACCAATAGAAATACAGCGCCGGTTAAACACTTGCCCGAACATACTTTCAAGCATGTCTTGTCGAAGGTTAACCACATCTGGCTTTTTCTCCCTCTCTTTAGTGGGCAGGTGGACATTGCCGGGGAGCTGGCAATGCAGCATGTAATCGCCAGTTCTGCAGTTTAGTGGCGTTAATTGTCCAAAGTCTGGCCCTTTCCCTGTTATAAAAGGCATCAGTAGCTTTTTAATCATCACCCTAGACTCAACCTTTTTTGTTCTTGAATGACACGATTGGCTTCATCCTCGTATCCATTCATTTGCAGATGACGAATGCTACATTCCAAACTAAGAAAAGGTAACGTGTGGGGACTCGTCTGCATTGGGTTTTTATCACTAACCACCAACTTCGCAAACTGGTAGCAGCGACGTATTGAAGACCAGGACCAATTATTTCCACCAGCTAGATTAGGCACAAAATCAAACGGGCTGTCTCTGTCCATATCGACAACTTCAAGTTTGGCTGAGTCAAATGCTTTAGCAGCACGCCTTTTCTTGTTCCCTCCAGCATGAATAGCTACTTTTTGACCTTCCAGAGTAACCCCCATTCGATTTACCAACTCCACCGCACGACTGAAAATGATACCGCCTTGGCTATGACATACCCATTTAACGGTGCGTCCCTTTCTTTGACAGTCCACCATAATTGCTGCGAGTTGTTTGGCGGCTTTCGAGCTTCCGATCTTGTCCTGGATACACTCGAAAACATCTTGGACAAACCCTTGAGTCGGGTTATGGAAGAGCGTATACCGACTAATCTGATCATCCCAGTATGCAGTATCCAGATGCACTCCCATTAACCATCGAGCCTTATCTAACGGATTTTGCATACCATTTACCGCGGCGTGATCCGTTTTAATTTCAATGACTCCTATGGGCTCTCCCCATGCTCCGGTTAAATCCTGAATATCTTGCGCTGAAGAGTACTCGTCGTATCTGACTGATGATTTACGTGAGATTTCATATAAACATGTCTGTTCTTGGGACACTGGATTTTTATAGCCAATGGCTTCGTTATTCAACCCAATCGCATTAACCACAATCTTCTCCGAGTTCACGGAGTAGACCAGATTAAGAATCCCCGCCGCTGCGATGGCGTCGGTCTTTGAGCGCATGGCCATAGGCCGGGTTTTCAGGCCGCCGGAGGTGAGTCCATAACCGCCTTCGGAGACGATTTTGGATAGGGCGCGATAGACTTCGTTTTTCTGATAATCGTTCAAATTGAGTAGAAACTGGTTTGCTTCACGGGTGATGAACACCTGCTTGCCATGACGCTTTCTGCGCAGGCTCCAGCTAGTCTGAGGGTATTCCAACGGGATAAGTTGGTGAGAGGGAGGCAGAGTCCGTTCCTGCATGATACTGTCCTTGTAATAACCAGAAAGGCAATAATTCTAGTTAGTGGACAGTAAATAACCATCGTCTAAGCGCCCGAGGTCTTTGGGCTGATGGGGTATACCCTAGGGAAATTGTAAATTAGAGACTTATTTACAAATACTGTTAATCTTCTTTCAGAAACGCCTGTAAAGTGGCTTGCAACGCTTCCTCGTCCTTCAATTCACACTCCCACAATACCAGGCAACGCCACCCCAGATTATGCAGCGCTTCGTAGCCGCGTCGATCGCGCTCAATGTTGCGACCGATTTTCTTGATCCAGTACTCCGCGTTGGTCTTTGGCATACGAGCGCCGCGTTTGCAGGGGTGTCCATGCCAGAAGCAGCCATGGATGAAGATCACTTTTTTGCGGGATCGAAAGACAATATCAGGCTTGCAGGGCAGATCGCCCGCATGCAGTCGGTAACGATAACCGAGGGAGTGGAGCAGTTTGCGAACTTTCAGCTCGGGGGTAGTGTCTTTCGACTTCACCGCCGCCATGATTTCGCTTCGCTTCATATCGCTAGCCACCCCGCCCCCTCTGCTGAATCCAGCTCCTGCGTCAGGCAGTACTGGAGGCGAACAAGTCCGCCTGAATACTCTCCTTACGGCTCTCCCGCAACGCCAGCGTGTGATATATCGGCTCCAGGCAATGACGGGCGATCCACTCAATAGCCGGCACGCATACCGCATCGCCAAAGCCGAACAATGCCTGGTTGACGCCAACGCTGATGGGAAAGTCCGACGCGCCTTGAAGTCGCGCATATTCAACTGGAGACATCCAACGCATCTTCAGTTTTCCCTTGCCCGCGACAAACACCATCTGCCGGCTGCTGCCCCCTCTTGGCGTACGCAAACAGCCTGCAATGCCGTCCGTACGTATTTCCGTTCTTGATTCGCCATTACGCACCCGGCGATACATACCGCCGACGCTGAATTCGTCCTGACGCTTCAATTCACTGAGCACATTCTGGTGCCCGGCGCTCATCTCATTCCAGTGTTTCTTGACCTGCTCCGGCTCCCACCACTCACCCGCGTCAACATCGATCAGGTCTCTCAGATTGGTCTTGACCGGCGGCAGGTCTTTAACGTCCTGGCAGAACAGACCGGTGGCCAAGTTCATGCCCAACAAAGCCGCTCTGACACTCTTGGGGCGTATCCCTTCCTGGGCGTCGATACGGCGGCGCCATTCCGAATCGGCGACGCCAACCACATCGTCGGGTTTCAGGCTGTGGCCATCCGGCAGCGCTTCCTGCAGGCAGCCAAGAATGAATATCCGCGGGCGGCTTTGCGGTACAAAATGCTTGGCGTCCACAGAGAAGGCGTCGATCCAGTAGCCTAGATCCGCCAGTTCCTGACAGGCCGCCTGAAAATCCCGCCCCTTGTTGGCGGTCAGGAACCCCATGACATTCTCGATCAGCACCATTTTGGGCTGACGGCCTTTTTCCTTCAGCCCCCTTAACGCCGCAGCAAAACCATAAAACGTGCCGGATTCGTCCCCGGACAAACCACTGCGCTTGCCTGCTAATGACAGGTCTACGCAGGGAAAAGAGGCCGTCGCCAACAAGGGAGTCTGCTCAATCCGCTCTACAACCTCGTCGGTCTCCCAGACATCGCCGATGTGATAGTAGCGGGCGTCGCCAAAGCGATCGCGATACATATGGTATTTCTTGGGATCGATATCGTTGGCGTACTCGCACCGCCAACCAGTTCCCACTAATCCGGCGTGCATCAAACCAATGCCGGCGAAAAATTCTATAAACGTCTTATCGCTCATTATTCTGGACTGCTTTGAGGGAAAACCCGGAAAGATTAGGGGAAACACATCGGATAGCCAAGGTCTATCGCTCTGGACAAGCCTTTTTGTTGGATGACCATCTTGTTAATCAGCGCCTTAGCGGTTGCTATTTGCCATGGGCTGCCTTTCAATAATTGCTGAATTCCCGAACGCCACTGTGCGGCGACACGCCGCTGAAGACAGTGCCGACATACGCGAGCCGCTTCATTACAGACTAATAGAAGGGCTCTCGTTGTCCATCAGATTAACAGCAACGGAGTCATCGCCGACCATGTCGAGCAAGATTACGCTAACGCCCGGAACGCTGCCCGAACGGCTGCGGCAGGTTTCAGAAAGCGCCCAGGCCAGCGGCGCACTGGTTTCCCTTCCCACGCAAGAGGAAATCTATCCAGACGAAGGCGTCCCTTTCGTTCTGCGATTGCTGACAAACCTTGAACGTAAGAACGCCAACGCCACCTTGCAGGAAGACGGCTCCGCGCCCAAAACCACCGTCAATCCGTTTCTGCCTTATGACGAGGCGCTATACGTAGGACACATTAACGATGACTACGTCTGTCTCCTCAACAAGTTCAACGTATTGCCGAATCACTTTTTGATGGTGACGGCCCAATTCGAAGAACAAAGCGAAGCGCTCAGCCTGTCTGACATGCAAGCGCTGCATTGGTCGTTGCAGGAGGTGGATGGTCTGGTGTTCTTCAACGGCGGCAAACTGGCGGGGGCAAGCCAAAGACACAAACACTTGCAGACGATTCCGTTGCCACTGTCCTCCCACTTAAGGGATAACAAAACGCCGCTGGATGCTTTTCTGGCGTCGTCGCCCAAGGCCGAAGAGTCGCTGCCATTTCGCCACAGGTTCGTACACTTCTCTGATCCGCTTCCTGAACCGGCCGCATTGTACGCAACTTACCGCCAATGGCTTCTGGAATTGGGCCTAGTTACTACGCCCAATTCGCCGCCCGCTCCCTACAATCTACTGGCTACTCGCCGCTGGATGATGTTAACGCCTCGCCGTAACGAGCGCTTTCAGGGAATCTCCATAAACGCCCTCGGGTTTGTCGGCGCCTTGTTGTGCGGAAAGGAAGAGCAACTCGCCACCATTAAGGCGGCAGGCCCCATGAACGTGCTGCGGGAAGCCGCTTTTCCGCCTGACTAACCTTACCGACAAGGAGCAGACTGGTGTTTGAATGGATGTTGGACCCGCAAGCCTGGATCGCCCTGGCGACGCTTACCGCCCTGGAAATTGTGCTGGGCGTCGACAACATCGTGTTTATTTCCATATTGGTCGGGCGTTTGCCAGCGCACCAGCGAGACAAAGCCCGCATTGCAGGGCTGGGTCTGGCGATGATCACCCGCCTGCTTTTGCTGCTGTCACTCACCTGGATCATGACGCTGACCGCTCCGCTTTTCACCTTGTTGGGCCAGGAAATATCAGGCCGCGACCTCATCCTTATCGGCGGTGGGCTATTTCTGCTGACAAAGAGCACCCATGAGATTCACCATGATCTGGAGAGCGACCCCGATGAATCGGACAAGCCAGCCAAGTCAGCAGGTTTTGTCGCCACCCTCGCGCAAATAGCCATTCTCGATATGGTGTTCAGTCTGGATTCCGTGATCACCGCCGTCGGCATGGTGGATCACATTCCCGTAATGGTCGCGGCGATTATTTTGTCCGTGTTGATCATGATGGTGGCGGCCAAGCCAGTGGGAGAGTTTGTCGACAAACACCCTACCCTCAAGATGCTCGCGCTAAGTTTTCTGATTCTGGTTGGCGTCGCCTTGCTCGGCGAAGGGCTGGATTTTCACATCCCCAGGGGCTACGTCTATTTCGCCATGGCGTTCTCAGTGGCGGTGGAAATGTTGAATCTGAAACGCAGGAAAAATCTGCGGCGTCGCCAAGCTATCGCCACTGACAACGCCGATTAAGCCGTGATCGGGATCAGGCGACCACCTGCCCCCGATACATACGCACCGGGCGCTCATTCCCGTCTTCCTTGGATTTGGGCTCCACCAGAATTTCCTGGCCCCGGTACAAGCGCCGGCTCATTTCGCCCGGCGACCGTTCGAGATCACGACGGCTGAGCGGCATATTGGCGATCTGCGCCAGCTTGAAAGCCAGGTCTTTGGTTTCTCCACTGGTTGATCGCTGCGCCCAGACAATCACATGCTCCAATGCTTCTGGATCATTCAGATGCAAAAGACCGATGTCCTCGTCACGAAACCGGCGTCTTAGTAGTTGAAGTAAGTCGATCGCTTCCTTTGTATAGACCATGCTTCCTCCTGATAGCGTTGGTACTTCCTACATCTTTCGACGGCAATATTAAGCAAGCGACAAGCCAATCCTGGCCCGAGGATGCTGAAGACAGGCTTCACCCAGCCCGACGGACCATAACAAGACAGACTGTCGCCTTACTGCCGGAAAGCATTATAGGTATTAATACCTAACATGTGCACCCCGATTGCGCATTTACTTAGACCCCTCGTCAAATTTTGCGCTATTCTGCGGCATTCTCGCGGGCTCCCCGCAAAGGTCCTCACCGGCCCAGTCGCATGTATTCGTCGCAAGCGAAGCGTGGCTTCCAAGCACTTGTTTCAGGCCTGGCCGGTCATATCCCTCGTCTTCACACAGGTTGTTGAGGTTATGGCTTTCGTTGACTGGTCGTTAATATTTGTGATTCTCGCTGCCGCCGCCGCCATTCAGACCTGGGTAGGTTTCGGGTTCGGCCTGGTATTTCTTGGCGGGTGCACTTTATTAGGGTTGTCCGACCTGAAAACACTCACGCTGGCGATCAGTTTGCTCAGTCTGACCAACACCACCACCGCTCTGAAGGGCATGACTCATCATGTACAATGGCGCTCGTTATTCTGGTGTCTGAGCGCCGCGGTCCCCGGTATCGCCGCCGGCGTCTGGCTGCTGGAGCATGCGCAGGCCTATAGCGCCTATATTCAATTGACGCTCGGCGTTGCGCTGGCGGTCAGCAGCCTGATCATCGCCTTCAAGCCTCATGCGTCGCCTCAGCCCAGTCATGACGCAACCTTCGCCGCCACTGGCGCGCTTGCTGGCGTGATGGGCGGACTCTTCTCCACTTTCGGCCCGCCTGCGGCCTTTCTGATGTATCGCCAGCCTCTGTCCCTGGACGCTATCCGCAGCACGTTACAGGCGATGTTCTTTACCTCTTCTATTCTTCGGGTGACCCTGGCTCTGGCGCTGCAAAGTATATCGCCGGAGTCCTGGTGGCTGTGGCTGGCGGGATTGCCGGTAGTATGGCTGAGTACGCTGGCGGCGAAACGTTATCGCCTGCCTCTGGCGGATGCGCAGTTGCGCCGCATGGTGTTTGTCGGGCTTTTGCTCATCGGCGTCAGCATTACCCTGTCCAGCCTGAAAACGATTGCGTTCTGATTCTAAACGCAAGATTAAACCGCGGTAGCAACGCTAGACAGTACAGCGGCTTAACGGTAGGCTGCCCTTTGCACGTCTACATCTGTCGGCCCCGCCGCGCGTTTTCCGGAAAATCATGTTCAAGCGACTTCAACCCCAAGCAGTCTGGCAATTGGTGCTTATTTCCCTGATGACAGTAGTCGCGCCATTGGGGCTGTTGCTATACCACACCACCGTCTCGTTACAGACCTTGGCCCTTGATAGTCGCGCAGTGACCGAAGATTCCGTCGCCATGGCGCAGAATGGCCGCAACGCCAAAGCCTCTTTGATCGATATGGAGCGAGTTGCGCGTCAGTACATGGTCATTGGCGATAAAGCGCTGGTGGACCTGTTCAAGTCCGCCTCCGAACAATTCCTGGCGCCGCTGACTGAAATAGCGCAATTGCTGGGCACTCCCGAAGCGCAAGCCTTGCTGGCGGAAGTCAAAGAGCAGCAACGGGACCTGCAAACCAAACTGGAGAAAGAGAAGCCCAACAGTCCAGCTTTAACCAAGGAAATGGCGGAGTTCTCTTCTTTGCAACGCTCCGCCGACCGCTTGATCCTGCAGGCCCGCACCTTTTCCGAGGATAAACTGCATGAACTGGGTCGAGCCGCCGCCCAGGCGCGAGAAAACGTGATTCAATCCTCGCTGGTGCTGGCGCCGGTGACTCTCGCCCTGATTGTCTTGTTCACCTATCTCATCGTGCGCCCCGTCAGACAACTCAAAACAGCGATTCGCACACTCAGCATCGGACGCCAAAAACCCATCGAGTTATTTGGTCCACAAGAGCTGGTGCAACTGGCGGAAGAACTGAATTCATTGCAGGAACGCTTATCGCAAGTCGAAGATCAGAAGCAGCAGTTCCTGCGACATGTATCTCATGAATTAAAGACTCCTCTGGCGAGTATTCGTGAGGGTGTGGCTTTGTTACAGGAAGAGGTGGTGGGACAGATCTCCCACGGTCAGCGTGAAGTGCTCCATCTTGTGAATGAAAACGGCCGCGCGCTGCAGCAGTTAATTGAGAATCTGTTAAGTTTCAATCGCTTGAATTTTTCCGGCCAAGCGCAAAAAATGACCTTTGATATGTCCGCCCTGGTCGAAGAGCTTCTGCATCTGCATTGGCTGTCGCTGACGCACAAGCGCCAGATTATCTGCGTCGGCGGTCCGCCACTGACGCTGACCGCGGAGCGTCCGCGGTTGCACTCCGCTCTGGACAACCTGATTTCCAACGCCATCGCCTACGGCGCCAGCGAGGGTCGCATCTGGCTGGAGTGGAATATAGAAGACGATCACCTTATATTGCGCGTCACCAACACGGGCGCACCGATCCCGGAAGCAGAACGCAGCCGCATTTTCGAACCTTTTTATCAGGGTTCGGTCAAACGCAGCGGCGCAGTGAAAGGGTCGGGCATCGGTTTGTCTGTGGCGCGTGATTGCATACAGACCCAGGGAGGCGAGCTCAAGCTGCTGACCACGACTGGACAGTTGGTCAGTTTCGCCATTTATCTGCCGCGGACAGTCGTCAGCGCAATATAGGAACATTCACTACTTATGAAACGCTACTTCTACCTCATACCATTGAGCTTATCGCTGTCGGCCTGTGTCCAGTGGCCGATGGACTGGGAGCGTGGGGGCAAAGTTGATAATCGCCCCGCCAGCCAACCCGGAATCCAGCAGTTAGAGATTGTCGATGCGTCGGTTCAAGAGGCGGATGCGGTAGTGGCGGAGTCGCAGGAAGCAAGTCCCGAGTATAACTGGCTGGATTACTATCTCACCGGAGAGCATTTAAGCCAGGAAGAGCGTTCAGCCAGACTACTGGCCCTGGAAAGCCTGCTGGTGATTCCTCAGGACAGCATTCCCGTCTGGAAAGTACACCTGCAACGCGCCACCTTACTCGCCGCCTTGCCTGGCGGTCCCGATAATTGGCGTAAAGCCATGCTGCTTATCGACACCATGCCGGAGTCGGAAGACGCTGTTCCCAACGATTATGTGCGTTGGCTGAAGTCCGAGTTGAAGTTCCGTCTCGACGGCATTTCATCCACCAGTCAGTTAAGAAGGGAAAACGCACGTCTCGAACGTCAGGTCGATCAATTGCGCAAGAAGATTGAGGCGCTGACCAACATCGAGCAGAATCTCACGGAAAAGAAAGAGACGCAGGACCAGTATTAATTCAGACAAGAATCAGTCGAGCCTATGAAAAATCCCGCCAAACCGAGAATCCTGTTAGTTGACGACGATAGCAGCCTGCTGCGTTTGCTATCGATCCGACTAGAGTCTGCGGGCTATGACGTGTATGCGGTTGAGTCCGCCACGGAAGCGCTGAAGCAACTGCAGCAAAATAAATTCAATCTGCTGATCACTGATCTGCGCATGGACGAGATCGACGGCATCGGCCTGTTCGAACGCGTGCAGACGATCAACGCCAGTCTGCCGGTGATTATCATCACTGCGCACGGCACCATTCCGGAGGCGGTAGCCGCCACGCAAAAAGGGGTGTTCGGCTTCCTGCCCAAGCCAATTGAAAAGGAACAGCTGCTCAACACCATTGAAGCGGCGCTGTCGCAGACTCAGCATCACATGTCCGAATCCTGGTGCGAGGAAATCATCAGCACCAGCAGTCGCATGCAGCAGTTGCTTGACCAGGCCAAAATGGCGGCGCAAACCAACGTCAACATCCTCATTACCGGTCCCAGCGGCACCGGTAAAGAGTTGCTGGCCAGAGCGGTTCACAAGGCCAGCCCCCGCGCCAACAAACCCTTTGTCACCATCAACTGCGGCGCGTTGCCGGAACAGTTGCTGGAATCAGAGTTATTCGGCCACACCAAAGGGGCGTTTACCGGCGCCGTCAAAGATTATCCCGGACTGTTCCGGTCCGCCTCCGGCGGCACACTGTTTCTGGATGAGATCGGCGACATGCCGCTGTCTCTTCAGGTGAAGCTGTTACGCGCCATTCAGGAAAAACAGATTCGCTCTCTGGGTTCCGTGGAAAACGAAGCGGTGGATGTGCGCATCTTATCGGCGACGCACCGCGATCTGGAAAAGGCCATGGAGGAGAACGAGTTCCGCGAGGACTTGTACTATCGCCTGAATGTGGTCAATTTCGCACTGCCTCCTCTGGAAGAACGTGCAGAAGACATTCCCGCCCTGGTGAAACATATCCTGTCCACACGCAAAGATCAGCGTAACGGATTCGTGAAAGGCATTGCTCCGGAAGCCATGGCGTTACTATGCGAAGCCAAATGGCCTGGAAATATCCGCCAGTTGGTGAATGTTGTGGAGCAGACGATTGCGCTGACCACTAATCCCATCATCAGCGCGGCGCTGGTTAAACAGGCATTGGCTAATCGTGCGCCGGAACTGCCTTCTTTCAACGAAGCGCGAGCGACCTTTGAGCGCGGTTATCTCACCAAAGTGCTGTCAATTACGGAAGGAAGCGTTAGTCAGGCGGCCAGACTGGCCCAGAGGAACAGAACGGATTTCTACAAACTATTGGCTAAGTATGAAATAGATCCGGCCGCCTTCAAGAACAGCTAATTCCGCCGAACTGGAACGCTGCGAAGGGGCCGGCAACTCATCTAGAGTTCAAAACGACATCAACAGGGCTAGGAAGACAGTTCTTTAGGTAGTAAAGAACGTGTCACCGGCGCGTAAAGCGCCGGTTGGGTCAATTACTGACCAGCTGCAGTAGCTTCGCCAGTGTACAGGACGAACTCGTCCTTGCTTACAGCGCCGTCTTGGTCAGCGTCTGCTTTAGCGAAGCTTTGCGCCAGACCAGCGTCTGCGGCAGCTTCTTCTTGGGAGATTGAACCATTTTTGTCAGCATCTAATGCGACAAACTCGGCTTCAGATTCCATCATGTCTGTAGTCTGGGTATCTTCAGCCAGAACAGGGCCAGCCAGAACAGATGCTAATGCAAAGGCAACAATCTTCTTCATGGTAAACTTTCCTCTTTCACTTTATGTGGTATATCGCGCGCTCTCTCCGGAGTGCGCTTTTCATTGGCGGTGAATTGAAGCCTTCGGCCTGTTTGCCGCGATCTTTCGCGTCCAGCGATCCGGCGTCGGCCACTTCAGCTTCCCCTCGAAGAGATAAGTAACAATATCGGCGCCAACTTAGAAAAGTCTTTTATTTTCAAAAAGATACGAATAAATGCTGGCCTAAGGCTGGATTTTGGGTGCGCAAGATAAGGGATTTCTGTCTCCGATCGGCGACAGGATGATTTGCAGGTAAAAATAAATATATAAATATCAAACAGTTACATGTCTGCTATCAGCGACAAAGCCTGCTTGCAGAAGCGGTCTAATCAGCGGGTGACAGCCTTAGCAACTCCGCGTTGCTCCCGTCAGTCAACACATATACGGCGCCATCAGGCCCGACTCTGACGTCCCGGATACGCGACTTACGCTCCTGCAAGGAGCGTTCTTCCTTTTGCGCCCGCGCCTCATTCATTTCCACCCGCGCCAACAATTGAAACTTGAGCGCGCCGACCAGCAAATCCCCACGCCACTGAGGAAACATATCTCCTCTGTAAACCGCCATGCCAGACGGCGCGATAGATGGGTCCCAATACCAGACAGGCTTTTCCACACCGGGCGCTTCCGTCTGCTCAGAAATGGTTCCTCCCCAGTATTCCTTCCCGTAGGTGACCAAAGGCCAGCCGTAATTTTTTCCGGCTTGAATCAGATTGACTTCATCTCCGCCTTTGGGACCATGTTCATGCAGCCATAATCGCTGACTGACCGAGTCGTATGTCAGACCCTGAGGATTACGATGGCCATAGGAGAATATTTCCGGCAATGCGCCAGCACGATTCAAAAAGGGATTTCCCGGAGCCGCGGCCCCGTCTTCCGTCAAACGCAGAACTTTACCAGCATGAGACTGCAGGTTTTGCGCATTACGACGATCACCCCGGTCGCCGATGGTCATGTATAAAAGACCCTGGTCATCAAACGCCAACCGCGATCCAAAATGTCTGCCCTCAGCGCTCACTGCGCGAGCGCTGAGCAGGACTTTCGTTCCCGTCAGCTTATCGCCCTGCAACTGGCCTCGCGCCAGCGCAGTGGTGTATCCGTTCGGCTTTTTCTGCGTGAACGTCAGGTAGACCCAATGGTTCGTATCAAAGTCAGGATGCAGTATGACATCCAGCAAACCGCCCTGCCCATGAACCACGGACTCAGGGGTTCCCTTCACCACGGTGAAGCTTTGCTGCTTGAGGTTTATATGTAACAGGTCGCCGGTTTTCTGGGTGACAAGCAGGCTGCCATCGGGAAGGAACGCCATGCTCCACGGCTGATCCAGGTACTGTAACACCGTCTCGACCTTGAACTTATCTGCGCCTGCAGCGCTTTGCGTCGTCAATAAGGCGATTAACATCAGTCCGCGAAGGGCGCTGGAAGTAATTCCTTTCATTCCTTCCTCAATGTCTAAACCAGGCTCAACGAGACGAAGGCGGGCAAACCAGCTTCCCGCCTGTGTAAGATGGCGGCGCTGTTTTCGCCGCCAATGAAAGGCGTCAAACGATATGAACTTTGCCGTCTTCCGACGTAAAAGGATTGATGATCGTTGAATCTTCACCTTGTTCGACAGCGTCAGGATGTTGCTGAGCCAATAGCGTTTTTACGACAGTCTCGTCTTCTTTCGGCACGTCAATCATCAACAGGTACATGCCTTTATCAATGGCGTCATGGAAACGACGAATTTTGTAATTCTCCATGTTGACGCCCGCCATACCGCCAATCCAGGTGCCTGCCAACACGCAAAACACTAACAACGCGATCCATACTGCGGGCGGAGCCAAATCTCCCAGCTCACTGAAGATCATTGCGGTTATTACAAAACTTCCGCCCAACAGACCGCCACAAAGCAGACCTCTCTCCATAGAGTGAATCAGATCAAGCTTGTGCAGCACGTTTGCGGAATGCAGACGTCTACGAGTCAAACCCGCCTCGTCCTTGCTGAGGATATGAAAATGCCAGTCAGTAACGCCATGCTCATGCAGACTTTCAGACACTCTTTCTGCGCTTTGCAATGTGGGCGTCAGATAATAAAGCCTTTTCATCGAAGACCTCCTTCGCTGAAAAAAATTTACACTCAACATTAGTGTACGCCGTTTAACCAGCCTAGGATTAGATTAACTGGCAATATACTTGCGGCGCTTGCAACCAATTGGAATAAAAGCCGGCGTCCAACCACCATAAGAGGCATAGCTATGGCAAAAATTACCCGTGTCGCCGGAGCCGCCATTCATCCCTGGCTGGACGAGCTCGCCAAACTGCGCATCAGGATATTTCGTGAATTTCCTTATCTTTACGATGGAGATATGGAGTACGAGAGAAGTTATCTGGCCAACTACGCCGACTCCGCCAACAGCCTGTTTGTGCTGGCGCAGGAGGGAAATAAAGTTATTGGCGTATCGACCGGATTGCCGCTAAGCGATGCGGATGAAGAGTTCCAGCAGCCTTTCCGAGACCGCCGTATCTCCGCCGGAAACGTGTTTTATTTTGGAGAGTCCGTGCTTGAGCCAGAATTTCGCGGACAGGGACTGGGGCACTGCTTTTTCGATGAGCGGGAGTCTTTCGCCAGAGAACTGGGCTACAGCGTCACCGCGTTTTGCACCGTGGATCGTCCTCTCGACCACCCTATGCGTCCACCGGGCTATCGCCCGATGGATCTGTTCTGGGTGAAGCGGGGCTACATCAAGTATCCCAATATGGTCACTCAGTATTCCTGGAAAGATATTGGGGACAGCGCAGCCAGCTCTAAACCGATGATTTTCTGGCTGCGCCCGGGGGCCTGATACGGTTTCAGGAAGCCTGTTGCGCCATCTTCGGTTGAGGTTTGGCCTTGGCGAACTGCGCCAGCGTCACGCTGAGCAGCACCATCGCGATCCCCGCATACTGTGCAGGCGTAAACCATTCTTCCAGCACCAGACGACCGCTGATGACCGCACTGACCGGACTCAGCAGCGCCAGGAAACTCAAGGCGCTGACAGGCAAACGACGCATGGCGATAAACCAGGCGAGATAGCCCAGCGCGGTATTCACCAGATCCACCCACAGCAGTCCCAGCATCGCTTCACGATTTAGCGTCGGCATGGGTCCCTCCAGTAAAAAGGCCAAAGGCAATAACACCATACCGCCGAGAAACAACTGTAATCCGGTAAACGCCAGAATGCCTTTGGGCGGAGACCATTTCTTGGCCAGGAAGGTGCCCACGGTCAGGCTGACAACCGCCCCGAAAGAAGCGGCGACGCCAACGGGATCAACTTGGGAAGAAGGCTGGAATATCACCACTCCCACGCCGATCAAACCGCCGAAAGCGCATAACAGCTGAATGGGATTCGGCGCCTGTCGCTGCCACCACCATAGAAACAGCAGCGTGGTCAGCGGCGTCAGCGCCATCAACGTGCCCGCCACGCCGCTGGGCAACCGAAGCGCCGCGGTGAACAGGAAAAAGAAAAATACGCTGATGTTCAACGCGCCTAAAATGGCGCTGCGACGCAAGTCCATATGACGCAGGGATTTCAGATCCAGACACATCAACAATAACCCGGCGGGCAATGCTCTCAATACGGAGACCCACAAGGGGCCGAGATCCTGCAGCCAAGCCTGAGTGACGACATAAGTGGTGCCCCATACGGCCGGGGCGAGTACGCCAAGCAACCAATACACAACAATTCCTTCAAGTTTTCTGTTTACGCTCGTTTTTAACGTGATATCTTTATGTAGAGATATTCCTCTTTAACTAGCTTAACGTCAAGTATCTTTATATGAAGAAAAATAATCAGAACGATCAAAAAGACCATGTTGACGCTATCCTGCGGCAGTGGAAAACCGAAAAACCCGACCTGCAGGCCCAGCCTATGGGCATTTTCGGGCGCTTACACCGGATACACGCATTCACCCACCAAACGATCAAGGAAACGCTGGCTGGCTACGGACTCTCGATAGATGAGTTCGATGTGCTCGCCACATTACGCCGCTCAGGCGCGCCTTATCGCCTCACGCCCACACAGCTCTATACAGCGGCGATGCTCTCCTCCGGCGCCATGACCAACCGTCTGGACAAGCTGGAACGCAAACAACTGATACAGCGCCAGCCCGATGAAAATGACCGTCGCAGCGTCATTGTCGCGCTCACTGACGCGGGCATGGAGCTGATCGACAAGGCGGTGGAAAGTCATGTGGAAACTGAATGGGAGCTTCTCAAGCAGCTGGAAGGGGAAGATCAAGAGCAGCTAGCCGGTCTGCTGCGCAAATGGCTGGTCACCATCGAAAACAAGCAATAACGCTGTCCCGCGAGACGCAGCTCATCCCGGCTGCGTCGTTATCTATTCTCACCGCTCCTTATCTCAACATCGCCCAAAATAAAACAAATTTTCTTTTTATTGACCAATAGAAATATTTATTCTAATTTTATGGTCAAATAATAATCTGACCCGCAAGATACTATCCACTTCCTTGCCCAAGAAAATAAAAAGTCCATTGGGAGCGCTGTTATGCACAAGCTCGCTTATGTCCTGTCTATGGCGATATTCACCGTCGCCACCGCCTTATCGTCTTCACACGCCGTCGCCACGGATGTGTATGTTCACCCTAAAATCGACTTACGGTTTCACGATGTGCTGGAGCTGCTGAAGTCCGCGCTGGAAGCCACTACGGAGGAATACGGCCTTTATGAACTGCGCGCCACCAAAGCGGACCTGATCGAGTCCAGAACGCTGTCTGAGACGGAAAAAAACCGTCTGGTCAACATCGCCTGGAGCTCCACCAGCATCGAAAAGGAAGCTCGTCTGCGCGCCATACGTATTCCGTTACGTAAAGGCATTCTCGGTTATCGCATCAGCCTGGTAACGGACAAAGGGCAGAAGAAACTGCGCGATGTCGAGTCACTGGATGCGCTACGGGCGCTAAAAGTCGGCCAAGGAGAGGATTGGGGAGATGTCGCCGTTTACAAACACAACAATGTAAAAGTGCTGGGCGTGTTTCAATACAATGATTTATTTACCAAACTGGCGCGCAACCGTTACGACTTATTTCCCAGAGGCATCAACGAAGCCTTTGACGAACTGGCGGCTCATCAAAAAGATTACCCTAATCTCAAAATAGAAGAAGACATCCTGCTGTATTATCCCTGGCCCTATTACTTCTTTATGTCAAAGGATAACGAGCGCCTGGCGCAACGAGTGGAAGACGGCCTCAATAAATTGATCGCTGACGGCCGTTTCGACAAAATTTTCCAGCGTCGCTTTGGCGACGACATCGCCCGCGCCCATATCAAACAACGCCGTATCATCTATCTCGACAACCCCATGTTGCCGACGGACACGCCGCTGCAAAGGAAAGAACTCTGGTTCAGGCCGGAAGACGCCTGAGCAAAGGTGACAAGGATGTCCTGATTATTTCTCGCGGCTCAGAAAGCGCCGTTTGTAATCCCCTGGCGACATGCCGAACACCTGCTTAAACACGGCGCAGAAGGTGCTGACGCTTTGATACCCCACCGCAAACGCCGCACTGCTGACAGACTCATTCGCCGCCAGCAATTCCAGGGCGCGCAGGAGTTTGGCGTGTTGCGTCCATTGACTGAGTGACATGCCGGTTTCCTGCATGAATTTACGGGTCAAGGTACGCCGGCTGAAACCAAATTCCAGCGCCAATGCGTCCAGGCCAGGATTGCTTTCGGGCGCCCGCCACAACGTATTCGCCATGCGCAGCAGTCTGGCGTCATGAGGAATTGGCAGTCGTTGCCGTAAAGGCGTCGCCTCTCTCGCCTCAGACAGAAACACCTGTAGCAAGTGCTCATGCCGCTCCAGCCAGTCTGATTCAGGACACAACTCAATCAGTCTCAGCAGCGTCGCCTCCAACAACCGATGCGGCTCCAGGGTCACCGGCTCTTGCGGCATGGCGGACGCCAGATCCTCCCGCAGGTGCAGCAGCGTCCCTCTGACCATTGATAGAGGCCGGGCGCCATGCTGACAACCTGGGGGAATCCAGCTCAGTTGTCGAGGTGCGGTCAGCCAGTGATAGCGATCGCTACGACAGAAAATCGCGCCCTGCTCCAACCAATACAACTGCCCATCGAAATGGGTATGCAGATCGCGGGACTGATCCGCCTCGACAGCCAGACGCGACACTTTCAACGGCGCAGATACAGTCATAATGATTGAGCCGCGACCTGCTCTGATTCAAACATAAAAACACCTACTTCTTTAACAAGCCAGCGACGTACTCCGACAGCTTCACCCGGCAACGCATCGACAGGCGGCCGGCTCTTTCCACATAGGCCCTAAGCCAAGGCGTAGAACGGAGCCGGCCTTGAACGATGTCATCCCGCTGCGGTCCCCTCGTTGAAGAGAGACTCGCCGCCCAACTCCTGATTGCGATCCTGCAGCTGCTTCTCGTAAAGCTTGGCCATCAGATCCGCCTGCGCTTTTTGCTCATCCGACAAGGTCTGGTATTTGTCTGTACTGCGAAACCAGTCGACACTGAGCTGATCTCCCAGCTTTTCCGCCACGATGTTCCATGCATAGGCTTCAACCATCCGGTCTTCAGAAAAATAAGCCTCGGATAGAATCGCCGCAGCGTGTTTATGTCCTCTTTTCAGCGCTTCGCCAAAATAGCTTTTCGCCAGCGCGGGATAATTCACATCTTTACGAAAGTCAGGGTGTCTGGGATTGTCTTTGATGAAATACAGATAGCGCTCTCCCAAATGCACCATGGCGTTGGTGTCGCCCTGCGTCGCCAGGGATTCCAGCGTAGTGAGATCGTAGCTGTGCAGTTCTGGGGGAATGAGATATCCCATGTCTTCAAGCCACTGTTTGGGATAGCGCTCCGCCAGACTCATTTCCGCCGCAGGGTCTTCCGCATCGGCTTTATCATCCGCTTTGTCAGCTTTTTCCGCGTCTTTATCCGCCCCGGACTGGACCGTCGACGCGCCATTTGCGACGGTTGGGCTGAACGCCGTTGCGTCCATCGCCGCATCCGCCAGTGAATTCTGGTCCGTCATCGTGGCTGAATCAGCCTTTGCAGACTTTCCCGCCGCCTTCTGTTCAACTTCAGACCGGGCGACGGCGCCAGTCTCCGCCGCCAGCCATCCCTGAGTAAAACTGTTATCGGTGGCGAGCACCGCTGCGCCAACGACCAACATGCCGCTCAGGGCGAATAAGGTTTTCTTCCCTATCATTGCTCCTCTCCATCACCTGTTGTCAGGTTGCGATTGGTTAGGTTTACGCATGGTCCCGGGCCTTCAGCCCGGCGCCCCCAAGCCCGGGGCCGCCGGACTGGGGTCCGGGTAAACGTTGCGTCTCAGCATGCCCGGCTCAAGGCCGGGCTGACTGTCTCAGTGGTCGAAGCGTCCGCAGATCCAGGGCGGGCAGCCGGGAACGCTCCCGCTGTTTCCACCACCGCACAACCAGGGCGGACAAGGAATCGTGCCGCCGTCTCCGCCACACAGCCATTCAGGACAGGGGATACCGTGATCGTCGCCGCCATCGCCGCACAACCAGGGCGGGCAATGGCCGTCGTCGCCACCGTCGTCACCGCCATCATCACCACCGTCGTCTCCGCCATCGCAGATCCAGGGTGGGCAGTCTCCGTCATCGCCGCCGTCGTCACCGCCATCATCGCCACCGTCATCTCCGCCATCGCAGATCCAGGGTGGGCAGTCTCCGTCATCGCCGCCGTCGTCACCGCCATCATCGCCACCGTCATCTCCGCCATCGCAGATCCAGGGTGGGCAGTCTCCGTCGTCACCGCCGTCGTCACCGCCATCATCGCCACCGTCATCTCCGCCGTCGCAGATCCAGGGTGGACAATCGCCGTCATCGCCGCCGTCGTCTCCACCATCATCACCGCCGTCGTCCCCGCCAGGGTCGCCGCTAATAGCGAAACAACCTTCCTCGCGCTTCTGATAGCCTTCACGGGTGTAGCTTTCGCGCTGTTGCGGCGTGCCGTGTTCGGAGTAATCAGCAGCATCGCGCGCCGAACGAACGGCGTTTTCAATGAAAGAGGCGTAGCCTAGGTCCGATTCTGCATACTTATCGAAATTTCCAGCGAAGCAATCCGCCTGCAATTCCATATAAGGCGCTTGTAAACGGATGTTCTTGGTGAACTGGATAGTGTGTCCCCACTCGTGCGCCAGGATAGACTTGGCCACATACTGTCCGTACTGACTCTCCTGACCGCTCATGAAGCGAGTGCCGACGCTGATGCGGTTGGGAGAGCAGGCTACCGCGCTGGGACTGGGCTCCCCGCACGCCTGCTGATCGACGTAGATCTGAGACTGGACATGGCGACCATATAAGCCTCTGATTTCTTCACCGCTGTCCCGCAGATACTGTTCATCCACATCCGCCATGACGCCGGCTGCCGAAGACAGCAGCAACAAGGCGGCGCAATACTTAAGGAAACGATTTCTCCTTATCATTTAAAACCTCGACGTTAATTTAACCTGAAATACCGAGCGTTCCACTTCCCATGGCGGCGCATCAGGCTTGGCCAATCCCACTCACATCCTGGGGACGGCGATGCAGCTCACAGAGGACAACCAAAACGCGGATCAAACCGCGCCTACACACATTCAACTGTTGGATTCGGGAAGATGTTTACAGCTTGATTTAAGACTGCCTTTAAGCTGCAAGGTAATCGTAGGAAGGCCACAACCCCATGTAAATCATGACATTTTCATAATCCAGGGATAGACCGGGGAGTAAAACTGGTGGAAAATTGGCCTACGTCCGCAGGCTTCGCCGGTTAGATTTGTCGTTTATAAAACTTTTTGTCCACCGCCATAACGGGAAAGCTTTGCGGAAGATCTGCAGGGGAAACTTCAGTAAATCTGTTTTTTTCGTAGAAGCGGTGAGCAGCGAGAAATTGCGGTGTCGTCCCCAGGAAAATTTCATGCACTTTTTTCTCTTCACACCATTGCACCAGGGTTTGCAGTAACTTCGCCGCCACTCCCATTTGGCCGCCACGATAGTCCTTATGTACGAACATCTTGCGCAATGCGCCCTGTCCTGCGCCAATGTCGAGCAGCGACACCGTGCCGACCACAAGGCCCTGCTCCACGTCCATGGCCACCCAGAAATTGCCGGCGCCGGACTGGTAATACTCCTCAATGTTCGCCAGGTCAGGTTGTTCTTCCGCTGTAATCGGCACGCCGAACTCGTTGCGCTGAATATTGACGATTAAGGACAGGACGCCATTTTGATGGCGTGACTCATAGGGAAGTACTTTCAACATCGCCGGACCTCATTATTTTTATCTCTTAACGTAATCGGGGCCCCGCCGGGGATTTCAAGCGACAGCCGCCATGACGTCCCGAAATCTTAATAAAAACAGCTCAATATTGACGGGTTTTCACGCAGATTAACGCTTTCAGTTCGTTTGTCATCAAATTCGAAGTCCTTCGCAGGCTATCCCTAAAGCCTGCGATTTTAGTTCATGCAAGAACGCAAGGAGTTTTATATGGGCGCTGCAAATCTGACGAATTCTCTCTTCGTTGATTCCACCGAAAGTAAGGTCAGACGCTATTTTCCAGACTCTAAACTCGCTCAACTTTACCTGGCGCTTGACGCTACGGATGAATTTTATGGCGCAGGCGTCACCTTCATCGCACTGCGTCCCGTTACCTTTGTCGTCGGCGGCGATCCATTAAATCCACCTCCCCTGTTTGACGTCAGAGTGCTGCGCCAAAGCTGCCGCGCTGATGGCAAAACGGTCTACATTCGGGAAGTTCAGCTTCCGCCCAAAGCCAGTAAGGAAGAGGTCGTAGCGACAGCCAAGTCCAGTCTTGGCAAAGAGCTCACCAACGCAGGTCTGAGCTGCGCCGGCGCAGCCATCGGCTGGATACTGGTGATCGGAGAAGCCGGCGGCGGCACAGTGTCCGCAGGCGCAGCCTGGGCCGCCATGCCGCTGACTATGGCCGCCACCAGCGCCGCCACTTTCCAGTGCGGGGTCGCCATCGGACGCACAACCAACGTGGTGCGCGGCAACGCTCACTACAATGAGTGGCTGGACGAATCCCCAGAGTTCGGCGCGCTTATGATCGCCCTGGACGTCATACAGATCGCCGACGTCGTCAAAACCCTGGGGAATCAGGCCGTCCTCTATCGCTTCCTGTCCAACAAAGGCATTGGTAGCGGCAACCTCTTGAAGATGTACCAACAACTATCTCGCGCCAGCAGAAAACGCCTGGCGGAAGAGCTGCTGAAGTTTGACCATCCCGAGTTGTTGAAAAGCCGCAAGCTGCTCAAGGAAATTCTCAGCGGAGCCAGAATGCTCGACGACGGCAGCAAGGCGGTGAAAGTGTACACCCAGACCCAAGTGCAGATTCTGATGCGCACCAAGTTCCTGGAGCTGCTGGGCTCCGCCATCACGATCAATGGGAGCAGCGCCGGCGCAATGACCGCAGCGCAAGGCGGCATCGGCTTCATCATTGGTTTCGGGCAAAAATAATCTGACAGGAAGGCGAACGATGCGCGCAATCACTTGGACCGGTTGCGCCCTGCTTGCGTTAGCGACGGGGTGCTCCCAGATGAACGCAAAGAACGCACCGCCCTGGCTGCAGGACTCACTCAGGGACGGCGGCGAAGGCCCTCGCATGGTCATCGCGCCGGCGGGCGTCGGGGTGGTCGGAGACCAGGCCAGTGGCGTCTCCACCGACGAAGGGCCTCGTCATAAAGTCGTGGCGCAACATTCTTATGCAATCAGCGCCACCGAAGTGACATTCGCGGACTACGACCGCTTCGCCCAGGCCACGCACCGCCCCTTACCTTCGGATGAAGGCTGGGGGCGCGGCGAGCAACCGGTCATCAACGTCAGTTGGGATGACGCCGTCGCCTACACGCGCTGGCTGAGCGAGCAAAGCGGGCGCCGCTACCGCCTGCCCAGTGAAGCGGAGTGGGAATACGCCGCTCGGGGTGGAACCCAAACCCACTACTGGTGGGGCGACGATTACGTTCAAGGCGTCGACCATTGCGACAAAGACCTCGACGGCTGTCCTCCTGAAACCGCGTTATTCCATCCGGGGCCAGTGGGGCGCTTTAGCGCTAACCCTTACGGTCTGTACGATGTCTCCAGCAATGTGGCGGAATGGACGCAGGACTGCTATCACGACAGTCATGAGGGCGCGGGGGAAAGCATGGCGCCCAGAATGGACGGCGACTGTAACGCCAGGGTGGTGAAAGGCGGGACCTGGATGAACACCAGTCCTTATGTGCAACCGTCCATCAGAGCCGGCGTCGAGCCGGAAGAGCGAGTCAGAACCATCGGTTTCAGGGTTTTACGAGAAGTCCCCTGACCGGTGCGACAAGTCTCTCAACAGGAGCGCAAAAATGAAAACCACCTGCCCCCGCTGTAAAAGAGCGTTTTCAGCCAGACAGTTTATCCAGACGCATCGCAGCGGAGTGAATGTAGAGCGCAAATGCCCGAGTTGCGGCTGCTGGTTCCGCCTTACATCACAAATGGCCTGGCTGCATATCGCCGGTTTGCTGGGCCTGTTGATTCCCAGTCTGGCGAATCTTGCGCTCGGTTCCGGCCCTCACCAGATTCCTCTGGCGTTGGCCTCCTTTCTCGGCGGATGCGTAGCCCTCGGCGCGATGCTGTACGGAAAAATGGTGGTGGTCAGGCGTCGCGACCACCACTGATGTCGCCGACTGCTCACAGTTCGTTACAGTCATTGACAGCAACACCGCCGATTATCAACTAAAATTATCTCTATCCTCAGGGTTGCATGACTTGCTGTCTGCAACCGCCTTGTTTTTCAGAAGTTTGGGATTTAACAAATGGTCAGACGCATTTTTGTCGTAGCTGCGCTGCTGAATCTTTCCGCATGCGCCACCATGAACGAAAACGAATGCCGCAACGCAGACTGGCGCGTTATCGGTTATGAAGACGGCGTAGCCGGCCGTTCAGCCACTTACCTCTCGCAACACAGAGAGGCCTGCTCGGATTACAATGTTTCGCCTGACCTGGACGCTTATCGCGCCGGTTTTGACGACGGCGCCCGCAACTACTGCAAGCCGCAGAATGGTTTTGACCTGGGTCGCGGCGGCAATGCCTACAAAGGCCAATGCCCGCCTGATCTGGAGCCGGTGTTTATGCGCGCCGTGGAAAGCGGGCAATTTGTCCGTTATATGGAGAAGGAAATCAAGGACTCGGAGGGCATGCGCACATCCGCCGAGAAAGATCTGGATAAGAACCGCGATAAAATTGACGCCATCGAGAACGAATTGGTTAACGGCTCCGGCGACGCGCAGAAGCGCCGCGACTTGCTGAAGCAGATGCGCGAGCTGGAAAACCATCGTGACGACCTGAATTACGAGCTGCGTCACCTGGATGCGAAGATACGGGAATACCGAAGCGTGATCGACAGTATTATTGTCGAACAACCCTGGATGAAACCCTAAGCCGTTCGCGGCGAATCATCCATTGATTTGCTTCAACTGAACAAGGGCGTCACTGCGACGCCCTTTTTTATTGCCTTGATCCGTCTAATACAGAAGGAGTCAGCCGATCTAAATCCGCTGCGCCAGCCAGATCAGTCCCACCAGACTGGTCAATAGCGAGGAAACGCCGCCGAGCTTCAGACCATGGCGCCACTTAAACATGGCGTAAGCCGGTATCAGCAGCAGCGCGATGATCGCTACCTGCCCTATCTCCACGCCCAGGTTGAACATGAGCAACCGCCCCCAGACGCCTTCCCCGGAACTCAGCTCCCGCAGCAGATAACTGAAGCCCACGCCGTGAATCAAACCAAAGCAGAAGATCACCCACCAGCGATTGCGATATACCTTGTCCCAGTCCACGTCTGCACGATTTTGACGCGCCAGGTAATACAGATTCTCCAACCCCAGGAAAACGATGGTGAGGGCGATCAGAGGCTCTGTAACAGAGGGTGGGATGGAGATGACGTCAAACGCGGAAAGCGCCAGGGTAATCGAGTGCGCCAGGGTGAACGAGGTCGCCCATAACAGAATTCGTCCCAACGAGGCTGGCACTAATAGCAGACATAACAGAAACAGAATATGATCCGCTCCCTGCCAGATGTGCTCCATGCCCACCCACAGGAACGCAGGATCAATAACTCCGCTTTGCGCCGCGCTGGACTCATCTTGCCCGTCCTGATCATTCGCCAGCGGATTCTCCCAGCCCTCCACATCCAAGCGTCGATGCGGGTCCATAGCCAGGAAATCCGGCGTCAGACGCGCGCCCCATTCCCGCAGCAGTTGCGCCACGGGCAGATCGAGTTTCTGTCGATCAAAGGTGAAACGCATGCGCATGCGGTTGTCGGCCATAAACACCCGCACATAATTCTGATGTCCGCGCCACTGCTCATTGAACAGCTCGTAGCGGATGCTAACCGCCTCCATGCCCTGCGGGCACTGGTAGGTCAGAGTGTATTGGTAGGAGGCGATTTCCGGCAACGCCTTCGCCTTGCGATCCTCCAGAAAACAGGCGCGCTTGCCCGCCGCCACGAACCAGCCGGCGGCGACCTGCGTGATGTAATCCTCCGGCGGCGCCACGCGCATCTCTACGTTGGGCTCCAGTTCCAGCAGGTTGTCGCTGGGCAGCGTGTAGATGACCTTCACGCCCGGCTCGGCGATCTGAATAGAAGTATCGGTGAATCCGCTTAAATGCGCGGACGCTGTCATGGACAGCATCCACAAACTGACTGAGGTTATTATTTTCCTTAGCATAATAAACGCCTACGGCTGGTTTCCTTCAGTATTCAGGCTCCGCCGCCGCATTTACCGACGGCAGACGCCATGATTTCCCTGTTAGCGGACGCCGGCGGCTTTCCTTCTCACCAGCAGTCCCAAGCCTCCCAACGCCAACATCCACATTGAAGCAGGCTGCGGTACGGAATAGATGCGCATATCCTTGCGCGCATCGATCACATCGCTTCCCGACAAATACAACAACCCCAGATCTGGATTCGCAGCGCTGTCGCCAGACAGACCCAGCTGGGACAGTCCTGCCGCGACGGCGCTGAAGCTCAGGCGCGCCAGTAGCAGGCCTGCGCCGCTGTCGCCCGTCACGCCGGGAAATGCGGACCCCGCCACATCGATCCCGGGAAATAGCGCGGAATCATCGTCCCAAGGGACTCCTACCGTGCTGTCGATGAGCTGGAGCACACCGGCGTCATAGCCAAGATTAAAACCAAACGCCAATAGCTCATCGCCATCGAACAGGCCGTCAAACGGCTTCTCCAGGATCACGTCCACATAGAACGCATCGCCCACCACAATATGGTCCGTCGACGCCTGAAACGAAATGTATGAGGCCCGCGCGGAAGCCGACAGGGCAAGCAGAATCACAGCGAAAAAATGCAACAACTTCATGGAGTACTCCTGACTACTGAATAGTAAAAGCTATCGAAACCGGAGGAGCCGGGGCCTCAGCCCCCGCTCTTGAACATCGCATACCACAGCCGGTAATCCTGACGACCAATGCAGCCGTCTCCGTCGTAGTCCGCGTCCGTCTGATACCCAGCGTCGCCATTGCATTTTCCGAACATGCTCCGCAGCAGATCCCGGTCGGCGCTGTCCGCTACGCCATCGCCGTTAAGATCTCCCGCCACCGCCGCTTCGCCAACACTGAAAGTCACCCGATTGGAGACTTCGGTGTAGGAGTCGTTGGTGTACATGGCCATAAAATACTCGCCGTCAGGTAAATCATCGGTAAAGGTGACGCTGCCGCTGGCGGCGCCGTCGAAATACAGATACGCCACCAACTCACTGCCAGTCTGGCCCGGCACGGCGCCCTTCTCGAAAATGCCGAGGTAATCCTTGGCGACGCCAGGGCCGCCGCTGAAATTGGCGACGATGTCCTCACCAGACTCAAAGTGGGTTTTCAACAGACTCAGTTCCGCAATACGGTCACCCACCGAGAAATAAACCCGGTTGGAGGCTTCGGTATAACCGTTGTTGATAAAGAAAGCGGCGAAGTAATAGCCTTTGGCCAGACCGGAAAAGTCCACGGTTCCTGCGGTTTCCGGCGCATATTTCCATACGCTGGAAGACTGTTGGCCGGGAACTTCGCCCACGCGATACACGCCGATCCAATCCTTGGCGCCGCCGCTGGAGCCGCTCCAACTGACTGTCGCGACCTCTCCTTCATCGTATTCCGTGTCCGTCATGGTCAATTCCGCCACCGGACCAATATAGAAGTAGGCGCGCTCCGCCATTTCCGAATAACCGTCGTTTTCGAAGAAGCCCACAAAGTACTCGCCATCGGCGAGGCCACTGAAGGTCAGACTCCCCGTCGGGCCGTCCACGTAGGACCATTTGGTGGCGCGCACGGCGCCGGGAATCTGGCCTTTCTTGTACACGCCTACCCAGTCTTTAGCGTTACCGTAGCCGTTCTGATGATGCGCCACCACGTCTTCGCCGCTGCGGTATTTGTCTTTGCTGACGCTGAGTCCCGGCTCTCCATCCGTGCTGCCGCCGACGGTGAAGGCTTTGGCTTCAGACCAGTCGGACCAGAGGATGTTTTTATCGCGATGACGCACGCGGATGTAGTAGTCGCCATTGGGCAAGCCATTGGCGGGAATTTCCCAGGCCAGGATATCCACGCCGGCGTGGATATCCACCGGCTCATATTCCGGCGCGCCGGTGTCCCCAAAGATATTTTCAAAGTCGCGGATTTTGTCGATTTTCAGATCGCTGAACTCTGCGTCAGCGGCGATCTGAAACTGGGTGCTGTTCATCTCTTCCGGCTCGCCGCTGCTGAAAGGCGAGCTGTTAAATACGAAAGGCAGGCTGACAGGCCCTTTCACTTCCGTGGTGATGCTCGGCTGATAGGGCTTCTGCAAATCCAGTTTGCGATGGAAGGAATCGATAAGCCGGCTGTTGTAGTGAAAACCTTTGGTTTTGTATAGCAGCGGGTGCGCTTCCGCATAGGTTTCCACCGTCATTTCCCGCGCAGGCAGATCAAGGTCGATGACTTGCCATGCCCAGTTGGCGATGGTCTTCTGCACGTCGTCGAAGTCTTTCTCCGTGGACTGTCCCCAGTATTGATCCCAGGCGGTGCCGCCGGAAATCATGTGATAGGACGGCCACTCCCGGGTTTGACCGCGGGCGTACAGGTGATGGTGTCCGCCAATATTAAGCACATGTTTTTGCGAGCTGGACAGAATCGCCATCCAGGCGTCGCGCAGCGGATGGGAGATGTCGCCAATGTACTGCTCAGCCTGATAGGGGTGGTGAATAATGCTGATAATCCAGTCCACGCTGGCGTCCGCATCCGCAGCGGCGACCACCTGGGTCAACCAGTTCTGCTGCACGGCGTCCGCCTTCATGCTGTTCATGTGGATGATCACCAGCCGCCCCACCTGATAGGCGTAGTAGCTTTCGTTGGGCGCGCCGGAGATGCCCTGATAACTCAGACCGTCGTAAAAGAAGTGGGCGCGATAGTTGTTGAGGTCGCCGTCATAGTAGTATTCATGGTTGCCCACGGTGGTCATGATGGGCACATTCGGAGAAATCGCCGCCGATTGCGCGAAGTGCAGGTTGGCGTAGTGATCCAGCGTGCCGACGTCCACTTGGTCGCCGTCATTGAGAATCAGATTAACGGCTTCTTCAATCGGCTCAGCGTATTTGTTTTCCAGTTTGGCTTTCGCTGCTTTCACCAGCTGCTCATAGCGGTTCTCATTGCGAATCTGGTGGTCGCCCATAACCAGAATGCGGTAGTGGCCGGAGCCATCGCCCCGCGCCGGCTGGGTTTTAAAGCGATAGACAGCGGAGACGTCAGCGCCGGTTTTCACCCGATAGTAATACAGCGTATCCGCCTGCAGCCCTTGTAATTGCACGCCGTGATACTGGTAGTCCGAGCTTAACGACTGCACGCCGCCGTTGGCGCTTTGGTCCAGACGATCCGCCGCGACGCCGTATTCGACCTTCGATTCAGAGCCGGTTGCGGTCTTCCATGAGATCCAGATTGATGTGTCTGTCGGACTTTGCAGATAAGGTTTGATTTCCGCCGACGCCGCTCCAGCGAGCAGCGCCAATAAAAACGCCAGGCATGCCGCAGCAAACCTGTGATGACTGGGTTGCATGTTTCCCTCCCCCTCGTTGCCGGATTATTCAGGCGACTTCCGCTTCACCTCCGGGACAGTTTAGTCGCTGGAAGGGAATCAGCCTGTTTTTTCGGAATTTGATGTTTTGAAATGAAAAATCCCGGCTATTAGAGAGGGAGCGCGTTTCAACTTAAGGTCAGTTAAGTGACGCTTGTGCGACAGTTTTATGAATTCAAAAAGATTCGACTACGCTAGTTCTCACCAGCTCCGCCGAGTCAGAATGGGCGACGATTCGCTCCGGCGCCTCCAGGTTGCGGCGTTGCAGCGCGTCTCTCACGCTGCCGCACAGCGCCTCGCTTTTGCGTCGGCACAAGCGCATGCTGCGGTCGGCGACAAATTGCAGATCCGGCCTCACGAAATAACGGTTCAAACGCAGGTAGTCGTCCAAAAACAGATTGAAGGTGTCCATATAGCGCGTTTCGTCCAGCCAACCAGGCTCCTTGCGTAACAACAGGGTCTGGTACTCATGCTCCACTACCGCCGTGGCGAAGGTGTTTTTCGCCTTCAGTCCCAGCATACGATTGAGTTTAATGTCCTCCATCAGTTCATCCAGGCTGCTTTCCTGCGCCAGCGTTTCCGATTTTACCCGCATCTCTACCGCTTTCATTTCCTGCAGCAGATAATAAGGCGGTGTGATCTGATGGGTGGCGATAATATCCATCGCCTGCGCAATAGCGCGCTCCGCCAGAGGTAGCTTTTCCCTGTACAGATAGGCTTTCGCCAGCCACATCAGCGCTTCCAGGTTTTCCGGGTCGCCGGCGCCTTTCACTGCGCCGATCACCGTGGAGGCTTTGGCGAAGTATCCGGCGGCAAGCTCCGGCTGGTTCATGAACATGTATTGTTCGCCCAGATAGCGATAGGTTTTACCCACTTGGTAATGATTTTCGGGATATAACTTCTGCCGGATCGCGAGGGCTTTCAGCATGTAGCGCTCCCCGGACTCCAGATCGCCGCCCCAGGTGGCGAGTGTGCGACTGAGTTCCGCATAAGCCGCAGCGGTTTTCTCGTCCAGTTCCCCCAGATTATTCAAATAGATATCCAGGGCGCGGCGACTGATTTCCACCTTGCGCGCACTGTCCCTGACGAACCAGTTCAGCAGCCAAAGCGCGTCGCCGGTCTCCGTGGCGTCTGCGCCCAGGCTCTCGGAAAATAAAGCGATGGCGTTCTCCGCATTCTGTTTCCCCGACGCCAGCGCTTTCGGGCGGTCGCAGTAGGGATAGATGCATTCCAGTTGCGCCATGGCCATCCAATAATGCCCTCGCCCCAGCAGCTCATTATTCGACTCATGCGCCGTACGGATGAGGTCCAGGGTATAACGCGCCGTGTCGTACGCCGCCTGTCTTTCGTTCATCGCCACCAGGGTTTCCACCAATGCGAACTTTATGCGAATCACTTCTTCGGCGTCCTTGCCATGAATCTCCTCCCCCATCCTGACGCTTTGGTCCAGCACCATACGCGCGTCGGCGTAATGCCCACCGGCCAGATAACAGGCGGCGAGAAAACGTAACTGACGCAGCCGTTCCGCCGGAGACAGTTTACGTTGGTCAATGCGTGGACGTTCTTCGTCGAGCATCGCTTTCAGCGCGCTTTCATGGCGACTGCCGGTGGTCTTATAACGCGCCAGCATATCCAGCATGAAACGGTTCATTTGCGCTGAGCCGTTCTGGAGCTGGAGATTCTCATCCTGCGCCTGTCGCAACGCCTGCTTTTGCGCCATTCCCCAGATCAGCAAAAATAAAAAGAAACCGCCAACGGCCAGACGCTTGAAATCAAAACGGGAACGACGTGGACTGGGAGGCTCTATCTCGACTGGCGCAGGCGAAACCGTAGCGTCAGACGACGCTTGTTCCGCCTCTGCGCTGATGGGTGCGCGCGGAGCCGTCGTCTCCGGTTCAGAAGGTAGTTGTGGCTGAATTGGTGGTTGTTGGTGAGCTGGTAGTTGTGGGTGAGTTGATAGCTGTGGGTGAGTTGATAGCTGTGGCTGGATTTGCAGTTCCGGCTCTGGCTGATCTGGGCGCACCCGCGCCACCGCCGCTTTCAGCCGGTAACCGCGTTTGGGCGCAGTGGCGATGTAGTCGCGGGATTTATCCTCGAAGATATGGCGCAGTTCGAAAATACTGCGCTTCAGGACGTTCTCACCTACGAAACGCCCTTCCCAGACCTGGTCGAAAAACTCTTCCGTCGTCACCACCCGGTCGTGATGGCGAATTAATAAGACAAGCACGTCGCAGGTTTTGGCGCGCACCTGATGAACCAGGCCATCGGCCCGGGCGATAGTTTGATTGCGAGGGTTGAATAACCAGACGCCGGCGATGTTGTATTCTTCCACCGCGTCGTCAAAGGCGTCTTTACCGCGCGTATTCAGAATAGGAGAAGCGACTTCCAAGTCCGTCCCTTTGCCGTCCATTATCCATTTCCTTGTTATTCCTTTTCTATGCTGAGACCACTGGTTGATTATGGGCGGACAGCCGCCGTCATGACTTGCCGCCAGTCATGGTTTGATGTAACGGGCCTCTTTCCAACGTCGTGGTTGGAACGCGCCATTCTATCAGTATTTTTTGCGCTACCGCTTACTTCTTTTGGCTATCGCCAACGCTTCGCTCCCCCGCGTTAACAGCAAATTCAACAAAAATTTCAGGTTTTTTCCTTGCTTTTACAAAACTTTTTCAGGTTTTCACAACGACGAATCATTAGTTTGTGCTGGCGTCTCAAGGGCGCAGATACAACAACAATTTTTACGGCATATAGGAAAAGGAAACTTCATGAAAAAGTTAACTTTGGGCGTTCTTTGCGGCGCCGCGCTACTAGGCTCCATGGCGGGAACCGCAGCGGCGGATACCCGCGGCGTGCTCTTATTCGATAAAACCGGTTCGATGGCTTCTCCACGTTGGGACGGAGCCAGTCGTTGTGAATTCGGCAAGACGTTGATGGTCTCCAAGGCCGCTTCCTTCGTCAGCAGATTCAACGGCGATTATCTGGACATCCGCGTGTTCGACGGCCGCGGTTCACTGCGTTCCATCAGCGGCGGTTATCAGCATGTGGCGTCTGTGCTTCCGGTTGGCAGCACCCAGTGGAACACATTCCTCAATAAGCTTCGCTCCGACCTGAGCGGCGTCTCCTGCTCCGGCAACACCGCCCTGGGGGATGCGCTGTGTGAAAGCGCCGACTCTCTGCGCAGCCTCTACGCTGACGGCGACAAACTGATGATGACCATCGTCACTGATGCGGGCGAGAACGCGTCCGGCACATGCGGCGGCGCCAACTATGTGGACAACAAGGTGAAGCCGAAGATCCTGGCTAACCCTGTCATCCAGTTCGACGTGGATATTCTTGTCAGCGGCAACGTGGGCCTGCGTGCGGCCAGAGCAAACAAAGATCTGGTTGAACTGGGCAATCTGGAAGAAATGCTGGCGGTGTCGGATATGGAGCGCAGCTCATTGGCGCGCACCATGCCCACGGATGAAATCAGTCAGTTGAAGGCGCTGGCGGTACAAAGCGGCGGTACGGCGAAAACCATCGCCGACAAGGACACCTGCAACGGCGAGTGCGATCCAGACGGTCCCTGGTGAGCAACGGCGCTAGCGCCAGTCACGTAGACATTTAGTCATCACCTCGCACGGGCGCGGCCTTGTCGCGCCCGAACTTTCCAAAGGAATTCATTATGTCCGCACACCGTTCCCTGGCCGGCTTTTGCAAAAAGCTTGCGGTCGCCGGTTTTGCATTGTCTTTCCTGATCTCCGGCGCGGCGAGCGCGGAGACGAGCGTCAACGAAACCGTTTTGATATCCGGCGACGGATTCGAACTTAAACAGATCACCACTACCGACGATCAGGGCCTGTCCCGCAACGTCGAACTTTACTATATCCACAGCAGCGAAGGCGTTGAAAACGCCTATTTGTACGGCGGATTGCCGCAGGCGGAAAAGGAGGAGCTGGAGCAGGAAATCCGCGAGGATAACGGCAACTGGCTCACCGCCAACCGCACGGGCGAAGACCGTCCCTTCGCCGACACCTTCGACGCCTGGATCATCGACCGCCGCGGAGCCAACCTGACCTCTCAGGCGCAAGCGCAGCTCTATATGGATGAATTCGGCCTGCAGCCGGACACAGACGAGAGTCCTTTAGGCGCGCGCTCCGCACGTCTGTTCGGATGCGGCGGCTGGAAGGATAAGAGTAAGTCCTTCGATAAGAGCATCGACAAGACGTTCAGCCACAACAAACGTTTTGGGCAGGACAACGCCTACATTGATTTCGCCGGCAATATGAACGTGGACGCCGACGTGCGCCTGGAGTTGCATTACAAGTACAAGCGCAAGTTCTGCATCCCCTATAAGTTCAAAGTGCGCCATGTGGTGGCCAAGTCCAACTACGACGTCTCCGGCGAGTTCAGCCTGACCGGCGTAGCCAAGCATGACTTCGGCAACCTCAACTGGGAGATCGCCGAACCCAAGCTGATGGAAACTGTGTTCTTTGTCGGCCCGGTTCCGGTTCTGGTGAAACTGAAGCTGCCTATCGAAGTGGGCACCGGCAATATTCAGGTGCAAGCCACCGGTAAGATCGCCGCCGTGAAACCCCTTCGCTACAAGGGAGATTTTGACTACACCTGCACCACCCATTCCTGCACCAAGAACAGCGCCCATCATCAGAATCTGAGCGGCGATCTGCGCAACAGTCTGGGTGCGGAAATCAGCGCCAAGATCAACCTGGAACCCTATCTGCAAGTGGCGGCGAAAGGCATCGTTTACGGCGAATGGTTCCTGTACGCGCAAGTCGGCGCCAAACCCTCCTTCCCCATTGAGCTGTTCGGCTACTACGGCAACCTCTGTGGCGATGGCGACAACAACGGCGTTCGCGAGACAGTCAACGCCGCACTGGGTACAGTTGATTTTCGCTTCGGTCTGACCGCAGAAGCCAAGGTATTCGGCGCCTATATCCTGCGCCCGCAATACTGGCAGATCTGGCGCACCGGACTGGTTTTCTTCGACTTCCTGAAACCCTATAGCACCGCCCTGTCCCCGGAACTGCGCCCCGCCTACGACACCGCCGTTCCGACCAAGGTGAATATGCCGGTCTCCATCCGCAGCTGCGTGGGCGACATCGTCTCCAGATATCCCCGCGACTACACCGTAGACTGGGGCGACGGAACCCGCACCGCGCTCAACAACCTGGGCTCACAACAAACCGTCTCCCACAACTACACCGTCAACGGCTACTACCTCGTACGCGTCACCCAAAAAGGCGGCGCCTATACGGAAGTACCGGTGATTATTGACGATGATGAATGGTGAGATAGGCGCTGAATAGCTCGTCCCTCTCGTAAAAACACCGCCAGCCTGTTTGATGCAGGGCTGGCGGTGTTCGTTTATGGGACGCTCTGGGAAGTCCTTCGACAGGCTCAGGACGAACGGGCTCCAGTGTACAGATACATAATGCCCGAGGTTTTCTATTATTACTGGATCACTGTTTCGATAAACGCGCTGTACTTATCTTTCATGGGTAGTTCGTAGTCGACTTTGAGTCGCTTACGCATCGCCGTTACGGTCTCGCCGGTCTTTGGGTTAAGCGCTTCCTTCTCGTACTGTTCCCAGTACAGGCCCACGCCTCGCTTTTGCCAGTTGGGTAGTTCATTGAAGTTAACGCCTTTTTGAAACAGGAGTTCGTTTTTATTGGCGATGGATACTTTGCTCAATCTCGCCGCGGCGGTTTCCGGATCTACGCCCTCTTTGCGCATGGCCCAGTAACAGTGGGCGTTCAAAGCATTGCGGTGGGCGTCTTCGTTGCGCCAGCGAAAGTAGTCCACCACCAGACGTGGATTCGGCAGTTGGCAGATACGGCAGTCAAAGGCGCCGATGTCTCCCAGCATCAGACTGAATTTAGCGCTGGCTTCTCCGGCCAGCAGGGAGTTGAGTTTGCGCTCCTTGCGGTTGAAGCTGTTGTCGTCAGGGTGAAACAACAGCGAAATTTCATCGCTTTGCGTGTAGCCATAAACAATGTTGAACCCGCTGTTCATCAGATGATCCACCGTCGCCACCATCATGTCCCGAAAGCGCACATCAAAGGGCGCTTCAAAGTCATGCGCTTCCTTGGTCAGTTTAGTGAAGCCCCTGCCGTCAATGCGCGCCACTATGTACATGCCCGGCAATACGCAAAAATCATGAGCGGTCTCATACACCCGCATCTTTTTATCGAGATCGTTAAATTTCACTGCGCCACTCTTCCACTATAAATTCGCCACCGTTGAGCCGGACGTAATACAGCGCGTCAAACCCTTCCGCATATTCCGGCAGTTCCATCTTTGCGTAAACGCTGCGCAGTCCGGCGTCGGGAATTCGCTCCTTGCCTTCTCTGCCGCTATTGCGGGCCATACAGTCCGCCAATGAGGAGCTGAAGTAATAACCCGCCACACTGAAACGTCCACGCCGAAACAGGTCGATATATTTGCCGCGCCCTTCCCGGGTCGGGTTGGTATTGTCGATGACCACCGACTGCTTGGCTTCAATGCATGCGCTGAGCAGGATGTCCTCCCGTCGCCGGGTTTTCAGCATATCCATATTCAGACGCAGATGAGTTCGGTAAAACTGCTGCAGATAAAACGAGGACTTTCCACTCGCCTGCAACCCAATAAAAATCACACCCTGCACGGTTCCTCCCGTTTTTCGTCCGCATCAGACGAACCTACCGTTATCGCATCGACTCTCTGGGCGACTTAAGATTCTTCATCCGCCGCGCCAAGATTCACGTCGTAACCCAGACTACGCACCAGAGGTCCCACAATTCTGAAGTTCATGATAGTTCCCAGCCCGAACAACCGCTGCGGCGCCGCCCAGGCATAGTCTACGCATTCGTTCTGTTTCAGTTGAACGACCGGCGGAAGCGCCTCTAGAGCACAAACGAAGTAGCACTCCCCGCCGACTTCCGCGACCAGACGCTGAACCTTCACCTGCAGGCCGGTTTCCTCTTGCACTTCACGCACGCAGGCTGCTTCCGGCGTTTCCCCACGCTTAACGCCTCCGCCGGGAAAACACCACTGTCCCGCCCTGGTCTTCCGGGCGCTACGCTGCACGAAAAGGAGCTCAGCCTGATATTCAATAATCGCCCAAACCGCCATAACAAAGCGCCTATCTTACTGATTTGGTGAGGCATGTCAGCCAGAACGCCTTCACCCTTGCATGAAAAAAGAGCGCCCGCCAACGCCATCTTCACGGACTCATCTATACTCACTATAACCAAGAAAAACACCAGCGCCCGCCATTCCCGGGTTTACGGCGGAGCTGACGGGGACTTTCAGGAATCAGCATGCGTCTTTTCACGCCCTTGTTAAGAGGCGGCCTCGCGCTCACTTTATGCCTCGTGTTATCAGGCATTGCGGCCAGTGCGACGGCTGTTGCGGAGGATACTTTGGTGATTCTCACCTGGGAAGATTACATGGCTCCCGAGGTGATTGAGGCCTTTGAAGCCAAATACAACGTCAAAGTACGTCAGGTCTATTATGAGGACGATGACGAGCGCGACCTGATCATGGCCAACACCGGCGGAGCCGGGTTCGATCTGCTGGTCTTTGATGAGTTGATGCGCGAGCCCTACCACGCCAAAGGCTGGCTGGAAACTTTCCGCAAATCCGACCTGCCCAACCTGAGATACGTGCGCTATCCCCTGAAAAAGCAGGATCTCCCGCAGGAGCTGCAGACCGTTCCCTACGCCTGGGGCAGCATCGGCATTATTTATCGCAAGGATCTGGCGCCGCGACCGCCGACCTCATGGATGGACCTGTTTCGCCCGGTGGCGGCGCTGAAGGGCAAAATCCTGGTCATCAACACCGCCACGACGGCCTTCAGTATGGCATTGAAGTCATTGGGGTATTCCGTCAACTCCGTCGATGAAACTGAACTGAACGCCGCTGCGGACCTGCTGCGTAAACAGCGTCCTTACGTTCGCGCCTACCGCAACCCTCTGGCGGGCGAAGGAGCAGACTTGTTCAGCGGCGAAGTATGGATGGCGATGGCGTACAACGGCGACGCGTTGAACCTGATGCAGCGCAACGCCAATATCGACTTTGTTTACCCCATGGAGGGCAGCGGACTGTGGCTGGACTCCATCGCCGTCCTGACCAAGTCGGACAGCAAGGACCTCGCGTTGCAGTTCATCAACTTTATTCACGACCCGGAGATCAACGCCCGCAACACCAAAAGCATCTTTTTCGCCACCGCCAATATCGGGGCGGAGCAGCGACTGCCCAAAAGCTTTCTGAATAACCCCGTGATTTACCCCTCCGCCAAGAGTCTGGCGCGCTTTGAGCAATTAGAGCGCCTTCCCGCCTCGACGATGCGGAGGGTGATCGCAGACTTTGTCACCATCACGTCTCAGTAACGCATGTTCAGACTCAAAACCCGAATTACATTGATGCTGCTGCCATTGATCATGTTGCCATTGATCGTCGCCGGGCTGCTGCTGTATCACCGCCAGTCGGAAAATTTTCTGGAGCAGGTGAATGATCAACTGGTGGATCAATTGATAGTGGCCCAGACGAACCTGCAACGCCGGGTGGATGTCGCACAGGGCAATCTGCGCCTGATCTCCAAATCAAACCTGATCCGTCAGTACTTCATGACCGATGACGAGGAGCAGCGCTTCTTCCTGTTTTACCGCCCGGTGCTGGAGCTGTTCCGCTCTTACCAGGAGATATTCCCTGAATACATCGACATGCGGATACTGGACACGGACGGCAAGCCACAGACCAGCCTTCCCCAGGCGGCGTACAAAGACAACGCCGACGCCATAACGCAGGCCTGGATCAACGCGGACAAGGGACAGCCAGAAAAAGAGAAGACCTGCGTCATCCGCGCCGTATCAGGAGCGCCGCTGCTGTTGGTGGGCGCGTCCATTTCGCTATCCACTTTCACGGACTGGAGAACCATCGACGAAAGCGACCGCGCCGGCAGTCTGGTGATCGCCAGCCGCCTGGACGATATCGCCAGAAACATTCAGTCCACCCATATCGGCAAGCACGGCCACGTGATGCTGGTCGACGCCTCAGGAACCCCCTATTTGCCGGAAGATGGAGAGCATCACTCTGGCTATCGCGAAATATTCAAGCATCTCCCCTCTCCTTCTGAAAACGGTGAAGCGGTCGTCATTGGCGAACCGGGAAATTACTATTTGACCTTGCAAAAGGAAGTGCTGCCCGATCTGCGTATTGTCGGCGTCTGGCCGATGAGCGAGCTGAAGGAAAACGCCTTCTATCTGGCCAATCAAGTCGCCTGGCTGACCCTGGTGCTGATCGTGATCACCAGCGCACTGATATTCAGCGTGGTGCACGGTCAGTTGATCAAGCCGATTTCGCGGGTCACTCAGTTAGCCCAGCTGCTGGGAGAAAGCCACGCTGACACGCCGCCGGAAGCCGCCCGGGATTTCCAATCCACCTTGCGACGACGGGATGAAATCGGCGAGCTGGCTAGAGCCTTCAAGAATATGGACGGCAACCTGCGCGCCACGGCGTCCAAGCTGACCTTCATCGCTTATCACGACAGTCTGACCGGGCTGGCCAACCGACATACTTTCGGCGCATTTCTGCATCGCGCCATCACCGAAGCGGCGCGGCATAACTTCCGCCTCGGCCTGCTGTACATCGACATCGACGGCTTCAAAGACGTTAATGATTCTCTTGGCCATGAAGCTGGGGATCTGGTGCTGAAGGAAATTTCCCAGCGTCTGCACAACGTCTTGCGCGCAGAGGATCTGGTGGCGGATATGTCCGCGCAGCATGAGGCCATGGAAGCGACAAAAATGTCGCGCATCGGCGGCGACGAATTCGCTATCGTGGTCAACCATTTGCACTCGCCCATGGACATTTCCCACATAGTGAAACGACTGCTGGACGCCATGCAGGCGCCGTTCCTCATTGAGTCCCACAGCTTTCTGCTCGGCGCTTCCGTAGGCATCGCCGTCTATCCAGAAGACGGCAAGGACGCCCATGAGCTGCTGAAGTGCGCGGATATCGCCATGTATCACTCCAAGCGCCAGGGCCGTAATGGCTTTGAGTATTTCGACAAGAAAATGAATCAGATGGCGGTGGAGCGGCATCAAATTATCAGCGACATCCGCAGCGCTTTGCAGAAAGGACAGTTCGAGCTTTACTACCAACCCCAGGTGTCCGCGCTGGCGGGAAATGTAATGGGTTGCGAAGCGCTGCTGCGCTGGCGTCATCCCGAGCGCGGCTTCGTCTCCCCGGTGGAGTTTATTCCCATTGCGGAGGAAACCGGCCAGATCATCGAAATCGGCAGTTGGGTGCTGAGAGAGGCCTGCCGCCAGTGCCGGCAATGGCAAGCTGAAGGCCTGGACGAAATCCGCATGTCGGTAAATATTTCCGCGCTGCAGTTCGGCAGCGCCACCGATATCGTCGCCGTTACACGGGAAGCGCTGGCCCAGAGCGGCCTGAACCCGGACTGCCTGGACATGGAAATCACCGAGACCGCCATGATGCAGTCCGGCAAGGTGGGCGTGGACAAACTGAACGCGCTGAAGAACCTGGGGGTAAGCATCTCCATGGATGACTTCGGCACCGGTTATTCTTCCCTCGCATCGCTGCGCGACCTGCCGATCGACCAGCTCAAAATCGACAAATCCTTCGTCGACAAAATCAATCACGACAGCCAGGGTCGGGCGATCATCAAGGCGATTCTGGCGCTGGCCAAAGAGCTCAGTATCGAGGTGGTGGCGGAAGGCGTGGAAGAGCGCACGCAACTGGATTTCCTCAGTCTGCATCGCTGCGATCTGATCCAGGGCTACTACGTCGCCAAGCCGCTTCCGGCGGACGGCATGCGCGATTTTCTGCGGCAACATACCCAAGTGGAGTCGAGCTGGCGCCCCTGATCCCTCCCCTTGGGCTGGCGCTAAGTATCTGATAGATTACGGCCCTCAACGTTAACGCCGCATAGAGGAGCCTATGCTGATCGCCGCAGCCGCTATTTTCGTCGGGTTAATCGTCCTGCTATGGAGCGCGGACCGTTTTGTGGACGGCGCCGCCGCCACCGCCAAACACGCCGGCATGCCCGCGCTGTTGATCGGCATGGTCGTCGTCGGCTTCGGCACCTCTGCGCCGGAAATGGTGGTGTCCGCCCTGGCGGCGCTGGAGGGCAGTCCCGGTCTGGCGCTGGGTAACGCCGTCGGCTCCAACATTACCAATATCGCTCTGATCCTCGGCGTCACCGCCCTGTTAAGCCCTATCGCCGTTAAGTCCGGCATCGTGCGGCGGGAACTTCCCATCTTGATCGGCGTCAGCGCCGTCGCCATCTTACTGTTGCTGGATAAACACCTGAGCAGAACCGACGCCTTCATCCTGCTCTGCATTTTTGTGGTGGTGATGGGCTGGTCGATCATGACCGGGCTAAAGGGAGATGGCGACGCCCTGGTGGGCGAGCTGGAATCGGAATACGAGCAGGACCATATGAGTCTGAAGATGGCGCTGTTCTGGCTCGTCATCGGCTTGCTGCTGCTCACCGCCAGCTCCCGCATGTTGGTGTGGGGCGCAGTGGAGACAGCCTCGTTTTTTGGCGTCAGCGATCTGATTATCGGCCTGACCATCGTCGCCATCGGCACCTCGCTGCCGGAGCTGGCCTCCGCCATCGCCGCCACCCGCAAGGGAGAACACGATATCGCCCTGGGCAACGTCATCGGCTCCAACCTGTTCAACACCCTGACGGTGATCGGCATCGCCGGCGCCATCCACCCATTGACCACGGAATCGGATATTCTCTATCGGGATTTCCCGGTCATGGGTTTCCTCACTATCACCCTGTTCGCATTCTGTTATAGCCGCGCCAACCAGGGCCTGATCAACCGCACCAAAGGCGGGTTGCTGATCGCCTGTTACGCCGCCTACACAATCTGGTTAGTGCAGTCAGCGCTGTCGCAGGCGTCTCTCGCCTGAAACACCAGTTCCTCTGGAAAAGAGAGAGACTCGCCTTGCTGCGTGCGTTCCGCGGCGGGCAACACGTCCATACTGGGCCATAATCCACTGGACAGCGCGCTGGCATAGCCATTATCGAGACCACTGTGGCGCATCCTCTCCTGAGCGACGCGATAATCGTAACTCAGCCGCTGGTGGCGAATGCGCAACTGTCCTTCGCTATCCACCCGCAGCAACGCCCACCACACATCCGGGGAGCCACCATTGGCGGGCATGCCGATGACGCCCGGGTTATGCCAGACCGCACCATTCACCGCTTGAGTGAACGGAATGCCGCAATGGCCGGCGATCATCAGATCCGCATCGCAGTGCGCTATTTCTTCTTGTTTGATCTCCAGCGGCGTGGACGCGAAGATAAATCGATTCAGCCTCTCAGCGCCGCCATGTATCACCGCTGCGCGCCAGGGACCCAGCCGAAACTGGATACGACGAGGCAACGCCCCCATCCAGGCCCTGGCCTCCGCGGTCAAAGCCTGACGACAGTAGCTGTACCAGTCTTCCGACAACACCGCGCACTGGCTGCCAGCAGTGAATCCGCACCCGCAGTCGGCGGCGTCTGCAGCCAGGGACTCCTCGCAGTTTCCCATCAACACCTGTACGCCCCAATCGCGCAAGGCCTCCACCACCTCCTGCGGTTCCGCGCAGTAGGCGGCGACATCCCCGGTGCAAATGACGCGATCCGGGGTGACGCCCAATGCCTCCGCCTGCTTTCGCAACGCCAGGGTCGCCTGAAGATTGCCGTAGGGACCGCCAAACACCAAGACAGTGTCATCGAAGGTTCCGAGATCAAGGGTCTTTTGCATCAAAGTCATGTGAGCCGCCTTCACTCCAGCGCCGGTTGCGGCGTCCGGGACGAACGAAACGGAAAGCGCGCCCCCACCCAAAAAGCGGCGCATCCCACCGCCATCACGACCAGGGAAATCAGCAACAGTTTGCTGTATTTATGACTAACGCCGAAAAGCGGCTCAATCAGGTTGCTGTAACTGGACGACTCCGTGAAATACAGCGCCGCGCCCCCCACCGCCACGCAGAAGCTGGTTAAATAGCTCCATAGCGGCACATCACGCCAATCCCGCCACAAAGAGAAAAACACCACAGGCGTCAGATACATGGATGCGGTTCCGCTCACCGCCACGGCGGCGAACAGATCCTTGCTACCAAAGAAAACGCACAGCAAACCGGCCGCCATAAACAACGCCATCGCGACACGGCCGTTAGCCAGCGTTGGGCGCAACAGCCCCATGTCCACCGCCGCCAGCTTCGCCGAGCTGGCCAGTGTGGAATCCAACGTAGACATCGCCGACACCACCAGAGCGGCGCTGAATATCAGCATCGGCGTTTCTCCCAGCAACCGGGTCAGCGCCGCATTCATGTCTTCGCCCTGCAGCGCCTGCGCGCCGGCGAACACGCCCAGACATCCAAACAGCGTAATGCACAGACTGCTGATCCAGGCGGCGTGAGCAAAGCTCTTCCGCGTAGTTTGCCTGTCCGCCAGGAAGCCGCGGTCCATCATGACCGGGTCATGCATGGGATAACTCCATACCTGCAACAGCGCCACCGCCAGCAGGATAGGTCCGGGATCGTCAATGACGAAGGGTTTGAACAACAGCGTCGCGAAACTGAAGTCGTCCGCAGTGAGCGCCACCGCTACCAGTGCGGCGAGGACAACCAGAAAAACGCCCATTTGAAAGACATCTGTGCGCAAAGAGGCATGCAGGCCGCCCAACGCGGAATACAGAAGCGTGATGGCGGAAAATCCGAGAATGGCGATCACATAGGCATGACTACCATCGGAGCCGAAGAGAATGCCGATCACCAATAAATTGGCGAATACTTCGCTAACTAAACGAATTGCAATCACCAGGTTATAACAAGAGGCGCCTGCGCCACCGAAGCGCAACCGTAAAAATTCCTGAACGCTCTCGCAACCGTGACGAAATCGCAGACTGTCGATAATGGCCGCGCCAGTCAGAAAAGAAAGGTAATAGGCCGCGTAGGCCAGCGCGCCCCACAGGCCATAGTAATATCCCAGGATAGCCGCATTCATCAGGGATCTGGCGAAAATCCAGGTGGTGACCTGTGAAAATATCAGCGTTATTAAGCTGGGTTGGCGGCCATCCGGTGAGAGGCCTTTGAAGAAAGCGCCGTCACTTTTGGCGCGCGGCGAGAGAAAAATACTGAAAATGGCGATGATCGCCACGAAAGCCGGCAAAAACGTCGCTGCCATGAAGCACCCCTACAGGCCTGTAATTACATGCGAATATAGGACCAATTATTTGCATTAAAGTTTCCTTAACTTTCTAAAATTAGCTTGATTTCGAACGAATAGACATTATTTACATATGTACTCATGAAGCCTATTTGAAAAATCACGGAGTGTGGTTATATTGATAGGTGTGACGTTATTGTAGTCGTCTCTTATAGTGGGTCAGGCGCATTCCGCGCCGCCGATCACCAGCAGTAATCGTGCGTTATGAATGAAGATCCGAACAAGGACTTATCGGAGCGGTATCATTTGTGGCGCCCCTCGGTTTGGTATCAACATCTTTAGGGAGATTGTATGGACTGGGAAGCGTTATCTGATAGATAGTTGCCAAGGTTGATCCAATACCACCGCTTTAGCGTATTGATATTCAATTCTTCGAAAACTATCCAATTCTGAATTCGTTATACGAAATCAGCTTGATAAAGCTCCTCATTCCTCAAGCAAAGTGAATTGATATGGGCATTACCGTTTTCAAAGACAGCAGCGACAGCACTCGTACCTACCTGCGAATTACCCGCGCCATCAACGGGCGCGAGCAACAACGCTACGTGCGGGTTGAAGGGGCCTCGAAATCAGCCATGAAAAGGGCGATGAAAGAGGCGAAGGAAATCGATCAGCGGTTGGAACAATGGCAGTCCGCCGTTCGTCAGCTCATGATGTTGAAAGGCGATACATTGATCCACGAGGATGGCACCATCCTCGGTTTGCAATTGCAAACCCGGCATCGGGAGGGCCGCAAGCCCGCCACGGAATTTAAACTACGGGTGAAGCTTCCAGGGCGGAAGCCGTTGTTTAAATCGGTATCGGTGGACAAGCATGGCTTTGAGAAAGCGTTCGAGCTATCCGTGAAACGCATCTGCGAATTACGGGGCATAACCGAGGATTCGGAGGCTTATGGCAAGATGCTGATGTGCATCGACGCCTACAAGGAGAAATATGACCTTCCCCCGGGTCTGTCGGAAGCGACCGCCATGCATTTGGACCGAGAGGATTCGCCTGAGAAAGCCGCCAACGAAAAAGGTTGGCTGGACCAGATCTCAGGTTGGTTCAAACGCTGATCCCAGTTTTCCGTAACTGATGTGGCGCGCCGCAACTGCATTGCGGCGTTTCCCGCACACACCGCCAGGCACAGGCGGGGCAGCCGTCCAGGAGGACCTTTGCGCCCGACACGCAGCCAAGCCTGACCGGCGGTTGGAAACACGCCGGGCTATGCTCCGCACCAACCTCTTTATCACCGCCAGTGACAAAGCTTAACGCTGGTCGCCTCGTTGCGGCCATTGCGCTCAGTCTGCGACGGGCGCCTCAGGCGGTTGATAAGACGTGCTCTGTATTGCGGATGCGACGGCGTTACGCCCGGCTTCGCTTTCACGCACGCCGTCCCGCTGCGGACGGGCGATATGGTGCGCGCGAAACTGACGCTCCACCCTCATCACCACATCACTTTGGAACGCCTTCTCAAAGCGGACGTCCAACACATAAGCCTTGGCCGTCAGGCGCACCGCCAGACGATCCGCCAGCGCCACTTCCGTCATGACGCAACTGATCGGCTTCTTCAGAAAAATGAAGCGGCTGGTGGCCAACACTTCATAAACAAGGTTTTGCGCCAGTTCCAGATCCGCATCAAGAGACAGATAAAACTCCGTCACCACCATCATGTCCAACGCGCCGGTATTGCCGCTGGAAACGGTCTCCGTGATAAAACGGGAGTTGGGAATCGTCACCATGTTGTCGTCCAGCGTGCGCAGACGCACTGAGCGCAGGCCAATGCTGACAATCTCACCGTAGTCATCGCCGAACGCCACCCGATCCCCTACCTGAAAAGGCCGGTCAAACAGCAACATAATGCCGGCGATCATGGACGCGGCGATGTCCTTCAGCGCGAAGCCAATGGCCACTACGGCGCTGCCGCCTATAGCCAGCAGGAACTCTTTTGGCGGTTCGATCACCGTGACCAGCAGCCAGTAGGTTCCACCGATGTACCAGATGAAGCTGAATAAGGTGATCACCTGCAAGGTCAGGAAACGCTGGCTGGGCAGCTTGTCCATCAGGCTGTCGGACAAATGCCGGGCCGCCCGGTTAACCCCCCAAAGGATAAAAATACCCAGGGCCAGCAGCGCAATTTTGCCGGGCTCGAACAGCCCGCCCAGTTGCAACAAGTTTTCGACTGATTGGTTATCCATGCAGAATATTCTTCCTGCCCAGGTAAGTGGTTAAAGCCGGATACCAAAGCGCATGCACGCGATATCTGTCCTTTTCATCTCCCCACAAAATACCCGCCGCGCAGCCGGATTTCAGCGTCTGCCGCACCATCGCCAGCGGCAGAGTCGTGGCTGCGGCGATCTCCTGCGCGGTGAGATTCTCATGCTGAATCACCGCCGCCAGCATAAAGCACTCATCGTCCTGCAGAGCGTTCAGCACGGAGGTCGCCACACGCTGGGGAATGCCGATCTCCACCGTGCGGTGATCGAAACGGGCGGATTCCAGCCACAGATGCAACGCGGTCAATGGATTGCCCGCGCTCAGCTCCCACATCAGGTTGAAGACGCGGGTGTCAGCGGCTTTGAAGGACGCAGACTCCGTGCCCGCCAGCGCCGACAGCAACAATTCATCGTAACGCAAGCGTCTGTGTGAGGCATGATGACGGGACAACAGCAGCTTGCGAATATCTGTAGGACTCCACTTGGGCATGGCGATGATCGTGGAGAACTGATGATGACGCTGGAAGACCCGACTGAGATAACGCCAGGTCGGCGCATGCATGACGACAATCCAGAAGGTGTCTGGAGAAGCGTCATTGAGATGCTGCAGGAAGACTTTGACGCCCTCCAACGTCCCTACTTGCGCCAGTAAAAAGTTTTCCGCCTGATCGACAATCACGACTTTTTTCTGCGCAGCCGGCGCGTCCCCTTCCTTTCGGTCTGCGCCCGCGGCCGCAGAGTCAGCGAGAAAGGCCGTCACCGCTTCCACGGAAGTCAGCTTCGGCGGCGCGCTGAGAAAACGCACCGGCGTCTTGTCCCAATGTTTCTCAAACTGGCTGACCAGAGACGTCTTGCCGCTGCCGTGCTCACCCACCAGCAACAGCATATTGTCCTCGCCCGGCTTTTCCGCCCAGTCGGCGGCCGGTTTGGTCAAGGTCGCCAGCAGTGCGTCCTGAGCAATAACCGCCTGCTCCTCGCGAGGACGATCCAACATCCAATAACGATAAGAGCGGGCCTGATATTCATCCGCTTCCGCGTCGTCGCCCTCTGTCTCCGCGCTGGTGGCGGTTTCCAGATGCAGGCGCAGAATGCGCACGCTGAGAGAGCGGTAGGCGTCGAACTGTCCCAGCAGTTGATGCAAACGCAGCAACAGATCCCAACCCTGCGCGACAATGAACAGCAGCGGCCACCAGGGGATGATCCAGGGACGGTCCAGCAGAAGCGAACAGGACTCCCGCGAGTTCACCTTACTCAACCGGCAAATGAACTTGCGGCAGACATCGCCATGACGACGCAACGACAGCACCGCCAGACACCACAGATACAGAATCACAGCGCTCTGTACGATGAAATAGACGTATCCGCCTCCCGTGGCTAACGCCATTTCCCGCAACGCCCAACACACCACGGCGCTGACCGCCAGACGTCCCGCCTCAGCCCGCAACAGTTCGCCGGTCTGCTGAGTAACGAACACGCCGCTTTGTCCATACATGCGGGAAAACAGCCACTCGCTCATGACCCGGATGCCGCGGAACAACGCGTAAGCCACGCCCAAGGGGCGCAGCAGATGAAACAGATACCAATGAGAGGGAGACAAATTGCTGAGGGTGACGGACAGCCACCAGATCATCAGCCAGGGCGCATTGGGTTTCAGCACCCAGAACAGACCGTTGACCAGCCGCATGGCGGCGGTCTGTCCCAGCAGCCGCAACAGTCGTCGCTGCAACTGCGACAGCGCCTGGGTCGACCAGGCTGCGGCCCGCGCCATCAACCAGGCGGCCAGGGCCAGCAAAATCACCTGCAACGACCACAGCGACAACAGCGTTATTTGCTCGTGGCGCTCTTGAGCCAGTCTGTATTCTTCCACGACCGGGCCGACCAATGCATTCAGGGTCATTTCCGGCAGCATGATCAACTCCTGCCGCAACCCGGTCCACTCCCGCTGCGGCTCACGCCAGGTGCGCAACGCAGCTCTCACGCCATCGTCCGCAATGCGGTGATTGCGCAGATAAGTCGCCTGCACCCGCAGAGACTCTATAGCTTCAGCCAGCGCCTGGGGCCGCGCTTGCAAATCCGGCAGCCGCGTCGCCAGTTCCCGCACGGGATTGCCGCTCTGCGCCAGGATCTGCGGCCACAAGTCGTCCAGGCTCCCGGACGCTGCGTCTACATATAAATGCGCAGCCAATTCCGCCAGCAACGTCTGCGTGCGTTGACTCATCGCCGCCAGACGCTCTACGGCGGCGGCGCGGCGCACCGCTTCGGCCTGGGCTTCAGGGTCGGTTGCGGATTTACCTGCCTCCGGCGAAGACGGGGTTGGGCTCGCTACCGCTGCGTCAGGCCCAACGTTTTGCGACGCCGCCTGACGTTGCGCCAGTTCCGCCGTCAATGGTTGCAGGCGCTCCAGCTTCAACAGCAGACGCTGCAACGCCCATCGGATATCCGCGGGTTGAGTAAGCAACGCCAGCCGCGCGTCCCGCAGTTGGGTTAATTGAGCAGTCAGCTCCCCCTGCAGCGCCTGCATCGGTTTGAGCAGGCGCGCGCACTGATCCAGCCCCGACGGTGAGATAGGCAGATAGCCGTCAGAGCGCAGCACTTGCAGGTAATCCGCTACGGCGGAATCATCATCCAGCGCCACCGGCGTTAAATGCGATAGTTGAAATCCAGGCTCCACCTCACCCCGTCGCAACGCGGCGAAAGACGCCAGATCACGTTGCGACTCCGCCAGACGCACGCGCCATTGTTGCTCCAACAGAGAAATGGCGTCGCAAGGATCACGGGCGAGAGCAGGTTGATGCATCGCCAACAACGCAAAAAGCCCCATCAGGGCCCAGCGCCATCGCGACAATAAGACGGCAGGAACAGGAATGCCGCAGCGGCGGCTGGCGCCGCACGCTACGGAAAGAAAGGTGCGCATCGAAGACATCAAATTTCGATTACGTCCGCAGACAGGAGGGGGTTATCCCACTTCCCCTTTTTCGATGACTTGCGTTTCCTGCTGGGCATGGGTCAGCCACTCCTGCATTAACGGATCGCTCCAGGTCGTTTCAATATAGCCTGCGCAAACCGCGTTGACTTCAACGCCATAGGTACGGAAACGGGACGTCACCGGCGCGTAGAAGGCGTCAGCGATACTCCATTCTCCAAACAACCAGGGGCCGCGGTCCGCGAAGGCTTCCCGACACTGGGTCCAGATTTCGCAAATACGCGCGACTTCTTCCCGGGTCTCCTCATCCAATTCCACCCGGCGGCCGCTTGCACGACAGTTCATCGGCATGGAGCCGCGCACGCCAAAGAAACCAGAGTGCATTTCCGCAGTCACAGCGCGGGCCCAAGCCCGATCCAGAGAGTCCCGGGGCCAGAATTCAGGCTTCTGTTCCGCCACCCATTCGGCGATGGCCAACGAATCCCATACCGGACGGCTGTCAATCAACAGCGCCGGCACTTTCCCAGCCGGGGAGTATTCCAACAGTTTTTCTTTGTAACCCGGCGTCATCAGGGGGACAAACACCTCTGAAAACGCCAGCCCGCTGCGCTTCAATGGCAGCCACGCGCGTAAAGACCACGACGAGTAATTCTTATTGCCAATAACGAGAGTAAGTTCAGTTTGCATAAGTCCTCCTTTGACTGGACAACTTTAGATCAAATTATCCGGCAATCCTAGATGGCGAGTGAAAGAAGTATTAATTTCATAGAGTTGCGTGTGTTTGGCCGGAAAAATCTTTTTACGCAGGCGAACTATGAAAACGGCCGCTTTTCTGTCAATTTATGGGGCCGGATAAGAAACTGACTCAGCATTTAATGCGAATCCGTCTATTATTATTTAATTACAACTGTTCCTTGAACGGCTGCAGCATGCTTCCGAGGCGTTTCCGCAGGGAGAATTCGAGGTCCAAAGCCCGAAAAAAATTTGCCTGTCCGTCATTCAAAGCTCATGCTTGTCGGTTATTTTTATGAAGGAAATGGTCATTTGAGGGCGTCATGAAAGCACTGCGTCTTATATTGGTAGTATTCGGGCTGGGATTGATTTGCGCCCCCGCCCTCGCAGAGGGACTCAATGCGCCACAGGGAAGGGCCGTGCTTACCGTCAGCGGTAAAATCGCCAACACTAACGGTAGGAACGTAGCGAAATTCGATCTGGCTATGCTCGATCAACTGCCCCAGCACAGCATCAAGACCAGTACGCCCTGGTTTGATGCGCCGAAGACATTTTCCGGCCCGCTGGCGCGTGATCTGATGAAACTGGTGGGAGCGCAGGGCGGCAAAGTCAAAGCCATCGCTCTGAACGACTACGCCACCAACATCCCGATTCAGGATTTTCAAACCTATGATGTCGTGCTGGCCACGCGTATAGATGGAGAAACGTTAAACATCAGGGAAAAAGGTCCGGTTTTCGTCATCTACCCCTTCGACCTTGTCCCCGAAACCAAAAATGAAATTTTCTTTCAACGTTGCATATGGCAACTTGTTCAGATAAAAGTCGAGTAACCCGCGTAACGCGTCATTTTCAGAGTAGATATTTTTGGTAAAGCGAATTCGGTCGATTCTCGGTGTTGTATTAGCCGCCGCAACAGTCATACTCGCCATCGCCGTTACCGCCACCATAGTCACGTTACGCGAAGGTGCGTTGGAGGTGCGAGTCGCGAAGGACGATTTGTATTGGTCTATTCATCAGATCGAAGTGGAAGTGATGAATATGCTGATCATCGCCCATGCGCTGCAGCATGGCGACCACCTGCCGGAAGATCTGGATATCCGTTACTCGGTGCTGCTTAGCCGCACCGATCTGTTCAAGAAAGGCGAGTTTCGCGAGGCCATCAGCCTGCTGCCCAAAACCCAGGCCCTGATGACCTCCGTCACCTATCAGATCGAAGCCCTGTCGCCTTTATTCGACAACGCCGTCAACGACCCGGACCCGATACTCCCCGAACTGATCGACAAGCTCGACGAAACCCGCCGCATCGCCCATGAACTGACGCTGATCGCCCACCAGGAGCAGGTGACGCTGCGAGTGGCGAAGCGGGACGAGCTGGCCAATATCTTCTTCTATGCGGAAGTGCTGCTGTCCGTGCTGGCGGTAACCGTATTGATCGGTTTCATTTCCCTGTACTGGCTGATGTATCTGGCGAAACAGGCCAAGGTCGAAGCCGATTTCCACCGCCGTCGGGCGGAGGCCAACAGCGACGCCAAGAGCCGTTTTCTCTCCAACATGAGCCACGAACTGCGCACGCCGCTGAATGCGGTCATGGGCTTCGCCCAGCTCATGCAGATGGAAAGCCGCAATCTGTCCCGTGAGCAGATGCAGAACATCGACGAAATCTACAAGGCCAGCGAGCACCTGCTCTCTCTTATCAACGACATCATGGATCTGTCCAAGATCGAGAGCGGCCAGCTCAGCATCAGTATCGAGCCCTGCTCCGTGCAGTCTCTGGTTAATGAGTCCGTGTCCATGATTCGCTCCATGGCGATGATGAACAACATCAGCGTCTATGAGCCGGAAGTGCGCCTGGATTATCTGATCAAGGTGGATCGCACCCGCATGGTTCAGGTGCTGACCAATTTCCTCACCAACGCCATCAAGTACAATCGCAAAGGCGGCTGGGTGAAGGTCGAGCTGGAGCACGAAAGCCGCAGCGGCATGCTATGCCTGAGCGTGGCGGACAATGGCATCGGCATTCACAAGAAAGATCACCACAAGGTATTCAAACCCTTCGAGCGCCTGGCTCAGGATATGGCGATCGAAGGCACCGGCATCGGACTCGCCCTCAGCCAACAGTTGGTGCTGTTGATGAACGGGCAAATCGGCTTCAAATCCAAGGAAGGCCAAGGCAGTCTGTTCTGGGTGAAATTCCCGATTCTCGATGTGGTCAAAGCCCAGGACCGCAGCGCCGTCAAAGCCGTGTCGCCGCGCCCGCCGGATTTGGAGATTCTGGCTGCGCCCAAAGCCACGGTGCTCTATATCGAAGACAACTACTCCAACATTCGCTTGATGGAGAGCCTGTTCGCCAGTCTGCGCAACGTCCAGTTGCTGACCACCAACAATGGCGAGCAAGGTATCGCCATGGCGCGCACTTATCGTCCGCAACTGGTGCTGCTGGATCTCAACCTGCCCACTACTTCCGGGCTGGATGTCTGCTCCCGCTTTCAGGAAGACCCGGAACTCGCCGACATCCCCATCGTCGCTGTCACCGCCAATGTGAACGGCAGCCAGGAAGCCAGTCGGCTAGGCCTCAAGTTTCAGGAGTTCATCCTCAAGCCCATCGACGTGGAGCTGATGAAGTCCACTATCTTCAAATACCTCGGTCGCCCACAGGCGCACTAGACGCGCCTGGCCCTCCAGCCACATTCATACCTGCTTTACGTTATCGCGCCGCGCTGTTTCCAACGAAACTTGGATATTTTACGGCTTTTCGTTTTATATTAACGGCATAGGTCTATTCACGCTGGCGCAGCCCCTCGGGCCTGAGGCGCAGCTGGCGCGCGCGCGGCGGCGCTTGCTGTGCGGGTAGGCCATCAAAAAAAGAAAAAGGGTTCAGGACGGCGTCGGTCGGATGCGCTCCGGCAGCGCCGACGATACTAATAAGCATAGAAATGGATGCGATTATGGACAAAGCAGTACACGCCTGCAGGATCTGCATGGGCGGTGTGAATTATGTGGGAGCCACGGACTTCAACAAATCCGGCAGTGATCATTTTGAAGGCCGCCGGGTCTTTCCCCCGTCCCTCATTCAAGTCGATTACTACCGTTGCCGCGAGTGCGGCTTCATGTTCACGCCCTATTTTGACGATTGGAGCGATGCGGACTTCGAGCGGCAGGTGTACAACAGCGACTACCTGAAAGCCGATCCGCCCTTCGCCGGTGAGCGCGCCGCTCGCCTGTCGCAATTCCTGACCCGCGCCCTGGGCGATGATCTAAGGAATGAGTCCCTGCTCGACTTCGGCGGCGGCGAAGGGCATCTGGAACGTCTGTTGCGTCGTCAGGGCTTCAGCGATTGCGCTACTTACGACCCTCACCATCACGCCAACTGTAAAAAGCCTTCCCGGATTTACAACCTGGTCACCACCTTCGAAGTGGTGGAGCATGTCAGCGATCAGCACAACCTGTTCAAAGAGCTATGTTCGTTGGTGGCGCCGAACGGCGCGCTGCTGCTGAGCACGCTGTTGCAGCCCAGAGATATTGAAATGCAGGGAGTGGATTGGTGGTACGCCTGTCCGCGCAATGCGCACATGGCGTTTCATACCCGCCGCAGTCTGCAGCGCGTGTTACAAACTCACGGCTTTTATCTGGAATCGCTCAGCGACGAATTGCACATCGCATTCCGCCGCCCGAACGTGATCAGCGACAAATTCCTCAGTCTGGGAGCCGCATCCGTGCAGGTCAACGATAGCGTCTGTGCGGGCTAGTCGATGATGAGAACCGCCGCATCCACTGCGGCGGAAGCCGCTCAGTTCAACTCGCCACTGCATTCAAAACGCTTGAGTTGTTCCTCATAGGGAACCGTGTTGAAGCCTTTGTCCTGCAGCCATTGAGGGTTGTAGTAAGTATCCAGGTAACGCTCGCCGCCGTCGCAGATCATACTGACGACTGAACCAGATTCGCCCCGGGCGCGCATCTCCGCCAGCAATTGTACGGTGGCGTACAGGTTGGTGCCGGTGGAGCCGCCGCAACGACGATTCAATAAATGCTGCAGCCAGCTTAGCGACGCCATGGAAGCCGCATCCGGCACCTTGATCATGCGGTCCACAATACCAGCGATAAAAGACGGCTCCACGCGCGGACGACCAATGCCTTCAATGCAGGAGGGTTGCGTCAGAGTCAGCGACGCATCGCGGGTCTGGTAGTAATCGTAGAACACCGAATTTTCCGGGTCCGCCACGCACAGCCGGGTGGCGTGCTGCTGATAACGCAGATAGCGCCCGATCGTGGCGGAGGTGCCGCCAGTGCCCGCGCTCATCACAATCCAGGTGGGAATAGGAAAAGGCTCCGCCCGCATCTGCTGGAAAATGGATTCGGCGATATTATTGTTGCCGCGCCAGTCCGTCGCCCGCTCCGCGTAAGTGAACTGGTCCATATAATGGCCGTCGACTTCCCGCGCCAGTCGCTCCGCCTCATCATAAATGCTGCCCGTGCTGACCTTATGGCATTTACCGCCGTAGAACGTAATCTGATCCAGCTTCTGCTGCGACGTGGACGCCGGCACCACCGCGATGAAAGGCAGTCCCAGCAAGCGGGCGAAATAGGCTTCGGACACCGCCGTGCTGCCGGAGGACGCTTCAATGATCGTCGTCCCCTCACGAATCCAGCCGTTGCACAGCCCATATAAAAACAGGGAGCGCGCCAGGCGGTGTTTCAGGCTGCCGGTGGGGTGGGTGGATTCGTCTTTCAAATAGAGATGAATATCTGGAATGCAGGGCAGATCGACCTTGATCAAATGCGTGTCCGCCGAACGTTGGAAATCCGCTTCAATCTTCTGAATCGCCTCACTGACCCAACTCATGCCCGATTACCTCTTAGTTCTGTGGTTAGTTTTCAGAGTTATAAGTATATAGCCTTCAGCTATTAAACCCACTACTCAATTTGTCGAGTCTTTTTGTCCAAACCTTATTAAACATACACCAGAGCAAGTGAGTCGTTCCGTTATCTTACATTCAGTTACAAACGCTGACATTTTAACCGCTGCGGCGGATGGGATTTCCTTGTAAATGCCAGGGGCTTTCTGTAGCATTCGCGCCCTCCCAAATCCTGCAGCAATTTTCCGGCCAGTTCCCGTTGTGCGCCTACGTGCGTGGCGATTGGCAGCGCGCGCGTTATCCCCAGATGTCGCCGGGAACCGGAAAGTCGTATGCTCAGGCGCTGTGGAGCGAAAAGTATTTCGTCGCCAGGGACGGCATAGGCTTAACCGCCACCCCGGGAGCCGGTCGCAACGCCGGCCTCCCACCCTTTTTCCTGGCGTCTGCACGCTTGTCGCTCTTCCTCTGCTTTGGCATGATGCCCCACTGATATTTCACGGGAGCCCGCCATGTCATCCGCCCTAACCCTGATCGCCGGCCCAAAGGCCTTGCAACACATCCGCAATCGCGGTCTGAAAGCGAATGACTTCAATCTGCTGGCGGGAGCGTCCGGGGGCCCCAAATGGTTCATCCTGTTCGGGCTGGATAAGTATCTGTCTGGTGAGTTTTTCAAAGATCGCGGTACGCCGCTGCACACCATCGGCTCCTCCGCCGGCGCCTGGCGCATGGCCTGCTTCGCCCAGAACGATCCAGTAGCGGCGATTACCCGGCTGGCGGAGCATTATTCCCAGGAGCGCTATTCCGATAAGCCCGACGTCGCGGAGATCACCGCCAAAGCCAGACTGATGGTGCAAACCACGCTGGGCGCCAATGGCGCAGCGGAAGTCGCCGCCCACCCCACTATTCGCACGCATATCCTGGCGGACCGCTGCCGCGGCCCCGCCGCTTCGGAAAAAGTCTGGCTGCAGTTATTCGGTCTGGCGCTGGCCGCCGGGGCCAATGCGCTAAGCCGGCGAGCGCTGGGATTGTTCTTCGAGCGCGTGCTGTTCCACACTGGCGCAGAACCGGCGTTGCAGTTAAAGGATCTGCCTACCCGCACCGCTCCTCTCCATGCGCAGAATCTGGAGCAGGCCCTCATGGCGTCAGGCGCAATTCCGCTGGTGCTGTCCGGGGTTTCCGACATTACGGACGCTCCTAAAGGCGTCTACCGGGACGGCGGTATTCTGGATTACCACTTTGATCTGCCTTTTAATCAAAGCCAGGGGCTGGTCCTCTACCCGCACTTCAGTCAGCAGGTGACGCCAGGCTGGCTGGATAAAAAACTGCCTTATCGACGCGTCGACCCCCGCCATTATGACAACGTGTTGATGCTGACGCCGTCCAGGGAACTGGTGGCGAAACTCCCCTACGGCAAAATCTCCGATCGTAATGATTTCAAGCATCTGGACGCGGACAGCCGCCTCAAATACTGGCGTACGGTGTTGCAGGAAAGCGAGCGTATGGCGGACGCCCTGCACGAAATGGTCGCCACTGGCAAAGGTCTGGACGACATTCAGCCCTTCAAACCCTGACGAGCGAGGCTTATTGGCGAGGAAACGGGCAAGGTCAGGATAAGCTAGGCGGGGAGAAACCACCGCCGCCCCCTCAGGGACAGCGGCGGCGAATGACTGACAGGCGGGATCAGGCGGTCTCGATATCCACCAGGATTTCTCCCGGCGTAACGCGGTCGCCCTTCTTGGCGAAAACGCCTTTCACCACGCCTGCGACGCCGACTTTGATCTCGGTTTCCATTTTCATGGCTTCGATAATCAACACCGCGTCGCCAACGGCCACGGTCTGACCTTCCTTGACCAGCACATCGACAATGTTGCCGGGCATGGCGGTAGTGATATGTCCAGGTGCGGAAGCACGCTGACGCTTGCCGCCGCCTTCAGCCGGCGTATAAGCGCCGGTGGATTCGATCATGATCTCTTCCGGCTCGCCGTCTACCGTCATATAGAAACGACGCTCGCTCTCGCTGCCGGGGCTGACGCCAGTGACATGAATGTCGTAGGTTTCGCCGTGAACGGTGATCTTAAACTCGGTCGCCACGCCCGCCGCTTTGGCGTCCGCCTTCGGCTGCAACGGCTCCGGCTTGAGGGTGCCCGCTTTGCGCCCTTGCAGGAACGGCTTGGCCACTTCCGGGAACATGGCGTAAGTCAGCATATCTTCATCCGACTCCGCCAGATCGCCCACTTCTTCTTTCAGTTTGTGCAACTCGGGCTGCAACAGGTCGGCGGGACGACAGTCGATCACGTCTTCTTTGCCGATCGCCTGCTTCTGCAACTCCAAATTCACCGCCGCCGGAGCCTGACCGTACCAGCCCTGCAGATAGCGCTTCACTTCGTTGGTGATGGTCTCGTAGCGTTTGCCGGTGATCACGTTCAGCACCGCCTGCGTTCCCACGATCTGTGAGGTCGGCGTCACCAGCGGCGGATAACCAAGGTCTTCGCGCACCCGTGGAATTTCGGCGAATACGTCGCGAATGCGATCCAGCGCGCCCTGCTCTTTCAACTGGTTGGCCAGGTTGGACATCATACCGCCGGGCACCTGATTGATCAGCACACTGGTGTCGACGCCGTTGTACTCGCTTTCAAACTGGTGGTACTTCTTGCGCACTTCACGGAAATGCGCCGCCACTTCACCCAGAATTTTCATATCCAGACCGGTTTCGTAGCCCGCCGCTTTCAGGGTCGCCGCAATGGTTTCCGTGGGCGGATGGCTGGTGCCGCCGGCGAAGGAGGAAATACAGGTGTCGAGGTGATCCACGCCGGCTTCCACCGCCTTCAACTGGCACATGGACGCCATGCCGGAGGTGTAGTGGGAATGCAGGAAAATCGGCAGCTTCAGGGATTGCTTGAGCGCGCTGACCAGGTCGAAAGTCACTTGCGGAGTCAGCAGACCCGCCATGTCTTTGATGGCGATACTGTCCGCGCCCATATCCGCCATACGCTTGGCCTGATCCACAAACGCCTCGACGGTATGCACCGGGCTGGTGGTGTAGCAGATCGTGCCTTGAGCGTGCTTGCCGGTTTTCTTCACCGCCGCAATCGCGGTTTCCAGATTACGCACGTCATTGAGGGCGTCGAAGATGCGGAATACATCGATGCCGTTGCTGGCGGCCTTTTCCACAAACGCCGTCACCACGTCATCGGAGTAGTGTCTGTAGCCCAGCAGGTTCTGGCCGCGCAGCAGCATCTGCAGACGCGTGTTGGGAATGGCTTTACGCAGTTGACGCAGTCTCTCCCAGGGGTCTTCCTTCAGGAAGCGCACGCAGGCGTCGAACGTGGCGCCGCCCCATACTTCCAGAGACCAGTAACCGGCTTTGTCGAGTTTTTCCGCCACCGGCAGCATATCTTCCGTGCGCATGCGGGTGGCGATCAGCGACTGGTGGCCGTCGCGCAGGATGACGTCAGTGATGTTTATTTTCTTACTCATACTTAATTCGCTCCCTTACATGCCCGCCTGCGCGGCGACCGCCGCTGCGAGCGCGGCGGCCAGCGATTCCGGCCGACGTTTGATGGAATAGTTGATCAGTTCAGGATGGGCTTCGACGAAACCGGTATTAAAGTCTCCCGCGCGGAACTCAGGATGCCGGAGAATCTCGCGATAGTAGGGAATCGTCGTGCGAATCCCGTAAATCTGCATGTCCTCCAGCGCCCGCTCGGCGCGCTCCAGCATATCCTCCCAGGTCAGATTCCAGACGATGAGCTTGGCGCACATGGAATCGTAATAAGGAGGAATGGTGTAACCGGTATAAATCGCCGCATCGGTCCGTACGCCCGGGCCGCCGGGAGAGTAGTAGCGGCTGATGCGTCCGAAGCTGGGCAGAAAACCGTTTTTCGGGTCTTCCGCGTTGATGCGGAACTGGGCGGCGAAACCGCGATAGCTGATGTCCGCCTGCAGGAACGGCAGGGGCTCTCCAGCGGCGATGCGGATCTGGGTTTTGACGATGTCGATGCCGGTGATCTGCTCGGTGATAGTGTGCTCCACCTGCACCCGGGTGTTCATCTCCATGAAGTAGAAGCTGCCGTCATGATCGAGCAGGAACTCCACCGTCCCCGCATTTTCGTAACCCACTTCCCTGGCGACTTTCACCGCCAGTTCGCCCACATAGTGGCGCTGTTCGTTGGAGAGCTGCGGCGAGGGCGCCAGTTCGATCAGTTTCTGATTACGGCGCTGGATGGAGCAATCCCGCTCGTACAGATGCACGACGCCGCCATGGGCGTCCGCCAACACCTGCACCTCAATATGGCGCGGGTCGACGATGCACTTTTCCAGGAACACTTCCGCACGGCCAAACGCCTTAGTGGCTTCTGAAATAACCCGTTGGTAGTTGCTGCGCAGGTCTTTCTCGTCGTTACAGCGGCGAATGCCGCGTCCGCCGCCGCCGGAGGTGGCTTTCAGCATGACCGGGTAGCCTAAGCCCGCGGCGACTTCCACCGCGTGCTCCAGATCTCTCAGATTGCCTTCGCTGCCGGGAGTCACAGGCACGCTGGCGCGCTTGGCGCTGTTGCGAGCCTCGGTTTTATCGCCCATTTGTCGAATGACGTCGGCGCTCGGACCGATAAATTTCACCCCCCGCTGGGCGCAGATTTCCGCCAGCTCAGCGTTTTCGGAGAGAAATCCATAGCCCGGATGCAGCGCGTCACAGCCTGTCTCCACCGCCAGATTCACGATCTGATGCGGGTTGAGATAGCCCTGCAACGGATCGGACCCCAAGCAATGAGACTCGTCCGCTTTCTTCACGTGCAAGGCGTAGCGGTCGGCTTCCGAATAAATCGCAACAGACCGAATGCCCAGTTCGCGACAGGCGCGGGCGACCCGCACCGCGATCTCGCCGCGGTTGGCTATCAATACTTTTTTGATCGACAGCTTGGGTCTCGATGATGATTGTGGTTGTGATGATGTAGAAGTTACAGGCACTGGAATTATCCCTCTTCTTTTCTTTAGTGACTAAATGAGAGTCATTTAGCCGCCGATAAGTCTAGCGGGAAATACGTATGTCTGTGAAGAAAAGTAACGCCATAGTGTCGATAAAGTTTATTAATCGCCTCTCTGAGCGGCCTGATCAGGCCGCTTCCTGCGCCTTTCGCGGCGACTTAGAGGGCATTTTTACGCCGTTTTCAATCACTGTACTGGAGTCCTCTTCCACAGCGGGCGCTGTTTTATTCCCGCGCCGCTCATGCAGGAAACGCAGCACTTCGGCCCTTAAGTGGTTATAGCGGCTGTCATCCGCCAGCGCCAGTCGATCACGCGGACGCGGCAGGTCCACGGACAGCACTTCGCCAATGGTCGCCGCCGGCCCGTTGGTCATCATGACGATGCGGTCCGACAGCAGCACCGCTTCATCCACGTCGTGCGTGATCATGACGACCGTGTTGTTAAGCGCATTCTGGATTTCCATCAAGGAGTCCTGCAAATGCGCCCGGGTTAACGCATCCAGGGCGCCGAAAGGCTCATCCATCAGCAGCACCGAGGGCTCCATCGCCAGAGCGCGGGCGATACCGACCCGCTGCTTCATGCCGCCGGAAATTTCCGACGGCTTCCTGTGCATGGCGTGATCCATATGCGCCAGACGCAGGTTGTGCTCAATCCATTCTTTCATTTCCCGCTTATTCTTCTTGCCGCGGAACACCTGACGCACCGCCAGCTCTACATTTTCATAGGCGGTCAGCCAGGGCAGCAGGGAATGGTTCTGAAACACCACCGCCCGCTCCGGCCCCGGCTCGTTTACTTCCTTGCCGTCCAGCACGATGCCGCCTTCCGTGGCCTGCAACAGCCCTGCGATGATATTGAGCACCGTGGACTTACCGCACCCAGAGTGCCCGATCAGGGAGACAAACTCCCCTTTCGCAATGCGCAGATTGACCCGATCCAGGGCTTTGAATTTCCCTTTTGGCGTATCGAATTCTATGCTGACATGGTCGATCAACAAATGTTCAGCGGACATAGGCGACTCCTCTTGGTTAAAGCTCACAGGTTCAATTTGTTCAGCGTATGTCCGCTGTTTTATCCCAGGCGATGCGCCGCTGGATGGCCAACATGCCGCGATCCAGCGCAAAGCCGATGATCCCGATGGTGAATACCGCCACCATGATGCGCCCCAGGGAATTGGAGCTGCCGTTCTGAAACTCGTCCCACACGAATTTGCCGAGCCCCGGATTCTGCGCCAGCATTTCGGCGGCGATCAGCACCATCCAGCCCACCCCCAGTGACAAGCGCATGCCGGTGAAGATCATCGGCACGGCGAACGGAAGCACCACTTTGCGCACCTTGGTCATCCAGGACAGGCGCAGCACCAGACTGACGTTGTTCAGGTCCTTATCCAGTCCGGACACGCCCACGATAGTGTTGACCAGGGTCGGCCACATGCAGCACAAGGTGACAGTAATGGCGGAGTTGACGAAGGATTTCTCCAGCAGTGGATCGTCGGTGACATAGACTGCGCTCACCACCATGGTCACCAACGGCAGCCAGGCCAGCGGCGACACGGGTTTGAAGATCTGAATCAGGGGGTTGACCGCCGCGTACATGGTTTTGCTAAGCCCGCATACGACGCCCACTGGCACGGCGATCAGCACCGCCAGACTGAAGCCGACGAAGACGGTATAGAGGCTGGTGACGATCTGGTCCAAGTAGGTCGGACGTCCGTTATAGGAGCGCCACTTCACGTCCGCCGCGGGGTCTTGCGCCAGCTTTTTCGCGTTGCGTTCTTCCTGTCGTTGATAGAACGCCTCCGCCTTTTTCCGCTCTTGTCGGTGCTCCAGCCAGAGCCCTTGCGCCTGCTCCCAGACTTGCGCCGGCCCCGGCACCGCGCCCAGAGAGGTCTGAATGCGCGACGCCGCCGCATCCCAGACGCCGAGAAACAGCAGAAAAGCCAGTAACGGCACGCCAACGCCCCGCACAATGGCGGAGACCTGCTCACGGGGATTTTCCCCTTTCAGCAGACGCACCCAGGGCGCCAGCCAGGCGGCGCTTTCCAGTCGTTGAGAAATTTGAGCCATCATTTTCCGTCCTCACGCCAAGAAGCGTCGGGCGCGCCCGACGCAGGGCCGTTATTCCACCGTCTCGTCGCCTTTCAAGCCAATGCTGAAACTGGCGAGATAGGCGTTGGGCTGGCGTCCGTCATAGGCGACGCCGTCAATGAATTCCGCTTGCGGCGGCCGGAAGCCGTCTTCACTGGCGAAATCAGGGAAGTCGGATTTCGCCATCTTGCCTTCCGCGATCAATGCTTCCGCGGCTTTGCGGTATATATCCGGGCGATAGACCTGCTTCGCGGTTTCCATATACCAGCTGTCAGGCTTGGCGTCGGGAATCTGCCCCCAACGGCGCATCTGGGTGAGATACCATATGGCGTCGGAGTAGTAGGGATAGGTCGCGTTGTAGCGGAAGAACACGTTGAAGTCCGGCAGAGCGCGCTTATCGCCCTTCTCGTACTCAAACGCGCCGGTCATGGAGTTGGCGATCACCTCGTAATCCGCACCAACATAATTGGATTGGGACAGGATTTTCACCGCCTCGGGGCGATTGGCGTTGTTGTTTTCATCCAGCCATTTGGCGGCGCGGATCATCGCTTTCACCACGGCGATATGCGTGTTGGGATATTTATCCGCCCAGGCTTTGGAAACGCCAAACACTTTCTCAGGATTATTTTTCCACAGCTCGTAATCGGTGATGACCGGCACGCCGATGCCTTTGAAGACCGCCTGCTGGTTCCAGGGTTCGCCCACGCAATAGCCAAAGATCGTGCCCGCCTCCAACGTGGACGGCATCTGCGGCGGCGGCGTCACCGACAACAGGGCGTCGGCTTTGATCTGTCCGGTGATGTCTCCTCTGTGGGGCGCGTAATACCCCGGATGAATCCCGCCCGCCGCCAGCCAGTAGCGCAGTTCATAGTTATGCGTGGAGACGGGAAACACCATGCCCATCTTGAAAGGCTTGCCCTCGTTCCGATACTTCTCCAGAACCGGCTTGAGGTAATCCGCCTTGATAGGATGCACGGGTTTGCCGTTCTCCATCGGGATATGCTTTTTCATCTCCCGCCAGACGTCGTTGGACACGGTGATGCCGTTGCCGTTCAAGTCCATGCTGAAGGCGGTGATAATATGCGCCTGAGTGCCGAAGCCGATGGTGGCGCCCAGCGGTTGCCCCGCCAGCATGTGCGCGCCGTCCAACTCACCAGTGATCACCCGGTCCAGCAACACTTTCCAGTTGGCTTGCGCCTCCAGTTCGACATACAAACCTTCGTCTTCAAAAAATCCCTTTTCCCGCGCAATCGCCAATGGCGCCATATCCGTCAACTTGATGAAACCGAACTTCAGATCTTCCTTCTCCGGTTCCGCTGCAAACGCGCCGCTTACACAGCAGGACAGGACAATACCCTTCACCAGATTCTTTAGCGTTATCGTGACTTTCATGGTCCGCTCCGAGGTTAAGAACTGACCACATCAATCCAACATTCATACCATTGGCGGATTTTTATCTTTTAAATCATTTAGTTGATATTCAATCACTTTAACGGCGCACTTTTTTGGCGCTGGCGAAAATCGTATAACGCACCAAGTTATCCCAACACCATGCACTATGCCCGCGGTATATCGCACCATTTGAGTGAGCAATGACCACTCCGCTCGCCTCCACTGCTTTGGCTTTTCCTCAGAGGTAGGCGATACTTTGTCATATTCCTGTCTTGAATTGCTGAACGGCAAAAACTGCATGTATTGCAAGTATCGAGTGGCATCTGTGGTCAGAGGCGCGTCGTTATGGGTCGCTCTGCTGTTTTATTGCTGCGCAGCAAACGCTGCGCAATATCGCTTCGCCCTGTTGATTCCCAATGACACCCCGTTTTGGAGCCGGGTGGCGCTGTTCGCGCAAAGCGCCGCGGAAGATCTGAATGTGGAACTGCACGTGCTGGACGGCGACGCCGACCGCCATCTGATGCTGCGGCAGTTCGAGCGTCTGCTGAAAGAGCGGCGTAAGTTCGACGCCATCATTTTTCCGAACTTTCTGCAGACGGCGGAAACCTTCATCCCCCTCTGTGAAAGCTCGCCGGTGATTTGTGTGCTCTATAACAGCGGCCTAGAAGGAGAAGCCGCAGAAAGGTTGGGGAGTCCCAAGCAGCGCTTCGAACACTGGATCGCCCAGCTGCTGCCGGACGATATCGGCTCCGCCACCGCCGTCACTGTCGCATTGATTCGCGATGTCAGAGCCAGCGCTCCCGGACGCCGGGTCAATATGATCGCCGTCAACGGATTCGCCGCCGATGGCCCGGCCATCGCCCGGGAGAAAGGATTGCGCACGGCGGTAGGCTTATTCGACGACGTCACGCTTAATCAGGTGGTGTATACCGACTGGAGCGCCGAGGACGCAGAAAGCCGCACCATGGGCCTGTTGGAGCGCTTTCCTGACACCAACGCTATTTGGTCCGCCAACTATCGCACAACCGTAGGCGTCCTGGCCGCATTGGAGAAATACCAGCGCACGCCAGGGCGGGATGTCTGGGTCAATTCCTATGACATCAACCCCACCTCTCTGCGCCAGGTAAGCGAAGGCGCGCTTACGATCACCGCCGGCGGCCATTATGTCGAAGGCGCCTGGGCGGTCATTCTGGCCTTCGACCACTTACAGGGTAAGCGTCGCCCGGTGGCCACCAGCGTATTTCACACCCCACTGCTGCTGGCCAATCACCGTAATGCCGGCAAGATCATCGCCGTGCTGAAGCGTCTGGAGGACTATCCACAGACGTTACGCAAAGTCGACTTCTCCCGCTATTCCCTGACCTTGAATCCAGCTATCTCCGCCTACAACTTTTCCCTTGAATCCGTCATTGAACAAATGGCGCTGACAAGCAATTAGTCATCCTGTTTGATAAAGGTGACGCCAGCGATGCCCACCACGGTGAAGGATTTGCCTTCCTTGCTGTCGAAATGATAGAAGCTGACGCGCTCGGTGCGCCCATCATCGAACTGGAGGGTGAGCGCGTATTCGCTCAAGCGATATTTCCCGGCGGCGCCAGCGTTAGCGTAGGTGGAGACGCCCGCGCCTGCAGACGCCACGGAGCCGCCGGAAGACCGGTTCAGCTCAAAGCGTCCGTCACGGGTGAAAGTGATGGTTTGCGCTGAGGCGATGACATCCATCATGCCCATTTCAGCACTGGGCATGATCATGGTTGAACCGGCTTTCCAGGTTCCCTCCAGTTTCGCGTTCTTGTCTGCAGGCCATACTGGATAAACTTGGGGAACCTCCCAAGGATCGTCTCCGGGAATGCTAAAGACGTAAGTGTCGCCCTTCTCCTTCCAAGTACCCCAGGCTCTGGGCCGGACGCGCCGCGAAGCTTCCACATCCAGATCTTCCAACGCCAGGTCGAAATCACGATACAGATCGCCGTTACTGAACAGAAGCTGAGGTTTAAATATCAGGCTGAAGCCGTTCGACGAGTCGGTCAGCACCACCTTTTCCACCTCATCCCAATCCGGGCCGCCGTCCGGCTTCAGATACTTATCCATCTCAGCGGAAATAAGGGACACCTTCACCGCAGGCTTACTTCCTTTTTGCTTGGGGGTTTGCGCAGCATCCGCGTGTTGCGGGGAAGCCTTAAGCGTCCGGTAAAATGCGGGATAACTGTGGATTAGATTAAATTCATCGCTGGCGATCGCACCCGCCATCGCCTGACATAACCCCGGCATCTTACTTTCCAGGGAGCGGCGCAGTTTGAGTTTGGCTGACTCCAGTATGTGTTCCACTTTAGCGCTATCCTCAATGCGCCGTTTCACTACTGCATCAACTTGCGCCACCTGATTACGTTCCGTCCATTCACGAAAAGTCGCTTCGCTGACTACGGACAATTTCGCCTTGTTACAGAGCTCACGACTGATGCGCATGGCCTCAATATGTTGATAAACATCCGCCAGCCCTTCCGCAGCGCGCGCTGACGACAGCGTCAGCAAAGGCGCAGTGAGGACGGCCAGCGCCATGGTCAGCACAGAGCGCCGATAGCGTATGGCGAGAGACGATCGGCAAAGGTTTAACATGATGATTGATCCCCTGACTGGAAAATTGGAATATTGATCTGCTGTTAAAACGCTCCAGTTAAACAAGCCCCGCCTGGGGCGATAACTGGGGAAAACCCCAGGCGCCAGCAGTATTTCATCAAGAAAACCAGGAAACTTTTATGACGCAGCCGAATCGATACGCGATCGCCATTCATGGAGGAGCGGGGACCTTGTCCAAAGGAATGCTCACAGAGGACCAGGAGAACGAAGTACACGCCGCCCTGCGGCAGGCGGTCATGGCGGGCAAACAGATATTAGCCCAGGGAGGAACCAGCCTGGACGCCGTCGAAGCGGCGGTGCGCGAGTTGGAGAACAGCGAGTGGTTCAACGCCGGCAAAGGCTCGGTCTATAACTATGATGGCGATCATGAGCTGGACGCCTCCATCATGGACGGCGCTACCCTGAAAGCCGGCGCCGTGGCGGGCATCCGCAACAGCCCGAACCCTGTGACAGTGGCCCGCGCGGTCATGAACAAATCCGAACACGTCCTGTTGGCGGGTGAAGGCGCTGATCGTTTCGCCAAGGCGATGGGATTGCCCCAGGTGGAAAACTCCTGGTTCGGCACGCCCATGCGCCATAGCCAGTGGCGCCAGGCCCAGGATAAAGCCAAGCCCAGCCTGGAGCCGGGCGCAGAGGACTATAAATTCGGCACCGTGGGCGCCGTCGCCTTTGATCAGGCTGGCAACCTGGCCGCCGCCACTTCCACTGGCGGCATGACCAATAAAAAGTACGGTCGCGTCGGCGATTCTCCGCTGATCGGCTGCGGCGCTTACGCCGACAATCGCAGTTGCGCCGTGTCCACTACCGGGCACGGGGAATACTTTATTCGCCATGTCGTGGCCCATGAGGTGTGCGCCCGTTACCGCTATCTTGGCGAATCGCTGCAGCAGTGCGCGCAGCAGGTGTTGTTCGAGGAGTTGCAGCCAAGAGGCGGCGAAGGCGGATTGATCGCCATCGATCATACCGGCGCAGTGGTGTTGAATTTTAATACGGAAGGCATGTATCGGGGCTGGAGCGAAGGCGACGGCGAGGTTTTCACCGGCATCTACGGTGACGACGCGGTGCGCCCCAGTAAGGCTTAACGGTCAAAGCCAGTAAGATTTAGCATTATTTTTAGCCAAAACAGTGGGATAGACTATTCTTAAAGAAGGTTTTTGACAAAAGTCCCCTTCTCTTCCGTCAGGACGCGAGGGGGCTTTGCGCCGTTTGTCAGTACTTTCTGGGGATGTCTATGCCTAAATTGCTGCGTTTTTTCACCACCCGGCTGTTGCGGCCGGTGCTTATCGTGTTGTGCGTTGCGGTGGCGCTGCAGATTGTCGCCAATATTCTGCTCGGACAATTTCAGTTAAACAATCTGGTCAAAGAGGTCGAGTCCGGCCTGCGTGACAGCCGCCAGAAGGTCAGCACTGAGTTGAGCGCGGCGGAAAGCGCCGTCGCCACGCAATTACAGACCATGTCCGACAACGCCCAACAGCAACTACAGAGCAAGCTGGGCGCGCAGTTGGAGACGCAGCGCAAAGATATCGCCCAGAATTTGCGACAGACCCTGGATGAAGGGGTTAAGAACCTCACCGGCATCGTCGCCGCTATCGCCCCCCCCGCTATCTGGGACCGGGACACTCCCGAATTGACGCGCCTGGCGCAGTTGGTGGACAACAGCGACTCCATCGTATTCGCCGGCTTTTATGGCTTTTTCGGCCAGGAACCCGAGCAGTTGACCCGCTATGTCGACCGCACCGATGAGAAAGTGCAGGAGCTGATCAAACAGGGCGAAGGCAAAGGCTCGCTGGCCAAGGTCATCGATGCGGCGGAAAAAGATCCCGGCATCGTCGTCATTCGTACGGATATCGCGCCCCAGGGCGCCGTGATCGGCCAGTTCGTGGTTGGCGTCAGCACTTCCCGCATCGACGGTCAGATGGAGCGCCTGAAAGGCCAGTTCTCAGATCTTACCAACCAGAGCAAAGTGGCGGTGGCCAATGTGCTCGGCAGTGAATTGTCGCGGGTATCAGAGGCGCTACGGTTATCTCTGAAAAACACCGAAACGCAAACGGACGAATCCATCTCTTCCGCCGTCCTGCAGATTCGCGAAGGGGCGGAGTCGTTAATCGGCAGTCTGACCACAGCTTCTCTTGCAGCGGGAGTTATTTTGGTCGTACTGATATCCCTGGTGCTGGGCGTGCGGGTGGTGTTGAAGGTGGATGTGCTGAGCAAAGCCATCTGGAACATCGCCGAGGGTGAGGCGGACCTCACGCAACGGGTGAGAATTCAGGGCAATGACGAAATCGCCGACGTGGGCAAAGGCCTCAACGTCTTTATCGAGCGGATACAGAAAATCGTGTTGAACGTCAATAAATCCGCGGAACTGGCTTCGTCGCAATCTGATGAATTAAAGCAGAACACCCAGCACGCCGATGAAGCCGTGGCGCATCAAAAGCAGGAAATCGAACAGATCTCTTCCGCCATCTCAGAAATGTCCAGCAGCATTCATCATGTGGCGGAGCATGTGCAACTGGTGGCCAACGATGTCGATCACATCAAGTCGGAAACCAAGAAGTCCGGCTCTATCTCGCATAATCTGCGTAATATGTTGCACTCGCTGCAATCAGAGATGAGCAACGCGGAAGAAGTGGTCAATCAACTCGACTCTCACAGCAAAGAAATCGGCTCCGTATTGCTGGTGATACGCACCATCGCCGAACAGACCAACCTGCTCGCGCTTAACGCCGCCATCGAGGCTGCGCGGGCGGGAGACAGCGGCCGCGGTTTCGCCGTGGTGGCGGATGAAGTGCGCACCCTCGCCAATAAAACCCAGCAGTCCACCACAGAGATTCAAAACCGCATAGACAGCCTGCAAACCGGCAGTCAGAGCGCCGTGCGCTCCATCAGCGCCGCCTCAGAGCGGGCCAAACGCTCCAGCGAGGCGTTCACCGAGTCGGACAGCAGCCTGGAGAACATCAACCAGTTGGTGATTGGTCTGTACGATCGCACTACCGAGATCGCCTCAATGGCGGAAGAACAGAGCGGCGTTGCGGAGGAGATCAACCGCAACATCGTCAATATCGCCGACGCGTCAGAGCGCACCCAGCAGTCCGCCGCCGAATCCGCCCAGGCCGGAGCCAGTATCCAGCAGTCCGTGTCGGACTTGCGGCGGCAGGTGTCTGAATTTGTAGTGTGACGCCCGACGTTTTAAGGGATTAATAAGGCCGATAGGTGCTCATGCACTGGGCGATGTGATTGGACGCGTCATTGATACACTCGAAGAACTGGCGCTGCTTGCCTTTTGCCTGCGAGCATTCGCGCTGGGTCAACTTGCTTTCGATGCGCTTCAATTCAGGCATGCCCTGATCATATTGCGCCTGCGTCATGTGGCCGGAGTTCAGGTTTTTCCTGGCGACGTCGCGCATGCTCGACAGCCAGTCTTTGCCATTGCTGATGGATTTAGAACAGAAATCAGCCCCCAATGCTTCCCCGGACGCAGAACCCTCATCGTCTGTAGCAACAGGCGCCGCATCCTTTTTGATTTGCTCCTGCTTCTGCCCCGGACAGGGACGATCCGAAAACGTCATATTGCCCGACGCATCCGTACACTTATAGATACCCGCATTCGCCATCCCTGAACACAACAAGAAAATCACCGCCAACTTCCGCATTTCCAACTCCAAAGGCTCAGTCCACGCCGCTCCTAACGAGCAGCCTTACAAACTAACCAGAATAGACCATCAATCCCAGGATACAAATAAACGCGGAAACACACGCCAAACGCCTACTTATCGCCCTTCCATTCACCAATGGAAGCACGACGCTCATCGTCATCCGCTAACGCGTGACTGCCGACCAGCCTGCAGGGTCCGCATTGGTAGGGGAATAACCAGAGGTCGCTGTTCCTCTCAATAGAATGACCTGTCCGCCAATCTCCACCGCACCCCGGACACCTGCGTTTTTCCTCATTTTTGCGTCGGCCCCAATACCGAAAGAGAAAGTAGTACGTAGGTACGCCGGTAGCGTGTTCAATGAGCCGGCAAACTTCCTTCCCAGCCAAAGTCAGCGCACTATTGACGTCGGCAAGCTCCTTGTAGGTTTCTGACTCAAGCACGGCGGATCTCATCCAAATCGAGTCACACTGGCGGTAATTCCGCTGCCAGAAATAAGCCTGCTCACGTTCGTCTGCATCGCAAGGAACGGTGTACAGGGTGATATTTTCTCCATTGTCGCCCCGATATAACGGCGACTCGCCGTCATTATCGATTGTATGCAGGTACAGGAATGGCGCGCCTTTCCATGAGGCTTCCTTCCTTGGCGCGTTATCTTCCAACGTTTCCCAAACCGGTTCACCGCCAAAATACCGTTTAAGCCCTTCCAATAAACTCAAACCATAACGGTTATAAAACCTCAGCTCCGTGGCGCTTGGTCCAAGTGTATTAACATATGCGCAAACAATGCCTTGCTGAACTGCACAAACATAATCGTCTACATTCACTTGCCCATTATGTGCAAGCGTAGAGAGAAAGCTGAACGCCAGCTCCAGCGCCTCATCTTTATCATCATTAACCAGCGAACCAAAGGTTACTTTACGCAGAATCAAGACCCTCTCCTTACCAGCGCTTAAGCGCTCCTAATAACTATCGGCCTGTCCACTCGCCAATGAGTGCGAGGTCGTCATCATCCATTTCGACGCCTGCGCCGGAAACAAGACGGCAAGGGTCACATTTGAATGGGAAAAGCCAGTATTCGCGTCGTCCATCAAGCGGCTCTGAAGTACGCCAACGGCCACCGCAGCCCGGGCATTTGCGATGCGCTTCATCCTGGCCACGCCCCCAATAACGATACAGAAAATAATAGGTAGGCAGATCAGTCGCCAACTCTATTAGTCGGCAGTATTCCCTTCCCATCTCGGACAGTTCGCTATTAACATCCGTCATCTCCTTGTAAGCGGGTATTTCAAGAGAGCCGCTATATATCCAGAGCTGATCATGAGCTTGATACGACAAGTTCCAACGGTAAATATTTTCCCTGACTTCGTCAGACACAGGAAGGTGATAAAGCGGAACCCCTTTGCCATCACCTTCTCTCCGTAGAGAAGCCCCTTCAGCAAACATATCAGTGGCTAGAATCAGCGACGAAGAAGTACGCCAATCAAATTCTTCTTCCAGCACATCATCCAAACACTCCCAGTGTGGAGAAGAATTGAAAAATGCGTCTATCTTTCTCAAGCAATCCAGCCCAAACTGGCTGTGATGTTTGAGCAACATGGCTTGCGAACCCTGGAGATTAACGTACGCATTCAAAGCTCCATTATGAAAAGCAATATTAGAATCCTCGAATATTTGACCATTTTTCAGCATGGCCGCGAGATAGCTTTCGAGAAGCTCTCGGGCTTCCTTCACATCAAAATTCTTAGAAGCATCAGGTCTTAAGCTTACTTTATACAGCACGATTATTTTCCCGAAGAGCGCGAGATAGAAAGGCAATAACGGACAGAATGGGATATTAATTCAATAGCTAAATGTAAAACGCTTTATAGACGAAATAACAAGCAAACCCCACGACGACCCAGAACAATATCCCAAATACGAATGCAAACAACCCTTCCGGGTCGGCATGTTTACCGGCGAATAGCCGATGGATCAGATACCCCGGGCCCTTGATCAGAAACTCCATCACGATATAGAACACAGCCTCAGCAACGAAGCCCAGCAGTTTAAGGAGAAGAACAACTAAATCTTCCATCGGAATACCACTTAGATTTGAAGAGTATGAAGGCTAGGCCACTTCCCGATACATCACATCCGTGCGCAGCACATATTTAACGCCGCTTTCGACGGTGGAGCCTTGATGCATTGTGGCATGGGGAAATACTACCACGGAGCCTTTTTCGGGTTTGATTTTGTCCCAGCGGAAGGCGATTTCTCCGCCTTCGTAGTCTTCATTCAGAAAGATCAAGAATGACAGTAGACTCGCTTCTTTCTCGCTGCGGGCGTATGAGCCGTCGCGATGCCATTTGAAGTACTGGCCGGGTTCATAGCGATAGAAGCGCAAGCGTTCGTTCAAGCCGATCAGTTCCCAACCGTCCAACTCCTGCGGCAGCATGGCTTTGATTCGGTTGAAGATATTATCCGCCATGACGGCGTCGTCAAAAATAACGCGATCATTATTACGGATATCTTTGTACATCTGCGATCCGCGCGCGGTTTGAATCTCCGCTTCGTCGTATCCCATCGCTTCACTGTCGGAAATATAAGCGTCGCACTCTGGCGCCGTTAGAAACCCTTGAATGGCGAAAACGCCTGCGCCGTATTCGATTTTTTTCATGTCGCCAACTCACTCCTATGACTACGCGGCGAATGCCCTAATGGGCGTAGGAGTCTGTATTATCCTGTGGCGGACAGGGAAAACCATACGCATAAGCCGCCCACAAAGGGCGGCGATAGGATGAGAAATAAGCAGGGTAATCAGTCTGCCGATGCTTCCGTTTTCGCCTGCAGTTGCGCCGCTATCTCCGCGTCTTTGGCCAGCACCTCGCTGAAACTGCGGCGACCGGTGACGCGTTTTATATAAGCGTCGATGACCTCCGTGCGCGGAACCAAACCAAACTGAGTACACCAGTGGAAAGCCATTCCCCACAATACATCCGCCGCCGAGAACTTCTCGCCCAGAATATAGGGCCCGCTGGCGATACGCTCGACGATGGCGTTCAACATGACGTCATAATCCGCATAGGGACTGGTGTCCCGCGGCGCGGGGTCTCTTTGCATCGCTTTGTCCACCACCGCCGGCTCAAAACAGCTGGCGTAATACACCATCCAGCGTAAATAAGGCCCGCGCAATGGATCATTCAACGCTGGGGCCAGACCTGCCTGTGGAAACAAGTCAGCAAGATAAAGAAAAATCGCCACCTGCTCCGTGATCAGCGCATCGCCATGCTGCAGTGCAGGGACTTTGCCCAAGGGGTTCACCTGCAAATACTCGTCTCGGCGATTGTCGCCATTGCGGATGTTGATCAGTTTCACTTCATAAGCCGCCTCCAGCTCCTCCAGCAATACCATGGAGCCCGTGGAGCGGGTCTGGGGACAATGAAACAACGTGATTTTCGAATCAGAAGCCATGACGCATATCCTTTTGGTTGGGAAATAAACTCAGTGGCATAATACGACCCCATACCTGTCAACTTTTGTCAGGTTTAAAATAAAAAATTTGCAGCAGGTTTGTTATGCGCGCCAGCCGTCTCCTGACCATCCTTATGACCCTTCAAGCCCGCGGCCAGACCACCGCGCCGGTGCTGGCGAAGGAGTGTGGCGTGTCTCTGCGCACGGTCTACCGCGATATAGAAACCCTGAGCGCACTGGGCATCCCGGTTTATAGCGAGCGAGGCGCCGAGGGCGGATACCGTCTTCTGGACGGCTACCGCACCCGGCTCAACGGACTGTCGTCGCAAGAGGCTGAGGCCCTGTTCCTGACAGGTTTATCCGGTCCAGCCAACGATATGGGTCTGGGCGCCGCCGTCTCCGCCGCCCAGACTAAGCTGTTAGCGGCTCTACCCCAGGAAATGCGTTCCGGGGCGGAGCGCATGCAATCCCGGTTTCATCTGGACGCCCCCGCCTGGTTCGCGGAGTCAGAACATCCAGATCTCCTCCGGGACATCACCCAGGCAGTCTGGGAACAGCGAACTATCGAGATGCGCTACCAAAGCTGGAAAGGAGAAAAACAACGTCGCGCCGAACCACTTGGCGTTGTCTTGAAAAGCGGCTCCTGGTATCTGGTGGCGCAAGTCGATGGCGATCTCCGCACCTATCGCATTTCCCGCATTCAGGAGTTAAGCGTCTCAACCACTCGTTTTGAACGCCCAGTGGAATTCGATCTGGCCGCTTATTGGCGCGCCAATACCCTCCGCCTGGAAGAGGAGCTGCACACCTATGTCGCTGAAGTGCGCCTATCTGAAAAAGGCGTCTGGATGATGGACGCGCTCAACTCGCCCTATGTGCGCGCCGCCACCTTGTTAGACTCCACTCCAGACGCACAAGGCTGGCGTAAAGCCAAACTACCCGTTGGCGCCCTGCGTCAGGCCTGTGTGGAATTATTGCGGTTCGGCGCTGATCTGGAAGTGCTGGAACCACCGGAGTTGCGGGAAAAAATGGCGAGTATCGCAGAGGAGATGGCGCAGTTGTATGCGCAATCAAAGTAGAACTTTATATAGAGTAACTATTCTATCCCAGACATTAAGAGGAAATGGAACCTTGAAAACAAAAAAGCTGCTCCCCTGATGGTCAGCAGCTTTCAATCAAACCCGCTTAAACAAAGACGGTATCAGGAATCTGGATTGGCTTTCCAGTACTCAACAATCCGCTCGTTCGCACTGAAGCTATCGCCAAGCTTGTATTCGATCTTGGTCCCTTCTGTAAGACCGTCAAACTTCAAGCTGGAATCCAGCTTCACCATTTTGACGTCGGAGTCTTTGTTAAAGGTGGACCAAGCCCTGACCAAGCCCAGGCTATGAGAGCCTTTATCAAACTTGTATACATATCCGCTGTATACCATACCGCCCTCATTCGGAGCCGCAGAGCTAAACGCGGAAATAACCAACAATGAGGCGAGTGCGCCCATCTTTACAACTTTATTCAACACAGCCTTCCCCTCCTGCTGACGAGTACGCTTTACATTCCAAAATATATACCTTCCGCACCGGCATCTCTAGGTATTATTTGTTGCTAAAGTGACCACAAGATCCCAATTATCCATTAAATTACAAAATTCCATCATTTCGTTGCAATCGGGCATAAGTCCGAGCGCTCACAAAAGGCTCGACCAGTTGGCGTTTTCATGATGAGGGATATGCCCACAATATCCTGTAAAAACCACCCAAACCCCATCGGATATAGTCTGTATTAGGGATACTCCACGCCTTCCTCAGCATGCACAATTTCCCGACGGCTTTAACCAGTTTTTCATATTGCTGTGAAAAATTAGGGCCGCGTTCACACCCCATTTACTGAACAGGATGAAATGGGGATGCCTCATTGAACAATAATTAGAAAAGGACTCTTTAAAATCATGCATAAACTCTCATTTCTGACTGGCGGCTTGCTCGCCGCTTCGCTCAGCCTGACCGCTAACGCTGAATATTGCCCTGACTACGACAGCGTGCTGCACGCGCCCGGTTTGCAAAAGCCGGCGCAGAAGTCGTTTCACCACTGGGGAAACCGTCTGCTCGCTTCCTTGAACAAGCCGTTCCATATGGTCCATGACCAGATCGTCAAAGCCGGCGACTCCGCCACCATGGTGGGCAAATTCGATTACTCCGCCCTGTTCCACAAAGATCTGGAGGACGAGGACATTCATGTCTACGTCTACGGTACCGGCATGTCCGGTTGGGAATACCTGGGAGAACATCGCACCAATAGCGACGGCAAGATTTACGTCAACATCAACAAGCCTGAAGGCGATTATGTGGTGCGCATGGTGGTGGAAGGCGACCAGACGGAAGCATCCGGTTACCTGACGGTGGTGCAACCCGGCCGTAAAACCGTGCTTTTCGACATCGACGGCACGCTGACCCTCAACGACTTCGAAGCCATTGGCGACTACCTGGGCACAGACACTGCGGAAATGCACAACTACGCGGCGGAAGTGGTGTGGGACTATGTGGAGAAAGGCTATCAAGTGGTGTATCTCACCGGTCGCCAGTACTGGATGGCCAAAACCACCCGCAACTGGTTCAACACCAAAGGCCTGTTTCAATGGCACCTGCGCACGGACAGCAACGCGGAAAACCCCGCCAGCCCACAAACTCAGGCCTATAAAACCGCTTATATCCGCCACCTGCTGAATGACGTGCAGTTGGATATCGTGCGCGCCTACGGTAACGCCGCCACCGATATCGCGGCCTACTCCGACGCCGGTTTGTCAAAGGCCGAGACTTACATCATCGGGCCGGAAGCAGGCCAGGAAGGCACTCAGGCGATTGACGGCGATTACGCCTATCACTACTCCACGGTTGTGACGGAAACGCCCGCCGCGGGATGCGAGTGGCGATAGTCAACGATCCCTAAGCAGTCATAAGCAGGGAAGCCTTTGCTTCCCTGCTTTCACCTGATCAGAGTGGGAACGAAAACTCCTATTCCTCCTAAACCGTGAACGTCAGGACTTATCCAGCTCCCGCAAAAAAATCTCCATAAAAGCGTCCACCACCGCCGGGTGCTTGCCGGTAATCAGATTGCCGTCCACGAAGGTGTCCACCGCCTGATTATTCTCTACCTGCAATATCCCGCCAGCGTTACGGACATCGGCAACAATATTGTGCGCGGCGGTGACCTTACGACCCTGCAGCAGAGCTGGATCTGCCGTGAATAACCAGAGCGAGTGGCATATAGCGCCGATTTTGATGCGATCGGTGGCAATAATCTGGCGCAAAAACTCCACCGCCGGGGCATGGGAAACACCATCTTCGCTCAGCTCGGTTTGATAGCGCAGGCGATCCATGGCGTAGCCGCCGATCAGGATAACGCCAGCATATTGCGACAGATCCGCTTGAGTGATATCCGTCTTCACCACCACTTGGCGCTGGTGATCGTTGCCGTTAAAAGTCAGCTCAGACTGCCCCCACAAGTATGACATGAACACCACTTCGTAGCCGTGGGCGGGAAAATATTGCTGGAACGCCACCAGCTCGGTTTCATCAAAATGTTCTTCCACCAGCACGCCGATTTTGCCTTTGTAGTCCCCCGTCACCGGCGGCGTCTGCACTGTGACTTGCGGTATTTCTACTGAGGAAGCGGAAGAAAAAAGCGAGGCGGACAGCGTCAGCGCCGCCAGCAGTAGGGTCGTCGATCTTAAAAACATGGGTTAATTCCTTTCTATCCAAATATGCGGACGAACGCCCCGCACACAGGGCGCTCGTAGAGAGCATCAGGCGGGCGTCAGCCTGACTTTGACGCTCATTTCCTGATGATCGCGAGGCAGCGTCACCGTCAGGTTGGCGGGGTCGAAATCCTCATAGAGTTCGCCGTTCACCCACACTTTGTCGATCTTCACGCTGCCTTGGGGCAGGATGTCCGGCTGCACTCGCAACAGGTTTCCGGTAAAACCGTTCGCCTGCGGCCTGAAGTAAAGATCCATGGGTTGCTTCAGAATCAGCAGCTTGTTGTACACCGCCGACAGATAGGCCAACTCAAACGCGTGATATCCCGCCATGGAGTGGCTGCCCTTGCTGCGTTCCATCCCTTCCACATAGGGCTGTCCGCCCGCCAATACGTTGAAGTACACGCCGCCGTCTGCGCGATCCAGGAACCAGGCGTTGTAGAAAGCGGAAGATTCCCGCGCCAGTTGCAGATAGTCAGGATTGCCAGTCACGCCCGCCAGAATCTGATAGGCCAGAATGCCCTGCTCCTGCTGCCACCAGGCTTTGCGATCATGGAAAGCGAAACGGTGCTGACTCTGACCGTCATCACGCTTGCGATCCACCACGTCATACCAGCCGCCGCGCTGCAAGTCCGCGCCGTATTTCGGCATGGCGTCGCCCAGGGTTTGCGCCAGCTCGGAGTAGGACGCCTTCGGGCGCAGGTTGTTCATGCGCATCAGGTTCCAGGCGATTTTCAGATCATGGCCGACCACCGCCCGATCCTGCTGCCATTTGTAGCCGGCGTCCACGGACCAGTCCGCGAAAAAGCGCTCGTTGACGAAGGGACTCTCGCTCACGCTGGGGAAGCGGGCGACGATAGTGTCGAAGGTATCTTCCAGAAAGTCGGCGTATTCCGTCCTGCCGGTGGCCAGCCACAGGTTGATCAGATACGCTGGCGCGTGATCGCCGACGGAATTCCAGTTCTTCTTGCTGCGATTATCGCCCAGAGACTCCGCATGAGGACTGAACGTGCTTGAGTCGATATGGGAAAAATAGCCGCCCTGAGCGCTCTTGTCCCGATAGCGATCTTCAAACAGAGCGAGCGTTTTCTCCACATCCTGCAGAATGGCGCTATCGCCGGTGATGCGGTAGGTCTGCACCGGTCCCGCCAGATCATAGATCTGCTCGTAACAGGGAATGGCGTTGTAATCGTCGGAAAAACGCGAGCCCGCAAAGGTTTCAACGCCGTTTTTGCCATTAACGTCCAACGCATGCAGCCAATAGAACTGCTCGCCCTTGTTCACCTGAAAGTTGGCGCGCAGGTATGCTGTTCCCTTCTGCGCCGCCTCCCAGTAGCGATCCTCCCCCGTCATCATGTACGCGGTGGCGAAACCGTATATCAGGCGCGATAAGGTGGCAGCTTCCTGAATGCCGTCACCCAGTTTATCCCCTTCAAGAGACAGGTTGGTGCGATAGCGTGTGTAATCGATGGGACCATCGCCAAACTCCGCCTGCAGATAAAAATCCGCCAGTTCACGGATCTGACGGCTCCACCAGTCGCTTTGTTCAAAGACGTATTGGTTATCCTGACTTGTGGGGAAAACCAGATGGGTCGCTTCCAGAGCATACTGACCGCCATCGGGATAAAACACGCCATAGGCGTATACGTAGCGGCCCTGGGTCAGCATGACGTCCAGCTTATCCGTGGCGTTCTTGAACTCCTCCCCGAGGTTACGCACGAATTCCGCATAAGCGTTATCGCCGATTTTCACGGACAGCTCGTGGCCATTGCGGGTTTTCATGGCGAAGGTCTTATTCGTGCGGTCATATCCGTTCACGTAACCGGCGACCAGATCGGAAAAAGTAAATCCCGTGCGTTCCGCCATGGATGACGCAGAGACTACAGCGCTTGCCGCCTGCGGCTCATTCGCCGCCACGGCCAGGCTGGATGTGAAAAGTAATGGAGAGAGTGAAGCAGTAACAACGCAGGCCAGTATCTTCTTCTTAAACATATTATTCTTTCGTTTTCTTTTCGTTTAACGTCAACAACTACCAATGTGCTATAAACAAAAATCCCTATCGCTCCATCTCCCTGGAAGCGCCTGAAAACTGCCTGTTTTCACCGGCTGAACCGGTCTGATCCCCCTGTCTGCGCACCCACGCAGGCGCTTGTTTGAAGATATGAATTGCTTACAACGCAGAAATAAGTCTGTGAGGACAACGCGCTCCGCCACCGACCGGCGCAACGCGTCGCTTATGTATTTACTAAACCTGGCATTAACCAAGTATGGTAATAACCAAACCTGGTATTAACCGGTCTAAAGTCCCAGTGTCAGCGGGGCTGTCGCCCTTTACACGGATTGATTCTGGTACGCTCCAGCGCCGTAGTGCAGCTCGTAGGAATGCGAATAAATTTCCACGATGTTGCCGAACGGGTCTTCCATGTAGACCATTCTGTAGGGCTTTTCACCCGGAAAATATTCCCGGATCGGCATTCTTTGCTTGCCGCCCAGTTCGACGATGCGCTGAGCCAGCCCTTCCACATCCGGGTCCTGTACGCAGAAATGGAACACGCCAGTCTGATAGGGGTTGAACTCGTGGCGGGGCGTTTTGTTTTGCGGGAATTCGAACAGTTCTATTCCGATGCTGTCGCTGGTGGACAGGTGGGCGATTTTGAAGGAGCCCCAGCCTTCGCCGAATACGTCGATGCACATGGCGCCAATCGCGGTGTCCTTTTCTTCCTTGACCTCCGTGACGTCCATGATGACGTACCAGCCCAGCGCCTGTTGATAAAACTCCAGGGCTTTGGCGATATCGGGAACGGATATCCCAATGTGGGAAAAGGCTCTTGGATATCTTTTTTCCATCTGTTGACCTCAATGTTTTATTGCTCGCGCCCGCAGGCGCATTTCACATAGAAATGAGAAGCAGAAAAACAAGTCGGCCGAACTTTTTCTCTTAACTATATCGCAGAGCGACTGCGATCTGAGAGCATCATAGGCATGGCTAAGTGGCTGATCAAGTAGGCACTTTTTGGTAAGCATCCTCTCTTCCGCCTGCGGTTCCGACTTACAGAACAGGCAGGATCGCCGTTAAACCCGCGCTCCTGCTGACTTAAGTGGAGATGGGTGGGAGCGACTCTGTTTGCGCCGATTTTTTCAGGTCGAACTGCGCGATGGCCCATTCATGCATCTGCTCCAGAATGGGAAAGATGCTGTGGCCACGCTCCGTCAACTCATACTCCACCTTGGGGGGCACTTCCGGGAAAACCGTCTTCACGATGAGTCCGTCTCGCTCCATTTCCTTGAGCTGCTGCGTCAGCATTTTCTGGCTCACTCCCGGCACGATACGCTCCAGTTCCTTGAATCGCATTTTGCCCAAATGCAGGTGCCATAGTATCAGGCACTTCCATTTGCCGCCCACCGCCGCAAAGGCGATCTCCACCGGGCATCGATAGGGTTTGTCATTCCAGGTATACATGCGTCCCTCGGCGAACTCTCTCGGTAACCAAAATCCGAATGGTAATACAGGGTTAGCGCGATCACATCCTCCTAAGGCAGTCTCTTTTCAATCATTTTCTACTCCCCCTTGACCTATGTGTTACTCCCAGGTTTTACACTAAGCTTAAATTCATCGACGCAGACAATGGGAGATGCCGGAACATGACGGGTTTACAACTGAAAGTCAGCGAGATGGCGAAACGCAGCGGGGTCACCGCAGACACCGTGCGCTTCTATACCAAACAGGGTCTTTTGAAGCCCAGGCGCGATCCGGACAACGGTTACCAACTCTATGATCGGGACGACCTGCAAAAGCTGATCTTCGCCAAAAAGGCGCGGCAATTAGGGTTCAGCGTCAAAGAGATCAATCAAATCATGCTTCAGGCGGAGGATCATCACTCCCCCTGCCCGATGGTGCGACGCTTGTTTGAAGAGAAGTTCGCCGAAGTGGAACGCCAGATCGCCGAACTCACTCAGCTCAAAGTCCGTATGCAGGAGGCGATGAGCGCCTGGGAGCACATGCCTGACGGCGACCCCAACGGCCACACCATCTGCCGGCTGATCGAATATTGGGAACAAGAATCCAACGTATAAGACTAAGCTCTGATAACGGAGGCTGACATGAACCAGACACTATCGGAACAAGGCGCACTTATCGCAATCCAAGGCGCCGGTTGCCAAAGCTGCGTGAAGAAAATCAAACACGCGCTGGCCCCTCTGACCGACACAGACAAGGTGTCGGTGGATCTGCAACAACAAATCGTCGCTATCGACGCCGCCGTGGATATTCCCGCCGCATTGGAGGCGATCCGCCAGTTAGGCTATCCGGCGGAGCTGAAAGAGAATCAGCATGATAAAGAGAACAAACGGAATAACGATGGCGCCGCTGACGACCATTGCGAACTCAACACCGAGAAACCGGAAGCCTCACCGGAACAAAACGCTTCACCAGCGTCGACAGGTCAGGCTGGCGTCATCCAATTAAATATCACTGGAGCCAAGTGCGCAGCCTGCGTCAGTAAAATCGAGCAGGCGTTGCAGAACGTTCCCGGCGTCGCCAGCGCCTCCATGAACTTCGCCGACCGCACCGCTGCAGTGGAAGGCGATGCCGATACGGACGCATTGATTCAGGCGGTCGAGCAGGCCGGATACGGCGCCACCCCGGCGACGGATGACGCCGCTGATCAGGAAGCCAAGGAGAAGGCGGAGCAGGCCTACTACAAGCAGTTGCTGCAAAATATGTGGCTGGCCCTGGGCCTGGGCGTCCCCTTGATGGCCTGGGGGCTGTTAGGCGGGGAAATGATGGTGCAGACGGGTCTCAGCCAGTTCGCCTGGTTGGCGGTCGGCCTGATCACCTTGGGAGTGATGGCGAAATCCGGCGGCCACTTCTACACCGGCGCCTGGAAAGCCTTCAAGAATCATTCGGCCAATATGGACACGCTGATCGCCACCGGCACCGGCGCCGCCTGGCTGTACTCCATGGCGGTGGCGGCTTTACCCCAGGCTGTGCCGGAAATGGCGCGGCATGTCTACTTTGAGGCCTCCGCCATGATCATTGGCTTGATCAACCTGGGTCTGGCGCTGGAAGTGCGCGCCCGCGGTAAAACCTCCCAGGCCATAAAACGACTGCTGGACTTGCAGCCCAAAACCGCCCGCGTCATTCGCGACGGCGACGAGAAAGACATTCCCATTGAGAACGTCCGTAAAGGCGACCTCCTGCGCGTGCGTCCCGGTGAAAAAATCGCAGTGGACGGCGAGGTGCGCGACGGTAAAAGTCTGGTGGACGAGTCCATGCTGACCGGCGAACCGATTCCTGTGGAGAAAAAACAGGGGGATAAGGTGTCCGCCGGCGCGCTCAATAAAACCGGCTCCATGACCTATGTCGCGGTGAAAGTCGGCAAAGACACGGCGTTGGCGCAAATCATCGCCATGGTGAAAAAAGCTCAGAACGCCAAACCCCCGCTGGGACGACTGGCGGACAAGATTTCCGCCGTGTTCGTTCCGGTGGTGCTGATCATCGCCGTCATCGCCGCCCTTGCCTGGTATAACTTCGGCCCCGATCCCCGGATCGCGCATATGCTGGTGGCGGCGACCACCGTGCTGATCATCGCCTGTCCCTGCGCTCTTGGGCTGGCGACGCCCATGTCGGTGATGGTCGGCGTCGGCAAGGCTGCGGAGGCCGGCGTACTGATCCGCAACGGCGGAGCCCTGCAGCAGGCGGGCGAGCTGGCCACCCTGGTGCTGGACAAAACCGGCACTATCACCGAGGGCAAGCCTTCCGTGCTGGAGATTCAGGCGGTCGACGGACGCGATCAAACTGAACTATTGCGTCTCGCCGCCAGTCTGGAGAAAGCCTCCGAGCACCCTCTGGGCATGGCGATTGTGGAATCCGCTCGCGAACAGTCCCTGACCTTGAGCGATCCCGTCGACTTCCATAGCGAATCCGGTCAAGGCGTGACCGGGGTGATTGATGGCGTCACCGTGCTGCTTGGCAATCGCCGCTGGATGGAGACCAATCACATTGACGCCAGCCCGCTCAAGGAAGCGGCGGATAAGTTGGCGGAACAGGCCGCCACACCGCTGTTTATGGCGACCGATGGCGCGCTGGCCGGGGTCATCGCTGTGGCGGACAAGATCAAATCCGACTCCCGCGACGCCATCGCCCGTCTGCGCGAACGCGGCCTGCGCGTCATCATGCTGACCGGCGATGTGAAACGCTCCGCCGAGGCTATCGCCAAACAGGTGGGCGTGGATGAAGTTATCGCCGAGGTGTTGCCGGAAGACAAAGCGCGCGTGATTCGCGACCTGCGCCATAAAGCCGCGCAGGGTGAACTGGTGGGCATGGTGGGCGACGGCGTCAACGACGCTCCGGCGCTGGCCGAGGCGGACGTAGGCTTCGCCATCGGCACCGGTACGGACGTGGCGATTGAAAGCGCCGACATCACCCTGATGCGCGGCTCCCTGCATGGTCTCGCCGACGCCATTGAGGTTTCCCGCGCCACCGTGCGCAATATCAAACAGAACCTGTTCGGCGCTTTTATCTATAACGCGCTGGGGATTCCTGTGGCGGCCGGATTGCTGTATCCCCTGCTCGGCGTGCTGATGAGCCCTGTGCTGGCCGGAGCCGCCATGTCCATGTCGTCGGTCACGGTGGTCAGCAACGCCAATCGCCTGCGCCTGTTCAAAAGCAGCGCCGCCAACGCGCAGCATCGACAAGAGGAGAAAGCGTCATGAGTATTCTGGTCAATCTGCTAGGTCTGGGCGCTATCGCTTTTGTGATTTATTGGTTCTGGTTGTGGCGGCCGCAAAACGCCGCGCGCAGCGCTGGCGGCGCCATCGAAATCACGGTGGCGGACGGCGTGTACAGTCCCAATCACATCGAAATACCCGCTGGGGAAAGCGCCACCTTGCGCTTCCTGCGCAAAGACCCCAGCCCCTGCGCCGCCATGGTGATTTTCGACGGCCTGAATATCAGCGAGGAGTTGCCGGTCGGCCACGCCAAGGACATCCGCATTCAGGCGCAGGAAAAAGGCGTCTATAAATTTAACTGTCAGATGAACATGTACCAGGGATCACTGAAAGTTGTCTGATCGCCAGCGATGAATAGCATGAGCCACAAGGAGCCAATCATGATCTCAAATATCTCAACCTTGCCGCGCCGCCTCAGCGGCGTCCTGCTGGCGCTGAGCGCTGGATTCGCCGGCGCGCAGCAGGCCTCAGCGGAAGAAATGACCGTCTACAAATCGCCCACCTGCGGGTGCTGCAAAGTATGGGTTGATCACGTCAAAGCCGCCGGATTTGACGTCACTGTGCATGAAACCCGTGATGTGTCGCCAGTGAAGCAGCAGGCGGGATTGGCGCCGCAGCTCGCGTCCTGTCACACCGCATTCGTCAATGGTTATCTGATCGAGGGCCACGTGCCAGCGGCGGATATTCAGCGTTTGTTGCAGGAAAAGCCTGACGCCTTAGGTCTCAGCGTTCCAGGAATGCCCGCCGGGGAAAATGTGCCCGGCATGGAGGTTCCCGGCGTTAAAGCCAAGTTTGACGTATTGCTGGTGAGCAAGGACGGTGGAGCCGTTCCCTACAGTCACTACGAATAAGCCGCGTCACTCGCCGATGGGGTGATAATACAGCCGCACGGTGTCGCTGCGGCTGGCGATGATGCGCCCGCCGTCGAAGGGCTGCGCGGGCGTGGAAATACGTTCGCGCAACAGCGACAAATCAAACTCACAGGACTGCAACTCGCCGTTGCGCATGTCCACTTCCGGAGAGCCAAACGTCAGCGCATCCACTACGGCGCCGACCAGACGCGCGCTCATATCGGCCAGGAAGCCACTTTCTGCGCCGTCCTGTGAGGCGATGATGTCCCCTACTTTGATTTCCGCGTACCCTTCCGTCGCACCGGCGCCGTCTTCCCGTCCCAATACTTCGGAGCGGGTGTAATACTGCCGACGGCCGTTGCTATAGTCGCAGCGTCCGCGCACGGTGTAACGGATCTGATCGTCTTCGCCCAGAGGCGCCCACTGTAACGCAATACGGTCGCTACGCGAGGCGTATTCCATCTGCGCGGCGGGTGAAGCCAAATGAATCGCGGGAGGGAATTCGATAGAAGTGGTCAGACCCACCAATTCGCCGGGGCGAGCGCTGACATCAGGCAGGCCGGAGGTGAACCAGCTTTTGTCCTGCGCCGCGGCCACATCGTATTCCACGCTGAAATAAACGGTGTCGAATTCGGACGCCACATCCAGGAGACCCTGGTAGTCGCCGCTGAGGTTTTCCAGCGCATTCAGGCGCACCTTGTCGATGGCGCTCTCGGCGACAATCACATCGCCGCCCACCAGGGGCTGCCGTACGCTATCCTTGAAAATCACCGCGCCCACCTGCGCCTGCGCGCCGGAAGCGGGTAAGTTCGCCTGCACCAGCGCCGCGATTCCTTTTTCCGGAATCTTCGGCGGCTGCGCGGTTGATTCATCGCCTCCGCAACCATACATCATAGATATGGCCGCGACGATGACAGCTCCGCGTAGTATCCCTGAACTCATAGCCTTGCCTGTTGTTAGCGGAGTATCCATCAGTTAATGATGGTATGAATTCCGTCAGGGGCAAGTCGAAAAGCGCCCGACGGCGATAAACGCCACATCATATCATGGGAGTATTCATGCTGAAAAAGTTACAGGCGATCTTTCAGGAACTGGCCGCTGACGCGCGCATGCCGATCAAGCAACCGGCGTTGGAGCGGGTCACCGCGGCCCTGTTGATACAACTGGCCAGAGTCGACCAGCACGTGGATAACGCGGAGCTGCAGGTGGTGGAAAAGTATGTGCGGCAGGCCTTCAATGTGGACGGCGCCGAGTTGACCGAGCTGATGGAAGCCGCCGCCAAAGAAGCCGAGAGCGCCACCTCTTTGTATGAGTTCACCTCGCACATCAACGAAATCTGCTCGCCCCAGGATAAATACAGCATCATTCTTAACTTGTGGCGCGTGGCTTTCGCTGATGGCCAGTTGGACAAGTACGAGGAGCATTTCGTACGACGGGCGGCGGAACTGATCTATGTGCCCCATGCCGAGTTCATTCGCGCTAAACTGGAGGCGCAAGAACAAGCCTGAGCCGCATGGGAGGGGAAATAATGACCCAACCTAAACTGACGGTTTACTACGACGGCGCCTGTCCCCGCTGCGTCCGCGACCGTCGCAATTATGAAAAGCTGGCGGGGGACCGCGCCGCCGATGTGTGTTGGCTGGACATCACCGGCCGCGATGACGACCTGCGCCGCGAAGGCATCGATCCCCACGCCGCCTTGACAGAGCTGCACGTACGCGATGAAAACGGCGATGTTCATCGGGAACTGGACGCCTATATCCTGCTTATGCGCCGTACTTTGCTGCTGCGTCCCCTGGCCTGGCTGTTGAGCTTGCCCGGCTTGAAAGGCTGGTTGTCCCGCTGGTATCGCCGCAGCGTCATGCAACGCCTGCAGAAAAGCGGACGCTTTTAAAGTTCGGCTTTAGCGATGACGCTCAGACGGATTCCTGCGGCCAGACAATACGCTGATACAACGCCAGCAACTTGCGCCCTTTTTCTGGATTGATTCCCGCCATATACGCAATGCGCCCCCTCAAGTGCGCAGCCCAGTCTTCGTGGCTCTGGTGGTTCTGTCCAACGGGACCGAAACGCACGCAGTTATGCAGCACTGCTTTCAGTGCATCGTAGTCCTTGCGCGGAATATTGGCCTTGGCGTTCACCACCACGCCTCCCACCTGCTGACGCGCACCCTGCCCGATCACCGCGCTTTTGCGCGTGTTCAAAACGAAGCCTTCTTCCAATGCGATAGCGCCGACCAAAGCTTGTAAGCGCTCTATCGCGCCGGGACTCATAGTCGGCCCCGATAAAACGAAATCATCGGCGTATCGACTGTAACGCCGCCCCATACTGTCAGCCAGCGCACTCAGGCGCCGATCCAGGTGAACGGCGGCGAGGTTGGCGAGCGCCGGTGAGGTAGGCGCGCCCTGAGGCAAGTGCGCACGGCGGAATAGTTCATCGCCGCGTTCAAGATGACGCGCCGCCGGATGGCGAAGTATCTCGTTGGGCGTGACATGAGAGCACAGCTTACTGAGCAGGCGCGCGACCTGATGACCATATCCCAGCCGCCGGAATGCGCGATAAATCTGCGCATAAGTCACCGACGGAAAGAAGTCCTTGAGGTCAAACTTAAGCAACAATGGCTGTCCGATATGGACGCGGGCGTGAGTCAGGCTGGAGCGCTCTGCACGAAAACCATGAACAGCGTCGTGCAGAGGCAGCAGAGCGAGAATCTCCTGATGGATACGCCGCTGCACCGTCTTCAACCAGGGTTTAGGGGCTTCCAGCAATCTGGCGCCGCCACGGGGTTTATCCAGCCTGCGATAACAGTAATGTCCCAATCTGGATGACGCCTTACACGGCTCCCCTCGGGCCTGCGTCAGCCAGTTCAGATCCTCCGGGGTCAAATGCAGCCAGTCCAGCAGGTCGCCAGCGCAACGCAACGCCGGCAATCCCCATTGCGCCGCCGGAGAGTCTGGCGGCAGCTCCTGAGGCGACGGCAAAAATATATGCCGCACCTGAACCGGGTCGGAAGATAAGGCAAGCCCCCGCTGAAAGCCCCGGTCAGCCAGAATGGCTTCCGTCAGAGTATGGGCGGAGGTAGTTCTCCAGGCCTGATGGAACCGCGCCCGCATTCGGCGCGTCAACGGCGAAAGCCAGCCAGGGTGTTGCGCCAGGGACAGAGCGGCGCGTTGATTCATTTCCCGCGTTATCGGCGGGCCGGATTGGTATGCGTCGGCGAGGCGGGCGGCCAACCAGCGGTCATATCTCATCGCCAAAAAATCCCTGGAGAGTATTGGACGCTAAAAAGGGAAAGAGGACGACGCTCCAACCCTCCTCCCGTGGTCGATACCGTTCTACGCCTTGGCGTAGGGCGGTATCGACGGCGATATGTTCAGTCAACATGTAACCCCGGGGTAGCCCCGGAGCAACGGATCAGGCCCGGTCGCGCCGGTTTCGGATCACGCTCGCTTGAAGCGTCGTCGCAGAGCAAGGTAGAGGACAACAAACGCCCTTGTCAACGCTGGAAGCGCGACGCTAGGGGGATCAACGCACCCGTGGCGAGTCCTCGTAACCTTGATACCAGAGTCCTTCGCGATGCAGAGGGGTTCTTTCAGGCAGGATAGGGTTGGTCAGCATGTACACTTCACGGTGCGCCAGCTTGGCTTTATTCAGCAGTTCGCCGTGGTAGTAGAAAAACATATCGTCGAAGGAGCCGTCCGCCAGGGCGCGCAACAGACCTTCTTCGATCAGCGCCTCCAGTTCCTTGTTATCCGGGGCGACGAAGTAATAGAAGGCGGTGGGATAGCGCAGTAGCTTGGTCTGTTCAATGGCCAGCCCCATTTCCCGATGGTTCTCCAGCTCCGCCCAAATTTCCACGATAGAGCGGGGAAACAGATCCACGCGGCGGCGCGCCAGCATATCGAAGATGGTTTCGTAGTTGGGCGTGCCCAGCACTTTGTAGCCGTTCATCTGCAGGATTTTGGCGTCCGGCCAGTCGTGGCCCTGCACCATCAGAAACTGTTTCATGTCCTGCGCGGTCATGGGACGGCTGAGGCGCTCCACGTCGCTTTCATTGATCAGAAAGATGCGCCAGCCGATCAGGCCTTTGTAGATGGGGATGCGCACTGGCAGCAATTCCTTTTCGCGCTCGTCGGAAGTCATACTCCAGACCACATCCAGATTAGAGCCGGAACGCAACAGTTGCAAAGCGCGCCCCTGATTCATCAACTGATCGGTGGGAACCAGACTGTAGTCGACTTTCATTTTCTGAAAGGCGAGCTCAAGCAGCTTCAGCGGATACTCGGTCCGCTTATCCACATCCGCCTCAGGTCGCGGGTATCGCACCACTATGGTTTCCGCTGCAACCGCGAGCGTCATCAACAGTAACGCGGACGCCACCGCCCAACGTAATGTACGCACAAACTTTTCCCCGTCCGGCTAGACTAAAAATCCCCATAGTTAAGCATAGACAAAAGAGGAAGGCATCACACGCAGACGTCAGGTTCTCCAACTGGTTCGCATTCCCGACGATATAACCAGATAGCGGCGCCCAATACGCCGGTCAGCACCAGCATGGAGCCCAGCACCACTCCATCCCAGCCCATGGCGCTCCAGAACGGATGCAGATAGAAACCGCCGCTGCTGGCCCCAAGGTAATAAAACACCAGATACAGAGAAGATGCGCTGGCTTTGGCCCCGCGGGCGCTGCGATTGACCAGGCTGCTGGCGGAGGAATGCGCCAGGAAAAAACCGAAGCTGTTAATCAGCAGTCCCGCAATAATCGTCGGCAGCGTTTGCGCCAAAGTCAGCAGGGTTCCGCTCATCAAAATGGCCACTCCCAGAGCGATGCACAGGGGCTGCGGGACTTTTAACGCGATCTTGCCGGAGAGAGACGATCCCACCGTGCCGGCCAGATAGGTCAGAAACAGCAGCCCCAGATACTGAGCGGACAGGTTAAACGGGGCGTCTTCCAGCACGAAGATGATATAGCTGTACTGGTTGATGAAGATGAAAAAATTCAGGCCGCCGATCAGGTAGCAGGTGAGCAATATCGGGTTACGCAGGTGGCCACCCAGGTCCGCCAGCATCTGCCGCGGCCGCAGCGGTTTACGGGTGAAGCCGCGGGAATTGGGCAACATCAGAGCGAACACGATCAGACACAGAACGCTGACGATGGTCATCGCCACAAAGGCGGATCGCCAGGAAAACGCTTCGCCCACAAAACCGCCTATCAGGCGTCCGCCGATGCCGCCGAGACTGTTGCCGCCAATATACAATCCCACAGCGAACAGCAGCGCCTTGGGCGAGAACTCGTCCCCCATGTAGGCGATGGCCACCGCCGGTAGCCCGCCGAGGAAAAAGCCCTGAGCGGCGCGCAGCGCAACCAGGGCGGAATAGGATTCAACCTGCGTCAGCAACAAGGTGCACGCTGTAGCGCCGACCAGTGAAATAAGCATGATGGGCTTGCGGCCAACGGCGTCGGAAAGCGGCCCGTATATGAGCAGCGACAAACCCAGCATCAGCGTGGTGATGGTGAAGCTGCCGTTGGCTTCCAACACGGTCAGGTCGAAAGCGTCGGCGATCATCGGCAGCAGTGGCTGGGTGATGTAGACATTGGCGAACGTCATGAAGGAGCCGATACACAGCGCCAATGTCGCCAACCAGAATTGTCTGCCGCCTGATTCGATCATGCTACTGCCCCTCAACCGCCTTTCCTGAAATGAAGCTGGATGCAGGATCACTATAGAGCTACAGTTATCATCAATAAAATATATGCTGCTTATACAGTTAATAACGATTACTTATGGATATTAAAAGCCTGCGTTACTTTTACGAGGTCGCCCGCCTCGGCAGTTTCACCCGCGCCGCCGAATCCCTCGGAGTCGCGCAACCGGCGGTCAGTATGGCGTTGCGCAAACTGGAGACGGAGCTGACGTTAACGCTGCTGCACCGTAACGATCGCCGCATTTCTCTCACGGACGAGGGTGCGATTCTGTATCGCCATGCGGAAAAGATACTGAGAGCCGCGGACGACGCCGCGCTGGAGATGAGTGAGTTGAAAGGCCTGACCCGCGGCGAGGTGCGCGTGGGAGTGCCCAGTATGTTGGGGTCTTTTTACTTCCCGCCTATTCTGATGGCTTTTCGCCATCGTTATCCCACCCTGAATCTGTCGGTCATCGAAGGCGGCACCTGGCGTTTGCAGCAAATGCTGGAGCAAGGAGAACTGGACCTGGGCGTCATCGTGGCGGAATTTGTGCCGGAGGAGTTGGAAGCTCGCTCTTTTCTAAGAGAGCAAATGCTGGTGACCGTGTCCCAGGAACACCCGTTCGCCAAACAGCAAAGCGTTACGCCGGAGCAGTTTTTCCAGGAGGAACTGGTGATGTTCAAGGAAGGCTACTTTCACCGCAAAGTGGTCGACAGACTCGCCAAAGCCGCAGGCGTCACCCCCAACATCGGTTTCGAAACTAACCTGCTGCCACTGATCAAATCCATCATCAAACAAGGCTTCGGCATCTCCACCCTGCTGGGAATGGTAGTGGAAGAAAACGAAAGCCTCGTCACCATCCCCTTCGATACCCCCATCTGGCTCGACCTCAGCATCGCCTGGCGCCGCAACGGCTACCTCTCCCGAGCAAACCAGGCCTTTGTGGAGTTTTTGCTGGAGCATAGTGGGCGTTGAGTAGAGATGGTCTATGCAGTCATTAACTTCCCAAAAGAGAAGCAAATCAATAATAAAGCCCCGCACACCTTCTGATTGGGTGTGGGGTCGGTACTGTTGTTACTCTTTACGTAGCTCAACCATGGACATGATACGTTTAGCGTCTTCAAGCATTCGCTGATATCTCTGTTCATTACGGCCTAATTCAGTCGTCGTCCGAAAGCTAAACGTAAGGTAATAATTATTGGTCAATGGATAGGCCCAATAATATGTAATATTGGCGCCAGCAATCCCCTCTCCATCAATGCTATAGTGTAACCACTCAACACCATTGATCCGTTCCTTAACGTAGATTTCTGGTAGCAGTACTAACACCAATCTCCTGACAGGGATGTAACCCTTAGCTCTTACCTCGTCAGGGTTATCAAAATCATATCGCTTCTGCCAGTTGCTTCCCGGCACTCCATCAATATTTTTTTCTGCTTCGTAGTAATTCCAATAGTCCTCTCTCAGATAAGACTCCAGACTTTCGAGATCACTTCCACCAAGAGGTGAATTGGGATTTATTCGGTTAACGTCGATATGCAAGCTCATCTTGCTCAGCAGCCCAGAATCTCCCTGTAAAAAAAGCCCTCTGTAAGCCCACCACTCGAACTCCATTTGAACGAAAGTATGGTTATATAGATTCTTGGGGTCATACGAATCAAATAGGTCTGCGTTTAAATTAAGCCTAGATGGAACTGGGGCGTCAGGCATACCAACATCAATAGTATTCCCCGGCAGCTTGTACCGTAATTGGTCGTCACCAATTACGCACTCCTTTACGTTCAGCTCTGAAAAGTTCGGCCCCTTCCCTGTCAGTGCAGGGGCTAACAAATTTTTTAGCATCCACTTAACCTGCTCTTTGATAACTCGAGCCGCCGCTCTATCGCGACCGCACAACTGTAATTATGGCGATCGTCTATGCAGTCATTAACTTTTCAGAAGAAGAGCAAATCAATAATAACTAGCCCCACACGCGTTCTGGTTGGGTGAGGGGCCGGAACCGTTATTACTCTTTACGTAGCTCCACCATGGACATGATACGGCCTGCATCTTCAACCATACGCTCTCGTCTTAATTCCTTGATATCACCATGTTCAAAGAGCATCCAGAAAGACACAGTAAGGTAAAAATTTTCACTTACTGGATACGCCCAATAATATGTGTAACGGTATCCCGCACGACCTTCTGGACCTATCTGATAAGACAGCCATGAAGCGTCATTAATATTTTCGATATCATAGCTTTCAGGCAGGGTTACTAGATAGTGATCTGGCACTTCCCCTTTCGTGAAGGCATCGTCTTTAAACTTTTGCCTAGCTTTCCAGTTTATTCCGCCCTCTGACTCATAGTAACGAGAAAAGTCATTTTCTAAGTAGCTTTTCAGACTTTCTAAATTTCCTGTCTTTATTGTCGTATGAGGTTCAGCACGATTAACGTCTATGTTTAACGCCAAACTACATAAACGTCCAAAATTTCCCTGAAGAATAAACCCACGGTACTCCCATGACTCGCATTGAACCTGAATATATGACCTATTGAACGCCTGCTTGTACGATGTTTGGTCAAAAAGTTCTGGCTGGAGATTTACCATTAAAGGAAAGTTCGGTCTTCTAACACCTTTCAGACCAAGATTTCCTGGCAACTTGTATCCAAGTACATAGTCGCCTATTCGGCACTCTTTTTCAGAAAGATGAGAATAATCAGGCCCCTTTCCTGTCAGTGCAGGGGCTAGCAAATTTTTTAGCATCCACTTAACCTGCTCTGTTCTTTAATAACCCGAGCCGCCGCTCTATCGCGACCGCACAACTGTAAGTGTCTAATACTGCATTCCTGACTTAAATACGGCAAGGTATGCGGACTGGTCTGCATTGGGCGGTCGCCGATACCAAACACATATAAACTAAATCTTAAACAGCGCTTAGTTGTAGACCATGACCAATCATTATTCCCCGCAAGATTTGGGACCAAATCAAATGGACTATCTCTATCCATATCAACAACTTTGATTCCCGCTTGCGCAAAAGCAGCTTTCGCCCGGTCCTTATTATTTCCGCCAGAGTGGACAGCTACTTGCTGCCCTTCCAGGCGTATTCCCATGTTGTTTATTTTTTCAACTGCGCGAGTAAAAATTATCCCTCCTTGGCTATGACAAACCCACTTGATTTTGCGGCCTTTTCTTTGACAATCCAATAACACCGCCACCAATTGGTTACAGACTTTAGATGAACCTATTTTATCTTCCATACACTCAAACAAGTCCAGAACCACTCCTTGCGATGGATTATGAAATAGAGTGTAGTCTTGAAAATGATCATCCCAGTAAGCCGTATCAAGATGCACTCCCATTAACCAAGTGGCCTTTTCCAAGTCATTAAGCATACCATTCACAGCAGCATGGTCAGTTTTGACCTCCACTACAGGAGTTGGACCTCCCCACGACCTTGGTAATGCCAGTACATCGGCACTATCCGAATGTTCATGATATCGAGTATTAGATACCCTTGGAATTTCGTACAACCCAGGCTTTTCCTGCCACCTAAAACGCCTGCTACCGACTACCTTTTCGTTGATCCCGATAGCGCTAATTATGATCTTGTCTGAGTTGACGCTGTAAACCAGATTAAGGTTGCCCGCCGCCGCAATACCGTCGGTTTTTGAGCGCATGAACATTGGCTTTAACGTAAAGCCACTGCTGGCCTGCCCATATCCACCGTCTGAAACAAGCTTTGATATGGCCCGGTAAACTTCCGTTTGTTGGTAGGTGTTAAGGTTTCTTAGAAAGATATTGGCTTCTTTAGTGATGAAGAGCCGTTTTCCCGTAGTATTTTGGCGAGGCCCCCAGCCATTGGTAGGATCTTCCAATGGGATTAGCTGGTGGTGTTCGGGGATGTTGCTTTCTTGCATGGCGCTTTCCTGAGCTGACTATAAAACGAACAATGGTAGCGATTTCCCCCAACTAAGCCATCATCCACTTGGCCGAGATCAATTGGCTGACAGGGTGTAACCTAGAATAGTTCGATGAAAATTCAACCATGCCTAGTGATGCCAGCGGACTAAAGTAGCTTTATCGAACTTTCCACAGTTCCATTTACATTCGGAAACTGGCATCGGGATACAACAAAAAAGTAGATAGCCGCACACAATTAGCTGCTTGGGCAGTTCCACCGAAATACCCCAACCAACCTCCATATCCCAATCCGTAAAATTTCTTTAACGCACGCACGCTCCGGGGTGCGGTGGACTATACTGAGAGTGAAGGCGTAGGCCCGCCGGGGAGTAGTAATACGGCGCAGATCTATGACAGTCCTTGTCGTCGTCACAATCAGCAACAGCACTTGCGTTCGGTTCAAAGATGGGCGTGTTTTCGCATATTCATCTCCCTGATTCCGAATCCCAGCCGGATTCTCTGCCCTCTTTTGTCGAAAATGAGCAAGGGGCGGGGTTGAAGAGGGTGTTGTTGCGCATTACCGCGCTTATTCTGGTCGTGGGAACTCTCCTTTTTTACTTTGAAAGTCACACTTCACGTTTTCAGGCGCGGTTGTTTTCGCGCTACGCCGGTCAACTGAACTACAGCCTTACTGCGGGGCCTGCGGAGGCGGTGCGCTATCCGGAGCAGGGACCGTTTGATAAGCGTTTGGGGTATGTCGCTCTGCCGGATTTTCTGCAGCAACTGAATCAACAAAGCTGGGAAGTTAAATCCCAAGCCAGTTTCTCTCCCGCCTTGATGGAGTACACCTCCCACGGCCTGTTCCCGCCCTATCGGGAGAAGTCACAGGCGGGACTGGATATTCTCGACTGTCGCGGGGACGTGATGTACCGCAACCGTTATCCACAGCGGATTTATGACGACTTTGAATCCGTGCCGCCGCTGGTGGCGAGCACGTTGCTGTTTATTGAGAACCGCAACCTGCTGGATACAGAGCACCCGCTGATTAATCCCGCGGTGGACTGGGGGCGCTTCAGCAAGGCCGCCGTCGTGCGCATCGGCAACACGTTAGGCGGAGATTTCGCCTCTATGGGCGGCAGTACCCTGGCCACGCAAATGGAAAAGTATCGCCATTCCGCTGAAGGACTGACTTCCTCACCCCGCGACAAGCTGCTGCAAATGCTGTCCGCCAGCGTGCGCGCTTATCAGGCCGGGCCGGAAACGCTGTCCGCCCGCAAGGATCTGGTGCTGTCCTACCTGAATACGGTCCCGCTGGCCGCCGCGCCCGGTCAGGGCGAAGTACACGGCGTCGGCGATGGTTTATGGGTCTGGTTTGGGGCGGACTTTATTGAGGCCAATCACCTCCTCAACATGAACGGCGCGGAAGGCGAGCTGCTGGAAAAGCAGGCGCAGACGCTGCGCCGCATATTGTCCCTGATGATCGCACATCGACGCCCTTCCTATTATCTGATGCAAGGCCGCGCCGACCTGGAGAATCTCACTGACAGCTATCTGCGCCTGATGGCCAATGGCGGCGAGATTGGCGCGCCGTTGCGGGACGCCGCCCTGGGGCAACGCACGCGCTATCGTGATTTTACGGAAGCCCGCGTGGTGACGCCGGTGGATGCGGACAAAGGCGTCAATGTGGCGCGCCTGCGTCTGGCGCGGATGTTCAATTTGTCCCTGTACGACCTGGATCGCACCGATCTGACTGCCTCCTCTACCCTGCAGGGCAGCCTGCAACGTCAGGTGTCCGCCTATTTGCGCGGCCTGAGCGACCCTGAATTCGCCAAAGCCACTGGACTGGTAGGGCCGCGTTTACTGTCCGAGGGGCAGGCGCGGGAGGTGTATTACAGCTTCACCCTGTTCGAGCGCTCCGCCACCGGTAACCGGGTGCGGGTGCAGACCGACAACACCGGACAGCCCTTCGACATCAACGAGGGCAGCAAGCTGGAGCTGGGCTCCACCGCCAAACTGCGGGTGCTGGCCAGCTATCTGGAATTAGTCGCCACGTTGCATCTGACTTACGCCGCCGAGGACGAAGAAGTCCTGCGTCGCACCGCCAAGACGTCACATGATCCCATCACCGCCTGGGCGTTGGAGTATCTAATCCAGGCGGAGGACAAATCCCTGCCGCCCATGCTGCAGGCGGCGCTGGACAGACGTTATTCCGCCAATCCAGAAGAGATATTCTTCACAGGCGGCGGGGTTCATACCTTCCGCAATTTCAGCAGTCAGGACAATCATCGCTTTCCCACTGTGCGAGAGTCCCTGCGCGAGTCCATCAACCTGCCCTTCGTGCGCTTGTTGCAGGATCTGGTGCGCCATGAGATCAACGCCAACCAGCAGGACAACCGGCAATTACTGGGAGACCCCAACGATCCCCGTCGCCATGAATATCTGGCGCGCTTCGCCGACCGCGAGGGGCTGATCTTCCTGCAACGTTTCTGGAGCGCCTATCAGGGTAAAAGCAGCGAGGAGCAACTGGATATATTTCTGGACCGTCTGCGCCTGAATCCGGTGCGGCTGGCGGCGGCGCATCGCTATATCTTCCCCTATTCGGATCTGCGCACCTTCGAGACTTTTCTGACGCAGCGACTGCCCCATGACAGAATCAGCGACGAACGCATGGAAGAATTGTTCGTACGCTATGCCCCCGGCGCTTTCAGCCTGCCGGATCAAGCCTATATCGCCGAAGCGCATCCGTTGGAGTTGTGGTTGCTAGCGTATTTACAGAAACATCCGCAGGCGGAGTTCGCTGAACTGTCCGCCGCCAGTCGCGAACGTCGCCAGGAAGTGTATGGCTGGCTGTTCCGCACCCGCGCCAAGAATGCGCAGGACTCCCGTATCCGAACCATGCTCGAAGTAGAGGCTTTCGCCAACCTGCATCAGCGCTGGCGTCGTCTGGGCTATCCTTTCGACCATCTTGTGCCCTCGCTGGCCTCCGCTCTGGGCAGTTCCGGCGACCGTCCCGCCGCCCTGGCGGAGTTGATGGGCATCATCCTCAACGATGGCCTGCGCCTGCCCACCTTCCGCCTGGATCAGTTGCATTTCGCTGCGGAGACGCCTTATGAAGTGAAATTGCGGCACTATCGCACCACTGCCGACCGGGTCATGGACCCGTATGTGGCGGCGGCATTGAGAGACGCGTTGTCAGACGTGGTTGAGGCTGGTACGGCGCGGCGCCTGCAAGGCGGTTTCGTACTGCCCGATGGACGCATGCTGGCGTTGGGCGGCAAGACCGGTACAGGCGACAACCGTATCTTCAATATCTCCGATAACGGGCGTCGCAGCGGCGGCACGGCGCTCAATCGCACCGCCACCTTTGTGTTCTATCTGGGAAGCAACCATTTCGGCGCGCTTACCGCCTATGTGCCGGGCAAAGCCTCCAGCGACTTCCATTTCACCTCCGCGCTGCCTGTGCAGGTATTACGCGGCATGGCGCCGATTCTGGAGCCCTACCTCACCCCCGGCGACGTGACCCTGTGCATTGACACCGTCAAGCCGCATCAGGAGCTGGCGCAGGCGGAAGTGGATATGCTTCCGCCGCTATAGCCTCCGGGTGATCGCTCAGCGATTGGCGCAGAAACCAAACTCCGTGCTTTCCCGTGGCCCCAACTCCCGGTTCCAGTGCACCCCGGAAGCGTTCAGCGCATTGCCTTGCTGGCTCCAGTTCGCGCTCCAGGCGGTGTAGACCTGTCCTTCGATGGGAACGGACACGGACCAGACCAGATCGCTATCGCTGGCGTTGAGGACGCGTACATCTGCGCAGTAGCCATCGCCCCAGTCATCAGTCTTACGCAAAGTGGTTTGCGCAGGGTTGTCCTGATCGCCGCCATCGCCGCCATCGTCCCCACCATTATCGTCACCGTCATCACCGCCGCCCTCTACCGGCGACCACCAGTTGCCGGAGATAAACAGCATGGACAGCAGATTGATGGAGTCGGAGTAATAGTCGGAGCGATTGCCGCTGATCAGATCCCAACCCTGATTGAGGAAGCTCTGATGCCCAGTGACTGAAGCCGCCGCCACCATTGGCGCGGTGAACGCCATGGCGGAATAGCCCACTAAAGGCTCGCCATTAAGCTTGTAGCCGGCCATGACGCCGCCGGGATCGCCACCCGTAGCGTTGACCGCCCATTGCATCAGTTTGCTCATGGCGGCGCTGGCGCGCGCGTCGCCGAAATGCGCTGCGTCAATGGCGATACGCAAAGGATAGCGACAGGCGTTCCAGGAGAAGTCGTCGTCCGTGTCCGCCTCCAGGAAATTCGGCGGCGCCGGCCGGGGATTGCTGTCGATAACAAAGTCCGACATCAATCCGGTGGCGCTGGCGTGGTTTTGGGTCATCTTGTCGATGACGCCATAGGCGGTGTCCGCCGCCTCGCCCCAGAATGCGTCGCCAGTGGCCTGCTGATAAGCGTGCATGTGATCCGTCATCCAGTCGGAGGAGCGGGTAGTCCACTGGTCGTCATCCCAATCCCCCAGCATGGTGCGCTTGGAAGAACGGTGCACGTCATCGCCTTTCAGACCGTTATTAATGATGCGCTTCGCCTGTTGCAGGTAATTGATGGCGCCATCGGAGCCCCACTGATAATGCGCCAGCAATAGCGCATAGGCGATGTCCATATCGCCGTCGGAGGCGGAATCGGAATCCTTACTTGTGTTTTCGCTGGCGTCGATGACCCATGACATCAAATGGTTGTTGAGCGTGGAGCGATGCTTGTCGTACATGTTGTACATACCGTCGAAGTACTGCTTCGCGTCGCTGTCATGTCCAGCCATGAGAGCAAACAGCATCATGCCGTAGCCATGAGCCTCCGAGGTGGTGATCTCATTACCGTCGCCGCCGGTTCCTTTCATGTTGACGTAATAGCCGCCGCCGGGCGTATTGCCGTTGGACGGTTTCACGTAAGCGCTTTTCCAATAATCGTAGAACTGGGCGACCTTGGCGTTCATTTGCGCCTGAGACACATGATCCGGTTTGATTTTGCCGGCGAACTCAAGCGCCTGAGGAAAAGGCCGCGACGCCTGCGCCTGCTGCGCCCGAGATTCCTGACAAACCACATCCGCCACAGCGATGGTTGTTTTCGCCGTCGAGTCCGCGCAACCGGCGAGCGCCGTCTGCGCGCTCAAGGCTAATCCAGAGAGAAGAATCACCCGCGCCGCCAAAGGCGCGATTCGAAATGTATCAGGCATCATGGTCCGCTTCCTTTACTCGTTTTTTCAGGTTGTCGCCCGAGTCTAGGATGGGAATCGTTCCCAAACGATCACCCGAATGGAGTAAATACCGGCGTATTCCGACAGGGGATTTGGAGTAGGCGCTCTTGCAATAAAGAGCGCCAAAATTGAACTGAACGCGACTTCTCCGCCCGGCTAACGCCGACGCAACTTGCGCCAGATAAACCGCAGAGGGAAGAACAGAAGGCTCAGCATCACCAGCCATGGCAGCAGATAGGCGAAGGCGGTGATAACTTCCGAGATGGCTTCCGACAGGTCTTCCGAGAATGAGGACAGCGAGCGACTGATAGGGTTCCAAAACGACTCATTGTGCTCCGCGTCGAAGGAGATGTTGAGGATATCCATGTTCACCCGCTGCAGCAGATAGGCGTTATCGCCCATGGCCTGCTCCAGCTCCGCCTGAGTTTGCGCCAGTTGCGAGGCGATTTTGATCAGTGAATCGATGTTGTCGGCGGAACGCTTCTCCAGTTCCAGCAGGCGGTCCCGGTAACTGGTCAGCATCTCCACCTGCTTTTCCGCATCAACGATGGACGCAGCCAGATCCTCCACATGGGTATTCACCTGCGTCACATCTCCCGCCTGCGCCAGTTGTTGCAGAATCGGCTTCACGCCGGCGGGTTTGATGCGCAAACGCAGACTGGCGCGAGCGTATTCCCGGTTCAGATCGGCGTCGAGCAGCGTGCAGTGGTTTTCCCGGTCCGCCGCGCAGGCGTCCATGATTTGCTGGTGCGTGGCGGCGATCTTGTCTTCCTGCAAGCGCGCGCGAACAGAGTGTTCATAAGCCAGGTAGGGGTTGGATTCACGCTGCGCGGACTCCGCCCGTAAAGACGCATCGCCTTGCATCCGCCCCGGGTAATCGGTGGGGCTACAGGCGGCCAGGGTCAGCATGAGTATCGCCCACATAAAGCGGCGCAAAATCGGTTTCTGCATGGAAATCATTTCCTTCTGGAACAGGGATGACGGACGAAAACAGAGGCCGGACAGGCGAATAGCGCTGATTGCGGCGCCTGCCTGAGCAGCAGGGAGGACGTGGCGTTTCACGATAACCGAATCCTCCCTGATGTTTGAATCTTAACGGCCGCGGTTATCTTAAGGACAATTGCTCAAGAAGTGTTAGTAAATCCAAAGACGGACGCTTAAAATTGCGCCCCCGATTTGTCCGTCACCCTGGCGGCCCGCCCCAATGAGGCGGGTGTTTTCACCGCCGCCGCATTCCTGTGCGCCGGGTTTGACGCATCGCAAGTTTTAAGCGGCAGTTTTAAATTTCTTAACCAAATGGTCGAGTTTTCTATTACACTCCCGCTAACAATAACAGTTAAACAGAAGGGTTTTCTTATGATACCAGTTCTCGATATTTCCCGGTTTGACTCAGACCGGCAGGCGTTTTTGGCCGATCTAGGGGCCGCATATAAAGAATGGGGCTTTGCGGGAATTACCGGACACGGCGTACCTAAAGAAACTATCTTCAACGCCCTGCGCGCCGCGGAGAAATTCTTCGCATTGCCGGAAGAGGTGAAGAAAAAATACTTCCTGGATAACTACGGCGCACGCGGTTATACCCCGTTCGGCACAGAAATCGCCAAAGACGCCGCCGTGGTGGACCTGAAAGAGTTCTGGCATGTGGGCCGGGAAGTGCAAGGCGAGCCGCCTTACGAGCAACTGATCCCCAACGTATGGCCGGAAGAACTGCCGGACTTCAAGTCCGCCATGCTGGAGATGTATCAGGCTCTGGATAACCTGTCCAACCGCATGTTGTCCGCCTTCGCATTATTCCTGGGTGAAGACGAAAACTTCTTCCGTGAGAAAATCAATTTCGGCAACAGTATTCTGCGTCCCCTGCACTATCCGCCGATCAATGATGATTCCCTGCCTAACGTGCGCGCCGCCGCTCACGAAGACATCAACCTGATCACTCTGCTGGTCGGTTCCGAGCAGGAAGGCCTGGAAGTGTTGAGCAAGAAGGGCGAGTGGACGCCGATCTCCATGATCGAAGGCACTATCATCTGTAACGTCGGCGACATGCTGCAACGCATGACCAACCACGTACTGCCTTCCACCACTCACCGCGTGGTGAATCCCAAAGGCGAGGCGTCCAAACACAGCCGTTACTCGATTCCGTTCTTCGTGCATCCCAATCCGGACGTGTGGCTGACCGCTCTGCCGCAGTGCGTCACCGAAGAGAATCCGGTGCGCGACGAACCTATTCTGTCTCACGACTATCTGGTTGAGCGTCTGCGCCAGATCGGTCTGCTGAAGAAGTAACTCTCAGCCAGCCACTGCGTAACGCAGTTCTGAGGGGTTGATGGCGTAATCATTGGCGCTCATATCGCGCCGCGCCATCAGTCCCTCTGCATTGAACTCCCAGTGCTCATTACCATGGGTGCGCATCCATCTCCCCGCCTCTGCGTCATACCACTCATACTCAAAGCGCACGGAAATGCGATTGTCCTGATAGCACCATAACTCCTTCATCAGTTTGTAACGGGTTTCCCGCTCCCATTTACGGGTCAAGAACTCACGTATGCGCTCACGTCCCTGGAAAAATTCAGCGCGATTACGCCACTCCGAATCTTCCGTATATCCCAATGCAACCACCTCTGGATTACAGCTATTCCAGGCGTCTTCCGCCATTTTCACCTTGGCGCGGGCGGACGCTTCGGTAAAAGGAGGAACTGGAATCTGCTTGCCGTCTCTTTCAATAAACATGAATTGCCTCTCTGTTTTCATCAAAAAGTAGACTATATTGTCTACTTACGCAGGAGAGAGTAGACAAACCAGTCTACCTTTGCAATCAGAAAGTAGACAAATTCGTCTACTTATTTGTTAAGTGATTGATTATGAAAGTTTCAGCACGAGAAAAAATTATCGAAAGCGCCTATCGCCTATTTTATAAGCAAGGGCTTCGCGCCACTCAGGTGGATCAGGTGATTCAGGAATCCGAGGTGGCCAAACGCACCTTCTACAAGCATTTCCCCAGCAAGCAGGATGTGGTGATGGATGCATTGCAGGAGCGTCACCAACGCTGGATGCAATGGTTCACCGACAGAGTGGAAGCGCTCAACGCTCCAGGTAAAGAGCGGGTGCTGGGCATCTTCGACGCCTTACGGGAATGGTTCGACGACCCTGAGTTTCGCGGCTGCGCGTTTTTAAATGTGACGGCGGAGATCTATGACGCTCAGGAGCCGGAACGGGAGCTGGCGCGGCGACATAAGCAGGATATGGATGAGAAAGTCGCCCAGTGGCTGAAAGAGGCAGGCGTGGAGGATGAGAGTCTGGCGCGGCAGATTGGGGTGCTGATCGACGGCGCTATCATTCGCGCCCAGTGCTTTGGCGACGCGGATTACGCCCAGACGGCGCGGGCTTTATGCGCGGCGATATTACGCGTCTGAGTCGAAAAGCCGGATCGCGTCAGTTGGCCACCGGACCGTTATTCTTGCGCTCCTTGAAGCTGGCCGCGACGGCTTGCAGCACCTCGCTTTTACTGTCGTAGCGGGACGCCAGCGTCCAACCCAGCACCTGATAAAAGTGCGCGTCGCCCATCACTGTGGTGATCAGGTAGGTCACTTTGACGCCTCCGGTCGAGCCGGTCAGCGCCACCTGGCGCGCAGGCAGGCCATTGATTTCTACCGGGCTCCACTCTCCCAGCGTGCGGGGATTTTCCAGGGATTCCTGCATCAGGGACACAATGAGTTCGGAATAGTCCGTCAATGTATAGCCGTCTTCAAAATCAACGCGGGACTCTTCCAGAATCAGCGCATAGGCGTCATCGAACAAGTTGCCGACTCCCAGAGACGCCTCTTCATTCAGGTCATCCATTTTCTTCCAGCGTCCGGGCACGCTGAGGGACAGACGCCCGTCAGCGCTGCGCAGCACCTTGTCCAATGCCTCCGACGCGGCGGAGACGCGCCGGTCTCCGCTGCTGGTGTGGCTTCCGCCCCGACATATAGTCGGGCGGTATTGATCCGGCATGGAGCCTTCCATACAGGACCATTCAATCTGACCGTTCCTTTCCGCCGGAATCCAGTCAATGGTGTTATTTTCACGCAGGCTCTTGATGTCGTATGTCACGACCATGCGGGCGTTTTGTTGCAGCTGAATACTGGCGACTTTATCGCGCAGCTCCTCAGGCAACCCCGCATCCAGGTTCTGGTTGGGATAGAAGCCCGTACGCTGGATAAAAGCGCTGACTTTGTCCTGGTTTTCCTTAACAAACGGCATAGAGGTCTGGACTTGAGAGCGCGCTATGTAGTCTTGATAAGCGGGGATCGCTACCGCCGCCAAGATGCCGATAAAGGCCACCATTACAAATAACCCGACAACCGCCGCGACAATCATAGCCGCGCCGCCGCCGCGAACCTGACCGTATTTTTCCTGCCATCTGTCTTCCGACGACGCAAAAAAGACGATCGCCTCAATCAACGACACTATGCTGGGAATCCAGGTAAACCAGAACAACATATAGAAAATGCCCCACCATTGCCCCAGATAGAAGCGGTGCACGCCCAGTCCGCCCAGGAAAAACGCCAGCAGCCCCGCCGTCACTTTGCTCTTGGAGCTGGTGGGGGATTGTTTGGCGTGACAATGAGGGCACTCGCTCAAAGTGGCGGAGATATGCGCTCCGCACTGACGACAATAAACGATTTGATCTTTCACTACCGGCGCAACAGGCGCACGGTAGGCGTTCGCCACCGCATCATTGGCCGTCGCCCTTATCGGCTCAGCGGACTTGGCGGCGGCAGGCTTGGGCGCAGGCGCTGCGCGCATGGGCGGTTCTTTCTGCACTGGCGCGGCGGCGCTCTTGACCAGTTCACACACGCCGCCGGCCTGCTCTATCGCGGTTTTATATTTTCTGGCGGTGGCGCCATCAACGCCTTTCTTGATCACATGACGGCTCTTCACCATCATTTTTTCCACCTTGTCCACATCCGTCCTGAACAAGGCGGCCAGTTTGTTTATTACATCATCTGGGTTCATGCCCTGCTGGCACTGCCCCAATAAAACAACATCGAATTTTAATTCAGACACGACTATTCCTGTCAGCCTTACAGCCGCTAAGTGATTGATACTACGCTATTATACGACCATCCTGAGTTCGTTCTACGACGTGGTGGTCAAAACTGAGATGGGAGAAGCGTCCGCTTCTTCGTTAAGAAAAAGCGGCGCATAGTACTAGGATGTAAGGATAGTTTAAAAGCCCGAAGGGTCAAAAACCCATGGCGGAGGATGTGCTGCGACGGGGGTCGGCGGCGCCGAAAAACACGCCATTCTCATCAATGAGAATGCTCTGGCTGGCGCCCATCGCCGCCTTCTGATTCACTGCATGCCCCATTCCTTCCAGCAGCTTCACGGTATCGGGGCTGAGACCTTCTTCCACCCGGATCTCATCTGGCGACCACTGGTGGTGAATACGGGGCGCGTTCACCGCCGCCTGAATATTCAGGTGATGGTCGATGACATTCATGATCACCTGCAAGGTCGTGGTGATGATGCGAGAGCCGCCGGGACTGCCGGTAATCAGGAAGTTCTTGCCTTTGTTTTTCACGATGGTCGGCGACATGGAGCTGAGCATGCGCTTATTGCCTTCGATCTTGTTGGCCTCGCCGCCCAGCAAACCATAGGCGTTGGGCACGCCCGGTTTGGCGCTGAAGTCATCCATTTCGTTGTTCAACAGGAAGCCAGCGCCATCGACCACAATATGCGATCCGTAGCTGAAGTTGATGGTGTAGGTGGTGGACACCGCATTGCCCTTGTTGTCGGCGACGGAGAAGTGGGTGGTCTCATTGCTTTCATAAGGCAGGGGGTTGTCCGGCGCCAGCGTAGAGCTGGGCGTGGCGCGGTTCATGGGGATGTCTTTACGCTGCTTCGCCGCGTAGTCTTTGGACATCAGCCCTTTCTGCGGCACTTCCACAAAGTCGGGATCGCCCAGGTACTTGGAGCGATCTGCATAGGCGCGCTTCATGGCTTCCGCCATCAGATGAATCGTTTGTGCAGAGTTATGCCCGAGGTAGCCGATGGGATAGCCTTCCAGAATGTTCAGAATCTGAATCACATGGATGCCGCCGGAGCTGGGCGGGCTCATGGAATAAATATCAAAGCCCCGGTAGGTCCCGTGAACGGGCTCGCGCATAACCGGCTGATAACTCTTCAGGTCTTCCAGCGTAATCAGTCCGCCGCCGCGCTTCATTTCCTCCACGATCAGCTTGGCGGTTTCGCCCTCATAAAAGCCTTTAACGCCTTTCTCGGAAATGCGTTTCAGGGTCGCCGCCAAGTCTTTCTGGATAAAGCGGTCGCCGGGTTCGTAGAAAGAGCCGTCCGCTTTGAAAAACACTTTGCGGGAAGAGTCCCATTTGCCCAGTCTTTCGGCGCTGTCTTTCACCCCATGACTGAAGCGGGGCGTGACGATAAAGCCTTCCTCCGCCAGCCGGATCGCCGGGGCCAAAGCTTCCTGCAGAGAGATCGTGCCGTATTTCTCCAGGGCCAGCGCCAATCCCGCCACTGTGCCGGGCACGCCCGCCGCTTTGTGTGAGAAGCGACTCAGATTGCTGTCCGCGTCGCCGTCCTTGTTCAGATACATATCCCGGGAGGCGGCCGCCGGCGCTTTTTCCCGGTAATCGATAGCAATCACTTCGTTGCGGCTTTCCGAGGAGATCAGCATGAAGCCGCCGCCGCCAATATTGCCGGAACGGGGTTGCGTCACCGCCAGCGCGAAAGCGGCGGTCACTGCTGCGTCGATGGCGTTGCCGCCGTTTTTCAACACCCTCAATGCTTCTTCCGTCGCCAGTGTATGGCTGGTGGCCACCATGCCGTGATGCGCTTCCGTGGGAACGCTACGGTCTCCCTCCAGAATGAATTCAGCGTTGGTGGGCGCCGCGACCGCCAGAGTCAGGGTGAGTAGGAAAGGTTTCGAGAGGATAGTTACGAGAGACTTGAAGCCAAAAAGGCGAGCGTCAGTTATTTTTTTTGTTTCGCTTAGCATAACAACATTCCTTATTGGTGAATGGACAATGCCGTTCTTGTACGCCAATAACATGCCAGTAATAACAAGCGCCTACAAGCATCGTTTGCGAAATTCACTGGGCGTCTCGCCGGTCCAGCCGACGAAGGCCCGACGGAAATTGGAAGCGTCGCTGAAGCCCAGTAACTGCGCGATTTCATCCACGGTCAGACGACTGTCCCGCAAGTGCTGCAGCGCCAGTTCTTTTTTCACTTCCGCCAGCAGCGCTTTGTAGGTTGCGCCCTGCTCCGCCAACTTACGGTGCAGGGTGCTCACGCTCATGTGCAATCGCGAGGCGAGTTCAGTCTGGCTGGGGAATTCTCCTGCGCCGGCGTACAGCATTTCCTTCACCCGTCGCGGCAGCTGTTCATCCCGGTCATCATGCTGGATGGACTCACAGCGTTTGGTGAACAGGCTCGCCGCCAGGGGGTCCGCCGAGGGCAGCGGCTGCCGCGCCACGCTGAAGGGAATAAGGATGCCGGTAAAGGTCTGCTGAAACCGCACCGGCGCCTGAAACATCTCTCTATACAAGGCCACGTGAGGCGGCTCCGCATAACCAAGATGGATTTCCACGCCCTGCATGCGCCCGCTCAGGAGAAATTCCGTGGAAGTGTAGATGCTGCTGATCAGAAATTCGGTGGTCACCCAGGGCCGCTCCGGCAGCGTGAAACTGGACTCGCAGGCCAGCTCGTAATAGCCGTCGCAAGTCCGCAATTCAAAATACGCCTTGGGCGCCTGCACGCTGTAGAACTTCACCAACAGTTGCAGCGCCTGTTCATAGCTGGCGCTGGCCATGGCGGCGTATCCCAGCGCGCCATGAGTGTTGATATTCAGACGTCGCCCCACCAGCAGACCAATGCCGGTCTCCTGCACCCGCTCCGCCGCCAGGCGGGTCACCCGCTCCAGGCGCCGTTGGTCGATCAGGGTGTCCGCATTGAGTTCGTCTTCCTGTAACTGGCAATCCTGCAAAAATTCCGCGCGATCAACGCCTCGCTCCACTAACAAGTCGATCAACGCTGCAACGTAATGACCTCTCATGACAGCTTTATCCGCTCAGGTTTATTGTTGTTGGCGGCGTCCGGCGCCGAGTCTGTCGTTGTGACAAAGAATGACCCGCTATTCGATGGGCCGCAACCTGTTTGCGAGCCGCGCCTAGTTATAGATTGTAATCAGATCACTTGGGTCAACGGGAGACGCCGTCATGACAATGGAACACAGCACCACAGAACGCCACTCCGCAGCGGGAGAAGGCGACAGCCGCACGCCGCCGGAGATCAACGTCGAGCCGCGCAATCTGAGCTTCGACGTGGACGCCGAACTCAGCACGCTCTGGCATGGCGGCGACGCATTTAAAACCGCATTCTTCAATGCGCTCTCCCTGCAATTTCCCGAGGGCGAGCATCTGTTCATCAAGGCCGTGCGCGACTACCGCAAAAATGTGAAAGATCCCCAACTGCAGCAGCACATTCGGGGATTTATCGGTCAGGAAGGCATGCATAGCCGGGAACACGCCCGCTACAACGACGCTCTGGCGCAACGCGGCTATAACCTGGACAAAATGAACGCCCGCTTTCACAAACACATGGAGTTTGTCGGCGGATTCAAACGCAGTCGTCGTCTGGCGGGGACCTGCGCCGCCGAACACTACACCGCCGTATTGGCTCACGGCGTATTGAAGAATCCAGACTGGATGGCGGGCGCAAGCCCAACCATGCAGGCGTTATGGCGCTGGCATGCGGTGGAGGAAATCGAGCATAAATCCGTGGCCTTCGATGTGTATCAAAGCCAGGTCGGCCTCTATCGGATGCGCTTCGTGGCGTTCTGGATCGTCACCTTCCAGTTCTTCCGCTTCACCTTTCTCAACACCTGCTCCATGCTGAAAACGGAGGGTAAATTCTGGGATCTGAAAACCTGGCTGCACGGACTGAATTTCCTGTGGGGCAAGCCCGGCGTGCTGCGTCAGTCATTGCCTCAGTTTCTGCGCTATTTACGTCGCGACTTCCATCCCTGGGAAGTGGACGACCGGGAGGAAGTGGCGCGCTGGCTCAACAATAATGAGCGCCCGACAGAGGCGGCTTGAGATCGCTGTAAGGCTGGCTCTATTTAAACTTCTACTTGCAGTGATATTGTTAGCGCACTAACATACTGCGCCATGAAATTAGATGACAGCCTGGGTTTTCTGCTCAACAAAACCGCCGGAGAGATGAAATTCGCTCTGGAGACGGCATTGCGTCCCTATGATCTGACGCCGGGACAATGGTCAGTGCTGGCGCGGTTGCGACAAAACGACGGCCAGAAAATCAGCGAGCTGGGAAAATCGCTGTTTTTCGACCGCCCCACCATGTCGGGCATCATCCGTCGGCTGGACGCCAAAGGGCTGATCCTGAAAGTCCCGGACGCTAGCGATCAACGCGCTTATCGGATACACATCAGCGCCAAGGGCGTTGAGTTGATGAATGAGTTGCCGATTCTGGCCCAGGATATCAATGCGCGGGCGTTAAACGCCTTCACGCCTGAAGAAGCTTCCCAATTCAAAGACTACTTGCGACGCGTTTTGAAAAACATGTCGTAGGGCGTTTTTTTAAGCATATAGTTAGCGCACTAACAAAAAAAGGAGTCTGTTTGTGAGAACTTTACTAAAAACCGTTCATCTACTGTCGATCGCCGTGTTCTTTGGCAGCATCGCCGCCTATATCTTCTTCGGGGCCATCCTGCCGGAAAATGACTTACGCGCCCTGACGCTGAACCGGGAATGGGTCGCCGCCGGAACCGGCTGGCTGACGCTGCCGGCGATGTGGCTCGCCGGCCTCAGCGGCATTCTGTTGTCTGGAAAGCCCAAAGCGACCTGGTTGTGGATAAAAGTCGCCGGGTTTGTTCTGATCGCCCTGAATGCCCAGTTGATGGTGTATCCGGCCATTCTGCTATCCCTGGAGACGGTCAACGACGCCAATCAGGTCTTCGATCACGCCATGCTGCGGGAAGCGGTGTTCGGCGCGTTTAACGTGCTGCTGATACTGGCCCTTGTGGTGGTGGCGATTAAGAAACCGTTCCGCCGCAGCCGACCCGCCGTCTGATCACAGGGATTCGATCCGCTCCAGATAATCCTCCGCCTGCGCCAGGATCTCACGTCGCTGCTCTTGCGAGAAACGCTCCCAGGTCCGGTAGATCATGGTGAGCCGAGGGTTATGCTGAAGCCGTTCCCGATGCCGCTCAATAAAGCGCCAGTACAAGCTATTGAAGGGGCAGGCGTTGGCGCCGGTCTTGGCTTTGACGTCGTAACGGCACCCTTTGCAGTAATCGCTCATGCGCTGAATATATGCGCCGCCGCTGACGTAAGGTTTGGTGGCGATCAGACCACCGTCGGCGAACTGGCTCATGCCACGGGTGTTGGGAGCTTCCACCCATTCGATGGCGTCTACGTAAACGCCCAGATACCATTCATCCACCTGATCCGGATCGATCCCGGTCAACAGGCAGAAATTGCCCGTCACCATCAGACGTTGAATATGGTGGGCGTAGGCGTATTGCAGCGACTGCCCGACCACCTTGCTGACGCAACGCATATGGGTGTCGCCGTCCCAGAAGTAACCGGGAAGGCGTCTTCCTGCGTCAAGCGCGTTGCTTTGCATGTATTCCGGCATATTCGCCCAGTAAACGCCACGCACGTATTCACGCCAACCGAGAATCTGCCGCACAAAGCCCTCGATCTGAGGCAGGCTAATGTCTCCATTAGCCTGCTCATAACGTTCCAGCGCCGCGCGGATCACCTGCATGGGATGCAACATTTTGGTATTCAAGGCGAATGACAGCCGGGAGTGATACAAACTCCACTGCGCCTCCACCGCGTCGGTCATGGCGTCCTGATAGCGCCCGAACTGAGGCAGACACCGTTCGCAAAAGTGTTGCAGCAATTGCTGCGCCTGACGCCGCGTCACCGGCCACAGCAAACGCTCATGGGCGACGCCAAAAGTCTTCGCCCCATGTCGCCGCAGACGTTCGAGAATGGCGCTGACATCATTATCGAAACACAGGGGATCGGGGATATCCGCCAACTGCTCCGCTTTGATTTTATTGCGATTTTCGCTGTCGAAATTCCACTTGCCGCCCAAGGGCGCGCCGTTCTGCATCAGAATGTCAAAGCGCTTGCGCATGCGCCGATAAAAATTCTCCATGGTGAGATGCTCGCCGCGCACAAAATGATCCGAGATCTCCGCAAAAGGCAGTAGAAAGTGCTCCGTGTCCGCCCGTGCAATTTCAATCCGTTCCCCTAATTGCAGTCGTTCCATCTGCTGCAACAGACGGTGTTCGTCCGGGCGCTGATACTCAAAGCGGCGCACTTGATAACGTTCGCACAGATGCTTCAATAGCGCCGGCAAATCGGCGAACTCCTGAGTGTCATCCAGGGTCAGATGCAGCACTTCATGGCCCGCCTTCCGCAGGGCATCGGCGAATGCCTGCATAGAGGCGAAGAAGGCGCAGACTTTCTGCACATGATGCACGACATAATCGACTTCCTGAGGCAGCTCCGCGATCACGTAAAGGACGCCCGGATCTGTTTCCCGAAACCAACTGTGGGCGGCGTTGAGCTGATCGCCGAGCAACAACCTCAGCGTATGAACATGGGCGGGCATGATGCACTCTACCTGGCTTGACCGATGAAGCCCCCTCGCCTGCGTGTTGCGAACGGGTTGTCATGATTACGCCCTGGCGCTTGCTTCGGATCTCTGCTGACCTAGAATCACAAAACCTATTTACGAAAAGATCACGCCAGTATATGAAATGTCCCAAATGCGGGTTTGAACAGAGGGATAGCAACGTCGACTGCGAAAGCTGCGGCATTGTATTCGCAAAATATTTGAAATATCACCCGCCGCAACAGGCCCATGACAGCCCACATCCCGCGCAGGAACCCGAGCAGGAAACAGAAGAAGCGGAAGAGAAAGTTTCCTGGCGGGACATTTTGCTATATCCCGGCGACGCCTCTCCTGATCCCATTTCCGTCGGCGGACGCGCGCTGCTGTTGGCGGCGCTGGCCGCTCTGGGGACTGTGGTTGATGACCTCCTCCATCGCGTCCAACGCGGCGGGCGAGTCCTTTCTTCACCTGATTAATCTGCCTTTTCACGAAGCCGGGCATGTGATTTTTCGCCCCTTGGGACAGTTCATCGCCTCTCTGGGAGGCAGTCTGGGCCAGCTGATCATGCCCGCCATCTGTTTTGGCGTTCTGCTGTTCAAACATCACAACACCTTTGGGGCCGCCGTGTGCGCCTGGTGGTTCGGAGAAAACTTTCTCGATCTGGCGCCCTACATCAACGACGCGCGCGCGGGACAACTACCATTGCTGGGCGGCAACTTCGGCCACTCCTCCCCATACGGCTTCCATGACTGGGAGTACCTGCTCACGGAAACCGGACTGCTGCGCTTCGACCATGGCATCGCCCAAGGCGCCCATTTACTGGGTTCGTTGATCATGATTGCCGCAGTCATCTGGGGCGGCGTGGTGCTGTACAGCCAGTTTCTTCTGATGCGCGAACAGGAATAACGCCGCGGCTACGCCAATTCATAAAGGACGTCGGGACAACGTTCTTCATTGCCGGAGCCGTCAGTAAAGCGCACTGGGACAAACCCGTGGCGTTCATAGAAGCGGCGTGCGTCCTGGTTTTGCTGAAAACAATGCAACCTGACCGGCTTCGACGCCAGTGACAACGCATGGGTCAACAGCTGCGAGCCAATGCCGCGTCCGACAAAGTCAGGGGCGAGATAAAACTGAGTCAGCCAGGTCAGGCGGTCGCCTTTGTCCAGCGAGAGAAATCCGGCGATGCGCTCATCCGCCACGGCGAGCGTCACGGACTCGCGGGGAAGCAACAGATATCGCACCCAACCACGGACTTCCCGTTCCGAGTGGGCCATAGGAGCATAAGCCAGAAACTTCTTTCGCGACGCCAGCATAATATCAGTCACGGTATCGGCGTCAGCCGCCGTGGCCGGTCGCAAAACTACATTCATCGTTTACTACCTCTCAAACAAGCATAGCCGATCGGATGGCCGCTGCTCGCCGTCCGGTCTTCTCACATCGACGCAGGCCGACGGGAGACGCCGATTTTGGCCAAATACGGCGGACTCACCTAAGCTTTAAAACGCACCCGTAAATCAAAACACCACGACGGAAATCCGATGATACGGCGTTTTCACTGGATACGGTTCCCACTGCAATCAGGATCAGCGCGCCGCGCGATCGCCGTGCTGACGCTGTCCCTCCTGCTGCTCCCGTCTTCGTCCGTCATGGCGGCGCAACGACCGACGACCACATTGGCCACACTCAACTGGGAGCCTTACGTCGGCCAGGAGATGCGTAATTTTGGATTCGTCTACGAACTGGTGACGGAAGCGTTCAAACGCGGCGGCTACACGCCCAACGTCAAATTCCTGCCCTGGGCGCGGGCGCTGGACATGACCCAGCGAGGGGAAATGGATGCGCTGTTCCCGGAATATTACTCCTCTTCACGCCTGGAGGATTTCGTTTACTCCGATCCCTTTCTCGGCGGTCCGGTAGGCTTTTATGTACGCAACGACAGCGACATCCAGTTCAGCGTAGACCCCAGAAGAAATCAGCTTGAGGCGCTACAGGCGCTGTCTCAGTATAAATTCGGCGTGGTGCGCGGCTATATCAACACCGACACCTTTGACAGCGCGTCCTTCCTGTACAAGGAAGACGTCGTCGACGACCTCACCAACTTGCAGCGTCTCTTCTATAACCGGGTGCAACTCATCTTCATCGACAAATTCGTCGCCCGCTACCTGCTGGAAAAAAACTACCCGCAATACCTGCGCGACCTCCGTTTTCTGGAGCCGCCCCTGGAGGTCAAATTCCTGTACGTGGTGTTTTCCAAAAAGGCGCCCGACTATGAAGACCAGCTGGCGGCTTTCAACGCCGGCTTGAAAGCCGTGAAAAAAGACGGAACCCTGCAGGATATTTATACCCGTCACGGCTTCCGGGAGGTCTTGGAATACGAAGGAGAGCTGGAAAGCCGTCGACTGATTCCCGCTCATTGAGAAGGGGCAGCCGGGGTCTCCTGTGAAGATGGACGCACGCCATGCCTATAAGCCTTATACAGCAAATACCATGAGAACAGCGCGGGTCCTCCGCCCGCGACCCAGAAGGCTACCAGCACGTCAAAGTCACCCGCCATGAGCCGACCAACCAGGGAGTGTTGATAAGACCGCCCGCCTGTGTCGCCAAGCATATAAATAAAAACATCATTTCCAGCAATCAAACCCAGCCATATCCATATCGGAACACTTCTCAGAACATAACTTGGGCGCCGTATCCATAACCATACTAATGACAGTAACCCGAGACCGGTCGCTGCGAAAAAGATCATAATGCCAAAATCCACCCCCTGTTCATTCCGTATCGAATGCCAGAACACTAATGAAAACCCAAAGATATACATCATCGTCGTAGGGAGAATACACAGTAAGCCCAGCAACACCTTTAAACCTTTTAGCGCTACGTTTTTCATCAGCCATCCTTTTCTACATCGGCAGGTTTGCCCTTTAATACGGGGTTTTCTCTCGCGCATTCCGTCCGCATCAACCAGTCCCTAAACGCCCGGATTTTATTTTCCTCACTACGCGCCGGGTGATGCAATAAATAGTAGTTTTCCGCTTGCGGCAAGTTCCGTTCACTCAACGCCAGCAGCGCGCCGGAGCGTAGTTCCTGCGCCACCAGCACTTCCGGCAGCAAGGCGACGCCCAGTCCATGCATCGCTGCCTCGATCACCATGTAGTAATGTTCAAAGCGGGCGCGCCAGGTCGGCGTAGTGAAATCAAAGCCCTGCGCCTCGAACCAGTGAGCCCACACATGAGGCCGGGTGGAATGCAACAACAGGCGACCCGGGTCAGCTTCGCCCCGTCCCAAGGCCTCCAGTTCCTCACGCAGCGATGGCGCCGCCACCGGCAGCAGTCGCTCCTGGAACAGTTTATGTCTCCGCACGCCGGACCAGTCGCCCTGACCGATATACAGCGCCACATCCAAACCATGTTCATTCAGGTCCAATTCGGTGAACGCCTTGGAGAAATCGGAAGGCGTCGTCTTCACTTCGACCGAGATATTGGGATAACGCCGCTGAAAATCCTGCAACTTGGGAATCAACCATCGGGAACCCAACGTCGGCAACGCGCCGATCGTCAGCAGACCGCCCTCGCCCCGATGTTGCAGCAATTCATCTGTGCCCAGTGACAGGCGATCCAACGCCTGTGTGACATGAAACAGATAGGCGCGTCCGGCGGCGGTAAGTTGCAGGCGGCGCTTGTGCTGACTGAACAACGGCGTTTGCAGACGTTCCTCCAGCCCGGCGATAGCGCGGCTCACGGCTCCGGGCGTCACACAGAGTTCTTCTGCGGCCTTGGTGAAACTGAGGTGACGGGCGGCGCATTCAAACGTACGCACCGCGTTTAAGGGAGGCAGCATCCGCATAGTGAGAAAATCTCAACCAAATTGAGTTAATATCGCTTTTTAATCGTTAATTTCACAGTGATAATTGCACACAGCTCAATTATCACTTATTTCAGGAGGTATGTATGCGGCCGTTTCATCTGGCCTTTCCCGTGACGAATCTGGACGCCGCCCGCGCCTTTTATGTGGATCGTTTCGGCTGCGCTATCGGTCGTACCGCGGAGCGCTGGATCGACTTTGACTTCTTCGGCCACCAGATTACCGCCCATCTCGTGGAAAGCCCTCAGGAAGACGCCGGCCGCAACGCCGTTGACGGCGACAGCATCCGCGTGCCGCATTTCGGCGTTATTCTGGATAAAAGCGAATGGGAAACAGTGCGCGATCGCATTACCGAACGCTGCGACACCTTCCTGCTGGCGCCGAAAATCCGTTTCGTCGGCGAACCCGGTGAGCAAGGCACCTTCTTTGTCAGCGATCCGTCCGGCAACGTGCTGGAGTTTAAATACTTCAACAGCGACGCAGATATTTTCAGAACCTGATCCCGCTTCCAAACAACGGTAGAGATCTTCATGAACATCGTATTTCACAGCGCCGCATTCGACCTGCTGGCGTGGCGGCGAGTCGCTCAAACCATCAGCCCGGAATTCCAGCTGCTGGCGCCGGAAGACGTCGCTATCGAAGAGATCGATGTTCTGCTTATCTGGCGCCCCACTCTGACGGACTGGACCCAGGCGTGCAACCTGAAACTGGTCATCGGTCTGGGCGCAGGCATAGACGGACTGCTTCAACAATTACGCCTGCCCGCGGGGGTACCGGTAGAGCGTATGCGGGACGCTGGCATGCGTCAGGCGATGTCGGAATACGCCACCTACGCCGTCCTGCATTTCCAACGCAACTTCGACCAGTTTCGGCAAGCGCAACAGGACAAAGTCTGGCTGACTAACAGCCCTTACCGCGCTAATCGGGAGACCCGCGTCGGCGTACTGGGACTGGGCAGTCTGGGAGGCGCAGTCGCCCAACACCTGAGTCAGTTGGGATATCCAACGTCAGGCTGGTCGCGCAGCGGCAAGCTACTGTCCGGCGTCGCCACTTTCGCCGGTGAGACGGCGCTGGATGAATTTCTCGGGCAATGCGACATTCTCATCAACATGCTGCCTCATAATTCAGCGACGGAGAGCTTCCTGAACCGGGACCGTCTCTCCCGCCTGCCGCAAGGGGCCGCCGTGGTTTGCGTATCCCGCGGTGCGGTGACGGACGAAAACGCGCTTCTGGAGCACCTGGACAACGGCCATTTACGCGGCGCCATGATGGATGTATTCCAACAGGAACCCCTGTCCGACACCCATCCGTTATGGAGCCACCCGAAAGTGTGGGTGACGCCCCATCAAAGCGCGCCCACCCAAATCGAACCGGCGTTGCGGGAAGTCGTGGATATTCTGAGAGAGCGGGCGCTCAACTAAGTCCACCTCGTCGATTTTTTGTCCCTTCAACCCTGATTTAATTCGCACTTTTCACCGTTATAACACCGCATCTTGCACACGCTTTAAAACCAAGCCGGCCACATTTTTTCACGTCATTTCGAAACTATTTTTTAGCGCCCAAAACACGACTTTCTATCTTGTTAAAACCTCAAAAAAGCGGGCACTTACTCACCTTTTAACACATGCCATATATGGCTTATATGACGTATGAAAATTTTTTGTTACCTTCCAAATCTTCACAATTTTACCGCCATTTATGGACAAGGATTACATCATGGAGAACCAAGCTAAAAACAATATAGATTGGATTGATACGGCAAAGGGCGTTTGTATTTTGTTAGTGGTGCTTCACCACGTCATTATTACTTCCTATGCTTTGCCCGGAGTTGAGTTAAGCTCCACCGCCGTCAAGTTTGAACATTTTCACCATTTGGTGAGCACCTATCTGGCGCCGTTGCGCATGCCGCTGTTTTTTATGATCTCCGGCTTTCTGGTACACCGCGCCGTCACTCAGTATCGATGGCGCGATGTGGCGCAAAAGCGAATTTACAATCTGGTCTTTCTATTCGTGCTCTGGGGCGAGTTGCAATGGCTGGGAGTCACTATCGTGAACTGGGTGGGAGGCTCCGAGAAGCAATTAACAGAAGTCACCAACGCGCTGTATTCCTCTAATCCGGCGGAGTTCATCGCCCTGACCCTGACCGGTTCCAGCAGCCTTTGGTATCTCTACGCCCTACCCTGGTATTTCGCCATCTGCAAACTGATGTCCAATCGCTGGCCGCTGGCGATGCTGGTTTTGCTGACAGGTCATTTTATCGGACAAAACTTCGTCCATGATTGGCCTACCAAAAGCATCATCGCCAATGGCGTGTTTTACGGGCTGGGCTGTTTCTACGGCCGCCATCTGTTTTCTCTGCTCAGCCGCATCAGTCTGCGCAGTATCGGCCTGCTAGCGGTGTTTGGACTGGCGGCCTTGAGCTTGAAACTGCTGCATTGGGAGCACTTCCTGTTCACCAGCTTGCTGCTAGTGAGCATCAGCGTCATCGGGTTCGCGTTCACACAGTCCATTGCGGATTTCAAAATGTTGCGCTGGATGGGCAAAAACACACTGCAAATTTACGTGTTGCATCGAATATTTATAGAAATAGCTGATGTCTGGCTGGCGCCGGCGCTGATCAAGGCCGGCGTATTCGACAGCAGTGCGGCGGTCACCAGCTGGTACGCGCTGTATCCCACTCTGGCGACCCTGGGCGTCACCGCGCTGTCTCTGTTCGTCTGGAGCCTCACCAATCGCGGCCCGGGGGCCTTTCTTTACACCGCGCCTGATTTCCATGTGCGGGCGGCGCGCCTCTCCGCACTGGTGTTGAAGCGTTAAAAACGAATAGGCCCGGTGCGGCGAACGCATCGGGTCCGTTTACAACGCCCCTTCCACATAGTGATTCACAATGGCCTGATGGCGACCGTTGCTTTTCAGCTGATCCAGCGCCTGCTGAAAACGCTGCACCACGTCATCCGGCGTCTGCAGGCTGAACGCGAAATACTGATCTGAATCTTTCAAAGTAAAGATCTCTTCATAGTCACCCGGTTTCAGTTTCATCTGCTTGATGTACCAAGCTGCGCCCAACCTGCCGTATGCCCAGGCGTCCACCTGTCCAAGGCTCAGCATCGCCAGGGCCACCTGAGGGCTGGAGGTGCGCCGCAGCGCGCTGTCAGGCACGCCGTTATTGAGTAACAACTGCTCGCCGATATCGTCGCGCACCGTGGCGATGCGCAGCGTCTTCAAATCCTGCAGAGACGCAACGCGCAGAGATTTATCACGGCGAGCGGTAATCACAATGTGAGAAGGGATAATCGGTCCCACCCATTTGAACAGACCATCGCGATGTTCTGTGCGGGTCATGGCGAACAGCACCGCATTGCGGCTTTGTTGCACATGGGTGTAGGCCCGCGCCCAGGGCATCAACAACATATCGGCGCGGGTTTGCGAGTAACCGGCAATCTGCAGCATCTCTTCCATCAGGTCCACAGATACGCCTTGCAGACGACCGTTCTCTGCAAAGTTCAGCGGAGCGTAGTCCTCCGTCATCATATTTAAGTCGTCCGCGGCGCGGCAGGCGCCCGCCAAAGCGAAACACAGCAATGTGAGGCGGACGGACAGTCTGATCAGAGCAGAAATTTTCGTCATCATCAGCGATATCCCTTGTGACTGAAAGCGCTGCCCCGGCGCGGGATTGTCTTGTTTGACGCGGTATCCGGACCGGGAATGTTAGACCTGAACCTGACCCATTCTATGCCCCTGCGCGCCGCTTTTTAACCCCTTATGGATTAAGGTTCCGCAGCCTTCGCGGCTTGCCAGACCAGAAGCGAACAAACGTCGACGTCCTATCCCCAGGACGCCGTTTACAGGCAAAGATATGGCTAAAACAACCTATTTTATGTCATATACGCCAGTGTTAATCCTCAACGCCATGTGCGACGCTGAAAAATCCAAAAGGCTATCTGAAACACAGTAGACGCAATCAACAATAAAGGTAATACATCCATGAGCGAACTGCTTAATAAGCAATATCGTCTGGCCAAGCGACCAGTGGGCGAACCCGGCGACGATACCTGGGAATTCTGCGAGAAACCTGTCGCGCAGCCAGGCGCTGATGAAGTACTGGTGAAAATTCAATACGTGTCTCTTGATCCCGCCATGCGCGGCTGGCTCAACGAAGGCAAGTCCTACATTGCGCCAGTGCAAATCGGCGACGTCATGCGCGCCGGCGCCGTTGGCGAAGTTATCGCCTCCAACCATGCCGGCTTCACGCCCGGAGACATGGTGGTGGGAACATTGGGCGTCCAGCAATACGCCATCTGCAACGGTAAAGAACTGCACAAAGTCGATACGCGCATCGCTCCGGCGCCACGCTATCTTGGCGTCCTCGGCATGCCCGGCATGACCGCCTATTTCGGACTGTTGGACACCGGCAAGCCGCAAGAGGGCGAGACCGTAGTGGTGTCCGGCGCCGCAGGCGCAGTGGGCGGGGTGGTTGGCCAGATCGCCAAGATCAAAGGATGTCGCGTTGTGGGCATCGCAGGCGGTACTGAGAAGTGTCGCTATCTGATCGAAGAACTTGGCTTTGACGGCGTAGTGGATTACAAGAACGAAGATGTCATGGCGGGTCTGAAGCGGGAATGTCCCAACGGCGTCGACGTGTTCTTCGACAATGTCGGCGGCGATATCCTGGACGCCGTGCTTGCTCGCATCAATCTGCATGCGCGCATTGTCATTTGCGGCGCGATTTCCCAATACAACAACACCAAACCGGTAAAAGGTCCTTCCAATTATCTGTCCTTGCTGGTCAATCGCGCCCGCATGGAAGGGATTGTTGTGTTCGACAACAGCAAACATTACGGCAAGGCGGCCATGGAAATGGCTGGCTGGATGGCCGCCGGCAAACTGAAAGCGAAGGAGCATGTGGTGGAAGGCATTGAAAACTTCCCCAATACGCTGATGATGCTGTTCAGCGGCGACAACTTCGGCAAGCTGGTGCTCAAGGTAGCGGATAACTAAGGAGCGCGGATATGGCTTACGATCTGCAGGACAAGGTGATTCTGATCACCGGCGCCGCTTCCGGCATTGGCAAGGAAACCGCTCTTCTGCTGGCGCAGTTGGGGGCGGAAGTGGTTTTGTCCGACATTAATACGGAACAGGGCGACGCCGTCGCCGCATTGATTCGCGATCAGGGCGGCCGGGCGCATTTCTGCGCCGCCGATGTCACCCAGGCGGAGCAGGTCGCCCAGTTGCACGCCTTTGTGATGGAAGTCTGCGGCAGACTTGATTGCGCCGTTAACAGCGCAGGCGTAGAGCACGTCAACGCGAAGATGGCGGATATCGACGAAGCAACCTGGGATCAGGTGATCGACATCAACCTGAAGGGCGTGTTCCTGTGTATGCGTGAGCAGATCAAATGCATGCTGCCCCGCCGCGACGGGCGCATCATCAACCTCGCCTCAATCGCCGGTCTGCGCAGCGCGCCGTCGCTCGCACCCTACTCCGCCAGCAAGTTCGGCGTGGTGGGGTTGAGCAAGTCCGCCGCGGTCGAATACGCCAGCTCCGGCATTCGCATCAACGCGGTCTGTCCCAGCTTTATCAACACGCCGATGGTGCAACGCGCGCTGCAGGCGATGGACGAGAAGAAGGCGCTTAAGGTAGTGCGCGCCAATCCGATGCAACGGTTGGGCGAGCCGGCGGAAATAGGACGTATGATCGCCTGGCTATGTTCAGATGAATCCAGTTTCATGACTGGACAGGCGGTGGCGCTGGATGGCGGATTGACCGCCTGAAGTCTCATCTGCTCCATCATTGATATGCCAGCGTCGTTCGTCAGCGTGACGAGCGACGCCGGATGTTGAAGGATCATGACGAGGCGGTTACGCCAATCGGCGCGCCGCCTCGAATAGGGGCTCAGAGGGCGTGGCGAACACCAGCCGCGGACCGACATTATGGGTCACCGCCGCCTTGATGATGACCGGGGTTACCGCGTCCTGGTAGCGCAGATCAAACTCGATGTCCTCTTCTTCCCCATCGCCCAGTTGCGCCAGGGCCGCTAACGCCAGCGCGATTTTATCCTGCGCCAGCGGTTCATCCAGTTGCCCACCCAAAGCGTCGAGAAAATCGTTCAGTCCATCGACCCCGCACGCCAGTTCAAATTCATGCATCGCTCCGCTCCTCCGAAGGTTATTCCACATGCGGAAATACTATACTCTTTGGTATCACAGGGAGTTTGATCCAAGGCAGAAAAACGATGTCGTCCATGCACTTGACTTGGGTCAGCAAGATAGCGTTAGCTAGAGCTATCCTAGTAATATTCCGAAACTCCGCTAACAATAATTAAGGATATTGCCTATGACATTTGATGTTGTCACCATCGGCAGCGCCACCGTAGATCACTTCGCCGACACGGATTCCGAGCTGATCCGCATCGACACGCGCACCACACATTCCGAACTCATCGCTTTCCCGTTAGGTAGTAAACTTTTAATCAAAGAGCTCAGAACCACCACTGGCGGCGGCGGCACCAATACCGCGGTAGCGTTCTCCAGGCTGGGGCTGAATACTGGCTTTCTGGGCAAAGTCGGCGATGACGCCAATGGCGATTTCGTGCTGAATAAATTGCACGAGGAACATATCAGTTTCATAGGCGCCCGAGGCGGACAGACCGGCTTTTCCGTTATCCTCAACAGCATCAAGGACGACCGCTCCATTCTCGCCTACAAAGGAGCTAACGATCACCTTGAGACGGCGGATATTCAGCCCTTCCAGACCCGCTGGGTATATCTGTCGAGCATGCTGGAGCAGAGTTTCCAGACCGTCTGCGACCTGGTCGCCGGCAACGGCTTCAAGCTGGCCTTCAATCCCAGTAACTATCAGGCGGAGTTGGGCTACGCCAAGTTGTCGAAGTTGATCGACCGGGTGGAAATTCTGGTCATGAATAAAGAAGAAGCCTGTAAATTCCTCGGACTCAATTTCTTCAAGTCGCCATCGGTTCCCGACCTGATTCCAGAGCTGGCGAAGCTGCCGCCGGCCATTTTCGCCATCACGGACGGCGCGGAAGGGGCATATGTCTATGATCGCAAGCATTTATATTATGCGCGCCCACTGCCCGACCTGCAGGTAGTGGAGACCACCGGCGCCGGCGACGCCTTCGCCGCAACCTTTACCGCCGCTATTATTCTCGGCGAGAATACCGCCACAGCTCTCCACTACGCCATGACCAATTCGGAATCTGTCCTGCAACATAAAGGCGCCAAGGAAAAGCTGTTACCATTAGCGGAGCTACGGGATATTGCAGCCAGAACCCGTAGAGATATTGAAACACTGAATTTATAACTCGCCGGCGGCGTCCGAATGACGCGCCCGACAGCGCACAGCACGACAGTGGAGCCTCTTTAATGCAAAGCACAGAAACGATTCAATTGGAAGTCAAAAACGCGGTTCCCAGCGGCGGCGAACAAGAGACGGCGTTGTGCATCGACTTATGGCGTCAGATTGACGGTTTCTTCAAGGATCGTCCTTTCAAGGTGGAAGACCCCTATCGCGGCAAGCTCGGCGAATACGATATTTCTCTGGACGCGTCAGACATGGTTCGCGCCCTGCAACAAGCCAAGGACAGCTCTGGCAGTTTCAATCACTATCGCCGCAAGCACGCCGAAGACAGCAGCGTCAGCCTGAGCGCCACGCTGAGCCTGAAAGTGGTGGCCCGTAACGACCTGACCGCGCCCTATTCCATTTATCACACTGCCAGCGTATTCATCCAACAGCTGATGCTGGGCATGAATATCGCGCTGCCGGGCTCCTGTCAGCTCCTGGCGACCCAATTCCTCGGCGAGCAGGCGCACCGTTTCGAGGCGCAGGACTTTGACTCCAAGGCGTTCTATGACGCCAATCAAAGCGCCGTGGACCACGGCTGGCCGCGCATCGGCCAGTTAAGCTTTGAGAAAGTCTGGGACTGGTTCGAGATGCTGGGAACCAGCCATCGCAATACCGCGATTTCCACCGCCAACAAAGTCCTGGTGGATATGCTGAAAATCGCCCAGCAACGCTATCGTTACGGCGCCCGCACCGCCATGCTGGTCGCTAACCAGCTGGAAATGCTGATGGGCGCCCGCAGCGACGAAGACATGTTGCACCTACGCGAGCGGGTCACTCTGGTTCTTGGGCGCCCGCCTGAATCGGCGGACTGCTTCAAAGAATTGTATCGCCTGCGTCACGCTCTGTTTCTTGGCGAGCATCCGGTGCGTCGACCCGCTCTGGGTTATCACGACGCCGACGAAGAGATCAAGCAACAGCTTTCCCAGCACAATTCCGGCGTGGAAAAAGCCATCGCGGTGGTTCTGGCCCTGGTGCAGGATCTGATTGAAACCCAGTCCCGGGAATACGCCTTTACCGAGCAAATGAGCCGCAAATAATGCCATTTGCCGAACGTTAAGGGCGGCGCTGCCGCCCTTTTTCATTGGCTATTGCGAAAGCCCGTCTAAACTTAAAGTTAATAAATCCAACAAACCGACCAGATTTATGCCTTCCGTACTCCGTTCGCCCGGAGCTGTCCGATATTTCAGAGTTTGCGCCGCGCTGCTGGCGTTAGTGTGGCTCATCGCCAGTCCGTTATCCCAGGCTGACGTCCACCAGCCCAGACTTCTGCTTGTGCTAAAAGGCGAGAGCAACGCCTACTGGCGACAGGTTTATCAGGGCGCGCAAAAGGCCGCCAACGAGGCCGGCGTCACCTTGTTGCATCGCAGCACCAAGGATGACGGCGACATTGCGGGACAGATACAGATCCTGTCTTACCACCTCAGTCAAACGCCGCCGGACGTCCTGATTCTTGCGCCGAACTCCGCCGAAGATCTGGGCCCCAGTGTGGCTCAATACCGCGCCAGGAATATTCCCGTGCTGGTGGTGGATTCCGATCTCGCCGGCGACGCCCACCAGGGGCTGGTGGCCACCGACAATTACGCCGCTGGCCAACTGGCCGCCCGCGCCCTGCTCACCACCCTCGATCTGAGCGAGAAGCGCAATGTGGTTCTGCTGCGCCTGCGGGCGGGCAACTCCTCGACGGATCAGCGGGAACAGGGGTTTCTGGACGTGCTCATGGAGTACGATATGATCCACATCGCCGCCGCTCCGTATGTCGGCGACGATCGCGGCGCCGCGCGCAGCGAAATGCTGCGCTTGCTGAAGGAACTGCCGACCATCGACGGCCTGTTCACACCCAATGAATCCACAACTGTCGGCGCCCTGGTGGCGATTCGGCAAGCGGGTACATCAAAGCGGTTTGGCTTCATCGGCTTCGATCAGACGGAGGAATTGGAAGCGGCGATGTATGCGGGAGAAATCAGTAATCTGGTGGTGCAGAATCCGGAGTATATGGGCTATCTGGCGGTGCAGAGGGCATTGGATCTGATTAAAGGAAAGCCCATACCGGCGTTCACCGACACCGGCGTCAAACTACTGCAGCCGCTGCCCAAGCCCTGAATTAATCGCGGTCGCCCTGAAACCAGCGAAACAGATCCATGGCGAACACCATTGATATCGAACAACCGAAAATATACAGCGCAATCAACCATCCAGGCGGGGACTGAGTCGCCTCCTCAGGCAACGCAAGATTGAGTAGATACAATAAAAACAGCAACACACCGCACAGCCTGAGCCGGTAGGCGCGGCTGACCAGTCTGGAAAGCATGAACCACTCCTGATCAAAACCCGAGGGTCTCATTAAATCCTATCTGGCGCCACCGAAACGATAACTCCACCACAGACTCAGCCCTAAGGTCTTGGCCTGCTTCCATTGCAGACGATCCATGGTCACGCCAAGATACAGGTCATAAACCTGCAGGTTGAGATTGAGGGCGTCCGCGTTGAAATAATAGCGACCTCCCAGCGTCAGCCTCTCATTGAAACGGTAGGCGGCCCCTATGAGACCCAGGTCGGACTTATCGTGACGCCGCCAACCAGCGCCCAGACTGACCGCATCGTTCAGGTGATATTCGCTCCATAAAAACCCTCGCAACGGCAACTCCTGCACATGATCGCGATAGCCTTCATTACCACTCAACGCCGGCGACACGTCCAAAGCGCCGTCTTCATCATAATCAATGGTGTCGGAGGTAGCGCGGGCGACCGTCGCCGTCGCGCGATCCCAGTATATGCGATTGAACGCATCTTCCAGCGCCAGTCGCGTCTCCCACTGCGGGTGAGGCCGCCACTGCAGATACAGATCCACCGCAAACCCATCGCCGCTGACGTTTTCTGGAGGTCGGTCCAGCAGGTGGTCTTCCGTATAGGCGTAATCCAGCTCCAACTCGCCTGTGGGTGAAGCGTCCGGCGTATCCAGATAGCCGCGCAGATAGCCCTCCGTCAGCTCATCCGCACGAAAGTAGGAAAGCGCCAACTTGACGTTGAAAGCCTCCGTCAATGCAAACCGGTAACCCAGCTTAACGCCTTTCGCACGCAGTTGGTTCGCCGCCAGGTAAAGGTCATAGTGGGCGTCGCTTTCATGCGGCAGGTCATTGTTGTAGAGGTATATCAGTTCCGCAGCGTCGGGACTGAATTCAAGGTAGTAGTCGTAACGCTCGACGAAGGACAGGCTCAAGTTGCGATATTCGGCGCCGATCTCGATATGATCATGTGTGTACGCCACATCGCCCCGGGCCACGGGATCGCCTTTCAGGTCATGGGCGATTTGGTAAATCGGCGCCGCATTGCTGTAGGAAAAGCTTTCCACCTCCGTATACAGCCGCCAGTCGTCATCGCTCGCCGCAACCATCTCCCCATAGACCAGCGTGCAACCCAGCGCGCCAATCAGCGTAATACGCCTTAGCTGTTTTCCATAATCAGACAAAAGCCAGATTCCGTTTTTAATGATTCGTTTCGCAAGCGCCAAGCGTTAAAAAGGGAGGACAAGCCTCCCTTTAGGTTTCACATACTGTATTCAGCTTAGTTTAAAACGATTCAAAGTCACCATCGCTGAAGCGCACCAACACCACGCCACTCACTTCAGATATGGTGGCGTATTGGGTTCCGTTGTTAGTGATGGTTCCAGTCACTTTATCATCGGAGCCTTCCGCCACGGACAGTGTGACGCCATCCTGGTTGGTGACGGTGAGCGTCTGCGCGACGGAATCGACGGCCGCATTCAGAGTGACGCCGCCATACTTCAGTTCCAGGGTCGCCTGTCCGGATTCCAGGCCGGTGCGATCCACGATCAACTTCACGCTGATGGCGTCAGCGACGCCATTGACCGTCACTTTGAATATGAGGGTGGCGTCAGCGTCTACATAGGTCGATCCGTTCTCATCCGTACAGGTTTCCGAGGATGTTCCGCCTGACATAGAGCCCTCGCAGCTCAGGGTTACGCCCGTGGCGTTCGCATTCAGCGCCAGCGATGCGAAAAATGAGTCTGTGGCGTTACTGAACTGACCGCTCAACGTCATCGCAAACGTTCCTGCGGTGTAACTTTCCATCCAACTCTCTTCATAGGTGCTGCTGGTCTGGGTATCCGTCTCGTCTATATCTGCGGAAAACGCCGATAAAGTCGCACTCATCGCTCCGGTGAAAGAAACCGGATTTCCTACTCCCTTCTCAGCCAGCGTCACATTCAATCCCAAAGAGAGGTTACTGAGATCCAAGTCTTCATCCTGTACGGTCGTAGATGTCCCGCCACTAGCGGTATCATCTTCGTCACTGGTGTAGGACAAAGTGACCATGACGCTACTGCCGCTGTTCACGCTTAGAGATACCAAGCTGGACTCCACGGCGCCCAGAATAGAGAAATTCACTTGCGCGCTGATTGCCTGAGTGGTGTTTGTGCCGCCGGAAATCGGCGTTTCCACTTCATCGCCCACATTGATGGTGGAAAGGTCCGTGGCGGTCAACGATACGGCGACGCCTTCAATCGTGGTGTTTACCGTAAATGAAGCCCCGCCGCTCACGATATTAACGGTCACTATCGGAGAGCCATCCGTCGAGCCGTCTTCCGCAAAGGCCATGTAAGACGCCGCGATTTGCTCCAGCGCGATCGCCATGACGTCCAGCACTTCAGAGAGATTGTCATCCGTAGCAAAGGTAGCGGCGGCGATCTGGTCTGCAAACGCCTCTATTGACACCCGATCTGCAGTGCTCAACAGCATGCCGGTTCCCAGATTACGAATCTCCTGCACCATGGCCTTGGCCTGAGCTAATTCCGTCGCGTTGGCGGTATCGCTGGCCTCGCCTTCAGATTCATCAGTGGAGCCGTTGTTCTGCACATCGCTCTCTTCCGCGGTGATGATGGTGATCAGGCCGCCCAGGTCCAAATCGCCTGATTCATCCGCCGCCACTGCGGCGTTCAGAATATCCAAGGTGCTCGCCAGGATTTCCTGCAGCGTCGTCTTCGTCCCATCAGTGTCCGCTTTGTCCGCGATGCCGCCATCAGCGAAATCTTCTGCAAAGGCCGCTACCGCCTGCTCAATACTGAGCCCAGGAGAATCTCCCTGCACCGCCTGCACAATGGCTGCGCTTAGGGTGTTGTATTTGACCCCGCCCTGGCCTGCGGCGGCCACCGCCGTCGGATTGGTGATGTCCACTATCGCAATTTTGGTCAGGTCGCCCGCCACGCCAAAACGATTCGCCACCTTCGAATTCGCCGCCGTCACCGCCGCCTGGATATCAGACGCGCTGGTGGCGCCGCCCATAGTGATATCTTTCAGCGCCACCTGGGTGGCGACATCCGTCAACACCGTTATGTTGACCGATATATTCGATGAGCCCGTGGGAACCACTGCATTCAGCGCAAAGCCGCTGTCCGTCAGAGCGTAGTCCTGCCCAAAGGCGACACCGCTTCCGCATCCTCCGCTTAGATCGCAACGCATCAGCGTGCCGGTCGTTGGCGTTATGCGTACGACCACAGGCCCGCTGTAACCGGAACTCAACGTCAAATTGTAAGTTCCGTCCGATCCAGTCGTGGTTTGGCCCAAAACGTTGGAGGTGTCCACCGCGCCATTGATCACCGGATAGGCGCGCACAAGGCCGCCGATGATAATGCCTTTGGAAGCCGCGCCGCTCAGTGTGACGCTGGTCGAGCCGCCGCTGTCGTCATCACCGCCGCCACCGCCTCCGCCGCATGCAGTCAGAGCGATCGCCAGCATGAGAGGCGTCAGATTGTTCTTGAACCTATCGAATTTGGACATGTTTCCTCCTCGCGATAGCCGTAGCCTGTGAATTTTTCGTTTAACTTCCGCCTGCGCCAGCGCCGGAATCCCCCTTCCAATATGACCAGATCAAATCTGCCTCCGAGCCAAATTCGCATAGGGCGCAGTAATTAAGTAAAGCACAGCAGACCTGACGGAACGCCTGGCTGGCGGGATAATTCGTGACTATTTGTTACCAGTTTTTAAGGCCCTGCGTAAGTGTTTAGCGCTATTGGCATTTTTTGATCTCGGGTGTATATTGACCAGCTCTCTTCAACTCCAACCCCAATGGAGGCCTGGTATCCATGCAAACTAAAAACATTCCTCTCGTCGCCTGACGAAGAACGCTCCAGGCCGGCTGATATTGATCGCGCTCAGGCGCATTACGCGTAACGCACATCATCAGCGACGCCCTTACTAATATTTTTCTGACAGAAACAAATAGGTCTTCGAATCTCCCCGTTTAACACCGGGATTGCGCTCTTTCTGCGCCGCAGGCCAGTTGTAGGCTTATAGCCAGGGTATACAATCAATGAACCACGAATTAAGGTCCCACAACCTGTGGGTGCTTTCATGGCCAATCTTTATTGAAGAAATAACCGGCGGTTTGGTGTTTCTCGCCGACGCCTATTTCCTCAGTCGTATCTCGGATGAAGTCGCCGCCACAGTTGGCGTGCTACTGCCAGTGTTATTGCTGGGGTTCTTCATCATCCCGATGTTCACCACCGCAGGCACCAGCGTCGCGTCGCAATACATGGGTGCGAAGCAAACGCAGCATATCTTGCCGACCTACATGGCGAACATCGGCATCAGCAGCCTGCTTGGGCTGCTGATGTTTATCGTCAGCTTCATTTACGCCGACCGCGTCGGCTTGTGGCTGGGCATGACGCCGGAGTTGAACGCGCATTCGGAGACTTATCTTCTGGCGGTGTCGTTCAGCTTCTTCTGCATCGCTGTGCGTTTCTCCTACGCCTCTATTCTGGCGTCCCGGGGCATGACCCACTGGAACATGGCCACCGCGCTGGCCACCAACGCGCTCAATGTGATTTTGAACGCAGCGTTCTTCCTGGGATGGTTCGGGCTGCCCAAGATGGGCTTGTTGGGCATCGCCATGGCGACGTCGATTTCCTTCGCGGTGGGCGCGCTGCTGGTAATGTGGGTGGTGCATGGTCCGATGAAGATCCGTTTCCGCTTCAAAGGCATGTCCGGCCCGATTCGCCGCGTAATGCGTCCGATTCTGAAAATCGGCATTCCGTCGGCGATGGAGCCGTTCAGCTACACCGTGCAGCAGATAGTTGTATCCATGGCGGTGATCAGTCTGGGGCTGGAGGCGATGGGCGCCAACACCTATGTGTTGCGGGTGCTGGTGGTGGAAATCACCTTCGCCTTCGCCCTGGGCGCCGGAAGCCAGATTCTGATGGCGCACTTCATGGGCGCCGAAAACTTCAAAGAGGTGAACCGCATCTTCTGGAAGTCAGTGGCCTACGCATCCGGCTTCGCTTTCATCAACATGCTGATGTTTGTATGGATCTACGACAGCCTGCTGACCCTGTTCACGGATAATCAGCAGATTATCGAGCTGAGCAAGTGGATGCTGGCGGCCTGCATCATCATGGAGCCAGCGCGAGCGGTGAACATAATCGCCGGCATGGGCCTGAAAGGGGTGGGCGACGCCCGCTTTTCCGCCGTCAACAGCATGATCTTCATGTGGGCGGTGATTCCTTTCGTGTTCTGGGTCGGGCTCGATCTGGGCTACGGCATGCTGGGCGTGTGGATGTGCTTTGTCGTGGATGAATCCCTGCGGGCGATCATCAACCTGTGGCGCTGGCGCACTGGCAAGTGGCGCAGCAAAGGCATCCGCCACGACAATGACGAAGGCGGCTTGGCGGAAGTTCCCGCCTGATGCGCCTGTCTTGATAAAGAAAAGCCCGGGAGACCGGGCTTTTTTTGGTGCGTGCATCCCTGTCGCGCCTTGCTCAGATAGTCATATCAGGTAAATAACTGCACAGGACTTACTTCACCAGCCGTACGTTATCCACCTGGAAATGCACATTGCGCATTTCTGAATCCCACACTGGCAGAATCTCCAGAACCGAAGTCACTTCCGCAGTGTTAAGGCCATCATAGTCCGCAAAGTTAATCTCCACCGGATGCCAGACATTCAGCGCGGCGGAGCTGTCCAGAATAGCGATATCACCCGTGCCGCAATCCGCGCCGCAATTCACTTTCGCCATCAATCCGGTAGATGCGGCGAAATCGATGACTTTTACATCGAAAGTAAGCTTGCTCAGGGCGGAAACGTTTAGCGGCTTGGCGGACTTGAACAGCACAACGCCTTTCGCTGCATGCTCCACCGCCGGAGCGCCGTATTGCGCGTCCACAACAGTTCCCGCACTGTCAGCAAGCGCCGCGTCGAGGGTCACGAAGCTGGCGTCTTCCTGATAGGGGTCCCAGGAAGAGACCGCCCACACGCCGGGCTGAGCGAACAATTCGGTGTCCGTCACGCCATCCGTATACACGTCCGTGGTTTCCGTCAGCGCGACATTTTCCTGCGCGAAGCTGCTGCAATCCGGCGTGTCCGCAGCGGTATTCGGCTCCCAGCGGATATTTTCCAAAGACAGATCCATGGCGCCGCCAGAGTAAAGCAGGAATGGCGTATTGACGTTGCTGAAGTCGAGGCCGTCGTCCACAAAGCACTGGAAAGGAATGCTCACTTCCGTCCATTCACCCACCGGCAGGCCGCGCATAAAGTCGCCAACCGCTACTTCTCCCAGACAGGGGTAGACGCAATGCAGCGAAAGATTAACGTCGCCAGCAGGCGCTTCATTCACTTTAACCCGGAATTTCACCGACGTTTTTGAATTGTAGTAAGGCGTCAGATCCTTGCCTTTGTTGTCTTCCGTGGCCTGCATGTAGATCTGGCCCACATCCGTCCATTTCACCCGCTTGGCGCTGAACTGAATGGAGCCGTCTTCGGTAGAGACGCTCACTTCATTTCCTTCCAGCGCCGTGGTCACCGCCGGGTCCATGCTGACTGGCGTTCCGCCCCAGTTGGAAGGACCGCCGATGCGCATGACCCAGTCACCCTGATTCTGTCCGCTGGTGAACAGATCAAGATTCACGTTGGTGGTTCCGCCATCGCCAGGATCGCTCTGATCGCAACCAAAGGCCTGGCTTGCCTCACTCAGATCGTCGCCCAGACTGTCGGCGTCCTGATAGCTCAGTCCATAACCGTAGGCGAACAGCGCATCACTGGCGTCGCCTTTATTCAATGGCGTGTGGCAGGGCGAGTTTGGCCAGGAGTAAGACAGCTTACCAACGAAGTCGTTGTTGACGCCGCCGTCCGCTTTGGCGAACAGCACATCCGCTACACCCTCGCCTTCGCTGCCCGGCAACCAGGCGGCGACAAAGGCGTTGGAGCGGTTCAGCTCTTTATTCACATACAACGGACGCCCGGACAGGAAGACCGTCACCACCGGCACGCCGGCGTTGCGGATGGCTTCCAGCACCGCCAGGTCCTGCGCATAATTGCGAGCGTGCTCCAGCGTCTTGGCGCCTTCAAGATCGCCAACGCCTTCCGCATAGGGCGTTTCCCCGATAACAACAATCGCTGCGTCGTGCAGGTTAGGATCAGCGTCGCCGCCGTCCGCATCGTAAGTCACATTGGAAGCGACATCCTGAATGCCTTTCAGGATGGAGGTCGCGCCGGGAAAGTCCTCGGCTTCATTAAGACCGGTTCCCTGCCAGGAAATGGTCCAGCCGCCGCTTTGATTGGACAGACTGTCCGCGGATTTGCCCGCCACCAGAATCCGGGCGTCCCGGCTCAGAGGCAGGATGCCGTTTTTATTCTTCAACAGCACCAGCGACTTACGCACCGCTTCCCGCGCCAGTTCCCTGTGTTCGCTGGAGCCCAGCACTTCCACTTTCCCCGCCAGAGCGCGCTGGGAGGGCTTGGGCTTATCAAACAGACCTGCGCGCAGTTTGACCCGTAGAATGCGCGCCACGGCGTCATCAATGCGCGACACCTCAATGGCGCCGGCGTTTACGGAGTCGATGGTGTTTTGATAGAACGCCTTCCAGTCGGTTTTGTAAGGCACCATAAACAAATCTATGCCCGCATTGACCGCCTGCGGACAGTTGCTTTCCGTGCAGCCATCCACCTGACCAATGCCGTTCCAGTCGGACACGATCAGACCATCAAAGCCCATCTTGCCTTTCAGCACATCGGTCAGCAGGTCCTTTCTGCCGTGCAGCTTCTCACCCTGCCAGCTGTTGAAAGACGCCATCACCGTCTGAGCGCCAGCGCGCAGGGCGGAGTAATAACCCTGGCCGTGCAGGTTGATCAGCGTATTCTGGTCCACCAGGTTGTCGCCCTGATCATTCCCCTTGTCCGTGCCGCCGTCGCCAATAAAGTGCTTGGCGGTGGCCACCACGTGCGACTGATCGAAATTACCCTGCAGGCCCTCCACCATAGCGGCGCCGTAATTAAAGATAATCTCGCCATCCTCGGAGTAACCCTCATAGGTGCGCCCCCAGCGATCATCGCGCACTACGGCGAGCGTCGGCGCAAAGGTCCAGTCAATGCCGGTCACCGCCACTTCTTCCGCCGTCGCCGCGCCGATTCTGCGAATCAGATCCTTATCTCGCGCCGCGCCCAGGCCGATGTTATGGGGAAACAGGGTCGCGCCCACCAGGTTGCTGTGACCGTGCACCGCGTCCGTCCCCCAAATAATGGGGATGGCGGCGTTACCGTCGCTCTCATCCATGGAGGCTTCCCACAACGCATCGGCGATATCCAGCCATTCCTGCACCGTCGCATGCTTTTTCGTGCCCGGCCAGGAACCGCCGCCGTTCAGCACGGAGCCGATGTGGTACTGTTTTACTTCTTCCGGGGTCAGATGCTGCAGCTCCGGCTGGATCATCTGTCCGATTTTTTCTTCCAGAGACATGGTCGCCATGATTTCGGCGATCCTGGCTTCAATTTGCGGGTCTTTGGCGATGGCGCTTTGAATGGCCGGCCAATCGCTGAAGGTATTGATGTAATCAACGCCGGCTACCGGGTCAGGCGTTCCCGGCCCATCTTTACCGTCGTTATCGTTGGAATCACTGCTGCACGCCGTCAGCGCCGCGACAATCATCATGGTCGACAGCGCCTTCAGCTTGAGGCGTCTGGATACGTACATGTGGTCACCTTTTTATATTTAGCGGTAGTGGACCGAAATTTTATGAAAGCGCTTTCATTTCAAAACCAATAAATCCGGCTCAATTTCCTGATACCTGATAGTTTGCTGAGTATCCCGACCTGAACAACGGACGATTACTAACGAAAACCAAGGCGTTGGCCGGCTTTTCCGACGCTATGCGGCAAAAACACCACAAAACAGCTCGCGCCATAATGAAAGCGATTTCATAAATTGCCCTAATTCAAGCGTTATTGTCAATAGAACGCAATAACGCCGAAGCGGGGTTTTAAGATGCTGAGGAGTTTTTGGGAGGGGCGACGGAGTCGCGCAACACCAGTTCCGGCTCAAACATGGGGGCCGGCTGCGTCCGGCGTTCGCCCTGAATGGATTGAATCGCCAGCGCCGCTGCGCGTTTACCCATGGCGTTCACCGGCTGACGCACGGTGGTCAGGGCCGGATACAGCAACGAGGCGTATTCCACGTCATCGAAGCCAACCAGGGAAATCTCTTCAGGAACGCTCAACTTGGCTTCGCGCAACGCCTTCATAGCGCCAGCGGCCATCTGATCATTGCAGGCGAATATGGCGGTGAAGTCGCGGCTGCGCTTCAACAGCCGTTGAGTAGCGACATAGCCGCCCTCCACGGTGAAGTCGCCTTCCACCACCAGGTCCTTGTCATAGCGCATACCCAGATTTTCCAGCGAGCGACGATAGCCGGACAGACGCGCGCGCCCTTCCTCATTGCCTAACGGTCCACTGATACAGGCGATGCGGCGATGCCCTATGGACGCCAGATACTCCACCACCAGATGACTGCCCTGCTCGTTGTCGACGATGACGCATTCGCCAGCCAATTCAGGCACATAGCGGTTCAACAACACCAGCGGCGGAGATTTTTCCTTCAGGCTGATCAACTCTTCATCCGTCAGGCAGTACGGAAACAGAATGATGGCGTCGCAACGGCGGCCAGCCAGCATGTCGATGGTTTCCTTGATCTCGTCGGATGAATAATTCTCTACGGAAATGATGAGGTTATAGCCGGATTCGCGCAAAGCGCGCTCCAGACTTGAAATAAGGGGGCCGAAGAATACGCCAAGCAGATCCGTCACCACCAGACCGATATTATTGGAACGGTTGGTGACCAGTCCCTGAGCGAATGAATTGGGTCGATACCCCAGATCCTTCATGGCTTTAAATACCCGCTTACGGGTGCTTTCCTTAACGGGAGCCGTGTTGTTAATCACACGGGAGACTGTGGATATCGAGACCTTCGCACGGTCGGAGACTTCTTTTATTGTAATCATTCGGAGGACGGGCACCTTGCTTAAGGGGAAACGCTTTCAGAGCCGGCCATCATGGGAGAAGCGGGCAATGCATGTCAACTAGGCGATAGCCTAACAAGCTCCCTTGCAGCCCGCGCCTGCAGGCATAGCCACAACGGGAGTCTGCAGGAAGTTATGCGACAGTATGGGAAATTTGTCAATTCAGACGAAACACCACCGGCACCACGATGGTTTCCCGATCGAGTCCATCCGCCGCCGCCAGACGCCAACCGGAGAGGGTTTTCAGCGCCTGATTGTCGAGCACGGTGTAGCCGCTCGAGCGCTTGATGGAGACTTTCACGGGATTGCCCAAGGCGTCCACCAACAGCTCCACCATGACGGTGCCCTGCCAGCCGCGCCGGGTGGCGAGGCCAGGATACTCAGGCTTCGGCGTATTGGCTTCGCCTAGCTGATATCTGGGCTCCGACGGCGCACTGACCGCCACAGGCGCAGAGACGGGCGCGGCGGCCACGGCTGGCGTCGGAACCGCCTGAGCGGGCTTGCTCACAGCGGGTGTGACCTGAGACTTCGCCGTTGCAGTTTGTGAAACAGGTTGCGCAACAGGTTTGTGCGCCGCCTGCGTTGGTTTAGGGGTTTTCTCTTTTACGACAGGTTTGTTTGCTGGAACCGGTTTGGGCTTGGGAGCGGGCGTCTCCACCGGCTTAAGCGCCACTTTGGGCTTCTGTGACACGGGTTCTGGCATGTCAGCGGGTTGAGGTTGCGGCGCTGACTTTAGAACTGGCTGCGGAGTCGGCTTCGGTTCCACAGGTTGAGATTGAGGTTGAGCCGGCGCTGCGGAAACTGGCGTTGGCGACGCCGGGGCCTGAATAGCCACGGTCATCGTGGTTGATTTCAACCGATCTCTAGTTGGCTGAGGGGAATTGAAATACAGCACCAACGCCAAATGCGCCGCCAGGGAGGCGACCAAGGCCATCCATAGTAATGGCGGGTATTTAGCGTTGCTGACGTCCGTGCTCACTTCAGACTCCAGGGCAACAGATAAGGCTGTTCCTCATGGCGCCCCCGCACCACCGAGACGCCGAACGCCTGCTGGATGCGCTCATCGCTCAAGACCTCGTTAGTGTCGCCCGCCACCAGGGTTCCATCCGGCATCGCCAGCATCGCTTGTCCGCAAAACCGCAGCGCCAGAGTCAGATCGTGCAGCACTACTACGCCGATTCGCCCACTTCCAGCCCAATCCTGCAAATGGCTCATCACCTGAATCTGGTGTTGAGGGTCCAGACCCGCCACCGGTTCATCCGCCATCAATACGGGAGCGTCAACCGCCAGCGCACGCGCCAGCATCACCCTGGCGCGCTCGCCGCCGGATAAGCGGGTGACGGTGCGCTGCGCCAAATGCGTGACATCCGCTTGCCGCATGGCGTTCTGAATCAGGGCCTGATCTTGCGCGCTTAATTTGCTGCGATGGGTTTGCGCTGGAAAGCGACCCAGACTGACCAGGGTTTCTACGCTCAAAGGCCAATGACAGTCGGTATCCTGATCCAGATAAGAGATATGCTGCGCGCGCTGTTTCGGCGCCATGTCACACAGATCCTGACCTTGCAACCGCATGGCGCCGGATAATTTGGGGATCAGGCCGACAATGGTTTTCAACAGAGTGGACTTGCCGGCGCCGTTGCTGCCCAGTATCGCCGTCAGTTGACCGGATGGAAGACGAAAACTGACATCGGATAGAACCGGAGCGCCGGGATAACCCACCTGCAATCCGCTTAGCTCCAGGCTCAGCGCGTCGCTCATACCAACGCCTCCGCTTTACGCAGGTGGCGCAGCAGCCACAGGAAAAACGGCCCGCCCAACAGCGCCGTAATGACGCCGACTCGCAACTCCGGTCCCGGCGGCAGACAGCGCACGGCGATATCGGTCAGCAACATCAGGCTCCCGCCCGCCAAGGCGCTGGGAAGCAGTAATCGACCGGGCCGCCACTCGGTAAACGGCCGCAGCATGTGAGGCACCACCAGCCCCACGAAACCAATGACGCCGCTCACCGCTACACTGGCGCCGACCGCCAACGCCACGCCCAGGCCCGCCACCCATTGCACTTTCTGCAGACGCACGCCCATGGAGCGGGCGGTGTTTTCCCCCAGTGACAGGACATCCAGGGAACGCGACACGCTGAATAGCAACGCCATCCCCAGCAGCGCAGGCGGCGCCGCCAAATAAAAGTGCTGCAGGGTGCGATGTTCGAATGACCCCATCAGCCAGAACAGAATGTCCTGCACCGCGAAAGGATTCGGAGCCATATTTAACGCCAGCGCCGTCAACGCTGAACTGAACGAATTAATCGCGGCTCCGGCGAGGATGATCATCACGATGCCTGCTTCCGATCCTACGATCATTACCAGCGCCAGCAGCCCCAGCATGGCGCCGATAATGCCCGCCACGGGCGTAAACAGGCCGCTGGCGGAAAAGCCGAAGTAGATGGCGCACACCGAACTCAGCGCCGCCGTGGAGGACACCCCCAGTACGCCAGCGTCCGCCAGCGGATTGCGCAACAGTCCCTGCAACACGGCGCCGGATAGCGCCAGTACGGTTCCGCATAACAGCGCCAATAGTGTCCGCGGCAGACGGATTTCCCATAGAATCAATTGGGTTTCCAGATCCCACCCCGGCCAGCTCACCCCGGTCACCCGGCCGGTGCACAGAGACAAACCGATCAAAAAGGCGAGCGACAGGCTCAGAATCAGGAGCAAACGGTTATAAGTCATCCGCAGTCTCCGACCCTGACGCTTTACGCTCTTGCGCCAATATGTGATCCGCTACCTTTTGGGCCGCCAGCGTCATGGCAGGCGTTCCGCAGGAGAGCCAGTCGGCCGGGATATACAGGGGCTCGAAACGGGAAGGACGGCGCTTCAATAAAGGGTGTTCCACCCAATTCGTCGCCAACGCTTCGCTGTCATAGCTGTTGCTGACCATCAGCAACAAATCCGGCCGCCAGCGCACCAGCGTCTCCAGATCCACTTGCCCCCAGCCCTGCACGCCCTGTTCGCTCGCCACGTTAATCACGCCGATGGCGTTCAGAAAGGCGTCCTGGAAATTGCCCTCGCCAGCGATCCAGCCATTGGCGTTCAGAATCAGCGCTCTGACTTGTTTATCCGCGATCTTCCCGTGAACCTGAGCGAAATAGGCTCTCAGCCCACTAACGATACTGGCCGCCTGCTCAGGTTTGCGCACCGCTTCACCCATCAGGCTCCAGCTTGACGCCAAATCATCGAGAGATTGCGGCAACGGAATCTCCACCCAACGCATATTGAACTTCCGCACCAGCGGCTTAAGCGAGGAAGCGCCATACTGGCCCGCCATCACGATATCCGGCCGAAGCTCCAGCACTTGCTCGATAAAACCAAAGTTGGCGGGAATGTCGCGCAAGGTCGGTGCAATTTCCAGCTCAGAGGGCTGATGGCTGAGCCAGGTGACTGACACCAGATTTTCCGGGGCGAGATACCCCATCATTTGGTCAACGCACTGATTGACCGACATGACCGTGGGCTCAGCGGCGCGCGCATCGCCCCCGTTGACGGAAAGTGTGAAAGTAAGCGCTGATAGCACTCCCAGGGCCCGAAAAGCCTTAACCAACATGCAGATGCCGCCTTGAATCGATGCGAGGTGCGAATCCGGCGTAAATTCCCCGTTTACGGTCGGATAAAACAGGCTCCGAATGGGAGTCGAACAATGGCAGGTCTCCTGGCTTGCGTTTCGTAGTCCTGTCCCGCCTTCCCGAACATGGAGACAATCTCCACCCAGTGGCCTTTGATAACGTCGCGATAAGGAGGGGCGGCGTTATCCGGGACGAACTCTTCGCTCACAGTTGCGGGGACAGCTCCGGCTGATCGGACGCGCATAAAGTCGCGCCCACCGGATTCCCATTTAATCCTGCTCTCATCGAAAATGATCGAACTTTGAGCAACTGGAACCATTGCGGCCCACATTATCGTGAATTGATCATTTTAAGTCCAGAAAGCCGCTGAGGGGCGCTGGACCTGCCTGCAAGATTGTGTCAGTTTTACGCTCCCGTAATTACTGACAAGAATAAGACTGTATGACCGACGCGCCCTTGTCCCGCCATGGACTCATTCTGAAACGTCTGCTGTTCCTCGTGTTCATGTATGCCGGACTGGCCTATGGCTTGAGCCTGTTGGAATATACCGTCTTCAATCTGACCGGCTGGTCGCCGGTGAGCATCGAACGCAGTGTCGAACTGCACAGCCGGGAAGAGGTGAAAAAAGAATTCGACCTTTGCGGCGGCCCGCTATTCGCCGCCAACGCCGTGGTCAGCGCCCAGGAAGGCGATCGTCTGCTCGCCCGCTGTGGACGCTTCTGGCCTTTCTATCGTTACACCATTGAAGCCACCGCCCACCCATTGCTGCCGGGCTCTTTTATCCTGTATCCGGACGAAGCGCCGGCGGCCGCTACGGCGCGAGAGAATTTCATCATCAATATGCAGGTGATCAACGGCGGCTTCGCCCTGGTAGCGCTGTTTGTGATTGGTTTGAGCTGTTTCGCAGGTTATCGCTTTCTTTTCAAGAAGGACGAAGAAGCCGGCTACAAGACCGCTTTTCACGGCTTTATCAGCAGCTTTCTGATGCTCGCCTGTTATAGCGGCGTCATGTTCTTCATTGATCCCACGTTCAGCTTCGGCTGGTAATCCCGCTTAGCCTGCGCGCAACCAGACGCCCAACTGGCGGATCGCGTCTTCCGCCTCCGCCGTCCAGGGCGCCGCGCAATTGAGCCGCAGGCAATGTCTGTACTTGTCGCCATCGCCGCTGAACAGAGTTCCCGGCGCAATGCTCACGCCAGCGGCCAGCGCCTTGCGATACAACGCGACCGTATCGCAGTCCTCCTCCAGCTCCACCCATAACACAAACCCTCCCGCTGGCTGCGATACTCGCACTCCAGTAGGAAAATGCCGCAGCACCGCCGTCGTCATACGCTCCACATGCACAGCGAACTCATGGCGCATACGTCGCAGATGGCGGTCGAAATCCGCCTGCGCCAGATAATGCGCCACCGCCATCTGCGGCAAGCTTGGGCAGGCCAGGGTGCTGGCGAATTTCAGGTAACCGACCCGCGTCCGCCAGCGCCCCGGCGCCATCCATCCCACCCGCAAACCGGGGGCGATTGATTTGGAAAACGACGAGCAATACAGCACGCCGCCGGCGCGATCATAACTCTTCGCCGCTCGCGGCCGCAGGCCGGAAAAGCCCAACTCGCCGTATATGTCATTTTCGATCAAGGGCACGCCCCGGATTTCCAGTAAGCGCACCAGTTGCTCCTTGCGCTCATCCGGCATCAGGCACCCCAGAGGGTTGCTAAAGTTGGGCATCGCCACGCAGGCTTTGACCGGCCATTGCTCCAACGCCAGTTGCAGCGCCTCCAGGCTGAGTCCGCTTTTCGGGTCGGCGGGAATTTCCAGCGCCTTTAATCCCAAGGCATCAATGACTTGCAGCAATCCAAAGTACGTTGGCGACTCCACCGCCACCACATCTCCCGGCTGTGTCACCGCCCTCAACGCCAGAGTCAGCGCTTCATGACAGCCATTGGTAATAAGAATGTCGTCCGGCTCCAGATCGCACCAAGCGTCCTTCATGCGTTGCGTAATGGCCTCGCGCAAACGCAACGCGCCAGGAGGAAAACTGTACGCTTCAATCTCTTCACTGGGCCCGCGCAACGCCGCTCGGAACGCTTTTTCCATCGCCGCCGCCGGCAAAAACTGCGTCGCCGGCGCCGCCATGGCGAAATTCATACCCTTAGGGGATTGGGTCGCCTGCACCAGACTCATGATAGTCTGCTGGGTGTCCACCAGGGTTGGCGCGCCTTCAAATCCGGTCACCTTGGGCAACGCCGCCTCCAGTTCGGCCAAACCATTCTGATTGCGACGGCGCACGTAATAACCGGATCGCGGCCGCGCCTCCACCCAACCCTGTCGCTCCAGCAGGCGTTGCGCCGCCATGATGGTGGACACGCTGACGCTGAAGTGCTCCACCAGATCACGGGTCCCTGGTATACGCTCTCCCACCGCGTACATGCCCTGACGGATGCGTCCCGCCACAGCGTCAGCTACTTCTTCATATCGCTTTTTGCTCATGCCGGTCGCCGCCTCATGCATACATAAATAAGTACAGTTCTTCATCGATATATCAGTACAGTGAGCGAAAATGAAAAACTGTATCGATATATATAAATTTTTCTTGGCCTATATCGCAATCCTTCGTCTGTTTATTGTTGATGTATTTCCCCATCAACCTGACCAAGCAGGAGAAAGACTATGCAAACCGCCGCCCCCACACCGTATTGCTGGCTGAACGGAGCCATCGTTCCCGCAGCGGAAGCCGCGATTTCCGTCTACGATCACGGCTTGCTCTATGGGGATGGCGTCTTTGAGGGACTGCGTTTCTATCAACGTAGGCCCTTTCGCATTGAGCGACATCTGCACCGTCTGCAGGACTCCGCCGCCGCGTTGGGAATCACCCTGCCTTATGACGCCGACGCTTTACGCGAAGGAATCAGCGCGTTGATAAGCCGTTATGACGGCGAGAGCGGTTATCTGCGTTTGGTGGTAACCCGCGGCCCGGGCAACCTGGGGTTGAATCCGCGTAACTGTGCGACGCCGAATGTGTTCATTCTGGCGGATCAGCTCAGCATGGCCTCCAGCGAGGCGCAGGAGAAGGGGCTCAAACTGATTATCGCCAGCGTACGCCGCACCGTCGGGGCGGGATTGGACCCCAGAGTGAAAAGCCTCAACTACCTGACCTCGATCCTGGCGCGCATGGAAGCCAATGTCGCCGGCGCCGATGAAGCCTTGTTGCTGAACGAACGCGGTCAGGTGGCGGAAGCCTCAGCGGAAAACCTGTTCATCGTCCGCCAGGGTCGCCTGCTGACGCCCCCCACCAGCGACGGCGCGCTGGCGGGAGTGACCCGCTCGGTAATCATTGAGCTGGCTCAGGCCAACAACATATCTGTCAGTGAGCGCACGCTCACTCCTTACGACCTGTATACGGCGGATGAATGCTTCCTGACCGGCAGCGGTGCAGGGCTCTTACCTGTCGCGGAGGTGGACGGACGTCCCCTCCGCACATCGCCCGGCGAGGTTCTGCAACGCCTGCGTCAGGCTTTTGCCGCCTTGATTACGCAGGAGTGCGGCGCTTAAATCACTCGCGCCCGTCAACGCATTCCGCGTTGGCGGGGTCGCTGTGGCAACGCACCTTCAGCATTAATTGCAGGGCTTTGGGGTCATAAGCGCCATCCTGCTTCAACGCAATACGCACTTCTTTGAGCATATCGTTAAACCCGGCGGCTTCCTCCTGATTGGGATGTATCCACACCTTCGCAGGTATTTCCGCTTCCGCCTTTCGCACCATCTCCATCAACTCATCAAAGCGGCCCTGGAAATGCTCCCGCGCTTTCTGGGAGAAATCCGCATTGAAGCGGTCTTTACGCACCAGCATCTGGTAGGTCATCTGCGCAAAACTATATGAATATACGCCACCATCCGGCTCTACGCCTTTATATAGCTCCAAAGGCTGATAGGCGATCGCGGGAGCGTAGGCGACATCAACGCTGCCGTTATTGAACTTACCGGCGAAGCTGGAGGGCGTCGCGCCCACGACGGAGCCGCCTACATGGCGCACCATGGTGACCGCAGCGGGATCATAATCGAAGGTGGCGATTTTCTTGCCCTGTATGGTCTGTACGCTGTTGACGCGGCGGTCCCGCACCAGCACATACACCGCGCCGGCGGGCAGCAGCCCGGCGACTTCAAAATCGCCACTGGTCATCAGCTTGGCGGCCTTCGGCTGCGCCAGCGTCTGCAGAATCGTCTTCAGCTCGCCGTATCCCGGAATCGCGCCCAGCGCCACCAGGGTTCCGGTGAAACGGTTGAAGTCCCGCGCCCTCACGTCAGTCAGCAATACGGCGTCGCATTGGCCAGCGCGAAAGTCGTCAGCCGCGATTTTTTCGTCGGTGTAGGCGTTCAATTCCAGATCATAGCCCCAGTTCAGGGCCTGAATACGGGTGGCTTTCATCAGGTTATACACAGGGCCGGCAGCCCCAAGAGGATCAAAAACACAATAGCTGCGTTGCTCAGCCGCTTGCGCGGTGAGTGCGGCGACGCCCAGGAATAGCCCCAGCAACGCACGACGAAGGCATGCTGTCATGGTGTGAATCTCCATTATTGTTATTGGTATTGAGGTTTTCCTTGTACAACAGTCGTCCCTGTCTGAGTCAGCCGAAATGGCCCATCCGCCGCGGCGTCATTGGGTTTCGAGTTCAGCCTGACTATCGCGAAATATATGACAAACTAACGCGTCTTAATGCCGCAGAGAGCACGTTTCCGCGATATTCAAGGAGAAGGAAAGATTCGCCCCAGTTTGGGGCAATATCCCGTGAGCCGTGTCAAAATTTACTTGTAAAACTGGCCCCAAGCCTTACTCCGCCCGGCTGAATGCATGATTTATGCGCTATCGCGGCTAGAACCACGCGGGCATTCGGGGTAATATGACCCTCCTTCGATGTAAGCCCGGACAACCAGCGGTAACGATCAGCTTTCCCTTTCAGCAATCATCACGAGTGACCACTTTTCCATGTTAAATTCCGATGCTTTAACCCAATTGAAACAGTTCAAACAAGACCTGCGTATCGCCAATAACCGTTTTGAAGGAACGGTGAAAGGCAGTCCGGGGCGTTTTGGGTTTGCTGTGTTGGATGACGGCAGAGAGTGCTTCCTGAACCCGGACGAAATGCAGAAAGTATTTCCGGGCGACCGAATTCTGGTGGAAGTCAGCCAGGACGACAAAGGCCGCGATGTCGCCAAAGTCGTGCAACACATGAGAAGTGAACTGAAGTATTTCGTTGGCCGTTATTTCACCCGTGGCCAAGGGCATTTCGTTGAACCCGACCTGATGGGCATGAACCGTTGGATTTTCATTCCGCCGAAGAAGCGCCAGCAAGCGCACGTCAACGACCTGGTTCTGTGCCGTGTTTTGCAGCATCCCTTCCCTGAAGGCAAACCACAGGCCGAGGTGGTGAAGATCATCGGCAAGCCAGGCGCATCCGGCCTGGAAGTTAATTACATGCTGGCCAAGTACAATCTGCAGGCGCACAACCGCGCCTCCATCAACGAAGCCGAGCTGCAGAAGCAAGTCGCCGCGGAGCTGGAAAAGCGTAAAGACCTGCGGGAAACGCCGTTCGTCACCATCGACGCCGCCAGCACCCAAGATATGGACGACGCCCTGTTCGCCACCGCCAAGCCTGAAGGAGGCTGGGAGCTGCTGGCAGCCATCGCCGACCCGTCCTCACTGATTCCGGAAGGCGGCGACATCGACAAATACGCGCAACGTCTGGGCAGCTCTTTCTACTTCGCCGACCGCACATTGCCTATGTTGCCAGCCAAACTGGCCAACCACTTCTGTTCACTGAAGTCCGGCGAAGATCGTCTGGCTCTGGTTTGCACAATGCAGATCGACGCTGATGGCGCCATTTCCTCTTACACCATCGAGGAAGCCTCTATTCGTTGCGCGGCCAATCTGGCTTATGAAGAAGTCGCCACCGCGTTAGCCTCCGGCGACGCCAGCGCTCATGCCCACGGCGCGACCTTGCAAGCCTTGAATGAGGTCAGAACGGCTCTGGCCAGCCATCGCCGCGAGCACGCGCTGGTGAATGAAGACCGCCCGGACTATCAGTTGGAGCTGGATGAGAACGGCAAGGTCAAGAACATCCATCGCAAGATCAACAGCGTCGCTCACTCCATCGTGGAGGAAGCGATGGTCGCATCCAATCGTTGTGCGGCGGACTTCCTGAAGCAAAATACCGAGCGTTCTCTGTACACTGCTCATAGCGGTTTCCGTCCTGAGCGTCTGGATCAAATCAAACAAATCGTCTCCGAGCAGATCTCCGACTACGATTGCAGCGACCTGCATACGTGGGAAGGCTTCAAAAAATTCATGGACTTCCTGGATGCGAATCCACCGGAAGTTCCCGTGAAGGCCATCGCCAACCGTTTGCTGGCGCGTGGCGCGCTGTCTGACCAGCCCTGCCCTCATTTCGGCATGGGTCTGCCTCACTACACCACCTTCACGTCCCCGATTCGCAAATACGTGGACCTGAGCATTCATCGCCAGATCAAAGGCGTACTGAAAAACCAGAAGCCACATACACTGAACGACAAAGCTATCCAGCAACTGCAGGAGTCTCTGCGCGCTGGTCGTAGCGCCGTGAACGAGTCTGAGACCTGGTTGAAGTGCGAATACGCGCAGACGCTGGTCGGCAAGACTTTCGATGGCGTGGTGCAGCACACGACTGGCTCTGGATTCCAGGCGCGTCTGGATGAGAATGGCATTGAAGGCATGGTGAACCTGGGCGCCTTGCAGGAGAAGTTCCGCTTCGACGGCACTTACTTCCAGCACACTGGCGAGCATCGCCAATTCCGCCTGGAGCAACCTGTGAAAGTCACCATCAGCGCGGTCGACATGGAGAAAAAACTGATTCAGATGGAGCTGGCGGAGCCTGCCCCGGTAGCGCAGCCCGTTAAGGCGGAAGAGCCGCAAGCGGAGCAATAATCGTACATCGCCGCAGCGCTAGCCGGCGCTGCGGCGATTCCCGCCTCACCTCATCAAAACAATGGCTTACCGGTACAGAGGATAAAACTTAAAGTCCTTTGGCCACTCTTCTCTCGGCTTAAACGCCAGCGCCACTTCCTGACCTTCCAGAGCGGACTCCGTAATCACCACATGGTCTGCAAAAGTTTTGGCTTTTTCGAACTGCTTTTCGTTGACCTTGCAGAGGGTTTTGTAGAAAGGGCCTGACAACCAATCTCTTACTTCAGCTGTATCCTGAAACTTCAAATAGGCGGCGAGAGACGCATGGGCCGCAGCCACCATGGCATACCCGGAAGGGATCGTGTCTTTAATCAGGATATACATTTTCATGGTAATCAGGATTCCGAGGCATTTTTCACGCCAAAACTGGTGAGGCCCGCCTCCGCCAGTTTGCGACGATAACGACTGCTTTTGGGAATATAGTGAAGTTGTTCGCGCAATGAATCGATGTAGGCGTCCGGGGCCAGATCCAGCGTGTTTTCCGCAATTTGTTCTATCCAGATGCGGGTTCCGGCAGCTTGCCAGGGATCATGGGCGCTTTGCACGATATGCAGCAGCTCCAGCGCGGGCAGCAACGAAACATCGCCCAGACCGGCGTCTGTCATGTCCACCAGCAACGACCGCAGCGTAATCTCCGCGTCGATATAGCGTTCTTTGCTGTAGTAGGCCCAGGCCAGACGCAAATTAAGGTTGTAGCTGATCCCATCGGTATATCCGGTGAAGGCCTTGGGACCGTATAGAAGAGATTCCAGACGCTTGATGGCGGCGTCGTTCAGGTCTTCATTCAGGTAGAACTCCAATAACCTCAATTCCACCGTGCGCTTGAAATCCACGGACTTGGAAGCCTTGATGCCCTGAATATAGGCGCGCTCCGCCTCCACCACCCGATGCAGTTCCGAAAGCGCATTGCCCTTCAACATATACAGTTGCGCCACACGCTGCTCATTACGACGGATATCGCTGTTGGCGAAGGCGCCGTCAATATTCTTCAGGGCTGATGTATAGTCGGACTGGAATAAATAACACTCCACCAGCAGCTCATAAATATCAGGGATCAACTCGCCGTTCTGGATGCGCTCTTTTTGATATAGCCGCAAAGCTTCCTGCAAATACGCGATTGATACGGACTCTTTATCATTGGTGTTCATGAACAAGGCCTGCGCCAACTGATAAAGGATCTTTATTTTTTCTTCCGGGCTGATGCCGTTTCTTTCCGTCTCTTTTAGCGCCAAGTCGTAATATTTCTCGGCCATGACCTCATCGCCGGAATAGAAATAGTAGTCCCCTGCGGCAATCAGCAGACTCAGACGTTCTCTGGGGTTCTTTGCATTGGCGATCTGTCCGTCCCAGTTCATGCCTTTCTTGGCCAGCCATGGGGCGACAATATCCTTCAGGGCGTCGCCATACCGGGTCTGCATCAGCGCCGCGGGCGCGCCAATGACCAAGGCCAGATAAAGCGTCATGCCAAACAGAAATTCCCAGGCGAATGGCGGCCTGTCCCGGAAACGCACCATCAGCGCCTTCACCTGCTGATAAGCCACTGCTTTACGCCAGGGCAGCTTTAGCGCTTTCACGCCCTCGTAGGCGGCGGCCAGCTGCTCGGGATACTCGCTTTCCTGTACGCGAGGGTGCGTGCGACGAATATGGGCGAACAGTCTTGCCTGACGCCACTGATTTGGCAAAAGAAACGCCCAAAACGCAGCAATCACCCCAAACACCGGCTCTTTGGACCACCAGGAAAACAGGGCGAACGCTAAGATACTGAGGCAGAAAAAGAAGATTTGCGCCGAAGGCCAGCGCCGAAACAAAAGCAGGTTCCAAAGCTGCCCGCCGTCCAAAGGTTGAATCGGCGCCAGATTTAAGTAGTTCAACACGATCAACATAAACGCCGCCGACGTCATCCAGCCTGGCGCGTCCGGCGGCATGTAAAAGCAAAGCGCAATCCCCAGGATGAGCCCTGGCGCTGGCCCCATTAAATCCACAATGACTTTTTGCCAGCTGGGAATACGTTCTTTTTCGCCCCGTGCGGCGGCGCCGAGAAAGGGAATGAAGAGTATCTGCAAGTCGCGATACCCACAGGCTTTCATCGCCAGCAAATGTCCCAACTCATGCAGAAACAATACGCCGATCAGGATCAGCAGGGAGAAGGCATCCAGTTTGAAGCCAAAGCTCAGGGCGAATACGCCCAATGAAACCAGTAGCAGTAGCGCTTTACCCAGCCATCCCGTGGCTTCCCCACTGGCCAGTATTGCGTCGTTACGCAGATGAGAAAGTACTTGGTAATCCAATGAAGATGCTGATGCTGATGCTGATGCTGGCGCGATTTTCGCCAACCGCGCAGAGCCTGCCTGAAGCGATTTCTGCATGCGCAATGCGCCTTTGAAAGTGAATTGCGCGCGCTGTGCATCCTTCGCAACCCGTTTCAAAACACCCTGCGCCAGCATATGGTTTATACAATCGTCAAAGTACGCGGCGCAGGATGCCGCGATGGCTTCCGGCGCCTTTTCCAATCGCTCGACGGAGATTTGCTCTAACCGGCGTAAGTGCGCGTTCCAGTGATCTGCAAGGTCGGCTACATAAGGGTCTTCTACATGGTAGTTGGCGACGTCCGACAGGATGAGATGTTTGTGTCCGTTTACCGTTTCGAAGGTTTCGCCATTACTAAAGAAAGTCAAAAAAGAGTACTGCGCCTCCCGCCCTGCGGATAAGTCCACATGGGGGCTCAGACAGGCATAGGTCCGCTGCTCAGGGTGGAACATGAAGCAGAGGAAGGTTTCCCTGTCATCGTTACGGGACGCTTCACGACCACGCAGCCAGCAAAAATCCACAAATCCAAGCTCCGATAACTCCTTGATCCCTTGAGCCAAAATACGCCGATAGGCCTCTTCCACCTCGCCTTCATTAGCGACAACGAGTGAGGTTTCCAGCCCCATTCTGAGCTTCAATATTTGAAAAATAGCGGACCCGCGCACCAGGATTTGGATAAAGATGACAAATAACAGGAAACCAAACAGATAGGACATTTACCGCAACCGCTACAAAAACTTCCAGTACGCTCTCAAGTCGGAAGGAGCCGCCAGCAACGCAGTCACCGCAACGTCTGGCCGATTAAAAATCGCGCAATTATACCCAAATTGACCGCTATTACACTTAAATTCCGTCAATCCGCGGACAAATGTCCAATTTGAGACCCAGGCTACATTCAGCGCCACGGATTATTGCCAGCTTTTCAGCCATGCTGCTATGGTTTCCAGGCCTTGCCGCGCTTGGCTGTGCGGCTGACGCGATTAACAATAAAGACAAGACCGACTCTCATAATCATAATCACAACAGGAGCTAGGGATGATCGTAAAAGGGCAGCAGCATTTCCCTTACACAGCAGCCACCGTTTTCAGCGCTTTTGGCGCTCCCCACCACATTGAAGAAAAGCAACGCTTTCTCGGTTCCCGCAACATAGATATCCGTCAGTGCGAACAGACTGACTCCGCACTGGACTTGAAGATAATTCGCGAGGTGCCCGCAGAGGCCCCGGCGATGCTGAGAAAATTCATTTCCGAATGGAACCGGGTGACTCAGGAAGAACACTGGCGTGAGAATGCCGGCGAATACCGCGCGCAGGTGAAGGTGGATATACAGGGCGTGCCTGTTTCCATCAACGGCGAAATGCGTTTGTACTCAGAAGGGGAAGGCAGTGTCCATGAGGTCACGCTGAACTTCGAGTGTCGCGTGCCACTGGTAGGCAAAAAGCTGGCGGAGTTCGTCGCCGCTAAGTCTCAGGAGACAATGCAGAACGAGTTCGCTTTTGTAGCGGATTATCTGCGCGCCAACCTCTAACGGATTGAAAAAAGAGGAGAAACAGGGAGGTTTCAGGCAGCCGGCCAACCCAAGGGCGGCCGGCGCCGGAGCGATGCAAAAAGAAGGTCTGTCAGGAATCGGCGTCGGACATCTGCTTCTGCAGATAGTTTTCCATGCCCACACGCTCCATCAGATCCAGCTGAGTCTCCAGCCAATCGACGTGCTCTTCTTCCGACTCCAAAATGTTTTCCAGAACCTCACGGCTGATGTAATCGCGCACTTGCTCGCAATAGGCGATTGCTTCACGCAAGTCTGGAATAGCTTTCAGTTCCAGCTTGAGGTCGCATTCCAGCATTTCTTTCGGGGTTTCGCCGATCATCAGCTTGCCCAGTTTTTGCAGGTTGGGAATGCCGTCCAGAAACAGAATCCGCTCGATCAATTGATCGGCGTGCTTCATTTCATCAATGGATTCTTCATATTCTTTCTTGCCCAGAGCCGTCAGGCCCCAGTTTTTATACATGCGCGCATGCAGAAAATACTGATTAATCGCAATCAGTTCATTAGCCAAAATCTGGTTAAGGTGTTCGATAACCTTCTTATCGCCCTTCATCACAGCGCTCCCGTCAGAATGATTCTCAATTGCAATAACCCCATAAAAACAAGGGGTTACCAACTCAACCCTTAAGGTTAGTTGTAACGGGAAGGAAAGTACAATCGAATTTTCAGGCGGCGGTCAGGGTAGGAATATCTGCTGCGTAAGCCAGTTGCTCCGCCATAGAGAGATCGTATTGAGATTTAGCCTCGTCAAATACTTCACGAGCGGCTTCCACACAGCGGGCGCAGTCTTTCGCCAATCCCAACGAACGCACTACATCACGCAGATGTTGAGCGCCTTTCGCGACTTCTTCGCGAATGGAGTGATCGGTAATTCCGTTGCAAAGACATACGTACATGAAAATCTCTCTCATTTATTAGCAGTCTGTGAAGAAAGTTAATGCTAATGAGAATGATTGTCAATAATGTTTTTAATAGTTTCTTTGCCGGACTGTAACCAAAATTTCCTGAGCTGTAGCGCAGTAAAATCGTTATAAAAAATTATTCCTGATTAATCATATGGATAGCATCCAACAGCGCGTCGCGCTTGGCTTCCGCCTCCTGTAACAGTTCGGGGGAGACGCCGCGGGCGCGGCCTTCGGCGATCAGGCGCTCCAATTCATCCGCCTTGTCCCGGGCGGCGGAGCGGAAGTTATTGAGCACCCGTTGATGCTGTTGCGCTTCCATGCGGGCATAGGCTTCATGATCCGCCAGGGTTTCCGCATCCGGCGTTTTTTCTGGCGTACGCCTAGTGATGGGAGGAGCGCGCCGATCTCCCTTTTCAATGGAAGCGGACAACGACGCCAGCGCCTCAATATCCGTAGGCAGCTCCGGGTATGCCTCTTCTTCATCTAATTGAAGGAGGGCGTCTTCCTGAGTGACGGTTTGCTTTGACGAGCCTGCTGGCTCCGCAGTCGTAGCCACATGTATAGGCGGAAACTCAGCCGTCGGAACCGCGACAAGACTGGATGAAAGCGGGACTGAGTCCTTGGGCGCGTCAGGGCTGATGAAAAAGAAAAGTCCCATCGCCATACAGACGGCGCAGGAGAACGCCGACAGGATCCAGCCACGTCGCCACGACTTCCGGTTCATACCTTACTTTGCAGACTGGCCTGACGACGCAGCTGATTGATCAGCTCACTATAGGCCGCCACCGCCTGCTGAATCGCCAGCACATCAGTGGCAAGATAGCGCACCGTCTCGCTGTCGGCGGGATAATAGTCGTACTCGCGTCCGCTCACTTGCAGAATCACCCAATCTCCCGCCGGAGAACGAATGACTTCACTGACGTCTCCCGGCGGGGTGGCGAAGGCCAATGACGCCAGCCAGTCCGTAGGTTTAACCGCATCCTTATGCAGCCAGCCTTCAGCGTCTAACGGCAAGTCGGCGGGATGGGATGGCGCTTTTAGATCCGCCCAGGACAGGCCGTTCATTAGCTGTTGGCGAGCGCGTCGCGCTGCGGCCTCATCGCCATATATCGCGCCGCGCGCCTTGATCTTCGCCAAAAAACGAAAGTCTTCCTGATGTCGCTGATAGTAACTGTTGATCTGCGCCGCGCTAACTTGCTCTCTGAACTTGATCAGCCCGGGATTATCGCCATGATTGCGTTTAATCACGCCCAATGCGTTGAGGATCTTGGGGTAAAAATAATGCGCCTCAATTGTCCGTCTCAGATCGTCAATGGCATCCTTCTCAACGCCGCCTTCGTGACTTAGCCACCATAAGCGCAGTTGATGTTGCTTCCAGGAAAGCATTTCCATACCCAAGAGTTTGACGTCGCCTTCCATCAGCGCCTTTTTACCCTGTATGGACTGTCCCTCGTATACTTCCAGCAATGTCAGCGTCACGTCTTGCTGGTCTGGAAACGCCATACGGGCAAGTACCAGAGAGGCGGCTTTGTCCCGTTGCGCCGGCGTCAGTTGGTAGCCCAGAATCGACTGGGCGGCGATCGTCGCCAGCGCCTCCCGCGCCTCTACGCCGGGTTTGGAGTACTGTCGCATCAATTCCGAAGCTGGCCACTTGGGATATAGCTTGGCCAACGTCCGATCCAACTGGCGGCGGATATGCCATCCATAGGCGTAGCCAATTTCAGTCCCCCGCCATTGCTCTTCAGGGAGTTCTCCTTGCGCCCAACGGTACATCAACAAGGCGTCGACCAACTCGTCAGCAAAGGTTTTGCGATCCATTTTGCGAAGCTGGCTCGCCTGCTGATGCAACGCATCAAATGCTTCGCGCGACAGGCTGGTGTCATCCACCGACAAGTAGACGGAAGCGGAGGCCCCGCCTGCGCACAGCAGGCAAAGGGCCAACGCCAGGACCTGGAATGTCCCGCGCATGATCAGAACCGGTTCATGGCGTGATTGAGAATGCGCACGGTCATAGCGATAGCGTGGGGCACCACGATTTTCGCCACGGCCAGCCGATCCGAGTGATCGGTGGAAGACAACACCACGCCGCCCATGGAGTAGGAAATTTCACCGCCCTTGGTCAACAAGGGACGGATTTCCGCAGAGTTGGCGCTTAATGTGGGGAAGTCCGCCAAGGCCTGCTCCACCAGGGCGTCATCGTTCAGGTTCTCCGAGTCGTAGTAATCACGCACCCAGGCCTCCCAGCCGGAATGGTTCAATGCGGAGGTGGTCCAGGTATGGTGCGGCTGCAATAAGTCCGTGGTGTGCAAGGTGAAGCCCAGCGTCTGAATCGTAGGCTGCGCCCAGAATGCGCTGTACCAGTATTGCCCCAGGTTATCGATGGGCTGAAAGGGAATGTTCTCAAAATCCTTGTACATGCTGTAGGTGGAGTAACTGCCTTGCCGATAGTTGGCCTCAGTGACCTGATAGCTCTTGTATTCAGAGTCCTCCGCCCCGAACCATCCAGTCTGACCGCCCGCGCCGTCATCCAGGTGGTCGCCTTTCAGCCAGGACGCCGCCATGTTATCGACATCCCCCTTCACGCTCAGCTTGGAATAGTCATAGCCCCCGATGTCGTTGCCATGCGCGTCCACGCCGCGAGTATGGTTCTGGAAGTGCCAGTAAGAGGTGTAGTTGACGATGCTGGAGCCCAGACCCCATACCGGCGCCAGCACACAATCGCCGGTCACCGCGCCGCACAAAAAGGTGTCTTCGAAGTCATCCACGTCGTAGGCGCCCTGACCAATCATATCCGCCATCTGGGTCACGCTGATTCCCGCTGCAGCGGCCACCGCTTCCAGTTTGGCGTAGCTGGTGATGTCAGGATGCGTCCGCATGAACTCGACAGCGTCGATAACGAAGCGCTTGTGGGTTTCCTGTTTGAAAGCCAGAGCAGGTTGAGCCCCGAGGGAAGCAAGGATAACGCCGGCCAAAATCAGATTTTTATTTCCCATGAACAGTCATCTCCTTATTTTTTATCGTGTTTGTGTAAGGAAACTCTAACTACTGCGTGTTACAGAAAGGTTGTAACGAAAAAGATGAGAGCGCCTTTTCGTAATCGCCCGTCATTCCTGGATTAATGGACCGACCCGCTTAACCAGGACGTTTTCTGCGGCATTCTCTGAACGCCGTTAGGAGAATAAAATATGATCAGGGTTACAATCACCCAAACAGGTGAACGCGATAGAAAATACGTATCGAAAAACCTAAGCCGCGCCAGCAACTGACTGGGTTCGTTAAGGGTTGAAATGAGGATGAAAAAAATAACTTGCAAAAAGGGGGTTGCCTTCTGAAAAGGCAGCGTCTATATTTTTCAGACCTGATTTCCAGGTCAAAAAGCATTCAAGATTTCTGACAACAGTCGAATTTAAAGTACGAATTTAGCAAACACATGAAGCAAGCCCTGATTCTAGTCGTCAACCTTATTATCGTCGCGGTGGTCGTCGTACCTTCGCGGGGGTTGGCGTTTACGAGTCGGAACTAGCAAAGTAAGACTTCGAAAAACCCCCGCTTCGCAAGAACCGGGGGTTTTTTTATGGCCCCAGCAGCAAGCGGCCACTGACGGGAACAGAGGATATGAACGGCGCACAATGTATTATCGAGAAGTTGACGAAGCACTCCGTTGACACCATTTTCGGGTATCCAGGGGGCTGCATCATGCCCCTGTATGACGCGCTCCTCGACGCCGATGTCAAACATGTCCTCTGCCGTCACGAACAAGCCGCCGCCCTCGCCGCCGACGGCTACGCCCGCGCCTCGGGCCGACTCGGCGTTTGTCTGGCCACCTCCGGTCCCGGCGCCACCAACCTGATCACTGGCGTGGCTAACGCTTACATGGACTCCATTCCCATGCTGGTTATCACCGGGCAAGTACCGCGCGCCCTAATCGGCACAGACGCCTTCCAGGAAAGCGATATCCTGGGCATGACCTTAGGCGTAGTAAAACACTCATACCTGGTGGAAGACGCCAACGACCTGCCGCGCATCATGGACGAGGCCGTTGCGCTGGCCATGTCCGGCCGCCCCGGCCCGGTATGGCTGGATATCCCCAAAGACGTATTGCTGGAAGAGCTGGACTCAACGCCAGCACCGGCCTCCCTGGCCACAGAAAGCAGCGGAAGCGACCTGACGGATTGGGACAATCCGTTGGGACAAGCCCGTAAAATGATCAAGGCCGCAAAACGTCCGCTGATTTATAGCGGCGGCGGCGTCATGCTCGCAAAAGCAGTGACCAGCTACCGCCATTTCGCGGACGCCACTGGTATTCCGCAAGTGGTGACTTTGAAAGGCGTCGGCAACCCCGGCAAGCGCCATCCTCTCAATCTGGGCATGCTGGGCATGCACGGCTCCCGCGCCGCCAACGAGGCGGTAGAGCAATGCGATTTGCTCATCGTTATCGGCGCCCGCTTTGACGACCGCGCGACAGGTAAACCCAGCGCCTTCGCCCCCAACGCGCGCATCATTCACATTGACTGCGACCACAGCGAAATAGGAAAAATCAAACGCGCCGACTGCGTACTCTTGGGCGACATGCGGGAAATTCTGCGCGGGCTGCGCCAGCCTCTGGAAATCGCGGAGTGGCGCGAGCAATGTATGGCGAGCAAGAGCCGTAACGGGTTCGCTTCCACTTCAAACGAGGATGATCCGGCGCCAATTCAGGGTCCTGACTTCATCGCCACCATGGACAAAGTAACGCCGCCTGAAGCCATCATAAGCTGCGACGTAGGACAGCATCAGATGTGGGTGGCGCAGTATTTCGACTTCAATCACCCGCGCCAGCATCTGTCCAGCGGCGGACTCGGGACCATGGGATACGGCCTTCCCGCCGCCATGGGAGCGCAATTCGCAAAACCTGGCGCGCCGGTTATCAACGTGTCCGGCGACGGCTCTTTCATGATGAATATGCAGGAGCTCGCCACCATCCAGCGTTATGGCCTGCCGATTAAGCTCATCATTCTGGACAACCAGCGCCTGGGCATGGTGCGCCAGCAACAGGAGCTGTTCTACGCCGGCCGCTACAGCGAGGTGGACCTCTCTGATAACCCGGACTTCAGCGCCATCGCCAAAGCCTTTGGCATTCCCGCCATGACCATCAGCAAGCGCTGCCAGATGCGTCGCAGTATCGAAACGCTGCTCGCCTACCCTGGACCAATGTTGCTGCACGTACACATTGAAGAAGAAACCAACGTATGGCCGATCGTTAAACCCGGCGAAGCGAACGCCAATATGCTGGAGAACACTCCGGCGCCCACTATCGCCAATCAGCAAAAAGGAAGAGCCGCATGACCTCCCCACGACATCCGCAAACTATTTTTGAATGCCAAATATCCAGTCAGCCTGGCGCTCTCGAACGCGTTATGCGAGTGGTGCGCGTACGCGGATTTCAAGTGGAGGACCTGCGACTGCAGCGACTGGCGGATGTCTATGAGGCGCAACTGATCGTTTCCGGTTCGCGTCCACCGGAAACGCTGCTGCGACAACTGCAAAAGCTATTGGATGTGAAAACGCTAAAGGCGCTCAATCACCCCACTCAGGCTTCAACGCCTGAATTGGCTTGCGCCTGAGGCGTCCCGCCAGGCGATGGGTGGAGTTTCCCGCTCCCCCATCGCCGCGGCGTCCCGCCGCTCCTTCCCTTATGGGCTTAATGCCCGCGATCAGCGATGTAGTCCGTGATCGCCGCGTAGAACTCCATTTCATCGAAGGTGTCAGGACCAACGCCAATAACGTCGATATGATCCTGATTCAACACGTAAGCGAGAGACGTGGATTGCAATTCGCTGGGTCGGTTCAGGTCGCTGACATAGCCAAACGCCGGCTGCGCGTAGATGGAATCAAGCGATCCCCAACGCTCGTAATATTGCAACCGCTCCCCTTGTTGCTGGGAGTTGATGCCGACCAGGCCATCGTCGTCCCGTTGATTGGCGTCGCCATCACCCTGCCCGGCGGCGCCGTCGTGATTACAATCGTCCAGGCAGTAACCGTTACCATCTATATTGAACAGGCCCTCTGACACCAGCCATAACGCCGGGTTCACGTTGAGTCCGCTTTGCGCCGTCATCACCGACGCCGCATGTTCGATATAGGCGCCGCTGGCGGGATAGTTCTGGTTGAACGCCTTCATGCCAGTGGTGACGCCGTCCGCTTCATAATCGTCATACACCAGCTGCTTGGCGCCCGCCACCGCGTCGTTGCCGGTGGCGTAAACGACATTACCGTAGAAATTGGCCAGCACTTCTACGATGGAGTCGCGGAAATTGTCGAGTATAAATTTGGCGACGGGAGACCCCCTGTGTGGAGAGGAAACGCTGACGTGCGTCTTCACTACCCGATAGCCTTTACGTTCGTATAGCACGCGCGCCGCCTTACGGCTGTCTACCCCACCTTGGGAATGAGACACCAGATTGACGTAACGATTACCAGTGGTGGCCATGTAGCTTTCGATGTTATCCGCGAGTTGCTTGCCGCGAACTTCGGAGCTATGGAAAGGCTGTACGGCGGAAACGTAGCTTTGTTGATTATCGTTGATGTCGCCGTTGCACGCGATTTCAAGGAATTTATCGCAGGGATCGAGCACATAAGTGCCGAAATCGTCGCCCCAGTAATCCAGTCCCAGGATATTGTTGAACCCGGCCATGCCGTGAGCGAAGACGATGGGGTACTTGGTTTTGTCTGCGTCCCGGGCCTGAGCGACCGGCGCGCAGACCAACGAAGCACAGACAAGCGCCGCCGGAACGGCCTTGAGCATTGGTTTCATGTTTTCAGTCCTCATTTTGTTTTTGTTGTAACGAGGTAATACGACTCTTTTGATCGTAATTCGGTTTTTTATTTTTGTTCTACGCCGGCGCCGATACAGGTTACGTGGAGGAACTCCGCTCAGCGTCATAAGAGTAAACCATAATATGAAGGGCAGTTCAGTTGTACTATCCCCCGAATGTGTGATGGCGCCGACAATTTTTCCCATTAAAACTTAACCCGCAATTGTTGCGGCGCCTTCAGGCTTGCATTCGCTCTGACTAAACAATAACAATCCCAGGCATGACAAAAATAACAAACGCTACTTCACGTCGAAGCGCAGTCCTGATAAGCGGCTGCCTCGCTTTAACTCTGATATCCGCCGTCGTGTTTTGGCATGATCGGCATTCCAGCGACGCCGCGACACAGCAAACATCGCCTGCGCCAACCTCTGCTTTGACGACAGCGTCGCAATCCACGTCCACCGTTCAGACTGCAACGCCGTCCCAGGACGCCCTCGCCCAACGCAATCTGGAAGAAGAGGAACTGATTGGATATTTACAACGCACCTTCGGGGCGCATATCCAACATCCGAAAGTTCAGGTCCAGGTGCTGGAAAAGCTCATGCGTTTCGTACAAAGCCGCTATCCGGAAAACTGGCGAGAACAACTGGCCATTCTGATCGGCGCCGCCTTTCCTGACCTGCAGGATGCGTTGATGCAGACCTTCGTCGCTCTGGAAACCTATACCGAGTGGATGAACACGGAACGCTATGCTCTGATGTCCCTGAGCGACGCGGAAAAGCGCACTCGCCTCTGGCAAAAACGTGAGGCGCTGTTTGGCGAACAAGCCTACGAGATCTGGAAAGATCAGTGGCAGGCCGAACAGTTTCAAGATCGCCTGGCCGACCTGGAACAGTCCTCCGCTCCTGTGGAAGAGAAAATTGCGCAATATAAACAACAAATCCTGGCCAGCTTCCCCGAAAAAGCCGAACACCTCATCAACAATAAGAAGCAGGAGTTGACCGATCGCTTTCTGAGTCTCTCCTCTGTGCAGGAACAATTGCGGACCATGCCCCCGGAACAGCGCTATTCGCAGCTACGCCATTTACGTGAAGAACTGGGAATGGATGAGGCGGCGCTGAGCCGTTGGGGGGATCTGGATAAAACCCGGGACGAACGGAGAGCGAACGGCGACGCCTATATGGCGCAACGGCAGGCGCTGACAGAGGGTGACGCGCAGAACGCCGCGCGTATTCAGGCGCTGCAGCAGAAATATTTTGGCGACGAAGCGGATATCATCGCCGCCGAAGAAGCCAGCGGTTACTTTCGTTTCGAGAGCTCACAACAATACGGAATCAATTGAGGGTCACCAATCAATCTGATTGGTTTTGCGGCCGACTTCCTTGGCTTTCTCCGACCATTCGATCCAGGCGTCGGATTCCTGCATCTGCTGTAGATAGGGGTCAATGTAAGGTTTGAGATAACGATACCCGTGCCCCCAGAAGTATTCTTCCGCCGCGACGCCAATCACCAGCATGAAGAAAATCAGCCGTCCCCAGCGAATCGGCGGGCGATAGCGACGTTCTTTCTTGGCGACCTGAGACACATGCTTTTTGATCGCTTCCGTCTGCTTGGCCGCCGTTTGCGCACGCAGGTTTTTCAAGACCCCGCGAATATCCGCCATGGCCACTTCCAGCGAGGGATAGCGTTTATCCGGGCGTGTCTCCAACAGCCGAGTAATCAGCTCTTGCAGCCGGTTATGAAGCTCGGTAAATCTTTTACTGCGCACCAGACGTTGTCCGCGAATCACCGGTGGTTGTCCGGTCAGCGCGTGATAGCAGATAGCGCCCAGCGCGAACATGTCGCCGAGAATGCCCTTGGCGTCGGCATTTTCATACCAGTTCGGCTCGTCTGAATCAGTATAGTGCGCGCGCAAGCCGAAATCCGTGAGTTTGATGGAGCCCTCTTCATCCAGCAACAGGTTACTGGGACGCAAATTGCCATGCACAATCCGGTTGCGATGGGCGAACGCCAGCCCCTCCGCAATTTGCTCCGCCCACTCCACCACTTTCACCGCAGGCAGCGGGGCCAGCATTTGTTCGGCCATAGAGCCGCCAGGGAGATACTCCGTCACGATAACGTAACCCTTATCCCCCTTCGACACTGCAAGGATCTTGCAGATATTGGGATGACTGAGCCGCGCCAGCAGCTTGTGCTCCTTGATCCCCGGCGTGTCGGCGGGCAACTTCTTCATGATCAGCAGCTTCTGTTTACCCTGATCTTCATATAAATAGACGGAGCTATGACGATCTTCCTTCAGCACGTCCAACAGGGAAAACTTGGACTCTATCGCCTCGCTGTTGGATAGCGCCCGCTCCTTCTGGGCCTTGCTGAGATGGCCGCCTTGCAGAATATGCAGCAACCCGTTTTTCACCTCGTCTGCGGAGGCCGGCCGCTCCGCCGGGTCTTTTTCCAGACAGCGCATGATCAGCGAGTTCAAGGCCGGCGCCATCTCCGGCTCAAATTTGCGCGGCGGAGGGATTTCTCCTTGCGGACAGACTCCCGTGAACAACTCATACATGAGGATGCCCAGCGCATAGATATCGCTCTGCACTGAGGCGGCGTCCGCCGACTTGTGCTGTTCCGGCGCCATATAGGCGGACGTGCCCATAATGTTGCTGGTTTCAGTATGCAGGGTCTTTTGTTTGCTGGACGAGTCGTAGAAATGCGCGATGCCAAAATCCAGCACCCGCGCCTGCCAATCATTGTCGATGAGGATATTGGAAGGCTTGATGTCGCGGTGGATCACGCCGTTCTTATGTGCATACGCCAACGCCTTGCACAACTGCACCAGCACATCCATTTTGCGGGAAAAGTCGAGCTTGCCGCGGTTGATGGCGTCCTCAAGGGTCATGCCTTCCACATACTCCATGACGAAATAAGGGCGCCCTTTGCCGGTAACGCCCTTATCGATGACATGAATGATGTGGGGGTGATTCAGTTGCGCGATGATGAGAGATTCTTTTTCGAAACGCTCCAGAATCTCAGGGTGATCTTTCAGGTTGGCGGACAGTATTTTAATGGCGACAGGACGTTGCAGCGACTCCTGCAGGGCTTTGTATACAGTCGCCATGCCGCCCTCGCCCAGCTTGCTGAGAACTTTGTATCCCTGCCACGCCATGTAGTTATCTTTTCCGAATTAGATGCATTAGTCCGTCGCCGAATCTCTCCAAAGCGTTAAAGAGCGAACGCCAGCGCCAAAAACAGTATTGCGGCCAGTATGCCGCCTAAAGCCATGTAACGCCAAGGCCGTCCCGATGCGGATTGTGATGCGTTCGACTCGGCGAAAGGCGGCATGGGTCGGGTTTTTTCACCGGACAAATCGCGCTTGGGAGCAGCGTTGCTATGGGGCGCGCCGTCTTTATCGGTCACCACCAGCACGGTAACGTTGTCATCAGCGCCATTAGTGAGAGCAATTTCCACCAGCTCATCGGCTTTACTCTGCGAGTTACCGCGACGCGCCAACACTTCCTGTATCTGCTCTTCGGGCACCACGCCATGCAGTCCATCACTGCACATCAACCAGACATCCCCCGCCTGACGGGGCACGCGATAGGCGTCCACATGCAGCCCACCCTCACCCGCAGCACCCACCGCCTGGGTGAGCACATGGCGAATGCGCGCCGCTTCTTCTTCAGATAGTCCGGTGCTGCGTTGTGCGACAGAATGATCTTCCGTCATCTGCATGACGAGGTCGTCCCGCAACAGATACACGCGGCTGTCGCCCACCCAAGCGACTTCCATTTCATCGGAATGCGCATGCAACGCCGCAACGGTGGACGCCGCGTAGCCGCGCTCGCCACTGATGTCGTCGCCTAACAAGGATTGATGAGCGAGCAGAATAGCCTGCTCCAATGGATGTCCGGCGTGCACCGCTCTTTGCATGGACTGGCACACGCTCGCGCTGGCGACTTCCCCACTGTCGCCCCCTCCAACGCCGTCGGCGACGGCATAGAGACTTGTCGATTCGTCTACTAATCCATTATCCTGATTTTGCTGCCGCCGGCCGGTATGAGTTGCGAAACCTACTTGCATTAAAAGATTTCCAAGTCCCTGATTCATGGGGATTAAAAAAGTATATTTCTTTAGTATAGATGGGTTTTCAGTTTAGTTTCCTTGACTATACTCTAAAGTGTTAAAGCGCCTTCTGACCGGCAGAACCTTAATTCAGTAGTCATTTCCACAAGTGTGAGCTTAACGAGGCCCCTAGCAGCATGCTGAAACTGCAATTCACCGATGGAAGCCGGGAGAGCATCTGGCTGGTAGAACCGCGCCTGAAAATAGGTAAGCATTCTTCCAACAACCTGATTCTCAACCAGCCGGACATCCAGGACTTTCATGCCGAGATACGTTTGCAGGAGGAACAGCTGTATCTGCTGAACCTCAGCCCCGACTATGTCGTGGGCGTTAACGGCAAAAAGGTGCAAAAAGCCGTAAAAATCAACGAAAACGATACCATCCAACTGGGAAAAGCCCACTTTAAAGTGGTGCATCCCGGAGCCGAGCATAAACCGAAACACGAAGCGCCGCAAAGCATCGCCCATAATGAATGGGGCCTGCAAACCAACGCCAGCTGGGCCAAGCAATCGTTTTACCCGATCGAAGACACCGTCATCATCGGCCGTGACGAACAGTGCGACATCACTGTGCCGGTGTCCCATTTGTCGCGTCAGCACGCCCAGTTGACTGTGGCGGGAAATTATATGTTGGTCAAGGATTTAGGTTCCACCAACGGTACTTACCTGAACGGCGAGCGCATTACCCAGGGACGCGCCAAACGAGGCGATCGTCTGCGTTTTGACGTCGTCACCTTTACCGTGACCGGGCCCGAAGATGACGGCGACCGCACCATCGTGCGTCCAGACGCGGTCGCGCAAGCGCCCTCTCCCGCGCCAACCGGTGAAGAAACCGTCGCCAATAATCCGCCGCCACGCCCAATGCGACCCGCTGCGCCGCCCAAAGCAGCCAGAAAACCGGCGCAAGAGAAACCTGCTCCCGCTCAGGAATTCGCAGCCAAAGCGGAATCCAAAAGCGGCTATCTGCTTTACACCGTCATCGGCTTCGCCGTGGTGTTCGGCGCCCTGTCAGCCTTTTTCCTGCTCCGGTAAGGATACCGGTCGGGGCATCCCCTGTTACATTTTGCTCATGGGATTTCCTCCACCTTGCCCCTATAATAGGCGGTCGCCCCAGAACAACCTGCACAGCCGTTACTGATGTCGAATCCAGACCGTTTTCAGCAGTTTTTTTCTACAGACTGCCCGCAATTCTTTCGTCCGCTGACCAGCAAATACCGCGAAATGATCGTGGAGTGCCTGCGTTTGCTGTATCAACGTTTCTACAGCAGCATGGCGGACTACGGCCACGCTCTGAAGCGAGAACAGATGGTGGAGATCTTCCAAACCGCCCTGACTCGCGCGCCGGAGCTGGAAACCGATGAAGACAGCGAAACCGAAGGGCGTTTCCGTACGGATCGCGACAAGGCCCTGTGGATTCTCAATACGCTGATTGACTACGGCTGGCTGGAAGTACAGGTTGACGAGGTTACGCTACAGTCCAGCTATCACTTTAGCCGTAAAGGGCGTTTGTTTACCCAGCCCTTTGTGGAGCTCAGCGGCGCGTCGGTGCGCACCCGTCACCGCAACACCCGCAATACCCGTAATGCGCTGCGGGCGTTTATTGAAGCCGGCGAAGTCCACGACCTGCTTGACGCCTACGAATACTCCGAGCGTATCATCAGCGACTTCACTGACATTATTACTGAGCTGGAAGACCGCAAGCGCCAGCTGGTGAAAGAAATTGAGATCACCGCGCTGATCAAACGAGCCAGCGATGAATTCTTCGACTTCATGGACAAACGCTTCCAGCCGGATTTGTCAGTGCGCCTGTCGGCGGACTCCGTGGAGAAACACCGGGACGAGATCATGTCCCAGGTGCGCCAGATTCGCAGGCTCCCCAAAGAGGCCAAGGCGCACGCCGAAGGCGAACTGCGCCGTCTGCTGCCGGATCGAGTGGTGGAGGGGCAATCCCTGCTCTGGCTGCTGTTGGATAACATAGAAATCCGACTCACCAACGCCTGCGATATCATGTTGCCTGCCCTGCGCAGCGCGCTACGTAACTTCACCCGACGCGCGGATATCATTATCCGTCAAATGAGCTATCTGGCCAGCCAGCGCCATAATGACATGGTGCAGATTTGCCAGGAGCTGACCGAGCTGCCGGCGGAAGAGCAACAGGCGCGTCTGGAGCGCGCAGGCGCCCTGATGGCCAATCTCAATGTGGGCCTTATCGACCCCAAACAGATCAGCCTGCGCGAAGGTCGCCGTAAGATTACTGTGGACAGCCGGGTGCTCAACGATGAGCCGCTGGATCAGGGCGCTCGTAAAGAGCTGTTCATACAACACGCGCTGGATCAGGCTTTCGTCATCAATGACGACCGTACCCGTCAGTATCTGATTCAGGCGCTGCGGGGCGGCCAACGCATCCAGACCAAACATCTGCCCATTAACGCCGCTCCCGATCTGTTGGCGGCGATGCATGCCGTGGAGCTGGGCTCCGTGTCAGGACTCTCCAGCGAATACGAGTTCGTGGTTGAGCCGACGGGCGATCTGGTCAGCAATGATTATTTACTCCAGGCGGATGATTTCATCATCGAAGTACGACCGAAAAAAGCGATGCAAGACACCTTATGATTCTGAGTCAATGCCTTGAAAATGAACTGTCCTCTGAAGGACTTCAGTTAACGGACTTCAGCGAGCTGGTGCTGCGTCTGCTGGATTACAGCATCATCTGCCGCGATGAAAGCCTGATCGAACAATCTTTGTATGATCGTTACCTGCGCATCGACAAGCTGGTGGACGATTATCTGTCCGTTCTCGGTGTGCGTCTGCTGCATGACCGTCAGTTCCAATATATCCGTGCGTATCCGCCGGGAGCGGAGGCGCCAGGTCTCGACGATGAGGTGGATCAGCCGTTCAACACCGGTTTGCGCGCGCGCCTGAATCAGCAGGAAATCGCCTTGATTCTGGTATTGCGCAGCCAGTACGACAAAGCCCTACGAGAGGGTCAGGTGGACGATCAGGGCGGCGTCACGCTCAGCTTTGAGGCGCTGTCCATCGCCATGAAGAACCTGCTGCAACGCACCCTGCCGGAGAATCTGACGGAACGCCGCCAGCTGCTGAAGCGCCTACGTCAGTTGCGTCTGTTGCAATTCAGCCAGGAAGACACGTTGGAAAGCGGCGAAAGCTGGGTCCGCATCCGTCCGCAAATCGTCAACTTCGTCAGCGATGAAGCGCTGTCTGCGTTGCGGGGAGAAGAGGCGCAGCAGAAAGACGCAGCGGCGTCCCCGGAAGAAAGCTAACCGGCGGAAGCTGGCCCAAGGACGGAATAAATAAGGCGGCGTCCACTATCAGTGATTTGAGAGCACCATGTTTCTAAAGAAATGCATCTACGTTAACTGGGGCAACATCCCCAACAGCGAATTCGATTTCGGCCCCATTAATCTGCTTTCCGGGGGCAACGGTTCCGGTAAAACCACGTCGGCGGACGCCATTCAGACGGTGATGACCGCCGCCCACGATTACCTGTTCACCTACAACCCAGGCCAGGATGAAACTACCCAACGGGGTCGCGGCGGCAAGCAGGTGCGTACGCTGTCTTCCTATGTACTCGGTTGCGACGATGGCAGCTTCGCCCGTCTGGAGCCCACCGAAGGCTATATCGCCGCCTGTTTTCATCCAACGACAGGCGAGTCCGCCGAGCCCTTCACCGCCCTTATCTGTTGCCGCGCCCACATCGATCAGGCTGGCTCGCAACGGGTGGCGCGCCAGGACGACCTGTTCTTCCTGATATTGCCGGGGGCGGAAATCAGTCTATCCGACCTGCAGGGCGAAGACGCCAGCGGCGACAAATTCGTCATGCCCATGGACAAGATCGTGGCGCGCCTGCGCAAGAAATTCGAAGTGGAGAAGTACGATACCAAGAAAGGCTATCTAAAACGCCTTTACGGCATTCTGCGCGGCAAATCTCACGAGGTGCCGGAGCGTGAGGCGATGAACGCCGCTCGCGCATTCTCCCGTTTCATGGCCTATAAGCCAGTGAAAAGCATCAATGATTTCGTTGCCAATGAAATCTTGGAAAAGAAAGACCTGGGCGAAGCGATCCGCTCCGTCTCCGATCTGCTCAAAACTATCCACGGTATGGAGAGCGACGCGTCCCGCCTCAAGAACGCCATTCGCATTCTGAGCGACGCCACGGGCTACGGCGAGAGCTATATTCAACGCTGGATCGATTTGAACGTCTGGCAATACGTCGCCGCGCGCCACCAGTATCTGACGGATCAGGAAGCCTATCTCACCGCCAAGAAGCAGCAGAAGTCCCTGCAGGATGAGAAAGTTTCCAACCAGCAGGAGCGCGATACGCTGGAAGCCCGCCACGACCAGATCGAGGGCCGTCTGCTTGAGCTGACCGCCAAACGCATGGGCCATCAGCCGCTGCAGCAGAAAGACGAGCTGGAGAAGCTGATCGCCGCCAATGGCCGCGCCCTGCACGAACAAGCGCCGGGGCTGCTGGAGCAGAATCATCGTCTGGACGCCATCTTTCAGGCCACCAATAACATCATCAACCTGATGAAGAACCAGAATATCCTGGATGACGTACCGCGTCTGGGGCATAAGGATGTCTGGGCGGGAGCCCTGGAGTTCAGCCAACTGAAACAACACGGTCAGGTGGATTTCGCCGCCCTGCTGGGACGCGACTGGGTGGATATCTCCCCCCTCGAAAGCCACCTCGATCAGGCGTTATTAATTCAACAGAAAGCCAACCAGTGGCAGCGCCAGTGGCACGATGGAGAAATCAGCGCCGACGGCGTCAGCTTGCGTGACCAAGTCAGTCGCGCCCTGCACCGACGCGAGAGCCTGAATCAGAAGCTGGAGCAGCAACGCCATCAGAAACAGGCGGAAATCGAAAGCCTGGAGACGCGTCAGGTCACTTATCCTTACCACGTAAAAACAGCGTTAGAGGCGATTCGCCGGGAGTGCCCCGAGGCGGACCCCCGAGTGCTCTGCGATTACGTCGAAATCAAAGACCCCAAATGGCAAAACGCCATCGAAGGCTATGTCGGCGGCGGACGCTTCTCGATTCTGGTGGAGCCGGAATACGAAGCCCGCGCCACCCGCATCCTGCGCTCCTTGAAAGGCGGCGGACAGGCGCGCGTGATCCAGGGTGAGAAAGCCCGCCGCGATTGCGAGCGCATGAATCTGGACAAAGATTCCATTATCCATGTCATGGAGTTCAGCCACGCCACCGCGCGCTACTACATCACCGCCAGCTACGGCAACGTGCTACGGGTGCGTTCGGAGGAAGAGTTGCGGATGACCCGTCGCGGCGTCACCGCCAACGGCCTGGGTTCGGGCTCTTACAGCATGTTTCGTTGTGACGTGGCCGACAGTGAGCTGGTATTTGGACAGGAGGCGCGGGAACGCGCTCTGGACGCAAAGAGAGAAGAGCTGCAGCAAATCCGCATCGAGCACCAACGCGCTGGCGAGCAGTGGCAGGAATTGTCCAATCTGCTGCGCGCCGCGGATCAGATCAAGCCGCTGTCCTACGCCGACCGCCTGAAAGCCATGCTCGATATCCACCGGGAACTACGCGAAGCGGAAGATCGCCTGGCCCACCTGGACCTGGCCGACTTCGAGCAACTGGAACAAGAGCTGGAGCAACTCAAGCAACAGGACAAAGAACTCAAGCAACGTATTGAGGTTCTTCTTAAGCGGGAAGGCAGTCTGCAAACCGAGCTGGCGCAGAAGGCGGATCTCTGTAAGGCGCTCAGCGAACGCAAAGACGCCTCGGAAACCAAACAGGACGAAAAAGAAGAGTCCCTGCGCTCAATCGCGTCCCTGTGGCCGAATTTCGATAGTGAAGCGCGCCTGCAGGAGGCGGATCAATGTGCGGAAAGCATCCGTTCCGATCAGTTGTATCTGGAGTTGCAGGATACTCAATCCAACATTGAAAGCCTGGCGCGACAGTTCGAGAACAAGTTGATCGAGCACAACCAGTCGAGCAATCCGCTGGATCAGATCGCCTATCTGCCCGACTATGACCAGATGCATAACCGAGCATTCTTCAGCCGCATCTGTGAAGTCAGCCGGGAAATCGACAAAATACGCAACCGCCTGAAAAACAACATCCTGGTGGAGAAACAAGAGAAGCTGGCGCAGTTGAAACTGGCGTTCAACAACACCTTCGTCACCCATCTCTGCCACGCCATCTATCAGGCCATCAATGACGGCAAGAAGATCCTGGAGGACATGAACCGGGAGCTGGAGCACCATCGTTTCGGCGCCGACCGCGAATCCTTCCGCTTCGACTGGACGTGGGTGCCGGAATTCAAGGAATACTGGGATTTCTTCAAGGAAATCATCGCCCTGCCCAATCTCGGCGAAGGTGCCACGTTGTTTGACGCGGAGTTGTCGAAGAAAGCCTCGCAAGTGCGCGACCGCATGATGGCGATGTTGCTGTCCGACGACGAGCAAAAAGCGATGCGCGAGCTTGAACGCATCTCAGATTATCGCAACTACCGCAATTACGAGATTTATAAGGAGCCGCAAGGCAAACAACCGATTCCGTTGTCGCAATACGGTACCGGCAGCGGCGGCCAGTTGGAGACCCCGGCCTACATCATCCGCTCGGCGGCGATCACCTCCGCATTCCGCTTCAACGAAGGCGACAGTCATCTGCGTATGGTGCTGGTGGACGAAGCCTTCTCGAAAATGGACGAAACCCGCTCCCGCGAGGTCATCAACTATCTGACCCAGACTTTGGGCCTGCAGCTGGTATTCATTATGCCCACCAGCAAATCCGGCCCCTTCATGGACCTGATCAGTAACCAGTTCGTGTTCACCAAATGCCCTACCACCCGCCCGGTTGGCGAACTGCAAACCCGCGTTCTGGTGGACAGGCAAAAGTGCAACCAGGAAAAAATCGCCGAACTCTGGGCCAACCACCGCAAACAAATCCGCCACCAGTTCGCTCTGGATTTTATGGAGGAGTTTGGTTGAAGACGTTTTAACTTACGATTTCAACATGCCAGCCGAGGGCTCCGGCCCTCGTGCTTCAGCTATCTATTCCTACGTCACGACGCTACCAATAACTATAGCCGTGAATTTCACGGAAATTGCTCCATACTTAGAGACAACACTGGGTTCAATGAGTTTTGGAGACGCACATGGACAGTCGATCTTGGCTCTTTGGGATTCACCTCCTCACCGCACTGTCGCTATCCCTGGCCGCACTTTCGACGCAGGCCGCCGGACGCATTTTCGGCATCGCCGGCAAGAGCGTGGAGGACATCAATTTCATCAACGCCTGGAAGGGATGTGAAGAAGAGGCCCGCCTCAATGACGACACCTGTATTCACATTGGAGAAGTCGGTCCCGCACATTTTCGCACTCAAGACCGTGTGTTGTTGGAGGCGATGGATCGACGCATTGACGGCATTGCCGTTTCCGTCACCAATTCTGAATACCTCGCTGCAAGTTCTTTACGAGCTGCTTCAGAACGCGGCATTCCCATCATTACCTTTGATTCCGATCTGGAAAAACCTCACGACAACTTGCGTAGCGCTTACGTGGGACCCGACAACCTTGGCTTTGGACGCAATCTCGCCACTCAGGCCATGCGTCTGCGACCGCAAGGCGGCGCTGTTTGTCTGATGAGCGGCGGCCCTTACAACCCAAACCTTAACGCGCGCTTGCTGGGCGTGCGGCAGGTGCTTAGCGGAGATGACGCCTTTCCCGCTGACCGCAAACTCACTGGCGAAAACGGATGGCATGAGCCTGTTCGCTGTCCTTGGTACAACTGGGATAAATACGATCGCGCCCTGCTGCAAATGCGGGAGGCGATCTATAACAAGGAGATCAATGTATTCCTCTCCGTCGGCTCATGGCCTCAGATCGACCTCAATCTTTACCGGGAAGTCATGATGCCGGCGAAGGCTGAGTATCTTGATTCGCTCAACAAGATAGTTGTCATAGGCATAGGCACGCCACTGCCTGAACAGCTGGATCAGTTGAGTGAGAAGCTCGTCCACGCCTTTGTTTCCATTGATTTCGAGGAAATGGGACGGATCAGTTACCGCTATCTGAAAAAGCTCTCAGAGGGAGAGCGTGTTCCCGAAATCACTTATACGGAAAACCGCATCTACCGTTGGGACGATCCCGCCATTATGGAAAGACGCGTCACCAAGGAGTGAGCTGTATAGATTTCAACGCACTTATTCGCCGCATGCCTTGCAAGGGCGGATTGATCACGTCCGCCCTCCGCTTACCGCCTCCTTTCCAGCTGCATAAGCAGTCCGTTACATTCCGACTTATACAGCGCTTTCTCTCTGATTCTATTTGATATTTTTCCGATAAAACGACCTAACGCCCCTAGGGTTTGCCCCAGGCTACTTCCGCTGTTTGCGTCCGTTACACTAACCGGCTCCCCTCTTTTCCAAATGACGCATATAGAGTTCCAGCAGACGTAGGTGATAGATATGGACGGAGTAGTACTTGATATCAATCATAACAACCGTGAAGGCGTGTTGAGATGTCATCAAGGCAGCCGTTACGCCTTCAGCCTGGCTGAGTGGAAAAGTCAGGAAGCGCCGCGACGGGGAGACAAAGTGGACTTCCTTCCTCTGGGCACGCTAGCGACGGAAATCTATTTCCTGGAAAGGGCCGCCACACCAGAGCCAACGCCTGCGCCAAACGCTTCAGCTCAGACAGCAACGCCTTCCCCCACCGCGCACGCTTCCCCGATGTCTCAACCACAGTCGAGTGAACGCGTCAACGCCAACCCGGCATCAGGCAAGGCCACGTTTTCCCACACCTCTGGCCTGGCGGTGACCAGCTTTATATTCAGCCTCATCGGCCTGTTCTTCTTTGGCTCCCTGATAGCGATTATCTGTGGACATATCGCGCTCCATAAAATTCGGGAAAGCGCTGGCGTACTGACCGGCGCGGGGCTGGCTATCACTGGCTTGGTGTTGGGTTATCTTGGCCTGTTAGGCACTGTCCTATGGATTGGTTATCAGGCGTACCATCAACAGCTCTGATACTCATCTGCTTTCTGTAGCAATCTTTCATTCTGGCGCTCATCACTTACGACCCCCGCGCGTGCTCCTGCTTCCGATTAAACCAATCAATCGGAAGCATAGTTATGATTACCTTTTTAAATAATGAGAATCATTCTAATCTAGCCATAACAAACAAACGGCTACCGTGGTACGGAGGAGTCAGACATGGTTAAAACGTTCACCTTCGCCATCATCCATTTCAGCGTCGCCTTCACTGTAGGGTACCTGTTAACCGGCGACCTCATCGTCGGGGGCGCTATCGCATTAGTGGAGCCACTGTGCAACACTGTAGCCTATTTCTTTCATGAAAAGGCCTGGGAACGGTTCGGCCGGTTATCCAAGCCCGCCTCCTCTCCCGATGCAGCAGTACATGGAGCCGGCGCCGCAAGCGGTTAACCTTCCTTCCCGACCAGGCGGATCAAGGAGGCGCCATGAACAGTTTTAACACACTCTCCGATTTATCCGTCGGAGACCGCAGCTACCGCATCCATCTACTAAGTTCGATGCCGGCGGAATACAAAGTCGAACGGCTGCCTTACTCCATCAAGATCCTGCTGGAGAATCTGTTGCGGCGAGAAGACGGCTATAGCATCACAAAAGATGACATCGCCGCTCTCGCGCAATGGGACGCCAGCGCTCAACCCAGCGCGCAGGTTGCGTTCACGCCGGCGCGGGTTGTCTTACAGGATTTCACTGGCGTTCCAGTGGTGGTGGATCTGGCAGCCATGCGCGACGCGATGATGAGTCTCGGCGGCGACCCCAGGTTGATCAATCCCCTCGAACCCGTTGATCTGGTCATCGACCACTCTGTGATGGTCGACTATTTCGGCGACCAGGACGCCCTGGCGCGCAACACTCAGATAGAATTCGAACGCAATGAGGAACGTTACAAGTTTCTGCGTTGGGGACAAAAAGCGTTTTCCAATTTCAGGGTAGTCCCTCCCGGCACCGGTATCGTGCACCAAGTGAACCTGGAATATCTGGGGCAGGTGGTGATGCAAAAAGAAATCGATGGTGAATGGTTCGCCTACCCTGACACCCTGGTCGGCACTGACTCTCACACCACCATGATTAATGGTCTCGGCGTATTGGGCTGGGGTGTTGGTGGCATTGAAGCGGAAGCCGCCATGCTGGGGCAGCCGGTCAGCATGCTGGCGCCGGAAGTCGTGGGCTTTAAATTCACCGGCAAGCTCGCCGAAGGCGCGACCGCCACAGACCTCGTTCTCACTGTCACGCAAATGCTGCGCAAGAAAGGCGTGGTAGGAAAGTTCGTCGAGTTTTACGGCGATGGTCTCGACCACCTGCCCTTAGCGGACCGCGCCACCATCGCCAATATGGCTCCGGAATACGGCGCCACCTGCGGCATCTTCCCTGTGGATAAAGAAACCTTAGCCTATCTCAAGCTTTCCGGCAGAGAGGACAGCCTGATCAATCTGGTGGAAACCTACGCCAAAGCCCAGGGCCTATGGCGGGAAACAGGCGATAGTCCAGCGCAATACAGTGATACTTTGACACTGGATCTGGGCTCAGTCACACCCAGTCTGGCCGGTCCCAAACGTCCACAGGACCGCGTCGCGCTCTTCGACGCCAAAGTCTCTTTTGAAAGCACCTTGCAGGATTATCTGGACCTGAGTTCCGCTTCCGACAACGAATCGACAGAAGAGCGCAACGGCGATTCTCATCAACTCCTGCACGGAGACGTCGTGATCGCCGCCATCACCTCTTGCACCAATACCTCTAACCCGGCTGTCATGCTGGCGGCAGGGCTCGTGGCGAGAAATGCGCAGCAGCGGGGGTTGACCGTCAAACCCTGGGTGAAAACCTCCCTCGCTCCCGGTTCTCAGGTCGTACCGGCTTATCTCAAGGCGGCGGAGCTCATGGATGATCTGGAAGCCCTCGGCTTCAATCTGGTTGGATTTGGTTGCACCACCTGCATCGGTAATTCCGGTCCACTGCCGGAGGCGATTCAAAGCGCCATCCGCAAAGACAAACTCATGGTGGCGTCCGTGCTATCCGGTAACCGCAACTTCGAAGGCCGCATACATCCAGAGGTGCGCGCCAACTATCTGGCTTCGCCGCCGTTAGTGGTGGCCTATGCCCTGGCCGGCTCCATGCGTATGGATATTTACAAAGATCCTCTTGGCCAGGACAAGAATGGTGAGGATGTCTACCTGAAGGATATTTGGCCTTCGCAAAAAGAGGTCGCCGACCTTATCGCCGCCACAGTTTCTTCAGAGCGTTATCGCAGCCAATATGCGGATGTTTTTACTGGGACTGACGCCTGGCGCGCACTGCCGGTTCCAGAGGGTAAAACCTATGATTGGCCCGACTCCAGCTACATCAAGAAACCACCGTTCTTTAACGGAATGACCTTATCGCCGCCCGCTCTGCCGAAAATCGAACAAGCGCGGACCTTGGTGAAAGTTGGCGACTCCATTACCACCGACCATATTTCTCCTGCCGGCTCCATCGGCCCGGATAGCCCCGCCGGAAAATATTTACTCGAATGCGGCGTCGAGCAACGAGATTTCAACAGTCTCGGCAGCCGCCGCGGCAATCATGAAGTGATGATGCGCGGCACCTTCGCCAATGTCAGATTACGCAACCAACTGGCGCCGGGAACAGAAGGCGGCTGGACCACACACTGGCCCAGCGGAGAAGTCGTCAGTATCTTCGACGCCGCCTCACGCTACCGGGAGAATGGGACTCCGCTGATTGTCATCGCCGGAAAAGAATATGGCTCCGGCTCAAGTCGCGATTGGGCCGCCAAAGGGGTCAGTTTGCTTGGCGTACGAACGGTGCTGGCGGAAAGCTATGAACGAATTCACCGTTCCAATTTGGTTGGCTTCGGCGTTTTACCTCTCCAGTTCAAGCCCGGCGAATCAGCGCAGACATTGAACCTCGATGGAGAAGAAACTTACTCCTTCGGTTCTCTGGAAGATTCACCCAAATCAATTACTGTCACTGCCGTAGATAAAGAAGGTTCGAAGAAGACTTTCGACATGGACGTACGCATTGATACGCCAACCGAGTGGGATTACTACCGCCATGGGGGAATTCTGCAATATGTGGTGCGAGACTTGGCGAGCAAGTCGACGTCCTGAAGCTCAAGCCACGTTCAAGTCGCGTTAAGAGATTATCCAGGCCGCACGGCGAGGTCGCGGCGGCCTGCTTGGTCGTTCGCTTCTCCATGCTCTTGTTTTCGAACACTTAATAGCCAGTTTAAAAAATATTGATAACTTGATGTTTTTATATCATATTCATACAAGTGTTATTTACCGCGTCTTTATGGCCATAGCACTATTCCCTAACGCTGAGAGAGGCGGCATCACAGTTAAGCTCGCCTGTTAAGTCTGGGAAGTTTTACTCAAAACCAACACTCAGCATGACCAAGTACGGTGAACATGACCACCAAGAAAACATCTCCGGAGTTTGAGCGACAGCTGTTTCGCATGGTGCGGGAAGCTAGGTGTATCGGGCGCTCTAATGGAGTTTTCAAAGTCGGCCCTGAATTCTCCACGAAACGAATTGAAAATGTGTTAAGCCGGCTGGGATACAGCTTCGCCTCACACCGCTCAGAGAAAGAAGACGGCGTTTACTGGGAGCTTTGCCTGATGGTTCCAGAGATTCTGGAAGAAAGAATTATCCCGACGCATTTGCGTTCAATGTAACAAAGCGTCGAAAAAGGAGCGAGTACTTCATGGGCGCTAACGCAGTAGCGCACTCTCGCGAAAATGGAAAGGGAGTTTTTGAGCTAACTCCTGGTTCAGGCCGACGTCTCCGCCGGCCTATTCCATCGGTTAGATCGATTACGCTTGAGAAGATCTCCTGCGCATCGACAAACCGAGCATGCCCAAACCTAGCAGTGCGAATACTCCCGGCTCGGGAACTTCGCTGGTCTCAGCTGCGTCTTTGTCCTTACCGGCGACTCCTGTGAAAAAGAGTTCGTCCAGACTGTAAGTTTCAAACAGCGCAGCGAATGAGCCTTCCAGGAACTTGATCGAAGAGAAGCCTTGGTCCAGGGCGAAGCCCCAGAAAGTGCCGCTCAACGTCGGAGCCATTTCTTCGACAACCTTGCTGCCGTCCAGCAGCTCAATTTCCATCTTGATGCCAGTCCCCTCTCCTCCGGGGCCCGCCAAGTCCCAAATGCCGCCAAAAGAGGTGGCGCCGCCTTCAAAAGTGAAAACGGTGGGCGCATAGGTGTCGCTAACACGGTCATAGAACTTCCCGCCGCTGACCGTGGAGTGGCTCCATCCTGAAGAAATACTTAGTCCTGAGGTTAACGCGTCCCGGTCAAAACTTTCGACCTCATAGGCTCCTGTTGTTAACGCCCAAGCAGCTTGATCCGTGTAAATGTCTACAATGGCGGCTTGAGCAGACCCTACAAAGGCCACTGCACTACTTGCTAGAAACAATGCATTAATAACCTTGTGCATGGTTACTCCTTATAATTTTGATTTTGGAGTTACCCGAAAGGCACAAAGTATTCCCTGGTTTAAAAATATAATAAAAAACATATCGTTATATTTTTAACCAATATAAAAGTATATTTTCTCAGTAAAGTTAGTGGACACGGCCTTTAGATATAGGCCTGACAAAATTTGATCAGCCGTTCACTTCGCATTTAAATAAACACAAAAAAGATATAGACCTTAAGAAATAGTCCCGATATTTTCATGAAGAACATGCATAGACTTTTGAGACTATTCTTTAGGAACTATATTTAGGCTTTTATTCAATCATTCCTTTAAGAACAGATAAAAAACCCACAAAGATAACAATGCATCACATAATTTGGCCGAGATTATCGCCGATTAAACATACAGTTATTCTCTGATGAGATTTCGCGGGAATAACGACCCAATAATCGTCAGTATTTTTTACACTTGCAGTTTGCGCACTAAAAACAAGTTCCTCTCGCCTTTTAACCTGCGATTCTAATCACAAAATCAGCAGTTAAATGGGGAAGCTGCCGCGATTTTTCCCTCATTGGAAGCCTTGGCGACGATGGCGCTCAGCGAATAACAGGTCAAACCATGTCCAATGCAACAGGGAATCTGCGCAGATTTTCATCCAACGACTTTATCCGCTCCGGGCTATCGCCTCGGAAGTAACAGTAGAGTCTAGGCGTTCTATCCGCGTTATCGCCTTCTAATTGATAAGGATTGCGAGAGGTCCCCTGGGGTGCGGAGAGGTAATCGCTGATGGCGTACAAATAGTGCTGGTTCAACAGATGTCCCCAGGCGTCGATATCCGTACGCAGGTAGAGGGGGCCGTCAATATCAATGATGGATGAACCGGATTCCCGCAATGGCGAGATGACGCCAAGGCGGGCGACCAGATCATACTGATTGGCGAAGTTTTCGATATAAGGCAGCGCGGTAACGCCACCGCCCATCTCAATGGGCATGTTTACTTTGGCGATATAGGTCATGGTATTGGCGCAATTGGCGAAGCTGTATACCTCAAGCTTCTTGAGCAATTTAATGGCGTAGGCGTTAAAGCCGCTCTTATCCATGAGGCCAAACTGATCCGGCGTAAGATGCGCCAACGCCAAACGGTCAATAAGCTCCAGGTTCGCCCAATCATTGCATTCCGGGTTGTCTTTCAGTTTCTGCAACGCTTTCAAAGCCCGACTGATTGCGCGCAACACATTGGCTGCGATGATGGTTCCCTGTGAATGGCAGAGTAGCACCACCCGCTCCAGCGCCGGATTTTTCATCGCCTCCAGCAATGCTATCGTCGCCTTAACGTCTGGTTCAGTCATGGTTTGCGGAATCTCCAGATCCGGATCGATCTTGAAGCTTTTTCCGACGGCGCACTGAAACAAATCCAAGAGAAACGAGCTGGTCTGGTTGTGGATAACCGTCACCGGGCGCTGAAACATCTGGCTGATCAGCTGCGAGTTAAGCTCTGCAATGGCCTTATTGGTCAGAATACCATTGAGGAAAAACCAGCGCTCGTGACTGAATGAGGTGACGGAGTCAAACGGGTCCGCCTGCTGAAAGTAGCCGCTTGGACGCCAGAACAGTCGGTTGACGAAGGGCGGAAGAAAGGTCCGCGCCCATTTGTTGGGCAGATGGGAATAGGCGGGGATATTGGCGTCCGCCAGAAATCCGAGCGTACGCTTTAAACGCCAGAGGTCGAGTATGGTGTATTCCGACAACTCACGATGCGGCGGCGGCCAGCTTGAAATTGGCCCAAAGATGGATTGCAGATAGAACGGCGGAAACATGTTCAGCGCGCCGCGCACCACCTTGGCCAGATTGCTCCAGGCGTTTTCTTCAGGAAAGGGGAGAAAGTTGGGTTCGGTATAGCCGGAATCCGGTTCGGCTTTACTGATTACGGGGCTGATTGTTGTCGCGGCCATCACACACTCCCTGCGTCTGGTTGAGCTTTCTTAAGCGTAGTCCCGCTTCGCGGCGGCGCCAAACCGGCGTCCGCCGCACAGCTTGTCGACTCAGACTGGGTCTTCCCTGCTCTGGGTCGAAATCTTATCTTTTACAGACGTTTGATCTCTTCCTGGATTTTTTCCAGTCGCTTCTCATTGGACGGATGCGAACTCAGAAAGCTGGACTCGCCGCCGACTTTTTTCTGCAACGTTTCGATGGAGCGCTTCATTGCATAGGGATCTTTGCCCAGTCTGTGCAGTGATTTCACGGAATATGCGTCGGCTTCCAGTTCGTCCGCCTGAGAAAAACGCGCATTCACTGCCGCGTATGCGATTTGTCCCAATTGCGATTGGGTCAGCTCGCCTACTGTGCCGCCAGCTGAAACAACCGCCTGAAATGCTGCGTCCGTCAGCATTTTCTCACGCATCTGCTTGTAGCTGTGCTTGAGTTTGACGTGGCCAATCTCATGCTGCATGACCGCCAGAACCTGATCGTCAGGCATCACGTCCATCAGTCCGGAGTAGACCCGCACGGTGCCGTCCGCCATGGCGAAGGCGTTGATCTGATCCGACAAATAAACCTTGTAGTTCAGCGTCAGCCCGTCCGCATTTTTCAGATTGCGGGTAATGGCGTCCAAACGCTTGGCGTATTTGCTGCTGGACGGAGCCACTTTATTTTCTTTATCCATCTTGTCCGCCGCCTGTTGGGACACGGACACCACTTGATCTTCCGTGAGGGTGGTGGCCTGCAGCACACCGGCGCCCAGCGTCAATGCGGAGTCGGTGTAGGCGCCGCTATTGGCGCAACCGGACACCAGGCCCAGGCTCAAAATAGGGGCGGCGACTAAAGGCAATAGATGTTTTCGCAACATTCTCAGGCTTCCTCAGCTATAGTTGAACGAACCCGCCCACAAGCAGGTCCAGATTAAATCATTCAGTCTGATTATCTATTCGGGCGCTAGCGCGACCATTAGAAATTATGCGGACGCCGCTGGCAACCATCCTATAAGCGCCGTCCGCAGGTTACAGCTGCTACTTTGTTTATTCCACAACCGTCAACGTCACTCCCAAGCCGGCGGAGAACTCCTGCAAAGCAGTCAGCTTATCCTGCGACAACTCAGCGCTGAGCATGACATGCTCGGCATATTCCGCAGCCACATTGCGGGCGCCATGTTGATCCAGCCATAAACGCAATACCTGCTCATGGCGGAAGTCACAGCTCAAGCTGATGCTGGCCAGAGTTTCGCGAAGCTGTACCGGCAGTTCCACCATCGCCTGCTGGGCCGCGCCGGAATAGGCTCTCACCAATCCGCCCGCTCCCAGCTTGACGCCGCCAAAGTAGCGAATAACAATCACCATGACATCGCCGACGCCCTTGTGTTGCAGCACGTTCAATATCGGCTTTCCCGCCGTGCCGCTGGGTTCGCCATCATCAGACATCGCCGCGCTCTGTGCGGATTTCGGGTTGCCTAACAGATAGGCCCAGCAATGATGTCCGGCGTCGGGGTAGTCCTGCTTCGCCTGGGCCAGCATCGTCATCGCCGCCTCGCGGCTGTCCGCATATCCAGCGCGAGTGATGAAGCGGCTTTTTTTCACTTCAGAGACAGTTTCCACAGCCGCCGCCGGGGCAAAATAAGACATCAGTCCTCACTCTTGGTATTCCAGTTCAACGCAACATTCAGGTAAGCGACAGGCCTCCGTCCACCACCAAAGTATGGCCGACCACATAACTTGCACTTTCAGAGGCCAGCCAGACAATGGCCTCCGCCACTTCTTCAGGATCGGCGAAGCGGCCAATAGGCGCCGATGAGGCAGCTTGCTCCTGTTGTGGATTATGGCCGTCTTGCAACCGCGAGGTCCAGCGCGGGGTGCGGGTGGCGCCGGGAGCGACCGAATTGATGCGCACGCCCCGCGTAATATACGACAGCGCCAGAGAACGGGTCAGACTCTCCAGCCCCTGACCAGCGGCGGCGTTGAATGGGTCCGGTTGCAGGCGGAAGCGATTGGCGGAGCTGACATTGACGATGGCGCCGCCGCGCGACATGAGTTCAAGCTCATACTTGAGACATAGCGCCGGCGCCCAGAGTTCGTTTTCCAACGGCCCGCGCAATTGCTCTTCCGACATATCAGTAATGGCGCTCGTGGAGCCGGTTCCCGAGGCGGCATTGTTCACCGCCATATCCAATGCGCCATAGCGACTCTCGATGTATCCGAACAGGCGGCGCAGGGAGCGGCGATCCGTCAGGTCGCAGGCGTAAAAATCCACCGCATCCAGATCTGGATGCGCGGCCTTCGCCTCTTCCCAGTTGGCGTCGTTTCTACCGCAGGTAACCACGCAATCCCCCTGACGCAACAGTTTCTTCACCACGGCCAGTCCGATACCCTTACTACCTCCGGTTACTAACGCAATCCGAGCATTGTCTTTATCCATGAGATCATTCCTTTGCTGAGTAATAACGAACATCAAGACGCCATCGCGGCGCTGCAGGCTGCGATGAAAGAACTTTGGCACGCGTCCTATGCAGAACTGCTGCAGCGCGCCGGAAGCCACAGTGAAACGACTTTCATGTCGGCTGCCGGAAACCGCTATCTGATAATGATTGATATAGCGCGCCCCAATCAACTGGAATGCGCCGTAGAAGTCAGTGGATGTCTGGCGAAGATACAAGATGGCGTCGCGGTTAAAAGCCGTATCGGGGCCAGCTTTTACGTCACGCCGGATGATCTCAAAGTCGGTGACTATCTGGTCGCCAGCGCGCAGTAGAGCGTCGTTTGCCGGCGTTTTTCCTGCAATATTTCAATGCGGGAAAAGCCCGCCAGACGCAACAGCGCCATGACACTGTCTTCAGAGCAAAGCGCAAAACCATGTCGTGCGAGCGGCTGCCCGTCGGGCGGATTCTCCGAACAAAACCCCAGCGCCAAAGTTCCGCCATTGGTCAGTACGCGAAACACCTCGCGAATATTCTCTTCCGGGTCCGGCCAGAGATGCAGCGTATTGGCGCTGCACACTTTGGTGAAAGCCGCATCATCAAAGGGAATGCTTTCAACGGAGGCGTTCACCAGCGTCACCCGGCCGGAGGAAATGAGTTTATGATTATTACGTGTCGCCCGGGACACCATGGCCGTCGACGTATCAACGCCCGCTACCCCGCCGTTGGTGGTGATATGCGCCATTTCGCGAATCAGTTTGCCGGCGCCGAAGCCGATTTCCAGCACGCGGTCGGAAGGTTCCAGACACATGGCCTGTTTCATGAACTGATTCAGCTCGTTATGAGCGTTACTCATCCAACTGGCGAGCATTCTGCCTAATGATCCCTGCGAGTCCCTTAAGCGGCGCGCAACAAAAGCGTCGAAACTCATTGCCTCTCCTTGTGAACGATTGACGCTGGCGTAACTCCGCGTCAGGGATATTCCAGGTTGCCTAGACAGCGTATTGTTTGGCATGCTGATTCGCACGCTCAGTGCCCTTCTCCAATATTGAAGTACGTTTTTTATGAAGCATATCGTGGTAATTACAGGCGCCGGAATCAGCGCCGAAAGCGGCATTCAAACTTATCGCGGCGAGGACGGTCTGTGGCGCGAGACCGACTATAACGAGGTCGCCTCGCTGACAGGATGGCGCAAAGATCGCGAGAAAGTGCTGACCTACTGGAACGCGCAACGCCGCATCATGGCCGCCGCTCAGCCCAACGCCGCGCACTACGCCCTGAGCCGGCTGGAGGAGTGTTATCTGGTGTCCATCATCACCCAGAATGTGGATAACCTGCATGAGCGCGCTGGCTCCAGTCAGGTGCTGCATATCCATGGCGAGTTGATGAAAAGCCGCAGTTCAGTGAACCCTAAACTGGTTTATCAGCACGGCGATCGGGACATTAACATTGGCGATAAATGTGAAAAAGGCAGCCAGTTACGACCAGACGTAGTCTGGTTTGGCGAGCCGGTGCCTTTGTTCTCCCAGGCGCAGAAAATCGTCCACAGCGCCGATATCATGCTGGTGGTGGGAACGTCTCTGGAGGTGTATCCCGCCGCTTATCTGGTGGAGAAGCGCATGCGCGGCGTCCCTATGTATATCGTTGATCCTAACGCCAATCCAGAGGCGCACGACGCAGTGGTGGTAAATGAACCCGCCACCCAGGGTGTCGTCACCCTGGTCGAACAGCTACTCGAACAGGCCTGAGCCCCCTATTTTCCTTGATATCTTTGTGGTTCAGGCCCTCCTAATCTCTCCATTTTGACCTATATCAGAGCCGCATCGGACTTGCCACGTACAATACGCCGCTTTCTTGTCAGGTTGTCTTATTTTTAACCGAGGCGGCCGGCGCCGAATGGCTATGGAGGGAATATGAGCCAAAAAGCAATGAAGTTGTATGATAAAAACGGGCATGTCTGCCTGTTCCTGACCGGTCTGGTCGAAGGGGAAGCGATTCCCAGCAATCAATTGGTCATCGTTGATCATGGTGAAGCCGCGCTCTTTGACCCCGGCGGCGAACTGACCTACACGCCGCTTTCCATCGAACTGTCCAAACACATTTCCATCAAGTCCTCCCTGCGTTATGTCTTCGCCTCGCATCAGGACCCGGACATCATCACTTCCTTGCCGCGCTGGCTGATGCACACCGACTGTCAGGTAGTGACCTCACGCCTGTGGGCGCGATTCCTGCCGCATCTGGTGTCGGAGTTCGTCTCCGGAAAAATGAATAAGTCTCTCAGCCACCGCATGGTGGAGTTGCCGGACGATGGCGCTCAGATCCCCTTGGGCAAATCCCAGATCCGCGCGGTGCCTGCGCACTTTCTGCATTCAGTGGGTAACTTCCACTTCTACGACCCGATCAGCAAAATTCTGTTCTCCGGGGACGTCGGCGCCGCCATGACTCCAGGCTGGGATCATGAACCCGTGCAGGATATGGCCAAGCATATCCCGTTAATGGAAGGTTTCCATAAGCGCTATATGGCTTCCAACAAAGCCTGTCAGGCATGGGTGAACCAAGTACGCAAACTGGATGTGGAAATGATGCTGCCGCAACACGGCAAGCCGTTTTTCGGCAAAGACAAAATCGGCCAGTTCCTGTCCTGGTTCGAAGACCTGAAGTGCGGGGTCGACCTAATGTAGACGGCCCCGCGCCGACCGGCTATTTAAGCCAGGAAAAAGACCGCGCCAGAAATTCAGAGCCATGGCCGATCACACATTCGCCATGGGCAATGATAATGTTGTCGGGTCGCCACGCCTGCATTTTGCGCAGCGCGGCCCTGGCTTTAGACCTGCCGAATATAAAAGTGAGGCGCCAGTCTATGGGCGTCTTGCCATGAGGCGCGATAATCCCCGTCAGCAGAGCGACCCAGCGTCGCCACCCATGGAAGTGGTCCACACGGAAGTTTTCGATCAAATCCCCGAGGATCAGAGTGCGGCTGCTGCGGTGAAAGAAAACCGCTTCTTTCATGGCGAAACTGCCGCGAAACAAAGTCTGGTCCACATCCTTTTCCCACCCTGGCTCCGGGTTCTCGCCCAGTAAACCGTCAAAAGAAATATCCTTACGCTTTTCCTGCAAGCCTGGAGTGCCGTAGCAGGCGGCGTCGGGGAAATGCGCCATCCACTGAGGCAAAAACAAATGATGAAGTTTATTCGGCGTCACCAGATATTTGACCGGGCCCAACTCGGCGACTTCCCGGGCCAAATTCTCATCGTAACGCGTGGGAGAGTGAACAAGAATATCGCCGTTGGACAAACGCACTACCGTCATACGGGTGGTATACGCCAACCCCAGATAAGGCACCGCTTCACCGTTGTAGATCCAAAGGTTTTCCGCCATTGAGATGAGACTCATGCTTTCCTCCTTGTATGAGTGTTCAAACACTATCCAGACTTATCCTAAGCCACACCCTAACCCAAGCGCCAAAAAATTTTGTGGGCATAGCCCACTCATCAACCACATCTGACGAGCGAGCCATACTTGAAAGCGACTTGAACCTAATTACACCGCTTTACGAAAACGTCTCGCGCCAGCGAATCCCGCCAGGCCGATGGTCATTAGAACCAGGGTGTAGGGTTCGGGTGCTCTAATGACTTTGATACTATAAGTTTCCATCCCGTCAACCACCCGGCTTTTCGAGATCCACTCCAGATAGGGACCGATATCCGGCAGCTCAAAGTGGCTGAACATACCACTGATGTTACTCGCGCTAAACAGTGAGAACTCGTCATTCACTTCCGGTTTGAAAGTTTCCCAGAGGTCGATTTTAAGAATACCGTCCAGTCTCGCCTCACCTTCAACATTGACCATAAAGTCGCCAATTGAGCCCCAATCCCCCAACGTCAACTGCAAGGTGGCGCTCTCCTCCTGCCAATAGTCGCCTTTGATGGTCAGAGTTCCACCGTTTTCTCCCGTAGCGACAACGCCGCCGTCATTGTTCCATACAATTGTAGAGTATTCTCCAGGAACGTCTCCCGCTCTGATCACTCCAGAGCCTTGGACCTTGCCGCCTTCCGTTTGCATAATATTCACGTCGACATCGCTGTCTTCCATCACCAGTGCGCCACCAGATCTGACAATTAACTCTCTGCTTGAGAGACTTGCTCCGTTTTTAACCGTTGTCGTTCCATCAATGAAGAAATAACTTCCTTCATCAAACTTAGAACCTGCTTCGATGGTCAAACTCTTACCAATTTTGATATAGCTACCCGTCATGGTTGCGCCATTTTGAATGATCAGGTCTCCACCAAAATAAGCTGTATCCCAAATGTCCATTGAAGAGTTCTTTCCATCTATCACTACTTTTCCATAGTAGCCGCCAAGTTCCGCAGAGACCCTGGCGCCGTTAGTTATACTAATAGTCCCTTCTTCCGTCAGATTCATATACTGTGCGCTCAGGCTTGAGTTATTCCCATCCATAAGCACTTTTCCATTAAGTTCCGCCTCCTCTGCAGACAACCAAGAACCACCATTAACTTCGATCACGCCTTCTCTTAAATACAGATCTTCATTCAGCCCCATGAAGGCCTCGTCGTTAAGCGCTAACCTGCCGTCCACATGAGTAGAGTATCCGGAAATATGCGTCTTATTTTTCAGCTCCAGCGACCCTTCGCCTCCTCCGCTATCCGTGTCTGAAAAGCCGACATAATATTTCATCCCTAAAAAAGCGCTTCTTCCTGTTTCCATTCCATCAAGAACAAGGCTGCCTTTAGAACCGCTCTCACTTCCTACCAGTATTCTTATCTCTTCGTCAGTGTCGTCTCTATCCCGATTGAGTACACCATTCTTCAGTGTTAAATGTCCGCCTGAATGGCTGTTTACAGAAATACCATCTTGCATTTCCAGGTTATGACCATCGAGGTCAATAACAACCTCATCGCTCTTCACTGAAACGCCCTGAACATTTACGTCCTCAGACAGTGACGCGGTATAAGCGCTGTCTGCACCCGTATTGAACGAAGCTGAGTCCGATGCGCTGGGAGCCGTCCCTCCCACCCAATTTGCATCATTATTAAAATCACCGCCGCCTGTATTGTTCCAGTCAATGACCGTTGCCTGCGCAACGGACGCGCAGCTTACAAACACTAATGAAGTTAAAATTCCCAGACCTTGAGTTGTCTTCACTGTTACACCCCTTGTGTATTAGTTCATTTATATGGCGCAGACTCGTTAGCAAGGTGCGGACCAGAATATTTTCATATTTAAAATCAACAATATATAACTTATAAAATCTTCAACAAGACAAACATGTAAAATATTTTGACCATATAAATCAATAACTTACAAGAACACTTAACTATTAAGAATACTTGTACTATCAATATATATGTGACAGCAAATCTCATTTTTATAAAGATGACTTACCATATACAAGAAAAGACAATTAGGTGATAATTTGTTTTATAAATAAACAAATAAAGTTCAGATACGTATAGATTAAGGCCGATTAAAAGAAGGGAACGTAAAAACCCGCACTTTGCAATTTAACAAAGTACGGGCCAAACATATCAATAGACAGAACTGGGCTTACGCCGCTTTACGAAAACGTCTCGCGCCAGCGAATCCCGCCAGGCCAATGGTCATCAATACGATGGTGTAAGGCTCTGGCACGCCTTTGACGACCTTCAGGCTAAACGTCTCCATGCCCGCCACCATGTCGCTTCCCCAGTCCCAACCTAAGCCAGGAGACAGTTTCGGCAACACAAAATCGCTGAACATACCGTTGATGTTTTCCGCTTTGATCAGCGTGAATACGTCATTCAGCTTGGGTTTAAACGTATCCCAAAGATCAATTTTCAGAATGCCGTCCAGATCAGCGTCTCCGTTGATATTCAGCTTGTAGTCGCCAATCGCATCCCAATCGCCCAAGGCCAACTCCAGCGTGCTGCCATGCTCCTGCGTATAGTTTCCATCAATATTCAAAGAAGAACCGTTTGCTCCCGTCGCGACGGTTCCTTCATATGTATTTTGGACATTACCGGTAATGTCGCCATTCCCTTGTATTTTACCGCCTTCGGTCATCACTCTTTGCGCGGCGACCTTACCTTCATCCAACAGCAATACGCCTCCTGGTATTGCTGAGATAGCATCTGCGGATTTAAGAAGGCCTCCATTAGTGACAGTCGCGTTTCCTCCTATATCCATAAGATATGTCCAGTTTTCATACTCTGTACCCACCCCATCAATAATCAGATTACCGCCGACTGCAGTGTCAGCGCCACTTCCTGTCGCTCCGTTTTGAAAAGTCAGGACTCCTCCAATTCCAGCGATTTCAGAGAAATTTAAGCTAGAACCTTCGCCACTCACCAACACTTCGCCATCCAGAGAGCCATATGACATGTGAAACTGCGAGCCCTCTGAAACATCGAGTGAAGCGCCACTTTCCAGGAAAAAGTCATTCGCCAAGGAAAAGGTTGAGCCGCCGGTGATTGATACATCACTGTGCGATCCAACAAAGGCAGATTGCCCCAAAACATCCGAACCATTCTTAATCTGCAAAGCGCCCTTTCCAACTGTCCAACGAGAATGGCCAATGTGAAACAGCATCCTTCCCGCCATCCCATAACCGCCGAAATCCACATTGTCGATAACAAACGTTCCTTCTGTGTCAACCTGACTGCCAACTGAGATAGAGACTAATCCACCTTCATAACCTTGTTCTTTATTAAAAGCTCCATCTCGCATTACGAGCTTCCCGGCTTTAGCTCCGCCTACCGTTATACCTCTAGCTGTATCCAGGTTATGCCCACTCAAATTAATCACGACGTCGTCATTTATTACTGACACATCATTAACACTGGCGTCCTGCGATAAGGATGCGCTATACGAACCGGCAACATCCGTATTGAATGATGCTGTATCTGCAGCGCCTGGCGCCGAGCCTCCCGCCCAGTTTGCTCCATTGTTAAAATCACCGCCGCTTACATTGCTCCAGTCAATCACCGCCGCCTGGGAGACGGAAGCACAGCTTACAAATACTAATGAAGTTAAAATTCCTAGACCTTGAGTAGTCTTCATTGTTACACCCCTTGTGTAATAGTTCGTTTTTAGGCGGAGCCGTTTTAGCAAGGTATGAGCCAAAAATATTTTCTGCATTAAATTCAGTTACTTAAAATTATTTCCATAAAATTCGTCACGTTTCGTGTAAAATATTTTGACCATATAAATCAACAACTTACAAGAACGCTTTCTTGTTCAGAAAACTTGTATTTTGCATCCATGTACAGCGCTCACACTGAGGCCATGAAACGTTGAGGTTATAAATTGTAAGGTCAGAAACGACGATTAATATCGACAGGAGTTAGCAGGCGAGGTGCGCAGTAAATGGTCACAGAATGTCAGGAGTAGGAAGGTAAGTCCCGTACTTTGCGATATCACAAAGTACGGGCGGAATATCTCAATAAGCAGGACTGGGCTTACGCCGCTTTACGAAAACGTCTCGCGCCAGCGAATCCCGCCAGGCCAATGGTCATCAATACGATGGTGTAAGGCTCTGGCACGCCTTTGACGACCTTCAGGCTAAACGTCTCCATGCCCGCCACCATGTCGCTTCCCCAGTCCCAACCTAAGCCAGGAGACAGTTTCGGCAACACAAAATCGCTGAACATACCGTTGATGTTTTCCGCTTTGATCAGCGTGAACACATCATTCAGCTGGGGTTTAAACGTATCCCAAAGATCAATCTTCAGAATGCCGTCCAGATCAGCCTCACCGGTGATATTCAGCTTGTAGTCGCCAATCGCATCCCAATCGCCCAGGGTCAGCTCCAACGTGCCGCCATGCTCCTGCGTATAGTTTCCATCAATATTCAAAGAAGAACCGTTTGCTCCCGTCGCGACGGTTCCTTTATCCGTGTTCTTAACTTTACCAGTAATATCTCCAGCGCCCTGAATACGGCCAGCGAATTCAGTCATTAAAGACGAGGCTTCAATTTGAGCGTTGTCTAAATTCATAACGCCAGTAACCGTAATCAGATCACTGGACACAAGGCTCCCGCTATTACTGACGACAACATTACCGCCCAAATCCATAGAACCTATAGCCCTAATTTCAGTTCCAGCGCCATCTACAGTAAAGCGCCCTCCCGTAGAGATACGGCCGCCCGAACCCGTAGCGCCATTTTGAAAGGTGGTCTCTCCATTAAAATCTCCGAACTCGCCTACACTGAGATCTGAGCCTCTTCCATCCACCAGCGTTTTTCCGGATATATAAGCGCCGGAAGACCCTAGCCCAGCACCGCCTGTAATCTCCAGAACGCCATCAAGGTCCAACTCGCCAGCCAGGCCCATACTAGAGCCTTCCGAAAGGATCAATTTGCCCCCGATATAAGCAGACTGCCCGGTGACGCCAGACTTATTCTTCAGCTCTAACACCCCTTCTCTGGTCCCACCCGATGCAGGAGGATAACCCACGTAAAGCTGCATCCTTGAGCCCATTCCTCTCCCGCCGAAATCAACGCCATCCAACACAAGTCTGCTTTCGGAGGCTGAGGCGCTATCTACCATGATTTCCACCAGGTCTCCGAATTCATCACCGTTCTGATTAAAGGAGCCATTCCTCAGCGTTAACGTAGCGCCTTTGTCGCCGCTGACAGATATTCCTGTCATCGTTTCCAAATTCCGGCCATTCAAATCGATCACGACGTCGTCATTTTTTACTGACACATTATCGACATCAGTATCCTGCGATAAGGATGCAGTATACGAACCGGCAACATCCGTATTGAATGATGCTGTATCTGCAGTGCTCGGCGCTGAGCCTCCCGCCCAGTTTGCTCCATTGTTAAAATCACCGCCGCTGACATTGCTCCAGTCAATCACCGCCGCCTGGGAGGCGGAAGCACAGCTTACAAATACTAATGAAGTTAAAATTCCTAGACCTTGAGTAGTCTTCATTGTTACACCCCTTGTGTAATAGTTCGTTTTTAGGCGGAGCCGTTTTAGCAAGGTATGAGCCAAAAATATTTTATGTATTAAATTCAGGCACTTAAAATTATTTCCATAAAATTCGTCACGTTTCATGTAAAATATTTTGACTATATAAATCAACAACTTACAAGAATACTTCCTTATTCAGAAAACTTGTATTTTGCCCCCATGCACAGCGGCTCACACTGAGGCCATGAAACGTTGAGGTTATGAACTGTAAGGTCAGAAACGACAATTAATATCGACAGGAGTTAGCGGGCGAGGTGTGCAGCAAATGATAACAGACTGTCAGGAGCAGGAAGGTAAGTCCCGTACTTTGCGGTATCACAAAGTACGGGCGGAATATCTCAATAAACAGGAATGGGCTTACGCCGCTTTACGAAAACGTCTCGCGCCAGCGAATCCAGCCAGACCGATGGTCATCAACACAATGGTGTAGGGCTCAGGTACGCTTTTCACAACTTTCAGACTGAAAGTCTCCAAGCCTGCAACCATCACGCTACCCCAATCCCAGGCTAAACCAGAAGCCAGACTCGGCAATACGAAGTCACTGAACATCCCATTGATGTTTTCCGCTTTGATCAGCGTGAATACGTCATTCAGCTCAGGCTTGAAGGTGTCCCAAAGATCGATCTTTAGAATGCCCTCCAGATTCGCGTCGCCAGAAATATTCAGCTTATAGTCGCCAATCGCATCCCAACCACCCAGAGTCAACGCCAGGGTGCTTGAGCTGTCTTGCGAAAAGTTACCAGTAATAGTTAACGCGTCGCCATTCTCGCCCGTCGCCACCGTTCCACGGTTAGTATTGCTTACGTTGCCCTTTATTTCTCCGGAGCCTTCAATCTTGCCGCCTTCTGTTAATACTGCTTCTGCGCTTACTTTCCCGTCATTCAAGGACAGCACGCCACTGGGAAGCGCAGAAATAGCGTAATCTGAACTCAAACTTGCTCCGTGGCTAACAGTAAGCCTGCCATTGACATCCACATTCCCCATGGCGGAGAAGTCAGAGCCTGCGCCGTCAATGGTCATGCGGTTGCCTACAGCTATATTTCCCCCGCTACCGGTTGCGCCGTTCTGATAAGTGATGTCCCCATCCATGTGACCATATTCGCCGACATTGAGGCTGGAGTGTTCTCCATCTACCAGAACTTTTCCCGCCAGACTTGCGCCAGATGAGCTAACGCCGGTGCCTTCAGAAATTTTCAGATATCCACCGCTCTCCATGATCAACTCGTTCGCCAAGCTTAAACCGGAGCCGCCCGAGATTAGTACTTTACCTTTATCTCCGATAAAGGCAGTTTGCCCCAGAGCCTGAGAGCCATTCTTGAGCTCCAGCGTCCCCTCTCCGCCACCAAATCCAGACTGAGACTGGCCAATGTAATATTGCATCCTGCCGTAGATTTCAGGATTACCAAATTCAACGCCATCAAGCACCAAATCGCCTTTTGAGCCAGCTTCGCTGCCTACAAGCACCTTGATCAAATCGCCACTATCGTCAGCTTTCTGATTATACTTGCCGCCACGCAGGGTCAGGCGTCCGCCCTCTGCCCCGCCAACTGAGATTCCAGAGGTGGTTTCCAGATTGTGGCCATTAAGCTCTATAGTAACGTTATCGTTATTCACAGATAGGCTCTGGGCGTCGGCGTCCTCTGTAAATGTAGTGGTATAGGAGCTAGAAGCGCTTGAATCAAACAATGCTTCGTCAGTATTTCCTGGCGCGACCCCACCAGACCAGTTAGCGCCATCGCTATAGTTTCCGCCGCCTACATTGTTCCAGTTAATTACCGCCGCTTGGGATAGAGAAGCGCAGGTAACAAACACTAATGAAGAAAAAATACGCAGACCTTGAGTAGTCTTCACTATTACACCCCTTGTGCCACAGTTTATTTACATAACGAGCCTCTAATTGGCAAGTAGGGGACCAGATATGAAATTAGTTATTAAAATCATAAAGTTATATTGTTAAAATTAGTTAACTCATTGATTTTATGTAAAAATAGCTGACTCAATAAAATCAATGAGTTACAAGAAAACTACCCCAATAACCTTGGCCCCAAAAAAGTCTTATTTCTAAAGAAATAGGTCTAAGGAGCCTCTGAGAAACAACTTCGATATCTGTTTCAAATTAGGTGCATGCAAGCGACCGCCCGTGAATATGAGCTATTCACCAGAGGAATAAAAAGCGCGGTAAACGAATGGGAAAACTCTCCCCCAGCCTTTAACCAGGGGACAATTTCCAGTTCAGGAAGGAGCTGTTTAAGAGTTATTTGCGAAAGCGTCTGACGCCAGCCATTCCAGCCAGACTTAACGTCATCAACACCAATACGTATGGCTCAGGAACAGGCTTGCCTGATGCGTTGGAAACGATTCTTAAGCCAAAGGAGTTCACACCGGAGTAGGAGCGGCGATATCCCCAATCCCAATGCATGCCGAACCCTAAATCGGGCAGCACAAAATCACTGAACATACCGTTTATTTTGTCAGCATTGATCAGAGTGAAGAAATCATGGATGCTTGGTTTAAACTCATCCCACAAATTGATTTGAAGTACCCCATCCAAGTTCGCCACGCCGTCTATATTCAGCTCGTAGCCGCCAAGCGTACTCCAGTCTCCCAAGGTAATTTCCAGCTTGCTTGACTCATCTTGAGTATAATCGCCTTCCACTCGCATAGAGCCGCCAAACTCGCCCGTCGAGACAACGCCACCGCGAGTATTATTAAGGCTGCCCTTAATCTCACCAGACCCACTTAGTTCGCCTCCGTTCAGGTCAAGTGAGGCAGTAGTGATTTTACCTTCTCCCAAGGTGATGCGACTTTCACGGGATAAGTTCAAATTGTCAGCGATCAATTCACCGTGATTTCTAACCTCCAGTTTGCCGACATCGCTTACCCCCTCAGAGGTGAATGAACTCCCAGCGCCATCAATAGTCACATCCCCCAGACTAACGCCCCATCCCTGACCCTTGCCGCCGTTTTGAAATTTCGCCGTACCCAGAGAGCCATTAGGACCCATTTCAAAGGAGGAGCCTTCTCCGTCCACGAGGACTTTTGTATTTGCAACAGATGCGCCCGTCGCAGTCACTCTTGACCCTTCTTTGATGGTGATTCGACCGCCGTTTCCATATAACTCATTCGCCAACGACAGACTTGAGCCGCCAGACAAAGACAGTTCGCCATTCTTGCCAATCATTGCAGACTGACCCACAGCGGATGTGCCATTTTCCAGCCTGAGCGCGCCAGCGCCACTAGTTCCTATCTCATACTGTAAGGAGCCTTGATTCGTAAAGTTGTCGCCAAAGCTGACGTTGTCAAAGACTAACGAGCTATCTGATATATTGTCGTTGCCTACTGCGATTATTTTAGGAGGTCCGCTATCTCCCACCGTCTCATTGAACTTACCATTTTTGATTGTGAGCTGGCTTTTTACGGTGACGCCTCGTTCAGCATCCAGATTGTTTCCATCCAGATCTACTGTGGCCCGCCCCACATCGGCCGACAATTCACCAACGCTCGCATTATCAGAGAGCTCAGCATGGCTGCCGTCCGTTGTAAACTGCGCCGTATCTGTGACGCCGGGCGTCACGCCGCCAGACCAATTTGCGGCATTGTTAAAGTCGCTCCCCTCAGCCCCATTCCACTCGATTAAGGCCGCTTGCGAGGTTGAAGCGCACGCCACAAGTACAATGGAAGAAAATAGTAAGGAATTATTAGAAGTCTTCACTTTTACACCCCCTGTGTGAAAGTTCATAAAAAAAATAGCTCTCGAAAATGAGCCGTTAGCAAACTTGTGTTTGCCTTTATAAATCACAAAATTAATAAAAAGCAACATCCATAATCAAAAAAACCATGTAAAATCAAATGGCTTATAACTTATGCATGAATACTTGCCGGTTTTGTAAATTCTACAAATTGTCCTCCTTTTTAAATACAACATTAAATCTCATAACAATAGTTTCATGACGTATTAACTATTAAATGCATAATACTTGCCCCCTTTTCAAAATCATCAAGGCGACACACTATGATGATTCCAGTTATATCGACTAAATAGAGGCTATCCATGCACTTACCCAAAGGCATCTACCAGCATTACAAAGGACCCCGCTATCAGTTATTGGAGGTGGCGCGGCATTCGGAGACGGAGGAGTGGTTTGTGGTGTATCGCGCGTTGTACGGCGACTATGGCGTGTGGGTGCGGCCGTTAGCGATGTTTAATGAAACCATCGAGAAAGACGGGGTCAAAGTAAAACGTTTCGCCTATGTGGGCCCGGTGGACGCTGACTCAGAGCGCCCGCAGCAGTAGCCATAATCCCGCTACGCCGGTCATAATCAGGGCGATGCGGTTAAACCATTGTTGTGGAATCCAGACCAGAAAACGGCGTCCGGCGTAGGCGCCGAGCAACACCAGCGGAACTGTCGCCAGATAGCTCAGCAGGTAATAATCCTTGAGCACGCCCAGATAGGCGTAGACCGGAACCTTGGTCAGATTGACCGTTAAAAAGAACACCGCCGCCGTACCGATAAAACCGTTCTTATCGATTTTCAGCAGTAAAAAATACAGGGTGAGTATGGGACCGGCGGCATTGCCGATGGTCGTGGCGACACCCGCCATGATCCCCGAGGAATAGCGCACGGCGTTCAGCCGCCGCATCGCCCAGGCGGTGATATAAGGCCGCAGGGGCTCCATCGCCACCAGAATCAGAATCAAGGCGCCGATGACAGGCCCCAGGCTCTCGTTGTCCAGAAAATGCAACGCCAGAGCGCCAAGCCCAATGCCGATAAAGATGGACGGCAGCATCTTGCCCAGCTCACTCCAATGCGCCTGTCGCCAATATAGGCTGACAGCCACCACATCTCCCGCCAGCAGATACAGCAAGGTGATTCCCAGGGCGTCTTTGGGAGGAAACACCAACGCCATGGCGGCGGAAATCAGACCGCCCAACGCCGGTACGCCCGCTTTGACGAAGCCAGTGAATATCGCCACGGCTGCGAGAAAAGCCAATATTGAGGGATCTAGAAGCGTCATAGAAAAGAGACTGTCCGACAGGCTGCGGCAAGCGTCGAATTATTCGCTGAAGTCGAATGGTTTTCCATTGCACTTTCCGCCATGCTGACGTCTGAATGAATTAAGAAGCAGATGTTATCCATATGCGTTGTATTGTCCATTGCAAAGCGCGCCTTTTCCTGTTCGCCGCCATGACGTTCTGCTCTGCGTTGACGCAGGCCGATGGCGATTTTTCTCAACGCCTGTCCACCGCGGCGCTTGAGCGAACCAACCATCAGGTCGTGTATGACGGCCGCTACCGCTCAATTCCCTACCCCAACGGCGACGTGCCTGCGAACACCGGCGTCTGCACTGATGTGGTGATACGCGCCTACCGTCAATTAGGCGTGGATCTGCAAAAAGAAGTGCATGAGGACATGAGTCAGTATTTCTCGCTGTATCCGAAAATCTGGGGACTGCAGAAACCGGACGCCAACATCGATCACCGCCGCGTTCCCAATTTACAGACCTACTTTTCCCGTCACGGCCAATCGCTGCCCGTCACCGACAAGGCGGAGGATTATCAGCCTGGCGATCTGGTGACCTGGATGCTGCCGGGCAATCTGCCTCACATCGGCATCGTCGTGGATAAAAAACACTGGCTCAGCAGCCGCCCGATGATCGTGCACAACATTGGACGCGGTCCCAAACTGGAGGACATGCTGTTCGACTATCCCATCACCGGGCATTATCGCTACGAAACGCCCTGATCCTCCATGGAGAAGGCCAACAGCCACCAGGCGGCGTGGGGCAGCCATTGCTCGCTCCAGCGCCAACTGTGCAGGGGGTCGTCCGTCTCCATCATGGCGACGTCCATTTCATCATGCAGGCTGGAGGTAATGCCGTTACAAACCCCGCCTTTGGAGGCGGGATAGAGTTCGCTGTATTGCGGGTTGTCATGGCCCACGCCTTCCACCATGCAGCAATTGAACGGGTTAAGTCCCAATAGCCAATTCTGCAAATTCTGTTCGAATCCTCGCAGCTCCGCCCGCAGGCGTTCTGGAACGTCGTTCTGCCGTCGATACCAGCGGGACGCCGCCGCCAGCGAGCCGAGCCGCGCATTCTCGCCCTGCCACCAATAGCCGGATTCATTGCTGTGAGGGAAGAAAAACTGCGCCCGCGGACGTTGTTTGAGCGGTTTCACCAACTGCCGGGGATAGCCGAAAGGGTTGTCCACATCCCGGCTGATAGAGAGATAAAACTCCAGCCCACGGCGCACAAAGAACTGCAGAGGAATGTCGCTATCCATCACCTCCTGCGCTCTCAGCAAGGCGATGATGGGCAGCCCTTCATCGGAGGCGTGGAAGAAAGGCCGGTCATTGTCTTCCTCCACCCGCCACCAGCCTTCGTAGCCATGACCGCAACTCTGTTTATTGACCAGATTGCGAATGCGCGCCGTGGCGTACTGGCTGTATCGCTCCTGTCCGGTTAACTGATACAGCTCCACCGCCGCCAGCAAGGCGCAATAGTCGTCGATGATGTTTTCCTTGCCGTTATCCAGATAGGCGAGATTGTTTTCCTGCAGATGCGCGAAGGCGCGCTCAGCGATACGCCGGTAGGGTTTGTCATACACGCCAAGCGCCACGCTATACTGCGCCGCCGCGGCCAATGCGGCGATGGCCATGCCGCCGCCCTGACGCAGGCTGGCCTCCCAGCGCTCGCTCTTGTAGCCTTTCTGCGTGGCGTAGTTGCAGATATTGCGCTGCTCGGGGTCTTTGCTCCAGCGGTCAAATACAATCTGATAAAAATATCCCTCGTCCTCGTCGAACATCCGGCATAGAAAGTCCGCGCCATATAACGCCTCTTCCCCCGCCTGAGCCTGAACAGCCTTGGGCAGACGCGGCGCCGCCGACAGCAGGCTCCACACCACCAGCGGCGTCTGTTGCGGGGCCATGTAGTTGGCGTAAGAAAGATGACTCAAATATTTGCTGACATCTCCAGAAGCGTCGTACCAGCCGCCGCTGACATCGACGCGCCCGGATTTACGCTGGCCAAAGAACGGTAGGTTGCGGTCATAGTCGTCATATCGCCCCTGACACCGCACCAGCCGGAAATACTCCGTCATCAGGGGCGTCAGTCGCTGTCCGATACTCGGATCTATGTCAAACCAGTGCGAGCGCACGCGACTGCCGTCCGCCTCACAGCCATCCATTTCAAAACGATAGCGGCCCGCTTCCGTAACCTGACTGAAGTCCAAAACATAACAGTCGCCGGTATGCCAGCCCGCGGCGCGCATAGGATCTCCCAAAGCGAATCTGGCCACGATCTCGCCGTCCTCACAGATCAGTTGCGCCATCGAACCGGTTAATCGCTCCCGGCTTTGGACGATGCACCGTTTGACGGCGTCACAGGAATAACCAAGATGGTTCACGAGCAAGCTGGTCGACATAAAAGCGTTCCGAAAATGAGTTCAATAAAGATGACAACGAATGGCGTGGTTATCCGCCAGCTGGCGCAACGCAGGCATGACTTCCCTGCATTCGGCGAGGGCTTGCGGACAGCGATGGACGAAAGGACAACCTTTGGCGTCCGGCTGACGCACAGGCGCGTCCGTCTGCGCCGGGGCGGTCGAGGGATCGTCTCCCGCGCCGGGAATGGAGTTCAGCAGCAACCGGGTATAGGGGTGCTGCGGATTCTGTGTAATGGCCTCGCTATCGCCCTGCTCCACCAATGTGCCGCCGTAAAGGACGGCGATGTCGTCGGCGAAATAGCGCGCCGAAGCCAGATCATGAGTGATGAACAGAAACGCAATGCCCTGCTCCTGCTTCAGATCCAACAGCAGATTCAGAATGCCGATGCGCACCGACACATCCAGCATGGAAGTAGGTTCGTCCGCCAGAATCACTTCCGGGTTAACCGCCAGCGCTCTGGCGATGGCGACTCGTTGACGCTGACCGCCGCTCAGCTCATGAGGGCGTTTCGCGGCGGTCTCATCAGCGGGATGCAGGCCGACCCGCTCCAGCAAGATGCGGGCTTGTCGGGCGGCGTCGGCCGGGTTGTCGACAACGCCGTTGGCCAGCAGGGGCCGCTCAATCTGATAGCCGATAGATAATGCCGGATTAAGAGAGCTGAATGGGTCTTGAAAGATCATCTGCACGCTACGACGATAAGCCGCGGCCTCTTTGGATTTACGCTGCCCCAGACCGGCGCCGCGCCAATAGATATCGCCTTGCGTCGGCTGATGCAGCCCGCTCAACAGACGCGCGCAGGTGCTCTTGCCGCTGCCCGACTCGCCTACTAACGCCAGGGCCTTGCCCGGACGCAGAGACAGGCTGACCTCACGCAAGGCGCGCAAGACGGATCGGCGTCCCCATGTTCCGGTTTTAAAATCCAGGGACACATTTTCCATGCTCAGCAATGCAGATTCAGACGTCATGAGACCTCCGCGGTTTGCGTCGTCGCTACGAGCGGACGGGAAACTCTGGCGCAGGCGACGACGCGTCCTTCTGTTAAAGACGCCAACGCTTGCGTCTGGGTAAGACAGGTCGACTCCGCCTTCTCGCAACGGGGCGCAAAAGCGCAACCCGCGATCGATTCCGTCAGACGCGGCGGCGCGCCGGGAATGCCCTGCAGGCGTCTGCGAGGGCCGCGCAATGACGGAAAGGAGCGCAGCAGCGCTTGTGTATAAGGGTGCGCCGGTTGCTCTCCGACCTGCCGCGCCGTTCCGGCTTCCACCAGTCGACCGGCGTACATGACCCCGATGCGGTCGCAAAACTCCAGCATCAATCCCAGATCGTGGGAGATAAACAGCACAGAGAAGCCAAACTCCCGCTGTAATGCGGAAATCTTGCCAATGATGTCGCGCTGCACCACTACATCCAATGCCGTGGTCGGCTCATCCATGATGATCAGCCGGGGCCGCAACGCCAGCGCCATGGCGATGCAGATACGCTGCCGCATACCGCCGCTGAATTGATGGGGATAATCGTCCAGCCTGCCGGGATCGATGCCCACCAGGGCAAACAGTTCCCTGGTTCGGGCGCGCGCTTGATCCTCATTCACGCGCTGGTGGGCGCGAATGGCGTCGCACACCTGTTCCGACACCCGAATCACCGGATTCAAGGCGTTCATGGCGCTCTGCAGAACAACGCTGGTCTGCGCCCAGCGAAACGCCCGCAGCCGTTTTGCGTCCATGCGCAACACGTCCGCCCCCTCGAACAGCACTTCACCATCAGAGACGAAGCCCGGCATGCGAATCAATCTGGCGATAGCGAAAGCAGTGGTGCTCTTGCCGCAACCGGATTCCCCCGCCAGACCGAATACTTCCCCCGCACGGATATCGAAGCTGATCTCGTCCACGGCGCGGGCGACGCCGGCGTCCGTCAGGTAATCCACACACAGATTGCGAATGCTCAGTAAAACGTCAGTCATTGACAGGCAATCCTTTCTTGCGCAGGTAGGCGATGACCGCTTTTTCCCCGTGCCGCTTGCGCAGCAACGGGTTGGCGATTTCATCCACTGTGAAGTTGATCAATACCAGCGCCGCGCCGGTGAGCATGATGGCGAAGCAGGCGGGCAGAATTTCCCACCAGGCGCCAACTTGCAGCGCCGAATTCTGCTGCCCCCAAAACAGAATGGTTCCCCAGGTCACCGCGCTGGGATCGCCCAGGCCGATGAACTCCAGACCCGCCTCCGCCAGAATGGCGTAGATAGTGGTCAACACAAAGCCGCTCACCACCAGAGACAGCATGTTGGGCAGGATATGCGCGGCCAGAATGCGCCACCAGGGCTCATTCAGCAGTTGGGCGGCCAAGATGAAGTCTTTATGACGGATTTGCAAGGTCTGCGCCCGGATAATGCGGGCGGTCCAGCCCCAGCCGGTGGCGGCCAGCACCAATCCAATCACCATGGGGCTGGCGCTGTCGACAAAGCTGGCGATCACGATAATCAGCGGCAGTGCGGGAATCACCAGCGCCACGTTGACGATGAAGCTGATGACGTCATCCAGACGGCCGCCAAAATAACCCGCGCACATCCCGACGAATACGCCGATCAGCGTCGCCAGCGCCCCGGCCAGCAACCCCACTGTCAGACTGGATTGAGCGCCATACAGCAATTGCGCGAACACATCCTTGCCCATGCGCGTAGTTCCCAGCCAATGGTCGCCGTCCGGCGGTAAGTGCGGCATGGCGCTCATACGATCCGGGGGAAACTCCGTCAACCAGGGCGCACCCAAAGCCGCCACCGTCAACAACAGTAGAATCAGCAGACCCGCGACGCCGCGCTTATCCGCCAGAAACACCCGCAGAGGCGCCGGCGCCCGACGGAGCAGCCCACCCGTTTGTAGGTTGTCCAGGCCCAGTTCGACCTGTAGATCATGCAGTTTCACGCTAATTCGCTCCTGTCGCGCAACCGGGGGTCCAGCAGCAGATTCAGCAGATCCGCAATCAGGTTCGCCAACAACACGGTGAATGTCAGCAACAACAGTTGTCCCTGAATGAAGGCGTAGTCTCTTTTCTCAATCGCCGCGAGGGTGAACTTGCCCAGTCCGGGATAGTTGAACACCACCTCCGTGATCAAGGCGCCTCCCAGCACAAAGCCGAAGGTCAGGGCCAGTGACGTGATCTGCGGCAGCATGGCGTTGCGGGCGGCGTAGCGGAACAGAATACGGCGACCGCTGAGCCCTTTGGCCCGCGCCAGGGTGATGTAATCTTCGTTGAGCAGATTGATCATGGTGTTGCGCATGCTCAGATGCCACCCGCCAATGGCGATGATCACCAAAGACGCCAGCGGCAGCACGCTGTGATACAGGACGCTGCCTATGAAGGCCATATTCCATCCCGGCTCCAGATCAATGTTGTAGGCCCGTCCCAAAGGAAACCATTCCAGTTGCAGGGCGAAACCGTACAACAGGAGCAACGCCACCACCGCCGGGGTGAAGGCGTTCAACATGACATTCACTGGCGTAAACAGCGTGTCGAAGAAGGAGCCGCGCCGCCAGGCCGCCAGCATTCCAAATAAAATGCCCACGCCAAAACTCAACAAGGTCGCAACGCCCACCAGAAACAACGTCCAGCCGGCGGCGTATAGCAGCATTTCCGAAGCAGGCTGCGGAAAATTGACGGTGGAGACGCCCAGATCGCCATGCAACAGCCGGATCACATAGGCGACGAACTGATCCCACAGACTGCCGTCAAACCCATAGGCGGCGCGCATGGCGTCCAGGCTTTGCTGCGACATGCGCCCGCGCAGGCTGACGAACAGCGTCGCCGCCGGATCGCCCGGCATCAGACGGGGAATAAAAAAGTTGAGGGTCAACGCCACCGCAAAGGCGGCGCAGTAAAACCCAAGACGGCGCAGAATAAAGCGCATCAGCACATCTCCCTGGCGGACGCTATTGTCGCGCCACTTGCGCCGCCGCTTCTTTACGCAGAGACAGGTTCAACACATGCACGCCCCGCTCCGGCACCCCCAGATGCAGCATCGGCCGCACATAGGGATTGTCCTGGGTCACCCAGCCCTGAAAGCGGGAGTCGTTGTACTGATACCAGTCCGGGTTGGCGAACAGGGTGATGACCGGCAGTTTCTCCGCCACCTGTTTGTGCACCTGCGTCAGCCATTTTTTCTGTTCGGCCCGATCCTGGGTTTGCGCAAATTTGTCCAACGCCTGATTGATCTCCGGGATAACCATGCCGTGCATGTTCTGCTCCAGCCGCCGCCCTTCCGCCAGCCCATCCGTGGCGAACATCAGACTGTAGGTTCCATGGGGCGTCGCGGAAGGTTTGGTCCACATGATGTAAACGTCGAAATCGCCCTGGGTGGTTCCCGCAAACCAGGTGCTTTCGTCCTGGGTGCTGAGATGGGCGTTGACGCCAATGTCGCGCAGGTTTTCCGACACCGTCATCATGGTGTTGACCCAATCCGACCAGCCGGAGGGCACCGCCAGTTTGAACTCAATGGGGGAGCCGTCCGGATTGTCGCGCCAGCCGTCGCCATCGCGATCAACAAATCCGCTCTCATCCAACAGGGCCTTGGCGCGCTTTGGGTTGTACTCCATCAGGTAGCGATAGGGTTGCAGGGCCTGCGCGTCGTACCAGTCCTTGTACAGTTCGCCGGTGCCGATAGGAAACTGGGTTTCCGTGGTCAGGCCGAAGGTGGCCACATCCAGAATAAAGCGGCGGTTGAGCGCCATACTGAACGCCTGGCGGAACGGCAGACTGTTGAACGGCGCTTTACGGGTGTTCAAATGCAAATTGGCGTTGGCGCCGGCGGGAAACCAGTATTTGTTATGCTTGTCGCCGTTGACGTAGGTTTTTTCCGGGTCCGACATGCCGTCTCCCAGCCAGTCGATTTTGCCGGCCCGCGCCGCCAGCATGGTCTGGTCATTGCCGGAATACTGAGGGAACTTCAGACAGTCGATGTAGGGTTTGCCGGCGTCCCAGTATTTCTCGTTCCGGCATACCTTGAACTGGGACATGCTGAAAGAACGCACTTCAGTAAAGGGTCCGGTGGCCACCGGCTCCGGGTTGGCGAAAGTCGTTGGGTCCTGCACGTCTTTCCAGATATGACGCGGCAAGGGATACATCACGCCGATATGTTCGTGCGCCAGTGCGCTGGGCTTACTCAAGTGCGCCACAAAAGTGAGGTCGTCGATCTTTTCCATGCTGACGATCAGCCCGTTGGGGTTGCTGTCTGACTGGATGTCCAGACCGACTGGAAAAGCCGGGTGGGATTTCGCCAGTTCGAAGGTAAAGACCACATCGTCAGCGCTAAAGGGCTGGCCATCCGACCACTTTACGCCTGGGCGCAGATGGTAAGTGATGGAGCGCAGGTCGTCAGCGGTCTCGAAGGAGACGGCGAGACGGGGGAAGTCCTGGCCGGGATGGGCGATGTTGTATATCCACAGGGGTTCGTAGATGAAGTCCTGGGCGTAAAAAGCGCCGACGGAGAAATTATAGGGGTTGAAGTTACGCACATGGGCGTTGGTCTGAGTCGGGGCCAGCACCAGCTCGCCGCCGTGAATCCTGTTTTGATCCGCCTCCGCCGCCTGCACCGAAGCCGTCAGCGCCAAACAAGCGATTAAAGACCGCGTTTTTATTTTTGTCGTCGCTTTCATTCGTCTTCCCATTTCCTGTTTAAGTTGAACCCCTGACGATTCAGTTCAGATCCCTCACTGAATCCCGTTCGATCAGCTTGGGCTCCAACACAACGTGCTTCTCCGCCATGGTCGGATTCTCCAAGCGTTCAATGAGCAGTTTTACCGCCGCCTCGCCCATCTCCATTACGTCCTGCCTGACAGTGGTCAGCGCGGGACACATTAGTTTGGCGTGAAAATTATCGTCATACCCCACCACCGAGATCTGCTCCGGCACGCTGGCGCCCCGCTCGCGCAGGGCTTGATATACCCCCGCCGCCATATCGTCATCGCCGGCGCAAATAGCCGTGAATCGGGCGCCGCCGTCCAGCAGCCGCAGGGTCGCCTGATAGCCGAACGTCTCCTCGTAGGGACCGGACAGAATCAGATAGTCGCGCTCGGTCAGGCCGTGCTCCGCCATAGCGCGCAGGAAGCCGTCCCGGCGCAGTCGAGCGTCCAGGTAGCTCTCCGGCCCCATCAGATGCGCGATGCGCCGGTGTCCTTTCTCCAATAAATAACGCGCCGCCAAATAGCCGCCATGCAGGTTGTCCACCCGCGCCGACCATTTGGAAATCTCCGGCAGCATGCGCCCCATGGTCACAATGGGGTAGTTGCCGGGATGTACGCCAGCCAGACGCTCCAACGGCACTTCGTTCTCCACGTATAGCAACAGTCCGTCGCAGCGGCGATCCAGCAATGAGTTGATCACGGCGACTTCCCGGTCCAGATCGCCATAGCCGCTGGTGACCACCAGATGTTTGTCGGAACCGGAGATGTAATCCTGTACGCCGCTCAGCATCTGCGCATAGAAGGGGCTGGCGAGGTTCACCACCACCACGCCGATGATGTCGGACTTGTTACTTTTCAGGCCCCGCGCGAAATGATTGGGACGGTAGCCCAGCTTGCGAATGGCGTCCTCCACCCGCTTACGCGCGGCGGGAGAAACAGACCCTTTGTTTGACACCACCCGGCTGACCGTGGACTTCGACACATGGGCCAGCTCCGATACATCGATAATTGTTGGCATGACAGGCTTCTACAGTTGGGAACGTCCCCAAAATCATGTTGCAGGGGGGTATTAGGGTCAAGGCTGCAGCGGCTTAACCAGGGCGTTATAACGCGACAGCCTGTCACCCCGAGGTAAAACCCCGCTTACGCCAGAAGCCCGCAACAATCATTCATCTTATTGAAATATTTAATATTTTTAGATGGAAAAGAGCGTTTATACCGCGACTGAAAACAAGAAAGGCGACGATTCCCAATTTGTTCCCAAATTGACAACCGTCGCCAAGACGGGCCTATTCTGGCCGCGTCGATACGCAAATCGCCCCCAAAGCTCTCTGCGTACTTCGGGCTGTTCCCTGGCCCCGCAATCGCGTCGGAAACAGGCTCAGCCCAAAGACAGGTTAACCCCTTGTTGATTGAACAGATGGCAGCACTCCAGCTCGGCCGCAACGCCAACCTGACCGCCTTCATAAAAGCCCATGGCGGAGGAAGGCGTCTTCACCACCAGATGTTTTTCCAGCCCCGCCACATGCAGATAAGCCACCGCGACATCGCCCATTTCTTCAATGATGTCCACCCGCGCCGGAATCCCCTGATCCGGCGTCGTCAGACGCACATGCTCAGGCCGCACGCCCAGACACACCGGTTCGCCAAGCGTTCGACCGGAGGGCGCGGGAATCTGCAAGGGACGCGGCGATGAGCCTATCTGCACCGTCGCGCCCCGTTCACTGCTGGCCTGCACGCGACAAGGGAGAAAATTCATCTTCGGCGAGCCGATAAAGCCCGCCACAAATTGATTGCCGGGCCGCTCATATAGCTCCATGGGACGGCCGGTCTGTTCAATATGGCCGCCGTTAAGCACGACGATGCGGTCCCCCAGTGTCATGGCTTCAGTCTGATCATGAGTCACGTAGACCATGGTGGTTCCCAGTTGCTTGTGGAGCTTGGCCAGCTCCAACCGCATCTGGGCGCGCAGCGCAGCGTCCAGGTTTGAAAGGGGTTCATCAAACAGGAAGATGCTGGGCTGGCGCACAATCGCCCGGCCGATGGCCACCCGCTGGCGTTGACCGCCAGACAGCGCTTTGGGTTTACGCTGCAGCAGGTGGGTGATCTGCAGCACTTCCGCCGCCCGCTCCACCGCCTGCGCCACCTGGGGTTTCGGCAAACCGGCCATCTTGAGAGAGAACCCCATGTTTTCCGCCACGGTCATATGGGGATACAGGGCGTAACTCTGGAACACCATGGCCACGCCGCGTTCGGACGGAGGCAGCCCTTCCGTGCGCTTGTCGCCGATCAGGATATGACCCGCGGTAACCTCCTCCAGCCCCGCAATCATGCGCAGCAGAGTGGATTTACCGCAGCCAGAGGGGCCAACCAACACCACAAACTCGCCGTCTTCCACAAACAGATCCAGCTTTTTGATGATGCTGGCGCCGCCTTTGTAGCTCTTTTCAACGCCAAGCAATTGTAAGGACGCCATGCTGTTCTCCCCTCGTCCCGGGTTAGTGTTTCACTCGCTTGCGCCCACCGCAGCTAAGCGCGCTGACGGGCAATAAAATCCCGATACCAGTGGCCGCTGGCCTTCAGCGTGCGCTGCTGGGTAGCGTAATCGACGTAGGTCAGCCCGAAGCGCTTGCTGTAACCCCAGTTCCATTCGTAGTTGTCCGCCAGGCTCCAATAGAAATACCCGCGGATATCCGCGCCCAACTCCATGGCCTGACGCAGCGCCTGCAGGTGAGTCTCCAGATAATGAATGCGCGCCGGGTCCTGCACTTCGCCGTTCTCCATGCGATCGGGGAAAGCGGCGCCGTTCTCGGTGATGTAAATCGGCGGCGGCAGGTAGTCGCGGGTGATTCTCACCAAATGCTGCGCCAGACCTTGCGGGTAGACTTCCCACCCCATGTCGGTCAGCCCCATGGCCGCCGGCGCCTGAGTTTGTGGGTTAGCCTCGCTGAAGTAGCCGCGGGTGTAGTAATTCACACCCAGGAAATCCAGCGGCTGCCTGATAATATCCATATCGCCGTCCGTGACCTTGGGCGCTTTGTCCCCCAGATAGGCCAACACATCCTGAGGATAGGCGCCGCGAAAAATCGGGTCCATGTACCAGCGAATGTTGGTTCCATCGTCCAGACGCGCCAGTTGGCGGTCAGCTTCCGAATCCGGATTAGCCGGATAAGTGGGGGTATGGTTGAGCACGATGCCCACTGGCGTCTCGCTGTTCACCGCACGCATACTCTGCAGCGCCAAACCGTGCGACAACAACAGATGATGAGACACCTGATAGGCCATCGCCTCGTCCTGATAACCCGGCGCGAACTGGCCGGTAGCGTGTCCCAGGGTGGCGGTGCACCAGGGTTCGTTATGGGTGGAAATCGTTTTCACGCTATCGCCGTAACGCCGCATGAACTCCGCCGCATAGTCGGCGAACCGGTAGCAGGTGTCGCGATTGCGCCAGCCGCCCAGGTCTTCCAACGCCTGCGGCAGATCCCAATGATACAGAGTGACGTAGGGCTGCAAGCCTTTGACCAGCAGCGCATCGATCAAGCGACTGTAAAAGTCAAAGCCGGCTTCATTCCAGGCGCCTTTGCCGTCCGGTTGCACCCGCGGCCAGGCGATGGAAAAACGGTAGGCGTCCACACCCAATCCAGCAATAAGATCCACATCTTCCTGGTAGCGATGATAGTGATCGCAGGCGACGTCGCCGGTCTCGCCATTCACCGTCTTGCCCGGCGTATGAGAGAAGGTGTCCCAGATGGAAGGCCCTCTTCCGCCTTCGTTGGCGGCCCCCTCAATCTGGTACGCGCTGGTCGCCACGCCCCAGGTAAAATCCTTTGCAAATTTCTGATTCATAAAATACAAGCCTCTTATTGCTTTCTAAATCGCCGCTTCTATCCCTTCAGCGCGCCGGCTGTCATACCTTCGATCAGCCTCCGCGACGCCAATATGAATATGACGAGAAGCGGCGCCACGGCGATGGAGGAGCCTGCGCAAATGGCGCCCCAGGGCACTTGCCCGGAGCCCTGTAGCGCGCGCAGCGCCAACGGAACCGTGTACATTTCCATGTCCCGCATGACCACCAGAGGGGTCATGAAGTTGTTCCAGGATGTGATAAAGGTGATCAGCCCAAGGGTGCCCATGGCGGGGCCCGTCAGCGGCAGCACGATATGACGGAAGGTGGCGAATTCGCCGCAGCCGTCCATGCGCGCCGCTTCCAGCAACTCCCGGGGAATCGCCGAGCTGATGTACTGACGCATCAAAAATACGCCTAAGGCGCTGCAAGCCATGGGCAGATACAGCGCCCGCGGCTCATTCATCCACCCGAACAGCGTCATGATCAGGGTGGTGGGTATCATGCCGAGAAACGGCGGGATAAGGAGCGTGCTCATGACAATCATGAACAACAGATTCTTGAAGCGGAACTCATAGGTGGCGAAGGCGTAGCCCGCCAGGGAACAGAAGAACAAATTCAACGCCGTGGTGATGATGGCCACATAAAAGCTCACTCCCAGGTTATTCCAGAAGTAAGGCAGTTTCTCCAGCAGCACCTGCACGTTCGCCACAAACTGACCGCCAAACCACACCGGCGGCGGCACGGAAAGAATATCCGTGTTGCTGTGAGTCGCGAAAACGAACATGAAGTAAAAAGGCCCCAACATGATCATCGCGCCAACCGCGACGACCATGAATGCGATCCACTGACCGGGATCCAGGATGATACGTCTTTCCATTGCCTGCTCCCGCCTAGGATTTTTCTTTGAAGGCTTTGTTATTGGCCCAGGTCATCATCGCGATGATCAGGAACAACAGCCATGCGACTGCGGACGCCGTGCCGAAATCGCTCTCGATATAAGCGGTGGCGTACATGTGCATCGCCGCCGTTTTACCCGCCTGATCCGGCCCGCCGATACTGGTGCCGCCCGGTCCCAGCCCGCCAGTGAGAATAAATGGCTCCTCGAAAAGCTGCAGGTTGCCGATGATGCTAAGCGTGATCGCCAGGAACATCATGGGACGCAGCAACGGCACGGTGATATGCCAGAATTGCTGGCGGCGGCTGGCGCCGTCGATGCTCGCGGCTTCATACAGATCCTTGGGAATAGTCTGCAGCGCGGACAGGTACAACACCGTGTTCCAGCCCACGTAACGCCACCAGACAACGAATGAAATCACCCACTTGGTGTAACCGGGATCGTTCCAGTCAATGTTCTCTGTTGGAAACACCCAGCTCAGAGGCCTGAGACCGGCGACTTCCCACTGTCCCATTTGCGTCAGCAGCACATTGATCAGCCCGTAGTCGCGGGAGAATAACGAGGTGAACACCAGGGAAATCGCCACCGTGGAGGTGATAAACGGCAGGAAATACAGGCCCACTACCGCATTGCGCCAGCGCGACAACCGGGTGTGCAGGAAAAACGCCAGGGGTATCGCCGCGAGGTGTTGGGGAACTCCACTCACCAGTGCGATCCAGAACGTGTTGTAGAGCGACTTGTGAAACCAGTCGTCCGTGAGCACGAACGTGAAGTTCTCAAAACCGACCCATTTCATTCCGCCCAAACCCGTGGACGGGTCCCAATAATGAAAAGACAGATAGATCGTGAACAGCAACGGAAACAGCCCGAATACTGCGAACAGGATGAAAAACGGGCTGATAAACACATAGGGCGCCGTTTTTCGGGTCAGCCATCTGCGTCTGCTTTTTACTGGCGCCGCCGCTGGCGTCTCCCGCCGCTCCATAACCGCCGACATTACCGGGCCTCCACTAAGTCTGACAGGGACTTTGGTTGTTCGCGCATCTCAGGCCCGCTCAGTAGCGGACCCTGCGTTTGATGAGCTTATGCGCATCCGCCAGCGCTTCCTTGATATCTTTATCGTGCAGCAGCACTTTATCCAGCTCGGCGTTGACGATCTCATCGGCGATGGTGTCGTACTTGTTCACAGTAATGGCGGGTATGCGATCCGCCGCTTCTTTCCACTGAACCCGGGCCTTTTGTCCCCCCAGAAATTCGATGGGCTGTTGCAGAAACTGATCGTTCTGCGCCGTAACCAGGGCGGGAAACGCATCCAGCTTGTGAAACGCCTCCAGCTGCATGCTTTTGTTCAACGCCAGAAAGCGGATAAATTCCCACGCCTCGTGTTTGTGCTGCGCCTTGGCGGGAATGGCGTAAAAAGAGCCGCCCCAGCTGGCGTAGACATTGTCGGGCAGTTGCTTGCTGCGCCACAGTCCGGCGGACTCCGGCGCAATCCAGTTGGCGAGATGCCCCGCCACCCAGGAGCCCATCATCTGCGTAGCGATCTGCCCCCGTCGCAACCCTTCCGTCCACTCGCTGGTCCAGGCTTTGACCTTGGCGTCGATGCCGGCGTCACGAGCCGCTTTCGCCACTTTGAACGCTTTTTCGAAGCGGGGACTGGTCACCAGGGAGTGGTTTTCCTTGTCAAAAAAGATGCCTTCACCGTCTTCCAGATCCGAACGGATGATGATGTCCTTCAGGTCGCCGGCGTGCGCCACCATGTACGCGCCGGTTTTTTCCTTCACTTTTTTCCCCGCCTCAATAAAAGCGTCCCAATTATTTGAGAAAGCGCTTTCATCCACTCCCGCCTTTTGTAGCAGGTCCTGGCGGTAAAACAAAGCGCCCGGACCGATATCCACCGGAATCGCCGCCAGATTGCCTTCTCCGCCGGTGGCCTGCGGAAGGGTGAACCTGGCGAATTGATCCTGATATTGCATGGCGTTGTAGGGAGGCTTGGATAAATCTTCAATGCCGCCGGACGCGGCGAATTTGCCAATAAATCCGACTTCCACCGCCATGACGTCAGGCAGGTTGGAGCCGGTGGCGAGAGAGGTGGTCATCGCATTGTGGTGATCGCCGAAAGCCAGACTGACCAGCTTGATCTCCACGTCAGGATGCGCTTCCTGATATAACGGTATGGCGGCTTTAATGCCTCTGTCCAGATCTGGAAATGAAGCCACTTCCAGAGTCACGGTTTGCGCGGCGACGCTTCCCGACATGGCCGCGCTCAACAGAAGAGCATGCATGATCTTCATCTTATTATTCTCCTGGGCCGGAGCCCTTACATCGAGGTTGGTTTTTGTGCTTATTCTATTCATCAATGCACTGTGTTATTTTGACAAAAACGTAATGAAAACGTTTTCAAACACAGCAATTTTATAACGTCGTGCAAATACGCTTGTCAATAAAAAAATGAAAATATCCGGAAATTTCATTTATTATCAGAACCGTACGAGCACACGCCGGGCACGAATCCGTTCTTATACGATTCAGCGGCCGCATGCGAAGTGAAGAGTGACGTATGCGCATATCTTCCAGGGAATGACAGGATTTCGACGGGCTATGGGAGTTTAGCTTGGAACAGACAATCAGAAAAAATACAGTAAAGAAGAAGCGACTCGGCGCACAGCCGGCAGCCTCCACCGTCACCGAAGTGGCGAAGCGGGCGGGTGTTTCCGTCAGCACCGTTTCCCGTATTCTCAACGGCACCGCCCGGGTATCCGATGACAAACGCAGATCCGTGGAGCGGGCGATTGAGGACCTGAACTTCAAGCCCAATGTGCTGGCGCAAAGCCTCAAAAGCGGCCAGTCGATGACGATTGGCGTTATCACTCAGGCGGTGGAAAGCCCCTTCTTCAACGAGCTGCTCAAAGGCATTGAGGAAGGCCTGCAGGGATCAGGCTACGCCTCACTGATGGCCAGCGGCCACTGGAACAGCCAGAGCGAAATTGAACGCATCCGCCTGCTGATCGCACGACGGGTGGACGGCATTATTCTGCTGACCGGCAATCTCAACAACGAACAGATTCTGGATCTGGCCTCACAGACTCCCATCGTCGCCGTCGGGCATACCGCCCACTCGGATAACGCCGCCTCTATCTTTATAGACAGCCGCATGGGCGGTTACCTGGCGACCAAGCATTTGATTTCTCTGGGTCATCGCAGAATCGCGCATATTCAGGGCCCGCAGGAACAGCACGACGCCAGTAACCGGCTGCATGGCTACAAAATGGCGCTGGAAGAAGCGGGCATCGCCTTTGACGAAGACTTGCTGGCGCAAGGCGACTTTATCGAGCCCGGCGGCCTGATGGCGATGAACCGGCTGCTCGACAAAGGCGTTTCTTTCAGCGCCGTCTTCTGCGCCAACGATCAGACCGCCTACGGCGCCCGTCTGGCCCTGTACCGCCGGGGCATCCGCGTGCCTGAGGACATGTCTCTGATCGGCTTCGACGATCTGCCCATGTCGTCCTACACCACCCCTCCCCTCACCACGATCCGGCAACCGGTTTACGAAGTCGGGCAAACCGCGGCGAAGCGGCTGCTGCGCCTGATTCGCGGCGAAGGCGCGGAGTCCGTCAATTTGAATGTGGAGCTGGTGATCAGAGAGTCCACGCGTCGCCTGGGCTAAAGGCCTAAGCGACGCGTTCGGCGTTAAAGCTCGAACTCATTGAGATAATTGTCCCGCCACAGCGCCGACATCATTCCCTGATCGACGTTGCCGCCGGTCAGGATCACCAGCAGGCGCTTTTTGCCGCTGCGGCCTTTCAGCCACTGGCGCACGGCGTCCATGGTCATGGCGCTGGTGGGTTCGATATGCAGCTTGAGCAAGTGCGTCAACCATTGCGTCCAAAACGCAATGCGCTGCTCTTCTACTTCATACAGGGCGTCCAGTTGTCGAATATATTCAAAAGTGATGTCGCCCACCGCCAGGGTTCTGGCGCCGTCGGCCAAGGTGTCCGGAGTGGCGCTCAAGCGATGAATCCTGTTTTCCCGTAGAGAAATCGCCGCATCATTGGCCTGTAAGGGCTCCGCCGCGATCACCTCCGCTTTCGGCGCAAGCGCCCGCGTCGCAATCAATGTGCCGGAAACCAACCCGCCGCCGCCGCAGGGCGCAAACACCGCATCCACTTCCCCCAGTTCATGCAGCGCCTCATAAGCAGCAGTGCCCTGACCGCAGATGACCTGCTCGTGATTGTAGGGGGGAATCCAATACACGCCGGGGTCTTTGGCCGCTTCCAGCACTCGCTCGTCCACTTCGGCGCGGGTCGCGCACAAGGCGACTTCGGCGCCATAGGACTCCGTGGCGCGTGCTTTAACCCGGGAGACATTCTCCGGCATGAAAATCGTCGATGGGATGCCAAACAAACTCGACGCCCAGGCCACCGCCTGCGCATGATTGCCTGAGCTGTTGGCGATGATGCGCTCTGGTCTGCGACCGTTCTCCAGCAGCCAGCGCACTGTGTTGCACCCGCCGCGGGCCTTGAACGCGCCGACTTTCTGCAGGCATTCAGCTTTGAAATAAACCTCATGTCCCAGCCACTGGTTCAGCAAAGACGAGCTGACTAACGGCGTTTCCAGGGTATACCCGTGTATTCTGCGTTTGGCTTGCGCAATGTCTGCGATGCCCAAAGTCCGATCATGCTCTAACGTCGTCACTATCCTGTCCACCTTAAATCAGCGTTACTGAATTCATTCCTGACAAGCGTCGCCCCACCGCCTCCCTCGTTCCTGTACGTTCTGATACAAAACCGAGATAGAGCTCTACATGGCCAGCCACTTAAATAGCGCCGTCGGTGGGCGCTGCCGCACCAACAAATTAGCTTACGCCGGGAAAAGCGTAAATCTGTTTTTGAAGTGGAGTTTGGAATGAGTCCTCATAAAGTTCTGTCCTTGAGCGCAATGCTTGGCATGGTCGCCCTGTCTCACGTCGCGCTTGCGAAGGAACCCGTTACGGCCAGAATCATCGGCGGCGATCAATCAGCCGGCGGCTATCCCTGGATGCTGTCTATCCAGAATTCGACCCTGGGCGATCATTTTTGCGGCGGCAGCCTGATCGCGGAACGTTGGGCGTTGTCCGCCGCGCACTGTATCGGCGACGAGCCGGCTGACTCGGTGTTCGTCGTCGCTGGCGATTTTGATCTCAAATCGCAGGACAAAGGACAACAGCGCGTCGGCGTAAAACGCTTTGTGCATGCTCTGGGCGATCCTTATGGCGACCTGATGCTGCTGGAGCTGAAAGAAGCGGTCAAACATCCGGTCATTCCCCTGGCGGACGAAGCAACAATGGCGTCGCTGACCGCCGGCGCCACGTTTAAAGTCATGGGTTGGGGCAATATGTCCGCTGACGGCGCCGACTATCCTGACAAGCTGCGCCAGACAGAGGTTCCTCTCTACGATCAGGCCGGGTGCGCAACCGCCTATAGCGCAATAGGAGGAAAGATAGACAACACCATGGTGTGCGCCGGCTACCCAAAGGGGGGAAAAGATACCTGCGACGGCGACAGTGGCGGCCCCATGCTATGGGACAACCATGGCGTCCTGACTCAGGTTGGCGTAGTCAGTTTTGGCGAAGGCTGCGCCAAAGCTGGTTTTCCCGGTGTTTACGCCCGGGTCGCCACCTTTAATACGTGGATCAAAGAGCAAATGGCGCAGGCGGACGGTCTTGCAATCAACCAGACAGACTTCAGACAGATCAGCGCCGGCTACAAGCTGCAGAAGACGCTGACGCTCACCAACAACAGCCAAAAAGACATGGTATTACAGGGGCTCAGCTTATCCGGAGACAGCGGCTATCAGATTGACGCCGCCGCCTGCGACAATGCGATGCTGAAACCCGGCGCCGTCTGTAATCTGGTCCTGACGCTCCAGTTCGCGGAAACCGGGCGTAAAACCACGAAGCTGACAATCAATAGCACGGACAGCGCGCATCCGAACTGGACCTACGTCTTCTCGGCGCAGTCCATCCACAGCGCCGACTTCAAACTGGGGCAAAACGCCACCTTCGTTTGGGGACAGAGCCAGGAAGGCGACTGGACTCAGCGCGAAGAAGACGGCAAGCAGACGCTGACCGCAGAGTTGAGTGAGGATAAAAGCGAGTCGTTGCTGCTAACCCACTTTAGCGGCAAAGGCGTTTTCAGCTTCGAATGGAAAATCGATAATGGCGCCGCCGAGGACCTCAATTTATACATCGATGGCCAGCGCATATTTGACGCCAAAGCGGAAGGCGAATATAAGCGAATCAGTCACACCCTGAACGATGGCCAGCATACAGTGTCCTGGTCGTTCCAGGACGTCACCGAACAGACCTCGGGCGAAAACAAACGCGCCCATATTCGCGCCATCGCCCTGAACGCTTCTGACAGCCAAGGTAAAAAAGGCGGTGGCGGCGCCATGGGCTTTCTGTTGCCGGCTCTCGCCCTGCTATGGCTGGCGCGCCGCAGCCTGAGCAGCCATCGTTAATCCAAATGCAGGAGGTCGCCGCAATGAGCGATTGCTATTCTTACCAAAGAACGAAAGCGCACCGCAGAATAATATTAGCCCTTGGACTGACGTTATCTATGGCGGCGACGTCAGGATACGCCGAAGATACAGAGACGCCGCAAACCGGCGTTCCCCTGAGCCGACCCGCCGTGCTGCAGTCCGTGTCGATTCAACTGGATCAGTTGGTCTTCAGCGTTAAGAGTACAGGATGCACGCGGCGGGATGATTTCCGGCTTTTCTGGGAAGGTCCAGATCTGACAGTAGTGCGCTTGAAGCCGGATTTATGCCGCAAAAAGGCCCACTGGGCGACCTTTTCCTTACCCTTGACCGACCCGGAGCTACAGGAGTGGGAAAGCCTGTATATCAATAACCCTTTGGTTATCCACTCCGGGCCCTGATGCGAACGCGCGCCCGGTGACGACGCATAGCCCGGGCGCTGGCCTGATGTCAGCGGAAATAGAATGGAGAAAACGAAGCATGAAAGTAACTGAGCGGCTGCTACTGGTGGATGACGACAAAAGCCTGACCCGGCTGGTTCGCCAGTTTCTGGAGCAGAACGGCTTTTCCGTCCATGTGATTCACGACGGAGAGTCCGCCGTGGCCTGGCTGGAGCGCAATCAGCCGCAACTCATTATTTTGGATGTCATGCTGCCGGGCATGGATGGTTTATCAGTGTGCCGGGAAGTCAGAACGCACTATAAAGGCCCCATCATCATGCTGACCTCCCTGGATGACGACATCGACGAAGTCGCCGGACTGGAGGTCGGCGCCGATGACTATCTGGCCAAACCGGTCAAATCCAGGGTGCTGCTGGCGCATATCCGCGCTCAGTTGCGTCGCGTCGAAACCTACTCCGCACAGGATTCGGACGCCGCTGCGTCACAGGAAAGCGCAGCCGTTCATATCGGGGATCTGGTCATCAATCCCAACGCCAGAACGGTAGTCAAAGCCGGAAACGCCATCGACTTCACCACGGCGGAGTTCAACCTGCTTTATTACCTCGCCAGGCAGGCGGGCTCAGTGATCTCACGCGACCTGGTGTATCGGGAAATATTCAACCTGGAGTATGACGGACTTGACCGCTCCATCGACTTGCGCGTCTCGCGTATTCGCAAACGTCTTGGCGACGATCCCAAACACCCGCGCATAATCAAAACCGTCCGCGGAGAAGGCTATCTGTTTGTCGACGACGCCGATACAAGGGAGAGTTGAGCATGTTTCTGCGTTTTTACGCCGCCCTGGCGTTGTTGTTTTGCGTATGCTTTATCGCTTACGACTGGGCGTATCCCCTGTTGTGGTGGGAGAGCGCGCTTTCCGCCGAGGAATCCCGTCGTCATTCAGGAGAAGGTTTGCGGGAAGTCGCCGCGGAGCTGTCCGAGCAGGAAGCCACTGCGGCGGGCGACCGTTTGCTGGCCGCCGCCTCGGACCTGCTGGAAAGCGCGGACATAGCGCTACAGCCCTCTTATGAGCTGATCGAATACTCCATTCTGGAGAACAAGGACATGAGTCTGACCCTTGATCAGCGTCGTCGCCTGATGGCGGGCGAATATCTGGTGACGGAGCGCAGCTCCCCGGATTCCTGGAGCGTGCAAACCGCCATCCCTGACAAAAATATGACGTTGGAGGCGGTATTCAAAGAGCAAGGCGACGGAGGTTCTTTCTATAGCTGGCTGGCGGGTTACGTTGTTCTTTACCTGAGCCTGTTGGCGGTAGTCCTGTACCTGCTCCTCGCCAGCGTGAAGCGGCCATTGCGGGAATCCATCTCCCAGGTCAGCGCCGCACTGCGTCGCATCAACGGTCTCTTCAATGGCCCCACCGGTCCCATTCAGTCCGCCGACGCGCCAGCGGAATTGCTGAAGCAGGCGTCAACCGTGGAACGTCATATCGCCCGGGAAAAAGAAAGCCGCGCCCGCCACTATGACGATCTGCGCGACCTGCTGCATGGCGTCGCTCACGAGTTCCGCAGCCCGATGGCGCGCATCAGCTTCGCGCTGGATCTGGCGGATGACGAAACCACGAAAAACGCCCCGGATGCGGAAAATATCCGCACACTGCATCAGGAGATCAGCGGCGCGCTGGATGAACTGAGCGGCCTGGTGAAAGAAGTGCTCAGCTACTCCCGACTGGAGCATGGCCGCGGCGACCTGCAATGTGAGCCAGTCGCCGTATTGGATGTAGTGGAGGAGATTCTGTCCAAACAACGCAAGATGCATCCTCAGGTGGAGTTCATTACGCCAGCGGAGCCGACCACACAGGAAATTCAGGTGTGGGCGGATCGACGCTTATTCTCCCGCGCATTGGTGAACCTGATCCGAAACGCCGCCCGTTTCGCCGACCACAGCGTCAGAATCAGCTGGCGCCTGACCGATACTCACTTCGAAATTCAAGTGGACGACGACGGCCCCGGCGTGCCGCCTGGCAAACGCCAACGCGTCTTCGAGCCATTCACTCGTCTCGACCCCAGCCGCTCACGGGATTCCGGCGGCGCCGGACTGGGTCTGGCGATTGTAAAAAGTATTTCCACGTTACATGGCGGAACCGTAAGCGTGACCGACAGCCGACAAGGCGGCGCATGCTTCACCCTATGCTGGCCCAAGGAGCCGACTCAATGAATCCAATCCATAAATGCGCCCCGATTGCGCTGGCGCTTTCCTTATGCGCGGCAACCACTGAGGCGGCGACTGCCAACGACGGCGCAGCCGATCTGGCCTTTATTAACGCTGTGGTTTATACCGCCGACGCGCAGAAACCCATGGCGCAGGCGGTGGCGACGCGCAACGGCGTCATTCTCGCAGTGGGAGACACGGCGGAGATTGAATCGTTAATGGATGAGAATACACAGGTTATTGATATAAAAGGCAGGCTGCTGCTACCCGGCTTTATCGACAACCATAATCATGTCTTCGAGGCCGCTTCCTCCGCTGGCGGCGATTGCGAACTCGCCCCGGACCTGACGCCCAGCGAACAGCTGCCTTACTTACGCCAGTGTCGTGAAACCTCGCAGCCGGACCAGTGGGTGATCGGCTGGGGCCATACCATCGACGCCACCTTGGACGGAGAAGGCCCCACGCCCCTGCAAGTGATCGACAGCGTGTTCCCGGATCGCCCCGTGATGATCATGGAGCAGACTTCACACTCCATGTGGGTTAACTCCGTCGCCCTGCGTCTCGCCGGCATCAATGCGGATACGCCTGATCCACAAGGGGGCAGGATCATGAAAAACCCGGAAACCGGCGAACTGAATGGCGTCATTGTGGACAACGCCGGCGATATCGTCATGGAGCAGGCCTGGAACAGTTTGCGCAACAAGTTTGAGGTCAGCTACGACGGCCTGTTAAGTGGTCTGGCGGAGGCCGCGCGTTATGGCGTCACCACCATCGGCGACGGTCGCCTGTACTGGAAGCGCGGCTGGTATGACGTGTGGCGCGCCGTGGCGGCGGATGGCGAGCTGACGGCCCGCGTCTCGCTGCGACCCTGGATTTACCCTCATGTGCCGCAACAGGAGCAGTTGGACTTTCTGAGTTCGATTTACAATCCAGACCCCAACGGGCTGTTGATCGTCAACCAAGTGAAAATGTACAGCGACGGCATTCTCGTCAATGGCACGGCGAAGACTCTGCAGCCTTATGATTTCACCTACTTTCCGCAGTCGCCTTATGGCCTTAACTACCTGCCCCAGGCGGTCATGCAGGACTGGCTGGTCAAGCTGGACCGCCTCGGCTATGGCGCGCATATCCACGCCATTGGCGACGGCGGAGTGCGCGAAAGCCTCAACGCGATCGCCGCCGCCCGTCAGGCCGGCTCACAGCGCCGCTACAACATGACGCATCTGGAGCTGGTGGACGCGAGTGATCTGGACCGCTTCAAGGCGCTGCAGGTGGATGCGGATTTTCAGGTTGGATCTGACTATATCGGCGCGGCGGATCATAGCTGGGCCGAGCCGCTTATTGGGAAGCAGCGGGCGCATCGTCTCATTCCGCTGGGCGAGGTATACGCCAGCGGCGCCAATGTCACGCTCAGCAGCGATTGGAACGTGAACCCGATCAATCCGATGGCCGCTATCGCCAATGCCGTGCAGCTTAAGGAACGTGGCTTGCCCAACGTCCGCGCCGCGCTCGACGCCTACACCATCAACGCGGCGACCGCCCTGGGACTGGAGGCGATCACCGGCTCCATCCGCGCTGGCAAGTCTGCGGATTTTGTCGTGCTGGATAGAAATATTCTCGATGCCGCCCCCCAAGTCATTCGTCAGGCCCGGGTCATGATGACCTGGCTACGAGGAGAAGAAGTTTACGCCGCGGAATAACGCTCGACATTCTTAATTTGTTTACAATTTGACCACTCACATGCCGCCGGGTACGTGGTAAACTGCGCCGCCTACCCTTTTTTTGATTGATGTACTCACAAGGAAGACGAATGAATCGCTTCTCCGGCAGACTTTATGGCCTTCTCGCCACCCTGGGCGTTATGCTCGCCTGCCAGGCCAACGGCCAAACATTTAAATCCAATGGTTACGCCTACGACATCTCCGCCGCTCCGAAGTGGGTGGAGTCTGTGCAGGCGCCTGCCGCTCCTGAACACGACAACGGAGCGGTGGAGTACTTACTGGTGGACCGCCAGACCAGCGCCGCCACGCGCTCGCCTCAATACTTCTATCACTTTGTCGAACGCGCCAACAATCTGGACGGCCTGGAGGAAATTTCCCACCTCAAGGTTACCTTCAACCCAGACTTTCAGCAGTTGGTCTGGCACAAGCTGAACGTTATTCGCGATGGCAAAGTCATTGATCGTCTGGACCCGCAAAGCATCACTTTAATCAGAGAAGAAACTGAGCTGAACCAGGAAATGTTCAGCGGTTACGTCACCAGCGTGGTGTTCGTCAAAGGCACTCGCGTGGGCGACGCTGTAGACTTCAGCTATTCCATCGTCGGTCGTAACCCCGTCTTCGGCGACCATTACTTCCAGGGCATTTCCATGTCCTGGCAGGTGCCGGTGCATCGCCTTTATACCCGCGTTATTGCGCCGCCCAATCGCGAACTGCGCATGTCCGCTGTGAAATACGACACCCAGCCCACCATCAGCGCCTACGGTAAATCCAAAGCCTACGTGTGGGATGACGCCAATGTCGCCGCCTACTACAACGAAGGCGATTACCCTCTGGATTATGAGCCGGGCAGTTTTATCAGTCTGACGGATTTCCCGGACTGGGATGGCGTGATTCGCTGGGCGGAGCCTCTGTACGCGGCGCGTCCCATCAAATCCAAAGAACTGCGCGACCTGCGGGATGAGCTGAAAAGCATGCCCAAAGAGCAGGCGGTAATCGCCGCGCTGCAGTTCGCACAGGAACAAATCCGTTATCTGGGCATTGAGCTGGGTCAGAACTCTCATCTGCCCCGGGCGCCGGATACAGTCATCGAAAACCGCTACGGCGACTGCAAAGACAAAACCCTGCTGCTGGTGTCCCTGCTCAGAAGCATCGGCATCGACGCCTACCCCGCCCTGGTGTCCTGGGAGATCGCCTCCGGCGTCGATAAGATTGCGCCTTCGCCCGGCGGTTTCGACCATGTCATCACCCTGGTGGAGCTGGATGGACAGCGGTACTGGCTGGACCCTACCCGTCGCTACCAGAAAGGCTCGTTGAGCACCCTCGGATACTACGATTACGGCAAAGCGCTGATCATCGGCCATCCCAGCGAACGGGAGCTGGTCAAAGTCGGTCTGCCGGAAGTGGCGGCGACTCCCAGCATGATCACCCGCGAGCGCTTCAAGGTAATTGATTACAGCGCGCCGGTGGAACACTTCATCACCACGGAGTACACCGGCATTGAGGCGGATCGTATGCGCCAGCGTCTGGCCAATAAATCCATACGCGAGTTCAGCCAGGATATGCTGAATTACATGCAGAAACTGTATCCCGGCGCGGAACAGCTGGAGCCGGTTCAAATCACCGACGACAACAATAACAATCGCTTTGTTATTGATGAGCACTACCGCATCAATGAATTTTATGCGCCCGTGGACGACGTACAGGCGACCCGCTTTTACGCCTATTCGCTGTTTGAGTACGTAAAAAGTCCCGCGGTGACGCGGCGTTCAGGGCCGCTGACGCTGCCGGGACCAATCAGGGTGGTGCATGATATTTCCCTGGAATATCCCTACAGTCTTAAATTTACCGATCAGGCCGCCAAGGTCAGCCTGAGCAACGACTACTTCAATTACTTCTATCAGGAAGACTATCTGGGCCGCACGCTGAACCTGCATCATGAGCTGGAATTCAAACGCGCCGCCATGCCTGCGGCGGAAACTCAGTCATTCCTGGACCTGAAGAAGCAGATCAACGATTCCGGCGAGCACTACTATCAGGTGACGCGCAGCGAAGAGACAGATAAGTCACGCTTTGCGGATTTCATCTCGTCCATTCAATCAATGGTTTATGGTTTGGAGACGCCGCAATGATCCGCTCCGCAAAATGGCTCGTTAAACACTGCGCGACACTCGCCGTTCTGACGTTTTCCCTCTTCATCGTTGGTTGCGCCACGCAGTCCGCATCTACGGATGGCGCCGCCGCTGCGGAGGAAACGCCAGGGGAGTATCCTTCCCGTCCCATCAATGAGTTCGCCACGCAATTGCGGGATCTTCTGAACCTGCGCAACGCCGACAAGATCGTCGAGATGGTGGACATGCGGGATCTGCTGGGCAAAGCCGTCGATCGCTCTGATCTGCCCGTCGCGTTTCGTCCCAGCGCCAAGAGTCGGCTCATTGATACGCAACTATTCAACTATCGCGCCATCGTCGCCGGCAGTCTTCTCGATATGCCGTCGGAGAACGGTTACTACGACATCGCCAGTATTAATCCTGAGCAGTCTCAAATTACCTATCGGTTGGACGACGAAGCCTTGGGGTATTTGACGGTTTACTATCGCAGAAACGCATCAGGGGAATATCGGATTACCGATTTCCACAACTGGCTGTCGGTGTACGACCTGAGCTATCGCATCGCGCAAGGGCTGTCCTTGAGCTATCGCATCAATCTGCAGAGCAATCCCACCAAACAGGCATTACTCCTGCAGCTTGGCAAAGTCTCCAAGTCCGACGATGTCGCAGAGATTCATCGCGTCTTTGAAGGCCTCGCAGACGAGCGCCGCAACGATGACTACCTCCAGTTGCTCTATGCAGAGGCGCTTCTCAACGCCAGCGATTACGCGGGATTTATAGAGCAGAGCGTCGTACTGAATGAACGTCTGGGAACCTCCCCCAACTATCAGTGGCTGCTTTATTACCGCAGCCTGAACCAGGAAAATTATCAGGCGGCGGCGGAGCACTTGCAGGCGCAGATTGAACAGACGGGGCTGAAGGACGCAGGCATTCTGGACGAGCTGGCGCGAGTCAAACTGCTCAACGAAAAGTACGAGGAGGCGATTCGTCTTTCCTACGAAGCCATTCGCAGCGATTCTTACTATGAACCGAGTTATTCCACGCTGACCTTCGCCCTCATCAAGACTGACCGGCTCGATATCGCCTGGGAAACCCTGAAAGTCTTGAAGGAACGTTTCAGCTATGAATTTGATGAAGCCGCTTTGCGTGAAGACGGCCGCTTCGGCCCCTTACTGGAACGGGAAGATTTCCGTCACTGGCTGAAGCAAGGCTAAGACCTCACACGCTCGACATATCCACTGACAAAAGCGCGTTTCACGTCTTAACTTAAAACGCCGGCCGCTTGTATGAGCGGCCGGCGTTTTTGTATTCAGCGTTAGTGTCAGCAGGCCGGCGGAAGCCTGAAACCGGCCTCCACGCCATGTCGCATTCGACAGGTCGTTCAAGCCGCCGTTCATTCCTTTCGAGCATAAACGCCCCGCCCTTTAGACTAAATTGTAGAAAGTATCACTTCTTTTCTAACTGCTCGAATAAGTTGGCTATCCTGTACCATTAGAATACCAATAACTATAAATATTCCGTTTGAGTATATCCATTCACGTAAGAGGTAGGGTTAAAACCGCCGCTAAGGCTAGGAAAATGGAATTAACTATCTAATGTGAGAGGACCTTATGAAAACAAAAATAGCTTGGGTCGCCGGGCTTGCTTTGTCCTTAACACTATCCGCCAACTTGCAGGCGGCGTCAGATGACGCCATCGCAGCTCCCCAACCACCCATAACCATCGCTTCAGAAACGCCTTTCAAAGGTCTACTGACGGATGAGAGCCAGCTAAGGAGGGAAAGCATCGCCGCCTATCAGGCGGTCAGTGATCGCCGTATAAAAATCCACAAAGAAAACGCCAGCTTCATCAAAGTGCATTTCTCCCGTTTCGACATACCTGAGGGAAGCTACGTCGTGGTGCGTAACGCCCAAGGAGACATCGCGCATCGCTACGGCGGCGACAATCCATCACTGCATACGCTGCGCGAAGGCGATGATGGAGCCAGCTCTTTCGCCGCGCTTTCCGTCATTGGGTCAACCGCGATCGTGGAGTATTTCCCCGGCGTCAGCGGCCAGGCGTCTTACAGTATTGAAGTCGACTCCATCATGGAGGGCTTTCCCCAGGAAGAGATCGACGAACTCATGAGTCAGCAAACAAGCAGGTTCTCCACCTGCGGCGTCAATGAAAGACGCGACGTGCAGTGCTGGGCGGACAGCCACCCGGAAGAGTATGAACGCACACGCCCGGTGGCGCGCATACTGGTCAACGGCTCCAGCCTGTGTACAGCTTGGCGCGTGGGTCCTGACAACCGGATTTTCACCAATAACCATTGCGTCTCTTCCCAGTCCGGCGTGGCCAACACGGAAGTCTGGTTCAACTATCAGCGCACCAGCTGCGGCAGCGGCTCGTTAGCGGGAACGAAGGTGGTCACCGGCGCCAACATGCTGGCCACCAACTATGAGCTGGACTACACCCTGTTTACCGTCAACAACTTCTCTTCCATCCAGTCTTTCGGATACTTCGGCCTGGACGTGCGTCCCGCCACCAATCAGGAACGCATCTACATACCTCAGCACGGCAGCGGCAATCCCAAGGAGCTTTCCATTGAGAGCGACCAGAACAGCGGCGGTTTGTGCCGGGTGGACCAGCCTTCCGTCAACGGCCGCGGAACCGGCACCGACATGGGCTATAACTGCGACACCATCGGCGGCAGTTCCGGATCGCCCGTCCTCGCAGGACAAACCAACCGCGTCATCGCACTGCATCACTTTGGCGGCTGTCCCAATCAGGGAGTGCTGATTCATAAGATCTGGCCGCAAGTAGCCAGCTACTTCAACAATCAGATTCCCGCCGGCGATAATGAAACGCCCAATGGCGATCCTGTCGCAGACTTCTCTTTCTCAGTGGATAAACTGGAAGTGCGTTTCAGCGACGAAAGCTCCGACAGCGATGGCGAAATCGTCAGCTGGCAATGGGATTTCGGCGACGGCAATTCCTCCATCTCGCGTAATCCAACCCACGCCTACACCAGCGCAGGAGGATATAGCGTCAGCCTCAGCGTAACGGATAACGATGGCAACTCCGCCAGTACAACGCAAACCGTCACTGTTGGCGACACTCCCAGAATCGAGGAAAAGAATCTCTCCGACAACACCGGCGACTGGAAGCACTTCAAGCTGTCCGTCCCCTCTGGAATGAGCAAACTCACCGCCACCATCTCCGGCGGCTCTGGCGACGCTGACCTATACGTCCGCCAAGGCGCCCAGCCCACCACCTCCCAGTACAACTGCCGTCCCTACACCAACGGCAACAACGAAGTCTGCACCCTCAACAACCCCGCCGCCGGCGACTGGTACATCAGCATCCGCGCCTACCGCGATTACTCAGGGGTTGATCTAGTCGGCGAACTGGAGTGACCCGCTAGCTAACCCTCGTACCGTCTCAGTCGCCTGACGCAACACACCTGAGACGCCCAAAAGCCGACTGTCTTTGGACAGTCGGCTTCTTCATATAAATCAAACTAACCAACTACGGCAGCCAGTATTCGGAAGCCCCGGCGTTCTTTATGCGCGTCAGGTCTTTGGAGGGTGGAAGGCCGAACAGGCGGGCGTATTCGCGGCTGAACTGTGAGGGGCTGTCGTAGCCGACGCCATAACCGATGTTGGCGATGTCCTGGTCGCCCAAAAGCAGTTGCCGTCGCGCCTCCAACAGCCGCAGCTGTTTCTGATACTGTAGCGGCGTCATATTGGTGGCGGCCCTGAAATGCTGGAAAAACGAGGACGCGCTCATGCAGGTAAGGTGCAGCAGCTCTTCCATGTCGAAAGGCTGATTAAAGGTGGATTTTATATACTGAACGGCTTTACTTATCTGCCGTAAGCGACTGTCACCGTTAGTGATTTCACGCAGAATGCCGCCCTGATCGCCATTCGCCAACCAATACAGGATCTCCTTTTCCGACAACGGCGCCAGAACGGAGATGTCTTTGGGCTCGTCGTTCAGCAACGCAACCAGCCTGATCAATGCATCCAGCAGTCGTGGCGTCACCAGACTGACGCCGACGCTTTGCTGAGGCGCGTCGGCGCCTGCGGATCTGGCGTCCAGCATCAGGTCGCCCAGGATGGCGAGATCCAGATCCAGCCGCATGCACAAATAAGGTTGCTCCGGCGACGCCTGCATCACTTGGCCAGCGATGGGCAGGTCCACCGACACTACCAGATAGTGGGCGGCGTCGTACTTGAATAGCTGTTCCCCGGAGATGACTTTCTTGGCGCCTTGCGCCACGACGCAGACCGCTGGCTGATGGACGGCGAGCACCGGCTCTGTAGGAGATGACGAGCGAATAAACGAGAGTCTGGGGATGTCGCTTTCATGCACGCCATCTTGAGGACAGTGCTTTTGAATCAGACCGGCTAATTCTTTAATTCGATCGAATATTTCCGACATACCCAGCATCCCGTTGAACTCGTGCGTCTGCGCGGCGACTTATTCCACAATATCCGTCGAGATGGATAACGACGCCCACTTATCCAGCTCACTCAGGCGAACGTTATAAGCTTGGCTGAGGTACTGCACCGCATCAGAGCCTGCAGCGAATCTGAGCGGGCTGTTTTCCTCACGGGACAGCTTCACCAAAGCCTCGCCCAACTTGGCCGGGTCGCCAGCCTGTTGATGATTGCGGCTGCGGTAGGCTTCCGCAACGGCGGTGGAATACCGCTCGTAATCGCCGATTCGCTGTTCGCCGTACTGGACTGAACTGTCATCCAGAAAGTCGGTGCGGAAGAAGCCGGGCTGAACGATGGTGACGCCAATGCCGAACTGCCCCACCTCTGCGGCCAGGCTTTCAGAAAAGCCTTCAACGGCGAACTTGGCGGCGCAATAGGCCGATGCGCCCTCAAAGCCGATTACCCCACCGATGGAGGACAGGTTAAAAATCCGGCCCTGACGTTGTTGTCGCATATAAGGCAATATTGCCCGGGTTACCCCCATCATTCCAAATACATTGGTCTCAAACTGCGCGGAAATTCTCTCGGACGCCACTTCTTCAAAGACGCCCAACTGACCATATCCTGCATTATTCACCAGCACATCGACGCCGCCAAAGCGCGCCGCCGCCTGCTTTGCGCAATCCTCCGCCTGAGACTGACTACAGACATCCAGCGCCAGCAATAACAGGCGATCGTCAGACTCATAGACCTTACGCAGCGCATCCAGGCTACGCCCGGTCGCCACCACATTATCCCCCACCGCCAAGGCCGCGACAGCGATCTGATATCCCATGCCGCGTGAGGCCCCGGTAATAAACCAGGTTTTGTTTTTTCCATCGGACATGTGCAACCTCCAAAAAGTATTCAACTGTAGTTATCGAACACAAGAATGACGCCATGGTCGCTCAAACAGCTAACACGATACTCTCTACCATTTGCACAATTCTCCATTCTTGTCGAAAAATACCAAGCAATATGAGACGTACGATTCACGAAGTTAGCGCAAAAGGCGCTGAGCCTTACTATGCGAATTGCGCGTGGCGCCCCTTTCCACATCACAGACTTTTAAGCCTCTGGGATCACTACAGTTTGACTCAAGAATATGCGGTTGAACTGAAACCAAAAAACTTAGTGGCTACGCTCACAGTATTAAATAAATATAGTGATTTCGGGGCCCCCACCCTGAGCACTCTTAAGGATAAAGGCCGATAGGCGATATGCGAGCTGTTGGTATAATGGCTTTTATAGCCCCCCTGAAATAAAGCTCAATGTGTTATGTAAGAGTTTTAAAGAGATAAGGTAAAACTGTATGAGCAAAGAAATATTATCAACATTTACCTCTCCGTTAGAGAAGTTCAAAGAAAAGTTCGCAAAGCTTTTAGAAGAGGCAGATGCGAAGCCTGCTGCTGTTGATGATGACAAAAGTGACGTATATATATGGAAATAAAGTTCACTGTAAATAAAAACATTAATCAGGCAGAAAAGATATAAAACCTCCTGCAATATACGAAGCGCGATTTCCCTGCTGTATAGGCGCCCCGATTACAGTGTGTAAGTCATTTTGGGTATTTCCTGGCCGGTTTTATATTTGTAGAATAACTTTTCTGTGAAGTTTAATAATGGGGAGAGGTCCAATGAGTAAGAGCAAAAACTCCAGTGTAGATAGGCCACTTACAGCTAACGAGAAAGAAGAGCTGAAGAAAGCCATGAAAAGGGGGAGCGAAGATGCTAAACGAATTCCGAAAGGGACTTTTGTAGAATATGTCAGTTCAAATTCATCTGTCACGATTTCTAAAAAATGAGCAAAATAACCCAGCATTCAAGCGCGTAGCTGATGCATTTATAGAATATAAGACAACAGGAGAGCCTGGAAAACTGTTCGGCCGAGATAAAGTCACTGATCGCCCCCGTCTCGCCCTACAAGAGAAAATGAAACACCTCCATATCCTAGATGAAAAGACATTTAAGCTAAATAAGCTTTATTTGAAGTCTCAGGATCATCGTCACAGCGATACAATGTTATTCTATTGCAGCGGAGCTATATTCGATGATCACTACCTGCTCATTGGTATAGTGTGGGAAAATGCGCATGATTTTATGGAAAACGAACACACTATCTTATGGAATTATGCACTCGAAGCAGAAGAGTTCAGGATGAAATGGTAATGCTAAAAGACATTAAGTGGACCAAGGGGGATACCCCCAAAGAGCAAGGCGTGTACATTATTGCGGTGGAAACATTCAGTATCGCATCCAGTAGCGCATCTTATTGGAGCCCTGTTGAAGGTTGGACTAATATTGCGCCGGATGACAAGGTGAGAGGCTTTATCCCCCTGCATGATGTCATTATGCAATTACCCTATTTCTGGGAAGATGATGAGTCGACGGGAACTCCCTGACTCTCACTTCTGAAGAAGCTTAAAAGCCGCTTGTAGCGGCTGTTTCTGCGCTCGGCCCAATGTCGCTGAGGCAAAGTGTATCCAGTTGAGAAACTTTCCACTTGGATTCTGAAGACTACCGTTCACATCGGGATGTCATTAAATATCTAAACAGTGAAAAAATACCAATAACGAGAGTTTTAGCCTCGCCGAGTTGACGAGGCCGCCACTTATTCAACAAACTCAATGGTAACTGCAAACTTATCTGTCGTCATACGTTCGCCGATTAAGCTCACCACTGCAACGACGCCCCGGTCTGATACTCCGTCACGCGGGTTTCGAAGAAGTTTTTCTCTTTGCGCATGCTGGCCTGTTCGTCCAGCCAGGGCAGTGCGTTACCGGCGCCGGGGAATGGTTCGTCCAGTTTCAGCTGCTTGGCGCGGCGGTTAGCGATGAAGCGGAATTGTTCGATGTGATCCTCCGCGGTATAGCCCAGGATGGGTTCTTTCAGCAGAAAATGGGCGTAGCCGGTCTCCGCTGCTTCCGCTTCTTCCCACAGCGTTTTGATAGCTTTAGGATCGAGAGTGACGCCTTCTTCCTTGATAATCTGTTTCACCACGCGGATACCGAAAGCGCAGTGCATGACTTCGTCGCGCATGATGTATTGCAGCTGCTCGCCGGTGCCTTTCATCAATCCGCGGCGCTGCAAGGCGAAGATAGGGCTGAAGCCGTTATAAAACCAACAGCCCTCGAAAATACCGGCGAAGAAAATATACGCCATCACGAAGGTTTCCAGGTCGTCGCGGTTACGCAGATTGATATCCGGGCGCAATAACGCGCTGATACGCTCGTTGCCCATCTTGATCTTACGATAGATCGCTGGCGTGACGCGGTAACGGTTATAAATCTCGCTCTGATCCAGACCGATCGTTTCAATACAGTGCTGATAGGTCCAGGTATGCAGGGATTCTTCGTACACCTGACGCGCCTGATAGATCTGCAGCTCCGGCGCGCTCATTTTCTCCATCACCGCCAGGCCGATATTACGCATGGCCAGGATGTCGGACGTGGTCAGATAAGCCAGCACGTTCTCATACACATGCTTTTCTTCCAGCGTCAGCTTGTGATGATAATCGTACACATCCTGGGACATGTTGATGTCCAGAGGCGTCCAGTGGTTCTTGTTGGCGTTGAGGAAAAACTCCCACGCCCAGGGATACTTGAACGGCGCCAGCTGGTTGATGTCGGTCATCCCGTTCACCACCCGCTTGTCGTCAGGATTGACCGGGTCCAGCTTTTGTAAAACCTGTTCTTCCATCGCCTCCTCCGCCAGGGCTGCGGGCTCCGGCTCGTTGTCAGGGGCTCCCCCGGCGGCGGGGGCCGCGGCGGGGGAGGTGGAAACGGGTGACTGCGGAGAAACAGCAGAGGATGTGGACACAGCAGGAATCGCCACCGCCAGAGGATCGTCCCAGTCCGACAAGGTCGCAGTCTGCTTCATCAGTTCGGTATTCATGGTCATAGCTCCTGGTTGTTATCGTCGCTTACTGACAGGCTTCGCAGTCCGGATCGAGAATCGAGCAGAACTTCGGTTGCGGCTCCTGACTCTCAGTGTCGTCAACATCAGGTTTGGCGCTGTCGCTCTGGGAAGCGCCGGAAGAGATTTTCTCCATTTGCGTAGCGCCGAGAGAGCGCAGGTAATATGTCGTTTTCAGGCCGCGAGACCACGCCAGCTTGTACAGGTTGTCCAGTTTTTTACCGGAGGGTTCAGCCATGTACAGGTTGAGGCTCTGCCCCTGATCAATCCATTTCTGGCGACGGGAGGCCGCCTCCACCAACCAGCGAGGATCGATCTCAAACGCGGTCAGGAACAGCTGTTTGACGTCTTCCGGAATACGGTCGATCTGTGCGACGGAACCATCAAAATACTTAAGGTCGTTGACCATGACGGAATCCCACAAATCCCGCGCCTTCAACTCCTGCACCAACCAGGGGTTGATCACGGTGAATTCGCCGGACAGGTTGGATTTGACGAACAGGTTCTGATACGTCGGTTCGATGGACTGGGAAACGCCGACAATATTGGAAATCGTCGCTGTAGGCGCGATCGCCATGACATTGGAGTTACGCATGCCCTGCTTTTTCACCAGTTCACGCACCGGCGCCCAGTCCAGGCTGTGACCGCGATCCAGCGTGCAAAACTCCGCGCCGCGTTCCTGCTCCAGACGATCCAGAGAATCGATCGGCAGAACGCCCTGATCCCACAAGGAGCCTTCATAGGTTTCGTAGCGGCCGCGTTCTTTCGCAAGATTGGAGGACGCGGTGATCGCAAAATAGCTGATCAGCTCCATGGATTGATCGGCGAAGCGCACCGCTTCGACGCTGCTATAGGGCAGGCCAAGCTTGTACAACGCATCCTGGAAGCCCATCAGGCCCATGCCCACAGGACGATGACGCAGGTTGGCGTTGCGCGCCTGAGGAACCGCGTAATAGTTGATGTCGATGACGTTATCCAGCATGCGCACGGCGGTATACACGGTGTTGCGCAGACGGTCGTGATCAATTTCGCCATTGCGTATGTGGTTGACCAGATTGACTGAGCCCAGGTTACACACCGCAATTTCGTCCTGACTGGTGTTAAGAGTGATCTCCGTACACAGGTTCGAGGAGTGCACCACACCAACGTGTTGCTGCGGCGAACGCAGATTACAGGGGTCCTTGAAGGTCACCCAGGGATGGCCTGTTTCGAACAACATAGAGAGCATCTTGCGCCACAAGTTCTGCGCAGAAACTTTCTTGAACAGGGTAATAGCGCCGCTTTCCACCAGAGATTCATAGTGGGTGTAGCGCGCTTCAAAAGCGGAGCCGTATAAATCGTGCAGATCCGGCGCATCGCTGGGTGAGAACAGAGTCCACTCTTTGTCCTCAAACACCCGCTTCATGAACAGATCCGGAATCCAGTTGGCGGAGTTCATGTCATGGGTGCGGCGGCGTTCATCACCAGTGTTTTTGCGCAGTTCCAGGAACTCTTCAATATCCAGGTGCCAGGACTCCAGATAAGCGCACACCGCGCCTTTACGTTTGCCGCCCTGATTTACCGCCACCGCCGTGTCGTTGACGACTTTCAGGAACGGCACCACGCCCTGGGACTTACCATTGGTGCCTTTGATGTGGGAGCCCAAAGAGCGCACCGGCGTCCAGTCATTACCCAGACCGCCCGCCCATTTGGACAGCAGCGCATTGTCCTTGATCGCGCCATAAATACCCTCCAGATCATCCGGCACTGTGGTCAGATAGCAGGATGACAATTGCGGACGGTTGGTGCCGGCGTTGAACAGGGTCGGCGTAGAGCACATGTAATCAAAAGAGGACAACAGGTTGTAGAACTCAATCGCGCGGGCGTTGGGATCATCTTCCTGCACCGACAATCCCATGGCGACGCGCATGAAAAAAGCCTGCGGCAATTCCAGGCGGGTCTCGCGCCAGTGGATGAAGTAACGATCGTAAAGGGTCTGTAATCCCAGGTAGGTGAATTGGCGGTCAAGCTCAGGCTTCAGCGCAGCGCCCAGTCGTTCCAGATCGAATTCGAGCAGACTTGGCGACAGCAGTTCATGTTCCACGCAGCGTTCGATAATGGCGCGGAACGCAGTCGGATACAGTTCCGCCATTTCAGTTTCCGTGGCGGACGCTGCGATATTGAGATAGCTCAGCGACTCTTCACGCAAACCGTCCAATAACAAACGGGCGCACACATAGGAATAGTTGGGCTCTTCTTCGATCAGCGGACGCGCCGCCATGACCAGCGCGGCATTGACGTCTTTGTGTTTGACGCCGTTGTACAGGTTTTTCAACGCTCCTTGCAGGACTTTTTCCTCGCTGACGCCGTCCAGATCCGCGCATGCATCGCCGATCACTGTGCGCAAACGCCCCATATTCAGCGGCGCTTCCGTGCCGTCGGCGAATTTCACATTGATATCAGGATGCGTCTCCCCCGCCTGCTCGCTTGGCGCCGGCGCACGCTGACGGGCATGTTCTTCACGATACAACACATAGGCGCGAGCCACTTTATGAAAGCCGCCGCGCATCAGGCCCAATTCCACCAGATCCTGAATTTCTTCGATATGCACCGAACCGCCTTCGGGGCTGCGGCGACGCAGACGCGCCACGATATCTTTAACCAGTTTTTCTACGGAATCCCGCACACGGGGCGAGCCGGACGCGGAATGTCCTTCCACCGCCAAAAACGCCTTGGTCACCGCCATAGCGATTTTGCGGTCGTCAAACGGCGCAGCCTGACCGGTGCGTTTGATCACCTGCAGCAGGGCGTTATGAGTGTGTGACTCGGATGAAACAGATGGGGAGCTGGAGGCGCGCGCCTCGCTGGGGGACGAAAAACTACCGGTCATGGAATTGTCCTCTATCGCGTGTTCTGGCCGAACCTTCACGATTAGGGACATAAAGCGACGCGCAGACAGGCCGAAAATCGCCTCGCGTTTAGCGGCGCTTTATCATTACCCTGAGTCGCGAAGGCATGAATAACTTCAGCATGGCAGGTCTTCGGACTCGGGGGCGTTTACACGTTTTTGCGAACCTACGGCGACCGCTTCCCATCCTCTTTCAGGACAGTGCGTGGGCGTTTCCACCCGCGTCGCTTTCGTTCCCCCACACCGCTGCGCGTCAGTACCGGACTCTCACCGGATTCCCTCTTAGCACAACCTTTGAACAGGCGTGAACCATAGCTGAGGCACAATATATTGTTTTGACTATTAAAAGTAAATACTAGATGTAGAGGCTAAGCGAAATGACAAAGCGACGCGGATATTCAGAAAAATCAAGCGAGAATGGCGGCGATTAAGAACTTTTTCAAAAGCGCTTGGACGCCTATGCCGATGATGGTAAGAATAAAAATTTCTGCATACGCATCCGCTTTAGTAATCACTTTCAACGCAATCAGATAGAACCCAAGCGCAGCAAGAAAACCGGGCAGCCCTTGAACAAAGCCCAAAATCAGGGTGGCGACGAGCACAACCAAAAACGCTTCTATCAATCCAAGCGAGACTTTCAGCAGCTTAGCGGCAGCGAACAGGCAAGCGCTCTGGATCAAAACGCCAATGATTAGATTCAAATCCATGAGAATTCCTAAAAGGCGGCCATTCTAAACAGTAAACCGACGCAGTCAATACAGCTAAGCCACACTGACATCCCTAACGGCGAAGTTCACACATCCACGATTTTCATGGCGGTCGAGCAGCCGAAGTTTGCCCAACCTCATTGTCACCCCAAAAAATAAGCGGGTAATTACCTGAATCAAAAGTAGTTCAGGATGCAAATCAGCTAAACTGCTAGTAATTTTCTACTTCGTATTAAGGACTGGCTTTGCCTGAACGTCGCCGCTTTTTCAAAGAAAAACTGACGCCCTATTTTGCGCCGCCGATGTGGTTGCACTGTCTTTTGTACGTGTTAACGCTGGGCGTGTACGAACTATTCTGGCATTACATGAATTGGCGCAAGTATCGGCTTATATCGGGAGATCCTATCTGGCCGCCGCTGCGCGGGCTGTTCTTTTATTTTTTTATTCCTTCTCTGGTTAGTAATCTTGCGCGCAGTTCCTCCTTGTCGGGCCGCTCTGATCCTTTGCTTGGTCCATGGACCAGCGCGTTATATCTTGCGGTAGCGATAACCGCCGCTACGCTCGCACAAGCATTGAATCCTTTATTTATCCTGCCTTCCTTCTTCTTCCTGACCTATTTGAATTGGCGGGCGCGGTGGATCAATCAGCAGTTCATAGCTGTTCCAGCCCAGTCGAGCGCCGACGTCTCTGCGCTCAGTGTCGGCTCACCACAGCAACCAAATGGCGCTTCCCTCGTTTTTAAACCGTCTTTTCAGACTGTCGGTAGCTTTCGTTGGTTGGAGATCCTCACCTGTATCGCCGTGATTTGCATCGCTTTAACTTTCGCACTAGACGCCGGGCGTCACGCTACGATTAAAGCTCGCCTGACCGAAGCCTTTGGCTTATTGGAGGGAGTCAGAGTAGACATGGCGGAAAAATACGCCTTCTCCGGGGTCTGGCCGGAGCGAGAAGAACTACATGCGCTGAGTAACGTCGAGGCGATCTATTTCCAATCAACGGAGCTCGATTCAAGCGGCGCCTTGCACTTCACCCTTTCCCCTCGCGCGGGAGAAGCGCCAAGGACCATCAGCTTTCGACCGGTCGTCAGCAATCCCGATGGCGCATTGCGCACCCTGGGATGGTCATGCGCGTCAGCGCACTCGGGTCCACGCAAAATCTACGGCGACGACAAAAGCTCGCTGCCTCCGGAGCAACTCCCTTATATCTGTAGAGGTTAAACCGTGATCCTTATTTCTTCGCCAAACTCAAATCTGAGCCAACTGTTGCGACATTTGAACCATCAGGTCCAACAAGGGCTTTCTCTGGAACAGGCGCTGGCCAGGCTGGAGCCTCTCCTGCCAGCTCACGCACAGCCTCAGATTGAACAACTGAAGAAAGTATTGCAGGGCGACGTCAGCTTACATGCGACGCCTTACCAGGACAGCCCCTTCTATGACATAAGTCGCCTCGCCGCCATTGTGCGCGCCAAAGGCGGCTCGCTACCCGGTTTTCTGGAACGCTATATCACTCACTCTCACGCCATGGAAGTCTCTTGGCGAGGCGTTTGGGACGGACTGCAAAGTCTGCTTGGCTACGTATTCGCCCTGTTAATGATCGCTATCTTTGTTTTCAGCGTCCTGCTCATCAAGGTGTTGCCTGGATTTCAGTCGTTCTATCGTGAAATGGACATGGAGCTGCCAGCATTTACGCTGGCGCTGATATCCGGCCTGGAGGCGTTTCAGTCGGTCTGGATCTTCGCATTGATCGGTTTGATTCCGTTATTTTGGATTGGATTCAAGACAGTTGGCTGTATTCGACGATTGAGGCCCATGCCGGATTTCATACAACGCCTCCCAGGCTTGTCCTCCATCGCCAAAGCCCATCTACGTTATCTCTGGCTCGCCAACGCCTATCTGCTTAACCGCTCCGGTCTGGATGCGGAAACGTCCTTACGTGAAGCGCTGCAGCTCTGTTCCAGCGCCAGCCTGGAAGAAACACTCTCACAACCGGAATACCTGGACCTGATGATCGCCCTGAAAACTGACGCGCTGGAGCAGGAGTTGGCGTATCAGTTCGAGCGACTCAACGTCGCGTACGCCGCGGCGCTGACGTCCTTCAAAACCAAATTCGTCGCAGGCGTCAGCACCCTGATCACCATACTGGTGGGAGCGGCCATCATCGCCGTCTACCTCCCTTTATTCGGCTTAGGCTCCGCTTTTTAACGGTTATTCATCAAAGGCAGAATTATGACTAACACAGCGCAAAACGGCTTCACCCTCATCGAATTAATGATCGTGGTCGCCATCATCGGCATTCTGGCGTCCGTCGCCTTGCCCACTTATCAGGTTTACGTCACGCGGGCGCAGGTCACCGAGGCGGTCACCATCGTGGGCGAACTGCGTGATCAGGTGAAAGAGTATTACAAATACAAAGGCGATTTTCCGACCGATAACGCCGCCGCAGGCATGCCTGCGCCCAACAAGTTATTGGGGAATTTTGTGAAGAACATCACTCTGGAGAACGGCGCCTTTCATGTTCAGTTGGGCAACAAGGTGAACAAAAGTCTGCAGGACAAATATCTCACCATTCGCCCCGCTATCGTGACCGGCAGCCCCGCCAGCCCAATGACCTGGTTGTGCGGACATAGCCCCGCGGTCGAGGGTATGGAGGCCGTCGGCGTCAATAAGACGGATATTGATCCGGCTTACCTGCCCTCCAACTGCCGGTTCTGAACGCCGAAAACGCTTAGGCGGGGAACAGGGTTTCCCTGCCGTAACGCAGCTCCAGCGCCTGACGCTCCGCCTTGGTGAGACCTTTAACCACCAGCGCGTAGGAATTATCTATCATCCGACCGATCTCTCCGGGCGGCACACCGCCATCCAGCGCCAGCGTATTCCAGTGTTTTTTATTCATGTGATAGCCCGGCGTGACGGAGGGGAAGATATCCCGCAACGCCAGCGCTTCCACCGGATCGCACTTCAGGTTCATGCGTCCCTCGCCGTTTTCCATGCCAAGGGTCGCGAACATTTTGCCTCTGATCTTGAACACCGCCACCTCGGGTCCAAACGGAAAATCCTCAATGGCTTCGGGTTTACTTAAAAGCGCCTGTCTGGCCGCTGCGTAGTCCATATCATCGCCTCTGATTAAAGTCAGCTATCCTGCAGCAACTGCATCTGCTGCGCGATCACCCGGGAGTTTTCGTCCGGCTGCGTCGACAGTCCGGCGATGACGCCGGCCCGATCCTGCGGGTTACGATTCTGGCTGAGTTTGAACTTGCCGTTCAAGATTTCGATATCAACGCTGAAACCGACAATGGCTTTCATCATCGCCTCCAGCCTGGCGGGCGGCACTTTGTTCATTTTCCAGGGGTTAGCGAACGCTGCTTCGTGTTTGTCGCTCAACTGCTCCAGCAGCCAGGGCAGACGTTCAGGGGGCAATAATTCCGAACGCCCCCGCGCCTCCACGCTCATGAAGTTCCAGGTAGGCACCATGCCCGTGCTTTCATACCAGTCCGGCGACACGTACGCATGCGGTCCCTGAAACAGCACCCGTGTTTCATCGGCGCCGTCCAGCTCCTTCCATTGATCGTTCTGGCGGGCCAGATGGCCATACAAACGGTTATTCTCGCGATCCAGTATAAAGGGGACTTGATTGACCTCCAGCACCCCGGCTTTCAGCGTCATTAAAACACCGAAGCTCCAACGGTCAATAAAATCCAGCATGGCGGAGCGGTCCTCCACCTTGAATGAAGCGGGCATGTACATAGTCGAAATATCCCTGACTGCACGGACTGTGGGTAATACGTCGCGCCGGCTGGCGTCTAACGCATCGGATTGAATAATATAGCGTTTTTAACCCGCGCTGACAGGGTTTGCCAGCGGGCTTTTCGAAAATAACGTTTTGCGCTATAACGGCTGGGCGTTTCACACATCTCATGGTTAAGGACCTCACATGCTTAACGCCGTCTTTGAGGATTTCCAGTTACATCCCGCACAAGAGGCGGACCTGCAAGCCGTTGTCGATATCTATAATTCCACAGTCGCTTCCAGACAAGTCACGGCGGATACTGAAGAGGTTTCCGCAGCGAGTCGCCAGGACTGGTTTTTGCGACATACCGAAGAACGTCCCTTGCTGGTGGCGGAACGAGCGGGCCAAATTCTGGGCTGGATCAGCTTCGAGCCCTATCATTCTCGTCCTGCATATCGACACACGGCGGAACTGAGCATCTATCTGGCGCCGGAGCAGCGCGGCAAAGGCATGGGCGCCCGCCTTCTGAGTCACGCGATAGCATTGGCGCCGCAACTTGGCGTGACGGCGCTCGTCGGAGTGATTTTCTCCCACAATGCGCCCAGTCTCGCCTTGTTTCGCAAGCACGGCTTTCAATGTTGGGGAGAATTACCCAATGTCGCAGAAATGGACGGCGCGCTCTACAGCGTGACGCTGATGGGCCTGTCGCTGCCTCAATAAGCCCAACAAAAAATATTTTCTTTATCGTGCATTGACTTAAGCCTACCTTAAGCTTCGCCCCTTAATCTGCTCCTTGTCGTTAAACAAGACATTCACACAAGGAACAGATTTATGAAATCAATCTCAATCGCCTTATTCGCCGCCGCTCTGAGTCTGACCGCAGCCACCGCGTTCGCAGACCCTACCTGCACCACAGAGCCCAAGTCCGCCTGGCAGGATCAGGACGTTTTCAAACAGTCGCTGCTGGACCAGGGTTACAAGATCAAGAAGTTCAAAGAGACAGACACCGGCTGCTATGAAATCTACGGCTGGAACAATCAGGGTCAGAAAGTGGAGATCTACTTCAACCCGGTTAACGGCGAAGCTGTCAAAACTGAAATAGATTAAGGAGTTTCCCATGCAAACCGTTCGTGTCTGGGACCCTCTGGTCCGCTTATTTCACTGGACGTTAGCCACAGCGTGCATTCTGAATCTGTGGGTACTGGAGGACGGAAGTTCCTGGCACGAATGGGTCGGTTATTACGCCGGAGGCGCGATTGCGATCAGAGTCTTATGGGGTTTTATAGGGACGCCCTACGCGCGCTTTCGGTCTTTTTTTCCTACGCCGACACGGCTTAAAAACTATGTAGGCGCACTCCTGTCCGGAAAGCCCACCGAAACGGTAGGCCACAATCCGATGGGCGGCCTGATGATTCTGGCGCTCATGTTCCTGGTGGCTGCGCTGGCGGTCAGCGGCTGGATGATGAGCCTCGACGCCTTTTGGGGCGAAGACTGGCTGGAGGAGATTCACGAGGGCTTGGCCAACGCATTAATGGCGCTCATGCTTATTCACATCGCTGCGGTGAGCCTGTATTCACGCTTTGGCAAAGAAAATCTTATCGCCGCCATGGTCACCGGCAAAAAGCAAATCAGCAAACCGGAATAAGCACCAGACGAAGCGTCGTCAGGATTATTGATACTTCTTCAGCAAGGCGGCGTAAGTGCCGTCTTCCAGCATATGCCGCAGGGTCTCTTCCATCAGCTTGAGCAATTCCGGATCTTTGGCCAGCGGCGATTTTCTGGAGATAATCAAATGGGCGGGGGTATCCGATGCGACTTTTGTCGGCAGCCCTTCTATCTTCTCTTCCAGGCCCAGTTCCCGCGCCATGTAGTCCACTTCCAGGGCATTACCAATCACAGCGTCGATGCGCTGCGCGGCAAGCAGACGCAGATTATGGCTCATGCTCTTCTCGATCACCTCAAAGCGTCCCCGTTTTTGCGCATGATCAAACTCAGGATTGATGGAAAAACCCAGATTCTTGCCCAGTACCTTGCCGTCCAAATCCTCCAGGCTGTAAAAAACGATAGGCCGCTCCGGGTTAACAAACACGCAATAGGTGCTCAGATGAATCGGCGGATCGAGAAAAATCGCATACGCCTCCCGCTCCGGCGTACGAAAAGCGGAGAAGCCGCCATCAATGGACCCCGCCGCCACCTCATGCAGCACTCTTTTCCAGGGATAGAGCTTGATATCGACCTTCCAGCCCAAACGACGCGCCATTTCTTCGACGATATCCACGTCCAGGCCTTTGACCTGATCGCCATCGCGCCATTCATATGGCTTGAAGTCCTCCTGTGAAGCCAGCACCAGCGACATTTCCGCCGCTGACGGCTGCATCAGTAGCGCGAGCAGCCCACTAAACACCAATACTGACAGTCTCATTTGGCCTTTTCTCCGCAATGATAATAGCGCCTTATCATCCTTTCGGCCGACCCTACCAACCCAAAAGCCTATTGTAGCTGATTCTTTTTTAATCTATTTATATAGCAACTTTACAAACGGTTACATATTTACAACAGACAACTTTATAACAGACAACCGGGATGTCACGAATGAGCGCATTCGACCACCGGCCGGCGGCGAGAAGAGAACAGTTATGCACGTAGTAAGCTACACCGAACCCCAACTCCCTGATTTACTGACGCTTTACGCAAAGACCTTGCTAAAGCGGGAGCTGACCTACACTCGCCTGCCCGAATTATGCGTTGAGGTTTTCGATATCACTCTTTGCCGCAGCCATCTGGAAAAATATCTGCACTTCTTTGAGTTTAGTCCGCAATACCGACAAACTGAACGCGCGCCCCTACCGTTTCTGTATGTTTTTACCCAAAAACCCCAGCTGACCCTGCTGACCCGGCCGGAATTCCCTCTCAAACTGCTGGGTCTGGTGCACCTGGGCGTCAAGTTTATCCAGCGTTTTCCAGTATGCGCCCAGGACCGATTGACTGTACGCGCGTATTTATCCGGTCAGGAAGAATGCGCGCATGGACAAAGCTTCACGGTGACGACGGAAATCTGGACCCGCGGTCAGGTGGCGGTGGAAATGGTCAATCATTACCTGAGCAAACGCCCTGGCAATCATCGCCCCGCCCGTAACGGACCACGCACGCCGTTTTCCGACGCGGCTCCGCAGACGACCTTCTATTTCGGCAGCGCCGATATTCGCCGTTATGCGCGACTGTCCGGCGACTTCAATCCGATCCACCTGTACCAGTGGACCGCGCGTCTGTGCGGCATGAAGAAACCGATAGTGCATGGCATGTATTCCGTCGGCAAAATCATGGGCTATCTGAGCAATCAGAATGAACGTGAGATTCGCCAGGCGTCCTTTAAGTTCACCCGTCCCGTCTACGTGCCCAATGACTTATCCTTGTGGACCCACGCTTTCGATAATCGCACCATGGTGACCCTGGGCAGCCGCTCCAACGCCCCCAGCGTCTCCGCCGAGATCGAATACAAGCTGGGCTGAACCTGCTCCGCCGCGTCCTGCGGCGGAATAATCCTGAAAAGTATGCTACTTAATTAATAGGCGTTATTTTTGATGCGCCGCATTGCGTCGCGCCGGCATCAACGGCGGAAAGCGCGCAAGGCCTTATTCCAACTTATTTTTTGCACCCGCTGTGGAGCCTTTATTCATGTCCAGCGAAGTCAACGATCTGGCGCATACGCTGTTCGCTTTTATAGAAAGCAGCGACGAAGCTTACGCCCTCTTCAACGACCAGGATCTTCTTGAGTACTGCAACGCCGCTTTCGCCCGGCTTTTCAATGCTGAATGCGACTTTCTCGCCGGTTTCAGCTTTCGTCGTCTGGCGGAACGTTGCTACGACACCCGGCAAGGGATTCACATTGAGTCCGACGATCTTGAGGGGTGGTTGCGATACGCACAGGAATTACGTCGCACGCGCCAGTTCCGCAGCTATGAGGTGGAGATCAGCGGCGGTCGCTGGTTCTTATTCTCGGAACAGATCGACAAACAGGGCCGCATGCTGGTGCGCGCCCGCGATCTCACCGCGCAGAAGCAACTGGAAGGCCGCATCAATCACGCCAACCAGAAGTTACGCCATATGGCGATGACGGATGAACTCACGCATGTCTCCAACTATCGCGGCTTTTTCGAAGCGGCGGAAGCGGAGGCGAATCGCTGCTGGCGCACCGGTGCGCCCATGACGCTGATGCTGCTGGACATGGACCATTTCACAAAGGTCAACGACAACTATGGCTATCCGGTGGGTGACGCAATATTGCGCCGCATCGCGGAAATGACCCGGGACGCGTTGCGTGAATACGATGTGTTTGGACGTATCGCCGGCGAAGAATTCGCCATTTTCCTCAGTCAGGCCAATGATAAGGTCGGCATGCAGATCGCTGGACGCCTCATCGAATCCATAGCCGACATGGTTTTCACCGGGCCCGAGGATGGCGATCCGGAAGTACGCGTCACCGCGTCTATCGGGCTGTGTATCGGAGAGTGCGATACGCCGTTCGAGCAGCTTTTCAAACAAGCGGAAGTGGCCTTGCAGCAGGCCAAAGATCAAGGCAGGAATCGTGTGGAGGTGTTCCACATGAAAAAAAACTGATAGTGGTTTTCCAGAATTAGAAAAAGGATCTGCGACCATCCGCCGTCAGTGTCGTGCTCCTTGCGCTTGTCATGAGATCGCAAAAAGGACCGCAAAGCGCGCGACGACATCAGATGGCCGCAGAAAACAGGGGGCTAGCCTCGTGTGAACGCCTCCGAGCCGGTCGCGGCGACATTATCCGCCGGCGCTTCCCAGCCGCCGCCCAAAGAGCGGTAAATTTCCACAACGCCTTTCATGATATCCGTCTCCGCCTGCATGGCTGCGTCTTCCGCCGCCAGACGGGTGCGCTCCGTGTCCAGCAACACCAGCAGGTCGATAAAGCCTTCCTTGTATTGCGCCTGGGCGATTTCCTGAGCCCGCGCGCTGCTCTCCACCTGCGCCTGCAAGTGCAGATAACGCTGTTGGCTCTGATGATAATTAACAAAGCTGAGCTGTGCGTCTTCCAAAGCCCTCAGCACTGTCTGTTGATAGTCTTCCAAAGCCGCTTCGTTCTGCGCCTCGGCCACTCGCACCCGCGCCTTCAGGGAAGCCCAATCCAGCACCGCCCAGTTCAGGCTGGGCGCCACGGACCAAGCGCCGGAGGAGGATTTCAGCAGTTCACTGCCGGAGCCGGAAATAAAGCCCAGGAAACCCGTCATCTCCACCTTGGGAAACAGGTCCGCCGTCGCCACGCCAACTCGGGCGGTGGCCGACGCCAAACGCCGTTCAGCGACGCGCACGTCAGGACGGCGACGCAACAAGGTCGCGGGGTCGCCAATAGCCAGCGCCGTGGCCACCTGGGGAATGGGCTGATAACTCAAGTCCATCGCCAGCTTGCCGGGCTCGGAGCCAGTCAGCACCGCCAGCCGATATTCATCACGGGCGATACGCGCCTCTAATGGAGCCAGAGTGGCTTGAGCGCCGGCATACTGCGCCTTACTACGCACCACATCCAGCTCTGCGCCGACGCCCGTCTTGTACTTGGCTTCCGTCAGATCCACGACGGATTTCAGATTCTCCAGATTGCGCTGCGCCACTTGAATCTGCGCCTGGGCGCCGCGCAAGTCCGCGTAGACGCGGACGACTTCGGCGATGATCTCCACCTGCACATTGCGTAACGCCGCGTCGCTGGACAGCGCTTCCGCCTCCGCCGCTTCGATCAACCGCGTCACGCGGCCGAAGAAGTCCAGATTCCAGCTCAGGTTGCCTCCAGCGGAATACTGCTCCACCTTGGCCGCGTCAGAGAAAGTCGGCGCCGACTTGGCGCGCGAAGCGCTGTATTCGGCGCCCACGCCGCCTTTCGGAAAGCGGTCGTCGCGACTGTCGTCAAAGGCAGCGTATGCCGCCTTCACATTGGCCCGCGCCTTGGCGATGTCATGGTTGTCAGCAAGGGCGAGATCCACCAGTTTCTCAATACGGGGATCGTTGAATTGTCCCCACCAGTTTTCCTCCATACGCTGGAAGTCGAACTGCTGCTGATTAAACGTCTGCAATTGCGCCGCAGGCTGTTCCGGAGCCTGATAATCAGGCCCCACTGTCATGCATCCCGCCATAGCCAGAGTCAGCGCGGAGACCAGGAAAAACTTCGCCTTACGCATGAGCCGCCTCCCCTTGCGCTGCGTCCTGTGGATCGCGCTTTTTCACCCAGCGACGAATCAGGTGATAGAACAACGGCGTCAGCAACAATCCAAAGATCGTTACCCCGATCATGCCGGAGAACACCGCAACGCCCATGGCGTGACGCATTTCCGCGCCAGCGCCGCTGGAGTACACCAATGGAGCCACGCCCATGATGAACGCCAGAGACGTCATCAGAATCGGACGCAGACGCAGGCGACAGGCTTCCAGAATGGCGTCCATCAGACTGAGACCCGCATCCTGACGCTCCTTGGCGAACTCCACGATCAGAATCGCGTTTTTGGTCGCCAGTCCCACCAGCACGATAAGTCCAATCTGGGTGAAGATATTGTTATCGCCGCCGGACAGAATCACCCCGGTCATGGCTGACAACAACGTCATCGGTACGATCAGAATAATCGCCAATGGCAACGACCAGCTTTCGTACTGCGCCGCCAGCACCAGGAAGACCAGCAGAACAACCAGCGGGAAGACGAATATTGCCGTGTTGCCCGCCAGAATCTGCTGATAGGTCAGCTCGGTCCACTCAAAGGTCATGCCGTTGGGCAACTCGTCTTTGAGCAGCTTTTCAATCGCCGCCTGGGCCTGACCGGAGCTGTAGCCCGGCGCCGGCGCGCCATTGATTTCCGCGGTGGGGTATCCGTTGTAGTGCATGACCCGATCCGGACCCGCCGTATGAGTGACGTTCACAAAGGAACCGATAGGAATCATGTCGCCCTGGCCGTTGCGCACTTTCAAGCGGCTGATCTGATCCGCTTCCTGACGGAAGTCATCCTCCGCCTGCACATTCACCTGATAGGTGCGACCGAACTGGTTGTAGTCGTTCACATACAGCGAGCCCATGTAGACCTGCATGGTTTCGAACACGTCGTTCAGAGACACGTTGTGCGACTTGGCTTTCTCGCGATCCACGTCTACGTCGATCTGCGGCACATTGACCTGGAAGCTGCTGAACAGGCCAGTCAGTCCAGGAGTCGCCCAGGCTTTCTGCACGATATTCTGGGTTTGCGCATACAGCTCGTTGTAGCCCATGCTGGCGCGATCTTCGACCTGCAGGCGGAAACCGCCGATGGTGCCCAGCCCCATGACCGGAGGCGGCGGGAATATCGCCACAAAAGCTTCCTTGATGGCGCTGTATTCGCCGTTCAACTGTCCTGCGATAGCGCCTGCGGACAGAGAGGGGTCCTTACGTTCTTCGAAGGGCTTCAGCGTCACGAATACGATGCCGCTGTTAGGGGCGTTCACAAAACCGTTCACGGACAAACCAGGGAACGCGACAGCGGATTCCACGCCGGGATGCTTCAGCGCGATGGCGGACATTTCCCGAATCACGTCTTCCGTACGATCCAGCGAGGCCGCGTCCGGCAACTGCGCGAAGGACACCAGATACTGCTTGTCCTGCTGCGGCACGAAGCCCACGGGCGTGGTCTGGAACTGATGATAGGTCAGGCCGATCAGACCGCCGTACACCACCAGGATCACCAGGCCGCCACGAATGATGCGCTTCACGCCCCAGGTATAGGCATTGGAGGCCTTCGCAAAGAACTTGTTGAAAGGCGCGAACAACCAGCGTCCAAGCAGGCCGTCGATCATGCGGCTCAGCAGATCTTTCTTGGCGCCATGCGGCTTCAGCAGCACTGCAGATAACGCCGGACTCAGGGTCAGGGAGTTGATGGTCGAAATGATCGTGGAAATCGCAATGGTCAACGCAAACTGTTTATAAAACTGGCCGGTCAATCCAGAAATAAACGCAGTAGGAATAAACACCGCGCTCAACACCAGAGAGGTTGCGATAATCGGACCGGTCACTTCTTTCATGGCCTGCTTGGTGGCGTCCACCGGCGTCATGCCCAGCTCGATATTACGCTCGACGTTTTCCACTACCACGATGGCGTCATCCACCACGATGCCGATGGCCAACACCAGTCCAAACAAGGACAGCGCGTTCAGAGAGAAACCGAACAGATACATCACTGCAAAGGTGCCCACCAGGGATACCGGCACCGCCACCAATGGGATAATCGAGGCGCGCCAGGTCTGCAGGAACAACACCACAACGATAACCACCAGCAGAATGGCTTCCAGCAGGGTTTGCACCACCGCTTTGATGGAGCCTTTTACGAAAACCGTAGGATCGTAAACGATGGAGTAGTCCACGCCTTCCGGAAACGACTTCTTCAATTCCGCCATGGTGGCGCGCACGTTGTCGGAAATCTCAATGGCGTTGGAGCCAGGGCGCTGGAATATCGGCAACGCCGCAGCGGGCTTGTTGTTCAGCAAAGAGCGCAATGCATAGGTGCTGGAACCCAGCTCCACGCGGCCGACGTCTTTCAAACGGGTCATTTCCCCATTCGGGCCGACGCGGACAATGATGTTTTCAAACTCTTCCGTGGATTCCAGGCGGCCTTTCACGTTGATCAGCAACTGGAAATCACTGGCGCTGGGAGATGGCGGAGCCGCCAGGGTGCCCGCCGCCACCGCGCGGTTCTGTTCACGAATGGCTTGCAGCACGTCGCTGGTGGTCAGATTCAACGCAGCCACTTTTTCCGGGTCCAGCCAGATGCGCAGAGAGTAATCTCCGGCGCCGAACACACGTACTGCGCCCACGCCTTCAATCCGCGACAGCGCGTCTTTCACGTTCAAGGTGGCGTAGTTCGCCAGGTAGAGCGTGTCATAACGGTTATCCGGCGACACCATGTGCACAACCATGGTCAGGTCCGGCGAGGATTTCTCCGTCGTCACGCCTAGACGCTGTACTTCATTGGGCAGGCGCGGCAAAGCGCGGCTGACGCGGTTCTGCACGTCCACCTGCGCTTCGTCCAGGTCTGTGCCCAAGGCGAAGGTCACCGTCAATGCCATGCGGCCGTCAGAAGACGCCTGGGAAGACATATAGAGCATGTTCTCCACGCCGTTGATCTCTTGCTCCAACGGCGAGGCGACAGTTTCAGCGATCACCTTGGGGTTGGCGCCGGGATAGGTGGCGTTCACCACCACCGTGGGCGGAACCACTTCGGGATATTCCGTAATAGGCAGCTCGAACACCGCCAATGCGCCGGCGATAAATATCATTATCGACAACACGCCGGCCAATATGGGCCGATGGATGAAATATTGCGACAGATTCATAACTGCTTACCTTTAGCCGCGAGGCTGTTCCAGTGCGGCGTTGGGAGAGGCTTTCGCCGGGGCGGCCGCTTGCGCCGCTTCCAGACGGGCCTGCTCCGTCAAATATTTTTCCACGATCTGTTGTTGCGCGTAGAAACGCTCCAGCGCAGCGGGCTCCGCCATGGCGGTTTCCTGCGGCGTCACTTCAGCACCGGGACGCACCCGTTGCAGCCCATTCACCACGATTTTCTCGCCAGGTTGCAGCCCCTTGCGGATCAGACGCAGGCCATCCACTTTCGGGCCCAGCTCCACCGGACGGTAGGTCACCTTGTTATCTTCGCCGAGCACCAGCACGAATTTGTTGCTCAGGTCCGTATTGATGGCGCGATCGTTGATCAAGATGCCTTCATGACGGCCACTGGCGATAATTCTGACGCGAGCGAACAGACCCGGCGTGAATTCATCGTTCTGGTTATCGAACACCGCCCGTCCACGAATAGTTCCAGTCTCCGGATTTACCCGGTTATCCAGGAAGTCGATGTAGCCGGTATGAGAATAGTCCTGCTCGTTCGCCAGACTCATCAGCGCAGGGTTATCGCCGTCACGGGCGCTGGGACGATCACCCCGGGCGACCTGATCGCGGTATTTCAGATACGTGCGCTCATCAGCGTCGAAATAGGCGTAAACCTTGTCCGTAGACACCAATGTTGTCAGCAGGCTCTGACCAGCCTGCACATAGTTGCCTTCAGTAATCACAGCGCGGGAGACGCGACCGGATATTGGCGCCGTCACTTTGGTGAAGCTCAGATTCAACTTGGCCGATTCAAGCGCAGCCCGAGTAGACTGCACCTGGGCGCGAGCCTGACTCAACTGGCTCTCGCGGCTGTCCACCTGCTCTACGGAAATCGCGTTCTGTTTTTTCAGGCTTTGCGCCCGCTTCATGTCGCGATCGGCAAGTTCCAGGCGCGCCTCGGCGCTGGCCAGGTCAGCGTTCAAGCGATTCACTTCCGCCTGAAAAGAGCGAGGATCGATTTCAAACAGCAGATCGCCTTTGTTGACTTGCGCGCCTTCTTCGAAGGTCACCTTATCGATGTAACCTGACACCCGCGGGCGCAACTCAACTGTTTGCGTCGCCTCCAGGCGACCGGTGAATTCGTCCCATTCCGTAACGGGCTCGTTCAGCACGGTGGCGACGTCCACCATTGGCGGCGCCATAGCGTGGCCTTGCTGTTGTGGAGGTTCAGCGGGCTGGCAGGCGCTCAACAGGACTGCCGCCGACACTGCCGCTCCGTATAGAATGAGAAATCTGGAAAATTTCATGACAAGCTCCTTTGACTGACAGGCGCACAATAACCGGCCTCTACTGACAACCTGCTGTCAGTAGCTCCGTTAGCGCCTCAGGTTTTTTGCGATGCTTGCATTCTGTTCGCAATCATTGATATCGTCTAATTTATATTTGATATTCGATACATCATTAATTTTTATATGAAGGCTCGATATGCGTAATATAGATTTGAATTTGCTCGTTATTTTCGACGCCATCATGACCGAGAATTCCATTAGCGGCGCGGCGGAGCGGCTTTCCATGACCCAGCCCGCGGTGTCCAATGCGGTGGCGCGTATGCGTCAGGTCTGGAACGATCCCTTGTTCGTGAAAAACGGGCGCGGCATCCAGCCCACCACCCACGCGCTCAGTCTATGGCACCAGGTGAGCGGCCCATTGATTCAACTGAAGGACGCCGTCAACCCGCAGGATTTCGACCCATCGTCGACTCGCAGACGCTTCCGCGTGGGCATGAGCGACATCACGACAGATCTGATCTGGCTGCCCATGCGCAGAATGGTGGAGACGGAAGCGCCGAACATTGATCTGCATGCGGTTCCCGCCAACGGCAATAACTCGGAAAGTATCCTGACCAACGGTGAAGTGGATATTATCGTGGGCGTGATGCAGGAGTTCCGCACTTCGTTCCGCAACGATTTTCTGTTTGAGAGCGATTATGTGTGCGCCATGCGCAAAGACCATCCATTGGCGGCAGAACCGCTGACCCTAGAGAAATATCTGAAGGCGGATCATTTGCTGGTGTCTTTAACAGGAGAAGCCACCGGTTTCGTCGATATTACGCTCAGTCAGCAGGGGTTGAGTCGTCGCGTGGCGATGACGGTGAATCATTTCGCCTCTGTGCCGGCGCTGTTGGAAGGCAGCGACCTGATTTCCGTCGTTCCCAATATGGTGATCGCCAAAGGCGCCAAATGCGGATCACTGCATGTCACCAAGCCGCCTCTGGAGATACGCCCCACCCCCGTGTCCATGATCTGGCACGCCCGCCATGATCGTGATCCCGGGGTGCTGTGGTTGAGAGAGAAGATCAAGTTTTTCACTATCGCCGAGTGGCTTAAATACCTGCCAAGCTGTTGTCCGCAGGTGTGTCATTTACATCAATGGAATGATGTCGAGGCGGAAGGGGAAACAGCCATCATGGACTGACCGCCATGGGCGGCCAGTCCGTCGGGAAATTACTTGTCGGAAGGTACGAACACCAGTTTGCCCGGCGCCACTTTCAAATCCATATTGGTCAGAGACATGAACTGTCCCGCCAAGTTAGCGTCATCCAAGCGGTACACTGGCATGGTCTCCAGCATTTGCGCCAGGAAGCGCATGGCGTTGTCCGTCACAGGCTTGAAATCGCCCTTGAAGTAAGGAGAGTCGATACGGCTGTCCAGCAAGCGCAGGCGACGGATATACACTGCTTTCTCCTGGCTGTTGTAATAGGGCGCGCCCTCTACTTTCAGGAAAACGCCCACCGGCAGTTTCGCCATCAGCGCGTTGACCGCGACTTCTCCGTTCAGCTCCAACACCGCTACATCACGGCCTTCCGGCCCCAGGGTGACATCCACTTTATCCAGCGCCAATGACAGTGGCGATCCGGATTCCAGTTGCTGGCGGTCATAGCGACTCACCTGCTCCTGCATGTAACTTTCCAGTGTGGCCTCGCTGATGCTGAAAGGCGATAACGCCGCACAACCACTCAACAGAGACATCAAAACCAATATCGGTAAAAACAGTTTTTTCATGTGGATTATTTCCAGAGTTCTTTGTCGTCCATCCTGCAATATGCCGACGCGGGGAGCAATAGCGTATATCCGCGTCATCCGCAGGGCGATGAATCAGTCCGGGATCAACCGCTTGCCCATGCTGATGGACTGATCCTCCAAATAGCCCAGGGCAGTATAAAACCCGATGGCGGCCAGATTATCCTTACGAATCTGTAAGTTTATTTTCGGACACCCCAGCGCCAGCAAACGCCTCTGCAGCTCATCCATCAATGCGCGCCCCCAGCCCGAACCCTGATGTTGAGGGTCCACCGCCAGGTAATTCACCCAGCCGCGATGCCCCTCGTAGCCGCCCATTACCGTCGCCGCCGGATGTCCACGCCACTCTCCCACCAGAAATAAATCAGGATCGACTTTAAGTTTGCGATGAATATCCTTGCGCGGATCGTTCCAGGGGCGCACCAAGTCGCATTTTTCCCATAAAACGACGACCTCGTCCTCATCTTTCAACTGGAAAGTTCTTATTATCAGTTCAGACTCATTACTGGTTACCATGATCAAACGTCTCCGCCGGGGATTGAACATGGCGCTTAAAACAACATAATCAGCAGCGGTATGCAAAATTTAAGGCTCGCGTGGACTTATAAAATCAGTCGCAGCATCGTCAGAGCGCTGGCTTACAGGCTGGCGCTGACCGAGCTGGATTTGCAGCGCTATCTCACCGCGCACTTCCCTATTGAAACCAGAAAATACCTGTTGGGAGTCAGGCTGCATGATCCCTGGGTGCGCCTGGACGACGCCCGCAATCGCATCGCCGTGGGAGCGAAGGTGGAACTGCAACTTCCCGGCGGCTTTATCTCCACTGGCGTCGTGGAGATGGAGGGCGTTCTCTCCTACTCGTCGCAGGAAGGCGCGTTTTATCTCTTCGACCCGCAAATCACCGACCTACAGCTACATCCCATCCCCGGCCGCTACCTTAAGCCAGCCCGCGCCGCCGTGCGTATTGCGCTATCCCGTTATGTCGCCGGCGCTCCGGTTTTCCAATTCCGCGTGGACAGCCTTCGCCACCGACTGGCGCGCGCTCTGGTGAAGAACGTCGAGGTGCGTCGCGGCAAGCTGCGCGTGCGCTTTCGGGCCTCACGACAAAACTACGAGACCTGAGTCAGCGGCGCCTAGGCTATACAGGTGATACATAGTCTCAAATTCACCGCTATATTGATTTGCAGGCCAAGCCGATAAGACCCTGACATAGACCCCTGAACCTAAGACATTCGACCGAATTGAAGGCATTCAGAGGTGGATGTATGGTTTATTATCTGAACACCAATAAATATAAAGGAGCCGCGGGAGCGCAGTCCCCTCTCGCCTTGGTGCACAGCCGACGGGGAGCAATCAGTACAACTAAGAAAAAGCTCTCTTTAATTAAAACAATCTCATGCAATGGAATCGACAATGAAACTGTGCAAAAAACCCCTGCTAGTAGGGATGATGACCGGACTGACGTTCGCCGCCAATGTCTACGCCAGCGGTCCCGACAATATTGAATCCTACCGTAGCATTACCGCGAAAATCGTGGGCGGAGAAGAAGCGTCTGAAGGCGAATTCCCGTTCATGGTGTACCTGCAGTACAACGGCGGACAATGGTGCGGCGCATCCGTAGTCAGCGACTACTATGTCCTCACCGCCGCTCACTGTACATCCGGACGCTCCGCCAGCAGCTTCAAGGCGGTTGTTGGTCTGCATCGTCAGAATGACATGAGCGACGCCCAGGTCATTCAGGTGACGGAAGTCATCAACCACCCGGGCTATAACTCCAACACCATGCAAAACGATATTGCGTTGTTGAAAGTCGCGCAAAAAATCGACGAGAAATACACCCGCATCACATTGGGCGCGCCCAACGATATCTATGACGGCCTCATGACCACAGTCATCGGCTGGGGAGATACGTCCGAAGGCGGCAATTCTCCCAACGCTCTGCAGAAAGTAGACGTGCCGGTCGTGTCTCTGGATGAGTGTCGCAGCGCCTACGGCAGCAGCAATATCCATGACCATAACGTCTGCGCAGGCCTCAAACAAGGCGGCAAAGATTCCTGTCAGGGCGACTCCGGCGGTCCGTTGTTCATCAACCAGGCGGGCGAATTCCGGCAATTGGGCGTCGTCAGCTGGGGCGATGGCTGCGCGCGGCCGAACAAGTATGGCGTCTATACGGCGGTGCCCAGCTTCGCCAGCTGGATCAACACTCATACCGGCGGAGATGACGGTGGTGACGACGGCGGCGATGATGGCGGAGATAACGGCGACGCCACCAGCCTGAGCAACGGCAAAGCCCTGACGGATCTGAGCGGCTCCGCCGGCAGCTCGAAATACTATGTGCTGGATGTGCCTGCTGGCGCCAGCGACATTTCCTTCAAGATTGCAGGCGGCTCAGGCGACGCCGACCTCTATGTAAAGGCGGGCGAGAAGCCGACTTCCTCCAGCTATGACTGCCGTCCCTACAAAAACGGCAATGATGAAACCTGCTCCGATCTGCCTGTTAAGCCCGGCAAATACTACGTCATGCTGCAGGGCTACAGCGCCTACAGCGGACTGAGCCTGACCGGTTCATACAGCGGCGGCGGTGATGACGGCGGAGACAACGGAGACGGCAGCGAAGGCAATGGCGTTGAAAGTGGTCTGAGCGGCGGTTCTGGCGAATGGCTGCATTTCAGCGACGTCATCCCAGAAGGCGTATCCACACTAACCGTTAAGATTTCCGGTGGCAGCGGCGATGCGGACCTGTACGTGCGCAAGGGCAGACAGCCCAGCGGCAGTCGTTTCCAGTGTCGTCCTTATAAAGACGGCAACAACGAGTCCTGCGACATTCCTAACCCTTCAGCCGGCGAATGGTTTATGAGCCTTCGCGGTTACACCGATTTCAGCGGCGTCACCCTGGAGTGGACCTCTCAATAATCTCTCTCAGGCGGCGCCCAAACGCCGCCTTTTCTCCTCCATCTCTCATGTTAGCGCCCTGTTCCGATACGCAAGTTTGCGGGAAGAGTGCGGCCGTCCGCCCCTGCATCGCCACGTTTTAGGTAGTTCAAAAGGCGTAGTTAATAAAAATTAACAAAATTAATGTTTTAGCAAAACCCAGCAACCACGCGCCCTCTCGGGCAGCACGCCTAAAAAACAAACAGCCACGGTAATTTACGCCAATTGGCGGAAGCGGGCCTCACGCCTACCCTGTATCCTCTCTTTTCAAGAGACGGGTAAATCGCCCGTTACACGACATCGTAAAAAATCTAAAAAAAGCGTGGAAATTGATGAAGCACTTTCAAGATAAAGTAGTTAGATCTCTAGTGACTGGCGCAGCGCTGGCGCTGAGTAATTCCGCCCTGGCGGCAGGTTTCCAACTTGTGGAGCACAGCGCGTCAGGTATGGGCCGGGCATACGCCGGCGAAGCAGCAATCGCCGATGACGCCAGTGTACTGGCGGCCAACCCGGCGGCAATGTCGCTGATCGAAAAAACCACATTCAGCGGCGCATTGAGTTATATCGATCCTAACGTTGAGGTTGATGGTGAAAGAAGCTTCACAGCATTCCCTCTACCCTCTCGCGATGCAGGCAAGGACAGTGCGGCGCCTAGCGCTTTAGTCCCTGCAGTTTATTTCGTTCACCCTCTTAATGATCAAGTAACTGTTGGTATCGGCGCATTCTCAAATTTCGGATTGGAGACTGATTACGGTGACAGTTTTGGCGCTAGCGATATCGCCAATAAAACCAGCATCACCACCGTCAATATCAATCCCAGCATCGCTTACAAGCTGAGCGACCAATTCAGCCTGGGCTTTGGTATTAACTACGTAAAAGCCGAGGCGGAGCTTTTATCTACTGTTCCTGATGGGGTTCCTGGATTGGCTCGAGCCAAAAACGTAGACCTTTCCGGCGACGGCGATGCTTGGGGCTGGAATGCAGGCGTACTTTGGAACCTCAGCCAGAATACCCGCTTGGGCCTGGCGTATCGCTCCAAGCTGTCCATCAAACTGGAAGGTGACATTAAGTCCGACACAATCCTCGCATTTAACGACAGCGGTTCGTTAACTGTAGATTTGCCCGACATTACTGAGCTGTCTCTGTTCCAACGTATAAACGACCAGTTCGCCGTTCACGCCAGCGTCACTTACATGGGCTGGGAGAACTTCGATAACCTGGAAGTTAAACTGAACAGCGGTGTTGACAAGGTACTGAAAGAAGAAAACTGGGACGATTCCATCCGCTATGCCCTCGGCGCAACTTATGATGTCGATAGCAACCTGACTTTGAGAGCAGGTCTGGCCCTCGACGAAACGCCTGTGGCGGAAGAGAATCGCAGCCTGAGCATCCCTGATGCAGACCGTATGTGGTACAGCATCGGAGCGACCTACAGAGTTAATGCTAATCTTAGCGTAGACGCAGGTTATACCCATCTGAACGGCGACAAGGTTTACCTGTCTGAAGAGTCCACTTTAGGTGAGTTCAACGGCTCCTCCGAAGGCGACGCCAACCTGTATTCCGTACAGTTGAACTGGGTATTGTAATCCCTTCCTTCAAAGCGCCTGTCTCACAGGCGCTTTACCTCTTTCTCTCTTTCCTCTCTCGTGGGCGACAGCCTTACTTCACATCCAATACTTCATTGGGATCAAGGAAGAACATTTTCTTCCAGCCCTGGGTGGCGTCGTCCGCTCGCCATGGGTAAGGAAGCAATGTCACAGCCGAGTAGTGCAAATGCGGCGGCTTGCCTTTTGCGTTGCCGGTATCTCCCACAGATCCTACCTTCGTTCCCGTGCGCACCAGATAGCCGGGATAAACCGACTGATCTTTGAGGTGAGCGAAGTAGTGTATTCGCCATTTTGGCCCCAACACCGCCACGACTTTCCCGCCCAAACCGAGTTCGCCGCGGAACACCACCACACCATAGGTGGGCGACACTACCGGCGTTCCCGCGTCAGCGAAAATATCAATCCCCTTATGCACGCCGGATTTACCCCAGGGCTCGTACCAGAAGGCATTGGGATGCCAGTCTTTACTGGTCGCTCCCTGCACCGGTATGGTCGGAGACTCCGGCGCCGCCATCCAGACAATGAATATTCCCAACAGAATTAACAGCGCGCGTTTCTTTTTCACAAGTCGTTCCCGGTTACATTTAGGCGGCTTCACTGGCGATAGCCAGGGAACCTCTGAAAAACGTTGGCGAGGCCGCCAGTGCAAGGAAAAGTCGGCGAAAAAGCGCACTTTATCGTAAATAAATGAGCATTTTGAGCCGACTTTTGACGCAGCAATGGCAACGCAGGTAGTTTTTCAGAGGTTCCCTAGGTCGCGAAGCAGGATAGTAGCGCAGACCTTACAAAGTCCCTGGACCAGGCGCAACCGAAAGTAGAGAGCGTCAGAGTTAACGCCGCCGCAATACGGCGACGTTAAAGAGAGGAAGTTAAGACCTAAGGCCGTGAGCCAGAATCTTCAGCCTTGCCAAGAAACAGGGTGACGCCGGCGTCGCGGATCTGCAGCCCTTCAATGGTGATCAAACCATTTGGGTCCGCCTTTGCCAACCCGCTCTGATAGATTTCCGAGGGGTTGTCCGGATTGGTCGCTTTATACAGATAAACGCCTTTCGGTTCCGCCTCGAAACTCTGCAGACCACGTAAGCTGACATCCGCCGTCAAAATGCTGGAAGGGGCGTTCGCCCTGCCCATCTGCAGGCACTCCCGCTCTGGATTAAAGCGAACGCACTTACGCAGGCTGCGCAGCTTCAACGTCATGCGAAAACGCACTGGCGTATCGACAATCGTATGCGTCTCCCACGTCAAATACCCATTGAGAACGCCCACTGCGTCGCCGTCCATCGGCGAACCGGAGCCAGGATTATCCGCGCCCTGTACATGGGTGAACACCGGGTAACTCTGGTTCTTGCGATAGGCGTAAATTGTGGAGAAGTCGATCATGGGGTCCCACTCGCCGCCCACGGGCGTATGGGTCTTACCGTTTTTGACGCGCTGGTCCCAAAAGAAATAGCCCAACTGCTTATTGGCTTCCATCGTCTGGTAGAACTCCGGTTTTTCATCCCAACTGACGACGTTGTCGTTCTTACCATTGATGACATACATAATCGGTAAGTCTACGCGGGCGTGATCCACCAGATAATTCAGGTTCAGACGGTCGTAAATCCATAATCCATCCGGGTCGACAAATACCGTACTGGAAGGCATATCCCCCCATAAATGATCGCCGTAGCAGCGCTCGGTTTCCCCAATATCCCATTGGTCGGACTGCTCGCTGTAGGAAGCGGAGAAATTGAATTTGGGAGCGCTGGCCATGACCGCCGCAAAGACGTCCGGCGACGCAACCGCCGTGAACAGAGCGCCGATACCGCCCATGGAATAGCCGCCGGCGTACACTCTGTCAGGATCAATGACTGACTTCAGTTCGCCGTCGTTCTTGACCAATAACCCCTTCAGCCAGCCAATAATATGCAGCACCCGCTGCCGACTGTAATCGCGGATAATCACTTGTCCGTTGCTATTACGAGGCAGCTCCTGCGCGCTGCAATTACGAATGCCGAGGCGATCAGGATAGCCGTACCAGAAGTCATTCACGAACTCTACCGGTCCTCTTTCACAGGAAGGTTGAGTGTCGTCTCCGCCACAGGCGTCGAGCAGGTTAGTGTTGAAGTCTTCCGGATAGTAGACAATCTCATCCTCGGCGGGATTATCAAAAGAGCCTGGCTTCACTTCAAATTCAGGGGTCTTGGTCGGGTCCGCCCTGCGCGGGTGGAAGCCGACAAACAAAGGCTGGCCGGTCTTGCTGAGATCGCCTTCAATGCCAAAGGTGAATGGAGAGCTGGGCGTGTTGGAGAAGGCTTTCTGCACGGCGGTGTCATAGTGCGCGCCCCAATGAGTAAAGTATCGCACGCCCCCTACGTTTTCCTGCAGAAAAGGCACGGTTTTCGCGACGCTCTCATTACTGACCGCGCAACCGAAGGAGACGTCCTCTACAGACTCCAGGCGCTGACCGCCGCGATTGGGAAATACGGCGTAATAAGCGATGGCGGTATCCTGCCTGATCGTGTGCACATACAGGCCTTCGCCTTTGGTCATCGGAAAGAACGGCGTGAGGAACGGTCGTCCCGATCTTCGCTTATTCAACCCTGAAGCGAATGCGGCATCGCCGAGCAGCTCGGCGTCTCCCACTAATACGGTCTGTGAAGCTTGATCCACCTGAAACGGCTGCGTTCCCCGATATATCTGATAGCGGACGCTGGGATCGTTGATTTCATTCCATTTGAGGAAAGTCTGGCCGTCGCCATAAGCGCAGACGAGGTCTGCGGCGAGGGCCGGGGCGGATATCATGGCGGTGATAAAAAAAGCGCCGACAACTTTCCTCAAAGCCAGACGTTCGCCTGACTTTTCCTGATCCATGTTCATAAATCATTCCCTTCTTGTTGTGATATGACATCATCGGTAAGACGCGTCGGAGATATCCAACCGTCTACAAAGGGAACGTAAACCGCAGACTGCGAACTTCTAACCTGGACCGGGTCGTCGCATCCATTACTACGTTAACAACTCATTCGTCACTGCTCAGTGGGCGGTCACAATATTACGTACGCATCCCACAGGGAGAGATTTCCTTCCTCCCCGGTCTCCGGGCCGTCGCCGTTCGCGTCCCCATCTGACCGACATCATGTTTCATTAACCAGGCAGACAAATAGCCTCCTTCTGTTTGTCTGCAACGACAGGGCCTGCACATGTCAGGTCCTGTCTCCCGCGGCTAAGCGCCGCGCAGGCGCATCCATGCGCCTCACTATTAACAAGAAGCTGACTTCTGGAACCGTTCCTTCGCGCCATCCTCAACGATTGGAAGATGTCCCCAGCCTCATCGCAATTGTAACGGGGTAAAATGATAATTCCACTCTTTTCAAAAGCTTAGCAAAGATCAGACCGATATCTGGAGACTCCGTATTTTTTACCCAAGCATTGACCGCAATCCCTCGCCTTTTCACTCGTCAGCGCGCCAACGCCTTGTCACCAGCCCTGTTTGGTCACCATCAGATAGAAAATACCCATAACGGCGATAAAGGCCGGCCAACCCAGCGCATACCAGATACGCATGTAGGCGCGGTGGGGATAATTGAATCCTGTCCCCTCCCGCACCGACGCTTCCGCTCCGCGGGCGACCTTTATCTGCAGCCAGACCACTGGCAGCCAACACAACCCCACCAAGACAAACAGCGCCAGACTTATCCCTATCCAGGGCGTGCTGTATGGAATATTCAACCAATGCAGCATCAGAAAACCGGTCAACGGCTGAATAATTACCGCCGGAGTGGTGAACAGCCAGTCCGCCAGCACCACGTTGCGTGCCACTACGGCGATAACCCGCACGTCGCCACTACAGTCCGCCCGCCACATGTAGAACGCCGTCCCCAGCCCCGTACCAAACAGCAAGGTGGAGGAAAGAATATGAATCAGTTTGATCAGGGGATACCACTCCATACGACAACGCCTCTTTCAACGCAGCTTTTCCACCACCAGAAATACGCTCAGCAGGCATAGCAGCGGTAAGTTCTTCAACAACCCGCCCAGAGGCTCCAGCCATACAGCCGGCGCCAGCAGGCCCAGCGCCAGCGTATATCCCAACGTGCACGCCAACATCAGCTGTCCCGCCAACGCCATATGACGACGGCTCAGCAAAAACGCCCCCAGCGCGAGGTCCACTGCGCTGGTGAACCAGACCATAGGACGCCATAGAAATTCGGGTAAGCCCATCGCCTTCAATATAGGCGAGAATGTCTCGGGTTGAGCGACGAACCCCGCGACGCCGGACAGCAGCCACACCACAACCAGCGTCAACCATATGGGCTCCCGCAACAGGTACAGTCTGGCGTGCCAGCGGTCCTGCACAAAACTGGCGGACGTTTGCAGATATCCCTTTACGGAACGCGGCGCATAGTCGAATTTTTCACAGGAGCATTCATAGGCTCCCGACTCGGCATAGTTACCCCGCTGCAACATGCCCCATACCGTATCATTAAGCGGACCGGCCCCCAGTCGACGCCCAATCCATGCCGCCAGCCCCACCAATGAAAGCGGAACCGAAACTATCCGCGCATCGGGAAACTTCAACCATCGCCTCACCAAGGTAAGATACTCTTTCAGCGTAACAACTTCCGGCCCGACGGTATACGCCACGCCACTGGCTTGCTCCAGACTCTGCGCATCGCCGGCGCCGGTCGCCGCCTGTGCAACCACGCACGCCAGATCCTCCAGCAGGATCGGCTGAATCTTCTGGTCGCCATCGCCAGGAACGAACAGCGCACCAGGTAAAGCCGCCAACGCCCGCAACAGAGAGGTGCCGCCATATGAGCCTCTCTCTGACAACACTACGGATGGCCGCAACACCACCGCCGTGGGTAGCGCCCGCATTAGGTAATCATCAAACTTGTGCTTGGAGGTGATAAAACCGCCATCCAGCTCCGTTCCCAGGGCCGAGATTTGCACAAATCGCTCTACGCCGTTCTGTATGCAGGCTTCCGCCAACGCTTTCGGCGCATCAAAGTGCACCAGCTCGAAGTCGCCCTTGTGCGTCTCCCGCAGGATGCCCGCACAGTTAATGACGGCGTCCACGCCGCGCAGCATCGGGGACCAGTCTTCCATTCGGGTGAGATTTTGCAAATCCGCCTGGATAAAACTGACTGCTCCAGATACGGGAATGTTCGCACGCCGCCGCGCCACCGCCACCACCTGACATCCCTGCTCCAGAAGTTTCTCCAGAACGACACTGGCGATAAACCCGCCTGCGCCAGTCAAAAGAATTTTCATGACCGCTTTCCTCCGTCGCTGAGCCGCGTCCACAACTCATGGCTGACTTTGGCTTGCAATACGTCGGCTACATCCGCAGTAAAACCCTTACTTTTCCCGTATTTTCCTACATAATCACGCCATTTTGCGTCATATTCGCGCCAGAACCGCTGCGCGGCCTCATCGAAGCGCCAGCCTTCGCCAATAACCAATCGATACATGGCGATAGCTTCATCACACCACCAGTTTTCGTTTAGCACGCGCCACAGAACGGACTCATCCTCACACTCCGGCATAACCGGGTTTTGCGCCCTGAGCCAGTCATCGATGACGGCGTCAATGAGCTGGGATTTGTCGGGAAAATGGTTGTATACCGTGGGTTTGGATACTTTGCAGGCATTGACCACCATATCGATCGATGTGCCCTTGAAGCCCTGCTCCAGAAAAATCCCTGTCGCCGTCTCAACAATAAAATCTCGCTTCGATGCTCTTGCCATGCTCAGAATTTCACTTTATTTTAACTAAACAGTTTAGTTTAATTTGAACTGTTTCCATTATGCCTTATGGGCCCGAATAATACAGGAGAAAATCGCCATGATCCGCAGCAACAACGGTATGTTCGGCAGCTTCGGCGGCCGTTACGCCCCGGAAATACTGACGCCCGCTCTGATGGAGCTGGAACGCCTATTTTTCAGTTTGCGCGACGATCCTGACTTTTGGCGAGAATATCAGACCCTGGCGCAGCAATTCAGCGGCAGGCCCACGCCTCTCACGCCCTGCGAACGCCTGTCTAAGGCGATTGGCGGCGCGCAAATCTGGTTAAAACGGGAAGACCTCAACCATTCCGGCGCCCACAAAGTGAATAACGTACTGGGCCAAGGCCTTCTGGTGCGGCGTATGGGCAAGCGCCGGGTAATCGCAGAAACCGGCGCAGGACAGCATGGGTTGGCCACGGCGATCATGGCCGCTCGCCTGGGTCTGGAGTGCCGCATTTATATGGGAGCGGACGACATTGAGCGTCAGTACGGCAATGTATTCTGGATGCGTCGCCTGGGCGCAGAAGTTATTCCGGTCGCCACCGGCGCTCGCACCTTGAAAGAAGCCATGGACGAAGCGCTGCGCGACTGGGCCGCCAGTTTCGAAGACACCCATTACGTGCTCGGCACCGCCTGCGGACCTGCGCCTTTCCCGGAGCTGGTGGCTTATTTCCAGAGTATTATCGGCAGAGAGCTACAGCAACAGGCTCTGTCCCAAATCGGTCGCAATCCGGACAGCGTCGTGGCCTGCGTCGGAGGCGGCAGTAACGCCCTTGGCGCGTTCGCGCCGTATATCGATCAAGGTGACGTCGAGTTGATAGGCGTAGAAGCTGGCGGACGCAGTCGCGAAGAAGGCCAGCACTCTATCCGACTTCAGGAAGGAACCGGCGAAGACGGCATCGCCCAAGGCTTCAAAACACTTTTCTTACAGGACGCCGACGGACAACTTGGACACACGCACAGCGTAGCGGCGGGACTGGACTACGTCGGCGTATCGCCGATCCTGGCCGACCTCACCCAACGCGGGCGATTGACGCCAGATTCCGCAACCGACGAGGAAGCCCTGACGGCGTTTGAGACATTACTACGCCACGAAGGCATCATCCCTGCGCTGGAATCCTCCCATGCATTGGCGGGCGGGTTCCGCCGCGCGGCCCAGATGTCGCCCAGCGAACATGTGGTGATTAATTTGAGCGGACGCGGCGACAAAGACATTTTCAATGTGGCCCGCGCTTTCCCGCATCCGGATTGGTCCGCCTTCCTGCAACGCGAGCTGGCTCGCCAACCGGATTTCACAACGCAAACAACGCAAGGGGAGAACGCCGCCGATGTTGCCTGAGAAAAAACCACAAGAACTGCTAGTCATGTCCCATGCGGTGGTGGGCTATCCCTCTCTTGAAGCCAACCTGCCTGCGATTGACGGATTGGTCGCCGCTGGCGTGAAAATGATCGAGCTGCAAATTCCATTCAGCGACCCGGTAGCGGACGGCCCGACACTGGCTCACGCCTGCCATGTCGCCCTCAAGAACGGCGGCGGCGTCAAACAAGCGCTGGCGCTGGCGGAGCAAGTCTCACGACGTCACCCACAGGTGAGCTTTCTATTGATGAGCTACCTCAACCCTCTCTACCGTTACGGCCTTGACCGTTTATTCACCGATGCGGCCGAAGCTGGCGTAAAAGGGTTGATCATCCCCGACCTGCCCGTGGAGGCCCTGGAGCCGCACTTGCCACTGCTGGATAAGCTTGATTTGGCGCCAATCATGATGGTGACGCCCGTGACGCCTCCCGAGCGCCTGCAACGAATCAGCGCCGCCGCCCGGGGCATGGTGTATGTCGTAGCGCGCACTGGCGTCACTGGCTCACAAACCCGCTGGGACGCCGAGTTCGATGACTATATCGCGCGCCTCAAGCGCTACACGGACCTGCCTCTCGCCGTCGGTTTCGGCGTGCGCAGCGCAGAGGATTTGCGCCAGTTACGAGGACGCGTGGAGGTAGCTGCGGTGTGTTCCCGCTACATAGAATGGCAAGGAAAACTAGGCAGTGACGCCGCCGCGGAACGCATGGCGGAGCTATGTGAGGCGGCGGGCGGAATGGAGGCGACGGCGTAAGCCGTCGCGCCGATCAAGGCTTACTCGCTTTCGCCAGAAAACGGTCCAGTTGATTGGCGAACTCCATGCGGTCGCCGTGGTTGAACGCCGCGGGGCCGCCAGTGTGTTCGCCGCTGCTGCGCATAGTTTCCATGAAGTCTCGCATCATCAGGCGCTGACGAATGTTTTCCTTACTGTAAAACTCGCCCCTGGGATTCAACGCATGAGCGCCTTTGTCTATCACTTCCGCCGCCAGGGGAATGTCGGCGGTGATCACCAGCTCGCCCTGTTCGACATGCTGCACGATATGGTTGTCCGCCACGTCAAATCCCGGCGCCACCTGCAAACTGCGGATATATTGCGACGGCGGCGTCTTAAGCGGCTGGTTGGCCACCAGAATCAAGGGAACTTTCACCCTTTCCGCCGCCCGAAACAGAATCTCTTTGATGACGTTCGGGCATGCATCGGCGTCTACCCATATACGCATGATTATTTCTCTTCAGTAAAACGTTAAAACACAGAGTCTAAGCGATGCCGCTCAGAAACGGAAAAGAAAGCTGCGTGCGCATAAGGACGGGGCTCGTAACGATATAAGGTAGTCGCAATTGATTATTTATTGATCTAAAATGGCCTGAGGCTATGGATTATAGAGGTACTTCATGGCGATCACGATTAACGGCCCGGCGCTACCTTCGCCGAACGACGCGCAAATTCAGCGGAGCTTCGCCCGCATCAGTTCAGGTTCGCGTATTAACAGCGCGGCTGACGACCCCGCCGGTCTGTCCATCGCCACCCGTATCAGCAGCCGTATCAGCGGTTTCTCCACCGCTATTCGCAACGCCGGCGACGGCATTTCCCTCTCTCAGACAGCTCAAGGCTCATTGGGCCAAGTTACCGACAATTTACAGCGTATCCGCCAACTCGCCCTGCAAGCCAGCAACGGCGTATACAACGACAGTGACCGCGCCGCCTTGCAGCAGGAAGCCGCACAGATTTTGGAAAGTACGCGTCAGTTGTTGAAGCAGTCCAACTTCAATGGCGTCAATCTGTTCGATTCCAGTGATGAACACCGTTTCCAGGCTGGCGCAGAAGGTGGAGAACAGATCGTTCTGGAAGGCCGTAATCTGGTGCAGGAGTTGAGCAACTTCGGTTTGGAAAGCCTGGATATCTCCAGCCAACAGGGCGCCATCAGCGCCGTATCCGTCATTGACGACAGCCTGCAAGCGACGGTTGATCGGGCGGCGCAATTCGGGGCCTTGTCGAACCGTTTCGAGGCTGGCATACGCGAACTGGAAACCGCGCATCTTAATGCGACCGAGGCGCGCAGCCGCATCGCGGATACCGATATCGCCGCTGAAAGCGCCAATCTGGCGACCCAAAAAATACTTACGCAAGCCCAGATAGCCATCCGCGCCCAAGCCAACGCGCAGGCGAGATTCGTTCTTAACCTGTTGTCCGGATAAGAATTCCCGCCTTTTCGAGGGAAGTACTATTACTGGTTTCGCCCTGGGTAATTTTCTACTAACATTTCGTTTTATCATTTGCGCACGAAAATAAAACGAACATGTCCGCTGACAAGCCTTTAAATGCGCGGCAAACCGCGATTCTCAAACTCATTGAAAAGAACGGCGTCGCCACTATAGACGAACTGGTGGAGGCCTTCGACGTCACTCCCCAAACGCTGCGACGGGATCTTAACCTGCTGGCGGATTACAATCTGATCCAACGCTTTCACGGCGGCGCCACCTCCATTACGTCTACGGAGAACCTGTCCTACCAGGACCGACAAATCCGCAATCTGGAGGAAAAGGAAGCCATCGCCCGGGAAATTGCGCTGCATGTTCCTGATCACAGCAGTATGTTCATCAATATCGGCACCACTACCGAAACCATCGCCAAAGCGCTGATGAACCACAAAGGTTTGCAGGTAGTGACCAACAATCTGCACGTCGCCAGTATGATGAGCCAAAAGGAAGACTTTCGCGTGATCGTCACCTCCGGCGAGGTTCGCGCGCGTGACGGCGGTATTGTAGGTGAAGCCACCATGGACTTCGTACAACAGTTTCGCCTGGACTTCGGCATCATCGGCATCAGCGCCATTGACGAAGACGGAGCCCTGCTGGACTACGATTATCGCGAAGTGCGAGTCGCCCAGGCGATCATCCAACAGAGCCGACATGTGTTTCTGGCGGCGGACCATTCCAAGTTCGGTCGCAGAGCCATGGTGCGCCTTGGCAGCATCACCCAGGCCAACATGTTCTTCACCGATCAGCGTCCCAGTGAAGAAATAGAAACCATGATGAAGAATCACGACGTACGCCTGCATATCTGTACGCCTTAACAGCGTCATCCGGGAACGGGCCAGGGAACGCCCGCTCGCCGTTACTACTTTTACTGCTCACAGACCTATCTTCGTTTTTTTTCTTTTCTCTCCGCATCGCGTCTATTCCGCCGCTACAGGGCAAGTAATCCACTTCCGACTATAGACCTGACGTTTTATTTTCTCTTCTTCGAAGCTATTCGAAGTCCGTTTTTCAGGCCGCCGCTAACTTGCTGAATTTAATGATTTATTTTCATTTCATTTCATCATGGCGCTCTAAAAAGCAGAAAATATTTAGAAACTGTCACAAAATAATTCGTAAATTTTCCTTTTATTTTCTTTTTTCTTTCGTTTAAACTTTAGTCAATTTTTAACCGCACGGAAAGGTTCCGAATAATGAGTGAGAAAATTTACGATCTTCTCGTAATCGGCGGAGGCATCAATGGCGTCGGCGTCGCCGTAGACGCCCAGGGCCGCGGATTGCAAACCGCCTTGGTGGAAATGCGCGATCTCGCATGGGCCACCTCTTCCGCAAGCAGCAAATTGATTCATGGCGGCCTGCGCTACCTGGAACATTACGAGTTCCGCTTGGTGAAAGAAGCGCTGAACGAGCGCGAAACGGTCTACCGCAAGGCGCCCCATATCGTAAAACCCATGAGGTTCCGCCTGCCTCATCGCCCTCACCTGCGTCCCGCCTGGATGATTCGCATCGGACTTTTCCTCTATGACATGCTGGGCAAACGCGACATTCTTCCAGGCAGCAAATTCATTCGTTTCAATCAGCCTGCCGCAGCGTTGAAACCAGAGATCACCAAAGGCTTCGAATACTCAGACTGCTGGGTGGATGACGCACGTCTGGTGGTGCTGAACGCAATGCAATTCCGTTCACTGGGCGGAGATGTTTTCGTACAGACCAAATGCGTGGGCGTATCCCAGGAAAAAGGCCTGTGGCATGTACAATTGCGCAATGAAGCCACCGGCGAAGAACACACCATGAAAGCCAAAGGACTGGTAAACGCCGCCGGCCCCTGGGTTAAAACGCTGCTGACGAAAGAAATGCATCGCAGTAGCCCACGCGGCATTCGCCTGATCAAAGGCAGCCACATGGTGGTTCCAAAACTACATGACGAAGATGAAGCCTTTATTCTGCAAAACGAAGATGGGCGTATTGTGTTCGTGATTCCTTATCTGGATGAGTTCTCCATCGTCGGCACCACGGATGTGGAGCACAAAGACGCGCCGGAAACCGTCGCCATTTCCAATGAAGAAATAGATTACCTTTGCGATATAGTGAACGCTCACTTCAAGAAGCAGATTTCACCCGCTGACGTCGTGTGGACCTATGCTGGCGTACGCCCTCTGTGCGACGATGAATCCGATTCCGCCCAGGCGATCACTCGCGATTACACCGTCGAGCTGGAGACTGAAGGCGAACTTCCGCTGCTCTCCATTTTTGGCGGCAAGCTGACCACGTATCGAAAACTGGCGGAGTCAGCTCTGAAAACTCTCAAGCCGTTCTACCCACAAATGGGCGCGCCATGGACTGCTGACAGCGTATTGCCTGGCGGAGATCTGCCCGGCACAGTCGCCAACTACAGCCAGGGGCTGCAGAATCGTTATCCATTCCTGACCGCCCGCACGGCAAAACGCTTCGCCACGACTTATGGCAGCCGCTGTGAGATGTTCCTGAAAGACGCGCAATCAGAAGCGGATATGGGTCAGAAGTTCGGAGAAGGCTTTTTCCAAAAAGAGGTGGACTATCTGCTAGAGTATGAGTTTGCGATGAACGCTGACGATATCCTGTGGCGCCGCACGAAGATGGGTCTGTTCCTGAATGAAGATCAACAGGCCGCCCTAGCGGAATACCTCGCGGGTAAGCGCCCCCGGGCCGCTGAGCCTTATCAGCCCATGCAAGCAAGCGCATGAGCGGGAGGACAAAACAGAGCGGATAGACGGAACTGACGGAAAGTAACGCAAGCGACCGAAAGGGTATTGAACAATAATAAGCAGACCGCGGCGGCCGGGTGTTAATTTCCAGACTGGCTTGCGTCGCCGTGGCCAAACATGAGAACGACGACTGTGAGCAAGTACATATTAGCAATCGATCAAGGCACGACCAGCAGCCGCGCCATTCTGTTTACCCGTGAAGGCCTGCCCGCATACAGCGTGCAACAAGAATTCGCCCAGCATTTTCCGAATGACGGATGGGTAGAGCACAACCCGCATGATTTGTGGGATACCGTCAAGCGCGTTTGCAGCGCCGTTATGAAAGAGGCCGGGATCTCCGGCCGCGACATCACCTGCATCGGCATCACCAACCAACGGGAAACCACTGTGGTGTGGGATCGTCACACCGGCGAACCCATTTATAACGCTATCGTATGGCAAGACCGCCGCACCTCCGCTTTCTGCGCCGAGTTGTATGAAAACGGTCGCGAGTCCATGGTCCGCGAGAAAACCGGACTGTTGCTCGATCCTTATTTTTCCGGCACCAAGATCCGCTGGATTCTCGACAATGTGGAAGGCGCACGGGAAAAAGCGGAACGCGGCGACCTCCTGTTCGGCACCGTCGATACCTTTCTTATCTGGAAGATGACCGGGGGCTCTGTGCACGCCACTGACGCCACCAATGCTTCCCGCACGCTTCTTTTCAATATCCATAGCCAGCAATGGGATGATGAGCTGCTCAATATGCTCAACGTGCCCAGCAATATGCTGCCGGTGGTGAAAGACAGCTCCGACGATTTCGGTATGACGGAGCATCAGTTCCTGGGGTCGGAAGTCCCCATCACTGGCGTCGCCGGCGACCAACAAGCGGCCTTGTTTGGCCAGGCCTGCTTCGCGCCAGGCATGTGCAAGAGCACCTACGGCACCGGTTGTTTCATGATCATGAACACCGGCGATGCGCCACTGGAATCCAACAATAAACTGCTCACAACCGTTGGCTACCGGCTTAATGGAAAACCCACTTACGCCATTGAAGGCAGCATCTTTATGGCCGGCGCCACCATGCAATGGCTGCGCGATGGCATCAGTCTGTTGAAAAGTGCCGGTGAAAGTATAGGGCATGCGGAACAAGTCGGACCGGACCATTCCGTATATCTGGTTCCCGCTTTTACCGGCCTGGGCGCGCCCTATTGGGAGCCCAATGCTCGCGGCGCCATCGTCGGTCTGACCCGGGACACTGGCATCGCCGAGATTGTCACGGCGGGCCTGCAGTCTGTGGCTTATCAGACTCGCGACCTGCTTGAAGCGATGAAGTCGGATGGCGTGGAAAATCTGGCGGCCTTACGCGTGGACGGCGGCATGGTGGTGAACGATTGGGCCATGCAATTCCTCGCGGATATTCTGGACGTGCGCGTGGATCGTCCCTTCGTCACCGAGACAACCGCTTTGGGCGCAGCGTTTCTGGCAGGTCTGAAAGCTGGCGTTTACTCGTCACTGGAAGAGGTGCAGGAACTTTGGCAATGCGAAAAGACATTCCCGCCAAGCATGGAAGAAGCCGTTGCCGACCGCCTTTACAAAGGCTGGCTCAACTCCGTGGAAGGCGTGCGCAATATGGCCAAGGCCGCCCACAAGAAGTAATTCCTTCAACAGGGTCTGCTGACGTTTCCTCAAGCAGACCCTCGTCATCCGCTGGGCGCAAGCCTAGCGGATATATTTATACACAGTGTTGCGACTAACGCCCGCCGCTTTGGCGGTCTGGCTGACGTTGCCACCGTATTCTCTGTATAACCTCACGATCTTCGCCTCCAACTCTTCTTTCGGATTGCGTATCGCCGGTCCATCACCGAAACCATCGATGTCTTCGTTCAGGCCATCGCCGTCTGGCTCCGCCAGACCAAGGCCATTGAGGTCGTCATAAAAATCATCAGGAATGTGCCAGTCTTCGATCGGGTCGCCATCCGCCATGGCCAGCGCCACGCTTAGAATGCTTATCAACTGGCGCACGTTGCCCGGCCAGGGGTGGTCCGCCAGCATAGCGAGCACGTCAGCGCTCAATGGATGATAGGTTTCCCCGGCGCTGCGAGTCAGTCTGCCATGCACATATTCGATCAGTCTGGCTTTATCCGCACGCTCCCGTAATGGCGGCAACTCCAGATTAAGACCGGAAATGCGGTAATACAGGTCTTCTCTAAACGCGCCCCGTTTGACTTCTTCTTTCAACACCCGGTTAGTGGCGGAGATCAATTTGATATCCACGGGGAAGGTTTCCGTGGAGCCCAATGGCGTCACGCAGCGCTCCTGCAGCACCCGCAACAGGCGCGCTTGCACTTTGAGGGGCATTTCGCCAATCTCATCCAAAAATAATGTGCCCCGGTGCGCCTTGCGGATCAGTCCGATGGAGCCTTTGTTGCTGGCGCCGGTAAACGCGCCTTTTTCATATCCGAATAATTCAGACTCCACCAGCTCCGCTGGAATGGCCGCGCAGTTCACCGCCACCAGCGGAAACGCTTTGCGGGAGCTGTGGTAATGCAGTGAACGTACGAAAATTTCTTTGCCGCTACCGGTCTCGCCATGGATCAGAATGGGAATGTCTTTTTCCATGATGCGGCTGGCCTGTTTCGCCATCCGCGCCACCCGTTCATCGCCATGCTCCAGTTCGTGAAAGGGAATGACGTCGTCCGGCAGTTCTTCCTCCACTATTACCGGCGCTGGCTTTTCCTTCTTACGATAATCTGGAGCGATAATCGCCGCCTGAGGAGGACGTTTAATCATCAAGTGCATGCGGTACTTGCCCAACGCGGAGACCTCCATCGGCATTCCCTCTGGATGATGCCGCAGTTCCCTCAGCTTGCAATTGAAGATGTCTTCGATGTTCGCCAAAGCCAGATCATGGGCCAGCATAACTTCCGCGCGACGGTTGGCGGAAATAATGCGACCTTCTTCGTCGATCACGACCAAACCTGACCACGGGCTTTCCAACGCAGCGATATTCGTGTTGAAAGTGATCAACAGGTGTTCACGCTGGAAGGCGTTGTGAATCAACCGGTTCTCCACACTCAGGGTCATCAGCTTGACCATTCCCAGGGTATGATCCTGAGGCAGATAAGCGTCGGAGGAAATGTCCAACACGCCCACCATCTCTTTCTGCGTGTTGAATATCGGCGCCGCGGAGCCGACCATGAAACGATTGGCGCGCAGGAAATGTTCATCCCTGCCCACCTGCACCGCTGCGCCCGTGGCGATCGCAGTGCCAATGGCGTTAGTGCCCGCCCCCACCTCCGTCCAGCGGTTGCCCACTACCAGACCATGCGCGCATTCCAACGGCGTAAAGCGCTGTTCGCCCCAGGTGTTCAGCACATGGCCGCGCCGATCCGCCAATACGATCAGGCAGTTGGAGTTGGACAAAATATGGTCGTAATAAGGCAACACCTCTTTCTGCGTGGTGTTCACCAATAACTGATGCTCTTCCAACAGCGCTGACACGTCGCCTCTTCTCAAAGCGCCGTATTGCGGAACGCTGTTATGAGTCAGCCCGTATTCTTTACAGCGACGCCAGGAATCCTCGATCAACTCCCTATGAGTTCGCGCCGTCCCCTCAGCGGCGAAGACTGATGCGTTTTTATTTTCATCTGAGTCCATAGGACCCTCGTCTTTCTGAATGGTGAGCTCGCATGAGTGTTCAATTCGGTGTTCAGGACAGTGTTCAACTGTTCACAAAACAGTCAACCTGTTCAATCATTGTTGTTAAGTGTGAACAGTTGTCAACACTTTTCGAAATGGAAAATTGTTGTCCAAGCGTTACCTTTCTTTCTCAGCGGCAGCGTTCGCCTCTGCAAATCATTGTTATACCTATCTAATTTGTTCAAGCGGCGACAAACGACGGATTTGCAAAAAAGTTGGCCCGATGTTTGTATATATACCTACTCGAAAAAAACAAATTGTTCAAAAGAACATTTACGAACATATTCAAACAAGAACAAAGGTGGGATTAGCAAGATGTCCCTTGAGCTTAGAAATGTCAGTCGTATTGTTGACGGCGAGACCTGGATTAACGATGTGAACCTCACATTGAAACCCGGCTCCTTCAACGTACTCCTAGGCCGCACCCTCGCCGGTAAAACCACCCTCATGCGTTTGATGGCGGGGTTGGATAAACCCAGCAGCGGCAAAATCTTCATGAACGGCGTAGACGTTACCGGCGTGCCGGTAAAAGACCGCAATATCTCCATGGTCTACCAGCAGTTCATCAACTACCCTAACCTGACCGTCTACGAAAACATCGCGTCTCCTTTGCGCCTCGCCAATATGAGCGAAGCCAAGATCAAGGAGCGGGTGCGTGAGACGGCGTCGATGCTGCACATTGAACCCTACCTGGACCGGCTGCCTCTGGCGCTTTCCGGCGGACAGCAGCAGCGCACGGCGATGGCCCGCGCCCTGGTCAAGGACGCCAACATGGTTCTGTTTGACGAGCCGCTGGTGAACCTGGACTACAAGCTGCGCGAAGAGCTGCGCCAGGAATTACGGGAGCTGTTCAAAGAACGCAACACCATCGCTGTCTACGCCACCACTGAGCCCAACGAAGCCTTGGCTCTGGGAGGCACGACGACAGTTATTCATGAAGGGCGTGTTCTCCAACACGGTCCGACCGCGGAAGTTTACCACCGTCCGCAGGATATTCTCACTGCGGAAATGTTCAGCGAGCCGCCTATCAACGTAGTTGAAGGCCTGGTGACCGACGAAGAAGTCACCTTCGACGAAACTGTTCATTTCCCGCTGAATCAGGATTTGCGCACCCTGAAGCCAGGGCGCTACAAGTTCGGCGTCAGAGCCTCCCATATCGGGCTGGTGCCGCAGAACGACGATGACCTGGAGTTATCCGTCAATGTCGATCTGGCTGAAATCAGTGGTTCTGAAACCTTCCTGCACGTTCGCAACGATCATATGAGCCTGGTGATGCACCTGTCCGGCGTACACGCTTACGACGTGGATGAGAGCATCAATATCTATTTCCCCACTCATAAATTGTATGCGTTCGATATGAGCGGACATCTGGTGCAAGCGCCGATAAGACGCGTTGGAGTTTAAGCCATGGCAGAAATCAGACTATCTCAGTTGGCGCATTCCTATGCGCCTGTCCCCCAAAGCGACGACGACTACGCCATCCGCAAGATGGACCATGTCTGGGAGCAAGGGGGCGCTTTTGCTCTGCTAGGCCCTTCCGGCTGCGGCAAGAGCACCCTGTTGAACATTATTTCCGGACTGCTGGCGCCTTCCGACGGCGACGTGCTGTTCGACGGCAAACGCGTTAACACGCTGCCGCCGGAAGCCCGTAACATCGCCCAGGTTTTCCAGTTCCCGGTGATTTACGACACCATGACCGTGTTCGATAACCTGGCGTTTCCCCTGCGTAACGTGAAAACGCCGGAACACAAGGTCAAAAGCAAAGTTCATGAGATCGCGTCCATTCTGGATCTGACGCCATTGCTGGATAAGAAGGCCAAGGGCCTGACCGCGGACGAGAAGCAGAAAGTCTCCATGGGACGCGGCCTGGTGCGGGATGATGTATCCGCTATCCTGTTCGACGAGCCCCTGACGGTGATTGACCCGCACTTGAAGTGGAAACTGCGCCGCAAGCTGAAGCAGATCCACGAGCAGTTCAACATCACCATGGTGTACGTCACCCACGACCAGTTGGAAGCCTCCACTTTCGCCGACAAAATCGCGGTGATGTATGAAGGCCAGATCGTGCAGTTCGGCACGCCCCGCGACCTGTTTGAAGCGCCTAACCACACCTTTGTCGGCTTTTTTATCGGCAGCCCGGGCATGAATCTGGTCAGCGTGGAGCTGACGGAGAATGGCGTCACCTTCGGCGGCGTCGAACTGCCCCTGCGGCCGAAGCTGATGGAGCGTCTGAAACAGATCCGCAGCAACAACGTCAAAATCGGCATCCGCCCCGAATTCGTCCATGTCTGGGATGAAGCCAACGACGAAGCCATGCAGGTTAACGTCAGGTTTGTGGAAGATCTGGGCACCTACAAAATCATGACCTTTTACCTCGGCGGCGTCGAAATGAAAGCGCGCCTGCAGGAAGACCAGAAAGTGCCGCAAGGCGTCGCTTTCATCAGCTTCCCGGATCAATGGCTCAAGGTCTATGTGGATGAATTCCTGCTGGAGGGCGACCAATGAACAAGGTAGAAAACAATAAGGCCTGGTTTCTGGTATTACCGGTATTCCTGATTGTAGCTTTCTCCGCCATCATTCCGTTGATGACGGTGGTCAACTATTCCGTGCAGGACATTTTTGACCAGAACACCGCTTACTTCGTCGGCGTCGAGTGGTTCAAGCAAATGCTGAACGACGCGCGTCTGCATGACGCTTTGGTGCGTCAGTTCCTGTTTTCCTTCGCCGTACTGCTGATTGAGATTCCTTTGGGCGTCGGCGTGGCGCTACTGATGCCGACCAAAGGCAAGGCCGCTTCCCTGAGCCTGATTCTCATCGCCCTGCCCCTGCTGATTCCCTGGAACGTGGTCGGCACCATCTGGCAGATTTTCGGTCGCGCCGACATCGGCCTCTTTGGCTGGGGCATCAACGCCATGGGCATTGACTATAACTACGCTGGCGACCCGGTGGACGCATGGCTGACCGTATTGTTGATGGACGTCTGGCACTGGACTCCGCTGGTGGCGCTGCTGTGCTACTCCGGTCTGCGCGCCATTCCTGAAGTGTATTACCAAGCTGCGCGCATCGACCGCGCCTCACGCTGGGCGGTGTTCCGCTTCATCCAGTTGCCGAAACTCACCAACGTACTGATCATCGGCGTGCTGTTGAGGTTCATGGACTCTTTCATGATCTACACCGAGCCGTTCGTATTGACCGGCGGCGGTCCCGGCAACTCCACCACCTTCCTGAGTCAGTCGTTGACCAAGATGGCGGTTGGACAGTTTGACCTGGGTCCCGCGGCAGCATTCTCCCTGATCTACTTCCTCATCATCCTGCTGGTTTGCTGGTTGTTCTACACCACCATCATGCACATCAGCCGCGACGACCGCTAATGAGGAGTAGGTAATGAGTCAACAAAACGTAAATCTGGCGGCCAACGTGGCCGCCGAAACAGGCGCCAGGGACTCCGCCAAAGCAACCAGAGGGGTAATGTCTATGTTCAGTCGCAGCAAATTCGGATTGGTGGCTTACATCGCCTTCGTGCTGCTACCGATCTACTGGCTACTCAATATGTCTCTGAAGACCAATGCGGAGATTCTGGGCGGTTTGAGCCTGTTTCCACAGGACATCACTTTTGACAACTACATCAAGATCTTCACTGATCCCAGCTGGTACATGGGGTATGTAAACTCCATTTACTATGTGTCTCTGAACATGATAATGAGCCTGTTGATCGCGCTGCCGGCGGCCTACGCCTTCAGCCGCTACAAGTTTATCGGCGACAAGCACATGTTCTTCTGGCTGCTTTCCAACCGGATGGCGCCGCCGGCAGTATTCCTGCTGCCTTTCTTCCAGTTGTATTCCTCTGTCGGCCTTTTCGACACCCATCTCGCCGTCGCGTTGGCGCACTGTTTGTTCAACGTGCCGCTGGCTGTGTGGATTCTGGAAGGCTTCATGAGCGGAGTGCCTCGCGAAATCGACGAAACCGCCTATATTGATGGATACAGTTTTCCGAAATTCTTCATCAAAATCTTCATCCCCATGATCCGTTCCGGCATTGGCGTCACAGCATTCTTCTGCTTCATGTTCTCATGGGTGGAGCTGCTTCTGGCGCGGACGCTGACCTCTGTGGACGCTAAACCCATCGCAGCCGTCATGACGCGGACCGTGTCCGCATCTGGTATCGACTGGGGTGTGCTCGCAGCCGCAGGCGTTCTCACTATAGTTCCTGGCGTATTGGTGATCTGGTTCGTCCGTAACCATGTCGCCAAAGGCTTTGCTTTGGGTCGTGTGTAAGGGGGTTTTGTATGAACTGGATGGCGTGGACTGTACCAACGGCTAGCTTCTTCACCACCATCGTGCTCATTCTGATTGCGATGACGGTTTGGGAGCTGAAGTCACCAAGTATTGAACGTAGAGGTTTTCTGCCGCTTTTGACCACCCGTGGCGACCGTCTCTTTATCGGGTTGCTCGGCAGCGCCTATATCCACCTGGCATTTGTGGGCTTCACCAGCATGGCGGTGTGGATAGCGACGATCATTTCCCTTCTTTGGATGGGAATTGTAATGAGGTGGGGGTAAACCGCCCCCTGCGTCATAGGGATTCAAATGGACTTTGCATGGAAGCCAACCAACTAACAATTAGAGAGGTAGACATGAAAAAAAATAATAAGGTTAAACTGCCCACCGGACCAATGAAGCTACGGCTGGCCAGCTTAGCTGCGGCAGTGGCGATGGTCTCAAGTAGTGCGAGCTGGGCGGACCAGTATAGTGACGCAGCGAAGAAATGGGTGGATAGCGAGTTCACCGCTTCAACGCTGTCGAAAGAAGAACAGATGAAAGAAATGGCGTGGTTCACCGAGGCGGCGAAGCGTTTCCGCGGTATGGAAATCAACGTTGCTTCCGAAACCATCACCACTCACGAGTACGAATCCAAAGTACTTGCGAAAGCATTTTATGAAATCACCGGCATCAAGATTAACCACGACCTGATTCAGGAAGGCGACGTGGTCGAAAAACTGCAGACTCAGATGCAGTCCGGCCGCAACATCTATGATGGTTACATCAACGATTCCGACTTGATCGGCACCCACTTCCGCTACGGAAAAGTTGTCCCTATCTCCGACATGATGGAAGGCGACGGCAAAGACCTGACTCTGCCGACCCTGGATCTGCAGGACTTCATCGGCCTGTCCTTCACCACTGGGCCAGACGGTAAAATCTATCAGCTACCAGACCAGCAGTTCGCCAACTTGTACTGGTTCCGCTATGACTGGTTCCAGCGCGACGACCTGAAGAAAAAGTTCAAGGAAATCTACGGCTATGAGCTGGGGGTTCCCAAGAACTGGTCGGCCTATGAGGACATCGCTGAGTTCTTTACCGACAAGGTCAAAAACATCGACGGTCAGCGCGTTTACGGCCACATGGATTACGGCAAGAAAGACCCCTCCCTGGGCTGGCGTTTCACTGACGCCTGGTTCTCCATGGCGGGCGCGGGCGACAAAGGACTGCCTAACGGACTTCCCGTTGACGAATGGGGCATTCGCGTCGACGGTTGCCGTCCAGTGGGCTCCAGCGTAGAACGCGGCGGCGCCACCAATGGCCCGGCGGCGGTTTACGCCACCACTAAATACGTAGATTGGCTGCGTAAGTACGCGCCGCCTGAAGCACAGGGCATGACCTTCTCTGAAGCCGGTCCGGTTCCAGCGCAAGGCAACGTCGCTCAGCAAATCTTCTGGTACACCGCATTTACCGCGGACATGACCAAGCCTGGTCTGCCAGTAGTTAACGCAGACGGCACGCCGAAGTGGCGGATGGCGCCATCTCCCAGAGGACCTTACTGGGAAGACGGCATGAAGCTGGGCTATCAGGACACCGGTTCCTGGACTTTCTTGAAGTCCACTCCGGATGATCGTCGTCTGGCGGCATGGTTGTACGCGCAGTTCACCGTAGCCAAAACCGTTTCGCTGAAGAAAACGCTGGTGGGTCTGACTCCTATCCGCGAGTCCGACATCCTGTCTGAAGACATGACCACTGTGGCGCCGAAACTGGGCGGTCTGATCGAGTTCTATCGCAGCCCGGCCCGTACTCAGTGGACGCCTACCGGCACCAATGTGCCTGACTATCCGAAACTGGCCCAGTTGTGGTGGCAGTTCATCGCGGAGGCCGCCAACGGCGAGAAGACTCCGCAGCAAGCCTTGGACGGTTTGGCGGAAGCACAAGACCGAGTACTGCAGCGCCTCGAACGCGCCAATGTACAGGGCGAGTGCGGTCCCAAACTGAACGAGAAGAAGGACCCGAGCTATTGGCTGAATCAGCCTGGTTCTCCGAAAGCCAAACTGGCTAACGAGAAACCTAAAGGCGAGACCGTCAGCTATGACGCTCTGATCAAGTCCTGGGAGGACGCACGCAAGTAATTGAAACCTGCCCTCAGCGTTTCAATATCCTGGGAGTTTGCCGCTTCTCACTTTGAGAAGCGGCTTTTTTTCGTTCTAAGGGAGGAAATTTCTGAGATATCGATGGCGGTGGCCTGTTTGCGCCATAGCGTCATATAGCGCTCCACCAGACTCTCCGGCGCTTTCTTATCCACCAGCTCACGCAGTCGCTTATTCAGGAAATCAATCAGTTCCGGATTGTGACAAGGAGATTTTTTCGACACGGTGTAGTAAAGCCCTTCCGAGCTGATAGGGGTCGGCAAATGCTCGATCTCACCTTTGAACCCCCTGACCTCGCCGATAGCGTAGCCCTGATACAACTCATAGATCACATAGTCAGTGCGCCCCAGCAACAGGCGCTCAAACGCAAACTCAATTGAACGGACTTCTTCAATGTTCAATTGGCGCTCAGCGAATTCATCAAACTCCTGGCCAAAGCTGTTGTTGATCAGAGTATCGCCATGGCGATCTTTGAGGTCCAGCCAGCTGTTCATTGGAAAGGCTTTGCCTTTTTTTACAAAAATGACGTTGGGCATAATCATCATGGGCGGCTTGATATAGTCCATATAAGTCTGCCGCTCTTCGGTGATAAAGGCGCCGGTAAGCATATCCACCCGTCCCAGTTGCGCCTCCACCTGGGCCCGGGACCAGGGGCCGACATAACGTGATTCGACTGTGATGTTTTCCGGCTCCAGCGCGATCTCCAGCAACCTTACGGCTACTCCGATGAGCTGATCCGGGTTATCGCGATCCCGCCATAAAAATGGCGGATATTCGGGATTGCCGGTCACATTCAGCGTATCGCACACTCCCACGGAAGCGGCGGAGGCTGAGGTAGCGGACAACAACAGTGCTAACGCCAGACCGGCAAGGCGACGAGGCGTACGGCTATAGCGGTGAAAACGAGGTGGTGCGCCCATAATTCCCCAAATAAAGCCTTGATGATTTAATTAAATAGTAGTCGATAAATCCCATTCCCGCGTCGGACCTGGTTGGGCCCCCCCCCCAAAAGGACATTTCCACGCTATCGTCGCCCCAGCTACTTATTGATAATCATTTTCATTTGTGTATGATTATTGTTTTTCGTCTTTGATCCCCAAATTAGTCTTGCGGCCCGGCGATCCACTCCATCGCAACAGCGTTTCAGCGCCGGACGCAAAGGGAGGCGTAGTGGAACTTCTTTCTGAATACCTTGATCTCACCATTTTCGGCATCCTGGGCCTGATGAGCTTCACCGTCGTCTGGCTGTCCATTGAGCGCTGGCTGTTCATGCGCGCCCTGTCGCTGCCGGATTATCAGAATTTCGATCGACTCACCGTCGACCTGACCAAGCACCTCACCACTATTTCCAGCATCGGGGCCAACGCCCCTTATGTTGGCCTGTTGGGCACCGTCGCCGGCATTCTGCTGACCTTTTATCAGATCGGCCAAGGCGGCAATGTGGAAGTGGGCGCCATCATGAGCGGTTTGGCGCTGGCGCTGAAAGCCACCGCCCTGGGCCTGCTGGTGGCGATCCCCACCCTGATGATTTACAACGCGCTGACCCGCAAAGTGGAAGTCACACAGGCGCTATGGCGCGCCGACAGAGATACCCGCCAGGGGAGCTAGGCCCACGATGAAAAAGTTTGATCAGATCAACGTCATTCCGTTTATCGACATCATGCTGGTGCTCCTGGCCATCGTGCTGACCACCGCCACCTTCGTGGTGCAGGGTAAAATCCCCATTGAACTGCCCAGTGCGGAAAACGTTTCCAACAAGTCCGCGCCGGAACACGCGGTCAATATCGTTATCGACAAGGAAAATCTTTACTACTACCAGGATGAAGCCGCGTCTCTGGAACAATTGGAAAGTCGCCTGAAAGCGCTGGGGAAATCCAGCCCGATCACTCTCAAGGTCGACAGTCAGGCGGATTTCAAAAGCTTTGTAGCAGTCGCCGACCTGTTGCAGAAATATTCACTGACCAATTTCTCCGTACTCGCCAGTCGTAACCAATGAAACGCCATATCATCGGAATCACCGTCGCCCTGTGTCTGCACGTATCGCTCGCAGCCTGGCTGATTTCCGGCGTCTCATCGCCAGCGCCGGCTCCCATCGCCGCCGCGCCAGTGTCCCTGGTGCTGTCGCAAATGCGCATCGTCGAGCAACAGGTAGAGGCGAAGCAACCGGAAGCGGAGCCAGCGCCGGAAGTGGAAGAGGTGGTGGAAACCGAACAGCCGGTCATTGAAGAGCCCGAGCCTGAAATCGTAGAGGAAACGCCTACACCGGTAGAGACGCCTCCCGAGCCTAAGCCGGAGGTGGCCAAGGTGGAAAAGCCGGCAGAACCCAAGAAGCCGATTAAGAAAAAGCCTGAGCCGAAAAAAGTCGTCGAAAAGGTGAAGACGCCGCAGCCCACCAAAAAAGAGGAAGTCGCCAAAGTCGACCCTGAACCCAACAAGGAAGTGGCGGAAAACCCCGTTCCTTCACCAGACCCGCATACGGATATCTCCACGGCTCCAGCCATTGCGGAGCAGCTGCAGCTAAGCTCAGCGCAGATCGTCAGTATTGAACAGGCCTATATCAATGCGTTGCAACTGGCCCTGGAGAAGAACAAGAGATACCCGCTGAGCGCCAAGCGCCGCCGCCAGGAAGGCACCAGCACGGTGGAGTTCACTATTACGAAGAGCGGCGATATTGCGGAAGTGCGTTTGCGGGACAGCTCCGGTATTTCCCGTCTGGACGAAGCCGCCGTCAAAGCGTTGGTCACCTTGGCCCAGTTCCAACCTATTCCGGATGAGCTTGAGCGCACCCATTGGAAAATGGCGGTGCCGATTCGGTTTCAGTTGAATTGATTTGGCGTGATAAAAAATAAGGTGGAGCCGGCTACCGCCGTCCACCTTACTTCCACTCTGTCCGAGTTAAATACGACCCGACTCAGCGCGCTCAGTCCTCGTCGTACCCCTCAACGCCATCCGACTTGTGAAAGCCCACTGGCGCATAGTGAGATACATTGCGAATCTCCGCGACGAAGTCATAAGCGTCGCCAGGGAAATAAGAACGCGTGAACTCGATGGGAACGCCATCTTCCAACAAGCCTAAACGCTCGATATAGAGAACGGCGCTGTCCACAGGAATATCCAGCAGCTTGGCGCGGGTTTCATCAATGGAAATAGCGCGCAGACGCTGCAACGCTTTAACCGGACGCAGCCCTTTTTCCGCCAGCGCTTCATACAGCGACCCGGTGACTTCAAACGGATTGTCCAGAAACTGCCGCGGTATCGTCGCCACTTCCAGCCCCATGGGTTTATCATCCGCCAAACGCAGACGATGGAAACGGACTACTTCACTATCCACCGCCAGTTTCAGCGCCACGCGTTCATCTTCGTGGGGCACGCCAACGGAGCGATCCAGCCAGCGTGAGCCCGGCTTTTTGCCGCGCTCCTGCATGATCTCAGAGAAGCTCTTGAGATAGTTCAGCGGCTGTTCCACGCGCTCGGTCACAAATGTTCCCGCACCCTGGCGCTGGGTCAGCAGGCCTTCTTCCACCAGATCGTCGATGGCGCGCCTCACCGTGACGCGGGAAACTTTCATGGCGGCGGCGATTTCGCGCTCCGCGGGCACCACATCGCCGGCGCGTAATACGCCGGCGTCCACCGCCTCGCGGATCTTGGTCTGCAATTGCAGATACAACGGCGCGGAATGCCGCGAGATTTGCTCCGGAATTCCGAAGATTTTGGTAATCAGACTGTCTGGTTTGCTCATAGCGTCTTGACGTAGGTTCTTAGCAGTAGATTTGCTTTTTGAGCTGCGAGAAGACGCTAGCATAGCAGAAACTTGAATAAAGTCAGGTATTTCCACCGGCTGCCTGCCTAATCATGGCAGCCGCCGGCGCATCGGCTTCCGCTGCCGTTAATCGTTTGAAAGCCAGTCCCTGCGCATTGAATACATGAACATTCTGCGGTTGATAGTCAGCGTATATCTCTTCGCCCACTTTCACTTCCGTTTCGCCGTCTCCACGCACGACAACTTCAGATCCATCCGTCAATGTCATGTATATATAACTGACTTCACCCAAATGCTCGACCAGGTTAATTTTTCCTTTTAACCGGCCTTCGCCGTGAAGGCTTTCCTGCAAATGTTCAGGTCTCACGCCGACCGTCACTTCTTCGCCAACAGCAATGGCGCCGCTTTCCACGCGGGCTTCCACTTCAACGCCGTCAGCCAGTTTCACATAAATGGAGCCCTCTGTTTTTACAGAGACTTTCCCTTTCATGAAGTTCATTTTCGGCGAGCCGATGAAGCCGGCGACAAACTGCGTGCGAGGATGACGATACAGCTCCAGAGGCGAACCGCATTGCTCCACCCTGCCCTTGTTCATCACCACGATCTTATCGCCCAGGGTCATGGCCTCGACCTGATCATGGGTGACGTAGATGATGGTTGCGTCCAGGTCTTTGTGCAGCTTGCCGATCTCCACCCGGGTTTGCACCCGCAAGGCGGCGTCCAGGTTGGACAACGGCTCGTCGAACAGAAACACATTAGGATCGCGCACGATAGCGCGCCCTATCGCCACCCGCTGACGTTGACCGCCAGACAATTCCCGGGGCAAACGCTCCAGCAGATGATCGATCTGCAGAATCTTGGCGGCGTGCTCCACTTTTTCCCGCACGAAGTTCTTGTCCTTGCCGGAGATTTTCAGGCCAAAAGCCATGTTCTTGAACACCGACATGTGCGGGTACAGAGCGTAGGACTGGAACACCATGGCGATGCCGCGCTTGGCGGGCGGCTGATGATTCACCACTTTGTTGTCGATCAGCAGTTCGCCGCCGCTAATGTCCTCTAAACCGGCGATCAGGCGCAGCAATGTGGATTTACCGCATCCGGACGCGCCTACCAACACCACGAACTCGCCGTGCTTGATGTCCAGATCTATGCCGTGCAGGACATTGACCTGGCCGTAACTCTTCTTAATCTGTTTAAGTTGTACGTCAGCCATTACTCACCTCTTGTCCGACATAGCCCCGCCGGTGCGCCGGAACGCAGGCCACGAATATAGATTACGCCGCTCATTTCACCGCTCCCGCCGTCAGGCCGCGAATCAATTGGCGTGAAAAAACGAGATACAGCACCAGCACCGGCGCAATCGCCAGCGTCAGGGAAGACAGTACTGCGTTCCAGTCCGTCACAAACTGACCGATAAACTGCTGCACACCCAATGTAATGGTCTGCGTGCTTTCGCCAGGAGCCAGAATCAGCGGGAACCACAAATCGTTCCAGATAGGAATCATGGTGAACACCGCCACTGTCGCCATCGCCGGACGAATCAAAGGCAGCACGATCTGGAAGAAGATTTTGTACTCGCTGACATTATCGCAGCGGGCCGCCTCTTTCAGTTCTTTCGGAATGGTGCGGATGAATTCCGACAGGATATACACCGCCAGCGGCAGCCCTTGTGCGATGTACACCAAGACAAGGGAGGTGCGGGTGTTCACCAGATCCAGGTCCACCATCAGCTGCAGGATGCTCACCGTGCCCAGACGAATCGGAATCATGATGCCCATGGCGAATAGCGCCGCGATAAACAGCGCGCCGCGAAATCGGTATTCCGTCAACGCCCAGGCCGCCATGGCGCCGAACAGCAACACGAAGAACAGCGACAACACTGTCACGATCAGGCTGTTGAAGAAAAACACATCGAACGAGGAGCGCGCCAGCACTTCCTCAAAACCGACCAGCGTGAAGCTACTCGCGTCCGGCAACCCGAGCGGGTCGTTAAAGATCGCCTTACGGGTTTTGAATGAGTTGATCAGAATCACCAGAATCGGGAACAAAGCGATGACGGTGTAGGTCAGCAACACTGCGTGCACCATCAACTTTTTACCGAGATCCGGCTTTAACGTCAGTTTATTCATACCGCTCCAAGGCATAGTCAGCGTCATCTTGTTTAGCATAGTTCGCCTCCCCGTTACAGTTGGAAGCGCTGGATGCGCCGTTGTACGAAGAACAGGTAAATCGCCACGCCGATAAGGATGATCAGAAACATCAGCGTCGCCACCGCCGCGCCCATGGTGGGGCTACCCTGCTGCAGCTGGAAGCCGAAGAAGGTGCGGTAGAACAAGGTGCCCATGATGTCCGTGGAGAAATTGGGGCCCGCCAGCGCGCCTTTCACTGCGTAGATCAGTTCAAAGGCGTTGAAGTTGGCGACGAAGGTCAGGATCGACACCATGCTGATGGTGGGCAGCAACAAAGGCAGTTTGATATTCCAGAAGATCTGCCAGCTATTGGCGCCATCCACCACGCCGGCGTCATTAAGATCCTCAGGAATATTCAGTAGTGCGGCGTAAATCAGCATCATGGGAATACCGACGAACTGCCACACGGAAATCAACGACAGCGTCACTAACGCCGTGCCTTCTTTCCCAAGCCAGGCGTCGAAATAATCGCCCAGCCCGATGTTGTACATGAAGTCTTCGGAAATCCCCCAAAGCGGGCTCAGCAATAACTGCCACACAAAGCCGACAATCACCACCGACAACATGGTCGGCATGAACAGCAGCGTACGATAGGTTCCACTCAGGCGCAGCCGCGGCGAGCTCAACAGCAGAGCCAGCAACAGACCAATAGGGTTCTGCAGCAGCATGTGGATAATGAAGAACATTAAATTGTTTTTCAGGGCGTTCCAGAAAGGCTCCGACCAGACCTCGCTAAACAGGAGGTTGGCGTAATTCTGCATACCGACAAAAAAGGTGGCGCCGCTTTCGTCTTCACTAAAAAAGCCCAGTCTTAGCGTATCCAGCAACGGGTATACGCTGACAGTCAGATAAATCAGCAGTCCGGGTCCCAGAAAGACCAGGATGTGCCATGGAAAAGGTTTGCGTATATCAGAGTGAGTCATAATAGCTACACCAAGCCGGTGAGAGACGGAAAGCCCGCCCCGGTTTGCCTTTGCACAGGCGATAATGCGTCTGCGGCTGTGTTTATTATGCGCCCGGCGCTCCTTATCACGGAGCGCCGGGGCGGGATCTTCACTAACGGAAGATTACATGTGCGGCTGATACCAGGTTTTCAGGCCTTTTTCGACTTCTTCCGCCGCCGCTTTGGGCGCCATGGAGCCGTTCAGCACTTGCACGGTCACGTTCCAAAGCTGGTTTTCCATATTGGGCGTGCCGCGAGACAGAATCTGGTAAGAGTTGCGAATGGTCTGTTCGCACTGTCCGCGCCAGCTCAGGAATTCGCTCGCCACAGGATCTTTGATGGAAATCTTGTGGTTGCCCAGCGGGAAGAAGCCTGGCAGCTGGTTAGCATAAAGCTCTGCGAACTCCGGACCCGCCATCCAGGATAGGAAAATACGGGCTTCCTTCTTGTTGGCGGATCCTGCGTTCAGACCCATGCCGATATCAGTGTGATCGCTGATGTAGCAGGTTTTCTGGCCATCTGGAGTTGGCGGAGGAAAGGCGCCGAATTCAAAGTCGGCCTGCTCGTTAAAGGTGGTGATATCCCAGGAGCCGGCGGGATAGATAGCGCCGCGTCCCAGGGTGAACAGGTTCTGCGAATCCGCATACTTCTGCGCTTGATAGCCCCGGCCCAGGAACGGTTTCCATTTCGCCAGATGCTCCCAGACTTTCACGTATTCAGGGTCGGTCAGTTTCTCTTTGCCGTCGATCAGGGCCTTGCGTCCTTCTTCCCCTTTCCAGTAGTTGGGACCGACATTCTGGAAGCCCATGGTGGCGGCTTCCCACTGGTCAGCAGTGCCCATTACCAGCGGTGTATAGCGGGATTCATCCTTGATCTTCTCCAGCACCTTGAAGAAATCGGACTCCGTCTTGGGTACGGACAAACCAAGTTCTTTGAAAATTTCCTTATTGTAGATATAACCGTGAATGACCGAGGCCATTGGCAGACAGAATACATCTTTACCGTCGTCAGTGGACCATGCGGTTTTGGCGACTTCAGGGAAGTTATTCATGCCTTCAAGATCGTTCAACTTCTCCAGATTGCCCTTCTGATAAAGAGCCAGGGACACGTCAAACGGACGGCAGGTGATCAGATCGCCAGCCGTGCCCGCCTGAAGCTTAGCCTGTAGAGCCGAGTTGTAATCTGCGGGAGGTGTAGGGGTAAAAGTGACTTTGATATCGGGGTGACTTTTGTTGAAGGCGGGAATGATAACGTCGTTCCAGACTTTGGCGTCGTCGTTGCGCCAGCTTTCGATGACCAGCTTGTCGCCGGCTTCTGCAGTTAATGTCGTCAGGGCGAAGACGCCCAACCCGATCTTCGCCGCATGGCGAAACGCACCCTTTATTGTTAAAAAGCTCATCGCTTGTTTCTCCCATAGAGGTTGTTAGTGATTCAACAGCTCGTACTCAATACCGGAGAATAATTGGTATTTTTATTTGACAATACCAATATAAACCCATTGCAAAGTGGTAATCAAGCCTTCCTAGCGCTGAAATTTAATACCTTTGTCCAAAAATGGCGCCTTTATCTAAATTTGGGGCTGTTATTCGTCCGCATGTGCGCTTATTATATTAATGGTATTAAAAAGGTATTGTCTTCGATCGAACGTCCCGGATGCTTGCTTCAGAGGGCGTTGAATCAGCAGGAGATCTTATGCGCGTCATCATCGCAGATTCCCCGGAAGCAGTGGCCCGGATGGGCGCCGAACAGTGCATTCGTTTATTACAGGACAAACCGGCTGCGGTCTTGGGTCTCGCCACAGGCAGCACGCCCATTGCATTGTATGCACACTTGATTCAGCGGCGCCAGCAGGGAGAGGTGAGCTTCCGTCAGGTACGCACCTTTAATCTGGACGAGTACATTGGTATTGCCCCGCAACATCCGCAAAGCTACCGTAGCTTCATGCAGAAGCAGTTATTCGACCACATTGATATTCTTCCCGAGAACACTCATATCCCTAGCGGCATGGGCGATCCCATGGCGGAGTCCCGCGCCTATGAAGATAAAATCCATAGCGCCGGCGGCATTGATCTGCAGATACTGGGGCTTGGCCGTAATGGTCATATCGGTTTTAATGAGCCCACTTCCAGCCTGAGCTCTCGCACCCGCGCGAAAACCCTGACCCAGGAAACCATTCGCGATAACAGCCGCTTTTTTTCCGCTGACGAAGAGCAGCCGCATCTGGCCATCACCATGGGCATTGGTACGATCCTCGATGCGCGCAAAGTCATGCTGCTGGCGGCAGGCGCCGCCAAAGCGGATGCGGTCAAAGCCATGGTGGAAGGGCCAATCAGCGCCATGCACCCGGCTTCCGCCTTGCAGATGCATCCGTCCGCGCTGGTGATCGTGGACACGGAAGCCGCCTCCAAACTGGAGTTGATCGACTATTATCGTTGGGTGCAGAGCGAAACTTTACGCGTACAGGGGGCCTATTTGTGACGCAGCAACCTATGTATCTCGGCGTCGACGGCGGCGGCACCTCCTGTCGCGCCAGACTCTGCGCCGCCGATGGCCGCCTCCTCGGCGAAGGCTTCGCTGGCGGCGCCAATCCGCGCCTGGGCCTTGACTTCGCCTACGCCAATATTATGCTGGCCACCCGTCAGGCGCTGACGGCGGCGAATCTGGATGACGAGGCGCTGCCTTATATTCACGCGGGCTTTGGTCTGGCGGGGGTCGCGCAGAAGAAAGAACGGGAACTGGTATTGAACCACCCTCACCCGTTCGCGGATCTGGCCCTGCTTACCGACGCTCATACCGCCTGTCTGGGAGCCTTCAACGGCGCCAACGGCGGCATATTAATCATGGGCACCGGCTCCTGCGCCGTAGCCACCATAGATCATGAATTTCATATACTGGGCGGCTGGGGTTTCCCGGTATCGGATTGCGGCAGCGGCGCCTGGCTCGGCCTGAACACGCTGCGTCACTCCCTGCTGGCGTTCGAAAGACTGCAGCCGGCCTCGGCGCTGACCGACGCCGTCATGCAGCGCTTCGACAACAACCAGGAAAACGTCGTGGCCTGGATGGATCAGGCCAAACCCAGAGATTACGCCGCTTTCGTTCCACTGGTGTTCGAGCACGCCCGCCTGGATGACCCCGTCGCTACGCAGTTATTGGCGAAAACCGCCGATGAAGCGGCGTTGATGATTCGCGGCCTGATTAATCTGGGCGCGCCCGCCGTCTGCATCATGGGGGGCCTGAGCGAAGCCATTGTTCCCTGGTTGCCGCGGGATATTACGCCTTACCTGACCTCTCCTTTGGGGGACGCGCTGGACGGCGCCATCTTACTGATCAAACAGAAGTCCGAGATAAGCGAATGCTAACAGCCTTAACTGATGGCCGGATTTTTACCGGCGAGACCCTACTCTCGCAACAAGCGTTAATCATCGAAGGCGGACGCATTCACAGCATCACGCCCGAGCATCAAATTCCCGCAGATGCGGTCCGTCTCTCTCTGAATGGAATGTTGTTGGCCCCAGGATATATCGATGTTCAGGTCAACGGCGGCGGCGGCGCTCTGTTCAACGACAATCCCAGTCCAGCGGTGCTGCGGGAAATGGGCGCCGCCCATCGACGCTACGGCACCACCGCTTTCATGCCGACGCTGATCACCGACACCCGCGACAAAATGGAAGCTGCGGTGCGCGCGGTGGAAGCCGCATTACGCGAAGGCGCGCCGGGGGTGCTCGGCATTCATTTGGAAGGACCTTATCTGAACGTCGCCCGCAAAGGCGTTCATCGGGAATCGGTTATTCGTGAACCAGAAACCGACGCCCTGCAGTTGCTCAGCAGCCTCGGCGACATCGGCGTCACCATCGTCACCCTGGCGCCGGAAAAAGTGCCGGAAGGCTTTGTACGCAAACTGCGGGAGCGCGGCGTTCACGTCTGCCTGGGACATACCGCCGCCAGTTATGAGCAGGTTCATCAGGCACTGGCGGAAGGGGCGACAGGTTTTACTCACCTGTTCAACGCCATGACGCCGCTGCGCAATCGCGACCCTGGCGTCGTCGGCGCCGCGCTGGATGACGCTGACAGCTGGTGTGGCCTGATCGCGGACAATCATCATGTGCATCCGGCCACCATGCGTATCGCCCTGCGCGCCAAGGCCCAGGGAAAAATCATGCTGGTCACCGACGCCATGCATTCTGTCGGCATGCCGGGTGAAGAGTTCGAGTTGCTGGGCGAGAAACTGGTGCGCTGTAACGGTCGACTGGCGACGGAACAAGGCGTGCTGGCGGGATCAGACCTGGATATGGCCACCGCCGTGCGTAATACCATCAGCGCCATTGGCCTCGACGTAGAGGAAGCGCTGCGTATGGCGTCGCTGTATCCCGCGCAATTCCTGGGTATTGATAACGAGTACGGCCGTATTGCGCCGGGATATCGCGCTGATTTGGTATTGTTGAATGACCAATTAGAGGTCGAGGGAACCTGGATAGGCGGGGTGAAAGACTAAATACCTGGAGCGCCCCGCTGACGCCCCTTACCACCCATGTAGACTCTCAGGATGAGTGACGTCAGAAGATAGAACTGCTGGTGTAATGAGTGAGTAACTCCAGCGCCTTCTGGCCCAGCACCGAGTTGCCGTAGTTATCAAGTTCCGGCGACCACACCGCAACGGAGAAATAGCCGGGCAACACCGCCACAATGCCTCCTCCCACGCCGCTCTTGGCAGGCAACCCCACCTGATACGCAAAATTACCGGCGGCGTCGTACAGCCCGCAAGTCAGCATCAAGGCATTGACCCGTTTGTCCATGCGTTCGCCATGAAACTGGGTACGGAAACTGGATTTACCTTTATTGGCCAGACTCTCAGTGGCGCGCGCCAGATCCAGACAGCTCATCGTCATCGAACACTGCTTGTAATAACTGTCGAGCACCACATCCACTTCACCTTCCAAATTACCCAGCGCCTTGAGTAAGTTAGCGATGGCGGCGTTGCGATATCCCGTACGCGCTTCAGCAACATAAACTTCCGGGTCGTACCGGTTGAATACATTACCGGACAGCGACGCCATGAACTGCTCCAGACGTTTCACCGGCGACGCACTGTGATTAACGATGGTGTCGGCCACCACAATGGCGCCGGCGTTGATAAAAGGATTACGCGGAATGCCGTTTTCATTCTCCAACTGCAACAATGAGTTGAAGCGCATACCGGAAGGTTCGCGTCCCACCCGCTTCCATAAGTCGTCGCCCACGATGTCCAAGGCCAGCATAAGGGCGAACAGTTTGGAGATACTCTGAATGGAAAAAGGCGTCGAGGCTTGGCCCACCGTAAATTCATCACCATCGACAAAGCGAATCGCCATGCCGAACTGGCGCGGATTCACCCTCGACAGCGGAGGAATGTAATCCGCCGTCTTACCTACGCCATACAAAGGCGTCACCTCAGAATAAATACGCTCAAGCAATGCAGGGAGTTCGGACTTCTGTAACTTCATGGACTCAGCAATGTCAGGTTAATGTGCCGGGCCGAAAAATATAGGCGCCGCATCCAGCCCAGACAATGCGCGGATGTACGCAGTGCCGGGCGCTTAACTTATGCTAGGTCCCAGGTTGAGTCATTGCCAGTCCCTGGCGGCAAATCCTATCAGTTAAACTTTTTGGTCTTGCTGATCCGTCTGTACTGCAACGTCTGCTGTCGACGGCTTGGGCGGCTCCGCAAAGTGAAGTCTGGCGCCATGCAAGGTCTTCTCTTTGCCCGTTGAGCCGTATTTAGAGTCAGACAATATTTCCGTCTGATTGCCTGAATAAGAAGAAAGCCTGGATGTTTCCGCTAAGTAGCTTTCTTTGATGTCGCCTATCGCCCCCAGCCAGCCATATGAGGTATCGGAACCGGCGCGCTGCGTCGCCACTGCGTCCTGGTTATAAAATATATCTGACTCGATTTTGACGCCCTTTGTCTCCAAGTGAGCTTTCAGAGAGACAGTGAACGCTTCCAGGCGCCCTTTACAACCATCACAGGGCCCCTCGTTGCCATGAAACTCCAAGCGAACAACATCTCCCTTTTGTAAATTGCCGCTGCCAATAATCTTGCTCTTCACCAAGTCTTGCATCTGCGACAACATCAACGCCTCAGCGTCCTGTTTGGAGACATTAGCTTCAAATGACGGAGTGTTGCGGGAATTATTCCCTTTATGAATATCTCCTCGTCCCGTTCCCCAGGCATCCTCTTTAGTGAGCGCCGTATTATCCTTAACCTGATCTTTGGTGTAAGTCTTGGCCGGACTATCCGACGAACCGCCAGCATCCCACATTTTAGTTTTGGTCTGCCCCCGTTCAGAAATCTTCTCCATGACTTGCGTATGGGCAACCGACTTCTGCAGTTCCGCGCCATTTCTAATGACGCTGACTCTGCCTTGCGACGTTATTCCCACGCCCTGGGAATGAGATTTTTCCAAATGACTCAGTTCCATAGAGTCTGAACGGCGCAGAGTGGGTAAAAGGTTATTCAGCGCGGTTTGACTCATTGAGCCTGCATTATCCGGAGCCGTGTTGGCGCTGGGTGGCGAGGCGCTCAAACCGGCATAAGGGTGTGAGGCCTTAGTAGTCGCATGCGTTACTACTTCCGGGGTCGCCCCGGTTTGGGTCTGAACAGATTGCGTTGAATGACTGACTTGCATAGCTTTATGCCTCCAGAACGCTTAAAAACGTTGGTAAAACATGGGTGGCTTATGCTCTGGCGCAGCCGTTTCCGCAAAAAAGTTATCCTGCAGTTCCTTATAGCTGTGGGTGGCGTAGGTAATGAAATTATTCAGGATATTGCCGAACAGATCCTTGTCTAGAAATGCGACGGGAAAACTGTACTGCAGATATATCCGGTCCTCCCGGGTATCCAGACTAAATACGGCGCCGAGATTGTTATGAAAGTAGAAGTTCCCTTCCAGCAGATGCTGCTGCAATTCCCGACGCTGATCATTCAGTTTCGGCATGAACTGCATTGGACTGGCGATAAACACCAGAGCGCCGTGCTCAGGCGCTTCAATCAGAAATTTGACGCCTTCAGGGTTTTCAAAAGCGCATATTCCGTTTTCATTCAGTTTCAGAAACGACAGATTCAACTGGCTGGCGAGATCTGACAGTAACGCGTTGACGGTTTCCCGGGTAGACATAGTAGTGATCCTGCAGGTTGAATGAATATGAAGATCAAGAAATACGGGCGACAGTCTTAGCGGCTGTCATGGCGACTTTCTTGTTTTCTTCTCCCACGGTAGGTCCATCTACGACGCACATGATTGGAAGCACATGCGGACTAATAACCAGTAAGAAACATCTTGCAGGGCAAAGTTGCGCGCTTGAAAACGCGATGGAAAGCTGACAGGCAGCTTGAATCGATATCTCAATTTATCGATTGAAAAATGAAAGGAGTCCGGAATGTCTCCGGGCTCCTTTTGAATGTGGAACACAGTTCGCACTGGGTGATTAAGATCAATCGGCGTTAAGTACCGAGTCGGCGACTCCCTGTGGCGTTTCCGCGTAGTGCGAGAACGTCATGGAGAAGCTGGCTCGTCCTGCCGTCATAGTGCGCAGGTCGCCGATATAGCCGAACATTTCCGCCAGCGGCGCTTCCGCGTTGATGACGCAGGCGTCGCCTCGGTCCGCTTGGTCGAGGATCGAACCACGACGTCGCATGAGGTCGCCAATACAGTCGCCGACGTGGTCGCGAGGCGTCACAATCTCAACCGCCATCACGGGCTCCAACAGTCTGGGCGCCGCCTGCGCCATGGCTTCCTTGAAGGCTTCCCGTCCGGCAACGCTGAACGCCAGCTGCGACGAATCCTGCGCGTGGTAGGAGCCGTCCAGCAACACCGCCTTGAAGCCGCCACTGGGATAACCGCCCAGTATGCCAGAGCGTGCAGCCTGTCTGACGCCGTCTTCCACTGCGGGAACATATTCCCGCGGGATGGCCGCGCCGACGATTTGGCTTTCAAACTCGATGCCGTCACCGGCGATGGGTTCAAAGCGCATGCGCACTTCCGCGAACTGACCGGGTCCGCCTTTTTGCTTCTTGTAGACATAGTCCACAGCAGCCAGTTGCGTGATCGTCTCCCGATACGCCACTTGCGGACGCCCAACAGTCACAGCGATGTCAAAGTCCGTGTGTAGCCGATCCACCACAATTTCCAGATGCAGCTCGCCCATGCCCGACACCAGCGTTTCTCCTGCTGCGCCCGTGCTGAGGCGCAAACTGGGATCTTCGCCGACAATCGCACGCAATGCTTCACCCAGACGATCCTGATCCTGTCTGGATTTAGGCTCGATCACGATCACGATATCCATAACCGGTTCCGGCGCATTGATGCGCTCCAGCACCAAAGGCGCTTCCGGGGCGCACAATGTATCACCGGTCTGCGTGTGCTTCATGCCAACCAGCGCTACGATGTCGCCAGCGCCGATACGGTCTCGCGTCACTTTACGGTCCGCGTGCATTTCGCATATACGGCCAATGCGTTCATATTGACCGACATTGGCGTTCAACACCCGCGAGCCTGCTGCAAGCGAACCCCGATAAACCCGTGCATACGTCAAAGCGCCGTGTTTATCGTTCACCACTTTAAAGGCCAATGCAGCAAATGCGCCTTCGATGTCCGCTTCCACAACCTGAGCGCCATCGACAGTTTCCACGCCTTTCACATCCTGCGGCGAAGGCAGGTAATCAACCACCGCGTCCAGCACCATCTGCACGCCTTTGTTCTTGAATGCAGACGCGCACAACACAGAAACGAATGCGCCACTGACAACGCCCTGACGAATCAGTCGTCGCAGATCATCAGTCTGCAAGGCGTCCCCGTTGAACCAGCCTTCCAGGAGTTCATCATCCAGCTCAACCAGGGTTTCTTCCAGTTGCGCCCGATATTGCGCAGCCTGTTCCTGATACTCAGGCGTAATGTCTTCGGACGAATATTTCCAGCCGTCATCCGTGTTCCAGCGATGCAGGGTCATGGTCGTCAAATCGATCAAACCGACATAGATTTCATCGACGAAGACCGGCAAGTGAATTACCAACGGCCTGGCGCCAAGCCGGTCGCGAATCATGTTCACCACGCGTAAATAATCAGCGCCGATGCGGTCCATTTTATTGACCAGACATATGCGCGGCACGCCGTACTGATCCGCCAATCGCCAGTTGGTTTCCGATTGCGGCTCAACGCCGGATACGGAGTCGAAAACCACGACTGCGCCGTCCAACACGCGCAACGAGCGATTCACTTCGATGTTGAAATCGATGTGACCAGGCGTATCAATAATATTGATGCGATGATCCCGCCAGCCCACTGTAACCGCCGCGCTGGCGATAGTGATGCCTCGTTGGCGTTCCTGAACCATATGATCGGTGACGGTTCCGCCATGATGCACTTCGCCCATACTGTGCAGAGCGCCAGTGAAGTGCAGCAACCTTTCGGTCAGGGTGGTTTTGCCTGCGTCAACGTGAGCGATGATGCCGATATTTCTTAACTTTTGAAGTTTCATAACAAACCTCTAAAAACCTGAAGTCTTTCTTCCGGACAGGTTTTTCTGAATACGCCCGGAAGGTTTTACTCCCAGGGCGCAAGAGGCGTCATGGGAGCGTTAAGTTGTTTCCCGGTCTTTTGGCGTTCCGCGCTTACCCAAAACAAAAACAGGACGAACAAGCGTGGAAAAAGTGAAAGCTCCAAGGGATAGGCGCGAGAACTCCGGCCCTTGGGCTGGGACTATTGCTGCGATGTACTTGTCGTAAGTTCTCATAACGAAACCATTGCTTGGCGATGTTGAATAAGCGTCCGAAATTTTTCGGAACCGAAAACGAAAAAACCCCGGGAGGCGAAGGCCTACCGGGGGTTTTTCACACTGCAACCGGAGGCCTATACGCCTCCGCCAGCTATAGCGAAGGCTATGACTTCAATACCAAAATGCACGCGCTGTCGCGAACGATGGTGATCGCTCCGACACGGCCGCTGATGCTGGTAGTGGTGAATGTCATAACCTTGCTCTTCAGATAAATTCGTTTAGTGGGCGCGGATACTAACAAGCCTTTGTTTAGTATTCAATCCGCTTTTATCGAGAAAATGACAACGTCCAGAAACGCAAAAAGCGGAGCCAGAAAACCGACTCCGCTGTAGCGATGGGCTTATTGCGCTGCGTTGGCCCTGACTTCGTCGAAGGTCCATTCTTTCATCAAATCGCCATTACGGAAGACTGTGACCAGTTGATCTTCCCGATTGCCCAGATCCTGCCGGCGCACTGTCTGAAAGCCGCCATCCAGGCCTTTAACCAGCGCCAGAAGTCCTTTCTTAGAACGCTTGCCCTGATCGGTGATAGGATCTTTGTAAACATCTCTCCAGATGCCTTTCACGCATATTGCAGACGCTTTCATCGCGAATTTCAACGTATCCCGGTTCACCTTCTGAAGCAGCTCTCCACCCATGCCGAAAGCAATATTTTCAGCGCTTTGCTTGCGCGCTTTCATCGCCGCCAGAATGGCTTCGATCGTGTGCAAAGAGATGCCGTCGCCTTGAATCACCCGGATGCACGCAGGCAATACCCGGTATCCTTTGCTGTTGACGGTGAAGCCGAATTTCCGCATCAGTCGTTCGATGGTTTCGGTCACAATCGCTACAGGATCGCCACTGTCAGGACGCACTACCAAGGTGCCGCCACTGCGCTCAATCTTGGTTTTCAACGCTTCGCCCCAGAGGTTGTCGATAGCGTTCCACAAGTCATAAGAGTCGCTGACCACCGCCACCAGTTTGCCAGGCTCGGCGAACTGTTCCAGCATGTTGGCGTAGGCGTCCACTTCCGCTTCTTTGCCCCAGCTGGTAATGGTGCTGTGCTCCGCCGCTGGGATTGAAAAGCCCGCCATATCAGCGCCGTAGTAGCGTCTCGCCGCCATGATGCCGCTAACAGTGTCAGTGCCCATGAAGTTCACCAAGTGAGCGGCCCCGCCAATCGCTGCGGTTTCTTCAGAACTCGCGCCGCGAGCGCCGAAGTCGTGCAGTTTAAATGGCAATCCTTCGATAGTGTCCGCCGTTTCTTCCAGGTAACGCTTGATGATGTTGCGGCAGCTCCAGGATACGGTGGCGACCGTAGTCGGATACCAGACCGCTCTCAACAAAGCCGTTTCCACATAGCTGGTCAACCAGGCGCAGTTGCGGTCAGTGTTGATCACCTGCACCATCACGTTTTTCACATCCATGACAGTCCCTTCCGGCGCGGCCTGGATTTCTATCGGCAGATAACCCTCGTGCTTGTCCAAAATATAGCGCCAGCCTTCTTCATTGAAGGGAACGCCGTGGGCTTGATACACCAGCTTGGCTTCTTCGATATCGTCCGCGGTAATCGGCTTGGTCAGGTACTCTTTGATGAACATCTGCAAGCCGAAGAACACTGCTTTTTCAAACGCGCCGCCGCGTGATTCGATGTAGCTGGAAACCTGCGTGGCGCCAGCTGGGTACTGCAGGTAGTGAGAGGTTTTATAAGAATCTACGTTTAAGATAATGCTGTTTTTCATGACGGAAATCCTCCGGTCAATGTTTGGGTAAAGGGTGTTGCGGTCTATCCGCGTCCCTCGTTTGTCTTAATAATTTTCCGGTTATATACCGGTCATTTCCTGAATGATGAAGTAGTGATCTTCATATAATTTGCCTGGGTCCAGTTCCGCCAGCGGCACCCACATGGCCTGTCTGGCGTCATCGCCGCCTTTCACTTTCGGCAGCTCGCTGCTTGGCTCCAGCTCAATATGAAATGCATGAGTGATAGTGCGTCCTCTGGCTGAACGATGAGGATCATCGAACACTTGCTGCGCTTTGATTGAGCCCCTCAACACCGGCGCCGGCACTTTCAGTCGGGTTTCTTCCCGCAACTCTCTCAGGCATGCATCCAGTAATTTTTCATTCTGATCTACGAAGCCTCCCGGCAACGCTAACAACCCTTTACCGGGACGCGCTTTGCGCTCCACCAGCAGCACATGTCCGCTTTGTACGATAACCGCATCGACCGTTACGAAAGTAGGCGCATAGGGCGCGGCGCTCCAGGCGCGTTTGTACTTGGCGATGAAATCATGTTCGTATTTGATTTCCTCATAGTCTTCGCTGAGACAGAATTTCGCCAGTTTCTCCCGCACCGCTGTCGGCAACACCTGCGCGGCTTCGTCGCTATCCAGATAATTCAAGCCACCGCGACGATCCGTCTGGTTAACGCCGAAAATCGCTTCTCTCACCGGCGTGGCGCTAATGCCATCCACGTTTTCTACTTCAACATTCCCCCATTGAGGGAACAACTTCAGGTAGAAAGAGCTGTGGTCCTTGCTGTGGCCAATCAAACCCACCTTGGCGGATTTGTGCGGCATGCCGTGATGAGCGGTGACCAGTCCCTGAACCGTGGACTGTACGTTTCTGACCCAGATCTCATCGTTGTAGACAATGTCCATCAGCGGCGCGATATGTACGCGTTGGCTATTTTCTTTGCTGAGGGCGCTGCGCACCATGTCTTCGCGTTCGCTGACGCTCCAGGGGTTGCGTGTGGAGCGGGGCTGATGCGCCGATCCGCATAAGACGATCATTTGACGCGCTTTACGCAGTCCCTGTTCAATCACCGCAAGGTGGCCGCGATGAAAGGGTTGGAAACGTCCGATAAATACTAAAAAGTCGTATTCGAAATTTTGCATATCAGCAATCTCCTTGCTGTGGTTGACGGGAACCCGGTCTTTCCAGGTCCGCTTAAATCTTTTTCTCCGTGGATTCATGAGTCCCATGAACCCTGTCGATGGACATATAGTGTCATAATGCCACTAAGTGGTCAAGCTCTTTTTTTATCCTCTTTCAGAACTTTCGTGACCTGCCGGATTCTCGCTTCCACATCGCCTTCCAACAGCACAAAATCAATCTTTCTGCGCTCCAGCTCCGCAATGATTTCCCGCTGAAAATCTCCGCGATTCACTTCCCCAGAACGATCCCAGGTATCTTCGTAGGGGATATCGTCAGCGCACAAAAATACGCGGTCGTATCTTTGCGCCGCCGCGTCCGCCAAGCGTTCGAGCTCGGGCAATGCGAACCCATGATAATAATGAGCGAAATGACGCGTCGTCAGGGCATTGGTGTCTACAAACAAATAACTATCGCTATCCAGCAGCAGGTTCTCTTCCCGTTGCAGATGACCTTCTGCGATCTCCACCAGTTGCTTGGGGGTCAGACGTCGCTCAATCTGATTTTCCTCCCAATACTCCCGTCCGTACTCCGGCATCCATTGCGTATTAAAGCGCGCCGCCACCGCCTGCGCTAACGTGGTTTTACCGGTAGACGGAGCCCCCAGAAACACTACTTTCTTCACCAGGTCCCGGTACACCAGCGGATGCAGCCAGTCTCGGGCGGCGAAGGGGTTATTACGCACCTGAGTCGCGGCAATGGGTACGATCTTTCTGGCTTCATCCACTCGACAGTCCTGCGCGTTGAGATAACGGCTGACATGATCGCCGTAGAATTCACTGCAGAAAAAATGAGTCACCCTTCTGCCAGCCAGGCACTGCCCGATGTAGTCCTCCTGCTTCCGGCATATCTCCGGCGTATCGCCCACTTCCTGAGGTCCATCCGGCGCCAGAATGACTTCCGCTTGCGGGTACAGTGTTTTAATCCAGGACGCTCGCCGTTCCAGCGGAACATCAATCACTTCAGGACAGCCGTAAATCATCACCAGCAGGTGATCCACCTGCTCCAACGCCTGTTCTATCAGATACTGATGCCCTTTGTGCAGCGGCGCGAACTTCCCTAACGTCAGGCCAACCCTGCGCTCCGCATCGAACTCAGGCTTTTGCATATTCCGCTTTCATCTCCAGCATTTGAGTTTGATAGCGACGCAACCAGACCATAAGGCCAGCGCTCGCCATAACAAGGAAGGTCGCGTAAAGAACCGTCGTCGGATACAGACCTTTCTGCCAATACACGCCGATGGCGACTATATCTACGGCAATCCAGAATCCCCAGTTGATCAGCTGACGTCTGGACAACAGCCATTGCGCCACCAGACTGGCGACCGTCGTGAAGGCGTCAGGGTATGGCAACGACGCGTCGGTATAGGTAGACATAACGTAGCCCAGACCAAAGCTGCCGAGAATGGCGACCGCCACCCACAGCAACGTCATCGGCAGGGCTGTGGGCAACACCACCAGATCATCATCCTGTCCCCTGCCCTGCAGCCAATACCACCAGCCATAAAACTGCATCACCACATAAATGCCATGGAGAATGAAGTCGGAGTAAAGTTTGGCGTCATAAAACACAATCATATACAGCGCCACCTGCACCAACCCGATGGGCCAGCACCAGATATTGCGCCGAATGATCAGGAACACGCAGATAAAGCCCGCCAGGGATGCAATGATTTCTATCGCGGAGCCGCCGAAGAAGCCGACCAAAAAGGATTGTATGTCCATGGTATTACTCTGGAGTTTGGATATGCTTTTATTGTTACAGCGATTGAGTCTGTTTTGACACCATCGTTCAGTGCCGCTAATATTAGTGGCCTAATGCCACTAATATTAGTATGTTTTTCAGGTTATGCAAGATCACGCCTCAGAAAAAGACTTTCTCGCCGCTTACAACATTCATGACTACGAAGTGCCTCTCACCTCCGTTGACATGGCGATATTCAAGCTCAGGGAGCAGCAACTCGAAGTGTTGCTGGTGAAGCGCTCGCAACACCCGGCCAAAGATACATGGGCGCTGCCGGGCGGATTTATCGACCTGAAGAAAGACAATGTCCTTGAAGACACCGCTCATCGGAAGTTAGTGGAAAAAACCGGGGTAAAAAGCCCCTACTTGGAGCAGGTCGCCACCTTCGGCGGTAAGCAAAGGGACCCTCGCGGCTGGTCGGTGACAGTGGTGTACTTCGCTTTGGTCGCCCATGAGGAGATCGATGTCGATCCCAAAGGCGCCAAAGAAGAAACGCGCTGGGTTCCCGTAAGCGAAGCCTTAAGCGGCTATAAACTGGCGTTTGATCACAACGAGATTCTGCGCCTGTGTCGCGAACGGCTGACCAGCAAGGTGCAATACACGGCGCTGCCGATTCACTTGCTGCCTGAGGAATTTACGCTGACGGAGCTGCAGAAAGTATTCGAAGTGATTCTGGGTAACGAGGTGGAGAAAAAGTCCTTCCGTCGCCGCATCCTGGATGCGGATATTCTGGAGGAAAGCGGCGCCATGCGCACCGGCAGCAACCGACCTGCAAAACTGTATCGACTCAAGCGCGGCGTGGAGAATCATTTCTTCCCCAGAACCATCGAAGGACCGCGCAGTTAATGTCGGAGAGATGTAATGACTGAAAAGAAAACCATTAACTTTTACCTGGCCAATGGCGAATACGGATGCTTTTCCAATTTCTCCCGCGACCCGGTATATCTGAAAGACAAGCGCTGGCCTACGTCCGAACATTATTTTCAGGCGCAGAAATTCGCAGGCACTGAGCACGAGGAAGACGTGCGTATGGCGTCAAAGCCCATGGAGGCCGCCAATATGGGACGCGAACGCACACGTCCCTTGCGGCCGGATTGGGAGGAAGTCAAAGACGACATCATGCGCGAAGCAGTCATGGCCAAATTCGTTCAGCATGAAAAACTGACTTCTATACTGTTGGAAACCGGCGACGCCGAGTTGGTCGAGCACACCGCCAATGACCGTTACTGGGCGGATGGCGGCGACGGTAGCGGCCTGAATATGCTGGGTAAAATTCTGATGGAAGTGCGCGACGCAATTCGACAAGGTAAGAGCAAATATGAAAACGGTCACTTTATTTAGACCCACAGGCCCGAATGAGCTGGCGCTGGTGGAAGAAAGCGGTTTTAAACGCTGGCCGCCGCGTTTACCGGAGCAACCCATTTTCTACCCGGTCTGCAACGAAGACTACGCCCGTCAAATCGCCCGGGACTGGAACGTCAAAGACTCTGGCGTGGGTTACGTCACTCGTTTCGACGTGGATGCGGAATACCTGAGCCAGTTCGACGTCAAAGTCGTCGGCGGTAAAGAACACGCGGAATACTGGATTCCAGCGGAGCAGTTGGAAGAGTTCAACGATCATATTATTGGCGACATTGAAGTCATCGCCACTTACCAACGAGCAGAGTCATGAGCGCTGACAATCTCGACAAATACCAGGGCTGCCTGCTGGGCCTTGCGGTGGGCGACGCCGTGGGCACGACGTTGGAGTTTCGCCCGCGCGGCTCTTTCGAGCCTATCGACGATATGGTCGGCGGCGGTCCATTTGGGCTGCAGCCGGGACAGTGGACCGACGACACTTCCATGGCGTTATGCCTGGCGGAATCTCTGCTGACCAAACAGGGTTTTGACGCCGCGGATCAAATGACCCGCTATTGCAACTGGTGGCAGTGGGGCTATTTCAGCAGCACCGGAAACTGCTTTGATATCGGCAATACGGTGCGCGGCGCTCTCCAGCGCTTTCTGGACAGCGGTGAGCCCTACTCCGGCTCGCTGGACGCGCATAGCGCCGGCAACGGCTCCATTATGCGTCTGGCGCCGGTCGCCATGTATTACAGCCCTCGCATCGAGCAGGTCGTGCAATACTGCGGCGAAAGCTCACGCACCACTCACGGTGCCGATGAGTGCATCGACGCCTGTCGTTTGATGGGGGTCATCCTGCATCAGCTGTTGACTGGCGACGCCAAAGAGGATGTGCTGGAAGATCCCATGTATGTGCCCTACACCGACAAGGTGGCGCAGATCTCCATGGGGGATTACCTGAATAAAAGTGAAAGCGAAGTGCGCGGGACCGGCTACGTGATTGACGCTCTCGAAGCCGCCCTGTGGTGTTTCGCCAATACGGACAACTTTCAGGACGCAGTGCTGAAAGCGGCCAATCTTGGCGACGACGCCGACACCACCGCCGCCATCGTTGGCCAGTTCGCCGGCGCTTACTACGGCGTCAGCGGTATTCGCCAGGACTGGCTGGACAAGTTGCACATGCGCGACGACATCGCCGCCATGGCGGAGCAGTTGCACGCAGCGCAGCCGGCGAAAGAACCGCAGGCATAACGTCCGACATCTAGACAAGGAGTTTAGAATGCCACATCCCATGCAGGATCACTGGTTCATGCCCGCCCCCCAGGCGGGCAAAGCGATCAGACTATTCTGCTTTCCTTACGCTGGCGGAAGTCCCAATGCTTTTCGAAGCTGGGTGAAGCGTTTTCCAGACGATATTGATGTCGTGGTGGTGCGTCTGCCCGGCCGAGAAAACCGTATCAGCGAAGCGCCTTTCAGCGAATGGCCGCCATTGGTGGAAGCCGTGTTGCAAGCGATTGTTCCCTACCTGAACCAGCCTTTCGCTTTTTTCGGCCACAGCCTCGGCGGCCGCGTTGTCTTCGAATTGACCCAACGCCTGCAATCCTATGGCGGGCCATTGCCGGAGCATGTGTTTATTTCCGGCTGTCGCTGCCCTCATCTAAGCAGTCGCCAGCCGTTCATACACCAGCTGCCAATGGAAGGGCTGATCGAAAGAATCCGTCAAATGAACGGAGCCCCGGAGGCGGCGCTACAGGACCAGCAACTGATGGCGCTGTTAGAGCCCATGTTGCGTGCGGACTTCAAGCTTTCCGAGTGTTGGAGCGGCGACAAATCGCAGACATTACGGGTTCCCATCACTGCTCTAAGCGGACAGGATGACCCCATCGACGCATCCGCGCGCATGCACGAGTGGGAAGATTACACCAGCGGTCAGTTTCAACTGCGCACATTCCCCGGGGACCACTTTTTCATCCGCAGCAGCGAACAGGAAGTCACTGCCTTTATCAGCCAGGTACTTTTGGAAAACGCATTGCTTCCGGCTTAAGGCTGGACGCATGCGTCAATCCCTACTGGAACCTTTGTCCCAACGCCGCCAAACTTTTGCGTTTTCCACTTCAGGTTTACCCAGTTCACATCGGATACGGTCATGTAATGGCGATCGCACCCTCAATATCAGCTTTTGCTACAGCGTCTTAACTGACGACAGTATTGCTTCGTCTCTTCTTCAGCGCATAGCAAGCTGACTCTTTTGAATCTTCGCAGGACGTTTTCTTGCGAAGGAATCAATACGGATTTTGTTTTTGAGGAGGCGGTATGTTTATCCGCAAATATCCCCGTACGCCCCACCTGCAAGGGTCACGGCTGCAACCGGGGGACAGCGCATCGGATCAGGTTCCCTATTCGCAACTGGCCGGGCGTTATCTGGTCATCGAAGAAAAACTCGACGGAGCCAATGCCGGCGTCAGTTTCGACGCATCCGGCGCACTGCGTCTGCAAAGTCGCGGGCATGTGCTGACCGGCGGCGGACGCGAGTCGCAGTTCGCGCAGTTTAAGCCCTGGGCCACAGTGCATCAGGAGCGTTTGTTCGAAATTCTGGGAACCCGTTACACCCTGTACGGGGAATGGATGGCGTCGAAGCACACGGTGTTTTATGACCGCTTGCCGCATCTATTCGCTGAATTCGATATTCTCGACACCAAGACGGGCGAATTTCTCTCCACGTCGGCGCGTCGACGCATGCTAAAGGATTCACCGGTGCTTTCCGTTCCGGTTTTATATGCCGGACTGGCGCCCAGGCGCTTGGCGGAACTGCAAAAACTGGTGCGCCCATCGCTGGCGAAAACCACACAATGGCGCAACAGCCTGGAACAGGTCGCACATCAGGAAGCGCTGGATTTTGATCTGGTTAAACGGCAGACCGATGACTCGGATTTGTCTGAAGGCCTGTATATCAAGATCGAAGAAAACGGTCGTACGGTCGGCCGTCTGAAATGGGTGCGCCATGATTTTATTCAGGCCATTCTAGACAGCGGCAGCCACCATCTGAACCGGCCAATTTTCCCCAATCAGTTGGCGCAGGGGGTAGATATGTACGCCTCGCAGCTAACCTTGAAATGGGAGGATCTCGGCCATTCTGAGCCGGATTCTCAGGAGCCGGGCGCCACAGAGGAGACATGCTCATGATCAGCTATCAGCAACTCCAGAACTGGATGCCCGCCGATGGCGCCGAGCCGGACTGGCGCGCACTGTGGGAAGGCCTGCCTGATTTGCAGCCCTTGGCGAGCACGCATCAGGACCCGTATTACCATGCGGAAGGGGACGTGTGGACGCACACCAAAATGGTAGTGAATGAGCTGTTGGCGGGGGAAACCTATCAGCAGGCGGATGCGGAACAGCGCTTTGTGCTGTTCTACGCCGCCCTGTTGCATGACATCGCCAAACCGGCCACCACTATCGTGCGCCCGGACGGCGGCGTCGGCAGTCCCCGACACTCCCGACGCGGCGCGGTGGACGCCCGGATACTGTTGTGGCGCGCTGACGTTCCTTTTGCTTTGCGGGAACGCATTTGTCGCATTATCGCTCAGCATCAGGTTCCGTTTTTCATCTTCGACGACCGGGCGCAACGACGCCCCGAGTTTCTGGCGCATCGCATGTCCTGGGAGGTGAGCCTGCAGGAGCTTTATGCGGTGGCGCTGGCGGATATGAGCGGCAGAACCTATGAGAAAAAAGCAGACAGCATCGCAGACATCGCTCTGTTCCGTGAGCTGGCGCTGCAAGAGTCCTGCTGGGAGCAACCCCGCGTCTTTCCCGACGAAGTAGTGCGTCAGCAATACTTTCGCTCCGACGGCGCCACAGCGGCGGATTATGGATACCAGCAACCGGAAGGCTCCGAGGTGGTGGTGTTATGTGGACTTCCCGCCTCAGGTAAGAATACCTGGGCGAGCCGGCATCGACCTGACTGGCCCACCGTCTCCTACGATGACGCCCGCGGGGAGATGGGCCTCAAATACGGCCAGAATGAAGGTAAGGTGGCTCATCACGCCATTGATATGGCCAAAGAGCATTTACGGCGCAAGCAGCCCTTTGTGTGGAACGCCACGCACCTGTCGCAGGAAATGCGCAGTAATGCTCTGGACCTGTTATACGCCTACCACGCAAAAATCCACATCGTCTATCTGGAGGCTGGAGAGAAAACCCTGCGCGCCCGCAATCGCAAACGGGATAGCACGGTCACCGACAAAGTGATCGATCGCCTGCTATATCGCTGGGAAATCCCATTGCCGAGCGAAGCGCATTGGGTGGAGTACGTGGTGGAGTAGGTTATGCCCACTTAATCAGCCAGTCTGTCTGAAAATACGAACCAAGGGGCCGAGGCGGTCCCTTGACTCTTGATAGGCTGTCGCCAGAAAATCTACCAACTTTACAGTTCAGTCATATGCCTTTATCACTTGGTAGAAATGATCCCTGCCGCTGCGGGGGCGGCAAAAAATACAAAAACTGTTGTCTCAACACATCTAATGAGCCAGGAATGAAAGAAAAAAGTCAGAATCCCTTCGCGGAGTTACTCGGGTTAAAAGATCTGCCGCCGTTTCAATCCCCGGAGGAATTGCAAAGGCATGTGGAACGAGCCATGTATGCAAGGAATTCACAACCTTTAGAGGACTTCGCAGGCCTGTCCGCGGTGCAGATGTACGACCTGCTGTACCACCCCTATGATTCGCCTGAAATCGTCCGCTTTCTGGAAATCCCTGACGCAGACGTCGACGCGCCGATCATCACGCTATTCCTGTTGCTGGCCGAGCAGATCGGGGAACAAGGAATAAAGCCTACCGCTAAAGGCAATTTACCTCGCAAACTATGCCAAGAAACAGCGCTGGCTTATTGGGGCGAGGAGCTTTATCTGGAGGACAGGAAGTACGGGGCCATCAACCAGGAAGAGCAATTTTTTGAGCTGCATCTTACGAAATTGATCGCCGAGCTGGCGGGACTTATTCGCAGATACAAAGGCAAGTTGATACTAAGCCGGAAGTGCCGGGATTGGTTGAGCAAGAACAACAAAGGGAGGATTTATCACGAGCTGCTTAAAGCCTATACCGAGAAGTTTAACTGGGCTTACGTAGACGGCTATCCAGAGCTTTATATCATCCAGCAGTCATTTGTTTTTACCCTGTACTTACTCAAGAAGTACTCCAATGAAAAAAGGGGAAGTTCATTCTATGAAGATCACTTCATAAAAGCCTACCCCGACGTCCTGAAAGAATTACCAAATAACCCGATGCTAGGACCGAACCATAGAAACCACACTTTGAGAAACGCATACAATAATCGGGCGTTGTTCCGCTTCGCGCACTTTTTTGGTCTGGTGACAGTTGAGCGCGTCAGTACAGGTCATATGACCAGTGAGCGACTAGTCCAAGGGCTTCCATTGTTGGACAGGGCCATACAATTCCAGCCAGGTTAGGTAACTAGCTCCCCCTCTTCAATCCCCAAAAACCCGCCGGTCTGATGCGCCCATAACTGGGCGTAGATACCGCCGCTATTGATCAAGTCCTGGTGTGAGCCCTGTTCGATGACCTCACCGTCATCGAGCACAATCAGGCGATCCATAGCGGCTATTGTGGAAAGACGATGCGCAATGGCGATAACGGTTTTACCTTCCATCAGTTCATACAGACTGCGCTGAATCGCTGCTTCCGCCTCGGAATCCAGGGCGGAAGTGGCTTCATCCAGAATCAGAATCGGCGCATCTTTCAACAGGACGCGGGCGATGGCGATACGTTGACGCTGTCCGCCTGAGAGTTTCACTCCGCGCTCGCCGACTTGAGCATCGTAGCCTCTCCTTCCCTGAGGGTCCGACAAGGAAAGAATAAAGTCGTGGGCCTCGGCTTTTCTGGCGGCGGCGATCATCTCTTCTTCCGTGGCGTCAGGGCGACCATAAAGAATGTTATCCCGTACAGACCTGTGCAGTAGCGAGGTATCCTGGGTCACCATACCGATATGCTCACGCAGACTCTCCTGGCTGACTTCGCTGATATCCTGGCCATCAATGAAAATACGTCCCTGCTCCAGGTCGTAAAAACGCAGCAGCAGATTCACCAGAGTGGATTTACCCGCGCCGGAGCGCCCCACCAGGCCGACTTTCTCGCCTGGCTTGATATCCAAGGACAATTTGTCGATGACGCCCTCGCCTTTGCCATAGTGAAAGCCGATTTTGTCGAACCTGATATGCCCCTTGGTCGCCTGTAGCGTCGCTGCATCGGGTCGATCCGTCACTTCCTGCGGCTTGGATAAGGTTGTGATGCCGTCCGCCACCGTCCCGATATTTTCAAATAGCGCGCTGACCTCCCACATGATCCATTGCGCCATGCCATTCAGGCGCAGCGTCAGACTCACCGCAATCGCAATGGCTCCAACCGTGAGAGCCCCCTGCGTCCACAGCCAGATCGCCAGCGCGGTAATCACGAATGTCTGTAGATAGTTCAGGGTGTGCACACTAACGTTGACGCCTGTTACCAGGCGCATCTGCCTGCGCACAGTAGTAAGAAACCCCTGCATGCTTTCCTGTGCGTAATCCGCCTCCCGCTGGGTGTGGGAAAACAGTTTTACGGTAGTGATGTTGGTGTAACTATCAACGATACGGCCCGTCATCGCAGCGCGCGCGTCCGCGTTTTTCATGGAGTTACGCTTGAGCTTGGGGACAAAGTAAAGCTGCAGGCAGACATAAGCGCCCAGCCAAACCATCATGGGAATCAACAAGCGCTTATCCGCATTGCCGATCATCACCAGCATGGTGCTGAAATACACCAGTACATACACCATGATGTCCAGCAGCTTCATCACGGTTTCCCGCACCGCCAGGGAGGTTTGCAGCACCTTGGTGGCGATGCGGCCGGCGAAATCATTCTGATAGAAAGACACGCTCTGCTTTAGCAAATAGCGGTGCGCCTTCCAGCGAATCTGCATGGGATAATTCGCCAGCAATGTCTGATGAATCAACAACGCCCGGAATAAGACCCCAATAGGCAGGCCCACCAGAACCACCAATGTCATGATCAGCAAGCGGCCGCCCTCCTCCTGAAACAACGTCTCAGGATTCTTGTCCACCAGCCAATCCACCAACTGCCCCATGAACCCAAACAGGGACACCTCCAAAAACGCCAGAAACGCGGAGGTCAGAGACATCAGGAATAACGGAATCTCCATTCCCCGCGTGTAATAACGGCAAAACGCGAACAACCCAGTAGGCGGCTGCTCCGGTTCCTCAGGGGGAAAGGGCTTAATAAACTTTTCAAACAAACTCAGCATAGAAACAATCCACATCCATCGGATCAAACAACAGGGTTATCAGTGTGCAAAGCAGCGAAGAACAAAGAGCGACCGGCGCAAGCATGGCGCCCGGAAAGTGCGGCGAAAAGCCAGAGACAAATCAGATTAACCAAGGATGGAGGGAAATGTAAGGCGGGTTATTGCTTACCGCTATAAACAAAAAGTACGCCTTTGGTCAGGACTGACGCTATCTTATGGTATTAACCATGTCATAGCCTCGCTGTCCTCGTTATTCCGCGACAAAAAAGTAATGATGAAACAACTCTCCTCTACCGATTTCTACAACCTCAATAGCGAGCAATTGTTTCATCAATATCAAAGTCTGTCCTTCGAACAAGTGCATGCAGCCTGGCTGAATTACCTGCCAGCAACTCCCGGGCGCGCCTTGGACGCCGGCGCGGGTTCCGGCCGCGATGCAGGATGGTTGGCGAATAATGGATGGAGCGTCACCGCCATTGAACCTTCGGACAAATTTCGCGCTAAGGCCATCGCGCAACACGGTGAGAGTCAGATTCAATGGTTGTCGGATACGCTTCCAAGTTTGGAGACGCTTTGCGACAGTGAAAGCTATCACCTCATCCTGGTTAGCGCGGTGTGGATGCACCTTACACCTGCGCAACAGACTCAAAGCTTGCAAAGGCTAAGGCGACTGCAAGCTCCGGGCGGTGTAATCGTCATTACATGGAGAAATATCGCCGATGAGCAAGAGCGACACTTTCACCCAGTCGAAATGAAAAACTTTGAACATGCGCGGGTTTATTCAACGAAAGATATCGGGTTACGCGCAAACGTTGAGTGGACAACGGCTGTAATCAGGGAGAAGCCATGAGCCTGGCCTACTACGAAGCAAAGTTCGGCGAGCTGAATCCTAATCGTAGAAAAGGCGCGACCAGCCCACATAAAATCGCCATGTTGCTGGCGGTAATGGAGTTGATCGAGAAAGACGAGCTACAAGAAAACCGCATCTATTTTGACGCTACGCTGACTGAAGCGTTTACCCGTCAGTTTGACAAACTAAAGACCAGCGCAGACCGCAATAACCCTCATTGGCCTTACCTTCACCTGCGTAGCAGTGGAATTTGGCATCATCATCCAAAGCCCGGGCAAAGAGAAAACTGCGCCAAGATGGCCCTGTCCGGACCAGGAGCGATCCATAAACATATCGCCTTTGTCACTTTGGATGATGAACTGTTCGAATTAATGCAAAGTAGTTTCGTCCGGGAGCTTCTAAAAGCAGCTCTTGAGAAGAATTTCACGATTGATGCGAGCAGCAGGAAAAGCATTCTAAGTGAGGGCGATGGTTGGGACTGGCTGGAACGAGAGGCGGTCGTTCAGGATTACTTCGCGATGCTCAACAAGGAGCTGAGGTCTGAACCCTATACCAAAGCAGCCCACCGTAGGTTACTGCAAAGCAGACTCGATAACCGCTCAGAGGGCGCCATTGAATTCAAACATCAAAATATCAGCGCAGTTCTAGTGGAACTGAACTTGCCTTATATCCTGGGCTACAAGCCGGCCTTTAACTATCAAAAGTCGCTGAAAACCACCATTCTGGCCCACCTCGCGGGTAACCAGACGGAAATCGATATTCTCAACCAGTCCGCAGAAGTCGAGCCCCAATCCAATACCGGCATTGTCGACTGGAGCTCCGTTCTGGATCACGATATTCCAGAGAGAGTACACGCCGCCGCAGAGCAAAAACGTCCCTACCTCGCATGCAAACCCAATTACGCCGCCAAAGAGGCGAACAATCGCAGGCTGGGAGAAAAAGGGGAGGAGTTTGTACTTCAGTTTGAACAATATCGTCTTACGAATCTGGGACGGCCGGATCTCGCTAAAAAAGTAGAATGGACCAGCAGAGAACAAGGCGACGGCTTAGGCTTTGATATTCTCAGCTTCGACCCTGTGGAGAGCAAAGAATTATATGTCGAAGTGAAGACGACTAACTCAGGCAAGTATCAACCGTTTTATATCAGCGACCGCGAACTTACGTTTTCCCAGGAGATGGCGGCGTCTTATAAGCTCTATCGCGTTTATGAGTGGCGCATGAAGCCCCGGCTCTTCATTTTGTCCGGGGCGGTGGATGATTACGTCAGTTTGCGGGCCCGAAGTTACGAGGCCAGGTTTAGTTAGCCCCACAAGCCGCTTCCAGGATATCTCACAGATAAGTAGAAAAAGGGGTATGACTCGGTCTCCCCCTTTTGCCCATCAACTAAACTCCGTCCCGCCCTTCCGGCACAAATACGCAGCGCTCACGGACTTCAAACAAACACGACCGAGTTCCGGGTCGCGTCTTTCTTTGGTCGGGGTCATGACGATGCCTTCGCGGATGTGATCGGCGTCGAGTTCGGTGGCGCCATCGGTGAATGCTTGCATGACTTCCTGTGAGAACGGGCCGCGATAGAGAACAGGGGCGGTTTGTACGCCAAGTTGCTCCGCCATCGCCTGCAGTTCGTCGAAGTCGTGGTAGCGTTGGGCGCCGCGGTAGCCGCTGGCGAGGGCGAATAGGCGGAAGCCGAGTTCTTTGCCATACGCCAGATCCTGAACGCCCGGACCGAATGTTTCACCCAGGATGAACAAGGGCTCATCCTCCACCCGCAATTCACCGCTCGCCAGCAAGGCGTCGATCACCGCCACCATGCCGGTAGTGGCGCGTACGTAGACATTGGCGCTGTTGCCATCGGTATTGGCGAGCACCAGGCCTTTGGCGCCCAGACCTTTGGAAAAGATCAACACGTTGCGCTTAACGCCAAACGCCTCTGGGCGAGCGTCTTTTTCCGGCAGAATGGCGACGCCAGTGAATGTGCCGTGCAGTTTTTCGGTGAAAACCACTTCTTCGCCGTCCTGCAGAATATCCGGATAGGACTTCCAGTTTTCCACATCAAAATGGACCGTTAAGCGCTGTCCCGCGTTGAAAATATCACCCGCCATGGAAGTAGGAATTGGCGGCTCATATTTTTGCACGCCCAGTAGTTCAGCAACGCATTGGCCTTCTTCCACCGGGCTTGATTGCATCTGGTCCGAGTCCGCAACGCCATGCTCAATCACGGCGGTGTCGCCGTCCATACGTACGGGATAGCAAACGCCCTGGCTCAGTTCGCCGCGCAGTTTGATGGCGGTAATACGATTGCCGTCTTTGCCGTTCAGGCGACCAACGCCTTTCTCAGCGTTCCAGAAATTCAATTTTTTCAATAGCCACTGCGGCAGCAGCGAGGCCTCTGGGATATAGGCGATCAGGTCCCCGGCTTGGAACTCGCCTTTCTTGACGATGGAGCGATAGCCGTCGATCACGGCGAACTCAATGGCGTCCGCATTCGGGTGCGGCTCAATTTGGCGTATACGTTTTATAGGTACAGAAAATTTAGACATAAAAATTAAGCGTGCCTGCTTCATTCCCGGCGAACAGCACTAACGGCGGGATACTAAAAATCGAAAAGAGGGTGTGCTTTTGCATGGCAATCTGTGATTGCGCCCCGCATTGTATGCGTTGCGCAAAAAATCTTCTAACTATTACTGTGACAGGCTTCCGTAATCAAAAAGCAAAGGCGCATCTTTGCGAGTTGGACGCCCCACTTTCACGCACGGCGCCAACAAGAGTAGACTTGTTCCTTTTCGGGATCAGGCAGAGGCTTTTTCAATGAGTGATTCGGCATATCAAAACCATTTATCTATCCTGCGTAAGCGCTTTGATCAGGCTCTGCTTGAGACGGATTTCGACAGCGTCATCCTGGCGTCAGGCCGCTTGACCTATTATTTTGGCGACGACCACTCTCACCCCTTTCATCCCTACGCCATGGCGCAACAGTGGGCGCCTTTCGATCTGATGCCGGATGTGTTTATCCACCTTCAGCGTGGCGAAACGCCGCGCCTGTTATGGCCGGCGAAACAGGATTTCTGGCACGTGGTGCACGCTGTTCCAGAGGGCGGCTGGAGCGATCAATGGCGCATAGAGCCTGTCAGTTCCCTGCAGGAATGGCTACCGCAGATCAGCGGGAAAACCGCCTGGATCGGCCCGGAATATAACGAGGCGCCGGGGCTTAACCCGAATCTGAGCGTCAACCCGGAAGCGCTGCTGCATAGACTGAATTATCAACGCGCCTATAAAACCGAGTTCGAAATTGATTGTTTGTGGCGCGCCAATCAGGCTGGCGCAGCGGGACACAAAGCGGCGCAGGCCGCCTTCCTGGCGGGTAAAAGCGAATGCGACGTTTATCGGGACTTTCTCGCCGCCAGCGGCCAGCTATCCAACCAAGAGCCCTATCCCGGCATTGTGGCGCTGAATGAAAATGCGGCGGTGCTGCATTATGAAAAGAAAAATCCTCTGCAACCGGAAGCCGTGCGCACGCTGCTGATTGACGCCGGCGCCGCTTTTGGAGGATACGCCAGCGACATCACCCGTACGTACACGGCGGGCCAGGGCCTGTTTGCAGAGCTGATCGAACGCGTAAACACACTGCAATTGTCCATCGCCGCTCAAGCCGTACATGGCAAAGCCTTCAGTGAATTGCATCAGGCCACCCTGGCGGGCGTCGCCAGTATTCTTCATGACACCGGTATTTGCTCACATGGCGTGGAAGCGCAGCTGGACAAGCGCATCCCGCAGGTATTTTTCCCGCATGGTCTGGGTCACTTACTGGGTCTGCAGGTGCATGACGTAGGCGGCCATCAACAGGATAAAATCGGAACCCTGCGTAAACCGGACGAATCAGCGCCCTTCCTGCGTCTGACCCGTACGTTGGAAAAAGACATGGTGATCACCATTGAGCCGGGGCTGTACTTCATTCCCATATTGCTCGATAACATGGTGAACAATATCGCCGGACATGGTTGTGATTTAGACCTGATCGCCACCTTAAAACCTTACGGCGGCATTCGCATCGAAGACAACGTGGTGGTGCAGGAAGGACGCAGCCGCAACCTGACCCGCGAGGCGTTCGCCGAACTTCAGGCTTAACAGTCCTCTCGCTGGCGAACACGCCCTCTATCGGCGCGCGTCGGTTTTCTCCCGCTTCGGCAAGGGGAACAACATACCGACGCGCCGCCTGTAATCCAGATAGGTCCGCCCAAACTCGCGGACCAGATCCCGCTCTTCAAAATACAGCCCGATCAGGATATAGAGCGTCATGCCGCCGGCGAAAACACAGTGCCCCACCGTGGCGACCGAAGTAGACCACATACCCACCAGAATGCCGCTTTGAATGGGGTGACGCACGACGCGATAGAACTGGGTGACGCGAAATTCAGACGCCGGCGCTGATTGTCCCCGGAATTTACGCCAAGGCTGGCGCAGACCAAACAGTTCAAAGTGATCGAGCATGAAGGTAGCGAGAAACATCACCCCCCATCCAGCGAAGGCCAAAGTCAGAAAAAAGACTCTGGCCGACTCTCCATCTACCGACCAGACCACCGTGGGCAGCGGCGCCCAGAAATAAAAAATCACCGCAAAAACCAATGTCGTGGCCAGACAGTAGGTCGCACGCTCAATCGTGGGAGAAATACGCCGCGTCAGCCAGCGTTTGAAGGACTGGCGCGCCATCAGACTATGTTGAACCCCAAACAATGCAATCAAGCCCAAGTCGAGGCAAAGCGCCGTCGTCATATCTAATGCAGGCCCATCGTTGATGGCCTTCGGAACCGGCAGCCCATTAATGAAGGCGATGAAATAAAACATCGCCCCCACGGCGGCCAGATAGCAAACGGAGGCGTACGCCAGCTCAGCAAAGACGGTGATGCGGGAATGTTTCATATCAGGCCAACTCCCTGGCGCTCCAAAATTGTGTTTGTTATTAGACAACAACGCGTTGAACATTGTGACAATGGAGCGGCGACTGAACCAGGGCGAGAATTACTGGCGGCGGACGCCGCCTTACTGCGTCAGCACTGCCGCATAATATCCCCGCTCCGCGGCCTCCTCTAAAAACCACGTCAACGCCTTGTTAGCCGTCCAGCCGCCGGGGCAATCGACGCGGTCGGCGATCATGAACAGACACAATAATTGTACGTCCACTTTCGACGCCATCTTCCGCCAGGCTTTGTCGCTGGGCGGTTGTCCTTTGGTTTTGGAGATATACCAAGGCAAATTAATGTCGTGGTACTTCACCAGATTAACAAAGCTTTCCTCAAACTCGCCGTATAACGATAAATTTTTAAGCGACTCCTCCGGATTGGCGGAGCCGTTGATCTTGCCGATGTCATGTACTTTAGCCAGCGCCTCCAGAGTTCGCTTCTCTTGCTCCGGACACCCATTCAGATCCGCCAGTTGCAGCGCCCGGGACGCCACCATTTCACAGTGGGTCAATGCATTCTCCGCCGTATGCCTTTCCGGGTTAAGCGTTACCTTTGCCAGCTGTGCGTAGTCCCGCTGAAACGCGGGAGTATTCAATGCGGTAAACATGTGATGACTCCTCTTATTCTTGCTCGTGCTCTTTCAATCCAGTGACCGACAGATCGCGGTAAATGTTTCGTCCCAGTTCAACGTAGGCTCAACCCAATCGGGCGCTGGTTGTGATTTAAGCTGCTCGCCGAACAAGTACAGGTGCGGCGCCAGCCCTTGCAGATGTCGCAAGACATCCAGGCGATCATCAACAAAATGGGTCAGACCCAACTCAGCGCAATGCCCTGCTTTCTCGTGCCTTTTAAAGCAAAACCGCAAGTGATGAGCTGGCATGCCGGTACGCTCAAAGAACCGATGATGCGCCAGCCACAGCCGCGTTTTGTGCTGAGTGTTCTTACCCGCTTTGGACACCAGCCAGACCCGCCCTTCAAACACCTCGACCAGGTGAGTCAGTCTTTCAATAGCCCCTTCCGCCGGCGGCGTCAGCAGCGCCTGTTCAATGCCTCCCGATAAAAACGCCGTGTCGGACTTCCCATCTTTCACTGGAGAGATAATTACTCGGCCGATATCGACCCCTAATTTGTGTATATGTTCTATTCTCGTATTCATGTGGAAATCATATCGGCGCAGACTCTAGACAAGAACTATTGTTTATGTAGCGACTATATAAATAAGTTATAGTTGGCCATTTATTCCGAACCCTAACGCCAGCCACATTAATGAGCAGCGCCCTGAATAAAATGGAACTATGAAAAGCGACTGGATTGAGTCTTTTTTAGTGTTTAGTGAGTGCATGAACTTCACTCACGCAGCCGAACGCCTACACATCTCTCAGCCCGCATTGCACGTGAAAATAAAGAAGTTGTCCGAGCAGTTGCAGACGCCGCTCTATCGCAAGTCCGGCAAGGAACTGGTGCTGACGGAGGAAGGCAAAAAAGTGCAGACCTTCGCCAGAGAAATACGCGATCGCTCCAGCACCTTCTTTGAAGAGCTACGCCATGGCGGTTCAGCGCAGCCCGTTGTGCTCGCCGCTGGGGAAGGCGCTTTTCTGTATTTGCTGGGCATGGCGATTCAGGATTTCAAAAATATAAGTGAGCACCCACTACGCCTAATCACCTCAGATAAAGGGGCGACGATCAGCGCCGTGGAGGATGGTTCGGCGCATCTCGGCGTCGCTGCGTTAAGTGCAAAACCGGAGGGACTGGAGCTGACCTTGCTGACGGAAGTGGAGCAGACCTTGGCAGTCCCCAGGTCACACAGGCTGGCGAAACGAAGGCAACTCAGTCTCAAGGATCTGAACGGCGAGAAGCTGATTCTGCCGCCACCAGGCATGCCGCAACGCATGGCGGTAGAACAGGCGTTGATGAATAACGGCGTCGCCTGGACGCCTTCTGTGGAGGCGCGCGGATGGGAGCTGATGCTGCACTTCGTAAAACTGGGCGTGGGCGTCAGCATCGTCAACGGTTGCTGTAATATTCCGTCCGCCCTGACCGCCATCCCCATTCAGGACTTACCCAAAGTCTCCTACTACATCATCGAACGCAAAGGCCGGTGGAAAACCACCGGCGCGCAAGATTTAAAAAGCTGCCTGTTAAAGCACAAGGGGGACTGGCGGGAGCGGCGTGGGGGCTAGAGCGTTACCTCATGAACGATTGGTTTTCCTTCACGATAAAGCTGTAACTGATTTTCCATATTTTCGAGGACATCTTTCGCATCGGAATTGTCTTCCTTAAGCTTTTCTATAGCCGATTTCTGCAAAGATACCGCCGATTCATAACGTCCATCACTGGCATAGGCTGCGGCTAACGTATCAAGCACCGAGCTATTTCGCATTTCATTTGGAATACCTTCCGCTATGGCGATCGCCCGCTTTCCATCGCGGATGGATGAATTGCTCGACGTCGCCAGCAGCCACGCAAAATTATTTCGAATACGCTCATCCCCTCCTTCCAGAGCGCGTTCATACCACGAATAGGACTCTTGAAGATTTCTAACAACAAATTTTTCCGTGAGATATAAGTCCGCAATGTAGCCTTGCGCTTCGGCTTCACCTTGCAGCGCGGCAGGGAAACAGCTTAAAAACGCCTTTTCATGCTGCGCATTCTGCACGCCTTGTTCACATTCCAGCAGCGCCTGAGATTTGACGCCGTTATCAGCAACTACGCCGAAAACCAATGTTGTCACAGCAATAAAATTAACAGCCATATGCATCAGGATTGGCGCATAGAGACCTCCAATGTAGCGATACAAGATCGCAGCGATAAACCCTAAAACAAAGTAATACGGATAGAGGCTTTGGTTACTATGCATAGACATAAAAATCGCGGCCTGGATTATGTTGGCGAACCAAAAGCCGACATAACGCTGAGTAGCGTTGAGGATCACTCCCCGACATAGAATTTCTTCATATATTGGAACCATCACGCCGAACAGCAGCAGGCTGACGGCTAATCCATAGGCCTCATAAGTGGACTTGATATAGTCGTCGACATCTGCGATCACGATTAATTTCAGATCAGGAAGACACAGTATTGGCGTCATAAACAACAGCCCTACCGCTAACGCTAAGGGCGTCACAATTCCAAGTAAAACGTGGCGATAGCTATGGAATATTCCTCTGCGTAAAGTTCTCCCCGTCACACAAATGACGCTGACAAACATAACCAGAACAAAGATCACCATATAATTCGGACCATTGCCGCTGGGCGCTTGCATCACATTCTTTTGGCTGGTCGCTCCGGGATAGAAGTACTCATATAAAACGCTGGAAACCACCAACACCAGTCCCAGTAAAAACCACGCCAGACCCAAGCCCCACCCACTAAATATTGGCTCATTCGGTGAGTTTAGGAACTTGTTCCTGCGCATCCGCCATAGCCCTATGTAGTGCACTGGTAAGAATATGCACAACGGCGCTAGAGCCAGAGCCAAATAACGACAAAGGCTATATAAAAGTACTTGAGGGTGTTCGACGAATAGTTGTGCGGCCGCTCTAGGATACTTTGTCGCCAGGTCGAACCAATACAGCAAAAAGGGGTCTCTCGAGTAATGACCGACCGCAAAGGCGCGATAGGCTTTGACGGCATTCTCTTCATCGCCGGATTCAAGCTCATAATCGAGCCAAATAGCGCTAAGTTCGGGACTCTTACTGTGGTAGACGCTATCGAGTTTCTCTTGCATCAACTCACGTAACGCGGCACTTTCCTTGAGGTGCGCCAACAACCTGGCGTGCGATAAGGTGTGTAGATTTCCTCGCTTTTCTTCATCAAGAATAGCGAATATTTTCGCGGCTTCTTCGAGCAAGCCGGCTTTAACGAAAATTTTAATCGCCAATGTTCTTTCTTCTTCAGAAAAGCTCATCGGTATGATTTTTTCCGCAAAAAGCTTTGCATGCTCTACTTCATTGTTCTTTGCGTAATAATCAACAATCGCCTCCGCCAGCCGCACAGTGGGCTTTTTTTGAAAGGCGGACACAGCATAAACAACTGATTGAGCCTTATATTCCTTGTCATAACGAAGGGAGTACGCCAGTTGCTCATACAGCTTGGCGATATCCGTAGCATCCCAATCTTCAAGCGCAATTCTGTTTAGCTCCACAGCCTTATCCAATAGAGATTCGCCATACTCGCTTTCCAATAGATACAACTGAGTGACGGGCTCCGAAGAGTATCGGGACGATAGTTCATCCAGGCACTTGGAGTAATCTTCCTCCGCGGGCTCAATATAGAGGTCTTCAAGGTAGGTCGCGTTTTCTATGAACTGGCAAAGCGCAATCAAGTCCTCTGCGCGCTTAAACGTAGAAGTATCAAGACTGGATAAAGGCGCCACCTCTTTCTGATAAAGACGCGTTACTTCCTTTTCAAAATCTGCAAAGTCGGGAGTCGCGCCAAAGGCGGAGCCGGCGTAGAAGAACACGCCCAGCAGCAGGGAGAGAACAACTTTCATGGGATAGACTGCGTTGGTTCAAGGAACCGGCAATCTACCCCAGCGCAGTGAGGGAAACCAGCTTGTTTGTGTTACTCGTCCCTGATGACGAAAGCCTGGATTCCGTTTTGATAGAGAATATGCGCGGCGACGTCGTTGCGACGTCCGCCTTCCTGCGACAGATAATAGGTGGCGGACTTGTCCAGGCCGGCTATTTTGTCGCGAAGGTCCGCCAGAGGCACATGCAGGCACTTGGGCAAAGGGGAATGCTCAAACTCCGCGGTGGAGCGGATATCCAGCAGAGTGGATTTGGAGTCTTCCGCCGCCCGTTTGCGATATTCAGCCAGAGACACATAATTCACCAGCGGGTCATGCAGCAGGCTTTGGAAAGACTTCTTATCCAGTCGCGCCAGCACGCCGTCCTCGCTCATGATAATCGTGGCGGAGCGTACGGTGTCAGACACTAGCGCTTCTTCACCAAAATACGAGCCTTTGCTGACGCGTATGGGTTTGCTTTCATCGCCGCCGATCAGCACCCGCGCGCCGCCTTCGATCAGCAGGTAGAAATAATCGCCCTCGTCCCCCTCTTTGATAATGACCTGACCTTTATTGACTTCTATCCTTTCGAAGCGGGCGAACACTTTCTCCACATTGGCGGGAGGCAGATTAAAGAATAGAGGGAATTCCAGCAGGCTGGCCATCCAGTCAAAGTAGGCTTCGTCAAAATCTGCGCCGTCCTCTTCAACGACTTCCGCCACGTCTTCCTCTTGTTCCACTTGCAGCGGCGGCTGCTGAACCTTCTCCGCTTTGGCGGCCTTTTCCTCCTGATCCTGCCTGGCTTCCGCTTCCGTCCACGCCAGGGCGCGATCCAGGAATACGCCGTCCACCGCCAGCATGTGGCCCGGCTCCTGCGCGGTCACCGTCACGCCCTCTGGCATCTTGCCATTCAAGGGAAACAGGCAATCCGGATCAGCGCTGTCGATGGTGGTGGAGGAAAGAATATTCTTCTTTATTTTCAACGCGCCCTTGAGCAGATAGTAAGTATCGGTACGCTTGGCGGATTTATCGAAAACGACCTCTCCACCGCCAAAGGTCATGACTTTGCTGCGCTTGATCACTTGGTTCAGGTATTTCTTGGATAACTGACTTAATGGGGAGTACCTGGACATCAACTGATCGGTGATGTTCATACTGGCGTGTAGCGACATGGGGACTACTCAACTTATAGGTGAATCAGTGTTGTCTACAGAATTAAAAATAGCATCAAACTCAGGCAACCGTTAACCTGCGTTTCTCGCGCCCCGCTCTACTACGGAGATCAACTCTGACATGGTTTCGTTTACCCTGACGCCAGCGGTTATCTGGGTCTTCAGCCTCTATGCCCTGTCACTGGCCAGCTTGATGGCGACGCGCTCCAGCCGGCTTCCCGCTTATGCCTGGACGCTTCCCGCCGCTGCGTCGCTGGGAGTCGCATTTTATTTCGGTCTCGCAACCTGGATCGCATTACTGCCCTTGACGGCGTTATGGGCCGCTGGGCTGGCTATGCTGAAGCTGTCCGGCTGGAAAAAGGCGCTGGCCTGGTTGGCGACGGCAGTGCTGTCCTTGGCGTTAGCGCTGCATCTGACGCCGGGATTCACGCATCAGACGGTGATTTCCACTCTTCATCTCGGCGCCGCCACTTTGCCATTCGCTCTGAGCGCCAAACTGGATAAAGCCCTGGCGGGACTGCTGCTGGTCGCCCTTTTTCTTCCCTATCTCCCCACATTACGACAAACCGGCGCCGACCTGCGTCGCCATTGGCCTCTGCTCGCCGCTTCCCTGGTGGTTATTTTCGGGACTGGTGCGCTACTGGGGGTCGATCTGGACCCCAAGACCGGAAGTTATATCCTGGTCTTCGCATTCTTTAATCTTTGGGTGACCTGCATCGCCGAAGAGACTTTTTTCAGGCTGTTAGTGCAACGCAGTTTTGTTTCCTGCTTTGCCAATCTGAACAAAGTGGGACTATGGGGCGTGTGGGTGGCGGGAACGCTGTTTGGGCTGGCCCACTTCCATACAGGCCCGGGCGCAGCGCTACGTATGGCGCTGATTACCCTGGCGGGCTATTGCTACGCCTGGGTTTACTACAAAACGCAAAATTTCTGGCTGTCGGTGCTGCTGCACTTCCTGGTGAATATCATTCATATCAGCCTGTTCGTATACCCTGCGGACTTTTAGGAGCGACCTCATGTCTCCACGCCTGTTTTCTGTGTTATCGCCCATGTTGCTGGGGCTCGCAGCCTGCGCCGCCGACCCTGCGCTTACCCGCCCCCAAAAGAATCCGACTTTTTCCGACCTGCGCCTACAGCCGAAGATCACCGACCTCAATGGCTTGCGGTGCGGCCCCGTTAATCCCGAGGATTTACAGCACATACTGCAAACCGGCGAGTTCGTCACTCATCGCCAAATACACGACGAGTACTCTATCTCCGGCTGCTCCATAACGGGCGCCCTGAAACTCGATGGCGTTTCCACTCCCTTCAGCTTCGACTACAGCGGCATATTCTATTTTGCGGACGGACGCATACTGGCCTGCGCAGAAGCCTGCTGCGACGCGGGTTTCGAGCACTGCGGCTGGTATGATCCGGCGACCCTGGATTAGAGATAAGCATTTGGATTTGAAGCAAAAAAACAACAAATTTCCGCGCCATAATTCGCCATTTTTCTGCCATAATGCGCCCCCTTTCATTTTGAAATGCAGGTTATACTCATTATTAACATGGCAATGATATTGGCCCGTTAATAATCGGGCGCACGGATGCGCCTGCGCGGCGTCTAGCCGCGGGAGACAGACCCGGACATAGGCCGGACCTGTCGTTGCGGACAAATAGAAGGAAGCTGTTTGTCCGCCTGATTAATAGTTCATAGGGTCATTTAACGCCTGCAGCAAATATTCCCGCGCTTCATCCGTAGTACGCTTTCAATTCGTCTACGCCTCATACGACTGAAGGGCTGGGAGGCTCGGCACACACCTAACATTGTCGCTCACGCGTCTTCCGGGGGTTTTACAAGGACATGACAAGCGCAAGATCCGGTTTTCTATTTCTACTCGCTATTAGCGCCAGCGGCCTGACCTGGGCCGGGCAGCCCAGCTTCAACTGCGCCAAAGCGTCGCAGCAGGTGGAGCACATCATCTGCGACTCGGAGGCCCTGGCCGCCCAAGACGCCAAACTCGCCAAACTGTATGGCAATGTCATGAAAAGCCTGGACGGAAGCGCCAAGGACAAACTGAAGTCCGAACAAAGGGAGTGGTTAAGAAACCGCAACCGGGATTGCGACCTGAACGGCGACGCCGGCGAGTCCTGCCTGCTTGGCCGCTATCGTCAGCGCAATGCGGAATTGTCAGCGATGCTGGCCTTTGACTCTTCCAGCCAGCCTGCTGACGGCGAACTTCGCATCATGCGTATTACTCCCAGCGGCGCGGATGTCCTCGCCGCCCAGCAAGTGGTGTTTCAGTTCGACCGTCCCGTGGTTCCCATCGGTCGTATGGAACGGGACAGCAAAGATATTCCTGTCACCATCACCCCCGCGCTCAAGTGCGAATGGCGTTGGCTCAATACCAGCGCGCTGGCCTGCCAACTGCGCAATGAAGACAAAATGCAGCAGGCGACCTATTACGAAATCACCATGCGTCCCGGCATCAAAACCGTTACCGGCGCGCAGCTGAAACAGCCTGTGGAGCACAGCTTCACCACCGCTCGTCCCAAAGTCACCTACGAGCGGTTCGTCAACTGGCTGTCGCCTGGCGCGCCGATGATTCAGATAACGTTCAACCAGCCGGTCACCAAGTCGTCCGTGGAAAAAACCTTGACCATGAGCGCCGAAAGCACCGGCCTGCCGCCAGTTAACGTCATCGCCTATCCAGACAACCTTCCCCGCCAACAACCCTGGTGGATGGCGATCGCCAACGACGAAGAGCAGCCCAAGGTCAACGACCAACTGACTCAGTTAGATGGCGACGAAGCCCGCTCCGTCTGGGTCATCGAGCCGAAAAAAGAATTGCCGCTGGATCAGAACATCACTTTGCAGATCAAGCCTGGCCTGATTTCCAGCGAAGGTTCTGAGCCGGGTGCGGAAAACCGGATACTGGAACGGTTCGACACCTATCCAGACTTCCGTTTCGTCGGCATTCGCTGCACCCCCACGGGCGCGAACGAAGCAATGGACATAGAACTGGATCTCTTGCTCACCATGCGAGAAGGCTATGAGGAGTTTATCCAGTGCGCCCCACTGCGCTCAGTGGCGCTGCTGTTCACATCGCCAGTGACCAATTCCATGGTGCGGGATCAGGTGACTTTCGAGCCGCCTCTGAACGGGGGTCGTAAAGATTATGATCCTTGGGAAAATACCCAGGACTGGACTCACCTGACCTCCCCCCATCGTAACGGACGTTTTTACCAGGTCTGGTTGCCGGAACTACTGAAGGCGGATCAAAAGTACGCCATTAATTTGAATATCAGCGACCTGACCGACGAGTTCGGCCGCAAACTGAACAACAAAGTCAGCTTCAACTTTTTCACCGGTCACCGGGAGCCCAGACTGGAAGTGGCCCATGACGTGGCGGTATTGGAAAAAGGCGTGGAAAGCGACGTGCCTCTGTACGTCACCAACCTGAACAAAATCGATATCGCCTACAACTCCCTGGGCGCTAACCAATCCGGACGCAATCAGAGAAAAGTAATTCCCGTCGCCCCGGCGGAAGACATTTCCTACGCCACTCCCATGGGCGTCAGGGATCTTCTGGGCGACGCCAGCGGCGTGCTGTTCGGTTCCCTCACCCCCAGCCCGACGCCACCGGACTGGTACTACGATCCCAAGATCTTTGCGGAAGTCACGCCTTATCAGGTGCACTTCAAACTCGGCCACTTCAACTCCATGGCCTGGGTGACCTCGTTCAGCAGCGGCGAGCCCGTGGCTAACGCCAACGTCTCTCTGTGGTTCGGCTCGTACGAAAACCTGCCCGGCCTGCGTAACCTGAACATCACCGCCAAAACCGACGCCAACGGCATGGCGCCAATGCCTGGTTTGGAGGAGATTGACCCGCAACTGGAGAGCATCTACGGCGGCAGAAGCGCAGACCGGGAAGGCTTCTTCGTGAAAGTGGAGCAAGCGGGCGATATCGCCATCGTGCCTCTGAACAGCAACTTTTCCGTTTGGGATCGGGATCTGTATCCCAGCCTGCAGCGCAAGGGCGGTCACGCCCACGCCTGGGGAACCACGGCCCAGGGCGTTTACAAACTGGGCGACAAAGTGCAGTTCAAAATCTATGTGCGCGAGCAAAGCAACAAGCACTGGGTGGAGCCCTACGAGTCAAATTACTCTCTGAAAGTATTCGACCCGCAGAACAAGGTCGTCTACGAACGCAACAACATCGGCCTGAACAAGTTTGGCGCTTTCGACGGCGAGTTCACCTTGCCGGAGCAGGGCGCGGTCGGCTGGCACCAGTTCCAGCTCACCCTGAACGCGCCTTCCGGCAGTGAAGTGCAGGAAACGTCCTGGACGCCAGTGACCGTACTGGTCAGCGACTTTACGCCTTCGCCATTCAAAGTGAAGACCGAACTGAACGGGAATCTGTTCCGCCCTAACGATTCGGTGCAAGTCACCTCTCTGGCCACGCTGCACTCTGGCGGCCCCTATACGGAAGCGGAAGTACGCCTGACCGCCAAGCTGACTCCCAAAGAGTTTTCCAGCAGCAACCCGGTGGCCAAAGGCTTTACATTTGGCGGCGACAATAACGCCGGCGGCGAGAGCAACTTGCTCGATATTCGTCGTCAGCTGGACGACGCCGGTCAGTACGTGGAATCCTTTATCCTGCCGGACAGCGGCGTATTCTACGGCAACCTGATGGTGGAAGCGGCGGTGAAGGATGAGCGCGGCAAGTTTGTGGCCTCCTCTACGACAGCGGATTACGCCGGCAGAACCCGCTATGTCGGTCTGCGCAATACTCAGTGGTTGTATAAAAAAGACGAGCCTGCGCGTCTGGAGACCTTAGTGGTGGATCAAAGCGGCGCACCAGTCGCCGGCGCGCCTGTGCGCATCGCCATTAATCACCGCGAGTACAAGGCGTCACGGGTGAAAGGTCCCGGCAACGCCTATCTGACGCAGAACATCATGGAGTGGGTGGAAGAAACCCAATGCGAGCTGAAGAGCGATACAACCGCCGCCACCTGCGAATTCAAGCCGCAGAAGCCAGGGTATTATCAGTTCGTCGCCACCGTCAATGACACTGAAAACCGGGAACACAGCACCACTTTATACGGCTGGGTGACCGGCAGCGGCTCCGTAGTGTGGGATCAAAGCAACGACGCTACCTTGCAGATCGTTCCCGAGCAGACCAAGTTCAAAATCGGCGATACCGCCCGTTACCTGATCAAAAACCCCTTCCCCGGTGCCAAAGCGCTCATATCAATAGAGCGTTACGGCATTCTCGATAGCTGGGTGCAAACCCTGGATTCCAGCACGCCAGTCATCGAAGTGCCGGTGAAAGCGGACTATCTGCCTGGTTTCTACCTGTCCGTCGTCGTGGTGTCGCCACGGGTGGAGAAACCGCTGGGCCCGGGCCATGTGGATCTGGGCAAACCCAGCTATCGCATGGGCTACGTCGCCGCCAAGGTAGTAGACCCGTTGAAAGAGCTGGATATCAGCGTCGCTACCGACAAAGAGGTGTATAAACCTCGCGAGCAAGTGAAGGCGAAGATCCGCATCAACCGCAAGAAAACCGATCCCGCTGAGGGCTACGAAATTGCGGTGGCGGTTATCGACGAATCCGTTCTCGCGCTCAACCGCAGCGGCGACAACTATTACGATCCCTACGCCGGATTTAACCGTCTTGATCAGCCTGATGTATACAACTACAACCTGATCAGCCGACTGGTGGGCCGTCAAAAGTTCGAGAAAAAAGGCGCCAACCCTGGCGGCGGCGGCGCGGCTTCTGCGCAACTGCGTAACGAATTCAAGTTCGTGAGTTACTGGAATCCGGCCATCGAACCCGATGACAACGGCGAAGCGGAAATCGAGTTCAAAGTGCCCGATAACCTCACCGGCTGGCGTATCTTCGCCTTTGCGGTGACAAAGGAGGATCGCATGGGACTGGGCGACGTCACCTTCAAAGTGAATCGTCCGACGGAGATCCGCCCGGTCATGCCTAATCAGGTCATCGAAGGCGACCGCTTCAAAGCCGGCTTCAACGTGATGAACCGGACCGACAAAGAACGCACCATCAAGATGGATGTTCGCGTCAAAGGTCCTCTGGCGGAAGGCGCTGAACACTCATTCACCCGCGAGCTGAAAATCGGCCCGTACAAACGGGAAAATATCTGGCTGCCGATCGACACCAAAGGCGGTGGTGAACTGATTTTCACCGCTAAAGGCGGCGACCAGGTGGATACAGACGCGCTGGAGCACAAAACCATCGTGAATAAGCGGCGTTCACTGGAAACGGCGGCCACCTATGGCACCACCACGGAGGCCAGCGTCAGTGAAAACGTCCAGGTTCCGGAAGGCATATTTGAAGACGTCGGCTACATCGGCGCGGTCTTGTCGCCTTCCGTCATCGGCAATTTGGATGGCGCATTCGCCTATATCAGAGACTACCCCTATATGTGTTGGGAACAGCGCCTGACCAAGGCCGCGATGGCGCGTTCCTATCTGGAGCTGAAGGAATATCTGGCCGAGGATACGCAATGGCCGGAGGCGCAGAAAGATATCGACAGCGCCATGAACGCCGCCGCCAACTTCCAGGCGCCGAATGGCGGCATGGCTTACTGGGTGGCGTCCAATGCTTACGTCAGTCCTTACTTGTCCGCTTACACCGCCATGGCGTTCAACTGGATGCGCGCCAGTGGGCACGAAGTACCCGTCGGCGTGGAGCAACGACTGCATGAGTATCTGCTGACCTTGCTGCGTCAGGACAGCTTCCCCACCTTCTACAGCAAAGGCATGTCCTCGTCTGTGCGGGCAGTGGCCCTGGCGGCGTTGGCGGAAGCCGGCAAGATCGATCAGAGCGACGTCAGCCGCTACGAGCGCCACCTGCCGGAAATGGACCTGTTCGGCAAAGCCCACTTCCTGCAAGCGGCGGTGCGCACTGAGCATGTTCCGCAAAGTGTCGTGAGCAAATCCATGGACGATATTTTGAGTCACGCCAGTCAAAGCGGCGGCAAGTTCCAGTTCAATGAGCCCTGGGACGACAGCTACAGCTATATTCTGGCGACGCCGCTGCGCTCCAATTGTGCAGTCCTGAGCAGCCTGCTGGGAGCGCAAACGGAAGCGGGTATGGGATCAACCATAGGCGACATCCCCTTCAAACTGGTCAGAAGCATCACGCAGAGCCGCGGCTCCAGAGATCACTGGGAAAACACCCAGGAGAACGTGTTCTGTCTGAACGCGCTGGTCAATTACGCGTCGATTTATGAGAAGGAAGACCCGGCCATGAAAGTCTCCGTCAACTTTGACGGCAAGGACCTGGGATCTGCATCCTTTAACAAGAAATCAGACCCCATGAAGACTGTCAGTCGTCCTCTAACCGCTGCCGATCCGGGCAAAGCCGCCACCCTCACGATTGAAAAAGAAGGGGAAGGCAGGCTGTACTACTCCGCCCGTATCGCTTACGACCTGAGGGAAGACAACGCCGCGCGCATCAACTCCGGCATTGAAATTCGTCGGGAATATTCCGTTGAGCGCAACGGCAAGTTTGAGCTGCTGAAGAGCCCCATGCAGATCCGCCGCGGCGAGTTGGTGAAAGTGGATCTGTTCGTATCCATTCCTACCGCCCGCCATTTCGTGGTGGTGAATGACCCTATCCCCGGAGGTCTGGAGCCGGTGAACGCCGATCTGGCCACCGCGTCACAAGTGGATGCGGATAAAGGCGAGTTCAAGGCCGCGGATGGCTCCTGGTTCTACACTTTCTCGGACTGGTCCTACTACGGACGTTATTTCTGGAGCTTCTATCATAAAGAGCTACGCCATGACTCAGCCCGCTTCTACGCAGACTATCTGCCGGCGGGTAATTACTTCCTCTCCTACACGGCCCAGGCCATCGCGGAAGGCGAATTCAGCGTCATGCCCGTGCACGCCGAGGAGATGTACGACCCTGACGTTTACGGCAAAGGGTTGCCAGCCACGTTGAATGTGGGGGAGTAGTTGGCGCTTATGTTGAAAAAACTGATGCGCGCCAGGAAAAAGCTGGCGGCCGGCGTCGCAGTGACAGTCACCCTGTCCTGCGCCGCCCTGGCCGGGGCCACTTACTTCGCCATCACGCCGTTGCCGGACGATCTCTCCACAGTGATCGCCAGCGCCAGTAAGAACACCTATCTGGACCGGCGCGGCAAGCGCTTGAACATCACCTACGAGAACGAGTGGAATATCTACGATGTCAACGATTTCCATAATATTCCCGAATTTCTGCGGCGGGCGTTTGTCCTGTCGGAGGACAAGCGTTTCTTCTCTCATGGCGGCGTGGATTGGCTGGCGCGACTCAACGCTGCGCGCCAGAACGTCATGTCCGGCGGCGTGGTGCGCGGCGCCAGCACCATCAGCGAACAGGTCGTGCGGATGCTGCATCCGCGGCCACGCACCCCCTGGGCGCGCTGGATCGAGGGGTTTGAAGCCGCCAATCTGGAGGCGCAATTCTCCAAGGTCGAAATCCTTGAGTTTTACCTGAACCAGGTTCCCTACTCCGCCCGCCGCCGCGGCGTCATACAGGCAGCGCAGTATTACTTCGGCCGCGATCTCTCAACGCTGAATTACAAGGAAATGCTGGCGCTGGCGGTATTGGTGCGGTCGCCGCGCTGGCTGGACCCGCAACGTCAGCTCCGCAACCTGAACCGGGCCATCGACAACCTGTTGGACCGGCTTGAGCTTGATGACGATGAACGCGCCGCCATTGCTGCCCAATCTTTGGAATTGCAGAAGTCGGACATCCACTATGATTTGTCTCACTTCATTCGCTTCGCAGAAAATCGACTGAACGCGCAGAATCTGGAAAACGGCGCCGTCTACACCACTATCGATACGGAACTGCAGACCAAGATCCAGCAAACCCTGGACAACCGTCTGGATAATCTCGCTTCTTACCGTGTTCAGAACGGGGCCGTCCTGGTGATTGATCATGAGAGCAACGAGATATTGTCCTGGGTGGTGGGTTATGCCGGTCGCGACGACAAGCCCTTCAATCGTATCGATGCGATTACTACGCCTCGCCAACCCGGCTCAACCCTAAAGCCTCTGCTGTACGCCAGCGCAATCCGTAAAGGCTGGACCGCCGCCACCATGCTGGACGATTCGCCGTTGCAGGAGAGCGTCGGGCTGGGCATGCACACCTATCACAACTACAGCCGAGGTTATTACGGCCGTATTTCACTGCGGGAAGCCCTGGGCAACTCTCTCAATATCCCCGCCGTCCTAGCCATCCAGTACGTAGGACCGGGCGAGTTTCTGAACTTCCTGCACGATCTGGGCGTAGACAGCCTGTCCGGCCACCCCAACGTCTATGGCGATGGCCTGGCGCTGGGCAACGGCGAGATGACACTTTTCGAATTGGTGCAGGCGTATTCCGTTCTGGCCCGCATGGGTGACTTCAGGCCTCTGTCCTTCACAGAGGGCGGCCGGGGTTACCAGGGGCATCGCGTGCTGTCCGAGGATATCTCCAGCCTGGTGGCTGATATCATGTCCGACCCGGCGGCGAGAGAGAAAGAGTTTGGCTGGGATTCCGTGTTGAACTTCCCTCATCAAACCGCCGTAAAAACCGGCACCTCCAGCGATTATCGGGATGCCTGGTCGGTGGGCTTCAACGACAAGTACACCGTAGGCGTATGGATGGGCAATCTGGATTACGCGGAGATGAACAAAGTCACCGGCTCCATGGGGCCAGCGTATGTACTGCGCTCCGTATTCAATGAGTTGAATAAAAACCGGGAAGTGAAGCCGCTTTATCTCAGCAGCAATCTGCAGAAGCTATCTGTCTGCATCACTACAGGAGAACTGGCCGACAACGGCTGTGAGTCCCGGGACGAGTGGTTTCTACCTGGAACCACACCGGGAGACATCAATAAAGATACCGGTGAAGTGAGGATTCGCAAACCCAGCAAGGGCCTGTTGATGGCGATGGACCCTCGAATTCCGGATGAATCCGAGTATTTCGAATTCGCCCTGACCGAAGCCGACAACATCGCAAGCGTGAAGTGGTTCATCAATGGCCAGCTGATCGCCACCACCGACAAGCCCACCTACAACTGGAAGCTGTCCAAGGGCGATTTTTCCACCAGAGCGGAAATCGCCTTTACGGACGGAGCCCAACCTGTCATCACGGAAGAAATTCAATATCGGGTAAATTAAGCGGCGAAATCACGCCGCTTCTTTCAACCCACGTGGTGAAACTGAACTTCTCTGAACTTAATATCCGTAGCGACGCCAGAGGCGGACACATAGGTGTGATACTGAGCCGTCAACTGCTTGAAGAAGTCGAGACGCTTGCCTGTCGTGCAACGATACTCGCCTGAGTTGGGATCGAAGAACTTCATGCCGTCAGCATCCACGTAGAGCCCGCAAACGTGGTTGGTGGAAATACCCTTGCCGCTCAAAACCATCATGACAATGTGATGACCAGGGTTATTGCTCAGATGCTGAAGCGCCGAGCCGTAGGTATCGTAGTTCTTTTCAATAACGACCCCACCATGACGCATTCCCAAGGAAGTCGGCGCTACAGCAGCAATACGGTCGGCGTACGAGTGATGCTTGGTGTTATTGAAGTAACTAGCGAAGTAATCCGTATTTTTCCAGGCGATATCCGTGTTCAGATAGGCAATACGATTAGCGGGAGTTTCACCGCGCTGCCGTTGATGGCGCTGTATCCAAGCGAACGATAAGCCAGTGCAACCGCCAATTTGAATATTCTTCATCTGCTGCAAAAGCGGGCGCGTCATAATTTGACGACGCTGTTTGAATTTAGCAACACGAAACTCTTTAAGTGCGGAAATGGTCTTCCAGGAAGTAAAGGACATTAGGACTCTCTCATCAGATAAACAAAAAGCCGGAACGTCCATTTCCGATGAAAGTTAAAACTAACGGGCGATCTACCCGACGAAACAGGTAAGCGCCGACCTGATCAAAGCGCCGTCAGCTTTATGTGTAAAGTTTTGTAAAATGGCGGAGAAACTGCGGCTAAATGCAGTCAATTGAGTGGAAATTCAAGGTATTACAGTACTTTTCCCTGTTGAAGCGGATTGTCTCCACGTCTTCTCCGTTAGCAGGGTTGGGCTTTATGGTTTGAATGATCAGCTCATTGTGTAGAACCTCATTCCCTGATGTTCTGAGCACTTCGATGATCCGGTTTTCACCGGAATTCCAGAACGTTTCCTTTATCTCCAGAAGTTCTGTTTCGTCTTTGTCCACCAATTGCAAAAGCGTATGTTCAACCTCTTCGCCGGGAAAATCTAAATATTCCGCTGCGTGCATATTGTGGGGAACAGAGTCTATTTCAGGCGCCTCTCCCTCTTCTAAATCAAAGTACTCATATGGAGAGAAACGCTTGCTGCGCCATTGATCTTCCGACCTCAACTTATACTTCAGCAGAATATCCATTTTACCCGCCACACCAAAGAAAAAGGCCGTCAGCAAATGCTACGGCCTTTGTTCGACAAGCCCTTTTGTGGGCTTCCTTACAGGATTACTCCACCGTGACGCTCTTCGCCAGATTTCGCGGCTGGTCTACGTCGGTGCCTTTAAGTACGGCGACGTGGTAGGACAGCAACTGCAATGGCACGGTGTAGACGATAGGCGCCAGGATGTCGTGTACGGCGGGGATGGGGATGACGTGTACGCCGGGCTCTTCTTCCAGGGCCACATCCGCATCCGCAAAGACATACAACTCACCGCCACGGGCGCGAACTTCCTGCAGGTTGGATTTCAATTTCTCCAGCAACTCGTTGTTCGGTGCGACGGTGATAACCGGCATATCCTTGTCCACAAGCGCCAGAGGGCCGTGCTTCAACTCTCCCGCAGGGTAGGCTTCGGCATGAATGTAGGAGATCTCCTTCAGCTTCAAAGCCCCTTCCATCGCAACGGGGTACATAGAGCCGCGGCCCAGGAACAACGAGTGGTGTTTCTCTGCGAAAGCTTCTGAGGTCTTGTTGATAACGTCATCCAGATCCAGCACTTTCTGAATCAGATCTGGCAGGGCTTTAAGGCCTTCCACCAATTCCGCTTCTTTCTCTTTGGTCAGACCATGACGTCTTCCCAGCGCGATCGTAAGAATCAACAGAGCGACCAACTGCGTGGTGAACGCCTTGGTTGAAGCGACGCCAATTTCAGGGCCAGCCTGGGTCATTACGGTCAGATCGGATTCGCGCACCAGGGAGCTGCCAGGCACGTTACAAATCGCCAGCGCAGATTTGAAGCCAGCCTTTTTAGCCTGACGCAACGCAGCCAGCGTGTCAGCAGTTTCACCAGACTGGGAGATGGTGACAAACAGCATGTCCGACTGCACGACATGTTTGCGGTAGCGATACTCACTGGCGACTTCCACTTGGCAGGGAATGCCGACAAGCTCTTCGATCCAGTATCTGGCGACAAGGCCTGAGTGATAGCTGGTGCCGCATGCAACGATCTGTACAGAGCCTACGCCGTCGAAGACATTAGCGGCGTCTGCGCCCAATACCTGCTCAAGAATGTGGTCTCCGCTGATGCGGCCTTCCAGAGTCGCCTTAATGACCTTAGGCTGCTCGTAGATTTCCTTCATCATGTAGTGGCGGTATTCGCCTTTTTCCACACTGTCGAGTCCACCGTGTTCAAAGCGAACAACCGGGCGCTCTACTTTGGCGCCGGAGCCGTCCCAAACGGTGATCTTTTCCAGAGTCACTTCGGTGATATCGCCTTCTTCGAGATAGATAAAGCGGTCTGTCACCTGCAACAACGCCAAGGCGTCGGAAGCCAGGAAGTTCTCGCCGATACCCACGCCAACCACCAAAGGACTGCCTTCGCGAGCAGCCAGGATACGGTTAGGCTCTGAAGAGTGCACTACCGCCAACGCATAAGCGCCGTGCAGCTGCGCAATGGTCTTCCTGAACGCCTGCATCATATCGCCAGTTTCCTGATACATGCTGTCGATCAAGTGGGCGACGACTTCCGTATCCGTCTCGGAGGTGAACTCGTAGCCTTTGTCACGGAGATCCTGACGCAGAGCTTCATAGTTCTCAATAATGCCGTTATGCACGATAGCGAGATTTTCGCCTGACATGTGTGGGTGAGCGTTGGTGACGCTAGGCTTACCGTGGGTCGCCCAACGGGTATGAGCAATACCCGTGCGCCCAGGCAGAGGATATTTGGTGATAGCTTCTTCCAGCGCGGCGACTTTGCCCACTTCACGCTGACGCTGAATTTTATTCGCCGCTTCAACAACGGCCATGCCTGCGGAATCATATCCGCGGTATTCAAGACGTTTCAGGCCTTCTAGCAGGATGGCGGAGACATCCCGCTGGGCTATCGCCCCAACTATGCCACACATATGTTTTCCTTGTTTCGGATTGGATTAACTCAATAAACGAATCTTAGTACGTTTTATGCTTTTTTAGAAAACGAGGCGACAAAGCCTCGCTTAACGTTATTTGTGCTCGGGCGACTTCTTCACCGGCCGCGTCCAGCCATCTATGTTGCGCTGCTGCGCGCGCGCAACGGCAAGCTGCTTGTCGGATACGTCCTTGGTCACGGTAGAACCAGCTCCAATCGTCGCCCCTTTACCCAAAGTCACTGGAGCCACCAGAGCCGTATTGGAGCCAACGAAAACATCGTCCTCTATAAGCGTCTTAAACTTATTGGCACCGTCATAGTTACAGGTGATGGTCCCTGCGCCAATATTGACGTTAGAGCCTACCGTGGCGTCACCGACATAGCTGAGGTGATTCACCTTGCTGCCAGGACCGATATCGGCTTTCTTGATCTCTACAAAGTTTCCGACTTTGGCTTTCTCAAACAAATGAGCGCCTGGACGCAGCCGCGCAAACGGCCCCACTGTGGCGAAAGCGTCAACACGAGCGTCTTCTATGATACTGCTGGCTTCGATCGTTACGTCATTAGCGATGACCGCATTTCGTATCACGCAGTTCGGTCCGATTTTAACTCTGTCTCCCAGGGTGACATCGCCTTCGAAGACGGCATTCACGTCAATTTCCACGTCACGGCCGACATTGAGCACGCCGCGCACATCAACACGGGCGGGATCGCGCAGGGTCGCGCCGGCCAGCATCAACTCTTCGGCAACCTGTTGTTGGTATACTCGCTCCAGTGCGGCCAACTGAATCCTGTTATTAACGCCTTCTACTTCATGGAGAAAGCTTGGCTGCGCAGTGACAATGTCTACACCACTTTCAACCGCAAGGGCGACGATGTCCGTCAGATAATATTCACCTTGAGCGTTACTATTGGAAAGCTTGGGTAACCACTCTTTCAATCGACTAGCCGGCACAGCCATGATGCCAGTGTTAATTTCATTGATGGCTTTCTGTTCTTCCGTCGCGTCTTTCTGCTCAACAATGGCGACCACCGACCCGGCGTCATTGCGGACGATACGGCCATAACCAGCGGGGTTGTCCAGTGTTACAGTCAAAACGCCCAATTTACCGTGGCTGACGGCGAGAAAATTCTTCAGTGTAGCGGCGGAAGTGAGCGGCACATCGCCATATAAAATCAATGCCTGGCCATCATCAGATAAATTCTGCAGCCCTTGAGATACCGCATGTCCCGTGCCTAGCTGTTCCGCCTGATGCGCCCACAACAGGCCAGGGCCAGTTACCCCTGCCTGAACTACATCGCCTTTGTGGCCATATACGACAGTAATGTTTTCCGGCTCCAAACGACGCGCAGTGTCGATGACGTGCTGAACCAGGGGTTTGCCGGCGACGCAATGCATCACTTTCGGCAACTCGGATTTCATTCGCGTACCTTGGCCGGCTGCGAGAATGATGATGTGCAGACTCATATCGGTCTCCGAAGAATGGATAAAGTAGTTAAACCGGTAACAGCTTGGCTGTTAATTGAAGTTGTATTAATCGACACTTTAAGGGATTAGGAAAAAAATTTCCTGCCGTCCAGATAGACTAGTAAAGTCGCGCGCGGGCGCCAAGTTTTGGCCCTTACTTGGGCATTCAAATACAAAAAAGGGGAAGACTGTGCTTCCCCTTGTTCGATCTTGCAATCTTTGCTGTTAGCGCTTCAACTTATTACGCATTTGCTGAATGGTGCGGAGCCTTGCAGCGGCTTCGGCCAACTGCGATGCAGCTCTGGAGTACTCGAAGTCTCCGCCGCGATTGGCCAGGGCCTTCTCGGCTTCTTTCTTCGCTTCCAGAGCAGCGGCTTCGTCCATATCGCCCGCACGTTGCGCGCTATCCGATAGGATGGTCACCATGTTCGGCTGTACTTCGAGGAATCCGCCAGTAACGAAAAATACTTCCTCTTCACCGCCTTGCTTGATGATCCTAACCGGACCGGGGTTTAGCGCAGTTAGCAGGGGGGTGTGACCCGGCGTGATGCCCAGGTCGCCTTCGCTGCCGGCGGCGATAACCATCTCCACCAGGCCAGAAAAGATCTCCTGTTCCGCACTAACGATATCGCAATGCACACTTATACCCATTTGGTTAGGCCTCTATCCTATTCGGATATTATTTAGTCTTCTTGGCTTTCTCAACCGCCTCTTCGATACCGCCTACCATGTAGAACGCTTGTTCTGGAAGGTGGTCGAATTCGCCATCAAGAATACCTTTAAAGCCGCGGATAGTGTCTTTCAGAGACACGTATTTGCCTGGAGAACCGGTAAATACTTCCGCAACGTGGAAAGGCTGGGACAAGAAACGCTCAATTTTACGCGCACGGGATACGATCTGCTTATCTTCTTCAGACAGCTCGTCCATACCCAGAATCGCAATAATGTCTTTCAGCTCTTTGTAACGCTGCAGTACGGTCTGTACGCCGCGCGCCACGTCGTAATGCTCTTGACCGATAACCAGCGGGTCCAGCTGACGGCTGGTGGAGTCCAGCGGGTCGATCGCAGGGTAGATACCTTTTGCGGCGATATCCCGGCTCAATACAACAGTCGCATCCAAGTGGGAGAACGTGGTTGCTGGAGAGGGGTCAGTCAAGTCATCCGCAGGTACGTATACGGCCTGAACGGAAGTGATGGAGCCAACTTTAGTGGAAGTGATACGCTCCTGCAGAACGCCCATTTCCTCAGCCAGAGTCGGCTGATAACCTACCGCGGAAGGCATACGACCCAGCAGAGCCGATACTTCTGTTCCCGCCAGGGTGTAACGATAGATGTTGTCAACGAACAACAGAACGTCACGGCCTTCGTCACGGAACTTTTCCGCCATGGTCAGACCAGTCAAAGCAACACGCAGACGGTTTCCTGGGGGCTCATTCATCTGCCCGTAAACCATCGCTACTTTGTCCAGTACGTTGGACTCTTCCATCTCGTAGTAGAAGTCGTTACCTTCACGAGTCCGCTCACCAACACCCGCGAATACAGAAAGACCAGAGTGCTCTTTCGCGATGTTGTTGATCAGCTCCATCATGTTTACAGTCTTACCTACGCCCGCGCCGCCGAACAGGCCGACTTTACCGCCCTTAGCGAAAGGACATACCAAGTCGATAACCTTGATGCCGGTTTCCAGCAGGTCGCGAGAAGAAGACTGATCTGCGTAACCAGGAGCGTTACGGTGAATAGGCATACGCTCTTCTTCGCCGATAGGACCTTTTTCGTCGATCGGGTTACCCAGTACGTCCATAATACGGCCCAGAGTCTGGGTCCCGACTGGTACTGAGATAGGAGCGTTGGTGTTTTCCACTTGAAGACCGCGGCGTAGACCTTCGGTGCTTCCCATGGCGATTGTGCGCACGATACCGTCGCCCAGCTGCTGCTGAACTTCCAGTGTTGTGGCTCCGCCTTCAACTTTTAAAGCATCATAGACTTTGGGCACTGTATCGCGCGGAAATTCGACGTCGATAACCGCCCCGATAATCTGCACTATTTGTCCGCTACTCATTGTCAGTTCCTCACTGAATCTTAAATCTGTTCTGCCTGACTCCGCCGCCTTTCAGGCGGCGCGTCCAAATACCAAGAAACCTATACCGCCGCTGCGCCACTCACGATCTCAGAGATCTCTTGAGTGATCGCCGCCTGACGAGCTTTGTTGTAAGCCAACTCCAGCTCGTTGATGATTCCGCCGGCGTTGTCGGTCGCGCTCTTCATAGCGATCATCCGCGCGGCCTGCTCACAGGCGTTATTTTCCACGACAGCTTGATATACCTGGGACTCAATAAAGCGGGTCAGTAACCCATCCAACAAGCCTTTAGCGTCAGGCTCGTAAATGTAGTCCCAATGGCGACGTATCATTTCATCATCTTCCGCAGGGGGAAGAGGCAACAGCTGCGCCACGGTAGGCTTCTGCGTCATGGTGTTTACGAAGCGGTTATGGACCAGATACAAACGGTCGATCTTGCCTTCCGCATAAGCGTCCAGCATGACCTTTACGGAGCCCACGATCTTGGTAAGGGATGGTTCATCCCCCAAGTGGCTCAATGCAGCGACGACGTTACCGCCATAGTTACGGAAAAAGCTGATCGCTTTTTGCCCTACAGCGCACAAATCGACTTCCGCGCCTTTATCGCGCCATTCTTTCATGGAGCGCATCATTTCGCGGAAAGCGTTAACGTTCAAACCGCCACAGAGTCCGCGGTCAGTAGAGACCACGATATAGCCAACTCTTTTAGCTTCGCGTTCTTGCAGATACAGATGTCGATATTCTGGATTCGCAGTAGCGATATGGCTTATGACGCTGCGTATGCGATCAGCATAAGGCCGACCCGCCGCCATTCGCTGTTGAGCTTTACGCATTTTACTGGCGGCGACGAGCTGCATCGCGCTAGTAATTTTCTGCGTGCTCTTAATACTTGCGATTTGGGTTTTAATCTCTTTTCCGACGGCCATATTTACCTGCCTTTCGTTAATCCTGAACCTGTTGAACAACCAGTCGCCGCAGAAGCGGCGACGGTTAGGAGTTCATTACCAGGTTTGAGTGGATTTGAACTTCTCGATACAAGATTTCAGGCCGGCGGCGATTTCGTCGTTGTAATCGCCTGCTTCGTTGATCTTCGCCAGAAGATCGCCGAATTCGCTCTTGGCGTAAGAAAGCAGAGCCGCTTCGAAGGGAACTACTTTCTTGGCGTCGACATCGTCCAGGAAACCTTCGTTTGCAGCGAACAGAACCAAGCCCATTTCAGCAACGGTCATCGGCGCGAACTGCTTTTGCTTCATCAGTTCGGTAACACGCTGACCGTGCTCCAGCTGCTTACGAGTCGCTTCGTCAAGGTCGGAAGCGAACTGTGCGAACGCAGCCAGTTCACGATACTGAGCCAGGGCCAGACGGATACCGCCACCCAGCTTTTTCATGATCTTGGTCTGTGCGGCGCCACCTACCCGGGATACAGAGATACCGGCGTTCATCGCAGGACGGATACCCGCGTTGAACAGGCTTGTCTCAAGGAAGATCTGGCCGTCAGTAATAGAAATTACGTTAGTAGGAACGAACGCAGATACGTCACCGGCTTGAGTTTCGATGATCGGCAGAGCGGTCAAAGAACCGGTTTTGCCTTTCACTTCGCCGTTGGTGTACTTCTCAACGTATTCCTCGTTAACACGGGACGCACGCTCCAACAAACGGGAGTGCAGGTAGAATACGTCACCGGGGTAAGCTTCACGTCCGGGCGGACGACGCAGCAACAGGGAGATCTGACGATACGCCCAAGCTTGCTTGGTCAAGTCGTCATAAATGATCAGTGCGTCTTCGCCGCGATCGCGGAAGTATTCGCCCATGGTACAACCGGAGTATGGAGCCAGGAACTGCATGGAAGCAGGATCCGCAGCGCCGGCGGCTACAACGATGGTGTGATCCATCGCGCCGTGCTCTTCCAGCTTGCGCACTACGTTAGCGATAGAAGATTGCTTCTGACCAATCGCTACATAGATACACTTAATGCCAGTGCCTTTCTGGTTAATGATCGCATCGATCGCCAGAGCAGTCTTACCAGTCTGACGGTCGCCGATAACCAACTCACGCTGACCGCGACCGATAGGCACCATGGTGTCTACGGACTTATAACCAGTCTGCATCGGCTGACCAACGGATTTACGGGCGATAACGCCCGGCGCCACTTTTTCAACAGGCTCAGTCAGAGTCGTTTCCAGAGCGCCTTTACCGTCAATCGGATTACCCAGTCCGTCAACGACGCGACCAAGCAGTTGCTCGCCTACGGGTACTTCCAAGATACGGCCGGTTACTCTTACCTTTTGACCTTCCGCTAAATCTTTGTAGTCGCCCAGTACAACGGCGCCGACGGAATCACGCTCTAAGTTAAGAGCCAGACCGTATACGCCGCCTTCAAATTCAATCATCTCACCGTACATTACGTCGGCAAGACCATGGATCAGTACGATACCATCAGAAACGCTTACGATAGTGCCTTCTGTTTTTGCTTCAGAAGAAATATCCAGCTTCTCAATGCGCTTCTTGATGATTTCACTGATCTCAGATGGATTCAGTTGCTGCATGCCTTTATCCTCAAAAACCCTTCAGTTACCTTTCTGCGGAAATTCAGCCGCAGGCGCCAGTTCAGGAATTCACTGCCTCAGCCAGCTTAGCCAAGCGACCGCGTACGGACGCGTCAATCACCAAGTCACCTGCACGCACGACAATGCCCCCGATCAGCTCTTTATTAAGCTGGGAGCGCAAATTGACGTTGCGAGATAGTTTCTTTTGCAGAGCTTGAGCAAGCTTGTTTTCCTGCTCGCCATTCATTTCGAATGCGCTCTCAATAGTGACTTCGATTGTGGCTTCTTGCTGCGCCTTTAACTGCTCGAACAGTGCCGCGATTTCCGGCAGCAGGACCAGACGATTGTTTTCAGCGAGAACTCTAACAAAGTTAGCTCCCGCTTCATTGAGTTTGCCTTCGCAAACGTCAAGGAACGTCTGGCCTTTCTGAGCGCTGGTCAATGCAGGGTGATTTAACACCTTGTGCATATTGCTGTCTTCAGCAACAGCGGCGGTCAGCGCTAGTAACGCTGACCATTCCGACAATTGACCCGCGTCCCGAGCTAATTCAAAGGCCGCTTTAGCATATGGCCGGGCGAGTGTAGTGCTTTCCGCCATAATGCAAACCTCTTATAGTTCCGCAGCTAGTTTATCTAGCATGTTGCTGTGCGCACCTGCGTCCACAGAGGTTTCCAGGATCTTCTCAGCACCCGCCAACGCCAGCGCAGCGACTTCAGCACGCAGCGATTCCTTAGCACGGTTCTTTTCCTGGTCGATTTCAGCTTTGGCTGCAGTGATCAAACGTTCGCCTTCAGTACGCGCCTGGTCTTTTGCTTCTTCCAGCATCTGATTGGCGCGCTTGTTGGCCTGTTCGATAATTTCAGCCGCTTGCTGTTTGGCTTCACGCAACTGCTTGGCAACTTTTTCTTGGGCTAGCTCAAGATCCTTTTGCGCGTGCTCAGCAGCCTGCAAACCATCGGCAATCTTTTTCTCGCGTTCCCGCAGAGCCTGTATGACCGGCGGCCATACATACTTCATGCAGAATACGACAAAGATAAAGAAAGCAATCGCTTGCCCTATCATTGTCAGGTTGATGTTCACGTTGACACCCCTCGCTTATCAGTCGAATAAAATGACTCGTTTGCCTAAAAGGTGTAATTACTGAACCAAAGCAATGAACGGGTTAGCGAAAGTGAAGAACAGAGCGATACCAACGCCGATCATGGTTACGGCGTCAAGCAGACCGGCCACGATGAACATTTTAACCTGCAGCATGGGCACCATTTCAGGTTGACGCGCAGCGCCTTCCAGGAATTTACCGCCCAGCAAGCCGAAACCAATTGCAGTACCTAACGCGCCCATGCCGATCAAAAGAGCTACAGCAATCGCGGTCATACCAACTACAGTTTCCATTGTCTCTCCTAAATTTATCAGTTAGTTAGTGGATAGAAAGTTTTTAGTTTTGATGGAAATTTCTACTTCTTAATGATCTTCATGCGCCATGCTCAGATACACGATGGTCAGCATCATGAATATGAACGCCTGCAGCACAATAACCAAAATGTGGAAAATCGCCCAAGGCACTGATAGCACCCATTGCACCCACAACGGCATCAACGCTATCAGGATGAAGAGCAGCTCGCCTGCGTACAGGTTACCGAACAGACGCAAAGCAAGAGAAATAGGTTTGGCGATCAAGCCCACGCCTTCCAGGAGCAGGTTGAATGGCAGCATCCACTTACCGAATGGCTGCAGGGTCAGTTCGCCGAGGAAACCGCCCACGCCTTTGACTTTAATACTGTAATAAATGATCAGGAAGAAAACGGACAACGACATTCCCAGAGTCACATTGACGTCAGTGGTGGGAACGACTTTAAAGTAAGCATGTTCATTGCCGGTTACAACTTGGAACAGTCTTGGCAGGAAGTCCACAGGGACCAAGTCCATCAGGTTCATCAGGAAAATCCAGCAGAAAATAGTCAACGCCAAGGGAGCGATGACCGCGTTTTTGCCGTGGAAAGTTTCCTTTACGCTCTTGTCGACGAAGTCGACCATAATTTCAACAAAGTTCTGCAGTCCACTTGGTACGCCACTGGTCGCTTTCACCGCTGCTTTGCGGAACAACCAGACAAACAAAGCGCCCAAGGCGATTGACCAACCCAGACTGTCAACATGGACGGCCCAGAACCCCATTTCTTTGGCTTCCTGCGCAGTGTGCGCAAAACTCCAGCCATGCTCTGGGTGGTTACCAAAGGTCAGGTTTTGAAGATGGTGCTGAATGTACTCCGACGCTGTAGGATTTTCGCCTGCCATGTTTCACTCTTAATCGATTGTTGCAATTGTTATTTACGCTGCCGCCTTCCGACAATCAGCGGCGCGAACCAATGCACTGACTGCACACCTAGAAAAGCCAGAAATAAACTTGCCGGCTCCAAAGGCTGGATAAACTTAAAAGCCAGGCCAAAAAAAATGGCCGTTAATCCTAGCTTAACCGCCTCTGCTTTATAAATAGATTGTACGATTTGCCTGGCTGCTTGAGCCCCTTGATAGAGAAAGGCGCGGTGGGCGAAATACATGTTTGGAACAGCGCAAATCAGTCCCCCGACCAAAGCCGAGTACGCATGCACGCTGCTCCATCTCCACGCGATTAAAGATATGAGGACCGTGGCTATTAATTGTAATCCCACAATCCTAAAGACTGGCGGCCGCTTAATAAGCGAGCGAGCTGCACTATTCAAATCACGTTTCTGCCTAGTTCTTGTTACCCCCCGCCCTCGCACTACAGAGACCCGTAGCTTTAGGCGCAGGTGATTATATTGTGTCGATGTAACGCATTCAACCGCCATGAAAACAAAACTGTATAATTTCCATACACATGGGTGCGTTAACAAATTTTAAGCAAATCAACATTTGGTACTAAATATGCTGTATTGAAAATCCAGACACCAAATGTTGTGTTTTAGCTAATTTTATACGCAGCATGGATGGCATGCAGTTTTAGTGATCCAAGCCTAAAAAAGAAACAAAACCGCGAGGAAGAACGCCAACCTGTTCTTCATGCGGACGGATTGGCGAAAAGACAGAAAGAGGCCTTATTTAATATGAGCGAGAATACCGTCCAACTCGTCCAGAGAGTTGTATTTGATGACAAGCTTGCCTTTGCCTTTGCTGTTGTAATCGATAGTGACTGGCGAACCCAGCCTTTCCCCCAGACTTTCCTGCAATTTGCGGACATCCGCATCCAGGGCTTTCTTGATTTTTTCCTTCGGATTTTCCTTTTCCTGCAACAGCTTTCTCACCAGAGCTTCAGTTTGTCTAACCGACAAACCTTTCTCGACGATGGCGTTCGCCGCAGCCAATTGCGTTGGCTCATCCAAAGGCAGCAAAGCTCTGGCATGTCCCATTTCCATATCGCCGCGCTCCAACATAGTTTTCACGTCAGCATGAAGGGCAAGGAGGCGTAGTAAATTAGCTATAGACGGGCGGGATTTTCCAACCGCTTCCGCCACCTGGGACTGGTTCAAACCAAATTCGTCCTGCAGGCGCTGTAGCGCCATGGCCTCTTCTATAGGGTTAAGGTTTTCCCTTTGAATATTCTCAATCAACGCCATTGCGATGGCGGCTTCATCGGGAACATCGCGAATGATAACGGGAATTTTGTCTTTGCCAGCGATCTGAGTCGCGCGCCAACGACGCTCGCCCGCGATAATTTCATAGCGGTTCGGGGCAATCTCCCGCACCACGATAGGCTGCATGACGCCCTGTTGACGAATAGATTGCGCCAGCTCCTCCAGCGACTCGGGGTCCATGTCCCGACGAGGTTGATATTGCCCACGCTGGATCAGTTCGACTGGAAGCTCTTTTAAAACGCCATCCTGTTTGACGTTTTCTTCTTCCTCATTGGTGCGTGTGCGCGACCCGGCCAACAGTGCGTTCAGTCCGCGATCGCCTAGACCTCGTTTTTTCATTATTCAGGTAGTTCCCCAAAATCGCCCATTCAGGCTGGGACGGCTTCTTTCGCCGCCTTCCTGTCTTTGCGAATAATTTCTCCCGCCAATGCCAGGTAAGCAATGGCGCCTCTTGAGCTTTTATCGTATTTCAGCGCTGGCACGCCATAGGAAGGCGCTTCCGCCAGCCTTACGTTACGCGGAATAATTGAGCGATACACTTTATCGCCAAAGTAATCCGTAATTTGCCGCGATACATCTAATGTCAGGCTGTTGCGGGGATCGTACATGGTGCGCAACAGACCTTCTATTTCCAGACTAGGATTAACCGTCTCGCGAATTTGTTCGATGGTGTTCATCAACGCCGCCAATCCCTCAAGCGCGTAATACTCACACTGCATGGGAATCAAGACGCCATTGGCCGCCACCAATGCATTCACTGTCAATAAGTTCAACGCGGGAGGGCAGTCAAGCAGCACATAGTCATAGTTCGCAGCCACTTCCCTAATAGCGTTGCGCAAACGGTACTCCCGACCGATCTCGTTCATCAGCTCGACTTCCGCCGCCGTAACATCGCCATTGGCGGGCATTACATCGTAACCTGCCGCTTCAGACGTCTTTACTACCTGGGCGGCGTCCGCCTTTTTAGTGAGTACATCGTATACGGTGTGTTCAATCGTGTTTTTATCGATACCGCTTCCCATAGTCGCGTTGCCCTGTGGATCAATATCCACCAGCAACACTTTGCGCCGGGTAGCGGCTAGAGAGGCTGCCAGATTGACGCAGGTCGTGGTTTTGCCGACACCGCCTTTTTGGTTGGTTACAGCCAATATTCGCGCCATTTATGAGCCTCCGGTATTTCCACTACGCGCAATAATAAGCAAATGACGTTCCCCATCACAACCGGGAACCTCCAGCTTATGCCATTCCACAACGTCAAAGTCCGCCGGCATGGCTTCAATCTCGTCATGGGGATAAAGGCCTTTCAACGCATAAATGCGCGTTTCGGGAAGAATTAGATCACGGCATCCGGCAATCATATCGCCAATCGTCGCGAAAGCTCTGGATATTATTCCGTCAAATCTGGCTTCGGGCGTGAACGCTTCGATCCGGGTATGTTCGACCTGAAGATTCGTCAGCCCCATATCCATCCGGCACTGATCCATGAACCGGGTTTTTTTGCCGTTGCTATCCAACAATGTCCAGTGGGAATCCGGCTGCGCAATGGAAAGCGGAATACCCGGTAATCCTGCGCCAGCGCCCACATCCAGAAACTGGACGCCTTTTAAATAAGGAAGCGCGGCCAGAGAATCAAGTATATGACGGCTCACGTGTAATGCGGGATCGCGCACAGCAGTGAGGTTGTACGCCTTGTTCCATTTGTGCAGCAGTTCCAGATAACGCAGAATTTTAGTTCGCTGCGCCTCCGTCAGACTCACTCCCATCGCCTTTAAGCCAGACGCCAGCTGCTCCGTTTGATTCAAAATCAACGCCATACTCAAGCGCTCTTCCGCTGAATGGAGCCACGCTTCTTCAAATGAACCAACAACAGAGAAACCGCCGCCGGAGTGACGCCAGGAATCCGGGAGGCCTGAGCCAGGGTTTCCGGTCTAACTTCAGTCAGCTTTTGCTTGATCTCATTGGACAAACCCTGAATTCCGCTATAGTCGAGATCTGCAGGCAAAGCCATATTTTCATTGCGCCGCAAGCGCTCAATTTCTTCCTGCTGACGGTCAATATATCCAGCGTATTTAACTTGAATCTCTAACTGCTCAGCCACTTCAAACGGCGTCGTCGCCACTTCCGCATCCAGCAAAGACAGCTTTTCCCAAGTCATTTCCGGACGCTTCAGCAGATCATGCAATGAGTACTCTCGCGTCAGTTCCGTCTCTAACAGCTCCGCCGCTTTCAGAGCTTTATCCGTCGCAGGCTGAATCCAGATAGACTTTAAACGTTGCTGCTCGCGAGCGATAGCCTCCCGTTTCTCACAGAAAACACGCCAGCGTTCATCGTCAATCATGCCAAGCTCGCGGCCCTTTTCGGTCAACCGCAAATCCGCATTGTCTTCTCGCAGAAGCAACCTGTACTCAGCACGACTGGTGAACATACGGTATGGCTCTCGCGTGCCCATCGTGATCAGGTCGTCCACTAAAACGCCGATATAAGCTTCATCACGGCGCGGACTCCATGCTTCTTTATCCTGCGCGCGCAGAGCTGCGTTCATACCCGCCAGAAGGCCTTGCGCCGCCGCTTCTTCATAGCCTGTTGTGCCGTTAATCTGGCCAGCGAAAAACAGGTTATCGACAAACTTGGTTTCCAGAGAGTGCTTCAAGTCCTGGGGATTAAAGAAATCATACTCAATGGCGTAGCCGGGTCTGGTGATATGCGCGTTTTCCATGCCCTGGATGGAATGCACCAGTTCCAGCTGCACATCAAAAGGCAGACTGGTGGAAATGCCATTGGGGTACAGCTCGTGAGTACTCAGTCCCTCAGGTTCAATAAATATCTGATGTGAATCCTTGTCAGAAAAGCGATTCACCTTGTCTTCAATAGAAGGACAATAACGAGGTCCAACCCCCTCAATCACTCCCGTATACATAGGGGAGCGATCCATCCCTCCACGAATAATCTCGTGAGTACGCTCATTGGTGCGAGTGATAAAGCAGTTCACCTGACGTGGATGCAGGTCCGCCGAGCCCATGAATGACATGACTGGAATTGGCGTATCACCAGGCTGCGCCTCCATCACAGAAAAATCCACAGAACGCGCATCAATTCGCGGCGGCGTTCCCGTTTTCAAACGTCCAACACGGAAGGGCATTTCCCGCAGCCGTTTCGCCAAAGCGATGGAAGGAGGATCTCCCGCACGACCACCGGAATGGTTTTCCAATCCAATATGGATAACGCCGCCAAGGAATGTACCGGTCGTCAGTACGACCGTCTTACCATGAAAACGCAGACCCATTTGGGTCACGACGCCAGCGACGCGGTCGCCCTGCATGATCAGATCGTCGGCAGCCTGCTGAAAAATGGTGAGGTTAGGCTGATTTTCCAAAATCTCACGGATCGCCGCTTTATACAGCGCTCTATCCGCCTGAGCGCGAGTTGCGCGCACCGCCGGGCCTTTTCTGGAGTTAAGCACCCGAAATTGAATCCCCGCCTGATCCGTCGCTAACGCCATGGCGCCGCCAAGCGCATCCACTTCTTTCACCAAATGGCTTTTACCGATGCCTCCAATCGCGGGGTTACAGGACATCTGTCCAAGGGTTTCAATGTTATGAGTCAACAGCAGAGTCTGGCGCCCCATGCGCGCCGCCGCTAATGCAGCCTCGGTTCCGGCATGCCCACCGCCTATCACTATGACGTCAAAACTTTTTGGAAAGTCCATAGACTTTTACACCCTCATCGGTAACGGACCTGAAACGAACCGCGTATTTTACTATGTGGACAGGGCAAAAATAAGAGCGCCATATAAAAAATGTTTAAAAAACGCTCAAAACATCTTGTCTCGGGAGCTTTATGACTTGGCTTTGTCACACAGATTAAAAAATAGCCTAGCCTTTTCAGAGAGTTAGCAAAAATATTTTAGACAAGTTATTAATAAAGTTATCCACAAGCAAAACCATTGCCCGACTAGAATTATCAACTAACAAGCTATTGTTTTATAAAGATAAAAAAAATGCTCTTCGAATGGGTTGACATATGACCCATAAAGTTATCCACAGTGCGTCGAAGTTATTGACAGTGGATAACTCTGCTCAAATTAAGGGAAAAAAGAGCACTCCGGGAGCCTTCCTGAGAGTGAAATATTAATGCAACTTTCTGTGGTTTTATGAAGAGTGTATGTCTGATCGCAACATGATTTGCACAGCCTAAAAACTCTTTTCCACTATAAAGCCACGGCATGTTGATTTAGGGAGCAGTAAATTCTCCGCGATAAAAGGCTTCCCATATTTCATCAAGTCGCCCGCTTTGCTTCAGCTCACTCAATCCAGCATTGAATATTTCCATAAAACGAGGACTGGCGTTGGATTTACGGGAGAAAATCATATAGTACGGCCAGCTTTCCACGGGGTCTGTATAACCTATTTTTTCTCTTTCTTGAGCAGTGAATTGTGACTGCAGATTGAACAACCCCACAGCTTTATTTTCATCTAAGGCGTCAAAACGCCCTGCGAGCAGTTTTCTGAATACGAGGATATGATCAACTCCCACATCGTAACTGACCACGCCTTCCTTTTCCGCTTCCTCCAGTGGTTTGGCCTTGGCGCTGCCGAGAGGGAGGCCAATAGTGAGACCTTGAATGTCCTCTTTTGCTCCAGTCCAAACAACGGGTCTACTTTTGAGATAAAAGAGAACAATTTCCCCCGTATAGACCGCATTGGAAAAATAACAGTCCGCCTCTCTTTCCGGCGTCTTTCCCCAGATTGCCGAGGCGTGCCATTCCCCTCTTTGCACCAACGAATAGGAACGCTTCCAAGGGAAAAAGCCATAAACCACTTTCACTCCCGCTTTTTGATAGATCTCCGAAATAATATGAGGAACCACCCCGTAGTCAGGATAAGACTCGCTCATGAAAGGGGCCCACTCGCCGATAGCGACCGTTATTTCTTCCTGCGCAACAGCGTCAACTGCCCGGCAGAGAAAAAAAACAACAATAACCCAACGTATCAGCCCATCTTTAAGCACTCAGACACCTTCCTATCTGCTTTAACTCACTCGCTTCGTTCAGTGAAAAGGAAAAGAAACGTGTGAACCTGAATAGTCAGTTTAGTAGATAGGGGCGTAGAGCGTTGCAGCAGGTCAGTGGTTAATGGAGTTAGAAAATACGTTGACGATAATGACTCCAGTGATGATAAAGCCTAAGCCGATCATCGCTGGAAGATCCAACGTCTGTCGAAACAGGAAATAGCCAATGGCCGAAATCAGTACAATGCCAAGACCGCTCCAGATAGCATACGCCAAGCCGACAGGAATTGTTTTGAGGCTATAAGACAGAAAGTAAAAGGCGCCCAAATAGCACAACGCCATGAGTATCGTTGGCGTCAATTTACTGAACTGTTCTGACTTTTGCAGAAAAGTGGTGCCAATCACCTCCAACAAAATAGCGGCGGCCAAGGCTGCATAGGTCAACCAAATTGGCTTCATAGAATCTACTTCCCGTAACAAAGAGCCAAGCACATAGTATTTAAAATATTAGCGAGCATAGGGAAATCTATTTTGCGCTATCAACATCTGTCTACCATAGCCCTCCTTCCGAAGTAATCCAGGCGGCTAATTGGATATCTTCTTGCGCGCTAAACTTTGTTGATACTTTCCCCATTCTCGCCGTCACATTATCGTCTTTAACCAAGTCGCCCGGTCTGTATAGGTATATTGCGATAGTCTCTGTATTTCCCAGCAGCAATTCCTCTGAAACCTGCGAAGCCAATTGCCGTGCTCTATCTTCCGAGGATGAACAAACTATCCAGTAAGCAATGTAGATGTCAGATCCATCTACCCTTACGTAAAAATCGTTAGGGCTAGTGTGCGTCGACTCAACCACCCACAGACTAAATTCATTCATTTTTCTGTCGCCAGAAGAGTTAAGTTATTTGACTGACCAGCTATTACACTGCTTATGAAAAGAAATGAAATAATTGAGCGAACTAATAGGCATAGCCCAGCTAAGCGCTTCACATAAAGTAACGGAAGAAGATGACTGAGTCTTTTTTAGAATAGGCTTACTACTTGCCGATACAAAACGACGAGAAGATACGCCCCAGTAAATCATCGGAAGTAAAGGCTCCGGTAATTTCCGATAAGGCATTCTGCGCAACCCTCAGATCCTCCGCCACTAATTCCCCGGCGTTCGCACTCAGCAGCTGGCTCTTGGCGAGCTGAATGTGTTTTTCTGCATGGGTAAGGGCTTCCAAATGACGACGTCTCGCCATAAATCCCCCTTCCGCATGACTTTCAAAACCTACGCAGGCTTTTAAATGTTCGCGTAGCTGGTCAATACCAAGCCCGGCTTTGGCCGACAGGCGGATGACAGGGTGGGACAGCGACAGGTCAATGCCTTGTTGCTCTTCGCTCAAATCGATTTTATTGCGAACTACTGTGATATGGTCGTGGTGTTTTATACGTGCATAGAATTCTGGCCAAATCCGCTCGGGAGACATTTCTTTGGTCTGCGTTGCATCCACCAAAAACAGAATACGATCAGCCTGATCAATTTCTTTCCAGGCGCGTTCGATGCCGATTTTTTCTACGACGTCATCGCTATCCCGCAATCCTGCCGTATCTACAATATGCAGAGGCATGCCATCGATATGGATGTGCTCTCTAAGTACGTCCCGAGTAGTGCCCTCAATTTCTGTCACAATGGCGCTTTCTCTTCCCGCCAGCGCATTCAGCAAACTGGACTTACCGGCATTGGGTCGACCAGCAATCACGACTGTCATCCCTTCACGCATCAAAGCGCCTTGCTTGGCGTTGGCGAAGACAGATTGCGTCTGACTGAGGAGTATATCCAGGTCATTTAATACTTTGCCATCAGAGAGAAAGTCTATTTCTTCCTCAGGAAAATCAATCGCCGCTTCAACATAGATACGTAGTTGAATAAGACTCTCAATCAGCTTTTCAATTTCTTTGGAAAACTGGCCTTGCAGAGATCTCATTGCACTATGAGCGGCTTGTTCTGATGTTGCCTCGATCAAATCTGCAATAGCTTCCGCCTGCACCAGATCAAGCTTATCGTTCATGAATGCTCTTTCAGAGAACTCACCAGGACGCGCCAGCCTGGCTCCAGCTGCAACCAAACGCTTCACCAACAAATCAAGAACAACTGGGCCGCCGTGGCCTTGGAATTCAATGACATCTTCACCAGTAAAGCTATTGGGGGCTGTAAAAAGTAGAGCAATACCGCTATCGAGAATTTCCCCTTCTTCAGTAAAAAAAGGACTGTAATGCGCGTGTCTGGGCTTAGGGTCATAACCAAGGACCAGACTCGCCAGCGCTTTTGCTTTAGGGCCAGAAACTCTGACAACGCCAACGCCGCCTTTCCCTGGGGGGGTTGCGATTGCGACTATCGTGTCATTCTCAGCGTACATGAAAATTCTCGCTTCACCATAAAAAAGCCCGTTGTTAAAACGGGCTTTTGTTTAAAAGTAGCTCAGGCTACCACTGACTGACAAACCTATCCAGAAGGCTATTTTTTCGCAGCCAGCGCCTCGTTTTCGATCTTCTTGGTGATGTACCACTGCTGAGCGATAGAAAGAATATTGTTGACCAACCAGTACAGTACTAGACCTGCGGGGAACCAGAGAAAAAAGACCGTAAAGATAATCGGCATCATCTTCATCACACGCGCTTGAATAGGATCTGGAGGCGTTGGGTTCAAAGATGTCTGCAGGAACATCGCAGCGCCCATCAACAGAGGCAATACGAAATAAGGGTCTTTAATGGACAAATCCTGAATCCAGAAGAAGAACGGCGCCTGACGTAACTGAACGCTTTCCAACAATACCCAATACAGAGATATAAACACGGGCATCTGTACAATCATGGGTAAGCATCCGCCCAAAGGATTTATTTTTTCCTTCTTGTACAGTTCCATCATCGCCTGAGACATACGCTGACGATCATCGCCATGCTGTTCCCGAATTCTCTGCATTTCGGGGGTCACTCTGCGCATGTTCGCCATGGAACGATAACTGGTGGCGGACAAATGGAAGAACAAAGCTTTAATCAGTACAGTCAACAGGATAATGGAAATACCCCAGTTACCGACAAAATCGTGGATAAACTCCAACACCAGATACAGAGGTTTGGCGATCAGCCACAACCAGCCGAAATCGACAGTCAAATCCAGATTTGGAGCCACTTCTTTGAGTGTTTCCATGATCTTGGGTCCAGCATACAGCTTGGCGGCGACGGTGTGTGTTTGACCGGGTTCGACAGTAAATGCAGGATCAACGAACCCCATCAGGTATAAGCCGTTATTCACTCGAGTCTGATAGGTGTGGGTATCGCTAGTTAGAGGCACCCATGCGCTAACAAAATAATGCTGGATAAACGCAATCCATCCATTGGGAGAGTCTACTTTAGCGCCTTCGGCGCCGCTCTCGTCCATATCCTTGAAGTTAACCTTTTCATACGGCTTTTCTGGCGTTGAGACAACAGCTCCTAGATATGAAGAAGCTCCGAATCCGCCAGAAGAGGAAGGATCTGCAGACTTATCACGGCGTAATTTGGCTGAAAAGTTGGCCTTCCAAGGCGCATCAGACTGGTTATTGATCTGAAAAGCGACGTTAATGGAATAACTGGACTTTTCAAACTCATAGTGTTTGATCACAGTAACGCCATTACGTTCTGTTTTTAGATCTATACCTAACTTGTTTTGTCCGTCTTGCAGGAAATAAGCGTCTTTGTCCGTAGTATAAACTGGGCTAGCGCCATTTTTTGATGCATCAAATCCATTGGAACCAATTAGACCGCTTTCTGCAACGTAGTAGACTCCGTTGTTTTTCTGCATTAGATCTAAAGGGGTCGGATTCTTTAATGAAATGGGATACTCAAGTAGTGACACTTCAACAATATTTCCACCGCTCAAGTCAATTCTGACACGAAGAACGTCAGTGGTGACGGTGATGATCTTACCTATTGAGGAAGCTGAAACTGATCCAGTGTCGTCGGTAGTCGCAACAGGCGTTGAAGAGGACTCTGGCGTATCCAGTTCACCGGAGCTAGTGTTGCTTGCAACGCTCGAATCTGAATTGCTGCTGTCTATTGAAACAGAAGCGGTTTGTGAGACAGGTTGCTGCTGGGGGATCATCTCCTCATTCCATTCCAATACCAACAGGTAGGAAACAACCAATAAACCGACTATGAGAGAGGTTCTTAAAAAGTCCATAAACTATTCAAACTTTTATTCGGATGATGAATGAGGGCAGCGTTTGTGAGACAGGCTTTCTGGCACTGGATCAATACCCCCTGTTGACCAAGGGTGGCATCTTAGCAGACGACGGACGGTAAGATAACTCCCTCGCAGGAATCCATACTTGGAAATTGCTTCATATCCATAACTTGAGCAACTTGGATAAAAACGGCAGTGCTGTCCTAACATTGGACTGATCGCGTATTTGTACGCCTTTATCAAACCTAAAAGTAAGTATTTAGGTAGCTGAGGAAGAGTCTGCTTTAGCGAGGGCATTGGCATGTTGCTGACCAATTCGTGAGTACAATTTGGTTAGACATTGAAAAATTTCTTCATTATTCATGTCTGCAACAGCTTTGCGGGCCAGAACGACAATATCGACGTTTGGAATATTTGCTTGCTGAAGACGAAAGGCTTCCCGGATAAGCCTTCTAACTCTGTTTCTTCCCGTCGCCAACTTGATATTTTTTTTGGCGATGACAAGCCCTACTCGAGGATGAGGTAGTTGGTTAGGGATAGCAAGGAGCAGCAAACCAGGATGGCCTGCTTTAAAGCGAGCATCATTAAATACGTTACGGAAATCCCCCGGCTTCAAAAGTCGAAGTGATCGGGGGAATTCGTAACCAGCCATCTATAGGTTGCTTTTAAACAACAGACGACAATTAAGCTGAAATACGCTTACGACCTTTAGCGCGACGGCTGGCCAGAACTTTACGGCCGTTTGCGGTAGCCATGCGGGCACGGAAACCGTGAGTGCGTTTACGCTTAAGGACGCTAGGTTGGAATGTGCGTTTCATATCCGACTCTTTAGCAAATAACTGGTTGAAATTCGTTCTAGAAAACAGGGAGCGGAATTGTAGGGAATTTAGAGGCAAATAGCAAATGGGAGTTGCGGAAATTTTCAACACGGTCTTTTTAGCAAGAGTTGAAACAAAGTCTGTGGATCAGTGTGAGTAACTTTTTACTTGGAGTTGGACCTGTTAATTCATGTGGAAAAGCTTTAGATCAAAATTCAAACAGCGTGAATGGATTTTTGAAATCAAAAGAGCGCTCACTCACCTCTTATTAAATCTTAGGTTTTTAAGAAAGGATGGTTATGAAGACTTATGATTAGTCAGCCATTTTTCTGTGGATAAGTGTGGAAAAGTTTTATGTATCATCTGTTTATAGAATGTAAAAGAGCTTGGCAAGCTAGGGATTAACCTTTGAAAAACTGATGAGAACTTGGGGAGGAAACGAAGAGTTTTCCACAGGCTAAAGTTGTCTCCAGGTCCACAACAAGTTATCCACAGGGAATCACAAGGGTTTGGGATATGAGCAAAGGTTCTAAAAATTTTTTTACAGCTAAAAATGTTAACAAGCTTGTTAGTAACTCAGTAACTATATGAAATTAAAAATAAAAATAATCCACAGGGGTTCTAATAAGATTTATTTTCGAGGTGGTAAAGGAAAGTCATTCCAGCTAGAATTTTCCCCTACCTGTTTAGGTTCAGTCTGATTTCGTTGCTTATTGTGGGGAGTGACGAAGAAAAAGCGTCTTTATTAGCCGCCTGATGTGGGTTTTGGCCACAGGGTTTTGTTTTCTCTGAAAAACATCAAAATTCGGTTTTCCATATAGAAAGCCGCCGTCTTTAATTTGCGCAAAAAAAGAGCAAGCATGTACAAATTCTGGAGGT